>CAWBLL010000001.1:0-26964 GCA_963789465.1 uncultured Bacteroidales bacterium
CATAACCTCGGACAGTTCAGGTACAATGGACTATGCAAATGATATGCAGGAACTTTTCAGTGAAAAGCCTCATAACGTATTCCTCCTAAAATTCAGTTACAGGTTCGGCCTGAGGTAGGGACACGTCGCGACGCGTCCCTACGTATTGGATTTTAAATGAATTTGCTTTTCTTTACCAGATTATTACAAAATCCCATTCAAAAATTTAAAGATGAAATTAACTATACTTCTCATTTTGCTCTCCCTTGCAATTACTGTTCAGTCTCAGGATAAGCCTGCTTATAAGGTATTCACGGGTTCCGGAAAGAAGTCCGCTTATGATGAAATTGTCAGGGCGGCAGTTAAGGCTGATGTGGTCTTCTTCGGAGAACTCCATGACAACCCCATCGCTCACTGGCTCGAACTTGAAATTACAAAGGATGTATTTGAAAGGAGGGGTAAAGATCTGATCCTGGGCGCTGAAATGTTTGAAACTGATAATCAACTGCTTATCGATGAATATTTTAATGATATCATAAAAGAATCATCATTTGAGAAGGAGGTTCGCCTCTGGAGAAATTATGCCACGGATTATAAACCCCTGGTCAGTTTTGCAAAAAATAACGGGCTTACATTCGTTGCAACGAACATACCCAGAAGGTATGCCTCTGTTGTCGCCGGAGGGGGTTTTGAAGCTCTCGGAAAACTTTCACCTGAAGCGCTGACATACATTGCCCCGCTGCCAATTGAATATGATCCTGAACTGCCATGCTATAAGGATATGCTTTCCATGGACAGCTCAATAGGCGGAGGAATGGAGAATAAAGTCAATGAAAACCTGCCAAGGGCACAGGCTATAAAGGATGCTACTATGGCCAGATCTATAGCAAACTACAGGCACACTGGCCAGATTTTAATCCATTATAACGGCAGCTATCATTCCGACAGGCATATGGGAATAATCTGGTATCTTGACAAATATAATCCGGGTGTAAAAGTGATGACCATTACAACAGTACTTCAGGATGATATTGATAAAATGGGAGATGAAAGCAAGGACCAGGCTGATTTTGTTATTGTCATACCAACATCAATGACCAGAACTTACAAGTAGAGTTTTGGCTCTTTATTCCTCAGTAAAAGGGAGTGCCCGCCAGCAGGAAGACGAGGGGGTATTCCTTTCATGTTATGTCTTTTACGGTCCTGGGAATTATTAAGAACTTTGCTGCCACTTTATTTGTTTGTACATTTAGCCTTATAATTAATCCGATTTTTATGATTAGGAAAGAGATGGTAATCCGTGCCTTTGTATTGCTTGGCCTCTTTTACTGTTTGACGTCGGCAGGACAAGCCCCCTTCAGCCGCGGAGTTAACCTTACCGGCTGGTTCCAGGGGAACAGCCCCGGGCAGATACAGTTTACAAAATTTACACGCCAGGATATTGCGAATATAAAAAGTCTTGGCTGCGATGTAATCCGACTCCCGATCAACCTCCACAGCATGACTTCCGGGAGCCCTTCATATATTCTTGACCCTCTTTACGTTTCATTTCTTGATTCAGTGATCAACTGGTGTGAAGATCTTCATATCTACCTTATCATCGACAACCATACCTTCGATCCAAATATTGACACAAGTCCTGACATAGAAAATATTCTCACTAAAGTATGGTCCCAGACAGCTGCTCATCTGAAAGACAGATCTGATTACATTTTATATGAAATTCTCAATGAACCTCATGGAATATCCACTTCTGCCTGGGGAACTATACAGCAGCAGGTAATTAATTCTATACGGGAAAAGGACTCCAGGCATACCATTGTCGTTGGGGGTTCAGGTTACAATTCATATAATGAACTTGCCAGCCTTCCCTCCTACTCCGACAATAACCTTCTTTATACCTTTCATTTTTATGACCCCTTTATGTTCACACATCAGGGCGCATCATGGACGGGGCCTTCCATGGAAGCTCTCTCGGGAGTTCCATTCCCGTATGATGCAGCAACCATGCCAGTATGCCCTCCTTCCCTGAAGGGTACCTGGATTGAAAGCAGTCTGAGCAACTACCGCTATGAAGGAACGGTCAGCTATATTAAACAACTGATAGACATAGCAGTAAATTTCCGGACTAGCAGGAATGTAAAGATCTTCTGCGGTGAGTTCGGTGTTTATATCCCGAACAGTGATGCCACTGACAGGTCATACTGGTATGGTGAAGTAAGACAATATTTTGAAGAAAAAGATATCCCCTGGACAACCTGGGATTACAAGGGAACCTTCGGCTTGTTCAATAAAGGGTCAAATTCGTTGTTCGATCACGACCTGAACATCAGCCTCCTACAGGCGCTCAATCTTAACATCCCGCCCCAAACACCTTTTTCAATCAGGCCTGATTCTGTGGGGTTCCTGGTTTACTCCGATTTTATAGGAAACCAGATATATGATGCAAGTTCAGGCTCAGGTCTCGTAAACTTCTATTCACCCGATATGCCCAACAACGGAAAGTACTGTATTGCCTGGAACAATTTTACCCAGTACAACACTATCGGATTTGATTTTACGCCCTGGAGAGACTTCACAAAACTGTTATCAGAAGGATATGCCATTGATTTTATGGTAAGAGGGAACCTTCCCGCAATTAATTTTGACCTGAGGTTTATCGATTCAAAAACTGAAGAGCCGGGGGATCACCCATGGAGGATGGGCATCACCATCGATGAAAACAAATCCCCATGGGACAGGAAATGGCACCATCTATACATACCACTCTCTGTACTGGAAGAAAAGGGATCATGGGACAATAACACCTGGTACGATCCGGCTGGTAAATTTGACTGGTCGGCAATTGACAGGTTAGAGATCTCAATTGAGACTGCAGTCACGGCCGGAGAACAGATCTGGATCGACAATCTGCATATCACGAATCTCGATACTGCGATAGTAAGGGCATCTGACGAACTCGGTGTTGAACAGATAAACGACCTGTCATCTCTAAATCTGAAAGTGATTCCAAATCCTGTCATTTATACTGCATCAATTTCATATACGCTTCCTTCTGAAAGCCGGGTTTCATTATCAATATATTCACTGACTGGTATTAAAATCCGCACTCTCACAGATGATATTCAGATTCCAGGCGAACACTTTTCAACCTGGGATGGCAGGAGCGATTCAGGAAGTCAGGTTCAGAAAGGATTATATATCTGCATCCTTAAAGCCGGCGATCTGCATGGCAACTGCAAGATAATCAAATATTAACAGTTCAGCCCCAGATTAAAGAAATGATTTGAGTTCATCAGCTGAGTTCAGCGCAAAAACATTTGGAAGCTTCACTTTAATGACTATATCCGCAAGTCCGCCTGCAACAAGGACTTTTTGCTCAGGAAATGTTTTGCTTAGTTGCGTTAAATAAGCTTCCCTGCTGATCTCCTGTGATCCGGACATTAATCCCGTAATTAGTATATCGGATTGAAAGTGGGTATTGACACTCTCGACTGCGAAAAGCGGAGTTGACTGACCAAGATACAATGATTCATGTCCCATCTTTTTTATAATATAATAAAAAAACAGCAGTCCGATCTCATGCCACTCATTCTCAGGGAGAAACAAAATTACTTTTTTTCTCTTCTCCTTTAAATCCGGAGTCAGGGCATCAATTGATGCAATAAGCTTCTGCCGGAAGATATTGGACATAAAATGCTCGGAGCCAATATCCGCCGAACCTGTCTGCCACATAATGCCAATTCTTTTTAAAAAAGGAAATACCATAGTGGTCATCGTCTCCTCCAGGCCCCTGTTCATCATTGACCTGATCATTAAATCATTTATTCCCTTTTCATTTTTATCAACCATCGCCACAACCAGTGAATCAATCTGCGTATCACTGCTGAATACATCTTTTGAAAGGAATGAAACTTTCTGTTCTATTTCTGAAGTGGAAAATCCGGCAATTTCAGATATTTTAAACCCATTTCTCCGCAATATGGAGATGTTAATGATCCTTCTCAGGTCATCATCCCCGTATCTACGACGGTTAGTACCGGTGCGATGGGGTTTTACAATCCTGTACCTTCTCTCCCATACTCGTATTGTAGGAGCTTTTATACCTGATAATTTGACAAGATCATTGATTGAATAGGATCCCATTTGAAAAAAACTTTAGATAAATATACAAGATTTTCAGGTCTGATGAAAAATGTAACTGCATGGAGAAAAAAAATCTGCAACAATTAAGTTGCAGATTTCCTTAAAATAAGTGATAAGAATATATTTATTATGGTAACAGAACCTGATTGATTACATGTATCACACCATTTGTACCAAGTATGTCAGTAGATGTAATAGTTGCATCAGCAGAACCAAGACTCAGAGCAGCATCGGTATCTGTTATAGTAAGCTCAGCCAGATTCAGTGTTATGTTCCCGCCAAGTGTTGCTACAACATTGCCCGGCAAGTTTGGCAGATCTGATGAGAATACTCTGGCACCTAAAACATGATATTTCAATACAGCTTCAAGAGTTGGAATTCCAATTGCAGCAACCAAAGCGTCAAAATCTGCCACACCGGCCAGAGTATACAACGATTCAAATGCAGCATCTGTCGGAGCAAATACTGTAAATGGACCTGTTCCGCTTAAAATCGTAATCAAATTAGCTGCGGTCGGATCATTCTCAACAGCGGTAAGTGCGGCAACCAGCTGTCCGAATTCTGCTCCTGTTGCTGCCTGAGAAGCTGCAACAGCTATTTCAACAACATTCTTTGTAGCAGGCAATAATGTCCTGTTTATCAGATGGACAACACCATTATTATAATCTAAGGCACCACCTGAAATAGTTGCTGTGGTAATCTTTGTTAAACCGTTAATAAACACTCCATTAGTATTAATACTTAAGTAAAATGGCCCGTTCAATGTTGTTACTGCTGAACCTGTAGGTGGCAAAGCATCAGCAAATACTTCACTTCCAAGAACATGGTAAGTTAATATAGGAGTAAGATCAGAAGCTGTTAGTCCGTCCAGGCTTGTAATCCCTGCAGCTGCAAAAGCTGCATTGTCAGGAGCAAATAATGTCAGGTTTGCTGAAGGATTAGTTAAGGTACCCAAAAGATCGGCTTTTACAACAGCCTCCGTAAGGATTGAGAAATTCTTGTTGAAATAAGCAGGCTCTACGATTGTATTTACAATGCTTGATTCCAATTCAGGTACCAACACTGCATCAACAATGTGAACAATACCATTGCTGGCTTCAACATCAGCTGCTGTTACATTAGCCCCGTTTATTGTAACGGAACTTCCGTCTATGCCAACAGTAATTTTATCATCAGCACTTAAAAGTGTTGCAGCCTGCTGTCCATCAGTCAGATCAGTCGACATCAGGGAAGCACCTGCTATTACATGATACTTAAGTAATCTTTCAATTACGGATTCAGGAACATCATTAAGACTAGTCTGGCCTATTACTCCCAGTAGTTCTGCAAAAGCATCATTTGTCGGTGCAAATACAGTATAAGATCCATCTGAATCCAATGCACTAACCAGATCAGGGAACATGTCAAGGGCTGCTTTTAATGTACTTAATGAAGGGGTCGAAGCTGCCAGACCATATATACTTCTCTTAGGAACCTCAAAACCAGGGTATATTAAAACTTCGTCAATAATATGTATAACACCATTTGATGCATCAAGGTCTGCAGTTTCAACGCCTGAGGTACCATTTAAGGTAACCATTCCACCCGATACTGTAACATTAATTGATTTCCCCGTAAGCAATGTTGAAACTGATCCGCTGGTAAGATCCCCGGACATTTTTTCACCACTGACTACATGGTATTTAAGTAAGTCTGCCAGTGCTGCAGGATTTGCAAGCAGAGCCTCTAATGTAGCTGCATCAACGTTAGCGAAAGCAGCATTTGATGGAGCAAAAACTGTGAAGGGTCCTGGACCTTGCAGAGCAGATGTTAACCCGGCCGCATTAACGGCGGTAACAAATGTACTAAGATTTGAAGTTGACTGGGCAAGTTGAATAATATCTTTGGTTGCCGCTGGTGTCTCGTCATCTTTTTTACACGATGATAAGAATAAGGAAGCTATTAATGCAATTGCAATATAGCTTAAGAATTTTTTACTTGTTGATTTCATCTCATTAGGTTTTAAATAATTAATACTTGTTTTAATACAGAAACAGTAAATAAATATTATTGTTCATATTTATATCTATATATTTGTTCATTATTTCTATGTTTAATTTTAATATTCGAATTTATATGCCTGTTTATTAATTATTTATATGGCATTTAAAATAATTATTATTTTCATATTATTTTATTTTATTTATACATAATAGATTTTTTAGCCATTAAAATTACCCGTGAAAGGACTAAGATTGAAATCACCTGAAAACAACTTATAAAACCATCAAACCGATTCAGAGGGATCACTGTAATGCCCGGACAGAGGCATTTCTTACCGTTTAAATATGGCGCGGATTTGATATTAAACCCTTTATGAACTTTGGGGTTAATAATAAAATATCTTATATTTCACATTGAAGAATGATCAGATTTTAATCAGAGATGGCAGATCAGGAAAAGGAAGGGAAGAAGGGGATCACGCCTGACAACCGGTCAGACGGTGCAATCAGACGGTTTGAAGAATCCGGACCGGAAAAGCCTGTCAGCAGGATGGAGCTCCTCGACAGTTTTCTGAAACAGATTACCGGATCCGTTTCTCTACATCCCGGTAATCAGCTTCTGAAGATTTTCAGGATATCCAATCAGTAGAATGGAGTGAATATCCTGAAATGGAGATCATCCTGCAGAACTGGAAAGGAAGATTTCTGAACTTCAGAAGATAGCCGTTTCAATAGAACAGAAGAAGGATGATGACAGAGGTTTTGGAAGTCAGGACCTGACTCAGTATAAAGTTAATTATCTCAGCGCCCTTAATCCGGCCCAGCTGGCGGCAGTCCTGATAACAGAGAAACCCGTACTGGTCATTGCTGGGGCAGGCAGCGGAAAAACAAGGGTCATCGTCCACAGGGTTTCCTACCTTATTGAAAAGGGTACTGATGCCCGGTCTATCCTTTTGCTGACATTTACCCGCAAAGCTCCCGTGAGATGCTGGACAGGGTTGAATCACTTTTGCAGGACAAAAGGGTTGGTAATGTCACAGGAGGCACATTTCATTCCTTCGCTGCATTTGTCCTGAGAAAGTATGCCAACATGCTGAATCTTCCTCCCAACTTTACCATAATAGATGCCAGCGATTCGGAGGATATAATTGACCTTATCAGATCCGAGCTGAAATTCAATAGCAAAGACAAAAAATTCCCACGCAAAGAAAGGATTCATGATATAATATCCTACTCCAGAAATAAAAATACAACTATCAGTTCCATTGTTCACGAACAGTATACAGGACTGATTGACTACATCCCGGATATTGAACTTATCTATAATGGCTATTCAAGATATAAGATGCTGAGCAGGATAATTGATTTCGATGATCTCATGGAGATCCTCAGAAATAGCCTGAGAGATAATATCGGCATTCCGGGAAAGTCTGCAGAAACAGTATCAATATGTAATGGTCGATGAATTTCAGGATACTAACATAGTTCAGAAAGAGATAGTGGATTTTATTGCGGAAAAACACAGGAGAATAATGGTTGTCGGAGACGATTCCCAGAGCATCTATGCCTTCAGGGGTGCAAATTATGAGAATATACTTCGTTTTCCTCAGACTTATCCGGAATGCGTTGTTGATAAAGATAGAGGAAAACTACAGAAGCAATCAGAAGATCCTCGATTTCACGAATTCCATAATTGACAATGCCAGGATCGGATATAAAAAGAGGCTCTTTACCCGGAATTCCAGGCAAACCATTCCGGTCATCAGACGTGTTTATGATCAGCAGGAAGAGGCAGACTTTATTGTTGACAGAATCATGGAGCTGTCGGAACAGAATATACCCCTGAATGAGATTGCGGTTCTTAACCGGGCCGACTGGCATAACAGGTATATTCAGGTTGAAATGAGCAAGAGAGGAATTCCTTACGTGGTTGTCGGAGGTTTCCGTTTTAATGAAAGGATGCATATTAAAGATATAATCTCCTACCTCAGGATCACCTACAATCCCTCCGATGCCGTTGCATGGCACAGGGTGCTAAAATATATCGGGGGAGTGGGACAGGTGACTGCAGGCAGTATAATCAGCGATTTTCGCAACAGCAACGATCCCTTATTCATTTGAGTCCTTTAAACAACGTAAATTTTATGAGGAACTGACATATACTCGGAAAAATGATTGCCAGAGCCAGCCAGCCGGAATATTACCCTCAATCAGAAAGTGGAAATTATCATCGAATATTATGCCCCTATTCTCAGGGAAAGAGCGGATGATTATTATATCACGTATGCAGGATATTGCCGTTTTGAGCGATCTTTCAAAGAAATACAGGGATCTCGATAAATTCCTTTCCGATTTTGCCCTGGATCCTCCTTCGAAAAGAGTTGCCGATCAGACCAAACCCCTGATCGATGAAGGAGAGGAAGAGGGAAAAGTTACAATTTCTACTGTTCATTCCGCCAAAGGACTCGAATGGTATGCAGTGTTTATTCCTCATGCCCTGGAAGGAATGTTCCCCTCCAACAGGGCAACAAATATTGAAGAGATGGAGGAAGAGCGGAGGTTGTTTTATGTGGCCTGCAGCAGGGCAAAGGAGGAACTTTATATCACCTTCCCCCGATCGGTCTACTCATATGATGCAGTATTTCATCTTCCCTCAAGGTTCCTGGTAGAGATTGACAAGGATAAATATCTGTTCAATCCCTGATTCGATGATATCTTTAGACTTATTTCAAAGAAAAACACTTCCCCGCAGGCACTTATAGCATAACTTTCCTTTCTTGGCCTGAATTTTGTAACTTGCATATAAATCATGACCTGTGAAATAACATTGTTATAGTAACTGGAATATCATGAAAAAGAATGTTTATCTGACAATATTTTTGTATGTCTCTCTCTCGGCCTACAGCCAGACATACAACAGAAGTGTAAGGGAGCTGTTCTACAGAGGCAATGAGAAGGTAGCCGGGAAAGATTTCATCGGAGCCATTGAAGATTATTCAAGGGCAATAAAACTCGACTCAGGATTCAAACAAGCCTATGAGAACAGAGGAGTGGCGAAATTCCGTCTTGGCGATAATAAGGGCGCAATTGAAGACTATACATCTGCCCTGAAAATTGATCCTGCTGATTACAACACTCTGGCCAGAAGAGGCGTTGCGGAATTCAATCTTAAAGACTACACCATGACTATCGAAGATATTACCAAGGCCATCGACAGTCCGAAGAAAAACATCTGGTATTTTAATATACGGGGACGGGCCAGGTACGAACTGCGCGAATATGATGAAGCAATAGCTGATTTTAACAAGGTTATCGATTCCTGGTCGGGTGAAAGAAACCAGAAAAGCAACGCTTTTTACTGGCGTGGCCTTACTGAAATTAATCTCGGACAGGAAGAATCCGGATGTGCTGATTTAAATAAGGCATACAAAACCGGTTATGCTAATGCCCAAAGGGCAATCGAGCAATATTGCAATAAATAGAATCTGATTTTCTGAATATTCTCTAATAATCTGAAAGATGATAAAACCTGTCAGAATTAAAGTAGAATGCTTCTCAGGCTTAAACGCTGAGCTCTTATCCCAAATACTTTCACTGGGATAACAACAAATTTGAAATTTATGAAATTGCTGACCGATGGTATCAGGGAAATAAAAATCCTGATTCCCCTGCCTCAAATTACTATAAAGTTGAGACAACCCTGGGACAGGAATTTATCATTAAGCATGAACGGGAAAATGATGAATGGTTTCTATGCCAGTGATATTATTATTCACATTTCCATGTCATGATATATTTCAAATCATCAACCTGACTGATATCTTCATCCGGATGTTTCAGCCAGAATCCTGATAAGCCGCATGCCCGGGAAGTCATCCCAAAATGGGACATTGCTATTCCGATGTCAATGTCATGCAATCCTCTTGCCTCATATCGTGCGCTGACCGATTTCCTGAAAAAGTGAAATTCACCGGCCTGCCGTCAAAGAATATCCTCCATGGCTGTGTATTCCCGGATGAAGGGCCAGTCTTACCATCTCCAGCGAATCGCCATATTCCCTGACTGATTCATGGGTAAGTGGAACTCTTGACCTGTAATCAAAAAACAGCTTGTCCCAGGAATGTCTCCCTGAGGCACTTACTGACAGCCGTATTAACTTATCCTGATAGGTCTGCCTCTCGTCAGAGTAGCCTGCAATAACTATGGATGGAATTTCATAACCCGCTTCAACAGATACTTCACTAAAGTAATTGCTGTCAAAATATCCAACCCAGCATGTGGCAATATTCAGCTCAGTTGCCTTTAAAACTATCCCTTCCATAAGAAATCCATAATTGACTCTCGATGCAGGTGTGGATATGGAAGTTCCAAGGATGTAAGTATTGTACCCCCTTATCATTCCATAGTCAATCTTCATTGGCTTTGACTTATCGCGATCTTCAATTATCCTGAAATTTATCATCTCACCTCCCAGACCAATGCTGTTTTCAGAGATGTAACCTTCGAGTCCTGACTTATCTTCCGGCTTTAATGCCAAGTGATTAAAGGTTCTGCATGATTTACGCTGTTTAATTGTTTCAGCAATGCTCATTTTGAAATAATATTTTAGCTAAAATTAATTAAAAGCTCTTCTCCTTCCCAGAAAAATTCCAATTTCCAAGGAAAATCCAGACAATTTTTTAAATTTGTTGCCGTATCAATATATAATCTGAATAATATTATAGCAATAGCCGGAATAGAATCATTTGAAAAAGCCTCTGTTTTCTTCTCAATATTTTGAAATCACCTGATTTCTATCCTATTAATAGCTTATTCTTCAATTACTTATCTTAATTTTTCTTCTTTTTAGCCTATTTAATTACTTTATATCGCGATTATCTATGAACTTTTTATCAAGAATATTCAGGCTTATTGGAACCGGATTTACCAATTTTCAATATTACGATTCGATGAATTCAGCTCTAAAAAGATTGAATAATGAGTACACAATGCTCCATTATCCTTTATATGTAAAGGAATCCGACAGTTTTTTCCAGGCTCAGAAGAATCTTACCGATTATTGCATTTCACTATTGAAGACATTAAGGAACAAGGAAGTGCTGGAAATAGGATGCGGAAACGGCGTCCAGGCTTTGTATATAAATTCGAATTACGGACCCATGAAAATAACCGGGGTGGATCTCAATGCTTCCAATATTGAAATTGCCAACCTTGAAAAAGAGAGGACTGAAACCGCTAATGTTCATTTTTTCGTTGATGATGCCCAGAATCTGGCAAATATACCCTCCGAGTCGATTGATGTCATAATCAATATTGAGAGTGCTTTTCATTATCCCGACAAAACGGCATTCATCAGGGAAGTATGCCGTGTCCTAAAACCAGGAGGCCAATATCTTATTGCCGATATTTTGTCAACCCGCAGGAAAAGAGAAGGAATAATGAAAATATGGGGTAAGCCGATGGTCCATCACTTCTGGAACAAGAACCGCTATGATGAGGAATTTATGAAATCCGACCTGGAGATCAACTACAATGAAGACATAACACTTCATGTGAAAAAAGGCTGGAGCATTTACCGTAACTGGATTCCCAAAATCACGAAAAAAGATTTTTTACAGAATATTGCATACAGGATATTCTATGTTATCAATGCCCGGCTGAACATATACTTTTTACATAAAAGACAACAATACTTCATTTATGTAGGCTGTAAACCCTCTTCAAAATATTAGTAAATTCTTTAGATCACATTAGTACTTTTATTTTTCTTCGTCAGGTCATCTGCCAACAATCTGCCTTACATTCCATGAACGGGAAAAATGCTTTGAAAACCGCTGCTGCAAGCAGAACTATTTTCTCAAATATTTTTTCAAATAGGGAATCGTCTGCGGTCCCTCCGGCAGAATACATATTTTAGCCTTAGGCCCTATACGGCTTACAAGTTCATCGGTAAGCTTTCCTATGTCCCCGGCTGGCCTCAGCATGGCTTGCTTAATCGTATCGTCATCAAGCTGTTCGCTGAATAAGTACACGTCTGCTTTTTGCTGTATCAGAGCCTGGTAATAGATCTGCCATGTATCGTTCAGGATAGTTTCTTTTGCCCTAATATATTGCATCAGGCCGTCAGGATCATTCACAGATGCAAGTATCCTCTCATAATCGCTGTTTGCAGGAATACCATCCCAGCATTCAGCTGCAATAATAATACTGCCTCCCTTCCTGACAATCTGAGCGGCAGCGCTCATTCCCTTTACTGTCTGGTAGATATTCAAATCCAGAGGATAACCCGAATTGCTGGTAATTACTATATCATACAAATCATTTACAGGGACCATTGCTGAACTTTTGCAAACTGACATCCAGCCTGATGTGCGGTTCGAAGGTCTCCTGCAAATACATTTGTGATCTCCTTATTCCTGTTCAGGGTGACATTCAGTAAGAATAATCCGGGAACAAATTCCGCTGCTTCCATTATCTCCTCCCATAGATGGTTACCTGTTGTTATGCCCCAGGTTGCATTTTCATCCGACAAATGTAAAATGGAATGGTTATATTTAATTGTACTGACAGCTGCCATACCCGGAACCAGGGCTTTGGCGCCTCCGGAAAAGCCGGCGAAAAAATGAGGCTCAATGAATCCGGTTAGTATTTTTATACCGCAATCAAGCACTCTCCTGTTCAGATATATTTCATTCCCGGAAACAGTGGTACCTACATAGCTATGCTGATCTGTATCATTAGCTTCGTTCTGAACAATTTCGTAATTACTTACAATGTCTTCCCCCAGGATATTGACCAGTTCCTGATGAGTAGCTAACCTGTGTGTTCCATTTGCACAAAAGAAAATTATATTTTCCCGGGGAATGTGCTTCAGTTCAGAGAGCAAAGCCGGTAAAATAATATTATAGGGTGTTGCCCGGGTAATATCACTGAATATAATCGCTATTTTATCATTGTTTCCGGCAATATTTTTCAGAGGTTTGCTCCGCATGTGGATCATTAAGCGCATTTGTTATTGCAAGACTCTGATCTTTAACACCTTCAACCCAGCATGGGCTCAATAACGTCAATATGATATTTATCGGATAATTCGATCCGGTGTCCTCCTTTACCGTACGCTAAATTCAAAAATCATTTTCAAATGACATTTTAAAGAGTTATTTTACCTCACTATTCTCAAAAGTACAAAAGAAAATAAGAGTATGATCTGGACGCAGGAAGTAAACCCTCTTAATAACATCGGTTTATCGGCTGCAGTTGCAGCAGTACCAGTTATCTTCATTTTCTGGGCATTGGTCATAAAGAAAATGAAAGGATATATGGCCAGTCTGTTAACACTTCTTGTTGCAATACTGGTATCAGTATTCGTGTATGGAATGCCTTCGAGGCTGGCCCTTATGTCTTCAGTACATGGAGCACTTTACGGGCTGTTCCCTATTTGCTGGATAATTATAGGTGCATTGTTTCTGTATAATATTACAGTCAAAAGCGGTCAGTTCGAAATAATAAAAAGCTTTATGGCATCGATTACCTCTGACAGGCGGTTGCAGGCGCTTCTGATAGCATTTTCCTTTGGCGCTTTCCTTGAAGGTGCAGCCGGCTTTGGAACACCCGTGGCAATCACAGCCGCCATGCTTGTGGGGCTCGGATTTAACCCTCTTTATGCTGCCGGGATCTGCCTTATAGCAAATACAGCTCCTGTTGCATTCGGATCTATCGGCACTCCCATCATCATAGCCTCACAGGTGTCTGATCTCCCTGAAATGGCCATTTCCCAGATGGTAGGCAGGACTCTTCCTCTGCTCTCAGTCTTTGTCCCTTTCTACCTGGTGGTTTTGATAGCAGGTTTTAAAAGATCTCTTGAAGTATTGCCTGCAATAATGGTTTGCGGAATTTCCTTTGCATTCTTTCAATGGTTCGCTTCCAACTTCCTTGGACCAAACCTTCCGGATGTAATAGCAGGCCTCGCTTCAATCATATCCCTGATGGTGCTGCTGAAATACTGGAAACCGAAATCAATCTGGTATTTTAAGGAGGAGGATAAGAAAGAAAAAGAGACTATACTAAAATATTCCTATGGACAGGTCTTCAGGGCCTGGTCTCCGTTTGTTATAATGACTATAATGATTATTGCATGGGGACTGCCGCCTGTAAAGGAGACTCTGAATTCTATCGGAGATATCAAATTTTTAATTCCGGGACTGCAGAATGCCATTCTAAGACCTGACGGATCTCCACTGATTGTAAAGCCTTTCGATTTTAATTATTTATCCAGTCCCGGTCTTGCCCTGATTTTATCTGCTTTTATTTCGATGCCCCTGATCGGACTTAGTCTCAGAGAGGGGGCAAAAACATTTCATCGAAACACTCAAACAGGTCAAATTTCCTGTAATCACCATCGCTTCCGTACTAGGATTTGCTTTTGTTGCCAATTATTCAGCCATGTCGGTCACAATGGCTGTGGCCCTGGCAAGTACCGGAGCACTCTTCCCCTTCTTCTCCCCTGTTTTAGGATGGCTGGGAGTATTCCTGACTGGATCCGACACTTCATCAAATGCTCTGTTCTGCAGGCTTCAGCATACATCTGCCAGTTCCATAGGAATAGATCCTCTGGTCACTGTGGCAGCAAATGCCTCGGGTGGGGTGACGGGAAAGATGATCTCTCCACAGTCAATAGCCATTGGCGCTGCAGCCGTAGGACTGGTTGGCAGGGAATCCGAACTGTTCAGGTTTACACTTAAGCATAGTTTCATCATGCTCTTTTTGCTGTGTATAATCACTTATTTACAGGCATACCTTATAACATGGATTATTCCTGCATATAAAAAAATAGAAGAATCCCTAGCCAGTATTCCCTCCGACAGTCCTTCCGGTATCATATATATATTATTTCTCTTTGCTGCCATTGCCATAATTGGCTCCGCAATAATCCTGCTGAACAGGAGAAAACCAAAAACTTATTAATTGATCCTGCTAACGGTCTATTACTGAACATTACTGAAGATCCCTTGTGTTCCACAGTGAATTTATCCTGGTCCTTTGTGGTTAACCTTCAAAAATTCACCTTTGAACCAAATTCCTGATCTGATGTTAATCTAGAAACAATTATTCATGAAACCATTTTTAATAAATCTTTTGAATGCGATCATATTAATCGCCTTCGGAAGCTGGGGGTATCTTTCATCCGAAACTCCTTCACTAACAGCCCTTATTCCGGTTCTGGCAGGAGTTATACTCATTGTGATTACTCCCGGCTTTAGGAAGGGGAACCGCCTTCTGGCACATATTGCGGTCGTGCTTACATTGCTGATTCTCCTGGGGCTTGTCAAACCCCTGACAGGAGCCATTGGCAGATCAGATTATCCGGCAATTGCCCGGGTAACGATCATGATTATTTCTTCATTGACAGCAATGATTATTTTCATTAAAAGCTTCATCGATGCCAGAAGATCTTCCGGGAAATGAGGATTAAGGCAGACAGTTGGCATTTCCAGGTATGATTTATCAGAATTTGCCTTCATCTATAATGAATATTATCGGCTGACAATCAGCATGTTAATAATCTATTTTAATATTAATGGAAGTCAAATGTATTTCAAGCTGACATTATTAGTACTTTTGTACCATGAAAAGTGAATTAACAATCCCGGAACATTTTCCTGAAATCAGCGAGGAAGATAAAAAAACTGCTGACAGACGCAGAGAAGAATATTCAATTACCAGGGACATACTGGTTAAAAAAGACAACGAAGCTATTGCACGCAGACTTGCCAAAGAGGAAGAAAAACCAGAGTAAAGATAAAATTCTTATCTGTAAGGAGATTTAATGGTTTTATAAATTATAAGGCTATGATGATATTAAGCAATTCCTTTTTTGTTTTGCCAAGTTTATGACCAAGCGTTTCAATCATTTCCTGCTCCTTGCCCTCTGTGAATCTCAGATCTTTGTCGGTAAGATTTTCATATTTCTGCTTTAGTTTTTCCTTCTTAATGTCCCAGTACCCTTCTGCCTTATTATTCATGCTTTCTATCTTAAAATGTATTTCATTTAAAGATAGTTAAACCCCGGTTTACCCGTATCAGACTATTAATTTACTTATTAACACCGGATGCTTACAAATGAACAATGCCTCTGATCCGGCTCAATTGATACTAAGTGAAGAACCTGTTCTGTACAGATAAAATCATTTTGTACCGACAGCTATCAGGAATTTCTGAGTTCTGAAGGATATCCTTCCATCTGTAACAGAGAAGCAGGGAATGAATATATGATCCCCTATCATAATGCTCTATTTAACATATTCATTAATCTTTTCCTCAGGTTTCAGGCTTATATCGCCGCTGGCAGGTTTGCTGACGGCATAAATTGGAGATCCTGAGCCATGTGACAACTCAGAAAGTGGTTAACCACACCTTATTTGGAACATGCTCTTGTAACAATGCTTCAACATCCAATTAATCATCAAAATATATTTGACATTATCGAGATCAGGGTTTAACTTTGATAAGAGAAAAAGACTGAGCAAATGATAGATATTGAAAAACCTGCCGAAGAGAAACTTCAGACTCTTCAGGTAAAAACGTGGCCGATATGGGAAAAGGGTGTCTCCGAATTTCCCTGGGAATATGATGAGTCGGAAACATGCTATCTCCTGGAAGGAGAAGTGGTTGTAACTCCTGAAAATGGCATGCCTGTCAGGTTTGGCAAGGGAGATCTTGTCGTATTCCCGGTGGGACTGAAATGCGTATGGAAAATAACCAAAGCTGTAAGGAAACATTATAAATTCGGCTGAAAATCGGGTCCCGGGAATTTGGTTCTTTGAAGATCCTTTATTTAACGAAAAACCTGTTTGAGATTTCAAATTATTGATAAATAATGATGTGCTGCACTTTTATCAGAAATTCAGTCAATTCATTTGATCGATACCATACGAAACATTTTATTACTCGTTTTTTATCTGCCTGTGTTCATTATTTAAATATTTTATTAACTTGATCTGCTAAAATTAATATGACATCATATTTGTTTAAGTTTTAAATCAGCCCATTTGAAGAAACGTTGCATAAATTTTTCCAGGTACTTCTTCCTGTTTCTATTTCTGGCTTTTTTCTGGAGTAACACCTTCTTTGATCATACTCACATATATGACGGGAATATAATCGTTCATTCACACCCCTACAGTCATGATCAGAACGGGAAACCAACACACAGCCATAATGAATCCGGATACCTGCAGATAAACCTTCTAAATAACTATGTGGCACTTTTCGTATTCAGCGGTTTCTTCGTTCCCTTAATACTGATATTCTTCAGGGAAATCATTTTAAACGTTCTGGATATCTTTCCATCAAGGATCTGTAAATCTACAGTCCTCCTCAGAGGTCCTCCCTCCGGACTCTTTATTTAGATAATCATTAAATTCTTATTAATAGTTCATCAATAAGCTGCGTGGAGCCAATCCCGGCAGTTATTATTATTGAGCTTTATCCCGTTTAACAATGAATAAACTTGTATACATATTAATTATAATTCTGTTGGCAGGTTGTCACGATTCAGAGCCGGGAGTTTCCCGTTCCGGAAAAGGTCATCGCGGTAAAATGTCGCATTATCGAAGGCACAGCAGAGACAGGAACCATACTGTCGAATCCGGTAACATTTCAACAAAAGGCGATACCGTATTTGTTCCCGCGGGATCGCCTGTCAGAGCGAATCTGACTATGTACACTGTAAATAATCAGGGGTATGATGCCCGGTTTACGACTACCGGTGTGGTCAAACCGCTCACCGGGCACAAAGCTGAAGTGGCCTCCCCGTTCGAAGGACGAATAGTTAAATCCTTTGTAAGACTGGGCCAAAAAGTTGACATGGGCACCCCTTTGTTCGAAGTAAGTTCATCAGATTATCTTGAATATGTGCGATTGTTTCTTCAGGCCAAACAGGAGAGAGAACTGGCTGAAAAAAATTATCAGAGGAAAAAAGACCTGCTCGAGACCGGAGTAAGTTCAAGCAAAGAATTTGACGAGGCAAAACTGGAATTTGACCTGGCGGATAAGGAATTTGAAAAAACCGCCGCAATGCTTAAAATCCTGAATCTAAATCCGGAGGAGGCAGATCTCGCACAACCCCTGATAGTGAGATCTCCTATACCAGGGGAGGTAGTAAGCATCGATCTAACTGTTGGTCAATATATAAAATCTGACGCCGATCCTGGAGTTACAATAGCGGATATCAATAAAATTTGGGTGGTGGCGAATGTAAAGGAAAAAGACCTCGGGGCAATAAGTCTGAATGACAATGTGGAAATTTTTACCGATGGCGTACCCGACCGACCGGTGTAGCGGCCTGGTCAATTACATCGGAGACATACTCAACCAGGGGACCAGATCTGTTGAGGTCTATATTGAATGCCAGAATCCCGACCATTTTCTCAAGTGTGGCATGTTCGTTACGGTGATGTTCTACCATAAGCTGGCGGATGCCATTATCATCCCCGCGAGCTCGTTATTGCAGGATTTCAACAAATCTTATCTGTTCGTTCAGGCAGGTAACGAGATGTATGTAAAACGTGAAATCAAGGTCACTTCAATTCCTGACAGGAAACTGATAGTTCATTCCGGGCTTGACAGTGGTGAAATTATTGTCTCGGAAGGCAGCATTTATTTACGATAAAAGGATATCCGATGGAAAAATTATTCCGGCTATTAATTGACAGGCGGTTATTAATAGCAACATGTTTTGTGCTTGTGGCAGCCATTGGGGTCTATTCATGGTTTCAGCTGCCGATAGATGCATATCCCGATATAGCTGACGTAACTGTGCAGGTCGTCACTCAGGTGTCAGGGCTTGCCGCAGAAGAAATTGAACAACAGATTACAATACCTCTCGAACGTGAACTTAACGGATTGCCCGATCTTCAGACAATGAGAAGTAAAAATCTCTTCGGCATTTCATCCATACTGCTTGTATTCAGTGATGGTACCGAAGATTATTGGGCACGTCAGAGGGTACAGGAGAGGATCAGCTCGGTTGAGCTCCCCTTCGGGGCAGTACCTGAACTGAATCCGCTGACATCGCCTACCGGCGAGGTGTGCCGTTATATTATTGAGAGTCCGAGTTATAGCCTGAGAGAGATTACAGATCTCCAGAAATGGGTCATAATTCCAAGGTTAAAGCAGATAATGGGTGTTGCCGATGTTCAGAATTTCGGAGGAATTACCACTCAGTATCAGATCGAGATCGATCCAAGGAAACTTGAAAAATATGATATCACACTGAATGAAGTAGTGGAGAGGATCAATAAGAATAATGCCAATGCTGGAGGCAGCATGATCGACCGTGGTGACCTTACCTACATAATCAGAGGAGTGGGACTCATCAAGGATCTGGAGGATCTTGGAAAAATTGTTGTCAAGACATCTGAGGGTGTCCCTGTTTACCTTAATGATCTTGGAACTCTGAAATATGGCAATTTTGAGCGCAAGGGAGTGTTCGGTTATTCCGACAGGGATAGAGAGTATAGTGAAAGCATCCAGGGAATTGTTCAGCTTCTGCGCTATGAGAATCCCTCTGCAGTTCTGCTGAAAGTACATGAGGCTATTGATGAACTGAACGACAATATCCTTCCCGAAGATGTGCAAATACATATCTTTCTTGACAGGACACAACTTGTAAATGCAACTCTTAATACCGTTTCTCACACCCTCTCTTTCGGAGTTCTGCTTGTTATCGCAGTTTTGATAATATTTTTCGGAAGCTGGAGAAGCGCCCTTTTAATTGCAATTACAATACCTCTTTCACTCCTGATTGCATTTATTTTCATGCACTTTACGAATATTCAGGCCAACCTCCTTTCCCTGGGGGCAATCGACTTTGGAATTATCGTCGAGGGCTCAATCGTCATGCTTGAAACTATTTTGAGAAAACGGGAGGAGAATCCACTTGAAGAACTTCATGTGGAAAATATTGTGAAACGCTGCGTGGAAATGGGGAAACCCATATTCTTCTCCATGCTGATAATAATTATGGCCTATCTTCCTCTTTTTACCTTTGAAAGGATTGAGAAGAAAATGTTTGCACCCATGGCATATACCGTAGGGTACGCTATTCTCGGTGCACTGGCGGTCGCCCTGATGCTCATCCCGGGACTCGCTTTTTTCATATACCGGAAACCTCAGAAAGTTTACCATAACATGTGGCTGGAGAAACTTACAAACATATATCACAGTTTTACCGTAAAAATTATTGAAAAACCCCGCAAGGTCTTTTTACCGCTGGCTGTGATCCTGCTGGCTACAATTATACTCTCCATAACGGTGGGAAAGGATTTTCTGCCTAATCTTGATGAAGGTTCACTCTGGCTTCAGGTCCAGCTTCCGCCCGGGGTCACCCTTGAAAAGGCAAAAACCATGGCTGATACTCTCAGAAAGCACATAATGAAGTACGACGAGATAAGCTATGTTATGACCCAGGTAGGCAGGGACGATGAAGGCACCGACCCATTCTCAATCTCACATGCGGAATGCGGAGTGGGACTTATACCCTATAAAGAGTGGCAAAACGGGAAAAAGAAAGCCGATCTTGTCAGGGAGCTGACTGACGATCTTGGCGAACTGCCTGGATATACCGTCGGTTTTTCGCAGCCAATTATTGATATGGTCATGGACCAGATAGCAGGCTCACACAGTGACCTGGCAGTCAAAATTTTCGGGGAGGACCAGGATGAAGCCAGGAGAATTGCTCAAAATATCGTTTCTGTTGTTACGGGTATAAAAGGTGCCGGTGATGTAAGCATCGAACAGGAACCTCCTTTGCCCCAGCTTCAGATCGAGGCAAATCGCGACAAAATAGCCCTTTACGGACTCAACGTATCGGATGTGTCGGAATTGATTGAAGTTGCCATAGGAGGAAAGGCAGTGTCACAGGTATTCATGGGAAATAAAGTATATGACGTAATCTGCAGGTATAATGATCAATCGCGTGAAACACCCGAAAAGATAGGATCCTTAATGCTTACTTCGGTAACAGGGGCAAAAATACCATTATCGCAGATAGCTGAAATATCAACCACTACTGGCCCGGGCATAATAAACCGTGAAGCAAACAGCAGGTTTCTGACTGTGAGAATCAATATGCGTAACCGCGACATAACATCATTTCTCAGAGAAGCCAGTTTGGCTATTGAAAACAATTTGTCATATGACCATAACAAATTCCATCTAAAGTGGAGCGGACAGTTTGACAACCAGAAAAGGGCCTTTTCACGTCTTATCCTTATTGTGCCATTGTCACTGGCTCTGATGTTCCTCCTGCTGTTCTGGAATTTTGGCAACTTCAGACACGCATGGTTCCTGATGGGCTCACTCCCTTTTTCCGTATTCGGAGGCATGATAGCATTAAACATAACGGGAATGACTTTCAATGTATCCTCGGCAGTAGGATTTATTGCACTCTTTGGAGTATTTACAATGAATGGCGTGTTAATGATTTCCCATATAAATCATCTCGAGACAGGATGAGATGCTTCTCAAGGATGCAGTAATTAAAGGAGCAACCCATCGCTTCCGTCAGATATTGATGACATCAACGGTTGCAATACTCGGTCTGGTTCCTGCTTCCATCTCGTCAAACATCGGTTCAGATGTTCAGCGTCCGCTGGCAACAGTAATTGTTTACGGGCTTGCCTTTGGCACATATTATTACCCTTACCGTACTTCCTGCACTCTTTTACATGCTTGAAAAGAAATTTATAAACAGAATCCCTGGAAAACAGATATAATCAAATGAAAAGACTCCTTAAGTTCAGCGATACTGTCCCTCCTTCTGCCTAGTTTATTTATGAATATTTCATATTCCCAGAGGGAGGTCAGTTATACTTATAATCCCGTCAATCTGTCGGGGTACCTCACAGAAGTCAGTAGAGGAAACCTTGGATACATTGCAAGTCAGTTCAATGTGAGCATATCTGAGGCCGAACTGGAAGCTTCCAAATCCTTTCCGGATCCGGAGATTTCGTTCAGCTATGCAAACAATGAAGACAGAAGGCTGCAAATGGGACAAGCTGTAGAAACCGGGATAAGTTACCCTGTGAACCTCGGCAATAAACGAAAAGCAGGCATTGCACTGGCCAGATCACAACATGAACTTGCTCAGCTGATTCTCGATGCATACTTCCAGAACCTCAGGGCCGGAGCAGCATTGTCATATTTTACATGTTTAAAGAACAGGCAGATATACCTCCTGCAGGAAAATATTTTTAAACAATTATCCGGACTTGCCAGAGCCGACAGTATCAGGCTGGTAAAAGGAGAGGCTACGGGTATCGACGCATTGCAATCTTCACTGGAAGCCAGATCCCAGCAGACTGAGTTGTTTCAGAGTTTCTCCGATATGCAGAACGCCTGCATCGGAATGATGCTCCTCCAGGGTAAAAAAATTTCGGACACACTTGACAGCCCCTCGGATACATTCCCTTATCAGCAACGCGACTTCGACCTCCGCCTGCTTATTAACAGAGCTGTCGCCAGCCGTTCAGACCTCCTGGTAGCTATAAAAAACAATGAGGTATCCGGGAATAATCTTAAACTGCTTAAGGCAAACCGTGCTTTTGAAATAAATCTTGAGACTGGGTATTCTTACAATTCAGTGTCTTATAATGAAATAGCTCCTGCTCCAGCATACAGCTCAATAAACGCCGGATTTGCCTTCCCCCTGAAATTTTCAGGCCTCAATAAAGGGTCTGTCAGGGCCGCCAGTCTGGCAGTACAACAGAGCCAGCTAAAATACGAGGAGACAGAACTTCAGATAACGTCTGAGGTAGTGCAGGCATACAACAACTTCATTACACAGAATAAGAAAATTGAGCATTATAATCTAGGATTGGTTCAGGATGCCAATAAAATACTGCAGGGACGTATATATTCATATCAGCATGGGGAGAAAGGGCTGATAGATGTATTGAATGCCCAGCGAACCTACATAGAACTACAGTTAAATCATCTGAATGCACTTTTCAATTATACAGCTGCTTTAATTGAGTTGGAAAGGGCCGCTGGTATCTGGGACCTGACCCAATGATTGTAAAAGATGCAGCTATATCTTCGTGTGCAAAAATAAAATGTCACTGAAATATTATATGAAGTATGTTGAATAATTAACAGTCCCCGGTGAAATTAATCTTAAAAGCATGCAGCGTGTGGGATATGTTTACTTCCAAAATGGAGGGAGATGACAGTAGAAGTGTTATGATCACCAATACTTAATCGCCATCTTCTAATCCATAAGGCAACGGACAGAAAAGCCATATATTTTAGAAGCATCGTTCCTGGTGGTACTTCCGGAATCGAAGTAGAGGAAACGTGTCCATGCATCCACTTCATCCTGCTCAGTTGCTGACCACCAGGTGCAGTAGACTCCGAGAGAGTGGAAGGCACCATCATCATCACGACTGCCGCTCGGGAGAGCAGAAAAGTTTGATTTATTGCGGTAGTCCGGAAAGTCGCTATTCCCAACTGTACCCTCAACAACTGAAGCATCCCAGAGTGAAACAGAGGCCAGAGATTTGCCAATTTTATTGCCACTTGCTGACCCATCATAATTATAACCATTCGTAATCAGAAAATCTTCAAGTGTTGTCCACTCTTCATCAGCAGGTACATGCCAGCCCACAGGGCATAAATTCTTATCAGTATTAACTGCATGCCAATTATATAGTCTCCCATTAGTTGCAGAATTTGAAGGGGTATTGTTATAATCGGAGTATGCTCCATTGGTTAGATTTATCCAGGCCGTATTATCAGTAACATATTGAATATCTGAGCCATCACTATATTTGGTTGTCCTGAGATTTTCTGCCATCCAGATTTGGGTACCATAGGCTATCGTATAATAAACATTACCATCTGCATCTGTTACAGTACCTGAATAAGTAGTAAATGACATATCATTACCGTAAGCAGTGCCAAATGAATTTACTGCTCTGGCCCTGAAATGATATGTTGAACCTGCTGACAAACCCGTAATCTCCATACTGGCATTAGTATCAGTATTCCCTGTCACAGGACTTTGGGAAGCTGTTTTAGTACCGCCGTAGCCTGTGGTTGTGCCATATTCAAATACCACTTCAGCAGATAAATTGTTAGCGTTTACCTCTCCGTTCAATGTTGCTCCGTCTGCTGAAATATTTGTTGCTGCAAGAGTGACGGCTGACGGGGCCTGACCTGTTGCTGGTTCTTCCTTTTTACACCTGGTTGCCAGGAATATTACAAATAGTGCAATAATAGCTGATTGGTAACAAAATAATTTTTTCATGGTTTTATTCATTTAAAAATATATTTATGAAAAATCCATCTTTAAAAATATTCAGGTATTCAATCATTGTGCACACATAATACGAACTGGCAAATTAAAAAAAGAATACCCCGGGAAATTTCCCATTAATGCCTTCATGTATAATCAAAGAGCTATCTGAAAGAGCAATTTGCATGTAAGTTGCGGTTTATAATTGTAATCGAAGGGTACTGTTTCTTAAGCAATTCTGAAAGCAAATTATATCTTCCCTTTTTCTATAAATGCTGAAATAACATCGATTGGAACAGGGAAAATAATAGTGGAGCTTTTTTCAGATGCTACTTCCGTTAGTGTTTGCAGAAAGCGGAGCTGTAAAGCTGACGGGTTTTTGCTGATTATCTCGGCTGCATCCGACAAGCGCTGGCTTGCCTGAAATTCACCTTCTGCATGTATGATCTTGGCACGGCGTTCCCTTTCAGCCTCCGCCTGTTTTGCCATTGCCCGCTGCATCTCCTGAGGCAGGTCTATATGCTTTACTTCAACCGTGGACACTTTTATGCCCCAGGGCTCTGTCTGACTATCGATTATTTTAGCCAGCTCCCGATTGATCTTATCGCGCTGGGAAAGCAGCTCATCAAGTTCCGATTGCCCAAGGATACTTCGCAGTGTGGTTTGAGATAACTGGGAAGTGGCAGCATCAAAATTTTCAACTTCCACGATTGCCTTTTCAGGATGTATTACACGGAAATAGACCACTGCATTAACCTGGATGGATACATTATCTTTGGTAATTACATCCTGAGGAGGGACATCAAATACAACTGTTCTCAAACTTACTCTTACCATCCGGTCGATAATCGGGATAAGCAAAATCAGGCCGGGTCCCTTGACATCTATTAATCTTCCTAACCTGAAGACTACAGCGCGTTCATATTCACGTAAAATACGTATGGCACTTGATAAAATAATCAACAGGAATACAATTCCCGCTATTAATAATGAGTAGGATATTTGTTCCATAGTAAGTTCCTTTCTGTTTATATTATTTTACGAACGATTAATTTCAGATTTGAGACCCGGGTAATTTTTACTTTTGTGCCTTTGCTGAGATTACCATCAAGACTCTCAGCATTCCAAACCTCACCATGCACCCTGATTTGTCCTTCGGGTTCCAGATCGCTGATTGCATCCCCGATTTCCCCGATAATCCCTTCAATTCCGGTTGCAGGCTTTCTCCTTTGGGCTTTAATTCCAAAACCTATTGCAAATATGAAGAAAGCAACGGTTAACAGAACAATAACTAAAATTACCTGCCAGGAAATTTTAATTATTCCCAGTGTTGATTCTGTATTTATAAGCATTATTGATCCCAGTGTTAATGATATGATTCCGCCAATTGTTAAAAGCCCGTGGCTGACCACTTTAATTTCAAGAATGAATAAAATTACTGAAAAAATAATTAATGCTAATCCCGCATAGTTTACCGGAAGTGTCTGCAATGAGTAGAAGGCTACAATTATGCTGATCCCTCCTATTACGCCCGGGAATATGGCTCCCGGATTGAAAAGCTCAAACATAATACCGTAAATTCCGATCATAAGGAATATATATGCAATATTGGGATCGCTCAGGAGTCCGAGGATTTTTTGTCTAAAATTCATATCGATATAAGTCACTTCTGCATTTTTAGTATCCAGGGTTTTTTTACCTGATGACAGACTGACTTCCTTTCCGTCGATCTTTTTGAGCAGATCCTGCATTGAAACGGCTATGGTATCTATAATTCCTTCACGCAGAGCCTCTGTTTCGGTAATCGATACGCTCTTTCTGACTGCATTTTCAGCCCACTGAATATTACGACCACGCTTCTCACTTATTGTTCTTATAAATGCAGCAGCGTCATTTGTAGCTTTTTCGTTCATGATAGAATCCTGCTGGCCCTGCATGGTTACCGGGTGCGCTGCTCCGATATTGGTACCTGGCGCCATAACGGCGATATTACTCGCCAGGGTGATGAATACGCCCGCCGACGCCGCCCGAGCTCCCCCCGGGTAAACGAATACAACAACAGCGACCTCAGAGTCGAGAAGATCGGTTACAATATTTCGGGTGGATGCTAATAATCCTCCAGGCGTATTCAGTATAATGATCAGGCACTCTGCATTCTCTGCCAAAGCCCGTTTAATACCTGTATGAATATATTCGGCACTTGATGGATTGATTGAGCCATCAACCGAAATCACGACCACCTGATTCGTTTTGGTGTCCCCTTGTGGCTGAAATGCATATCCAGGGCTTGAGGTAAGTATCCGCAAAATCGCAATATGGAATATTAAGGATCTCATTTTATGCTAGCAATATTTTCCTGTATCCCGGGACTGAATTTTAAATATTACCCTGATCTTAACGAATGAATCGGATATAAACCTCAAATTTATGCTAATTGATTCATTTTTCATAATTATGATAATCAGGTTGACGGAACAGCCGGCCACTATCCGCCCTATCCTATAAGATCGTAATCTTTTGTTTTCTTAACCTGGCACCCCATACCGGTGTTGCTGTTAAACT
>CAWBLL010000002.1:0-74950 GCA_963789465.1 uncultured Bacteroidales bacterium
TAGCTAATACCCTCTCCTGTTCATTGACCTTTCGCCAAAACTGCAGCAACAGAGAAACGGTGAAGGCAGTCTGCTAAAAATTACAAATCAGTGTAAGGGCAAAAGTAGTCGTCTTTTAAAGTAATCCATTTAAGTTTATAAGACTGTACTACAGACTCATCCCCACTATATCAAAAGATGGAGAAGCATTCTGAAACGAAAAGTAAAAATGATTTACCGTTAATAGTTAAATAAATTTGAAAAAGATCCTTTAATTATTAATTTGGTATGCGAAACCTTGATCATCCTGCAAATGACTATCTTTTAGAGTTCAAGGTACTTGTTGTACAGAACCGTGAACACTTGATCTGGTTGCCACCTTCATTTCCTTATTGAAAAGCAGGCAGAATGCCTTGAAAACATACCCGAATACCATGAAAAAAAAAGTAATTCTTTCTTCCGTCCTGACAACTACAATATTATTCTTCTCCAGCTTTCTGAACATTGAAACCCATAGCAACCAAATCATTTCTCCAAGTCAGAGCACGGAAGACGCTGCTGATAAGCCCCTGATCTTTCCAATTCCTTCTGAAGTGCAGCTTAGCGATGGTATTTTTGGTATTGATAATACTACCTATATAATGGTCCCGGAAAACCCGGGTGAATCAGATATTTTTCTGGCAGAGCTGCTGCGCAATGAGATCGTAGACAAGTATGAGCAAAATATCGTTATAGCGAATAGATCAACATTCCCGGATAAAGATAAATGCATATTAATCGGGGACATTTCCAATCCTCTGGTTCATAAGTTTTGTGAACAAAAAAGGTTTATGGGTATTTTAAAGGAGCTGGGTCCGGAAGGATATCTCTTATCAGTATCGGATAGAAGCATAGTCGTTGCTGCAAATAATAAAAATGGCGCTTTATATGGACTGGAATCACTTCGCCAGGTTATAAATGAAAAAAATAACATCCTGAGTGTCCCCTGCATGTTTGTGAGAGATTCACCCAGGTATTCATTCCGGGGAATTAAATTATATTTACCGGGAAGGGAGAATATTCCTTTCTTCAAACGATTCATAAAAGATTTCGCAGCCCTGTACAAGTTTAATAAAATTATTCTTGAACTTAATGCCAATATGCGCCTGGATCGTCATCCCGAATTAAACATCGGGACTGTTCAGTTTTACAGACATCTGAATAACAGCAGACTCGACAGACCCCCCGGTGTACATAAGGAATTTCAGAATTCATCCCATCAGGATAATGCCGACGGAGAAATACTGGAAAAGGAGGAAGTTGCAGACATTGTTAATTATATCAGAAAGTTTAATATTGAGGTGATCCCGGAATTGCCATCATTAACACATGCCTATTATCTGCTCTTTGGCCATAAGGAACTGGCAGAAAACATGAATCAACCATACCCGGATACTTATTGTCCATTGAAACAAGGAAGCTATAATATCTATTTCGACGTTCTGGATGAATATATCGATGTCATCCATCCCTCTATTATCCATGTCGGACATGACGAATGGCGAATGGAGAAAGATCTGTGTGACCTATGCAGGGGAAAGGATTACGGACAGCTCTATGCTGACGACCTGAACAAAATTCATGATTATCTGTTAAAAAAGGGCATAAAAACAGCAATATGGGGGGATCACCTTCTCGAATCAGTGACTCAGAAAGATCATCAGCTATGGACATCATCCACAGGATACGAGTATAAAATACCGGGAGCGCTAACTCCTGAGCAGGTATTGAAATTAATCCCAAAGGATATAATTATATTTAACTGGTTCTGGGATAATCCTGAAAACGATAAACAGGTTTCGGATTTTGGGTTTAAGCAGGTATACGGAAATTTGCGCCCCGATATTGACAACTGGAGTAACCGGCATAAAACAAATGGGGTCATGGGAGGAGCACCTTCCTCCTGGGCAGGAACTACGGAGATGAATTTTGGGAAGGACCAGATCCTGGATTTCCTTGGCTGTGCCAATCTCTTATGGTCCGATCAATATCTCTCCCCCCGGAAGCTTGCCTTTGTGACCGAACCTTTTATCAGCGGTATATATGCATCTTTCAGGGGAAAGCGTCTTCCGTCCGACTTGTCCTCCAGGGTCCTGCCAGTTAATATCTCGGCGTATTGCAACTCTTCCCTGTACACGGGTATAGACAGTTTAAATATTAAAAACCTCTTATCAGGAAATATAAGTTCAGGCCATAAAATATTCGAAATGAACCCTTCCTCCATGACAGCTAACAGGGCTATCTCAGTATACACCTTGCAAAACAGTGAGAGGACCAGTTCAGTTCAGAGCATTAACATTAATAAGGATCCTAACAGCATAATCTTCTTACATGCCTGTGCCAGGGAGGCAAGCAATAAAAAAGCTTACGATATGATCTGTAATTTTGAAGAAACCTCACAACTCCTGGGCTGGTATGAAATTGTTTACAAGGATGGTTTTGTTGAAACGGTTCCGATCCGATATGGTTTGAATATTCTCGACTGGAAGTGGAGAAAAAGAATTAATGATAACGATAAGCCTGAAGTTGAAAACAGTCAAAATACATATGCGTACGAGGCAACTGCGGTTGATTGCTCACAGGACGATTCAGATCCTGTAACTTTTTTTGCATTTGAATGGGAAAATAAAAGACTGGGACAACCAATAAAGGAGATCAACCTTAAATCGGTAAGATATACCAAGAACAATGAAAATGCCATAATTCTCTTAGCCATCAGTTTTACAGAAAACAGCAGGGAAGATAAATCCGGAGGCATTGAAAAACAATAAGAAATCAGATATATATTTAACTTAAATTAACCGAGTATGTCCAGAAAAATATTATTTCCAATCGCCTTTTGCATGTTGGTTTCAGGATTTTTCACAAGTTGTTCCGGCACACACAATGAGGGGAGGTTAGCCGGAGATGCAATTGGGAAGAAACAGGTAAACAGCCTAAAACCTTTCCGTGTCCTTGTAATTATTGGCGATCAGTGGGCTGACCCCATGAGCTATAATATTGATCCGACAAGGGTTAAAGGAACTGATTTTCTTGATGTGGCAAATATGCTGAAGATATGGGGAGTACCTTTTGACATACTGCGCCTTGATGAACAACGTCTTCAGATTAACCGCTTCCTCGATGGTGAAGCAAAACCCAATTATGGCTGCATAGTATGGATGGCAGATCCTGACAAGCTTAAAGGGTACTCTGCAAATTACCAGACACTTAAGCAAGCTGTAGAAGTGTATGGAATTAGCATGATAGCTCTTTTTGACAATATTAAGACAAAAGAGGTTGCTGACCTTGTCGGCGTTGATCTTATAGATGTTAAAGACATAAAACTAGGTGACAACGGAATTAATTTTTCAATTTCAGGGGACCATTTTATAACTTCTGACTCAAAGGATGTCATCCTGCCTGACCCGAAACAAAATGACATAATAACTATCCCGGATGCCAACGGGATAACTCCTACAGGAACTAAATCAGTAAATAATAATCCACTTGTAAGTGTTGTCCGCTGCTCAGCCAATGATTCAGTCAAAGTTCTGGGTTCAATAGGACAAACGCCCCAGTTTGTAGTTAGAGATGTTAATAAGGACACAAAAGTTGTGTGGATTGGAGGAGGTAAGGACTGGTTCCGAAAATACCCGGTTATGAGGGGGATCTTCAGAAAAGCCCTTGTATATTCCATTGGATATGGGGTATTCAATGACAATTTCGATAATGGCTTTATTTTTATTATGGATGACGTGGGTTGCGGTGAGCACTCCTACAGTTTAAGATGGCACTACCCTACCCCTGCCAAAGACACTCTTATAAAATATCTTATTGAACCGCTTGAAAAATATGGATTTATGATGGTTCAGAATATTACACCCGGTTTTGCAAACCCGGAGAAGAAAATAATTGAATCATCGTGGACAGTAAAACCATTTATGGATATTTTCGGTAACTGGCAGGATTATGGTTCAACAAAAGAGGGGCTTGATGAGGGATTGAGACGTGGAGTATTCGAAATTCAGGCACATAGGGCATGGTCACACATGAACTGGGATCTTGATTCACCTCCCGGTCCGTGGTGGGGTAGCCCGGTCGACGGGGAATTAGCCGTAACAGACTGGTATAATGAAGTTGTGGATGTTCGCCGGGATAATGCACCAGTTCCATCGAATGATCTTCTTTTCATATACAAAACAGGGATCGATGCAATAAGGAAAGCATTTGGAGTTACAGCCCTGGCTGCTGAAGTACGTCCAGGGGCCGAAATAAGACCCGGGAAGCCGGGAGGTTACGATAATGGAAGAATAGCTGCAATTGCCGGGATAGGTGTCAGCAGAGAGTGCTATGTGGGAATAGATCATACGATAGAATTTACCATGATGATGCCTGCGCAATTCACCTGTCACGACCTTGACCTTACCGCTAAGACAAATAATCGTGCAGATCAGACTGAAGCGGGCTGGGATACATTGCTGAAAATGAGTACCGAACAGCTTATGTCCTCAAAAATTGCAGGAGGAAGAAGGATCAACCTCCGTGATAACCTGAACTGGATAGAGTCACGCAAGGATAAACACTGGATGGGATTTAATGAAACCTGTGCCTACCTCCATACAAATATTTCAAGTCCGGGTAACAATATGATCGAATTGTATTATGATGACCATTACTGCAGGTATTTCGATACGAAACCATCCAACTGGACTCTGGAACTATCCGACAGACTCAGTAATGGACCTGACAATACTGTAATGGTTTCAGTTGACAGTAAGAAGAGCATATCCGTAAAAGGGTCCAAACAACAAATTGAGGTCCCTGCCGGACTTGGTAATCATACCATTCAGATATTAACTGGAAATTAAGATAATACATCAGAAATTTATTATTTATACTTCCTCCTTAAACGCAGTACCGGGAGAATGAAAACTTATTATTATTCTATTATAACAGAATGAAAAATAATATTGTGCTAAAGATGGCTTCTCAAAAATTGTATTGAATATTTAGAACTTAATACGGAGGTTTCACATAATAATTTCTCACGTCAGTCAAAAGGATACACCAAAATGCACTATTCTGTTTCATCACTTTATTTTTATCTCTTCATTAAATCGATTTCAATTCCAGTCAATTTCACAAATCCATCTTTCAAAGATGGTCTAAGCAATCTTTCTTCAATGATGAAAATGTCCTCCCACGATAAAAAATGTACTATGGGTGATATGTCAATAGGTTTAACACTGATTATTGACCAAGAGATATTTCTGTCTCAGACTCAGATTAAGGCCGTTTTTAAAACGATGAAGTATAATTTGAAGGTATTTATTCTATGAGACTTACCCAGTAAAACAATAAAAATATCAAATAGTTAACATAAGTTAAAAATTAGGTTTTTATAAAATCAAACTTTAAATTTGAGTTAATCAACCTGTGAAAAAACCATTATTTAAGGTTGTTAAAAGTTGAATTTGCACTTCATAGACTAAAAATCCAGTAGCAATGAAACGTAGAAATTTTATCCACGATGCCACCATTGGAAGTCTAGCATTAACAGGTATGACTGGTGCTATTATTAGTTCATCTGGTTGTAGAAGAACTAATATAAATAATAATGCTAATAATAATTTCAAAAGCCTGATTGGATTTCAGCCATTGACTTTGGAGGAGACCCAATCCGAATTTGTAGTAAAGGGTGGTACTTTTAAATACACCCTCGATAAAGTGAATGGTCTAATTATTTCAGCTCGTATTTTGGGAGATGAATGGTTAGCAGGTCCAATACCAGACCTTTGGGCTTCTCCAGCTAATGATCCCCGAACTATGCGATATTTCGCTCGTTTTACACCTTCCTCACAAGTAAAGGTAGTTGAGTCCTTTTCATATCAGGTAGTGATAGCTTCACAAGGCACATTTGCTCAAATAAACAACACGACTTTTCCATTGAATTACTATCTTCTTTATACTTTTGATATAGATGGTACAGTAAGAGTGGATGTAAAATTTGCTGCAGAGGAAAAAATAGTAGTTCGATGGTTGACTCTAATGGAGGGTAGTATTTCTAATGTTTGTAGTTTTGTTAGTCACGATTTCGACTTGGGTATTGGTCCCAAAACGTGCAGTCCTACCGACTATGATGTTCTTGGTACCAAGGAAATCAATGTTGGAGGAAAATTTATTCCCTGGTTTCATTTCGGCAATGATAGAAGTGGTTTAGAACTGGTTTTTCCTAATTCAGACAGAAGACATGGCAGTTATACAGATTCAAGTCCTTTTCCTGGAGGAGATCCTATTGGGCGGGCATATGATCTATTTACTTTAAAGAAAAAAAATGCGGGTCTTTCTTGTACAGCTTTCGGCATTCGTAATCTTAGGGAAGTGATCGGACCAAACTATTGTTATGTGGATACTTTCTATATTTCAGCTGTTCCAGGACGAACGGTACGTTCTGAAGCCAATTCAGTCCAGATTCAGTGGATTGGCCCCCATCAATTTAAAAGCAACTGGAAACACCCCGTGGAAGCAGAGATAAAGAAGTGGGCAGCCGGTGGTGTCAATACAGTTGTCGGAGGGGCAAACTGGTTTTCGGGAAACTATAGCAATTGTTATATGCCTGAAGAAACAAAACGGTTCCTGGAGGCTTGCCATCGATATGGTCTAAGGGTAATTCCTTATATTACATTTACAGATCAGGAATATCCTACTCCGGGATTTGATGAGACAGGTCCTAAATGGCGAATCGAACCTGTTACGGAATTTAATTACAGAAGCCAACTGATGTGTTATGGAGCTGAGGGATGGCAGGAGCATTGGCAAAAAGAGGTAAGCCAGATTTTCGATCAATTTCCCTTTGATGGTCTTTATATAGATTTTTGGGCAGGAAAAATTAATTGTTATAATACAGATCATGGATGTATTGGACCTCATGGACGTTTCACAGCAGAAGGCTTGCGTAAGATGGCTCGTATTGCCCGGGAAATAGTAGATACCAAAACACAGAATGGCTTCATTCTTGCTAATACCAACATCTTACCCCTGGCAATGATTAACAATTGGATGGATGCCAGATTATATGGCGAGTGGCACAACTTAGAAAATACTGATCCCTTAGCTTTACGCATCTACTACAACTCTCACCGATTTGGTACAGGCAATGTGCTTTTAATCAATAATGTACCAAAGATAACTGAACGTACTTTGGCTTTGTCTGCTCTTTTCCAGGGTTGTCCTGTTATAAGTCATGCACGAACACCTGAAGAAAGGAGTATTTTGGAACGAAATGCTCTGTTTCTGAATGCATTTGGAGCAAACCAGGCGATAGCTTTAAATAAATTTGAAATGAAGGAAGCTTTTCTCCCCCAAAATGAGGCGAATGTCCCCGGTGTATCTATTTACTATCGTCCTGACAATAAAGAACTGTTAGTTAGCTTCTCTACTTTTGCACAACCTGCTTCAGTGGTTCAATTAGGACCAGTTCTAAAGAATATAATGACTATAATCGCCAGTCATCTGAATCTTAAGGATCCTCTGGTAAATGGAACCTCTTACTACATATATGCATTTGAAAACAAGGATCTGATCGGAGGAAGGCCGTTAACTTTTAAGGAAACAAACGATTACACCCTTGACTTACCTGCAGAAAACCTTCGAAGCCTATGGATCAAGCCTGCTGCGGGAGGATCAACTGTTCTATATGCTTTGAATAATGGAGGACAACCTACAGCAATCTTTAATAGTGGGAAGAGTGAGCTTGTGGTTAACATTCCTTCTAAGGCCCGCTCATCTGCTGAAACTGTAGTTTTGGGACCTGTCCCAAAAACTGTTAAGGTCGCTGATGGAGAGGTTAGCTTTATAGCACATAAGGGTTGGTGGGAAACGGAACTTCCATGTAACACATCTGTTAGAGTGATGTATTAATTTTTATCAACTTGAACCTGATAATAGAAATCGAAATGAGAATCTCTCCAAAAGATTTCAAAAATTGAAATGGAGTGGCTTAAACTTCCACTTGCTAGACTAGGTTGTTGTATAAGTAAATTTTAACAACTGTCAACTGCCAAACTCTGGAATCATATAACTGCTCCAATTATGTGGTAATCCAGCTTTAACTACAATATAGATTAATGTGGATAAATTCGATTGATGGAATGTTCTTTTTTGATTACTCACTTAATAATCGCATCCCCATTTCTTCTGATATCCTATGATTAATTACTACCAAAAATTTTCCACTGTCTTCAGCATAAGTTGTTTGAATACATGTTTTTATGGTATCATCAATAGCAATCCATAAATCAGGATTTAGTTCTGCATATATTATGGGATCACATACAGTACCTGCCCTAAGTCCAACTGTTGATACAGATCCATTTGGATCACCATAAAAAGCGACACCCTGTTGATTAAAATCTTTAAGCTTAGTGGCAATTTTTATTGCAATAATTTTTCTGTATTTTTTCAATATTGGGAAATAATAAAGTAGGCAAACGTAGTTGACATCTATTTTCATAATTAGCGATTTTGCAGTCATTACCTTTTTCCCCTGTCGAATTTTTCACCCTTGCCATTATTTCGGATGAAAATCGTATCAACCTCGGGCGATATTAACAATTTATATTTTTGTGGCCTTCTGTATGCATTCCCCACAGTGGTTTTTTTCCTTTGCTCACGAAGTTTTTCCATATCAAAGGAGGCAATGTATATTCCTTCACTTTCACCCGCTACTATAATTTTGTCACCACTTCCATCAAAAGCACAGGAGTGGCCATTCTGAGAAGGTTCCGGATAGTTGGCCATTGCAACTCCAACTGCATTTTCAATTGCACGTGCTTGAAACAGATTAATCCTTTTATCTCCTATTCCACATGCATTTGGTGTAAGAATCAATTCGGCTCCTTTAAGCATTAGTATTCTGGCACTCTCCGGGAATTCTCTGTCAAAGCAAATCATAATTCCAACTTTAACAATATCGCTCCTTATGGGCAAATCACACACATAAAATTCATCACCAGGTGTACAATTTGACTCTAACACATGCATATCGCTCGTATGCACTTTTGCATAGGTCATTAAGATATTGCCCTTTGAATCAATAACAGTAGCTGAGTTTCGGGGAAGCCCATTCCACTTTTCAAGATATGTAATTACTATTGACATATCCAGTTCGACTGCAAGCTTTTGAAAATGAACAATAAATTCGCTGCTGGAATCAATAGCTTTAGCTTTCCAGGCTTCAAAACTCAAAGGATACTTTTCCGGTGTAAAGACATTTCCAGGCCAATGATATCCTGAATATCCTATACTCCACATTTCCGGGAAGAGTGCAATATCTGCACCTAAAGATTTTGCTTTTCTGCAATATTCGTCTCCTTTTTTTAGATTCTCATCGACGTTTGCTCCAACAGGATCAATTTGCAGGATTGCAACTTTAATTAATTTGTCTGATAATCCTGAACCTCCTTCTTGTGCAAAGACTTTTGATGCATTTAAACATCCACTTAATGTATATAGGAGTATAATTTGTAAAATTAATATAGGATTTTTCATATTAAGGATTACCCTGTTGCACTTACGATTTAATCTTTTCATTTTTATACTTTAATATCTAATTTGAATTTTTAAACCAAATAGGACTTGACCATGCTATATTTCCATCCAGTTGTTCAACACGTACATAATAATAGTCTTCTTCACCACCTTTGTCCTGCCATTCCACGATGTCAATTTTTGATGCCTGAGGATCCACCCAGTCAGCATCCAGATAAAAATAAGCCCCATTCTCAAATGTAAACATGTTGACGTAGTTTTTCATCAGAACCTGTTTAAATTGAATGGGTAAATTTGCCAGTTCAATTTGTATAGTATCATTAAGCCTGGTGGCATCCAAATAAATATCTTTAACTGAAAAACTAAGGTGATTAGTTCCGTTCGTCTTTACAATCACTCCCCTGGATGTCCCTGAATAGGCATTCGTTCTAAACTCAATAGCCCCGGCATTCTTCTCAAATGAATCTGACTTATTAAAAGCATTGTACCAGTTAATCAATTCAAGGTTACCATTCTTTGAAACAATACGGCCCATAGTTTTTGAGTCATTTACACGTCTCCCGGTAATATCATCATACCATTTCAACCTGACGAATTGTTTATTTTTTACCACGGGTTTAAAGGTCTCAGCCAATTTATTGTTTTTGAATATTTCAATTTTATAGATCGGGGCTGTCCCGGCGACCTCAATTTTAATTTTCCTATCGCTTTGACTGTCATTATTAACTTCTCCCATTTTTGCATTATTGATCGAAAAATCGAGGAAGATACGCTGACTTGCAGTCACTGCATAGGTTTTGCGCATTTTTATGCTGTTCCAGATTCCCTGACGTGATTTTGAAGAAGCATATACAGCGCAAAGTCCATTTGTATTTGGATAATGATACCCTCCTTTGCTGACACCTACATTGGTCATATGGTTGTCACTACCACCATTAACGCCAACCAAATGACCTGCGGCTAACCATCCTTTGTAGTTCTCCTCAAAGATACCATGCATGGAACAGATCTCTATATTTGTCATATGTTCCGGCAATTTAGGGGTTTTATATTTCAAACTTCCTACTCCTGCATGGGCATGAGGCAGCATCAGATAGTCACCTTTTGACTGTTGAAGTATATCCAGATAATCCTGGAAATCAGTAATCCTCTTATTATTATTGATAGTACCTTTACCCCATAAACGCTCCTCTTCGGGGCGATTATCCACATTGAGATAATAGGTATTCAGGTGGCCGACTAATTTTGTTGCGGCGCCCATCTCGGACCCAAAAATAGTCACCAGATCAGGTCCGTTATATTTTTCCGATGCTTCAATCAGCTCTTCCCATCCTTTTTGTATAGGGGAACCAGGTAAAAAATTCCTGGCCTGCCTGAAGGTTTGTTCCTGATGATCCATCACAGAGAGAAAATCCAGGCATCCTGTTGAAATTGCATATTCATAATTGGCTGCAGGAACTCCTCTGCCATCAGACAGATTGGCATGTTGATGCAAGTCGCCAAAATAGACTCTATCTTTCCAATTTTTACGAACAACAATTGGATTACTGATACCTATAATTGATTTGCTTCCTCTGATACTGGCTTCCAGATAATAAACGCCCTCATCACTGAACTTCAATCCCTTAATAATATGATTCCGTCTTTCTATATCATACTCTATTTGCTCATAATCCAATGGTTTATCAGAGCCCGAAATTTTAATATTGAATTCCAAATTAGTCAGATCCAAACCGCTCTTGTTTTTTTTGCTATCCAATACAACAATTTTACAGTCGGTTTTTTCGGAAGGCTCTGCACAGGTAGAGGCTATAAGCTGTAAGTGTTGCATTCCATCGCCAACAATCTCAAAATCAGCATCTCCCAAATAACCAGTCATGGTATTATTCGTGAGAATTGCAAACCTTATGTTAAACAGGGTCTCTTCATAGGTTTGAATAGAGCAGTCTTTGAATTTAAAAATTAGTTTTGCACCTGGCTCTGCAGTATTCTTTAAATTGATCTCAGCCCATTTGCTATAAGGGAAAAATGATCCGGTCCCATGAACTGATGGATTTGAATAGGCTATAAGATTAAAATCTACCTGATCTGATTCACAAGAAAGATAATTGGATTTTGCAGGGTCGGTTGTTTGAAATGGGTCAAAATCAGATATAAAATGCAAAAGTACAGCGATCTGACTTCCTAAAGGAATTTCTTTTTTAATATCAATAGCAATCTCAAATGATTCCTTACTGCCGGCAACCATAACTGCAGGCCCCTTAGGGGTTACACTTCCCCACGTTAACAATTCCGGGGGCAAAAAAACCCCGGCCCGATATTCAATACCGGGAATTCTATTGCTTTGCAGCGCAATGCTATTTGGAGTTACCCTATTACTGCACTGGCTATGCAATGCCGCAACAATCAGGAGCAACACGAATGTTCCGGCATTATTTAAGCAAAACCTTCTACCTCGAGACCTACTCAAAATCAAAAATATATACATACTGCTCATAACAAATACTTTAACAGGTTAAGAATCAAAATAGATTAATTTTAATTTATTGTGTTTACTAAACATGTGGGTTTTATTTAAAAACTATACATATAAAGGGTTGTAAGTCAAATAGTTATTATCAATATAAATATCTGAATATTAATGATTTATATATATAATATTTTTATAATACTGATATTCAGAGCCTTAATGAAAGAAGCGCTAACAAATGCTAATAAGCATGATTCCCAAGCTAGAAGGACTCAAGATAATTTCTTTCTATTTGTATATCTGTGATATATATAATTAAAATCTTAAAAACGTTGTCAGCAATTCAGCAGAAAAAAATCAACCTGAATTCATTGATCAGAAAGTTATGAAAATTTATCTTTATTTTATGCATATTGAACAGCATCTGAAAATAAAACAAATACAAGTTTTGTAGACGCTCCCGCATGATACTTGATACTGTATTATCCATTTTCATCCTGATACACCTATCAGCAAAGGGGGGGAAATAAAAAGATATATGGCTCACTTTATCAATATAATCTCTGATAAGTTCTCTAAAGTAAAATAAATCAGATTTATAAGTTATACCATAAATACTAATAACCTTTTGTATTGTGATTGTATGTCCTATCATTCTGACTTTTCATCTTTTATAAATCCATATCAATGGTTTCATAAAGATCCATGGTAATATTTTAGTACTTAAGACAATTGATTTATTCACTCAAATCTCATACTGCCAGAAATTATAAATCAGATAATTCTTCTTTTCACAAAAGAACAGCCAAAAATTCTCAGCCATAGCAAATAATGAACTATTTTGATTATCAATAAATCTTTTATAAATTGCTTTGAAAAAACCAATCTGAACTGATTTCTACACAAAAAATACAATATTATTGAACTGTGATTTTCAGTTAATTTCACATATCAATCAACCATGTCAAAATACTTTAGGACAATTCATTTACATAATCAGAAGCTATTCCAAAAGTTGATGGTTTTTTTATTTCTGCTTTTTTGCATATACTCTTGCAACAAAGTAAATGTTGATGATCAGTTTCAGAAAATAGAAAAGGATCAGATCCTTCCTCAGGGAATAGATATTGATTATCCCAGAGATGGTACTATTTTCCCTCCCGAATTTCCTGCACCTGAATTTTTATGGAATGATACAATAAATACTTCATCGCACTGGCATATCTGCCTTTTTACACAAAGCGGGAAAGAATTATACCGTAAAACTATTGATTCACACATGTGGAGGCCTGATTCAGCAGATTGGCTTAATATAAAAGCTAATTCACCTACTAATCCGGTTTACTTCATAATTCTTGGCGAACATAAAAGCATTTTTGGCACCAAATATTCATCAGGCAAGGGTTCTTTTTCCTTTTCACAAGATTCAGTTGGAGCATCAATTTTTTATAGAGCCGTCCCCCTTCCATTTGGTTATGCAGTAAAAAATGTTCGTGAAATAGAATGGTATTTAGGTAACATTAACGGTAAAAGACCACATAAGATATTGGATAACATGCCAGTATGTGCAAATTGTCATTCATTTTCAGGAAACGGCCTTCTAGCTATGGATATTGATTATGCTAATGACAAGGGATCATATATTATAACCCCAATAGAGGACACTATTCATCTAACGTTCGACAATATAATCACATGGAACGATTACAAAAAAGAGGACGGAGTATTTACATATGGTTTGTTATCTCAGATTTCCCCTGATGGAAGATACGTGCTGTCTACAGTAAAAGACCGTTCCGTATTTGTAGCTGTAGATAATCTGGAGTATTCACAATTGTTTTTCCCAATTAAGGGGATTATAGCTGTTTATGACAGGGAAGCAAAGAAGTTTTATGAACTTCCAGGAGCTTCCAACAACAAATATGTTCAAAGTAACCCAACCTGGTCTCCAAACAGCCATGAAATATTGTTCACCAGGGCCAATAGGTATATGTCGTCTAAAATTGATAATTCAGAAAGTATACTGCTAAAATTAGAGGATGCTGAAGAATTTGTTACAAAGCAAAAGGACTTTAAGTTTGACTTATATCATCTTCAGTTTAATGATGGCATGGGCGGACAGTCCATGCCAGTACAAGGTGCTTCCAATAATGGTAAAAGTAACTTCTTTGCCAGATATTCACCCGATGGTAAATGGATAGTGTTTTGTCAATCTGAAAATTTTATGCTATTACAACCTGACAGCAAACTATATATCATGCCAGCTGATGGAGGTATACCCCGCTTAATGACCTGCAATACAAAAAATATGAATTCGTGGCATTCATGGTCACCTAATGGTAAATGGCTTGTCTTTTCCTCAAAAATTAAAGGGCCATACACTAAATTATACCTTACTCATATAGATGAAAATGGGAACGATTCACCTCCAGTCTTTCTGGAAAATATGGCATTTGACAACAAAGCCGCTAATATTCCTGAGTTTATTAAGGTTCGCGAGGATAATCTTAGAAATATGGTGGATGATTTTTCCCAAAATGCGATGTATTATAACCGATTAGCCGGATTAAGTCTTGCTGACAAAGAGTATAGATCAGCAATGGAGAATATTGATAAGGCTATTACAACCGACAGTACTTTTTTTGATGCCTACAGAAATAGATTAGTCTTGAATATAGTTTTGGGGAGATCGAAGTCAATTGATGACTTGCGCGACAAAAGAATTGCCAAAAGACTAATCGAAAAGCAAATTCAGCAGACCCCTGATGACAACTTGCTGTTTATCAAGCGCGGCGAATTGCGATTGTTGATGGATGATTATGACGGGGCATTACAAGATGGCTTACATGTAATAAACGAAGATGCTGATAATTATAGCGGATATGATTTAATAACAGTTGCTTATAAAAAGAAAGGACTATGGCAGAAGACAATACCCTACTTAACAAAAATGTTAGAACTACAACCAAATAATATAAAAATAACATACAATCTGGCTATCTCATATCAGAATACTAAGCAACTCGAACCTGCCTTTAATTTAATGAATGAAATAATTGAGAAGTATCCAAACTCTGCTGATTTCTACATATCCCGGGCTAAATTATTTATGCTCAAAGGGGATAAATTGGCAGCAAAGATTGATTACGACAAAGCTATATCGGTTGATCCCAATAATTATCAGGGATATCTGGCAAGAGGGGTGTATTTAAAAAATAATTCAAAAGCTGACCTGCGAAATGGGGATTTTAACAAAGCAATTTTACTATTGGAAAACGAAATAGGGAAAAACCCGCAGGATGCCCCACTGTTGATTCGTCGTGCTGAAATTATGGAACAGATTGGTAATATGCAGGGTGCTTACGCAGAGTATGATAGCTATTTAAAAATATGGCCTCTCAATTATTCTGCTATGGAAAAAAAGGCCCTGTATTTAAGTTATTCTAAACAATGGCAACAAGCAATTGAGGCATTTACAACTATTATTAATAATTTTCCTGATAATGCAACAATGCTTTATAACAGAAGCCTTACTTTTCAGAAATTAGGCAATTTACAAAAAGCTTTGGATGATGTTAATGATGCTATCAGCATTGACCCGGCAAACTATGCATTTTATTTTCACAGATCATCAATAAAATATCAACTGGAGGACAAAGCCGGCTCTAAAATTGACCTTAATACTTCATCAGCATTATTAGATGAACAACAAAAGAGGAGGAAACTCAGCGTAAAAGAAATGGAAATGTTGTCAACAATTCAAAAGCTGTTAAAGGATGAGCTGAAAGGTTTTTAAACTCTTAAAAGTACATAAGATGAATATTGTTATTAAATCCCGTGATCTTTCCATAGCCGACCTGAATAAATTGACCACCAAAAGTGGTAATTAGTAAGGTTTTAAGTAAATTATGGCATCAAAAAAAATGAGAAAAAATTAAAGCCTAGAATCATTTATAGAGTATATGTGATTTAAAAAGTTTAAAAATATTGTAGTTTTTCCATGTATCTTAACTCAAAAATAAAATAAATATGAAAAATGCAATTTTAACTCTGATTATCGTTTCCATGTACTCTGAAGCCATTGTCAGTGGACTTTTACCAGATAATAAACAGATTGTACTTAATAATTCTGTAAAACAGGAAAATCAACAAGTGTTACAGGTTAAGACAAGTGCTGAAAGCATTTGGACTATTGGCATATATACCGGAAAGTCACCTTTTCAACTTTCTCCTCCTAAGAATGTCGTAAACCCAGTTTTAACAGCAGCAGATGTCAATGACTTAAATGTTGACATAGTTGCTCATCCTTTCATGATAGTTACAGATTCCTTATATTATATGTTCTTCACAGCAAAAGATGGAAAAACTGATAAAGGAGGCATTGGAATGGCTGAAAGCAAAAATGGGATTGACTGGAAGTACAAAAAGATCGTACTCCATGAGCCATTTGTATTAGCTTATCCTTATGTGTTTAAGTGGCAAAATGATTATTATATGATACCCGAATCCCATACTGAGACTTCAGTAAGGTTATATAAAGCGACTGAATTTCCGGATAAGTGGAAATATGAAGGAGATTTACTTACAGGTGATAAATTCTTCGTTCCGACTGTAGTCCGATACAAAGAAATGTGGTGGATGTTTACTGTGAAACCAGGAAATGAGACACTACGATTATTTTATGCAGATCATCTTAAGGGACCCTGGACTGAACACTCAGAGAGCCCTATTATTAAAAATGATCTTAATATTGCCAGGCCAGCTGGCAGACCCTTTATACTGGATGGAACACTATACCGCCTTGGGATGGATTGTTACCCCACATATGGAAATCAGGTACATGCTTTTCAAATTACGGACATCAGTACCAAAACATATTCAGAAAAGATGATAGAAACTCCTCTGGTGAAATCATCATCAAAAGGATGGAATGCTGAGGCAATGCACCATGTTGATGTTCATCAGATAGCAAAAAACAAGTGGATAGCTGTTGTAGATGCTCTTGGAAAATAATTATTTACAAATAACACTTATGCCTGAAATTTGAAACTCTTTTAATTTCAACTTTTTATATTGACTCAAAAAAAACCATATATATATATATAGTATGAATAAATTAACTCTTTTCCTTATTGCAGGTCTTTTATTTACTTCACTCAAAGTCCTCTCACAATACACTACCATATATCCTGAGATTCCAAGAATAGACGTCCATTCTCATGCTCATGACATAATTTACACCCAGGAGCCTGGAAACAAAACAGCCAGAAAACCAACTTTTTCTACCAGCCCTAACTATACAACCATAAATAATTTTCTGAAAATGCGTGAGCTATTGCTGAAAAATAACAGGATCGATATTGCCATGTGGATCAATCTTGGAGGTGACAAAGGAATAGACACAGTGAATGAGGTAAGTAAAGGCAGAATGATGACTTGTATAAGCGATTATGTACTTAAAAAGGGACTGAATTATAAACCCGAAGATATTGATGCCTATCTTAAAAAAGGTTTTGTCGGATATAAATTATGGTTTGCTCCTTACCAGCAAAGAATGAAGGAGGGGGAAGATATTATAAAATATATTGATGATGATGCTATGGAGCCAACATTTGCTGCCATGGAAAAAGCTGGGATGCCCGGAGCATCAGTGCATATAGCTGATCCCAACGGGCCATTTGGCAACAGAGGAGAATGGTGTCCTGATCCTGTTGAATTCTGGCGAATGATTATTGGCCTGGAACGTGTTTTACAACGACATCCTGATCTTGTAATTGTTGCAGCACATGGAGCCTGGCTTATGTGTCAGGATGCCCAGATTGATTTTCTCAGGTATCTGCTTAAAACCTATCCCAATTTTTATATTGACCTTGCGGCAACAGATCAGTACTATCATCTTGTTAATCAAGGAAATTTAAGAGATTTTTTAATAGAATATTCCGACAGGATTTTGTTTGGAACTGATATTATTGGAATTATAAATTCAGAAATTCCACGTCTGGCAACTCGATACTCCATCTCATTCCAGATACTTGAAACTAATAATCAGGTTAAGGGGAGCTTTTTTGGTGATACTATTACCGCTGGTCTTAACCTTCCTAAGGAAGTACTTGAAAAAATTTACTACAAAAATGCTCTGAAAATCTATCCTGGACTATCAGAAAGAATGCAAAAACTTGGATATTTTATTGGAAAATAAACCGGAACATAAGTTTTTTGATATTCTGCTGTTGTACATCTTTGAAAAGATTTGTCTTTATATTTAATTAATTATTAATGAATAATTAGGTTATTTCAATAAATAATTTAGCCATAATAATCGATAACTTACTTAGGAAACTCTCGGCGGATTTTTTTTTAAAACGCTGACAACTAATACATTGATCTCCGGCTATTCCTTATCGCCTTTGCCAATAGCGGTAGTACAACTCAGAAGAATGACTTCTCAGAGAATTCCTCGGCAGGATCAGGTGAATTTCAAAATAATCTTCACTCTCTTGACGATGGTCTTTCCTCTCCACTTTTCGATACAATGGATATCACAGGCAAGTTTGATATTTCCAAAATTGATTCATCATCTGTATCTGAAACAATGACTGAAACTGCAAAATCAGCTCCCACCGGAAATTCAGTTACCTGGGAATTCCTTTTAATATTGCTGAAAGAACTATTTATCTCAAAGACAAAGCGTTCAACTTAAATACTACCTGGGCTATGAAGGCAACATTATTGCACCAATAATCACTGGATGACCTGATGAATCAGCTTCGGGTGATCCGCTTGATATACTGCTTACTGAATAGGCAATGCAAAAAGAAGGATGGGATAATGGTTTTGCTCTATTTCCATAATCCAAGGCTCGAAAATGTAGCAGTAATTGTATCCGGTAGTGCTGATAGTGTAGAACTGACCTCCTGGGGTAATCACTTCGGTGGAATAGATCCTTACTCATTGACAGACTGGTACCAAGGTCTGAATTGGAGATATTTTGTTGCTGCAGTAGGCGGAACTGACAAAATGAGTTCAGGAGAAGAGGTAATTCACACCTGATATAATTAACTGTTTTTCAACGTATATATTAAGGCAATGATCTGGTATCTGTCGCCCTTGGATGATGACATGGAATTCCATTATGATAGATTTCATACTCAGGCAACACCATTCTTTTATCATTATGGGTCCAGGTCGGAAATAAATTTGTCCGGTCACTATCAGGAAAATCACGATAAAGGATTCCCGGAATACCGCGTTCCAATGATTCTAATGATCCATCAGGTCTGGAAATACATGACGGCCATGAAGAATAATAACCTGAAGAATTACTTGCCTGCACCCACATTAAATTATCAGCTGCTCTTACCATGATTTGGGCAGGGATGATTTCGTCCAAGATTGTTTTTCCCTTGTGATGCGCATTATAAAATGAGTGAATCATTATTTTTACTCCTTTATGTCTGTAAATATTGTACATTTCCGGAAAGCAGGAATCTTTACAGATTAAAAAACCAATTTTATATCCCTCTATTTCAATAATAGAAATATGATTACCAGGTGTGTAATACTTTAAATCTCCCGTGGTCAACATGGATTTATCATATCTGTCAACAATCTTACCTTCGTTTGAAATTATATACAAACAATTCAGAGGTGCTTCATTTTCACTTATATAATGTGCAGATCCTATAACTACCCATATATTATTATCTTTAGCGAGATCACAAATTCCTTTAGTTTCAAAACGCAAGTTGTCCCAATCAAAATTATCGAATGAAGGAATATCCAATGGAGGATAGCCTGTCAAAGCAGCTTCAGGAAACTGAATTAAATCAGTTTTATTGAATGCTGCTTCTTTGATGAATTTTTTAATATACTCCGAATTGATTTTTAAATTTCCGGATACTGGAAATTGACAGATGGTAACTTTTAGTCTTTCCTGTGAATAAGCATTAAAACTAAACCCAAAAAGAAAAAAAGTATTAAAATGCAAAAGTTTCTATTGTATAAATCACTCCTGAAGAATTCTGAAGAAATTCCATTCTTCTCCCTGAAAAAATTATCCTTGTGTATTTCCATATAAATTTAATAATCAAGAGTGTATGATTAATTAGTAAAGAAAAACAACATGGCTACTGCAACTGCTGCAATAAAAATAGTCAAAGGCAGACTTATTAATAATACCTGCTTCGCATTCATTCGATAACTTTCCCATGTATTCTTAATATTTCTAAGGCTGAAATGCATTCCTGTCAATACGAGAATAGCCTGAAGCCATGGGGTATATTGAGGAAGGAATTGATGCCAGGGAATATTGGCCGTACCAAAAAAATCCCAACCCCATCCAAATGGGTCCGAAACTGATTGTATAATGAAGGTTATATTAACAAAGAGCATGGGAATTACAAAGGCTATCCAAATCGTAAGCCCCAAAGGCAGTAATGATCCTGTGGATGCCAGAAATACCTCCTTTGTAGTGATCTTTATATTCGATAATCTGGCTCCTATATTAGCGAGCATATAAAGTATGCCGGGCATAATAATCAATACCAGCGACCACACGATCAGGGAATATATGCCAAACAAATCCCAATTCTGCTTATCCAATATATTCACATAATCACGAACTACCGGCCAGGGTCCTAGATACAAAACACTATAAATAATGGCTATGGTAAATATTGCAATCGTCAGCCAGGCTTCACTCATATTACGTGTTACATGTTCCGAACCAAATGGTCTAATAAACAACGATACATTATTATATGAGCAACTTCGCATACATTCCAGACATAATCCGCAATCAGCATTCTCTTTCATTTCACCTACATTTATTCCATAAGGGCATGCCCATCCATTTGCACTGCCTTTTTGGCAAAAATGAGGTTTGCACTTGTCGCAAACAACCTGTGACTTATTCCTGACAGTTAGCATGCTCATCCCAGAAAACGGACCGACAAAAACACTGATAGGACATACATAACGGCAAAATGCACGCAATTCCCAGACCAAAGCCATTAAGGTTGGGACTAGTAGTAGCGTGAGTACGGTAATCCCAGAAATTCTAGGAGTGGCCACCAGTGTAGTAGAAAAGGTAGCCATAATTAAAAAGATAACCAGTCTGAGCCAGCTGTTACTCAACCATTTAGGCCACTTTAAGAATAATCCGGAAAAATTATTATTATATTCATTGGTCTGTCCCTTATTGGGAGCAAAGAACGATCTTCGCTGAATCCAGTCACCAAAAAAAGGCAAAGGACAAATTGTGCACCATATTCTACCACCAAACGGAGTCAGTATTGCAATAAGTAGAAAAAGCCAAATTGCCCACATCATCAAAACGCCAAGGTTTCTGCCAGATACTTTAGTGCCAAAAACAGATGTCATTATCACAATATAAATCATTACCATTGCCACAATAGTCAGGATGATCTGTGGCCATCTGGAAACTACAATTTTTTTAAAAAAACCAGGCCTTTTAGATAAATCTTTCATATTCGATTTCATGTCATCTGTATCGTTTGCACGATCAAACTTCCTGAATATATGGATAAACCATAAACCTAAGATTCCAATAAGACTTCCAAGACTGAAACTCAACAGAGTGTTTGGCATAATGATCAGCTTACCCTGTTCAAAAGCATGCATGGGACCACACCAGACATGACAACGGTAAATGCTTTTTGCCACTATATAATTCAAAATGCCCGGATATTTTGCATAAATTATTAACTCCTTTGTTAATACAGGTTTAATTGAAGGGTCACTTGGTTTAAATACTGTTACCTCATTATTGGCCGGGCTTACCTTTGCATCTATATCAAATTCCTCCAGAAAGAACGAATGCCCGGTATCATCTGTAGAAAATGTAATGTGTAGCCTGTCGCCTCGATTGCATCTAATCACAGAGGGGTCCTTTCCATATCGAAAGTTCCTGATGTGTATGTATCTGTCTATTGGTTCGTTAACGAAAATTTGACAAATTAATGCAGATATTAACCCAAAACCAATAATGAACGTTAAATTAATAATAGTTATTTTCATTGTTGTCCGGTAAAACCGGAATATTGTTAATTTTTCTTTCTACTTGACTGATAATCACATACCTTCTTTTTCTTTTTTAAAAGTAAGCCCTCTGCATTTCAGGGAAAAGCGAATTTTGATATCTCGTATTATTCTCTTTTATAATCTCATGCCAATTACCCTCCGTGTCTTCTAAGAAGCTGTATATATTGATATAAATCATTAGTTGCTGCCTGATAATGGACACCATGTTTGAAAATGCCCATTTCCATCTAATTTTAAATCTTTACCGTGTTATCAACAAATTGGCGAGCATGGCTGTCCGTTTAAATTTGCACGTTTACTCAAGGTTACTCCTTGTTGTGTCGTAACTTCAAAGATAGCCGCATGGATTGGTCTTAACTGACCAGCCCCCTTTTAATTTCTTACAGGACAACAGTGATTTAAATTCTTTTTATATGCCCCCAAAACTCTGAGTACCAAGTTTCAAAGATAGGATAATTTATATTTTAAAAGAAAGGTTTTATTATAATGATGCAATAGATAATTTAATTCAAAAGAAAATACAAAAACGAAATGAAAAAAAATGATTATTCCCTGTACTTAATCCAAATCCCTGATACTAAATATGAAAAATACTCATTATTTTTAATAAAAATTTGTGCATCGTAATAATATCTTTCACGTTTTAGATAATGGCAAAGTTGCCACTTATTGCTTTAAACTTATGTTAAAGCGTACTGGCGAAACAACAGTTTACAGGCAAAGGAACTTGAATATCAACCTGTACTGAAGTATAAAAATTAGCAAATCTCTAATTGTGCAAAAGGTAAACATCCAGTTTATTTCATGTTTTTGCAGCTCATGGTTGTAGAGCATTCATTAAATGAATCAAGCTCTACCCATAACCTCAAACTACCGTATTTAATTCCGGCGTATTTTTTCTGAACTTATGCTATGGATTAATATTCACTTTTTCGTTCACTTCACTATGTATCAATAATGGATTGCTAAATGTCTGCAAATAATTATTAGTCAGGTTAATATTGGAACTATTGTTCCCTCCGATTTCAAAAAAAGGCGTCTTTGTTGATTTCGAACGACATTCGCTTATATAAACATCTCTACATTGAGAAAATGATATATTGGATAAATTTTCATTTGGAATTCCTGACTCAAAACTTAACCCTTTGACAACCACAGTTTCAAGATTTTCTCCCCAAATAGCATGTCGCTGAAACTTATTTGATTCAACATCATCAGTAATCGTCAGGTTATTAATGGTTAAATTCCTGATGTTGGCAAATGTAAAATTTGCTGGTACATAAGCAAAGTCGTTTAGTGCTGTTTCTTTGGGTAAGTAACCTCTTGGTTTCTTTCGGGTTGACATATCGCTTCTTGATAAGACATTCATTCGGATGTTGCTTAAAGTGATATCCCCGATACTCTGATCAGAACTTCCCTGGATCAAACAATTTCCGGCATAAGTATTTATTAAGATATTACTAAATACAATATTATTGATTGTGCCTAGAGGAGTGTTTTCATGTCTAGGTTCTATATCCATAAAAATTGGATAGTTATTTGAATTGGTTGAATCGCTTATGACCGTCTCTATATTTATGTTTGAAAATTGAATATCCTCATATTTTCCACCATCCTTCATATAAAGAGCAATGCCATCTCTCGAATTACGGATAATGATATTGCTAAAAGCACATTGTCTAATTTCAGCCTCCGAAGACGTTCCCAATTTAATTGCGGTATCATCTGATATGATAATGCAGTTGGTAATAACAATGTTTTCACAATTTTTCCCAGGTTGTTCTGTTTTTAGGCATATCCCATCGTCTCCGGTTTCAATATAGCAATTTGAAATAAATACATTTTTGCATGAAATCGGATCAATACCATCGGTATTCTCTGATCTCATCGGATTAATAATTTTTATCCCATTGATATAAACCATATCACAATCGACCAGTGCTATATTAAACATTGGTGAGTTTGTAATGGTTACATCGTCGATGTGTATATTATTACAGTGTTCAAAACCGATCAAATTTGATGGTCTTGGGTGTCGCATTTTCAGACCGTCCCAAAATATTTTGCCCTGACCATTAATTACACCATACCCCTTAATCGAAATATTAGTCTCATCTCTGGCATAAATTAATTTTCCAGGATTATAGTTGTCAATATTCTCGCTACCAAGAATGGTGGCATTTTCAGCCAATTCCAGGCAAATATTGCTTTTAAGAATAATCGTACCAATGAGATAATTTCCCGTCGGGACATACACTGTACCTCCCCCGTTTTTCGCGCACTCATCAATTGCATTTTGAAAGGGTTGCGTACAATAGGTTCTGCCGTCGTTAACTGCACCGTAGTCCAGCACGTTATAAACGGTAATCCCATTACTGGAAAAAAGATAAGAACAATTAGCTGACATTAGTATTAAGAGAAGTACAGTTTTTACATTATTAATCATTTTATGTTTGATTTAGTGATTGTTTATATTTTAAAGATCGTGAAACTGTTTCACAAAAGCTTTTTTCTAATCTCCACTAATGTGTGTAGATCATTCCTTTGCCTGCTACTTTTCCGATTTTTCCAAATCAGGATCCGGGTAAAGTTTCGGGTAATCTCTTGGCGGGCATAAATTCAACTTTTTATAAACTTCATTATAATAGTCCGACATTTCTTTCACTTTATCCGAATGTTTTGTTGCAAGATTATCAATTTCGGACGGATCGTCTTTAATGTTATACAATTCCCAGTCACCGCCATTCATCCGGTCAATTTTAAAATTTTTACTCCTAAACATCCTGAACTCCTCCAAACCCGAAATAAAATAATCGGGCACTTTACGTTCCTGACCTTTAAAAACAGGCAACAGCGAACTTCCTTCAAGCGGTATTGTGGGAAACCCGTTTATTGAATCGGGATATTGCATACCTAAAACATCCAGGAAAGTAGGTTCAATATCCACGACATGGCCCGGCTGACCTGTGATGGTATTTGGTTTAATTACGCCCGGCCAGACTGCAATAAATGAGGTGTGGCTTCCACCGTCAAATCCGCTCTGCTTGTATTGCCGGTAGGGTGTGTTAGCCAGGTTTGCCCAGGTTGAGCGCAAGCTCCAGTATGAGTTGGCAGGCCCCGGTGATACATCTTTATATTTAGTTGCATAGAAGGGACAGGCCCCATTGTCGGACATAAAAATGATCAGGGTGTTTTCCAATTTCCCGTTTTCTTCGAGTTTGTTAAGGACACGCCCTATATTTTGGTCCATTCGGTCAATCATGGCAGCATACACCGACATTTCAAGATCCAATGTATCTTTCTTTTCGGGAGATAAACCCGCCCAGGGATAATAATTAATATAATTTGGGAGCAGCGGACCCCTTAATTTATTCAGGTTCCCTTCCGGCGGACTTAATCTGGCATTGGGAGGCAATACGCCCAATTTCTGCATCTTTCTAAATCGCTCCACGCGCAATGAATCCCATCCCTTTGAATATTTACCTCTGTATTTGGCAATGTCTTCCGGCCTGGCCTGAAGTGGATAATGAGCAGCATGAAAAGGCAAATAAAGGAAGAAGGGCTGATTTTTTTGAAAGGTTTCATCGAGCCATTTCAAAGCATAGTCGGTGATAAAATCCGTTTTGTACATAGGCGATTTTTCATATTGGATTTCATCAGCGCTAATTTTTCGTCCTTCAAGATAAAAGGGGTTTTCAAACTCTCCCGAAGGTGGTCGAAAATATTCCGTTGTAGCCCAGAAGTAGAATGAATGGTCGAACACCTTATCAGCCTTGCAATATGCGGGCACCCAACTGTCGAAGTGCTCTTTCCCGCTCATAATGTTGTAATATCCTGCTTTTTTCGTCAGTTGGGCCAGGTGCACGGCGCCGTTTCCGCCCTGGTACAAACCTGTGAGTAAAGAAGAACGGGAAGGATTACATTTGGCCATATTATAAAAGGTTTTAAACCGCAGCCCTTTATTGGCCAACCCATCAATATTTGGTGTCTTAATCTCGCTACCGTAACATCCAATGTCGGAAAAACCAATATCATCGGCCATGATAAAGAGGATGTTAGGCTTTTGCGTTTCCTGTTGGGTACAGGAAACTAATTCAAACGAAAAGGCCAGTAAAACGCCAGGTATTTTAGTATTGATTTTCATAATTTCCTGATTTTAATTGAGCCTTAGCGAAAAAATGAAATACTATTTCGAAGAAGCAAAAATGGTTGTTACCATGATTATTCTCATCATCGTTTTTCTCATTTTAGTTTACTACTATTTCTCCAGAAACTTCAAATAAGTTACCTGCGTCCAACTTTTCATAAACCGTTTTCGCCCAATTATAACTTTGAGGCATTTGGCCAATTACCTTAACTCTAGCCGGGTACAACAAGCCGGCAACCTGTGGCAGATCAGTTATGCGCAAACAGTTCAGCATTTCGATAGCCTCCCCTTTTCCGTCGGGATTGCTAGGTGCATTCTGGGTCGGAGGAGGGTCTTTCAGGATCACGGTTGAAATATTTCTATCCAATAGTGCGGCGTACATGGCCACAACTGCCATTTCGCCTGAAGCACTGATCCCTATTTTATCGCCATCTACACCAGGCAATGACCTTAAAAATTCAAGGCAACGTAGCACATCGTAAACTCGCATGGAAGCTATCGTACGACCGGTCCAGGCTGCAGCCCGCCGAATGTGCCATTGAATGTCCGGATTCCATCCCGTTTCGCCCACGCCTCGGGTATCCAAATAGGCCATATTCCAGGTTGAATCAGGCGCCTGAACTACATTCGAAGGAAATCGGCCCTTATCATCAGGATTATGAAGTACAAGCATGGTATTTGGAACATCTCCCGGCTTGCCATGCCAACGCATTGCCACCTTCAGTCTCCAGTCTCTTTCAGGAACAAAACTGAAAACATTCGACAAAAATGGTGAATCATCCCTGAATTGAAATTCCAGGCGGGGCGACAAAGATGTTGGTGTTTCAGGAAAAGCATTGAAAGTCTCTTTTTTCAAAAAGCTGATGACTTTACTTCTGTAAGTTTCTAAACCTCGGATATTGTTGATTTCCTGGGATTCAGGAAGTTTAATAAACGAATCCTGTACAGTAGTTGTTTGATCGTCTTTCGGTGGGCCGCCCACATACACGCGCAAATCATCTTCTGAGTGCATGGCCTTTTCCGAACCATCAATGTCACCAATTCGATTAGGTGGGATATTCTTTCCCATCAGGTGTTTGACGAAAAATGAAAAAATTGTTGTCCGCGACACAGCATCGTACCCATGTTTACCCTGCGCTTCAACCATAGAGACCGAATCCATTGCCCCATACAAATTGTAAATGTTTTTTACATGTTCGTAAAGTTCCCGAACAGATTCGATGGAATAATATAAATCGTGGTTTGCCTCAGCGATCAATAAGGGGTGTGGGGCTATTAACGCCCCGATATCCTGAAAGTCCTGTAAATAGGTATTGACGGGCATCATACAATCGCACTGGTCATCAACCGTACGCTGACGAATCTGCGATTCAAGGGTGCCGCCTCCACATGAAGGCGCTGCTGCTTTTATTCGCGGATCCAAAGCGGCAATATACCAGCTTTGTGACCCTCCACCGGAATTGCCGGTAACTCCTATCCGTTCAGCATCCACTTCCGGGCGCTGACAAAGCAGGTCAATAGCTCTAATGCCATTCCATGCTTCGACGCCTCCGGGATTATATCCCCTACTGTACCATTGAAACCAACCTCTGCTATATTCGCCGTGATGCACACCACTAACTTCACCCAACTGGATGGTTTCAATAACCATAGCCACAAACCCCAATTGTACCAATTTCTGCAGGTGTGCCTGATAATATGCTTTCTGAGTAGGCGAATGACCGCAAACGTACAAAATAGCGGGCGCAGTTTTTTTCAGTTTATCAGGAATATACAGGTTAGCTGGGACATACAGCCCAGGCAATGATTCGTAGTACAATTTCTCAATACGATAACCTTTTTCTCTCAGTGTCCCGGTCACATGTATATTCAGCGGAGAACGCTGACCTTCTATCGGAATATCTTCAAGCCCCAGCATTTCGACCAACTCATTATAACGTTTGGAACGCATATTTTTCCAATCGTCCAGCGAATTGATCCCCGCCAAGGAATTATGCGTTATCTCTCCGGCAACACGAACCAAGTAATTTCGAATGTTGTTGGACTGATCTGACCTTGCATATTCCTCAACGGCAAACGGAACATACACAGCTGTTTCGTCCTTTCCCTCACTTTTTATCATTTCGATGGCTTTATCCGCAAGTCGTTTACCAAATATTTTGTAGCCTTCATCGGTATAATGCAAGTCGTTACTTTCGCCATTAAGGTCATCCGTATTGATCAAGGCAGAATGAGGATAAGTGTTGGCTACATCCATTTGTGCCTGCCTCACTATGGTCCAATGCGGATATATCTCGTTTTTTAGGTCGAAATCACTGATGCGCCCGATGATAAAATGAATATCTTTCCTACCCATGTCTTCACTGAGTTCGTCAAACAAACCCTTAAGACTGGCAGCATAGACTTCACCTTGCTGTTCGCGTGCATCTCGTTCGCCCTGCATCCAGGCAAAAGTCACGGTGTTAATCTTTTCCCCTTTGATCGCTTCCCTGACTTTGTCCATTAGTTGGTAATACAGATCACCGTTTGATTCAGGAGCATCGCCATGGGCAGGTTTCCACTTTTTATACCAACGGCGGATCGGCTGTCCGCCGAGGGCATCTTTTACAACAATAATGTGGTTTTTACCAAATTCTGATTCCACGGTGGGAATAAAAGATATCTCCGGATCGAGCTTTTCCATATTTGATTGGCCGGAAAGGATAAACAAATGCTTTCCTTGAACAGACCCTTTTTCAACAGTTATGAATGAAAGCAAAACCAAAAATATGAAAGTGATCGCAAGAAAAAATTTTATTTTTTTATTTGTTTGATGTTTCATATATATTTCCTCTAAATATTTATTATAAAACTGATTTTCTTCCGTTCTTTCAGATTACACCTGGTGCAAGCCTTACTTGTAGTTTGGCTCCCGATTGGGCGATTTGTCCTGCTTCCCGATCGTTCCGGGCATTGTTCCCCTTCTTCGTTCAATATCCAAAGCGGCTCCCGTTTCACGGTCATACCAGTCGGGGGTCAGGTCATCCGGGGTGGTATCTCCGGTGTTTTTTTGCCAGTTTTTCAGCAGCATCCTCATTTCCTTCAGTTTATCCTGAAATTTAGGGAGTGAAGCCAGGTTAAGTAGCTGAAGTTGATCATTTTTAACATCGAATAATTCCTCAGCAGGGCGTGGAGCGATAAAAACATCGGCCTGAGCCGGAGTTAATTTTCCTTCGTCCCGAACCTTGTTCAAAGCATGTTGCGACGGCGATGATTTTGAATCGGCCGGTCCGCCATTGGTTAAGTTGGGACGGGCATTCCAAAGATATAGAAAATCCTTTGTTCGCATCATACGCTCGTAAGCTTCGTAATCGTGCCAGTTATGTTCCGAAAAAACTTCGTTCCTGATTTCCGCAGTCGGATTTTTTAATATCGGAACAAAACTCCTTCCCTGGTAATCATCCGGAACCTTGACTCCGGCCAGTTCGAGCAGGGTTGGCGCAACGTCTATTGAGCTGATCAGGCTTTCGGTAATGATTCCTTTATTTTTAAGTCCTTTTGGCCAGAAAACCACAAAAGGGGTCTTCATTCCACTGTCGTAAACCCTTGTCTTACACCGGGGAAAAGGACGACCATTGTCAGACATTACAATGATCACTGTATTTTCAAGCACCCCTTCACGTCTTAATTCTTCCAGAACTTTCCCGATATAATAATCAAATCGACCTATTTCATTGTAATAGGAAGCCAAATCATGACGAGTCTCAGGGGTGTCGGCCAGATAGAGTGGCACTTTTATTTTTGCCGGATCGTGCGTAATCTTAAACGTGTCGGCGGTGAAGGGACGGTGTGCATCGTGGGAAGCCAGCCAGAAAAAGAAGGGTTTGTCTTTGGGCCTTTCCCGTATAAATTGAACCCAGTAATTTTCGCCTCCGTCGGTATCAACATACCCGTCGCTATGATCTGATTTGTCGAAATCGGTGTACCGGTCGAAAGCCCGGTGAGGGGCCGGCCCCATGTGCCATTTACCGGCCTGTGCCGTATAGTAATTGTTTTCCTTCAGCAAAAGAGGAAAAGGCAACTGACTTTCAGGTAGCGGAGTATGGAGTTCCGCAGCACCAGTAGAATGCGGATATTTCCCGGAGATGATGCTGCAACGGCTAGGACTGCAGGAACTGGTTGTCAGGAAGGCATTAGTAAAACGCAATCCTTCGGCTGACAGTTTGTCGATATTCGGTGTTTTAACCACTTCATTCCCATAACAACCCACATCATTCCAACCCACATCGTCGGCGATGATAAGTACAAAATTTGGCTTTTCCTGTGCTCTTGCAAGAACCGAACTAAGCATTAAACCACCAATTATAAAATGTTTCAGATACTCATCTTTCATGAGAATATATCATTGTTGTCTGGTAAAACCTGAACATAGTTAATTTCTATTTTTACTTGACTGATACTCATATACCTTCTTTTTATTTTATAAAAGTAAGCCCTCTGCATTTCAGGGAAAAGCGAATTTTTATATCTCGTATTATTCTCTTTTATAATCTCACGCCGATTACCCTTCGAGTCTTCTAAGAAACTGTATATATTGATATAAATCATTAGTTGCTGCCTGATAATGGACACCATGTTTGAAAATGCCCATTTCCGCCTAATTTAAATCTTTACCGTGTTATCAACAAATTGGCGAGCATGGCTGTCCGCTAAAATTTGTACTTTTACTCAAGGTTAAGTCTTGTTGTGTCGTAACTTCAAAAATAACCGTATGCGTTGATCTTAACTGACCAGCTCTCTTTTTAATTTTTTACCGGATAACAGTGATTTATTTGTAACTTCTCCATGAAAAGATTGATAACTATTAAGATCTAACAATAATTATCCTTGAAAAATTCTGATTATTGACACTCAATTATAACAATAAATTTTTATAATTCTGCTTAATAATTGAATTATTCATATTTTTAGGAACAAACAAGAAATTACGATTATGGCACAGGATAAAGCTGACAAGAAAAAAAATAAAAAAAGTATAAATAATTTTATCATATTCGTAATTATTTTAACTCTTTTTATTGGAATTCCCCTATTATTTCTGAATTATCAAGCCCGAAAAAGTGGTATGAGCATGAGTAAGGTACTTCAACGGAAAATTAACAAGACCAGTACCACGGATTCTCTTCCTGGTGGACGATTAACAACAAATTTTGTTGATGAAAAGATTGATTTTCTGGTCCCCAAGCCTATTGGTCAGACATTTACAGAACCACCTCAAATTTCAAATGTAGCAGTCACAGATCTGGATGGCGATAGTTTACTGGATGTTATCGTTTGTGATACTAAAAATAATTTCGTTTCCTGGATACGACAATATCCAGAAGGAAGCTTCTCAGAAACAGTTCTGGCATCAGACTTAATAGCCCCGGCTCATGTGAATATCTGTGATTTTGATAAAGATGGTGATAAAGATATATTGGTAGCAGTTCTTGGAATGCTTTTTCCTTCCAATGATAAAATTGGTTCAGTGGTCATCCTTGAAAATGATGGTAAAAACAAATTCACGAAACATATTATTGCTGAGAAGATTGCTCGTGTTTCAGATGTAAGGGCAGCTGATTTTGACAATGATGGTGATATGGATCTGGCTGTTGCCCAGTTTGGTTATGACGATGGTGAAACCAGGTGGATTGAAAATCTTGGCAGTTGGAAATTTCAAAACCATATTTTACAGAATCTTTCTGGTCCCATTAATGTTGAAATTGTCGATATTGATAAGGATGGAGATCAGGATATTATATCACTTGTCAGTCAGGAGTGGGAAGAAATATACTGTTTTGTAAATGATGGAAAAGGAAATTTCAAACCCAAGCTATTATGGGGATCAAATAATGAAGACTTTGGTTCTAGTGGAATCTATATTTATGATTTTGACAAAGATGGTGATGCAGACATAATATATACTAATGGTGATGCTTTTGACTATATTCCCCCTCTGCCAAGACCCTGGCACGGGGTACAATGGCTGGAGAATAAGGGAAACCTGAATTTTGAATTCCACAGATTATGTAATTTTGCAGGCGCTTATAATGGCAGACCCTTTGATATCGATAATGATGGCGATATTGATCTCTTCGTAATAAGTGGATTTAATTTATGGGAAAACCCCGATTCTCAGAGTTTTATCTGGTTGGAGAATATCGGGAACATGCAATTCAGGGAACGGGGTATTGCAAACTCACCCACTCACTTACTTACTCTTGAATTGGGTGACTTCAATAATGATGGATTAATGGATATGGTTACCGGAGGAATGCACACTTATCCTCCTTACGATCGCATGAGCAGGATAACCTTATGGATTAATAACGGATCCTTAACTAATAAAAAATAGTTTTTATCATTGTTCTATAAGAATGTATTTAACCACTCTAATTAGTTAAGCTGTATTTCTTTAAAAGACTTTCGAGATAATTAAGATAGTCTTTAGTAACTTCTCTTCTCCTTGCCAGATTAACCGTGATATTCATTAAGTTATAGGCTTTTTCCCTATCACCCAATTCAGCATAAGCTGCAGCAAGATTTTTTCCGGCAGATATTTTAGTCGCGAAAGAACTATTGAAATTAATCCATGCTCTTTCTGAATATTCCTTCCCTGTATTAAGATCTCTGAGTTTTTGATCGGGACAGAAAATCAGAAGCCTTCCAAGACCCTCCAACAGGAATGGATCATTTGGATAATCATTTAGTGCTGAGGTGAAATGATTGATCGCCTTATCCCAAATTTTATTCCTTATATAAAAATTAGCCAGATACTTTATTACAACTATATCTTTCGGATCATTTCTATATATCTCCTCATAAATTGATAACGCTTCTTTTAAATTTCCTTCTTTTTCTTCACTCATCCCAGTTAATAATAAAACCTCCGTACCCGAGGGTAAGAGTTCTTTAAGTTTATTTAAATATGTTATAGCCATCTCTTTCTCACCCAAATTCAATAATAAATGAACCGCATCGGAGAGAATCTTTGTATTTTTCGGCTCCTTGGTTAGCTGTTTATTCAACAAAACAAGGGCATCATTTATCATGCCTCTTTCCGAGAGCCAAAGTGTAAGTTTGGAGTTTCCTGGCTCAAGCTTCTCTGCCTGATTGAAATAGAGCATAGCCTGCGATTTAAAACCTTTATCATACAAAAGATCGGCCACATTCATAAGCTCCTTAAAATCATCATTAAAATATATGATATGCTTTTCCAGATAAGGCAATGCCTTCTCTCCATATCCCAGCATAAGATACCCAATTATAGCATTGGAGATTAGATATTTATTGTCAGGATTATATTTCAGAGCATGGCTGCAAAGTTTAAGCGCCCAATCGAAATTGGAGTTGCGAAATGCCTCTTCTATCTGTTTAAGGAGATACTGATCCGATCTTGAAAGAAGTATAATATTGTCGATCAGGTAATCTACAGGTGGGGCATAGTCAATAAGGTCATTTGCACGGATATTATATATGTTGCTTAAATGTAAATTTCCCTTAATTGTATTAAGATTGCCAAGCAGACGATAAGCAGGACCAAATGTCATTTGTTTATCTATGATTTCCAGGAGGGTCATTTCGGCACTATCAAGACGATCTGAATTCATGTAAATACGGGCCAGACGAAACATTGCATAAGTCTCAAGCGGGAAATAATTATCTCTATATGTATTCGTTTTATCAAAATCACTTTCATTCGTTGAAGCAATTTTTTTAAATATTTTTTCAGCATCCCTGATTAATCCAAGATTTTGAAAAGTTTCTCCTGTATAAAACAAAGCCAGGTAATTATTTGGATTTACCTCAATAACCTGTTTGAAATTTTCAATAGCCACATTTGATTCCCCCTGCTCCATATTCAAATATCCAAGGTAATAACTCCAAATCCATTTTTTATCATTCTTCTTGATAGCCAATTTATAACATTGGGTAGCCTTCTCATAAAAAGCACAGGAATGGTAAACCATGCCAAGTTTACCCAAGTTATTAGTTGTGGGATTAAAATAGGCTCTCCTGTCTGCAATAGAAATTTGCTTCTGAAGTGATTTTGAAATAGTCTCAAAATCAGGATATTCAGGTAATTGGCTCCTGTATGATCCCTCTGCTATAAACTTAACAACAAATACTAGCAATGCCAAACAGATAATTAAACATAAAATAGAAATAAGAAGCCTTATTCTTTTCATCCTTTATAATAATTGCAGTACCAAATATACTTAAAATGAGAATGAAATACTATCCAATGTCCTTATATGCAATGGATAGTTATTGCCTGACTTTTTTAGGTAGTTTATGGAGTTAGTCAAAAGTAACACCAAAAAACTTTAATCAGCCCTATTGTATCTCATAAAAGTCAACTCTTATTCGGATTACCTTGCCGAGGATTCGGATCATAGATTTCTGTATTTCTTATATACAATAACACAAGCTTCTACAGGATTACCTAGCGGTTCTGTTGAATATTGTTTATTGTTCATTATCCATGAATATTCAAAATCATACCAATCAATGCTTGGCTCTTGTCCCTTATTAGTCTTTGATGATAAAAGCCTGAAATAGGTTTCCCATCTGCTTTTATACAGATCGACCATTATACCTTCCCATTCTCTAAAAGCATAGTCATGTAGTTTTCCTTGTTCCGAAAGTTGTCTTTCACCCCATGTTGTTATAAGCATCTTTACATCCTTTTCAAATTTATCTTGTTGTTGCTGACTTTTACCCCAGGCTCTTGCTTCAGCAATCCATGGTCCTAAAAGAAATTCTTTCTTAGTCTTTAATACATCATTTAAGTCATCAAAAAATCCCAGGAACCGTTGACTTAAATCTGTAAATTTCCTCATTTCTTTCTTCTTATAAGCATCTACTATTGCAGGATATAAAGTATAAGCCCAGTTGGATATTACCTGACGGGTTAAATCAACTAAATCGTATTGAAATGCTTCGTTATTGCCTAATTCCCGGGCAGCTTTTATCATCTCGTCCCAGGCTAATAACAGGCTGTCGGGCGAATAGTAAAGTTTTGAAGTTCCCCATGTTGAAACACTTTTTACATTTAAACCAGGACGTGCACACATAATATTTTCTGACGGGCCCTCCTGATCAGTAGTAGAATGATAGACTGTTTTGTTCAAAATTGACCATGCTTTTTCTGCATAAACCGAACTTGCCCCATACCGACTTTTTGCATAACTTCTTAGCCATTTGTCAATATCAGGTGGAGTATCCAGCCATGCCGATTCATACAATGCATGATATACAACCGGGTTATTTTCAATACCTTCCATTATTGTCCCCAATCCGGAAAGCTTTCCGCCTGGTTCACTTGCTCTTATTTTTAGGGGTTCATTAAATACAAGCTCCAGGTTTCCATATAACCCTGTATTGCCGCCAAAATTATTCAGAATATTCCATACCCATGGCGTTTGCTTATAGAGATCAAATCTGTCAGCTCTTTTCCATTGAGCTCTTCCTTCTCCCCATAAATCCAAAACTAAAGTCTGATCACTATTGGTTTTCTCCAATAATTCCGGGCGAGGGTTATTCTGCCATCCTTGTAAAACCCAGGTGGCATCAGGATAAGTTTCAAGTATAAAATCCTGAATTTGTTTCCCCAAATCACCAAATGAAGCGCCCTCAGGGGCACTTCCCTCTACAACCGGATCGGCATCAATGAATGTCTGCTCTCCGTACAATTTCTTTTGTTCCTCGTAAAAAACTTTTCCGTATTCTTTAAAAAAGGGATCATCCAGTTTAATAAAAGGTTTTTTAGGTGTTCCATTCCATGTTCCACCGTCCACAAATTGTGCCGTCTTTACAGTTTCTCTGATTTTATTCGGCACATATCCTTTAAAACCATCTAAAACAGGATAAATTCCTAATTCTTGCATTCGTTTTATGATATTCTGCTGTAATTCAATACGTTCGTTGATGAAGGTGTTTTGTTCCTCATCTTTTTCCTCGATGCCATAGTTAGCCAAAACATTACGAATGACACCTTCTTCTCCAACACGGACCAGTGGTAAATTTACACCATTCAAAGCCATCCAGTCAATTTCTCGCTCCCATCTGTCCCATTTCCAATATCTGGTAGAGTACATATCCACGCAATAGTTCATATAGTAGCGATATTTATAGGGACTTTCTTTTCGTATTTTTTTAGCAAGAGTTGGAAGTTCCGATGGAATAGGATTACGATGGTCTCCCCAATAGGTACCCGAATTACAAAAGTATTTCAAATACCAGCTTAGTCCTGCGGTCATGCTGCTCAGGTCATTGCCTCGTACTGTCAGTTTAGCATCTTTTGTTTCTAATTCAAATATGCTCACACATCCAACCGGTCCAATTTTTTCAAAAATAACCTTGCCTTCCAGGTTGGGAGAAATCCTGGCCAGTAATTGGTTCAGGGATTGGTTCTCTCCAGATGATATACGTGAAGCGGTATCACACGAAAAAAACATGCTTAGTGGCAATAATGCCAATAGAAATAAATAAATCCTATTCATGTTATTTTAGTTTGCTAACATTACCTAAATACATTTGCGGGTTCAATTTCCATTTACCTCTGCTTTTACTGATTCAATGAGGTATCCTTCTTTATCTTCTTTATCGGCAACAGATTGAAAATGCACATAGCTAATTCCGTTTAAACTTGTAAAATTGATTGGTATGTTTAATGGATATGGTGTCCCGTCTATTATCAATTTACAGGGCCCTGTTTGTAAATTATTCCATTTAAAAGTCAGCTCAACCCATTTTTCTGGCTGAAATACAGACTCATTTCCAACTTTTCCATCACCATCAAATTTAAAGCTGTACATGGCATAGTGATGCGACAGAGTGTCAGTCGGATTAAACCATCTGTCAATCAGGCTTATTCGTCCTCCCTGACTCCCTTGTCTCAGATATATGCGAGTAGTAAAGGATCCTTTCAGTGCTGCCGGAAAATTCCAAACTGCACCATCAACGTCGCATACCAGTTCTGAATTTAGCAAATGTCGAATTTGCAATACCTTACAGTCTTTATTGTCAGGGTGATCCACAAGGCTCGCACCAGGATCACGATTATAGAAAAAATTTCCTTTAATACCTTCAATGTATTTAAATGTTGACCAGTTATGTAATCCATTTTTAAAATCATCGCAAGCTAATTTTTCATTCAGCCAATCCGGGTCAAAGATAATCATAGCTCTAACAAGCGGGTGCTGGCCAAACGCTAACAGAACCTTACCATAAGGCAATTCAATAGCCTGCGACTGGTGAACACTTTTATCCAGTGAAACCTCTGTACCTCCTCTAGTAGCAAAGTCTGGTTCATTACGGAGTGGATTCAGGTACAACTCCCGGAAACCAGTCCAGGAATTTCCATCATCTGCCGAAATAGCGGCATGAATTGCATCACGGTTTGTGAATACATCTTCCCATCCATCTCCGGTTTTCTGTTCTTCACGCAGTGTTGTATCTGCGGATCTGTCTTCTTCAGGCAATGGAGTTGTGTTGCAAAAAAACAATAGGAGCCTTCCGTCTTTTAATCGGAACAATGTAGGCATAGTGAGAGTGGAATAAAAACGTGAAGGAACCGGAACCGACCATGTAGTCCCGTAATCGTCTGAAAAAGATTCATAAAGATTATCCAAGGATGTACGAAGGAGCATCCACAAGCGTCCGTCGTTAAGTTCTGTTATGGTTGGTTCTATCGCATAATTTTGAAAGCGTGATTTCTTATGGGGCCATTCTGCTTTAAATCTAGGGCCGATAGGTACATAAGAGATATTCCATGTATAACCGTCATCATCTGAGTAAAAAACACTCGATTGCAATGTTCGATGCCCATCAAGTATTATCTTACTACTTCCACTACAAGTGACAAGAATTCTTTTTTTCCTTTCAAGAAATACTGGTTGTCTGATCATACCATGACGATTAGTATCGATTTGTGTTCTTTGATATGGACCGTCAATACTTTTATTACTTCTCAAAATATAAGTGCCTTTTTTTGTGCTGATCAGACGAATGAAATCGCCGGAGTAGGGACTGCTTACGGCAGGGGGCGCATTCTCATTGGTAAACAGTACTGAATCATCTATTTCATGTCTGTACCAAGTGAGTCCGTTGTCTTCGCTGTAAATAAAAAAATACTTAATGGGATTATCCCATGGCCCGTCATGACCATAATGTCTTAATTCTCCGTTTGGTAATTGAACCAGCCCGTTAAAGGCGTTTTCAGGTGGACGACCCACAAATAGTGGTTCATTTATCTGCTCAAGACCCTGACCTCTTAATGTTAATCCCGTAATTAAACCAGCAACAATTACAGTAATCTTTAAAAAACACTTTGCAATCATCATCGTTTTTTGAAAATTATTTAATTTCAATTTGTCCTATCGAATACCAGCCCTCGTTGTCTCTTCCTTCAATAGCAAGATTCACTTTTGGTTCATGCGACTGACAGTCAACCATCCCTATCTGTAAATTGTACTTACCGGAAGGCATATCCAATGGAATAAAAACAGCATTATCGTAAAGATTATCTCCCGGAAGCCAGGTGGTGATATTTGCATCTGTTAACAATACCCGACTATCCTTATTTCCCTTGAGGCGTAAAGCCAATGCATATTCTCTGTAAATAGGAGCAACACCTTTATTCTCCCACCACGAGGTAAATAATAATTTATCATTTCGTTCCATTACTTTTGGATAGGTGAACTTTCTAAGAACAAATCTATATCCCATGCATTTTAACCATCTCTCTACCTCCGGCCACCATGCCTCCGGTACAGGAGAAGACTTATTATTAAAAGTTGAAATATGCCACTTAAGAGACTGGTCGATAATATAATTTATGTCCCATCCTTTCTCCTTCCAGTGCATCATGGTCCAGCAAGCTTCAAATGCTATGGGGGCTTTTTCCCAGGCACCATGTGCTTGCATGCCTTGTTCAATGGACTGAGGATAACGATCGAACATATGATTCCAATCTTTACTAAAACCAAACATATCACCAAGGCAATCTAACCTCCAACCAACATATAGTCCCTGATCTTTGCATAAATTATAAACATTTTGTTCAGTCTCATCTCTCCTGCCTAAAACTATAAGGGGCGTTTTTCTAAAGGAATCAGTATAAGCTTTCACCAGATCATTCCTGACTTTATCCTCCAGCAACGGAGTATCTACACCCTCTCCAGCCATTCCACAGATAGAAAGATCCACCGCCTCCAAATCAGGATGACCGTCATAACGTCTGCCAAGCTCCCTTATCATATTGCCAAAGTACTGAATATAACGAGGATCATTATGATCTACCTTCCACCACTCCGTGGGAACCTTCTTCAGTGTGTTCCCCATACCAGTTGTAGCATAACCCCTCTGCTCCTCACCCACTATACTACGATACCAATCAGGCACATCAGGTTCAATGCTTCCCTTTCCAGAATAGGGAGATATCCTAAGAATCAAAGTTTGTCCACGTTTATGGGCGGTAACTAAAACACTATCAATATAATTCCACCTATAATTACCTTTTTTTGGTTCGATAAAATTCCAATTAATTCTAAAATATGCCACAGAACTCTTAGGATAATCTATGTTAATCAAGCTAGTGTCAAATTTATAGGAAGGAAGTGGCGGACTCAGACAGTTAGGCACATAACCCCCACCTACTCCAGGATAGCCACTCTTAGCTGATCCAGCATAATCTCCGTTAAAACACTGGAAAGTGGTAAACCCTTTACCCGGATTTGTCATAACATCGTTAATTTCCTTTGGCCTGACTATAACTATCTCCTGGGCTGATAGATCGTTGACTATTAATATAATAGTACATAGAATTAGTAAATAATTCTTTTGCATTTTCATATTTCTTATTTTAGTCTGAAGTAATAAGTACTGCCCAGGATACCTGTAATATGAAGTTTCTTTTGTCACCTATTTTGTTACTTCAATATTACCAAGTGTATACCATCCTTCTTCATCCCTTCCCTCAATTGCCAGTTTTATCCGTGGCAACCGATACTGGTGATCAACAATTGATATTTGCAGCTCGTAATTTCCGGGAGATATACCATATGGAATAAAAACACCATCATTAAAAACAGCATCTCCCGGAAGCCATTTTCTTATATCGGCATCTGTAACAAGGATTATGCTCAATTCACTGTTCTTTAATCTCAGAGCCAGTTCATAGTTCTTATTATAACAAGGGGCTACTCCCTTATTCTCCCACCATGATTCAAAATTCAACTTGCCGTTTGCTCTGACTTTATCTGGATATTTGAAATTCCGAAGTACAAAGCGGTAACCCATTTTTTTAAGCCACTCATCCACCAGAGGTTTCCATTTATCAGGAACAGGAGATGATTTGGCATTGAATGAACTCATATGCCATTTAAGCGACTGGTCTACAATGTATTGTACTTGCTTATCCGAATATCCTTCACGTGAATTCCATGTATCAAAAATACCGCATATTTCAAAAGTTACCGGTGCCTTCTTCCAGGCATCCTGCATATTATAATCGATTATAGTCTGAGGATAATAATCATACATGTGTGTCCATCCTGGCTTAAAATCAATGGGAGCCCATGGAAACCCAAGGTCACCAAGACAGTCCTGTCGCCAGCCAACTGTTGTTTTAGAAGTTGTATATTCCACTGCATCCTTCCCATGAAGCAATACGACCAGGGGCGTCTTAAGAAAGCTCTCTATATACGGATCGATTAGTGCCTGCATCGTTTTCTTTGTAAGCAGTGACGTACCATCACCCTCACCTGCATACCCCACAAAGGATAAGTCAATGCTCTCCAAATCCGGGTGGCCATCATAACGGGCACCAAGAGCTCTGATCATAGCGCCAAAGTACTGGGTATAACGAGGATCTTCAGGATCTACAACCCATTTTAAAGTCCTTTTTCCGTAAGTGAAATCGCGTTTTGGACCTACCATCTCACGATACCAGCCAGGCACATCATCTTTCTCCCTTCCTTTATATGGTGATATACGAAGCATTAAAGTCTGATTCCGTTCATGGGCAATATCAAGTAAGCCGTCAATAAAATCCCATCGATAATTTCCCGGTTCGGGCTCAATGAACTGCCACTGAATCCTGAAATAAGCAATAGAGGTTAGAGGATAATTCAGATTATCATGATTTTTATTCTTTCCATATATATTTATTCCCGCACTGTTTAATACATCCTGATTTGGCTTAAAATTATCGCCGTTAAACATCTGAAAAGTAGTGAATCCAATACCCGGATTAATTAATACATCATCAATTTCCCTGGGTAGGACCCTGATTGTTTTTTGTGCTGATATATCGCTTATTATTAATGTAATAGCACACATCATCAGTAAATAATTCTTTTGCATTTTCATATTTTTTATTTTAGTTTGAAGTAATAACTACTGCCCGGGATACCTGTTTCCGGGAGTTTCTTTTTTCGCCTATTTTGTTACTTCAATATTACCAAGGGTGTACCATCCTTCTTCATCCCTTCCCTCAATTGCCAGTTTTATCCGTGGCAACCGATACTGGTGATCAACAATTGATATTTGCAGCTCGTAATTTCCGGGAGATATACCATATGGAATAAAAACACCATCATTAAAAACAGCATCTCCCGGAAGCCATTTTCTTATATCGGCATCTGTAACAAGGATTATGCTCAATTCACTGTTCTTTAATCTCAGAGCCAGTTCATAGTTCTTATTATAACAAGGGGCTACTCCCTTATTCTCCCACCATGATTCAAAATTCAACTTGCCGTTTGCTCTGACTTTATCTGGATATTTGAAATTCCGAAGTACAAAGCGGTAACCCATTTTTTTAAGCCACTCATCCACCATAGGTTTCCATTTATCAGGAACAGGAGATGATTTGGCATTGAAAGAACTCATATGCCATTTAAGCGACTGGTCTATAATGTATTGCACCTGCTTGTCAGAATATGGTTCTTTTAAGTCCCAGGTTTGAAATCCTTCCGTCATAGTCCATGTGTCAAAAATACCGCATATTTCAAAAGTTACCGGTGCTTTCTTCCATGCATCCTGCATATTATAATCAATTATAGTCTGAGGATAATAATCATACATATGATTCCACGCCGGAGTACGATCCCAGAACCCAAGGTCACCAAGACAATCCTGTCGCCAGCCCACGATTGCTTTTGAAGTTATATATTCATTTGCTTCTTTCCCATGGATCAATACGACCATGGGAGTCTTCTTAAAACTCTCTATATACGGATCAAGAAGCGCCTGCATTGTTTTCTTTGTAAGTAGTTCAGCACCTCCATTCTCACCAGCAAATCCAACAATGGAAACATCTATACTTTCTAAATCAGGGTGGCCGTCATAGCGGGCGCCAAGAGCTCTGATCATATCGCCATAGTATTGCGCATAACGTGGATCTTCAGGATCAACGACCCATTTTGGAAAAGCAAAATCGCGTTTGGGCCCTACCATGTCTCGGTACCATATAGGCACATCGTCACTTTTACTTCCACTATAAGGAGATATACGAAGCATTAATGATTGATTGCGCTCATGTGCAATATCAAGTAATCCGTCAATTATATCCCATCGATAAATCCCCATTTCAGGTTCAATAGCAGTCCACTGGATCCTGAAATAAGCAATAGAGGTTAGAGGATGATTCAGATTATCAAAATGTTCATTCTTCCCATATTTACTAAGATCTACGTTGTTTAACACATCAATCCAAACATCTAAATTATCTCCGTTAAACATTTGAAAGGTCTGGAATCCAATACCTGGATTAATCAAAACATCATCAATTTCCCCTGGCAGGACCCTGATTGTTTTTTGTGCTGACAGATTACTAATTATCAAGACAAAGGCACATAATATGAACAAATAGTTTTTTCTTTTTTCCATTTTTTATTTTTTAAGATAGGTTTAAGCCATAAAAGACATTTCTGAAGTGAGCAATTTAGCAAGTCATCCTTGTCTTTGTAAAGAGTCGGCAAATCATTAAAATTCTTCAAAGATCTTTCTGATCTAACAAAATATTATTATTCAGTATTCTTCTTATGAGTAAGACAGTTTTTACCTGGGATAGTGATTTTACCGACTCAAAAGTTTGTGCTTTTGTTAAGAATATTGCACAAGCTGTAAAAAGATTGATTAGAAATTGTTTACATTTCATTTTGTTACCGGTTCTGTATTATTTTTTTAATAAATCGATGCTAGCGATTAAGTTTATTTACAAACCTTAACTTCGAGTGTACAAATAGTTCTTTACAGACATAAAAATATTTTTACCTGATTCATTCCTCCATTGACAATCAATTAATTACATATAAAATGTGAATATTTAGATTGTCAGAATTAAACTACACCCGAAATGTAAATTTCATCCTCCCCGTTTAAAAAAACAAAAACAAATCAGCCTTATTTAATTATGATTTCCCCCATATTATACCAGCCTTCGTTATCTCTTTCTTCAATAGCAAGATTCACTTTGGGTTCATGCGACTGACAGTCAACCATCCCTATCTGTAAATTGTACTCACCGGAAGGCAGATCCAATGGAACAAAAACAGAATTATCGTAAAGATTATCTCCCGGAAGCCAGGTGGTGATATTTGCATCTGTTAACAATACCCGACTATCCTTCTTTCCTTTGAGACGTATAGCCAGTGCATATTCTCTGTAAATAGGAGCAACACCTTTATTCTCCCACCACGAGGTAAATAATAATTTACCATTTCGTTCCATTACTTTTGGATAAGTGAACTTTCTAAGAACAAATCTATATCCCATCCGTTTTATCCACCTCTCTACCTCTGGATTCCATTCCTCCGGGACAGGAGAAGACTTATTGTTAAAAGTTGAAATATGCCACTTAAGAGACTGATCGATAATATAATTTATGTCCCATCCTTTCTCTTTCCAGTGCATCATGGTCCAGCAAGCTTCAAATGCTATAGGGGCCTTTTTCCAGGCATCATGTGCTTTCATTCCCTGTTCGATGGCTTGAGGGTAATAATCATACATATGGCAAAATTCATTACTAAACCCGAATAAATCACCCAGACAGTCTAATCTCCAACCAACATTCAGACCTGCATCTTTGCTTAATTGATAAACATTAAGTTCAGTATCATCAGTCCTGCCTAATACAATAAGTGGAGTTTTTTTAAAGGAGTCTGTATAAGCTCTTACCAGCTCCTTCCTGATCTCCTTCTCAAGGAAGTTAGTGCCAACTCCTTCTCCTGCCTGACCACAGATTGAAAGGTCCACAGCTTCTATCATGGGATGCCCATCATATCGGTTGCCAAAATTTCTTATTAAATCTCCAAAATATTTGAGGTATAAAGGATTATTATGATCAATCAACCAGAATTCATGAGGAACGCTAGATCTATCTGTCGGCCCAATCATTTCTCTGAACCAGAATGGAACATCTTTTTTACCTTTACTTTCAATACTTCCAGAGAATGGAGCAATTCTCAATAACAACCGTTGATTTCGTTTCTGTCCAGTTGCAAGGAGGGAATCTATAAACTCCCAATTATACTCACCTTCTGCAGGCTCAATAAAGCTCCAATTTATTCTAAAATAAGCTATAGAACTCTGTGGATAATCGATATTTTTGAAGCTTGTATCAGTTGTATATGCTACAGGTTCAGTGTAACAATCAGGGACAAAACCTCCACCTACGTCAGGATATCCACTCTTTGCAGAGCCAGCATAATCACCGTTAAAACAGTGGAAGGTCGTAAACCCTTTACCAGGATTTGTCATAACATCGTTAATTTCCTTTGGCCTGACTACAACGATCTCTTGGGCTGATATCTCAAATGCCGTTAAGAAGATACCAAATATTAATACCAAATATTTCAATAATCTCTCCATCTTTAACCTACTTTATTTGAGACTCTTTGACTTCTATCTGACCAACCGTATACCACCCCTCGGTAGTTCTCCCTTCAATTGCAAGATTTACTTTGGGTTCATGTGATTGACGGTCTACTATACCTATCTGAACCTGGTAATTCCCTACCGGCATGTCCCAGGGAACAAATATTGCATCATCATAAAGATTGTCGCCAGGAAACCAGGAGTTAATATCGGCATCTGTAATGAAAACATCCGAACTTTTTTCATTTGTAAGTCTTACAGCCAGAAGGTATTTCTTGTATATTGGTGCAACTCCCTTATTGTCCCACCATGACTTGAAGCGAACGGTCTCTCCCTGCACGGCATATTCCGGATAGGAAAAGCTGCGTAATACAAAACGATATCCCATCTTTTTAAGCCATTCGTCCACTATAGGCCTCCACTCTTCAGGTACAGGTGATGATTTGTTATTAAAAGATGATATATGCCACTTTAGAGTTTCATTAAATATATCCTGTAAAGTATCCGCGCTCAGTACCTGGCACGTATTACACATTTTCTCATGCCAGCTTTTTATCGTACCGCATACCTCAAGACTTACAGGCGCTTTTTTCCACGCATCTTTCATCCCGAAATTAATAATTCCTTGAGGATAATAATCGTACATATGAGTCCAGTTCATTCCCCATCCAAACCTATCAAAGATAATTAAGCCAAGATCGCCAACGCAATCAAATCGCAATCCAACATTTGCCTGAGAAAGACCATATTTATTGGTTTTCTCATCTGTTAGCAACATTATCAAGGGAGTCTTTTTAAAATTATCAGTATATGCATTGACTAAAGCTGCTCTTGTTTTGTCAGAGAGGATAGCAGAACCACGGCCTTCACCCCAGAATCCTACAATTGAAAGATCGACATATTCAAGGTCTGGATGTCCATCATAGCGTTTAGCAAGTTCAGTCACCATTCTGCCAAAATATTGAGCATACCGTGGATCTTCAGCGTCAACTCGCCATCCTTCTCCGGTCGGCATCCATTCATTTTTCTCTCCCACCATGGCGCGATACCATTCCGGTACATCAGTCGGATCATGAGGTTTCATTCCCGACCCATATGGTGCAATGCGTAATGAAAGTGTCTGACCCCTTTCATGAGCCATCTTCAGAGCTATATCAAGCAATTCCCAGTTGTATTTACCCATTTCAGGTTCAAAAGATCTCCAATATGGCCGAAAATATGCAATAGTTGTCATTGGATACCCTTCTACTTCAAGGTTGCCTTTAAGTTTTTCGTACTTCGTAGGAAACCCATCTTCCCCCCATTTAACACTTAAGTTATCTCCATTAAACCGTTGATAAGTCTGAAATCCAATCCCTGGATTGATTAAAACATCATCAATTTCCCTGGGAAGTACCCTGATTGTTTTTTGCGCTGACAAATTCGCAGCCATTAATGAAATAATACAAAGACTGAGCACACACATCCTTAGATTTCTCATTCTTTCAACTTTTTAAGATTATTTTGCAGAAATTAACAAAATGCCATGAAACCAGACATTAAGTAAATCTTGCCTGATTTTGCCAGAACTTGCAAGTTTGAAGCAGCATGTCCATTCACCTCCGATTGTAAAGTCTTTTATAACTGTCTTATACAAACCATACATCAGGGAAAACATCAAATTTCAGAGCTATTATTTTCTGGTTGATTAATCATTATCAACCCTTACTTAATATTCAGTGAATTAAGAATATAATTATTGTCTTCGCAATAATTTAAGAATCTTGATACAAGGAGAGAGGATCACTCATAGCCTGACATTCCTTGGATTCAAATGATTCGAAAAGGTGCAGAGAAAATCAATTATTTACTGTAGTGATAAAGCAAACAATTGATTTTCAAGCACCAAATTTTTATTGTATGTAACTACTGATACTCATAAAAACGAGTAATCTTAAATGAGAGTTAATAGCCTGGATTCTGATTGATTATACCTCCCGATTCAGTAATAGCTGTTCTTGGCAGTGGATATAAAACGAACTCAGGTTTCGCATAAATAGATCCAGCATCTACCGCTCTTTGTATATAGGTCCCCCAGCGGATCATATCATTTCTCCGTGTTCCTTCACACCATAGTTCGAAAAGCCGTTCATCCATTAATTTACTCCTAAATTCGTCTTTAGTGAGCCCTGCCGGTAAATTACCCAAACCTGCTCGAGTCCTGATTGTATTTACTAAATCATAAGCCTCACTGGTTGGACCATCTACTTCATTTTCATTTATAGCTTCAGCTAACATAAGCAACACATCTGCATATCGATATACAATGAGATCGACTCCGTGAGATGCACCAACAGCTGCCGGATCTGGTCCATATTTCATAGGTAAGGCTCCAATATAATTATTTGCGCGGGCATCAAATATAGCCCCACCGGTAGTTGGGAATTTAGCTAAGAGTCTAAATAAGCGCTTGTCATTCGGATCAAATTTGTCATAGGTATTCCAAGGCATCTTATACCCTCCCCATGCCATTATGCTCTGTCCTGATGGATCAACATAGGCACTGGTTAGTGACATTGCCAGCCAGGCATTACTATTCGCGTCAGGCCGGCAGCAGATAGCAAGAATAATTTCGCTATTACCTCCTTTGCTATTAATCGTAAAGTTATCATCGTAATTTGGCATTAAGGAATAGCCCATTCCTGTGATTTCTCTGCCAACTGTAATAGCATCGGTCCATCTCTTATCATGCATATAAAGTTGCATTAATCCTGTCATACAGGCAGCCTTGGAAATTCGTCCATAATCATCCCCTGTGAATCTTATAGGAAGATCAGCAGCGGCGGTTTTATAGTCGGTTTCGATTTGAGCAACCATCTCTGCTGCTGTTGGTCTTGGAAGAAACTCTGCATTTGGATCAGCTGCCTTAACAGGATCAGTAACAATAGTAATAGGTCCATACAGGTTATATAATTGATGTCCATAAATTGCTCTTAATCCTACTAATTCAGCAATATATCTTTTTTTCAGAGTTTCATCCATCACTATTTTCGAGATCTTATCAATATAAATGGTGACCTGTGAAATTGCCGGCATAACACTTAAATAAGGTGAAGAAAGCGCGTTGTCAGTAAAATCTTCTGAAAGATTGATATCATTATACCGTTTCCATCCAGCCCAGCCCCAGGAGCATATTAATTCATCTGTCGACATGCTGCTTTGAGCTACGGTCTCGTAATTTGAAATATTCCATATAGGCATCATACCTCTGTATGAAGCTGTGACAGCCGCTTTAGCATCACTAGCAGTTTGGAAAAAAGTACCTGTAGAGAGTCTGTCAAATACTTCCTGGTCCAATTTCCCTTCACAGGAACAAAGTATCACTGATAGAACTGCAATCACTAAAAAAGGCTGAACGTTTATATAAAAGATTGATCTATTCATAATTTTAAATTTAATATTAAATTAATATAAAGTTCATAAAAATTCCTCACTTCCTTACTCAATTTAGAAAGAGGCATTTAAGCCAAATATAATACTCTTTGGATTCGGGTATGTAACCCAGCTATCAAGTTCAGGGTCTATGCCACTATATTTGGTAAAAACAAACATATTTTGAAGACTCAAAGTTGCTCTTAATCCTGCCAACACTTTTTGCTTCTGTATAATACTTGAGGGTAATGAATAGCCTAAAGTAATATCTTGAACGCGTAAAAAGGTTCCATTTTCTTTCCAGTAATCAGAGTTATTGGCATAATTAACATAAGCATTTGAAAGTCCGGATGGCCATTTGCTGGTCATATTATTGTAAGACCATCTATCTTTCACCTGAACCATCGCGTTCCATCCAAATTGTGCTAATTGCGATTCAACAACAAAAGCAGTAGCTAAATCTTGATTAAATTTTATAGCTTGAACACCATACATGTAAATAGATAAATCAAAATTCTTATACCGCATATTGCTGGTAATACCAAAGCTGAGTTTTGGATCTGCAATACCAAGTTGAACCATATCTGCAGTATTTATTTGATCATCAGGATTCCCGGTTAGTTCTCCATCACTGCCATAACCATTTGAATCTTTAATTATAATAGTGCCTGGCAGAATACCGGGCATCCAGGTGGGCAGAGTTTTATCCGAAGTATACATACCAGCATTTTGATAACCATAAACTCCATTAAAAGGCCCTTGTGGATCTATGTATTTCTCAAGTATTTTCAAAGATGCAGGAGACCTCTCAACCCACGAATCATAATAATGTGATAAAGTGAACTCTGTGGTCCATTCAAATCCGCTGCCACTGCTTACAACATTTCTTGTTTGCAGTCCTATTTCCCACCCTGTACTACGAGTTTTGCCAACGTTATCAGCTATAGATGAAACAGGGAAACTTGTAGGAAGGGGTCTGAAAGATAATAGGTCAGAAACCGTCTTGTTGAAGTAGTCAAATGAACCGTTAATTCTTCCTGCAAGCATCTGAAAGTCTATCCCTACATTGAATTCTTTTGCAGTCTCCCATGTTAAGTTATCATTATTTAACTGGCTTGGATAAACTCCCACATTATCAGTGTTATTAAAAACATAGTTGTATCCGGTAGAATAGTAAGCAAATGCATTGCTACCTATATTACTATTCCCGGTTGTTCCATAACTCATCCTCAACTTTAAGAAATTCATAAAAAAGATATTATCCTGATAAAAGGATTCATTTGAAATAATCCATCCTGCAGATACCGAAGGAAATACACCATATTTTTTATCTTGTGCAAAAATAGATGACCCATCTCTTCTGATGGTAGCAGTAAGAAGGTATCTGCTTTTTAACTCGTAAATTACCCGGCCAAAATAGGAGGCCCAAGTTTGATTCGACTTAAAAGACCCTACGGATGGTCGAGGTGCTTCACCGGCAGCCAAATTATTATACAAGAATTGATCTGTAAGAAACTTGTAATTTCTGGCACTAAGACCTTCCCACTCGCTATAATTATAGGAATATCCCGCTAAAAAATTCAGTTTGTTATCACTATTCAAGTCTACCACATAATTTAAAGTAAATTCTGCCAGCTCTGACGTATTGGAATTATCCTGAACAGAAGCATCACCTCCTGTAGTATATCCCTTTAAAAAAGATTTAGGAAAATAAACAGATCGTTTCGAAGAGGATTGATCATAACTAAAATTGGCTTTTGCTGTTAATCCAGAAATGATTGTCCACTCTGCATAAGCTGATGTAAGCAGCCTTTTATTATATGTTTTATCAGTAATCTCGCGATATGAAAGTGGATTAGGGGTATTCACATAATCCGGATTAATCGGATAATTGCCATTCTCATCGATCAAAGGAATATTGGGTGGTTGATAAAACGCAGCCTTAATCATTGATGCGTTTTCGTTACTTTCAATACCTAATTGTGCATTATCAGCGTTAGAATTGGAAGATGCAAAATTAACACCCATTTTTATCTTCTCAGAAATTTTCTGATCCAGGTTAATTCTGGAATTGAATCTTTGGTATGCAGATGATATAAGAACACCCTTCTGTGAAAGATAATTACCAGAAATAAAATATCTGGTCTTTTCATCGCCACCTGATACAGATAAGTTTTGTTGATTAATATAGCCATTTTGAGTAATTGCTTTGGTCGCGGATTCCTGTTCCGGAGTACTACTTATCTCTGAATCTGTAAATTTAGGGATAAATGGGGGCGCCAAAGATGGATCAGCACTTCCATATGGACTAATATTATTATTACGAAGGTACATATCATATAATATATGATTACGCTCATTCATATAGTCCTTGGTGTCCAGGATATCATAGAATTCTGCTGGTTGTTGAAATGCAATACTTCCACTATAATCAACCTTTGGTTTACCAGATATACCTCGTTTTGTAGTAATTAATATCACCCCTGCACCAGCGCGAGCACCATATATGGAAGCTGCTGCTGCATCTTTTAATACTTGTATTGACTCAATATCGTTAGGATTAATAAAATTCAACGACGTGCGGTTCACACCGGCACTTCCATATAGTAAGGACGAGCCGGCTTCCCCGGCATTATCATTTACCGGAACACCATCCAGTATATATAAAACGCCCGAAGAAGCAAAGGATGGATTACTTCTAATCTTAATATTGGGCCCTGCTCCAGGTTGGCCTGTAGTTTGTATTGCTGTTAATCCAGGTACTTTCCCTTCCAAAGATTGTGTAAAACTCGTTTGGGCTGATTTAACAATATTTTCACTATTAATTGAAGCTATTGCACCAGTAACATTCCTCTTCTTCTGCGTCCCATACCCCACCACTAATACTTCATCCAAACCGATGCTGGCTTCTTCCATTGTTACATTGATAACTGACTCTGTCCCAATTTTAACTTCTTGTTTATTCATACCTATAAAAGAAATTGTAAGGGTTTTGGCATTTTCAGGCAACACCAAAGAAAAATTTCCATCAGGATCAGTAAGTGTTCCGGTTGTTGTTCCTGTAACTAACACAGTTACACCGGGAAGAGCATCTCCGGATGAATTTGTTACTTTACCGGTTATTTTTTTTTGCTGGCTTTTAGAAGTAGCATTTGATTCCTTAGTCAGATACTCTGGAGCAAGAATAATCTTTCGGTCAATGATAGAAAACTTAACATCAGTGCCAGCAAATAGATCATCCAGAATTACGTTGATTGGCTGGTCCTTTTCCGAGATGCTGACTTTACGGTCTGTGTCAAGCAGTTTTTCATTGTACAGAAAGAAAAATTCACTTTCATCCTCAATTTTATCAAGTACCTTGAGAATCTCCGTTTGTGAGAAATTGACAGATAGATTGGTCTTCTGTGAATAAGCTTCACTGGCACGTGTTTGCAGAATTCCGAGGATCATAAGAATAGCAGCAATACGCATAATTAGTAAGATTTTTTTTAGAGAATGATACCTCAATTCCCCAATAGGTTTACTTTTTTTCATAGATTTGAAGGTTTTTAGTTAAAAAATGCCGAAAGGATATTTTTTAAGGAAATCGTTGACGCGATTTCCTTTTTTTTCAAACTTTAAGGACCTCTAACTGTTCTCATTTCTAATTAGTTTTAAAAATATTGTTTATTACTTTTTAATATTAATTGTCACTATTTCTTTTTCGTAGGTTCCATCAGGCATAAGCTTCCGAGGGGTAATTTGATATCTTATAGGAGGAGTCATAGGAAAAAATGTAAAACATCATCAAGTTTATCGTCTTCAAATGTTGCTCGAAAAGAATATTTTTTAAGCTCTTTATCGGCCAACACAACCTTCACGTTATTTCACCGTTCTATACGCCTGGTTACCTCGGCCATTGGATCACCTTCTAACTTTTTTTCCTGGAAAAAGTATCCAAATACAGCAACTAAAAATGGTACAAATGAGATGGCCGTTGCTTTCTTATATATCCGAAGAAATTTCAATAATGGTTTCTGCCGGTAAATATTCTTCATATTTCAGATCTTATGATGAACCCAGTCCAGAACAAGACTGATATCAGTACCATTGCTGGACCTATCATTAACCACACTGAACCAGTCTTTTTTAAGTAAAATCCAAAGTGTCTCGTTAGTCTAACCGTTTAAAAATAAATCCTCAATCAAAGCATATTCTCTTTCCACTACCTGCCCTTCAATATATTTTTCAATTTTTTCTTTATCTTCTGATTTCAACATTGTTAATTTGCGTCTTTGGTCAGGTATTAAAATTACCTGCTTTAATCTCTATTATACCCACATATAGAGTGGATCTCATATTAAAAATACATTTATTATACCCTGCGATAACTTTTTATCTTTGCATTTTAAAAATTCATTTATTTCCTGATATTTATCAGAGTATTGCCTACGCTATAAAGTTTCTGGATTATCAGCAGGAGAGGATTAGTTCAAAAATAAAACTGACAGGTATCGTAGGTAAATACTTTTATACAGACCCTCAAATACCTGCCAGTCAACTCACGAAACCTCTTACCCTAAGAACTAAACAAAAATGATTATCAAGATTCTGCCTTATAGTCAATTTATCTGTCTGTTATTTCACCATAGAACACTTAAAATTCTTTCTTCTCATTTATATATCTTATATGCTTAATAAAGATATATCTCATAATAAAATTGTATTTTTTTTCAACAAACAGGATTTCCTTGGAGGAGCACCTTCCTTCTGGGCTGGTATGAAATTGTCTACGAAGAGGCTTCTCAAAAATTGTATTGAATATTTAGAACTTAATGATGTCTTGAATGTTAGTATTATCCAAAGAATATGAATCATGGAAACGCTAATTAATTCAAGAAAAGATCATTTTGCAGTTATTGTTGTCCTGGTTGCCATACTGGGCATTTCAGGCAGCTGCAGCAAGTCATCAACCTCCCAGGTAACTCCCGGTACCAATGAAGTACTAATCCAGAATTATGCCTTTGACCCAGTGACAATTACAGTTTCTGCCAATACTACAGTTACTTGGACAAACAACGATCCTGTTGGTCATACTGTTACGAGTGACAACGGAGTGTTCGACAGCGGCATGATGAATACAGGCAAGACATTCAGTCATTTATTCAACACTCCTGGTTCATACCCCTATCATTGCATCATTCATTCTTATATGACGGGCACTGTAATAGTCAATTAAACATCCGCAGTAGTCTGAAATCATGCTTCGGGGAGTGTTGTCCGGTGCTACATGCTTTATATTTATTATCCTGAAGATTCCCTGTCTTCCGATAATGAATAGTAAGTCTGGCTGATGGCACCAATCGCATCGTCAAAAAATATCCTGAAATCTACGCGCTCAGGTGAATTAACCTGCTGATCATCTGTGGATATACAAATCTTTTCAGAATCCGTAAAGATGCATCCCATATTGAATTAAATGAAGATTTCCCCGGAAAAAACGGTGTCAGACAAAAAAACGTGCAATTAATGAATAAAATAGATAAATTTGTTTAGCAACTTTATTTTATAAGGATGCTTTGTCCAAAATGGCAACTTTTACGTGGCCTGTTTGTAGTGCAAAATGGTCAGTTTGCCAGGCTATGGTACTTTTTTGAATGAAATGTTTTTTTATGAAAGGATTACAGTCAAAATATGTTTCATGCGGAGTATTAATGCTTGCAACTGCGACCTCAGTTGCAGGTCAATCCGGCTTATTGAAACATCCAAATATTATTTTTATCCTAACTGACGATCAACGTGCCGATGCACTGGGCTATGCTGGCAATAAAATCATTCAGACTCCTCAGATGGACCGACTTGCCAGAGATGGTGTATATTTTAAAAATGCCTTTGCAACAACACCAATATGTGCTGCGAGCAGGGCTTCAATTCTCACGGGATTGTATGAACGCACCCATGGCTACACATTTCAGCAGGGACCTCTTAAAAAGTCATACATGAATATCGCTTATCCTGTTATCCTGAAAAGGAATGGATATTATACAGGCTTATTCGGGAAATTTGGGGTTGACTACAAGGATGCTGAAAGCTTATTTGACAAGGCTGATATATATGATCGCAATGATAAATTTAATGACAGAAGGGGGTATTTTTACAAAACCATTGGCATGGATACAGTTCATCTTACCCGTTTTACAGGCTATGAAGGACAGGAGTTTATCCGCAATGCGCCAAAAGATAAGCCTTTTTGCCTGGCTTTGTATTTTAGTGCACCACATGCCCATGATCCGGCTCCGGATCAATATTTCTGGCAGGAGAAGTCGAATGACCGTTACGCCGACATTACTGTTCCTGCAGCAGTGATGACTGATGATAAATACTTCAACGCATTGCCCCGGGAGGTGAGAGAGGGATTAAATCGTACCCGCTGGCACTGGCGCTATGACACTCCTGAAAAGTATCAGCATAGTATGAAGGGATACTACCGTATGATAAGCGAAATAGATGACGAAATTGGGGAGTTAAGAAATGTGCTTGGGCAACAAGATATTGCCGATAATACTGTTATTATTATAATGGGCGACAATGGATATTTCACCGGTGAACGCCAGCTGGCAGGAAAGTGGTTAATGTACGAACTCTCACTGAATGTTCCATTAATAATTTACGATCCAAGGGCTAAAAGACATCAGGATGTAAGCGATATGGTGCTCAATATTGATGTTCCAAAAACCATTCTCGATCTTGCCGGAATATCTGCACCAGAACCTTATCAAGGGTTAAGTTTAGTGCCATATGTCGGGCAAAGGAAACCGGAAGAGGTCAGGGAGGCAATTCTTTTCGAACATCTGTGGAATCTTCCCCAGATACCATCAAGTGAGGGTATCAGAACATCTCAATGGAAATACTTCAGGTATCGATTTATTTCGGCTCCTGAGGAGCTGTATAATTTAAATAACGATCCTATGGAGAAAATTAATCTGGCACAGGATCCAAAGTACAGGGATGTACTTGAGAATATGCGCATTGAGTGCAATGCCCGGATTAAAAAATATACTTCTGCAAAGCTTTGTTCCGATGATGTGGATCCTAAGGATGTGAAGGATAATTTCTAAACTCTGTTATTTTACCAACATTATGTGATTTCTCAGGAATGCAAATCCAGAAGGTCTTACGGGGAGGTCTGTTGTACCACTGACCAATCAGGAAAAGCTTAAAGACTGTCCAAATCATATTTAGTTAGAAAACGAAAGCGGTTATATGATCCATACAGGTTGGTATAAATATGAACTGGACAATACAGGAAAAATCCGTGAAATGTTTGTCGATCTCAAAACGGACAAAGGAAAAACAAAAAATTTAATTGTTAGTCCTGAATATCAGAACACTATTGATTCTCTCGGATTAGAATTGATCACGAGTCAGACAAACAGAAATATATCGTTCAATCCATCTGTGGCAAAATAATAACTACCATGATCAGTGATTAAAATAAACAATATACCTATGAAAAATCCTTTTTTTAACAGAATAATGCTTCTCCTGGTCCTTGCTGTTACTGCGACCAGAATGTATGCCCAGGGAAAGAAAATGAACGTTCTCTTCATCGCCGTTGATGACATGAACAATGACCTGGGTTGCTATGGTCATCCATTGGTGAAATCTCCAAATATTGACCGTCTGGCATCTAAAGGCGTGGCATTTGCAAACTCTTATTGCCAGTTCCCCCTTAGCAGTCCCAGTCGCAGCTCCCTTCTGACCGGGTTGCGTCCAGACCAGACACGTGTTTTTGAATTGAAATATCATTTCAGGCAGGACATGCCAGATGTAGTAACTCTTCCGCAAATGTTTATTAATAATGGCTACTATGTTGCCCGTGTAGGTAAGATCTTCCATTATGGAAACCCGGGTGATATAGGGACAAACGGATTGGACGACAGGGCATCCTGGATGGAGCGCATCAATCCGTCAGGCCTTGATAAAACGTCCCTGGAACTTGACCTGATAAATTACACACCCAACAGAGGCCTGGGGGCAGCAATGGCCTATTTTTCGGACAGTAATGGAAAAGACATAGAACATACTGACGGGCATGTAGCTACTGAAGCTATTAAGCTTTTAGAGCAGCATAAAAACAAACCGTTTTTTATCGCTGCCGGTTTTTATAAACCTCATACCCCCTGGATAACGCCCAAAAAATATTTCGACATGTATAACCAGGATCAGATGAGTCTTCCCAAAATATCTTCAGGAACTCCGGATGATTATCCTGAGCTGGCTTTAGCCTCAACTAAACCCTGGCCTTATTTTGGCATCACACCAGATCAGGCTATGGAGTGCAAACTGGCCTATTTTGCTGCTATTTCATTTGTAGATGCCCAGATCGGACGGTTGCTCGACGCCCTTGATTCATTGGGATTAAGTGATAATACTATCATTGTTTTCTGGAGCGATCATGGATATCATCTTGGAGAACATGGCTTATGGTTTAAACAAAGCTGTTTTGAAGAATCTGCCAAGAGTCCTCTTATTATTTCTCTACCGGGAACCAGATCAGCAGGAAAAATTTGTCAGCGAACAGTTGAGTTGATTGACATCTATCCAACGCTAGCTGAAATTACGGGCTTAAAGCCTCCTTCAAATTTACAAGGGTATAGTCTGTTTCCATTGCTTAAAAACCCTGAAGCATCATGGAATCATCCGGCTTTTACCCAGGTTCAGAGAGGAAATACACCTGGTCATAGTGTTCGCACCGAAGTATGGCGATACACTGAATGGGATTTCGGAAAACTGGGAGAAGAATTGTACAATGAAGAAGCAGACCCACAGGAATTGGATAATCTAGCCGGTAATTCAAAATATGCAGATGTGGTAAGACAAATGAAAGCTCTTCTTCATGAAGATCATCCAAAACCTGTTACAGGTGGAAATGCAGTTGCAGATACTAAGGAAAGATATTGCGATTAGATAAAAGTATGTTTATCATAAGAATAAGAATTGACTGTATTGATGAGATAACCAGTTAATTGTAAGTCTAATCAAGGTAAATTATGCCAGTTAGTCTTAAATAATTGCCGTTCTCAGTATCTTCCTTTTGAAGAAGTGACTTTACTGTAGCAGAGACCATCATCTTTGTTTCTATAGCTTCAAACGGACGGCCAGCGACATTGCCCCCTCACCAACATATGCCCCTTTTACTCCTGCAGTATATAGAAGCAATCCCGTTATCACAATAACTGAAAACCGGACCAGAGCCCCATAAGTCACCTGCCTTGTAAGATTATTCCTGATAAGTATACTCTGGTAGAACCTTCTGTAACCAATCGATGCAGCCCAGAGAAGAAAAATAGTAAGGTAAATGTAGGCAAGCCTTGCAACTTCTTCTGGTACTTACATTAGACCAATAACAATGTGGTTGAATACCGGTGGAATAAAGACGATAAGCTTTATACCGGTAATGACAGATATAAAACTTCATGGAAAATGCGACTAAGGATGAGGATTTCAAGAGCCTTTAGGATGATAAATATTTTAATAAGCTGACTTTATAAAACTGAAAAAGTCCTGTTAATCTACTTCCCAGGTAAAAGGCAACAGCTCTCTTAACTTAATTTTAGTATCGTTTGAAATGATAACACCGGTCTCCTTATTCCTGGCATCAAGAATATTAATGAGTTCCCTGCATCTTCCACAAGGAGGGATAACACCTTTATCATCTGTAGCGACAATGGTTCTGATGTGCGTTTCGTCAGTCTGAGTTATCATTTGGGAGATGGCTGTGTGCTCGGCACAAAAACCAATACCACAAACCAAATCCAGACTAACTCCCGAAAAGATCTTGCCGTTTTCAGTAACTAAAACACAGCCAGCTTCTTTTACAACGCCACCTCTGATATCTTTGGCGCCAACGAGTGCTTTTGCCTTTTCTATAAGTTTTTTATCTCTATTTGTAATCATATGGCCGTTCCAAATTTTGTCCTATTAGCTTTTTAAATTCTGGCTATTGATTATATCCAATTATTAGGTCGTTAAATCACTTTTTCATGAATTATATCTAACTCTTAATAACTGCACATTCGAATACAAATTAAACTTTATTTCAGAAATTTTAAATTGCAGTTTGTATAAAATATGGTAATCCGATAAAAATTCACTTAATTTAATGCATGGACGTTAATTAGTTAAAATAAATTCATATGAATTTTAAGACTCTTCTCCTGTTCGCATTCATTTTTGTTACTTTCATTGCCTGTAGTAAGAAAACAACTTCTCAGGATAAGAACTGGACTCACTTCAGAGGGTCTGATCTGAATGGTATCGCAGAGAATGAAAATATTCCCCTGAAGTGGGATGACTCTGTAATAAAATGGAAAACTGAAATTCATGATAAAGGTTATTCTTCACCTGTTGTCTTTAACAATCAGATATGGTTAACAACAGCAAAAGCTGACGGGAGAGAGATCTATGCTGTTTGTATCGATTTTAAAACAGGTAAAATAATTTATGATATTAAGGTTTTCACGCCTGAGGAGGTTGAAATAAGGAACTCGATAAATACTTATGCCACTCCGACACCATGTATTGAAAAAGGCTTTGTATATGTACATTATGGAAGTATTGGAACAGCTTGTATAAATACAGCAAACGGTTCAATTGTCTGGAAACAAACCGGACTGAAGTGTAAACAGGTGCATGCAGCGGCTTCATCCCCTTTAATCTATAAAAACCTGATAATACTTCATTTCGAAAGTACAGACGTCAGGTATATAGCAGCTCTTGATAAATCAAACGGAAACCTTATTTGGAAAACTGACAGACCGGAAGAGCCTTATGGATCATTGCCTACCTTCGGAAAGCCTGCATTTATAACTCCGATAATAATTAGCGTAAATGGACACGATATGCTAATTTCCAATGGTTCAGCCATATGTCAGGCATTAGACCCGGATACAGGACAGGAAATATGGAGAGTTGTGGATGGAGCAGAAACAACAATAGCCATGCCATTCACAGAGAATGGAGTACTATTCTGGTACACAGGGTTTAATGTTAATGATGATGGCAAAACATATACGGATTTACTGGCAGTAAATCCGTATGGTGAAGGGGATATAACTGGTACAAATATCATTTGGAAAAAAAAAGATGAAACATCGGATAACCAGATGCTCTCGCCGGTAATAAAAGACGGATTAATTTATACTGTTACAACGAGAAATATTATGATGTGCATTGATGCAGCAACAGGAGAAGAGATCTGGACCAGACGTGTAACATCACATTTCAATGCTTCACCGATATTTATTCATGGGAATATCTGGTTTTTCTCAGTAAAAGGTGAAGTCCTGGTATTAAAGGCAGGCCGGAAATATGAAGTTGTATCTAATAATCAAGTAGATTCAGGAATATGGGCCACCCCTGCGATCTTAAGAAACTCGATGATTTTGAGGACTGAAAACTATTTATACAAGATAGGTGTGGAATAGTAGAAGAAGTAAACTGACGACAAGTTAAGAGTTATATGCTCTAACTGTCAAACATCAGATCAAAATTATGATTCTTATATTTCTGTTGAAATTCTGATGGAGTCATCCCTTTTATTTTCCTAAACTGACGATTGAAATTTGATAAATAATTGAAACCTGATAAATAACAAACCTGAGAAATTGTATGCTTATTTTCGATCAACATCTTACATGAGTTACCAATTCTAATCTCATTAACAAAAGATGAAAACACTTTTGTTGTCCTTGATTTAAAGAAACGACAAAATGAGGGGGGTGTTAAATTCACAAGTGCAGCTATCTCTTTGAGATGAATTTTATTAGGGAATTTTCGAATTACATGCTGAAAAATCAGTTCCATCCTGTATTTATCCTCAGAATTTATTATAGCTGGCGCATAATCATGGGATGACAAATATTTTACATCACTGCTGGTCGACATAATATCCAGAATTGTCAATAATCCAATAACTCTCTCCATTCCTCTCATGGAAGGTAGTTCTTTGATATGTTTGACAAGAACGTTATGTGTTTTCTTAATAAACTGGATTCCCCGCTTTGATTTGTTCAAAAACTCGTTAATAATATTTAATTCAGGAATGTCAGATAAAGGATTTCTTATAAAATCCTCAACAAACTGAATGCAGATTGCACTTGACAAAAGCTTACTTTCAGGATTTAAAAAATCTGAACCTGATGACCACACATGTGGAGTATTTGACCCAATAATTACAAGATCGCCGGGATAAAAAGAGCTGATACAGTCTCCAACATATCTGGTCCCGAATCCTTTCTGAATATATAGGATCTCAATTTCCGGATGGAAATGCCAAAGATCGATAAAATATGGCTTGATTACCTCTTCAAGATAAAAGGACTGATCTTCAAGTTTATTTATTTTTTCAAATATTGGTTTCATCTGAAAAAAATTGGAATGAAGTCGTATCTAAATAAACACTTGTTATACCAACACAAGAACAAACTCTGACAGAGATCTATGTCTTTGCTTATTGCTGTATATCAATATCACACATAATAAGATTCAATTTCACGAAATCGTCAATCTACTTATTTATTAACTGATCCTTATGGTTAAAATCCAAAATTATAAAATAAATCCAATATAATGTGATTTCTTCTCCGTTTGATCATTAGATTATTCCAGTTATATAGACCACCTCCATTATATGATTCTATTGATTACCAATTACTTCAACAGTTAGCAGGAATAATTGGCTTAATAAATAATCATCCTTTTCAATTACAGTTTAGAGACCTTTATTATTCCTTAAACTTTTCTTCCCAGCAATACCCCTTATACTCATCAGGAAATTTGTTCTATTTAACCCTTTTTAATCTTAGAGTTACTGTGACTATATTCATTTGATCTCCCCTGTCCGAAATTTGCCAGAGCGTTGTTCCATCGTCACTCATCCATTTCACTGGAAAGTTATGTACATAAGCAGGACGACCAACACTTGCCCCAATGGAGTCGGGAGTGTAGGTCCAGGTTGGAAAGTCTTTACCATATCCAACCGTTGTCCATGGCCCCCAGGGTTCAGGAGCATCGAATAATCCCCATTCTCCGGTTTCTCCATTATGACGGACAGCAAGCAGATAACGCTCAAGATAGGGGCTGTATGTGGCAGTGGCACCCCATTCGGTCCCAGCAGGATCAGTAAAAACCCGGGCTTCCGTGGATATATCGGCTGACCATAAAGGAGTCTTTTTATCATCAAAGCCTGCAAAAAACTCATAGCTGGCACGATTTTCCATTTTAGATTTATCTACTCTGAATAAACCAAGCCCATCAACGAATTCATCCGGGGAATAACCATAGATAAAATTATCTCTGGCTCCCTCATAATTTGAACCGAACTGGATAATCCCCACCTCTGAAAATGCTCTGTTCGGCTCACTAAACATCTGGCCGAGATCCTTCCATGTCATTCCAAAATCGATTGATTTCCATAGATTATTTTTGGACCAGACATCCTGTTCATCAACATACAGATACAAGGCTCCATTAACAGCAATGATGCCATTACTGGTTTTCCCTGGAGTAAAATGTTGTAACGATTCCGGATTGATTCCTCCCCAGACATTATATCCGGTACATAATGGTGGAGTCCCTTCAATACGCCCTACTCCGAGACTTGCCCTTCCGAGTGTATTTGTTCCGGCAAACCCACCTCCATCCCCCCATGCAACATATATATTATTATCTGATGCAGTGGTATATCCAAACTGGTCACTTCCCTTAGCTAGTTTTATAAGAGTTGACTGATCAAATGTTATTCCGGAAATTACTGTACTTAGGGGATACGGGGATATTGCCGTCTGATTACTTTCTTCACCACCGCCTGCTTCTTGTTGCCGTTGGGACATATTTCCTGCATAAACAATCAAACCCAAAGAAAAGAAAATGATTGCCAAAAACTTTACAAAATTTTTCATATAAATCCTTGTTATTTGATTAACAATTCAGATTTGTAACTGATTATACTTTAGAGTTATTCCTTTTTCATAATTAATATAAAAAGATAAACCAAATGTATTTAAAACCATAAAAGTCAATTTTTTTATATAAAAGAAAATCTATGATTTTGAAATAAGTTTCATTTTAGCTCTTTAATAACCCGGGAAAGCTATATTAAAGTGAGGTCGTTATAAAAAATACATATAAATAACTGATTATTAATTATTTAATAAATATTAATGCTATATGATTTACAATGTATTATAAAAAAGGACTAATTCCAAATTTGTAGTACAACCCAACTAAAACAGAAATAATCCATGAAAAATCTTGAAAACAAACATATAGAGTTTATTTGTAGTGATTATGATTTGAATAAAGTACTCATCAAAAAGTGACGAACTCACCTTAATTGCAATTTATTATCTTCCAATTTTTAAACTGACAAGACATCACTGTACTGAGATTATCATCTATTAAATTGAAAATAGAAGCCGGATTATAAATCGTTGGTAAACTGGTAATTAAACTTCCCTGGATTCTAATATAAAACTTAGATCGTAATCCAATCCGGGATGATAAATTCAATTTTTGAATATAGCCGTAATATCTGATAAAGAAACATTAAGTAGTGATCTGGCTACTAAATCAAGATTTTTTTCATCTCCCTCCAGATGATATGTTCTTTGAATATGAATAATTTCCTCGCCTGATTTTAGGAATGCAGCCGGTGAAGATACTTCAAGCTCATAAAATGGGCCTAACTGGCTCCCATTTCCGGATGGGCCGTCATTATAAGAATTTATTACATCACCGCAAAAGGGTTTTTTTTGTATTTCAAGGGCTGAATTCACATATTCAGTGGTATTTTCAGGCATTGTAAATTCGATCAAAGTCAGAATATTGTTTTTTGAATCATAACTTCCAATTACCGGAACTGCCCTTTGAGGAGAGATTCCGATTTTGCTCCTGAAATTACCATCAGCCAGAAAAAAGACAGCTTTATCACTTACTTTTAATCTGTTTCCCGGAATCTTTCCAAAATAATCGCTTAGAATTTCCCCCTTGTCTCCTGATCTATATGGTAATACAACGGTGACATCAGATGAAGGATTAAGCATACTTAACATCCAAACAGATAACGCTCCGCTTTCTCTGTTCCAACTATTTGTTCCTGTATTTTTTAACTTATTTTCAGATTGATAAGCAACAACACGAACTGATTTGTCAATTATTGTTCCCAGAAACCTAATAATTTTATCCCGGCTTAAGAGGGTGACTTTCCTTTCAATTTCCAGATTGAATATTGTTCCGGAAAAGTTTTCCAATTCAACATTCTTTATCAATGTAATACTGTTATCATCCTTATTTGCAACTTTAAAAGGTTCCTTATCAAGTGATGCCGGTACAAACCAGTTCGAAAGATTAAAAGTAGTATCCTTTTTAAAGAAAAGTGAGAATTGTCCACCTTCCGGCCCAAGCCAAATTCTTTCTTCTCCTCCATATGGATTAAAATGCTCCTGAAGGGTCGATGAACTAATGAGATCATAATTTATCCATCCATACGAAAATCCTTTCAATCCTGAAGAAGAACTGGTCATAACCCTGCCCTGATATTCAGGCTCTATGATCAACCTCGAGTTCTTGTTTACCAATTCTACAGGATCAAGATATCTTTTGAGAAAATCCAAATCATACCCATACTCCCCTTTCCTGAATTCAGAATTATTTGCTACATTATTCCAAGTTACAGTTACTCTTTTTTCATTTTTAGTATTTGACAGCAAAACAATTGCAAACCATATAATCAAGGCTATTATTGTCTTCATAGTAAAATAACTGAAGGTTTTTAAATGAGTTTTATTTTAATATCAATGCCGGTAATTCAAAATATAGTATCACTTACCTGATTTAATAAGCTAATTCAGTTATTTGCCAAATATTGCCGGTTGTCATGCAAATCAGGCAGCCATTCAGGATCTGTTGAAAAGCACCATTTATAATAAAAAACTCGGATTCTAACAGTGATCTCTCCCCTCCTTTTATAATCAAGATTTTATCAGATCATTGTTTCACTTCAAATTCCCCTTTAACCCGGATATCCTCTGAAGAACTGCCGACCATTACAGCAAAAGTCCCTGGCTCCACAACAAATTCCATACATTTATTATATAAAGATAAATCTTCATGATTTAATCTGAATTCGACCCTCTTCTGTTCACCAGGCTCAAGTAAGATCTTTTTAAATCCCTTCAGCTCTTTAACAGGAACTGTTACAGATGCTATCAAATCTCTGGTATATAATTGAACAACTTCCTTTCCGCTCCTGTCACCTGTATTCTTAATATCTACACTTATATTGACCTCTCCATAGGTACCCGTTTCCCCGGGTTCAATCTGAAGATTGCTGTATTCAAATTTTGTATAACTGAGTCCAAATCCAAATTCCCATAAAGGTGTTGCCGGCATATCTGCATAAGCTTTTCCCCAACCATGTGTTATCCATTCTTCTTTCTCTGGCATATAGTTATAATAGACAGGCAGTTGTCCTACATGTCTAGGGATAGTTACAGGTAGTTTTCCGCTTGGATTACAATCACCAAAAATAATATCACTAACTGCCTGACCTCCTGATTCTCCAGGCAACCATGCCTCGATAATAGCTGGAATCTTATCCGCAGCCCATCGAATAGAAAGAGGTCTTCCGTTAATCAGTACAAGAATTGTAGGCGTTCCTGTTTCATAAACTGCCCGAAGAAGTTCTTCCTGAAGTCCTGTCAAATCAAGACTTGCCACATCATAGCCTTCGCCATCAGTTCCTGTACGATTTGGTGCCTGCCACTCATTTTCACCAAGCACAACAATTGCAATATCAGCACTTTTTGCAGCACTCCTTGCTTTGTAAATTTCGTTGAAATCATTCCCAATAACATTGCATCCCTTCACATATTCGATTTTCGTCTTTGGTGATACGTTAGCTTTTATACCATCCAGGACTGTGACAATATTCTGCAGTACAACCTGAGCCGTATAGTCTCCAAGCTGGTTTTTATCATTATCTGCATTCGGTCCGATTATTGCGATCTTTTTTATATTTTTATTCAGCGGCAAAGTATTATTCTCATTTTTAAGGAGAACTATTCCTTCTCGGGCAACGTTCAAAGCAACATCCTGACTCTCTTTAGTATGTGTAACACTGAAAGCATATTCAGGGTCAACATATGGATTTTCAAATAAACCCAGACGGAATTTCTGTTCCAGTATCCTCCTAACTGCTCTGTCGATCAGTTCCATAGATACTTTACCCTCATTCACATTCTCAATCATTGGTCTCATATAACCTGCTTCATAAGATATTCCAACGTCAAGTCCTGCTTTAAGTGCCATTGCACCTGCCTCTTTCTCATCCTTAGCAAGTCTCATATACGTAAGAGTACTTAACCCGCTACCTTCACTTAGGACTAATCCCTTAAAGCCCAATTCATTTCTGAGTATTTTTGTAAGGATAAATTCAGAGCCATGAGTTGGGATTCCGTCGATTGCCGGATACGTGGCCATAACACCAAGCGCACCGCCTTTTTTAATACCTGCCTCCCATGGCGGAAGAAAAACTTCCCTGAGTGTTCTTTCCGATATTTCCATTGCGCCCCGCTCCAGCCCGCTGGCAGGCTGGCTCTGACCGGGATAGTGACACAATCCGGAAACTGTTTTATCTTTTGCAGAAACATCATCTCCCTGGACTGCATTGACTATGGTTTCAGCCATACGTGAACAGAAGAAAGGATCCTCACTAAATCCTTCCTGATTCCTGCCAAGCCGGGGGTCTCTGTTGGGTTCTATAACAAGGGTATATATCTGATGAATACCTACTGAACGAGCCTCTTTTGCCGCAATAGTATATATATTTTTTACCAGGTCCATATTCCATGTGCTGCCAATTGCCAGCCCTTCAGGGAAAATAGTCGCTCCTGAGCACATCAGACCGTGCGTGCCCTCCTCAGACTGTAACAATGGAATTCCCAGTCTTGTTTTTTCGATAGCAATTTTCTGAAGTTCGTTAAAGAATTTTGCCTGCTGAACGGTTCCTTCGTGCAGAATTGTATTTGCCAGCGTAAAAAATCCGCCGGCAGGTCCTGGAAAATCAAGATATTTTCCTTCAGTAAGTTTTTTGCACGCTTCGGACTTTTCAGGAATGTCCTTTCCCATTTCATCAACATAAACACAAGGCATATTCATCTGACCGATCTTTTCTTCAAGTGTCATAACCGAAAGAAGATCTTCCACCCTTTTATTGATTGGTTTTTTAAGGTCCAGATAAGCAGGTTGCTGTCCAAATGAGCACTGAATCATAATATGAAATAAAACAGCGATAGCAAATGGGATTCTGTAATTTGTATTAATTTTCATAAGTACTTAATTTAGTTTCCGTTTTATTAATTATTGTGATCATCAAATTAGCCACTTGAATGTTGTTATTGAATGTGCTTTAAGCTTTTGTACCGCAATTTTATTTCTCCATGATATACTGCAATCTCTTTCTTCTCCGTCGTTAATGACATTTAGTATAATGCTGCCATCATTATTCTGAAAACCGACGAAATTAAGCTGAGACGTACCACCAGTACAATTTATACGATAGGCTCCGGGTTTTACAAATTTACTGAAATGGGCCAGATAATAATACAACCCGGTATAAGTAACTTCTTTGCTATCCCTGTTAATAATTACCACAGGGTGCTGGTGATTATTATCCGGATCTCCATGCTGCGGAGAAGTTAACCATGGACCGCCTTCCTGATCAAGGATCATGTTCCAGTAGATCCAGCCGGAAACCCAGTTTTTCATATCATTCATAATCATGTTTCCCCAAAATTCCCCATCTGAAAATTCGTAAACCGGAAGTTTTACATAACAGATCTCTGTCATCCAGACTGGAAGGTCAGGATACCGGTCATGAAGTTTTGTAAGGGATGAGAACTTGTCCCAGTCGTAGCCATGAACCGCAAGTCTGCTTATATATTTTCTTATTTCTGGATCGTCTAATACTACCGGAAATAAGTCAAGTCCACTGTAACGAAAACAAGTTTCGCCTAATATAATTTTTGTGGTTAATTTGTGCTCATTTAACCGAGGGATAAGAAAATCTTTTAAGATTTTTCCCATTTCACCATAGGTAACACTTGAATACCCATGATCAGGACAAGAATCACAAACTGATTCGTTAAATAGAACCAGATTATTGATAGTTATTCCGTTAGCAGCATATTCCTGCAAATATTTTAAATAATAGTCTGCCAAAGCGTTGTAGCATTCCGGTTTTATATTCTTTTCCTCCTTTTTTGACATACCATAATACATCCAATCCGGGGCAAAGTCCATCGGAGATTCAATTTCAAACTTACCATATTTGTATGCTTTCTTTATAAATGTTATCAGACCATTTGGTCCTAAATCCCTTTCGAGGGTAAAATGTTCCATGGCTGTATCTCCCGGAGTATCATCGTAACTATACCAGGGACCAGCAGAGGCGAAATCGCATGCGGCAATTGGCGACTTCATTAATGTATACCCCGAACCCGAATCAGGATCAAAAAGCATTTGAAGGACTTTATCCTGAGCTTCAGAATTAAGCGAATTAAGACAAATCATCCCTGCTTCATTAAAAGATGCCCCAAAACCATCTATCATTTGGAAACGGATTTTTTCATCTACTTGAATTACAGGCAGTGAGGATTCTTTTTCAGACTTAAAATGAACCTTGTCCTTTTGAGTTAGCCTGTCGCCATCCTGTGACGATGAAAAAACGATGATCTCAGAATCTTTGGGATTGTTGCATCGAAAAGCCAACACAAGAGTACTTACAAGAAGAATATTTATAATCAATAGATTTAATCTATATGATATACAGTGGATTCTTTTTTTCATTCTTCAACAACAATATATTTAAAAGTAACCTTTAATTTTCTTCCAAATTTGCTGTTCAATCATTCTCATACCCTTGTCAGAAGAATGAGCGTCAACTCCCTTATGTGAAAATTTTCCTGCTGCTGTATTTGTTGAGTCTTCAGACAAACTGGTTGTTGTAACAAAAAGGTGGCTGTTTTTAAGGGCAAATTCCTTTATTAACCTGTTAACATTATCCTTTGGCCAAAACCCATCAACGATTACCCGACGTATCCGTTTTCAGGTGTAATATGCTTTACTAGCTTTTAGTAGTAATAAATAAAATTATCTTCAAGGGCTTTCTTATCATTTACATTTTCAGATATTTTCAGTATCAGCATGTCCGGATTTCTTAAAGAGTCAAGATCCGAAAACTGATAAGTTTCAAAATTTCTTTCGAAATCAGCAATATTCATAAATTTAACAACAGCGGTAGAACTGATTTTCATGTCATCAATGCGCCAGTTCCCTCAAACCATATTGGAATCCTTGTGGCAACTTGTCATTTCCAGGACATTCGATCTTAACCTTGCCACATACTATTCCTGATGGACACTCAGCATTTCGCCTTTTAGGTAGCTTTCTACCGCTTCAATAAGATCCCTGGCGGCCCTAGGTGTATAGGGGGATTCTGTGGGCTCGTATCCTCCGTACTTATACTCGGACTCTGGAAGCAAATATCCAAGGTATCCGTTTGTATAACCAAAATAGAAGGTGTAGGGAAATGGAGAGTGATCACGTATTTCGTTGGATATCTCACAAAATAACTCTAATGGAGCACTCCATATTGCTATATCTTCATTAATTTTCAGAAAGCGAATGGGAAGTCGTACCATATTTACACCTGCATTGGTTGTACGGGTGTAAATGCCAAAATCAATTGGCCAGGACAGTCCAGGTTTTCGCGGTGTTTCAACAATCAAAGATCCGAGGCGAAGGATCACCTTATTTGTGGTGGTTGATATATTTCGATTTGCGTCTATTATTTTATCTCCCAGCAGAACCCGAAATTGGCCCAAATGCCCTGATTCGGGACTAGGATATACACTATATATAGGAGCAAGATTACCTGCGGCACCATTAATAAAGATTAAAGGAGCACCAATTTTCTGTTCAACGTACTCAGATACGATGCCCGGAGCATCTCCGCTTATTTCCAGATTTTTAGGGCCAAGTACAGTTCCATGTATCGGATAGTTAGCAATCAAAGCTAAGGGTGTGCCGTCTTCTTTGTCAATCCGCAACAGACCAATCCTGCGATCAACAGGTCCATCAGGATTAAGCCCCAGCGTTGCTTTCCCATCAATATCTATGGCACGCCGGTTAATGTTTGACTGTGAAAAACCCCAGCCTACCCCAAGTCGGGCCGGAGAGAGTTTCTGACGGGCTTCCCTTATTCCTTCAATTAACTTTTGTTCCACCATAGCAGTATGCTCAGAATCAATTTCATGTTGATAGCGTTCACCTAAGAAAAGCTTATCCAGGCCGGCATCCCCGACTTCAGGAGCCGAGTGTGTATGAGTCGTTGTCCACCACACATTTAAAGGGTTGATTCCAAGCTGGCTCTTAACTTGTGCCGCTACACGGTCATACTCTGCTGGTGAGAGATCACACATTTCTGTGGAGACCAGAAAGAACTCTGTAGTACCGTCATCCATAGCCACAATCCGATGGAAAACGTGATCATGAACGCCTGTTGACTTCCTGGCGTCATAGCCAATTAGCTCCTGAGAGTTGTCAGGAGTGATATCAATCTTTACTACGGCTGCCCGAAATCCGGGCACAAGGCCGGCATTAGTAGATTGTTGACCAAATGATACTTTACAGAACAATGCAATAAAAAGACACCATAATAACTTATTCATTTTTGTCAGATATTTTTTGAATCATAAAGAACAATATTTCTAAGATGTTCTTTGTACTTTAAAGTGTATTTCAAATGCAACATTAAAAATGACTACCGGTAAAAATACCAATCTGAGTGACAAAAAAACTTAAAGCATTAATACCGATAGGCATTCTTATTTTTAATTATGTTAATTTACATCCCACCAAATAGGTTCGAATATACCGTCCTTACCATTAAGATAATTATTTACAGCCTCAGTTACGGCATTTTGGCTGGCATTTCTTATTGCATTAGGATACGGAAGGCGTTTAATAAACTCTCCCTCTGGTACATCTCCGCCACTATTATTTTCAGCTGGGGGCCATAGTTTAGGATATCCAGTTCTTCTGAATTCTGACCATGCTTCATATCCTTCCGGGTACATTGCTATCCATTTTTGGGTAATAATTCGCTCAAGCTTTTCCTCCGGAGTTGCACTTTCGTCCCATTTAATTGTTATTGTACTCAAAGCTGGTACATTATTCTCAGGATTTACAGGATCAACATAATCTTTTTCAGTATCAGTGCTATTGTTTAAATAATCTTCAATTCCTGCAACTCTATTCTCAGTAAAAGATGCTCTTATACCTTGTTCATAAAACTCCTGTGCAGTTCCGCCACCCATATTCCATCCTTTAAGTACTCCTTCGGCCCGTAAGAAATAACTCTCACCAACATCCATAAGCCTTACATAAGGATTGTCAGTAAAATTCATCTTGGAAATGCCCAGATATGACCCTTGCGGCTGCTTTGAGCCTGTCCTCATTCCAATGATTTCATCATTATAAATTGAAGGTATGCCATATACTGGTAATCTCGGATCATTAAAGCCGCCTAAAAAGCAACTTATGGCAGCATTCAGCCTTATTTCCTGCCAATCCTCATTGATTGTTTTAATTGGATTGACAGTACCGGTTGTCATTTCAAACGATCCTTCCTTGGTTGTAAGAACTCCAAAACTATTATTTACTGCAGCTTCTGCTTCAGCTTTAGCTTTTTCAGGATTTACATCTGAAATTCGCATAGCTAAACGAAGCCTCAGAGTATTGGCAACTTTTATCCATGTTGTATAATCACCACCATAACGAGATTTATCAAACTTCTTATACCGAATTTGATCAGCATCCGGATTATCTGTCTCAGCTTTTGTCAATGCATCCACAGCACTTGTAAGTTCGGTAAAAAACAAATTATATGCTTCTTCTTCCGAATCAAATTTCACATCACTTGAGGTTCCATAGAGGGAATAAGGGAGTGGGCCAAAAACATCTACAAGTCTATGACCGCAGAAAACCTTAAAAATTAATGCCATAGCGTATAAGTCGGGATATTTGGTATCAAATCCTTTCTTTTTCATCTGAACCCATTGATCCAGTACTTTAGGAGCACAATCGTCCCACACCCAATCTATCCAGGTGAGCATATTTCCATAAGTTCCTAGATTTACATTGTTCTGTTCGGGATATTGAATACTCGCATATCCACCATAATTAGCAGCAGTATAGAGAGCCTCTATCTCATATTTATAAGTTGTCATTACAGCTACAATTCCCAATTGCATACCTGGCAGCAGAAAGCCACCTTCATTAGCATCCTGCTCTAACATTTTATCAGTAATCAGCTTCTGATTATAATTGATATCTTCCATTTTTTCGACACAAGAAGCAGATATAAAAAATATCAAGCATAAACTTATTAAAAATTTATGGCTTGCTTTTGTATTTATTATGTATTTCATATTGCATAATTTAAATTCATTAATAAAAATAATTTACCCTACACTTATTTCTAAAGTTTAAAAATCTACTCTTAAGTTTAATCCAAAAGAGCGTGTAGCAGGAAGGGTAAATTGTGACATCCCTTCTACCGTTTGAGATGCACTTCCACCAATCTCCGGATCGAAAGGCGCTTTTTTATAGATTATGAATAAATTTCTTCCTACCAGTGAAATGTCAATTGATTTGAATATTTTTTTGAAATTAGAAAAAGTATAACCAAACGAAACTTCTCTCATTCGGATATTTGTAGCATCCCAAAAGTATGCATCCATAGCGGCGCCCCCATTAGCACCGCCCGAAGCACTCTGATTTAAATAAAAATCTTTCGTATCAATAAGGTTTCCATTAACCATAACTCCCCCGGCTTCTCTCGCATCTCCTGTTCTTTTTGACAATCCTTTATAATCAAGCCATATTTCGGTTCTGTTTATTACTCCCCCGCCAAATCTTCCGTCAATTAAAAATGAGAGGGTAAAATTCTTATACGTAAATGTATTATTGAAGCCTGCCAGAAAATCAGGATTTGCATTTCCAATATATTCATGTGCGGTTGTAGTTATTGCAGGTAATCCTGTAACAGGGTCGGTTATAAGTGCACCAGTTTCATCTTTTTCATATACATCACCAAACATATCACCGTAAGAACCATATTTACCGTCTTTAGGCCGATATAGAAACAATGAAGCTACCCTGCTACTACTAAAATCGGATACAACAAAATAGTCAGCATTAAGAAGGTCACTCAATTCACGAATTGAATTTTTGTTATGAGAGAAAGTCAGAGAAGGATTCCATTTAAAGTCGCCAAATGAAGTATTGTAACCTAATATTCCTTCAAAACCCTGGTTCCTGATACTACCCCCGTTAATCCAGAAATTGGTGGCCCCCGAACCTGCCGGAGCAGCTATTTGAAATACCTGCTCAGTAGTAGTAGCACTATAAATAGTAAAACTTAAGCTCAATTTATCATCAAAAAGCCTGAGATCAGTTCCGAATTCATACGATTTTGAACGTTCCGGTTTCAGTGTCGTAGTATCAGTGCCATTGAAATAAGGTAAAGAACCTCTTCCTAGAATATTTCCACTATTATCAAGAGCATAAGGCGGAGTCCTGTTTTCGATACCAAACGGCAGAGAATTACCTACTTCAGCGTAGGATGCTCTTACTTTAGCAAAAGATAAAAGTCCTCTGCCTGAATTCTTTAATATATAAGTCAATCCGACCGAGGGATAAAAGAAGGATTGGCTCGTTGTAGAAGCCCACTCATTTCTTCCTGAAAGATCAAGGTACAACTTATTTTTAAATCCTAATGTTAAATTGGCAAATAGAGCTTCTGAGACAGCCTTTTGAAGGTATTCGGACTTATTAAACAAACCATTTAAAGCATAGACTGAGAAAAAATTTGGATACTGCAGTGATGTTTCAACCGTGCTGGACAAATTTATGCCGCTTGTAGTACCTGAAGTATGGCTGAAACCTGCGGTACCTGAAACATTGAAATCATTGCTCAAATCCTTATTTGCTACTAATAACACATCACCATACCAGGCATCCGACTTTGAGTTGGATAGGCCATATCCGCCGTTAAGCCCTGCAACAGTTGCCTGTGTTGATGCATAGTCTCTGCTCTCCTGATGAGAATATGAATCATCCATACTTATTCTGCCCATAAGGTTCAACCAGCTAAGAATCTTATACGTGGCTTTGAACAACGCGTTGGTATATCCAAGAAAATTATCATTCTGGTTCCTGTTCTGAACCCAATAAGGGTTTTGACATGGAAAAGTTTCATTTCTTATGTATGGCCAATTCTGAACATACATTTGACGTACCGGATCCCACACCTCAAAATTGCTGCCACTGTATTTAGACCAGTCATCCCCCACGGGAAATGAAATAAGACCAATAATGGCGTTAGCTCCAGCTCCTGCAGCTAGTGTCTCATTCTGATTATAAATTTTTTGATTAATATAGTTAACACCAAATTCAAGAGACAATTTGTCATCATATAACTGAGTTGTTACTTTAACATTGAAATTATGCTTAAGCATATGGTTTTCAGGCACGATGCCACTGGCTGCCGTATTGGCATAAGATAAATAAATCTGAGCAACATCATTACCGTTGGAAATTGAGATTGAATTTATTTTGGTAATTCCAGTGTTATAGAACTCCTTCAAGTGTCTGTCACTTCCATTTGTAATTGCCGCGCCCCAGCTATCATTATATTGTGGATCTGCCTGCCCATATTTGGTTTGCAATTTGGGTAAGTCACTGGGTGATTCCATATTTAAACTAGATGAGATGGTGATTTTAGCAATTCCCTTTTTACCTTTTTTTGTAGTAACCAAAATTACACCGTTTGCTGCCCGGCTGCCATATAAGGCAGCTGCAGATGCTCCCTGCAATACCTGTATACTCTCGATATCTTCGGGATTAAGGAGGTCACCTCTGCCAGTCGGGACCCCGTCAATTACATAAAGAGGTGAACTGTTTCCAGTAAAAGATTTATCACCACGAATCAGAATCCGTGTTGCGCTGCCCGGTCCCATTGTACCTGGAGTGATTACCGCTCCAGCTACTTTTCCTGCCATGGCGTTAACAAAATTTACATTTTTGACTTTAAGAAGTTCTGTCCCATTAACTTTTTGAGTAGCATATGTCAGTGATTTTGTCGACTTCTCAATTCCTAATGCCGTAACAACCACCTCATTGAGGGCTGTAACTTCCGGATCAAGTGCCACACTGATACTTGAACTTCCATTTACAGGTATACTCTGAGCAACATAACCAATGAATGAGAATACCAGCGTAACATTTCCGTTTGGCACTGA
>CAWBLL010000003.1:0-397650 GCA_963789465.1 uncultured Bacteroidales bacterium
CACCCGTAAGTCAAAATACTATTTCATTCTTTTTATCCTAATAATCTACAGTGAGATTACTATAACTTCATCAATCGCACTAGTCTTTAGAGTTTATTCTGCCATTTTATTGAAATCTGTCTAACGGATTTTACTTAAGATAATAGACAATCTGCATTCGCTAAGGCTATGATTTCTAAAGAAAGGTTAAAGAAAAAATCAGGAAGAAAAGAATCAATGGGCAAATTTGGACTATGTAATCAAGTATATCCTTATGTAGTACAGATACAGTTAGTGGTTAAGAATTCTTTGCCTGCATTGTGGTAAGTTCCACACTGCAAATCAAACCTTTTTGTTTTTCACCAGATAGTATTCAGCCATCCTCCGCTTATTCTTTTTCCTACCTGTATCCAAATTCCCTTTATTGTAATATCCATAACCATATCCATACTGGTCACTAAAGATCCTGTTATCATTAAGAACAACACAAACATTTCCTACTTTTTTAAGCTGCAGATCTTTCATTATAACTGAGAATACATTTTTCAAAGTTAGTTCTGACGGGCAATTACTATTTTCACATCTGCATGATCAACCAGAAGATAGGCATCTGTTACCTGTGCCAGGGGAGTTGTATCAAGTACAATAATATCATAATAGTTCTTTTAGTTTTTTCAGTAGTTTTTCAGTCTTATCAAGAGCCATTAATTCAACAGGGTTAGGAGGCAAAATTCCTGAATGTATATAATCGAGCTTTTCATGTGGTGATTTCCTGATTATATCTTCAAGTTCAGCCTTATTGATCATGTATGAACTTAATCCTTCCTGTGGATTCTTCCTCTTCCTGAAATATCTTTCAGTTTTTCGCAGATCAAAATCCACAAGTATTGTCCTGCGCCCCAATCTGAGCATAGCTCATAGCAAGGTTAAGAGCAACAAAAGTTTTACCTTCACTTTCAAGACAGGAAGTTACCATTATCACCTTTTTTTGTCCTCCCCTTACATAAAAATCAAGATTAGTGCGAAGCGCCCTGAATGATTCAGCTATGTTTGATTTGGGAAATTCAAACATTACATTGTTGGTTTTGTAATTGTTATGAAGGATTTTACCCAACACAGGTTCTTTTGTCAGTTTTTCAATATCATCCTGAATTTCAATTTTATTATTTAGTGCACTTTTCGTAGTCAAAAATCCAAAAGGCAAGGCCAAGTCCTAAAAAGAACGCTATCAGATAATTCATCCTTTTATTTGGTGAAATAGGAGACATCCCTGCCATTTTTGCCGGTTCAATTATAATATCATCAGGTAGATTTGAAGCTTTTGTGATTTTTGCTTCCGCTCTTTTTTCAAGCAGATAGTTATAAATAGCATCATTGAGGCGGTATTTTCGTTCAATATTACCCAAAAGCCGTTGTGTCACAGGGAGCCGGCTGATTTCGGCCTCGTCTTTTTTGATCCGCTTGTTCATCTCATCAATTGAAATGCTTGTAGTTTTTCCCACTGCTGCAATATTATCCGAGATGGTCTTCTTAACATTTTCGATCTGGATACCCAGTTTCTGGACCAGAGGATTTTTTTCCTGATTATTTTCAATGAGGTTAGATCGTTGGGCCTGTGCGGCGATAAGTTCGGACATCAGGTTATTCAGTAAGGGATCCTGGATCCCAAGTGAGGCAGGAACGATCATATTTGAGAAATTATCATTCTTCAAAAGGTAATCGGCAACATAATCATAATAACGTTTGCGGGTCACAAGTTCTGCAAGCTGGTTCTGCAGATCCATATACTGTGCCGAGATCCCGTTAGCCTGTTCAGTGATATTCAATAACTGGTTTGATGACCGAAATTTCTGCAGATTGTCTTCCGTCCTGCTCAAGGAATCAGAAATCTCATTCAGCTGTTTTTCAATATAGTCGATGGTAACCGTAGGCAATATGATTCTTGCGCTCGAGATTCTGCTCAGAATAGACACTCATCAGCTCATTCACTATATCAATACCCTTCTTCAGTGATTCCGTCTTCAGGCTGATCTCGATCACCGTTGCCAGCTTATCCACAACATTAAAGCTCAGATTATTTTTAATGTTCATTGCTCAATGCCGCGACAGTTTTGAATTCAAATGCATAGTCCGGAGAATTTTTCTGTTAAAAACTTTATTTGTACTGTCGGATCGAATTATAAATGCCACGATCCTCAGTTTCGATCAGCTCTCCTAGCCTGCCGTTCTTAACGAAATTCCCAGCTATCCTTTTTATGCCTGTGACCTGTTCGTTTCAAAATTATAAAAGGTCGTCTTGCCCGACACGGCCTTTAACCTGAAAATATCCCTGGGCCAGGAAGGTGAGCACAAACCTCACATTCACCGGCTGGGGATGATTGGTTGAAAAATATACCCGGAAAGGCGCATCCTGATAAGCATCACGGTACTGAAACTTTTCCCTCTTGTAATAGGTCACTGACAGATCCAGGTTCCTTACGGTTTGGTCAAGAACCGGAGAGGATTTTATCACCCAGAGCTCATTCTGAAAGTTCTGATTCTTCCCGAACAGGCTGCTGTTAAGATAATCATTCACATCGCTGCCCCGCTGCTGGTTTTTGTTTCTTTATAAGAATTGAAGAAGAGACTTTATAAACGGGGATCAAATAGTGGTTCGCTGCGAAATGCCAGTAACAAGGCAATTGGCACGCATACTATAAACAGCTTATAATTACTCCTGAAGAGCTCGTGCTATTTTCTGAAGATCGTTGTCTTCCTGGGGCTTTAAGGTAGGGGTCGGTTCTGGTGTCATGGGAATGGGTGAGGGGCTGGGTTTAAAGTTTAAAGTTCAAGGTTCAAGCTTTGCCAGCCGAAGCCTGGGCGAAGGCTGGGTTTAAGGTTCGAGCGTTCAAGGTTTAAGGTATTAAGGTTTAAAGTTCAAGGTTTAAGGTTTAAGGTTTAAGGTTTAAGGTTTAAGGTTTAAGGTTCAAGGTTGATTCAACTTTGAACTTTGAACTTTGAACTTTGAACATCGATAGTTAGGGTTTAACAACAGTATAGATCAAAGTGCAGTGGTAATTGTCGATAAAATAACAGCATACGGGAACTGGGCAAGTCCCCAGAACCTTTTCTTCATTGGTTTAACATATATGATATCATTGGGCCTAAGGTTATAATAATCGGCTGCAAGGATCTCCGAATTGAGCAGATTCACATTGATACGCTTGTTCTCGCCATTCTCGTTCCGCACAAGGATCACCTGCTCACGGTTGCCATAAACTGTTATATCACCTGCCAGATCCGATAGCATCATAGATCGAAAGCTTATCCTGCGAAAAAGAGTAATGTCCGGGCCTGGCTACTTCTCCCAGAACGGAAACATAACGGTTGACCAGCTTCACGGTTACAATCGGCTGGTTAAGAACATGTGCAAGCGAATCCTTAAGCATGGCACTGACCTCTGCTGTTGTCTTGTCCATGGCCAATACACTTCCAATCACCGGCAGATGAAGATATCCGTCCTTATCGATTGCATATGACAATAGCGATGCCCCATAAGGCTGTATCGTCCCTACATAATAAGCATTTTCCTTGGAGTTCGAGAATATACCGGCTGCTGCCTCATCCAGACTGCTCACCTGTATGTAAAGCTCATCGTTGGGCTTTAAACGGTAATCGGGATAATTAGCTTCCTTGAAGGAGGTGATATCGCGATTCTTGGTCCTGGAGGTATTCGAGTTGCTTCTGGGTTACGCAGCCAGTGAGGAGAAGAATAAGAAGGATTGAGGAGAGAAGAGGTTTCGGGTTCATTAGTTCAAGGTTCAAGGTTCAAGGTTCAAGGTTCAAGGTTCAAGGTTCAAGGTTCAAGCTTTGCCAGCTGAAGCCTTGGCGAAGGCTGGGTTCAAGGTTCAAGCTTTGCCAGCCGAAGCCTCGGCGAAGGCTGGGTTTAAGGTTTAAGGTTTAAGGTTTAAGGTTTAAGGTTTAAGGTTTAAGGTTTAAAGTTTAAAGTTTAAGGTTTAAAGTTTAAGGTTAACGAACTTTGAACTTTGAACTTTGAACATTGAACTTTAAACTCGAAAACGTTTAAGGTTTTATGAATTTTGAGCCTTTCATATCGCTCTTTTTCAAATATGACATAAGACTTGAGATTTTCCTGCTTAGCTGAACGGTTCTGTTAATCAAGTCATCAAGTATTTCTTGTTCAATATATTGATAATCAAAGGCTCTATAGGATTGAGACCGACATTCTCCACAAGACCCTTTGGCTACACTAAGAAACTGAACGAATTCTTTATTCCCTTCTCTTTCAAAACCTTCTGCAATATTATCCATAATAGAACCTGAGGAGGTTCGGATTTGATCACGTAATTTGAAATCTTTACAAAATGGCTCTTTAACAGTAATACCAAAAATATCTTTACATAATATCCTTGCTTCTTTCCAGATTTCCAGATCTTCGAATCTTTCAATTTTCATGATATCTTAAATTAGGGACAATAAACATTGAACTTTAGACCTATTAAGATAATCAAGAAATAATTAACAAAAAAATGAAAATTTTATGGAGAATAACCTTGAACTTTAAACTTTGAACCTCGAACATTTTATTCTTTAATCTCAAATCTCACCCCCGGATTTCTGCTCCCCGGGCAAGCTTCCGCCCCGTCAGTCCCAGTGCCTGAGGGACCGCAACTCACCATTCAGTGAGGTTGGGAGAGTGATTTCTCCCGATTCCGGATTGTTGATCTGACTGGCTTTTAAGGCTTCGCCAGAAATAACCGGTAAAATTCTATTTAAGTCTTTCCAAGGTCTGTATCTTAATGCCTTTTAAAAAAGGTCTGTTCCGTCATCATGAAACATGAAAGGTGGTTCCGGATTCACCCTGACTCAAAAATGCATCCGCGTGATGCATCATAACTGTGCAGGAACCAAACAGAGCAAAGGTAATAACCTTTACTGCCAAACAAATAAAATTTCCCCTTTTTTGTAAGGGTTGCGCCCTGAAGGGGCTATGATTGTTCAACCCTCTATTATACACCGGTCATTAATACTTCCCCTGTTACCCGCGATGATCACCGCGGGCGTATCATAACATGCATGACCGGATGCATTCGTTAATCGTAAATATAATATAAAATGAAATTAGAAAACAAGAGCTAAAAGAAAAAATTGACAAAGATGGGATTTTTGTGATGAAAGAGGGAAATGGATTGATGAAAGGTGACAGGCGTCGGGCGTCGGGCGTCAGGCGGAAGGCGGAGGAAGTAAGTAGTAAGAAGGAAGTAGTAAGAAGTAAGAAGGAATACCAGCCTGACACCCAGCACCTAACACCTAGCAACTAGCAAATAGCAACAAGTACCCTCCGTGGTTTCAGCAAAGGAGGGAAGCACCAAGCGCAGGATTCAATTGTAAAACAGGAATACCCATAAACAAACAAAGCAGCCGAGCTGCTTAAAATTAGGAGATAAGATTTTTTAACCACGGAGTTTCACGGAGTTTATCACGGAGTTACACGGTTTGATCCCAACCCAGCACCACGCACCCAGCACCACGCACCCTGACGCTTCGGTCAGGATCTCGCTGCGCCCGACTCGACTCGACTCTATGACCTTTTTACTACTTATAACTCCTGGCTCACGACTCACGACTCACGTCTCAAGTCTCATATCTCACATCTTTCTTTAACCACGGAGTTTCACGGAGTATTCTACCAGGAACGCGGAACCCGGAATCCGGAACCAAGTACCCGGCACCCTCTCATAACTCATAACTTGTACAGCAGATACTGCAGTCTTTAAAAGCCTATTTCACGGTATAGAGCCAGGCCTCAGGATCATGATCATCCTGGTATTGCCTGAGGAAAACAGCAGCTTCATTTTTGTCGGAGAATGTCTTTATGGAAACCAGCTCAAGCTTTGTATCATCCCAGTTGGAGGTCCTGACAATGGAGGCGCCATAGCCTTCGGCAGAATATTGTCTGACTGCATTCTCTGCATTCTCATGACTGGAAAAGCTGCCGATTATGATATAATAGTGCGGTCCGGATTTTGACGGCCGGGTATCACTGGTTTTGATACTCATAAGAGAATCGGTAAGGGTCCTTTCGAAATTCTTTTTGTCAGCAATGACTTTCTTAAGTGAGTCGGCAACACGGGCACTGTCCTTCTTCGCCCACTCGATGGCTGCCTTAAGGGAGTACTCGCCGAGACTGAACTTTTGCTTCAGATACTGGCACGACGGAAGGGAAAATGCAATTGCAGCCAAAAGCAGCAATGGCAGCAATATCCTTAAATAATGTCTTTTACGGTTCACAGACGATTTAGTATAGGTCAAGCCAACCGCAAAGGTAGGAAAAATAGAGGTGAAAAAATAAAAGAAGAGGGAAGATAACGGGGAAAATTAATTCCTGGGCAGGGAAGTTATTTAACCACGGGGTTGCACGGAGTTGCACTGAGGGTTGGCACGGAGTTAAACGGTGGAATTGGGAGATAGACAAAAGACAAAAGACAAAAGGCAAAAGATAAAAGTTGGGAGATGAATTTAGGGGCTGTTGAAAAAGTCTTTTTAACCGCTAAGTGCGCAAAGGTTTACGCAAAGTGCACAAAGACAAAACTTTGTTATTTAGATCTTTGCGCCCAGATAGCTATAGGGATCTGCGTAATCTCTTTGAGACCTTGGAGCCTGCCCCGATCGAAGTATCGGGGGTTAAAGGATATTGACTTTTTCAACACCCCCAAGCGGGGTAAAAACGGCAGGGGTGCAAAAACGTGCAGTGGGTCAACGTGCGGCAGGGAGACAAAAAACGGCACGATGTTAGCAAATGTCCGGCTTACAGCTTAGCTGCCTTCTTTTCTGCAGCCACCGGAACTGCCATTTTTTCTGCCTTTCCTGAATATTCCCCATTGGTGCTCTGATATTCCGGGACAAGATTGCGACAACGGTCAACAACTTCCTGCCGTGAAAGCGTATAGAGGTTGGTAAGCAGATCCTCAATTTTCATAAGAATCGCCACCTTATTCAGTTTTTCTGTCTGAGCAATCTTGATCTTGGGATGATGGGTTGGCTTTGTTTTTTCCTTGTCGGCCAGCAGCTCTTCATACAGCTTCTCACCCGGACGAAGTCCCGTATAGGCTATCTTGATATCCTTCCCCGGGACAAGGCCAGAAAGCTTGATCATCTGAAAAGCCAGATCGGCGATCTTGACCGGCTTACCCATGTCAAATACATAGATCTCCCCTCCCTTTCCCATAAACCCTGCCTCCAGTACCAGCTGGCAGGCCTCCGGGATCGTCATGAAATAGCGGGTCATTTCCCTGTGTGTGACGGTAACGGGACCACCTTCCTCAATCTGCTTCCTGAAGGTGGGAATGACAGACCCGTTAGATCCGAGCACATTACCGAACCTTGTTATAATGAACTTGCCGGAGTTTGCAGGATTCTGCGATTTGAACTGTACAATCATCTCACAGATCCTTTTTGAGGCACCCATGACGTTCGTCGGGTTTACGGCCTTGTCCGTTGAGATCATGACAAATTTCTCCACTGCGTAACGCATTGATAGTCCTGTAATTATCAATGTGCCGCCAATATTTACACGGATCGCTTCATGGGGGTTCTCCTCCATAAGGGGAACATGCTTATACGCAGCAGCATGAAAAACAATATCGGGATGATGTTCCAGGAAGATATTCTCCATCTTGGCCAGCTGAGTCACATCAGCCAGGATCAATTTAATGACGCAACTGCTGTAGGACGATTTCAACTCATTGCCAAGATTGAACATGGGAGTCTCGGCCTGGTCGATCAAAACAAGCTTCCCGACCCTGAAACGGGCAAGCTGCCTCACAATTTCAGATCCTATAGAGCCGGCAGCGCCCGTCACCAATATTGTCTTGCCTGAAAGCCCTGCTCCTATCTTCTTCATATTAAGTTCAATGGGATCCCGCCCGAGCAGGTCCTCCACCTTTACCTTGTGGATCTGCTGAATGGGAAACTGCCCGTTTATCCAGGTCTCGACAGATGGCGGTTCCAGGACATCGAGTCCGAGACAAAGAGCCGTCCTTATTACCTCGCTCTTCTTCTCCGGCGAGATCTTCCTGATGGAAATGATGAATGCCTCAATGGCGTTTTTCCTGATAAATGAGGTCGTAAGAGCATCGGGACCATAGATCGGAACACCGTCAAGCCTTTTGCCCTGGCGGCTTTTATTGTCATCAAGAAATCCTGCGACCTGGTAGAGACCATTATCATCGCTGTGGATTACGCGTTTCACCGCTCCGCCCATCTCTCCTGCACCATAGACCAGAACATTTTTCTTTTCGGTAAAAGAGCTTGTCACAAGGTGATAAAGTATTTTAATGTTGATCCTCATGAAGATCAGCAGTACTGTCACTGAGACATAATGTATTATCAGTATCGAAATAGGTATGACCAGGTGCTCGTCGGGATAGATCCGCCTGCTGAGGATTGAGATGAGCAGCAAAACGAAGAAGGCATAGCTCGTGGAAAGGAAGACCTTAAGAATATCTTCGACAGTGGTATACCTGAGCAGCCCCACATAGGAACGTATCAGCAGCGAGGAAATCATGTAAACGACCAGAGCCAGGAAGGCATGCTCGAATGCCATGCTCATTGCAAATCCTGAAATCTCAAAGTTGAACCTTAGCATATAGGCAAAGAGAAACACGAAAAATACTGCCATGTTATCCATGCCAAAAACGATCCATCTCGGAACTGAGTACCTCTGGTACAACTGTTTGACCCTGAGCTGAAGCTGATTGATTAAATTATTGTAAATCTGGTCCATGGTGGTGGAATTATTTAGGTAAACTTTTTTTTTGTATTGTGATGAGAAGTTTTTTTAAAACACGGAGTGACCCGGAGTACACACGGAGGGACACGGAGTAATATTTTACCACTGCGCCCCTGCGTGGGGAAAAATACATTTTTTAACCGGCTCTCATACCCACTTTGGGGGGCCAATGGGGGCTAACCGGTTTGCGGTTTGCGGGTGGAGGGGCAAGAAAAAAACATATTTATCGTATTGCCGCCAAAATACTTCTTATCGAATCACATATGTATTCCAGCTCCTCATCCTTCATTTCCGGATAGATGGGAAGCGATACTGTTCCATTCCAGATCCTCTCGGTGTTGGGGTAATCATCAGGATTCAGGTTATAGGTCTCGTTGTAATAGGTCATACGGTGAAGCGGCTTGTAATGAACCGATGTCCCGATACCCTCTTCCGACATCAGCTGCCTGAAATCGTTGCGTGTAATTCCGGCCTCCGGCCTTATGATAACAGGGAAAAGATGCCAGGAATGATTCTCATGGACTTCTCTGCATACCGGAAGATCAATGCCTTCAAGTCCCTTGAGACGGTCGTAGTAAAATTCCGCACAATGCTGACGCGATGACCGCAGATATTCAGCCTTTTCGAGCTGTGCCAGTCCGATCGCCGCATTCACATCCGGCATATTGTATTTGAAGCCGGGGGCAACAATGTCATACTCCCCGTTGGGTTTATTGTCAGTGAACCGTGACCAGATATCATGATTTATTCCATGAAGGCGCATCAGTTTGGCTCTTTTGAAGATTGCCTCATCATCAGTTACCAGCATGCCGCCTTCACCTGTAGTAATGGTTTTGTTGGCATAGAAACTGAAGCAGGTTACGTCTCCGAACGAACCGACATACCGGTCCAGGTATTTTGAAGGAAAGGCATGAGCCGCATCCTCAATCAGACGGATGCTGTTTTTCCTGCAAATATCAAGGATCCCATCTCCCTCCGGTGTAGTCATAACGGGAGCCTGACCTCCGAAATGGACCAGGATAAGGGCCTTTATATCCGGATTCTTCATCAGTGCTTCTTTTAAAATTTCAGGAGAGACAAGGCCGGTTTCATATTCAACATCAAGAAATACCGGATCGGCTCCCATATATCTCAGCACCTCAGCTGTTGCCGTAAAGGTTAATGAAGGGACAAGAATCTTATCGCCGGGTTTAATGCCTGTAGCCTCAACGGCAAGATGCAATGCCGATGTGCATGAATTGACTGCACAGGCATATTTCGCCCCGACATATTCAGCAAAGAGTTTCTCAAACTGAAAAGTCTTGGATGAGGTTGTGAGCCAGCCACAGTCGAGAACTTCCCGGAGATATTTCAATTCATTACCGCAAATAGCGATCTTCGAGTATGGAATTTTAAATTTCTTTATCATTTGAATAGTATAATTTTCAAGGTGTGTAATATTATCCTCATGTCCCCGGCAAAGCTCCTGTTATCCACATAGGACATACAAAGCTCAAGCTTCCTTGGCAGCACATCATTCAGGTAAGTGTATTCAGGAATGGTTGACGCTGAAAGCAGGCCTTCCTCATTGCAGAATTCCAGGGAGGCATTATCCGTAATTCCCGGCCTGACGGTAAGGATCTTCTGCCATTTCTCCGGATAATATGCGACCCATTTCTCGACCTCCGGTCTGGGTCCTACAAGAGACATGTCTCCTCTAAGGACATTGAGCAACTGAGGAAGCTCATCAAGTTTTGTCCTTCGGAGAAATTTGCCCACAGAAGTTACCCGCGAGGTGTCACCTGGTTCAAAGAGACCATTTTCCGAACCGACAACAAATTTCATTGTCCGGAACTTATAAAGACGAAACAATTTCCCTCCGAGGCCTACCCTCCACTGGGTGAAAAATGCAGGTCCATGGTCATTCAGCTTTATTATGCACCCTAAAACCAGGAATAAGGGGGCCAGAGCCACCAGGCTGCAAAAAGCGAGTATAAAATCAAATATCCTTTTATTCATAGTACAACGTATTAACAAATTCAGAAATTACAGACATAATATGATTCTATAACTGTTGTAATCCACCTGGAAAGATGGTATTGTCTTCGTTTGGTTCTTTAAAAAAAACAGCAGGCAGAAAAACCGTCTGAGACATAAATTTGAAAGTCAGTGGGAAATTCTCATCTGAAACATTTATGCCAAAGTATGAGTAGCCATCCACCAGGTTGTCCCACAACATAAATTTATCAACGCTATCTATCGCTGAAGGGTTGAAAGTCGATAACAGCACTGGATAATAGCTCATGGCACCGAAACTATGCCAGGCCTGCATATCGGGCAGCCTGTTAAAGTAATTGAGCGTATAACTGACCGATTTTTCCCTATCTGCCTTTTTAAGGAATTGGGTATAGAACATCCTCTTCAGAAAAGGATTGGTATTCATAGGATGTACAGGTACTTCCTCGGGAAGAAATTCCTTCCCCCTTCTTCTGGCGATGAGCCTGTTGAAGACCGGGAAGACCAAAGAATTATAGGAAAAATTGTAGATTAGAATATGGATCAGTTTATTCAGACTCATCTTATCAAAAGGAAGCATCCTGTAGCTGTCATAAAAAGTATTTGAAGCCTTCTTATCATTCACCTTGTTCAGGACCAGAAGTCCTCCCCCTCCTGCTGTTATTGGTTTCCTGAAATTGAAACTGAATATTGTGTAATCTGCAAAACATTCCTTATCAGGAAGATTCATATAGTCCCTGAGATCAACCTGACTACAATCTTCCAATATTATCAGATCCGGAAACCTCTCCCTGATCTCTTTGAGTACATTGCTGTATTTAAATCCGAAGTAGTCGATCCAGAGCAGTACATCGAGCTTTTTGATCTCTTCCTGTAAGCGGCTGGTCAGGAAGAATGAAAATGGATCGAGGTCAAGCAGAACAGTTGAATTTTCCGATTCGCTTACTCCCTGGAATACAGTATAGCACGCATAACACGGCATTCCAACTTTCAATTTTCTCCCGGAATGAAGTTTAAGTTGTGATAGCAGCCATTTGATTGCTCCTCTGCCTGAATTGAAAAAGAGATAATTTTCCGGAAACCCGATTTTCCTGATGAAAAGTGCCCTGAAAAAGGAGATCAGGGATATTTGCTGGGTATAACGGGGGATTATTTTCACTTCAGTTCATTTTTATTGAGGAAATTAACCGGCTGATCTTTTTCAATCCTTCGGTTTTTGAAAAGTTTCTTATTGCATATTCCATTCCAGACTGTCCCATAGTATTTCTGACCGTCTGTGGAGTATTTCGTGCCAGTTCCATCAAACCTGTCCAGTCACTGTCAGAATTTGTTCCTGTTATCCAGCCGCAGCCCGAAGCCGTTACAGTAAGTCCGGTTTCACTGTTAATATCTGCAGAGGTGATGACAGGTTTCCCGGAGAACATGTATGCTATCAGCTTTGAGGGTATGGAACTGCTGGCTGCATCGGCACTGATTGGTAAAAGAAGGACATCTGCGATACTCTGAATTCCGGCAACATGCTGCAGTCCGGATGGCACTTCGATAAATGCCGAATTCACTATTTTTAGCTTAAGGGCCAGCAAACGGCACTTCTCCCTGGCTGTGCCTGATCCGGCAATTATCAGAAAGGAACCTTCCTGATCAAGGCTGGCAAATGATGTCAATATCTTATCTACACCGGCAACAGGTCCGATATTTCCAAGGTACATATAAATAAACCTGCCCTCTGCGCCCCTTATCCCATACTTTTGTAAAATCTCACCTTTGGAAAAAGAGTTGGTTACAAACTCACCGGCATCCTGCCAGTTCTGAATAACGGAGACCTTGGATTCAGGAATCTTCCTTTTATTTATGTATGCCTCTTTCAGGCTTTCAGAAATTACGGTAATATGGCTCGACCTGTCAGCAATGATTTTATCGATCAGAAAGAGAGGCTTGAATATCCGGAGTATTGCCCTTGAGCTGATCTTGGTGAAGAAGGATTCCGGGTAGAGATCCTGAATATTCATGATCAGAGGAAGTTTTTTCTTTTTTCTCAGGATCACAACTGCAAGCTGGCTGAAAAATGGCCAGGAAGAGTGATAGATCAGGTCATAGTCCTTAATGATCCTGTTGACATACCTGGTCGACCTTATCCCAAAATCGAGACTCTCCCAGGCCCTGAGGAAAAGATTATATTCCGGATATGTAAAAGAATCCAGATATATATGGCTGAAATTCGGACTGACCGGGTTAATCTGTATGCCCCTGGTCGCAGGGTATTTTACCCCAAGCGGCCTGGAAGGTTTCGGAGAGATAAGCCATACCTCATTCCCCTCGGATGCCATATGGCTTGCCACATCCCAGTTGATACGGCTTGCAGTCAAAGGTTCAGGGGGAGCGGTTCCGCTGATAATTACTATTCTCATTATAGACTGTTTAAAGGGGAATTATCAAATGACTGTAAAGAAATATATTCGCTTACTAAGAGTTATCCGACAAAGCGCGCTCATGTTCTATGATCTCTTCTTCCGAAAACCGCCATTTTATAAACCTGGCAGGATTTCCTCCCATAATTGCATAGGAAGGAACATCTTTGGTGACCACTGAGCCGGCGGCGACAATTGCACCATGTCCTATTGTGACCGGGCTGAGAATTATTGCTCCGTGACCTATCCATACATCGTCTTCAACGATAATCTTGTATTTATCTCCTCTGCCGGAATCCCACATTGTCTTCCCGACGATATTAAAATTATGATCATCGGAGTTTAAGAAAGCGACAGCTGAACCTATCAATACCTTGTTACCGATAACTATATCGCATATAAAGAAGCAGTTGGCGCCTATCCCTACATGGTCGCCCAGAGTTATATCCTTATGCGGAGAGACAAATTTTGTGGAATACTGACAATGAATGTCATTGCCCTTCCTGATCCAGGGATATCGAAATCTGAACAGAACTATATTCCGTAGATTATTCAGAATATGCCTCATTGCCCTTAAGTTTTAAATAGTTTATCAAAGGCATAATCTCTGTTTCCCAGTTGTGATGCTTAAAGAAAGCAGTTCTGCCTCTTTCACCCATTTCCTGTGACAATGCAGGATGGGTCACCAGCTGTTCAATGCATTCTGCAACTTTAACCGGGTCTTCGGTATCCGTTATCAAACCACATTGCTCCTGTCCCACCATATTAAACATCTCTTTGGCAAATTCCGGCACAATTACAGGCAGACCCAGAGCCATGTATTCGAAAATACGATTCGGCAACCCGTCTACTCCCAGGTCTCTTCCATAAGCTATTATGCCGGCATGACATTTCAGCATCTGATTCATCATCTCGACAAAAGGCAACCCGTCATGAAGCTCAATATAGGATGAGAGGTCATACTTCCTGACATACTGATCAAAAATATCGTTTTTGATATTGATCATCAGAACCTTACAGACTACTTGCCGTTCCTTTAGTATCCTGATTGCGTCGAGAAGCAGGACGGTACCCCTGGAGGGATGGTTTTTACCATGAACCAGTGTAAAAACCTCTTTTTTCAGCGCAGGGTTAACCTTCATATTGGCAAAGTCAGATGGAAGACAATTCCGGATTATCAGGCTATGATTCGCTGACGACACATAATATTTTGACACCGTTTCACTTACTGAAATTGTAAGATCCGATTTCCTGACAGCCCTGCTGATTGCTTTCTGTATCAGATTATTCATGATCATGAATACGGCACCTGTCACGTGCTTATTAAGAAGATATTTATGATAGACTTCATGTATATCGAATATCTTCCTGATCTTTCCTGCTTTGAAGAAGAGAGTAATGAAGAAAGCTATGTCCGGATCGGGATAATAAACGAAACTGATATCTTTCCTGTGTTGCCTGAAATGTTTCATAGCCCTGAAATTATTCAGCAATCGCCCTCTTATCCCTTTTCCGTTCGGGTAGAGGATCCTTTGGATGCCATCATTCTTTAATTCACTTTCAAAAACATGGTAATCAGGACCGATCCATAAAATATCACATTCATTGATAAGGCTCAGGGCAATTCTCCTGTATACACGAACATCGTCGATGGCATGCGCAGTAGTCAGAATACAGTATAGTTTCTTCATGATTCAGTTAAGGTCGGTTTCAGTTTAAAAGTGTAAAGATCAATTTCATCGGGTATAAATGTATTTTAACAAACCTCTCTCAGAGCACAGGGCTGGTCTCTCTTATCTTCCTGTGACTAAAAATTGTTTCCAGGTCACTTGCGTTAAAGGTGTTACAGGTCTTTGAAACAAATGTCAGGTTCCTTAAGGCCTGATTTGACATAGTCTTCGGATGAGAGATGATTACCATCAACGGCGTTGTCCTGAAGTGAAATCTGAAAATGTGTTTAAACACAAGGGGACTAAGCTGGTCCAGGGTAAGAAAGGTCCTGGAGAACCCCATCCTCTTTGATAGCAGTCTGGAGAAAAGAGTCAGCTCCTGCTGAATACCACTGCCATCACCCATAATTTTGTCTTTTTTCAATTTTAACAGTACCATGTTGACCATCCGGTATAATGGATTGTTATTGTATGTACTCAGTGGTATTTCCGTAAAATCACCCTGAATATCAGGTGTCAGAACACTATCCTTAAATGAGTAGTGCAATAATTGAGGCGCCCCGGAAAAATCAAAATCAAAAAGATTTCCACTTCTCAGGTAAACACCGGGAGCCACAGAGAAGTCATATTTCAAGTTAAATGTTTCAAACGCCTCTTTTAATTTCCCGAATGGTTCTATGCAGAATCCTCCTGCACGAAAACAGGTAATCTTTTGCCAGGTTATACTTTCGAGAAGGTCGATAGATTGCCTGAACAGATGCAGGATCTCATCCTGTGGAAAGGAGTGTAATTTATAATTTTCAAACGAACCGAAAACTACCGAATCGCCTTTGCTATAAGCATTTATCCATTGCGGATGCAGGTGCAGTTCCACAGATGAGCCCTGCCTGACAATCTCCCTCAGTTGTTTCGATACAGTCTTCAGATCGTCGGGAAAATGTTTCTTAAGGAAAAGCAACCATGTCGTATCTACAAAGAAAATGGCCTTTGCATTGTTTTGCCTGAGTACCTCCAGTATCAGTTGCACCGGCTTGATCACGGAATTATTGACAGTACCTGTTATTTCCCCTAAAAATAACTCGTAGTCGAATGTCATTATCAGATTTTTCTTCATAAGTGTATTCTTAATTAAATTAGGCAGATTATATTTTAAGCCGGATCAAATACCGATCGTGGGGATCAGATTATAAGCCGGAAGATATTTGCGTTGTCTGAATGTAAATATTTTTAGCTTTCGGGTTAAATTTTGCTTTGCAGGGCAAACACAGATCCGATCAGTATTCCAAATCCGGGATCATTTAAATATGATTTAGAGAATAAAAGAGGGATAAAACAGTAGCACACAAACATAAGAAGCAGCTTTCTGCTCTCGGTGCCTGACCTGTAAAAGGTATTCCCGAATACATATATGAAGAATACAAGTAACAGGGATCCAAAATAGATTCCGAAGTTGTAAAAGAATTCCAGGAAAAAATTATGGCTGTACATACCATCCAGAATAAGTCTGTCACCATAAAGGCCATGTCCCCATAAAGGACTCTCCTGTATCCCATTCCAGACCATTGAATAAATACCCAGTCTGTTTGAGTCATCTGACATTTCTCCTGTCAGTATAAGATTCAGTGTTCTGAAAGAGGGGTCAGCTAAATTCAGATGATCGGATATGAAGGAATAAAGACCACTAAAAACAATGAGGATAATTACCGAGATAATCAACAGATTAACTCTGCTTCTGCGGTCGATAATCATTAAGAGGAAAGAATAGATCAGCGCTGCAAGCAGGGCACCTCTGGAACCTATCAGAAATATCATGATGCAGGTTAAAATGAAGAGGATGGTATATATTAGTCTGCCCTGGTTCATAAAGACAACTGCCGGAAGTAAAAGGTAGTAACCAAAGGCCATATCATAGCTTTCGACCGAGATGGCACCCGTAGTCATGAAAACGAAATAAAAAAAGCCAAGGACCATTATCAGGTAGGAGATGAAGAGGATCGTTTTCTTTAACAGGGCGAAATCATCTATTGCCATCAGGCACAGGAAGCATGGAATATTTACACAGAGCATGTAGAAAATTCCCTCGGTGAGATATTTTTGATTCTGAGGGAAGAAAGCCATGGTATAGACTATGATATACAGGATAACCGCATATGTTATAACGAAAAGCCGGCGGCGTCGCTGAAAAGCTATAAACAGGGCAGGGATCATCGGTAAGGAGGCAAATAATATATTGAAGATCCTGAAAGATGCAGGATCAACTTTGCCAGCGCTCACCAGAAGATCCTGCGTCATCAGTACCGCGAACTGAAAAAACGGTGCAAAGGAAAGTATATAATCGGAAGTTTGTTTCTTAAACATAAGAGATTTATCCTTTAGCAAACCTATAACCATGGTAAATATTCAGGGAATAGGCAGTTATGCGACCACAGGCAAAACAAATCAGACAGGCCTTAATATCCTTGAAAACCAGGATACCTATCATCAACGATAAAACAGTAATAACAGCATAATATATCTGCAGTAACAGTACTGCCCGCAGTTTTTCAGCTACAATGAAAATACCATCCAGTGATTCGGATATAAAATTTACGGCAATCATTGGCAGTAAAACCTGGGAAAATTCACCGGATGTCCTCCATTGACTGCCCAATACGAAAGAGAATATTTCGGGAAGTGCAAAAAACAGAATAAGGAAGCCTATCAGTCCTGCTATTACCAGGATCTTTATGAGCCGCTTATAGATATCCCTGCAATTACCATTCCGTATATACTCCTCCTGTGCCCTTTGCCTGAAAACATCTTTAAGAGCCATACTGACAACACTTACAGGCACAGAAAGAACATTCATGGTCATTGCATAGAAACCTACGTCAACACTGTTATAGTATAAGCTGATAATCAAAACGGGCAAAGAAACGCCCAGGGTATTAATGAACTGTGCAGGCAGTATATATTTAGGAAATTCCTCATACCTTTTTGCCATATGCCGTACTTTTGCGAAAGTAATCTGTGAGAAGGATTTTTTGTCTGTCTGAAGGGCGCCTATGATACATCCTCCTGCAGAGATCCATCTGCCTAAAACATCACCCATCACCAGACCCTGACTAACAAGCTTCACAAAACCAAAAAAAAGTTTTCCCAGTGTTGTTGAGGCTGAATTTACAATCTTATTCCTCGATAACCGCAGAAATGACTTATTACGGACACACCATTCATTATAACAATTGAATATTATTATGGCAAATGCACTTATAGGACTTATGAATAACCATTTCTTCAGGTCCGGCTCCTCAAACCAGACTGCAAATTTTCCTGACAACAACTGCAAAACCAAAAATGCCACCATTAAAAATGAAAAGCTCAGTAACAGAACCAACCCGACAATATTGGCTGCATCTTCCTTTGAATCTGAAATCAAAATGCTGCTCTCGTATTTTCCGGTTGCCAGGACTAACAAAATAGAGCTAATTGAGATAAGAGTAGCCAGTAATCCAAATTCGGCAGGTGTAAAGATTCTGCCAAGGATGGGGTAAAAAACCAGTGGGAAGCCCTGGGCCACACTTGTACCGATAGTGAGTACAAAGGCATTTTTCACAAAGCCCTCACTCCTTATGTACTTTTTAATTATCTCCCTCATCGGGTGACCCTTTCAATGAATTTTACGTAAATGCTATGGAACTTGTCGCGATAATCCCGAATTATACTGTGTGGATGCCACAGAATTACGAAGTCACCTTCCACCGACTGACATCTCTGGTACAACTTATCAATTATTGCGAGGGAGTCCTCAATATTCTTTCGCCTGTAGTGAAACAGTGTCCATTCCATCACTATAAGAGGACTCTCCCTGACAGTGCTTTGCCTGTCGTTCTTCAGATCATATAAGTTATACTCATGACAGGTACCGCAACGGAATCCTTCATGCTCGGCAAATCCCAGGGTGGAATCATTCTCTATCCCGTTATCCTGCCAGACCGAAATCGTGTGATCTACATCGAAGCCAAGAAAATGTTGTCTGCCGTAATTTAATGAACCTCCGTAAACCCTTTCAAGATCCTCCTTTTCGCGTTTAAATATTTTACTGTTGTTATACGAAGTAAGTCCTCCATGCATGCCTACCTGCATACCGGCATCCCTGATCAGATCCATGCAGTACCTGACCTCAGGAATAAAAACATCATAAGTACAGTCTTTCTGTCCCTTTCTTAATCCCTTAAAATAGAAAACAGAACGCAGATCTGCATCTGCCGAGATCTCAATCAATTTTTTAATGGCAAGGATCAGAGGATCATTTTTTGAGTCTCCCGAAGCTGTTATGCTCTGTCTGAAAGAAGAGTGTGCAATCGAAAGGCTTTTCCTGGATATCAGATCCCCACCTATTATCGTCTGCATATTCTTGAAAAAATTACCGAATCGCAAAATAAAGTCAACATCGTGCGTGGGGATAAGACCAGGTTTCCGTACCCTGACTTTAAGGTTCGGAATAAATGACTTTAACCACTTTCTGAGCAACATTGCATATTCATCAACTATCGGAATATCAACAAATTCATACTTTTTAGAAAGACTGCATTTAAATTCGAATCTATTGTAACCGTCACGTTCTTTAACCAGAATCTCTTCATAACGTGACAACATAATAAATGAAATAGTGATAAGGTCTGCATATATTACCAGCTTGCCGTTGTCAAGTGCAGCAAACTCATCAGCAGAACCGGTCATCATAACAGGCACTTCGATTTTTGAATCGAATGAAGATATTCTTTTCACTCTGGCTGATCCTTTAACCATTTTTTCTGTCTCAGTGTCTGACAATAACCTGAAAACCATACTTAGATTTTCAGAAAAATCAATATTTACCTCAGGATTTTCCGGGTGTCTGATAATTCTTACAGATTCCTTTTTCAACATTATTCCGGAAATCTGAAACAATTGCTGAACAGTATAATAAATGGCATTATCAGATATTTTTATCATAGTTAAATCATTAAAAGAGGAACAGAGGATGAGTTTTAGTTATCATTGTGCTTTCAAAGAATCGATTTTGGTGAAATGGTGAGCCTTATCAAAAGTTTTTAATAATTTCGTCTTAAATATCCAGCTCTGAATGGCAAAAAAATATGTTCCTTGTTTCTGTCGCCCTGCGTTTTGCAAAGCCGTAATTCTCATTTCATTTTTTTTGCAGGGGCTGATTGCCTACGGTGAAAATTATTATGTTAAAAACGGAGGCAGTGATTCCAATTCAGGATTATCCGACTCCAGGGCCTGGGAACATCATCCGTGGATGAGCAGCTGGACCGGAAAAGCAGGACTTAAAGCCGGTGATACTGTTTTCATGCAGAGAAATGGCGAATGGAGTGCCGCAACTCTTTCCTCCGCATTTATGACTATTCAGCAGAGCGGCATCAAAGGTAAACATATAGTAACCACATGGTACGGGTCTTCCGGAGCCAAACCACTTATCCAGATAACCGGAAATTATCCTTATCCTGTTATCCAGGGTATCGGAAAATCGTTTATAACATTTGACCATCTTGAAATAAAGCATTACAGTTCGTCAAGAGAAGAATTCAGCGATCACATAGGTATTGCCTTTGGGAAGGACGGAAGCGGTAATGTATCTCATAACTGGGTAATTACCAACTGTGATATTCATGACATACCCAATACAGGCATTGATGGATCTGGTGATTCTTATGATATAACTATAGGTGATACTACCGCAGCTTTCTGTGCTACAGCGTCGGAATACAGTAATCATATTTACGATTGCGGGTATGCAGGTATTCTTATGGGTGGTCATAATCCGGCTACAGGTCAGTCGAACTGGAAGATCTATTATAACTATATTAATAAAATTGACTATCATAGTATTACTGAACAGGATAGTTATGGCATTGCTTTCAGCTCAGCTCTCTCTTCTTCCGGCTGGCCTGACCACTGCTATGCAAGATTCAACAGGGTTGAGGATGTTATAAACTGGCATGGGATAGATGCACATGGCGGAACAAACATTTACTTTCAGGATAATTATGTTTATAACTGCAGGGGAGCAATCATAGCATTTGCCGCTTCCAGAAAAGGTCTGTTGACACCGGTCCTTAAACATTGTTATATCGAAAGGAACATAATCGAGAATCCGGGTAATCATCCCTCCAAATACTTTTTCGGGATATTTCTGGGCGCTGAAAATAATCTCCACAAGGCTTCTGATTGCTATGTCCGCAGGAACACACTTTTTTATACATCCAGACCATCGGAGGAAGGGGCTTCATACGGCATTGGGATAGAAGCTGTTGAAGAAACAATAATCGAGAATAACAAAATCACCAACGGACCTCTCGGTAATTGTTCCGGAGCGATCCATATCGGATCCAGGGATTATCCGGCCAGAAATATTGTTGTAAGAAAGAATTTTATTCATGACTGGTCGTGGGCTATCAATCTTGATCCAGGTGGAATTGAAGGGGATATAACAATATCGCGGAATGTAATTTATTCTGATAACAGGTCGATTGGATCATCAAAAAGACAAGCATTTTCCGGGAATATAATAATTTTGAACAACACAATTCTATTGGCTTCAGGCGCTCCATATCCCTATATTATCTTTTTTCAGAAAAACACACTGCCGGAAGGAAGTGCCCTGGTCATCAAAAACAATATTATCGGCTTTGACTCACATTCATTCCGGGGTAAATACATTCTTACGCCGGGTTCTGTATCGGGCAAATTGGATATTGATCACAATCTGTACTGGAATTGCATGAATATCTATCCATTTTATTGTGACAAGTCTCTGACATTTTCAGGCTGGACCAAGCTGGGATACGACATCAGCGGAATCCGTAACACAAATCCTGAATTTAAAAATTTTACAGGTAAATACCTGCAGGATCTTGATTTTGAAATCCGGATAGAATCCCCTGCAATCAATACCGGCGATCCCATGGATCCGGGAACTGATTATAGCGGAGAAAAAGTCTCCGGACTCCCTGATATCGGAGCCTTCGAATTTCATCAATAAATGTGTCACCAAAGACAGGGGTTTTACAGTTTAAACAATCTTTTCGAGCCACTCTTCCCTCCAGAAGAGGAAACAACAACGGTCGCAATTTCCGAATGCCGATTTTCCTGAGCAATAATTGTTCTCAAGCAGAATTATGCCACGGGTTTTTTTATACTTGTAATCACGCTCATCCATGAAATTCTTCATCACTTTGAAGATCCTTTGCTCGGTACCGCAATACTCGAACATTTCATGAAAGAATGTACAGCCCTTCAGTCCGCCAAAGGGATCAAGCGTAGTGAGAATTTCCTCACGTGATCTTACCCTCACTCTGTCTCCGTTCACAAAGGCTGGTGCAGGGGCGAATGTCTTTGCCGCCTTCTCTGCAGTGGTCGGTCCTCCTATGTGGGCAAAGGAATAGTAAAACTTCTTCAGCCAGCTCTTATAGTACAGAAGCCAGGGCGATCTCACTGATCTTTTAATTGAGATTATTAAAGAATCGTGTGAAGTATCGGCGGAAGCAACTGAAAATTTAGGAACACATGGCAGCTGACAACCATCAAAATCCATTACAGCGACATTTTTGTTCTTTTTGTTCATATTGGTTTGAATTAGTTCGAGTTTGGAAACTTTATGAATTTAATTGTTAATGCGGATTTATGCAGTTCAGGCGGAACTTTGAAGATCAGGCTTACAATAAACAGCGCCGGACTTCTATACAGCCTGAATACTGCCTTGTGCCGGTTCTGCCCATTCTTTGAGGAATTCCGGGTATGACTGTTCCGTGAAAGGACGTCTGCCTTCCAGATGAAAACGAAGCATTCCTTCAGATTTGGCAAGCAGCGGACTTGCAGGGAAGCGATCGAATAATTTCCGGTTAATGGAATAAACTGCCGGGGTGATGAAAGGTCTCACATAGGGATGAAAAGCCACTATCTGGCGAACAGGCCTGGGTTCCAATCCCATCCGCAGCTTGAATTCATCAACATCCATGGGGGCATCCAGCGACTGGACCGTAAAGAATATTTCTTCCGCCTCCTCCCTCTGTAATAATTCAACGCACACGGAAAAGAACAGAGCGCTGTTGACATGGTCGCGCAGGAAACGGCTGTGGCTCATTGCATATGGTACAGAATAGATACCATCAATAAGACTGATTATAACAGCCCCGGCAAGCTCTCCTTCCGACAGTGCTGCAAAAGCATGAAATCCGGGCAGATCCTTTGCAGACAGGCACAGACTTTCCCATTGTATCCTTGTCATGCTTCTGGTCCGGTTCTGTCGCAGAAGGGTATCCTCCTGAAGCAGCCATCCCTCTCCTGCAAGACGTTCAAAAGAGATCTCCTCAATCTTAAAATGTTCCAGTCCCCTCTTCACACCATTGCGGGCCTTCTGTTTCAACGACTCCAGAGTGTAGTTCCCGGTCCGGACTATGTGATAACTCAGTTTGCCTTCCCTGAAATCGACAGGAGCGGAATAGCGTAAGGCAATAATTCTGTTTTTCAGCATAAGCTCTTTTATCTCGCTTTCATCAGGTGAAATTATCCAGTGGTACGGAAAAGCCTGGAGAACATGAGGACCTGCATCATACCAGTAACTGCTCTTTGTACGGTAGATTTTATGGCCCTGTCTTCTTATCCACTCTGCAAATGTTTCAGCATTCATAATTTATTCAGGAATTTAGTTCGTTTTAAACAGGCTTAAAAATTTTCTCAGCTTCAATATTATGACGGACTGTTTACCTTTTCCTTTTTCACCTTCAGTAAATGAAGAGGCATTTTTAAGCCCTTTGTCCCGGAGTTGTTTGCATCTTTCCCTTTATAGCTGTACTTGTGAACCTCCCCGTAACCGTAATGATTTGAATTCATGGACACGCCATTCAGAACTACACTGATACTTTTTTTACCGCTTATTTTCAGGTCGTTCACAGTGGCTGTAAAATGATCCTTATAGGTTACCTTTTGTCTGGCAACCAGAATGCAGGTATCGGCAAGTTCAATAAGATGGTATGTATCGGAAACAGTACCTATGGGAGAGGAATCTACTACTATACAGTCGTAACTTTTCTTAAGCAGCTTAAAAAGATCATTCGTTTTATCCAGAGAGGTAAGTTCAGCAGGATTGGGAGGTATGGGTCCGGCTGTAATGATGTCCAGGTTCTCGTAAGCTGTCTTCTTAATAATATCCTCAAGGTTGTCGTTGCCAATAAGCCATGTCGATACGCCATGTTCATTATCCATGGAAAAATCCGAATAGATCTTTGGCCGCCGAAGATCGAATCCGATGAGAATAGTCTTCATACCCAGCAAGCTGTATGCTGATGCCAGGTTAATGGAAGTGAAGGTTTTTCCCTCCTCCGGCATGGAAGAGGTTATCAGGATGACAGGATTCCTGCTGTCCTTTGTCAGGAACATCATCCTTGACCTCAAAAGGCGAAATGCTTCGGCAACAGGAGAATCAGGTTCTTCGAGTACCATAAGGTATTTCTTTTGTACGGATCTTGGTATCTGACCAAGGATAGGAACACTGGTCAGTTCGGATATCTCCTCCGCGTCCACGATCCTGAGATTGAAAATGTCACGCAAAAATATCCCCATGAATGGGAAACCAATGCCTGTCATCAGTGCAAACAGGTAAATGAAAGCTTTCTTGGGCTTAACAGGTTTATTATCATATTCAGGATAATCAATTATCTCATTGTCAGCAACATTGGATGCTTTCTGCATTTGTGCCACTGCCCTCTTTTCAAGAAGGAATGTATATAGCTCGTCATTCAGTTTATATTTTCTTTCTATACCCAAAAGCTGGCGTTCTGTCCTCGGCAAAACAGTAGCCTTATCATTGGTGGTTTTCATCTGTTCCTGGTTTTCCTTTATGGCAAGAGAATTGGCGCTGCTCAATCCTTTCAGTGTCTCCATGAGGGCCTCCTTCGTTGCATGGACCTTTTGTGCATACTGGTTCTGAAGTGGGTTCTTATCTCCCATACCCTTGCTGTATAACCTGGACTGCTGCTCTGCGAGATCAGCAACAAGCTTGGTAAGTCCGGGATCAGAAATCCCCATGGTGGCAGGAGCAATGGGAACCTCACCGGCCTCATCTTTTTCAAGATATCCTTTCAGGTAATCATAATAACCGGCTTCTATCCCGAGTCTGGCCTTTTCATTCTCCAGACTCATGGCCTGGTTAATGATAACCTGACCCTGGGCTGAAAGGTTCATCACCTTATTACGGGACCTGAACTGTTGCAGCTTGTTTTCGGTTATTGACAGGGAATCAGATATTCCGGCAAGCTGATCATCGATGAATTGAATGGTCCTGATTGCCTCATTATTCTTCCTGTCGAGCGAGATGTTAAGAAATATTTCGGATAATTTGCTTAGAAAAGCCAGGTCCTCAGCTTTATTGGTTCCTTCAAGACTGAGCTTTACTATCGATCCCTGTTTTGAGGCACGATCAACTTTTAACCTTTTGATATAGCTCTCTATCAGACTTCTCCGGCTGTGAAGTGTAAAATAAAGTTTCCTGTTCTTATTCTCAGGTGACCAACCGGGATATTCCGGTTCGAGATGAAAACTGCCTCCTGGATATTCGATCGTCTGACCATATGAAACCTTTTTGTGAATTTCAAAAAAGCCCTTTGATTCTGCGTCTATCATGAAACTATCAGCATCCAGATATTTTAGTGTAAATATGACATCTTCCGGCAGCTCACTTCCATTTTCACACATTATTTTGACCGGATGAACAGGATAAAGAGACTTTTTGTTGACCAGACCCCGATAATAAAACTCCAGATCAAGCGGTAATTCATCGAGAGTATTACTTACCAGCGTCCTTGATGACAATACCATAAGCTGGTTGTCAATGTTTTTCATCCCCGGCAACAAGCCGAATCCTTCGAGCAACTGGTCATTGCCCGGAGATATTGTGCTCTTCTCCTGTTCGATCATGATCGTTGCCGATACCTTATATACAGGTATTGTATAGGTATTGTACAGCCATGCAAGAATCAATGATGAAATAAAAGCGGTGGCAAAAAAGTATCTGTGAGACATGATCCTCGATAAGACTTTTTTCATCTTTAACAACTCTGAATTTGTTGAAAATCTGCCTCGTGCCTGTGGGTTAAAATTTGTTATATCATCCATGTTTAAGGGTTTAATTAATTATACCTGCTATGACTCACTATATTAATGTCAGTTATTATTTTAAAACGTTCAGAAGCAGTATAAATGTTGTCAATGCACTGAGGACCACCGCATAGGGAAAGGTATTCATCTGAAAAAACCTGCCTTTAAGCGGTTCGGCATAAATGATGTCGTTGGGCTGAACATAGTAAAACTCTGAAGCGAGGATGCTTCTGTCCAGCAGGGAAAATTCCCTTATAACATTCTCATTTCCGACCGGTCTGATTATCTGTACTTTTTGTCTGTCGCTGAAATCATCCAGATCGCCTGCCATAGCCAAAGCCTGAAAAATGTTCATCCGGTCCTTATATATCTGATACTTTCCCGGTGTCTTAACTTCACCTATAATACTGACATAGTTGTTTACCATTTTTACTGTCACAGAGGCATCTGTAACATATGCTTTCAGAGTAGTCTCGAGCTGTGCCTTGATCATATTAAGGTTATTTCCTGCAACCTTGAATTTGCCTGCGAACGGAAGTGCTATATACCCCTCGTTGTCAACAGAATAACTTATAATATCTGCACTCTGCTCAGAAATATTGCTGACCCCGGTTGTAGGATCGGTGGTATTGAACATCTGGGACCACTGTGGATCCGGCGTAGCTACCTTTATATAAAGGTTATCAAAAGGCTGAACCCTATACTCCTCAGGTTGAAATGCATTTATGGTATCCGCTGTCGCTCCTTCATGCTGAAGGTAGGTCAGCTTTTCCGAAGTAATGCAGGAAGTCGCCATAAGGATGACAAGTGAAGCCGTTGTGAAAATAGAAGATTTAATGAAATGCATTTTAATATTAGTTTGGGATAAATTAATAATTGAGTTATGTAAATTATGTTTTGTATGATTTTTCCTGATTTTTCTCCCTCCGGGGCAGGCTCTCGCCCCGTCAGTCCCATCGCTGAAAGGGCCGCATCACACCATCTGGTGATCATTTGAGTTCATTTTTGCCGGTTTCCGGAATTTGCAGTTGAGTACCATTTTTTAGCTCCCAAAATAAACCCGGAATAAGCATTAAAACCCTGGTTGCAGAACAAGACACCTCATTCGCCTTTATTTCTAAAGACGTTGAATCTCAACTTTTTCTCCAATGTTGCCCCGCTGTTTGGGCAGCGAATGTTCTACGAAACCTAAACACCGGTCTTTTGCTACTTCCCCAAAACCTGTACAGAAAATTACAGGCATAGCACAATAAAATTTAAAGACCTGTGACATTTATTCTGAAGTAAATTTAAACATAAATAAGCCTAAGTTCAATGCATATGTACTCTAATTTTGACGTATTGAGGAATTCGTTAAACAAACGGGTATTTTGAGGCGATTAAATTTTATCATAATTTTGCATTTACAGGTAATTTTTTGCAAATCAGCCCTTCTGAGAAGAGCTATTTATTGCTCAGATATGCCACCCTTCGCATTGCCAGACACAAGGCCTGTTGAGGTAGCAGAGTCTGCATGATTCCCCGTTAACCATTATTACCCATGATCACCTTTCTGCTTGCCTCCACTTACCTTGGATTTTTGCCCAACTACGCTTGATTTTTGACCCCTGCCCCCCTGAATAGGGGTTAAAATTCAGGAGAAATGGTCAGAACTATGCGACTCCGTGCCAACCCTGTGATAAAAGCCGCGTAACTCCGTGTCAACCCCGTGATAACTCCGTGGTTAAATCAGTACTACAAGTAGTTAAGCTAAATATATAATATAACCGAATAAATTAATTATTATATGCTATCCGGTTTAAAGCATTAAAGTGTATCTTTAAATTCGGGAAACTTAAACAGCATAAATTTAAAACCACACAATATGAGTCGCTTATATCTTTTTCTGGCAATGCTGGTCTGTGCAATTCCCACAGCATACGGACAAACAGACAATACCCTTTCCCGTCATGAGATCCAGGATGGCTGGAAGCTGCTCTTCGACGGCAAAACATCCAAAGGATGGATGAATGCAAAGACAAAAAAGTTCCCTTCAACAGGATGGGATATAAAAAATGGTGTACTGATGACTAATCCTGCCACCAAGGCAAAAAACGGCGGAGGTGATATTGTAACAACCAGAAAATTCATAAACTTTGAACTCTCTGTCGATTTCAAATATACACCCGGCGCCAACAGCGGCATCAAATATTTCGTCGATACCGAAAGGGACAATGGCAAGTATTCCTCCATCGGCTGCGAATACCAGATCCTCGACGACAAGCTGCATCCCGATGCCAGGGAGGGGATCAACGGTAACCGTACCCTTGCAGGACTGTACGACCTTATCGCTCCAATGCCCAAGACAGATAATGGGGCTGACAAATGGAACAATGCCAGGATAATTGTAAAAGGAAACCATGTAGAACACTGGCTCAACGGCGCCCTGACAGTTGAATATGAAAGAGGCAACAAGGCATGGAAAGATCTTGTCGCCACAAGTAAATTCAAGGATATTCCGGGCTTTGGCGAAAACGCCGAGGGCAGGATATTGCTTCAGGATCATGGGAATGTTGTATGGTTTCAAAATATTAAGATCAGGGAAATATTCTAGAGCTGCATTATGTACGGGGAAGGGCAGTGGTCAGTTGTAAAAAAATTAACCACTGGGTAACACGGGGTTGCACGGAGCAATACACGGAGTATAAACTCAGTTCAGTTCAATGTGACTCAATAATAACTACGTACGACTCAGTGGTTATACCACATCTGAGAGGATTTACTTAACTTTGATGATCATCCGGGCTTCTGAACTGTTGCAGTCACGGATTGTTATATTGTCTGATTCCGTAATTAACCTTTATACTGACAAAGATGAAAAACCTGGCCCTGTTTCTTGTAACCTGCACCCTGACCGTAATGTTCGCCTGCAGTAAAAACTCACATTCGGAGAAATTCAACCTTCTCACCGGGCCGGTATGGGCAAGCGACAGCCTTCTGGTCAATGGCACCGATGCCAGCGGACCAGGAGGACTTCTCGAGAACTTCAAGGGGGATGCCAAATTCAATACTGACTATACCGGATATTTTGGCAAATATACCGGTACCTGGAGATTTGCCTTTGAAGAAACCCAGCTGGTCATTACCACCGACTCGCTACCCATACCCATAACTGCCATAATAGATCAACTGGACGACATATACCTGAAAATCAACACAAGCCTGCTGATTCCACCCACCGGCGCAGTTACAATCCGAATGACGTTTAATGCTAAATAATGCGCTTTCTGTTTGTTACTCTCATACTGTTGCTGAATTCAACCTTCAGTATAATCTGCTCTCAATGTGTTGTAAAGGGAAAAGTATCCGATAATAATACACATGAGCCCCTTAATGGAGTATATGTCGTATATGGCAATAGCCTTGTTACAACAACCGATGCCGATGGCAGGTATGAAATTGAAACTGATACAGGAAAAGCAGAGATCACCTTCAGGTTTATAAGTTATAAATCCGTTACCCGTACTGTTCAACTCTCCCGCAGTGATACCCTGGTACTGAACATAGGACTCAACATGGATCTGCGTGAGATAGGGCAAATCGTGGTAAGCGCGAACAGAACGGAACAAAAGGTCGCAGAACTGACTGTCTCAATGGACGTGCTGAAATCCACTGATTTTCTGAAGACACATATCACCGATCCGGAGGAACTGGTAAACAGAACATCCGGCATTGAGGTGATGGATGGACAGGCCTCAATACGAGGGGGCAGCGGATTCAGCTATGGAGCCGGAAGCAGGGTTCTGGCGCTTATTGACGGCCTTCCAATGATATCTCCCGACGCAGGTAATATCAAATGGCAGTTCCTGCCGCTTGAAAACATTTCGCAGGTCGAGATCATCAAGGGCGCTTCGTCGGTGCTCTACGGCTCGTCTGCCCTGAACGGAATCATTAACTTCCGTACCGCCGATGCCACGAATATCCCCAATACACAGTTCTATGCTGAGACCGGGATTTTCGGCAATCCACGCAACCCGAACTGGAAATGGTGGGACACACCGAGGATTTTCTCATCCATTGCATTTTCCCATCTTCAGAAATATGGTAAAACAGATATAGGAATAGGCATAAACCTTCTGAGGGACAATGGTTACAGGAAATATAATGACCAATCACTGGGCAGGCTGGGCCTGAGGTTGAAACATCATAACGGCAAGGTGAACGGACTCATATATGGGTTGAACATTAATTCCGGCTATACAGTAAAGACAGATTTTGTCCTCTGGGAAGATGGCACATACGGGGCTCTCAGGCAGGATACTTCCACAGTTTCATTGCTCCACGGGACCTACCTGGCAATAGATCCTTACATTATCTATAATAATTCCGGAAAATTCACACATGAGCTGCGTACCAGATTCCAGTTAGCAGACAACAGATTCCCTGTGAGGAAAGAGAATAATTCCGACGCTTACTCTTTCTATACTGATTACCAGATGACCTACCGGGCATTCCGGTACCTGATTATTACCGGTGGATTAACAAACACTTACAGCAAAGTGATATCACATTTTTACGGGGACCATACTGAACTGAATATTGCTGGCTTCACCCAGCTTGAGCTCCATCCTGTACCGAAACTCCAGGTGGTGGCAGGCGTAAGGGTGGAACAGAATTCCGTCGATGACATCAGGGACAGGCTTGTCCCTATTTTCAGGACCGGCATAAACTGGCAGGCAGCAGGATATACATTCCTGAGGGCATCCTTCGGACAGGGTTACAGGTATCCTTCAATAGCTGAAAAGTTCGCGTCGACAACTCTTGGATCCGTAAAAATATTCCCCAATCCGTATGTAAATCCTGAATCCGGATGGAGCGCGGAAACGGGCATAAAACAGGGAATATCGATGGGAAAGATAAAAGGACAGGCCGACCTGTCTGTTTTCATGTCCGAGAATAAAGATATGATCGAGTATCTCTTCGGATACTATCCCGATCCTGTAACCGGGATATACGATTATGGCTTTCTTGCAACAAATGTTGAATATTCAAGGGTTTACGGTTCCGAGATCGAATTCAGCCTCACAAGGAAGACCGGGAACTTCAATACGAGCGTTACAGGAGGATATACCTATATATATCCGGTGGAATTCAACCAGACGACACATAAGAATACCGATGTCTATCTGAAATACAGGAGAAAACATTCTGCAGTGCTGGGGCTGAATGCTACATACAGAAGGTTTGATCTGGGTTTTAACTTTTTTGTAAAATCAAAAATCCTGAAGATCGACGATGTTTTCCTGGATCCGCTGACCAGGGAACAGATCCTCCCGGGATTTTATGCCTACTGGCAGACGCATAATACAGGATACCTCACAATGGATGGAAACACGGGATACAAAATCAGTAAGGCACTGACCCTCTCCCTGGCTGTTAAGAACATCACAAACACTGAATATATGGGGCGTCCCGGCGATATCCAGCCTCAGAGAAATTACTCTATCCGGCTTTCAGGGAACTTTTAGGGAAAGATCTTCTTTTAAACCACGGGGTTGCACGGAGTTTTGCACGGAGTAACACTGTTTTTGATTTGCCAGGAGTCTGCACTCCGCTAGTGCGGATTTGTAATATGTGATATTGATATATGGCACCGATTACAAATTGGCGCCAGCAAGGGTTTCCCGGAGTTCACACGGAGTAAAACACGGAGTTAAACAATTAGGTTACAATAATGCTGTGTTACGTGTGAACTCCCTGTTACTCCGTGTTTAATATTTCGTCATTTATTTGTTTTGCTAATCAAATAAATATAAGAACTTCAAAATATACGGTTCAAAAATTTTATTTATATTTAAAATTATAATATTCAATGCTTTGAACATATAATTGATAATAGCATGAAACCAGTTTATTTTAAAGCCCTGATCCTGATCTCACCATGGATCGTATCTGATTGCGGCCGGACAGAAAAGGGAGCCGGCGAAGGTAAGCGCCCTAATATCCTGATAGCCATGGGAGACGACATCTCCTTTCCCCATATGGGTGCATATGGAACCGGCTGGGTCAAAACTCCCGGATTTGACAGGGTGGCTTCCAACGGGATCCTGTTCAACAATGCTTATACACCGAATGCAAAGTCATCACCTTCCAGAGCCTGCTTTCTCACCGGCAGATACAGCTGGCAGCTTGAAGCGGCCTGTGACCACGTACCCTATTTCCCTCCGGAATTCAAATCTTTCATGGAAGCGCTCGGGGAAAATGGCTATTATACCGGCTATACCGCCAAGGGTTGGGCCCCCGGTGTGGCTAACGACAGCACTGGCAAGCCGCGTCATATGACAGGCATGGCTTTCGACTCGAAAACACTTGATCCGCCTACGGATGGAATATCCGATAATGACTATGCAGCCAACTTCGCAGATTTTCTGGATTCCAGGAAAGGCAACAAGCCCTTCTGCTTCTGGTACGGATCTAGAGAACCACACCGAAAATATGAGTATGGTTCCGGTGTAAAAAAAGGAGGAAAGAAACCGGAGGAAATCGGTACTCTACCTGGCTTCTGGCCCGATAATCCAAGAGTCAGGAATGATATGCTCGATTATGCTTTTGAGATAGAGCATTTCGACAATCACCTTGTCAGGATGCTTGACATGCTTGAGAAAAAGGGCGAACTGGAAAATACAATTGTCATCGTTACTGCAGATAACGGAATGCCTTTCCCGCGTGTCAAGGGACAGGCTTACGAATATTCAAACCATATTCCACTGGCAATCATGTGGGGGAAGGGAATAAAGAATCCAGGGCGAGCGATTTTCGACTTTATAAGCTTTGCCGACTTTGCTCCCACACTGATGGAAGTGGCCGGCGTTAATGGCCCTGAGTCAGGGATGAAGCAGTTCGGGGGCAACAGTTTTGCCGATATATTCAAAAGCAGAAGACAAGGCTACCTGGACAAAAATCGGAACTATACTCTTATTGGACGGGAGAGGAATGATGTCGGCAGACCTGATGATGTCGGGTATCCTGTCAGGGGAATTATCAGGGATGGTTACCTGTATCTGTCAAACTATAAGCCTGAAAGATGGCCCTCGGGAAATCCCGAAACCGGATACCTCGATTGTGATGGCAGCCCGACCAAATCGCTGATACTTTATATGCGGCGGGCCGGAATCTCTGTTGATTACTGGAAGCTTTCTTTCGGGAAAAGAGGCGATGAAGAACTTTATAATCTGTCTGATGACCCTGAGTGTCTCAATAATCTGTCCGGGAACGCAGCATTTAATGCACTGAAGCGGAAACTTCACGACCAGCTCTATCTGGATCTCCTTAATCAGGATGATCCCAGGGCGTATAATAAAGGTGATGTATTCGACAAATATCCATATGCAGATGAGTCTGTCCGAAACTTCTATTCACGTTTCATGAAGGGAGAGCTGACAACAACAAGCGCAGGATGGGTTGATTCCACCGACTTCGAAACTGAAGGATTCTGACTCCCTGTGCCCCTCTGTGATGCTCTGTGACAGTTCTTCACTATTATACAGGGTCCACAGATCACACAAAGGGCAGCAGAGATATTTTTTTCCAGACGCTTGGAAACCTCTGAGATTTGAATTAGTTTTCAGTTTCTAAAACCATTATATCATGAAAACATCCCGGATTAAAAGGTTAATTGCCATCACGGCCTTTTTAATAACCGCATCTGCACTTAATTTTTGCAAAACCGAAAAGATAAACGAGGTGAAAGTGCCTGATTTTGCCACCCTCTCCTCCCAGTTCAGCCAGCCCCCTGCAGAATATACCACAGCTCCTTTTTTTGTGTGGAATGCTGATATTACGATGGACGAGATTGACAAATTCATGGAAGGGTTCAAAAATGCCGGTTCCTCACAGGTTATTATTCATCCCCGTCCGGGCCTGATCACGGAATACCTTTCCGACAACTGGTTCGATCTGTACAAGCATGCTGTCGATAAGGGCAAGGAAATGGGAATGAATGTCTGGATCTATGATGAGAACTCCTACCCGAGTGGTTTTGCCGGCGGACATGTACCCGATGAAATGCCTGAGTCCTATAACCAGGGCCAGGGGCTGGAGATGACCCGGACAGAGATACTGCCCGATACCTCTGATAAGTATTACCTGTGCCTGAAGGAGGAAGATGGAAAGTACAGGGATATTACCTCATCAATGGAATCCGAGAAAGGTCGTAAAGGGAAATATTTCCTCTTTTCGAAGACCTTCGACCAAAAATCCGACTGGTATGGCGGCTTTTCTTATGTTGATCTTCTCTATCCCGGGGTAACACACAAATTCATCGAGAGAACAATGACAGGCTATACAAAGGTCCTGGGGTCGGAATTCGGGAAGACTATACCCGGAACTTTCTCTGATGAACCGCAAATAGAATCTCCGGGTGGGATCCGCTGGACACCAGACCTGTTCGATGTATTCATGAAGCAATGGAATTATGACCTCAGGACTCAGCTTCCGTCACTTTATGAGGAGACGGGAGACTGGAAAAAGGTACGTCATAACTATACCCAGACACTGCTCCGCATGTTCATCGAGAGATGGTCGATGCCATGGCATGTATGGAGCAAGGAGCATAATATGATATTCACCGGTCATTACTGGGAACATGAATGGCCCAATATGGAACCCGGAGGTGACAACATGGCAATGTACGCCTGGCATCAGGTACCAGGCATCGACATGCTTTTCAACCAGTTCAACGACTCTTCCTCGCATGCACAGTTCGGTAATGTCAGATCGGTTAAGGAACTGGCGAGCGCTGCCAATCAGACAGGCAGACAGAGAAAACTCAGTGAGACATACGGGGGTTCCGGCTGGGACCTCACCTTTACCAGCATGAAACGTAACGGCGACTGGGAATATGCTCTCGGCGTGAACCTCATGAATCAGCATCTCACATATTTCACCCTAGCCGGTGCCAGAAAATATGACTACCCTCCCACCTTCGACTATCATGAACCCTGGTGGAACGACTACAAATATATAAATGATCATTTTGCCAGGCTGTCACTTGCGCTATCATCAGGGAAACAAGTTAACAATATCATGGTGCTGGAACCCACTACCTCATGCTGGCTTTATGATTCATACGTAAACCCGGGCCAGGAAACTGCTGAAATAGGACAGGCATTCCAGGCATTTGTCACAAAGCTTGAGAAAAGCCAGGTTGAATATGACCTGGGGTCGGAAAATATCATAAAGAACCTTGGCAGCGTTTCTAAGGGGAAAATCATTGTCGGTCAGGCAGAATACTCAAAAGTTGTAATCCCTCCAATGACCGAGAACCTGGATAAAACCACCTTTGTGCTGCTGCAGAAATTTGTTTCATCAGGGGGTAAGCTGATTGCCTTCTCGGAGCCTGATCTTGTTGATGGTTCCCACAGCGAGGAGCTGGAGAAGTTTTTCATCAGCAATTCTGACAAGATAGTTAAACCGGTTTATCTGACAGATGATCTCATTTCAAAATTATTCAGCTCTCCGGAAATTGCTTTTAACAATGTTACAGGCGGCACCCTTTACCACCAGCGCAGGATCCTTGATGACGGGCAGCTGCTTTTCCTGGTTAACTCATCCCTCGAATCACCCCTTACCGGGACATTCAAAACGGCTGGTGCAGATGTCATAGAAATGAACACTCTGAGCGGCGAGAAATACGGCTACCCTAACAGCCAGTCGGGCGATGTGGTAAGCAGTTCATTCACCCTCCCGCCTGCCGGAAGCCTTCTTGTTTTTGTCCCTAAAACCGGGAATGAGGATTTGCCGGTGCCCGCCAAAGCCGGTAATATGAGCCCGGTGCAGTCAACAGCACCGGTAACTGTTACAAGAAAAAAAGACAATGTGCTGATGATCGATTTCTGTGACCTGGAACTGAATAATGAAATAACCATGGATCTCAATAATTATGATGCAGCCGAAAAAGTATTTAAATACTACGGATTCCATAACGGGGATCCTTGGAATACCTCTGTACAGTTCAGGACAAATATCGTGGACAGGGATACATTCGGTATCGGTACAGGCTTTACTGCAACCTATCATTTTACTGTGAAGGGAAAATTTGGATTTGAAGGAATGAAAGCCGTAGTGGAACGACCGTCCGTATGGACCGTATCGGTCAACGGCAAAGAGGTAAAAGCAGAGGAAGGAAAATGGTGGCTCGACAGGTCGCTCGGGGTTTTCAGCATTGGAGATTTGGTGAATCCCGGGGATAATACAATAACTGTTAAAACCTCCCCTATGAAGATACATGCGGAAATCGCACCTGTATATGTACTTGGTGACTTCTCTGTCATTCCTGCTGAAAAAGGCTTTGTAATAGAGGCGCCTGTCCGGGCATACAGGTCCGGAAGCTGGAAAGACCAGGGAATGCCCTTTTATTCATGGGGGGTAGCCTATAGCAGGGATTTTAATATTGATAATCCCGAAGGTAAATATGAAGTAAGGCTCGGACAATGGAATGGCACTGTGGCCGAAGTGACTGTTAATGATCAGCCTGCAACTGTTATAGCATTTCCGCCTTATACCTCGGATATTTCCGGACTGATCAAACCAGGGATCAATAAAATAGAGGTAAATGTCATCGGCAGTCTGCGGAATCTTCTTGGCCCTCATCACAGTGCGCCGACACCAGGGTTTGTCACTCCCGGTTCATGGCGGGGTGTGACAAGCTACCCTGCCGGGAAGGATTATTCGATGATGGATTACGGGCTGATGGAAGACTTTAAACTTTTTAAAGGAGAATAGAAGAAGGCATCAGGCGTCGGGCATCAGGCGTCAGGCAAAAACCACAAGCCTGAACCCCTGACACCTGAATCCTGTAGTTAGTTTGACCTATGTTTTATTAAAGCGGCCAGCATTGCGCTGATTTCATCGCACGACTTTTCAATTTCCTCAAGTTCTTTTGAATCAATATAACCTATTCCCACCGAAATAATAAGTTGAGTTCTTAATTCAGCGGCTGATCCCCTTGCTATGTAAAAATGTCTGATACTCTGTTTGTCCGTATCCAGGTTGTCTCCTTCGGCAATGTTGGACGGAATAGAAACTGCGGAGCGTCTTATTTGATCTTTAAGTCCAAAATCCTTCACGAAAGGTCCAGAATTTGTCAACTTATAGACTCTGACAGCAAGATCCCTGGCTTTTAGCCATACCAGAAGTTTTTTAAAATTTCCTATTTTGCAGCGATTTAAATGAATAACTAGAATAATACGACACAATTCCACATGAGTCGTCAATCCTAAATTTACAAAATAATAGCATGCAAAATATAACTCCCTACTTTATGATGCCTGATGCCTGACGCCTGACGCCTGAAGCCATAAACCCATGTCATAATCCTGAAAACTGACAATGTCCAATTCGATCACTCCCAAAAACCCAATATAAACCCCTGACTGCCGAGAACAAATTTCCTATCTATTGCAGTAAAGAAATATTTTTCTACATTTGATTGGATTTTTATGATTACAGCTTGAACCGACCAGACATTTCAACCAAACTATTAAACGTAACCGCAGGGATTTCGTACTTTGTACCTGTTTCTGCATTACCCTAATCTTAAACCATAACCTATGAGAAAATTACTAACTTTTTTTGTGACAGTTTTTATTTCAGGCAGCCTGCTTGCGGGAGGACTGGTAACCAACAACAACGGGAGTGCCATGTTCACTCGTATGCAGAACCGAAATGCCTCAACTGACATTGATGCGGTATATTTCAATCCTGCCGGTTTGACCAAACTTGCGGATGGCTTGCATCTTTCATTGAACAACCAGACTATCTTCCAGACCCAGACCATAACCAACAACTACAATTATCTCTCGGGAACCAAGCCAAGAGAATATATCGGGGATGTAAGCGCTCCCTTATATCCGGGCGTTTATGTGGCATACAAGAAAGGTAAATTTGCCTCTTCAGGCGGATTCAATGTTATCGGCGGTGGTGGCGGAGCTAAATTTAATGATGGACTTCCCTCATTCGAAATGAATGTCGCAAATATCCGCTGACTTATCGTTCCCGGGCTTCAGTCCCAGCTTGGCACAATTGACCAGGCAGCTGTTGCTCTGACAGGATCAGATCCGGGATTCAGAAATATAATTGGGTATAATTCGAGCATTTTTCTCGAAGGTAAGTCATTTTACCTGGGATATCAGGCCAACGTTTCATATGCTTTCACCGATATGATCTCAGCAGCAGTTGGTTTAAGATATGTCACGGCAAAAAACACATATAAAGGAACTATTTCAGGGGTTACCATCGATGCTCCCGCTGCCTATGGCGGCACCCAACCTCCTGGTGACTATCTGAGAACTATTTCGACAATTATTTCCCCGATACCCGGAGTTCCTCCAAGCCTCCCGGCTACACTCAACGGAACAGCCGCATACCTGGAATGCTGCAACCAATGTTGAAGCGCTAAGGATGCCGAAATGACAGGCTCCGGTTTTACACCAATTATTTCTGTAAATGTCACTCCGTCAGATAAAATCAATATTCGATAAGGTATGAGTTCAAGACGAAAATGGATCTCAAAACCACTGTCCACGACAATAAAACCGGAGGAATTTTTATTCAGGACTCAACATCCGTTGCTGACATGCCGGCATCTCTTTCCGTCGGACTTAATTACAGGCCAATGGAAAAACTGATGCTTTCAGGAAGTTTTAACTATTACTTTGATAAGAATGTCGATTATGACGGCATGGAAAGTATTAATGTCAATATGATCGACAATAATTTCCTGGAATTCGGGCTTGGCGCAGAATATTCTGTCACTGATAAGCTGAGAGTAAGCGCAGGATGGGCTCATACAACAACGGGAGTCAATGACAGCTATCAGAGCGATTTGAGTTTCAGTACCAATACCAACTCCTTCGGAGCCGGTATAGGTTACAGGGTTACTCCGATGATCGACCTCAACGTTGGCGGACAATACACAACATATGCCACCGATACAAAGGAATACAGCCACAACCTGGGCACAATACCTGTACCGGTAACAGAAACATATACAAAAATGACATGGCTGGTTGGCATTGGACTCGATTTCCACTTCGGAGGAAAATAAGATTTAAATAACCCGATTGTACTATGGCCGCCCCTGATCAGGGCGGCTTTTTTTTACATCCCCCTGCCCCCTTCAAACTGGGAATCAGCAGACTGATAACCCTTTTTTCGCCTGACGCCTGACGCCTGACGCCTGACGCTAGTACCTTATGCCAAGCGAATTGAGGTATTTGACGTAGATCGCAGTTTCCGGCAGACCCGACGATTCCAGCTTTTTGTACCATTCAGCAGCTTTTACGGAATTTCCTGTTGTCCTGTATAACTGGACTATATTCAGATAAAGCAATCCTGCTGCACCCGGGTTTACGTTACCATTCTCACCGGCAATTCCTGCAAATGATACAAGTGCCTTTGCCGGCTCATCATTTTCGGCAAGCGAAAAGGCCTGATCGATCTCCCTGTTCAGATTGTCGTTGAGAACTATCCCATAGAGGGAGAAACAATTGTCAGGGCAATCCTCTATCAGATTGATTGATCCCACTCCTTCTCTGAGATATGGAAAGGTAAGGACAAAGTCAAGTTTCTCCCCTACCGATTTAAAATTATAGGTGTCAGGGCAAACAGGTATCCCGCTGGAGGATATCAGATGCTCCCTTGTACCGTCCGGGTAGATCATATATATGTTCTTATCGGCACAGAAATTTCCTCCTGTGATCCGGTTTTCAATATTAAGGTAGATATCTGTCTTCTTTTCTGACATTACAACCTTCGTGATATCAAGAGTAGAATGACTTTTCAGCGCAATATTAGGGTGCAGAACTGTCTGAGGGATTCCGGATACCAGTCCTGTGAACAGAAAAATGATCATTGAAATTATTCTTTTAAGCATGGCGCATACACTTTGGGTTGACACAAAATATAAAAAAAGTGCAAATATGATTCTGTAACAAATATGTAAAATATTATTAACCCTTCCTTAACTCCCCTGTAACAATATCGGAAGATTTTTGTAGCAGCAAACTAATTGTACTAAACCTGGTAAAAATGTTAAAATGGATTTCTATAATTTAAAGAAAGGAGCAATAAATATATTGATCATGCTCACCCTATCATCAGCGGGGCTGGCGCAGACCGGCTCCATTGAAGGAGTTGTTAAGGACAAAAAGAGCGGGGAGGTTCTCCCCGGTGTGACCATAACCATTGAAGGCACGACCACAGGCGCCGCAGCGGATATTGACGGACATTTCATTATTCCCAAATTAAAACCCGGTAAATACCGGCTCAAAGCCTCTTATATCTCCTATACTCCGCTTGTTACAGATGAAATAAAAGTTGAAGGAGGCAAATCAACCGGGCTCTCCATAAATCTAACTGAGAGCACAGTAGCTCTGAGTGAAGTCAAGGTTACCGGTATCAGAAAAACCGATACGGAGGTGTCGACTATAAATGCAACCAGAATGAGCCCACTTGTTTCCATTGGCATTTCAGGACAACAGATCCTAAGATCGCAGGACAGGGATGCTTCCGAGGTTATCAGACGGCTTCCCGGCACCACAATAATAGATGACAGGTTCATTGTTGTACGCGGACTATCCCAGAGGTATAACGCCGTTTGGCTGAACAATGCGGCAACCCCCAGTTCTGAAGCCGATGCCAAGGCATTCTCCTTTGATGTCATCCCGGCTTCCATGATCGACAATATGATAATTATAAAATCACCTGCACCCGAGCTTCCGGCAGATTTTTCAGGGGGATTCATGAAGATTACCACAACAAACCTGCCTGAGAAGAATTCCTTTTTTGTTTCATACGGTACCGGAGTAAGTCAGGGAACAACATTCAACAGTGATCTTCAGTACCAGAAGAGCCCTACCGACTGGCTTGGATTCGATAACGGATACAGGTCACTTCCTTCAGGTATGCCTGCTCACCTGAATGAATATGAATTGGCAACAAATCCCGAAATCCAGAACAGGATAACAGACCTGGGCAGGGAGATGAACAAAACCTGGACACCTGTTCCCGGAAAAGCGTATGCAGATCAACGGGTATCCTTAGGATTCAGCAGAAGGTTTCAGGCAGGTTCGCAGTCGTTCGGCAACATTACGGCTATTACATACAGCAATACGAATAACTATGATAAGATATCGAATAATACCTATTCAATATATGATTTCAAAAATGACAGACCTTCGTATGTCGACCAGTTCTCAGATAATCAGTATACAAATTCGGTGAAACTCGGAATTGTTCATAACTGGGCATGGTATCCTGCCTCCGGACAAAAAATCGAATTCCGCAATCTTTTCAATCAGATAGGTATGAACCGTACAACCCGGAGAGATGGCAGGGAATGGTACAATGACGGAAGATACATAAGGGCAACCGAACTAAGGTACCTTGACAGATCAATATATTCAGGACAGCTCGCCGGGGAACACTCTCTTGATGACGGAAAAACAAAAATTGACTGGGTGGCAGGATATTCATTTTCAAACAAAAAGGAGCCTGATGTTAAAAGATACAGGTACATAAGGGACAGCCAGGATACTACCAGGTATTTCCTCCTGTTCAACGATAACCCTGACCTCTCTTCACAATCGCAGATGTGGTTCAGCCTCAACGAAAAAGTTCTCTCGGGCTCTGTAAACTTTACCAGGCAACTGGCATTTTCGGGTTTCAAACCAGAAATCAAAGCCGGAATATACCTGGAAAAAAAGAACAGGGAATTTAGTTCAAGAAATTTCGGATACGAAAAAGCAAGCAGCCAGTCGGATTTCGGGTTAACAACGCTTCCTGCAGATCAAATATTTACGGATGAAAATATAAATCTTACCGATGGCATCAAACTCTCGGAGATAACCTCTCTTTCAGATTCGTATACTGCATCGAATAAACAGTTTTCAGCCTATATCGCCGCCAAGATACCTTTGACATCCAAAATAAGCCTCTATACAGGTTTGAGAATGGAGAAGAACATACAGACACTCGACAGCTACAGGCAGGGAACCACAATTCCTGTAAACGTAATACGTGACACGATCAATTTCTTCCCTTCTGCAAATCTCTCAATAAGTCTGAATGAAAAAAATATGCTGAGAGCTGCTTATGGCTTATCAGTCAACAGGCCTGAATTCAGAGAGATGGCTCCATTCTACTTTGTGGATTTTGACCTGAATGCCGGTATCTATGGTAATCCGGCAATAAAGCAGGCCTATATACATAATTTCGATTTGCGTTTTGAACATTACCCCTCACCCAACGAGACATTCAATATCGGTGTCTTCTATAAGAATTTTCATAATCCGATAGAGATGGTTATAATGGGAAACAGTCCTACACAGTACTCTTTTGAAAATGTACTGTCTGCCTATAGTTACGGAATTGAATCGGATGTAAGGAAATCACTGGGTTTCATTTCTGGAGCCGAAAATTTCTCCATCATAATGAATGCTGCGCTTATTAAAAGCCGTGTACAGTTCCCGTCGGGCAGTCTGGAGCGCAACAGGTCGCTCCAGGGCCAGTCGCCGTATATGATAAATGCAGGACTGTTCTATTACAATGATAACAACGGGCTGATGGTTACTCTTCTTTATAATATTATAGGTAAAAGGATAGTGGCTGTTGGACAGGCCATCACCCAACGAATGGGAAGATATTCCAAACATCTATGAGATGCCGAGAAATGCGCTTGATCTGGCTGTCAGCAAGAAGATATCAAAGCACTTTAATATCAAGGCAGGTATAAAGGATATACTGAATCAACAAGTTACGATGAAGCAAACTGTCGATACCACTGTCGACATGTCCGAACTGACTGGCGGAGCCGATAACAGCCTTAAATATTTCAAGAGGGATCAGATCACCAAATCATATAAACCGGGCAGGTACCTGACATTAGGAGTCACTTATAAATTCTGAAGTTATACGACATAAAATAATGACCGTAAACCAAAATCAATTAAAACAACTAAAAGAAAATCAGTATGAAAAAAATTTTTAACAAAACAAAACAAATCGCAGGACTTGCAATAGTGATATTGGTCCTTGTAATTTCCTGTAAAAAGGATCCCGTTCCAGTTACCGGAATTAGTCTCGATAAAACCGATGCAACCGTGCAGGTTGGAAATACAGTGACTCTTCAGGCATTCATTAACCCAAGTGATGCGGATAATAAGAAGTCATCTGGACTAGTGCAGATGCATCTGTCGCAACAGTTGTCAATGGTGTTGTAACCGGAGTGGCTCTGGGAAATACAACCATAACTGCCGCTTCATCCGAGCAGATCCTACAATCAAGGCAACATGCGAAATTCTTATATTACCCTCCACAGGCCAGGTAATTCAGGTTTCCGGTGATATTACTGAAAACACAACCTGGTATGCAGCAGCAAAATATATGCTTTCAGGATTTATTTATGTAAGAAGCGGAGCTACTCTGACAATTGAGCCAGGCACGATTATTAAAGGTGTATCAGGAACCAAGGCAGCTCTTATGATTGAAAGAGGAGCAAAGATCATGGCTGCAGGTACTGCTGACAAACCTATTGTTTTCACATCCGATAAACCAAAAGGGCAGCGTTCCTATGGTGACTGGGGTGGGGTGGTTCTTTGCGGAAAAGCTCCTACCAACAAGCATGATGACGGAGCAGGTGTTGGTATTGCTGAAGGTGGTATAGGTTCAGAATATGGCGGTACTGACGCTAATGACAATTCAGGCGTTTTGCAGTATGTCAGAATCGAATTCCCCGGCATCGGACTTACAGCAACACCTAACAGTGAAATCAACGGACTTACACTCTATGCAGTTGGAGCAGGAACAACAATTGACCATATTCAGGTATCCTATTCAGGAGATGACTCATACGAATGGTTCGGCGGTACGGTGCAGATGAAATACCTGGTAGCTTAAGAGGATGGGACGACGACTGGGACACTGATAACGGATTTTCAGGTAAAATTCAGTTCTTTGTAAGCCTTCGCGATCCTGCTATTGCAGACCAGTCAACATCCAATGGCTTTGAATCTGATAATGATGCAGACGGATCCACTCTGTCTCCTTATACATCGTGCTCTTTTTGTTAACGGTAGTGTATTTGGTCCCAAGGTAACGTCTGCCACGACTATTAATTCCCTCTTTGGCCATGGCAATGCAGATCCGCAGAGGATCACGTCTTTCTATTTATAATACTGTTATCGCAGGATGGCCTTATGGGTTATATATTGATGGTTCTTCAGGTGATTCACCAGCACAGGCAGAAAGCCAATGTTCTCCAGATTGAAAATTGTGTTATGTCCGGAATGGGTACTTTCTACAAAGAAAATGCAACTTCATTGCAGGGAACAGAAGCATGGTACCTTGCTGCAGAAAGAAACAATTCTGTTATGGCAACAAATGATCTGCTCGATGGTAACAGATCCATTCAACCTGACAGATCCAAATTTCCTGCCGATGACCGGATCTCCACTATTAAGCGGAGCAGCTTTTACCAACAGCAGGCTGACCGATTCATTCTTTACTCCGGTGGACTACAGGGGAGCTTTCGGGGAGACAGACTGGACATCAGGATGGTGCAATTTTGATCCTCAGAATACAGATTATTAACCTCCACTTTAACAGAGCCAGACCTTTCTTCACTCTACAGTGGTACGTTAGTTTGCTGCGGAGGCTGATCCTCGAGGATCAGCCTCTTCTTTAAATTTTGCATTCCCGTTTTGTAACAATTACTTAAGAATTAAGTAACAGTTTCGTAACAATATTGTTACAATTTTGCGAAATAAAACAAATTTGCAATTATGGGAATCAAAAAAACCTTACCAACAATCCTGACCATTTTAATCACACTTCAGTCAATAAACCTTAAAGCTCAGACCACCGCAGAATTCGTCCCCAACGGCAAGCCTCTTGTACTCATCTTCACAGATGTCAGTTCTACAATCACAAATGATGCATATTCAAAGTCTTTTGATGTAACCAGAGCTTACCTTGGATACGAATATTTCTTCACCAAAAATATCTCCTCGAGAATAAATATTGACGTGGCTGATCCGGGCGCAGGCAAATTACAGATGACAGCCTTCATTAAGAATGCTTACCTTCAATATAAAACTGATAATCTCACTGTCCGTTTTGGTATGATCCCTACCCTTGCATATGGTCTGCAGGAGAAAATATGGGGATACCGTTATATCTACAAATCCTTCCAGGATGCGTATAATTTCGGTCCCAGTGCCGACCTTGGAGCTTCCGTGGAATATTCTCCTGCAAAATTCATATCACTTGACCTCTCCCTGCTCAATGGTGAGGGCTATAAAAGACTACAGGCAGACAGCACTTTTAAGTCGACATTGGGAGTAACTCATCAAACCCTTTAAAGGCTTTTTCCTGAGAGCTTATTATGATATGATGAATCATAATTACAATCAGACAACCCTTGCTCTTTTTGCGGCTTATACCTACAAAACATTCAAAGCCGGGATTGAGTATGACGATCAGAAAAATAATGGTCTGCTAAACGGTCACGATTTCTCGGGAGTATCTTTTTACAGTTCAATAGGCGTTGCTCAAAAATTCAGCATTTTCGCAAGATACGATAACCTGAAATCGACTGCCGTTGCAGGTGAAACATTACCCTGGAACAATAACAGGGACGGCCAGCTGTTTATGACCGGCTTTGATTATTCTCCAACACCCGGGATTAAAATTGCTCCTAATTTCCAGGGATGGTCACCTCACGACGCAGCACTTCCCTTTTCATCGACAATTGTTTTAAATTTTGAAATAAAATTCTAAAAATGATCAAATTAACTAATCAATACATATTGAAAAACATGAAAAATCTGTTAATCTTTGCTGTGATACTTGCAATAACGGTATCGTGCAACAGCGGCGGTAAGAAAAGTTCTTCCAGCGATAAAAAAGTGTCCATGACAGCTGCCGGAGCTACGTTTCCAATGCCATTCTATAACCTGGCATTCAAGAAATATACTGAAAACACAGGCATTCTTGTAACATACGGTGGAATAGGATCTGGCGGAGGAATAAGGAGCCTGAAAGATAAAGTCGTTGACTTTGGTGCGTCGGATGCATTTCTGTCAGATAAGGAATTGTCTGAAATGCCTGCTGAAATAGTGCATATTCCAACTTGCATGGGAGCAGTTGTAATAGCCTATAATCTGCCGGGAGTGGAGAAACTAAAAATGACACCCGGATTGCTTGAAAATATTTTTTTGGGTACAATTACAAAATGGGATGATCCAAAAATAAAGGATGTAAACAAGGATATAAAACTTCCTGATATGAAAATAACTGTTGTATACCGCTCCGATGGCAGCGGAACAACAAATATTTTCAGCGATTACATGACAAAAGTAAGCAAAGAGTGGGCCGACAATATCGGAACCGGCAAATCTCTCAACTGGCCAACAGGGATCGGTGCGAAAGGCAATCCCGGAGTAGCCGGTACCATTAGTCAGACAACAGGTACCATTGGCTATATCGGATCTGAATATGCATTTGCACAGAAGATACAATATGCCAGTGTTCAGAACAGCTCAGGGAATTTCATTAATCCTGACATCAAAACTGTCAGTACAGCTGCCAAAGGGGAGATCCCGGCAGACGCCAAGATCATGGTAACAAACTCACCTGACCCTGAAGCTTATCCCATAAGCGGATTTACATGGATAATCCTGTATAAGGAACAAAATTACGATGGTCGTACACCTGCACAGGCAGAAGCGCTGGTCACCTTCCTGAACTGGCTTGTAGGTACTGATGCTCAGGCCATTGCAGAAAGTGTAAACTATGCATCCCTTCCACCTGAAGCAATAGCCGTTGCGAAAAATATCCTTCGCACCGTAACTTATAACGGAAAACCGGTAATGAAGTAAGTTTGCTGATTTAATGAATAGCGACAAATTAACCAAAACGGCTCTCTTTTCAGCATCACTTTTAATACTGATCATTTCAGCCGGAATTGTGTTCTCTCTCGTCAGGGGATCACTTCCGGCATTTAAAGTCTTCGGGCTAAAATTCATCATTACAAATGAATGGAACCCTACTACCGGCAAGGAGGTATACGGGGCTCTGCCGTTTATAGCAGGAACATTGATCACCTCGTTGCTTGCTTTGTTAATTTGTCTTCCGCTTGCATTTTCAACCTCACTTTTTGTTGCGGAATACTACAGGAATACCAATGTGTCAAATATCCTGAGTACCCTGGTGGATCTCCTTGCAGGTGTTCCGTCAATAGTCTATGGCCTCTGGGGATTTTACACCCTCAGGCCCTTTATTATCAAACTGGGCCTTAACGATCAGGGGTTCGGCATATTTACCTCCGCCCTGATCCTGGCTATTATGATAGTCCCGTATGCCACTTCACTCAGCAATGAGATTATTGCAATGGTCCCAGATGAACTGAAAGAGGCAGCCTACTCTCTCGGAGCTACCCGCTTTGAGGTCATTTTCAACATCATAATACCGAATGCAAAATCAGGTATAATAGCCAGTTATATTCTCGCTCTCGGACGAGCTCTCGGCGAGACAATGGCTGTAACAATGCTCATAGGAAATTCGAATGTTATTCCTTCTGGTCTCTTTGCAACCGGAAACACAATGGCAAGTATCATTGCCAATCAATTCGGGGAAGCCTCGGGGCTGAAGCTCAGTTCACTTATTGCAATTGGTCTGCTGCTCCTTGCAATTACAGGAATAGTAAACAGCATTGGAAAATACATAATCAGAAAATTTTCATAAGATCACAGTTTCATGACAGCAGGAAGCTTACAATATTTAACGGATAATATTGAGAGAAGGAACAGAAAGAATAAAATATTCCTGGGTCTGATTATTATGCTGTCAGCAATTACAGTTATTCCTGTAATACTGATTGTTAGCAAAATAATCATCATGGGGATAGGACAGATCAATTTCAATTTCTTTGTTCAAACATCACCCGACTCACTTCAGGCGATGACAGCAATCGCCAACAATGCAACTATACCCGGAGGCATTGCGAACGGAATAACGGGGACTTTCCTTATTGTACTGCTTGCATCTGCGATGGCAATACCTGCCGGAATAATGATTGGAATTTACCTCTATGAAAATAAAAATCTTCCCTATTCCAATTTTCTCAGGAACCTGACAGAGGTTATGCAGGGCATTCCATCCATAGTCCTTGGGATAATTTCATATTTATGGATTGTTAAACACATAACCAATGGATTCTCAGCACTCGCAGGAAGCGTTGCGCTGGCAATAATGATGCTTCCCATGATAGTGAGATCTACTGAAGAGACTATGAAGATGATTCCAAATGAGATCAAGGAAGCGGCATTTGCCATGGGAGCGCCTTATCATAAAATCATTCTCAGGGTTCTCATCCCGACAGGCTTCAGCGGGCTCTCAACCGGCATCCTGCTCTCACTTTCCCGTATCCTGGGAGAAACTGCTCCCCTAATGATGACTGCATTAGGCAGTACAGTAATAAATTACAACATAACAAAACCAACAAGTGCAGTACCACTTCTGATATGGGAATTTTATAATGACCCAAATATGGTCAGACTGGTATGGAGCTCTTCTCTGTTTCTAATGATATTTGTTCTTACCCTGAACCTTGTATCCCGCAGATTGTCTGCCAAACAAAAGCCTGAAAGAAAAAAATGACAGATCAATTAACACATCCCGGCAAGCCTGTCTTAAAAGTCAGAGACCTGTCAATTGCCTACGAGGCCGGTAAATATGCGGTAAAAGTAATAAATGCAGATATCGAAAGTAAAGCGATAACCGCAATAATGGGACCATCGGGCTGTGGAAAAAGCACTCTGCTGAGAGCATTCAACAAAATGCACGAGCTTTATCCAAATATCATCACGGAGGGAACAATTTATCTGAATGACATCAATATAAACGACTTGTCAACTATTGAACTAAGACGGAAAATAGGAATGGTGTTCCAAAGACCAAATCCCTTCCCTACGATGAACATTTATGAAAATGTTGTTGCAGGCTATAAACTAAATGGGATCAGGCTAAAGAGAAGTGTGAGGGACGGCATTGTTGAAAAAGCTCTTAAGGATGTAACACTCTGGGATGAAGTGAAAGATTCCCTGTTTAAAAAAGGCACATTCCTTTCGGGAGGTCAGCAGCAACGTTTATGTATAGCCAGGGCCATTGCCTTCGATCCGGAAGTGCTGCTTCTGGATGAACCGACCTCAGCTCTCGACCCGGTGTCAACTTCACGCATAGAAGATCTGCTTGTGGATCTTAAAAAGAATTATACCATACTTCTTGTTACCCACAATATGTCGCAGGCTGCAAGAATCAGTGACAATTCAATATTTATGTACCTGGGTGAACTTGTCGAATTCGGAAAAACCGATATTATGTTTACAAATCCAAAAGATCCACGGACCGAAGGATACCTTACCGGAAAATTCGGATAGAACCTTAATGTCATGGAAAATAATTAACTTGTAAATAATCTGAGAGCCAATAAAAATGTGATATGAGTACAAAAAAAGAACAATCGATACAGGAGATCATGAGTAATTTTCAGGAGATGGCTGACCTGGTGCTGGAACAGTTAAGCCTGATTGAAAAACTCATGAACGGAGAGAATGACAATGATAATAAAAAGCTGATAGTCAAGATAAAGCAGAACGAAAACAATATAGATCAGTACGAAATACTGGTCAGCGACAAATTTATTAATGCAATAGTTCTGTATCAACCCGTCGCATCAGATATCAGGAGACTTGTCGCAGTTTACAGAATGATTATTAATCTGGAACGTATCGGCGATCTGGTAATGAATATTTCATATACTATTGATGTATTGAGAAACACCGAGGAATATAAAGCCATGTCAGAAGTAATAATGAATATGCTTTTATCCGGGAGAATGATGGTTGAAAAATCATTGCTTTCATTCGTCAACAGTGATCCGGATTATGCCATATGGACGATTAAAAATGATGCGATCGTCGACGAGATGAATCAGAAACTCCTTAAGAACAGCATCTCCAAAGCCAAAATGAGCGCAAAGACAAAAGAGATGCTCTTAAGTTATGCCGAACTGAAAAATATCATAACAAATATCGAAAGGATAGCTGATCACGCCACCAACATCGCCGAAGCGACAATTTACTCTCTTCAGGGAACCGATATAAGACACTCCGCAGTGGATGACGGTTCAGATCTCCCTGTAAAATAAGGATATAACCCAAATGCAAGACTAAGAAAATGGAAAAAAATAAAATACTTATTGTGGATGACGAAGAGGATCTTTGTGAAATCATTCAGTTTAACCTCAATAATTCAGGTTTCTCAACAGATATCGCTCATTCGGCAGAAGATACTCTGAAAAAACCCTTATACAGCTATGACCTCTTCCTTCTCGATGTTATGATGGGATCTATGTCGGGCTTCAGGCTTGCTGAAAAACTGAAAAACGAGTATAAGGTGACTGCACCTGTCATCTTTCTTACTGCTAAAGATACTGAAAATGACCTGCTTACAGGATTCAGCCTTGGTGCCGATGATTATATTGCCAAACCTTTTTCAATTAACGAGTTGATTGCACGGGTTAAAGCTGTTTTGAAAAGGACAGCAACAAAACATCAGAAGAACAACGATAATCTGAAAGTAAAAGATATCGAACTCGACGACTCAAAAAAACTGGTTACCATCGGTAAAGAGAAAATTGACCTGACCAAGAAGGAATTTGAAATATTTAAACTTCTTCTTGAAAACAAGGGAACTATCTTCTCAAGGGACGATATCCTCAACAGGATCTGGGGCGGCGATATAATTGTGACCACCAGGACTGTGGACGTAAACATCACCAGAATCCGGAATAAAATAGGTGTTTACGGTTCAAATCTGAGAAACAAAACAGGATATGGTTACTATTTCGAATTCTGATTTTAAAAAATAATGTAATGATCCCGAGAAGCAGATTCAGAAACAAATTATTCATTTACTATTTCGGTGTATTCGTTGTATTTACACTCATTATGGTGGCTTACCTGTACCAGCGTGAGAGAAGATACAGGATTGGAACCCTGAACGATGAATTGTTCAATATCACCCTTATAACCAATAATTATCTTAATGATAACAGAATACTGGAAAATGGGAATTTCCGCCTGATAGATTCCCTGGTAAAAATACTGCCACAGAAAGAACTGCGAATAACAATTGTAGATGCCTCAGGAAAAGTAATATACGACAGTACGGTAAAAAACTGGGGAGAAATGGTAAACCATAGAGACAGACCTGAAATAATGGAATCTACATATTCTGATTTCGGGACTTCGGTCAGAAGATCAAATACAACCGGATTAGATTACTATTACTACGCTAAATTCTATAACAAATACTATATCAGAGCCGCGGTTACTTATGATGTAAATATTGTAAACTTCCTGGCAACTGAAAAAATGTTTATTGTTGTCATCCTCTTTGCTTTTATCCTGATTTGGATCATTCTCCTAATGGTGACGGAAAGATTCAGTGAATCGGTTACAAAACTCAAGGATTTCGCAGTAAAAGTGAGCCGCAACGAACCTTTCGACAATAATATACCATTTCCGAAAAATGAACTCGGTATAATTGGTGAAGAGATCATCTCTATGTACACCAACCTCCGAAAAGTCAAGGATGACCTGGCAGTTGAAAAAGAGAGGATCCTTAACCATCTGAATGTTTTAAATGAAGGAGTGGCCTTTTTTACAAGGAATAATGATAAGATCCTGACAAACAACCACTTTATTCAGTTTATGAATATTATCTCAGGTGAGCTTACAATATCCTCATCGAACTTTTTCAGGATCCCCGATTTTAAGCCCGTGATCGAATTCATTGAAAAACAAAGAGGTCTTGAAATAAAAGCGTCGGATCTTCCACGGATGGAATATCAGATTGCAAAGAGCGGCAAATACTTCAGAGTCCAATGTATCCTGTTTCATGATGAAAGTTTTGAGATCATACTGAGTGATATCACAACCATGGAGACCAACAGGATCATAAAACAGCAGGTTACCTCGAATATAGCACATGAGCTGAAAACGCCTGTCTCATCGATCAGGGGCTATATTGAAACCATGCTCAGGGATTCAACAATTTCGCCTGAAAAACAAAAATATTTTCTTGAAAGGGCATTGGCCCAGTCGGAACGACTTTCGCAGCTTTTAAATGATATCACCGTTCTGAATAAAATTGAGGAAGCGAGTGACAGCTTTAAATTCGAAAAATTAAGAATGAATGAGATCTTCAATGAAGTGCGCGATAATTTCAAATCTGCCATCGAAGCCAGGAATATGACTGTCAAATGCGATCTTGGCGACGATGTTTTAGTCAATGGCAACCGATCTATGCTTCTGTCGGTTTTTCAGAATCTGCTGGAAAACTCCATCAATTATGCCGGCGAAAATTCTACTGTCACAGTTTCTCTCTTTCACGAAGACGAGAAGTACTATCATTTTTCCTTCTCAGATAACGGTGTAGGGATCCCGGAAAATCATCTTGGCAGGGTATTCGAACGTTTTTACAGAGTCGACTCAGGAAGATCCAGGAAACTGGGAGGAACGGGACTGGGCCTCTCAATTGTGAAAAATGCGATACTCCTGCATAAGGGTGAAATATCAGTAAGGAACATTGAATCAGGAGGAGTAGAATTTTTGTTCTCGCTTCCGAAATAAATCAGAAAAGGCAGTAATCAGCCACCAGTACTTTCTGACATTAAAAACTTCTCAACTGACATAAAATAAAGGCATTTGTATATCTTTAACCTTTATTCCAGGACCAATGAAGATCCCAGATCATCATTTTGTCTTAATGTCCAACACTTAAACATCAAAAATGAAAAGTTTATTGACTCTCAGCCTTCTGATATTTTTTATCTCATGCACAACAAACAACAAAACCAAGATCCCCTGCTATGCATGGACCGGAGGTCCGGGAAAAGCCACCGACAGTGAGCTTAAGGCTAAGTTCACTGATCTGAAGAAGAAAGGTATAGACGGATTAATGTACTCTGCCGGACGCGATCCGGAAGTCTACAGAAGGGTCGCAAAAATTGCAAAGGAAGCCGGACTGGAATTCAATGCATGGATTCCCACACTGACACAAAACAATAATCCTGATATAAAACCCGAATGGTTCGCTATTAACGGAATCGGCGAATCCACCTATGATAAGCCAACCTTTGGCGCAGGCCATTATCATTTTGTCTGCCCCAACCGTCCGGAAGTGTGCGACTATCTTGAACAGATGTACAGCAAGGTGGCAGATATTCCGGAAGTTGACGGAATACATCTCGATTTCATCCGATTCCCCGATGTAATTCTGGCCAAGGGACTTTGGAAGAAATATAATCTCGTGATGGACAGGGAATATCCGCAGTTCGACTATTGCTATTGTGACAAGTGTGTTGCTGACTTTAAAGCAAAAACAGGAATTGACATAAAAGCAGTCAAAGATCCATCACAGGTTGAAGAATGGAAGCAGTTCCGGTATGACCTGATTACGAATCTTGTAAACAGGCTGGCTGTAATGGCACATTCCAAAAATAAAAAGATAAATGCAGCAGTATTTCCCGGACCAAATTCGATTGCAAAAAAGATAGTCAGGCAGGAGTGGGACAAATGGAATATAGATGCCTATTATCCTATGAATTACAATGACTTCTACCTTGAAGGAACAGCCTGGATAGGTGATGTGTGCAGAGAGGGTGTGACTGCAATAAATAACAGTAAACCGATTTACAGTGGATTATTTATCTGTCCTGAGCCTGAAAAGAAGGTTAGCGAGCCAGATCCGGAAAATCACGGGCTGTTGCCTGGCGAGCTGCAAGAGGCAATAAAGCAGTCGATGGAAAATGGCGCTGCCGGGATCTGCCTTTTCACTCCGGAAAGGATGACAGCAGAGGACTGGGTGATATTCAAAAAGGCGATACATACGAGCTATGTGAAGAAATAGGCGTCAGGCGTCAGGCGTCAGGCGTCAGGCATCGGGCGTCAGGCATCGAGCGTCAGGCATCGGGCGTCAGGCGTCAGGGATGAATAGGAAAAATTAAGAACTGACACAGAGGACACGAAGCATGCACAGAGTTCCACAGAGCAAACTTATGTTGATCTCTGTGGAACTCTGAAAATCTCTGTGAATCTCTGCGTAAGAAAAAAAATCCGGCTATACTAAATACAGGAGCTTTTCGCGCGATTCGCCCACATTCCCTATGACAGCCGCCTCATTCAGCCCGGCTTTAATCAGTTCATCAAGGATCTGTTCCATCTTACCTGCCGGTACAGACATCAGCAGTCCTCCCGATGTCTGGGCATCGAAGGCAATCATTTTAAGATTATAGTCAAGCCCGGAAGAAAACTCAATATCTTTTTCAGCATACTCCAGGTTCCGGAATGAAGCCCCCGGAATACATCCCTCATCGATCAGAGTGTATGTCTTGCCAATAAGAGGAACACTGCTCATATTCAGATTCATTGATACCTTACTGGCTCTTGCCATTTTAAGGACATGTCCTGCCAGTCCGAAGCCGGTAATATCGGTTGCTCCAATAATGCCGTTTTTCTTCATTACTTCTGCTCCCGTTTTATTCAGAAGCTTCATCAGTCTTTTAGCATCCTCAATATCCTGCCCTTCAGCCATACCGAGGCGCTGGGCTGCCATTACCACCCCTGTTCCGAGTGGCTTTGTAAGTATCAGCGCATCGCCGGGCCTTGCCCCCCCATTTGTAATAATTTTGTCCGGCCTGACATAGCCTATCACCGCGAGTCCATATTTTGGCGGATCATCATCAATTGTATGTCCTCCAATGATCCTGACACCCGCTTCCGTAGCTTTATCGAAGCCTCCCCTGAGGATTTCAGCATATGCCTCCATAGGAAGCTTTGCTGCCGGGAACATCATAATATTCAGGGCAAGCACCGGATCGCCTCCCATTGCATAGACATCGCTTATTGAATTGGCAGCAGCTATCTGTCCGAATTCATAAGGATCGCTGCAGACCGGAGGGAAAAAATCCGTTGTGAAGACAATTGCAAGATCATCATTCACCTTATATACTCCTGCATCATCGTGAGTATCAATATCAACAAGAATATTGGGATCCTCCGGCAGTGGAAGGTATTTCAGCATCTCCTCCAGCAGCACGGGAGAGATCTTCGATGAACAGCCACCATATTCAACCATCTGAAGAAGATCTGTTTTCATATCTGAGGCTTTAAAATCAGGGACGTACAATTTTTCCTGCCGTAGCCATCACCTCGGCTATAGTAAACATATTGCTCAGTGTTCCGGCACCTACCGAGTCGTCAAGTTTGTAGTAACTCACACAGGTTGCACACAATAGCAGCTCCACTCCCATTCTCTCAAGATCAGTAAGATGATTAATCAATGAGGAAGTTTTTGTAACCAGCGTGACTCCCTTATTATAAAAGACCATCTTCCCGGGAAGTTTATCAAGATCCTTGATTGCCTTTATGAAATTTGCCATAAGCAATTGTCCCAGTTCACTGTCACCCTCCCCCATCTTATCCGAAGTTATCACTACAATGAAATCTCCTTTCTGAAAATGAGCTATTGAATCAGTGCAATAATCCTCTGCTTCGACAACGATGTCTCCCTGCGACCTGCTTATTGTGAGTGTCCATACTCCTGCTGATTCGCTGGCGGTGAAGGGCGTATTATTATCCCTGAGAAAACGGCTGACATTATTGAATGAAATCCGATTGTCTACGATCAACTGAAATGATCCTCCTTCGGGGGTATCCTTCAAAGCTCTTTTTGTGGCAATCAGAGGAGCAGGGCATAGCTGCCCTTTGGTATCAATTATTCTCATCGGTCATAGATAAAAATGAGCTGCAAAAGTAGGAAGAATTGTTGAATAGTTGAAAGGGTTGAAAGGGTTGAAGGTGTTGAAAGGGTTGAAAGGGTTGAAAGGGTTGAAAGGGTTGAAAGGGTTGAAAGGGTTGAAGGGGTTGAAAGGGTTGAAAGGGTTGAAAGGGTTGAAAGGGTTGAAGGTGTTGAAAGGGTTGAAAGGGTTGAAAGAGCCAGTGAGTAGTGAACGGTTCCCCTCCTTGGAGGGGTTAGGGGTGGGTATAAACTTGTCCTGTTATGACAGACCAGCCAGCTTTTTAAGTATCTGTCTGCCCCTGGCAATGATTCCTGCAGATCCTTCAGCCTTAAGCATATTGATGCAGGCAATGAGTTCATTTCTCAGTTCCGGATATCGCAGAGCAAGTTTATACAGAATTTCCATCGAGTATGCTTTAATGGCAACCGCTGAAAACCCGGAATTTAACTGGCTGAAGCAGTGGTCAGCCAGGATTCCCTGGTGCTTTCTTTTTATTTTGTCCATATCGGTAAAGGACAGAATGCGCAAAAAAGACCTCGCAACACTCTCATTATCCAGATTTCCCAAAGCATCAATTATTCTGTTCAGATGGGGATATATCATATCCGGATTCAGGTCGCAGGCTTTTGACAGTGTCCATGATGCACGAAAAGCAAGTTTCTTCTCATCAGAAAAGGAGAATTTAAGCAGACTGGTGAATATTGCCGGATTTTCTATTGCAGATACTGCTATCCATTCAGCCTCCTTCATGCTCATCATCCGGTTGACCATTGACTGAAGCTCCTCTTCATCAGAAACGATACCTTCAGGAAGTGCGTCGTTACCAGGCTGACTTTTCTCATCAGAGGATAATTGTTCAAGATAATATTTCGCAACCTGAATATCGGCTTCAGAAAAATCAACTGCAAGCAGCCCTTCTGCTGATATCCATCGGTACGCCAGGTGCTCTGAAAGAAACGGGAGTTCATCGAGGGTATCGCAAATGAAAGCAATAAGCCTGATCCGTTTAAATCCATAGTCATGCTCAACATCCGGCAGCCTGCCAAGGATCACAACCTCCATTGACAACTCCTCCTCAACCTCCCTTAATATGCACTCTTCCTCTGTTTCTCCGTCCTGCAGCTTTCCTCCCGGGAATTCCCATTTAAAAGGATGATCGGTATAGCCGCTTCTCTGGACCACCAGGAGCTCCTCATCCTCGTTCCGGATTATAGCGCAGGTAACGTTTATCATATTATCAGTTCAGAAATTAAGTTCTTCATATAGAGGAATAACCAGGAGATAATGCCAGTCCGTAAAATCATCATTGAATTTGCAGGCATAATGCTTTATTCCGTTTGTTACAACAAGATACGGAACTTTGTATTTCATGTTGTAGGTAACGATCTGCTCAAAAACTTTCTCCTCAAGAGGAATTTCAGGAGCTTTGCATTCCACAATCATAACCGGCTTGCCTGAACGGTCATGAACCAGGATATCAGTTCGCTTTTTTAACTTATTGGCCGTATACAAAATCTCGATGCCAATCAGTCCCAGCGGATATTTACCCCTGTCAATGAGGTATTGTGCGAAGTTCTGTCTTACCCATTCCTCCGGAGTGAGCTTAACAAATTTTCTCCTCAGGGGATCCAGGATCATTTCCTCTCCCTCCTTCCCCCTGATATTAAAGGAATATTCCGGCAGGTTTAACTGTTTCAACTTAGTTTTGTACTTTTGTCCTTAGTGCTCCCGTCAGTTGCAAATATATTGAGATAATTATTATCCATAAAGTACATATGAAGACCAAAGAGGAAATTGTTAATAACTGGCTCCCGCGATATACCGGTAAGCCGATCGGTACTTTCGGCAAATATTTTCTTCTGACGAACTATCTCTATTATGTGGAGCTCTTTGCAAAATGGTGCAATGTCGATATTGAAGGGAAAGACAAGAACATGCCGAACGCCACTTCCGATGGGATAACCATAATAAATTTCGGAATGGGCAGCCCAAATGCAGCAACAATAATGGATCTGTTGAGTGCCGTCAGCCCCAATGCAGTTCTTTTTCTTGGCAAATGCGGGGGACTGAAAAAGAAAAACACACTCGGAGACCTTATTCTGCCTATTGCTGCAATAAGAAGCGACGGTACATCAAATGACTACCTGCCAAGCGAGGTGCCTGCATTGCCGGCTTTCAAGCTTCAGAGCGCAATCTCTGCCACAATAACAAGGTATAATAAAGAGTACTGGACTGGGACAGTTTATACTACCAACAGGAGAGTATGGGAATACGATGAAAGGTTCAAGAAATATCTGATGAAGACCAGAGCAATGGCAATTGATATGGAGACTGCAACAATTTTCTCGGTTGGCTTTGCAAATGAGATACCTACAGGAGCATTGCTGCTTGTATCTGACCAGCCTATGATTTCCACAGGCATAAAGACAGAGGAAAGCGATATGAAGGTCACACACGATCATGCCGAGACACACCTCAAGATAGGAATTGACGCTCTCAGGGAGATAATAGATAATGGCGTGTCTGTGAAACACCTTAAATTCTGATTATGCCAGTCACTTTTGAAGAGATAATGTCAGACCTGAGAAACAGGATATTCAAGCCCGTTTATTTTCTCGCCGGAGAGGAACCATATTATATTGATCTCATCACAGAATACATCGCTGACAAGATACTGCCCGAGGATGAGAAATCTTTCAACCAGATGGTCCTATATGCCGATGATACCAATATCCCCTCCATAATCGATATAGCACGAAGGTTTCCGATGATGTCAAGTCACCAGGTGGTAATAATCAGGGAGGCCCAGTCACTTAAAAAAATTGATGAACTGGCCATATATGTCGAAAAACCCCTGGTGTCGACGATACTGGTTTTTAGCTACAAATACAAAACTCTTGACAAGAGAACCAGGCTGTTCAAGATACTGGATAGCCACGGCGTATATTTTGAATCACAGAGGCTCCGTGATTACCAGATCCCGGGATGGATAGACAGATACCTTATGAAGAAAGGGATAAAGACAGATCCCAGCGCCAGCGCATTGCTTACGGAATATCTGGGTACCGACCTGCATAAGATTGCCAATGAACTGGACAAGCTGATCATTACCCTACCTGAAGGCAAACCTGTAATCACTTCATCTATCATTGAACAGAATATAGGCATCAGCAAGGACTATAATAATTTTGAGCTCCAAAAGGCGATAGGCGAGAAGAACATTTTAAAAGCCAACATGATAGTACGTTATTTTGGAGATAATCCCAGGGAAAATCCAATAACCCTGTCGCTGGCTTCCCTATTTGGTTTTTTCAGTAAATTGCTTCTGTATCATTATCTTCCCGACAAGTCGAAGAACAATGTTGCAGCATCCTTAAAGGTAAACCCATTTTTTGTCAAAGATTATGAGAGTGCCGCTGCCAGATACAATGTTAAAAAAACTGTTCTGATAATCAGCCTTCTCCGTACATTTGACATGAAGTCAAAGGGTTTTGGTGACCCGGGGACTGAACCCGGCGATTTGCTTAAAGAACTGGTATACAGAATACTGCATATTTAAATATCAGGTAAATCTCATCTAATTCATCTCCGGGGAATCCGGGAAATCGGCCCAGATCCTGTACTTATTTTTAAAGCTGCGCAGGACTCTTTTCCAGGTATCATCTCCCCTGTTATTCATAATGATATCTGACTTTACCCTTGCTATTATCCATGAGTCTTCCTTTAGTTCACGCTCCAGCTGACCAGCAGACCAGCCTGAATAGCCAAGGAAGAACCGTATCTGAGAATGGTCGATTTTTCCTGTAAGGATCAGCTCTCTGATGGTGTCGATATCTCCCCCCCAGAAGACATTATCGGCAATAGCAATGCTGTTTGGGATAAGTTCTCCCTGATTGTGAAGGTAATGGAGGGTATCAGGTGCTACCGGGCCGCCCATATTGATATTCTCATTCCAGTTTTCAAATCCTGCAACAGCAGTACTGATGTTCAGGTCAAGCCTTTTGTTGAGAATGAAGCCAACGGAACCCTGAGTAGAGTGATCTGTAAGATAAACTATGCTCCGGTTAAAAAAAGTATCGGGTAGAAATGGTTCAGATACAAGGATCTTTCCCTTTTCCGGTATTTTGTCTTCAGGCATTATTCCAAACAGATCTATTTCCGACTCCATAATGAATAAATATTTATTGTATATATTACATATAACAAAAATAATTAAGGAAATCCTTAACTTCAATTAAATATTGTCATATTTTTGCCCCGATTGATAATTAAGCTTATGCAAAAAAGTACTTTACGTATTATCGGGAACAAAGCTGTATTGAATATCCGCGAAAGGATGTGCGAAACAGAGGAGGAACTTCTGGCCAGCGATAAATTTCGGGCCGTTCTGGAGTATTGCCTTGAAAATCTGAAATCCAAGAGTTCACCCTTACTGGGTATTTTTGGAAAGAGTGAGCCCAGCAAAGAGTCAGTTGATAACCTCGTAAAAACATTAACCCTCCTGGTCAAATATGAGAGCAATCTTGCTCCACATATTTTTGACAAGTCCAAAATATTTCTGAAGGACCTTGACAGGCTGGGAAATTTTGTGGAATATCTTTATGACTTCTGGCGTCATTTTGACAGATTTATTATCAACGATTCAGAAGGTGACCGGCTGGATAAACGGCCATACCGTACATTCAATGAGACGATTGAGCAGCTGACTCATCTGGTCCGGACTGTATACAGGCACATCCAGGAGAATATCACCGGAAGTCATCCGACTGTTTACCGTCAGATTCCTGCAGGTGGCGAGATAGCCGTAATATCGTTACCCAAAGATATTGCATACGTGGGTGAAAGATATAATAAACTGAAAAAGATCCCTGTCATACGACAGATGCTTATATATCCTCCGCTGGTCATACAGCAGCCGATGAACAAAAGGACGGGCCAGTTTAACAGGATCGAACAGAATCCGATTGACCTGGTTGATCTCAGGACCGGCGACTGGATATGCTACCCGACCAAGGTGGGCAAGCTTCTTATAATGGTATATTTCCATCTCGAGTTTTTCGAACTTGGCTTCTCAATGTGTAACCTTTTTCAGCTTGCCGATGATAAGGATCTGGAAAGGAAACCTGATGCCTTATTCCTTTACGGGGTACCGGGTGATGTAATTGATGGCCTTGCAAAATATCCTACAGTATTTTTTGATGACCAGGAGAACGGCATCTTTGTGGGAGCTATTCCGAACAGGCCTGAGTTCGGCTATTTCGGATATCTGAAAAAAATGGTTCTCACCCTCCATAACTCAATTATAATGAAAAATGGAAACATGCCTTTCCATGGAGCTATGGTAAAGATCCTCCTGCAGGGAGACAAAGAGGCTACGATCCTGCTTATGGGAGATACCGGAGCCGGGAAGAGTGAGACACTCGAAGCATTCAGGGTACTGGGGGAAAAGCATATCCGTGAGCTGACAATTATTGCAGACGATATGGGATCAATAGAACTTGACGAGGATGGCAATCCGATAGGTTATGGCACTGAGATCGGCGCATTCCTGCGTCTCGACGACCTGCAGCCGGGGTATGCCTTCGGACATCTCGACAGATCGATCATTTTCAATCCCAGCCAGGTGAATGCACGAATAGTATTTCCGGTTACAAGGTTTGAGACGATAATTCAGGGACATAAGATCGATTATATTCTCTACGCCAACAATTATGAGGAGATTGACAGCGAACATCCTGCAATAGAAAGGTTCAGCTCCGTGGAATGGGCCCTCGATATCTTCAGAGAGGGTGCAGTGATGAGCAAGGGAACCACGACTTCAAGCGGACTGGTACATTCATACTTTGCAAATATTTTTGGACCTCCGGAGTACAAGTGCATTCATGAAGAGATCGCCGAGAGGTTCTTTACAGCATTCTTTAAAAAAGATGTTTTCGTAGGACAGATGAGAACAAGGCTCGGTATTCCGGGTTATGAATCAACCGGACCCAAGGAGACAGCACTTGAACTGCTTAAGGTGATAGGAGTAACAGAGAGTCAGTCGGTTATTTCCTGAAAAGATTCAATCAGCTGCTTGAACTCTGAAGTTCAATATTTCTCAGGAGAGACTTCTTTCATAATAGCGTAGATTGAATCAAAGATATCCTCGGCACTTGGCTTTGAAAAATAGTCTCCATCGGTAGTATATGCAGGTCTGTGCTCTTTACCCGTTATTGTTTTGGGCGGGCTGTCGAGGAATGTCCATGCTTTCTGTTTTTCAAGAACTTCCTGCATCATATATGCGGTTGTACCTCCCGGAACATCCTCATCAAGAAAAACGATCTTGTTAGTCTTCTTTATGGATTCGAGTATCATCTTAGGCCTGTCAAAAGGAACAAGTGTCTGAACATCAATTAATTCAACAGATATATCGTGTTTTTCGAGCTGTCTGACGGCATCCATGGCAACCCTTACTGTCGATCCATAGGTAATAATTGTAATATCTGTACCTTCATTAATAATTTCAGGAATTCCGAGTTGTAATTTGAACTCGCCTATATTATCAGGCAGCCTTTCCTTAAGCCTGTAACCGTTCAGAGGCTCAATAACTATTGCAGGATCATTCCCTTCAAGCAGAGTGTTGTAGAATCCTGCTGCCCTTGTCATATCCCGTGGTGAACATACATAAACGCCCCTTACTGAATTAATGAGCATGCTCATTGGAGAGCCGGAATGCCAGATGCCTTCCAGCCGATGCCCCCTGGTACTTATAATCAGGGGAGCTACCATCGCTCCTGCCGTCCTGTAATGGGTGGTTGCAATATCATCGCTTAGTCCCTGGAGAGCATACATAAGGTAGTCAAGATATTGAATCTCAGCGATCGGTCTCATTCCCCTGAGCGATAAACCAAGTCCCTGACCGACTATTGTGGCTTCCCTTATTCCTGTATCGGTTATTCTCAGTTCCCCGTATTTCTTCTGCAGGCCTTCAAGAGTTTGATTCACCCCTCCGATGCCGCCGGTATCTTCGCCAAATGTCACCAGAAGAGGATATTTTGCAAAGAGCTTGTCATAATTATCACGTAAAATCTGGCGTCCGGGGACTTCCGGAGAATCCGGTGAGTAGACCGGGGCGACAGGTTTAACATTAAGGACGGATGTAGGTGTTTCGTTATACAGAAAGGTATCGTAGCTTTCATGGGCATCCTCATAATTTCGTTTTAGCCAGCCCTGAAGCTCCTCCTTCAGGTTATCCGATTTCATACAGTCTGAACAGACATTCCTTAAAATTTTACGTGCCGTAACAAAGTTATCCTTCCTGATCGGAGCCACTATTTTCCTGAGGTCCTCGTTATAATTATCCACAGATTCCTCTTTAGGGGACTCATCGCACCTGCATGAACGGTCATCGATTATTTTAACCAGGGCATCCCTTTCAATCTTAATAGGGGTCTGAAACATTTCCCACCCTTTCCTGCGTGATTCCTTTGCCTCCTCTTCAGCCTCTTCCTCCAGTTTATCGAGTTCCGCGGCAGTGGCGAGGGATGTTTCGATCATCCATTCCCTCATCTTTTTTATAGGATCCCATTCCTCTTCCCACTTAAGCCTTTCTTCACTTTTATATCTCTCATGTGATCCGGATGTGGAATGTCCCTGTGGCTGGGTCACTTCGTCAACATGAAACAAAACAGGTGTCTGCTCTGTACGGCAAATTTTTATGCCTTTCTCATACATATTGATCAATCCTGCATAGTCCCATCCTTTTCCCCTGAAGATCCTTATGCCGGGTTTATCCTTTTCCGATTCAAATCCCCTGAGAATTTCCGAGATGCTTCCTTTTGTTGTCTGGTATTTTTTTGGAACGGAGATGCCATAACCATCGTCATATACCGTTACTGCCATAGGAACCTGCAGTACTCCTGCTGCATTAATCGATTCCCAGAAATGGCCCTCTGATGTACTGGCATCTCCAATTGAGCCGAATGCCACTTCATTACCCTGTTGCGACAGGGTTGTATACTTGTGCAATGCTGTATTCTGCCTGAAAAGCTTGGAGGCATAGGCAAGCCCAAGCAACCTTGGCATCTGTCCTGCCGTCGGAGAAATGTCCGCTGATGAGTTTTTCTGCTTTGTCAGGTCAAGCCATGAGCCATCTGACCTAATATTTGGAACGGAAAAATGGTTATTGAATGCCCTGCCGGAATTACCGGGATTGATTTCTCTGTTGGTATTTCCATAAAGCTGATGAAAAAACTCAAGTGAATTATAAAGCCCCATCGCCATCATCCAGGTCTGGTCCCTGTAATATCCTGATCTCCAATCACCATTTTTGAACTGTTTGGCCATTGCTATCTGAACTATCTCCTTCCCTGCTCCAAAAATTCCAAACTTGGCTTTACCAGTAAGCACTTCCCGACGACCTATCACACTCAGGTTCCTGCTCAGGTTGGCAAGCCGGTAATCCGCAAGGATCTCTTCACGTGTTACTTTTAGTTCAGATATAATGTCGGTTTGTTTCATATTGTTTAAAATAAGTGGTATAAACTGGAGTCACAATCCTAACAACAAAAAAAATTAACGGTTGTTTAAAATAACGGGGATAAATGATTGTTATCTTTGTTCCCCTGATAGATCATTCACCACATAAAAGTGAGGTCAATGTAAAGTTACAAAATTATAGGGAGACAGGTATAGATATATGTTTTTAAAACTGGTCATATTGAGTGTAATATTCCTGGCTATTGCAGCTGCAGGGTTCGGGATAAGAATGTTGCTTAAGCCACAGGGTCGGTTTCCTGAAACTCATATAAGCAGGAATCCTGAAATGAGGAAACGAGGGATTACCTGTGCCCAGCAAACGGATACTGGCTGTCATTCAACAGAGGGCTTTCCGGGTTGCGCCGGATGCAGCGGTATTCGCCTTTAACTTTCAATGAATTTAATCTGTTGCTGATCAATCTTCCCGCAAAGACGCCGGGATAATCTGATTTATTTCTCTATTGTCAGAATTTTTTTAAGGTCATCTGACATCCATGTTTGAAAATTTCCTTTGTCATCGGAAAATACAAAAAAAGCGCTGAACTCCTTATGTGATTTAATGAAGTCGATGGACTTATCTGTTCCCATTACCATGCAGGCTGTTGCTATCCCATCAGCCATAGTGCAATCATCAGCGACTATAGTAGCGCTCAGGAGCCTGTTTTTAGCAGGATAACCTGTTTTAGGATCAATTTCATGAGAATACTTCACTCCGTTCTCTACATAGAATTTCCTGTAATTGCCCGAAGTGGATACCGCCTTGTCGCTTACCTTGAGTATTGCCTCAAGCGACTGGCCTGGTACCATATTATTATCTTCCGGCCTGTCGATCCCGATCTTCCACGGAGCTCCTCCCTTCGACCCAACTGCCATGACTTCCCCGCCTATTTCGACAAGATAATCCGAGAGTCCCAGGCTCCTGAAATATCTGCATACCACATCAACGGAATATCCCTGGGCAACGGCATTCACATCAAGGGTAACTCCGGGAACGCTCTTAACAATCTTCCCGTTCACCAGTTTTACCTTATCCATTCCAACAAGTTTCATAAGACTGTCGCGCTTTTCTTCTGTAAAATTCTTATGATCATCGGGTCCGAATCCCCAGGCTCTGACAAGAGGACCAACGGTTATGTCAAAGGCGCCATCTGTCATTTGTGAAATGAGCTCTGATCTTTTAAAGACCTCGATGAAGAATGAATCAGGAACCGCATCCTCATTGCGGTTTATCCTGGAAATAATGGAAGAATCGATATAAATCGACAAAGACATGTCAAATTTATGCAGGAGGTTATCAACCTGCATTTTAAGCTCCTGTGGATTTATATTTATATTGTTGTCATAGACAATGCTGTAGGTAGTACCCTGGGTGAAGCCCGTAAAATTATTTAAAACAGGCTTCCTTCCGGTACAGGAGGTCGCCAGTAAAAGAATAAGAAACAGAAATGATGATAATTTGTTACCCATTTTGCCAGGATTATTAATGTTGAAGAAACAAGGTACAATGTTAAGGAAAATTTATATCAGGAAGAAGAGGAAAACGTTGTTTGAATATTGAAATCCACCCTGGCCCTTCCGGGGATGGAAGCCGGCTGGAGCAAATCGTTCCCTGATAAGTTCACGCAATAACCCGGTAAAAAAAGACTGCCTTTGCAAGCGGCCTGTTCCTTATCAGATCCCGAAATCATCAAATGCAATATTCTCCTTGGGCACACCCATTACATCGAGCGTTCGTAAAACAGCTGAGTTCATTAGAGGAGGTCCGCAGATATAATATTCTATATCTTCCGGGGCATCATGTTCACAAAGGTAATTATCAAGCAACACCTTGTGAATGAACCCGGTATAGCCTGTCCAGTGATCTTCAGGCAGCGCTTCCGATAGTGCCAGATTAAAGGTAAAATTCGGAAAATTCTTTTCAATAGCCCTGAATTCATCTTCATAAAATACCTCCCTCAATGACCTGGCCCCGTACCAGTACGACACTTTTCTTTTTGTTTTCAGCGTTTTGAAAAGATGGAAAATATGAGATCTGAGGGGAGCCATCCCTGCTCCACCGCCAATATAGATCATCTCATTATCCGTATTTTTTATGTGAAATTCACCATACGGTCCGGAAATAGTCACTTTATCTCCTGGCTTTCTTGAGAATATATATGATGAGCATAATCCCGGGGGTACATTCATGAACTGGTTTTTCGCCTTATCCCATGGTGGTGTGGCAATCCTGATATTTAGCTTGATAAGGTTCTTCTCTGCAGGATAGTTGGCCATGGAATATGCCCTGAACGTTTCTTCCCTGTTTGATATCTTAAGATCCCACATGTTGAAGCAGTCCCAGTCGGACCTGAATTGCTTTTCAACAACAAAATCTGCAAATGTTGTTTCATACTGCGGAACATCGATCTGTACATAACCTCCCGGCTCGAAATCCAGTGATTCACCTTCAGGAAGCCTTACAACAAACTCTTTAATAAAGGTAGCTACATTATTGTTGGATATTACCTCGCATTCCCATTTCTTAATACCCATCACAGATTCCGGCACCTTAACGGTAAGGTTTTCCCTTATTTTGACCTGGCAGCCGAGGCGCCAGTTGTTATTCTGTTCTTTCCTGGTAAAGAAGCCGGTTTCTGTTGGCAAGAATGCTTCCTCCGCCTTCCACTATCTGACATCTGCACATCCCGCAGGTACCTCCTCCCCCGCATGCGGAAGGTAAAAAAATTCCATTTCCCGATAATGTTGATAAAAGATTGGATCCCGGTGATACGGCCAATTCAAGATCATTTATTTTCAGGTCGACCTTTCCCTTGGGAGCAAGCTTGTCCCTCGCAAAAAGAAGCAAGCCTACCAAAGACATTATAACAAACAAAAAGACTGTTATGCTGTATAAAATTATTCCGCCAGTAGAAAGAGCTAAAATCATAATGCTTCTTTTTCAATTAGAGTTTAATTCCCATGAATCCCATAAATGCAATTGCCATAAGTCCTGTAAGGATGAATGTTATTCCCAGACCTTTAAGCGGATCGGGCACATTACTGTACCTCAATTTCTCCCTGATTGCCGCTATGGATACTATTGCCAGCATCCATCCTATCCCTGATCCGACACCGAAGACAGTAGCTTCGGCAAGAGTTTCATATTCACGTTCCTGCATAAAAAGAGCTGCTCCAAGGATTGCACAGTTCACTGCAATCAGGGGAAGAAATATCCCCAGGGAATTATATAGTGCAGGGCTGAATTTTTCAATAACCATTTCAACCAGCTGAACTATCGCAGCTATGACAGCAATGAATACCATGAAAGTAAGGAAGCTCAGATCGACATCGGCAAAACTCTGACCAAGCCAGGAGAGTGCTCCTTTTTTAAGTACATAATGCTCGACAAGGAAATTCACAGGGATTGTAATCAACAGAACAAACACTACTGCCACTCCCAGCCCGATTGAGGTCTTAACAGTCTTTGATACCGCCAGGAATGAGCACATCCCCAGGAAGAAGGCAAAGACCATATTGTCAATAAAAATTGACTTGATAAATATATTTAAGAGATGTTCCATAACTTTTAAATCTATTTTTTCTCAATAAGACTTTTATTCCGGCTTCTCTGATACCAGATAATCAAACCAACGGTGATCAGTGCCATAGGAGGAAGAATCATCATTCCATTATTATGGTAACCGGCAGAATAAAGACCAAGTTTTTCCATAACCGGATAGCCCAGTAAGGTACCCGATCCCAGCAATTCCCTGAAAAACGCAACGATAACCAGGATCATACCGTAACCTGCACCGTTTCCAAGTCCGTCAATGAATGATGGCCATGGATCATTCCCCATGGCAAATGCCTCAAGGCGTCCCATCAGAATGCAGTTAGTGATGATTAGCCCCACAAATACGGAAAGCTGCTTGCTGACATCGAAGGCATATGCCTTAAGAAACTGGTCGACAAGGATAACCATTGTGGCAATTACCACCAGTTGAACAATAATCCTGATCCTGTCAGGAATATATTTTCTCATGGCTGCAATAACCACGTTTGAAACTGCCACAACTATGGTGACTGATAATGCCATAACCAAGGGCAGGCTTGAGCTTTACAGTCACAGCCAGTGCAGAACAGATACCAAGCACCTGAACAGTTATCGGATTATCCTTCCCCAGAGGTGCGGTGAAGAGTTTCATGTTTTTTGCCGAGAACATCGGCTCCCTCTCAACTTTTTTCATATATCAGCTTCTGTTTTTTAAAAGATAACCATTGTACTTTGCAATACAGTCTTTTAACATCTTTTCGAGGCCCTTACTCGTAATGGTACCACCGGAAATAGCATCAACACTATGCGGATCATCCGGCTTTGCTCCGCCCTTGATAACTCCTATGGAAACGAATTTGTCCTGATCATAGAGCTTTTTCCCTGTAAACATATCCTCAAACCTTTGAGTATTTATTTCAGCTCCCAGACCAGGTGTTTCTCCCTTATGATCAAAGGTAACCCCGTATATTGTATTCATATCCGATTTTAATGATATGTAACCCCAGATAGGACCCCATAAGCCCTTACCTTGTACAGGAATTACCGTCAGCTCTTCCCCGTTATCCAAAACAGCATCAAATACAGGCAGATACTGCTTGTCAAGTGGTTTTTTCTGCTCAATGCTCAAAACCACATTAAAAGCATCAACCCCGGGGACTTCCTCCCCGCCGGAGTTAAGTACAAAGCTCTTCTTTATATATTTATCGTATAGTGATTCGGTAGTCTCCCGGGTGGAAGGAATACGCATTGATTCCAGCATACTCTTCTTCTTCTCTATTTCAAGATTTTTCTGCTGGCGTGGCTGCAACATTGTGGCAGCCAGTGAAAGAAGCGTTGCCACAACAACGACCATTATTGCGGAAAAAATGAATATATATTTGTTACTGAACTCTTTCATTTCAAAATATTGTTTGATGCGACTCTGGCCCTCTTAAGTCTTTTGTTTATACTCGACTGGATAACAAAATAGTCAATCAGCGGTGCAAAGACATTCATTAGCAATATAGCCAGCATTACACCCTCGGGATATGCTGGGTTCAATACCCTGAAAAGCACAGACAGAATTCCTATCAAAACGCCGTATATCCATTTCCCTTTCTCAGTCTGTGCCCCCGACACAGGATCAGTGGCCATAAAAACTGCTCCGAATGCGAAACCTCCCATGACAAATTGATAATATGCAGGTACACTCATATAGGCATTGACAGATAAGGCATTAAATAACAGACCTATTCCAAGTCCGCCCGCGAATACACTCACAATGACCTTCCAGCTTCCTATTCCCGTTGCTATAAGAATGACGGCACCAATCAGTATTGCCAGGGTAGATGTTTCACCAACGGATCCCGGAATTGTACCCAGGAACATATCCATGAATGAAGGCAGCTTTGAAGTCTCGCCGGCAGCACAAAGGGCAAGAGGTGTTGCACCTGAAAATCCATCCACAATATGCTGTCCTTTGGTCAACCCTGCTATCCAGACTTTATCCCCTGTCATCCATCCCGGATAGCTGAAAAAGAGAAAGGCACGGGCAACAAGTGCAGGGTTAAGTACATTCATCCCTGTACCCCCGAATACCTCTTTTCCAATGATGACTGCAAATGCCGTTGAAAGGGCAAGCATCCACAATGGAATATCCACAGGCATAATAAGCGGTATCAGCAAGCCTGTTACCAGGAAGCCCTCATTTATCTCATGACCCCTCATCTGGGCAGCTATGAATTCAATTCCCAACCCGACAGTATAACTAACCACGATGAGTGGCAGTATCTTCAGAAATCCAAACAAGAACATTGCCAATATACTTTCCTCTGCACCTATGGATCTGAAATGCTGCAAACCCACATTATACGAACCGAATAATAATGCCGGCAGAAGGGCAATAATTACCACGGTCATCGTACGTTTCAGGTCAATGCTGTCACGGACATGTGAACCTTTAAATGTAACCCGGTCAGGTACATAAAGAAAAGATTCAAGTCCTTCAAAGACCGAGTGCATTTTACTGTACTTTCCCCCTTCCTGAAAAAGAGGCTTTATTTTGTCTATCTTTTTTCTTAAAGAATCCATTCTATACAGATATCTCAGTTTACTAACTCATCTCCTTAATCATCAATTCAATGCCTTTTCTCACTATCGATTGTATCTCAATTTTTGAAGGGCATATATATTCGCACAGTGCAAAATCTTCCTCGGCAATCTCATAAATTCCAAGATTCTCTATCATGTCAATATCCTCCGAAAGGATTGCTTTCAAAAGCTGCATCGGATAGATATCCATCGGAACAACTTTCTCATATTGACCGGTCATCACAAAGGCACGCTCACTGCCATGAAAATTGGTATCCAGCCTGTAGGTTTTGGAAGGAATAAGCTTTGACGCAAATGTTCTGTAGAAACTGAATTTTTTCAAACCGGGCATCATCCATCCGAAAAATTCAAAATAATCTCCCTCCGGGATAACGGTTACCTGCGAATCATAATAACCCAGATAACCATCCGGATCAATAGCGCTGCCCGTAAGAACATTACCACTTATATACCTGATTTTCCCCGGCTTTACATTATCGCTTACCAGATATGAGATAGATGCTCCGGATCTGATTCTATGATACTCCGGATGAAGAACTTCTGATCCGGTAAGGGCTATGATTCTCTCATGATTATACCTGCCTTCCTCAAATAATCTCCCGATAGCCAGAACATCCTGAAAATTTACTATCCATACAACCTCTCCCTTGTTGACAGGATCAATATGGTGAATATGAACCCCTACATTACCTGCAGGATGTGGACCTGAAAAATAGGAGATCTCCAAACCTTCAGTTTCTTTCAGAATTTCAGGTGAACTTCCCTTACCATTCAGAATAAGATTGATCTTGCCATTGGTGAGTTTCTTCAAGGCAGCTATCCCGGTGCGGAAATTGGATGAAGAAGAATTCTCAATTATAAAATTATAGTCCGGGGCCAGTGGAGAGGTATCGAAGCCGGATATAAATATTGACTTCGGGATATCATTGGGATTTGCAATAACATGATATGGACGTTGTCTGACTGCCGGCCATAATCCTGAAATCAGCAAAGATTTCTTTATCTCGTCCCTATTAAGTGCTGAGGGATCGTTGATACCGAAATCGAGGAATTCATCGCCTTTTTTCTCAACTACAACTTCAAGTAATTTTCGCCTGTCACCTCTGGTTATTGATAAGACCTTACCGCTGACAGGTGAGGTGAAAATAATTTCCGGACGGAACTTGTCATAAAAAAGCGGAGAACCGGCCGATACCATGTCACCTGCTTTAACAGTTAATTTCGGAATAAGTCCCGGAAAATCAACAGGTTTGACAGCATATGCAGCTGAAGGTACTTCTTTCTCCAGAACCTTTTCCGCTTTGCCTGCAATCCTTATATCCAGTCCCTTTTTAAGCTTAATTGATAACGACATATCTGGTGAAGTATATAATGCTTTATTGCCTTAGTTGTGAAAAAATTAACAACAAAATGCAAAAGTATATTTATACTTTAACATATTCTAAAAAGTGCTAATTATTATGAGATTTTTATGCAACATTTGATTAAATTTAATGTTTTTGAACATATGAATCTTATTCAATGAGAAAGCTGTATTTTTTAACTTCCCAATTAATATTTGTCGCTTTACAGGGACAATCACCTAATTCTGAGTCTCTTTTATTTACAAATCATGTTTATGACAACAGGATTAAAAGTGTTCAGCTTTACCAGGAGAGCTGGAACCTTTCCTACCCCATTCTGCAGCTGAAAAGCGACGATAAAATGGTCTGTCAGTTTGACCTCCTTGATGACCGTGCCGAATCGTACTCCTATACGTTTATCCATTGTGACAAGGACTGGAACAAATCTGACATTTTCCCGGAAGATTATATCGACGGGTTAACTGATAATCCGGTTGAGGATTATGAATCCTCCTTCAATACGACAATTACATACACTCATTACAAGATCACATTTCCCAATGACAGAGTCCGCCTGAAATTATCCGGAAATTATCTTCTTGTAATTTACCCTGATGACAAGCCTGAAGAACCTTCAATAACTCTACGGTTTATTCTGACTGAAGATGCCGTTCAGATCAAGACCGATGTCCACAGGCCGCAGCTGTCAGGTGATAATAATGCTCAGCAACAGGTTGATTTTACAGTAAGCTATCCGGATCAGGCCTTTACTGACCCGTACAGGAATTTTTACGCATTTATTCTTCAGAACGGAAGATGGGATAATGCAAAAACAAATTTAAAACCTGACTTTACAGGTGTTAACGAACTAAAATACAACTCGCTTTCTGACAAAAATGTTTTCCAGGGAGGAAACGAGTTCCGTTACTTTGACATAAAGAGCCTCAGATATCAGACAGAATTCGTGAAAGAGATTGATTTTGTCAACTCCGTATATAATGTCTATCTATTTCCATCCGAGAGCAGGGAATTCAAGCCCTATTTCTACTGGCAGGATTTCAATGGCAAGTATTATATAGCCATTCAGGAAGGGAAGAATTACAACACCGATGCCGATTATGTAAAGGTATATTTTACACTTAAGTCGGGGCAGCTTATTGCCGGAGGTGATATGTACGTTTCCGGAGCACTTAACAACTGGGCTTTTGACAAAAACAACCGCATGACTTACGATGCCGGAAAAGGTGAATATCAGTGCACCATGCTGCTGAAACAAGGCTGGTATAATTACGAGTATGCCTATGTTAAAAAAGGTAGCGGGAATGGGACGGCATCATTGTTTGAAGGAAGTCACTATGAAACGGAAAATGACTACAATATCCTGATATATTACAGGAATTTCCGTGACAGATACGACCGGGTAGTCGGAACTGTAACATTCAACACTCTTAACCGGCTGTCAAATTAATGCTTCAAATGGATGTCAATGCCATATTGCATGTAGACAGCATGCCGTAGGGTTTTCAGGATCTCCTCCATATACTCGTCAACGGCATTAAGTGAACCCGGAAGTGTATAAATAAGGGCTTTGTTAAGAATACCGGCAACTCCCCTGCTAAGCAGGGCATTTGGCTTCATGGTTCCGTATTTTACCCTGATGAATTCCATGATTCCCGGGATCTCTTTTGAAAGCAAAGGCACTACAGTATCAACTGTTATATCGCGCGGACCAATACCAGTACCTCCTGTCGTTACAATCAGATTATAGTTTTCCCCGGCTCTTTCCAACAGTTCCCTCAATACTTCAGGGTCATCGGGTATAAGCTTATAACTGATCTCGTGTTTCCAGTCCAGGGAGACCAGGAAATCCGAGATCTTTCCGGCTATCCTGGGTCCGCTGAGATCCTCGTATTCCCCACTGTGAGCCCTGTCGCTCAGGGTTATAACAAGTACCTCGTATTTCAGTGGGAGATTCATAATTTGACTTTTTCCGTGAGAACTATATTATCAATACTCATCCTTTTATCAACGGCCTTGCACATATCATAAACTGTAAGCAGCGCAATGCTTACAGCAGTGAGCGCCTCCATCTCCACACCTGTTTTTCCGGTACACCTGACCTCACTCTCAGCCTTAATGCCTGTATCATCAATTTCCAGTTCAACCTTTACATTTTCCAGTACAATATTATGGCATAAAGGAATCAGTCCGGCCGTATGCTTTGCCCCATTGATACCTGCCAGCTGCGCAACGGTAAGGACATCACCCTTCTTCAGGAGGTTTTCCCGTACAAGTCGCAAAGTTTCAGCCTCAAGGACAATATGACCGGAAGCTTTTGCAATTCTCTTCTGTATCTCCTTGTCTCCTACATCAACCATTATTGCCTTGCCTTTTTTGTCAGTATGGGTCAGCTTTTTCATAACTATATTTATTTCAAATGTATTAAAAATCAGCCTCCTATATTATAGAATGCCCCGGTCTCGTTAGTCGATCCGCATGCAGGCTTGGCTTCGACAGCCAATTCAAGAGCTTTTTCATATCCCAGCCGCCTGATATCAAACTCAATATTACTGAAGAGGCAGGGTTTAAGCTTTCCATTGGCAGTCAGCCTCAACCTGTTGCAAAGGGTACAGTTGCCGCCTGATCCTCCTACCACAGTTGAAAAATGACCCTTCACAAGATCCATCTGAGTTATATACCTTATTTGCAGATCATTATCTTTGCAATATTGGGCGACAGCCCTTGCTTCGGCCTCCTCCCTGGAATGGCTGATGACACAATTTATCTTGATGGGATCGAGACCTGCCATTCTTGCAGCAACGATACCATTAAATACATCGTTAATATTCCCGTTTCTGGTAATGGCAGCAAATCTGTCCGGATCAATAGTGTCAAGACTGATATTTACCCTCTGTAATCCGGCTTCCTTCAGCCCTCTGGCAAATTGTTTCAGAAGAACGCCATTGGTTGTCATGGATAGGTCCTTGATCTGCTCAATCTCCGATATCATGCCAACAAGTATTGTAATATCCTTTCTTACAAGCGGTTCACCACCTGTGATCCTTACCTTTGTAACACCCCTGGCAACAGCTTTCTCTGTAAAATCCCTGATTTCATCAAAGGTAAGGATATCCTTATGTGGTAACAATTGTATACCCTCTTCAGGCATGCAGTAAGTACACCGCAAATTGCATCGGTCTGTAACCGATATCCTCAGATAGTTTATATTTCTGTTAAATCTGTCGAACACTTACAATTTCTCCTTTTTCAATATGTTTTCTGCCCTCGTCAACAGCTATTATACCTGATGCTCCTGAAAATGCAGAAATATGTGCAGAACCATGATATTCCACAGCCAATACCTGTTCATCCTCCGTAATAATGACAGGGATCATGGCTCTCCTGCCGGCTGATCTCCTGGAATAAGAATTCTTCATGGGAAGCTTGAGGATTGATGGGGCCCATTTATATCCCATCATTTTGCATAAAAGGGGCCTTACAAGCAACTCGAACTGAATAAAGGATGAGACCGGATTACCCGGCAAACCAAATATCAGTGTTTTATCATGCACTCCGAAAGTAGTCGGTTTCCCCGGCTGAATATTTATCCCTGAGAAAAGCAACTTTACCCCCGCTTTTTCAAAAACGGCAGGGACAAAATCAAAATCGCCCACGGATACTCCCCCGGTAATCAGAACAACATCACTCCCGGCTAGGGCCCGGTCTATAATATCATAGATTGCATCTGTCTCATCCCTGGCAATCCCGAGGTATTTACCCACCGCTCCGCAGCGTTGCACCTGAGCAAGCAGCTGATAGGAATTGCTGTTTCTGATCTGTGAAAATCCAGGAATTTCAGCCGGCTCAACCAGCTCATTCCCGGAGCTTACAACAGATACCACAGGCAATCTGCTCACCTTTACTGACTGTATTACCCGTCAGTGCCATCAATGCAATATCCTGAGGCCTTATAACCCTTCCTTTTTCAAGAACTCTGTCACCCGACCGGATATCCTCTCCCCTTGGTGAAATATTGTCCTTCATAAAAGATCCGTTGAATTTCACCTTCCCGGAAGCCAGGATGACTGAATCCTCAACCATAAATACCATATCCGCACCTGCCGGCATTGCAGCCCCGGTCATTATTTTTGAACACTGGTTTTCTGAAATTCTCCTGCGGGGAGAAGTTCCTGCCTGAATTGTTTCAATAAGCTCAAGACTGGCTTCAATGTCTGCCCTTCTGCAGGCAAATCCGTCAACTGTGGACTTATTGAAAGGTGGCATATCCATATCACTTATAATATTACCTTTCAGAACACGACCAAGTGAATCCATGAAACCTATTGTCTCCGTCCCTGTCTTAAAGGCGGAGCTCATTACTGTTTTATACGCTTCATCAAACGATACCAGAGCCATGACTATTCTTTTTAAAACTTAATACACTTCAATATTTTTACCCGGAAACTTCTTCTGCCTTCTACTCTGAGCCCTGTGCCCTGTGCCCCGTGCCTTATGCCCCGTGCCCTGTGCCCTATGCCCCGTGCCCCGTGCCCCGTGCCCCGTGCCTCGGCCCTGTGCTCTATGCCCCGTGCCTTCCCCGTGCCCTGCCTGGCCCTGATGCCTTCTTCCAGCGCCACACATGCTTCGCCTGAGAATGTGATCCAGACTTCCGATGACTCTTTCAGGGGATGCTGTCTGAATGTATCGGCAGACAGATCAATATAAAAAATTTCGCCTGCATCCACTGAGACTTCAACGCCATATTCAGAAGGAAGTATTTCAATAACCCTTCCCCTGAAACAATTCAGAGAATGGTCATCGGGCTTTATCCCTTTAATATTAATATCATCGCTTCTGATTATCAGAAGTCCTGCATCGGGATAAGAATTTCCTCCCAGTCTGATCACCAGGCGGTTGTTACTTACCGCAACCCAGCATTCCGCCTCCTTTCTGAACTCCACCCGGAAGAAATTCCTGATGCCGGAATACCTGGCAACGAATTTATTGGCCGGTTTCCGAAAGACTTCATCCGGCTTTCCTTCCTGAATTATCCTGCCATTATGAATGACTCCTACCTTGCTTGCCAGGCTAACAGCCTCCCTGTAGTCGTGTGTCACATGAATAATCGTCAACCCCTGGCCGTTAAGCCGCCTCAGCAGTCTCCGGATATCATCCTTCAGACTTGCATCAATTGAAGCCATTGGTTCATCAAGAAGCAGTAACCGTGGAGAAGTTATCAAAGTACGTGCCAGAGCAACTCGCTGGAGTTCTCCTCCCGACAAATGTTGAGTATTCCTGCCAAGAAGATGGGAAATGTTCAATTCTCCTGCTACCCTTGCTACTTTTTCCTTTATGATTTTTTTTTCTGTTTTACCGGATTCCAGTGAATAGGCAATATTCCCGAAGACCGTAAGATTCGGAAAGATGGCATAATCCTGAAAGACAAGTCCAATACCTCTTTTCTGAATCTTCTTATGCGTTATGTCTTCACCATCCAGCCATATTTCGCCTTCATCGGGAGTATTCAACCCCGCAATCAGTTCCAGCAGCTGAGTTTTTCCGGAACCGGAACGGCCAAGCAGGACGTAGTAGGTCCCCTCCCCAATATTCCAGGTTTATGCCAGCCAATTGAAAATTACCAAGCTTCTTTGATATATTATTCAGTGTCAACATCTTCTTTTCTGATATCAGGGCTCTTCCGTCCTTCTGAGAGCAATCTTAAAATGGTGAAAACCACCAGTGCCACAATTATAAACAGCACAGCGGCCGGACGGGCATATTTCAGGCCGAACGAAGTAAATCGGTCATAGATAAGTACAGGTGCTATCATAGGATGGTAAGCAACAATAACCACTGCGCCGAACTCGCTCATTCCACGTGCAAACATCATAACGAAGCCTGTAACGATGCTTCTCCAGGCCAGGGGCAGTGATATCGTAAAGAAGACCCTTGGCCTGCCGGCTCCAAGATTCAGCGCAGCTTTCTCGAGACGTTCAGGGATTGCCGAAAATCCATCCCTGGCGGCATTGATAAGAAAGGGAAGGCTCACAAATGCCATAGCCAGGGCTATGCCTCCCCTGCTGTTAACCAGGTTCAGTCCAACTGAGGAGGCAGCCCTGCCAAGAAGGCCATCTCTGGAGATGAAGCCGAGCAATGCAATCCCGGCTGCAGTATGTGGCAGAACTACCGGAAGATCAATTATACCCTGAATGACGCTTTTAAAATGAAAATTTTTACGGGCCAGGAGCCATGCAAACGGGATAGCGGCTATGGAAAAGAAGAGTGTAGCAGCGAAAGAGATCCACACTGTAAGCATAATGCTCTCCTGCACCTCGCTGTCTTTAGCAGTTTCAAAGAGCTCACTTGTGCCAGTATGAACAAACAGACCGATAAGTGGTGCCACCAGGAAAAGGAGCACGATGGACGACAAAATCAGAAAAATCCAGTTGAAAGGTCCGTACTTGTTCATAATCAGATTAATTCGATTTCTCCATGCAGGCACTCCGAGAGTTTTGCCGGCAGCTGATCCGTTCCTCCTTCTAAAACCGGAATAATTGGTTTCTGACCATTCCTTCTGAAGATCTCAAGACCCTCTTTACTCAGGATGAAGCAGACAAAATTGAGGGCTGCCTCTTTCTCCGGAGCATTATCAAGCACAGATAAGCTGTAATTAATATAGTCACCAGTCATCGTCATCCTTGTTCCCGGCTCCTTACCGGTAACAACAAACGAAACTGTCTTATATGATCCGGCTTTTTCCGGATCAGATAAATTAACATCGTCAGGAAGTTCAACATAAAGCAGACCATGCTGTATTGCAACCGATTTGTACTGAAAAACATAATCAGCTGCATTTGACTCGAGCAGAGCTATCAGATCCACCTCCTGGGGACGAATGAAATCCCTGTCTTTGGCCAGCAGCTTTTCCGTCAAACCGGTTTTCCCATACAGCTTCTCCGTAAGCATCATCGTGAAAACGGCTCTGTATCCGCATGGGTCGGAATCCGGATCGGAACGTGAATATATGACATCGTCTCTAAGAAGAATATCGGTCCAGTTATCGCTGTTGATTCCGGAAGCATATTTTGACTTGTCAGTGTATGCAATAACAATCTCATTGGAGGCAAACCTAAGACTCCATTTAACGTATTCCGGTACCAAAAGATCATTTAATACGGAATAATCAGCAGAGGCAATGATATCGCAAGGCTTCTTAAGCTCAGTGATCTTCCTGGCACAAACAAGGCTTCCTGCAGGTTCCAGCAGAATGGTTATTCCGGGATTCATCTTTTCGTATTCCTTTTTCAACTGATTGAAAGGTACTGACAGACTCCCTGCATGAAAAACGATTATTTCAACAGGTTTCTTATGATTGCCACCACAACCGGAAATAAACAGAAAAGACAAAATAATGAGAACTGAGATTTGTTTCAAATCACACTGATTATTTAATTAACCGACAAAAGTAAATCATTTGGTTTTCAGAACCTCAAAACAGTAATTAAAAATATGAAAATGTGACGAGAAGCGACACAGTACTTTGTATCACTGCACGTTACATTCTTTTCTCTGCCAGATTATATACGGTTGTTATTGTCTTCCAGTTCCTGGCTGTTCCGGTAACTTTCATTTTGTTTTCAAAAAAATTAGTGTAAATCCTGGTTCTGCCAAAGCCATTGGGGCAGAAAGCGTAAATCTCCTTCCCCCTAATTTCAAATTTATCAGGAGGATAATCAACATCAGCAACTTTTTGAATCTGGGATTCCGTAATGTCATCATGGAGAAAGATAACTGCCATCCTGGCCGGATTGAAATCAACCTCTTCAAGGTAGGGATTGGCTTCAAGTATCATCTTCATTTCAGGAACAGTCCTGATCATAACGGCAACATCGTAACCAAAAACCTTTTGAATTTCACTCTCTGTTTCAAGGGCAATGTCAGGGATGCTGATCTCATTTTCCAGACTGAAAATTACATTTCCGCTCTGGATAAAAGTTTCGGGTCTGATATATCCAAGATTACTGTAAAGGGCAGCAAGTTCATTCATTTTAATTGAATTATGACCGGTCATATTGACTCCACGCAGAAAAGAGATATATGTATGCATAATTGCAAAAGGGCTTTTATCCCGATTAAAAATATGAAACAGCCTGTAATAACAATTGTTGAGTGAGATGTTAAAATACTGATAAATCGAGAATACTACTTATATTTGCTGAGATGAATTTTCAGAAGAAAAGGAGGAGCTTCATCTGATGGCCCGGCATTGAAAAGTCAGAGACGACAAAACATTTAAACATAGCGGAGATAAGGTACATTTGCTTTATCCCGGGAGAGGAGGTTGAAAAAATGTGTAGGTTTGTATTGTTATGATCAGATTCAGATTCATAGAAAAAATTCCTTCTGCTTTCAGAAATAAATATTTTCTGACTTTGATAATATTCCTTATCTGGATTTTACTTTTTGACTCAAATAATCTGATCGCCAGGTATAAAGGACTGCGTGAACTGCACAAGCTCAAAGCGGACAAAGAGTATTATCTAAAACGGATAGAGGCTGACAAGCTTAAGCTTCATGAACTGAAAACCGATAACCGAAATCTTGAGAAATATGCACGGGAACAATACCTTATGAAGAAGCCGGATGAAGACCTCTATATCATCCTGACCCCTCATGAGGACCGTAAGATAACCAGGAAAAACAATTAGTTACCTCTTTCCATGAACCTGTAGTAATGAAGAAGAGTCTCAGGGTCATCTGATTGCAGGAAAACACTTTTCTCCTGCAGCAGTTCGGATGCAGCTGCAATGACAGGGCTTTTTTCATAAATTCCGGTATGGATGTGATTCAGATATTTCACAATCATAAACATATTGAACCATCCGAATAACCTCTTTCTGAAGGATTGATATCCCGATGTATTATTCCTGATCTCCTGTAGTTTATAAAGCAGCTCTTTCTCCGTTATGAATGCCCGTATGCCTTCAGGCAGTGAATAGTACAATTCATCCTGTTCCTTCTGTACGAAATTATAAAAATCGCACATCTTTATGAAAAAGGATTTCAGGTCCCTGAATGCTGAAAGATTGTAAGTAAGCAGTGAGCCGGCATTGCTTTCTGACAACTTCGTCATTGAAGCACCGGTCCCGAAGGGTACCCTGAAGGAAGTCCGTGGAGATGGGTGCACTACTGTGGAATTAAGGCTGAAATAGCCTCCGGCAGGAATAAGTTTCTGGATAAAGTAAAAGTCCTCGCCTGCCTGCTTCCTGTTCATACCTCCGGCTTTGATATACAGCAGGGCTCTGACGCCCGACGATGATCCTACAGTATGGTATACATCCGGATATCCTGAAAGCAGCAGAGCCTGGTAATAATATCTGAGATGTAGCTCATACAGTATAATATACCTGTAGATCTCCTGCGGGAAATCATCACCTGAAAGCGGATGTTCGAAACAGATAGAACATCCGGTCCTTTCCTTCCTTAATAAAAAATCGTTATAGACAGAATTGAAATAGTTGCTGTCCACAAGACAATCAGCGTCAAGATTAAGAATAACCCCACCGGGATTATTTATGCTGTCAAAGCGACGTACAGCTTCATCCATGCCCGTTTTTCTTGCCATGCCCACACCCCATCTCCTGTAGGGAACAGGCCATAAATAAATTGGGTAGACACGGAAGAAACAGTTTTTATTGTGCAGCTTCCATTTATGGATATTTTCGATTGCCAGCTCATTGTTTAAGAGGCTTTCGGGCAGGGCATTCACCGGAGCATTAATAATTATCAGGATCTCAATACTGCATGGCACACCCGTGCATTTTGCAAGTGAGTCAAGCAGTCCGGCGATACCCGGTTCATCAAAAGCCGGTACAACGACAATAATACCTGTGTTTTTTTCAGGCGCCTCTTCAATCAATACGGGGAATAATGTCCTTTGTTCAAGATATCCTGAGGCAAAACCCATTGGTTTCTATTTTTCCCCCTGATATTTTTTATTTATGGCATCAATGACCTTCTGGGTGATATCGAGAGCAGGATCGCCGTAAAGGACTACGCTGCCAAAGCTTTTTCCAAAGATATACTGGTAGTTATATTCAGATTTGTTCTCATCCAGATATTTGGTGATATACTCCAGGATCTGACGATTCATTACCTGTTCCTCCTCCATAAGATTGGACTGCAATTTATCCCGAAGATTTACAAGTTCCTGCTGCTGTTGCATAAGTGCCTGCTCCATTTCAGCTGCAGTTGCCCTTGTAACGAGCCCCTTGGACACCTTTTCCTGGTAATCCCTGGCTCCCTTTTCATACTGAGTTCCCTTGGAATTGAGCTCTGCCTCAGCACTTTTCTGTTTTGTTAAAAGGTCCTCTCTTTTATCATGGAACATAGCAAATTTGAAAATTACGGTATCAATATTTATGTATGCGATTCCCTGGGCTGAAGATTCAGTGACAGGAGCTGCCACCACACTTTTTTTAGTGCCTGAGAAATGCAGAAAATAGAGTCCTGCCACAGCTAAAAACAGAACAACATACAGAATTATGGAAAGCTTCTTCATTATAAAAAAATAAATGTTAAACATCAGTAAGGCGCAAATATAAACAAATTAATAAATTAGAGTACTAAAGCCAGAGAATTTTAAGAGACTAGAACTCAGGGCAGGGGATTGCCCTTATCTTTTTTCTCTGTCCCAGTGACAGATTATTGAATTCGTAGATAAGGGAGACCTCATGAGAGCCGCCCGAAGATCCGATCAGGTTTGAAATGGTAAAATCGTAGCTGTATCCTATGGAAAGATTGTCGGTCTTGATTCCAAGAAGGCCAATTATAGCATCTCCCGCCTGGGAGGTGGCAAAGGGGATACCCCTGTACCATAATCCGAAAACCAGAGGGTATTTATAATAGTAGACACCGAGGTCGGATTGATAAAATTTAGCCTGTTTCTGAAAATTCATTGCCACGGAAAGAACCTCCTGCATCTTCTGACGCAGCCTCGTTTTCTTCAGTACCTGGATCCCTCCATAAAGATTTACTTTAACCGGGACAGAAGCTTCATCGCCGTAGAAGGATGTTTTTGGCACCAGCAGATGATCCAGGGTAAAACCACCCCATATCCTGTCATTGTAGACAAGGGCGGAAGTAGCAAAATCGACATCGGCCACTTTATCAAATGGCGGAGGATTAACGGAAGGTGTGGTACCGCTGCCGGTAATCTGACTATTAAAGATCAGCTTGTTTATATCGAGTCCCAGATAATAGAACTTAAAGTTCACACCCGGTCTGATATGCCACTCCTTGTTAATATTAAAATCATAGGAATAGAGCAGCCCAATATTTGTGGTACTGAGGTTACCGGAGCCGGCCACATCGTAAGTAGCCAGTATTCCTATCCCTGAATTGAAGCTGGGCATTGCCTTTTCGAACGAGATACTGTAGGTATTGAAAACACCAGGGACAGAAGGCCACTGGTTTCTGTAATTGATTGCAAGCCGGTACTGCTCGGTGGCTCCCGCAAATGATGGTGACAAATATAACTTGTTGGCATAAAACTGCGAGAAGGTTGGGTCCTGACCTAAACATTCCACAATAATGATGAAGAATAGTAAGAGAAAATATATTATCCGTTTCACCAAGACAGGCAGATTTAGGTTAACATCTACGAAATTAATGATTTGAAACGATAATATCTTACTATTTTTCATATTTTATCAACAGCACCTTTCATCTGAAGCCAATTTTGTTAACCATCGGCTGGAGACAACATCTATGAAAATACCGTTTTTTTATGATAAAATACTTTGCAGAAATATACTATTGGATCAGTTTTTTAAGAGCGTAACATCTCCCATTTTAGTAAAGGGTTCACCATTGGTGAAGTTACCCCTTACTTTCCAGATATAAACTCCGGAGTTGCTCAACTGCCCTTTATAGTAGCCGTCCCATCCTACATTGATGTCATTCGTTTCAAATATCAACACACCAAGTTTGCTGAAAATCTTAAGGTGATATTCGGATACTCCGTAGAAAGAGGGATGAAATACCTGTGCAGTTTCATCACTTTTCGGGGAATATAACCCACCCGAGGGACCGCCTTCATTCGGTATAAATGCGTTTGGAAATTCAATGAAGTATGATGATCCGGAAAAAGCATTATAAACAACCAGTGAGTCGGCACATCCATTTTCAGAAAATACCTTAAGGCTGATATCATAATTTCCGGATTTTTCATATCTGTGAACAGGTTCAAACAGTTCGGAGGTACTTCCGTCACCAAAATGCCACAGATATCTTACTGCTCCGGAGGAATAATTCTGGAAATGAACCTCATCCTCAGGAATGGCAATATTATCAGGATAAATCTCAAAGCTGGCGGAAGGTCCTGGAAAAACTGAAATAGCAGATGAAGAGCTTGTTACAATTCCATCAGGTCCAATTACTTTAAGCACAACCTTATAATCTCCTTCTACATCGTATATCCACTCAGGATTCCTGCCTGAGGAGGAGCCTCCGTCACCAAAAGTCCAGAAACATGAATCATATTCCGGTATATTACTTTTAAAGATCACTCTAAGAGGGGCGCATCCTTTGGTTACGGAAGATTTAAATAGCTCCTCCTCTGATCTTTTCATCTCCTGAAGCTTCAATTTTTCTTCCGTCACCCCGGGAAAAAGAGATGTTCCCTCAAGTGACCTTTTTAATGTGTCAGTGCTTAAATTATAAGTATCAATGGAAACCGATTTCCTGACGGCAGGATTTAAGACGACAGGCTGCTTCCCGGTATTGGATTCTTTTCCGGCAGGAGGTGTAATCTTTATGCTGTCAGACAACTTCTTACCGGAAGTATTCTGTCCGGCAGGAATCATTAATCTTTCACCGCTTGCCACTGACAGAGTTTGCCTGACACTATTCCCCGGCTGAATCATTTCATTCCCTTCCTTAGCAGGTGATATAAGCAGGACGGTAACTATGGCGGCTGCAATAATACCCCCAAGGTAATATACATTGAACCGGGCAGGACTAAAATGCAGAAATTCACGCACTGCAAGTTTGCGCATCAGCTTTAAACTCACAGCCGGATCAGGAGTGACCTCGGCATTCTCCAGAGTATGCCGGAATATCTCCCTCAGATTCCTGTCTGCCTTTTTTGGTTTCACCTTATTTTTGTTCAATCATATCAACATTAAGCAGGATAATTGTTCTTTAACTTTCCCAGTCTTTCAAGTTTGTCCCGAATGACTGCCCTCGCTCTGCTGTACTGAGATTTTGAGGTATTCGTATCTATTCCCATAATCTCAGCTATCTCCTTATGTTTATAACCCTCAACAGCATAAAGGTTAAACACCATCCTGTAACCCCTTGGCAACTCATTGAGTACCATATAGAGCTCATCGGAGGAAAAAAAATCCTCATCAAAACCAGCCACACCCGACTCGTGGGTTAAATAATCATCGATCTCAATATAGTATCTGTATTTAAGATTCTGATGATAATGAGTTATGGCTGTATTAACAACAATTTTCCTTAGCCATCCCGTGAAAGAACCCGTCCCGGTAAAATCCTTTATCCTGAAATAAATTTTCAAAAAACTATCCTGCAATATATCTTCCGCCTCGGCCCTGTTGCCTGCATACCGCAAACAAACTCCCATCAATAACCGGGAGTATTTATCATAAAGTAACTTTTGTGCCTTCCTTTCATGTCTGGCACATCCCTCAATTATTTGTTGGTCGTTCATCATAACCAGAGACCATTTTTAAGACAGTACATCCGGGAAAATGGTTGCATCAGCATCAGAATTTATTTAATGAAGAAAATGCCTTTTATTCATGATCACATCCAGATGACAAAGATCATTAAAATATGATTTGATTTTGATTTAATTAGCACGATTAAATCAATAATTTTAACAGTTTATATCAATACTTCATGTTCAACAGATTCATTGCGGCCATATTACCTTTATTTCCGAAGAAATTTATATGGATTTTTTCAAGATCTTATATTGCAGGAGAAACCATCCAGGATGCAATGCGTATATCAGGGGAATTCAACAATAAGCAGATAATGGTGACTCTGGATGTACTCGGAGAATTCATAAATACTCTTGAAGAGGCTGAAATGAACAAAAGAGAGTATCTAGACCTCATTGATGTGACTTCGCAAAATGGCATAGATGGAAATTTTTCCCTTAAACCGACAAGTTTTGGTCTGCTGCTCGATAAGGATATATGTCTTAATCACATCAGGGAAATAGTTGCAAAAGCAGCTTCGTGCGACAGATTTATCAGAATTGACATGGAAGACTCTCCCTGTACCGATGCTGAGATTGAATTATTCAGAACACTTAAGAGTGAATATCCAATGAGTGTCGGACTTGTTCTCCAGGCATATCTGAGAAGGACCCTGCAGGATATCAGGGGCATGCTGGATCTTAATACTCCCGAAGCACCACTTAGCTTCAGGCTTTGCAAGGGTATATATGTAGAACATGAATCAATTGCATTCAAAAAGTATGAAGAGATAAACATCCATTTTTTGGAGGATCTTGAATTCATGTTCCAAAATAAGATACATGTTGGCATTGCCACTCATGATAAAAATCTGATCATGGGTTCATACAAGCTGATTGACAAATACAAGGTCTCCAAAGAGATGTACGAATTCCAGATGTTATACGGTGTTACTCCAAACCTGCGTGAAAGCATTGTAAATGAAGGACATAAAATGAGGGTATATGTACCCTTCGGTAAACAATGGTTTGGATATTCAACAAGACGGCTGAAAGAAAATCCAAAAATGGCCAGTCACATCATTAAAGCGATTTTTATCAAGGGATAATAAGACTCAAGCTTGTGCATAGTGCATGGTGTATGGTGCAGTGTACGTGCTGCATGAAGGTACCAGGCCTAACCGGGTAATCCGCTTACATGAGCCTGCTTTAAGCAGATTAGCTCCTTTGACAGTTACTTTTTCAGTTGAGAATGTGTTTCAAGGTACTTATCATTTAGCTGGTCCAGCTCACTTTGAGTAAGATGAGGTTGCAGGGAACCAGGATTTTCAGGCAAGCCATGAACGAGCAGATAAGCCGCCGGAATAAGAATAAATGCATTTAACCCAACCATTTGCTCTGAAGGAATACCGCCCTTCTCAAATGCGCTGATTTTTTGCCTCCTCGTAATCAATGCATAGTTGTCCTGGGGATCTCCCAGTATATTCTGACTGTTTTTACCCTGGTAAGCAGAAACAGCTACATTATACCTTGCGTTCTCCATTGAGACTGATGTCTTGCTTTTTGCATTGAGAATATCAGATTTCAGGTTTGTATATGCAGGCAGGATAACAACTTCAGGAATAATAAGCGTATCGGTATTCATATATATTCCGGTAATATACTCCATGCCATTGATGGTGTCGCTAACAGGCAATACGGTCCGTTTATAACCCAGGCTTCTGAAGACCACGGTATCATTCCGGTTTACGTAAAATGAAAAACTTCCATCTGCACCGCTGACTGACGAAAACGTCTTGTTGATCAATATCTGTGAATTTGAGACCGGTGCCAGGGTAGATGCATCCATAACTACACCTCTGAAGAGAATTTGTTGATCAGTATTCTCTTTCACCTGACTTAATCCCGGGCAAAAGAAGATGAAAATTGATGGAACTATGAGCACAAGGCGCTTCATTGTCAATTTTCAGTTTATGTATTTAGTATCACATCTTTAAGATTGCGCTTTGGAACATGATGAACGCCTTTGTCATCTCTCCAGTATTTAACATCATCCGCCTTCATCTCCTCAATTACGACCTTCTCTATGGGTTTACCAATTGCAACGATAAAAAGGACATCAAATCTGTCGGGTATTTTAAGATCATTGCAAAGTTCATCCCGTGCTATCGAGGCGATAATGCAACCACCAAGCCCTTCATTGGTCGCTCCAAGCATTATGGAGTGGGCAGCTATCCCATGATCGACGCCAAAGTTATCGGAAATTTCCCTGTCTCCCAGTATAACAATGTAAGCGGATGGCCTTTCACCTTTTTCGGGACCTGACCAGTCATTCAGGTATGCAGCCCATGAGAGGTAGGAGAAAATTTTTTCACATTCTTCGGATGTCTGGTAAATGAGGTACTTAAGAGGCTGTCTGTTTCCTCCTGATGTTGATAACCGTGCCAGGTCTACCAGTTTCTCCAGTGTTTCAAGGCTTATGTGGTGTGACTCATCGAACCGCCGGAATGTACGTGTCTTTAAAACAAGCGCTTTTAGATCCATCATAAATTGCAATTGCTACATAAAATTAAATAAAAGGGGAATCAATAAATGATCCCCCGTGAACAAAGAAAATTCTCAATACCTTTTTGAGATAATATCCCAGTCAAGAATCTCCCAGAATGATTTGATATAATCCGGGCGCCTGTTTCTGTAATCTATATAATAAGCATGTTCCCAGACATCGCATGTAATAATGGGTTTAAGACCCTTTCGAAGCGGATTGCCGGCATTCGATTCCTGAACGATCTGCAGTGTCCCGTTCTCGTTCCTGACAAGCCATGCCCATCCGGCACCAAAAAGAGATCCTGCAGCCTTATTGAACTGATCCTTAAATGAATCAAAAGAACCGAAAGAACCGTTTATTGCATCAGAAAGAACTCCGGCGGGTATCTTTCTGCCATCTTTGGAAAATGTTTCAAAATAGAAGGTGTGGTTCCAGACCTGAGCAGCATTATTGTAGATGCCCCCCTCTGCCTTTTTAATAATAGCTTCCAGACTTGCGTTTTCAAATTCTGTTCCGGGTACCAATCCATTAAGATTATTTACGTAAGCCTGATGATGTTTGCCATAATGATAATCAAGCGTCTCTTCACTGATATAAGGAACAAGTGAGTTCAGCCTGTACGGGAGTTTCGGTAGTTCAAATGCCATAATTGATTTTTTTAATTAATACTTTGAACAGTTAAACACGGAAAATAATTCTATGTTCAAATTTAACATTTTCGATCCGGAATATTGCGCTAAACAGTAAGAAAAATTCTTTCAGGAAGTCGCGGTATAACTTTTTTCCCGCTGGCAATCCTGAACATTTCGTTTACAGCCTCCTTCCCTGCTACCCCAAGCTCAAGGGTAAATTCATTAACGAAAAGCTTAATATGGTTATTCATAACAGTACTATCCATGTCGGATGCATTCTCAGCCACAAAAGAATAAGAGGCGAATGAATCTCTGTAGGCATACTCAAGGCTTTTCCGTATTATCCGATTAACCTTCAGAGCTATCTCCCGGGGTACTGCTCTGTTAACAACTATTGCACCAAGGGGTATAGGCTGGCCTGTGAGTTTCTCCCAGAATTCTCCCATATCGGCGATTTTTGTAAGTCCTTTCTTCTCATAGGTAAAGCGGGTCTCATGGATAATCAGACCAGCATCAGCCTGATCAGATATAAGAATGTCGGGAATATCTGAAAAAAGATACTCTTTTTTATTTTTTGCATCGGGCCATGCTATGCTGAAAAGAAGGTTTGCTGTAGTATACTTTCCCGGAATTGCTATGCGACTCAGAGAAAGGTCGGCAGAACCGATATCCCGTTTGCTGATCAGCAGGGGACCGTTCCTGTGGCCAAGGGCACTGCCTGAATCGAGAATGAGATAGTCTTTGGCGGCATAGGAATATGCATGGTAGCTAATCTTTGTAATATCCAGGTCTCCTGACAGTGCCCTCCTGTTCAACTCCTCTACATCTGCAAGTAAGTAATCAAACTCCAGCCCTTCAGTATCAATCCTTTCGTGCACCATTGCATCAAAAATAAAAGTATCGTTGGGGCATGGAGAAAATCCCAGTGTCAGTTTCATCTTTTCACCTCAGTATTAAAAAAAAATCATTCAGTTTTTTCTGCATATTTGATATGGCAAGTTTTATGTCCCATTTCTGCCTGTTCCGGATTTCAACCATATTTGAGACTGCCCTCAAAGCAAGAAAAGGTATTTTTTCCCTGCTGCAAATATAAAAAAAAGTTGCTCCCTCCATAGTCTCAATATCAGGACTATACTTTTTAACCAGCTTCTCCCTTGTGGCTTCTGATCCGGTGGCAGTGTTGACAGTGATAGCCCTTACAGGCTTTGCGATACCTCTTGCCTTCGCAACATAACGGGAATCAGCCCCAATTTTTCCATCAACAAAAGGGAACTCATTGGCATCAACCAGACCGGCTTCCGAGAGAGTAAGAAAATTATTGCCATCCTCAATACCGGCATCGGCAAAACAATCGCTTACAGGCATAACAACATCACCTATATTGATCTCCCTGTTATAACTGCCTGCAATCCCCGAGTTTATGGCAAGGTCGGGCTTTTCATTTGAAGAGAGCCATTTTTGCATCTCCCAGGCAGTAGAGACAGATCCCACTCCCGCAACAAGAACACTTATCTTCAGATTACCAAGAAGGTAACCATCATCAATGATCTGAATTCCACGGATACCGCCAATAACATCAGCCTCCAAAACAGTTGCTGTGACAAAAAGTATTTTAGCCGGCATAGTGATCAGTTTTCGGGCACCTGAGTTGAGTCAAAAAGTAAAGATATTGAATTTATGGATCAGAAAGATCAAAATAATTGGCTAATATTGTACTATAAATAGTATGAGGATGATTTACCTTACCCGGCGGGAACGGTTCAGTGCAGCACACAGAATGTTCAGGGATGACTGGTCCGACGAAAAAAATCTGCAGATTTTCGGAAAGTGTTCAAACCCAAACTGGCATGGACATAATTATATTTTGTGGATAACAGTTAAAGGTGAACCTTCTGATGAAAACGGATTTGTAATGAACATTAACATTCTGAAACAGGTTATTCAGAATAATGTGATAAGTAAGGTTGATCACAAGAATATTAACCTCGATGTGGATTTTATGCAGGGGAAGATAGCAACAACTGAAAATCTGGCTGTTGCAATATGGAATGAGCTGAAGGATGCTGTTGAAAATGCAGGAGCTGAACTCCACTGTGTAAAAATTGAGGAAACCGAAAACAATTTTATTGAGTATTATGGGAAATAAAACTATTGAAAAGATAAATGACGGATCAGATATGACGTCAAATGGTTATAATAAGATTGAGACATGGAATAGCGAGAATATTGGTGAACTCTCGGAAATCTATTACAGAGTTTTAAAAATCATAGGGGAAGACCCTGACCGTGAAGGCCTGAAAAAGACACCCGAGCGAATTGCCAAGGCTCTGCATTTTCTGACTAACGGGTACTATCAGAACCCGTGTAAAATCATAAATTCGGCAAAGTTCAAGGAGGATTACAAGCAGATGGTGCTTGTAAAAAATATAGATATTTATTCTATGTGTGAACATCATATGCTCCCCTTTTTCGGCAAGGCACATGTGGCTTATATCCCAAATGGATATATCACCGGTCTGAGCAAGATAGCCCGTGTTGTTGAGACTTTCAGCAGAAGGCTTCAGGTGCAGGAGCGTCTGACCACTGAGATAAGGGATTGTCTTCAGGACTGTCTGAATCCCATGGGCGTTGCCGTGGTTATTGAGGCTCAGCATATGTGCATGCAGATCAGAGGTGTCCAGAAGCAGAATTCCGTTACTACAACTTCTGCATTCACCGGGATCTTCCTTGAAAAACTAAATACACGGGAGGAGTTTATACATCTCATTGGAACGAAGCTGCATTAATCTTTAAATTCACAGAATGAGAGCATATGTATTTCCAGGGCAGGGAGCCCAGTTCAGCGGAATGGGGCGCGAACTGTACGACAAGTCTTCACATGCCAGCGAGCTCTTCGAAAAAGCCAATGCTATACTGGGTTTCAGAATTACCGATATTATGTTTTCAGGAACGGATGAAGACCTTAAGCAGACCCGTGTGACCCAGCCTGCCATATTTCTCCATTCCACGATCCTTGCCGCTGTCATGGGACCGTCATTCATACCCGATATGGTTGCAGGTCATTCCCTTGGTGAATTTTCAGCACTGGTTGCAAACAGGACTCTATCATTTGAAGACGGGCTGCTGCTGGTATCAAAAAGAGCATCGGCAATGCAGAAGGCATGCGAAAAAACTCCTTCCACAATGGCTGCAATAATCGGAGCGGAAGATGATATAATCGAAGATGTATGTACCTCCATTAAAGAGATTGTTGTCCCGGCAAACTATAATTGTCCCGGTCAAATTGTAATATCAGGGTCAATTGAAGGAATCGACAAGGCTATCGGACTGCTCAGGGATAAAGGTGTCAAACGGGCCATTAAGCTGGCTGTAGGCGGCGCTTTTCATTCTCCACTTATGGAGCCTGCAAGAGTCGAGCTCGAAGAAGCTATCAACAATACCCTCTTCAGTAAGCCAATTTGCCCTATCTTTCAGAATGTAAGTGCACAACCATCTGTCGATCCTGAAATCATAAAGTCAAATCTCATTTTGCAACTTACCTCTCCCGTCCGCTGGACACAGACCATCATAAACATGATATCGGGGGGTGCCTCCTCCTTTGTTGAAGTAGGCCCGGGCAATGTTTTGCAGGGCCTGATTAAAAAAGTAAACAGAGATGCAATTACCGAAAGCGCAAGTTTCTGAGGCGATAACATAGAGTAATGCCCGGATAATGGCCTCTTAACCTGATCAGTCAAGTAAAATCAGGGTTTAAGGATCACGCCTTTATGGGTCTTTCCATCGATCATGATCTCAAGCGGATCAGGAAACTTCACGTGCCGGATGTAATCATCCTCGTATACTACCGCCATACTATTGAGAAAGTCAACATCATAATATCCTTCCATTATATATGGATTTATGGTAAAGTACCCTACTCGGAAGGAAGTGAGGTTCTGAAAGAAATGGGTACCCTGGCTGGGGTCTATCCTGTAATTCTTCAGTCCTGACTCAATTATAATTCTGGCACCTGAAATCTGAGTCCATTTTACAGGGATCCCAAGCCATGGGTCCGTTGAGCCCCACCTGCCCGGACCTATTAATACATATCCCTTGCTATCCTTTATAAATAATGTATTTATCTTCTCTATTTCCGTGGCTATGCTTTTATTATTTGCTGCATTGAAAGATTCGGGCTTTATATATACAAGGTCGCGAATACCTTTGAACACCCCGTTCCCGAGAGCGGATTCCGAAAAAATTATTGTTTGTTCAGGCCTGATATGCTCAAGATTTATGTTCTGAGTCTCCTCAGTATGAACAATCGGTCTGATCTGCAGAAAACTAAATATTTTGGGTGTTCCGGGTGGAGTTTCAAGGTTAACTGCAAATTCTATCTCCACAGGGTTATTCATCTCCTTCTGCCCTATCTCAAGCAGGGTGGTAAGTATCTCTGCCAGGGGAAATATATTATGCTGAAGCACATTGGTAAAAGTGATCAGCCTCTTCCCCGGATGGATTATTCCATCGCGCAGCATGTTGTTATTCCTGTCATATGTCGATGCGATATATTTCAGTGCATTATCATTGTTCAGCTCTTTTATATCAATCCTGAGGATGTTTACACCATCGTCTGTGGAGGGCACAAAACTGTTGATATTCAGGTCGAGCGCACAAAACTCCTTCTGTGTATCCCTCAAAGCTGCTTCAGGAGATGAGAGCTGAAGGATCTTTTTAGGGTACCGCGGAGAAAACCTCAGCGATAGGCCACCTTCTACAATGAGCTTCCCAAGGCCGAAAGCAATATTCACAATTCCGTCTTCCGCTTTTTCAGAACCGATAGGATAATAATTTATCGATCTTGCAACTCCTGAAATAGTAGGATAATATATCTCTCCATGCCTGACACCACATACTTCCTGAAGAATTATTCCCATTTTCTCCTCATCAATGACGTTTGCGGTAGCAGTCATGTAGGCTTTGCTGGCCTTGTAGTAAACAGAGGCATAAACTTCCCTGATAGCATCCGACAGCATTTTAACCATCTGCTTGTTGTCAGCTACCCTGGGTATCATATATGTTGAATATATACCAGCAAATGGCTGAAAGTGTGAATCTTCCAGCTTACTTGAAGAGCGTACGGCTATAGGATAGTTTCTTGAAACCGCCAGAAAGGAATAAAAATCCTGGTATACATGTCCCGGAAGTTCGGCATTAATGAACCTGTTCAGAATTTCTTCGTCAGCAAGATCGGAAAGAGCAATTGAATAAAGATTGTTCTGATCCATGAATTCATCGAAGATGTCAGTGCTGAGAACAACTGTCCTTGGAATTGTAATAAGCACATCCGGAAATTTATTGAAGAGCTTGTTGGTTTTAATGGTCCTGTTTATAAATGCAAGGCCCCTTGCCTTGCCTCCTATTGAACCATCGCCTATCCTTGAAAAGATCTGGTACTCATCGAAACTGGCCTTGTCAAATTTTGCAATAACACCCCTCCCCTTCCCCAGACGAAAGCTGGAGATAGCAACATAGAGGAATCTCCTCATCTCATCCATTGAGCCAAAGTCCTCCCTGTTCAGATATTTAAACATCTGCGCAACAGGAAACAGGGCTCTCGCATTCAACCACTTTGAAAAATGGTTACGGGAAGCGTGAAAGGCAAGCGTATTGTCGGGGACTGTCAGCAGCTTCTGCTGAAGACTCTGAAGGTCGGTAGCTATAGCTATTGGTTCAAGAGTCTCCGGATTTCTGAAAACAAAAGGACCGAAAGCAAGATTCTGTATTATAAAGTTCCTCAACTCAAGAGAGAGTGATTTGGAGTATTTATAAATGAAGCCTGCACCGAGTTTTTCAGCAGCCTCCTTATGTTTCAGGCTGGAAGATTGTATCAGGAAAGGTACTTTGTCATCATCCTCCATAACAACCTTGCAGAGCTCTATTCCCGCATTCTCGTTGCTGATGCCGTCTTTCTTATACGCAATATCGGATATGACCCCCAGTACATTGTACTTATATTTCCGGTAGAGGCTCAGCGCATCATTGAAATTGTTTGCCAGCAGTATTTTTGGTCTGCCCCGAAGCTTGAGCATCCGCTGATGTTCATTGAGCGCTTCGCGCTGGAAATCCAGCGATTGCATCAGAATGATCTTATAGATATGAGGCAGGTAGGACGATATATAGCGGATTGAATTTTCAACCAGAATTATAGACTGTACGCCAATATTTTCGATATCAAAATCAGCATTCATTTTATCTTCGATGAGCTTGATTATGGCAAGTATCAGCGAGGCATCGCTCAGCCAGCAGAAAACATAATCGATGGCACTCAGATCCTCTCCTTCCAGACGGAGAGATACCTCACGAGAGAAATAGGTAAGGACAACAATAGGAATATTTTCATACTTCGTCTTTATCCTTTTTGCCAGACCAAAGACATCAGTTCCCTTAATGCTCAGCATAGAAATTACAAGGTCTATTTTTCCTTCCTGCAATATTCTGAAGGCATCCTCAGCATTATCGGTCTGAATGAATGCAGGTGGATGCCGGAGATTGAGGGAGGCATACTCATTGAAGATCTGTTCCTCGATTCTGCCGTCTTCCTCGAGCATGAAATTGTCATAATTACTGCAGATCACGAGAACCCTATGGATTCTCTTCTGCATAAGCAGATCAAAAGAAGTATCAGTGAAATCGTATTTCTGAATATCATGTATTCCGTCGATAATCGTCATATAATCAGCCATTTTAATGATTCAGAGAGATCACAGCCATACCTTTTCGTCCATCCATGCGTATCAGCAGGGGTTTTTCGAATCTGATATGACTGAAGAATTTACCTTTTTCCAAAACATGTTGTTCTTTTAGTCTGTCCCACTCAACAGTTCCATCATTTGATCCGCTGGTTATTGAGAAATAACCCACATTTCTTGAGGTTACATTATGAAAGAAATGAGAGCCCAGGGATGCATCGACATGAAAATAGGGAAGCCCTACCTCAATAATAACCCCGGCATTTGAAATCTGGGGCCATACAACAGGGATTCCAAGGTGTTTGTCCCGTGATCCCCATCTGCCCGGTCCCATCAGAACATATCTTTTGTTTTCCTTTAACATCTTTTCATTGATCATCTCTATCTCGGCTGCCATTTCTACAGTAAGCATATTACTGAAATTTTCCGGTTCCACATAAATAAAATCGGCAATATTGGTAATTTCTCCATTACCCATGCTTTTGAGTGATACAAGAATCAGGTCATCATTGTATACTGTTTCGGGATCAATTGTATAGCCTGCCACACTTCCAACCAGAGGTTTGATCTGAAGCAGGTAAAATGAGGCATTCCCCTCTTTATCCCTGGTAAGGTCAACTGCAAATTCAATTTCAACCGGGGCTCCGAAAGCTTCAGATACAACGTCCAGAACCACCTTCAGTGTCGATGCAAGAGGGACATAGTTATATTTCAGCACATCGGCAAAATTAACAACCCTTGGACCCGGCACATCAAGTCCCGGGCTAATAGTATCGTTATCCATATTCAATACTGATGCGGAATGATTCAATGTTCCATGGCTTTCCGCACGGGAAATATCCAGATTTACCAAGCCAGCAACTTCTCCTTCAAGCAGGTTAAGCTCGTTTTTTGTCATATCGACCGCATAGAAATGTACCTGCGAATTCTTATAAAGATCTTTCGGTGAAATGATATCGAGCGACGGATATGCCGGCGAGAATCTGAATGCGCTTTCGCCTTCAACAACATATTGTCCAAGACCCACTGCTATCACGGCAAATCCATCCTCTGGCCTCATATGTGCAACGGGATAGAAATTGAACGATTGAGCAGTACCGCTTATATGGGGATAAAAAGCTTCTTCAAATCTCTTTCCTACAACCTCCTGGATCACTACAGCCATTTTTTCCAGTTCAATCTTGTAATTGATTGCCTCGAAGTAGGTTCTGGCATTCCTCGAATAAATCGAGGAAAAAACCAGCTTGACAGCATCTGAAAGCTGCTTCAGTCTCACCTCAGGATCAGGATTTATATTTGGAAGAAGATAGGTTCCAAAGATACCCGAGAAAGGCTGGCTCATGGAATCTTCGAAGAGGCTTGAAGATCTGACAGCAACAGGTCTGGTTATATGCTTCAGCAGGATCCTTAGCTCCTTTTCCAGGGTATAGCTGAGGCTTCCTGCCAGAAAAAATTTCTGAAGCTCGTTAAAGTCATCCTCTTCCTTGACTTTTGCCCACAGATGGTTTCTCTCCATGAACATTTCAAATTCATCGGTCCCAATAATCGCTGTCACGGGAGTCCTGATATTTATCCCAGGAATCAAGCGTCCCAGTTCAAAGCTATATATCAGTGTGTTGATAAATGCCAGGCCACGGCCCTTTCCTCCAAGGGAACCTGCTGACAGGGAAACTACATTTGTCTCATCAATTACTGCAGATTCCTCAAAATTCACGATTTTACCCTTATTCGTCTCCTGCCGCCGCCGTCGGATTATGTCCAGCAGGAATTCCCTGAGCTCTTTTAGGCTGTTGAAATCAGTAACTTGTAACGGGGTTATCAGTTTTGCAATTTTCACCTCCCCTCTTGCCATAAGCCATAGTGAAAAATGGTTTTTCATGGCATGATAGGCGAGTGAGTCTTCGGGTATGGTCTGCAGGTAGGTTTCAAACTCCTTCATTGATTTTGCCACAGCAATCTGGTGACCTTTTGTGTCGCGGTAAACAAAATGCCCGAATCCCAGGTAATAATTTATAAATAATTTGAGATCATTAAGAAGGCTTGCTGAATTCTTATTAATGAAGCTGCATTTGAGTCTGAAGGCATATTGTGAATTTTCAGGATCAGACGATTGCAGAACGGCCGGAAGACTGGGCAATTCCTCCTTAATTTGTCTGATGAGCTCATATCCTGCTGTATCACATAATACCCCGTTCTTCGGGAACCTCATGTCTGAGATCACGCATAAGAGACTCTCTTTGTATTTGTTGTAAATTATTAACGAATCCTCATAACCAGATGCGAGCAGTATTTTTGGTCTGGCCCTGAGTTTCAGGACTTTATACAACTCATCAGTAGAAACATCTTCAATAAGGTTTTTGGTCTGCTCCATAACCAGTGTGTAGAGCATCGGCAGGTAACTGGAATAGTACTCAGCAGAATCCTCAATCAGGAGTATAATGCGGGTGAGTCCCTTCTTAGTATCGTTCTCAACATTCACCCTGTCTTCCAGCAGCTTTACCATTGCAAAGAAAACCTTAGAATCACCGGTCCAGACAAAGTAGTTGTCAAACGGGATTCCCAGGTCTTTCTGGCTCCTCACATAGGGAATATCACAGGGATTGTTAATTAGTATGAAGGTCGGAATATAGGGGTATTTCTCCTTAATCATTTTACAGAGGCGCATATGACCCTCCTTATCCACTCCGATCATTATTATAATCATATCGTAATGCCTGGCCTTCAGCCGGCTGAAGGCCTCCTCCTCACCGGAAACTCCCGTTACCCTTGGAATAGAGGTAAGGCTCATCTGGTAATATTCGCCAAGCATATGGTCAGAGAACCGCCCTTCTCCTTCAATTGAGTAAGCATCATAAAGATTGGCGACCAGAAGGATCTCCTTAACTTTAAAAGGCATCAGGTCATGGAATACATCCCTTTCGGCATTATGGCGATCGAGGAATTTCTGAAGCAGTTTCCGGCTGGAGACTCCCGTCAGGGACTCATCCTCTTTCCGGGTGATCTGGCTTAACCGTATTATGTCACGAGCTCTAAAACTATTGATATAACCAGTCAGAAGGCTTGCTATATTCTGTATAAGGTCTCTTTCCTCCTTCAGGAACGGACCCTCCGATTCGGCTTTGAACTCAGTGGTATAAAAGATCTCTATGGATCCCTTTTCTTCATCGATAGTGCTAAAATCCTGGAACATTCTCCAGCTGGTTTCATGAAAACCCACTGATTCAAAATCATTCCCGGCAAACCGGATCCGGGCAACAGTATATTCAGGGTATTGCCAGGCTTCAGGAAGGAGGAGCACGATCTGCTGAAGTGTTTCTTCAACAGGTTTGCCCTCTTTCAGAATGGCGGTAGTGCGGTTAATGCAAGCCAATTCCTTCAGCCTTTCCTGCTGATCGTGCATTAATCTGTTAAATGCCTGATTATTACCTCTTAATTCATCCATCAGATAAGTGTCGCAGGATCAATTTTTAAAATTACAAAAATAGTTCCAAATGACGATCAGCTATCTTTGTATGAGATAATATAACAGTAAAGAAAATTCAGGCTAAATGTAACAGGAGCATTAATCTACATTCCAGGTCGACCCACTTGTAAGCAGATCATCCATGCATTTGATTTTTGACCTTTTTTGTATTTCCTCTATCTGTTCCTCAACCAGCTTTTCATAGGTTGGTCCAGGAACTGCCCTTATGACGCCCAGAGCAACCGGATACTCCGGATATCTCATATTGGCCAGCATATACTGTATGCCGGGATTTGGTTCAGAAGCATCATGTACAAGAATATCCTTTTCAGCAATTCCATTTTCGCCAATAGTAACAACTTTTAATTTCAAACCTTCCAGAATCAGGCCCTTGTTACTTTCCTTCCCAAAAATCATTGGCTGACCCTGATGGAGTAAAATTGTCCGGTCGTCCCTTACCTCCTTATCCGTAACAATATCGTGCACTCTGTCATTGAAGATCACGCAGTTCTGCAGGACCTCCACCACCGAGGTACCTTTATGTTTCTCGGCTTCCATATAAATTTGGGTTGATATTGCGATATTGGTATCAATGGTACGGGCAAAGAACTTTCCTTTAGCCCCGATTACAAGCTCACCTACCGAAAATGGCTCTTCAACGGAACCGAAAGGTGAGGTTTTTGTTACAAGTCCTTTATCTGAAGTCGGGGAATACTGGCCTTTGGTAAGACCATAAATTTCATTGTTGAATAATATGAGATTTAAATCAATATTTCTCCTTATCACATGAATAAAATGGTTTCCACCTATTGCCAGAGCATCACCGTCGCCAGTGATCTGCCAGACAGATAATTCAGGATTTGCGACTTTAACACCAGAGGCTATTGCAGCTGCCCGGCCATGAATGCCATGAAATCCATAGGCTGCCATATAATATGGGAACCTCGATGAACAGCCTATACCGGATATGAATGCGAACTTTTCCCTTGGGATACCCATCTCAGCAAGCCCCCTTTGAACGGAGCTCAATACTGCATGGTCACCACAACCCGGACACCATCTGACTTCCTGGTCACTCTTGAAATCCTTTGGAATATATTTGTTTGCTACAATTTCAGTCATTTTATATTTCCTTTAATAATTCTATGCAACTTGTTTTAATCTCACTTATTGTAAAGGGTATGCCCTGTACCTTGTTTATCTGATGATATGTAAATTCCTGATGCTTCATTCTGAGATAGCCTGCCAGCTGACCAGAGTTCAATTCTGCAACTACAATCTTTTTAAATCTCGCCAGTACCTTGTTTAAGTTTTTAGGCAGGGGATTTATATAATTCAGATTTATCAGGCTGACCTTATATCCCTCGGTCTGCAATTCGCGGACTGCGGTAATAAGATATCCGTACGATCCGCCCCAGCCAATAACAAGAAGGTCACCCGGATCAGGGCCCTGAGGCACCAGGTCGGGTATTCCATCGGCAACCCTTGCGACTTTCTCGGCTCTCAGATTCACCATTAACTCATGGTTTTCGGGATCATAAGAGACAGTCCCCTTCTCAGTCTTCTCCAGACCGCCGATCCTGTGTTCGAGTCCGGCAATACCTGGTACTGCCCACGATCTTGCCAGACTTTTCTCATCCCTCTTGTAAGGGAGGAAGGGAATGTCATTTTTATCAGCAATAGGGGGATTTATTTTTGGAAGATCCTTCATTTTTGGAATCCTCCACGGCTCGCTTCCATTTGCCAGGTAGCTGTCGCTCAGAAGAAGCACCGGCGTCATATGTTCAAGAGCAATTCTGGCAGCTTCAAAGGCATATTTAAAACAATCAGAGGGTGTACTGGCGGCCATAACAACTAACGGGCATTCTCCGTTTCTGCCAAACAATGCCTGCAGGAGATCCGACTGTTCTGTTTTTGTCGGCAAGCCGGTTGAAGGTCCGCTTCTCTGAACATCAATGATCACAAGCGGTAATTCCGTCATGACTGCCAGCCCCATAGCTTCTGACTTAAGAGACAAGCCTGGTCCCGAAGTGGAAGTCACAGCCAGATGACCGGCGAAACTGGCGCCAATGGCTGTACATATACCAGCTATCTCATCCTCAGCCTGAAAACTCTTCACACCCAGATCCTTATGCGCAGCCAGTTCTTCAAGGATGCCTGTGGCCGGGGTTATCGGATATGAACCGATAAAGAGTTTCAGTCCCGATTTTTCAGCAGCAGCCATAAGACCCCAGGCAGTTGCCATATTTCCGGTAATATTACGATAGGTACCACTGGCAATATGGGCAGGAAGAATTTTATATACCGATCTAAGTGCCTGAATTGTTTCGGCATAATAGAATCCTGCCCGAAGAGCGATTTTATTTGCTTCTGCTATACCAGGTTTGTTCTTAAATTTCTTTTCGAAATATTTTTCAGTGTAATCGAGCTTGCGGTCAAAAAGCCAATAGACCATTCCCAGAGCAAACATGTTCTTTGTACGCACAATCGACTTGGGATCAAGTCCGAAATCCTTAAGCGCTTCCTTTACCATTGCAGATATGGGAGCTGCGATAACATTGTAACTCTCAAGCTTCTCCTCCTTTATCGGATCCTTCTCATAGCCTGCCTTTTCTATATTCTTTGCTGTAAAATTGTTATCATCATAGATTATTGTTCCTCCCGGCTTTATCCATTTCCCATTTGCCTTGATTGCTGCCGGATTCATTGCCACAAGAACATCTGAAAAATCTCCGGGCATATTGATTTCCGAGTGACCCACATGAACCTGAAAACCCGATACTCCGCCAACAGTACCCTGAGGAGCACGGATCTCTGCAGGATAATCCGGAAAAGTGGACAAGTCGTTTCCGAACAAAGCAGACGTATCGGAAAACAAAGTTCCCGTAAGCTGCATCCCGTCGCCTGAATCTCCCGAGAATCTGATTACCACCTCATCTCTTTCGATAACATCTGATCTTTTACCCATAATGACTAATAATTTACTCTCACCTAATTTTTTTTTGACAGTCTCACCTAATTTTTTTTTTGACAGACTGAATAAAATTGATAACAAAATTAATATTTTATGATTTGATAAATAAACATTTAATGCATTCTGATATGATATTGAGCATGTTTAAAGACCCGGAGCTTCAGCTCCTATTTATTAATCTCCCATGGCCCTCCGGGTTCCGATTCTACAACAAACAAGCAACCCTTAGGTTCAAATTCGAATAGTGCATGGATCAGTGATATTAATCCCGGTTAGTTCCAGATATCTGATTTTTTCAGGTTGATTTCTCCCTCAAAGAACATCCTGGCGATCTTTTCAAAGTAAGGGGTGTAATCGGAAACAAAAAAAATGTCCTGCACCCTGCCCGAATTATTGAGGAGTCCTTTCTTTTCCAATGCATCCTTCAGGATAATTGAAACAATACGTGCGGAGTCAATAACTTCAATATTGAAGTTAAATATTTTGCTTATCTGGTTCTTAATTATGGGATAGTGGGTGCATCCCAGGATTAGTGCCTGTATTCCGGCAAGCGACTCAGTAGTGAGATAGGCTCTTATTATGGCATTGCTTATGTCATCGAAAATAAAACCCTCTTCTATCATTGGTACCAGAAGTGGCGTTGCAAGTGAGACCACTTCGGTTGTCGGTGATTTTGCCTTTATCTTTTGTTCATAGGTGCCGGAACTGATTGTTCTCTTGGTACCGATAACACCTATCTTACTTAATTTCCTGGTACTGATATAATCGACGACAGGATCTATCACATCGAAAAGAATTGTTCTTTCCCTGAATTCTTCTTCAAGGATATCAAAGGCAGAAGCAGAGGCTGAATTACAGGCTACCAATACTACCTTGGAGCCATGTTCGAGAAGGAATTCCGTGATCCGGCGGGAATAATAACGTATCGCATCGGCTGACTTATCTCCGTAGGGCAAATGTGCGGTATCACCGAAATATATAATGCTTTCACCAGGTAAAATCTGTTTGATGGCATGTGCTACAGTAAGACCGCCTACGCCTGAATCAAATATCCCGATCGGATTTTCTTTCAAAGTATCTGATATATTAAAAAAATGACCATCTGCCTGCAGGCGGATGGTCATACATTCAGTCTGCAAAGGTTATTTTAACCCCAGTTTGGCTTTTGCCAGGGCCATAATATTGGTACTCTTTGATTCATCAAAGAAGAGAAGTGAACTGCCCTGTCCGACACTGAAGATGTAAACAAAACCATTTTCCTTCCCAACATCCTTGATCGCCTTATCGACTTTTGCCATTATGGGTTGAAACAATTCGGACTGTTTTTCCTGTAATTGCTGCTGGGCGTTGTTCTGAAATTCCTGGATCCGCTTGTTCATATCGGTAAGTTCCTGCTCTTTTGTCTGCTTTACAATATCAGTATAATTCTTGCTATCCTTATTATATGCATCACTTTTGTTGTTCAGCTCGACAGTCATCAGTTCAAGTGCATTGATAAGGTCCTTGCGGAATTTCTCAAGCTTTACGCTGGCTGAATCAAATTCAGGCATTGACTGAATCAATTCATCACTGTTAATATGTCCGAACTTTATATTCTGAGCTGACGCATTCTGACCTGACAGAGCAATAATAGCAAGAAATAAAGCTATTCCTATAAATCTTTTCATTTTTAATAAATTATTAAACAATTTTTGCAAATGTAATTAATTAATTCTTATAACCTAATTTTTCCAGAACCTGATCACTGATATCAAACTTCGGATTGGCAAAGAGGATGTTACCTCCTGAAGAAGTATCAAATATTACGGCATAACTACCGTCAACTGCGATCTCTTTTATAGCCTTGAGAATCTCGTCCTGGATTGGTTTTACAAGTTCTTCGCGTTTTTTAAACAGATCGCCTTCCATTCCAAAATATTTGTTCTGAAGGTCCTTCATCTCTTTTTCCTTGGCTATTATGGCTTCTTCCCTCTTGGTTTTCAGGTCCTGCGACAGCAATACTGACTCATTCTGATACGACTTATACATCTGTTCTACTATTGCATAGCCATCGGCGACTTCTTTTTCCCATTGTTTGGAAAGTTTATCAAGCTGCTCCTGTGCAGCTGTGAAAGCCGGAATATTATTTCTTATATACTCGGAATCGACGAATGCATATTTCTGAGCAAAGGACATGGCCGAAGTCAGAAGCAATACTCCCATTAAAACGCCTATTTTTTTCATGATTAAAGGAATTAATATTTATTTAATTAAAACTGCTGACCAATTATAAAATGTATCTGCGAATGATTGGCATTTTGCTGGCCTGTAGGAACCGGATCAAAGCCATAACCCCAGTCTATGCCAAGGAGACCGAACATCGGGAGGTTTGCCCTGAGCCCAAAACCGGCAGCACGGCACATTTTGAACGGATTGTATTCCTTGAGCGAATACCATGCCCTGCCTGTTTCCAGAAAGCCCAGTCCATAAATTGTAGCCTGTGGATTAAGGGAGATGGGGTACCTTAATTCAAAAGTGATTTTTGAATAAACGTTGCCCGAAGGATTGTAGGTCCCGGGTTTATATGGAGTAAGCGATCCGTTTGTATATCCCCTCTGGGAAATGACATCGCGTCCGTAGAAGCTGTAGCCTGACATACCGTCACCACCTACATAGAAGTATTCAAAGGGTGAAGGACCTATATCTGGATTGTAGTATCCCAGATATCCAAAGGCAAATTTTGCATTGAGTACCATCTTGTCATCCCTCGTGATCGGGTAGTAATAATCAGCCTTGAATTGCCACTTATGGAATTCGATGAATTTATATTTTTCCTCGACAGGCAGATTAGCCATATTCTTGCCGCTGATAAGCGAATATGGCGGAGTCAGCTGCAGTGAAAGCGTAAAGGAAGATCCGCTCCTGGGATAGATCAGGTTCGGGCTTGTTGAAAACCTCGTAAGCTTCATCTGGAGGCTGATCAGGTTGGAGGTTCCGTTATCGAACAAAAAGCTGTAAACGTTATAGTCTTTAAGAAAATACCTCTGGTAATTAAGTTCCCCGTAAAGAGAGAAGTAATCATCGGGCCATTCAAGTCTTTTACCCAGCCCGAGAGTCACCCCGTCGATTATCATTGACTGGTACCCGTCATCCGACTTTTTCTTTCCGTTTGTCATTATCGACCGGTAAGTGGATATGGAAAAAGTATTAGGCTTTTTCCCTCCCAGCCATGGTTCGACGAAAGAGATATTATACGACTGGTACACCCGACCGTTAGACTGCACCCTGAGGCTTAGTGACTGTCCATCACCTGAAGGATAGGGCTTCCATTCCTTCAGTTTGAAGAAATTGCGCATAGCGAAATTATTGAACCTGACACCAACAGTACCAACCAGCATTCCGGCACCCCAGCCACCGGAGATCTCAAACTGGTCATTTGGTTTCTCTTCAAGTTTATAAAGCAGGTCAACCGTTCCGTTTATCATGTCGGGCAGTGGAGTCGGACTGATCTTTTCTGCGTCGAAATGTCCCAGAACACCTAACTGCCTGATAGACCTTAATATTTTATCCTTGCTGAAAAGATCACCGGGGAGGGTATATAGTTCACGCCGTGCAACATGTTCATTCGTTCTTGTGTTCCCCGAAATCAGCACATTGTTCAGATAGGCCTGGTCTCCCTCATATATCCTGACTTCCAGGTCAACCGAATCATTTTCAACTTTGGCTTCCACGGGTGTAAGCCGCGAAAAGAGGTATCCGTAATCCTGATAAAGGGAACTCACTGCATCCTGCGCTCCTTTTGTGCCATTGAGCCTGTCTTCGATGAGAGACTGATTATATACCGATCCCTTTTTGACATTGAATACCTGCTGAAGAGCCTCCTTTCTGTAGACACTGTTCCCCACCCAATCGACATTCCTGAGGAAATACTGAGTTCCCTCCTCAACCTTGAGAATCAAACCCACACGGTCTTCTGAAACAGTATAAAGTGAATCAGAAAGAATAGTAAAATCCTTGAACCCATTATCATTATAAAAAGATCTTAATTTAAGTTTATCCTCTTCATACTTTGACTTGATGAATTTGGAGGCTCTGAAGAAATTGGCATTTTTCACCTTGGTCCCCTTCATCTGCTTTCGAAGCTTTGACGATGTAAAAAATTCATTTCCTTCAAAGGTGATATCAGCAATCTTAACTTTATCATGTTTATCCACAGCTACCACCAGAATAACATTATTTGGCCTGTCAGGGTCCTCCTTTTGTATAAAATCCACACTAGTGTTAAGAAAACCTTTTTCTACAAAATGGTCTTTAATGATTTTGTCGGCACTGGTGAGCAGATATTCGGTAATCTGTGATCCAACCGGCAGGTTTAGCTTCTTAACAAGATCATCCTGCTCCGACTTCTTCAGTCCAGTGTATTTGACTGATGAAATCCTGGGTCTCTCCTGAAGGTAAATATCCAGATATACTGAATCAGAAACAACTTTTGTTATTGTGATCCTGATATCGGAAAAGAGGCCCTGTTGCCATAATTTTTCCACTGCAGTTTTCAGGACTTCGCCCGGTATGGTGATCTCCTGGCCCAGCCTCAGTCCTGAAATTCCTATCAGCGCATTTGTGTCAAGAAACCTGATGCCTGAAATACTCACTCCTCCTATTACATAATCATCAGAAGTCATGAAATCAAAAATCTTTGTTTTTTCCTGGGCGCTTACTGACAGACTCAAAAGAGTCAGAGATATAAATAAAAATATGCTTTCAATTCTTCTGATAACCATGTGTTTCATCATTTATCCAAAACCTGTTCACTCGTTTTTCCAAATCGTCTTTCTCTCTTTTGGAAGTCTATTATAGCTTCATAAAAATCCTCTTTATTAAAATCAGGCCAGAGTTTATCTGTAAAGTATAATTCAGTATATGCAAGCTGCCACAGCAGAAAATTACTAATTCGCAGTTCCCCGCTTGTCCTTATCATAAGTTCAGGATCAGGGATGCCCTTTGTAGTAAGGTAGTGTTCAAAGTCTTTCTCATTAAAAGATGCTGCATCAAGTCTTCCTGCGGATATTTCTGCGGAGATCCGTCTTGCGGCTTCAGTAATCTCCCAGCGGGAACTGTAACTCAGAGCAACGATCAGGCTCAGCCCTGTACATTCTTCTGTCAGCTTTATTGTATCAAAAAGTCTTTCTCTGACATCCTCAGCAAGCCTCCCCAGATCTCCGATTGTTTTCAGGCTGATATTGTTTTTAATCAGAGTTTCAGTTTCTTTATTGAGAGAATCCACCATGATCCCCATTAATGCAGTAACTTCATCATTCGGTCTTCCCCAGTTCTCAGTAGAGAAGGCATAAAGTGTCAGAAATTTTATCCCGAGTTCACTGGCTGCTTCAATTATGCTCCTCACTGAATTGACACCCTGCTGATGTCCAAAAATCCTGTCCAGATTTCTCTGGCGTGCCCATCGCCCGTTGCCATCCATAATTATAGCAATATGAGATGGTAGTTTATCGGTATTTATACGTTTCCTTAGGGGCATTACCTACCGTTTTCTTTTAAGGGCCACATCATTGTAAGCAGGACATCCTGCCAGCTTACTGTAGATCTTCCATGTAACCGAAACTCCGGTGAAGGTGTACCAGTCATTGTTGTGTGTCCATGTATAATCAGATGGGGCAACCAAATCATTTAAGCCGTCAAAGTTATCATAAAATGTTTTACGAAAACCATATTCCGCTTCCAATCCGATATTTTTATGGATATTGATCTTGAAACCAATGGAGAAGGGAATCATCGGAACAACAGCTGAAGATGGCAAACTGGTATTAGGATTAACCACAGAGGTCACATGCACATAAGTCCCCCCTATGCCTGCAGCAAAATAGGGAGAAAAATTCCAAAGTTTCCCCATCGTGGAATATGGAAAGAAGTTGAATTCATACTGTACGGCAAACTCAGAAACATTTCCCTCAAAACCTGATCCCCTTGCTCTCTGAAAGTCATTATTAAAATCCAGATCACTGCCTCTTAGTCCACCATGAATGATATCAGCACGGATGGCCTGTCTCGGATGAAAATTATACCTGTAAAAAATACCTCCGGCAAGCCGTGGTGAATATAATAGCCTGCCAGGGTTAATATCGCCCATGTAAGAGGTGACACCAGCCATAACTCCAAAATCAGAATTACGCTGGGCCGAGAGGCTCAGCACCAAGAGTAACAAAAACAAAATACCTGATAATCTTTTCATTAAAAGTGATCCAGCTCTTTATCTGAAGGATGGAAAAATTCTTTTCTTTATCTTCAACCTGTATGTAACAGAGAGGTTGAAAAAATAATAAACGTCATTTGCGCTGGAATATTGCGAAGTATAACCATCAAGATTATCACTAAAAGCATACCTGAAGCCTAATTCCATTCCAAACTTGAAGTTAGGATATGCCGACATCGATCCGCCGACACCAAGGGGTATGACACCCGTAAATCCACTGTCGACCAATCCATGTTCTGCAAGCTTATTGTTTGGATTAATGGAGTAACTCAGTCCTCCTATCCCGGTAAAAGCATAGAAGTCGAGAGATTTAAAAAGTCCAACCATGCCTCTTCCCCTGCCTTTGTTGAAAAGATAGCTTGTTTCAGTTCTGTTCTTTACAAAATAATATTCACCGATAAGGGCGGGCTCAAAAATGGTTGTGGAAGCCTCAAATCCTCTTCTTTCATTGGAGCCCCTTTCGTCGGTAGCCTGCAAAAGTGCGGTGCTCAGGCTTAACCGTAAATTAATAACCTGGGAAATCCTGTATTTAATACTGAAATTTACACTGTATCTTGTCTGGAGAAATGAAATGTCTTTCAGTCCCCAGCTGTTTTTACCATGAGAAAAACCTCCTATGTCACCAAAAAATGTTGCAGTTCCGATACCTGCGGTCAATTCAATCCGCTTTAGTTTCCACAGCTGTGCTTCAGATATAGTAACAATAATGCCAAGAAATAGAGTGGTTAGGATTAGCCGTTTCATCAAAAAATTGTTCTTTATCTTACAAATATAATAATCAATTAATAAGGAGGTACATAAATATGCTTCAAAAATAAGATAATGTTCAAATTATGTGAACTAAACCTCTACAGCCAGATTCTTAAACCATACCCGCTTATTCTATTACCCGTGTAAATAAGCCACTGTAAGGAGAGTTGCAAAATTGGTTCAGTTTCTTCGGTCAGCACCCCACATCAGCTTGTTTCTCAGAGTACTATAGAAATCCATCCCCTTCAGCATGACTGTCCGGAGCTTATGATCTGATTTTTCAATATGCAGTTCCTGACCAAATGGCAACCTCTTCGATCTGAAATCGCATGTAGCCAGATATTCATCGCTTCTGCCTTCAATTACCATTCTGAGAACACTGTCTCCGGATACAATGATGGGGCGGATCGTAAGGTTATGAGGGGCAATGGGGGAAATAATAATACTCTGGTCCTCAGGTGAGAGTATTGGCCCGCCGACACTCAGATTATAGGCAGTGGAACCTGTGGCTGTTGATATTATCAGTCCGTCAGCCCAGTAAGTATTTAGATAGACACCATCGATATGAACATGAATTGTGATCATGCTCAGATCAGCCTTCTGTATTGTAACTTCATTCAGAGCGGCAGAGGAGCCATGGTCGAACAGAGGGGATGGCTGGGTCACCTCAAGAAGAGATCTTTCTATTGTCATGTATTCGCCCTGGCAAAGCAAATCTATCGACTGGCTCAGCTCATCTTCAGATATATTTGCGAGAAAGCCCATTCTGCCGGTATTTACTCCGGCAACCGGGATCTCAAAATCCTTTATCCTGAGGACAGTCTCAAGGAAGGTCCCGTCACCTCCTACACTAAGAACCAGATCCGGTAAGCCTGAAACTTTCGACAGATCGGTGAAACTCTCAATGAGCTCTCCTCCCGGACATAGGATAGCATCGTCCGACCTCTGATAAATCTGAATCTTTATTCCTCTCCTGCAAAACTCGTTTACCAGCCGGCTTACTCCCTGCCTGGTTTTGGGCTTGGTATCCTTACTATAAATTGCGACTCTGCTGAGATTGTTTTTCATGGAAATTTGTTTTTTCGCTTCTCCGGGATTAATCCGTGAGCTCATATTTCACAACCGGTAAGATTATTGCAGTGCCCTATCAGATATTCAGATATTTCATAAGCAGGTCAAGCCTTTCCGTATAGAAACGGTCCATCGAGTCATTATCGGTGGCCCAGGTCTTAACTTCATAATTATAGCGTTCGAATGTCCTGATCACCGATACAAGATCACTTGTATTTACCTTAAGGGCTACCTCAAGAAGCATTGATCCCGGAGATGAAGTTATATACATACTTAGTATTTTGATATTATTGCTCTCAACAATCTGCGCTATCTGCGAGAGAGAATAATCCCTGTCAGACACCTCAAGAACGATGATTCCTCCGGGCTGATCCATGGATGAGATACCTGCAATATGCCTTATAAGGTCATTTGAGGTGATTACCCCCTTATAATTGTTTTTTAAATCAAGAACCGGCACAACTGAGAGCTTGAGCCTCGAGGCCAGTCCTATTACTTCAAAAATATGCTGTTCGGTGGTTACATACGGTTTGTATAGAGTAAGTGCGTGATTTCCAATTGGTTCACTTGGCTGATTCATATCAAAGATATCAGTATCTGAAATAAGGCCAAGGAATTCCTGGTTATTTACAATAGGAAGGTGCGAAATCTTGAATATCTCCATCCAGTTCAGGGCAGTCTGTCCGAGATCTGAAGTTTTCAGTGAAGGTATCACCTCTGATATTAAGTCCTTGGCAACCATAGATACTTTTATTTTCAACCAATATAGTAATAAAAAAGAGAGTTGTTGTATTTTTGTACCTCCTTACAAATATACGGATAAACAATATATTTATTATAATGACAAAGTTAAGTGTTAATATCAATAAGATTGCAACCCTGAGAAATGCCAGGGGAGGAAATATCCCAAATGTATTAACCGCTGCCATAAACTGCCAGCTCTTCGGAGCCGAAGGCATTACTGTCCATCCCCGCCCTGATGAGAGGCATATAAGATACCACGATGTTCTTGAGATCAAGCCGATCATAACAACTGAATTCAATATTGAAGGCTATCCCTCCCAGGGGTTTATTGCTCTTGTACTGGCAGTAAAACCTGACCAGGTGACCCTTGTCCCTGATGCACATGATGCCATAACCTCGAATGCAGGCTGGGATACACGCAAAAATAAATCATTTCTGACGGACATTATTTCTGTATTCAGGAAAGAAGGCATCAGAACCTCCTTGTTTGTGGATACTGATCCTGAAAATATTGAAAATGCTGCCCTGACAGGGACCGACAGGGTAGAGTTATATACTGAGCCTTATGCAACAGAATTCAGCAAAAATGCGCTTGTCGCTGTCACTCCCTTCGTAAGGGCAGCCGAGATAGCAAGAAACATAGGAATGAAGGTAAATGCCGGTCATGATCTGAATCTTGACAATCTGAGATTCTTCCATCAAAGCATACCATGGATCGAAGAGGTATCAATCGGTCACGCACTCATTGCCGACGCTTTGTATCTGGGACTTGAGAACACCATCCAGATGTATAAAGGCCAACTTACCTGAATCTATCCTGAATGAAACTTTTTTACAGAAAATTCGGCGACGGACCTCCCCTGATAATTCTTCATGGCATGTATGGCTCATCGGATAACTGGACCACAATTGCCAATAAACTCTCTGATACTTTTACCGTTTACCTGCCTGATCAGAGAAACCACGGCCAGTCACCTCATTCTGATATCCACGATTATGATGCAATGAGGGATGATCTTTATGAACTGGTCTCGGAACTGAGGCTCAGGAAGTTCTTCCTGGCAGGCCACAGCATGGGTGGAAAGGCAGCTATGGCCTTTGCCGATAAATGGCCGGAAAAGATTGATGGGCTGATGGTTGTGGATATTTCTCCATTTACAAATGAAGGTCACAAATCACCTTTATATAATCAGCATCTTGCAATCCTCAAAACAATTCTTTCAGTTGACGCTGCTGCCCTCAAGACAAGAGCTGAAGCAGAAAAGCTGGTCATTGACAGGATCCCGTCTTTCAGGACCAGGGGACTGATCCTTAAGAACCTGCAAAGAAATCCGGAAAATGTTTTTACCTGGAAACTTAATGCCGCAGCACTTCTTGACAATCTTGATAAAATAATGGCAGCTATTGACCTCAGTGATCGATTCTTACACCCCATCACCGGATTTCCGGTCATCTTCCTGAAAGGCAGCTTCTCGCATTATCTGACTGCAACTGATGTGGCAGATATACGGAAAGTATTTCCGGCGGCGGAGTTTGTTGTCATAAATGGCGCCGGTCACTGGATCCATGCAGACAAACCTGAGGAGGTTATAGAAAACTTAAGAAAACTGATTGCCGACTACTGACCGGTAAAAGTTACTGATTCTATGTTGGCTTCAGATATCAGGGGAAGATTCATGAACCGAAGCATCACCTGTGCTATTGCAACTACATCCTTTTCGCAATATCTTGCAATGCGCTCTGCATCCTTCTCGTTGTAGAATACCGAGGCTACCATACTGCCGTCAATATCATCCTTGGGAGTCGATATGCCAAGGACCGAAGTAAGCAATTCCAGCGATGTATAATTCTTGTAATCACCGAATTTCCATAGCTCCATGGTATCAAGAAGCTTAACTTCCCAGGGCTTTTTCCCCGAATTATCAAGAATTTCCGGAATTATAATCCCATTTATGACCATCCGTCTGGCAATATACGGATAGTCAAACTCTTTACCATTATGCGCACAGAGAATAGCATCCCTGGTAGTCTTGCAAAACTTTGTCAGCATCGATGAAAATTCCGAAAGAATCTTTTTCTCATCTTCTCCAAAAAATGATTTAAGCCTGTAGCCGAGGGGATTTTTCCCCTTGACCAATCCGACACTTATGCAAATTATCTTTCCGAATTCAGAATATATGCCAGCCCGTTCATAAACGTCATCAGCAATCTGGTCAGGCGTTCTGAATTGTCTCGATTTCTTCTCCCATAACATCTGCATAACGGGGTCAAGCAGACCGAAGGACGGTTCTGCCGGAACTGTCTCTATATCGAGGAAAAGAATATCCTCTACCCTGACATTATCAAGCATAATCTTATGATTTAGAGTATAATAACTGTTATAATAGCTTAAGATCAACAAAGTATCAACACCCTGACTACTGCTCCTCCTTTAAAATTGAAGTCTCCCGGCCACTTTTTAGTGAAGCACTGCACCAGACTATTCCTACTGTCAACATATTTGTGTATTTTTACACATTAAAAATCAAAATTAATAAATTGAATTGAATGATTGCCAAGGGATCTGATCTTAAGGCATTTTTTAAAAACTATCCGGATTCTGAGAACAGCTGATCTGCATTTATCGCAATCTGCAAGTGCATCATAACCTAAGGACCGGAAACGATAGAAAATAAATATTTTAAAGAATTCGGGATGTCAGAATTATATCCGTTAAAGTTCGAACCTCTGTTAAAAGACAAGGTATGGGGGGGCCATGCGCTGGAAAGAGAATATAATAAAAACCCGGATGGCTTGCCTAATATTGGAGAAAGCTGGGAATTATCAGCAGTTGAAGGCAATTTGTCAGTTGTCAGCAATGGATTTCTTGCCGGCAATAATATTGAGGAGCTCATTGAGGTCTATATGGGTGATATCACCGGAGATTCGATTTTTGAAAAATTCGGCATTAAATTTCCTCTTCTTTTTAAATTCATTGAGGCAGGAGATGATCTTTCTATTCAGGTCCATCCCGGCGATGAGATGGCCAGAGAGAAGCACGGAGATTTAGGAAAGACTGAAATGTGGTATATCCTGGAGAGTGAAAAAGGTTCAAAGATCTATACAGGTTTCCGTGAAGGAGTAACAAAGGAGATGTATGAAGAATCGCTTTTAAATGGCACTCTTCCCGAACTCCTGTATGTAGAAAGCGCCTGCCCGGAGATGCGTTTTTCACCCCTGCAGGCAGAATTCATGCAATAGGCAGGGGAATAGTACTGGTCGAAATACAGGAGACATCCGATTTAACTTACAGGATCTCCGACTGGAACAGAAAAAGCAAGGGAAAGGTAAAAAGGGAATTGCACCTTGAGCTGGCCCTCGAGGCAATCGACTTTTCTGCTACCGGCAAAAACAAAATAAGAAAAGACCCTGAACCGAATAAAACAGAAAACCTGGTGAACTGTGAATTTTTCACCACCAACCTGCTGCATTTCAATGCTGCAATAAAAAGAGATTATTATTTAATCGATTCCTTTGTAGTATACATTTGCGTTGAAGGTGAATTCCAGATCAAATGGGAAGGCAATTCCGAAACAGTTACCAAAGGGGAAACGGTACTTCTTCCGGCAATGATCAGGGATGTTGTGCTTTCTCCTTCAGGCGAAGCCAGGATACTTGAGGTATATATTATTTCTGACAGCATATCATAACAATATTTAAATCATTACTCATGAAACTATTTTTTGGCTCACTTGTCTTATTAACAATTCTTCTTCTGGATCCAGGCTGCAAAGGAAGATCCGGCAACGCATCAGGCCCGGCTAATGACACCATATCAGCTTCTGATACCGGTTTTACCGGGATAAAGAAATTCATGAGCGGCGGCCATGTATCGATGGAAGCGACATTTAAGAATGGCGTACAGGATGGCCTGACGAAAACTTTCTATGCGAGCGGGAAGCTACGCGGTACGACATGGTATGAGAATGGCTTGAAGGAAGATTCTGCAAAGTGGTTCTTTGAGGAGGGTCAGCTTTTCAGGACTACGCCATATAAAAGAGATACGGTAGACGGAATACAGATACAATACTTCCGGAACGGAATGCTGAAAGCAAAAATAGGGTTCAAAAAAGGATTCCGGACATTCGAGTTTGAGGAATTTGACAAAGATGGCAGGAAAGTGGGAGGGTATCCGGAACTTGTTGTAAACAAAAAGGATGAATACAATTCGACAGGCACCTATATAATATTACTTTCACTTTCCGACAAATCAACGAAAGTGAAATATTACCGTGGGGATTTTGGAGGAGAGATCGTCGATACAACAAAAAGTGTCAGAATAAAAACAATTAATGGCAAGGGAATCCTTGATCTTAAAAAAACCGGTACGCCACAGAAGAGCTATGTTGACGTTCTGGCTTCAATAATTACCTTTTACGGAAACAGTTATCTGGTCCATAAAAAGATTGAATTGCCTTACAAGGACCTAAATTAAGGCAGGAAATGATAATTCATTCAGCAACATTTGTTAAAAGCAGCCCTACCCTCCATGAGTGCCCTGCCACGACAAAGCCTGAATTCGGATTTATAGGAAGATCAAATGTAGGCAAGTCATCACTTATCAATATGCTTACGGGATGGTCGAAGCTGGCTAAAATATCCGTGCAGCCGGGGAAGACCCGTACTATCAACCATTTTATCATCAATGAAAAATGGTACCTGGTCGATCTGCCAGGTTACGGGTATGCCAGGGTTCCTGTGAAGCAGAGGGAGAAATGGGTAAGGGAAACTGAAAATTACATCCTCCGCAGGGAAAATCTTGTATGCCTGTTTGTTCTCCTGGATGCAAAGCTGAAGCCTCAGAAATCTGATCTCTCCTTTATGGAGCTTCTGGGAAACAAGCAGATCCCTTTTGCAAGAGTATTTACCAAAAGTGACAAACTCTCAAAAAGTGCTCTGGAAAAGTCTGTTGAAACATATAATGCAGAAATGCTGAAAAAATGGGAATTTTTGCCGGCAACCTTTATCTCATCGTCAGTAAATGCTGCAGGGCGGGATGAAATACTTCAGTACATTGAAGAATCTGTAAACAATTTTTCAAATGGATCCTGATATAGGAATGGAATTTATAATTTTGTACAAGTTTTATACGTAGAAATAATCAGCTAAATCATAAAGGAAAATGTTTGGAACTGCACCTATGAAAATTTTTTCCTGCAGGGCATCTCAGCATCTGGCTAAGATGATCTCAGAAAAATTGGAAATGGAACTCGGAAGGAGTTCCGTAACGCTCTTCAGCGACGGCGAATTTCAACCTTGCTTTGATGAATCTGTCAGAGGTTGCATGGTATTCATCGTGCAATCCACAAATCCTCCTGCTGATAACATATTCGAGCTTCTGCTGATGATAGATGCAGCCAAAAGGGCCTCAGCCTATAAGGTCATTGCAGTAATTCCCTATTACGGTTTTGCCAGGCAGGACCGTAAAGACCGGCCCCGTGTATCGATCGGTTCCAAACTGTCGGCAGACCTTCTGAGTGCTGCCGGAGTCGACAGGGTAATCACGATGGATCTGCATGCAGATCAGATACAGGGCTTCTTCAATGTACCTGTCGATCACCTTTTCGGGTCGGCAATCTTTGCTCCATATATTGCAAACCTCAAGCTGAGCAACCTTACTATATCAGCTCCCGATATGGGAGGATCAAAACGGGCCAATGCCTACTCCAGGCACCTGCAGTCGGAAATGGTACTTTGCTATAAACTGCGCAAGAAACCGAATGTTATAGAGGAAATGTCAATTATCGGGGAGGTGGAAGGAAGGAATGTTGTAATTATCGATGATATGGTGGATACTGCCGGAACCCTCGTCCTTGCAGCCGATATGATGAAGGAACGTGGAGCCACCAGCATCAGGGCTTTCGCAACACACCCCATACTTTCGGGAAATGCCATTGAAAGGATAAACGATTCTGCTATAGAGGAACTTGTGGTTACCGACTCTGTGCCTTTTTTCAATACTTCAAAAAAAATAAAGGTACTCTCAATAGCAAGTATTTTCGCCGATACTATCCAGGCTGTTACATCCAACAGGTCGATAAGCACAAATTTTGTATTCTGATTCCTTTATTCTATATTTGCAGGCCAAAAAAAATTAAAAATGTCAAACGTGTAATGGGAGATTGTCAGGCAGATAATCTTTAGTAGCACAATAACTTTTAGACAAATGAAGACTATTGAAATCAAAGGATCATTCAGGACGGAATTAGGGAAAAAAAGCTCAAAACAGATCAGAAAGACAGGAAGTGTACCATGCGTTATCTATGGAAAAGGCGAAAATATACATTTCAATGCCACTGAGCTTTCGTTTAAAAATCTAATCTATACCCACGAAGCACACCTGGTCGAACTGAATATTGATAATAATATATACAAGGCTGTTCTTAAAGATGTGCAGTACCATCCTGTTTCCGATAAAATTTTACACGCTGACTTTATCAGGGTATTCGATGATAAGCCTGTAATAATTAACGTTCCCGTAAGAGTTAGCGGCGACTCCGTCGGAGTGATTGCCGGAGGTAAACTGAATATTAAGAAAAGAAATCTAAAAGTAAAGGGATTGCCAAACGACCTGCCCGAATACCTTAATATTGACATTACCAACCTGAAAATTCACGATTCCGTGAAGGTAGGTGATATATCTTATGATAAAATTGAATTACTGGATCCTAAGAAATTAATGGTACTTACAATAGCCACCTCCCGCGTAGCCCAGAAAGGCGAGGAAGGTGAGGTAGCAGCCGGAACCACTGCAGTAGCAGCTGAAACGCCAGCTGCTGAATAGGACATTTATGTAACACTTATCAGACTTGATGAAATATCTGATAGTCGGACTTGGAAATATCGGTGAGGAGTATAAGGATACCCGTCATAATATAGGATTTGCAACATTGGATGCCATGGCACTGGCATCCAATGTTGCTTTTACAGACCAGCGTTACGGAGCTGTATGCAGGGTAAAATACAAAGGCCGCGACCTTATTCTTCTTAAACCTTCCACTTTTATGAACCTCAGTGGCAATGCAGTCAATTACTGGCTGAAGAAGGAAAAGATAACCGTCGAAAACATGCTGGTGATAGTCGATGATATCGCACTTCCCCTTGGAAGCATAAGAATGAGACACAAGGGCAGTGATGGCGGACATAATGGTTTGGCACATATTAATAATATCCTTGGAACAAGTGAATACCCCAGAATCAGATTTGGAATCGGAAATGGATTCCATAAGGGTTCCCAGGTCAATTGGGTCCTGGGGCGCTGGAATCCTGATGAAAGGAAAACGGTGGAAGAACGGATAAATATTGTAATCGAAATGATCAGGTCTTTTGCTTTCGCTGGTACGGAACTGACAATGACTGCCTTTAACAAGGTTGGGAAAATGCCTCCTGCCAGATCGGAATAACCCGGGTAAGGTCCTAAAAATATTTCTGAATTATGACTGAAAATAAACCCGTAAGGATTGATAAGTTTCTCTGGGCAGTCAGGCTGTATAAAACAAGAAGCATCGCATCTGACGAATGCAGAAAGGGAAGGGTGATAATTAAGGATATTCAGGTTAAACCTTCACGATTAATTTCCTGCGATGAAATTATAATGGTAAAAAAACCACCTGTCACATATTCTTACAGGGTTCTGGAACCTGTGGAACATCGTGTCGCCGCAAAAATTGCTGCTCAGTTTATTGAGGACATAACACCGGAGGAGGAAAAAGCCAAGTCAGAAATCATCCATTCAGGCGGCAAAGTATTCAGGCCAAGAGGTACAGGACGTCCGACAAAAAAAGAGAGAAGGCTGATGGATAAATTTCAGCAGGACCCGGATAGGCCTTAAAATGGTGGTATAAAGACTTATTATTTTAAAAATGGAGAATAAAATATTTACGATTTAAATACATACTCTCCCTTTTATTTAACTTGCATGCAGTTTCTGCGTGCCGGCAGCGTATAAGCTGACAGGCAAGCCGAAAAGATCTGATCATGGTATGGGGAAAGAAAACATTGAAAAATATTCTGCCGGATATGCTCTTCTGAAGTCTGTAGCCGGTTTTTGGCACAATAACGTCTTCTACAGAAAAGTCATTGTCATGGGCAGGGAAAATATCAATCCTGATGATCATCTGATATTTGCACCAAACCATCAGAATGCCCTCATGGATGCACTGGCGGTACTGTTCACCCATACCGGACAGCCGGTGTTCCTTGCAAGAGCCGACATCTTCAGAAAGAAGATGATAGCGGCAATACTCTACTTTCTTAAAATCCTGCCTGTATACAGGATCAGGGACGGATTCAGCAGCCTGAAAGCTAATGATGAAATATTCCTTAAGACTATCGATGTGCTGAAAAACAAGAATGGCCTGGTCATTCTTCCCGAAGGAGACCATGCAGGATTCAGGAGACTAAGACAACTAAAAAAGGGTATCTGCCGTGTTGCCTTCCAGTCGGACGAAGCAACTGATTTCAGTCTTAAGATTAAGATTATACCTGTTGGCATAGAGTATTCACATTATGCCCGGTTCAGACAGGTTCTTACCGTGGCCTATGGGAAACCACTTGAAGTATCTGAATTTCATGAGTTGTACAGGGAGAGCCCCGAGAGAGCCCTCAATGAACTAAGAACACGGCTCTCGGATGAAATGAAATCCAATATGGTCCATATATCAGAGGATGATTATGAAGCTATCGATGAACTCAGATGCATGATAAACGGACGGTACGGTGATGATATAAAGCTCCCTAAACTTTTCAGGGACAGACAACTGATTGATAAGCTCAATAGGCTTAAGATTGATAATTACAGTGTTTATGAGAGGATTTGCAACCTCAGTATGAGTGTCAAGACGAAAAGCACAGAGCTGGATATTGGTTACCGCTTGCTTGACAAGAAAAAACATCCTCTGGGATGGCTGATAGCTGGAATGATAGCCATAGTAGTGACATTCCCATTGTATATCTATGGTAAGATATTCAACCTTCCCTTTCTTGAAATTACTAATCTCCAGATAAGGAAGATAAAGGATCCTCAGTTTCACTCATCAGTAAGGTATGGATTATCTCTGGCACTGGCATTCCTGCTCCTTCCTCTTTTCCTGGTTCTTTCTCTAATCTTCTTTTCTCCCTGGTGGGCGGCAATCCTGGTATTCCTGTCTCTTCCTGCTACTGGTCTTTTCTCATGGGATTATTATCTGGTCTACAAAAGAATAATGGGCGGGTTTAAGGTGAGGAACCTGAACATCAAAAAAGATAGCGGATTCGATATCCTCAGACGTGACTACCGGGAGCTTTTAAAACTAGTTGAGGAACTGAAGGTCAATGAGAGATAAGATGTTTGAAAATAAAGTGGCCTGGATAACAGGTGCTTCATCCGGTATAGGTGAGTCACTTGTTTATGAGTTCGTGAGAAGGGGAGCCCGTGTAATTGCTTCCTCAAATGACCCCACCGGACTTGTCAGGGTAAAAGAATCATGCAACAGCAAAGCGGAATACGTTACATGTGTTCCTTTCGATCTTTCCGATATGGCCGGAATAGAGGAAATAGTCAGAGAGCAGGTAGAAACATTCGGGAAAATAGATTACCTGGTAAATATTGGAGGAATAAGTCAGAGGGGCAGGATAGATGAGACCCCTCTCTGGCTCGACAGAAAAATATTCGAGATAAATTATTTCGGGACTATTGCCCTTACAAAAGCGGTGCTTCCATATATGATCAGTCGGAAAACGGGTCATATTCTTGCAACCAGCAGTATCTCCGGAAGATTTGGCTTCCCCTTGCGCTCTGCCTATTCAGCTTCAAAACAGGCGCTTCACGGATTTTTTGAAACATTGTACCTCGAAAACAAGAGCTCAAATATCAGGACTTCGGTAATTATTCCCGGAAGAGTAAATACAGCAATCTCATACCATGCACTGACACCTGATGGCAAGGAGCATGGGCAGCTTGATGAAGGCCAGGCAAAAGGGATCTCCCCTGACAGGGCAGCAAAAATAATCATCAGGGGAATTCAAAGGGATAAAAGGGAAATACTGGTAGGAAAGAGTGAATTATTGCTTCTGCATATCAGAAGATATTTGCCGTGGCTCTTTTTCAGAATCGCAGATAAAATTAAATCAACTTAATATTCATAATACTATGGAGGGATATGTAATCAGTGGAATCCAGCAGATGGGAATCGGAGTGAAAAATGTGCAGGGAAGCATGGAAATGGTATATAGATGCTTTTGGAATGGATTGCCGCGTATTTGAGGATGAGGCAGAAGCCAGGCTCATGCTCCCCTATACCGGAGGAGAACCAAGGAGCAGGCATGCTGTTCTGGCATTAAATCTTCAGAGTGGCGGTGGTTTTGAAATATGGCAATATAAAGGCAGGGAACCTGTAAGTATTAAGGATGAGATAATGATAGGTGACCTTGGGATCATAGCCTGCAAAATGAAGGTCAGGAGCATCAGGGATACACTGACATCATATCAGGTCGCCGGGCATTCAGTTCCCCTGGCTACAGCGCCTGATCCGTCCGGTAAAATGACTTTTTTCATGAAAGATCCTTATGGCAATATTTTTCAGATGGTCGAAGCTACCGACTGGTTCAGAAATGAGAAAAAACAAACAGGAGGCTCATATGGAGCTGTTATAGGCGTAACTGATATTGAAAAATCAAGAATTGTATATTCAGATATTCTCGGTTATGATGAGGTAATTTATGATTTCACTGGCAAATTCGAAGATCTGGCAAACCTCCCCGGAGGCGATATTGAATGCAGGAGAGTGCTCCTCGGCAGATCCAAATCATTCGCCGGTCCTTTCAGTAAAGTACTGGGGAAAAGTGTCATAGAGCTTATCTCAACACAGGGGAAAAAAGGAAAAAAAATATTTGAAAACAGATTCTGGGGCGATCCGGGTTTTATCCATCTGTGCTATGATATGCGGGGAATGGATGAATTGAAGAACTTCTGTGAAATGAAAGGATTCCCTTTTACGGTTGACAGCAAAAAGAGCCATGAAGGAGGAAGCTTTGACATGGGTGAGGCTGCAGGCCATTTCTCATATATTGAAGATCCTGATGGTACCCTCATTGAATTTGTTGAAACTCATAAAGTTCCAATTCTCAAAAAATTCGGTTTATATCTCGACCTCAGAAAAAGAGATCCCCATAAGTCACTGCCTGACTGGATTGTTAATACACTTAAGTATTCAAGGGTAAAGATGTGAAGAGGGCTCTGGGCTCGTGACTCGGGGCTCTGGGCGCAGAATGCAGGTATTAAGTACCTGATGAGGAATTTTTGGCTACCTCCTCAACTTTCCTGAATACTCTCATAAAATTGCCACCCCAGATCTTTTTGATATCGCTTTTGGTGTAACCACGGCGAAGCATTTCTATTGTGATATTTTTCATGCCGGCTACTGTTTTGCAGCCTTCTACTCCTCCCCCTCCGTCAAAGTCGGATCCTATGCCGACATAATCAACTCCGATAACCTGCACTACATGGTCGATATGATCGACTATATCCTTGACAGTGGCAAGCTTTTCATACTTTTCCCTGATAGCATTATATTCTTTACGCACTATTTTTTTATCGGAATCCGACAGTGCACTGTAGTCACCATATTTCTTCCCGATCTCAGCCAGTCTTGACTCCATTTCAGGGTTAGGTTCCGGGGTTTTAAAATAATTGCTCAGAATGCAGATCTGTACAACACCTCCATTTTCCTTAAGGGCGAGAAGCATGTCGTCAGTCAGGTTTCTGGGGCTGCAGCACAAAGCCCTGCAGGAGGAATGCGAAGCGATTACCGGTGCTTTTGAAACCTTCAGTACGTCATAGAATGATTTATCGGAAACATGTGAGATATCAACCATCATACCCAGTTTGTTCATCTCACGCACAACCTCCTCACCCAGAGGGCTAAGGCCATTATTTTCAGGTCCGGCAGGATCGGTTGAAGAATCACATATATCATTGTTCCTGGTATGTGAAAGGGTAATATATCTTGCCCCCATATCATAATACTGCTTTATCATGGAGATATCCCTTCCGATAGCATAACCGTTTTCAATCCCGATATATGCTGCGATTTTTCCTGCCTTTTTCAACCTGTAGGCATCATCGGGTGTCAATGCGATTTCAGCCATAGAGGGATTTTTTTCTACATTTTCATGTATGGCATGTCAATATTTTCAATGTTTCTTTATGCACCTTATCGAAGGTTGAATCATTTCTCGGACCCTGAGCGATAAATACTGCAAAAAATTCACCATGAAGTCCGCCTTCATTCATTCTGGGAAAATCGACACATCCTTCATCATGCCTCTTACCCAGATCAAAAGTGCCGTTAGCAAATTCCATTGGCGTGTCACAATGAGTATCAATCGTCATGATTGACGCATGAATTTTATCTGCTCTTCTTGCCAGGTTTTCATCGCTGTTGCTGCAGCCTGTCATAAGTGCAAATACCACTGAAAAGAGAAGGAATAATTTCATATCCATTATAACTTTTTTACTTGCGAAAGATAATTAAAATGACACCGAAGTATCTCAAAACATGATTATTTAACCATTTTTAACATGATGTATGACAGGGGTTCTCAGGGAACATTACTCACGGGGCTGCTAAAGTTCAAAACTGGTGAATACACTGAACAAAAGGAAAACCCCGATGAGAATGATTACTACTCCACCAAGCTTATTTATCCTTACTATTGCTCTCAACCGGATCTTCTTTTTAAACTTGCTTAAAAAATAACTTAATGAAAACCACCAGGTCATGGCACCAATGAAGACTCCGGGTATAAGAAAAAATGGAACCAGTCCGGCCTTGAACTGGCTGCTTATGTGAATGCCGGAAAAAAAAGCCACGAAAATCAGGATGGTGTAAGGATTTGATATTGAGAGCACAAAAACCGAGTAGAAATCACGCCACAGAGATTTATTGGTCTTGTCACGGTCTCTGAAATCTTTTACAGGATTGGAAAGAAATACCTTCAAGCCCACTGCTAAAACAACCAAACCGGCCAGGATCGTTATTAGAAAACGCTCTTCCTTAATGAAGCCGATAATCACTGTAAATCCGAGGGCAGAGAGAACAGCAAGCAGGGTATCAGCAGTGCCCAGACCCAGACCAGAGAAAAAACCTGCAAGGAAACCTCTTTTAATCGTCCTGTTAATCATAATAATACTTACCGGACCCAGTGGCATCGAAACAGCGAAGCCAAGCAGTACTCCTTTCAGTAATATTTCAAAAGCAGGAATCATCATTGCATAAATAAGAAACAAATATAATATGTTTATCAACTTTCAGGAAAATATAATTTCACTTCCGGGTTATATAAATAATAGATTCTATGATTCTTCCGCTATTTTTGAAATAAAATTGGATCGCTGAAAGAGCCCCGGGGAAGAAATGAATAAATATACATTAACAGGATTATCGGTCGCAGGAGGCATTCTTTGCGGTCTGGCGTGGACCAGCTGGTGCTCAGGCCTTATATTGCTTATTGCATTTGTCCCGTTTTTATTGATTGAAGCCTGGCTCTTTGAGAGTCGCTCACAATACGGCAGAAATGCATATTTCATCTATGTACTTCCAGGTCTTGTCATCTTCAGCATTATGTCGATTGGATGGATGAGAGTAGCCAGTATTACCGGTGCAGTTTTTGTAATTCTGGGCCTCTCCTTCTTAATGGCATTTACCTTATGGCTCTTTCATGCCATAAGGCTGAAAGCAGGCAGCACCACCGGATATATTTCACTCATAACACTTTGGTTGTCCTATGAGCTCATCAGTCTTAACGTAAATATCGTATCGCCATGGCTTAACCTGGGCAATGGACTGGCCAAAGACATAATGTTTGTGCAGTGGTACGAGATTACAGGAACAGCGGGAGGTACACTCTGGATTTTGAGCTCAAATCTCTTTCTTACTCTCTGGCTGCTGAAACAGCTGACACAGGAAAAGAGATCCCGTGTTTTCCTGGCCATCTGGCTCGCTGTGGTCCTGATACCGGCAGGTATCTCCATAAACAGGTATTAATACAATTCAACCAGCAAATGCGAAGGCATCAGAAGTGCTTATAATTCAGCCTGATATAGATCCATATACCGAAAAGTTCACCATCCCTTTTGATGATCAGCTCTCAAAAGTAATCGGTATGGCAGCACAGTCGGTGACAGACAATACATCATGGATAGTCACACCTGAAACAACCGTGGATGATCCGGTGAACCTTGACAGCCTGAATGCCAACAAATATGTAAGGATGATCAGGAAACTTTTATATAAATATCCGGCAGCAGCCTTCGTTACAGGAATGGTGAGCTATAAACTGTATCCCGGCCAGTCAGAGGCGCCTACTAAAAGTGCATGGGAAACTGACCAGCCCGGAACTTACTTTGATCACTTCAATACTGCATTTAGAATTGATACAGGAACTGATGTAGAGGTATACCACAAATCAAAACTGGTGCCTGGCATAGAGATGCAGTTCATAAACGGGCCGGGAAGACTGATAAGCAGGATACTCCCGTACCTTGGAGGTACAAAGTGGGGATACGGGATGCAGAAAGAGAGGACATGCTTTGACCATATTTCCACCAGACAGAAGATCGCTCCAATAATTTGCTATGAATCAGTTTTTGGAAGCTATGTGACAGGTTATGTAAAAAACGGAGCTGAGGCGCTGTTCATAATAACAAATGACGGGTGGTGGAAAAATACGAATGGCTATAATCAGCATCTTGACTATGCTTCCCTCAGGGCAATAGAGACCAGGAGACCTGTGGTAAGGGCAGCCAACACCGGAGTATCATGCATTATTGATATCAGGGGCAAGAGAACAGCAGAGACTGACTGGTGGTCACCTGCAACCATCAGAGGTGAATTTGTTCCGGAAACAAGGATAACACCATATGTGAAATATGGCGATTATCTTCTGAGGATTGCCGCCCTGACAAGTATCATTATCGTGCTCTCAACCTTCGTTATCATTCCGGTAAGAAAGAAAATAATGTGAATTAATATTATTTATGCAACCCTTGAATTTTCCTCTTGTCTTTTAAACCAGGTAAGCTTATAAAGTGGATAATTTGAACCTTTACATACACGCACCCCTGATTGAGGAATGCCGGAGAGGGAATAGCAGAGCTCAGTTCAGGCTTTACCACCAGTATTCGAAAGCTATGTACAACCTGGCTTTCAGGATACTGAACAGCAGGGAGGATGCCGAAGACATGCTTCAGGAGGCCTTCGTTGAATGCTTCAGAAACATTGAAACCTTCAGGTTCGAATCAACCTTCGGAGCCTGGCTGAAAAGAATTGTTGTGAACAAATGCATAAACCATGTTAAGAAGAAGAGGACCGACCTTACATTTTGTGAAACACTGCCATCAATCGCTAATGATGAAGATGAAGAGCCGGAATACAATACGAGAGAGATATTCCGGAGTATTGAGCTGCTGCCTGACGGATACAGGATCATTCTTACCCTGTATCTGCTTGAAGGATACGACCACTCTGAGATCTCCCAAATACTTGGAATATCTGAATCTACATCGAAATCTCAGTATTCAAGGGCAAAAGAAAAATTAAAGAACATTCTGTCAAAAAAACTCAGCTATGGACAATCTTGAGGAATATATCATGAAACACCGGGAAGAGATGGACAGGTACAAGCCATCTGCCGCCGTCTGGAGGAAAATAGCCACGGGTCTGAACTCCGGGAAAAATCTCAGATGGATATCTGTTGCAGCAATGGTTTTAGTTATAATGGGTACGGCTGTGGTCTTTATAAAACAGGGAATCAGAGGGCCGGAGAAACCCGGCGAGACAGGCAATTATCAGACAATGATCAAAAACAGATCCCAGCTCAGGGAAACTGAGATCTATTACAACAACCTGGCCAACACCATTTACCAGGAAGCCACCCCCATGCTGGCTAAAAATCCCGAGATCCGCAAGGAACTCTTCACTGATATTTCTCAAATTGACAGCATCTGCTCTGAAATAAAAAAAGATCTTAAAGATAACGTTGACAACCAGGATGTTATTGAGGCATTGATCCTGAACTACAGATTAAAGATCACCATGCTTGAAGATATGCTTACAATACTCAAGGAAAATGAAGGAAATGCGAAAAAAAGAGACAGCCATGAATTATAGAATCATAATATTTATACTGCTTGCCCAGGTGATCTTACAACCTATATCATCACAGAGCAGTTCGGAGACAAGAAATTTTATAAAAACAATGCCGGTAGGCAGAGGGACCACGCTGGAAATCTACAATAAGTACGGTACAATCCAGATAACCAGGTGGACTAAGGATTCTACCATGATCAGGGCTGAGGTCAAAGCCATTGCCACCAGCAGGGAAAAACTTGAAAAAATGTTCGATGGTGTAAGCATCAACATGACAGAATCCGGATCACAGATAAAGGCCGAAACCAGCTTTACTCAAAATATAGGCATGCTTTTCGAAAATTTCAAAGGGATGACAAGCAAACTGATATCATATGATTCAAAAGTCGAGATCAATTATTTTATCAGCATCCCTGCGTATATCAATATGACTGTTGAGAACAAATATGGCGATGTATATATGGAGGACATCACAGGTGATTTTTCGATTTCCGTATCAAACGGATCATTCAAGGCTAATTCTATCGGGCAAAATGCAACCCTTCACCTGGCTTTCTGCGATGCCAATATAAATTCCCTTGCATCAGGCAAGATAGATGCCTCATTTTCCGAGATCACCGCAAGAGAAATCGGAGATGTGTCAATCAACTCAATATCATCAAAATATGAAATAAGAAAAGCAGGAATTGTCACGATCGAATCAAGAAGGGATAAAATAAATATCGACAATATCAGAACGATCAAGGGAAATTCCTATTTCACTGATTTCAATCTTATGAACCTGAGTGAAGAGGCCAGTCTATCCACAAGATATGGTAATCTGACTATCGACCCTGTGGAAAGTCATTTTGAATCAATAAATTTAAACTCAGGTTATACCGATATTTCACTCGCCTTTGAACCGGGAACTTCCTATGACCTCGATATACGACACCTGAATGCCTTCCTGGTGATCTCTGATAAAAGTGCAAAAACAGAAAAGAAGGTGATCAATGAGGATAAAAAGGAATATATCACCTCCGGAACAGTAGGTAAATCCCCCGGCAATGCCAAAGTCAGTATCGATGCGACACATGGAGATATTTATCTGAAATAATCTGCAGCAAGATGCAACCCCGCTATTTCTATTCTGTCTTTATGAGTGAAAACAAAATTCAGCACTCAATCCTTTAAAGCTGAAAATGACGAGAATGACAAACATGGCTAAATACATATGTATCAAATAGTATATTGTAATGAAAAGAAAAATTCCTTTAGTTGTGTTATCGCTTCTGATGGCGCTTATTAATCTTAGCGGTCAGATATCCACACGTCAGGCAGGGTTCAGGATTGGTGCCAGGAGTGGTATATTTTACCAGGTAAGCTCTGAGACAGGCAATGCCGAGACAGGATATAATGCAATGATTAGCTTCAATAACCATGGGTTACAGCTGACAGGACTGAAGATAGTCTATGAGAATTCATTGAACGGGATCTCTTCCAATCTCTTCTTCGGCTGGGGTTATGGCGGGCATGTCGGATTCATCTATTCCGATCATCTCAGGGCCATGGGGGAAGATTATTATTTCCAGGATGAACGCTTTTGCCCCCTGCTTGGAATCGATGGCTGGCTTGCCGCAGAGTACCGGATCCGCGATATCCCGGTAATAGTCAGCCTCAATTACAAACCATATCTTGAAATTACTATCCCTGCCTTTGTCAGAATTATGCCAGGAGACTTCGGAGTATCAATAGCTTATGTCTTTTGATAAATTTATTTTATAACTAAAATATAGAATCAAAATCTTAATTTTAAACTAAACAATATGAAAAGAAGCATCATTATATCAGTATTATTTGTTGTACTGAGTTCAGCGTTGTTTTCGCAGGAGTACGATTCGGAGCAAAAAAATCAGGAATTCAGGACTCTCCTCGGCCACGACAAGTACAGTGGTCTTTATGGAGCATTTAGCATCGGCTATTCTGAGATAGAAGATAAACAGGCGATTATTTTCGGAGGCAGATTCGAATGGATAACAGGGCATTCACTCGGATTGGGATTCGGAGGGTCGGGATTCATAAACGAAAACCATTTTGAGCCTTCGCTTAACAACAATGTCTTTCTTACAGGTGGCTATGGAGGAATTTACCTTGAGCCCATTCTTATGCCAAACTACCCTGTGCATCTTTCCTTTCCCATCCTCCTTGGTGCCGGGGGTATATCATATGTAACCGAGGATATGAATTTCAATCACAATATGATCGAGGATTCTGAGGGATTTCTCATTGCCGAACCGGCTGCAGAGCTGGAACTAAACCTTACCAGGAATTTCCGGCTTGCCCTGGGAGTATCCTACAGGTTTACGACACCTTTTAATGTAGGCGTTTCCGGGTCACCAACAGTAAGTTCAAAAGCGATTGAAGGATTCAGCTATATGATGACATTTAAATTCGGAAGATTCTGAGCTCATCTCAGTATTCCTCGTATTTTTCCTCTGTTGTTCCGTATAACTAAATATTAAGAACTCATACAGAGGTCCGCAGAAAAGTCATGGAGAATTCACAGAGGATTAAAAACTACTTTGAATTAAACTTAGCCAGCCCCTGATCAAGCCAGGCTTTGTATTCCTCTATATTAAAATTGGTAGGCATTGGATTATTGAGAGGATTCCCGTCGGAATCAGTAATCACATACAGAGGCAGGGCGTTTGTCTTGAATTTCGTTATCTCCAGATCTTCGTTCACATTGCCAATAGTTTTTTTGACCTTTCCGTCGATTTCCGATCTGACCCATTCACTTTCCGGCAATTTGGTCCTGTCATCAGCATACAGAGATATGATCACAAAATCGTCCCTGAGCCGCCTGAGTACTTCAGGATCGGACCAAACCTTAGCTTCCATGAGCTTGCAGTTGGCACAGGCATGACCCTTAAAATCGAGCAGTACAGGTTTCTTTTGTTCCCTTGCGCAAGCCAGTCCCTGCTTGTAATCAAAATATCCCTGCAATCCGAGAGGCATATCAAAGATATCTCCGTATTTTGGTTCCGAACAGAGCTTACCGCTTAGGGCTGGCTGGGGAACCAATCCCCTGTTGGTTCCCGAAGCCGCTATCAGCCCCGGAAGATTCAATTGGGAGGTCGTCTGCGAAGGCAAAAAGGATGAGAGATCTTTCAACGGTGCCCCGAATAATCCGGGTATAAGGTAAACAACAAATGAAAAGACAATAATTATAAGGAAAAGCCGGAATGTACCTATATAGGGTAAATCACTGTCATGGGAAAATTTTATCTTACCCGCAAGATACAAGCCCATCAATGAAAACAGCACAATCCAGACTGACAGGAAAAGATCCCTGGACAATAATCCCAAAGAGTAAACGCTGTCAATTGTCATAAGAAACTTCATACTGAAGGCAAGCATGATGAACCCAAGGACGACTTTTATGGAATTTAGCCAGCCTCCCGATTTGGGTATTCGGCTCATAATGGAAGGGAACAGGGCAAAGATCGTAAAAGGCAGGGCAAAAGCTATCCCAAATCCCAGCATTCCAAAGGTTGGCCTGAGGACATCGCCGGATGCTGCTTCAACCAGAAGAGCACCGATTATGGGTCCGGTACATGAAAATGAAACGATGACCGTAGTAAGTCCCATAAAGAATGCAGCCATTATTCCACCCTTGTCGACTCTCGAATCTGCCCCGGTAACCCATTTATTGGGTAAAACGATCTCGAAAGCCCCGAAAAAGGAGATGGCAAATACCACGAACAGGGCAAAGAAGATGATATTGGGCAGCCAGTGTGTGCTCAAAGCATTCGCAAATCCGGCACCTGCACTTGTCAGGGAAACGATTATTCCGAGCGAGGCATAGATAACCACTATTGAAATTCCAAAGATAAGTGCATTCAGTACTGACCTTCTCCTGTTATCAGTTCCCTGGGAAAAAAATGCAACCGTCATAGGTATCATAGGGAAAACACATGGTGTAAGTACACCTGCGAAACCTGCAAGGAGGGATATGAGGAAAAAACGGAGCAGGCGCCTGTCTGAAACGGGTCCGCTGGTATTATCTGTATTTTTTGCCGGTGAGGCAATTGTCTGCCGCGAATTCTCTCCCTTAATGTTTATTTCAAATTCCACGTCTTTGGGTGGTGAACAGGTCGCATTATTACAGGCCATGAAATTTACGGTACCCTTTACTGAAAATGATGGATCGACGGCAACGATTTTCTGACGGAACTCTGCTTTCGTACTGAAGGTGCTTATCTTAAAACCAAATGCATCATCAAATACCTCTGCAGGTTTTGTTACCTCGTAAGTTTTTCCTGCAAACTTAAAGGCGGGAATTGTATCAAAGGAGAATGAAGTTGGAATGGGTCCGCCTGAGGGAAGATCCATCGAATATATGTGCCAGTTTTCTTCAATCGATGCCGTGAATATAAGATCGTACTGTTTGTCCGCCGTCTTCTCATAACCGAAATCCCACTTAACGGGATCATAAACCTGTGCCGAGGTGAATGAAGCCAGAAGAGTCAGGAATGTAAAAAGCACAAATGTTCTCATTATGGTCGCTGTTACAAATTAAATATTTCAAGCTTTTAACCGCAAAAGTCGCAAAGTTTTTATGCAAAGGTCGCAAAGAAATTAAAAAAAAACCTATCTCCGGGAGCCCGAAGGAATTATAAATGTTTCAACAGTTCTGAGTGCCGTATAGCATTCCGGTTCTTTGCCCTGTGCCCCATGCCCCTCGCCCCATGCCCCGCGCCATATCATGCCAGATCTATTTCATTTTCATACCGGTCGTAGAAATGATATTCGAGCATGTGATAAGAAGTAACAGGCTGTACCTTCAGGCTGATTTTATACTTAAAATTCCATCTGCGGAATTGCGGGAAGAGTCCTTTTTTAAGATAAGCAGCCACAAAGGGATGGACATTCAGGGTAAGTTTCCTGGTTTTTATCTTGCCGACAATAAATGCAAGTCCTCTCTCCAGCTCATCAGTAAATAATATTGTGGGCTTTGTTTCTCCCGTTCCCTGGCACGATGGGCATTTTTCGTCAGTAGTAATATTCATTTCGGGTCGTACGCGCTGCCGTGTGATCTGCATAAGACCGAATTTTGTAAGAGGAAGGATATTATGCTTTGTCCTGTCAGTTGACATTACCTCCTTCATCTTATCATACAGCTGCTGTTTGTTCTCACCTGACTGCATATCAATAAAATCAACAACTATAATGCCACCCATATCCCGCAATCTCAGCTGCCGGGCAATTTCAGTCGCAGCCTCCATGTTGACTTCCAATGCGTTAGACTCCTGGTCATTGCCTGATCTTGATCTGTTACCACTGTTAACATCAATAACATGGAGAGCTTCAGTATGCTGTATTATGAGGTAGGCGCCATGTTTGAATGAGACAGTCTTACCGAAAAGAGCTTTTATCTGCTTGTTGATTCCAAAATGGTCGAAAATGGGCAGTGAGCTCTTGTATATTTTAACTATTTTTTCCTTCTCTGGTGCAATTTCCCTGATATATAATCTTATATCCTCAGCCAGAGCAGCATCGTTGATATGTATGCTATTAAAGGTAACATTCAGCATATCTCTCAGAATGGTTGAGGTCCTGTTCATTTCACCAATGAACAGTCTTGGGGATTTAGTCTCTTTTCTGAGAGTCTGAAAAGCCGATTCCCACTTATGCACAAGGTCACGTAGCTCCGCGTCAAGAACTGCAACTTTCTTCCCCTCAGCCACTGTCCTTACAATCACCCCGTAGTTTCTGGGCTTTATACTTTGCACAAGCGATTTTAACCTGCTTTTTTCTTCGTTGCTCTCTATTTTTGAAGAGATGGATACCTTGTCTGAATAGGGCATCAATACAAGATTTCTTCCGGCCAGAGAAATCTCTGAGGCCAGTCTCGGTCCTTTTGTTGAGATCGGTTCTTTTGTTATCTGAACGATTACTGTCTGCCCGGTAGTGAGAACATCAGTTATCTTGCCATCTTTGTCAATATCAGGTTCCGGCTTGAATTTATGTATAGGAGACACTTTACCCTGCTTTTGAATGGCAGATGTATAATATTTGTGCTGAGTTCTGAACTGAGCTCCCAGATCCAGGTAATGAAGAAAAGCATCCCTCTCATATCCAACATTGATAAATGCTGCATTTAGTCCGGGCATAATCTTTTTTACCTTTCCAAGATAAATATCCCCGACTGAAAACCTGATGTTTCGCTTTTCCTTGTTTAACTCAATTAATTGCTTTTCTTCCAGCAACGCTAAAGAAACTTCGGAATCCCCAACGTCAATGATCAAATCCTTGTTTACCACTTCACTATATCAATCTGAGTTAATGTGTTATCAGAATAATCCAACATAATTATATAATAAACCTAAAGATCTCAGGATCTTTAGGTTTATTATATTCTTTATATGACCAATCAATGATCTGCTACTTCTTTTTGTGTCTGTTCTTTCTCAAACGCTTCTTGCGTTTGTGGGTGGCCATCTTATGTCTCTTTCGTTTTTTTCCGCTTGGCATGGATAATTACTTCTTAGCGTTTGATTTAACTTTTGTTATGAATGATTTGGCAGGCTTGAAAGCGGGTATATTATGTGCTGGAATAATAATAGTTGTGTTTTTAGAAATATTCCTGGCTGTCTTCTTGGCTCTTTTCTTAACGATGAAGCTCCCAAATCCCCTGAGATAAACGTTATTCCCTTTAACCATAGAATCTTTTACAGTTTCCATTAAGGCTTCAACAGTTTTTTGAACTGTTACCTTTTCGATACCAGTGTTTTTGGCAATTTCATTAACAATGTCTGCTTTAGTCATTTTTCGTGAAGTTTAAAATTCAACAAATTATTTTGAGTATTCGTTTTTTCAACTGTGCAAATATAAAAATATTATTTGTTTAAATAGAAACACTTACATAATAATTTTTTTATTCTGGTTTTTATTAGTGCCTTAATTACAATGAAATAGATAAATGCCCGCATGCCCTCGAAATATCAACCCTGATTTTACACTTTCTTATATAGAATCCTGTGGCGCCAGCCATCCTCCATAAGCATCAATATATGGTTATTCGCACAAGAATGGTTGCACAAAGCTGAATTTTTATTAACTTTACACCCCATTACCCAAAGATTATAATTAATACATAACTATATGTCAGTCAATAAAGTTATACTTGTAGGGAATGCAGGGAAAGATCCTGTAATCCGGTATTTCGACAAGGGAGCTGCAAAGGCAACCTTTCCTCTGGCAACGAGTGAATCATATACAAATCAACAGGGTGAATCAATAACTTCCACTGAATGGCATAACATTGTACTATGGCGGGCTCTGGCTGAAGTTGCTGAAAAAACCGTCAAAAAAGGTTCCCAGGTCTATATTGTAGGAAAAATAAAAACAAGGTCGTACGTCGATAAGGATGGTGTGAATAAATATATTACTGAGATTCTTGCCGATATGCTTCTGGTCCTCGATAAAAAACCGGCACAGGGTAATGCTGCTGCCCAGACGGATCTTTCAAGAAATGAAATTCAGGGTAAAAGCTCCTCGGGGCACGCAGTGAATGAATCTTCAGCACCGTATGTTACTTCAGATGACAACGATAACAAATTCGTGCCGGAGGCCGGGGATGACAATGATGACCTCCAGAAAAACGGGCAGACATCCGGTGAGAATGAGGACGATCTGCCCTTTTAGCTAGATTTTACTAAATTATAATGAATTTTGGAACCTGTTAGTTCTCTTTCCTTGACATCAGTTCTGTCAGTCATTTCAGGCAGTGGACCTGATGTGGAGACTTTCACAGGAATATTCATCCTGATACTGCTGTTAGCCGGTTCTGCATTGATGTCTGCATCAGAGGTTGCATATTTCTCATTCAGACCTGAAGATATTGAGAACTTCAAGACAAATAAAGACAGACAGTCAAATACTGCGATTAAGCTATATAACAATCCCGAAAAGCTTTTGAGCACCATACTGGTTGCCAACAATACGGTCAATATTGCGGTTGTCCTTCTGGCGGCCAATCTGAGCTCCAAACTATTCGACTTCAGTTCTGAACCTGTTCTCGGCTTCGTTATTAATGCCGTTATCATCACATTCATACTCCTTTTCTTCGGCGAAATACTGCCGAAAGTATTTGCATCCAGAAATCATATTAAAGTGGCCCTCTTCATGGCATTACCGCTAAGGCTCCTTCAAAAGCTGTTTTCACCAGTGACAGCGGTACTTCTCTTCTCTTCATCTTTTGTCAAGAAGAGAACAGGGACACGACGCTCCAATATAAGCATGAATGATTTGTCGGACGCTCTGGAACTGACATCTGAAGATATTAACGAAGATGAAAGAATACTCAAGGGTATTGTCAATTTCGGAAATATCAATGTAAGTGAAATAATGTGCCCCCGCATCGATGTTACAGCTGTTGAGATCAGATCAGGATTTGACAAGACGGTCAACAAGATAATCACTTCTGGTTTTTCAAGAATCCCTGTCTATTCAGGCTCCTTCGATAATGTCAAAGGGATCTTATATGCCAAGGATGTCCTTCCATATACCGGAAATCCTCCTAATTTTAAATGGCAGGCACTTATGCGTCCACCGTATTTTGTACCGGAAACAAAGAAAATAAATGATCTTCTTAAAGAGTTCCAGACAAAGAAAATGCATATGGCTGTGGTTATTGACGAGTATGGTGGTACCTCAGGAATAATAACACTTGAGGATATTCTTGAAGAAATTGTAGGTGAAATCTCTGATGAAAGCGATGAAGACCATTTACTGTATCGCAAGCTTGACACAAATAAATATACATTTGAGGGAAAGATTCAGCTTAACGACTTCTATAAAGTGCTTGATATCCAGGAAGATATTTTTGAAGATGTGAGAGGTGAGTCCGAAACCCTTGCAGGCCTTATACTGGAACTGCAAGGCGAGATTCCTGAACCCGGACAAACAATTAACTACAGGAATTTTCTGTTCAGCATAAACTCTGCCGACAGAAGACGGATAAAGGAGATCTATGTTGAAATAAATAATGAGAATGAGGATATTAAAACAGAATAGATTTTTGATATTACCGGTTATTTTTTCCAGCATAATCAGCTGCCGGGAGACTTCGGTCCCGAAACCTACCGGCTATTTCCGGATAGATCTGCCTGAAGAAGAACTATATATTATTCGATAACCGGAAAGAGAAACTTAAAGGACTTCCCTTTTCATTCGAATACCCGGCATATGGTAATCTTTCGACCGGCGATAATAAAACCAGCAATCCCGGATGGCTGAATATCGAGTTCCCTTTCTATAAGGCAAAAATTTACCTGACTTATAAAGACATTAATAAAAATTTTGAAAGCCTTATGGAACAGACCTATAAGATGAATGTTAAAAACCACATCTCAAAGGCTGATGCCATACAGGAGCAGGTAATCAATAATCCTGACGATAAAGTCTACGGGATATTGTACGACCTTAAAGGAAACACTGCTTCCGCTGTTCAGTTTTATGTCACCGACAGCGTTAAACATTATCTTAGGGGATCCCTCTATTTTGCCACTGAACCGGACGCGGATTCCCTTGAACCGGTAATAAATTTTTTCAGAGGTGACATTATCCATTTAATAGAAACTCTGAAATGGAAAAATTGACACTTATCTCCTATCAATGGGTTGTATAACAAAACATTATCTGAATGAATTCTCCATTCTGGGGGTTTGGAAAATTGAAGAGGAGCTCGATGCCCTTTTGGCATTGGTGTCACTGGACGTTGATGAAAAGAAGAAATATAAAGGATTCAGCAGCAGCTCCAGAAAGCTCGAGTTTTTGAGTGTGAGAGCCCTCCTCTCCGAACTGCTGGGAAAAGAGGCTAAAATTGTGTACAATAAAAACAATAAACCCTTCCTCAAAGACGGATCAAGATTCATTAGCATATCCCATTCCCACAAGCTCACGGCAATATTACTGAGCACAAATGAAAAGGTAGGTATCGACCTTGAATATATGAGTTCAAACATAGCGGCAATAGCTTTCAAATTCCTTAACTGGAGGGAAAAAGTTACCAGGGAAAACGAAGACCGGAGATACCACCTTTATCTTCACTGGTGTGCCAAGGAAGCCCTTTATAAAATATGCGACAAGGAAGGGATCAGCATCAGGAAAAATATTACAATTGAACCTTTTAATGTGAATGAATCAGGGGAGATAAAAGGACATGTCCATACAGATAAGATAAATGAGATCTTCGATCTGTACTATTCGAAATATGATAATTATGCAATAGTATGGACAAAAAAAAATTATCAGACCAACGATGCTGAACAGCCGGTAACCAGATGAAAAGAGATAACTTCCCACATAAGAAGAGCATAGGACTCCTTATCGATCCGGACAAATCCGAAGGTGCCTCTCTCAGAAATATACTCTCAATTGCATGCGAAAGCAGAACCGACTATATTCTTACCGGAGGAAGCCTTACATTCCACAGTGTTGACAATATTATTGAAGAGATCAGAGAGCATTGCTCCATACCGGTTGTTTTGTTTCCCGGAAACCTCCTTCAGCTGACACTGAAAGCTGATATAATAATGCTTCTGTCACTTATTTCAGGGCGCAATCCTGAATTGCTCATTGGCAATCATGTTCTGGCAGCACCCTATCTTAAGGATGCCAGAGAAAAACTTGTATCTGTGGGTTATATGCTAATCGGTTCCGGAAGCAGAACATCGGTTGAATATATAAGTCAGACAAACTCCATTCCTTCACTGAAACCCGAAATTGCAGCAGCCACTGCCATGGCAGGAGAAATGCTTGGGCTGAAAATGATTTATCTCGAGGCAGGCAGCGGCGCAGAGAATCATGTACCGGTGAATATCATTGAAGCTGTAAGGGAAAACATTTCAATCCCCATTGCGGTAGGCGGAGGCATTGTAAAAACTGAAGAGATCGCAAACATATACTCTGCAGGAGCAGACCTCATTGTTCTGGGAAACGGGTGCGAGAGGAATCCTGAATTGCTGAGAGACGCCTGCCGCGTAAGAGACAGCTTCAAAGGGCAGATTACCTGAACAATTCAATAAGCGGCTCCCCTGTACATGCATTCGGATAAGGTATTCTGCACAAAGCCGACAATGTTGCAGCTATATCTGTCATATTTACTTTTCTGGATACTACCGACCTGTTAACTGTCCATCCATACCAGATGAGTGGAACGTGCGAATCATATGCATAGGGTGAGTTGTAATCCGTAACATAATCCTCAGAATACTCAATCCATCCGGGGTAGAGAGTAACTATCACATCTCCCGACCGCTGGGAATTAAAATTATTTTCAATCTTCTTCATATTGCCACTACCAAAATCATTTACCTCGAAAGCAGAGAAGGGATAAGCAGCAGCTACTCCTGAAAACTGTACCAGGAATCTGGCGACCTTTTTCTGGACATCCTCCAGAGGAATACGTGCATCCTCAATCAGCGTTCTGTTCAGGTATACCTGCCGTTCAGCATAACCCTTCACCCAATCGCCTTCTCCATAAACGGCATTCAGGTAAGTTCTCAAAAGCTGAAGTGCCTGGTTCCTCTTGAAATATCCTGCAGGTATATGGTAACTCTCCAGTATGGCGGGAATCTCTGAGACTCCATGTGAAGAGGTGAAATAGATAAGCACATTCTTCTTCCCTATACTGTCATTAACATACGTAAGCAGGTTTTTAATATCATTATCGAGTCGAAGTATGGCATCTTCCATTTCTACAGATGAAGGCCCGAAACGTCGCCCTATATTGTCAGTAGCTGAATAACATATTGATAAATAATCTGTTATATCATCTTTGCCAAGATTCTCCTTTTCGATGAGCCTGATGGCAAAATTTGTGGTCAGAGTATTTCCAAAAGGAGTTTCCCTCAGAAGTGAAAAATCATTTCTGGAACCTGTCATGACCTTTGATCTTAGCTTCTTCAGATCATAAGGGAATACAAACTGACCATTGAAACCTTTCTCGAACCTCGTTGAGTCAGGAAGACAGTCTGTATAGTACTCTGCCGGTTTGAAAAGATTCCACATACCGTTAAGAAATGTTTCGGGGTAGTTCATGGCATTAAAGTCCATTATCCATCCTGGCAAGCTATTACTGTAATAAGTACTGGTCATCCAGGTGCCTGTAGTATTATCAAACCAGTATACCCCATTTGCAGCATGCCCTGTGGAGAGGATGGCTGAATAATCTTTCAGCCCTATTCCGAAAACCCTGGCATGATTATTTGACGCCAGTTCAAGCTCATCGGGAAAAGTTGAAGCCTGAAGATTAACCGGAGAGTTCAGTCCTGACTCAAAGCTGCCGCCTACAGGGTTTACGTCTATGTCCCTGGTACAATAAATCAGTTCATTCTTCAGTGGTACGTACCAGTTATCGGATGTAATGCCGTGAAATGAAGGCTCAGTACCCGTAGAGATCGTTGCATGCCCGGGGGCGGATTGTGTGAGCATATAATCAAAGGAGGCATTCTTATAATATGTTCCCTCATTGATAAGTTTCTTTATCCCATTATCCCCCAGTTTGTCCCTGTATTTCTCAAGCTGGTCGTACTTCAGCTGTTCGACTACAATTCCAATTACGAGTCGCGGCTTGTCCGGTGGAATATAGGCTCCCTGGCCGGAAAGTTTAAATAATGCAGATACAAGGAGAAGAATTGTTGCACTACTCATCTTTCTTACTTCACTATTCTTCATGTTCTTAAAATGGCGGATTTCTAATTAATAATTATAAAACAGGAAAGCCCTGTACAGGGCACTGTGCAAAAATAAGCGATTTAATAACAGATGCAAGAGATGTTGATTATTTAATAATTATGAAGCGGCCCCTGCAGGACTTATTCTTCACAAGGTTAAAGAAAATGGCCGAGTATGTACCTGCCGACAGCCTGCTGACGTCGATCTGAACAGGTATATCCCTGTATATTTCTGTGTCATAATATATCATAATCCTGCCTGACTGATCCACAATGCTTATATTTACCCTGCCGCTTACCTGCCCGGGAATTATCGCATTTATTACAGAGGATGCAGGGTTTGGATAGAGTGAAGCCGGTCCGGGCAATGTATCATGACTTGTCGTTCCCTTAACCATATACACAGTCAGATCCGTTTTTTGCCCGGAATTTACTGCCACACTTATTGTGGTATCCCGGTAACCGTTTGCCGTAAATGTAAGTGGCCATATACCCGGCTCGATCATGCGTACAAAACCTCCTGATTTCCCGTCAGAATAAACCTGTGAGCTGTCTTTGTCGTGACCGTGGATAAAGACCTCTGCAGCAAGAGGAACAGATGATTCTGCATCCATTACGAATCCATGTATCCCATAAAGTGCATTCTCAAGATAGCCTGTCAGGGATCTTCTGTTATTCTCCCACAGGACCGGAAGCTGTGAAACAGGAGTAACATACTGATTATCCAGTTCAATGGTAACTTCCCGTCCATGCAGCTGCTGTGTCATAAAATCCTGCCTCCCGCCATGCACAATATACCACACTGCTCCCCTGGTAACCCCATTATCGAGATCACGCATATAGCCGGGATCAGAATACAGGTGAGCCGTATCAGCATAGGCCCGGCTAATGTCATTAAACCAGTTATTGTCGGCATGCAGTATAGTCAGCCATCTGTCCCAGGGATAATTGACGAGCTCCGAGCCTGAATGGAAATTGGCAGAAAGCACAAAATGATGGCTTATCATGAAAGTGATCATGTCGGCTGTTTCTTTTTCACGGGGTACCTCAGCAATCGTGGGGTCGGGAAAATTCCGGTTAAGGTCCACCCCGTCTGCATTATAGCGCACAGGAGAAATAATGGTATTCCCGGAATTGTAGGTACCGTCGGGATTGGCAAGTGGATTGATCCATATTTCAAGATTATCTACTAAGCTCCTTTACCCGTGCATTGACATCATAATTCTTAAGCAGGGAATCTGCGAGCCTGAGCATCAGAATGAAACCACCCGTTTCGTCCCCATGCATGGTTGATGTATAGAATACCTGAGGCTCCGATTCATCTTCAAGTGGATTGTCGGAGATCTTGAGAGCAAGTACCAGTTTGCCTCTGATACTTGTGCCTATGGTATCAAGACGACACAACGACGGATAATCCCTTGAAAAACTCCGCATTATTGAATCGTATTGTGTATATGTGGGATACATGTTCCAGGCATAAACACCGGCCACATTCGGAGCAGATACTATCGTCCTTGGGACAACCTTCTCAAGGATCTGATAACCGAGTTTCTGACTGATGAACCATTCAACCGTTCGAGGGGAGAGGCTGATTTCAATAAGCCTGTTCCTTACATTCAGTATTGATACATTTAGTGAAAGGTAATCCAATTCCTGCTGACCAGTATATGAGACTGTTACTTCAGCCTGACCATATTGCCTGACTATATCGCGCAGCCTTTCGTCACCGGACAGGTTTTGCCCAAACCCCGCCTGGGAGAAAAGTGCTTCAAACAGGAGCAGTATGACAAAACGCTGGTGCATTGAACTGTTAAACGTTAAATCTGATATGCAGAATATCTCCGTCTTCAACTACATAATTTTTCCCTTCAACAAAAAACCTGCCGGCTTCCTTGCAGGCATGTTCTGAGCCCAGCCTGACGAAATCGTCGTACTTCATTACTTCTGCCCGTATGAAACCACGCTCCAGATCACTGTGTATTACTCCCGATGCCTGCGGAGCAGTCATCCCGACCTTTATGGTCCAGGCCCTTATCTCCATGGGCCCAACAGTGAAAAAAGTACGCAGATTCAGCATTTTATAGGCAGCCCTGACAAGCTGGTCAACACCCGGCGCCGTAAGACCGGCATCCTTCAGAAATGCCAGTCTGTCCTCTTCGTTATCAAGTTCTGCAATTTCAGATTCTATAGCCCCTGCAATAACCAATATCTCACTATTCTGTCCTTTAAGAAAGTCCTTTACTCTATCAACATACTTGTTACCTGCAATTGCTGATACTTCATCTACATTGCATACAAATATCACAGGTTTCATTGTAAGCAGAAAAAGATCATCTACAAATTTCCTGTCTTCATCCCTGACCTCCAGTGTCCTGGCATTATTGAAATTTTCAATATGTTCCCTGTATAAATTGAGTACATCCACTCCCTTTTTTGCATCCTTATCCCCAGCCCTCGATGCCCTTTCCAGCCTTTCTATCTTTTTTTCAACGGATTCCAGGTCCTTTACCTGCAACTCAAGATCAATGGTTTCGAGGTCGCGTACCGGATCAACAGAACCCTCGATATGAGGAAGGGAATCATTATCGAAACACCGGAGAACATGAATAAGTGCATCCGTATTCCTGATATCAGCAAGAAATTTATTGCCCACCCCCTCACCTTTATTGGATCCTTTGGCCAGACCCGGAATGTCGACAATTTCAATTGAAGTGTGTACGATCCTGTCGGTTACCTGGTGTTTTTCAAGCTCATATAATCTCGGATCAGGCACCTGGACGACCCCGATATTAGACTTTGTAGCACTGAATGCGTAAGCATTGGTTTCTCCCCGGGTATTTGAGATACAGTTGAAAATGGTTGTCTTTCCGACATTGGTTATCCCGATAATTCCACATTGCAGAGCCATATTATTTCCTTATTGATTTGAAGGCAGTAAATTTATCATAAATCCGGAGATAATTCAAGTCGGTTAAACTTTACATAGGACCTCAGATAAAAAGGAAGTACCTGTACAAATGCTATATTTTTATACCCCTGCCTTTAAACCATGGAACGGTTTTTGACTCTAAGGAATCGAACAGTTAAATAAGCAGGGCTATCAAACCTGACGAAAATATATTTTCAATACTCGGAGCTGATCCAGAAAGAGGTTTCAGAATGCTTGTGGAAAAGTACAGCTCGAGGCTTTACTGGCATATCCGCAGGCTCGTAATACTACATGAGGATGCGGACGATGCACTTCAAAATACATTTATCAGCGTATGGAAAGGTCTGAGGGCTTTCAGAAATGACAGCTCACTATATACCTGGCTGTATACTATCGCAACAAACGAAGCTCTTGCCCTGATAAAAAAGCGAAAAAGAAATGCATCGCTGTCTCTTGACGATCTTGAGAGCCATTTTTCCTTTTCAGCAGAGGGAAGTACCTGGTTTGACGGAGATGATGCCCAGATAAAACTGCAGAATGCAATTCTTAAACTTCCCGAGAAACAGCGCATTGTCTTTAATCTTAAATATTTTGACGATCTTACCTATGAAGAGATGAGTAAAATACTGAATACTTCTGTGGGAGCGCTTAAAGCATCCTATCATCACGCTGTTAAAAAAATTGAGATAATTATTACCGGCATTTAAACCTTTTAATCCGGAAACAATCTAAATGAATAATGAAAAAGTCGAAAAAAATACCGGGTAAGAATCCCTTCAAAGTACCTGAAGGCTATTTCGAAGAGGTAAATAAAAGAATAATCTCTGCTGCCACGGCAAAAAGCCGGGATAATAAAACTATATCCTCCTCATTCAGGTTAAGGCCTTACCTCCTGGCAGCTGCCTCCATTGCAGGGTTTATCATCCTCAGCTATTCTGCTTTCAGAATTATTTCTCCCAAAATTCATAATTCCTATCAAACGGCTCTGTTGCCTGATGATTCCATCTCCTCATATATGTATGAACTGGATATTAATTCACTCGAGGATAAAGCAGCCTCACTTTCAATAACTGAACCGGGACCCGATTTAAACAAATCTGATATAATTGATTACCTGGTTCTTGAAAACATCGAAATAAATGAGATTTATGAACAGCTATAATACTGAAGCTATGAAAGGCAGATTATTGATATTGATAATGGTATTGACTCTTCCCCTTGTAAAGGCAAATGCCCAGAATCCCGGTCTTGAAAAATTCAACACTTACAGGATTGGATTTTTTACAAAAATAATGAACCTTACTTCCGGGGAAGCGGAAAAATTCTGGCCAGTTTATAACGATTACCAGAAACAGAAGAATAGGATTCAGAGAGATAAAATAATGCTCATCAGAGACTTTAACCAGAATGAAGCTTCCCTGACTGACAGACAGCTTACGGATATGGGTGACAAGCTGATAGGTTATATTTCAGAAGAGTCGGCACTCGCAGTAAATTTCCATAAGAAAATAAAAGAAGTACTGCCTCCGGCGAAGGTAATAAAGTATTATCAGGCTGAAAATCAATACAAGATCCAGCTTCTGAAGGAGTTGCAGGAGAACAGGCAGCAACGGAGAGCTAACCCGGATAACGGGTTTTAAAAGTCAAATGTTTTTACAAATTCAATTGATCTGGCAATATCATCGTACATCACCTTGTCATTGGTAATGAATGGAACAGACTTCCGGAACGATGCAACAATATGTTCAATATATTCAGAAGACCTGAGCGGTCTTCTGAATTCAAGGGCCTGAATAGCAGTAAATAGTTCAATTGCCAGGATTCTTTCCAGATTTTCAGCTACCCGTAAAAGGCGTGTTGCGCCATTAGCCCCCATGCTTACATGATCTTCCTGTTCATTGGAAGATGGGATTGAATCTACTGAAGAGGGTGTGCAGAGTTGTTTGTTCTGGCTTACAATTGATGCAGCGGTATACTGAGGTATCATAAATCCGCTGTTAAGTCCCGGGTTGGCAACAAGAAATTCCGGCAGGTCACGCTGACCGGCAATCAGCCGGTACACCCTCCTCTCGGATATGCTACCGAGTTCAGCAAGGGCAATTGCAAGGTGATCGAAAATTATAGCAAGCGGCTGCCCATGAAAATTACCCCCCGAAATGATCAGGTCGAGGTCCGGGAATATAGTCGGATTATCTGTAACAGAGTTTATCTCCGTCATTATTACAGATCTCGCATAGCTGATTGCGTCCTTGCTTGCACCATGAACCTGAGGGATGCACCGGAAGGAATACGGATCCTGTACATGAGCTTTTGCCCTGGAGATCAGCTGGCTACCCTTAAGCATTTTCCGGAATGAATCTGCTGTGGTTATCTGGCCTTTATGGGGTCGTATAGCCTGTACACATTCAAAAAAAGGATCAAGCCGGCCATCATAAGCCTCGAGAGATATGGCTGAAGCAATATCAGCGACATTCGACAGCCTCTCGGCTTTCCACATAACATATACAGCATATGCGCTCATGAACTGCGTGCCATTCAATAAAGCCAGTCCTTCCTTTGATTTTAACCCGACTGGGTCAAGGCCTTTACTTTTCAGTATAACCGCTGCATCGAATCTTTCTCCCTCATGTATAATCTCTCCTATGCCCAGAAGCGGAAGGACAAGGTGAGCCAGGGGAGCCAGATCGCCGGAAGCACCCAGAGAACCTTGCTCATATACTACAGGAACAATATCTTCATTGAAGAAATCAATCAGCCTTTGAACAGTTTCAACCTGCACTCCTGAATTGCCATAGCTTAATGCGTGGATTTTCAGGAGAAGCATCAGTCTTACTATTTCCTTCCTTACAACATCGCCGGTTCCGCAGGCATGCGACATCACAAGGTTCTCCTGAAGCTTATTCAGCTGATCACTGCTTATTGTTTTTTTATGAAGAGAACCAAAACCTGTGGTAATGCCATAAATAGGGGATGCGTTAGTCTCCAGCTTCCGGTCAAGATAATCACGGCATTTCTTAATAAGGACAACAGACTCATCTGACAGGAAAAGCTTCATATTGTTTCCGACAATTTTTTCTATCTGCTCCAGAGTAAGTTCCTCCGGGGATATCTTATGCATCATTTCCAAGCATTTTTAGGTTTATTATCAGAAGGCACTAACCGGCATGATATTTTCCTTTACATATTTTTTAAGCGCATCAAAGCCTATGTTCACCTGGTCGCCTGAAGACATATTCTTAATGTTCAGGGAATAATTTCTGATCTCATCCGCACCTGCTAAAATTATAAAAGGGATCTTTTTCGAATCTGCATAGGACATCTGTTTTTTAAGCTTAACATAATCAGGATATAGCTCTGTATTCACTCCCATACTTCTCAGGACATTAACGATCTTAAAAGCATAATCCGCTTCTTCATCGCCGAAATTAAGAACCATGACTGACGTGGATCCGGAACCTGTACTCTCAAAGAGTCCAAGGCTGTTCAACACATCATAAATACGGTCAGCTCCGAATGATACTCCAACGCCGGAGACACCTTGCAGTCCGAAAACACCTGTGAGGTTATCATAGCGACCGCCTCCGCAGATACTGCCTATGCTTACATCAGCTGATTTCACCTCTATTATGGCTCCTGTATAGTAATTGAGTCCCCTTGCCAGGGTCAGGTCAAATATCACTTCAGATTTTACAGCTGATTTTTTAAGCGTTGCAAGCAATTCATTCAGCTCCCTCAGGCCTTCCATCCCTGCAGCACTATCTGATAGTACAGAATTCAAAAAACTGATTTTCTGATCATTGTCTTTTTTTATGAGATGAATAATCTCGCCCAATGCATCCATGGCTTTACTCTCTATCCCTTTACCATTCAACTCCTCTTTTACCCTTTCCCATCCTATCTTTTCATACTTGTCGAGTGCAACGGTTATATCTGTTATTTTTTCAGGTACTCCGGCGTATTCGGCAAGCCCTGCGAGGATCTTCCTGTTGTTCAGGTTTATTTTCACTCCTACCCTGAGCCTCGAGAATACTTCATCGATTATCTGAATGAGTTCAGCCTCATTCAGCAGGGAATTACTACCGATAACATCCACATCGCATTGAAAAAATTCACGGTAGCGGCCCTTCTGAGGCCTGTCGGCACGCCATACCGGCTGGATCTGATATCTTTTAAAGGGAAAGACGAGCTCCTCCCGATGCTGGACAACATATCGTGCGAATGGTACTGTCAGATCATATCTTAAACCTTTCTCACAGATCATTGAAGAGAGTTTCTGGGCATCTCTTCCATCAAGTTCTTCATTAGTAACAGATGAAAGATAATCGCCGGAATTCAGAATTCTGAAGAGAAGCTTATCGCCCTCCTCACCATACTTTCCAAGGAGTGTTGAGAGATTTTCCATTGCAGGTGTCTCTATTGGCTGATAGCCGTACAACCTGAATACCTGCTTTATGGTATCAAAAATATACTCGCGCTTCAGCATATCATCTGTGGAAAAATCCCTTGTTCCCTTTGGGATGGACGGTTTTGAAGACATAGGCTAAATATAAGAGAAACGATAAATGTAAATGACAAAAGCCAGTCTGAATGACTGACGCTCAAAAATAATAATAATTAGTAATAGTAGTTCAGCCCGACAGGTATAAAAGAAACCAGGGTTTGCCTTACTGGATAAACGGGATCACAAGAGGGTATTTAAAAGATTTGCCATCGGATGCCTTCACACTGGCAATAATTATACATATAATTTTCAGGGCAGCAAGAAGAGCAATTATCGGGATCCCTATAACTATGAAGATCAGCGGAAAGGCCAACACCATATAAAGCAGCATGGAAAGTTGAAAATTGAGGGAGCTTTTCCCATTTATGTATACCCAGACAGAATCATCTCTTTTTGACAACCAGCATACGAGAGGTCCGAGAATCGACCCAAAGGGAAAAAAGAAACCGGCAAGGGCTGACAGATGACATGCCATAGCCCAGTTTCGTTCTGTTTGTGATAAAACACTGTTCTCTTCCATGACAATTTAATGTTTACTAAAAGACGGCTATCTTTCCCTTCTGCTGCACAGGAATCATCTGGAGAGACGTTTGAGATCAGAAGGCAGCAATCCGTTGGGATTATATTTATCTATCTTATGCTGATGATAATAATACATATCTGAATCATCCGTCCCGATAAGCATATTAAAGCAATAACCGGAATTTACGTCTCCGACAGGACCAACCTTATGAAGGATCACGATATTTGGAGCTTTGTCGGAAATGGCTTTGACTATAGCATCTTCCGAAACAATCTCTATCTTATTCTTATAAATTGCTTTTATTTTTTCCAGGGTCGAGATCTCCGGCGACAGATCTTCCTGCGTAACCAATATAGTCTTCTCAGCCACTTCAGGAATATTCTTATTATAATATTTAAGGTATTTCCTGCCGGTAAGTGACGGATCTTCAGAGATCATGGCAGCATGTTTCTGCATAAATGCAAGGATGGCACCAAGCTTATAACCATATTCCAGGTCATCTTCACTGGCATAGGAAAGCGGAACAGCACATATTTCAGGCATATCACCCAGTTTGCTGCCTTTATTCCCCTGGAGCAGATTAATGAAATTATAAAGACCGCCTGATTTATCTCTTTCAAAATTAGTCTGTGTCAGCACTATAAAAGAATATTCCGGCTTCAGCCTTCGCACATTAAATTCCGGGACTTTAATAAACTCGTAAGGCGTAATGGTCCAGAACTTCTTTACAGCCTCCTTTATATAAGTATTGTATGTCGACATCTGATCTTCCTCCAGCACAACACATGTTTTGGATTCAGTGAACTGTTTAATCTCTTCTTTGTCGGGGAATGGAGCCTGGCCGTTAAGTGCCATGGACATAATTAACAACAGAATACTGATAAGTGAAATTCTCATATAGGGCTATTTTTCTACAGGTATGTATAACGGATTTTTCTCATTAAACTTTCTGATGTAGACGAACATCAGCTGTTTCTTCTTTTTGGAGGAGAGCTGAATATACTCCTCATAAAGCTGACTGTCTTTCATAAGCAATAATTCAGTGTTGTCAACATCAAACTCCAGAACTTTTCCGCTTTCAAAATCAATAAGATATTGTTTTAATTCAGTACGGGGCATACTTGACTGGCCATATGGGGAATAGTAGGGAGAATAATAGGGTGAATAATAATTTCCGTAACCGGAGTAAGGGGAATAATACGGATCATAATATCCATAGGGGGAGTTATAATACCGGTTATCATAGGTAGTAATGTCAGCAACGAAATGGCATATATTCCCTACGAATGTGATCCTGTTGAAATTGTCCTGCACCTGCACATAAAGCACACCATTACGCGAATAGCCCCAGATATTGCTTTTGGGAACTTCCTGCCTTACCCCCATCCCGTCATAGAAATATATTTTGTCCATATCAAGGATCTTTTTGAAAAACTCCCTGTCGTTATAATCCACTGAGGTCAGCAGCTTTGCCTTGGGTATGGGGTTATTTTCTTTAACCTGCTCGAAATTAAGATAGATACCGTCTTTAAAGCGGAAATCAGGAGTATATTTGACCATTTCAGTTCTTAGGCTATCCTGTCCAAAAAGCTGATTTTCAACCCCTGCAAAAAAAGTAACAGCTGTCAATAATAATATATTTGCTGCTCTCACCATCTTATAAAATCTCCTAATTGTATTCAATCAAATTTCGTACCGTAAGCACAAATTTAATCTTTTCCCTGAAAGGTTGTTAATTTAAAGTAATGTAATGTATCTTTCAATCATGTTTTTAAATTTTCACTAAATTTACCGAACCGCAAACTCGAGTCATATGTCTATCGAATCAGGAAATAATTCCAAAAATGCTGACTTTGAAAAGTCGCCTCAGGAATTCTTTGATAAGAACAGAAAAGAGATTGAAAAATATTCGATTATCGCATTGTTTCTGCTTATTGCAGCTGTGCTTTTACTCTCCTTTAACCTGCGGTTGTTTTCCGGGATTTTTATGATATCAGCAGCCGCGATAGGATTGATAATCAACAGAAGATCCACAATGATCAATCGAAGGATAAAAGAGTCCCTGACTACTTCCTCTCTGCAGAATGAACAAAAAGACGATGTTATCATTGATTTCTCCCACAAAATAAGGGAGCCTCTCAATAACCTTGTCATTATTGTTGATATGCTGATAGAATCGGGTCTGCAGAAGAAGCAGAAAGAGCTTTTTGATACATTCCTGGCCTCGACAAACAATATGGTAACCATTGTGAATGAACTCACTATGAAGTCAGCCGGAAATCTGAGCTTCCAGCAGCGTAAAGCCATCAAATTCAATCTGTTATCGACAATCCAAAATACTATTGAGCTTTATAATCTTAAAGACAGGGCAAATATTGATTTTATCCTGAACAGGAAAGAATTCAGCGACCTTGAATGCTTTGGCGACCCTATAATACTAAAGCAGATATTCCTTGATCTTTTTAATACAATTGAAAACCAGGTCTCAGACAGGCCGGCAATGGTAACCATTACTCTGAAAAAGGAAAAGGAGACTGACAGGGAAAGTTTTATAGGATTAAGAATCCAGACTGATGACAGCATTGTCCTTATCGATGAGACCGGCGGCGAAAAAAGTCTGGCCGCCAGACTTATTGCCTCGAGCAAAGGAACATTCCGGCAGGAGGTCGGAAATAATTCCACAGTCCTGAATATTATGATGCCTTATGTCAGCCCTCAGCCCGATGCAAAGCAGAAACCCGGTTCACATAAGATTGAAGAGCTCATCCAGAAGGAAAAAACCCATAAGGAGATGAAAGATCTTAAAATCCTTCTTGTTGAGGATAATCTCATAAATCAGAAGATTACACTTCTTACACTCAAGCCGCTTGTGCATACTATCGATACTGCCGCTAACGGGAAGGAAGCCCTTGATAAATTCGGGACCAGCAATTACGATCTGATATTGATGGATATCAAGATGCCAGTCATGAGCGGACTTGTCGCTTCAGAAAAGATAAGAGCCCTTGAATCAACCACCAATTCGCATGTTCCCATTATTGCCATTACGGCCAATGCTATGATAGGTGACAAGGAAAAATGCCTGTCGGCAGGAATCGACGATTATATCAGTAAGCCATACCAGCCTGCAGCACTTATTAATAAAATAAAAAATCTCCTTTAGGATACCGTATTGAGCGGCCTGAAACCGATAACCATAATATCATCGACCTGAACATTATTGCCTATCCATTCATGAAACTCCTCCTGAAGTATCGATTTCTGATCATCTACCGAAAAACCGTGGATCCTGGTCAGCAGGTACCTGAACCTGCGGTACATGAATTTCTTATTCTCTGATCCCCCAAACTGATCAACAAACCCGTCCGAGAAAATATAAAAGATGTCATTATCCATCATGTCTATCTCGTGATCAGTATATGGGACTTCTTCAGGATTCAGACCAATGATAAGCTTGTCCCCTTTGATCTCGATAAGTCTGTTGTCCCTTATCAAATAAAGCGGGAAGAAAGAGCCGGAATAAGCCATTTTCCTACTGGCTTTATCTATACGGCAAAGACCGATATCCATGCCATCCCTGATAATGGTTCCGACATTCTTCTCACTGCTGAAGGTCTTTTCCAGTGCCGTGCTAAGAACGGCCAGAATTTGCGAAGGAGTTTCAATATTGCCTTCATTTATGGCTTTACCTATAATTTCAATTCCCAGCATTGACATCAGTGCACCAGGTACTCCATGTCCGGTGCAATCAGCCGCGACAACAAATACCTGATCGCCTTTCTCTCCTATCCAGTAAAAATCACCACTTACTATGTCCTTGGGCTTGAAGAAAATAAACGAATCAGGGAAATGCTTCCTGAAATAACTTTCCGATGGCAATAAGGCCTCCTGTATCCTCTTGGCATATTTAAGACTGTCAGTCAGATTTCTATTCTTTAATTCCAGTTCCCTGTTATCTGAAGTGACCTTCTCGAGAAGAAGGTCCTTATTACGAAGAAGTTTCCCTCTCAGGATAAGCCTTCTTACAAGGAAGATTAACATAAAAAGAATAACGGCAGCTGCGATGAAACCAGGAACAAGGAATTGATTGACTGATGGTATTAAAAGCAGTATGTGCTTCCGCTGATAAACAAGACGCAATGAATGTCATATTAAATATTTGAACACAGCAGTATATTAAACCAGGCATCACCATCACAACATGTAAAAATACAGGAATTATTCAGATAGTAACAGGAAGAGTGACAGAATTACCTCCCCGGGCTGTTTGAGATGATCTCATCATTCCCTTTAAATACCAGACCGCTGTATGTTTCAGACGGAGATCTGACAGATGGGCCCAATCCAAGAGTTCCCCATTTCCCATTGATCACATCTATTGTTTCCCTGGCTGAACAAACAACATTGGGCCATTTACGGGGGAAGCCGCCTTTTCTGAAGGCTTTGATTGTTCCGTCTATTGCCAGGGATGACGAGGTGATAAATTCATGGTCACGTTCGGGATCTGAATTTCCAAGCACCTGCCAGGCTACCATATGAAGATCTGAGGTATTGACAGTATGGTCAACGATCAGTATCAACCTGAAGTGGCCTTCAGGGTCATTTTTCCTGAATAATTCCCTGACTTTCACTGTCACATCGCAGTCCAGGAATCTGTTGACAGCGACTATGACTGCAGGGATCTTCCTGCTGAAAAGGGCAGTACTGAAACTAACTATCAGTTCATTCTGCAAAAAGCTAAAGTCCACTTCACCTTCAAAGTGAGCCTCAGAAGCCCTTCTGGCTTCCCTGCCGGCATTTTCCTCAGGATGCTTCACAGTGGCATCAACACCCAGCTTACCTCCAAAAGAAAAAGCATCGGATGAGTGGTCAAGCACATCGAGCGGTCCATGGCTGAATAACAAATCTCTCCTGAAGTCGGTATTTTCAAAAATAACATTAAGCAACTCCCCGTAGTCCCTGATATCGACGTTGCCACTAACCACAACCATATATTTTGAAAACATCATCTGACCGGCGCCTGATAAAGAACTGATTATTTTCATTCCCTGACCTGGATAACTCTTCCTGATCTTAACTATAACCAGGTTATGTGCCACTCCTGCATCGGGCATATGAAAATCTTCAATTTCAGGCTGAAGTGTCATTTTTAAAGGGGAGAGGAAGATCTTTTCCGTGGCCTTTGCCAGCCATGCATCCTCCTGCGGAGGTATACCCACTATAGTAGCAGGATAAACAGCATTTTTCGAATGAGTTATGCAGGTAATATGAAATCTGGGGTACCAGTCAGCCAGGGAATAGAATCCCGTATGATCTCCGAAAGGCCCTTCCCAGATCTTATCTTCAGCGGGATCCACATAGCCTTCAAGAATAATGTCTGCATCAGAGGGTACATAAAGGCTATTTGTAATACAACGCACCATCCTGACTTTTTTCTTCCTCAGAAATCCTGCAAGCATGAATTCATCAATACCTTCCGGCAAAGGAGCTGTTGCTGCATAAGCATACACCGGATCACCACCCAGGGAAACGGATACAGGCATTCTTTTGCCTTTTCTTTTCCAGGCTTCAAAATGGTTCGCTCCGGTCTTATGGCGTTGCCAGTGCATTGCCGTGGTCTGTCCATCAAGAATCTGCATTCTGTACATTCCTGCATTTGCTTTTCCGGTATCAGGATGGATTGTATGTACCACAGGCAGGGTTATAAAACGGCCACCGTCATGCGGCCAGCATTTCAGGACAGGAAGAATAGCGATATCAGGATTTTTGTATATGATCTGCTGGCATGTTCCCCGCTGCCTTCCTCTGGATGGCATTATGCGAGCCAGGGTTAACAGGGACGGCAGGCCTGATAGCTTTTTGAACAGGGAGGCCCCTGTTCCGGGCATATTTTCAAATAGTCTGTCAATCTCTTTTCCGACTTCATCCAGATCAGCCCTTCCAATTGCCATAGCCATCCGCTTATCGGATCCATATGCATTGATCAGTACCGGGAAGCCTGTTCCGGTATTATTGAACAATAACGCCTTGCCACCGGATTTGGTAACGCGATCAGTAATATCCGTAATCTCAAGTTCCGGATTTACATATTCCCTTATTATCTGAAGTTCATCTCTTTTTGCCAGTTCTTCGATAAAACCGGCCAGTCCTGAATAAGCCATTCCAAATATCTTCTTGAGAGACAAAGATATTCAATAAAACAATAATGGGAACTATTCACGAGGAGTAGTTCCCATTCACTGCTTTCAACCGAAGTTGTTTGCAGAGTCAGATTACTGTTATTATGGCCGGCTGCTTCTTAAGATACGAGATCCTCTTTTGCAACCCCTGGCTTTTAGGTTTTGCCTGTTACAGCAGAACCTTCCGGCTGTCCCTTCTTCTCTACCGATGGCGAAGAATTCCGGGACGAAGTGTCTTTCAGGCACCGGAGCATTTCCCGAAGGATACACTGTCGGTTTCAGATAACCTGGAGCCGAAGCTCCTCATTTCCTGACGCCCTGTGACTCAATCTTTGAAAGAACGTTTCCGGTTTTCACCGATTTCCCTGACATCCCTTACGCTGGGTTCGTTAGTCAGGACTCCGGCTCGCCTGATGCGCAGACCCGAAGGTCTGATTGAAGCTGATACTGTTTCAGTTAAGTAACCTTCTCTGCTTCCACATCGTTTGAGCAACCTTTTATCGCTCACCTGATGAATCAAAATTACATCAGAATCTTTAATATTATCCATTTAAGGAGTCGTTATTATAAACCGGATTTAAACAGGAGTTATCAACAATTGTTAATAACGTCGGAAAGTGACAATTAATGATGCTTTCTTATCCTCATTTGGCTTGCATTTGCCCCAATGGCATCATTGGCTTTGCTGTCATTTGGCTGCGCCGTCATTGGCTGTGCTGTCATTTGTGCTGCGCACGTCATTTGATTGTCATTAATTGACAACTGAATGACTATGATTAAAAAAGGCCGCCAATTCAGGCAGCCCATTTTTCAATCTATCCGAATCTATTTCTTATATCCATAAACTGCCAGGTCACCCAGCTCCTCTTCGATTCTGAGCAGCTGATTGTATTTTGCAATCCTGTCTGTCCTGCTTGCCGATCCCGTTTTGATCTGCCCGGAATTTGTTGCAACGGCAATATCAGCAATCGTTGTGTCTTCCGTTTCACCGGAACGGTGTGAAGTGACTGTCGTGTATCCGGCCCTGTGAGCCATCTCAATGGCATTGAGGGTCTCTGTGAGTGTTCCGATCTGGTTAACTTTGATGAGTATTGAGTTAGCGCAGCCGAGTTCGATACCTTTTTTGAGGTAATCGACGTTTGTTACAAAAACATCATCGCCAACTATCTGACATTTTTTTCCAATCCTGTCTGTCAGCATTTTCCATCCATCCCAGTCATTCTCTGCCATACCGTCCTCGATGGAATCTATAGGGTATTTACTGATCAATTGTTCAAAGTAATCCACCTGTTCCTTCGATGTCCTTCTTGCACCTTTGGGTCCTTCAAATTTCGAGTAATTATATAATCCATCACTATAGAACTCTGATGATGCCGGATCAAGTGCGATAGTTATATCAACCCCGGGTTTGTACCCCGCAGCGGAGATAGCCTTCAGTATGGTCTCAAGTGCATCCTCTGTACCTTCAAGCTTGGGGGCAAAGCCTCCTTCGTCGCCGACTGCAGTACTTAAGCCACGCTCTTTGAGTACCTTCTTAAGTGCATGGAATACCTCCGCTCCCATCCTTAAGCCTTCACTGAATGAAGGAGCGCCAATGGGTCTGATCATAAATTCCTGGAATGCAATAGGAGCATCCGAATGAGATCCGCCATTAATGATATTCATCATTGGAATCGGAAGCGTTACAGCATTTGCACCCCCAATATAACGGAACAAGGGAAGACCATGGTAAGAGGCGGCTGCCTTGGCGACTGCCAGGGAGACACCAAGAATTGCATTGGCACCAAGATTGCTTTTGGTAGGAGTACCATCAAGATCAAGCATCTTCTTATCGATACCTGACTGGTTGGTGACGTCCATCCCTATGACCTCTTCAGCAATAACATTATTAACGTTATGAACTGCTTTCAGAACGCCTTTGCCAAGATAACGGTTTTTGTCTCCATCTCTTAATTCAAGAGCTTCGTTTTCTCCGGTTGATGCACCTGATGGCACTGCTGCCCTTCCAAAATAACCACTTTCTGTCAATACATCAACTTCAATTGTCGGATTGCCGCGGGAATCGAGAATCTCACGAGCATGTACACTAACTATCTGACCCATAGATTTTTTATTAAAATTTAACAATAATGCAATATATAAAAAAAGGGACTAAGTCTTTATGACTTATCCCTTCTCTTTAAAATATTCCTTTAAACATTTGTTTACTCCCCAGCTACAGTCTCATCTTTCGCAGAATCATCCTGTTTAACAGGTTTCACAGCTTTGGAAGCTTTTGGCTTTACTGCTTTGGCAGAAGTTTCGGCTGCGGCACCCTCTTTTTTCCTGGCAGGTCTTCTTCTGCGTGTGGTTTTGGTTTTTGCAGCTTCTCCGCCAAGCATGGCTTCATTGTAATCAACAAGCTCCATGATACACATATCGGCATTATCGCCAATCCTGTTACCAATTTTCAGGATCCGGGTATAGCCTCCCGGACGTTCGCCTATCTTTGGCGATACATCCCTGAACAATTCAGCAACTGCAGTCTTATCCTTAAGATAGCTGAATACCACTCTCCTTGAATGAGTAGAATCTTCCTTCGATTTGGTAATAAGTGGTTCGACATAGGTGCGTAAAGCTTTTGCCTTTGCTGTAGTTGTAGTTATCCTTTTGTGGAGGATAAGCGATGACGCCATATTTGCAAGCATCGACTTCCTGTGTGAGCTTGTTCTTCCTAAATGGTTAATAACTTTTGAATGTCGCATTTCTCTCTTTCCTTAACCAGTAAATACTAATCTTTCTCTAACTTATATTTGCTTACATCCATTCCGAATGAAAGACTCATTGATTCCAGCAGTTCGTCGAGCTCAGTGAGTGATTTCTTACCGAAATTCCTGAATTTAAGAAGGTCATTCTTATTAAACTTGACCAGATCGCCAAGTGTTTCAACCTCTGCAGCCTTGAGACAATTAAGTGCTCTTACCGATAAGTCGAGGTCTACCAGCTTGGTTTTAAGCAACTGCCTCATATGGAGGATCTCTTCGTCGAACTCCTCGTTTGCCATCTTGTCATCTGAATCGAGGGTGATTTTCTCGTCAGAGAAAAGCATGAAATGATATATGAGAATCTTTGCTGCCTCCTTCAGGGCATCTTTCGGATGTATCGACCCGTCAGTTTCAATCTCGAAGAGCAGTTTCTCATAGTCTGTCTTCTGTTCAACACGGTAGTTTTCCACCGTATATTTTACATTCCTTATCGGAGTAAATATTGCATCTATTGCAATAAGCCCGAATTCGGCGTCGACAGGTTCATTCTCTTCAGCCGGTACATATCCTCTTCCCTTGGTAATAGTAAATTCTATCTGCATTTTGACATCCGGCTCCATCCTGAAAAGAACCAGGTCGGGATTCAGGACCTCAAAGCTGCTCAGTGTACTACTCAGGTTGCCTGCTTTGAAAACATCCTGACCACTTACCTTGATTGTCACCTTTTCATGGTCGACGTCATCAACAGTCCTTCTGAAACGTACCTGTTTCAGGTTAAGAATTATTTCGGTTACATCTTCCATAACACCGGTTATGGTTGAGAACTCATGATCTATGCCCTCGATCTTAACCGTTGTGATAGAAAAACCTTCTAGTGAAGAGAGAAGAATTCTTCTCAGAGCATTGCCTACAGTAATGCCGTAACCAGGTTCAAGCGGACGGAATTCGAACTTTCCGTGTCTGTCGTCCGCTTCCAGCATAATTACTTTGTCAGGCTTCTGGAATGATAAAATGGCCATAGAATTTATCTTATATTATTATTTAGAATACAATTCAACAATAAGTTGTTCCTTAATATTTTCAGGAATATCAGTACGTTCAGGCACGTTCATAAATTTACCTGCCATTTGTGTGTCATCCCACTCAAGCCATGAAAGTTTTGTATACTTTCTTGCTGTAAGTGAATCAACGATTATTTCAAGAGACTTTGATTTTTCACGGACTCCTATAATATCGCCTGGTTTCAGCTGAAATGAAGGTATATTCACTACTGTACCGTTCACTGTTATGTGTCTGTGTGAAACGAGCTGACGTGCACCTGCCCTTGTGGGAGCCACACCGAGACGAAAAACAACATTATCGAGACGTGATTCGAGCAGCTGAAGGAGTACTTCGCCTGTAACGCCCTTGCTCCTTGAGGCTTTATCAAAAGTATTGCGGAACTGACGTTCAAGCATCCCATACGTATATTTTGCCTTCTGTTTCTCCCTTAGCTGAACGCCATACTCTGATGTTTTCTTCCTCTTTTTGTTCATTCCATGCTGTCCCGGGGGGAAATTTTTTCTTTCCAGGTGTTTGTCGGGTCCGTAGATGGCTTCTCCGAATTTCCTTGCTATTCTTGTTCTTGGGCCAGTATATCTTGCCATTTTTTAATAAATTAATAACTTACAATTAATCAAACAAATAACTACTTAAACTCTTCTTCTTCCGGGAGCACGGCATCCATTATGGGGCATTGGTGTCACATCAATTATTTCTGTAACCTCTATACCTACATTGCTGATTGATCTGATTGCAGATTCACGACCTGAACCCGGACCTTTAACATAAACCTTCACCTTTCTCAGACCCAGGTCGTAAGCTACCTTACCACATTCCTCAGATGCCATCTGTGCAGCATAGGGGGTATTCTTCTTGGAACCCTTGAATCCCATCTTCCCTGCTGAGGCCCAGGAGATAACCTGACCCGAATTATTTGTCAGAGTAACGATGATATTATTAAACGATGAATGAACATGCGCCTGACCTGAAGGTTCAACCTTAACGACTCTCTTTTTTAATGCTCCAGTCTTCTTTGCCATAATCTGATTATTTAGTAGCTTTTTTCTTGTTTGCAACAGTCTTCTTTCTTCCTTTACGGGTCCTGGCATTATTCTTGGTACTCTGACCCCTTACCGGAAGCCCAATTCTATGACGAACACCGCGATAGCAGCCAATATCCATCAGCCTTTTGATGTTCATTTGCGTTTCGGAGCGGAGCTCTCCCTCCAGCTTATAATTATCGTTCAAAATTCTCCGGATAGTATTGATCTGCTCATCTGTCCATTCTTCGACCTTTGCATTCCTGTCAACACCAGCCTCATCAAGAACTCTCTGAGCGCTGCTTTTGCCTACACCGTAAATGTAAGTCAGGCTGATTTCGCCTCTTTTGTGTCTTGGTAAATCTACACCAACAATACGTGCCATATAATACTTTTCTTAAATGATGTGCAAAATTACTTAAATTATCCCTGTCTCTGTTTGAACTTGGGATTTTTCTTATTGATAACATAAATGCGTCCTTTTCTCCTGACTATCTTACAGTCAGAGCTGCGCTTTTTAACAGATGCTCTTACTTTCATTACCTTAATATTTCTTATTTATATCTGAATGTTATTCTTCCTTTTGTCAAATCATAAGGCGACATTTCCACTTTTACCCTATCACCAGGCAGGATCTTTATATAATGCATCCTCATCTTTCCCGATATATGAGCTGTTATCACATGCCCGTTTTCAAGTTCTACCCTGAACATGGCATTTGAAAGGGCTTCGATTATGGTACCATCCTGCTCAATTGATGATTGTTTAGCCATACGATTACTTATTATTTAAGACTTTTTCAATAAACTCAAAAGTTGTCAATACATCTGCCTTTCCCTTGTCAACAGCGACCGCATATTCAAAATGTGCAGAAGGGCTTCCATCTGCCGTTCTGATTGTCCAGCCGTCCCTCATCTGGATAGTTTCCTTTTTCCCTGCATTAATCATCGGCTCAATACAGATGACCAGTCCCTTATCCATCTTTGCTCCGGTTCCCTTCTTTCCCCAGTTAGCCACTTCGGGTTGTTCATGCAGTTTCCTGCCCAATCCGTGACCTACCAGTTCCCTCACCACTGAGTATCCTCCGCCTTCAGCCTTTGTCTGAACAGCATTTGAAATGTCTCCTATTCTGTTACCAGCAATAGCGGCTTTTACCCCCTCTTCAAGTGAAGCCCGGGTAAATTCCAGCAGGCGTCTGGCTTCATCGCTTATTTCACCAACCGGAAACGTATATGCGCTGTCGCCATACCACCCGTTCAGTATCACCCCGCAATCGACTGACAAGATATCTCCTTCCTGAAGGACATAGTCGGAGGGTATGCCATGAACCACTGCATCGTTGACAGATGTGCAGAGTGTATTCGGAAAACCACCATATCCCTTGAAAGCCGGTAAAGCACCATTATCGCGGATAAATGTCTCAGCGATACTGTCAAGATAAAGTGTGGTAATCCCCGGCTGTATATATGAAGCAACCTCCGCAAGTGTTCTCGACACCAGCATATTGCTTTCCCTTAACAACCCTACCTCTTCATCAGTCTTTAAATATAACATCAAAGAACGTTAATACTTATTATATTGATGTAACAGATCCTGCCCTGCCTTTTACCCGGCCTGATTTCATCAGCCCGTCATAATGTCGCATAAGGAGGTGACTCTCGATCTGTTGCAGTGTGTCAAGAATAACTCCTACAAGTATGAGCAGAGATGTGCCTCCGTAAAACTGGGCAAACTGGGGTGTAACACCCGACTTAACTGCAATTGAGGGCAATATTGCCACAATTGCGAGGAAGACTGATCCTGGAAATGTTATTCTCGACATAATAGTGTCGAAAAATTCAACGGTTCTTCTTCCTGGTTTAATTCCGGGGATGAATCCGCCGTTTTTCTTCATATCTTCAGCCATCTGCACCGGATTAATGGTTATGGCTGTATAGAAATATGTAAATACAATAATCAACAGTGCAGATACCAGATTATACCAGAATCCGTACATATTTGAAAAAGCAACCATAAATCCTGAACCCGAACTGGCATATCCTGCTATGATCATCGGCAACATCATGATTGCCTGTGCAAAGATGATAGGCATAACACCAGCTGCATTTACCTTAAGCGGAATATACTGACGGACACCTCCATACTGTTTGTTGCCAATTATACGCCTGGCATACTGAACAGGTACCCTGCGGGTTCCCTGTACCAGGAGGATTACTCCAAGGACTATGACAAAGAGGAAGAGAATTTCGACAATGAGAGCGATCGCTCCTCCAGCGCCATTCATCCTGGTACCTGCCTCAAATACAAAGCTGGAAGGCATCCTGGCGACTATACCGATCATAATTATAAGTGAAATTCCATTTCCTATCCCCTTATCCGTGATCTTTTCCCCGAGCCACATTACGAACATAGTTCCTGCCGTAAGTATTATAACAGACGACGCGGTGAAGAATGTACCGGTAACTATGAATGCAGAAGCGGGTAGCTGGGCATGCAGGTTAACCAGATAAGTCGGTGCCTGGAGAACAAGAACTGCCACAGTAAGATAACGAGTATACTGATTCATTTTCCTTCTTCCGCTCTCACCCTCTTTCTGAAGCTTCTGGAAATAGGGGAAAACAATACCCAGGAGCTGCACAACGATAGATGCAGAGATATAAGGCATTATACCAAGAGCAAAGATGGAGGCCTGGGAAAAAGCTCCTCCGGAAAACATATCCAGCAGACCCATGATACCTGAAGAGGTCTGGCGATGTAATCCTGCCAGCTGTGAAGGGTCAATTCCGGGAAGGGTAATGTATTTACCCAGTCTGTATAATAAAATTACTCCAAAAGTATAGAGAAGTCTCGCTCGGAGATCTTCTATCTTAAAGATATTTTTTATTGTCTGAAACAGTTTCATGAAATTACAGTATTACAGCGGTTCCCTTTTGTGCTTCAATTGCCTCTACAGCTGATTTGCTGAATGCATGCGCATGAACTTCAAGTTTTCTTTCAAGGGTTCCCTTGCCAAGGATCTTCACCTGATGATTTTTCGAAACAAGCCCGGCCAGCACAAGTACCTCAAAATCAATAATTTCAAGATTATTGCTCTCAGCCAGGGTTTGAAGGGTACTTATGTTTATTCCCTTATATTCCTTACGGTTGATGTTTTTAAAGCCGAACTTTGGAAGACGCCTCTGCAATGGCATCTGGCCTCCTTCAAATCCGATTTTCTTGCTATAGCCTGATCTGGACTTTGCTCCTTTATGTCCCCTCGTAGATGTACCTCCTCTACCTGATCCCTGTCCGCGACCGAGGCGTTTCCCTTTTTTAACTGATCCTTTAGCAGGTCTTAAGTTACTCAAATCCATAACTTTGTATTATAAATATGGTTTATATCTTAAATATTTTCAACTTTAACCAGATGTTGCACTTTAACCACCATTCCCAATATCTGAGGGGTAGCCTCATGTTCAACACTATGGTTTAATTTACGGATACCAAGAGCCTCAAGAGTTCTTTTCTGTCTTTCAGGTTTTCCGTTTTTGCTTTTCACCTGGGTTATACGAATTTTTGCCATAGTAGCTTTCTTTACTAACCGTTAAATACTTTTTCCATTGATACACCCCGGTTTTCGGCGACAGCAAATGCATCTCTCAGCTCAAGAAGAGCTGCGAATGTAGCTTTGACGAGGTTATGGGGATTTGATGAGCCCTTTGACTTGGCCAGTACGTTTTTAATGCCGACACTCTCAAGAACTGCACGCATGGCACCTCCTGCCTTTACACCAGTACCGTCTGATGCAGGCTTGATAAATACTTTGGCGCCACCGAATTTTGCCACCTGCTCGTGAGGTATAGTGCCATTTATAACAGGCACTTTAATAAGATTCTTTTTTGCGTCCTCAATTCCTTTTGAAATTGCAGTCGTTACCTCACTTGCTTTACCGAGACCATGCCCGACGATTCCATCTTCATTGCCAACAACCACGATGGCTGAAAAACTGAATGTACGCCCACCCTTGGTAACTTTCGTTACTCTCTGAATGCTTACGAGCCTGTCCTTAAGTTCGAGATCGCTGGTTTTAACTTTTCTTATACCGTTTCCCATAATTCATTAGAATTTTAATCCGCCTTCGCGGGCTGCATCAGCCAATGATTTTACTCTGCCATGATATTTATATCCGCTCCTGTCGAAAACAACCTTCCCGATACCTTTTTCCTTGCACTTGGTAGCAAGAAGCTTTCCAACCAGTTGAGCCTGTTCTACTTTTTTAACCCCTGTCCTGCCAGCAACCTCTTTTTCCCTGGAGGAAGCCGACAACAGCGTCACACCATTCAGATCGTCAACCACCTGAACATAAATCTGTTTATTGCTACGGTATACTGCAAGCCTTGGTGCTTCAGCCGTGCCGTTTATTTTTTTCCGGATCCTCATTTTGATCCTTGTCCTTCTTTCCAACTTCGATAAGGCCATGATTATATCTTTTACTTTTTTAAACCCTAAACACTAGCAGATTTTCCAGCTTTCCGTCTTAGCTGTTCTCCTACAAACTTGATCCCTTTGCCTTTATATGGTTCAGGCGGACGGAGTGACCTGATCTTTGCGACAACATGCCCTATAAGCTGCTTATCAATGCATGTAAGGGTTATTATGGGATTTGCCCTTCTCTCGGTTTTGGTCTCAACTTTTACCTCATCGGGCAACTGTATAAGAACTTCATGCGAGAAACCAAGACTCATTTCAAGATTCTGGCCCTTTGCCTCAGCACGATAACCAACTCCTACCAGTTCGAGCTCTTTCTTGTATCCCTGGGATACACCGACAACCATATTATGAATCAATGCCCGGTACAAGCCATGCAATGACTTATGGTTTTTCGATTCTGATGGCCTTGATAAAATAATCTCGTTCCCCACCACTTCCACCTTTATGTCTTTGTTGACCACCTGGGTGAGTTCTCCCAGAGGTCCTTTCACACTGACCACATTGGTATCACTGACACTCAGAGTGACATCCTTGGGCAGGTTTACAGGTAATTTTCCTATTCGTGACATTAAGCTATCCTCCTAATTAGTAAACATAACAAAGTACTTCACCGCCAATTTTTTCCTTCTTAGCCTCTTTGTCGGTCATCAGTCCGCGGGAAGTTGAAATAATTGCAATACCCAGGCCATTCAGAACTCTCGGGATTTCATCAACACCGGTATACTGTCTGAGGCCAGGCCTGCTGACTCTCTGTATTTCTTTTATTGCGGGCATCTTACTCCTGGAATTATATTTCAGTGCAATCTTCAATACACCCTGCGTATTTTCACCTTCTACAACCTTATAGCTGAGGATATAACCTTTCTCAAAAAGAATTCTGGCAATCTCTTTCTTAAGATTGGATGCTGGTGCCTCCACAACCTTATGACCGGCCATTATGGCGTTTCTTATTCTGGTCAGTAAATCTGCAATTGGATCAGTCATCTCTTATTATTTAATGTAGTTTATATTCTATTCCCAATTTACCAGCTAGCTTTCTTGATTCCCGGAATGAGCCCGAATAATGCCATTTCCCTGAAAGTTATCCTGCTTATTCCGAACTGTCTCATGTATCCTCTTGAACGACCGGTGAGCTTGCACCGGTTATGCATCCTGTTCGGATTGGAATTCCTGGGAAGTCTGCTTAATCCGATATAATCACCCTCCGCCTTGAGCTGCGCCCTTTTGGCAGCATATTTCTGAGTAAGTTTCGCGCGTTTAACTTCACGGGCTATCATCGATTCTTTAGCCATATTACTAGTTTTTAGTATTTTTAAATGGTAAACCAAATTGTTTCAGAAGAGCAAGAGCCTCTTCATCAGTAGGCGCCGAGGTAACGAAAGTTATCTGGAGACCCATGATTTTTGCGATCTTATCAAGATCTATTTCCGGGAAGATAATCTGTTCGGTAATTCCCAGAGTGTAATTTCCACGACCGTCAAGCTTGGAATTGATACCCTTGAAGTCACGGATGCGGGGCAAGGCAACAGAGATAAGCCTCTCGAGGAATTCATACATCCTGTCTTTACGCAATGTCACCATTACTCCGATAGGCATGTTCCTTCTGAGCTTAAAGTTAGAGATATCCTTGGTAGAAATAGTCTGAACTGCTTTCTGACCGGCAATATCCGACAATTCCTTTACACCGAATTCAAGAAGTTTCTTATCGGCAATCGCCTGTCCTACTCCCTGACTGAGGACTATCTTCTCCAACTTCGGGACCTGCATTATCGATTTGTAACTGAATTCCTTCATTAATGCAGGGACGATCTCGTCTTTATACTTGTTTTTTAGCGCAGGTATGTACATTACTTGATCTCCTCTCCTGATTTTTTTGAATAACGCACTAATTTATCTTTCTCATTGAGCTTTTTGCCAATACGTGTTGGCTTTCCGGAAGCAGGATCAATTAGCATAAGATTTGAAATATGAACAGGAGCTTCCTTTTTTATAATTCCGCCCTGAGGAGCTTTTGCATTGGGTTTAGTATGTTTTGAAACCATATTTACGCCTTCCACAATCGCTTTGTCCTTTCTTCTGTCCACTTCCAGAATACGACCTTTCTGACCTTTCGACTCTCCGGCTATCAACATAACCGTGTCTCCCTTTTTTACATGTAATTTCTTCTGCATCGCTGCCTATTTAAATATATTACAACACTTCAGGTGCCAATGAAACAATCTTCATATACTTGTCACGCAGTTCCCTGGCTACGGGGCCGAAGATACGTGTGCCGCGGACTTCATTGACATTGTTAAGCAGAACTACCGCGTTGTCATCGAACCGTATATATGAACCATCTGCACGACGGATCTCCTTTCTTGTCCTTACAACAACAGCCTTGCTTACCGTACCTTTTTTTGCTTCACCCGACGGAAGTGCTGATTTGACACTAACCACTATCTTATCGCCCACGGTGGCATATCTTTTCTTACTACCTCCGAGAACCCTAATGCACAATACTTCCTTGGCTCCTGAGTTATCGGCTACGCTTAATCTACTTTCCTGCTGTATCATGATTACTTGGCTCTTTCGATTATTTCAATTAATCTCCAGGTTTTATTCTTGCTCAGAGGCCTGGTCTCCGATATCCGTACAGTGTCGCCTACATTGCATGTATTTTCCTCATCATGCGCCATAAGCTTCTTTGTCTTGTTTATGAATTTACCGTATATGGGATGCTTTACTTTCCTTTTGACGGCGACCACTATGGACTTGTCCATCTTAGTGCTTACGACAACACCGATACGTTCTTTTCTAAGATTCCTTTCTTCCATTGCTGCTCTAGCTATTAGATTTCTTATTCAACATTAGATTTCTTATTCAACTCTCTTGTGCGCAATTCAGTCAGCAGACGTGCAATTGTAAGTTTAACCTCCTTTACCTTCTGTGGATTATCAAGAGGTGTGATTGCATGGTTAAGCTTCATCCGGACCAGCATGGTTCTCTCGGTGTCAATCCGCTCAAGAATGTCCGGTGTGCTTAATTCCCTTATTTCTGAAGTTTTCATCTCTGTCTAAAATTTTATTCCATTTCGTAATCGCGTCTTACAATAAATTTTGTGGTGATGGGAAGCTTTTGTGCTCCAAGACGAAGTGCCTCTTTTGCAACTTCATACGGTACCCCCTCAGCCTCAAGCAGTATTCTGCCCGGAGTGACCGGAACAACAAAACCCTCCGGAGCTCCTTTTCCCTTACCCATACGTACCTCAGCAGGCTTCTTTGTTATAGGTTTGTCAGGGAAAATCCTGATCCACAGCTGGCCTTCACGTTTCATATGACGTGTAACAGCCTGACGAGCAGCCTCTATCTGTCTTCCGGTTATCCAATGCTCCTCAAGTGCCTTGATCCCAAATGACCCGAATGCCAGCTGGTTGCCTCTTTGTGCATTTCCTTTCATCCTTCCCTTCTGGGCTCTCCTGAATTTGGTCCTTTTCGGTTGTAACATTGCTTATATTGTTAAAAAATTATTAACTATTTTATGTCCTATTTTTTAGACTTCCTTTTAAGGCTCTTGCTTTTTGCATTCTTGGCTCCGATATTTGGACTGAGATCCCTCTTTCCATATACCTCGCCATTGCAGATCCAGACTTTTATACCGATCAGACCTACTTTTGTATGGGCTTCAGCCAGAGCATAGTCGATGTCGGCGCGGAAGGTGTGCAATGGGATACGACCCTCCTTGTAAGTTTCGCTTCTGGCCATTTCAGCTCCACCCAGACGGCCGGAGATCATTATCTTAATACCCTCTGCTCCCATTCGCATTGTCGAGGCGATCGACATTTTGATCGCACGGCGGAAAGAAATTTTACCTTCAAGCTGACGTGCAATATTGTTTCCTACAATATTTGCGTCAAGTTCGGGACGTTTAACTTCAAAGATGTTTATCTGAACCTCCTTTTTGGTTATCTTCTTGAGTTCCTCCTTAAGCTTGTCAACCTCCTGGCCTCCTTTTCCAATAATGATACCCGGACGTGCAGTATTTACAGTTACAGTTATGAGCTTCAGAGTTCGTTCAATTATAATCCTGGAGATGCTGGCTTTGGCAAGCCTGGCATTCAGGTATTCCCTGATCTTTGTGTCTTCGACGAGCTTACCGGAAAAATCTTTCCCGCCATACCAGTTCGAATCCCATCCTTTGATTATACCTAATCTGTTACCAATCGGATTTACTTTTTGTCCCATCTGTTCTATTTTGATCTATTTTCAACTTCCATATTCCTACTGTCCAGCACAAGAGTTACGTGGTTCGATCTTTTTCTCAGCCTGTAAGCTCTTCCCTGCGGTGCGGTTTGCAATCTTTTCAGTGAACGGCCACCATCGACATGAACCAGTTTGACAAAAAGATTGCTTTCTTCCACCCTGACACCCTCGTTTTTTGCCTGCCAGTTTGCAATTGCGGACAGAAGAAGTTTTTCCATTCTCCGTGATGCCTCCTGTGAACTGAACTTAAGGACATCAAGCGCTCTGTTTACCTCCAAGCCGCTAATCAGATCGGTTACCAGACGCATCTTCCTGGGAGAGGTTGGACAGTTTCTGAGGACCGCCTGGTATCTTGTTTTGGCGGCCTCTTTTTTCTGCTCAGCTGTATTTCTTTTTCTTGCACCCATTTCTAAATGATTTATTGCTTACATTACTTATTTATTTCCGGAGTGACCCCTGAAAGTACGGGTAGGTGAGAATTCTCCAAGCTTGTGCCCTACCATATTCTCGGTAATGTAAACGGGGATAAATTTGTTCCCGTTGTGAACTGCTATAGTATGTCCGACAAAGTCCGGTGATATCACCGATCTTCTTGACCATGTCTTCATGACTGATTTCTTCCCTGCTTCATTCATCTCAAGGATTCTCTTTTCGAGTTTGAATTCGATGAAAGGGCCTTTTTTAATTGATCTGCTCATAATATCTCAGCTATTTTTTCCTTCTTTCAACAATAAATTTTGCGGAGTATTTTTTCATATCCCTTGTTTTGAAACCTTTTGCAGGTATACCTTTACGGGATCTTGGATGACCTCCGGAAGCCCTTCCTTCGCCGCCACCCATCGGGTGATCAACCGGATTCATTACAACTCCCCTAACTCTCGGACGGCGACCCTGCCAGCGTGAACGACCTGCTTTGCCGGACCGCTCAAGGTTATGATCAGGATTTGATACTGTACCTATCGTAGCACGGCAAGTAGTAAGTATCAGCCTGGTTTCACCCGAAGGCAGCTTGATAGTGGCATATTTGCCATCACGTGCCGAAAGCTGGGCATATGTCCCTGCACTTCTGGCCATGGCACCACCCCTTCCGGGCTTAAGTTCTATATTATGAATTATTGTACCAAGAGGGATGTCGCTAAGAAACAATGTATTCCCTATCTCCGGCGTTGCTTCGCTGCCTGACAGCAATGTCTGGCCTGCCTGCAAGCCCACAGGAGCAACTATATATCTCTTTTCTCCGTCACTGTAAACAACCAGTGCAATCCGTGATGAACGATTTGGATCGTACTCGATAGTTTTTACAATTGCCGGTATACCATCTTTTTCCCTGAGGAAATCGATTACCCTGTACATCTTTTTGTGACCGCCACCGATGTACCTCATAGTCTGTTTGCCGCTACCATTCCTTCCTCCGGACCTTTTATTCGGTCGAAGCAGGGATTTCTCCGGCGAAGCACTCGTGAGATTTTCAAAAGTGCTTGCGATCTTGTGTCTCTGACCTGGTGTTACAGGTTTTATCTTTCTGACTGCCATATCGGTTATTAAATATTGCTATAGAAATCTATTTTATTTCCTTCAGCCAGGGTCACAACAGCTTTCTTTGTAGAAACTGTCTTACCGGCCAGAAGACCCGACTTGGTATTCCGGGTTTTTATTTTCCCCCCATACCTCATAGTGTTTACCGAATCAACTGTCACATTGTACAGCTCCTCAACGGCTTTTTTTATCTGTAACTTATTTGCGCTTTTGGCAACAAAAAACCCATAGCGATTAAATTTATCACCCTGGCTTGTCATTTTTTCCGTTACAATCGGTTTAAGCAAAATATTCATTACTCAAAGTTTTCTAGTTTTCAAAAGTCGACTGCAAAACGTCAACTGCACTCTCCACAAGCACCAAAGTTGAAGCTCTCATTATCTTATAAGTGTTTAGCTCACTGGCTATTACAACTTCAACCCCTTGCACATTTCGGGTTGACAAATATATATTATTATTTTGTTCCGGGAAAACAAATACTGATTTTTTGTTAGCAATATTCAGGTTATTACCCATTCTGATGATTTCCTTTGTTTTAGGAGCTTCGAGGGAGAAATCTTCCAGTATAATAATATTATTCGTTGAAGCTTTGTATGAAAGTGCTGATCTTCTGGCCAGCTGCTTGACCTTTTTGTTAAGCTTGAAGCCATAATATCTGGGTCTCGGACCAAAAACACGGCCGCCACCTCTGAAAAGAGGATTCTTTATACTGCCAGCCCTTGCCGTTCCTGTCCCTTTCTGCCTTTTTATCTTCCTGGTGCTTCCAGCTATCTCACCACGCTCCTTCGACTTGTGAGTACCCTGCCTCTGATTGGCCAGGTATTGCTTGGTATCAAGATAAATGGCATGGTCGTTTGGTGCTATACCGAATATAGAATCGTCAAGATTCACCTTTCTTCCGGTTTCCTTCCCGCTGATATCAATAATTGCTAATTCCATTATTTTGTAATTATTACGTAACCACCTTTCGGACCCGGTACCGATCCTTTCACGATTAATATATTGTTTTCAGCCATAAGCTTAACTACTCTGAGGTCCATCGACATCACCTTGTTTCCCCCGGTGCGGCCGGCCATTCTCATGCCTGGCAGTACCCTTGACGGAAATGATGATGCACCAAGAGAACCGGGAGCCCTGCCCCTGTTATGCTGTCCGTGGGTCTGACCGCCAACGCCGGCAAAACCATGACGCTTTACAACTCCCTGGAATCCTTTTCCCTTTGACCATCCGCGTACGTCAACAATGAGATCCGAAGTGAAGAGTTCAGCAGTAATCACGTCACCCTCTTTGCACTGGCCTTCTTCAAAACCAATAAACTCGACTACCTTTCTCTTTGGTGTAGTATTGGCTTTCCTGAAATGGCCCATCTCAGCTTTGGTAGTATGCTTTTCCTTCTTTTCCTCAAATCCAAGCTGTACGGCTGAGTAGCCGTCTTTCTCAACTGTCTTGACCTGTGTAACAACACATGGTCCGGCCTGCAGTACCGTACAAGGAATATTTTTGCCATTTTCATCGAAAACGGATGTCATTCCTACTTTTTTACCAATTAATCCCTGCATCTCTATTATACTTTACTGATTTCACACTTTAATCTCTACCTCTACTCCGCTTGGAAGCTCAAGCTTCATCAATGCATCGATGGTTTTTGGTGTTGAGCTGTAAATGTCAAGCAGCCTTTTATATGACGAAAGTTCAAACTGCTCTCTGGCTTTCTTGTTTACAAAGGGGGAACGAAGCACTGTATAAATCTTTTTGTGGGTCGGAAGCGGTATCGGTCCGCTGACTACTGCACCAGTAGATTTTACTGTTTTTACAATCTTCTCTGCGGACTTGTCCACCAGATTATGATCATAAGATTTCAGTTTAATACGAATTTTCTGACTCATCTTTTTAAAGAATTTTTCCTTTAGTAACTTCTACAATCTTGTTTGATATTTCTACAGGCACCTTTTCATAATGAGAGAACTCCATTGTCGAAGTTGCTCTGCCCGAGGTAAGGGTACGAAGTACAGTGACATAACCAAATTTCTCTGCCAGAGGTACTTTTGCTTTTACAACCCTTGAACCTGCTTTCGATTCCATGCCTTCCACCCTGCCCCTGCGCCTGTTGAAATCGCCAATAACATCTCCAACATACTCTTCCGGAGTAACTACCTCCGTAGACATTATAGGCTCCAGGATAACAGGATTGAGTTTCCCCGCAAATTTCCTGAAAGCCTGTTTGGCTGCAATTTCAAAAGATAATGCATCGGAGTCTACCGGATGGAAAGAACCGTCTTTGAGTATTATTTTCAGGCTTTCGAGAGGGAAGCCTGCCAGCGGGCCATTGACCATAGCTTCGCGGAACCCTTTCTCAACCGATGGTATATATTCTTTGGGAATATGTCCTCCCTTAACGTCATTAATAAACTGAAGACCCCTCACCTTGTCATCGGCAGGCATCATATCAAAAGTAAGGTCTGCGAACTTGCCCCGGCCACCGGTCTGTTTCTTAAATACTTCCCTGAATTCGCCTGATGTGGTGACAGCCTCTTTGTATGCAACCTGTGGCGGCCCCTGGTTGCATTCAACCTTAAATTCTCTTTTCAGCCTGTCAATAAGAATTTCAAGATGAAGTTCACCCATACCATGTATTACGGTTTGTCCGCTATCGGGATCTGACTTCACCTGGAATGTCGGATCTTCCTCGGCAAGCTTGCTGAGAGCAATTGACAGCTTGTCAACGTCAGCCTGCGTTTTGGGTTCTATTGCAACACCAATAACCGGATCAGGGAAATCCATTAATTCGAGCTGGATCGGTTTGTTGATGGCACAGAGGGTATCCCCGGTCCTGATATCTTTAAATCCCACTCCGGCACATATATCACCTGCGGAAATGCTCTCCTTGGGATTCTGCTTGTTTGCATGCATCTGGAACAGGCGGTTGATCCTTTCCCTCTTGCCGGTACGGACATTCAGAACGGTATCACCAGCCTTGAGGACGCCTGAATAAATTCTTAAAAATGCCAGTCTTCCGACAAAAGGATCTGTGGCAATCTTGAATGCCAGTGCAGACAGAGGTTCCTCATCATCGGGATTCCTCTCAATCTCTTCGTCATTCCTGGGATCAATTCCTATTACGGAACCTTTATCAACCGGAGACGGAAGATAAGCAACAACTGCATTGAGAAGGTTTTGTACTCCCTTGTTTTTAAATGCAGCCCCGCAGATTACGGGAATTGCAAGACCAGCAATGGTTGCCTTTCTGAGAGCAACGATCACCTCATCACCTGTGATTGACTCATGATCCTCCAGATAACGTTCCAGAAGTGAATCATCAATCCCGGCAACGGCTTCGATCAGCTTGCCTCTCCATTCCTCAGCTTCCAACTTCATCTCTGAAGGTATCTCCTCGATCTCAAACCTTGTTACGGTAACCTCGTCAGGATAATATACGATGGCTTTCATATTAACGAGGTCTATCACCCCGTTGAAATTCTCCTCGGCTCCTATAGGTATCTGTACAGGAACAGGATTGGCTCCAAGCTTATCGTGTATCTGTTGCACAACACTGAAAAAATCAGCGCCGGCCCTGTCCATCTTGTTTATGAAGGCTATTCTCGGTACAACATATTTATTTGCCTGTCTCCATACGGTTTCCGACTGAGGTTCAACCCCTCCTACTGCGCAAAATACAGCAACGGCGCCGTCTAAAACCCTGAGCGACCTTTCAACCTCAACGGTAAAGTCTACATGCCCCGGAGTGTCAATGATATTGATCTTATAATCTTCTCCCCTGTATTTCCAGTATGTTGTCGTGGCAGCGGAAGTGATGGTTATACCTCTTTCCTGCTCCTGAACCATCCAGTCCATCTGTGCATTGCCATCATGTACCTCTCCCATGCGATGGGTACGACCGGTGAAGAACAGTATACGTTCCGTCGTGGTCGTCTTGCCGGCATCGATGTGGGCCATGATTCCGATGTTTCTGGTATATTTCAGGTTTTTATCCATCTCTTTGAGACTGAGCGGCTTTTTTATATTTTAAAAACGGAAATGAGCGAAAGCCTTGTTGGCTTCGGCCATCCTGTGAGTATCTTCTTTTTTCTTGTACGCACCACCTTCAAGCTTGTATGCAGCCATCAGTTCGGCAGCCAGCCTTTCAGCCATGGAATGACCTGTCCTCTTACGTGCAAATGAGACCATGTTCTTCATGCTAATGCTTACCTTCCTGTCTGACCTGATCTCCATAGGGACCTGGAAAGTGGCCCCACCTACCCGGCGGGCTTTCACTTCAACCTGTGGTGTCACATTATCAAGAGCCTGCTTGAAAATCTCAAGCGGTGTCTTTCCTTCACTTTTAAACTTATCTCCAATTATTTCTAGCGAGTCGTAGAAAATTTTAAAAGCAAGATTCTTTTTCCCACTGTACATGAGATTATTCACAAATCTGGTTACATAAGGATCCTTGTATTTCGGATCCGGCAACAGAATCCTCTTTTTTGGTCTTGACTTTCTCATTATCGTATACCTTTAACTGTTACTTCTTTGGCCTTTTTGCACCATATTTTGATCTTCTCTGTGTACGTCCATCAACACCTGATGTATCAAGGGCACCGCGAATCAGGTGATAACGAACACCCGGCAAATCTTTTACCCTGCCACCCCTGATAAGAACTATTGAGTGCTCCTGAAGGTTATGCCCTTCACCGGGTATGTACGCGTTCACTTCCTTCTGGTTGGTAAGCCTGACCCTGGCTACCTTCCTCATGGCTGAATTAGGCTTCTTGGGTGTCGTGGTGTAAACACGCACACATACTCCCCTTCTCTGAGGACATGAATCCAAAGCAGGAGCTTTACTTTTATCTATCAGTTTCTTCCTGCCTTTTCTTACTAACTGCTGAATTGTCGGCATATATCCAATTAATTTTAGCTTAAATTTTACTCAAAAAAATGGTCTGCAAAGGTATTGTTTTATTTTATTAATCCACAAACAAGTATCTCATTTTTTTTGAAACAATATAACTCACTATCTTCAGATGACCTGGAAACTACAACAACAGGCCACTAAAGCATATTATGAAACAAAATATCTTACCTTAAAATGTAAGTTATCAACAGGTTCCTTCCCGATCTTCCCATATGAAAATATTTTGTAAACTTACCTTGAAAGGAAAAACGGTACTCCTGAGTTTCAAAAAACTGGTGCAAAGGAAATAAAAAAAATGGAATTCTCTGCACTTTCTTAAACTGTTTTAAAAAATTATTATTTTTGTCCCCGCCATAACGATTGCATATAATAAAAATGTAGAATATATAATATCTGAAAAATATGAAAACATTCCAGGCGGACCAGATTAAAAGCATTGCCCTACTTGGCAATTCCGGCTCAGGGAAAACAACCCTCGCAGAAGCGATGCTTTTTAACGGTGGCATAATTGAAAGAAGAGGTACAATTGAAGGGAAGAATACTGTTTCGGACTACCGTCCCATCGAACATGAAAACAGCAACTCCATCTTTTCAACCGTGCTCTATACAGAATTCCAGAACAAAAAGATCAATATTCTGGATACACCGGGTCTGGATGATTTCAGCGGTGGCGTGATATCCTCGCTTTATGCCAGCGATGCGGCCGTCATGGTAATCAATGTACAGAATGGAGTCGAGGTTGGAACTGAAATACATTTCAGGCATACCGAAAAGGATAAAAAACCTGTCATTTTTGCAATTAACGGACTGGATCATGAAAAAGCCAACTTCGAAAAGTCGCTGGAGATGATGAAGGACAGGTTGTCCAACGATGTGGTTCTGATCCAGTATCCTCTCAATGAAGGTGTGGGATTCAACGCCATCATAGATGTGCTCAGGATGAAGATGCTTCGTTACCCCAAAGAGGGTGGAAAATATGAGCTTGCTGATATTCCTGCCGACCAGGCTGCCAGGGCATGCTGAATTACATGGCACACTGGTGGAAAAAGCGGCTGAAAGCGACGAAGCCCTAATGGAGCTTTTCTTCTCAAATGATACTCTTTCCGAAGACGAGATAAAAAAAGGCATTGCCCAGGGAATAGTGAACAGAGGATTGTTCCCTGTATTATGTATCTCTTCAAAAAACAATATTGGCGTTGACAGGCTTTTGGAGTTTATCGGGAATATGGCTCCATCACTTGCCGATATGCCTGCCAAACACAACAGCAAAGGTGCAGAGGTAAAACCAAATCCAGCCGGACCGGCATCAGTATATATCTTCAAATCCTCGATCGAGGAACATATTGGTGAAATAAACTATTTCAGGGTCTACTCAGGAAAAATAACTGAAAACCTGGATGTCGTCAATAGCAATAACGGGACTAAGGAGAGATTGTCACAGCTCTACATCTGTGCCGGCAAGAACCGTACAAAAGTTCCGGAACTCAATATTGGAGATATCGGTGCCCTGGTAAAACTGAAAAATACAAAAACAGACCATACTCTGAATGTGGCAGGCAACGACTGGAAATACGATGGCATTAAATTTCCAGATCCCAAATACCGTACTGCAATAAAGGCCCAGAGTGAAAGTGATGATGAGAAACTTGGCGAAGCCCTGAATAAAATACACCTGGAAGATCCTACCATAATAATCGAGTACTCCAAAGAATTAAAACAGATAATCGTACATGGTCAGGGGGAATACCATCTCAATATTATGAAATGGCACCTGGATAACATATATAAGATCCCTACAATTTTCAATGCGCCGAAGATCCCATACCGGGAGACAATTACAAAAATTGCCCAGGCTGACTACCGTCATAAGAAGCAATCAGGAGGAGCCGGACAATTTGGCGAGGTACATATGATAATTGAACCATACGAGGAGGGTTCCAAGGAAGCAACAATGCAAAAGATTGCCGGCAAGGAGATAAAAATTTCAATTCGCGATAAAGAAGAGATCCCTCTCCAGTGGGGCGGGAAACTGGTTTATGTGAACAGTATTGTCGGTGGTTCAATTGATGCCAGGTTTATGCCTGCAATCCTCAAGGGAATAATGGAAAAAATGGAAGTAGGACCTCTTACCGGATCCTATGCCCGCGATATCCGGGTTTATGTATACGACGGAAAAATGCACCCTGTCGACTCCAATGAGATCTCTTTCCGACTGGCGGGAAGAAATGCCTTCAGTCAGGCCTTCAAGAATGCCGGGCCTAAAATCCTTGAGCCCGTATATGATGTTGAGATCTTTGTTCCGGCAGACCGTATGGGTGATGTGATAAGCGATCTTCAGGGCAGACGGGGAATGGTGCTTGGCATGTCGAGTGAAAAGCGCTTTGAGGTTATCAAGGCTAAAGTGCCTCTGGCTGAAATGAATAAATATTCCACTGCTTTAAGTTCCATTACCGGAGGCCGTGCGATGTACACAATGAAATTCGCAGAATATGCACAGGTTCCCGGAGATGTTCAGGATGCTGTTATAAAGGCATATTCTGAAGAGGAAGAAGAAGAATAGCTCTGGTAATCAATGATATAAATAAAAAACCGCCCCATACCGGGGCGGTTTTTTATTACCGTGAGTCTTGTTGCTGGTTTAAATATTATACGCTGATTCACCGTGCTCATATACATCGAGTCCTTCCTCTTCAATTATCTTCTCAACCCTGAGTCCGTTCAGATATTTCAATGAAATGAACAGGACGGTGGAGGAAGACAAAACCCATAATGCAATCGATACTACTCCAATTAGCTGACTTTTCAGCAGGGCTCCTCCCTGTCCATACAATATGCCCTGACTGGTTGAGAAGAATCCTACCATAAGAGTTCCGAATGCTCCGCATATTCCATGGACTGAAATAGCTCCAACCGGATCATCTATTTTTACAATCTTGTCGAAAAACTCAACTGACAGCACTACAAGGATACCTGCAAGCATTCCGATGATCAAAGCACCTCCCGGAGTGACGGCATCGCATCCGGCAGTAATGGCCACAAGGCCTGCCAGGGCACCGTTTAGAGTCATACTCAGAGTTGGGCGTTTGTACTTCATCCAGATGAACATCATAGTAGATAATGCGCCGCCTGCAGCAGCAATGTTCGTGGTTACGAAAATCAGGGATATTGCCTTGGCATTGGCTTCTCCTGCAGCTGCAAGCTGCGAACCGGGGTTAAATCCGAACCAGCCGATCCATAAAATAAATACTCCGAGTGTTGCAAGAGTCATACTGTGTCCCGGAATAGCTTTTGCTTTCCCGTTTTTATCATATTTGCCAAGCCTTGGTCCCAGAACTGATGCGCCCACCAAAGCAGCCATTCCTCCTGCCATATGAACAACCGAGGAACCGGCAAAATCATGAAATGGTAGTTGCCATCTGGCTCAACCATCCGCCACCCCATGCCCAGTGCCCTGAAACAGGATAAATAACAAGGGAAATAACTGCACTGTACATCAGGTAGGCATTGAATTTGGTGCGTTCAGCCATGGCTCCCGACACAATTGTTGCAGCAGTGGCAGCAAAAACAGTCTGGAAGATCAGAAAGGCAAAATCCGGCATGTCGGTACGATATGTATGCTGGGTAAAAAGATCAATGCCACCCCAGAAACCGTTTTTGCTCCCGAACATGATTCCAAAACCAATTGCCCAGAATGCGATTGTCCCAATCACAAAATCCATCAGATTCTTAAACAGAATATTTGTAGTGTTCTTTGAACGGGTAAAACCTGCCTCAACAAGTGCAAATCCGGCCTGCATAAAGAATACAAGTGCAGCAGTTACCAGTACCCAGATTGTATTTATTGAATAAGCATATTCGGCAAGAGTTGTCTCAATTGCGCTTATATCGTCCGGCATAATTAATGTATATGTCATAATTGATAAAATTTATTTTGTTATTACTCTTCTCCTTCCAGGTACATTGCCTTATCACCGCTTTCACCTGTCCTGATCCTGTAGGCATCGGTTATCTCAGAAATGAAAATCTTTCCGTCTCCTACTTCTCCTGTCCTGGCAGACTGGAGGATCGCTTTAATTGCCGGATCCATATATTTCTCCCGACAAACGAATGTTATCAATATTCGTTCAATTGTACTGGTATCGTAAGCGATACCCCTGTAGACTCTTCCCTGTGTTGCCTTTCCCGTTCCCCTGACATCCCAGAAGGTGATAAACTCCACACCTACTTTGTACAAGGCATCCTTTACCTCTTCAAACTTGGATTTTCTGACTACGACTTCAATTTTTTTCATGTTGATTTGTTTAAATTGTTTCTATAATTGTTATATTATTCTATAAGGTGAAGCCTACCACAAGGAAAAGCTGCTCTTTCTCAGGATTCATAATTACCTGGCCTGTTACAGGAATCGAGAACTTCTCAGTAATGTGTATCACCCTTGCCGTTCCTAAGCCAATATTGCAGAAATTGAATTTCCCGTTGCTTGTATGCCAGCCATCCCCGGCACCCGCAAAGAGGCTGAATTCGCTGAATGAATATTGTGCCTGGAAATATTTGTCACCACCCGTTGATCCTGCCCCGCCTGCCTCATTTATTATATAGTTTGCACTCAGTGCCAGTCCTCCACTGCCAAATCCGGCATTGATCTCCAGTGCCTGACTGCCCGTCGTCGCGGAAACATCAAAAAGCTCAAGACCAGGGTAATAATAATCCGTTAATCCCACACTGAATCCCAGCGGGAGAGACAATGAGATATAGGGGTCCGCTTCTGCATAACCTGCAGCGTCAAAAGAGCCCCAGACACCAATCGTTAAACCGCCGGTCATGAATTTTACCGCCTGGCTGGATTGACGGACCTGTTCCATATTTGCTGCCCCTCCATACATAATTCGAATAGACATCAGCACCGGCACTGAATTTTGATCCATCCTCCCCTGATTGTGCCCTGACCTGATTATTCGTGAATACTAAAAAAACAACCGGTCCCGTAAAAAATAGCGCCCGTTTCATCATGATCTTAAGTTTTAGGTTAGTGTTTTTTCCATTGCAAATATAACATTATTTTATTTAGACCCCCTAAAAATTAGATGTGATAATATAATATTTATACTATTTTCTCATTTATACCCCCTTTTTAATAGGGGTATATACTAATATTTTAATGTTTTTTTGACTTATACCCCCTATTTTTAATAGGTTAGATTGATTAAAATATAATATTTTTATATATAACACTTATAATCAGTAATATAAATTTTCATAACCCATGGAAACCGGCTATATTTTGAACCTTACCCGTTTTATGGACTCCCGCATTGATAATGACAATTTCAGGGAATAAAAAAGGGGCTGATCAGATTGATCAGCCCCTTATCATATAGCCGTATGAGTATTACACCATCTTCAGTATGTCCCAGACAAAAGCCCTGATACCAACTTCTTCATTTATTCTATTTATCCTTTCTACTTTATCCAGTACAGTATCTACAAGATCATCTTCAATTACAGTAAGAAGGCTTTTATTTATTTCAGGCCAGGTATGATTTCCCAGGTGCGGGACTCCGGTATTTGTTCCGCTGCCCCTGACATTCTCCCATAGTGAATAACCTTTTATACCAAGCTTGTCGAGCATATATTCAATCTTTTCACTATGTGCCTGGTTGTATATTATCATTATTGCTTTCATTTCAATTAACTTTTAAGATCAACATAATTATTTACTTTCATCTTTCCCGTTCATGAAATCAAATTCAGAGTAAACCGCCAGGTTCTTATTCCTTTCTCCATGTTTTGAAAAGATTGCATACACTACAGGAACCAGAATCAGTGTAACAACTGTCGAGAACACCAGTCCTCCAATAACCGCTACTCCCATCGGGCTCCAGAGCTCAGACCCGGAACCCTTGCTTATGGCAAGGGGAAGCATCCCAAGGATAGTAGTTGCAGATGTCATAATTACCGGTCTGAGTCTGGAACGGCCTGAGATTGCAATGGCTTCGTAGAGTTCAGATCCTCTTTCCCGTGTCAGGTTAATGAAGTCAACAAGGACAATGGCATTCTTGACTACTATTCCTATAAGCATTACCGCCCCGATTCCTGATATTACACTTAAAGCAGTATTTGAGATGAAAAGTGCGATGGCTACACCGGAAAATGCAAAAGGTATAGAGAACATTATTATGAATGGCATTTTAAGCGACTCAAATTGCGAAGCCATGATCAGATATACCAGAATAAGGCTTATAAGCATCAGCATTGCTATATCCTTAAAGGCATCCATCTGTTCCTTTATGGCTCCGGATATCTGCACCATCACCCCTGCCGGCATTATAGTCTCATCAATTGCCTTCTGAACATCGAGCTGTATGTCGGTAAGTGACCTCTTGTAAGGGGTAAAGGAGACTCTCACTATGCGTTCCTTTCGTTTTCTCTCTATATTTGGAGGCGACCAGAATTCTTTGATATTTGCTATCTCCCCAAGTCGCACAATCTGTCCCATCGGGTTTGTTATTCCAATATTCTCAATGTCGGTTATGGTGCTCCGGGCTTCTTTCTTCAGCCTCACAACAACATCATATTCGTCTCCGAACTGCCTGAGCCTGGTGGCAAGCAGACCGTCCACCCGGTTCTTTACAGCTGTTGCAACCATGGCAGTATTCAGTCCGTTAGCGCTCATCTTGTTCTGATCAAAGAGAATCTGTAATTCAGGCTTTGATTTAGCACGACTAATGGTAACATCCTTGCAGCCTTCAATTTCCTTTATCTTTTCAGAGAGTTTTTCTGCCACGAGGTTGGTTTCGGAAATATCATACCCATAAACCTCCACATCAACATTGCTTCCTCCGAAACTTCCCATATTGTCTGATGTACTCAGGGTGAAAGTGACAATCTCAGACATCGCTGGAAAGGTCGGCCCTCATCTCCTCAACAATTTCAAATACCGATTTTGATCTCTCTTCAATCGGTACCAGACTAAGATTATATGTTATTTTGTGGGTTCCTCCTGCACTGAAAATTGCAGCAAAACTACCCTGGTCATCGGAACCTGATGAAGTGGAAATAATCTTTACTTCAGGATACTTTTCCCTTATCAGCCTGTTAATCTTATCGGCAGTCATGACAGTCTGGTCTACCCTGGTTCCGGTCTGAAGCTCTACCGTTGCTGATATTCTGGATTCATCTGCCTGTGGAAAGAATTCTGTTTTTATTACAGCAAAAAGACTCATCGACCCTATGAATACCACTACTGCCATGATTGTTATGAATGTCTTATGCCTTAGTGCCCAGCGCAATGTCTTTTCATAAAACCGGTCAAAACTGTCAAGCCATTTCCTTATGCTGCCGTCATATGTCCAGAAAGGTGCATCCTTTTTTATTGGGTACCACTTAAGCAGAAGTGAACTAAGGGTTGGGGTCAGAGTGATCGCTGCAAAAACTGATGTAACAATTGTAATTGTCACTATCATGCCAAGCTGTTTGAAAAGAACACCTGTCAGTCCGGTAATAAAGGTCAGGGGAAAGAATACAGCAACAACTGTCAGGGTGGTTACGATTACTGCCAGCCAGACCTCGTTTGTTGCATATATTGCTGCCTCCCTCGGGCGGCTTCCCCTTTCAATATGCCTGGTGATGTTCTCAAGTACCACAATAGCATCATCCACCACCATCCCGATCGCTATTGACAGTGAAGTGAGTGAGATTATGTTTATCGAAGCGCCTGTCACAAACAGGTAGATAAAAGCCACGATAAGCGAGATTGGTATGGTAAGGATAACAATAAATGTTGCCCGCCATCTTCCCAGGAAGAAAAGCACGACAAGTATTACAAATATTGCAGCATACATCAGTGTTTCAGTAAGATTGCTGATCGAACCCCTGATAAATGTGGAGCTGTCGAAAAGCTTCTCTATTTTTACATCCTCAGGAAGATCCTTTTTCAGCCTGGAAAGCATTTTTTCAACTTCCCTGGTGACCTTTACAGTATTGCCTCCTGATTGTTTCTGAACATACATGCTCATTCCCTTCGCCCCGTTGATCTTGGTGTCGAGCTTTGATTCACGGATCGTGTCACGTACCTCTGCAACATCTCTCAGATATACATTATTGCCATTGTAATTGCTCACCACAAGGTTCCTGACCACATCGCTTTCAGGAAATTCCCCCTGGATGCGGAGAGGGTAATCTGTATTGCCCATTTCGAGGTATCCTGCAGGCATATTCATGTTTTCAGCCCTCAACACATTTCCGATCTGCTCAATGGTAAGATTATAAGCTTCCATCTTCCTCGGATCAACATCTATATAGATTTTGCGTCCGGGCACTCCTGAGAGGGCCACTGAACCGACACCGTCTATCCTGTTCAGCGGGTTTACAATCTTCTCGTCAAGAATTTTTTCAAGGCCGGCATAACTTTCCTTTGCTGTTATTGCATAAAAGATAATAGGCATGAAACTTGTGCTGAACTTTATAATGGTTGGCTTTTCACAATCTTCCGGCAGCAACCGCTCTGTAAAGCTGAGCGCACTCCTGATATCATTGGAAGCTTCGTCGAGATTGGTACCGTACTCAAAGTTCATGAATACAACAGAGGTGGCATCGCTTGAAGTTGAGGTAATCTCTTTCAGATTACTGACAGAATTAAGGGCATTTTCCAGAGGTCTGGTCACATTTGATTCAATATCGGATGCACTTGCCCCGGGGTAGGTGGTATAAACCACCACAAAGGGCAATTCCATTTCAGGATAAAGATCCACAGGCAATTGCATCAGCGAATAGATCCCCATGACCATCAGTCCGACAAAAATCAGGATAGTGGTAACAGGTCTTTTTACAGAAGCACTATATATACTCATTTTGCTATTATTGAAGTTGTGAAAATTAATTTATAAGCTCAACCTTGTCGCCATTGATCAGTCTTGCCTGCCCTTCAGTTACAAGCATATCACCTTCCTTTATGCCGGACGATAGTATTTCCAGCTGATCATCAAATCTTTTCCCAAGAGTCACTTCAACTCTTTCCGCGACATTATTCTTTTCAAGAAATACATACCGGATATTGGTCCCTTCCTGTATCAGAACAGTGTTTGCGGGCACAACAAATGTTTCAACTTCCCCAAGGTCCATTGAAACCCTGACAAACATGCCGGGTTTGAGAATATCCTTGGTATTTGGCAGTTCAAGCTCTGCAATAAAGGACCTGCTTGCCGGATTGATAGTGGGTGAGATCCTGTAAACTGTGCCTGTGAATTTTTCACCTTTGTAAACATCAGCCTCAACATCAGCTTTCATTCCCTTTTTAATCAGCGGATAGTACTGTTCGGAAATGCTTACGTTTATTTTAAGAGGATTGACCTGCATCACGGTAACAATCGCAGACCTGCCGGATGTGGTGGTTGGAGTGCCGGAATACATCTCCCCGTCCTCAAAATACTTCCCCGTAACAACTCCATAGAAAGGTGACTTCATCACTGTATTCTCCTTCATGAAATCAACATTGGTTTTCAGAACATCATACTGCGTTTTCATCTGGTCATACTGCTGCTGTTTTGCACTGCCCGACTTGAGCAGGGTATCTATCCTGTCAAGATCCTTCTGAAGGTTACTCAGCTGAAGTTCAAGCTGATACAGCTGCGACCTGTCCATAAGGAAGAGCTTGTCTCCTTTATTTACCCTGTCGCCTGTCTCAACATAGATTTTATCAATTCTTCCGGGTGTTGAAGGAGCTACATTTACCTCTTCAAAGGGCAGAATAGTAGCAGTATACTCAATTGTCCGTGCAATTTTTGTCTTTGCCAGGAGCCATCGTTTTTACAGGTATGACAGCACGTTTTGATTCAGCAGACGGATCAGCGAAGCAGAAGCTGTATTTTTTCCTTTTGATGAGCATGCTGAAATTAAAAGCATAGTAAGATGCCAGCAGGATGATTGGTCTTAAGTATTTCATTATATAAAATTTAATAGTTACTAAGTATTGCAGATCAGAGGTTGTTTAACAGTTTATCCAGAGCAAGCTTGGTGTCCGGAGCAGTTCCATCAGCGATGAGATATAGTTATTCTCAGCCTGGAGGTAAAGGGTATTCGACTGTGTAAGTTCCAGGCTGGATGCCATTCCCTGCCTGAATTTGTTTTCCATGCTGGCATAAACCCTTTTGGATACGTCAATATTATCTTTCTGGCTTATATATTGAAGGTTGGCATTTACAAGGTTATATCTCAGCTGCTTCTCCTGAAGAAGCAGCTGGTCGGTTACCATCTCTTTGGTTGTTCTTGCCTTTTCAAGATTTATCCTGGCTTTTTTAATCCTGTGGTACTTCTGACCGCTGCCAAAAACAGGAACAGAAACCTGAAATCCTGTCACAGAGTTCGGGAACCAGCTCAGACTCCCTAGCTTATCACCCATCCCGTTTGTACCGTATGTATAAAACCCGGATAATTGTTGGCAACAATGCTGCCTTCTCTGATTTCAAGACTTAGGTAGGACATCTTTTCCTGCCCTTCAATAAGCTGATAATCTACATTTTGCCTGTGATCAAATTGCTGGGATAAGAGTGTTTCAACATTTATCTTATCAGTAATATTGTCAAGTGTTTCTGTCAGACTTATTTTGCTGTCTGCAGAGAGACCCAGCTGAAACCTCAGAAGGTTGTAGTTAAGTTCGATGGTTCTCTGCATGGAACTCCGGCTGTTCTCAACCGCTGTTACATTTGAAGCCATCTGATCAATATCCGTAGCTTCCGCCATACCGGCATGATACATTGCCTGTGTTGACTTTAAGGGTCTCTCTCAGGTTGGCAATATTTGCATCCAGGATTGTGAGGGATTTTTCCGAAATGAGTATGAGATAATATGCAGTGGCTACGGCCTCCTTCGTGTCCAGTTCCGACCTGGTCAGATTTTCCTCACTCAGCTTCCTTGCAAGTTTTGAAGATTCAATGCCAATATAGACAGGAGCATTGAACAAGCAGAAGGCTTGCCTGCAAAGTGGCTCCCGAATTGAATTGCGATCCAAAAGTGACCGGGACTTTTTCTCCTGGTTTACCAAAAAAATCTCCCGGGAGAAGTGTAGTCATCAGTTTCAGGTTATCATTAAAGCTTCCTGATGCATCTATCTGTGGTAAAGCATTTGTTATCATCTCCTTTAATAGCAATACGTGAAGCCTCAACATCCATCTTTGAAGAAATGACCATCTTGTTATGCTCAATGGCATAAATCTGTGCATCCTTAAGTGAAAGCTGCAGTTCAGTATCCGGCCCCTGAGCATTAAGAAACGTGACCGGAATAAGATCATAAGAATTCCAATTAGAAATAACTTCTTTTCCATTATTGATTATATTAATTTTTAAAACTTAGCTTCCAGGCTGTTAATAAGGTTAATGCCTTCAGTTTGTGGAGATCCCTTTCAGATAATTTATGAATACATTTGTTACCACTTCACGGCGGGAGAACTCTTCAAACGGATAGAGTTCAAAATCCATGGTTGATCTTCCCAGTGAATAGAGGCACCTGTTAACTATATCCGGATTTATATCTTTTCTGAAAAGCTTTTCTTTTATCCCCCTGTTTATCACCTGAACATTATTCCTGAAATCGGGTATTTCAGAATTATCCATCCGTTTCATAAGAACCTCATAATGGTATTTTTTCAGATCTGCCTGAAATGCAGGGCTCATATTCTGGAAATGATCCCTGCTGCTCTCCAGAAGCCTGAAAATGGCATATATCGCATTCTCAGAATCGGCAAGTATACGCCGACCAGGGCCTTCTGCTTTTCTGCCATCATTTGCAAAACGCATATAAGAAGCTCATCCTTGTCGGAGAATACTTCATAAATAGTCCTTTTGGATATCCCCAGATGGGTCGCAATAGAATCCATGGTAACTGTCCTTATTCCGTATGTCTTGAATAAATTTGCGGCACCCTCAATGATCCTGTCTCTTATTTCCATACTTTTGAAAATTGAGATGGACAAAAATCTGAAAACTTTTTTAGTTTATAAAGTTTTATGAGTTTAATGCCGGATAAAATCTGTAAAAAGCCGAAATTTACCGGTGAATGACGAGAACAAACTCTCCAGAAGATGAAAAATGATCCTGATATGCGAATTTCCGAATTAGGTCTGATACTTCCTCCCTCGCCCAAACCTGTAGGTATTTATAAACCTGTGCTTGTAGTTGATAAATTTCTCTATGTCTCAGGGCAGGGCCCTTTGAAGTCTGATGGCACGCTCATGACCGGAAGACTGGGTGCAGATCTTGATACTGAAGATGGTAAAATTGCAGCAAGACAGGTCGGACTCACAATGCTGTCGACTATTAAGGCACACTTTGGAGATCTGAAAAAAATCAAGAGGATTGTCAAGGTATTTGGAATGGTTAACTGTGCCCCGGGTTTTGACAAACAGCCCGCCGTCATCAACGGCTTCAGTGAACTCATGGCAGAAGTGTTCGGTGAAGAGAATGGCATTGGCGTAAGAAGTGCGGTTGGAATGATCCTGCCTTCAAATATTGCAGTGGAAGTGGAGGCGATGTTTGAACTTTATTGAAACCAAAAACGATAAAATCATGCATGCTGAAAATACATGGTATAAGATTAAAAACGAGAACGACCTTTTTTCACCCTCTCTTCTGGTATATCCTGAACGGATTGAATACAATATCCATAAAATGACGAGAGACATTGCGGGTGACGTTTCAAGGTTGCGTCCGCATGTGAAGACTCACAAGATGCGTGAAATCATAGGAATGCAGATGAGACATGGTATTGAAAAGTTTAAATGCGCAACAATTGCTGAGGCAGAAATGACGGCCTCGTGCGGGGCTGCGGATATTTTACTTGCCATGCAGCCTGTCGGTCCCGCCATCGGGAGATTTTTCAGCCTGAAACAGGCTTATCCCAATATAAACATTTCCTGTATCGCCGATTCGGAAGAAATTCTCAGTCAGCTATCAGAAACAGCGGTCAGACTCAATAGCGGTTGCTGACATATGGCTTGACATAAATGCCGGAATGGACCGCACGGGCATGAGGCCAGGGAAAGAAGCCATACGTGATATACTGGCTGATCGGCACCTGCCAAAACTAAAAGCAGCCGGACTTCATGCCTATGACGGACATATCATGGAAAAGAATTCGACCTAAGGCGGCAGATCTGCAACGATTCATTTGCACCGGTTCAAAAAATGAGTGAAGATCTGCAGTGAGGGGATCACCGATAAATAAATTGTTGCTGGAGGATCTCCAACCTTTCCTGTACATGCTGCCAGAAAAGAAGTTCAGACCAGTCCCGGAACAGTGATATTATGGGACTTCGGATACAGTTCTTCATATGCTGACCTGGATTACTTGCAGTCTGCCATCCTCTTTACAAGAGTTGTAAGCAAGCCGGCAGATGATCTTGTCTGCCTCGACCTTGGCCATAAAGCAGTGGCTTCAGAGATGCCTCAGCCAAGAATAATGATTCCCGGCATTGATGATCTTTCAATAATAGGTCATAATGAAGAGCATATGGTCATCAAAACATCACATGCCGTCAAGATGAAACCCGGGGATTCATTGTATGCAATCCCATGGCATATCTGCCCTACGGTTGACCGTTATGACACAGTATATATTGTTAGTGGATTCGGAGGTGACAGGCCAATGGAAGGTAGAGGCAAGAAGCAGGCAAATAACCGTTTGCCATTTCAGCCATGTTAAGATAAGAATTTTCTAAACATTTCAAGTTCAGAATTGTTTATAATGAAATCTTACAGATTAACTTATGGATATGCATAATGCTTTTCAGAATTTAAACTGGTTTGCAATAATTATTGCTGCGGTGAGTGCTTTTGTTCTGGGCGGGCTATGGTATTCTCCCCTGCTTTTTGCAAAAAGATGGATGAAAGAAACAGGGATTACTGAAGAGATCAACAAAAAATGCCAATATGACCAGAATATTTGCCCTTGGATTCCTTCTTTCCCTTATAGCATCATTCTTCCTTGCCATGTTTATCGGAGCAGATGCCGGCGCAGGATTCGGAGCAATAGAGGGATTCATGGCAGGATTTGGCTGGGTATTTACATTTATGGGTATCAGCTATCTTTTTGAATCCCGAACTCTGGCACATTTCCTGATCAATTCAATTTACAGCATTGTAAGCCTTACTGTTATGGGATTTATTATCGGGGTATGGCAGTAATCTACCGGTAGAGGTAAACAACCCCCTGGTTTCCTTGTCGTCATAAACAATATCATCCCAGCCGTAAGCCGTAATTATATAGAAATATACCCCGGTGATGCCTTTCTGGATGAGTCATTGATATTCCCATCCCAACCTTTCCATTTTCTCAGGGTTTCTCCTCCTCCATCAAATTCATAAACTCTCAGTCCGCTTCTGCTGAAAATCTCTATACTAAGATGCCTTAGCGATTGACCTGCAACTATGAAATAATCATTCAGTCCATCGCCATTGGGAGTAAATACATTAGGGATCTCAAGTTTGGAAGGGTCAACTAATATTTTCGGATCTCATTGAATCAATACAATGCATGGCGCTCTCGACAGTCAGCTTTACCGAATATTCTCCGGGAATATAATAGATATGCGGCGGTGGGTTCATCAGGTTGGAAATGCTGTCCTTATTATCGCCAAATTCCCATCTGTAGGTCGAAGCCCTGATGGATTTGTCGGTAAAAGTCACTTCCAGTGGAGCTTCTCCTTTAATTGGCTCAAGGGTAAAATCCGCTTTAACGTGTATGGATTCATAGAAGAAGGATGACTCGCTGACGCAACCGAAGCTGTCTGTAACCATAAGATTATAGGTCACGTCGAACAGTGGTGGATCAAATGTCTGGGGGTCAAGTAAAAAATCAGGCTGAGGGATTGTCGAGGCAGGATCGGAAGACCAGAGGAAAGTGACTCCGTTGGGAAGCTTGACCTGAACTCCATTGACCGGATTTCTGTAGTAAAATGTATCGGCGGCAGCTTCTCCGTTCAGAGCCACATAATCACAGGTCCGGTTCTGAAGCTTTGCCGATGAATATGGCTTATTGACAAATATCCACCCGATCAGACTGGTATCGTATCCACCGCTTATAATTGCCTTATACCCACCATCCCACAGATTGCCTGTGGTGGATGTCATAACGCCCGATTCTGTTTTAAGCAATATGCTGAAACTTTTTGTGGCGTCGCTCCACTGATACCAGGAATAGTTAAATGGTCCGGTTCCTTTTGGACTTGAGGCAACGAGGGTTCCTTTCTGTGATCCGGTATTATTGCAGTAGATAAATACAGGATCTTTTTCTGCCGGAAGTGAAGGATAAGATGTATAACGGACAGCCTTTGCATCCCCGGAGCTGAAAGCTGAGCTTCAGCAAGGGCAGGCACGATGAGGATTATGATCAAAAAAAGATAACGCACGGCTATTCAGATCTTCATAACAAAAACGGTACACAGAACTTTTTGGTATTTATTCTGCAAGTATAATAAAATATGGTCAATTCCGGCGATCAATCGAGATGAAACACCTCTTCCATATTTGCCCACCATTCGCCTTTTTGCCTTGTGGCAACCGGATCCTGCATAGGTTCCATCACAGACCACCACTCCTGCGTTTTCGGATCTGCCGCCATTTTTGCCATGTCTGCTGCAAAATCATTGCCGGTATATTCGAAATATGCATAAAGCATGTTATCCTTATGGAAGATTGAATAGTTGCTGATATTACACTTTTTTATCATCTCAAGTACTTCGGGCCATACTTCGGCATGATATTTCCTGTAACTCTCAAACTTTTCCGGTCTTACTCCTATTACTTGTCCGTATCTTTTCATAATGTGTTATATATTTTAGTGCTTGTGATAATTGTTATTATCTGAATTCCGTAAAGTAGATCTGTATATACTTTCTTGATTTAAAATGATCCGCTTATCCCTATTAAATATGATGAGAGTATAATGATAAGCATTGAAAGTACCATAAGAATATAAACTTTCCGTGAAACACCTCTCCATTCTTTCCTGTATAATCCCCAGAGTGTGGCAAATACGATGGTAAGCCCCACAAGGATACCCAGGATGTGAAGGTGAATGGTCCCATTTTGCTCTTTCCCATTCCATAAAAGATAAATTGCATGAACCAGAGCAATCCGGCCAAAAGTGCAAATATATAATTGCCGGCCAGGGCTTTTGGAGTTTCACATTTCACATAATCAGACAGTGATCTGTTCCTTATCCCCAGAAACAAGCACCAGATGATTGTGGTAACAAGGGTACCGGATAGCAGTATCAGCATTACTGGTATTGTTGTGAACAGTGAATCAGCGCCTGATCTCTCAAAATAATCAGCAACTGGCCTGCCCTGTTCCATGCCAAGTGACATGGCTGAACCGGTAATTCCAACAAGGATCGCAGCAAAAACCCCTTTTACAAAATCAAATTCATCATTGGCTTTTTGCCTATCCTTAACTGATGTCATACTGTCTTTAAGATATCCTGCCACCCCGGAGAGGGCAATCCCGAAGCATGCTATAACAACTCCTGCAATAAGGAGATTTCCGCCTGAGCTATCAATCATGATTCTCAACCGGCCATCAATCAGTGGAGGAATAAGAGTGCCGATAGCAAGGATCAGACCTAAAGAGAGGGCATATCCCAGTGAAATCCCGAGATATCGCAATGATAATCCGAAGGAGAGATTTCCAATTCCATACACCGCCCCAAGGAAAAAGACCCTCAGCAATATTTCCGATGGTATGGTTTTATATATTTTCACAAAACCGGGAGTAAAAATCAAACAGGCAATCACCGGAAAGAGTATATAAGCTCCAAAACTATATATAAACCAGTATGTTTCCCATTTCCAATCCCTTATCTTTCCAAATGGGATTGCAAAACTGCCGGCAGAAAATGCACCTGCGGAAATCAGCAAAAGTCCGCAAGTATGGTGAGGTTCATTAATTGAATTCTGAAATCGTTTTTGGAAATCCCTCAGATAATATGAATATTGTTTCCTTATACAAGTATAAGAAAAATAACAGAATCAGATACTACCTGTAAATTCTCTGCTTGTTAGGCTTTGTTCTTTTGTGCTCTTTGCCCCTCTTGCCCTCCCTGTCTGGCTGGCAGGGACAAAGGTCCAGAGGGCAAGAGGAATAGTAATTCAAGTCGGTGTTAATAAATATTCAGTCTTTAATTTTCAACATCCTGCCACCAAAAGCTTATTGCTAAATTTGCGGACCCGGATACGCTGCAATTCCAATAATACATATGACAACCAATTATTTAATGATCTGAATGATTCCCAGAAGAGGCAGTAATCAATACTGAGGGTCCTTCGCTTATAATTGCCGGAGCAGGAGCCGGAAAAACCAGGGTACTGACCTACCGTATTGTCCACTTCTTAACAAAGGTGTTGCCGCCGGAAGATACTTGCCCTGACGTTCACAAACAAGGCTGCCAGGGAGATGAAGGAGAGGATCATCAGGACGTTGCACCTGAAACAGCCACGGTATCTGTGGATGGGTACTTTTCATTCTATTTTTGCAAAGATATTAAGGATGGAAGGTGACAAACTTCGGGTATAAGCCGAATTTTACAATTTACGATTCTTCGGATTCCAGAAGCCTGATAAGATCATCATCAAAGAGATGAATCTTGACGACAATATTTATAAACCCGGAGTGATGCTTCAAGAATATCATCTGCAAAGAATAACCTGGTAACATCCGGCATGTATGCTGCTGATTCATCAATGCAGGAATATGACAAGTCAAGCCGGATGCCGTTGCTTTCTGATATTTACAAAGCATATGCCGCCCGCTGTTTCAAGGCAAATGCGATGGATTTTGACGATCTTCTTATTAAATACGAATATCCTCTTCAGGGATTTCCCCGATGTCCTGCAGCATACCAGGAAAGATTCAGTTACATCCTGGTTGATGAATACCAGGATACAAACTACTCACAGTACCTTATTGTAAAAAAGCTTGCTGCCTCACATCAGAATATCTGTGTGGTGGGCGACGATGCTCAGAGCATTTATTCTTTCAGGGGAGCCAGGATTGAAAATATTCTTGAGTTTAAAAATGATTATTCGGATTATCAGCTTTTTAAACTGGAACAGAATTACAGGTCAACTCAGACAATCGTAAATGCTGCAAATACCATTATTGCGAACAATGAGGGCCAGATACAGAAGAAGGTTTATTCAATGAATGAGACCGGAGAAAAGATACAGGTATTGCAGTCAATGACCGATTCTGAGGAGGGATTCAATATCGCATCCGATATATTTGACAAGAGATTTTCCCTGCAGCTCAACTGGTCAGATTTTGCAATCCTATACCGGACAAATGCCCAGTCAAGGATCTTCGAAGAGACTCTCCGGAGGAAAAATATTCCATATAAGATATACGGGGGATTTTCATTTTATGAGAGGAAAGAGATAAAGGATCTTCTTGTCATACTTCAGGATGGTAATTAATCCTGAGGATGAAGAGGCACTTAAGAGATCAATCAATTATCCCAAACGGGGCATCGGAGATACAACAATTCAGAAGATATTTGAGCTTGCGGTCTCACTGAATGTGGCTCCCTGGAATATCCTTCAGGAAGCAGGAAAATACCGGACATTTTAATGCAGGAACTGTGAAGAACTTATCAGGATATGTTGCCATCATTAATGACTTAAGACTCGATGCAGATACGACCGATGCTTTTGTAAAGGCAAGGGAAATAGCGATGGGATCAGGTATTATGAGAGAACTGAAGGAGGGTAAATCTCCTGAAGAGGTCAGCCGTTATGAAAACCTTGAAGAACTTCTGAATGCAATAAAGGTCTTTACTGAAGCAGCTGAAACCAATGGAGAGCCATCCGCTCTGGAAGCTTATATGGCAAATGTAGCATTGCTGACAGACCAGGACACTGAAAAGGAGGAGGACCGGAATAAAGTCACACTTATGACTATGCATTCGGCAAAAGGCCTGGAATTCAAGCATGTATATATCGTAGGAATGGAAGACACATTGTTTCCGTCACCTATGTCCTCGGGAAGTGCCCGGGAACTTGAAGAAGAGAGACGGCTTTTCTATGTGGCGATAACACGTGCTGAAAAACAGGCGACACTGAGCTATGCACTTAACAGGTATAAATGGGGAAACCTTGAAAGATGCAGCCCAAGCAGGTTTATCAGCGAGATTGATCAGCAATATCTTCATTATCCCCAGACTGGAGGAAAACCTTTCGGGATAAATAACCTGGCATAAAACCATCCCGATCTACGAGAGGAACCAGGGCAATAACAATGAATGAAAGATTTAAAAAGATCCGGAAATCGGAAATTTCACCTGGTATCCCTTCTGCCGGCAGCAATCCATCCCTTTTCTCGAAGGCGATATGTGCAACATGAGAGATTTGGCAACGGAAAGTTGTTATCAATCGAGGGACAACCTCCGAATACAACAGCAACGGTGGAGTTCGAAAAAGATGGAAGTAAAAAGCTTCTTCTGAGATTTGCGAAACTTAGGAAAGATCTAATAGATTATCCCTTTTTATCGTTTACTTCCGGCCCTGACCGAAATTCATTTTCATAAAAGTATAGCCAACCGTTGATAAAGAGTGATTATAATTTTCATTGATCTCTTTTGTTTCCATTTTCATTACGGGTTGATTATTCTTATCAAATGCTTCCATAGCAAGCATCATAGCCCCTTCAAAACCCGGATAGTTATAATAAGTTGGCATCCCTGATTTTCCCCAATACCTTTTGTCAGCTTTCAGCTTAAAATCTTTTGTCATCCAAACCAATGCGTAACCATCTTTTCCGGTTTCGGTCATCTTATACTCATCACAATTATAACCTGCTATAATCCTTGAATTGCCGGTTTTTGTAATAGTCGGCTGTTCCGGTTTATCCGTTCTCTGATTTTTGGCCAGTGCGGCAATAGCTGAATCTGAAGGAATAGTTGAGATAATGCCAGTTTTAGAATCACCGTTATCTAACAGCATCATGAAACACTTGTTATCATTATCAAAAAGAAATACTGTTGGCAATGATTTATCTCCTTCTTTAGGGTCCTGAATTTTGACCTCAATACCGGCGTTGAGTGTGTTGCTGTTGAAATATGTATAATAATCGGATTTCAGGACTTCCTTTTTATCGTATGATTCCATCTGCATGTAGATCCTGCCCGTAAATTTATACTTATCCTCATATTTGATATCAATTTTACCGCCAAAAAGGCCTGTGTCTCATTTCTGGCCTGTATTTCCTTTGATTACTCGTATTGTCTAGTCCTGAATCACGATCATATTGCTCTTTTTTCCCTCGGCACTTTTATTAACAGATGAATCGACCTTATTTTCGATCTGTTTGTTTAATTCCCCTTCAGAACTCCAAATTGAGCCGGTGATACAACTGGTAAGAGCATAAATAAAACCAACAAAAGAAATAATGATCTGGTTTTCATATATGATAATTTTAAAGGTAAAGGATAAAGTTAAACATAAAATTCTTACTGAAACAATTATAGTCAAAATTTAATATAAACCATTCAATGACCTGATAACTTGTATTGAGTTTAATAAGTAAATTAAGTAACTTTCCTTGTATGATGATTCATTGTCAGAAATTTTTACGCTGCAATTTGCTCCGCAGGCTTTTCTTTCTCTCTGCAGAACTGATTCATAAAGCGCAGCAAATGAACTTGAGATCCAGATTATAGCCGGGAAGATCCCAACTATTAACATTATAAATCCAAAAATAATTATGAAGAACGATCCAATCCCATGAAAAAGATCTTCCATCCGTATCCTCTGGTAAGTCTCCAGCTCATCTCAACCGCTTCGATAGGATCAAGCTTCTTATCCATTATGATATAAGAAACAAATGCAAGACGACATGCTATAATAATGCCCGGAATGATAAGTGCAAAAAATCCGAGTATAACGAGGGCAAATACCAGGAGATTTGCAAGAATTATATGAAGGTAATTTTCCATAAAACCTTTTATCAGATATTCAAAATCAGGTTTTATTTTCCTGACTGCCTGGACAAAGATCATCTTGCCTCCATATTTAAATACCGGGGCTACAAGAAACCATACAGCATTGCAAGCATACCAAAAAAAGCGGCGAAAATTCCCAAGTGACCAAGTCTGAAAAAGATTATGCCCGTAATCATCTCCCCAATTCCAAGGACCTCCATGAAGATCCGACAGGATTAAAATCGAAATGAAAAATTTTCAATGGTGCGACAAATTGCCAGAATAAAATCACAAGGAACAATCTTAAAAAATTATCCATCATAACTCTCCAGCCGGTTCCGAAACTATTTCCGAAACCCGGAATTAATTTGTATTCATTATTTGTTTCCATAATTTTACTTTTTTTATTGAGTGTTTAATGTAAGTATTTATGAAGCAAATTTAAATTCATGTTTTTATCCAGACTTCATACTATAGTAGTGATTTTAAAATTTCCTACTTTAGTATGTAGTACAATACTTTGGTAGTGTACAATTTTATCCTTCAGGTTTTACAGATATTTTATATCTTTATATAATGATAGATTACTTATTATTTCTGAATTTATTGTGTCGGTAGCTCTGTCTGCCGGCGGAGTAGTGATCTCATCAAGATTGAGAAACAGATATCGGCACGAAATATTTTCCAATTTGCTATATTACCAGGTTTTTATTTACACTTTCGGATTTTACGGAATTTGGGGCCAGGTAGCTATAAAGCTTTTCTTTCGGCATACATTTCGTCTGAACTCATTGACAGATTTTCTGAAATTGCTATGCTGCTGGGATTGCCATTCCTTGTTTTTGCATGGCTTATGCTTATACAGTTTTCGTTTGAGCATCTCCGGAAGAAAATAGTCAAATGGTTTACTACTTGTTCTTGCTGATAAATTTTTCGGTACTGTTATTTGTAGGGTATTCATTGCGAAGGGCGGTATCTCCAGACCTGCTCTATTGATCAAGTATTATTTCCTGTGAATGAATTTTGTATATTCTCTCAGTGCATCATTCCTAATATTATTTTCCGGAGAAAGGAAGATCAGTAATTCATGATCACGACAGGAAGATTATTGCTTCTGCTCTTATAATCATAATGATCATGCAATGAACTCCTGCTTATTTTTTATACCTCCCAGACTTATATTGCCGTGATATTCATCTTTACCTTCTTCACAGGCAATACATTTCTGCCGCTATACCTGAATTACGGTACTGCTTTCAGTTTTCCCGATGAGAATAAGAAAGATATCTCACTTGATGATTTCTGCAAAAGATTTGAAGTATCTCCGCGTGAAACAGACATTGTCCGTGAAATATGCAAAGGATTAAGCAACAAGGAGATATCAGATAAATTATTTATCAGTCTCAGACAGTAAAGGATCATACTCACAGGATCTATATTAAAACAAATGTAAGGAGCCGGGTCCAGCTTATAAATCTTGTCAAGGAAACGGTAATCAGCTAAATTGATACCTTATGTTAATTCGGGATGCCATCCGGAAGAAGGAGTGATCTGGTCGGGGAACTTAAGGTAAACGATTAATGGTCCGTTTTTAAATTCAAGAGAAAAGCTATAGGCTGTCGATTCATTTAATGTTGCCATCCACCAATTCCTTATTCTCCTTTGCTCCAGTGGGTACATGAGTCCATCTTGATGTGATTTCGGTTTCCGGATTCAGGGAGAATATGGAAATTTGCTGCCCCGGAAAGGATGAAAGAGCAGCACTTTGCTTCATAGCCACAAGGATTCCTGTATCTGTCACCATCTTCACCTTCATTTCCCCTGAGTATTCTGCCAGAAGTGAAATATTTCCAATGGTATGATCTTCCCTTTTCCCGGTCGCACCCAGGATTACCAGATTTTTGTAGCCCCTTTCCGAGCACCATAAAACTGCCTTGGTGAGGTCATTCGTTTCCTGGTCTGAAGTCCGGAAAATCCGGTCATGAAATCTTCCGGCTATTGACTTGTCGAGCGAATCCATATCACCTATAATTGCGTCAGGTATAAATCCTCCTTTTATGAGGCTTTCAGCGCTGCCGTCACAACAGATAATCCTGACTGCATTTTTAAGATATCCGAGTGGTATCTCATGCCGGGGGAAATTGCCGTTGGCAACTATTACTGTATAGGAGGTATCTGATGTTTCATCCATTTGATGGCAGTCTTTACTCTTTTCTGATAGTTTTTCTCCAGGCTCTCAGCCCTGCAAATGACATTATTCCATAAATCACATACAGCACGACAGTCGGATAGAGTCCGCGTGTAAAGAACAAAACTGATGCCGTCGTATTTACAACAATCCAGAGGAACCAGTGTTCATAAATCTTGCGTGCCAGCATCCAGGTAGCTATAATTGAGAGGGATGTTATAAATGCATCTCTCACAGGAACAGGTGAATCAGTAAGCCTGGTAAGTACAAGCCACATGGCCGAGTACAATAAAACAAAAATGCTGCAAGTATAATCCCGGTATTAAATTTCAGATGGGTTACATGCAAGTTCAGGATTTGCTGTACCAAAATCCGCCTTGCCTGCTTCGAATGGGGAATCGATTGCAAGTATCTCCGTACCATCTTCCAGTCCGCTTCTCCCTAAAATGCCCTGCAGCCTGTGCCTGGCCTTCACCGGGGTTTCTTCCGGCAATGCCTGTACCTTTTACCCACCAGTACCAACCCAGGATACTTATTACCAGGTAATATCCCTGAAGGCTCATATCAGCATAGAGCTTCCCCGAGAAAAAGACCCAGATATAGACTGCAGAGGTAATGATGCCTACAGGCCACAGCCAGATGGTCTGCCGGATCTCAAGAAAAACATACAAAATTCCGGTCACCGCACCGAAAATTTCAATAAAATTATTTGTGATCCAATCAGATATCATCCGTTTATGGTATTGCGGTCAGAATTTGAGTCCTATCCTGACCATAAAGTTAGTGCCAGCCTGAGGGAAATAATACGACCATGACTTTTCAATGCCATCTTCATACCAGTTACCGCCATAACCATTACTGATATACAGGTTGTTGAAAATATTATTGACAAGGATCTGAAACTGAACCCCTTTCATATTTCTGACGACAGGCTCAAAATCGAGCCTGATATTATTTACAAAATAGGGATCGATCATCCGTTCAGAACTCATTGTATTGTCGACGTATTGTCTGCCGACATATTTGCTTATAAAATGCAGTTCTGTTCCGCGATGGATCTTAAAACCTATATCACTTGCTGATATTACTGCAGGAGAGTATGCAATATCTACCTCACCCAGATTTCTGGAATAATACTGGGATGAGCCGTCTGAAGTATTATAATCAGTATAGTATTCCATAAAATTCCTGATCCGGCTCCGGCTCAGTGTGAGATTCAGATTCCAGACTATAAAACCGGCCGGTTTGATCCCCGCGGTTATCTCAACTCCTGTCCTGTAGCTTTCCGGGACATTTGTCATAATGGAGTATCCTACATCGCTCAGCTCACCGGTAGGGACAAGCTGATCCTTGTATATCATGCCATACAGATTTATACCGAATGAATTATTTCCGGTCCTTAGTTTATAGCCTATTTCAGTGTCGTAAAGTGTTTCAGGTCTTGGCACAGCGGAAGGATCTCCTGTAGCCTCTTTAAAATCTTCCCTTGAGGGTTCACGATTAGCCACTGAAAAGGAGAAATAGGCATCCTGATTTGGAGTAATTGAATAGAAAATGCCTGCTTTGGGATTGAAAAATCCAAAATTGTGTTCCTGTCTGAGATCCTTCAGATCGTCATCGATACCACTCATATTATAGAGAATGTGCCGGTACTGGATATCTCCGAAAATGCTTGTCCTGTCGGAAAGGGAATAATTTACCTTCGCATAAATACTTGCCTCATCCTTTCTGGCATTGTTGAAATACCACTGATAATCCTTCTCCGTGCTCCCTGCATACTTCATCCAGATAATGTTCCCAAAGTGGTCGCCCCGATAGGTGTTCAATCCGCCACCGGCAGTAACTTCAAGACGTTCCTTCTGGTATTTCAGGGAATAAATAAGTCCGTAAAATTGATTTGACAGCCATTTCCTCCTGATAAGATCCGTAGTGGTCAGAACCGAATCACCAAGTGAAATATTCCCAAGTCCGTAATCGGAATAATTCTGATCCTCCCTGTATTCTTCATAGTAACCTTTGCCCTTTGTATAATGAACGGCAGTGTGAAGGGAAAGATAATTACCCAGTTTCTGGCTGTATGTCAGCTGAAAATGGTCTTGCTTGTAATTATCGCTCTCATTATCATAATATTTAATATTTCCTGACTCATCCGTATATTCTCCTGCCGGATTGTATCTTCTGTTGACTGAGAGCATCTCTTTTGGAACTCCCCACCAGCCTATCCCGGTATGTTCCTCACCAAACAGGATATTTGCCTTCAACATTGAATTTCCGGATCTGAATATTCCGGTAATGTTTTCTGACCTGTGTTTTGAGCCTGTTCGTTCGATATATCCGTCACTTTTTATATCGGAATAACGCATTGTCAGTCCAAATTTTCCACCCAGCATCCCGCTCCCTGCCGAAACCATGTTTTTGATCGAATTGAAAGAGCCCACTGATGAGGATACCTGGGCAAAAGGCTGATTTTCAGGATTTGCCGTTTGCAGACTGATTGTGGCGCCGAATGCTCCCGAGCCGTTTGACGATGTTCCGGCACCTCTCTGGATCTGAATATTTTCGATAGAGGACGCCAGGTCAGGCAGGTCAACCCAGAATACCTGCTGCGACTCGGCATCGTTCAAGGGAATGCCGTCAATTGTGACATTAATCCTGTTGGCGTCAGTACCCCGGATCCTCATACTGGTATAACCGATGCCATTGCCTGCCTCAGAAGTTTCGACAAAAGATGGTGTCAGACTTAAGATATATGGCATGTCATAACCAGTATTTTGCTTTCGCACCTGTTCTTTACCAACTTCAGAATAAGCCAGCGGAGCATGTGCCCCTGCACGGGTTGCGCTTACCAGCACATCACCAGTCTGAAAGGTCTTTTCGGCAAGTGAAATATCAAGATTAAAATCTCCTGTAAGATGTACCTCCCTTTTTGCTGTTTCATATCCAATATAGGAACATGATAAAGCATAGTCACCGGATTTAAGGCCTTTTATCACATAAGTCCCATTGGCATCTGTATGCACCCCTCCGGAAGAAGCAACTATTGCCACCGTTGCCCCGGCAAGAGCTTTTCCCGATGAATCAGTTACTTTCCCCCTTATGACAAATCCGTTATCCTGTACAGCAAAAAGAGGTGCCAGTGTTAAAAGACTTATCAGTATTGAATATGCCAGTTCTCTCATGACAATTAATAAGTATTTTATTAAGTCTGATAAAATGAGGCTGGTGTGTGAAGCTGGTGTGTATTATACTCTTTCTTCCCTCCGCCGGCATTACCCGGATCAGGTTTAAGGGTATGATCTCAGCCCGTAGTATTAAGGCACCCCATTTTATAATGTGGTAAAGATACTACCTTTTAAACTAATAAATCGGAGATTTTACTCCCAATTTTTAGGATTAATGAAAAATATTACTGATATTCAAATTATTAATAACATGAATGTTCAACAGTTTGTGGATTCAATTTATTTGTAAATTTGCAGGTTAAACAGGGGGATAATAATGAATAGACTGCTTGAAAAGCTTAATTATAAAGGAAATAACAGAATTGCAGTACTTAATGCAGAAATTAATTTTGTGGAGAATATATTTCAGGAACTAAGGGAAGTAACTATTGATAAAGAGATTGATCCGCGTTTTCCTTATGAATTCATAATGATATTCGTGAGAACGCAGGCTGAAATTGAGAACTTAGCCTTGGTTGCGCTTCATAATTTGTTGTGTGACGGATTGTTATGGTTTTGTTATCCTAAAAAAACCTCAAAGAATTATACTTCCACAATAGACAGGGATCACGGTTGGAAGACCCTGAATAATGTCGGTTTTTACGGGATCAGACTGGTGGCAATAGACGATGACTGGTCGGCCATGAGATTCAGAAGTGTAAAATTTATTAAGTCGTCTTCAGCAAAATTTGCGAAATGACCGCCCAATTCTCTGTTTTATGATTAAAACTATTAAGATAGAGACTCCTTTGGGAGAGATGGTTGGCGGGGCGACCGATGACGGGCTATGTCTTCTTGAATTTACGGACAGACGAATGTTGCCAACAGAATATAAGGATCTTACCAGATTGTTAAAAATGACAGTTGTGGATGGCTCCAATATTCATCTTGCAGCTCTTCGTGAACAGTTAAATGAATATTTTGAAGGAACCAGAAAAGATTTTGATATCCCTATTGTAGCTCCCGGTTCAGATTTTCAAAAAGATGTATGGAAGGAACTGATGGAAATTCCTTACGGCACTACCAGGTCATATCAGGAACAGGCCAATGCTCTGAGAAGGCCGGAATCAGTAAGGGCAGTCGCGAATGCCAATGGTATGAACAGGATCTCCATAATCATTCCCTGTCACAGGGTAATAGGCTCTGATGGGAGCCTCACCGGTTATGGGGGAGGATTAAAAAGAAAAAGATGGCTACTCGATCACGAGAAAAAATATTCAGGCAAATCTGTCGAATTACTTCTCTTCTGACAAATTCTTATTATTTAAAACCTTAAATACAACAAGATGAAAACCAGTAATTTACAGAGACTCATCCTTCCGCTCGTGTTAATTTCAGCATTAATATTGCTTGCAGGATGCGCTAATAATGAAGCTGTTGATCAATGTCTTACCGGACATAAATATGGTTTTTTGGGCGGACTTTGGCATGGATTTATCGCTCCGTTTGACTTTATCGGGATGCTTTTCGATAAGCAGATCACGATGTATGCCCAGAACAATAACGGAGGATTGTATGCGCTGGGATTTCTGCTTGGCAGCGGTGGATGGGGATTTTTCAGCAGCAAAGGTGCCAGCAGGGTAAGAACAGGAAGGGTTAATTTTCAGTCTCAGAAATTCGATCAGGCTGAGGTAGTGGAATAGGGGTATAATCAATAAATTCAGGTAAATTGCAGCAATATACCGGCAAATTTTGAGGCCTGTACAAAAAAAAGACAGGTTCATAGTCTGTTTTTAAAGAAAAAGTGTTTTATTTGCATATTGAAAAAAGAGAAATGAAATTTGTACTTAATAACTGGTGGTGGCAGATCTTACTCTTGAGAGCCCGGAGATGAGATAGCCCTGCTATATTTTGCAATATAACAACGACCTGTCGGACTTCCGACAGGTCGTTTTGTTTTAAAACGGAATTTAATCAGAACAAAATGAAAGCATCAAAATTAATTACCAGCCTGCATCCCTTTCCACCCGGACTGGCAGATATTATAACTCCTGTAACAATCTACCTGAAAATCAGAGACAGGTTTCCCAACACCATTTTGCTGGAAAGCTCTGATTACCATGGCAACAATAACAGCATGAGTTATATCTGCTTTGATGTCCTTGCAGAATTTAAAGTCGAATGCCATAAAATACAGATTAATTTTCCTGATGGCAATCAGGAACGCATTGTAGTCAGGGATAAAAAGACAGTGGCTGAAAGTTTCAATGCATTTCTTAAATCATTTGTAATTGAGAAATCTTCTGATAATTCAGGAATGCCTGCGAACGGATTATTCGGATATACAACCTATGATGCAGTGAAATATTTCGAGGACATAAAGTTCAAACAGGCCGGAGAGGGCAGCTACCAGATACCCGATATGTATTATTCTGTTTACAGGTATATTATTGCAATAAATCATTTTAACAACAGGATCTTTCTTGTTGAAAATCTTCCCGAGGGTGAAACCGGTAGAATTGAGGAGGTAAAGAGTCTTCTCAGGAACAGGAGTCTCGGATCTTTTCAGTTCATGCCATTAAATAATGAAAAATCGAATCTTAAGGACGAAGAGTATATTGAAATGGTATCAGAAGGCAGAAAGAACTGTTTCAGGGGTAATGTTTTCCAGGTGGTGCTCTCCAGGCAGTTCAGCCAGCAATTTATCGGAGACGAGTTCAATGTCTACCGTGCATTAAGGAATATCAATCCCTCACCCTACCTTTTCTACTTCGATTATGGAGGATACAAGCTCTTCGGATCATCTCCTGAAGCACAGCTGATTATTGAGAAGGGATTTGCAAAGATCAATCCCATTGCAGGAACATTCAGGCGCTCCGGTGACGATGAGGAGGACCGGCAGCTTGCAATCGACCTTGCAAATGACAGCAAGGAAAATTCAGAACATGTCATGCTGGTCGACCTGGCCAGAAATGATCTCAGCCGGAATTCCGACAAGGTATATGTAAAGACATTCAGAGAGGTGCAATTTTACTCACATGTGATTCACCTGGTATCTGAGGTGGTGGGAGAACTTAAGTCAGGGTTTAACCCAATAAGGGTATTCGGTGATTCATTTCCGGCAGGAACCCTGTCTGGAGCGCCAAAATTCAAAGCCATGGAGATTATTGACTCCCTGGAGAATCAGAATCGCGGTTTTTACGGGGGTGCAATAGGATATATCGGATTTAATGGCGACATAAATCATGCTATTATGATACGTTCATTTCTAAGCAGGAATAATACTCTCTATTATCAGGCCGGGGCAGGAATAGTTGCAGCCTCAGTTGAACAAAATGAACTTAATGAAGTGAATAATAAACTTGGTGCCCTGAAAGCCGCAATTGAAATGGCAACCGGCATCTGAATTTAAATTAGGCAATGATGAAAATTCTGGTACTTGATAACTACGATTCCTTTACATATAACCTGGTTCATGTTATGAAAGAACTGACCGGAGGGCCTGTTGATGTACGAAGGAATGATGAGATCTCCCTCGGGGAAGCCGGTAAATACGATAAGATTATTATATCTCCCGGTCCCGGCATTCCTGATGAAGCTGGCATAACTAAAAGCCTCATCAGCCATTTTGCCTCTTCACGAAGCATTCTCGGTGTATGCCTGGGTTGTCAGGCTATAGCTGAAGTATTCGGAGGAAGCCTGATAAATCTACAGAAAGTCTATCATGGTGTAAAGACTGACATTATTGTCACCGATGAAAGCGAAAAATTATTCCGGGGTATGCCTCAAAATTTTGAAGCCGGCCGCTACCATTCATGGGTTGTAAATGAAATGGACTTTCCTTCCGGCCTCGGGATTACCGCCAGGGATGAAGAAGGAATGATAATGGCTCTTTCACACAGGGAATATGATGTAAAAGGTGTGCAGTTCCATCCCGAATCTGTTATGACGGAGTATGGGAAAAAGATACTCCGTAACTGGATGGAGCTTTAAGCATAATTCTGAAAATATATGTTAAAAGATTAGAATAAATGAAAGAAATTCTTCAAAGACTGACTTCCCATCTCACACTCGGCAGGGAGGAGGCAAAAAATGTATTAAAAAAGATCGCAGCAGGTGAATATAATAACTCACAGGTCTCTGCATTTCTTACCGTCTATATGATGCGGATGATAACCGTCCATGAACTGGCCGGCTTCAGGGATGCCCTGCTGGAACTTTGCCTGGCAACTGACCTTTCCGAATTCAATGCGATAGACCTTTGCGGAACAGGTGGCGATGGGAAAAATACCTTCAACATCTCAACCCTGTCATCATTCGTGGTAGCCGGAGCAGGTGGAAAAGTTGCAAAACATGGCAATTACGGTGTATCATCAGCATGCGGTTCAAGCAATGTTCTTGAATATCTCGGATATAAATTTACAAGCAACCGGGATTCCCTCAGAAATCAGATGGACAAGGCAAATATCTGTTTCCTGCATGCTCCCCTGTTCCATCCGGCAATGAAAGCTGTGGGCCCGATAAGAAGGGAACTAAGTGTAAAAACATTTTTCAACATGCTTGGACCAATGGTAAATCCTTCATTTCCACAAAATCAGCTTGTTGGAGTTTGGAATCTTGAGACAGCCAGATTATACAATTATATCTACCAGCAGACTGATAAAAATTATACAATAATTTATTCCCTCGACGGTTATGACGAGATCTCTCTGACAAGTGAGTTCAAAATGATATCAAATCATGAGGAAGATCTCCTGGACCCTGAAAAGATTGGTTTTACCCGTCTAATGCATGATGACATTAAGGGTGGTTCAACAGTCGAAGAATCGGTCAGAATATTTATGAGAATAATTGATGGTGCAGGCACTGATGCCCAGAAGTCAGTAGTTATCGCCAATTCCGGACTGGCACTTAAGAAGCTTTTCCCCTCAAAGAATCTGCAGGCATGCTTTGCCCTTGCTGAAGATTCATTGCAGGGAGGAAAGGCAAAATCAATGTTGAATAAACTCCTTGAACTCTAAAAGATGAATATTCTCGAAAAAATCGTTTCGGTCAAACGGGAAGAGGTGAGATACAGGAAGAGATTGAATCCGGTGAACATGCTTGAAAAATCGCTTCACTTTAAACAAGCGATGCCATCATTCCTGGAAGCATTAGCCAATCCAGGACCCTCGGTGATCGGCGAGTTCAAAAGAAAGTCTCCCTCCAGGGGAGATATAAATCTATCTGCAGATATCCTTAAGGTAGCGCTCGGTTACCAGGATGCAGGGATAGCAGCCATATCTGTTCTTACCGACAGTGATTTCTTCGGTGGATCAGGCTCCGATCTTAAGGAGCTTGCCGGATTACTGACAATACCAGCCCTCAGGAAGGATTTTATCGTCGACGAATACCAGGTTCTGGAGTCAAAGTCTATTGGCGCATCAGCTATTCTCCTGATAGCAGCTATCCTGAGTAAAAAGGAGGTTGATCTGCTTTCAGGTATTGCAGGCAGTCTAGGAATGGATGTCCTCTTTGAGGTCCATGATCCCGAAGACCTTGACAAGATGAGTCAGAATATAAAAATTATTGGTGTCAATAACCGCAATCTAAAGACTTTCGGAGTTAGTACGGAAAACTCAAATGATCTTTTCAGCTACCTTCCGGAACATTGCGTGAAGGTTGCGGAAAGCGGCATCCGGACCATTGAAGATGTAAAGGATCTTTTTAAGGTGGGATATGATGCGTTTCTGATCGGAGAAAATTTTATGAAGTCAGAAGATCCAGGGAGCACTGCGAAACTTTTTATCAATAATCTGAAATCCATTATTGAATGAAACCGGTTATCAAAATATGCGGAATGCGTGAGAAGGAAAACATACTCTCTGTAGCAGAACTGAAGCCCGACCTGATAGGATTTATTTTCTACCCCCGGTCACCACGGTATGCTGTTGATTTTCTGGATCCGGAATTTCTTTCTTCAGTTTCTCCTGATATTATCAAGACAGGTGTTTTTGTCAGCTCAGAATTCAATTATGTTACAGATAGCATTAAAAAATTTTCCTTGAATGCAGTTCAACTGCATGGCAATGAAACGCCTGAATTTTGCAGGCAGATAAAAAATACCGGGATTACAGTCATTAAAACATTTAATATAAATAAAGGAACAGATTTCTCCTTTTGTCAGGATTATGTATTATGTACCGATTACTTTCTTTTTGATACCATGACCTCAGGTTATGGAGGATCAGGACACAAATTCGACTGGAAATTGCTTGAAGGCTATGAACTGAAGCATCCTTTTTTTCTCAGCGGGGGTATAAACCCTGCGGATACGCAAGAGATTTCAGGCATAAAAAATCCTGCTTTCCACGGTATCGATCTTAACTCCGGGTTTGAGATCAGACCGGGGTACAAGGACATTGGTAAACTGAAAAAATTCATTTCAGAATTAAAGACAAATTATAAAATATCATGAACAATACATTTATTGCTGAAGAAAACGGATACTACGGCGAATTCGGGGGAGCATACATTCCCGAGATGCTAAGGCAGAATGTGGAATCACTCCGGTCTGTTTATCATGAGATAATAGAATCTGAAGAGTTCAGAAAGGAATTCAGTTCACTGCTCAGTGATTATGCCGGCAGACCCTCACCTCTTTATTTTGCCAGACGGCTAAGCAGTAAATATAATGCCCGGATCTATCTTAAACGGGAAGACCTGAATCATACTGGCTCTCATAAGATAAACAATACCATCGGCCAGATCCTTCTCGCAAAGAAGATGGGAAAAACAAGGATCATAGCCGAAACGGGAGCTGGTCAGCATGGAGTGGCAACAGCAACGGTCTGCGCTCTCATGGGACTTGAGTGTGTTGTTTATATGGGAGAGACAGATATACGGAGACAGGAACCCAATGTACGAAGGATGGAAATGCTTGGAGCAAGTGTGGTTCCTGCAACATGCGGGAATAAAACCCTCAAGGATGCAACCAATGAGGCACTCAGGGACTGGATCTGTAATCCGGAGAACACTTTTTATATTATTGGATCGGTAGTGGGGCCGCATCCTTATCCTGATATTGTTGCAAAGTTCCAGTCTGTGATAAGCGAAGAACTGAAAATTCAGCTTATGAGTCATGAGGGCACCGAGGATCCGGATATGATAATCGCCTGTGTCGGAGGGGGAAGCAATGCAGCTGGGATTTTCTATCACTATATTGGCAGAAATAATGTAAAACTAATAGGTGTAGAAGCTGCCGGGGATGGGATTGATACAGACAGGACAGCTGCAACAATAGGTATCGGGGATATGGGTATAATACATGGAAGCAAGACTTTGCTCCTGCAGAGTAATGATGGCCAGATCACAGAACCCTATTCCATTTCTGCAGGTCTTGATTATCCCGGGGTTGGACCGATTCATGCCTGGCTGGCCAGAACAGGAAGGGCCGAATACCTCAGCGCAACAGATACGGAAGCCATGAAAGCTGCTTACGAGCTTACCCGAACGGAAGGAATAATACCGGCACTGGAATCGGCGCATGCACTTGCAGTGCTGGGTAGACTGAAATTAAAAAGTGATGATATTGTTGTCGTGAATATCTCGGGCAGAGGCGACAAAGACATGCAGGCATATACTGAGGTTATGAAAAACTTCGATTGAAAACAGTTATTCAAAAAAATATTCTTTTATGACCAATCCTTTAAACACCTGAAATGAACCGCATAGAAAAACTCTTCAGCAACAAAAGAAAGAATATCCTTTCGATTTATTTTACGGCCGGGTATCCCCGGCGTGACGATACATTGTCCATAATAAGGGACCTTGGTCAGGCAGGAGCCGATATGATAGAGATCGGGGTACCCTTTTCTGATCCTGTTGCCGATGGACCTGTCATTCAGAGAAGCAGTGAAAAAGCTCTGAATAACGGGATGTCCGTTAAGCTTCTCTTTAAACAACTGGAAAAAATCAGATCGGTAACAGATATCCCTTTAATACTTATGGGCTATATAAATCCCTTCTTCAGATTTGGCATGGAAAATCTTGTAAAAAAATGTCTGGAAGCGGGCATTGACGGTACTATAATTCCTGATCTCCCTGTCGAAGAGTACCTTGGCTCTTACGAAGCCATTTACAAAGAGAACGGATTACACAATATTTTTCTGATATCTCCCCAGACGCCCACAGACAGGATTATCTACCTCGATAGCATATCACAAGGATTTTTGTATATGGTATCGACATCATCCACTACAGGAATAAAAATGGGCTTCGACGAGTCACAGCTTGCATATTTCAGAAAAGTACAGGATCTAAATCTTAAATCGCCTTTTCTGACAGGATTTGGTATATCAGACAGAGGATCATTCGAACAGGCTTGTGCATTCTCGAACGGAGCAATTATCGGCAGTGCATTTATAAATGCCCTTGACGAAAAAGGAGATCTGACAGAGAAGATCGGGAGATTTATCAGAAAAATAATATGATTGCCGGGTTTTCACAGTTTTGTTGTAGATTTAAGGATTCTTAAAACTTAAATCTTAAATTATCTTTACATGAAAACTCTTACTTCCTGTTTGCTTTTCACCATGATCTGTATTTCAACTTATGCCCAGAAAGGTGATTTAATTCATTTGTGGCCAGGTAAAGTGCCCGGGGAAACTATGGATAAGAGTGGTCCTGTTACTGCCCCATCTGAAAATGACAATATTTTAAGATATTCCGAAGTCACTGATCCCGTTGTTGAAGTTTTTCTGCCCGAACGGTCAGTCAGGAACGGTGCTGCTGTAATTGTATGTCCCGGAGGCGGATACCATATACTGGCTTACAACCTTGAAGGCACTGAAATTGCAGGATGGCTCAATAAGAACGGCTACGCAGCTTTTGTACTTCAGTACAGGGTTCCTGATAAACGGGATGGCGCCCTTCAGGATGTTCAGCGGGCGGTGAGAATCATAAGAAATGATGCGGCAAAATACGGAATTGATCCTGAGAAAATAGGTGTTATGGGGTTTTCCGCCGGAGGAAGTCTCTCTGCCAGGGCTGCCACTTGTTTTAATCAGCGCACTTATTCCCCTGTTGATAAAAGAGATAGCCTTTCATGCAGACCGGCTTTTGCCATGCTGATTTATCCTGCATATCTGGATCTTGGACCGGGCAACTCCCTGACACCTGAGCTAAAGCTGACCCCGGAGGTGCCACCCATATTCATCTTCCAGACTGCTGATGACCAATACGGCAACAGCGCCATTGTCATGGCACAGTCTATGAGGAATGCAAAGCTGCCTGTTGAACTCCACCTGTTTCCGACAGGCGGACATGGTTATGGCCTGCGGCCCGGTAAAATTGCTGCTGAAACATGGCCGTTGCTGGCTGAAAAATGGCTTGGGAGAGTTGTAAAATAAAATTAAAAAGGCTGGTCTCCTTTTAGCAATAATTAACAAATCCGTGATCCTGCAAAACAATAACCATGGTAAATTTTTCGGACCTACCCAGGTTTTCATGGGTTATGTTTTTTTAGCGTGCGGAATTTTCTGTTCGGTATATTCTCTCACAATACTGTTGCTCATAATTCCGGGTTCTTTTATGGCATTTACCAATACCGGTACAATAATTGATTTTGAAAATAAAAAAATCAGGCCTTATACCACTCTCTTTGGCTTTATCAGATCAGGTAAATGGGCTGATATGTCAGATTTTTCCGGATTCAGGATAATGAAAATAAACAGGACTTACACCACATACAGCCGCTCCAATATTCCGCTGGATTTGAGTAAATGCACTATCGACCTGGTTCTTTCAAAAAAAAACAAACCCGGTTTTGTTCTTATAAAACGGTATCCTGATTTTGAAGAGGCGCGGAAGGGCCTTGATGAATTAAAAGATTCGCTTTTCCCGACTAATAATATTTTTGACATGTAAGCTTTCGTCAGCTATATTTTCCGGTGCAGTAGCCCGTAATATTAATTTTTCCGGTGATGAAACGAAAGCAGATTAGTGAAAAATCAGAAAACTATCTGACAACAGCTGAAAATTTCATGCATGGTTCCCGTCAGATCAACTGACTGGATTATCGCCACTGTGCCTTTAGAGTTAACATGCCATTTGACGGTACTGTTACTTCATTACTGACCTTCTTTCCGGGAATCTCCTCCAGTTCACAGATATTTACCTCTGTTGGCTCGCCTGACGGCCAGGACAATTTTACAACCTCATCACTGTCAGATACTGATCTGAATCGGATTATCACACTGCCAGCCAATGTAGTTGATTTTACTATTGATACCGTTACTGACGGTGACCCGTTGACTGACAACAGCGGTTTTGAGATTGCATTTTTGTCAGCTGCCAGATGTATCAGCGGCTGAGCCTGTTCCATCCCGAACCTGTTGGCGAGAGCCGCATCATATCCTTCATGAGGCAGAATACGGTACCTGAATTCTACAGGGCCATCCTGTGTCAGCGGGAAGTTCGTAAACCAGTGATTGTTCATCACCCATGAATAAACCGTACCATCAGGCTGCAGTTTTGTCAGCCATGGTTTTCTTTCACCTTCCCATGTTCCGGTTTGATTTGCTGTCATAGTTCCGCTTTCAACCAGAGGAGCATCAAGAGAACACCATGTAACTCCGTCGCTCTTGTTGGAAATATCAATCCATCGTTGCATTGTAAGCCAGTTTCGGTTGGCCATACTCCACTGATCCCTTTCGACCTCAACTATTCCCCAGGGAATATCCATGCGGTTAGTTGCCTGCGGAATATTGAATCCGAATCCGAAGTGAATGCCATCTTTAGCTAACAGAGGCAACTTGTCAACCGTATTTGAGATCTCCAGCCAGGGCTGTCCGGCAACAAGCCGTACTTTACGTGTAACGCTTCTGCACCCTCTGCCCTTCGAAATAACAGTCAGCTCAGCAACCAGGGGACCGGATTCGGATACTGATACTGAAATCACACTATCTGCAATAGCATTATCACTGTCACCTGGCATCCATCTGAAGGCATTCAGACCTCCGTTCACCTTCACATCAGCATAGTTATAACCTGATATGAGATTAATCATCTGAGTAATATTTCCTGATTCCGGACTTAGAGTTACCTTAAGGTATCTGTTTTTCAGAGTTGTACCCTCGATGGTGCATCCACCAGTCATTTCATGTTTCCCTTTGACAACACGATAATGTTTTGATCCGAGCGGAGGAACATCTGCTGCAAGAAAAGCCAGTTCACCTGAGGAGAGTCTTTGGGAGGGGACTTCAATCCCATTATCATCCACAACACGGTCTCCTTTGGAACTTTCAGCAACAGAAAGGGTGATAAGACCGCCATGAGGCCAGGAATGGGTATTGAATACAACCACTCCACCGTTGGAGGGCCCTTCCGGTGGTCCCAGAGCTCCTGATGACCTGTCAGTGGCAGGCGCAATTGCCTCTTCAAGCATAGTGCGGGTCCTGTCGTCGGCCTCCCGGAAATAGCTTTGCTTGACTTTCCATATTGCATCCTGAAAGAAAGGTTCTGTGGTATTTTCCGCACACCATGTATGTTCCGTTCCCAGCGCTATGTATCTCCAGGCTTCATCGAACTCACTCCTCGGGGCAGCTTTTCCAGGATGAAGCATTGTCCACAATATCTCTGCCTGTACAAGTTTCTCCTTCGCATTCCGGTTCTTTGCAATCAGACCTGCCGCAGTGCCAAGACCATCCGTCCAGTATTCCGTAAAATCACCACTGATAACCGGCAGCTTATCACCATATTTTGACTCAATCATCTGCATGATCTCACTCGATCCTGATAATATCAGGTGTGGGTACGCATATTTTTCATTCCAGCTTTTTACAGCATCGGAAAGGTCTGCATCCAGCGGGCAGTTATCCCAGAGTGACCATGATACAACGTAATAATCATAGGGATAATCTTTTCTTTCTCTCTCCGACAAAGCCTTCAGGAAGTTGACATCTGCACTTCCGGTTTTTATGACTGAGGGTACCTTATCGGGATCGCGCTGTCCAAACCACGGCCTGCCCGTAGCGCCTCCCTTGGTCATGCTGCCGCTGTTGCCATACATACCAGGCTGAAAAAAGAGTATTTTAGACTTATTGTCAGGTCCTATCCACCAGAAAGGTTTTTCATCGAGCTGGTGAGAATATCCAGCCCTTGCCATATTTGGCCAGCTCATAAGATACCTGACACCCTGCTGTGACATAACAGGAACCATACCCCATGAAAAGCCGGGTATATCGACCTGCTGCATTGTGTTTATTTTCACTCCGGTAAGCTTTTGCATTTCCCTGCTGAACCGGAACATCTGAAACATCTCTTCATCGTTGCATGCACTTGTATTTGTGTTCAGATAGCTTGCATCCAGGCACAGGTATTTATTCTTTATGGCAGAAAGAACCCTTTCCTTCTGGAGCTGATCAGCATCATGCCAATAACGTTCCAGCGGCCATGTCACTTCGGGGTTCCACCTGTACTGAGATCCCGAAGGATAGTCTTTTGTAGCTTCTCCAAGCTTAATGCCTTCATCTATATTTCTTTTATGCAGTATTTCTACGTTAGCCTGAGTATTCGTGTAGCCTATATCGACATGAGAATGAGAATAGATGTAGACCGTCCACTGCCTCATTGGCGGTATGGTTATAGTCTTTTTCAGCTTACTGAACCCCTGGCTCAAAGTAATTGTAGCCTGTACTTCCTCCTTCATTCCAATACCAGGAGGAAGCAGTACTGTACAGTAAGAATATGCTGTATCCGCAGCAGGTATCTCAGTTACCTCCTTTTTCCCCTTTACCTCCGATCGAACCTCGGCTTTTCCATAAAGCTTTGGTCCTTTTAATTTAAGTATTACTGCTCTGCCTGCCTGCCCATCAGACCTGTATAAATAGTAGGGCTGCGGGAGGCACTCCATATCCGAAGGAAAAGCTATCTCAACTTTCTTTCTGGTCTGAGCATACAGGGTCACAACTAAAAAGCTGAACAACAGGATAAAACCAGTATTCTTCATTTACTTATTTTTTTATGAATCGAAATATTTTTACCAGACTTTGATCTTTTCCAGACCCTTTCCGGAATTTTCAAAAGGACCCGGAGCAGGATTTGATTCTGAACGCTTAACTCCAAGGTAATCAGTATCGAATGTGATTGGTGTACCATCAGCATTTTCGAAGGATTCCCCGGGCATTTTTGCTTTGCCCAGCAAGGCGGTGGTAACAAGATCTGTTTTTACATAATTCCCCTTATTATCCATAGATAGACTGAGGTATACATTGTTACCCTCGGTTATGATCTTCATCTCCGGCTTGAAGTCAGGATTCCTGTAATAGCTTGTTTCTCCTGCAAAAGGTTCAGCCTTGTTATAATAGACATTACCGTTTATCGATACGGGCCATACGGCACTGCTGAAGCCAGCAAGACCATAATGGTACCTTGCATCTCTTTTATTTTCATCAGGACCAAGTCCAAGGAATATATTGTTCAGGCACCTGTAATCGCCTGAAAGAATTGTTGAGAGTCCCGCCACCTCAGTCGAATGCGGAAGGTGATAGGGAGTATACCTGTTTGGTTCCGGCCACATTGCAATCTGACCGGCAATCAGATTATGAATGATTGCACCACCCTCAGATTGTGTAGTTATTCCGACTTCAGAAAGCAGAAGGTTGTTATCAACAAGCGTGGGGCCATGGTCAACTTCCATGAACAGATCTTCCAGATCATTATTGTACAACAGGTTTCCTGTTACCCGCGTTCCCTGTGCCATCCAGTCGAGCCAGATACCTCTGCCTACATCATGGATCCTGTTCCTTTCTATTCTGGTATCAATGGCAGCATGGAACTTAATCCCGGCAATTTCAGCACCATCGAACTGCCTTTTTGTCCATATGTTATAGATATGGTTATTTTCAATAATACTGAATGCTGCTCCCATGCTTCCGCACATCCCTGTCTGCTCACAATTGAAAATTTCATTGTTCCGCACTATATGCGATCCAATATTCGCTTTGCTCCAGCCATTTCTTAATGTCCTGAAAGTTACTTCTATATAATGCAGGGAACCGTCAATACTCTGATCAGCCAGCCACACATTATGGCCGGTGCCCCTCTCCTTCCCAAGCGTTATACCCGAACATTTGGAATCGCTTATTACATTGTTTTCAATTATCCAGCATTTATTCCAGTTGGTTGAAATCATTCCAATCTGTTCTGCAGTCGGGGCCGCCCACTGAGTGGCTGCCTGACTGATATGAAAACCTCTTATGGTAATGTAATTCAACCCGGGTTTATCAGGATAAAAAACTGTTCTCCTGGCACTAATCTCCACAATTTCCCTGTTTGGGTTGAATTTATGAAAGTTAGCCCATATTGTCGTGTTTTGATTATCACTCTCACAATACCATGTATAGGTCGATCCTTCCTTGTCCCTGGTCCCTGCGAAGGGCTGGGGATCATATACTTTTTCAATTGTCTCCTTCTCATAAAGTGATTTGCCGTTCAGAAAGACCTCGCCAGTGTGATGAATCCTGCCCTTATTTCCAAACCAGTCACCGTTAATTGAGTCCAGGTATGGATTGTAGTTGCCAAAAAAAGTATTGGGTATAACAACCTTCCACACGCCATCCTTCTCTTTCTTCCAGCCTGAAATCAACTCAGACCCCTTTATAAATACCTCCTCGCCCGGAGCTGCCTGGTAAACGATTCGTTGCACATTGCTTGCACCTCCGCGTGCAGGATTGATCCATTCACGGTATGTTCCGGCATGAACGGTTATAATATCTCCGGGCTGAGCAACCTGTGCAGCAAAATTTATGGTTTTAAAAGGACTTGAAACCGAGCCATCATTATTATCATTGCCATTGACCGCAATATGGTACTCCCTGGCATTCACTGACAATGAAATAAATGTCAGTAAAATAACAAAACCTATCATATTATTTTTCATTATGAAGAGATTTAGTCTGGTTATTGTTCCCTGTTTTCACCATTGTACAGTCCCTGATAAATTTCACCTCTGTTATTAAAGATCACGAATCCATACGGTTCCATTACACATTTCTTCCCCCTCACAGGAAAAGCCGTGACTCAAAGTCAAGATACTGTTTATCAGTCCATTCATCAGTATGTCCAGAATAGTAGCTTCCCGGTAACAGAGCCATTGGATAAATTCCAAGATAAAGATATTTCCGGAAAAAATTATCTGCAACGTTGTATTTTCTCGGGATTTTAACAGCAGTCCGGCCTGGTGCAGGCTTACTTATACATAATAATGCCGTCATGTTAAGTGTGAACAGTTTAGTAATTAAAGTATTTCTACCGGGTTTTAGCAATCAGTCTGACTTCCTGCAGACATAAACTATAACAGCTCCCTTCAGGCAATGATTGTATTTTATGTCCATCCCAGTCACTGGCAAAATTTGCAGAATAGCAGAGCCAAAAATCATAGCCATCGTGGCTTATGAATTTTGACGGAATATTTACAAAATATGCCTGCTCTCCAAAGTGTTTAAAATACCGGACCATTTTCCATGGGCCTGTTATTTCCTTTGATTCAAGAATATAAGTATTAAAATAGCCACCGGTTGTACCTCCGTCGGTAACACACATCATGTAACGTTTCAGAGGGGCATTGAAGGTCATAGTAACACAACCCATATTATCTGTCCATGAAGCAACTGGATGTATCTGGCTGAAATCATTTGTCCATGTCTGTCCGTTCCAGAATTCATATTTTGAAGCATCATTCATATTTTCAACTAAGGGAGTTACACGGGCAATATAGATTTCATCACCTGTTATCCAACTGTCGTAACCAAAGCGCCTCCCCTGTGATCTGCTCGCTCCATGGCCTACAAGATATGCTTTTCCGTCAGGTGAATATTCAGAATTCTTTCCAAAGTCAACAAAATGGGGTGCACCTATTTTGACAGGTTCTCCTTCCCGGGTCTTCTCTTTAAACAATGGGTTTTCAGGAGTGCAGGGCGTTTGTGTCCATGTCCTGCCAAAATCAGTTGACCATCGAAAACCAACAAATGGGCCCATCCATGGCCAGTTGTAAGTTATATTCCCTTTTTTGATGACCTGACCTCCATAAAGGCAGTAGGTCCCATAATACCAAATTCCGTCGTATACCAGTGAGCCACAAGGGTATCTGCTCTCGTAAGGATAAGGATCTGATTTATAAACAGCTTCATTAAGAATTACCAGGTTCATTGGGTCATCTCCTGTTAAGGTTGCAATGCCTGTAGTGGCATCAGCTCCTGCAGAATTTGACTGAAGATCACAAACTTTACCATCCGTCCATGGTGAATATAAATTGCCGTCTGTTGCCCATGTCGGATACCAGGTATCAGCTGTAATCTTTTCCTGAACATAATTCTTAAACCCCGGGCCAGGCATTAATCCTGAAAAATCGTCAGATTGCGCAAACGGACAACTCTGCGGGATATCTGACTGTGAAGTTTGGCCTTCTCCACTTTTTGATGATGAGCAGAAAAGCCCGGAAAACAGGTAAAAGGTAATTAGAAGAGAAAGTGCAGTTTTCATAATATTATAACTGATAATGTAAAATTTAATCAAGTTCCTTTGACCCTTTCGGGTTTGCCAACAGTTTTGAATTCAATTGAGAGTTTTGGAGAGCTGGCTCCTGTGAATTCGCTTGTTACTACAATCCCGGCATTTCCGTTTCCGAGCATAGGAATTTTATCGTCACTGATCACCATGATCTTGTTCCATGTTTTATCGCACAGGTAAACTTTATTTCCGTCACAGATAATCCGGTCGCCGGATCTTAGAGACACATTCATATCCAGTGTCCGGTAATTATTGATTTTGAACTGAATATGTGTCACCGTTGATGACGGATCATTTTCAGTGGAGGCAGCAGATATATAAAATTGCAGTGGCTGTTCCTCATAGGGATTATTAACAATGAAACTGGATGAGACAGGTTCTCCTGTCTGCACATCCCTGTATTTATGTTCGAATCCTTGAGTCAGTTTCACAGGATAAAGGTTCCAGCTGTCATTACCTGTCTTCTCAAGATGAAACTCGTTCTTTGGATCCTTCATCCTGTCTTTTTGTTCTTCACTAAAGGCATGTGATTTTCTTGCCTTTTGCCATTCCCTGATTTCCTCAAATAATTGATCCCTGTACCCGTTCTTTTCAATATTTTCGTCAATCCTGAGAAGGTAACCTGCATTAAAGGCAGCGCTCCTCGCCTGTATCCATTCCACTTCCTCAGGGCGGTATTCAGGATTTAACGTGAACCACCCAAGCATTCCCGGCATCAGGTTCCTGTCAAAATATCGCTGATTTTCAATCCGGTAATTGACCTGGCTCTCACGTAAGGAATTATACCATGGTTCGCCCCAGTTCATGAAAGCATAGATGTGCCAGTAATAGTGAAAGGTACCAGCACCACATACCAGCCTGTATCTGTCAATATTCTTATACCAGGCATCTGCAAAGCGGGCAGCTCCGTATGTGCCATGTCCGGTCGGAGATTCTCCTCCGAATCCATCAAAGTCCATAAGGTCGACTCCTGTTTCATTGCAAACCTCAGCCAGTCTTTTGGCATAAATATCCTGAAGATGGATGTCTGGATAAAATCCACTGTAGCTGTCATTTGTAAGTTTGTCTATTATGTCACCTGCCTTATGTGAAACAGGTCTTGTACCATACTGACCTCTCTGACAATCGATAAGCCTCCATGGAGCATCCTCGGATACTTTGCGGTAGTTCACCAGCTCCTTTCCGATTTTTGTGGTATGAGTATTCCCCTCATACTTAAAATATACAGGATCATGGATATAGATGATATCATCACCGGGACCGGCATCTCTGGCAAGAGTACTACTTCCCGTTTTGCAGAGACTGTCTGACGGAACAGGCGTAACATAAGCATCATCCTTACCTGTGAACATTGTCAGGGTATGTACTCCCAGTGAGAGTCCGGCTTTCCGGGCTGTTTCAACTGCACTCCTGATTTCCGGCAAACCACCGGGAAACCTCTTTCGTGAATAATTAAAATGACCCCAGGTTCGGAAGATATCACCAATATGGATCAATTTAAACCCGCATTCTGTTGCATATTTGATACTTTTCACAGGATCCCCTTCATTCAGAAGATAAGCCTCTCCCGGAATTGCAGACCTTTTAATCCAGATTCCGTCCAGCATGGGATGGGGAAGTCCTTCACCAAGTTCTATCTTTTCAATAATATCCAGGGTCATTGGTTCCGGACAACCGAATATGGCAACCGCACTTCCTTTAAGATCAATATCGATTGGTTCCGCATACTGAGTATAGTCTTTGTTCCCAAGCCAGTTTTTAATAACCCTTGGGGTCCGGCGATCCCTGGAAAAGAGATGCAATTCGCTGCCATAAGGTCTTTTAACGGCCGCACTGCCCCTGTATAACCTGATATATTCAGGCATGTCACCAGTAAGATTGACATTTACATCGACCTTTTGTCCGATCTTATCCTTAAGAGAATCAGGCAGTACCTGTCCGGGAAGAGGTTCAATAACACCGCCGCCACCACAGTTGTCATCGCCATCAGGGAGCCCCTCTATGGTGTTTAAACTCAGTGCCTGCAGCCCAAAAGCAAAATTTTTATTGCGAACCACACAGATCGTTTCTCCTATCTTTTCATCAATTGTGGTTCGATATGGGCCCCAGACAACAGCTTCAATGCCATTTCGGGGTTCGAGTGAGATCAATCCGAACCTCAGGTACCCTCCCTTATTTTCGATTTCAATAACAGCCTCTGAACCATTGGAATATCTCAGCATAATTTTTTTCTCATCCGGGTGATATTCTGCTGAGACCGGATTAATGTATTCCGGTTCCCTGTAGAGCGTCAGTAACGGAGCTGATTCTCCTGCAGGCTGGTATTCAACTGATCCTGTCCTGTCAAAAATACTTGTGACATAACCTCTGCCACTAATCCCTACTTTCAAATATTCCGTTTCAAAGGTTATTTTTTCATGATTGCATGATATATTGAAAATCAACAATACTACAGCCAGAAATTTTACATGACTTTTAATCATTTATACTGCTTTTTGATTTCTTAAAAGAGTTTTGTAATTGCATGTCTTTATTTGACTTTTATTAATTCTTCGTCGATACTTACCCTGTCAAAATGTTGAAAAAACGTCGGCCTCATAAGGATTTCCCTTTTTAATGAGATTATATTAGTCAGGGCAAGACCTCTCCTCAGCGGGTTCGGATCCGGGATAATGGAAGGCATTTCATCAATATTGTTTTCTCCAAATTTGACCCTGAAGATCCGGATATCTCCTCCTGCTATACTTTTTCCTGTATTCTTCCCTGGATAGGCTTTTACTCTCTCCGGCATAAATCCTCTCGCTTTCCTTTCTGAACAATTATACATTATATGGCTCTACATAAGTCTTTTAAGAAGGCTCAGGCTTGTTCCTGTTGTGTCGCCTCCATTATAATCGGAGACTCCTGAATAGTTTTTCCAGCTCCATCTGTTCCATACTGATGCATTGCCGAACCAGGGAACACCATACTACTTCCTGCACCCCTGATAAAGGAGTAATAAATCTGAGTATTAGGCAGGCCCTGAGCCGTCTCTGCCCCAATCATTGTATAAACACCCTCTTTAAGAAAATAATGGCCGAAGTTCAGTGAAACAAGGGTTGTCATTTTATTGCCCAAACTCTCTGTCAGACCCTGAAAGTGATTTTGAAAATTAAGGTATTGCTCCTGCCTGTTCCCCCCGGCCGGATACATCTGGTCAGCAAAGCCTCCTACATACCTTCCGTCCTGTTCGCCGTTGTCCATTCCCAGCCAGTGATCCCCAAGTTCATTTTCAAATAATTCAAGAATGTGATCGGGTACTTCAAATTGCTGCCAGTAACCTCCCGGACCAGACCCTGGAACGAAGCCCCAGATATCAAACAGATAAAGGTCTCTTTTCTTAAGCTCAGCCACAACCTCCGGAAGATCTTTACGAAAGAGGATAGGATAAGATGGCCATATGATATTTCCAAGCCCATATTTAACAGAATAAAGGTCAATCGATTTTTTATAGTCTCCATCGAGGGAGCAAAGCGACATAAACTGAATCTGGTTGACAAAAGTGGTGTTGTCCGGAGGTTTGACCCCTCGGCACGGGTCATCCGGATGTTGCCTGGGATTCATTGGATAACTATAAATCCTTAGCCTGCCATCCTGAGAATGGCCTGCAAAACTGGTAAGAACCATCATGATAAAAGCAATGAATATCCTTTTCATAAGTCTGATAATTTGGTTTGGTAAGATTTTAAACCCAACATTTCAGATCTTAAAATTACGGCTGCTTCTGACAGTCCCAAATGGAGTATTTATAAGTGAAACTTCAATTGTATAATTACCTTCCGTAAGATCCTCTCCTGCTGTGAATGAGCATTTATTCTGCCCATATGGACCAATTGTGATTTCATGAGTTTTTTCGCTGACTACTTTATCATTTATGAGTATCTGAAACCTGACCGTACCTTTCCACTCATTTTCAAGGTCATTGATGACAATAACAGGAATATTGGTATCAGTTCCTTTCCGGATGTGATCATCCCAGAAATCTATCATCAGCCCGATCGGTGAGAAGGCATCATGCATATATTTATAAAACGCCGGCTCCCATGTAAGATTCGCAAGGTCTATCCAGTTATCGCATGTTTGTCCGTCAGGTCTTGAATAGCCCAATGCAGTGAAATGAAGAACACCCGCTGCTTTCCTGTGGCAGCGCCAGAATTCGGTTTCGGCTGCAGTATATTTGGCATACGTCTCCCATCGTTCTTCAGCTGTTGAACCTTTTCCCAGGAGATTTTCATAAAGCTTTTTTGTCAGTGTTGTCGGGCTCCCGTCACGGTTGAGCCATAACCATCCATATTCATTTATAATGACCGGATTAGTACCCGGATTTTTCAATGCATTTCCTTCAGGAATAATATCTGCATTTGCAAGATCCCTGAACTTGAAATCAGGATTGGAAAAATGATAAGGGTGAGACTCAAAGATATCACCGGGTTCACGGTAGGAGCTATAGCTGTTATCCCAGCTCCTGTTTGAGAGATCCAATGATCTTACCCTCGCTATTGCAGAGTCAATTGACGGTTCTGTCAACAGGGTTTCATTGTCTGCGTCCCATATTATTACTGAAGGATGATTCCACCGTTCCTCCATCCACTCCCTGAATTCAGTTGCCAGCTCGCCGCTGTCAATCTTCTTTACCCATTTATTCCATGACGGGGCTCCATACCAGACCGGAAATTCGTCCTGGATCATAAATCCCTCCTCATCAGCAATATTATACCACTCTTCAGGCGGAAACCCTATACAGTTCCTGAAAGAATTCCAGTACATGTCAGTCTTGAATTTCTTATGCATTTTGCGTACCCAGTCATAATTCCATGGCAGACTGTCACATAAGGGATCCTCAAAAAAACGATACATAGTAATATTTGTACCTCTCAGAAAATATGGTTTGCCATTCAGTACTGCCTGATGAGTGACAGGATCAAAATGGAACTCACGCATTCCAAACCTGGTCTTATATGAATCTGCATTTGTATTCACTTCAAGGGAATACAGAAAGGGGTTTTCCGGTGACCAAAAGCTGCAGTTCTCAATGGGGATCTTAATATCGATGGTATTTTCACCTCCTGCTCCGAAATCAAGCTTGCCGGTTGTAAATTTTCCGGAAATAATACCAGATGCGGCTTCCCTTATAACGAAAGATACTCTTGAAGAGGTAACTTTATCACCACTTAAAATTTTCGCCTGTATCCTGACTCTCTTATTCTCAATATCCGGGGCAATCTGTACATTTTGAATATAAGGTGTTCCGCTCAGCATCAAATCAACATTATCAAATATTCCGGATATATATCTTACTTTCTCATAATCAAATCCATCAGGCATATTGGCTGGTAAAGAACTCCTGCTGGCTCCTATTGCAATCACTAACTCATTTTCTCCCTGATGAACGGTTTTTTTCAGATCAAAGTAGCCGGGAGTAAAACAAGGCAGGTGTTCTCCGATAAACGTTCCGTTGAGAAACACCTTTGTTCCGAACATTGCTTTCCCTACTTTCAAAAGCGCAATATCGGGTACATTTCCTGATATTGTGAAAGTGCGGCGATACCAGTAGGCATCGCGAAGACTATCCTTCTGGTGGAAGAACAATTGCGGGTTATTGTTTACAGAGGCCCTGTCGGGCACAACTGGTGCCGGATCTGTAAATGCCGGACTGGCAAGGGTTACAAGACCCGGGACAGGGATAGTGCGGTCGAATCGGGAAGGAACCTTGTCAGTTCCTCCATCTGCTACCTGCCAGATCCCATTCAGGCTGATGGTAGTTCTGACCGGGGATTCGTTTCTGCAGCTGACGAACATAATAAAAAGCAGCGTGAAGATAAGGGAACAGGTACTCTTTCTCATAATAATATTTTATAAAGCATATTTAATGACGTTAATCGCCAGGTTGCACTTCCAGGGTTAAAAGTCAGATTAACATGAAAGCCATGCAACGCAATCATTAAAGATACTTATTTCCGCAATCCTGAGGGAAAAAATCATTGATTTTCCTCCTTGCGGCATAAAAGTTAAGTGCAAAAAAAAGGACTGCCGGTCGATTTTGACCGATAGTCCGTTTTATAGAAACAGATGCTCTTACTATAACTTCACTTTGCAGACAATAATTTCCCTTCAGGAGCGAAAAAAAGAGTTTTCTCTTTTCCCCCCTTTTCAACTTTTACAGCATAATGCTCATCTATATTCTTCCGGTTACTTTTAATCAACATTACATCACCTACTATTTTCCATCCTTTATATTCGCCATTTTCAAGTGCTGCCACTATATTCTGCGGAACCGGAGCATCCTTGTTGATGATCTTACATCTAATAAGCTTACCTGTGGATTCAAAGACAGCAAAGACATTGGATCCGTCTTTAGCTTTAAACTTGATTTCATAGTAGTCAACAGGTCCTTTATAATCAGGATTGACATACCATCCATAATTTTTTAATTCATACGGGAATGAGCCCCATGCAATCTGAGTATCTCCCTCAAATAACTTTTCAGCGGCTTTCTGAACCGGAGAAGGGATGTCTCCCTTTTTTAATTCAAGAGATTCCACAGGATCTTCTTCTGTAACATCCTGTGCAATGACCGGCAATGTTAATCCCAACAATGCCATCACTACTATTAATAATTCTATTAATGACCTTTTCATAATTATTGAATTTATTGTTAAACTAGTTGTTTAAATTCTTTACGGCGCTTAGGAGCGCCGCAAAGAATTGTAAATCTAAAGTGCATTATTTTTTATTCGGGGAACTCTTTTCATGTCGTTTCATAGATGTATTTGACATTGATGCAGTTGGCTCAGGCTTCATAGTCCTGAGAAACTTGCCATCCTTATCAAATACCAGCGTTTCCATTGAACTTCCTTTATGGATCATAACATCATAGGTAATCATCTTATCCTCTGTCACCTTGGTAGCTCCCTTTATCATATACCCCGAGTAGTTTTGGGAAATATGCTCGGTAATTGCTTTAGGAAGATCTTCCTTTTTCACTGTCATCTTGGTGCTCTGTGCATTTAATGCAAGAACTACCATCATACCTGCCATTATTAATGATAACTTTTTCATAACTTTTGATCTATTTTGGTTTAATAGTCCAAAAGTAGAAGGCAATTCTGAAGAGAATCTGAAGATGGAAATATTTAACAAAAAATTAAGATTGGAGGGTAGTGCCTTCCCCGGGAATCCGGCTATTGTTTGTATAAAAGCGTCACCTCATGGATATGATCGTTATATGTATAACTGATCACCATATTGTAATTATCTGTAATTTTTCTTACAATTGATAATCCAAGCCCTATTGATTGCTGATTATTGCTCCCCTTGCTGAAACGCCTGAATAATTGTTCCGGATCTGTATTTAAGGGCAGTCCTGTATTGGAGATAACCAGGTTATGATCGTCAATACTGCATCTTATAGAGCCATTATCTAAATTATATCTTACTGAATTGCTTATGAGATTGGAAATAAGAATTTCTGCAAGGACCTCATTCATGCGAACAAATCCGGGGGATGAAGCATCAAATTCAACTCTTATTTTCCGGAGCTGCATCACCTCTTTGAAATTGTCAAGACATGACGTAAGTACATCTCTCAGTGAAATCTTTTTTATCTCGCTGTAATGCTGATTTTCAATTTTGGAAATAATAAGAAGACCCTGGTTTAGCTTAAAGAGCCTGTTGGTAGCTTCGTTAATTGACTTGATAAGGTTCAGGCTGCTTTTCCTGAGATTTTTAGTTTGCATCAGCAACTCAGTTTTCGACCTTATTACAGCCAATGGAGTCCGAATCTCATGGGCCGCATTTTCATTATATTCCTTCAGATTAAGATAATCGCTCCTCATCTTTTTGGTCATATGATTAAATACCATATTAAGCTGCTGAAATTCAAGGATATCGGTTTTTGGAAGTTCAAGTGGTTTGTCGTCAAGGATATTAAAACTGCCAGCTTTTTCTACAGACTTGTAGAATGGCCTCCATAACCTCTTTGAAATCAAATAATTTAATAAGAGTGATATCAGCAACAGAACTAAAAACAAGCAGAATGTGTAAAGGCCGATTGATTCAAGCAAATGAATTTTTTCCTTTACTGACTGAAGAATTTTTATTGAATATACTCTGTTATTCATTGTAGTACCCACGTAATAAATATATCTGTATGGCAGATCATCTCCTGATTTGTTATCATGAATGATTGTATCTTTAATTATCTCTGTTTCAGGCCTGGCCGGATCCAGGAACCTGACCTCTATTCTATGACCGAACCTGTCTGAAAAATCAGGAATTGTCTCATCCTGTTCCAACTGATCTTCTATTATACCCTTTTCCATAAGAAGACTTACATCTACCTGTGTATAAATATCTTTCCTTATAGCAAAATAGAGAAACATGCCTCCTCCAATCATAGCAAGGGTAGAAAAAAGCAAGAAATAGTATGAGCTCTTCGTAATTAATTTCATGCATCCAGAAATTTATATCCGAACCCGTAGATACACTTTATATAATTCCTGCTGCCCGCTCCCACAATCTTTTTTCGCAGATTTTTTACATGAGTATAAACAAAATCAAAAGAATCTGTAAGGACAACTTCATCGCCCCAGAGATGCTCAACAATCGATTCTTTTGTTATTATTCTGTTATTGTTTGTTACAAAGAATAAGAGCAGATCATACTCCTTTCGTGTAAGAGTCAGGAGGCTGCCATTCACAAACACTTGATTATCAGAGGTATTTATTTTTATTTCATTAAAATTTACCTCGTTCTGTCCCGATAAGTTATTCCGCCTGTATATTGAATTGATACGGGCACTAAGTTCTGCAAAGTGAAATGGTTTGGTAAGATAGTCGTCAGCTCCGACATGCAGGCCGAGAAGTTTATCGTCAAGGGAACTTTTTGCGGAAAGTATTATTATGCCGTCAGATATCCTGTTTGCCTTAAGCTCTCTAATTATATCCAGCCCGTTCCCGTCAGGCAAACCTATATCAAGAATAATGCAATCATACCTGTTGTCGGCAGATTTCAATGAGCCCTGACTGTAATTCTGCGCAATCTCACATATATGTCCCTCCATTCGCAGATAATCATTGATGGACATACGCAGAGCTTTGTCATCCTCAATAATTAATATCTTCACAATTTTAAAATATAAACTAAAATATAATTTCCCGAATATTCTCTCACAAATGAAATAACCGTTTAGTAAAGAATAAGTTCAATAAGATTGAGGGATAGGCATGACTGGCTGCTTCGTTTGCGTACCGTATGATTTTACTTCTTCAGAGTGTATGACAACAGATAATCGGCCAGTGGTACCGGGTCATGTTTCCCTGCCCAATCAAGTGTAAGATCGTATTGTTCCTTAAGGTTGGAAAAGCTGAACATCAGGAAATCAGCTTCAAAATCAGGTACAAATACAAAACTTCTGGGTACAAGTTCCGGTGCCTCTTTGGCAAATGCCTTAAGCCTTTTTATCATCCCTTTTTTGAGTATATTATCGAGTGATACACCCAATCTGTCAAATCTTCCTCTATCATCAATCCCCAGTACTCTCAGTTCTTCGCTCACTTCAGGAATGCTGTCACTTTTCCTGCTAATAATATATACTTTCGCTACCCCGTTTCCCCTGAATTTTTCAAAATCAAGAAGTGCCTGGAAAGGTACATGATCATCTCCCACGCCTCCGTCAATGTACTCAACATCAGGTATAGTAGTTACATTTCTTATTCTCACAGGAGGGAAGGCAATCGGAAATGAGGTTGATGCCATAAGGATATCAACAAGACTCAGGGATGTATCAGTTTCTGAATTAATCTTCCTGCTGCACATGCGGTAAACCTGCTTTTTAAGATCCAGATCCTTCACATGGGTAAATGAGATTTCAGTCATATATGGCAAATCACCAATACTGACATATCCCATCTTTCCCTCCACCACACTTGTAATGAATCTCCTCAACGGTTCGGTATTAACGGGGATCTTTTTATTGGACTGTGTGTATACATCACTGTTTTTAATATTGAACAAGATCTTTTTATATTCTGCCCAGGTCATCTTTCCTGAAAGAATCCCGTTGAGAACCACTGAGTTCAGTGCTCCGGAACTTACGCCTGAGATAAATACCACGTCTTCCAGAAGACCCTGGTTATAAAGGCGTTCGAGCAACGCGGCTTCCTGAGGGATCCGGGCTGCCGCTCCGGTCATGATAATGGCTGTCCCGCTCCTTCCTCCGCTTCTCGGCAGCTTTTCCGTTTGATCATTTTTACTTCCCTGGGTTAACAATAGTACGAGCAAGAAAGACAGGATAATGATGCCTGAAAGGGTTATGACCTTTTTCATATTTATCATGATCTAAATATAGTATCTTCCTCCATTCAAAATTACTAAATTTAACAATGAACAGAGAGCTTAAAATCCGGAAAGAATCAGATCATATGTTAATCTAAAGTTTAATTATTCAGATATTGCCTCCAGGATTCTTGTTTCAAATGGTTCCAGTGCAAGCCTTCTTTTCTAACCCGGATTCCCGGGGTACATTATCCGGGACATTATCAATGCTCTTATCCGTACCAGGCTCTTGTGCGGTTCACTTTTTCAAGTACATTCAGCGCTATGTTAACATCCTCAACAATCTGAAAATCGTACATACCCACACAAATAAAATCTGCCCCGTTATCAAAAGCGTATTTGAAACCATGCTCCGGCTTAAGGGCTCCGGCTGCCAGTGTTTTGAAGGCAATCCATGGCTCTTCCAGAGTGGCCATATATGCTATAGTCTCCTCCGGCTTATGACAAAAATTATTGTCTTTCCAGCCAGGCTCAGGTACATCCTTATTTTCCAGATCTACCTGTTTTGACCAGTAATCATGTGAATGAAGGGTTTTAACCCAGAAATCAGGTTTGATTCCCTGTTCAACAATGGCTCTTATGCTTTCCACCCGGTGAGCGCCTATACCTGCCGGTTTTCCATAGCTGCGTATCAGGTCAAGTCCTTTCCTTAACTCATCATAAAAACCAGGAGTATTATTATAAATAGCGAAATCAGTCTTCCCTCCATGACTGTAACAAACGTCTGCTCCGCCTTTTATGGATGCCTCAATCCCCTCAATGAAATTATTGCCAACACCACAGTCGGAAATAAACTTTATATTTCCTCCGGTCTCGTGCTTGTACTTATTTATTACACGCAATTGGGCAGGATTGGAAATGATTGCATTAATGCCGCACCTTTCGGCAAGCTGGAGGGTCATCATGACCTTCTCATCATTATGATACATCCTGACAAGCTTATCGACATAGAGCAGATCACGGGCATGGGCCCATCCTCCTATCAGGTTACCTCCCATAACAAGCTTGCTGAGTTCAAAATCACCGATCTTCCCCTTGGGCACGGTTCCAGAAAGATCGCTCAGGGATGTGAACTGAAACGTCTTGAGAGTAGCTGAGGAGATTGCATCAGTTTTATCCATAAGATATTTCTTCTCAAAGCTGTCCCATTTTGTCTTTTTATAGAGGACATAGGCAAATGCACCCAGGAATGGCACACTTATAAGATCACGCAATACTTCCCGCCTTTTATCAGAATAATCGCTGCTACCCTGTTCACCTGGTATTGGAGCATTGGGTTTTTCCTCCTTCCATCGTTTGATCCACCTGTCGGCTCCAAAAAGAAAGCCTGCCGGAAATGTTGAAAAAATAACAAGCATAACCAGCTCTATGAGGTTCTTGTCAACCCATTGATAATTACCTTCCGTAACAGCACCGAATGTAAATCCTGATATTGGGGGATATGCGGCAAAATAGAAAAAAAGTAAGACTGCGCCCGCAATAGAGGACCATCTGACAAGTAATCCTGCAAATAAAGATAATCCAATCAGTATCAGACCCCAGACATTAAGGAAATCGATAACTTTTATGACACCCGCCGATGATGCCATCCAATGAAATATTCCGGCAAAGATCCATTTAGATCCCAACAGGTAATACTTAGCAGTCCAGCCGGGAGTTACCAGCTTTGAGATGCCTTCATACAGGAAATGCCAGCCGATAAGGATCCTCAGCAGGGTAAAGAGGTAGGATGAATACTTTTTCATAGGATGGTTTAATTATATTTTACACTGTCAATAAACTGCAATGTCAACTATATTAGATATTATTATGGGTCAGGCAACTTCGTTCCCGACAGGAATAGGCAATTGAAAGATAATAAAAAAATAATGATAATGGAGTATCTGAAATTATTTCAAAATGCTCAAAATAAATCTATCCGTCTTTAATAGTCTTCTTTAACCATCCATATCCCAATAGCCCGGAAATTACCAAATCTGCAATAACTGCAATTTTCGAGTTGTTCACAATCTCTTTATCATCAAATGCCAGAAGGGTAACGGAAATTGACATTGAAAAGCCGTGTAAGTCTTTCCATATCAAATTATTTGTTGAAATTTATTTGCCATTCCACCTCGGAGTTTTTATCGGATTTGAGAGACAATATCAAAAGATTTTTCCCCTTGTCTGCCAGAGTTATTTTTGCACTTGCTCTCCTGGCTGAACATTTGGCGGGCTTATATCCATTCAGGGCAATTACAGCTTTATACTCCTCACCTCCTGTTACGGACGACTTTCCCGAAAGGACCCTGCTGGTTTCATTCCATACCGGCAGACCAGGCATATCAACCAGCCCCTGCATGATATGACGATTCGTGGAGATGAACTGCGGATGCTTTTCCACAGCATGAATACTTATCATCCTGGTCTCTCCGGGCCGTAATTCCTGAATCAGGAGATCGCTACCATAATATCTGCCAAGGAATTTGTCATTCCAGAAATCATACATGAAATACTCCTTATCCTGTTCTAATCCGAGACCTCCTTCGTTGAGGGATGTACCAAGCTGTACCGCCAAAATGCCTGCATCATAGTTTGTGCTGTCAATGACGGGATTATAGAGGGTCAGTTGGTGCCAGTCAGAATTTACCTCATAATCGAAGATCCGTGGGACGGTAAATCCGTTGGTGAAGGCATCGACCGGACGCGAGCTCCGTGGCAGGGTATCATAGGGGAAAGTACGGCTCATTATATAAAGCTGCTCTTTTGAAAGCTGATAAAATCCCCGGGCCATAAGAAAACGAGCACTTACAATATAGCACATTGTCATTAAAGTTTTTAACCCGTCATTATTAAGCAGGGGCCTGGCTTTCAAGGGGTCTTTTGCATCCAGGTCATAGTTGACTATCACCCTGTTTTTATACCAGCGCAAACCACATCGTGTAACCATCTCCGGCATGAAGAGATCATTGTCGCCCCATACTCTCTGGGAAGCGGTAAGCCCAACAGACACATCCGAGCCCCTGCCAATCATCCTTTCACCGATGTATGAATCCTCTCCCAATCCATCCCGGGCCAGTTTCAGCATGTTCCGGTATGCAAAAGCAGTAGTTGCATATTTGTCATCAAATCCCCCCTCGTAATCCCACGCTGTTGCTTCAGGATAGTCGAACATCAAGCCCTTTATTCCAGCCTTTTTAAGGTTAGCGTATACAGTTTTCATATGATCGGTGAAGCCTTTATCAGTAAAATCATAGCCGACCAGATTCTCCTCTTCCCACCATTGATTAAGGTATCCTTCATCTGATTCCCCGCCAAGATCGTAATTCAGATGCTTCATAATATCAGCCTGTCCAGTGGCCATTTTATAGGGATCATTGAACAGCATGTACTGAGGAAACTGCCTGACAAAATCTTCGGAACGGCGGCCAGACTGAAAGTAGGTCAGAGGCACTCCGCCTTTTTCAATGATCTTTCGGCTCCAGCTTTCTGTTGTCAGATAGGGGAAACAGTAATTATTGCTGTCGGTTGAGGCTGCATCTCCCCACATTGCCCAGTGTTTATCATCCCACCAGCCCTGCTGGTTGTTATGTCCGTACGCATCCGGGACCAGCCTTATTGCCACCCTGGTATATTTTGTAAAACCGCTTTTTACAGCATTGTCCATCTCATCGACAGCACCTTTTGAGTCGTTGAATTTAGGACGTAAAGGATCTTTGGCGTAGACACTTGCATACCAAAGGCATTCCGTGGGAAAGTCATAATAATTCAATTTTACGTGCTGGGCATCCCTGACGGCAAGGCCGTACTTTTCCAATGCCTTAAAGGGATCGGGATTGTTTATACATAAATAGAAAAGTTCATTCCCCTCCCAAGATGTTCCCGGATCTATCAGTTTTCCTACCGGATCCTCGCTAAAGAGCTGAAGTCCCAGACTGTCACTGTACCTGAATACCTTGCAGTACTTCTCAAACTCATTATATGTAAGTCCGCCCGCAACTATGATCTTTGGATCGCTCAACTCTCCGAAACGTACCAGTACATTATTGAAGCAAATGGTTTTGTCTGATGCAGAAACATATGTCTTATTGCCTCCCGAATTGCCGTTCAGTACTGCAAAGTTTTTCTGAACATTCATTCCGCTGCAGCTTCCCTTTGTTTTTAATGGGTAAAAAGCCGTAAGACGAAAGGGCAATGCCGAATCGTTGATTATTCCCATTCTGAAAACTACAAAATCCCTGTCATCGTATAATATTGCTGTCCAAACCGGATCTGAATAATTGTCGTATTTTTTTCTTATGCGGAGGGATTTTCCATTTCCGAAAACGTCATTGATTTCCTGTGCTGACCATTCAAAAATTCCGGTAGTATCAGTGGAATACAAACCTTCCGCCTGAAAATAGGCATTTGAAATTAATGAAATATTCTCAGGAATATTTTTTACCGAATATACTCCCTTCACCAGGTCGAAAGTCAGGGAAACCATGTTGTTCCCGATTGTCACCGATCCCATTGCGGTTGTGACCGTTGTTTGTGCCTGAATCCGGATCGAAATCATAATCAGGATGATAATCAATATTTGTTTTGACCATGATATGTATTTGTTTAATAATCGCATATTATATTTCGTACGAATGGATCGGGATTTCGTACGGACGGGTCGCGACCCGTCCAGATATCGCCATCCACATTATTTGGTCCGCATCGATCACCATGTCGTACGGACGGGTCGCGTCCCGTCCTGCGACCCGTCCTGCGACCCTCACAATCAATTATATTACCGAAACAACAAATGCTGTTCTTAACACAGGAGGTGACAAAATATAAATTATCCGATGAATAATCTTGCCCTTTTAACCTGATTGTTTTACGATCCCAGACCATAACACCTGTCTGTCAGATGGTTAATCAAATATCAATAATCTTTGCCGAATATTTCAGAAGCCCAAAATTCTTTTTGCATTTCCGACATTATATCAAAAGCCGTGACAGGTGTTTCTCCTGTCCGTGAACATCCTGAATATGCACTGCCAAGTACAAGTCCTGCTGAGGAAAGCGCAGTATTTGCAAAAAAATTTCTGCGATTCATTTTCTGCGACATGACGGTTGAGTTGATGGTTATCTGTTCTATTTAAAGCTCCATTCGATAAGTGAGCCAGTATCCTCAGATTCTGAGACAATTTTCAGATTTCCCGGGACGCCCCTGTATGCATATGCTTTTTCGGGGAAACCAAGTTCCATATGTATAACATCCGGAGTCGCAGGTTCAAGAGTCTGGTCCCTTATATCTTCAAGCACGAGTTTCCTTGGAGCAATGCAGCCCATCAGATCCGGCAGGTCATAAGCCGTGCAGAGCTCCTGCCACACCCCATGAAAAGTCTATTTCATGCGGATGCCAATAGTCTCCGCCTACCCGGGGTGTCAGACCTATCCTGTACCTTCTGTTCATTACAACTGATCTGAATGATATGAGGGGATCCCTAAGAACAAGATTCCTTATCGACTGATCAAATGCCGCTGCATGCAGAAGAGGGATGCATAATTCACCCATACCAATGGCCCCTATCTTTGAAGGGTCAGTATCAGTACGCCTTTTTAGATAATTGGCTATTCTGACAATATCTCCTGCCTGTATTGCCACAACACTTCTTCCGATCATAAGTGCCGTATAGCCGTCTGTAATCCCACGCGCTGCAGTATTTGTCGTTTCCCCTGTCCCGAGCACGTCGGTTGCGGCAATGATATAGCCCATCCTGACAAGCTTTTCTATCTCCCCTCCGGGCAATGCATCTGCCGCCTTACCTGCAGGATTAAGGTAGATAAGCGCCGGATGACTTCTTGTATTATCATCAGGTACAAAGAGCAGGAAAGGGACCGGATAATAACCTTCTCCTCTGATTGCATATTTGGCGACAGTATAACCGTTCCTATGATACCTGCCATTAATAAAAGGTTCTTCGGTGTCATCACCAGGAGCTTCATAACCCGAGAGCCCGATGGCCCTTGTCTTCACCGATGAAAGATGATTACCAATATCTGCTCTTGAACTATCAAGCCTGTCAAGGAGAATTGAGGTCTCCTCCTTATTCAGGTCAAATATCATTTTCCCCCCGAATGAGGTAGCTATCTGTCCTGTTGAAGTTACTGTCAGTTCCTCCGGAGTCAGTATCTCAGCCTCTGCTTCAGAGGAATCACCCTGTACATTAAAATGCTTCATGAAGAATGCATAGATTGCCGTCCTTATCTTAGGAGTCATCCAGTGTTTTGAATCATCCTCCACCAATACCAGATTTTCCGGCCTTCCTAATAATTTAAAAGCTTTTCTGCTCTCCAGGAAAGCTTCCCTTGCTCCCTGCAGGCAGAGATATTCGTCGCGCGACACAAAAGTCAGCAAGGTAGGTTTCGGAGCCCTGACCTCCAGCAGATCTTCGAATGTTATACCTTCCGAAACAGATTTATAAAATTCAGCTTCCGCGTCCTGCCCTCCCTTGGTCTCCAGTTGTCTTCTGGAGGCAGTTGCCCAGCTGCATGGTACAGACACTTTCACCCTGTCGTCATAGGCCCCCAGGTATGAGGTTATAGTCCCTCCTCCGGAGAATCCCGTTACTCCTATCCTTTCAGGGTCGACATCCTTTCTTGAAATGAGGTAATCAATGGCTCTGATTCCATCCCAGATGAAGTATTTTGCACATGAAACACCGGAAAGGAAACACTGATTTCCAAAATAACAATGCTCGAGAACGGAATAACCTGCAAGTGAGAATTTCACCGCCGGATCATAATACTGAACATGTTCTCCCTGGCCGGGCGGATCAATCGCGAATACTATGATCCCTTTTTTTACAAGGTTGTAATTCAAGACCTGGTATAAAGGATTCCTGAACGACTCCTGATTATGTCCAATCACATTGAGAATGGCAGGTGCCCTTTTTTTAATCTTTTCCGGAACATACAGACAGCCAGTCACATATAATCCAGGATATGATTCATATACAATCTTTTCTATCCTGTAGCCATCTCTTTTAATGATCCCCGTAATAACCGGATTAAGTGCTCCCTTCTCGGGAAATACCCCCACGAATTCCATTAGCTTCCTCCTGACATCCTTCTGACGTTGTCTCCAGTCATCTGCGCTCTTAAGCTGATCTATCTCCTTATCCCTCTTTGCATAATAGTCAAATGCCTGTCCATTAAGGTAATTAATGAGAAGGCTGCCGGGATTATTCCATCTGATCCATTGCTGGAAGACATTCAGATTCTCCTCATCATTTTCGACAGGGATATCAACGCTCCTGTTAGGTAACGATTTCTGAGCATGAAGTGATACTGCAGAAATGAGGAGAAAATTCAACAATAGAAAAATATTCTTTCTCATTTATTCCGGCTTTCGTTAATCACTTTTCCTATTCAGTAACTGATTGGTTGCAAGTACGAGGAACATGAAATTTGTTGCTCCCCCGCCCATTACATATTCCGTCTGCTGCCACAGGAAACTCCAGTTCTCCTTTAGTTCCGGAAGGTCTGGACGTATAATAGCCGTTCCTGAAGCAACACCCCCGGGTATATATGAAAGATCCGCCCTGTTGACTCCATAGGCTGCAGTAAGCGACTTTACGCCAACCCCGGATGCGAACGAAGCAGTATTGCTTCCCGGATGACAACCCAGAACAAACTGAAGTGCACTGTATATCCTGTCCGGTTTAAAAACGCCGGGGAAACCTGTCACGAGAAAATATTGCCTAACGCCCAGCGTCTGTATGACCCATCCGTCTCCCCAAACATTGGGTTTATATGGCACGCCAAAAGGAGTGCTGGTATTTTCCTTATCCAGCCTTGATGCAAAATCTATAACAGCCTCATCCATTACCTGCCTGAATCTGGCGTCCGTAATGTCTCTATAAACCATCCCTATAGCCCAGGCAGTACCCGGCATATGAGAAAGAATATAATCCTTTTGCGAAGTTATGGCATCCAGATATTTTCTGCTGCCTGTTGTTCTATACAATTCTGCAGCAGCCGATATCCTTTCATCAACCATAGGTTTTTGTGCTGAAACAGAGTATAATTCTTCTGCTGCCTTCAGACACTCTTCAGCCAGTGCAGGGCGCCAGGCTTTAAGAACCCTGGCAGCCGATGCCAGTGCAGCCACCCCTGTAAACTCATGTCTGGCATTATCCTCAGTAAAAACCCAGTTATCATCCATTTCGGATGATTGATATGCAGTCCTGCCACCTTCAGGAAGGTCACGGCTGTATATCAGATTATCGGTCTGGGAACTTGCATCTCCCATCAGAGAGTATTGCTTACGTGTTGGACTTATCATACCCCTGTAGAGTCTTCCAAGTCCTTTATATCCTCCCAGAATTGTGAGCACGCCATGCTCAACCTGTTCAAGGGCGTCAGGCACGCCGTCGGGCCTGTGAATAGTAGTGATCCTTTTCACCTGATCCACGGTAGTAGCATCAAGATCGATATTGAAAAGCTCGTACATCATAGCTAGCCTCCATGTTGTAACTGACTGTGACTCAATGCGAAGATCATAATCTCCGGCATCATGCCATCCTCCCCTGTCCAGGTCAGGAACATGCTGAGGGTATTTAAATTCCGTAAAAGTCTCCGGACCCTGAGTATAGCCATCGAAATGGATGTGATTAACCGGGGCCATAACAGCATCGTCCAGGTGGCACCAGTTATGCCATACCCTGGAACCCTGTTCAACCCTCATATGGCACATCTGAACAGGAAGAAAATATTCGAGTGACGGCTGCCAGACATACCTTTCGTATATATCGCTGCTTATCTTAAACAGGTTAGAGCTCACATCACCGTATTGTATTACATATACTCCGGAATCCTTCAGGGAACTGAAATCACATATTGCATAATTATACCGGAGATATTTGCCCCATTCCACTGCTGGGGCAGAAAAGACTTTAGTTCTGGTGCCGTCCGGATTGATCTTCAGAATATCCGTAGTGCCATAAACCATTGTTCGTTTATCAAGTTCAATAACGGCTTTTTTGGGCTCTTCCGGAAGATAACCAATCTGGCTTATGTGGATCACAGGAGTATAAGAAAAATCTTTTAGGGGAACTATGTCAACTTCCCATTCTACAACATCCTTTGTCTGATCTGCCGGTATAGCTGTACGGACAACAAACCACCCCGCCTTCCGGTCTGTCCTGCCATCGGCCAGCTGGAGATTTCCCCTGAGTGATCTGAATGTCATCCGCTGGGCTTCTGATTCAGGAGCTACAGAAAGTACCTTACCCTCTGCATATGGTACAAGTTCATCCCCCTTTAGCGGCCCATATGAATCGGTAGGGAAGAATCCTGTCTGATTATCCATATTCCAGCTTTTTCCGAAGAGTGCCGCAGGAAATAATTCCATCTGGAACCATGCTTTCCCAACCAGTTCTTTGGGCAATGGCTGCGCAAGATCGGCTGTAACATGAATTTTATGACCGTCGGCCCTTACCTGAATGCTATACGTGAATGCCTTGTCAGGATAACTCATCTGTACCTGGATTATTCCGGCAGACCTGTCTACTTTTTTAGGCCCCTTCTCAGCTGATCCGTCAAGGCGGATATCACCATTGGCAGCAACACGAAGCCCATTCTGCACTATAGTAATGCCACTCTGATGTCCAATGGGGTAATAGTCATCAAAAACTATTACATCCAATCCTGGCATTTCGAAATAACCCTGTTCGTTTATTGACAGTTTCCCCTGACCCCTGACAGGTGTATGCCCCCATGGGAGCAATAACAGTACTGCAAGAATGCAGTTAAGAAGCGGTAGCCTTTTCATGATCGATCAGGTTTAATAATTATCAGATTTCATTAACTCATTCTGTACTAAATATAAGAATTAATTTTAAGGGGTTCCGAACCATGAGCCCTAATTTTAATTTTTTTTAACTTATCAGGACAGAGAGAATTCGGGCACCATTTCTGTCTAATCCAAGAATATTTTGTATTTTTTCATCCACAATATCTTATCACCTGATCTCACTTCTGGATTTATCATGAAGAAATGCCATCTGATTCTTTCGACTTTGCCTGTTTTTTCCTTCCTTTCATACAAAAATAAGGAGGCAAAGGAAGTATTGCAGTTCAAACCCTTTTCTCTGGCCAATCCTGAAGAGAACAGCCTGATGAACCGGTGGGAGAATAAGCCGGTCGCCGACGCCAGGCTGATTGATGATAAATTAAGGCCATATGTGGCAGTCATATCCTTAGTCAGGGATCCTGACCTGCAGAAGGAAATTTCAGGATCTTTTATTAAACCGGTTTATTAATTATATAAGACTGATAAACTAATACTTATGACGACTTATGATAATTTTTACAAATTATTTATAACTTTAACTTAATCGAATGAAAAACTATCTTTTTCTGGCTTTTTTAATTTCTGCAGTCTCAATTTATTCCTGCAGCACGCCAACACCTGATAAAGGGGTAAAAATAATGGCCTATTATTTTCCTCACAGGGGAGATTTTCATCCCGAAGCACTTCCCCTGGATAAACTGACGCATATCATCTTCTCATTTACGAAGGTTATTGACAATGAAATGAAATTTGAGAATGATTCGGTCGGAATGATGTTGAAAACGCTTGTTGCGCAAAAGAAAAAGCATCATAATCTTAAGGTAATGGTTGCCTGCGGTGGCTGGGGTGGTTCTGGGGGATTCTCTGAAATGGCGAGAACGCCGGAAACACGGAATAAATTCGTAGAAAGTGCGTCCCGTTTCATACAGGAATATAAACTGGATGGTATGGATATAGACTGGGAATATCCGGGTATGCCAGGAATAGGAAACCCATATATTCCGGAGGACAAAGAGAACTTCACGGCGCTGATGCAGGAACTAAGGGAATCTCTCAATAAAATAAGTCCCGACCAGGTCCTGACATTTGCTGTTGCAGGATGGGAGGAATTCTTCAACCATGTTGATCTCGATAAGGTAATGCCGTCAATAACATACATGAATGTCATGTCGTACGATCTTGCAGGCGGAGATGATCCGTATACTGCTCACCATACAAACCTGGGCTGGGTAAAAATGAAGGATCTGGAAGGAACACCCGCTGCAGACAAAATACGCGAACTTGGGGATTCGACAAAGCCCTTCTCAGCTGAAAAGATCATCTCATTTTGCATGAACAGGGGAGTCAATCCGGCCCAGATCGTGATTGGCGGTGCGTTCTACGGGAAAGGATGGATCGGTGTTCCGCCTGAAAACAACGGACTTTATCAGCTTAACCGTGGAGCATGGAGGGAGCGCAACAGCTATTCAACAATCCGTGAAAAGCGTGAAAACGCAAATGGATTTGTCCGTTATTGGGATCCTGTAGCCAAGGCTCCGTTCCTGTATAATGCCACCGACAGTATTTTTGTATCCTATGAGGACACTGTGTCAATAAGGTTAAAAACCGAATATGCTATAAAAACAGGGCTCGGAGGGATTATGTTCTGGTCTCTTGGTGGCGATGCTCCCAAAGACGGTCTTGTGGATGCAATCTATAAAGCCAAAATGAAGTCGGTTAATTAATCAGGCTGTTTTTACAAATAGCAGGTTATGAATGAATCCCTTATTGGATTTAATGCTTGCAGGTCATACAGCATTGTTGCAGAAATGGCGCCCGGATTACCCCTTATCCGGAACTGGATTAACAGAAGGAATATGTTTTTTCAATTAAGAATTATTTACAGAAATAAAACCCCTCATGAAATTAACTGATTTCTTGAAATTAAGAGTGTTGTTGCGTTCATTGACAGCTCTTATATTCTTTTTTCTCTCATACGGAATTCAGGCGCAGGATGTCTCTCAGACTGAAGCCCGTCTTATGAAACAGGCAGATGAGAACATCGAAAAATTCAGGAAAGGTGATGCGACCCTTCAGTTTAAAACCACAGATGGAAAAGTGGTCAGAAATGCAGAGGTTAAGATCCGTCAGAAGACTCATGATTTCCTTTTCGGTTGTATCATTTTTGACCTTATCAGGAATGATAATTTATATAAAGAGGAACTTTTCAAGGCAAAATTCAAACAGATTTTCAATATGGCTGTATTTCCCTTCTACTGGCCGGCTTATGAACCAAAACAAGGTTTCACAAGAGGGGAAGATATGCTTAAAGTTATTGAATGGTGCAAAGTTAACGGAATAACAACAAAAGGTCACCCTCTGGTATGGGCAACCAAATCCGGAACCCCTGACTGGCTCACTGAGTATACTGTTTCGGAAACTGAAGAACTTCTGAAAACACGTGTTCTGAATATTACCTCTGGTTTCAGGGATAATATTGAACTGTTTGATGTTGTGAATGAACCTGTCAATGTAAAAACATGGAGGCATAAGATGCTGGATTTCCATGATGAGAATGACTGGGGTGTTGCAGATTCAATCACGCTTATCGCAGACTATGTTGAACAAGCCCTGAAATGGGCTCACCAGGGCAATCCTGAAGCGACACTCCTTATAAATGAATTCATGACAATTGCCGATAAAAACATCAGGAAACGCTATGACGATCTGTTGACGGAACTTAAAAAAAGAAATGCTCCGCTGGCCGGCATTGGAATCCAGGCACATGAACCACGCCAGGAATGGTTCTCCCCCGAAGAGGTATGGAAAACTTTTGATCTCTATTCAAAACAGGGATATCCGATTCATATTACTGAATTTCATCCGCAGTCATCAGGAGTCCCAATAACAGGAGGATGGAGGACAGGTTCATGGACACCGGAAACACAGGCAGAATTTACAGAACAGTTTGTGAAATTATGCTTCGGGCATCCGGCTGTGGTATCAGTCAACTGGTGGGGATTTTCTGACCGCAATATATGGCTGCCCGGAGGAGGACTTGTGGATGAAGAATACCAGGCCAAACCTGTCTTCACTATGCTCGACAAGCTTATAAACCAGACATGGAAGACAAATTTATCAGAGCGTACAGACAACAAGGGAAGAGTCAGATTCAGAGGATTTTATGGTGAATATGAAATCTCGCTTTCCACACCAGATGGCAAGACTCACTTTTACCATGTGCATTTAAACAAGAATGAAGAAAACATCTGGGTGTTTACTGAAGATTAAACCATAAATGATCGTGAAATGAGAAAATCTGAAAACTCACAGGAAAGGCATATATCAAGACGAGGCTTTCTAAAGTCGGCCTCCGCAGCGATGATGATGGCTGCCATACCAGTACCTGTGATAATTCCGGCCAGGCGTAAAAAGCGAAATAAAATGATCCTCTCCTTTTACATGGATGATACCAATCCCGAAATTGTAAAAGCTGATGCATTCAAATATTTTCTGGATTATTGCGTAGGTTTTGGAATAAAGGGAGAATCAAGTGTCATACTTGGGTACAATGGTAAATCAATTACAGATGATCCCAATGATAACCAGCGCATTTATGCATGGCAGGTCAGGCAGGCTTATGACCGCGGTATTGACACACATATGGAGATAATGACTCATAGTACATTGTTCGATTTTAACAACGGAACTAAAAATGAAAATGGAATTCATGAAGGGTTATGGCTCCATGAACCAGGGATTAAGGTTACAGATTACAGGGAATACTTTTCCGGGATTCTGGCCGATGGAGAAAAATCAGGTATTAGGTTCACAGGCCTCACCTGGCCCGGATGCGGCTGTGAAACATGCACAAAAAGATATGCCGAGTTAAGTAAAGCCGGACCTCTCCACATAAACCAGGCAGCATTTGATGCACTTTTAAGCCTCAGCAAAGATGGCAGATTCCGTAGTCGCGTACTGCCGGTTTTTTATGAATCGAGTGAAACGGATTATGCCATACATAAAAGAGCCTCCGAAGGCAAATTCGGGGTATACGATCTGATGCCAAACTGTAAGGATTATTTCGGAATATGGGAAAATTCGGAAGATCACGTTGACCCGGATTATTACATAACCGAGGACGGTAAATCTGGAATAATTTTGCGACATCTGGAAGAAAATGCCCCATACTGCATGTGGTATCAGCACTGGCAGGGAGCCAATCCAGAAAATGGCAAGGGATGGAAAGCTTTTCAGACGGTTACCGGAAGGATCATGAAACATCTGTCCGGTAAGGTGGTATGGATGCGCCCCTCCGATATTGTGACAGCTTATCATGACGCAGGAGGATGGGGTTTTACGGAAGCTCTCTGAGAATTTTACAAGGATTTCCTGCAGCAACAACATTCGCCGGTATATCCCTGGTAACGACACTACCTGAACCAATTACAGTATTATCTCCTATAGAAACTCCCGGATTAATAACAACATTCCCCCCAATCCATACATTATTACCTATCCGTATCGGAAAAGCAAACTCAAACTCCTGATTCCTCAGCTCAAAATCCACAGGGTGACCTGCAGCATAAATGCCGACATTAGGTCCGATAAGAACATTATCGCCAATCTCTGTTTTAGCACAATCCAGTATAATCAGGTTATAATTTGAATAAAAATTATTCCCGATCGATATATTGTATCCAAAATCGCAACGAAAGGGTGGTTCAATAAAAAAATTTTCACCTGTTCTTCCTAATAGTCTTTTTACTATATCATTGCGTTTGCCGATTTCAGAGGGCGGCAGAGAATTTAATCTGAAAATCAACTCCTTTGCATATTGCCTCTCCTCAAATAGTTCTTTTCCGAATGCCTTGTAAAGCTTGCCTGCAAGCATTTTTTCCTTTTCACTTTGCATAAAAATCATCTGTTTTGTGAATGATTTAATCAATACTGCTTATTCCCCATAAATTCCGGGTGATGTTTCTTCCAAATATTTTACTTTCTTGTCAGGATAAAGGGTTCCCCCTTTGGTAAGCCATGACACACCGAAGGCAACAAGTGCTAAAGTTTCAGCCCAGAAGACGAAACAGGATTCAGATTTTTCATAATCAACAAGACTGAAGTAGATCAATATGGCAATAAGAGAAAAAATCATGACCACACCGCAGGAAATGTAAATTTTGTTTCTTATAAGTTTTTGTTTCGAGGGTTTGCCTGTTTTCCTTGTAAACAAAAAGATTGAAAATGCTGATAATACCACAAAGAATAGTGAAGCACATACAAAATGAACAATTCCGGCCCAGTCTTGTGGCCCTTGCTTCACCGTCGGAAACAGGGCGACCCCCAAGGCCAAAAACCCGGCCAGATTCCCTGCAAAATTATCCAAGTAATCATAGCCTTTATAGAAGAAGAGGAACAAAGCTATTGAACATACCGATCCGACAAAAACATCCCTCATGCCTGTGTAGTAATACAGACTTATGGTCTTTTGAATAGGATCACCTCCAAAGAATAGTAATACTCCCAGAAAAAGTACAAATGGAAGAAGGATGCCTATCCATCCGACTGCTTTTCGCAGAGCCAGATAAGAATAGGTCTGGGCCAGGCTTTCATCATAAGTTTCCACTCATGCAGATTTATAACCGGATTAAAGGGCAGCGGTTTCAATTGATAAGATGCCCCGTCGTCCAAATATATAACTTCACAGGAAATTATCATTGCCCGATTGCTAAATTCTTTACCAGGATTGTTCTTTGTGCGAGTACAGGTCCTATCCAGGAAAGGATCGCATCGGCAGTGCTAAATTCAGCCAACACCAAAACCTGTCGTTAACCTGATATCCTTTATTATATTCGGACTTGTCATCTTTTGCCGAACAAAACCTTAAATCTGAAAACCGGGTAAACCTGCATCATTTGAAATGGCATTAAAATATTATCCTTTATCCCGGAATTTTATAGTTCTGAGAAGTATCCCTGCAACCTGCGCAGTCAATACAACAATAATAAGCGGAATATAAAAACAGTAAAAAAGATTCATATTTTTCCCGCCGATCCAGTAATAGTAGGCATGGATCAGAATCAGTAAAAACATAAGGTATGAAAGCCGTTGAATATTTTTCCACCTCACAGGATTAAGCTTTTTAAACAGGTAATCATTGGAGGTAGCAAGCAGCAAAATGATAATCAGAGCTGCTATCAATCCAGAATAATTCGCCTTTCCGAAGTTATCGACACGTATTGTATAGCCGTTAAGGGTTTTACTTAGAAAATACAAGTATGTTTTGCCTCTTAAATGGACGAACAAGCCAGTTAATGAATGAACCAGGGCCAGGATTCCCCCGAATACGCTAAGGTCTCTTCTGAAATATCCCGGGACTGGATTTTTGTTTTTCAATATTAAATATACCGTGCCAATAACCAGGGAACCGGCAAGAAGTATCAGGGAAATATATCCGGATGCCCAGGCTATGAATGTTACATAGTTCCGGTTTCCCCTGAATAAATAATAGATAAAACCAGCTGCCAGGGCTAAAAGAGTCAGGGGTAGATAATGCCTTTTCAACCGGAAGGAGATATCATTCATAATCATTATTTTAACTTATTGTTCCGGCACGAAATATCCTTGCTGATCTTTTATTAAAAAGACAAATCATTAAGAACAGCCATTGCCTTCATGGCATCATCCTTTTTGACAAACAGATGATCATGATTGAAGGCGGCAACTACATTACAACTGATACCTTTGTTTGACAGCGCTTTAGAAAACATGGCTGTCAGACCTGCTGCCTCAAGGGAGGAATAAACTTCAAGTGTTATCCAGGATGCAACAAAAGCATACTCAAGGCCGAGCAGGTCAGCCGATTCCTGACTCAATACAAGTGTAATACCTTCCTGCTCCTTAAACTGAAACAGTATATCCCCGGACTTAATGTCAGAAGCATCTTTTACTGAACAATAAACATAATTGCCATCGTTGAGTTTTGGCTTTAATGATTTTAAAAGCAAGGCCTGATTCCCTGCAAAATCATAATCTCTTTCAACCCTTGCAATCCTTACCTTGAATGCCTGATACCAGTCAGTTCTGCCTTTCATCCTTGCAACTGAATGATCAGAATGATTTCTCCAGTTTTTTATGGAATCCTGATCTCTCCAGTAGGAGACAGTTATTCCCAGAGCATTTCTTGCAGATTCCATGCCAAGGAATCCATCTTGTTCCGCTGCAAATTTTTCCATCCTTCCGGACATTTCAGAGTAACCATTATCTCCTTCCGTCCTTATTGAACTGAAAATCACTGCATAATAAGGTGGCGCAGGTGTTTTGGCAATCATAATAAATTTATTTTAGAAGAAGCTTCTCAATTAATTTTTACATAATGAAGTTCAACCACACCTGTCTCAAATAGCGTCGAATCAACAAGTTTAAGCTTTATCCTGTCAATTATATAATTGAATAATCGAATTCCCTGCCCGAGAAGTATAGGATTAACGAACAAGCAGTACTCATCAATTAAATTATGTCTCATCAGGGAATAGGATGCCGTGGGGCTTCCAAATATCAGAATATCTTTCCCCATCTGGTTCTTGAGCTGCTTAACATCCTCAACTATGTTGCCGCCTATGATTGTGGTTTTATTTTTATCCACCCCTTTCAATGTTGTTGATATGACAACTTTGTTAACCCGGTTATACCAGCCGGAATGCTCAATATCGTGCTTTGATGCCTCAGGCTTATCGCCGGCGCCCGGCCAGTAGCTTTCCATCATCTGATAGGTTACTCTACCGTACATGGCAGTATCCGCCCGGTCTGTCAGTTCTGCCACCCGGTCAAAAAGCTTCTCATCGACCATTATCCAGTCCATACCCCCATTCAGGCCTGCTACAAAGCCGTCAAGGGATGTATGCATGGATAAGATTAATTTTTTCACAGTCTTAATTTTAAATGTTTGAAAAATATATAACTAGTTCCATACTATTAAACCGGAATATGTGAAAATCGCCGGTTATATTTTCTTTCAGGTAAATTTATATCTGATTCGAGTAACCATATGACTACTAGCATTTTGCTTTTCATAGCCTTAAGTTTTCGATCTCCCGTTAATAATTAACCATGGATTAAACAAAAAGTTCAGGATTACCTTGCAAAGTAAGATACGGGGTGATCAGAGGTTAAATATAAAAGTCCGATCGACTAAAAAGCCATATTCATATTCTCAAATCATAATGCTGAGACCTGTCGTCATACCTGGATAGTATCTTCTGAGCCTTGTCGGGTACAACTGCTTTTTCATAATCCTCCCCGGCGAATCTTATTACCGCATCCAGTGAATCAAACCACATGATCGTTATGAATTCTGTTTCATTTGAAAGTTGCCTTCGCAACAGTTGAATTCCCTTATAACCAGTAATATTTCTGTTCTTAATACCTTCAAAAATCTCTTCCCTGAGAACATTTTCATAGGCATCTGCATTTTCAGGTGTTGTAAAGCCATGCCAGATTCTGCTTATCATATCGATCAATTTTAAATTTCACAAAGTCTTCGACCAATTAAAAAGGATGGAAACATTTGAATAATGATATCATTGACCCTGAGATGAAATGTCCGGATCTTTGGCCTTAGGCTTCCGGAATTTCAGCCTGCCCTTAAACTTGTCCAGGAAGCTTTTACCTAAAAGAGCCAGACTTAAATAAAACAGAATTTCTCCTGCAATAAGCAAGCCGGCATCAATACCGGCAACCTTACGTGCTGAAAAACCAATCCAGGGTATAACAGGTATCAGAATAAACAGGATACAGGAAATTGACAGGATTATATATCCTGCAATTTTAATAAGTTCACCCTTATTTTTCATCCGGGTTGGTTGGCCATAATTTAATTCTAATGAATCTCCTGTCATCAACAGTAAGAGCTGACATTCAATTTTGTTCAATATTTTATCTTAACGGAGAATTTTCCATAGCTCTCAATACGCTCTTCAAAATGACTCATCTATCAAAAACATCTTACCATCACCCCTCTTATTGAATGCTTATTTCTCATCTATCTTTTTGTGACCTGATAAAGGTTAGAATAACAAAAACTCCAATAAGCAGCCATGAGATAAGGGGAACAATCAAAAACACAAATGCTGGTCGGGTCCCGGCCGGGAATAATATTCTGCTGTAAGCCAGCAGTGATCCGGCTATCAGCACCACTACGAGGATATATAGAAAGAGGAGAATGGGAAACGGCCACTTTGCTGAAATCAAGTCTGCTACGACCAGAGCTATGAAAGGGGAAATCACCCATCCTGCAAAAAGTAACTTCAGAAGAATGGAATCATTTTGGCTCCCGGCATGGATTACAAGACTGATCGAGATAACCCCTCCGGCAAGTATCACCATAAATGCTATTTTCTGGATATGCTTAAGAGTTGGATTCTTTTCCATTGCAGTCATTTTTCGTTCTCCGGACTAAAAATTAAGTACATCGTCATGTATTTACCGATTCGCTCAGTTTCCTTCAGTTTTGCTGGTCAGGTAACCGATAAGGGAATAGAGTGCATAAATAATAACAATTCTGAAAACAAAATTTATCAGGGTATCGCTGACCGAGTGGGACCTGCTGTCAATGTCAATAAAAGAATATACCGTATAGATGATGCCTGCCCCTGATATTAAACCTCCGGTAACTGAGACCGGAACGAATACAATGCCAATTCGTCTGAACCAGTTTAACTTCATTTCATATCACTTTTCATGAATGCATGATTAACATCATACAGGCAACAATTATCACTTATGTAATAACAGATATGATATAGGCATTGTTTTATCGTGCGTCACCTTCATAGATCAGCTTCAGACCCCAGTCAGTATCTTCCGGGAAATCCGGCAACTGTATAATGCCTATTTTGGAAGATCCCAGCCTTCCATTTCCTGCCTCCGTCCATGTCCCGTTACGCGGATCGAACCATTGTGCCCCGTAATAGCTGTTTAACAGTGCCCCACGGATCTGAGACCGGGGGCAACCCTTCTCGAAATATACAAGAAATATCTTCTTGTCGGGGGTACGTGCGCAGTATGCCCAGCCTTCATAGCTAAGTGTCTCGTGAGTTTTGTCGGGTGAAACCAGGTCAGCCAGTGGCACCAGGTCCTGATAACGGATCCCGATAGAGAATGCAAAATCCTTCAGATAATGCATTTCGGCTCCCGAAGACCATAGAAATGCTTCCCACATGTGTATTGGAGCGGAGGGTTCGATGTCGGCTCCCCAGATTCCTTCAGCTCCATAGACATGGCCGGCCAGCCCCCCCGAAAGAAAGCTTCCGTACATCCCGGACCGTACAAACCGGTTGTCTTTATCAGTTCCGCCGGGAGCCCCGCGGGAATAGTTGACCGAGCCGGGGCCACGGGCATCGCGATAACCTGAATAATAAGGTTCGCCGTTAAGAGCCGGTTTTGGATCCTTCAGATTAAAAATCTCAGTCAGGTACCAGTAATTGTTATGCTCGCGCATATTCCCTATCTGATGCAGGGTCACCCAGGAATCGTCACCCCAGTTCTCGAGGGTGGACGGATTTGCATTTGCTGAAAGCAGTGTTCCAAAGGGTGGCGGACCATATTTCTCCTTCATAAGATTTATTGATGCAGTATAGTCAGCAGGACTGACAGTTTCATCGATTATATCGAGGTGTATCGGGCTCAGTACAGTATTATTGGCCTGGTAACGTGCGAATATGTACTGAATAAAGCGGGTGTACGAATCGGGCCAGCCGTAGTATTTGTACCAGCAGAGACCGGCATCTCTCCGTGAAACTTCAATGAAGGGCACGAATCCGTTGGCATTCAGGTAATCGACCTTCCTGTCGAGGTATTTGAAATATTCCGGATTGATCCTGTCCATATCCGGAAACTGGTATTCAAAACCGGGGACCTTTCCCGGAAAGAAAAAGGGCCTTCCACCTTCATTATCCATGTTCTTGGCACTGCCGGTACCGAATTCAAGCCAGGCAGACCTTACAGTTGTTTTTGCAGAATCGTCCATGACCAGGTGCCATGGCTTATCATCCGTCATCCAGTTCGGGAAGGCGGCAATTACATTAACCCAGTTGTATCCCTGGGACTTGCGGTAGCGGACATAGTCTTTAAACCCTGCGCCTGGGCCGATCGGACGCTCTTTGTTGTCATCATACCAGCGAAAGCGGTTTGTCCCTACTGAGTACCACGTGTCTCCGATGGCAAAAAAGGGAGTTCCATCGGCATGCTCCAGGGCGTGGCTATTGGAAGTGGCTTTCAGAAATCCATGCCGCAGGGGGTTCTGTGTTAATTCATCCCCGGTCCAGGCTACAGCTGTGAATGAGCCGGACTTGCCTGACAGTCCGGGGTCTTCAGGAAGAGAGCCGCTTTTCCATGTCCATTTCCCCGGCTGTGTGGCAACAAGCCGCAGATGGAAAACCTGACCACCATCCCAAAACCCGAAAATACGCTTTTGGAAGCCCGGTCCGGATAAATCCACCCAGATCGTAACCTCTGTATACGGATTCTTGTATGACTCAGAGGCTGTGAAAGCAAGTTCCTTCTTTTCCCATACATGCACCTGATCCTGAGCTGTCAGGATATGACCGAAGGCAACTGCAGGTACAAATATCAATAGTTTAAGTAATCTCATATGTATTTCTATTACAGACCAATAAATAGTTTATTAAAAAATAAAGCAAATATAACAACAGAAAACTGAAGATTAGTTTTCATGATTGCCCTTCCCAAACAAGCGTCATAAAGATAAAACTAAACTAAATCAGGTAAAGATTTCCTGTCTGGTATAAATTGGGTTTTTCTTGTCCGGTAAAAAAATTATTTCCTTGTAATAATGTACCATAAAGTTTTATACTGGGCGCCGATACCGAAAGTGCGATCTCCTCCCCTGTTTGTAACAGGTACCTCCGTGACCTGGTTCCCTGCCGGATCGAGAGCAAACACACTGAATTCAGGCATTCCCCTAAATACCAGTAAAGCCGGAATCCCCTCAGCTATGGTCGGAGCTTTGCCCCAGTCACCTCCCAAAGATGTCTTTTCTTCGTTCCATTTCCAGCCTGTATTTTCCACCCTTCCGGCTGCGACAAGAAGTATCCTGGAAGACTGCTCCAGATCCTTTCCGTCAAGCGAGGTCACTGTGATGGTGGCCCAGTTAAATTTAGTCGTGTCCATGGCAATAGTCACATTGCCAAGTTCAATATTTTTCCCTCCTATATAACCCACAGCCGCCCTGGCTGATGGTGCATTGATCCTGTATACGGAATTTATTGAATCCCTGTTGTCCCAGATTATCTCCCCTGTTTCTGATTCCCATGGTCCGGCTACAGGATTTACTTTTTCCGAGAGTCCGAATTCAGTGGCCTTGAAATTAACATCGGCAGGGTGCATTATTGCAAGGCCTGGTGTTGCACCTGCTTCTTCCCATACATATTTCATATTTGAACGGTGCAGACTGATCTTATCCCCGGTCTTAATCATGTTTTCAAGTACCGATGAAGGAGGCAGATCGAGATGAACGACATCCTTGCCGGGCTGAACAGCTCCCATCCGGAACAGTACTGCTCCCACCGGAACAAAGATCTGTTTAAGGGGATGTCCGGCGCTGGAAAAGAAGTTATCGATCCGTCCGCCATCATAAGGGGCGTCAAAAGTAAAATGATATATCCCGTCAAAATCCTGAAATGCAGCGAATGAATTCAGCATCGGATACATTTCCGCGCAGAAGAAGGTAGGAGCCGGGTGGTCGTATTCGCTTATCGTCAGCGGCATACCGGCAATGCGGTGCTGTGCGAACCAGGTCAGCGTACCGGTCTGCTTATCCGTAACCATCGATGAGTTCCTTATTTTCCAGTTGGTTGATGACCAGCTCTTGCCTGGAAAATCAGGGTGCTCCCAATAGGAGTGCATGTCATCGAAATCAGAAACCTGTGATTCACGGTAAACACCTTGCACCCCACTGTAATAGGCCTGAGTTTCCGCAATTTTAGCTTTAACCTTCAGGTCATTTTTGAAATAGGCTACCATTTCCTTTGCATAAGCCATCTCCCTGTCCATAAGAAAACTCCAGAGCATTTTTTTCTGTATTTCAGGAGTTTTTTCACTATAATTGCTGATTATCCCCATCAGATCACCACTAAAGCCTTTGATCTGAAGGTATTCAGGATGTTTTCCCATCCATTCCCTCCATTGTTTCAGTAAAGCGGATTTATGCTCATTGTTTAGTTTAGGCAGAAGGCTCCAGTTGGAGATAAGTGAATTTTCATTGTTGACCTCAACGAAAGCCACAGCCGGTTCTTCCGTATAGGATGTTCCCGTATATGGATTTCTGTGTGTGAGCAGTTTCTTCGCATAATCTTTCTGCATCCCGATATACGGCGGATAAAACTGGTCAATCCCTTTTCCGTAATTAAAATGCTCAATGCCTTTATAATCAGATCCAGGGTAATTTCTTGAAACATGTGTATTGATGTTGCTGTAGATGCCATGAATCTTGAGCTGGTATATAAGCCAGTCCAGCCTGTCGAGCTGTCCCGGATCAAGATCTTTCTTTTCTGCATCCCATATGCCATCAGGGGCAGACTGGTTATCCATATGATGAAACCTGACAACGTTCATTCCCAGCTTTCTAAGCCTGCCTGCAATCATAACAGCGGTTGCCTTATCCGGAAAAGCCGATGAAAATGTCAGGTTTGTGCCGAAAAAGCGAATCCTTGCACCTTTACCGTCAACAAAATGACCATTCTCCACATTTACAAATCCTGAACCTCCGGCAATACCCTCATTCAGAAACGACATATCCACTGCGTTATGGGTTGTGTCAGAATCAGGTATTACAAAATCAAACCATCCGTATTCACGCTTTTCATTGGCATCATTGCTGCAGGATGCCATAAAAATCAAAAGCAGAAACAGAACAGGCGAAAGCAGAGCAAATGCCCTTAAGCAGAAAAGTTTTTTAAGTTTCATGATTTTAAAGCTTTTGATAAAAAATATAATCCTGGTGATAGATGAGGTACAATTTACAAAAAAGATCCGAATTCATCTGCCCTGATTTTTCATTCACTTTTGTCCGTCTGGATTGCGAAGGCTCCTCCAGAAGTCAAAAGAGAATCATGGCTGTTTCACTACATACAAAACTGCATCCTGCCATCCTTCAGGGACTGCAAATACGGCATGGTCAGAGGTATTGTAAGACCCGATCCTGCTCCTGTCGCCTGTAAGAGGATTTATCCAAAATGCCACGGCAGTTCCTGTTGCAGTGATAGCATTCAATTTTACTGATACAGGCGATTTGTCAGTAAGATATGCCACTATCCAGTCACCGTCAGAGGAATGAGCTGCAACATTGCCATAGACCCATTTTTCAAAAATGAGCTGGTCAGGCACGATTTTCCACCAATCCAGCGACCTGAAGAAATCGCCCATGATCTTCATCTGGCGTGCAGCCGGGGAATTATACCATTTCCTCCAAGTCTGTGGTGATTTCCAGTTGTCCCTGTGCCCGTATGAATAAAACCCTCCGGCAAGACAAGACCACCAGCCGCTGCGGCGGACCTCGAAAGGCGTTGTCCCGTCCTCTTCTTCATATCTTGCCTCCCCGGCAACAACAGGCTTGGCCGGCCATCTGCCGTAATCGGCCCTGACCATGTCATAGTTCATCATATTGGTACTCCAGGTCTGAAGCGTATTGAAAGAGAGCCAGAATTCATTATGCATGAAACTCGAGGATGCAGGTGAAGGATCAGGATGCATTGTTATAAGATGGCTGCCCCCGCCAGCCTCAAGAATTCCGGCAACCGTACCACGGATAATTGTTTCAGAGGCTGGTTCAGCATGTGGATACATACCGAAGACAACGTTCCCTGCATTCCTGTAACGGTTTGCAAGCCATACGGCCCATTGCTTTGCATTCAGGGCATTTATTCTTCCGGCATCGCAGTCGCGTGCATGATAGACGCCAATCACAAGGATAATATTGATCTTATCCGCATAAGCTACAATTGAATCAACTTTACTGAAATAATCTTCATCAGGTGTGAGAGGATTATCATCCCTCCAGGCCTTCATCCCTTTCCAGGGCTTCATTCCGGCCATGGCTCCCCATTCAGGGAATACACCATTTACTATGACCTGTATAACATTGAAACCCTGCTTTTTCCGTTCTGCCAATAATGCATTGGCGTCTTTCGCTGTAAGATACCGGAAGAGTTCCCATTCGGTGTCGCCCTGCCAGAAAAAAGGCTTGCCGTTTTTATCGAGAAAGTAATGACCATTATCGCTTACAGCTATCGATCCTGTACCCGCTGTCTGTGCATTGGCCTCCCCTGCCATCAGAGCAGTAAGTATCAGTACCGGCAACCGGCATATTACAGTCCGTATTAACCAGGCACAACCCGGCTTCACGGATCTAAATGGATTATTCATGGATGAAAATATTAATAGTAAATACTATAAACCAGGTCAAATCAGCTACCCAAACGCTCAATCCATTTGGCCTGAACGGCATCCAGTTTTGCAATCTGGCTGCCTGACAAGTAGATATCAGGTACTTTGTCAAGGATTTCGTTTACAGCTCCAACAGCTCTTTCCTCTATTGAGAGCGACCCGTCCTTCTCCCACTGTGACCTGTTTGTGCGACTTAGCAAGCCGGAATATCTGATCTCTTCCTGGAAATGTTCGAGGGTATGGGCCGATTCGAGGAACGAACCTCCGAAGGAGACCTCTTTTATCAGATCGAGGGCAAGATGTTCATCGTCGACCCTGAACCTGTCGGCGAACCTTTTGCAATTGCCGATCAGCTCGTTGTCAATCAACGCTATCTCAGGCGATATTGTCTTGGATGTTTCAATATTTCCAACTCCCCATACCATATTTACTTTTGCGAGCGTATGAATCAGTGTCGTCAGTATTTTTTCAGATGAAGCCTGGGAATCAAGCATAACCGAATCACTGAGCGCCCAGGATGCCGAGGGCAGTCCATGGAATTGTGCCATTTCGGCCCCTGCTCCCTGAAGCAATGCATTCTCGGGAGAACCAGTTAGCACAAGCGTTGTCATCATATCGAATACATGGGCAAATCCCGAATTATAGATGCAGGGCCTTCCAGGCTCTATAACCTGGTTAATTAGTATGCCGCTCAACACCTCGGCATCAGCCATTGCAAGACTTCCGGCAAGCGTAACAGGGGATGTTCCACCTGCCAGTGGCTCGGAGTTGATCATCATGGGAATCCCGTGACCTCGAGTCCGGTAAAAAAGATCCAGTGCCGTTTCAGTCCAGGTAAGCGGACTGACTATGCTGTAGCCGAGGGTAAAGAACATATTGTCGCGTAAAGGACTGCCATTCAGAATTATATCTGACATCTCAATGATAGCATCAGCTCCTTTAGGGGTGTAGATGCAGGGTCTCAAATGCTTCGGAGAATATTGTGCTGCGATCCTGAAACCAGTAAAATCCCTGCAGGCCGGAGGATACTCCTTCAGACTCGTCCCGACAATTCCCGAAACATTTTCGAGCTTATCAACAACACGCACCAGCTCTGTAAATTCGTTCACTCCCATCTCAGTAATCCTTCTGGAAGTACCTCTCAGGTACTGGGTAGCATTTGCAGTATAGTAGAGGCTCTTCCCTCCGCTCTTCATCACTGTCACATTGCCCGCACGGTCCCTGATGGTGAATTTTCGCGGACATAGTGCAAGGTATTTATCAAGCATATTGCCAGGCAGATATAGTCTTACATTATCCGACTTGTCGGGCAACGCTCCTGCATCCAGAAGCAGGTCATAGACATTTTTACTGCGAACCCTGATCCCAACCTCCGCCAGTATCTCTCTCGCATTTCTGTGTATTAGGCTTTTTTCTTGTTCCGAAAGAATCTGAAGCATAATTTTTAATTTTTAAAGAAGCCGATAATTGACTAATTTTAGATACTAATCTAAATGTAGTAAATTAATATAATTATAAACCAAATCTCAAAATGAAAAATACAAGAAGACAATTTTTAAGAAAGTCAGGAACCGGATTAATTGCCTTAAGTGCAACTCCGATTTTCTTTCCCGCTGAGGTATCAGGAAGACAAACGGAACCGCCCGCAGAAATGAACGACAAGTTTAACCTTGCAGTTGCAGGTTGGACATTCAACAAATTCAAGCTGGAACCATCGCTCGATATGATGGAAAAGGTCGATGTTCATTATCTCTGCATAAAGAATTTCCACCTTCCGCTTGACAGTACGCCTGAACAGATAGCTGCATTCCATGAGAAGCTGAAAGCCAAAGGAGTTACAGGCTATGGTGTAGGACCAATAAGCATGAAGAATGAGGAGGAAGCCGACCAGGCTTTTGAATATTGCAAACGAGTCGGGGTAAAATTGATCGTCGGTGTTCCCGAGCATCAGTTATTACCTTATATTGACAAAAAAGTTAAAGAGTATGGTTTTAACTATGCCATTCATAACCATGGATACGGCGATAATTTATACCCTACGGTTGAAAGCGTATACCTTAAAGTTAAGGATCTGGATCCAAGGATCGGAATGTGTCATGACATTGGATATTCCAAACTGATGGGAATAGATCCGGCAGCTCTGACAATCAAATACGGAAGCCGAATTTTCGATATGCATATCAAGGATGTTACAGCCGCAACAGCTGATGGAAAAGATTGCGAAGTGGGTCGCGGAGTTATAGATTTTCCTGCATTATTCAGAGCGCTTCGTAAGATCAATTATAAAGGCATGTGCAGCATAGAGTTCGAAAAGGATGCTACGGATCCGCTGCCGGGGCTGGCCGAATCGGTGGGATTTTTCAAGGGAGTATGGAGGACGGTATAATTGTTAATCATGCTTCAGGCAGTCTGCCGGATTTCTTCTTGAAATATACCAGGTATGACAGTTGACAGTCAATAAAGAAATCATTATGGATATTATTCCTGCCAAGGCGAATATCCACAAGCTAAGATTGATCCTGTAAGCAAAGCTTTCGAGCCATTTTTTCATTAAATAGATTATTACCGGGCAGGATAGCAGGAATGATATCATAATCCACCTGATAAACTTAAGGTTCAGTATCAAAATTATTCCAACTGAGGTGGATCCTGTCACTTTTCTTATGCCGATCTCCTTTATCCTGCTGTCAGTGGTGAATAAGGCCAGAACGCACAAACCGATGCATGAAATAAACAGTGACAGGATGGATACATAGGTTACCATTTTAAGGGTCAGGGTCTCTTTTTTGTACAATTTTTGAAAATCGTCTTTTAGAAAGGAATACTCGAATGGGATTCCGGGGAAAAGTTTTTTCCAGAAATCTTTGATGAATTTTATGGTACCTGGTATGTTTTCAGTTGATATTTTTATCATAATGTTATCAAAAGGGTCAGGATAAACGGTAAGTGCCACAGGCTCAAGATCTGAATGCAATGATTTATAATTAAAATCCTTTACAATTCCTGTTACAGATCCTCTTCCAATTCCCAGAATTTCAAACTGTTTTCCTATCGGTTCCTTCCATCCCAGCATCTTTACAGCAGATTCATTGAGAAGGTAAGCCCTGGTACCATTATTGGGAACATTGTCAGGCAGGTTCTCTCCATTGATCAATTCTATACTAGCGGAACACCTGTAATAGAAATAAACAGTGGAATAATTAAATAGCTTAATAATAATGCAATAATTAATGAAGAAAATGTTATTGCAAACGATTCACAAAGAAATTGCCCGGCAAGATTCAAATTTGCAGCTCCCGCTACCTTTCTTAAACCTGCTTCTTTTCCTATTCTTGTGTACCTGGCGGTTGCAAGATTCATATAGTTAATGCAGGCAATAATAAGAACCAGCAGAAGAATTGAGCTGATGATGTAAATTTTATTAATGTTGGTGTTGGTTGGTAAATCATTGCGCAATCGTGAATGCAGATGTATCCTTCATAACGGTTGAATATGAAGCTGGAATTTTTCATCGCTTGGAATCTTTTTAACTATTTCCGGCAGTTTTCCACTAATGGAACTGAAGGTATCATTCTTATGTGCGAGAATATACGTCCAATAATTCCAGTGGTTCCAGGATAGATTGCCCTGCATTTCCGAAAAGGAGCCCAAAAAGTCAAACTGAAGCTGGGAATTAACGGGGATATCTTTCATTACCCCTGTAATGATATAAGGAGTCTTATCGTTCCCAAGCAGTAATGTCTGCCCCAGCGCGTTTTTGGTTCCAAAATACTTTCTGGCTTTGGTTTCGCTTAAAACAATGGAACCCTTATTCTTGAGAGCGGTTTCAGGATCGCCTGATAAAAGCCTGAAGGAGAAAATTTTAAATATCGATGGATAAGCCAGGTCTATATCCTCCCAAAATTGCTGCTTCTCAAAGTTGACCAGAGTCCGTCCCAAAGAACCAAATCTGACATAATCAGATAATTCAGATATATTATTCTTTAAAAGTTCGCCCAATGGAGCAGGTGTAAAACTGAAATTGTCAGAGGATGCCCCGGTATTAAACTCTACAAAAACCCTGTATATTCGGTCGGCATTTATGTTAAAATTATCAAAGCTGAATTCAAACTGCAACCAGGCAAATAATATGATTACAAGTGTCAGCCCAGGTGAAAATCCTGTGATATTAATCAATGAAAAGCCCGGATTTCTCCTGATGCTTCGGAAAGCTGTTACAACGTTGTATTTCAGCATGAGGGTCCAGCAAGAAAAATCATCTTAGGTGATCGGATTAGCCTGTAATAACAGACTCAATAAATATACAACTATTCTATATGCCTGGATATATTTAATTTACAAAACTAAAGAATTAACCGCTGGTAAAATGTTTTACAGTGGAGTAAATGTTTTTTACAGTGAAATGTTCCATGATTGTGCTACTTTATAAACATCTTTTTTTGACGGACTGCCCAGGAGGACGGAGATTCCCAATTCATCCGCTCTAAGCTGATATTTTACAAAAGAGTGATATTTTGACTAGCGTTTCAACTAATGGCAACATTTTATAGCGTCCTGATTATAATAAATATGTGTATTTAGTTGTGTTGGATAGTCTCCTCATCTGCATTCGTGTGTTTTCAAAAATGATGATGCCAGAATTGTCCTTCTTTTCCATACAGTCTGAGCTCAAAACATTTCACATACATTTTGTTTTTCCAAGCCACGAAGTGGCTAAAGATGAATAACCCCCGGTGAAGCCGGGGGTATAGCTAAACTACTTATTTAAAGCCCTGAAGGGGCATAATATAGTTGGAAATAATTAAATACTTCAGTAATTTAGCAGCCTCGTGCTATATTTCTAACCTTTAAAAACTCACATCATGTCAAGCTACCGTCAACATCTGTATCATATTGTTTTCAGGACAAAGGATAGCTTACCTACTATCAAACAGGATCATGTTAATGACCTCTATGCCTATATTACAGGAATTATAAAACATAAAAACAGTCACTTGTATCGCTTAAACGGAGTTGAAAATCACCTTCATATTCTTACTGATATGAATCCATCTATTGCACCAGTAGATTTTATTAAAGGCATCAAAGTATCAACATCAATATGGATGAAAAACAGTAATATTTTTCCGACATTTAAGGGATAGGCAGTTGGTTTTGGTTCTTTTACATGTTCATTTAGGGATATAGATAGATTAATTGAATATATAAAGAATCAACAGGAACATCATAAAAAAATATCATTTGAAGAGGAGTTTAGAAAGCTTCTCCTCGAGTATGGGATAACTCCGGATGAAAAGTTCTTTCCATAATTGGAATATTCAGCTCCTTCAGAGCTGATAATTGTATTATGGCTTCCGACCCCCCGGTTACACCGGGGGTTATTCATATATGGCTCTTTCAGAGCCCATTATAGCAATTATGAGTAATTATTAAAGAGGGATTTGGCTTTTCATTTTTACCTCATCTCATTCAATTTCCTGCCCCATATGCTCTCCCCAACAACGGTTGTCATAATCCCCAATATACAAAAATTGATATTGAGGGATCTGCTGCTAACCATAACAAAGCTTTCTGAGGAATGTAATCTTTACTTTAGAAACCCTAATGTATGCAATCTGCAATTAGCCATGCCAAGATTAAACTGTAAAAAAACACAATAAACTTAATCACTTTTAAGATGCCGCTATCACCCAGGTGTTGTTGATTCCTACCTCAGCCGGTACTTATCCTGAATTTCTGTTGCTTCCTTTAGTTGTTCCGCCAGGGTGGGCAATCCGAATTCCTTCAGAACCTCCTTCACCTTGAGTTCCGGATCACGGCTTTCGATTGTTGCCCAGTTCTCAGGGTGATAGATCTTTATTCTCAGCCTGTTTCCATATTTTTTCTCTATCTCAGGGAAGCGCTGAACCTGTGGCCAGATCTCGAGAAGTTCTTTTTCAAGGTTGACTGGCGCACAAACCCATCTTGCGAATTCACCGTCACCGGCAATAAGGTCGCCTGTAATATCCAGGATTCTTGCATCCTCCCCGGTTGCCGAAACAACATAGTACTGATTCAGCCATGCATGCTGTGCAAGGGTATCCCCGAAGGGGCCCTGGGAAGGGAACAGAACCATTTCCGCACCCGCTTTCCCGAGAAGCTTCCAGTTATCAAACCAGGAGGCGTCCATACAGATCTGCAGTCCGATGGTACCGAAATCCGTTTTGAAAACAGGAGGATTCAATACCCCCGGAGTGGTTCCCCCACCCTTGTAGTATACATCAGGCAGGGTTTCTGTATCGGTAGGATGCATTTTATGATAAACACCGTCGATCTGTCCTTTGCGGTTGAGCAGGATTGCGCTGTTATAATAATGACCATCCTTTTTTGTTACAACAGGACATACAATGTAACAGTTTTGCTTCCTGGCCATATCGGCGATAATAGATGTTACAGGTCCCGGTACATTCTCATCTTCTGCAATCTCCTCCAGAGTCTTCATTTCATTTACCCAGGAGATCTGAAAGGTTTCAGGAAGGCAAATAATATCAGGTTCAAACGGATAAACGCTTTCCATTCTTTCAAGAACATCCTTTATTCTCTTCTCTATTGTCTGTTCAGGCCAGAGACCCTTGAGACTAATTGCAGCCACAGTCACTTCCCTCGGAAGCCTGTTTTCTTTTAAAGCTCTCATTGCCATAGGATCTGATATTTTTTTATATCCTGTATTTATCCTGTACCACCTCTGATGCCTTTACGTTTTCATAGATGGTAAGGATCCCAAACTCTTTCAAGACATCGCTCACCTTCAGGTCAGGGTCAAGGCTCTCTATAGTCACCACTCCTGTATTATCCCAAACCCTTATACCCAGACGGTTTCCATATTTGCTGAAGAGGGCCGGAAGCCTTTCGTTGGTAGGCCAGGTATCAGCATTTGCCTTCTCGAGATTGATGTCAGCCCAGGTATATCTGATAAATGTGCTGCTTGAGTGCAGGTCATTTCCCGACATATCTATTATTCTGGCATCACCTCCGGTTGAAGAAACAATATAGAATCCGTATCTCCATGCATGATAATTAAGAATCCTTCCTCCCGGAAACTGTGAAGAGAAAAGAATGATTTCAGCTCCCTGCCTTTTGTAATTTTCCCATCCATCGCTCCAGTTGGCATCATAACAGATCTGCACTCCGACTTTCCCAAAATCGGTCTCAATCACAGGCTGATCAGTTGCGCCAGGAAGAACTCCTATCTCCTCTTTTCCTGATTTTCCGGTAAGTATCTCATCCTTAACCGGATGCATTTTATTATAGGCTCCTGCAATATTACCTTTCCTGTCAATTATAAGGCAGCTGTTATAATAATTACCAGCTTTCACTGTATAAACAGGGCAGGCAACATAACAGTTGTTCTTTTTGGCAAATTCGGCAATTCTGCCGGTAACCGGACCCGGAATTTTCTCATCCTCCGCAATATCTCTGATGGCAAATTGTTCTTCTACCCAACTTGTATCAAACAGTTCGGGCAGGCAGACTATATCCGGATGGAGTCCTTTCACATCCTCCATTCTCGCCAGCATTCTCTTCACTCTGGATTCTCTTGTTTTATCAGGCCACAAGCCCTTCAAATCCACGCTTGCTATTGAAACAGGCCTGGCCATTTTCCTGCCTTCAGCCGGGGCGGTTGTTCCACACGCCGGAATGGAAAGTCCGACCAATCCTGCACCCAGACCAGCAGAGGTCTTCCGGATAAAATTCCTCCGCGATACGCCGCTTGTATTTTTCATATTAAACTATAGTCTTACCCGACAAAATAAGGTAGTCTGGTCACATTGGGATCGAAGTTGAGCCTGATACGGATCTTTTCAGCCTCAACACCGGAAATCAACGGCTCCTTTCCAACCTCCACACATGACTCAAGAGGAGCAAATCCATCTATTCCGACATTACAAACTGAAACAGGCAAACTCAGGGCATACCTGAGAAGATCATCACCCGAAACATTTCCGATGAGGGCATTCTGACCCATAACTTTTATTGCAATAATGCCAATGTCTCTTTGTTTTGCGATAGGCAGCAGTCCGTCTTCATTGCCGTTATATCTTGCAGCATTGATAACACAAAGAATCGCATCGATATCGAACTCTTTGAATGATTTCTGCGAAGCGGCATTCCATTTATGGAATGAAAAACCAATATTTTTCACCACTCCTTCGTCTTTTAGTTTCAGGAATGCCTTGTATCCTCCCGAAGAACTTAACAGAGTATCAACATCTTCCAGCATATCTATCCCATGCATGCAATACAGATCCAGATAATTTGTATTCAGTGTCTTAAGGGAAACTTCAATCTCCCTCATCACGCCGTCGTATGTCCTCTCCTCAGTTTTAGAGTTGAGAAATATCTGATCCCTGTACTTTGGCACCAGATACTTTCCATATCGTTCCTCAGCAATTCCATTGCCATAGGAACGGGCCGAATCCCAATAGGTTATTCCCAGATTAATGGCATGATCAATATGCTTCTGAAGCGTACGTTCATCCGCTACCCAGTTGCAATAGCGCGAACCTGCACCAAATCCGATACATGAGACCATCCTGTTTGTTCTGCCCAGCCTGCGCTTTGGAAGTTCATCCGATTTTGAAGTCGACAAATCAGAGGTTGGGGAGGCAGCATTGGTTGTAACTCCCGGCAACATAGCAGCCGTAGTTGTAACGGCTGCAGCCTGTAAAAATCTGCGTCTGGAAAATTTATTTTTCATATATCATTTGTTTTTTTAAAATATCTGTCTATACCAGTTATGTTACTCGAAGGGAACAAGAACAGGACAAAGAGGGCAGCCATCTCTATCAGGTTTTTATTAACTATCCAGTAATTACCTTCCACCGGAGCATTAATTACCAGGGAGGCAAAAGGGGGATAAGCCAGATAGTAGAGTGCAAGCAAGACGATGCCGGCTATCTTCAGGGGCTTTGCAAGCAGCCCTATGAAGAGGCCCAATCCAATAATTATTAATCCCCAGATATTAAGGAAATTGACAACTTCCAGATACGAAGCATTTAAAGCCATAGCCTTAAAAACATTAGACAGGGGACCGACTGATCCCGTGAGGTAAGATTGGGCACTCCAGGCAGGTGAAGACAAAAGTTTTGTAAATCCTTCAAACAGAAAATGCCAGCCGATCAATACCCTTAATAAGGTCAGGGAGAATACCTGGAAATTTGACCAGGATTGGGGAATAGTTTCTTTTTTCATACAATAGTTGCTTTTTCGGTCACTTGGTCCCATAGAACCTTTTTATTATTTACGAATGCCAGATTGCCGAGGTTAAAAGTGACCGCCTCATCAAAACCTTCATCAATATTGCAGCTTGTTTCAGTCTGATTGCGGATGGCATCAAGCCATTCCTTGATATGCAGGAAAGTAGCATCAACTACTTTGCCATCTATATAGGTTGCTCCATAACCCCCTTTTATATATGCCCTTGCAGTAGCAGATGAGACTGCATCCACATCGGTTCCTCCATTATACAGATAAATTGGTTCTGATGAATCCAGGCCATTATCCTTATAACGTTCCGAATAATCGTCCTGAAAGATCTTGATTCCAAGATCAAGATACATGGCAGCGTCAGATCCCATTATATAGTTTTCCCGGTAAATTCCATTTTTCAGTGTTCCGTCGTAGGTCATATTGAGTCCCTTTTTGGGATAGTTGAAGACCACATTCATTACGTCAGGCATGTCACCACAGTTTTTATAATAGTACTGGCCTCCCAGTGCAACAACCGACTCAGGTATTCCAATCCTCATAACCTGATTAATACAATCGTACTGATGTGAAAAGTCATTGCCAATAAATCCGGTTCCATATTCACTGAAACGGTGCCAGTTGAAATAACGTTTATGGTCAAACTCACACCATGGAGTATTCCCAAGGAACTCCTTCCAGTTAATATTGCTTGTGTTTCCAAGATCATCATACTTCCTGTTTCTGATCCAGGCGCCATCCAGTCCGTTCCTGTTTGTAAAGGTTTGTGCCATTGAGATTGTGCCCAATACTCCTTTCTTAATAAGCTCATGAGCTATCCGGAAACTCATCTGCTGGCGGTTTTCATGACCAAGCTGAAAGACGACACCTGTTGATTTTATTGTATTTCGCAGGTCAATGGCTTCCTGAATACTGTGAGTCATTGGCTTCTCAAGATAGACATGCTTACCTGCCCTGGCAGCAGCCATCGCCATCGGGGCATGCCAGAAATCGGGTGTCGCTATAACTACTGCATCAATATCCTTGCTCTCAACCATTTCCCTGTAGGTTGGGAATAATTTGCCTGGTTTTGTTTTTCCGGCACCTCCCCCGGGACGCAAATCGTTACCGGAGATTTCAATGCCGCGTTGAGCATGTATTTCATAAGTATCGCATATCCCTGCGATCTCAATATTCAGGTCTTCCTGGTTCATAAAATCATTAAGCCATTCACTGTATTTCCCCTTAACAGTATTTTCCTTTATCTGTTCGGGGTGAATAAAACCAAATGATTGTAAAAGCTGTTCGCCTCTCCATCCGTTTCCAATTAATCCTAATCTTATGGTATTGCTGTTTTTGCCCGCAGGAGGTGAAAGCTTCATTTTTGGAGCCTCAAGGTTCTCTATCCCGAGCAACCTGAGATAATCAGGTCGCTTCTTCTTTGCCTCCCTGGCGATCACATCTCTGAGATTAAATGCAAAATAGCCCAGAAAAGGAATTGCTGCAAGTCCTTTAAGAAAATCCCTTCTTATAATGTTTCCACTATTGTTTTTCATTTATCAATATTTATATACAAACCATGTAATTTTAATTCTTCACTTCATATACACCTTTCAGCCTGATATCAGCTGATGAACTCCCTACCAATACCTCAAAAATTCCAGGTTCGACTATGAAATTCATATCCCTGTCAAAGAGTGAAAGCTCATCGGGGGTCAGCCAGAGCTTAACTGTTTTTGTTTCGCCCGGTTCGAGCGTAACCCTTTTATAGCCCTTCAACTCCTTCACCGGTTTTGAAGTACTGCTTATGACATCATTGATGTAAAGCTGCACTACCTCATCTCCTTGCACTTTCCCTGCGTTCTTCACGTCGACCGATATTTCCACATTACCTTCCCTGTTTGATTTCTCCGGCGTTATTTTCAGGTTGCTGTACTCAAAGTTGGTATAGCTCAACCCGTACCCAAATTCATATAATGGGGTGCCGGGCATATCTATATACTTCGCACCCTCCTTTGTTGCCGAATGATTATAATAGAAGGGATACTGCCCAACTGACCTGGGGATGGTTACAGGCAGCTTACCCCCGGGGTTATAGTCTCCGAAGAGTACATCGGCTATGGCATTGCCACCCTGCTCCCCGCACATCCATGCTTCAACTATCGAAGGGATATTCTCAGAAGCCCATCTGATTGACAAAGGTCTGCCGTTAATCAGCACAACTACAACAGGAGTTCCGGTCGAGTAGACTGCCTGTAAAAGCTTTTCCTGGAGCCCTGTCAGATCAAGGCTTGCAACATCCCTGCCTTCTCCATTGGTTGTATAGCCTGCCTCACCTATTACTACTACAGCGACATCAGCACTTTTGGCAGCTGCCCTGGCTTTGTCTATTTCATTCAGCTTATCGCCAATGACATTACAACCCTTGACATAAGTTACTTTTGTCTTTGACGAAACTTTGTTTTTAATTCCTTCGAGGGGAGTAACAACATGCTGAGGAACGAACTGTGGATGATAATCGCCAAGCTGATCCAAAGCACCATCTGCAGCTGGTCCTATTACTGCTATTGTCCTGATGTCCTTTTTGAGGGGAAGCAGCTTCTTCTCATTCCTGAGAAGCACAATACCCTCCCTCTCTGCCTTCAATGCCAGATCCCTGTGTTCATCGGAATGGACAACCTTTTTGGCATTTTCAGGGTCGGTATACGGATTTTCAAAGAGTCCCAGCTGAAATTTAAGCCTCAGAATTCTTGCTACAGCACGGTCTACTTCACTAATTGGTATGCTACCATCATGAACATTTTGTATCAGATCCCCCATATATGCGTCCTCGATCGAAATACCTACATCGACACCTGCTTTCAGTGCCAGGATGCCGGCTTCCTTTTGTGTAGCAGCATGCCTTTCAGTAACTATCGTGCCCAGGCCTCCTCCTTCACTTAGAACTATACCCTTGAATCCAAGCTCTTCCCTCAGGATATGGGTGAGAATTTTTTCAGAACTATGAACAGCCTCCCCGTTAATGGCAGGATATGTAGCCATTACTCCCAGGGCACCGTAGTTCTTGATTCCTGTTTTAAATGATGGAAGGAAAACCTCTCTCAGTTTTCTGTCCGATATCTCCATCGCACCCCTTTCAAAGCCACTGACAGGCTGGCTCTGACCCGGGTAGTGACAAAGGACGGAAATAAGCTTGTCAGGTGCTGAGATATCGTAACCCTGCATTGCCTGTACAATCTGAGCGGCTATTTGTGAACACATATATGGATCTTCACTGTAACCCTCTTCATTCCTTCCCATGCGGGGATCCCTGTTCGGTTCGACAACAAGGGTGCATAATCCGTGAACCCCTATCGATCTTCCCTCACTTGCCGCAACAGTGTAAATCTGCCTGACAAGATCCTTGTCCCACGAAGCTCCTATACCAAGACCTTCGGGGAATATTGTTCCTCCAGGGCACATGAGTCCGTGAGTTCCTTCCTCTACTTCCAGAAGGGGGATGCCCAGTCTGGTTTTTTCGATAGCTATCTTCTGCAGCTCATTCAATACCATTGACTGCCTCTCAGGTCCTTCATATATAAGCCTGTCGGAGAGGGTAAAAAATCCACCGCCTGGCCCGAAGACATCGTTATGAGTTCCTTCTGCCCACTTACGGCAACCAGCAAGCTGCTTTTCCCTAACCTCCCTGGTATTATCCATATCCCACATGTAAGGTGCATTGCTGTTCAATCCCCAACCCAGCTCCGTTGAATAGCATGTCGGGATATTCATCTGTCCGACTTTTTCCTCCAGAGTCATACGAGAAAGGAGGTCATTAACCCTTTGTTCAATTGGTAATTCAGGATCCTTGTAAGGAAGAAAGGGTGTAAAAGCAGATTCTCCTCTTTTTCCTTTAATGTATGAAGCAACGGCATGCACATCATCAATCCAGATGCCGTTTGCCGGATCTGAAGCATATTTGCAGATTGCCTCAATGGTCGCCAGCTTTGAGGTCTGAAATCCACCCTCATTCATCTCATGACCGGCAAGAACGAGCCATTGTCCCTTTTCCCTTGCAGACTCTATCATAGCCTTAACCTGATCAAAGGTCTTTCCATCAAGCTCCATACCTGTTATCTGAGCCATATCACAGTCCGCCGGAACGGTTGGCCCTTCGCTTAGCCACAGCCTACCCGATTCAAACATTGTTGCAATTACCGGTATATAGCTTTTCAGATTTGTCCCTTTACCTACAAATGTCTGGCCGCAGGGATATGCAAATGAAACCGGCTCAACGCCCAGTACTTTTTTAATAATTTTACTCGCGGAATCAATTTCAAAGCGCATTCTCTGAAGTGTATAGGATTCCAGCTGTGCATCTTTCGGCCAACTGTAATTCAGGGTGCATGGATGCTTGAGTGAATGGTTTCCAATGTCATGTCCTGCCGCTACAGCTTTCTTCCAGCCGTCAACCCGTTGCAGCATATTATCAGGGGAAACATAAAATGTGCCTTTGACACCATATTTATCAAGCAGCGGAATGCCCAGATCAGGCTGGCTTAAACGGGCATCATCAAAGGTAAGGGAAAGTGCCATTTTCTTACCTTCCGGCCATTGAAATGCAGAATTTTCCTGATTGGTCACCGTCTTGTATGATTGAGCCTGGCTGTTGCCGATGACTAAACCCAGAAGAATGATACTAAGTAAAGTCAGTAGAGAATAATTAATTTTCATATTTAATTTATTTATGAGAGTTTACAAGATATTAATTTTAAATCTAAAATAATCAGTTCCCCTGTTCCGTCTTCCAGTACATAAGATTCACTTCTGAAGTATCTAATGGACAGTTGATGTAAATTCAATCTATTGCGAATATAATTCATAATTTACCAAAGTGATATTCCAGGAAACTATTTAATCACAATTGCCTGACCATCAGCAATGTTTTTACTCAGAAAGTGACTTAGAGGCTTCCAATCCTGACCGGAGATCCCAGGTTCAGATATATACCCGTTTTATTTTAGGTTTTTGATTATTGTGCACTTGTACAGGTTTTGATAAAAATTTGTAAAGCGATGGCCTTTCAGAATGAAGCCGGCTCAAGCCCAATTATTAACCCAAGAAGCAATAATCTATAAGCCGGCTTATTATGCCCGTGATTTTCCAGGGTCAGAATCCTTCGTTATTTTCACACTCTATAGTTGCCCTTTCGCATCCCTCTGAGATTTTCAGACCGGTACCGCAATTGGTCAGCTTATTTCCGGAAATTTGGACATTCCGGCTGTTATATAGCATTATTGCCTCATCCTCAGGATTATCCATGATATTATCGGTAATTTTAACTCCATCGGCTGAACCTATCTTAATTATATTGGATGCCGATCCCAGGAAAATATTGTCAGTAATTGTAATGTGCCTGTAAACGCCAGCAGGAGCGACCTGGCTCATTGTATGTGACTCGATGACGCCATGAAGGTATCCGTGTTCAAATTTACTCTTTATGAACCTGTTGTTACGAATAATCACATCTCTTGCACTGATTGATTCCCACCATGCATTTATGTCAGATTCAAGGGCTATTGCACACTCGGTAATATCCTCGAAAGTACAATCTTCGATCACCACATCACGCGTTTTTATAATAAATCCACGTGAACGGTTGCGGACTGTAGTACAATTCCGGATGCGCAATATCGGGCAGGAACTGGCATTGCCAGCAACATCACCTGTTACTGTACGTTCAGGTAATTTTCCTCTTACTACGACTTCAAGGGTCCTGTCCTGAGTATTCATTTTCACTGACCTTACTGTAACCGTCGCATAGGGAAGCAATAGCTTGTCTTTACTGCTCAGCTCAAGAATGTCGCCCGGCTCAGGTGGAGTAAGGTCGTTTCCGTAGCGATAGCCTGTTTTTAGAAACAGAGTGTTGTTACCGGTACGTCCTGATACCAGTAAATAATGGCCGCTGCGAACATTAGTGGCATCATCTCCCATGCCTTCGAACAGACAGTTCTCCATTGTAAGTCTTCCACGGCATCCTGCGAAATGGGTAGCATCTGCTGTACACGACATCCATCTGCCTGAGCCGGGCCGTATCATAACTCTTAGGTGACCAAGGTAAATATTCCGGCATTCATCTCCTGTAATACCCATACCAGGGTTTGAATAAATATTCACATTTTCAACCTGCACATCATTGCACTTACTAAATTCAAATGATTGATAACCATAAACCTGGTGCCTGACAATCACATACTGTCCGACTGAAGGCATACGTCCTGCAAATCTGTCGTTACGGCCAATAAACAGCCGCATTACGCCCTGACTGATTACCTCTGTGGTTTTTTCAAATCCCAGCTGGTAGTGATCAGTAAATCTCCTGGCCATCCGGCGTTTATCAGGTTCATAGCCCAGGATCGCTTCAGTGCGGAGCCCTGCTCTGGCAACGAATGGAGGGAGGACTTCGATATCAAGGTAACAGGTATCAACTCCAATAACTTTCCCCTGAGTGAATGGTAGGGGATCCCAGTCAACGTAAAGATCCGAAACGGTTATATTGTTGCATGCCGTGAAAGCCATAAGAGTTGCATCATTGTGCCCTGTCAATTCCGAACCTCTGCCTTCCAACGACATATTCTCAACGGCCACAGCCTCAATTGCCGGTTTATAATTACCCTTCGCATCCTTCTTGCTTCCATATATATCATATGTACCCGATTCAAAAACCAGCCTCGATTTCTTATTGGACTTGCATGCCTCTATTGCAGCTTGTATGGAGGGTGTATCATCCATGCCGTCGCCGGGAACGGCACCGAAATCCCTTACATTTATTGTGGTAATTGTATTTGTGCATGAATAAAATGGAAGCGCAGGCAGCAGAGCAAACCAAAACAGCCATTTTAACCCGGGGTAGTTTTCATAGTTTCGCATTCCTATGATGAATAATTAGTTTTAAAAGTTCTGCAAGCCTCCTCATTAAGGGTTTATCTTAGTTGTGAAAGTAAATTCAGCGAAGCGCTCCGGTAAGTGGTTGTCATTATCTCCGATCCGGCCTAACGACATTGAATTGGGAACATAACCGCTTCCAACCGGCATCCTGCCAAAGCGGCCCAGAAAGATCCGCCAGATATCTCCATCGAGAGGGGGAAGGTTCCTTCCTCCGGCAAGCTTTTGCATGCCATCCCAGGGAAATGCGATCTCAACTGTCCATCCAGTATCAATATCACTGTTATCATTCATGGTACCCTGCACCTGCACTGCTGTTTGCAATCCCGGAAAATCCCAGTCGGTAAATGCCCAGCGTAATCCACGGGGATGATTACCCCTCCAGAAAGTAGCAGCATCACGGTCATGATTACCTCCGAAAGTATAGGCATCCCGGGAATGTACATTAAACTCTTTCTGATCAAACCTGTGATAGGCATCTTTCCATATAAACAGGACCTCGTATACCGTGTTCAGAGCATTGATCTCAAATTCATAGTAACAATCACCCCCATCAATGAATACTTCCACGTCATTCTCCTGAAAGATTGTCGAATCACGCCGGGTAAGTCTGGCTTCCACAAAGGGCTCCTCTATCCAGAATGCAACATACAAAGCCTTGTCATCCCAGAGTGCCGCCGAGTATGTGTCAAAAATGGCAGGTTTACCACTTATCATATCAACGAACCGGCGTGTCCTGTGTGCATTCTTCCAGACTGCTTTATCCAGATTGCCGTCAATTTTTACAGGCGAAGCAACCCTGTAACATGTGTAATTTTCTGATACGGCTTCCTTGTCATTCAATCCTGGATCGTTCTCTTCAATCTGCAGCTTCCGGGGTTTTTTCATACATCAAAAACAATTTATCATGCTTAATACAAGCTTTTTCAAAGATAATTAAAAGACCAATATACAACTTAAAATATTATATTTGACTCTGGTCGAAAAACCGTATAAGACCTGTAAAAATAAAAAAACGGACCGGGGACTTACATTAAAGCGGACAAACAAAATATGAGATTAAATAATAGTATAGCCATAGTTATATCGGGTTTCTTCTTAATTCAATCCTCTGTGTACAGCCAGTCGATAGATATCCGGAAGATAGAGAAGATCCGGTTGAAAATGTATGAGGCAAAGGGACTGGTATGGAAAAATGAATCCGCACTGAATACCAGCTGGAACAAAATTACGGAAACTCCTGACGGAAAGATCTGGTTCTGTGGCGGTGACCACTGGGGCACTGATGCTTCAATAGGAAATTTTGACAAATCTGCCAATTATGAAAGGCCCTGGGGCTTCGGCAACACTGCAATCTGTTACTATGATCCGAAAGAAGATAAGGTATCCTTTGAGCTGGAGCTTGACAGAGCAAGCGCAATTTATTCAAATGCAGAAACTCCCGGCCACGGAAAGATTCATGGCAATATTGCATCTGACTCAAAGGGCAATTTATATTTTGCAGGATATATGGGGATGTCTTATATGCACGAATTCACCGACGCTTATTATCCAAAGAGCTATGCAGGAGGAGCATTGATTAAATATGATCCCCGGACAAAAAATGTCACTTATCTGGGAATACCATGTCCGTATGGTGCTACTGTAGGTTTATATTATGATGAAAAGCGAGATATACTTAACGGGATCTCTCCGGACCGCGCAAAATTCTGGAGGGTGAAACTCAGTACTATGGAACTTAACAGGTATGAGTCCCTTGCCAGAATGAGCCGACTGGAAGACCGTGTGCGTGAAATGATTATGGATAAAAATGGATTCTGCTATTTTGCAAATGATGTAGGTGGTCTGACAAAATTCAACCCGGATACTGAAGAATTTACCGATATAGATATTAAGCTGCCGGGCAGGTTGATGGATTTTCGTGCATCGGTGGTTTCTTCAAAGAATATTATTTATGGTATATCAACCGATGGATTCGTATGGAGCTTTGATCCGCAAACCAATAAGCTGGAGGATCTTGGGCACGTTATCGGGAAACCTGAACATGGACACTATACACCCAATATAGCTCTTGATGAGAACTGGGGAAGATTGTATTTTATAGCCGGAAATCATGGAGGAAATGTAGAGGAGGATGCCCTGGAAATACTTACCATACTGGATCTAAAAACAAAAAAATATTATTGGGTAGGACATATGGAAGGAGTTGAGGGTTGTTTCGGTTCTTTATGCACAAGAAATCATACGGTATACTTCAGTTGCTTCGGCAATTATTTTGATGGCAATGACTTTGAAAAAGATTCAAATGGCAGGCCAATTACCCGCCCATATCTGGTTAAATATGAGCCACCTGAGAATTTAGACTCATTGAAATGATTCGAAAATCATAATATGGAAAAAAAAATTATAACTATTGACGTTAAGAAGAAAATCATATGATCAAGCATAATACAATATTTGTCTGGGTTCTGATCTGTAGTTTAATTGCTGAATTTAATACATTGAACTCCTTCGGGCAGAGGGCAGGTGGCATAACCAGGGGTTCGGTAACCGGCCATTTACTTATTTCCAATGGCCCTCAGGGGCCTGTTCACGGTGGTGAAAGTGCTGTGACGGATATGATACTGATGAATGACGGCTGGGTTTATGGAAGCACAAGAGCAACCTGGGGAGCCAAAAATTGTCATATTTTCAGAACTGATGGAGAAAAAGTTGAACACATTCTGAATTTAACTTCAAAATTATCAGGGCAATCTTCCATTAATGACCTATGTACAGGCAAGGACAATATCCTCTTTGGATGCACTTCAACCTACGATAAGATCCTGGATGATGCTGACAGCCATTATGAAGGTGGACATCTTTTCTCTTTTGATCACTCGACCGGAAAGATTGAAGATCTGGGCATAATGGCAAGCGGACAGGGAATTAATTGTATTGCTGTTGATTCAATACGTGGAAAAATATTTGGTGTCACCTATCCTGCCGGCCATCTCTTCTCCTATAATATAAAAACAAATTCAGTTAAGGACTTTGGTGAAATAATGAAACCATGGAGAGTCAAGGACCTTGGCCGGGTCTCATGGAGAGGCGTGCCAAAGGTCCTGTTAATTGATGATGCCGGAACACTTTATTTCTCAACGTATTACAACAAGGAAATAAGCATGACAAAACAGGAGATCATGAAAGGAGGCTCATCGACATATAGCGCCTATTCAGGAGGACTGATATTCAGACTTGCCTCTGGTGATGAAAAGCCGGTATTTACGGGTGTTACTATTCCAACCCAGCAAGGAATGGATTCCGACCCACTGTATGAGAATGGAATTGCTTCTGCCATACGCGCTCGCGATGGCGGTTTTTGGTGCGGGACTATAAATGACGGGTTTCTTTTTAAGTTCTATCCATCTACTTCAACTGTTATCAATAAGGGTAAAGCTTTCCAGTACTGGAATCTTAAATCACTAACTTATGGGGTTGACGGTAAATTATACATGCTTGGTGGCAGAGATGAGGACAATTCATGGATCCTCACATATGATCCGTCGATTGGTTCCATTGAATGTCTGGGCTGGCCTGACAATACCGCGCAATGCAGCGTGATATGCGCTGACGGAAAAGGAAGGATACTCATTGCTGAAAATCTCCGGCACTCCTTTATCTGGGTTTATGATCCTTCAAAATAAACCGATACTCCGTATTAATAGTCTTTTATACATCTGACTGACAATCCATTTTGCTTATAGTAATTAGTCCTGTAAACATAGTATGGACTTAAATCAATACAACGGTACCAGGCCAGTGATTTATCCTTTTCTGTTGAACTCCACCAGAAACCTATAATTCCGATACCGCTGAATTTACCGTTCAGGTCACGGCATCCACCCGGAAGCCCGGTAAATCTGCTTTCATTTGTTCCATTTCCATCAGTGTTCCATCCATAATTGCTTTTCATTTTTGTACCAGCTGCATCTTCTCCACCAAGAAAATCAGTAACAAGCCGCCACTCTGCATCACTTGAGACATGCCAGCCAACAGGGGCCAGGCATCGGAGATCGTTCACGGCATACCAGTTATATAATCTTCCGTATCTATTTCCGTTTTCAATCTTGTTTTCATAATAACACCATGCGGGTTTACCCTCTTTGCCGGCCTGAAACCATTCTGCATCGGTTTTTGCTTCAGGTATCGGATCACCGTTTCGAAAAAAGCCTGCATTAAGATTTTCAGCCATCCATTCCTGATCGTTAATCTTTATAGTCTTATATGAACTATCGGCATTGTCTGCGGTGCTTCCTGAAAACACTGCATAAAGCACTGTGAGAATAATTATTCCCTTAATTCTTCTTCCCATGTAATTCTTCTCTTTATATATTATTAAAGCTAGTTTCGCATTTGCAGACAATTGATCATGATGATACCTTAAAATGACAGGTCACTTCCCTGCCCATAGGAGTCCCCGCCTTATCTCTTACAGACGGTGAGATGACAATCTTGTAGTCACTTCCTGCTTTCAGCGGCTTTTCCGGAATAAAGGTATATTTTGTTCCCTTGTGGGATGCTTTCCAGCTGCCTTTGACCAGATTATTGTCCTGAACTCTGATAAGCCTGATGCCATTATCATCCAATATTGTATTTTCATCAATTACAGGGGCAAAATTGACGGATATCTCAGTGACAGGGGAGATATTCTCGGAACTGTCACGCGGAATAACGGTGAGGACAACAGGAGACAGCTTCTCCTCAACCTTAAGATACCTGTCAAAAAAATCAGTAACAAGGCGATATCTGTCAACGCCCATCCGCCTGTCATATCCATGGGCTACTTCGTGTCCCAATCCCTCCATAAAGAGGTTTATATAGTTGACATCCAGCTCTTCAAGTCTTTTAACAAAGGCTGGATGAGCATCCTTGCTGATGAGGTCGCGCTCATTCTCACCACATGCCACTATAGTCGGCATGTAGTCGGAGGTGATATATTCAGGCTCGAACAGGCCCATACCCATTGACTGATAACCGGCGGATATATTTGACGGATACCCTTGCCAGGGTTGCGGCTCTGGCGAGCCTTCAGGAAAGCCCTTAAACCGGCTTAGCTCTTTACCTTTATCATGATGAGGGTCCGACAGACGGGTAACAGCATATTCTCCCTTAGAATGTCCTAACATACCGATATGTGCCGTGTTTATACTGTACTTTGCGGCATTGGCATTTATGAATCGCATTGCTGAAGTATAGCAGGCCAGCCCGTTCCATGCATCCAGAGTGAATTTTGAATAATGAAAATAATGAACCACGCAGGGATTATAGCAATGGCCCATAACCACATAAACATATCCCCGGGTAGTGAAACCTGCAAAGAGGGGAAGGTATCCAATTGGTTCACCATTAGGGTTCCTTGCAGCCTGCCATGCAGAATAGACGATCGCTGGTAATTTTTTTACTGCCTGTGAAGGATAGACAATATCCATTTTAACGGTGAAATCAAATGGATTGCCATATCTGTCAACCATTTCCATCGGTGAGGTAACAGGTTTCAGTCCTGGCAACTTTGGTACAATATCTTCATTATAAGAATTCATAATATATTCCATCGTGCCATAGGCAGCATATTTATCAATTTCCCAGTAAACAAGGTCGGTGGCGACACGATAACCCTCGGGAAGAAAGAAACACCTGTACTCTTTAGGATACAGACTGAGGCCCTCCAGCAAAGATGCCGTTCTGAACCCGTAGACAGCCTTAAACATCTCCCATAAATCATTATCAAATCCCGGGGAAACAGCCAGCTTGTCATCACCAAAATCTGCTGTTATAACTATAAAGTTTTTATTAATATAATCACCCAGGATGGATAGATCAGATTCCTGCCCTATACGCTCCCAGGCTTTATTCTTAAGATAAACAATAACTTCACATCCATCGGGGCCGGGCTTTCCGCCCCCAAAGTATATATTCACCGGAATCGACTTTTCAAGGGTGAAACATTTCCAGTTCAGAGATTTTCTCAGATAGGGCTGAAGTTGCGAAAGGTCCTCTGAAAATAATGAACAGGCTGAACCAAGGATCAATGCAAGAAGAAAGATCATTATGGATTTTATGTGGTTCTTCATCGGCTTAAATTTTTGGAACGGCATAAATATTCTAATTCCCGACTGAGCTATAGGGCATTGATCATGTCAAGAAGATTTTCAATAATTGCTTTCTCGGCACCTGTCCTGGCAGGGGTGGAACTGGCTTCGTAGCCTCCGGTGGGCACATATTTATCGGCTGAGCCGTTTATGCCCGGTTTGGGGTAAGCGTCTTCGGTAACAAAATAGCCGCTGCTTCCATTGCAGTGCGTGATCATAAACGTGAAGGCATAAGGCGACTGCTTTCTCATTTTCACACTTATCTGATTAAAAACTTCTCCAGAAACACCCGTCAGTACAATATTACCTATTTTCATTGCAGACAGTCTCACCAGCACGGAATCAGAATTTACTCCGCCGGGCTGCAGGAATTTTCCCTCTTCTTTCTCCTTGCCGGGAAGATATATTAATCTTTGTACTGCAGTTATCCTGCCTGTCGAAAAGGGATGTATCTGGCTGGCAACATTAATCGATTCGCTGCCAAGGTCCTCTCCTATTGCATCTTTACCATAAGAGTATGAACTGTTGTTTTCAAAATCTATGTGAGGACCATAAATCGGGTTAATATCCCCGGAAGCCCCTATTGTAACGGAAGCTACAAGGTCTCTGCCCATCTTTTCCTCCACATATCTTGAAGCAGCCCCGGGCCAGTCGCCTGTTATAAGATAATTCTGAGGTCCCAGAACAACACCGTGACAGGGCCAGTTCATAATGATTGCCAGGGGATTGCCTGTCCGGTCAGTTATGCTGATAACCCCTGCTTCATGATCGCACGGGGCATAAGGATTCCTTCCAAGGGCAATTCCTCCATTCCCGTCGGGAGCCCTGCGGTTAATGTTCATCAGGCATTCACCCTTGCCAGCTCCGATGCTTACCGGTACCATATTTTTTAATGCACTGTTCGTTGCACTTACAATCTTATCCCGCAATTCATCAACATAAGCATTAACAAGTGCTGAGGAATCTTCATTATATACTTTGGTAACCGGACCGCTGTGATTATGAACTGCCGCAAGGAAAATAAATTCCTTCCGGATCCCGGTTTGCTTCGTTATGCGATCCGTAACCTCTTTCCAGAATGTGTGGGAGAATCCGATAACATCGGCCGTTATCACGACAGCCTTATTCTCGCCGTCGCTGAGTGCGATGACCCGGGCATAGAGATCATCATGAACACCCCGGAAAGGTTCCTTTCTGCTTCCGTAGCCGCTCATCGGAATTGGCTTCTCAGGTGTTATCTTGACCTTGGCAGTACCTGCGTACAAAGAATATACAGGTGTCTGCGATGCACTGCAGGCACTCCCCTGCGTAACTATTCCGGTCAGAATCATGACCGCAGGTAAAATCCACATTGTAAACTTTTTCATAAGCGCTGTATTGAAGACTTGAATTTAATGAATTCAAATATGGCTGCATCAGTGATCATGTCAGAGACTGCTCTCTCTCCACAGTCTGATAAACCTGAACAGATAACACTGCAGTTGACTGATAGTTTACCATCAGGGCTTTCTTTTACCTGCAGCCATTGTATAATGAAAATCGAAGAAAGCCGGGTGTTCAATATTTCCTACCCGGATATAGCGCCTGCTGAGTTGCCTTGCTTCCTGCTTACCCGCATTTCTCTCAGTCAGCTCCGTCATCAGCATGTAGCCGCCTTCCCTGGCCGGCATTTTTACACTGACAGGTATCGATCTGTATCCAAAGGGTTCCAGCTCAATGCTGATCTCTTTCAGTACAGTTGCTTTTCCCTTTGAATCAATACATTTCAGAATTACACTACCTTTTTTTGTTTCACCGGATTCGTTAGTGGCAAATAAATCAATATTCTGAACTGTTGCCGGTTTAAAAAATCCACTTTTCCTGTTATATCGCTGATCTTCCTGATTCAGGTAAACTCCGAATAATTTCGAGATGTTATACTGCATCACCAATGCCTGCGATGGTTTCAGGTCCGCAACATCCAGCCACCAGTCACCGGTATAACCCCTGTTATTGGCAAGATAGGCAAATGACAATATACCGGCATAGAATTTTGACGCGCGCAGTGCTTCAGCCTCAATGGCAAGATAATATGCCTGGAACTGAAAGCGTTCTTCGGCAGTAGCCGTACTTCCCAGAAAATATTTATATATGTCTCTGTCTTTGTAAAGGACCTCACCTCCCGGCTCATAATATTCATAATTGTCAGTATACGGCGTCTCCTGACCTGGCAGGAAATTACCATTTACACGGATAGCAGATTCAGTTCCATCGCGGGTCTGCCATATCCAGCCAAACTCATTTACCAGTACCGGCACATCACTTTTTTTCTCACTCCCTGCAGGTGGAAAAGTGCCGAGTGTAAAATTATCCCTGTCCTTCCTTATTGTTTTATCTGTGTCCCACCAGCCAAAGCCAAGCCTGTAGGGATGAGCCTCCTTCATCTGAATCTTCATATCATTTTCAGTCATATAACCTGCATCCCATATCCTTGTGGGGTCTAATTTCAATAATTCCGGAATAAGCCTGTTACCGATAAAATCGCTTTTTTGTTCATTCAGTGCATCCCAGATCACAATTGACGGATGACTGCCGTCAGACCATACCCAGTCGGTGTACTCCTTCTCGATTTCATTGTCGCTGCCCCTGTATTGCCACATCGGATACTCATTCTGCAGTAATATCCCATATTCATCGGCCAGGTCATACCAGAACCGGGGAAGAAGGCCTATGCATATCCTGAATGTATTCCATCCCAACGATTTCGGGATATGTACAAAGAGATCTTCCACCCATTTCCTGTCCCATGGCAGAAGTTTTCTGTCCCTGTCCTCGAAAAAACGGTTGAGTGTAATAGTAGATCCTGTCAGGAAATATCTGTTGCCATTGAGGGCAAAGTAGTTCCCGACACCTTCAAAATCGCGCATGCCTACATTTGTAGTAACAATATCAGATATGCCTGTCAGATAATCCGGATATTTCTTCTGTTTGTTCTCAGGATTTCCGTATTGATCAATAGTAATTGAATCGGTCCTGAGGGACAATGCCAGCTCATACAGGAATGGATCTTCAGGTGACCATGGTATAGGATCAGCCACAGGAATGGTAATAACATTTGTGTTTTCCAGCTGTGATTTTACTTTGTCACTGATAATAAAATCGGCAGTTACCCTTTTTCCTGATTTCTTTTCCCTCAGAAATCCTGTAACCGTATAATTTGCCCAGGCAAATTCCATGTTACGCTGAAATATCTTACTCACATTCACAATTTTAAGCTTCACTGTAACCTCTCTTTTGCGGTACTCCGAAAGAACAAGTGTCCTGGCAATTCTCACCGGCCCGGTAAAACTGATAAATACGTCATCCCAGATGCCGGGGATATAGGCAAATTTCTCCCTGTCGAACCCCATGGCTGATTCCCGCGGTATCCGTTTTTCTTCTCCAACCCTTACCAGAATGATATTTTCCTCATTATTATATTTCAAAAATGGCGTCAGATCGGTTTCAATCGGAGTACTGCATTGCATGAATGTTCCACAGTCATATCCATTCAAAAATATCTGGGTATTGAACATGCTTTTGAGAAGAACAAGTGTGGCAAATTTGTTCTCATATTCCAATGGCACCCTGAAAGTAAACCTGTACCAGTGGTATTTCAATTCCTGTCTGCCTGAAAAGTACTTATCATATTGTTCGGGAGCCGGGTGAGACATGTCAATTAAACCGGGCACAGGCACAGTATGAGTAAATTCCTCCGGAGGAAATGCAAATTCTGTCTGCGCGTAACCTGCAGTACCGTTCAGCATAATTATTTCCTTATGGTTTTGCGCCATGGCCAGAGTACTTGACAGTACAAAAAAGAGGCAGAAGAGCTGTTTTTTCATGGTATTGAATTTTAAAACCAACAACAGTGACAATGTATAAAAAATAAGCGTCATTTATATGGCAGAGGATTAGATTGGGTTACAGCACTGCCAGATAAAAGTTTGAGCTTCTTAGGTCAACTAAATAACGTGAAAAGTCATCTTATAATTTCCCATTAAATCAGTGCAATAATAATTAGGTTAATAAACCCTCTGTAAATATATTTGTTATCTTCAAATGTTCCGAAATTATATTTGCTAATGTCTTTTCTCTGTAAACCCCTGAGGATTTTTTTAGCCATAGCCATGGTAATACCTGTGATGATCTCCTGCAGACAAAAGAGTAGTCCTGCCAGGCCTGCGGTCACCGGCAAATCGTCTGCGGCGTTGTTCGATGTACTTACTCCGGAGCAGACAGGGTTGAATTTTGAAAATCAACTCACTGAAACTTTGTCAATGAACGGACTATTCTATGAATACTACTATAACGGAGGTGGTGTTGCCGTTGCTGATTTCAATAATGACGGGCTCCAGGACGTGTATTTTATTGCCAATATCCATCCCAACAAGCTCTTTTTAAATATGGGAAACCTTAAATTCAAGGATGTTTCAAAGGAGTCAGGCACAGCCGATCATGCAGGCTTTTCGACAGGGGTCACCACCGTAGACATCAACTGTGACGGATGGATGGATATTTACATCTCTAATTCCGGACGGTTCGAGCCTGAGAAGCTTAAACACAAGCTGCTGATAAATAAAGGTCTGGACAAGAATGGCGTCCCGGTTTTCAGGGAGGAAGGTTCAAAATACAACCTGGATATTCCCCTTTGCTCTACCCAGGCCGCCTTCTTCGACTATGATAATGATAACGATCTGGATCTGTTTCTTATAAATCATTATCCGGATATTTATAATGTGTCGGAGATCGGAAATCTGCTCAAAACCAAAAGTGCAGTCTCCGGAGACAGGTTGTACCAGAATCAGAACGGGAAATTCATCGATGTATCTGCCAGGGCAGGCCTTGTCAACAATAGTTTAAGCTATGCCCTGGGACTGGGAATAAGCGACTTAAACAATGACGGATGGCCCGATGTTTATGTAAGCAACGATTACGCAGGCAAGGATTTTCTTTATATAAATAATGGGAACGGTACATTTACCGAGAACATCGATGAGTGCCTGGGACATATTTCATTTTCTTCGATGGGCAATTACCTGGGCGATTTCAACAATGACGGCTGGTCGGACATTATAACGCTCGATATGATGGCCGAGGAGAATTATGGCATCAAAGCGAGCTATGGATCGATGGATCCTGCCATGTTCGAAAATCTTGTTTCCCTTGATCAGCATCATCAGTACATGTTCAACATGCTCCAGATGAACAGGGGTGTTATTGATCATGACAAATCTCCTGTCTTTTCGGAGATCGCGCAGATGGCTGGCATCCCCAGCACTGACTGGAGCTGGGGTCCATTGCTTTTCGACATGGATAATGACGGCATAAAAGACCTGTTTGTTGCCAACGGAATCAAAAGAGATTTTATCAACAATGACTATCTTACCTTTTTCGAAAAAAAATACAGGGAAGTTATAGAAACGGGAAAAGTCAGCAAGAATGATTTTGTAACGAGCGTATTGAAACAGATGCCCGGAAGAAGGAAAAGCAACTATTTCTTCAGAAACAGGGGAGACCTCACGTTCGAGAAAATGAACGGGAAATGGGTCAGGGATATACCGGCATGTTCGAACGGTGCTGCCTATGCTGATTTTGACAATGACGGGGATATGGATATAATTGTCAATAATTCGGACAGCTATGCAATACTCTATAAAAACAATGCAATCGAAACAGGGCTGGGGAATTATCTTGAAATTAAGCTTAAGGGACCACCAGGAAACCCTATCGGTATAGGTGCCAAAATCATCCTGAAACAGCAGGCTCAGCAGCAGATGGAAGAACAGTACCTGACCCGCGGATACCTTTCATCGATAAGTCCTGTACTTCAATTCGGACTGGGAACCGACAAAATTGTACCGGAACTGGATATTATCTGGCCTGATGGCAAAGAACAGATTATCAGGAACACAAAAGCCAACCAGCTGATTACCCTATCATATTCCGACGCCGGTATAAAACATGACTTTTCAAATCCTTCACCTCTCCTTTTCAAGGATGTCACTGCTGAAATGAAGATCCGGCATAAGTATGAAGAAGATAAATTCGATGATTTTGCCAGGGAACCTTTACTTCCTCATAAAATGTCGGAACCCGGACCGGCCCTTGCTGTAGGAGATGTAAATAATGACGGGCTTGATGATTTTTATATCGGGGGAGCAAAAGGGTTTTCAGGAAAACTTTACATCCAGACTGGCTCAGGCTTTGCAGAATCTGTAAGCCAACCCTGGGAAGAAGATCTCAAATGCGAAGATGCAGCCGCCCTGTTCTTTGATGCGGATAATGACGGGGATTCCGATCTGTATGTAGTAAGCGGCAGCAATGAATATGATGAGGGATCTCCATTTCTGAGGGACCGTTTTTACAGGAATGAGGGGTCAGGCAGGTTCATTAAGATGAATAATGTTCTGCCTTCCCTGTCGGAAAGCGGATCATGTGTTAAAGCCGGGGACATTGATGGTGATGGCGACCAGGATCTGTTTACGGGAGGCAGGCAGAAACCGGGAAAGTATCCTCTTCCCGTCTCCAGCCATCTGCTGAGGAATGACAGTGGGCATGGTTCAATAAAATTTACCGATGTCACAGCGGATGTAGCACCCCCACTTATCAATATGGGGATGGTCACAGATGCCGTTTTCACCGACATCAACGGCGATAAGATGCCTGATCTTGTCATAGTCGGGGAATGGATGCCTGTCAGAGTGCTGAAGAATACTGGCAAGGATTTTAAGGATATAACGGAACAATCGGGTTTGTCAGGGGAAACCGGCTGGTGGAATTGTATAATACCGGCAGATGTCGATAACGACGGGGATATAGATCTGATAGCAGGCAACCTAGGTCTTAATTTTAAATACAAGGCAAGCAAAAAATATCCCTTCGAGCTCTATGCCAAGGACTTTGACAATAACGGCAAACTCGATTTAGTGGCCGGCTACTACAACAATGATACATTGTATCCGCTAAACGGATTGAAGAGCTCATCAATGCAGCTACCTTTTATAAAACAAAAATATCTTACATTCGATGCATTTGCCAGAGCCACCCTTAGCGATGTATATGGTGCTGATAACCTTAAAAAGGCCATGAAATTTGAAGCAGAAAATTTTGCAAATTGCTACCTGGAAAATAAAGGTGACGGATCGTTCACAGTAAAACCGCTTGGCAATCTTGCCCAGATCTCTGCCGTTAACAGCATTATTGCTGCAGATATTGACAGCGATGGCAATAAAGACCTTGTCATTGCGGGTAATCTCTATGGAACAAATGTAGAAACACCAAGGAACGATGCAGGAACAGGTCTTTTCCTGAAGGGCGACGGACATGGTAACTTTAAACCCGAGCCATACACTGAAAGCGGGCTGTTTTTACCAGGCGATATAAGGGTAATATCTCTGATCCATTCAGGCAAAAGTAAAGCTTTGGGTATTATTGCAGCCGGAAATAACTGCATGATCCGCATGGTTATGATAAATCCTGTGAAATAGATATTTTATCACATAATTTATTTAGATTCCTGTTCAATCTGAAGTCGTTTTTCCTTAATGATTAAGGGGCAGTTAAATTCAAGCCGTGAGAAACACGTGAGAAACATAAAAGAATACAGATACTGGATGATTGTCGGCCTTCTTTTGGTTGCAACCTCCCTTAGCTTTCTTGACCGGCAGGTCCTGTCAGTATCCATAATCAGGATACAGAAAGATCTTCATATTTCGGATATAGATTATGGTCTGATCAACATGGGCTTCCTTATAGGCTATACAATTATGTTTACAATGGGAGGTATTCTGATTGACCGTTTCGGGAGCCGCAAGGGACTTGGCTTTTCCGTCGGTTTCTGGTCTTTTGCCACACTTCTGCACAGTACAGCCGGCAGTGCTTTTCATTTCGGAGCTTTCAGATTTCTTCTCGGCCTTGGCGAAGGAGGCTGTTTCCCGGGTGCAATCAAGGCTGTAATTGAATGGGTGCCTAAAAACAAACATGCACTCGCAAACGGAATTGCCATTGGCGGATCTGCAATAGGAGCAGTAATAGCACCACCGCTGAGCGTTTACCTCCTGAATGTGGTGGGATGGAGAGTTCTGTTCCTGGTTACCGGCAGCTTCGGATTTATCTGGCTGGCAGCCTGGCTGATCTCCACCAGAGCTAAGAATCGCCCGTTCGCCAGCAAAGAGGAGATTATAGCTGAAAAAATGGAGACCATAAAAAATAAAATTAAGCTGTCTCTACTTCTTAAAAATAAAGAAGCCCTCACATTTATCGCAATGCGTTTCGTACTGGATCCTATCTTTTATTTTTATATGTTCTGGATCCCGAAATACCTCAATGAAACTCACTCACTACCGCTTGAGACTATCGGAAAAATCTTCTGGATCCCTTTTCTTGCACTGGGATTAGCAAATATACTCGGAGGATGGTTCTCAGACCAGATATTTATAAAGACCTCAAGTACGGACAAAGCCAGGAAACTTGTTATGGGTATTGCCGCTGCGTTGACTATTCCCGTTATTTCGATAAGCATGATCAACTCGTGGGTACCGATTATTATCCTGGTATCGCTCGCCTTTTTTGCCCATGGCTTATGGATCACCAATTATATCACCTCCATCGGTGATATTTTCGGAAAACAGGCGACATCCACAGTTGTGGGTCTATCAGGTTCAGCTGGCGCATTGTTGTCGCTGATACTTAATCCGGTAATCGGGTACATTGTCTCAAATTACTCATATAAACCGTTATGGTGGTATGCAGGAACTATGTATCCTCTTGCCTTTGTGCTTTTCCTCGTGGCAGTCCCCCGGATCAGACTAACCACCCTGGCCGGGTCAGATGCATAAAAATAAAAAACTGCTGATAAGCGTTTTATCATTTAAACGAATAAAATAACAGATATGGTACTTAAAGGAGCTGACAACAAATCAGTTACGGAGATCTCCGATACTGTCAGGATCGGAGTGTTCGGCGTCGGATATGAAATCTACTGGGACCAATTCCAGGGATTATATGAGGAATTAATGCAGAAGCAGAAGAAGCTTATAGGAAAGATTAATTCTTGTGCGGAAGGGATGGCCGTTTTCGATTTCGGTATGATCGACTCACCGATGAAAGCCTACGAAGCCCTGAAAAAAATTGAAAGCGCAAACCTCGATCTTCTGTTCTGCGATATGCTCACTTATGCAACTTCAGGAACCTTTGGGATCATTATAAAGAGCCTCAATATCCCGATAGTTCTGGTGGCACTGCAGCCTATGAAAGCCATGGACTACACAAGAGCCTCCACATATATGCAGCTGGCAAATGATGATATCTGCGCCCTGCCGGAATTTGCCGGTGTGGCTGTCCGTATGGGTAAAAAAGTCCCTGAGATGATCATCGGCACCCTGGACGATGACCGGGAGGCAGAGCTTAAGATAAATGAATTCTGCCGCATTGCAAAGGTGCTTCATTCCCTGAAAAATGCCAGACTTGGTCATCTGGGTCATCCCATCAATGCCATGCTCGACATGCATACCGATGCTACCATGCTGACTTCATTTTTTGGAAGTCATATTGTGCAATGTGAAGGCCACCAGCTTATGGAGAGCTTTTATCAGGTTTCCGACGAGGAGATTGTGGCGACTGAAAAGCATATTCTCAGATTTTTTTGACACACCTGACCCGGTATCCGATCCGATATCGCTGAAGCTTGAGGATGATGACCTGAGGATAGCTGCAAAGGTCAGCGTTGCGCTGGAAAAGTTCGTGATAACAAATAAGCTCGACGGCCTGGCATACTATTATGACGGACCCGAAGGAAGCGATCTTCGCAAAGTGATGTCAAACCTGATTGTGGGCAACTCTCTGCTGACAGCCAGGCATATTCCCATGTGCGGTGAATCTGACCTGAAAACACTTATAGCGCTGCTGATCTTCGATCGCCTCAGCATTGGCGGAAGCTTTGCAGAGTTCCATCCCGTTGACTTCAATGAAGGTTTTGTTCTGGTAGGCCATGATGGTCCGCATAATATTTCCATCGCCGATGGAAAACCTGTATTGCGCAGCTTAAAAAAATATCACGGCAAGCCCGGCAGCGGAGCAGGAGTCGAATTCAAAATCAAAGAGGGACCAATTACCATGCTGTCAATAAATTCAACTTATGACGGCAGGTTTAAATTCATAATTGCCGAAGGAGAATCAGTGCGAGGTCCGATCCCGCCTACAGGCAATACCAACACCAGGGGATTCTTTAAACCTGATATCAGAACATTCCTTATAAACTGGATGAAGGAAGGCCCAACACATCATTTTGCTCTCGGAACAGGACACCATGCCTCAACTCTTGTGAAAATTGCCACATTCCTTGGCATTGAGTCCAAATTAGTTTGAGAAAGGTCCAAAGTATATATCAGCCTCCGACAATGAGATTTATACTTGTCCTGATTGGATTTTCGGCCCTGATTTGCAGTTGCTCTCAAAAAGATCATGAGGGTGTGATACCTTATGGACTGGAATGCGACTATACGGAAAATCCCATTGGACTGGACAATTTAGCTCCCCGGCTGAGCTGGAAACTGAAATCGGAGGAACGCGCTCAGAAACAGACAGCCTTCCAGATTCTCGTTTCAGACAGCCCTGAAAAGTTAATGGCTGATTCCGGTGATATATGGAACAGTGAAAAAGTCCCATCTCAAAACTCGTCATGGATCGCCTATTCCGGGAAGAAACCAGAATCGGGAAAACGATATTACTGGAAAGTGCGCACCTGGGATAAAAGGAAGAAAAAGTCGCAATGGAGCGATCATGGATACTGGGAAACCGGACTTATCAATCCCGGTGACTGGAAGGCAGGATGGATCAGTTATGAAAGCAAGGCTGCCCCGCTTCTGAGAAAGGAATTCGGGATAAAGAAAAAATTGAAGGAGGCAAGGGCATACATTAGCGCTCCCGGCTATTACGAACTGAGCATCAATGGCTCAAGGATCGGAGACAATGTCCTGGATCCGGGGCAGACAGATTATGAACAGCGTATCTTCTATGTTGTTTACGATGTCACCGCCGAACTGACTGCGGGGTCGAATGCAATAGGTGTAATGCTGGGTAACGGCTGGTATAACCAGACCGCTGTAAATCATGGCAGATACGGTTGGAAAGACGTGGTATACGGGACTCCTGTGCTTATTTTTCAGCTGCATCTGAGATATTCCGACGGAAGTGAGGAATACATAATATCCGACAAGAGCTGGAAAGGATCTCCTGGTCCTGTGATCTCCAATAATATATATGCGGGGGAACAGTACGACTCGAGACTGGAACAAAAGGGATGGGACATGCCGGGATTCGATGATTCCGGCTGGGAGAATGTAAGCCCGGCCGCAGCACCAGGTGGAAAGCTTGTTTCACAGAACATCCCCCCGGTAAAAAAGACAGGGATCCTCCATCCTCAAAAAATCACAAGTCCAAAACCAGGAATCTTTGTATTCGACATGGGACAAAATTTCGCCGGATGGGCAAAGCTTAAAATTAAAGCTGCCAGAGGAACTGAGATACAGCTCAGGTTTGCAGAATGGCTCGGCCAAAATGGAATGATCGACCCCGGAAGCACGGGCCTCTATGCAACCGGGGTTGTACAAACTGATAAATATATCTGTAACGGTAACGGTATCGAAACCTGGGAACCCAGATTTACAGATCATGGCTTTCAATATGTAGAAATGACCGGTTTTCCAGGTATTCCGGACAAGAATAATATTGAAGGAATAATAGTGCATACATACCTCCGGAAAACCGGGGAATTCACTTGTTCCGATCAGAGGTTCAACAAGTTGCACAGCACTGCTATCTGGACTGAAACCAGTAATCTTCAAAGCATTCCGACCGATTGCCCGCACAGGGAGAGGTGTGGATGGCTGGGAGACGCTTTCCTGACTTCCGATATGACTATGTTCAATTTCAGCGCTGCATCGTTCTGGACCAGGTTTATCCGCGATATTGAAACTTCCCGCAGGGGTGATATTCCAACAAACATTGCACCAGGCAGGCGAACGGGAGGTAAGGATCCTGACTGGGGAGCAGCCTATATTCAGTTGCCATGGAATATGTATCTTTATTACGGTGACAGCTCTGTTATAAATGAACACTATGCCGGAATGGCACATTTCATGTCTTATCTGCAAAATATCGCCAGGAATTTTATTATTTATCAGGGAATCGGCAGCCTCTTTCCCCCCGGCAGAATAATGGCTGATGAGACACCTGTTGAGTTCACTTCGACAGCACTGTTCTATTTTTGTGCCCTGACAATGTCTGAAATGGCTTCGGTAACCGGAAGAGAGGAAAATAGTAAAAACTATGAACTGCTGGCACGAAAAATCAAAACTTCGTTCAATGAAAAATTTTACGATAGCTCAGTCAAATCATACGGGGGGCAGGAGAATAATGTCCTTGCCCTTGCATTCGGTCTCGTTCCTGATGATGAGGCTGAAAATGTGGCAGAAAACCTTAACAATGATGTCGTTATAACTCATAGCTACCATATGGACGAAGGGGTGTTCGGAAGCCGTTTTATCTGCCAGGTACTTGGAAAGTATGGCTATGGGGAAACGGTCAGGAAGATGCTGGATTCAGATACTTACCCCGGATACGGTTATTTGTTCTCACGGGGAGCAACAACCTTCTGGGAGAACTGGGGTGAATTGAAATTTGAAGACAGGGATGCCAGGGGTGACGACCGCTCGAAGAATCATCCCTTCCGGGGTGGATTCGATGCATGGTTCTATAGCGGACTGGCCGGCATTAATCCTGATCCGGCAGATCCCGGATTCAGACATATCCTTTTTCGTCCTCAGCTGACCAATGTGCTGGACTCTGCGGGAGCCACCTTTAATTCAGTATGTGGATTGATCTCGAGCAAATGGCAGAACAGGCCCGGCTCCTTCATCTGGTCAGTATCCGTACCTGCCAATTGTACTGCAACCATCTATATTCCGGCAAGTGACCCTGATTCGGTTTATGAGGGCAATATGCCGGCATCTCAATCGGAAGGAGTCAGATTCCTTCGTTCGACAGCGAATAGAGTATCATATGAGATTGGTTCCGGAGATTATATCTTCAGGGTTAACAAGACTAAAAATCAATGAAATGAAGAAAGCCTGTTTTGCACTTATTCTTATTATAATCCTGGCAACGGATCAGGATTTGTCAGCTCAGAATAATATCCGTGAAAGTTTTGTGAAAGGCTTCCTGAATCCGCCAGATTCGGTACGTCCAAAGGTCTACTGGTGGTGCCTCAACGGAAACATCGATACTGTTACAGCAAAGCAGGAGTTCCTCGATATGAGGAATGCCGGGATAAGCGGCTTTGACATGTTTGAAATAGGTGTCCCAAAGGAAGACACAATGATCCCAGGCGGACCGGCATTCTTAAGCGATGAATCCCTTAAGGTTATAAAATTTGTGGTGAATGAAGCCGGAAAGCTCGGCTTGCAGGTTGGCCTCAACCTGGCCAGCAGCTGGAATGCGGGAGGGAGCTGGATAACTCCGGAAAATGCAGGCAAATCACTCTATTTTTCCAAAACAAGCATGAGGGGTACTTCCAGGGTACAAAAGAGAGAGATTCCTTTCCCAAAAGTAGAGGCAAAGGGCAATGTAGGAGAATCCCTTATAAAGTACCGCGATGATGGCCGGCCTGTATACTACGAGGACGTGGTACTTCTGGCAATTCCTGCCGGTATGGCTGAAAATCAGGCTGATACTGGAAAAATCATAAATATTTCACGCTATTTTGATCCGCGAAACGATCTTCTTACCTGGAAGGCTCCTACCGGAGACTGGGACATTTACCGGTATATCTGTTCAAACTCGGGACAGCAACTTGTAATGCCAAGTCCCCAGTCAGCCGGACTGACTGTCGATCACTTCGATTCTGTTGCTGTAAAGAGCCATATCATGTATATAATTGACCGACTGAAGCCTGTCCTGGGTGATTTCAGAAACACTGCCCTTAAAAGCCTGTACCTTGCAAGCTATGAGGCGAGGGGATTTGTCTGGACTCCGACATTACCCTCAGAATTCAGAAAAATAAATGGTTACGACATTTATAAGCTCATCCCCTCCCTTTTCAACAAGGATCTGTTCAGTCAGGAGACGAATGACAGGGTTCAGTCAGATTTCAGAAAAACCCTTTCCGAACTGATGATTAATAATTTGTACCTGACAGCCAAGGGCATCTGCCACAGCTACGGGCTTAAAATAAATTGTGAGGCAGGAGGACCGGGATACCCTCTGTACAATGGCCCTGCAGAACCACTGAAAGCCCTCGGAGTTCTGGATATTCCCAGGGGAGAGTTCTGGGTAAAACATTCCAGGTATTACCTGGACAGCGATTCCAAAGACAGTATTGATATTCTGCGGGTCGTGAAGGAGGTATCGGCTGCTTCACATATATATGACCGGGGAGTCGCTGAAGAGGAGTCATTTACCTCCTTTCAGCACTGGCAGGAAGGGCCTTCCGACCTGAAACCTATCGGTGACAGGGCCTTTTGCGAAGGTATGAACAGGGTGGTTTTTCATGGATTCAGCCATAATCCTGCGGGTACGGGTTTTCCCGGATACGTATATCATGCCGGTACGCATTTTAACGATAAAAGGGTTTGGTGGCCTATGGTGAAACCGTTTACCGACTACATCTCACGTGTATCCTATATCGCCAGGGAGGCAGATTTCACTGCAGATGTGCTTTATTATTACGGCGATAAAATTCCCAATTCGGTGACTCCGAAAAATACAACTTTCAGCGCAGGCCCGGGTTATGATTATGAGGTTATTAATACCGATGTGCTCCTGAACAGGGTAACGGTAAAAGAGAGAAAATTAATTTTGGCAGGTAAAGCAGAATTCAGCCTTCTGGTACTGAAAAATGAAGGGGAAATAAATCCTCTCGTTTTGACAAAGCTGAAAGAACTTGCGGAGCAGGGAGCCATTATTATTGGCCCCAGACCTTCAGGAGCAGCCATGGTTAAAAACCTGCCTGACAAAACGAATCGCTATGCATCAATGATAAATGAATTGTGGATGGATGCAGATGGTGATGCCATAACAGCCATCAGAACGAAAGGCAGGATATTTTCAGGCCTCAAGCCAGGTCAGATCCTTGAGGAGCTCCATATTCCGCCCGACATTGCCTGCATGGACAATAAAGCCATTCTTCCGGATTATATCCATTACAGGAAGGGAAATATGGATTTTTACTTCATAAGAAATACTACTGATCAGTGGATCACAGGCAAATACGGCTTTCGCCAGAACGGGAAGGTGCCCGAAATCTGGGATCCGGTTACAGGCAATACTGTTGCCGTAACAATATATGACCAGGAGGATAAATATATAAAGATGCCTGTAACAATGGCTCCCTATGGCTCCTGCTTTGTCGTATTCGGAGATGGAGTTCCTCATCTCCCATTATACTGATGTTTTTGATGCGGATAACAAGACACCATTTCTGGAATTCAATGAAAAAGGGATCCTCTTTCTTAAGGACAGTACATTTAAACTGGAAAAAAATTCCGGGTCAGATATAGCAGAGATCTCCCGGAAGATCCGGACAATTGAAGGCGAATGGAAGATCATTTTCACAAAAGGCTGGGGCGCACCTGATTCCACCGTATTACCTGAACTTTCCTCCTGGACAAAAAGTCCGGACCCGGGAATAAGGTATTATTCCGGAACAGCAACTTACCGTAAATCATTCCTCTTTGAACCGCCAATTCTGGCCTCAGAAAACCAGAGGATCCTGCTTGATCTCGGCGATCTTTCCAAAATTGCAAGGGTATGGCTGAATGGCCACGACCTTGGAATATTATGGACCCGGCCATACAGGGCTGATGTAACCGAGAATATAAAAAGAGGGGAGAATATACTGACTGTTACGATTGCAAATGTCTGGTCAAACAGGCTTACCGGTGATGCAATAACCGGAGAAAAATATACTAATACCAACATAACCGGAAACGGAGACAGACTAATACCGTGGGCAAAAGTCCCGCTGGTTGAATCCGGCTTAATGGGCCCGGTTACAATTCAGACAGTTAACTTTAAAAGATAGATTGGAACTCCAGGCACTTTAGGCACTCCAAACTCTAGTCACTGATTAGTTACGAATATTCTTTTACCGCTTCATCCTGATCTATTCCACTGCATATACCTTAAAGTCATGCATCAGACCATAATCGATAAGTGAATAGGCATTTCCGCCGGGTTGAATTTTTGGAGCATTTATAAAATTTGCAGGCCTGCCACCTACTCCGTTCGGATATACAACGTGATGGGGACCGAGAGTGTTTTTCAGACTACCGATGACAATTACGTCGATCACTGTTTCCCCCGCTTCAAGGTCTGCACTCATAACATAGGGTGGCGCCTGTATTATTCCGGCCTCCCGGCCATTGATATTGACAGCTGCTACAGTACCAAACCAGTCAGACAGTTCAATTTCGAACCTCCCCGCTTTTTGTATGTGTACTCTCTTCGAATACTTTACAGATTGTCCATAAAATGGCATTCCCTGTGCTCTCCAGGATCCCAGTTTCAGGGCCTTCGCAGGAACCATCTTCCAGCCGTGGCTCACGGGTTCAAGGGCAAAATTACCCAGAAGATAGACTGGTTGTGTCTCACAGTTTACACTGAAGGGGTCTGCTACAAGCCTTACTATGTTAGTCCCTTTTTTCATCTGCTCCCCGACATCGAAGACATAAAAATCCGGATCAAGCCAGGATTCTCCCCTGACAGGCTCAATTACCTTCCCGTTAAGGGAAACCGTATAGAGCCATGGCCGTTCCACAACCAGCTTCATACCTCTGAAATCAACTCCCTCCCCGGCTTCAAAACTATAAGAGACCTCAAACCTGTCCCCCTTTTTAAAATTTTTATCCCTGTCAAGGATCTCTGTCCTGAATTGTGATGACCTGAACCAGGGATTTCCACCGGGAAAACCAAAATATCTGTATACCGAATCAGAAGCATGCTTGAAATACATCTCTTTTTCCGGACCATCTTTTATTTTAAGTTTCAGGTAATCCTGCCTGAAAATATTCGGACCGACGGAAGAAATTTTAGTCTCAGAACCATCAACCGGCATGCGCACTGTCACCTTTGCTGCCGGAGCTGACTCCACCACGCTGTCTTTAAATATATAAACAAGATAGCTTCCTGAGGGATAAAGTTTTAAATCAAAACGTACCTTACCATCCGATTTTTTATAGGCAATAGGAACTATTCTGCCATTTTCCGGAGAAAGTTGCACGACGGATGCCCCGGTAATTGTGACTTCAGCTGCGGAGATACTGTCGGGGCTGAAGTTCGAGAAAAACATCAGATCCCCGTCCTTCATCCTCCTTCGGTGATGAAACAGCTGACCGGCCCTGGTTATATTAACCCTTAAATCCGGGTCAGCAAGACAGGTATCTATGATCTCATTGTTCAAAGCAGGAGCAGACATCCATGACTTTGTACTAACAAGCGTTTTCAACCTGTCAGATGGTTCAGCATTTATAAATCTGGCACCTGTCCCTATCTGAAGAACCCTGCCACCCCCGGAAACATATTTCCTGAGCAGGGCAAAGGTTGATTCTTCAAGATTATCCATTACATCAGGTACAATAACCAGATCATAACTGCTCTGGTTAATGCAAAAATGTTTTCCCGAGACTTTGCCATAATCGCGGATGATATGCTCGGAACCGAGATCATACTCAACCTGCTTTTGTTCAAGGAGTGCCAGCATTTTTCTGAAAGCCGGATTTATCTGCCTGAAGCGGCTGTTTATCGTTGCACTGTCAGGGGAGAAATACATCCATGCCGTAGTAGTAGGCTCCAGGATCAGTATCCTGTTTTTCTGCTTTCCGGCAGAGAGCGCGACCGACAGTCGTGCGAAATAATCATTCTGGTAATGGTATTGTTTCCAGTAGGGTGCATGCGGACCAAATGACTGCGGGTAATCAAATTTACGGTCACCGGCGAGTGACATCAGGGAAAGATGCTGGTTCAGAAAATTTACTCCCAGAACATAGGCCCAATCACCATTTCGTTTCATTTCACTAAACCGGAATTCCCAGCCTGAACCTCCATACATCTCGCAGAGTGCCCTTTGACGTCCGAACTGGTTGATAACCGAAGCCAGTTCCCTGACCGACCGGATATTTCCAAACTGGTCGGGGCGCACCTCCTGAGAGTTATATAGCAGATCGATTGCAGGCAACTGATGGTAAGCATACATGGCCATGTTATCTGGGCCTTCGGATGGACTCGGCCAGCCATGTTCCCAATAATGTCCGGTCCAGAGGAGATTATTTTCAGCGCAGTACGAAGACATCGGAACCGACCACCTGTTTATGAACAGATCGAGGATAGTAGCATAATAGTCATGTCTTACTTTCATCCAGTTTCCTGTTTCTTCAATCATTGACATCATATTTGATTCAAGATCATAGCCCTGCAACTTTTTAAAGCTTGATGCCAGATCCGGGGTCCAACGGATTGTGCCTTCGGTATCGGTACTGGTATGGGGTTCATCGGAGAATATCCCTCTTATCGTTTTTCCAAAATCATCCCCCACTGATTTTTTATAACCTGTAAATGTAATGTCGATAAATTTCTGAGTTACCCCTTTAGCCAAAAGATCAACATAGGAGAAACCACCATACCATGGCGACCTTGTAAAATCATCCAGTGTAAAAACCATGAATTCACCCCGCGATCCGCTTTCCTTTTGAATGTCCCTCGTTATATCCTGCCATTTACCTCCCTCGTTCTTAAAAACATACTTGACACGCGTCATGCTGTCTGCAGATAAAGTGCCCATTGCATGCGGCACCAGCATTACTCCCTGGTTGTATGATTCTGGCATCTGCTCATTTACATGTCCGCCTGCAAATCCGCTCGGGTAAGAATCCTCATCATAGATCCAGAGCTGCAGATCAAGCTTTTTTGCAAGGTCTGCCGAGTATTTAACCAGGTCGAACCACTCAGGTGAAAGGTATTCAGTCATCATTCCGTATCTCGGATGAAGGAATACCCCGCCGAAACCCATTGTTTTGAATTCATGAAGAGTGCGGTCAATATCTGTCCTTGAGACATCCTTGTTCCATACCCAGAACGGGGCGGGTCTGTACTCAGGTGAGGGATCGGAAAATCCTGAGATCAGCTGATCGAAGGAATTAATCCCCGGTACAGTACTTTCTTGTTCTCCTTTGCATGAGAGAAGAGCTGATAATATCAGAATAACAGCAAACAGTTTAAGTTTCATTTTCCAAGTTAAAGAATTATTTTATTAATATCTCACCCAGCTTGTACCAGCCGGGTTCCGTTTCCCTTTCTTTCTTCAGGGCAAGTTGAATATTCCTGTCATGAAAGCCGCAGTCATCCATCATGCCTAATAAAAGATCATACTTCCCCACCTGGATTGCCTTTCCTATATTCAGGGGGCTCTGCTCTGCAACTATCTCACAAGGCATCCATGTCCGGTTATCCGACCCGGCCAGCTCCTGAGTGAATGTGCTGCCGGTTTCCCTGTTTACAAGCCTGAGAAATATTTTATACTGTCTGTATGCAGGAGCGACACCATGGTTTTCCCAGGTGAGCCTGATATAATTATTCGGAGAACCTCTCCGCAAAGTGTCAGGCAGCATGGCAAATTTCGGAAAATACCAATAGCCACAAAGATTTTCGAGCCGGCAGGCCAGGTCATAATTCCCTTTAAGCCATTCCGTGGGGTAATAGTGGAATCCGATAAAAGTGGCGTGTGTCTCATGAATTGCCTTTTCAAAGCCCGATCCGTCTCCCCACATTCCGTTCTTCAATGCATCTCCGTAGTGATCTGACTCGAGAACTACAGGGAGAAACCTATAGATTCTGTTAAAAATTTCCGGCGACCTGATACAGGAGGGTCCGAATCCCAGGAACTTATACCAGAGCACATTTCCGCTGTCGTCACGGAAGCCGAGCTTTTGTTCAAGGGCATATTTGTAAATTTCATAGTCTGACCCGTCATCGGTATCCCTCTGTCCTATGTAATCGTCACTCAGCATCAGGAGGGATTTTTTATAGCACCGCCTGTAGAGGTCAATATGTTTTTTTACTACTTCCACGGGTACATCCTTCCACCCTGAAAAGGCAGTATGCCCCTCACCCCATTCACCTATACTACCGATATCTATGTACTCTATCCATGGTTTGCCGTCATACCTTTCGGCAAATGCCCTGTGAAACTGCTCCAGTTTACTGAGAAATACAGGATCCCCGTAATCAGGGGCCCAGGCCTGCAGTGAGAGTTCAGGATGGTGAATAAACTCTCCTTTGGCTCCTGCTTTCTTTACCCATTCCGGAGTTGCAAAAACAATCTCAGTTTCCTTGCAGGTTATTCTGAAAGAGATTGTATGTCCCCATTTTACCCAGCGGTCAATAATTGAATCGAGAAGGATCCAGTTATACCGGCCCTCTTCCGGTTCAAGATAACTCCATGCGAGCCTTAAATATATATCATTCAGCCCCGGGAACCCTGGCAGGGAGTCCCCAGGTGACAGGCGGTTGCCATAGTTGCTTATGGAATTGTCATAATAATGTATGCACCAGCCCTTGTGAGGATTATTGCATACCCTTGTACTGTCCCAGTATCTTTCGAGATTAAAGAATACCCTGTTTTTGTACGTTCCCCGTCCAGCCTCCGGATCTGTCCCGGAAGCCTGGGCCCATGACGATTGGTTTATAATACAAGCCAGTACAAGAATCTGGCCGGCAATTTTTTTGTATCGGTTGAAAAAGGTAATCATCGTATTCTTATTCAGGTTAATGAAGATTATATAACTGAAATCACTATAACAAGATACTAAAATTCAGGAACACTCATGCCAAATACTTATCTTTATCGCGATTCAAAGGCACTAAGATAAGTTATGACCCATAGTTAATTCTGATACAGCATAAAAAACTTGAAAAGATGAAAAAAAACATAAGTTCATTCCATGTTTTATGGCTGGCCATTGGTTTGTCGGTAATGTTGATCTCCTGTGTCAATAAGGGCATTGACTCAGGTATCACACCGGATGAATTATCCGCCAGAATGATCAATAATCCCGACTTTGTTGAAAATGCAAATGGTGAGAATTTTTGCTGGCATGCGGCAGTGGGGATCGACCAGTTTGTTGACAATTATACTCTGACAGGGGATACGCGATGGCTCGATGCAGGAATAAAATATTATGACTTTCTGCTCGGGAAAATGGCAACAGACCCTGAAGGGTACAAGGGATGGATAGGTGTTTACGGCTATGACGAAAATTACTGGCAGGATGCACTTGTGGGTGATGCAATTCTCTTTGACGGTATGTTGAATTTTTCTGTTCTGGTGCTTGAAGACGGGAAACTCAGGAAAAAGTATGGGGAGAAAGCAATGTCGTATGTTGAAGCAGCCAAAAAGGATTTTGTTGAAAAGTGGGATAAGAGAGGCTGCTGGATAGACGACGGTCCTTATGGCACATATATTGAGTTTAACAAGTATTTAAAATCGGATAATCTTAAAGAGTGGATTAGCGCACCAGAAGAAGCACGCTCAGGAATCAGCCATCCGTTCAATAAACAGATGGATGCCGGTGTTGTCTGTTTAAGACTTTACAGGATCACGGGAGAGGAGTTCTACAGGGCAAGGGCCGAAAAGATATTTCTTACTGCAAAAAGCCACTTCCAGTATTTTGACAACCATTACTGCTGGAACTATTATGAGCCACTTTACCCGGGCGATGTGGACCTTGAAAAAAAGGATACAAGGCATGGCGTCTGGGTACATCCCTGGCGTTCAGGATACCAGGCTCGTGAGGTGGACAAGATAGCTGAAGCCTATCATTGTGGGGTTGTTTTCGATGAAACAGACATAAAGCGGATCATCAACACAAACCTGAATGTCATGTGGAACAAGGACATGCAGCATCCTTCCTTCATCAGCTCCAACGGCCTGGGGGCTGACCATGACACAACCGGATTAGCAGACTTTCAGAGAGCATGGGGCCATTCGAATGTAACAAAAAATTCAGGTGAGCTATGGACAGGATTACTCGATTTCAGTCAGACCATCCGTGATCTTTATAAACTGAGGTTCAGGGGCGACACATCCTCTGCCGAATACCTCCTGTACAAGAAAACAATTGCTGTCAGGCCTCCGGGGTTTGAAAGAAAATATGTCAATGGCCAGATAACCGTTCCCGTTGTAAATTTCACAGAGAGCAAAGAGCTCAGCATGGCAACTGTTCTTCCTCATTTGATTTCCAAAGGTCAGAAGGCAATCATAATCTGCAAATCATGGATCCCCGGCAGGTTGATTATCGATTTATACACTACGGATGACAAAAAAGCCTGCAATCTCTATGATGGCAATATAAACGAAGGCACCTTTCTCATCACATGGGATGGTTTGGATCCTGCAAAGAAAGCAGCTTTCAGTGGTGATTACCGGATACGATGGACTATCGGTACAGGATACCGCGAATTCCCTGTTGTGATCAGTGAATAATTCCGGTTACCAACTGATCCGGAAAAAACCTGTTTATTATGTTAAAAAAGAAAGGAGTTATACAAGCTAATGCATAACTCCTTTCAGAAAACAACTCTACCTAACCCATATGAAAATACAAAACCTCAAATGTTTTCAAATCGTTGTCATTGGTTCGGGTGGAATCAATTCAGTTTATGTTAATATATTACCATCCGGGGTTCTGGACACATAATTTATTCCTGTCCATCTCGTCCTGGGGTATCGGGAACAGCAGGTCTTTTGGATATGTCAGACTCTGATCCTTAAGAGTTACATCGTCGCCATATCGCATTAATATCGGTTTCCCGTTCAGACCGGTTCCGAAGATCTCTTCCAGATATGAGCCTGATACACCATCGTCGGCAGTCCATCTCATAAGATCATAAAGCCTCTGTCCTTCCATATTAAGTTCAATACGGCGTTCATGTCTCAGCTTAATTCTCGCATCGTTCTGATCGGTAGCCGTCAAAGGTGGCATATCTACGAAGGCCTTGCACGAACCCTGTTGAGTTGAATCATACCCTCGTTAACCTGGCCATTTTCGATCAAAGCTTCAGCATAGAACAGGATCAGATCCGCATATCTCAGAAGGGGGATGTCATATCCTGACTGATCGTCTGCAATCTGCAAGGGCGTACCGTCTTTCATGATAGGCTGCCAGATTTTCCTGGTATTTGTATTGGAATACGACCAGACATATTTGTAATAAATTTTGTCTCCCTGATGTATTACGGTATCCACACTGCCATGGTCTGCATCTCCCGGAATTGTGAAATCGTCGGTCTGGTTATAAACACCATAAAAATCACCGGGCAGCCACATGGAATATTCCCTGCGCGGATCCCCGGGTTCGAATGCTTCCACAAGGTCTCTGCTCGGAAGGGCATAACCCCAGCCAGCACCGTAGATGTTTTTGACTTCATTTGGTGCATCCCTGCAAAGTCGCTCGACCTGCATCTCATTCTGATTTCCGGTTGTGCTTCCATTAGTGATAAACGGGAAGGTGTAAATGAATTCCGTATTGTCACCGTTTAACTGGGAATCGTATGACATCATGTAAACATAATCAGCCATAAGGGCATATCCTTCCGCATCGGCAATGTTCAGTGCATCCTGTGCGGCAGTTGCTGCATTGGCAAAGTCCCTGTTATAGAGGTAGGCTTTAGCAAGCATACCGGCGGCGGCAGCTTTTGTAGGAAATCCTACATCATTGCCACTCCATGAATGCGGCAGATTCTCCTTTGCATATTTTAAATCTTCAATAAGGGCAGCCATCACCTCGCTTTTAGGGGTGCGGGCTACAAAGGCGCTGTCAGGATCCTTCAGGAAATGAGGGAAATAGGTTACATCTCCCCATAGAGTTGTAAGCATCAGATAGCAAAATCCTTTTGAAAGCTTTGCAACGGCAATATAAGGAGCCTGTTTTTCCGGAGTGAAATTAGGATCACTGGATGTAGGTATCCCGTCAATTGCAAAGTTTGCATTGTTTATTCCCTTATACATGCAGAAATACCATGAATAATAATGATACCATGTAGGATCGGCACTCCAGTTAAGAGCGGGCAAACGGTCACCCACATTTCTTGTATAACTGTCATCAGTGAAGATATCCTGAAACGTTACCCAGTATCTCCTGAAATCATGAGGGATCTGAGTCATTATGGCAAAAGGAGACTGCGCGGCCTGCCTTGCAGAGGTTTCATTTATAAAGAAATTATCTGCGTTGGGGGCATCCTTGGGATATTTTGTCAATAAGTCATTCTCATTACAACTATTGAACAGTGCAAATCCAAGCGACAGTGCAATAAATAATAATATTTTATTTTTCATATCTCATTTTTTATTGTAACAAAACTAGTTGTGTCAGAATGAAACTTTCAAACCGAATACCCATGTTCTTGGCTGGGGTATTTTGGTAACAGGCTGACTCCACATTCCCTGGTCGGTTACATCCACTTCGCCTCCGGGATATTTGGTAAAAGTATGAAGGTTCTCAACACTTGTATAGACTTCCAGATCCCTCATCTTCAGTTTCTGACAAACACTATTGGGCACCATATATCTCAGGTTCACATTGGAGATTTTCAGGAAAGATGCATCTGATAACCAGAAACTTGCCGTGTGTGTGGCATTTCCGGCAACATCTGCCTTGGTAACTTTCGGCATATTTCCATCGGTGTTTGTATTGATACCATCATCAACCCACCTGTCGAGTACCCTTACAACGTCGTTGCTGGTGTACTGGAAATAGCCGTTGATATCAACCATGGTATTCAGGTCGACGCCCTGTACTCCATAGGTTACAACCTGAAGGGTCCACCTTTTGTAGCTGACATTACCTGAAAGCCCATAAGTAAAATTGGGATATTTCCTGCCAATAAAGCCGCGGTCATCGGCAGTTATTTTGCCATCCGGCTTTCCTGTCAGAACTCCGTTTTCATCCCTTCCGTTGACGTCTACAGTCCAGATATCACCTAGCCCAATTGGAAAATCGTTGTTAGGATTAGTCAGATAAGGGTTAGCATCGAGAATGGCCTGGTTTTTAACTATCCCGTTCGAAGTATACCCGAAATACCCGTAAATAGGTTGTCCGACTTCAAGTCCGGCCTCTCTCAGGTTACGACCCTCCAGGTCGACAACCTTGTTACGGTCGATCGACAGATATCCGTTCACGCCATAAGTGAAATCTCCTTTTGCATCCTGATACCCGAGAGTGAACTCATATCCATGGTTTTGAATTTCGCCACCATTGATAGTTGGATCTGAAGGATTAATCCATCCATCAGCATAATAATATTTTCCGGCGGATAAAGGAATAGGCTTGCCGTAAAGTAAATTTGTTGTGTTGGATTTATAATAATCAAATGTGAAATTTATCTTGGATCTTAGAAAACTTGCATCAAATCCAATGTCCGTTTTCCTGGTTTGTTCCCATTTGACTTCCGGATTAACAGCTGCTCCCAATGCATAACTAGGACTGGCATACTGGCCGTTTGGAGGACCCATTACAGCGGTATGCATTTCCAGTGTGGCATAGGTGGGATAGAGACCAACATTACTGTTACCCAAAGTCCCAATGCTTCCTCTGATCTTGAAATCATTGATAATGTTGGTAAGCGGTTCAAAGAATGCTTCCTTTGATACTCTCCAACCAAGGGAGAGTGAGGGGAAGACTCCCCACCGGTTCTTTCCGACAAACCTTGAGGTCCCATCCCGGCGAACTGAAGCCTGAACCAGGTATTTCTGCATGTAGTTATAACCTAGTCTTCCGATATATGACACGAATGCCCAGTCCTGATATCCATTGTAAACACTCTGATTTTCAAGCTGACCCGCACTCAGGTATTGAATCTGGTTGTTGGGTGTCCCAAACCTCTGTCCGTTCAGATATTCGTATTTGTTCTCTTCCTGTGAGTATATAAGCAATGCCGAGATGTTATGAACCGAATTGAAGGACTTTTCATAGTTCAGCATGTAATCAGCTATCCAGTGAAAAGTATAATCCTGGTTCTTATAGACACTATTGATACTCTGTGCCTCCACTCCAACTATATGAAGTTCGGGGACGAATGAACTCTGATGACTGTTCCTGTAGTCAATGCTTAAACGCGGAGTAAAGCTTAGTCCATCAAGTATTTTTACTTTAAGGAATACGTTGCCGACAAAACCATAAGTTCTGACTGCATCCTTATATTCCTTGGCATAGATTAGCGGACCAACATCTCCCCCCTCCATTGTATAAGATCTTACATAATCATAATTGATAATATTGCCTTGATCATCCGTTTCATAAGGCCTGGACAGAGGGTTTTTACGTATGGCACCAAGATAAGGATTACCGACTCCCCCAAAACGACTGGTGCTATAGATATTGACCGAATTACCGAATTCAAGGAATTTGTTGATCTTGGTATCGGCATTGAAACGGAAGCTTATCCTGTCGGCACCGGTATTCAGGATGAGACCATCCTGTTTAAAATAGGTGACTGAGGTAAAATATGATGACTTTTCATTGCCACCGGTAAGAGACAGGTCATAATTCTGAATCCTGCCTGGCTGGGATACCACATCAAGCCAGTTTGTATTGGTTTGATTGCCCTGATAATCATTAAAAATAGTGAGGTCAACAGGATTCTGTGTTCCATAAGGTGACTGATCCAGAGCAGCCGGACCAGCATTAATGTAAGATTCCTTGTCGAGCATAAGCCATTCTGTGGAGTTCAGCCGTTTAGGCTGTAAATCCGAGTAATTCTGGGTACCTCCGTAAACATGAAAGGCTATGATTGGTGCACCCGATTTGCTTCCCCGCTTTGTGGTAACAAGCACAACACCGTTTGCAGCCCTTGCTCCATAAATTGAACTGGAGGCCGCATCTTTCAGAATTGATATATTATCAATATCGTCCGGACTCACACTATTCAGATTGTCCATGATCACGCCGTCGATAACATAAAGCGGATCTGTTGACGCTCCCCAGGATTGGACTCCTCTGATCCTTATTAGCTTATCAGCCCCTGGTTCACCTGAATTTGATATAATGGTTACACCGGCGACCTTTCCCTGCATAGCATTCAAGGCATCAGGCACGACTGCCTTTTCAAAGTCCTTGGATGACACCACAGATACTGAACCTGTCAGATCGATTTTCTTCTGTGTGCCATAACCTGTTACTACTATTTCGTCAAGGGTCGTTGCCTCAGTCTCGAGTGTGATCTCAAAGGAGGTCATATTACCTATGGTCACATCCTGAGTAACATAACCAATGAAAGAAATTGTCAGTATACTGCTGGTTGAGGGTACTTTCAGAGTAAACTTCCCTTCTGTGTCAGTTATCGCTCCTATCGAAGTACCTTTTACCGCAACATTTGCACCAACAACCGCGTTCTGCTCAGTGTCTACCACCTTGCCGGTAACGGTAATCTGTGCAAAAACAGCTGACGTGCCGGTTATCAAAAGCACGATCAGCAAAAAAATCTTCAGAGATGATTTCATACGTTTAGGTTTAAGAATTAAATAATGAAACTAAGGTTCTCAAAAAAAACATGGATTAGGATTTTCATAGGCATTTCATTTTAAATTGTTAATAAACTGGAATGAATGAATTAAATAATAAAGACAGATCGGTTATTTCTTTAAACTTTGCAAGTACAAGGTAGAGTAGAATATTTTTTTGCGATAAAATCAGCCAATACAAATTTTGTACAAACATTGTACATTCTCAAAAACCGGCGAATTTGACGAGCCACCATGCCTGAATAATGCCTGCACCGGAACCTGGTTTGAAATATGAATTAAAGCCTGAAGGCCCCGGCATTTGTCAAATACGGCAATGCTTCCATAACCCGGGGGGAACTTCCATCCGCTTATAGGGTACTTGAAGTAAAATATGGATTGTAATATTCAGAAGTCAGATAAACCTGTGAGATAGTCCAGTATCGCTGCGGGCCGTTCTTCTGTGATGCCTGCGTCGCTGCCTGAGGCTTTTGCCAGCAGCCAGCGTTGCGTATGTTCAGCAGAACCACCCGGGATGATCCTGGTAACGGGACCAAGGGTTTCAATTTCCAGGAAGTTACCATTGATATATAGTTCATTGTTACATCCGTAATCTTCATATTTTGCATCAGGGTCATAATCAAACCGCTTGATCAACACATCTTCCCCACAGAGGTATGCAGCCCAGCCCAGCTTGTTGAGAATGCCGATTTTCTGTTCGGATCTGCAGGAGGCATCGAATTTCATCTCAATATATTTTTCTCCCCAGTTCCAGCGTGGATCGTTCATTCTGGTATAATACCATAATACAAGGGGACGTGCAGGCAGCAGGTATTCAGCCGGATCAATATATGGTTCCTGAGGTACAATTGCACTTCCTCCGGGCGCATGCGCCGTCACTGGCCAGACGGAAGTTTCAATCGTCCAAAGGTTCGTATTGACAAGCCGGTGAAGAATTGTAACATGATTTTTTTCCTGGTCAAGGGTTATCTCCATTTCCTTTATTATTCCCGTGGTACTTTCAACAGGCTGGGTGACCGTGAGCGTTTTGCCATCCCACTTATGTCCGACACTGCTGTTATCGGGGAAATATGACCTGGGCATAGCTTCAGGGGAATGCCATAAGCGATGACCTCCATATATCCGCCACTGAGAGCCGCCGGATTTACCTCTGTCCTCATCGGAAACATAAAGCAGGTTTTGTCCTTTAATGAATCCGCACCTTATAATACGCGGGCCAACATCAGTGGTTATTATTAATTCAATTTCACTGTTTGACAGCCTGATACAATTTGGCCACCCCTCAAAATCAATATTTTCCATTACTGGCATATTCAGTCGTATATGAAGTATTATTGCAATTAGCAGAGAAAATTATTTATCGATGAAATAAACTCATCAATGCACTGGACCAAAAAAACTTTCCTTAAAGTTCAATCTGTTTATTGAGTTTCGTGATAACTCCCTGATTGAATTTTCTAAATCATTACTCCGTATTTTCTGACAACATCAGGATTCAGGTCTATCCCTAATCCCGGTAATTGGGGTACATCCACAAAGCCATCTTTCTGGACAAAATTTCAGGCAGCTTAAGGACAACGGCACTGACATTTGTAATCTTCATTGATAAAGTAATTTGTTATTAAATTAGTTGTAAATCTTACGCAATTTTAAGGAGACTTTTTTTATGAATGCCAGCAGATCATTTTCATATACCGTCACCATCAGTGTGCTGACAAAAATTATAATTCCTCCTGTAATCATCAGTAATGAAACACTTTCATTCAGAAGGGCTATCCCCAGCAATGCTATAAAGAAAGGCAGCAGATAGTTGCTCAGGATGGCCTGCGTTACATCCATTCTCTTCAAAACATAAAAGAAAAGCAATGATGATACGCCATATACAATGATGCTGAGCTCCAGGATTCCGAATACTGCTATTTTGCCTGAATGAATGAATTGTGCAAGATGAAAAGGTTCCACCCAGATAAGCAACGGTATGCTGGCTATACTTCCTATAATGGAGCTGTAAACAAGTATTTCCAGCTCGGTAAAATGCTTGTCTACCAGCAATTTACAATATGTATTATAAAAAGCGCAGCAGAGGCAGGCAAAAAGGAAAACCATATTTCCCAGGAAATATTGACCATGGAAGATATGTGCGGCTGACAGGTCAGGTATTGATGTCATCAGGACCCCTGCAATTGCAAGAATAAAACTTATAATGCGGATGACATTTAATTTTTCGTTAAGCATAAAGGAAGCCAGTATGGTAACAAGCACCGGAATAGTCAGGGTAATAATACCTGCATTGGCAGCTATTGTCAATTTTGAGCCCACTGTATAGGCATACTGCATTATGAAGATCCCTATTAATCCGGATAAGGTAAAGTATTTAATATCTTTCCATCTCCAGCGAAATTTTACCTTTCTTTTTTTATTTTCAGCCCAGAGGATGGGAAGAAAAATCAGTGTGCTGACAAGCATGGGAATAAATGCAACAGTAACAGGGCCGAGCCGGTCACCGATAAACCTTATTACCGGGACCTGGGTTGCCCACATAAAGTTGATTACAATAAGCAATCCCCAGTCAAATGTCTTTTGCGATTTAATTATTGGCATGAACCGTGATTTTTGTCTTTTACAAAGGTATCTCAGACTATTTAGGGGGCAATCCGGTACCAAAGCCTCCATCAACAACAACTGATGACCCGGTCATAAAGGAAGCATCATCGCTGGCCAGAAAGACTGCCGCCCGTGCTACCTCCTCCGGCTTTCCGATACGCCATAAGGCATGCAGCTTACCTGCTTCTACACGCGCCTGTGCCGGATCGGGCTGAGCCTGAAAATATCCCTCGGCAAGTCCTGCATCGATATATCCCGGACAAATGCAATTTACCCTAACACCCTCATGCCCATGATCAATCGCCATGGCCTTTGTTAATCCAATAATAGCTGCCTTGGTTGCACAATAACCTGCACACATGGGTTCAACAAAATATCCGTTTACAGATGACATATTCACAATATTCCCACCGGACTCCCGGAGATGAGGTAAAAAATATTTTGAGCTAAGAAAGATCCCCCCTACGTTGACAGACATCTGAAGATTCCATTCTTCAAATGTCATATCTTCAATAGTTTTGTTGACCTGAATGGCTGCATTGTTTATCAATGCATCAATCCTTGAAAAATTTTTTAAAGTGAAGTCTACTAATTGCTTAACAGACTCAGGTTTCGACACATCCGTTTCAAATGCAACAGCCGTTCCATTTCCTTTAACAATTTTCTCAACAGTCTCTTTGGCTCCCTTCATATTTATGTCAGCCGCAATAACTTTAGCGCCCTCTTTGGCAAATTCAATTGCGCAAGCACGTCCTATACCTGAGCCTGCTCCTGTTACCACAACAATACGGTCTTTTAGCTTCATTTCTTTATTTTTGATTTATAGTGCTTTGTATTTGTCATAAACCTCTCGCAGTGACTTTCCGGCCAACAGTTCCTTGCGTGAAAGGTTCTCATTATTTACTTTTTCAAAAGCTCTTCGGAACACCTCTTTTTCTGCTTTTTCAGGCACAACAACAATGCCATCGAAGTCGGCATATATAAGTTCGCCAGGGTTCACAAGTACCTCTCCGCAGCGAACAGGTACATCGTAAGCTTTCACAATGGCCCGGCCCTTTGAATCAAGAGGTCTGATGCCAGAATAATAGACCGGGAATCCAATTTTTATTATTTTAATACAGTCGCGTATCTGGCTGTCGCATACACAGCCTGCAGCCCCGTTGCGTTTGGCAATGGTACTCATCAGTTCCCCCCATGGAGCATTTGTGCCACTGTAATCAGTGGAATGAACAGCAACATCATGAATCTTAAGTGAGTCCATGGCCTCAATTTCCAATCCATAGGGATTTGATTCCACAACATAATCTGTCTCCATCCATCTGAATGTGCGCGCCCGTCCTATGAAACCACAACTCTCACGATCCGGGAGAAGTGGCCGGAGCCGCTGGTGCATAGCCTGGTTCCGGTAACCAAGTTCGTCGAGGATATCACAAACCGCCGCCACATAAAGATTTTTCTTAACAAAATCAAATAATTCCTGATCGCTTTGAAAATTTACCATTTGTTTATCATAAAAGATTAATCACTTTAATTTCTGTATTTTACAATAATAGAATGATCCTCTCCCGGGCTGACTGTCGCCAGAGCATATGCCGAACCTTTAACATTGTTAATTATAAATGGCAGCGCTCTGCCATTGCTGGTAATTCCTTCAATTTTCTTTTTGTTAAATTCTAACGGCACCATAAAGGAGAGGCCACTGCCATGTTTTAAAGATGAATTGATTATGAAATTCAGTATATTACCTGACCATCTGATCTCTGTGAATGTAGCCTGGTCCTTCATCTTAACAAAGTCGAGAAGATTTAATGCTGTCCAGACAGGAATACCATTGCTACTGGAATAGGCCAGCATTTTCATTAATGGAGCTTTGGAAAAATAATACTCATCATTATGTGCCTTTACACTTATAAAGGAATAGACTCCGTCATGAAGGCTCCTGTCCATCAATCCCTTAAAGGCATTAAAAAACCCTTCGGGATCATGACTTTCGGTGTATTCCTGATCATAGATTGGAGTTAATTGCTGGTAAACATCTATTACTTTACCTCTTGCATCGGCAAATTTCATTACCAGACCACTACCTGTAAAGTTTCCCTGGTTTGTGCCATGCGGTCCGAGATATTGGTCGCCCTGATTTGATTTAATGTCATAATGTGCATAATTCAGATCCATCCCTAATCCATGCTTTGCCTCAAGTATCGCTTCAGCCCCAAAGTCCTGCTGCCCGTCAGCATCAGTACCGCACCAGACAAACCAATGATTGACATTGGTACGCATCGGGACTCCGAATTTGCCGGTAATTTGAGCCTGTTTTGCAGCCAATACACTATCCATATTTTTCCAGTGGGGATCCACGGCCTCCCAGGTATCGTCGGGATGACCTGAAATTTCAAATCCACGGGATCTCCATTTATCTGCCCATGCTTTGGATACCTTATCAACCTCAAGTATATAAATAGACATTTTTGCACCCATTGAGTCAACATCCCGGAATTGAGCCTCAAAATCATTTTCGCCCTTGTACTCACCATCATTGGTAAGTGTAACAATGCATTTCAAAGTATCGGGAAAATACCAGAACCTGGGCAAAGGCTTTACGGAATTGGTCATTTTCTCAATGCAATGCGACAGTAAGGTGATCTGTTCATCCGCCTGATTTATGGTACTATTCTCAGTATCTACCCATCCATCGGTAAACATATCCATACCCCGCAGACCCGGGATCCCATCCTTTTCCAAACCGGCATACAATGGATTGCCCTGCCGGGAATATACAACGCTCTTCGGAAGATTGTAGAGAAATGCTATTGCCTGGCCTTTTTTGAACAGGTTACTCACTATGGCGGGATAGCTTTCGCCAGTTGATTTACCGGACGAAAGCGCTGCAATCTGAGACCCTCCTGCCAGGGCACAGATATCAGCTGCACCGTGAATCCTCAAGGCCTTTTCAGACAGACCCCGGCCAAATTCCGAGTCTGTTTTTATACTGATATATCCTTCCTTAATATAGCGGCCATCTGGTGTTATACCAAATAATCCGGCAATTTCCGGATCCGGACAAAAGGCGATAAGGTTTCCTCCCCTGCTGACATAATCCGTTAGCATTGTCCTGGCAGCTTCATCAATGGGTGTTTCCGTAATTATTACCAGATCAAACTCTTTAAGGTAACCTGCCGTGACTTTTTTATCTGAAAGTGAATCAAGAGAAAATTCATTAAATCCTTCAGCTTTTAAAATTTCGGCAGTATATGTACCGTAACCGGAATCTGTGGCGAGGATCAAAATCGGTGTCTGAACATTTTTATCAGAGCAACTGATTGCTATCAACAAAAAACACCATGTTCCTAATAGAAAAAAGGTTCTCTTCATAGCTTTAAAATTATTTAGGGATATACTGTACTAACAGGATTATAATATTAATGATTATTCTTCTTTGCCTCAACTGCTATTTTACTGTATATAGCCCGCGCCTTTTTGTACCTGTTTTGAACGATATCCAGATCATGAGTAAAATATTTGTTCCACTCTCCCCCACTGGCAGTTTTTGCCAGGATATTGTCAATCCAGCTGATAAAATACTTAGCATCTGATTCGCTCGCGCGGACAGGTTCATTCCTGACAGTAATATAAACAGGTGCTGTATGGGACTGATGACCCTGTGAGTTCATGCGGCGGGCGCAAATCCAACTGCTTTTAGTGATGGGTCTGCTGGTTTTCAAAATGACCGGTTGTCCTGGTCGGGCTGTCCCTTCCTGAGTTGCAACCACCTGCCCGTTGCAGACCAGCTCAATTCTTCCGGTCAGCTCTTTTATCGATGTCCATCTAACTTCAATATTTACACTCCCTTTGTCTTTCAGTTTTATCTCATCACCAGGGGAAGCCTCTCCGTTAACCATCAAATCAAGAAATTCAACATGGCCGTTTGTCGTTACTACTGTCCTTCCATTCTTAATGCCTTCTACCCATTTCTGGTATGTCAGAGGCTGCTCCTTCACCTGTACATATGTTAAAAGTGAACCTAAGGGCTGACTGTTGTTACATGGAAAATCAGTTCCGGCGGCCCAGCCTATTCTGAATCCGCAATTAAGCAGCCTGTAATACGCTTTTATAGCAGCATCATTCAGCCATACATCTTCTGCAAGAAAATCAATTGTACCCAGAGCGGTCTCGACTGGATAATCAATCGGTATACAGCAGTTCAATTCCTTCTGAATGGAATCAGTAAGATACTCCATATGGCAGAATCCAACGATACCATTTTGAGCTTTACCCCACTCAAGAATCTTATAAGGTGATTCATCCCAGATCATATGGGCTTCTTTAAGGTCCAACAGAACAAGATGTCCGCCCAATGCCTTGTGATCAAACGTTGTTCCATATGGATCAAAATGCCATTCTGCATCATAATGGACTATCCTTCCCGGTTTCGATTGGATTGCATCTTTTCCGGTTACCTTAGGCAAATCGGTATAGCTGTCCTTGACCTCACCGTCTCCCATATCGGCCAGAACAGAGATAACGGCCAGATTATTTGGCTCCATCATATTCGTAAACTCAGACTCTGAAAGTACGGATGTCCCTTCACCACAGTTACGGTGTACATGCATATCTCCGGCATACCAGTCTCCGGGTTCAGGCCTGCCACCAATAAATGACCATTCTTCTGCACCTGATGTACCTGTTATTGTGAATATGCATCTCGATGGAATTATTGCCTTAAAAGTGGCTCCGGTAATTGTGACCTTTCTATTCCTGAGGAAGTTTCCGACAGAGTCGGTATAAATCATTTCCAGGCTTCCAAAGAGCGGCAGGTTTGAAAGAGAACCGTTTAATGTTATCTCAGACTTTCCATTATTCACACCTGAAACAGTAACTCTCTTTGTATCAGGATTATAAAAAGCCATTAAGGGCATTTCTTTTGGAGTGTCAGACACCCCTATCTGCCATGAACCGGGTGTGAGATATTTTGAGATCTGTGAGACAGCATAAAAGTGTTTTCTGGGCGCATATGTTTTACTGACAGGATCATAACCTAATATTCCCCAATAGCTAAACAGGCTGGGCTTATGGTGTTCATAATAACTGTCGTATCCTTCCCAGAGCAAACATGCTGATGCTCCGTTTTTAATAAGATCAATAATCTCACTTACACATTCAGCTGCGTAATTATAATCATAGACACCTAAAATGCCATCATCCAGTCCATTGCGCCAGGCATTACATTCGGTCATCCAGAGGCTGGTGGTGGGATATGCCGATAATTTAAGAAATCTTGAAGCCGGGGCATAATAGCCGCCATAGCTGTGAAGACCCACATGGGCAAGATGTGACATAATCACAGGATCAGCCATTATATCAGGGAGATAAGACTTTATACCATTATCCATTCCCGCAACATCCGGCGCAACAATTTTTATATCTCCAAGGCCAAGGCTCTCCATCCTGTCAACCAGCTTCCTCAGGATAACGGCATATTGTCTGGCTCCGACAGTGGGTCCCTCCTTTCTGATATCAGGCTCGTTCATTGGTCCAAAGAGGCCAATATGAAGATGCCTGGTATTCTTTGCATAAAAAAGGAACGATACAAGCATCTCCACATACTCATCCTCAAATTCTGGTTTTATAATGCTGTCGCCCATCCACGCCGGAACCCGTCCCATAAGGTTAAGCATCATATTGTCACGCACTCCGTGGTCATTCAGATACTGAATCATATCCCATGCCTTTTGAAATTTGGGTGTCTCGTACAACTCGTTATAATAATCGCGGTTGAATGTAAACGGATCATCATTATCATTTACCACTTCCCATTTCTCAACCGTTTCAACGATTACTCTCCAGATTGGAAAGTTCATTGAATCGAGCAATAAATCTAAGGCAGGTTTGAGCTCATCTCCGTTCCAGCTGCGGGTATTGGCATTTACCCCCATACCATCCATCTTTTGTAAATGCATTGAACCGTCGATATTCAGGGAGATATTGCCGGCATTCTGGGCTTCGGCAGAAAGCGAAAATAATCCGGCACAGAGAATCAGGAATATGACTTTTGCCAGATAATTAACCGTTTTATTCATCATGATATTCAAGCTATGAGTTTATAAGATTGATTATAATGCTTTTTGTTCAGCTTAGGGAAGCGCAGTAATAGTTATTTCTCCCGGCTTTTTATGTTTTATTATCAGTGAATAATCGCCCAGGCCAAGGTCATTAAGTATAAAACTGTCGGCATCAGAACTCCCTCTTTCGGAAATTACTGCTCCATCAAGAGATATTTGTTCAGGTTTAAAAGCAACCCGGAGGTATTCAGTTCCATTACCGGCAGATGCAGTATATACAATCTTCTTTGCATCATATTTAACATCCCTGAGTATCCCTTCGGAATATAATATATGGTTCTCATGTGGCGGGGCCCACTCAGGAATTCCGGCAAATGCCTGGTAAAACATCCTTGGACACTCGCCGTAACAGTCGGACCACCAGCTCAGGATACCCTTACTAACGGGACTTTCAAATGCCATCCCGGTTGAGTCATTGCAATAGGTTACCCAGTTGAGTGAACGATAGGCTTTCTCCTTATATGCCGTATCGCCTGAGATTGCATACCATCTGGCACAAACAGCAGCATACCTGGCAGTCTGATAATCCATTTTATAAATAAATGAATCCTGTTCCCCGACAATATTGGCTCCCCACATATTTGAAGGCTCTCCCGGTGCTGTCCGGAAAATAAAATTATCTTCAGTCCATTTGATCAGCATGGGAATATCCTGCTTCCATTCGGGGTCAAGATCGGGATAATCAAACAGGCAGAGAGTAGTGTTGCTGGCACTCAGGTTGCTCTTGTATGTATTACTTTTCACATCTGTATCCGAGTGACCATCGGTCCAGTATCCTGTTTTCATGGGATACTCCAGTATAAAATTCCTTGCCTTGTCAAGGGCAGCTTTGTAATCCTTAACATTGCCGATACCAGCTCTTATCAGGTTATCAAGCAGCATATAGCATCCGGACCAGTTAGCTCCGTAAGGTGCAGTAACTCTTCCGTCATCCATTACAACCCTGTATGGCCAGACTGAATTATCTTTATCTCCTGTCCTGGCATGTTTTGCAAGCACATTGGCAACATTCACGGCTTCATCAAGGTATTTCTTATCCCTGGTATAAAGGTACATCCGGTAGTATGTAAGGCCCATATCTCCGGCATGGTCCACTTGTATTTCATTCAATACCAGCCTTCCTCCGCTTGTAAATCCACGAAACAGAGTATCCCCTGCATTGGTGGTTGTATATGGGAACTCTGGCCAGGCAAAATTCTTTGCACTTGTACCATGAACAAGTGTATAATCGACAAAATTCTTCATGATAGTCATTACGCTTAAATCACCGGTATATGCATAATAAAGACGTGCCGATTCAAACCAGTTTGGTATTTTTTCACCGATGTCATTCATCCACGTATCGGGTAAAATAGAGTCATTGCTTACCCTGAATGCACAATAGAAATAGTATTGCGGATAGCTTGACCTTGGCGCAGGCCCGGGTGAATTGGGAACCCTGTTCTTAATAAAATCCCATCTCAGATGGAGAAAATGATCATATGCATTTTCCCGCGGAGTAAACCAGGGTATTATCTTCCCATGATTGTCCAGAACCACTTCGTGAGTGCAAAACATGATCTTTTCGGGTTTTGGAGTCTTATTTGTACATGATGACAGCAACAATAGCAGCATAACCAGATTAAAAGCAACTTGTTTCTTCATAAAGTTCTGATAGGTTTTTTGTTAATAAATATTATGATTGACAATATAGATCAAAAAGAAAATTAAAAAAAAATCAGTGTTTACAATGTTTTTACAAAATCTTTACATTATTGACAATGTTGGTTATTAACTCAATTTTATAAGATAAATGATTTGTCAATATTCTCATAATCTACACTTAAGCTGTTCCTGCTGAACTCTAAAGAGCAATTACATTCATTGCTGAAAATTAATTCAGCAAAATGAAATTTGCCACTTCCTCCTCGAAGATCTGACAGGGGGAAAATCAAACAGTTTCCGGAATCCAGTTACATCTTAATGATTTTATCAGCATTGTCATGGATCTTTTCTATTGCTGATACAATATCATCAAGATCCGATTGCGTCCCCAGGAGCAAATTCTGCATAAACCATACAGCCTCTTCACACAATACATCGTTCTCAGGACACTGATTTTGCTCTGTATATCTTTCAAAATCAAGCATCTCTGCGGGATACATCTTTTGAAAATTCTTCGACTGGAAAGCATTTTCAAGATATGGTTGTTTGTTTAAAAAGGGAGCATACCCGCTTAAATTGGGAACACCTTCTGCTCTTAGAGCATCAAGAAATTTCTCCCTGGATAATCCTTTAAATTCATTTTTCTTGTACCTGAAAGCAAACATATGATAAGCTGCCCTTGTTACGTCCGGGTAAAGTTTATAAGGAATAATTCCGGGGATATTCATTATTTTGGATTTCAGGTATGAGGCATTCTTGTTTCGCAATGTTGTCTCTTCATCGAGTCTGACAAGCTGTGCAAGTCCTATTGCAGCCTGATATTCCGTGAGTCTCATCTTGGTTCCAAGCATCACTGCTCCTCCACCTATAGCTCCGATGACTTCGCCATAAGGCAGACCCATATTATGATAGGAATAACATCTGTCGATGAATTTTTCATCGTTGCTGACAATTGCTCCCCCTTCTCCTATTGGTAAATGCTTTGAATTCTGAAAACTAAAACAGCCAGCATTACCGAATGTCCCAACTTTTTGATTGTTGATTTCCGCCAGCCATGCCTGACAGGCATCTTCCACCACAAGCAGGTTATGTTTCTTCGCGATATCCATAATCCTTACCATATCGGCCGGCAGCCCCAGAATATGAACCGGCATTATAGCCCTGGTGCGTGGTGTTATTTTAGCCTCAATTTTATCCGGATTGATTTGAAATGTTTCAGGATCAATATCAGCAAAAACGGGCATAGCTCCGGCCATAAGAACGGCCTGAATGCTTGAAATCCAGGTATATGGCGTAACAATTACCTCGTCACCGCCTCCGATGTTCAGTTGCACAAGTGAAGCTATCAGTGCGGAAGTCCCGTTTACAACTGCCAGACATCTCTTTGTGCCGATGGTTTCGGCCCATTTTTTTTCAAATTCGGTAACAACCTTAGCTCTTGACCATACTCCGCTTCGCATAACATTAAGGAGCAGTTCTTCGTCGGTTGCCGGATTCCAAACGGGCCATTTGGGCCAGGGTTTGGTACGGACAGGATTACCTCCCAGAATCGCAGGAGTATCAGTACTTTTAATGTGGCTGCCGATAAGATCAGGTCCCACACTCAGAGAAATGGCGGCGCCCAGGCCTGCCAATGAATTTTGCTTCACAAATTCACGTCTGGAATAGTCTCTTTTTGACATTTTATTTCTTTTTAATTACCAACTAAAGTAAATACACAATAAGGAGGAATCAATTTTGAGAACTGTTGTCTGTTTACTATTACATCATGATCCTGAACAAAGTTATGTGTTGAATCGGTAAAATAATACTTCAGCTTCGAAACTTCCGGAAATTTCTTTAAGACTGCTTCAATGGCTTGAGAGTTACCGCTATTATTCTTCCCTGTAATAATGATAGTACCGTCTGCCTCATTATAGAATGCAGAAACTGTCAGATCTTTCATCGTTGTGGAAATATCAATTCGCTGATAACCCGGTCTGACGAAACGATATAGCTGTTTGAAAACATAGTAATGCGGTCGTGCAGAATAAACATCCGGATGCAGAGTGTCATTAACTGCAAAGATTCCCCAAAAACTCCATGTCAGGTACCTGTTGGGATGATGGTATCTGCTATCGTAACCTTCCCAGATCTGTACGCCGTTTACACCGGCATTCAAATGCTGAAGTATATCCCTGTATGCCGGGCCTGCATATTTCATAAACCCATAATCGGGATTATACATTGCTCCATCGCATTTAAATCCGTTGCAGATTTCGTTTGCCTCTGTCATGATAACTCCTTTTTCGGGATAAGCTGAATTCCTCACAGAATCTATCAATCCCTTGCTGACTGAAGTACTGTTACCGTACTGATGGCCACCAAAAAATTTCAATTTTGACATTGTAATCTCATTTGTTACCATGGCATGAAAACTTGAAGGCCAGCCATCGCAATCATCCGGTCCGATAAGTGTAACATTTGTTATACCATCCTTAATCAGATGAGATGCAATTTCACTGAATATTGTACCCAGTTGTCCAAAGGTCATAACAGGGGCTTCACCTCCTCCGCAGGTTGTTTCATTTATCGGAGACAACATTGAAAACTGAATCGCCGGTTTTCTGTGTTTCTGACCATAATATACCATGGAAGCCATCATTTCGGCATATTCCACCTCAGCACCCTGAATGAGTTTAGTACCGCCCATCCAGGCAGGGGCTGCACCATCAGGACTCAGTGTTATATCGGTGATTCCCTTGCTGTTTAAATATCCTATAGTATTCCATACACAGGTAAACCGCGGGGCACTATAAACAGAATCGTAATAGGACCAATTATATGACTCCGGGTCATTATTATCATTAACAACTTCCCAGTCGCTGTCATCAAACATGAGCCGGAAGCTTGTACATCCCATACCTGTTATCAGGCTGTCAATTACATTTTTAACTGCTTCCGGATTTACATTCCATGACTGAGGATTGATATTTACCCCGAGGCCATGAATCGTCTGATACTTTCTGGAGCAATCTATTGTTGTATTTTGTGCAAAACCTGTATAAACAATTCCCAATAACAGCAATGTTGTGAAAAAAAATATTTTCATAAGTACTAGTTTTCATTACATAAACTTTAAGAAATTATAAGAGGCTGTTTTATAATTATTAAAACAGCCTCTTATTAAAACTAAACCAAAAGATACCAGTTATTAATAATTCGGATTCTGTTTAAGATGTTTGCCGATATCAAGTTGACTTTGAGGTACCGGCCAAAGGTAATTTTTAGAAGGATTGAATACCCGATCTTCAATCTTAGCATGTTCAGTTGAGGTATAGGTAACGTTCCCTGCAGCATCAATATCGCTAAAACGAAGGCCATATACCGGACCATTCATTACCTCTTCACCTATTTTCCATCTCTGGATATCATACCAGCGCAGGCCTTCCAGAGCCAGTTCCACCCTTCTTTCCCTACGTACCAGTTCACGCATTTGTGCCTGCGTGGAATATTTGGTCTGGTCAACGTTTGGTAAACCGGCACGTAAACGTACCTGGTCGATGGCATCATAAACAGAATTGTCGATCTGGTTTAATTCTATTTTTGCTTCTGCATAGGTCAGCAACACCTCAGCATACCGTATAAGCGGTATATTCAGTCCCGCTCTGTAGAGATCTCCTAATTCAGATTTATAATGAGTATATTTTTGACCTACATATCCGGTATAATTGTAGGTAGGCCAATAATCCAGGGAGTTCGGATCCATCGGATTAAAAATAATTCCTGCATATTGGGCACCGGGAACAATTATTGTCTGAAGCAAACGGGGATCACGGTTCAAAAATGGATGATCACTGTCATAACCTGACGTCGGATCATCAATCGTTTTACCATTGGACATTTCATAAGTATCGACAAGGGATTGGGTGATATTAACGGAACTCCATCCTCCACCAGGTGTCGATTCCGGAGCCAGAACCATCAGTCCTATAGTCAGGTTTGGGTCACTTTCCAGGTATGCTACATCCAGGATTATTTCCGGATTATATTCATTTGCAAGGCGGAAAAGATCCTGATAATTTGGAAATAGCGAGTAAACTCCCAGATCCATAACATTCTGACATGAGACCGCACTTTCGGCATATTTTTCATTAAAAAGCTCAACCCTGGCTTTTAAGGCCCAGGCAGCTCCCCGGGTAATACGACCTAAATCGTTTCCCGAATAAGATGTTGGCAGGTCAGGTATAATTGCCTCCAATTCAGTCAGTATAAATTGAACTATATCAGCCTTGGGGGTCATTTCTACATTATTAGCTTCATCAGTAGTAAGCACCTTGGTAACCAGTGGAAAATCACCATATAACTGAGTCCTTTCAAAATATTGATATGCCCTGATAAACCTTACTTCTCCTTTCAGCCTGGCTGAGAGGGTTTCATCAATGGGTGCCTTGTCAATATTTTCCAGAAACCAGTTACATCGGGTAATGGTCTGAAAATTAAATTTAGGTCCCCAGGTATTGGCAGTAAGCAGCTGCATGTTACCAAATTCCTGCCATCCCTCCCAGGGATAAGCATCATGCCCATTATCGCTTGCCACATCCATATAAACAACCCATTGGCCATCTTCAAAATTTGAATAACAAGAATTACATGCAGCGGTGGCATCGTTTACCCCTGTCCAGAGTGTTGATTCACTGTACTGGGTAAGTGGTTGAAGGTCCAAATAGTCTTTGCACGAACAGGCAAAGACTGTTAACAGACCAAAAAGTATGATTAATCTATTTTTCATAATGATGTTTTATTAAGATACATTAGTTAGAATGTTAAATTGATACCTAAGGAATTAACCTTTACCATAGGATAAGTAGCACTGTTTCCTCCCAGGGGAGCTTCAGGATCTACCCATTTATAGAACTGTGTGAATGTGAGAAGGTCTTTGCCTGTCCAAAAAATTCTTACTTTTTTGACACCTACTTTGGCCAACAAGTTGTCTGGAAGTGTATAACCAATCTGTATATTTTTAAGTCTCAAATAACTGGCATTACGTACCCAGAAAGAAGAAGGGGTCGCACTTGGATCATTTTGAGAGTTTGAATTCCATACACGCGGGAAAGAAGCGCCTGGATTTTCAGGTGTCCAGCGGTCCCACCAAATGCTGGTCGGATCTCCATCCTTGTCATAAAGTGAACCCAAAATACGACCAGACACAAATGATTTAACCCCTCCTACGCCTTGCAGGAACAAAACAGCATCAAATCCTTTATATCCGGCATTAATATTGATGCCATAGGTTGTTTTAGGGAAATAAGAACCCAGAAATTGTCTGTCCTTACCATCAATAACATTATCATTATTCAAATCTTTATATTTGATATCACCCGGGGCAACCGGCCCTCCCATTGATGACTGATCAGCATGGTTGTCTATTTCCGTCTGATTCTGGAATAGTCCCTCAGATACCCAACCATATAATGCATTAATTGGCAAACCTACACCCTGTATGGTAGAACCATTCGGAAACGGACCAGTACCAGCCAAACTTGTTATCTCATTTTTAATAACAGAGATATTTGCATTTACATCAAAGGTGAAATTGCCTTTTAACAAATGATATCCCGCCATCAGTTCAATCCCTTTATTCTGCACACTTCCTGCATTAATAACCGGGACTGATAAACCAAAAGCGTTCATTACAGGCAGTGACAATAGAATATCGGAAGTATTGCGTACAAAATAATCTCCTGTAAAGGTTATCTGTCCCTTAAATAAGATTGCATCCAAACCAATATCCGTTGTTTTAGTACTTTCCCATTTAATATTTGCATTGACACCCTGTATGGGAGCGATACCATCAATAGACTGTCCTCCGAATGTATAGTTCTGGCCTGTAACAATAGTTGCCTGATAAGGATAGGTACCGATATTCTGGTTACCAAGCATACCCCATGATCCCCTGATCTTCAAATCTGAAACGATATTTTTCGCAGATTCAAAAAATGGTTCTTCTGAAATACGCCATCCCACAGATGCCGAAGGAAATATTGCCCAACGGTTTGCAGGAGCAAAACGCGATGATCCGTCATCTCTGACATTACCTTCCAATAAATACCTATTCCTGAAGGAGTAATTGATCCTTCCGAATAATGATTGCAATGCATACTCAGCGGAATTGCCACTATTCTGCTGGCCTGTAACAGGTCCTGCATCCAGCTGAGCCAAAGCATTGTTAAGATATCCATACCTGCTGCCAAACAAGTAATCATATTTGTTATATTCCTGTGAATATCCACCCAGAAAATTAAACGCATGCTCACCCAAAGTTTTACTATACTGCAATAATGCCTGCAAGGTTACATTGTCTGAGAAACTGCTGTTGTTGGCTACTCTGTTAGGTCCTTCCCAAAGGCTTGGCGCACCACTATAAGGATCATAGTACTGCAGATCATTAATTTTCGATTTTGCTTCCGTAATCGCAGTAGTGTATCCAAACAAAGGTTTAAAATGTAAATCCTTTAGAATTTCTACGTCAGCTTCAACTATAGCCGACAGATGGTGAGTTTTATTAAAATTGTTGGAACCGCTTTTCAGCACGGCAATAGGGTTACCTTCGTCACTGTAACCATAATAGCCATTTATTATGTTTGGTACGACCCTGCCAGTCTGGTTAAGTGTCAGGAGTAACATCGCTAAATCCAGGCTGTGAATATTACTTACAGGTTCATGGAATAGCTGCTGTGAATAAGAAATGTTGCTGCTTAGCTTAATATGGGGTCTTAATTTGGTATCAATCTTGAAGTTCGTTGTATAACGGTCATTACTGGCCCCTTCAACGAGTCCATTCTGAGAAAGATAACCTACCGAAAGATAACTTTGGGTTTTTTCATTTCCACCGCTTATGTCAAAAGAATGATTTTGCTGAATTCCATTACCCCTCCAAAATAAATTGTACCAGTCTGTATTAGGATAATTTTCCGGGTCGGAACCATCTTTAAATTTTTGAATTTCAGCAGCACTGTATTTGGGGGATTTCCCTTCATTCACCAATGCCTCATTATAAAGTGTTGATGCCTGCCATGAATCCAGAAAATCAGGAGTTGCTGTCATTGACTGCTTGCCGACATCCAGGTTGTAATGAGCAGTAATCTCGCCTTTCATGCCTCTTTTTGTGGTGATCAATATTACACCATTTGCAGCCCTTGAACCGTAAATAGCCGCTGAAGCTGCATCTTTCAATACAGTTATTGATTCAATATCACTGGGGTTTATATCATTCATAAATCCCACAATACCATCAACTATAACCATAGCATCACTATTACCTAATGTTCCAATACCGCGAACGCGTATGGTCGCCTGGTCTCTGCCCGGCTGTCCATTGTTCACTAAAGCAGTTACACCAGCCATTGTACCTTGCAAAGAAGAAGATATATTAGTATTTGGCATTCCTGCCAGTTCCTTGTATGCAACAGACGATAAGGCTCCTGTAAGGTTCACCTTCTTTTGTACACCGTACCCTGTTACAACTACTTCATTCAATGCAGTTGCTTCGCTTTCAAGAGTGACTTGAATGGATTTCTGACCATTGACATTCACCTCCATTGTATTATAACCGATGAATGAAATAACCAGAGTACTTTCAGGCGAGGGTAATTTTATTGTAAAACTCCCGTTAACGTCTGTGATAACTCCTGTTGTCGTCCCCTTTACAACGACATTTGCACCAACAACCGGCTGATTATCAGTGTCAAATACGCTTCCTGTAAGCGTTGTCTGCGCAGAGATTGCTGCAGTGCCCGCTGTAAAGATCACAAAAAGCAGAAAAAATTTTAAGAATGTTCTCATGGATCTGAATTTTAGGTTAAAGAATAAATTAATTTATAAAATTAAATAGTAGGGTAAATAAAATTCCCATTAGGAATTGTAAATATTTAGATTAGAAATAACGAAGCTGATCTGAAGCCTTAAATGTATGTTATCAATCTTAAGGCTTAACGGAAAAAAGCTTGACAAAAACTGTACAAAATCAATACATTTTTTTAATTATCACAAATAATACGTGTAACACAACGTGATAAAGATTAATAACTCTCATCACTAAATCAGGACAAGAATTTATTATTCATCGATTTTGTATGCTCAACCTATTATCAAAAATGATAAAAAAGAGTATTTAGCTGGTAATTTATCTAAAGACATATAATTTTATTTTTGGGGATTTTGAGTAGTAAAAAAATGTGTTATATTTTGCATAGTTTTATAAAACTCAATGTGAATGAGTATTGTGACATATTCTATGGAATTAAATTTATATTTGTAATAACAATGCTACCTTGATGGTTGTTATATTAATGAATTACTTCAACATGTACAATTATTATCAAAAAAAGCATATCTTTTGAAAAAATAAAGTGAAGGATCATAAATATTTATAATATTTTCACTGGACCGCTAAAATGAATGACAAGTACTATATTGATATTATTGTACGAAGGATTGAAAGGAAACTCAGATGGAAGAGGTTTTCAACCTGGACGGATAATGAATACAAGAGACTTGGGAACCTGATTTATAAAGAAACACTTATTGCTATAAGTGCTCAGACGCTGAAGAGACTTTTCGGGAAAATTAAATATAAGGATGATTATACACCCCAGACGGCTACCAAAGAAGCATTAGCCAGGTTTTTAAAGTATGATGACTGGGATTCTTTTGTAAAAGAACAGGAATCCAATAAAAACAGGCTTACATCCATCCTGAGATTAAAAAGAACTGCAATTTTCAAAAAATCGTTATTTGTTATCGGTATTCCGGGTTTAGTTGCATTGATCGCAGCCATAATCATATACACCGGAAATAATAATAAACCTGTCACATTATTTGCTGAGAAAACAATAGGTCTGACACCTTTCACAGTTTCGTTTCACTATGATATTTCACATGTCAAGGGGGATGAAATTTACATTGACTTTGACATAAATGAGGCAGAGTCAAATTCTCCGGGAGAAATTCTTGATAAGAAGCGGAATTTAATAAATCATTGTTTTGAATCTCCCGGATTTTATAATGTAACCATCTCTGCAAAAGGAGTCATTCTGGCCTCGGAAAAAATTCACGTCATTTCAGAAGGATGGACCAGCTATTATTTCAATGATGATAATTTCGGGGAACGCAAATTTGTATTTGAACTGCAGAATTTAATAAAGGACACCACTAATGACGGACTTCTCTATATATCACCCAGGGATGTAAGTGATCAGGGTTTCAACAGTAAAACAGTTTTTTATCTCGAACACATGCTTTACAGGGATTTTAAGTTATCTGCTGATAGTTGCACATTTGAAGTAAAATACATGAACAGTCCCAGAATGGGAGGCATAAGCTGTTATGATGTCGAATTCAGGATTATCGGAGAGAATGGTATCGCTTCAGTAATCCTTGTTCAGAAGGGTTGCTACCGGTGGTCTGAAATTACCCTGGGAGAAAAGCATCTGAACGGGAAATTCTATGACCTCTCAGCTCTAAGTGCAAACCTCTCCGACTGGAATGTCATCAGAATAAAAATTGAGAACAGAAAAGCAGAAATAATTAACGGCGGAGATCTCATTTTCTCAGACTCCTATACCCGGTTGCTGGGCCGGATCAAGGGGATCCGCTTCGTGACCAAAGGGTCAGGCGCATTTGACCGGGTCAGCCTGAATGATATCCAAGGCCATGTGATCTATTCTGATGATTTCGGGAAATGAAACCGGGGAATCGCAAAACCGACAGTGATCCTGTAAAAATAAAATATGATCCTGCGAGTCTACAGGCCGGAGCTCTTCCAGGGTAACCTGAAAAAGAAAAATTACTTTGAGGGCTGGTATTTCAAGCATGTCTCCGGAAACCTGGATCATGTCTATTCATTCATTCCGGGTATTTCGCTATCAGACGGGGAATCTCATGCCTTTATTCAGGTCATTAACGGGATAACCGGAGAAACAGTGTATGTGAGATATCCTCCTGATCAGTTTGAATGGGCAGGAAACAAGCTTCACCTCAGAATCGGCGACTCAATTTTTACTGATGAATATGTTGACCTGGATATTTCGACGGAAGATCTGAAAATCTCCGGACACATCGACTATAGCAATATCATAAGATACCCTGGAAGCCTGCTGTCTCCCGGTATTATGGGATGGTATTCCTTTGTTCCCTATATGGAGTGCAAACATGGCGTGTGTTCCGTAAATCATGATCTGAAAGGCAAAATTGTAATTAATGGTCTCCCTGTCGATATGAACGGAGGTAAGGGATATATTGAAAAGGACTGGGGGACCTCGTTTCCTGAAGCCTGGATATGGATCCAATCCAACAACTTCTCCAACCAGGACACATCATTCTCATTCTCGCTGGCAAAAATACCCTGGCGAGGCAGGTACTTCATGGGATTTATCTCATTTCTCCATCTGAATGGAAGATTCTTCCTCTTCACTACTTATAATAAATCGGTTATAACCTCCCTAAAGCATGATCAGCTTTCAGTAACGCTGACAATGAAAAACAGGGAGGTCATTCTTTACGTCAGGGTAATAAAAAACAAATTCGGAGAACTCAGGGCACCAGTCTCCGGAAAAATGTCGCGACGCATAAAGGAGAGCATTGATTCAACAGTGGAACTGAGCCTTCATGACAACCAGGGCTGGCTGATATATCAGGATTCTGGTAAAAGGGCCGGACTTGAAGTGATCGAAGAGATCTTTAAACACATGTAATCTTTCCTGTACAGGGAAACTGATCGCTTAAGTGAATGCGACATTAATAAAAGAGGTTTTAAAAATATCAGGGATTAATGCATGGCCAATGAACTTTCCCTGGATAAATGGTCATCGATGATGAATGCATCGGCAACAACATGCCCGCGTATTTTTGGATCAATAGGGGAAACCCGGCGAGTAAGAAAGTCAGAACTATTAATTTCAGTATATTCAAACATTCCAGATCAAATAATGTTTACAATCATAAAACAGATTGTAAATGCAAAAAAACTATAAAAACATTGCAGCAATATTGCCACCGCCTGCTTTTCATATGGTCGGAGATGGGTTCAGGGTACATAATTTTTTCCCTTCAAATAACATTATTGGCATGAAGGGAATGAGTCCTTTCTTCCTTCTGGATTATGGTTCAAAATGGAATGTACCGCCTTCTGACACTCCAAGAGGTGTAGGTGTACATCCTCACCGCGGATTTGAGACAGTAACCATCGCATACCACGGCAGTGTCGCACACCATGACAGCGCAGGCAACAGCGGGGTGATACACGAAGGTGACGTGCAATGGATGACAGCCGGGGCAGGAGTACTCCATAAGGAATATCATGAAAAGGAATTCAGTAAGAAGGGCGGAATGTTTCAGATGGTTCAACTGTGGGTAAATCTGCCGTCAAAATATAAAATGACTTCTGCAAAATACCAGCCTATCGAAAATTCCATGATTAACAGGTTTATGCTCGGAAATGACCAAGGTGTTGTGGAAGTTATTGCAGGTGAATACATGAACGTAAAGGGTCCTGCCACTACCTATTCACCTGTAAATCTTTTCAATGCAAAAATCATGGAGGGCGCAGAAGTTGATTTTACTTTCGGAAATATGACAAACACGGGTATTCTGGTAATAGAAGGAGAGGTAAAAATCAATAAATCAGGTACTGCCCAGGTGGATAATTTTATCTTTTTCGGACGTAAGGGAGAAGAAATATCTGTTGAAGCCATTAAGGAGAGCAAAATACTTATTATGAACGGGGAACCTATCAATGAGCCCATAGCATCGTACGGCCCGTTTGTCATGAACTCCCAGGATGAAATCGCTCAGGCATATGAAGATTTCCATTCAGGGAAGTTCGGATATCTTGAGGATTGAATACTGATGGATCAAAGAATGTTCAGACACGCTATTGTCCGTTCGCCGGGCGCGACCATCATTGATGGACTGACCGGAGCTTCCCTGGGCAAACCTGAGTACAAAAAGGCACAGGAACAGCACTCAGCATACATTGAAGCAATTCGGAAATCAGGATTGGATATAACAGTACTGAACGCAGATGACAGGTATCCCGATTCTACATTTATTGAGGATGTGGCACTGTGCACCTCCGGATTTGCCGTAATAACCAGACCTGGAGCAGAATCACGGCGTGGAGAAACTGATGGAATCCGCAATATACTTCAGGACTACTTCGAGAAAATTGAGGAAATTACCCTTCCCGGCACACTCGAAGCCGGAGATGTGATGATGGCAGGAAACCATTTTTTCATTGGCATTTCAGGCCGGACGAACGATGAGGGGGCCAGGCAGCTGATAAAGATACTTGAAAGACATGGAATGACCGGATCCACAATTGCATTGAAAAATCTGCTGCATCTGAAATCAGGATGTTCATATCTTGAAAATAACAATATACTCGTCTGTGAAGAACTTTCAAATTGCAGTGATCTTGGAAGTTTTAACAGGATCATTGTCGACCCGGAAGAAAATTATGCAGCAAATTCGCTTTGGATCAATGATACGGTTTTTATCCCGGCAGGATATCCCGGTACAAAACAAAAAGTAGAAAATTGGGGATACAGAACTTTCGTTCTGGACGTTTCGGAATTCAGGAAAGTGGATGGAGGATTAAGTTGTCTTTCTCTCCGTTTCTGATGTAATGGTAAAATTCAGAAAAATATTTTGGTCTGTAGTTCTTTTAATTTCGGGTCTGCCCGCCACTTTTATTTCCGTTCATTCTTGCCTTAATCACGAGATATACACAAAAAGCTGCTCCCAAACCAAGCAGAATATGACCCAGATAAGGGAAGATCTGTTCTCTCATTTCATAAAGATAATAACCGATTATCGCAAGAATGATATTCCAGATACCGGCACCGGCAAATGTAAAAAGCATAAAATCACGGAGATTCATTTTAGCCAGACCGGCAGGTATCGATATCAGGTGCCTTACTCCGGGAACAAGGCGACCTACAAAGGTAGAGGTCTTTCCGTTCCGGATAAAGAACTTTTCGGCATGAATAACTTTTTCCTCTGAAAGCAGAAAGAACCTGCCAACTCTTGAACCTGCAAACTTGTAGACAAGTGGCCGGCCAAGATAGTAGGCGATTGTATAGTTAATAAGGGATCCGCTGAGAGCGCCGGCAGTGCCGAATATCACAACCAGAAAGACATTCAGGTCGCCCTGGCCGGCTTTATAGGCGGCAAAGGGCACAACAACTTCCGATGGAAGCGGCAGAAAAGTGCTTTCTATAGCCATTAACAGGGCCACTGTGAAATAATTCAGATTAGCCATGTACCAATCGAAAAGTGACTGAAAAAACTCCATATAAACGTCCCTCCTATGCTGTTGATCTTCCGTCAAAGGTGCTGAATGCCGGCAATAATAATCTTTTTGGAGATCATTGACAACTATTTTTGAAAAACAAATAATTGAAACATATCAGACCGGATGGCTATAATAAAACGAACCTGACAATAATATCGATCAGCCAACCGGGATAGATTCCCAGAATTAATATACTTATCCCGATGACGGAAAGTGAAATATTACCTGTAAGAGAGAGTTGAGGCAGTTTGTTTTCAGGAGACACTGTAAAAAGGGCGGTAACAATTCTAAGGTAGTAATATAGCCCAATAACACTATTGATTATCAAAGAAATAACAAGAATCATCAGACCTTCCTTCATCCCCTCGAAAATGAGATAGAATTTTGCAATAAAACCTGCCGTAACGGGAATTCCTGCCAGCGACAGCAACGAAAGAGTAAACACAATTGCTATCCATGGCCTTGTCCAGAAAAGACCTCTGAAATCTTCTATTTTATCAGCTTCATTTGATGGAGTGGAGAGTAGTGAAATAACGCCAAAAGCTCCCATTGTAGTAATAAAATATGAGATAAGATAAAAGACCGAAGCCTGCACCCCGCCATTGCTTCCGGTAAGAAGAATAATAATAAGATATCCCATGTTTGCAATCGAGGAATAGGCCAGCAGCCTCTTTATATTCTTCTGCATCAGGGCGAGAATGTTTCCCGTAAACATCGAAAGAACCGCTATCACCGAAACAGCCATAAATAAATAATGGTTGTTGAATCCCCTGAGATTAAAAAACAGCCTGATCAGAACGGCCATAACTGCTCCTTTCGAAGCCGTGGCAATATAAGCTGATACCGGTGCGGCTGCTCCCTGGTAAACATCAGGGGCCCACATATGAAACGGTACCAGTGCGAGCTTAAAGCCGATTCCGACGAGTATCATCCCAAAACCCGCCAGCACAAGCGGCGATAAATGACCTGCTGTACCAATTGATGATATTATCATACTAAATTGCATGGTCCCCATTGCTGTGTATATCAAAGCCATGCCAAACAACAGAAATGCCGAAGATACTGATGCCAGGATCAGGTATTTAATCCCGGCCTCTATGGAATCGCTCCTTGATCTCTGAAATGCTATAAGTATATAAAGAGAAATACTTAATGTTTCTATTCCAAGAAAGAATAGAACAAAATGGTTGGCAACCGCCAGCAATGACGCTCCGAGCGTAGAGGTAAAAAGCACAATGAAATACTCCTCCTTAACACCCTCAAGCTGATTTATATAATCATAGGATATAAATGTCACAAGCAATGCAGAGATAATAATTATCCCAATGAAAAAAAGTGCATATTCATCAATGTTGAAAAGTGGTTCTATTGTATGCGGTATGGCCGGTGCGATAAAGAATATTGATATAAAAGCTGCGGATAAGGACAATACTGAAAAGCCATAGACAACTCTGTAATTTCTTAGCAATGAAATTACAATCATGATGATAACAGGCGCTGTGGCCAAAATAAGGAAAGGCGTTAAACACAATAAATCTTTTCCGGACATATTTTAAATTTTGATAAGATCCATTAATTGCAGAGTTCGCAAAGGCCTGTCCGCAATGAATAATTTTAAGTTTACATATTTATCTGGCGAAGCAGTCGCGAAGGTGGCCTTAGCGTGTTTATTTGTTAAAAAAGGCTGTGCAGATGAAACAAAATAAGCATCTCTGGTCTTATTCACAGGTATTTGAAAAGCCATTTCCTTCTGTTTATTCAATGTTTTCAAAATAGCCGGTTTTGCCGTATTAAGGATCGGACGCGGAAACAGGCCAACCCATACGATTGCAAGAACAAGCGATGCTGATATTACCTTTTCCCTGATTGTCATATCATTAATTTTCCAGTCAGCATTTTTCCCTCCGAGAAAGACCTTCTGAACAATCCTGAGAGAATAAATTGTAGCTGTTATCAGACCAAGACTTGCCAGACTTGACATCAATATGCTTGCCTTGAAAGCGCCAACAAGAATCAGAAATTCTGCAATAAAATTACCAAGTCCTGGTAATCCCAGCGATGCCAGCGAAAATATAAGTCCCACCGCACCCATCACGGGAGCTTGTTCCCATAGCCCTCCCATTCTGTCAAGATCTCTCGTATGTATCCGTTCGTAAAGCTGACCCGCAACAACAAACAGTGCTCCCGTACTTATACCATGGGCGATTATCTGAATGACTACTCCCTGATAGGCAAGTTCATTAAAAGAGAAGACACCGAGTAATACAAATCCCATATGACTGACACTGGTATACGCCACAAGCCTCTTAAGATCTGTCTGTGCAAAGGCAAGCTTGGCCCCATAAAGAATCCCGACAACGCCCAATAACATTCCAATGGGTGCAAACGCATGTGCCCCGGAAGGGAATAAGGGCACAATAAACCTTAGCAGCCCGTATGCACCCGTCTTCAGCAGCAATGCTGCAAGAATAAGACTTCCTGCGGTAGGGGCTTCGGAATGGGCATCAGGTAACCAGTTATGCAAGGGTACAGCAGGCAGCTTTACAAGAAATGCAGCCAGGAATCCCAGCATTATAAACGTAGCCGTTGTGCCCGGCATTTCCGTATTTAAAAGCTGCATATAATCAAAAGTGTATATCCCCGTGGAATTGCCATGAACAAAATACAATGCAATTATTGAAATAAACATGAGCAGACCGCTTGCCTGGGTATAAAGGAAGAACTTATTCGAGGCTGCAATCCTTTTATCATGCCCCCATATTCCAATAAGGAAATACATCGGAACAAGCATCAGTTCCCAGAAAAAATAAAAAAGAAAGAGATCGAGCGAAAGAAAAACGCCGGTGATTCCTGCCAGGACAAGGAGTAGGTTAAAATGAAAGAATCCGACCCTTGAATTTATTTCCTTCCATGAAATAAGGACAGATATAATCCCAAGAAAGAAAGTCAGGATTATCATAACCAGACTAAGCCCGTCGAGTGCAAAATGCAAACATATACCGAATGCAGGAATCCAGTTAAGGTTAATCTCTATCAGCCAGTCGCCGGATGACGGAGCCATCGAAACAGCCTTGAAGATTATAATTATCAGGTCGATGCCCAGTGCAGCAAGTGAAATTATACGAGGCCAGAGAGAATCCCTTTTACCGGTGATCCAGGCAAGAAATGCACCGGACAATAAAATAGCTATAAGGTAAACCAGTATCATTTGCTGAGCATATAAGTTAATAGCACGGCTATTCCAAGGGCCAGTGACAACAAATACCATCTTATTTTACCGTTCTGAGAAGTACTGAGCAATCTGTTGAAAGAGAGAGCCAGCCTGGAAAGTCCTATATTCCATAAATCAATAAAATCTTCCTTATCAATGACAGAAAGCCAGACAACAGGTTTCACAAATATTATCTCGTAAAGCCTGTCGAACTCCCATCCCTTTTCAAAGAACCTGCTTATCCGGCTATGCCTGAAGGACTCTGATATAGCCGGGTTCCTCAGATAAACAAGGTAAGCAACCAGGATCCCGGACAGTGCTACCAGGGATGAAAACACCATGAACAATAATTCCATATGCCCTTCAGGCTTTACCACAGTAACAGGCAAAGTATTATCAACAAGCCTTGAGAACAGATGGAAATTTCCCATTGAATCAGGGAGTTCCACAAATCCGCCCACCACTGACAAGCCTGCCAGAATGATAAGCGGGAGAGTCATGAGTTTTCCGGGGAGAAAGGATGGAGCAGTTTTGTTTTCGCCATAGAATGTTATAAACACCATTCTGAAAGAATAGAGTGCAGTCAGAAAGGCGCCGGTGATGCCTGCCAGCCACAGTATCAGGCTCCCGCCCGGAGAAGAAAAGGAATACCACAGGATCTGGTCCTTGCTGTAAAAACCGGCTGTAACCAGTGGAAGTGCAGCAAGAGAGGCTGATCCTATAAGAAAAGTATAAAATACAATCGGCATTTTTTTTCTGAGCCCTCCCATTTTGAAAATATCATGTTCCTCGTGAAGAACCTGAATCACGACACCTGCCCCCAGAAAAAGAAGGGCCTTGAAAAACGCGTGTATCATGAAATGAAATACAGAGGCCGACCAGGCCCCCACTCCCAAAGCTACGAACATATAGCCGATCTGGCTGATCGTGGAATAGGCAAGTATTCTTTTCAGGTCATGCTGCGCGAGAGCGCTGAAACCAGCCAAAAGCAGGGTGAGAGCTCCAATAACAACTATTGCACTCTGAACTACCGGAGCAAGCATGAAAAGAATATGGGTGCGCGCTATGAGATAGACTCCTGCTGTTACCATAGTAGCAGCATGTATGAGAGCACTCACCGGGGAAGGTCCGGCCATCGCATCGGGCAGCCATGTCTGCAAGGGGAGCTGGGCCGACTTGCCAAGTGCACCGCCGAGCAGAAGGATAGCAGTAATAACTGCAATGGAAGAGCCCGGCAACCATTTCTCAGCTGCCTGACTCATCAAATCAGCAATATTTACAGTACCAAAATTCAGAAAGAGAATGAAAATGCCAATGATCATTGCCGTATCGCCTATGCGGGTAATGATAAATGCTTTCCGTGCAGCATACCCATTCCCGGGTTCCCGGTACCAGTAACCGATAAGCAGGTAGCTGCATAATCCCACACCTTCCCATCCCAGATACATCAGTAAAAGATTGTCAGCAAGGACAAGAACCAGCATTGCGCCAATAAAAAGATTCATGTAGGCAAAAAACCTTGAGAATCCGTCATCACTGGCCATGAATCCTATTGAATACAAGTGTATCAGAAATCCCACGAATGTGATAACAAGGCAAAATACCAGTGACAGGGAGTCCATACTGAATGAGATATCAACCTTCAGGTTACCGGCATTTATCCACTCCCAAACATTTACTGAATAAGATTTGATTGCAGGTAATGAATGTATGAATTCCGTAGCACAGATCAGGACCAGGAGGGCCGAAATTCCAACCGAACCGGTACCTATAATACCCGTAATCCTGCGGCTCATACGGGGTCCGAACAGAGCCAGAATGAGAAAGCTCAGAAATGGGATTGCAGGAATCAGGGCAATTATTGTCGTCATCTACCCGGTTATTAAATATTTAGTCTTTTAAATTTTTAATTGCGTCTGCATCAAGTGTTTTAAAATGATGATAAACCTGCAGGATCAATGCCAGAGCTATTGAGACCTCAACAGCTGTCACTGCAAGTATAAAAATAAACATAACCTGTCCGTCGGGTTGCTTCCAGTGAGTACCCGCAATTATGAATACAAGTCCTGCAGCATTAAACATGATCTCAATAGACATTAGCATATAGATCACATTTCTTCGCACAAGGAGACCGATAAGGCCAAGAAGGAACAATATTCCTGCAAATAAAATCTGTGTTTCAACGGGTACTGTGAGCATACTCCTATATTTTTCCCAAAAAACGGTGTTTTACTTTTTTCCTCTGACTGCCCAGGTGATAAGCCCCTATTACTCCTGCCATCAATAATATGGCAGCAATCTCGACTCCCAGAACGTAGGTTGAAAAGAGGGAAATCCCAACCTGTTTTGGCAATATAACAGTGGTATCAGCTGGTGACAAATGAATATTTCTGACAGACAGGATCAGGTCTGCCAGCAAAACGGCCGACAGAATTGAAGGCACTATCCACATTCCCGGTCTGAGCCATTTCTTTTCAGTCTCCTTCTCTATCCCGATATTCAGCATCATGGTCACAAAAATGAAGAGAACCATGATTGCTCCTGCATATATTATTACCTCCAATGCCGCTATGAATGGTGCGTTCAGCAGATAAAAAATAACAGAAACCGCAAGAAGCGATAAAATGAGGAAAAGCAGAGAGTGAATTGCATTCCTCCCTGAAATAGCAAAAAGAGTTGAAGTGATTGCCACAAAAGCCGCTATGTAAAAAAACAAATTCATTTTGTCAGTTATTAGTCAAGGCAGTAATGTTTTAGTATCCACAGGCGGCTCTTCGTTGGAGCCCTCACCTTTCCCCTTTACTCCCATATCCACACCTGCTTCCTTATAAAAATCATAGTCAGGGTATTTACCCTCTCCACTTATCAGCAGATGTTCTTTTTCATATACCATGTCCTGCCTGTCATATTCAGCCATTTCAAAGTCAGGTATAAGCTGAATGGCATATGTCGGACAGGCTTCTTCACAGAAGCCGCAAAAAATACATCTGGAAAAATTGATCCTGAAAAATTCCGGATATCTCCTGCCTTTCTCTCCCTCAGCAGCCTGAAGGGAGATACAGTCGACAGGGCAGGCAGCCGCACACAGATAGCAGGCAACACATCTTTCATTCTTATCTGCATCACGGGTAAGAACAATCCTTCCCCTGTAACGAGGAGGAAGATATGGCATTACTTCCGGATATTCAACTGTTTCCGTTTTGTGAAACAGATGCAGGAAAGTTAACCAGATGCTGCGGAGAATGCTGATCATGAATTTATTGTTTTTCTCATTTTAAATATAGCAATAATGCGCCAGTTATCAACAGATTAAGCAAGGCCAGCGGCAGCAATATTTTCCATCCGAGCTCCATAAGCTGGTCATATCTTGGCCGGGGCAGTGATGCCCTGAGCAGTATGAATATAATAATAAAAAAGAAGGTCTTGCCTAAGAACCAGAATACGGGAGGCAGGAAAGATGGTCCAAGCCAGCCACCGAAAAAGAGGGTGGCTATAAGAGCTGAAATAAGAGTTATACCAAGGTATTCACCGACAAAGAACATTCCGAACTTCATGCCTGAATATTCTGAATGATAGCCCGCAATTAATTCACCCTCAGCCTCGGGAATATCGAACGGGAGCCTGTGGGTCTCGGCTATGCCGGCAATGAAGAATACTACGAATCCAATGAACTGCGGTATGAAAAACCATCCCCCCTTCTGTGCTTCAACTATTGAACAGAGGCTGAAGCTGTCAGCCATCATTACAACACCCATAAGGGACAGGCCCATAAACACCTCATAGGTAAGCATCTGAGCAGAGGCTCTCATGGCTCCTATTAAGGAATACTTGTTGTTGGATGCCCATCCGCCAAGTACAATGCTGTAAACTCCCAGTGATGAATTTCCGAGGAAAAAGAGGATCCCAATGTTTGAATCAAAAACATAAAAATTGGGACCGAAAGGTACTACAGCAAAGGTTAGAAGAATTGTAAACATGAGGATCCCCGGTGCAAGAACAAAAACCGGTCTGTCAGAGAACGGTGGCACCCAGTCCTCCTTGAAGAACAGCTTAATTGTATCTGCTACAACCTGGCCTAAGCCTAGAGGCCCTACCCGGTTTGGTCCAAGCCTGTCCTGCCAGAATGAAAGCAGCCTTCGTTCCACCCAAATCAATCCGGCAGCAATGCTCAGTGGTATTAATAGTATACCCGCAATTATGAAGACATATTTCATGAACAATATATTAGAGCTTATGAAATTTTCCTCTCCCCGGAAGATCCACAAAAGGCATACCCGGTAAATTTACCGACAAACCAGCCATTCCTTCCCTGATAGTATTTTCAATCCTGACTTTCACCGCTATTTTTAAATTTAAGATTTCAAGCCCTACTAAGTCTCCATTGTTCATTGAAAGAACTTCTGCATCTTTCTGATTCATCAGCACAAATGGATCCTGAATTTTTTGTGATATGGAAGAACCCACTGAACTGAGCTCCTCCCCACCGAAAATTGAATAGACCGGAACAATGAGCCAGTCATTCCGCTTAATTTCCGATGTACGTGTCAATTGCCTGAAACTGGCTGCTCCGGGCTCATCCAGGGGTTCAATAAGTCTGATTCCCGGATCACCGCCCTTGAGAGAACCTTCATCGTCAAGGTAACTGTACAATGCCTGAACCGAGTTCCATCCAGGGGTCCAGTAAAAAGGAACAAGTGAAGATGGAGGATTTTCCTCCACACCTTCCATGCTGAAAGCCAGAGGGGAATCCTGATCCTGAGGAAGTTTTTGTTCACTGACCGCAACATTTGCATGCATTGCTGTTCTGCCGCTATACCTCCTTGTTTGCCGTGGCATCTTGGCATTAAGCATTCTGAAATCAGCAGCTGGCTTATAATTTCTCAACTTTGACAGGAGTGGTAATTCATCAGCCAGCGATTCAAGAATATCATCTACACTATTCCATTTTCCTGCAAGCTCCGGAGTACTGATATTTTTTATTTCATCTATCCAGCGCCAGCCTTCCTTAACCCCGGTTTCAGGTATCATTGCCTTATAATAGCGTTGTGCCCGGCCTTCATTGCTTACCAGGGTGCCTTCAGACTCGGCAAATGTTGCAGACGGCAATAAAATGTCAGCTTCCTGTGTGGTTTTATTAGCAAGGTGATCTATTACAATTACCTGTCTGCTTCTTTTAAAAAGTTCATTTACCGAATCTTCGCCTGCTCTTCTATAGAGATCATTTTCAAGTATTAACAGAATATCAATCTCATTGTTCTCATCGGTTAAGATTTCCTCAAATGGTTTACCTTTCAGGAATGACAGTCCCAGACTGTTGCATTCAGGAAAAACCATGCTTAGCATTACATCAGAGCCTGCCTTCTTAAGTGCAGTGGCAATATTAAAAGCTGCCAGAACGATAGCTTCATCCCCGCTGCTGACCCCTGAGATTATTAAAGGATTCTTAGCATTTTTAAGTGAATCCGCAACTTTACCCGCAAGCTTTTGCACAGAAGTTTTGTCAGACGCTTCACCCGGAACCATACTATCTATTTTTTCAGCTATTGCAAAGCTAAGATCTGCAATATCACCGGGGGAGGCATGAAAAATCTCTTCCGCCACTTCGTCAAGAGAATCGATGAATGGAGTGAGTATAAAAACCGGACTTTTGTCATCCTGTGCCAATTCTCTTAAAGGTGCATCGTTCCAGAGGGGTATACCCTTTTCCCTTGCCTCATCGTAAGGCACATTACGGGCAGCCTGTCTTACGGCAAGTGCAATCATTGGAGCAGTATTGACAACATCCTCACCCAGGATCAGAATTGCATCAGCCTTTTCCATCTGTTTCAGTGAAGGGGTTTGAACTCCACTGTTACGGAGATAATCAAGGATGGCTCCAGTGAGCCGGAATTCCATTTTTGATATACCATGATAGAAATTCCCTGAGCCCGCCAGAGTCATCAGTGCATAGTTCGATTCAAGCGAGGCTCTGGGAGAACCTACTGCGGTAATCTTCCCGGACTCAGAAAATGCCTGAATGAGAGACGGTTCCAACGCTTTTCCTGTCTTTGTTTTGGGCTTTCTTATTCTTTTTTCATCATTTACGAACTCATATCCGAACCTTCCCCTGTCACAGATAAAATGCCCGTTCACGGCTCCGTTATATCTGCTCATTATACGTCTCAGAGACCCATACCTTTCACTTGCGATGGTATTGCACCCGACACTGCAGTGAATACACACTGAAGGGGCATTTGTCAGGTCCCACTTGCGCGTGAAATGATTCTTTAGGGTTTTATCGGTAAATACTCCTGTGGGGCATACTTCTACAAGGTTTCCGCTGAATTCATTTTCAAGTGGCCCTTCTTCATGCCTTCCAAAATATACATGATTTTTGGATGCAAAAACATTAAGGTCTCTCCCTCCCGCATAATCCCTGTAGAACCTTACACAACGGTAACACTGGATGCAACGGTTCATCTCATGATAAATGAAAGGCCCCAGGTCCTGATTTTGATAAGTTCTTTTAGGAAAGTCGCTTCGTCTGTAATTGTGTCCGGTCATGATTGTCATATCCTGAAGGTGACATTCTCCACCTTCATCGCATACCGGGCAATCATGCGGATGATTCAGCATTAGGCTTTCAATTACACTGGCCCGGAATGCCCGTGCTTCAGGATCTTCAACAGAAACTATTAACCCTTCTGCAACAGGTTCCATGCACGACATGACGATCCGTCCTTTCGCATCATCCTTATCCTTGAATTTCTTCACGGCGCATAGCCTGCAGGCACCAACTGATCCGAGAGCAGGATGGAAACAAAAATGAGGTATGTCTATCCCTAGTGAAAGACAGGTTTCCAAAAGATTCTTTTCCGGTCTTACTTCATAAAATTTTCCATCGATACTTATCTTAACCATTTCACCTCCATGGACATTTTTTGTCAGTTATATGTTTTATGAAATCGTCGTGGAAATATTTCAGTCCGCTTTGCAATGGTTCGGCAGCACCAGGGGCATGAGCGCAGAAAGTATGGCCCGGACCGAAAAATTTTGCATTATGACTCAGAAGATCCAGATATTCCATTTTGCCTGTGCCCTCCTCAATAGCTGCAAGCATCTTTTCAACCCACGGAAGTCCTTCGCGGCAGGGTGTGCACCAGCCGCAGCTTTCAAGGGCAAAGAACTTTTCCACGTTATGAATAAATGCAACAGGACAGGTTTTGTCATCAAGGATGATCATTGTGCCTGTTCCCAGCCTGCTTCCCGCTTCAGCTACAGTACCAAAGTCCATTTTCACATCAAGGTGATCTTCAATAAGGAAGTCGGTTGAGGCTCCTCCTGGCAATGCTCCGCGGAAACGGTATCCGGCTGCCATGCCTCCGGCATGTTCCTCGATCAGTTCCCTCATGGTTATCCCAAGAGGTAATTCCCAAAGACCCGGGTTTTTCACCCTCCCGCTCACTCCAAAGAGTTTCGTGCCTCCTGTATCTGTAAGACTTAATCCTTTAAACCAGGCTGAACCGTTCTCAACGATATGGGAAATCCAGGACAGGGTTTCAACATTGTTCACAACAGTTGGCTTGCCAAACAAACCGGTTACTGTAGGAAATGGAGGTTTGGTACGTGGCAAAGCCCTTTTTCCTTCAAGCGAATTAAGCAATGCCGTCTCCTCCCCACACATATATCTGCCTGCGCTTGAATGGACAAATATATCGAGATCAAAGCCTGAACCCAGAATATTTTTGCCCAGATAACCGGCATTATACGCTTCACTTATTGCCTTATGGAGAATGGCTTCAGCTTTTTTATACGCCCATCGCAGAAATATGTATGCCTTTTCAGCCTGTATTGCATAAGCAGATATTATCATTCCTTCAATAAGCTGATGAGGATTACCTTCCAGCAAGTGCCTGTCTTTAAAGGTTCCCGGTTCCATCTCGTCAGCATTGCATATCAGGTATTTAAGGGTTGAAACTTCACCATCTTCCGGCACCAGGCCCCACTTAACGCCGGTGGGAAAACCTGCACCGCCACGACCTAGTAAATTGGAAGCTTTGACCAGATTCCTGATATCAGACGGAGTCATGAGTTTCAAAGCCTTGCTGACAGCTCCATAGCCTCCGGCCTTCCTGTAATCATCCAGATTAATCGCCGGGGAGCCTTGTTTTATATGTCTGGTCAATGGTTTTTCCATCTATTTATTTATAATTAACCAGTAAGTCATCGATCTTTTCAATCGTGAGCCTGTTGAAGTGATCATTATTTATCATCATGGCAGGAGCATTATCGCAGTCACCAAGACACGAGATGGGCAGAAGGGTGAACCTCCCGTCAGAGGTGGTATCTCCGAAGCCGATACCGAGTTTCTTCGATATATATTCATATAATGACCCATATCCCATTATCATACAGGCGATGCTGTCGCAGATAAGTATCACATTCCTTCCCACAGGCCTGCGATAAATCCTGCTATAGAATGTTGCAACACCGTCCACCTCTTCATTGGAAAGACCAAGCAGTTCAGCTATATCCCTGACTGATTCATCTGAGACCCATCCGCGGTGATGCTGAACGATCTTCAGGGCATCAATGCATGCCACGGCAGGATATGGATATTGCCTGATCTCAGCCTTTATCTCGTTTATTTCATCATTAGTCAGCATAGTCGCTCAAATTTATCTGTCAAGGTCAGCAAGAACAAAATCCATTGCACCCAGAATTGCCAGCAGATCGGGGATTGTATACCCTTTGGCAATATATGGCAGCATCTGTATGTGCGGAAAAGAAGGGGTTCTGATCCTGGAACGGTACGAGGATGTACCTCCGTCACTGATCAGGTAATAGCCATTACTTCCCTTGGCAGCCTCAATGGGCACCATCGCTTCTCCGGCAGGGATAACAGGACCCCATGAAACACCGACAAAATGAGTGATCAGTGTTTCGATATCTGTCATGGTTTTCTCTTTTCTTGGCGGAATGGCCAGAGGATGATCCGACTTGTAATAACCGGCCGGCATATTCTTTATGCATTGCTGAATGATCCTCAGACTCTGACGCATCTCTTCCAGACGAACAACAGCTCTGTCGTAACAGTCTCCGTTCTTCCCCAGCGGAACATCGAATTCAAACTGATCAATCCCCGAGTAAGGTCTTTTCTTGCGGTAATCCCACTCATACCCTGTAGCTCTTAGTGCCGAACCAGTGACGCCCCATTCAATTGCCTCCCGTGTGGTAAATACGCCAATGCCTACAGTCCGCGCTTTTAATATGCTGTTTTTAAGAATGATCTTTTCAAATTCTTTAAGCCTGGCGGGAAGGTAGTTGACAAATTCCTGCATTTTCCTGTCCCATCCGTCAGGCAGGTCGTGGGCAACGCCTCCTATCCGGAACCATGACGGATGCATCCGGCCACCAGTTATTCCGGCCACAATATCAAAGAGCCTTTCCCTGTCGTTAAAGGCATAGAATACCGGTGACAGCTGCCCAAGATCCTGCGCAAATGTTCCAAGCCAGACAAGGTGGCTTGAAATCCTGAAAAGCTCGCTCATCATGATCCGGATAACCTGTGCCCTTAACGGAACCTCTATGCCGGCGAGCTTCTCCAGTGGGAGCAGGTATGCCAGATTGTTCATTACCCCGCTCAGGTAATCGATACGGTCAGTATAAGGAATATATGTATGCCACGATTGCCTTTCTCCCATCTTTTCAGCGCCACGGTGATGGTAGCCGATATCCGGAACAATGTTTACAATATCCTCTCCGTGCAATTGCAGAATGAGCCTTAATAATCCATGAGTACCCGGATGCTGGGGACCAACATTCAGAAACATGTAATCGCTGTCCTCACTGCTGGTGTCCATTCCGTAATCGGCAGGATTGAACTTCAGATCGCTCTCTTCCTGATCGAGCAAGGCATCTGTCAGCACAAACGGATCCAGGTCAGTAGCCCTGGCAGCATGTTCTTTTCTAAGAGGATGGCCATTCCAGCTTTTCGGCATCAGTATGCGCGTGAGCCTCGGGTGACCGGTAAAATTCATACCGAACATGTCATACACTTCGCGTTCATACCAGTCAGCCGATTCCCAGACCGAAGTAATGCTGGATATATTTGTATCGCCTTCATTCAGAGCTACTTTTAAGCGCAGATCTGCGTTTCTTTCGAATGAGGTAAGATGATAAACTATCGTAAAATCGCTCGCGGGCTGCCCTTCCCTCTTTGTTCGTGTCCTCTCATCGATGCAGGTAAGGTCGTAGAGCATTTTATAGGGAAGGGAGACCTCGTTTTTCAGATACACCAGTACCTTTATGAGCTCGTTCCTGCTGAGCCATATAGTAGGTATATCATCTATTGTATGCTGTTGATGCAGGATAATATTCTCTCCGAATTTAGTTTTCAGATCAGAAATAATATCGGGATCATTTTTCATCATGTAAAAATTGGTATTCCTGGTTAGGTTCTAAATCTCATTCATAGGGCGAAGGGTCTCCATTTCCGAACGTTCCTCCATCTTTTTATCCCTCATCGATATTTTCTCCGCTTTATGTACTTCCCCCGATCCTATTACCCAGCTCAGGGGTCTCTTCTCCTTCCCCACAGAATCCCTCAATAGCAGAAGCCCTTCAAGAAATGCATCGGGCCGTGGCGGACATCCCGATACATAAACATCAACAGGCAGGAACTTGTCGACCCCCTGCACAACGCTATAAATATCATACATTCCTCCGGAGTTTGCACACGATCCCATCGATATCACCCATTTCGGAGCCATCATCTGATCATATAGCCTTTGTATCACAGGGACCATTTTCAAGAAACACCGTTCCGGCAATAACCATCACGTCGGCTTCACGTGGTGTTCCCCGGATTACCTCACCGCCAAACCGTCGCAATGTCATACCTGCTGGTAAGGGCTGTTGCCATTTCAACAAAACAGCAGGACAGCCCAAAATTGAACGGCCAGAGCGAATTCTTCCTTCCCCAGGCAACCATTTCCTCGAGCCTGCCCATAAGGATTGATCTGCGAACAACTTCCTCCACCGACTCTGCCTTGTTGCCGGAATATTCCTCACCTGGTTTTATCATACCTGATTAATCTTTTAACCTGTTCATAGATTTGAGTATTCTTTTACCGTTTGGCCCAAAATCAAGTGCTCCTATGCTTAATTCATAGATCAGCAGTACAACAAGCAAGCCTATGAATATTAACATTCCAATATAACCCGCCAGCCCAAGTTCGCGAAATGATACTGCCCATAGCATAATAAAGGCAGCATCAAGGTCAAAAATGACGAAGAACATCGCTATGATATAAAAACCGGAAGAGAATCTCAATCTGGCATCTCCTGTGGGTGGCATACCTGATTCGAAAGGTTCATCCGTTGACTTCTCCTTATGATGTTCCCCAAGCACATATGACAGACCTATCATAATTGCAACAATGCAAAGAACTGCAGCAGCAAAAACTAAAAATGGCCAGAAAGTAATATTTGGAACAAGAAACAGCATTTATGCAGGATTAAATGAAATTTATTTATACACTTATTTCTCATTCACCAGGATCAGGATATTCTTTCTTGTTTAACCTACCAAGTACAAATTTAAATATAAACATATCCTACACAACTTTTCAGGACCTAAAGTAATATTAAAAATTTAAGCATCCTATCCATTATTGATCAGTTTGACATTTCCCGGATGAAGAAATTAATGATCTTAGAAAAATATATAGTATTTTGCAAAATAAAGCCGGCTGATTGACATACTATTTGGCTGATCTGCAAAATTGCTATTTGCTAATCGCCTATCATATTATAAATAAAAATATTAATCATGTGTCTTACAAACAGGAAATCTCATTCGTCCGTTCGTGATAAATCCCTTCAGATGAGGCCTTATTTAAAAATTGATCATAAAAATAATATTCCGGAAAATGAAAAACAATTTTTTGAGTGTATGGCATTGATCATATTTTTATCTGTATTAAGCGTTTCGGCACAAAAATCTCAGGGGGATGATGCTGCTGTTGAGAAAACCATCAGGTCATTGATAAAGAAAATGACATTGCAGGAAAAAGCCGGAATGTTGCATGGCAATTCAAAGTTTTATGTTACAGGAGTAAAGCGTCTGGGCATTCCTGAATGGGCACTTTCAGACGGACCTTTTGGAGTCAGGGCTGAAATGAACCGTGATAACTGGGCTTACGCAGGCTGGACAAATGACTCCGCAACCTGCTTCCCTACCGGCACTGCTCTTGCCGCAAGCTGGAATCCGGAGTTATCATATGAACGTGGCCTGGTATTGGGTGAAGAGGCCCGCTATCGCAAGAAGGATGTATTACTGGGTCCGGCTATCAATATAATACGTTCACCACTTTGCGGACGTAATTTTGAATACCTGAGCGAAGATCCCTTCCTTATCTCCGCATTGACAGTCCCTTACATCAAGGCATTGCAGTCAAAGGATGTCGCCGCAAGCGTAAAACATTATATTGCAAATAACCAGGAGGAAAACAGGGTGACAATTGATGTAGAAATGAGCGACAGGGCACTTCATGAGATATATCTGCCGGGATTTAAGGCCGCCGTCATGGAGGGTGGCGCCTTTACAGTGATGGCCGCATACAATAAGTTCCGTGGTGAATGGTGTTCGGAAAACGAATTTCTGGATCGCATAATATTGCGAACAGAATTAGATTTCAAAGGTGTACTGATGACTGACTGGAATGCTGCACACAGTACTGTAAAAGCAGCAATGGCCGGGCTCGATCTTGAGATGGGCACCGATATTAAGGACTACAATAAATGGTATTTTGCTGACCCCCTTATTGAAGCGGTAAAGGAAGGGAAAGTACCAATGAATATTGTTGATGAAAAAGTAGCCAATATCCTCAGGGTGATGATAAAAACCAAAATGCTCGATGAGAAAAACCGTACGGCAGGATCTATGAATACTCACGCACATCAGATGGCAGCATATCAGTCAGCCGCCCAGGCGATAGTCCTTCTGCAGAATAAAAATAACGCTCTGCCTGTTGATTTTTCAACAATAAAATCCCTGGCCGTCATAGGCGATAATGCCACCCGTAAACATTGCAGCGGTGGACTAAGTTCTGAAATAAAAGCTTTGTACGAAATAACGCCTCTTGAAGCGCTTACTAAGAAATTCGGGGATAAGGTAAAAATCAATTTCGCACAGGGGTATGAAAAACAGTCGAAGTTTGTTGAAGGAAGCAATAAAGGTCAGACGGACACGAAAAAAATCGACTGGAAACTTATCGATGAGGCAGTTTCCAAAGCTAAAAAATCTGATGCAGCCATAATCTTCTGCGGTTTGAACCATGATTTTGACACCGAGTCATTCGACAGGCAGGATATGAAATTCCCATATGGACAGGAGACACTTATCAGTGAAGTAGCAAAGGTAAACCCTCGGACAATAGTGGTAATTATTGCCGGTTCCCCCCTGGAACTGGCAGGAATAACCGAACGGGTCCCAGCAATTCTATGGTCATGGTATGGAGGTATGGAGGCCGGCAATGCAGTTGCTGACGCTCTCAGCGGAAAAGTGAATCCCTCCGGGAAACTTCCCTTTACAATGCCGGTCACCCTGGAACAGTCTCCTGCTCATGCCCTTGGGAACTTCCCCGGAAGAGATCTTAAAGTAAACTATGAAGAGGGTATTTTAGTCGGATACCGTTGGTTCGATACAAAGAATATTGTTCCACAGTTTCCTTTCGGATTTGGATTATCTTATACCAGCTTTGAGATTTCAGAGTTGAGGTCCGACAAAGTGCTATACAGAATGAACGATATAATCCATTGAGATATACAATAAAAAACAGCGGGAAGCTTTATGGTGGAGAAGTGGCACAGATCTACATAAGTGATCCGGTCTGCTCAGTTGAAAGACCCGCTAAAGAGCTGAAAGGATTTGAAAAAGTCTTTCTGCAGCCCGGTGAGGCTAAAACCGTAGATACCGACATTAAAGTTTCTGATCTGGGCTTTTGGGACGAAGCACATAAGGGATGGGTCGTGGAACCAGGTGATTTTATTTTACAGATAGGCAACTCATCAAGGCACATATCCGAAACGGCAATAATCAAAGTTCAGTAAATTCTGAAATGGATCTTACAGAAGGCAGGGTTACATAATGATTTCTTATGGCCTCCTGCCCGGTGCTAAAAAATATAATTAATCCTTGTGCAATCAAATACTTCTTCCAACCTTAAATTATAAATAAAATGAAACGACCAATCACCCTTCTGTTACTGACTTCTTTACTTGTTCTTCTTACCGGCACATCCTGCAAAACCAGCTATGGGCCTGATATTTACCAGACTGACAACAGCTTTAAAGTAGTTGGATACATAGGAGGAGGAAATTTTGACAAGCTTGATTCTATCGAGCTTAACAAACTAACTTACCTGAATCTGGCATTTGCCAGTCCTGACAAAGACGGATACCTGGTTATGGACGATAATGCCGATGTCTCTATCGGGGTCAACAAGGGACATGCTGCAAACCTCAAGGTATTCATCTCCCTTGGCGGAGGGGGCAAACCAGACACCTCATTCTGGAAGGCTGCACTTCTGCCTCGGAACAGATCGGCTTTCATAAAGAAAATAGTCAAATATGTTGAAGAGAATAATCTCGATGGGGTTGATGTCGATATCGAAGGCAATCTGTTCCCTTATATCGGTTACACATATGGTCCCTTTGTGGTTGAATTGAGAACTGCTCTTCATTCAAAAGGTAAAGGTATGTCCTGCGCTCTCGGAGCTGTTGACCTCGATCCTGTGGTTACTCAGGAAGCCCTTGAAGCATATGATTTTGTGAATGTTATGGTTTACGATAAGACCGGCATCTGGAGACCGGATGTGATTGGTCCGCATTCCCCCTATTCATATGCTGAGGATGCAATTAAATACTACACGGTAACCAGAAAAATTCAGCCTTCACGCATCACACTGGGACTTCCCTTCTATGGTTTTGATTTTACGCCTCCTGCCAGGTATATAGATTTTTCCGAAATTATCGCATCCGATCCGGCCAATGCATACAGGGATTCAACAGGCATGAGATACTTTAACGGCATACCGACAATTGTACAAAAGGCAGAGCTTGCAAAAAAATCCGCTCTTGGAGGAGTAATGATCTGGGAACTGGCTTGTGATACCCATGGTGACCTGTCGCTGCTTAGAGCCCTGGATCAGACACTCAAGGCCGGTGAAGGAACTGTTTCCACATACTACATGGACGAGGACGGCGATGGGTATGGAAATCCTATGAGGCCCCTTCAGGCCAGTACAGCTCCTCAGGGGTTTGTATCAAATAAGGATGACAGCGATGATTCAAATCCAAAAGTGCACCTTAAGAAATATAACTCCCGGCTGCCCAATGATAACTGATTACAATATGTTTCACAATATTGGAAGCATAATAATTCAAATGCGTTATGCATAAAATCTCAACCATCTGTTTTCCTGGAATCGGATCATTATTTGCATAGTGTGCAAATTAATTGCATACTTTTACAATAGCATTCAGTGGTATGGCCTGGTGGTCAATTTAATCCGGCCTGTCATATACTGAAAACCCAGAGGGAATTAGTCTGTAAAACTTTATTTCATGAAAGTAAGAAGGGTTGAAGATAAGGTTACAAAGCACCTGTTCCATGATGTAGCAAGGAAAATTTATAAAGATGATCCTGTTTGGGTTTGCCCTTTCGACAGGGAAATAGATGCAGTATTCGACCCCGGAAAAAATACCTATTTCAGGCGGGGAGAGGCAGAGCGGTTTATACTTCTAGACGATGATTCAAAACTTATCGGCAGAATAGCAGTATTTATCGACAGGAATTTAGCCAGCTCATATGATCAGCCAACAGGAGGGATAGGGTATTTTGAATGCATCAACGACAAAGAGGCCTCCTTCATGCTATTCGAAACCGCCAGGGAATGGCTTCAGAAGAGGGGAATGGAGGCGATGGACGGTCCGGTTAATTTTGGAGAGACAGATAAATACTGGGGGCTTCTGGTAGATGGATTTACACATCCCTCCATTGAAGTACCATACAACAAACCCTACTATAGCCAACTCTTCGAATCATACGGCTTCCGTACATTCTATAAAATGGAAGGCTTCCATCTCGACCTGACAAAACCAATGTCACCGAGATTTTTTAAAATAGCTGAATGGATTACTTCCAGACCCGGTTATGAATTTCGCCATTTCAACTGGAGAGAGCAGGACAAGCTTATCAATGATTTCGTAAAGGTTTATAACGAAGCATGGGCATCATTCAAAATACACTTTGAACCACTTGAAGCAGATTACCTGAAGGGAGCTTTAAAAAAGCCAGGTTATTCATAGATGAGGAATTTATATGGCTTGCCTATTTTGAAGGTAAGCCAATAGCAATATTTCTTATGTACCCTGATCTTAATCAAATACTTAAGCACCTGAACGGGAAGATGAACCCTTTAATAATGATCAAGTTCCTCTGGCTTAAGAAACGTAAAACAATGACCAGGCTGAAAGTCCTTCTGATGGGTGTTATTCCTAAATATCAGGGGCTTGGTATTGAATCAGCCTTTATCGTCAATTTGCTGAAAGTGCTGAAGAAAAAGAACCATTTCCGTGAAGCTGAATTTTCCTGGGTCGCAGATTTCAATCCGAGAATGAGGAAAATCTTTGTCTCGGTGGAGGCGTTCCAGCCAAGCATTATATAACTTACAGGTATCTCTTTGACAGGACAAGAGAATTTAAACGCTATCCGATCCCCGATACAAGGGTCTAACCAGCCTTTACAGCACGGATCCTCTTCCCCAGAGACTTGTTAAGAATTATCGGAACCTGTTCAACTATAGTATTTGTCTCATCAAGTTCAAGAGCCTTCACTGCCGGTAAGCTAAGCCGATCGATCAGGCGATGGATGTTCATTATGAAACTTTCTGTACCCGATAATTTAAAATCCTTAAGCATTATACGATCAATGAGCACATATTTGAAATCTCCCGGAAATCCATATTTCTTAAGTGAGTTGTAACCGCTTTCAAGACTTATTTCACCCGAACTGACCAGATCTTCCAGAACCTCCCTGAAGTAGAGATTAATTTTTGTGTCCATCTTAAAGCCAATATGAAAATCAATGCGGATAAGGACACCCGGAATAATATTATTTACCCTGTAATCGAACTTGTTCGGCTCATCCACCCTGTCCACATGAAGAAGCCAGTATCTGTCAGCTCTCTTCGGAAATTTATTGAAAATTGAATACAATATCTTTGATTCAACCTGATCAGGCCTGTTTGCCTTAATGATATATACCAGATTGGTTGCATACTTTGGAATTGATTCATCCTTTTGCAAGGTCATTAAAGAGACTCAGAGAAGTTTGATATATTTGAAAAGGAGATTCTCCTGTTCTTTATTTTCCGGCCGAAATACCATCCGAACATAATAAGGAAGTAAAGGGTTGCCAGGAGAAGTGTAAACCATCCTCCATTCTTGAATTTATTCAGGTTTGCAATAAGAAAACTTCCCTCAATGGTAAGAAAAACAATCAGTACTATTATTGACAGCTTTGGATTGCTACCACTCCTGAGACAAATAGTGTGAAAGCAGGATAGTGGTCATTATCATCGTAATCGATATAGCCAGGCCATAAGCAGCTTCCATGTTTGCTGACTCCCTGAAGAAGATAACGACCATGCTGCACATTATCCACAGTGACCAGTTCACGAAGGGCAGATAAACCTGACCTCTTACATATGTCGGATTTAATATCCTGATTTTAGGCCAGAAGTTAAGTGATACAGCTTCGCTTATCAGTGTGAAGGATCCGCTTATAAGTGCCTGGCTTGCAATTATAGAGGCAACCGTTGCGATAATTATTCCCGGGAAGAAGAAACCATTTTGGCATTATATCAAAAAAAGGTGTGACCCTGGAACCCGGAGTATAATGCATCATTAACCAGGCGCCCTGTCCGAAGTAATTAAGGAGCAATGTCGTTTTCACAAATATCCAGGAAACTCTGATATTCGACCTTCCGCAATGACCCAGGTCCGAATAGAGAGCTTCAGCTCCCGTTGTACAAAGAAAGACAGCTCCAAGCAGAATGAATCCTCCCGGGTATTGAGTCAGAAACTTTATGGCATAAGCCGGACTTAGTGCACGAAGAATATCAGGATAATGTATAATCTGTGAAAAGCCAAGTACTCCCAGCATCAGGAACCATATTACCATCGATGGACCGAACGCCGAACCTACAACTTTTGTACCGAATTGCTGCATGAAAAAAAGTGCGGCAAAAATCACAAGTACAATCGGAATGACCGGGATATTGCTGTTAAACAATTTTAATCCCTCAATAGAAGATGTAACCGTGATTGCTGGAGTAATCACCCCATCGGCCAGCAATGCACTTCCCCCGATCATTGTAAGAATGGCAGCCCAGGCTGTCTTTTTTCTGATCAGGGCAAAGAGTGCAAATATGCCTCCTTCTCCCTTATTGTCGGCCTGGAGCGTTATAATGATATACTTGATGGTTGTCTGGAGAGTAAGTGTCCAGAAGACACAGGAGAGTCCTCCATAGACCACAAGTTCACTGAAGGAGTCTGCTCCGTTGATGATTGCTTTAATGGTATACAGGGGACTTGTTCCGATATCACCAAAAACGATACCCAGGGAAACCAGCAGTCCTGCAGCGGAAAGCTTGTTTATATCAAATTGATGTTTAGTCCCTTTCATTTTCAACCTTTATAGATCAAAGATACCAAAAGAGTCTGATACTTAATGCTTTTACCTGACGGTATTTTACTGTAACCGCTTAATCCTTAACCCTATAGGTTGGTCAATTGTAATCGGAACCTGTTCCTCTACAGTATTTGTGGAGTCAAGCTGTAACGCTTTTATATCGGAGATGCAAAAAATTCTGGAAATGCCATGAAGTGTAAGTGTGAAATTCTCAATATTCGAAAGTTTGTAGTCACGAGGCATTACCCTGTCTATCAGTACATACTTGAAGTCAGCCGGCAGTGAGTGCTTCCTGAGTGAAGGGAAACTGCTTTCCAGCTTGATCTGACCTTCCGCCACCAGGTCTTCCAGAACTTCCTTGAAATAAAGGTTAATTTTTGGCTCTATCTTATATCCTATATTAAAATCAACTCTGATCAGCACACCCGGAATTATTTGAGTTACTTCATATTCAAATCTGTTTGGCTCGTCTACACCGTTGATATGAAGAAACCAGTATGTGTCGGCACGTTTGGGTTGCTTTTTAAATATCGAATAGATAACCTTTGATTCCACCTGGTCGTGCCTGTTGGCTTTGATTATATATACAAGGTTGGTGGCGCACTTGGGAACAGATGTATCCCTGGAGAGATCCTTGAACATCTCAATATATTTGTCAAGCAAAGTGAACGTGACATACCTGTTTTTTAACTTTCTGCCAAAATACCAGCCATACATAATTACAAAAAAGAAGGACGCGATAAGAAGGGTAACCCATCCTCCATCATTGAATTTATGAAGGTTTGCTATCAGAAAGCTGCCTTCTATTGTAACAAACACGAGGAATATCAGGATTATAAGCCTGTGATTGATCCCTTTTTGATACAGGTAATACGCAAGAAGGAAGGTTGTCATCAATTCTGTCAGGATAATGGCAAGACCATATGCAGCACCCATATTTTCAGATTCCCTGAAGAATATTACAGCCAGGCTGCATGCCAGCCATAGATACCAGTTAACAAAAGGGAGATAAACCTGTCCCCTGATATCTGTTGGATTCAATATCCTTATCTTGGGCCAGAAGTTGAGAGATACAGCCTCTTTTACTATCGTAAATGAACCGCTTATAATTGCCTGACTAGCAATAATTGATGCAGCAGTTGCTAAAAATATTCCCGGCAGCAGGAACCATTTGGGCATGATTGCATAGAACGGATTAACACCTTCCCCGGGAGCTCCATTTACGAGCAGCCAGGCTCCCTGACCGAAGTAGTTCATCAAAAGTGCAATTTTAACAAAGATCCATGAAACCTGTATATTCAACCTTCCACAATGACCGAGATCCGCATACAGCGCCTCAGCTCCCGTGGTAGCCAGGAAAACAGCCCCAAGCAGAATGAATCCTCCGGGATATTTGTCGAGAAACTCGTAGGCATAGGCAGGATTCAGAGCTTTTAGTATTGTGGGATTAAGTAAAAGCTTAGAGAAACCAAGAACGCCAAGCACAAGAAACCATACCAGCATTATGGGTCCGAAAGAACTTCCCACCAGGTTGGTCCCGAATTGCTGAATAAAAAACAGAACTGCCAGGATCAGCAGTACTATGAGTACCACAGGAATTTCAGAATTCAGTAGTTTTAACCCCTCGATCGAGGAGGTAACAGTTATTGCTGGTGTAATTACTCCGTCTGCAAGCAGGGCTGCTCCCCCTACCATTGTAATCAATACCGCCCAGGTTACTTTTTTCTTCATTAAGGCAAACAGGGCAAGAATACCACCCTCTCCCCTGTTGTCAACCCGCAGGGTAATTAAAATATACTTGGTAGTTGTCTGAAGAGTCAGAGTCCAGAAGATCAGGGATAAAGAACCGTATATCAGAAGCTCATTATAGTCGCTGCTTGCATTTAAAATAGCTTTCATCACGTAAAGCGGACTGGTCCCAAGTTCTCCGAATACAATCCCAAGAGTAACAATTACACCTGCTAATGAGATCTTCGTAATATCAAGGTTGCTGCCCTTGTTTTCCAGAATGTTTCGTTTCATCCCCGCTAAAAAAATTGAATAAAAAAACGGCCAAAGTTAGTAATTATAAATTTTTTAAGAATCAGCTTTGCCGGAATAATTTTAATATAACCGTATATTTGAAAAAAATCGGAGAAATAACCGCTTCTATTGCTAAATCATAATTAAAGATATGAAAACGCATTACACCAGGTTAAAATATATTCTGCTGAGCTGCTTCATTCTTTTCAGCTTCACCGGAGTTAAAAGCCAGCCTTCGGGGGACAGCTCCCGAAAACTTTCACTCCTGTTCATCGGAGACATTATGGGCCACGATGAACAGATTTGGTCTGCTGAGAACAGGGAAACCCATAGATATGAGTATGATGAGGTTTTCAAGTATATCAAACCGGTAATATCCGGCGCAGATCTGGCAATTGCCAACTTTGAAGTGACACTCGCCGGCCCTCCCTATATGGGATACCCTCAGTTCAGCTCCCCTCCTGCACTAGCAGCAGCATGTAAAAATGCGGGGATAGATTGCATGGTTTCAGCCAATAACCATGCTGCCGACCGGGGGAAAAAAGGCATCCTCGGAACAATTTTCAGACTCGATAGCCTGGGTATTCCCCATACAGGGACATTTTCTGACTTATCTGCCAGGGATAGCCTTTATCCATTAATTATCAAAAAAAACGGGTTTTCCGTGGCCCTCCTGAATTATACCTATGGCACCAACGGAATAACTGTTCCTGCCCCGGTAATTGTCAATACGCTCGACAAAAACATAATTGCTGCGGACATTAGGAAAGCTAAAAGTAAGAACCCGGATCTGATAGTGCTTTTTCTTCACTGGGGAACAGAATATGATACAGTACCTTCAAAAATGCAGACCGATCTGGCAGATTATTTTTTCTCGCTCGGTGCAGACCTGATAATAGGATCACACCCTCATGTATTGCAGAAAATGGTCTGGTCAAAAAATGCCACCGGAGAAAAAGACAAGCTTGCGGTATACTCCATGGGCAATTTTATTTCCAACCAGAGGAAGCCTAAAACTGATGGTGGCGCTATAGTAAGAGTCGAAGTTACAAAATCAGGAGATCAGCTAAAGATTACGGATGCGGGCTATTATCTTACCTGGGTCTATACTCCTATCGAGAAGTACAGAAAGAGATTCTTTATTCTGCCGTGCTCACAGTTTGAAGACAATCCTGATTTTTTCAATAATCCCGCCGATTATATTCAGATGAAAAAATTCATTTCCGGAGCAAGGTCCCTGTTGTATAAGCAGAACTTAAACATCAACGAGAAGATCTATAACGGAACAGACTGGATGTAAGACTTCCCGTTCCGGGAAAATATGTACCTCATTTCGTGGAATTCTCATCCTCTGAGAGGAAATAAAATTCATCATTTTCCCTTCCCCGAATAATCATATTCACAATTTTTAAGAGAATAAACCTGATTCAAAATAGTTATATCGATTTTTATAAATATAATTGCATATTAATTGTTCCGGTTACGATTTTTTAAACTTTAAGGATGCAAACTTCCATAACGCTTTTATCGATAACTGCAATCTCTATCGCATTTGTACACACGGTTCTGGGCCCGGATCACTATCTCCCTTTCATTGTGCTAAGCCAGGCTCGTAAATGGACACTGAGAAAGACCATGGTGATCACATTCTTTTGTGGCATTGGGCACGTGCTGAGTTCAGTCATTCTTGGACTTATCGGAATTGCAGTGGGAATATCCGTCACCAGGCTGACCTCAGTTGAATCATTCCGCGGGAACCTGGCAGCGTGGCTGTTTATAGCTTTCGGACTGATATATATGATTATCAGCATACGAAACCTTATGAAGAAAAAGAAACACACTCATTCCCACTTTCATCTTGGAGGGGAGAAGCATGAACATGAGCATGACCACCATAATGAACATACACACATTCATCAGGACGAAATGGCAAATGCCACTCCATGGGTCCTCTTCCTGATATTCGTCTTCGGACCATGCGAACCACTGATACCTCTCGTGATGTACCCTGCAGCTCAAAATAATATTTCCGGGGTGGTGGTGGTTTCACTGCTCTTCTCCGCAGTAACAATAGCCACAATGCTGTCAATAGTACTTGCCTTCAAAATGGGATTGAATAAGATAAATCTTAAACCCATTGAAAAATACAGCCATCTTATCGCAGGAGCCATGATCTTTTTCTCAGGACTTGCAATTCAGTTTCTCGGTTTGTAGTTACTTCTTTTTTGTACCTTTGTAAAAAATTACAAAATGAATTACGATTACAATACACAGAGAAAGAGGATGGCATTGCCAGAGTATGGGAGGAATGTGCAGAAAATGGTCGATCATATCAAGACCATTGAGGACAGGGATGAAAGAAACCGTGCTGCAAAAACAATAATCCAGATAATGGGTAATCTGAATACCAACATACGTGATGTAGGCGATTTCAAACATAAACTCTGGGATCACCTTTCCCTGATTGCCAATTTTGAGCTGGATATTGATTCACCCTATCCTGTTCCTGAACCATCAAAGTTTGTTGAAAAACCAAAACAGGTGCCTTACAGGCAGGGAGAAATCAGATATCTTCATTATGGCCGGATAATCGAACTGATGATTAACGCTGCTTCAGAAATGGAAGATGGTGACGAAAAAGAGTATTTTACCAATCTTATAGTCAACCAGATGAAGAAGTCCTACATAACATGGAACAGGAATCAGGTTCCCGATGAGGTGATTATAGGTGATATGAAGCTTCTCTCAAGGGGCAAACTGAAAATGACCGACGGAGTTAAAATTCTTGAAGTTAAGGAGCTGATTCCCTCTGTTAAAAGAAAACCTCAGGGTAAATCGCATAATAAGCAACAGAATAAGCCATTCAATAAGAAAAAAGGTTACACCAGGCACTAATGGGTACTTTTATTGTCCAGGGTGGGAGATCACTTCATGGAGAAATAACCCCTCAGGGAGCAAAAAATGAAGCCCTTCAGGTTATTTGTGCTACTCTTCTTACAGGAGAAAAAATTACAATAAGAAATATTCCTGACATAAGTGATGTAAACAAGCTCATTGATCTGATTGATAGTCTTGGTGTAAGGGTCACAAGAGAGGTTGATTCAGCAATTACCTTCGAGGCAATTGACATTAACCTCGATTATCTTCAGACAAGTGAATTCAGGACGCAAAGTTCCAGCATCAGGGGATCGATCATGATCGTCGGGCCATTGCTGGCCAGATTCGGCAAGGCTTTTATTCCAAAACCAGGTGGTGATAAGATAGGACGGAGAAGAGTCGACACCCACTTTACCGGCTTTAGTAAACTGGGTGCCATCTTTGAATTCGACACAACGGATCCCTTTTTCAAAGTAGAAGCGCCATCTTTGACAGGCACATATATGCACCTTGATGAAGCCTCTGTAACGGGAACGGCTAATATCATCATGGCTGCAGTTCTTGCAAGGGGACGCACAACAATATATAATGCAGCATGCGAACCCTATGTGCAGCAGCTCTGCAGGATGCTTGTCTCCATGGGCGCCAGGATAAGCGGAATCGGTTCCAACCTGCTCTTTATCGATGGCGTTAAGAGCCTCAAAGGTTGCCAGCATACCATTCTGCCGGATATGATCGAGATCGGATCATTCATAGGAATGGCAGCAATGACCGCTTCAGAGATAACAATAAAAAATACCGGTTATGACCACCTCGGCATAATTCCTGATTCCTTCAGGCGCCTGGGAATCAGTCTTGAAAGAAGGGGCGATGATATATTCATTCCAAAACAGGATCATTATGAGATCGAGACTTTTATAGACGGATCAATAATGACCATTGCAGATGCTATCTGGCCTGGACTGACACCCGACCTGCTTAGTGTATTCCTGGTTACTGCCACCCAGGCAAAAGGTGCAGTGCTTATCCATCAGAAAATGTTTGAAAGCAGGCTCTTTTTCGTTGATAAACTGATTGATATGGGTGCACAGATTATATTGTGCGATCCTCACAGGGCGACTGTTATAGGACAGGATAAGATGATCAGGCTTAAGGGAACCGTAATGTCGTCACCGGATATAAGAGCCGGCGTAGCACTCCTAATTGCTGCGCTGTCGGCAGAAGGCAGGAGCGTTATTCAAAATATTGAACAGATCGACCGCGGCTATCAGAACATAGATCAGAGACTTAATGCACTCGGGGCCGATATCCTCAGGGTAGAATAACCTAAAATACAGGTAGCAGGGGCGAAAATCAGGATCGCAGGGTGCAAATCACGGATCGCAGGGGCGCAAAATTTTGCGCCCCTACTGCCAATTTGTCAATCTGATACTGTTGGCAGGTATTTTGTTAAAGAATGGTTTAAACCTGAAATAGAGTAAGTGATGATGAAAAAAAAATTTAGGGAACAGGAAGAATTCAGCAGAAGAACAGACAAACAAAGCAACTGAAAATAAAGATCATGGTCACATGCCTGAAAATAATACCGGAATAGATCAGACCGACTCTGTTTTGGATGAAAGATCCGAATCTTCCACTGCTGGTACATCAGAAGGAGCTGCGGTTGCTGACAAAGTTGTATCTGATGTAAAATCTGTGGAAGAAAAATTGTCAGAGATGCAGGATAAGTATATCCGCTTATCTGCTGAGTTTGATAACTACAGGAAAAGAACGCTTCGTGAAAAAATGGAATTATCAAAATATGCGGCAGAGGATCTTTTCCTGAAGATAATTCCCCTGATGGATGATTTTGACAGAGCTCTTTCTCACATGGGAACGGCAACTGACAGTGCTGCTATGAGGGATGGAATTGAATTGATATACAATAAGTTCTCTGATTTTTTAAAACAGAATGGTATAAAGGAGATTGAATCTCTGAACAGTGGTTTTAATGTTGACCTTCATGAAGCAATAGCTAAGGTACCTGTTGAGGAAGAAGATAAGAAGGGAAAGGTGGTCGATGTTATCCAGAAGGGATATTTTATACAGGATAAGGTTTTAAGACATTCTAAAGTTGTTGTGGGTGAATAACATCAGCAGTTGTAATGAGTAGTGGACCATGTGGCCTATTAATAAAAAAAGTTAAGAAGGATGGGAAAAAGAGATTATTATGAAGTTCTCGGAGTATCGAAGGAGGCCACCAAAGAGGAGATTAAAAAGGCTTACAGAAAACAGGCACTGAAGTATCATCCCGATAAAAACCCCGGTGACAAGAAATCAGAGGAGAATTTCAAGGAGGCTGCAGAAGCCTATGAGGTTCTCAGCAGCGATGAGAAAAAAGCCAGGTATGACAGATATGGACATGCAGGCGTTGGTGGAGCCGGAAATGGTTTTGGCGGACATGGAATGACAGTTGAAGATATATTCTCATCATTCGGTGATATTTTCGGAGATGCATTTGGTGGCTTTGGAGGCTTCGGAAGCGGAACAGGCAGCAGAAGAACAAAAAGGGTAAATAAAGGCACAAACCTCAGGATAAAGGTTAAACTTAACCTGCAGGAAATTGCTTCAGGAACCGAGAAAAAAGTCAAGGTAACAAAATATGATACCTGCGATACCTGTAAAGGTACGGGCGCAGCAGATGCCTCAAGCATGACTGCCTGCACTACGTGCCACGGATCGGGACATGTTACCAGGATAACCAACACAATGCTCGGACAGATGCAGTCAACCTCCGTGTGCCCCACATGTGGCGGAGAAGGCAGGATTATAACAAAGAAATGTACCGCTTGCTATGGAGAAGGCATTGTACAAAAAGAGGAGATAATTAAAATAAATATTCCCGCCGGGGTCGCCAAAGGCATGCAGATGACAGTGGGAGGCAAGGGAAATGCTCCAAGGAGAGGTGGGATCAACGGCGACCTTCTGGTTGTATTCGATGAAGAAGAACATCCAGATCTTATCCGTGAAGGCAATGATCTCATATACAATCTGTTTATCAGTATTCCTGACGCTGCTCTTGGAACACATGTCGAAGTGCCGACAGTGGAAAATAATGTGAAAATAAAAATTGAACAGGGAACCCAACCCGGCAAGATTCTCAGGTTAAGGGGTAAGGGATTGCCCGAAGTGAATGGCTACGGCCATGGCGACCTCCTGGTAAATGTCAATGTATGGATCCCAAAAAATATGACCAGAGATGAAATGAAGGTCTTTGAGAAGTTTAGGGAATCCGACTCATTCACTCCTAAACCTGATAAAAATGACAGGGGCTTCTTCGACAGAATGAAAGGTTATTTCGAATAATCCGCTTATTTAAGAACTATCAGCTTAGATCCGGTTTCCATGCCGTGAGTGTTCATAATTGCAATAACCGAGCATATCAGTAGCCTTTTTACATCTGAAGCACAATTAAAGATATTACGCAGCCAGCCTCTGTAGCAAAGATTTCGCAGAGTTTATATATATTTACATTTGATATAAATTCTGTAATAATATTCTCATATGGCACTTTTTGAAGCGGCAAATGTTACAAAAAAATATGGCAACCAGCTGGCTCTTGACAATGTCAGCATCTCTGTGCCCGAGCAATCCATTTATGGTCTGCTGGGACCCAATGGCGCCGGGAAAACAACTCTGATACGAATAATAAACCAGATCACCGGACCTGATTCGGGAGAACTCTTCCTTAACGGGAAAAAGCTTATGCCTGAAGATGTTCAGTCAATAGGCTATCTTCCTGAAGAAAGAGGCCTGTACAAGAAAATGAAGGTCGGGGAACAGGCTCTTTACTTCGCCCGCCTTAAGGGGCTGCCCAGGGCTGAAGCCATGAAACGGCTAAAATACTGGTTCAAAAAACTGGATATAATTGACTGGTGGGGCAAGAAAGTAGAGGAATTATCAAAAGGAATGGCACAGAAGGTACAATTTGTAACCACAGTGCTTCATGAGCCAAAACTCCTGATCTTTGACGAGCCATTCACAGGCTTCGATCCCGTAAATACAAATACAATTAAAAATGAGATCCTTTTCCTGCGCGAACGAGGTGCAACAATAATCTTTTCGACGCATAATATGGAATCCGTCGAGGAGTTATGCGATAATATAACACTGATAGACAAAGCAAAAACACTTCTGGAAGGAAGCGTCAACGAGATAAGGACCCAGTGGGCTGCCAACGAATATGACCTTGTATTCGACGGTGATGTCACACTTGAGGGCAACGGACACTACAATATCCTCAGGCAACAGCAGGAGGGCAACAGAAGCGTGATAAGGCTAAAAACCACCACCAGTATCAGGACAAACGATATTCTTAAAACCGTGATGCAAACAGGTAACCTGATCTCATTTAATCCTGCCCTGCCATCAATGAATGAGATATTCATAAGAATAGTCGAAAACAGGAACTAATATTATCTGAAACAACTCAATTTCTATATCATGAACAAGATATTCGTCATTATAAAAAGAGAATATGTCACCAGGGTAAGGAAAAAATCCTTCATCATCATGACCCTTCTGGCTCCTATCCTTATGGCAGCCATCATTATCCTTCCAACTGTCCTTATGATGAACCAGGGTGGCGAATTTAAGAAAATCGCCGTGATAGAAGATAATTCAGATCTCTTTAAAGGGGTTATCAAAAACACCAAGGATACCGAATTCGACTATCTCGAAAATGTGAAAGTTGAAGATCTTCAGAAGACATTTGAAAGCGCCGGATATTACGGGATCCTGTATATATCACCTGAAATAATAAATGTTCCCAATGCCGTACAGCTTATATCTAAAAAACAACCTCCAATCGGTCTTCTGCAGTATATTGAAAATTCATTGAAAAAGGAGATAGAGAGACAGAAACTTCTGTCCTACAAGATTGAGAATCTCGATGAAATAATGAAAAACATCGAGACCAGTGTGACAATTCAGACAAAAAAGATAGATGATACAGGTGCAATCAAAGGTACCAGCACCGGTATAGCAATGGCTCTTGCCTACCTTTTCGGATTCATGATGTATATGCTGGTATTTATCTTCGGGGCACAGGTAATGCGCGGTGTAATCGAAGAGAAAACCAGCAGGGTTGTGGAGGTAATAATATCCTCTGTCAAACCTGTACAGCTTATGATGGGTAAAATACTTGGCATCGCACTCGTTGGACTTACACAGTTTTTTATATGGATCTTCCTGACTGTGGCAATAGCAACCGTCCTGAAAACTACTTTTCTGCCAAAAAGCAATGCTGTTGAAATATCACAGACAATGCCACAGAACCTGATGTCACAGAATGCCCAGGCTGCTGTTTCCGCACAAAGTGCCAATGTATCTCCCGAACTTGCGGAGTTTTCAAAAATGTTCGACAGCGCCATGAATCAACCCTGGGGCACAATAATATTCTGCTTTGTCTTTTATTTCATAACAGGCTATCTCCTTTATGCCTCTGTTTTTGCGGCTATCGGATCAGCAGTGGATAATGAGACAGAAACCCAGCAATTTATGTTGCCGGTAACCATTCCAATAATCCTGGCTCTAATGGTAGCTATAGGTACCATGCAAAATCCTGAAAGTTCACTCTCCTTCTGGTGCTCAATGATCCCACTTACATCTCCGATAGTCATGATGGCCCGTATTCCCTTTGGAGTGCCCATATGGCAGATCGCAGTTTCAATGGGCCTGATGCTGATCACCTTTTTCGGCTTTGTGTGGATGGCTGCAAAGGTCTACCGTACAGGAATTCTCATGTATGGCAAGAAAACATCCTGGAAGGAGATGTGGAAGTGGCTCAGATATAGTGGTTAGGCGACAGGCGTAATACGTCAGGGCACTGGAAATGAGAAAGCCCTGTGCCGGCCCCTGAAGCCTGATTTAATTAATAATTACTGAACAAAAAAAATATGTCAAAGATCCTTGTTATAGATGATGAAAGGGCCATTCGGAATACACTGAAGGAGGTTCTGGAGTACGAGAAACACGAAGTTGATCTTGCTGAGGATGGGCCCATTGGTATTGAAATGTTCTCATCCAATTCATATGATGTGGTTCTTTGCGATATAAAAATGGCAAAAATGGACGGAATAGAGGTCCTAGAAAAAATAACAGAGACATCGACCGATGTTCCTGTCATAATGATATCGGGTCATGGCAATATCGATACAGCTGTCGACGCTATCAAAAAAGGAGCTTATGACTTCCTTGAAAAACCACTCGATCTGAACAGATTGCTTATCACTATCCGTAATGCCATGGATAAGTCAAAGCTCATTACCCAGACTCAGGTTCTCAAGAACAAGGTGAGCAAGATGTATGAGATCGTTGGCACATCAGCAGCTATTGAACAGGTAAAGAATATGATCGACCGGGTGGCTGCCACTGAAGCACGGGTGCTGATTACAGGATCCAACGGAACGGGGAAGGAGCTTGTTGCCCACCAGATACATGAAAAAAGCACAAGGGCCAAAGGTCCTTTTGTTGAGGTCAATTGCGCCGCAATTCCTTCAGAGCTTATCGAGAGTGAACTATTCGGACACGAAAAAGGCTCATTCACATCTGCTATAAAACAAAGGATCGGGAAGTTCGAACAGGCAGACGGGGGAACTCTTTTTCTTGATGAGATCGGCGATATGTCACTCTCAGCACAGGCAAAAGTCCTTCGTGCCCTGCAGGAAAACAAGATCACCAGAGTTGGTTCCGACAAAGATATTCATGTCAATGTCAGGGTTATAACTGCCACCAATAAGAATATTAAGAATGAGATAGAGAACAACAATTTCAGGGAAGATCTCTATCACAGGCTAAGTGTTATTCTAATACATGTCCCGAATCTTAATGAAAGATCGGAAGATATTCCTTTGCTTGCGGAATATTTCAATTCCCTAATCTGCAACGAATATGGCATGAGCAAAAAAAATATAACACAGGATGCGATAGCAGAACTTCAGCGGATCAAATGGACAGGCAATATCAGGGAATTCCGTAATGTACTGGAGAGACTTATCATCCTCTGCCCTAATGAAATAAGAGGGAAAGACGTACTTGCATACGCTAAGCCAGTTTCAGGAACAATAATATAACTGATGTACCGGATAGAAAAAGACAGCCTGGGCGAGAAACAGGTTCCTGCTGATGCCTATTATGGCATTCACGCTGTAAGGGCTAAGGAAAATTTTCCCGGGAATACATCTTTCCCGCTTGAATGGTACAAGGCAGTTGGTGTTACAAAGCAGGCATGCTATCTGACTTTCCGAAAGTTCCGCAATGCTGCTGAAAAAAAATACGGTCACCATCCGCATCTTGACTTTATTGGCGACAATATCCTGGATCATTTGATCAGGGCTGCCGGAGCTGTCGCTGAAGGCCTCTATTTTGAAAACTTTATCGTTCCCGCTGTACAGGGAGGAGCCGGGACAAGCATTAATATGAACATCAATGAGATTATAACGAATATTGCTCTTGTTGAATCCGGCCGTAAATGTGGTGACTATAATTTCATAGATCCCATCGAACATGCAAACATATACCAGTCGACAAATGATGTCATACCAACCGCACTTGCAGTAGCTGTAATGCGCCTCCTTCAGTCTCTGGAAGAAAATATCAATACCCTCAGACAAAAAGCAGAAAATATTGAAAAAACAACAAGAGACAAGCTTCGTCCGGGATATACTCAGATGCAGGAGGCAGTGCCCTCTTCATTCGGTCTGCTCTTTAGCACATATAATGAGGCGCTCTCAAGGGATTGGTGGCGGGTTTCGAAATGTTCCGAAAGAATCAAGCAGGTGAATCTGGGTGGCGGCGCTATTGGCACAGGCCTGTCATTACCCCGATTCTTTATCATGGAAGTAGTACCTGAATTGAGAAATCTGACAGACTTGCCGGTTGCCCACAGTGAAAATCTTTCCGATGCTACTTCGAATCTTGACAGATGGGTTGAATTACATGCTACTTTAAAGGCCCACGCTGTCAACCTGGAAAAGATCTCCTCAGATCTGCGCCTCCTCGCTTCTGACGTATCTGCCTACAGATCAATATCATTGCCGGAACGTCAGGTTGGGAGCTCAATAATGCCCGGTAAAATAAATCCTGTAATACCGGAGTTCGTGATCTCAGCATCACATCGTGTCTATTCCAATGATGTCCTGATAAGTTCACTCTGTGCCCAGGGCGCCCTGGAGCTCAATGCGTATCTTCCGGTCATAGGTTACTCTGTTATCGAGAGTATCAACCTGCTGATATCCTGTGATATTTCTCTGCAAAAGAACCTCTTTGAGGGACTTGTAATCAATGAATCATCAGGTTACGATGCATTGATCCACAGTCCCTCCGTCACAACTGCACTCAGTCCCTATACAGGTTATCATAAAGCTGCGGAAATAGCTGTTATGATGAAGGAAAAGGGAATAGACATATTCGAAGCCAACCGCATACTGAATATTCTTGACGAGGCAAAACTAAAATCCATCCTTCAGCCTGGAAACCTGTTAAAACTCGGGTTCTCAATCGACGATCTTACCTGATAATAAGATCCCGTGTTACGAATTGTCTTCTCATTGCCATTGTGAAGGAAAAAGGAAAAACTTACACATGGTATAAGAAGTGTTAACTGAGATGCAAAGAGAAAACCAGAGAAGAAATTTGCTAATTTTGCGTCAGATTTTATAAAATAATGTCAAAAGGAAGAGAGTCTAAACCTCACATAGGGATCTATGGCCGTCGAAATAACGGCAAAAGCAGCCTGATCAACAGCCTTGCAGGACAGGACATTTCCATAGTTTCTGACCAGGCCGGTACTACAACGGACCCTGTTAAAAAATCATTTGAGATTACCGGATTTGGCCCTGTAATACTTGTCGATACTGCTGGTATTGATGATTCAGGAGAACTTGGAAAGAAAAGGGTAGAGCGCACGGTAAGGACACTTGACATTATAGATCTTGCACTGCTTATAGTAACAGCCAACTCATGGGGAGATTTTGAAGATGAGCTTGTAGCAAGATTCCGTGAATATGATGTGCCATTTATTATAATTCACAGTAAATCAGACATTGAGGATGCAACTCCGGAATTTAAAAGGAGTGTGCTCTCCCGAACCGGGTCTGTAATCCTGGAATTCTCCTCCGTTGACAAGCGGAATTATGAAGATCTTATCTCCCTTATCAGATCTTCAATTCCTGAACATTCCCTCAAGACTCCCACCCTGCTTGGCGATCTCATTAACTATGGGGATATAGTGCTACTCATTACCCCAATAGATGTCGAGGCTCCTGCCGGCCGTCTTATTCTTCCACAGATACAGGCAATAAGAGACATCCTCGACAACGAGGCTGTGGCAATAATCCTTAAAGAGAGGGAAGTAGACAGTTTCCTTAAAAAAACCGGAATCAAGCCTGCACTTGCCATCACCGATTCACAGGTCTTTGTCAAGGCAGACGCTTCAATACCTCCTGGGATTCCCCTTACCAGCTTCAGCATTATGCTGGCCAGGTTTAAAGGTGACTTCGATAATTACCTTAAAGGTACACCAAGGATCTCAACTCTTAAAAATGGTGACAGGGTGCTTCTTCTAGAATCATGCGCTCATCACGTCTCATGTGACGATATAGGTAGAACAAAAATTCCCAGGTGGATAACCAGCTTCACAGGGAAGAAAATTGAATTTGATGTTGTTGCCGGACATGATCCGCTTCCCAGACCTGTCAATGAATACTCTCTTGTAATTCAATGCGGTGGTTGCATGATATCAAGAAAACAGATACATAACAGGTTGCAGCCCGCCATCAGGGAAGGGGTGCCGGTTACCAATTACGGGATGGCAATCGCGTATGTTCAAGGTATCTACAACAGAGCCATCTCACCATTTGTGAAAGGGGACCGAAACGGGGAAGATTACTTATAACCGGCTCTGGTTTAAATGCTTCACATGCTTTTACCCTGGCATACATTGCCTTCCGCCAGTCACTACCAAGGTATATTGAGACTTATCTTCAGAACCTGAAATAAATAAAAGGCATTACCCCTACTCCCCTCATCTGGAACAGCAATAGGGCAACTACAAAAATTACTGTCATCTGAGCCGCAAGAGGTATACGGATGAAAAAACCCCTGTAGCCCTCTTTTATATTTTCAGGCAATAAATGAATTATATAGCCGACGGCTATAAGAAGAAATGTACTGCTGTATGCCGGGAGAACGGTATTATATGATCCGGGTGAAAAATTCTCTGCTATCTGCCTAAGCATTATCTTAACGTTCTCCATATCAGGAGCCCGAAAAAATATCCAGCAGAAATTCACAAAATTAAATGTTATAAAAACGCCTAAAGCCTTGCCTATCCGGAATCGTCGGATCCTGTTGCCGAAGATCGATTGCCAGACCTTTGTCAGGATAAGACCAGTGCCATGCAAGAATCCCCAGATGATAAACCTGGTCGACGCTCCGTGCCATAGTCCGCCAAGCAACATTGTAATCAGTATGTTTAAATATGTCCTGATTTTGCCTTTCCTGTTTCCGCCAAGGGGAATATAGAGATAGTCCTTCAGCCAACGTGAGAGAGATATATGCCAGCGTCTCCAGAAATCCCCGATGTCTGAGGCCTTGTACGGTGAATTGAAATTGACAGGCAGCCGGAAACCAAGAATCAGCGCAAGGCCTATTGCGATATCCGTGTAACCGGAAAAGTCGCAGTAGATCTGAAGGCCATACCCATATATCGCCATAAGATTCTCAAAACCCGAATATATTGAAGGTGCATCAAACACCCTGTCTACAAAGCTGACAGCGATAAAGTTGGAAATAATGATCTTCTTTATAAGTCCCTTTGATATGAGAAAAAGGGCATGGCTGAATTCCCTTTTACTAAGTTGAAAATCATTATAAATCTGGGGAATAAATTCAGAAGCCCTGACTATAGGCCCTGCAACAAGTTGGGGAAAGAAAGAGACATAGAATCCGAAATCGACTATATTCCTGACAGGTGTCATTTTTCTCCTGTAGACATCTATTGTATAACTGAGTGACTGAAAGGTAAAGAATGATATTCCTACAGGCAGAATTATACTGCTCATGCTGAAGGAAGTTCCCAGAAGAGAATTTGAAAATTCTGCAAGGAAATCATGTACTTTGAACTCACTTCCAAAAAATTCATTGAAGGCATTGATAAGAAAACCACTGTATTTAAAATAAGCAAGGATCCCCAGATTGGAAATTATGCTCAGCAATAATATAAGCCGCCGGGTCAATCTCTTTTCCGAGTTAAAAATCAAAAGCCCGCAGATAAAATCTATTACTGTCACAAAGATCAGAAGAAACAGGAATAAGCCTCCTGATTTATAGTAAAAGAACAGGCTCACAAGAAAAAGATAAGCATTCCTGGCAGCCTTTTTTTTATAAATAAGGCTGTATCCTGCAAGCACTACAAGGAAAAAAAGCCAGAAAGCGGCTGTAGTAAATATCAATGGCTCCGCAGGATCATAACCGAATAGCGAAGATGCCAGTATCCTGATAGTTCCTTTATCTTCTCCGGATTGCCGGGCGCTGTGTTGCAGTTGGTATCAGAAGGCTCGTCAGGGTGTCAGGTACTGCAATCCGCTTTTCATGTTTGACGGTATCAGTAACCTTATCTGTAAAAAGTGCGTCAGTAAGAATCCGTGAAAGGGTGTCAGCACCCTGGTATGTGAAATGCACATAGTCTTTCTGAGCCAGCGGAGGATTTTTGGCAGCCCACCTGATGATTGATGACTCACCCCCCATTGACTTGTAGCTGTCCCAGAAAGACTCACCTGCATTTGTTGCAGCCTTCCTCTGAGCATCTATTATGGCTGGGATATTCCTGTAAGAAATTATACTGTCCCCTCTTACTTCAGCCATATCTGTAAGGCTGAGTACCAGTATCGGAGTAGATGGGGAGATCTCTTTCAGTAATTTGAGCTGTCTTGTCAGTCCTTTCTGAAAATATGAATAATTAGTTCTGACATTCCTGACTATATTGAGTCCGTAATGAAGTATAAACAGATCCGGCTTAATCTTCCTGTAGGCTTCCTCAAGATTGTTTTTCCCCACCATGGTGAATTCAAGTCCTGCACTGCCACGCTGTGGTATATTATCAACAATAATGCCCTTGCTGCTTTCGATACTTATACCATATATATCAGGGCTAACCATTCCCTCAAAAACTATTGTTATCTCCCTTGCCCGGCCAAGATAACAGCAGCACTCATTGAAACCGCTTCCTATCTTTAATGTATCAGTAATAATTACATGATCGTCTGACCTGACAGTAACCTTAACCAGGCCGGAGGTATTGCCGTAAAAAATTCTCAGGTAATCATATTCTGAGGAAGAACTGTCAGCCACATTTGAAGGCCTAACCCTTATGTAGGCTCTTTCCCGTGAAGGTGCCCGGGTGCCTTCAGGCAAATAGCGGCATATGGCCATGAACGGGCCAAGATCACAGTTTGTTATCTCTCCTGACCTGTAAGACAGATAGTTATATTTTTTCCAGTTGGAGGAGGACCTTAGCCATATTGACTTAGTGTACATAACAGGCATAAGTGGCAAAAATAATCCCGGACCTGTACCGCCACGTCCTGCCCTTAATGACCTGCGCAGATAGGAAGTGATCCGGTCGCCCTCTATCTGTGAATCACCGTAGTACATTACCCTGACCTGTCCCTTTGAATTTTTTAATGAATCAAGGAATCCGGTAAGAGGATCCCTCTTGATATCTACTCTCCTCACGGAATCTGCTTCGGAAAGAAGGATGGTATCTGCCACAGATATCGCAAAAGTATCATGGGCAGCTATGGCCGGCTGGATTTCAAAACTCCTGCCGTCCGAAAATAATTTATGACTTAGTTCATCAGGAATGAAATCTCTGACAGAGGGGAATACTCTATTTACCGGAATGAGATAATGAAGACCGGTTAATACTACAAGCAGGATTAATAGTAATAAGAATGACCGTATGGGGCGCATATATTAGAAAAGAATCAGCCTTTTTTCCTGATCTTCAGCTTCTGCCCAACCTTTATCTTCCCTGGATCAGTGATATTATTCAAATCAAGCACCTGGCTTGTCGTCACATCGTCATACAGCTTTACAATATCCCAGATAGTGTCGCCATTCCGCACCGTATATGTAACGAAATCTCCATCAGTCTCCATATCCTGGCCTGATGCTACCGTGATGGTCGTATTCGAAGGTACTGTCTGCCCTATCATGGCCTGCTTTTCCTCAAATGACATCGAATTAATGGCTGAAAAATAGTCAGACCTGGATGGAGTAACATACACAGCGAGCCTCTGTCCCACCCTGATTGTATTGCGATAAAGATTATTCCAGTACCTGAGATCGGAAACCGATACATGGTACCACCCCGAAATAAATCCGAGGTTATCTCCATCCCGGACAGTGTAAAAGAGTTTTGTTTTTCCCTTGACATCTGCGGTAACATAGGTGGAATGAGTCGGATCGGCAATTCGGGTTGATTTGTTCAGATAGACGTCGCTCTTGTAACTCCTTATAGTGTCATTCAGATCAATAAAGTCAGTGAGATGATTCATCGGAAGGGTCAGCGCCATTGGTCTCGATGATCCGGGCACCAGACCCGTTCTGTACTGTGGATTCAGCGTCCGTAGTTCTTCAATCGGGATACCCATTACTTCGGCAATCTGGGTGAGATGTATATCCTTGTTCACCATAATTGTATCGGTGGACAGAGGGATATTCACAGGCAGCGGAAGAATGTTATGTTCAGCATAATAGTTAACCGAATATGCTGCAGCCACATACTGCGGGATATATCCTCTGGTCTCCCTGGGGAGTCTGTAGTAGATGTCCCAGTAATCTTTCTTGTTTCCCGACCGTCTTATTGCCTTATTCACATTCCCCGGTCCGCAGTCGTAAGCTGCAATTACCAGAACCCAGTCATTGTAAATACTATACAGGTCCCTGATAAACCTTGCGGCTGCATGCGTTGACTTTATCGGGTCTCTCCTCTCATCAACCACGGAATTTATTGTGAGTCCGTATTGTCTGCCTGTCGAATACATGAACTGCCACATACCGGTGGCTCCGGAATGTCTGTTTACGGCATTCGGATTCAGAGCGGATTCGATAATTGCCAGATATTTGAATTCAGCAGGTAATCCGTAACTGTCAAAAATGTTTTCAATCATAGGAAAATAATAATCCATCAGGCCCAGAACAGCGGCAAATTTATCGCGTTGTCTGACAGTATAAACCTGTATATGGTTCCTTATTATATTGTTAAATGGAAGACTTATCACCGAATTAATTTTTCTTAAGCGGTTGATATAAACAGTATCCGGCAACTGTACTATAGCAGTATCGTCCTGAGGCTCACCTGCTATATCATTGTATGCCATTTTCACGTACCAGTTATTGACAAGGCTGTCAAGATCTGCGGAAATCCGTTCTGTACTACTATCTGAACTTACGATTAGTGTGTCGTACTCCTGTGCTGCTGCAACATTCAGGAGGCATAACAGAACCGGGATAAGGTAAAATCTAACTCTCATAGATATAGATTTAGTTTGTTTAAAGTGTCAAAAAGTTATTTTTATACTGGCACTCAGCCCTGCACCTGTATAACCACCCGGCAGGGGCAGAATAATAGGTGCAAAGGTAAAGTCCAGATTATCACTTACATCAAAGTTAAAAAGACTTGCATCGACATTTGCATCAAGGATCGAGATTAGATACCAGGCTGCGATGCCAATATATGAAAGATCACGATATCTTTTATAATAATCTACCATTCTTAACAATCCGTCCTTATAATATGAATATGTCGAGGGATCATATGTTTCAGGATAAAGGACGCGGTCATAGTCTTTCGGATTGCCCGGGATAATACTTAAGTAGCTGTTGGTCTCCGGTATTGCATCGGTAAAGTCCTGGTAAGCCTGAATGAAGGTTGTATAATTCCGTCCATTGAAGCCTGCCGAATAAAAAAGTGCTCCGAATCCTGCATATACCAAAGGGATCTTCCAGTATTTCCTGTTATATATCTGGCCTGCCCCGGGCAATGCGACAGCAAGCATAGTCGCTTTCAGAGGTACTGCCTTGAAGCGCTCTTTTTTGGGTTTGACAACGGATAGTGTATCCTGTGCGATACCGGTCTGGGGTAAGCAAATCAGCTGCAAGATCAGGATAACCGCTATTTTTTGAATGTTTTTCAAAATAATTAAGGCCGCTTATTTCCAAAAGGAAAAATCAAAATGGCGGCGTAAAGATAATTATTTTCAGGAGTTGAGTTTGTCAAATACACTTAAAATGCGCTCCATCTCCTCAGGTGATTCAAAGGGAATTACAATCTTGCCCTTTCCTTTTTCATTTATTCTGAAGTTTACTTTGGCAGAAAATATTTTATTAAGATGATCAGAAAGCTGGACAAAATCAGAATTGAGCCGTTTCTTCTTCTCTGCTTTTTCAGGGTCCTTTACCTTTTCTGACTGAAGCTGTCTGACAAGTTCTTCAGCCTGTCTCACTGAAAGCTCGCCATCTACGATCTTATAATAAACATTGATCTGCTTTTTAGGATCTTCAATGTTTACAAGGGTTCTGGCATGGCCCATCATAAGGTGCTTATTCCTTAAACCCAGCTGAATCTCGGCGGGGAGCTTAAGAAGCCTGAGATAATTGGTAACAGTAGAGCGTTGTTTGCCAACCCTGTCGCTCAGTTGCTCCTGTGTCAGCCTGCACTCCTCGATAAGCCTTTGAAAACTAATGGCTACTTCCACCGCATCAAGGTCTTCGCGCTGTATATTCTCAACCAGAGCCAGCTCCAGCATAGCCTGATCGTCGGCTGTCCTTATGTACGCAGGGACGTGTGTCAGCCCCGCCAGCCTGGCAGCACGAAGTCTGCGTTCCCCGGCAATAAGCTGGTAACGGCCTGCTCCGGTCTCACGTACTGTCAAAGGCTGAACAATACCTAACTTTATTATTGAATTTGCCAGCTCTTCAAGTGACTGCTCATCAAAACTTGTTCTTGGCTGAAAGGGATTAGCATCTATGGAATCGACAGAGATATCAAGGTTGGCTTCAACCTTCTTCTCCAGAACCTCTTTTTCGACACCATCAATCAATGCACCAAGACCCCTTCCCAACGCATTTTTCTTCGTCATGTTCATAGAATTTTCCGAGATTGAACTGTTCTGACCACTATTGGTTTACTCTTGCTTCCTGCTTCTCGATAAGCTCCTTGCCCAGACTGAGATAATTGACAGTGCCCCTGGAGTCGACATCATAAAGAATTGCAGGCTGACCAAAGCTGGGTGCCTCAGAGAGCTTGATATTCCGCTGAATAATAGTGCTGAAAACCATCTGCTGGAAATGCTTGTTTACCTCATCGGCTACCTGGTTTGACAACCTTAATCTTGAATCATACATTGTGAGAAGGAATCCTTCAATTTCAAGGTCAGGATTAAGATTCGTCTGGATAATCTTTATTGTATTAAGCAGCTTTCCAAGCCCCTCAAGTGCAAAGTATTCGCACTGAACCGGAATTATTACCGAATCAGAAGCAGTAAGAGCATTAACTGTAAGCAATCCAAGTGAGGGAGAACAGTCGATCAGGATATAATCAAAGTTTGCTGCTATTTTCCTTAGTACCGTCTTTAGAATCTTCTCTCTTTCCGGCCTGTCAAGCATCTCAATCTCAGCCCCTACAAGGTCAATATTTGAAGGCATAATGGAAAGATTCTCCACCTGACAACTCATAAGCGCCTCCGAAGGTTCCTTTCCGTCAATAAGGCAATCATATAATGTTGACCTGATCTGACGAGTATCAATACCAATGCCCGAGGTCGCATTTGCCTGCGGATCAGCATCTACAATCAATACCCTCTTTTCAAGTGCCGCAAGACTGGCTGCAAGATTTATTGCCGTAGTTGTCTTCCCTACCCCGCCTTTCTGATTCGCAATAGATATTATCTTTCCCATCTGCTTAAGTAAATTTTTATGTATATTTTGAGTTTCAAATTTACTATTAAAGAATTTCTGCTGCCGGTGGTAAAAGATGTAATTGTAAACATTTTTTTCAGGGTTTTCAACACTTTATTAACACAGTAATTTGCCGGCTGGAAATATAATATATTGATATTAAACAGATTTGCCAGACAAGAAGATAAGTTAACCTGCCAAAATGGTCACAATTCCTCCCTGCCCTGCCAAACTGAAGAGGATATGATCATAATAAGTAATTTTTAAGAATATCATACTATTTATTTCCATATTTGTCCGAAGATACCAATATGCCGATGAATCAAAATGTCCATAATGCTGAATGGCTGGTAATTGTCAATCCAAATGCCGGAAAAGGCAAGGGCCTTAAGGACTGGGAGCTGATCTCCGGCTTAATAAAGAAAGAGAACCTGTCGATAAAGGTAAAGTTTACCCTGGCCAGGGGACATGCTGCTGAGCTGACCAGCGAGGCTGTGACTGAGGGATGGAGGAAGATAATAATAGTTGGCGGCGATGGTACCCTCAATGAAGTTGTAAATGGTATTTTTATGAATGACACCTGCCCTGCAACAGATATCTCGCTTGCCCTTATTCCGGTCGGCACAGGCAATGACTGGGGAAAAATGTTCGGCATAGTGCCTGACTATGAAAAAGCCGTAAGGATAATCAGCAACGGTCTGACAATGCTGCATGACATCGGAATTGTGACATATTTCGACGGCAACGAGAAAAAAAAGAGATATTTCATAAATATTGCAGGACTTGGATTTGAATCAGTTGTGGTACGTCGCACCAACTACCAGAAAGAGAGGGGACACAGTGGCAAAGCCATCTATTTTTATAACCTCCTCATGAGTCTGCTTACGTACACTAATACCGGTGCAGAGATCATTGTCGACGGCGAAAAAAAGAGAGCTGAAGTGTTTTCAATAAATGTAGGTAACGGACGCTACTGCGGCGGTGGCATGAGACAGACCCCGGCTGCCATCCCGGATGATGGTCTTCTCGATGTTACAGTAATAAACGGAATTGGAAAGATCGAGATCATCAGAAGGCTTAAAATGCTGTACGACGGGACTATCCTCAGTCATCCGAAAATAGACGGGTACAGATGCAGAAATTTAATTGTGAGATCGGATTCATTGATGTGGACTGAAGCTGACGGGGAATCACTGGGTCATACTCCTGCAGAATTCAGCATCCTGCCTTCGGCCATAAATATCATTTATGGGTCAAATACTATTCCGTAATAGTTATCTCGAAAAGCTTCGGCCACCTTTTACCTGTAACAAATATCCTTTTCCCTTCCTTGTCCCATGCAATTCCATTGAGTACATCGGTCTCAGGCGTTTTGTCCGCATCAGGCAGAATCCCCTGCATATTGATATAGCCAAGTACTTTCCCGCTCTGAGGATCAATGCGGGCAATCAGGTCACTCATCCATATATTTGCCCAGATCTCTCCATTTATATATTCAAGCTCATTAATAGAGTCAACCTTCTTTTCATTGTCATATACCTCGATCCTCGACACCATTGTGAACATTTCAGGTTCATAGAATGCAATAATATTTGAACCGTCACTCATAACAATATTATCATTTATGGTAGTCAATCCCCATCCCTGAGTGGAATAATAGATCTTATTTATAACATTGAAAGTCGCCTTGTCATAAATGAATCCTACTTTGTTCTCCCATGTAACCTGGTAAATCCTGTCGTGATATAATGTAATGCCTTCTCCAAATAATGAAGGATCAAGATTATGCTGCATTATTACCCTGCCTGTCCGCAACTCAACTTCCCTCAGGCTGGATCCTGTTTTTTGCCCGGTCCCTTCATACAAGACACCCTGATCATAAAAAAGCCCTTGTGTGAACGCCTCAACATCATGAGGATAAGAATGGACTACCTTATAGCCATACATTTTCGGGGCAATATCTGAATAGATGACCAGAAAACGAGTCATGGGAGCCTGTGATCTGCCTCCTCTGTAGGCAGTGACCTTGAGGGATTTTCTGCCAGTTAGTACTGTAAATGAAGACGGAATTGTGTACTCCCAGGGAGCAGAAGTCAAAACTGCAGCTTGCCTGCCGTCGAAGGATATTATCACTGAATCGGGCAGCTTGTCATTATGCACAATGTCAAGCATAACTCTGACAGGCTCTTTTAACCTGAAAGTTTTATTTTCTTCCGGCGCTGTGAGTTTGACGAGCCTGATGGCAGGAGGATTTTCTGCAAGCCTGACAGAAGGGATCTTTTCTTCAGGTTTTTTCACCGGTCTGACAGTACAGGAATTACTCCAGGTAGCCGGAAGTAACATTAAAATAATGATCAGGTAACCGGTGAAATTCGTTCTCATCTTATTCAGTGTTCCCGCTGAGTAATCGTTTAAAAATATTCGATGGCCTTGAGGCAATTTTTCTTTCTGCGGCTTTCTGCTCAAGATCAAACGGATTTAACATCTGCCAGATCTCGCTCCAGCCGGGAAAACCTCCGATATTCTTGTCATCTATATAAATGTCGGCATCTATTTTCCGGCTCACAGTATCATTCATTATCTCTTCAGGATAATTCTTATTTACTGCATAAAATTCAATACCGTTCTTCCTGCAGAATTCAACAGCTTCTTCAAGTTCCTTTCCTGTACGGAAAGTCCATAAAATCAGTCTGGCACCTTTCTTATTAAGCTCTTTCAGCGTAATAAAGGCAAAAAGCTTTTCCTTACCTATCTCAGGGTACTCATGTTCAACAATCGTTCCGTCAAAGTCCACTGCTATCTTTATACCGGAAAAATCAACCATTAAAATATGTATTAATCGTTGCAAATCTAATAATAAAAGAGGAAAGATTGATCTCTTTTATTTTCTCCCTGATTAACGAATACTGAAAATTATCTTAAATTTGTTCACCTTCTGAAAACAACTTCTGTCAAAAATGAGGCATATTCCCAATTTTATTACTTCCCTTAACCTGGCTTCAGGATTTGCTGCCATAATCTTTGCATCTGCAGGAGATACTGTTACAGCATCGTGGCTGATACTTGCAGCAATGATATTCGATTATTTTGACGGTTTCTCCGCCAGATTGCTGAAAGCCTACTCGGCTATAGGCAAGGAACTCGACAGCCTGGCCGATGTTGTCAGCTTCGGGGTCGCCCCTGCCATTATTATTTATAATCTTCTCAGGAGTTCTTTTTCTCCGGGGCTGCCATCCGAGATCATTGCAGATATTTCAAATACTGTGCTTATAATAATAATAACGGCAATTATGCCGGTTTGTGCCGCCTTGAGACTTGCCATTTTTAATATCGATGAGACCCAGGCAAAAACTTTCAGGGGAATGCCTACTCCGGCAAATGCCCTTGCAGTAATATCGGTGGTGCTTGCGGCCCGTTATTCAGTCTCCGCCTCAGTCATCGCTTTTTCCGGCTCTGTTGTATTATTGATTGTTTTTACTGTTATACTTTCGCTCCTCATGGTCAGCAGGATACCATTGCTTTCGCTTAAAGTGTCCAACCTGAAATTAAAAGGCAATGAGGGCAGGTTTATCATGATAGGCCTGATCCTGATCGCATTTGCGGTTTTCGGCATTGCAGCTGCCCCATTGATCATCCCTCTCTATATCTTATCCTCAATGATCTCGCTGCTCTTCTGAAAAGTCACTCCTTTTCCTGAAATTTCTTCTCATAGGCAGACAAAGCGAATCTGACGCTCAACCATGCTATCAGTATGAAGCCCGGCCAAATGAGATACTCAAGAATTTCTTTTATATACATGGTGTAATAGTTTATTTTCGTTCGATCGACCGGAGAGTGGTTTGCAGTTTGCCAATACTTCCCCTTCCGCTTTTTGTTTTTTACCTTTTGCCTTTCTCCTTTCTCCTTTTGCCTTTCTCCTTTCTCCCTAGTATTTATGTTCTCCCGCATTCATCTCCCCTTCAGAGATCTTTGCCTTGCTTATGGCCTTCCATGCATACCAGATATATGCCAGCACGACTGGGATGATGAATGATACGTACATCATGGCCTGTAGGGTAAAGTGACTTGAAGAGGAATTGATAATGGTAAGAGAGCTCTGCAGGTCATCGGGTGACGGATAAAATGAAGTACCATTAAAACCTGCTGTAAGGAACAACGCGAATACGGCCAGAACTGTTCCAGGTCCTGAAAACCAGATACCGTTCAGACTCTTGCTGAAAACAGATACTCCTATTCCCAAAAGGACCCCAACCACTCCCAGAAGGAAAATTACCGATACCAGGGGCATCTCTATAAAATTATGAAGATACTTGTACTTTTCCATAGTAATGTTACCCGTAGCAGGATCAGCGGCAAATCCAGAAGAAAGAATCAGTGAGATAACAAAGAACAGAAAGAACAACAGGAATGGAATAGTGTTAATCTGTAACTTTTTAGCCGATCTTGCTGCAAGATCATTGTCGTTGATGCTGTTCATAATATATAGCAGACCGTTGATTCTGGAAAGGAAAAGTACTGCCAGGCCAAGTGCAAGGTTCCTGATGCTCAGGAGTGACTCGAGCCCGTACCATTGAGTGTTCCAGTGAACCTGGTTCATCCCGTTCAGGGTGAACCTTGAACCGGTGAAAAATGTAGCCACTGCGACTCCTATGAGAAAAGGTCCCAGGAAGCCATTTATTACCAGAAAGATGTCAAAAGTTTTCTGCCCCAAAACATTATCCGGTTTTGACCTGAACTCGTAAGCCACTGCCTGTATTATGAAGCTGAAAAGGATAGCTATCCAGACCCAGTAGGCGCCTCCGAAGCTGGTTGAATAGAACAGTGGAAATGATGCAAAGAATGCACCTCCAAAGGTAACCAGTGTCGTAAATGTAAATTCCCATTTTCTCCCCATCGAATTTATAATCATGGTTTTGTGCATATCATTTCCGGGAAGGGAAAAAATAAAAGTCTGGCCCCCCTGCACGAACATAAGCAGAACCAGAAGGCCTGCAAGCAGGGAGACAATTACCCACCAGTAATGCTGAAGAAATAGATGTGATACTGCAATAGTCATGTCAATGTCCTCCTAATGTTTTGGTCCTGTTTTAATTTGTTTTACCAGTATTGAAACCTCTGCAACCAGCAACATCGTGAATAAAGCCGCGAACAGAATAAATGTTGTAATTACAGAACCGGTGGTGATCCGGGAAACTGCCCCTGATACAGACATCAGGTCCTGTATTATCCACGGCTGCCGCCCCACCTCCGCCAGGACCCATCCCAGCTCGCCTGCCAGATACGGAAGGGGAATTGAAAGGAGCAGTATCCACAATAACCATCTGCTGGTAGCAATATTACCTTTGAACAGTACATAAAGAGCTATGCTGAAAATAATTATGAAAATGAATCCCAGGCCCACCATAAGATGAAATGAATAAAATGTCATATGAACATTTGGAATCACATCTTCAGGTTTTCCTATAGAGGAATATCCGAAATATCTGAAATAATTTTCCTGAAACTGGCTATCGCTGATTAGGGTCCTCAGGCTGTCGGTTCTTTCTTTGTCATCTGTCTCTCCGGACTTCCGGAATTCAACAAGTAAATCACGCGCAACCTTTCCACGTTCCATCTTTTCGGATACTGACAGGATACCCTTTTCATTGTTGCCTTTAACGTGATCGGCAAGGCCGGGCACATACCCATTCCTGTCACCACTGGTAAGTACTGAGAGCAGACCGGGTATCTCAATTTTGAAGGCAAATTCCTTCATCACCTTCCTCCCGATTTTCCTGTCACTGTCTTTAAGAATTCCGAAAGCTACAAGGCCGGCATTAGACTTTCCATCGGTCAAGGCTTCCATGGAGGCGAATTTGACAGGCTGCACCTGTGCCAGAGTTCTTGCCGAAGCATCCCCGGTATATGCAACCATTAATGAAGAGAGTAACCCAAAAACAGCCGAAACCAGAATACTTCTCTTTGCCAGGTACAGCTCCCTGTTTTTTAATATGTACCATGCACTGATTCCAATAACGAACATTGAGGCCAGAAGAAATCCCGAAGCTATGGTATGGAGAAATTTTTCTACTGCAACAGGGTTAAAAAGAACAGCCCAGAAGTTTACCATTTCATTCCTGGCCGTTTCGGGATTAAAGATCATTCCGACAGGATTTTGCATCCAGGCATTGGCTACAAGTATCCAGAGAGCAGACAGGTTGGCACCGATAGCGACAAGCCAGGTCGACAGAAGATGAAATTTTTTACTGACCTTATTCCAGCCAAAAAACATTACGGCTATGAATGTAGATTCGAGGAAAAAGGCAAGGATACCCTCTATTGCAAGAGGAGCCCCAAAAATATCGCCAACAAACCACGAGTAATTTGACCAGTTGGTACCAAATTCGAATTCAAGAATAATGCCTGTGGCAACGCCAATTGCAAAGTTTATACCAAAAAGGGTCATCCAGAAACGGGTAATCCGCCTCCATTCTTCCATTCCGGTTTTCACATATATGGTTTCCATTATCGCAATGATAAATGACAAACCAAGAGTGAGTGGCACAAAAAGCCAGTGGTACACTGCCGTAAGGGCAAACTGGGCCCTCGACCAGTCCACAAGCGTCAGATCTACATTTTCAATCATATGCTTATCGGGGATTTATTAATTGATTCATTACATATTCACTCCTCTGCTTGTCATTGTCAAACCGGGTCCTGAGAAAATCCTGAAAAAAGAAGATCCGGAGAATGGCAAACATTATAAACAACTTGATTATCATTATTATCCAGACATTTTTGCCCCATCCCGACATATTTCTGAAACCGTCATAATAAAACCTGAAAAGTCTTTTTAATATTGAGGTACCATTTTTCATACAGTGATAAGTTTATCTTTTACCTGATCGCTGCAAACTATCATTTCAATCATTGACCGTGCTTACTTTCGATATCTGCCTCCTCCCCGGAGAAAAATTTTGCTTTCTTTCCAGGACTGTCTCCGGGAAGACTGGATGTGATCTTCTGCACAGCCTTGAAATTATTAAAGAATTCCTTTGCAAAAACCCTGAGCACGGTATATCCGGGTATGCCAAGAATCATCCCCGGAATACCTGCTGCAAATCCCGAGGCCAGAACAACAACAAAAATCTCGAGAGGATGAGCCCTCACACTGTTTGAGAAGATTACAGGCTGAAATACCAGATTGTCTATAAGATGGGTAATTGCTTCCACCAGTACCATATAGCTTATCAGGGGTATCACTACTGTGGCGAAATCCTGATTCATGTGTGATGCCACACCCATTATGACAGCAATGAACAGCCCAAGCCAGGGACCTACATAAGGGATAACATTAAGGATCCCCAGGATGAGCCCCATGACAACTGCCTGCTGAAAATCAATGCCGGCTATCGTCATACCAGTGGTGATGAGTATCATTATAAGGGTACTCTGTATAATGATCCCGATGAAATATCGGGTAAGCAGCCTCTTAATGGAGTATAAAGCCCTGGTTACATTATCGACATACTTGTCGGGCACCCACATTAATATTGATTCGAAAAAGAGATGCTGATCCTTCAGGAAGAAAAATGTGATGAATGTGATCGAGAAAATTGCTACTATAAGATTTCCAAGAGTGCTCATTATCGAGCCGAGAAAATTCTGGATCATGTTAATGTTCAAAACGCCTGCGACCTTTGCAGCAATATAGTCCTGAATCGATAACTGATCAGTTATATCCTTGTTAAAGAACCTGATGATGCTTTCAACTTTTTTTATCGGACCTTCAATGAGCGTAACAATGTTTTCACTGTCGATCGTCGATAAATAATTAAGCTGTGTGGTCACCAGGGGTATAAAAACAGAGAAAAACAAAATGATCAGCCCCCAAATTATTAACAGAGTGAGCAATGCTCCCAAAGATCTCGGTAACGACCATCTCCTGAAATGAATGCGGCAAAAAAGATCCACCAGGGGCCGACCCATTATTGAAAAAACCCCCGATACAAGGATGTACACCACTATACTTCGGAAATACCAGACCAGGAAAAGAAGCAGCAGTATCCCGAGAAAGATAAGAATGTTCCTTAAAGTAGCATTCATCGATTTAACATTTCTCTATGCAAACCTACTCCAAATTTTTTTAATTCCCTATACAATGCAGAGAGCCAATATCAACCTGCGATATTTTATTTTCCGATTCACCCGTATAACTCCTGTAGAATCCTCCGGAAATAGCCCTGGTGAAAATCAGGTCAGATAACATTTTAAAATTCAATCACCTGTCATATTGTCTTTATTTTATTGAATATAGCGCCATTATGTCATGTTTGTATAATTGGAACAGAGTTTGAAAATACAAGGATGTAGCAAATAAATGTTAAACTTAAATAATAGGAGGAAAAAATCATGTTACCAACAATTGCAAGAAGAAGTTTCAGCCCCTTTTATCTGTCTGATCTTTTATCCAACGATCTCTTCCCCGTACATCAGAACAAAAGCTGGTCAGTTCCGGCAGTAAATATAAGGGAAGATGAAAATGAATTCAGCCTGGAGCTTGCTGTTCCCGGAATGGATAAGAAAGATCTTAAGATAGACATCAATGAGGATGTACTGACCATCTCTTCCGAATCAAAGCAGGAAACCGATGAGAGCAAGAACGGATACAGAAAAAAAGAATTCAGCTATTCATCCTTCCAGAGAAGCTTCTACATTCCTGAAAATGTAAACAGGGATAAGATTGAAGCCAATTACCAGGATGGAGTACTTAAGGTAGGTTTACCAAAAATGGAAGAAGATAAATCAAGGAAGGCAAGACAGATCAGTATTTCATAATAGGGAATGCAGTGTGAAATGAATTAATTGTTGAGACGCAAAAGTTTGCGTCTCAACTTTTTATGTGCCACATTCCTCTTTAAATTTCAGGGCATAACGCCGTCCGAAATCTTTTAGAAATTCAACCTTCTCTCCGGCAGGAGAAAATTTGAATTGTGCCACATCCTCGAATACCTTAAGCTTCAGAAGGCGCAGGTTTTCCAGTATTATCCGCGGTGATTCACCACTCCAGCCATAGGAACCATAGGCTCCGCCAAGTTTACCTTTGTCGCGAATGGGATTGATAAGCGAAAATAGCTTGTAGACAGGGAGCAGGGTATTCTGGTTAATGGTTGGTGAGCCAACGATTATTCCATCAGCTGTGATAATTTTGTATTCAAGGTCTTCCAGTGAAATTTCCTCAATATCCAGCATCTCGGTATTCAGATTCTCAGTCTCACGGATACCTTCAGCAATAAATCCGGCAGCTTCACGGGTATATCCATAAGCAGATACATAAGCTATAAGTATATTCTTCGGGGAGCGCCCGATAACCAGTCCGAGATAGTCAGAAGCATATTTTTCCGATAGGTCGATCGCCTTTTTAAGGGTTTCGCGGTGAACCGGTCCATGTCCCGGACATATCAGCTCAATATCCAGAGGTCTGATCAGGTCAATAGCCCTGATCATAAACCTGCTGAATGGCCTCATAATAACATCAAAGTAGTATTTGAATGCCTCGGTATATTCCTCTGAAAAATCACTGAACATCTCTTCCGAACAATAATGAGCTCCGAAAGAATCGCAGGTAAACAATACCTTTTCCTCTTCAAGAAGCGTGTATATTGAATCAGGCCAGTGCAGGTTCGGGGCAGAAATAAAGCTAAGTGTCCTGTTCCCAAGATCCAGCTTATCACCATGCTTTACTACCAGTGACTTAAACGGAACATTCACAATATCCTCAAGATATCTGATTGCATTTCCGCTTCCTACAACTGTTGCGGAAGGAGCCAGATCAAGAAGCAGCCTCAGACTCCCGGAATGATCTGGTTCCGTATGATTGACGATGATGTAATCAATTTCAGAGGGATCAGTTACATTCCTCAGCTTTTTTAAATAGCTCTCACTGAATTTCTCCTTGGCGATATCAATTATTGCTTTCTTTTCAGCATTCACAAAATAGGAGTTATAGGTTGTTCCGGACTGTGTATGCATAACAATATCAAAGGTCCTTATGTCATAATCGAGCACTCCGATCCACTTAACACTCTCTGTTAATTCAATTATTCTTGTATCTGATTTCATGTCTTACAGCTAATTTTTTCAGATTTTGGCAATAATGCTCTTGTTTGCCTTAACCTGTTGAAGAATAGGCACTTCTATCTCGGTTCCGACCGGCAGGAAGACATCCACTCTCGATCCGAATTTTATGAAGCCGAGTTCATCTCCCTGGAGAACCTGCTGGTTTTCCTTTGCATATGTTACTATCCTCCTGGCGACAGCTCCTGCAATCTGTCTTATCAGGATCTCTGTCCCATCGGGTGTTTCGATGACAATAGTACTTCTTTCATTAAGTTCCGATGATTTAGGATGCCATGCAACCATATAATTCCCGGGATGATACCTGACGTATTTTATGCGTCCCGAAACAGGGTATCTGTTACTATGAACATTAAAGGGTGACATAAAAATTGAGATCTGCAGGCGGGTATCATTAAAATATTCTTTTTCGAAAGTGTCTTCAATCACCACTATCTTGCCGTCGGCGGGTGCATATATCAATCCGTGATCAGGTTCAAGGTGCCGTGGAGGCCAGCGGAAGAAAAAGAGCAGAAAGATGTACAGCATCAATGAGCATATTATAATTGCCCATCTCAAAAGTCCAAGATCGGCCCAGATGATGTTTACTATAAGATTAAGAACCAGCAGAGCGATAAAACCGAATACCAGAATTTTATATCCTTCTTTATGAATACTCATTAGAATTAAATTTGCACAAAACTAATCAAGTCCAGTGAATCATCCAAAAAGAGATATAAAAAGATATACCATTGGGAAAGATATTATAGTACTGTCGAAACGGTCGAGGAATCCACCATGTCCGGGCATTATGTTCCCCGAGTCTTTAACCCCTGCGCTGCGTTTCAGCATCGACTCAATAAGATCGCCGTACGTTCCTGTTACCGAGATAATTACTGAAATGACTATCCATCTGGGGGTATTCACTGCTCCCAGCCAGCCAGCCAGCAGCCAGGCTACCAGAGCAGCAATTATCAGGCCTCCGAAAAATCCCTCCCATGTCTTCCTGGGAGATATCCTTTCCATCAAACGGTGCCTGCCGAAAGAGATGCCGGCAAGATATGCACCTGTGTCGTTAGCCCAGATAAGCAGAAAAAACCCTACCAGGATTCCGGGAGAGAAAATAATATCACCGTGTGAGATGAGAGAATTCAGACCAGTATGGTGGAATGCTGAAAAAGGAAAGAGAGAAAAAGGCAATACGGTATAAAAGAGAGGAAAAAATGTATGTGCGAGGGAATCGAATGGCTTATCCTGTACCCTGTAAAGTTCCATGATCATTATTACGCTGATAAACGGAATAATTATCAGGAAGGAGCTGAGCGGGATCACTCCTGCAGCAACAAGTGCGGCAATAAGATATATCGAGATCCCGGTCAGTAATCCGGCTATGATCCGGGGATGCATTCCTGCATTGCGTATAATGTTGTAATATTCATATTGTGTTCCTGCGAGCAGGATCAAGCCTGTGATCAAAAAGGAAATGGGGTGAAGCCAAAATCCTCCCAGAACAAAAATTACAATCCAGGCTCCGGTCAGTGTACGTCTGAAAAAATTATTCAATACTGATTGCTATTAAACTTAAACAAACCTTAACCTTTCGATTTTGCCTTCTTTTCTGTTTTATTTAATCCCTTTGCCTTTTCAACCCGGGCAGACTCATCGGCGCCGTTAATTACAATTTCTGCCGTGTCCTTTTCCGATTTCTTCTTTTTTCTGCTCTGTGTCGTTGCTTCAACGACTTCCTTAACAGGCTTTGACCTTGTCCTGGCTTCAGCTTCCTTGAGTTCTCTCAGGTTATCGCCTTGCCGCTTTCCAAATATCCTCTCAAGGTCTTCCCCGAAAATAACTTCCTTTTCCAGGAGCAGTTCTGCAAGCTCGGTCAGTCCCTTCATATTATTTTTCAGAACTTCCTTCGCTCTGATATACGATTCGGCGATTATAATGTTCACCTCCTGGTCAATCAGTTCGGCAGTTTTTTCACTGTAGGGTTTTGTGAATCCATAATCAGACTGGCCGCTTGAATCATAGAAACTTATATTTCCCACTTTTTCGCTCATCCCGAAGAAGGCAACCATGGCATAAGCCTGCTTGGTTATCTTTTCCAGATCGCTTAGAGCGCCCGTCGAAATCTTTCCAAAGATCAGCTCCTCGGAAGCCCTGCCTCCCAGAGCATATGCCATCTCGTCGAGGATCTGTTCCCTTGTGGTAAGTTGTCTCTCCTCCGGAAGATACCATGCAGCACCCAGTGCCCTTCCGCGAGGAATTATAGTCACCTTGAGCAAAGGACTGGCATATTCCAGGAGCCAGCTCACGGTAGCATGTCCTGCTTCATGATAGGCAATGGTCTTCTTCTCTACTGCGGAAATAATTTTTGTTTTCCTTTCCAATCCACCGACGATCCGGTCTACCGCGTCCAGAAAATCCTGCTTCTCCACGACTTTTTTGTTTTTTCTTGCTGCAACCAGGGCGGCTTCATTGCAGACATTTGCAATATCCGCACCTGAAAAGCCTGGTGTTTGCTTTGCCATGAATCCGACATCAAAATCTTTTATCAGTTTTATTGGCCTGAGGTGTACTTTAAAAATTGCTTCCCTTTCATTCAGATCAGGCAGCTCGACATGTATCTGCCTGTCAAATCGTCCGGCTCTCATTAGCGCCCTGTCAAGTATATCAGCCCTGTTTGTGGCTGCAAGAATTATTACACCCATATTGGTACCGAAACCGTCCATTTCTGTGAGAAGCTGATTAAGGGTATTCTCTCTCTCATCGTTAGATCCGAAATTCACATTTCTCCCCCTGGCCCGGCCTACCGCATCGATCTCATCAATAAAGACAATACAGGGAGCTTTTTCCTTTGCTTGTTTGAACAGGTCACGGACCCTTGAGGCGCCCACACCTACAAACATTTCAACAAAGTCTGATCCTGAGATTGAAAAGAAAGGCACATTGGCTTCCCCTGCAACAGCCTTTGCAAGCATTGTCTTACCCGTTCCAGGAGGGCCTATCAGAAGAGCTCCTTTAGGAATCTTCCCTCCAAGCTGGGTGTATTTTTTAGGATTTTTTAGAAAATCAACAATTTCCATAACCTCTGTCTTTGCCTCTTCCAGTCCGGCCACATCGTTGAAATTCAGCTTGACATTTGTATCCTTATCAAAAATCTGGGCACGGGACTTGCCAACATTAAAGATGCCGCCCGCTCCCCCTGCTCCCCCGCCTGACATCCTTTTCATAAGGAAAAGCCAAAGTACTATAAGAAGTGCCGGGAAAAGCAGCCAGGATATAATATCCATAAAATAATTCTTCCGTGTTACATAATCAGGATAAATAAGATCCTTTTCCGAATAGCCGGCAGTCTTCTGTGCATCCATCAGAAATGGCTCAAAATTGCTTATATCGCCGATATTATATATATAATTGGGCTTGGGCTCCGAATATCCGAAGCCGGTTCCCGGTTTCGGAAGTTTTGGATACCTGCCTGATTCTAATGCCTCTTTCTTAAGATATATCTCAGCCTGCTCCTTATTTACAACTACAATTTTTTCTATATCGTGCTTGGCGATCATCTCCTTTATATCTCCGGTTGTTGCCTTTTCTACTGACTTTCCTCCGTAAAGCAGCTGAAACAGGATAACAGAAAGTGCAAGGATTGCAAAAATCCAGTTGGTATTAAAACGTGGTTTGGTATTTTTATCAGGTTTTTTTTCAGCTCCCTGATTATTTGCGTCGTTCTCTGTCATAAAAATTTAACTTACTTTATTTTATCTTCCATGGCTGCAATAACTGCATCTCCCCAAAGTGATTCAAGACTGTAAAAATTCCTGTACTCCTCAAGAAAAATATGCACTATTACCGTGCCATAATCCAAAAGCACCCAGTAACAATTATCAAGCCCCTCCACATGCATGGGTTTCTCGCCAACCCGGGTTATGACAAGATCTTCCACCGAATCGCAGAGTGCGCTCACCTGTGTGGTGGAAGAGGCATGACAAATAACAAAATAATCCGTTATTCTGTTTTCAAGCTTTCTTAAATCAATTCGCAGAACATTCATTCCTCTCTTTTCAAATATTCCCTCTGCTATACTACTCAAAAGAATTTCAGCTCCGTCAGATTTTTCCTTCATCAATGTTATCAGTTTGATATTAAGTAACAAAAGTACCACTTTTATCTGTACTTTTGTTAACGTAAATCTGTTTTGCAATTACAGTGCCAATTTTGATACAAGATGCCGAACCAGAAAAGAAAATGGAATATAATATCTCATATATCTGACAATCATGATTATAGGTTCAAACCTTTTGTTCTATAAAAATCTGCCATCCACAAACACCCGGGCGGCAGCCCTTATCAGGGAAAATAATGTGCCCGAAGGAACGGTTATTCATACAAATTTTCAGTCAGCCGGCCGCGGGCATGCGGATAACATATGGGAGAGTGAAGAGAATAAGAATTTGCTAATCAGCATAGTATTGTATCCTTCAATGATCAGTCCAGCAGACCAGTTCCTGCTATCTATGTCCTTTTCTCTGGGAATATGTGATTTTCTTGAACTTCATGCCGGTACATTTTCTATTAAATGGCCGAATGACATTTATGCGGCAAATGACAAAATAGCAGGTATCCTGATTGAAAACTCAATTATTGGAGATCAAATTGAACATACAATTGCAGGAATTGGCATAAATATAAACCAGGTAAATTTTCTGAGCGATGCTCCAAATCCTGTTTCATTGACAAAGCTGACAGGAAAGCAACATGATCTGAATGAGTGCCTGACTCAGCTTACCACCTCACTCGATAAACGGTATAAGGATCTGATTGCAGGAGATTATGACCTCATAAGACACGATTACCTCTCAAGGCTCTTCAGATATAATACATGGAGCAAATTCCGTGACAAGCACGGCCTCTTCACAGGCCGCATTCTGAACGTCAGTAATACCGGCATATTAACTGTCGGAAGGGAGGATGGCTCCCGGAATGAATATTCTTTCAAGGAAGTAGACTTCATAATCTGAAGCCTGAGATAATTCGCCGGCACTCTGCCTTAATGAAGTTTATAAGATCTGACATTCGGGATCTAATCCGCTGTGTTGTTCCATTCCCTGAAGTTTTCCATCTCCCTTATAAGAATATCAAGAAACTGGATAATAGGCTTGTTTGCCACCATCTTTAGCATCGGATTTAATTCTGCTTCCAGCAAGACTTTTACATCAGCCATGTATTCGGTGCCCTCGCTGATATTCAGTACCAATGAAAAGTCATTTTCCTTAAGGGCATCCCCCTTGAAAACAACCCTGCTGTAAGGCTCTTTACCGGCAAGCCTGACGTTTATATTTCCCACCATTGCAACATTGAAACTGCATGTATCCTTATCGGACTTCCAGTTGTTTATTTTGCCATCAGGAATAAACTGTTTGAAGTTCCTGATATCAGTCACAAAATCAAAGACTTCCCTTGATGTACACGACAAACTGCCGGATCTGCTCTCATATTGTGATTTATTTTCCATTTAAACCTGTTTCTGTTTTATTGATTGCCGGACATTCGAAATTACCTTCCCCAGACCGACGGATCTATTCTCCAGTTCTTCAGGGTCTCTATTTCATCATTGCCAATATACCCGGTCCCCAGGGCTGTATCAACAAGTGCTGAATAACGCGATAGCGTATGCAGGATGCAATTTTCAGCCTTAAATTCATCTGATGCTTTCCTGAACTCATATGTAAATATTGCTACCATACCAAGAACATCGCATCCGGCATCCTTCAGGGCCCGCACCGCATTGAGACTACTGCCGCCTGTGGATATGAGATCTTCAATTACAACCACTTTCTGACCCTTCTCATAATATCCCTCAATCTGGTTGCCAAGCCCATGTTCCTTTGCACCTGCCCTGACATAGATAAACGGGAGTCCCATTTTGTCAGCTGTAAGAGCTCCATGAGCAATTGCCCCTGTGGCTACTGCGGCAATTATTTCAGTTTCAGGATAAAGGTTATTGATCAGGCTGGTAAATGAATCACGGATGAAGGATCTGACTTCGGGAAAAGAAAGTATTTTGCGATTATCACAGTATATTGGTGATTTCCATCCGGAGGCCCAGGTAAAAGGATTTGACGGTTGTAATTTAATTGCTTTAATTTGCAATAGATATTCAGCAGTCTTTTTTGAATAATCTTCCATAGAGTATGTATAAAGTTCATTTTGAAAACAGATTTATTGTCCTAAGCTCTGAACCCGACAGGTTACAAAAATACGGCTTATTCCATAAATTCAACGCAACTGATGATCTTTATGATTTGATAGCTGATTTTCAGGAAGACAAAACCATTCCCTCCATTAATATCTACGACACCGATATTATGCACTTATGGAAGATCTTCAGGATCTATTTTACTGAGGTAGGTGCTGCCGGAGGGCTGGTACGACACACATCAGGCAGATATCTCTTCATTGAAAAGAAAGGGAAACTCGATCTGCCTAAAGGCCATATCGAACCGGGCGAGGAGCCGGATGTATGTGCCCTCAGAGAAGTTAGCGAGGAGTGCGGCCTGTCAGGACATACTATTCTAAAAGCCATGACACCGAGCTATCACACGTACAGCTGGGAAGGGATATCATATCTTAAAAAGACCCATTGGTACCTGATGAGTTATGCAGGTGAAATGATTACTGAACCACAGTCGGAAGAAGGTATAACAAACGTAATATGGCTTTTACCCGATGAGCTTAACACCATAAAGAAAAGTGCCTGGCTGTCATTAATGGATCTGATCAACTCTAACGTTCTCAGCTGAGATCTAATCCTCTCCCCTGTAATCACTTAGTCTGACGGATGAAGGAACGAACCGTGAGGCATCACCACCCCTTCTTATAATATCGCGTACAATAGATGAATTTATGTGACTATGCTCCGGTACGGTAAGAAGGAATACCGATTCAATATCCGGAGCCAGCACCCTGTTCACCTGTGCTATGGCTCTTTCAAATTCAAAATCGGCTGCAGTTCTCAGCCCGCGGATAAGATAACCGGCATTATTCCTTGCACAGTAATCAACGGTCAGTCCTTCATAATGATCAATCCTTATCCGTGACTCTTCCCGGAAAACCTTCCCAATCATCTCCTTTCGGGTGGCAAGAGAGTAAAAATTTTTCTTCAGGGCGTTGGCTCCTATGGCAATAATGATCTCATCAAACAAGCTCAATGCCCTTTTAACAATAGCTTCATGGCCAATGGTGAAGGGATCGAACGATCCGGGAAAAACTGCGATTTTCTTCATTCAAAAGATATTTTTTTGGGATTGCTGACTTTCTGCTTCAGTAATGCCAGTTCAAGAACGCCCATAATTGTATCCACATAATGGAATTTTAATCCCCTGATATATATTTCATTAATGTTCTCAACGTCCTTTCTGTTATCCTCCGACACAATAATTTCCTTAATGCTTGCCCGTTTAGCAGCCAGGATTTTTTCCTTTATTCCGCCTACCGGAAGGACTTTTCCCCTAAGGGTAATCTCGCCTGTCATTGCCAGGTATTTCTTCACCTTCCTCTGGGTAAACGCCGATGCTATTGAAGTTGCCATCGTAATCCCGGCCGACGGACCATCTTTTGGGATAGCTCCTTCCGGGACATGAATGTGAATATTCCATTTCTCAGAGAAATTATCAGGCAGACTCAGCATCTCAGCATTCGATTTGAGATATTCGAGCGCTATAATTGCAGATTCTTTCATGACCTCTCCAAGATTTCCTGTAAGAGTCAGTTTACCGGAACCTCTGCTCAGGCTTGTTTCAACGAAAAGGATCTCACCGCCTGCAGCAGTCCATGCCAGACCGGTAACGACTCCTGCCTGCTCGTTGCCGGAATAAATGTCTCTCGTAAATTTTGGAGGCCCCAGCATTTCGACAAGAGTCTCAAAGGAGAGATTCGGATCATACTTTGTTTCGGAAGCGATCTTTTTTGCAGTTACTCGTACTATTTTAGCAAGCTTCTTGTCGAGTTCCCTGACTCCTGATTCCCTGGTATATTTTTCAATTATTAATTCCATTGCCTTTTTGTCGATGTTGAGTTTATCTTTTCCGACACCATGGTTCTCCAGCTGTTTGGGCAGAAGATGACGTTTTGCTATTTCCAGTTTCTCCTCCACGAGATAGCCTGTTATTTCGATCATCTCCATACGGTCGCGCAGAGCCGGACTTATAGTGGCAAGGTTGTTGGCAGTGGCAATGAACAGTACTTTTGACAGATCGTACTCCATCTCGAGAAAATTGTCAAAAAATGTGCTGTTCTGCTCTGGATCCAGAACTTCAAGCAAAGCGGAGGATGGGTCGCCCCTGAAATCATTGCCTACCTTGTCTATCTCATCAAGGATGAATACAGGATTCGATGATCCTGCTCTTTTTATATTCTGGATTATCCTGCCCGGCATTGCACCGATGTATGTTTTTCTATGGCCTCTGATCTCTGCCTCATCGTGCAGACCTCCTAGTGACATTCTGACATACTTTCTGTCAAGAGCTTTGGCCACCGATCTGCCAAGTGAAGTTTTTCCTACTCCCGGAGGACCGTATAGACAGAGAATAGGTGATTTAAGGTCGCCCTTGAGCTTCAAAACTGCAAGATGCTCAAGAATTCGTTCCTTAACCTCCTCCAGTCCAAAATGATCAAAGTCGAGCACACGGCGCGCATTTTTGAGATCCAGATTATCTTTGGTGTAAGAGTTCCATGGCAGATCGAGCAATGTCTGGATATAATTTACCTGAACAGAATACTCGGCAGCAGCCGGATTGAGCCGGTGAAGCTTATCCAGCTCTTTTTCAAAGACTTTCCTGACATCTTCATTCCATTTCATGGCAGATCCCCTTTTGCGATACTCCTCGATCTCTTTTTCAACCGGGTTGCCGCCAAGCTCATTCTGTATGGTCTTCATCTGCTGATGAAGGAGAAATTCACGCTGTTGCTGATCGAGATCGCTCTTAACCTTCGACTGCAATTCATTTTTAAGTTCGAGTACCTGAATCTCCTGTACGAGAAACTCGAGAAGCATGAATCCCCTGTCGCGAAGATTATTGATCTCCAGCAGCTTCTGCTTATCCTGAACCTTAATGTCAGTATTGGAACAAATGAAGTTGATAAGATAGGTATTGTTCTCAATATTCTTGATGGCAAAAGAGGCTTCCGGACTTATATTCGGATTGATCTTTATTATTTTAAGAGACAGATCCTTCAGGGAGCCAACAATAGCATCAAAATCCTTACTGAGAAGTTCGGGTTTCATTTCAGGTATTGGGGTAACACTGGCAATAAAATAGGGATCTTCCGAGACCAGCTGGTTCAGCACCATTCTTTTCCTTCCCTGGATTATAGCTGTAGTAGAGCCGTCCGGCATTTCAAGCAGCTTGACTATCTGTCCAATAGTCCCAATTTTGTGAAGATCCTTGAAGTCCGGGTTTTCTATATCAGGATCAATCTGAGCAACAGTACCTACTATTTTGTCATTGCGGTAAGCATCCTTTATCAGCTGAATTGATTTCGGGCGTCCGATCGATATCGGAAGAACCACTCCAGGAAACAGCACAGTATTCCTGAGCGACAGTATCGGAATTGTCTCAGGAACCTCAACATCCTCAAGGTCACCATCATCGCCGTCAGCGATTATTGGCACTATATCTCCATCTCCGTCAAGTATATCGGGTAGAAATATCTCGCTGACCGCTTTCCTGAATTTCTTATCCATTTTTTTACTTCCTTTACTCTTTTGTTTTGTTTACATTTCCATTGACCCACCTGCAGTGGGTCTCTCACTAATTCTTCATTGTTCTTTAGCTGCCATTATGTCAAAATTACATAATATTTTAACATTTTAGCTGCAGTGGAGTATTGCAATGATTGTGCCATAGTGTTTGGAAGACAAAAGAGACGCCCCAAATTAAAAACAGAAGAGACGCCCAAATCAGGCGTCTCTTCAAAGCTTATATCTCTGAAACAGTTATTTCTTCTTGACGACGCGATCCTTATAACGGTTCATGAACTTATCAACCCTTCCTGCTGTATCTACAAGTTTCATTTTGCCGGTATAGAAAGGATGAGATGTATTGGAAATCTCAATCTTGATAAGTGGATATTCATTTCCATCTTCCCATTTAATTGTATCGCGTGATGGCGCTGTAGACTTGCTCATGAATGAGTAACCATTTGACATATCCTGAAATACCACAAACCTGTAATTGCCCGGATGAATTCCATTTTTCATTGCACTATACTTTTTTGTATCTATTTATTAAAAAACAATCCTCTGAATTAGGGACTGCAAAATTAATTAACATTATTCAAAATACAAAATGAATTATACAATTAATATTTCAGGACCATTTTCAGGGCTCATTTTTTCCGGTCCTCCTCCATTTCCTGCTTATATGTAATAAACGGGAGATCTTTATTCATGAGAAACCGGTAAGTGAAATGCACCTTGGCCTTCCTGGCACCAAGTGCTTCATAAATGGCGATCATTTTCGGATTGAAATCACCTACCCAGGAAAGTTCAAGTTCCTTTAGCCATGGCTTCTTCTCAAATACACGATAGAGATGATAGAAGATAGCCGATTCAACACCGCTGTTCTGGTAAGAAGGATGCACTCCTCCAACCACAGCCCTCAGTCTTGTCATTTCATGAGTCATCCTGTAATAAACAAAGCGAAGCTTGTTCCAGGGAGTCAATTTGCCATTCAGATGCCTGAGTATCTGGTTCAAATCTGGAAAAAGGATGAAAAATGCCACAGGCTTATCATTAAAATAGGCAAACCAGATGAGCTCTTCATCAAGAAAAGATTTTGCCTTATTAAACGAATTCAGCAGAAACCGGGGATCAAGAGGAGTAAAATCCTCCTTAAAGACCGACCATGTAGAATTATAAATATCAACTATGTCATGAATATACTTACCCTTGTTACCGATCTCAAAATGATGAAATGAATAACCTGGCCTTTTGGCGAGCCATTCAGCAATTTTCATCATCCTTTCAGGAAACTCTGTGATCTCATTATTTTCGCCTCTTATTTCCCTGTGGTAAGAATATTGTTCAAAATATTTCCTGAAGCCATATTCTTCAAAGTAGTCCCTGTAGTATTTCTTATTATAGGGCATTCCAAAACCCTGTTGCATGAAACCCTCAACAAGCAGACCCCAGTTGTTATCATTTTCACCAAAATTTACTGGTGCATCGATGGCTTCCATCCCTCTGCCTTCCAGCCAGTGCCTGGCAGTATCAAACAGAAGGAATGCTGCATCCTTGTTTTCAACTACTTCGAAGAATCCCATTCCACCTGTAGGCTGTCTGTTGGCAGAGGATCGTACCCCATCGATAAAAGCTGCTACCCTTCCTATTGTAGTGCCACTGGAATCCGTGAGAATCCAGCGTATGGCAATACCTTGACTGAAGGCCTGATTTGAGCGCGAATCGAAAACGGACTCAATAACATTGTCGAGCGGGCATACCCAGAAAGGATCATCCCTGTAAAGTATTTTAGGAAAATTTATAAACGTTTCTTTATCCGTCCCTGTAACGACTTCGGTTATCTGCATGATAATAAATATCTGAATTTCAGCGTATAAGATACCAAATGATAGTGGAATCCCTTATATAACACGCAAATATACTCAGATTTTTAAAAATAATCCCGATGCCTGATGCCTGACGCCTGATGCCTGATGCCTGACGCCTGATGCCTAGTGTATATCTATAATCCTGTGGTCAATCAGCACAAAAACAATTCCAATAAGCAGGGTATAAAGCAAGTAAACTCTTACTGGTATATATTCAGAAGGCTTGATATTCATTTTTAGCCAAAGGTAAGAGATCAGGAAGACCTTACCTATCGTATATACAATGAAGGTTGAAAGGGCTACCCCGACAAGTCCGTACCCCCATTTGATCATCAACAGGCTTAAAGGTATGTTGAAGGCCAGTTCGAGTATGGCTGAAATAAGGCTTATATGTGTTTTCTTCCTTCCTACAATTATTGTCTGGGGAAAAACCAATCTCGGGACAATAAGCAATGAATAGATCAGAAAAATATCGGCACTTTTCTGAAACCCGGGGTTAAACATTCTCGGATAAATCCATCTTGACCCGAGCATAACCACAATAGCCATGGGAAATAAAAAATGCATAAGACGTTTTGATTTAACCCTGATTTTGGCAAGCGATTCCCTCATCCTTTCCCGGGTTGAAAATTCAGGCAGCATTGCATTACTAAGTCCGTTTGCGAGCATCAGGACAAGTGGAAACTCCTTGGCGCCATACCTGAACCAGGCAAACATCGCAGGGTCCCTGTAAACTGCCGAAATTATCACTCCATCAGTATACTGGGCGGAACCGCTTATCAGGGAGGTCAGTATCAAAGGGGTTCCCAGATAGAGGTGTTCCTTCATGAAATCAATTGAGATCCTCATTTCAGAATACCTCCTGAGCAATATAATCAGCCATATCCATCTCACGCCGGTAACAGCCAGCAAACCCCAGATCGACCAGATTATATCCTTGCCGAGGATGATCGGTGTAATAATCAGGACCATCTGTACTGTAAAGGTTATCAAACCGTACTGAAAAATCCTGTATGACCTGTTGTTGAGAAGATAAATATATTCAATCAGGCACACCGGACTACTGAGAAGAATATAGAGCAGAAGAAGATTTATGAAAGGGACATTCCCGGAGAAATGGAAAACAGAAAAGTGATTCTTGATCGAATGGCCCAGGATAAAGAAGAGCAGACTGAAAAAACAGAGCAGCAGAAATGCATTAAAAATTTCAGGTGATTTGGTAGTGCCGTTATCGCCCAGCTTACGATAGGTTCTGTTTCTGTGATAAAGCGGAAGCAGTGACTGGATTATGCCGGTTACCCAGAAGAAGGTCATTAATCCTCCTATGAACATAAACATTTCCCACTGCCCTATATCGGCACGCGTAAGACTGCTTTTCGTGAAGACTATGCTGATGATAAGGAATACCACCGGCTTCATCAGCTGAAAAAGCTGCATTCCTGAAATATTGTCTATTAGTTTAATTTGCTTCAACCAGGCCTAAAACTTTAAAAATACAATACGATAACTTACAAAGACATTATTAAATTGTGCAGCACTTTTCTTTACTTACAGAATCTTTCAAAGATACTAATTGACGAGAGCTTGAGAAAATAAAATTATTATTTTGTGAAATAGAATTTTTGACCTTATTTTGCACTCCATAAACGGTGGATGTAGTTCAGTCGGTTAGAACGTCGGATTGTGGTTCCGAAGGTCGTGGGTTCGAGCCCCATCTTCCACCCCACTAACAGAAAGCAATGAAGGCAATTATTTGAACTTATAATAGTTGCCTTTCATTTTTTCTAACAGAATCCTAATTTAATGCTATAAAAACAGCCCTTTTTGTTAAAAATGTTTTATGTGTATATTCCGAAATTAATTGACCCCCTGTTCCGATTTAATTGACCCCCCATTCCGGACAATTGACCCCCCAGGAATTGGTTATTTTAGCTGACATTCCGGCATTTTGACCCCTCTGTGGAAAACTTGTTGACTGACATTCCGGCAAATTGACCCCCCTTGATCGTTGAGTTTTTTTCTTTGTTGGAAAAAAATATGCGATGGCAAGAAGGACAATAGAAATGGAAGTTAAAAAACAGATCAGCATTTTACAGAGTCTTGGATATGGCAAGAAGACTATAGCGCGTGAACTGGGTTTATCAAAGAACACTGTCAAGAGTTATCTTGATAGTTCACGAGGGTATTGAAGGAGATCAGTCTGATGAATCCCGCAGAGAAGATCTGCACGATTTTTTACCCTATTGCCAGAGCGAGCTTCCACGCAAGGGTGTAACCCGTCAGATATTATGGGCAGAGTATCGTGGTAGATATCCTGGGGGATACAGCTACAGCCAGTTCTGTGAGTATTTAAAGCAATATCTTGATCGCAAGGATGTATCACTTCATATTGAGCAGCAGCCCGGGGATAAGCTGTATATCGATTTTGCAGGATCTAAGATGTCCATAGCTGATCCATACACTGGTGAGATAAAGGAGGTGGAAGTCTTCGTTGCTGTTTTGGGTTATAGCGGCAGAACATATGTAAGAGCATGTGAGAGCCAGCGTAAAGAAGACTTTTTATCCTGTATTGTAAGAGCGTTAAATTATTTGGAGGCGTTCCAAGAGTTCTTGTTCCGGATAATCTTAAGTCTGCGGTGGATAAGGCTAATCCGTATGAAGCAGAGATAAACAGAGATCTCCTTGATCTAGGTAACCATTATGGTATGGCGATCCTTCCTGCGAGAAGTCTCAAGCCAAGGGATAAGGCATGGGTTGAGAGGATGGTGCAGATTATTTATACCCGGATTTATGCACCGCTTCGAAACCAGGTATTTACAAACCTTGATAATCTTAACGATGCTATCCTCGAATAGGCTTGAATCTCATAATGATCAACCACTTCAGGGGAGAAAAGAGAGTCGCAACATACTTTTTGAAACCGAAGAAAAACAACATCTTCATCCGCTTCCACATGATTATTGGGAACTGAAGGAATATCTTCAGGTCAAGGTTATGAAAAACTGCTATGTTCAACTTCACCGCGACAGACATTATTATAGTGTGCCATACCACTATATCGGGCAGAAAGTAAAGTTGGTATATACTGCCACATATGTTGCCATCTACCTACGTGGAGAAAGGATAGCCTATCATCTGCGTGACCGTGTTCCCTACAAGTACACAACTGTAAAAGAACATCTTCCCTCAACCCACCAGTTTGTTAGTGAATGGAACCCTGGAAAGTTCATTGAATGGGCCGGACACATTCATACTGATGTTGAGTCTTACATACGAAAAGTACTTGACAATAAATCATATCCTGAGCAGACATACCGAAGTTGTGTTGGTATTTTATCCTTCGAAAGAAAAGCTGGAAAAGACAGGTTAATTGCTGCTTGTCAGAGAGCTTCAAGCTTCGGGGTATATAATTACAAAGTGATCGCACAAATTATTGGTAATAAGCTTGACAGGATAAGTCCTAAGACAAAGCAAACCACAATGCCTGTTCATGAGAATATACGAGGAGCAAACTATTATAAATAACCAATTAAAACTTTAAAAGCCTATGACACATGAGATACAACAACTTGATGCAGAATCTGAGACTTCCGGGAATGAGAGCTGCATATGAAGGAATAATATCTACGAAAAACCTTCATTCAATCGGTAATGATGAGTTATTAAACTTGATCCTGCAGGCAGAATGGGATGAAAGAGAAAACTCCAAAGCAAACCGGAGATTACAGAATGCAAAGTTCCGAATGCGTGCTTCAATGGAAGAGATAGACTTCTTTACTCCCCGAGGACTTGACAAAACGCAACTGCTTCGCTTTGCTGACGGTAGCTTCTTTAAAACATGGTGAAAACATACTTATTACCGGGCTTACTGGTGTTGGTAAAAGTTACATTGCTTCGGCCTTGGGCCATCTTGCCTGCCAGCTTGGATATAAGGTCAATTACTTTATAGCTCAAAAACTCTTCGCAATGCTGCGTGTATATATTAATTGAAAAGTATACCACTTTCTCGTTGAAAAGTATACCACTTTAAATGTTTAACAGGTTGCTTTGTGTAAGACAAGCAACACAAAACAGATGATAAAGATGGATACAAAACAAGAAATCTTGAGAAGGTATTTTCGGGAAAGTGACAGTGAACGAAAAATTGCAAGGGACTTACAGATAAACCGCAAAACGGTAAAAAAGTATTTGGAAGATTACCTGAAGGCCAAAGGAAAGTCTGAAGAAGAAGGCACAAAAGAAATTCTTCAGGATTATAGTACCTCACCGCCGGATTATGATGCTTCAAATAGAACAAAGCGTAAGCTTACCGAGGATATATCAGCTTTGATCCGCAAGCAGCTTGATGATAATGAGCTTAAGCGGCGAACAGGCTTACGTAAGCAGATAAAGCGTAAAATAGACATACATGAATATCTTCTTTCACAAGGATACAGGATTGGATACACCACGGTATGTAATCATATAACTAATCTTGGGATATCGGAACGTGAAGCTTATATCAGGCAGGCTTATCTTCCGGGTGACGAGTGTGAGTTTGACTGGGCCGAGACAAAGCTTAAGATTAGAGGCATCCAACACCGGTTTTTTCTTGCAGTATTCACTTCGTCCTATGGCAATTACCGTTATGCAAGGCTTTATGTTCGGCAGGATACCCTTGCATTCATGGAATCTCATAATGATTTTTTTGCTCACGTGGGTGGCGTATTCCATGAGATGGTTTACGATAACATGAGGGTAGCCATTGCTGAATTTGCCGGGCGCAACGAAAAGCATCCCACCACAGCCCTTACAAACCTTGCAGGATGGTTCCAGTTCCGCTGGCGGTTCTGCAACGTACGCAGGGGCAACGAAAAAGGACATGTTGAGAGAAGCGTTGAGTTCATACGCCGTAAGGCTTTCAGCCACAGAGATGAATTTGATAGCCTTGAACAGGCGCAGGATCATCTGATGTTAGTAGTGGAGAAGTTAAATAATCTGTCTTCCGGTTATACTGGAAAGAGTCCGATGGCAGCCCTTACAGAGGAGAGATCACAACTGTGGAAATATCCTGGTGAGATGGAATGTTATCTCATATCGAGCCTGAAAGTTGATAAATATGCCACCTTCAGCTACGGAACCAACCGCTACTCGGTACCTGATTATCTTGTGGGAAGAATAGTGGATGTAAAAGTTTATTCAAACCGGCTGAAAGTATACCATAACAATCTGCATTTATATACACATGAGCGCAACTACGGCACTTACCAATGGCAGGTTGATATAGATCATTATCTTGTCACATTATCACGCAAACCAGGCGCTGTACACGGATCGGTTGCTCTTGAACAGTCACCTCCGCTGATCCGAAGGATATATCAGCAATATTTTACAAGCCAGCCCCGAGGATTTATAGATGTCCTTCTTTACTGCAAAAGTGGCAATATACGGCATGACAAACTGGAAGATACAGTCAGTAAAGTAAGCAGGTTATGCCCCGGTGATGTCACAGCAGATAAGATAATAGCGCTACTTGGTAATCAATCAGAGACTATAACTTCAGTGCCATCATCATCAAAGAAACCTGATGAAATAGAGGATCTTTCATATAAACAGTTACAGGAAATAACAATGCTGGCAGAGAGCCGCATAAATTAATTTAACAATATGATAGACAAAGATATAAATCAGCAGATAGACCAGCTAAGCAGGGTCTTGCATTTACCCACCTTCCGTTCTGAGTATCAGCAACAGGCACGTGAGGCTGCATCAGAAAGTCTGGCATATGAGGCGTTTTTGCTTCGGCTTATGCAGCGGGAACATGCAAAACGCGAGGATAACCGTAGAAAAGCTCACATCAGACAAGCTGGCTTTGTACAGTATAAATACCTGAATGATCTTAAAAGAGAGGAGCTCCCGGCGGATGCGCTGGCAAAGCTTCCACAGCTCGAGCGGCTTGATTTTATTAAATCTGGTCAAAACATAATCCTCTCTGGGAACCCGGGAACAGGAAAATCACATCTGGCTACTGCATTAGGCATTAAAGCTTGTAATGAAGGATACAAGGTGCATTTTACGACTATATCAAGGATGCTTACTCAGATCCGCGAATCAAGGTCACAAAAGATGCTCAGGACACTCGAGGGCAGGTTCGAAAAGTTCGACCTGGTTATATGCGATGAGTTCGGATATATATCCTTCGATAAGGATGGCGCTGAACTTCTTTTTAACCATCTCTCGCTGCGTTGCGGGAGGAAGTCGACCATAATCACCACCAACCTCACATTCGACCGCTGGGGTGAAA
>CAWBLL010000004.1:0-149928 GCA_963789465.1 uncultured Bacteroidales bacterium
CTTAATGTATGTATCGTACTCATCCATATATGTTTGTTTCTTATGATGTTCGGGCTGGTTCAATATATACTTACATACCTGGTCAACGTCTTTTTTTGAAACTGAAAATGCAGAACATGACATTTGCCATTGAAAAATGCATTTACAGAGTTTGTTTTTATTGATAAAATTTGCAGAACTATTTGCAATTATACCTGCCAATCTCTCTTCATCCATGTCTGGTGATCGCGACACCAGAAAATGTACATGTTCCGGATTTGCATAAATAGCGTATAATTGACATCCGTTGTTATTTACTATTCCCGTTATATACTTTTCAATTCGTTCTCTATTATTATTTAAAATCAATGCCTCACGGAGAAACGTTGTAAAAATAAAATGGGTATACAAATTATTATATTCTACTTTCATTGCTTTATAAATAAGGTAATAAGGTTGTACGATTATATTTATATGATTTTTTTAAGGTTTTTCTACTAAGGTTGAAAATTAAAATAAGGTTGAAAATGCTAATTAGATAACCTGATATTTAAAATAATATAATATCAATTCCCTATTCCTAACCTGCCCATCCTTCCCTGTCTAGATTCCTGTAGTTGATTGCTTCGGAAATATGTTCCGCATTGATATTTTCCGAATCGCCGAGGTCCGCAATTGTTCTGGCAACTTTCAGAATCCTGTCATACGCCCTGGCAGACAGCCCTCTTATCTCCATGGCTGTTTTAAGAAGCTTCCCTCCAGCCTCATCAAGCTGGCAGTATCTTCTTTGCATTGAGGAAGACATCTGCGAGTTTGAATAAACACCTTTTATATTTTCAAACCTTTTTGCCTGGACGGCCCGGGCTCTTACAACCCTGTCACGCACTGCTGATGAAAGTTCTGCCTTAACAGAACCGGATAGCTTTTCATAATTTACAGGTACCACTTCAATATGGATATCAATGCGGTCGAGAAGCGGCCCGGATATTCTGTTCAGGTATTTCTGTACCATTCCGGGAGTGACACATACATTCTTTTTCAGGATGATTATGAAACCCGCACGGACAGGGATTCATACTCGCCACGAGCATAAAACTTGCAGGATAATCCACAGTCGATTTTGCCCTGGAAATAGTTATTACCCTGTCCTCAAGAGGCTGTCTCATGACTTCCAGTACCGTTCTTTTGAACTCGGGCAGTTCATCCAGAAATAATACCCCGTTATGTCCCAGCGAAATTTCTCCGGGTTGAGGAAATGTGCCACCACCTACAAGAGCGACATCTGTTATAGTATCTAATGAGGGGGTGTTTTACAAATTTATAATGCAGATAAAAATCAACAGAGAATGGAGTAGCATAGAAGTTCTAAATGCGAGAAATGCTTAACGATACCAAAACCCTCATCCTATTGACAGTCATCTAAAAAGATTTATTTGACTGGTGTTATTGTCTTTCATAATTTTACTCATATAATTGACTTATAGTAATCTTAGTTTTATCTATTAAAAAATTCCTAATTAAATGAAAGCAAGACTAATTTTTTTTCTTATGCTTATTGTCTGTATTTCATGCAGTACAAACAATAAACCTGTATCTGAGGCTCAGAAAGAGAAAATAAAAGGAGAAGTAAAAGAAGTAGTAAACACTTTTTTTAAAGGATGCGAAGAGGTAAATTTTGATATGGCTCTTAAACCTTTCCTTGATTCGCCTGATTTTCTATACATCAACAATGGATATGCATTCAACTATAAAGATTGTGAGGATATTTTCAGACCTGTTTTCGCAAGTATGTTAAATCAAAAAATTACTATAGTTGATGAAAAATATACATTTCCTGATAATTCAACAGTCTTTTATTCTAACCATTGCAAGTCATTGACAAATTACAAGGATGGTCATGCAATTCTTCAAGACCCTACCGTAATGCTGTTTATATTTAAAAAAATGGATAATTCATGGAAAATAATTTATGGAGTTGAGTCCTTTATCTCACAAAATGTTAAGAATACAGAAACATCCAAAGAACTCAATCAAGTCGAGTTACATAAACAGTTTGCAGGTAATTGGAAAGGTGAAGTTGCTAAGGATACAACTTGTTTTTGGGATGTTAAGTCTTATGGAACTGGATTTGACTGTTATTTTAAATACGTCTCAAAAGGGAAGATAGTAATAGATGGGAAACAACTTTGGGGATACGATAAGAAACTTGACAAATGCTCAATGAGTGAAATGATTAAAGGTATGGACAATTCGGTTTATTTGTCTTGGTTTACTTCTAACAACAAGGCTACAATGCTTTCATATGGTGATATTTCTAATCCTGATAATGCTTCAACTAAGTGGGATGTGGAATTTAAATCACCTGATTTGTTTGTAGAAAAAATGATTGTCAACGGAAAACTTCTTAAAACCTTTACAATGACACGAATAAAATAGTGGGACTTAACTCAAAATATTGCCCCAAGATTTAGAATTTTGGGGCATTTTAATTTTCATGATATATTATAATTCAGATAATTGACTTTGTTTCTACCGCATCAGATATTATTGGAGATGGCTATAAGTTAAAATGTGGTGAAATAATTTTATTTAAAAAATTCAGATGAATTTTATTCAATCGCTTTAATGGTGAACACTTCCTTGATTGTATGAATTTATTTATCTTTAGAATTCAGGAAACCGAGTATTGAGTGTTTAGTATCAAATAAGACATGGACTTTCAAATAATCAACCAATCCGGTATATTTCCCAATAATTGGATTATAGGCTCACTTGATATCTACTTTCCGAACCCAAATTCAAGAATTAATTTACGAAATGAGATCGAATATCATCTAAGGACTAATTATAATCCAGGGACTTATATTGGTAATCAAGCCAATGAAATATCAAAACACCTCTTCTGTTTTTATAATTCAGAATTCAAGAAAACAATCCACTTAATTGATGATCCCTTCTTTATTTATTTCACTTTATTCAACTTCGATAAAGCAACCAAGATAGAATATCAATTCAGAAATCATCAACTTAATAAAGAAGATAGTATTCTTTGGAAGAAGAAAGGACCGCTTTATCGGAGAACTCTGTCTTATCTACTTGATGAGATGATCTCAAGGTTTAAATTTCCAATAACTCCCCAACAGCCATTTGCTAAGTCTTTAATGGATTATGACAGGTTATTTCTATTAAGTGAAAAGGCAATCGAATATTCAACTATCAGTAATGAAATATTTTACCTAAATGAATCATACAAAATTAAAGTGAATCCATCTGGTTCTCAGTACTTCATTGAAAGTATTAATACAAAAGAAAGTAGAAGGTATTCAGCACTACACAATTGTTACCTTCGACAGACTTCAAGAGACTCAAAACTAAGGGAGAAATTCCTAATTGGTAAACCATATGAACAAGATTGGATAAAACATGGTGAATTTTTAAATGAATCTTTTACTGTGACTATGGGTATTTCTTATAATGAATTTATGTTTTTGCTAACAAGTATTATTTTGAACACAAAACCAATTGAAGATGAGAATGATATCCCCTTGGTTAAAAAAGATCATTTCTTGTCGGATATTGCGTCTCAATTAAACTTGACAGTACAACAAATCAACAATTTCTTTGAGGGACTTATCTTGAAAAAGGAACACTTTAGGCAAAATATAAGAACCTTTACAAAATTCAAACAGATGTATCGTGTTGCGAAAAGACCATTTCTTGAAATAAGGAAATCAGATGGGACTTTTCTAACATGGTCCAATGAAATGGTTAAAGAAAGACTAACCTTTCTTGATAATGACTTCATCTTTAAAAGTCTACCACCTGAATGGAATAACAAAATGATTTGCCAATCTGTAAATAAAATTTCTAATGATGCAGGTAAATGGTTTGAAAAACAGGTTAAGCAGAATTTTATTTCAAGAGGCATTGTTGGAGATAAGATAAAAGATAAAATTCTACCCAATAATGGTCTATTAAATTGTAGAATGGTAGGTGGTTTCGATTTTCTTGGATACTCTGCTACAGATAATATTATTCTATTAATTGAGTGTAAATTCATTAACCCTGGATTTGAGCCAAAATCGTATAATGATGACCTCAAGGCTTTTACGAATCCAAGTAATGGTTATATCAAAAAAATGGACAAAAAATTAGACTGGGTGATAAAGAATTTTAGTCAAACAAAGGTTGAACTTGAAGGAAGATTTAAAATCAGAATACCCGATTCTTGTTGTACAATCGGAAGTGCCTTTTTTACTTATATTAATACTTTTGCCTTTGCCTTTATACCAATTTATCCATGTGTCTCTTTTACAGAATTTTTCTTCAATTTTGATTTAAAAAACAAATGGTACTTCAAGACTGGGATTACAAAAATATATGCTTGATTATTAAAGGAATAATGAGAAAAATGTGTTCATTTTGGATTTTAATGGGTTCTGATCATAACGTAATAGACATAAGGCAGGTTGAATACTTAAAGTCCCAAAAATCATTCATTCTGTAGAATTCAATTTCAAGAATTTTCTCTGGAAAAGAAATTGTTTTAAGTTGATTCTCAGTATCTTAAGTTTATTTTTTGAAATTATATTGAAGCACTAATTTAGTACCAGTGTAAAGAAGTAAATTATTAATAAATATCAATCAGGTATGGATTGGAAAAACATTTTAACATCTGTTTTGAGCGCAGCCTTCATAGTAGGCTTACTTGAGTTTTTCATCAAACAGGGATATAAAAAACTCCTTGAAAAGAAAATTGAGGAAGTAAAAGAGCAATTACGTCAAAAGGGTAAAGTATATGATATACAATTGAATGCTTACCTGGTGATGGATGAATTAGTTTATCGGGCAAGAAATGCTGTGAAAGAAATTTATTATCTGTTAAACTCAGGAGAAACGGATGTTAACGATTTTGCGGAATTCATTGAAAAACTCAAAACATATAATAATGCCTTAATGGAATTATTATATGAAAAGAGAGCAGTCTTACCACCTGGTATTTTTAAGAATGTCCATAAACTTAAGACCGAGGTTCAGATACTTCATATGCAATTACTTGATATTCATAGAAACCTTTTAAGAGAAAATGTTGTTTTACCTCAATATAAGTCACAAGTTGACTATCATTATAAAAAAATAGACGAATTATATAACGAGTTAACAACTTTTATTCAAGAAAATATAAGAGTATTGTGAAAGTATTAATAATAGAAGACACTGGATATTTTATCAATTTTTTAAAAGAAGCCTTCAATAGTATTAATTACACTACAGAAGTTTCTTTTGATGGTGATATTATCGCAGATAATTCATTAATTGTTAGAGAATTTGATGTAATCTTATTAGATATGAATTTGCCTGCAATAAGATTCTATAATAAAGTGGATAATATCCCAAGCATGTACTCTGGAATACTTATACTGAGAAGGATTAGAGAAGTTTCAGATATTCCTGTGATTATAATATCAGAAATAAATTATTCATCACTGAAGGAATATGTAAAGGATTTTAAAAACGTCACCTGCATAACAAAAAATAATCTGTCATTTGATCCTGATGATCTAAGGAAATTAGTTGAAGCGGTCACTTCAAAAAAATCTAAATAGCATATCTACATCTGCTGAAATACTATGAATTTATTAATTCAGGTTTGTGTTTGCTCATATCTGTTACAGCATTGACAATACACACCAAAGGATCAGTTTTTACGATTTGATTTTTTACCTGGGAAAATTTATGAACTTTTGGATATTCTGATTGATTTCTACCGCCTGGGGAAAAAGTTGATTTTTGTGATTTGATTTCCTACTGGAATTTTTTTTTGAACTTCCCAAAATTCTAATCAATTTATTCCGTCTGGAATCGCCAATTAATTTATTTATATGAGAAGATGTCGCTGTAAGACCCCACGGATGTAGGAACGGGGGACTCCAGGACCGGGGGTATCCGGGATACCTGGGAAGAGGGTATTGTACGATATTAGTAGATGGTCTTAAATGAAGCAAAAACCAATGAAGGGATGTTCAAAATAACCATTGTCAGTAATCATGTTAAATCAAACCCGAAATATGCAGGATGCCAATAAGAATGTACCTCCAGTCCGGGAGTAAAAGGTATCAAATTTATCCCCACCCCATTCAAGTCATTTTCATTATACAAAAGTATTTATAGTTAGAATGTACTTAAATATGATAATACAAAACAAATATCCTTATCATCAGACCGTTTATTGTCCAAATATTATCTTCCACCCTGTCGGCAGAGATTCATTCTATATAAATTCCAATTGCATCCTGGCTACTGGTAAGATCATAACCAAGGGAAAGGAATATGTTATTTTTGACCATAGAAGAGATACTGGCATAATCATATCAGATGTTGTACTGGTTACTTGTTATTATCGAGAAAGCATCATTACTTTGATTGTACGTGATCTAAGATCAAAGAGAGTATTTGCTATTCGTCAACGCTTAGAATGTTCTGAAAACGATTGCAAATGGATATTGATCGATATAGATTACTTCGTTGATAAAATGAACGATAAAGCAATCAGACAATATTGTGGAAACTGTAACGATTCTCAAAAGAAACCCAAAACAGAAATTAATCATAAATCAAGCCAAGATGACCTATTGGAATTCGAATTCTGAAATTCATTTCTTTAACAATTAATTCTATAATTGGCTCATATCCTGGATTTTCTGGTATATTTGCAAAATATTTATGTCCATATGGAAAAGAAAAAACTCCCTGACTTGCAAATAACCGAACTTTTTATAGTGAAGTGTGGCGAAGATTGGCAACATACGTTTATGGCTACGATAATCAGAGAAATGACCATTGATGGAAAAGAAATCATTCGTGGAAGTGTTATGATAAATGAAGGAAAAGCCTGGTCCTTGGCTTATACTGAAGATGAACTTGGAAAGTATTTGGATGAAATGTGTATTATGAAATTGGATCATAATTTGCATTCATCTGCCGGAGTGACTATTCAAATATTTGGTGAGGATCTCTTTCTGAACTAATTCTTTTTGTTGTGAAGACATCAAATGTCAGAGAAAGAAGTGGCGTTCATTAAACTAGCAGTTACCGGTTTACACAACAATATTGACTGGCTCTTTGATCAAAAAATGAAATCATTCATCTTTCAAACAACGCACAGAAAGTCCTATTTGTTCAGCATTGCTGTCCACGTTTTCACTTGTGTCATTGTAGTTCAAAGCATGATCGAAGGCATAGTCTCCACCTTGAACTGTAGAACTCCACCAATAACCATGATAACCAATATTCATAAATGTCCCATCGCTACAACCAAAACCACTCGGAATGGCATTAAAACCCGTCTCATTTGTCGCACCTGTATTAGGACTTTTCCAATGTGTTGTACCCATTTCTTTTAATTTACCACCTGCAATACTTTTGCCTCCCAAATAATTTATCAGTGTTGTCCATTCTGGATTGGTGGGTACATGCCAACCATTAGGGCATAGTTTATTTGTTTTAACTGTGTACCAATTATACAATGCACCATAAGTTCCCTTGTTTGCTATATTGTGATCATACCAACAGAATGCAGGAGTGGTCAAGTCAACCCATTCTTTTTCATCTTTGACCAATGGCACAGGATTACCATCATTATACTTTGTTGTTTTTAAATTCTCTGCCATCCAAACCTGTGCGCCAATGGTAACAGTTTTGTAGATATTGCCGTCAATATCTTTTACGGTCTGTGCTCTTAGACCACTTAGTCCTATTTTCCCTGAAAATAGATCAGTTTTAAATACAAGAAAAAGAACAACTAATAATACTGTTGCTATTATTGATAACATCCAGATTCTATTGCCTTTTTTTCCTTGAATCGGTTTATCAGGAGTCATTATAAATTCTTGCTCTTGCTTTTTCACCTTTTCAACATTTTCTACTCCATCTTCAGATAGAATTTGCTTTTTTAACTTTTCGAATTCTTCTTTTGTAAGTGCTCCAGATTTATGAAGTTCGAATAATTCTGAAAGTTTTTTTGAAATCGATTCTTGCGTCATGGTCAAAATTTTTATTGAATAATTTAAAGTGGAGTTCTTTTAAAAAAATTTATACGTTTTACTTTGTTTCATGATCTACTTTGTACCTGAGACAACGAACAGATAAGCCTTCTCTTGTGTCAAAATAATCCTTATGCATTCGATTGGTAGCGGAATTTATCTGATCATAAATATTGGGGAATATCCTTCTACATATAGCAAGAGAAGCCTCTTCATTATCATGAGTAGCCGACCACCAAAAACAACCTATACCAATGTTTTGGAATTCACCATCAATATTACGGATTCCACTCGGAAGTCCTGTAAAACCACTTTCATTGGTTGCAGAATTATTTTGGCTCGTCCAATGAGTCATACCTTTTTCTTTAAGTTTGTCTACTGCTGATTTATCTCCTCCCAAATAGTTTGTCAGTGTTGTCCATTCTAAATCAGATGGAACATGCCAACCTATTGGACACAATTTGTTTGTATTAACAGTGTTCCAATTATATAAAGCACCGTAGGTTTTTTTGTTGGCTGTTGCATCATTATTATACCAACAGTAAGCAGGTTCATGACTATGAGAATAATACATGCGATACCATTTATTTACATCACCAACCAATGGTATTGCTGATCCATCATTAAACCTGGTTGTTTTTAAATTTTCTGCCATCCAAATCTGTGTCCCAATTGTTATTGTTTTGTATACATTTCCGTCAATATCTTTCAAAACATGTTTTTGTTGTAGTACACCTGCTATTGTCTCTTTAATAGGTTTAAAATATTTAATACCAAATGCAACCATTACTGAAATTAATGCAATGCTACTTACAAGAAGTACCTTCGTCAATAATGAAGTATGTCTTTTGGAAGTTAACTGTGAATTGCCATCAACCTTTGATGAAGTATCTGGAAGAAGTGCATTTTCATCGAATATTTTTTTCTTTAAATCATTAAACTCCTCGGTCGTAATTGCACCTTGGTCTAAGAGTGCTTTAAGTTTTTTGATTTCTTCAATTTCATCCATCCTAATCGACTGAAATTATGAATAATAAGTACGGCAGAATTATTGGATAGTTAACAAACTATGCATTAGTTGATTTTAACTTTTCATTACTGTTGGACATATTCACTTCCATTGAACCTATAAAGTCCAGGCTGACCACCTTTTGGAGTTACCTCAATATAATAATATCCTTCATTTTTGGGGATGAATTTGATGTTATCTGGAGAATCAAATATTTGGTTAAATTCACCTTTAATGAAAGAAAATAATTGTTTATGATCCCAACTTGAACCTGCACCACCTTCATTTCGAATTGTCATCAGACCATAGTTGTCTGGGGCAATTTTATATAGGCTTGCTTTATCAACAGAAGAATTAAAGGCAAGACATTTTTCCCTCAATTTCCACCCATTTTGGTCTTCAAATTCAAAGAGGCTTAGATAATCTTTATTTGATTTGGTGATAGCCACCATTAAATCTTTCTTACTTAAACTTATTTTAGTAAACCCAACAATTTCATGAGGTATTTTTGACCAATCAGGATGCCTCGATAACTCATCCATAATGACTTTGGTTGCCAAGGCTTCATCCCAAACAGCGGTTTTATTTATAACAATAGGGGCAGTATTGACAGAGGAATTATTGTTTGTTCTAATTAACTTGCTGACCTGTCCAGTGTCTTGATCATTATTTTTTCTTGTAAATATAAAAATCACAGCAAAGACAATCAGGACAAAAGAAGAAATCAACCCCACGGTATAACTTTTTCTCTTTGAAGTAGAACTCAAATCATTTTTACCAGAATTAATATTAGAAGTTTGATTGTCAATTTCGTTTAACAAATTGGGTAAAGGTTCATGATTTGATTCCACTATATGTAAAGTTTCAATGGATGATTCTTTCTCAGTTGAAGGTGGAATAACTTTTTCTAATTCTTTGGGGTCTTTATTCTCCCCAGCATTTATTATCTGCGATTTCAATAAATCGTATTCTTCTTTGGTCAATGCACCAGACTTATGTAATTCGAATAATTCAGATAGTTTCTTTGAGATTGATTCTTCTTTCATGGTTCAGGTCATTATGATAATGTTCACCTTTTGCTGGAAGGAATAAATCAAAGTTAAGCCTTTTCCTTTGATAAAGTGTCAATGAATGTTCCTAATTATATTTAAGTCAGGAATTTAAATGATCCAAAATGGGTTTGTTAGATGTGGACCAGTTAAAGCAGATACTTAAGACTTCGACCTTTTTTTAATGCAACTACACATTTCATTTACCGGAAGTTATATAAGTATGTTCGTTATTCCAGTGAATTGGACATTATCTATGTATTGATTCAATAGATTTTAGTCTTTCTCAACAGCACATTTGGTTTATTTGTCAAAATATTTGGTTTTTTTGTATTGGTTTAATCTTGTCATCGTATAACAGAGTAAAATAGTTAATTGTCGATATGAAGAAAGTTCTTTTGGTCTTATTTAGTTTGATGCTTTCGTCTTTGGCATTTTCACAGGAAGAAGGATATTTAACTATCTTCAGAGATAATTTATTCATTAAAACCACTAAAAATTAGTCTGTATCAGAAAACCGTAAATTCGAATCAAATGATGAGACTTATTTTCTCGCATATGATTCATTATATGTCAACTACAATAAAAACTCAAATACTGAAACATGTAATAAGAAATTGTTTTTGTATCGCAAAGTCACCAATGGTTGGGTGAAAGCATCACTTGAAATTAGGAATGATTATTTTAATGGACATTATACTCAGCAAAGTGGTTGGTTTTTCAAACTGTAAAACACCATTATTCATCTAAGAATCCACCAAAAATGCCAAGAGCACCATCTTTACTCTGATAGGTAGAGATGGAGACTTGACCCATTAAAAGAGGTTGAATTGAAGGGGTATTATCATATGAATTTTTGTAATATACACAATATCCAATAATTCCGTTACTACTGGAATATTTAATAATTGAATAGTTGTTATGGTCTATACCATATTTTTTAACAGCCTGCCGAACCTCTGTAGGAATTTCTTTAATGATTTCCCATGTACCAGTGAAATAAGCAAGGTCGACAGAACTCTGACCAGTTTTACGATTTACTGCACCGGATTCAAAAGTACCATCACATTTTAAAGTAGTGCCGGTGTCAAAAGAACCTTCTGATGCTTTCGGACTTTGAATGCTACTTGCGTATCTCTTACCACAAATGTCAAATGATTTAATATTTGAAACATTGCCACACGAGTACGTTATAAAAATCATTACAAGATAAAACAAACCCCTTTTCATTGCTATTGTTTGATAGTTTTCCTAATTCATATAAAATTGTCTTGAATCACGGTTCATTTTATAAAAATTAATAAATGTGTTAATAGAATTGGCAATTCCCGGGTATTGATTAACCATTCTCCTATCACTCATGTTATAATCCCTTGACGCAGGGGTTCGCCATGAACCATAAAGAATATTATTACTTATATTCCCGTCAAGAAATACTGTATTATTTAAATCCACAAATTTTACAAACCCATTCATTTTCCCAGATGAGTAATTGATTACAGTATAAATTTTACCATTTGGGTGAAAATATATTTCTTCTTGGGTTACTCCTAATTTCACATCTCTTTGAATACAGACTGCTTCTGAATTAATGAAGTATGCTCGTTGAATTCCATCCTCAAGGTAAGCCGGTTCAAATCCTCTGGATTCATCTAAATAAGGCGCATTGTAATTCATCTTACATGTATAATCGCTATACCCATTATAGGGTATTTGGTCTGTCCCCTCCAAAAATTTTGTCCGCATAGATGATACTTCATCTAGTGAAATATTATCATTTGTGAACATAAATGTCTTTTTTTCTTCTTCTTTTCGTATTATTTCTTTCTTTTCAGCCCAATAATTACTCTCTTGAACTTTCATATCATTATTGTAAAGAGAATCCGATACTTTGGTGTTCCCAAGAGCCACTGGGTCAAGAATTTTATCCTTGCTGTACTTTTCATCATAATAATTAAATTTTCTATAAATTATCTCGCAAGTCTTATTCGGTTCATATCCGTTATCATAAGATGTGATATCCTCAATCCAATTATTATGATTATCATATTTATACCTATGTAATCTTTGATAAACTCGGTAATAACTGTTTTTTGCAATTTTATCAAAGGGACTTTTAAAAAACTTTGCTTTTTCTTCTTCATTCAAACTATACTCAGTTGTAGACAATATGTTTCCAAACCTATCATATTGGAAAATAGTAATATCTCCTTTCCCTGTTACAATTAATGGAAGACCGTCTAAAATTGGCTTATAATAATTTTCATTAATGGCTAATAAAGTATCTGAATAATAGAAATATTTCAAAGAATCAAGTACCTTATCATCCTTATAATCAATTATATTAAGTACTTTCCCGTTTTTTCCGTAATTAGTTACTTGACGATTCACATTACTTCCACCGGGAATAATTCCCCCTACCAAATTAACATGGATATAACCATCCCAAAAATATCCTTCACAAACTTTTTTTGTCAGTTTTCCCCATATATTTCGTTTGTAAGTAATTACTAATCCCTTATAGAATTGACTTTCCGGATAAAATATTTCTTTCAATACCTGACCTTTTTTATCATAAATCTTCTCATATAATTTCTTGAATTCATTATTAATATTTTTGAATTTACTTAATTTTATCAATCTGCCATTTTTTTGTCTTTCATAGACAATTTTTAATATTAATTTATCACTATCGTCAAAACCATTTTCCTGGATAATTAGGTCGTTCTTATCCTTTTCAGGTACTACTTTTACTACCCAAGAATCATCGATTTTTTTTCCTAAATAGTTGTAGACATTTCCCAAGCCAACACTGCCGAGTTTATCGAACACATAATAATTATCAACATCTGAAAGCGTCTTGTAACTTGAATATATAAAATCTCTATCGCTGCTTTTGGAAATCGGTCGTTGACGCCCTATAATAGGGACAACTTCACCCTCCTTATTTTTTTCAGCATTTAGGGTCACCTCTGTCATCACACTTACCTTTCCTTTCAGGTTTTTTTGGTCTAAATCGTACCTTCCATTATATAATTGTTCATTATTAATTGGTGTTGAGCAACCGAAAAGGATCAGCAAGAACACTATCCAAGTACTAAATACTATAAACTTCATAATGTAATTAATAATTGAGTTTAAAAATAAACCACTATTTAACTTCTCTCTGATAGCATTTAAGTTCATCAAATATATGAAATTAAGCGAATTAAACAAATAAAGAGGCGGTACTATCTGAATTGTCTCGCTGCATTTCCTCGTGCTATGAGGATTGAAGTACCGCCTCATGGTCATCCGACCGTATAAGAAAAAGGCGACACTATTGTGAAAGTCAATGTCTGCAATACAATCCTGTTGGGCAGGAGTAAAAAGAATGTGTCGCCTTTATATAATTTCAAAAAACGCATGATAATGCAGTTTCAAATATCAAACTGGAGTATAATTATTATAGGCACACAAGAAACTGCGAAAACACAGTACTAATTTACACAATATTTAAATTTATGTCAATAATTTGAATAAATATTTTCAACCATATGGAAAAAAACACCCTAACCCGGAAACAACTATATGATTTGGTGTGGTCTATCCCAATGACTTCAATCTCAAAGCAGTATTCTGTTACAACATGCAAACTGAGAACAATTTGTAGAAAGTTTAACATTCCATTACCCGAAAATGGTTACTGGCAAAAACTTCAGTATAATAAATCAGTAACAATTAAAGAATTACCTACTGAATTTGACGGAACAGATGGAATTCAAATTAAGGCTTCTGAAGGAAATGATGATAATGATAAAATAATCTCGCCACGAACCAAAAGAATCCATGAGATACTCACCGATTTTGATTTGCCATTAAAAGTACCAAACCGATTAGTCAATCCTGATCAACTTATAATTGCTGCCAAGGAAGACCTGGCACTTAATAAACATCCATTTGCTGGCAGGGGAGATTTAATTGGTACAAATGGTGGTAATATTGATATTAGAGTAAATCACAATAATGTCGGAAGGGCACTTAGATTCATGGATACATTGATTAAACTATTTAAGGCAAGAAGTTATGTTATTGGTAGAAATTATCAGGGTACATGTGTGATTATTTATGGTGAAGAGATAAACTTCTGTCTTCAGGAGAAACTTAGAACAGAGGAAACAATTAACCAGCATAATTGGAGAAGCAGGCAATATTTTCCTTCAGGTATTCTGACATTTAGGATGTGGCATGATTTCCGTTTTAGCCAAAAGATATGGTCAGATGGGAAGAAGAAAATAGAAGATCAATTGGCGCACATACTTGCAGGTATCGAACTATTAGCAAAAAAGGAATCGGAAGAAAGAATAAGACGTGACGAGGAACACAAAATCTGGTTGGAAAAACAGAGAATAGAAAAGGAAATCCAGGACCGAAAGGAAAATGAATTATCCGAATTTAAACTGCTGTTTATAAGGGCAAGTCGATTACATCAAGCAAATATAATCAGAGATTATATCGTTTCTGTTGAAGGTAAATCAATGCAGAATGGTGAATTGACGGAGGAAAATATTAAATGGCTTGAATGGGCAAGACAGAAAGTAGATTGGTATGATCCACTGATCAACAAAGAAGACAGTTCTTTTAATGATTATGATAAAGCCAACATTTTCAGTGATTTCATTAAAGAGTGTCGCTGAAAAACTTTGTGTTATTGCATAAATTATCATTTTTATGGAGGATATAACAATCTGAATATTTGTATATTTACACTACATCAAGGAAAATATCTATTAGTGTCTAATGAAAAGAGAGAAATATCTACAGATTTTTAATTATCTACTTGAGTTCTCGAAACTTAGAAGTAATCCTGTACGAGATATAGACAATTCTGAGAGCCAATATCCAGATAAAATATGGTTTTTTGATATTCCTGAATATGAAAATTTTGAAAGTGTCACTTTCCCGAATTTTAATCAAGATACTGAGTACTGGTTAAAAATAAACAAACCCAAACGAGAACCTGATCCCCCGATGTTTTCAAAACTGGATGACCCATTAAATACTTGGGTAGTAAAAGAGAGTCTGACAGAGGAAAACGGAATGCCAAAATTAAAGGAAAGTATTGTTAAAGATGGCAATACGGTATTATTGAATGAACAGGCTGAGATAGAAATTAAATTTCAAGATTATCTTAATAATAAATGGCTTGATGATTTAACACTATATCAAAGGGAATATGAAATCTATGAATCTAAGCACAAAGAGTATGAACTACAAAACAATCTATATAAGCATCTATTCAGTATCTACAATAAGGCACAACAATTAGGTGAAGAATTTGAACTTGTAGTTGGTTTAGGACTACTATGTTTACATGAGAATGATTCTACTCCAAGAATATGTAGACATTTATTCACTTCAAAAGCAGAGATCATATTTGAATTTTCAAAAGGTGCATCTTTTCTAAAAGTTACGCCAAGTATAGATAACGATATTCAAATCGAATTGGATGCTATAATTGATTTGTTCGAACAATTTGATACTAATGATATAATTGAAGCAGAAAACAAAGTATTACAATTTATAAAAGAGAAGAATATTTCAGACGATCCTTTTGATAATCAATTTAAAGATGCAATTCAAATGTTGGCAGAAAGGCTTAGGACTGACTGCTATTATAATGATGACCTGTCAAAGCCTAAAGAAATCCTTAGTAAACCAACTGTTTATTTTGCCCCTGCACTTATTCTGCGAAAGCGGAATATGAGAAGTTTTACTGCACTTTATAAAAAAATTATCGATGATATAACTAAAGAAGGAAATGACTTTGATATACCTTCGATGAATGATATAATTGGTATTCTGAATGATACGGGTGATGTGCCAGATTTTTCGCTCAGTGACATTCCATCCTCTTTTGATGAAGAAGTAATTTTTTTCCCCAAGAAATATAACAATGAGCAATTGGAGATAGTTGAAAAGGCAAAAAGAAACAACAAAGTATTAGTCCATGGACCACCTGGTACTGGCAAATCTCACACAATCGCTAATTTAATCTGTCATCTTTTAGCATCGGGGAAAAGAATTCTCGTAACTGCCTATACGAGAAGGGCATTAGAAGTATTAAAAAATCAAATACCTGATGATTATCAGAATCTTATTGTTAATCTATTAGGCAGTGATTCCGCATCTATACAGGACCTTGAATCAAGTGTCAACGGAATTACAAATGAACTTGCATGTAATATCAACTTAGATAACTATAGAGAGGATATATCTGCACGAGAAAATGAAATATCATTGGTTAAAGAGCAGAAAGCATATACCTGGAATGAATTAATTAAAGTCAAAGAAAAGTCAACCAGAAAACAGATTATTAATGAATATTATCAGGGGACACTATTACAAATTGCGGAACAACTTGAGAATGCTAAGCCACAATTTAACTGGTACAAGGATTCTTTTAATGATATAAAGAAACTTGACCTGACTCAGGAAGTCAAAAAGTTCTTTCTTCTCGAAAAGAAATTTCACTCTGGTTATGAAGATATTATCAATTTATCTATTCCAGAAAAACAAAAAGTAATTGCTCCGGAAGAACTTGGATCATTTAAGAAAAACAATCAATATATTGAAAGTAAATACCCTTCGAGAGAAGAACATGTTTTTATCAATTCTACTAATTTCACTGAATTAAAAGAGTATTTAGAATCTTTATTACAGTTATGCTATAATATTCAAAGAAAGGAACTCCCATTTAAGCAAAAACTCATCTTCGATTTACAGCAGAACTTAGAAATTTGGAATGACAAACTAACCTTAACGACAGTTTTATTATCTGATTTGCAAGATGATAAACTTAGAAAATATGATAGAGATATTGAAATCAAATATTTAACTCCCAAGAGCCTTAAACAATTAAAAAATGATGCCCAAATCTTATTGAATTATATACATGAAGGGAATAGTCTGTCTGGTATCTTTTTTAACATTAAAAAAGGTTTATTACCCATTAACATTAAAGAAAAGATTGGCTTCATAAATGAGATTCAAGTCAATGGCAGTCACTGTGATACTGAAGATGAGTTTAAGATTGTATTGACTGATTTAAAAATTAAACAAGACATTGGAGAGTTGTCAGATATTTGGGAAACACCTGCACCAGAAAGAACAAAACTTTATTTAGATAAGGCAAAATACTATAGGCAACTTAAAGAGAATACAGAAGACTTAATCAGGACAGTCAAAGAGGCTGATAGACTGATCGGTAGAATTGAATTTATTTCGTCAATAAAAATCAAAGATTATGATTGTGATATAATTAAACAGTTGATTGATAATGCTAACGATAGTCTTATAGTCAAGCATTTAAAAACAATTGCTGATAAAATTGATAGCACAAACAAATATTTGTCCCAAAGCAATATACACCCTATAGCAAAAGACATTAAACAAGCAATTGCTCTGGTTGATATTGAAAAGTATTCCCAATTACTCCTTGATCTTGCCAATCTTGAAAAAGACAAGGCACATTATAATGATTACAAAAAAATAAAGGAGAATTTGCAAAACTGTTTTTCTGAATTAATAAATGATATTGTACTTAATACCTTTAATGAGTCAAATCTTCAACATCTTGAAGAGGCACTTTATTATAAACATGCTTCATCCGAAATCTCAAAACTTCTGAGTGAAAATTATGAATCAAAACTGAATGAAACATTAACAGACCTTGAGTTTAGAGAAAACAAACTGATTTCCCTTATTGGCGCAAAAAAAGCATGGTTATGCGTTTTAGAGGGACTTAGTAAAGATTTCTTATTGCAGCAGCATCTTCATGCCTGGGTTCAAGCGGTAAGAAAAATCGGTAAAACAGGTAAAGGAAAGAGAGCATTAAAATTCAGGAAAGAAGCACAGATGCAAATGGAAGAATGTAAAAGTTCTGTTCCCTGCTGGATCATGCCTCTTTATAAGGTCGCAGAGACCGTTAACCCTGAAAGAGCCATGTATGATTATGTCATTGTTGATGAAGCCAGTCAATTAGGAGCAGATGCTATTTTTCTCCTTTATATTTCAAAGAAAATAATCATCGTGGGGGATGATAAACAGGTGTCTCCCGAATATGTAGGTATTGATGCCAATGCAATGCTCCCATTTATAAAAAAACACTTACATGATGTCCCTTTTGCCAATTTCTATGGAACTGAATTCAGTTTCTTCGACCATGCAAAAAGGTTTTGCAAAGGGGTGACCGTATTAAGGGAACATTTCAGATGCATGCCTGAGATTATCGAATTTTGCAATAAATATTTCTATGCTCCTGAGGGTAACAAACTATATCCATTAAAGCAATATTCAGAGAATCGACTTAATCCACTTAGGACGATTTATTGTCAGAATGGAATTGTTGAGGGAACATATGCGAATATTACTAATAAAATTGAAGCAGAAGCGATTGCAGAAAAGTTATCTGAACTTGTACAAAATGAAAATTATACAGGTAAATCGTTTGGAATTATAAACTTACAAGGTAACAGACAGGGACAATTAATAGAAAATCATGTAATCAAAAAAATTGGAGAAGTTGAATATAAAAAGAGAAAAATTATTTGCGGAACTTCTGCAAATTTTCAAGGTGATGAAAGAGATATTATTTTTTTAAGTTTGGTTACAGCAACTAATCATAATAGAAGTGCATTAGTAAAACCTGAAGATGAAAGGAGATTTAATGTTGCAGTGAGCAGAGCGAAAGAACAATTATGGCTTGTTCATTCTGTTCAATTAGAGGATTTAAGCAATAGCAATGATCTAAGGTATAAGTTGCTTAACCATTTTATTAATTTTAGACCAAAACCTATCATTTCACAAACGAATATCACAAGATCAATAGGAACACAACCTGAACCATTTGAAAGTTGGTTCGAAGTCGATGTGTACAATGACATAATAAACCATAATTACGATAAAGTAGTACCTCAATATGAAGTAGCACAAGGCAGATTCAGAATTGACTTGGTAATACTTCTCTCAAATGGCATTAAGATTGCTGTTGAATGTGATGGGGACAAATATCATGGTGCTGAGCAGTTGCAAAATGATATAATGCGGCAAAAAGTCTTAGAAAGATGCGGATGGCAATTCTTTAGAGTTAGGGGTGCTGAATATTATTCAAATCGAATAAGTGCATTAGAGCCTTTATGGGACTTGTTAAAGAAAAATGAACATAAAGAAGAAGAACTTCAAATTAAAATAGAAGAGGCTGATACTAATGGTTTAAATGGTAATCAAAATGAACAAGATAGTCCTTTCATTGATGAGGATATCCTTGACAGACAAAAAAAGAACGGACAAATAGATTCCAGACACTTAGACTCAAGCATTGAAAGTCTTGGTCAAGTACAACAGGAGGATAAGATAAAATACGATCCTGATTTATTCTCCAATCCAGAAATTTTAGTTTTTACAACCAGATTTAATGTCTATAAACTTCATAATAGAGGCTATAGTGAGTTGTCACAACTATTTGAAGATATAGAATTTGAATCTAACGAAAAGCCTGTTTATTTAACAGGAACATATGATTATGTGGGATATTTAATTGTTGGATTTGAAAATGGGAAAGTAGGTAAAGTCCCCATGAAAAGTTACAGAACAGAACACAATAGAAAGAAACTTAAAAATGCCTACAGCAATGAATCAAGGTTAATCTTTATGGAGCAATCTGAAATCGATATCGACCTCGTTGCGATCAGCAGTATAAACAAAATAATTTTGTTCAACACGAGCAAAATTAATCCGGTTGAGAGTAGACTATCAAAAGGGGTTCAAGTGATGAAGTCTAAACATGGAAGCAAAATGGTTAAACTATTGAAATCAAATCAAGTAAAGTTTAACGACTCTGAATATTACCGGAAGGAAGAAGGGTTAAATGCAATTGGATTCTATCTTAAACCAGGGGATGAAATATTGTAAATGTAGACGTTTGGAAAGCAAGATGGGTCTTTTAGGAATCTTTATCTAACTTTTACACTATTGAAGAAGTACACGGCAAATTATGCATATACAAATCCGAATTTTGCAATACAAAATTTGGTCGAAAATCCAATTGACACAGATTTACTTCCAATATTATTCGTTTTAAAAAATATTTTGCAAAGGGGCTTTCCTACCACCCTTTCTAAATATCTGCAAAATATTCTTGGAGAGATTCACAAAGAAGAAAACTTCGATGAAAGATTTTTGTTTGCAACAAAACAAACTCCAATCTGGCATAATACTATAAAGGGTGATAAAGAAAGGAACTATTATCCAGCCAAGGATTTTTTTGAAAATATAATATCAAATGAGTTCGGTGAATATTCATTTGTCCAGTCATTAATCATCCCTGAAATTGAAATTAACGATATCCTTGGTGACGAAAATAAAGATTTCATTAATCAACAGGTTGATTTTTACCTGCCACAGGCAAAACTTGTTATAGAAATAGACGGTCAACAACACAAGACAGATGAGATTACAAGAGTTTCAGACAGTATAAGAGATAAATACCTTTCAGGTCAAGGCATTAAGACTATAAGGATCACTACTCTTGAACTTCAAAATGGTAATTATACTGGTAAAGTAAAAAAGATATTAGAGCATCTTACACGATATGAAAAATTATTAAACATTTATAAAACTGCTTGTGATAAAATTGAAGGAAATAGTGTCAGTGAAAATGCAATTAGGACTAAATTATTGCCAACTGCTATAATGCGTTTTCAAATTTTACTGATTGATTTACTTACTCATAGATATTTGTCTTTAAATGAAAATTGGAATTTTAATATTCTCATAGGTGAAGATTTAAAAACTTTTCCTGAATTAGCAATTATAGATTTGCTTATTTGGATAGACCATTTATGGCAACTTAAGTACAAATCAAAAATCGAAAAGCCAAATTTTCAAGTAAAAATCACACAGGATAAAACTGAGTATACTCCTACTCCTAAAGAAATAAATATTGACTTTTCATTATTTAAAAGATATACTGACGAGGACAAATTAAATCCTGATGTAATTTATTTACGAACTGATTATTTTGACGATCCCAAAATTAAATCATATTTTAGAGTAAGTACAACTGAACCAATAAACTACAATATTTCAGAAGAGGATAAACCAATTTTAGAATTCTTTTTACTGAATATTTTTGATAAATTGAAATTCAGAGAAGGACAAGTACCAATTATTTCAAATGCTTTAAATAGAAAAGATACAATAGGATTACTTCCGACTGGTGGTGGAAAATCATTATGCTATCAACTTCCTTGTTTATTACAGCCAAGTATAAATTTTGTTGTTTGTCCTATCAAATCTTTAATGAATGACCAACGTGTGAATATGGTTAATATTCGTATTTCCAACGTTAACTTCATATCAAGTGACTTAGACAGAGACGATAGAGTACAAATTGAAACTGATTTTGAACAAGGTCGCTATTTGTTTGTATGGATTTCACCTGAAAAGTTTCAAATTCCGTCATTTCGAGAAAAAATTAGTTCCATAGTGGCTAATTTTTCAATCGCATACGCTGTAATAGATGAAGTGCATTGTCTTTCTGAATGGGGACATGATTTTAGGACATCTTATCTGAATTTAGCCAAAACCATTGACAAATTAAGTCCGAAAGACAAAAATGGTGATGGAAAAATTAAATTTATAGGATTAACTGCAACAGCATCAGTATATGTTTTAAAAGACATAAAAATTGAGTTTTCGAGAAGAAAACAAAGATTAGAAGACGATAACATAAAGTCCTTGTTGGATTACAGTCGAAAAGAATTGAAGTTTGAAGTGATTAACGATAATGGAAACAAAAGAATATTACTCCAAAGTTTAATAAACGATTTAGTAGATTCAGAAGGTTTAACTGTAACAAATGAGAAAGCAGCGTTAGTTTTTACACCAAATGTTAATGGCAACTATGGTTGTTATTCCGTTTATACCTTTTTAAATTCGCTGTATCAGGGTAAAGTAAATTGGTTTGCGGGGGATGTTCCAGAAGTTGATGAATACGATGATAGAGGAATCAAAACTGGTAGAAAAGTTACAATAATGTCTTCAGACGAATTCAAGGAGCATCGCATAAACATCCAGAACGATTTCAAAAGTAATATATACCCTTTATTAGTTGCTACAAAAGCATTTGGAATGGGTATTGATAAACCAAATATCTATTACACTTTCCATTATGGATTACCAAGTTCGGTAGAAGCATTATACCAAGAAGCGGGAAGAGCGGGTCGTTGGGATAAAAATCTTGTAGAAAATCAGGACAAGGAGGGGCGATGCTATGTTCTCTATTCCCCTGAAACCTTTGACAATGAAAAAGTTGAACGTCTATTCCAAAAAGATACAACATTTGCTGAAATTAAGGAAATAAGTGAGGAAGTTAAGTGGGACGGGAAAGACATTTTTAAGCAAGTGTTTCTTTTTACACAAGGACAAAAAGATATTAAAGAAGACTTCAATATAATTTTAAAGGTCATTGAGTTTTATTTCAAGCCAGATTCTACAGTTGATATCTTTTGGAATGAAGCCTATGCAAAATTGAAAATCAATAATGATCTACTACAAAAAGCCATTTATCGGTTGAGTTTATTGGGAATTGTTAGCGACTGGACGACAAATTTTATCAACCACTTTAAAGTTCAATTCAATAACCTTAATGAAAGTAACATCATCAAAAGTGTTTCAAATTACATTACAAAGTACGAACCAAACACCAATGTTATAACTGAAATCTCTAAAGTTCAAAGAGATACAGTTTTGGAAAAGTCAATTTGGTATTTGCTTAATTGGATATTTGAAAACATTTCATATAATCGCAAACAGTCATTAAAAACTTTAAGGTCCTGGTGTAATGATTATATATACAAAGAGAATTATAATGGTGATGATTTTAAAAAGCGCATAGACAGTTATTTTATTTTTTCTGACACAACCTTTATTCTTCAAGATATTTGCGAATTCCCTAACAAATATGATAATTGGTTTGAAGCATTATACATTTATGAAGAGACTAATGAAGTAAGTGAGAATAATGTAAAAAAGAAACTTAAAATTTATATTCCCGAAATATTTGATCCTCAAAGGAGAAAAGAAGAATTCGAAAAATTAAGAGATAGCATAAGTCGCTTTTTAGAAAGTTATCGTAATAATTTAGGATTAAATTTTCTGAGTGGGTTTATCCGTTTATCACTTTCTGAGTATCAAGATAGTGATGGTAAAGAACGATTTGAAAGTGCATTAGACATAATAAAAAAATCTTTTAATCTTGAAAACCAAGAAGAATTGTTTCAAAGGCTTATGCTAACTGGTAAAAATCTAAGTGAGGGACAAAAAGTGGAATTATGTCAATCCATTTCGATATTTTATCCTGAAAGATTTGAACAATTTGCAGAATACTATGATCTGGCATATTTGCTAAATGATATATATTCTCAGAAACTTATAGAAATTAGAAAACTCAACATTATACTATATGAGCAACTTGCAGAAATTTAATACAACATTAGAAGACTTTGATAAAGAAGTCGGAAAACTAAAAGCAGTTTCAGATGCTTATCAGAAATTGGAAGGATTGATCGTTTCTTATGATGAAATAAGCAAACAGTTTGAAAAAAACAGCAAAACACTTGGAGAAATAAATGATCTTCATAAAGGACATCAAGAAAAAGTCGAGAAAATCTTAGAAGAAAAGACCGAGCAAATAAGGAAAGAAAACAAAGAGTTTTACAAGGAATTAGAAAGTACGATTAGAATCAAACTTGATGACAATAAATCCGAAATAAAACAACTTATTGAGAATGAAAGAACAAGAATAAAAGAAATTTTTGAAATAGAGTTTGCTAAAAACACTAAAGAACTTCGACAAGTAATTGAAAGCGAGACTAACAAACAGACACAACTTCTTTTTACTAATCAGAGGGCGATTAAGTATACTCTTTGGGTCATTGGTGGAATGACAATTATCTTAAGTGCTTTGGCAGTATTTAAATTATGGACAACCGGAGTTTAAGTATTACTGGCATATGAGAAACTGCGAAAACATAAGACTAAATCGTCCACTTTGTGATCGCAGTTCAAGATAACTACCTTCTATTTCAAACATGCCAAAGTAAATTTCTATTTTCATCTATTCTAATAAAAGTCGATGCAGATCAAAGGCAATATCAACGGGTATAAGTATTGTATTATAAAGAATTCTTCCATCTTTAATGCTTGTTTTAGTTAGTCCAAGTTTCAATTGGTCATGATCATTCGATAATTTAATGATCCTGTCTATTGCTACTTCAAATTCAGGTTTTAAAATATTTACGAACTGGTGTGTGATTTCATATATCAATGGGATTATTTTATTAATGAAAATACAAACCTTCACTCTGTCATCGAATTGATCCATAAAGTCACCCATTTTTCTACTTAGCGTAGCACTTTCCAGGAATTTTGTTTTTGAAAAAAACACCCCAAGTTCGTACCAATAACCAAATCCATAAGGAGTAAACGAAATCCTGTCAAAATTTACATATTCAATTGGAAATGATTTATGAACGGAGAAATTTCGAAGATTATATAAAAGCCTGTATGTCAGGTCTCCATCATATATTTTAGATAGTTTCGCCTTAAAAGAAGTGAACTGTTCCGATTCTCTGCCAAATACCTCAATCATCTTATTCTCGCAATGCTCAATCAAAGATTTAAAGGATGCAATGAAATTGTTAAAGCATCTGTTTAAATCAACAAACCCGTCTTTTTTAAAATCAAAATCAACAGGAGTTGTATCATTTTCCTTAAGCAGTGAAGTATAGAATTGTTTGATAGCAAAATATGCATCACGATTTAACTCAATTTCACGGAGTCTTCGTAAATAGTAATCAAACCCGGTTATAAGTTCACCATCGTTTTTATATTGATTAAAATCGTCTGATGAAATCTCCCTGATTTTAAATGGATGATCTGGTCCGGGAATAGTCAGATATATTAGATCAGGTTTCATTCAATTTAAAATTTAGTTATTATTTAAAAGGTCCAGGCATCTATATCCAAATCATTATATGGCAATCCATAATAAGAAATAATTATGTCTGAGAAATTTTTAATTGGTCTTTCAACTGTTTTCCTTTTCCCCGTAAAAAGTAAAAAAGTAAACCTATCCATAATGTAAAAGTTTGTAAGAGGCATATGCGACAAATGATCCATACAATATTCTTTAACATTAAGTCCACCCAAATTGATTTTTTGCTGTGGTCGAGCAAGGTTTGAATCTATGAAATAACCAACATTAACCATACATTGCTTTGGCATAAATTCAAGTTCATTGGATTCATCGTAAAACAGATCATAGTAAACTACATTTTCGCTTGATATGAAGAATACTCTGTTCATACCTATCGATAATACCTCATTAGTCGGGAATTTGTCTTGAAATTTTTTAATAACAGGTATTAACTCTCGAATGCTCCTATTTCCAGAAAGAAAATCATTTTTCCGATTTGTCCCTTTTAGCCAATGGTCATATGCTTTAATACAATCACTCATAAATCGTTTTCCTGCTAAAGTACAATAAGTGTCTTTTGAACTATCAAGTTTGAAAACTTTATCGGTAAAAATTGGGATGTTATTACCATCAAGTTTCACTTTGCAGTCAGCCATAAGAAATGTCTTCTTGTTTAATTTACCTGAGATTATGTAAGTCATACTTTAAAAGATTATCTAACAAATTATTTGACTTAGTTCACATTTGCGCTTCCCTTTTCAGCGGATATTCAAAATCTTATTCAAAGTTGGAGCATTATTAATTGATTGATAAATAATAACAGAATGTCTCGCACGAGTAACAGCAACTCTTAAAACCTTTTTAATATCATAAGGGTTTTTCTTATCGTTTTCTGATATTAATGAATTTTGATATAAACCATCAAATAATATAACTGCATCGTATTCCCTGCCCTTGACTTTATACATATTCATCACATCAATATTGCTAATTGAAAAATCACTATCAATTATTCTTGAAGTGTTTATATAGGTCTCATATTTAGGGAGAATTTCATAATATGAATGATGCTTTTCAAATGAATCTATTATATCTAAACTTAGTTTTGAATTTGAATAAAAATGGTTCGCAGAAGTACATAATTCACTGAATCTTCTTAAAAATTCATTGTTATATTTTCTGCTAAGATTAATTACCATTTTTGCGTCCAAGTGAATTTGACCAGTAACTTCTCTTTTAATTTCCGACAGAAGGTTAACTAAATCAAATAATAGATTTACTTGTGGGGTCTTCCCAAACCTCATTTGATTTGCCCAATATGCTATTTTCTTTCCCTTTTCGACTGAAGTATTTGAACCATTCATATAGTACCAATCACTAAATTCATTCAATGTTAGATAAGCACAATCTTCCTGATTCAGAAATGTTATTCCTAATAGTCTACAAAGAATTCTATTACAAAAAACCAAATCGTTTTCATCCTTCCTTAAGTTATGGAAAATGGGGAAAGACATTTGTCCAGTCGTTACATTTAATTGATTGGAAACATATAATGCACCTTTATTTGTTCTTGTAAGGATTGCAATCGTAGGCTGTTCGATATTCTCATTTTTTAAAAGGGTTTTTTGTATGGATATGATTGAAGCCTTTAGACCTGAAGAAATTTGATTGCAATACTGATACGAGTTGAATTCAATTCTTTTTGGGATTGATTGTGGACTTTTTGATAAAATGTTATTTCCAAATTTTATTATATCCAAATTCTTACTTCTATAATTCCGGTTCTCAAAATCAATCTTTACTGGTTTAAGAATATCTATAGCCTCATCGATTCGTTTTTCATCAACACCTGATACATAGGTATAAATCATTTGTTCCCTATCCGCAAGACAAATTATTACAGATTTAGAAGCAAGACGATAGATAATCTCACTTTGTTGGATATTAGTATCTTGAAATTCATCAAGGATTATAAATGGGAATAATGATTGTATTAAAGAACAGACATTTTTTGATTTACTTAAGATTTCAAGAGCAACTGGTGCAAACAGGTCGAATTCTATTAATCCCTTTTCTTTAAATATTTCTATCGAATACTGCTGGTGTTCCTTAGATTTTTCTTTAATGCCTCGTTTAGCAAGTTCACATTTAAGGAATTCAGGAGGGTGTAATTTTACTTTTGATTTTACACCCACAAGAAAAGCATAATTCATAATAATTTCATAAAAGAAGGCATGATAAGTCAAAATATCAATGCATTCTTTTTCACTTTTACTAAATGATAATTTAAAATTTTCCAGAGTAGTTCTTATTTGGGAAATGGCACTATTGGAAAAACTAAGAAATAAAATTTTTTGGAATGGATGAAGTTTGCCTATCAGGGATTTAGCCTTCAAAAGAGCAGTTGTAGTTTTACCTGATCCTGGACCACCTAAAACTAAAGCATTCCCGGAATATTCAATTAGTTTAATTTGCAAATCATCAGGAAATGACATTCTGGTTGATATCTTTAAGGAAATTAACTAATGTAATCGGAAGTGCTTTTTCCTCAACGCATAAAAATAGTAGTTTAGAGACATAATCAGTCCCTTTATTTTTTTTAAGGAATTGCCAAACTTTTTCAGAGATAGATAAATCGTCTTTAAATTTTTGTTTATTTTCTAAATCATAAAGCGTATAAAACTCCTTTAAAGTCTCAGACTGCAACTCTTCAATTAACAAGTCTTCAATGCCTTCATAAGGAATTTCCAATGTGATATCAAATAGTGTTTTATCGATATCGGAGTCTTTACCCTTGTCGTAAAGGGCAAATGTCTTCTTAGTAAGTCTATTAAAACATGCCCCAAATTTGTTAATATCTCCAGATCCACCGCTATCAATGATACAAATACCAATAAGGTCAAGAGAAAGAAAATTATCATCAAATTGATGTAATAATTCTGAGACAGCATAAAGAGCATATTTATCAGAAATACCTTCAACAGCAATCATTCCAGTTGAAAGTAGACCTTCCGAAAACTGATTTCTGAATCCAGATTTTATTCTCTTATCTTTAAAATCAGTAAAATTTACAGCGATACCGACTAACCTATTTTTACGAACATTCAATGTAATGATTCTATTCTCTAAAAATTGCTCTGTAACATATGGGGAATGACTTGTAACAATAGTTTGGTCGCTGATTTTCTTTAATTCATTGATTAGTTTTCGTTGATTAGATGGGGGCAAAGCAATTTCTGGTTCTTCCATTGCAAAAATTACGTTCTTACCTGATTCCTTCTTTAAATCAGATATTATGTTCAATAATGCAAACAATAACAAATTAATTGTTCCACTACCAGTATTTCGAAATGGCACATGATATTCGGAAGGTAGTGTGCCAATAAATAACATAATTTGTTCTTTTAATTGTTTACGTGTCAAGTTTGTAATCTCAAACTGAAGTGATTTTTCACTTTCACCTTTTAATAAAATATACTTGCTTAGTTTAGATTCTATAGAATTTAAAACCTCATCAAAATCTCCATCTGCTCTTATTTCTCCACCAATACCCCTTATTTTTTGAAGCATTTTTTCCCAAGAAGTAAATTTGATTTCCTTTAAGTGAAAAATTATGTCCAGTAGTGATCCATTTTCAAGACTTAAAGCACGATTGCCAGTGCGCAAATACCTTAGATACAAAAAACCTATGTCCCGCTTCTCCTTTTTGCCAAAATGTTTTAATTCATCGCTTGGTGAATAAGTAAAATATGTATTTGTGGTAAACTCATCATCATCAAAATTATACTCTCCTTCAAAGTGAACTCTTAAACAATCTTGTAAATATCTTTTTTCATCATACTTTTCTGTCAAAGTAGATCGTTCAACGAAACAATCATCCGCTGTATCCCAAAAATCCAAGAATGATGAAAATTGTCTTTTCTGGTTTTCATTCAATTCAGTTAAATGTACTTCTATTACAATTTTAATAGGTGTTGAGTCTGAATCAATGTACTGATATTTATAAAAATCGAATTCATTAATAGCATCTGGGAATCCAATTCTATCAGGTCCTAATACCATATTTATGGCTTCTAATATTGTCGATTTCCCTATGTTATTTTGTCCGCAGATTAGATTATGAGTATCGAAGCGGACATGGACTCGTTTGATGGACCTAAAATTTTGAATAAAAATATCTTTTATAATCATCTGGCAAATTATTATATCACTAAGGTATTAATATTCAACCAGTATGTGACCAAAAAAGCAGAGAGTTTTACTAACTCTTAGATGTAGGGAAGTTTGGAGTGTTTTGTAATAAAAACCCCAAAATGACTATTTAGTGGTAGATGGAAGAAACCTTAAGTTTAAATTCAAAAACTTAAAACATCATAAGTATCAAGCAATTCTTTCTGGCTGATGCCCAAGTAACGTCTTGTTATTGCAGGGTTGCTATGATTGAATAACTGACTTAATTTAACTATGGCTAATTCAGCATTTTCGGCACTTCGGTTGAAGATTTCTCTACCAAAAGACTTTCTAAGACTATGACTGCTGAAATTCTTTATTTTCAGATTGTACTTGACTTTAAAGTCTTTTAGAATCACATTTACTCTCTGGATCGTGTAAACACTACCTTTTTGGCTCGTGAAGATATATTCATCCAGAGTTCGAGGGTTCAATTTCCTATGACAATCTGTGATATGTTGCTTCAGTTGTGCATTTATCTTTATTTCTCTGTCCTTTTTGGTTTTTTTTTCGATAATTGAAAATTCATCCTTTTCATGAACCTGCTCCCATTTTAATGAAAGTATGTCACTTATACGAAGTCCCCAGAAACTACCGAAAGAAATTAATAACGACATTCGGAAATTTCCATCATTATAAAGATTACGAATCAAGTTCATCGATTGATTCCATTCCAGGTAGTCTGAAGTCGTCTGGCTGAATTTTTTACTCATTTCTATTTCAGTTTTAGAGGTTTTCAAATGAAAGTGAATATTTTATTATCAGGATCAATATTTTATATGATGTAATTGATTGAATATCAAATGATATCGGAAATAATATTCACTAAGAGATATAAGTGAATGTTTTTGTTCCATCGCAAAATTTTTTAGTTCGGGCAGTATGGGCAATATCTTTCACATATCTCACCCAATGGACTTTCAACTTTATAGTCATCAGGTATCTTATACAAATAAGTTTGGGGCACGCCATATCTCGTCTCAGTGATTATGAAATATGATACATTATGCTCATACTCAAGGTCCAAAACATGATGATAAATCCTGACTTTACTTTTATCCGGGCTGCAATTCTTTTGTTTTTTCATGCTGTAAATATACAATATATAATACCATATATATAATACCTTATAAGATAAACGTTACATATAAAATTTTGTTTCAGTATTTTATGTATTTTTGATTAAATCTTAATTCATATGAGCGAGGATCAAGCACCCTATAGCAATTTGGGAAAAGCAAAAGGATCAGTGGAAACTGCAAAACGGAGTCCAAAGAAACCCATGGTTATTTCTGACACTGAAATAGGTTACATCAAACTAATAGCAGAAAAAGCCAAAAATATGAGGATCGCAAAAAAAATGTCATACGAACAATTTGCCCTACAGGTAGGAATTAATAGAAACAGTTACTATCGTTTTGAACAATCAGCATCTTCGGGTGACAATTATACAGTTGCTTTATTATTGAAGGTAATTACCGGATTAGATGCAACATTGTCGGAATTTTTCAAAGACATCCAATAATACCTTCCCTGTAATTTCATATTTCTGCATATTTCCTGTAATTTATTAGTGCAATGATGCGTGCTGGGCACTTTTCAACCCTTTTTCACCACAAACATGGTGAGTTTACCGTACATCTTGGCATTCTTAGGCTTTCCCTGGTACATTAATTCGAGTTTATTGGATCGAAATAGTTAGTGAATAAGTATATCAAGTACATGGTCAAGCATAATGTATTATTCATTAGTATTTATACTTGACTATAATCTCTACTATATGCCAAATAGAACAATCCCGGTGCAGCACCTTAAAAGATTTGAATACATCAGCATATTCCTACGTGAACTACGCCTGAATTCGGGCTTTACTCAGGAAGAACTTAGCAAACAATTGAATCTCCACCGGAATTCAATTATCCGAGCAGAAAAAGCCAAAAACATAACTCTTTTAAGTCTTTTTGAATTGGCTGATGCACTTGACATCAGTCCAAAAGAATTGTTTCAGGATATCGATTAGCATATCAATAACAATTAAAAAATGCAAATTTGGCGGACTTGACGGTCTCCTGGCGGACAAAATAGAATGCAATAGACTATATATCAACTAAATAACATACAAACCGCCATTCCGCCACCACCGCCAGTATACTTTTTAATATTATCTAACAAACTGATATTTTGCTATATAATATAATATATCTATTTGAATGTATAAGCAAAAATGGCATTTTGGCGGTATATAAATATATCCTGGCGGGCATGGCGGAGTGGCGGAATAGGCTTTAAGTGGTTGTTTATCAATATCTAACATTCCGCCATTACTCCGCCAACTCCGCCAAAATTAGAAGTAATCAACTGACAATTAGTATTATAGAAAGAATAGAATTTATTTTTAATATTTTTTACAATTTTTTATCCTTTTATAAAAATCTCAGTATTTATAAGAAAAAAAATAAAATTTATTAAAATCTAAAGTCATGGAATCTGAGAAAATCAAAATGATCGGGGTAACACCAAGCCTGGAAGAACAGGCAAAAATAAATTATATCGCTGAGGTATATAATCTGACGAGTGCTCGTGTAATTAAGAACCTATTGTATAATAATATTACGTTGAATGAATTTTATGAAAGAGCGAAGAAATACGATATTAAACGTTTGGATCATGAAAATGATAAAAGTGAATTGTCAGGCAACGATATGATAATTGTTTAATACAGCAAAAAATAACTCCTAAAGTTTATCATCATGATTAATGAGCCAACCATTTCCAATATCAGCATTGCCACCAAAATTCGCAGAACTGCTAACCAACACTGCAAACATTAAGAAATTCAATATTGATGCTCTGGCAACCAATTACTTGAATGCTTGTGGTAACTCACTTCTAAATTCATACCAATTACAGTTATCAAAGGATTGGATTGAACGCTCAAACCTATGGACAATTCATATTGCAAGTTCCGGCAGTTTAAAATCACACTTATTTAATGCAGCAATTCAGCCAATCTTGCTAAAAGACAGAGAATTAAAGGATAATTGCAAGTCGGAGAACGCCATATATTATGAGTTTGCAGATTTTTGCAAGACCATTAAGAAAGAAGAAGATAAAGCCGGATTGATATTTGAATGGCTTGAAACTAAAGGATTAACGCAGTCTCCAACATTTAAAAAACAGATTGAATGTGCTGTACAGAACATCAGCACAGAAAAAATGTATCAGATACTTGATGATGAACATAATAACGGCAAATCTATCCTGGTGCAATACGATGAAATTGCCGGATTATTCAAAGACTTCAATAAATTCCGTGCAGGCAGTGACGAGGAAAGTTGGCTGAAGTTCTGGAATTATTACGGCTTAAAAAAAAGCCGGGTCAGTGAAGAAGCCTCAAACTACATTAACGAAACCAATGTAAGCATAATCGGCACAACTCAGTTTAAAGCACTCTTTGAGATATTCACGGATCAACGTATCCAAAACGGCAATGTTTATCGCTACTTGTTTACGATTGATGAAAACGAAGATAAAAAGAATGTTTTCGATGATCTACTTGAAAACAAGGATGTTGATGTTAGTTTCGAATATAATAAAATGCTCCGGCACTTCCTGCAATTCTATGAATATCCCAATCTAATGAGAACCACATTAAGATTGGATACATCCGGCTATGAATATGTCAAGTCATGGCGTGATGAAATGAATCGAAAGGACTTCGGGATCGACAATAATACTTTCAATTCAATATTTGCAAAAATGGATTCATATATCTTCAGGATTGCCATCATTTTGAATCGCATCCATTGCTACTTCGATGACTGTCTTCAGGATGATCTAATCAGTATTGAAGACCTACAGAACAGTGCCGAAATTCTGAATTACTATATCAAAAACACGATTTACATCCTCGGTAAAATCGATATCAAATTGTTTCAGAATTTCAACAGTGATAAGGAGTTGCTATTTTACGAAGCACTGCCTGCAACATTTACTGCAAAAGATTTTATAGACAAAGTGATAGTTGAGTTGGCAACCTCAAAAAGATCGGCAGAACGCAAATTGAAGAAATGGCATGAACTGAAGTTGGTTCAGAAAAAATCAATGGGAGAATATTATAAAACTACCTAAATAATGTACAAGTACACCTTAACTAATAAAAGGCGCACAGACTGCCCGTTTTGCTTCAAAAAAGGCAAGTATAGTGCATTCATGAACACCAAGACCGGAGAATTAGCACCATTAGAATATGGTATGTGCTCAAGTTGTACAAAGTCTAAAAGACCACCAGATAACTTTATAAGTGGGGAATCAGTACAAGAAGATAATTCCATTTTAGGATATTATGAAGCAGATACAGTAAGCATAAATATGATAAATCAATTTCATCAGGGAAAGTATAGACGAAGCAACTTTATTAAAGGTCTTGAAAGAAGATTTGGCAGAGAACAAGTCAAAAGGGTGGTGGACTTATTTAAGTTGGGAAGTTTTGCAGATTCAGGAATCGTATTCCCATATTTATATACAGATACTCATGTTTGTACGGGGAAAATTATGTTCTATGATGATGATCTTCATAGAATTAAAGATGGTAAAAAACAATACCCGCAATACCTGCATAATCTAAATTATAAAAGTGATGAAAATGGGCATTTTGATTTTAACGATTATGATATAGACGAAAATGGCAATGAGTATATAATCCGATTCAAATTAAAATTGTGCCTTTTCGGTCATCACCAGATTGTTAATGACAAACATAAAATCATATGTCTGGTTGAAAGCGAAAAAACTGCGGTTATAATGTCAATTGTTCTTCCTGAGTTCATTTGGGTAGCAAGTGGTGGTAAAACAATGATCCAGGATTATAAGTTCCTTTATTTCACAGGTAGGAAGTGCCTTGTTTTCCCGGACCTATCCGAAGATGATAATGTTTATTTATACTGGCTGGAAAAACTGACATACTATAATCGCAAATATGGATATGATTTTGAGGTCCTGGATTATTACAGCGAGTTCCTGCACAACGATATCGATTTAATAAGATACTGTAAGTGCGAAGGCAAGTTTGATGTTGCAGACTTTGTAATGGATTTCAATGCCAAAAATGCTTACATAAATTTTATTAAAGTCAAAATTGTACAAACAATAAATAAGGCTTCACCAGAAGCACAAATTCTGATACCGGAAATACGAACAGACGGAATATCAGAGATAAATAATTCGATTTAAATAAAATAATTATGAGAAAAAAAATTAAAGAACTAACAGATGAAGCAGCCTATGCAATTGAAAATGGCGAGGCAATAGATTGGGAAATTGATGAATATGAGTACGAAGACCAACGTATGATTGCCTTAAATGAGGAATTATTCGGTATTTTAGAATCTACGGGGTGTTTAGAGGAATACGTTGAACGATATGAAAAGGCTGAAAAGAATCTTCAAATTGCAGAGACACAAATTATTAAGTTGATTGGCAAAAAATCATTTTACGACATCATAGAATTAATCGATTTCGAAAAGGGACGATTAAAAGGTGAAATAGCAAAGTCATTAGAATCTTATAATGACTTGAATCAATACATAAATGATTCTGAGAATAAATATAGAAAGTAAAGTAAAATGAATACAAATTAAAAATAACCGAATACACTGCAGCCTTGGATGTACGTATGAAAATCAAGAAGTAAGCAACAACAAAGAATTTATCTGATAAAGATGATTTCGACCGGTAATTTAAATACGAACTACGATTCAAAGTTTTAGATTCAGTTGCGACATTTTAAACCTAAACAGTTTTAAATAAAAAGCAGGGCAAATGACTTGCCCTGCTTTGATTTTAACATCGATAAAACTTCGCCTAAAAAAATTCCGAAGGCACAAATTCATCTTTCTCATCATCCCAAAACAAATCTGATTCGTGAACGAATTCAAGGATCAATCCAAATAGAATTGGATTCATGTCTGAAATTTTACGTCTTAATTGTTTTGCACGCTCAGAAGTAATTGCATCATCTTCGCTGATTTCTTTTACGGCTTCTCGCTTTTCTTCTGCGATAATCCCAGGATACAAGGAATAGCATCCCCGGCTAAAGAATATAGTGTACAACTCTCTCAAGTTAAAATTCTTAAGTATATAATCCAATAAGAGTCGTCTTTTTAGCGTCTCTTGGTCTTCCATAATATACCACCCATCTTTAAGACTTTCTCGTGTAGGTATCTTCTTCTTGTCAATATAAAACAAAAGATTTTCTTCAATATATTCCTTCTCTTCTTGGGAGATATAACTGCCAACTTTTGGTGCACTTGTTTTAATAAAAGTTTCCATAATCAATTAATATTTAAATTCTTGCAAATCTTATTTTTTGCGTCCATTTCTTTCATGCTTTTATAAAGAGCCGGACAATTATTTTTTATGTCTACGATCCTGAATTCGAAATCGAAAAACATATTATTATCATCACCATATGACTTTTCTTCATATGGGATGGAAAGAGTATCTAATGCCAATTTTATCCATTTGACATCAGTTACATTATCAGTATCAACACTGATATTCCCATCACATGCATAGTGGGATTGAGGTATCTCTGTTAGTACCCACTCAGGCGTGATTTCTATAAATTTTACCAATTTGTCGTAAATATTTATATCAAGTTATTTTTTCTGCCGTCCTTATTTCCAATTGGCTGAAGCAGATACCAATGATCATTATATATAGCACTCCTTTGGGAGTTATTGTTTTCATTCCATTTCTTTTACATTTCTTGATCTTACTGGTATTGAAGGGACAGCAGCCTTTATCTGGTTCTGTACACACTGTGCATCAGATAATTCACTACCGTTTTCACCATATAAAATCTCCACACCAATTATTTGTTGGCATTTTTTACAGCCACAGGATAAAACCGTCAACCCCAATGTTCCCTCATTGATTCCAAGTACATTAATGAGTATTGGATGATTTATTGAATTAAGCATTTTCTGAGTTGGAGAAACAGTCGATAAATCGAAAGTAATTGCTGTTTCTTTCTCAAGATAATTGAGAAAACCTTTAACATTTTTTTTCATAATGAGATTATATTTCAATTTATGCTATTCTTATTATTCCTGGATTTGGTGTGTATTCTATACACCATTTATTACCCTTTTCAACAATAGTCCATTTGTGGTCATCCGTTTGAAATGAATGTCCAAAATGCATCATGCCATATTTAAATTTATTTTCAATTACATCAAGAAAATCTAATGCTTCTTGTTTTGTTTCTAATTCCAAATCAGGAATGTTACCATTATCAAACTGATTAAAATATTCGTTAATGCTTTTCATAATAATAGGTTTTAAATTTTTTGCTTACTCTTTTGAAGGTTTTCAGCATCCCCTGTTTTTGTTAATTTTATCTTGTCAATGCTATACATTAATTGTTGTGCTTGCCAAAGACGATAAGCCTGTGCGTCATCCATCAATTTCCATTTGTCCCAGAGACTCGGACATTCAGATTTAATGTCTTCAATTTTAAATTCCCATTGGACTTCAAAAAACTGCTTCTCCGGGTCAGGATCATAACCGACAGTCCATGTTTCGTACTTAACTCCAAGTGTTTCAAGAGCCAAATCAATCCATCGTGAATCAGATACCGTATCCGCACAGATTGTAATCTTACCTTTACCATCATCATAATGTGTGATAGGCAATTTGTTAAGAATCCATTCAGGTGTTAATTCAATTATTTTTTTCATACTTCTCTTTTTTAAAACCAGTTAGCCTAATACCTAAATTAAGTTGAAGTTTCTCAATCGCTACAAAATGTCGTTGGTTCAATTCGAGAGATTCATTATCCATTCCTCTATCCGTAATGAGTTTTGCAATACTTATTACTTCATTTTTTACTCTCTTTACCATTTGTAGTATCTCTGCATCAGTCAGTTCATTGTCAGTATCTTCATGGTCCTGATGTTCTGGTGAACTTGCAACCACGTTAATACTTTCTGCTTTTGTAACCAGTGCTACTGTTTTCTTTTTACCTGCCTTGATCTTCCTTATGGTGGTCTCACCTTTCAAAATCTTGTCTGCCATTTTTGGAAATTCTTGAGGATTTTCTTCCTTCAGGTTTTCTACTGCAGCAAGATGTTTTATCGTGGTATTAACTTTTTTTGCAACCATTGCTTTCGCAGTGCGTTTGTTCTTATCATTTTTAACCCTACTTACTGAGGTAGTAGGGTCAGATCTACCTGCTGACATTCTTTCTGCGGCTTCTGCTTCAACCTGTTCTCTTATTTCCTGCAGTATTTCTTCATTTTGGACTGCAAGTACTGCCCACTGTTCAGGCGTTAAGTTTCTTCTGGTATTAGTCTCCATAATGAATTCCAATACTTTTTCGTCAGTGCCATCAAAGCGTTTGAAAGAAGGTTCTATGTTAAGTTCTTGACATACCTTCCAGCGATTCCATCCATCGATTATAACATCACCACTACCATTAGCAGTTACTATTATAGGAAAGTGTAATTTGTCGTACCCATTTTTCTGTATACTTGCTTTCAATGCTCCATATTCATCTGCTGTCATTTCCGGCAGAATGTTGTACTTGTGTTTCTTCATGCCAGTTTCTGGTTCTTCAGGTGCTTCTTTTACAACATCTTCACTTGTTGAGATTACTTCTTGTGAATCTTTCTCAGCAACTTCAATCGCTTGAGTTGCTTCAGGTACTTCTTCTAATGCAACTTCATTTACTGAGGTTACTTCTGGTGCATCATCAACAGCAACTTCAATTGCTGAGATTACTTCTGATGATTCTTCTACAGCAACTTCAGTTGCCGGTGTGACTTCTGATACTTCTGCTGAAGCATCAGACTCAATAAAAACTCTTTTTTTCATGTCATTAAATATTAATTACTATTTCAATACTTCAATAAATTCCAATAAAAAAGCCAGCAAACATAAACCCAGCACTAACTTCAACCCTCGTTTTCCAAATCTTTTGGCAGTTGTCTGGCTGCCGTTGATTTTACAAGTTGTGTTCTTGTGTTGCCTTTATGTTTGCTGGCAGTCCTTCGTATTAAAAGAAGTAGTTCGTCAGCAAAACTGTACAATTATACGCATAATATTTGAAAATGTTACATAATAAACCATTTATATTACATATATAAGTGCATTATCTTACATTAAAATATTTAACGTATAGATATACAAGTTGATATAATCACGTATAGATATATATCATTTATTAATAGGTATATAATGACGAATATCTTTATGTTATTGTACTGCATATTAATTTATATGTAATTTAATATGATTTATTTGGATTGAATTTTACTATATCAGATTAATTTGTATTATTGCAGTAATATAATACACATATCATGAATATCGATTTAAAGAAAAATCTTACAGGGATCATTCAAACCCTCGAAGGTCAGGGGATGAAAACAACCAAAATTGCTCAGGCAATTGGCTATACAACTACAAGACAATTGTATAATACAGTTGACGGTAAAAGTCTATTATCTACTAAGGCTGTTATAGGTTTGATAGAGAATCTCAATGTTAATCCTTTGTATATCTTTCTGGGTAAGGGTGATGTGTTTATTGCTGATGAATCGGAAATAGAAACTCTGAGAAGAGAAAACAGGGAATGGGTACAAAAACACAATGAAGTGGTAAAGACTGTAATGGCATTATATGAAGTCATTAAAAAACTAGAAAAGAGAAATGACGATCTTATAGAACTTTCAAGTGCTGCTCTCAAATACAGTCAAGGACAAAAGCAAGATGAAAAAGACCTTAAAGAGCCTGTCAATGAAAACCTTAATTTTCTGAAATGGTTGGCAGGAGAGAGAAAGGGAAAATTATTTGACATATATGACCTTAAAGACCCTGTCCTTGGTAATATTAAATTCCTACCATGGCTTAAAGATTTGGAAAAGGAATCAAACAAAGAAGAGCCAGATAGTTCTGCAAAACAAGACGAGAAGTAATCTATTTTTTAAAACTGAACAGGGATAGTCAATAAATTAGTTCGTCACTTCTTATAATCGAAATAAGTATGCATAAATCTCACCATTTCAAATCCGGACTCTGCAATGGCACTGAAAGGTAAACAGACCTTTTAGAAGGCATCTCTCATTAACATTGGGCAGATGTAAAGAAACCCGGTAAGGTTCACTGAAGTGATCTAAAGGCTTCAGGATGGCAAGAGATTATATAGGTATAAAGAAATTTGTTAACTTACACTGTGTTAATTATGGGTCATTCTATTTTACACAAATTAATAAGGTATGAAACCAAGCAATTTAAGCGAGTTAAAGGAATTTTGCCAATTAAACGAACGTATTTGCCCTCAACCTCAATTATGGAATGACTTATGGAACATCCTTAAAGACAAAAAGCAAACTGGAAACCAGTGGCAACCTTCTTTACCATTAATTCTGGCGGCTTGGTGGGAAACATCGATTTTATCGAAACGAATAAGATTCTTTGAACACTTAGATTGGTCTGAAAAACATGGGCAATTAAAAGAGATTATAGACTTCTTGCTAAATTTGAAGGAAGAGCAATGGTTTCATGGGAACGATTAAGAACTATAATTCGTTCAAACCATCTCACGCTAAAGTATCCGTAGATTCTACAAAAATTGTAAGGTGTAAATCCTTTAAACTTATACACGGAGATATTTAGGATACTTTAAAATTCCCATATAAAAATCTGACATTCTTATATTACGATCCTAAACTATGGATATTCAGTATCGTTTCATTCTGAATCTTTTTCTCATTCTCCTTTTTTTATTGTAATCCCATTAATAAATCTTAAATTCGATATTCCATAACTTTAACTTTTCTTAAACCAATGTTTCTTAAAAAACTACTGAAGTCCAAAGGTTTAAAGCAAAAATGGCTTGCCAGCAAGATAGGCGTTTCTGAAGTGACGGTTTCCTGTTGGTGCAATGGGAAGAGTTTACCTAAGAAAGCACATCTGAAGAAAATAAGTGAATTACTTAATGTTCCGATTAAATCCATTAAAAATATCTGAAAAACAAATATTAATAAATAATGAAGGATATTAGTTATTCAAAAACTGAAATATTTTAAGCATGATATGATTGAAAAAGGACAAATTATAAAGAATCTTATCCCTTCAGAACCGGTGGTAATAAATAAAGTCCAGCCACTTGGTTCGATGGTATCACTGTCATTTACTGGGGTTAACACAAATCGTGCAAATACCAAAGTTGTTTCTCTGAGTGAATATGAACTTCTTGAAGTATTAACTGTAGAAGGTTCGTTTAATTTTAAAGGTGATCCGATAAAATTTGCATTATTTGCTGAAGCCGAAAGAATAAACTCTGCCTATCAGTTCGATCCATTGTTTGCTGTAAACTGTAGCATTGTCGACCCTTTGCCACATCAAGTTGAAGCAGTTTACAAGTTTTTACTTCCCTTGCCCAAAATCCGTTTCTTATTGGCTGACGATACTGGTGCTGGAAAAACCATCATGACTGGACTTATTGTTAAGGAATTAATGATGCGGGGGTTATTGGAAAGGATTTTAGTGGTCACTCCAGGGGGTCTCACAAAACAATGGCAAGAAGATGAGATGTTGGCAAAGTTTAATATTCAATTTACCCTTGTCAATAGAAGTCTGTTTTCATCCGACCCGAATATTTTTCAAACTGCTCCAAGAATTATCACGTCAATTGACTTCATCTGTAGAGAAGATATTATAAATGTTGTGGCGAATTCACATTGGGACTTAATTGTTATTGATGAAGCGCATAAACTCTCAGCGTATGACTACGGCAGAAAAGTTTATAAATCGAAAAGATATCAAGCAGCACAGTTACTTTCACAGCAAAGTGAACATCTTCTTTTATTGACAGCCACACCACATAGGGGACGAACAGATACCTTTAAGAAACTCCTTCAATTACTTGATGAAGATATTTTCGCTACTGATGAAATTGCTTCAACACGAATAAAAGAACTTGAAAAAAACGGTATCAATAAGTTCTTCATTAGACGTTTGAAAGAAGATATGAAAGATTGGTGGGGCAAACCACTATTTAAGGATAGGTTTACTCGAACGGTATCGTATCAACTGACACCGGAAGAGAAGGAATTATATGATGCTGTTACAAATTATCTAACCAAGCAAAAAGAAGAAGCCTCAGAGACACATAATATACATGTTTCGTTGGCATTAACTGTTATGCAGCGAAGGCTTGTAAGTTCAATTTATGCAATTAAAAATACTCTTTTCAGAAGATGGAATGCTCTTCAGGGAATTTTAGACGAGGTAAATAAAAATCCAAACATATGGTCGCAACGACATAAACTTGAAGAGTTTGATCTCGATGACATGGATGACTATGATGAGTTGGGAGATGAAGAAAGAGATGCATTAGAAGATATTTTATCTGACCCAAGAAAGTTCAAGTTATTTACCACTGCCAAAAGTTTACAGGAGATTCAGGAAGAGGCACGTGAGGTAAAACGTCTGTTTGAAATGGCAGATAGTTTGTATAAAAAAAATCAAGAGGAACAGAAATTTAAGGAACTTCAAAAGATGCTGGTCTCCCAAAATGTAATTGATGGAGAAAAACTGGTAATTTTTACGGAGCATAAAGATACTCTTATCTACCTTGAAGAAAGACTTTCAAAGAGTGGTGGATATAAAGTAACTACAATTCATGGTGGCAAATCAGTTGATGAAAGACGTGAGGCACAATGGAGTTTTGCTACACCTGAAACACAAATTCTTATTGCCACTGATGCAGCAGGTGAAGGTATAAATCTTCAGTTTTGTCGTTTATTAATTAACTGGGATATTCCATGGAATCCAAACCGTCTGGAGCAACGTATGGGACGTATTCACCGCTATGGTCAAAAGAAAGATGTTCTTGTCTTTAACATGGTTGCGAGTAATACACGGGAAGGGAAAGTTTTGGAGAGACTACTTAGAAAACTTGACATTATTCGTGAAGGTCTGGGCGACGATAGAGTATACGATGTTATTCAAGATGTTCTGGAAGAGGTTAGTCTTGAAGAGGTCATGAATTCTGTATTTGCTGGCAAACAGACCAAATTGAATGATTTCCTTTCCCAAGACGATGAACAATTACAGGCAAAATTCAAAGAAAAAATAACTGAACAGAAGGAAAAACTGGCACATAGCGTTGTTGATTACAAAGATGCAAGAATCTTAAAAGAGCACTCTGATGAAAAACGGTTGCAACCAATTTACATCAGACTGTTTTTTGAGAAAGCATTTAAGCATATCGGTGGGGAATTCACAGAATTCAGACAATCCATTTACAGAATAGATAAATTACCGGAGTCCTTGGCACTGACCCTCAAAAATGATTACAATATCATTGCAGATACCATAAGACAGATTCAATTTTGTTTCGATAAACAAGTATTCTTAGAGTATCTGAATATTGGTGACCTGGGGAAAGTCCATTATATCAATCCCAGCAATCCATTATTTGATAGTTTAATTAAAGTTATCAGGAATCAATACAGAGAAGACATGTTAAAAGGGACAGTCCTTGTATCTCCAGTTGATAATAAAGATTGTTTTGCCTTTTTTGTCAAGTCTCAAATTACAGATAACCGTCCCAACAAAAACATTGATAGTATTGCAGATGAACGGTTGATGCTGATCCAAAAATCAATCGATGGTGAATTTCAAGTAACATCTCCAGCCAAGTTCATCGATTTGCATCCACCTGCAATGTTTGCAAAGCCAATAGTACCACCAAATGTAATTAACAATGAAAGCGTAGTAGAATGGAGTTTTAATAATGTTACCCTAAGCCAATTTGAAGAAACTCAGAAACATGTCATTACTGATAGCGAAAGAAGAAAGGAATACCTTGAAACTGCATTCACAAGAGTAATAATGGATATTCAAATTCAGATTCAGGAACTTCAGGGCAAAGTACTATTGGGTGATTACAAGGCACAGGAAAAGATATTGAAGAAGCAAGAGCGTATTAACGAACTAATAGAAAAGAAAGAAATCCGGTTAACGAATCTTAAATTAATGACACAATTGTCGCCAAAAGCACCAGAGGTATTGGGTTGCGCCTATATAGTCCCACTTACCCAGGTAGAATATCAGAATGAATACGGCATGTCCAGGGATGATGAAGTGGAAGCAATTGCTATGAATGTATCAATGAAATATGAAATCGATGAAGACTGGTTACCTGAAGATGTATCAAAGAATAACGAAGGGTACGATATACGTTCAACCAGCACTGAAGAGTTCAAACGATACATTGAAGTAAAAGGTCGCAGTTCAGAGGGTGGTGTTATGCTTTCTGAGAATGAAATGAACCGTTTGGCTCAATTGGGTGATGCTGCATGGCTCTATATGGTAATGAATTGTAAAAGTAAACCAGAACTATATCGAGTTCAGAATCCTGCTCAGAAATTGAAATTTGAACTGAAAACAAAAGGTGTTCAATATTTCCTTCCGATGGAAGAATGGAAATCAAAAATCATTTGAAAACATGACTAATCAGAAAGAAACTATCCGAAAATTTGTCACTTACATTAACAACAAGGATTACCTTGGTGGTTTTTGGTTACCAAATATCCAAAGACATTTTGTTTGGAGTGAAGAACAAATGGAACGATTATATGATTCCGTTTTAAGAGAATATCCTATTGGTAGTTTCTTAATCTGGAAAACCAAAAGTGATATTAAGCATCGAAAATTCATCGACAATTGGAAAGATTCAATTAGGGTAATAGATTTTTATGTGCCGGAGAATGGAAATCCAAAAATGCTTGTTTTAGATGGTCAACAACGAATTCAAAGTTTATTAATTGGATTATGTGGTAGTTATAATGGCAAAGAATTACACTTTAACATTCTAAGTGGTGATTTGAAGTCGCCCGAAGATATGCGTTATGAATTCGCTTTTATGGACAGGACTGCGACTTTCCCTTGGATTAAATTTAAGACCCTTGTATTTGCTGAAAAGCGGAATAAGGATATTAAAAAAGATATTCTACAATCAATCAGCATTGTATTATCTGGTGGACAGGATGACCGAATTGAAGAGAATATTGAATTAATCAGGAATGTTTTTTGTACCCAGGAAAATATTGTTTATCAAGTCATTGATAGTATTGACCGTCCTGAATCATATTCAGATGATGATATTGTTGAAATTTTCATTAGAGCAAACTCAGGTGGTACAACACTGAATAAATCAGATTTAATGTTTTCTCTGTTAATTAATAGTTGGGAGGAAGCAGATGAGAACATGTATGATTTACTGGAATTACTTAACAGGACTGGCTACAAGTTCACTCGTGATTTCATAATTAAAACTTGCTTGGTTTTATTAGATCAGGGTGCACGCTATAATGTTGATAAATTAAGAGATGAGACTGTCAGACAGGGAATTTTGAATCGATGGGAAGATATTTCAAAAGCAATAAAAACTGTAAAGGACTATGTTTACGGGAATACATTCTTAAAGACTGATAAAACGATACCATCATATTTAAGTTTGATTCCTTTAATATATTTCACATTCCACTATTCAGATAAATGGGCAAGAGGTCTCAAAGAATATGATAAATATCTAATTCGAACATCACTTACGGGTTCTTTTGGTGGAACACCTGATAATCTATTAGATAAAATTGTTAAGCAGGTCAATGAAGACCAAACCTTTACTTTAGCAAATGTATTTGGTGCAATACGTGAAGTAAATAGAAGCCTTGAAGTTTCAGGAGAAACAATCTTAGGACTAAATTATTGGAAGAAAGAACTTCACCTGTTCTTTAACTTGTGGTATGGATTTAATTATCAACCTGTACTGAATAACAACTATCCTGCTGTTGACCATATTTTCCCTCAATCTGTCTTAAAAAAAATAAAACTGCAAAACCCAGAGACAGGGAAATTCAATATTATGAAATATAAATGGCAAGATCGTGACCAAATTGGTAATCTTATGCTTCTTACTGCTGAAGAAAACGGGGCTGGCGGAAAAACGGATATTATTCCTGAAATATGGTTTGAAAATAAGCCTGAAGAATATCTTGATCTTCATTTAATTCCAAAAGACAAAAACCTATGGAAAATAGAAAATTTTGAGGCATTTATCGAAGCACGGAAAGCACTTATTTTAGAAAAATTTGATTACCTGATAATAAAAGCATAACAATATGCATAATTGTAAAAAACTGATTGAAGTTGCCATGCCGATTAAAGAAATATCAGCAGCAAGTGTCCATGACAAATACATACATCATGGTCATATCTCAACTCTTCATATCTGGTGGGCAAGAAGACCTTTACCTATTTGTCGTGCTGTGGTTTTTGCAAGTTTAGTGCCTGATCCATTGGATGAGGATTGTCCGCAGATTTTTAAAGATGCTATCGAAATATTATTAGGAAAATCAAATAATGTAGGTGACCCATATAGACCATATGAGGATATACCATTTACTGCAGCATTAGACAAAATGGATGATAACCATCGTAATCGATTGTTGACGTTTATTGGCAAGTTTTCAGATGAATTTATTAGTAATGAAAAAACTGGAAAAGTAACAGCAGTCGGTAATCAAATTAGTGACCATAGCCTGATTAAATGGGAAAATAAGTCTAATGAGGTTATCCTCAATAAAGCACGTAAACTAATATGGGTGGCACACAATTGTAGCAATATAGAAAATGCTATTTCTGCTCAAGGTTTATTAGATGAGTTTGACAAATATTACTTAGCAATAAAGTTAGCCGAAGATAGATTATACTCACTGCGCAATAGACATCTGAATTTAAAAGACAATACTTTATTAATAGATAAATTAGGAAAAGCATTAAAGAATTTCTTGGAAAGAATGCCCAAAACATTTGATCCTTTTGCAGGTGGCGGGGCGATTCCATTAGAGGCTGCCAGATTGGGTTGTAGAAGTTTTGGGAATGATCTAAATCCTGTGGCGAATATCATTCAGCGTGGTAGCCTGGAATTTCCACAGAAGTTTGGGAAACCAATAATTTACAGTAAGTCAGAATTCATTAAATTATATGGAGAAAACGAGTTTAACGTACTTCCATATGAAAACAAAATAGTAAGTAATGGTGAAGTAGTGTCTATTACTATTAATAATCGACTTTCTTTTGATGTAGAGTTCTATGCAAAGAAGACTTTAAAATTGGCTGAGAAAGAAATTGGGCATCTCTACCCAAAAGATAAAAAAGGTAATTCTCCTATAGTTTATTATTGGACAAAAGTTGCGAAATGCTCAAATCCAACATGTAATGCAGAAGTACCATTGTTAAGACAGTTTTATTTATGTTACAAAAAAAATAAAAAGATATATCTCAATCCATTATTAAATCAAAATAAAATTGATTTTGAAATTAAAAGTGGGGATTATGCATTGGAAGGGTGGAATTCAAGGGGAAATTTAAGGTGTCCTTGTTGCGGAAACATAACCGATGTTAAAAATGTCAAAGACCAGATTATAAAGGGCAAAATATCAGATAGATTAATTGCCGTGATTTTTGAAAATAAGAATGGGAAAGAGTATCGGTTACCAACAAAAGATGAATTAAATTCAGTAAATATTTTACCAGAAAAAATTTATACACCAGATGAAGATATGCAAAGAAATTCGGCTGGTGGCGATACTTTTGGATGGGGCATTAATAAGTGGGGGCAGTTGTTTTCCAAACGACAATTACTTGCACTTAATACTTTAGTCGATAAGGTGAATGAAATAAAGAAAGAATTGAATGCTAATGAATCTGAATATGAAAGAGCAATAATAACTTATCTTGGATTATGGATAGACCGAATTGCATCATACCTGACATCTTTTGGTAGATGGATTCCGCAAAATGAACAACTTACCACGATTTTCGGTAGACAAGCCATTGCAATGGTTTTTGACTATCCTGAGGTAAGTATTTTTAGTCCTACCACAAGCGGGGCATTAAATCAACTCGAATGGATAACTTTATATCTAAATTCTGAAAATACTAATCCATTCATTTCAATTTGTAACAATGCTGCAAGTGGTGAAAAAGAGCAATTCCCAAAGAAATCAATAACAGCAGTTATTACTGATCCCCCCTATTATGATTCAATTGCTTATGCTGACCTATCGGATTTTTTTTATGTATGGTTAAAGCGTACATTTCAGATTTATATCCAATGAGTTTTGCTACTCCACAAACCCCAAAAACAGATGAATGTACTATGCTAAAACATCACCACAATGGGAATATTGAAAAGGCAAAAAAACATTTTGAGAGCAAACTCCTTCAGATTTTCGATGCTATTGAACATCAAACATCAGATATCGTCAGCATCATGTTTGCTCATCAAAGTACAGAAGCATGGACAACTTTATGTAATTCAATATTAGGTGCTAAGATGAATATCACAGGTAGTTGGGCGATCGATTCTGAGAGAGATACACGAATGATAGCAAACGCGGGAGCAGCACTGCAATCTTCTGTTACAGTTTCTTGTAGACCTACGCAACGAAAGGGTTTTGTAAGTTATAAGGAAGTTAGGAAAAATGTTGAACTAAAGGTAGCAGAAGAAGTAAATTCATTATATAGTCTTGGTTTTAGGGGTGCAGATTTACTAACAGCATGCTTTGGGCAAGCAGTAAGTACATTTGGTCAGTATGAAAAAGTTGAAAAGGCAGATGGCAGTGAAGTGACAGTCGCAGATTTGCTCGAATTGGCAAAAGAAAGTGCATTTAATGCGTTGCTTAAAGGGTTCGATGGGGATGATTTTACTAAGTTCTACATAGGATGGTTACAATTGTATGGGTTCACTGAAAGTGATTTTGATGATGCCGCTAAATTTTCAAGGGTAGGTCTATCAATAGATGTTGCAGAATTATTTACTCATAATCTTTTTACCAAGAAAAGTGATAAGCAGGAGTTGGCAGGATATAAAGAACGATTATCAAAAAATCGTAGAATTGGTGAAGGTGGTCAAAATTTTATCATTGATAATGTTCATAAGGCAATGGCTTTGTATGATGGGACAAATAGAAATGGATTATTAGAATATATTAGCAAAGTTGCATTATCTCCCGAAAGTTCCTTTTGGCGAGTAATTACATCTTTGTGTGAAGTATTACCGCAAGGAAGTGACGATTATAAACAGGCTACTGGTCTCTTATTAAATAAAGACAGCTTGATACGTGAAAGTAAAGACATACAACAATCAACAGGCGCGCAAGGTCAACTATTTTAATATTTAAGAAATGACAAAAGATTCTCTTTTTAAGGCACTTGGGTTGTTCATTGAAGCATTCAGACCATTTATTGTCCTGAAACTAACTGAAAAGGCTGGAGACAAGTGGGATAAATGGTTCTACGATGCACTAAGTGATGCACAAAAAGACAATTGGGAGATGGGTATAAAAAATAACACTCCGGCCGTAAATCTTATTGATTTTCATCACTTAAAATCATTTGCAATAAAATATAAGGAAATTCTAAAGTCGGATTTCGGCAAGGACACCAATAAACTTCCTACATGGTTTGCAAGAAATTGCCGATGTAGGACATAAATGCAACCATTTCAGGAAGTAGAGGAACGAGATATCCGAAGGGCATTTGATAATATGATCGATATAGCCAAAATTTAAAAATGAAAGAATTAAAGGCTGAGATCGAGAGACTTCAGAAAGGTGAAATAGTTGAAACAAAGATTAAGTAGACAAAGACTTCATATGGTATTGTTCCATGGTTTAAAAATGTAACTCCGCATCTTGATATAAGACAAGGAAATCTTGATGAATCGATATTCGCTGCAAATCTTGCTGAAGTTGCTCTTGGACATGGCAGAGAGGTCTATCAGAATCCAAGTGTATTCTTTTCAAAGACTTACTTTACTGAAGGTCTAAAAAATGTGGCAAAGCGTGTCATCAAAGGATTAAATGGTGAAGAAGATGCAGAAAATAGGGTAATATCGCTTACAAACAGGTTTTGGTGGTGGTAAAACCCACACATTAATATCCCTGTACCATATTGCAAAATCAGGTAAGAAACTTGGGAATTTACTCCACACACAAAGTCTGTTGGATTATATAGGTAAACCAGCATTTGATAAGGCATCTATTGCCATATTTACAAATTCAACAAATGATCCAACTCAAGGTAGAAAAGTTGAAGAAGGATCTGACAATTCATACTATTTGGGGTGAATTGGCTTATCAATTGGCAGGAAAGACTGGATATAATATTATTCGTCCCAATGATGAAAATCGAACTGCACCAAAAGGTTTATTTAAGGAAGTACTAAAAAGACCAGCAATGCCTTAATACTTATTGATGAATTGGCTGATTATTGTGTTGCAGCATCTGGTGTTCAGGTTGGTGGGTCAACCTTATCTGACCAGACAATTTCATTCATTCAAGAGCTATCAGAAACTATTGCAAGCACTGAATAAATGTGTAGTTGTTGCCACATTACCTGCTTCAGTGGAAGAGGTAGCAAATTCCGAAAAAGCAGCACAAATATTAAATAGTTTATCAAATCGTTTGGGAAGAGTTGGTGCAGACACTAAACCTGTTGCTGATGAAGAGATATTTGAAGTCATCAGGTACAGATTATTTGAAGATTTGGGTTTACAAGAAGTAATAGATGATACTGTTAACAAATACTTCGCACTTTACAATGAATTTAAGTCTGAAGTATCCAGAATTATGCTTCTCGATCGGAGTATAAAGAACGAATTAAAAAATCATATCCTTTTCATCCGGATTTAATAGATATTTTTCGAACTAAATGGGCAAGTAATCATAATTTCCAACGAACAAGAGGGGTATTACGGTTATTAGCTTCAATTGTTACTGATCTCTGGAGAAGGCAGGAATCCCTTATGGTACAAATGCCCTAATTCACATATCAGATGTAAATTTTACAAATCTTGATGCATTATCAGGGCAATTGAAGAAACTATATGGTAATGGATATGATGCGGTAATTACAGCCGATGTTTCAGGAAAAAGCTCAAATGCTTTTAATATTGATAAGTCAAAAAAAGAATTAGGTGATTATAATCTCGCAGAGGGATTGGCTTCAACAATTCTTTTAGGAAGTTTCGGGAGTACTGGTTCAAACAAAGGGACAAGTGTCCCTGAACTCAAATTGGCAACGATCAAGCCAAACTCGTTTAATCACAATAATATCCATACTGCTTTAGACTTATTAGAAGAGAGTGCTCATTATCTTTACTATAGCACCACAGGGCATAAACGTTATTGGTTTCATACAAAACCAAACATCAACATTTTAATTAATCAAGCGAAAGGAGATATTAAGGAAATTGATATTGAATCTGAAATTGTAAGAAGGTTACATGACAAGTCAAGGAATATTCAGCTATTTAATACCATCGTCAATCCAGCAGAGGATATACCAGAACAGCAAAAGCCAACATTGGTCATTCTTAGTCCAAGGTATTTAGCTAATCCAGATCAGTTAAATGGTAACACTAAACCATATATTGAAAAAATTGCTACTAAGAAAGGTAATAGTGAAAGAATCTACCGAAATACAATGATCTTTCTTGTTTGTTCAGAGGTTACATTTGGAAAACTTCAAGCAGACGTAAGAGATTATCTTGCGTGTTCCAAAATCAGTTTGGAGTATGCAAACCAATTGGAAAAAGATCAAAAAGATGATGTTAAACGCAAAATTGAAGAATCGTCCAAGCAAAGTGAGTCATCACTTGTAGCAGCTTACTCAATAATTATTAAATATTCAGTCAAAAATGGCTTTGAAAAACTGCTTTTAAGGCAGTTTAGAGAGAGTTTGGACGCTCAGGTAAACACCAACATCATTGCTGCTCTAAAAGAAGAAGAATGGCTTCTGGAATCAGTAGGAACAGGAATTCTACGAAGCAATAATCTGTTACCGACTATTGATAACCCAATTAAAACCAAAGATGTGTATGAAGCATTTATAAGGTTTGATGATAAGCCAATGATAACAGGCGCAAGTGCTATCCAAACAAGTTTGCTTCGTCATTGCGTAAACGGTGAATACTGCATAGCATCTGGTGATGGGAAGGATTTTAAGAAAATCTTCTTTCAAGAAAATGTACCATTCTTTGATACAACTGATTCAACTTATTATTTGCTTGACAAAAGCATGAAACCAAAGCCTGTTGTCCCTGATCAACCAGTTACTGGTGGAAAAACTCCAGAAGGTGGAGATGGAAAACTACCAGTGGATGAACCAGCAGGTGGGAAATACGGCAAAAAAGGTGTAGATGAACCTGAAGTCAAAAAATTCTCTTCAATCACTGTGTCTGGCAAAGTTCCATTAGAAAAGTACCATGAGTTATTCAATTGCTTCATTACACCATTTGCAATGGCTGGCAATAAACTGGATATAGAAGTGAAATTCAAGATTAAATCAAATGAAAGCAGTCCTTTGGATGAAACAAAACAGCAATACAAAAGTGCCAAAGAAGCTGCAAAGCAACTGGGATTAGACTTTGATGAAGAAGAAAAATAAGAAGATGGTTTAGGACAAATAATAATTGAAAATCACATGTAGGTTTATGGGTATACCTGAAATCTGTATTAGTTTCGTTATTGCATTAATTGGTATTGCTTACCCTTTGATGGTTCAAGTTATTTCAAGACTTGAGGATAAATATACATCTATACAAGTTTTGAATCTTATTAAAAGTGAATTAGTTTGGAGAATTTTTAGAGTATCCATGATAAGTTCACTTATAGTCGTCTTGTTATATGTTGTGATTAATTATCCATTAATTGAACTTGATGCTAAGATTTTTCATACCAGCCTTAACTTGTTAGTAATTGTTTTGATAATTGGTTCTGCTCTGTCTGTAACATCCTTCATTTTATTCACCAAGAAAGTTTTTGATTATAATTCAACTACTAAATTGGTACAAGACCTCATCAGAAAGGATAGAAAAGTTTTTCAGAAAGAAGACATTTATTTTAAAGCAATTGCTGATGTATTATATCATAGTATTAGGCAACACAATGAAACAATAATCGTAACTATTTCAGATTATATATACGAGGTATTTCATCGTTATCGTGACAATTATAAAGGTTCTGAGATTGAATACCCATATTTATACTATGAATTAGTATATAAAACTATAGAGGAACTTGCCATACTAAAAGAAAGGAGAATCACTTTTCTGGAATACAGAACGGTTGGTGGAATATGGTTTTTTGGAGAAACCAAAAATTATTCAATCCATGAATCAACATTTTCATGGATTTGGAAAAATCTCTTGTTAGCCATTGAATATAAAAGAGATGATTATGTGATGTTTTATTGGGAGAGAGCGCACCAGCATATTACATACAATTTACAATATTTACAAGAAGTTATAGATTATCCTTCGGGTGAAATTCGGAATAAAGTAGAAGTAGAGAAGCGAAATAAAGAAAGAGAAAGATTCTTTGAATTTCATTATGCTTTAGGTGGACTATTGTTATATAATAAACGCTATGAGGCAGTTGGCAGAATTTTCCATTATACAACCAGTATGCCACCAAGGTATGAACTGTTAACAAATACTATGGATGAAATTTTCAAACAATATTATAATTTTCGTGACCCCTATGATAATGATTTTATGAGAATCAGGCAGAGATACTATTTTCCTAATATTGAAGGAATTAATTCAGAGTACATCATTAAGAACTGGATTTGCAAATATTTAGCACTGTTATTTCTTAGACAGTACTCCATTGTACCATACTTAATTATTATGAAACCTCTTGATTATCCTGCCATCCCAGAGTCTCAGAGAGAAAAGAAAATGTGGCTTGATAACTTGTCATACTTTAAATTGCAGATTAGTGAACAACTTGAAAACATCTCTCTTTTAAAGTCAGTTGGATTGGATTTTCTGGTTGACGAAAGAATTGAAAAGATTGAGCATCCCAAACCACTGGATTTTATGGATAACTTAATCAAAAAAGTCGAAGAAAACTACATTAAAACAGAAGTAGAACAACCAATTTCAGAAAAAAAGAAGAGAGACTTTTTCAATTTTACACAAAAAGAGATGGTTGCTGCCTTTGAGAAACATAAATTTATTATTAATCAAGGTAAAATCGACACCAAATACAAAGATTGGTTTATTGAAGGAGAAAACACCATAATTGATAAAAGTTCATTTGCTGAAAATCAGGCTGCAGATAATATGAATTACCATTCGTTTTTAGCAGAATCTGTATCAGATAGATATCACAGTGGTGTATCTGAAATATTTTATAGGCAGACACGAAAGCGATTTTTATTTAAACCAGAAGATTTGTTTCAAGCAATAGATAATTTAAAATTGTCACCAGAAGAACATATAATCATTGCATTTGGTATCAATTTGTTTGAACACACTGATTATTCAATTATTAAAGGGTTGCAAGACGGAGAATATAAAGGGATTAAAATACAAACATTCCGTAAATGTAATTATCATTTAGTTGGACAGTCTTTATTTATCTTACGGAAAGACTGTCTGCCATTAATTGATTATTTGGAATCTGAACCCTCGGAGATTGAAAAGTACTCTTTAGAGAAGATAGATGAAGAATATAAGATATATGCTTCTGTTATTGATTTATTCAGGAATGAAAATCTTAGGAATGAACTCACACAATCAAGACCAGAAGAAGATTTTATGAAATCTGTTTACATGAGTATTGCAATAGTTGTTAGATTTAGATGGCATGAAGAAATGAATATGATTTCCCTAAGAATATATTCAAAATATGATGAACGTGGACTGACTAACTCTCCAAATGAGATAGAATCATTAGAATAAAACATTAATGAGATAACACGATACGGACTTAATTTGACATGAGCAAACATTATATTCTTAATTGAACAAAGTGGATTAAAATAAAACTATTAAATATTATGCCGCAAGCAGAATTTGAGGAAAAGGAATATGAGAACCCACTCAATATTGAGTTATTAACTAACAATAATCACAATCTGTGGACACCAGGTCAAGTTTTTGAGGAGCATTTTGGCATTGATGCTGCGCTGTATGCTACACATCCAAATTTTTGGCATCTTTTTGGTTATCCTTATAGTCCTGGGGGTGTAATTCTTAACAACTTTCATTGGAGACGGATTTGGCGACAATATGGACATAGAAGACAACTACCAACTTTCAGAACAAATCTACTATTGCAGACAAAACGTCCATTTTACGGAAGTAGAAACAACATAAAATATGCTCAGGTTGGTATCAACGGAAGATATTGGCGATTCGAAAAGACGGATCATCAACAGAAAGCATTAGAATATCTTCATTATAGATTGGCAAATCGTGCATTGATATGTTATTCATGTGCAGCATTTCATACTTTAACAGAACTATATTTTCATATTCAAAATCAATCCTTAGTAGATAATTCAACGTTTGTTAAAGTTCATCGTTTGAGTAACCATAATAAATGGGTTTATAATCGACCAGGTACTTTTGGCTTAGCATGTTCAGAGATTGAGAAAGTTGAGGACAAGAATTTTAAAGAAAATCTGAAAGATTTAAGTATGCAAAACACAAGTGAAAATTCTGCATTGCAAAATTTATTTGATTTAGAAAAGGCAGCAATAGATGTAACATATGAAATTGGGCATGAAAATCCAATTGCAATTGAGTTTGATCGAATGCGACAAATCATTTCCAAAGGGATTGATGATAAATTAACTGAAATAAAAGTTTTACCGGCAGTAAAAGCCTACTTGACATTTGCAACTTTCTGCGACTTGACAAATTCAATTTGGTTGTCAGTTGGGAATGAATGATAAATCGTATCTCCCTTAATTCTTTCACTGTTGTTATGTAAATTTGATTGTGATCCAGTTAATTTTAGTCTCGCAATCGCAACTTAATAGGACATTCATTGCAGTTAGACTATAATTCATGGGAGTATGAAAACAAGAAAAATAGCAAATGGCAGTACAAAGGTCTGGTTTGACAGGGAGGAAGAATTTACTATAGTAGGTAAAAATGAACCACTAATAGATACTTTAATAGATGCCAATTTACTAAGTAGAAAGTATTCCGAAATCCTGGTTAAAGAAGTCATGATTGCTGGGTTGGATCATATTCATGGTGTTCAAATTGCTATTGATGATTCATTACAAGATCAATTGGACAAGATGGAAGCAAGCAAGTTAGATATGATATTTTCTGAATTCAATCAATTGTTTAAAACGCATCTAAAGTACCATAGGAGTTCTAATGGACTGGTCAGCATTATGTTTGGTGAATTCAAGGAGTACAAGGAATTTCTTCAGTACTATTTCGGAGCAATTCTACTTAAACTATATGCCTTTAAGGTAGATATAATAAAAACTGAGGAGCAAAACGATTCAATTAAAGGACTATCAGATTTTATCTCAAAATTTGCTGAGGATTATTTAAAAATATATCTGAGAGTCATTAAGAAAAGAAAGTTTAATGGCATTATACGAATAGAATAAATTGAGTGCTTATCTTCGCAGCCTTAAAACCCTTATCATCTAACCAAAATATTTTCTATGTATATTTCTAACATGCAACACTTCCTTGATCAATCAGGAAACATTCCGAAACAAATGCCTAAAGAAGCCAGAGAACTTGCAAGTTTTATGGCATTGATTATCGATACAACAACGAAAAATAATCCTAAAACATTAACATTCACTGAAATCCGTTGCTTTGAAAAAGGTTGTCAGGGAATGATAAGAAGTGAGATATTAAGGAAAACTGATGAAATTCACTGGAAGTGTCAAGAATGCCCGAATGAAGGAGGATAAGTGGATGGCAAATGACGAAATGGGACAATAGGTGAGGTAATAAATAATAGTTATTTATGCCACCTTTGTAACCATCAATGAAAATAAAATCAATAATTACAATAATTCTCACAATAATTCTATGTATAATCTTTGCCTCATCGGCTCAGGAGTTACTACCAACATCCACAACAGGTCAGATAGTCAGACACACTTATTATACTTTATCATATTCTGAAAAGAACGAACAGGCCGAATGGGTATATTATGAACTTACTCCTGCTTTAATACGGGGTAAACAATCCAGAACCGATGATTATCGTCCAGATTCATCAGTTTCAACAATATCAGCACAACTTGAAGATTACAGAGGTTCAGGTTATGATCGAGGTCATTTGTGCCCAGCAGGAGATATGAAATTAAACCTGACTTCAATGAGTGAAACTTTTTATTTATCAAACTGTAGTCCTCAAGACCGAGATTTTAATGCTGGTATCTGGAATGACTTGGAAGAAAGGGTTAGAAATGGGCACTAACATCTGGAAGAATTATATGTGGTCACTGCTGGCGTTTTAACATCAAATAAGGGCAAGATAGGCTTGGATGGAGTCAGTATACCAAAGTACTTCTATAAAGTCATCTATGACCCCAAAGGGCAGGGAAAAATGATAGCCTTTCTAATACCAAATGAAAATCAACAAAACCACTTCAAACATATGTGGTTTCAGTAGATTCTGTTGAAAGCCTAACAGGCATTGATTTCTTTCCTGAATTGCCAGATTCAATTGAAAAATCGTTTGGAGAGTAAAGATGGACTTATCAGGGTGGTCTTTTTCTAAATAACAGTAGAATTAAAAATCACTACCGTGGGATTATGATTAACCATGTAAATTATTATCAAAAGGGGCTAAATACACATTACCCCCTTAGTAACAATATTTCCCATGAACTATTATCTTTATAAGAAATGAACATGAGATTAGGAATATATTGTAGAACCTCAAGAGCTAAGGATGGAACTGACTTTCAATTCCTGACCAGAAACAAAAAGGTATTAAAGAAAGCAAAGGAATTGTCTACCGTTTGAGTTATATATTGATGAAGGCAAATCGTGGAGCAAGAAAAAATAGAGGATAGACCTGAATTTGAAAGATTCATTGCTGATATGATAAATGGTAAATTGTCAGCAGTTTATGCTTATGATCAATCTCGATTTGAGAGAAATCCAAACGTAGGATATTGCTATTAACGGATATTTAAAAAGAAACAACGTAATTATTATACTGAATTAGATGGGATGGTTGACCTGAATGAACCCCCAAGCAGAGTTTTTTGGTGATTTGTTGTCTGTAATTAATAAATATCATGTCACTGTTACAAAATTAAAAGTAAAAAGTGCGTTAAAACAAGAGTCGAATCTGGTAAAGCACATTCTATCCTCCCTTATGGTTATAAGAAAGATGAAAATGGGTCATTGACAATTGATCAAGAAGAATCTGAAATTATAAGGAAAATTTTTGAAATGTCCCTTATCTGGTGTTGGAACACGCTCAATTGCTGCTTATTTAAATGAAACCTGCATCCAAACTCGTTACAATAAAAAAATTGATGGTTCTATAAGAACAAAGAATAAATATACAGGCAAAATAACTATCACTAATAATAAAGATATTAAATGGGAAGGTAACACTGTTCGCAATATTATTAAAAATACAATATATAAGGGCGAGAAAGTCTATAGTGGAGACATTTATCAAGTTCCTGCAATTATCTCGCCAGTAATATGGGATAAGGTTAACGCCAATTTACGAACAATAGGAATAATTCAGGAAAAAAGGTTGACCATCAATATTTGCTAAAAGGACTTCTTAGATGCGGAGTATGCGGAAAAAATATGTACGGGAGAAGACGAATTAGTAAACATGATAATGCTTATATATGTTCTTCCAGAAGAATAAAAAATGAAACCTGTGGGAATAGAGGTATAAATATTGATAAACTTGAAGCACTCATATGGGATAGATTCTTTAAAAGTGATGAATTTTTAAATAGGCTTAGAAATGAATTCAAACCTGATGATACCAAAACAAATGAACTAAAGGGTCAAATCGAATATTTTAAAGGGCAAGATTTCCAGATTTAAGCATGAAAAGAAACGAGCAGTTGAATTAGTTGTAAAAGGTACTTTATCTGAAGATGATGTAAAGGATTTACTAAAAGAAACTAATAAAAACATAACAGAGAGTGAATCTCTTGTAATAGAAAAAACAAACATTTTATCAGCGTTAGAAAATAGTATACAAACTATTAAAAAATACGAAGACGAGTTTATTGAATTTACATCTAAAACTACTTTTTTGCAGAAAAGGAAGGTATTACAAGATTTTATAAAGAATATAATTGTTGAATACGATGATTCATCTGATTGTTATGATATATCAATTGAATTTAAAATAGACTTGACCAAAGAACATTATCAGGCATATAATAAATTTACCCATATAATACATGGGGAAAATTTCATTGTCCCACGAACTCTTAGAGAAAGTAAGTTCAGACTACCGAAAATTGTTACCAATGCAGATGGTTTTGGAAACATATTAGGTGGTGATGATAGTCCCCCATACAGACTATATTCAGATGGTATTGAACAAGTCTATAATACCAAAGTCCCATACGGTGATATTGACAACTGGTCTGAAGATGAAATTGAATACTTTTATAAAAATAATCCTGATTGGTATTGTAAAGAAAGTGGTGTTAGTCTCTGGAGTAAAAATGAAGCATTACCAAGTTTTTGGACTGCTAAACAGAAGTATAAGAAAGAATTAGCAAAAAAAAATGACTCCACCCTACCATTAGACACAATTTCATCAGAAATCGTATGATGGGGGCTTCTGAAGGGTCTTTTTGTCATAAGAGCTGTATGATCGTCGATCTTTCCAGCCACTGAATGAATTTTGGTTGTTTCCAGCGCCTCCTCAAGGGTGAGAGGCGGAATAATAGTAGGTATGCGTTTAGCAAGCATTGTTTTACCTGCCCCAGGAGGCCCGATCATGATTATATTATGACCCCCTGCCGCTGCTACCTCCAGCGCACGCTTTACGCTCTCCTGTCCGCGCACATCTGAAAAATCTACATCATACCTGTTGGCTTCATTTCTGAAGATCTCATCCAGGTCAACCTTTACAGGATCGAACTTCCTCACACCGTTGAAAAAATCAACAACATCTCCTATCTTTTCCATCCCATATACATCAAGCCCTCCAACCACTGCGGCTTCCCTGGCATTTTTCACAGGAAGTATCAACCCTTTGAATCCCTCCTCCCGTGCCCTCAGTGCTATGGGAAGTGCTCCCTTAACCGGCTGTAAAGTACCATCAAGGGAAAGCTCACCAATAAGGACAAAGGAATCAATACCATCCATGGTCACTTTTTCATCTGCAGTAAGAATCCCCATTGCAAGAGGTAAATCATATGAGGAACCCTCTTTCCGGATATCCGCCGGAGCCATATTGATCACCACCTGTTTTCCGGGCCAGTGATGCTCCATTGACCGTAAAGCCGATTCAATCCTCTGCTGACTCTCCTTAACGGCAGAATCAGGCAGACCGACCAGGAAAAAACGAATCCCCCTTGATACATTGACTTCAATTGTAACCGTCACGGCATCGATACCGGTAACTGCACTGGCGTAGGTCCTTACTAACATATTGATAAGTTTTTAGCACGAAACGAAACACTAATCCAAATATAAATAATTGTTAGGAGAAAGGCAAAAGGAAAAAGGAGAAAGTTAAAAAGAGCTGAAGTCCGCCACCGCTAAATCTACGGCGGATATAAGTTGAAATGAGAATTGGGGAAAGGGATAGTCTAAAAGCTCCCCTCCTGGGAGGGGATAGGGGTGGATTTCAGTTAAAAGGTGCCAGAAACTCTCTGGATATGCAGCGAGACAAACTCACCGATGTGCAGACATTAGGGGATTCGTATTAGAAATTTTTGATTTTGATAATAAGTTAATTTAACTTTGATTAATGTAATTATTCAGAGCCTGTTAAATATTAAACACTCAGGGATGAAAAATATAGTTAAAATTTTAACCATATTATTAATCATCGTCTTAACACATTCTTGCCTGAAATTAAAAGCTCCGGCTTTAACTACCTCAGAAGTAACAAATATAATGGGGACCAGCGCCACCTGCGGAGGGTTTATCCTGAATGATGGTGGCTCAGAAATAACAGCTGCCGGAGTATGCTGGGGTATTTATCCCAACCCTACAACATCAAATTCAAAAACCAATGAAAGATATATTGAAAAGCAGTTTACTAGCAATATTACTGGTCTGGATGGAAGTATGACATATCATGTAAGGGCATATGCAATCAATTCTCTTGGCACAGGTTATGGAGAAGATATTTCATTTACCACTGACATGGAATATGTCGAAGATATCGACGGGAATCTATATATTAAATTTTCTATCGGGGGTCAATCATGGCTGCGTGAAAACTTAAAAGTTTCCAGATATAACGATGGCACCCCGATAAGTAATATTACTGACAATTCAAACTGGGCCGGCTCAACTGATGGTGCTTATTGCTGGTATGACAATGATGCGGCGTCGAATAAGGATCCTTATGGGGCACTTTATAACTGGGATGCTGTAAGTACCCAAAAATTATGTCCTGCAGGCTGGCATGTACCAACTCTTATTGAGTGGGACGCCCTTATAAGTTATTTAGATGGAGAGGATAAGGCAGGTGGCAAAATAAAAGAGACAGGGATTGAACACTGGTTGAGCCCAAACACAGGCGCAACCAACGAAACAGGATTTACAGCACTTCCCTGTGGCAGCCGGAATAAATTGGGGGAATATACTGATATCGGAAACTCCGGCACGTGGTGGAGTTCCAATGAGTACGACACCAACAGCAGCTATATATACTCCCTCAGCCATAATAACAGTATAATCGTAAGACATCTCGATTCAAAACACATGGGATATTCTATCCGCTGCATGAAGGATTATCATCGTTTGTAGTAATTTATTGCAGCCCCGACGACGTGATTCCCAGGTTTTTAGTTCAGGAAAAAACTGACCATAAATAAAATATCAATTCCCCCCGAACTGTTATTTTGTTCATTTGTTTATCCATCTGGAAGTTATTGCCCTGGTAAAATATGTAAAACCTGTAAATTAAGCAAAATGAACTTTATTGAATTTTCAGTTAAGCGTAAAGGGATAAATGAACCCTTTTTTATCAGTAGTGAAAATGTTGTTTATTTCTATGCTCACCCGGATCATAAGGGGCAGACTGTCATCGGGCTATCCGGTAATGTCCCATATACTTTGGAAAATTCCATTGAGGAGGTTAAAGCCAAACTGGGTGTTGGTCCTGAAAAATAAGTTATGCTTTAAATTATTGCACCTGCCGACCAGAAATAACCTGTACCATTACTGCTTTGGAGTATTATGCTCCCGTTAAAAATTGACACTTGTAACATGGAATATAAATATCGGGGCAGGTCACAATGATTTGTCAGATCCTGAAAATCCGGAAATATTATTTGCTCAAATCAAACTTAGGAGTAATTTTGAATAGTAGACAAGTACAGGATAAAGGACCGGATAAGATCATTATTGCATTATGGCAAGCATAATTCCAGGCTACGAATACGATATATTTATCAGCTACCGCCAGAAAGACAACAAGGGCGACAGATGGGTAAGTGAATTCGTTGATGCCCTGAAAGCTGAACTGGAATCGACTTTCAAGGAAGATGTCAGCGTCTATTTTGACATCAATCCACATGACGGACTTCTGGAAACGCATGATGTGGATGCATCACTGAAAGTGAAGCTTAAGTGCCTTATATTCATTCCAATAATATCACGCACATATTGTGATCCAAAGTCATTTGCCTGGGAACACGAATTTAAAGCCTTCCTGGAACTCACTTCAAAGGACCAGTTCGGATTGAAGGTCAGACTCCCCGGTGGTAATGTCGCGAACCGGATCCTCCCTGTACAGATACATAATATTGACAAGGAAGATGAAGCTCTTCTTGAAAAAGAACTTGGAGGAGTTTTAAGGGCAATTGAATTTATATATAAGGAACCCGGGGTAAATAAACCACTTATTCCTGAAGACGATGACAGGAAAAATCTGAACGCCAGCAGATATAATATTCAGATAAATAAGGTTGCAAATGCTGCCAAAGAGATTATTCGTGGTATAAGTAATATGCAAATGGATACCCGACAGGATAAATCCGGAAAAAGAGAACCCTCTGACGCAATAGCTGAAGAAGAACGGAAATCACCTGTAAAGTTCGGAACCAAGGCTGGAAGAATCAGGATATTATCAGGAATTGCCCTGTTGGGCGCATTGATTATAACAGTAGTATTTGCCCTCCGCAAAACAGGGAAAAATGACACCTTAAATAAACTGAGAACCTCAGGCGAAAGGATTTCTGTAGCAGTAATGCCCTTCAGAAATATGACCAATGATACAACACTAAATATATGGCAGGATGGAATCCAGTTTAACCTGATTACTTCCCTTTCCAATTCCACTACTCTGAGAGTAAAGCAGACAGAGTCTGTCAACAGTCTTCTTAAGAGTAAAGGAGTTGTAAATTATGCTTCTATTACACCTTCCATTGCAAAAACAATCTCACAGAATCTGGATGCAAATGTTTATATATATGGCAATATAAATGAGGCAGGCGGAAAAATACGACTGAATGCTCAACTAATTGATTCAAAAACAGATGAGGCATTTAAGTCTTTCCAGGCAGAAGGGACAGTATCAGATATCCTTAAAATTACCGACTCACTGGCTGCTATGGTTAGAAATTTTCTTGTGATTTCTTCAATGAAAAAGGAAATTTCAATAGAATTTCAATCCGGCACACCTAATTCAGTTGAAGCATATAAGGCATTTATCCTGGGCTATAAGGCATATTTTAATTATGACAGTAATTCAGCCGTAAAGCTCTTTTCCCAGGCTATTCAAATTGACTCTGGTTTTATATATGCCTATTTCTGGCTGTCGGTGGCATACGCAGACCAGAGGGCATATGATCAGGCAGATAAATGGAGCGTAAAAGTATATGCAAAAAAGGAACAACTGCCATTTGAACAAAAGATATGGGCAAATTGGATCTATGCAAAATATCATGAAAAGTCAAAAACAGAGGAATTAAAATATGCAAAGCAGCTTCTCGAGATTGATGACAAGGTACCACTCACACACTGGGCGGTCGCTGTGCCATATTATGAATTGCATCAGTATAATAATGCTATTCCGGAAATGGAAGCTACCCTGGATATCTACAAAAAATGGAATACAAAACCGCTTAACAGCGCCTTCTATATCTTTCTGATAAGTTCATATCAGGAAACCGGCAGATACAGCGAAGAACAAGATCTCCTGAAAAAAGCCATGACAGATTTTCCGGACGATTTAAGACTGATCAAAGGTCAGATTATACTCTTACTCACCGTGAAAGATACAGTTGCAGCCAACCGTTCCATTAAAGAGTACCTTGCCTTATCGGGTGATAATGACATATCCGAATCAAAAACAGTCAATGAACTGGCTAATATCTACTCATCAGGTGGCATGCCCGATGAAGCTGAAAAATATTACCGGGAAGCAGTTGGCCTGGAGCCGGATAACCCTGTCTGGTTAAATGCCCTGGCCTATTTCCTGATAAATACCAGAAATAATCTCCCAGAGGGGCTGGAATTTGTCGAAAAAGCTTTAAGGATAGATCCTGACAACTCTTTTTACCTGGATACAAAAGGTTGGGGGTTGTTTAAACAGGGCAAAGATGAAGAAGCATTGAAGTTGCTCGAAAGAAGCTGGCAACTGAGACCGACCTATGACTATTTTTTATCTTTTCATCTGGAAGAGGTTAAAAAGGCGGTAGCCAATCAAAAAAACCTGGCTAATTCCGGAGCCCTGTAAGCCACATATTAAATTATGGTGCTAAATAGCCGTTCCCCCTCTCTCACCCGTCCTTATTCTTATACACTCTTCAAGAGGAGTTATAAAGATCTTGCCATCTCCGACGGAACCCTCTCCGTTTGTCCGGGCAGCTTTCAGTATTGCATTTACAGTTATGTCAACAAATGCTTCATTTACCCCAATCTCAATTTTGACTTTTGGGATCAGATCGGGGATAATGATCTGGCCCCGGTACATCTCTTCTATTCTCTGCTGTCCATGTCCTGAAACGCGGCTGACAGTGATTCTTTTAATATCGGCTTCAATAAGTGCCTCTCGCACTTTATCGAGTTTGGTCTCCCTGATAATAGCTGTTATTAATTTCATTGCCTGAGCTTTACAAATTTACAAATTAACTGGGATTTAACATTCCATAACCTCTTTCACCATGGTATGACCTGTCGAGTCCGGCCATTTCATCATCTTCAGATGCCTTAAGCTTTATCACCTTGTCAAGCAGGAAGATTATCACGAAAGTCATTCCGGCTGCATAAGAAATTGCAATAGTTACTGCAAGAGCCTGTATGCCGAACTGATTCCAAACTGTCCATGAGCCTCCTGCAATTGTTGCGGCATCTGCCATCCATGAAGGACGGATGAAAAAGGTCAGAAGAAGAGCCCCTGTGATACCTCCAATACCATGGATACCGAAAGCATCGAGGCTATCATCATACCCAAGCCTGTTCTTCGCTATTATTGCCATATAGCATATCATAGATGCCAATATACCGAGTATCATGGCACCGTATGGCTGAACGACACCGGCAGCAGGGGTGACAGCAACAAGACCTGCAAGAATGCCGCTGGCAAATCCAAGTGCCGTGGCTTTGCCCTGGTGAAGACTTTCTATAATAACCCATGCAAGTGCCCCTGTGGCAGCGGCGACCTGAGTTGCTACCAGTGCCTGTGCAGTGCTCAAACCACTCGACACGCTGCTTCCTGCATTGAAACCAAACCAGCCGACCCAGAGTAACCCGGCACCAAGCATTGTAAGCACCATGTTATTTGGACGAATAACCTGATACGGATAACCTCTGCGGGATCCAAGATAAAGAGCTGCTACCAGCCCGCTCACACCTGCGGAGATATGTACTACGGTACCGCCGGCGAAATCAATCGCTCCTTTTGCTCCGAGTTTGAACAGGAACCCGTCGGAGGCCCATACCCAGTGACATAACGGATTGTAAACCAGTAAACCCCATATGGCAATAAAAAAACAATATGCTTTAAATGATACCCTTTCAGCAAAGGCTCCGGCTATAAGCGCCGGGGTTATGATCGCAAATTTGCCCTGAAACATTGAAAAAACATATTCAGGAATTCCCGCATCCATCACTTTTGTGTCAATACCCTTCAGGAAGAAATAATCCCAGTTCCATCCGAACCATCCACCAAGAATGTTGCTTCCAAAGCACATGCTGTAACCTAATATAACCCACAATACACTGATGATACCCATTGCAATAAAACTGTGCATAATTGTGCCCAATACATTTTTTGAACGCACCAGACCACCGTAAAACATTGCAAGCCCGGGCACCATTAACAATACAAGAGCTGTTGACGTAAGCATCCAGGCAGTAGCGCCGGTGTCGATGACAGCCCCATCCGAAGCATATAATCCCGTTACTCCCAGAAGTGTAAACAACAGCATAAACAGGGATTTTTTCCATCCTGATTTATTCATAATATATCTGCTTTTAATTGAGTGATTTGATCCGCCTTCGATGTTTATTTTGCACCTTTTGTCCGGCATGATTCAGAGTTCAATATTTTAATAATTCACAGCAAATATATTATTTCCTGGGGGGCATAACAAATAATTAAGTGTATTTTTCTGTTTTTGTCATATTTTTTAGGGGGTATGCAGATATTTTTATCATTTTTTAAGCCATTTGGTCATATTTCAACCGGGCATGAGGGTCCAGACTTCACCCTAATTTATTTCAGCAGGCTTGTCTCAAAATCTGAATGCGATCTTCGAGTTAATTGTCAGGATGTCCCTTTAATGGTCATATGTACTTTCCGCTTTATTAACCTAAAGCTTATCTTATATCCGGGGAAGAGATGCCTTTATCAGGGAAAGATTCGTCTGCAGTGCATCGAGATAGATCATTGACCATGGCAGCGTGGTGTATATGAAGACAGTTCCGACCCATGTAGAATCATTGTCTTCAGGATAAGTGTACCCGAGTATGAGAGGAGCCTCTCTGGAAAGAGTTTCGCATCCTTTGGTATTTCCAATCTCTCAGATCAGGTCCCTTAGTTCATTTTCAAGTTTCTCTCCGAATTGCGGGCCCTTTATTTTCTCTAATATTATACCTTCACCCGCTCCTATGTCAGATCTTTTTAAATTCCCTGGTTTTGTACTCCACTGATCCATTGAAATTCCTTGTGAATTCAGAATAATCTCCTTATAATCAATAATGGTAGCTATCACTTCATCTATTTTCTCCTCAACGGCCGACATAGGTCCGGCTTCCGGGAGCTGCTGCAGGGCTTTTTGCAAATTGCTGTAATTCAGTGACAAATTGTAACTGTCATCTATTCTGGTTTTTGAAACATTTAGTGAGAGCAGGCTGCTGAAGACAGAATTGAAGGCAGGAAGCGAAAGGACAAAAACCAGATTATAGATATTGAAATTTTTGTTTTTGGAAGTGACCCGGAGAAAGACAGGAAGAAAAACAATATAGGGAAACGGCAGGGCTATCAACAGAAAAGTTCCGGCATGCGGCCAGTGGTTAATCTTGAAAAGCATTCCGATCACATATCAAATTATACCTGCAGAACCAAGGATATAAATGGGTCTTTTGCCTTTTTTCCCCTGTCTGCCAGTTTGCTTGCAAGCAGTGATAGCAGGAAAAAAAGGATAAAGGAAGAGGCAGCCGCAAGGAGAACCCATGAGGCTCCCGGCCAGTGCTGGATCTTGAAAAGAGTACCGAATATGAATGACACACCTGACAGGAATGCGGAGATGAGGAGGAACAGACTCTTTTTATTGCGGGTCTATTTCCAGAGCACTCCCAGGGAAGATGGCAAAAAGAGAAAGGCCAGGATCAGAGCTCCCAAAGACATTAGGATACCAGCCCCGGGAAAATGCCCGATTTTGAGTATGACTCCGAAGCCAAGCATAACCGTACCGGCTACTCCCGAAATTTTCATTAAGTTTTTCATAATGCTGTATTTAGTGTCGACAGCATAAAGTGTTTCTTCCTGGATCTCTTTAATCCGCCTGGGGGAACCCATCTTTTGTTTTACCCTGCCGTATGCATCACTGAAGGAAAGTCCCTTTTGCATTTCGGATTCAACATCGCAACAGATATGGTCGATCAGTTCCTCAGCGAGATATGAAAAGGTATCTCCTGACTTTTAATGTCAAAACTAATTTTTTCAATATTCTGAAAGCTGAGTTCAGACATGGCTTAAACCTGGTTGGGCATTGATGATGTTTTGAAGTGATTCAATGAATTCAACAAGCTCTTTTATTTTTTCTATGACAAGCTTATCTCCTTTTGGTGTCAGGGCATAATAAATTCTTGTCCTGTTATTTCGTATCTCTGTGGCGGTTACCAGGGCGCCATCCTCTTTCAGTTTATGCAATACCGGGTACAGGGCGCCATAGGTTAGTTTTATTTTCCCTTTGGTAAGGTCCTCGACATTTCTGGTCAAGGCATATCCGTGCATAGGTCCCTGTTCTTTCAGTAATTTGAGGACAATTGTTTTCAGTGAGCCTTTTAACAGTTCGTTTGGTATCATAATCAGAATATTAGGTTTACGTTATATTTAATTTTCCTATATATAAATGTTTAAATATATATAATAATATAGTATATACCATTTAGTTTATATATAATGATCTTATATATTGCAAATATAAAATATAATATCTCTCAAATGCAACTTTTATTTAAAATATGTCCCGGAATTTTGCACAATCCTTTAAAAAGAAATTATTCAAAATTTTAATTGCAAAAACAATTGGCTGTAAATGAATGCACTATCCTCAATCTGAACCCTTATCCCATTTTTCATGAATTATGAAACATTATTGAATAATCAATGTTAATTAGGATACACAGATATTTACAACTACTATTTCAATTTTAGTATTGCTACACAGAATCATTATCAGATGTCCACCAAACTTCCTATAATAAAAACATTCCCTGTAACGGGGTTGCATTGTGCATCATGCGCTGCCAGAACTGAATCATTTGTAAAATCATTGCCCGGAATCAAAAGCGCTTCAGTAAATTTTGCCGATACTTCAATCCTGGTTGAATTCACTCCCGAAGAGATCTCTTCAGCCGAAATGAAACAAGCTGTCCAGTCGATCGGCTATGATATCATCATCGATGAAGCAAACAGCCAGGAAATGAAAGAAGAGGCACACCATACATATCTGAGGAAGATCCGGATCAATACTATCGGAGCCGCAGCATTCAGCATCCCACTGGTGATAATGGCCATGGTATTCATGAATATCACATATGCCAACTATATCATGATGGCCCTCGCAACTCCCGTGGTATTCTGGTTCGGCAGACAGTTCCCCGAAGGAGCCTGGAAACAGCTTAAACATGGAAGCGCCAATATGGATACCCTGGTGGCCCTGAGCACAAGCATTGCATATATCTACAGCACTGCAGTCACATTTTTCCCTGACCTCTTCCATTCTGCAGGAATTCAAGGTCATGTATACTTCGAAGCTTCGGCAGTCATTATAACCTTTATCCTGCTTGGCAAACTTCTTGAAGAAAGAGCAAAATCAAATACCTCCTCAGCCCTCAAGAGACTTATTGGCCTGCAGTCCAAAACCGTGTATCTTGTTAGTGCCGACGGTGAACAGAAGGAAGTCCCTGTTTCATCTGTTATGCCGGGAGATATTCTCCTGGTTAAACCGGGTAACAAGATCCCGGTTGACGGTACTATAGTATCAGGCAGTTCCTTTGTGGATGAAAGCATGATAAGCGGCGAACCTATCCCCGTTGAAAAAAGTGCTGAATCAAAAATTTTCGCAGGTACCATAAACCAAAAAGGAAGCTTCCAGTTCCGTGCCGACAAGGTAGGCGGTGATACGGTTCTTGCCCAGATAATTAAAATGGTGAGGGAAGCCCAGGGAAGCAAGGCCCCGATACAACACCTGGTTGACAAGGTGGCAGGAATTTTTGTTCCGGCTGTTATCTCAATCGCCCTCCTCAGCGGTGCCATATGGTCTCTTTCGGGAGCCGAAAATGCTTTTACCCACAGCCTTCTGGCAATCGTTACTGTACTTATTATAGCCTGCCCATGTGCCCTCGGACTTGCAACTCCTACCGCCATAATGGTAGCAATCGGAAAAGGCGCTGATAACGGAATCCTCATTAAAGACGCTGAAAGCCTTGAGATTGCCCACAAAATCAATGCAGTAGTGCTCGATAAGACAGGAACTATTACAATGGGTGAACCATCTGTGGAAGCAATTGCATGGAATAAGGATGCCAATATTGAAACAACAGGTAAAATACTACTTTCAATACAGAAAAACAGTGAACATCCCCTGGCAGAACCGGTAGTGCGATACCTGACCAATTCCGGACTCAAAAGCGATTTACAGGTTTCCGGTATCGAGAGTGTGACCGGAAAAGGAATAAAAGCGGCAATTGACCATAAATCCTATTACGTTGGTAACAAGAGATTAATGGACGACCATAAAATCAACATCGGAAGCGATTTATTCGTCCATGCTGAAAATTGGCAGAATGATGCCAGAACAGTCTTCTTTTTTGCTGATTCTGAAAATGCACTGGCGGTGATTTCGGTGTCAGATAAAATCAGGGAATCATCAGTTGAGGCTGTACGTCAGCTCCATGAAATGGGCGTTGAAGTGCACATGCTTACCGGCGATAATGAGCAAACAGCAGCTAAAATTGCCCGGGAGGCAGGAGTAGACAGTTATAAGTCCGAACTATTGCCGCAGGCCAAACACAATTTCATTACCTACCTCCAGAAGCAGGGCAAGATAGTTGCTATGGTAGGTGACGGAATTAATGACTCCCAGGCGCTCGCACAGGCAGACGTCAGCATTGCCATGGGAAAAGGATCCGATATAGCCATGGATGTGGCCAAAATGACTATTATTTCCTCAGACCTTTTAAAGATTCCAGGAGCAGTAAGATTGTCGCGTCAAACCACCTCCACAATTAAACAAAATCTTTTCTGGGCGTTTATTTATAATGTCATAGGTATCCCGGTGGCAGCAGGAGCACTCTTCCCTTTATTCGGGTTCCTCCTTAATCCCATGATTGCAGGAGCTGCAATGGCACTGAGCTCCGTTAGCGTGGTGAGCAACAGTTTAAGATTAAGGGTAAAAAAAATATAGGGCAGCGGAACTGACCCGGGAATTTTATAAAAAACTCAGGAAAATAATTTTGATTTAAAAAAATATTGTATATTTGACCAACTGGTTTAACTATTAAGTTAATCTATGCAGTTAAACCATAAAGTTAAAGAGATGACCGATAATGACAAACTGACCGAGGAAAAAATATTTGAAGCAGCCACTGAAGTATTTATGGAAAAGGGCATGGATGGAGCCAGGATGCAGGATATTGCAAACCACGCAGGTATTAATAAGGCTCTGCTGCACTATTATTACCGGACCAAAGAGCAACTTTTTACAACAGTTTTCGAGATAACTGCAAGAAAATTGTTTGTCAAATTTGCCCCGGTATTCGATGAGAATCTGAGCCTGGAAGATAAAATAAGGTTCTTCTTTATAGAACATATTACCTTCCTTCAGGATAATCCCAGACTTCCGGGATTTATACTCAATGAAGTTAACCGGCATCCCGAAAGGATTAAAAAAATTCTCGCATCCTTCGATTTTGAAAACTTCTTTTTAAAGCTTTACGAGCAGCATCGGGAAGAATTTACAAATTATAATATAACACAGGCTACTTTGCCTCAGGTATTGGTCTCGATGGCAGCAATAAGTGTCTTCCCGTTCGCAGCAAAAGGTATAATTGAAGGGATTCTTTCCAAAATCAATTTAAGCTTCAATGATTTCCTGGAAGAAAGAAAAAACTTCGCAGCAGAGTTCGTCATAAGCGCAATTAGAAAATAACTGTAACTGACCATTTGATACCGGAAATTTTTAAAATTCAAATAGATGAAAAGGAAAGTCCTGATTCTGATAATTATGATGGGTTTAATCACATCGCCACTATTTTCTCAGAAGATAATTACACTGAAGGAATGCTACGATAAGGCAATGGCTGTAAATGCCCTGGCCGGTGAAAAGGAGGCATATTCCTCTATTTCGGCACTGAAGGATGAGAACCTGTCAAAAGGCTGGCTGCCCACACTGGATGCAAATGCCTCGGCAAACTATATGTCTGATGTAGTTGACTTCTCGGGCGCACTGTCATCACTTCCAGGAATCTCATCCGTTCTCACCCCTATGCCACATGATCAGTATAAGGTTACCCTCGACATCAACCAGGTAATCTATGATGGCGGTGCCATCAAAAGTGGCAGGGCCCTTGAAAAAGCAGAACTTAATATCAATGAAAAGCAGACCGAAACGGATCTTTACAAACTAAGGGCACAAATTAACAACTATTATTTCAATATAATGATACTGTACAGGCAGAAAGAGATCCTTCAAAATTATCTTGATCTTATTAAAAAGCGCATTGTCTCTGTCGGATCAGCTATCAAGAACGGAGTCATTCTTGAATCCGATCTTGATGTGCTTACTTCTGAAAAGATCAAACTCGAACAACAGATTGCTGAAAATGATCTGCGCAAAACAGCACTCCTTAAGATCTTGTCGGATCTCACTGGTACTCAGATTGATTTCTCAACTGAATTAGTCCTGCCTGAACAAACCCAGGAACTGACCGGGGAACTTGCAAGACCAGAACTCCAGCTCTATGATCTGCATAAAGACCAATTGTCTGCCGGACTTCAGCTCGCCCAGAGCAAGAGAATGCCAAAAGCCTTTGGCTTTGCAACCCTTGGCTATGGGAAACCTCCCGGAAATGATTTTTTCAAGGATAGTTTTGATACTTATTATGTTGTCGGAGGTGGTATTAAATGGAATATCTTCGACTGGAACAAGGTAAAAAACGAAAAAAAGGTAATCACCCTGCAACAGGGAATCCTGGATGACAGGAAAAAAGACCTTGAAGATAATCTGACCAGGCAGCTGAACTCAAAATCTGCTGAGATCTCAAGTCTTAAAACTCTCATTGAAACTGATTCGGAACTTATCGCCCTCAGGAAAAGAATAACTTCCTCAGCCGAATCACAATATGAGAATGGGGTAATCACAGCCACTGAGTTCCTTAATGAAATGAACGCTGAACACCAGGCTGAGATCAACTATGAAATCCATAAAATAAACCTTGCAATGGCAAGAGTAGAGTACCTGAACATAAGCGGAAAAGATATTCAATAGTCCTCATTCACCTCCATCCCAATGATTGGGAATAATAAGATTTATTCCCCAGGGGGGCAGGTGGGCAAAAAGAAGTTGGAAAAAGAGCGAGTTAAAACATACAACAAAATGATAATAATTATATAATAACCATATGAAAACCAGATTACTCATAGCGCTAGCAGCCATCATCCTCACTGGTTGCAAGAATAAAACTACAGAGGCTGATGCTTATGGAAATTTTGAAGCAACAGAGATTATTATCTCCTCCGAGACAAGCGGCAGGATTTTACATTTTGACAAGGACGAAGGAGATCAGATCGGGAAGGGTGAAACCATAGCACTTGTCGATACAACTATTCTGCATCTTCAGAAAGCAGAAATCGTGGCAGGAATGAACAATGTCAGAACCCGCCTCACTTCTGTCAATGCACAGAACGACATCCTTATGCAACAGATAGAGAATCAAAATGTCAACATAGCAAGAATAGAAAAGATGCTGAAGGATGATGCAGCCACACAAAAACAATATGATGACCTTACGGGTCAGGTAGCGGTCCTGAAAAAGCAGATTGCTGCCAATAATACACAAAAATTGTCCATCGCATCCGAACTGGGTGTTTACTCATCTAAAATGGCTACGATAAATGAACAGATAACCAGGAGTTCCATAAAAAGTCCTATCAACGGGACTATCATAGAAAAGTATGCTGAAGCAGGCGAAGTGACTGCCCCGGGAAAGCCTGTCGTAAAAATTGCCGACCTCTCAGTTATAAAACTTAAGGTATATGTCTCAGGGGCGGATCTGGGAAAAATAAAACTGGGTCAGCAGTGCACAGTACGGATAGATAGCTGGTATCAAGGGCTACAGAAATTTCACAGGGGCAATCAGCTATGTATCTGACAAAGCCGAATTCACCCCGAAAATAATCCAGACAAAAGAAGAACGCGTGACACTGGTTTATGCTGTCGATATAAATGTTGTCAATGATGGCACGCTTAAATCAGGAATGCCGGGCGAGGCTACTTTTTAACAATTGACTAAGATGGAAGCTGTTATTGAATCGTCGGGTGTATCGAAGAGTTTCGGAGTCACAAAAGCCCTGGATAATATTTCGTTCTCAGTAAATGAATCAGAAATATTTGGTTTTATTGGCTCTGATGGAGGTGGAAAAACCACCCTCTTTCGAATAATAACTACTCTTCTGCGACCAGATGAAGGATTCGTAACGGTTCTAGGACTGGATTCAGTTACGGGTTATAAGGAACTCAGAAAAAACATAGGCTATATGCCTGGCAGATTCAGCCTGTACCAGGATCTTTCAGTGGAAGAGAATCTCTCCTTCTATGCCACTGTCTTTGGAACCACCGTCAGGGAAAACTACGACCTGATCTCAGACATCTACTCACAAATCGAACCGTTCAGGAAAAGACTTGCAGGCAAACTGTCGGGCGGTATGAAACAGAAACTGGCGCTGTCATGTGCACTGATCCATAAACCAGAACTGCTAGTGCTTGATGAGCCAACCACCGGGGTTGACGCCGTATCAAGATCGGAATTCTGGACAATGCTCGGAAAGCTCAGAAAGTATAATATTACAGTGCTCGTATCAACACCCTACATGGACGAAGCCATGAGATGCGACAGGGTTGCCCTGATCCAGAAAGGCACTATCCTTGCTGTCGATACACCGGCCAACATTATAGCAGGATTCAGCAGAAAACTTTTCAAAGCCAAAGCTCCTGAAAAATACCTTCTGATCAATGCTCTCAGGACATTCCCTTCAACTCTGACAGCTTACCCCTTCGGCGATTCTGTTCATGTAACCTTTGCTGAAGATAAAATAGAACCTGCTTTATATGATCATCTCAAAAAAAGTGGAGTTACAGGTGTGGAAGTTACCCGGACCGAAGCCGGCATTGAAGACAGGTTCCTGGAATTAATGAATACTACCGAGTGATGGAAAAACAGGTCATAAAAGTCAGAAATCTCGTTAAAAAATTTGGCAGATTTGTCGCAAACGACAACCTGAGCTTCGATGTTTCTGAGGGTGAAATTTTCGGTTTCCTGGGTGCCAACGGAGCAGGCAAGACAACCACCATCAGGATACTGTCGGGGTTATCCGAGCCTACTTCTGGCGAAGTAATTGTCGCAGGGTTCAACGCCCTTAAAGAGTCAGAGAAGATCAAGAAAAATATCGGATACATGTGCCAGAAGTTCTCCCTTTATGAAGATCTTACCGTTAAGGAAAATATTGTCCTGTACGGAGGCATTTACGGCATGCGCATTCAACTGATCAGGGAACGTACTCATGAGCTGCTTCAAAAACTCAATTTCCTGGAATATGAAAACAGGCTGATTTCAGATCTGCCACTGGGAATGCGCCAGAAGCTTGCATTCTCAGTTGCTGTTCTCCATGAACCTAAGATTGTTTTTCTTGATGAGCCCACAGGCGGTGTCGACCCTATAACAAGGAGACAATTCTGGGAAATGATCTATGAGACTGCAACAAGGGGAATTACAGTATTTGTCACGACACACTATATGGATGAAGCCGAATATTGTGACCGTATTTCCATAATGAGTGAAGGCAAAATTGTTGCGCTCGATACACCTGAAAATCTGAAGAAGCAGTACAATGCATCTTCTGTTGAAGAGGTCTTTATTGAAATTGCCAGGCCGGTAGAGAAAGGTCGCGACCTGTCCCTACATACAACATAAACTTAACTCATATGAAGCGTTTCCTGGGATTTATCAAAAAAGAATTCCTGCACATTTTCAGGGATTACAGAACTCTTTTCATTCTGTTTGGAATACCTGCTGCACAGATCCTGATCTTTGGCTATGCAGTAAATACCGATATCAAAAATGCAGGCGTAGCTTTTCTTGATTTTTCTCATGACGAGATAACACGTGATCTGACAGACAAAATTGTTTCATCAGGATTCTTCAGAAAAACCGGGACTCTTCTGAATTATGCCGACGTTGATAAAGTCTTCAAAAAAGGGAAAACCAAAGCTGTAATAATTTATGAGAAAGACTTTGGCAAAAAGCTTCTGAGCGAGGGAAAAGCATCACTGAGTATTATTGCGGACGGTTCGGAACCAAATACTGCTACGCTCGTTACAAACTACACTACGGCAATAGTAAATGATTTCAACAGAAAATTTGCTGGGAACTCCCTCTCTGGTACTGTTAGGATACTGCCCGAGGTAAAAATGTTTTACAACCCAAATTTAAAGAGTCATTTTATGTTTGTCCCGGGGGTCATAACCTTGATTCTCATACTTATTTGTGCGCTGATGACATCGGTTACAATTACCAGGGAGAAGGAGTTTGGGACCATGGAGGTCTTATTGGTGTCGCCCTTGCGTCCCATCCAGATAATTCTTGGCAAGGTGATGCCTTATTTTATACTGTCCTTTATAAATGTGCTGCTTATCCTGGCCTTGTCATGGTTTGTTTTCGGATTACCGGTCAAGGGAAGTTTGGTATCTGCTGCTTGCGGAAAGCATGTTATATATCCTTATGAGTCTTTCACTTGGGATTCTTATTTCAACAATGTCGTCAACAATGCAGCAGGCAATATTCATTTCACTAATAGGCCTAATGCTGCCAACGATTCTGCTTTCAGGATTCATTTTCCCCATTGAGAACATGCCAAAGGTGTATGATTATGTAAGCATGTTAATGCCACCCAGATACTTCATTGTAATTATAAAAAATATTATGATCAAGGGAACAGGAATAATGTATATATGGAAAGAAACCCTTATCCTGATTGGGATGACACTGGTTTTCATAGGAATCAGCGTGAGGAAATTCAAAATAAGACTTGAATAGTATAAATAAACAGAAGCCACATAATGAGAATAATACTATACCTGATAAGAAAAGAGTTCCTTCAGATCTTCAGGAATAAATTCATTTCGAGGGCGATATTTGCAGTACCGATTTTCCAGATGCTGTTACTTGTTCCGGCAATTACATTTGAGATCAAAAATGTGACACTGATTGTTGTGGACAGAGATCTTACACCTGAATCACGTGGTCTAGTGAACAAACTTGAGGGTTCTGCATTTTTCAGAGTTTACGGGTCGACATTTTCAGAAGCCAGGGCCGACGATCTGCTCCACAGTAACAAATGCGACATGGTTTTGCAGATCCCTGTAGGGTTCGGTGAGGATATTTCCAATGGCCGCCCGGCAGAAATACAGGCTACAATTAATGCCATAAATGCCTCCTTCGCACAGTTATCATGGGCTTACCTGAATGGAGTCATTCATGATTACAATACTGATCTCATAAAAAAGAATATCAATGAAGTAAAGCCAGCCAGCATGCCTTTAATAGCAATCACAAACAGGTACTGGTATAATGAGGAATTAAATTATAAATACTACATGCTTCCCGGAATTCTGGTCATTCTGGTCACAGCCATCGGATTTCTGCTGGCAGGGCTCAATATGGTCAGAGAGAAGGAGATCGGAACAATAGAACAGATAAATGTAACCCCGGTAAGGAAGCACCAGTTTATTATTGCAAAAATGGTACCCTTCCTTCTCATCGGGCTGATAGATCTTGCACTTGGTCTCCTGATCGGGAAGCTGGCATTCAATATCCCGTTTGAGGGGAGTATACTGCTGATGTTTTTCGGAGCATTTCTGTTTCTGCTGGCAGTTCTTGGCCTGGCACTTTTTATCTCCACATTCTCGTCCACCCAGCAACAGTATATGTTTGTAGCTTTTTTTTGTATGATAATCTTCATACTTAATGAGCGGGATCTTTACACCTTACGAAAGCATGCCCGGCTGGGCCCAGAAATTTAACCTGATCAATCCGGTAGCTTATCTGATGCGCATAAACAGAATGGTAATGCTGAAAGGATCAACCATACATGATATCAGCACTGAGATCTATTCGCTTGCTGCCATTGCAGCAGGCTTTTCATCCCTGGCCGTCAGAAGATACCGCAAAACAGCCTGAAATTGAATATAACCTGAATTGGTCAACCGGCGATCAACTCTGGAGCTGACTTATTTCCTTACATCAGGACGACTTCATCCCGGAGCAGAAAATTATTTTAACAAGATCCTGGCTGTAACCGGCCAGTGATCAGAGATAAAAATCTGATCCTCCTTTTCAATCATTGTAGCATGATTCAGTACCCTTAATCCATTTTTGACAAAGATATAATCCACCCGGCCTGTTCCGGGCTTATCTGAGAATCCGTTATATGTGTAGGTCGGCCCTGTAGGTTTTCTCTCGGAAATGAAATAAGCGTCCTTAAGGAGAGGCACGCTTTCATCAGGACCTGTCAGAATGGAATAGCCTGTACTGTATGGCAGCATATTGAAATCGCCTGTAACAATAAACGGAAAACCACCGGCAATCCTGGCAACTTCATTTAAGAGGATCCTGCTGCTCATTATTCTGGCAGAATCGGAATCGTGTGCAAAATGAGTGTTAAAAAAATAAAAATGCATATGGTTGTTTTTGTCAACAAGCTCAAGCCAGGTTACGATTCGTGGCAGGGAGGCACCCCAGCCTTTCGATCCTGGAATTTCAGGAGTGTCAGACAACCAAAATGTTATGGTTCTCACAAGGTCAAATCTTTCCTTGCTGAAAAATACCGGATTCAATTCGCCTCCCCTGGCTCCGTCGTCGCGACCCACCCCAACGGAATTATAGTTTTTCAGAACTGAGTCCATAACTTCATATTGATGCCATAAGACTTCCTGAAAACCAATTATATCAGGCTTCTCATCAGAAATGGTCCTTGAAAAAACAGATACTCTGTTCGGCCAGGCATTTATGCTGTCATCAGGATTATCATACCTTAGATTCATTGTCATAACCCTGACGGAATTTTTATCCTCGCCGTGGCTGCATCCGCTTAGCAGAAACAAAATCATCATAAAGGCAACAGCGTAAAATTCTTTCATCTCCCCGTAAATTTAATCAAATATAACTAAACTGAACCATTAAATCCATCCCATCCGGCGGATTACTGCACAGAATCCTTTCCCTAGGCTGATGAACCAATAATTTATATATTTGCAGACAAGTTTGTATCTTGAGTGGACATTTCATTTCAAAGCTCAAATTCAGGCAGCATATGAAAAGTAACCTGTCAATTAATTCTGATCAATGGCTGATGTAATAAAACTTTTACCCGATTCGGTAGCCAACCAGATTGCTGCAGGAGAAGTTATACAAAGGCCGGCGTCGGTGGTGAAAGAGCTTCTTGAAAATTCTGTCGATGCCGGAGGAAAAAGGCTCAGGGTGATTATCAAGGACTCCGGAAAGACGCTGATACAGATAATTGACGACGGAACCGGCATGTCAGAGACCGATGCAAGGCTTTCGTTTGAGAGGCATGCCACCTCCAAGATCACTTCTGCACAGGATCTCTTTGCTATTAAGACAAAAGGGTTTCGCGGAGAGGCACTGGCTTCCATTGCAGCGGTGGCAATGGTTGAATTGAAAACACGCAGGGAGGAGAACGAAACAGGTATAAGAATAGTTATCAACGGATCAAGGGTAGAATCACAGGAACCGTGCAGTTGCCCCGCAGGATCAAATTTTGCAGTCAAGAATCTGTTCTACAATATCCCTGCACGCAGGAAATTCCTTAAATCGGATAACACCGAGATAAGGCACATAGTGACAGAATTCCAGAAAATTGTCCTGGCTCATCCGGATATCAGTTTTTCGCTCTATCACAACGAGACTGAGATCTACAATCTTTCTCCCGGAAATTTACGACAAAGAATAGTTGGGGTATTTGGAAAACAGATAAATCAGGACCTCATTTCAGTCGATACTGAGACAACCCTGATAAAAATTAAAGGTTTTATCGGCAAGCCCGAAAATGCCAGAAGGACCTACGGGGAACAGTTCTTTTTCGTTAACGACCGCTTTATGAAGCATCCCTATTTCCACAAAGCTGTAGTGGAAGCATACCAGAATATACTGCCGGCAGAAGCAATACCTTCATATTTCATATATATGGATGCAGATCCTGCCTCAATTGATATAAACATTCATCCCACAAAAACTGAGATCAAGTTTGAAGATGAACGTGCAATATGGCAGATCCTGATGGCATCTGTGAAGGAAGCTCTCGGGCGGTTCAATATTGTTCCATCGATCGACTTTGATAATGAACTCCTGATAGATATTCCCGTAAGAAGCTCTTCCGGGACCATTCCTGAAGCTCCTGTTATTGAGATAAATAACCAGTATAATCCATTTGCGGGCGAAGATATTCAGGGCAACCGGGCAGGATATGTTGAACGCTTTGAAAGAGATGACACTTCAGGCTGGCAGAAACTCTATTCCTCACTGGGGAAAAATAATGACTCCGCTCAACAATTTACCGGGAGTGGTGAATCCGGAAGGAAATTCTTCCAGATAAAAACCAAATATATTCTATGCCCTGTAAAATCTGGTCTTATGCTCATTGACCAGAAAAGAGCGCATGAAAGGATCCTGTACGAAAAGTTCCTGCAATGTCTTAGCCAGGAAAAGGTTGCAAGCCAGGTTGATATGTTCCCTGTCAGCGTTGAATTGAATCCTGCTGACTATTTCATACTTACGGAGATTGAAGAGAGCCTTGGAAAAATCGGCTTCATTATAAGGCATGACGGGAATAACATGATCACACTAACGGGTCGTCCGTCTGACACTATCGCCTCTGATCCGGTTGAGATGATTGAGATTCTTCTTGAAGATTATAAGACTACCCTTTCTGATCCAATGGCAGGTGCAAAAGAAAAGGTTTCAGCTGCAGTTGCGTCTGCTTCCGCAATTCCATACGGAAAATCTCTGACTCCGAATGAAATGGAGGATCTTTTTGACACGCTTTTTTCCTGTTCGGCACCAAATTATTCCCCCGCGGGAAAGCCGGTAATAAGTATTCTTCTGACTGAAGAAATTGACAAACGATTTAAATAGATTTGAGATGACATTTTGTCGGAAAACACTATTCAACATTTTTTGGCCCGACAATTGAAGTAAAACAAGTTAAAAAATAACAGATGAACGGATTCGGCAGCAGTTTTTTCGGGTTACCACCTGTAGTCAAGAATATTATTCTTATAAATGTTTTAATGCTGCTGATCACTTATGCAGCCAAAAGTGTTTTTGGAGTGGATCTTGATATGATTCTCGGGCTCTATTTCCCGAAATCCGAACAATTCATGCCACTGCAGATTGTCACCCATATGTTCATGCATGGAGGATTCTGGCATATCTTCTTTAACATGTATGCCTTATATATTTTCGGAGGAGTGCTTGAAAATGTCTGGGGACCAAAAAGGTTTTTCATCTTTTATATCGTCTGCGGACTTGGTGCAGCATTTACTCACGAGACAGTTATAGCCTTTCAGTACTCCCACCTGGCTCAGAGCCTCAGCCCTGAGAGTTTACACAATGTACTTAGCCAGGGAACAGAATTATTCAAGCAAAGACAGCTATTTACGGATCCTGACATGCAAAAACTCCAGTTATTGCTTAACACCCCAACTATAGGAGCGTCAGGAGCAATCTTCGGGGTACTTCTCGCTTTCGGCGTCCTGTTCCCTAATACCCAGCTTATGCTTCTGTTGCCGCCTATTCCGATAAAGGCAAAATATTTTGTTCTGATATACGGAGTTATAGAGCTTTATATGGCCGTTACCCAACCGGGAAGCAATATAGCGCATGCAGCCCATCTTGGAGGAATGCTATTCGGGTACCTCCTGATAAGGTACTGGAGAAAAACCACTAATACGCTTTATTGATGGGATTGTGGGACGACATAAAGAATACTTTCAGGAATGGCAGTAGTCTGACCCGGCTCATTTACGTAAATATTGCGGTATTTCTCCTTATTGCCCTTTCTGCAGCAGTGGGTTTTTTGATCGGTAATCAGGAATTATCCGATAAAGTTCTTAACCTTATTTCAGTTCCTTCATCCCTAAGGGCTCTCCTTACCAGACCATGGACAATAATAACCTATATGTTTGTGCACAAAGGCATCTGGCATATTCTTTTCAATATGCTATGGCTCTATTGGTTCGGCATTATTTTCCTGGAATACCTTGATCAGAAAAAGCTTGTTGCAGTTTATCTTCTCGGAGGAATTTTCGGCGCATTCACTTATATACTTGCTTTTAATATTTTCCCCGCATTCAAAGACATCGTTGCAGATTCTGTTGCCATCGGAGCATCGGCTTCGGTAATGGCTATAGTGATAGCAATTTCCGCATATGTGCCCGACTATACAGTACAACTTCTTTTACTTGGCAGAGTGAAGATCAAGTATATGGCCCTGGCAATTTTTGTGCTCACCTCAGTAATGGACTTCTCAGTAAATTCCGGAGGGAAGCTTGCACATATCGGAGGTGCACTCTTCGGCTATATTTATACCCTTAATCTGAGGCAGGGTCATGATATCGGAAAAAGACTCAACAAGGGCATAGATTTCCTGACAACAATATTCAAACCCCGCAAAAAACTTAAAGTAACTCATAGAAGACCCGCTACGGAATATGAGTACAATAAGATGCAGGCGGAACACCAGGCTCAGATTAACTCTATTCTTGAGAAGATCTCCAAAGGAGGATATGATAGTCTGACAAAGGAAGAAAAGGAAACACTTTTTAAGGAGAGCCAGAAAAAACATTAACCTCCTGAATTTGTTGATTTACATATACTTTGGCTTGCCTGGTCAAAATCAGGCACTCAAAGTCATCATTATATGTTGAATGATGGTAATTTCGTGATGTATAAATATTGAAATTGAAAAAAATCCTCTATAAGGTACTTTTAGCCGTAAATGTATTTTTTGCATTTACTCTGCTTATATCATATATGGCTGTCTATATCAGCCCTGGAGTTTTTGCCCTACCGGCATTTTTCGGGCTTGCGTATCCCTATCTCCTGCTCGCTAATATTATTATTCTTATTACCTGGATTGCCCTTTTAAGATTAGAAGCACTTATATCACTGATAGTGATAGCAATCGGATTCAATCATTTCTCAAACTATATCAAGCTTACAAAGACCATCAGGTGATAAAACAAACACATTTAAGGTTCTGAGCTATAATGTCCGCCTCTTCAATTTCTATGAGAACGGGACCGGGGTATACTCTGCAAAAAAAATTGTGAATTTTATCAAGACTCAGAATGCCGACATAGTATGCCTCCAGGAGTTTTTTATATTAGGGAATCCCAGCCGTGAGGAAGACGAAATTATTAAAGGACTTGGAGGTAATTATTATTCACATATGAAGATATTCAAGGTGAATAAAAACAGGTATTATGGTATTGTGACTTTCAGCAGATACCCAATAGTAAACAAGGGAGAGATAATTCACGAGAACTCATCAAGCCTTTCAATATTCTCGGATGTGATCATTAAAAGAGATACATTCAGAATATTTAACAATCACCTTCAATCTTTCATGCTGAAAAGAATGAGCAGGTCATTTATCGAGGAATTGTCTTCTACTGAAAACAAGGAGACAGTTGATGAAATGAAGAATCTCTCGCGAAGCCTGAAAAAAGGGTTTTCAATGCGATCACGGCAGGCGCAGCTGGTAAAGAGCTATATTAATAAATCGCCATATCCAGTTATTGTTGTTGGCGATTTCAATGACACTCCCGTTTCATATACCTACTGGAAGATAAGAAAGGGGCTGGCAGACTCTTTCGTCACATCCGGCTACGGGGCAGGCTTTACATATAAAGGCAACTACCCTCCCAACAGGATAGATTATATCCTCTATGACAAAAATCTTATAAATACATTTTTTGAGATAAAGAAGGTAATTTACTCTGATCATTATCCGATCATTGCATACTTCAGAACAAGGCACTAAAAAGGGAGATGCCTGAAATCAACATTGCCACCTGAAATTATCAGTCCGGTCCGTTTGCCCCTGAAAATACCAGGGTTATCTTTTACTACCGCGAGAACTGTTGCTGACGAAGGCTCAATTATTATCTTCATTCTTTCCCATACCAGAAGCATGCATTCTATTATTGATTCTTCACTTACGGTATAAATGGCATCAACGTTGCTTCTGATAACAGAAAATGTAAGCTCACTGAGTGAGGTCAGCAGTCCGTCGGCAACTGTCTGCGGGTTAACGGAGGATAACAGCCTTCCGCTCTGGAAAGATCTGAATGCATCATCTGCATTCTCCGGTTCAGCTCCTATAATGGTAATATTGCTGTTCATGCTTCTTGCACAGATTGCGGTACCACTCATCAGTCCTCCTCCTCCAACAGGTGCTATAATAATGTCCAGCTCATTCTGCTCCTCCAGAAGTTCAAGCACGGCTGTTCCCTGACCACAGATGACATCAAAATTATCATATGGATGCACCAGGGTAGCCCCGGTCTCTTCCATTATCAGACGGGTAGTATCCTCCCTGGCCTGAAGGGTAGGTTTGCAGTAAGTTATGGAAGCCCCGTATCCGGCTACGGCATTCTTCTTTACTACAGGAGCATTTTCCGGCATCACAATATATGCTTTCACCCCGTTCATTCCAGCTGCCAGGGCAAGTGCGGCCGCATGATTTCCCGAGGAATGGGTCACGACACCCTTATCCCTTTCCCCTGATGATAAAGACAACACGGCATTGGTTGCGCCCCTGAACTTAAACGCGCCGACTTTCTGAAAATTCTCACATTTAAAATAGAGATTACATCGAAAAAGATCATCCAGAAGTTTTGAAGTCAGTACCGGCGTATTATGTATAAAAGGACTGATCCTTTTATAGGCAGATAATATATCCGGAAGGTCCGGTATTCTCATTTCATTAGTTTTCTCAAAATTAATAAATAAAAATAGGGACACACCGCAGTATGTCCCTATTCTGATATCTGACTTTACTATTGACTAAAAAAGACTATAAGCAACAGTAATACCTGCAAGAACAACTGATACCATTGACATCAGTTTAATGAGAATGTTAAGAGCGGGGCCTGAGGTATCCTTGAATGGATCACCTACAGTATCGCCAACAACACTTGCCTTATGGCACTCACTTTTCTTGCCGCCGTAGTTGCCTCTTTCAATATATTTTTTTGCATTGTCCCAGGCTCCACCTGAATTATTCAGCATGCTTGCCAGAGTAAACCCGGTTGTCATGCCACCGGCAAGAAGTCCTACAATGCCCGGAACTCCGAATACCAATCCAACAATGAATGGCACAGCGATGGCGATTAATGATGGTACCATCATTTCATGCTGCGCCCCGATAGTTGATATTTCAACACATTTAGCATATTCCGGTTTTCCTGTACCATCCATAATACCAGGAATTTCACGGAACTGACGTCTTACCTCATCAACCATTTTCCCGGCAGCCCTTCCGACAGCTTTCATACTCATTGCACTGAATACAAATGCCATCATTGCTCCAATGAAAATACCTCCCAAAAGAATTGGGTTGAAAAGCGACAGGTCATAGGCTGAAACGAAATCCTTTATTGTAGAATTCGCAAGGTTAACAGCAACTTGTCCGTCATGAACAGTCGGAACTGTATTATGATAGAATAATGTATCCCCTATCTGCTTAAAACCGCCGGGAGCCTTGTCAGCAAGTCTGCCAAGCCAGAGTTTGACCTCCTCCATATAAGCTGCCATAAGTGCAAGTGCGGTTAATGCTGCAGAGCCTATTGCAAATCCTTTCCCTGTAGCAGCAGTAGTATTTCCCAAACCATCAAGAGCATCTGTCCTTTCCCTTACTTCTGCGGGAAGGTCAGCCATTTCAGCATTTCCTCCGGCATTGTCAGCTATCGGGCCAAAAGCATCAGTAGCGAGTGTAATACCCAAAGTGGAAAGCATCCCAACCGCTGCGAAACCAATACCATAAACACCCATGGCAAAACTTTGGAACCCGCCGGCAAAACCAAATGCAGCGATAATTCCTGCAACAATGGTTAAAACAGGTACCCATGTGGAGAACATACCGACAGCCATACCTTCAATAATTACTGTTGCAGGTCCCTGTTGTGACTGTTTTGCAATTCCCTGAGTCGGCTTATACCCGTCGGAAGTAAAATATTCTGTAGACTGACCAATAATAACACCCGCAAGCAACCCTGATACAACTGAACCAAATACTCCCCATGTTATCCATCCGGTGAAGGCCATTATAGCAAGTGCAACAAGAATAAATGCAGAACTGCCACCTGTCCCCAGCAATAATGCATTAAGGAGATTTTTAGGAGTTGCAGTCTCTTTGGCCCTGACGAGGTAAACTCCTGCAATTGAAAGCAGGATACCAATAGCAGACACAATCATTGGCGCAATTACAGCTTTCATCTGAATATCAACAGCACCCGTGACTACAGGAAGAGCTGCTCCAAGAGCCGCAGTTGCAAGAATTGATCCAGCATAAGATTCATAAAGGTCAGCACCCATACCTGCCACATCACCAACATTGTCACCTACGTTATCAGCAATAGTTGCAGGATTGCGAGGATCATCCTCAGGGATGCCGGCTTCAACTTTACCAACCAGGTCAGCGCCTACGTCAGCTGCCTTTGTGAAGATCCCACCACCAACACGTGCAAAAAGAGCCTGTGTTGAAGCACCCATACCGAAAGTAAGCATAACCGCTGTTATCTCAATGAGCTTTTGACTTTCAGTAGTGCCGGCATGAACAAATGTGAGCCCCAGGAACTTCAATCCTACTGCCATATGCTCAGGAGTAAAAACGAGAGTATTGAGAAGAAGGAACCAGAGCGCTATATCAAGTAATCCAAATCCTACAACAACCAAACCCATTACAGCTCCACTCCTGAGAGCTACCTGCAACCCTTTGTTAAGAGATTTTGATGCGGCCCAGGCAGTTCTGTTAGACGCAAAGGTGGCAGTTTTCATTCCCAGATAGCCACATAGACCTGAAAAGAATCCACCTGTTAAAAAGGCAATCGGGACAAACGGGTTCTGAACACCCATATATGCCAGGATTGACAAAAGAACAACAAGTACTAAAAAAACCTTACCAACAACTGAATACTGACGTTTCAGGTAAGCCATGGCACCTTCCCTGACATATTCAGCTATTTCCTTCATTCTATCTGTTCCTTCGTCCTGAGCTTTCATACTGCTGTAAAAGATCCAGGCAAATAGCAGGGCAAGAAGCGCCGAAACTGGCACAATCCAAAAAATACTACTAATCATGATATCTGTTTTTAAATTAATAAAGTTAAGGTCTCAAAAAGCAAAAAATTTTGCCGGTACAAAACTATATTAGTTTTCCATTAATCCAAATTAAATAAAATGGTAAACTGAAAATAGTTTTGCAGTTTAAAAAGAATCTAAACAGAATAAACTGAAAGGGCTGCAAATCCTAATGAATTTGATATCAGAAATCGATTCTGTAACAAATAATAACTTAGATGGTACCAGCTATTTAAAATCAGCGACAGCCAGGTAATCATTTGTAGTCTGGCATACCAGCAAAAAAGAAGGCTTTATTGTTTCAACCAGCAATGGGTTTGTTAAGATCTTCCAGAAGCTCACTGCCAAGCACTCCCCTGGCAATTTCCCGAACCTCACCAGTCATACGGATATTCCAGTCCCTGTCGATCTCTATATTCAGGATGCCTCCAGGCATGTGCATTGCGAGATCTCCTTTTATCAGACCCAGCTTAACAAGGATGGACGAGGCGGCACAGGATGAGCTCCCGGAGGCCAGTGTGTAACCGGCTCCCCTTTCCCAGATGAGAATCTCCGCATCATGATCGGAAAGGATCCTGGCAAATTGAACATTGATTCGATTGGGGAACAAGGGATGATTTTCCAGTAACGGACCATAAGTCCTGATTTCCTTCTCATCGAGCTCCTGTCTGATAACTACACAGTGCGGATTGCCAACCGAGACGCAATTAACTTCAAATTCCCTGTCCCCTGCAATTATTTTTTGTCCTATAAATTCAGGCAGATCTGAATCGACAGGTATCTCACGAGAAGTAAAAATTGCCTTCCCCATATCAAGCCGGATCAGCGAGGCTTTTCCCTCTTTTTCCTCAACAATCCCGGCATACACTATATCGGTCAGCGTCTCAAGGGAAAAATTCCGGCTCTTTGCGTGACCATAATCGTACAGATACTTGCATAATATACGAAGTCCGTTGCCGCTTTTCTCTGCCTCAGAACCATCAGGATTGTAAACCCTGAAGCCAAAATCAGCTTTTGCCGAGGGTACCAGCATGACAATTCCGTCGGAGCCGATACCGAAATGAATGTTGCACAACCGCATAATTGACTGCTTAGTGAGCGGGAAATCTATTTTTGAGCTCTCAAGGACAATGTACTCATTGCCCAGTCCATGCATCTTTACAAAACTGTTTGTTTCCATGGGTAACTTTTATTGACTGGCTGCTGTTATAAAAAATTTCTGACCAGATCTTCAAGAGTGTCCCTCCTGCGGATCAGGCGTGGATTACCATCGCTCCCAATAAGTACTTCGGCCGGCCTCAGTCGGCTATTGTAATTAGAACACATGGAATATCCGTAGGCACCGCTGTCAAGTACTCCCAGAATATCATTCTCAATAATTTCAGGGAAGCTTCCTCTCCCGGGCGATAATGTCGCCTGTTTCACAGATATTGCCTACAATGTTCACCGTCTCCTCCTTCAGTGAAGGCAGGTCGTTTTCACGGTAGATTTCAATGTCGTGATGTGAATCGTAGAGAACGGGGCGCATAAGAACATTAAAGCCCAGGTCGGTTCCGATATATTTAATGTTGTAATTGGTTTTAATGGCGTGTACCTTCCCCAGGAGAATACTGGATTCGGCCACAATATAACGGCCGGGTTCGATCTTGAATTCGATCTCTTTACCATACTCTTTCACCCACGACAGAACAAAGTCCGATAGTTTTCCTCCAAGCTCTTTCAGGTCGAGCCTTGGCTGACCGGACTGTTTGTTATATGGAATCCCGAATCCGCCTCCCAGGTCGATAAACTCAAGATCGTCAAATTGTCTGGCTATTGAAAGCAAATTGCCGGCACTGTGCAGATAGGCATCGCCGTCCATGAACAGGGAACCTATATGCTGGTTTATACCAATAAGTCTGAGATTGTATTTCTCAATGATTTTTTTCACCTCCGGCATACAGCTCATTTCAATGCCAAACTTGGTCTTTTGACCAGCCGTGGTAACCTTTTCATGATGACCTGCCCCAAAACCCGGGTTAACCCTGAATGCCACCTTTCCCCCGGGATTGATCCTGCCATATGTCTCCAGCTGTGAAACTGAATCAACTGAAATTTTTACTCCGGCATCAATGGCATATCTAAATTCATCCTCATTGACATTATTGCTGATGAAAAATATTTCTTCAGGAGCATACCCTGCAAGAATATTTAAATAGATTTCGCCCGGGGACATTGCATCTGCTTTCAAGCCTTCGCTACGCACAATCCTTACAAGTTCAAGATTACTGTTTGCCTTCAGCGAATAGTTAACCGAAAAATTTGAATAGGAAACAAGTCCTTTCAGTTCGCGGCATCGCTTACGAAGGATATCTTCGCTATAAACATAAAGCGGCGTTCCGTATTCTTTCGACAACAGGGCAGGATCGGAATTTCCAAAAAAATTCTTTTCACTGCTGACTTTTGAATAAATATAATTCATTGTTTTACTGAGAATGATAACTTTAATATATTTGCGGCTAAAATATATAAAATGGCGCAGATTAACGACAATTATTTTAAACTTCAGGCTGGTTATCTGTTCCCGGAAATAGGGCGGCGGGTTCGCGAATATCAGTTGGAAAACCCGCAGGCAGATATCATAAGGATGGGGATTGGTGACGTAACACAACCGCTTGCTCCAACAGTAATCCGCGCTTTCCATGAAGGTGTTGAAGAAATGGGCAGAGCGGAAACATTCAGGGGTTACGGACCTGAACAAGGCTATGATTTTCTGCGTGAAGCCATTGCTAAGAACGACTACCAGGCCAGGGGCGCTGATATACATCCTGATGAGATTTTTGTTTCGGATGGCTCAAAATGCGATACTGGCAATATTCTGGAAATATTTGGCCCTGATAATGTGATTGCCATGCAGGATCCCGTTTATCCTGTATACGTCGATACGAGCGTTATGGCAGGCCGTACGGGAAATTACCTGGGAAACGGATACTATGACAGGCTCGTATATATGCCCTGCAATGCCGAAAATGGTTTTATTCCCGAAATTCCAAAACAGAAAATAGATATTGTATTTCTCTGCTATCCCAATAATCCAACAGGAACCACAGCAGGGAGAACTGAGTTAAAAAAATGGATAGATTATGCGATCAGGAATAAGGTAATCATACTTTTCGATTCAGCTTATGAAGCTTATATTTCTGACCCGGACCTTCCCCATTCAATATACGAAATTGAAGGAGCCAGAGAAGTTGCCATTGAATTCCGCAGTTTTTCAAAAACGGCAGGATTTACAGGAACCAGGTGTGCCTATACGGTCATTCCTCAAAATCTTGTGGCTTCATCTTCAGATGGTTCTGAAAAATTCCTGAACCCTCTCTGGTTCAGGAGACATACAACAAAATTCAACGGGGTATCCTATCCTGTACAGAAAGCAGCGGCAGCCATATATACACCCGAAGGGAAAAAAGAGGTTAGGGATATCATAAATTATTATATGAACAATGCCCGGATCCTGCGCGAAAGTCTTGCCGGATTAGGCTTTCAGGTCTTTGGCGGAGTAAATGCTCCGTATGTCTGGGTAAGTTCAGACCACAATATCAAATCCTGGGACCTGTTCGACAAACTGCTGAATGAAGCCCATGTCGTTGGTACTCCCGGATCGGGTTTCGGCCCCTCCGGTGAAGGCTATTTCAGGTTTTCTTCATTTGCCACACATGAAAATGTTATGAAGGCAATTGAAAGGCTTGGAAACGTCAAATGGTAAACCACCTGAAGCCTGTCTTATCGCCATGTATTCTACAGAAGATATAAATGAATGCCTGAAAGTGCTCAGGGAAGGAGGTGTAATTCTCTATCCTACCGATACCATATGGGGCCTTGGCTGCGACCCCACCAATCCTGCAGCAGTGGAAAAGATCTTCAAAATCAAATCGAGGGAGCATGGAAAGAGCCTGCTTATACTGGTTGACAGGGCAACAATGATCGGGACTTATGTCAGTGAAATGCCGGAAATTGCCTGGGAACTTACTGAGCTATCTGAAGATCCGCTAACTATAATTTATCCCGGAGGGAAAAACCTGGCTCCGGCTGTCTGCAGTGAAGATGGGTCGGTTGGCATCAGGGTTTGCCATGATCCGTTCTGCAGTGAGCTTATAGAAAGGTTCCGTAAGCCCGTTGTATCAACTTCAGCAAATTTTAGCGGCAAGCCATCACCGGAAAATTTCGGTGAAATAGAGAAGGCGGTTATCGATGCATCTGATTATGTGGTAAAATACAGGCAGGATGAAAGGAGAAAAAGCTCTCCTTCCCCTGTGATCAAGCTGGGAGCAGACGGAACGATAAAAATTATAAGAAAATAATTTACCTCGACCTGACTCTTCCCGATCCCGATACCCGGGCATCAATTTTCGGACTCCCTGAATAAGTTATATTGCCACTTCCCGAAACACTTGCATCAAGATTGTCAGTAACATTGCATTTGCAACTGCCGCTTCCGGATATTCTGAAATCACCATTTGCTATCTTGAGTGACTCGCTGGTAAAGTTGCCTGATCCGCTTATATGTATGTCGGCATCAGCTGCTTCACCTCTGCCATCTATAATAATATCACCTGACCCGGAAATAGCTACATACAGTTTGACTAAAGACAGGTTAGCTGCAACTATTCTTCCGCTGCCACTGACAGAAAAATCGAGGTTATCAGCCTTTATGGCATCCTTCACCTCAGCTTTGCCTGATCCCGATACCCCCAGAGCGGTTAACTCCGGCATAGTAATATATACCGTGACTTTTTCATTACCGTTCCAATGCCACTTATCAGTTTTGATCACAAGCTTTGATCCCGAAATCTCTGTTTCAATCTCATCCAGCAATGATTTATCTCCCTCAAGTATTACCTTAAACTCTGATCCCAGATTAATGTAAAGATTACCTGCAACGCCAAAGTTTACTTTCGTAAATCCTGTCAGGTTCCGTGTCTCCTTGTCGACAGCCGGTCCTTTTGAAAACCCTGTTGTCAGAGCCATTGAAACGACCAGGGCTGAAATTAATATACCGCTTTTCATAGTATTTTGGTTTTAGTTTTACCTTTTAAAAGTACATACTTCAAAAAGACACGATTATTCCAGAAAAGCTGCACCGTAATAAAAAAGAATTTCAATTAATTTCTGTCAGACCTTCCGGGAGGTCCATAAACAGAAGCTTCTTTTCATTATCTATTTTTATGACCAGGTTTTCGTGCAAGGGTATCAGTACGGTCTTGCCCGTGTCGGTGACCACGCTCAGTAGCCACTGTCCCGGATTTTGAATTACCTTTTCTATAGTGCCAATTTTCATCTTACCGGCAGTCAGAACCGAGTACCCGGTTAGTTCTCCGGTTTGTTGATCTTCTTTACTGCCTGAAACGGGGGTGGTCATAAATACACGGCATCCTGAAAATTCAACAACCTTCTCAGACGTATTGTAACCTTCAAATTTAAGCTTTAGAATATCAGCTCCGTTATACTCAAGATCACAAATCAAAAAAGGAACCGGTCTCCCTTCAATTTCAAGAAAGACCGATTCCAGATGGGGTATTTTTTCAGAAAATAAACGTTCTAATTTTACTGCAACGGCACCCTCGTAACCGCTTACCCTGGTAATTCGTACCGAGTAATATGTCGTTTCTGTAAGCCACCGGATCGCAGACCCTTATGACCTTTCAGCTACTCCACGGGCTGATCATCAGCAGGCACTTCAGCTGCATCATCCTCTGCAACAGGCGATTCTGCTACTTCTCCAGCTTCTTCTTCTGCTGTTTCTTCTGCGGTTTCTTCCGCTGTTTCTTCTCCTGCCGATGCTTCTGCTACTTCACGAACCAGTTTTGCATCTGCGTCAGCTTTTCTCTTGGCAAGTTTTGCAATTCTTGCATCGTTGATTTTTTTCTCATCAGCGAGCATTTTGCCCAACTCTTCATCCCTGGATTTCTCAAGGCCTGATTTTTTGGCTTCAATCTTTGCCTCATTCCCCTGTATCCAATCGTCAAAACGCTTCAGAGCTTCAGCTTCATCAAATGCACCCTTTTTAACACCTTCAAGAAGATGTTTCTTCAGTAAAACACCTTTATAAGACAGGATAGCTCTACAAGTATCTGTAGGCAATGCGCCATTTTGCAGCCAACCCAGAGCCTTATCGAAATCAAGTTCGATAGTTGCCGGATTAGTGACCGGATTGTACGACCCGATCTTTTCAATATATCTGCCATCCCGTGGCGATCTGCTATCTGCTACCACAATATGGTAGAAGGCCAGTTTCTTCCGGCCTTTCCTAGCTAATCTGATTTTAACTGCCATTAATTTCTACGCTTTATAATTTAACCTGTTTAAAAAATGTGGGTGCAAAGATAAGAGTAATTAATTTATTGAACAAACTAATAATTGTAAATCATAAGGTTACTTGCCTGACAGAGATTCAGAATCCTAATCCTGCTGAATATAACCCCGGAGCTGTCAGAAAAGTCCTTTTAGAACCTTTGAGAAGGCTGTTGAAAAAGTCAAAATCCAGTAACCCCCGATACTTCGATCGGGACAGGCTCCGAGGTCGCAAAGAGAATATGCAGATCCCGATAGCTATCGGGACGCAAAGATCTAATTAACAAGCGTTTGTCTTTGCGAACTTTGCGTAAACCCTTGCGCACTTTGCGGTTAAAAAGACTTTTTCTACACCCCCAAACTATCATGAACTAACTCAGTTTCAACATTAAATTCCCATTGCCTATTGATCCTCCCTGAAAACCTTTTTTAAGACTCCTTAAGTTGACGGCTATGCCTTCTCCGGGGACGGAAGAGGTAACAGTGCCGTCAACAGTTCTCTGCCGGGCACCCACTGAAAGAATGTACCCGCAATAAACAAAGAATAACAAGAATTTTTTTTCATATCTAGTAGTTTAGGTTAGGAACAGAATAGCGGGAAATAAACTGATTTCCCAATTTTAGCTTCAGGTGACAATATCACTGTTAACAAAAAAACAGAACCGGAATTACAGAATTTCACTCATCCAACAAATTGCAGATATGGCTTCACAAAATTCACAAAACAACCAAAGGATTAAAATTTGATACCAATGGGGAAAGGAGTCGGATAATAACTCATTTTTGAGTATTTTTGTGAACTGTTCTAACCGTATATTTTTATTCCAACAATGGCTACATTTACACACTTGCATGTTCATACTCAGTATTCAATACTCGACGGTGCTTCCAGTATCCCTTTGCTGATGGACAGGGTAAAAGAACTGGGAATGGAGGCCATTGCGATCACCGATCATGGGAATATGTTCGGCGTAAAGGAGTTTCACAACTCAGCCACCAAAAAGGGTATAAAACCTGTCATAGGTTGTGAGATTTACGTTGCAAAAAGGTCACTGGAGGATACCAGCGGCAAAGAGGACCGATCAGGAGATCACCTCATACTCCTGGCCAAAAATCTGAAGGGTTATAAAAACCTCATTAAGTTAGTTTCAACTGCCTGGATAAAAGGATTTTACTATAAGCCGCGCATCGACAAAGAGCTGCTGGCAAAACACCATGAGGGTCTGATAGCCTCATCAGCCTGTCTTGCAGGAGAGATCCAGGATGAAATTCTTAATGGCACCATGTCAGGTGCAGAGAATGCTCTCAAATCATATCTTGAAATATTCGGGGAAGATTTTTACCTCGAGATACAGCGGCATGAAACATATGACCCCGAAGCCGACAGTTCTGCATTTCCCCTGCAGCAGAAGGTCATTGAGGCCTTCAGAAAGTTGTCGGTAAAATATAATGTAAAAGTGATTGCATCCAATGATGTCCACTTTATCAATGCAGAGGACGCGGAAGCACACGACAGACTTATATGCATAAATACTGCTAAAGATATTGATGATCCCAACAGGCTCAGATATTCCAAACAGGAATATCTCAAGAGTGAAGCCGAGATGCGGGAAATCTTCAGTGATATCCCGGAGGCAATTGATAATGTGACTGCACTGGTAGATAAGGTTGAAAAATACAAGCTCGATCATGACCCCATCATGCCTGAATTTGAGTTACCTGAGGGTTTTACGGACAAAGACAAGTATCTGCGTTTCCTTACATATAAGGGAGCAGAAGCAAGATGGGGCACACTTACAAAAGAGCAGACAGACAGGATAGATTTCGAGCTTGAGATGATAGCAAAGATGGGATTTCCAGGGTACTTCCTTATTGTACAGGATTTTCTGCGGGCTGCCAGGGAAATGGGTGTCTCAGTAGGACCCGGCAGGGGTTCAGCCGCAGGATCAGCAGTCGCATTCTGCCTCAGGATAACAGACATTGATCCTATTAAATACGGATTACTGTTTGAACGTTTCCTCAATCTTGACAGAATCTCAATGCCCGATATAGACATCGATTTTGACGAAGACGGCAGAGAGGCTGTTCTTAAGTATGTAGTGAATAAATACGGTCACGATAAAGTGGCCCATATTATCACCTTTGGCTCCATGGCTGCCAAAATGGCCATCAGGGATGTCGCGAGGGTACAGAAACTGCCTCTGCCCGATGCTGACAGGCTCGCAAAACTCGTACCCGAAAGACCAGGGATTAACTCTCGCCCAGGCCTATGCGGAAGTTCCGGAACTCGCGAGAGAAAGAGAATCATCAAATAAACTTATCGCACAGACCTTAAAATATGCTGCTGTACTCGAAGGTTCTGTCAGACAAACAGGTGTTCATGCCTGCGGGATCATTATCGGCAAGGATTCACTTGACAATTATATCCCCCTTTGTACAGCCAAAGACACAGATCTGTATGCAACCCAGTACGATGGGAGTCATGTCGAATCCGTTGGACTGTTAAAGATGGATTTTCTGGGATTGAAGACATTGTCCATAATTAGGGATGCCGTCATCAATATAAAGAAATCCAGAGGCATTGATATTGATATTGAAAACCTCCCCCTGGAGGATGAAAAAACTTTTGAACTCTTCAGCAACGGCGAAACGACGGCCATATTCCAGTTCGAATCTACCGGGATGAAAAGATACCTCAGGGATCTTAAGCCTAACCGCCTTGAAGATCTCATTGCAATGAATGCTCTCTACCGTCCGGGTCCGATGGAATATATTCCAAAATTCATCAGGAGAAAACATGGAACCGAAAAGATCGATTACCCTCTTCCTGTTATGGAGAAATACCTGCAGGACACCTATGGCATTACCGTTTACCAGGAACAGGTAATGCTCCTGTCGCAGGAGCTGGCAGGATTTACCAAAGGTGAGGCGGACTCCCTGAGAAAAGCCATGGGCAAAAAGAAGCGCTCCATTATGGATGAGATGAAGCTGAAATTCCAGGAGGGCTGCAGGAAAAACGGCCATGATGAGACTATAGGCAATAAGATCTGGTCTGACTGGGAAGCCTTCGCTCAATACGCATTCAATAAATCTCACTCCACCTGTTATGCCCTTGTAGCTTTCCAGACAGGATATCTCAAGGCAAATTATCCGGCCGAATACATGGCCGCTGTGCTCAGCCGCAATATAAGCGACATAAAGAAGATCACAACTTTCATGGATGAGACCAGGAGAATGGGTATGGAGGTGCTTGGTCCTGATGTGAATGAAAGTAACGTGATGTTCACTGTGAACAAGGCAGGAAACATAAGGTTTGGCCTTGGAGCTATAAAAGGTGTCGGGGAGAGTGCTGTGCTCCAGCTTATTGAAGAGAGAGAGAAAAACGGACTTTATTCGGACATCTATAATCTTGTAGAGAGGGTTAATCTTAACGCACTTAACAAGAAAAATCTGGAGGCAATGGCTGTTGCCGGAGCATTCGACTGCTTTGATTCAATAAGCAGGGCACAGTATTTTTCACTTGATACAAGAGGTTCAAGCTTTATTGAAAGCCTTATACGGTACGGGAACAATGCTAAAACAATCAAAAATTCCAGCCAGCAATCCCTGTTTGGTGACTCAGGCGGCTTCGACATGGTAACTCCGGAACCTGCCGTCTGTCCAGACTGGCCCAAGCTTGAAAAACTCAACAGGGAGAAGGAGGTAATAGGCATCTATTTATCCTCTCATCCCCTGGATGATTTCAAACTTGAGATTGAAACTTTTACAACAGCAACCCTCGCCGACCTTCAGAATCTCAGAGAGTACCTCGACAGGGATGTAACTGTGGCTGGAATGGTTACCGATACCAAAAACGGCATCAGCAAGAACGGGAAGCCCTATGGCTCCTTCACAATACAGGACTATACAGATTCCTTCCGCCTGATGATGTTCGACAAGGATTATATCGAAAACAGTAAATTCTTTACTATAGGATACTACCTGCTGATCAAGGGAAGAGTTCAGAAAAGGCCTTACAGGGATGACGAAATTGAATTCCGTGTAAAGACCATCAATCTTCTATCGAGCGTCAAGGATGACCTCATTAAGACAGTTACCCTTAAAATCGATCCGGAGAATATCAGCACGGAGATGATAAAGGACCTGAAGGAACTTGTCGTTGAAAACAAAGGTAATACAGAATTGAAATTTCTTTTTATGGATCCGGAGGATAAAGTCTCTCTGCCAATGTTCTCCAGGACTTACCGCATAAGGTTGAATAATGAATTAATATCATATCTGGACGACCATCCTGGTATAGAATATAAAGTTAATTAGCTATCTTTGCAACGGAATTTATATTTAACCTAATAATATATAAACATGGTGTTAGAGGTAAACGACATCAACTTTGAAGAAGTAGTGGTAAAATCAGACAAACCCGTAATTGTCGATTTCTGGGCGGAGTGGTGTGGCCCTTGCAGAATGATCTCACCCATCATCGAGGAGATCGGAGAACAGTATACGGGAAAAGCACTGGTTGTTAAATGTGATGTAGATAGCAGCCCGAATGTTGCTGCAAAATACAGCATCAGAAATATTCCAACTGTGCTTTTCTTTAAGGATGGTAAAATAGCTGATAAACAGGTGGGAGCTGTTCCTAAGAATAACTTTCTTACAAAGCTCAACGCCCTTATCTAAATATTATCATTAACTTTTATTGCCGTTCAGTCTGACTGGAACGGCTTTTTTAATAAATTCCTATGAGAGTATGCATTTTTGCCTCCTCAAGCAGCCGTATCGACAATGAATATGCTGATGCGGCTTATGAACTGGGAGTTCTCCTCGCCGGATCCGGAACAGAAGTGGTATTCGGCGGCGGCGGCATAGGCCTCATGGGAAAACTGGCCGACGCTGTAATCAATAATAATGGTATTATCACGGGCGTGATTCCATCTTTCATGAAGGATCAGGGCTGGAACCATGCCGCTGTTAATGAAATGATCATTACTACTGACATGGGTGACAGAAAGAAGCAGATGTTTGCCATGTCTGATGCTGTAGTAGCATTACCAGGCGGCGTCGGAACCATCGAAGAACTGACAGAGGCAATTACCCTGAAGCAGCTTGGCCTGTTCAAGGGACCTATAATAATCCTCAATACCCTGAATTATTACAAATCACTGATTGAGTTCTTTGAACATATGGTATCGGAGAATTTCCTCCGAAATGAGCATATGGCAATATGGGAAATTGCCCGTTCTCCCGTGGATGTAATGACCCTTCTCTCAAAAAGGGATGCCTGGCTGACCGATCCGATAAAGATTGCAAAGATCTAGCCTCGTGGAAAAAAATAATTCATTCTGCTCATGCGCCCGATGAATTAAGATATACTTCCAATGTACTGCTGCAGAATGATGTTTTTGAAAATGGCTTTGCTTTTATTGCAGGAGCAGCCACTCCTGCGTCAAAATACTGTGGTCCGGTGAAAATCCTGGCTTCGTCCCATAAGCCATTCGCAATGAAGTGTTCCAGTACCCTGGCTCCACCTTCAATAAGCAACGACTGAATACCTGAATCATAGAGGTATTTTACAATCTGGCTGCTGGCAGGTATGTTTTCATCGAGACTGACTGTTAGCTGAGCCCGGAAAACCCGCCCCGGTATTTTCTGTAAAAAGTATCGCTCCGGTACCTTCATCAAATACTGATGCACCCCTGCCAAAATAACCTGAAGCACTCAGGATTAATCTCAGAGGATCCTTCCCTTTCCAATCTCTTACATTAAGCCCGGGATTATCGGCCCTTACTGTTCCCGCACCAACAAGTATTGACTCCTCTTCTGACCTCCATTTATGCACCAGCACCCTCTCAGGTTTGCCCGTTATCCATGTCGGCTGATTAACGTGATTTTCTGACCTTTTGATATCAAGGTATCCGTCGGCACTCTGTGCCCACTTAAGTGTTATATATGGCCGTCTTTTTTCATGAAAAGTGAAAAATCTCCTGTTAAGCCTCCTGCACTCCTCTTCAAGAACGCCTGTGGTTACCTCGCATCCGGCTTCAATCAATCCCGATATTCCACGGCCCGACACTTTTTCGCTCGTATCTGTGCAACCCACAACCACCCTCGGAATAGAACAAGATATTATCAGTTCGGTACAGGGAGGGGTCCTCCCAAAATGAGAACATGGTTCAAGGCTTACATAAAGCGTTGATTCTTTAAGCTTTGTCCTATCCGAAACGGAATTGATTGCAATGACTTCCGCATGAGGTCCACCTGCCTTAAGATGGTACCCTTCCCCTATGATTTTCCCTTCATTCACAATCACGGCTCCAACCATTGGATTCGGATAAGTGAGGCCTTCCGCCTTGGAAGCCAGCTCAAGGCATCTTCTCATGAATTTAATCTGGTCATTTTCCTCCATTTCCCTGAAAATGCTAAATTTGACTTATGGGCATCAAGATACAAACAATTAAAGATATAAGGATTTATCTATTCCGTGAACTTGCCGGAATTTATCCGGAAGAAGAGATCCGGTCACTGGCGAATATTATAATCCGCCATGTCATGAAAGTATCAAAGACACATGAGCTATATCTGTCTGAAATACCGGTGAACAGCCGGCAAGCTTCCGGGATTACTAAAATTACCGGCGAACTGAAAACGGGAAAACCAATACAGTATATCCTCGGAGAAACGGTATTTTACGATTGCAGAATAAAACTGAACAAATCCACCCTTATTCCAAGACCGGAGACGGAGGAACTTGTTGACCTCATATTGCGTGAAAACGCCGGATATCGGGGCAAAATAGTTGACTTCGGCACAGGTTCAGGTTGCATTGCGATAGCACTTGCATCAAATCTGCCGGGAGCATCCGTAACGGCGACGGACATTTCAGATGAGGCATTGAAGATGGCTGAAGCCAATGCCGGGTTGAATGGAGTGAACATAACATTTATGAAAGATGATATCCTGGACCTCACAGACAATAAACCCGGAGAAACAGGGATAATTGTCAGTAACCCTCCGTATGTACTAAATTCCGGGAAATCTGTAATGAACAGGAATGTTCTGGATTTTGAGCCTCATCCTGCACTTTTCGTTTCCGATTCCGATCCGCTTGTTTACTACAGTGGAATTCTCCGGAAAGCCGTCGGGATCCTTAAATTCCCGGGCAGGATCTATTTCGAAATTAATGAATCGATGGGCAGCCGGATGATTCATCTCCTTGAAACTCATGGCTTCATTGACGTGATGATTGTCAATGACATAAATGGTAAGGAAAGATTCATAAAGGGTAGTAAAAATGAAGGAAAGTGAACTGTTCAGGGCATCGCTTAATAAGGCTATGGCCCTGTGTGCCGGAAGGGAATTCTCTGCGGGTGAAATATTGATCAAGCTGAGGTCATGGGGAATGGACGAAACTGAAAGTTCCGGGATCATCCGACTTCTGGAAAAGGATAATTTCATCAATGAAGAGCGTTATGCCCTGGCATTTGTCAGGGATAAATTCAGGTATAACAAATGGGGTAAATTAAAAATTACGGCACAGCTCAGGGCAAAAGGCATTGGGGGTGAGATTATAAAGAAGGCATTGGATACAATTGATAATGAAACTTATAAGCTGACATTAAGTAATTTATTGTCAGTGCATAGCCGGTCGGTTAAAGCAAAGAACGAATATGAGCTGAAGGCAAAGTTGCTTCGCTATGGCCTCTCAAAAGGCTTTGAAAGCAACCTGCTCTATGATTTGCTTAATGATTTGGGGGATTAATTAATATCTTAACCACGGTGTTACACAGAGCCTGCACGGAGTGGCACTTTAGTATAAAATAAAGTTCTTCTGTCTGTCAGAACTGTAAATTACCCCGTGCAATTTCGGGATAAAACCGTGCAACTCCGTGACAACCCTGTACAACTCCGTGGTTAAATAATTAATATACAATAAATTAAATAAGAAAACCAAAAATTTAGTGTTATATACCTATAGCTGTTTCAGAAATGTCTCGGCGATATTGGCTATAAAGGGCCAGAAGGTCAGCAGGAAAATGACCCCTGAACCAATGCTGTCAATAATAATTAATTGCTTCCTTGTATCTGAATAGTGAAGGTAATAATATGAAAATAATATTCTCAGGATCAGTTGGGAGATAAAAAACAGGAACACCCTCATACCATATATATTCCACTTACCGGCTTCCTCTATCCTGCCTCTCACAATCAGTGACAGGCTATGCGACAAGCCGCATGAAAAACATGGTCTTCCCGTTATCTTTTCATGCAGGCAGATAACCGGGTAGTTATTTTGATCGGGTGAAAAAATAAAGGAGTAAGCAATAATAATTATTACTACTCCGGCAAAAAATATATTGAGCAAAAGGTAGGGATGATTACTCAATCCACCTTCCGGAATCCAGCTTTTACTATTTCTCTTTTTTGAGAGTGTCATTTTTCTGTGAAGTTCCTCCTTCCAGATCTTCAAGTTCCTGTTCGCGTTGTTCCCTGTCTTTATCCTTACTTGCATTTATCTCTACCTTGTTGCCATTGCTCTCCACCTTTATAGAGACGTTGTTGTCTTCAAGTTCCTTCACTACATTATCCTGAACATCATTTATAATATTCTGAATATCCCCGGGCCAGTTATCTGCACCTTTTGCAATCTTCCCTGCAACAAATATCTGTGAAGTTGAGATCAGTGCGGCAATAATTCCTATAATAAGACCTGCAACCAGGACTCCACGCGGGGAGTTATTCCTTGAGGCCTGCGACAGGCCAATGGAAGCAAGAACAATTGCAATGATTCCCGGTATGACTGCAATAATTCCGACACAGGGGATGACAGCCAGGACAAATGTTATGATGGCTGTGATCAGAGCTGCAATTCCCAGGCTGCTTCCTGAATTGTTTGGTACATCTTCCATGATACGTATTTATTTATTGTTATTCATTCCTCTCAGGATATTAACCATATCCTGTTCTAAAGACGTTACAGGATTTTCAATGATGCGTCCTGCCTCAATATTATTTTTATAAATGATAAATGTCGGTACCCTCTGAATTTCCAGCTGCTCATACTCTCCTACCGGAGAAAGTTTCCCGTCGTCAACTCCAATAAATGTCAACCTACCCGAAGGAAATTGCCATGAGTCAAGAATCTTCATGAAACGCGGTACTTCTCTCCTGCTGTCGGGGCACCATGTGCCCATCACTATCTTTATGCCAAGTCCTTCCATGCCAATTCCCTTGAGACTTTGAAGGGCTTCAGGATTAACCTGATACTCATCATAGCCTTTGTAAAACCAGGTTGAATAAGGTTCCTGCTTTAGCCTGGAAAGGTTGAAATAACCGAGGATCCAGGTTGCCTGGTCTGCGAAATTCACAGGCTGAGGGTTATCTGCGGCACTGACCTCCGGTTGTGACTGAGGAGCAGCAGCCAATCCTGCTGCCGGCTTACTGGTTTTACATCCTGCAAAGGCAAGGGAGCATAGTATGAATAATAAAATTATCCCTTTCATTTCCAATTTTTAATAGAGTGCAAATTAAAAGGATTTTTTTCAATAGAAATAAAAACAAGGAAGGAATATGGTTCGCATTAACATCTGCTTAGTTATCCGGTTTTTTTATCCGGTTGGTATAATAGATTGATATCCCTATTGAAATTGCAGCTAGAAATAGCAATGCAAGTACTCTGTAGGCAATTTCTATTCTGGCAAGATCAACTATGAAAAGATAAAATGCGGTACATATCATAGTTCCAAGGGCCATATATCTGTATTTCACATTTCTCAGAAGGATGCTGGTCAGGAAATATAACAAAGCGGCCATTGTCCAGGAAAGTGTTACAAACTGTTTTGGCAAAGCATGAATAAGGGCATAGAGGACCATGATAAACCCCTCGAACATATAAAGATTCCTGATCAGGTCTGTTTGAATTTTTAACCTGGAGCTCTGCCAGTTTATGATCCTTGCTGAAACAAGTGCGACCAGGGCAAAAGCAAAATTCACTCCATCGTTTGATTTTGCCGAGAAAAGGTATATGGCAAGGATTGTCATGAACAGAAGGCTGTTCATAAGAACGATAAGCTTATTTCTGAACCAGAGTGCCATGGATACCACTATCAGGCTCTGAACGGAAAGCATAAGATAAACCTTTGGAAGACCTACAAGACCGTATAAAGCAATACTCATTGCCATAAATCCGTAGAGAGCATAAAATGCCGATGCAAAATTCCAGTCGGATCTGGAATACAGTATTACGGAATAGACCAGGCAAGCAATAGTGATACCGCCGAACAGGGGGACATAAGAGCCACTAAAGAAGGCAAATACAACAAGTAACAAAAGAATTGTAAAAAGGATCCCATTTGTAAATGTTACTCCAGTCAGATAACCATCGGAGGAGGCATCCGTTTTTCGGAATAATAATGCTAAGGAATAAATTCCTCCAAGGGAAACAAGGCATAAGACACTCATGTACTTCCCTGTAATGAGTTTTACAGGATTTCCCATAACGGGATCGCCGATCACCCAAAGCAGAAAACAGCTGTAGGTGAGGATTATGGTCAGCACCAGCAGCGACTTCCAGCCAAGAAACAACATATAAAAGATAGCACCGGCAGCTGCCAGGATTAGCAGGGGAACCATAACCAGTGATGAATCGCTTACTATGGCAGTAGTCAGAATGAATAATATAGCCAGTCCGGCAAAAGACTGAGATTTGTTCCGGACTGACAGATATGCCTGGAATACAACAATAAGAAGGAGAAACAGAACCGACATTGATGTCCCAGGGATCACCGGTACTGCCGAGAAAAAGTGCAGCCTGAGTGTCACATAAAACAATAGAACCTGTGCATTCATCTTGAATATAAAGGAAAGATGAATATTGGATTTCTTCAGGTAATCAGACACCGCATAGATCGAAGCTGCAGTAATATAACCCAGAATTATGGCAGATAGCTGGTGTCCCAGATTCATCAGATATTGCATGAGGAAGATGATGCCAAAAAGAAGGACTATATTGCCCATCCATGCCAGACCGAATCGTCCGATCTGTGCCTCCAGACCTCTTTCTTCGTCCGTAGCTTTTTCAGAAAAAGGGGTTATTACCCGGTGCCAGAGACTTTTCTGCTGGATTTGGGAGGCTTATAGCACCAGAATAATTCATTCCGGCTTCAAGCCTTTTAAGACGAAGTTCAATTGAAGCCAGCTGACTTCTGATATTGTCAAGTTCGCTCTCCTGATCCGCCATAACAACAGGTATTATTATGAGTAAATCCGTAAATACAGGTGCAGGAACCTAAAATGCGGGGTTTAATACCCCTACTCTTCTGCCTCAACCATTTTCCACGGTGGCAGCAGCCATAGAAGAAACGCAAGGATTCCAAATGGAAGAATCAGCCAGAAAGCTGCCATTAGAGTCCCATCAAGACCAATCAATCCCAGTTTGAAGCTTGTAAATCCGGCAAAACTCTTTGAAAACAGCTGGCCACCGATCACAACATTCCATCTCATGGAATAAACACCGATCAGAACCAGTATTCCGATAATAAAGTACATCGTCTGACGCAGCCGTATCCTGCCTTTGTAGAATTGAAGGAATGCAAGGGTTATCATCGGTATAATAGTCCCGATCAAACCCTGAGAAACAAACAGTGTGAGGTACAATTTACCGGAAACCAGCAACTTAATAATTTCAAATGACTCTTCCGCTTCATAGATCCTGTGGATCTGATCAAGTCCTTCAAGTGTAAAATCGAGTATAAGTACAAAAAAGAGGTATTTTCCTATTGTATCCAGCACCTCGACGTCAATAAGCTGTTTCCTGATCCGGGAAATTACCATATAGACAAGCAGCACAAGAGCAATTCCGGAAACCATAGCTGAAAAGAGGAATATAATAGGCATAAGAGGTGATGACCACCAGGGATTAGCCTTAATGGATCCAAAAATAAAGCCAACATAGCCATGGAGAATAAATGCTGAGGGGATACCAACCACTGTAATAATATATCCGAGCTTCCTGTCCCATTTAAGAGTCCTGGGAGATATATCATAAACACCAAGGGTAAGCATTCTGTAGATCCACCTCATTACTCCCTTTTTCTCCTGCGCCCACACCACCATACTGTGCCTGTAGTCGAACCATATCTCCAAAAGGAGTACAACCATGAGATACCATAGGTATACAAAACCGAAGATAGCCATTGCCGACGAGGAGTGAGGGGTTATCATAATCTCATAAGCTCTCTGTGGCTGGGAAAGGTGGCTTATCAGTGGCATTGTCGCTACCAGAAGAAACGCAAGAGCAGTAAGGAGGGCAAGCTGATATGTGGATTTAAGGATCTTTACCTTGAATACCCTCTCAAGGGAAGCAAGAATGAAAGCTCCGGCAACCAGTCCCGTTACAAACGGATAGACAACAATAAGAATGCCCCACTGAAGGTCTATTTCATTAGGAAATATATAGCCCTGCACATGGTTCAGGGCCTCATAGAGATTTTGATAGTTTGGGTCCATATTATCTTACCTCCGAGCTTAATTCGTTATAATACAGTTTTGATCCGGTGTTCAGGTGTGCCCTGAGTACCTGTGTTGTATGTTCTTTGAGGAATTTGACGATCTCACTGTTATGGTCGTGCAGGTTCCCATACATTCTTGCGCCTGTTGGACAAGTCTCCATACATGCAGGAGCCAGGTTCTTTTTAAGCCTGTGATAACATAATGTGCACTTGTTGGCCACCTTTTTGACAGGATGTATGAATCTGCATCCATAGGGACATGCCTGAACGCAGTACCTGCATCCTATGCAATATTTTTCATCGACGAGGACAACTCCTTCGGGAGATCTGAAGGTTGCGCCAACCGGACATACCTGGTCGCAAGGTGATTTCGCACAATGGTTGCACATCTTGGGTACAAAGAACGATTTAAAAATATCCTCATCTGGAACTGTCTGCTCAAATCCGTCCATCCCTCCGTTTGGGGAAGTGATGTCGACCGTGCCATCGTTCCTGACAGTATATTGCTCCACCCAGGTGCGGAAAAAGAAAGGTTCGATGGGAACATCGTTTTCCTTTTTACAGGCCTGGGCACAATTGCCGCATCCTATGCATTTTTTTATGTCGATCACAATTCCGTACCAGGGAACATCCTTATTCTCAGGCTCGGCACCATAAATAAGGTATTGTGACGATTTAAGCCATGTATACCCGATTGTTGCACCGGCTATTGTGGCTGCGGATTTTAAGAATTTTCTTCTTGATGAACTCATTTTAACAGTGCCCATGGCTGATGAGGATTATGACATTCCAAGCAATTTTTTCCAATATTGTGTTTGCCCAGGTCGACCTGTGCAATAGCGCCTGCAGGTTTAGCGGCATTCCTGGCATGACAGCTTCCGCAAAATTCCCTGCCGCCTGGTTTAACAATATCCGCAGCTTCACCGCTGAGAACATGCTTCTGACCGGGTCCATGGCATGTTTCACAATGTATATCACTGTGAACATCCTGCGATTTTAGATCTTCGATATCCTGATGACACTCCATGCATGCCTGCTGACCTGCATAATGGATCTCAGTGGCCGCTATCTCATCCATTGCTGCAGCCCTGTAATGACCATATTCACCAAAGGTGGGAGGCACAAGGAAATGCCTCAATAAAAGAAAAAGAGATATGAATATCGCAAAGGCCAGCGCAAGTCGTGGCAGCTGAGGAGGAACATACATCTTCATAGAGACAGGAATAATATTAATGAAACTTTAATCTGATCCATCAATATTATTACTCAAAAGAATGATTTTACTAAAATATGATATTTATTCGTCTGATAATTCGATATTTATACAGTTTCTAAATAGACTGTAAAGACGAAATTTTCTAAAAATATGCTTTCCCCCTCCAATCCATGGACCTTTCAAGAGTTTGTCTCCATATTATATAACGAAAAGCGGATTGCTTCCGGAAACAGATCTCAAAAAGTTGCAACAAGAATTTCAAGTACCTGTTTTGCTGCCTTTGATACGGAAGTTCCCGGACCAAAAATTGCTGCTACCCCTGCGTCATACAGAAAATGGTAATCCTGGGGAGGTATTACTCCACCTGCGATTACCAGGATATCTTCCCTGCCAAGCTTCTGCAGCTCAGCTATCAACTCCGGAATCAGAGTCTTGTGACCCGCTGCCAGACTGGAAACACCAAGCACATGGACATCATTTTCCACTGCCTGCTTTGCAGCTTCTGCGGGAGTCTGAAACAGGGGCCCGATATCCACATCAAATCCGATATCAGCATAGCCTGTCGATACTACCTTGGCACCACGATCATGGCCATCCTGACCTAACTTGGCTATCATGATCCTCGGCTGACGGCCCTCCGTACATGCAAACCGGGCAGCAAGAGCCCTCGCCTCCGAATAATATTCATCCGATTTATATTCTGATGAATAAACACCTGATATTGTTCTTATCACAGCTTTATACCTCCCTGATATTTTTTCGCATGCATATGAAATTTCACCGAGACTGGCCCTCTTGGCTGCAGCATCCACTGCAAGTTCAAGCAGGTTTCCTTCCCCGGTCTGTACGCATGCAGTCAATGCACTAAGGGCATTCCTGCATGCTTCTTCATCTCTTTCAGACCTCAGTCGGGCGAGCCTCCTGATCTGAGATTCCCTGACAGCAGAATTATCAACTTCCAGTGTCTCAAGGGGATCTTCCTTGTTGAGCCTGTATTTATTTGTTCCTACAATCGTCTGTAACCCTGAATCGATCTTTGCCTGAACCCTCGCTGCAGCTTCTTCAATCCTCATCTTTGGAACACCTGATTCCACAGCCTTTGCCATACCCCCAAGGCTTTCAATTTCCATAATACGTTCCCATGCCCTATGGGCAATATTATGAGTGAGATTTTCAACATAATATGACCCGGCCCACGGATCAATAGCCCTGCAGATATCTGTCTCTTCCTGGAGGTAAATCTGTGTATTACGGGCAATTCCGGCTGAAAAATCAGTCGGCAGTGCCAGTGCCTCATCAAGAGCATTTGTATGAAGGCTCTGTGTGTGTCCCAGTGCTGCAGCCATAGCTTCTATACAGGTCCTGCCGACATTGTTGTATGGATCCTGTTCCGTAAGGCTCCATCCTGATGTCTGACTGTGTGTTCTCAGAGCCAGTGATTTTGGATTTTTGGGATTGAACCCTCCAACAATTTTTGCCCAGAGCATCCTGGCGGCCCTCATCTTTGCAATCTCCATAAAATGATTCATCCCGATGGCCCAGAAGAACGAAAGTCTGGGAGCAAAAGCATCTATATCGAGGCCGGCACTTACACCGGTCCTGAGATATTCCAGTCCATCGGCAAGTGTGTAAGCCAGCTCGATATCACATGTTGCACCGGCTTCCTGCATATGATACCCTGAAATGCTTATGGAATTGAATTTAGGCATTTTTGCGGAAGTGTAACGAAAAATGTCTGCAATGATCCTCATCGAAAATTCAGGCGGATATATATATGTGTTACGTACCATAAATTCCTTGAGAATATCATTCTGGATTGTGCCGCTCAGCTCATCAAGCCTGGCTCCCTGCTCAAGTGCGGCAACAATGTAGAATGCCATAACCGGAAGTACAGCCCCGTTCATGGTCATGGATACAGACATCCTGTTTAAAGGTATCTGATCAAAAAGCAGTTTCATATCAACCACGGAATCAATCGCTACACCAGCCTTTCCTACATCCCCCGTAACACGTGGATGATCCGAATCATATCCCCGGTGGGTAGCCAGGTCAAAGGCTACAGATAAACCCTTCTGACCTGCCGCCAGATTCCGTCTGTAAAAGGCATTCGACTCCTCAGCTGTCGAGAATCCTGCATACTGTCGAATGGTCCAGGGACATAGAGGATACATTCCTGAATAGGGACCGCGCAGAAATGGAGCCAGTCCGGCAGCATAATCAAGATGTTCCATCCCTGCAAGATCCTCTCTGGTGTAAGCACTCTTAACGGAAATTCCTTCCGAGGTGAGCCACTCCTTATTCACCCCATGTACCTTTTCCCATTCGGGCAATTCCATTTGACTGACGGCAAGTGCAGTCAGATCATTATATTTGAAAACTGGTCGCATTGTCATTCTCCTTTTTGGCTTCAACCTCCGCCATAGTTAACTTCGTCTTGATAAAACCTGATTTGAATGCTGAGAGGAAACCCCCCATCTCCTCTGTATCGACAAAAACTTTCCATGCATTTTCTGCAATCAGGCGTGTAAGCTTTTCTATATAATACGATCCGGCGGAAGGATCTGCTACCCTGTCAAAATATGCTTCCTCCTTAAGTATGAGCTGCTGATTCCGGGCAATCCTTTCTGAAAATTCGTCTGGTTGTCTGAATGTAATATCATATGGCTCGACGGTGAGGGAATCGGCACCTCCCAGTATAGCAGACATTGCTTCAGTCTGGGTCCTCAGCATATTGACATACGGATCGACTGATTTCTTATTCCACCTGGTGGTGACACTGTGGATGACCATCTTCATGTTCTCCCTGTTGGAAGGGTCATACGCATTTGTAACCAAAGCCCACAATAACCTGGCTGCTCTCAGTTTTGCAATTTCCATAAAATACCCTGAACCCACACCGAAACTGAACCTGATCTTTGATGCTGCATCAACCGGGCTCAGTCCCCTCCCGGTAAGCTGAGCCATGTATTCACTTCCCATTGAAATGCCAAAAGCAAGCTCCCTTACAATATCCATACCTGAGTTACTGAAATTGGCTGCATCAATATGTATTGTCCTCAGATTGGGAAGAACAGCCGAATCGCCTGTCAGAGTGGCAAGATAGTCAAACCCTTCTTCCTCAGGGACACACAGAGAACCGTTCTTCATTAGGCGGCTGACAGGATCTGCTTCTATCGCACCAAAGATACTGGACGGATCAAGGCCCCTGTCATTCACAATTTCAATAAGAATCCGCAGAATCTCCTTTGCTTTTCCGTTGCACTGAAAATTCATCTCAATACTTTCGGAACTGACATCCTGTAAAAGCCTTTTAAAATTATGAAGACTGACAGATTCGGGATCAGAGATAAAGAACCCGACAGAATCGACTCCTTTCATCAGTATGTCAAGTACTTTTCTGTTTGCCGCTGAATAGTCACCGACATTTATGTTTTGCCTTACAAGCCACTCATTGTTGTTTGTCCTGGTGCCTCTTATATAAGGAAATTCTCCCGGCAGGGAATCGATATATAGAAGGCTTTCAAGATCTCCAGCCCTGTAAAACGGCATCACCTCAAAACCCTCTGCCGTTTTCCAGACCATCTTATCATTAAAATCAGCCCCCTTGAGATCGGTAAGAATTTTATCCATCCAATCCTCTGTCGATACAGAAGGAAACTTCCCGAATAGTTTTTCCACTTTCATTTTAATTCACATTCCATGACTGCTAATCATAAGATCAACAAGGCCATTCTATAAATAATACAAAAGTAGTACATTCCCTGGCAGTGATTTTATGAATTTTGTCATACCCTGGGCAAAGATTAGAGGTTATTTGCCTCCAAACTCCATGAGGAATGATTTTATGAAAGGATTGAGATCTCCGTCAAGCACAGCCTGTACATTTCCAGTTTCATGATTAGTTCTAAGGTCTTTGACCATTTTGTAAGGATGAAGCACATAGGACCTTATCTGTGAGCCCCATTCAATTTTTTTCTTCTCTCCTTCTATCTTTGCTTTTTCATCCAGCTGTTTTCTCAGTTCAAGTTCATAAAGCTGCGATTTGAGGATTCGCAAGGCGTTCTCCTTATTATTAAGCTGCGACCTGGTCTCCTGATTCTCAATTATGATCCCGGTAGGATGATGCCTGAGTCTTACTGCAGTCTCCACCTTATTGACATTCTGACCTCCGGCACCGCTGGAGCGGTATGTCTCCCATGTTATATCTGCAGGGTTTATCTCTATCTCGATATTATTGTCAACCAGAGGTGAAATGAACACCGATGCAAAGGTTGTCTGCCGCTTGCCCTGGGCATTGAATGGAGAAATACGAACCAGTCTATGCACCCCGTTCTCGCTTTTGAGATATCCGTAAGCCTTCTCCCCGTCAATTTCTATGGTAACGGTTTTCACGCCAACTTCATCTCCTGGCTGAAAATCAAGCTCCTTTACCTTGTAATTATTTCTTTCAGCCCAGCGGAGGTACATTCTCATTAGCATGGCGGCCCAGTCGTTGCTCTCCGTCCCGCCGGCTCCTGAGTTTATCTTAAGGATAGCCCCAAGCTGATCCTCCTCCTTCTGCAGCATATTTCTCACCTCGAGGTCTTCGATCATCGATAGACATTCATCGTATTGATTATCGACATCTTCCTCGGTTGCTTCCCCTTCCCTGAAAAAATCATAGAGTACAACCAGGTCATCAATTGCCCCGTTTAACTTCTCATAACCCTCAGTCCAGCTTTTAAGCTGCGCTATTCCTTTTAAAAGATCCTCAGCCTGTTTAGGATCATCCCATAAACCGGGACGCTGAGATAAACTTTCTTTCTCAATTATAAGTTCAAGTTTGGCATCGATGTCAAAGATACCTCCTTAACGCCTCCCGGCGTCCCGATAAATCTCTTATCTGTTCGTTAGTTATCATATCTATTAAATAATTTCTGCAAATTTAATCTTAAATATCAGACTTTTCAGCACCTGAGCATCATGAGAGACATTATCCTTATACATTGAAGCCTTTTAAAGGAAAAAATCACGAAATTATTCTATTTTTAATGCTTATAAAAATGCCTTAAATGAAAGGATCTTATGCCCTGCCTGCTCTTCTTCTGATTATAACGGGCTGTTCGTATAACAGATCCAGGAAAGCCAACCGGCTTACTGACGGCTCCGGGTTCAAACGGGCTATCACGAGACAAACCGGTCTCTTCCAGGGCATAAGCAGGAGATCAATACCTGTAGGTGTTGCTCCACACCATAAACCATGGTACATCCTTAACTAAAATGCCTTATGCTTAAATCGTACATGTATCATAACCTCACCGAAGCCGGCTGTGATGAAGCCGGACGGGGTTGTCTTGCAGGTCCGGTGGTAGCAGCTGCGGTCATTCTTCCAAAGAATTTCAAGCATGACATTCTCAACGACTCAAAGAAACTGACTCCGAAACAACGATCAGAGCTGAGGGTAGAAATAGAAAATATTGCCATCGCATGGAATGTTGCCTTCGTCGATAATGAAGAGATCGATGAGCTGAATATCCTCAGAGCCTCTGTTAAGGCAATGCATCTGGCAATTAAAGGCCTTAGTAAAGTTCCGCAGTTCCTCCTGATTGACGGAAACAGGTTCTTTCCTTACAATTCTATAAGTCATAAAACTGTTGTCAGGGGAGATTCAATCTATTTTTCAATTGCTGCAGCATCGGTACTTGCAAAGACACATCGTGACGCGTACATGAACAAAATTCATAATGAATTTCCTCACTATGGATGGGACAGGAACAAGGGTTATCCAACCCTGTATCACAGAGATGCAATACTTAAGCATGGAATAACACCCTACCACAGAAAATCCTTCAGCCTTCTGGATACACAGATGAGGATTGAGTTTTAAATCAAGATATAGTTCAATTTATTAAGGATTGGTTTAAACCATATCAATATGATAATTGTTTTGTGCATTATCGGCTAATAAAATTATCTTTAGAGCCATAATCTTAAATCCAATTCAATTAAAGTGAATACGTATGAAAAAATTGTTTGCACTATCATTGCTAATCCTTCTCAGTGCCGGATTCAGGGCAAAAGCTGATGAGGGTATGTGGATGCTCCCGCTTATTGAGAAACTAAACATGGGAACAATGACACAAATGGGCCTGAAGCTTTCAGCTGAGGATATTTACAGCCTCAACAAGGCATGTCTGAAGGATGCAGTCGTTATATTCGGAGGGGGCTGTACAGCAGAGATCGTTTCGTCACAAGGACTGATCCTTACCAATCATCACTGCGGCTATGGTTCGATACAGTCGCACAGTAGCGTGGAACACGATTATCTGAAGGATGGGTTCTGGGCAAAGACAAAGGAAGAGGAGCTGCCAAATCCGAATCTTTCCGTGACCTTTCTTATAAGTATTAAAGATGTTACCGACCAGGTACTTGCAGATGTAAAAGATGACATGAGCGAAGCTGACCGTGACGCAGCTGTCAATGCCGCAAGGGAAAAAATCGAAAATAGTGCTACCGAGGGAAACGACTACCGGGCAATGGTATCAAGTTTCTATGGAGGAAATTATTTTTACCTCTTCCTTTACCAGAGATTCAATGATGTACGCCTTGTTGGAACACCCCCTTCGTCCATAGGTAAGTTCGGATCAGATACTGACAACTGGGAATGGCCTCGTCATACAGGTGATTTCAGCGTTTTCCGCGTCTATACCGCCCCCGATGGCAAACCGGCTTCTTATGCAAAGGAAAATATCCCAATGAAACCGAAATATTATCTTCCTGTAGCATTAAAGGAACTTGATGAGGGTGAATTTACGATGATACTCGGCTATCCGGGAAGAACAAGCAGATATATGACTTCTTACGAAGTTGATGAGCAATTGCAGATTGTTCATCCCGACAGGATAAAAATTCGGGGCATAAAACAGGAAATATGGATGAAGGATATGCAGGCCGACCAGAAAGTAAATATTCAGTATTCTGCCAAATATTTCGGATCATCAAACTACTGGAAATACTCAATCGGCCAGAAAGCAGGTCTTGAAAGACTGCATGTAAAGGCTAAGAAAGAAGAGCTCGAAAAGCAGTTCGACAAATGGATAGAAGACAACCCTGATAAGAAGGAAAAATATGGTGACGCATTGAATCTTATTAAAAATGCAATCGAAGGAAGAGCTGAGCTTTACAATGCCCAGCAATACCGATATGAGTGTCTGCAGGGATGCGAGCTCCTGTCAATGAATCAGGGAGTTGAAGGACTAATTACCGCCCTGAAGTCGGGTGATGAAAATAGAATATCCGATGCCAAGGAAAGAATAAAAAGAAATGCAGCCAGGTTCTATAAGGACTACAGCCCGTCCACCGACAATAAATCGATGAAGGCTATGATGACTCTTTACAGGACTGATATACCCGCTAAATACCATCCCGATTATTATGTAAATATCGTGGATAAAAAATTCAAGGGCAGTATTGACAGGTTTGTCGATGAGATGTTTAAAAGGTCAGTGTTTGTAGATTCAACTAAGCTGAATGCATTTCTTTCAAAACCTTCCCTTAAAGTACTTGAATCAGATCTGGTTCACCTTACCGCCTCATCAATCTCAAGGATGGGTAATGAAATATCAAAGGAACTCAGTAAGTACGATACCAATCTGACCAGAGGAAGAAGACTCTGGATCGCAGCTTTAATGGAGATGGTACCTGACAAAACACGTTATCCGGATGCAAACTTCACAATGAGGCTGACTTATGGTACAGTTGAGAGCTATGAGCCCAAAGATGCCGTTACCTACAGCTACTATACCACACTTCAGGGAGTTGTTGATAAATACAAGCCGGGTGATTATGAGTTTGATCTTCCCCAGCGCCTTATCGACCTGAATAAGAAAAAGGAGTTTGGAAGATACGGATCAAGCAGGGGCTATATGCCGGTCTGTTTCCTCACCAATAATGATATTACAGGCGGAAACTCGGGAAGTCCGGTTATGAATGGAAATGGGGAACTCATTGGTCTGGCTTTTGACGGCAATTGGGAATCGATGAGCGGCGATATAGCCTATGAACCGAAACTGCAAAGGACAATAGTTGTTGATATCCGGTATGTACTCTGGATTATGGATATCTATGCCGGAGCAAAAAATCTTGTGGATGAGATGACGATAGTTCAATAAAATAAGGCAAGTTATACAGCCGCCCTGCGTGTCCTGTTAGCTCCAGATAGCTATCGGGACGTGATGGGGGTAAACAAGCCCTTTTCAACAGCCCCTTTGCAGTGAGTGAGTATCCAAATGAGGGAACGGTACATTTTTCCAGGGCCGGTAGAGGTCGGGAGGTGAGTTCATACGGAATATCATTTTTGTTTCTACCTTTGCAGAAAATTATAACCCATGCATTTTAGCCTGATAGAGATCCTGGCAGCCTTTATGGTCCTCTTTGCGATAATAGATATTCCCGGATCAATTCCCATAATAATAGATATAAAGTCGAAGTCAGGTGTTATAAAATCCTTTAAAGTGACACTCGTCTCCTTTCTTATTCTGGTTGCATTCCTTATTATAGGCAGTCCTTTGTTAGGCATCTTCGGCATTGACGTTTCCTCCTTCGCAATAGCAGGTTCCTTTATTATATTTCTCATTGCCATGGAAATGATCCTTGGAATAGAGCTTTTTAAACAAGATTCCCAGGTCGGCGGATCAATATTCCCTATTGCCTTTCCCCTTATTGCAGGAGCAGGCTCAATCACCACGATTCTTTCACTTAAAGCTGAATACCAAACCCTAAACATTCTGATTGCCCTGATCCTCAATATGGTAGTAATATATCTTGTTTTGCGCATGACCATGGTATTTGAAAAATTACTTGGCGCAGGAGGGCTACAGATATTAAAGAAGATCTTCGGAGTTATCCTGCTTTCAATTGCCATTAAGCTGTTCCTGAGTAATACAGGGATCGTCCTCCCCCATGCCAGGTGAGATAACGATCTATACTGATGGTGCCGCAAGCGGAAATCCGGGCCCCGGCGGCTATGGAGTTGTTTTACTTTATGGCAAACACCGGCTTGAAAAATCTGAAGGCTTCAGACTCACAACAAATAACCGCATGGAGCTGATGGCTGTTATTGCCGGATTGGAAGCCCTCAAGATCCCCGGGAGCCGGGTTGTGGTATATACTGATTCCCGATATGTTGCAGATTCAGTTGAAAAAGGATGGCTATTTCAGTGGGAATCAAAATCCTTCAGAAAAAGAAAGAATCCCGATCTCTGGATAAGGTTCCTGAAGGTCTACAGAAAACATAAGGTCAGATTCGTATGGATAAAAGGACACTCAAATAATGTTGAAAATGAACGCTGTGACAGGCTTGCTGTTGAGGCTTATTCCGGCAGCCCACTCCTGGAGGATACTGGCTATTCACCTGAGCAAGAAGACAGTTTGACGCTTTGAGCTGAAATCACATTCATAATTTCCCTTGCAGGAATTAAAATATTGGTGCATTTTTGTAAAAATATCCTATATGCAGAAGCTATATTACCCGTCGACCCCAAGCTCCCCCGAGATATGTTTTTCGCCTGAAGAAGGAATTTTTTTCATGAAGGGAATATCCCGCCCTGAGGATGTCCGGTCCATTTATTTCCCGATTATTGAATGGTTCAGGCAATATACCGACAGCCTGCTTGAGAATAATTTCAGCAAATATTCAATTGCCGAGCCTCTTAAGTTCCAGGTCGATCTTGAATATTTCAACTCCTCCTCGGGAAAATTCCTTTACGATATCTTCCTGGAATTAAAACGGCTAAATTCTTCCGGGAACCAGGTAATTGTTGAATGGCTGTACGATGAAGAAGATACAGACCTGCAGGAAGCCGGCGAAGACATTGCTTCCGTTGTTGAGATGGATTTCAGCTATGTACCAAAAAGCAGGTAACCCAATATGAGAGGACAGAAGGAACTTTACGATATTTTCGAAAAACTGGATATCGCCTTTGAATATCATGAACACCCTCCGCTGGCAACGATAGAGGATGCCAAAATCCACTGGAAAGATTACAACTCCGGAAGATGCAAAAATATTTTTTTCCGGAATCATAAGGGCGACAGGCATTACCTTGTCATTCTTGAACACCTCCGGCAACTCGATATCAGGGACCTCGAAAAAAGACTAAGGCAGGGAAAACTCACATTTGCTTCCGATAAGAGGCTGAAACAGTATCTCGGGGTAGAACCCGGCTCTGTATCTCCATTCGGCCTGATTAATGATAAGGATAAACATGTCCATCTGTTCATCGATGAAAAGCTTCAGGATTCCGACCGCCTGGCCTTCCATCCCAATGTCAATACCGCCTCCCTTGTTATCTCTAAATCCGATTTTCTGAAATTTCTGAAGTTCACTGGTAACGGATACGAATTCCTGAAACTTTACGATTAGCTCTCACTCAGATAAAGAAGTCTTTAAGAGATATCTGCTCAATAATATTCTGATTTATTTGGAAAAGCAGCGACGGATTGCATCGAAATCATTCATTTGCGTCTTTAATCAGATCACAAATAAAAGATTAGTCCGCGTTAAGAACATTCCGGTTTGCATCATTCTCTCTTTTATAATGATAATGTCAGAGTTACCACAAAATACTGATTTGTTCTAAGGGGGGCCTGCGACAGGAACACATCGCAATGCGTCCCCACGTATTGAATTCTTAATCAATTTTCTTTTCTTTACCAAATTATTACAAAGTCCCAATAAAAAATATAAAAATGAAATTAACTGTCCTTCTCATTTTGCTCTCCATCACAATTGCCGTTCAGTCACAGGATAAGCCTGCTTATAAAATATTCACGGGTTCAGGAAAAAAGTCCTCTTATGATGAAATTGTCAGGGCAGCAGTAAAAGCTGATGTGGTATTCTTCGGAGAACTCCATGACAACCCCGTCGCTCACTGGCTCGAACTTGAAATTACAAAGGATGTGTTTGAAAAGAGGGGAAAAGACCTGATCCTGGGAGCTGAAATGTTTGAGACTGATAATCAGCTGCTTATCGACGAATATTTCACTGATATCATAAAAGAATCATCATTTGAGAAGGAGGTTCGCCTCTGGAGAAATTATGCCACGGATTATAAACCCCTGGTCAGTTTTGCAAAAAATAACGGGCTAACATTTGTTGCTACAAACATACCCAGAAGATATGCTTCCGTTGTTGCCGGAGGAGGTTTTGAAGCTCTCGGAAAACTTTCACCTGAAGCGCTGACATACATCGCCCCGCTGCCAATTGACTATGATCCTGAACTGCCATGCTATAAGGATATGCTTTCCATGGACAGCTCAATAGGTGGAGGAATGGAGAAACAAGTAAATGAAAACCTGCCAAAGGCACAGGCTATCAAGGATGCTACAATGGCCAGATCTATAGCAAACTACAGGCACACCGGCCAGATTTTTATCCATTATAACGGCAGCTATCATTCCGACAGGCATATGGGAATTATCTGGTATCTTGACAAATATAATCCGGGTGTAAAAGTAATGACCATTACAACTGTACTTCAGGATGATATTGACAAAATGGGAGATGAAAGCAAAGACCAGGCTGATTTTGTTATTGTCATACCAACAACTATGACCAGGACTTACGAGTAGAATCATGGTTCTTCTCCGGTCAGGAGAATAATTAAGAACATTGCCGCACTTTATTTGTTTGTACATTTATCCTTATAATTAACCTGATTATGTTTAGGAAGGAGATGGTAATCCGCACAGTTGTATTGCTTGGCCTCTTTTATTGTTTGACGTCCGCAGGGCAAGCTCCCTTCAGCCGCGGAGTAAACATTACCGGCTGGTTCCAGGGGAACAGCGCAGGGCAGATACAGTTTACAAAATTTACACGCCAGGATATTATGAATATAAAAAGCCTGGGCTGTGACGTAGTCCGCCTTCCGATCAACCTCCACAGCATGACCTCCGGGAGCCCTTCATATATTCTCGACCCTCTTTACGTTTCATTTCTTGATTCAGTTATCAACTGGTGTGAAGATCTTCATATCTACCTCATTATAGACAACCATACCTTCGATCCAAATATCGATACCAGTCCTGACATCGGAAATATTCTGACTAAAGTATGGTCTCAGACAGCTGCTCATCTGAAAGACAGGTCGGATTACATTTTATACGAAATTCTCAATGAACCTCATGGAATATCCACTTCTGCCTGGGGGACCATACAGCAGCAGGTAATTAATTCCATACGCGAAAAGGATTCCAGGCATACAATTGTCGTGGGAGCATCAGGTTACAATTCATATAATGAACTTGCCAGCCTTCCCGCTTACTCCGACAATAACCTTCTGTATACCTTCCATTTCTACGACCCCTTTATGTTCACTCATCAGGGAGCATCATGGACCGGGCCATCAATGGAAGATCTCTTGGGAGTTCCGTTCCCATATGATGCAGCAAGCATGCCGGTATGCCCTCCTTCCCTGAAGGGTACCTGGATTGAAAGCAGCCTGAGCAACTACCGCTATGAAGGAACGGTCAGCTATATTAAACAACTGATAGACATAGCAGTAAATTTCCGGACCAGCAGGAATGTTAAGATCTTCTGCGGAGAGTTCGGCGTTTATATCCCGAACAGTGATGCTGCTGACAGGTCATACTGGTACAGTGAAGTAAGACAATACTTTGAAGAAAAAGATATCCCCTGGACAACCTGGGATTACAAGGGTACCTTCGGATTATTCAATAAAGGGTCGAATTCATTGTTCGAGCACGACCTGAACATCAGTCTTCTTCAGGCGCTCAATCTTAACATACCTGCACAAACACCTTTTTCAATAAGGCCTGATTCCGTTGGGTTCCTGGTTTACTCCGATTTTATTGGAAACCGGATATATGATGCAAGTTCAGGCTCAGGCCTCGTAAACTTCTATTCGCCCGACATGCCCAACAACGGAAAGTACTGTATTGCCTGGAACAATTTTATCCAGTACAACACACTCGGATTTGATTTTACTCCCTGGAGAGACTTCACAAAACTGTTTTCAGAGGGATATGCCATTGATTTTATGGTAAGAGGAAACCTTCCGGAAATTAATTTTGACCTTAGATTGATCGATACGAAAACTGAAGAGCCGGGAGATCATCCATGGAGGATGGGCATCACTATAGATGAGAATTACGCTGCCTGGGACAGGAAATGGCATCATTTATACATACCTCTCTCTGCACTTGAAGAAAAGGGATCATGGGACAATAACACCTGGTACAATCCGGCTGGTAAATTTGACTGGTCGGCACTTGACAGGTTAGAGATCTCCATTGAGGGTGCAGGAACGACCGGAGAACAGATCTGGATCGACAATCTGAATATCACGAATCTCGATACTGCAATAGTAAGGGCATCGGACGTACTGGGCGTTGAGCAGATAAACGACCTGACATCCTTAAATCTGAAGGTGATTCCAAATCCGGTCATCTATACTGCATCGATTTCATATACAATACCCTCAGAAGCGAGTGTTTCATTATCAATATTTTCACTGACTGGTATTAAAATCCGAACTCTCACGGATGGTATTCAGATACCCGGTGAACACCATTCAACCTGGGATGGCATGAGCGATGCCGGAACCCAGGTTCAGAAAGGATTATATATCTGCATCCTGAAAGCCGGTAACCTGCACGGCAGCCTCAAGATAATCAAATATTAACGACTCAGCCCCCGTTGCTTAGTTGCATTAAATAATCTTCCCTGCTGATCTCCGATGATCCGGACATTAATCCCGTATTTATCAGATCGGACTGAAAGTGGGTATTGACACTCTCAACTGCGAAAAGCGGGGTTGACTGACCAAGATACATTGATTCATGTCCCATCTTTTTTATCATATAATAAAACAAGAGCAGTACTATTTCATGTCTGATGATTTATGTAACCACATGGAGAAAAAAATTTATAAGGCCATCAAACCATTTCAGAGGGATCAATGGAATGTCCGGGCAGAAACATTGCATACCGTTTTAATATGGCGCGGATTTGATATTAAACCCTTTGCGAACTTTGCGGTTAATAATAAAATATCTTATATTTCACATTAAAGATTGATCAGATTTTAATCAGACATGGCAGATCAGAAAAAGAAAGGGAAGAAGGAGACCGAGCCAGATGAAAGGTCAGACAATGTAATAAGACGGTTTGAAGATTCCGGACCAGAAAAGCCTGTCAGCAGAATGGAGCTCCTCAACAGTTTCCTGAAACAGATGACCGGGCCCGTTTCTCCTCACCCCGGAATCACTTCTGAAGATTTCAAGGATATTCAATCGGTAGAATGGGACGAATATCCTGAAATGGAGATCCCCGAAGAACTGGAAAGGAAGATTTCAGAACTTCAGAAGATAGCTGTTTCAATAGAAAGGAAGAAGGACGATGACAGAGGTTTAGGAAATCAGGACCTGAACCAGTATAAAGTTAATTATATCAGTGCCCTGAATCCGGCACAGCTGGCAGCAGTGCTGATAACAGACAAACCGGTACTGGTCATCGCAGGGGCAGGAAGTGGAAAAACCAGGGTCATCGTCCACAGGGTTTCCTACCTTATTGAAAAAGGCATTGATGCCCAGTCGATCCTTTTGCTGACATTTACCCGCAAGGCATCCCGTGAGATGCTGGACAGGGTTGAATCACTATTGCAGGACAAAAGGGTTGGTAATGTCGCAGGTGGCACATTTCATTCCTTCGCTGCATTTATCCTGAGAAAGTATGCCAATATGCTGAATCTTCCCCCCAACTTTACCATAATAGATGCCAGCGATTCGGAGGATATAATTGATCTTATCAGATCAGAGCTGAAATTCAATAACAAAGACAAAAAATTTCCACGCAAGGAAAGAATTCATGATATAATATCATACTCCAGAAATAAAAATACCACAATCAGTTCGATTGTTCATGAACAGTATACAGGGCTGATTGATTATATCCCTGATATTGAACTTATCTATCATGGCTATTCGAAATATAAGATGCTGAGCAGGATTATTGATTTCGATGATCTGATAGAGATCCTCAGAAATGGCCTGAGGGATAATATGGCATTTCGCCAAAGTCTGCAGAAACAGTTTCAATATGTAATGGTCGATGAATTTCAGGACACCAACATAGTTCAGAAAGAGATAGTGGATTTTATTGCTGAAAAACACAGGAGAATAATGGTAGTCGGAGACGATTCCCAGAGCATTTATGCCTTCCGGGGTGCAAATTATGAGAATATTCTTCGTTTCCCCCAGACTTATCCTGAGTGCGTTGTGATAAAGATAGAGGAAAACTACAGGAGCAATCAGAAGATCCTCGATTTCACCAATTCCATAATTGACAATGCCAGGATCGGATATAAGAAGAGGCTCTTTACCCGGAATTCAAGGCAAACCATTCCGGTCATCAGACGTGTTTATGATCAGCAGGAAGAGGCTGTCTTTATTGTTGACAGAATCATGGAACTGTCGGAACAGAATATACCCCTGAATGAGATTGCTGTTCTTAACCGGGCAGACTGGCACAACAGGTATATTCAGGTTGAAATGAGCAAGAGAGGAATTCCTTATGTAGTCGTCGGAGGTTTCCGGTTTAATGAAAGAATGCACATTAAAGATATCATCTCCTACCTCAGGATAACATACAACCCCTCCGATGCCGTAGCATGGCACAGGGTGCTAAAATATATCGGGGGAGTGGGACAGGTGACTGCCGGCACTATAATCAGCGATTTTCGTAACAGCAACGATCCCTACTCTTTCGGATCCTTTAAGCAACGTAAATTTTTCGAGGAGCTGACAATGCTCGGAAAAATGCTCGCCACAGCCAGCCGGCCGGAATTTACCCTCAATCAGAAAGTGGAAATTATTATCGGGTATTATGCCCCTATCCTCAAGGAAAGAGCAGATGATTATTATATACGTATGCAGGATATTGCTGTTTTGAGCGATCTTGCAAAGAAGTACAGGGATCTCGATAAATTTCTTTCCGATTTTGCCCTGGATCCGCCTTCGAAAAGAGTCGCAGATCAGACCAAACCACTGATCGATGAAGGAGAAGAAGATGGAAAAGTGACAATCTCTACCGTTCACTCCGCCAAAGGACTGGAATGGTATGCAGTGTTTATTCCTCATGCCCTCGAAGGGATGTTCCCCTCTAACCGGGCAACAAATATTGAGGAGATGGAAGAAGAGCGGAGGTTGTTTTATGTCGCATGCAGCAGGGCAAAGGAGGAGCTTTATATCACCTTCCCCCGGTCGGTCTACTCATATGACGCAGTATTCCATCTCCCATCAAGGTTCCTGGTGGAGATTGATAAGAATAAATACCTGTTCAATCAATAACTCAATGATATCTTCAGATTTATTTCAAATAAAAACATTTCTCTGCAGGCACAGATGACATAACTTTCCTTTCCTGGCCTGAATTTTGTAACTTGCATAAATATCATGACCTGTGAAATAACCTTGTTATAGTAACTGGAATATCATGAAAAAGAATGTTTATCTGGCAATATTATTGCTTGTCTCTGTACCCTCATTCAGTCAGACATACAACAGAAGTGCAAGGGAGCTGTTCTACAAAGGCAATGATAAGGTAGCCGGAAAAGATTTCAGAGGAGCCATTGAAGATTATTCAAGGGCAATAAAACTCGACTCAGGCTTCAAACAGGCCTATGAGAACAGAGGAGTGGCGAAATTTCGTCTTGGCGATAACAAGGGCGCAATTGAAGACTATACATCTGCCCTGAAAATTGATCCTGCTGATTACAACACCCTGGCCAGAAGAGGCGTTTCAGAATTCGATATTAAAGACTACACCAGGACTATCGAAGATATTACTAAGGCTATAGACGGCCCGAAGAAAAACATCTGGTATTATAATATCCGGGGACGGGCCAGGTACGAGCTACGTGAATATGATGAAGCAATAGCTGATTTTAACAAGGTTATCGATTCCTGGTCGGTTGAAAGAAACCAGAAAAGCAATGCCTTTTACTGGCGTGGCCTTACTGAAATTAATCTCGGACAGGAAGAATCCGGATGTGCTGATTTAAAAAAGGCGTACAAAACAGGTTACGCAAATGCCCAAAGAGCAATCGAGCTTTATTGCAATAAATAGAATGTGCTCTTCTATATATTCTCTAATACTCTGAAAGATGATAAAACCTGTCAGAATTAAAGTAGAATGCTATTCAGGCTTAAAAGCTGAGCTCTATCCCAAGTACTTTCACTGGGATAACAACAAATTTGAAATTTATGAAATTGCTGACCGGTGGTATCAGGGAAATAAAAATCCTGATTTCCCTGCCTCAAACTACTATAAAGTTGAGACAACCCTGGGACAGGAATTTATTATTAAGCATGAACTGGACGATGATGAATGGTACCTGTGCCAGTGATATTTTCATTCACATCTCCAGGTCATAATATATTTCAAATCATCTGCCTGACTGATCTTTTCCTCCGGATGTTTCAGCCAGAATCCTGTTAAGCCGCATTCCAGGGAAACCATGCCGAAATGTGACAATGCAATCCCTATATCAATGTCATGCAATCCTCTTGCCTCATATCGCGCGCTGACCGATTTTCTGAAAAAGTGAAATTCACTGGCCTGCCCGTCAAAGAATACCCTCCATGGTTGTGTATTTCCCGATGAAGGAGCCAGTCTTACCATCTCCAGGGAATTGCCATATTCCCTGACTGATTCAGGGGTAAGTGGAGCTCCTGACCTGTAATCAAAAAACAGCCTGTCCCAGGCATACCTGTCGGATGCACTTACAGACAGCCGTATTAACCTATCCTGATAGGTCCGTCTCTCATCAGAGTATCCTGCTATAACTATGGAAGGTATTTCATAACCCGGTTCAACAGATACATCACTAAAAAAGCTGCTGTCAAAATATCCTACCCAGCATGTGGCAATATTCAGCTCAGTTGCCTTTAAAACTATCCTTTCCATAAGAAATCCATAATTGACTCTCGATGCAGGGGTGGATCTGGAAGTTCCCAGAATGTATGTATTATATCCCCTGATCATTCCATAATCAATCTTCATTGGCTTCGACTTTTCACGATCTTCAATAATCCTGAAATTTATCAGCTCATCTCCCAGTCCCAGGCTGTTTTCAGATATGAAACTTTCAAGTTCTCTCTTATCTTCCGGCTTTAATGCCAGCTGATTATAAGTTCTGCAAGATTTACGTTGTTTAATTGTTTCAGTAATGCCCATATTGAATTAATATTTTACCTAAATTTAATTAAAAGCTCATCTCCTTCCCATATAAACTCCACTTTCCAGGGAAAATCAAAACAATTTTTTAAATTTGCTGCTATATCAAAATATAATTTGAATAATATTATCAAAACAGCCGGAACAGAATCGTTGGAATAAGCCACTGTCTTTTCTCAATAAATTAAAATTGCCTGATTCTTCTCCCCTTAATGACTTATTCATCAATTACTTATCTTAATTTTTTCTTTTGTGGCCAATTTAATTATTTAATATCGGGATTATTATGAACTTTTTATCAAAAATATTCAGGCTTATTGGAACCGGATTCACCAATTTTCAATATTACGATTCGATGAATTCAGCTCTCAAAAGGTTGAATAATGAATATACAATGCTCCATTATCCTCTTTATGTAAAGGAATCCGACAGCTTTATCCAGGCCCAGAAGAATCTTACAGATTATTGCATTTCACTATTAAAGACATTAAGGAACAAGGAAGTACTGGAAATAGGATGCGGAAACGGCGTCCAGGCTTTGTATATAAATTCGAATTACAGACCACTGAAAATAACCGGGGTTGATCTCAGTGCTTCCAATATTGAAATTGCCAACCTTGAAAAAGAGAGGATGGAAACGACAAATGTTCATTTTTTCGTTGATGATGCCCAGAACCTCTCAAATATACACTCCGACTCGATTGATGTCATAATCAATATCGAAAGTGCTTTTCATTATCCGGACAAAACTGCATTCATTAAGGAAGTATGCCGTGTCCTCAAACCAGGAGGTCAGTATCTTATTGCTGATATTTTGTCAACCCGCAGGAAAAGAGAAGGAATAATGAAAATATGGGGTAAGCCGATGGTCCATCATTTCTGGAACAAGAATCGATACGATGAGGAATTTATGAAATCCGACCTGGAGATCAACTACAATGAAGATATAACGCACAATGTGAAGAAAGGCTGGAGCATATACCGCAACTGGATTCCCAAAATCACAAAAAAAGATTTTTTGCAGAATATTGCATACAGAATATTTTATGTTATCAATGCCAGGCTGAACATATACTTCTTACATAAAAGACAACAATACTTCATTTATGTAGGCTGTAAACCCTTTTCAAAATACTAACAAATTCTTAGGATTGTATTGGTACCTTTACTTTCCTTCTTCATACCATCAGCCAACCCTTTGGAAACCTGAAACCTGTTGCCAGGGTCTCCTTCCGGAAGTACATAAAAAGAACTATTTTATTACATACTACTCAAATACGGAATCGTCTGCGGTCCCTCCGGCAGAATACAAATTTTAGCCTTAGGCCCAATACGGCTTACCAGTTCATCGGCAAGCCCTGCGATATCACCTGCAGGCCTCAGCATGGCTCGCTTAATCGTCTTATCATCAAGCTGTTCGCTGAATAAATATACGTCTGCTTTTTGTTGTATTAGAGCCTGGTAATAGATCTGCCAGGTATCGTTCAGAATATCCTCTTTATCTATAATATATTGCATAAGGTCTTCCGGATTATTCACAGATGTCAGTATCCTTTCGTAATCGCTGTTTGACGGAATTCCATCCCAGCATTCAGCTGCAATAATAATACTGCCACCCTGCCTGACAATCTGAGCAGCAGCGCTCATTCCCTTAACTGTCTGGTAAATATTCAAATCCAGAGGATAACCAGAATTGCTTGTTATGACTATATCGTACAAATCATTAACAGGAACCATAGCTGAATTTTTCGCAAACTGGCATCCGGTCTGATGAGCGGTTCGTAGTTCTCCCGCAAATACATTTGTGATCTCCTTATTCCTGTTCAGGGTGACATTCAGTAAAAATAATCCGGGAACAAATTCTGCTGCTTCCATTATCTCTTCCCATAGATGGTTACCTGTGGTTATTCCCCAGGTTGCACTTTCATCCGACAAATGTAAAATGGAATGATTAAATTTAATTGTACTGACAGATGCCATGCCAGGAACCAGGGCTTTGGCGCCTCCTGAAAAGCCGGCGAAAAAATGAGGCTCAATGAATCCGGTAAGAATCTTTATACCGCAATCAAGCACTCTACTGTTCAGATATATTTCATTCCCGGAAACAGTGGTACCAACATAGCTATGCTGATCTGAATTATTAGCAGTGTTCTGAACAATTTCGTAATTCTTTACAATGTCTTCCCCGAGAATATTGACAAGTTCCCGGGAGGTAGCTAACCTGTGTGTACCGTTGGCACAAAAGAAAGTGATGTTTTCCTGCGGAAGGTGTTTCAGTTCAGAAAGCAAGGCAGGTAAAATTATGTTATAAGGTGTAGCCCTGGTAATATCGCTGAATATAATTGCTACTTTTTCATGCCTTCCGGCGAGTTTTTTCAGTGGTTTTCCGTAACAGGCATGATTTAGCGCTGCTGTAACTGCAAGACTCTGATCCCTAACGCTTTCAACCCAATGAGGCTTAATTACGTCAATGTGATATTTATCGGATAATTCGATCCGGTGCCATCCTTTGCCGTAAGCTAATTCAAAATCCATTTCCAAATGACATATTAAAGAGTTATTTTAACTCACTTTTCTCAAAAGTACAAAAGAAAATAAGAGTATGATCTGGACGCAGGAAGTAAACCCTCTTAATAACATCGGTTTATCGGCTGCAGTGGCAGCAGTACCTGTTATCTTCATTTTCTGGGCACTGGTCATTAAGAAAATGAAAGGATACATGGCCAGTCTGTTAACTCTTCTTGTTTCAATACTGGTATCAGTATTTGTGTATGGAATGCCTTCGAGGCTGGCCCTGTTGTCCTCAGTACATGGTGCTCTTTACGGTCTCTTCCCTATCTGCTGGATAATTATAGGCGCATTGTTTCTGTATAACATCACAGTAAAAAGCGGTCAGTTCGAAATAATTAAAAGCTTTATGGCATCGATTACCTCTGACAGACGGTTGCAGGCACTTCTGATAGCCTTTTCTTTTGGGGCATTCCTTGAAGGTGCAGCTGGCTTCGGAACACCCGTTGCAATCACAGCCGCCATGCTGGTGGGACTCGGATTTAACCCTCTTTATGCTGCCGGGATCTGCCTTATAGCGAATACAGCTCCAGTCGCATTCGGATCCATAGGCACTCCAATCATCATTGCCTCACAGGTGTCTGATCTCCCTGAAATGGCCATTTCCCAGATGGTAGGCAGGACACTACCACTACTGTCAGTCTTTGTCCCATTCTACCTTGTGGTTTTAATAGCAGGCTTTAAAAGTTCTCTTGAAGTATTGCCCGCAATAATGGTTTGCGGTATTTCCTTTGCATTCTTTCAATGGTTAGCCTCCAACTTCCTGGGACCAAACCTTCCGGATGTAATAGCCGGCCTCGCTTCAATCATATCCCTCATGGTACTGCTGAAATACTGGAAACCGAAATCAATCTGGCATTTTAAGGAGGAGGATAAGAAAGAAAAAGAGACTATACTAAAATATTCTTACGGACAAGTCTTCAGGGCATGGTCTCCCTTTGTTATAATGACTATTATGATAATTGCATGGGGACTTCCGGCTGTAAAGGAGACTCTGAATTCTATCGGAGATATCAAATTTTTAATTCCGGGACTGCAGAATGCCATTCTAAGACCTGACGGATCACCATTGATTGTAAAGCCTTTCGATTTTAATTATTTATCCAGTCCGGGGCTTGCCTTAATATTATCTGCCTTTATTTCAATGCCCTTGATCGGACTTAGTCTCAGGGAGGGGGTAAATACTTTTATAGAAACACTTAAACAGGTCAAATTTCCTGTACTCACCATCGCTTCCGTACTTGGATTTGCTTTTGTTGCCAATTATTCAGCCATGTCGGTCACAATGGCTGTGGCCCTGGCGAGTACAGGAGCACTCTTCCCCTTCTTCTCCCCGGTTTTAGGCTGGCTGGGAGTATTCCTGACCGGATCTGACACTTCATCAAATGCTCTCTTCTGCCGGCTTCAGCATACATCTGCAAACTCCATAGGAATAGATCCTCTGGTCACTGTGGCAGCAAATGCCTCAGGTGGGGTTACGGGAAAAATGATCTCTCCACAGTCAATAGCCATTGGTGCAGCAGCCGTAGGACTGGTTGGCAGGGAATCCGAACTGTTCAGGTTTACACTTAAGCATAGTTTCCTCATGCTTTTCTTGCTGTGTATAATCACTTATTTACAGGCATACCTGATAACATGGATAATTCCTGCCTATAAATTAATGGAAGAATCTCTTGTAAGTGCTCCCTCCGACAGTCCTTCCGGTACGATGTATATATTATTTCTCTTTGCTGTCATTGCTATAATAGGCTCCACGGTAATCCTGCTAAACAGGCGAAAACCAAAAACCTCTTAAATGATCATGTCAGCTGCGTATTTCTGAACATTGATGATGACCCTTTGTCCTCCATAGGGAATTCATCAAGGTCGTTTGCGGTTAACCTTCAAAAATTCATCTTTGAACCAAATTACTGATCCGATGTTAATTTGGAAACAATTATTCATGAAACCATTTTTAATAAATCTTCTGAATGCGATCATATTAATCGTCCTCGGGAGCTGGGGGTATTTTTCATCCGAAACTCCTTCACTAACAGCCCTGATACCTGTCCTGGCAGGAATTATACTTATTATGATTACTCCCGGCTTTAAAAAGGGGAACCGAGTTCTGGCGCATATTGCGGTCGTGCTTACATTGTTAATTCTCCTTGGGCTTTTCAAGCCCCTGACAGGGGCTATTGGCAGATCAGATTATCCGGCAATTGCACGAGTAACGATTATGATTATTACGTCCTTGACAGCAATGATTATTTTTATTAAAAGCTTTATCGATGCCAGAAGATCTTCCGGAAAATAAAGATTAAGACCAGCGGTTGGCATTTACAGGTATTATTTATCGTAATTTACCATTATCCACGATGAACATTATTGATTGACCATCAGCGTGTTATTAATCTATTTTCATATTAATGAAAGTCAAATGTAATTTAAGCTGACATTATTAGTACTTTTGTAACATGAAAAGTGAATTAACTATCCCGGAATATTTTCCTGAAATCAATGAGGAAGATAAAAAATTAGCTGACCGACGCAGAGAAGAATATTCAATAGCCAGGGACATACTGGTTAAAAAAGACAACGAAGCAATTGCACGCAGACTTGCGAAAGAGGAAGAAAAACCAGAATAAAGGAGAAATCTTATCTGCAGGGTGATTTAATGGTTTTATAAATTATAAGGCAATAATGATATTAAGCAATTCCTTTTTTGTCTTGCCAAGTTTATGACCAAGTACTTCAATCATTTCCTGCTCCCTACCCACTATGAAACACAGATCTTTGTCGGTAAGATTTTCATATTTCTGCTTTAGTTTTTCCTTCTTAATGTCCCAATTCCCTGCTTCCTTATTATTCATTGCTTTCTATCATATAAATGTATTTCATTTAAAGATAGCTAAACCCTGGTTACCCTTCAGCTGCCTATTCATTTACTTATCAACACCGGAGGCTTACAAATCAACACTGAAACTGGTCCGGCTCATTTGGCTTTAAAGTAATTAGGGTGTAACTTTGACAGGATAAAAAGACATTTCAGATGATACAGATTGAAAAACCATCCGAAGAGAAACTTCAGACTATTAAGGTAAAAACATGGCCCATATGGGAGAAGGGTGTCTCCGAATTTCCCTGGGAATATGATGAAGCTGAAACATGCTATCTGCTGGAAGGTGAAGTAGTTGTGACTCCTGAAAATGGTATGCCTGTAAGTTTTGGCAAGGGTGACCTTGTCGTATTTCCCGTGGGAATGAAATGCGTATGGAAAATAACAAAAGCTGTAAGGAAACATTATAAATTCGGCTGAGTACTAAAGCAAGGAGATACTCCCAATTCCAATTCCTGTAAAGAATCTGGATATTAATTATATTCCCCCTTTTCAATAAAACTAAAATTACATCAATCGGTACTGGTAAAATATTAGCCGAAAATTTTTCAGATGCCACTTGTGTCAGTGTTTACAGAAACCAGAGCTGCAAATCAGACAGGTATTTGATGATAATCTCAGCAGCCTTGTATTTTTTTGTATTCTTAACTGAACAAGCCTGTCCTGACTCCTTATTAGCTGGATAGGTCAAAAAAAATTCCTATTTTTGATTATTCAGATTAGCTGAATCTTATAAACAGAAGATCCTGAAAAGTTTGTTTGCAAATATCAAATTTTAAAGTTTACCAAAAAGCGGTCTCATAGCTATAATTTTATACTGACAGGAGGATCTAAATGCAAATAAAATTATCTCCTTTTCGATTCCTGATAATCTGCATGTTTGCAGGATGCCAGTATTTACACGGGCAGATTTTACCCGGGATACTAAAAGATACCTCAAATGCACACCGGTCTTATATTGAGCCGGGCGATATCCCGGTCAGGGCTGTTGAAATAAGAAATAAAACCAGGGAAGAAATTCACAATTTAGTACCGGAAGGCACAATCCGCGGTCTTAAAACTAAAACTGATATTACTATTGCGTCTATCAATATCAGCCTGCTGACCGATATAGATCCTGAAGATGTTTCAAAGAACATCCGGTTTCTTGAAAACAGGAAAATTGAGCTGGTACAGGAACAACGGAAATTAAATGCCCAAAAGGCTGAGCTTACTGCTGTTCTTGAGAACCTGGATAATTTCAAAAATAAACTGAAATCTGAGTTGCAACTATGGAAATACACGAGGAAACGGATGGAACCGGATACAATCAGTTCACCAATTCCTGATAAATTGACTGAAACTATAACTTTTCTTGATTCGACCTTGCTGCTTTATTCTCAAAGAAGCAATTCAGTATTGAATATTATGGATAAGAATATTGAAGCAAGTTCAGAAATAGATTCTCAGTTGGAAAGAACGAAATCCCTTATACAATCCAGACAATCGCGGGCATTGGAAAAGGATCACCTTCCTTTCTTTCAACTGGATTTCCGAACCAGTTACAGAAAGGAAATAGCTGATTCATTCAGGCATCTTAAAGAAATTGATCTGGTTGATTTAAAGGAATATATAGATAAGAAAAGAGCAGCTGTTTTTTTAACTGTGCTTATCTTTCTCGGACTGCTTTACTTGTTTATAAACATAAAAAGAAAGGTTAATTCACACGAAGCAGAACATGTATATGGTCATTTTTACAAGGAAAAGTTTCTGAAGATTATTTCTCATCCGGTAAGTGCAACAGTGTTTCTCACGCTCTTTTCCACGCTGTTTGTTTTTACAAATCGTCCAGCTGTCTTTCGCGAAATCTCTTTATATGTAATTGCTTTCCCCCTGATCCGTATTTTAAGCATTTTATTGCATAAAAAATATCATTTTTATATTTATGCATTCGGGGTACTGATCATCTTTTATTTAATGCTGATAGTATTCCTGAACGAATCAGTCATTTACAGAATAATTCTCCTTATTGTTTCAGCTATCAAAATTGGGGTCCTCGCTCTGTTTCTTCTGCAGTTCGAGAGGGAAAATGACTTTGGCAAAAATCAGAGAACACTTATATATCTTTTCGTTTTCCTGCATCTTGGGCTGGCCGCTGTTGGAATTATCGCGAACCTGGCAGGGCGGATGATACTCACTGAAATTGTACTCGGGGCAGTTTTCTATAATATTTTCAATGGATTGTCAATACTCATTACTACTCTTCTTATCAACGGACTGATTGCAACTGTTATTGATACAAGCATCTGGCAGAGTTTAAATGTATTCAGGATTTATGGTGAGGTAATAAAGCGAAAAACCATTTACCTGATTAATTTTTTAGCCATATTCACCTGGATAATTCTTGGGTTGCGTAATTTCAAGATTATTGACTATGTTTCTAAAGGGATCGGTTCTATTATTACCCATAAGATTTCGATTGGCTCCGCAAGCTTCTCGCTGAATTCGATCTTTATTTTTTTCCTTGTGATATATATTGCCGTTGTTCTGTCCAACCTGCTTCAGATCCTTCTTGAAGAAGATGTATTGAACCGTTTTTCATTATCGAAGGGTCTACCGCATACCATTGCCATGATGGTTAAATATTCACTTGTTGCAGGAGGCTTTTTCCTGGCGGTAAACGCTGCAGGAATTCCGGTTAACCAGCTTACAATCATACTGGGGGCATTCAGTGTTGGCATTGGCTTCGGACTGCAAAATATTTTCAATAATCTGGTCTCCGGTTTGATACTGTTGTTTGAACGACCCATACAGCTGGGGGATACAGTTCAGGTAGGTCAGCTTACCGGAAATGTAAAATCCATTGGTATCCGAGCCAGTAATATAAGGACCTTTGATGGAGCTGAAGTTATTGTTCCAAACGGGCAACTCGTTTCAAACGAGGTGATAAACTGGACTTTATCGGATCAGAACCGGCGTGTTGAAATTACTGCCGGCGTTTCTTATAACGCTGATCCTAAACAGGTGCACAGCCTGCTGATGGGAATTCTGAATAATCATCCCGAAGTTCTGCAGGAACCGGCACCTCTGGTTTTCTTCAACGGATTAGGCGATAGTTCATTGGATTTCATCCTGCTTGCCTGGATTGCAGACTATAATCAGGGGCGTCGGATTAAGAGTGAAATTCTCTTCAGAATATTTGAAGTGCTTAAGGAAAACCAGATCGAAATCCCATTTCCTCAACACGACCTGCATCTAAGATCTGTAGATAAAAGCATTAGATTTAGGGATCCCTCCGTAGACAAATCAAATAATACTGAGGGAGAAGAAGGGTAAAAAGTACTGAATTGCAAATGAAGGGTCCCTGGTTGATTCCGGGGTTTATTGTCCCGGCTTAGGGCCATCCCACTAAACCATCAGATAGTCATACCCTTACAGCATCTCCAGGCTTATCGTTGTATCGCTGCACCTTTATACCTATATTTGTTATACTTCTAATATTAAAGCTATGAATAACACATTTTTCGATTCCGGCTTCTTCAGTTATTTTATTATGCCCTTACTGATATTTCTTGCACGAATCTGCGATCAGTCAATAGGTACAATGAGAATAATTTTTGTCTCAAAAGGGAAAAAAAACATAGCTCCCTTCCTTGGATTTTTTGAGGTGCTGATCTGGATCGTGGCGATTAGCAAAATAATGGAAAACCTCGACAACTATGTTAATTACATTGCTTATGCAGCAGGTTTTGCCACCGGAAACTTTGTAGGAATGATTATTGAGGAGAAAATGGCAATGGGGATACAAATGATAAGGGTTTTTGCCCATGAACGAGGCCAGGAACTTGTACAGTCGCTCAATTGCCATGGGTATGGTTCCACATTTATCGAGGCACATGGGGCAAGGGAAAAAGTACACCTTATCTATACAATTGTCCACAGGAATGAGCTTTCTAATGTAATTGGATTAATCAATGACTTTAATCCAAAGACCTTCTATACAGTTGAGGATGTGAGGACCGTTAATGAAGGAATATTTACCCTTCAGAAGCAGAATGCATTATCAGGCTTCAGTAACATCCTCAGGAACTGGAGGAAAGGGAAGTAACAGAGCCTGTTTTGGAATTATAAAATATGTGTTATTACAAAACCGGAGGTCTGTCATCGGACTGAATACGGTAAACTTCAGCATAAAATTCGTTGTTTCGGATTAATTCTGAATGTGTGCCTTCTTCAGCGATCATGCCATCTTTGAGGACAATGATCTTGTGTGCATCGCGGATAGTACTGAGACGATGTGCGATGGTTATTACGGTACGTCCCTCCATGAGACGTTCAAGAGCTTCTATGATAAGCTTTTCTGTCTCAGCATCCAGAGCTGCAGTAGGTTCATCAAGGATGAGGATTGGGGAATTTCGGACGACGGCGCGGGCTATGCCAATACGTTGACGCTGTCCTCCGGAAAGGGTTAGTCCGCGCTCACCGACCAGCGAATCGTAGCCATGAGGCATCAGCGAGATAAATTCATGTGCGTTTGCTATCTTAGCTGCCTCTATAATTTCATCGAGTGTTACCCCGGTACGACCATATGCGATATTATCACGGATTGTACCGGCGAAAAGCATGGTATCCTGAAGAACGAAACCGAACAAATTGCGAAGACCGGCGAGCTTGAAGTCGGTCACATCCGTACCATCGATCAATATACGTCCCATAGTTGGATCATAGAAGCGTGGAATGAGTGAGACAAAAGTCGATTTTCCACCACCTGTGGGGCCACATATCCCCAATCGCATACCCTGATTAATTTTGATATTAATATTTCGTAGCACCAGGCTGACCGGATCGTATGCGAATGCCACGTTTTCAAAAACGATCTCCCCCCTTATCTTTCCCGGGTCACGGGCATCTGGTTTTTGCGGAATGAAAGAATCGGCATTAAGAATATTTTGAATACGTTCTAGACCGACTGTTGCCTGTGCAATGAGGTTGGTCATCTTCGCCAGATCCTGTACAGGCTTAAAGAACTTGTTGAGATACGAAAGGAAGACAGTAAGTGCACCAATAGTCATGACATCGCTGAGTATAAGACCCGCACTTCGCCAAACTACAAATGCAATACATCCTGAGACCGTCACTGATACTATGGGAGAAAGCATTGACTTAATTCGTCGTGCTCTAAGTGAGGCCCTCACAGTCGCTATGCTTACCTCCCTAAGCCTGGCAACTTCCTGATCCTGCATGCCAAATGCCTGAACTGAGCGTGTTGATTGCAATCCTTGTTCAACTACACCCAATACCTCGCTCTGGTGTTTCCTTACTTCATGGGTTGCTTTTTTAACCGCCTTCCTGAAATACGATATAAAAAAAAGAAGGATAGGAGATATAATAACGACGATAAGTGCAAAATCAGCATTCAGGTAGAGCATTACACCCAGCATAGCAAAAATTGTAAGCATATCGATGAGTATGCTGAGAAGTGAAGAAGAAGTAAAACCCTGAATAGTTGACACATCGGATATGATAGTACTCACCATATTGCCTACCTGATGGGAGTCATAATATTTGAGGGAAAGATGCTGTAAATGATGATATAGGCGCAGTCGAAGATCATTGGCTACATTCTGCGCAACGCTCTCAGTGTAATAGTTATCAATGTAGCCTGCAACAGAGCCGATCAGAGTGATAACAATAATAGCACTTGCAGCCACAACTGCCAGTGTCATAGTATGCTCACCAGCCGAGACATCACGAAGCCATGCAAGATAATCAGGCAAGCTTTGCTTACCTATAACATTATCGAGAATAATTTTAAGGGGCCAGGGTGCAGCAACGCTCATAAATGTTTCAATAAGCATAGCAACAAATATGATTGCGAGAAAAATACGGTATGGAGCAATCAGCCCGAGCACAAAACGGGCTGTACTTTTCTGGGGAACGGATCCCCCGTTTGGCGATGCAGCGCCTGTGGAATCAATATCCTGAGGTAAATCAAACATCACTTTAGTTTGACTATATTCTTTGCATAAATCTTAATCATCCCTGCATCTTTTGAATTTACAGCTCCATCAAATATACTCAGGCGAAATTTATTAATATTTTTTAATGACAAAACCTTTAATTCTGCCTGGGTTAATGAAATAAAGGCAGAATATCTGTATCCATAATCAGAAACCCCAATATCAATTTTTGCATTTGGCTTTTTAATCTTTGTCCCATCAGCAAATAATAAGATTGCACCTTTCCATCCGACAAAAACTGTACTGCCCTGTGTCATCAGATCAAGATAATAAGTAGCTTTATTCTTATTGATCTTTTTAATAAGGTGTATGGTACTCAATGGATTACCAAGAACAGGACTGTCGATTGAGATTTGATTGGTAATTTCGTCAACCTCACGTCGTGATACCATTTCTGCAGTTAATGCGCTGTCTAAATAAGCAGTATATTTAGCTTCTTCAGCATTACGGGTTTGTGCGAAGGATGATAATCCAATAATAAAGGCTAATAAAGTATATACAAGTCTCTTCATAACAGGTATACTTAATCAAAGTCGGCAGCTCCGGATTTACCGATCTTAATACTCGCTGCAATGCAAAATGCATCTCTTATATAGATAGAAACGCCTCTGAGTAAATGTAAGAAATATTCAGTCAGGATTATATCTTTTTAATTCATCATTTGGCCGGGCAAATTTGAAGTGTTTATCCTGAGCGGGGCAAAATACAAGTCATTATTTTAAACCTGACTTAACCTTAGGTTTAGTCTCAGCCATCTCTGATAAAACTGATTTCATTTGTTGCAATTCGTTCCCAAAATCTGACCAATTATCTTGCTTTAAGTAGTCCAGTGCCTTATTATAATGGTCAAGAGCTTCCTGAGCCCGGGAGGAAAGAACAGTAGAACCAGTCTGATTGGAAACAAATTGTTCAGGCGTTACAGCTTGTTCACCAACGATGTTAAAGACTGCTTGAAGCGCTTCGTCCAGTGTCTCCTTCATTTCAATTTTTTCCTTAAAAGCAACTATAACCCTTTTCAGTTCCGGGATCTGGCCCTGTTCCGACTGCAGATAAACCGGCTCCACATAAATAAATGAATTTTGTATGGGTATCACCAGTTGATTGCCTTTGATAACCTGAGAACCTTTCTGACTCCACAAGGTAAGTTCAGCCGAAATTTCAGGTTTTTGGTTAATTCTGGCTTCAATTTGCATGGGGCCGTATATCAGCTTGTCCTTTGGAAGAGTGTAAACTACCAATTCTCCATAATTCGGAGCATCACATCGGGCACACATCCAGGCAATCATATTGTCTTTGCCTGAAGGAGTAAGCGGCAGCATCAGAATGAATTCTTCATTTTGCGCATCAGGCAACCGCATAATTATGTAATAAGGGAACAGTGGTTGCTGCCCGGTATCATACATTTCGTCGGGAACCTGCCAATAGTCTTCCTGATTATAGAACACTTGCGGATCCGTCATGTGATAAGTGTTGTACATCTGAATCTGAATATTAAACAAATCGGTAGGATATCTGATATGTGCTTTCAGAAATTCAGGCATTTCACTAAAAGGCTTGAAAAGTTTGGGATAAATTTTTTGATATGTTTGGATCAATGGATCCTTCGGGTTGATAACATAGTACGTAACAGCTCCATCATAGGCATTTACGACTACTTTAACAGAATTATTAATGTAATTGATGCCTCCTCCACCGATCGTATTCTGATTAACCGGCTCGGAATAAGGAAACATATTGCTGGTGGTATACGCATCATGTATCCAATAAATGCTTCCGTCTTTTCCAACAACAGCATAAGGCTGACTGTCAAAAGTGAGGAAAGGGGCAAGTATCTGGTCACGCTGGGTAATGTTCCTGTAAAACATAATGCGGCTTTGATCGGTAAGGTAACCGGTAAGAAGAATTTTCAAGTCGGAAAATTTCCAGGCATAAACCATTCGTCTGAAAAGAGAGGATATTTGTACACCTCCTTTTCCCTGATAGCTGGCATAAACATTCTCTTCTCCCTTGGGATAATCAAATTCCTTGGTTTTTGTATTGACCAGCAGATATTGGCTGGATTCTTCCCCATAATAAATAGCCATTTGCTTGAGGTTCAATGGCACCGTAACAACGGGAGGAATGTCTTTTACAATCAGGTTGGGCATTCCGTTGGGGGTAACCTCATTTACCGGATTCATAACAATCCCATACCCATGGGTATAAATCAAATGCTTGTTTACCCAGGTTTGTGCACGTTCAGGTATTTCCGTAACCGGCAATTCCCTGGCTCCCAGAACAACCTCAGTATATTTATCAAAAAGATACCTGTCTACCTGTACGCTGTTAAAATCATAATACAATCTTATTTCCTGCAGCTGCTTGTAGGTTGCAATTAAAGGTCTGCGATCCCACAGGCGAACGTTCTCAATCGTATGCTGGTTATCCCGGATATCTTTATAGGTTATATTCTGGTCAACAGGAAATGGCGCCGTTTTAATATTATTCAACCCGAAAGCTTCCCTGGTAAATTTAATATTGTTTGCAATATATGGCGTTTCCATTTTCAGTTCATTGGGCTTAACGCTATATTGTTCAACAACATAAGGATAAATCCACCCAAATCCAATCCATACTGTCAGCCATATTCCAATCGCATAAATTAATATTATTCTTTTTTTATAAACAGGATATAGAAATAAAAGAAGGGTAATGATCAGACTGAGAATGAAGATGGTCCAATAGGCTGGAATCTGTGCGTGTATGTCCATGTATGAAGGTCCGTACGTGGCACCATGAGAGGAATATAAAATATTAAACAGTTTAATAATATAAAGAGATGAAACTCCCAGTCCAAAAAAGGCAGCCAATAGAATTAAATGACCTTTTACCTTTCGTGAAACAGAAAAACTATTCCCGTTGATATTAAAAGCATTATCAAGATAATAAGAGAACAAAACCGCAATAAATGTCAAGGCTGTCATGAAGAGATACCAGCTGACAGCAAACCGGTAAACGGGAAGCTTGAAGATATAAAACCCTGCATCCTTTCCTAAAACAGGTTCTTTTAAGTTAAAAGAGGTGGAATGAATAAATTGCAAAAAATCATTCCAGTGGCCCGAGGCTGAAGAACCCATTACAATGCCAAAAAACATGATGATCAAACCCCAAAACCAGAAAGCGATTTTTCCCTTATAGAAAGGTAATAAAAGTTTTCTGGGATCATCATCCGCAATAGCATAATTATCTCTGGTCTGGCTTCCTCTTTTATAGGCCGAACGGATATGAATAGTTGAAAACAGAGCGAATATGACAAAAAACACCAGGAAAGAGAACATCTTTGACAGAATCATCGTGTCAAATATCGAACTGTATCCCATGTTTTTAAACCAGAGCCAGTCACCATAGTAATTTACAAACAAGCTAAAGAGATAAAGAAAAAGAATTACTATGACAGTCAGAATAATTGCCCTTTTGTTTTTTTTCATTTCTGTTTTTTTAGAAAGATTAGTGAAACCTATTACATGACCTTAACACTTAAAAACATAAACAGTTTATCAATTATCCGAGATCTTTTTTGTTGACAGTCACAAACGCCAGAGCTTCATCCATTTGTGAAACATCAAAATAACGCTCCTCTCTCCCTTCTCTTGCCCTTGCAAAGAATAGATTATCAATCGGAACAAACACTTTAATGATGTTTGAATGAGCTACAATCGCTAGGTGACCTAATTTCTTATAGTTCCTGATTGCCCACAGGGTATCTTCAAAAAATGCTTTTGTTCCACTGTGTGATACCTTCATCTCATCAAGCTTTACCAGGACATTTACCTTATCAAATCCTTTTTCAAGCTTTTCATTGAAAAATTTCTGACAGATTAATTCATCTGTCTCTGTAAAACCATCTATAACCTCAATGGCCAATACATTGTCATCAAAATGTCTGATTTTTTCTAACATGATATTGCTTTTTATTAGTAAGATCTGTTTATCCTTAAAGAGAAATTATCATCATAATTGTTTAAGGTAAAATTAGTCAATAAAAATGACAGAGGATTTTAATATTCTGTTTTATTGACATGATTCAGGTATATAAAATTGTGATTATCTTAATTTTGAATCAAGGATTTAAATTTTATTGTGATACTTGATGATTTTGTGACTTCGAAGTAAAAGAATTCAGCTTTAAAGGATCGATTCAGACTGAAGGTGCAACTGCCAGTAGGTTTAATGTCGGCAAGCATGATACTTCCGGTCTTTGCAGATTCTTTGCCAGGTTATGGTTTAACCAGTCCGGCTTCAACCGCTTTACTGCAGAGCAGATTTCCACCGGGTAAAGATGATTCATTAAAAATGGCCAGCACCACACTTTTTTGTGACTGCAATTACTCAATAGCCTTTCCCCACTGCTCCGGATACTTATTCCTGATTTCAGGTGCAATATCCAAACAAATTGCCATATAGTCAGCCCAGGCCAGACAGTCAGGTTTCATTTTATATATGGCATGTTCGATCTTGTCCTTGAATTCTTTCTGCAGAATCATTGGTTCATTTTTAAAATCAGTGAGCCGTTCGATGTTTCCTGGCTCCTCCACTTTCAACCTGTAAAAAGGTGTACCGTCAAGAGTTATCTTTTCACCGTCGTTTATGGCAATCACATGGTCAGATCGACATATTTTTCCCCAGGGTCATCATCTGATGACATGTTTGGTTGTGAGCTACCCTTTAAACATAATATTGATAAAATTATGATTGACGATATGGTAATTGATTTCATCTACTTTTTGAATATCAATTTTTTGTCCTATTATATGTTCATCGACCCTGTTTCTTTTTAATCCAAACTCTTAAATCACCTCCGGTCTGTCCGGCATCAGCAAAAGGAACTAATTTAAGATCAATCGGTTTGCCATCATAGAAAGCATTGGCGCTAAATATTTGAAACCCAATCCATAATTTTGGCAATAAAGTTTTCGAAATACCCTTCAATGGTGGAAAACCAATTGATATTTTATCCATATCAGAAATCTCCGGATTTAATACCTGATCTACAGCCAATATCTGTGTTCCGTATTTTATGGCTACAAACCCGGGGTAGCTGATGCCTCCATCAAGGATTTGTGCCGGCATATCAAATGAAACCTTAACAACGGTATTCTTATCCCATACCTGTTCCAGGTTCAGATACTGGCCGGGTATTCCATTAAATGTTTTCCCATTTACAGCAGCTTTGTAATTCCTGCACCAGTCAGGAACATGCAGTGCCAGTCTGAAATCGCTTTTTGTTTCTGGATTAAGCGTTATAGTTGCCCAGCCTTCCTGCGGAAAGTTTGATTCGACAATGCATTCAATGGCGACTTCCTTACTATCCTTTGTAACAATTCTTTCATTGAGTTTTTCCGTCGAATAGAGGTTTATGAAGAATCCATTACCACCGTATTTTGAAAATGCCAGCTCAGGAATAGCAGCAATACCTCTTGGGACACTTGCCAGGCAACAATGACCATTGATATTGCAACGGTAGGGTTTTTTGCCCTGCAATGCAGTATAATAACTGACACAGCCTGTTTCGGGGTTTTCGGCTGCAAACAGATGGTTGTATATAGTTTTTTCAATTTCGTTGATATACTTTGATTCACCCGTGAGATAATAAAGAGCCTGGCTGAACTGGAGCCAGGTCACCGTCACACATCCTTCACCCATATGTGCATCATTACCTGCCGGCAATACAAAATCATCAAGGAATAATTCTCCTTTACTTGAAGTGCCGGTTATATATAATTTGTGAGTTGAAATATCTTTCCAGGCATTATCAGCGGCCTTCAGGAATTTCTCATCGCCCGTAAGCTGGTATAATTTTACAATCCCCGTAAGGTTTGACATCATCTCATAGGCCTTAGCATCGGCCGTCTTGTTAACTTTTCCGATTGTATTCAGGGTAGAGATTATTTTGGGCCCGTTTTCAAACTCATAGGCTTTAATGATGTATAAGCAAAAATCGAGATACTTTTTATCCCCGGTAAAGCGGTATAAATATGTCATGGGCTCAAGGACACTTGTTGAGGCCATTCCTACGTGCGGAGAATTATCAATTATACTCCTCTGCCCGTTATTTTCACCAAATGTTCTGCAAAGCAAATCACCTATTTTCACACATGCCTCCAATGCAGGTTTATAACCTGTAACCGCATAATAGCTCAACAGGCCAAGCAAATTGTATTTGTGCGCCCAGACATCCCAATCTGTCCAGTAGTCGCCAGGCATATAGGTTCCAAGGTAGCCGTCCTCATTCTGACATGAAATTAGAATATCCGCAATCCTGTCCATCTGCGTTTTTAACTGCTGCATTTTTGGTAGAACGCCAGACACGACTCGCAGCATGAAGGTACTTTCCGGTATATTCCCCTACCCACGTTTGTTTCCCGGGACGGTTGTAGTAGCACTCTAAAATACCCGTTTCATCAATATTAAGTAATCGCTGTGTAAGATTTGCATTCAGCCGGTCATTCAGATAGCCACCAAATGTAATATTCTCCAGACCAAAGGGACTTGCTTTGTCAGGTATGGTGTTTTTAACAACAGGATATTCAAATTTTTCATCCATGTGGCTACCCGGTTTATATGATAAAAGTGTGCTGTATTTTAATGTATCGGATAAACTCTTTGCATTAAAAACATATTCAATTTTGTAAGTACCCGGTCTATTTAAGGATATTTCAGACGTCCGGGAAGAATTTTTCCCCACTCCGATGATGAGACTCTCATGTTTTTGAAATACAACTTCTTTACTTTTCAGATCATAAACCTTTATTTTTAAATCACCATGCAGATTTTTAATATCTGTTCTAAAGTGAAAAATCAATGTTTCAGAAAATTTTGAATTTTGTTGGGAGAATGCAGCCGGCTTATTGGTTACTTCAAGAACTAAAATATCAGGCAACCGTACGTTCCCAAGTGTATGCACACTGCCATACATCCCTCCATTTCCTCCCGTATCATGAACCCTCACGGCTATAACATTTTCTTTGTTCCAACGAATAAGATCAAAGGGAATAAGATAAGACCTGTCAATATCAGAGCCCGTAGTTTCTCCGATTTTCTTACCATTGAACCAGATCTCATCTGCGTCATCAATCCTGCCCGGAGATATCCGGACCGCTTTTAACAGATCACCGTTCTTTTTAAGGGAAGAAGGTACATCTATGCTGGTCCTGTACCAGGCAATGCCATCATAAAGCGGATAGCCCTGTGTTTCCCAGTAATTGTCCACTTTGATAGTTTCCCACGACTGGTCATTAAATGCTGTAGTGGAATACTCAGGATTATCACCGATCCTAAATTTCCATACTTCCGGGAGTTCAACAGTGTTGTTATTTTGCTGACGGGTTGCACAGGAACTTACGAGCAAACATATCAGCAAAGCAGAAACATTAAAATGCTTCATAGCCATTATTCCTGGTTGATACTTATGTTTTCAACACTAAAATTACTTTAAAAACATTTATCATACTAATTTCAATTAACACCGACTATGCCGGAGACAAGATTGAAGTTTGCTGATTTTACTGATATAACTTTACCCAGTCAACTGTCATACTTATCGGAAGTTCTCCAGGATCGGTTATCATACCAGGCCATTCATGCTCCATCTGCTGGTCAATAATCAGGTAAAATGGCTGGTCAAACGGCCATTGATAAGTTCCGGCTCCCGGTATTTTGGGATATTCGTATGATTGAACACCATTGACAGCATATACAAGCCGGTTGGGATACCAGCTTACACTGTAAACATTATACCCTGATGTATCAATTTTAGCAGTAGCTGACTTTTTCGGTTCGGTCTGCTGCAAGGTTATTGTATAATGGTTATGTGTAGTCTGATATGCGAAGTCATCATGATTCAGCTTTTCCATTATGTCCATCTCCCCGTTATGCTGGTTCGGATAAATGTCCTTCTCCGACAACATCCATATTGCGGGCCACATGCCATATGCCGGATCAAGTTTTGCCCTGATCTCGATGCGTCCGTACTGGAAAGCAAATTTGCCCCAGGAATATATTCCTCCAGTCAGATACGGACGGGGATCTCCCATCAACGAATCGGGATTTATAATTCCCATCAGTTTTATATTGTTATCATCAAACAGAACCACCCTCGGGTCGGTAGCAGTTATATACCTGAAACAGTTTTTTACCTCTCTCCACTGATCAACGGGGACTCTCCATTTAGGTGTCTCAAAGAGCCCGATCCGTGTCCATGTTGTAGTATCCAGCTGACCCTTTTTAAAATCATCTTCCCAAACTAGCTGCCAGTCTGTGGATGCGTTTCTACGATCCTCATTCTGAACATATATATAACCCTCTTTGAGCTCATATGGCTTTCTTTTACAAGAATATATGACAGTGAGAATCACTATTATCAGCAACAGGAAATAGATCCCTTTTCTTTCCATTTTAAGATATTTGTTTCAATTAGTAATTATATCATTAACCTTCAGGTTAACAAATTAAGGGAAAACAATTGACACATTAAATACAAAACTTTAACTCCCGCTTTTGGGGCTCAGATTATTCCATGCATATATAGTCATAGGGCTCCGGCTTACCCCATTAAAGCAAAGCAGGATTCACATGAGATATATTTAGTCTTCCATATCAGTCTGAGGGAAATTTGAATATGGGATTACCTGTAAGTCCTTTTGCCTTTATTGCATCAACTTCAGCGTTGGTTAAAGGTTCAAGCCTGTCTTTTAAATTAAGTGCTATCCTGTACAATTCAGCCTCACCTGAAGGCAAGGCAGCTGTAACAGGGTGTGATAATGTAAAGCGCAATCCCATCTGAATATCTTCCTCATCTGTAAAAGGTTCATACCAGCACCTCGGATATTTTGACTTATCGGCACCATCCGGCCAGGGTCTTCTGGCCATGGCTTTAATGGCGAGTATGCCCATCTTTTTCTCCCGGGCCCGTGCAAGAACCTGGGGACCAAAGTTCCCTGCATACCATGTAGCATAATTAACAGGAAAAAGTATGGTATCAAAGTCAAACCTGTCCATTAATGCCATGGCTGCCTCAACAGAGTGCGCGGAGAAGCCTATTAGCTTTATCTTGCCTTCATCCCGGGCTTCAAGAAAGGTCTCCATCGCCCCTCCCTTTCCCAGGATGGTATCGACATCCTTCAGAGTGGTGACGGCATGTAACTGGTAAAGATCAAAATGATCGGTCCTCATATCTTTCAGGGATTTCTCAAGGTCATTCCTCGAAGCTTCCTTATTCCTTCCGCCGGTTTTGCATGACAAAAACAGATCTTTCCTGTAGGGCTCAAGTGCCGGTCCCAACTTTAAAATGGCATCACCATATGATGGCGCAATATCAAAATAATTCACTCCGGCATCTACAGCAAATTTTACAATCGCGGATGCATCTGCAGGTTGCATATCCCTTACTATTATACCTCCGAATCCGAGCTTCGTCAGCATTTTTCCGGATCTGCCAAGGACTCTTTTTTCAAGTTTACCCGGGATTATTTCCCTGGCAATTGAAGAGAGGTCAGCAGGGAATAAACCCATGGCAGGAGCAACTATTGAAGCAGTTTTAATAAAATCCCGACGTTTCATAACAGCTGTTTTTAAGTACGGAAAACCGTTTATAAAGATAGTAAATAAAGTCCTGGGCAAGAGGGTAGCGATCTTATACTGAAATATAGAGTAATATATTATTACATGATGAAAATCCAGTGCAATTTATTTGCCGCTTACCACTCCTATTCTAGGATATATGCCGGAATACGCAATGAAGAACTCCATTATTATAAAGTTAGTCATAAACAATGTATTTCGAGTCAATGAACTTTACTTTTATCTGAATTGTTCCATTATTTGTAGTTATCTGTTCGCAGATTGAATTTAAATATTTCAATCACTCTCACATGGTGCACGGTTTCATTTTGCATATGAGATCGGTGTGGAGCCGAAAGCAAAGATATAATGGAAGTCCATTAATCTAATTCGAACTTTGTATGTATTTTAATCTCTCAGGTATATCTCAATCATTTGTCAAATTAAAATTCCAACCGGAGTTGAATTTATCTGGCATAAAAATTAAAACCATTTATCTTTCTTTTCAATCGATTATCTCTAATTCTTTCTATCATACATTATCATTCATTTATAATAGCATCTCCCGGGTAAGAAAAGCAATTCTATTATTCAATTGCATATTTCAGAGCCGGTTTCATTTTTACAATTTAGTTTTTAGCTAAAATGATATTGGGCAGAAAAATATATCTGGCATTATTTTGCAGCCTTTTATTTCTTACTGGATTTCCTATACAAGCCCAGAACATTGAAAACCTGAAAAATGTAAAACCTTTTACCCTGAAAGGTACAATAGGCGGTACAATGACTTTTTACGATATATCAGGAAAACAGCCAGGCCGTAAACCTTTCAGTTGGCTTCTGACCGGTTCTCCTGTCTTATCCATTTATGGCGTGACATTCCCCTTTTCTTTCATGGTTAGTGAACAACAACGCGATTTCAGGCAACCCTTTAATAAGTTTGGTGTAAGTCCTTATTACAAATGGATTAAGCTTCATCTGGGTTATCGTAGTATTGTGTTTTCTCCTTACACCCTTTCAGGGCATACACTGTTAGGAGCAGGGACAGAACTCAATCCGGGGAATTTCAGGTTTGGTTTTATGACGGGAAGATTACTCAAGGCGATAGATCCCAATCTTCAAACACTTTCTCTGGATAATTCTGCAGTAACTACTGCATCGTACGAAAGAAAAGTCTGGAGCATGAAGATAGGGTACGGGACAGAAAAGAACAATGCCGACCTGATATTTTTGAAAGGCTGGGATGACGCGAATTCCCTTTCGCTCGATCCCACAAACCTTACATTGAATCCTGCAGAAAACTTTATTGCTTCTTTCGTGACACATCAGCAGTTTGCAGGGAAATTTCACTTCGATCTCCAACTGGCACAATCCTTATACACTGATGATCTTAATGCCACAGATCCCGATACTTCATCACACAAAATTCTCGATCTTTTCTCCGGCCTATATAATACAAACGCCACCACAAGCACCAGTTCGGCAGTTGAATCGTCACTGGGATATGGCGGAACGAATTTTACATTTAACCTGCGTTACAAACGAATTGCACCGGGCTATCGCTCAATGGGGGCCTACTTCTTTCAAAACGATATGCAAAACATAACCATCGAACCATCAATAAGATTTGGACAGCAAAAATATTCTCTCGGCAGCAGTCTCGGCTTTCAGCGCGATAACCTGAATAATGACCTCCCTGCCACAACGCACCGAACGATTGGTTCGTTAACCTTTAATGCAACTCCTGCCCAGGTCTATAATATCAACATAACTTATTCGAATTATGATATGGGACAGTCAGCCGGGCAAACTTCTGTGGATTCATTGTATGAAATTTCGCAGACCACTCAGAATCTGGCTGTAAACCAAAATGTGAACATCTCTGGAAAGTCGTTAATCCACAATATAATGCTGACTTATAACCTTCAGAAACTTAAGGATAAAAATAATAATACGACTAACCTGAATTCCTATAATTCGACTACCCTGATGACCAACTACATGCTGTTTATTGTAAAAGCCGGTTTGAACCTGGGTCTGAGTTTTAATTATACACTTTACAACCTGCAAAATTCGAAAAATACAATTGCAGGGCCAGGTATTGTAATTACAAAAACATTACTAAAGAATAAATTATCACTGAGTCTTGCTGACAATTATTATAAAAATACCGTCACTTTTACAGATGGCAATGATGATAAAATTACAGGCGTTAACCGGATATCTTTTCAGGCCGGGATAAAACCAACTGATCATCACCGGTTTTATATCAAATTTTATCTGAATAATATTTCTGCCATTACACCTAATATTACCCCGTTTACTGAACGAAAAGGAGATATCGGTTATGTGTATTCATTTTAAGAGACTGCTGAAAAAAAGTACAGGAATTTTCCTGTTATTGCTGCTGGCAACTGTTTTGTTTGCCCGGCAACCAACTGGAGTTAATCTTGTGTCAGATAATGGTCCGGAAGGTGCATACCCTTCCAAGATGACAAGTGGAGATAACGAAAAGGTAATACAACGCAACGGCAACCAGGCAGATCTCTTTTTGTTGCCGGCTGTCACTCCGACAGTTTTTTCCGATGTGGATAAATCTTTCAATATCATTTCTCAGCAGCAAAGTAACCTGAATATCAGCACCATTGTAATGCCTCCGTACACCTCAGATTTTCTGCAGTATTACGACAAAATTCGTGTTATGCTTTCTTCATCGCAGAGCACAAATATCAGTCTTAAGCTTACTCTGACCGGTAATAACGGGATAACCATCGCTACTTCCCCCGATTATGTTCCGTCACAATTTATAGAGCTCAGTCCGAATGTACCAGCGGTATTAACAGGACAGGATCTGTGGGATTATTTTAATACTAACAACCTTACTTTTTCGGGTATTTCACAACAGGAAGTAGAGGATAAAGGCCTTCCAGAAGGCACTTATCGTTTGTGCTTCAGGGTTTATGATATTGACGGTATCCCATTGTCGGGTAACGATCCCATTGGGTGCAGCAGTCCGTTTACATTGCAATTATTGGAACCGCCAAATATCTTGTCTCCGAACTGTGGGGACACAATTAAACAACCAACCGGACAACCACTCTTATTTACCTGGACACCCTCCCCGGGAGCCCCTCCGGGTACCCCTTATACATTAATGATTACTGAAATGACCGATCCGGAAGCTTCTCCGGGGGATGCCCTGCTGACAGCCACTACTCCGGCGTTTTTTGAAACAACAGTTATGAACACCTCATTTTTATACGGTCCTGTACAACCTGTCCTTGAAAAAGGTAAAAAATATGCGTTCCAGGTTATTGCTGGCACTGAAGCACTCGATATTTCGAATCCATTCGACTTCGATGCTGCAAAACTCCGGTTTAAGAACAAAGGAAAAAGCGCCCCCTGTTACTTTATTTATGGGAAACAGGAAATTTACCAGGTATTCCCGGCAATTACCACTGCCAATAATAAAGGACCCATATTATCACAGATTCAGCCCAATCCGAAAATACTACCTTACTCCACAGTAACAGGCCAGTTGAATTATAAATTTAAATCCACTTCGGCTCAGTATAATTTCACAGGCGGTAATATTAAGCCATCTGATCAGACATCTCAATCCGGATCATCTCAACAAAATTTCCAGAGTGGCTCAGGCATGGGTAACTATGGTGTAAGCAATGTGACAACTGAATCATCGCAAATAAATTTAGCCAGCGACCTTGGATATATAGACCCTTCAGGTTCCACTCCTCTGGCAGGTGTACCTGTAAGCCTGGTTGTAAGGTATGTGGTACGTTCAGGATCCATTAATAAGGAAGCTGTGTCAGGCCATAT
>CAWBLL010000005.1:0-96031 GCA_963789465.1 uncultured Bacteroidales bacterium
TTTACCAAAAGACTATTAACCCGAAATAAGGTAATAAGGTCGAAGGACATTTTGTGTCATTTTCTACTTCGGTGGAGGAAGAAAATAAGGTTATTTCAGAAATCATTAAATCCAGAGGACGGAATCTCGACAGAGAGGGGTGGGCCGGGTAACAATATATTCTCATCCTCTCACATACAATCATTAATGTATTTCTAATTATGAAAGGGGGTCACCCTTCACTGTAAATTAGCGTACAAACTAATATCTAATTATTTGTGAAGTTAGAAGGTCAAATAATCAGTTAAAAAACTTATTCTAATTGAACAATTTCATTTATCCTGAGTTTAATTCACTGAACAACATGTTCTTTGTGGGAAAACTTTAGTACCAACTAATTCAAGACCACTGGTCAGATTTAAATTGGATTATACAAATTTAAATCAATGTATCTAAAAATAAAAAGGACAAAAATTAAAAGAGGTAACCCATGCAATTCACTGGGATTGTTTAGTATTCTCGTTTAAAACAGTAGTATAAAAAGTATCGTTATGAAAAAATATATTTTTATTTATCCAATAATTGTTTCAGTTTTTGTATTACTTCTTACAACATATTGCAAAAAAGAAGAACCTGTTTCAACCGTAACTGATATCGATGGCAATTCATATAATACTATTAGGATTGGTACACAGGTTTGGATGAAAGAAAATCTTAAAACAACTAAATATAACGATGGCACACCAATACCCAATATAACTGATAACGGTATATGGGCAGCATTAACCACAGGTGCTTATTGTAATTATGATAATATACTTATTCTTTCAAATACATATGGGAGCCTGTATAACTGGTATGCAGTGGATAATAATGCGGCTACAAGGGTGGTGAGTAATGGTGGTAAAAATGTATGTCCTACCGGATGGCATGTCCCATCTGAAGCAGACTGGACAACATTAACCGATTACCTTACCAACAACGGTTTTGGTTACCAGGGTAGCGGAGAGGACATTGGCAAATCTATGGCGGCTACATCTGAATGGACTTCAGACCCAACAAAAGGTGATGTAGGCAATGACCAGGCGAGTAATAACAGTAGCGGGTTTACTGCTCTTCCGGGTGGCTACCGTGTGTACACTGGTACATTCTTCTTCATTGAAGACTACGCAGGCTGGTGGAGTTCCACGGAGTCCCCGTCAGAGGCCTGGATCAGGCGCTTGTTCTGTGATTACGCCTCAGTATTCAGAGTCAGCTACCCTAAGCAAGATGGCTTTTCTGTTCGTTGTTTGCGAGATTAGCTCTGTGAAATCCCAGTTAAGGGGGGAGACACAAAGTGGTTTTTTCAAAGGGTAAGTTGACTATTTGACTATTGCCGGGTTGGGCAAAAATTAATTACAGATCTTTAATCTCAGGTAAGGTTTATTTAAACAATGAATCTATATTTGAAAACATTATAAAAAGATCAAAATGAAATTTTTTCTTGTAATCTCGGTTGTTCTGGCAGTCGGTTTATTTGCAGGTAAGCCTGAAATATATGAATGGAGGGGAAAAGGACGAACTGGGGTATATCCGGATAAAGATTTGCTTAAAGAATGGCCCTCCGGAGGTCCGACCCTGATTCTGAAAGTTGAAAATATTGGAAACGGCTTCGTTTCTCCGGTTTTCACCAACGACAGATTTTACATAAGCGGTGAAGTTGATTCGATGAGCATCCTTTTTTGCTTTGATCTTAAAGGAGAGAAACAATGGCAGACAGTATTGGGCAGAGAATGGACAAAGACAAGTCCAGGATCAAGGTCCACCCCTACTGTTGCCGGCAACCTGCTATATATTGGCACTGGCTTCGGCAATCTTTACTGTGTAAAATGCAACGACGGAAAAGTAGTGTGGTCAAAAGAACTTGCAAAGGATTTCGGTGCCAGGACTCCTTTTCATGGCCATTCTGCAGCGCCTCTTGTCGATGGAGAAAAGGTCTTCTGGATGCCGGGGGGAAAGGAATTCAATATGGTAGCCCTGGATCGCTTCAACGGGCAGCTGATCTGGAGCGACAAAGGTTTCGGAGAGCCGGAAGGGTATAATTCTCCAAAGCTTATTGAACTGCCATCCAGAAAGATAGTAGTAACTTTTTCGGCTTACCACCTTATGGGGTTTGATGCTTCTACCGGTAAACTTTTATGGTCACAGGAACAGGATAGCTATCCGCCGGACCAGAGAAAACCAGGACTGGGTGATACCCACAGTAATACAGTCCTGTTTGAAGATGGAGCAATATATTATGCTGAGGGCGATGGTAACTGTGGGGTAAAGCTGAAGCTTTCAGCCGATGGCAACTCAATTGAACAGGTATGGAGAAATAATGGTTTCGACAGCTATATGGGCGGAATTGTTAAAATTGGCAATTTTGTGTACGGATGCGGAACAGTTAAACCCATGCTGCTGTCGATAAATGCAAACACCGGGATAATAACTGATTCCCTGCGTATTGGTTCCGGTGCTGTCATTGCTGCTGACAACATGCTGTATTACTATACACAGAAGGGAGATATGAATCTTCTAAGCATTGATGAAGGAAAAATGACAAAAATAAGCTCATTCCGTATAAAGGAAGGGACCATGCAGCATTTTTCCCATCCCGTCATCAATAGAGGGATCCTGTACCAGCGCCACGGTAACGTTCTGCTGGCGTTTGACATAAGGAATAACTAATCAGGGTGGAGAGACGGGAACAGCCGGGTATCAGACTTCAGATTATTTTTATAAATTTGATATGTTCGTTTTCCAAATAAAGTATGGAATTTCTGTTATTAACTGACCAAAACCTCATCCAATGAAAAAGATCTCCTTACTGGGCACCGGTCTTATCGGGACCTTCTACACCATGTCGCTGCATGCCCAGCGCAGAAAGGACAGTATTCATATAGTATGTTCTGTACCTGAAGAATCTGCAAGGGAATTTGCCCTGAAATGGAATATTCCCAGGTATACTGCAAACATGAAGGAGGCGATTGAGGATCCGGAAACCGATATTGTAGTAATCGGATTGCCGAACTATCTTCACAGGGAAGCTATTCTTATGGCATGCCGGGCAAAAAAGCATATTCTGTGTACCAAGCCGTTGGCCATGAATGCATCTGAAGCTAAGGAAATCCTTGATATTGTGGAAACAGCCGGTCTTTTTAACGGATACCTTGAAGATCTGGTATACACACCTAAAACTATGAAGGCTGTAGAGATGGTGCGCAGCGGTTCACTTGGAAGGATCCTGTGGACAAGGTCCAGGGAGGCCCATCCCGGACCACACAGCGCGTGGTTCTGGGATAAAAAGCTCTCAGGCGGCGGAGCGCTTGTCGATATGGGTTGCCACTGCATCGAGATCGGCAGAAGTTTTATCGGAAAGGATATAAAGCCTGTGGAAGCCATGTGTTGGGCTGAGACCCAGGTCAAACCAATAGAGGCGGAAGATCATGCCATAGCCCTCATCAGATATGAGAACGGTGCAATATCACAGGTAGAGGTAAGCTGGAATTTCAGAGGTGGAATGGACCTGAGGGACGAAGTTTCCGGTACTGAAGGAACCATCAGACTGGATCATTGGCTCAGAACCGGCTTCGAAGTGTTTACTACAGGAAAAACAGGTAATTATGTGGCAGAGAAGGCAGAAAGCGATAACGGGTGGCTCTTTCCTGTAGGAGATGAGGTTCATGCCCTTGGTTATCCTGATATGTTTACCGATATGCTTGACTCCCTGGAGCAAAACAAAATGCCTAGGGAAACCTTTTACGATGGCTATATTGTAAATGCAATTATGGATGCCTGCTATAAATCTGCCGATACAAAGAAATGGGAACCTGTAGAGATTGCAGACTGGCGAGGCAAGGAAGGGATCTCCTCAGATGTGGATCTGATCGAATATGACGATCTTCATTTCCTTATAAAAAAAGAAAAAATGCCTGACGGAAGCACGAAACTGATGCTTAAAGAAAAATCAACAGGCAGAATAATTCAGAAAATCATTTCCTGATGACCACAAAAAACCTTGTCATCCCTGGTCGCCGGTCAATTTTATTGTACATCGGGCGATGTGACAGGTTCAACATAGCATTATATTAATTTCGTTTTAGATGTTGGAGATTCCTCATTAGTTTACCTCAAACAATTGCCAGTAAGCAGTGAAATCTAATCTTAGTATGAATGAATGAGGAAATGCCAGCTCATGGTTTTGAAATTCAAGTAATTTGTTATGAAAAATCCGCCGGTTCTAGTCCGGGCTGGCTCTAAAATCAAAAACTGAAACTATTTTCGTCTTTTTCAGGGATATTTTACATAGATATTCCAGGTTTTTATATTCCCACAAATAAAAGTGCTGAAATATTCAACAAGTGTTGAAATAATATACACTATATGCAATTGCCTTATATTGCAGGGTTTTGAGCGCATAAAAAATATACAGTGTTGAAATAATCAACACTTTAATTTTGTCCGGCCCTTGTCGCTTTCAATGTAACATTCACATATTCAGCATTATACATGTAAATTTTTTATTGGCACTATAGTTGGATAGCATGGATAACCTGTCAGACCGATATGGCAGCAAGCACACACCTGTAAAAAGTCGATCAGAAATAAAAACATCAGAATCATGAAAAAGGCAGTTTATTTATTAATCAGTATGTTACTGACACTCACGATCTCTCTGTATGGTAAGCATAACGGCAGTGCCACGAATCTTCCAATGGGTGATCAGGTTAAAATACTAAGCTCCCCCGACCTTTATAATCTTGCCGTAAAATGGGCAGAAGAATATAACAAGCAGTTTGCAGGTGCAGATATTAAGGTAATAAATGCCACTGATCTTCAGAGTGCTGAAGACTTCATCAGTCTGGGGAATTTGGGAATTATTTCCGGTGATTATTCCGGTCACATGAGCAAGGTCCCCTTTTGGAGGGTGGTTGTCGGCCGCGACGTGATTGTCCCGGTTATAAATGCAAAAAATCCATTCATTGACGAAATAGAGTCACATGGAATTTCTCCGGAAGTTCTTTCTGCGTTTCTTAAAAAAGGGAATGCGCGGACCTGGGACGATCTTCTAAAGAATGGGAAAAGCAACAGGGCAGATTACTTTTGTATTGGTAATGAATCAGCCCAAAAGAACCTGGCCATCTTTTTCAAAACTGACATTGCAACAGTGGCCGGGACAAATAGTGCAGATGCCGAAGAAGTAATTTCCGGTGTCGGGAAGAACCCTTATGCCATCGGATTCTGCAGGCTTACAGATGTCATGGATCCGAAAACCCAGACAATAAAAGACAATTTAAGGTTGCTGCCGTTGGACAGGAATGGTAATGGGCTGATTGATTACAGTGAAAAGATTTATGATAATGCCAACACCCTGGCAAGAGGGGTATGGATAGGAAAATATCCCAAAGCCCTCTTCAGCAATATTTATACTGTTGCGAAGGTCCAACCTGAAAATATTGCTGAGATTGCCTTTATAAAATGGGTAATTACCGACGGACAGAAATACTTGTCTGTAAACGGGTATTCAGACTTGCTGGCGAGTGAGAGAATGAGTTCATTTGATAACCTTAATAATGCCGGATTGGCCTCCGGAGCTTCAGCAGGTCAAACCTATATATTCAGATCAGTTCTGATAATTGCTGCCGTTATAATTCTTGCCTTTTTGATAGCGGCCTCGTTATCGAAGAAATGGAGACGCGGAAAGAGTATTGTCAGAGACATGCTTCCGTCAGAAAACAATGTTCTCGATATAAATTCCCTACAAATCCCAAAAGGCATTTATTTCGATAAGACGCATACCTGGGCCTTCCTTGAAGAAAATGGAACTGTCAGGGTAGGTGTTGACGACTTTATGCAGCATATAACCGGGAAGATCACCAGGATAAAGATGAAGGAGCCCGGGCGGAAAGTAAAAAAGGGAGAACAGATCCTGTCGCTTATACAGAATGGCAAGCATCTTTACCTCTATGCTCCTGTAAGCGGGACAATAGTAGAACAGAATGAATCACTCGTGGAAAATGCAGCCATGATCAATAGTTCTCCATATAATCAGGGATGGATCTACAGGATCGACCCTTCAGGCTGGAGCAGGGAAAGCCAGCTGTTGTTTATGTCGGAAAAGCATAGAGAGTTTTTGAAACTGGAATTTTCAAGGCTGAAAGACTTTTTGATGAATGAACTCAGGGATGATGAAAAATATGCACAGGTTCTGCTTCAGGATGGGGGTGAGATCAGCGATGGAGTCTTGTCTGAGATGGGCCCTGAGATCTGGGAGGATTTTCAGAGTAGCTTTATTGATCCGTCAAGACAGGTTTGGTTTTATGAAATGTTTTAAAATAATTAATATCAACAAGAAATGGCAGTAAATAGACGAAGTTTTTTCAAGGTTCTGGGAGCCACAGGAGCTGCTCTGGCTCTCGGGAAAGATTTGAAAGCTGCTCCCGATAAAAAGAGCAGTACTGAATTCTCTGGAATTTTGTATGATTCAACCCGTTGTGTAGGATGTCAGACATGTGAGTCTGCCTGTGCCGAGGCCAACGGCTTGCCTGAACCCACCGGATCGGTGGAGGCAGGGGTGATAAGAAAGACAGATGAATCGCACCGTACTATAATAAATTCCTATAATACAAGCAAAGGCGAGGCTTTTGTAAAGAAGCAATGTATGCATTGCAACGAACCGGCCTGTACTGCGGCTTGTCTGACTCAGGCAATGTATAAGACACAGGAGGGGGCTGTCATCTGGAGAGGCGAAAAGTGTATGGGTTGCCGTTACTGTATGGTTTCCTGTCCTTTTGATATTCCAAAGTTTGAATATCACAGTGCCAATCCAAAGATTGAGAAATGCAATATGTGCTTCACAAGACTCTCCGAAGGAAAACTCCCGGCCTGTGTGGAAAACTGTCCGGCCGAAGCCCTGGTTTTTGGAAAAAGGAGGGACCTGATAAAAGAGGCAAGGAAAAGGATAAATGACAATCCGGATCAGTACGTGGATCACATCTATGGAGAGCATGAAGCCGGAGGAACCGGATTCCTGTACCTTTCAGCAGTACCTTTTGATGAGCTGGGCTTCAATACCTCACTTCAGAAAGAATCGTACCCTTCATTATCAAAGGGATTTCTTTATAGTGTACCTACTGTCTTTGTTTTATGGCCTGCCATGTTGCTGGGCCTGAGGGAAGCAACCAAAAACAACCAGAATAATACTGAAGAACATGAATAATTCTAATTTTGCCATTGCCAGGGATAATGACGGAAAATCAACCTGGAAGTTTCTGATAGAGGAATTTAAGCCCAGGGGGAAGTTCCTGACGCCATTCAATATTATCTCCTTGCCGGTAATGATCCTTGGACTCATACTTATTATCATCCGATTCTGGAAAGGTCTCGGATCAATTACCAATCTTACCCAGGAAGTTCCATGGGGTCTGTGGATTGGATTTGATGTTGTAACCGGAGTTGCCTTTGCCGGTGGAGCATATGTGCTTACTTTTATGGTATACATAATGAATATGCAGAAATACCACTCCATTGTGAGGATCACGGTTTTGAACGGATTTCTTGCTTATGTATTTTATGCGGGGGCTCTTCTGCTCGATCTTGGTCGTCCATGGAATGTTATAAATCCTATAATAGGGAATAGTTTTGGAACCAGTTCGGTATTGTTTCTTGTTGCCTGGCATTTTCTGCTTTACATGGTAGCTCAGCTTATTGAATTTTCACCTGCTATCGCCGAATGGCTGGGAGCCAGGCGTGCGAGGAAAATATTATCAGGAATGACGGTAGCCGCAGTCATTTTCGGGATCACACTATCCACTCTGCATCAGTCAGGGCTTGGAGCATTATACCTAATGGCAAAGGATAAAATACATCCACTCTGGTATTCCGAGTTCATCCCCATCATGTTCTTTGTATCAAGTATTTTTGCCGGTCTCTCTATGGTAATTTTTGAGGGATCAATAAGTCATAAAGTCTTTTTTGACCAGATAAGCGAAGTTAACCATAAGGCTCATAAGAGTATAATCACTGGATTGTCAAAAATTTGTGCCGTCACCATGTTCGCATATTTCTTCCTGCAGGTGCTGGTCTTCGTCCATGGCAAGAGGTGGGATCTGCTCGATACACCCATGGGATACTGGTATCTTACTGAGATGATCGGCTTTGTTCTTTTACCTATGATGTTGTTCTTTTACAGTTACAGGAGAAATAACATATTTATGATCAAAGCTGCAGCAGTAATTACAATGGCCGGGGTGATAATAAACAGATTGAATGTAACGGTGATCGGATTCAAATGGGCTGAAGCTGTGAGATATGTACCCACATGGATGGAATTTGCTGTTACGCTTGCAGTTATTTTCACAGAGATCTGGATATTCCGATGGGTGATAAACAGGATGCCTGTGTTAAGAGAGTCCCCGTCATGGGTGAATGAAAAACAATAAAATAACCAGCTGATGCTTAATGCTTAAAATCAGCACAATAATTACTAAAATGGATGGATTCAGCTATAATAATATTTTTGAGACAAAAGGAATAGAATATCTGATTATCATCACTTTCCTGCTTATGATAATACCGTTCTGGTTATTGATCAATAAACAGGTTTCAATAAAAGGTCAGATAAGATATGCTGTGGGAAATCTTTCGGAGGGCATCTTAAAAATACCACTGGGGCTTCTTTTCAGTAAAAATCATACATGGGCGCATCTCCTCAAGTCAGGTATTGCCGAGGTTGGAATTGATGATTTTCTGCTTCATATTACCGGTGAGGTAAGATTTGCAAATCTGAAAGATCCCGGAAGCGTTATCCGCAAGGGTGAATTGCTCGCTGACATCGATAATAACGGGAAGATGCTCCGGGTATACTCTCCGATCTCCGGCACGGTGACGGCTACCAACGCATTATTGTCAGTAAAGCCTTCATCCATAAACGAAGATCCATATGAAGAAGGTTGGATTTATAAGATAAAACCTTCAGAATGGATCCGGGAAACAGACACCTGTTACATGGCAAATGAAGCATTGGAATGGACAAGAGTTGAGTTGCTCAGATTCAGGGATTTCGTTGCCGGATCAGTTGCGAAATATACACCGGATACATCCATGGTGATACTGCAGGACGGTGGAGAAATGTGTGACAGGCCTCTTGCCGGGTTGCCCGATGCCATATGGAAGGATTTCCAGAAATCTTTCCTTGATATCTCAAGCTGAAACTTTGCTTATATTACCTGTATCCGGAAATGAATTATTTATGGTAAATTTATGATTAAAATAATATACAGGAAATTCTGGCAATGGGTTCTGCAGACAATTTGGCTCCCCGCAAAAACCGGGTAAAAACATTTTTATATAAGTATCTGAAATTCAGATCTTCAATATACAGCAGGGTTGTGTACATCATAACCCTGTCGTCGATTATACTGTTTGTCGTTTTTGGCATTCTGTTCAAATCAGTCTATGAGCAAAATCTGAATACGGTGATCCGGCAGAACGGAAACAATGTAGGTTCGATAGTGGAAGGGGCGCTTTATCATTCCATGCTTGAAAACAACAAGAGTACCCTTCAGAGCACACTTGACATAATAAATACCATGTCTGGCATCGATGACGTTAACATGTACGATGACAATGACAGGCTTGTTTATTCATCCTTTTCTTCCGATTCGTTAAATCACAGCAATCCCGATTGTGTGAATTGCCATTCAAATATCCAGTCGATGTTTCCAAGAAAAGAGAAGTCTTACAGAATAATCGATGTCAGCAGTGAATGCAACATGTACAAGAATGACAATGCTCACCGTCATCTTTTAATCCGGTCTCCCATTCTGAATGAAAAGTCATGTTATACGAGCGCTTGTCATTTTCACCAGGAAAGTGATGAGGTACTCGGCTCCCTGATAATTAAAATGCCTCTGTCTGATTTGGATAATGCTGTAAAAAGGTCTTCTGCAAAGTTCTATCTTCTTGCCCTGGCTACCACGCTTTTGCTTATTGCAGCACTAATTCTCTTTACAAGCAAGAATATTAAAAATCCGCTGAATGATCTGATCAGGGCAAGTATTGCCGTATCGAATGGGAATAAAAACACAAGGCTGGAGATCAGGCCAAACCAGCTTGATGATATGAGGATGGTCTCTGAAGCATTCAATGACATGCTCGACAATCTTCAGTCAGCTACAGAGGAGTTGCAAAACTGGTCACAACAGCTTGAATACAAAGTGAGGAAGAAATCGGAGGAATTAGGTGCAGCTCAGAACGAACTTATACATATCGAAAGGATTGCATCTCTGGGGAAACTTTCCTCCTCTGTAGCCCACGAAATTAACAATCCCCTTTCCGGCATCCTGGTATACACAAAGCTTATACACAAGCAGCTGAGTAATCCTGATCTGGATGATGCCAAGAAGGGAACAATGCTCAAGCATCTGAAGCTCATTGAGAATGAGACAAAAAGATGTGGTGAGATAGTAAAGGGCTTACTGGAGTTCTCGAAGAAGGATCAGGAAGATTTTGAATCAAAGCATCTTCATAAAATCCTGCAGGACACATATGAGCTCATGACCCATCCTATCAAGATCGCAAATATCAATTTTCATGCTGAGCTTAATGCTGCATCGGATCTTATCTTCTGCAGTCCCAATCAGATAAAGCAGGCGTGTATTGCAATTCTTGTGAATGCGACTGAAGCTGTTCATGAGGGAGGAGAGATAGGCATCTCCACAACTAATCCCACGCTCGATTCCGTAAGAATTGATATTTACGACAATGGCATCGGTATGCCAGAGGATGACATTCCCCAGATATTCCAGCCATTCTTCTCGACAAAGCATGATACCAGCGGTATTGGTCTTGGCCTTGCCATTGTGCATGGTATTATCAAAAGCCATAATGGCAAGATCGATGTTAAGTCGGAACTTGGAAGGGGAACTACAATATCTATTACTTTACCTTTAATCAGGATTTAGGAGATAATATAATGGCAAGGAAGATATCAATTTTAATCGTTGACGATGAAGAATCGGTCAGGGATTCATTGTTCAACTGGTTCATTGAGGATGGCTATGATGTTGAAAGTGCAGAGAATGCCAAAATGGCTCTGTCGATGCTGGAAAATAAGGGTTTTGATATTATCCTGGCTGACATAAAGATGCCGGGCATGGACGGACTTGAAATGCTCAGACGGATCAAGCTCCTCAAATCTGATTCAATTGTCATTGTAATGACGGCTTTCGCTACAGTAGATACAGCAGTTCAGGCACTTAAGGATGGAGCTTTCGATTATGTGACCAAGCCGTTTGACCCTGATGACCTTTCGCATCTGATTAGGAACGCATCCAAACAGATAACCCTTTCCGAAGAAAATGAAAACCTTAAACAGCAGGTTGTTTCGCTGGAGAATGTGGAGGATCTGATTGGGAGGAGTGAAGCCATTAAGAAAGTTCTCAGGGATATTGAAAGTGTTGCTCAGTCCAACTCTTCAGTGGTTATAACAGGCGAAAGCGGAACCGGGAAGGAGTTGGTTGCCAGGGCTATTCATTCAAATTCGCCCAGAAAATATTTTCCGCTGGTGAGTGTACACTGCGGTGCCCTTACTGAGAGCCTGCTGGAAAGCGAATTGTTCGGACACGAAAAAGGAGCCTTCACCGGTGCAATGTACAACCGCAAGGGCAGGTTTGAGATGGCAGATAACGGCACCATCTTTCTTGACGAGATTGCTACTATTTCAACCAAAATGCAGATTGATCTGCTTCGCGTGCTTGAATCCAAAAAGTTTGTGAGGGTGGGAGGCAACAAAGAGATCTCTTCCGATTTCAGAGTAATATGTGCAACAAACAGGGATCTTAAAAGCATGGTAGAGAATGGTTCTTTCCGGGAGGATTTGTATTACAGGCTTAATGTAGTTAATATTTTTGTCCCTCCGCTGAGGGAAAGGATCGAAGATATACCCCTCCTTGTGGAATACTTTATCGGTAAGTATTGTATCTCAATGAACAGACAGCCGGTAACGATAGACTCCGCCGCCTTAAAAAGGCTTGAGGAATTCAGTTTCGCCGGGAATGTCAGGGAGTTGGAGAATATGATAGAGAGGGCTATAGTAGTCGGGAACGGAAAGAAGATAACCCTTAAGGACCTCCCCCTTGAAAAATCAATATTAAACAACACTGTGGAAAGTCTGGATGAGCTTGAAAGACTTCACATCATCCAGATCCTGAATAAATATAACTGGAATATCTCCCGCACGGCAAAAGCTTTGAAGGTAGACAGGGTAACACTTTATAATAAAATTTCAAAATACGGATTAAAACCGGCCGATTGATTTTACCCTGAAAGCATGATGAAATTCCGGGCACTTAAAATGAAAATATTCAACTGCTTAAATGTTTGAATCTGACATTTATCTTTATTCATGGATCTGCAACATATCACATTAATCTCATTCGGGTATTTTGAAGCCGATCTTCTCCATAGCCTTGCTGAGGCTGTGAAAAAAGAGTTCCTCATAGTTGTGAACCTAAAAGAGGGACATCTTGACCTGAGCGAATTTTATGATCCCACAAGACGGCAGTACAATGGTGTAAAGCTGATTTATGAATTAGAAAGTACGCTGTCGTCAGATTCCTCAAAGATACTGGGTCTGTTCAATGTGGATCTCTTCATCCCTATTCTGACCTTCATTTTCGGCCAGGCATTTCTTAATGGCAGGACAGGCATAGCCTCCAGTTACCGCCTCAGCAATGAAAGATACGGGATAAAAACGGATGAGAAGATAATAACAGAGCGATTTATTAAAGAGGTTATTCATGAACTCGGTCATACCTTCGGGCTTATACATTGTCATATTCCGACCTGCGTAATGAGATCCAGCACCTATGTGGAGGACATTGATCAGAAAAGCGCCCATCTTTGTCTCAGTTGCAGAAATGAGTACAACAAATCGCTTAAACAGTAGTTCTTACTTTACTGCTGCTTTGTTGCAGATTTTTTTGGCTGTAAAACAAATTTTTCTATTTTTATACAATTAATTACCGACCGAATTTCTCTCCATGGATCTTGCCCGACTTATTCGTGATAAAATGATGGATGAACATCTTATGTTCTCATACAGGGGCATTATCACTAAAGAAAATTCCATACCCTTGCTGATGCTTCTGGAAAAAGAGATGGAGAATTCAGAATTCGGATTCCAGGGACGAAAACGACTTTTCATGTTTGTACTGGAAAGCCTTCAGAATGTATCCAGACACGGTTCACGCGATAAGTATGCTGATATGTCGCTGGTGGTCTATTCCAAGAATGACAATGGCTATACAGTAACAACCGGGAATGTAGTAACTGATGAAGGCAGCTTACTTCTGAAGGAAAAGCTGAAGCACATAAATACTCTTAATTCAAATGAGATCAGGGAAGTTTACAGGCAGATGCTAAGTGTTGCCGAGTTCAGCGACAAGGGTGGTGCGGGACTGGGGCTTATCGAGATGGCAAAGAACACTGGCAATAAGCTTGACTATGATTTTGTATCGCTTGGGAAAACCCACTCATACTTTGTTCTCAGCAAAACTGTCGACGAAGGGGGCATCGGAAAGCATTTCGGGGGGCAGGGAAAGGCTTTCCGGGGAAAGGCTGTATCACAGCTTGAAAGGCTGATGGCAGATAACAATGTAAGCATGATATGGTGTGGTCATATCTCCACTGAAGTAGGGAAAGGTGTACTTTCATTAACAGAAACAAAGTTATCGGAAGAGGATATCGAATCAAATCTGCGAAAACGGGTATTCAGTATCCTGGTTGAACTTCTTGATAACGTAGCCAGATACAGTCCGGGAAAAGAAGCTGAAAGCGAGTTTGGCATGCCGGTGGCAATGCTGAAACTCACCAATAAGGTCTATTCTCTTACAACCGGAAATCTTATACTTAATTCCCAAATACCGCATCTCAGGGAGAAGATTGACATCATTAACAAATACGATACCGCTGGTCTGAAGGAATTCTTCATAAAATCATTATCCGGACAAACAATCCATTCCGACAGCACAGGCAATATGGGTTTGATTGATATGGCCAGAAAATCCGGAAGCCGGCTCAATTACCAGTTTGAGAAGATAAATGAACTATATTCCTATTATATTGTGACAGTTAATATCTCTGGCAAGGCAAATTAAGTGAATTTCAGGAAGTCCAGTGTATTTCCATCCCATACGGCATAGCTACCATTCATGATCCAGTCGCCAAGGAAAATAATCTCGGCCGAATTGTTGAGCAGATATTTCATCTCAAGATGTCTGTGACCGAATATAAAGTAATCGACGCTGTCTTTTTCAAGAATTGTCCTGGCGTATCTTATCAGGTCTTCCTTCTCGTCACCCAGGAACTCGATTTTGATGCCTTTGCCTAGTCTGGAACTTAAGGACCACCTGAGCCCGATACCCATACCAATGGAGGGATGCAGTGCGGAATACATTGCTCTGAGGGGTTTGTTCCGGAAAATGGATAAGAGGATTTTATAGCCCCGGTCCCTGGTCCCGAGTCCTTCCCCATGCGCAAGATGAAATTTCTTACCTCCGAATGTCCTGGTAAGAGGTTCCGTGTGTGTAATCATTCCGCATTCATTCACCAGGTAATCACCTATCCACATATCATGATTCCCGGTAAAAAAATGTACCGGAATTCCAGAATCCGTAATTTCTGATACGGTACCCAGAAATCTTGTGAATCCTTTTGGAACCACCAGTTTATATTCCCACCAGAAGTCGAAGACATCGCCGAGAAGATAAATTTCCTTTGCTTCGGGAGCTATGGTCTTTAGCCATTTTACTACTTTTTTCTCCCTCTCAAGCGGAGGTGAGCCTGCAGGTAATCCAAGGTGAAAATCAGAGGCAAAAAATATTTTAGGGTTATTTGTCAAAACAGGAAATTATTTTGGGAATATCTGTTCCAGCCGGAGCTGAAGTGACCTGTCATGCAGGTTAGATCCTATGATCTTCCCTTCCCTGTCGAAGAGAAAATTTGAAGGAAGCGTGGTCACATTGAAAAGTCTGGCATTTACCGGATTGCGTGCATCGTCCTCTCTGGTGCTGATCCATGGCAATTCATCATAATTGACAGCTTTTATCCAGTCTGCCTCGTTGTCATCAACATCAATCTGGTAAATCTCAAAACCCTTGCTTTTATAAAGCTTGTAGTATTCCTTTAGCTTCAGGTTTTCAACGATGCAATCCTTTGACCTGTATGACCAGAATGCCAGGAGAACATATTTTCCTTTAAGGGAGGAAAGTGCTATCCTCCTTCCTTTAATGTCCTTTAATTCAGGATCCAGTTTCGCCTGCGGTAGATCATTTGCTATTGCGCCGATCTTTTCAACATACATTTTGTTGAGTTCATTGTTCAGATCCCTTGCAAGTGCCTGCACATGCTTAGAGTTTGGGTAGCGGTGTGTGAGTGAATCCGTTACAATTTTAAGATATTGGAGGTCGTTGGGCTCATAGAGGACATAAGTCTCTGCAGTTATGGTCTGGTAAAGCGCCTTAATAGCTGCAAGCGAATTTATGTTGTTAATAATAAATTCAATATTCTTTTTTCTCTGAGCCCTTATCAACTTCAGGTATTCGCTTTGCAGTGCTGGTCCCCTCACATCAAATCCCGGTTCTTTCGAAGCCTGATTATACAGAGTAGTCAGAGAATCAAGCTTTCTTTTTGTATTGGCCAGTGTCAGATCCAGAACCTGGAGCTTTGTAGACCCTTCTGATCCTTCAACCGTATAGTCTTCATACAGGTTACTATTACTGAAGCTTATTGACACTTTTTCACCCGGCTCTGCCAGCAGGGTAACGAAATTGGTGGTAGAAAAACCAAGCTGGTAAAAGTCAGGTTCCGAAGCCTTAACCTTGAACCGGAATGCTCCATTTTTGCTGATTTTCGCAGAGTCGATCAGGACAGGTGTATTTATGTCGACTTTATTTATATAGATATACCTCTTAGTTTTACCTTTTATTACACCTCTGACGGTGAAGGAATTTTTGTCTTTACATGCAGCAGCCATAAAGGCCAGCATCATCAGAAAAAATATTCGTCTCATTAAAATCTGATTCCTGTTTTCTTTTTGAGATATCATTATTCCTATTTGAACAGTTCAGCCAGTTTTCTCTGCAGCGACTCTCCCCTGAGGTTTGTAGCTATTATTCTACCCTGTTTGTCGAGCAGGAAGTTGGATGGTATTGATTCAATCTTGTAGAGCTGAACTGCCTTTGAATTCCAGTACTGTATATCGCTTACATGTATCCATCTGTCGAGCTTGTCATCCTGAATACCTTTTACCCAGGCTTCCTTTGTTTTGTCAAGCGAGACCTGGAAGATCTGAAATCCCTTTCTGTGATACAAGTCGTAAGCCCTTACCAGGTTAGGATTCTCCTGCCTGCATGGAGCACACCATGATGCCCAGAAATCGAGCAGCACATAGGAGCCTCTTGTAGACGAAAGCATAATTGTGTCGCCTTCTGGTGTGGGAAGTATTATCTCAGGTGCTTCAGCTCCATCGCTTGTACTGGCTGTCGGAATCTTCCTGGCATCTGCTTCGCCAAGAAGTTCCTGAACCTGCTGGTGTAGTGTAGTAACAGGCTCATAATCAGGGAATAGCAACGACAATGAGGAGTCAACTTTCATATAATATTGATAATCCTTGGAGGGATTCAGGACATACACATTTGGGGCGACCTGCTGATAAAGAGCTATAAGGCTTACAAGGGAGGTAAGGTTCCTGTCAATATAGTCCTTGGTATATGAATTTATCTCATTGAGGTAAGTCTGAGCTATGCTATCGAGCGATTCAATGACAGCCGGTAAGCCTGGATTATTCACATTTTGCCTGTAGATGTCGCTGAGGCCTGTTAATTTCCCTATGGTATTTCTCAGTTTTTTGTTATATTCAGTCATGAGTTCTGTTCCCTCAGATCCGGACAGAGAAACAGGATAATTCAGAGAATCGTAGTGTGATGTGAGATTCAGGTTTTCTCCGGGAGCCAGCAGCATGGTAAGAAAGTTTCTATCGGAGATTTTCAGAAGATAAAATGCCGGGGATTTAATTTCCCTCTTAAAGCTGAATATTCCATTGTCAGAAATTTTAACCGAATCGACAGCTTTCACCTCCTTTGACATTAGCTCATCAAGGTAAATGTAACTTCCCTTCACCGGATTTATCAGGGTTCCGGAAATCCTGGCGGAGTTGTCTTTGCAAGCGGCAATAAATAAAATTGCAAAAAGATAAAAATACAGTAATACTTTTCTATTCATCAACTGTTATATTTTTAAATATTGACTTGCAAAGTTATTCTTTTTTTTATGCGTCACTAATTTTAAGAAATTTTATTAGCTTACTTTGCAGTATATATGTTGTTTTGGAAGGATTGCATTTTTTAGCTAACTTAGATTGCTTTTAATTATTAACGATCAATAATATATGAGTTATATTAAATTCGAAAAGGGACAGGTTGTAAATCTAGAGTATTCGCTGTCCAGGGAGGTTATCAGAACCAACAGGGCAGGATCGTATTCGTCAACTACCATTGTCGGATGCAATACCCGTAAATATCATGGGTTGCTTGTATGTCCCGTCGATGAGTTCGGTGGAGACAGATATGTGTTACTCTCATCGCTTGATGTTATTGTTGTTAATGGTGATAAAAGCTTTAATACAGGAATAAGGAAATATAAAGGGGACTATTTCAATCCCAAAGGGCATAAATACATAGAGGACTTTGATGCAGATACCATTCCTTCCAGGATTTACAGGGTCGGAGGCGTGATCCTTAAACAGGAAAGGCTGCTTGTTCACTATGAGGAGCAGTTTCTTTTGAGGGTCACAATTCTCGAAGCCCCCGAACCAATGAAACTTCAGATAAGGCCATTTCTGGTTTTCCGGAATATCCACACTCTTACGCATGCCAACCTGGCAGCCAATACGAAAATAGATTTTATTGAGAATGGTATAAAATCAAAGCTGTACGATGGATTTCCTTCATTGCATATGCAATTTTCAGGGAAGGTGGAATTTGTACATGTTCCGGACTGGTATCTTGATGTAGAGTACATTGAAGAGCAGAAGAGAGGGTATGACTATTCCGAAGACCTTTTTACTCCCGGATTTTTTGAATTAACAGCCAAAAAGGGTGATGAAATAGTGTTTTCCGCCTCCACCAGGGAAGAAAAAACTGCCGGTCTGATGCAAAAATTTTCCAGGAATGTAGCGGGTAAAATACGAAGGGACAGCTTTATAAATTGTTTAAGGAACGCTGCACAGCAATTTATTGAGAAAAGAGGAGGAATGACTCTTCTGATTGCAGGGTATCCCTGGTTTGGGGAATGGGGCAGAGACACATTTATAGCTCTTCCCGGGGTCGCTCTTGCAAGGCACAGGCTGGAGCTTTACCGCGATGTTCTCGACACTCAGGTTGAGAGAATGGCCGATGGGTTATTCCCAAATTCAGGTAATTTGAACAATCCGGTATTTAATTCTGTTGATGCTGCATTATGGTTCTTCTGGGCTGTTCAGCATTATGTTGAAAACGGTGGTGACGACGGGTGGGAAAGGTATGGAGAAGCTGCTAAATCTGTCCTCAGTTCATATAGGAAAGGTACGGCTTTTAACATCCGGATGAAAGAGAATGGACTGATATACGCTGACGCTTATGGAAAGGCACTCACATGGATGGACGCGGTTGTTGATGGTGAGCCCGTGACTCAGAGACGGGGATATGCGGTTGAAGTAAATGCACTCTGGTATAATGCAATATGTTTTTCACTTGAAATGGCCGGGAAGGCGAAGGATAAAGATTTCTTAAAGGAATATGGACATATGCCTGAACTTATTCAAAGGTCTTTCCTTGAAATTTTCTGGGATGAAAAACTGGGATATCTGGCTGATTATGTAAACGATGATGAAGGGAAAAACTTTTTTGTGAGACCGAATATGGTAATTGCCGTTTCAATGCCCTATTCAATGCTGAATAAGGAACAGATGGAGAAAGTTCTCAATGAAGCTGATAAAAAACTGGTTACAGCCAGGGGATTAAGAACACTCTCTCCTGGAAATCTCTTTTACAAGGGTACTTATTGCGGTACTCAGCAAGAGAGGGATCGGGCCTACCATCAGGGCACAGTATGGCCCTGGCTCTTCGGGCCATTTTGTGAAGGATGGCTGAAAGTATATGGTAATCAGGGAGTTCAGAAAGTAAAGAAGCTTATTTTTGGACTCGAAGCTGTGATGAGCGAGCATGGCGTGAGTACACTGTCGGAGATTCATGACGGCGATCCCCCTCACTCACCATGTGGAGCGATATCTCAGGCATGGAGTGTTGGAGAAGTGCTAAGAATAATTGAGCTGTTGGATTCTAATTATGAAAATCAATAACAAAGGCCGTTTATGCGTGTTTTAATGTTTGGATGGGAATTTCCGCCTCATATCTCGGGAGGGTTGGGTACAGCCAGTTATGGACTTACAAAAGGCATGGAAACCATCGATGACCTGGAGGTGATATTTGTAGTTCCAAAAGCCTGGGGCGATGAGGATCAGACCAGGGTAAGGCTCATTGGAGCAAACAGGATACCCATGTCAACCAGGTATGTTTATAATAAAGGATTCAGGCATAGATTCGAGAAGATTGAGGTTTCATCTAAAATTGTTCCCTATACGGATCCCGAAGATTTCTGGAAGATGACCAGATCGGAGGTATCAGGATTCAGGCAGTTTGTCCAGACCGATGGCAAGGGCATGGTGGATTTTTCAGGCAAATATGACTGTAACCTGATGGAAGAGATAGATAAGTATGCCATTGTTGCTTCTGTAATAGCAGAAGAGAACGATTTTGACATAATACATGCCCACGACTGGCTGGCTTATCCTGCTGGTATCGCAGCAATGAAAGTTTCAGGTAAACCACTGGTAATTCATGTACATGCTACTGATTTTGACCGAAGTGGAGGCAGCGTAAATCCCGATGTATACAGGATCGAGAAAAACGGAATGGATGCTGCATCTAAAATAATCACCGTCAGTAATCTTACAAGGGATATTGTTATTCAGAAGTATTTTATCAATCCTGATAAAGTAGAGACGGTATATAATGCGGTTGAACCTGTTGATATCTCGGAGAGGCTCATGCTTAAAAAGGGATTTGATGAGAAAATCGTAACGTTTCTTGGAAGAATAACCATGCAGAAGGGACCTGAATACTTCATTGAGGCTGCTTATAAGGTATTGCAGGTAATGCATAATGTCAGGTTTGTAATGGCAGGATCAGGCGACATGATGGAACGGATGATGAGAAGAGCCGCTTCACTGAAGATAACCGACAGGTTTCATTTTACAGGGTTTCTCAGAGGGGCTGACGTTTTTGCATTGCTCGATATGAGTGATGTATATATAATGCCCTCGGTATCGGAACCATTCGGGATCTCACCTCTGGAGGCAATGCAGTCGAATGTACCGGTCATCATAAGCAAGCAATCCGGAGTTGCCGAGATACTGACACATGCCGTAAAGACTGATTTTTGGGATATTGATGCAATGGCTGACTCGATATATGGAATCCTTAATTATCCGGCACTTGCCAATATGTTTATTAAAAAAGGCAAGGAGGAAGTAATAAGTTTGAAATGGGATAACTCAGCCAGACGCGTAAAGGAAATTTATAACAAGGTTATCGGAAAAAACTAAGCAGAAATATTATGACTTTAACAGGCAAAAAAGCAATTTGCTTCTATTTTCAGGTTCATCAGCCATTCAGGCTTAAAAGGTACAGGTTTTTTGACCTGGGTCACGATCATTATTATTATGATGATTACTCAAATGAATCAATAATGCGGAAAGTATCTGCCAAATGCTATATCCCTGCCAATAATGCAATACTTGATCTGATAACCAAGCACAAAGGGAAATTTAAGGTTGCATATTCACTTTCGGGCATTGCAATAAATCAATTCAGGCTATATGCCCCGGAAGTACTTGATTCTTTCAGGAGCCTTGCAGCTACCGGAATGGTTGAATTCCTTGCTGAAACAAGCTCTCATTCTCTTGCTTCCCTGAAAAGCAGGAGCGAGTTCGAACACCAGGTAAACAGACATAAGGATATGCTGAAAGAATTTTTGGGCGTTGAAGCAACATCTTTCAGAAATACCGAACTGATCTATAATGATGAGATAGGTTCGTGGATTGCGGATATGGGTTTCAAAGCGGTTCTTACTGAAGGGGCCAAGCATATTTTAGGATGGAAGAGTCCCAATTACCTCTATTGTAATTCTATCAACCCCAGGCTGAAGGTACTTCTGAGAAATTTCGTTCTGAGTGATGATATTGCTTTCAGATTCTCCAACAGAGACTGGATAGAATGGCCTCTTACTGCTGATAAATATGCTTCCTGGGTGAATAAGCTGGCTCCCCATAGCGAGGTCCTGAATATCTTCCTTGACTATGAGACTTTCGGTGAGCATAACTGGAAGGAATCGGGGATATTTGACTTTCTTAATCATATGCCGGGAGCCATATTGAAAAAGACTCCGTTTAAATTCATGACCCCCACTGAAGTTGCCGATAGTTTACAACCGGTATCGGCTATAAACATTCATTCACCTATATCCTGGGCAGATGAAGAACGCGATATCACAGCCTGGCACGGAAATGAGCTTCAGGTTGCGGCACTCGACAAGTTATATAGTCTTGAACGAAAGGTGAACAAATGTGAAGACCAGCATATTAAAAAAGACTGGGAATATCTTCAGTCAAGTGACCATTTTTATTATATGGCAACAAAATTCTTCTCTGACGGTGCTGTTCATGCATATTTTAATCCCTATGATACCCCCTACGATGCTTTCATGAATTATATGAATGTATTGAGTGACTTTGAGATCAGACTGAAGCAATGGTTTCCCGATACGGCTGAGCAGGAGCAGATCTATAGCCTCGGATCACAGCTCATTGAAAAGGAGATCATTATTGAAAGGCAGGCTGAGGAAATCTCAAAGCTTACAAGAAGGATTTCCAGGATAAAGCCGGCAGAACCCAAAAAATCCGGGAAAAAGATTAAAGCGCCATCAAAGGTAAAATCTGAGGATAAACCGGAAAAATCTCCTGTCAGGGGAACCAATGCAGCCCAGGCAACACCGGCTATAAAGCGCCAGGGAAGAGCCCGTAAGGAATAAGCTGAGAAAACATTTTAGACTGCTTCATGACTACCATATGAATGTGATAAAAATGGAGCGGGCAAAATTTTATTGTTAATTCATTGAAAGAAACGAATAATTATTAAAAATGAAGGTTGAATTTATTTTTGAAACGAGTTGGGAGGTATGCAATAAAGTAGGTGGTATTCATACGGTTATATCAACCAAAGCACTAAATATCATAAATGAACTTGGATCAGATTATATACTTATTGGTCCTGATGTGTGGAGGGAAGATGTTACCAATCCTGAATTTATTCCCGATGACCTTCTTTTTGTTGAATGGCAAAGAAAAGCTGCGGCAGAAGGGCTCAGGGTAAAAACAGGCAGGTGGAATATTGCAGGAAAACCAATTGTCTTTCTTATAGATTTTACACCATATTTCGGACAGCAGAATGAAATCTTTGCAGATTTCTGGGAAACCTTCAAGCTGGATAGTATTTCCGGGCAGTGGGATTACGTTGAACCTGCTCTTTTTGGCTATGCAGTTGGTAAGCTTATCGAGAGTTTCTCCAGCTTCTATCTTGAACATCATAACGTGGTTGCCCAGTTTCATGAGTGGATGACCGGGACCGGAGTATTATACCTTAAGAAATATGTTCCCTGGGTCGCCACTGCTTTTACTACCCACGCTACCGTACTTGGAAGATCTATTGCCGGTAACAACCGTCCTCTTTATGGCAGGATGGAAGATTATAATCCCTCGATTATTGCACGTGAATTCAATGTTATAGCTAAACAGTCCCTTGAAAAGACTGCTGCAACAGAAGCAGATGTTTTTACTACTGTAAGTGAGATAACATCACGTGAATGCAGTCATTTTCTGGGCAGGGAGCCTGATGTGGTAACGCCTAACGGTTTTGAGGATTCATATGTGCCTGTGGGTGCGATTTTTGATGAAAAGAGGAAGACTGCAAAAGATAAGCTTAAAAGTGTAGCCGAAGCAGTACTGGGTTACAAGCTGTCAAAAGATTGTGTATTCCTGGTAAACAGCGGCAGATACGAATTCCGGAATAAGGGCGTTGACATTTTCATAGATTCCCTCGGTCAGGTGATGAAGGATGACACAATCAAAAAAGAATGTGTTGCCTTTATCCTGATGCCTTCATATCATAAGGGACCACGACTCGATATTATTGATATCCTGTATAATGAGGGGAACACAAATTCGGGCGATAAATACCTGACTCACAGCCTTCACTACCCTGCTACCGATCCTGTCCTTCAGAGAATAATTGCAAATCAGCTTGATAATGACCAGGCAACAAAGGTCAAAATCATTTTTGTACCTTCCTATCTGAATGGAAACGACGGGATTTTCAATATGCAATACTTTGACCTGCTTATCGGATTTGACCTGTCTGTTTTCCCTTCATATTATGAGCCATGGGGTTATACACCACTTGAAAGTCTGATGTTTTCGATTCCCACTGTGACGACCTCACTCTCCGGTTTTGGTCTTTGGGTAAAGTCTTATTATTCACAACACGGCAATGGCATAGAAATAATAGAAAGGACTGATGAAAATGAGCTTGAGGTTGTTGAAAAGATCAGGAAATTCATCCGGATGTTTGTTGGGTTGGATGATGCCGGGATAAGAGAAGCCAGGGAGAAGGCTCATGATGTCTCACGTATTGCAAAGTGGGATAGTCTCGTGAAATATTATTTCAGAGCTTATGAGCATGCACTGGTAGCCAGCAGCAACAGGAGAGGTGAACCGAGGGAATTCGTCCGCTTTGTTGAGGCAGAAGGAATTCCTGTCCGTAAACCTCATCAGGTACCGGTGTGGAAAGCAATTTATGTACAGAGCGATGTTCCTGAAAAACTTACATTTCTGAAGGAACTTTCCAATAATCTCTGGTGGTCCTGGAATATTGATGCAGAATCCCTGTTCAGAAGAATGGATCCATCACTATGGGATGAAGTATCTCATAATCCGAAGCTGTTGCTCGAAAAAATCGATTATAAAAGGCTGCTTGTGCTTGAGGATGATGATGAATTCGTTAACGACGTGAAAAGGATAGAGGAGATTTTTCAACAATATATGAGTCGTCCGGCTGATCATGATAAACCATCCATAGGCTATTTCAGCATGGAATTTGGTATTCATCCATGTCTGAAGATCTATTCAGGAGGTCTTGGGATCCTTGCCGGCGACTATCTGAAAGAGGCGAGCGATTCAAATGCCTCGATTACCGGCGTCGGATTGCTGTACAGATATGGTTATTTTAACCAGAAACTTGGTCCTAAAGGCGAACAACTGGCTCTCTATGAAGCCGAAGAATTTTCCAGGCTTCCAATAAACCGTATTAAAGACGCAGAGGGTAACAATCTCAATGTATACCTTATGTGGCCGGGCAGAAAAATCAGGATCAGGATTTGGGAGGCTATGGTTGGAAAGGTGAGACTGATACTACTGGATACAGATACGGCAGATAATTCTGCGGAAGACCGAGGTGTTACACATCACCTTTATGGCGGAGATAATGAAAACAGGCTGAGGCAGGAATTAATCCTGGGCATTGGAGGGATAAGAGTTCTTGAAGCTATGGGCATCCATCCTGATGTTTACCATAGCAATGAAGGTCATTCAGCATTTATAAGTTTTGAGCGCCTACGGATACTGATTGAAAATCATCATCTTACATTCAATGAGGCGATTGAGGCTATAAGGTCATCAACACTATTCACAACGCACACCCCTGTTCCGGCAGGGCACGATGCTTTTGAGGAAGACCTTCTCCGTAAATATATATCCCATTATCAGAACAGACTGAATATTTCATGGGAAGAACTCATGGCGCTGGGGCAATGTGAAGGTGATAGTGACAAGAAGTTCAACATGAGTTATCTGGCAACACGAATGTCTCAGGAAGTCAATGGTGTCAGCAAGCTGCACGGACAGGTAAGCCAGGGCATGTTTAATAAATTATGGCCGGGTTACCTGAAGGAGGAACTCTTCATCGGATATGTTACAAACGGGGTTCATCATCCCACGTGGACAGCGCCGGAATGGAGAGAGGTATACCAGCAGCTAACGGGGGATATCAATTTTGACCAGACTGACAGGACTTTGTGGGAAAAGCTTTATAGTCTTGATGATGCAAAGATTTATGATATTAAGACGCATCTGAAGAGTATGCTTTTTTCAAATATCAGAAAACGTATTCAGGGCGAGATGATGGATAAGCATGTAAGCCCGCGCAGGCTTCTCAGCGTAAGCAACCATCTGAATGAAAAAACACTTACTATTGGATTCGCCAGGCGATTTGCAACATATAAGCGTGCCAGTCTGCTCTTCAAGGATATCGACAGGCTTGATAAAATTATCAGTAATCCTGAGAGGCCCGTTCAGTTTATCTATGCAGGTAAAGCTCATCCTAACGATGGCGGCGGGCAGGACCTTATAAAGAGAGTCTTTGAGATTTCCCAGATGCCCAGGTTTGCAGGGAAAATAATATTTATAGAGAATTACGACATAGAGCTTGCCAAACACCTTGTCAGGGGAGTTGATATCTGGCTTAATACACCTACCAGGCCTCTTGAAGCTTCAGGTACAAGTGGTGAAAAAGCAGCCATGAATGGTACTCTTCATTTCAGCGTCCTTGACGGATGGTGGGTGGAAGGCTACCGGGCATACGCAGGATGGGCATTGCCGAAAAAGAGAATATATGAGGATCAGGACCTTCAGGATGACGTGGATGCGGAAACTATTTACAATATGCTGGAATATGAAATAGTACCTGCCTATTATTCTTACAATGAAAAGGGAATCCCTGTGGAATGGATAAGCTATATCAAGAATACAATGGTTAAGGTTGCACCTGAATTTACCATGAAAAGAATGCTTGATGACTATTATGAAAAATATTATACAAAGCTTTCACCCCGTCACAAATACCTTACGGAAAACAATTTTGAAAAAGCTAAAGAACTGGCGGCTTGGAAGAAGTCGATGCGGGAAGAGTGGGATAATATTGAAGTGCTTAACTATAGCTTCGAGAAGTCTAAAGATAATGTTTACCGGTCCGGTCAGGATTATGCTTCAGAGATTGCCCTGAACGTTAATAAAATTCCACGCGAGAATGTCGGAGTAGAATTCATTATCACAAAAATGAATAAGCAGGGAGAACACAGGTTTGTAGCGAGTGAAGAGCTTAAACCTGTAAGCTGTAAAAACGGGAAATGTCTTTACCGTGCACATCTGGTTCCGGAAAAGGCCGGTTCCTTCTTCTATGGAATACGCATTTATCCGAAGCATAAAGACCTTCCGCACAGGCAGGACTTTTACCTGCTGAGATGGATAGATTAAATATCGGTAGCTTTCCGGATAGGTTCTTTCTTAAATACAAGGGCTGTTCTGGAAGGCAGATAAAGATATAGATAAACGGGGGCATTTATTATGCCCCTTTCGGCTTTTCTTATGGAGAGATAAAGCGAATTCCTGTCGATTCTGTCGAATCCTCCAAAATCAGGGTCATCAGTGTCGAGCACAATACTGAATTTTCCCTGGACCGGGATGCCATAATCAGTAAAAGATTGTGATGGATTAAAGTTGAAGACAAACAGGTAATCTCCCCTGGTAAATGCGACAACCTTATCCCCATTGTTTTCATATATCCTGTTTGCTGGGCTGTCGAGGATCTTGAAGTCATGATGGAGTTTAATCATTTTCCTGTCGAAATTCGCCAGATCGAAGTATTTAAGATCTTTATTGTCAGCGAGGTTCCATTGGCGGCGTGCATATTTAAAGCTCCAGTTGTTCCCTTCCCTGGGAAAATCGATCCATTCAGGATGGCCAAATTCGTTACCCATAAAATTCAGATAGCCGCCACCAGATGTTCCGAAAGTAATCAGCCTAATCATCTTATGAAGGGCGATACCCCTGTCAATGGTGAAGCTATGATAGGTTTTATTCATTCCAGTGTACATCTCGGCATCTATCATCCTGAAAATTAAAGTCTTGTCGCCAACAAGAGCCTGGTCGTGCGACTCGCAGTATGATATAATCTTCTCTTCTGGACGGTGTTGTGTCAGTTCATACATAAGTTTGCCCATATCCCAGTTTTCATCCATCGTCTCTTTAACCAGTTTGATCCAGAGATCCGGAACTCCCATTGAGAGCCTGAAATTGAATCCATAGCCCTTTTGCGCGACTGGCGCAGCAATTCCGGGCATTCCGCTCATTTCTTCTGCCACGGTCATGGCTCGGGGCCTTATCTGATGTATCAGCTTGTTGGCGAGGAAAAGATAGGTAAGAGCATCCTCATCCTGGTTGCCGTCGAAATAATCGTAGTAGGATGTAAAACTCTTTTCGAGGCCATGATCGTAGTATATCATGCTTGTTATACCGTCAAACCTGAACCCGTCAAACTTATATTCTTCAAGCCAGTAGCTGCAGTTGGAGAGCAGAAAGTGGATCACGCTGTCCTTCCCGTAATCAAAGCATAAAGAGTCCCATGCAACATGAAATCTCCGGTTGCCGGTATGGAAATACTGATCGGGGGAGCCATCGAAGAGGCCCAGCCCCTCATTTACATTTCTGACAGAGTGGGAGTGCACCAGGTCCATAATGACACTTAATCCTGATATGTGGGCCGTATCTATCAGCTCCTTAAGATCTTCAGGTGTTCCGTATCTTGAGGAAGCAGCAAAAAAGCTTGAAACATGGTATCCGAATGAACCATAAAAAGGATGTTCCTGTATTGCCATTAGCTGAATCGTATTGTATCCGGCTTTGATGACTACAGGAATGACATCCCTGGTAAATTCACTGTAGGACCCTACTTTAAGGGCCGAAGTAGCCATACCGATGTGAGCTTCATAAATTACGGGTGCAGTATCAGGTACAACAAAATCTTTAATTTTCCATTTATACTCTTCATCAGGATTCCAGACCTGAGCGCTGAAAATTTTTGTTTGGTCATCCTGGACAAGCCGGTTGGCATACGATGGTATCCGCTCACCCTGTCCGGATGCCCAGTGGATAGATAGCTTATAAAGATTTCCGTGTTTCAGTGCCTCATGTGGAAGTATGATTTCCCAGTCACCATACTGATTTATCCTTTTCATGGAGAATTCTTCCTTTTCCTTCCATCCTGAAAATTCACCGACAATTATGATAGCAGTTGCATTAGGGGCCCATTCCCTGAAGACCCAGCAGTCGTTGTTCCTGTGCAGGCCATAAAAATGATGCCCGAGAGCAAAATCAATAAGATGATTATCCCCGGTAAGCTGTTTCTCTTTCAGAAGACATTTTCCTATCCGCTTGTCGATGACAGGCACAAAAGGTTCCAACCAGGGGTCGGAAACATAGAAACCGGCAGGATTCATAACATTTTGAGTATGAATTTTATTATCATAAAAGTACAAAAACAAAATCATTTTATTGTTTGACTTTCACCTGCTTTGTTAATTTTGCAGACAGATTCCTGTTTTATGCAGATTCACAGAGGATATGAAAATATTGAGCTGGCAAATCCCGTGGTTACACTGGGTATATTTGATGGCGTGCACCTGGGTCACAAAGTTCTTCTGGGTCGTCTGGTTTCATGTGCAGAGAAGGAAGGTGGAGAGTCAGTTGTAATTACTTTCCATCCTCATCCGAGAATAGTTCTTGACAAGGATAGTTCAGCGCTTACATTCCTTACCACAATGGATGAAAAGATTGTTCTACTTGAAAAGGCGCAGGTAGATCATTTGATTATCATTGAGTTTAACAGGGAATTCAGCAGGATCGCTGCATGCGATTTTGTGAAGCAGGTACTCGTTGAAAAGATAGGAACCAGGCATCTGATTATAGGTTATAATCACCACTTCGGAAGAAGGGGTGAAGGAGACTTTAATACCGTAAAACGATGTACGGAATCGCTTGATTTCAAGGTAGAACGTGTCAAAGGTTTTCATGCCGGCGGGGACGCTGTAAGTTCATCCTCTGTTCGCGAGGCCCTGCTGAATGGTATGTTGGAGAAAGCAAATGAGCAGCTTGGATATCCTTATTCAGTCAGCGGAAAAGTAGTTGATGGCCGCCGGATTGGACGGTCAATTGGTTTTCCAACCGCGAATATCAGCCCGGGCGATCCGCATAAGCTGATACCCAAGAATGGAGTTTATGCCGTTGAAGTCCAACTCGGTGACAATATTTATAAAGGTATGCTCAGCATCGGATCAAATCCTACGGTGAACAATGATTCAGAATTCAGGAGTATAGAAGTACATATCATAAATTTTAACGGAGACATATACGGCAAAGCCATATCCGTGGTTTTCAGGAAAAGGCTCCGTGATGAGCTAAAATTTGACAGTATAAAAAAACTTGCCGACCAGATGGAGCTTGATAAACAATCTACCATCCGTCTCCTCTCATGAAATATGCAAATAGTTTTTATTAACTTTGCAGCTTCAAAAACATTTAAATTATGACTTCAGCAGTTAATAACTTGAAATATAAGGTAAGAGACTTATCCCTTTCGGATTTTGGAAGAAAAGAGATTGAGATAGCAGAAAAGGAGATGCCGGGATTACTGGCTATAAGAAAAAAGTATTCTGCAGCAAAGCCATTGAAAGGAGCCCGTATCACAGGATCCCTGCATATGACCATTCAGACTGCAGTACTAATAGAGACGCTTGTTGAGCTTGGCGCCGATGTCAGATGGGCAAGTTGCAATATATTCTCAACCCAGGATCATGCAGCTGCAGCAATAGCAGTTACTGGTGTTCCCGTATTTGCATGGAAGGGAGAAACCCTCGAGGAATACTGGTGGTGCACAGTTCAGGCGCTGTCGTTCCCGGGGGGGAAAGGGCCTAATCTGATTGTCGACGATGGTGGTGATGCTTCCCTTATGGTGCACCTCGGATACAGAGCTGAAAAGGCTCCGGAGATCCTTGACAAGCAACCTTCCAACAGGGAAGAGGCTATTATCCTGGCCACTCTGAAAGATATCCTTGCCACAGAGCCTGAAAAATGGCATCGCACCGTAAGCGAGCTTAAGGGTATTTCCGAAGAGACCACCACTGGGGTTCACAGGCTTTACCAAATGATGGAAAATGGCGAATTGCTGGCCCCTGCAATAAATGTAAATGATTCCGTGACCAAATCAAAATTCGATAATCTTTACGGTTGCCGGGAATCTCTTGCCGATGGGATTAAAAGGGCCACCGATGTAATGATTGCAGGCAAAGTGGTGGTAGTATGTGGATATGGTGATGTTGGAAAAGGCTGTGCCCGTTCAATGAAATCGTACGGGGCCAGGGTCATAATTACTGAAATAGATCCTATCTGTGCCCTCCAGGCATTGATGGAAGGTTTTGAGGTGAAAACCGTTGAAGATTCCCTTGCTGAAGGAAATATTTTTGTAACTGCTACCGGCAACAAGGATATCATTACAGCCGATCATATGCTGAAGATGAGAGACCAGGCAATAGTCTGCAATATTGGCCATTTCGACAACGAGATACAGGTTGATGACCTGAACAGCCTTGAAAAGGTAAAAAAGATTAATATAAAGCCTCAAGTCGATAAATATCTTTTTCCCGACGGCCGTTCGATCTTTATCCTGGCTGAAGGGAGGCTGGTAAATCTGGGTTGCGCTACAGGACATCCCTCCTTCGTGATGAGTAATTCCTTCAGCAATCAGACACTTGCACAGATCGACCTCTGGGTGAAAAATTATAAAATAGGTGTCTACAGGCTTTCCAAGGATCTTGACGAAGAGGTTGCCAGATTGCATCTTGACCAGCTGGGAGCAAAACTCACGAAACTCACAAAGGATCAGGCAGACTATATTGGAGTGTCTGCCGCTGGTCCTTATAAGCCGGATCACTACAGGTACTAGTCTCATCCCGGTATGGGGTGAGTTGGATTAATTACTTATTCCAGACTCTGACAAATCTGCCGTCAAAACTGGTCTGGTAATTTTTCAGTGGATATCTACCTATTCCTGATGCCGGCGTTCCTGAAGCAGAAAGAGAGTATACGGTTCCACAAAGCGGACAGGTAGCTATGGTAAAATCAATTTTAACCTTGATGCTCAGTCCATTGGCATCATAATCGTACGGACAGGTGCGGTCAAAAGCATAAAAGGCATCTCCTCCATTATAAATAATGATACCATTGCCGTCGAATCCTGCAGCCGCACTACCCCAGTTATTGGTTTTTGCATTTACCGTATCGGATCCGATTGCAGCGAGGTTTACAAATTCAGGGTCATAGAGATCAAGTGTGAAGTTCACATATACATCAGGAATCACGTCGTTTTTTGCTTTGGAACATGACACAAGTGACAGGGCTGATGCAATTAAAAATAAAAAAAAACCTATTTTTGATAACGATTTCACAGGAATTGAATTAAGTTGCAAAATTAATAATACCATCCGATTTTAACGTTATGATTAATTAATTATTGTAAGAACTGAATATGAATTACTTATACCTCGGAAAATATCTGCTGCTTATATCCTTGGTGATCTTTGCGGCTGAGTCTGGCAATGCTCAGAGGTCGTTTAATTCAAAATCAAAAAATCCTGAGAAATCATTATTTGGCAAGACTGTCGGGAATTCGCGAAAGATAAAAATTAAGGAGCCCAGATCTGTTCATAAAGCTAAACGAAAACAGGAAAAGAATGAAAAACGCCTTAAAAAAGAGTATGGCCAATCAATAAAAAAGTCGAAAAAAAGAACATATGATATTCAATCACCTGAAGTACAGTTGCGTATGAAGCAGAACGAAAAGGATGCCGTTCTTAAGGAGAAAGAAAAAAAGAAACAGGTTAAGGCAAACTCGAAGAAAGCGGGAAAAAAGTATAAATAAGGTCATCTCCTGATTTTTAAATACTTGAGAAACACTTATTAGCTTGATTTTTTTGTGATTTAATAAATAAATTGATTATATTTGTTGTTGAAGAGTTCCGGCAAAACCGGAATTCTTCTTATTTTTTAATAATAAGAGAGTAAGATGTCAGAAATTACTTATGTGACTGAGGAAGGCCTACAGAAGCTAAAGGAGGAACTCGACCTTTTAAGAAATATTGAGAGGCCTTTGATATCAAAGCAGATAGCAGAAGCAAGAGATAAAGGTGATCTGTCGGAGAATGCTGAGTATGCTGCTGCAAAGGAGGCTCAGGGGATGCTTGAAATGAAAATATCAAAGCTCCAGGATTTAGTAGCCCGGTCGAGGGTCATTGATGAAACGAAAATTGATATTTCATCAGTACGTATCCTTCACCGGGTTAAGATAAGGAATCAGTCAAGCAACACTGTAAAGGAATATCAGCTGGTACCTGAAAGTGAAGCTAATTTCAAGCTTGGCAAGATAGCTGTCAGTTCTCCTATTGCCCAGGGTTTAATAGGCAAAAAGGTAGGAGACATAGTTCATATTAAGGTACCATCAGGTACTATACCATTCGAGATAATATCTATTTCACTTTAATTACTACATCTTAGGTCGTCATGGCAACAATTTTCACAAGGATTATAAATGGTGAAATACCGTGCTATAAAATTGCTGAGGATGACAATTACTTTGCCTTTCTCGATATAAATCCTCTTATGGCAGGGCATACTCTGGCTGTCCCTAAAAAGGAGACGGATTATCTTTTTGATCTTGATGATGATCAGCTTGCAGGACTGATCCTGTTTTCAAAGAAAGTTGCCGTGGCAATTCAAAAGGCCATTCCGTGTAACAGGATAGGTATTGCCGTACTCGGCCTTGAGGTCCCGCATGCTCATATCCACCTGGTCCCTATGAATTCAATGGAAGATGTCAATTTCAAAAATCCGAAGCTAAAATTCTCTCCCGAAGAGTTCAGGGAGATTGCAGCAAAAATAAGCAGCTTCATAATTCTTTAGGTCATAATAATATTTTTTAACTTTATAGCATAATTCTGCCCGCTGCATGAATTGGCTGTACGATTTATGGGATGATTTTATCAGTCTTCTCTTTCCAAGGCTTTGTTATGGCTGTGGAAATCATTTAATGAGAAATGAGAGCCTTATATGCACTGAATGCTATGTATCAATTCCCAGGACAAATTTTCACCTTCAACGCGAGAATCCTGTAGAGCAGCTTTTTTGGGGAAGATGTCCTGTTGAAAAGGCTGCAGCATTCTCATTCTATGGCAGGGGCAGTCGTATCAGGAACCTGATTCACAAACTTAAATATACAGGTGTCAGGGAAATAGGATACGAGTTGGGGAGGATCTATGCTTTGTCCCTGACATCTTCAGGATTCACCAGGGATATTGACCTGATAATTCCGGTACCTCTTCATCCCTCCAAAAAGCGTATGCGCGGCTTTAATCAGAGCGAATGCATCTCGGAAGGTATCGCGGATATTGCAGGATTGCCTGTTTCTACAGGAGTATTGGTCAGAACTGTAATGTCTGCCACCCAGACAAAGAGATCACGGTATGACAGGTGGACAAATGTAGAAGGAATCTTCATGGTTGCAGACGCAGAGGCCATAAAGGGAAAACACATCCTGCTGGTGGATGATGTTATAACCACAGGTTCTACGATTGAGTCTTGTATAAATGAATTTTTAAAAGTTGAGGATGTAAAAGTAAGTGTAATAGCCATAGGGTGTGCAGTTGTATGATTGGATCATTTCCTGTTCACCCTTTTTGGATTCTTGTTCAGATAATCCTTCCAGCTGTTATAGGGTTTTTCACTGGAAGGATTATTGGTCTGATAGAAATGACAGAGCGCAGCGGCAAGGCCGTCGGTGGCATCCAGCTTGATATCAGTCAGCTTAAACTTAAGAATGTTCATAAGCATTGATGCAACTTGCTCCTTTGAAGCCGCTCCCTGTCCGGTTATCGACATCTTGATTTTTCTGGGTGCATATTCAAATATCGGCAGGGAGCGTGTTAGGGCAGCTGAGATTGCTGCTCCCTGTGCTCTTCCCAGCTTGAGCATCGACTGCACGTTCTTGCCGTAGAAAGGGGCCTCGATGGCGAGCTCATCAGGATGATACTCATCGATTATTCCGATTGTCCTTTCGAAGATATGCTTAATTATAAGGTAATGATCATCAAATTTTGAAAGATCGACAGCCCCGATAGCTATTAGTTCGGGCACTGTCCCAACAGTTCTTATCACACCATAGCCGGTCATCCTTGTACCGGGATCGATTCCGAGGATTATTCTCTCTTTTGCTTGTACCTTCAATAGCCTTGTTGATTTTTCAGCGCAATTTATTATTGATCAGGAAAGCATTATTAAGCCATGAATGTTTTTCGGCAAACTGAGGAAGCCTTTTAAATTCAGATGCTGACTTACCTGTGGGTATTGAACCGGTCTCAAGGTAGCTTATGGCAGCCTTCAGGCAAAGTTCATTACGGTCGTTGAAATTATGTGAGATATCGTCGAAAACTAAAGCTTCCGGGGCAATCCCATTATAAAAATCGCCCTCGTCATTCTTGTTCACATCTTTGAATGTAACGGGTGCTATAAAATATTTTTTCCCAATATCCCCGCCATTCATACCGACAGGCTTACCGTTTGTAGTGTCGCCAATACTAACAACACTCATGTAAGGTTTCAGGCCATTCATTACAACCTCACTTGCAGACGCGGTTTCCCGTGTGGTTATCACTATTATCCTGGAAAGGGAGAGCGGATATGGTGTTGACAGAAGCGGGAATGAAACGTTACTATCCTGGTGCAGAGAATTATAGATAAGCTTGATAAAATTACTTCCGGCGGATGCATTGCCTGCAATATAGCTTGCGAGCTCTTGTGCGATATAAAGATAACCTCCTGAATTGTATCTCAGATCAAGTATCAGATCAGTGACCCCATTGGCATTAAAGTAAGCAAATGCTGTGGCCAGCTCATTCTCGGAGGGAGCTATGAATGAGTCAAATACGAGATGACCTGCTACTCCCGTCGAGAGATGCAGTGTATCGTAGAGAATCACGGAATTAAGGATAAAGGATGATTTTGTCGAGATAATTGTCTCTTCAGTGCCATCAGGCTTCTGAAAGAGGAATTTATTTGTCACTCCTGCTTCACCCGGACCGATAAGGTTGGTATATGCGGTTTCGTCCTGAGCCAAAATTACGGGAGCAACATCGGTATCGTTTATCTTCTTGACAATCCATCCCCTGCGCACGCCCTCTGCATAAAGCGGCGACCCGGCGTAAATGAGTACAATGCGTGCATTATTCGCTTCATCGAGACCAATCCTGAACCCATGTCCGACGAATGAACCCTGCATTTCAGCCATAAACTGATCGTAATCGGCAACAAAGCTCCACCTGTCGAGCGTTTTGTATCTCATGGCATCCATAAGCAGATAGGGGTCAGCATAATCATCCTTATTAATATCAGGCATTACATCATTCCAGTAATACCAGTCTTTCATAATATAATACAGAGAGTCCCGTGCCATTGCCGGAGTAAGGTCTGAAGTGGAAGGTGTAACGTTATCCTTTTTGCACGATGCCAAAAGAGATAAGGACATTATAACTACTAAAAAAAGTCTGGAGGAGTTCATTTTTACAATTGTATTAAATTATTAGTGGACAAAGTTAGTTATTTATATCCTGACGGATTTCCTGTTCTGTATTAAAATTCCGCCTGTAATAAGGAGCAATCCGGCAGGAGTAGTATAATAAACGTGTTCATTCAGGAAAAAGTTTATGAAGACAAGAGAAATAAACGGAGCAAAATACACAAGGTTGCTTATTTTGTCTGTTGTAGTAGCCAGGCTAAGGGCTTTTAGCCACAGGAAGAAAGTTATACCCATTTCAAACAGCCCGATATAAACTGATCCAAGAGTGCCCCTGATGCTTATTACAGCATGCCAGCCGCCGGTAATGGTCAATGCCGTCAGGAGGTAGATGGAGCCAAACAGAAAATTCAGAAAAAGTTTCACGGATTCGTCCCTCTTGTCTCTCATATTAAGGATAAAGTAGAATGCCCAGAAGAATGAACTTCCGGTAGCAAGCAGAACGCCGGTGAGGTTGGACCCGCCAAAGCGGAAGGGATTTCCCTGAGAAGATATGAGATATACGCCGGCAAAGCTTATAAATAGTGCTATGAAGCTTTTCCGTTCTATTTTCTGACCGAGTAGTGGCACGGAAAGAAAGACCAGGATTATTGGCCATATCATGTTCAGTGGTTGTGCAACCTGTGCTGGCAGCAGGGTGTAAGCCTTAAGGAGGATAAGGTAATACAGAAAAGGGTTTATAAAGGCCAGTATGGCTGAACCCGCCAGATCTTTGGCACTGCACCGGAGTATAAGACGGGTTTTCCGGGAAACTGCCACAATGACAAACAAAGCCAGGGCAGATGTTATTGCTGCAATTGTCAGCATCGGCAGAACAGCCAGTTGGCCAAGGCCTATTTTGAAAGCTGTAGGAACAGTTGACCAGAATAATATTGCCAACCCGGCATAGATATATGATTGTCGGGTTTTATTCATTTTCTTTTTTTTAGCCCCATGGGCTTAGTCAATCGTCTCAAAACCCGTGTATGGGACCAATACCTTTGGTACCATAATTCCGGAGTCACTCTGATTATTCTCAAGGATGGCTGCTACAATTCTTGGAAGGGCCAGGGCACTTCCGTTAAGAGTGTGAGCAAGACGGGCCTGTTTGTCACCCTTTTCCTTAAACCTGCATTTAAGACGGTTGGCCTGAAATGATTCAAAGTTAGATACCGAACTAACCTCCAGCCAGCGCTTCTGAGCAGCTGACCAGACTTCAAAATCGTATGTAAGAGCCGAAGTGAATGACATGTCTCCACCGCAAAGTCTGAGAATACGGTATGGCAATTCAAGTTTTTTGATCAGGCTTTCCACATGACTAACCATATCATCGAGTGATTTATAGGAATGGTCGGGATGTGCAATCTGCACTATTTCAACCTTATCAAATTGGTGGAGACGGTTAAGACCTCTGACATGTGCACCCCAGGAGCCGGCCTCCCTTCTGAAACAAGGAGTATAAGCGATGTTTCTCACAGGAAGAATATCGGCACTTAGAATCACATCCCTGTAGATATTCGTTACCGGCACTTCAGCTGTCGGTATCATATAAAAATTGTCAAGGGTGGAATGATACATCTGGCCTTCCTTATCGGGCAGCTGTCCTGTGCCAAAACCCGAATCCTCATTGACCATTATGGGTGGCATAACCTCCCTGTACCCTGCTTTGGAGCCTTCATCGAGGAAGAAGTTGATAAGCGATCTTTCAAGCTTTGCTCCCTTGCCCAGATAGACAGGAAAGCCGGCGCCTGTAAGTTTTATTCCCAGATCGAAATCAATGATGTCATATTTTTTGATCAGATCCCAGTGAGGCAGGGCCGATTCAGGTAAAGATGGCATAACTCCACCCTCCCTTACATTCACATTATCCTCGGCACTGTGGCCCGGAGCAACGGATTCATGCGGAAGGTTGGGGAGAGAAATTATCTCATTCCTCAGATCATTGTCGATCGGTATCAGTTCATCGGAAAGAGATTTTATCTCCTCCTTGAGGGTATAAGTTTTTTCCTTTGCTGCTTCGGCTTCGTTTTTTTTGCCATTCTTTAAAAGCGTACCGATCTCCCTTGAGATCCGGTTCATCTCACTTTGCAGGAAATCAGTTTTTGACTGAATGTCGCGGCGGGAGGCATCCAGGGCAAGTATCCTGTTAACCGTCTCTTCAGCTTTAAAGTTTTTTATCTTAAGCCTTTCGATGACAAAATCTTTCTTTTCCCTGATAAGATTAATTGTTAGCATATTCAGTGAGTTTTAAATAAAAAAGGGCTGTTTAAAGCCAAACGTAAAATTATAAAAACTCCCGACAATTCTTTTCAGTAGAAGAAAAGAATTTCGGGAGCAGATTTTTTATTATACCTGAATTATTAATCGCCCGGCCGGGGCTATTTAATAATTGTACCGTACTTTGAATAAGCTATAAACGATCATGATTGTTTCGGTTCCTTCACAGAGACATAGGATTTGTTGTCACCTTTTCTCCTGAACTCGACTTCCCCGTCAATTAGCGCAAAAAGAGTATGATCTCTTCCAAGTCCGACATTCAGACCCGGATTATGTTTTGTACCTCTCTGGCGAACAATGATGCTGCCTGCTTTGGCTATCTGGCCGCCAAACAGTTTTACCCCCAGTCTTTTGCTCTGAGAATCGCGTCCGTTGCGTGAACTGCCAGCCCCTTTCTTGTGTGCCATAATATTTTCTTTTTAAATGCTTTAACTTCTGATGATTATTCTTTTGCTTTTGGAGTTTTTTTAGCTGCCGGCTTCTTTTCTGCCGGTTTCTTCGCAGCCTTTTTTTCCGTAGCTTTTTCTTTGGCTGCAGCGGGTTTTTTAGCTGCCGGCTTTTTAACTTTTACAGGTTCTTCAGCAACAGTTGTCTCTGAGACCATTACCTCTTCCTTTTTAGGTGCAGCCGCTTTTACGGAACCTTTTCCATTGATGCTTACAATCTCAACCTGGGTGAAGTTCTGACGGTGTCCGTTTTTAATCCTGTATCCTTTTTTTCTCTTCTTCTTGAAAACAATTACCTTGTCTCCCCTGACATGGTCAATTACCTTGCCTGCAACCACTGCACCAACTATAGTGGGCTCACCAATGGTAATTTTTTCATCCTCATCAATTAAAAGAACCTGATCAAATTCTAACTCTTTACCCTCTACAGCCTCAAGCCTGTGAACAAAGATCTTTTTTCCTGCCTCTACCCTAAACTGCTGACCTGCAATTTCTACGATTGCGTACATCTTCTTAATTTTTTACGTTTTTCCGTGAGGCGTGCCCGATCTTATGATCGTGCAACTTCAGTTGCCCCTGCGGATTTATCTAATTTCGGACTGCAAAGATATACAAATTAGATTATTTACAAATCAATAATCCGTTTTTTTTGTTGATCTGTACTAATCATTGGCTATGGGAAATCAAAGGTTCTTGCTTTTAGCAGTAAAACAATGAATTGTTGGATCATTTGCAGCGATAGTGTTGAAAAAAAAGAAAATAGTAGACTTAGTGTTACTTTGATAATCTATATATTTGTTGTATGCATTTGTTCCATGATTATCTGTAGGGTGCGTAAAATATTTATATGAAGAGAGTTAAGCTTAAAGTGATGGGCATTTCATACAGCCAGACTCAGTCTGGTGCCTATGCTTTGATCCTTGTTGAAGAAAAGGGGGAGAGAAGGATACCCATAATTATAGGGGGATTTGAAGCTCAGGCGATTGTTATCAAACTTGAGAATCTCGACCCTCCCCGTCCTTTAACACATGATCTGTTCAAGAAATTTGCAGATGAGTTTAATATATCAATAACTGAAGTGATGATTTACAAGCTGGAAGAGGGGGTCTTCTTCTCGAAACTTGTCTGCAGCAACAGTGAAAAAACATATTCCATTGACAGCAGAACATCCGACGCTGTCGCGATTGCGTTGAGATTCAGCTGTCCGATTTATATTACCGAAGAGATCCTTGATAAAGCAGGAATTACACTCAGCCCCAATGAAGGTGAAATAGCCAACTCCACTGATCCGGACAGTATCTTTGAAGCAGACAGTTCAAAGTACAGTTCATATTCAGATGAGGAGCTCTTTAAAATGATCGATGAAGCGGTAAAAACGGAGGACTATGAAAAGGCTGCTTCAATAAGGGATGAGATTGAGAAAAGAAACAGGAAAAAGGGTTAATGTCTCCTGCACAGGGATATATAAATAATTTATAAATAATTTACTATGACAAGAAGTTTTTTTCTGGTAATTCTGCTTCTGTTACCAGCAGGGTATTCATATTCAAGGGAATACAAAGTTAATTCTCCTGATGGAAAGACGGGGATTGCCATTAATGCGGCGAGCGAAATAAGCTGGAAGGTTACATACGATGGTAACGAGATTTTAAGTTCCTCCAGGATAGCAATGGTTCTGGCCGGGGGACAAGTACTGGGCAAAGATGAAAAGGTAGCCAAAGCCTCTGTAAATCAGCTTCATGATATCATATATCCGGTAGTGCCATACAAGAGATCGGAGATCATGGATAACTGTAATATCCTGACCTTGTATTTCAAGTCAGGCTTTTCAATCGAATTCAGGGCTTATAATGACGGTGTGGCTTACCGGTTTCAGACCTATCTGAAAGGGAATCTGACTGTCAGTAATGAAATTTCCGAGCTGGCATTTCCTGCCGGGTCTCATGCCTGGTATCCGCTTGAAGAAAGTTTTATGTCGCACAATGAGAGGACATTTATCTATTCCGATCTGGATACTATCGGTGATAAACACCTTGCGAGCCTCCCTGCCCTTTTTCAGGTGAACGGGACAGATATTCTGATTACGGAATCGGATATCGAGGACTACCCCGGGATGTGGATTCATGGCGGAGGATCAGGCAGGTTATCGGCCGTCTGGCCTCATTACCCGAAGAGTGAAAAGCTGGAAACCGACAGGAACCTTTTGGTAACTTCAAGGGAAGACTATATTGCAAAAACAAGCGGAACCAGGTTATTCCCCTGGAGAGTTTTTGTTATATCCGGTACTGATGCAGGACTTATTGAGAACGATCTCGTGTACAGGCTTGCCGCTCCGAACCAGATTGCCGACACAAAGTGGATCAAACCCGGAAAGGTAGCATGGGACTGGTGGAATGCAAACAATATTTATGGCGTTGATTTCAGGGCGGGAATAAATAATAGTACATACAAATATTATATTGATTTTGCCTCAAAGAATGGGATTGAATATATTATTCTCGACGAGGGATGGTATAAACTTGGCAATGTGCTTGAGGAAGTGCCCGGGATTGATGTGCAGGAACTCTGCAGGTATGCCGCTGAAAAAAATGTCGGAGTGATATTATGGGTTGTATGGAAATCCTTCTGGGATAAAATGGATGAAGCACTTGATCTTTATGAAAAATGGGGTGTAAAGGGTGTGAAGGTAGATTTTATGCAGAGGGATGATCAAAAGGCAGTCGATTTTTACCTGGAAGCCATGAAAAAAACAGCCGGGCACCATCTGCTTATAGATTTTCATGGGGCCTATAAGCCCGACGGCATGGGCCGTACATGGCCGAATGCCATTACACGTGAAGGTGTCAAGGGAATGGAAAATGAGAAATGGAGCCGGGATATCAGTCCTGACCATGATTTGACTATTCCATTTACAAGGATGGTGGCAGGTCCGATGGATTATACGCCCGGAGCAATGGTAAATATGGACAGCGTCAATTTTAGTCCTGATTTCACACGTCCCCAGAGCCAGGGTACCAGGGCGCATCAGGTGGCTTTATATGTGATCTATGAAAGCCCTCTGCAGATGCTTTCTGATTCCCCATCAAACTATATGAAAGAGCAGGAAACGACAAATTTCATTGTAAATATTCCCGTTGTATGGGATGACATAAAAGTAATGGATGCAAAAGTCGGTGATTACCTGCTCCTGGCAAGACGTTCGGGGAAGGAATGGTTTATTGGCGCACTGACTGACTGGACGAGCCGCGACATGGATGTTGACCTTTCTTTTCTTCCGGCTGGCCAGTATAGAATGGAAGTTTTCCAGGATGGAATTAATGCTGACAGATATGCAAGTGACTATAAGCACTACAGCGTAAATGTCAAACCGACTGAAAAAGTGAAAATTCACCTGGCCCCTGGTGGCGGTTGGGCAGCCAGAATAGTACCAATGTAAAACTTAATATCAGTTTTATGAAGCAATACCTCGATTTGCTCGATCATGTACTGAAAAACGGCATTAAAAAGTCAGACAGGACAGGCACGGGTACCATAAGCGTATTCGGATATCAGATGAGGTTCGATCTAAGGGAAGGATTTCCAGTGGTGACAACCAAGAAGTTGCATCTGAAATCCATAATCCATGAATTATTATGGTTTATAGCAGGGGATACCAATGTAAAGTACCTTAACGATAACGGGGTAAAGATCTGGAACGAATGGGCTGATGAGAACGGTGACCTCGGACATATTTACGGGTACCAGTGGAGATCATGGCCAGCAGAAGGCGGCAGAAAAATCGACCAGCTCCTTAATGTTATAAATTCAATCAAAAATTCACCAGATTCCCGCAGGCATATTGTAAGCGCCTGGAATGCAGGAGAAATTGATAATATGGCTCTTCCTCCCTGTCACGTCATGTTCCAGTTCTATGTGGCGGATGGCAGGCTTTCCTGCCAGTTGTATCAGCGAAGCGCTGATATTTTCCTCGGAGTACCCTTCAATATTGCATCCTACGCACTGCTTACACATATGGTCGCCCAGGTAACAGGCCTGAAGCCGGGGGAATTCATCCACACTCTGGGGGATACACATATCTATCTGAACCATATCGAGCAGGTCAGGCTTCAGCTTTCCCGTGAACCATTTAAGCTTCCTACAATGACACTTAACCCTGAGGTGAATGATATACTGAAGTTCAGATATGAGGATTTTATCTTATCAGGATATATCGCTCATCCAAACATTAAGGGAGATATCTCTGTATAAGATAAAAGATAAAAGGAAAAAGATAAAAGTATGATTTCAATTATCGTAGCTGTTTCAGAGGATTGGGGAATAGGGAGGGACAATGAGCTATTATGGCGCATTCCTGAGGACCTGAAGAGATTCAGGAGACTCACTACGGGCAATACAATAATCATGGGAAAGAGGACCTGGGAATCACTTCCGAGAAGGCCTCTTCCCGACAGGATCAATATAGTTCTGACTGATGTACCTGAAGAGAAGGTAGAGGGAGCCATAACTGCATATTCCATCGGGGATGCTCTCAGAAAATGTGACAGGCAAAGAGAGATCTTCATTATCGGAGGAGGAAGTATATACAGGCAGTTCCTGCCCCTGGCAGACAAGCTATATATAACCCATGTGCATAAAAAGGCAAGTGCTGATGTATTTTTTCCGGCAATTGATCCGGGCACCTGGGAGACTGAGGTTAAGGAGGAGTTTCCTGCAACCGTAGAGAGCGAAATCCCGTATACATACACGATATACAAAAAAAGGAAATGACCATTGGGTTGTTTAGACTTTTTTATCTTCCCCTGGAATATTATCGGTTATAATATTCAGAGACACGCAATTTTAGTTTTCATGCTTCATTTTTTGAAAGTGTATTAAACCATTTGCCAGACTTTTCATCTAACGAAGAGTTAAACTTTACTATTCATTAATATTTAGCTTATGAAAACGAAATTTTATCTAATGATTGCATCCATATCGATACTTTCATTTGTTTCATGTCAGAAAGATGCAACCACAACCGATCAGTCAGCCATAGATGTAGCTGACGATGATGCAGTGAGTGATGCCGTATTTGAGGATGTCTTCAGCACGGCTGACAACGCAGACATTATCCTTAACCAGCTTGGCAAGGCAGCCTCTGCCAAATCCATTTTGGTCGTTACGGATTCATGCCCCACAATAACGGTTACCAATCCTGAACCGGGCGTTTGGCCAAAGACTCTTACAGTGGATTATGGAACCGGCTGTTCAGGGTTTTATGACAATACACGTTCGGGTAAGATCATAATAGAAGTTACAGGGCCAAGGCTTGAACCAGGATCAAAGAAGACGATCACATTTGAGGACTATTATTTCAATGGTATTAAAGTCGAAGGAACCAAAGTGATTGAAAATACTGGTTACAATGAGAATCAGAATCTTGTATTCTCAGTGAGGCTTACCGGCGGAAAGCTCACCCTTCCTGATGGAAATTTTATCACCAGGTCAACGGATCATCAGAGAGAATGGGTTGCCGGTCTTCTTACGAACAATATATGGGATGATGAATGTTTCATAACAGGTACTGCAACAGGTACGACACTTGAGGGTGTAAGCTATACGAATACCATAACTACTGCCCTGCACTGGAAACGGTCATGCTTCTTTATCGTGAGTGGCGACGTCAAAATCGAAAGGGAAGGGAAGGAAGATGTTGAAGTGGACTATGGTACCGGAGACTGCGATGCTATAGCGGTGGTAACCAAGGGAGGAGTATCGAAAGAAATTCTGCTGAGGCATAAGATCAGGACAATGACAAGGTAATCAATTCAACAGAAAACTATTGAGGCTGTCGTAAAAGTCAGAATCTATTAAACCCCGATACTTCAACCGGGGCAGGCTGCGGGTTTGCAAAGTCACAATAACTACCGGAATTAAAATCAATGTTGGGACTTTGCGTGCTTTGGGCTAAATAACTACTTTTGCGACAGCCTTTTATGATGCTTTAAGAACCTTCAGATTTATATGTTCCACTCTATGGCTGGCATAGTCGACATTTATTTCAAGCTGGTCGGTTTCAACGGATGGCATTTCATACATTGCATCTAGCATTATCGCTTCGCATATGGATCTTAAGCCACGTGCGCCAAGCTTGAATTCAACCGCCTTGTCAACTATATAGTCGAGGACCTCTTCCGTAAAGGTAAGTTCTATATTATCCATTCTGAAGAGCTTAAGATACTGCTTAACAAGTGCATTTTTGGGTTCAGTAAGGATTGCCCTGAGTGCTTCCCGGTCAAGAGGATTCAGATGGGTCAGCACAGGGAGCCTGCCGATGATCTCAGGGATAAGTCCATAAGATCTGAGATCTTGCGGAGCCACATATTGAAGAAGGTTGTCCCTGTCCACTTTCTCTCTTATTTTTGAAGCTCCGAAGCCGACTATCTGTGTATTAAGCCTTTGGGCGATTTTTTTGTCAATACCTTCGAAAGCTCCTCCGCAGATAAAGAGGATATTCTTAGTATCAACGGGGATCATCTTTTGTTCAGGATGCTTTCTGCCACCCTGTGGAGGCACATTAACAATTGATCCTTCAAGCAGCTTAAGAAGTCCCTGCTGAACGCCTTCTCCTGAAACATCCCTGGTTATTGACGGGTTGTCGCCTTTCCTTGCAATTTTGTCAATTTCGTCGATGAATACGATACCTTTCTCGGCAGCTTTAACATCATAATCCGCATTCTGTAACAGCCTTGTGAGCAGGCTCTCAATATCTTCACCGACATACCCGGCTTCAGTAAGAACTGTGGCATCTACAATTGTGAATGGAACATGCAGCATTTTAGCCACAGTCTTTGCCAGCAGAGTTTTTCCGGTTCCTGTTTCACCTACCAGGATAATGTTTGATTTCTCAATCTCAATATCCTCGGCATCTGGTTTTTGCATGAGCCTCTTGTAGTGGTTATAGACAGCAACGGATATGATCTTCTTGGCCATCTCCTGTCCAATTACATACTGGTCAAGAAATGCTTTGATTTCTGCAGGCTTAAGAAGATTTATTGTATCAAATTTAATATTCTTCTTATTTCCGAGCTCTTCGTTCATTATGCTGTGGGCCTGCTCGATACAGTGATCGCATATAAAACCTTCAAGGCCGGCAATAAGCATATTGGCCTCTTTCTTTGTTCTGCCGCAAAATGAACATTTATCCATAACCTGTTATTTTTGTGTTTTCTGAAGGATCTCGTCGATCATACCATAGTCTTTGGCCTCCTGAGAGGTCATCCAGTAATCCCTGTCAGAATCCTTTTCCACCTTCTCAACAGGATTTCCGGAATGAAGGGCTATGATCTCATATAACTCCTTCTTGAGTTTAACTATTTCACGAACCGTGATCTCAATATCAGAGGCTTGTCCTTCAGCACCACCCATTGGCTGGTGGATCATTATCCTGGAATGCTTGAGAGCTGATCTTTTGCCCTTTTTGCCTGCAGTGAGCAAGACGGCACCCATGGAGGCTGCCATTCCCGTGCAAATAGTTGCAATTTCGGCTGATATGTACTGCATTGTATCATAAATGCCAAGGCCGGCATTTACTGAGCCGCCGGGGGTATTGAAATAAATCTGGATGTCTTTTGCGGGATCTGCCGAATCGAGGTACAGAAGCTGCGCCTGTATTATATTTGCAACGTAATCATCTATAGGTAACCCAAGAAAGATTATCCTGTCCATCATCAGACGCGAAAAAACGTCCATCGAGGCTACGTTTAATTGTCTCTCTTCAATTATTGTAGGTGATATATAACTTCCATATACAGATGAGTACTTATGCAGGCCCAGACTGCTGATACCGTGTTTACTCCTGGCATATTTCCCAAAATCGTCAAGGATGTTCATATTTTTTCTTTTAAGAATTAACTTACAAAGATAATAAAATAAAATATTCTACTTCAAACCAAGGTACTATTCAAAGAGCTTATTGAATTCATCAATGGTCACGCTCTTTTCTTCAAGCTTCACCATATCCTCCAAGATATGTATTACCTTCTCTTCAAGGATTTTATCCGCGATTCTCTTGGCATCTTCTTCACGTTTAAGAGTCTCTTTTGCATAATTATTGATCTGCTCATCGGTGGCATAGAACAGTCCGTATTGCTGGAACTGGTACCTGGTAACATTTGCCGCTTCCGTCAACAGCTCTTCCTCAGAGATTTTTACCTCATTGTCGCGGGCTATTTTATTCCGGATTAGTTGCCATCTGAGGTCTTTTCTGAAGCTGTCGAATTCCTTTTCAATCTGCTCTTCAGTTGTGTTCTCGTTAACTCTCAGCAGCCATTTCTTGAGGAACTCCTCAGGAAGCGGGAATTCTGTTTTTTCAAGTGACAGGGATTTGATGTCAACCATCAGTTTATAATCGCTCTCCTTTTTGAGGTTTGCAGTGATCTCTTCTTCAAGTTTCTTCATGAATTCTTCCCGGGAGTTTACAACACCTTCTCCGAATATCCGGTTATAGAGTTCAGGACCTAATTCTGCGGGATGAAAGCGGCTGATCTCATTTATGGTAAACCTGAAAAGCCCCTCAATTCCTTCTGCCTCTTCCTTTTTTATATGCAGCAGCCCGGCTATCTCACTGTCGTTTGGGAATGCTTTTTTCAGGTCAAAATCAATACTTTCGTTGAGCCCTTTTCCAAGGAACATCTTCTTGATCTTTTTATCCTTAATGATATCGATGCTCAGAGGCGTGCTGTCTATTGAAGGACCCCCTGGAACAGGTTCACCATTGCCGTCAACAGCTTCGAGCCTGCCTTTTATTACGTCTTTATCTTCCGTCGTTTCTGCACTTTTCAGTTCACCAAAGCGTCTGGTATAATTCTCGAGATAGTCAGTCCTCATTTTATCATCGATGGTGATCTCATACCTGTTTGCCTTATTCTTTTTGCTGAGCTTTACTTCTACATCAGGAGAAAGCCCAAGCTCAAAGGTAAATCTGAAATCTTCCTGGCTATCGAAATCTATATTCTCCTGGTCATCTGTTCCGGGAATCGGATCGCCAAGAATTTCGAGTTTTTCGTCGGCTATATACTTTTGTATATTTTCTGTTACGACTTTATTTATCTCATCTATCCGCACAGCCCGTCCGTACATTTTTTTCACAAGACCAATCGGGACCATGCCGGGACGAAATCCTTTTATATTTGCTTTTTTCCTGTAATCTTTCAATACATTTTCAACCTTTTCCTCGTAGTCGGGTTTTTTGATCTCAATTTTCAAGACCGTATTCAGATCGTCGATGTTTTCTCTCGTGATATTCATTTTTATAGTTGTTTAAAGCATAATTAAAAACCGCCAAAACTCATTTTTGAATTGTTTCAGGCGGTTTGAAACATTTGTGCGGATGAAGGGACTCGAACCCCCACGTCACGAAGACACAAGATCCTAAGTCTTGCTCGGCTACCAATTACGACACATCCGCGGTGAAAAATTTCCGCAAAAGTATAATAAATTATCATCAAATCAAATTGATTGTATTACTTGCGCAGTTCAAAGTTCTTTCCCAGATAGACTTTTCTTACATGCTCATCGTCTGCCAGTTGCATAGCAGTACCTGATTTCAGGATTCTTCCTTCAAAGAGCAGGTAGGCCCTGTCTGTAATGGAAAGAGTCTCATGAACATTGTGGTCTGTGATAAGGATACCTATATTTTTCTCCCTGAGTTTTGATACAATTTCCTGAATATCTTCAACGGCAATTGGGTCAACTCCGGCAAATGGTTCATCCAGCAGGATGAATTTGGGTTTAAGTGCGAGGGCTCTTGCAATCTCCGTACGTCTTCTTTCGCCGCCTGAGAGCTGGATCCCCTTGCTTTTTCTTATTTTCTGCAATCCGAATTCACCAAGCAGATTCTCCAGTCTTTCTTTCTGCTCCTCGACGGGAAATCCTGACATCTCGAGTACTGCACGAATGTTGTCTTCGACTGACAAGTTCCGGAATACAGAAGCTTCCTGTGCAAGATATCCTATACCTCTTCTTGCACGCTTGTAAACAGGAAGGGAGGTTATCTCCTCATTATCCAGGAAAATCTTGCCTTCCCTTGGTCTGATTAGTCCAACAATCATATAAAATGTCGTTGTTTTTCCTGCTCCGTTAGGCCCGAGCAAGCCAACGATCTCACCTTGTTCAACTTCAACGGAAACGTGGTCAACAACGGTTCGGCTTCTGTATTTTTTTACCAGATTTTCAGTATATAATTTCATGAAGCTATTATGAAGTTACCGTTTCGGTATTGCTGTCATCGTCCTTGAGAAAATCTTCACGGTCTTTTTCCTTCTGTTTCATCACGTTTCCGGAGATCATTATACTTACTTCATAAAGGAGCAGCAACGGTATGGCAACCAGTGTCTGGGAGAAAACATCGGGGGGGGTAATTATTGCTGAAAGAATAAATATGATGACAATAGCGTGCTTCCTGTAAGTTCTCATGAATTTAGGGGTGACAATACCGATTTTTGTAAGAAAGAAGGTGACAATCGGCAACTCGAATACGAGACCTGTAGCAAGGCAAATCGAAGTCAGAGTACCTATATATGATCTGATATTGATTTGGTTTACAACATCCTCACTGACTTCATAGGTGCTGAGAAAGTGTATTGACAGAGGTGAAAGCATGAAGTAACCAAAGAGTACGCCCGTAAAAAAAAGCATTGAGGCGGCAAATACGGCACCCCTGGCATAACGGGCCTCATTGGGACGAAGTGCGGGCTTGAAGAACTGCCAGAACTCCCAGAGTATAACGGGAAATGCAAGTATAACACCTGCTATCATAGATACAGTTATATGTGTAGTAAGCTGGCCCGACATCTTTATGTTGATGAGGTTCAGGGGCTTGGTGTTGATGCATAATGCAGTGGTATTCAGATATTCGCCCAGTTGGCAAAGCAGCCTGTTTGTGATAAATCCAGGGCTTTTGGGCCCAAGTATGATGGTGTTGAAAATGATGTTCTTAAAAATAAAAGCGACAACCATAAAAATCACAACTGCCAGAATTGACCTGATAATATGCCATCTTAACTCTTCAAGATGTTCCAGAAATGACATTTCCTTTTCACCCTTCTTCCCCTTATTCCAAATCTTAGCCATGCAAACCTTAATAAAAATGTTTTAAAATCAGCCTGTAAAGATGATAAATCTTCTTTAGCAAAACAACATCAAATTCTTTGATAATGAAAAAACTATTTTCAAATTTAAACTTCAGTACTTATTAATAAAAATTAAAATCAGTTGTTTGATCAGGAAATTTATTAACTTTATAATACCTGTATAAACATTTGTTTACAGTTTTCCGTTTAATCATTTTGAATGGATATGCTTAATGATGAAAGTTTACATGATTACCTAAAGAAATATTTTGGGTTTGATACCTTTAAAGGTAATCAGGAGTCTATTATAAAGAATGTTCTTGAGGGGAGGGATAGTTTTGTACTTATGCCGACAGGAGGGGGTAAATCGCTTTGCTACCAATTGCCGGCAGTTATGAAAAAAGGTACTGCTATTGTCATTTCTCCGCTGATAGCGCTGATGAAGAACCAGGTGGATGCAATGAGGAACTTCAGTACTGATGATGATGTAGCTCATTTCCTTAATTCCTCTCTTACCAAGACCGAGATTAACAGGGTGAAAAAGGATGTGCTCTCCGGAAGCGCCAAGCTTCTTTATGTAGCTCCGGAATCGCTGACAAAGGAAGAGAATATCGAATTTCTCAAGAATATCAGGATCTCTTTCTATGCTATCGATGAAGCCCACTGCATTTCTGAGTGGGGACACGATTTCAGGCCGGAATACAGGCGTATAAGGCCTATTATTGATACTATAGGGCGGTCGCCGATTATTGCACTCACTGCAACTGCTACACCTAAAGTGCAGCACGATATTCAGAAAAATCTAGGAATACTTGATGCCAATGTATTCAAATCATCCTTTAACAGGCCAAACCTCTATTATGAAGTGAAGTCAAAGCAGGATGTCACAAAGGAGATCATCAAATACATTAAGAACAATGCCGGAAAATCCGGGATAATATACTGCCTCAGCAGAAAGAAAGTTGAGGAAATTGCCGAAGTCCTTAAGGTTAACGGCATTAAAGCTTTGCCATACCATGCAGGAATGGATTCAACTACCCGGACCATGAACCAGGACAAATTCCTCATGGAGGAAGCTGATATAATTGTGGCAACAATTGCTTTCGGAATGGGTATAGACAAGCCTGATGTCAGGTTCGTGATCCACTATGACATTCCGAAAAGCCTCGAGGGCTATTACCAGGAGACCGGACGCGCCGGAAGAGATGGAGGGGAAGGCAACTGCATAGCGTACTACAGCTATAATGACATAATCAAACTTGAGAAATTCATGCAGGGCAAGCCTATTGCCGAACAGGAAATTGGCAAACAGCTTTTGCTTGAGACTGTGTCATATGCTGAATCATCTGTATGCAGAAGGAAGCTTCTTCTGCATTACTTCGGGGAGGAATATCTGCAGGAAAACTGTGAAGCATGCGACAATTGCCTGCACCCAAAAGCACAGTTTGAAGGCAATGAAGCCGTGGTAAGTGTCCTCGAGACAATCCTTGCAGTGAAGGAAAAATTTAAGGCAGACCATGTTTCAAATATACTCTCAGGAAAAGTTACTTCCGCCATTAAGTCATATAAGCATCATAAACTGGAATTTTTCGGTATTGGTGAGGATAAGGATGAGAAATTCTGGAATATGGTCATAAGGCAGGCCCTTATTGCAAAATTACTTACAAAGGATATAGAAAATTACGGCCTTTTAAAGTTGACTCAAAAAGGGTTGGACTTCCTCGAAAAGCCTGCCTCCTTCATGCTTGCCGAGGATCATGATTATGCTGACACCATGGATGAAGAAAATGCCTTCGGAGCACGAACAGCAGCCGTTGATGAAGAACTTTTCAGCATTCTTAAGGATCTTCGGAAAAAGCTCTCCAAGGTAAAGGAGGTTCCTCCGTTTGTCATTTTCCAGGATCCTTCACTCGAGGATATGGCCATACAGTACCCTATTTCCATTGATGAACTCCAGAATATTTCGGGTGTGGGAGCAGGGAAGGCACAGCGCTACGGTTCGGAGTTCGTGGCAATAATTAAAAGGTATGTGGAGGAAAAGGAAATAATCCGGCCCCTGGATATGGTGGTAAAATCGGTTGTCAATAAATCCGGTATTAAAGTGTATATTATCCAGAGCATTGACATGAAAAGGTCACTCGAAGATATTGCAGAGGCAAAAGGCATGGAGATGGGAGAACTTTTATCGGAGGTCGAAGCGATTGTCAATTCAGGTACCAGGATAAACCTCGACTATTATATCAATTCGGTAATTGACGAGGAACGTCAGCATGATATATATTCATATTTCAGGGAAGAGGCTGAATCTGACTCCCTTGAAGAGGCTATAATGGAGCTTGGGAATGATTTTGAAGAGGAGGAGATACGACTGATGAGGATCAAATTCCTCTCTGAAATGGGTAATTAGCCCTTATCTGCCCTGGCCACCATCGAAAACAGGACCACACAAATTACATAAAGCGGGTAAATCAGCTGCGAGGGCAAAAACCTGAGCATTAGTGTTGTTTTGCCATATCTCCTGGTGGTATTGCGAAGGATAAGATAATCAGGGATTGATTTCAGGACCAGTATCGCCAGCAGGGGCCAGAGAAGGAAAATGCCGAAGAATACGGACACATAAGCATAAAGCTGCAGCAAAACAGCCATTAATACCACTATACCTGTCAGAATCGTAAATCCGTCATCATACGCATTCCATTTTGACATCCATCTCTTTCTTTGTTTCAGGAATAAAGATAAGGCCGGCGATGATGCAGTGGTAACGATCGCATCGAATGATTCGAGCCACATGACTCTCGAGCCGGAATCCTTCTTTATGCTGTGCAGAAGGAAAACATCATCTCCTGAGGGGAGTTCGAACCGGAGGTTTTTCATATGTTTCAGATAAGCATCCCTGGTAAAAGCCAGATTGGCACCGTTGCACATTACCCCGCTGCCACCGGCTGCAGTTCCTGCTGTGATGCCCTGAAGTCCCAGATATTCCAGTTCCTGGAACTTTGAGAAAAATCCCTTTTTGCTCTCAAGCTTCACCGGGCAAATAATCAAATCGGGACTGTAGTTTTCATAAAATGAAGCAATGGTCCTGATCCAGCTTTTTCCCATAGAGCAATCAGCATCTGTGGTTATTATTAGCCTTCCCCCAGAGTTATCGACGCCTGTCCTAATAGCCTCTTTTTTGCCTTTTCCCTTATTCCTGACAATAATAAGCTTCCCGGGGATCATTCTTTCCGATACCGTCTCAAATGTCCTGTCGGTTGAATTATCATCAACAATTATTACTTCAAATAATGTTTCCGGGTAATCCTGGGACAAAATATTTTCAAGCAGAGCAGGGATCAGATCCTGACTGTTCCTGCATGCGATTATGACCGAAATAAATGTAACAGGAGGAGATGTGATATTGAATGGGACGATCTTCAGGAGATTCCTGTATATCCTGAGAATCAGAATAAAGTAGGGAACTATCAGTATAGCAGGAAGCCAGTACATTGTCTATTCCTTCATCCACTCATACATTGTATAATGTTCCTTTCTCATCCCCAGGGCTTTATATGTTTTTTGTGCCCTTGTATTATTTGTTTCGACATAAAGACGCAATCCGGCCACGCCAATTTTCTCGGTTTCATCACGGATTTGCTGATACATCGATCTGAAGATTCCTGTTCTCCTGACGGAAGGATGCACGTATACAGACTGGATCCACCACACATTCGTGTTTCTCCAGTCGCTCCACTCATATGTAATAAGAAGAGATGCCACGACTTGTCCATTTGATTCCGCGACCCAGTAATGTCCAAGAAGGGGGTTGGAAAAAACTGCATTGACCCCGCTTGTTATTATATCAGCCGGAAGAGTCATTGATTCGGTCTCCCATGCCATCTTCTGCTGGAAATCAATTATAAACGGAGCATCTTCTTGTCTTGCTTTTCGGATAGATATCATATTAATATATTGTCATGATGTCGCGCGGTCTTTCACTTATATTCATCCCAGCTTTTATTTCGAGGCTCTCAATGTCCATCTTACAGAAGGCAAGGATATATGCGCTTGCGAGGCGTGCATTGGTAATTAGGGGCACATTGAAATCTACTGCGCTTCTTCTTATTGTGTAATCATTATCCAGCTCAGTCTGGCTCAGGTCTTTGGGTATGTTGATCACCAGGTCGATTTCCCTCGATTTAATCAGTTCTATGGTGTTGGGCGATTTGTTCTCATCCGGCCAGTATGCCACATGGGCCTCTACACCTGCATTCATGAGGAATTGTTGAGTTCCCCTGGTGGCATATAGCTTGTGCCCTCTTTCCCGGAGCGCTTTTGCGCTGTTGAGCAATTCGACCTTTGAACGGGCAGGTCCGGTGGAAAGCAGGATGCTCTTTTTAGGCACCCTGTAACCGACAGAGACCATAGCTTTAAGTATCGCCTCATAAAATCCCTCTCCTATGCATCCGACCTCACCTGTAGATGACATGTCTACTCCCAGCACAGGATCGGCTTTTGCCAGCCGGGAAAAGCTGAATTGCGGTGCCTTGACACCCACATAGTCCAGTTCAAAAACGGTTTTGGATGGTTTTTCAGCAGGCAATCCAAGCATTACCTTGGTAGCCAGTTCAATGAGGTTTGACTTTAGGACTTTTGAAACAAAAGGCATACTGCGGCTTGCACGAAGATTGCATTCAATTACTTTGATGTCGTTGTCCTTGGCAAGAAACTGAATATTGAAAGGTCCGGATATGTTCAGTTCTCTGGAGATCTTGCGTGATATTCTTTTAATTCTCCGCGCGGTTTCAAAATATATTTTCTGTGCGGGGAAAACCATTGTGGCATCGCCGGAATGGACGCCTGCAAACTCAACGTGTTCACTTATAGCGTATGCTACCATTTCCCCGTCACGTGCCACGGCGTCAATCTCAATCTCCTTGGCGTTTTCAATGAATTCCGAAACTACTACAGGATATTGTTTCGAAACCTGTGAGGCAAGTTCCAGGTAATGCTTGAGCTCGGTCTTATTTGAAACCACGTTCATGGCTGCACCTGAAAGTACATAGGAAGGCCTGATCAGGACCGGGAAACCGATCCTGTCGACAAATTCATAAATGTCATCTATTGAGGAGAGCTCCTTCCAGCGGGGCTGATCAATCAGCAGATTATCGCACATTTCAGAAAATTTATGCCTGTTTTCTGCCCTGTCAATTGATAAGGGTGATGTCCCCATGACAGGCACATTCTCATTATAAAGCCTCATGGCAAGGTTATTTGGTATCTGACCACCTACTGAAACGATAACCCCGCCAGGGTTCTCGAGATCAATGATGTCCATAACCCTTTCAAATGTCAGCTCATCGAAGTAGAGTCTGTCGCAGATATCATAGTCGGTGCTTACAGTTTCAGGGTTATAATTTATCATTACAGATCTGAACTTCTCCTTCTTGATTGTGTCGATGGCGTTGACTGAACACCAGTCGAATTCCACGCTGGAGCCTATTCTGTATGCACCTGAGCCAAGAACAATCACTGATTTTTTATCGTTCTCACAAATGATGTCATGTGTCGAACCGTTGTAAGTAAGGTAGAGGTAATTGGTTACAGCCGGATATTCTGCAGCCAGGGTATCGATCTGCTTTATATAAGGAACGATACCAAGCGATTTACGATATCGCCTGACTTTCATGAGATCCTCATTGATATCGGAGAGACTGGATCTCAGCACATGCCTGGCAATCTGAAAATCGCTGAATCCGTAAATTTTGGCATGGGTCAGAAGATCAATCGGAAGGGTTTCAAGAGTACTATATTCGCAAAGATTATCCTTTATATTTATTATGTTCTTCAGTTTGCAGAGGAACCATTTATCAATTTTTGTAAGCTCGTAGATCCTGTCAACATCCATTCCGAGTTCAAGGGCATCGGCAATTGAGAAGATCCTCATATCGGTCGGTTCGGAGAGTTCCCTCTCAATATCCTCGAAACCAAGATTCCTGTTTCCTGTGAATCCATGCATCCCCTGGCCTATCATTCTTAATCCTTTCTGAATGGCCTCCTCAAAAGTTCTTCCAATAGCCATCACCTCACCCACACTCTTCATACTGCTGCCGATGAGGTGTGAAACTCCTTCGAATTTATTAAGGTCCCAGCGGGGTATCTTGCATACTATATAATCGAGGGCAGGTTCAAAACATGCTGTTGTATTTTTTGTGACAGAATTTTTCAATTCATGCAGACCGTATCCCATTCCAAGCTTTGCTGCAATGAAAGCCAGTGGATAACCTGTTGCTTTTGAGGCGAGTGCACTCGATCTGGAGAGACGGGCGTTTACTTCAATCACCCTGTAATCCTCAGAGTCAGGCGCCAGAGCATATTGAACATTGCATTCACCAATAATTCCGATGTGTCTTATGATCTTTATAGAGAGCTCCCTGAGCTTATGGTATTCACTGTTTGAAAGGGTCTGTGAAGGTGCCACAACTATACTTTCACCGGTATGAATGCCCAAAGGATCAAAATTTTCCATATTGCACACGGTGATGCAATTATCATATTTGTCCCTTACAACCTCATATTCAACTTCTTTCCACCCCTTAAGTGATTCTTCGACAAGTATCTGGTCAGTGTAGGAAAATGCTTTTGAGGCCAGTATTCTGAGCTCCGGGGTGTCTGAAGCAAAGCCGCTGCCCTGTCCCCCAAGTGTATAGGCAGCCCTGATAATAACCGGGAATCCCAGCCTGTCTGCAGCTTCAAGGGCTTCATCAACTCCTTTCACGGCAATACTCCTGGGTGTTTTGACATCTATCTGGTTTAGCTTTTTTACGAACAGTTCCCTGTCCTCCGTCTCCATTATCGCAGAAACCGGAGTACCGAGAACCCTTACTTTATACTTTTCAAAAATACCTGCCCTGAAGAGTTCAGTTCCGCAGTTCAAAGCTGTCTGGCCGCCGAACGACAGAAGTATTCCATCGGGTCTTTCCTTTTTGATAACGCTTTCTACAAAGTAGGGTGTGACAGGAAGGAAATATATTTTATCGGCCAGCTCCTCGGAGGTTTGAACCGTAGCAATATTGGGATTGATCAGGACTGTTTTGATGCCTTCTTCCTTTAATGCCTTAAGAGCCTGTGAACCTGAGTAATCAAATTCTCCGGCTTCTCCTATTTTAAGTGCTCCCGAACCAAGGAGGATCACCTTCTTGACAACATCTTTCATATAACTGTTTGAGGTGCAAAAATAGCACAATTTTTTAATTAGGGTTTGTATTATTAAAAAAATGAATATATTTGCAGAAGATATGAATAAATATGCAAAAAGCAAAAAGATTTATAGCAATTGAGGGCATAATAGGTGAAGTCAACATATCCACACAGGAGGAGTTGCTGAAAAGGCTCAAGGGGAAAGGTATCAGCTGCACACAGGCTACGCTGTCGCGCAGTTTAAGGCAGCTGGGAGTCAGCAGGGTCCCTGATGGTTCAGGCAATTACAAATATGCCATGTCGGAAAATAGCAGAATTTCTGTGGTAACGCCCATGAATTTCAATATTGTGCCGGTAATAAAGGATGTAGTGGAAGCCAGGGGTTTGATGGTTATCAGGACAATTCCTGGAAATGCAAGCAACACTGCGTTTTTCATTGACGGTGCAGGGAGGTATGAGATAGCTGGTACAATAGCCGGGGATGATACAATACTTCTGATTCCAAGGGATGGAATCACTTCACAGCAATTGCACACCTGCCTGGAAATTATTCTTCCGGGAGTGCATGAACAGATAAAAAAGAGATGAAGTAGCTGAACAAAAAAAAATAACCAAACTTTAAAAATAATATAATGAAAGAAAAAGTTGTTCTTGCTTATAGTGGCGGACTGGATACCTCTGTAATCCTTAAATGGTTAATAGAAAAAAATTATGACGTTATTGCATTTGTGGCAGATGTTGGCCAGAATGAGGATTTCGAGGAATGCAAGAAAAAAGCTTTGTTGCTAGGTGCCTCAAAGGTTGTAATTGCCGATCTGAAGAGAGAATTTATTGATGAATATGTTCTCAAGGCAATAATGGCGAATGCGATTTATGAAGACAGGTATCTTCTCGGTACTGCTCTTGCCAGGCCATTGATTGCGAAAAAGCAGATTGAAGTTGCCAGGGAGGAAGGAGCGACAGCTGTTTCCCACGGTGCAACAGGCAAGGGTAATGATCAGGTGAGGTTTGAACTCTGTTATTATGCTTTGATGCCGGGAGTTAAGGTTATATCACCCTGGAAAGACAAGGAATTTCTTTCCCAGTTCAAAGGAAGGACAGATCTTCTGAAATATGCTTCAGAGAAGAAAATTCCCGTAAAAGCAAGTATTGCCAAGCCTTACAGCGAGGATGAAAACCTGATGCATATAAGCCATGAAGCCGGTATTCTTGAAGACCCCATGTATACGCTTCACAAAAGCATGCTGGAAAAAATGGTGATGCCACAGGATGCTCCGGATAAGGAAACTAGGATAGTCATCCATTTCAGGAACGGGAAGCCTGTGAAACTGGTGAACAAGGAAGACGGAACAGTCAAGGAAGACTCTTATGATATGTATGTCTATCTCAATGAGATTGCCGGCAAGAACGGAATAGGCCTGCTGGATATGGTTGAGAACAGGTTTGTAGGAATAAAGTCGAGAGGAGTTTACGAGACGCCTGCAGCCACTGTACTTCATATTGCCCACAAGGACATTGAAGGGATAGCCATGGACAGGGAGGTGATGAGACTTGTAAACATGCTGACCCCGAAGTTTGCCGAGATCATCTACAATGGATTCTGGTTCAGTCCTGAGATGGATTTCCTTATGGCTGCAATTGAAAAAAGCCAGGAGCTCATTGATGGGAGTGTTCATCTCTGCCTTTATAAAGGGAATGTCATTATTGAAGGACGTGAATCGCCATCTTCCCTGTACGATAAGAAGCTTTCAAGCATGGATATTGAAGGAGGTTTTGATCAGACCGACAGCAAGGGATTTATAAGGATCAATGCGATCAGGCTTATGGCACACAGGGCTATTGTTGAAGCCAGTCAGAAAAAGTAATATAGAAACGGTTTAAACTTATCTGAAATATATGAAACTCTGGGAAAAGGGTATTAACCCCGAGCCTGCAATAATTGAATTTACCGCCGGTAAGGACAGGAAGACAGATCTTGCCCTTACCCGGTGGGATATCATTGGTTCAATGGCTCATGTTATAATGCTGCAGGATGTAGGCCTGATATCGGATAGCGAGAAAAATGAATTATTGAAAGCTCTGCATTCACTTTTTGTTCTTGATAATCAGGGACATCTGCTAATTGAGCAAGACATGGAAGATATCCATTCCCAGATTGAAAAAGAGATGTCATCAATTCTGGGAGCAACCGGCAAGAAAATTCATACCGGCAGATCAAGAAATGATCAGGTACTTGTCGATATAAGGCTTTATGCAAGAGAAGAGATTGATAGTTTATCCGTTCAGGTACGGCATCTTTTCAATAAGCTACAGGCCCTGAGCGAGAAGCATAAAGAGGTATTGCTGCCAGGTTATACACATATGCAGCCGGCTATGGTCTCGTCTTTCGGCTTATGGTTTGGAGCTTATGCAGAATGTCTTGCAGACGATGTTATGCAGCTGGCCGGTGCAAGGGCCCTTAATAACCAGAATCCTCTTGGTACGGCTGCAGGTTACGGGACGACTCTTCCGGTAAACAGGAACCTGACTTCAGAACTTCTTGAGTTCGATAATCTGATTTTTAATTCTGCCTATGCCAACCTGAGCAGGGGAAAAATTGAACTGGCAATTGCTTCAGCACTGGCTTCCATAGCACAGACTCTTTCCCGCTTTTCAATGGACATATGTCTGTACATGGGGTCGGAATACCGGTTTATTGACTTTCCCGATGAATACGTTACGGGTTCGAGCATCATGCCTCAGAAGAGAAATCCGGATGTATTCGAACTGATAAGGGGAAGATCGAATGTGATCCAGTCACTTCCCGGTCAGATTGCCATCCTGAACAGTAATCTTCAGTCGGGTTACAACAGGGATTTTCAATTGCTGAAACAGCTTATTTTTGGTGCCTTTGCTGAGATCAGGGAATGTATTGAAATTATGTTGCTGATGCTCAATAATATCAAAGTCAGAAAAAATATTACTGATAATCCGATCTATAACAGCATTTTCAGTACGGAAGAGGTTAACAGGCTTGTGAAGCAGGGCATTCCCTTCCGGGATGCCTATAAAGCTGTTTCTCAGATGGTGAAAAATTCAACTTTTTCCAGGACTCATTTATCGGATTATGTGCATGAGGGCAGTATAGGGAATCTTTGCAACAAGGAAATAGCTGAAATTTTCGAATCCAGGATGAAAAGCTTTAAAAGTACATCAGCTGCCGGCCTGGTTGAAAAATTAATGAAACATGTAACACTATAGAGATGTGCAATTTGCACGCCTCTATAGTGTCGATTTCCTGACATTTTCCAGGAATACATCGAACAGGTACCCGGTATCGGTTGGTCCGCCGGATGCTTCAGGGTGGAACTGGGTTGAGAAGAAGGGCATCGTTTTATGTCTCATTCCCTCATTTGTCTGATCATTAATATTAATGAAAAGCGGTTCCCAGTCGGGTGACAGTGTCGTGTTGTCGACAGCAAATCCGTGATTCTGCGATGTTATGCAGGCTTTATCGGTGCCGACCTGAAGAACAGGCTGGTTGTGACTCCTGTGACCGTACTTGAGCTTATAGGTATCTGCTCCTGAGGCAAGTGCCATCAGCTGGTTGCCAAGGCAGATGCCAAATATTGGTTTGTCTCCGGTAAAGGATTTTCTGATATTTTCAATCGTTATCCGGCACATTTTAGGATCACCCGGACCATTGGTGAGAAATAATCCGTCAAATTCTTCACTCTGATAATCATAATCCCATGGCACTCTGATAACAGTTGTATCTCTTCTCAGAAGGTGTCTTATAATATTATACTTTACCCCACAGTCAACAAGGAGGATTCTGTATTTTCCTGATCCGTAAACCTTTTTTTCATGTGTGCTCACTTCGGCTACCAGGTTCACTTTGTTGGGATCATAGAATTCGATCTCTGTGCCTTCAGGTTCGACTTTCCCGAGCATTGCTCCTTTCTCCCGGATCCTTTTCGTAAGGGCACGTGTATCAATGCCGTATATTCCGGGCACATTATTACTTCTGAGCCATTCGTCAAGGCTTTCTACTGCGTTCCAGTGACTGTATTCAAATGAATAGTCGGATACGATTAGTCCGGAGACATGAATGGAGGAGGATTCATAGAAGAGGTAGAGATCATTCTCTTTGCTTTTCACGGGGGCCCCGTAATTTCCGACAAGCGGGTAAGTAAGACATAGGATTTGCCCCCGGTACGACGGATCGCTAAGACTCTCGGGATAACCTGTCATTGCAGTATTAAAAACCACCTCACCTGCTGCGGGAACAGGGGACCCGAAAGAACGTCCATGGAAAATGGTTCCATCTTCGAGCGTCAGCCGTACCAGTACACTATTCTTCATTCTTTTAATTTTAAAAATTTTTATCTCAGGGATGAAACAGCTTTCTCAATCTGTTCCATAGCTTTTTTCAGAGTGTTTAATGTTGTGCCAACGTTCATTCTCATAAAGCCTTCACCTCCCGGACCGAACACGGACCCTTCATTCATGCCTACACCGGCTTTTTTAACAAAAAAATCCTGAAGTTGTTTCCCGTTCATTCCCAGTTGCCTGCAATCAATCCAGATCATATAAGTCGCCTGGGGTCTTACAGGAATTAATTCAGGGATCATTTTCCTGCAGAAGTCCACCACATATTCGACGTTTAGACTGATATAACCCATTAAAGCATCAAGCCATTCATATCCATATGTATATGCAGCCACAGAGGCAGCGTTTCCAAAAATATTTCCGCTTCCCACATGGAGGTCATCCACGACTCTGTTGAATGCTTTTCGAAGGTAAGGATTTGAAATTATCACGCTGGAGGTGGACAGACCAGCTAAATTAAATGTTTTGCTGGGAGCGAGACAGGTAATAGTGATGTCAGCAATTTCTGGTGAAACCGTTGCCATTGGAGTGTGTTTAAATCCGGGCAGTACAAGGTCACAATGTATTTCATCTGACAGGATAAGTATATTGTTCTTCAGGCATATATCGGCAAGAATGCCAAGTTCTTCCGGGGTCCAGACCCGTCCTGCCGGGTTATGGGGGTTGGAAATGATTATCATCCTGGTTTCGGAATCAATTGATCCGGAAAGGGATTCATAATCCATTATCCAGTTGGCATTTTCCTCTTTTAGCCTGTTAAAAACAAGAGTTCGTCGATGTGCTTCGACAGCGGTAAAGAAAGGGAAATATACCGGTGGCTGAACTATAATTTTGTCACCCGGCTTTGTGAATGCCAGGGTACAGAAATTCAGTGCAGGGACTATTCCGGGAGTAAAAGTGATCCATTCTTTCCTGGTGGTCCACCGGTGACGCCTGTCAAGCCAGTTTATAATGGAAGAATAATATTCAGGAGGCCTGAACGAGTAGCCGAAGATCTGATGTTCCAGCTGATCATGAAGGGCTGAAATTATGAAATCGGGAGTATTGAAATCCATATCAGCAACCCACATGGGAATAATGTCTTTTTTGCCGAAAACCTCTTCCCTGCGGTCATATTTGATACTGTTCGTACCCTCTCTCCGGACTGGTTCATCAAAATTCCATGCCATTAAAGAATGATATAAATTCAGGGGCCTAAAGATAGATAAAAAATCATGACCCTCTGGTTTAAACTGTAGAGATTCTGATCGAATCGGGTAATCAGCCCGCAGGTCACAAAATTACATGAATATAAGAAGGAGCAATAATTATTCAGGCAGATTGCATTATTTTCTTAAGAATTTTAGGCACTCTGTCAGTCAGTCAGTAATTAATTTCAATATTATTTATTACTTTTATCTCGGTTTTAAATGGTAATTCTAATTAAATAAAAACTATGAAAAAGATTTTAGCAGGTATTACTCTTCCAATCCTGATGATTAGCTTGCTTTCAGTGACCTCGTGCGGACATAGGGCAGCCGAAAAGCAGAAGGATAAGGCTGAGATACAACAAGTCAAGACAATTGACAGTCAGATTGAAGAGAATGTTTATCCCCTGCCAACATCAGCAGAGGTGATCAAGATGCTTACAGAACTTGAAGTGGGATATATAATTGGTATTTCCAACCCTGTACAGAATACAAAAAAATATTTCAGTAGTTCAAGCAGGGCTATTAATACAGGTGTTTATGGTGCAGATCTTAGTTATGCCACTCTTTATAATATGCAGCAACAGGTAATTGATTATTTAAGTGCGATAAGATCCCTGACCAATGAATTAAATATGTCAAAAATTTACAATGCTGCACTTTACGACAGTATTAAGAATAATTTCGACAACAGGGATGAACTTGTAAGAATATTAACCACTACTTTCAACGATACTTATGTCTATCTTTCAGACAACGATCAGCAGCCACTGGCTCTGCTGGTAGTAGGAGGTGCATGGGTTGAAGGAATGTATCTTACAACTCACGTATCTGAAGCGGCCTACCAGGTCGCGGGCATTTCCAGTGTACTGCTGGAACAGAAAAAGTCGTTTGATCTTTATCTGGAAACCACACAGCCTTATGCCAACGATCCGCAGGTTAGCGACTTTGTAAAAAAGCTTGATCCTATCAAAAAAGTTTATGAAGGGCTGGGTACAAGTCTCACGGAGAAAAATATTACCGATATAACCGAAGCAATATCCACTATAAGGAAACAAATTGTACAATAATTTTTTCAAGAGTATAGGGCCGCAAAGTACCTGTCTTTGCGGTCTTTTTTTTATTTGATGGCCAAATGAGGGAATCTGTTCTTCTTGCTTTAATTCACATTTTCGCGATTGTATCTACAATAAACCCCGGCGGAATTTCATCAAGAGGTAAAAAGATTTTGCGCAGTTACCTCAGGAGATATCTTAACAGGGAACTTGAAGAGGAGTATTATACGCTATTTGAAAATAACCTGGAGTTCTACTCCAATGAACTCAAAAGTCTGGATAAGGAAGAATTGTCAGATGACGAATCCCTTATCTCATTTCAGATAACAAATATCTGCAGACAAATCAAAAAAGGTCTGTTTCTCGAAGAGAGGATGATAGTTTTCCTGCAACTGATTGAGTTTGCTTTTGAAGATGGGATGATATCAGCTCAGGAGAAGACTATCATTGATATTGTTTCCAGAACCTTTAATATATCTAAGAAGGAGTACGACAACGCAACCGCCTTTATGATAGGCAGGGCATATGATAATGTATCGCCGGAGTGCATTCTTATTATTGAAAGTGACAATCCTGATTATTCCGGTGCAAGCATTTATAAAAAATACGACCAATGGCGTCATATAAGGATAAAGGGATTCAAGGGATATCTTGTTGTTTTGCATATAGAAAGCACTGGCACTCTTCTCTTTACATATGACGGACCCCAGATACTCTATTTTAAGGGCAGGGATATTATTGCCTGCCGGCCCTATATTCTTGAAAGGGGAGTGAATATTAAGGGTCAGGGCATTGATCCTATATACTACTCCAAAATATATAAGAAATTTGTTTCAAGAAATTTCCCTGAGAAAATATTCTTTGAAGGCCATGAAATTGAATACCTCTTCAAGAACTCTGACAATGGGTTACAGAAGATGAGTTTCCGTGTTGAATCAGGCAATCTTCTGGGGATTATGGGAGGCAGCGGTGTTGGCAAGACTACTCTTCTCAATCTTCTCCATGGAAAGATAAGTCCTACTTCGGGAAACATCTTTATAAATGGCTTCGATATCCATAAAGATTCAGAGGAGCTGATGGGTTTGATTGGGTATGTTCCTCAGGATGATATGCTGATCGAGGAACTGACGGTTTACGAGAATCTTTACTACAATGCACGGCTTTGTTTCGGCGATTATAATGAAGAGCGGTTAGAACAAACAGTAGATAAAGTGCTTCAGGACCTTGAACTTTATGAAATAAAGGATCTTCAGGTTGGAGATGTGCTGAATAAAAAGGTAAGCGGGGGTCAGCGCAAGCGATTGAATATAGGTCTTGGAACTGATGCGTGAGCCTATTGTATTGTTTGTTGATGAGCCCACCTCAGGGCTGTCATCCTTTGATTCTGAAAAAGTGATGACACTGCTTCGTAACCAGTCACTTCAGGGGAAACTTGTCTTTGCAATAATTCATCAACCATCTTCGGACATTATCAAGATGTTCGACAGGCTCTGGATACTCGACAAAGGAGGTTATCTGATCTATGATGGTGATCCGGTAGAAGCTCTTGTCTATTTCAAAACCGAAACATCGCAGGCAAATGCCGCGGAAAGCGAATGCCCGAATTGCGGTAATGTGGAGACTGATGACATCCTGCATATAGTAGAAACCAAGGTTATAGACAACTCAGGCTATCCTGGTAAGGAAAGGCAGATCAGTCCTAAGGAGTGGAATGAGAAGTATAAGAAGAAAATGATGCCTGTCCTGTCGGAGAAGCCTAAGAAATCAGCTATTCCACCAAGTAACTTCAGGGTTCCGAAAAAATCCGATCAGATACATACCTTCATCAAGCGTAATATCACCAGGAAGCTGGCTGACCGCCAGTACATGGTAATCAATCTTCTTGAGGCCCCTTTCCTGGCATTCGTTCTGGGGTATATCTCAAAGTACAGTGAGAATGGAAATTATACCTTTGCCGGAAACAGAAATTATCCTGTCTTCCTGTTTATGTCGGTTATAGTCGCTCTTTTCATCGGATTGACAGTAAGTGCTGAGGAGATATTCAGGGACAGAAAAATTCTGGAAAGAGAAAAGTTCCTGAATCTGAGCAGACTCTCCTATCTGATCTCAAAGATTAATTTTCTGTTCACATTGTCAGCCATACAATCGTTTTCATTTATAATTGTTTCAAGTCTCATCCTGGAAGTGAAAGGAATGCTTTTCCAGCAATGGATAATTTTATTCTCCACCGCATGTTTCGGCAACCTGTTGGGGCTCAATATTTCAGCCGGCATGCGGTCAGCTGTGAGTATATATATTCTCATTCCGCTGATCCTGGTACCGCAGTTATTGCTGGGAGGTGCCATGATTAAATTTGATGACCTTCACAGATCGATAAGCAGAAAAATATATGTTCCGGTTGTCGGAGATATGATGGTTACCCGGTGGGCTTATGAGGCAATCACGGTAGAGGAGTTCAAGAGCAATGCTTTTGAGAAGCCATTCTTCAACTATGATATGGAGATTAGTCAGAACGACTGGTATGCATCCTTCCTGCTCCCGACGCTGAAGGCATCAATTGAAGAGGTCCTGGCAGCTGAAAACAAACCTGACCTTCAGTCTTTTGCTGCAAGGAATCTGAAAAAAATAGATTATCATATCAATGATCTCTCATCCATAGCAATGATGAAACCCGGCAACTGGGTAAAAAATATGACCTATGATGCTTTCAATGAATCGACAGCCAACCGGGCAAAGTCATACCTTGATAGTCTTACCTCCGTCTTCAGGGCAAAAAGCAGATCTTTCTCCTATCTGCGCAATGCGTTGTATCAGCAGATCTCTGCACGCATGGGCGAGGATAACTTCCTGAAGCTGCGGGCGGAGAATTATAATGAGAACCTGGCCGATATTGTACTGAACAGGATGGCTACCAACAAGATTTATGATGCAGGCGACAGGTTTATTCAGAAAGCCGACCCGATATTTATGCGTCCCGGTTCAAGAATGGGGCGTGCACATTTTTTTGCTCCATATAAGCAGCTGGGTGACCTTAAGATTGGTACTCTCCTCTTTGATGTAGCTGTTATCTGGATTATGGTCATCTTGCTCTTTGTGACACTATACTATAATTTGCTGAATCGGCTAATTGGCCTGATGGAATCACTGAACCTGCCAATACTAAGGCAGTATGGAAGAGATCTCCTGCAGATATGAGTCTGGCATGAATATATCACCGGATGAGCAGAGTACAAGCTAAAAAAAACCTGGGACAGCACTTTCTGAAGGATCAGTCAGTTGCTTCCAGAATAGCAGCCTCACTGACAGGTGAGGGGTACGCTTCAGTGCTTGAGATTGGTCCGGGTACCGGGATCCTGACCCGCTATCTCCTTGAGAGAGGATTTCAGGATTTAAGGGTAATCGAGATCGACAACGAGTCGGTACACTGGCTCAGGTCAAATTTCACGCATTTGGAGAATATTATCAGGGGTGATTTTCTGACCCTGGATCTGGACGCCTTGTTCAGTGATAAGTTTGCCATAATAGGCAATTTTCCGTATAATATCTCAACCCAGATATTATTCAAGGCACTCAGGCACCGTGATAAGGTTGTAGAAATAGCCGGGATGCTTCAAAAGGAAGTTGCCGAGAGAATTTGTTCAGGGCCAGGCTCAAAAAGCTATGGGATACTAAGTGTTCTGCTTCAGGCATATTATCACACCGAGTACCTTTTTACTGTAGATGAGCATGTTTTCTCGCCGCCACCGAAAGTTAAATCAGGAGTAATAAGGCTCAGAAGAAATGATGTTGACCAGCTCGACTGCGATGAAGCCCTCTTCTCTACGGTGGTGAAGGCCTGTTTTAACCAGCGCAGAAAAATGCTGAGGAACTCAGTAAAGGCTGCATTTAATCTTAAGAATGAAGATTACCCTGAATTCGGGCTGAGACCGGAACAGTTGTCGGTGAGTCAGTTTGTGAGGCTGACAAAATGGATTGATGAGAACAGGATAAAATCAGAATGAGAATCCTATTGCTTCCACAGGGTTCATTTTGGCAGCAGCATAGGCAGGCGCGTAGCCGGCCACAACTCCTATGAGGCTGGAAATAAATATAGCCAGCAAAATATTGGCTAATGTAAGGTAGATATTAAGATCATAAAGGTAGTTTATGACAAGCGTTCCTATGAAGATCATTAGTACTCCCAGTAGGCCACCGATAAGGGAAAGGAGGACCGATTCAACAAGAAATTGCTGAAGAATAAAAAATCTTTTTGCGCCGAGTGCTTTCTGAATACCGATTATATTTGTTCTTTCCCTGACCGACACAAACATTATGTTTGCAATTCCGAATCCACCCACAAGTATGGCAAACCCGCCGATTACCCATCCGCCAATATTTATGCCGGCAAAAACACTGTCAAAACTCTTAGAGATGAGGCTTGCCCTGTTTAAATAAAAATTATTGATCTCATCGGGCTGAAGTCTTCTGGCTGCCCTGAGGATCATGGTAGTCTCATCGCTCAATTCCTGGATTGGCACCCCCTCTTTTGACTTGATCATTATAGTAGCATCAAGAAAGCGGTTATGCATATTGATAAAGGTCTTGCCAAAATTAAGAGGAACCATGGTAAGCTCATCCATCCCACTGTCGCTGATGCCCCCCTTGCCTTCCTTTTTGAAAACACCGATCACATTTGTTTTTTTGCCATTGATGCTGATTTGTTTACCAACGGGATTTTCCTTTTCAAACAGCCGTTCTGCTATTACTGCACCAATAATTGCGACATTTTTACCGGAGGCGGCATCTTCAGGAGAAAAATACCGGCCATTTTCAATGTCAAATGTACGGATGTTTTCATATTCATATGAGACGGCCATTACCCGTACATCACTTGCGAGATTTTTTATGTATTTTATCTGTTCATTCTGAGACACTGTAAAGCATACGGCTGACGATCGTGTGGATCTGTTTATGATAGCCTGAAAATCGTCATTCGAAATTGCAGGCCATTTGATAATATCCCACCATTTTAAGTTAGGTTCAAACCCCCATGGCCATTTATTGACATAGAGCACATTGTCACCCATGGAAGAAATACTGTCGTGGATAGATTTCTCCATCCAGTCGAGAATAGTAAAAACGGATATTATCGAAAAAATTCCTATTGTAATTCCAAACAGCGAAAGAAAAGTTCTTAACTTATTAACTATGATTGAGTTAACCGCGAACAGGAAACCCTCTTTTAAAAGTCTGAAAAACATTTGACGTTTATTATCAATTTTTGAAAGATCAAAGATACGAAAACCTGCAAGATTGGTTGATCGGTGGTGATAAAAAATATAAGGCATGTAGTTCACTGAGATTCCTAATTATACCGCGGTGCATTAATCAATTTTTTTAAAGTATAGAGGGTATTAAAAAAATATCTATTTTTAAAAACCTTTATTTATTGTCCTTACCTAATCGTAATAATCAGATTATGAGCGAAAAAAGAATGAGGAGTGCGCTTATTTCAGTCTTTTATAAAGATGGATTGGATGATATAGTCAGGATACTTCATGCTCTTGACGTCAAAATATTCTCTACCGGAGGCACTTACACATACATAAATGAACTGGGAATACCAGCCGGGAAAGTTGAAGATCTTACAACTTATCCTTCCATTCTGGGGGGCAGGGTAAAGACGCTTCATCCTTCTGTCTTTGGAGGGATACTCGCCAGGCGTGAAAACGCCGAAGATCTTGAGCAGCTTTCCAGGTACGACATTCCCGAGATCGATCTGGTAATTGTCGATTTGTACCCTTTTGAGGAAACTTTAAAAACAGTTACTGATAATGAGGCCATAATTGAAAAGATAGATATAGGTGGGATTTCCCTGATACGGGCGGCTGCAAAAAACTATAATGACGTTCTTGTTGTTTCGGGAAGGGGGCAATACCCGGAACTTCTCTCGCTGCTGAATGATAAGAAAGGGTTTACTGCATTGGATGACAGAAGGCATTATGCAGCCAGGGCATTTCAGACCTCATCCAATTATGATACTGAAATTTTTGGTTATTTTAACAGGGATGCTTCTATTGCGGCTTTCAGGGAAAGTATAGATACCGCGTATCCTCTCCGTTACGGAGAAAATCCACATCAGAAGGGAATCTTCTATGGAAATCCCGGCCAGATCTTCGATAAGCTGCATGGGAAGGAGATATCTTACAATAACCTGCTTGACCTGGACGCGGCAATCGCTCTGATAGATGAATTCAAGGTCACTACATTTGTGATTATAAAGCATAATAACGCCTGTGGGGTTGCTTCACGCGAGGATCCACTGACTGCATGGACCGATGCTCTGGCATGTGATCCGGAATCAGCATACGGGGGAGTTATAACAGCAAATGTGCATATTGATAAACAGACTGCAGAAGAGATAGACAAAATATTTTTTGAAATAATAATTGCTCCGGGTTATTCTGAGGAGGCCCTTGAAATTCTTAAACAAAAGAAAAACAGGATCATACTTATAAGGAAAAATCCGGTAGCAGATGCTTATACGTTCAGGTCATTGCTTAATGGGGTTCTCTGGCAGGAAAGGGATATGAGCACCGAGGGTGCAAACGATATGAAGACTGTGACCATCCGTACACCTGACACTACGGGAGTTTGATGATCTGGTGTTTGCAAATATCATCGTCAAGCATAGCAAGTCAAATGCGATAGTTATCGCAAAGAACAGGCAGTTATGTGCCAGCGGAATAGGACAGACATCAAGGGTCGATGCTTTGAGGCAGGCTATCGGGAAGGCAGGTTCTTTCGGTTTTGACCTAAAAGGTTCAGTGATGGCTTCCGATGCATTTTTCCCGTTTGCCGACAGCGTCGGGATTGCCCATAAAGCCGGAATCACTGCAATAGTAGAGCCTGGAGGGTCAGTCAGGGACCAGGATTCTATAGACTATTGTTCGGCGAACGGTTTAGCTATGGTTTTTACGGGAATCAGGCATTTCAAACATTAAACAATTAATTATCTCATATAATGGGACTATTTTCATTTTTAACACAGGAGATTGCAATAGATCTGGGAACTGCCAATACGATCATTATCACCAATGATAAGATTGTTGTGGATGAGCCATCCATAGTCGCCCTCGATAAAAATACAGGGAAACTCATAGCCATTGGGGAAGCTGCACGGCAGATGCATGGCAAGACTCATGAGAACATCAAGACTATAAGGCCATTAAGGGATGGCGTAATTGCTGACTTTAATGCAGCAGAATTGATGATAAGGGGAATGATCAAGATGATAAATAAGGGACCCCGTTTGTTCGCCCCTTCTCTGAAGATGGTGGTATGCATACCGTCAGGAAGTACTGAAGTTGAAATACGTGCTGTCCGCGACTCATCGGAGCATGCCGGTGGCCGGGATGTTTATATGATATATGAACCTATGGCTGCTGCAATAGGCATCGGGCTGGACGTTGAAGCCCCTGAAGGCTGTATGGTTGTTGATATAGGCGGAGGCACGACTGAGATAGCAGTGATTGCCCTTGGGGGTATCGTCTGCAATAAGTCAATAAGGATTGCCGGAGATGGATTTACCTCCGATATTCAGGCCTATATGCGCCATCAGCATAATATCAAGATAGGCGAACGGACAGCTGAAGATATAAAGATAGCTGTTGGTGCCGCTCTTCCCGATATAGATAATCCCCCTGCAGATTTTGTGGTCAGAGGTCCTAATATTATGACCGCTCTTCCATTGGAAATTCCCATATCTTACCAGGAAATAGCCTACTGCCTCGATAAATCCCTGTCGAAAGTCGAAGCTGCACTTTTAAGTGTGCTCGAGCAAACACCTCCTGAACTGTATGCCGATATTGTCAATAAAGGAATTTACCTCGCAGGAGGAGGAGCTCTTCTGAGAGGTCTCGACAGAAGGTTGTCGGATAAAATCAATATTAATTTTAATGTTGTTGAAGACCCTTTGCATGCAGTTGCAAGGGGCACAGGAGTTGCATTGAAAAACGTCGAAAGATTTCAATTCCTAATGAGATAATCCTTCAATATGAATGAGGAATCTTCTTAATTTTTTTATACGATTCAATAACCTTATTATCTTTCTTATTCTTGAAGGGGTAACATTCTATTTACTTGCCACCGGTAACAGTTATCATAATACCAGGATGGTAAATGGAGTCAGGGGACTGACCCGGGGGATTGAGACAAGGATAAATAATGGCAGGAATTATTTTAGCCTGCGGGAAATAAATGAAAAACTTGCTCATGAAAACATTGAACTGAAGAATACCATCGGGAAGCTGCAGAGGAGGGAGAACTCACTTTTTTCCCCTGTGAAGGACTACCATTTATGGTCAGCAATATGAACATATATCTGCCGAGGTGATTGAAAATTCAGTAGCCAGGCAGAAGAATTTCTTCACGGTAAACAAGGGTACAAGGCAGGGGATTACAACCGATATGGCTGTAACTTCCTTTGACGGGGTTGCCGGAATCATTGTCGGATGTTCAGACAATTATTCGGTTGCAATGTCGCTTCTGAATCTCGATTTCAAGTTAAGTGTGAGGCTAAAATCAAGCGGATATTTCGGATCCCTGAGCTGGGATGGCAAAGATTACAGACATGCCGTCCTGGGCGAAATACCCCAGCACATTTCTGTTAGCCTGGGCGATACTGTTGAGACCACCGGTTATTCGGCTATCTTTCCGGAGGGAATAATGGCAGGGACAATCAGTGATTTTGAAAAAAAGGGAGGAGATTTTTACAGGATCACCGTTGCCCTGAAGACTGATTTTAAAAAACTGCACTACGTAGAAATAATTGGCAATCTGAAGAAAGCGGAAAAGGTTGAACTTGAAAAACAATTCAAATGATCAATTCAATTTTAAGGTTTGGTCTTATTTTTATTTTGCTGATACTTCTGCAGGTAATATTATTCAACAATATACAGTTCAGCGGGTATGTGAATCCCTATGTCTACATAATGTTCATACTCCTTCTGCCTGTTGAGATTCCGTCATGGCTGCTGCTTTTGTTATCTTTTGGAACCGGGATAATAATGGATTTCTTTTCAGGCACTCCGGGAGTACACTCCTCTGCTACTGTACTTGCCGGTTTCGTCAGGCCAACGATACTCACGTTAATTTCACCCAGGGATGGTTACGAGGCAAGATCTGAACCCTCAATGGTGAATTACGGGTTCCGGTGGTTTCTTACGTATACGGTGCTGGTTGTTTTTGTTCATCATACTGCCTTGTTTTACCTTGAAGTATTCCGTTTCACTGATTTTTTCAGAACTTTTTTCAGAGTACTTTTAAGCTCTCTTTTCACCATAATCTTTATATTGCTGATTGAATTTTACAGGAGGGGGAGGTAAACGAGAAGGTTATGAAAGATCCGTTCATTAACAGAAAGTATTTGATAACGGCATTTATTGTTCTGGCAGCGCTCGGACTATTAATCAGGCTCTTTATTCTTCAGGTTGTCAAGGATACTTACAGGCTCTCCGCTGATAATAACGTGCTCAGGTATGTAACCCAATACCCCGCCAGGGGTCTTATTTATGACAGAAATGGGGAACTGATTGTCTTTAACCAGGCTGCTTATGATCTTATGGTGATACCTGCCCAGACAGCAAAAATGGACACGGCAGATTTTTGCAGTCTGCCTGGGGATAACTAGTGACATGTTCAGGGAACGTATGGCTGCCGCAGTCAATTATTCAAGACGTGCACCTTCGGTTTTTCTCAAGGAGATCTCTGATGAGACTTATGCCAGGTTTCAGGAGAAAATGTTCATGTTCTCCGGGTTTCTACGTTCAGCCCAGAACCCTCAGGAAGTATTCAAAACCCGTAGCTGCCCATATTCTTGGTTATGTAAGTGAAGTTGATGACGGCATCATTAAAAAGGATCCCTACTATAAACTGGGAGATTATATTGGGAAGAGCGGCATGGAAGAGGCATATGAAAAGGACCTTCGAGGCAACCGAGGCGTAAAGATATATCTTGTTGATGTCTACAGCCGTATAAAGGGGTCATATGCCGGTGGAGCCTTCGATACCCTTGCGGTTCAGGGCACTGATATTGTTTCGGGCATCGATCTGAATCTTCAGGAATATGGAGAGCTCCTTATGAAGAATAAAAGAGGAAGCATAGTTGCAATCGAACCGAAAACAGGAGAGGTACTTACCCTGGTATCCTCTCCCAACTATGATCCTGGTCTGCTCGTCGGGAGGATCCGGTCAGACAACTTTGCAAAGCTTTCGGGAGATACCCTGAAGCCATTATTTAACAGGGCCCTGATGGCATCATATCCTCCGGGTTCAACATTTAAGCCTATAAATGGACTGATAGCCCTGCAGGAAAAGGTGATAACCCCCAACACTCTGTTTGGATGCGACCATGGTTATCTTTTTGTCGGCTGTCATTCCCACGCATCTCCCCTTAACCTTGAAGGCGCAATAATGAATTCGTGCAATTCATACTTCTGTCAGGCCTTTAGGAGGACGCTGGAAAATCCGGGCTACAAGACCGTCTCGGATGCTTATAGTAAATGGAAAGGGTACCTGAATGATTTTGGCTTCGGCAACAAGCTGGGAACCGATTTCGTAAACGAACTGCCGGGCTTTATTCCACCGACAAGCTATTATGACAGGTATTACGGAAAAAACAGATGGAAAGCTCTTACGGTCATATCGTTGGCAATAGGGCAGGGAGAGATAGGAACAACACCGTTGCAGATGGCTAATATGACGGCCGCCATTGCCAACAGGGGTTATTATTATTACACCTCATATTGTGAAATCGGTTGGTCATGATGGCAGAATTGATCCGCGGTTCACTCAGAAACATGTTATTGGTATCGATTCAGTTAATTTCGAAGAGGTAATTCTCGGCATGGAGGCTGCAGTTAACGGTGGAGCAGGCAAAACAGCCGGGGTGGCAGCCCTGAAAGATATTATTGTATGCGGAAAAACGGGAACTGCCCAGAATCCGCATGGAAAAGAACACTCGGTTTTTGTTGCTTTTGCACCTAAAGATGATCCGAAAATCGCAATAATGGTTGTTGTCGAAAATGCAGGATTTGGCGCGACATATGCCGCACCAATTGCTAGCCTGATGATTGAAAAATATCTCAGGGGAGAAATTTCCAATAAGGGCCTGGAACAAACTATGCTCAATCTGAATCTAATGTCGCCACAGTGAGAAGGAATATAAATATCTGGAACAATATAGACAAGATTACTATAATCCTGTTTTTACTGATGATTATTGCCGGGTGGTTCAACATCTATGCTGCAGTTTTCAATGAGGAACGCTCTGGAATTCTGGACCTTACACAGAGATATGGCAAACAGTTCATCTGGATTGTTGCTGCAATTGTAATTGCCATATTCGTGGTAATAATTGACAGCAGGTTTTATTTTTTCTTTTCATGGTTCATTTACGGAACTCTGATGATAATGCTTGTTATGGTATTATTGTTTGGCAAGGAGATAAACGGTGCCAGGTCATGGTTCGAATTCGGCAATTTAAGCCTTCAGCCTTCAGAGTTTGCAAAGTTCGGAACAGCCCTGGCACTGGCCGTTTATCTCAGCGCCAAGAGGCATGATCTGACACGTCTGAATGTTATATTCCCTGCTGTTGCAATAATTCTTCTCCCAGCTTTGCTGACAGCACTGCAGCCTGATATGGGTTCCACGGTAGTCTATTTTTCATTATTCCTGGTACTCTACAGGGAGGGAATGAGTCCTTACATCTTTGCTTCAGGTTTGCTGATGCTGATACTCTTCTTCCTGACCCTGCTTATTAATAATCTTTATCTGACCATTGGCCTTACCATTGTTGCAGTTATTCTTCTCTGGATCACAACAAGAAAATGGAAGCTGGTTATTGCGGGATCAGGAACATTTGTAATTATTACAGGCATAATATATCTTCTTGATCATTATCTGGTGAAATCATTGGGTGCTGAGTTGGTTATATTTATATCGTTGCTTCTTACAGGAGGGATCTACGCCTATTACATTTACAATAAGAAGGCAGTCTCTGTGATGGTAATCTACCTATTCCTGTCAGGCAGCATATTATACATCAATACAGTGGATTATGGCTTCAATAATATTCTTGCACCCCATCAGAAAGACAGGGTTAATGTCCTTCTTGGGCTTAAATCGGATCCTCACGGAACCGGATACAATGTTAATCAGTCTATAATTTCGATAGGATCCGGTGGATTTCTCGGTAAAGGATTTTTACAGGGTACCCAGACAAAGTTCAAGTTTGTGCCCAAGCAAAGCTCTGATTTTATCTTCTGTACTGTTGGCGAAGAATGGGGATTTGTGGGCTCCTTCGTGGTGATTGGAATGTATCTTATTTTGCTCCTCAGACTTATTTACCTTGCGGAAAGGCAGCGGTCGGTATTTTCCAGGATCTACGGCTATGGTGTGGTCTCCATCATCTTCACCCACTTCTTTATCAATATTGGCATGGCAATAGGACTCGTTCCTGTTATCGGGATTCCTTTACCCTTTTTCAGCTATGGCGGAAGTTCGCTTTGGAGTTTTACGATTCTTCTTTTTATTTTCCTGCGACTTGATGCCAGCAGAGCCGAATATCTGATATGATCAGAATGGCATTGTAATCCTGTGAGATATTTCAATCCCGAAGTCTTTCTCAACGTAGTCGATCAGCTGAGGAAAAAATTCCATAAAATCATCCTGCAGGGAGTAGTAATTTTTCTTGAGGGCATGCATTGCAAACCGTGTCTCCTTGGGAAGTGATGAACGTTTGCTCAGAGTGTTCAGAACGTGCCGAATTCCGTTAAGAGTCTGGTATGATTCGATCCAGTTGTTTATTATGAAGAATGGCATCATCTCCCTGACATTTGGAGGCATTATTTCATAATTATTTACCAGTGCCCTGTAGAAGTTGTAGGTGACGCTCTCGAGAGGCCTGCGTGAAAAAAAATCCCACTCTTTTGTCAGAAAATGGTCGTAAATGATGTCTGTGATGACCCCTGCATATTTATGATATTTTCTGGTGAAAAATATTTTGCTGCGGTGTACAACTGGATGACTGTCGGTAAATCCATCAATATGACGATGCAGGATTATCCCTTTTCTGATCAGATCAGGATAATTCAGGTAATCACGCCCCTTTACATAATCACCGATATAATTGCCAATGATTATTTTGTCGGAATCGCCAGACAGATATATGTGAGCCAGCACATTCATATTATAACATAATAGTACAAAGAATTTGCCATATAGTTTACCTGACTGAAAACATTTTCTTTAACATGTTTTCATATAGTATGTAAAACACCATTAAGTGATTGTAAATAAGAAACTTAAAACATGAAATCCGCATTTTGAAAAATAGCATAAAATGCTCGGAATTTCACTATGCAAATTATAAATTTGTTACTTCATTTTGAAACAGAATCACTTTTAGATACAAATATATATTAACAAATATGAGGAGGTTTTATGACCAGGAAAAATATAATTATAATTGGAGCTGCGGGTCGTGATTTTCATAACTTCAATACTTGCTACAGGGATAATGAAAATTATAATGTAGTTGCATTCACAGCTGCTCAGATACCGGATATAGACGGAAGAAAATACCCTGCGGAGCTCGCAGGTAAATTATACCCCGCAGGAATTCCTGTATTCGACGAAGGAGATCTGCCCGGGCTTATCAGTAAATATAATGTCACTGATTGTGTCTTTTCATACAGCGATATACCTTACCAGAAAGTAATGGCGGTAGGAGCTATCGTCAATACTGCTGGAGCCAACTTTGTTTTGCTTGGCCCTTCAGCTACTATGGTAAAAAGCTCAAAACCCCTTATCGCGATTGGCGCCGTACGAACCGGTTGCGGAAAGAGTCAGACCTCAAGAAGGGTAATTGAACTGCTGATGGCAAGAGGATTAAAGGTAGTTGCAATTCGTCATCCTATGCCATATGGAGATCTGAATGCCCAGAAAATCCAGAGGTTTGCAGAACTCTCAGACCTAAAGAAGCATAAGTGTACTGTTGAAGAGATGGAGGAATATGAACCGCATGTTGTCAGAGGAAATGTTATCTATGCCGGAGTTGACTATGAGGCAATCCTGAGGGCAGCTGAAAATGACCCCTCTGGATGTGATGTGATTCTCTGGGACGGTGGAAACAATGATTTCCCCTTCTACAGGCCTGATCTGATGATAACGGTTACCGACCCTCACAGGGCCGGTCACGAACTCAGGTACTATCCCGGGGAAGTGACTCTCAGGCTTGCAGATGTTGTCGTGATAAACAAGATTGACAGCGCTGCTCCCGAAGCAATTCAGGAAGTAAGGGAAAGCATTGAGAAAGTAAATCCCAAAGCAATTGTGATTGATGGCGCCTCACCTATAAAAGTCGACGATTCTACCGTGATACGCGGTAAGAGGGTCCTGGTCGTTGAAGATGGTCCCACGCTTACTCATGGTGAGATGAAAATCGGCGCCGGCGTCGTAGCAGCAAGAAAATTCGGAGCTGCCGAACTTATCGATCCGCGTCCCTATACCGTTGGAAGGCTAAGTGAGACATTCAGGTTATATCCCGGGATCGGAACTCTTCTTCCTGCAATGGGTTACGGTGAACAGCAATTGAAGGATCTGGAAACGACAATTAATAATACCGACTGTGACAGTGTAATCATTGCTACGCCTATCGACCTGAACAGGATCATAAAAATTAAAAAGCCAAATACAAGGGTTTATTATGACCTGCAGGAGATTGGAAAGCCTGATCTTTCAGAGGTGCTGGATGATTTTATAAAGACTCATAAGCTTAAATAACTGACACTGCAAAAATAATTAAAGCACGAATTGCAAATTCGCACCAGCTATGAGGGAATACACAATGTCATAAAAAAAACCGCCGGCAAGAATCCGGCGGCTCTTAATAAGAATGATATATATAGATGAGTAACTATCTTCCATGGATCCCGCCTGCACTGGAGGTATGGGCGTCCACATATTTCGGATCTCCCTTGTAATTAATATCGCCGGCACTGGAGGCATGAGCGGTGATTTTTTCCGAGGCATATATGTCAGCATCACCGGCACTCGATACGGAAATATTAGCCTCCCTGGCTTTCAGTTCGTAAGCGTTTAGATCGCCTGCACTGCTCAGATCCGCTTCAAGTTCATCGGTCTCACCTTTTAGGGTTATATCTCCCGAGCTGCTGATACTCACTTTCACCTCCTTTGCATAGACTTCCAGCTTGATATCTCCAGCGCTGCTCGCTGATAATTTCAGCTCATCGGTCTTTATTGGCGATTCCCCGTAAATATCTCCGGCACTGCTTGTCGCAACTGAATTTATATTTTTCATGGTTACATATACCCTTTTCTTTTCGGCATCCCTGATATTCACATCGGTATAAACATGAAGTACGTCACCCTTTACCTCGGTGATAATATATTCATGAAGATTTTCGTCGGCTTCCACTGTTACGGATTCAGCATCACCCTGCGTGAGATAAACATCTATCCCAGAGCTTGCCTTAACTCCTGTAAAAGAGCCTTCATTTCTTTCAGACTCTGGTAACATTGTGATCTCCACGTACTGTTCTTCCTGACTGGCCACCTACAGAGCAGGAGATGCTCATAACGGTAAGGGCAACAAATAATAATCTCAGATTTTTCATATTGCGTTTCTTTTGGTTTTTATCTGGTATACCCTAAAGACAGGAACCAAAGTGAATTGTTGCACGTGAACAAAACATATATCAATGCCATTTGAATATTTTTAATCCTATAGTGAAAAACAGGGCACCAATTGTCAGGAGGATTATTATGGGCAAGGCGACTTCATGGAATCCGGCGCCTTCATTGAATATGCCTCTTATTCCGTCAGTTAGAATAGTAAGGGGAAGGTTTTTTATCACCGGCAGACTCCAGTCAGGGAAATTCTGGTAACTGAAAAATATTCCGGAAAGAACCATCATCGGGAAGACTACAAAATTAATCAGTCCGTTTCCTACCTCCGTATTTGAAGTGTGAGAGGATACAAAAACGGCAATGCCGGCAAAAGCGATATTGCCTGCAAGAAAAATCGTAATGAGAGCCAGAATATCTCCCTGGATCCTGATTTTAAATGCGATCAGCGAGAACAGGAACAGCACCGAGGATTCAATAAAATTCATTGTAATCCTTACTGTTATCAGTGCAATCAGGAAATGCGATTTTCTCATCGGTGTGGCAATCAGTCGTCGCAATAGTTTTTTGGATCTCTTCTCAATTATCCCATAGCTTATTCCCCACATGCATGACATCATTACGCCCATTGTAATGAGTCCTGGAACCAGAAAATCTATATATCGTGTCCCGGCAACCGTGAGGGGCTTGATTTCCATGTTGTTCCTCTGCTCATTGACATCACCCTTTCCGAAAATAGAGGCAAGTTTCAGATATGTAAGTTGTGCATCAGGATTCATCGGATCAAAATGATATTCCACAAGATTCGCGCTATCGGCCAGTATGACATTTATCGTCCCTCTTTTAAGCAGCTGCATGGCCTTCTTCCATGGCATATCATAAAAAAGGAAGATCGAGTTGCCAAGCTTCTCATCCTTGATTATGTACTTCCATCGCCATACCTGTGTGTCCGATGATAAATTATGCTCGCATCTGTTATTCAGAAAATCAACAACGACACCGGTTTCCTCTGCCTCCGACGGTTGGTCTGAGCTGACAATAAAGGCTACTTTTCTGGTGACATCTGATTTCTTTGTAAATGCCAATCCGAGTCCCAGCTGACATGAGAATAGGAAAAAGTATTCCCCAGAAAAGTACGCCGGGTTCCCGTATGATCTCACGGAAGAGAGCCAGTATCAACTGCCATAGCTGGTTAAACCTGAATAATCTATTCATTGATCTTTCTTCCTGTTAGTGAAACAAACAGATCATCAAGTGTTTTACGATGGCATTCCATGTATTTAAGAGTGATGTTCTGCGATTTCATGAATGACAGGAAGGCAGGTAGTTCGGTTTCAAAATCCCTAAGTGTTACAAATCCCTTTTCCGGATTTTCGCCATGACTGATATCGAAGGGCCAATGGTTGGAATGAAGATAGTCGGCGAATTGTCCGCCTTCAACAGTGAACTCCACGATTTTTTCATTTGTTTCCTCCTCAAGGAGCTGATCTAAGGTGCCTTCCTTCAGTATTAATCCGTTATCCATTATTATGATATAATCACAAAGGTTTTCAGCTTCCTCCATGTAATGAGTTGTAAGGATCATCGAAGTCTCCGATTTTTCTTTCAGCTTTCTCAGGATCTCCCATATTTCCCTTCTCGCATTAGGATCGAGGCCAGTTGTAGGTTCATCCAGAAGAAGAATAGCCGGATTATTTATGAGAGCTATCCCGATTGCAAGTCTCTGTCGCTGTCCTCCGGAAAGATTTACCACATACGATTTCTGCTTTTCTTCCAGTCCCACAATATCAATAATTTCCTTTACCCTCTCCCTTCCAAGATTAAAGAAGCCTGCAAAGAGCAGCAGAGTCTCGGATACTCTCAGTTTGTCAATAAATCTTGTCTCCTGCAATGCAAGGCCAATTATTCGGTGCAGCTCATCTTCATTACCCTTCCATTTTTTCCCGTTTATTGTTATTTTTCCCTTGTCGGGTTTCTGTATACCTTCTATCATTTCCACCAGGGTTGTTTTGCCTGCCCCGTTCGGACCAAGTAAAGCAACAAACTGTCCCTTCGGTATTTGAAGATCAATCCCCTTAACTGCCTGCACAGTTTTAAAGGATTTCCAGACATTTTTTACTTCAATAACCGGATCCTGATGCATTTTATAAATTATATGGGTGTAATTTAATTTATTTTTAAATAGAAATAAACAGAGAACATTTTTAGGGAAAATTTGTTTTAAATTTACATTCAAGTTTTTAATTTAGAAGATATGGAAGTTTCAAAGGCCAAATCGAAATCAAAAGCCAAAATTACCAGTAAAAACAGTAAGATTGAGGCTGGCATCCGTTGGTGCAAAATCAGGGAGAGCCTCAGCAAGAAAACCTGTTCCGGGTGAAGATGCGATACGACAAAAAGCTCAGGAGCTCTATAGGGAGCGTGTTTTCAGGGGCGAACATGGCAGTGCTGAAGATGACTGGCTAAATGCTGAAAGATTATTAAAAGGTTAAAATAGCTCCATAAAATCTTGCAGTAAACGTTCATTATAATTAATGGACGATTTGCTGTTATTATTCGTATATTTAAAAAACCCTGCCATTTGCTATTCGTAGCCTGAATATTTCATATATTTACTTAGGTAAATGGATGATCAGAAAACAGATGAACAAAATTTCTAAAAAATCAGAAAATGTTTGATGACATCTTTAATCTGAACAATCCTAATTTTTTGGGTATTATGTTCAGGTTTGGAATAAATCTGATAGTGCTTTTCATACTGGTCAGAGTAGTCTATTTCAGGTATTCAAGAAAAGAGATGTTTCTGTTTGCTTTTTTCCTGATGGGAATTATGATCTTTTTTATAGGCTCCATGCTGAATGCGGTTTTCCTGGAAATTGGTATGGCAGTAGGACTGTTTGCTATTTTCACCATTCTCAGGCTCAGGACGACCAATGTCAACATCAAGGACATGGCTTATATGTTCACTACCATTGGGATATCTATAATTAATTCTTTAAAGCTTGTTGGGTTTCCTATGCTTGGAGTTCTCATTATAAATGGATTGATAATCTTTTCAGCTTATATACTTGAAGAATTCCTTCTGAAAAACACTCTGGAAACGCATACCATAGTTTACAAAAATCTGGATATGCTAAAACAAACTAAGAAACAGCGACTTCTTAAAGACCTTTCCGAGCTTACAGGGAAAGATGTCATAAAGGCGAAGATCACGAGAGTCGATTACAAGTCGGAAATAGCGCAGATAGACATTTTTTATAAGGATTAGCAGGAGAAATCATGTCTGACTTATTTTGATATGAGATGGAGAATGGAGCAGAGAGTATGACCTGAGGTTTCAGATCCCTTTAATTTCCGGTTCCCTCTCCTTAAAGATCAGGTACCAGTTCCCGTTTTCGATCAGCGCTTCTTTGCCTACTACAAAGAATAATTCCTTGAGATAAGCATTTTTCGCCTCAGAATCAAGATTATATGTTTCTGTTTCCATTGCCTTCGATTCAGCCCTGGAATATATGACATGCATAAGTTCATATTGATTAAGAAGCTGTTCATAGCCTTTCATCTCAATATATCCCTTAATAAGAGCGAACAACCCTATCAGCATACCTATTATGACAAATATGAGATTAATCAGGTTGTGAGAATTATAATAGTCGCCGAAAAAAGATATTGAGAGAAGGAGGGCGATTCCAATGATAAAAGCTGTATTTGATATGCGGTTGAAAAGATGCAGTTTCCTCGTCATCCTCTGAACTGATATACTGAAGAAGCCGGACTGATTTTCGACCCAGTTCACTATCAGATCATTTATGGTTTCGGAATTTATGGGTTTGCTTCCGAAAGTAACCCCATGAATAGCTGACATAATATACTTTATCCATATAAAATCCTTACGATGTATTCTTAATATATAATCGGAAACATTCTTGTCGATTCCTGCAATGTTCCAATAGAACTGAATTCTCAATGCTTCCGCCAGAGTCCTGTAATACAAATATTTCTTATGATTATCAGCTGTCCTTGAGAAGAGGTAGATTGCTGTTGCGAGACCAGAAAAAAACATCACAACGCCCAGCATCAGGTTTGATGTGATTAAGTTGGAATAGATCTCCAGTGATAATATCATAAAGAATCCCAGGGTAAAAAGCCATACTGATACAATTTTATCCTTTCCATGAAAATGGAGGGAAAATACATCCAGAACTGAATACCACTTTAGAAGTGCTCTCTGAGGCTCATTGAGGTTTCCAGGGCAGTTGTAAAGTTCGGCTCCGGATTTTTTGAATTTCAGGAGAGGGATCTTCAAATTTTCAGAATTCAGCTCTTCTATTTTTTCCAGTGTTTTGTTTATTGCAGGATCCTTTAATACCACATCGAGGGAGAACAAGGGTTCCTGCACTGACTGGATACCTGACGATGATCTTACCCTGCCTGTTGGTAATATGAAAACAGTTCCGTCGTATTCAAAGGTACTTTCTGCTACATTATTGTTATCCCCCGTGATCTTATGCTGCACGATATCCGAAGTTCCTCCTGTTTTTCCCTTCTCCCCGTCCCACATGGCGATCAGAATTATTGAGCTGTCGGCGACGAACTTTCCTGTCGTAAGGTACTGGTCAGGTCTTTTTGCGCCCTTGCTGTCGCAGCCGATGCAGAAGCTCCTTTTTGCCTGACGGATAAGAACTTCAAATTCCTGTTTTGATTCAGCATCGAAATCCTTTTTGTATTCCTCTTTTGTGAAAGGCGTAGGGACTATCATTTCGAATTTTTTCCTTAGCGACTCGTCTCCATGCTTAAGGTCAAGGAAGATTCTGGCCACAAACCTGTCTGCCCCATCTGCCAGGGACGAAAAAAGGTATACCGGGGAAGCCGGATACTTTGCTGCCAGATCCAGGAAAAAATTCCTGATCTGTAGTTGTTGAACCTCTTTGGGAAGGATATCAAGATGTCCAACAATGCCAACGGTTATTGGTATTTTCTCTGATTCCGTCATCGTATGTTTTTTAACCTCACGCTACATTATTTTGCCTGTCAGGCATGCTCCTGAAGCCTGAAGGGTATATTAATATCGGAATATCAGGGTTAATCTTTAAAATAAATATCCAGATCTGCAATTGCTTTTTTATAGTCAACTTTTCTGATACTTATCCTCAGAATCTGTCTGCCACACCTGTTGGACAGATCTTTTTTGAGTTTATTATGGTTTTCCGGTTTTAACATTTCAAGATTGTCGTATACAATCGAATGTTTCATAAACGTATTTTTGCTGAGGATTATCTCCAGGATAAATGCAGAGGCTATTATTATAACATTTATAACAATGACGCCTGCCAGCGGAAGCACCATCATCCCAAGTGAATTGATAACAGACAATCCTATTGTTGCAAAAAGGTACGACATATCTTTCAGACTGAAGTTCCTGGTTCTGAACCTCAGAATTCCGAATATCGCGAACAATCCGAAGGCCAGACCCAGCCCAATATCCACCCGTCTCATTATTGAACTTACGAAGAAGACCACAATGCCTATGAGGAAAAAAGTAAAAAGGAATCTTTCCTTTTTTGTATACCTGAAATAGATAACTCCATTCAGAACTATGATGAACAGAATATTGATGGAGAATCTCAGAAGGATTCCCCAGACAGAATCGTTGCTTAAGATAATTGCATTTTGGATCATGATTTATTGTTTAGGTTAGCTTATCTTTTACAATTATCGAGGAAGACTTCAATAAGGTTATTCAGGCTTCTTGGCTTATTGAGCTGGTCAAAGAACTGATCCAGGAAGTAGGTAATGTCCTTCTTAGCTCTCATGTTTAGGTGGGGGAAATCCATTACAACAGCATAAAGTTTGGCTTTGACTTCGGAAAATTTTTTCAGGTCTTCCGCATATACCTCCCTGGTACGACAAACACCTGAAAATATGGGCTGCCGTACATTTTCTATGCCCAGATCAGCTGGAGGGATTGCATAATCGGCATTTACCACTCCTGTCAGGTCAAAGTCATATGGAATAGCTATCCCCAGGCCAGCAGGATTAAAAGACAAAGGTTTTATTACTTCAACATTATGCTGTCCGGGGATTGACCAGTCCCAGTTGGTGACCATATAATTGAAAATCGCAACCCGGTCCATATCCGACGGGATAATATTATTCTGGTTAAGGGCCCTGGTTTTCACCAAAATTGAATTGGTCCTTTTAGCCACCATTTTTGCCGGTTCAATAAAAATGCCATACTTAATAATTGGCTTTTTGCTCCTCTGGGAATCTATATAGGTTATTCTCAGGAGTCTGACCCTGAAACTTGTGTCAGTAAATACATTGTACATCTTATATACCAGGTATTCCCTCAATACATACTCATTATTTATACCGCTTGACTGACAATGTGTGACAAGCTTCAGTTTCTTGATTTTTGAGGAATCCGAATAAATGGGGCTTTTAAAGTTGATCTGCATAGGAGGGAACGTGCATATTTCGTAGCGTGAAATTCCCCGGTATTTAATTGTTATCTTTCTGTCAATCGTATCATTATCATTAAGATAAATTGTCATTCTTGAATCGAAGGAATCATTCCTGGAAGGCTTTTTGGTAAATGATTCAAGGTCCAGATACAATGTTACATTCAGGATCTCCTCACTTGCAAAAAGCGCCAGGTCCTGCATGTATGGGTTCTTCTTCTGCTTTTTCACATTCAACGTATCATTTTGTGCTGATGCAAGGGATCCTGAAAGTAAAAAGACAAGAAGAAGCTGATAAAGCAGAATTCTTTTAATATGTCCATTGGACAGATCCTTCAGATAATTATTCATTTCGCTTTTCTGTTAAGGTATCTAATTAATAATCAATGAATCTAAAATATAAATTTACTCTATCCGGAATCCAAAGTCAAGCTGATACGAATGAAAATTCAACAATAGTCAAACATTAGCCTTCAATTTATTTATTACCCATAGATAAGCGAATTTCGTCCTCCCTTGTTTTTCCTGTTAAAGTGTTGACCGTTGATAATAGGTATTCATTTCTTCCAGGATATATCTTCAATACACGGAGCAATCCTTTTCCGGATCTTTCATCCGATCCTTTTAACTTTTCATCCTGGAAATCTGTAAGGATCTCGAATACTCTCCTGGTTTTTTTTGAATCCTTCGAAATTTTTATTTTTACTGTATTTTCGAAAGTACCATTTTTATGTCCGCATAAGACCATTATTATATTGTCATTCTTTTTGATGATTTTTTTAAATACTTCATCTGCATTATTCCCTTTGTTTTTGCCGGCATCGTCCTTCCCATTCATTCCAAAAGTTTTAAGGTCATCAAGCCTTTTGCCTTCACTGTCAATATAATCGTGAGTAACAATGATGACCTTTTCTGAACTATTTTGTGATATAATTTTGTCCGCCCATTTTAAAACTGCACTGCGGGGAGCGATCTCCAGATTCATGATCATGTATTTGTATTGTTCGTAATTGAATAGGCAATAATAATTATCGATCTTCCCCTGTTCAAAAAATCCGCCTTTCCACCAGGATCCGGGTTTATCAAACCGGGATACGGGAAAGTAACGGTTAAATAATTCTGTATGACGGATGCCGTCATAGTCATTCTTTTCAGGATTTTTGATATCATTATCTCCGCAAACGACAGAATAGGGAATTCGTGAATTTTCCAGGATTTTATACGATTTGTCTGCAACTTCCCAGGCATGTTCCTTATTATTGTCGGTAATATCCCCCATATGTACAACATACTGAATATTAAGAAGATCTTTATTCTCAACGATCCAGTTCATTTGCCGATAGATAAAATCAGGGAAATATGAGGTGGCAAATTGCGTGTCTGGAAGTATAATTATAGAGAAATATTCATATTTATCTGAAAATGATAAGTTTATCAGAGATTGAAGTGTAATAAGAGCTATCAGGAACAAATATTTTTTTTTGGTCATAATATTATCTTTCCAGTATTCTTAACAATTTACAGAAATATAGGAAGTTCAGGTAGCTTTGGCGATAGAGTTTCTACTTCTCTTTTAAATCTCCATGCCTCGCAAGGAATTTATCCATTTGTTCCTTATAGATCTCATGCCTGTATTTGCCGTTGACCGGCTTCTCTTTTCCGCTTTCTGCCTGGTTTATCAGTTCGATGTATGTCCCTGGCTTGTCAGAATTTTCGATCGTCGGGATGACCCTTGAAGCAGACAATCCTGTATAAATGACCGAAAAAATAAAAAACAGAAAAAGCATTCCTGCCTTGTTCCCGGTGGATACTATAAATTGGAACAGCGTGACAGGGTTGCGGGAATTATAATATTTCTTCTGTCGGATCAATGAGTACAGAAAAGGGACTGAGGCAATAAATCCGGCTGCCCCGAAAATTTCCGATAATGATGGGCTAATTATCCTTGTGCCCAGTGAGAGTAAAAAGATAATGATGGATGAGTAGAAAAAAATCAGCTGTCTGGCAATTCCACTGCCTGCAATTTTTTCAGTATTATAGATCCCTGAACCTATGATGACATAAACAATGATCAGAGAGGTGCAGAGCGTAATAAAAATAATATCACTGTAGGGAATTTTAATATAGAAAGCCCGGAATCCGAAGAGCATTATCAGGAATGCCAGCAGAGACAGCTCAGAAATGCTTGCGATGTCTTTTCTCTCCAGACTGTTAGAATCTTCTGTTATTCTCAATATGGTCTGTATAATATAGAGCAGTGCAAGGCCAAAGCAGGATATCCCCATCAGAGTAAAGCCATAGCTGTTCTGTGCCATGACGGCAAATATCCCCAGCAATATCAGACCCGGGAAGAGGGATTGTAAGACCTGACTTAGTTTCATAGCTTAATATTCAAAAAAATCGTATAAAAAATCTGTATAGTTTATCCAGCTGAGCAGATCGCCGTCAAATTGATCCCAGGAGCCACTGTTGCTGTCCGGTCGCTTCAGAGCCGCCCCATACAGGATAGCGGTGATACAGCGCAATCTGTCTTCGTGGTTCACGAGTTCAGGGATGGCGGATCTGGCCTGAAAGTAATTGTCCATTCCTGTCAGAGCGCGCAGTCTGGCAAGTACCCCGTAAATCTTGCCACCAGAGTCCATGTTGCTTATTAATTCCCTTGCCCGGTCATTACTACTGGCATTTCCCTGAAGTGTCAGCATTTCTACCAGTCCGGTACGATAATCATATCCTACGTTTCCTGTGTTGAATCTGAAAGCCTTTACCCGTCTGAGGTCAGCCATAGCGGAGTCCTGATAAATTTCTGACTCGCGATCATTGCCATTCATTTTGCTGAAAGCCGACAGTTTGGAATAGGCGAGAGTCTTGTTCTTGATATTTGAGAATTGCCCAACGATATTCATGGCTTCATGTCGTTTGCCGTGGATTGCAAGTTGTTGAGATACAGTTAACAGCATATTTTGAAAAGGGCCGGCTTCAACGTAATATGGCCTGCTGAACCCCCGTAATTTTATTCTTCTCACATGGTCAAATGCATTTGATGTGTCGCCGGATTCAAAATAATCAAGTGCCAGTTTCATATTTATCCAGGCATCATCCGTTGCTTCAGCAAAACCTGAGCTGACAAGAATGGAATCCACTGAATTCAGTGTTGCCTTTGAAAGCGGGGAATAATTCATAGCCACCCTGTTCCATAAATTAGTTCCCGATGCAGTACCATACAGCTCAAAGTATCGCTTGATCCAGTCTGTAAGCAGTTGATAATCATTCTTATCGTGATAATACTTTCGGAACAGATCGTGACGGAGCATATAGCTGAAAAAGTGATCGCCATAGTAGACGAAGCCTCCTGCGGCTGTAAATGATGCACCAATCTTAAAGTGATCGGGGTAGAGAAAGATATGGCTTCTCTTCATAATGCGATTCACTTTAATAAGAATAGAAGGTTCAAAATAAATCTCTGTCCCGGCTTTCAAAAATTCCGCCGGCAACTTCGAGTAGTATCCAATAGCTAATGAAAAGAGACTGTCAGAATAGTTCCGGTCAATGCTATCTCCTGAATCTTTTGAAATTTTGTTATAAACGACACCCTGCTGTTTATATAAGAGCGCAAGGTTAAAATTCAGTTCATTCCTGTCCTTAATTTCTTCTTCCAATGCTGTTTTGTATGTCCCGAAAAGCTCCTTTACAAGCCCATAATCAAAGAACGACAGGTTTTCGTTGTAATTTCCATGGCCAATAAACTTTACGGTTCTGAGTACATTCTCAATTCCGGCCCGGTTGGCTATGCCTCTGATAAATACATGACGCGGGATACCTAAAACTTTCGAATAGTCCCTTACAAAATCCCGGAACTCATTAACATGCCTGTACATCAAAAAGTAGCCGCTTATATTGGCGGAGTTGTTCCAGTTCTGATCATAGGTTTCGTTGTATTTATTTAAACTGTCGAGGCAACGCAACACTTTAGGGACATTGCCCAATGCAGCATACAGGCAGGCCAGTTTTTCATATCCGCCATTATGACTCACTGTCTGGCTGAAAAAGTTATTCCGTTCCAACCCGACATGAAGTTTTGAATAGAAAGGGAAAAGTGTTTCAAATTTCTGAGTTGCTGACGGGTTGTTTTCAAAAGGAGATATAGAATAAGCCAGAGCAGTAATTTGTTCTTTACTGAGACACCAGAAGTTTAACGTATTTTCTATACCAGTATTGACTGCTTTAATGTCTATATTCCTGTTTATTGCCGGAGCGGTAAAAACCCGGACAATTATGTTTCCCAGCAATTTTTTATTACTATTAAAATGTCCGTAAATTTTATTATCCGTTTTTGTCCGCAGATAATATGCTTCGTCTCTGACAATATCATTCAGGTTATTGAGAGTTGAATTTAAGGCAGAAGCGTCTTCCGGAATTGATAAGGTGTCAGACTGACGGATCAGGCTGTCAGCATAGGAAAGGGCCTGTAGTTTGATATGCGGGCTGCTCGCTTTATTTACGAAATAAATTCTTTCGAATATTTTCAGAGCTATATCAATCCTGGTCTGGTTATCCGTAATTCGTTGAGAAATTGCACTCAGGCTTCCGGAATCCAGCCTTGAAGCAAACAAGGCAAACCAGGCTTTGACTTCACCTGCTGTTGCTTTGTCATTGAGAATTGATGCCCCTTCATCTACAAGCTTTTTTATAACTACGTCGTTTCGTCTGAGGTGCCAGTTATAGGTCAGGAAGATCGCCAGTGCGAGCATTATTGTCAGGCCTGTTGTTCTCGCAATTTTAGCAGCTCCGTATTTCATGAAAATACGTGTTATCAAAAGGTTAAGGGCGCTTTTGCGAAGGAATTTCCGAATATTATCAAGGATCTCTTCCGACTCTTTCAGCTTGCCGGAAGGGGCTGAATCACTTTCATTGTAGCGGTTGATCCAGAATTTATTAGGCCGGCAATCCTTGTACCACTTTTCGAAATAGGTTAACGGTCCGATAGGCAGGAGGAAGTCGCCCGATTTACCATTGTCAATCCAGCGGTTCAGCTGTTGCTTCAGGTCGAGGAAGACCGAATAATATTCGAATTCCTTTGCTGACCATTGTTTCAATAACTGCCAGTTCCTGATAAGTGCTTCATGAGTGATGTCTAAAACAGTTTCAGGTCCGGGTGGTTCAGCGTCCGGATTGCCTGTATTGTCTATGAAGGGCCGGACCAGGGTGTTTTCCGGTTCCCTGAAAATGCTGAGTACTCCGGACACGACCCCTGCCGGAAATTTTGGATTGTTAATTATGCTGGTGATCTCTTCAAGTGTCATCCTGTTTCTGACAGCCCTGTTTTCATCAATGCGGGTTAAGCATGAAAAGGATAGGGCGATAATCAGTTTTGCTTCTTTGACAGTTATCGCGGTTGCAGCCTTCCGGTTATAGCTGGCCGTCGCTTCTTCATAAAGTTTATTTGCATGGATGTCCAGTACGTTTGTCAATCCTGCCTTCAGCAGATAGGCTCTTTCGTATGGCGGTAATTTTATTTTCCAGTTATTGAATCGCTCGTGTTCTTCAACCGGCAACTTTTCACCATTCATTCCACCAACCATTGCATAATGGATAAGGTCCATCTGCTCGCGTCCGCTATCTGCGGCCTTCCATATCTGCTTCAGTGCATGCTGCAGCATAGGCAGCTGGTCGACTCCTTCCTCAAGGTCAAAGATCAGGCGATCGGTAAGACGTTTTGAGATACGGTTTCCGCTCAGAATGGCAGGCTCTTCGATTACCTGCTGCAATTCCCTGCGTTGCAGGCGAGGGACAAAGAACTGGGAAAAGCCTATAAATTCAGGCAGGCCTCTGAAGGCGGCACACTGGCCAATGTAATCTGAGCGCATGGTGCATACCACATAAACAGGCAGATTATCTCTCAGAGAAATCTTTGCCGTTTCTAAAATAATATTGAGCAGGAGCCTGGAATCCTGAGAAGGAACACCCTGGATGAAATTTTCAGGATTTGTGAAAAACTCCTCAAACTGGTCGATGATTATCAGAAGGTTCCCTGCATTTCGTTCCATGGCATCCCGTTCCTCCTCTCCTGCCTCCTGCCAGCTTTTACTCTCCTTGTCAATAAACAGGGGTGATGCTTTATAGAGATCAATAAGGGAGGAAAACCCCCTGCTAAGTTCAATGGCTGTTGTTGCGATGTCAGATCCCAATCGTTCGGCTAACGCTTCCGTCATATTTTTCATTGGGGACCTTTCCGGACGGAAACCGGCAACAAGCCATCTGCTGTAAGAAGATTTAAAAAAGCCGGCCCTTGCATGTGGGATCAAGCCTCCGTAAATCAGCGAAGATTTACCATCTCCTGATGCTCCCGTTACCATTAGGAATTTCTTTTCCTCAAGCAAGCCGGCGAGTTTCGTGATCTGATCTTCCCGGCCTTTGAAATAAAGGGACTCCTCTTCCGTGAACGGACGAAGACCGGGATAGGGACATATGGCTTCTGAATCTTGCATCTTAATCAAACAATAATCTTCTAATTGTATCAGTTGGGGTCATACCTTAGAAAGTCCCATTTATTTAACCTGTACCTGTATGCTAAAGCGGTTTTCCAATCCTTGCCTGGTACACGCCGCATCGCCTCCTCCAGCAATATCCTGTTAATGTAGTTAACCCTTTCATCTGCTGATGTTATATCAGGAATGGATGCATGGGCCAGGTAATACTGTCCGCTGCCGGCTGTACCTTCTATCCATTTTTCAATAACATCATCCTGATGTGTTATTGAAATCTGTTTCACATATTTCCCTGCTATCTCATGCATCTCTTTACCCCCGACCCAGCTTAACCCCAGAATCAGTGCTGTTCTTGGATCATCATTACCTGTGTTCGTTTCTGTTGAACGATCCTGATCCTTTATTTTGTTAAATTCGCAGATGGCGGAGTCCAGGAGAATAAATGCATCCTGTTTCAGGCCTTCCTTCCCTGCAAGAAGTTCCCTTGCTGCTATTGAGTACGTTTTAATCCGGTTGGAAGGGTTGGGAAATGCCCGCGCTATCCTGGCAACCTCATCTATCCTTCCCTGTCGGGCCAAATATCCTGACAGGCGGTTAATAAGATAGTAATAATCATTCCGGTCTGCAGGATAATCTTTCAGACTTCCTGCTAATGTTTCAGTGTTAATCTTTCTGTAGAATGCCTCGATTGAGTTAAACTGTCCGGTTTCATTATAATGATCGATCAATATCAATCTGACCAGATTATTGTCTGATTCTGCTGCCGCCGGATTTACTGAAAAGAGTGAATCAATTCGCAGGAGAAGTCGTACTTCTATGGAACGTTTATACTGGTTTCTGCTATAAACAGTTTTACCCCGAATATATTCTGATAACCAGGTATTTATCAGGGTAAGGTCACCCGATGTCCTGTATAGGACAGAAAAATAGCCTCTGTTCAATAGAAATCTCAGGTATTTGTCTGTATAATATTTCGTACCGGACCAGCTATTGTTAATAACCGTTGGAAGATGATCGGGATAAAGGAACAAGTCTCTCCTGAGGATCTGTTGCCTTCCTATTGAAATATTCTTAATGAATACAATTTCTGTGGTTTGATCAAGATATGGCGAGGATACTTTCCGGTAATTTTCAACCGCTTTCTCAAACAGTGAATCTATTGCTTCATGCCTTTCAGTCAGCTTCTCTTCATCACAGATCTTCGAGAGCAGGGCACCTCTGTGTTTATAATACAGGGCAAGACTGAAATGCAGGTCATCAGGGGTTTTTTTCTCAAATAGAATAGCCTGATAATAGAGATCAAATATCTTTTGCACGGTAAGGATATCTGATAATTCCAGGTTGCCATTGTGATTAAGGCCGGCGATCTTTGGTGCCAGGAAATCCCAGCCAAATACGCCTGTTCTGTTAAGCCATCGTTCATAGAATTCAGCCTGTGTGATTTTCTGATTGTGGCAGTACCAGGAAACAAGGCTTTTCAGATTCTCCTCCTGTCCGTAAGTGATAAAATTATTTGAAATGTTGAAAATACCGTCTACAAGGTTTTGATAATTGGCATTTGATTTAAAGAGGCTGTCGACACACATTTCCACTTTAGAAACATCGCCAAGTGAAGCATACAGATAAGCCAGCTCCTGATATCCCCCCAGATTATCTAATTCCAGGGAAAGATTGGAATATACTATAAATTTACCATTAGGGAAATAATCATAAAAATGATTTGGACTGTCAGTCACCTCAAAAGGAGAGATTTTACCAAGAATTGACCTTATCTCTTCCACTCCAAGCTTTTTATAATGCAGGGCATATTCCAGCCCGGTGTTGACAGATGCAATATCCAGGTCCTGGCTTTTAAAATCCAGGGTAAGTGATAATCTTACAATCCTGCCGATCTCTGAAAGAGAATTGTCCAGGATATTCTGCAGCCGGTCATCCGGGTGTAGGTGAAGATAAAATGTTGCAGGGGCAAGAAGAAGGTCAATAGATTTCAGGTTCCGCATCAATGATGCAGGATTGTTTTCATTTACAGGAACTTCCCTGATTATGCTGTCAAGGTAATATAGACTTTGTCTTCTTATTATCGAGCTGTCTTCCGGGTTGGCCCAGATCAACTCCAGCTGCATGTTGGCAATGGATGTAGCTTTCTCTTCATCCGGCAATCTGCCCATAATTTCTTTAAAGGAACCGGGAGCCAGAAATTCCGCCAGTATAAAAAAGTGGGTCCGGTACATATCAACCACCCCGTTATTGGCAATTAATTCCTTTCCCTCTGCCAGTAATTGTCCTATCACATTTTTGTTTTCCTTCTTCCGGGCATCAAGAAAGTAGAAGATACATATGCCAATCAGGAAGAATGTCCCTATTACAGCTGCAATTTTAGCTGCCCCGTATCTGATCACCAGCCTGGTAATCCGTACCTTCCGGGCACTGCAAGCCAGAAATTCTTTCGTCTCTTCAACTATTCCTGCGCCTTCACTGAGCCGGGTTTCCTTATCGGTTCCCGGATCAAGGTAGCGGTTAATCCAGTATTTATTCGGATTCAGTGTGTTATGCCAGTTCTCAAAGAAAGTCAGTGGACCAATGGGTAGTAAAAAGCCTGTGGACTTATTGCTCTCCAGCCAGCGGTCAAGTTGTTTTTTGAAATCCAGGTAGACAGTCAGGTGGTCATATTCTTCTCTGGCCCAATCCTTTAAAAGCTCCCAGTTCCGGATCAAGCTTTCGTGAGTGATGTCTAATACAGTTTCTGGTTTTAACTTCTGTGATACGGGTTCTTCAGTAATATAGGGTCTTAAAAAAGTGTTTCCGGGTTCGCGAAAAATATTAAGTACTGCACCTACCACTTCACAAGGAATTTCAGGTCTTGCAAGAATGTCTGTTATCTCCTGCAGGGTCATCCGGTTCCTTACCGCCCGACCCTCATCCATTTTTGTGAGGCAGGTGAAAGCCACTTTTATAATAAGCTGTGCATCGGCTGTCGTTATCTTCCTGTTGTGGCTTTGATTATAATGCTCAGCGGCTGACAAATAAAGCTTGTTTGCGTGCGCATCGATTATCCGGGATAAGCCCGGATGCTGGTATGCATCCCGGAATTTTGCCGGTAGTGAATCGAACCATTCACTGAATCTGCTCCTGTCTTCGAGGGGCAGTTCATCCGGTGCCATGCCGCCGGCCATAGCATAATGGATAAGGTCAAGTTCCTCTTTTCCATAATTTGCCTGGATCCAGACTTCATTCATGGCGTGTTCCAAAACCGGGAGCTGGTCAATTCCCTCACCCAGGTCATATACCACACGTTCCACCAGCCTGTTGGAAATTCTGTCCCCGTGAAGATATGCCGGCTCCTTTACCACCTGGACGATTTCCTTGCGTTTAAGCCGGGGCACAAAAAACTGGGAAAAACCGATAAACTCAGGCAGTCCCCGGAACGATGCACATTGCCCTATATAATCCGAACGCATGGTGCAAAGAACATAGATGGGAAGATTCTTCACTGTTGAAATACGGGCCGTCTCCAGTAAAAGATTGACCACCAGCTGGGATTCTGCGGAAGGAGTATTTTTATAATAATTTTCAGGATTGGTAAAGAATTCCTCAAACTGGTCTGCTATAATAATCAGGTTGGCAGCTTTTCTCTGAAGATTTTCCCGAGCATCACTATCCCCTTTAATCCAGTCATCGCTTTTGGTATCGACATATAGTGAAGAAGTCAGATAGATATCGGTCAGCGATGAAAAGCCCCTTTTCAATTCCATTTCGACTGAATCGACATTGCCTATACCTAAATTTTTCGATATCGATTTGCTCAGATTTGCCAGGGGTGTCCTCTCAGGACGGAAATCTGCAACAACCCAGCTGGAATATTCGGCTTTAAAGAAACCGGCCCTGGCACTAGGGATCAGCCCGGAATAGACCAGTGATGATTTTCCATCGCCGGAGGCCCCGGTAACCATCAGGAACTTATTTGCTTCGAGCAATGCCGTCAGTTGCAGTATTTGTTCATCACGCCCCTTGAAATACAGCGAATCATCTTCCGAAAATGAGCGTAGACCAATGTAGGGAAATGTGTCAGGGGT
>CAWBLL010000006.1:0-66186 GCA_963789465.1 uncultured Bacteroidales bacterium
GTTAAACATTTTCAACTCATTGATTGATTGGTGACTTTGATGTAAGTTTTCTTCACCTCTCCCGGCACTTCTTCCTTCGAAACTATTGTTGAACTTACCTTAGGCGCTTTGAACATCCTGGCCATATTGGTCTGCGGATCATCCTCCCCGATAAGCATCATGGGTGTGGGGGAGGAGGCGCCTCCAACTTCTTTCCACACCTGTTTGATAAATGGCAGCGCCCAGTCTGCCCCATACCGGAAATAGACAACGGCCATTTTGCTTTTGGGTATCTGTTGTGTGGACATTTCCCTGTACTGTTCCTCACCTCCGGGCAAAATATTCATTACCTCCACTGTATATTCCTGGCTTATCAGATCGGTGAGGGGATAAGCATCTTTGGCATCCTGCTTGTTGAAAATGAAGAAGATATCAGTATCGGTGGTTTCCAGAACTTTAAGCTTTTCAACTATTACCATCGACCGCATATCCTCGACAAGCTGCATGGGGCTTACAGCATTTGTAAATGTCATGTTTGGGGTAATGTAATTCCGTATATTGCCTATGAATTCCTCCTGCTGAGGTTTCACAGGCCTGTCCGAATCTTCAGTGTACCAGACGAACGTATAGAATTTTGATCCGTTTTCTGCTGATCTTCTTTTCGCCATATCAAACTGGAACATCGGATAAGATACTGAATCTTCTTCTTCAAATCTTCTTCCGAATTCGCCGCTCAGGATATGAAGGGAGCAGACTGCATTTTCCAGGTTTTGCACAACCCTGTTTTTGAAATCATCGTCAGAGGAGGGGCAATCACTGTTCGGAATAACCTGAAATCCTGCACGAGTCAGAATCAATGCCATCTCTTCACGCCTGGCCTTGAGATCATTGGAGGTCCAGGCAAGAAAAACAACAGGCTGATGATTTTCAAGAACTGCAACCCTGATATCACCTGGTACCGTTGTACTATACCATTTGGGTGTAGTTGTATCATTTATCGTACCCGGCAAGATATCGGAAGATATACTCTCCTGATGGTTTTCATTAGGATACGAATTGAGATCAAGGATTTTGACTCCATGTACAATTTCCTTGATAGCATTGGCTACCTTATTGATCTGGTTTCTGTAGATGGTATTATTTATATTGTCCTGTCTGTCGTCATCCTTAGGCCTCAGAGGTCTGTTTACTCCCTGTGCCTGATATATAAAGTCGATGGACCTTAGGACACCCTGAAGGACATTTTCAAGCAACCTGACATCTGCTTTTTCAATTTCATGAATTCTGATTGGAAGTATCCTGCTTGCGATATTCCCGTTCGACAGTTTTATCTCTCTCCCATACTTATCCCCGGAGGCGGCCTTATTGAATAACAGGAATTCATTATTCCATGCAAAACCATTTGTATCGCAATAAGTCTGGGACACAATGGGAATAAAAATAAGAGCATTTATTTTAGAAGCGATTGTATGATTGACGCTGTGTGACTCCATCAGTCCGTCTTCAGGATTTTCATCAAAAAACACGGTGAGTTTATCTTTCACAGTAGCTACCAGCTCTTTGTGCAGATTTTCTACAAATTCAGTAACCCAGCCATCGTAGGCATTGTCATTATGCCGGTAACTGATAAATATATCGTATTCGTAACCTGGAAATATGCTCGCCATTGTGAGATTGAGATTTAGAAATGGCTGTACGTTATTGTATTAATTACTCTAACAAAGGATAATGAATTTAGTTCGTTAAATGGCGGAATAGTTTTCAAACAGGCTTTATGTCAGTAAGATGACTGTCAAACTCTTATCCCGATTACCAGGATATCGTCGGTCTGATCTTCATGATTTTCATCCCTCCACCGCTCCAGTTCTTCATAAAGCAAATCGCTTTGTTCCGCAATGGGATAGTTGCTGATGTCCTGCAAAAGCAATCTGAATCTGGTGCTAAGGTATTTCTTATGGTTCCTGCCACCGAATTGATCAATATAACCGTCTGAGCACAAGTATATTGTGTCTCCTGTGTTTAGTTGAATAACATCCCATGCATATACGCAATCGCCTTCCATACCATACTGGGAGGGAGAATTCTGGGCCCGGTATTCGGTTAAGTTACCGTTCCTGATATGATAGAGCGGATTTTTTACACCGGAATATGTAAGGATATTTGTCCTGATATCCAGGATGCAGAGGATAATATCCATATCGTCCGACATGCGGGTCTCCTTGTCGTTCCTGCGCAAAAACCGGTGTATTCTGGAGTATAAATGAAACAGTATCCTGGAGGGATCGGTGAGTTTTTTTTCAATCACGGCCTGGTCGAGAATCCCGTAGCCAATAGTGCTCAGGAGAGCCCCCGGAATACCATGGCCGGTGCAGTCTGCTACTGCAAAGATTATCAGGTGTTCCTGCCTGGTGAAAAAATAGAAGTCGCCGCTTACTATGTCCTTGGGCCTGTAAAGTATAAAGCTGTCAGGCAAACATTCCCGTACATACAGGTCATCTGGCAAAAATGTCTCCTGGATATACTGGGCGTAGGTGTAGCTGCCTTCAATTTCCTTTATTGCCTCCTCAATCTTCTTATTCCTGATGCTTATCATTTCTTCCAGTGACGGCGACAGATCGACCAGCTTTCTCATATGCTCATTAAGCAGCCTTGTTTCATTAAGGATCTTATGAATGCTGCTCTGAGGTTTCAGTGCATACGACAGATGCCTGATCTTCCTGGTATCGACCGGGAATGCCTCATAATCGATATCCTTCAGCAGTGATGGTATTAACTTTACAAGTTCCCTGTCTTTTTCCTTTTCAGATTCCGAGAGATCATCATACGGGATAAGTCCGGGATGGGTTTTGTTCAGCTCATCTTTAGTCTCGCTGAATGTCCATCCGTTCAGTCGTTTGTCCCAGCTCCATCTCATGTGTTCAACCTTTGCCATCGTTTCAATTTCGTCCTGGCTCAGATGCAGCGGAGCGGGCTTGAATCCCTTTTTGACCTGTCTTATCTTATATCCGATAGAGAGCAGCTTGGTGGGAATGTGGGCTGCATTATCTATATTGGAATATTTAATTTCATCGGGAAGATCCTCAAAATCGGAACTATATTGATTTCTGAAATCTGCCGGGGTGTAATAAAAGTAATTCAGGGGATCATCATTTGAGCTTGTGTGCTGGCTTCTCATTTCCTGCAGATACTTTGAGTGGATAGCCCTGGCAAGTTTCCGGATCATGGGAAAATTGATCTCGGCAGCCTCTTCCTGCCTGATTAGCTCATATCCTGCTTTTTTAAGCTGGGCCGGGATTAAAGAATTTAATTCAAGGGTGAACCGGCTCCAGTTTTTAATTGATTTTTTAAGAAGCTTGAATTCTGCGCGAGGATTTTCAGGGATCTTCACTTTTTTCTGCAGAGGAAGGCCTGACAGGCCCGGCCCGGAAAAATACTTTTCAAGATCTGACCTTACAAGGGTTTCAATTTCATTGTCTGTTATTATGCAGGTACGGCAAAAATCTTCATAGGGACGCATGAAAAGATTCAGACTTTTAAGTTTTGCCGGGACCCGTGCGGCATAATCGATCCAGAATGATCTTTCATCCTCCGGGAGGCTTTTGAAATCTCCAAATTTGCCGTCTGCAAAGTTAAGCAAGCTGTTCAGGCGGCTCATGTCGGAGTAAAGACCTTCAGCAACTGGTATGGTAAATCTTTCCAGATATTTGAGATCATCAGATTCTGAGTACTGTTTTTGGGAATTACTGCCGGTATAAATAATTTCAGGCCACTTAAGGTTCATAAATTCTTATCTCATTAACCGCGTCTACCTGGATTCTGTTTCGGTGAATTCAAAGGGGAATTTTATAATCCTGGAAATTTCCTGTCCAACCTCCATCATATCCACGTCATCTTTCTCATAATGCCAGTTTATAGATACGTTCATTCCCCTCGACTGCAGTCTTGCAAGGATTTTGCAGATATCGAGAATAAGTTTGCCGGACGATGAATTGAAATATTCGAAATTGAAATTGAATTTAACCGGATCGGAAGTATCTCCGGCCTTTACAAGTTCGAGGCTGAAGTCATCAACCCAGCTGACGATCTGATCGTAAAATTCTCTTACATCAGGAGGTCTTGATTCCCCGGAGATTTCATAAATTTTATTTTCAGGATCAAGAATTACCTTCGGGGAATTTACAGTTTGCTCAATAATCAGCTTTCTCATAAATTATTTATTTAAATATATTTCTAATTCAAAAAACAGATAGCCGGGTATAAGGGGTTTGAATCTGTATATTAATCTGTTCCTTGATTTGAAAGCCATGTAGATAAATCCGAGACCGGCTCCGTTTTCACTATCAACGGCTTTTTTGTTAATTCTTACTTCATGCAATTTTTTCAGGTCTTCATTCCCCAGACTGTTTACATACTCCAGTTTGTGTACAAGCTCATCTTTCTTGTTTTCGGGAACAACATTGCCTGTTATAATTGTAATGCGCTTTTCTTCATTTCTCACAATTACGCTGGGTTGGAGGTCGCGATCCTCAGCCGGGATAAGTGCCGAATATTTACAAAGGTTTTCAACGCTTTCCACGATCAGCGAATAGATTCTTTTTCTGGTTGTTATAAACAATTCCCGGAATTCCTGATTATTTTTTAATCCGGTCAGCAACAAATCTGTTGCAGGGTAGTCAATGTTACCATGATAGTCGATGAATATTCCTGTCCTGGTCATATTTAGATTGTCCTTGTGTTTGGGTTTTGACAAAAAAACTTTTAATACAGTCAAGCAAACCGGCTAATGATTACAAGATATTTATTTTATAAACACATAATTATTACTAACTTGAATAAGTTTTAACAAAGATAGATTATTAATGGCAAAAATATTTTATATAAATATTTAATAACCGGATTAAGATATGATCTTTATGAAGTTAAAATATTTGGAGTGATTCTAAAATATTAAACATCATGATTGAACCTATATTAAAGGCACTGATGCAGCTTTTTGCCCTGATAAGTGATGTGCACGGAAATACGGGTATCTCCAGCAGGGAGAAAGATATTGTAAGGCTATTCCTTGCTCATCATATGAATAATGAGATGGTGGAAAGGTATCTGGAGATTTTTGACGAATATTTGCTGGTCTATCACCCTGACGATATCGATCGCGGAAGTCTTAAGGCGAGGAAACGAACCTCACTGACTTCAATCAGGATTCTTGCAATATGTGAGACCATAAATGAAGAGCTGCAGCAGAAACAGAAATTGTATGTGATAATTCAGCTGCTTGATTTTATTCTTTTCAGTGCCGAAATAACTGAAAATGAGCTGGATTTTATGGAAACAGTATCGGCTGCCTTTAATATCCCCCCGGAAGAGTATGATAATATCAGAACCTTCATTCTCGGTTCCGTTGAAGATGTACCCGGTAAAAACAGGGTAATGATAGTTGACAGCCTTGAAAAATGTGAATCTGAAGGGATAAAACACCTGAAAAAGGATAATCTTAAAGGAAGAATCAGTTTCCTCTATATAGCAAGTACCACTACCTATATTTTAAGATATTCAGGCAGTGAAGACCTGTTTTTAAACGGTCAGAATATTTTTTCCGGGCAAACCTATATTTTTGACCATGGATCTACGATCAGGAATCCTGTTATAAGCACGATCTATTACAATGATGTAAACAGGGTATTCACGGAGGAGTCATTCGATACCAGAATTTCATTAAATGCGGTGGACGTATCACTTACATTCAGGAACAGCGAAAACGGGTTGCATAATATTTTTTTCCATGAAGAGTCAGGAACTCTTGTTGGTATACTCGGAGGAAGCGGTGTGGGTAAAACCACTCTCCTGAATGTTCTCAGCGGCATGGCCAGGCCAGACTCGGGAGAGATATCAATTAACGGGTACAATCTCTATTCTGAAAGCGGAAGGAGTCAGCTTCGCGGGGTTATTGGGTTTGTCCCTCAGGATGATCTCCTGATTGAGGAGCTCACTGTCTTCCAGAATCTTTATTACAATGCCAGGATGTGTCTTGCCACCCTTCCGCGTAATGATGTGTTGCAGGCAGTTGACAATGTCCTGATGGAAATGGATCTCTATGAAATAAGGAATCTGCAGGTTGGAAATCCACTTAACAAGGTTATCAGCGGCGGGCAGCGCAAACGGCTTAATATTGCACTGGAGCTTATCAGGGAGCCTACCATTCTTTTTGCCGATGAACCCACTTCCGGTCTCTCTTCAGTCGATTCGGAAATTGTAATGAATTTATTGAAGGAGCAGACCTACAGGGGAAAACTGGTGATAATAAATATTCATCAGCCGGGTTCCGAGATCTATAAGATGTTTAATAAGGTCATTTTCATTGACAGGGGCGGATTCCAGATCTTTTATGGTAATCCCACCGAAGCAATAGTTTACTTCAAAACCCTGGCAGGATTTTCCAATGCAATGGAGGATCAATGCGTTACATGCGGCAATGTGAATGCAGATCAGCTGCTCCAGATTGTTGAAGCCAAGGTGATCAATGAGCATGGAAAGCCAACCCATATCCGGAAGGTTTCTCCATCAGAATGGGCAGACAGGTTCAGCTCCACCATTGAGAAAATAAAACAGAAATCAAGGCAGGCTGACATGCCAATCCCTGAGAATTATTTTTCTGTTCCCGGGCTTTTGAAACAGTCCGGAATATTCTTTATAAGGGATATTCTCTCAAAGCTTGCCAACCGGCAATATGTGCTGATAAGCCTTTTCGGCGCTCCCCTGCTGGCCCTGCTGTTGGCTTATTTTACAAAATATGAAACAGCGGGATCCTATCACTTCAGTGATAATGAAAATTTGCCGGCCTACCTGTTCATGTGCGTTATCACTTCACTCTTTCTCGGGCTGATAATTAGCGCTGAAGAAATTGTGAAAGACAGAAAGATATTAAGGAGGGAATCTTTCCTGAATCTAAGCTGGTTCAGTTATCTGAATTCCAAGATCATGATCATGTTCATGATATCTGCAATACAAACAATTTCCTTTATTCTCATTGGAAACTCCATCCTTCAGATAAAGGGCATGACTCTTTCATACTGGCTGGTTCTTTTTACAACTTCCTGTTTTGCCAACCTCCTTGGATTGAACATTTCTTCAGCGTTCAATTCAGTAATAACCATTTATATCCTCATCCCCTTTATCATAATTCCTCAGTTGCTCTTCAGCGGGGTTATGGTGAAATTCGACAGACTGAGGAGCAGCAGCCCTGCTTCCCACGAGTTTGTTCCCCTGATAGGAGATATGATGGCTGCACGCTGGTCGTTTGAAGCCCTTGCGGTGGAACAATTCAAGAACAACAAATTCGAGAAGAATTTCTTCACTAACAATCTTATGATTAACCAGAATGACTGGTATTCATATTTCCTTGTAAAAGCACTGAAAGGCTATTTACAGGAATGTTTGAAATACAAGGGCAATCCGAAGTACAGCGAGTTGATAAAAGCAAATTACGCCAAGCTTGACCGCTACACCGGCAAGCTGAATAATCTTGCAGGTTTTGGACCGATAACAGGAGGTTGGAAGAATGCCCTTTCAAATGGAACACTTGACTCTGCATCAGCCTCCATGGCAGATAAATATCTTGACAGCCTTGGCAGGCACTTTAATGCTCAGCGGATAAAGGGTCAGAAGAGGAATGACAGTATTGTCAACAGGATAGGCAGGGAGAAGCTGATGATGCTAAGAGAGAAATATGAGAACGGAAAGCTCAGGGAATACCTCCTGGATGAGTTGAATCAGAACAAGATAATAGAGACGTCAGACAAAATAATACAGAAATATGCGCCAATCTATATGAAGCCGGTAGCCGGATACGGGCGTGCACATTTTTATGCACCCTATAAACTGATCGGCGATATGAAGATAGACACCTTCTGGTTCAACATTTCGGTGCTCTGGCTGGTAACGATCATCTTATATATAGCTTTATATTACAATGCTTTACAGAGAGCATTAACCTTTCTTGGGGGTTTCTCTTTCCCCAGGAAGCGGAAATAGGCCTTCATTTCTGATCAACATTGCATGATGATCTAGGCAACACCTGTCCAGGCCTTTACCATATCCGGAGTCGGATTCTGCAAGCCCAGTTTGTTTTTCTTGTTATACCCGCACAGGTCCTGGTGGAGTTTCATATGCTTTTCGACCTCCCTGAGCTTTGCAATTGTTGTATATCCCAGTTTTTTTAATGGTTCCACCCATTCCAAAGGAATTCCTGCTTCCAGATATTTATCTTCAGGATCTGAAGCAGCTGCCTGCTTCTCTGGTTTCATCTGCGGGAACAGGAGTACATCCTGGATAGAAGGCTGATTTGTAAGCAGCATGGTCAGCCTGTCTATACCTATACCCATTCCGGATGTCGGAGGCATTCCGTATTCGAGAGCCCTAACGAAATCAAGATCAATAAACATGGCCTCGTCATCACCTTTTTCTGAAAGTCGCAGCTGGTCCTGAAACCTTTCCATCTGGTCGATGGGATCATTCAATTCGGAATAGGCATTGGCTATCTCTTTGCCATTTATCATAAGCTCAAACCTCTCGGTGACGCCGGGCTTGCTCCTGTGCATCTTTGTAAGGGGTGATGTTTCTGTTGGGTAATCAATTATGAAGGTAGGCTGGATATAGTTTTGTTCACATTTTTCACTGAAAATCTGATCGATCAGCTTTCCTTTTCCCATCTCAGGTGAATGGGGAATATCAAATTTATCGCAAACCTTTCGCAGGTCAGCCTCATCCATCCCTGAAATATCCATTCCGGTATTTTCCATAATTGCATCAGTCATACTGATCCTCTTAAATGGAGGATTAAGGTTGATGAGTTTGTCACCATAAGTGATTTCAGTTTTCCCATGAAGGTCGAGCACTGCTTTTTTTACGATCTCCTCAGTGAAAGTCATCATCCAGTTATAGTCCTTATATGCAATATAGATCTCCATCACTGTAAATTCTGGATTATGGTTACGGTCCATTCCCTCATTGCGGAAATCCTTTGCGAATTCGTAAACACCCTCGAAACCTCCCACAATAAGTCGTTTCAGATAGAGTTCATTTGCAACTCTAAGATAGAGCGGTATATCAAGTGTATTATGATGGGTAATGAAGGGCCTGGCAGCTGCACCACCCGGTATAGGCTGAAGAACAGGTGTTTCCACCTCAAGGTAACCCCTTGAATTAAAGAGTTCGCGCATTGACTGTATAACATGCGTCCTTTTTCTGAAGACGTCACGGACATGAGGATTAACAATGAGATCGACATAACGCTGACGATAACGCATTTCGGGATCTGTCACGGCATCATAATAAATGCCATCCTTTTCTTTGACGACAGGCAGAGGACGGATCGATTTACTTAGTATGGTTAATTCATTTACATACACGGTTATTTCTCCCATCTGGGTCTTGAAAACATGCCCCTTCACTCCGATTATATCTCCAATATCTAGCAGTCGTTTAAAAACAGTGTTGTACAATGTCTTATCTTCTCCCGTGCAAAGATCATCACGACGGATATAGATCTGTATTCTTCCGGAAGAATCCATGATTTCAGCAAAGGAGGCATTTCCCATTATGCGTCTGCTCATTATCCGTCCGGCAATGCAGACGTCCTGGAAGTTATTCTTCTCAAGGGTGAAATTTTCCAGGATATCCTGTGCAAATGCATTGGTTTTATATTCTGCAGCAGGGTATGGATCTATTCCCAGTTTTCTTATTTCCTCAAGAGATTCCCTCCTTAGCTGCTCCTGTTCACTTAAATTCATGTTATTCATGGGATGCGAAAATTTGTGCAAATATAGGAAAAATCATTCTGGGGGTATGATCTCCTCAGCTCTTCAGATTAATTATTTCATCCTGGAATTTTTTATGTATCTGAAGGGTTACAGGTCCGGGCATCCCATTCCCGACCTGCATGTTGTCGAAAAATATCACCGGGGTCACCTCGGCTGATGTATTGCTGATGAATGCCTCTTCGATATTTCCGAGATCTTTTTCCGGCAATGGTTCTTCCCTGACATGAATTCCCAGTTCCCGTGCAAGCCGGATAATATTTTTCCTGGTCACACCCGAGAGGATAAACTCCGATTCGGGGTGGGTATGGAGAGTGCCATCCGAAACAAAAAAGATATTGGAACGGGATCCCTCGGTTAAAATCCCGTCTCTTACAAATATGCACTCCTTCATTCCTTTCTCATGTGCTTCCTGGAAGCCAAGTGTGTTGGCAAGCAGTGATACACATTTGATGTCACACCTGCTCCACCTGATATCCTTCCTGAGATGTACCCTGACTCCGTGACCCGGTTCAGTTCTTGCCAGCCCGGTTCCTGTTGCAGCCGCGTAAACGGTAGGAGGTACCACGGGTTCGGGAAATGCATGGTTGCGTGGAGCTTCACCTCTGGTAACCTGAAGATATATGAGGGCATTGCGGCCTTCCAGATCATTGATATTTATCAGTTTCCTGGCAAAGGAGGGGAACCCATCAGCTTCGGGCCAGCTGATACGAACTTCATGAAGACTCCTTTTAAGACGGTTTAAATGGCTTTCCGGATCATAGAAAAAGCTTCCGTACCATTTCATTACCTCATAAATGCCATCGCCAAAAAGAAACCCGCGGTCATCCGGGCTGATATGGATTTCCTTTTTTGGAAGGAATGCTCCATTGAAATATGCTATATCCATAGTAATGTGGTTATGTGAGTGTAAGGGCACAAAAATTTGTGCCTTTACAGTTTCAATGATGGGTCTATAATTTCAGTCTTGTAATCAATTTTTGCACGTGCCTCTTCCGGTGAGCCTGCATTCCCGCATGCTGCCTGAGCAAATAGGGAAGCACCAAGAACAGTGGTCTCCTTCTGATCTATTATCTTCAGTGGCACACCAGTATATGTTGCCCTGAGCCTGTTCCAAAGCCTGTTCTTTGAACCGCCCCCAACACAAAGAATACTTGTTGTACTGAAACCGCCCGCCTCTTCAAGGGCCTTTTTACCTTCAGCAAGTCTTGACGACAGAGCTTCCAGCATTGCACGGTAAATTTCATCCCTTGTGGATTCGAGGGTCAGACCAAGAATCTGCCCGCCAGGTTTACCATTCAGCTCTTCATAGAATGCAGGCACAACCTTAACTCCATTACTTCCCGGGGGTACCTTTTCTGCTCCCGATATCATTATTTCATAAGGATCTTTCTTAATGTCATTATAGAGACTTCTCCGGGTCCATTCCAAAATTCCAGAGGCAATCCATTGATTGCCAATATTATAAAATCCGGGCCTTGGATCAAGCTCGGTGGTAATCCTCATGTTTAGTTGTTCTTTGCCGGACCTGTATTTTTCAGATCTTACCATGAGAATCTCCCATGTTCCTGAACTCAGAACAGGTTGATTGATTTCAGCGCCTGATCCGAAGATTGCAAACTGAGTATCATGACCCGTGGCAACAACGGGAATACCCACAGGTATTGACGTTTCAGAAGATGCCTTCTTACTGACGGTTCCCGTTATAGTGCCAGCTTCTACGATAGTTCCGAATTTATCGGATGGGAACTGTATCTTATTCAGAATATTTTCTGAGAATGCTCTTGTTGCGGCATCGGTAAGCATCGAAGTACCGGCCATAGTAGTGTCGTTAACCATCTCTCCTGTAAGAAAGAAGGAGAATATTGAAGGCATAAAGAGGAATCTGTGGCTCTTATCAATGAGTTCGGGTTTTTGTTCCCTGAACCATATAAGCTTATTGATTGTGTTGAATGTAAAAGGCAGAACCCCGCATTCGGCATAGAGATCGTCTACCTGAATGTATTTATCTATATTGGTCATGATTGGATTTGTCCTTTCACACTGCCAGGAGATTACCGGGTATAACATGTGGCCTGATCTGTCAAAGAGGGTGCCGTCAACCCCGAATGTTGTTACTGTAACTCCTGCAATTTTTGACTTATTTACCTCTTTTATGATTTTGAGAGAGGCACGGCACATTTTTTTCCATATCTCATTTACGTTCCAGATCCTGTAAGCAGGGTAGTATGGATCCGGAGCTGTATTATTGGGATATGATTCGGATGCAATAACTTCACCCTTTCCGTCGATAGCTACGGCTCTAACATTGGTTGCGCCGCAATCGAATACAATAATGATGTCTGCCTCTGGCATGGGACGTTCTTTTATATGGAACAGATCAAATATACCCCCAAATTTAAAATTACAGAACAGGAATCCCTGCTATTGCATATTTCCCGCTTTTAAAAACCCATGATCAATGTTGCGGAAGTTCCTTCCAGTATCAGGCTGATTATATAGACAAAGATTAATATGATCAGGGTGATTCCGATAAAAATAAAATACCTTTTAAGATATTTGATCGCCTTATTCATTTCATTCCGGTCCCTGGCGGTGACTGCGGCAGCAGTATGTTTGGAAAAGCGGAAGAGAAAAAGGACCGGAAAAAGAGTAATCACTGTCAGAACTATAAATGCTGCCAGAAAAACATAATCAGGTATTCCTGCAGTTTTATTGTTGTTATTGAATGCTGTCAGGAATGTACCGGTGATAAGACCGAGGGTTATGATCAATCCCAGGGCAATGAATCCTGACACTGACAGAAACATTGTCCACCGTCTGAGTACATTCAGGTGTTTTAAAGTTTCCTCTCCGAGCTCTATTGTATTGATTTCAGGCTTAGGATCTGTTGGCATAAAGATTAAGATATCAAAGTATTAATTTATCCTTTAATTCCAGTAGTTTCTTTTCAGAAAGGGTTTTTGGGGCTGTTAAAAATTACTTTTTCAACAGCCTCCGGGGTATGATGTAAAAAAGTTATTTGTAAAGTGAACCATATGTGAGGCATGCTCTGTAATCGGAACCTTCTTTATCCATTCCAAACGCATTCCAGGAACTTGGACGGAAGATCTTGTCATCAACCACGTTATGCATGCATACCGGTATTCTCAGCATCGAGGCGAGAGTAATGAGGTCTGCTCCTATATGTCCATAGCTTGATGAACTATGGTTTGCACCCCAGTTTGCCATTACGGAATAGACATCGGTGAAGGGCCCTTTACCTGTAAGCCTGGGGGCAAACCAGGTTGTCGGCCAGGTGGGATTTGTCCTGTCTGTAAGGATCTTATTCATCTTTTCCGGTAGTTCGACTGTCCATCCCTCTGCCAGTTGCATAACGGGGCCAATGCCTTTTACCAGATTAATTCTTGAGATAGTTACAGGCATGGTTCCTTTGGTATCGAACTGTGATGAAAAACCACCTCCCCTGAAATATCCCATATCTGCGGGAGGCCATTGTGTAGCTTCCAGGCATGCTGCGGCATCCCCCGCTGAGATTTCCCAGAAGGGCTTGATGCAGTTCTCGCCCTGATTCGTTTGTCTTCCCGAGAAGTCAAGTGCTGAAGCCCCTGAATTAATAAGGTGAATGACGCCATTTGCCGCCAGGCCTTCAGGTTTAATTTTGGTAACCCTTTCTATTGCTTCCGGGCTCCAGAAGGTACGGATATCAGAAAACATCTGTGCAGTATTTGTGAGCAGATATCCGAAGAGCATCGGAACGCCGTTCATTGCATCATTTTCCGTGGCAACAAGATAGGGAGGTCTGATTCCGTTCCAGTCGAATGAGGAACATAATATTGCTTCAAGAAAGTCCCCGTTGGGCATATGGTCAGTCCACTGCCTTTGTCCCTGGAATCCGGCCAATATGGCGTTATGGCCCATGGCTTCTTCCCCGTAACCTATTTTTTTGAGCTTTGGATTGCCTACCATCAGATCTTTGGCAATAAGAGTCATTTTAACAACTGTTTCCCATTCTTTTTCCTTCTGTTCTTTGGAATGAGGCTTTGTATTAAGATCTTTTCCCTCCTTGCAGTATTTCTTTGTCCACGCAAGTGCTTTGCCGAATTCTTCCGGATCATATATTTCTTCATTCAGCCGGCGGTTGAATTCGCTCATATCGATGTATTCATTCCGCATACCAAGATATTCCTGGAAGAAGTCTTCCCTTACTATTGATCCGGCGATGCCCATAGATACAGATCCCATTGAGAGGTATGATTTACCTTTCATCCACGATGCTGCAAGCCCTGCCTTTACAAACCTGAGGATTTTTTCACTGACATCATCAGGTATTACTTCATCGCCGGAATCCTGCACATCGCGCCCATAGATTCCAAAAGCGGGCAATCCCTTCATATTATGCCCGGCAAGAGCTGCCGCAAGATAGACGGCTCCCGGCCGTTCAGTACCATTAAACCCCCAGATAGCTTTTGGGATCTCCGGATTCATATCTATCGTTTCACTGCCGTAACACCAGCAGGGAGTGACAGTAAGGCTCACCCCGACGCCATTCTTGCTGAATTTGTCCGCACACATTGCTGCTTCAGCAACTCCTCCGATACATGAGTCGGAAATTACACACTCCACAGGTTGGCCATTCGGATATTTCAGAGTTGACGAGATCAATTTAGAAGCATTTTTTGCCATATTCATCGTCTGGTCCTCGAGAGATTCCCTGACACCATTCATCCTGCCATCAATGACCGGACGTATCCCTACTTTAGGGAAATCACCAATAACCGTCCGATAGTTACTGTTTATTTTCAACTCATTATTAGCCATCTGTGTGATATTTAAGTTTTAAACAAAATTATAATAAGGTCAACAAATATAAGTTTTTTCAATAATCTTTTTCCTATTTTAAGATACTGAAGTTGGAAATCAGATTTTCTTTGTGGAATATTTTGTCCTTCGGATTTCCTCTGTGTTAGTTATTAGAAGGTTGCACCGAAATTTCATTGGGTACCAGGGAGAGTCATTGGGAATTCAGAGATGAAATGGGCGTGATCATAAATTATCGTTGTTCATTTTTTGTACCTTTGCCACCGGATCAATCACACAATTTTATTGACATGCAGAATGGCAGGCGGTTACCCGGCTGGCTTAAGATGCAGAGAGCCAGCGGAGAAAATTATTCGATGGTACGACGTATCGTAACCGGGAATAATCTTCATACAATATGTACCAGCGGAAATTGTCCCAATATTGGTGAATGCTGGAATTCCGGCACAGCAACTTTCATGATCCTTGGTGATATTTGTACACGGGCATGTAAATTCTGTGCTACAGCGACAGGCAGGCCATGTCCTCCTGACCCCGAGGAACCCATCAGGCTTGCCAATGCAATAAAAGCCATGAAGTTACGCCATTGTGTTATCACGTCTGTGGACCGCGATGATCTTGATGACGGAGGGTCATCCTTCTGGGCAAGGACAATCGGGCATATCAAAAAAGAAAATCCAGGGATCACCATTGAAGCATTAATACCTGATTTTGACGGTGATCCACAAAATATTGTCAGGATAATAAATGCAGGGGCAGATGTAATCTCGCATAATGTAGAAACAGTAAGACGACTTACTCCCTTAATCCGGACAAAGGCAAAATATGACCGTAGCATGGATGTACTCCGGTTCATCGCCGGTAATGGGGCAGTAGCCAAATCAGGATTCATGCTTGGGCTGGGTGAAACGGAGAGTGAGATTATCGAAACTGTAAAAGACCTGTATGCCACGGGATGTAAAATACTTACCGTGGGACAATACCTGCAGCCGGGGAAAGACCACATGGAAGTCGTGGAATACATTACACCGCAAAAGTTTGAAGAATACCGGCTGATGGCATTGGATACAGGTTTCACATTTGTGGAAAGCAGTCCGCTTGTAAGATCATCTTTTCATGCAGAAAAGCATGTGAAGGCTCGATAATATTGACTATATTGTCATAGCTTAATTTTATATCGATAATTGAGTTATAGTGTTGAATATAAGGATATTGGTTTAAGGGATTATAAAGAAACCTGGGATTTCCAGTCGGATATCTTTACAAAACTTGTGAACAGCAAAAAAGACGTTGCTGCAGGAGGAGGGTCAGGCAACAAAGCTTCTTCCGGAACGTTGATAATTGTTGAACATCCTCATGTTTATACCCTTGGCAAAAGCGGAAGCGAAAATAATCTTTTTCTTGACGAGAGACAGCTTCAGTCCAGGGGGGCCTCTTTCTACAGGATAGACAGGGGAGGAGATATTACATACCATGGACCCGGACAGATTGTAGGCTATCCCATCTTTGACCTGGAGGTACTTGGAACAGGATTGAAGGATTATATATTCAAGCTGGAGGAGGCTATTATCAGGACTGTAGCTGCATTTGATATTGAGGCCTCAAGGCTTAAGGGAGGGACAGGAGTCTGGCTTGACCCGGAGTCGAAGGAGAAGGCCAGGAAGATATGTGCCATTGGCGTCAGGGCAAGCAGGTATGTAACCATGCATGGTTTTGCGTTCAATGTTAATACTGATCTTGCCTGGTTTAGTTATATGAATCCCTGCGGTTTTACTGACAAGGGAGTTACATCACTCAGTAAGGAACTGGGTGGAATGCAGGATATCGATCTGGTGAAGGAAGTGGTGAAAGAGAAGCTGCAGGAAGTATTTGATATTGAATGGACAAATCGATAAAAGGATGGAGAAGCGTTGGGTTGTGAAGGAAAAGGGAGATATTGCAGTTGTAAAGCAACTTGCAGGATCATTAGGCGTGTCTGATTCTCTGGCAAATCTTATGGTTCAGAGAAATATTACCTCTGCTGAAGAGGCAACGGCATTTTTTAATCCCAGTCTCGATTATCTTCATGATCCCTTTCTGATGAAGGATATGAATATTGCTGTAGACAGGATATCCACCGCGGTAAAGAAAAATGAAAAGATACTCGTCTATGGTGATTATGACGTGGATGGGACCACTGCTGTAGCCCTGATGTATTCTTTTCTTAAGGACCAGTATTCAAATGTTGATTATTATATTCCTGACAGATACAAGGAGGGATACGGAGTCTCTTTTGATGGGCTCGATTATGCTTATCAGACAGGCTGCAAGATCGTTATTACACTGGATTGCGGAATAAAGGCCATTGAAAAAGTCAAATATGCCAGGACAAAAGGGCTTGATGTCATAGTATGCGATCATCATTACCCCGGAGAAGAGATCCCGAAGGCTCTTGCTGTTCTGGATCCTAAACAGCCTTTATGTAATTATCCATATAAGGAACTTTCCGGCTGCGGTGTCGGATTCAAGCTTATTCACGCCTACTCAAGGGTTCATGGAATACCTTTCAGTAATATATCACATTATCTTGATCTTGTTGCTGTCAGCATTGCATCCGATATTGTTCCGATTACGGGTGAAAACAGGGTGATGGCCTATTTCGGGCTGAAGCAACTGAATGAAGCTCCATGTACCGGATTGAAGGAGATAATTCGCGAATCGGAAGTCACAAAAGCTCTCACTGTCGAGGATGTGGTTTTCAAAATTGGTCCCAGGATCAATGCAGCCGGACGTATGGAAACCGGCAGCAAAGCAGTGGAACTGCTGATTTCGAGCGATTCGAGGCTTGCCTCGGGTATCAGTAAGGAGATCAGTACTTTCAATATCGAAAGGAGAACCGTTGACCGTTCCATTACAACAGAAGCCATGAGGATGATCTCTGAAGATCAGCGCAATGTAAATTCAAGAACAACAGTGCTTTATAATCCCACATGGAAGAAGGGTGTAATAGGTATTGTTGCGTCGAGGCTTATCGAGACTTATTACCGTCCCACCGTGATCCTGACAGAATCAAACGGCTTCGCAACCGGCTCAGCCCGGTCAGTCCAGGGTTATGATCTTTATCAGGCAATTGAGGCATGCAGTGATCTGCTAGAGAGCTTCGGAGGACATATGTTTGCAGCCGGTCTGACCCTAAAAAAGGAAAACATTAAGCCTTTCATGGAAAGATTTGAAAACCATGTGTACAAAACTATTACTGAGGAACAGCTAATACCAAGAGTTTTCATAGACACTGAACTCTCATTTTCGGAGATAAACGAGGGCTTTTTCAATACGATGAATCAGTTCCAGCCATTCGGACCGGAAAACATGTCACCCGTGTTTGTTTCCAGAAATGTATTTGATACAGGAGCAGGCAGGATGGTGGGATCAAGCGGAGAACATCTTAAGCTCGACCTGTGTCAGGAGTGTACTGGCCGTAAGAGTTTCCCGGCAATAGCTTTCAGTCAGGCCGATCATTTCGAGTATATAAGGGGAGGGAATCCGTTCGATATTTGCTATTCGCTTGAAATGAATGAATTTCGGGGCAATAAGAACCTTCAGCTGAATATCAGGGATATAAAAACGCCGGAACCTATATAGCAACTTTCAATTGCAGTCTGAACTCCTCCTTATTGTCGATGGCATCAGGAGTATCACTGCCCGAAAGGATGCCATATTTGAACCTTAATTCAGCTTTTCCTGACAGTTTCCATGCTGCCATCAGGTAAAACCGGTTGCCGTAACCATACATAGCCGGTATGCTGAAAGAATAGAGCAAGTCGTTCTCCCATGTGTAGATCCTGGAATCATAGTCATCTGTTCGGAAGACACAAAATCTGACCCACAAGGATAGGGGAAGCGACCTTATCCTGTAACTGAACTCTTCCAATAGCAAAAGGCCTTTGCTTCCAGCAGGGCTGACTGTTTTGAAATCGAACCTGGTTCCAAGGGTCAGATTGTCCTGCACGGCATATTTTATTACAATTTTCGAACTTCTGGAAAATATCTTTTTCATTAAAGGAATTCCCCGGATAGCAGTATTGTCGACCATTGAATACCTGTAACTGTATATGCAGTCAAGAGAAATTTTTTCCGATGGCAGAAACTTCATGCCGATCTCCCGCTTTACCCCAATTGAAGGAGAACTGCAACGGTATTTTAGCCATGGGAATTGCTGGATCTGGAAGCCTCCTCTGACAAACAGATGTCTTGCAGCTTCGAAGGTAAAATTTCCCAGGAGGGATTTTTCGGAGTAGCTCCCTGTGCTTCCTCCCGGACCCCTTCCGTTAAAACAGGTATAGCCGCCGGAATATTTCCAGAAAAGAACATTTATGGTCAGCCTGTCGGAAGGCCTTAAGGACAAGCCCTGTACAATTGCATATCTCTTTAAATCATTTGCAGAAATCTCGCCATAGAGGAGGATCTTTTTAATGATACTGTTGTAATAGGCTGAAAAAACACTATTGGTTACTCCGCTGAAACTGAATAGTTTTTCAGGAGAACCTGAATCCTGTTGCAGCGGGAGAGAGAACCTGTTTTCTGACCATGTAAGCCCAATCCTGATACTGCTGAAATTATACGACAGGTTAATGCCGGCAGCTGATTCAACAGCAGCATCTTTTTTCAATAGCAGGCTTGATGTATTATGTGTCCCGGACTTATATAAATTTTCAATATAGTTTGCAGAATCGCCGGCAGGGTTTGCGAGGGTGGCATCTATAGAATGCCTGGACAGTAGCAGGGAAATATCCAGGTTTTTTACCGAAAACATCGTTGCTATGCCACGAAAAAAGAGATTTTCATCGGTTGATGTATACGGTTTTATCTCATTTGTGGCCGACATGTAACCCTGAGAGGTAAGTGAAAGTCCCGTACTGATTCCGGTATTGATATTTGTTCCCTGTCCGAAGCGGGCAGAATAATCGCCGATAATTATTTTCCTGATTATGCCTTTTCCGGTGAAAGCAATGCCGGCTGAAAAAAAATCGGGAGTGACGGTACCCGGGGAGAGAAATTTTTCTCCCTGGTCCTTTTCCACGGTTATTGAACCTGTGATGCTCCCTGCGGTGAATTTATATTTTGAAAGGATTTTAACCGGTGATCCGAGTGACAATGTATCATTATTCCCGGTCCTGACAGAAATATTTGTTATCAACTGGTTTCTTAACCTTACAGAATCTATAACTCTGACTTCTTTGACAGTGAGTGTTGCGAATGGGATGATCATTTCTGCTGTAGCCCTGTCAAATCCGGGGATATAGGAGAGTTCGTTCAATGAAATAATTTTTCCCGTCGAACGGGTATAGTCGGCGAGTGCTTTTACCTGGAAATCGGAAAGGAAGAAAAGACGTGAGAGCTCCTGTTCATGGCCTGAATTGATATTTACAGGATTTTCTGCAAGTTCGTACAGCCGGTCAATATAAGAAGCTGCTGCCTCCTGGTCTGTTTCTGAGGCTGCGAGATCCTCAGCAATGTTTATAATTATTTCAGACATCTTTGCATCCTGACTGATTATTTGGGTCGTATGAAAGACCATGACCAGTGAGAGAATAATTGGTCTGAATAGTCCTCTTCTCTTAACCGCAAAGGCCGCAAAGGCTTTCGCTAAGCACGCAAAGTGAAATTTTTGAATTTCTTGTGGTTGCATCTTATAAGAGCCCTATAACCTGTTAACAATTCGTTTAATACCAGTTTTAAGAAGGAGTACATTAAAATTTATCAATAATCCCAATTTATGTTTGCCAAGTTTCATATAAGTTAAAGTCTGAGCAAAATGTACCTCGTTAAGTGCTTCAACACTCTTAATTTCAATAACTACCATCTTTTCGACCAGAATGTCTATTCGGTAACCGCAGTCAAGCTTCACTTCCTCATAAATCAGTGGCATAGGTTTTTCCTTTTCGACAAACAATCCTTCCTTTCTGAGTCGATAATCAAGACATTCTTTGTAGGCACTTTACAATAAACCAGGGCCGTGAGAATTATGTATATCAATCGCCAGCCCAATTATTTTTTTAGATAAATCATTTTCATTCATTTATTCAGTAATTAGTTGTTTTATTATATTTTTCCCTTTGCGACCTTTGCGAATTACTCAGCGACCTTTGCGGTTAATGGATTTCCTTTCAGTTAATGGATTTTGAATATTATTGATGCGGAAGAAGTCACACCAAGGATTTCATGGGTTGCAAAGCCAATATCCATGATTATACTTCCTGCCTGGTAGCCTGTTCCGAAGCAGAACGAATTATTCCCTGTACTGAACCCTGCTCTGAGTATCAGATCCCTTACAGTCTCATATTCAAAGCCTGTTCTGAAAACCGGAATCATCCCTGAACTCATCTCAAGCTCGGCAGATGCAAAGAGTCCTTTGTTAAGGTTAATTCCGCCTCCAGCCACGAGAGTCACAGGCTTACTGTTTTTTCTAAGTGTATTGGGGACCGGATTGAACAGATGAAAGCCAATGCTGATTTTCTCTGAGGGCAGGGCAATAATTCCTGTTTCGAAAGTAATGCATTGGCTATGATCGTATTCCCCTGAAGTTCGTTCGGAAAAATAATCAATCTGTACGCCTGCAGCGATTTTTTCTGAAAGCTTTAGTCCGCATGCAAGTACAGCTGCATCTCTCCTGAAATCGGAATATCCAAAGCGAGACCAGGCTACTCCTGCCGAAGCCTTTCCTGCCGGAATAATAATACCTGCGGTCCTGGTTCCAAGCTCCCTTATGCCAAAACGATTTTCATAGTTTATTCCGCATTCCGGGGAATTATTAAATGCGAGCAGTGCCTGATTGTGGAATGATGACCAGAATCCTTTCCTCAGGATACAGGAATAGCCCATTCCTGCTTCAGAGGCTCCGGCCCGGATGCCATAAGGAATCTCACCGGAGATGGTCATTTGGAGGAATATCAAAAATATAGAAACAGATATTTTCAGCAGCGAGCTCAACTGTTTCAAAAATGTATCTCAAGGTACAAAAAAAAGCTGAATCCCTGTAAGGAAATTCAACTTTTTTTCTCTTTGAAGCTCTGTGTCTTCTCAGTGTTCTCTGCGCAAGTTCTTTAAAAAGGTTACACAGAGGGCCACAGAGGGCCACAGAGGGACTTAATTTGTCTTGTATTCGTATTTCACCTTCTGAAGTTCCTCATTCGCCTGGACAATTTTCTTCTTCAGTGATTGCTTGTATTTTACAACTTCCTCAAGTACTTTTTCATTGCCTGTTGCAATGATCTGCGCAGCAAGTATTGCGGCATTCTGGGCAGCGTTTACACCAACGGTTGCCACAGGTATTCCGGGAGGCATCTGCAATATCGAGAAGATTGAATCGAGGCCTTCCAGAGAAGCTTTAATAGGCACTCCAATGACAGGAAGAGGGGTCATCGCAGCTATTACACCCGGAAGATGAGCAGCCATTCCTGCTGCTGCAATAATTACTTTAATTCCACGCGATGAGGCACTTTTTGAAAATGATTCGACCTCCTCGGGCGTTCTGTGAGCAGAGAGTGCATTCATCTCAAAAGGAATTTTGAAACTGTTCAGTATTTCTGCTGCCTTTTCCATGACAGGCAGGTCAGATGTGCTGCCCATTATGATACTTACAATTGGGTTCATTTAAAATAAAATTAATTTAACTTACTGGTTAGGACAAAAATAAGGTATTATTTTCATATTTTCGCACCGGCTGAAAGTTCAAATAAAGAGGCATGGATGAAATCCGTATACTTGACAAAAACTTCAGGGAACTTATTCCTGAAGCCAGGATTAAAAGCAGGATATATGAGATTGCCCGGCAGATTAACAATGACCTTGCAGAGAATGATGTAGTTTTTCTGGCCATACTCAATGGAGCATTTCTCTTTGCTGCAGATCTTTTCAGGAGAATAGAATTTCCGGCAAGGATTTCTTTTGTCAAATACACATCTTACTCCGGAACAGGTTCTTCCGGAACCATTAAGGAGCTGATAGGATGGAATGAGGATATAAATGACAAAACGGTAGTTATCATCGAAGATATTGTGGATACTGGGAATACAATTGAACGCGTTGTAGGTGAGTTGCTTATAAGAAAGGCAGCTGAGGTGAGGATAGCAGCCTTATTTCTGAAACCTTCAGCATACACGAAAAATATTTTCATCGATTATGTCGGATTTGAAATACCAAATGATTTTGTGGTAGGTTACGGACTTGATTATAATGGTTATGGCCGTAATCTGTCAGCTGTTTATACATTGATGCATTAAGGGTGTGTATACTCAATGTATAAGCAGGAGAGATGATTTAATATTATACACACCCGTAAAATTTAATTTATTCTATGGTTAATTTTCTGATTTTTGGCCCTCCGGGTTCGGGTAAAGGAACCCAGTCTGTAAGACTTGCTGAGAAATTCAATCTTATACATCTTTCAACGGGTGATATGCTTCGTGCTGAAATTTCAGCCGGCACCGAACTTGGAAGGAAGATGAGCAGTATCATGTCAAAGGGAGAACTTGTTCCTGATGAAGTTGTTATCGAGATGATTGCCTATAAGATTGATAACAGCAGAGATGCTGCGGGATTTCTGTTTGACGGCTTTCCAAGGACAGTATCCCAGACTGAAGCGCTCGAGAAAATGCTGAATGAAAGAGGCATGAAAATTGACAGTATGCTGGTACTCGACGTGGATCATGATGAACTTGTCAAGAGGCTTATAGCCAGGGCTGAATTGTCAGGCCGACCTGACGATAAAGACCCTGCTGTAATTGAAAACAGGATCGATGTTTACAAGGAGAAAACTGAACCCATCATAGAATACTGCAGGGTAAGAGGGATCTATCAGCCTGTAAATGGCATGGGAACAATCGAGGATATTTTTGGGAGACTCTCCGGTTATATGACACAATTAGTCTAAACTCTCTGTGTACCTCAGTTAATCCTGAGGAGCTTTCGACGAAGGACTCTGTGTCTCTCTGTGTAACTTTAAAGAACTTACACAGAGTTTCACAGAGGAGTCACAGAGGGGCATAGAGAAACCTTTAACTTATGAGCGGATCGAATTTTGTTGATTATGTAAAAATTTACTGTCGTTCCGGTAGCGGAGGAGCAGGGTCTGCTCATTTCCGGAGGGAGAAGTTTGAACCCAAAGGCGGTCCCGACGGAGGCGATGGAGGCAGAGGCGGTCATATTATTCTGAAAGGAAATGACCAGATGTGGACTCTTCTGCACCTGAAGTACCAGCGCCACATATTTGCAGATAATGGCGGTTCAGGAGGAAAACAGCAGTCAACCGGGGCTGATGGGAAGGATGTCATGGTGCAGGTACCTCTGGGAACGATTGCCAGAAACAATTCAACAGGTGAGGTGCTTTTCGAGATAACAAGCAATGGTGATGAAAAGATTCTGGCCAAAGGGGGCCGTGGAGGACAGGGGAATACACATTTCAAATCCGCTACGCATCAGGCTCCGAGATATGCACAGCCTGGTGAGCCTGGCATTGAGGAGGAATTCATCCTGGAACTGAAGATACTCGCTGATGTCGGACTTGTTGGTTTTCCGAACGCCGGTAAATCAACTCTTCTGTCGGTTGTGTCGGCAGCGAAACCCAAAATAGCAGACTATGCCTTTACAACCCTGGTGCCCAACCTGGGTATTGTGAGCTACAGGGATGATAAATCATTTGTGATGGCTGATATACCAGGTATAATAGAAGGTGCACATGAAGGAAAAGGACTGGGCATCAGATTTCTCAGACACATCGAAAGGAATTCAATGCTTCTTTTTGTAATTCCGGCCGACAGCAAGAATATAAAGGATGAATATGAAATCCTGGTGAACGAACTGAAAATGTATAACCCGGAGCTTCTTGACAAAAGAAGAGTACTTGCAATATCGAAATCAGATATGCTCGATGATGAGCTGATGAACGAGATACGGACCGATCTCCCTGAAATTTCAAGGGTATTTATTTCTGCACTGACAGGACAGGGTATCATAAATTTGAAGGACATGATCTGGAAAGTACTTAATAACGATTAAAAATTAATTATGCTGGAACGTCTCGATCAGCATCTTTTTCTGTTGTTGAACTCCTGTTATTCACCTTTCTGGGACAGGGTTATGGTGACATTCAGCGGGATAGTGATCTGGATTCCGCTTTACCTTGCCATTCTGATCGCCATAGGCGTGAAGTACAGGAGGAAATTCATCATAATTCTTTTGTTTATTATTCTGGCTGCTACCCTGGCCGATCAGATTTCCGTCCATCTTTTCAAAAATGTCTTCCATAGGTTACGCCCATGTCACGAGCCATTTCTGGAAGGCCTCGTCCGCCTTCCCAATGGCAGATGCGGAGGACTATACGGCTTTGTTTCCTCACATGCTACCAATTCATTCAATGTTGCACTACTCAGCCTGCTTTTTATCAGGAAAAGGTGGTTTACGATATTGATAATTCTATGGGCTCTTACGGTAAGCTACAGCAGGATCTATCTTGGTGTCCACTACCCGGGAGATGTGATCTGCGGTGCCATGCTGGGGGCATTGATCGGCTGGGGAGTCTATAATCTTTATATACTTACTGACCGTAAGATACTTCAGCATAAAAAGTATTTTAGCTCACCTCCCCATGTTCCTGATAAACCTTAAAACTCACGACCCATATTTTAATCTTGCACTGGAAGAGGTATTTCTGAAATGCAGAGATTCAGAATACCTGATCCTCGGCATCAATGATCCCTCAGTAGTTATTGGAAAACATCAGGTAGCCCACAGGGAAGTAAATACAAAATTTATCACACGGAATAATATTCCCGTCATCAGAAGAATATCCGGGGGAGGTACCGTATTTCATGATGGGGGAAACCTGAATTTCACATTTATCAGGGAGAGTGAGGAAGGAAAGCAGGTTGATTTCAAAAAATACACATGGCCAGTAATTCATTTTCTCAACTCTCTTGGGATAAACGCAAATTTGGAAGGGAAAAGCGATATTAAAGTGGATGGACTGAAGATCTCAGGGAATGCCGAGCATGTTTACAGGAACAGGGTCCTTCATCATGGCACTCTGTTATTCAGCTCATCTATAAACAGCCTAAGAAATTCAATCCGTGAGGATAAATCGTGCTACGTAACCAGGGCTGTAAATTCAAATCCCTCATCAGTCATTAATCTCAAGTGAAAAACTAACGGGATTTATGGATATCAGGGAATTCAGTTTGGAAATGATGCATCATTTTTCCGGGAATATACCCGATCTGGAGGCGGCTGACATCACCGGGCGGGATGAGCAAGAGGCACTTGCCCTGGCTGAAAGCAGATACAGGCAGTGGGAATGGAATTTTGCATACGGGCCTGACTATCTTTTTATCAATAATTTCATGTTCGAAGGGCAGCAGCATTCCTGCACTTTTAAGGTGAGTGCCGGTTTGGTATCGGAATGTACGATAACAGGCAGCGGGAAAATGTTATCTGCAGCTGAGAGTCTTGTCGGGTGCAGGCATATGGCAAATGATTTCCTTAGCGTATTTGAAAAAGAAAAAATAGCCATGCCGGATGATGAGATTTTTAATTTCTTTTAATTTGTATCCCGAGCTTTAGTATAGCCGGAGATTTGAAATAAGGCCTTGGTATATGGACATCATCAACACAATAATCGTCTGGGTTGTAAGTCTGTGCTGCATTGGAGTTTTATTTCCGCTTACCCTGATAGTATGGTTGATTGTTCTTCCTTTCGACAAAAGCAGAAGCGTTACGCACTGGCTTCTGGTATATCAGTCAGTATTCATGACTGTCCTTATGCCAGTCTGGAAGATAAATATCCTGGGAAGGGAAAAAGCAATAAAGAGTACAACATATGTGATAATTGCCAATCATCAGTCAGTGCTCGACATTCTTCTGTTAAACAGTCTGCGGTACCGGTTCAGATGGATCTCCAAGGTTGAAAACATGAAAGTTCCGGTTCTCGGCTGGTACCTTAGAATGGCAGGCTATATCACCGTTAACCGTAGTAATGAAGAGAGCAAGGTTGAAATGCTGGAAAAATCATACCAGTCACTGAAAGAGGGAATTTCAGTAATGATCTTTCCTGAGGGTACCCGTTCGTCTGACGGAGAGATTGCATTCTATAAAAGAGGTGCATTCCAGCTGGCAATAAAGGCGGGAGTACCCATATTGCCTGTTATAATAGACGGAACGTCAAAAATTCTACCCCGGCATAGTCTGAAATTCGGAAGAGGATATGAGGTGCGGATAAAAGTGCTTGATCCGGTTTCTCCGGGAGCATTTGGCACCGACAATCCGGATATTCTGTCGGTTGATCTGCATCAGTTGATGAAGAAGGAATTAAGTATTTTGAGATCTGAAAGCGGTTCTTGATGACACATTCCATTTCATACAGGAGAATATTGAACAAAATGGGCTACTATGACTATCAGAATGGTCTGATATACAATCATCTTACTCAGGAAGGAGGATGGGATAGCCATCTTGACAGTTCCAGGAAGCTCATCGTCAGGGTATTGGAATATTATAAACCTGATACGGTGACTGTCGTGGGCAGCGGATGGCTGCTGGATCTTCCTCTGGCGGAGATGCTGGAACAAACCCGCAGGGTTTATCTTGTGGATATTATTCATCCACCCCAGGTGAAAAAGCAGGCCGGGGCCCTGGAGAATATCGTACTCGTTGAAGAGGATGTATCCGGAGGATTGATTGAAGAGGTATGGAACAAAACGAAGGGAATCCGGCTGTTTAACAAGGTCAGATCTCTTGAGTCAATAACTATCCCGGAATATATTCCCGGTTTTGATCCCGGATTTGTTATTTCCCTGAACATTCTAACGCAGCTTGAGTCCCGAATAATATCATGGTTAAGCAAAAAAACCTCTGTAAATGATGAGGAGCTAAAACAGTTCAGGAAACAGATACAGGAGAAGCATATTGAGTTTTTAAAGCGGCAGAGATCACTGCTGATAAGTGATTATGCCGAGATTGTGACAAAGAAATCAGGGGAGATAACGACTATTCCTACTCTGTTTACAGATCTACCGGATGGACTGTTCTCTGAGGAATGGACCTGGGACTATGATCTCAAAGGTCGTGAGAACTATAACAGCAGGAGCGTTATAAAAGTGGTTTCAGTAGCTTTTTGATACGATGCATAAAGAGACTTTAACAGAGAAATATCTCAGGCAGGCACAAAATTTTTCCCGCATGGCTTCCAGGGAAGAAAAATATCTTTTGGTACTGTCACTGCTGAGACTATTGATCTTTGCGGGGGGCTTAATCCTTATCTGGTTCGCAATTTCGAGACGTCTTTTTGCAGGATATATTTTGATCTTGCCTTTGGTGCTTTTGTTTTTATTCCTTTTGAAGCGCTATTCAACTCATTCCGATAAGAAGATTTTCCTGCAAAATCTGTCTCTTATCAACCGGCATGAGGCTGACGCAATTTCAGGTGATCTCTCAGCGTTTGAATCAGGGAGTATGTATGCTGACCCTCATCACTCCTTTTCGAATGATGTGGACCTGTTCGGGAAAAATTCACTTTTCCGGTACCTGAACAGGACGATAACCGGTTACGGCAGGGACATACTGGCCAGCTGGCTTACAGATCCTTATAGCCTATCTGCTGATCTTTCAAGTCGGCAGGCAGCCATCAGGGAGATAGCCGAGAAGGAAAGCTGGCGTCATCGGTTTATGGCAGCTGGAATGATGAAACCCCTCGAAAAATCAGATATAGCCGGTCTGGTGGATTGGATGAATGAAGACTCTGCAATACGTTCACGTTTTCTGAAAAACGTACTGATTTATGTTCTCCCCGGAGTAACAATACTGTCTCTTTTGCTGGTTGGAACAGGGGTAATCTACTATGCCATATTTACATTTTTGTTTCTGCTGAATCTTCTGTTCGTAGTGGCAGGACTGAGAAAGGTCAATAAAATTCACAGGGGACTGACCGGGATGCAAAATTATTTAGCCTCAATACATCAATTACTGAAGGCATTTGAGGAGGAATCCTTCGAATCGGTGATAATGGCTGACGTGAAGGGAAATATCTCCGGGAACAGTATTTCAGCTACTGTTTCGGTTCAAAAGCTGTCGGAATTGATACAGGCCTTCGACAGCAGGTTGAATCTTATTGCAGGCTTCATTCTGAATGGCCTTTTTTTATGGGATTACCAGTGTATTTTCAGGCTTGACCGCTGGAAGACCTTATACAGGCAGTTTTTTCCTGTCTGGCTTGAAATGGTTGGGCGAACAGATGCATTTGTAAGTCTGGGGAACTATGCCTTTAATAATCCGAAGTTTGTATTTCCTGAAAAATCGGATAACGGCTCATTATTTTCAATCAGCTCCATGGGTCACCCTCTTATTGAGGAAAGCAGGAGGGTATGCAACGATTTTCTGATTGAGCGTTCAGGAAATGTTTGTATAATTTCCGGTGCCAATATGTCCGGGAAGAGCACCTTCCTCAGGACAGTTGCAGTAAACTATATCCTTGCTATGGCGGGGGCACCTGTCTGTGCTGACTCAATGATTTTTACTCCCCTGAAACTTTTTACGAGCATGCGGACTACTGACTCCCTTTCAGAAAATGAATCATATTTTTATGCGGAGCTGAGGCGTCTTAAATACCTTAAAGAGGAGATAGCAAATGGAGAGCCTCTTCTCTTCATCCTTGATGAAATTCTCAAGGGGACAAATTCGGAGGACAAGAGTATAGGCTCCATGTTATTCATAAGGAGGATCGTGGAAATGGGTGGTACGGGCTTGATCGCAACGCACGACGTCTCCCTTGGCAGGATGGAAAAGGAATTTCCGGGTATTGTGTTCAACAAATGTTTTGAAGTTGAGATTGAGGGAGAAACAATAATTTTTGACTACAAGCTTCAGGATGGGATTACCCGGAAGATGAATGCAGCGATTCTCATGAAGCAAATGGGAATACTGGACTGAGAGAGCTCCATTTTTCAACATTTATTTTCTTTTTGCAAGAGTCAATCAATCAGCTCAATCTTTTATTAATTGGTCTTAGCAGGCATTTAATTGTAAAAATTTAGGTCCTTTTGTTGAAAAATTGACACGAAACGGCTCGGGTAATTCGTTATATTTGCGCAAAATTCTGCAAAATGTCAGTCGGATATTCTGAAGAAAATATAAAAACCCTTGAGTGGCGGGAGCATATCCGGTTAAGACCGGGGATGTACATTGGAAAGCTCGGTGACGGCTCCTCACAGGATGATGGTGTGTATGTCCTGATCAAAGAGGTCATGGACAATGCCGTAGATGAGTATATGATGGGGAATGGGAAAAAAATTGAAGTCTCCATCACCGGTCATGAGGTAAAGGTTCGTGATTTTGGCCGGGGGATTCCTCTGGGAAAAGTACTGGATGTTGTTTCAAAGATGAACACCGGGGCGAAATACGATTCCAAGGCTTTCAAAAAATCAGTCGGTCTCAATGGCGTGGGAGTCAAGGCTGTAAACGCTTTGTCAAGCAGTTTTGTGATCAGATCGGTTAGGGAGGGGCAGCTTAAGATGATCGAATTTGCGCATGGGATAACGGTTAATGATTACCCTATTCAGCCAACAACAGAGGAAAACGGAGTGGAAGTGATCTTCCAGCCTGACGAAGGCATGTTCGGGAACTACTTTTTCATGTCGGAATATGTAGATTCCATGCTGAAAAATTACGTCTACCTGAATGCAGGGCTGATCATCAATTTTAATGGGAACAAATTCTTTTCCCGCAACGGGCTCGCTGATCTGCTCAATGAAAATATGAACAAGGAAGGACTCTATCCGCTTATCCACCTCAGGGGAGAAGATATTGAACTGGCCTTTACTCATGGCCTGCAGTATGGTGAGGATTATTACAGCTTTGTAAACGGTCAGAATACTACCCAGGGCGGAACCCACCTGATCGCATTCCGGGAGTCAATAGTAAAAACAATACGCGATTTTTACAAGAAGGATTTTGACCCGGCCGACATCAGATCGTCAATAATAGCCGCTATCAGTATAAAGGTTGAGGAGCCTATTTTTGAATCACAGACCAAGACCAAACTGGGATCTAAAGATATGGGCCCTGAGGGACCATCGGTCAGAAATTTCATCAGTGAATTTATAAAGAAACAGCTGGACGACTATCTCCATAAAAACCAGGAGACTGCCAGGATAATACTGAAAAAGATCCAGGATTCCGAAAAAGAGCGAAAGGCAATATCCTCGATTCAGAAGATGGCCCGTGACAGGGCAAAAAAGGTAAGCCTTCATAACAAAAAACTCAGGGATTGCCGGGTTCATTATAACGCAAATGATGCAAACAAGCTGGATTCAACAATATTCATAACGGAAGGGGATTCAGCCAGCGGCTCAATAACCAAGTCGAGAAATGTAGAGACACAGGCCGTCTTCAGCCTGAGGGGTAAGCCCCTGAATTGCTTTGGGCTGACCAAAAAGATCGTTTATGAGAACGAGGAGTTTAATCTTCTGCAGGCAGCCCTGAATATAGAAGACGGGATTGAGAACCTGAGGTACAACAATGTGGTCATTGCAACTGACGCTGATGTCGACGGCATGCATATCAGGCTGCTTCTTCTTACTTTCTTTCTGCAGTTCTTTCCTGACCTTGTAAGAAAAGGCCATGTATATATCCTTCAGACGCCGCTGTTCAGGGTCAGAAATAAAAAAGAGACACGGTACTGCTACTCTCCTGAAGAGAAGGCAAAGGCAATAACTGCTCTTGGCTCAAATGCCGAAATAACGAGATTCAAGGGACTCGGGGAGATATCTCCGGATGAGTTTGCGAATTTTATAGGGAAGGATATGAGGCTTGAACCAGTCAGAATGAAGAAGAACGATTCCGTGAATGGTTACCTCGAGTTTTATATGGGAAAAAACACACCTGACAGGCAGGATTTTATCATCGAAAATCTTAGAATAGAAGAAGATATTGTTGAAGAGGAAAAGTAGAAGAATAGCTTAAGTAAGTGCAGGGTTGTCTATGGAAGAGGAAATTTTTGAAATATCGAATCCGGAGAGCAGTGAGGATACTCATCATGGGCCTGTTGCCCTGCACTCGGTCACAGCCCTGTCAGGAATGTATAAGGACTGGTTCCTGGATTATGCTTCCTATGTAATACTCGAGAGAGCAGTTCCTCATCTTCATGACGGGCTGAAACCCGTTCAGCGCCGTATTCTCCATTCCATGAAAAGAATGGACGACGGCAGGTATAATAAAGTGGCAAACATCATTGGACATACCATGCAGTTTCACCCTCATGGTGATGCATCGATTGGTGATGCCCTTGTTCAGCTGGGCCAGAAAGAACTTTTGATTGACTCTCAGGGCAACTGGGGGAACCTGCTTACAGGCGATGGAGCCGCAGCACCAAGGTATATTGAGGCCAGGCTTTCAAAATTTGCCCTTGAAGTTGTTTTCAACCACAAGACTACAGAATGGAAGCTGTCATACGATGGCCGCAATAAGGAACCTGTTACCCTCCCGGTGAAATTTCCATTGCTCCTGGCCCTGGGAGGAGAGGGAATCGCTGTCGGCCTTGCATCAAAAATTCTGCCTCATAACTTTAATGAACTTATTGACGCCTCAATAGACCACCTGCAGGGCAAAGATTTTGTTTTGTACCCGGACTTCCCAACCAGGGGAATGATAGATATTTCCAAATACAATGACGGACAGCGGGGAGGTGTGATCAAGGTCAGGGCGAAGATTGAAAAAGTTGACAAGAAAGAACTTGTTATCACAGAAATTCCGTTCGGAAAGACAACCTCCACACTGATTGAATCTATCATAAAGGCAAATGAAAAAGGTAAGATCAAGATCAGAAAAATAGATGATAATACCTCTGCCAATGTCGAAATAGTGGTTCAGCTGATGCCCGGTGTATCGCCCGATAAGACAATAGATGCCCTCTATGCATTCACAGACTGTGAATATTCCATATCTCCGAATACATGTGTCATTGTCGATGATAAGCCCTCATTTATGGGGGTCAGCTCAATTCTGAAACATTCAGCCGACCGGACCGTGGAATTACTTAAGAGTGAGCTGGAGATCAGACTTAATGAGCTCCAGGAGGAATGGCATATGTCATCCCTGGAAAAAATATTCATCGAGGAGCGTATCTACCGTGATATCGAGGAATGTGAAACATGGGAAGGGGTGATAGCTGCAATTGACAAGGGACTTGAGCCCTTTAAAAAACTGCTGTCAAGAGAAGTTACAAGGGAGGACATCATACAGCTTACTGAAATTAAGATCAAGAGGATCTCTAAATATGATGCCAAAAAGGCCGATGAACTCATAAAAGGAATTGAAACGGAACTGGAGGAGGTAAAAAATCATCTTAAGAATATTATCCCTTTTGCCATTAATTACTTCAGGCAGATAAAGAAAAAATACGGAAAGGATAAGGAGAGAAAGACGGAGATCAGGAGTTTTGATACAATTGAAGCCACCAAAGTAGTTGCCAATAATGCCAAGTTATACATTAATTACAAGGAAGGTTTCATAGGAACAAGTCTTAAGAAGGATGAGTTTATATGTGATTGCTCCGATATTGATGATATTATTGTTATCAGGAAAGATGGGGTATATCTGATTACGAAGGTGGCTGAAAAGGTATTTGTGGGAAGTGATATTCTGTACGCCCAGGTCTTTCTGAAAAATGATGAGCGAACAATATATAACATTGTTTACCAGGATGGGAAAGATGGTCCGCTGCTTGCAAAAAGATGTGCCATCTCAGGCCTTACACGTGATAAGGAATATAATCTTACAAGGGGAATACCCGGTTCGAAAATAATCTATTTCAGCGCAAACCCAAATGGTGAGGCAGAGGTAATCAAGGTACATCATAAGCCAAAAGCAAGGCTGAAAAAGCTTGTTTTTGAGTTTGATTTCGGACAGATGACAATCAAAGGGAAGAGTTCCCTGGGGAATATTCTCACAAAAAATGCGGTTCATAAAATTACCCTTAAGGAAAAAGGACTTTCGACCCTCGGAGGCAGAAAGATCTGGTTTGATGATTCCGTACTAAGACTTAACGTGGATGGCAGGGGTCTTTACCTTGGTGAATTCAGTGGCGATGACAAGATCCTTGTGATCACCAAGAACGGCTTTTTCAGGATCGCAGGTTTTGATCTCTCAATACATTTTGAAGACAACATTCTCATTATTGAAAAATACAGGCCCGGGAAAGTGTATTCTGTGATCTACTGGGATGCAGAGCAAAAGTTTTATTATCTGAAGCGGTTCACCCTCGATGAATCAGAGAAACCACAATGTTTTATAAACGAGGAGCCGGAATCAAAACTCATCAGTATTACAGAAGTTGAATACCCGCGATTCGAGATTTCTTTCGGTGGAAAACATAAAGACAGGGAGAATGAGATCATTGAAGTTGCCGAATTCATAGGAGTCAAGAGCTACAAGGCCAAGGGAAAGAGAATGACTAATTACCTGGTCGAAAACATCCAGGAGATCGAACCGGTGGTCAAAAAGGAATCAGATTCCCTGCCGGTTGATGACCCTGAAGATGAACCGGCTTCTCCGCCGTTAATTCACGAGGATCCGGCACAGATGAAGCTTGAGTTGTAATGGCAGGCAATAAAAAAGTATATATCATAGGTTTCATGGGAAGTGGTAAGACTACAACCGGGATTAAGCTTGCCGGACTCCTTGGCTGGGCTTTTAATGATCTTGACAGAAATATTGAAGCCCGTACGGGGATGACTATCCCCCAAATCTTCGCAAAGCATGGCGAACATTGGTTCCGGAAGGTGGAATCGGAGGTCCTGAGGGATCCGGATTTGTTGTCAGATATGGTAATCTCAACAGGAGGAGGGACCCCGTGTTATGAAGACAATATGGACTATATGGTTGAAACGGGCCTTACCATATACCTGAAGCTGACACCGGACCAGCTCAAAAGCAGGTTGTCAGGTTCGGGCAGAGAGAGGCCATTGATTAAGGATTTGGGAGATGAAGGTTTGCTCAGCTTCATCCGGGAAAAGCTTTCTTACCGCGAAAAATGGTATAACATGGCTGAACTGACCTTTAACGGTTTTAATACCGATCCGGGATCAATTTATTCAAGCATAAGGGAACGACTTAACCTCTGATTTTACTAACATTTTTCAACATCAGCAGTCAGGTTTATTGATAAAGGAGCATCATAGACTCAGCCAATACCTATAGTGCTGTAAATAAGCGACATATCCTCGTGGGCCTAATCTCACATATTATGAGGGTAAAGTGCCGGGCTCTTTGCCCGCGGTTACTAACTGGCAGCCATTGTTCGTAACTATTGTAGACCTTGAGGAATTATATTCCTATTTTAGTACATTATAATTTGAAATAGGAAATTTTCTATGAGAGACAGTCTGTTTTCTCTCCGTGGATTCGGATCCGGAGAGAAAAACATGGTATCAATGCTTTTGGCCCAAGCTCTGTTACTGGGGATTTTTATAGGTGCATTCGATATCAGTGCGCATTCTCTCTTCCTTGCAATTTTTGATGAAAAAATGCTGGCAAAAGGATACATTGCCTCCGGTATTGCAGGTATAATCCTGTTATCTTCTTATTTCTTCCTGCAGGCAAATGTGAAATTAAGGAACTTTGCCTTTCTGAATCTAATCATAGTTGCAATAATCACACTGATTCTCTGGATGCTGCTTCTAAATCATCCTTCAAAATGGATGATTTTTCTGGTATTCATAATGCTTGGTCCGCTGAATATTATTTCAGTTATAGGCTTCCGGACTTCTGCAGGAGCTATCTTTGCAGGCAGTAAGGGCAGACGGTTATTTGCCATGATGGATAGCGTTCTTATTGTCGGTGTAATTCTCATATGCTATACAATTCCGGTAATCTTATCGTTTGGTTTTAGTTTGCATAATATTCTGTTAATAAGTGCAATAGCGGTATTTGTCTCCGGTGTTGTTCAAGGCATGGCAGGAGTCAGGATGAAGCTGGCTACAGAGAATGTAAACAATCAGCCTGTGGGTTTCAGAAGTACTCTTTCAGTGCTTTCTGTTTTTCGTCACGACAATTATACCAGAATTTTAGGCCTCTTTATTATCCTTTCGGTGGTTTCTGCTTTTTTTATTCAATATTCCTTTCTTGCAGTTACCAGGGAGAAATTTCCGGCAGCCGGAGAGATGGCCCAATTCCTGGGGATCTTCACTGGCAGCATAATGCTGCTTACTCTGCTGGGCAAACTGCTGCTTTTCTCATACCTGCTCAAAAATTACGGACTAAAGGTCTGCCTTACAATATCACCTGTACTTCTTCTCATTTTTACAGCTATTGCAGTGGCATTCGGGATGCTTATGGGTTATACAAAGGAAACGGCAAGCGGATTCATGATCTTTTTCATCCTTCTCGCTCTTATCAGATTCCTGTCCAAATCACTTGACGATTCTGTTGAATCACCATCGTTCAGAGTTTTGTATCAGACAATTGACGAAAAATTAAGATTCGGGATGCAATCAGTAATCGACAGTGCCGTCAAGGAAGCTTCTGCTTTCCTGGCTGGTCTTATCCTGGCAGGGATTGGCATTCTGGGTTTTATCAGGCTTATCCACTTTTCCTGGGTTCTTGTAATTATCCTAATTGCCTGGCTTGCAGTTGCATTCAGACTCTATGCTGAATACAGAAAATCAATTGAGAAAGGACTGGAATCACTGAATCCGGAAGAGATTACTGAGCATAAATCTGGAGAACCAGTTATCTTCCATAGAAGGTTTTATGGTGAAAGAGCTTTCCGGCTGGATTATTTCAACCTGGTTTCGGGTGATCTTTCATTATTTGAAAAAACTGATAACCGGTTTTATTTCAGTAAGATCCTTGAGCAAGCCGTCTCAAAGCACGATTTCACTCTTCTGCCTTTGGTTAAAAAAATGGCAGTAAAATCATACGATGAGGATATAAGGTTCAGATCAGCAGAAATTGCAGAAAATTTTGAAACCTGGACGGAAAGCGAGGTCAGTGATGATGAAAAGGTAATTACAGCAAAGAGAGTTCTCTCGGAAACAAGAATGCCTCAGACAACTGAAATCTTAAGATTATTGCGTGATAAAAAGATTGAGTCAAAAAAGCTTGCCATTTACATGATAGGGAAGTTCAGGATATCCGATATGCTTCCAGAAGTGTGTGAATGCCTGAACGTTCCGGGTCTGGAAATGGATACTGCCACAGTACTCAGCGCCTTTGGAAACATAGCGGAGGAACAGCTTATCAGGTTCTACCTCTTATCATCAGGGAATATTAATACCAGCAAAACTATCCTTCGCCTGCTTTCCGGAATTCCATTAAATGAGGGTACCGGATTTCTGTTCTCAAGGCTGTGGTCAAATTCGAGGCAATTGAAGGAAGTTGCGGTTAAAGGCCTGCTTGATTGCCATTTCAAACCTACGGAAGAGGACAAGGAACGGTTGAAGATGCTGATCTCCGATGTTGTGGGAACAATGACCTGGACGCTGTCGGCTAAGAGATGTCTCGAGAAGAATAATGATCCCACTCTCCTGAAGGAGATTGAAAAGGAACTTGACAGGTGGAGCCGCTTCCTTATTAATATACTCTCAATAACCTATAATGCCGCTGCCGTAACAAGGATAAGAAAGAACCTTGAAGTTGAAACAATAGAGAGTGTTTATTACGCACATGCCATAATAGATATTATCGCTGATGATTCCATAAAGGCAAAAATCATTTACCTGCTTGATGTTATTCCGGACGATGAAAAGCTCAGAAATCTGAACAGGTTCTTTCCTGTAGGTATTTCTGATTACAACAAATTGCTGGAAGAGATACTAAACCGTGACTATAACCTGCTCAGTATTTGGACAAAAGCTTGTGTCCTGAGATATCTGCCACTGATCAGGGACACGGAAATGGCAGAATCCGTTGTGGCTCTTCTCTTTAGTCCCGAGAGTCTTCTTCAGGAAGAGGCGGTCCGCCTTATTGCTCGCTCGGATATTAAGCTTTATAAATCGGTATATAACAGAATATCGGTTCCGACGCGAAAACATCTTGACAGAGTAGTTAATGGGGAATCCGATACAAAAGAATTTCTGTTTGACAAGATCCGGTTCCTTGCCTCTATTTTCAATGAGATCCTTGAAGAGGAGTTAATGATACTGGCAAAAAGCATGATTTTTTCAGCTGACCTTGGAAAATTACAGTCTGCGCCTTCAGATGGATTTATATTATGGTCTCTTCCTGCAGAGAATGCAGCAGCTTCAGCAAGGGTCTTTTTCCCGTCCTCCGTCGGAGAGGCAAATGATACGATAGCCGGGACAGGTTCCTCATCAGTTTATATCCTCTCCTTCAAAGCTATTGATGAGTTCCTTTACCAGTTCCCTGATACAAGCGAGATAATACTGGAATATTTGGAAAACAATGAAGGATAAAAAAGATACGATTCAGATAATGCATTGACGGGACTTTTAAAATGGCACATATGAAAAATATGATAAATATTGAAGGGGGGAAATCAAAAAATGCGCCAGTGTATAATACCTGACTTCAGGGTTTAAAATATTGCAACTCATAGAACATAATGGGACCATTAAGAGACAACAAAAATTTCAATCCGTTTCCGGGGCTAAGGCCGTACCTGTCGGAAGAAAGCGACTGGTTCTATGGGCGGGACGTTGAAATGGAGGAAATTTACACAAAGCTGCTGAGCAACAGATTTATTACACTTATAGGTTCATCAGGCTGCGGCAAGACTTCTTTGATAAATTGCGGCGTGATTCCGCTTGTCAGGCATCACCATATTGATGGGGAATCACAATGGAGAATAATATCTTTCAGGCCCGGTAATGATCCGATGGGAAATCTGGCCATCTCTATTTCAGAGGAGTTGTCTGCATCAGGCAATATGAAGACTGAGCGGAAAACTGTAGAAACGGAACTTTTTGACAACCCTGATGGGATAGGCGCTGTTTTGAGGAGATTTATATCCAATCCGGAGGAGAAAGTTCTGCTTGTCATTGATCAGTTTGAAGAACTTTTCAGACTTGCTTCCCGTGGAAAAAAGGAAATAGTGGCGGCTTCTGTCGCAAAATTTGTCAGCCTGATGGTTGAGGTAATCAATCAGCCTGACGAAAACATTTTTTCAATTATATCGCTCCGTTCTGATTTTATAGGTGACAGTTCACGTTATCATGGTCTTACCCAGCTTATTAATAGCAGCAATTACCTGGTGCCAGAGCTTAGCCCGGAGAATTGCCGCAGGGCTATTGAAGGTCCTATTATCACTGCTGGTGCCAAAGTCGATCCGCAACTTGTAGCCTCGGTACTTTTTGATCTCGGAGCACGTCCAGAGCAATTGCCTGTGCTTCAGCATGTGATGATGAAGACATGGGAACAGTGGAAGAAGATGGATGAACCAGGCAGGCCGGTTGGCATTACAGATTATGAAGCTGTCGGGAAACTGGCGGGAGCAATGTCGGATCATGCCAATACTATCTATGAAGGACTGAATCCCAGGGGAAAAAAGATCTGCGAGGTTATGTTCAAGGCCATTACAGAAAAGAGCTCCGATAGCCGGGGTTTGAGAAATCCGGTCACTTTCCATACCATAAAATATATCGCAGGTTGCCCTGCTGAAGATTTGACGGAAGTTCTTGACAAATTCAGGGATTTGTCATGCTGTTTTATTACTCCGCCATCAGTTAGTCTGACCGATGATGCCGTTATTGATTTGTCCCAGGAGATACTTGTCAGGTTATGGGAAAGGTTGAAAAAATGGATTGATGAAGAGTCAGCCTCTGCCAGTATGTATTTAAGGCTTTCGGAAGCATCAGCGATGTACCAGCAGGGGAAAACCGGTTTATGGAAGCCACCTGAACTTCAAATGGCCATAACATGGCGTGAACAGCGTAAACCTACACTGGCATGGGCTGAACGTTATAACCCGGCTTTTGAGAGAGCAATGGTTTACCTCAGGACGAGTGAGAGGAAATATGTTGAAGAAGAAGCAAATAAACTGAAGCTGCAGAAGAGGAGAGTTAGAAGGATCAGAATTATTGCTTCCGGCTTGGGCATAATTGCCATTCTGGCAATAGGGTTTACCATCAGGGCCCTGGAACGCCGCGCTGAGGCAGTCAGGATTGCCAGGAATGCGGAGATTCTTATGAGACAGGCTGTCAGGGATAAAGAAACAGCAGACTCCCTGTCTGTTGAAGCACTGGAAATGAGAAACATCTCTGACTCAACAGCCCGGATGGAAAGTCTGAAAGCCAGTGAGGCTTATGATCAGGTAAAAAAATATGAGGACCGGAGTATAAAGGCGGAGAGAGAGATTGCCGAAGCTGTCAGGATGACGAACATGGCAATCGGGCAGTCAGATTCCTCCCGACGCGAAAGCATGCTTGCAGATGAGAAAGCCCGGATTGCACTGGATCAGAAAAATGAGGCCATCCGGCTCCGAATGCTTTCTCTGGGAAAAGCCGTTTCCGTAAAATCCATACTATTGCAGGGACAAAAAGAACTGCAGACATTGCTGGCATTCCAGGCTTACCTTTTCAACAGGAAGAACAACGGTACTGATAATGATCCGGATATCTATGCAGGTTTGTATAACGCCGCACGTCAAAACGGGAGCAGTCTCTATAAAACCTTTCAAGGACAAGACGGAGATGTAAGAAGTATCGCATTTATACCGGGCAAGGAGGAATTCTTTACTTCGGGAACTGACGGTAAAGTACTTAAATGGTCGCTTAACGGCGATGGCAAGAGCTTTCAGGTAATCTATTCGGGCAGCGATATTATAAATGTTCTCGCGGTCAGCCCTGATGCCGGATGGCTTGCCTGCGGCAGTGAAAATTCATCCATTAAGATGATCCCTTTGAAAGGTACTGACAAGAGCTTCGAAATGAATGGCCATAAAGCCGGAATTAAATCACTGGTATTCTCTTACGACAACAGGCACCTCTATTCCGCAGCCCTTGACGGTAAGGTACTAAAGTGGGAAATCAGCGCCCGTACTTTTACTGATGTTACAACACGGATCGGAACAGATTGCTTCAATAGATATTTCAATAAATGACAAATATCTGGCAGGAGTAAGCGCCGACGGGAAGGCCATAGTATGGAATCCGGCTGATGCAACTGATAAATTCAGCATTGAAACTTCAGGGAAGAATATTAAAGTGGTGAAATTCAATCCGCTCACGAATCTTCTGGCACTGGGCGACGCCGATGGCAATATTGAAATGTGGGATGTGAACCTTCGTAAAAAAGTCTCTTCTGTAAAAGCCCATAACGGAAAGATAAATGATATAAGGTTCAATGCCAGTCTAAAGCAGATGGCTACCGCCGGAACCGATAAGGCAATAAAGATATTCAATGTGCAGAATCCTTCAGACCTCTCTGATCCTCCAGTAGCTTTGACGGATAACGATGGGATTATTCTGGTAATAGAGTTCAGCACCGATGGAAAATCCATTGTTGCAGGCGGTTCCGGTGGAGGTGAAAATCTCGTAAGCCGCCCGACTCATGTAGATTATATGGTACCGGAAATGTGCAATTATGTCACCAGGAATCTCAGCCAGGATGAATGGAATTCCTTTGTAGGCAAAGATATAGCATACGAGAGAACCTGTCAGGGTAAAAGTTTCAACATAAAAATTGAACAGGTGAAATAGAAACCGGGAATCGGTATGGACGGGTCGCGGCCCGTCCATACCTGTAGGGTAATAATTCAATATTTTCGCTAAATTTACAGCGATTTCGGCACCCTGAACAAGGGTACCTAAGTTTATGTTTATGTTTTATTATTATAAGCCTGCAGATGGAGTTGTCAAAGATGAGTCCTGCGGGGAGAAAAGTTTTTTATATTATTAAGATGAAGGAAAGAAAAACTCTACTAATGATACTCGATGGCTGGGGAATCGGAGATGGCTCAAAAGCAGACGTGATAAGCCAGGTACCTACACCAAATCTGACTTTTTACAGGAATAACTATCCAAACACCAGGCTTCATGCTTCGGGGGAAGATGTTGGCCTTCCTGACGGACAGATGGGAAATTCTGAGGTGGGCCACCTGAATATCGGAGCAGGTAGAATCATTTACCAGGACCTCGTGAAGATTAACAAGGAATGCAAAACAGGTGAAATAAGGCAAAACAAGACATTAACCGAGGCTTTTACCTATGCCAGGGATAAGAACAAGCAGGTCCATTTCATGGGCCTCCTGTCTGACGGAGGAGTTCATTCGCTTGATAAGCACCTCTACTATCTGTGTGATATGACCAGGGATTACGGATTAAAAAATGTTTTCATACATGGGTTCGGTGATGGTCGGGATACTGATCCGAGAAGCGGGATAGGATATATGAAAGGTCTTCTTGATCATCTTGGCAATTCCAATGGCAGGGTGGCATCATTTATCGGCAGATATTATGCAATGGATCGTGACAAGAGGTGGGAGAGAATTAAAGAGGCTTATGACATGGTCGTCAGCGGCATCGGCACACAAACGGTGAATGTTCTCGATGCAATGCAGGATTCATACAATGCGGGCGTGACGGATGAGTTCATGAAGCCAATCGTTGTGACAGACGAAAATGGCGTAGCTGTTGGCAGGTTAAAGGAGGGTGATGTAATAGTATTCTTCAATTTCAGGAACGACAGGGCAAAGGAGCTGACAATAGTACTGACACAAAGAGATATGCCGGAGAACGGAATGAAGACTATCCCATTATATTATTGTACAATGACTCCTTATGATTCTACATTCACCGGTATGCATATTATTTATCCAAAAGATAATGCTGATAATACTATTGGAGAGGTATTGGCCAGGGCGGGAAAACATCAGCTCAGAATTGCTGAAACAGAAAAGTATGCTCATGTGACATTCTTCTTTTCAGGAGGACGTGAAGAAAGATTCGAAAATGAAGAGAGAACAATGGTGCCTTCCCCAAAGGTCGCCACATATGACCTGCAGCCGGAAATGAGTGCGTATGGTGTGAAAGATGCGGTAATCAGGGAGATAGAGAATGGAAAATTTGAATTTATATGTCTTAATTTTGCCAATTGTGATATGGTCGGTCATACCGGCGTATACGAAGCGATTAAAAAAGCTGTTGCTACAATTGATATCTGTGCGGGTGCCGTTATTGAGGCTGCTCATAAGGCTGGTTATACAATCATGGTCATTGCCGACCACGGAAATGCGGATAAGGCATTGAATGAGGACGGATCTCCAAATACTGCCCATTCACTTAATCCGGTGCCATGTATCCTGGTAAGCGATGATTATAAGGAGATCAGGGAGGGAATACTTGCTGATGTGGCGCCAACCCTGCTGACGATTATGGGTGTGCCCATCCCTAAGGATATGACAGGGAAAGTACTTGTGTAAATTCTCTGTGATTCTCTGTGCTCCCGATAACTATCAGTACTCTGTGGAACTCTGTGATAGTTCTTTAAAAGGTTACACAGAGAAACACAGAGCATACACGGAGGTCCACTGAGAGGGATTCCATTAATTAATTTTCGTTTTAGAAATGCTCAGAATTGACGATACCATATTCAGCTTTGATATTCTGGAAAAGAAATTCAGGTGCGATCTCCCAGCCTGCCTGGGTAATTGTTGCAGATACGGAGATTCGGGTGCACCATTAAGTGATCCCGAGGTAAAGATCCTGGACGATATCTGGCCGGATGTAAGGCCCTATCTCAGGCCTGAAGGCATAGAAGCGATTGAAGAGAAGGGGAGAAGCGTCAGGGATTTTGACAACGACTGGGTCACTCCACTGATCGGGGATGCAGAATGTGCATATACAATACTGAGGGATGGGATCTTTATGTGTGGCATTGAACTGGCATGGTCAGATTCAGTGATCTCCTTCAAAAAGCCATTATCGTGTCATCTTTTTCCGGCACGTATTAAATATTATTCAAATTTCACGGCTGTCAATTATCAGGAGATCCCGATCTGTTCACCGGCGCTCAGGGCTGGAGGAGGAGAGGGGATCTATCTTTATGAATTCCTGAAGGAACCATTTATCAGAGCGTTTGGGAAAAAGATGTATTCAGAGTTGTGCATAGCGGCCGCTGAACTCAGAAAAAGAAATTCCTGATTCTCCAGGCAGGAATAATTGTTTAACCAATATTAAACATAATATTGATATTTTATCATTCTACCCGAACTTGCGGCAGATAAATAATTTATATTGCTTTTGTCGATTCATGGTAAAATATATCTTAATAAACCAGTTTTCAGGGAAATAAAGTTCTAAATGAGCTGCAAATGCTTATCTATTTTGATTTTATTTAGAGATTATTAGGGATTTTTGTTTTGGAGATTAAATAAAGTTCACATATATTTGGCAGGTTAACTTAAAACCTAAAACTAATTCGTATGAAGAAACTATTTCTACTGATTGTTTTGTTTGTGTTTATAGGTGGTTACACTCTATTTGCACAGACAATAGTAATTAAAGGTACGGTCACCTCCGCGGTTGAGGGGGAGGGTCCGGTTCCTGGAGTTACGGTTGTTGTGAAAGGCACAACCATTGGAACTTTAACAGATGTTGACGGGCAATATTCGATTACTGTACCCACAGGTGCAAAGACGCTGGTTTTCTCCTACATTGGGATGAAAACACAGGAAATTGACATTGAAGGACGCAAGGTAATTGATGCAGTCCTTCAATCTGAGCTGGTTGGTTTAAATGAAGTTGTAGTTACAGCTTTAGGTATTGCCAAGGAAAAGAAAGCACTGGGCTATTCTGTCCAGGATGTTAAAGGGGATGAACTTACAAAGGCAAAGGAAACCAATGTTATCAACTCTTTGCAGGGTCGGGTATCAGGTGCTCAGATCACGGCCTCTTCCGGAGCTGTTGGCGCCTCATCCAGGATCGTAATCAGAGGTGTATCCTCATTGAGCGGGAACAACCAGCCATTATTTGTTGTTGATGGTATTCCGATAAGCAATGCCAACTTCAGTACAGACGGCGTCAGTGGAACATTTGAAGATGGAGCTAACAGGGGTAACGGTGCAGCCGATATCAACCCTGATGACATTGAAACACTTACAGTACTTAAGGGAGCCAACGCGTCAGCACTTTACGGATCAAGAGCCGGTGCCGGTGTTATTGTAGTAACTACCAAAAAAGGGAAGAAGGGTGAAAAACTCGCCGTTTCTCTTAATAATACAACAACATTCGAAACACCTTTAAGGCTTCCCGATTACCAGAATAAATATGGTCAGGGTAACGGTGGCCTTTTTTCATATGTTGATGGTGCTGGCGGCGGTATCAATGACGGTGTTGACGAAAGCTGGGGCCCTCAGCTTGACATTGGTTTAATGATTCCACAGTTCTCTTCGCCGGTTAATGCCGATGGAACAATACAACCAACTCCATGGATTTCTCATCCTGATAATGTAAAGAACTTTTTTAATACAGGTCATACTATTTCAACAAACGTAGCACTAACAGGCGGAAACGAGAGATCAAATTTCAGACTCTCATTTACCGACCTAAAGCAGACGGGTATGGTACCAAACACCGATTTTGGTAAAAAGACACTATCTTTCAGTGCATCTTCTACCCCGGTAGATAAACTTACTTTCACTGCTTCAGGAAACTATGTCAATGCATCAAGCGACAACCAGCCGGGTTACGGCTATTCTGCCTCAAACGTTATGCAACAGTTTTCATGGACGGGAAGACAGGTTGATTATTCGCTTTTAAAGGCCAAGCAGCACAACGCTGACGGTTCAATCTTTAACTGGAACCATAATTATCACAATAACCCGTATATGACACTTCATGAGGACCTTAATAAATTACGTCGTGACAGGTTCATTGGAAATGCAATGGCGAAATATCAGTTTACAAGTTACCTGAGCGGCTACGTAAGAACTGGTGGTGATATCTATTCAAACTGGACTTCAAGCCAGAATTTTGTTGGTGACTGGGATTATCCACAGGGTTACTACAATGAAACAGTTAATCTCTTCAGGGAGATCAATTCAGACTTCCTCCTTACTTTTGAAAAAGAGCTGGTGCAGAATTTTAATTTCTCCTTAAACCTTGGAGGAAACAGGATGGACAGACTTACACAGCAAAACGTAGGTGAAGCACCCGAACTGGCTGTCCCTGGTGTTTATAATGTTGCCAACTCTTCTGTTACACCAGTTACAACAAACCGTTATACCTCAAAAAGGATCAACAGTCTTTATGCATTTGGTCAGTTTGCCTATAAAAATGAGTTATTCCTCGATTTTTCTCTGAGAAATGACTGGTCGAGTACATTACCTGCAGATAATAACTCTTATCTGTATCCTTCTGTATCATTAAGTGCTGTCTTAACCGATATTTTCAATGTAAAATCCAATGTCCTTTCTTTTGCAAAGATACGCGGAAGCTGGGCAGCGGTTGGTATGGATACCGATCCATATCAATTGTCTCCAACCGTTGCTTTTGGAGATGGATGGAATGCAGGAACGAAGTTATTAAATCTTTATGTACCTAATACATTGCCAAATGCGGAACTGAAACCTCAGAAAAACAAGTCACTTGAATTTGGCGCTGATTTTAGGTTTTTCCTGGACAGGGTCAAACTCGACGTTACCTATTATAGTCAGAAGGCGATCAACCAGATTGTTGATATAGCTGTGTCAGCTTCTTCCGGTTATCTTGCCAAAACTGTAAATGCCGGTGAGATAGATAACAAAGGTGTTGAAATTTTACTCTCAGCTACTCCTGTTAAGTCAGGAGATTTCAGATGGGATATCACTTTCAACTACTCAAAGAACAAAAATACTGTTGTAGAGCTTGCTGAAGGTATAGAACAATTCGTTCTTGGTTCTTACTGGAGTCTCCAGGAACTTGCAATACCAGGCGGTTCGTACGGAGTTTTATATGGTTATGACTTTGCAAGAGATCCCAACGGGGACATTATTTTTACAAACGGATTACCATCACAGGGCGACCTGAAGGAACTTGGCAACGTAACTCCCAAGTGGATTGGCGGTATGCTGAACGAATTCTACTATAAAGGATTCAATGCAAGTATTCTCATTGATACCAAACAGGGAGGTGATCTCTATTCAATGACAACTACCTGGGGCCGTTATGCAGGAGCTCTGAAGGAAACACTCATCGGTCGTGAAGGTGGTATTGTCGGCGTTGGAGTTATGTCTGACGGCAATGGCGGATATATTCCCAATACCATTGTAGCTGACGCTGAAGCTTTCAATAAGGCATCTTATGTAAACAATGTAGCTTATTCAAGTATATTTAATGCTTCTTATGTCAAGCTTCGTGAGATTAAATTCGGGTATACCTTCAGGAATTCAGCTAAGCTGCCTATCAAGGATATCAACGTGTCATTTGTCGGGAGAAACCTGGCAATCCTAAGCACAAAGGTGCCACACATCGATCCCGAAACAGCATTCAGCAATGGTAACGTTCAGGGATTCGAATTTGGCCAGTTGCCTTCTGCCAGAAGTTTAGGATTCAGCATTGGTTGCAAATTCTAATTAACATTTAAAAATAATAATTATGAAAAGAAAGATTATATACTATTTTGCAGCTACATTTTTGGTGCTTGTATTCTTCAATTCTGGCTGCACAAAGGATTTTGAGAAGATAAATACAGATCCTAATAGTCCCGGAATTTCAGAAGCAGCTCCAAACATGCTGCTTACAAATGCAATTGAGTCTATGACTGACCGTGTACATGAAATTTTTCTGGGTCATGAAATGGGTGATTGCTGGGTACAGCATATGGCTAAGGTACAATACCCGGATGAAGACAGGTATGTTCCACGTATGGGTGTTATAAATAATACCTGGTCAAGCTTCTATGCTGCCAGTGGTTTTGATATTCAGACCATTTATAACATCGGTGTTGCCAACAATAATACCTCTTATCAGGCAGTGGCATTAATACTGAAAACATATCTTGTTTCTGTTCTTACCGATGAGTTTGGTGATGTTCCTTATACTGATGCCTGGAAGGGAAGCGATGCTGATCCTATATTGTCTCCGGTCTATGATACACAGGAATCAATTTACACAGCCATGCTTGCAAATCTGGTGGAAGCCAACACTCTGCTTACTGCCGATGCTCCTGAAATTGGGGGTGATATTCTTTACGGAAATGATCTGATGGCATGGAAAAAATTCGCCAACTCACTTAGATTAAGGCTGCTGATGCGCAGATCAGACAGGGTCGACCCAACTGCTGACATTACTGCAATTGTTTCTGATCCGGATACATATCCTATCTTTGAAAGCAACGATGATAATGCAGCTTTACAGTACCTGGGTTCTGCACCTAACAACAATCCTATAAATGAAAACCGTAAAACCCGTGATGACCACAGGGTCAGCAAGACTCTTATCGACGTAATGTGGACCAACAATCCAAATGTGGATTGGAGAATTGCGGTTTATGCAAACCTCCCAAGTGCAGGAGGATGGTGGAATGGTTTGCCAAACGGGATGACCTCAACAGATGCTTTGAACTATGATGGAAATGGTCTCTCCTCAACCTCAAAAATGGGAGATTACTTTACGGCTGCTACAGCTCCAGGCTGGCTCATGTGCTATTCTGAAGTGGAATTTATTCTTGCGGAGGCTGTTGAAAGGGGATTTCTTACAGGGGCGCCGATGACTACTGAAGAATATTATACTGAAGGTGTAAAAGCTTCATATTATCAGTTTGCTGATGCAATTGTTTCAAAAAATAAAGCGATTGCCTCTCTGAGCGTTCCGGACGAGTGGACCATAGATGATTTTGTAGCTGATTATATGGCTAATTATGGTGAATGGGATCCAACCAACGCCCTTGAAAAAATCTATACTGAAAAATGGCTTGCAATGTTCGATCAGGGTTTGGAGGCAAAATTTGAATGGAACAGGACAAATACTCCGGTACTTGTACCGGCTATCGCAGGATTAAATGATGGAAAAATACCCGTAAGGTCATATTATCCTTCTGATGAAGGCGGCAGAAATCCGACTAATTTAGCCGCAGCAATAGCCCATCAGGGTCCTGATAACCTGAATACCAGAGTATGGTGGGATGTAGCAGACAATTATTAATTATTTAAACGATTAAATTATGAAGAAACTAATATTTTCAGCTCTATGTCTGAGCCTTACAATCATGATTTTCACGTCATGCGACCAGACCTACACTGACCTGATGACAGCTGATGTCAAGACTGGAGGGTTATTGAATCCCACACCGGCGATTCCTTACAAGCTGGGAGGAACACCCAGTTTCACTATATCTATCGACATTCCAAAAGGTCCTGGTATTTCTTCTATAGAAATCTATAAGTCCTATACAGGCCAGGCTAAGGTTCTCGACCAGACTCTTAGTGTCGGATCTGCCAATGCAACAGCAGAATCTACGGTTACAGCTACGTATGACTATGCCCAGCTTATTTCAGGACTGAGTATGCCAGCCGATGAAACCGAACTGGCCATTGGCGATGCTTGGACACTCAGCTATGTTTCTGTAATGGAGGATGGCCGGAAAGTGGATGTCAGCAAGAAGTCAGTAATCACTGTTGCCAATGTTTATGCAGGCTACTATCAGTGTGTTGGAGTCTTCCACCACCCTACAGCAGGCGACCGTCCAATCAATGAGAAGAAATACCTTACGCCAGTTGATGCCAATTCAAGCTGGGGTCCTGCAGGTGACCTTGGAGCTTCTGGTTATTTCGTAAAATTAACTGTAGATCCAGTAACTTTCCTTGTAACATGTTCAACATGGGATGATGGTGTTGAAATGGCAAATACACCCGGTATGGATAATTACTTCGATCCGGTTACCAAAGAATTCCATGTCAGCTATTTCTATGCAGGCACGACAGGAAACAGAGTAATGGATGAGGTATGGACACCTATACCATAAATTTTATTCATAATATTAAAAAGGCTGCCATCCGGCAGCCTTTTTAATTATAACTAATAAATACAAAAATGAAATTTTTAAGACCATTCACTGTTATAGCCTTTCTTATCGCTTTGTGCTATGGAGCTGTCATGGCGCAGGAACCTGTTACCGGAACAGACAAATTGCTTGATAAGCTAAGATTGAACCGGGGTTTAGCAGGGAAAGATAATCTGTTCTATGATGATGTTCAGGGGGATCCTTTTATTTTCAAGGATTTTCATGAGGGTACCTTGTATGTCCTGCCTGATAAAGAATATAAGGTAAATGTCAGGTATGACATTTATGCCAACCAGATGCATCTTAAAGATTCGAATCAGATATATGCAATTATCCATCCGGAAAAGGTAAAACTCATAGAGGCCGGAAACTATAAATTCATTTATTCGGCGTATGTAAAATCCCCCGGGGAAACAGATCCGGTGAATAGTTCGTACTTTATTATGAAGGCCAACGGGAGGTGCAAGCTGCTTGTTAAAAGGAATATAAGGATACAGGATGCGGAGCTTCCAAAGCTTTATCAGGATGCCAAGCCTGCAAAATTCATTAATACAGGCGACACATTCTTTCTTAAGCTTGAAGGAATGAGTGCTGTAAGAATAAAAAACAGGAAGGATTTACTGGCAGTACTTACCGACAAGTCAGATGCAATTGCCAGGTATATCAGTTCAAATAAACTTGATGTCAAGGTTCTGGACGATCTTATAAAAATAGTTTCCTATTATAACACACTGTAATGCCATTGCTGAAACAGCACTTGCGGCCTTATTAAAATCAAAAAAATAATTGTAGGATGTCCGGTATCAGGATCTCTTCAGATTAACGAGCTCAAGCCGGGTTGATGTCGCCCTTAAGACTTTAACAACGTTATTGCCTATTCTTATAACGTCATTATTTCCAGGAATATTCCCATAATAGAAGAGGATCATGCCTGCCAGTGTTTCGTAATCGTCTTTCTCCGGCAGATTAAGCTGGTACTTTTCGTTAAGGTAGTCTATCTCGAGACGGCCGGAAAAAATATACTCATTGGGGCCTGCGATCTTTTCAATTAGTTCATTTATATCATGCTCATCCTCGATATCGCCTACAATTTCTTCCAGCACATCTTCCATCGTTACAATACCTGATGTCCCGCCAAATTCATCCACTACAAGAGCTATGTTTCTCTTTTCCTCAACAAAGAGCTTTAGCAACTTATTTGCAGGCATGGTCTCCGGCACTATTGCCAGCTTTCTTAATAAGGACTTTATGTCAGCAGGATTCTTGAAAATATCCTTAAGCTCAAAATAACCAATAATATTATCGATTGAATCCTGGTAGATTAGTATTCGTGAAAGCCTTGTTTCAATGAATTTTTCCTTTAAGCGATCCACAGTGCTGTTACTGTCGACAGCTTCAATTTCAGTCCTGGGGATCATGCATTCCCTTAACTTCACTCTGGAAAAATCAAGCGCATTCTGGAAAATCCTGATGTTATGATGGTAGGGCTCAGATTCCTCGTGGCTTTGTTTGCTCAGATTAACAAAATGGTCGAGGTCGACCTTGCTGAAAATAACATTCTCCTGGTTCTTTTCACTCATCTTAATTCCAAAAAACAGTCTGAAAAAAAGATTAGATGCTCCCAGTGCAACTTTGCTGACAGGATAAAAAAGGAAAAAGAAAAAGAGAGTAGGGATGCTTAAAAATTTCAGAAAAAAATTAGGGGAGAGTATAAAAACAGTTTTTGGCAAAAATTCAGCCACAAACAATATTATTGTTGCAGATATCAGTGTATTGATAATTAGTATGAGAGGATCTGATTTAATTATTAAAGAAAGTGGAGGTCCAAGCAATTTTGAGAATACAAGGCCATAAATTACCAGTGCAACATTATTACCAATAAGCATTGTGGCAATGTATTGGCCGGGATTATTTGTAAATAATTTCAGGATCCCGGATCCGAATACACCCTGCTTTCTGTCTAACTCGATTCTGAGCCTGTTGGAGGCTACAAAGGCAATCTCCATGCCTGAGAAGAATGCTGAAAGGATGACCGCCAGAACAATGATTAGGATACCGTTCATTTTTCAAAAATAACTCTTTTTTCCAGGTTTGAGGATTGATACCGGAGCAAACTATTCTTCATCCTTAAGGTAAATTGTTGCACTCACCTTCTTGATTTTACGTTTGTTGAGCCTTGGATCCGACTCGAACCCGGTGCCCAGGACGATCTGATCCTCATTCGTAATCTTGACAAAACGGTCGGAATAGATGAGATTTTTCGTCTCATCCCAGTATAAGACCTCGGTCTCCAGTTTGTCATTTCCTTCATTCACCACTACTACGCTATCTCTTAATTCCCAAAGGCTGCTTGCTTTAGTGTATTTTGCATATTTTGCCGTTACATATCCGGTCGGATCCGTATGCCCGTCATAAAAGGTTACTTTTATCCCGGATCTGAACTCATAATAGGGTGATTCAACATTATCGTATTCTTCCATGAGTGGCGATGACAATGTCAGTTGCAGCTTTCCGGAATCGGTATACACAGTCTTAAAGTCCTTAACTGTAAGGGATGGAAGTGTTAAAAGATCGGATTTTGGAATAAAATCGATCTTGTTTTCGCATGAACAGAAAATTACAAACAGTAATATGGCCAGGGATAGTGGGAATGTCTTTATCTTGAGGAAACGCGTTTTCATTATTTACGGATTCGGATCTCAGCTTCTGAAGTTCTTATCCCTGGCAAAATAATATCTAGTCGTATTTACGTTTGATAAACCAGAAATCGTACAGATTCAGGCTGATGCCCATTGTGTAAGAGTTTTCAATATGAGTAGTGCCAGAACCAGAGCCGGATCTCTTTGTATAATCAAAAAAGATATTGGTCCTGGAATGAGAACGTCTCATGGGAATGCCTAAGCCAAAGCTGGCACCATATTCTTTGACCTGCTGATCATTAATTACAAGGTAGGTATCGCCGAAATGCGCTCCAGCCCGGTATTCTAATCTTTTAATAAGACTGTAGTTTGAATATTTATCAGGAATAAATTCAATTCCAAAGCGGTATGATTTTGAATCAGCTGCATAATTTCCATTACCCGGGATGATCGCCCCCGACCAGTTTGACATTAAATAATCAAATCCTGCAGTGAATTTATTTGATTTTCCAAATGTGATACCCACGCCAAAAGTACCGGGAAGAAATGTTCTGGTAGAGTCGTCAGCAATGTATGATATGGTATCCCTGCTGTTATAGGCTGTATATTTATAGGCGAGCTGCTGATAATTAGTTTTATATTTCTTGCCGGATGCCAGCGAAATGCCGGCGGTCAGAAAATAGTCATTCTTCAGATCAGCAGTATACTGTAAACCATAATTCAGATTTATGCCATGTATCTCCAGCTTCTCTGTTGCGTTATTGTTATAAACGTTTGCGTAGTCATCGAACGTGACCAGGTATGAGCGGTTTAACTGTCCGAAAAGCAAAAGCATGTTAATCCCTACCGAAAAATTCTTATTGATCTTTAAGCCTGATCCGAGGAAGACGTTATTGAAGCCCCCATCTCCATTGTGAGCCGATGTATAGGGGCCTACCAGGGGATCATATTCAGGATCATCCGGAAGAACGGACTGGGCAAGTTTATAATAGCCGCTGCTCACAGGTACGATACCTACAGCCATCCCGAATCCTTTTGCAAGTGGAAAGCCCATTATCAGGTGATCGAAGTTCATATCGTCGGAGGTAAAATGATTTTTACCCTCAGATAGGGTTACAATTCCATAATCAAGACCGAAATCAAAAGTGAATGAATTTGTATCAACAGCACTGTAAGATGCAGGATTTGCAAAGAATATTGAATTACTGCTCTTCATCCCGAGACCTATGCCTCCCATTCCCATGCTTTCGAAAGATGCAGCAGTTTCCATTGTGCCCAGATTGAACCGTGCATATGGTGAATTGATTTGCTTCTGGCCTGAGGCAGCGAATTCCAGCAGGAATATAAATATAAAAATGTATGAAATCGATTTATGCTGCATTGTATTCTAAAATATAGTTTAATCCATCAATCACAATATCAGGTAAATATGTGAAAGGATGATTGATTTTGTCTTTGAGGAATCCGCCATCACCGCCTGTAAGTATTATTTTAAAATCAGTACTTTGTTTTTCAAACGTGCGAATATACTCATTTATTTCATAAGTCACCCCTGTAATAACTCCTGCCAGTATTGCATCACTTGTATTTCTTCCGGGTTTTGTGTAATTCTCCGCAAGATCCACAAGTGGTAACTTACCTGTAAATATATTCAGTGCCCTAAGTCTCATATTCAATCCCGGGGAGATATTGCCTCCCCTGTAAAGGCCTCCTGTCAGGAAATCATACGTGATGGCAGTGCCTGCATCTATCAGAAGTAGTTCTGCCTTGGGGAAGATGCTGTAGCCGCCAGCAACGCCTGCTATCCGGTCGGTACCAAGCGTTTCCGGGGTTTCATACTCAATTCTGAACGGGAGTTTTGATTTATGCGAAAGGTAATGAACATCAGGGATATCGGCAGAAAGAAGACGAGTTATTGTCAATGGCACTTGCCTCACGGAGGAGATGATTGCCCTCTCAATCCTGTGCCCGGAGATCTCCTTCCTGAGTTCCTCGCTGCTTAACTCCTGCATACGGGAAACTGACAACTTTCTGTTTTTATCAAAAAATGCCAGCTTGGTACTGGAGTTTCCAATATCAATAACCAGATTCATTCCTCATAAAAATGCGAAGTTAGTAAATTTAAAAGATATAAGCATCTTTTATAATATGCAGACCAGGATCCGGAGGCCACGCCATGGCATTACCGCATGAATAACACAGATACCCGACATCACTACATTGCCACACAATCGCATGAAACCCTGCTTTCTTCCAACACCTTTATTTAAGGTAAGAAGTATTCAAAATCTCCTCAAGCACCCTGATAGCAGATTTTACGGAGGTTATATTATTGATTGTCAGGCTAAGCCTGGAGGACTTTTGTTTCATGCTCATCATTTTTTGTTTGCGGTTCACATAATTCATAATTGAGACAAAAAGATCACTGCGGTAATATTGAGAGCTGTTGTCAGAAATGAAATATGCGATCAGCAGGTCGTTTTTGAGAACGATCTTTTCAATGCCCAACTTAATTGCCATCCATTTTATTCTCACAATGTCCACGAGTGCTTCGGCAGGGGGAGGGATTTTCCCGAACCTGTCGGTAAGCTTTTGTTTGAAAGCGAGTATTGCATCGTCCGATTCAAGCTCATTCAATTCTTTATAGAGACGTATTCTCTCGGAAATGTTTGAGACATACTCATCGGGAAACATTATCTCAAGATCCGTATCAATCTGGAAATCCTTCACAAAAGTACTTTTGTTTATGGCTTTTCCCCTTTCGGGCATCTTTTCTTCAGTAACCGGCTGTTCTGTGAACTCAGATTCCTTCAATTCCATAAGAGCTTCATTCAGTATTCGCTGATAAGTTTCGAAGCCGACATCTGCGATAAATCCGCTCTGCTCTCCGCCCAGAAGGTTTCCGGAACCTCTGATGTCAAGATCCTGCATCGCGATATTAAATCCGCTTCCAAGTTCCGAAAATTCCTCAATGGCTTTTAGTCTGCGCCTGGCTTCATGTGTGAGTGTGCTGAGAGGAGGGGCGAGGAGATAGCAGAATGCCTTCTTATTGGAACGGCCTACGCGCCCTCTCAGCTGATGCAGTTCAGATAATCCGAAATGATGGGCATCATTAATAAAAATTGTATTTGCATTCGGAATATCAAGTCCCGATTCAATTATTGTGGTTCCAAGGAGGACATCATAATCCCCCTGTATAAAGTCATACATTACGTTCTCAACATCTTTCCCGTCCATCTGGCCGTTTACCACTGCGGTTTTGACGTTTGGACAGATCCTGTTTATCTGTTCCTGTACCAGCCTGATATTTTCAACCCTGTTGTGGATAAAGAATACCTGTCCATTCCTTGAGACTTCGTACTCGATACCTTCCTTTATTATCTCCTCGTTATAACCGTACAGCTCCGTAGCTATAGGCATCCTGTTGGGAGGAGGTGTATTGATAATGGAAAGATCACGGGCACCCATCAGTGAGAACTGCAAGGTACGCGGGATAGGAGTGGCGGTAAGCGTCAGGGTATCGACATTTGCCCTGAGTTTCTTGAGTTTCTCCTTTACAGAAACCCCAAAACGTTGTTCCTCATCAATTATAAGAAGTCCAAGGTCTTTAAATTTTATATCCTGTCCGGCAATTTTATGCGTGCCTATTATGATATCAATCTGTCCTTCCGCCAGGCGTTCAATAATTTTCTTCTGTTCTGCCGGCTTTTTATGCCGGCTTATGTATTCAATATTGCACGGGAAACCTTTCAGCCGAGATGTAAAAGTTTTGTAGTGCTGCAGAGCAAGGATGGTTGTCGGAACAAGAATAGCAGTCTGCTTACTGTCGGCAGCAGCTTTAAAGGCTGCACGTATAGCTATTTCGGTCTTGCCGAATCCCACATCACCGCAAACAAGACGGTCCATAGGGTGATCGGCCTCCATATCTTTCTTCACGGCAAGAGAGGTTGTCAGCTGATCAGGAGTGTCTTCATATATAAAGGATGCTTCCAGTTCCCGTTGAAGATATGAATCGGGGGAGAATGAAAAGCCCGGTGATCCAAGCCTTTTGGCATACAACTGAATCAGATCCTTCGCAATATCCTTGACCCTTGCCTTGGTACTCTGTTTCAGCTTCTGCCATGCACCTGAACCAAGCTTGTAGATTTTGGGTTCCGAATTGTCCTTCCCTTTGTATTTGGATATTCTGTACAGGGAGTGAATCCCAACATACAGAATATCATTATCCCGGTATACCAGTTTTATTGCTTCCTGGATTTTCCCGTTAACCTCGATCTTTTCAAGTCCGCCGAACTTTCCAATACCATGATCGATATGCACGACATAATCTCCAGGGTTCAGCCCTGTCAGTTCCTTTATAGAAATACTCTCCTTCCTGGTAAAATAACCTCTTATCCTGAATTTATGATACCGGTCAAAAATCTGATGATCAGTAAAAACGCAAATTTTGAGATCATGATCAGTAAAGCCGCCATGGAGATTCAGTAAAAGCGGTTTAAAATGAACCTCAGGGTTTATCTCGGAAAAAATATCCCTCAGTCGTTCTATCTGTGAGGAACTCTCGGAGACTATATAGGTAATGTAACCTTCAGTATTATTGGATAGAAGCTTGTCGCTTAGCAATTCAAAATTCTTGTTGAAGACGGGCTGTGGCTCAGTCCGGAATTCAAATTTTGCCGATGGCTCGAAGAGGCCTCTCCTTCCGATCTCCACTATTTTGAACTTGCTGCAGACATCAACAAAACGATTACCCGTCATTACCATATCCTTCTTCCCTGTGATCTGGCCTGTAGCTTCCCTCTCCCTGGTCTGACTAAAGATACCATTGATCTTTTCCCTGATAAATTCAGCATCATCAATCCATATAACTGAAGCCGGCGGTAAAAAATCGGTAAAGGAGTCGTTGATCTCCTCAATTGAAATATCCTGAATATTGGGTATTATTGAAATCTGTTTATGAGTATCCGTGGAAAGCTGGTCGTCAGTATTGAACGATCTTATTGTCTCTACAGTTTCTCCGAAGAAATCGAGCCTGTACGGAAGATCGGCAGAATATGAAAAAACATCCACTATGCTACCTCTTATTGAGTACTGTCCGGGTTCATACACAAAATCGGTTCTGACAAAATTATATTCATGCAGCATCTCCTCGATGAACTCCTGTGATATCCGGTCTCCTTTACTGATATTGAAAGTATTCTTTTTAAGATTTCTTCTGCTTATCACTTTCTCCATCACCGACTCGGGATAAGTCACTATTATACCTTTTCGCTTCCCCGAGGCCAGATGATTCAGCACCTCAGTACGCAGGACAAGGTTTGCCGGTTCAGTCTGCTCGTACTGCACGGAACGCTTGTATGTCGAAGGGAAAAAGAATACCGATTCACTTGCAGTTGATGACAGGAGGTCATTATAAAAATATGCTGCGTCTTCCTTCTCGGGAAGGACAACCAGGTGTGTGGTCTGTGACTTTCCGAATATGACGGACATGACCAGGGCCATGGCGGATCCTGAAAGGCCCTCTATCCGGATCCTTCCGGCTGTATCTTCGTTTATGGTTTCAGCCAGGGAGGGCAGAAGAGGATGACCATTGTAGTATTCTGTGAGTTCGTTAATTTTCATTATACTTCTTTCGCGGTCAAATTTAATAAAATGAATCTTAAAAGAGTTGATTGACCATTGAATTGCGATGTGTTGCAGAATTGTTAATTTTAAAGTCAAATTGACAACATGAAGGTATTTAAGTTTGGGGGCGCATCCGTTCAGGATGCCCCGGGCATCAGGAACCTGGCAGAGATTGTTTGCGGATTTGACGGCAATCTCGTAATTGTTATATCAGCATTCGGAAAAACAACCAATTCCCTTGAGAAGGTCCTGAAAGCCTGGCTTGACAGTGATACCTGTTATGTCAGCCTGCTTAATGACATAATTCACTATCATCAATCCGTTATAGGAGAGCTTTTTGGCACCGGTACGGATGTCTCAGCCAGAATTGAAAATTCGTTCGCCACGCTCAGGGAGTACCTCTCTGTGGAAAAACCGGGAGAATATGATTATGAGTATGATCAGGTGGTAGCCTATGGCGAGCTATGGTCAACAATGATTGTTGCTGCCTTCCTTAAAACAATATTGCCTGAAACGGAATGGATAGATATAAGGGAAAACCTGCTCACTGATGACAGGTTCAGGGATGCAAATATCTTGTGGAGTGAGAGCACAAACAGGCTGCTAAGGGTTTTCGACTTCACCGCCAGTAGAATCTATGTTACTCAGGGATTCATTGGAGGGACGGCATCAGGACAGACAACAACACTGGGACGGGAGGGTTCTGACTATACGGCAGCCATCATTGCCAATATACTCGATGCGGAAATGGTTGTTGTATGGAAGGATGTTCCGGGAATACTTAATGCTGATCCAAAATGGCTGCCTGAAGCAAGAAAGCTGGATGAAATATCTTATAAAGAAGCTGTAGAGATGACTTTTTCAGGAGCCAAGGTAATTCATCCGAAAACCATTAAGCCCCTTCACAACAAAAATATACCCCTCCATGTCAGGTCATTTTTAAGATCCGGGGAGGATGGCACTATCATTAAAGCGGATGCAAAACTGAGGGAAGTAATGCCGGTTTTTATCAGGAAGGAGGACCAGATACTGATCTCCATCCTGCCAAAGGATTTCTCATTTGTAATGGGTGACAACCTGAGCAGGATCTTCCATACTTTTTTAATACATGGAATTAAGGTGAACCTGGTTGAGGCGAGCGCCATAAGTCTCGATGTGTGTCTCGACGATGAAAGGCCAAGGGTTGATGCTCTTCTGAATGAGCTGAGCTCTGATTTTTCGGCAGTGTATAATGAGGAAGTTGAAATGCTTTCAATTCGCCACTATACACCCGAAGCTCTTGATCGGATTACCTATGGCCGCGAAATATTGATCGAACAGCGTACCCGCAGTACAGTCAGGTATGTGGTGAGGAAGGTCTAGGGATATACCGTCATACCATCACACCGTAGAACCGTCACACCCATTTTTACCGGTCAAACAGCAATCTTTCACCTCTGTAATCGTCATTGATGACGCCATTATCGTAGACAATTGTTCCGTTCACAATTGTCTTTACCACTTTTGAATTGAATGAAGTGCCTTCGAATGGAGACCAGCCGCATTTATAAAGTAGATTTTCCTTTGAAACGGTCCATGATATGTGAGGATCGACAAGACAAAGGTCTGCCTTATAATTTTCCCTTATGAATCCCCTCTTCCTGATATTGAAAAGGATAGCCGGATTATGGCACATTTTTTCCACAATTTTTTCCAGGCTGAATACTTTCTCCTTCCAGAGTTCAAGCATTGCCACAAGTGAATGCTGGACCAGCGGTCCTCCGGATGGAGAATTGAAATAGCTCCCTGATTTTTCCTCAATAGTATGAGGTGCGTGATCGGTAGCAATTACATCAATTTTGTCATTGTTTACTGCATCGATCAGAGCCTTCCTGTCATAAATGGTCTTGATGGCCGGATTCCATTTGATCCTTGTTCCCAGTGTTTCATAACAGGAATCATCAAACCAGAGATGATGTACACATACCTCGGCGCTTATCCTTTTTTGGCTAAGGGGTATCTCATTTGTGAAAAGTTTCATCTCATCAGCAGTTGAAAGATGAAAAATATGCAGTCTGGTATTGTATTCCCTGGCGAGACTTATGGCATATGATGAAGACAGGAAACAGGCTTCACGGCTTCTGATTACCGGATGTATACTGACCGGAATATCTTCTCCGTAAATTTTCCTCTGGATTTCAGTGTTTCTTCTTATTGTTGGTTCATGCTCACAATGTGCTGATACAGGCATATGCGCCCTCCTGAATAAATTGCGCAGTGCTTTTTCATTGTCGACCAGCATGTTGCCTGTGGAAGAGCCCATGAAAATCTTGATACCGCACACCATCGATGGATCTGCCTTCAATACTTCATCCAGGTTATCATTTGTTGCTCCAATCAGAAAGGAGTAGTTTACCAGGGAGTTTTCAGCACCCAATGTGTATTTCTCATTCAGAGCTTCGATAGTTACCGTTTGAGGAACAGTGTTGGGCATATCCATAAAAGAAGTTACTCCCCCTGCAGCAGCTGCCCTCGATTCACTATGAATGTCTCCCTTGTGAGTAAGTCCGGGTTCCCTGAAATGGACCTGATCGTCAATAATACCGGGAAACAGGAGTAACCCTTCCGCTTCGATTATAACTGTATCTCCAGGGATTGACCATGTATCCGATAATCCTATCGAAGAGATGAGTTCATCTCTGATTAGAAGATCATTTTTTTTAACTGATCCTTCATTTACTATGGTGGCATTCCTTATTAATATGCAACTCATAATCGTTAATCAGAATTTGCTTTTCTTTTCGGATATTTTGTAAATGTGCTCCTGAGTTTCATCCTGAGCACTCCCCAAAGAGCTTCGTTAAAAATACCCCCGGTCATTTTTGAGGCTCCCATTTTCCTGTCAGTGAAAATAATAGGTACTTCAACTATTTTATAACCAAGCTTCCATGCGGTAAACTTCATTTCAATCTGGAATCCGTAGCCTACCGACCTTATTTTGTCGGGCTGAAGGCTTTCGAGCACCTCTCTCCTGTAGCATTTGAATCCGGCGGTGGTATCCATAATTTTCATACCCGTTATTAGCCGGACATAGATTGATGCGATGTATGACATCAGTACCCTGGAAAGGGGCCAGTTAACGACATTAACCCCGCTTATATACCTCGACCCGATCGCCATATCAGCGCCATCTTCCTTGCAAGCTTTATAAAGTCTTATCAGGTCACGGGGATCATGTGAAAAATCTGAATCCATCTCATAAATAAATGAGTAATCACGTTCAAGTGCCCATTTGAATCCCGTGATATAGGCAGTCCCTAATCCGAGTTTACCCTCCCGTTCAATGAGATTAAGGTTTGGATGGGTGGGCAGCATTTCTTTTACCAGGTCACCTGTACCATCAGGAGAATTATCATCGATTACCAGTATGTCGAATTTGACTGGAAGGGCCGTGATAGCCTCGACAATTAAAACAATATTCTCTTTCTCTTTGTAGGTGGGTATTATAACTAAATTGGACATGCATTCTTAAAATATCCGCTAATTTAAAGAAATTCATCAGATAGTAAGTATTTCACAGTAATATTTTGAATCAGGGATTTCTGTAAATCATTATCTGATACGGGCTTGTTTATTGTTTAAGTAAAAAGGTTACTGACTATGTCAATTATTATTATTTATATCTTTGTTTAGCACTAATCTTCATTACATAAACAATTAGCTGTGAGTTATAGTTCAGGTCTTTTATCAGTAAAGAGAATAAAGAAGAGTTACAGAATATTATTCATGATGCTGCTTCTCTGGTGGTTTATGGCTAATCTGATTCAGGCTACCTGAACTAATGCAATCAGAGATGTAGCATATTATGGGCTCTATGGGAAGTATTTGGTCTGGATTTTTTTCGATTATGTTTCAACCTCAACCGGATTTATTTTTGCAGCTACCTCCAACTACCTTTTGAATAGTTTCTGGTCATTTCACAGTTAAAAAAGCGGATCGCTATTGGGTATATTTTATTTGTAACTATCTCAGTTATTGGCCCGGGTTTAAATAATCCGGTTTTTTACATTTTAACTTAGAAGTTTAAGTTCAATTTCTGCCTCCCGAAACTGATTGCGGTTGGAGTGGTGACTCTGTGAAATTTCACCATAAATTATCTTTTCGCTTACAGGTAAGAGGGGTATCATTCTTTTTGCCTGAGGAGTATAAAAAGCGTTAGGTTTTTTTCCGGCAGCTTTTATATATTAGACATAATATGCTTACATATAGCCATATATAAAGTTTTTAAAGGAATGTGCCGCTGGCAAGAGGCATAGAGTAAAAAAATATCCTTGAATTTATTTGGAAGAAATAATGGAAGCACTATCTTTGTCGTCCCAAAAGCAAATAAACCCGCCTTCGCTGTGAAGGTTATGGCGGATAAAAGTTCTTTGAAATTTTGAAGTAGCATACCAGGCGAGATATGAAAGATCTCGTCAAGATAACTTGTTAGTATTTTTGAAAAGAGCTGGATTGATTTTAAAAGAGACAAATAGCATAAATTTTACAATGAAGAGTTTGATCCTGGCTCAGGATGAACGCTAGCGGGAGGCTTAACACATGCAAGTCGAGGGGCATCACGGGGTAGCAATACTCTGGTGGCGACCGGCGCACGGGTGAGTAACACGTATGCAACCTACCCTGTACAGGGGGATAGCCCGGAGAAATTCGGATTAATACCCCATAATAATACCGAGAGGCATCTTTTGGTATTTAAAGTTTCGACGGTACGGGATGGGCATGCGCAACATTAGCTAGTTGGCAGGGTAACGGCCTACCAAGGCTTCGATGTTTAGGGGACCTGAGAGGGTGATCCCCCACACTGGTACTGAGACACGGACCAGACTCCTACGGGAGGCAGCAGTGAGGAATATTGGTCAATGGGCGTAAGCCTGAACCAGCCATCCCGCGTGCAGGAAGACGGCGCTATGCGTTGTAAACTGCTTTTCCAGGGAAAGAAAACCCCCGACGTGTCGGGGCTTGCCGGTACCCTGGGAATAAGCATCGGCTAACTCCGTGCCAGCAGCCGCGGTAATACGGAGGATGCAAGCGTTATCCGGATTTATTGGGTTTAAAGGGTGCGTAGGCGGATTGATAAGTCAGTGGTGAAAACCTCCAGCTTAACTGGAGACTTGCCATTGATACTGTTAGTCTTGAGTACGGTCAAGGTAGGCGGAATGTGTAATGTAGCGGTGAAATGCTTAGATATTACACAGAACACCGATTGCGAAGGCAGCTTACTGGGCCATTACTGACGCTGAGGCACGAAAGCGTGGGGAGCGAACAGGATTAGATACCCTGGTAGTCCACGCCGTAAACGATGATCACTCGCTGTTGGCGATACACAGTCAGCGGCTAAGCAAAAGCATTAAGTGATCCACCTGGGGAGTACGGCCGCAAGGCTGAAACTCAAAGGAATTGACGGGGGCCCGCACAAGCGGAGGAACATGTGGTTTAATTCGATGATACGCGAGGAACCTTACCTGGGCTTAAATGTAGAGTGCATGAAGTGGAAACATTTCTTTCCTTCGGGACTCTTTGCAAGGTGCTGCATGGTTGTCGTCAGCTCGTGCCGTGAGGTGTCGGGTTAAGTCCCATAACGAGCGCAACCCTTATCGTTAGTTGCCAGCGGGTAATGCCGGGAACTCTAACGAAACTGCCGGTGTAAACCGTGAGGAAGGTGGGGATGACGTCAAATCAGCACGGCCCTTATGTCCAGGGCTACACACGTGTTACAATGGCCGGTACAGAGGGCAGCTACCTGGAGACAGGATGCGAATCTCCAAAGCCGGTCTCAGTTCGGATCGGAGTCTGCAACTCGACTCCGTGAAGCTGGATTCGCTAGTAATCGCGCATCAGCCATGGCGCGGTGAATACGTTCCCGGGCCTTGTACACACCGCCCGTCAAGCCATGGAAGTTGGGGGTACCTGAAGTCCGTAACCGCAAGGAGCGGCCTAGGGTAAAACTAGTGACTGGGGCTAAGTCGTAACAAGGTAGCCGTACCGGAAGGTGCGGCTGGAACACCTCCTTTCTGGAGAAAATCAATCTTTTGGCTGTTATCCTTTGTCCACCATAGCTTATAGCGACGGCGGACGAGATGAAAAATGGATACAACCACATATCTGCCTGGGCTACTTCATTATTATAAAATTATGGATGCTGGATGCTGGTAGCAGGATGCTGGGTGAAATGACACCAGGCACCAGGCAGCAAGCACCAGGCACTCATAAAGTTCAAGGTTCACAGTTCAAGGTTAAATTGAACCTTAAACCCGGAACCCGGAACCAAAATTAGTCCCGTAGCTCAGTTGGTTAGAGCGCTACACTGATAATGTAGAGGTCCCCGGTTCAACTCCGGGCGGGACTACTGAGGGGGAATTAGCTCAGTTGGCCAGAGCATCACGCCCTGCGTGAGGGTCAATTGTTCGAATCCCGGAAGAAGAGTTCATTGTTATGGGGAATTAGCTCAGTTGGCCAGAGCATCACGCCCTGCGTGAGGGTCAATTGTTCGAATCCCGGAAGAAGAGTTCATTGTTATGGGGAATTAGCTCAGTTGGCCAGAGCATCACGCCCTGCGTGAGGGTCAATTGTTCGAATCCCGGAAGAAGAGTTCATTGTTATGGGGAATTAGCTCAGTTGGCCAGAGCATCACGCCCTGCGTGAGGGTCAATTGTTCGAATCCCGGAAGAAGAGTTCATTGTTATGGGGAATTAGCTCAGTTGGCCAGAGCATCACGCCCTGCGTGAGGGTCAATTGTTCGAATCCCGGAAGAAGAGTTCATTGTTATGGGGAATTAGCTCAGTTGGCCAGAGCACCTGCCTTGCACGCAGGGGGTCAAGGGTTCGACTCCCTTATTCTCCACAAATGAAGTTTAGAGTGTGGAGTGTGGAATTTGGATTTAAACTCCGAGACTTTAGTCACTCTTGGCACTCGAGACTTTAAAAGTTCTTTGACATGTTGGAATAAGAAAGTTAGTAAAATTGAATTCAAGAAAGTAAATAAGAGCGCATGGTGAATGCCTTGGCTCTCAGAGGCGATGAAGGACGTGACAAGCTGCGATAAGCAACGGGGAGGAGCAAATATCCGCCATATCCGTTGATTTCCGAATGGGGCAACCCACCACGTTGAAGGCGTGGTATCCTGAGCAATCAGGAAGCGAACCCGGAGAACTGAAACATCTTAGTACCCGGAGGAAAAGAAAACAAAAGTGATTCCCTTAGTAGTGGCGATCGAACGGGGAATAGCCTAAACCGCAGACGTTTTGGCGTTTACGGGGTTGAAGGACCAGTGATATTATATTTAATATGAAATGGAAGATGTCTGGAAAGTCATACCATAGGAGGTGAAAGTCCTGTACATGTAAGTATTATCTATATAATTGGTATCCTGAGTAGGTCGGGGCACGAGAAATCCTGACTGAATCTGCCGGGACCATCCGGTAAGGCTAAATACTTCTGAGAGACCGATAGTGAACCAGTACCGTGAGGGAAAGGTGAAAAGCACCCCGAACAGGGGAGTGAAATAGTACCTGAAACCGTGCGCTTACAACCTGTCGGAGTCCTGATTTATCGGGATGACGGCGTGCCTTTTGCATAATGAGCCTACGAGTTACACCTCTCTAGCAAGGTTAAGACTTTAAGAGTTGGAGCCGAAGCGAAAGCGAGTCTGAATAGGGCGTATAGTTAGAGGGGGTAGACGCGAAACTTTGTGATCTATCCTTGGTCAGGCTGAAGTTCCGGTAACACGGGATGGAGGGCCGAACTAGTTGACGTTGAAAAGTCTTTGGATGAACTGAGGATAGGGGTGAAAGGCTAATCAAACTGAGAAATAGCTCGTACTCCCCGAAATGCATTTAGGTGCAGCCTCGTGGTGAGTCTTGCAGAGGTAGAGCTACTGATAGGGCTAGAGGGCTTCACCGCCTATCAACCCCTGACAAACTCCGAATGCTGCAAGATATACACGGGAGTGAGCCCGCGGGTGCTAAGGTCCGTGGACGAAAGGGAAAGAACCCAGACCATCAGCTAAGGTCCCAAAATATATGCTAAGTTGATTAAACGAGGTGCGACTGCTTTGACAGCTAGGATGTTGGCTTGGAAGCAGCCATTCATTTAAAGAGTGCGTAACAGCTCACTAGTCGAGCGGTTGTGCGTGGATAATAATCGGGCATAAGCATATTACCGAAGCTATGGACTTGTCCCGCTTTGCGGGATGATTGGTAGGGGAGCATTCCAGTCAGCGCAGAAGAAGTATCGTAAGGTATTTTGGAGCGGCTGGAAAAGAAGATGTAGGCATAAGTAACGATAAGACAGGTGAGAAACCTGTCCACCGAA
>CAWBLL010000007.1:0-70266 GCA_963789465.1 uncultured Bacteroidales bacterium
TAGGTCGGAGACTACGAAGCGGTTTCGCCAGGAATCGTGGAGTCATCCTTGAAATACGACCCTTTGTTTATCTGGAACCTAACCCCCGCAAGGGGAGACATTGTTTGGTGGGTAGTTTGACTGGGGTGGTCGCCTCCAAAAGAGTAACGGAGGCTTCTCAAGGTGCCCTCAGCACGATTGGTAACCGTGCGCAGAGTGCAATGGCATAAGGGCGCTTGACTGTGAGACCGACAAGTCGATCAGGTACGAAAGTAGAGCATAGTGATCCGGTGGTTCCGTATGGAAGGGCCATCGCTCAAAGGATAAAAGGTACTCCGGGGATAACAGGCTGATCGCCGCCAAGAGCTCATATCGACGCGGCGGTTTGGCACCTCGATGTCGGCTCGTCACATCCTGGGGCTGGAGAAGGTCCCAAGGGTTCGGCTGTTCGCCGATTAAAGTGGCACGCGAGCTGGGTTCAGAACGTCGTGAGACAGTTCGGTCCCTATCTGTTGTGGGCGTAGGAGATTTGAGAGAACCTGACACTAGTACGAGAGGACCGTGTTGGACAGACCTCTAGTGTACCTGTTGTGGCGCCAGCTGCATCGCAGGGTAGCTATGTTTGGAAGAGATAAGCACTGAAAGCATCTAAGTACGAAGCTCGTCTCAAGATGAGATCTCCTTTAAGGGTCGTTGAAGACTACGACGTTGATAGGTTGCAGGTGTAAAGGCGGTAACGTCAAAGCCGAGCAATACTAATTACCCGTAAACTTTCGGGATACGATTTTACTGACTTTCTAATCCGATATGTCATAAGTTATTTATAAAGACAGAAGACAGAAGACGTGAAGACGGAAGTAAGGAAGAAGAGATTCTTCGGACTTCGGACTTCGGACTTCAAAAGATCTTCAGGTGACTATAGCGGCAGGGTTCCACCTCTTCCCATTCCGAACAGAGAAGTTAAGCCTGCCAGCGCCGATGGTACTGCGCAAGTGGGAGAGTAGGTCGTCGCCGACTTTAAATTAAGAGGGGGTCTCACAAAGACCCCCTCTTTTTTATTATATAATAACGGTGGGATGAAGGAGGTTGAGCGGAGCGAAATCCCGCCTGGCGGGATCGTCGCCGACTTTAAAATGAGCCCTTCAGGAAACTGAGGGGCTTTTTTATGCCACCCTGTATAACTCTGTGACTGCTATGTGATATCTGTGTGCAACCAGGTACATAAGTCACCAGAAATACCACATCACTGCCTCTTGCCCCTTTGCCGCCTTGTTCCTTTGCCCCCTGCTGCCCTTTAAAGAGGAAGGGGGCAACAGGGAAATTGAGCAGGGGGTAAAAGGCAGAGGAGTGCCCGCCATCCGGTTGAAAAAGGAGTATTTCCTCCCTCAGATAATCATAGTTGCACAAAAAAAGGCATCCACCGTAATGAATGCCTTTCAGTTATCCTGAAGTTCTGCTAATAGAACTTATATCTCTTGTCAACAATGTTTGCTGCCTTCCTGAGTGCTTCATATGCTTCATAGCTGCCTCTCATCTCGAAAGTGGAGGCCATCCTGGCCTGCAAAGCCTTGATCTCCTCCCGGGGTGCCATTGTTATATTATTGGCCTCAAGCAGATATACTCCGTTTGAGCCTTTTACAGGACCCGTTATCTCGCCCTGTTTGGCAACTGTTGCAGCAGCAATGAGGGTTGGTTCAGTGCCCGCACCAGGTACGGTATATGATCTGAAACTGATCTGTGCAGCCTCCTGTACCGTGAGCCCCATCAATTTTGCTATGGCATCCAGTGATTTCCCGTCACCTTCATTCTTTACAAATTCGGCTGAGATGACATCTGCTTTCTTGTCCTTTATCAATGCAAACCTGATGTCATTCTCTACATCCTTCATTGGTGCTATTCCGTCTTCCACCTTTTTCGTGCAATATGCAATAACATATTTATCCCCGATCTCAAAAACTGCCTGCTGATTATTGTCGAGTACAATTTTATCCTTATCGGTCTGGAACAGAGCGATGATAAGTGATCTGGGATTAGTAAGTCCGGGAAGTGTCTTCTGCTGCGGAGCTATGTCATTGGCAACTCTTTTATTAAGACCTTGTTCGGCAATGGCTTTTGTAAATTTCTCGTAGCTGTTATTCGTACCTGCAAACTTACTGGCCTGGCTATAAACCTTCTGGATCGTCTGTGCACCGGCAAGTATCTTCCTGTCGATAATTCCGATATTATACTTCCTGGAAGTTCTGGATTGCCCGAGAATCTCGATAATATGAATGCCAAACGATGTTTCTACAATTTTGATATCTCCTTTTTTCCCGGTGAAGCATGCATCGTTGAACGGGAGAACCATCCTGCCCTCGGTGAACCATCCGAGGTCCCCGCCTATCTGTGCTGATCCCTGATCATCAGAGTTTGTCCGTGCAAGTGCATCAAAGGAGGTGCCTGTCTTAATCAGCTTTACCAGACTGTCGGCTTCATGACGGGTCTGATCCAATGTTCTGTTTTTATTAGGTGAAAGCAGTATGTGACGTACGTGAACAGAATCAGGTCTGTCTTCCACGGCAAGCAGTTTTGCAATTTTGTATGAACCATCCTCAATGTAAGGTCCGTAAACGGTCTTGAGATCCTCTTTTTTCACAAAGTCCCTCAGATTCTCAGGCACCTTGTCAATAGTAAGAAACAGACCTACATAACGTGTATCTGCTGACATATTGATGAACTGAACCGGGTCTGTTGCCGTTGCAAATTCCTCCTTCGTCTTAAGGATCCAGGCCTCTGTCTGTTTAATATCATCTTCTGAAGGAACCACGTCAAAAGTTACGTACTCAACATCACGGGAGGCAGTTCTCTTGTAGGTCGCCTTATGCTTTGTATAATAGGCCTGCATATCACTCTCCGCTACATTAACCGATGAATCTGAAATGGTGGCATAGTTTTTAAGAGTATAACTGAAATCTACTATCGGGCTGTTCACATTTTGCTCGAATTCAGCCTGTTTTGCGGTAACATAAAGCCCTTTGGCTACAAGGTTATTGTACTTGTTATTTGTCCTGTCATTTACAATTTCATTTTCGAAAAAGAGCCAGTATTTTTTAGCTGTTTCATCAACTTCAGTCTGCTTGAGAAAGTTGACAAGGAAAGACTTATTGAATTGCCCGGTCTGCTGATCTGTAAAAAGTTGCTGAACAATCTGATGAGGGTTGTTGCCCAGAACCATCTCATCAAGCTCTTCAGGGCTTACCCCAATCCCGAGCTTTTTATATTGCGGATCCAGGATCTTTTCCCTGATCATTTGCTGCCAGATCTGTTCCCGGATCGATTCAGTGGTCGCCTCGTCAATGTTGGTCCGGCCTGATAGCTTATAGATCTCCATCAAATTTTGAAGCCTCATTTCAAAATCCTGATAAGAAATATATTCACCGCTGATCTTGCCAATCTCATAATATTTCTTTTGTTTAAGTCTCTGGCTCCTGCCACCTCCAAAGAAATCACTGACCACAAAAAGGAAAAGAGAAAGACCAATAACTCCTGCAACTAATACTCCGGCTTTCTCACGTAAAAATTGAAGTGCTGACATGCAATATGTTCTTTAATAATTAATAGTTTAATGCCTTTTTAAATACAGGCGACAAATATAACAAAATTTCATTAAATCTCTGACCTTACGATAAATTGTTGGCCGTAATGTAATTGCCGCTCACAGAGCAATTTATTTATTATCGCGCGATTCCTTCCTTGCTTTCCCGGACGGGCAGAAATAATGCAGGGCGTATTATGGATGAAAATACCTCCGTCAGGTACCTTTTTATGATAATTCTCACCTTCTTAGGATGTTCAGTTTTATTCAGATAACTTGGTATAATGAAAAAGCAGATCTCCTGCTTGGTAAAAGCTTAATGATAATTGCAGATGTCGAAGAATTTAAGGGGTCTTTCTGCAAGGAAAGGGTTGGAAAACAGTTTATTCGGGGAGATTAAAAAGTCAGCATCGACTTCCGGCGCGGAAAGGGAGCTGTATTTGTCGGAGGTATCCGGGAAGTACCTTGTTGGAAGATCATCAGTTCTTTCAGCAAGTTCTTTCTATGATTTTTTAAAAAGCGATCATAGTCTGAAAAAAGTCTTAAGGTGTAATGGCACAGCCTGCATGACATCTGATAGGAATGTGAAGTTAAATAAAGCATTAATAACAAATTTCGGTGAGAATGAGATTGGCACTGTTACCTGTCTTGGTCATTGCCATTCAGGCGATGCCTTTATGATGGGGGATCGCATCTGCTCTTTTGACGACCTCGATAATCCCGGCAAAATTATCAGTCACGGCTATCAGGATGATGAACCTTTTCGGACAGGAACCAATGTTGAGAAACCTGTTTTTATACCTGAAATAACGAATCCCAAAGAGTACTATGCCTTGTTGAATAAATTTGCAAATAATATTCCTCATGCTCTTCGTGAAATTGAAGTATCTTCTCTTCGGGGAAGGGGAGGTGCGGGATTTCCACTGTATATCAAACTGAAGACTGCTGCAGCTGCGGTTTCAGGGAAGAAGTTTGTTATTTGTAACGCAGATGAGGGTGATCCCGGAGCCTTTTCCGACAAGTGGCTGCTTGAAAAGAGAGCTCATTCTGTTCTTTTCGGGATGCTGGTATCCGGTTTAATTACCGGAGCTGATACTGGTGTGATTTATGTAAGGGGAGAGTATCCTGAAGCAGTAAAATCCATAAACCAGGCTATTGAAGAATACAACGGACTAAAACCCGGGTTAACAGCTATTTCAGGCAACAAGTTCAGTTTCTCGTTTTATCTGATAGAGGGCGCAGGTGCTTACATCTGCGGAGAGGAGACCTCGCTTATCAATTCAATTGAAGGATTAAGGCCGGAAGTTCGCACCAGGCCTCCGTTCCCTGCAACTTACGGACTTTTTGGAAAACCAACTGTTCTGAGCAATGTTGAGACATTTGCCAATCTTTGGTATATATTAAATGAAGGAGGAGCAGCATTTTCCAACATTGGAACGGGTAAGTCCAAAGGGACCAAGCTTGTTTCTCTCGACGGAGCATTCAGCAGACCGGGAGTATATGAAGTTGTGATGGGGACCCGGGTAAAGGATGTATTTTTAGAGATGGGTGGAGGAACAAAATATCCTGTCAAGGCATTCCAGGTAGGAGGTCCTTTGGGAGGCATTGTTCCTTTCGATATTGCAATGAAGCTCACGCTCGATTTCGAATCCTTTTCCCAGGCAGGATTTCTTCTGGGTCATGCTGGAGTGGTTTCTATTCCGGAAGATTTTCCTATGATCAGATTTCTTTTACATCTTTTTGAATTTACGTCAAATGAGTCATGCGGAAAATGTTTTCCTTGCAGGATTGGTGCAAAGAGGGGTTATGAACTTCTGAAGGGAGCGTTGGAATCACAAAGGAAGATCGACAATGAACTATTCAATGACTTGCTTGAAACCATGCAGGCTGGCTCTTTATGCGCCCTGGGGGGTGGTATCTCACTGCCTGTATTTAATGCCTTAAGTTATTTCAGCAACGAGCTGGAAGAATATTTCCTGCATATGATGCAAACCCGATAATCAATGGAGAATGCAGCCTTTATAGATAATATGCCCTATGAATTTTCGGAGGGGGAAACGATACTCAGTTTTGTAAGGAGGAATCTGGGATCAGATATTATTCCGACTCTCTGTCAGGCTGATAATCTGGAAAATTACGGATCCTGCAGGATCTGTTCTGTTGAGGTCTCGGCAAAGAATGGCGGTCCGGCAAAGGTAGTTGCATCGTGTCACACTCCCATGAATGAAGGCATGAATATTTTCCCATCGACAGAGAAGATAAAAAGGCTTAGGAAAAATATTCTGGAACTCATATTGTCTGAATATCCGGCGGATAGGATTCATCCTGATTCAGGTCGGCTGCCAACAGAGTTTCAGAGTGTACTTTCATTGGTTGGCATTCCGGAGGTAAGATATCCTATGCCGGAAAACAATATTGAAATCAGCAAAGACGGGTCGCATCCCTATATAAAGTCCGATCTGTCGGAATGCATAAAGTGCAACCGATGTGTCAGGGCATGTGATGAACTTCAGTCGGAACATGTTTTGGCTGTTATTGGCCGTGGAGCTGCGAGCAGGATAATCATGGGGTATGATAAATCTTTCGCAGATTCAGGATGTGTCTCATGCGGAGCCTGTGTACAGACCTGTCCGACAAATGCACTCACAGACCGTTACGGCACAAAAACCATCCCCGCCGATAAAACTGTCAGAACTGTGTGTACCTATTGCGGAGTGGGTTGCAATCTGGAGGTCAGGGTGAAGGATGGTGTGATAAGGGGCATTCAGGCACCTCTGCAGGCAGAAGTGAACAATGGTCATTTATGTGTGAAGGGACGATACGCCTTTGAGTTTTACAATCATCCTGACAGGCTCACCTCTCCGCTTATCAGGAAAAATGGAGTGCTTAAGGAAGCTACGTGGGAGGAGGCATATGCCTTTACCGCTTCAAAATTCAGGGAGATTAAGAATAAATACGGTCCTGACAGCCTTGCAGGTATTTCTTCGGCCAGGTGCACCAATGAGGAGAATTATCTGATGCAGAAGTTCTTCAGGATAGTAATCGGCACAAACAACATAGATGGTTGTGCACGTGTTTGTCATGCCCCGACAGCAATGGGAATGCAGTGGGCTTTTGGCACTGGTGCGGCAACCAATTCGGTAAATGATCTGTATAAGACCGGATGTATTCTTGTTGTCGGATCAAATCCGACATCAGCGCATCCTGTAACGGGTTCCAGGATAAGATCAGTGGCACAGCAGGGAGTTCCCCTGATTGTGATCGATCCCCTCCGGACCGATCTGGCAAAATATGCAGGTTACCATCTGCAGAACAAGCCCGGAACCAATGTGGCAGTCCTGAATATGTTTGCCTGGTATATACTGGACGAAGGTCTGACTGATAATGTTTTTATTGCTGAAAGGACTGAAGGATGGGAACTTTTCCGGAAATTCCTGATGAATCTTGATATTAATGAGCTTGAAAGAATTTGCCAGGTCGACCATGATCTCGTTAGGAGGGCTGCCATTGAGTATGCCTCAGCTCATTCTGCAATGGAATTTCATGGTCTTGGTGTGACCGAACATTGGCAGGGCACCAAGGGTATCACTCTTTTAGCAAATATTGCCATGATGACAGGCAATATAGGAAAGGAGGGAGCCGGAATCAATCCGCTGAGAGGGCAGAACAATGTGCAGGGGGCAGCAGATATGGGAGTCCAGCCTCATCAGGGAGCAGGTTATCTCGATGTCACCGATCCAGTGAACAGTCTAGTGTTTAAGAATTTCTACGGTGTGGATCATCCCACCGGGTCAGGTTACAGGATCCCGGAAATGTTCGGGGCAGCTCAGCGTGGTGATCTCAAAGCGATGTGGATCATGGGCGAGGATCTGCTGCAGACAGATCCTAACACTTGTCATGTTCAAAATGCTCTTGAAAGACTGGAATTTCTGGTTGTTCAGGAGTTGTTTATGACTGGTACGGCCAGGATCGCCGATGTTGTTTTGCCGGCCTCATCCTTTTTCGAAAAGGAGGGGACTTTCACAAATGGTGAGCGGCGCATACAAAGAGTGCAGAGGGTGGTTGAGCCTTTAAATGGTTCAAAGCCTGACGGTATGATTGTTGTTGAGATGATGAATGCTATGGGTTATCCGCAGGAAGAATACACAGCGGAAAATATTTTAAGGGAAATAGCAGGGATTGTTCCCTTTTTCCGCGGTGTGCGGTGGGATAGTCTTGGAGATAACGGCAAGCAATGGCCAGTCAGGGAAGATGGATCCGATACGAAGATACTTCATACAGAAACTTTTAAACGGGGAAAGGGAAAGTTTCATACATTTTCTTATGAGGAAACACCTGAAACAGTTTCAAATTCAGGGAAATTCCCCTATATTCTTACCACCGGCCGGGGCCTGGTACACTATAACAGCGGGACTATGACCAGGAGGACCCCTAACAGCAAGCTTATGACTGAGGATATACTTTTTATCCATCCTTATGATGCTGCCGGGAAGGGAGTCCTGAATGGCGATTATGTGAATCTTCTTTCGGAAAGGGGCCATACAACCATGAAGGTTATGTTAAGTGACATGGTCAAGCCTGGCGTATTATATACAACTTTTCATTTTCCTGAGTCAGCTATTAATTCATTGACCGGCAATGTGGGTGATGAATACACGTTAACACCAGAATATAAGGTTGTTGCTGTAGATTTTGAAAAATCGTTATTTGGGAGCCTTGCAAAGTAGATTTTAAAAAAAATATCCCCCCCCCTCCTTTTTAAACACCCCTTTTTTTAAAATTCCATTAAAAAATATCAATAATTGAAAAAATATTGATAAAATAATCATTTTACCTATAAAAAAACAGGGTAAAACTCAATATTTATTATTTTTGTAAAATATTAGTCTGGATTATCAGTGGGTCACTGGAGAAGTAAGAGCAGATTTTCAGGTAACTATGTTTAATAACCTTTAAATTCATTTCTTATGACACTAAAAGATTTCTTAGAATTAGCTAAAAAACACGGGGCTGAAATGGTAGATCTGAAGTTTGTTGATTTACTTGGAACCTGGCAACATTGCTGTTATCCTATTGAATTATGGGATGAAGGTACTATCAAGGAGGGATTAGGGTTCGATGGATCCTCGATCCGGGGCTGGAAAGATATTCATCAATCCGATATGCTGGCTATTCCTGATCTTGCGACAGCCAAACTGGACCCGTTTTTTAAAGAGCCCACCATCAGTGTACTTGCAGATATCATAGATCCGATAACGCTTGACAGCTATTCCAGGGATCCGCGTTATGTAGCTAGAAAGGGAGCTGACTACCTAAAAACATCGGGAATAGGAGATGTAGCTTATGTAGGGCCTGAACCGGAGTTTTTTATTTTTGATGAGATCCGATTTGATCAGAAACAAAATGCCGGATTTTATCAGATCGACTCCAATGAGGGTGCCTGGAATTCAAACCGTATTGAAGAGCCAAACCTGGGATACAAGCCCAGTTACAAAGGAGGCTATTTCCCTGTCAGTCCAACTGATACATATAGCGATTTAAGAGCTGAAATGGTCAAGGAGATGAGAAAGATAGGCATTAAGGTGGAGGCCCATCATCATGAAGTTGCGACCGGTGGACAAAGTGAAATAGATATGATGTTTGCCGATATGGTGACAATGAGTGATCAGTTAATGTGGTATAAGTATATTATTAAGAACATTGCACTAAGGCATGGTAAGACAGTTACCTTTATGCCAAAACCAATTTTCCAGGATAACGGAAGCGGGATGCATATTCATTTTTCAATCTGGAAATCCGGTAAAAATCTTTTTGCCGGGAAAAATTATGCCGGAATGTCGCAGGAGGGTTTATGGGCAATAGGCGGTGTTCTAAGGCATGCTGCAGCATTGCTGGCGTTTGCAGCGCCGACTACCAACTCTTACAGGAGACTTGTCCCGGGTTTTGAAGCGCCTGTCAACCTTGCCTATTCTGCACGGAACAGATCTGCAGCTGTCAGGATTCCCATGTATTCCGACAGTCCAAAATCCAAACGATTTGAATTCCGTTGTCCTGACCCGACATGCAATGGTTATCTTACCTTTACTGCTATCCTTATGGCAGCACTCGATGGTATTGAAAACAAAATTGATCCGGGAAAAGCCCTGGATGAAAATATCTATGAACTCTCAGGAAAGGAAAAGGCAAAAATAAAAAATGTACCGGGATCACTGTTTGAAGCCTTGATGGCTTTACAGAAAGACCATTCATTCCTTACCAAGGGAGATGTATTCACAAAAGATCTGATTGAAACATACATAGACTATAAGGTAAAGAACGAAATTCTGGAATTGTCCTTGCGTCCGCATCCATTTGAATTTGCCCTTTACTATGATAATTAAGTATTAATTACTTAAAATTTTGAACAAGAAGGGGCTGACTCAATAATGGCAGCCTCTTTTTTTTTAAAGAGGTTGTCCATTTTTTGTTTTGTGACAGATTCTTTTTAAATTTTGAAAAAAAGGTATAAAATTAGGGGGTCATGCTGAAAAAAATGTAAAATACTAAAATAAATAGTGTTTTTGTTAGGGGGTTTGTTCAAAAAACATGTATTTTTGTTGCGGTATAGAAAATTAATTTTTTAACGTAATATTATGGCAGAATTAAGATTTAGTGCACTAAGGGAAGTATTCAACAGGGAACCGGTTGAATTTACCAAACCATCGAAAGTTGTTTCCGATTATTACGGGGCAAATGTTTTCGATCTTCCAAAAATGGAACAATACCTCTCGAAGGAGGGATACAAGGCAGTAAAGAGAGCTATAAATGAAGGTAAATCCCTTACCAGGCAGGAAGCTGATATGGTTGCTACCGGACTCAAGGCATGGGCGACCAGTAAGGGAGCCACTCATTACACTCACTGGTTTCATCCTCTTACGGACGGAACGGCAGAAAAGCATGATGGTTTTATAGACTATGGTGATGGAAACCATGTGGTGGAGAAATTTTCAGGTGAAGTTCTTGTACAATCTGAACCGGATGCCTCGAGTTTTCCAAGCGGAGGTATACGCAACACCTTTGAAGCCAGGGGTTATACGGCATGGGATGTATCATCTCCGGTATTCCTTGTAGGCACTACCCTTTGTATTCCGACAATTTTCGTATCATATACAGGCGAAGCTCTTGATTACAAGGCTCCCCTTTTAAAGGCCCTGTCTGCCCTCGACAAGGCAGCTGTTGACGTCTGCCAGTATTTCGACAAGGATGTGACAAAAGTTATTGCGACACTCGGATGTGAGCAGGAATACTTTCTGATTGATGATGCATTGTATTATGCCAGGCCCGATATAGTGCTTGCGGAGAGAACACTGATGGGACATGCTTCATCCAAGGATCAGCAGCTTTCCGATCATTATTTCGGTTCAATCCCTGAAAGAGTGATGGCTTTTATGGAAGAATTTGAGTGTGAAGCCTATAAGCTAGGCATACCCGTTAAGACACGTCACAATGAGGTTGCTCCCAATCAGTTCGAGTGTGCCCCCATTTATGAGGAGGTTAACCTGGCGGTCGATCATAACCAGATCCTGATGGATATAATGAAGCGTGTCGGGAGAAAACATAAGTTCAGAGTGCTGTTCCATGAAAAACCTTTTGCCGGGATTAATGGTTCAGGGAAACATAACAACTGGTCGATGGCAACCGATACCGGAGTGAACCTCCTGTCTCCCGGGAAAAATCCGAAAACCAATCTTCAGTTCCTTACCTTCCTCATCAATGTAATAAAAGCCGTTAATGACAATAACGATGTACTGAGGGCTTCTGTAATGAATGAAACCAACTCTTTCAGGTTAGGCGGCCATGAGGCTCCTCCAGCCATAATTTCAATATTTGTCGGCTCATACCTGACAGAAATGCTTGAAAACCTGGCCCGCAAGGTAACAGACAAGAAGATGACCCCGGCACAGAAGACCGAACTTAAGCTGGGCATTGGCAAAATACCCGAAATATTACTCGACAATACCGACAGAAACCGTACCTCTCCCTTTGCCTTTACAGGCAACAGGTTTGAATTCAGGGCAGTAGGTTCATCGGCAAACTGTAGTACCGCAATGATTGTCTTAAACGCAGCAGTTGCCAATCAGCTGTCTCAGTTTAAAAAGGATGTTGATGCAATTATAAAGAAGGGGAGAAATAAGGACGAAGCTATATTCCAGGTTCTGAAGAAATATATCCTTGAATCTGAAAGAGTTTTGTTTGAAGGTGACAACTATAGCAAGGAGTGGCACAAGGAAGCTCAGAAAAGAGGCCTGTGCAATATATCCAGCGTTCCCGAATCAATTGCGCTTTATCTCGCAGAGTCATCCAGAAAGATGCTTCTTGGAACAGGCGTTTTCACTGCAAAGGAACTTGAAAGCAGGGTCGAAGTTGAATATGAGAAATTTACCAAAAAAGTGCAGATCGAATCACGGGTACTCGGCGACCTGGCAATAAACCATATAGTTCCGACAGCTATCAAATATATGACCATGCTTACTGAGAACGTTAAGGGTTTAAGGGAAATTTTCAATGACAATGAATTTGAAAAACTGGCAGGAGCCCGAAAAGAGGTGATCATTTCCATATCAGATCATATCTCAAGTATTAAAAGGCTTGTAAATGAGATGACGGAGGAACGCAAAAAAGCCAATATCATTGACGATTCTTATAAAAAGGCCATTGCATATGAGAGCAAGGTTAAGCCATATCTTGACGATGTAAGATATCATATCGACAAGCTTGAGCTGGTTGTCGATAACGAGATCTGGCCTCTTCCGAAATACAGGGAATTATTGTTTACAAGATAAGCAGACTGCAATTTTATCGGACTTTGAAAATAAGGCCCCGCTCCGGGGGCCTTTTTTATTTATACTAAATTATAAGAGCCTGCGTTAAATATTATTACAAGAATCGTTTAATTGCTTATTTTTATGGTCAAATTGAAGGAGTTGTTATGAAACGTTTAATCCTGCTCATAATATTATTGTCAATCATCGCTCTTCCCGACATGCTTGCACAGAAGCGTAAAAGTGAGAGGGCATATGCCTCGTTTAATGCGGGGGAGTATTTTGATGCAATTGATCTGTTCAAGGATGCATACTCCAAAACAAGCAAGTCTGACAAAAATACCAGGACCGAACTGGTGTATATGATAGCTGATTGTTACAGGCTTACAAATGATCCGAAGGATGCAGAGACCTGGTACAAGCTGGCTGTGAAGTCTTCGTTTTCCAGGCCTGAAGCGCAATATTATCTGGGCGAATCGATGAAGAAAAACGGTAAATTTCAGCAGGCTATTGATGAATTTAAAAAATATAAGCAGGCGGCTCCCGGAGATGCCAGGGCTGACCAGGAAATACGCGCATGTGAACTGGCCATGGAATGGCTTAGAAATCCGGAAGCCTATAAGGTGGAGGAGCTCAAGGAATTGAATTCAAGGGAGTCCGACTTCAGTCCTGCATACGCGCGTGATGATTTTGGAGTCATCTATTTTACCTCTGCACGCGACGATGCTGCTGGTAACAAGACACATGGAGCGACGGGGCAGGGCTTTACGGATATCTTCGAAAGCCGTATCGATAAGAAATCAAAATGGAGCACTCCTGTGCCTGTCGACGTGATCAACACCGAAAATGAAGAGGGGACACCTGCATTCAGCTCAGATTACAAGGAGCTATATTTCACACGGTGTGAAGCAGGTAAACGTGAAAAAAAAGGATGTGAAATAATGTATTCAAAAAGAACGGGTGATAAGTGGAGTGAACCTAAAAATCTGGGGATACTTCCTGACTCTGTTGTTGCTGCACATCCTGCACTTTCACCTGACGGACTGACATTGTACTTTGTGTCGGACATACCAGGCGGATACGGGAAAAAAGACATATGGAGATCTACAAGAGCCAGGCAGGGAGATAACTGGTCAAAACCAATAAACCTTGGGCCCGATATTAATACTTCAGGAGATGAGTTATTTCCCTACTGCAGGGCCGACGGGACACTCTATTTTTCCTCCGACGGCCTCATCGGCATGGGTGGGCTCGATATTTTCAGCGCCCAGCCTCAGCCTGATGGTAGCTGGGTTGTAAAGAATCTGAAACCACCGATAAACAGTTTTGCTGATGATTTCGGAATTGCTTTTGAAGGGAAAGAGGAAAAGGGAATATTCAGCTCAACAAGAAAAGGCAGAGGTAACGATGATCTCTATTCCTTTGAGCTGCCACCATTGAAATTCAGTGTTACCGGTCTGGTGAAAGACGAGAAGACCGGTGAAATTATGCCGGGTTCCCTGGTACAGCTCATTGCAAGCGACGGATCAAACCTGCAGGCTGAAACCGGCAGTTCAGGAGACTTCAAATTTGACCTGAAACCTGAGGTTGACTATATTTTCCTGGCTTCAAAGAAAGGCTATCTTAATGGTAAGGAAAAAGAGACCACCAAAGGTCAGGAGAAAAGCCGAGAATATATGGTTACAATTCTCCTTACTGCAATTGATAAACCAATTGAGCTTCCAAATATTCTTTACGACTTCGGGAAATGGGATCTGAGACCGGAATCAATGGTCTCCCTCGACAAACTTGTAGAGACCCTTATGGATAACCCGAACGTAACTATCGAGCTAATGTCGCATACCGACTCAAGGGATACCGAGGAATATAACTACCAACTGTCACAAAAAAGAGCACAGGTAGTAGTTCAATACCTTATAGATAAAGGAATCGCACCTGAGAGACTTTTAGCCAAGGGATACGGTGAGTCAACACCTAAATTTGTTGATGCAGATATGGCTAAATTGAATCCTTTCCTCAAAGCCGGGACACAGCTGACTGAACAGTATATAAACAGTCTTGCCAATGATGAGCAGAGGGAAATAGCCCACCAGATAAACAGGAGGACCGAATTCAGGGTGCTCAGTACCGATTATGAGGCACCTAAAAAATAATAAGCCATATGAAATTACTCAAGTTATTACTGTTATTGATACCGATGTCGGTTGTGCAGCTGACGGATGCTGCACCAGCTACCGGAACCATAAGGGTTCTGGTTATTACCGGCGGCCATGATTACCCGAAGGACCAGTTCAATCAGATGTTTGCCTCACTTGGAGAAAATATAACCTTCCAGGTTGCAGAACTGCCAGGGGCATATGAAATGTTTCTTCCTGAGAACAGGGATAAATATGATGTTCTCGTATTTTATCACATGTGGCAGGATATCACCGGTGAGCAGGCAAAAATGTTATCCGACTGCATCAGAAGCGGTAAACCGCTCGTTGCACTTCATCATAGCATCTGTGCCTATGACAACTGGCCTGAATACTTTAAAATAATAGGAGGCAAATATTTCCATGAGCCTACCGTTGTGAACGGAAAGGAGTATCCCGCCTGTTCATATATTCATGATATGCATTTCAGGGTCAGGATAGCTGACAGCAAGAACCCTGTCACAGCAGGCTTGTCTGATTTTGATATCTTCGATGAGACATATAAGGGTTATTATATTGAACCTGGAGTTACACCATTGCTTCTAACAGATGAGGAAAGCAGCAATCCTGTTATCGGCTGGTCCAAGCAGTATGGAAAAGCCAGGGTAGTGACCCTCCAGAGCGGTCATGATGTTCCTACATTTGAAAACCCTGTCTTCCGGAAACTTTTGAGACAGTCGATTGAATGGGTTTTTAATTCCGGGAAAATCAAGTGACCAATAATCTGATTAAATGACCATCCTTCCAAAATCATCCGTTTTTAGTCTTCATTATGTCCCTGGAATCAAAATACAGTAAGAGAGGTGTATCTTCCGGCAAGGAGGATGTGCATGCAGCCATAAAGAATATAGATAAAGGTCTTTTTCCTAAAGCCTTTTGCAAGGTAGTTCCCGATTTACTCGGAGGCGATGAAGCATATTGCAACATTATGCATGCCGACGGGGCCGGGACCAAATCATCCCTTGCCTATGTCTACTGGAAAGAGACCGGGGATTTGTCGGTATGGAAAGGAATAGCACAGGATGCCATTGTAATGAACCTTGACGACTTGCTTTGTGTAGGTGCATATGATAATATTCTTCTCTCCTCCACAATTGGGAGGAATAAAAACCATATCCCCGGGGAAGTCATATCAGCAATTATCAAAGGAACAGAAGAGGTGCTCGAGGAGATGAGGGAGCTTGGCATTGGCATCTGGTCTACTGGCGGAGAGACAGCCGACCTGGGCGATCTTATCAGGACCGTTGCCGTTGATTCGACTGTAATTACCAGGATGAAGAGAGCTGATGTGATCTCCAATCACAATATCAGAGAAAAGGATGTTATTGTTGGACTGGCATCTTATGGACAAACTTCGTACGAAAAGGAGTATAACAGTGGCATGGGAAGCAATGGTCTTACTTCGGCCAGACACGATGTGTTCGCCCCCTATCTTGCCACCAGGTACCCGGAAAGCCTTGATCCCACTCTTTCGTATGATCTTATCTATTCCGGCAGGATGAAGCTTACCGATACCATTGAAGGATTGAATACAAATGCCGGTAAAATGGTACTTTCACCTACCCGGACTTATGCGCCGGTAATAAAAAAAGTGCTGGAAAAAATGCGTCCCGAAATACATGGCATGATCCACTGCTCCGGTGGCGGGCAGACCAAGATCCTGCATTTTATTGAGAATCTGCATATTGTCAAGGATAACATGTTTGCATTGCCTCCATTGTACAATATTATACATGAACAGTCAGGTACAAATTGGGGTGAGATGTATAAGGTCTTCAATATGGGACACAGGCTCGAGATTTATACAAGTATTGAAAGAGCCTCTGAAATTATTGGGATTGCAGGGGAATTCAACCTCGAAGCCCAGATTATCGGCCATTGTGAGCCATCTGACAAAAAACAGCTTACTATCATTTCCGGGTTCGGAAAATTCGAATATTGACTGATGCCTCTCTTTCCCGCCCGCCCAACAGAGGAGCAGATGTTAACTGGCATTATATTAAACTCATAGCTCCCTCATACGTAAGAGTGACCGGCCAGAAGGAGACATAATATTATTTAGTTTTTCCCCTTTTCTTATTATCTTTGCAGCCTGAAAATTGAAAATAAGATGGCAAACAATATGATTCTTGAGAGGCTTGAGGGTGTAAAAACACGGTTTGTCGAAGTAAGTGAACTTCTGACTCAGCCTGATATTCTCTCGGATATGAAGAAGTATGTCAAACTGAATAAAGAATATAAGGACCTTCTCCCTATAATTGAATCATATGAAAGGTACAAGCTGGCTATGAGCAATATTGCGAGCGCCAGGGAACTTCTCGCGGGCGAGAAGGACGAAGAGATGCGTGAAATGGCCAAGGCTGAACTTGATGACCTGAATGAACATCTTCCTGAAATGGAGAATGAGATAAAGTTGCTTATAATACCTGCTGATCCTGAAGATGACAAGAATGCTGTGATGGAAATCCGTGCAGGGACAGGAGGTGATGAAGCCAGCATATTCGCAGGGGATCTTTTCAGGATGTATACAAAGTTCTTTGAATCAAATGGTTGGAAGTTTGAAGTTAACAACGCCTCTGAAGGGACTGCCGGCGGGTTCAAGGAAATAGTCATGAGCGTTACCGGAGAGGGGGTATATGGAATTATGAAATATGAATCGGGCGTACACCGTGTTCAAAGAGTGCCTCAGACGGAAACCCAGGGTCGTATTCATACCTCCGCTGCAACGGTAGTTGTGCTCCCGGAAGCAGATGAATTTGATGTAGATCTCAGGACTGAAGATATCCGAAAGGATACCTATTGCTCATCAGGCCCGGGCGGACAGTCGGTCAACACAACCTATTCGGCAATACGTCTGACCCATATCCCTACTAATATAGTTGTAACATGTCAGGACGAGAAGTCACAAATAAAAAATTATGAAAAAGCTCTGAAAGAACTCAGAACCCGACTTTATAATCTTGAATATCAGAAATATCTGGACGAAGTATCGCACAGGCGCAAGACAATGGTCTCAACAGGTGACCGCTCTGCCAAGATACGTACTTACAACTACCCGCAGGGACGAATGACTGATCACAGGATAAATCTTACAATCTATAACCTGCCTTCAATTCTCGATGGGAATATTCAGGAGGTTCTCGATAAATTGCAGATGGCTGAGAATGCAGAACGTCTTAAGGAGAGCAACCTCTAAACATCTTGAAATGAACAGTTCACAACTATTTGCCAACATCGTAAAAAAAAGATCCTTCCTGTGTGTCGGCCTTGACTCCGAAGCTGAGAAGATTCCACGTTTTCTTAAACAGGAGAAGGATCCTGTGCTTGAATTCAATAAGCGTATAATCGACGCCACTCACGAATATGCTGTGGCTTATAAGCCAAATACCGCTTTCTATGAGTGTAATGGTGCAAAGGGCTGGGAATCTCTGGATTCTACGGTGCGCTATATCAAGGAAAATCATCCGGAAATATTTGTTATCGCCGATGCCAAGCGGGGAGATATAGGAAATACTTCAAGAATGTATGCAACAGCTTTCCTGGAACGCATGCCTTTCGATTCTGTAACTGTGGCTCCATATATGGGTGAGGACTCAGTTACTCCTTTCCTTTCTGTAAATGATAAATGGGTCGCTATTCTTGCACTTACCTCAAATAAAGGAGCTGATGATTTTCAGTATCACAGTGAAAAGGGGATCAGGCTTTTTGAGAGAGTTCTGTCGATATCACAGAAGTGGGGCACTATCGATAATACCATGTATGTTGTCGGAGCCACGCGTGCAGAAATGCTTGGAGAGGTCCGCAAACTGGTCCCTGACCATTTTCTTCTTGTCCCCGGAGTGGGAGCGCAGGGTGGCAGCCTTGAGGATGTGGCCAGGTACGGGTTGAACAAAAGTTGCGGACTGCTTGTCAACTCTTCCCGTGCAATCATTTTTGCTGACAATTCCAGCAATTTTGATATAGTTGCCGGACAAAAGGCAAAGGAGATTCAATTTGAAATGGAAAAATATCTTCACGAAAGAAATCTGGTCTGATTGGCTTGAGGTCGTGGCGATCTGCCTGTCATGCGGATGAAACCCCTTCAACCCTTTAAACCCCTTCAACCCTTTAAACTCTTTAAACTTTAAATAAAAGGTTTTGCATTTAACTTTTGCACACTTCTTCTCTTTTATTTATATTTATATCCTCGCTGTATATAAATTATAATTGTGCTGATATGAAAGAGGAATTTCTTCACTACCTGTGGAAATACAGTCTGTATGATCCTGACAGATTGTTTGATGCCAATGGCAATAAAATTCAGGTAATGCGTCCCGGTGAATATAACCGCGATTCAGGTCCAGATTTTTTCAATGCCCGCATATCCGTGGATGGCACAGTCTGGGCCGGCAATATTGAGATCCATACCCGCTCGTCGCATTTTGACGCTCACGGTCATCAGTATGATCCGGCTTTTGACAATGTTATTCTGCATGTAGTGGCCCTGAATGACAGGAAGGTATTCAATACAAAGGGAGAGGAGATATTGACGGCGGAGATCTCATTCGAACCGGAGCTCTATGAGAGGTACATCACCCTGATAAATAATCCCTTCACAATTGCCTGCCAGGAGGAAGTAGGCGACATAGATACTTTTCTTTTACGCCACTGGCTAAATTCACTTGTAATCGAGAGGCTTGAGAACAAGGCTGAAATGATCGGCAAGATTTTCTCCGATACCGGAAACGACTGGGAAGAGACCTTTTACAGGATGCTTACCCGTTATTTTGGATTCAGAATCAATACCGGGCCGTTCGGGATGCTGGCTTCAGCACTTCCCTTCAGGATAATCAGAAAACACAGCGATAATTTGTTCCAGGTCGAAGCACTTCTTTTCGGAACTGCAGGAATGCTTGAGGAGGGTTTATTCCGGGATGCCCTTAACGATGAATATTACAAAAGCCTGATTAAGGAATACAGGATCCTTTCATCAAAATATTCTCTGAAACCTGTACATGGATGGTTATGGAAGTTCTCAAGGCTCAGGCCTGCAAATTTTCCAACCGTGAGGATCTCGCAGCTGGCGGCGATGCTCTCCGTTGCGGGCGGACTTTTCTCTAAGGTGCTTGAAGCCGAAGACATGGTACAGTTGAAAGATGTTTTTGAAGTTACTGCTTCTGAATACTGGAATGATCATTTTATTTTTGGAAAGAGGAGCCGTTTTGCTGTAAAGGGTACGGGAAGCCAGGCCATCTGCATTTTTCTCGTCAATGCAGTTATTCCGGTCATGTTCGTCTATGGCAAATTGCGCGATAACAATAGAATATCTGAAAGAGCGCTTTCGTTTCTGGAAAGCCTTCCTGCCGAGGAAAATTCCATTCTGGATGAGTGGAAGGAGTCTGGAATAGTGGCAGAATCGGCTTTTTATTCTCAGGCACTGGTACAGCTCAGGAATGAGTACTGCAAAAAGCGCAAGTGTCTGGAATGCCGGCTAGGCAGCAAGCTGGTGAGCATGGGAAGGAAATTAAAAGATCCTGATGAGCTTATTATGGAACCTCGGGAGCCGATCAGGCTGAGAACAGAAACACACTGATTTATCCAATACACATTTTAGCGAATTAGAAAAATCCTTTTGACGAAAGCTGGTTTTTCTTTGACGAAACGTACATTTAAATGATTGAATGACGCAACGTTTGGCATTATTTTGGCGTCTTTTAATCAGAGACGGTTAAACAGGGTTTTGGAAAATGCTTCTTAAAGCATCTTGCAACAAGTCAGGAATGAATAAACAAAAAAGAATTTCTAACTGTTACTCTGTTAAACCGGTAGGATTAAAATAAATATTTTTGGATCTTTTTAAAAAAAAAGCAAATTGTTTGATAATTTACATAAAAAAGCCTTATTTTTGCGTTCCAAAATTGGAGACTCGATTTATTTATGGATCAATAATATTTTAATTAGCGACATGTATTTAACTACTGAAAAAAAGCAGGAATTTTTCAAAACATTTGGGGCCTCTGAAATTGACACAGGTACGGCTGAGGGTCAGATAGCGCTGTTTTCATACAGGATTAACCATCTTACAGAGCATCTTAAGAAGAACAAGAAGGATTTCAGTACCCAGCAGGCGCTTATAAAACTTGTAGGTAAAAGGAGAAGGCTTTTAGACTATCTCAAACTCAAAGATATCGAGCGGTATCGTGAAATCATAAAAGCATTGAAATTACGTAAATAGAGAAAAAAGGCAATTTCAAATTGCCTTTTTTCGTACTATATTAGTTATTTGGTAATTTCAATGTTCAAAAATCACATATATAATGTTTAAAGTAAAAGAGAAGATTATTGATCTCGGTGACGGGAGAACTATTATCCTCGAGACAGGCAGGATGGCAAGACAGGCCAATGGTTCAGTGCTGTTGAAAATGGGGAAGACCATGTTGCTTGCCACTGTTGTGGCAGCTGATGAAGCGAAGGAAGATACAGACTTCATGCCTTTATCAGTTGAGTACAAGGAAAAATATGCTTCTTCCGGACGATTCCCGGGCGGATTTCTAAAAAGGGAAGCCAGGCCCTCCGACTATGAAATTCTTATTTCAAGGCTTGTCGACCGTGCATTAAGGCCTCTTTTTCCTGATGATTTCCATGCAGAAACGTTTATAACAATTAACCTTATTTCGGCGGATATGGATATTATCCCCGATGCACTTGCAGGGCTTGCTGCTTCGGCAGCTCTGAGTGTCTCGGATGTTCCGTTCAACGGGCCAATGTCAGAGGTAAGGGTGGCAAGAATTAATAATGAATTCATTATCAATCCGACAGCAACTCAGCTAAAGGATGCAGATATCGACCTGATGGTCGGAGCCACATTTGAAAACATCCTGATGGTTGAAGGTGAAATGAAGGAGGTCTCAGAAGAGGAAATGCTTGCGGCCCTTAAGGTTGCCCATGATGCTATCAAAGTGCAATGCAGGGCGCAGATGGAATTTGCCGAAGAGGTCGGGTCTACCGTCAAGAGGGTATATGACCATGAGAACAATGATGAAGATCTTCGCAAGAAGGTATGGGATGAAACTTATGAAAAGTGTTTTAATGCTGCCAAAACCTCAACTGCTGATAAACATCAGAGGATTGATGCCTTTGAAGCTATAATTACCGAATATCTTGCACAGTATACCGAGGAGAATCCTGTTGATGAAACTCTGGCAAGAAGATATTATCATGATGTTCTTAAGGAGGCATCACGAAGGCTTGTTCTGGATGAAAATGTCCGTCTGGACGGTAGAAAGCCTGATGAGATCAGGCAGATTGAATGTGAGATTGATCCTCTTCCTGCCACACACGGATCGGCCCTTTTCACAAGAGGAGAAACACAATCGCTTACCACGGTTACCCTCGGGACCAAGCTGGATGAGAAAATAATTGATGATGTACTGAATAAGGGGACCGAAAAATTCACCCTTCATTATAATTTTCCGCCATTTGCCACTGGTGATGCCAGACCTGCCCGTGGAATCAGCAGGCGTGAAATAGGTCATGGTAATCTTGCTCTGCGTGCACTGAAGAACATGATGCCATCAGATGATGAGAATCCCTACGCAATCAGAGTTGTTTCTGATATTCTCGAATCAAACGGATCTTCTTCAATGGCAACTGTCTGTGCAGGAACACTGGCGCTCATGGATGCAGGCATTAAGCTTAAAAAGCCTGTATCGGGAATTGCCATGGGACTCATCACCGACAAGGAAACCAATAAATATGCGATTCTCTCGGATATTCTGGGTGACGAAGATCATCTGGGAGACATGGATTTCAAAGTGACCGGTACCCGCGACGGTATTACTGCTACCCAGATGGATATTAAAGTAGAAGGGCTCTCCTTTGAGATACTTACAAAGGCATTAAATCAGGCCAGGGCAGGCAGATTGCATATTCTTGACATTATGACCAGTGTTATTGCGGAACCGCGTCCTGAGCTTAAACCGCATGCCCCTCGTATTGAGATGCTTACTATACCGAAGGAGATGATAGGTGCACTTATAGGTCCGGGCGGCAAGGTGATACAGGAGATCCAGCGAGTCACCGGTGCAACCATAATTGTCGAGGAGATCGATGGGCATGGTGATGTCAACATCTTTGGAGAAAATGCTGAGGTTATAAATGCAGCTCTCGACTGGGTCAGGAAAATTGTAACTGTTCCGGAAATAGGACAGATCTATAAGGGTAAAGTTAAGACGATAGTTCAGTTTGGCGCATTTGTAGAGATACTTCCAAACAAGGATGGGCTGCTTCATATTTCAGAAATTGAGTGGAGAAAAGTTCCCAATGTGGAAGATGTGCTGAAGGAGGGTCAGGAAGTCGAGGTGAAGATAATCGATATCGATCCGAGAACAGGGAAAATCAAACTCTCGAGGAAGGAACTTCTGCCGCGTCCACCTCGTCAGGATCCGGAAAGAAAAGGTCCGCCTCAACAGCCTGATAATTAAAAAGGAGGCTGTATCAAAAGTCAAAAACAATTAACCGCGAGATCGCAAAGTTTTTCGCAAAGAACGCAAAGAAAAGTATTTCAATACATTAACTTTGCTTCCCGATAACTATCGGGATCTGCGCAGGCTTCGCGTCCTTTACTGTTAAGACAGAGATTTGATATAACCTCCTTTATAGCTGTTTCATCTTCAATTCATAAAATTGAATTATTGAAATGTCGAGGCAGCATTTCTTTTCATCCATGAAGATAAAGTACGAATTTATTGTGATCGAGGGTAATAATAGGTGCCGGTAAAACCGCTGGTCTTTGCAGCAACAACACTTAATCCTGATGAATTTGATCTTTGCAGGAGGATTAAAAGATTATTTACACTTCATTTCCAAAGCCCGACATTTATGTTTACATGCATCTCAGTCCGGATAAATTTCTTCGGAATATTATGATAAGAGGCCGTCACTATTAACAGACAATTACACTTGAATATCTTCAGAAAACAGAGGAGGGTTATTTTGATTTTTTCAACCGTAATCCACAGAATAAATACCTGGTCATAGATGCCAACCACATTGATTCTGTGACGAATTCAGCACACTATACTAAATTAGTTGATACAATTTATTATGACGATTATCTGCAGGGTTTGAATAAGGTATTTTTGTAAATAATTTGAGAAATTGCTTCCATTCTTGGGATTTTATCTTAAATTTGCGGATAGATCCATTATCTTAGTAGAAAGTTCATTAGGTAACTGGCAACTTAGGAATGATAAACAAATAACTATTTTAATTATGAAAAAATTCAGAAGCTATTTTATCCTTATCCTTACTGCAACTGTGATGACCAGTTGTGGAGGGCTTAATAAGATGAAAAAAAACTCTAACTTAGTTAAGTATGAGGTTACACCAAAAGTTCTTCAGACTGATGCTGGTATGGTAGCAGTTACCATTAAAGGCACCTTCCCTGCCAAATATTTCGACAAGAAAACCACTGTAACACTGACCCCTGTACTCACTTATTCCGGTGGGGAAACGGCTTTTGATAAAGTTCAGGTTGTTCAGGGCGAGAGTGTACAGGCAAATAATAAAGTTATAGGTTACTCCGGTGGCGACTTTACTTATACCAGCTCAATTCCATATACAGATGCAATGAAAATGTCTGAACTTCAGTTGAGAATAAAAGCTGTCAGGGGAAACAAAAATCTTGACTTCGATCCTATTAAGCTTGCTGATGGCGTTATCGCTACATCTACTCTGGTTCAAAAAGAAGGCATGCCTATCCTTATGAAGGATAACTTCGCAAGGATTACTCCTGAGACTCAGGTTGCTGATATTCATTATCTGATCAACAGGTCAGATTTGCTCAGCAAGGAACTAAAGGACGAGGATATTGTTCTTCTGAAAGAATTTATAAAATCTGTTGATGCAGATTCAAGCCGTGAGTTCAAAAGTACTGTTGTCAGTTCCTATGCTTCACCTGATGGTTCAATGAAGATCAATGAACCTCTTTCTGAAAAAAGAGGCGTTACTGCTGACAAATTCATTAAAAAATCATTTGGTAAGGTCGAAGCCGCAAAAGATCCTTCATTCTTTGACGAAAAGACCACCGCTGAAGACTGGACTGGTTTCAAAACCGAGGTTGAAAAATCAAACATGCAGGATAAAGACCTTATTCTCCGTGTTTTATCAATGTATTCCGACCCGGATGTTCGCGAGAAGGAAATAAAGAACATGTCTTCAGCATTTGAGGTTCTGAAAACAGACATCCTTCCAAGACTGAGGAGGTCAAAAATGATGGTAAATGTTGATAAGATTGGAAGGACTGATGAACAGATCCTTGACGCAATGAAATCAGATCCGAAAGTTCTGAGCCTGGAAGAGATGCTCTATTCGGCAACCCTTACCAAAGATCCTAACGAAAAGCTAAAATACTACCAGACCGCGTCGCAGAACTTCCCGAAATGCATCCGTGCCCATAACAATATAGGAGTAGAAGAGATGTCTCTTGGGAAAGTTGATGAGGCAATTGCAGAATTTGAAGCTGCAAAAGCTATTCAGAATAACGATGTGGTAAAGAATAATCTTGGCTTTGGCGCTCTTGTAAAAGGTGACATGGCAAAAGCTGAAGAGTATTTCACATCAATGACGTCAGCAACACCTGAGTCAAAATGGGGTCTGGGCGTAATCGCAATCACCAGGGGAGAATATGACAAAGCTGTTAATCTCTTCGGTACGGAACCATGTTTCAACCTGGCTCTCGCTGAACTTCTGAAAGGTGATGTCAACCAGGCAAAATCAACTCTTGACTCGATGAAGGATTTGTGCAAGTGCGGCAAACCATCATATCTTAAGGCAGTTGTCGGTGCACGTCTTGATGATAAAAGCTATATGCTCAGCGGACTCAAGGAGGCTGTTGGTTTCAAGTCTGACTGGAAAGCATATGCAAAAACTGATATTGAATTTGCAAAATATTTCAACGACGCCGATTTTAAGGCTGTTGTTGATTAAGAGTTATCTGTAATCACAAAAGAGGCTGCCTTAACCGGGAGCCTCTTTTTTTTGTAGTGCCATAGTCGAATCACACATTCAGATCAGATTCACCGCGTAGTACCTGGAAAGTCTTTTTGTGAGTAAAGTCTTTGGACAAACTGGGTCAATTGGTTTTTATTTTCTTGCTCATTTCCCAGAGCACAATGCCCGCACTGATGGCAATGTTAAAGGAATGTTTTGTACCGAACTGCGGGATCTCTATGCAGTAGTCACAAGTGTTAAGCACTTCCTGATCAACACCACTGATCTCATGACCGAAAATCAAGGCATACTTCCGGCCCGGTTCTGCCTGAAATTCATCAGGAGATACAGATCCTTCCGCCTGTTCGACACCAATGATAATGTAACCTGCTTCCCGCAATTCACTGACTGCTTCAAGGGTTTTTGGAAAGTATTTCCAGGCAACCGTATCAGTAGCGCCAAGTGCCGTCTTTCTGATTTCTCTGTGAGGAGGAGTGGAAGTAATGCCGCAAAGGCAGATGGACTCTACAGCAAAAGCATCAGCAGTGCGGAAAATGGAGCCTACATTACTCTGACTCCTTACATTATCGAGGACAATAATGATCGGAGATTTTTCAGATCTGCGGAATTCTTCTGCAGATTTTCTGGCAAGTTCCCTATTGAGAAGCTTTCGCATTTTTTATGCGAAAATAAATAAATAATCTGGTATTTATTATTATTTTGTAACACTCGTAATTTCAGATAATTCGTTAATTTTAATATTTTAAATTTCAGGGCATGAATGTTCATGAATTCCAGGGGAAGTCGTTGCTTAAGGCATATAATGTTGATATCCAGGAAGGTTTTGTAGCGGAAACACCCGAACAGGCTATAGTGGTTGCCAGGCAGTTAAAGGAAAAACTCGGATCTGACTTTTTTGTTGTCAAAGCTCAGATACATGCCGGAGGCCGTGGAAAAGGAGGGGGCGTCAAACTTGCAAAATCAATTGAGGAGGTAGGTAAACTGGCCGGGCAGATTATTGGAATGCAGCTGGTGACCCCACAGACGGGTCCTGAAGGAAAAAAAGTAAAGAGGGTGCTGATTGCCCAGGATGTATATTATAAAGGGGAAACAGAACCCAGGGAATATTATATAAGCATTCTGCTCAACCGCGACAGTGGGAGATACATATTTCTTTACTCACCGGAAGGAGGAATGTCAATAGAGGAGGTTGCAGAAAAAACACCTGACCGGATCTTTACAGAAGAAATTGATCCGGGCATAGGCCTTCAGGCATACCAGACAAGGAATATTGCATTTAACCTGGGCTTATCGGGTGTTGCATTTAAAAATATGCTGACTTTTCTTTCAGGTCTGTATGAGACTTTCAAAAGTTGCGATGCCCAGCTGCTGGAGATCAATCCTGCCCTTAAAACCAGCGATAACAGGGTTCTGGCTGTTGACTGCAAATTAGTTCTTGATGATAATGCCCTGTACAGACAGTCTGATCTTTCGGGTATGCGGGATATAAGTGAGGAGGATCCGGTTGAAGTTGAGGCAGGGAAGCATAACCTGAACTTTGTTAAGCTTGACGGAAATGTTGGATGCATGGTAAATGGAGCAGGCCTGGCGATGGCAACAATGGATATAATCAAACTTTCAGGCGGTTCACCTGCCAATTTTCTTGATGTGGGAGGAGGCGCCAATCCTAAAACTGTTGAGGCAGGTTTCCGGATTATCCTGAAAGATCCTGCTGTGAAAGCAATTCTGATAAATATTTTCGGAGGTATTGTAAGATGCGACAGGGTGGCAAACGGTGTTGTGGAAGCATATAAATCGATAGGAGAGATCCATGTTCCTGTTATTGTGAGACTCCAGGGCACAAATGCTGAAGAGGCAAAACAGATCATTGACAATTCCGGTCTTGAGGTTTATTCAGCAGTCTCTTTCAGTGACGCTGCTGCTTTGGTTACAAGGCTACTTGGTCAGGAGCCTCACCTCTCTGAGTCTTAATAATTATTTTGTTTTATGAGAGTCGTCACAATAGGGTTGATTCTCTGATTTGCCGCATAAGGCAAAGAAGTACTTCCCTTGAGGAGAGTTCATTGCCTCTTTTTATGTCGTTAACCATGATGTTACCCGATATTTTTAACGGACCTGAGTTATCAATCTCAATTATTGCCTGAGGCTTATTTTGCTTAGTTTCTTCTTCCATAATCCCGATTATTAGCCAATAAATCCTATTTTTCTGTGCCGGCCGTCGCAGAATGGCTGATGATCACTTGCTCCGCACCTGCAAATAGAAATAATTCCTTCGTGGACTACCTTGTTGGTACTATTGTAGACAATCGTAAAGTTGCCCTTCAGGACTATAGGTCCATCAGCCATTATCTTTACGGATACAGGTTTCTCTTCCTCAACTGGTTCTTTAATGTCGACCAATTCAGGCCTTCTGAATTTTATATGATTTACCATGTCTCTTTCAACCAGCTCATTCCTGGCCTCATCATTCCATTTCCAGGAGAGAGCCTCTGTCGGGCACAAATTTACAACTTCAATAATTTTCTCAGTTGTCGATCCATTCATGTCTACCCAGGGCCGCCTGCTTGGGTCAAATACCTCGATTAACTCCCTGTAGCAATATGAAGCATGGACGCATGCCGATGGTTTCCAATACACTGTAATCTCATTATTCTTATATCTTTTGCCTCCTGAAAACTTATTATCCTTTCTTTCCATCAACAGTTGTGTTTGAGTTTCCAAATGATTTCTTAGTCAGCATCAACAAACTCGCTTATAATCATATAATTAACTCACGAACTCGACGCAAGCCAATGTCTGTAGTTCAAATTGCAATTTAATATTTTTAAAAATAAGAGTTGCAGTGTATTTGACTGAATAATTAATTTTGAAATATATCATATGTTAAGTGCTCAAAATTCATTTATTTAGCACCGGAAAGATTGGTGGCATGCTTTTAAAGCTAATCATCAATAACTATATAACTTTAAGATTATTTATTAATTTGCATGTTATACTTTTTTGTAAAGGTCGGTAAGGTACCTGACTCCTATGTAATACACCTATGAGAAACTGTTGGAGTAAATGGAAAAACTTAACTGCCAGAGACTTACTATTCTCCGGACTGATAATTTTATTTCCGTTAATTACAGAACGGTCCTTTGCGGCCGATAACAGTGCTGAAAGCTTTTCCTGCTTTCATTCGGACGCAACGTTAATTATGGCCGGCCCTTTTGGAAATTTGATAATTTCAGTTTTGGCAATACTTCTCATTGTATGTCTTGTTATCTTATTCTTTTCACTGAAGCTTAAAAAGGTTAATGCAGAACTTAAGGAGAGGAATAATCATATCCTGAGTATCAATAAAGATCTCCAGAGGATGAATGCTGAGCTGGAATCCCAGAAAGAATCGATAACAAAGGAATACTATGAATCTGACAGGTTCTACAGGATGGTAGTGCAATCTGCAGATGATGGTATTTCATTCTTTGATAAGGACTGGACAATGAAATTTGCAAATTCAGCTTTTTATTCTATGATAGGTTATCACAAGGATGAATACCAAACAATTGACCGACAAAAAATTATTCATCCTGAAGAGCAGGATTACCAGGCAAAGAGAGTTCATACATTGTTGAACACCGGTTTTTTTGAAAGTGAACTGAGATTAAGGCATAAGGAAGGCCATTATGTAAACCTCTCCACCAGATCTGTTACTATCAGGGATGATAATGGCGATATCCTGGGCTCCCTTACAATTTCGAGGGACATTACAAAACTGAAACAGGCTCACGAATCTTTGATTAAAGCCAATATAGAATCTGAGGCAAGCAGCCGTCTTAAATCAAGCTTTCTGGCAAATATTTCCCATGAGATTCGTACCCCCCTGAACAGTGTGGTAGGTTTTGCAAATCTCCTTCTGGCGAATAATCTTACCCAGGAAGTAAAGGAAGAGTATATTGAGCATATTAATTATAATAGTGAAAAGCTGCTCCAGATCATCGGTGACATAATTGACCTTTCACGCCTGGAAAGTTCGCAGATAGAGATCTCGTACGAAGAGACATCCCTGAGTTCCATTATAAATGAGATCATTGAGGATGCCAGACAGGTGATAAGGCGAAATGAGAAACCAATAATACTGCATGTGAATAATAAGTTCACTGACAATGGGGATCTGATCTTCACAGACAGGATCTGGCTCAAGAGGGTTCTGAATCATTTAATGGATAATGCTGTGAAATTTACACTCGATGGTTCAATTGAGTTTTCATATATGCGGGAAGACGACAGAATTTTCTTCAAGATAAAAGATACCGGCATCGGGATCAATAAAGAAAACCTTGGTCGTATTTTTGAAGAATTCAGGCAGGAGGTTGACGGGCACCACAGGCCTTTTGAAGGTCTGGGTATCGGTTTGACTCTGGCAAAGGAAGTTGTTGAAAGGATGGGGGGAAGGATTTTTGTACAGTCGGAGAAAGGAATCGGATCAGAGTTCAGTTTTTCAATACCGTACAGGCCGGCTGGCAGTCACAAAACAAGACTTGTTCCTTTAAACAGTGAACAGGTTCGGAAACCTATCGACTGGACCTATAAAAAGTGCCTGCTTGTGGATGATAATAAAGATGTTCTTATTTACCTTCACAGGATACTTATCGATACCGGCGTATCGGTGATCACTGCCAGGTCGGGTTTTGAAGCCATTGAGCTGATCAAAGCCATACCCGACATCGATGTAGTGCTTCTCGATATGCAAATGCCTGAAATGAATGGTATAGAGGCAACCAGGGAGATTAAGAAAATAAGAAAAAACCTTCCTATAATAGCACAGACAGCTTTTATTTTTGAAGACGACAAGGATATTATCCTGGAAGCAGGCTGCGATGCCTGTCTGATCAAACCCATAAAAAAAGAACATCTTCTGGCTGTAATGTCAGATTTTGTTAAATCCGACCAGCCCCTTTAATAATATTTGACAAGGTATTCTGATTTTTTACAGTTACATTGTAAGGTGACTTATTTATCTACGGATGACAGATAACAGGTTTGCAGATATTATTTTACCCTTCGCTGTTCGGGGAAGATTCTCTTACATCATTCCCGGTGAACTGAAAGATAAGATCAGGCCAGGCATCAGGGTTACTGTTCCGTTTGGAGCCAAAAACCTGTATCCGGGTATAGTGTGCTCCATTCATGACAGGAAACCGGATGTCAGAAACCTCCGGAGCATAGCCGGCGTAAAAGATCTGGTACCTGCAATAAATGAGATCCAGTTAAAGCTCTGGATGTGGATGTCGGAGTATTATTTATGCAGTGAAGGGGAGGTGATGAAGGCCGCGCTCCCTTCCGAGATGAGCCTCACTTCATACAGGCCTAAAATTGAGACTTTAATCAGCCTTTCCCGTCAATATTCTGACGATGAACTGAATGAGATACTTGATAGGCTTTCCAGGGCACCACAGCAGCAGGAACTGCTTTCCTCATACATCAGTATATCGGGATATATTGGGCAAACAGAGCCTAAGCCTGTAAGTAAGAAAACGCTTATATCCATCTCAAAATCTTCTGCAACCACAATTGAAGCGCTAATCGGAAAGGGTATCCTGAAGGCTGTATCGTCCGAAGTGACCCGTCTCTCATCCCCTGGAAGCATTAACCAGCCTGTGCATGAACTTAGTGATGCCCAAACCATAGCTCACGATTCAATTAAAGAGTGGTTCGTTAAAAAGGATATAGTCCTTCTTTATGGCGTGACTTCAAGCGGGAAGACGGAAATTTATATAAAGCTCATCGAGGAGCAGTTAAGATCAGGGAAGCAGGTACTGTATATGCTCCCCGAAATTGCTCTCACCACCCAGATTATCCAGAGGCTCAAAAAACACTTCGGAGAGGTGACAGGCGTTTATCATTCACGGTTCAGCGATGCCGAGAAGGTTGAGATATGGAAGAAAGTTGCTGATGATGACCCCCGTAAGGGCTACAGACTTATTCTCGGGGTCAGGTCGTCCCTCTTTCTGCCCTTCAGCAATCTAGGACTTATCATTGTGGACGAGGAGCATGACGGCTCCTATAAACAACATGATCCGGCACCACGATATCATGCCCGTGATAGTGCTATTATGCTTGCCTCATTCCATTCCGCAAAAACACTTCTGGGCTCTGCTTCACCCTCGGTTGAAAGCTATAATAATGCTGTATCAGGAAAATATGGCCTTGTGGAACTGAAGGAGAGATTCGGGTTTATCAGGCTGCCTGGAATTATTCTGGCAAACACCAGGGAGGCATACAGGAAAAAACTTATGGTTTCGCATTTTACACCGGAGCTGCTTGAAGCAATGGATGAGGCACTGGGCAAACATGAACAGATAATTCTTTTTCAGAACAGGCGGGGTTTCTCACCATATATAGAGTGTTCTGATTGCGGATGGATACCCGTTTGTGTTCAATGTGCTGTCAACCTGACATATCATAAGAATATCCGAAGCCTGGTTTGCCATTACTGCGGATACAAAACTGCAGTTCCTGATAAATGCGGCAATTGTCACTCCGGAGGATTGGTCACAAGGGGATTCGGGACTGAAAAAATTGAAGATGAGATAAAAATTGTATTTCCTGAAGCCAGGGTTGAAAGAATGGATCAGGACTCCACGAGGGGCAAAAATTCCTTTGACAGGATTATAAGAGATTTTGAGGAGAGACGGATCGATATTCTCATTGGTACCCAGATGATATCAAAAGGGCTGGATTTTGAAAACCTCACTGTTGTTGGGATCCTTAATGCCGATAATATGCTGAACTTTCCTGATTTCAGGGCACATGAGAGAAGCTATCAGCTTATTGAACAGGTAAGTGGCAGGGCTGGGAGAAGACAGAAACAGGGTATAGTCATTATCCAGACCGGCGATCCTGCCAACAGGATTATCAGACTGGTCCTCCGGCACGATTATGAAGGTATGTTCAGGATGCAGACGGAGGAAAGGAAGGAGTTCAATTATCCACCCTTCTGCAGGCTGGTGCGAATAAGTCTTAAGCATAAGGATAAAACTTTGCTCAATCATTATTCGGATATCCTTGGAACTGACCTGAGAGTGGCATTCGGAAAGCGTGTTCTGGGACCTGAATTTCCTCTTGTAGGGCAGGTACAACTATGGTATATAAAAACAATTCTTGTCAAGATAGAAAGGGAAAAATCTCCTGCTAAGGCTAAACAGTTGATTTTGGATGCAATAACGCGTCTGGAAAGAGAAAAGGGGGCATCCATGCTGAAGATCGCGATTGATGTGGATCCGTACTAGCTGACCTTCAAGCCCCCTTCACTTTGATCATGACCGGTTCTCAAAGGGCAAAAAGATAGTAGCAGGGGGGAAGGGTGCTGAACATCTTTGATACCTTTGTGGTTAATGGTTTTAAAAGATGCTATTTTTGCATATGAAATATGGACGAAATGAAAATTGAAGTTTCAAACGGTGAGATCATAGATAAGCTGACAATCCTCCAGATAAAGCTTGAACGGATAAAGGACAGCGATAAGCTAGCCAATATCAAAAAGGAGTATGATGTACTGATCAGCTCTTCTTTATCAATTATACCGCAGAGTGATCCCCTCTATGTGTCGTTGTATGATGTGAACTGTGAGTTATGGGATATCGAGGACAGGATCAGGGATCTTGAGAGGAAAAAGGATTTTGGGGAGGAATTTATCTCAACCGCCCGTTCAGTATATTTCAAAAACGACAAAAGATCAGAAATAAAGAGAGAGATCAATCTCAGGACCTCATCCAGGCTCACGGAGGAAAAATCGTATGAAAAGTACTGAAATGCGTCTATTGGTGATCAGAACTTCATCGATGGGTGATGTTGCCCTTACAACACCTGTGTTAAGGGCAATGTCTGAACAATATCCGGATGTTGAGATTATGTTGCTGACAAGGCCATCTTTCGGCCCTTTCTTTAACTCTATGTCGGGGCTTTCGCTTTTTTTTATCGAAATTTTTGACAGGCACAAGGGATTTACAGGTCTTCTGAGACTCTGCAAAGATATCTCCCGCACAGGAAAATTCGATATTGTAGTCGATCTTCATGATGTCCTCAGGTCAAAAATATTAAGGTTTTTATTCAGATTGAAGGGGGTTCCGGTAATTGTCATTGAGAAGGGACGCGGCGAAAAGCAATTGGTAATAAGCGGAAAATCAAGAAAAAAACTTAAACACTCTGTGGAGAGATACAGTGATGCTTTTGCAAGGGCGGGATTCCCGCTGAGCCTGACAAGTGGGCCATGGATCATCCCTTTGGAGGAGGCTGTTGCGAAGGTAGCTTCTGCAGCAGGTACATTTGGCGGGATGAAGATTGGAGTAGCCCCTTACGCAAGGCATAAGCTTAAAGTATGGCCTGAAGAGTATATGTTAAGGCTGCTGACAATGATCCTGGAGAAACATAAAGCAACGATCTATCTTTTTGGAGGGAAGGAAGACTCGGATAAGCTTTCGGGGTTTCAGGCGAAGTTGCCAAATTCTGTCATTGCGGTTACGGATGGACTCGATGAAGAACTGGCTCTGATGAGCAGGCTTGATTTTATGATAGCGATGGATTCCTCCAATATGCATATGGCAGCTCTTCTGGGCGTAAAAGTAATTTCAGTCTGGGGGGGCACAGATCCTGTTACCGGCTTTGGAGCATGGAGGCAGCCTGAGGAGCAATCAGTCAGAATACCCGCCAGTGAACTAACCTGCCGTCCCTGCACCGTTTATGGGAAAGGAGAATGCAAAAGGGGAGATTTTGCCTGTATGTTCTGGCTGACACCTGATGTGGTTTTCAGGAAGATCGATAATTGGCTCTCACTTGAATATGTAAAGTGAGAGTCGATACCTTTCTGCTAAATAAAAATCCCATAAATAATACATTTTAATCAACCATGAATTTTGAAGATCATTCAACCAGAGGTTTAGGCAAGTATACCTCCGGAACCTCCGGGAGGAGGTTTATTGTCGCTCTGGCACTTTTAGCACTTTTAATTATCTGGTTGATTTTCAGTGATCAGTTCAGGAAACAGGAACAGGATGACCCTGCAGACCTGGTGAATCCATTGATGGGTACCGATTCGGAATATAAACTCTCAAATGGAAATACTTATCCTGCAATAGCCCTACCCTGGGGAATGAATTTCTGGACTCCTCAGACAAGAAAAATGGGCGATGGCTGGGCCTATACCTATAATGATTATAAAATCATGGGTATCAAACAGACACATCAGCCCAGTCCCTGGATTAATGACTATGCGGCCTTTTCTCTCATGCCTCTGACTGGCAGCATAAAGATTGGGGAGGAGGAAAGAGCATCGTGGTTTTCCCATAAGTCAGAAATTGTCAAACCTTATTATTACAGTGTATATCTTGCTGATTATGATGTCACTGCTGAGATTACTCCGACCGAGAGGGCCGCTATCTTCAGGTTTACCTTTCCTGAAAATGATTCTTCCTATATTCTGCTTGATGGCTTTAATAAAGGATCAATGGTGAAAATAATCCCTTCTGAAAGAAAAGTCGTAGGCTATTGCCGTAATAACAGTGGCGGGGTGCCGGCAAATTTTCATAACTATTTTGTTGCAGTTTTTGACAGAGATTTCACTAATTTCTCGACATGGCATGGTGATACGCTGGATGTGAATGATCCGGAGTCAGCTGGTGATCGTTCGGGGGCAGTGCTCGGTTTCAAAACAGGAAGAGGGGATAAAATAACAGTAAAAGTGGCCTCTTCTTTCATTAGTCCTGAGCAGGCAATGATTAATCTTACACGTGAGACAGGAAGCAAGGATTTTAAAACGGTGAAAAAAGAGGGCAGGGAGGCATGGAACAAACAGCTTGGCAGGATAGAGGTGGATGGAGGAACAGATGACCAGCAGAGAACTTTTTATTCCTGTCTTTACAGGATGATTTTGTTTCCCAGGCAATTCTATGAGATTAACGGAAAGGATGAGATTATTCATTATAGTCCTTATAATGGTGAAGTACTACCTGGATATATGTACACTGACAGCGGATTCTGGGACACATTCAGGGCTCTTTTCCCGTTTCTTACACTGATGTATCCTGACGTTGACAGCAGGATAATGGAAGGATTGGCAAATACTTACAAGGAGAGCGGGTGGCTTCCTGAGTGGGCCAGCCCGGGTCACAGGGACTGCATGATAGGTTCAAATTCAGCATCCCTTATAGCAGATTCCTATACAAAGGGGATCCGTGGGTATGATATAGAAACTCTTTATCAGGCTGTAATCAAGAATACAAAGGGTGCAGGCCCCGTATCATCAGTTGGCAGACTTGGGGCAAAATACTATAATGAACTGGGATATATACCGTATGATGTCGGGATCAATGAAAATGCCGCACGTACGCTTGAGTATGCATACGACGATTTCTGTATCTGGAAGCTGGCCAAAGAGCTTGGTAAACCAAAAGAAGAGACCGGTCTGTTTGCAGCCAGGGCCATGAACTATAAGAATGTTTTTGATAAGAGTTCCAGTCTGATGCGTGGCCGTAATCTTGACGGCACCTTTCAATCACCCTTTAATCCATATAAGTGGGGAGATGCGTTCACGGAAGGGAACAGCTGGCATTACACATGGAGTGTCTTTCAGGATGTCGGGGGATTGGTTAGTCTGATGGGGGGTAAGGAAAAATTCATCGGCATGCTGGATTCGGTTTTTCATGTTCCGCCGGTTTTCGATGCATCGTACTATGGCCAGGTTATACACGAAATAAGGGAGATGCAGATCATGAATATGGGAAACTATGCACATGGGAACCAACCTGTTCAGCATATGATTTACCTTTACAATTATGCCGGTCAGCCCTGGAAAGCTCAATACCATGTTAGAGAGGTTCTCGACAAACTATATAATTATACTCCTGACGGATATTGCGGCGATGAAGACAATGGTCAGACTTCTGCCTGGTACGTGTTTTCTGCCATAGGGTTTTACCCGGTAACACCAGGAACAGGGGAGTACGTATTCGGATCCCCACTGTTCAATGCTGTCACTTTAAGGTTCGAAAACGGTAAAAAGCTTGTAATACGTGCCCGGAAAAATTCTAAGGAGAATTTATATGTTCAGAGCATTAAATTTAACGGAAAACCTGTCAGAACAAATTTTGTCACACATGCTGATCTGCTCAGGGGAGGTACTCTTATCTTCCATATGGGTCCTGAGCCGGAAATGACCAGGGGCACAGACGAGAAGTCTTTTCCTTATTCTATGAGCATGGATAATTAGGTACTTTACAGCTTCAGCTTGATATTAACTCTCACAAGCAAGGCTGTCAATCCTACCATCAATAAAGACCAGATGACAGATCCGGCGATAACAACCAGGGAGATATCCGATTGTTTATATATGAGTATAGGAAGGCTGGTGCTGAAAATGATGTAGTAAATAATATCTGGTGCAAGATAGGTTGTCAGGGAATTTTCACCTGCAGGCTTTAAGAAGAAAGCCCAGTTCGATTTTTTCTTTATGTCGATTATCCAGTACAGGATGGCAAATAGTAGCATGCTGATGCCGTTGCATATAAAGCCCCAGCTGGGAGTGGCTTTTATCTTTGATATGATGAACCACTTCCTCAGAACGAATCCGGCAATTATGCATAAAATTCCAAAGGATACGATAATAAAAATAGTCTTTCTATAGTCGGCTGAGTATTTTTTCATTATAAGAGTGGTGAGTAATCCTGAGATGACAATGAATGGCACATTGCCTTCAATTATAACTCCTAGTACTGGTTTTACCGGATCGAGGGCATCCAGAAGATCCAGTTTTGAAAGAATATTCAAAGCGAGGAAGATGAGCCATGCCACTGCGGTATTGAGGATGTTGTCACGGAGGGCAAGGTAAAGTAAAGCTGAAACAAGGTATCCCCAGCCTATCAGACCGAGTATTCCCCACCAACCGGTAATAAGAGATCCGTCATTAACCATCTGCCCGGATCTGAATTTGAATACCAGAAACACCAGCAAGGCTATTCCTGCCAGCCTTAGCCCTGCAATCGTAAAGAAATTCTTATCATTCTCTATGTATTTGTTCCAGATAAGAAATACCCCAATGAGCATCAGGATCGACCATAGATTTTCTCCCATGCCTGTTAACTCTGCATTGACCCTCCCCGAGTTAAGCGAAAGGACCCCTATTATCAGGAGGCTCACGGATCTTATCACAATATGTCTTCCAATAGTTAAGTTATTTTCACCTTTTCTTATCCTGTTGCCTATAGAATATGGTATCGCCATGCCCACCATGAAAAGAAATCCCGGAAATACCCAGTCTGCAAGGCCCATACCGTCAAAATCAGCCTTCATATGTCCAAGCCAGAATGGTACCCCCGGCATATACAGGTCATTTACAAACAGCATCAGGACTAATGTAAGTCCCCTCATAATATCTATCGATTGAATACGGTTGCTTTGTGTCATTGTACTATCAATATGTATTATTTATTCAGAGTTTAAGCCGGAAATTAATTCGTTCCAGTAAGACAGGCAGAGCTGCTCCCATCACCAGGGCCCACACTATGGAACCCGCAATTACTACCAGCGGAAGGTCCGAATTCTTGTAAAAAAGCAAGGGAAGGCTGAATTGCCAGATTATGTAATAGAATATATCCGGAACAAGGTAAACGGTAAGGGAATTTGCTCCGGCAGGCTTGAGGAATAGTCCCCATCTGATATATTTCTTTATGTCGATTATCCAGAAGAGAAGTGCAAACAACAGCATGCTTATTCCGTTGCATATCAGTCCCCAACTTGGTGTCGCCTGGATTTTTGAGATTATGAACCATCTGCGGAAAATAAATCCTGCAATGAGCATGCTGATTCCCAGGGAAACAATTATCAGCACCGTTTTTCTCAGATCCTGGCCCGAAAGCTTTTTAAGGAGAAGTGTGGTAAACATACCGGAGAGTACAATGAACGGGGCGTTTCCGTTTATAAGAACCCCAAGAACAGGTCTGACGGTATTCAGAAAATCCAGCAGATGCAGTTTTGAAAGAACATTCAATGCAAGGAAGAAAACGAGTGCAGCTACCGTTTTTGCAATGCTGTTGCGAAAGCCGAGGTAAACGAATGCAGCTACAAGGTAACCCCAGCCGATAGTTCCCAGGATACCCCAGGATCTGAAGGAGAAGCCGTGAATTTCTGTTTTTCCTGTCTTGAAGATATAGACCATTGCAAGTATCATCACTAATCCGGCAAATTTGAGGACATTAATAAGTACTCTGTTTTTATCGGATTTGTAGTCATTCCATATCAAAAAGACCCCGGTGTACATTATTAAAGACCATACATTTTTACTAAGACCAGTAAAATCTCCGTTGACATTTCTCGAATTGGCCATCAGAACTCCGATTATGAGCAAGCTGATAGTTCGGATAAGAATATGACTGGAAATTGAAAACATACTTTCTCTCCGGGAGATCCTGTTCCCAATGGCAAAAGGAACAGCCATTCCAACCATAAAGAGGAAGCCGGGGAAGACCCAGTCAGCGAGGCCCATTCCGTCAAAGTTAGCGGCCCGGTGTCCGAGCCAGTCCGGGACGCCCGGCATATATAGATCGTTTACGAAAAGCATGAGTACAAGAGTCAGCCCTCTCATAATGTCAATGGAGTTAATGCGTTTTGAATCGGCCATGGCAGGATACTGAATTAAGGATTTTATATATGGAATTTTATATTTTACTGATTTTGAACGCAATATCTTGTTTCTGATCTGCTATGAACGGAACCGTGAGAACCAGTTTTCCATCAACCGATGTAAAAATATCAGAGCCTGCACTATTGCCTGTCCATGGATCAACCCAGGTGACTGAATACTTGCCTTTACCAGGTTTCATCAGGGTAAATTTTGTTTTCCCGATATTCCGGTCAAAGATCGATCTTGCCCATCCGAATGCCTCGTCGCCGGCATCCATAACATAAATGTCCAGGCCTTCAGCGTCGACCCTCATAGGTTCATAAGGAAGATTGGCAAAATCAATACCGGAAACAAAGTCAGACAGATGTTTAAGCTGTTGCCAGTCTTGCTGTTTCAGAATTTGGAAATCCCACCACAAAGGTGTCCCTGCAAGACCATTTGTAAGGGATGCCCATATCTGGTTATGATAGGAGATATGATATTCTTCTCTGTTGGGTTTATAATAGGTAAGGTCTGCACCGGCTTCACCAAAAATAGCGGGTTTTTCAAAATTGTCCCAGAAGCGTTTGCTTGCCCATGCAAAATTATACATATCGCTTCTGAGAGTATCTTTGGGATATTCCGGTTTCCATCCCTGTGAAGGGTAAAGATGCAGGTTTGGAATATCCGTCAGTTGATAAAGCTCATTTCGGTATTGATCAAAACCGCCACTGAACGAAGCAGTTACAGGATGGTGGTATGGATCGTTTTCCCTGAAATATTTAACGCACTTTTCTACCCATTCAAAAGCTTCCTCATGATGGCCTTTAACCCAGCCATCGGTACCATCCATTTCATTGATTAGTTCCCATATGCCCCAGCTGCGACTGTAAGCGAACCGTGCGATAAGATACCTGTATTTCATCTGCTGGTAATGCCATACACGGGAAGCGCTGTAAACATTCTCCGCTTCAGTGATTTTACTGTAAGGATTCTGTTTCCATTGAGCCGCCCATACAGTTTCTGAAAACAGATCATGTGGCCAGATGGCGAACATTAGTTTGATATTGTCATTTTCAAGAATGGAAAGCATTGAATCTATCCTGCTCAGTTTCTCCTGATTATAATATCCAAGTTTATTTTCAATTATGCCTGCATCATTTACAAAGCCACCATAACTGATATCCCAGATGGCAAGCATGTTGGCGTCATTTTCTGCATATGTATCAAAAACTTTTTCACTATTGCCCCAGGGTGAATAAGCCCCAACGGCATAATAGGATGTACCGTCATCATGGGCAAAGTAATGAGGGTTTTTAACGGAAGGTTTGATCCATCCATGATGCTCCGAGTCAACGGCCATAAAGGAAGAATCGATCGACTGTCCGGCAGCGGTGCCATCCTTCACATAGACACGGACTTTATACTTTCCGGTCTCATTGGGAGAGAAGCGGAGCTTCCAGGCTTCAGCGCCCCGGTAATTGTCGAAAAACCCGTTTATCCGAATATTTTCACCGGATGGTGAGATAAACATTGCATATACGTCGATATCAGCCGGATCGTAGGGATTTTTGATTTTCACATTTTTCAGTTCCAGTTTCATCTCGAATTTCTCATATTTTTTCACTGTCGCTGAATTAAATCCTGATATGGCAATTCCGGGGTCAGAGCCCTGATGATATGTCACGTTCTCTCCGGAACATCCAAACATTGCAACCAAAAACGACACAAGTAAAACTTTTTGCAGCTTCACATATAGTGATAGTGGCCCCTTTGTAATACAATTAATCACTCTCATACATCCACGTATTAGTATTGAACCTGTAAGTTAAAAAGTTTAATCGAATTTGGACGATGTTAACTATCATTTCACTTGGCGTTGACAAATCCTCTCCCAGAGGCGAATGAAACAGAAAATTTTAAATAGCATCACAATCAGAAGATAATTAATATTTTATATATTGTAAAATGTGGTCCCGAGAAGAAGAATCCCCGGGGTTATACTCGGTAAGGAGTAAAAAAAACCTTAAATTTGATAACTGGAGATAAAAGCTCCCGAAAACTACCGTATAATCGAAGTTCAAATTAATTGCCGACCATGAAAAAAATTACCTTTATCGCTTTGCTCATTGGGCTCAGCACCTGCCTTCTTTATTCTCAGACAGATGAGAAGCTCAAATCAGATATACGAAGTACCGGATATGTACATAGTCCCTTACCGCTTGACTACAGCAAGTCCTTTGAAACATTCGGGCTTACAAAAAAAGTACTTCTCTCATATATGCTGTGCGATATGGAAGACATGTCTAAATGGTCGCATAAGGGGATTGGTGAGATGAGGCAGACTTCTGAAAGGAGTATCACCGGTAAGAATAGTCTGAAGCTTACCGCTCCCACATTTATTGATACAGTGGCTTCCTGGGGATTAGGCCGGGGGACTTCCATGGCTACCTTTGATGTAGGTGGTAAAAACCTGGAAAAGTATAACAGGATACATCTGAATATTTTTCCCGATTGTGAAGGTGCACGAAGCATATACCTGAATCTGTATGTTGAGAACGACGGAAAGATCAAAGTCCCGGATAAGTATAGACGAGAGGGCTATCATGAATTTAATCTGGTGAATGGTAAGTGGAATGAGTGTTTTTTAGAGATCTCTGAGCTGCCAAGGGACAAAGTCACCAAAATATCTTTTGCCATTGAGGTCTTTGGCAGGGAGCGTACGATGGGAGATTCTCTGAAGTTCGATATAGATGCAGTTGAACTTCAGACCATTGAGAATCCTGAGGTCGTAAGCGGATGGCAACCTGCTGAAAACAGGATCATACTGTCAACCAGCGGATACAGGCCGGAGAGTGAAAAATCGGCAATCGTAAGGGTGAATGGCAATGAGGAGGAATTCACCATAATAGATTACACAACATCCCAGGTTGCTTACAGGGGAAAGATACATAAGGAAAAAACCGGTCTTGGTGATTTTGAAACTATTGACTTTACAGATTTCAAACAGGAAGGACAATTTATGTTACGGGTCGGAAATATAACAACGCGGCCGTTTTACATAGACAAGAATCTCTGGGACAACTCCGCATGGAGGATGGTTAATTTTATGTTCTGTGAGCGTTGTGGATACGCTGTACCAGGGAAACATGGCGTATGTCATTCAGATCTTAACGGAGAGTATAACGGACATATCTATCCCGTAAACGGAGGCTGGCACGATGCTGCAGACATGTCACAGCAATCGTTGCAAACGGGAGAGATAGCCTTTTCTCTTCTTGAAATGGCTGCCAGGGCAAGGGAAAAGAATAACATCGATCTTTGTAACCGTCTTACTGAAGAGGCTCTGTGGGGTCTCGACTTCATAATGAAAACCCGGCTGGGCAATGGCCATCGTTTTCAGACATGGGGGACCAACCTGTGGACCGATGGTTATATCGGATCAATCGATGATGCCGGACGGCGTCAGGTAGTGGAGACCAACAGCGGATTTGAGAATTTCCTGTTCTCAGGCATTGAGGCATATGCTTCCATGACTCTTGAAAAAGATGACGCGCTCAAGGAAAATCTCGGCAAGATTGCAAGGGAAGATTTCGGGTTCGCACTGAAGCGTTTCGAGGAACTTGGTTACAATGAAAGGATCTCGAAAGGCCACGGGCATGCATATATGGCTTCTCAGAGTCAGTATATGGCCACAATCTCATGGTCTGCAAGTATGCTGTACAAGCTTACGGGTGAGAAATTTTATGCCGATAAAGCGGCCGAAGCAATCAAATATACAATACAATGCCAGAGGAGTGAACCATTAAATGATAAATATAAAACAAGAGGTTTCTTCTATCGTGATCTTGATAAGAAATCCATCGTGCATTTCACCCATCAGTCGCGCGACCATGTTTATATGCAGGCATTGACGGCATTGTGCGAGACCCAACCCGGGAGCCCCGACTTTATGTCATGGGAAAATTCAATCAGGTTGTATGGAGAATACCTGAAGAATATTTTCAGATATGTACAGCCCTATGGAATGATTCCGAGCGGAATTTATCAGAAGGATGAAATCAAGGATTCCGTAAACTTTTATATCGTGCAGGTCGGGATACGACAGGATGTTTCGAAGGACTTCAAAGAGCAGCTTGATAATGCCGTGAAGGTTGACGATGATCATTATCTCCGTATTTTCCCTGTCTGGTTCTCATTCAAGGGTAACGCAGCCGTTCATCTCTCTACCGGCAAAGCTGCCGCATTATGTGGTAAATTCCTGAAGGACAAGGAGCTTATCAATATTGCAGAACAACAGCTGTTCTGGATTGTCGGTAAGAACCCATTCGGACAATCGCTGATTTGGGGAGAAGGAAGTAATTATCCGCAGCAATATACCGCATTACCGGGTGAAATGGTCGGAGAGATACCTGTTGGCATGCAATCGAGGTTTAATGAGGATGCGCCCTACTGGCCACAGTTCAATACTGCAACATATAAAGAAGTATGGGGAGGGTCGGCCTGCAAATGGTTTATGCTGATCTCTGAATTTTAAAAATATAAATAACCGATGAAGAATATTAAAATTTTTGCTCTTGCAATTATTCTTGTTTCCCTTGTCTCCTGTTCAGGAAATAAAAAGCTTAAGGTTGCTGAATATCCAATGTTCTGGACCTGGCTGGATTACAGGCCGGGTATGAATTTCGATTCGGTCTGTGGTGTGATGAATGAAACAGGTATTGACGGTGTTATGTTGAATGCTCCTGCTCCTGATGATTACCGCACAGCCATTCCAATTGCCCACAAACATGGCATAGAGGTTTATGCCTGGCTCTGGACAATGAATCCGGAGCACGACAGGGATGTTTTGCTTAAGGAACATCCGGATTGGTTTAGCGTAAACAGGAAGGGGCAGAGTCTTGCTGATACAAAAGTCTATGTTGATTATTACAAGTTCATGTGTCCTGCCTTATCGGCAGTAAGGGAGCATATAAAGAAGAAGATCATTGCATATTGTGAAGTTGAAGGTTTGAATGGTATTGCCATCGATTACCATCGTTTTGTCGATGTAATCCTTCCTACAACACTCTGGTCGAGATATGGTATCGTACAGGACAAGGAGTATCCGGAATATGATTTTGGCTACCATCCTGAAATGATCAGGTTATTCAAGGCTAAATACGGATACGATCCCCGTGATCAGGCAGATCCTTCCATTGATGAGAAATGGCTTCAGTTCCGTTGCGATCAGATCACAGATGTTGCAAACGAGATTGCCGAAGTAGTCCATTCATATGGGAAGGTTATGGCAGCGTCGCCATTTCCTACGCCTGCAATGGCAAGAAAGATGGTCCGTCAGGACTGGGGTAAATGGAATCTGGATATTGTCTTTCCGATGGTTTACCATAATTTCTACACCGGCGATGTGAGCTTTATTACCGATTGTACTCTGGAGAATGTACGGGATAAAAATCCCATGACTACCCTCTGCTGTGGTATGACGGGTTCAAATGGCCCTATTATGTTCAAATGCATGGATGCGGCATTAAAGAATGGTGCGCAGGGGATCTCCATATTCACTGTCAACAGTCTGCGCTCACCTGAAATCCGGGCAAAATTCAAGGCTTATGCAGATAGTGCCAGAGCATCACGCAGCGCTATGAAAGGACATGAGGTTATCCCGGAACTCAGGGAGCCGGTTACAGATCCCTTCCGTAAAAAAGGGATTATGGATGCGGTTGATATGCATATCCTGGCTTATCTTAGTCTGGCCAATGCCTCAAAGCTGCCTGAACTTAAGAGGACCGATCAGTCGATACTGGATATGGTAATTAAAAATGCCCTCCAGTGCAACACTCCTGAAGATTATATAAACCGGCTCAATAATGCGCCAAGGAGAAATAATGAGTTGCAACCTCTTGCCCGTACATTGGTCACTCAATTTATAAGTGATACAGGCCGGATAAAACTGGATCTTGGGAAGTATGATCTTATTAATGAATATGGTGCCACGAAACACTATCAGGTAACGGAACGAAACAGCAATGTAAAATTTGATGTAACTTTTTATTTTTATGGAGGAATTCTTTCAGGATGGAGTGTTGAGCCCCAGGAAACATCCTATATGAATTTTAAAAAAGGCTCAGGCTCCTGATATCAGCAAACTTTATCCGATTAATTTGCTGCGGCTGTCGCCGTGATGTAAACATTTCTTTCTTTTTCTGATATATTGAAAGAAAATAGTAAATTTTCTTATATCTGTTAATCAGGACGTTATCTTAAAAATGAATTTTAATATAAGAATATTGGAGATATCGGTACGGGATTTGTAAGTAATATATTATTAAAGTTGCTCTTTTAAAAACAAATATCATGAAAAAGTACTTAACCTACGCAATTCTCCTGGCAATGTTCACCACAGGTGCTTCATTGAAGGCGCAGCCTAATCAGGATGAATACCTCGGCCTGCCCGGGGACAATCTTAATCTATATGCCGTGATGAAGTTATTCCAGGAATCTCCTACACTGGAAACTTTCGAACGGGATCTGAACGATCAGAATTTCAGGATAAACAACCTCGACCTTAATGGGGACAATATGATCGACTATATCACTGTACGTGATTATACCGACAAGAATGTTCATACGATTGTCCTTCAGGATGCAATCAACAACAGGGAGACACAGGATGTAGCAGTCTTCACTGTTCAGAGCTTCAATAATGGTCAGGTGCAGATACAGCTGATAGGTGATGAGGCACTGTATGGAAGGAATTATATAATAGAGCCCATTACTGATGAGCAGTACGCAGGTCAGACGCCAAATCCGGGATATGCAGGAAATCCAGGATATAATGGTACGGTTGTCACGACCACATATTCTTCGATTGCAGCCTGGCCCATTATAAGGTTCATATACTCACCCGGATATGTAGTATGGCACTCCAGCTGGCACTGGGGCTACTACCCTTCTTACTGGCGTCCATGGAGGCCTTTTTACTGGGATTACTACTACGGGTATCACTACAACATGTATCACGATTATTACAGCCACTACCGTCACTGGAACAGTCCGCGCTATACTCACTGGAACGACTACTATTACAGCCAAAGACGTTCATCTTCCCCTTATGTCAGCAAGAGCATAAAGTCGGGACATTATAAAGCCACCTACTCTCATCCGGAGCAAAGGAGCAAGGGAGAAGATCTTTACACCAGGACCTCGCATGAACAGGTAAACCGCAGGGCGGAGCCAGCACAGGTAAATACAACGTCAAGAAGAAATGACAACAGTACCGGTATAAAGAGTCAGCCAAAGGGGAATACCTCCCGTACAGACAAGAGGACATCTCCAACTCAGAGTAAGTCCACAGTAAATCCAGTGACAAAGGGATCTGGAAATAATACAAGAAGATCAGCGGAAATAACGGGTGGATCACCCGCCGGTAAAAGTGCAAAACCTGCAGCCAAAACTACAACCACATCTTCAGGCAGGAGCACGAAAGCAAGCAACCCTGCAGCAAAAACGACCACTACTTCTTCAAGCAGGAGCACGAAAGCAAGCAACCCTGCAGGAAAAACGACCACCACTTCTTCACGGAGAAGCGCGAAAGCAAGCAAACCGGCAAAAACAACAAAAAGCAGTGAGACTAAAAAGTCTGCTGAAACAACTAAACCGAACAGGAGGAAATAAGACTTACTCCATATACATGGCGAATCCCTGCAAAAGCGGGGATTCGCTTTTTTATTGGAAAGAGCAGAGTCTCCCGGTTACATTCTTTTAATCTTCTATTTTGTTTTCCTGCTTTCATCAGGCTTCATATGGTCCACCAGAAAAAGATCATCTGACAAGCCCTGATCGAATTTAATGTCTGACAATAGTATTTTTGTAGTATGGTTTCTATCAAGATTCTTCATCACTATTTCGGAGGCATTCCAGTATTCCCCAATCTTCTCGTACTTGTAGGTCTGCTCCTTGAATTTTTTCCCCTTGCGGTTGTAATACTCCATTGTCTGGGCATAACCATACTTTTTACTGACTCTTGCAATGATCTTCGAATAATTTGATTTTGACGAGATGGGAACCAGACTCAACACATAGGAATCTGCGTCGGATTCCAGTAATTCAGGGGTATATCTGGATGAATAGAGACTGCTTGCCATATCCTCCAAATCGAAATCGGTATTATTGAATGACTGGCTATCTGCGAGTATTGATATCTTTTTTGGTTTCCCGAATGCCGGCATATACAGCCACATCACGTCATCAGGCAGCGAAAGGGTGGCAATTCCTGCCTGGGATTCAGGTTTGGTGTAACGATATAGTTTCTTATCCGGACCTTTCTGCAGCATGTAAGCTTCACGTATTTTTTCTTTCCCTGATTTATCGGTAAGTATTATTGTAATCTTTCCCTGCCGGTCCTTTGGGGCAAAAATGACCCTATCCATATTACGGAGGATTTCCCCGGCATCCTGGGCTGCAGCACCAGTAATGGCAGCTCCTGTCAATATTGTGAATAATATGCTTTTAAATCTGAATAATCTGATCATCTGGTTCTGTTTGATGGTTTTTAGTGAAAAAAACGAGCGTTAATCATTTATCTGCTAAGGGGCAATTTATCTTCATGCGATAGCGCTTTATTATGCGACAGAATAAGTATTCCCGGGAGTAGGGTCAAAGCGCTGAGGCCTGATCCGACCATACTGAGCGATATCAGGAGTCCGAAATATTGGAGCGGGACCATTTCGGAAAAAAGCAGGACCAGAAATCCTGCAGAAACGGAAACAACATTTATGACTATTGCCTTACCACTGATCCCGATTGTCTTCCCAAGGGCTTCATTAATAGTTGCTCCATTCTTAATGGAACTGTTAAAATGAGTTATCACATGAATGGAATAATCCACGCCTATTCCCATCGCTATACTGGCAACAAGTACCGTGGCTATATTAAGGGGAATGCCTGTATACCCCATAACCCCGAAAAGAATAATAATTGTGGAAATGATTGGAACTGCGGCATAGAAGCCTGACGATAACGAACGCAAAACAGCACTTACAATGACAATTACAAGAAGGAGCGCGATGATCAGACTGCCCATCTGACTTTTAATGAGGCTTTTGTCCATCGTTGCCTCTATAAATGGCATTCCGGTAAGTTCAATGGTGCAGCCTGGTGTGGAATTATTCTTTATAAAGTTCCTCATCTCAGCTTCAAAGTCTTTCTTGTCCCTGTTCTCCGAAGAGATGAATTTAGAGATTATTACAGCTTCACTCTGATCATCTGAAACTAATCTCTTAACGTTCTCGTCGCCATCCAGGAGAAACCATAGCTGCTCTATCTTATCCCTCTCCTCTGGGATTGTTCTGGTTTCACCCAGAGCACTATTTACTTCTGTAATAAGATCGGCAATGGATTGTGTGGCAACTATATCCGGGCTCTTTCTCATATATTCCTCGGTTCTGATCATAGCCTTAAGCACTTCAGGATCCAGGATATCTCCCGTAAACAATACAAAGACAGCTTTTGTTCCTCCAAATTTATCTGTCATGATGTCTTCGGCGACCCTTGTCGGATTGTCTTTCCTGAAATAGTTCCTTACATCCACATTTCTCTTTATAAGGAATATACCGCCTATATTGATCAGCGTAAAAAGGATCCATAAAAACAGGAATGTCTTTGTATGTTTGAGAAGCGATCTCTCCAGGGGAACCAGGATATAATCGGAGAGGAACGATCTTCCGGCGTTTTTCCCTGATACAGTTCTGTAGTTGGCTTGCCAGGAGAAGGCAGATATCAGCGCAGGTATAAAGAACAGGGAGAGAATAACTGCGAAAAGGGTACCGAGGGCGGTATAGATTCCAAAGTTACGGATCATGGTAAGATAGGAACCGAATATGAAAGAGACAAATCCTGTAATAGTAGTGAGCGCGGCCAGGATAACCGGAATGAAAACAGAGGTGAGGGCAACGATGATCGACTGGTTGAGGTCATCTCTTACCTGATCGATCCGGTTCAGAACATGAATGGCATATGCTGTACCGATCGCCAGTAAAACTATCGGGATATTGTTCGAAACCATTGTCATCTCTGAGCCTGCCAGCGACATAATGCCAATGACCCAAATGATAGAAAGAGATGCGGTAAGCAGCGGAAGAACGACTCCCCTTAATGACCTGAAGCCCAGAAAAAGGACAAGTGTGATCAGAAGGAAGGCTATTGGTAGCAGCCTGGTGAGGTCAGAAGCGATGAGATGGGAAATTGAAGCGATCATCATCGGGCCCCCGGCGAAATAGATATGTTCCGGCAGGTTGAGGGCTTCGGTTTTATCCTTGACTTTATTAGCCAGAGTCTGCATATTGCCTTCATCAGCTATAGAGAAAATAATTATGGTAGAAGTTCCATCCTCTGATACTATATTGCCCTTATAATTTTCATTTGACAGCACTCTTTTCTTAAGATTAGCCAGTTCCTCAGGGGTATCAGGCAGATTATTCTCGTCGATAAGCTTTCCGATCTCCAACCCCTCTTCTCCTCCTTTGACATCCATGACATTGGTGATACTCGTTACCCCTGAAATTCCTTCGATTTCATTCAGGGTGTCGGTGACCTGTCTTACATGTTTAAGTACTTCAGGAGTGAAAATATTGTCCGATTCCAGGATTATCATTCCTGTTTTGTTAACTCCGAACTGTACCCCGATTTTCTTTATGAGAACTGCATCCGGATCATTGTCAGGCAATGAACTTATTACATCCGAATTAATTTTTATCTGAGGGATCTGCAGTGCTAAAAAAACAGTCATGGCCAGAACCAGGAGTATGATCAGCCATTTTATCTTAATTACATATCTGTATAATTTCTCCATCGGTGTTTTCCATAATCTTAAAGGGTGCTAAAATATATCTTTTTGTGCAGGTATCAAAAATAGTTCACGTGACCAGATAGGTGTCAGACCTTCAGCGAATGGTATTTGAAGGTATACCTGGCTCAGGAAAATAATTTCTTTTGGATTACATTGATCCCGGCCTTGTTTATGACTGTGGTTATAACAAGCTATCTTTTATTTGCTCCGGAAGGATTTGGTTCATCGTATTAATTCTCTGTTGTAAAGGGTTTTTTACCTGCTTTTGTTGTAGGCATTTGGTTTTTCATAATTCAGAAAAACAAAAAGCCGGAGATTTCCCTGGAAACAGCAGGTAATATTTAAGAATGGCTTTAGAATTTTCAGATTATTTTAATAAAGTTAATTGGTACATCTAAATTCGAAGAAAATAGCATACCTTTTTCAAGGATATCTTCATCTTCTTCGCTGTAGAGCCAGTTGATAATGAATTTCTTAGTATTTTTCTCTAGATGAACATGCGTAATTTTACGAATGAGATCAAGTAAGTACATCGTACCAACACTATTAATATATTCAAGACCGATTTCAACACTGGTAATTTCAGCAGGATGAAGAAAATATTCATTTATTAATTCTTCCATGTGGTTAAAAAAGTCCTCGGCATTTTCAGGAATTAGCCGACCAGTTAATTTAATAATCCCTTTCGGGTCAAGAATGACCTCTGGTGTGTTGTTTGTGGGTGATATTATTTGTTGATTTATATTCAAGGTATTACTTTTTATTGAAATTGGTCAGCCAATAAACATTCAACTAAAAGACAGTTATATTTTCGCAGGCTCAATTTTTAAAGGGATCCATCAATTATTTATATTATCTGCCTGGTCAGTGTAAATTGGCAAAGTAAATTTAAAATTGCTCCCTTTTCCTTCTTCACTTACTACCCAGATTTTACCGCCATGCTTTTCTACAAATTCTTTGCAAAGCAATAATCCCGGACCTGTACCTGTTTCTCCTGCAGTACCTTTTGTGGTTTGAACTGCTGATATATCAAAGAGTTTTGACAAATCCTTTTGTCCTATTCCAATACCATTATCAGAAACTGATATTGTAATAATTGAATCTGTTCGTTCAGCAGAAATATTTATTGTACCATCGTTATTTGTAAATTTTACTGCATTAGAAACGAGGTTAAGTAATATTGTTTTCAACATGTCTATATCAGCATATACATTGATTTGGCCTGCATTCGTCCAAGAAATTGTTATGCCTTTTAAATATGTACTTGGTTTGAGAACTTCAACTATATTCTTTAAAATATCTGCTAACGCTAAATTATGAGGCTGATAAGAAATGTTGCCTCGTTGCACTCTTGCCCACATCAGCATGTCTTCCAGTAACTTATTTATGATTTTTGCCGATTCAGAAATATGCCTGGCGATCTCTTCAATTTCTTCTGTTTTGAGACTGTTAATCTCGCCAATTAGTATTTCAGATAATCCGAGAATGTTACCAAATGGATTTTTTAAATCGTGTGCGAGAATAGAAACAAATCGATCTTTATCTGCATTAAGCTGATGTAATTTTTTATCATACTCAACCAATGCAAATTCCGTGGCTTTAATTTGTGTGATATCAGCCATTGTTAACTGACATTTTTCATCATTATTGTTAACATGTCCTGTAATGTAAACATACAATGGTGGTCTGCCTTCTATTGATAAAGTCACTTCACACGATTCTTCGGATTTTTCCTTAAATACTTTATTGAGAAACTCGTTAAAAACAATTTTTGTATTATCATACATAAAAACTGTTAATCTCTTATTTATCAAATACTGACGTTCCATTCCAAGCAAATTTGCCCCTTTTTGATTCAATTTGAGAATTTTGCCTTCTTTGGAAAGGGTAAAATATCCTGATGGAGCAAGGTCATATAATTCGATATATTTCTCAGCCATGTTATCAGCCTGTTCTTTTGCAAGCAGGAGTTCTTCATTCTGAAGTTCCAATTCTATTTGATGCACCTGAAGTTCATGAGTGAGTTTCCGGATATCAACCTCAGAAGATTGCAAAATCACTTTTGATTGCCGTTTTTTCAATTGCTCTTCTGCCTTCTGGCGTAGTATTTCCTGTTCTGCAGGATGTATTTGTTGCATTTTCATTGTTTGATTAATTTATTCTCAAGATGAATATTTAATAGTAACATTTAATTCTTTATCAAGAAATTAAGGTGGCTATGGCTGTAGTTTTGAGAAGGTTTTTCATATCGTTACCGGCTTCCAACTGGTTAAAAAAGTCCCCGGCATTTTCAGGAAGAAGTTGCCAGTTAATTTAATAGTTCCATTTGGGTCAATAATGACCCTGGCGTGCTTTTTGAAGTAATATTTTTTAGTTGACCATTGAACAAAATCTTTTGATTATTTAAGGTAATCCGTATAAGTAATTATTAACACTTTATTTATTACAATGCTTTTTGGTTAACTCATGTGACAAGGTCCTATTGATTGGCTTGGATATAAAATCACTGCACGCTGCTTTTTCAGCCTTTTCTTTTTCACTTGAAGTAGCATAGGCAGTTTGTACAGTAATTGCAACTTTTTTATTTGATTGCCGTATTGATAAGCCAACTGGTGACTGTTCAAAAAGATTGCGAAATTTTTCTTCGTTTTCTTCAGATTTTTCTTTAGCAAGTTTTTCGTTATCTCTTGCAAATGAGATTTCCTTGTTAGCAAGGATTAACTCCTCTGCCCGTTTTTCTTTTTCTTCATTGGCAATGATTAACTCTGCTTCACGTTTCAATTTCTCTTTTTTCGTAATATTTAATTTATCTGTACGCTTAATTGGATGCTTATCGTTATTGAAACCTAACTTATCTGGTTTTTCTCTTTTATTCATTTTCTGTTTCGATTAAGTTGCAGGCAATTGAGAATTAAAAATATTTAACTGTTTACCAATAGGATTCAGGTCGATAAGATTTTCGCAGAGTAAAGGTAAATTTGTTAACAGTGATAAACGTTACACTATTACCTTAAAACGTTACATAAATCAGACATTATATGAAGCATGAAGCGGTTAGGAGTTCCATCCTCTGAATCTCATGTAAAAAACCTGAAAGTTAAAATGAGTGATCATTTATTAAATGAACTGTAAATTATTGATTTTTTTTATGATAGAAATATCAAATATTTCAAGAAATGTATTTGTGATAACCAGTAAAATGCCGATATGGAAAGTTTGTAGGAGGAAGCACAAATCATCAAAATCGACACTCTTGCATGAAATTTCTCATAATTTGCCTGACTTTAATACGATTGTGATTGTTAAAAGTTGAGCATAAGTATTGTATTGCTCTCTGAATAAGTGTATTGACAGACTTGATTAATGAATCGATAAAGGTCTGGAAACATCTGTAAACAAATTTCTAATCAAATAAATATTTATATTACCCCCAACAAATATTTTTGATTCTGATCCGTTCACCTATTAATAAACATGAAACCGTTTTATTTATTTTGCCGAGACAAATCTAACATGATAATGGGCTTCCTGCTCAGTTACTGGGACCGGGCTAACCTTAGGATGAATAGAGACGAAACCATATTGTTCTGTTTGAATAAATTCACCCATAATGATAGAAAGCTTCTTTATCTTTTTATTGCCTTCTCTATAATTTTTATTCCGGTTTACGGGCAAAAAAGTGAACGATACACAATCAGCGGATATGTAAAAGAGGTTGTAAGCGGGGAATCACTCATCGGTGTAAATATCTACTTATCTGATCATACTTCAGGAACATCTACTAATACTTACGGCTTCTTTTCCTTGACTTTGCCTGCTTCTGATTCGGTAAGACTGATTATATCATATATCGGTTTTACTACTGAAACGGTTAATCTTTCCCTTAAAAAAAACATTGAATTAAATGTACAGCTGAAGCCCAGCATCATTCTTGATGAAGTAACAATTACTGCCGAAAAAAAAGACGACGAAACCAAGTCAGCCAGGATGAGTATTATTAACCTTCCTGTTGCCCAGATAAAGAATGTTCCGGCTCTTATGGGCGAAAATGATGTTCTGAAGGTTCTCCAGTTCATGCCCGGGGTGCAATCCGGTTCGGAAGGAAGCAGCGGGCTTTATGTACGCGGTGGCGGGCCCGACCAAAACCTTATCATACTTGACGACGCTATAGTTTATAATGCGAGCCATCTTTTCGGATTTTTCTCCCTGTTTAACGGCGATGCTCTCAAAAGCATCGAACTTACCAAAGGGGGCTTCCCGGCAAGATATGGAGGAAGACTATCATCTGTCCTTGAAATGAATATGAAAGAGGGAAATAAGGAAGAATGGCATGGGGAGGGAGGGATCGGACTGATTGCATTACGAATGACAGTTGAAGGACCAATAAAAAGGGGTAAGTCATCAATTCTCCTATCCGGCAGGAGAACTTATGCTGATGCACTCTTATATCCTTTTATGAAGAATACACATATCGGATATTTTTTTTACGATTTTAATGCTAAGATCAATTATGATTTTGGCAGGAATAACAAGCTCTACCTGAGCGGATATTTTGGACAGGACAAATATTATTCAAAATTAAATACTACTGATTTGCAGGATGATTCGGGCTTCCAGTGGGGTAATGCCACCGGTACACTTCGATGGAATCATCTCTTTTCAAACAAGTTATTTTCAAATTTGTCTCTGGTTTACAGCAAGTATTCCTTCGGATTAAACGACAAATATAAAGTTGTCAGGGAAGACAAGGATTATTATGCTGAATACTATTCCGGGATCAGAGATCTGACACTAAAATATGATATTGATTATCTACCTGCTCCTGACCACTCGATCAAGGCGGGAGTGATAAGCATTTACCACAGGTTCAATCCCCATGCCTTCGTCGAGGAAGACGTTGCTACTGATACGCACATCAGTGATAATACTTATACAGATGGCATTGAATCAGGGCTGTATGCCGAAGATACCTGGCAACCAGTTCCAAGACTCAAGATAAACGGAGGTCTTCGCTTCAGCCATTTCATTGCAACAAATAACAGATACCATTTCTTTGAGCCAAGGCTGTCCATAGCCTGGAGATTAAGCAATGACCTTGCAGTCAAGGGCTCATTTGCAAAAATGGATCAATACATTCATATGATCTCAAACACAGGGATCAGTCTGCCTACAGATCTCTGGGTACCCACCACCGACAGGGTAAATCCTCAGCAGTCGCAGCAGGTTGCACTTGGATTTGCTAAGGATCTGAACATGCATGGTCTTGATCTTTCGGTTGAAGGATATTACAAGAATATGAAGAATGTTCTGGCATATAAAGAGGGCGCAACTTTTCTCGCTTTTGATGATCTTGAGAAGGCTTCTTTCGTCAATTGGGAAGATAATGTTACTGAAGCCCGGGCTTGGTCATACGGAATTGAATTCCTACTCCGGAAAAAAGAGGGCCGGCTTACAGGTTGGATAGGTTATACCTTGTCATGGACCCAAATGCAGTCTGATTCGATCAATTCAGGGGAAAAATATTATGCAAAGTACGACAGGAGACATGATATTTCAGTTGTATCGACCTATAAGATCAATGATCGGATAACACTTTCGGGTACCTGGGTTTATGGAACAGGTAATGCCGTGTCTCTACCTAATTCGGTATTCATGGTATCTGCAGATTCTCCAAAACTTGGTCATGACATTAATGAATATTCTTATAACAATCGAGGTAGTTTCTATTCCGTCAATAATTATGGTCAGAAAAACGGTTACAGGATGGCACCATACCACAGGCTCGACCTCGGAATTCAGTTTCATAAGTCAAAGAAATGGGGTGAGCGTACTTGGGCTATATCTGTCTACAATGTATATAACAGAATGAATCCCTTTTATTACTATTCTTCGACAGAAATAAGTAACAATACAACATACAGTGTGCTGAAACAGGTCAGCCTGTTTCCTGTGATACCATCAATATCGTACTCTTTCAGATTTTAATATTATGAAAATTTTTAGAATAACAATTTATTTGTCAGCTTTTCTACCGGGCTTATTTTCATCATGTACAAAAGATGCAACAAATATAAGAGTGCCTGATTTTAGTCCGGGACTGGTTATTAATTCCTTTATAGCAGCTGACATCCCTGTAAGTGATGTAACTGTAACTTCTCCACAGAGAGTCTTTGGGGATCTGTCAGACATTCAGTCACCTGGTAACTTGACTGCCTTTATTTCGGATGGGACTAATAAATTTGAACTAACTATTACAGAATCTGATACATCGGCACAAATTTATAAATTATCTTCAGCAGACCTGGTTATAAAAGAGGGAAAAACTTATGATCTGAGCGTCAGCAATGATAAAGGATTGACAGCTGAAGCTTCCTGTACCGTTCCAATAAAAAGAAACTTCAAAATTGAAGTGGATACCGTTCAGGAATTGTCTGTTAATGACTATTGGGGAAGACTTGCAAGCGTTTCCTTTAAGATCAGCATTACTGACTGGCCAGGAGAAAATAATTACTACCGTATGCTTTGCTCTTTTCAGTCATACGGGAATCCTGTATATAGTTATAGTTCAGGAGCCACTGATAAGCCAGACATTATGTACAATGACAAAGGAAGGGATGGGGGAAAGTTAATACTTAGAACTCTGGAACCTATAGGCATACCACTGGACGCGCCTTTCAGCCCGGACTCTGCATTCCTGAAAATCTATCTCCTGAATACGGATAAGGAATATAATGATTTCCATCAGTCACTGCTTAATTACTCCTTTGGCGATCAGCCTTTCACTGAGCCATCTACAGTATATTCAAATGTTTCGGGTGGACTTGGAATATTCGCTGCATATACTATTGATTCTTTGATATTCCGAATAATATAACAGAACAATGATACCTTAGCTTTAAAAATATATTTATGAAAAAATCTATTATAATTCTGATCCCAATTTTATGTCTTTCAATCGGATGTAAAAAGAAGGTTACTAATTTTTTTAGATTCTTCGTTTTTAGGTTTTATTGTCCCTTTTCTTACCCATATCATATATTTTAGCACTAAACCCCTCTCTGTAATTACTGCTTATGGGAATCTCTTTAGCGTCAATGACTACGCAGTGTTTTTGACTGTTACTATATGTTTTAAAGCCACAAGATAGGAGCGATGTATTCTTGTAAAAAATTCTTTTGGAAGTAATTCTGCTACTTCTGATAGTTTATAGCTCGTGCAATAATGTAATAACATGTGGCCGGAGTTATAACGGCAAGTGCGAAAGATCTGAATTTCCTCAGGATTAATTGAAAAGGGAAAATAGAAGGCAGTTATTGAGAAAACTTATTTTCCTGAACAAAAACGCAGGGCTCATGTTCCTTTAAAAGAAGGATATGAAAAAGGTAATCTGATTGTTAGCATAAATAATAAATAAAAAAATGATAAAAATGATTTTTGTGTCATTTTTAGTGATAATACAGGCTCTATGCCTCAACCAGATAATTGCACAGCAGAGGATGGATAAAATTGCCAGCAGGGAAGGCCTTATCTCACGAATAATATATAATGAAAGAACTGCTGTTAAATTCGATTATTTTGGTGAATTGGTATTGCATCCGGGCCTAAGCCTGGGAATCGACTATACGCTATCATCGAAAAAGTGGGTTACTGTTCATTGGGATACAGATTTAGGTGGCTATTGGCATCGATGGAATAATACTGCGATATTTGCAAAAACATCTATTGGAACAAGGTTTCCTTTTTCATCCATGTTCGTCGATTTAAATATGGGCGCGGGATACATGCACTCATTTCCAGCCGGAAAAATTTATCAAAGGTCAGCAGATGGAGGTGTAGAAAAAGCGCCTAATTGGGGCCACCCTCATTTTATGCCCACTTTTTCGGTATTGCTGGGTTGGGATGGAAGCAGGAAAGCCAATCTGCCTCTTAGCTTTCACATTGGAGCGGAAGCTTATTTGCAATCAGCGGTTAATCATACTTTCATACCACATGTAGCAGCTAAAGTGGGCATAACATATAAATTCAAAAGATAAAAAATGAAATATGTAAATATCATTTTTGTGGCAACTATAGGATTATTAATCATTTCTTGTTCAAAAGAAAAATTCTATGATGGAGATCATTTCTTCGTTAGAAATGCCGGGGCGGAAATGCCTGTTTACATAAAAGGAAATATTGAATCGAAAGTATTTATCCTTTTTGTGCATGGTGGACCCGGCGGGAATGCTTCCCTGTCATCCTTTCTTCCGGTATCTAAAGAATTGGAGAAAGACTATGCCTTTGCCTATTGGGATCAGCGGGCATCTGGTCTGTCTCAGGGTAATCCCAACCGGAGTACGTTTACTGTTGAGCAATTTGTTGAAGATCTTGACCTTGTAATTGATGCGATTAATTTACGCCACAATTATCCAAAAATTGTTATTTATGGAATAAGCTGGGGCGGTGCTTTGGGAAGCGCGTATTTGAGCACCGGAAATTACCAGAATAAAGTGGCTGGATTTATCGACATGGACAGTGGGCATAACCTGCTTGATGGACTTCCAAAATCAGTTGTTTTTGTTAAAGATTACGCTCAGGAACAAATCGATAATGGTGTAAATGCTGACTATTGGACAGAAGCACGTGACTGGTGTGCAACGACTCCTGATATGACAATAGTAGACAATTATTTCAAATATGACGACTACCTGGTTAATACAAACGCATATCGCTACAACCCGGATCAGGTAGTGCAAGGTCCTGATGTAGGAGCCTCAGGAGTTATGAATTCATACCTTTCCCTGGCAATATTCTTTAACGGACGATATCTTGCTGAGCGCTTTAATATATTGGAATTAAACCTGAGTCCTCAAATGGCAAATATAAAAATACCTGTCATGGTTATTTGGGGCAGACACGATGGAGTAAACACTATTGAAATGGGATTCGATGCATTTAATAGCATCGGTGGACCTGAATTTACGAACAAAGAAATGGTGATCCTCGAAAACAGCGCTCATGAAGGATATATTGAAGAGCAGGAATTATTTATTAGTTCATTCCGGCGATTTGTGGATGGACTTTAACAATATGGTGCTTTACATTATTTGTATTATCGAAACAAAATAACAGTGCAGTTAAATAACATCTGGCGGAAATTAAATACAATAAAATTTGAACTCTGTTAAAAATCAAGTTGCTGAGATTTCAATAAGAGATTCGGCTATAATTGCAGGGATTGGTCTATTGCTTATGGCGATTATTGCACCGATCGCAAATTTTGCCATTATTCAGAAATTAACAGACTATAATGATGCTGAGAAGACTATAGGAAATATTGTCGCTTCCAACGGATTGTTTCGTATTGGGATTGGTTTGTTTTTGATTGTTGCTCTGCTCGACATAATTGTTGCCTGGGCATTGTATGTTTTTCTGAAACCAATTAACAGGCAGTTATCATTGCTTACAGCATGGTTAAGAGTAGTATATGCTACAATTTTAATCGCAGCTCTTATTTATCTTCTGAATGTTTCAGCACTTCTGAATGGGGCAGAATACCTATCTGGTTTTTCTACGGCTCAACTAAATTCGCAGGTGATGCTCTCCTTGAATATGTTTACCCGTGGCTGGGAATTCGGACTGATTATCTTTGGGTTTCACTTATTGCTTCTGGGATACCTGATACTTAAAGCCGGATACATGCGAAAGATCTTAGGATCTCTCATAATATTGGCAGCCTTAGGATATTTGATTGATGGTTTTGGCAAACTACTTTTAACTGATTACAGTCTAAGCATCAGTATGTTTACTTTTATTGGTGAAGTGATACTCATATTTTGGCTTTTAATAAAAGGCAGAAAGATTGAAGCAAAGAATTAAAATAGGAAAATGGCGAAGAAACAAAATGAAATCATGCGTACACTCCTTAAATCACAAATCCCATCAGTTGTCGGGCTGGCTATCACGCTGACCTTATGTTCCTCCTCCCATGCCCGGCCCACCTCCGACCCGGATTCACTTTCAAAAAACTCATCCCGTTGGAACCAGGAAGAGCGTGAAGTGCAGAAGGTGTGCGACAGTGATAAAAAATAGTATATTATGAAAAAGAAACAAACAAAACAGCCTGCCCTGACCTTGCGGGGAATACTCAGAATAATATTTATTATTGCAAGCATAACCTCCTTGTTCTTCGTCCCATGGATTTTGGTAAAGGCTTGGATTTTACCACTACCTGATACTGTTCAGGAACAAGTAAATGAAGCAATTGGTCTTGGATTTGATGGAATGATTGTTTATGTAGATCAGGGAGGACAGGAGCCAGCCTTTTACGCTGCTGGTTGGAAAGACAGGGAGAAAAAGATACCCGCCGATCCTCATTCATTGTTCAAAATTGGCAGTATCAGCAAGTTATATGTTGCTGTTGCTGTCGCTAAATTGGTAAATGACAAACATTTGTCTTTGGATAAAACGCTCGCTGATTACCTTCCGGAACTTGTAGGAAGAATTAAAAATGCTGATAAAATTACCCTGAGAATGATGGTGCAGCATAGAAGTGGCATTCCTAATTTTACCGATACCCCTGGCTATTGGGAAGGCCCGCTGAGAGACAATAGAGAATCGCTTGATTTGGTACTGGATAAGCCTGCGGACTTCGAACCTGATATAAAATATAGTTATTCAAATACGAATTATTTGTTGATAGGCGAAATCCTTGATAATACATTGGGATATAGCCATCATCAATATATCAAGAGGGAAATTTTGATGCCGCTTGAGCTGAACAATACTAACAGTTTGCTTAGTGAAGTGGATATAGAAGATGTTATGAGTGGGTATTACGTAGGTTATGATGTCGACTTAAAGTATAAGGATTTTGTAAACCCCAGCGGCTCAATGGTAGCTACAGCAGAGGATGTTGGCATATTCCTGAGGGCATTGAACGATGGCTCTTTACTAAATGATAATGAACAAGCTACTTATTCATCTATTTATGAATATGAACATACAGGATTATTGCCAGGATACTCCAGTATTGCCAGGTATCACAAAAATATTGATGCGGTTGTTATTCAGTTTGTAAATACAAGTGGTGGATATACCTGGAATTTATCAGAAATAGTATATAATCGTATTGTAAAAATACTGAGAAGGAAAAAAAGCTCGTAACATCTTTAAAAATATTAGCCGGACATCCGGAAATTCATGGTTCCAACAGGTATCGGATGTAAGCCCGTTTCCACCGACTGCTATCGGAGTCGTGTCACTTGATGTAGGCTTCCCCAAAGTAGGTCCAGTTAAAATTAGAGTATACTCTTTAATTTTACACCTATTATGAAGTAAGCAAGATTTACGGAAAGTCAGAGTATTTCCATTCTTTCAAAACAAGAAAAAGGAATTTCAGTAGCAGATATCTGTCGTGAGCATGGTATCAGTTATACAATATCCTTTTATTGGAAAGGGAATTATGTAGGAATGAGTCCCATTTTATGTATCGAAGACAAATGGCCCGAAATGCTTTCAGAATTTCATAATATCACTTCATTTCCGGGGATTTAGCCTTCACGCCCACCTTAAATTTCGGCAAACACTACTCTCAGTTGTCAATTACAACCATAAATAGCGTAATTACAACTGTATGTATTTGTATTTTTTTGATTTTGGGAATGAAGCCAAATATCTTTGCAGGGTAGACAAAATAAAAAAAAGAGATAGTAACAATAAAATAAAGAGACTATGTTAAATACTAAGATTATTGGAAATAAAATTACAGACGCACGAAAGAAAATAAATATTTCTCAAGCTCAGCTTGCACAGCGTCTGTTCATAAGTTCACAGGCAGTCGGAAAGTGGGAACGGGGAGAATCAATGCCTGACATCATTACTTTTAATCGTCTGGCGGAAATTCTGGGTGTAGATCTTAACTATTTTTCGGAAGCCAGAGAAACTGTGATCACCGAAAAATCACCCAATGAGACTTTGGAAAAACAATCGTCTGCATTGCCGTCCGGAAAGCAAAAGAAAAAGCTTAGTTGGGATATGTCGCGTGGAAACTGGGTGGACGCTGACTTTTCCGGGTTGAAAAATCTGCATGAAAAATTCAGTTCCTCCAACATGCAGCGTTGTAAGTTTAACGGTTCAGATATGTCGGGTCTCCTTCTGAAAGGCAATAATGTTGAAAGCTGTGACTTTTCAGGTTCTGACATCAGCAGCAGCCACGTTCAGAGTTCCAACTTAGGGAACAATATATTTACGGACTGTTCCCTTAAAGAAACTGAATTTTCAGGAAGCAATATCGACGGCTGTGATTTCTCTGGCGCTGATTTTACAGAAGCGACATTTATATCTGGAGGCTTCCAGAAAAACCCAACAGCTAATGCAGTTTGGAATCGAACCTCTTTTAATGCTATGTGGATTGTTGAAATCGTTTTTGATGGTAATATGGAGGACTGTTCTTTTGAAAACTGCGCCTTTAAAAATGTGACATTCCAGAATGCAACGCTTATTAACAATTTCTTTAAAACTAAAAACAAGAAATTAAAAGGTATCCGGTTTATTGATTGTAAGGCCGATAGGATGACTTACGAATTCCTGAAAAGCGGGAAAGCAGATTTAAACGGAATCACATTGTTAACACAAAAAGGAGGAAATGAATAATGTCACAGAATGATAGCGCCATCATGGTGCAAGGGTTGAAAAAGTCCTATAAAAATGTCCCTGTACTGACAGGAGTGGATTTTGAAGTAAAAACAGGCAGTATTTTCTCGCTGCTTGGCTCTAACGGTGCAGGCAAGACAACGATTGTTAAAATCCTCACCACGCTTCTGAAACAAGACAGCGGAACTGCAATCGTAAACGGATTCGACGTTACGGCAAAACCAGGTAATGTGCGGCAGTCGATCAGCCTGACAGGGCAATTTGCTGCCGTGGACGAGGTTTTAACCGGACGGGAAAATATTATTATGATTGGCAGGCTGCGGCATCTTAATAATCCGCGGCAAATAGCGGAGGATTTGCTCAAACGCTTAGGATTGACCGATGCCGCTGACCGGAGGGCGTCAACTTATTCGGGAGGTATGCGTCGCAGGCTCGACATCGCTATGAGCCTTGTGGGGAAACCACGGCTTATCTTCTTAGATGAGCCCACTACCGGGCTTGACCCGGAGGGGCGTTTGGAGGTTTGGAAGATTGTCAAAGAGTTGGCTGGTAGCGGGACTACGGTATTCATGACCACCCAGTATCTGGACGAGGCTGAACAACTCGCCGATCAAATTGCCATTCTTCATGAAGGGAGGATTATTGTGAGCGGTACGCTCGCTGAGCTGAAAAAGCTGTTACCTCCCGCTAAAGTAGAGTATATTGAAAAACAGCCGACATTGGAGGAGATATTTCTCGCGATCATCGGAAAAAAGATGGAGGAAAAATAAATGGAAACAATAAAGAAATACTTTTTAAGTGATATGGGAGTTATGCTGGGACGATCCCTGCGCCATATTTTTCGAAGCATGGACACTATCATCACGGTTACTCTCATGCCGATCATGTTTATGCTGTTGTTCGTCTATGTGTTCGGTGGAGCTATTCAAACCGGAACGGATAAATATGTGAACTATTTGCTTCCGGGCATTTTGCTGATTGCTATTGCCAGTGGCATATCCTATACGGCATATCGTCTGTTTTTGGATATGCAACGGGGCATATTCGAGCGGTTCCACTCAATGCCGATTGCGCATTCTACAATTCTGTGGGGGCACGTTCTGACTTCACTGGTTTCCAACGCTATTTCTGTAGTAGTAATAATTCTCGTAGCTCTCATTATGGGCTTTCGCTCTCCAGCAGGAATATTGTCCTGGCTTGCTGTGGCTGGCATACTTGTGCTCTTCACATTAGCTTTGACCTGGATCGCAGTGATAGCCGGACTGTCCGCAAAATCGGTGGACGGTGCAAGCGCATTCTCCTATCCCATTATCTTCCTGCCATTTATCAGCTCGGCATTTGTGCCGACTGAGTCGATGCGACCTGTCGTTCGCGCCTTTGCCGAAAATCAGCCTGTAACCTCGATAGTAGAGACCATCCGCGCCCTACTATCAAATCAGCTGGTAGGCAATGAAATATGGATTGCTCTTGCATGGTGCATAGGAATTATGCTCGTGGCTTATTTCTTTGCGATGAGAGCGTATAAAAAACGGGTGTAAAAACAATATTTCTTTTATCAGGAAATGAAGGCTGACATGAAGAAAATTTAAAAAATAAACTTAAACAAATGCTTAAACCAATATAAAAATGAATGAGGTTTTAAAAATGTTTGTATCAGTTTCAAACCTTACAAAAAGCTATAACACAGGGATAACTACCCATGTGCTCAAAGGTGTGAAACTAGTGATAGAAAGAGGCCAAATTGGAGTCATATTAGGCCCCTCTGGTTCAGGTAAATCAACTCTGATGAACATTATCGGCGGCGTGGACCGGGCGGACGATGGCTCAGTCGAAGTGGACGGCGAGCAAATTACAGATTTAAATGACAATCAACTGGTTGAATATCGTCGGGAAAGCGTGGGCTTCGTATTCCAGTTCTACAACCTTGTACCGAACCTCACAGTAGCTGAAAATATCGAGGTAGTGTCGAACATCAGTAAATACCCGCTTAAAACGGACGACGTGCTCTCAGCTGTCGGGCTTTCCGATAAAAGGAATCGTTTCCCCAGGGAACTCTCCGGCGGCGAGCAGCAGCGAGTATCGATTGCACGTGCCATAGTCAAAAATCCAAAACTCCTGCTCTGCGATGAGCCCACCGGAGCGCTGGACTTAGAGACCTCGCGGGGTGTGCTGTCGTTGATCCAAAAAGTAAACTTACAGTTTGGTACGACCATCCTTATGATTACCCATAACAGCGCCATTGCCGGTATGGCGCACGTCGTGTTCCGGCTGAGAAGCGGTGAAATTTTGGAAGTTGCGCACAATTCAGAGCTAATCGCGGCAGAAAGGATTGAATGGTAATGGCACTACGAAAACGCATATGGCGTAACATAAAGGAAAATGAAGGGCGGTATATCGGGATCATTATACTGATTCTTTTAGGCAGCTTTTATTTTATCGCTGCCACAGGCATAGCAAATAACCTCGAAAAAATGGTTGTCGGGTTTGCCAGAGAATACAAGCAGGAGGACCTGACATTTTCGACAGACAAGCCCATTGAGAATATTGCGGTGCTTGAGGGCGAATCCGGTGCACTTATTGAAGCTTACCGTCAGTACAACGTAACAGTGGCTGGAGGGGAACTTCGATTGCTTAGCTCATGCACGAAGGTCAATATACCCGCGATAACATCAGGACACGGTCTTGAAAATCCGGGGGACATTTTGCTTGATCCGACTTTTTTAAAGATGCATAGCTTAGTTATAGGGGGTCAAATTGAGCTAAATGGCAAAACATTCAATATAGTAGGTACAATGGCTGTACCTAATTACATTTATATTATCAAAAACCTTTACGATGTGTTGCCAACCAGCGGTTTTGGCATCGGGATTGTTTCCCGCGCGGATATCGAAGCGTTCCCAGTGGCAGTAAATGTTTATGCGACATACTTTAAGGACAGGGAAAATATAAATGCCCAGACAGCTAATCTGCGTGGGCTTTTAAGCGGGAAAGGGTATTCCCTTTCCGAATGGATGGACGCCAAGAGTAACAAGCGTGTCAGTATGCCATGGGCAAACATTTCAAGCATGAAGTCCATGAGCTTTCCTGTATCAACAGCATTTTTCCTCCTAAGCTGTCTTATTGTAGGTGTGATGATCATCCGCATCGTCAAGTCCGATGGCGTAGTTATCGGAACACTGTACGCTCAGGGATACCGCCGCCGTGAGCTGACCCGGCATTATCTTGCGATCCCGATTCTACTGTCGGTGGCAGGAGGTCTGTCTGGTGCATTGCTCGCGGTGCCATGTGTAAGGCCCATTGTTGATTCTATGTTGAATTCTTACATCCTGCCTTATAAGGACATTACTTTCTCTGGATTAAACCTGGCTCTTGCTGTGCTGATGCCAGTGGCTTTTATTGGCCTGTCAAGTTTTCTTATTATGCGCAAAATATTCAAAAAATCTGCTGTCGAACTGATGAAAGGTGATGAACAAAAAGCAAAGGTGAATTTTATAGAACGTGCACTCACGTTGGATCGGTTTAAATTCAATACTAAATTCCGGATACGCGAGCAGGTAAGAAGCATACCACGTCTGATGTTCTTAGTGCTGGGCGTGAGTGCGGCGTCGATGATACTGCTGTATGGTCTGACCTACAACTATTCAATGGATGTGGTGATGGAGAAGGGGGCGTTGGCGAGATATTTGTATCCCCTGGAGTATAACTTCAAGGAAGTAAGGAATTTACAGGATGGAGGTATTCCCAAAGGGGCAGAACCATACAATGTGTTACGCTGCTATCCCGTGCGCAGGCAATCAGTTGAGTTTTACCTAGTGGGTACGGAGCCAAATTCTGTGGGCTTCAAGATGAATGACATGCAGGGCAAGGCTCTGTCTAGGGATCAGGTAAATATCTCGTATCCGCTGGCCAGCCGGCTGAAGCTCAAGGAAGGGGACACGATCAGTTTTGTAAACAAGCTGAATGGAAAATCATACAGGCTGAAAATAGACGGGATCGTCCAAGCTTATGGTGAGCAATTTGTTTATATGCCCCTTGACGAGTTCAACCATATGACCGGTCAACCTTTCGGAAGCTACCGTACCGTGCTCAGCAGCCATGAGATAAATTTTGACAAAGACCTGCTTGCCGGTGTGATGGATGCGCGGGATCACGAGGCGTATAAGGACCTTGCCAGACCAACGACGGTGATCGTTACGTCTATAACGATCTTGGCCGTGCTTATTGCGGTCATTATTATCTACCTTGTGACGTTGCTGATGATTGACGAAAGCCGGAACACCATCTCCCTGCTCAAGGTATTCGGCTATCGCAGGAAAGAGCTGGCGAAGCTGATTCTGAATAGCTCTACACCGGCTGTGTTTATCGGCTTCTGGATGGGGCTACCTTTAATGTTGGCCTTCGGGAACACCATCTCCGATTACGTCGCTGAGATGATCAATATGGTGATTCCCATGATTGTAAACCCGCTGTATGTCCTGATAAGCTTCATGTTAATCTTTGCGGTTTACGAGATAACCAAGTGGTTGTGCGGGAGGAAACTTGCAAAAATTACCATGAGCGAGGCGTTGAAAGCGGGCATGGAATGATTTGTTTGGTCGAACCCCATATTTTTTGCAATCATAGGCAAAAAGATGAAGGGACTCTATATAGAAACGATAAAGAACAATTTTTTATGGATATGGGTGTTAATGTTGATTTAGGAGTGGGTTCAGTAAAGAAATAGAAGGAAAAATGTATTAGTCAAACATCCTATCTCTGATGGGACTAATCATATAACATAATTACAACTTGCACCAATACTATTGGACAAACCAGCCACCTTTTAGAGTTATTAAATTGACCCGAAATACTAAAAGCGAGTTAGCATTAAGGCCCGCTCCGCGACACGGTGACACCTAACTTGACAGTTACGTAACGAAGGTAGATAGCCCAAATGCTAAGTGAAAAAGTATAATAACACTTGTCAACCGGGATTCAAAATACTTTATGACTTATATCTGTACTACATGTAAAAAGATTGTTGATGTAACCATGGGAGAATACGGGGTGACCTATACTTTATTATTCTTAATTAATGACAAGGATGCTGCCCTATCCCGATAAATAATAGGAATTTCATCATAGGCAGGTAAAAAATCTATCTCGTTGGAGTCAGTGTTTGATTTTAAATTTTTATCTGCCATCCAATAAGTTTGATTCAGAATTACTTCAGGTGTCAGGTAATCTTTATAGTAATCCAATGCAATTTTTGCATCGTCCATTGACAGACCCGACCACCAATTAAAATCACTTATAGTGGCAGGACCGTGGCTGGTGAAGTGGAGAAGGGCAAGTTCTTTTAATGCCTCGTCTTTATTGGTCTTTTTGTGTACCGGAATCCATTCTTTCAGGATTGCATATGCTGGCTTACCTTTTTTTTACTTCCCGCTACAAATAATACCATCCATTTCAGCACGCAAAAAAATATGAGAAGCTCTGTTTCCTTCCACAATAATTTTAGATTTCTTCAATTCAAATACCAAATCAGCTGGCCTTTCAAATGCAAGCCAACAATCAAAAGGGAGTAACCAGCATTTATTAATGACAGAGTAGTCATGGATATTTATATAATTTCTGTACGGATTCTGTACGAACTTTCTTATTTCAAATTTGTTATCGGATTTTTAGTTAAACATTAAATGATAGCTAAGGAAATCTTAAAAATTTATATATAGGCAAAGTAGACATAGGTTGCGGCCAATAAAAAAACAATAACATGAAAAAGCAAACAATCATCATAACAGGCGCATCATCAGGTATTGGTAAAGAGATAGCCCGATACTTTTTAGAAAAAGGCGACAACGTGGTTATCAATTCGTATACAGCTGAAAAGCTGGAACAGGCTTCCCGGGAACTGGATGGTAGGGCAAACCTCGCAACTGTAGCCGGTGACGTAAGCGACAAAAAAACCGGTGAAAAGCTTTTAGCTGTCGCACTTGAAAAATTTGGCTCGGCGGACGTATTGGTTAATAATGCCGGCATCTTTGAATCCAGGCCATTCCTCGAAGTGGATGAAGATTATCTCGACCGGTTTCTTGATACAAACCTGAAGGGCACATTCTTTACAACCCAGGCAATCATTCCGCAGATGCTGAAGCAGAAGGACGGCGTGGTGATTAATATCGGCACACCTAAGGCAACCCACGCGACTGGCAGCTCATATGCAACAGCAGCAGTTGCCTCCAAGGGAGCAATACAATCACTCACTATACAGTTAGCCGCTGAATTCGGCAAATGGAATATCAGGGTTAATACAATTGCACCAGGGGTAATACGTACATCTATGCATGAGAAGGATATTGATCGAAGCGCACGATTACACCTGCTGAACCATGTTGGCGAAGTGCAGGATATTGCACAAATGGTTTATGCAGTTGCAAAAAGCAAGTTTATTACCGGCGCTATAATCAATGTGGATGGCGGTATGGGAGCCGGATGCAATCCGTGTTAATATGAAAATATTTTTATTGATTGCTTTTTTGTTCAGCACTTTGCTGGCATCAGAAGCACAAAATTTCACGGAAATGAAAAATAATCGTCAGGATTCATTAGCCATCACACAGGCAATTGAAAACTATTACTTCAAAGGGATCTATGAGGGTAACATAGAAACCCTGGCAAACATTTTTAATCCCGGCACCTTATTATTCGGGGATATAAATGGGCAGCCTTATGCCAAAACGCTAAATCAGTATCTTGACGGGGTAAAAAACCGCCAAAGCCCGAAAGATTCAGGCAAACCTTTTAAAGGAACCATTATTTCGGTAGATGTGATTAACTCTATAGCCATTGACAATGTTCACGTTAAAATGTATGAGTTTAATTATGACGAATTTCTTTCATTTCATAAAATTGATAACCGCTGGGTAATCGTTAATAAAATGATAACAGACGTGCCAGAATAAAATTAGTGCAGGGAACACAAGTAATTCATTAACATAAGAATTAGAAGTATTAAAAACATAATGTCATGAACACTTCAAAAGTATGGTCTGTTTATTCGGCTACTGAAGCCGTTGTGGCTGCATTTTCCGAAGTGATTGCACTGGATGTCCAGGAATTTGATATTAAGGTTATTGTAGCAGAACCATCAGGTTTCCGGACTGGTTTTTTGACTAAAAATTCACTTACACTAATCCCAACAAAAATAGAGGGTTACGTTCTAAAAAACTGGCCAACATGTCTTAAGAATTGGAACAATGGAAATCAACCACTATTGGGGCTGATTTTAAGCAGTGACCATTATTCGTGAAGCTGATTGTAAAAAAAATAGAAAATAAAAAAAACCTGAATTGCTACAAAAAAGATTACGTGAGGTAGCGGTTCACTTTGAAGGAAAATTCTTTTATAATTTGAACTTAGTAAATCTATTTTCAAATGGCTAAAAAAAATAAGAGGTTATTGCTTTTCGGGGTCTTTCTGGTGATAAACACTTGTTTATGGGCTCAGAATTTTAGTACCCACACGGGATCAGTATCATTTTTCGGAGAGAAACCCTTTGATAACGTCAGGGGCGATAGCCATGAGGTGGAAGGAATGATTAACACAAAAACAGGTGAGGCTGAATTTCA
>CAWBLL010000008.1:0-273844 GCA_963789465.1 uncultured Bacteroidales bacterium
ACCTCAAACAGAAAACAGGAAAAGCATTACATGAAATGATTTACATGTAATGCTTTTACTGTATTTGCACGAATTAAATGCTTATGACTTTACGGCCGGCTTACCTGTTTGCTCGTTTTTATAATTATTATACCTGATATACGACACGAATGCCAGAGCCGACAGCAATATTACTGTAACATAAACAAAAGGTGGTACCGGGACAGGATCACCTGCAGCATATGAATGCATTCCGGACAGATAATAATTTACCCCGAAATAGGTCATAAGCACTGAGGAAAAAGCAAACAGCGATAAGAGATTAAATGTAAAGATATCCTTCATTCCGGGTATATTACGGCTATGGATAACTATGCTGTATGCGATGATCGTAATCAGCGACCATGTCTCTTTGGGATCCCATCCCCAGTATCTTCCCCATGATTCATTGGCCCAGACAGCTCCAAGGAAGGTTCCGATTGTCAGAAAATATAGCCCCAGGGTCAATGTCTTGTAGTTTATAACCGTCAGTTCATCAATAGTCGCAGATATACGTTCCCTGTTCCCCGGATTGGAGAACAGCAGAAGTATCATAACAATAAGTCCCAGGATCGCGCCCAGACCAAGGAAGCCATAACTTCCTGTTATAACTGACACATGTAGTGTTAGCCAGTACGACTTCAGTACCGGTACGAGATTGGTTATCTCCGGATCCATAAAGCTAAGATGGGCGACCATGAGAGTCATCGATGCCAGAACAGCCGTTGCTGAAAGGGCAAATGCCGATTTTCTGCTGAAAATAAAACCTGCCAGCAGAGTGACCCACGAAATAAAGATCATTGATTCGTATCCATTGCTCATTGGAGAATGGCCTGCAATATACCATCTGAGCCCCAGACCGAAGGTATGGAACAGATAACCGCCAAAAAGGAGCCACCCCAGGATCCTGATAAAGACGGAATTTTTATTCTTGCCTCTTATAACCATTATTATCAGAGAAATAAGCATAATCATACCTACAGTGGCATAGAACGGAAATAATCGTTCAAATATCCCCAGCTTATAATATAAAAATTCGGCAGCGGTTTTTGATTCAGAAGGCAGATCGTATTGCGAGAATCTCTTCTGGTAGCCGCTTATTGATTCGGTAATCTGCGTGGTTGTACGAAGATTCCCCGATTTGACCGCATCATCCAGGACAGGCAAAATAGTCCTGAGATATAATGAATCATCCTTATTTAATGCATTTGCCAGTGCTGCCTCAGGTAATCCCCAGTCGTGAGTTCCGTTTTTGAGCGGAAAAAGCTTGAGAAAATCGCCCTTATATATCATATAGACAATATTAAGCCTCTCATCAACCTTCATTACTTCCTTATCAGTTTTATTTCTGTCGCCAGGAGCTTTGGCATATGCCTTATTGACATCCTCCGAAAGTTTATATGTGCCGTCACCATCAAGATTGACGATATCTGAAAATGAGGCATATTTTCCCGTGATGCCAAGCCTCTTCTGTATATCCAGAGTTGAAACCCTGATCAATGGGACCTCTTTCCAGTTATCAAAGTCGAGATATATTCCAAGAAATACCTGCATTGAGGTAAGGCCCTCGAATTCATTTTGCCTTGTAACCTTCCTAAGAATGTCATTACTCAGGGTAAGGAGTGGCTTAGTCCGGCCTTTCTGATCCTGAACGAGTACCTTGCCAAATTCCTGGGCAACATCCTTGTCAGGGATGAATTTCTGGGCATGCAACTCTCCCATTCCCGACAGAAACAGCAGCAGAATAACTACTGTACCCGCCTTGCGGATAGTGGAATTCCAGTAGCCGGCAGTAATATTATAGAACAGGGCTTTTTTATTTATGAGCGATAGAATAATAAAAATGAAAAGGAAGAGATAACCCGCATATGAAACAACCATTCCGACACGGTCATGATTTACAGAGAGTATTGTCCCTTTCTCATCCCTGTCGAATGATGACTGATAAAAGCGATATCCCTTGTATTTAAGAATATTATTCATGAAGATCATAAAGGGTTTTACGACATTGGCAGACTTATCGATCAGGACTACATCACTTTTATAACCTGACGGACTATTTGATCCGGGATATCTGTCCAATATAAAATCATTCAGTTTAATGCTGAATGGCAGCCGGGTTATCTTCGAACCATAGCTTATCTCTAATGTCTCACCGTCAATTGCTTCTGATGCGGAAGCAGCTGATTCAGAATCCCTGTCCCAGAGAGTCAGGTCAGATGAACTCTCCTTGCCTGATATGCGAAAAACAAATGCATTTTCTCCTGTATTCTGTTCACCCGGGTTAACGGCAATGACATCCGGTACACCGGAAGCCAGCATTGCCTGAGGAATAATCTTGACTCCGTTTACGGAAATAATCTGCATCTCCTTCATCTTAAGTGGCTCCCCCTTTACAGTCGTTTTGACTGCCTGGGTCATCATATCCATCTCTCCGAGTTCCAAACCGGAACTCATATAAAATGCCATTTCGTCGAATGATATGTCTACGTCTGCAGGTTCAGCGGATCCGAATCCGATCGAAATACCTCCCGCCGTTTTCCTCTCGCCTTGCCGAAGCACAAGTGACTCCTTGTTCATCATGCCTGAAGTGACAATCAGAGATACTACCGGAAACCCGGCAGAACTTGCCTTGATGGATGGCATGGCATTTGGGATTATCTTAGTCAGTACAACTTTGTATTCCTTACCGTTGATCTTTAGTTCTTTATCATATTCATCGCCTGAAACGGATGTGAGGGAATATTTAACTGATTGCACAGATAAGAGGGTTCCATTATCTTCCCTGACAGTACAGGTTATATATTTGTCGGCCGAATAACATTCGTTCTGCTCTTCGCCCTCACGTATGTGCATTGTACCTTCCCATCCAAAATACCTTGTTATTCCTGCGCCGGCGATAAGTAATAAAAATGAAAGATGGAACATGGCAGTTGGTAGTTTTTCCCTTCTGAAGAGCTTATATTTGAATAATTGTCCTACCATATTTGTGGCTAGCAATAACAGTATAAGTTCAAACCATTTGGTTCCGTATACCATGCTATAGGCTGCCGGAGAACCAAAGTCATTTTCAAGAAAGGTTGCCACAGCCATAGACAGCCCAAACGCCAGAAATAAGAAACCCATTAAAGCAGGTGAAAATAAGAACCTTAAATATTTCATAAAGGAGATTTTTTAATTTTTTAATCCATTTGTAAGATGCAAAAAGTCTGAAATCCGAAGTACTGTGTAATCTCTCTGCCAATTGTCAGCTGTCTGCTCATCATTCAGCCCCTTTCCGAAATCTGTATCAGCTTTTCCTTATCGAGTATTTTGACCTTTGAGGAATCTGAGTAGACAACACCCGAATCCCCCAGCTCCTTCAATATTCTGACAACGCATTCCTTTGCCATACTTGTCATTTCTCCCAGTTCCTGGCGTGAAAAAACCATGTCGTATTCAGTGCTGCGAAAGACTTCATCTGAAAAATAAAGCAGTGCATCGGCTACCCTTCCCGACATACGTTTTTGCGAGAGGCTTACCATTTTCAAATGCGACTGCAAGGATTTCAAACTAAAGTCCTGAAGCATGCCTTCAGCAAATTCTCCGTTTTCCCTTATCAGCTGTTTAAAAATATCAAAGCTGATAAAACAGGCCTGTACTGTGGTTAATGCTGAAACAGAAAATGTATGGCGTGAATCCACATAGGCCCCGGGTCCCATCACCAGCATTCCAGGTAGAGCTATTCCTATTATAAAGTTTTTCCCGTTAGCCCCTTCAATGTACATTTTTGCCATTCCTGTAGACAGGAAGAGAGCGTTGGATGTGGGAGATCCCTGTTTGATCATAACTTCACCGGTTTTGAAAGTCGCTTCATACCGGTTCTCATTTATCATATGCAGTTCCTTTTTTGTCAGATGCTCAAAATTTTTCCACCCATGGGTGCAACTTTCACAGTTATTTATTAAATTCATATCAGACATATGATCTTTTTTTGGGGGTTTAAAAATAGTTTTTAATACATACAAAATATTACAAAACTAACAAATATCACTGCATAAATTGATTTTTATCAAGTCTATCTCTCATATCTATCAACTTTGCAACTCGCAAATAGCATAATAACTGTTATTAAGATAACAAGGGATTTGAATATCTTGCGCTAAGAAATATTTAACTAAATAAACCTGATATGAAAAACCTATTCAAATTAATCTCATTGCTTCTTACAGGAGGATTCTTGCTTGCATCATGCGAGGGTCCGATGGGACCTCAGGGAGATCCGGGAAAGGATGGAACAAATGGAACCAACGGGATCGATGCAAATCAAACTTGTACTGAATGCCATACCAGTTCTGCGACTATTGAATTGAAGTTGGCCCAGTGGTCAGAGTCTGTACATGCCACAGGCGAAAACGCAGCTTATGCAAACCGGACCGGTTGTGTACGGTGTCATACAAGCCAGGGTTTCCTGGAGTATGTTGCTGAAGGCTCAGATGCAGATATTTCTATTCCCACCGATCCTATGCAGATAAATTGTTACACCTGCCATTCTATCCACAAAACATTTACAAGTGATGACTGGGCTCTCACGAAGCCGGGTGCTGAAGCTCTGATACTCCAATATGACGGAGCTACTGTAACATATGATAATGGAAACAGCAACCAGTGCGTTGGATGCCACCAGGCACGTGATGTTTCACCGGCGCCTGTTCTTGACGGACCTGATTTTATAGTAGCCGATACACGTGTTGGCGTACATCATGCTCCAATGGCTAACTTTTTACTCGGCAAAATTCCATTCGAACTTCCCGGAGCCACATATCCCACATCAAATCCTCACACAGGAGATAATGGATGTATAACCTGCCATATGGCAACACCATACGGTTATATGGCCGGCGGACACAATATGGGCATGACATACAGCGCCCATGGCGGACCTGAAACTCTGAACAACAAAGGTTGTCTGACCTGTCATGCTGATGCTACATCACTTGCAACAAACTTTACAGCACTGCAGGCTTTGGTTTCAGCCAAACTCGATACTCTCAGAAGTCAGCTTACAGCTGCCGGAATTTATGATCCCGCTTCTGCACTTGCTGCTAAAGGTACATACAATGCAAATGCTGTTCTTGCTTACCTGAACTATGATGCTGTTACTCAGGATAAGAGCCTGGGTGTTCATAACCCTGGCTATATTAAAGCTCTGCTTAATAACTCAATTCAGGAGATGGTCGTTCTGGGTTATCCTACCAAATAATAATAAGTTCACTCACAATAGAGAGGCTGTCTCAAAAGGGACAGCCTCTCTTTTTTTACAAATCCTTCAATGCTGCTACTACCACCGACTGATTAAATGATTGAGACATGCTTATCAGCAATAGCACGCAATCTAGCTCAGAATGAAGGTCACATATGAGACCTCAATTGCTTTCACTAAAACCTCTATGAAGAGCTTAGTAAGGCCTCCATTTGAGAAGAATAGCTTAAAAAATAAAGGCTGACCCATTTTTGTTATGGGACAGCCTCTTTTTTTCCGGACTTAAGAATGTTTTTTATTTCTTGAAGGTCCTCATATAATTGACTAAATTCCAGATATCATCATCTGACATTTTTCCTTCATACTTGGGCATTTCACCTCTTCCTGTCTTTGTTTTATAGAAATGCTCCCCATCAGTCTGACCCTGAAAATCAGCTTTGGAAAAATCGCCAGGAAATGTTTTGAGTGCCCTGGCTTTTACACCATCACCAAGACCTGCTTTGCCATGACATGATGCACAATTTTTGTCAAACAGGGTCTTCCCTGCCTTATTGCTTGCGTCTCCTTTTGCAACAGGATTCTTCATCGATTTAAAATTGGCAGGTACCACCCATGGTTTGGGCTGAGCAACCAATGAAGCACTCAACATAAGTACTGCAGCTCCCGTAAAAATAAGTTTCAATGTTTTCATCTTTATATGGGTTTAGTTAATAATAGTAATACAATTATCATGCAATTTTTATTCATCTGCTTTAAATTAGTGAATAAGCTAAAAATATTCTGTAAGAGATAAACTTATATTCTGAATTCTTCCTTCGCCTTCTTCCTGTCTGCGTCAATCTTAATTCTTATAAGGCTGATTATAGCAAAGAGGTAATGCCCCCAGACTCCTGCCAGCAATACAGATAATGTATAAATCATCCATCTTGGCGCAATTTTAGTCCAAAGTGCCCTGTGCGTGACCGGCACTGAATAATCTGTCGGGAGCCCCCATTTTACTGTTTCTCGTTTTTCCACATTCCCGTATATCTCATTTTCCTCTATCCTGGCCAGTATCACCAGTTTGCCATCCTTATCTCCCGGGAGATCGGATGGGAACTCAATACTACCGGTACCCTTATCATCAAGATTAATCTCTCCTACAGGAAGAAGACTGAACATTCTTGGAACATAAACAATCACAGTCTCTCCTGCAACGGGCTTTTCATTACCACCTTCGGTTGTTGTGGCAGTGGCTGTAATTGTTTTTATACTGTCAGCTTCCGTAAGGTTAAGATCAAGTCTCATATCCCTTACGGAAATCTCAGATACACCTTTCTCAATAGTGTCATTGCCGGCAAATTCAGCACTGAAGGCCCACATGCCGGAAGCATCCTTCCCAAGCCTGATTTCATTTCCCAGATCAAACTTCGCAATACCTTTACTGTCGGTTGTGCTTTTTGCAAGTAAAACCTTCTGACCACCATCTGAATAAAATGCTATTTCCATGCCTGGTAAGGGCAATTCCATCCGGTTATGTGAATAAGTCAGTATGGTCTGCAAATAGCGACCGCCTTCGGTGTTCATGAAATATTGAAAAGTAAGGTAGGGACTTATCATTGTTGCATCCTGTGAATGAAGCTCCAGGGAAAATACCGGAAGCAATAATAAAAACAGGATGGTGTATATTGATTTTGCTTTCATTTAATCATGATTTATGAGTTAATTCATAATTTCATTCTTATCCTTCTCCTGCATTTCGGAGATGGATATAATGGGAGCAATCTTTGAGATCAGCATAAACAGCATGGCAAAGACCGAAACCCCGGCCAGGGTCAGTGACCATTCAACCCATGTCGGTGTATATTTTATCCAGTCGGGCCTGATATCCTGGATAGGCAGGAAGGGCGTTTCAAGGGTAGGTATAACAATGATATAACGGTTTACCCAGAGAGCTGTTACAGCAATTACTGCTGCCACTGTAATACTCGGTATTGACCTGAACCTTGGAAATGCAATAATTATGCAAGGCAGAAGTATACCAATGTAGTTGGCAAAAATGAAGAGCGAATAATAATCCGTGAACAACTTGTCAATCAGAATTGAATCCATCTTGATTGATCCGTACCATTTTGTCAGATAGTCACTGAATGTAAAATACCCGTAAAAAGCTGCAATAACAGTCAGCAGAACTCCGACATTGACGAAATGACGCTTTGTAATGTACTCCTCAAGGTGATAAACCTTTCTGAAAATATACATAAGAATAATGAGCAATCCGGTACCTGAAAAGACAGCTGCAATAACGAAATAGGGTCCAAAGATGGTGGAATGCCATCCCGGCTGCAATGTAACGCCAAAGATCCATGCAAGTACAGAATAAACAATAATAGCGATTGCAATGATCATTGATGCCATTACTGTCCGTGCGTTTGAAAGGATTTTGTGCTGAGCTTCTGTTCCGCTGAATCCAAGGGAAAGAATTTTATAGAGCTTCTTTTTCCAAGGTGCAACTTTAAGGTCAGGATAGTCGCGCAGAATGGCAAAATCTTCAATGAATGAAAGATACAGATATATAAAACATCCTACAAGGTCGGTACAAATTGCTATTACGTCCCACGTTATTGGTGACTGTATCCTGGCATGTATGAAGAGGAAATAGAGCCTGTCAAGTCTGCCTATGCAGAAGAAGATGAAGAATGGGCCAATGATAAGTGAGATGATTGTGATTAACTCCGCCATTCTGATGACAGGTTTTCTCCATCCGGTATGAAAAAGATGCAGGACTCCCGATATCAAGGCTCCCGAATAGCTCAATCCCATAAAGAATATAAAGTTCACAATGTAAAAGCCCCAGACCACATTATCGCGCATGCCTGTAACAATATGACCTTTATCGATTTGCTGGATAAGCCCATAAATTCCAATAGCGAAAAAAGAGAGAAAAATAAAAAAGGTTATATACCATCTTATGCTGGTTTTCTCAATTTCCGGTGTCAGATCCTGTGATAAGTTTTTTATCTGCTTTCATTTTATCCCCGATTAGATTTTATAAATTACCGTGGTCCGGCATTCTTATACCTGTCTTTAATCGCTTCATCAGCATCTTCAAGCCCGCTTTCCACAGGGAACATACGTTGCGTAGGGGGCAGATAGTATACACTCGGAAGTGTTCCCAGCTCTTCCCTGTAACGGTAGCCGGCCCTGTCGTTCATGAGTTTGCTGAACCTGAATGTCTCAGCACCGTTAGTAACTGTATCCTCAAGAATATCTCCAAAGAAGATGACTCCCATCGGACATGCCTGAACACAGCGGGGTAATTCGCCTTTTCTCAGGTTATCTGCACAGAATACGCATTTACCTACTGTGCCTTCTGTTGCCGGTATGTTGGTCTCCGGATCATAAACATGACCTGGCGGGAACTTTAACTTCAGGATCCTTCCAGTTAAAGACTCTTGCTGAAAACGGACAACCAGTCATGCAGAATTTGCATCCTATGCACCGCTGGTTATCGATTAGAACTATCCCATCCGGACGTTTATATGTGGCCCCCACCGGGCAGACGCTGACACACATGGGTTTATCGCAGTGAAAGCAGGGCCTTGGAAACCAGTATTTCGATGTTTCGATATCATCCTGAAGCAGATAGAGCTTCATCCACTCATGATCTTTTGGAAGCAGATGGCCTTCCTGACATGCTTCAACACATTTTCTTGCATTCTTGCAACGTGCAAGGTCAATCACCATAGTGAACTTCCGGTTAGGCAACCCGGCCCTTGCAGCCTCCTTTACCTCTTCCAGTAATCTCTTTGGCTGGCTTAATATCATCCTGGTCCACCTCAACAAGTTTTCCGTCGGGGGAAAGCAGTTTCACCATCTTCCCTGACTTTTCATTCTCACTGCTCTTCATGACAGCAGCACCTGCAATTCCACTTATTGATATGGCACCAACACCGGCTCCCACCTTCTTCAGGAAATTGCGCCTGGATGACATATCGCTATCATTTTCAGCTATTTTCTTCATCTTCTTTCTCTTTAATTCTAATGCTCCTCAGAATGGTGATATCCGGAAATCATACCCCAGAACAGCGATGTCGGCTTTGCGCCGAGAGTACATGTATAAATATGAATAATCATGAAAATAGAAAGGAAAAAACCCATAGTTATATGCAGAATATCGGTCGGCACAAGACCGCTTACTCCGAGAAAACTCCTTATTGTGATCTCAGGGAACAGCAGACCTACGCCTGAAATGATCAGCAGGGGCATGGCAAGGTACATCGCAAGGACATATGTAACTTTCTGAAGCGGATTAAATTTCCGCTTCTCAGTAACTGGAAACGGATGCTTTTCTCCCCTGAACATTCCGAACGAATAATACTTCAACTGTTTCATAAGATCTTTAAGGAAATTCTTCTTTTTAATTCTGTAATATCTCCCATTACTTGTTAAGATATTCCCTGTAACGAACACAATATAATTCAGGGTGAGCGCCAGGGCGGCGAAATTATGCCATTTTACTGCCATGGCAAATCCCACCACATACGTAACATGATCCTTATCGGTATATTGCATGCTCAGACCTGTAATAATCAGGATAATAAACATCAGGGCATTTATTAAATGCCATATTCTTATCCATTTTGCATAGAGATACATAGTTATCCTCTTTAAATGGTTTTATTATTCTTTCTGATCCTGAATATGATATGAATAGCTATTACTCCAAGTACGCCAACAAGGATGACAAGACTCAGGAGATTCAGATATTCATTCCGGTTGGCTCCGATCACATAGGATTCATTTAAAATTATGCCATTAAAGAATCCGTCCTTACGTTGTGCCTTTGATTCAAATTTATAGAGCGATGCCATCAGAATTGAATTCTGTGAATGGCATTCATTACATCTCTTGACAGCTTCAGATTTAGGTCTGATAAGATGCGACACAGGGATGTCATTATTGATCTTTGTATGGCATTCGATACACCTTACATTTGCAAAGTGGGCGGCCTGGTTTGGCAGCCAGTCATGCTTCTTAATCAGATTAATCTCTGCACGGTCGGTAAGCAGCTGGAAACGGCCAAAGTCGGAATGGCAGTTCAGACAGATAGCATTGTCATAGGCAATGGTCTCTTTCAGATTGTCTTTATTCCTGACGCTTATCCTGTAGGTGTGCGGGTTATGACATTTCCAGCATGAAAAGCCTTCCGGCTCAAGCTTATAGTGAATGCTCTCCTTGTATTCATTATCTATCTCTTCAAAGTGATACTGAGCAAATTTCTCATCTCCTCCGTGGCAGTCAAGACAGGTGAATTTCTGCTCCATCCTTAGCTCCCCCGGGTGAGGGAAGGTGGTATATTGCTCATCAGTGACAATCCGTACAACTGAAACTTTTGTGGTTTGAACGATAGAATTCCTCCCTGTTTACTATCCTCTCAGAGCACATCAGTGCCTTAACATTTCTCCCGAGGTTATCATTTCTATATTCATAGGTTGCCTGACCATGACACTTCAGGCAACGTTCATTATCATCATGAAAGGGAGATACATAGGTTGATGTATCGGTTTCGGTATCGGTATTGCTCTGATCAATCTTCCTAAAACTGAATACTCCTGCTTTTAATGCAGAAGTATTACAGATTAAGTATAATAAAGATATGATCAGGAATCTGAAAATCTTCATCAGTGATCCCGGGTATTTATTAGAATCTTACTGTTATATTAAATCCAAACATGTAGTCACCTCCGGAGGATTTTGTATTATAGAGCAAATTGTACTGAGGTATAATTAAATTATAGTTGGTGGCAAACACCTGGAAAGTGTGTGTTGCGGTATTAATTTCCCAACCAAAAGCAAGATTTGGCTTTGGCTGAGACAGCTCATCACCGGTATCCTGTTTTGTGAGCAGCTGGTCATACTCAACCATGAGCGAATGGTTTCCAAAAAGATTGGCTCGGGCGCCTGCATGCAGACCCAAGTTCACATTCTTGTACCCAACCTCATCAGAATATCTTTTTACCGTATTCATGTATATAAGCGACGGAGCAATCTGAGCAGAGATCTTCTCATTGAATTTCCTTGCAAGAATCAGCTGTGTAAAATAAGAGAGTCGGTGAATCTGTTTGAAATCAGTTGAAGGGCCGAAAGCATCCTCATTTCTTGCATCTATCACAAAGTTACCGTAATATGACAGGGAAACCGGCATACTGTTATCCTCATTCTGCTGAAGGATAGCGTATTTCCAGTTAATATCCTGAAGCTTGTAATCCTTTGAAGTACCAGCGCCAACCATTAACCTGTCGGTAATTCCATAATTAAGTCCAATCCTTGTATTTGCAGAACCATATATTCCGTAAAGATCAGAAATATTTTTTATAAGGCTGAATCTGTGTTGTATCTGCATCTCCAGGCCACCTTTATAAGGGGTGGCTATTGTTGGGTTATCAATCAGGGTTGCTGCTGAGAATGTAAATCGAACCGGGGCAGATTTCTCCTGTGACTGCGATTCTTCCTGCGCGAAAATCGGGGATAGGAAAAGTGATAAAATGAAGATGATAAAAATCTTTTTCATGGTAATAAGCTTTATCTGGTTTATTTATTTTTAATTATTTTGTAGCTCCCTGGTTGATCCAGATGAGAATTTTCTGTTTTTCCACGTCCGTTGTTCTGGAAATATGATCAGAACTGGTAATTCTCACATAGAGAACACTTGTCTCACCCGGCTGGTTAACATAACCTCCTTCAGTCAATGCATTATAGGAGTGACCTTCCCTCAGATCAGGAGCTCTAATGGCTCCATGGCAGGTAGTACAATTTGCGTTAAATATGGGTTGAATCTCAGTCGCGAAAATGGACCGAATCTACAGGGTTTATGACCTCCGGCATATAGGTATACTTTTCACATGACGCAAGTCCTCCTATTGCTGCAATAACGATAATTGCAGCCAGTAACTGTTTTAACATATTTAATCTCTGATTCATTTTATAAGGTTGTTAATTAATTCACAAATATATCTGATTTTACTGATTAATAATTTCTTGTCATTAATAAAATTCGGTATTCGGGCCATGCTCTATATCATATAGAAAATTGATTTTTATCACTTTGCAGTGATGATATAAATTTCGCTAAAAAAGGACAGGGACGTTGCTCGCAACGTCCCTGTCCTTTTATTAGTAGTCTGAAAATCAGAATTTATAACCATTATCCTCAATAAGCTTATCGGCAATCCGCCTTCTTGCATCCTTTACATTGACACATTCCACTCTCGTCAGATTTTCAATAGCCTTCGTAAGGGAAGGGCATGACTCGGATGTGCAGAAGGTACTGATTGCCTCGAGTGCTGGATTTCCTGACAATATTTGCAGTATCGAACAGGTTAACGTCAAGCATATCTTTGTAGAGGGATATATCACCCCTTAAAGTGCCAAGCTTTTCAACTCTCAGCGCAAGGGATTCCGAGACATACGTCTCCATCATCATCTCGGCAATATTGTTGAGAACTTCCTGCTCATGGATAAGTCCCTTTTCAAACCGCTTTGTTGCACCGTGAATACAAAGGAGTATTACCTTCTTGAAGTTCCTGACATACCTGATCTTTTCCTGAAAATAGCTTTCACCGGATGTTTTGCCGTCGCTAATGCTATTCAGCCCTGAATAAAGATTTTCAGCCGCCCCGTACAGGTCAAATTCACCCTTCATGGCACGTTTCATGGCAGTATCCACGACCAGAAGACGGTTAATCTCATTGGTTCCCTCGAATATCCTGTTGATCCTTGAATCACGGTAACCTCTCTCCACTGCCATCTCTGCCGAATATCCCATACCACCATGTATCTGCACTGCCTCATCAGCAACGTAATCGAGCATCTCCGAGCCCACAACCTTCAGGATAGCAGCTTCAACGGCATAGTGACTGATAGCCTCTATTGCAGCTCTGCCATAATCACCGCAGTCGACCGTGAGCTTCTTCATCAGGCTGTCAACATCGCTGCTCACCCTGTAAACAGCAGATTCTGAGGCGAAGAGACGAATAACCTGTTCTGCCATTTTATGTTTTAATGCTCCGAAAGTCGATATAACTACTCCGAATTGCTTTCTTTCATTGGCATATCTTACGGTATCGTTAATCGTCTTTTTGGCCGCACCAATAACATTGGCGCCAAGCTTTAGCCTGCCCATATGCAATATGCTAAGAGCTATTCTGAAACCCTCCCCCCTCTTTCCAAGAAGGTTCTCAACAGGAACCTTAACGTCATTGAAATATATCTGAGCAGTGGACGATCCCTTAATACCCATTTTATGTTCATCCGGACCAATAACAACACCGGGGTATTTGCTTTCAACAATAAAGGCACTCAGCACCCTGTCGGAGTCGATCTTGGCAAAAACGACAAGGGTATCAGCGAATCCCGCATTTGTAATCCACATCTTTTGTCCGTTCAGAATATAATGCTTTCCGTCTTCACTGAGCTTTGCGTTTGTTTTCCCTGAGTTCGCATCACTTCCTGCACCAGGTTCTGTAAGACAGTAAGCCCCCAGTAATTCTCCTGTTGCCAGCTTTGTAACATAACGCTCTCTCTGATCTTTATTTCCATAATACATTATAGGAAGTGTGCCAATTCCACAGTGTGCCATATAAGCTACCGAAAATGAATAACCTGCCCCTGTAGTTTCAGCAACAAGCATCTGCGACACGAATGACTGTCCGAATCCGCCGAACTCTTCAGGTATTGAAATCCCCATCAGGCCAAGTTCCCCTGATTTCTTCAACATGCTTTTCATCAGCTCCCTGTCGCTTTTTTCAACCTTTTCCAGATTTGGGTACACTTCTGCCTCAAGGAAGTCGCTGCATGTCTGGGCGATCATTTTCTGCTCCTCATCGAATTCCTCAGGAATGAAAATGTCTTTTGATTCAACTTCATGTACAAGAAATTCACCGCTTTTCAAGAGTTTACTGTTTTCCATTTTTTGAGTTTATTGTTAGAATTTTTTTATAATTTTAGTGATTGTGCTATCAGCTCGGCAATATCAAGATTCCTGATATCAGCCTCCCTGTTTTTGTACTTAAGGCCGTCAGTTATCATTGTCATACAAAAAGGACAAGCCGTAGCTACAACACTGGCATCGGTCTTCAGCGCATCCTCGGTTCTTTCAATAAATACTTCCTTATCCCCTTTCTCAGCCTCCTTGAACATCTGGGCTCCTCCTGCTCCGCAACATAATGCAAAACTCCTGTTCCTTTCCATCTCGACCAGATTGGGGGTAAGTTTCGACAGCAGAGTGCGCGGTTCATTGTAGATGCTGTTTGCCCTTCCAAGGTAACACGGATCATGATAGGTAATGTTAATATTGCCCAGAGATGCCTGATCCAGTGTAAGTCTGCCAGCTTCCACCTGGCTGTTCAAAAACCGGAGATAGTGATTTACCTCATAATTTCCACCAAGATCAGGATATTCATTCTTGAAAATATTGAAACAATGAGGGCAGATTGTAATTATCTTTTTTACCCCATACAATTTAAAAAGTTCAATTACCTGCAAAGCCTGCATCTGGTAAAGCATTTCATTCCCGGCCCTCCTTGCAGGGTCACCGGTACAGGTCTCTTCCTTTCCCAGAACTGCATAGCTCACCTCAAGATAAGTGAGTATTTTTGTGAAAGCCCTCACAACCTTCCGGTACCTGTCATCAAAAGCTCCTGCACATCCTACCCAGAAAAGGTATTCAGGATTCTCTCCCCTTGCAAAGAGGTCTGCCATAACCGGTACTTCAATTTTCCTGGTTTCCATATTCAATATTACATTATATTTCTTTGTTTCACCAAGATCACAGAGCGTATACAGGGTGATACAGAGATCAGTTAATATTCATTTCAAGATCTTTGGCCCAGAGAAGCCTGTCTTCCGCTGAGAACTGCCAGGGAGCGCCGTTGTTCTCAATATTGTTGAAAACAGCTTTTAACTCTCCGGGCGCAGAAGCTTCCTCCATTACCAGGTATCTTCGAATATCGATTATAAGAGTTGGATGATTGATATTTATGGGACACTCCTGCGCACAGGCATTGCATGTGGTGCAGGCCCATATCTCCTCTTCGGAAATATAATCCCTCAGAAGCGACCTGTTGTCATTAAAATCCCTCCCATTTTTAACCATAAGGGGGCCTTTTTCTTTCATCCTGGCACGCAGATCCATCATGATCTTTCTGGGGGACAGCCTTTTGCCGGTAATATTAGCCGGGCACACCGAGGTACAGCGCCCGCACTGTGTACAGGCAAGAGAATCAAAATAATTCTTCCATGAGGCATCTTCCGCATCCTTCACACCGAACCTTTCCGGCGGGGTATCAGTAGCAGCCGGACTAAAAGCTGTGGAGGGATCGAGCATCAGCTTAACCTCCCTTGTGATACTGTCCATGTTGGGAAGCTTCCCCAGAGGATCCAGGCGTGAAAGAAATACATTGGGTACAGACATGAAAACATGAAAATGCTTGGAATAGGGAAGAATGTTGGCAAAGAGGAAGATCAAAAGGATGTGGGTCCACCAGGATACCTCGTAGACAAGCCTGAAATTGTCAGCTGAAGTGCCGCCGATCAGTCCTGCCAGGAATGCTGAAACCGGATAAACTCCGATTACAGGTTCTCCGGTAAGAGACTTGTATTCAATATACCCAAGGTTCATGGCTAGCAGGGAGACCATGAGAAGGAGAATTATTGAAAGAGCAATATTGGCATCGATGTGCGATATCTTCTTCATCTCGATCCCTTCGAATCGCCGGATATGGAAAAAAAGCCTCCGGGCAAGAAAAATAATTATCGAAATGCCGACAAGAAGGGCAAATATATCTCCCGATGCCATTATTATTTTATGAAGAGGCCCGAGAAATTTCAATACCTTTTCGGAACCTGTCAATCCATCGATTACCATTTCAAGGCTCCCGAAAAGGATAACGCAAAATCCCCAAAATACAAGTGCATGGAAAAGTCCGATAACCGGCCTTCTGAATATTTTGGTCTGACCAAAGGCAACGGAAAGCATAACTTTCATTCTTTTGCCAAAGTCCCTGACAGGAAATGCGGGTCTGGTAAATCTGAAAAAACTTATGAGCCTGTTAATGGTATAGGCAAATACTCCTATTGTAATTAAAAGTGTAACTGCAAAAACAATCTGTTTAATCATATCTTTTGCTTTTTAACTTTTATTTTTATTGCCCCCAGGGCGCTAAGGCGCAAAGAGTTATTTTGTATTTAACATATCTGCGAATTCCATCTTCAATATGTTCTACATAAAATTTTATAAAATAATCCAAATCTTTTCCTTCCGGCATGAGATAGCCTGCTATCCGGACCTTCCAAACGGGATTAACCATCTTAAAAGCTTTTTATTATCTGACTTCTTTATTCACCTACTGCACATCAGGTCACGATCCTCCCTCAATTGTTATTCCGCTGCCAAAGCGCCTTCGCGTCTTACAGGTGAAAATTTTTATTTCTTTAATTCTTTTACTGCTTCAACAAGTTTTGGAAGGACTTTCATTGCGTCACCCACAATTCCATACTGGGCAGCTTCAAATATCGGAGCATCCTTATCCGTATTGATGGCAACGATATATTTTGATGAACTGATACCTGCAAGATGCTGTGTGGCTCCTGATATTCCAACTGCAATATAGAGGTTTGGAGCGATTATTTTTCCTGTCTGGCCGGTATGCTCCTCATGGGGTCTCCATCCTTCATCGGAAACCGGTCTCGAACACGCTGTTGCACCGTTAAGCAGTGAAGCAAGCTCAACAAGGGGGCCCCAGTTGTCAGGCGACTTCATTCCCCTCCCGCCAGATACAACTATATCTGCATCCGTGAGCAGAATTTTACCTGTCTGTTTCTGGATATCTCTCACCTCTGTTTTAATAACAACTCCATCAAGAGTTGCACTTGCATTTTCAATAATGCATGAATTGCCTGGTGTTTCTACTGGATCAAATGAATTCTGGGCAAGCGTCAGGATTTTGACATCAGACTTAATAACCAAATGGGCAAATGCATTACCGGAATAAGTTCTCTTATAGACAGTAAAAGGATCAAGACTTAATGGAAGCCTGCTGACTCCTGAACCAACGCCGGCTTTTAACCTGACCGATAACCGGGGGGCAATGGCTTTGCCCGTATTATTATTTGAAATTATAATTACAGTGGCACCTTCTTTGACCGCCATCCCTGAAATTACACTTGCATATGCCTGGCTGTCAAGCACAGATAACAGATCGCTGCTGACAGATATGACCTTGCCGGCACCATAATTGCCAAGCTTCTTCAGTTCAGCCTCTTCCACATTGCCAATTGATACTGCGGTTACGCCTGTACCGGTCATCCTGGCGACGCCGGCTGCATAGGACACAAGTTCAAAGGATAGTTTCTTGAATTTTCCGTCCCAGTTTTCTGTGTATACTAATACTGACATATCGTAATGATTTTCTGTTTATAAATTTATTCTCAGATAACCTTTGCCTCGTTCTGGAGAAGGTCGATAAGCTGGGCCGGATTTTCAGCATCAATGTATTTGCAGGCAGTACGCGGCGCGGGCTTTTCAAATGAGACCACCTGTGTAAGAGGTTCTACGGGAACAGGTTCGATTATTTTTACAGGTTTCGTCCTTGCCATCATGATGCCCCTCATGGCAGCTATCCTGGGTTCCTTGGCTATCCCTTTCTGAACCACTGCCACTACCGGTCCGGGTACGGAAATTACTTCCTTCCCTCCGTCAATCTCGCGAGTCATAACAGGCTGTACATTGTCAATCTTAATATCCGAAACAGCTGATACGGAAGGTATTCCCAGGAATTCAGCGATCATTCCTCCAACAAGGGAGCCGTTAAAGTCGCTCGATTCAATGCCGCACATAACAAGATCAAACTGATCCTTCCGCACGACCTCAGCAATCTGGGCAGCAACGTAGTATGCATCAGAGGAATCAGCATTAACCCTTACCGCATCATCGGCTCCAATGGCCAGTGCCTTACGTATTGTGGGTTCTGAAGCTGCCATACCCACATGTACCACTGTGACACTCTTTACTCCTGTTGATGCATCGTCCTTTAATTCAAGGGCACGGGTGAGAGATAACTCATCCCAGGGATTAATTACCCACTGAATCCCGGTGATGTCGATCGAAGTATTTCCTTCGGCAAATTTAATTTTTGTCGTAGTGTCTGGAACATTACTGATACAAACCAAGATTTTCATCTAAATTTATTTATTAGTTATATAACTTATCTTAAATTGATTAATGGATCCAGCATCCTGTCTTTTTAACCTTTAAGGCGGCAAATATAATAATTTATGATTCACAATCAAATCTGAAAATTTTCTCTCAATTTTCAGTTCGAAATTAATGCTTCTCCTAACTTCTTATATTAGTGATTATTATTTATATCCGCACTTAAAAATAATCTATATGTTCGAACTATTTATAATCTGGAGGATTCCCGTTGAAAAGTTTTTTTTAAGGCTGAAGATAAAAATGAAATATTAAAATTAAATTCGCCACGCCTTAATCAGGTTGTAATTAGCATATAAAACATTGAATAGCAAAGTAAGGATATATGGTGCTCTGGTACTCTCGATGATCTTCTGGGCTGTCTCCTACCTATGGTTCAAGATTGCGAACAAGACATTCCTGCCTGTAACGATAGTCTTTTTAAGGCTGTTTTCCTCTGTAATATTTCTGACGGTATATCTCCTGCTCGCGAAAGGTTTTTTGAAAATCAGGAAAGGAGATTTCAAACTTTTCTTAATACTGGCACTATTTGAACCCTTTTTATATTTTCTAGGTGAAAGTTTCGGACTCACATTTGTCTCGGCGACAGTATGCTCTGTGCTTATTTCCACTATACCTGTATTTGCAACAATCGGAGCCTGGCTGATTTTCAGGGAAAAGATGAGACCTGTAAATTATGCAGGTATCATTCTTTCGTTCATTGGGGTTCTCATTTTCCTGCTTAACAGTGACGGATCAATTTCATATAATCTGAAGGGACTGGCGCTTCTCGTACTGGCCGTCATGTCAGCAGTAGGTTATAATCTTACATTAAGCCGCCTCGTAGGGAAATATTCTCCGGTATATATTGTGAGTGTGCAGAATCTTATTGGAGCATTGCTTTTTCTTCCCGTCTTTCTGATATCTGATCTTAACAGCTTTTTGCACATCAGATTTACGGCTGAAATGTTCTGGCCCATACTTGCCCTGGCTGGCTTTGCATCCTGCGGTGCTTTTATTCTGTTTGCCTACTCTGTTGCAAAAATTGGAATCCTTAAAGCTAATGTCTTTACCAATTTCATTCCGGTTTTCACAGCTCTTTTTTCTTTCATCCTCATTGGTGAGAGACTGACCTTCCAGAATATCTCCGGCATGATGATCGTTATCGCGGGAATACTGATGGCCCAGATGAATGGCAAGATAAAGAGTGTGGGCGAAGCCATGACACTCACCGGGAAAACTGCATAAATTCTTCCCAAAAGGCAGCCACACCAATAGTGACATACATATAAACCATTTTGATAATTCATGCTATCTTTAACCCTGATTGACATGTATGGTAAAAAAGGTTCTGAATATTCTAATTTTCTTCATAATAATGGTACCTTCCTTCCCGCAGACCGGAGGGGATAATGTTTATGAATTTCTTAACCTCACACATTCTGGTCACATTGCAGCGATGGGAGGTTCCAACGTCTCTCTGCAATTGCCTGATCTGAATATGGCTTATCATAATCCTGCCCTTCTGAGTAAGGAAATGAGTAAATCGCTTGCCCTTAATTATGCAAATTATTTCGCCGGAATCAACTATGGAATGGCACTCTATTCAGAGTCTTTCGGAGGAAAAGGTAACTTTGCCGCCGGGCTGACATACCTCAATTACGGAACCTTCACCGAAACAGATATCTCCGGTGTTATAACCGGATCATTCAGGGCATCTGAATATGCCTTTTCGGTTATTTACAGTCGCAACATTGATTCTCTCCTCTCAATAGGAGTTAATCTCAAGCCCGTTTTATCTTACCTTGAGAGGTACTCTTCATATGGATTTGCTTTCGATATAGGGGCTGCCTGGCACAATCACCCCAATCTTTTTTCAGCCGGACTGGCAATTAAAAATATTGGATACCAGGTCACAACATATGCCGGAGAAGCGCATGAGAGGCTGCCTTTTGAAATTCAGGCCGGTATTTCCCAGAAGCTTGCTTACGCGCCCTTCCGGTTCTCTCTGACAGTCAGACATCTTGAGAAATATGACCTCACCCATGAATATCTGCCGGATAACACCTCCGGAACAGCTGCATCCGGGAAATCAGAATTCCTGGAAAACATGATGAGACATCTCATTCTGGGCGCAGAACTGATACCCCATAAGAACTTCTACTTTTGTGCCGGATACAATTATCAGAGAAGAAAAGAGCTGGAGGTCGACTCAAGGGTTTCGACAGTAGGTTTCTCATGGGGTTTCGGTATAAACTCATCGCTGCTGAATATTGAACTGGGAAGGGCTACCTACCATCTTGCAGGGTCATCAACACATCTGACGGTAATTTTGAAGACAGGTAACATATATAAAAAGTTCCGTAATTAAACTTTGCTTGATATGTAGCAGTTTATTTGTAAACTTTGCAGAAAGTTGAACTCCCTGGTTTTCCTGATCCCTCCCGGAGAGGGTAAGCCTGTTTGTGACGGATTTACAGGGGCGGAACAAATAAATTGCACGGGGATCTCCGTTAGCTGGGGCAAGGTGCGGAAAAGAGCAGGAAATGAGTGGTTGAGGCCACATTGTAACTCTGAGAAAACTATGGAAAAACAACTTGTAATCGCAATCGACGGGTATTCATCATGCGGCAAAAGCACATTTGCAAAATCAATAGCCAGGATGATGAACTATATATACATTGACAGTGGAGCAATGTACAGGGCTGTAACGCTTTACTGCCTCCAACGGAAAATTGCCGGACCACTTGGTATAAATATTGATGCTGTCGTTGCCGGGCTTGAAGATATCCATATTGATTTAGTTTATAATCCTGACCATGGCGAGTATGAAACTTTTCTGAATTCCGGAAATGTTGAAAAGGAGATACGTGACATGGAGGTTTCAGCATATGTAAGCAAGGTGAGCCAGATACATGAAGTTCGTACAAGGATGGTGGAGTTACAGCGTGAAATAGGGGCATTTAAGGGAATTGTTATGGACGGACGCGATATAGGAACTGTAGTTTTTCCCGATGCGGAAATCAAAATTTTCATGACCGCTGCAGTCGACATCAGGGCAAAGAGAAGATACGATGAATTGAAAGGCAAGGGCATACACGCTGAATTTGATGAGATAAAAAGGAATATAATTGCCCGTGATATTGCAGATGAAAACAGGGATATCAGTCCTCTGAGAAGAGCTGATGATGCCATTATCCTTGATAACAGCAGGATGACGGTGAAGGAACAGATGTCATGGATTGCCCGGATTATTGAAAAAAAGAAAAATGAAAGTTGAGATCGATAAGCATTCCGGATTTTGCTTTGGAGTTCAGAATGCTGTGGAAATAGCCGAAAAATCTTTATCAGCCGGGGAAAAAGTATTTTCCCTGGGTCCGATTGTTCATAATGACAAAGAGGTGGAAAGGCTCTCATCATTGGGACTGGAATCGATTAATCATGAACAGTTCGGCAGGCTCAAAGACTGCAAGGTTCTCATCAGGGCTCATGGGGAACCGCCTGAGACCTATATCACCGCCGCAAAAAACAATCTCTTTATTATTGAAGCCACCTGCCCCATTGTTAAACGGCTGCAGTCAAGAATCAGGGAGACATGGCTGGCCGCCAGGGAAAGGAACGGACAGATAGTGATTTTCGGAAAACCCGGACATGCGGAGGTAATAGGATTGCTGGGACAGATAAACAATGAGGGAATCCTGGTTTCGAAGCCCTCCGATATTCATAAAATAGATATTAACCGTCCGGTATATCTGTTTGCTCAGACTACTATGGGACTGAAAGATTATAATGCCTTCGCCGATATTATAAGAAAAAAAATGGAAGAGAATGGAATTCCCTCACCGGAAACCATGCTTAATGTCAACAGGACAATTTGCGGTCAGGTTTCCAACAGGGAGCCCCATCTTAAGCAATTCGCAGGAAAACATGAAACCATAATATTTGTAAGCGGGAGAGAGAGCTCTAATGGCAGAATGCTTTATTCAGTATGTAAAAGCATCAACCCTGATACACACTTTGTTTCATCGCCCGATGAAATTGACAAAACATGGTTCAAAGGCAGGAGGTCGGTAGGGATCTGTGGTGCCACTTCCACTCCGAAATGGTTGATTGAAAAAATCCGTGATATTATTTCAAATATCTGACAATTGGCAAGTTCCGTCATTTGTAATGCAAATAAAATATAATACATTTGTCAACTTATCTTAGAACAGAAGTTAATGGGAAAAATAAAAAAAATCGGCGTGCTGACTTCAGGAGGTGATTCTCCTGGTATGAATGCGGCTATCCGCGGCGTTACACGTACCGCCATATATAATGGCCTTGAAGTTATTGGTATACGCCATGGCTACCAGGGCATGATATTTGCAAATTTTAAGCCTCTCCAGGCACATAGTGTCAGTGATATAATCCAGAGAGGCGGAACAATTCTTAAAACTGCCAGGTGTGAAGAGTTCAGGACCCCGGAAGGAAGGGCCAAGGCATATGTAAATCTTAAGGAAGCACAGATTGACGGAGTAGTTGTAATAGGTGGCGACGGATCGTTTACCGGGGCAAGAATTTTCAATGAAGAATATGACATTCCCTTTGTAGGAATTCCCGGGACGATAGACAATGATATTTTTGGCACCGATTATACAATAGGATACGATACAGCTTTGAACACGGTGGTGGAGGCTGTCGACAAGATCAGGGATACTGCCAGCGCCCACAACAGGATGTTTTTTGTTGAAGTTATGGGTGCAGAAGCAGGATTTATTGCTCTTTACAGCGGAATCGCAACCGGTGCCGAGGCTATCATAATTCCAGAAATCAAGGGTGAATCCAGGAATCTTAAAGCTATGATAGAAACCGGTAACTCCAGGAAGAAATCAAGCAACATAATCATTGTTGCAGAGGGTGATGTAGAGGGTGGTGCATTCGCAATAGCCGAAAAAGTCAAGGGCGATTTCAAGGATTATGATATAAGGGTCTCGGTACTCGGACACCTTCAACGTGGAGGATCCCCGTCAGCTATCGACAGGGTAAATGCAAGCCGTCTGGGCCATGCTGCAGTGGAGGCGCTGATCGATGACCAGAAGAGTGTTATGGTTGGCATAATGAATGGTGAAATTACGCTTGTCCCGTTCAGAAGAGCCGTTAAACTGCACAAAGATGTTAATCAAAGTATGGTCGAATTAGCAAAAATATTATCTGTTTAGTTATCAGGGAAACATGTCATCGTCGAAAGTATACTTTACAAATCTAAGGGCAAAACCATCTCAGAATCTTTTAAAAAAACTGGATATCCTGGTTACAAAAGCAGGAATTGACAGCATTGACTTTCAAAATAAAATTGTAGCTCTGAAAATTCATTTCGGAGAACCCGGGAATCTCTCCTATCTGAGGCCAAACTATGCTGCCCGTATAGTCAGAATGCTTAAGGCCAGGGAGGCAATACCATTTCTTACAGATTGCAATACGCTCTATTCCGGACGCCGGTCCAATGCACCTTCACACCTTGAAGTGGCATTCGAGAACGGGTTCAATCCTATGGCTACCGATTGTCCTGTAATAATCGGCGATGGCCTCAGGGGAAACGACTTTACCGAAATACCGCTCGAAATGGAATACTCCACGACTGCAAAGATTGGAAGCGCAATTGCTGCAGCCGACATCATTATCTCACTGAACCACTTCAAGGGACATGAGATGACAGGCTTCGGCGGAGCCCTTAAAAACCTGGGAATGGGCTGTGCTTCCGTTGGAGGAAAATTGTACCTCCATTCCGGAGCCTCACCGGAAATTTATGAGCCTAACTGCACAGGCTGTAAAGTATGTGAGAAATTTTGTGCCTGGGAAGCGATTGCAGTGGATGACGACAAAATAGCTCATATAGATTATAGCAAATGCGTAGGATGCGGACAATGTGTGGCCGTTTGTCAGTATGATTCTGCCAGGGTCGTCTGGGAAAGCTCATCTGAAAAAGTTTGCAAAAGAGTTGCAGAATACTCATACGCCGTTGTTAAGGACAAACCGGCATTCCATATAAATTTCATGATGAACATATCCCCTGACTGTGATTGCTGGGGATACAACGATTATCCACTGGTTCCGGATATCGGAATCGCAGCATCATTTGATCCTGTAGCACTCGACAAGGCTTGTGCCGATATGGTGATGGCCGCGCCTGCACTACCTGGGAGCAAAATACGCATTGACCATACTCATGGAGACCTCAGTGGTGAAGACAAATTCAGCCTTGCACATCCCGATACTTTCTGGCAGTCAGGACTGGAGCACGCTGAAAAAATCGGGCTCGGAAACATGAAGTATGAACTGGTGGAGGTATGAATTTAACCCAGGCAATTTTTAATTAATCTGGCAGGTGCTGCTCCTTATCTGGCAGTGAACCCAGATTTTTCTTCTTCTGCCACTTTTGCAGGCGTCGGGTTTTAAATATTTGTCTGCCAGCAGGCATGGATCTGCACTTGCGAATGCTTGCAAATAAATTTAAGCTGATATTGCCAATAAAACGGACTCTATCAGGGATGAGCACTGACCTTACCTGAAGGAACTGGTCGATACTAATCATAATATTAAGGATTTGGAACAGCAATTACTAAGTCACTATGATATAAACCCTTTGAAAATAACTATGATTATTAAAAAGAAAAATGATCTTTGTAAAATCTAAAGAATTATCAAAATGAAAAAGAAAAGTATTTATTTCATTTATTTATTGTTCATTCTGTCAATTGTTCAATACAATGATGCACAGGCAAGTAACAAAGTAATTATAGCCACTATCGGTGGTGGTGGAGAAAGACTGCACCCTGGCAATAATCTTGAACCACAGAAAATGGTTGATCAGATACTGGAATACTGGAAGGATGAGTTGGGCAAGGTACTTCCAAATCACCCGGACCTTATTCTGTTGACGGAAGCATGCGACCGTCCGGGGGGACTGACTACGACGGAACAGTTCAATTATTATAAGGTACGAAAGAACCAGATTTTAGATTATTTTTCATCTGTAGCAAAAGCTAATCACTGCTATATTGCTTTTGGTATGAAGAGGGAAGAGAATGGAATCTGGTGGAATTCATCAATATTATTGGATAGAGAAGGCAAAGTTGAAGGTATTTACAATAAGAATTTTCCGACCATCGATGAAATGAAAGAGATCAGAGCCGGAACTGAAACTCCGGTTTTTCAATGCGACTTTGGACGTGTGGCATGTGTCATTTGCTTTGACCTGAACTTCGATGAATTACGTGAGCGCTATGCCCTTCTGAAGCCTGACATTATCCTGTTCTCTTCGATGTACCATGGTGGGCTGGAACAAAGCAAGTGGGCATATTCCTGCAGAGCATTTTTTGTATGCGCCTGCGGATTCCTTACTGCACCTTCTGAAATACGTGACCCCCTTGGAGAAATAGTAGCATCCTCTACCAATTATTTCAATTATGCTGTGGCAACCATTAACCTTGATCGCAAGCTTGTGCATCTGGATCATAACTGGGAGAAACTTGTTGAACTTAAAAAGAAATACGGGAAAGAGGTAACAATTACCGATCCGGGTAAAATAGGTGCCGTAATGATCACAAGTGAGAAAGCTGATGTAAGTGCTGACGATATGGTTAAGGAGTTTAACATTGAGTTGCTTGATGACTATTTCAACCGGTCACGTCAGGTCAGGCTTAACCAGCTGGGGTCGAAATGATCACTAAAGGGTCCTAAAGGGTAAATAAAATTATGAAAACTTTGGGAAGTATACTATTTATACTATCATGTTCTGATGCCTGTCCGGCAGGATGTAATTACTGCAAATACAAAAGGTGTCATTAATCAAAACATTGGGTATGCAGGTGCGGATAATAACATTCCACCACTTGAAGTAATTGAATAATCTGAATTAGTATTGTAATATAAGTCTTCCCTGATCCGTTCTTTAAAAAGGAGGTTTCAGGGAAACTTATTTATTATATAAGGCTTTCTGGTGATGGCTAACCATGTTATGCGTTGGATTACCTAATGTTTGCCCAAAAAATACTAAATTTGACATAATATCACTTTGTTAAACTATGATCCCATATCCTGAAGATAAGCTAATTGTTAAAAATCTGAAAGTTGGTGATGTATTATCTTTTGATAAAATCTTTAAAAAATACAACAAAAAGGTTTACCATTTCGCATTAAGCTATCTGAAAATTAAAGGAGAAGCTGAAGATATCGTTCAGGAAGTATTTATAAATCTATGGAAGTACCGGGACCAGATAAATGAATATTATGTTTTCAGCAATTACCTGTTCAAGATGACCTATAATGCAACCTGTAAAAAACTCCGGAAGAGGGCATCCGATAAAAAGCATTTGGAAGTAGCCCTGCAAGACTTCGTTCTAGAAGACAACTCCACAAACCTTGATATTGAATACAACAACCTGATTGAAAATGCAAACCTGCTTATCGAAGAATTGCCTCCCAGACAAAAAAGTATATTTCTTTTAAGAATAAATGATCAACTGACCTGTGAACAAATCGCTCAGAAACTTAATATTTCAAAAAAGACCGTAGCGAACTATCTGACTCTGGCAAAAACTTCCTTAAGAAAATCACTCTCTGACGGACATATATTGTCTGTTCTTTTCTTATGGTTGTTTCTTAAATAATAGTCTCTATATTCTTCCTTTGGCTAATAATATCCCGAAGAGGTTGTCCTTTAACAATTTCATCAATTATTTCATAATTAGACTGATTATAAATTAGTATTCTTTTGGGAACTAAGGTTCCATGCTGGATATTATTTATAAGTGAAGTTAAGTAAGGTTAATTTTATGAAAAAAAACAAAGAAAACAAAGAACCTTTTGACATTCAGATATTAATGAGATATCTGGAGGGAATTTCTGACGAGGAAAAATGCATTGTTCAGCAATGGTTTTCTACGTACGAACCGGAGAATGAATTATATGAAAAATCTCTTCAGTTTTGGGACGGAATACCTTTTGATCAGGATATTAAAGGATACAATGAGGCTCATATCCTTGACAATATTCATCATAAAATCAAGATTGAGGAAGCAAAATCCTTAAATAAGACCAGTCCAAAGATCAGGTTTATTACTTATCTGACAAGGATTGCGGCCATTTTATTTTTACCAGTCTTAATTGCTTCTTTGCTTTTATACTTTCAGAATAATCCATTCAGAAATAATAAATCCTTCGCTGAAATTCATTCTCCATTAGGGACAAGGACAACCTTTTGTCTGCCGGATGGGTCTACGGGATGGCTGAACGGAGGTTCATCCCTGCAGTTTCCAGCTCAGTTTGGTGGTAAAACCAGAGATGTAAGACTGAAGGGTGAGGCTTATTTCAATGTTATTTCAAATCATAAAAAACCATTTATTGTTTCAACCGGGCATATTGATGTTAAAGTATTTGGAACTTCTTTCAATGTAATGGCCTATGATGATGAAAAGACAACTGAAGTAACTCTCGAAAGAGGACAAGTTGAGGTATTTAAAAAAACAAATAGTCACTTAATAAGTATTGGAGTTTTAAACCCCAATGAATCACTTATATATAATTCACTTTCAGATTCAAGTCAGGTTCTGTCAATAAATAGTTCAGAAAAGCTTTCCTGGATAGATGGCAAACTGACATTCAAATATGAACCTTTTGAGGAGGTGATCCGCAAAATTAACCGCTGGTATAATGTTAATATCGTTGTTAAAGATGAATTGCTGCCGAGTTATATTTATTACGGCACCTTTAAGGATGAAACTCTGGAAGAGGTGCTCAAGCTTCTTCAATTTACTGCACCAATCAGTTATAAAAATATTGAAAGGGAGAAGAAGCAGGATGGGAGTTTCGAAAAAAGGACGATCGAGATATACTACAATAGAAAAAACTGATAACCTTATTATTAACCTAAATGACCCAAGCCTATGACAACACTCAAAAACAAAAAATACGGAAAGCATGTCCGTGCATTCCGTATAATTCAGCAGTTTTCACATTGCAAGTTAAAACAATAGTATTAATTCACTAAATCAACTAAATTTATGAAAAAATATCGTATATGTGCAGGAGTCTGTTTAAATAGACTATGCTCCTGTAAAATCTTTCACTTTATGAGAAATACTTTATTACTTCTATTTATTACAGTATTACAGGCGTATGCCAGTGACACTTATTCACAAAACACCAGGCTAACCCTTAACAAAAATAATGTCACTGTAGCTAATGTTCTGGAGGAAATCCAAAATAACAGCGAGTTCTATTTCCTCTTCAATGCTAAACTGATTGATGTTGACAGGGAAGTCTCTATATCAATGGAACATAAGAAGATATCTGAAATACTTACCTCTCTCTTTGAAGGAACAGGAGTTAATTATCTGGTGTATGACAAGCAAATCATACTCACTCCCAGTGATGTAAAACCTCTCTCTTCAGTACTTCAGCATCAAAAGATAAGCGGAACTGTTACAAATGAATCCGGGAGCCCCATGCAAGGAGTTACTGTTCAGGTGAAGGGAACAACTACCGGAGTTATTACTGACGCGTCAGGTAAATATGCCCTTGAGAATGTACCTCAGGATGCCACTCTGATCTTTTCCTTCATCGGGATGACTACCCAGGAAATTCCCTCAAATGGTTTAAGTCAGATAGATGTTGTGTTAAAAGAGGTGGCCATTGGGCTTGATGAAGTTGTTGTAATCGGATATGGCACTGTTAGAAAGAAGGATGTTACCGGATCTGTTGGATCGGTGCAGGTGAGTGATCAGGTTAAGACTCCTGTAATAAGTACGGAACAATTACTGGAAGGCCGGGTAAGCGGTGTACTGGTGACTCAGCAGCACGCAGAGCCCGGAGCTGCTTTTTCTATAAGGATCCGTGGCACAAACACCATCAATTCAAGCAGTGAGCCCTTATACGTAATTGATGGCTACGCTGGCGGTGGTGGTGATATCAACCCAAGCGATATTTTATCAATCGATGTCTTAAAAGATGCTTCCGCCACAGCTATTTATGGCAGCCGCGGCGCAAACGGGGTTGTTCTAATCACGACAAAAAGAGGAAGCACCAACGCAACAAAAATTAATATCGATGCGTATACCGGAGTCCAGCAGGTAACCAAAAAATTTAAAATGATGGATGCAAAACAATTTGCTGTTTACAGCAATACCGAAAGTCAGGAGAACAATGACCTGAACGGAACATCCTACCCTCTTCCCTTTACACAGGAACAAATAAATACACTGGGTAAAGGAACGGATTGGCAGGATGAGGTACAGCGAATTGCACCCATCTCAAACGTTTCAATGAGCTTTAATGGGGGTACAAGTGATTCCAGACATTATCTCAGTATAAATCTCTTTAGTCAAAATGGTGTCATAATAAGTTCTGATTATAAAAAAGCCAATATCAGGTATAATATGGATCAGACCATCAGTCCCAAAATAAAAGTGGGAATATCCTCTCAGCTCGGTTACAGCTTACAAAGCGCGATCCCCGTAAGTGTTGACTATGGCACCGGGATAATGAAAAATGCACTTGATTTTAACCCGGGGACTCCTGTTAAAGACAGCAATGGCGAGTATACCCTATCGAATGAACCTGTCAGCTGGGTTGAACCTTTGGGAAATCCGGTTGCGTGGGCCAATAAGGTCACTGATAATACATATGCACTGAATACCTTTGTAAATCTTTATGGTGAATATAATATACTGAAAGATTTAAGATTCAGAAGCACATTTGGCGTCAATTATAATACAAGCGGACGGGAACGATTTATTCCAACTGATATATACGAATATCTGAATGTAGGGTTGGCTTCCCAGGCTTCAGGCAGACAATATAACTGGCTTAATGAAAATACGTTAACCTACTCTAAGAATTTCTCCGATAAACATGCTATCAACGTCACGGCGGGTTTAACCTTTCAACACTGGTACAGTAAGGGCTTTGGGGCCAGTATTACCAATCTTTCAACAAATCTTCTCGGAGCTAATAATTTTGGGGTTGGCACTCCTGGTGTCCCATATTCTTATTTTCAGGAAAATGTTTTAGCCTCTTATTTCGGCAGAGTCAATTATGAGCTCATGGGTAAGTACCTTTTTACTTTTACCATGCGTGCTGATGGTTCTTCACGCTTTGGAGAAAATGACAAATGGGGATATTTTCCATCAGGAGCTTTTGCCTGGAAAATGTCAGAGGAAGACTTTATTAAAAATATAGAGTCAATAAGTGATATGAAGCTGAGGGTTAGCTATGGGGTTACCGGTAATCAGGAAATCGGCTCATATAACGCCTTAAGCCAGTATGGTCAAAATGAGTATGCCTTAGGCTTTACACCTGTCAGGGTCGTTGGTATATCACCCGTCAATATTGCAAATCCGAATTTGAAATGGGAATCGACCGCTTCATTTGATGTTGGTCTTGACGTTGGTTTGTGGAATAACAGACTGGCAATTACCACTGATTACTATTACAAGAATACCTCAAACCTGTTATTGTATGTAAACATACCAATGACTACCGGCTATGAAAGTATTCTGCAAAATATTGGAAGCGTAAGTAATAAGGGTTTTGAGTTTTCAGCAACAACACTTAATATAGATAAAATTAATGTAAAGTGGAGCACTACTTTTAACTTTTCTACAAACAAAAATAACGTAGAAAGTCTGGGTCCAAATTCACAGATATATACCGGAGGACTCAGCGCTGACGTTTTTAAGGGCAACTCACCTAATACCTCAATCCTGAAACCAGGTTCTCCGATCGGTTCTTTTTACGGCTTTGTATTTGACGGTATATGGCAATCACAGGAGCAAATAGACAACAGTGGAACCTTACAGGCAGTTTCCCCGGGTGATCCTATTTATAAAGACCTGAATGGCGACAAGGATGTAACCGAAGCTGACAGGACAATTATCGGCCAGGCAAACCCAAAATTTCTTTTTGGGATGGTAAGCAACCTTTCTGTGGGAAAGTTTAATTTGAGTATATTTTTTCAGGGTGTTAGTGGAAATAAAATCCTCAATGAAAACCTGTATCGTAATGAAAACGGTCTGCCTGCTACCAACAAATTTGCTTATGTGGCAACAGATAGCTGGCATGGTGAAGGCACAAGCAATACTCTTCCAAGAGTGAGCAGTAATCTTCGAGATGCGATGGGATTTACCAGTGATGTCCTGCAAGACGGAAGTTTCCTGCGCCTTAAAACAATAACTTTAGGTTACGATGTGCCGCTTCCAAAACTGACTTCGGTATTTAAATCAGCCAACATATATGTTACTGCCCAGAATCTGTTAACATTTACTAAATACACAGGTTATGACCCGGAGGTAAGCTCCTCTTTAGACCCGCTCAATTTGGGAACGGATTACAATGCCTATCCGAACTATAAAACTTTCTTATTTGGATTAAAGTTTGGTTTCTAAAAACATAAAATATTTTACATAAAATTATAATACTATGAAAAAATATATTCTTTTTATTGCCTGCATTATTTCTTTAGTCTCTTATACATCATGTAAGAAGGCGTTGGAAGAACAAATGCATGACACGATATCACCAAGTAATTTCTATAAAACTGCGCAGGATGCTGAATCAGCCTTAAATGGCGTCTTTGCACCATTGCAGTATCAAAATTATTACCAGCGGACTGTTTATATAATTTCAGACCTTCCGGGTGATATGTTTCGTGTTAACAACGCTAATGAACCGAGGCTTCAACTGGAGAGATGTCAGGTTTCGCCCACAAATGGGTTGATCACCGATTATTGGCTATACAGCTACATGATGATTAAAAACGCAAATGATGTTATTTTGTATGTGCCGGATATCGATATGGATGTTGTTCAGAAAAATAATATTCTGGGTAATGCCCATTTCCTGCGAGGCATGGCTTATTTTGATCTGGTCAGACTATTTGGTGATGTGCCTTTGGTACTCAAAAATACCGGAGACCAGGATCTTTTCCCTGAACGTACTGCTTCAGATCTTATTTATGACCAGGCGATCGAAGACCTGAAGTTCGCTGAAGAAAATTGTCTGCATTTAAACGAGCTCCCTGCAAATGAAATAGGAAGAGCTACCTCCGAAGCAGCTTCTTCGATGCTTGCCAGAGCTTACCTGCAAAGATCGAGCACCAGCTTTGCCTCAGCAACTGATAACCAGAGCGCTTTGGAGGAATGTAACAAGGTTATTAGTTTTTCAACCTCCCATCCGGATGTATTGACTCTGGTTCCTGATTACAAGGATATTTTTGATGTTACAAAGAAAAATGGTCCGGAATGTATCTTTTCCGTACAGTTTGGAGAGCCCCCGGTTACCTGGAGCAATATCTCTTATATGTTTGCCCCTGCAAGTGAGACCGGATGGGAGTCTCTTCTTCCATATGACTCATTTGTTAATTCATACGATCCTGAGGATATCCGCAAATCTGTCAATGTGGGTAAATTGGATGAGGGGAAGATCTGGGTTTCCAAATATGTTGATCCGGATATGGCCAGTGCCGGACGTGGCCGCCAAAACTGGGTCGTGCTGCGTTATGCGGATATTTTGCTCATGCAATCTGAAGCAATGAATAATATCAACCCCGGCGATGCCAATAAATTTGATGGTATCAATGCCATCAGAACAAGAGCAGGCCTTGGAAGCAAATTGCTTGATTTTGGAAATACACCCACATCAGAAGATTTTATTAATGCGTTGGCTAACGAAAGACTTTGGGAATTGCCAATTGAAGGTGTCAGACGGCATGATCTTATCAGATGGGGAAAAATGATAGAAGTCAAAGCATCACAAGGCTTTACTGTGGATGAGAATCATCTGATACTGCCTATTCCGCAAAATGAACGGGATACTAATAAGAACCTGACTCAAAATCCAGGGTATTAATAAAGGATTAAAGATTCAATCAGGTCAGTAATATAAGAATTATCTTAAGTTTTCAGGCCAAAGTATTTTGCCAGGAGGGAGTGGATACAATCTCCTGGCAAATTTACTTCCTGACGGTATAATCCTATTTGCCAGATTAAAGTTAGTAAGATCCTCCTTCTGTCTCCTTAGTTTTCAACTTGATTCAATAATCAACTTCAAAGCAGTTTAATCACAAATTATTTGGTATGAAACTATCACCACACAACTTATTAGTTACTGCTTCAGCAACTGGCTCAGGAATACTGGTACGATCATTTGGAATGGCTGACGATTCTTTCTCCAGCCTGCAGTTGAATTTGGATCATGAGGTACCAAATCTGAGTAAAAGCAAAATAAAAAAGGAAACTCTCCCCCGTATGAAGAAATATTACTTGCAAAGAATAGAAAAGTTATTCCTCATACTAACCGTCGGATCAATGATGCTTGTAAACGCTCATGCTCAGGAATATATATATTCAAAAACCTTTATTAAAGAAATAATGATGAAGGTCAATAATTACCAGATTAATCATCCCCTTGCAGGGAATGATGACATTTGGATTCGTGGAACTTTTTACACCGGAGTAATGGCTGCCTATCAGGCTACCGGTAACATTTTATATCTGAGAGAGTGTAATTCATGGGGAGAAAAACATGAATGGAAAATCCCCGCAATTGAAATGAATTCCGAAACCAGTGGAGCAAATGCCATGACCTGCAGTCAAACCTGGCTCGAAAGTTATATGGAGGAGAAGGAAAAGTACAAAATTCAACCAACTATCGAACACCTGGAAAGTCCCGGACTGAAAAATCCTGTAAATTGTCCTCTGACTTACTATTATGAAGGTGATGCCGGAAGATATGTAGATGCGACATTTGTCTGTGCTCCTGCATTGGCTATGCTAAGTAAGATAACAGGGAATCCCAAATATCTGAACTGGATGGATTCGTTCTTCTGGGATGTATATGGAGCGTTGTATAGTCTGCAGGATAATCTGTTTTACCGCGATCAGAGATTTATATTTCAAAAATGTGAACCAAATGAAATGCGTGATGACAATGCCCGTCAACCTTATATATACACGGTAACTCCAAATGGGAAAAAAGTTTTGTGGTCGAGAGGCAATGGGTGGGCATTTGCCGCTCTTACACGAATATTGAAATATACTCCGGCAGAATATGTAAACTATAAGCGATATAAGGAGCTGTATCTAAAAATGGCAATCGAGCTAAAAAAACGTCAGCAGCCTGATGGGTTCTGGTATCCAAACCTTGATGATCCGAAAGACTACGGTTCGAAAGAGACCAGCGGGACAGGCTTTTTTACATATGGATTAGCCTGGGGTATTAACAATGGAATTCTTTCGCGTGAAGAGTATTTACCGGTTATAGAAAAATCATGGGCTTCACTCATTTCAGCAATAAGTGAAGAAGGTAAAGTGCAATGGGGACAAATGGTCGCCTTTTCACCACACAAAATTTTACAGGAAGATTCTCAGGAATATGTGTCCGGGATGTTTTTGCTGGCAGCCAGTGAAATGTTCAGAATGGGTAAATGAAAAAATTAAATATGAAGATGAAGATATAGAATATTGTAAAAATGCACGGAATCTTTAAAGTAATGGCCATGTGAAGATTAAAAATTTAAAATTCATCAAATTATACACCTCAACTAGCATGAAAAAAATACAAGATCTCTCTCTTTTAGTCGTTATATCTCTAAGTATTCTCGTTATATCTGATTCTTTATTTGCTCAAAATAAGACCGGGAAACTGGACATTCACCTGAATGATGCTGCACAACTGACCATTGATGGACCACATCGTTTTGTAAAAATAGCTGGCATAACAGGAATACATATCAGTAGCCTGAAAACAAAAGCATTTATTGAAACTACTGCATTACAGTCAGATAGAGGAACTTTGTCTTTATGGATGTCTCCGTTGGAAGATATTGACAAGGCACCCAGCACAGGTTTGAACACTATATATCCCCTTATATCAGACCACTACCCACTGAGTTTGGCTGATAGTTGCGATTTCTCAGTTTATTACGATGGATCCGGGTATCCAAGGGTAATAGCACGTTTCACTGACGGCAGCTTTTGGAAACAAATGGATTATGGGGTAGCTCCTTTCGTTTATGCCGAATCACTTCCCCTTCAAAAAGGACAGTGGTATAATTTAGCAATTACATGGGACAAGCCTGCAGGAACAATAATCATGTATATTAATGGAGAGCTGGTTGGCCATAACTTCCTGGCTAAGAATTTTAAATCAGACAGAAGCAAAGTTTATATCGGGAATCCCTTAATGATTCTTAGCAATCTGAAAATACAAACCGACATATTAAGCAGTGAAGAGATAATGAAAGAATACCTTTCAATGAGACCTTTGTCCAACCAACTTTCGGATAATGTTATCCGGGATATTGTAATCCCCCGTGATAAGCCAGCACTCAATATGCACCTGGATGATTCATGGAAAAAAGTATATGAGTGTAGTTTCTCTAAAAATTCCGATCTGGATGGTTGGATCTTCCAGACTGGCGATAAGTTCAGAGATAAATTCAAGTTGAATGTCACGGAAAACGGTCTATACTGGGAAACCCCTGATATTATTGATGCAGAATCCAGAGGTTACCTGTGGTGTCCGGCAAAAGTTGAAGGGGATCAATGGATAGAATTTGAATTTCAACTGGTTTCTCCAAAAGGACTAGCCCTGGTAATGATGTGCGCGAGCGGTATGCAGGGTGAGGATATTATTGAGGACCATGGATTAAGGAAAACCGGTTCAATGGGTGACATGCTTGCAAATTACAGAAATTACCACTGGGAATTCGTCCGACGTGTAGAGGCAATGCGAACAGATGTAGAAACACAATACGTCAGTAAAAATCCCTGGGGAAAAAGTCTATTCATAGGTTGTGTTCCCAGGCTTGAACAGAATCACTGGATAAAAGTCCGGTTTATCAAAATTGGCAATAAGCTTTATGGATCGTTTGATGGGAAAACAGTTTTTGAGGCTGCAGACAATGCCTATGATAACAACGGACCGGTTTTAAATTCAGGCAGGGTTGTACTTCGCCAAATGTATAACACTGCAATGCGGTACAGGAATTTTGTAATTTATCAAAAGAGAAATTATTGAAGTTATTATAGTAAAAAATATAAGATGTATGATTTATTTGACCCGTGCTATGTTAATTATTAATTGACGGACAAAGTCTTTGCTGTCTGACTCCCTCTGGTTTTGGATTCGATCTGGCCTAAATGCGGATTAAGAGTAAGATCAGGTTTGAAGTCGGTTTCAACCCCGGTCCTGGTATCAAGTCCAATATCTCAAGCCCATATTCTTCCATTCTTTGTATATGGATTTCCGGATCTTTCTTCATAGCTCTTAATTTCACAAAAATACAAAGTGATTGAATCGATACTTTGAAAATACAAACCATTCCGGTTTGGTTGGCCTTCCGATTTACATCAGCATATGTAGGAGCAGGCAGGACTTGATCATGGCTTTATACAATGTACAGGTTTATGAAATTTCATTGTTTCATCATAGGGAAATATATATTTCAATATCCTATATTATAAATAATTATTCTATCTATCACTAATTATAAATAATCATATAAAATAAATTTAACTTTGGAGTAACCACGAGTTAAATTAATTCTGCAATTTTTATTCAAAACCCGATGAACTTTGATTTCGAAATTTGCTGGCAACAAATCAAAAAAGGGGAAGAGCAAGCACTGGAAAAAGTTTACAAGGTGACCTTCAGGTCTTTAGTGCACTATGCATCTGAAATAACAAGACAACTTCAGATGGCAGAGGAGGTAGTGCAGGATGTATTTTTAAAAATCTGGCAATCCAGAACTGACCTTAGTATTAAGGGCTCATTTAAAGCTTATCTTTTTCAGTCAGTCCATAATCAGGCACTGAATGTTATCAGGCAACAGAAAACCAGGAAAGAATCGGTTAACATGGTCACATCAGAAAAATCCTGGCAATTCATTTCAGATAATTATAAGATAGACAACGATCTGACTGATAAAATTTTCTCAGATGAGTCAGAATTAATAATAGAAAGGGCGATAAAAGAATTGCCTGACCAATGCGGCCGTGTTTTTCATATGAGCCGGTTTGAATCATTAAAAAATGAGGAAATAGCATCAAAACTCGGATTATCTGAAAACACAATTAAAACGCACATTTACAGAGCTCTTCAGAAAATAGCTTTCGCCCTGAACCTGGAAAAGTAAAAATATTTTCCGGTCTCATTCATCAATATCTAATAAACTGGTGTCTTATTCATAGAAAGAACAATATGGAAAAATCTGATTTGCAAAACAACGAAATCGATTTATTGATTATCAGTCATCTTACGGGTTCAGCTACAGAAGGAGATTTGATGAAGTTGGATAAATGGATCAATGTAAGCAATGAAAACCAGAATCATTTCAATAATTTTAAAAATGCCTGGATCCTTTCAGGCATCAGGAATAGTGAATCCACAGGGTATACAGAAGAATCCTGGGATAAATTAAAGAATAAATTAAGCCAAAACAGGTTTAGGTTAGGGTCAGGGGTTGGATCAGGGAGCCGGGAAAAAGTCAATTTTAATAAATTTCTGAAACGGGCTGCATCCTGGCTTCTCATTTTTGTGCTGGGTTCTTCTGTCACATGGTGGTTTACAGGCAGACCAAAAGAGACTAAACCTGATTATCAGGACAGGATAACAGAAATCTCAACGCCTCTGGGCGCCAGAAGCATGATAAAACTACCGGATAGCACTATTGTCTGGCTCAATGCCGGAACTACCCTTACTTACAGTCAGGACTACGGAAAGCAATCCCGAATCCTGAATCTCAGCGGTGAAGCATATTTTAAGGTAGCAAAAGACAGCCTGAATCCTTTTATTGTAAATACCCAAGGTATTATTATACGGGCTCTTGGTACCAGTTTCAATGTAAAGTCCTATCCAGAAGAAGAATCAATTTCAGCGACGCTTGAGGAGGGCAGAATATACGTACACGTTTTAAGCATGACTGATAACAATGCTAAAATAATGCTAAAACCAAAAGAGAAGCTCATCTATCACAAAGAGACAAATGAAACTGCAAAATATATCGAAAGCACTGATGCTCAATTCAAAGCTACACATAATCAAATATTTAAGCCTAAAGATATAAACCTTATAACCAATGTAAGGACAGAACTGTACACATCGTGGAAAGATCCCAGGTGGATTATTTACAGGGAACCTTTAAGTACGCTTGCGCCTATGCTGGAACGCAGATACAACCTGAAAATCATTTTTAATGATGATCAGATTAAGAAATACAAATTTACAGGTATTATCGAGAATGAAACTGTGGATCAGATATTTAATGCCTTAAAGATGACTGCTCCTCTCGATTATGATATCACTAAAGATACAATAAGACTTACCCTGGATATTAGTTCTAAAGAAGCATTTAAAAGGACTATGAACAAAAAATAATAATAATATAGAAATACTTGAATATGATGATCATGAAACCACCCTGAACAAAGTAAAAGGGAGTAGTTTGCCCCTACCCCCTTTAAAACAGTCAATTAAGTCTTAAAATTAATTAAAAACCTAACATTACAAAAGTATGAAAAAAAACCATTCATGGAGGTACAATGCCTATTTTCCTCCTGTCTCTCTCAAATTTTTACGCGTTATGAAACTATCAATCATCTTAACATGTTTCCTGTCCGCTAATTTGATGGCTTCTGTTTATTCACAGAATACCAGGTTCGATCTCGATATTAAGGACCAGACTCTTCGTGATGTACTGAAAACAATTGAAAATGAAAGCCTTTTCAGGTTTTTCTATAATGATGAATTCTCCGACCTTGATAAAAAACTGACCTTTTCAAGTAACGACGAATCAATCGATAGCTTAATGGCTTTCATGCTGGATAAAACCGAAGTCAGCTATAAAGTGCTCGATAACAACTTTATTGTAATCACTCCGAAATTACTACTTCAGCAAAGTAGGATTACGGGTACTGTTACTGGAATGGATGAGACACCTCTTCCCGGAGTAAACGTTGTAGTTACTGGTACCACAGTAGGGACAATTACAGATATTTCAGGCAAATACAGCATTGACGTTCCTCAGGGAGCAAATAGCCTTACCTTCTCATTTGTCGGAATGGAGCCAAAGGAAGTAAGTATCGGGACATTGACCCAAATCGACGTTACGATGGTTGAGACGTCAATTGGTCTGGAAGAGGTAGTGGTAACAGGGTACGGTACTCAAAAGAAAGTTACCATGACCGGTGCGGTTGTTTCTGCCAAAGGTGATGATATAAAGAGTTCTCCATCAACTGATATGACGAACAATCTGGTTGGGCGGTTACCAGGTCTTGTCGCTGTTACCACCAGTGGGGAACCAGGATACAATGGAGCTACACTTCGTATTCGAGGATTAAATACGCTTGGTAATAACAATCCCTTAATTGTAGTTGACGGGATAGCTAACCGAAGTATGGGAAGTATCGCCCCTAGCGATATTGAAAGTATCTCAATATTGAAAGATGCTTCGGCAGCGATTTATGGTGCCCAGGCAGCAAATGGGGTTATCCTGGTAACAACAAAACGTGGTACAATTGGTACCCCTAAAATATCAATTAATATAAACGGTGGCGTTAACCAACCTACCCGGATCACTAAATTAGCAAATGCTCCACAATATGCAACCCTGCTTAATGAAGTAGCCTATTATGCAGATGAAAGTGGAGGTCGTTTTCAGAGATTCTCTGAGGATGATGTCCAAAAATATAGTGATGGCTCTGATCCCTGGGGACATCCAAATACAGATTGGTTTAAAGATACATTCAAACCCTGGTCAAGCCAGAATTCCCAGAACGTTTCACTTTCTGGCGGTACTGATAAAATGAAATATTTTCTTTCATTTGGTGCAAGAAGCGAGGATGGATATTATAAAAAGAGTGCGACAAAATACACACAATACGATTTCCGGAGTAATATCGATGGCAAGATTTCAAAAAATATCACATTGTCGTTTGATGTTGCAGGTCGTGAGGAAGTTAGAGATAGTCCAACCAGTGGTCTCTACTCTATCTATTCATCGATAATGCAGGGAAAACCAACCAACACTGCTTACTACCCTTCAGGAGAGCCAGGACCAGATATTGAAGGTGGTCTTAATCCAGTTGTAATCACTACTAATGAACCCGGATACACAAAAGACAAAAGGTACATATTGGAAACTAACGCGAGATTAAACGTTACGATCCCCTGGGTAAAAGGGTTATCGATACAAGGTAATGCCTCTGTTGACAAAGCATTAATGTCTTATAAAAAGTGGGAGCAGCCTTGGTATTTATACTCATGGGACGGAAATCCCGATCATATACTTCAGAAAAACAAGAAAGGCTTGGACACTCCGCAATTGACACAGGAGTCTTCTGATGGACAGGGGATTACATGGAATGTCTATACAACTTTTGAGCGTAAGATCATGGAAAAGCATAACCTGAAATTTATGGTTGGGACTGAGAGACAAAGCGGTATTAACTCTGATTTTCGTGCATTTCGCAAGAATTATATCTCTACTGAAATTAAGGAGTTATTTGCGGGAGCAAGTGACGAATTTATGACGAATAACGGATATTCCAGCCAGAGTGCACGTTTAAACTACTTTGGCCGTATAAATTATGATTATGGTCAAAAATACCTGTTAGAGTTTGTTTGGAGATACGATGGATCTTATATGTTCCCGAAAGGGAAACAGTTCGGATTCTTCCCGGGTATTTCCGCTGGATGGATTATTTCTAAAGAAAATTTCTGGAGCAATAATGTTTTGGCATTCGATATATTTAAACTCAGGGCTTCCTGGGGTCAAACCGGTAACGACCGGATAGCTGAATACCAGTATCTTTCAACATATGGTTTCCTTGATAATGAGCGCTATTGGGTTACCGGTATAAGTAATAATAACCTGGTATTGGACGAATTACGAATACCTAATCCAAATGTTACCTGGGAAATAGCAAATCAATCTAACTTCGGTTTTGATGCAGAATTACTTAAAAATAAATTGTCAATATCAGCTGATTATTTTTACAATGTGCGTTCACATATTTTATGGTATCGGAATGCAAGCGTACCAGTCTCTTCCGGGTTAACATTGCCAGCCGAAAATATTGGTAAAGTAAAAAACCAGGGGTTTGAAGCTGTAGTAAGTTACAGAGATCAAATTGGTGATTTTAGATACGATGCATCATTAAATGGCAGCTACTCAAAAAATGAGATAGTTTTCTGGGACGAAACACCGGGAATACCTGAATATCAAAGATCTACAGGACGGCCAATGGGATCTGAGTTGTATTTCAATTCCCTTGGAATATTTAAAGATCAGGCTGCAATAGATGCTTATCCCCACTGGGAGGGTGCCCGCCCTGGCGATATTATTTTTGAAGATGTAAATAACGATGGCGCAATTGATGGTCTGGACCTGGTTCGAAATGAAAAAAGCGTTATGCCCAAATTTACTGGTGGCTTAAGTATTAATATGGGATACAAACAGTTTGATATAGCAGTCCTCATCCAGGGAGCAGCTGGGGGACAACTGTATGTTTTTCCGACATCCGGGGAGGCAGGAAATTACCTGAAAGAATTTGCCGACGACCATTGGACACCCGAAAATACAGGTTCCTCAAATCCAAGAGCCTATAACTGGAATCAGGAATATTGGGCCTCTCAGCCTAATACTTACTGGCTCAGAAGCACTGATTACATGCGTCTGAAAAACCTTGAAATCGGCTATAGGCTACCTGTAAAAATCAACCAGATGCTAAAGATCGACGGTATTAGGTTTTATATAAACGGACTTAATCTGGTCACATTTGATAAAGTAAAAGTACAGGATCCGGAATCTGACGATACAGGTGGCAGGGCTTATCCACTCCAAAGAATAATAAATGCCGGATTAACCCTAACTTTTTAAAACTGAAAATTATGAAAAATATGATATTAAATTGTTTGATGGTATTATTTCTTCTAAGCATGATATCATCCTGTACAAGCAAAGACGATTTTTTAAATACAGTACCTCTGGGCGAATACACTGAAACAGCTGTATGGAACGATCCTGCCCTGGTTGAAACATTCGTTAATAGTATGTACAGGCATGCTGAAGGATTTCCTTTAGCAATTGTCAGATTAGCTGACTTTAGTGACGAATCTCACCGACGTGCGGCCGGTGCAGCATTGGCATTTAATCAATGCCTGATGACATCCGATGGCCTTTTGGGTTGGGTGGGTTCATCCTCAAGACATACTCTTGATATGCTCCAATGGGCACCACTTTATGCGAATGTAAGACGTGCAAGTATCTTTTTCTCAAAAATAAACTCGGTCCCTTCCGAAGACCCGGAATTGATAGATAGATTAAAAGGAGAAGCTTATTTCCTTCGTGGACTAACGTATCATTGGTTGACGGCTTTATATGGAGGAGTGCCGATAATTACCAAAGTCTATACTTTAAATGATGATTTTTCAGTGGCTCGTAACTCTTACGAAGAATGTATCAATTTTATTGTGGGGCAACTAGATTCAGCAGCTATGCTCCTGCCTGACAATTATTCGGATGCGATTATGAAGGGACGTGCAACAAGGGGGGCTGCCTTGGCATTGAAATCGAGAGTACTGCTATATGCAGCCAGTGATTTGCATTCCAATATGGATACATATGCACCTGGTTATTCGAACCCCGAACTACTGGGATATATTGGAGGTAGTCGCACTTCACGCTGGCAGGCTGCTAAAGATGCTGCCAAAGCAGTTATTGATCTCAATCTGTATGATTTATATAAAAAAGATCCGGCTCCGACAGATTCCGTTGCTCTGAACATCAGTAATTTATTTACTTCTTATAGCACTGAAGAAGATATTTTTTTACAATACTTTACAGCAACTACCGAGTTTGGTGAAGGCTGGGGTGCTTATGATCCGGCAATCCATAGCGGTCCAAACGGTTATTACTTATATGGGAATAATAATCCTATTGGGGAATTGGTTGATGATTATGAAATGAAAGACGGAAGCAAATTTGACTGGAACAATCCTGTTCACAAGGCCAATCCCTATGCAAACCGAGATGCGCGCCTGTATGCATCTATTTTATATGAGGGGGCTCAGTGGAGAGTCCGCCCGACAGATCTTGTAAACAAAGACCCGTTTGGTAAAATACAAACTGGAAATGTTTATGATCAAAACGGAAATATGGTGATAGGTGGCCTTGACACCAAATACGGTCCTGTTTCTACATGGAACGCCAGCTATACAGGTTATTATACGCGAAAATATATTGACCCGACAATTGATCCGAATTATTTTAATCAGGATATACCGTTCCGTCATATTCGTTATGCGGAAGTTATTCTTAACTATGCTGAGGCTTGTATTGAACTGGAAGAGTGGAATGAAGCTATTACCAATATCAATATGATCCGGAAACGGGCAGGTCAGCCCGAATTGGCAAGTTCATTAACAGGGGATGATTTAAGGCAGGCATACCGGCATGAACGTCGTATCGAATATGCATATGAAGATCAGCGTTTCTGGGATATACGCCGTTGGTTAATTGGACCAGATGCTTATCATCAAATGCATGGTGTTGATATCAGCTATACTACCAGTGATCCTCTCACGACCACAACCTATCGAAAGGAAGACGGATCTACATGGAGTGCTCCTGTTTATACAGAGATTGAAATACCGGGAGATGCCAGAGCATGGAACGATAAAGCATATTTCTTCCCACTTATGCGCGATGAAATGAATAAGAACGACAAACTGATTCAAAACCCGGGTTATAATTAGCGGATGTTTCAATCTGAGTTATTCTATCATATAACTGATAGAACCTGAATTATTTTAGATCTGTTTTACTCAAATTTGGGTAAAACAGATCTTTATCATTTAAAAATAATATACTATTTAACAAAAAATCAATTATGAATATCTCATTAATTTATAAAAAGTTGTTCCCCCTTTCGCCCAAATGTTTGAGTAATTATATAATGTTTAATATGAACAATGCCTTTAGGATGAAAGGTCTTAATTTTTTCTTTATCACCTTTATGTTAATATTTGTACCATTCTCTGGTATAGTGAATGGACAGATTCCTAAAACAGGAAAAACAGCTGGTCAATCTTTCCAAATTCCTGAAGACTACCTTAGAGAGGCGGAAAATATTCCCTCGTTTTGGATTTCAACTGTTGATGGGGTTACTCTCTTCCTCAAAAAAAATGTTCATAAAGGTAAGGTGGAGGTCATTGGCATCTCTGCTGGCGGAAGGCCTATTCATGCAGTCGTATATGGGCAACCACGTAAGGGTAAGGGGACAACTACATTTTCCGGATCTCTTGGCTTTGGCGACGTACGAGCCTACAGGGGTCCCGACCATAATAAAACAGTGTACATGGGTATGTCATCTGTCCATGGTGGCGAATTTGAGGGAATCGTTGGTACTGTGAATCTCATTTCAGTGATAGAAACAGGTAAAGATTTGCGTGGGAAGGAGTGGCCAGAGATCACGGCTCTAGTAGCAAAACTAAACCGTATTATTTTGATCCCCATTGTGAATCCGGATGGCAGGTCACGTATCCCACTGCGAATGGAAGCATACAGGGATACAACGTTCACAGTGGCTGAGTACCTCAACACAGGGGGTAAGCCAGATGGAACTATTACCGGCTGGCCGCAGATCAAGGAGTTCATTCCTATGGACTTTGAACTTCCGGGTTTCCCAGGTGGTTATCCCAATGATGCTGGTGTGAACATACAGCACGATGATTTTTTAGGTAAGCGCCAACCAGAGACACAGGCATTATTTAATTTAACAGAAAAAGAAAAACCGGACTTAATAATAAATATGCATACCGGAGCAGTTTATATGCAGATGCACCGTCCATTTTGTGAGCCAGCATTATCCCCTGTATTTGATATACTTTATACTTATGTTCATTCCGGATTAGCTCTGCATGGGCTACAGAGTAGTCCAGATCCGAAAATCGCAGCCGATTTAAACAGTGTCCCGAACGGTGTCTATAATCTGGATGGCGCACTGAATTTGCACTGCGGTGCTTTGAGCGTAGTAGTGGAATCTCCTAGTCATGGGTTCTCCGGAAAAAACGACAATGGAGATGCTGTATTACAAACGACAGATATGCTTCTGGACGCGCAACTAGTTTGTCACCAGGAAGCGATGAGGTTCCTGGTAGAAACAGGTGGACGTTCTGTCTGGACTCCTGGCCGTAAACATTGATCTTATTCAGATCAGTCCGCCAATTTTGTCATCTTAAAAGTTCTTTGATAGGAGTCTTCTCGAAAAGAGTCAGACCCATCGTTTGAGCGAAAGTGTAAAAACTTATTGCCAGATTCAGCTTCTTTTTGGCAATAGCATTTCATTAAGTAAGTGTATATTGCGATCCACATCAGAAAATACAAACCATTCCGGTTTGGTTGGCCTTCAGATTAGTGTCGTGCCTGAATTTTTATTATTTTTATGATGAAAAACCATTTTTCAATAGAAGAGTCAGTTATACGGAGAATCACTTAAAGATATAAATTTCAGTCTATTACTCTTATAATCAAATAGTTACTTCAAGTTAAATTTTAACAGGCATATTAAGCGAAATGAAAGATATTAATTTCTTTATAATAAAACGAGTAGTCGCCGGATTAACTATTTGTGGTTTTCTTGGATTTGTTCACATGAGCTGTACTCACCAGGATAAAAAGGATGTTAAGATCAAATCTGACCTGTCTTTAAGTACAAAAGAAAATCCCGACTGGTTCAAAGATGCAAAATTTGGGATGTTCATTCATTGGGGGCCCTACTCCCGGCTTGCAGGTGAATGGAACGGCAAACAAATAGAAGTTGGAAAACAGGCTGAATGGATAATGAAAGATCTTGCAATCCCGGTAAATACCTACAGGGAGCTGGCCCATAAGATTAATCCTGTCCGGTTTGATGCTCATGAGTGGGTTCGCCTGGCAAAAACTACCGGGATGAAATATATTGTAATCACCGCAAAACATCATGATGGATTTGCAATGTACAAGTCAAATGTATCATCGTATAATATAGTTGACTGGACACAATTCAAACGCGATCCGCTGAAAGAATTATCTCTGGCTTGCGCTGAAGAAGGAATAAAATTCTGTTTTTACTATTCCCAGCGTGAAGACTGGGATCATCCCGGAGGCTACGGAAACAATTGGGATTATGACAATGACTGGGGTGATGATTTTTACAATCATGAAAAATTTGATAAATATCTGGAAGAAAAGGCGAAACCGCAACTTCGCGAGCTGCTTACGAATTATGGCCCAATAGGATTGGTATGGTTTGACCGGGGACTGTACACTGAAGAACAAGGTAAAGAGTTTGTTAAGCTCGTTAAGAAACTTCAACCGGCAACTCTCATAAATGGCCGGATAGGGAATTACGGACAGGAATTGCTCGGTGATTACCAGAGCATGGGTGATAATGGCATGCCACCCGGAGGTCTGAATGAATATTGGGAAAGTGCTCAGACACTTAACATGACATGGGGATACAGTAAATTCGATACGCTTTGGAAGAGTCCGGAAACTGTTATCAGGAACCTTGTCGAAATTGTCAGCCGGGGAGGAAACTACCTGTTAAATATTGGTCCCGAAGGAAATGGGGAAATACCGGCTGCCACAGTGGAAATATTCAGGAAGGTAGGACCCTGGGTGGAACGCAATGCTGAAGGTATATATGGCACAACTGCAAATCCATTCGGAGAATTATCCTGGGGATATTGTACAGTCAAGGGCAGCATGGTTTATCTGTTCGTCCGTGACTGGCCAAAAGATGGCCTCTTAACCATACCCGGACTCCATAATTCTGTTACCTCAGCTTATTTGCTCATCGACAGATCAACTTTATTGCCTGTTATTCAAACTGAAAATCTGACCCGCATATCTCTGCCATTAAAAGCCCCTGATAATCCTGTTACAGTGGTTGCACTCGAGATCCAGGGATCACCAAGAGTAGAACCACCAATGGTCTTTCAGGATGATACCGGGTCAATCGGCTTAAATTACCTGAATGTGATCACTCACGGAAAGACTATGACACGGTTTAACTGCAAGGGCGGATTCCATATTTCAAAGTGGACCGGACCGGAAGATTCTGCAGACTGGTTTGTACACGTGGATAAACCGGGAACATTTCAGGTAAACATTACTTATGCAGCGAAAAAGGAATGGGAAGGAAAGCAATTCGAAATAACAATTGGCAATAATAGTCTTGAGCAGAGTGTTATCTATACAGGTGACTGGTTTATATACCATGAGTTTCCTGTTGGTTATATAGAATTGTCAAAATCCGGTGACTACAAAGTGACAGTAAGACCGAAAGAATTGAATGACAACTATCTTATGTGGTTGAATTCCATAACAATCAACCCGGTAAAAAGAATAAAAACCGATGGGTGGAGTATTAACTGAAGTAAGCATTAAATTGCAATAGTCTCAGACGAAAATAAAATTAAGATTTTAGAGGCAATGTATTATAATTATGTTTTGCTGTAGAATATTTATGACTAAATTTGATTCCTTTTTCATTAGCCTGAGACCCCTATGAATGCCAAAGTCAGGATAGCCCGCCTTTCAATCTTATCCAACTCTTTATTGATTATAATGAAGCTGGCTGTCGGAATAATTAGCGGATCAGTAAGTATAATCTCGGAAGCTATACACTCTTCCATGGATCTCATTGCGGCTATAATAGCATTTTTCTCCGTCAAAGTTTCGGATAATCCTCCCGATTCAAGACACCCCTACGGACACGGTAAGATAGAAAACATCTCAGGAGTGACTGAAGCAATACTTATTTTAATTGCTGCAGCCTGGATAATGTTCGAGGGTGTAAAAAAGCTTCTGGGAGAAAAAATTGAACTGGAATCAATTGCCCTCGGTTCAGGAGTCATGATAATATCTGCCGTAGTAAATATATATGTTTCAAGGAGATTAGCTAAAGTAGCAAAAGAGACTAATTCAGTAGCCCTGGAAGCTGATGCACTCCATCTTAAAACCGATGTGTATACATCCCTTGGCGTGGCAGTAGGTCTTGGACTTATAATGGTCACCCGGATTAACTGGCTTGATCCTCTTGTTGCAATTCTTGTTGCAATTTTTATTGTCAGGGAAGCAATACATCTCCTCAGAAAAGCCTTTACCCCTCTTCTTGACACTGCATGGGCGGAAAATGAAATTATGGAACTGGAGAGTACTCTTAAAGAAATGGATGTGAACTATCATGATCTTCGTACCAGGGTAGCCGGTAATTACAGGTTCCTTGACCTTCATATCCAGATACCGGAGGATGTATCCGTAGGCAGCGCCCATAAATACTGCGACAGGATAGAAAATGAACTCACTAATAACTATGAAAATCTTACGGTCACTATTCATGTGGAACCGGGCTGATGATATTCTGATTATTAGTATCTTTAATGAGGTCTGTCTTTAAGTTTTAACCCACGGCTGGTTATTTTATAAAACTTGAAATGAAGCATTTAAGGAACTTTTATTCCAGTCCCTATGTTCTCTCCTTAATACCATTTATTGTAATCTCCCTTCTCGTTCAAAATGGCATTAAGAAGTATTCCCTTGAAATAGTAAGTTCCATCACTGTTTCAAAAGATAGTTATGTATGGTTCGAAGACCTGGATAACGACGGTTCCTCCGAAAAAATAGTTGCTGTAAATCAACCTACCTCTACCGGGCTGGCATTCAGTAATGTTAATGGAATCATCAATCACTTCGGGTTTAATGGTAACTTTAATTTCGTATCAAAATCATGTCTCTTTATTACCGGAGATAAAGATGATAACGGGACAAAGGAGATTTATGCATTCACACTGGCCGGTGATTCAATTTTTCTTCACATTATAGATGATTATAAGGATTCAAGTATCCCGGTAAGGAATCACTTTATAGCTACAACCGGACCAGGAATGAAATCTCCTGATCCTTTTATTATTCCTGCCGAGATGGAAGACCTTGATGGTGATGGAATTAAGGAACTTATATTCGGCATTGGCAGCGGTTATTCAGAATATCCCAGAAGAGTCTATTCCTACTATATTCATAAAGATTCCCTTGTAACTTCACCAGAATCATCTTATTTTATCTGGAGAATCTTGCAGGCAGATATTAACGGTGACGGGAAAAGAGAAATAATTCCTTACGGTTATGCGACTACAAATATAAGTCCCGAAAAAGCCGTATATCATGACTTCAGTTCATTCCTGATAGTTCTTGACCAAAACCTCAGGTTTCTCTTCCCTCCCCTTGAGTTCCCAGGAAGGTACAGCAAGGTAACCCCATTCACAATAAATAAGGGAGACGAGAATAGCCTTGGTATTCTATATAATCAGGCATCCGGTCTGGTTAAATCAATAATTTATTTTGTCACACCGGGAGGAATGCTTTCCGATTCGATACAGCTTCCCTTTCATGCCATAAACTGTTTAAACACAAGCCTCAGCGGAAATGAAAATTTGTATCTGCTTGAGATCCCAAGAGACAAGCTGGGTCTTTTTAATGCCTCATTCCAACAATTGAAAATTTTGAAACTGGCAGATGACATAAGAGTTATTCAAATGGATATTGACCTGGATGGCAAAGATGAAATACTCATTGCTCTTCCGGAAGAAGGGAAAATATATATTTTCAGGGAAGGACTGAACAATCCTGTCTCGGCTCAGGTTACCTTTGAAGGCTATAACAGCGATATAATTACCCTAAAAATTGACGGCAATGAAACCCCTTTGATTTCAGTTCAATCCGGTCCGAAGCAATATATGCTGAAGTACAGGAAAAATCCAGGATATCCATATTATTTGTTCTTCTATCCGGGAATATACCTTGCCATTCTTGCATTTGCCCTGACAATCAAAAGCATACAGAAAAATCAACTTAAGAAAAAGTATGATAATGAGAATAAAATTGCCCAGCTTCAGCTGGCTTTGATCAAAAGTCAGTTGGATCCCCATTTCACTCTCAATGCAATCAATTCCATAATATACTCTCTGGAATACACCGACAGGCGTGTTGCCGGTGACCAGCTCAGAAGATTCGCGAATCTTTACAGGAATCTGCTTCTGTCTGCAACATCAGTTCAGTGGAGTTTAGGAGAGGAACTGGATTTTTGTTCAGATTACCTCGTTCTGGAAAAGATGAGATTCGGAGAAAAAATTGATTATCGTATTACATGTCCGGACAATGTAAAGAAAACTACCTTAGTACCAAAGCTGTTCATTCAGATTCATGTGGAAAACGCCATAAAACACGGATTGTCACTCCTTGACTCAGAAGGATTGGTAACAATAAACCTGAACAAAATTAATGGCATTTTATCGGTTGAAATAACTGACAACGGCGTAGGCAGGCAAAAATCCAAAAGCCAGAAGAGGATAACAACCTCCAAAGGACTTGAAATAATCAGTGAGCTCTATTCTATCTACAATAAATATTATGATGAGAAAATAAGCTATGAACTTATTGATCTTTATCATAACGGAAGTGCAGCAGGTACAAAGGTCAACATCAGAATAATCAATGTGGACGGGGTAAAATAATGCTGCCGGATTTTCCCATTGGGTGACTCACAATTCAATCCCGGACTAAACAATCCTGACCTTTTTTAGAAGTTTCTTGAGATTCCCTGAAAATATTTTCCTTTTCTCCTCACCGGTAAGAAAGGCATGGTTTATCCTGGCTATGACGGTAGACGGATCATTTATGCTGAAATCAGAACCAAAAAGAACCCTGTCAGGACCTATATTCTTAACTGCATATTCAAGAACTCCTACACGGTCATGACCATATCCTGAAGTGTCAAGATAAAAATTCGGATTTTTTGCCACCATATCGATCCTTTTAAATATATCCTCGTATTCGTGGTCGTCGCCAAAGTGGGCAAAAGCAATTGTTGCCTGAGGAAATTTCTGAGAGATATATTCCATCTCTCCATGCTCTGTATGCAGTGACAAACACCATGTTGAGCTTTACCACATGATCGACAAGAATCTCAAACTCCTTGATGAGTAATTGTAAGGTACCATATAGTTGCAAAGTTCGCCGACCCAGACGAAACCAAGCTGATCGTGACAGTATTCTATCTCTTTTAAAGCTTCGTCAATATACTGTGGGTTGACAACGCACGCTCCCAGGAAACGGCCTTTGTATCGGTCGACATTTCTTGCCACTTCCCTGTTTCCGGCTATAAATTCCTCCGGTTTCTGACCATAGCTTCTCTGGGAGTTGATTATACCCTGTCCGACCCCGGTATTGTCAAGATATTTGACAAAGTCGTCAAATGTCTCTGTCACCTTGTACCATTGCCATGCTTCTCCACTGTCTGCAGGAGAGTGCAGATGACAGTCAAAAATCTGCATATCGTCATTCTCAGTCCAGCAATTAGCCCCCAGTTTGGCCTCATCAGGTTCAGAAATATTTACAATTGGAAATGCCATTGCTCCTGCAAAAATTGCAGAGCTTTTTGATAAGAAATTACGTCTTGATCCAACTTTCCGTCTGTCAGATCTTTTTTCAGATTCTATACCCATAATTCTTAAGAATTAATAAATTGGACCTTTTTTGTATTTATTTAAACACTGATCAACACAGAGTTAGGCACTAAGTTACACTGTTGTTTCAAAACATAACCAGTTTAATGCAGTACTCCGTTTCTTACTCCATTTAGTACGAGCTTATTCTGACAATAAAAAAATTGCAACTGATGCAAGTATCAAGCCTGTAAGCAAAATTCCTCCGGGTACAACACCATAGAATATCAGCGACAGGATTACAGTAATTACGGGTGCAAGTCCTGTCATCGGCACAACAATTATAGCTTTTCCATATCTCAGTGCATATACAAGTGTAAGGGCTCCTATCGCATTGAGCATCTGCACCAGTGGCGGCCAGCCACGGACCCCGGAAGCCCCAGTTGATCTCTGAGGAGAAGTCTGTCATGGCTATAGCAAACGGTGACAGAACCAGCGCAGTAATTGTCATATAGAAGAAAATACTCTCAGCCTTCATGCTGTTATTGGAAAACTTCATGGCGTATGCCTGCAGGGCCCACATTATGAAAACAAGAATTGCCAGCACAAGCCAGCCCATTCTTTCAGAACTGACCGGATTAATCTGCGGATTTGAAAGAAAAAACATGGCAATAAGAGCGAGGATGATCCCTGTCCACTGCCTCAGGCGGGTCCTTTCCTTCAAAAAAACAAGTGCCAGAAAGATGGTAAGGACCGGATACAGCGATATTATCGGGAATACTATATAAGCCGGTCCCTGACGCAAAGCCTGAAACAGAATTAATTGTCCTCCGGCACCAAGCAGACCCACAGCCGATCCCAGGATGACTGACCGTCTGTCATGGTCAAGTTTCCATCCAATTCTGTAAAGTGCAAAAACCGAACATGGTATCATCGTGAGTGACCACACTGCATAACCAAGGGTTGCCGGAAAACCTGACTTCTCCGGGATTTCGATAAAGGCACCCCAGACTCCCCAGAAAACTGTTGTGACAAGTGCAAAAAACAACCATGTCTTCTTTTCTTTCATATTACTTATTAATATTCCCATAAGTAAAAATAATCAATATATTTGTTTTTGAAATGTATCGTAAGTTTTACTGCCTGATAAATATCAATTGATGTTTAATCGGGCAAATGTGACGAAAACGTAAAAACTTAAGAAATGATGCGCAAAGATTTCATCAGGCTCGCAACTCTGACAGGTGGTTATTTAGCATCTTCCGGGGTAACACGGAGCGAAGAATCATCATCAGCCGCTGATACCGCTCCAATTTCTGCAGCCGGGCTGCAAAAATTTCTTATATCACAGACAAAGCTCGGACCAAAAACAGTCGACAGGTTTATCATCGGAAATCCTGACACGGTAATCAAAAAAGTCGGGACCTGCTGGATGTCTGACTGGAAAACTTGCAGGAAAGCTGTGGAAGCCGGTGTTAATGTTCTGGTTACTCATGAGCCTACATTCTATACCCATTGGGATCTGGATGAAAAGACAGCAGATTATTACGGAGCGCCGGATTATACAAAACAGCTTTATCTGCAGCAGGTTAAGAAAAAAAAGGATTGGATAAACAGCCATGAGCTGGTAATTATCCGGAATCACGACACAATGGATGCTCTTAAGGATTCGGGCATACCATTTGCTTTAGGCCAGTTCCTGGGATTCAGCAATTCAGATATAATTTCTTCACGAACCTACTTTAATGTTTACAGGGTTGACAGCCAGACGGCAGCAGGATTTGCGGGATCTCTTGCACACAAATTGTCGGAGATAGGGCAGCCCGGTGTGGCATTCTATGGCGATCCTGACAGGATCATTACAAGTATCGGCCTTGGTACCGGTTGTATTTGTGATCCGATGGAGTTCGCCGATCTGAAACCCGATCTCTTCATATCGATTGACGATACAGTCAGAACATGGACACAGACAGCATATGCCTCTGACACAGGAGATCCCCTTATAGTTATTAATCACGGAACATCTGAAGAGATGGGAATGAGAATGCTTAACAAGATAATAAAGGAGAAGTTCCCCGGCATTGAGACAATTCATTTTAACCAGGGATGTACATATAAATGGATAACAGGATAATATTCAACTTATCATATTTAAAAGACTCTTATATATAAATCAATGATATATATATTTTCAATAAATATCCTGCCAATAATATGTGATGACCCCATTTATTCAATTGGTTGTAATAGCTTTGACTAAAAATATTAATGAAATGAAACACTGTAAAGAATACTTTCGATTAATGCCAATGGGTTTAATACTACTGCTGCCATGCAACATCCTGAAGGCAGAAAACCTGGTTTTAAATCCTGGTTTTGAAGCATCATCATCACTCATTAAAAACTGGGACATCACAGGCCCGGTATCAACAATGCAGCCGGATGTTTCAATTGACCCCAAAAACAGATTCAGCGGTCAGTACGGCCTTAAAATGCAAAGCTCCAACCCCAATTGTCATGGCAGGGCTGTACAAACAGTACCTGTCAAGGGCGGCCAGACATATCTTTTCTCTGCAAGGTTCAAGGCAAAAGATATAATCTCGCTACACAAGGATGTGCTGATAAGAGTGAGATGGCTTTCGGACAAGAATCAGGTGGGATACAATTTCATATATGATATTGCCGGTGAATCGAATGGGTGGACACTTGCTTCTGATAAGATAAAGGCAATCGATGGCGCTGATTTGGCAGAGATCTCACTTGAATTCCGATGGAGTACGGGTACTGTCTGGTGGGACGACATTTCAATGGAAGCCTGTCAGCCAGACCCTCCAAGAAATGTTAAAGTCGGAACTTTCTATTTCCGTCCTCCCGGACCGACCGTTGAAAAAAATATCAGTATGATGAGCGAATTTCTTGACAAAGCCGGACAAGCAGGCTGCGACATCGTTTGTCTTCCCGAAGGCTGGCCCACATGCGATACCGGGCTGGGCATGACAAAAGTCGAAGCCAACACCCTCGATGGCAGTGCTTCACAGATGATGTCACAAAAGGCAAAACAGTATAAAATGTATATCGTATCCGGACTGTACAGCTGGACAGGTGATACACTTAAAAATGTGGCAGTTCTTTTTGACCGCCAGGGCAAAATCCAGGGAGTCTACGAAAAAGTGCAGCTGCCCGACTCTGAGACTGAAGCCGGAGCAGTACCGGGAAATTCCTTCCCTGTGTTCAATACCGATTTTGGCAGGATAGGCATCCTTATCTGCTGGGATAGTGCTTTCCCTGAAGTATCAAGAATGCTTGCTGTTAATGGCGCCGAAATCCTCTTCTGCCCGATATGGGGCGATGTGCGGGGACCGGAATCATGGAAACTCACCGCCCGCAGCCGTGCATTCGATAATGGGGTCTATTTCGTGACCAATATTTTCGACGGACATAGCCTCATTGTAAATCCTGCCGGAGAGGTCCTTCAGGAAAGCGGCGTACAGGGAACCATGCTGACGGAAACCGTCGACCTGAACTATAATCCTCCATGGGACTGGATCGGCAATGCCGGGAGAGGCGTATGGAAGGGGGTCTGGAGGAAGGATCGCAGATCTGACATTTTTGGAGAACTTGGAGAATAAATAATAAGAGCTATGATTAACAGAAGAGAATTTATTAAAAAGACAGGAATGGGAGCAGCAGCAATTTCAGTTTCAGGATTGCCCGGTCTGGCACCGGACCAGGCAAAACAAAACAGCAGGATAATCGGTGGGAAAGCTATCGATGCACATATTCATGTTTCTGCAGCCAAGGTAAAAAGAGCCCTGGAAGTGATGGATGACAATGCCATCATGTATGGTGTGTCCATTGCCTCAATTTCAGGCGATGATCCCAATCAGTATGTCGGAGACAAAGCATTTTATGAAGTCCTTGATGCAATGAAACCATTCAGGCACCGCCTGGGGCTGCACTATACCTTCGACTGGGGACCTGCAGAGAAGGATCCCGATTTTTTCAGGAAAGCGCCTGACATGCTTGAGAAAGCGGTAAAGGCAGGAGCTATTGGTCTAAAAAACCTGAAACAGCTCGGGCTTGAGGCAAGGGATAACGAAGGTAAACTGCTGGCAATAGACGATCCACGCTTATTCCCCATATGGGAAAGAGCAGAGAAACTGGGAATTCCTGTTGCATTCCATACAGGTGACCCGGTCGCATTTTTTAAACCCTGGAATTCTGATAATGAACGCTGGGACGAACTGAAGCTGCATCCCGAATGGTCATTTGCCGACAAGAGCAAGTACCCTCCGCTCGAAACCCTTTTTAAGCAGGTCAACAATGTTTACAGAAAGTTCAAAGATGTAAGGTTCACAGCCGTACACGTTGCAGGCTATTCCGAAAATCTCAGAGAGGTCGGAAAATGGCTGGATGAATTGCCAAACCTTTCAATCGATACAGCAGCACGAATTGGGGAACTTGGAAAACATCCCGCCTCCGAAGGACACGCATTCTTTACAAAATACCAGGACAGGATACTGTTTGGTACGGATATGGCCTACTGGAATAACTGTGATGTACAGGGCGCAGGACCATGCAGGAACTTCAGCCTGCAGGAGGACAGACATTTTTATGACATCCACTGGCGATATTTTCAGACCACCGACAAACAGTTCGACCATCCCACTCCAATACAGGGGAACTGGAAAATAGACGGTATTGGCCTGCAGCCTGAAGTTCTGCAAAAAATATACTGGGATAATGCGTACAAATTCTATAAGCTCGACCGGTTTAAAGTGTAATGCGGTGCTTAGAGAATCTTCCTGAAGAGAACCAGAATACTACTATCCCGATCCTTGATACTTTCCTTTAACAGGGTGTCGGTAATCGCTTTATAGTCTCTGTTTCCATGCTCAGCCAGTTCGGTAAGTTTGTTGCCTGCATTGCTGGTCCACCCATCCGGATTCCTGTAATCAATTATATACCTGAATGCATTTTCTGCCTGTGGTTTTGATTTAAGTTTTCCGAAGCAATAAGCCGACAGGAATTGGGTAACACGGTTGTCAGCCAGGTAAGGCTCACCTGAAAACAGGTTCTCAGGCCATGTTTCTGCCATTTGCAGGTACTGAAGGGCTTTCTTCCAGTTACCTGGCTTCATCTGGTCAAGTGCACAGAGTATGTTTGTCTCCCTGAAAAGGCTGTGAGCATTTACATCACCCTCAGCAGGGAGCATTTCCAGTCCTCCAAGTACTTTAAGTGCATCTGTGTATTTCTTGTTTAGTTTAAGCATCTGAGCATATTGTAACCCTACAATGAAACTTGCCGGATGTGCCTTGCAATTTTTCCCGGCAATGTCCATGGCTTTCGAGGGAAGGTTTTCATTCATATAAAACTGTGTCAGTTTTAATCCCGTTCTCCAATTTGTGTGATCAAGTTCGTATGCTTTTTCAAGGGCTGCACGTGCTATTTCGTCATCATCCCTGAACAATTCGGCTTTTGCCAGGTAGAAAGGAACGAATTCCGGTTCGGTACCGCATGATTTAAATAATGCTTTTGCAGCTTCAATCTTGTTATCCTGCCATTGTATCAGTCCTTCATAATACATCCACTTCCAATCCGGCTTCTCATTTTCAGCCCATGTGAGCAGCTCTGTGGTTTCCGGCCGGAAAGGGAACACCAGTTCCGGTGATGCGGCCATGGCAAGCAACAGCTTATCATCAGCCTTGTCTTTCTGCCCGGCACGGTGCAGCAACCAGGCCTGCCAGAGCTCTACCATCGGATGAACAGGTGCCAGATCCAGCAACTTCATGGCATCCACCTCGAGGTTCCATTCATAGTACCTGATAGCAAGTTCTATAAAAGTCTCATGAGGCATCTCCTGCCGGATATAACGGACAAAATCATTTTTATCGGCTTCTGACCCCGTATTCATATATTTTTCGAATCGTGCCATATGGTTCAACGGATCCAGAGAGATCTGTTCATCCAGAATCTGAAGGGCAGCATTGCTATTACCTCTCATTCTCTCTGTCAGTGCTTTCACTACCATGGCATTTTCATCAGGGGGATAATTATCGGTACATTTATTAATCACATATTCCGCCTCCTTCCAGTCCTTTCTCCCGATTGCCAGATAGGCGATACGCAACCATGCCGCCCGTCTGAAATCAGGCGACAGGGTGGCAGCCGAGAATCCGTCAAGTGCATCCGCCATGCTTCCTGTCTTTTCACTCGACAGACCCCAGAAATAATTTGCAGCCGGATCGTAGGTGTCAACTGCAAGTGCTTTGCCGGCATATTCCCTGGCTTTTTCGTATGATCCCTGCCTGTACATTATCTGAGCCATCTGAGTAAGGGCCGGAACAAGATTGGAATTCTTTTCAAGTGCTCTCGTAAGATAAACCGCAGCTTCGCTGTAATTTTTCTGCCTGCTGAGATCAGTTCCATGTACCAGTAGTCCATAAGCCGATTCCCAGTCAAAGTCCGAAGGAGTTTTTAACGGACGGTTTAGCGGCTGGCCGGGATCATCTGTCAGAATGTCGTGACCCAGCTTCACTATAATCTGGTCGATATTGCCATCCCACTTCAGTGAATCGCGAAAGAGGTCCATCGGCTTCAATACAATTTTCTTCCTGAGGAGTGATGTACCCGAACCTATAATCTCAAGAGTATCAGACTGATGTTCGAGTGACATCCAGTCAACTTTGAGCCAGCCATCCTGAACCCGAAGGTTCAATGCGCCCCTGAGGGAAGCATTTGTCATTCCCCTGGTATGTTTTAATGGAAACCAGGAATCTGTCCAGGCAACTGCAGTATAAGGTGCGAAGCCGACATGCTTGAAGGGGGTCAGCTCGCTTCCGCGGGAAGCCTGTGTGAAAAGTCGTCCGGACTGCAGTTCAACATTAAGTCCGTCATTGTCTCCAAGAAGGTTTTCCCATCTTGCACCCTCCTGGGAAAGCCCCAGAATCCAGACTTTCTTTCCGAGTTTTTCATAGTATGGAGAATAGCGCCCGAAACCCATCTCATCATTGTGCCAGTAACCTCCATAGAAATTTGAAGGACGACCGAATATGTGATATGATTTATAGCTGCCAAAATTGTTCTTCTCATAAAAAGAAATATTTCGTCCCATCGAATCGACAGGCCATGTGTCGAATTCCCCTCCATGCCCAACATGATACGTCCCCGGAAACAGAAACTCAAGATTACCTTCAGCCTTAAACCCGGCATTTATCCAGTGATAAAACTCCTGTTCGACAGGTGTGTCGTTATACCACCAGGAACGTGTTGTGAAATAAGCCTTGTCAGGAGCCAGCCTGATCTCCACACGCCAGGTGGTCCTTGAAGCCCATTCCGTTGCACCTATAAAGCAGCTTACACTTCCGTCCGGATTGGTCCTGGTAAAATAATCCACAGGTGTCGACGCAGTTGTGGCATGCCCTATGTCACCAAAGTTGAATTCCAGCCCGCCTGTTGTCCAGGCGCCTCTCAGGGAGATATCCCGGAATTTAACCACATGTGTGGAAAAAACGAAAGGATACTGACAGGATTTCTCAATTGCCTCCCACACCTTCCCTCCCATTTCAGGCATTACCGCAAGCCTGATATAATTATTTTCCAGCTCCACCATCTTCCACTTCCTGACCTCCGGCTTGTTTGTAAAACCATCGAACCGGAAATAGGGGTATACTCTTCCCGGCCTTGCAACCGGATCCGGGTCTGAATACGGATATGTCGTCATGGACCGTTCAACTTCCCTTATTACCGATTGCTGAGCATTAGTTGTAAATGAGATTGAACAAAAAAGAATAAATAGGTATTTCATATTATGTTTTTTGATCTGTCCCTGTGAACAATACGTCCTCAGAGAATTGTCAGAAATATTTTTAATAATTCAGAATCCCTGTTTTTGCTGTTCTCATCTACCAGTGTCTCTGTAATGGATTTAAAATCCATGCTTCCTGCCTTAACCATAGAGGAGAGTTTGTTTTCCAGCCGGCTTGACTGGCCATCGGGATTGGAATATGCCAGGATATAATTTAATGAATTGGCATAGAGAGTGTTATCCTTTAGCCTTTCATAGCAAAAAGCTAAAAGAAATTGTGTCAGTCGATTATCAGCATGGTATGGTTCTCCCCACCCCAGGTTTTCCGGCCAGGTCTCGGCCTCCTTCAGAAGGGAGCCCGCTTTTTTCCATTTGCCGGCTTTCATCAGCTCAAGGGCCATGAGAATCTTTGTTTCCCTAAAGAGAGTATGGGCGTCTATATCTCCGGACCATTTATCGCTCTCCGCGGGAAGCATATCAATACGGTCCAGAGTCTTAATGGTCTCCGCATAGCGTCCTGTCATCTTTTGGATATTTGCCAGCTGGAGCCCGACAACACAGTTATCAGGGTGCATCTTAAAGTTTTTCCCTGCAGTCTTAAGAGCCATATCCTGCTTACCCTCCCTGGCAAAGAGTTTCGTCATCTCCATGGCGCAGCGCCAGGAAGCCGGGTCAAGATTATATGCCTCCTCTATGGATTCTTTTACTATGGAATCATTATCGTGGAATAACTTTGCCTTTGCCAGATAATATGGTGCGAAATCGGGATCCATTCCGCACGAAATGAACAGTGATTTGGCAAGGGAAATCTGGTTCTGCTGCCAGCTTATCAGCGCTTCATAATACAGCCACTTCCAGCTGGGAATTATCTGGTTTGCCCATGAAAACAACTCAACCATTGAGGGACGGAAAGGGAATACAAGATCAGGGGATGCGTCAGCAGCCTGCATGAGCTTATCATCAGCATCCGATTTATAACCCGCCCTGTCAAGCAGCCATGCCTGCCATACTTCGACCATAGGATGTTCAGGAGCCAGATCAAGCATCAGCAAAGCCTCCTCTTCCATATTCCACTCATAATACAGGATTGCCATTTCAATATAGGTCTCATGAGGCAACTCCTGCTTTATGAGACCTGCAAATTCATTCCTGTCCTTTTCATCGTTGGTATTCAGGTATTTTTCAAACCGGGCGAGATGGTTCAGAGGATCGAGTTCAATCTCACTGTTCAGGATCTCGAGTGCAGCCCGGGTATTGCCAAGCTTCCTTTCTATGATTGCTTTTGCATTCCAGGCCAATTCATCATGAGGATAGCTCCCTGTGCATTTGTTTATAATACTTTCAGCCTCGCTCCAGTTTCTCCTCTTCATTGCCAGACCGGCAATTCTAAGCCAGGCAGCATGGCGTAAACCCGGAGATAAGGCTGCAACTGAGAAACCATCCAGTGCATCGGCCTGATAACCGAGCTTTTCACTGGAAAGACCCCAGAAGTAGTTGGCTTCGGGATCGTAAGTATCTACAGCCAGAGCTTTTCCTGCAAACAGCCTGGCACCGCTATACAATCCCTGCCTGAATCTGATCTGAGCCATCCCTGCCAGAGCGGGTACAAGGTCAGGATTTTTCTCAAGTGCCCGGGTTAGGTAATCTTCCGCTGCCTTGTAATCTTTTTGCCTGGACAGGTCAGTTCCTTTTAAAAGCAAACCATATTCCGAATCCCAGTCAAAATTTTCCGGTGATTTCAGCGGACGGCTTACCGGTTCTCCCGGATCGTCTGTAAGAACATCCTTCCCCAGTCTGACTACAATCTGATCAACAGCCCCATTCCACTTTATTGAATCCCTGTACAGCTCCATCGGCTTCAAATCCAGCATGCGGGTAATAAGCGGGTCCCCTGCTCCAATAACCCGTAATGTATCTGACTGGTTTTCAAGAGACATCCAGTCAATCTTAAGCCATCCATCATCAACCCTCAGATTCAAAGCTCCACGAGGGGAAGCATTGGTGAGTCCTCGTGTATGCCTTACAGGAAACCAATGGTCAGTCCATGTATCGGCAGTATATGGAGCAAAGCCGACATGCTTGAAAGGAGTTAATTCACTTCCCCGGGAGGCCTGATTAAACAGCCGGCCGGATTGTAATTCCACGTTAGGCCCGTCGGTATCGGTCAGCAATTTTTCCCACATTAAGCCCTCTCCTGAGAGGCCCCACGACCATGCCTTTTTACCTAACTTCTCATAATAAGGTGCAATATGACCAAAACCCATATTATAATCATGCCAGAATCCTCCGTAAAAATTAGTCGGTTCCCCAAGGACATGATAAGATTTCATGCTCCCAAAATTGTTATGCTCATAAAATGAAATCCTGTGTCCGACTGAATCTACAGGCCATGTATCATACTCACCTTGATGGCCAATATAATTCGTACCCGGAAAAATAAACTCCAGATTCCCCGGAGCCCTGAAACCGGCATTGATCCAGTGATACAGCTCCTGTTCAACAGGAGTGCCGTTATACCACCAGGAACGGGTGGTGAAATAGGCCTTGTCAGGTTCAAGCTTAATCTCAACACGCCACGTTGTTCCCGATGCCCAGTCTGTAGCCCCAATAAAACAACTTACACTGCCGTCGCTATTTGTTCTCGTAAAATAATCAACAGGAGTTGAAGTGGTGGTCGCATGGCCAATATCCCCAAAATTGAACTCCAATCCATCGGAGGTCCAGGCTCCCCGTAAAGCTACATCCCTGAACTTAACCGAATGTCCGGAAAATATGAATGGAAAATCTTCTGACTTTTCATATGCTTCCCATACTTTGCCTCCCATATCAGGCATTATGGCCAGCCTGATATAATCATTCTGCAATTCAACCATTTTCCAGTTCATAGTCACCGGATGATTGGTATATACGTCGAAACGAAAATAGGGATAGACCCTGCCAGGGCGTGCAACAGGGTCAGGATCTGAGTAGGGATAAGTGGTCATCGGCCTTTCAACTTCATGAACTGAAGCTTCCTGTGCAGTGGCCAAAACAGGAAACAGAAATAAAAAACAAAGAATACTACGCATGAATAATTATTTAATAGAATAAAAAACTGTGGAATTATTTCAACTTTTCCAATTCGTCACTGATGATCAGTTTCATCTTTTTCAGTTCGAAATCAATTATATCTTTGCCATGACTGCTGCTGGCATGAATGCGGGGATCCTTTCCCAGCATTCCTAGCGGCCAGATAGCAGTATCAGCCGGCAGGTTACTCATTTTTACGAGTTCAGGATAGAGATACATCATGATTGAGGTCTCATTGGCTCCTGCATGATCACACATAAGGCATAGATCTTCAGTGTCATTACCCCAGCAGTTCATGACAATTAGTCCATATTTCTCCCTGAATTCCCCGGTTTTTGATCCGATGTAATTAGTAGAGGGGCCATGTCCATGAGCTACAACAATCTTAAATCCGGCACGGCTCAGTTGTTTCATAATGCCATTCATCATAATATCGAAAGTGGAATCAGGCACCCAGTAAGCGCTTCCTTTAAGCTGCTGAATCTCATAATTGCCCTGATCACTGAAAACACTCGCACAGTCCATACCGTAATATTCATGTCCGTTGATCACCCGGTCATAGCCATCCGGACCGATAAAGAGCATTGGCATTACAATTCCACCGGCTTCCGCAGCCAGTTTTTTGAAAAATCCCTGTGATTGAAGGCCATCTGATCCCAGTGGCAGATGATTGCTGTGCCATTCGAGTGTGCCGAGTGGCAGGTAGGCAACAGGGCATTTTTCAAGACGATCAGTAAATTCAGAAGGAGTAAGTTCCTGGTAAAGAACTTTTTCAGGTTGACTGCATGATATCATAAGAACTGTGATAATAAGATTAAGACATTTATTCATCGGACTAAAGCTTGGAAAATGTAAATCTTCAGGAAAAACAATTATGAAAGGACTAATGTAGTGATTTTCCAAAATAATGTGACGCTAATAATTAACTTTGAAGTTCCTGTTCAGGAGAATAAACATGCTGGGAAAACTAGCGAAAATCAACTTTTATCAGTAGTTTTATCCGCACAGCCTTCCAAAGATCTTTCAGATCTGGAACCAGGAGGTATCAAATTAATTCAGGTTAAAAAGCCAATGTATATAAAACAGGACCGAATGACCTCTCCAGCTTTGAGCATTATTGCTGTAATAGGCTTATTTTCAGTAATTTTCCAGACTGATGGTTATGGTGCCGTAATCGAGGACCATACACATTACAGCACAGTTCTTGGCATGACACGCAATTACCGTATTTTTCTTCCTCCCGCTTATTATCAATCAGGAAAGCGATACCCCGTCCTGTACTGGTTTCATGGTAGTGGCGGATCGAGTAAACAGGAAACTTACAGGTCTGAATTTGAAAGTTATGTAAACAGTCATGACCTCATTATCGTGAATGTCGACGGCTCAACCGTGACCGGCGCCACATGGGATTATGGTCTCGCATTTGAATATGACAGACGGACGCAGGAGAATAATAAAGCTTTGACAGGCATGCACTTCTCGATTTATATAAGGGAACTTGCAAGATTGATCGATTCACTTTACAGAACTGTCCCTGATCGGGATCACAGGACAGTCTCAGGTCAAAGCATGGGAGGACTTATGTCTCCCTGGATAGCCAGTCAGAATAAAGATCTTTTCGGGAGTGCCAGCATGTTCTCACCCTCTCCGGATGCAGCTATGTTCGGACCGGAAGGCAAAGAGGTATGCTTTGTAAACAGGGAACTCTACAGGAGCCTGAAAGGCATTCCTCTCCGTATTACAGCTGCCGGAGGAGACCGTTACCGCCAGTACTATTTCGAACAGAAAGCAGTTTGGGACCTTGCTGATCTAACTCATTTTGAATTTCATCTGGTAAATTACCCCGATCACAGAGCAGTTGATATCCCTGCACAATTCAACTTCCATATGTCAGAATTTTCGAGGGTTCATCCCTTTCCGGATAACTGGAATCATACGGATCCTTTCACAGACTTTAAAGTCTGGAATTATAACATCAGTGTAAGGCGGAATGAGCCGGCTTTTACAATTCTGGAAAAAGTAACCCGTGCGGGAATGCTGGTCTGTTCAAGGACCTACCTCCCTGACGGACCTGTTATTCTTGATGAACAGATAACAATTACCACCGATTCAATTTATAAATCTTCAGAATATTATAATCTGACTGACTATAACCGCTCGACAGAAAATTTCACAACATCGAGGATCCTGTCCGACAGTAAGGGCAGGCTGAAAATAAACCTCTCCGGCGGAGGGCATGCAATTGGAATAAACAGGGAAAATGAGAAGGCTAAATTATACCTTATTCCCAAATTCAACAGAGAGGAAATCTATTGTGAAAATGGGGTGGTAAACACTCTGAACTTCACTGTTATAAATACAGGAGGAAGTCCTTCCGGACCAGTACATATACGGGCGGTTACACCAAAGTCGTTTCTGACATTTAAGGAAGACACCCTGACCCTTGGCAGTCTGAGACCCGGTCAGCAGGTTAGTGTATCCAACATGTTTCCATTTGTGATTGCAAGCCAGAAATATGGCGATCCCGATAATGAAAACTTCGTCACAAAAATTTCTCTGACGATCACCTGCAATGATTCTCCACAGGATGTGTCCGATATTTTTATTTATCCCGTTTCAAATACATCTCAATTGAATGGCAGCTCTGATCTGATAATTCTGGACGGAACCGCACGAACTGTAAAAAGTTACGATAATCGGGCTCATAAAGACACCTTATTGACTATTTCAGGCGGTTCGGGTAATGGCAATTCAATACCTGAGCCGGGTGAAACAATTGAGCTTTGGGTGCGTCTTCCCCAGGGTCTCGGGACCTTCTGATAAAAATACCTTTCATCCGGCGTTTCTGGTAAACCGCCAAGAGATACCCTGGATAAGCGTACCCCGACTGAAATATAATATCAAAGGATCTGAATACAGCGGTGCTGCAAATCTGCAGTCATCGATAAGAATAGAACCTGATGCACCTCCCGGCACCGAATTAAATCTCTGGCTGAAGTGTGAAAGTTATGAATTCAGTGAAGAGGGCTACAACAGGCCGCTCCAGCGTCATACCTTTGATTTCCGGAGGGTGATTCTCCGTGTTGGCAGCTTCTTCTAGTAAAGTCTTCTGTTTACAATTAGACCTCTGTTCTCAAGTTCATCATGCATTGAGAGACAGTTGGCTATCTCATAATCAGGCTCTATGTGATATGCTATCTGAAGGGGCCCTCCCTCATTCTCTGAAAGGGTCCGGTCAAGCCATCCGAGTATCTCCTCTTCAGGAACTCCTCCCATCATCAATTCCATCGGAGGAGCGATATGAATGACAAAGTCCTGCCCCATCAGCTGCCTGATTTTTCCTATGGAGGTTCCTGAACCAGTATCTATGATTGAAAGATTTCTGATATGCGACATTGTATCGATCAGATGGTCAGAGAAGCCGCAGGAATGAAGGCGAACCTCACCAAACCTGTCACCAAGCTGGCTGATATAGGGAACCACGAAATCTTCATATAATTCCGATGAGATCATTGTACCGGCACATTCCCCGACATGTATGGAAGTAACCGGCAAATCACCGGCTGATGCAAAATGACCGACAAGGATGACATAGGCATCCACAATCCATTGATGAATGGCATGAGCCAGGTCAGGATCAAACATCATCATTGTCATTATGTTGTCGCCGGTAAGCTTAAGCGATGTAGTAATGATCCCATGAATGGTAGCCCTTCCTGATTCGTCCCAGAAAAATGGAGGAATGACCTTCAGGTCAGGTCTTGACTCTTTAATATGCTTTATCTGCTCGTCCAGATCCTTTACCAGAGAATGTTTCAGAATATCAGGGACGGGTGGCAGATCTTCTTTTTTTTCGATAAACTCCAGAGGCTTGCCGGCAACATCGGCATCCTTGTCTTCAAAAAATGAGAATTGTGCCCCCAGGATGGTTGCAAGAATCATATTAGGCTGTATCGCACCCACCAGCACATGATTATTTCTGACGTGATTTGCCTGTAAAAGGTTAGCTTCCATATTATAAATTGCATACCCGGGAAATTTCTCCCTGACAAATTTGTTAATCACAGTATCCTGTTCCCACCTGTGAACCGGATCCATATAATACTGATTGTCAAAAATAAATCCTCCGTTCGTATGGAGCCATCCCTTGGAAACACTTGCTTCAATTGTTATCATAATATTTTAATATATGTTTGGTCAGGCTAAAATAACTTAAATTCCCCATTCTTTTCTAAGATCAGTGATGGGACGCTCTTTAGCCTCATCAGTACCCCATGCGTAATGGCCTTTGGGATTTTTGCCGGCCCACCGTTCATCCATTTTTTCACTTCCCGGCTGAAACCTGATATCACAACTTATCCGGAATTTATCTGTAAGGTTGGTGGTGGAGGCGTGCATGGTAAAAAGCCCAAAAATCAGAACATCACCGGGATTAAATGTCGTTGTAAGCCATCTGCCGCCAAATTTATCAGTAATCTCATAAGGATCAGAACTGAACCAGCCCTCGCTGATTCTGTCCCTGTCAACATCAATGCTTCCGTAAGTGCCTCTTAAGCGCGCAAAAGATTCCAGGTTGTGCGACCCTTCCAGGATAGCCAGTGTACCCTGATGTACCGGTATATTGCCGATAGGGATCCAGACAGTATGAACATTTCGGGAACCTCTTCCCATGTATACCGTATCATAATGGCAGCCGGTGAAATTCTCATTGCCGACCGCCCTGAGCCACTTATAATCGTATGTCAGGGCATCCTCTGCAAAAAAGTTTTTGAAAAACTCAAAAAATTTTCTGTTTTCAAATACTGCTAAGGCTGAAGGATGATGAGTTATTGCACTCTGCCCGGTCATTCTTACCTCCCTGCCCGAGCGTGGCATTACGGCTTCAAGCAATGGTTCCCCTTTTACAAGTGCATTATTATCATTAAGATAGCTGACAATTGCCTCCCGTGCACTCATTACCGTATCAGGAGAAATAAAATTTCTGAAAAGCAAATAACCATCCTTTTTAATTTTTGCCCTTAGCCCTGCGTAATCATGCAGCAAATTATTTGAATCATGCAATTCACCCAGCCTATCACCAGGATATTCCACCTCTGTCCTGCAAAATTTTACCTTCATCTTTGGAAATATTAATTCTATAATTGACAGTAATAAGCAACAAACATTTCAATATCAACTTGTTAAATTAACAAAGATTTTCATTTTTTGTTTTTCTGCAAATAGAGTTTAACAGGGATTTGTTTTTCTTTAAGGTTATCGTTTACATACATCACAATCTTAGTCCAGGTATTCTTCCTCACCCATTATTATCTCCAATTATCCCTTTGTCTTGGCCTCACCCCCTTTGATCCCCCTCTCCCGGGGGAGATGGGGAGGTGTGTCTTTCTATATAATTTTGTATTTGGAAGATAACACTGTCAGTTTCTTTAAGTACCTGATCGTTTGTAAACCTTATAACATTTAGACCATGTTTCTCAAGTTCAGCAGTACGGCCATCATCATACGCCATAGCCTGCTCAGATTCATGTACTTCTCCATCCACTTCAATGATCAGTTTCAATTTGTGACAATAAAAATCTGCAATAAAAATATCAACAGGATGTTGTCTGCGGAAAATAAAACCTTTGGAACGGAATTTTCTTAAAATATTCCAAAGTGCCTTTTCACTCAAAGTAGGATTCTTTCGCATTTCCTGAGCATATCTAAAAAGCTCGGGTTTTGCTCCAACATGCATAGCCTTAACAACAGATTTTCCAAGATATACCATAACAAATTATTAATTATAAGCTCTTTAAGCCCCTCTCCCCTGGGAGAGGGGTTTGGGGTGAGGTTTTAATTCTTTAAACCTATCTCCACCGCCAGGGGTTTGGGGTGAGGTTTTAATATTATTCCTTCTTGGCCTCACCCCCTCTTATCCCCCTCTCCCGGGGGAGATGGGGAGGTGTGTCTTTCTATATAATTTTGTATTTGGAAGATAACACTGTCAGTTTCTTTAAGTACCTGATCGTTTGTAAACCTTATAACATTTAGACCATGTTTCTCAAGTTCAGCAGTACGGCCATCATCATACGCCATAGCCTGCTCAGATTCATGTACTTCTCCATCCACTTCAATGATCAGTTTCAATTTGTGACAATAAAAATCTGCAATAAAAATATCAACAGGATGTTGTCTGCGGAAAATAAAACCTTTGGAACGGAATTTTCTTAAAATATTCCAAAGTGCCTTTTCACTCAAAGTAGGATTCTTTCGCATTTCCTGAGCATATCTAAAAAGCTCGGGTTTTGCTCCAACATGCATAGCCTTAACAACAGATTTTCCAAGATATACCATAACAAATTATTAATTATAAGCTCTTTAAGCCCCTCTCCCCTGGGAGAGGGGTTTGGGGTGAGGTTTTAATTCCTTAAACCTATCTCCTCCACCAGGGGTTTGGGGTGAGGTTTTTTTATTATTCCTTCTTGGCCTCACCCCCTCTTATCCCCCTCTCCCGGGGGAGATGGGGAGGTGTGAGGCTTCCAATATAATGTTAAAGGCTTTTATCCATTGCAAAGTACGGCTCATTAGTCTGCCATTTTCCCTTTGTAAAATCAGGGAATGGCACCGGAGCATTTTTTTCTATGGAAATACCCGAAAGTTCCACTATTGCGCTCATTACTGCCGAATCAAAGATATCGATGGGTAATGGTTTTTTTGCCATTACTGATCCGATGAACTGATTCAGCATTACATAATCAGTACCGCCATGCGACTGAGACGAGAGATCACCCTGCCACCATTTATGATTATATTTTTCTTCATAGGGTTTCCATGGTTCCCACTCGTGATACTTCGGACTATTTTTTCTCAGGTAAATAGAGCTTTTCTCCTCATCGTATACTCCCAGTGTTCCCTGCAGCATCCACCTGTTGGAATAAGGCCTCGGCAATTGCATGTCATAATTGATGACAAGGGTCTTTCCCATTTTTGTCTTTAGAAGTGAGGTGACAATATCACCCTGTTTGTAATTCAGATTTGCATTTGGATGGTTCTCCCCGAATTCCCTTTTGAAATAGGCATTAATCCCTTTGGAAGCCGAGGCCGTTGAATAGATCTCAGTAAACATATCGCCGCGGTTTATGTCCATCCAGCTAATAATGGGGCCGACGGAATGTGTCGGGTACTGATCCCGGTTATATTTAAGAAGATACTGTGCGGGCCATCTCTGCTCGCCTGTCTTGCCGTCGAAAAACCAGTGATCTATGCAATCGTGGGAATGGGCACAATGGCAGTGCACTATGTCTCCGAACATCCCCAGACGCTTCATATTCAGAGCTGCAAGATTATCCTGCCGAAAGCTCCAGTTCTCGAGCATCATGCACGGAACACCCGTCTTAGCCGTGGTCTCCACAAGTCTCCAGGCATCATCCACCGTAAGTGATGCAGGAACCTCAATACCGGCATAAGTCCCGTTTCCCATTGCATGAAGGGCAATGGCGGTATGTGAATCCCAGTAAGTTGCAATTATCACTGCATCAAGTTTTTCCTTGTCAAGCATATCCTTGTAGGTATATGCATCACCGGCATAGACCTTTGGCCGCTTTCTGCCGGCTTTTTCACAGATGTCTGCGGCATTCGATGCCCTCGATTCAAACAGATCGCATACGGCAGCAATCTCTGCGCCTTCAATTGACAGGAGAGTATTTACATGCCCGGTTCCCCTGTTTCCGGTTCCTACTACACCGACTCTTACCTGGCGGGAGGCAGTCTCGCCTGAGGCAGCCTTTCCAGGCAAAACAGTCATGCCAATGGTAGCTATTGTACCTGTTCTGATGAACTGTCTCCTTGATACCTTTTCCATTTGAAAGTTTTTAAATGTGATTATAATACAATGACGAAATATGGCGATTTGGAAGAATGAAATATCAGGCAGTTTCCGGAAGTGGTTTTACCCTTTTACCCACTTTATGACCGGAAATTGCATAGTAAAGGATAAAGAAGTAACATGGAAGAACTACAATGTATGCCTGCTGTGGTGTGGCAATATCGGCGAGACGGCCGTAAAGCAATGGCAGCAGGGCTCCTCCCAGACTCCCCATTATTAGCAATGAAGAGCCTATACGTGTAAACCGTCCAAGGCCTTCTATTGCCAGAGGCCACACAGAGGGCCATATCAGGGAGTTAGCCATGCCAAGCAGAGCTATAAACACAACTGAAATCATCTTTGGCGACCCTATTGCAATCCCCGTCAGAATTATTCCAAGAATCGCACAAATCCTCAGCGCCATGCTCTGGGAAATATACCTGGGAATAGCAATCACGCCTATGGTATATCCAATGATCATTGCGATCATAGTCAATGAGGTGAAATATTTTGCAATTGAAATAGGTATGCCCTGACTTAAGCCGTAGCTGATGATTGTGTCACCGGCAACAATCTCGAGGCCCACATCACAAAAAATTGCTATCACCCCAAGTAGCAGGAAGGGGAACTGAAAGATCGATGTTCTGCTTCCATAAAATTTCTTGTCTTCACCGGCATTTTCCACATCAGGATCAAGTTCGGGTAATCCCGATATTTTTACAAGAATTCCTATCACCACCAGAATTAAAGCCATTCCGATATATGGTATTATCACCCGTGACGCAAGATTATCAAGTGCAGCGGCTTTCTGAACCGTATCCATGCTTTTAAGGCTTTCCAGCAGTGCATCACCATCCTTCAGAGCCATTACACCGAAAAGGAAGGTTGCAATGATCCCAGCCGACTTATTGCATATTCCCATGATACTGATTCGTTGTGCAGCACTTTCAATGGGACCAAGAATAGTAATATAAGGGTTCGCTGCAGTCTGAAGGATTGCCAGGCCGGTCCCCATTACGAATAAACCGGTAAGGAAGAGCCCGTAGGTCCTGGTAACGGCAGCAGGAATAAAAAACAAGGCTCCCCCGGCCATAACAAATAAACCAAGCATCATGCCCATCTTAAGACCTGTCTTCTTTAAAAACCAGGAGGCCGGAATGGCCATTATTACATATGCAACATAAAATGAAAAAGCAACCAGGTATGACTCAAAATGGCTTAGCTCACATGAAATTTTCAGGTAGGGTATCAATATGCCGTTAAGCCATGTGATAAAACCAAAAATGAAAAAAAACAATCCTATTGTCCCCACTGTTATCCAGTTGGCCTGTGAAGCCTTTTTGACATGGTTTTGCGAAATCGTCATAAGTAAAAAAAGTTTACATTTAGAGCTTACAATATAGCAAAAAAACAAAAGGCTCAATTTGTCTTTATTTTAATCATCTGCCCCGGCGTGCAAAGATTTTTATAAATTTGAATTTTGTATCACTTGACAAGTATTTTCTCCGGCCTGTATTACTACAGTAGTCCGTTAAAGCATCCTGCATGAAAAAAATTTCTTTCGCAGTGTTAATTGTACTAATAGCTTTCGGCTGCAAGCCCCCAGCTGACACAGTTGTAAGTACGGGATGGGCGTTAACTGTCCTTCCATCCTCTGTAAGGCTTGATCCTGTTACGAACCAGATTATTGAAACCCGTTTCTGTCTCAATGAGGAAGCCTCTTCCGGGGAGACAGATTTACTGAAAGCAAACCAGGTATATGATGGGTCTCATGTCTCACTTTATGCCGCCAGGGGTGAATACATCTCTTTCCAGCTGGTAGTGACAAATAATTCCGGAAAGACATTGAAAAATATCAGGATCGGGATGCCTGAATTCAGCAATAACGAAAACCGCTTCCCTTACCAGCCTGAATTCTTCCTTGAGTGGTTTGTGGAGGTAAAAACACCGAGTACAGGATATCCTAAGGCCTCCCTTGGCAAAGGCTGGTATCCTGATGCACTTATCCCTTTTCGCTATATCCAGGACGATTCTTCGGAAGTAAGGCATCGCTGGACCTACCCGCTCTGGCTGCCCGATTTCAATAACCGTGTCGATGATCAGAAATCCCTGATAGTATGGATCGATCAGTATATACCTCTTAAACAGGAAGAGGCCCGACCAGGAAAATATTCCAGTGAAATTTCAGTGACCATCGATGGTCAGACAAGTAAAATCCCTGTAGATCTGACTATCTGGAATTTTGCCATCCCCAACGAAAATAAATTTAAAGCAAGCCTTCAGCATGAGGGCTTCCTGAGAAACATGCCTGAAAAAGATGAGCTTGAAATATACCAGCTATTCAAACGGAACCGTATAGCGCTTCTGGATCCGACCTATAATCCCCAGCTTCAAATGACAAAAAACGGAGAGATCTCAATCGAATGGAGATCATTCGATGCCAGGCTGAACAAATATTTTTCAGGGAAAGCCTTCACTTCGGATTATGGGTATAAGTATGGCCCTGGTTATGGCGAGCCGATTGAGACATTTGTCCTGCCTTTTGACGTCTATGGGAAGCATGATACCAGGGGTTGGCCCGATATCGGGAAGCCCGACGTGGAACGCAATCCTTCCAACAAAGCCACCTATGTTGAATGCATAAAAAAAGTACGTGACCATTTGCATTCACTTATAAATCCTGATAAAACCGATATTACCGTTTATCTTAACGGACTGGATGAGTCATATTTTCCGGAAGCCTGGAGCAGGATGGCATATTATGGAGATCTTTTCCATCAATATTACCCCGAGGCATTTTTCAGAATCGACGGAGGCTACTCTGAGGAGGCTTTGCAGATAGTTAAAAACTCAATTACTTCCTGGGCATCACATACAATTGAATATGATTTCAAGACTTTGAAAAAATACCAGGATATGGGAATCAAAGTCTGGCTTTACGGCCCGATGCTCTATGAAAGCAAAGTCAACAGCTGGGTAGGAAGTTCAACATTCATCGATCTTCCACTTGTAAATGACAGGGCAATCAGCTGGGCATGCTGGAAATACAATACCAGGTCATGGATCAGCTGGGGAGCCGGGGCAGGATGGGTAAACGGATGGTATGATCCGGAGTCATGGAAGGATGCCTCAAAAGCTGTGTCGGAAGCAGAATCAGAATTCACCTATAAGAAACTGAATGGGAATGCATTGCTGGTTTATAGTCCCGGTGTCGTTCCCGATGTTGATGGCCCATGCCCGTCCATAAGATTGAAGACAATGCGCGACGGCGTGCAGGAATATGAATATATGAGACTGCTCTCGGAGGTAGACAAAGACAGGACACGTGCTGATTCAGTGGTCAACAGTATCATAAAACTGCCTTTTGGCCCCGCATCGATCGGGAATCTTGATGTCTGGAGTTTTGACAGCCGTAAGTGGGATGAAGCAAGGATTACCATTGGAAAAATGATTGATCGGTCATTATCTGAAAACTAGATTATCTAAATTTATTAAATTAATATTATAATGGGAGGTAGCAAATTATGAAACAGAAGTCATTATGGGTCTTTATCCTGATATTGGTCCTTTTCTCTGCAAACATGAATATTTCAGCACAGGGAATCGGACTTGTTGATGTCAGCTATGCTGGAAATTTAATTACTGTTGGGGGTCCGGATGCGGATATTCCCGGTTTTACATCGGGTGCAATCCAGATCGCTCTCGATGCCATACAGACAAGAGGTGGAGGTACCGTCAAATTGAGTCCCGGTGTTTATGATATCATAGGCCCTGTGAGGGTCCCTGACAACACTGCGCTGATCGGTTCGGGAAAAACAACTGTCCTGAAAAAATGCAACGGATTCAGGACCAGCTTTACAATTGATGCCGACTATGGAATGCTGAAGGCAGCCGTCAAAGATGCCAGTGGGTTTAAAATCGGCATGGGTATCCAGCTGTTCGACGATGATCATAATCAGGGATGGGATATTACAACAGCTAAAATAACTGATATTAAGGATAATGTAATTTATTTTGATAACAGAACCGTTTACGATTATATCTCTGAGTCCGGAGGTACAATTTCAAACGGATGCTCAATAGTTGAAGCCGTTGGTGTGGCAAATGTCAGGATTGCTGACCTGGTTGTCGAAGGGAATAAGAAAACAAATGATTATATCAACGGATGCAGAGGCGGAGGAATTTACATTCATAAATCCAAAGATTGTCTTGTTCAGAATGTCACTGTGAACGAGTTCAATGGAGATTCTTTCAGCTGGCAGATAGACGAAGGGATCACTGTCAGGGGCTGCGAGGCGTCAAACGGTGACGGTCTCGGATTTCATCCCGGGACGGGATCGGACCATTCTATCGTAGAAAACTGCGTCAGCCATCATAATAAGGGCGACGGGATCTTCTTATGCTGGCGGGTTCAAAACGGGATCTTCCGTAATAATACATCCTATTCAAATGGCGAAAACGGTATCTCTATCGGACACAAGGATACAGATAACATTTTCGAAAATAACCACCTCTTCGAAAACGGGTTCCAGGGTGTTCTTTTCCGCGATGAGGATGAACAGAATAGCGGGAACAGGAATACCTTCGTCGATAATATTATCGAAAATAACGGGATGAAACAGGAGGCAAGCGGATTCTTTATCGGTGGCAATACCCATGATATTACGATTACGAACAATACTATCCGCTCCACAGGCAAAGGAAATCAGACAACGGCAATCCTGGTGGGTCCAAACAGTTCGAAAATCAGTGCAACCGGGAATAAGATATCGGGATCGAAAGAGATCATTTATGAAAAGAAATAAAATGACAAAAACACTCATTCTCATAATGCTTTGCTGCACAATTGCAGTAAACGCCCAGACAGGCGACAGACAAACCTACATCCGCGAACATTATACCAAAATGGAGCGATATATCACAATGCGTGACGGGATCAGGCTCTTTACGTCTATCTATGTTCCGAAGGACCAGAAGAGAAAATATCCCATTCTGATCACAAGGACGCCATACTCCCTGAGCCCTTACGGAGAAAAGAATTATCCGTCGGGACTTGTGCCTTCAATGCTGTTTGTAAAGGAGGGATATATTTTTGTTTACCAGGATGTCAGGGGCCGCTGGATGAGCGAGGGTAATTTTGTGGATATCCGGCCTTACAACCCCGACAAGAAAACCAAAAACGATATTGACGAAAGCAGTGATACTTATGATACGGTAGAATGGCTTCTGAAAAACCTGCCGTCAAACAACGGAAAGGTTGGTATATACGGCATTTCCTACCCCGGGTTCTATGCAACGGCTTCATTGCCGGGAGAACACCCTGCTGTAAAAGCCGTTTCACCGCAGGCTCCTGTTACCGATTGGTTTATCGGTGATGATTTTCATCATAACGGAGCATTCATGATGATAGATGCATTTACTTTTTATTCATCCTTCGGCGTTCCCAGGCCAAAACCGATAAAACCTGACCAGGGCCCTCCACCATTTCAATATTACACCCGGGATAATTATAAATTTTATATTGAACTTGAACCACTTAAAAATGTAAAGACAAGATATTTTGACGATTCAATGAAATTCTGGAATGAGCTGATGGACCACGGGACTTATGATGCATTCTGGAAGGCCAGGAATATACGTACCTGGCTTACCAATATAAAACCCGCTACACTGGTTGTCGGAGGATTATTCGATGCCGAAGATTGTTTCGGAGCTCTTCATACATATGAAGCACTGGAAAAACAAAACCAGGGCAATCACAATACAATCGTAATGGGACCATGGTATCACGGAGGATGGTCAGGAGGGACAGGCGGCTGGTATGGCGATGCGGCAGAGATTTTCAGCGATATAAAAACCGATACAATTACAAGCACATGGTATCAGGAGAAAATTGAATTCCCCTTCTTCCAGCACTATCTTAACGACAAACCCGATCCGGGTATTCCTGAGGCCATAATCTTTGAAACAGGGACAAACAAGTGGCGCCGTTATGACAAGTGGCCACCCGAGAACAGGGAGCAGAAAAATCTTTATTTCCAGTCAAACGGCCGCCTTGCATTCAATGCACCTGCGGAAGATTCGGATTTCGATGAATATGTAAGCGATCCGGCTAAACCGGTTCCCTATGACGACGGAATTCACCTTAAGCGCACACAGAAATATATGATCGATGATCAGCGCTTTGCCTCGAGAAGACCGGATGTAATGGTATACCAGACTGATGAACTGAAGGATGACATAACGCTTGTCGGACCTGTTATTGCAGATCTCCTGGTCTCCACAACAGGGACCGATGCAGATTATATTGTAAAACTCATTGATGTTTATCCTGACAACTATCCTGATCCTGTTCCAAACCCTGAAAATATTGAGCTTGGCGGATACCAGATGATGGTAAGGGCAGAAGTGATGAGAGGCAAATTCAGGAACAGCTATGAAACTCCCGAGCCATTCATCCCCGGTAAGGTAACGGAGGTCAGATATAATCTTCCCGATATCTCACACTGCTTCAGAAAAGGTCACCGTATCATGGTGCAGGTACAAAATACATGGTTTCCCCTGGTTGACCTGAATCCCCAGAAATTCACAGATATCTACCATGCCGACAAGAGCGATTTCCAGAAAGCCACTCAACGTATCTACCATGATAAAAAGAATTCTTCAAGTGTGATTGTGAATGTTTTAAAATGAAAAAGATAAGTCTCCTGTTATTACCCCCATCCCGATGGCTATCGGGACCCTCTGGGACGTAGCCATCAAGCCAAGAGTAGTATTTTAAATGGGAGAGCAGAAAAAATTTTGAGTTGTTGAAAAAGTCAAAATCCAATAACCATGCCTACCGGAAGGCAGGCGGCAGGCAGGCGCAGAGGTCGCAAAGATACTACGCAGATCAGTATTGTTATTGGGATAAATAACAATAGTTTGTCTTTGAGCACTTTGCGTAAACCTTTGCAGCTAAAATAACTTTTTCAACACTCCAAATTATATTAAAGTTATTGAATCTTAATATTAAAATTAGTATGGCTTTACTTGTCCATCATAAAACCTCTTCCAGACTCCTTCGCCTGACGGCTATGCCTCCAGGGGGTGCCGATAATTATCGGGATGGGGGTAAAATTACTTTACTGTTAATCCTCGTCGTATTAAACCTGAATATCAATGCCCAGAATGCCTCAATAAAAGAGGAATACCGGACAATTCTAACCTATCCGTTTTCAGATCCAGGTCCGGTTCCATCAATGGCAGTAAGTTCCATGATCTCTCCATTTTATCCATATTTTGTCTTTGACGGATATAGCGATAAAGGGAAAAATCAGCAATGGAAGGTAATATCCCTGGAAAATGATTTCATAAGCGTAACAGTACTTCCGGAAACTGGTGGAAAAGTCTGGGGGGCGATTGAGAAATCCACGGGCAGGGAATTCGTTTATCAGAACCATGTGATGAAATTCCGTGCGATCGGGATCCGTGGCCCCTGGACAAGCGGAGGAATAGAGCATAATTTCGGGCTGGATCTGGGACATGCCCCATGGACTGCCTCTCCTGTCGATTATATCATTAAGAACAATGATGACGGAAGCGTAAGCTGCATTGTGGGAGGCCTTGATCTGGCTTCAAGGACACAATGGCGTGTGAACATACTGTTGCCAAAGGATAAGGCATATTTTGAGACCCGGAGTATCTGGTATAACCCCACCCCCCTTCACGATGCGTATTTGTCGTGGGAAAACGGCGGCTTTAAGGCCTCTGATGACCTGCAGTTTTTCTTCCCGGGCAATTACTACATCGGACACGATGGTGCCGTAAGTCCCTGGCCCGTAGACAAGGAAGGAAGAGATCTCTCATGGTATCGGAACAATAACTTCGGAAGCAGCAAATCGTATCATGTGTCAGGTTACTACACAAACTGGTTCGGTGGATACTGGCATGATTCCGACTTCGGGTTTGGCCACTCTTCACCCTACAGCGATGTCCCGGGAAAGAAGATCTGGATCTGGTCACTTGCCAGGGACGGAGCCATCTGGGCGGATCTCCTGACAGACACCGACGGTCAGTATATCGAAGCACAGTCTGGCGTCAAACTGAACCAGGCAAACAGGGAGAGCGGCTATAACAGTCCCTTTAATCAGCTATCAATGAGGCCCGGCTATTCTGAGACCAAAACCGAATACTGGTTTCCCGTGATAAATACCAAAGGAATGGCTGATGCCTCCAAATATGGAACTATGAATGTGATTCATTCAAACGATTCCCTTAATATCTATGTCAGCCCTGTATGTGAAATTAATGATTCACTTGTCATAAGCATAAACGGGAGACCTATCATTTCTACCTTTCTCACTCTTAGAACCTTGCAGCTTTATCACGGTAAATTTCTTCTGAAGGGCTCAGAAAACAAAGACATTTCAGTACGGGTAGGAAATAACCTCCTCTCATATAATTCAAGCGACAGGAATATTATTACGGAAAGGCCTTCAGTATCCAAAGATGATGCTGACTATAATTCTGCATCTTACTTTTTCAGGCTCGCTGAAGATATGAATGCGATGAGGGAATATGACCAGGCTCTTGAATACTATCAGAAATGTCTGAAGATTGAACCTGCACACAGCGGCGCACTCTACAGGACAGCTGAGCTGTATTACAGGCGTGCGGAATATCCCGAAGCTCTCCGGCTGGCAGTTAAGATCCTTGAAAAGAATACATATGACGGATCTGGAAACTTTATGCTCGGTATTGTATTGCGAAGAATGGGGAGACTGAACCAGGCTGAAGAAGCCTTCAGTGTTGCAGCAAGAACAATGGAATATCGTTCCGCTTCTTATCTTCAGATCTCAGGGTTGAAGATTAAAAAGGGAGATTTCAAGGGAGCGGCTGAATATTCCGGTAAGGCTATTGACTTCAACAGGTATAATATCCCTGCCTGGGAACTGCTTGCTACAAGTTGCCGAAAGATGAATGACAGGACCGGTGCAGAAGATGCTTTGAATGAACTTATTGAACTGGATCCCCTTGATCATTATGCCGGGTTTGAGCACTATCTCCTGAATCCTGCCCCTGAAAACCTTGGTAGCTTCAATTCACTGATCAGAAATGAGCTGCCCCAGGAAACCTATCTCGAGCTTGCGATAGAGTATGTTAATCAGGGCCTGAATGATGAAGCCATAAAGGTGCTTGAAGAAGCCCCCGCCTGCCCGGTTGCATATTACTGGCTTGCTTATCTTTCCCGTGATTCAAACCCTGAAAACAGCATGCTCTACCTGAAAAAGGCTTCCGAAATGTCTCCCTTCCTGGTATTTCCTCACCGGCTTGAGACTCTTCCTGTCATGACCTGGGCAATTAAAACGGATCAGTCGTGGAAATCGAAGTATTATCTGGGACTGATATACTGGCATATAGGAAGGAATGATAAAGCTGCTGAATTGTTCGAACTGTGCGGTGATATTCCGGACTATGCACCCTTTTATCTGGCACGGGGCACACTTTTTCGGAATATACAGTCTGAGTACTGCCACCCTTGCAATGACTTTAATTCTGCCGTCAGGATAAATCCGGGAGAGTGGAGAACATGGCATTATCTGATAAACTTTCTCCAGTCAGAAAAAGCTTTTCAAAGTGAGGTGGAAAATTCTGAAAAAGCCTACTCCATGTTTCCTGGAAATCCCGTAATTGGCACTGATCATGCAAAGGCTTTACTAAACGCAGGTAGATACAGGGAATGCGTCGGTATACTCGAAAAAGTAAAAATACTTCCGCAAGAGGGAGCCCACGAGGGACATGACATCTTTGAGCTGGCAAATCTCTCCCTTGCCGTTGAAATGACTGAAAAGGGGAAGTACCGGAAGGCACTTGAATATGTGGATAATTCTAGAAATTGGCCTGAAAATCTGGGCGCAGGCAAACCATATGATCCGGATACCCGCTTTCAGGACTATATTTCTGCATTTTGTCATGAGAAGCTTGGCGAACAGAAACTTGCAGACAAAAACAAGGATCAGATAGCTGACTGTTCCGTCTTAATGGCAGGCTCAGATCGTGAGGCTGTCAATCTGATGATAGGGACTTATGTGCTGATTGGGCAAGGGAAAAAGGCTCTCGCAGACGAGACAATGAAAAGATGGAAATCCGAACAGGATTCTCTGTGGAAATGGAATATATCCGAAGGCTCTTCATCCCAAAAAGCTCAATGGCTCCTGGCAAGGTATATGGGGGAGGATGACAGGGCATCAGCATTGGAAAAAGAGATAGCTGCTTCTCCGGCAGAAAACAGATTTCGTTTATTCCTAAGATTTTACAATAATTTAAATACCTCAAAACGATGATGACATATTCATGGATAAATGGTGATAAAAAAGCTTTCGTATCAGGAAACGATTTTAGTGGTCATATAAGATGGCTTTTACAAACTGATTTACCTGATCCTCCTGCTTAATTTTGCATATCAGGTTAAAGCATATAGCCAGGATGCAGGGAAAGATGACGCATTAAAATTTTATGACGGACAGTCATTTACAATTATCGGGAAATATCATTCCGAAAAAAACTATGTCCGTTTTCCAAAGGAGTATGAGAACAAATTGAGGAAAGATGTATGGGATCTTGGTCAGAATTCTACCGGTATAAACATACGGTTCAGAACCAATGCCACTATGATTACCGTACGCTGGACTGTCATGGAAGATAATGTCATGGATCACATGGCGTTTACCGGGATTAAAGGCGTTGACCTTTATGCTTATGTGGATAATCATTGGAAATATGTGGGCACAGGCAGAGTAAAAGGAAAAATCAACGAGTATACCTTGTTAAAAAATAGTGATGGTGCATATAGGGAATTCCTCCTGAATCTGCCTTTGTATGACGGCATTGATTCATTATCGATTGGAGTAAATAGCAGTGCTGAAATCACATTACCTCACGAGAATTATCTTATCTCTAAAAAGCCGGTGGTTTATTATGGGAGCAGCATTGCACAGGGAGGCTGTGCTTCCAGGCCCGGAATGGCCTTTACAAATATACTTGAACGAGCCATGGACAGAAGCTTTATTAATATGGGATTCAGCGGAAGCGGCACATTCGACATTCCCGTAGGTGAAGCAATGAGTGAAATCGATGCGGCCCTGTATGTAATCGACTGTAATCCCAATACACAAACCGGCCTTATATATCAAAGAGCTGTTGATCTGGTAAAGCTGTTAAAGCAGAAAAGACCCGGGATACCTGTGCTGCTTGTTGAAAATTATTATTATGTCAACGGACTGGGCGATCCGAAAAACTCAGAAGATGAAAAAAAGAGAGTTGAGCTGCGACATGCTTTCAAGACTCTTAAGGAGTCAGGTCTCAAACAGATTTACTATAAGAAGGGCAATGGTATGATTGGTAACGATTATGAAGGAACCGTGGATGGCGTTCATCCCAATGACCTTGGCATGATGCGTATGGCTGATGCTCTTCAGCCTGCTATCAGGAAAATAGTGAAATAGCTATTGTTCAGACAGGGGGTGTAGAAAAAGTCTTTTTAACCGCAAAGTGCGCAAAGGTTTACGCAAAGTTCGCAAAAACAAACGCTTGTTATTTAGATCTTTGCGTCCCGACAGCTATCGGGATCTGCGTATTCTCTCTGCGACCTCGGAGCCTGCCCCGATCGAAGTATCGGGGGTTACTGGATTTTGACTTTTTCTACACCCCCTACTTTCTGCTAGCTGCTTCACCTTCGACCAGGAAGCACGAATGATAAGGTTTCAGATCCAGTTTTACCAGGGTAATAAAATCCAGTGCCTCATTTTGTAAACTTTTTGCACCCGCTGATCGTATATCGCCGGAATGGGAGTCCCATTCTTCAAGATCCATTTTTCCCCTGAGCGTGATCTCTGTTTTAACGTATGAGCTGCCGACATTTGCGAAATAGAATACATTTTTCCCATTAATAACCTTATGTATATATTGCAGTTCCGGATCAAACGGGTAGTCAACATCTTTATCATAAACCCACTTCTGTAATATCTCCCTCAGATTCTGACCATCGGGATGCGAAATAAAGAAAGCCCTGCCTCCCTTCAGGTTTGATCCCATGGAATCTGCATCTGCTTCTCCCCGTAGGAATATCTGCTACATGCCTGCCATTTTTCTGCAACATTATATTCAGGCGGGAAAGAAATTTTGTAAAATACTTCAGGCTATTGGCAAAAAAGCATTACGAGCCGATAACTCAGGCTTATATGTCACTTTTGTGTTATCATACCAGACCGCATGAAGGTACCACCCCGAAACCTCCGTACCCGCACTTGTTCCTCATTTCCTCCATCAAACTTACCACACCATCGGCAGTTATCTCAGTATTGTTCCAGAACCAGAGTGGTCTGGGCCAGCATTTGATCGGGGGATTGATAAATTTCTCCCGCGTGAATGATTGTCCGTGTAAAACGGATGCCTGGACAAGAAGCAATATCACAATGATTATTAATGGGAAACAAATGGATCTTCTCATTTTTTATTTTTTCATGATTACGTCCATCATAAAGATATTAAATATTATCGTAGGGACGGGTCGAGACCCGTCCGCCCAATTCGTGACCCGTCAATTCCATTCGAGACCCGTCCGCCCAATTCGAGACCCGTCTACCCAATTCGTGACCAGTCAATTCCATTCGAGACCCCACCCTGCAGGAATTGTTCCGGAAATTTTATCGCCTGAAATGATTTTTATATTAAATTCAACCATAAATTCCGGATTATTGCAACATGCGATATATCCTAACTAAAATTGCAGCAGAATGAAAAACAGCAGAAGAATGTTCCTCAAAAATGCCGGTCTGGCAGGACTGGGGGTAGCCGGGAGCAAGCTAACCGGAGGATTTACATCAATATCAGTATTATATCCCTTTAATTCAGTAACAAAATCAGCAAATATATCAGAAGTTATGAAGCAAACAGAGAATAAAAGTGTTATCGGCCTTTATGGGGAATGGGCAGCGTCACTTACAGGAAACGAATTACCGGGAATGTCCTTCAGAAGGAAAGAATGGAGCGACCCGCAAACATGGAGAAAGATTGCGCTGGCCCGATTCCAGGATCAGCTTTCAGCGCCTGATATTGGCCCAATGCCTGAAGTGAAGGTAAATACACAGTATACCTACGACGGATTGCATATTGAGGAATTGTCGTGGAACCTTCCCTATGGCAGACCAACACAGGCTATTCTTCTCAAACCGCAGAATGCAACCGGGCCTCTTCCGGGCATACTTGCCTTTCACGATCACGGAGGAATCAAATATTTCGGAAAGCGAAAGATCACCAAAACAGGTGATTCACAACATCCGCTGATGGCAGAACATCAGAAATCGTATTACGGGGGCAGGGCCTGGGCCAATGAAATAGCAAAAAAGGGATATGTTGTCCTGGTATCCGACGCCTTCCCATTTGCCAGCCGTCGCGTAATGCTCCAGGATGTCCCTGAAATTATCAGGGAGGGCCTGAATGACGATAATCCTGAGGATCCGAAGAATATTGCAAAATATAACGAATGGGCGGGCAATCATGAATCGGTGATGGCTAAATCGCTATTCTGCGCAGGAACAACATGGCCGGGGGTATTCTTCGCCGAAGACCGTATTGCTCTCGATATTCTTTGTTCACGAAAAGATGTGGACAGTGACAGGATAGGTTGCGGTGGATTATCAGGGGGTGGTATGCGTACAGTCTTCATGGCCGGACAGGATCCGCGGATAAAATGTGCCGTGTGTGTTGGTTTTATGACTACATGGAGGGATTTTCTGCTGAATAAATCCTATACCCATACCTGGATGACGTATGTTCCACTATCACCAAGGGAGCTTGATTTTCCTGAAATACTGGGTCTGCGCGTACCTCTTCCTACCATGGTGCTGAATGATCTGGATGATGACCTCTATACGGTACCTGAGATGAATGCCGCAGACGCGATATTGAAAGAGATCTATACGAAAGCCAGACATCCTGAACGCTATCAATGCTCTTTCTATCCCGGTGAGCATAAGTTTGATGCCGATATGCAGAAGGAGGCCTTTGGCTGGTTCGATAAGTGGCTTAAATAATAGCTGTTATCCCATATATTTTTATGACATCCTGTGAAATTCCGGTTACAAATAATTAATTATTCTACACATGCTTAGACTACACCTATTTCTTATCTGTTCTCTTTTGTTAATCAGCGAGATGTTGATAATGGCTCAGGAAAAACCTGTAATTAAGGTTGTAAAGCCGGTTGAGATTAATGATGTTCTTGTTAATCCCGGAATCGGATTTATGACATTTCAGCGATTTAACGGAGATACGCTGAACGCTGGTATGGGCTGGACAGAGGGTCTTCCAATCGTTTACCAGGATTTTGACGGTGATCTTATCAATAAGAACCACCCACAGACCAGCATAGCATATTTCAGGGTTTACTGGACTTTCTTTGAACCTGAACAGGGTCAATATAACTGGCCAATGATTGACAAAGCACTGAAAACAGCTGCAGAACGCGGACAAACCTTGATGCTGCGTATACCTCCATATAGTGCTGATGTTGATGTACCTGCATGGTACAGGAAAATGGTTGGCAAAGAGGTTGATTCTAAAATTGCAAAATGGCGGGTCGATCCTGAAGATCCCAGGTATATTGAATATTATGGAGCTATGATAAGGGCACTGGGAGAACGTTATGACGGGCACCCCGACCTTGAATCCGTCGATATGTCGCTTGTAGGATTCTGGGGGGAGGGAGAAGGAAGTCATCTTCTGACCGAAAAGACCAGACTGGCCCTGATAAATGCATATCTCGACAATTTTAAAAAGACTTACCTGACATTTCAGCCTCTTAACGGAGATGCACCCGATGCAGGTGTCCTGGTAAAAAACACTACAATAGCAGCCTATTGGCCGGATGGAAGGAATAATGGGACCGGCCCGCAGATGCGCAATCTGGGCTGGCGCCTGGATTGCCTCGGAGATATGGGGTTCTGGCCGGCCTGGCACTGGAACCATATGACTGATGTCTATCCAAGGGATATAGTTAAAAGCGGCATGAGTCAGGCCTGGAAAAAGGCACCGGTAACTATGGAAATATGTGGCACCTTTCTGCGATGGCTTGAAAAGGAAAAATACAATAAGGACACAGTAGAATATATTTTCGGACAAGCACTCAAATGGCACATCTCATCCTTTAATGCCAAAAGTTCTGCTGTACCTGATATTTATTCCCCCCTGGTAAACGAATGGCTGAACAAGATGGGATATCGGTATGTTTTGAGAAGGTTTACCTATCCTGCAGTCGTTAAACCATTCAGGTCAATTACCTGTTACCACATGGTGGGAAAACAAGGGGGTTGCTCCGCTGTACAAGGATTATAAATTTGCAGTTCGACTCAAAAATGCTGAAAGAAGTGAGATTATGATTACCTCCGCTTATTTACCCGACTGGCTGCCCGGAGATATTGTACACGATGAAGTACTTTATATACCAGATGATATGCTCTCCGGAACCTATAACATTGAAGTAGCAATAGTCGATCCGGTTTCATATGAACCCAGAGTCAAGCTTGCTATAGCCGGTAAAAATGATGACGGCTGGTATACATTAGGTGAAATCCTTGTAGCGGATAATCATTAGAAACAGGTCGCAACAGGAATGAATTCAATTCATTGTTCTCAACCTGCCGGTGAAATTCACATACTGTCTGCTCAGAATTTAATAATAATCAGATAAGTGATGCCTCACTAAGGTATCCTTTCAGGGTGATAAGATCCTTTTTCATCTTTGACAATATTTCGTCTCTTTGAATGGTTATCTTCGATGCACCATTTTCTGCCCCACCCAGGGGATACTCGAAATGAAGTGATACCGGCACTCTGATACCATACTTTTTTAACAGGCCAAAATATCTTTTAAAGTCAACAAGACCTTCACCTAAAGGAACAGTCTCTGATATCCATTTCCCTCCCTTTTTCATCCAGAGAAAATCTTTTATATCGATTGACCTGATATACGGACTGATAAGTTCAAGCCCTACCGGCCAGGCATTTGCACCCTCTACTGTGGCATGATATATATCGTACTGGGAGCCCAAAAACCGGGAGTTTATTTGTTTCAGTGAAGCTGCCAAATCCCATATGGGGCTGCCAAAATATACACCTGAACCATAATCTCCGGAATGGTTTTGATATTCACCGGAAATAGAATGTTTTTCATTCAGCTTTGCCAGTTTTTCAAGCTTGCCATTTATTAGGCTTATACTATCCTCCACGGATCTCTTGGGATCATAGTGGCCATATCCCATCCTGTAATGATGAATCCCAAGTGAACTGGCAGTCCTGAGAATCTTCTCACTTACAGGATCATCTGCATCATAAACAGAAGTGGTCAGCATATACACTTCCCTGCCGGCTTTTCTGACAGCATCGACGGCTTTTGGGAGGTCTTCTTCAACCCTCTCCGGCAGAACATGCCCCTGGGGGCGAACGGTCAGGTCTACTCCGTCAAATCCCATCTCAGCCGCAACTTCAGCCATTTCTTTATAGTCCAGCCATTGAAGATGCTTTGAAAAAACACTGATCTTAAAAGCAGCAGGATCATTTGTACCGCCAATGGACTTGGTTCCTCCAACTTTATTGACTGAAGATCCGGAAAGAGAATTAATTCCAGAGGCAACACCTGCTGCCGTCAAAACAGATTTTGCAATAAAAGTACGCCTTGATGTTTTCATAATCGATATTTTTTATTTGCCTAATTCCGGTATGTCAATCCAGCATCTTTTTGCCCAGCTTTCCAGCCCCTTCTCCGCCAGCTGCACACCTTTGGCACCTTCCAGAAGGCTCCATGGGAAGGGCTCATCCTTAACAACATGCTTCAGGAATAATTCCCACTGGATCTTAAAAGCGTTATCGTAGGTTTCCTGGTCCGGCACCTTTGACCATCCGGAATAAAAATCAATGGACTGGGGAATATCAGGATTCCAGACAGGTTTGGGAGTGGCACCATAGGGCTGAATATAGCACTCCCGGAGACCCGCAACTGCAGAACCTTTTGTTCCATCAACCTGAAGCGTCAGAAGATCATCACGCCTGACCCTCACTGTCCAGGAAGAATTGAAATGGGCGATGATTCCTCCCTCCAGTTCAAACGTAGCATATGCAGAATCATCTGCCGTGCATTTATATTCTTTCCCATTTTCGTCAACTCTTTTATCAATATGCGTTGCTCCCAGGCAGGAAACAGCCTTTACTTTTCCGAAAACATTATCGAGCACATAGCGCCAGTGACAAAGCATATCCACAATAATTCCACCGTCATCCTCCTTGCGGTAGTTCCATGATGGCCTCTGTGCGGCAATGGTATCTCCCTCGAAGACCCAGTAACCGAACTCTCCTCTTACCGAAAGGATCCTGCCAAAGAAATCCTGCTGAATAAGTCTCTTAAGCTTAACAATTCCGGGAAGCCAGAGCTTATCCTGAACCACTCCGTTTTTTAGGCCTGCCGCAGTACAAAGGTTATAAAGCTCCATAGCAACCTCAGTACTTACAGCGATTGGCTTCTCACAATAGATATTCTTACCTGCTTTAACGGCTTTACGTACTGCTTCAGCCCTGCGACCGGTCGTTTGTGCGTCGAAATATATTAAATTATCCGGATCATGAAGGACTTTATCAAGATCTGTGGTCCATCGTGTGATACCAGTCATGCTGCCGAGTTTTTTCAGCTTCTCCTCATCGCGGCCAACAAGTACAGGATCAGGCATTATGGTCTCACCTGATCCAACCTTTACTCCTCCTTGTCTTATAATCTCATGAATCGACCTCAATAAATGCTGATTTGTGCCCATGCGTCCTGTGACACCATTCATGATTATACCTACCTTGTGTTGTTTCATTAATAATATGTTATAAAATTAAGTATCTTTTTTCCCGTACATTTCTCTCAGGCCCTACCCTTCCTGAGTGGGCAGGAGGGTCTTCATTTATGCATGTTCTTTATAAGCTTTTACAATTCTGTCAAGGAACTCCGACTGGTCTAATTTCCAGTATTCATTTGAAAAGATCTCAACTTCTATAAATCCGTCAAAGCCTGCTGCCTCAACCCATGATCTGAGTTTTTTCAGGGGAATGCAGCCTTCACCCATGAGTCCCCTGTCATTAAGCATATCTGTTGTTGGTGATTTCCAGTCACAGATATGAAATGCCAGCAGGTTATTATGCTCACCGCAACGCTTAATCTCCTTCTCCAGGAGAGGATCCCACCAGAGATGGTACACATCCACGGCTACTCCGACCCATCTGTTGTTAAGAGCTTCCGCCAGCTCATTTGCCTGGGCAAGAGTATTAATTGCTGAACGAGTATCTGCGTACATAGGATGAAGGGGCTCGATGGCGAGACGAACTTTTGCAGCTCCTGCTTCGGGAAGAATGGCAGCCATCCCGTCAAATATCTGCTTTCGGGAATCTTCCAGCGACTGTGCAGGATCGGCGCCGCAAACCATGACAATCTTATCTGTTCCCAGACTAAAAGCTTCCTCAATAGCTCTCCTGTTGTCATCAATTGCAGCTCTTCTTTTTTCGGACTGGCACGATGGGAAAAATCCTCCCCTGCAAAGCGATACAATCTGCAAGTTCTCCTGACGCAGCATATCTCCTGTCTTTTTAATGTTTCGGCCCTGAAGAGCATCCCTCCATACAGTTATTCCTTTAACTCCGCTGGCTGCGTAGTTAATTGCAGCTTCTTCAATACTCCATGGTTTTGTCGTAATTGTATGAAGGCATAGACGTGAAAGAGGGGCAACTGATAACTGATTCATTTACAACAATTAAAGTAAGTATAATAATTTTTTACATCGATGACTCTCTGAAGATACAGGCAGGCTTCACGAATGTGGTAATCGCCCCACATGCTGGATTCCCCATTCGGGATCTTGCTTCCATGCGGGATAAAATCCCAGCCATTCGGACGGTGATATACAGAATGCAGCAATAGTCCCTGATGTTTTGCTTCAATACTTAAATAAGGTTCATCCATAAGTGTGTCCAGGACACGAAGTCCGGCCCCGGAGTAACGCTTACCGTCTTCCACACCTTCATGCAGCGATAAATAATTCCCAAGTCGCAGAAGACCCTGGGCGGCAATGGCAGCGGCAGAACTGTCAACAGGTTCAAAGGCATTAAAGGGATCAGCAGGTCTTTCCAGATAATCTCCCATTTTGTGCAATCCTGGAGCTCCGGTATCCCAATATGGGACTCCGTCAGCAGGCGTGTTCTCAATATAAAAGTCACAGGTAGCCTTTGCAGCTTTCAGCATCAGCTGTTCCATGCCTGCTTTTGCTCCGGAAAATCCCGGATCATTTTTATCCATGGCATCGATCCATTCGAGCTGTTCGGCAAAGCCACACATTGCCCAGGCCAGACCCCTTGTCCATGTACTGAAGCCTGAATAGCCCTGCTGAGTGCCGGTGCATCGAAAATTTCCGTCTTTTATATTAAAAATGCTTTCATGCGCTGTCCTTCCCCTTACATCATAAATATCACGGCCTTCTCCATAAAAGACAGAATATTCAGCCGTTGCCTTAAGATGCTGCATGGCCCGTTCCAGAAGACTTATCTTTTTATCACCCTCTCCCTGAAAGATATGACCAAGCATATGACTGATCGTCAAAACTCTGACAGAACGTATTGTATCCACAAAAAGTGAGTGAGGTCCATTGAAAGAGTAGATGAAACCGCCGTCGGAAATGGGTGTCCATCTTGAAGCCTGAACTGCGCCTGAAATTTTAAGAGCCAGCTCATAGAAATTCTTCTCCCATTCATTGAAGGGGATCTTCCCTTCGCCCATAAGCCGCAAAAGATTTCCGTAAGTGCTTACATTATTGAAGCCATGATCGTGCACACCGGTATGGCTTATATGAGGAGCCATCTTATGAAGGATCTTCTTTTTTGCATTTTCAAGTGCCCGCACTTCTCCAGTGGCATCATACTGGAGCAGCGCAGATCCATACTGAAAGCCCTGTGTCCATTCCGTCCAACCCCTGGTTGAATACCGGCCTTCCACTGTAAATACCGGGGATCCTTTCGATTCATCATATTTTTCCTCGATCAGGCGGATCTTCTTCTCGGAAAGTTGCCAAAACCTTGTAAGTTTTCCTGAAAGGTCAGCTGGCTTAAGCTTTGGATCAAATTTAATCATTCACAAGATTACTGTTTTTTCGGGAAATTTAAATGAGAATTTCTCCATTTATGTTCCTGAGGCACCATTTTTCAGAGGCTATTCTCTAATTACTTCATACATAATGCAAATTAAATGACAAAGGAAGCTCAAATCCTTTTATATGATAGCCCCCGGCAAGAGTTCTGACATCGGGATCAATTGTAATTAATTCATATTCGGGAGAGAATAACAACTGTTTTTACCAGCCCGATATGACAGGCTGGCCAGATGGACCAGGACCGTGCTCTGATGTCCTTCGAAAAACTGGTAATTCTTGATTACCATTGTTTTATTCATAAAAAATAATGTATAATCCCCTTTTATATAATCTATTGTACCTGTATTCCTTCAACCTGCAGGTGGTGAGTTTTGGAGAAATCATTAATCACGACCCTTAATTGTTTTTGCCATTTCTCTATTTCCATCCTTTCAAATGGAGCAACCATGTATTCCAGACCCAACCGGCGGTCAGCAAAATGATCTTTCACATCATCCAGTACATGACAGAACTGCTTCCCGTTCACTGTCCGGCATTTTTCGTACCGGCTTTTTTCCCAGGTAGTATTGAGTTCACCCATGATTTCATTCTTCCCTTTAAGAATATTTCCGGCCCGGTTATACGCACTGATAAGCAGGTTCAATACCCTGGCATTATCATCCCCTGCATTGGCGGATTCTACCAGATCGCTTTCAATCTTCTCCCAGGCAAGCACGGTTTGGAGTGTATACCTTTCAAGATATGCTATGGAAAGCATTACTTCCAGACTGTACTGATTTCTCTCAACCCTTGAGATATTTTGCATTAAAAGATTGATGAGTCTCTCGTTGGAAGGTAATAAAGATTTTGCTTCAGCAAGCTTGACTTTATATCTTTTGCTGAAATCTGCTTTCGTGATAAAGGTGGGAACAGGTAATCCGATAAGGGCCTGATCATATCGTTCAGTATTGATCCCTATGCCATACGAGTCACCATACCCGGGTGCTCTTTCTTTTGATATCACATCGTCCCAAAGATCCTGATAGAACTGCGAACCTTCCTGAAGCAGCTGGTATATTTCTACCATATCAGGACTTTTATATCCATAAAATACGTCCATAAAATCTGCTATACTTTGTTCAAGTGAGGGTTTACCAACCGACCAGGCATATTGAGTTCCTGTTGCCCAACCTAGCCAGAACAGTTCATTATGCAACCCTGAATCATCCCATGCTGCGGTAAATGATCCTATCAGATGTGCTCCCTTTTTAATCGCACTTGCGCCTGAAACTGAAGTGCCGTAAAGGTTGCCTTTGGTATCGGATTCCCGATGCCTTGTTGGAAAATAATTGGGGAAAAGGTATTCAGCTCCCTGAACAGAGTTATAGATCAATTGTTGAATTCCAGCCTTGTTAAGTTCACTGATCCAATCCTCCTGAACAACACCATCGATCATATCTGAAGGTAATTTATGAATATCTTCAGGCAAGAGAGGAAATTCAATCCAGGAAATCATTCTTCTTCCCCTGTCAGACATCCATTTGTCCATACGGTTAACGTAATCCACCCATGCCTGACTGCGGTTCTTTTCGTTATATTCTTTGGCGCATTTATCACATATTCCTGCAAAATATACTTCATCGGTTGAAACCAGAAAGTAATCAACGCCCGGGGTAGCATCAATCATGTCCTGGTACATATCCTGAATGAGCTGTATAGCCTCCTCATCACACATGCATATCTGATAATTGCTGCCGTCAGCCTTCAAATGAGAAAATTCCTTGTGTTTTAAAACATATGACAAATGCGCCGGAGCCTGTACATCGGGGACCAGTTGAATAAACCGTTCACTGGCATACCTTGTCAGATCCTGCATGTCAGATTTTGTGAAAGCGCCAGGTGCACCTATCACCGGATGCCTCGGGTATTCATATTTATCTTCTATTTCAAATGCAACAGCATTAATTTTAAAGTAGGCAGCCCAGTCTAAATAGCGCTTTAAAGTTCCGATCCTGTCCTGATGATGTTTTGTATCCCAATGGATGAACCTTAACTGAAGATCCGGCCAATCTGTTATAGTACCCTCAGGCAATGAGTAACTGCCATTTTGTTCGGGATGCAGCAGTTGCAAAAAGCTTTGTACACCATAGAATAAGCCGGCGTAGTCATTCCCAGTGATCCTCACAACTCCTGAAGATATTATCATGCGATAAGCCTGCTTTGCAATTTCAGGGGAGAGATCTTTATTAATGCTCTTGTCAGGAAAGATTTCCAAAATAATTTTGCTCTTGCCGTTACCTTTAAACTTTGTACCATAAAATTCCATAGCTCCTGACTGAAGCCTTTTTACAGCCATAGTGCCGGCATCGAGTTTCGTTTCGATTATCCAGTTGTTGTCGAATATAACTTTTTTGCCAGTGATTTCAATTTCCTGAGGAGCAGGTATCAGGCTATAGCCCATCTGCTTAAGGTTATTTATAAAACCAAAACTGTCTGATGTCTGAAAAACTAATAAAAGGAGAAATAAAATTCCAGTTGAATGATAAAAAGTTTTTTCTCTCTGTACCGGTTTCTTTTTCATACTTGTTATTTATTTCGTAAATAAATTCTTCCTGCATTTTTTGAGAAAATCTTTTCAACAACAGATTTTGGGAGTTTCAGACCCTCAAATTCCATGTCGAAAGCCAGGCTGGTCATTTTTCCTTCCTGCGTAAAATAGATCCAGTCTCTCAGCCAGAGCTCATGAGCATATTTCTTTTCCTCATCAGAGTCCATTGTACCATCGCTTATTATATCTGTTCCGTACAGAAGACGATCCTGGTATTTTATAATAAAATTAAATACTTTTTCCCAATCCATAACTGATTGATACTGGAGATAGCAGATCCTGTCAGTCATATCGACAGACATCAGAGGAAAGGCATCAAGTCTTTTTGCCAGTTCATCAACACTCCATTCCAGACTTCCAAGATGTGCCCCCACATACACGAGGCAGGGGTGTTTTTCCAGCATCCTGTCACGTGCTTCAATCTGTTTCTCATAAGAAGGACTGTCAGGATGCAAATACATGTGGTACTCCGGATTCCTGCTGAAATAATCAATGTCACCCTTCATTATCATTTGGTCGAGAGGCAGCCAGCAACTTTTTGGCTCTCCGATATGCCCTGTAAGTGGAATTTTATTCTCTTCTAACCAGTAAATTATATTGTCAAACAGAGGATCGTCAATAAAAATATCTTCCCCATTACGGTTTTTTTCACTCATTCCGATATTTTTCCAGACTTTCACTCCCACAGCACCTTTCTCTGCCGATTCCTTAAGATAGTTCAGAACAGAATCCTCCCAACCTGGTTCCTCAAATCCCTTAACCCTAAATGTCGTTAAATGGAAAAAACAGTCAGTGAAATTTGAGTGTTGTTTTACCGAGAATTCCTGCTGCTTCTCTATTGAATAATCTGGAAATGCATCAACATTAATGCTTATGAAAATGATATTATCTTCAATTGCCTGTTCAGGAAGCGATCTCTTGGAAGTATTAATGTGTATATGGGCATCAATCTTCTCTATTTTACTAAAATCTTCGATTGAACAATATTCCATCGTATTATTTTTTGATGTTCTGATTTAGAAAAATTAGTTAGTATTCGCTATTAAACCAGCGGTGCAACACTTCATTAATTTCAGTCAGATGATGTTGCATAATGTCAATTTTCTTTTCCAGCAAAACCGGCAGATAATCACTATAAGCCCAAGTTGTCTCTTCGGGAAGAAGTGACATACCAATGTCGCCTCCTTCATTCAAAAATTTAATGAACTCCCGTGTATTGGATATTTCATTTTCGACCACCTCTTCAAATCGTTTAACATCATTATCCACATCTTTCTTTAGCTCCTCCTCAATATTCTTTTTACTGTATTTATCGAGTATAGCCTGTCCTTCGTAAAGATTTGCTCCTGTTGCATAAACGTATCCCAGGAAACAGAGCTGACGCTCATGATCAATCAGATAGGGATATTTGAGTGTCTGGTCAGAATTATTCTTGATGAAGTCTCTCATATTCCGGCTTGATTTCTGAAAAGCATCTCTTGCCCTGGCTGATTGTTCAAGATTTTTGGCATACCATTGAAGTGAAGGGTTACCACCTTCACCTCTGAATAAATGTGCAGCTCCGAAACGCTGATATCCTGAAAAAGTGTATCGCAGCCAGAAGTCACGTTCATCGGGAAGAAGAGCCGGTGCATCCGGCACCAATGGTCTTACCAGAGTGCGTCGTGATGCATATTCAGTCCCCAGGCCAAATCCCAGGTCACCTCTATTTTCTTTAATGGCAGTTTCAATATCCTGCCATATAGTCTCCAACAGAGGCCCGCCTTTTGCTCCGCCCAGTTTCAAAGCAACTTCAGATACCAGTTCCTTTTCTGGTGCAGCAGGAGTCAGGAGAAACTGACGGTAAACTTCCTGCATGGCTGATTGTTGCTTGACCGGAGGAGAGACAATCCCTCCCAGTGTGGTCAGAACATCGATGTTGAGTGCCAGAGCTCTTTTAAGTCTTGCAGCAAGATAGTGTGGAAGCGGATATTCTGTTGTTGGCGCTACATCAAAACCAGTAAAATGCTGCTGGAAGTATAAAGTCCTGCGGCCTTCTTTTACCGACTGTTCCAGAATATGGAGATCAATTCCTAGAGGATCATTGCCATTAAGCGACCATGAAGTCCAGTTGCCTGCAGTTATGCTGACTTCTTTCGGGGTGCCTGAAAGAAAAGCATCAATATCGGACCGGCTGCTACCATGGGGCTGTGCCACAATCGGAATACTCCTTCCATTATCTTCAAATCCCTGCTGGATTGCTCCAAAAAACTTTCTCATACGTTCTTCCATAGGTATGTTTTTGCAAAACTCCGGGCCGTTCTTCCCTGAATAAAGGGCATCAAACCAACACAATCCTGCACCACTGTCATGGAAAATAATGTGCATCTCAACAATACCCGGCACCTCTTCGGTTAACCTCCGGGCTAGAGTGCGATAGTGATCAAGCACTTCCGGACGATCAGTGCAAAGTGAATAGCGCTTTTCAATGCTCCTCAGAGGATGATCTACCCGCGGGCCGCGTAATTCAGGATGTTTTTCAAAAAACTTCTCCGGTACATAACGGGGCTCGTACCCCATAAAGATTGGTTTCAACCCGAAAGACTCAACTAGCTGTACTACATGTTTTAAATCAGTCAGATTTCTATCCAGATACTCTTTGGGATAAACTCCGTCAAACAATGGGGAAGAGACGAACTGATCCATTGATGGCCCCCAGTAGGTGAACCAGGGATAAGGATCCTCCGGACTATGCTGCTGCAGCAGCTCCATTCCAATAAACCGGTTACACTCAACTCCGGAATACCCCAGACGGACAGCCTCACGAATATGGTTTTCCAGATTAAAGCCATCAGCCATCTTATTCTGGCCTGTCAGATTGACATCCCACACCAGATAGCGATCCTTAAAAGGGAATTTTACAATCTTTGTTAAAGAACCGGGAACTGCAGCTCTTTCTGCAAGATAATCTTCAAGCACCAGGACTCCCTGATATAAAGCCCGCGGACTGCTGGCTTCCACAAATATTCTCTGGCCGGAAGCTGAGGTTTTAATTAAAAATCCATCATCGCCCTGTTTTTCATTCACTGAAAGGAAAATGCCGGGACCCGTGACTGTCCCTGCAATTTCGAGACTAAGGCTGTGCTTAAGAAAGAGAAAGTCCTTAAGAGCTTTGGCTGCTCTTATAACGGGTGCCGGAGCATCAGAATCAATAATAATTTTCCATCTTTCTGTAATTATAAGGTCATCTGCTGAAACAGCTCCGGAGAAAATAAAAAGAATAAAAAATATCGGAGTAATAAGTTTTGTAACCATAATTACATAATTATTTTAGATGAGTTATTAAGTGCTCCTTGTATATTACTATCTTCACTGGTGATCATAATCAGTGTTATACAATTTTTCTTTTAACAGGATCCCAAAACACCTGACGTTTTTCGATATAGGATCTGTGTGCCATCAGAATGGTGATACCTTCCTCAAAGGCGCGATCAATATTTGCGGTTGGAGTATCTCCGGAGCGTATACAATCGATCCATTCCTTCAGGTGCAGGTGGGTTACATCAACTTCCTTACCATTGACATATGTTGTTGTTAAGCCTCTCGAAGCATAATATCTTTCTGTAGCTGAACTGACCGCATCCACCCTACCAGAACCCGGATTCATTGTGATCATTGGTTCTGAAGCATTTATTAATCCGTCATCTAACAGCTTTCTGAATTTTGTTGAATCTCCATCAGGAATAATATTTATTGAGCTTCCCAGCTCCATGGAGGCATCATGTCCCATAATAACACGACTTCTGTTACGGCTGCACTCCAGATTCGCGCTGTACAGCAATGTCAGATCACGGTCAGGATATTCAAATACACAATGCAGTGAATCAGGTATTTCCCGGTTATCTTTCCAATAATAAATACCGCCAGACGAGGATGCTGACTCTGGAATCCCGATTCTTAGGAGCTGGTTCACAGCATCATATTCGTGTGTAAAGAGCTGGCCAATCATACCCAGATCATAATCAAACCATTTGGTCCAATTATAAAAGCGGTCAACAGTAAATGGCACTTTGGGTCTTGAACCCAACCATTGTTCCCAGTCAACTGCATCTCTGTCGACTATTTTCTCGTTGCCTTCATCATCAAGATGCCTGATCCATGCTCCATTCGCTGTATTACGATTTGTTGTTGTTTCAACAAGTGTAATTTTCCCAAGAATATCCCTGTTAATAATTTCTTTGGCCTGCTGAAAAATTTCATTCTGAGGGATCTGATGTCCCAGTTGATAAACACTCCTACTTCCTTTCACCGACTTGTAAAGCTCATTTAACTCCTCTTCATTATGTGCCGGGCTCTTTTCGCAATAGATATGTTTTCCTGCTTTTGCAGCGGCACTTGCTATCCTGGCATGATGATGATCAGGGGTTGCAATAATAACAGCCTCAATACTATCATCGCCCAGCATCTCCTGGTACGTTTTGTATCGAATAACAGGCTGATTGTTTCCGGATCCACCGCCAGGCCGCATATTATTACCGGCAGTCGACAATCCGTATTCCGCGTGAAGATCGTACACATCACAAATCCCTGCAATAGCCACATTCAGATATTCCTGCTCCATCCACTTTTCAAGCGATCCTGCTTTCCTCCTTTTCCCGGTCACCTCAGGATGCATAAATCCTAAAGCATTCGACAATTGCCTCGCCCGGCTCCCGAAACCGATAAATCCTACACGAATAAGATCTTTTGGTTCTTTTGATGAACCTTTAATGATACGTGGACCCTGAATATTCTCCATCCCTATATCTGCAACCAGATTTCTTTTCTTTCGCTCATCAACCCTCAGTTTCTCAAATACTTCATAACCGAACAGCCCTAAGACCGGTAACCCGGCCAGAGCTTTTAAAAGTGTCCTGCGCTTAATGGATGTCATGTTTCCCGCTATCTGATTTCTCTGTTCATCCTGAAGCTGTTTTTTATCTTCACTCATTACTTCCAGGGATTAATTTTTTACTGTTTCTCAATTTTTTAACATATATATCCAGTCCGATAAATGAACTGGTGGGGAAAAGTGCCAGGGCAAACAAGGCAACAGCCTCAATTAATGTTTTGCTTATTATAAGGTAATTACCTTCTGAAGGCAGGGAATATTCCATCCCTATCAGTGGAGGATTATTTAAATAATAGACCAGCAGGAGCAACGATCCGCAGATTGCTGTTGTATGCGCAAAAAGACCAATAATCAGTCCGGTACCGATGGCTATCAGTCCCCATGTGTTGAGAAATTCCACAACATTAAGAACACTGCTGTGGGAGATTATCCATTCCGAAAATCCTGACAGTATCCATTTTGATTCTCTTAAAAATCCTGCAGAAGACCAGTCCGGATTCATTAGTTTCGTAAGACCTTCATACAAGATATGCCATCCGATGAATAGCCTTAATATTACCAATGTGGTAAATTGTATTGTTGTTATTCCGCCTTTGTTTTTCATTAAGTTATATTTTTCAGTGTGAATTATACGGGTTGACCGTAATTTTCATCATTATTACACATATGCAGGTGGGATGGTCGTTTCAGACGGTGGCCATTCACTCAGCTTGTCATTTTTCAATTCTTCTTAATAGCAGCAGTGCCATCTTCATATATCATAATCTCGTAATGGAAGAGACCAAAATTGTCTGCAAAATTCCTGTGACAAGTATTCGTCAGAGGTTCCATTTTTAAGAATTCAGCCTGTACGGGAATTCTTACCGGATTCGCTTCAGTCGGTTTTCTGTTGATCCTTATTATAGCCGAAAGGATCATTCTTCCTGTGCTGAAATAATGTTGTTTTATCTCTTCAACAGTAATATCCTTATTATCTCCGGCATTAACCGGAATAACAGGATGCCAGGTTTTTAAATCATTAGGATCAAGCGCTGAAGATGGTTGGATCCATAATGAAAAACTCTCACCCAAATCAGCTTTCCCGTTTCCATTTCCCAAACCTTCGGAAATTATCCCTGATGACAAAGGATTGTTCCAGTTTCCCCAGTCATATTTGAATAATGCCAGGCTTTCTGACCTGCCGTCAAAAATTTTAATACAGTCGCTATCATTCTTTGAAAAGTTGTTTTTGACTGTTACCTGGATGATATGATTCCTTTCCTGCGGAATGCAATTTATAATTGAGGATATTTTAATATACCCTGTATTTCTGAAATCAGAGAGATATACTCCCCGGCAAACAAACATGGAGTCGACTTTCACTTTGCTCCCAGCCGGTATTGTCAGGCGTTTAATGCCTTTATGAATAGACAATAAATCAGTATTCTCTGTTGAGGCAATAAAATCGATTGTCTGCTTAGATTCAGAAAGATTAACCACGTCAAATGAAAGTGCGGTTTCAATATTGCTGTTCAGATAAATATTCTCATTTACCGTATCGGTAAGTATAAAAACAGGAGGTTGCAAATCCTTTCCGATTATCCCGATCTCTTCGCCAATTCCTCCGGATGAGGATAACGTTAGTCTGCCTTGTGCATCAGATTTGATTTCCTGTGATGTAAACCCGTCATTATGATAATTGTAGCGTGTAAGAGTATAAATGCTATCCGGCATATAAATAGCCGGTGTAATTAATGAAATTGGAAAGTTATGGAGACCTTGTCCCCAAGGAAACCGTTTCCTCGTATAAAGGCCAAGACCATTTTTTGACACTGAATGCAGATAAATCCACCCATTACCTGTCTTGGAACTGGATAACTCATATCCCCACACTTCGAACTGTGGATAGAGGTTAATATAGGAAAAACAGGAAATATTCCTCCCTGACGAAGAAAAATGTCTTAGGTGGAAGTCAAACTGCAAATCGATTCTGGCTGCATGGTGCTTGCAAAAACAGGCAAGAAAGAATTCATTCTCAAAACCTGCCCCGTACCATGAAGAGCTCAACTCGATAGTATAATATTTCAGATAATCCCTGTCATTGGTCGAATGTCTGAAAGGAAGTCCCCACAGATTTCTCCAGAGCTGCTTAACATCAATTGTCGTCATATATGAAGGCTCTCCTACATCATAAAATGTCGGTGAATGACAAAACTCTGAAGCGCTGCTGAACAGATGAGGATTCGCAGCTGCCATCCATATGGCCATCTGGCCTCCCATTGAAAGCCCTGAGACAGCCCTGTTTTGAGGGCCTCTCATGGTATTATAACGGGAATCAACAACATTTATGAGCTCTCTTATATATACAGAAAAGTTGTAAAAATTACCGCCCCAATTTTCTGCCTGTGAAGGGAAATAGACACCGCATCCTCCCGGAAGATCATAGATTTTTCCGTCGACGCATACTATAATTACATCTTTTTCATTTACGTAATTTTCAAAATCCGCATTATTCGGGAATTCATATTCCGGATCATAATTTCTGCCAATCGCAACCGGAGCCGTCAGACCATAATCAATATAACTATATGTCCCGCTTCTTCTGTAACTTCCCCCGCATCCATGGAAATAATAGATTACCGGATACCTCTTTGAACAATTCGCAACTTCATAGCCCGGGGGCGTAAAAACCCTGAAATACCTGGTCTCGCCAAAGGTCAGGCTATAATGATTTTCATCTGTATAAGAATAGACTGAAAGCGGAAAAACCAGAAGGAATAATGCGGATGCCAGATGTCTCATCTTCAATAAAAGTATTTCTGATATACCATATTAAAATTCATATCAGCTACCCATGCAAATTAATTGACAGCAATGAATACTTCCTTTTGAAGGTTACTGATCACCTCTGTTATACGGACCTTCCATGTCCCTGTAAGATCGTTCATTGCTGTGCAAAAACTGTATCTGCCTGAACCATTGATAATTTCGCAATTTTTACTGTAATAATTCACCTTATCTCCTTTCGGATCAAACACTTCTATGGTAGCCACAGAATTGAAGCCTGAAATTTTCTCTCCTGCTATGCTTAAATCAAGAGCGATGGTTTCTCCGGGTCTTACCCTTGAAGCTATGCTGATTTTTATATCTTCAATCCTTCCCTTCAATATACCAAAGAGTTCCGGTACAGAATTATGGATGTTTAATCTGAATTCGCTGGCATCACCTAAATATTTCTTATTCCGAATATCATACAGATTTATTGGCTCTTTAAAATGAAGGACCACTTCCTTATCCTTCCCCTCCTTCCCGGGAAGAAGGCCTATTAAACGGGTTGAAGCATTCTTATCAGAAAATGTATATTTCTCTATCCCATTTTCAGGTTCACCATTGCCAGTGGTTATCTGAATGCCGGAGGCAAGATGTTCCAGTTCAAATATATTCCTGATTTTAGCGAGCGATGCTCCGTTTTTCTGATTTAATTTCTCTTCCGGGTAACCATCCATGAAATAGTTAAGCAGGTAGGCGGTTCCCTCTCCGTACTTATTTTTAAGAAGCTGAATTTTACTATTTTCCATTCCCTGCACCTTCGCCGTAGTAACCTTCAGATCCGATTCACACTTTGGTGTAACCAGCTCCTCTCTGAGATAGGATCTGGCTTTTATACCAAACAGATCGGCCAGAGTTCTATTCTTACGTAACTTAGTATGATTGTCCATAACTCCAGGCAGTGCGTCAGCGATAACAATCCCTCCCTTTTTAACAAATTCCTCAATACTCCTTACTTCCTGATCACTTAGTGCAAGACTCATGGGTAAAATCAGTATTTTATATCCCCTGGATATCAGGCCTCCAGTTTCAATGTTACTGTATGAGATGAAACTAAATCCAACACCCATATCATGCAGAACTTTTACCCATCCATCCCTGTTCTTATTAAATTGCACCAAAGTTTCACTCATATTATTCTCAGTTCCGGGGACAATCCTCCCGTCAGTTATCCAGGCAGCATGGATACTGGGATATGAGTAATGGACAGCTATTTTAAGCTCATTTTCAGGTTCAAAAGAGCTTATCAGTCTTCCGATCCCTCTTTTTCTCATTTCATCAAAGCCCTTTTTCATATCAATTCCGCTCTGATTAATACGCAAGTCCGGGTTTAGTGAAGATACCTGCCAGAAAATATAGGACCCGCCTGTCTCCTTTAAAAAGAGGTGATTGTAGTAGTCGTATAAAACTCCTTTCCCCAGTGCCCCATACCCCGCCTGGCCTGATATCTTAAGTTCCGGATTGAAAGTGTGATGATATTCAAGCTGATTATCTATATCGTAGGGATTCATCTGTCCGACATATTGATCCAACAGACTGTAATCATATCCATTATGCGAACTTGTGGCCTGAGTACCGGATAATTGAACAAGTCCGCCAGGATCAACATCATTGACTGTCTTCTGAACAAATTTAAAGAGGCCGGCCCAGCATATTTCCATAAATGTTCGATGATCTGCCCACGAAGAATAATTTCCTCTTTGTCTTGCTTCTCTTGAATCATCAGGCACAACCTCCTCCCACCGTTCAAAGCTTGTACCCCATTGTTGATTAAGAGCATTTATGGTATGATACTGTCTCTTCAGCCATTCTCTCATTGCTGTTAATGTACTTTTTGCGAAGCATAAGTCAAGAGCGTCATCATATCTGGTTATTGAAGGTTCTTCAAAAATGTAATAAGCTGAAGGTGAGAATTTTTTCCAGTTACCGACCTTAGCTCTCAAATCTTTCTGGACTGAGTTCAGATAAGCAGAATCTTTAAGACCGTATTTTCTGACCAGCAGGTACTTATCATTGGTTACCAGGTATTTTCTTTTCATCTCTTCATAATACTCCAGATCGGGACCCCTGTCAGGAGACTCCACACCACTGATACGTGTCTGTGCCTGCACCTTATAGTTACCGTGTTTACTGTTCTCCATAGTATAGGCGGCCAGAGTTGTGACATCCAGTTCCTGAAGCTGATGATCAACAGCCGGCCAGACACCCGGCACCGGATTTGGCCCAAAATGATACATTGTTATATCATAATCATCCCATAACCTGGGCTGCAGGAAAAAATGTTCCAGAACCTTATGATCAGCCTGAAGTCCATTAATATCGAGTATATACTCCGATCTCCCCAGATTAGTAATTATGTTCTCAGAATTCAGGAATACATTAAGTACTTTTTCTCCGGAAAAAGATATATCCTGTACATTTTCATCAACCAGTCTGTCATAATTATCATAAAGCCTGGCTGTAAGAGTGCCTTTCACAGGAATATCCGAATTCAACCTTACTGAAGTATAAACTTTTTCACCAACAGGGATTTCGGATTTTTCGCTGGTCATAGAAATAATTTCTGCCGTCTTTGGAGTCCTAAACATTAGCGAATACCAGTCATAGACCCCTTCTTCCCCTTTCAAGGCTGCATTTACAATATGCCCGCCTCCGATAAGTTTGTTCCTGAGGGCTATCGAAACTTCAGATTGTTTTGGCATTATTACGACAGTGGATTCCTCTTCAGGTAAACCAAAATCGTCAAAGACCTGAATTAGCAGGGAAGTTTGCATTAAGTTATTCTTCAGAACTGCATGAAAACCCTCTGGTGTTCTGGTGATTTTCTCAATTGAAACATCTGGCTCTTTGTGAGAAGCCCAAACGACTGACCTCGCCAGTAATGACCATATATATTCCCAATACGGATAATTCACACCTGCTTCCCACGGGCTTTTAACTACCGGGAGAAATCCCATTTCAGGATATGCCAGAGCAACAATCCTGCCTTTACCATAATTGCTTACAGCCATCACAGGATTTCCTTTTTCGGTTTTTATAAGAACCTCACCATGGTTGGACTGATAGTTGAATACACCCATGTAAGAATATGGAAGCGCACTGAAACAAACACCTCTGGTAATATAATGTGACTTAACGGGAGACCATGCTGACATATCAGTTTTTGGAATAGTCCATGTTTCTGAGTCAGCTACAGGCTTTTGTGCTTTTGAAGCAATTAAGACTTTTCAGGGGTGAAACTGTCCAAAGCTGGTCATCCTCCCTCTCGCTGACCGGATAGAGTAAAACCAGGCCTGTTCCATTCTTTACTCTTTCCAGGATTGCATTTCTTACTTGTTCCGGGTAACTTTCCCAAACGTGTAATCCGGGCCAGATAATAACGTCAAAATGAGGACTAAACATCAAGTCTTCGGCAATATAATTATATGAAAGACTATAAGGACTTTTATTATCCTTATCCGATGGGTCCCGGCGGGCATAAAAATCTCCAAATCCCCATTTTTGCGCACCCTGTGTTCTTCCTATAGTTGCAACCTTAAAATCCATTTCGAGGCGTTGAGCCAATTCAATGATTCCCCTGCCATCAAAGACAGGTGATATGGAATAAGATTTTACAGGCCCATTCACAAATTTGGAACCCCATGGATAATGAGGCGATTGAATTTCGGTGGAATATTCGACATCCCATCGTCCCAGTTTCTCGAGAACAGGTTGATACTGGTCCAGGGAAACATAATCAATGTAAAAAACATCATTGCTACCAGTTTCTATCCCTATAGATTTTATCTTTTTGAAATTAACTTCTTTTGCTTCAGCCAATAATAGCTGTAAATGGTTGGCTCCTTTTCTGATTGGGTAATGCTTTGCAAATGCCTCACTTAGTGAATCTTCGACTGACAAAGTAAGATTGGCGGCCTTATCTGACCACACAAAAAGATGCAGCACTTCATCGTTACCATAATTATTTCCTTCGATGCTATTCACATAAAATAGTTCAAGTCCAGTAAGGTTCAGTGCACCTCCGTTATCAGGAAAGGCAGCTTTACAGGAGAATTTCTGCAGAGCTGGAAAGCAAGTCGAACGAGAAACTTTAACACCTGAGGTTACTTTAACATTGGCCAGGTCGCTCTCTTCTTCAAATGACGCAATAACCTTTTGAGCGAAGACTTCAGGATATACGAATAAAAAGCAGAGAGTTATCAAATATGTATATATAACTTTCATAAGAGATATTTTAAACATTAACGTGCTGAATGTTATCCGTTCCCGGTCTCTGCTATTCCCATTAATGTAGCCGATGTTATGGCCAGCAACATTCCCGTAATGATTAACGGATGTGGGATTACAGCATAAATTGCCAGAGAAATTACAACCGTAATTACAGGAGAAAGTGCAGTTGTCATCGGTGCAATAATTATTGCTTTCCCATATCTAAATGCATATACCAGGCAAAGGGCACCAAAGGCATTCAGAATCTGAATAATTCCCGCTAAATATGGGCCTTTAAAGCCCCAGTTGACTGGCAGTGAGAAGTCAGTCATAAGCCACGCAACCGGGATAAGCAACAAAGAGGTCAATGCCATATAAAAAAAGATGCTTTCTGCTTGCATTGTTTCATTAGCAAATCGCATGACAAAACCCTGGATTCCCCAGGCAAGCAACGGGATTAAGGACAAGAAAATCCAAAAATAGTTACTGACTCCTTTATCCCCTGAAGGTTGATAAGAGAGTAACAGGATTGCTATAAAAGCTGTTGTTATTCCAAGCCATCCTAAAATCCCGGTTTTTTCTTTCAGGATTATGACAGATAACAAAATCGTAACAACAGGTGTAAGTGAGAGTAAAGGAAAGACTAGATATGCCGGTGCCTTTTTTAATACGATAAAAAGAACCAGTTGGCCTGCTGCCCCCAACAATCCGGCCAGACAGCCCAGCAAAACAGAACGTTTGTCATGATCTAACTTCCATTTATTATAAAACAGTGCCAGGATTGCAGCCGGAACCATTGTCAAAGCCCAGACAATATATCCTAAGGTTGCCGGGAATCCGTTTTTTTCGGGAATTTCAATAAGAGCTCCCCAAACACCCATGAAAGCAACATGAACAATGACAAAACTCAGCCAGTTTGTTCTTCTTAACATAATAGTATAAATAGTTTTAAAAGTCTGAATTATCCATTTCTAAAAGGTTTATTTCCGATGGAAGCAATTTCAGTCCTTTATGCAAACAGTTCTTAGAGACCGACTTAATAAGGAGTATAAACAATGATTGAAATTAATGAATAGTGGCCCCGGTATCTGGGATCGGGGCTCACTATTACTAACCCAGTAGTACTCCTATCTACTTACAACTAAACCTGATATCCTCTAATATGGTACTGATAATCTTTACTGTGATTATTATGACCCTGGTTTATTTAAGTTTTAGTATCCTGGGTTTTGGATAATAACGCCGGGACTACTGGTTGAAATAACATCTACAGGAATAGGGTACAACAGGTCATGCTCATCGATTGACTCACTAGGACCGATAGGTTCACTCGCTCCCAATTTGGAATTCATCACAGTTAAAGCTCGTCCGGTACGTATCAGATCAAACCACCTTTGTCCTTCAAAAGCAACTTCCAGTCTCTCCTCAAGATAAACGGCATCACGAAAATCACTCTGTGATAACCCGCTTAAATCTGCAAGCCCTGCCCGTTCCCTGACAGCGTTAATATATGTATAAGCAGATGCGTCAGGACCGTTGTTTGCTTCATTAATGGCTTCGGCACACATGAGCAAAACATGTGAATACCTGAAAATATTCCAGTCATCATCGGAATCAAGATATCCGTCTCCGTCACTATGGTCAACATATAATTTTATATACCTGGCTTCTACATATGTTCCCTGTGCACTGGTGAAACCCAGTCCAATGGAAACATCCCTTCTAAGGTCCCCGGGAGAATATGAATCGTATATATCCCTTGTAGGCTGATTAAAACCATAAGCACCACCAGTACCAGTAAGGACACCATCTGAACCGACAGGGGCGCACCAGTTTGGAAAATTACTTCCCAGATCTACGGTTCCGCTCTTAAACAATATTTGAAATACCGCTTCTGAATTTCCCTGATCAGTACCAGTAAAATTATCTTCATAATTTGATAAGAGCGAATATTTGCCACTGCTGATTACATCATGGAACTGAGCTACAGCGTCAGAATAATTATGCCTTGTAAGATATACCTGTCCTAACAGTGTCTGGGCTGCTCCCTTCGTTATTCTTCCGGCTTCTACCGATGGATATGAATCTGGCAGGAGACCTACAGCCTCTGTCAAATCATTAATTATCATATCGTAAACCTCATCAACAGAGGATCTTGGAGTACTATAGCTTCCACTGATATTTACATCACCTTCAGTAACCAGTGGGACACCTCCAAATATTCTTACAAGGTTGAAGTATGTAAGAGCCCTTATTGTCAGGCTTTCACCTTTATATTGATCTTTTTTGGCCTGATCAAAATCTGCACCGTTAATATTGGACAGTACTCCGTTGGCTTTTTGCAGGGTAGTGTAGCTGACTGTCCAAAAAGTCAGCATATGTTCGTTGGTTGGGTCAACATTGAAGTTGTCAATGGTGATTTTTTGCTGCTGAGTACCCCCACCAGGCCCCTGCATGGTTGTGTTGTCAGCCCTTAAGTCGGCAAACAGAAGGTAGTACCCATAACTGTATTCTCCTCGCAGGGTAGCATAAGCTCCATTTACGGCTTGCATGAAGTCAGCTTCTGTTTTATAGAACCCATCCGCGCTTGAATAGGAAATGGGAGCTAAATCAAGAAACTTATCACAAGACGATACCAAAGCGACAGAGGCAATGATCATGATAAGTCGCAAAGCTTTTAATATTTCTTTTATATTTTTCATTTTTAATAATTTTAATGTTTCAACCATGACACATCCTTAAAATGACACATTAATACCAAATGTGATTGTCCGGGCAAGTGGATATCCACCAAAATCCAATCCGGGAGTCAGCTGATTATAATCATCCCCTTCACCTGAGTTAATTTCAGGATTAAATAACGGATACCTGGTAAAGGTTAACAGGTTATCAGCGCTTACGTATACTCTCGCTCTGCTGATTTTATCAGCAAATACTTTAGATGGAATTGAATATCCCAGGCTTATATTTTTAACCCTGAGGAAAGAGCCATCCTCAAGCCACCAGGTTGATACAGTACGGTTTTGATTGATACCACCAGGATTCGGGGTTATGCCATCTCCCGGTTCTGCCTCCGACTTCCAGTAATCTTTATCCTGTCCGGAGAACCATCTGTATGTGTTTCTCTTCTGGCCATTCAATACCTGGTTCCCCTGAACACCCTGCAGAGTAAAATTAAAATCAATCCCCTTATAGGTTATGGTATTTGTAAGACCATAAATAAAATCAGGCTGATTGTTACCTATAACAGTATTATCGTAAGAGTTCATGACTCCATCGGGGATACCATCAGGACCACTGATATCTTTAAAATTCATATCGCCTGCTCCGGCAAGAGGGTATTTAGCCGGATCTGAATCAGCTTCAGCCTGGGTTTTATAAACACCTTCACAAATGAGGCCGTAAAAGCTGCCAATCGGTTGTCCCACAGTTGTAATATATGCAAGCTCGTTGAAGAAATTCCTGGGCCCTACAATAATCGGGGCATCGCCTAGTCCTAAGGATTCGACAATATTCCTGTTGAATGAAATATTGAAATTGGTATTCCACTGAAGTTCGCTTTTAACAATATTCTTTGTTCCAATTGCAAATTCCATCCCTTTGTTTCTTACTTCTCCAATATTCTGGAGCGCAGAAGAAAAACCAGTAATAAGAGGAATAGGGACATCGAGTAGAAGTCCGGTTGTCAATGAATTATAATAATCAAAGCTTACATAAATCCTGTCTTTCAATAAACCCAGATCCAGTCCAAAATCAAGCTCTTTGGTCTGTTCCCACCCAAGTTCTCTGTTAGAGATCGAGGATTGAACCAATCCATTCACTATAACCCCGCTGCCTGGCCCTAAAATGTAATTACTTGCTCCTATGGCTCCGATGGAACCATAGTCAGGTATATCATTATTTCCTGTAATACCATAGCTGGCTCTTAATTTCAGTTCACTTACTGAACTCAGGTTTTCCATGAAGCTTTCCTGTGATATACGCCAACCTACTGAAGCTGAAGGAAATACTCCCCATTTATTATCGGAACCAAAGCGTGAAGAACCATCGGCGCGAATAGTGGCTGTAAACAGATATTTCTTATTAAAATCATAATTCACCCTTCCAAGATAAGATAGTAATGACCATTCTGATTTTGTTTGTGTACCACCGTATACAATACCTGCATTTAGAGTATGAACATTATCATTTGGGAAACTTTCTGCCCCCATATCGTTATAATCAAAATATGACTTCTGGGCAGTCATGCCACCCAGTATTACAATATTATGCTTTTCATTAAACGTATGTGAGTAGGTTAGAGTGTTTTCATTTACCCAGTTAATATTTCTCGAACCGCTTAAACTGCCGTTTACCCAAACAGTGTTTGGCGCTCCAATAGTTGAAGGAGTAAACTGGTTATAAGAGAATGAGTTAATATCCGTACTGATCGAGGATCTAAAAGTCAAATCCTTGATAATATCAATGGAGACGTATGCACTGGATAAAAGTCTTATCTGGTCAAATATCATTTCAGTTTCCAATGATTTGGCGACAGGATTACTGAATGGTGAATAATCGAAAGTACCATCTCCATAAGAATAATACGGAGTGTAATATGAGTAAGTCTGATCCTCATTGTATGCTCTGTATGTAGGGGGTAAATTCATAATTCCATGAGCAATTGTACCACCATAACCGCCTGCCTGGTTAATATTACTGGAATTGTATGATGGGTTGATTTTAAAACCAAGTTTAATTTTCTTGGATATTTCAGTATCTACATTGGTCCTGAGAGAAAATTTCTTAAAGCTTGTATTTAACAATATGCCATCCTGATTCACCATATCACCTGACAGGTAGAAACGGGTTCTTTCAGATCCCCCCGAAACTGACAACTGTGCTGTCTCTATTGGTGCGCTTTGAAATAACTCATCCTGCCAATCAGTATCTTTGAAATTAGTGAGAGTACTAAATTCTACCGGAATTTTATATCCATTACTTGATCTTACAGAATTCGGGTCGGTCGGCTGACGGTCTGAACCTGTTCCATAAAGCACCCACTGACTGTTTCTCCTAAGAGTTTCCATCGCAATGTATTCCTCCAGGTTCATCATATCAACTTTTTTGGAAAGGGTTTGAACCCCTGTTGTGACATTCAAGGAGAAAACAGGTTTGCCTGCAGTACCTTGCTTGGTAGTGATCAATATAACCCCATTTGAACCACGGGACCCATAAATAGCAGTAGCTGAAGCATCTTTCAGAATATCTATTGACTGGATATCGTTTGGATTGATCGTTGCCATCGGATTCTGAGCCTGTTGACCGTTTACTGTAATATATGTCGATAAATTAGACTGGACAGCCTGAGTACCAATAACATTATCGATAGGAACCCCATCTATCACATATAAAGGTTGACTGCCTCCAGTAATTGAACCAACTCCCCTGATCTTAACAGAGAAACCTCCACCGGGAGCTCCTGTAGTCTGTTGAACCTGCACACCTGCGAGCTGCCCGACCATGGCTTCCGTAAATGAAGTAAGTGCCTTGTCTTTTAGCTGTTCAGAGTCAATCGATCCAACAGAGGATGTTAACATGGTCTTTCTTTGAGTGCCATAGCCTATAACCACAACCTCGTCAAGCCCAATTGCCGATTCAGCCAAAATAACGTCAATCCGGGACTGATTCCCGATGTCAATCACCTGAGAATCCATCCCTATAAAGCTGAATGTCAGGCTGGTTGAACCACTTGGGACATCTATGCTGTATTTTCCTGAGACGTCTGTTATCGTTCCGTGAGTTGTTCCGCTAACTATAACATTTACCCCCGGAAGAACTGTCCCGTTTTTATCAGTAACAGTAACTGTTATTTTGTTTTGCTGGGGAACCAGAGAATTTGTTGCCTCCTGATTCATTAACATTATTTGCCGGTCCCTGACATTATATTTAATGTCTTTGTCGGCAAGAAGCTCATCCAGAACTTCAGTTATTTTCTTGTCAGTAACGTTAATATCAACTTTCTGTTCCACATCTATCATCTTTGAGCTGTAGAGGAAAAAGAATTCGCTCTGTCCTTCTATGGCTTTGAATACAGAAGCAAGCGGTGCACCTTTCATGTCCAGATTTAAAAGTGTAGCCTGCGAATAGGTATTCTACCGAAGATATTAAAAGCCGAAACAAATAAAAGAAAAGTTGCAAGTTTCATTATTCTGAGGATTTTTTTCGAACAAACTTTAAATAAAGCTATTCGTTGTAAAAGGTCATTTTTTTTCATAAGTTTGAATGATTTAGACGGTTAAAAACTAAATCGCATTAAGCCAGGTTTATTGGTGGTTTTAATGCTTCTAAAACAGGGCAGGGAGGTCGGTCAGGACTTTCCTGCTTTTTTAAAAACAATAAGATAAAGAATGTTCCATAGGCAAGGGATTAATAGATTTAAGGTGATTTTTTTAATGTTTTTCTTTTACCTACAATAATCTTTGGATTTAGGTATTTTTTATCACTGACTGAAGTACGCTTACAAATTTTGTATGTGATGGGACTCACGGTACTTAACATCTCCATGACCTCATCAACAGACTCATCAATAAACGTCCCGGTATATTTCAGATCCAGAAGGTCCCGACTCGTAATTTCAAATATAACATTGTACTTTCTGCTGACTCTTCTTAAAACTTCCTCAAAAGGAGTATCGTAAAACTTCAATTTGTTTTCTCTCCATGAGGTGTAGGTATCCGTTACCACATTACGGACCAGAATTTTTTCAGATCTCACCAGATAAACAACTTGCTGACCCGCTTTTAAAGTGATGGGTTTATTTCTTTTGACAGCGACATTGATAACCCCTTCTTCTAAAGTAACCTCAATGCGATCTTCATTATCAAAGCAGAAAACGTTAAATCGTGTCCCTGTCGCAGTTATTTTCATTTGCTTTAATTGCACTACAAACGGCTTTGCAGGATTGGTATGTACTTCAAAAAATGCCTCGCCTTCTAATTTTACAAGCCGAGTCCTGGAATTATAATTCCCGTCATATTTTAACATGCTTCCTGAATTCAGAATTACTCCAGTGGAATCAGGAAGGAGAATGTTCGCTTTCTCACCCTCATTTGTCAAAACAAGAGTTGAAGAGGATGTTATTTTATTTAATGACACTCTACCTAATATCCAGAGCGTCAGACTCCCGATTGCTATCAAAGAGGCAATAGTAGCAGCGGCAATCAATAATCTGAATTTATTGTGAGTCACTATTTTAATGGACCACTCTTTTCGTTCTTTAAGTCAAACCCTTAAATAAATATTCTCCCATGCTGAATCCATATTAAAATGTTCGCGATTCCTGCGGAGATTCAACTCCTGCCACAAAGCATTTTCCCTGTCAAAAATCCGGTGGTTTTCAGGGTCCTCATCAAGCCATTTTTTTAGCCTGATCATCTCACTATCTGCGATTTCTCCGGCAAAAAACTTGTTCAATAGAATATAATATTCTTCCTTTTCCTCTTTTTCCATTATTCTTTAATCTAAACCTATTACACTATTAATCGACTTTACCATGATGTCTGATTAAAAAATTCCTTACCTTCTGAAAAACAAAGTGATATGTTTTGCCCGACACTATGCTAAAATCCATCAAATTACCTTTAGTAAAGGCCTAAATTCAACTAAAATCAGGTAGCAGCCTTTCTACAAGAATAATAGATTACCCTTATAGTTTGCCCGGACTATTTTTTCAGAAAAAAGAAAAATTGAGAAATCTAGTAATTATTGACTATAAGCACAATAATAAGGATAAGCAGATATTCACTAAGTTCAATCCTGAGTATCCGTAATGCCTTTGACATCTGTGTCTCAACAGTTTTGACAGAAATTTTAAGCTTTTCAGCAATTTCTTTATATTTATAGCCTTCTGTGCGGCTTAATTCAAATATTTTACGGCATTCTGTGGGCAATTTTCCTATTGACCTGACAATAATTTCTTCAAGTTCTTTTGAAGCAAAGAACTCATGAGTTGACAATTCAAGCTGATCAATATAAATTAACTTATATATCTCAGTATATCTTGACTCTACTTTTTTTCGTCTTAAGTTATTTAAACTTAGATTTTGTGCAATCTTGAAGATAAAAGACTTCAAAGACTCCTCAGGATCAATTTCGTCGCGTCTTTCCCAAACCCTGATAAAGACTTCCTGAACAATTTCCCTGGATTCTTCCGGATCATTCAGAAATTTATTGGCAAATGAACATAGCCTGATATAATACTTTCGGAAGAGCAGCTCGAATGCCTGTTCATCTCCAAGTTTTAATCTCATGCTCAATTTATCAATCATTAGTATACTTATGGTTTCTCAATCCAAAGTAACCAGCTTAACTTTAAAGCAGAAAATTCATTAATATTCCTGATAATCTTTCGCTTTATTCCATTAATCTGCATTCTAAAGTAGTGAAAATTCAGTAAGCAAAAAACAAATCAGGATTATTTTAAAATGAAATCACAAACCCGGACAATTTTCTATTCACGTGACACTTTCAATTCACAAAATCAGGTGATGTCAAAAATCCGTGCCTGCTAAATATCATTTCCGGTTTCCTGAAATTTTAAGTGAATACCAATGTTCCTCCAGCCTATCACTATTGTGTTCTGAACTTAGAAGTCTTGTTTGTGATATTATTAATTGTATAACTTTTTCTTAATCAGCATTATTTAAACATTTACCGGAAGCTCAAATCCTTTTCTGTGATAGCCCTCCGCAAGAGTTTGCGCACCGGTATCATTTGTAATTAATCTCATATTCTGGAGAGAACAACAACTGTTTTTTACCAGCCCTGTATGACAGGTTGGCCAGATGGACCAGGACTGAGCTTTGATGTCCCTGGATGATCGGAGCATTTGGCTGCTGCCTTGAGCGTATGCAATCGACATAATTTCCAAGGTGATCTGCCAGGGGAAATTTTCCGTAATGCTCGGCTGCAATTTTACCATCCTTCTCGAAGACCTGCCAGCCGCCTCCCATGCGTCCCAGATACATTACCTGCTTCGTGCCGTAAATAACAATCTTGTCACAATTCAGTTTCCATTCAGGGAAGAAGATCTCCGGTACGGATCTCCAGACTTGCTTTCGACATATATGGAGTGAAGTCTCCTGTTTTGAGAGTCAGAATGAATTTATCATATTCATATGTGGTCATCTGATAAGTCGGGATATCTCTTTTATCATCAAACAGGTATCTGCCACCGGTAGAATATACGGATTTGGGGAAGCCCGGATCGCCAAGCACAAAACGGGCCAGATCCATCTGGTGGATTGCACCGTTTGACAATTCATTTCCTCCGGAATAATCCCAGTAGTAGAGCCACGATTTATTGCGTGAAAGGCTATACGGAACCTTGGGTGCCGGACCAAGCCATAAATCCCAGTCGATGGTATCAGGAGGAGAAGATTCTTCTTTTTCGAAAAAAGGGACAGGACCATCATCGAGTTCCATGACATCAACAGCAACAATATCCCCAAGCTCTCCGCTTTTTATATAGTCACGTGCAAGGAAATTGTATTCTGCGCTTCTGTTTTGAGTCCCGCATTGCAATACTCTCTCATATTTCATGGCTGCCTCAATCATTTTCTGTCCTTCGGCAATAGTAAATGAGACACATTTTTCGACATAAACATCCTTCCCGGCCTGCATTGCCCAGATGCTTGCCAACCCATGCCAGTGCTGTGGGGTTGCAATAATCACTCCGTCAACATCCTTATCTTCAAAGACTTTTCGCATATCTCTGACATGGACAGGCGCAGATCCCTGTTTCTTTTCCAAATCCGCGATAACCCTGCCTCCGCGCGTATCATCGACATCGCATACATACTTTATTACAACGTTCTTATTTAAATCACTCACGGTCAATGCCAGTCCTGTACCCCAGTTTCCTGCCCCGATAAGCGCCAGGATTACCCTGTCACCCGCACCACGGGAATTGGCAGTGGCAAAGGATGATTTAATTTTTGTCCTGTATACGGGTGACTGCGGATTATTTATTGCTCCGGTGGCACCCTCGCTGTCCTTCATACCTCCCTTGCAGGAACTGACCAGTCCCAGACCTGCAGCTCCCAGTGTTACATTCTCCAAGAATTTTCTTCGTTTCATAGCTTTTTAAATCATGATTTACTTATTTGCAATTTATATTTCCTTTCAGAAAAAACTTATGGTTCTTTATTACCTTTGTAAGATATGCAAAAAAATAAAACCCTTTTAATGACAAGATCCAGAATTATTATTTATGCCGGAAGCCTGTTCCTTATATTATTCATTTTGAATGGCTGCCGGTCTCTCTCAGAAAACAAAAAAAATTCTTCAACAGATAAGCAATGGGAAAAACTTGGCCCGGGAGGCGGCGGCGCAATTTTCATTCCCACTTTTTCTTACAGCAGTCCCGACAAATTTCTCCTTCGTTGTGATATGACAGGAAGCTATCTGTCAAGGGATGGAGGGAACTCCTATCAGCAAATAGATCTTGCCGGAGGCGCTTCATCTTATGCATGGGACCCGGTTGATTCAAATATTGTCTATATTGGCTCAGCCTGCCTTTCCCGGTCAACCGACGGAGGAAGAAAATGGGAAAGGGTGTTCCCTCCACTCGATGAGATAACCGGAGAACAATTCAGAGGAGATCATGCTGATTATTCCATAAAAACTTCTGAAAGCTCACTTTACGATGGTGCATCAGGCCGGATTGGTGCAATTCATCCGGACCGTGTGAAACCAGGATATGTATATTTCAGTATGGGATCTCATCTTTATTATCCTGACAACTCTCCTTCCAGATGGCAAAAAGTATCATTAGGTCAACCAGTCAATTATATCTACGAGAACAATCTGGTTTCGGTAAATGACCTTTATCTGTTCACCGGATCGGCAATTGAAGTATTCAACAGAATATCCCATTCCATTCTGAGCAAAAAACTCCCTGAATCAATGTCTCCCGCCTTTTCATTTACGGCAGGGACAGAAAAAGGCACAGGGAAAGTGATCTTTTATGCACTTCATCATGATACTTCACTGGAGATACGGGGCGAGTTCGGACATACTGAAGTATGGAAATCAGAAGATCTCGGGAATACCTGGAAAAGAATTATGGATAATGTTGTGACCAACATTTCAGCCGGAATCAAGCCGAGCTATTCCATGATCGCCTGTGCTGAATCTGATGCCAGCCAGGCTTATCTCATAACCAATCGCTATGAGGAGAAAATCTCAGGTAATAAATTCAAATACTGGTACGGAGCATTTAAAACAAATGATGCAGGCAATACCTGGGAGTGGGTCTGGAAAGGAGGAGGAGGCTCAGGGCAATACGGAGTTAAAGATGGAATTGGTGTCACCAATCTGAAAGATGCCTGGGCTCAAAAAGCTTTTGGCGGTGAATATATCAGGCTGATGGATGTCGGAGTAGCACCTTTTGACGGGAATATTGCCATCGTAACCGACTGGTACCGTACAATGAAAACCGTGGACGGCGGAAAGAACTGGAAAGAAATTTACAGTATAACTCAGCCTGACGGATCCTATATTACAAGGGGGCTGGATGTAACAACAGCATATGGAGTCCATTTTGACCCCTTTGACAGTAATCATATAGCTATCAGCTATACGGATATTGGTTATCATCACTCTTTTAACAGGGGAAAAAGCTGGCAAAGGTCCGCTGAAGGAGTACCTGCCGAATGGGTAAACACATGTTACTGGGTTGTCTTTGATCCTGACATCAAAAATAAGGTTTGGTCTGTATGGTCATCGATCCATGATATTCCCAGGGGTAAAATGACCCGGAATCCAGGCTGGAGGGAATATGGGAAAAGGGGGAGTTTTGTGTTTCGGTTGACGGGGGAAAAACGTGGAAGCCAAGTGTTGACGGAATGGGCTTTGATTCACCAGCCACTTCCATTGTACTGGACCCCCGGTCAAGTCCGGGTAATCGCACACTCTATGCCTGTGTGTACAGCAAAGGTGTATTCAAATCTACCGATGATGGCAGGACATGGAAAGCTTAGCAACAACGGAATTGAAGACAATAGATGTGCCTTCGAGCTTACAACTGACAGGCAAAGGAACTCTGTTTCTCACCGTAAGCGCAACCCCTGTACATGCAGGATGGTAAAAAAGGAAAAGCATTTTATTCCGGGGGCAGTATACCGCTCTTCAGATGGTGCGGCAACCTGGACAAAACTGCATGTTGCCGAGGGGAATATCTTCCCGAACGGAATAGAGTATGACAGGAAGAACCCTGACCGTCTTTACCTGGGCTGCTGGGCAGATATAGAACTGAGCGACCTGGTCGGTGGAGATGTAGTGAGGCAAAACGGAGGTAACGAATCAATCATCATGCCCGGGGGAATTTTTCTCTCGGCAGATGGAGGAGACACATGGAAGCAGATATTCGATAAAAAGCAGTATGTGTATGATGTAACTTTTACAGTTATCACCCCGGAAGACTCTACTGCAATACATTCAACCAGGCAGCATACAGGAGTGACGATTATGGTAAAATCATGGAACAGGATCAGGGGCTATGACTTTCACTGGGGACAGAGAATTATTGTTGATCAGAATGATCCGGAAAAGGTATATATCACCACTTTCGGTTCAAGTGTGTGGCATGGAATGCCGGTAAAGTGAATAAGAATGAGAACGCCCGAAAATCAATAAAGAATTATTACATAAAATATTAACTGGTAACTAAATAACATCATATGAAAAAAGGTTCACTTCCAAAAATCCTGAACTTGACCCGATCAGAATCCATTGTATGTTTTGGTTGGATAATTCTCACCATAATAATGATCACAGGTTGCAATTCAGCAGGTGAGACCTCAGTTCAGACCCTTAACCCCAATGGAAGAAACGACTCCTGGGGCTTTACCGGGTATGGTGGAGGCGGTGCCATGTTCAATCCTGCAGTGAGTCCGCATAATGAAAATTATGCCTATGTGGCCTGCGATATGACCGGATCATTCGTTACTGTCAACGGAGGTGAATCCTGGCGCATGTTCTGTCTGAGAGGCCCGGTAAAATATTTTGTTTTCGACCCGGTGGATTCTAATACAGTATATGCCAATTCAATTGGCCTGTTTAAAAGTTCCGATCATGGCAACACATGGAAGATCTTCTATCCCCCTGCTTCAGAAATAAGCGGAGTTGTCTGCAAAAGGCGACCATGCCGAAGAACGTATAATAACAAACGACAGCACTCGCAGGCATGTCCTGGCATTTGCAGCAGATCCCGACAATTCATTGAAATTATATGCTGCAATTTCAATAGATGATAAAACAGGTTATTTTACATCAGATAACCAGGGCGTTAGCTGGACTAAAGAGAAAGAGCTCGACAATAGTGTTAAAAATATATTTATTGACCCCTCCTCACCGGAGAATGACAGGTCACTGTATATCACAGGGAAAAATTTCATCATCACAAGGAAAAATGGAGCATGGAAAACCAATCCCGGACCGGCAGGGGTGGAAAAACTGACCGAGTTCACAGGACGGGGTATGACAAAGCGGGGAATAAATTCATAATCTATGCAATTTCCGGAAAATCATATTTTAATCCCGAAGGTGATCTTTCCGGTATTTTCTATACAGGAGACGGAGGTTTGACATGGGAAAACAGACAGGCAGGAATACTCAGCTTTCAAAAAGGTGGAGCCGTTCTTCCTGAGTGGAGATCAGTTGCCACCAGCATCAGCCATCCGGAAGATGTTTACATTTCCTACGGCGGCTTAAAAGTTTCAGATGATACCACATGCCTTGGAGTCGCCGTAAGTGAAGATTATGGAATGACATGGAAACTTGCCTGGAAAGACTGCCTGTCAGGAGGCGGGATACATATATTCACCAAATTATAAAAAGGGATGGATCGATGAAAGATTTGGTCCTACATGGGGTGAAAACCCTTTTTCCATGGCAGTATCGCCTTCAAACCCGAAAGTTTGCTATACAACCGATTTTGGCAGAACTATCAGAACACCGGACGGCGGAAAGACCTGGGAGCAATTATACACAAAAAGAAAAGCGGATGCCGGCTGGATCTCTACCGGTCTGGAAGTTACAACAGGGTATGCCATTGTAGCTGATCCCTTCGACATTAACCACAGGTTCATAGCCAACACCGATATTGGACTGATGGAAAGCAAGGATGGAGGCGAAAGCTGGATGAGCGACACATTCCATAACGGAATACCCCGTAACTGGATGAACAGCGCCTATTGGCTCTCATTTGATCCGGATGTTAAAGGAAGGCATGGGCGGCGATGAGCAATGTGCATGACCTGCCGCGTCCGGAATGTGGGAACTAGCGCTTCCCGTAATCGCTTATACCGGCGGCATTATTGTACTGTGGATGGCGGAACAGCGAAACCCCGTCAGCCAGGGGATCGGTGAGGCAGCGCTTACCCACATCCTTATGGATCAGGTTAGAGAGCCCGGGAATCCAGAGGGGACTTTGTCTATGCCTGTGCCTTCAGTAAGAATGTATCTAAATGATCTGAGCGGGAGGGAAAATCATCGACCAAAAAAACAAGGGAATTGAAGGAGCGGAACCATTTGCCTGGAGCATATCGAGGATTTAAAAAAACCGAGAACTGTACTTAATTATCTGCAGTGGAAGCGATGACGGAAGCATCGGGAGGCGGCGTGGATGGTGCTCTGTACCACTCCCGGACGATGGAATTCGCTGGGGGAAAAGGTGAACTCCCCTGGGGACAAACGGCCCTATGAGCCTTGTCATCGACCCGGACAGAAACGACAGGCTGTTCCTCTCAGCCTGGGGAAGGACGATGCCCGGAAGTTTTCACCCGATACCGGAGGAGGAATATTTCTGTCCCCTGACAATGGCGTAACTGGAGTCAGGTTCTTGAAAAAGATCAGCATATTCATGATATCACATATGACCCAGCGAAACAGGACGTTATATGCCTGCGGTTTCAACGGATCAGCATATCGGTCCGCCGACAGGGGCGAAAGATGGTCGCGAATAAAAGGTTACAATTTCAAATGGCGAAAGCGGATGATCCTGATCCGGTGGATCCTGAAAAAGATTTATATCATTACATTCGGCGGAGGAGTGTGGCATGGACCTGCTAAAGGCGATGAGCAAATGCCACAGAGGATATAGTTACCTCGGTATTGTCCAGAAACCGACTCCGATATGATTATTGCAACATCATGGAATTAAAATTATTGTTAATAATCTTAAAAACTCCTTGGGTAGAGCTTTGAAAAGGTTCAGTGTTTATTAACTTTATTCATTACTGTTTCAACCTTTAGTATATATTTTCCGTGGGTATTATATTCATAATTTAATCCAAATTATATGAAAATCATTATTAGGCTCAATATTTCGTAATTTTATTGGTTCCCGGATGCAGGCAAAAATCCTCATCCGGCAAGACCGGAACGAAATCTGACACGACAAGATTTCCGTCGGAATTGACTGAATTCAGTGCCTATAAAAACAATCCTGTATTTGCCGGCACCGGCACCGACACCTGGGACCAGAAAATCCGTGAAAGAGGATATATCCTTCAGGAAGGAGGGACATATTATATGTGGTATACAGGCTACAAGGGCGATGAAACGGTTGAAAAGCATCTCGGGCTTGCCACTTCAACGGATGGCCTGAACTGGACCAGGTATAAGAATAATCCCATCTACGATTCAGGCTGGGTTGAAGATATGTCTGTAATAAACCATGATGGCACCTATTACATGTTTGCAGAAGGACGGGGAGATACGGCTCATATGCTCGTTTCAACGACAGGATCCACTGGCAGGAGAAAGGTACACTTCGATATACGGTAAATCTGACGGCAATCCTATCAGCAAAGGATCCTACGGAACACCTTCAATATGGTATGAGAATGGTCTATGGTACCTGTTCTATGAACGGGAAGATCTGGGTATATGGCTGGCCACTTCGCCTGATCTAAGGTATGGACCAACAAACTGGATGAACCTGTTATAAAAATGGGTCCTGAAACCTACGATCAGTTCGGACTTGCTCATGGATCAGATAATAAAGTACAAAGGCAGATATTACGGGTATTATCATGCAACGGAATTCAAGGACTGGCATGAATGGACCTCATGTATTGCAATGTCGGAAGATCTAGTGCACTGGACAAAATTTTACGGCAACCCCATTATGAGGGAGAATAAATCAAGCCCTGTAATGGTACCTGACGGAGATAACTATATCCTTTATACAATGCACCCGGATGTATGTGTTCATTTTCAGAAAAACTGCAGCTTTAAACATCGATAAAGGGAGTTTATGAAAAGAATCAAACTTTTCCGTCAGGAATTATATGGTAGGCAATATAATTGCCGGCGGCCATTATTGCTCTTGTGTCATGCAGCAAACCTTCAGGTATAGTGAGGGTATGGGCAGTCGACGACGGAGAAAAAATAAAACAGGAAGACATTAACAATCCTCTTGCCAGCGATGAGAATAACAGTGTCTGGAAAAACAATACTGTAAATATATTTGGCGGCAGGAATGAAATTGTTGCTTTTCAGCTTATCATTCAGGCCGATGCGCGGGAGCAAAAAATGTCAATGTGGTAATAAGCGACCTGGTTAACGGAAACTCGTGATCCCTGGCTCAGCTACAGGGCCGTCTGATCCGTTCGATTACAGGGGCAGGAATACCGAACTGTTCACTGAACATTATCTGAACATGGTCAAACGGTCACCGCCTCTCTGGTTTTTTTCTGACAGTGCCGCTCCTCCGCTTACTACACGGGATGGGTTCCCGACTGTCTGATCCCGTTTTCAGCACCACCCGGAAAAGGAGGAGCTCCATTCTCCATCGAAGCCGGAAAAAACCAGGCAGTCTGGGTCGATATACTGATCCCGAAGAATGCACTCCGGGAAATATACCGGAAACGCAGAAATAACCTCCGGAGACAAGGTATTCAAGAAAATACCTGTCCTACTTGAGGTCTATGATTTTACACTTCCTGATTCGGCCCATATCAAGACAATGTTTGGTTACTCACCGGGCTCAATTGCCTCCCGTCATAAGGTTGCCAGGGGAAGCAAGGAATATTATGATCTTGAACTGAAGTATAACCAGCTTGCTCACAGGCACAGGTTTGATCTTGTAAACTGAGGTGCCTGACCTCGAAGAGATGACGGACCATTATAAAAGATATTTTACTGGAGAATCTTATACTGCGGACATGGGTTATGCCGGACCCGGTGAAAATACAGGAAATACAACTTTTTCAATTGGTTACGGTGGTGACTTGCCAAAAGAGTATGGAGGAAGCCTTGACAAAATGAACAAGGCCGACTGGTGGAAAGGCTCCGACGCCTGGGAAAAGTGGTTCAGGAACAATGCACCGGGTGTTGAACGCCACAAATATCTTTATCCTGATGAGCCTGATTTCAAAGGACCTGATAATGCAAAGGGACCGGATCAATGGATACAATCAGGATGCAGGCAACATGGTCTCATACCGATCCGGGTCCCGGGAAAATCCATCCCGATCCTGGTTACAAACAAAATAAGACCTGATCTGAAGGATATGTTGATTTCTGGTCCATATCTGCCCAGGAATGGGTTATGGATCTCACTCCAGAGGAGGTAGCCTCTGAAAAAGCCAAAGGTCATAAATTCGGAATATATAACGGTTTCCGCCCCGGAATGGGCGCAGTTGTCAGTGATGCCGATGCGGTTGAATTCAGGGTGATGCCCTGGATAGTATGGAAGTATAATATTGACCAGTATTTTTACTGGTCTACTACCTTCTGGAGAAAACTCAATGTATTTGTCAATCCCTTACTTATGAAGACAGGATTAACGGAGACGGCACATTCCTCTATCCCGGACAGGATGCAATTTTCCCGATCAGGACAGAAACCTGGCAGGTCCTCTCTCGTCAATAAGGGCAAAAAACTGGCGCAGGGGAGCACAGGATTATGAATATATGTGGCTGGCAAAACAGATGGGAAAAGAAAAAGAGCTAAAGGCAATAGTTGACAAATGTGTGCCTGCAGGAGTATGGGAAGCAAAATCCCAGAAAGATGTAAGCTGGTCTAAAGGGGATATAAATTTGATGAATACCGGAGGCAGCTGGCTGGCTTCTTTCCGCAAACGATGCAGGAAAATAATTCAAATGAAATGTCAAATATCCAAATGAAATTGTCTGCCTTTATCATTAATATTTTGAAAATAGCCGCTCTGGCACTTCTCATTGCCGCTGTTCCGATAAGACGACAGATAATCTACGGGATAACAGACTGATAATAACGGATAAGTCGAAGCTCGAGGAAATCTCAATCTTCCCTGCTGACAATCTGATTAACCTCGATATTTCAGCACTCCCAAAGACATCCGTCCGATGCCATAATAGCCTTGATCGGGTCTCCTTCCATTCATGCCGATTTCGGTAGCGGGCTTTATGATGGCGGCCCAATCGGCATACCATTTATCCTTGTATGCAACACTCAGGACCATGATTCCCGTCACTTCAGGGCGAACGGCTATGATGGCAATTACGGCAATGAAAGCGATCCCGGCCCTTATCCCATTCCGCTTGCTGCTCCTGTGGAGGGAAATGGTTCAGGTGACAGCCATGTCCTTGCAGTCGAAATCGATAATAAAATTTTGTATGAACTCTATAATGCCGGGGTAGGCAAGGATCATGGGAGGCTTCCAGCGGAGCAGTCTGGGATCTTAAAGTGAACGCTGCCAGACCTGCAGGATGGACATCAACCGATGCTGCCGGACTTCCAATCTTCCTCTTCTGGTTCGGTATGAAGAGGTAAAAAAAGGTGTCATCGATCATGCCATCCGCTTTACCCTGAGCAAAAGCAAAGTGAGCAGGGGATATACTGCCCCCGCAAGCCATATGGTAAGCGGGACTAATAACGATCCGGAGGCTCCCATACCCATGGGAATCCGAATCAGGCTGAAAAGTGGTTATGATATATCAGGCTTTTCGGATGATAACCAGGTAATACTGACTGCAATGAAAAATTATGGTCTCATCCTCGCCGATATTGGCTCCGACATGTTCATATCAGGTGCCCCTGATGACAGATGGGACAACGATGACCTTCACAGTTACAACCCTTAAAGCAACCGATTTTGAAGTTGTTCAGATGGGAGACATTATATCAAAATGAGCATCAGAAAACAGGCAACAGGTAACTCACATAACAACAACAGGCATTTTGTCCTTCTTTGCAGGTGGTCTCGGGCATAGCCAAGATAGGGTGCTTCAAAATTGGCAGAATGGCCTCCCCTGACCGGGTTTGGTCCCGGCAGTGTCTGATACTGGAGAGGGATAAAACCATTCCACATCCATTTCACCTCTACCGCACTCAGGTTAACAGTTGCCTTTCCTCCCTGCGGAAAATAGATCAGGTATTAGCTGTAAGTGGATTTGCAGGCAATGACCGGGTTATCATAGCTCGTCGTGAGGTGCCATGGGGGTGAGATCCATATTTTAGGGCCTATTATGGATATCCAAATGTTATTGTTTAAATACGCTGAGTGGTAGGGATAATAACGCTGACTGCTTGGATATATCACCAGTGAATATAAAAATAGCAGTCTGTAGAGATAGAATTGAACCTCCAGCAGCTGCAGGGAATCCATTAAAATGGGATTTAATTCCTCGGCAAAAGCTTTTTCCATGCCCAAATGTAATTCCTCCGAGACCCATAAATGGTCAGTGTCTACAATACATACCTTTCGATGATCTTCGCAGAGATAAGTTCATAGTCCTCAACGAAACCAGAACGGACAGCCGGGAGATTCAATGAGTAAGAGATGTAATCTGCCTTTGCTATCCAAAGCTCCTGGTTAAGCCATCAGAAAATTAATCTGTCACCCAACCCTATTATATGCTTCTTTGGGTCAGTCCTCTCAACTGAAATATGTGACTTGATGAGCGTTCATGGATTCAGTCATGCCTCATTTCGCACCTCAAATGATTCTCATCAAGATCATTGACAGTTCCAATAGCTTTTCTATGTCAGCTTCCTGCCTGGCAGATGCCTCTTTTCCATGCTGTGCAAGGTCGGTTATACCCGCCTGATATATTTTATGGTGTTAATAACATAACACCATTTATATTATTTGATTTATTAAACGGGTGTGACGGGAAGGATCCGACTTTGGATCCCAAGCTGTAAGACTCCATCCCTGAAACAACATAACAATGTATATACACAACTGCCCTTCCCTCAATTAACGGTTGTAGAGCTAAGCTTTTAAAGTATCCCTCATTCCACTTATTCAAGATCGAAATTTCGTTTGCCGTCGTTAGCTAAATCCTTGCCTGTCCTGGAGCCTGGGCGATTAGGGGAAACATGACTTTGTCCCTGGTCCATGCTCAACCTTCAGGCTGCTGATAACTCCGAAGCGCATGAAATTATGGCAATGTTCCTGCGGCTATAAAGATAAGGCCATTCCTTAAAAATATCACAAAATCCTTATCATTATAATGCTCCTGAAAATTCGCCGATTATATAAACCGCAACAACCGCGGCTTCACTGTTATCCCTAATACCTTAGACTGCTCCAAAACTCTAAGCACCCCATTCATTTTTTTGCCGGAAAGGGCTTGAATCGGATTGTGCTTTTGAAATAATACTGTACAAAGAAGGATAAGCGTTAAAAAATACAGGATTACTTTTTCATATTTTGTGAATTAAACTAATGTAGCAGATTATATTTATGCAAGCACAATTTATTAAAAGTACTTGATTGCAATACTTCAAATATAATTATTGTAGAAAATGAATTTCAGAATACACTCACCCCCGTATCCTTATTTCACTGATCAGAGCAGTTTATACAGTATCACTATTTTAATATCACTTATTTGATAAATATTTATTTGCATATTATTATATTTGAACCTATTTCCAGCTTGTAAAGTCTAAAAACACACTATTTAAAATTTAACGGAACTCATGCATAAGACATCGTCAAATTGCATTGGTAGACTAGAACATGACCACTTAAGTTATGAGATGCTGGGTAACACCTAGTGATGCCGAAAAATCTGTGATAATTGCACTCAATATACGTTTGTACTGATAATTATCACCAGGAGGATTATCTGTTTTTGCCCACACAAACCCTGTCTGTTTTTTAAAAAATGGTAAAAAGGTCAGGGAGGAAGCTTCAATCGGCTATCTGGATAAATATGTCAGGGGTACTATTCACTGGTTAAAAACCGGACCGGAATTTGAAAATCCCGCCGATCGCACCGAGGCAATAAAGCTCTCAGCAGATGCCCTGAGAATTTATGAATCGCTGTAAAATTGACAATCGGAAAACTTTTATATCTTTACTTAGTCCCTGCTGTCAGCATATTGTTGTTCAAAACAGAACAAAGGGGTTATGACACGTTTAAGAGAGCATTTTATAAATGCTTAAGGTAATGTGGGACAATCGAATGAACACAAATAATTACTCTGTGATGAAAAAGAAAATCTATTTATTCTCGCTGATTATAATATCCGGATTGACGGGGAGTACCTTATTAATGGGTGCTGAGGATCAAAGACACTGGAAATAGGTGCCCCCGCTCCTGCCTTTTCACTTCCGGGAGTGGATGGAAAGACCTATACCCTCGATAGTTTCAAAGCGGCAAAGTACTCGTAATTATTTTCACTGCTGACCACTGCCCTACTGCGCAGGCATATGAAAAGAGGATCCTGGATCTTTACCGGGAATTTCATCCCGCAGGTGTGGATTTTGTCTTAATATCACCCAATAATCCGGAGGCAGTCTGCCTTGAAGAGATAGGGTACAGCGATCTAGGAGACTCCTTCGAAGAGATGAAAATCAGGGCAAAGGATATGAACTACCCAATGCCTTATCTGTATGATGGTGATAAGCAGGAAACGGCTAAGGCCTACGGGCCAACAACAACTCCGCATGTATTCATTTTCGACAGCCAGCGCAAACTGCGTTACTGCGGGAGAATCGATGAGATGGAGAATCCGTATGTGAAAGCCACCCAGCATGATGCCAGGAATGCCATCGTTGCACTCCTTGACGGCAAGCCGGTTCCTGTAGAAAAGACCAAGACATTCGGCTGCTCTATCAAATGGGCAAGTAAAGCTGAATGGAGACATAAACTCGATGCCGACTGGAATAAAAAACCTGTTGAAGTTACTGATGCCGACATAAACGGGATAAAGGAAATTATAGAAAATAAATCCGGGAAATACCGTTTGATCAATCTATGGGCGACTTGGTGCGGACCTTGTGTTATAGAATTTCCGGAATTTATTACGATGCAGCGGATGTATGGTGCCCGCGATTTTGAATTTATATCTATCAGCACCGATGGTTTGAAGAAGAAGGATAAGGTTCTTGAATTCCTTAAGGATAAGCATGCAGCGACAAAAAACTATATCTGCAGTTCAGATGATAAGTATGCCTTGATAGAAGCCATTGATAAAAACTGGCAGGGCGCACTCCCTTATACCCTGCTCGTAGCTCCCGGAGGTAAGATTGTTTATGGTCATCAGGGAGTTATCGATGTCCTGGAGGTGAAGAAAGAGATTATGAAGCAGATCGGAAGATTTTTTGCAGATGATTGATTGCCATAACTTTAATTCAAAGTTCTTTTTATACCCTAATGTCTTATATATATCCGTTCCAAGTATATAATAAACAATTACATATGCAAGAATTTTTATATATAAGTATAATACATATATAAGTTTCTTATATATACAAGAGATTTATATATGGTGGTTTTAGCATATCAGAATTTTTTGATATATAACTTTTTATATATGTGACTTCTAAATTATATAACTCTCGATATATGTAATTCTTAATATAAGTAACCCTAATAAATACTAAAATATTATATATGTATTTAAGAAAAACATGGAACTATTTGAAAATCTTGAAATTAAATTACTTTACTTATAACCGTAAAACCTCCCCGCTATGAACAATAAAATATCACGCAGGAATTTTACCAAACTGTCACTCACAGGAGCAACAGCTCTCCTTACTCTGAATCAGAATGGCATAAGCCGTGAATCGCTGCCCGTTTCAAATTGCGTCCGTCTGGGCGGACCGGTATTCGGAGATTACAGGGAACCGCAGGACTGGATAAATGCTGTAAAAGCTGAAGGATACAGCGCCGCCTACTGCCCTGTATCCGTCGGAACAGATAATGATACAATAAAAGCTTACGAGAAAGCTGCAAAAGATGCAAATATTATCATTTCCGAGGTGGGCGCCTGGAGCAATCCCATCAGCAGCGATGAGCAGGAACGAAAAGATGCCATAAAAAAATGCAAGGACTCCCTTGCCCTTGCTGACCTCATTGGTGCCGGTTGCTGCGTCAACATTACGGGTTCAAGAGGCAAACAATGGGACGGCCCTGATCCACATAATCTTACACGCGATACCTTCGACATGATCGTACAGGTTACTCGCCAGATCATTGATGAAGTGAAACCACTGCGCACATTCTATACTCTTGAAACAATGCCATGGGCCCTCCCCGATTCACCTGATTCCTACCTTGAACTCATTAAAGCTATTGACAGGAAACATCTTGCCGTACATCTTGATCCTGTCAACATGATCAATTCACCCGCGAGATATTATAACAATGGGGCATTTATTAAAGAATGCTTTCAAAAACTGGGACCACTTATTAAGAATTGCCATGCCAAGGACATTCTCCTGGGCACTCACCTGACCGTTCATCTTGATGAAGTCCTGCTGGGCACCGGAGGCCTGGATTACAAGGTCTTCCTTACTGAGCTGAGCAAACTGAAAAATGTACCTATGATGCTTGAGCATCTGGAAAAAAAAGAAGATTATACCAGGGCCGCGGCAAATGTCAGAAATATAGCAAAATCAACAGGCATACAGTTCTGCTGATTTCCGGTACCAGGCTCACCACAATAGTAATAATGCTCTGTCTATTTTGTAAACCAGCTAACAAATTTATCCTTATAATGAAACCATCTGTCATAGCATCTCTGATTCTGTCAGTATTTCTCCTGCCGGGCTGTTCAGGAAAGCAGGAGCCGAAGCTCGTTAAATTCGAGGGCAAATACACTGAAAAGAAATGGGCAATCAAGGAGCTGAATGCTGATCTTCCTTCAGACTGGTCAGCCTTCAGATTTCTGACACTCGAATTGAATTCAACAACGACCCAGCGTTTTGAACTGTGCATCCATGACAAAACCGGGACACGGAAACTTCAGATCCATCCTTTCCAGGGAGTCTGGATAAGAGCTTCCTTGCCGCTTGTCCATTATCAGAAGATGAATACGGAAGGAATGGACATGGCTGCTATCTGGAAAACAGCCAGACCAGGATACTGGATAGGATTTACAGGGTCGGTAGGCCCGATCACCGATATTGATTCATTAAGCGTAGCCATGAATCTTCCGGTTGGCACTCCCATGCTTGAAATAAGAAATGTCAGACTTACCATGACACCGGAAGATACCGTGTTCACTGACAAACCACTGGTTGATGAATTCGGGCAGTGGATACCTGCAGACTGGCCCGGAAAGGCTAAATCAATCGATGACCTCAACACTTCGTGGGCAGAGGAAGGAAAATCACTTAAAGCGGAAACTTCGGGGATATCAAAATACGGAGGCTTCAGTGGCACTAAAGCCAAAGCTACAGGTTTCTTTCATGTTGAAAAGATAGATGGGAAATGGTGGTTCATAGATCCCGATGGCTGCCTGTTCTTCTCTAACGGAAGCTGCTGCATAGAACCAGGAATGAATTTAGCCCGTACCGATAGCCGGAAGTATATTTTTACTGTCCTGCCTCCCGAAGCAAATACCAGGGCAGCCGGCTCTTTCCGCAGACATGATGCCATTTCCTCTTTCTATACATGGAATCTGTCACGACGGTTTGGTACAGACTGGTACCAGAAGTGGAAGGAACTTACAGCAATGCGAATGAAAAGCTGGGGTATCAACACAATAGGAAACTGGTCTGACCCCTCACTGGGGGAAGAACATAATACGGCATATGTCGCAACCCTTCACGGCTGGGGAATAGAAACAGGCAAAATGGGCATGCCGGATATATATGCACCCGGATATGCTGCTATGGTCGATTCGGCAGCTGCATCACAATGCGGCCCTAAAAAAAAGGATCCTTATCTGCTGGGTTATTTCATTGGCAACGAAATGCCATGGCCCGGAAGAGAGCCAGAGCTTTCGGAAGTTATACTTGAAGGAGAAGATACACCAATACAGGCAGAATTTAAAAAATATCTTGCCTCCGGTGACTCTCCCGAACGACGCAAGGAATTCATACACCAAACCTACGCCAGGTTCCTGTCTATCGTTTGTTCAGCTATTAAGAAACACGATCCTTATCACCTGAATCTTGGATTACGGTTCGGAGAAACACCTGCAGATGATATTATTGAGATTTCAAAAAATTATTTCGATGTATTCAGCATTAATCACTATGGTTATGAGGCACCGGTTGATGAGATCAGAAGGATCTATGATCTGACCGGCCTGCCCGTGATAATCGGCGAATTTCATTTTGGAACACCCGGCCGCGGCCTCGCACCGGGACTCGCCCAGACAAGCAATATGGAAGAAAGGGCCGTTGCGTACTCTTTCTATATCGAAAATGCTGCAGCTCACCCTGCCCTTATCGGTGCACACTGGTTCCAGTGGATAGACCAGCCCAATACGGGACGCTCTGACGGAGAGAACTATAACATAGGCCTGGTGGATGTAACTGACCAGCCATACCCTGACATGATAAAAGCAACGCGGGAAACCTTCAGTAGACTTCTTTCAATTCATTCAGGCAAAGAACTTCCTGTGACCAGACAAGCTCTGCGCCAATGAGCATTCAGATAAAAGATCCATGAAATAAAACTGTCAGGGCTGTTGAAAAATTATAAAAGATTTTTTCAACACCCGTGACATTTCAACTTTTTCCCAGATTTCAATTTATGCTTTTAAGAAAATATTCCTTTTATACAGGAACCAGAGAAAAAACCATTTTATCCCGATGACACAAATTGCAAGGAAAAGTAGTTGCAGTATCCCAAAATATTTTGATACCCCAAGAAAAATTGCCTCCGAAGTGAATTGAAAATCAATAATCCTTTGGCCAACCCATATTGTTACTGCATTCATCCCGATCACAACAAAAAAGAAAGTCCACCTCCTGTAACCCTTCACTTCAATTATCCAGTAGAAAAGCGACAGCACAAGAAGGCTCCACCCGGAGGTATATAGTACAAATGAGCTGGTCCAGACATTCCTGCTAATGAAAAAGAAGCGACCCCATAGCCAGCCTGTGGCCAGCATGATAATCCCTGCAACAAGAAAACCCCTTGTTTTTTCATTCCCGCTTCTGCCGGTACACAGCCAGTATCCTGCAAGTACCCCAATCATTGTCGATGCCAATGCAGTAAATGTGGAGAGTACTCCCTGCCGGTCATATATACCCAGACCCAGTGCACCGGGGATCAATTTCTGATCAAGCCATGTTGTGAGACAGCCTTCAGGGGTCAATACTCCGGGTCCATATCCAGGCACCGGAATAAAACTGACTGCAGCCCAATATCCCAGAAGTATACCTGATATTACCAAGGCCTGAACACGCCAGTTTGTATGTAAAACAAACATTCCTGCAATGAAATAACAGATTCCGATACGGCCCAGAACACTCGACCATCTCATAGCAGGCCAGTCAAACCTGAGAAGACCATAATTGACAAGCCCCAGCAATATCAGTACCACTGCCCTCTTCGCCATATGAATTATGATCTCTTTATTTGTTTTCCCTTTTTCCCTGTTGCGCAGGATAACTACCGGAATCAGTAATCCTACCAGGAACAGGAAAAGAGGAAATATCTGATCATAAAAATAGAACCCCTCCCATCCGGCATGTTCCATGTTTTCCGATAAAGCTTCCGTCACAGAACCGGGCCAGATCCTGTACAGGCTTGTAAATATCTTCTCGCCGCCTATAATAAAAAACATTGTGAGTCCCCTTAAAGCATCTATTGAAATAAGGCGGTTTTCCGGAGGATGGAACATTTCAGGCTTCATCTCTGATACACTTAAGTGACTAATATTTCATTTCCTTATGATTAAATACAAAATAATTATTTAATTTCAATCTCAATGAATAATAATATTATATTTTTGTTTTGAACGGAAACGAAAATTGTACCCACATTATTTCTTTTAACTTATAAGATTGGGAGAATTGGAACTCCGTGCAAACCCAGTGTCACTCCGTGGTTAATTCAAAAAAACGATACTATTATTATTAAAAGATGAAATCATGACTAGAGAGATTCAATTAAATCAGATTCAGGAAAGGATTACTTCAGTAGACTTTTTCAGAGGGTTTACCATGTTTCTGCTGATGGGAGAAAGTACTGAGCTATATAGCCACATTCAATCCATTCAAGGCAGTGGTATTATGCATTTTCTTGGTACTCAGCTCAGCCATCATGCATGGAACGGATTGCATTTCTGGGATCTTATTCAACCATTCTTCATGTTTATTGTCGGAGTGGCTATCCCATTTGCAGTTGCAAACAGGAAAAAGAAAGGGGATTCAGACAGGAAGATTCTGATGCATGCCCTCAAGCGTTCTGCCTTGCTGCTATTCTTTGGATGGGCACTGTACTGCATGGGACCTGCAAAGATAGTTTTCAGGCTTCAGAATGTGCTGGCACAACTTTCCGTTACCTACCTGGTTGCATTCCTTATTATGAAGAGAAGCTTCTCTTTCCAGCTGATCTTCACCCTTGTAATTCTACTTATTACTGACCTGGCTTACAGATACTTCCCTGTAGATGGCTTCAATCATCCATGGGTTCCCTATGAAAACCTGGGCGCCTGGGCCAATAATAAAATTGAAGGTGTCGATAAGGCAAGTATATGGGCCTCAATAAATGCATTCCCTACTATTGCCCACACTGTCTGGGGTGTTCTTTTCGGACAGCTGCTGAAAAGCGAACGTACAATCAGAAATAAGATCCAGATAATGATCATAGCAGGCCTGTCCGGATTAATAATAGGATATTCGCTTGATTTTCTTCATATTACACCGATCATCAAAAAAATAGCAACTTCTTCGTTTGTATTTGCAAGCGGTGGCTGGGCAATACTTGCCCTGGCCTTTTGTTACTGGCTTATCGATGTGAAAAAGAAATTTACAAAAGGTTCCAGGTTTTTTATCATTGTCGGGATGAACTGCATATTCATTTATCTGCTTTTCTCAGTGGGAGGGGCAGAAGTGATAAGAAATTTTTTCACCCCATTCGCCAATTCCTTCTTTTCGTGGGGAGGTGAAGTTACAGCAGCAATAGTTGCAAGCCTGGCCACCTGGGCTGCTTTATGGTATGTAACCTACTGGCTGTTCAAAAATAAACTCTTTATCAAGATTTGAAAAAATGAACGGGAAGATTCAGCTAAACCAGGAACAGGACAGGATCCTTTCGATAGATTTCTTCAGGGGATTCGTGATGTTCATGCTTGTAACGGGCATTACAGGGGTATTTCATATTCTGGCTGATGGTCAGAAAGGCGGAGTTATAATTGCTGCCATAAATAAACAGCTTGAACATGCAGAATGGAACGGGCTTTATGCCTGGGACCTTATACAGCCATTCTTTATGTTTATTGTAGGTGTTGCAATGCCTTTCGCGGTATCGAAGCGACTGGCCAGGGGTGACAGCTGGAATAAAGCTTTCCGGCACGTCCTGAGGCGTTCATTCCTGCTTCTTGCTTTCGGTTTTATGCTTGCCGCAGATAAAGATGGCTTCAGTCTGACAAATGTGCTCGCGCAATTGTCATTTACTTATCTGGTAGCCTTTCTGATAATGGAAAAAGATTTCAAATGGCAGCTGGCAATCTCATTTGGCATGATAATCCTGTCGGATGTTTTGTACCGGGTCTGGTCGGTAAATGGATTCAACCAGCCCTTTACAGCAGATCACAACTTCGGATCATGGGTTGATATGGCCTTAACCGGCCGACTGGCTCACGACAGATGGGTAGCCTTCAATGCCATCCCCACAAGTGCACACACAATCTGGGGTGTCCTTGTTGGAAAACTCCTGATGAAGGACATCCCTCACAGGAAAAAGATACTTACATTACTGATTCCCGGAATAATTGCAGTAATAGCCGGTTATATCATGAATCCTTATATTCCGATTATCAAACGCTTATGCACCAGTTCATTTATGATTGTAAGCGGAGGATACTGCCTGATAGCCATGGCATTCTCATATTGGCTCATTGATGTAATGAAAATCAGAAAACTTGCTCTTTTCTTTGCTATAATGGGCATGAATCCCATTTTTATTTATCTTTTCTGGAATCTTGGCGGGAAAAATTTGCTGACAGGTATGGCCGAACCGTTCACATCGCGGATCTTCTCATGGGGAGGAGAAATCACAATCGGTATCGTGACAACTATTGTTGTCGCTGCAATGTCATGGTATATTTGTTATTTCCTTTATAAAAGAAAGATTTTCATAAAATTGTAGAATTTGCAACGTCGAAAAAATTGTACGATTTCGCAATAATTTGCAGGATTTACACAATTTGTATTAATCGTAAAATGCATACGTAGTGAATTTGTAGGGACAGGTCGCGACCTGTCCCTACTGATATTATTTTCCTGTTACCTCCAGCACTCTTTTGATAATCAGAAAATTTGTATTCCCTGCAAATTCCTTCTCAAGGCTTTCTGCAGTATCCTTTTCATTATTGGCTGTTGCTACCACCCATTTCTGCACAGGGTTTTTCGAATCCTCCATCTTCGTGATCAGGTTCTCCTCCTGAGCTTTTTCACCTTGCGCCTTCAGAGTCTCCACTGCAAGTATATTACTGAAGGACGGACGTTTATGTGAATTGGTATAATCCACAATTGACTTCTTTAATCCTGCCGTTTCACCTCCTTTATTCATCTTCTCAAGACAGTAGACGTTAAGATAGTCCTGTATCCTGGTATCGACATCGTATGGTTTTCCAACTCCGAGGTTTTCCGGCCATTGTTTTGATTTTTCAATCATAGCCAAGGCTTTGGAATATTTCCTGTTCTTAATCAGATCCATCGATAAAAACAGACAGGCCTGATCATATACAACTTTGCCTTCACTGGCACCTTCAAACGGAAGTATGTTCATCCCTTCAAGTAATTTCAGGCTGTTGGCATACTGATCATTGTTTATCAGTGCTATCACATACAGAAGGCCGATAGTGGGATTATCCTTATGCTTTTTGTATGCTGCTGAAGATAAGGATAGAGTCATCTTATAATCATGATGGAAATAATAGTAAGTAATGAGCTTTGCTTCAGTCCTCCAGTCATCGGGAGCCAGTTTCTGTGCCGATTGAAGGTCCTGAAGCTCCTGCTTCTCATCTGTTGAAGCGACAAGTGATGCCCTTGTCAGATAGAATGTCGCAAAATCAGGTTCCTGACCGCATTCTCTTAATAACTTTATACAATCTGCCTGGCGCTGGATAGCATCATAGTTAAGGGCCAGGTAATATTTGAATTTCCAGTTGTTGTTCTTTGACCGGGCCCAGGTCAGTGCTGAAATGGTCTCTACCCTGTAGGGGAATACAAATGCCGGTGATGCAGCGGCAATCTCGTCAAGCAATGAAGCATTGTCTGTCAGATAGGCTTTCCATAAAGTTACCAGGGGATTGGCTGGCGCTTTATCGAGAACTGCCAGCGCATCATCCTTCAATCCATAGCCAAAATAGATCATGGATAGTTCCAGATAGGTCTGATAAGGCATCTCATTGGTAATGGATGCCGTGAACCTTGAAAGGTCTTCTGCTGAATTGTGAAGGAGATATCTTTCAAAATCAGCAAAATGGCTCAATGGATCTACCGTGCTTAAGGTCTGAATATATTTATCTGCCAGGGCAGACTCATCCGATATGCGGTACATGACTGCAAGCGTCCGCAGGGCATTGATATTGGTACGGTTGTAATCAAGGGCAAGGTTCGCATAGTGTTCGGTGAGAGGCTTGTTTTTCCAGATGAGTTCTATCGTCGCCATCCAGGCATAGGCAGTTGACCGGTATTCCGGCGAACGCGCTGCCCATCCCAGGCATTCAATTGCATCCGGCAGATCACCCTTTGCGAGATATGTAATGCCTGCAAAGTAGTTGGCTGCAGGATGGTATGTATCAAGCTGAAGTGCACTGTTTGCATAATAAAGGGCAGAGTCATACTGCATTCTCCGGTAATAAAGTTCAGTAAGCCCGGCATAGGCATCTATGTAAAGTGGATCCTTCTCAATGCAACTTTTCAGAACCTCGGCTGCCTTGAGATACTCGCGCGCTTCCTTGAGTTGCATTCCCTCCTGATAGAGTGATGCTCCGGTTATTATATTCTTTGGCATCTCAGAAACAAAGGGTCTTTTGAGAATAATTCTCTCTGAAGGACTATACTTAAGGTCCATTCCTTCAACAGATACCTCATAATCGGTATTGGCATTCACAGGAACAGTTGTCTTATATACATCCATTGGCTTGAATTTCTTCTCCTCTGTAAATACAATTTTACCTCCTGACTTTACAACCACTTTCCCCTGTGCAAAAGCGAGTGCATTTATCCCTATCTGAAGCTTGCCATTTTCTTCATCAACATTCATTACACCCATGGGTGAAACATCTTTCAAACCACCGATATCCTTTACCGGAAACCAGATCTCATGCCATTTATCTGTGAGGCCCGGGCTGAACGGAGTCTGTGAAATAGGAGTTTTAAATGCTGAGGTTCCTCCATACTGGTTGAAAGTACGGCCTGCCTGGAATTCCATATACTGACCGTCAGAATCGGTTAGCAGGTCTTCCCAGATTCCTCCGTCCCGTGCAAGTGACCATAGCCAGAGCTTATGACCCGGCACCTCATCATACAGGGCCCAGTGACCAAAACCAAAATTTGAGTTGTGATAGTATCCACCCATGAAATCATTGTAATCTCCGACAACATGGTAAGATTTGCTGGATTCAAAATTATTATTCTTGTACCAGGCAATATTGCGTCCCTCCTTGGTGATTGGCCAGGGCTGCCACTCTCCTCCGTGACCTATTGCGGCATTCCCGGGATATGAAAACTCGAGATCATCCGTTACTGCTGCAGCTCCCGTCATCCAGTTATAGTACGTCTGGGGAAGAACGGTCGGATTGCTCCATGTGGCATAGGTCTCAAAGTAAGCTTTGTCCTTCTGTAGCCTTATCTCCACAACCCATTTGGTACGTGAGGGCAGATCGAGACTTCCGACTATACAGCTTACACTGCCATCAGGGTTCTCAACCATCTTGTAGTCGACTGGCACACAGGTGGAGGGATTATGACCTATATAACCAAAGTTGAATTCTATACCGCCTGACGTCCAGGGACCACGCATGGAGATATTCCTGTATTTCATCACCTCATTCCTGTAAATAAATTCCTTACCTGTCGATTTTTCAATCGCGCCCCATACTTTGCCTCCATCTGAAGGCATAACATAGACTTCGACATAATCATTTTCCAGTTTAACCACATTCCATTTTTGCATCTGGCCCTTCAGGCTGTAACTGCTGAAGGAGAAATAAGGATATATCTCAGGCCTGCCTTCACTAAGTAGAGGAATCGGGTTCGGATCATCATAAGGATAGGTAAGTATGTCTCTCGATTGCAGTGTTATGGTAGCCTTTTGGCCCATAAGCATTTGAGAGACAATTAATAACAGAAAGAACAAATACTTTTTAAGCATAATTGAAGTTATTTTGGTTTAGAATTTTTTATTAACCCTGTGGTTTTTAGAAATTTTATTGCTCTTTAATCCCATAACAAATTTAATCAACATAACCAAGATGGCAATCATCTGGAAAAGTTAAATATGTTAAAACTGGCTATCAGGTTTCCTGTTCAGAAATCAAGAGTTTTAAAGAACTCTATCCTGATTGATTTCATCAGTTCAACCTGCTGCCTGTAAAGTTTTTCGTGCTCTTCGTCGCCCTCAAAAAAATTCAATGCCATAAAAGCAGTTTCAATATCCGGGAAATCACACTGCCATATTAGAGTATTTACCGGTTCCTGCGATGACACCGGCTGCATCCGCCTTCCTTTTGGAAAATCCGGGCGTTTCTTTTCCAGTTCGTCAAACTTTCTCTCCAGTGCCATGAATTCATTCTCACGGGCAGGATCAAATTGCTGAATAATACGCATTACAATAGCCATATCTCTATTCCGATAAAAGGTTTAAAACAGAATCAGAAAATTCCATCTCCGAAGCCAGCAAAAATTGATTGAGGGAATATCTCTCAATACCTTTATGAATTGTGTCGGGGGAACAAACGCTTAGGCCTGCGAGAAGTGATGCAAGCTGCTGAGCTTCAAAAAGTGGCAGCCCGATGACTATACCGGAGATCAGCCCTGAAAAGAAGGCATCTCCTGCGCCGGCAGTGCTGACAACATGCGCCTTTACAGAAGGAAACCATTTAAGGTCAGAACCATTCCAGCACCAGCTGCCATCTTTGCCCGCAGTTACAGAAACCATTATCCCTGCGTTTTGTGCAACAAGCTTCCCGATGGTACCGTGCACAACGGTTGGCACATCCCTTTCGCCGATTTTTATCCCGGCAACTGCCGCAGCTTCATCGGCATTAAGTGCTATAAGGTCAATTTTATCAATTATGTTGCTACCCATCAGGTCAGCTATTTCACCAGTTGTAAAGGAGGCGGTGCAAAACATACCTTTTTCATGGCCAAGCTCTATCATCCTTATCCTGGAAGCAAACGGCACTTCCGGTGCTGCCATAATGATCCCATGAGCACCCAGCCTTTCCATCTCGGGAATTGCTCCCTCAATAAATGTGGCATCTACCTTTGAACTTGCCGAGTTATCGGTGGTCAGATTACCACCACTTCCATCCGGATAATAGAAACAAAAGGAGAATAATGTAGACGACCCCTTCTCCTGCCGGATGTGACTCATATCAAAACCGCATTCCTTCATTTCATTTATAAGTGCAAGACCGGTATCATCGCTCCCGACTTTTCCTGCCGGGATCACTTCGAAGGATGGTCCGAGCAATACTTTTACGTAATGAAGTATGATGTGCTGCTTACAGTAATCATTAATATCGAGGAAATGTCCGCTCCGGCTCTCCTCCCTGCCAAGAGTATGATCTCCGTTCAAAACAAAAAATTTACCGGATCCGATGCCGCCGGTTCCAATAATACCCTTGTACTTTAATGTATCCGGACTGAAATTTAGTTCTCTCGGGATCATTATTGAATTTAATAAATTAACTCCCAGTCAGGATTTTCACTTACCGGATGTGAAGCAGTTGCCACAGTTGCAGTAAGCAGGGCATCAGAATGTTCCTGACACAGCGTTATCGGGTATTCAGGAGTAAGCGGACCAAACAGTGCAACCCTGAGGGCTGTCTGTTTCCAGGAACCGGTATCACTGAATAATCTTACTTTCCTTGCTGATAAACATTCCCTGACGCCGAGAGTAACCGACATTGGCGGGACAAACTGATATGCTGATCCAAATGTGCGTTGTGCAAGTGCAATTATTGTATCAGTGTTGTTATCCTGGACCCTGATTGTAGAATTGCGAACGTCGTCAATTGTTACATGACTGAAAGGATGCCTTCTTGCCTGGTTATACGCTATGTGCCCGTCCTGGCCCCACCCGCCATAGGTGATGTCGATGGCAGCTTTTTCAATTTCCTGCCTTATCTCAGAAATATTACCGGCATTAAGCCACATTCTGTTACTATCGGGAACAGACAGCTCCTCGGGAACAGGACCATAAAAGTGCCTTTCCATAAATCCTCTGAAACTGTAAGGATGCTTCCGCGGAAGCTCCCTGCCCTGCCAGTCAAGACATTCATCCATGTGGAATACAACAAGGTTTTTCAAACTGATATTTTCCAGAGTCACCATGTCAGTAAAGGGTTTGTACCAGCAGGCCGGACCACATGGAATTATGGCTCTGGTTTCCCTGCCTGCCGAATTGTTAACCTTTATCTCATCAGCCAGCTCTGTTGCCATTATTTTTCCCATTTCAACCGAGTCCTTCACTATTCTGAAGGGAACTTTGAGCTTTGGATCATCTTCGAGCTCATTGTATGGAATTTTACACCAGGGATAAAGCTCTGCAGCTGTAATAGGACTGTTCATAACTTAATTTTTCTTCAATAAAATTAAAATCACAAGTTAAAATCATATTTAAAATACTACAGTTTTTAACTTTTAACAAATATATGAATATTAAGAATAAGCTTTTATAAGTTTTATTGTTTTGTAAAAGTTTAGAAAAAGATATCACTTTTCTGAAAAGATTCGTAATTTAGTTATGTAATACAACAAAAGAAGCTTATCTGTTTTTTCCTAAATATAACTTACTCTGATGAAATTATTTTATCGGCAACTAAGAAAAGTTGGGTTGTTAATAATCTTGTTGGCGACCTGTTCTTTTATCAATGGGCAAATTCCAGTAAAAGGCAAAGTGATCTCTTCTGAGGATAACCAGGCAATGCCTGGGGTAAATATCCTGATAAAGGGAACCGTAAAGGGTGTTTCGACAGGGCCTGACGGTTCATACAATATCTCTGTCCCAAGTGCAGAGGATGTTCTTGTATTCAGCTTCCTTGGCTATAAGGCCCAGGAAATAACGGTCGGAACATCCACTACAATAAATGTTACGCTTGTTCCCGACATCATATCCATGGGAAGCGTCGTGGTAATGGGCTATAGCACAAAAAGGAAGAATGAAATAACCAGTGCTGTTTCAACGGTGACATCCGACAAATTGATGGATGTAACCTCCGATGACATCGGAACAATGCTTCAGGGCAAAGTATCGGGCATCCAGGTAATAAACAGCTCAGGTGCTCCCGGGTCAAATTCTGAAATACGAGTAAGAGGAATTTCTTCATTCAGTGCTCCCCAGGGTCCTCTTTATGTTGTGGATGGAATTATCGGGGGAACGTTTGACCCCAATGATGTTGAGACCATAACCGTTCTGAAAGATGCCGGTGCCACCGGAATGTACGGATCTCAGGCCAATGGAGGAGTGGTTGTGGTCACCACCAAAAGAGCAACATCCGATAAACCCGTCTTTGAGTTCAAGGCAGTAGCCGGAGTAAGGGTTGCCGACCAGGGACATGTCAGTATGATGGATAGCAAAACATTATATAATTATCAAAGAGAGTTCTTCCGTGACCCTGCTACCTTTATTATTGATGACAGAAAATTCAAGGCTGCCAGACCGGAATCACTTCTGGATGTCAATACAAACTGGCTGGCGGAGACGTTCAAACCGGCTTTCGTGCAAAATTATTTCCTGTCATCCTCCGGAAGAAGCGATAAGCTGTCCTACTATATAGGGGCCAGTTACTATGACGAAGAAGGCACCTTTATAAACACTGATTACAGGCGTATAAACCTCCGGGCCAATACGACCTATAAATTTTCAGACAGGGTTTCATTGTCAAACAATATTAACCTCAGCGGATCAAAAAATCGCGGAGCAGACTATATGAATATATATTATGCCTATGTGAACATGCCCTGGGACAATCCTTACGATGAGAATGGCATCGCCAGAAGTTTTAAAACTGCTGAAGACGTTATTTGGTCGAAAGACAAAATTAATCCTATCCAGGCTGCGCAAAATTCGGAACTCAGTACCGAAGCATTCAGCCTCGACTATGACCTCGATCTGAATATCAAAATCTCAGACTGGCTCTCCTTTGTAACCACAAACAGATTAAGTGCCTATAATGCAATGGACAAGACCTACTATGCAAAAGCTGCAGACAATATTGTCTATTATGGCATTGGCTTTGTAAGCTCCCAGAGCAATTTAAATTATGGGGGAATTACAACAGACCTGCTTAAATTTGATTTTGAAGGACCGATTCATTCCGTCAGTGGTCTTGTTGGCTATGAAGCTCAGGGGGGGACTGAGGATTACATCTTAGGTTCAGGGATGGGTATTCCCGAAGGACTACGGGTTCCTTCCGTGGCCTCGGGATCATACCAGATAGCCGGATCTCCAACAAAATCTGTGATGCAATCCATAATCTCCCAGGTAAATTATAATTATGCTCAAAAATATTTCCTGTCAGCTTCCTACCGTATTGACCAGTCGTCACAATTTGCACCCAACAAGAGAACTGCCAGATTTCCAAGCTTATCAGGTGCCTGGATGGTGAGCAATGAAGAGTTTGTGAAAAATATAAAAGGTATATCAAATCTAAAGTTAAAGGCCAGCTGGGGCAAAACAGGCATGAAGGATATAGGACCCTACCGCTATATGGAAATGTTCAGCTTCTCCACGCAGTATGATGGTCAGCCGGCCGCTGTTCCTACCCAGATGGGAAACCCTGACCTGACCTGGGAACAGACCAATCAGCTGAATACCGGTTTTGAACTGGGACTGTTTAAAAGAATTAATCTGGAGGTGAACTTTTACAGGAATATGACCAGGGATCTCCTGGTCGAAAGAGCATTGCCTCCCTCCGGGGGCTTCAGAACCCAGTGGCAAAACAGCGGCAAGGATATGAATAGCGGAGTTGACATAAGCCTGAATGCAACTGTAGTCAGATTACAGGATTTCAGCTGGTCTGTCGATTTCTCATTCGGATTTAACAAAAATAAACTGTCAGATTTTGGGAATGATACAATTATTACCTCCAATAACTATGGCGTGATGCAGGTTTACCACAACGGAGCACCACTCTATTCCTGGTATGCCAAAGAATATTACGGCATCGACCCTGCAAATGGATCGATGCTCTGGGTTGACAAAAACGGACAAACGACCCATGAATACCAGGATGCCAGGTATGTGGAAGATGGTACCCCAATGCCTAAATACCAGGGAGGATTCGGAACAATATTCAATTACAAGGCCTTATCACTAAGAGGTAATTTTGCTTATCTCTGGGGTAACAAAATATTCAATTACTTCAGAAGATATGTAGATAATGACCTGAATGACACCCAGTTCAATATTGTCATGCCACGCGATGACTACAGGCTCTGGCAGCAACCGGGAGATATTGCTACAAAACCTCTTCCCCAGAATGCAAGAAACTCCTTTGATCCCTCTACCCGTTTCATCGACGATGGGAGCTATCTTAAGATAAGGAATATAACTTTATCCTATGAATTGCCTTCGAATCTTGTTTCAAAGGCTAAAGTCCGGGGAATAACAGTTTCCCTCTCGGCCGACAATGTATATACATTTACAAATTTCTGGGGTCAGGACCCTGAAGTATCCATTACTCCCGAACCAGGTTTCCTGCCAGGATATGCCGAATTTAAGTACCCGAATAACCGGCAGTATAATATAAGTCTGAACTTCCGATTCTAAAAACCAGGGATTATGAAAAACATATTAAAATATACAGGTATTCTGCTCATCACATTCGCCTTTTCGGGATGTGATCTCAATGTTGTCCCACAGGATGCACTGACAAGCGAGCAGATGACAACTACCTCGGATGGATTGCCTAGCCTTGTAAACGGGCTCTATGCCATATTCAAGGAATCCGCCGATTATGGCAGTCACTGCTATATCCGCCAGTTCTACCAGATGAGCGATTTTGCAAGCGATGATATAGTATGCGCCTATAAAACGGAAGATGACCTGATAAATAGTTTCAGGTACAGGGACAGAACTGCAGAAAAGTCCAATATCAATTATTTCTGGGAAATGTCCTATAAAATAATATACGGTGCAAATGTTGCTATCTCGATGGCTGACCTTAAAGGAAGCGATCCTTTAACTGACCAGCTGAAAGGTGAAAGTTACTTTCTGCGGGCTTATGCCACTCACAATCTTGTTCGATTTTTTGCCAGGCCTTACAATGCTGCCAACATGCAGGCTCCGGGAGTAATCCTGCGGGAAGACAAATCCGACAACATGCCAAAGGCAAGAGCCTCAATGGAGGAGACTTATAATTATATCATTAGTAGCCTTAAGACGGCAGAATCACTGATGAGCGAGGAGATGCCTCCGGAAAGAAGTAACGATAATCACAAATTTGCGGGTAAAGAGGCTGTATGGGCTCTGCTCTCGAGGGTTTACCTGTATAAAAATGAACCTGACAGCTGTATCATGTATGCAGATATGGTTATAAATTCCGGCATGTTTTCCCTTGAAACAGCCGAGAGCTATCCTTCATTCTTCTCCAATGCAAAATCAGGAAGTGAAAGCATTTGGCTCATCCCCTACAACCTTGTGGACGATCAGCTTGAAGGTGCAGTTGCTTCCATGATTTATAACGGGAATAATTGCTGGGCTGAAGAAGGAGCCACTCCATCCCTCATGAGAGATATGGGTTTTGGTACAGATATGGCCGATATTGATCAGAGGTGGAAATATATCCTGACAGATGAAATGGTAGTCAAGAACGGAGTTAATATGTATTACATAAGCAAGTTCTCAGGACAGGATGGATCTCCTACACTTAGCTCACCAGTATTTCTGAGACTTGCTGAAGTTTATCTTAACAGGGCAGAAGCATATGCCAAAAAGTTAGATGTCTCAGCTGCCGTAACCGATCTGAATTCAATACTTGAAAACCGTCTTATTGTACCTGAAGGTGAATCCATTGATGATTACCTCTATGATGAAGGAAATATAGGCGGTGATGAAATCCTCGATATAGTACTTAAGGAAAGACGTATTGAACTTGCCTTTGAGGGTCACAGAATTTTTGACCTTTTAAGAAACGGCAAGGACATAATACGCAATTACTGGGGTTTTCATCTCGACTCCTATAATGGGGTGCCTTCTTCCAGCGAACCGGGCCTCAATGCCGGAGGCGTCCTCTTTCATCCCGATGATCCGAATGTGATCTACCCGATCCCCAGCAGTGAGATCAGTACAAACAAACTTTGCATTCCTAACGAGTAATAAATTAAAGGATATGAAATACTCTAAACATATACAATTATTCATAGCTGCATCGATATCCCTCATCTGGTTCTCGTGCAGCAAGGAAGGTCATTATAATCTTACTGAAACGCCTCCCCTTGATTTCCGTTCATATTATGACGGACTGAATGTCACTTTTGCCAATGCCACAGCAGGTGCCAGCGATATCTCATGGGATTTTGGAGATGGTACAAGTGTCGTACCAGGTGATTCTGTTGAGCATACATATGAAGCTATTGGCAATTATGTCATCACAATGAACGGATCACTTGATGGGAAATCATACGCCTTCCACACCATGCTTAGAGTGGATAAGGCCTCGGTAGTTGATCTCGAGGATGGTTCATTTGACGATTGGCTTGGGGTAACCTATCCTGACTTTTTACTGTCAGGCAAGGGAGCTGTCGACACAGCAAAAGTAGATTATGATGCCAATTATATATATGTCTATGTTGAATTCGACTCTCTTGAAGCAGACGCAGGAATTATGGATCACATTTTCGGCGTTTATATGGATGTCGATAATTCCGTTTCAACAGGTTTTTCCATGAAAGAGATGGGTGTGGATTACGGCTGTGAAGGCAACTTGTTTGATGGTGGATGGTTTGATCCAAGTTATGTTGACCTCGTAAACGGAGATCCCGGGTGGCCATTTGTCGGATTTGATAATGAGAACGCCCTTAAACCAGGTTATATCACAAAAGTTGGGAATACAATAAAAATGGAATTTGGAATCTCCAGGGAGGTCTTTAAAATTAATTCCGACGTCTTCGCTTTTTCGATGAGCATCATGAATTCTGATTGGTCAGATGTCGGAAACGTGGTCACTCCCCTTCCCGATTTCAATGAAAAAATCGTTATGTTGATGAACAAGAGCAGCAAAAAGTGAATTTTTTCTCATCTACCTTTCGCTGATGATTTTAATGGCATTTGACCATGGGGCAATAGTAGAGTAGAGCGGGTATTCCTGATTCATGAAATAATTACCTTGATACCGGTATCCTCCAGTCTTTTCCTGTCTTCGTCGTGGATGCCATAATCCGTAACAACGGTATGGATCTTGTCTGTCCCGCATATAAATGCCAGACTTCGCCTGAGAAATTTGCTGGCGTCGCAGACAACGATGACCTCTTTTGAAATTTTAATCATTATTTCATTAAAATAGGCCTCTTCTATATTTGGGGTATAAATTCCATGCTTTGTATCAAACCCGTCGACACCTATAAATACTTTGTCAACATAAAGGTTTTGAAGATTCTTTTCTGCCAGTGGACCAACAAGTGAAAGAGAGTTTTTGCGGAGATAACCTCCTGGTATTATAAGATTCACATTCTTTAGCTGAATCAGCTGGCTGATAATATTTATGGCGTTGCTTATAACTGTCAGGTCGGTAAAATTATTCAGGTTTTTCGCCACCTCCATGGTTGTGGTTCCGGAGTCAATAATTATTGTGTCATGCTCGTTAATCAGTTGGGCTGCCCGTTTTCCGATCCTGACCTTCTCATCACTATTCAATTTATCTTTTTCCGACAAACGGTAATCGATCCCAACTCCTCTTTCAGCTTTTATTGCTCCGCCGCGAGCCCTGATAAGCATGTTTTTCTTTTCAAGTTGCTCCAGGTCATTCCTTATTGTGACCTCACTTACTTCAAATTCCTTGCTAAGCTCATGAACCAAAACCTGTCCGGAATCATTAATCTGGGTCAAAATGCTCTTTCGCCTTTCAACGGTAGAACTTCTCTTACGCATTTTCATAGGGGGAAATATTTTTTAAATCTTTCTTATGAAAGTAAAGATAATAATCTTAATCCATTAAAAATTAATCTGAAACAAAATATTTATAAACTCAGAGATCATCTTTCAAAAACTTATATATTTTTATTTTTATCTTTCATTAAATTTGTATTTCTTTCTGTTAAAATGTAAATTTGCTTCGTAAATACAACATAAATCCTTTTATATGTGTCCACTCGACATGGAAATTGCACTGCTTAAAGAGCCCGGTGCGCTGTATACTGCCAATGAGATTGCTGGCCAGCCAGAGTTATGGCTGAAGATCTACCAAAAAGTACTGCATGATAAGACCAGAATCGGGACTTTCCTGGAAGAATCCCTTCCGGAAGTTTCAAGGATTATTCTTACAGGCGCAGGTACGAGTGCCTATATCGGACTCACTCTTCAGGGCGTTTTCAACAGGTCGCTGAAAATTCATACCGATGCAGTTGCAACGACAGATCTTGTATCTCATCCCGGGGATCATTTTTTCGGGCACGAGAACATTATGCTGATATCTTTCGCACGTTCCGGAAACAGTCCTGAAAGTATTGCCGTCGTGGATCTTGCTGATAAATTATGCAAAAAATGTTACCATATAATCATCACCTGCGATCCGGATGGGAAACTCGGACTCTGGCAGACAGACTCCCCTGAACTTCTGGTGGTGCTCCCACCGGAATCGAATGACAAGAGCCTTGCAATGACTGGCAGCTATTCAGGGATGCTATTGTGTGGCCTCTTAATTTCAAAATTGAAGGACATTGAATCAATGTCTCAGCAGATAAATACGCTGTATAATTATGGTCTGAAGATCCTTGAAAAATATGCCCCCAGGATCAGGAAGGTTGCATCGATAGATTTCAAGAGAGTTGTATTTCTTGGTTCCGGACCATTCTACGGAACAGCAACTGAATCAAACCTCAAGCTCCAGGAACTGACCGATGGCAATGTTATCTGTAAAAACGATTCCTACCTTGGATTCCGTCACGGCCCAAAAGCGGTAACCGACGAAGCCACCCTCATTGTTTTTATCTTTTCAAACAACCCCTTCGTAATGCAATATGAACGGGATCTCGTACTCTCAATGAGAAAAGGGAAAAAACCACTGTATACTATCGGCATATTCGAGAATAATGTAAACGGACTGAAATTCGATCTGGCGATAAAACTCTCTGATGACGGGACAAAAATTGATGAAGAATTGCTTGCAGTTTGTTTTATAATGCCTGCCCAGCTGCTTGGCTTATATAAGTCGCTTGCATTCGGACTTAAGCCTGATTCTCCATCCGAGAGCGGAGCTATCTCAAGAGTTGTGGAGGATGTGACAATTTATAAGTATTAATCCTGCAAGATGAATACCGAACTCAGAAAGAGGGCTTCTTCTGCTGGCTTACCTCTTATGGATTATATCCTTGAAAGGATACATGAGCTTGAACTCCAAACCGGCATCAAAAGAACTATATTCGCCGCATGCCCTAACTCCATATCTGTTATCAGGGCTGCACTTAAATCCTCAAAACGCAGCAACTCACCCATAAAGTTTGCTGCTACACTGAATCAGGTGGACCTGGATGGCGGTTATACTGGCCTTACCCATTCCCAATTTGTCAAGACCATCAGGCTCCATGCACATAATCTTAATGTAAAATCACCTGTAATCATTGCAATTGACCACGGAGGTCCATGGCTGAAGGATCTCCACAAAACAGAAAAATGGTCATATGACAAAACCATGTCTGCTGTTAAAAAGTCTTTCGAGGCTGCAATCGAAGCAGGGTTTGACCTTATACACGTTGATCCTACTGTTGACATCACACTGCCAGGGATGGAACCTGTCAATATTGATCTGGTTGCCGAACGAACTGTTGAATTAATTGTACATGCCGAAAAATTCAGAACATCAAATAATTATCCGCGAATAGCATACGAAGTGGGTACCGAGGAAGTTCATGGCGGTCTGGCAGACCTTCAGGTTTTTAAAAGATTCCTTGATCTGCTGAAGCAGGGGCTCAGGAAGGAAGGCCTTGAAAATGTCTGGCCATGTTTTGTCGTCGGAAAGGTCGGGACCGATCTGCATACTTCAACCTTTGACCCTCAGGTTGCCAGAAATCTGACAGATATTGCCAGAGTTATACGGAAGTTTAATAAAAGGACACTATTCTGATAATGTTACCAATCCTGAAGCCTATCCCGAATCAGGAATGGGAGCGGCAAACGTCGGTCCTGAATTTACCGAGAAAGAGTATGACGCCCTTGCAGAACTGGAAGATCTTCAGCATTCCCTTTCCTCAGAAGGGAAAATAGGAAAGCCGGCTCCAATGAAGAGACAGTTATGGGATGCTGTAATAAAATCAGGACGATGGAAAAAATGGCTGCAGCCAGGCGAAGATCCAGGTAACTTCTATTCCGTCCCGGATGATCGTCAGGAGTGGCTGATAAAGACCGGATGCCGGTACATCTGGGAGGATCCTGAGGTCATTGCAGTACGCACCCTTCTCTACCGGAACATATCCATCCAGGGAATTGATCCCTCCGCTATTGTTGAGTCATCTATAGAGAGTGCAATGGACCGGTATTTCTACAGATTTAACCTCACGGGATTGAATGACCTGTTATAAAAACAGGTATAATAACTGATGTAATCTTTGATTTTAAAATATAGAGCCTACCTTTATATAATGGTAAAACTTTTATGAATGTGACTGAAAAAAAGAGAGATGTTATAGTAGTCGGAGAGCTGAATGTTGACATCATTTTAAATGAAATTGAAAGCCTTCCGGTAATCGGCAAGGAAATTATGGCTGGTTCAATGTCAGTGACCCTGGGCAGCTCTTCTGCTATATTTGCCAGTAACCTGAGCTCACTGGGACCTGCGGTAGCCTTTATTGGAAAAATAGGTAAAGATAATTTTGCTGAGGTGGTTCTTTCCTCTCTTGAAGGGAAAAATGTTGATACCAGCCATATCATCAGATCAGAAACACTCGCTACAGGAGCCACTATAGTGCTGAATTATGATCAGGATCGCGCCAATGTAACATATCCGGGTGCAATGAATGACCTGAGGATTGAAGATATCGACTTTGATTTTCTTTCACAGGCCAGCCATATGCATTTTGCCAACTGCTTCATGCAGCCTGGAATAAGGAAGGATCTGACCCTGCTATTTCAGCGGGCTAAAGAGCTTGGTCTGACCACCTCACTGGATACACAATGGGATCCGGAAGAAAAATGGGACCTGCCCCTGGAAAAGTTACTGCCTTTTGTCGATGTTTTCCTTCCGAATATGGCAGAATTCAAATTCCTGTCGCGCAGTAACACGGTAGAGGAGGGTATTGATAAACTGAAACATTTCTCACATACTATAATAATTAAAAACGGCAGCGAGGGAGCTTTGGGATGGGATGGACAAAATCTTATCATCCAGCCTGCTTTTAATAATGAAACTGTAATTGACTGTGTGGGAGCAGGTGACAGCTTCGACGCAGGCTTCATCAAAGACTTCATAAAAAATTACCCTGTCACAAAATGTCTGGAGACAGGAGCTCTCACCGGCGCTATCAACACTACAAGGGCAGGTGGAACGGGAGCATTCGAGAATCTGCAGACAATCAGGGATATCGCACGCGATAGATTCAGTTACAATTTATGAACCATGAAATTACAGAAAAAACTAAAACAGCTTAAAACTGAAAAAAAAGCTATTCTGGCAGCCAATTTCTATAACTTTGAAACACTGTCAGGTATCCTTCAGGCTGCCTCAAATCTTAAGCTCCCTGTAATTCTTCAGCTCTCTGAAAGCTCAATAAGGTATATGGGCCTGCCGGTTGCCACAGCCATGGCTAAATCAGCTATAGCTCAGTACGGTGTGGAAGCATGGCTCCACCTCGATCACGGTACCACCTTTGAAATCGTCCAGGAATGCCTCGATGCAGGCTTCGACTCAGTTATGATAGATGCAAGCGAAAAACCTTTTAATGAGAATATTGAATTAACAAGGAGGGTAGTCGAGACCGCTGCCCGCTATAAAGCCTCGGTAGAGGCTGAACTTGGATTTGTGGCAAAGCTCGGACAGGAACAGAACGATCAGCAATATACCTCTGCGGAAGATGCCTCAATTTTTGTGAAAAAAACACATGTTGACGCTCTGGCAGTTGCAGTTGGATCAGCTCATGGTTTTTATAAACAGTCGCCAAAGCTTGAAATCGGATTGCTCTCAAGGATAAGCAATAATATACCCACTCCCCTGGTACTGCACGGCAGTTCAGGAATCCCCGACGATATGCTTCGTAAAGCAATAGCCAATGGCATTTGCAAAGTAAACCTCGCCACTGAGACCAAAAACACCTTCATGCTTGCCCTTAAGGAAAGACTGAAATTCACAAACGAGATTGACCTGCGAATTGTTTTTCCTGATGCAACTCAGGCAGTTGTCGATCTTATTGAGAAAAAACTCGAAATAATTAATAATGCCTGATATTCCATGAAAACAAAATTAATGCTCCTGTTTCTGGCTGTTGTAGCAAGTACCACCCTGCGGGCTCAGAACGCCGAAGAGCTTCTTCTGAAGGATTACCGCCCTGTATCGATCTATAAAATTCCTGTAAGCAAGATTGACAGGGCAGCTTACCCTATAATAGATGCCCATACTCATGACTGGGCAAAAAATGATGAAGAGATCAAAGAATGGTTAAAGGTAATGGATGCCTGTGGCATTGAGAAATCAGTGGTCCTGACGATGTGCTCGGGAGCCAGATTCGACAGCATCTTCAGGATGTATTCAAAATACAAGACCCGTTTTGATGTCTGGTGCGGATTTGATTATACAGGTTACGATAAACCTGGTTATGGCCCGGCAGCAGTTAAGGAACTTGAACGTTGTTATAAAATGGGAGCAAAAGGTGTTGGAGAAGAGGGAGATAAAGGGCTGGGATTGTTCTATAATGAACCAGTTCAAGCCTGGGGAATGCATTTTGACGATCCCAGGATGAAACCCCTGTTCGACAAATGTGCTCAGCTCGGCATGCCAATCAACATTCATATTGCTGATCCTATATGGATGTATGAAAAAATGGATTCCACTAATGATGGACTAATGAATGCTATGACATGGCGCGTTGACATGACCAAACCCGGTATAATTGGTTTTGATGCCCTGCAACAGACCCTCGAAAATGCTATAAAGAATAATCCCAAAACCATATTCATTGCCTGCCATTTTGCCAACCTTAATCACGATATGGAAAAGCTGGCAGCCATGTTCGAAAAATACCCAAATTTCTATGCAGACATCTCAGCCCGGTACGCGGAATCTGCTACCATTCCGGGATATATGAGGGCATTTTACGAAAAATACCAGGACAGACTGCTTTATGGGACAGATATGTCTTTCAACCTTGCTATGTACCGTACCACATTCAGAATACTGGAATCGAATGATGAACATTTCTACGAAACAAACCTCTTCGGTTACCACTGGGCCCTAAGTGGGTTTGGACTTCCAAAAGAGATACTGAAAAAGTTATATCATGATAATGCTGCCAGAATACTAAAATAAACTTAATATGTCCCGACATCTTTTTATACCAATATTCTTAATATCCCTCCTGAACCTTTTCCATGGCTTTCAAGTGGCAGAGGGTCAGAACAGAAAAGACATTAAGGACATTGGCAGGATCCGTATTGCATCCTGCCAGTTTCCGGTTTCATCCGATATTAAAGAAAATTACCGGTATATCGAAGAACAGTTAACTGAGGCAAAGCTAAAAAAGGCAGATGTTGCTCATTTCCCGGAATGTGCATTATCAGGATATCCCGGGACCGACATGATGACACTCGATGGCTTCGACTGGAACGAGTTGCACAGAATGACAGATTCCATTACCTCTCTCGCAAAAAGGCTGAATATGTGGGTCATAGTAGGGTCGCTGCATAAACTGAGCGGAAAGAATAAACCCCATAATAGTCTGTACGTCATAAATCCTGAAGGTAAAATAGCAGACAGGTATGACAAACGCTTCTGTACTGGTACTGACCTGAAGTACTGTTCTCCCGGAGATCATTTTGTCACATTTACGATAAAAGGAGTGACCTGCGGCTTGCTCATCTGCTATGATGTGAGGTTTCCGGAGCTGTATCGCGAATACAGGAAACTGGGATGCGATGTTGTTTTTCAGTCGTTTTATAATGCCAGACAACTGAAAGGAAGCATCCACCCTGTAATTATGCCCTTATCGGCACAGGCTCATGCTGCAACAAATTATTTCTACATGTCCCTCACCAATTCTTCTGCACCTGAGAGCTGGCCATGCTACTTTATAACCCCGGATGGTCTCGTTAAGAATAAGCTGGCTGCAAATATTCCCGGAATATTAATATCCGATATCGATTTATCGGAAGAATTCTACGATGCCAGTAAGGAATTCCGGAAGGATGCCATGAATGGCAAATTGAACAGCGGTGTAACTGTCAATGACCCCTTATCATCTGACAGGACTTCAATCCATTGAGTAAAAGCCATTGGCGCTGCGCACGTCATTAGCTTCGCGTCATTTATGGTCATTTGCCTTCGGCGTCATTTAGCCTTCGGCCGTCATTATTCATTGAGTGACTATTGAATGACCCTCCTTCGCTGAAGCTAATGAGTGTAAAGCTAATGACTAATTAATTTATCCTTAATAAGTCAGATTTAAATTGTATTTTTGAATATTAAAACCAGAATTATGTCACTTGCCGAGAAAATTGCCAGCGATCTTATAAATGCCATGAAAGCTAAGGATAAAATAGCACTGGAGGCTATCAGGGCTGCTAAAACAGCTTTTATCCTGGCAAAATCGGAAAAAGGAGCCAATTCCGTACTTTCTCCGGAAGAGGAATTGAAAATCATCCAGAAACTTGTAAAACAAAGAAGGGAATCTGCCCAAATATATAAGGAACAGAACAGACCTGACTTATATGAAAAGGAAGTTATTGAAGCAGATGTGCTGGAGAGGTATCTGCCAGCGAAGATGAGCGATGAAGAACTTACAGTTGTCATCAAAGAGATCATTGGACGTGTGGGAGCAAAATCCCCTGCTGAGATGGGCAAAGTGATGGGTATTGCTGCCAAAGAACTTGCAGGGAAAGCCGATGGGAAAGAAATATCAACAAAAGTGAAACAGTTGCTTGCCTCGTAAAAAGATATATATTATTCCTCCGGCAGACAGATCACTCTTCAGGTCCCTGCAAGCTAATCAGTCACTTTTTATCCAAAACAATTCTTCCAATTACAATGAACAAGCTCATCTTTTCGACCTTTGTGCTGATATTGTCACTGGTTCCTGAATTACAGGCCGTCACTTTGCGCGACTCAGTCAATTTGGCACCTTTTGGTAAGGTATATGTTTACAGGCCACAGTCTTCTCCGAAAAATGTTGCGGTAATGATCTCAGGAGATGCAGGATGGAAAAGCGGAGTGACGGATTTTGCGAAGGAATTTTCAGAAATGAATACCCTTGTGATAGGGGTTGATATCCTCAGGTATTTTAAGGAGTTAAGGACCCGTAAGGATGAATGTTACAAAGTAGCTGCTGATTTTATAGAACTAATAACTTTCATTGAAAAGAAATATGATTTTGCGGAGTACAAACCGGCTCTGATTATGGGATATTCAAGCGGGGCGACACTAGTTTATGGTATCCTTGCCCAGGCACGTCCAGGCACCTTTATCGGGGGAATATCACTTGGATTTTGCCCTGATATTGAGCTCCCCCGGTTGTTGTGCGAAACCAACGGTTTAACGGAAAGAATCGATGTAACAGGGAAAAGCTATTTTCTGAAACCTGATGCAAAGCTTGGGAATCACTGGATCGTGCTTCAGGGAAAACTCGATAAAGTATGCAACTTTGATGAAGTGGCTGAATTTGTAAATCAAACATCTGATGCAGAGCTTATTGCTCTTTCAAAAACAGGTCACGGTTTCGCTAAATGGAGTGATTTTATGCCACAGTGGAAGGATGCTTTTAACAGGTTAACCAAAAGCAGTGAAACAGATCCGGCATCCACGACCATTGCAGAACAGGTAAAAGGTCTGCCGCTGAACATCACCAAAGCGAAATATCAGGATAAGCATAAGCCGTTTGCACTTCTGATTTCAGGAGATGGAGGCTGGTACTCATTTGAACAATCGATTGCTGACAAACTTGCAACTATGGGAATTCCGACAATAGGTCTGGATTCAAAAAAATACTTCTGGAAAAGGAAAACACCTGAACAGGCAGCCAGTGATATGACAATGGCACTGAATTTTTACAGCAAGGAGTGGGGCCGCGATCAATGCCTGCTAATCGGATATTCGCTCGGAGCAGAGATAGTTCCGTTCATCGTAACCAGGCTGCCGGACGAAATGAAGTCAAAGATATTATCCTCTGTTCTCCTGTCGCCCGATATAAGTACCGACTTCGAGATTCATATCTCCAATATGCTTGGGATGGGCAACCGTCAGAATACCTATAATGTTACAAATGAGATCAAGTCAATGCAACCCGTGCCAACACTAATTATTTTTGGCAGCGGGGAGAAGACAGAAATTCCTGACCTACTCGCCGGAAAGGGTCCCTCAATCATAAAAATTCCCGGCGACCATCATTACAAGTTTAATGTACCGCTGATCATAAAAACAATGGAAGATTATAGAACTTTCTGATCATCCGATCCGGGAAGCATATAGTGACATATTCATACATCACCTCACAGAGACAATTACTTGTAAAATCCAAATCCGGCACTTATTTATGCTGTGACATCGCCCTCAGGAGTTCTTAAATGCTCCTCTGCATAGGTATGAAATACCGAAAAACAACAATAAGAAAATGAGAAAAATAATTATTTCAACAATACTGCTTTTTGCGGTTATATGTCTCCGGGCACAGCCATTGCCGGTCAAACTAAACCATACAATAATAATTGATACCGACGGTGCAATTGATGATATGAGGACCATAAGCTTTTTATTATCCATACCTGAAATAACTGTAAGGGCAGTGCTTTTATCAGATGGCTCACTTCCTCCAAAGGAAGGTTCGGAAAAAGTATCCTCACTTCTGAAGGCTTTTCATATCAACAGCATGCCAGTCGCATGTGGCCCTGATCTGAAAGGCATCGATCCCCCCTGGCGTCAGTTCAACAGGCAAATCAAGTGGGGAGAAGAGCCCGGCATTCCTCCTGTTTGTGAAAGTGCTTCGGCATATCTCGGTGAAAGCCTTAAAGACTTAAATGATAAGATCATACTGGTCTGCCTCGGTCCGCTGACAAATATTGCAATGGCAATAAATTGTGACAGGAATATTCTCGCTAAAGTAGAGAGGATCATCTGGTACAACGGATCAGTAAAGCCTTTGAAGGGATTTAATTATGAATGCGACAGGGAGAGTGCTGAAACTGTATTTAAATCGGGCGTAAGAATTGATGTAATTTCCAATCTCGGAAAGAACAATGCACTTTTCGATACTTCATTGTACACGCTGTGCGGGAAGTCAGGAACAATGCTTGCGGGCATACTCTACAGGGTTCACAGCCAGGCGCCGGTCATGGAAAAGTTACAGCAGAATCATTTCCGGTTGTCGGACGATCTGGTTGCTGTCTACCTGACAAATCCTGAACTGTTCAGCATAAATACACTGACCAGCCGAATAAATGTAAGGTATGATAAGGATTACGATCTCCCGGGTATAAGGGAGGCAATGGAAGATATGATCAGCGGGAGATATTCTTCAGAAAAAAACATAGTTTTCAATAAATTTCCTGATCAGCCAAAGATGTTCCGGTATGATGTACGCAAAATCATTGATTCTGCTATCTCACGATACGGGAATGAGGAATGGAAGGCCAATGTGATGACTGATGAATTTCACGGTCATCTGGGTGTCTTTTCTATTGTTGGCGCCAAGATGGGTATAAGAGCCAGGGAGATATTCGGTGTCGGGCCCGATATGCTTGAAGTTGTCACTTTTGCAGGATCTAAACCTCCATACAGCTGTCTGAATGATGGATTACAGGTAAGTACAGGGGCAACTCTGGGAATGGGAACTATTCATCTTGCCGCTGACAGTATAGCAAAACCGACTGCAATTTTTACACGCAAGGGACGATCAGTGCGTATCAGCCTGAAAAAGGAATACCTTGAAAAGGTAGATGCAGATATAAATGAAGGCATTTTGAAATTCGGCCTTATGGATGATGGATACTGGAAGCTGATAAGACAGAATGCATTAAAATACTGGCTGGAATGGGACAGAAATTTAATCTTTGATATTGAAGAGACTGGTAAATAGAAAATCATTGGCAATAGAGAATAATTATTTTACTTTTTACCCGGATAAAAGCTCTGATTTATTAAGCGCAGCGTACGAGGAAAAGCAAATTTTGCAATTGATTGCCCTCCTACAAATTTATGTGTCCCTTATCAGAAGCTGATATCGTGTTGAATATGGATAATAAATCCGGCAGGATTTTTCAGATCATGAACTTGAATCATCAGTTTTTTTGTTTCTGACGGAAAGCTTTGTAATTGACACAAACAACACCGGGACCATGAATATTCCGATGAAAGTGGCGGCTATCATACCGCCAAAGACAGTCCATCCTATTGTCTGACGTGCCACAGCCCCTGCACCTGAGGCAAATATAAGAGGGGAAACCCCGAATATGAATGCCAGCGATGTCATCAGTATCGGACGCAGTCTCAAGCGGATAGCCTCGAATGTGGCTTTAATGACGTCCATGCCGGAGTCGACACGGGTTTTTGCAAATTCCACTATAAGTATTGAATTTTTTGCAGCTAGTCCGATAAGAGTCACAAGTCCGATCTGAGCATAGACATTGTTGCTCAGTTTCGTTACAAAGGTGAGCGACAGAATTGCTCCAAAGGCTCCAAGAGGAACTGCCAGGAGCACTGAGAAGGGGACAGACCAGCTTTCATAAAGTGCTGTAAGGAATAAAAATACAAATACCACTGAGATAAAAAAGATCAGAATGGATTTTGATCCTGCATCAATCTCCTCACGGCTCAACCCGGAAAATTCATATCCGTAACCAGGTGGCAAGACCTTGTCTGCAGTCTCTCTCAGAGCCTGGATCGCCTGTCCGCTGCTATAACCGTGAGCCGCCTCTCCATTGAATTCAGTGGATCGGTACAGGTTAAAATGAGAAATAAGAGGAGCGCTTTCCACCATCTTGTAGCTGATGAAATTTTTAAGAGGAAGCATATCTCCCTGCATATTACGCACATAGTACCTGTTTATATCGGTAATATTCTCCCTGAATGAAGTGTCAGCCTGAGCCATTACTCTGAAATTACGGCCGTAAATTGTGAAATCATTTATATAGGAACTGCCAAGGTAGGTCTGGAGGGTACCAAAAAGATCAGTGAGATTCACTCCCATCCTTTTAACCATATCACGATCAACGGTAATATTATATCTTGGGGTACTTGCCGTAAAGAATGTAAATGCGCTGCCTATCTCGGGGCGCTGGTTTGCAGCAATCATGAACTTCCTCACAACACTTTCAAAACCTTTTATGTCATCGTTGCTCTCGCGTTGCTGCAAAACAAATGAAAATCCGCCAGTACTTCCAAGCCCCGGAATTGATGGAGGGGCGATCACAATTATCCTGGCTTCCTTGACAGCTGCAAACCGTTTGTTAAGCTCAGTCATGATCCCTTCAAGCTTTTCTGATTTCCTCTTACGCTCTTCCCATGGTTTCAGTTGACAGAAGATCGTTCCGGCATTTGATTTTGTGGAAAATGTAATGACATTTAAGCCTGCAATGGCTGCATAGTGATTAACACCAGGGACTGTTTTCAGCAGGTCCATAACCTTATTGAGGACCTCTACAGTGCGGGCAGTTGAGCCGGCCTCAGGCAGTTCAAACGTTATGTACAATCTGCCGTCATCTTCGGTGGGGATAAAGCTTGTTGGCTTGCTTCTGAATAAAATAAGTGTCCCGGCAATTACAAGTATCAACAGGATAATTATATATCTGGAACCTTTTATAACTTTAAGTACACTCTCCGAATATGTATCCAGGCTTATTTTAAACATTCTGTTGAACCAGGCAAAGAAGCGATTCAAAACCCGGCCTGCACGTATAGATTTACCTGGTATCAGGAGGAGATAACAAAGGGCCGGCGTCAGGGAAAGTGCAACGAATGCGGAAAGCAATACAGATAAGGCAATTGTAATTGCAAACTGCTGATAAAGTTTCCCGACTATCCCCGGGATAAATCCCACCGGGACAAATACGGCAGCCAGTATAAGGGCTATTGCCACAACAGGAGCTGATATATCCTGGAGTGCTTTGATGGCAGCCTCCCTTGGTGCAAGGTTCAGCTCATCAATATTATGCTGGACCGCCTCAACGACAATTATTGCATCATCGACAACTATACCGATGGCAAGCACGAGGGCAAAAAGGGTGAGAGTGTTAATCGTAAATCCTAATGGCTTAAAGAAGATGAATGCCCCTATTATAGATACCGGTATTGCCAGCACTGGAATTAATGTAGCCCTCCAGCTCTGAAGGAAGATGAAAACGACTATTACTACCAGCAATAAGGCAATCAGAAGTGTTTTCACCACTTCCTGAATCGATACCTTTACTACCGAGACTGTTTCAAAGGGAACTGAATACTCAAGATCTGCCGGAAATGCTTTACTGAGCTTCTCCATCTCTGCATATATGCCATTTGCAGTCTCCAGTGCATTGCTTCCTGGCAGCTGAAAGACCAGCAGAAACGCAGCCCTCTTCCCATCTACATAAGAGCTGCCTGAATAATTGAATTTTCCAAGCTCAATCCTTGCAACATCCTTAAGATACACAATGGAACCATCCGATGGATTGGCTTTTATGACAATATTGCCAAACTCTTTTTCTGATGCCAGCCGCCCTTCTACAAAGCAGGTGTATTCAAATGCCTGATAATTCTCCTGTGGAGGAGCTCCTATGGTTCCTGCAGCAACCTGGACATTCTGCTCCCTGACTGCCTGTAAGACATCGGAGGCAGTTATTTTAAGATTTGCGAGCTTATCGGGATTAAGCCACAGGCGCATGCCAAACGGATCCGCCCTCACAAACACATCACCAACACCGGCAACCCTCAACAGGGCTTCTCTGATATAAATATTTGTATAATTATCAATAAATTGTATCCCGTGTGTCTGTCCGGGTGAATAAACACCTATAACCATAAGGATACTGGGAGTTCGTTTTCTGACTATGGTTCCCAATGCTTTAACCTCATCCGGGATATTTGGCAAAGCTGCATTCACCCTGTTCTCAACATCGAGTGCAGCAATATTAATGTCAGTGCCTATCTTGAATGTCACGCTCATCCCCATTGAACCAGTACTCGTGCTGTTTGATTGTATATAGGACATACCCGGAACACCGTTTACCTGAGACTCTATTGGTGTTGCAACGGTTTCTTCAACAACCTGTGCATTGGCTCCTGTATAGTTGGCTGATACCTGAACCACAGGAGGTGTAATATCCGGATACTGGCTGACAGGAAGGTTCACTATTGAAACAATCCCCAGGATCAGTATAATAAGTGAAATCACAATCGCAGTATTTGGCCGCCGTATGAACGTATCGTATATCATCTTTTCTGAGGTAATTGTAGCCTTATCTTGGTTTTGCGTTTGCCCGGGTATTCAGTGAATCATCAATTGCCACGACCGATCCCTGATGCACTTTCTGAATACCATCAAGTACGATGGAGTCACCCGGATTCAGTCCTTCATTAACTACTGTAAATTTTCCCAGATTGACTCCGGTTGCAATCCTCTTCTCAGCCACTTTATTGTTTTCAATGCCGTATACCAGGAATTCTCCCATCTGTTCGATCAGTGCACTGGATGGTATCACAAGCTGTAATCCCGAATTCTCATGAAGGACGTCAAGGTTACAGCTCATTCCCGGCCTGAGGATGCCATCCTTGTTCTGAAAGATTACCCTGACCCGTATGGTTCCGGTTTGGGGATCAATGGCCCGGTCAATAACGCTGAGTTTGCCATAATGCTGATAATCTGACCCATCCGGCAGTGCAATCTTAAATAAGGGAACAGTGTCTGTTATTTTATTTCCCTTTAAAGTAAGAAGATATGGCAAGGATTTCTGATCTATGTAAAAGTCTGTCCCGACAGGATCATCAGAAGATATGGTAGTAAGTAATGTCTGCCCGGCAGAGACAAATGCTCCGGGCTTGACAAACGAGAATCCGATTAAACCTGAAAATGGAGCCGTTATCATTGAATAATTATAATCCGTCTCTGCGTTCAGTAAATTGGCTTTCATAAGCTTAACCTGAGCCTGGGCATTTCCAAGAGCCGTCATGCCATCATCCAGGACCTGTTTTGCAATTGCATTTTCCTCATCAAGTCTTTTGTACCTTTCTGCATCACGCTGAGCTTTTTCAAGATTGCTCTCCGAGATTTTTACATTTGCCCTGGCGGCATTGAGAGCTGCTTCATATTTTCTTCTGTCGATCTCATAAAGCTTCTCACCTTTATTGATATGACTTCCCTCTTTAAAAAAAACGCCGGTAATGTAGCCGTTTACTTCACTTCTTAGCTGGATCTCATTCAAGGCAACCACGGTCGCAGGATAGGTATTGTAATAAACAACATTTTGTTTCTTTACGGTATAGGCTGTAACGGCGACTGGAGCGCCTCCAAATCGCGCAGTCTGGCCGCCTGATTTGCATGCACCGGTAAAGATGACAGGTAGCATAATCAGACTGTATATTATGAACTTGTTGTTTTTCATATTCTCAGTAGGATAAATTAATAGTCAATAGAAACTTTACCCAGAGCCTGTTCAAGATCAATCTTACTGAACATAAGCATTATCAGTGAATTCAGATTATTGAGCTCTGCAGTTCGCAATTCAGTCTCCGAAACAATAACTTCCAGATAAGGTTTTATGCCTGCCTTATACTGCGATTGAATTGTATTATAAACATCCCTGGCCAGTTCAATATTTTGATTCGTTAGCCTGTAGGCTGCCAGATTACTCTTATACGAAGAAAGCGCATCAATATATCCGGTATGAATTTCATCCCTTAAATTAATAGTGTCAAGTACCAGCCTGTTGTATTCCAGTTTGGACTTCCTTATATTCTGGATCCTTTTTGTTCCTTCAAACAGGGGAAACGACAATGAGAGACCGACGAATGAATTAGGAAATGAATTATTATAAAGATCCCCGAAATTATCATTCTGGTAGATTATATTATATGTTGCATTACCGGAAAGGGTGGGTAGCAGACTCTGACGGTAATAGCCAATCGCAAGTTTCCCCAGGGTAAGTTCTGTCTGAAGCAATTGGAATTCAATGCGATCATTATATTTTACAGGCTGAAGGGTATCAATCATAGCTTCCTGTCTCATCTCATTGAAACTGCTCTTTATAGCCAGTCCCGAATCCTGAGGATAGCCCATTAACTGTTTAAGATAGGTTATCTTCTGCAATGAGTGAATTTGTTATGCTTATTTTCTGTGAGCGGGCTGTATTCAGTGAAATGGTTGCCCTGCTGTAATCGGTTTTATCCGTTACCCCGTTATTATACATTGAGAGAGCATCATTCAGGCTCTTGGTCAGCCTCTCAATATCGTCATTGATCAGATTCAGCATCTGTTGCGTGAGCAGCACATCATAAAAGGCTTTCCGCACATCAACAACCAGCTGGATTATTACCTTCTGCGTTGACTGACCTGCCTGCTGACGGTAGTATTTTGCCGTTCTCCCTGCAAATATGAGATCGCTGCTGAATATTTTCTGGTTGGCATTGAACTGAATATTTGAATTATTCACGACTCCTGTGGTAATCTGCATTTTAGGACCGGTTGGATCTGAAAAGTTCGGAAAAATAGATACAGGCTGTTTAATATAATGCTGGAGCATTGCACTTGAGCTTATCTGGGGATACCAGTCTGACAGGGAAATCTGAATATCTTTTTCTGCAATTTGTTCATCAATTTTTAACTGGCTGACCAATGGCTGGTTTTTAAGTGCATAACTTATACATTCCCTGACGGTAACACTGTCACTGAAAACACTGGCTGATCCTGGGCCTTCAAATATGGTGAAGTCAGAAATAATAATGCCGCAAATGCCGGAAAACCTGACAAAGAAAAAAAGATTCTACCGCCCACTACAACCTTCATAAATATATTGTTTTGGGATTTACTATCAAATTCCGCTTTCTGGCTACTTCAAGACTTATTGTCATTCAGCCAGTTGCTTAGCAGAAACAAAATTTCAAAATAGTAAAAGCATGTAGTAAACACTTTAGCATAAAAATGTTCAAAGGAAAAAACAGAGCAGTAAACAAAATATTGAAATCACCTTTATGCTGCCGGCCGTTCAACCGGAATGATATCCAGTTCCTTAACAAGCGTCTGTCTCAGAATCTTAATCCTTGTAGGTTTTAAGATCAGTTCGTTGCCTGTTAATTTCCTGGTAAGGTCGCCGGAGCTTGTTATAAGCAAGCCGTCAAATTCAATTATGATATCGCCTTCCTTCAGTCCGGTTCTGGATGCCGGGGACTTCTCTTCCAGTCCGGTTATCATAAGACCTTTTTTGGAATCCAGCCTGTAGAAATTTTTTATCCGTGGATTGATTTCGATTTCATGAAGCAACAAGCCCAAGATATGCTTTGGTCACTCTTCCATCCTTTATCAGGAAGCGGGCAATCTCCTTCGCAGTATCTATTCCTATTGCAAAACTCAATCCCTGCGCACTTGGAATCATAGCCGTATTTATTCCTATGACCTCCCCTCCCGTTTCAATCAGGGGACCGCCTGAATTGCCGGGATTTAAAGCGGCATCCGTCTGAAGAACTCCATCCACAAGATGCCCGTCAGGGGTTCTCATTGTTCTCCCTACACCACTTAAGACACCTACAGATACCGAATGCTGATATCCCAGAGGATTGCCGATTGCTATAAGCAACTGTCCTGTTTTTAGATCCGCGGATGTTCCAAGCCTGGATGGCGTATAACCCGAGCCAAATATCTTGATTATTGCAATGTCAGTATCCTTATCGATTCCCACAATCTCACCGTTAAATTCATCTCCGTCAAGAAGCACAACATTGATCCTGTCAGAATTCTCAACAACATGGGCATTTGTAAAGATCATACCGTCACTTGAGAAAACAAATCCGGAACCTGTTCCGGAGATTCTCTCCTTACCCATGACATTATTAAACTTGTCAATTTTAACAACCGAATTTTTAACTTTATCAACTGCCGAAACGATTATTTCAGATATACTGTCCATAACCCCTCCTTCCTTTTTTTAATTCAGTGCAAAATTAAAGCCAAATGAAAAAATACCTCTTTTGATGGACCAAATGACATAACCACAATATTTCTTTCATCAATCTGACATTTTGCGACAATTTGTCTGATACACTCTCAACGATCGTCTTCCTGATCAGATTATTATTCCCGGCGATTTAATATATTTATAGTCAATATTCCTGATAAACAAATCTCTCCATCAGATGTTAAAAATAACAGCCTGCTAATATTAAAATTATGAAAGCAATCATCCTGAAAGGATTCGGAGGAGTGGAAAATCTGGTAAAGGCCGAACTTCCTATTCCTGCAATGTCAGATAATGAGGTAATTATCAAAACAAAAGCTATTGGTATCAATCCGGTAGATATCAAGACCAGAAAAGGGAAAGGCATGGCAGCAGCATTGAGTGAATTTGATCCGATAATTCCAGGCTGGGATATTTCAGGAATTATTATAATGACCGGGAAAAAAGTAACTGCTTCAGGGAGGGAGACGAAGTATTTGGCATGGTAAATTTCCCCGGTCACGGGAAAACCTATGCAGAATTTGTTGCAGCCCCTGAAGCACATCTTGCATTAAAGCCCGCAGTGATTTCACATGAAGAGGCTGCAGCTGCTTCACTTGCCGCCCTGACAGCCTGGCAGTTATTAAAATACAAGTCGGGAATTAAAAAGGAGACAGGGTTCTCATACACGCGGCTGCAGGTGGAGTAGGGCATTATGCAGTACAGATGGCAAAGCATCTCGGAGCATGGGTTGCAGGAACCGCTTCAGACAGCAACAGGACATTTATATTGAATCTCGGCGCCGACCGCCACATCGATTATGAAAGAGAGAATTTTGAGGATGAGCTGTCTGATCTGGATTTTGTCCTGGACTCCATAGGGGGCGAATATACCACAAGGTCATTCAATGTGTTAAAACCGGGAGGCACCATCATCTGCATACCGTCAGGAACCTCGCCGGACATCATTGAAAAAGCACAGACGAGAGGTCTCAATGGCGATCATTTCAGAGTCCGCTCCGACGGAAATGACATGAAAGAGATCGCCGGATTGCTGGAAAAAGGGATAATAAAATCATATGTCTCCGGAATTTTCACTTTTGATGATATCCGGGCAGCACACCAGCAGATTGAGACAGGCAGAACCAGGGGAAAAATTGTTGTTCAGTTAACGTGATCCATAATTATTCGATAGAAGAAGAAAAATATAATGTCAGATACCTCATTGATACTGAAAGCACTCGAATTTGCTGCCGGCCGGCACCGGACACAGTTTCGCAAAGGACTTGACAAGACTCCCTTACATAAACCATCCGATCCAGGTTGCAAATCTTCTTGCAAACGATGCAGGGGAAACCGATCCGGACCTTCTTGCGGCCGCTATTCTCCACGATGTCATCGAGGATACAGTAAGCTCTGTAAAAGAGCGAGATGAACTTATTACCCTTATCAGGAAAAATATTTGGTGAAACAATTTTATCAATTACACTGGAGGTTACAGACGATAAAACACTGGAAAAAAAGGAGAGAAAACGTTTGCAGGTGGAGACTGCATACCAAAAATCGGTGAACGCCAGGAAACTGGAGATTGCAGACAAGATCATGAACCTTCGTGACATTGCTTCTAATCCCCCGGCAGGCTGGGAACTTCAGCGTATCTCGGACTATTTCGACTGGGCAGAGGCCGTGGTTGCAGGCCTCCGTGGAGTGAACAAGAAGCTGGAGGATATGTTCGACGACAGCCTTGCAAAGGGAAGATTGAAATATGGATTACATAGTCAAAATAGTCGCTGACCAATACTGCAGATAATTGCCTCACCATTTTAATTTATACAAAATGATAAGCAGATATGTCGCTGATAAGCATTAATCCCTACACAGGGACAAAGATCGAAGAGTTTGAAGAGTACTCCGATTCAACATTGCAGCAATTGCTGACAGGCTCGCTGGTTGCTTTTGATAATTGGAAAAAGTATTAGTTTCTCCGACAGGAAGCTGCTTTTAAAATCAGCAGCAGATACTCTCATTGAAAATGCAGGGGAATATGCTCAGGCAATAACGGCTGAAATGGGTAAGCCTGTCAGTGAATCCATTGCAGAGGTGAAAAAATGTGCATGGGTATGCAATTACTACGCTGAAAACGGAGAGAATTTTCTGAAGGAAGAATCCATCGAAACAGATGCTGCCAGGAGTTATGTCCGCTTCGAACCGCTGGGACCCATCCTGGGTATAATGCCATGGAACTTTCCGTTCTGGCAGGTATTCAGGTTTGCCGTGCCAGCATTAATGGCCGGAAACAGTGTCCTTCTGAAACATGCCTCAAATGTACAGCGATGTGCCAGGCAAATTGAGAATATTTTTGTCCAGGGCGGGATTTCCTGATGATGTATTTACCAATCTTGTCATAGGATCCGGGAAAGTCGGGAAAATAATCGATAATGATGCAGTAAAGGCAGTATCACTCACAGGTAGCGAGTTTGCAGGACAAAAGGTTGCAGAGGCTGCCGGCAGAAATATTAAGAAGAGTGTTCTCGAGCTCGGAGGAAGCAATGCTTTTGTGGTACTGGAGGATGCCGATATGGAAAAAGCCGCAGGAATAGGGGTTCAGGCACGCATGATGAATGCGGGTCAGAGCTGTATTTCAGCGAAAAGATTCATCATTCACAGAAAAATAAGCGATAAATTCATTGAGCTTTTTACTGAAAATGTCAGCAAGCTCAGGCAGGGCGATCCAAATGATCCGGATACAGATATTGGCCCGCTGGCGTCAGTGCAACAGGCTGAAGAGCTGGAGCGCCAGGTAATAAAATCAGTCGAAATGGGCGCAAGGATACTGCTTGGAGGCCAGAGGAAAGAAGCATTCTATTCTCCGACGGTTCTCCTGGATGTACGGCCGGGGATGCCCGTTTTTGATGAAGAGGTTTTCGGACCGGTAGCACCGGTAATAATTGCTCAGGACACTGCTGAAGCTGTTTCCTTTGCAAATAATACCCGGTTCGGACTTGGAGTCTCCCTCTTTACAACTGACCAGGATAAGGCTCAGAAACTGACAGGGGAATTTCGGGATGGAGCAGTATTCATTAACGATCTTGTGAAATCAGATCCCAGACTCCCGTTCGGCGGAACGGGACGATCGGGATACGGACGGGAACTTTCCCTTCAGGGAATCCGCGAATTTGTAAATGTAAAAACTGTCTATGCGAAGTAATTCAACCGTTAGTTGCGGATTGTATATCAGTAATATGACTGACTGATCAGTTTTCTTATAAGATTTTCACCCGTGAGGGTAAATTTCCAGGCATTTTCCGGGAGGAGAAAGATAGATCCTGGTTCCCGGTTCCAGCCCCTTGTCGACAATTATATTCTTGTCATTCGATCTGCCGAGGACTACAAGTTGTTTTTCCTTATCTTTTGTATAGACATATGTATTCCCGTCAGCATCAGCCTGAACAGATTCAAGCGGCACATATACTGCATTTTCAAATGACTTGATAATTATTTCATTCGTGGTTGTCATTGAAGGTCTGAGTGCCGGATCATATATCATTGATCCGGCTGATGATTTCAAACAGCTTCGTATCAGCATTCGGTAACTGTTCACCTATCCTTGCAATACTAATGACAGTTCCTTTAAAGCTCTTCTTTGGGAAAGCATCAACTTTAATATCAACTGTCTGTCCTTTGGCAATTTTCCTGATGTCTGTTTCACTTATATATGTTCTGGAGATCATGGAGGAAAGATCTGGCAGGGTTGCAACAACCATATCAAAGGGATTCATGTCATAACCAGCCTGCCTTTTGGTCCCGTTCCAGTTCCTTTTATAAATTACCATTCCCCCCGATGGAGCTCTGATTGTAAAATCAGCAAGATAATTTTGCAGATCCTCAACAAGTCGTTTCTGCCCCGAAATATTAAGTGTCATGGTACTGATCTCATTTTTCTGCTGCGCCAGCCTGAGACCATAGGTTTTTCTTTTCTGCTTCAGGGTCCTCCTTTCCTTATCCAGCTACAATCTCCGCCTGCCGGATTACCGTAGGAGGTTCATATTTCGATTGCGCAAGCGTCAGTTCAGCTTCCTCTACAGTAAAAACCTGATTTCTGATGTCATTCCGAAGGTCAGTAAGGACCACAGCCGTATCAAGCCTTTTCATCTCCAGATCTCTCCTCATAGGTCGTTAGAGTCTCAATCTGATCCTTCAGGGTATTGTCGTAATTGGTCCTGTCGAGCTGGGCTACATAGTCGCCTGGCCTGACTAAAGTACCTTCAGGAACAATATCGAGTATCTTGACACTCATGGCGCGTATTCGTCTCCCTCTCCCTTGTCCTCGTCTGCTGCCGTTACCCGGTAACAACGGACCCCTCAGGTCAATCGATTTTTCAGCCATCAGCTCTCCGGAGGCAATGACAGATATTTTAAAACTGCCCTCCTTTACCTCTGTAATATTTTTTGCCTTTTCATTTACAGATCTCCCGCTGCCAAAATATATCAGTGCGACAACCGACACAATAAGCAGTACTACAATAACAACTCTCTTAAGAATGAATTTTTCTTTCATCTTGCCCGTTTAAATTAAATTTGTACACAAAGGAATAAATCCCGGAGACCTGGCACAAAGATACTAATTTCTGGAACGATTTCCAAATCCGGAACCCAGGCTATCATGTTAATCAATGTGTTCAATGAATTCTTTCACAACACAATAATATTTATTTTGTTATATTAATAGAGTACTGTCCGATAAAAAGTTTGAGATTCTGAGAGAAAGAAGTGAAGCTCGCCGAAGGCAATCTTTCGCAAATTTCACATTTTATCCGTTTAATAATGATATTAATATCAGCACTTGGGGTTTAACAAGTATTTAAGTAACTTTATAAAATAGATTTCAAGCACGGGAATGGCTCGTAATTAAATTATTATCAAGAATATATACGGCTATTTACAGTATTGTTCAATCTTTGATTGACAACCTTATTCCCTGAGATATGTTACAAAAACATAGTAAGTTGCCAAAATTGGCGGTAACGAAATTTTAAAATTATTCTTCAATAAAATAAAACACGATGAACCAGTCATTCAGAATTTTTGATTGTGCCCTTGTTGCTATTGCCACCGGTGAAAAAGCTCAAAACCTGAGAGAGCTAAGGGATCTGCTGAAAATTGTCCATCCCGGTTGTTTTTATTATCATTTCTGGGGAGGTCTCCTGCATCCGCATTTTGACGATCCTGAATTTCAAAATGATTTCGCAGTTTGGGCATCCCACAAACTTCACGATTCGAAAGTCTCCGAACAACTTTCGGTGATCGATCCGAAACTTTACCCCGATATTGAAGATCTCCGCCAGGAGGTTGTCGAGATCATCGAGGAACGCCTATCCGAGTCGGAACATGTTCCCTGGGTCAAAACAGGACAGGAATTTCATTTCATACGTTCTCAGATAGTGATTTTTAATACCGGCGTAGTACATAATAAACCTGAGGATTTCCTTGAAGTAATCCCGGGCATGTCACTCGGAAGCCTGTTTTTTCATTTCATCGACTCCAGGCGCAGGACGAAGGATATGAGAAATGATTTTTCCGTCTGGCTCGAAGGTTTTGGAGATAAGTATAAGAATCTGATCGAAGAACTTGACAAAATTGACCCGTATTTCACTACACTGAATGAACTGCGGCAGGAAATAAATTCGGTTTATCAATATTATTTTAAAGGAGGTGCATGATGGAAAGTCTGCTTGAGCAATATGCCGGAGTTGTAGGTCATGAGGTGATTGATCACCTGAGACAGCTGGCTAATCCGTTAAAAGGGATGAAGATCCTTCATATCAATTCTACAAAAGAAGGCGGAGGTGTTGCCGAAATACTGAACCGGCTCATACCATTAAAACGGGAACTGGGGATTGATGCTGAATGGGAAATAATTCAGGGGGAAAAGGAATTTTACCAGTGTACCAAGAAAATGCACAACTCGCTTCAGGGTGACCGCGATGATATCCCTGAATCATTGCTTGATGTTTATGAAAAAACAAATCTCCGGAATTTTGATCGTCTCAGACAGAAATTGGAGGAAGCTGATTTTGTTTTTATCCATGATCCTCAGCCGGCAGCATTGCTAAACCTTTGCAATGCCAGGAAAGGGAAGTGGGTATGGCGCTGTCATATCGATGTAAGCCATCCTTACCGTCATGTCTGGAAGTATCTCCGGGAGTTTATAAAAGGCTATGATGCCAGTATATGGTCGACTCTCAGCTTTTGCTCAGCCATTTTCCCACCCTATGTACCTGATACCGCCAAGTATTGATCCGCTCAGCGAGAAAAATATTGACCTTCCGGAAAAGGAGATCTCAGCTTATCTCGATTCATGGGGAATCCGGAAAGATTATCCTCTAATAACACAGGTCTCAAGATTTGACCGTTTTAAGGACCCAATAGGTGTTATTCAGAGCTACCGGCTCATAAAGAACTATGTACCCGTGCAACTGGTTCTTGCCGGAGGGGGAGCCTCTGATGATCCTGAGGGTGAACAGGTGCTCAGGGAAGTAAAATCCTATGCCGGCGACGATAAGGATGTACACATTCTTGAACTCCCCCCTGATGCTCACAGAGCCATTAATGCCCTCCAGAGAGGATCAGATATTATTGTTCAAAAATCGCTGAAAGAGGGATTCGGGCTCACCGTTACTGAAGGATTATGGAAAGGAAAGCCGGTCATCGGTGGCGACACCGGAGGTATAAAGCTTCAGGTAATAGACCATTACAGCGGTTTCAGGGTAAATACCCCTGAAGGCGCTGCCATACGTATCCGCTATCTTCTGAAACATCCTGAGATAATGGAGCAGATGGGTAAGAACGCCAGACAATTTGTGTTGGATAATTACTTAATTACCAGGCAGCTGAGAGAATACCTTACACTTGTTGTCGCTTTGACATTTTCATCAGGAGAAAACACCGAAATTAATTTATCAACCTTCTGAAAGTGAATAAATGACAAATTCAATTAAAATACTCCTGGTATCATCGGAATGTGCTCCATTCGCCAAAACCGGTGGACTGGGAGATGTTGCAGGCGCATTGCCTCTCTTCCTTCAAAAGCTTGGAAATACAGTGATAATTGTAATTCCCTTCTATTCCTTTATAGATGCCGCTAAATATAATATCACAACCATACTTGAAAGGATGAATGTCCCTTCAGGCGGCGGAAATATTGAGTGCCGTGTTGGCAGCACCTCTTTGCCGGGCAATGTACAGGTTTATTTAATTGATTATGAGCCCTACTTTAGAAGACCAAATATCTATCACGATGATTATTTCAATGACTATTCAGATAATCCGGATCGGTTTGCATTTTTATCGAAAGCTGCACTTCAGTTATGCCATGAATTAAGATTCGCCCCCGACATTGTCCATGCTAACGACTGGCATACAGCCTTATTGCCTGCCTTTGTGAAACGATTTTACAATGATGACCCGCTTTTTCGTAATGCGGCAAGCGTCCTGACTATACATAATCTGGCATACCAGGGAGTATATGACCGCTATTTTTACTTTAATACAGGACTTGATGAAAGAGATTTTACTCCAGATAAATTTGAATGCTATAATGCTGTCAATCTTTTAAAGGGAGGCATTTATTTTGCCGATAAGGTGAATACCGTGAGCAAAAGCTATGCGGAAGAAACAAAAACCTCAGCCGGAGGATATGGCCTTGATTACTATTTGAGAAGAAAAGGGGAAGATTATACCGGCATACTGAATGGGGTCGATTATTCCCGGTGGGACCCTGAGATTGATACACTGATCCCTGCAAATTACAATGCCGGCAACATGGAAGGTAAATCGATCTGTAAAAGAGCCTTGCAAAAACAATTCAGCCTGAAACAGGTAGATACTGCACCGGTTATTGGAATTGTAAGCCGCCTGGTTGGGCAAAAAGGATTTTATATCCTGGCTGAATGCATTGAATATATTATAAACACCATGGATGTCCGGTTTGCAATTGTGGGTGCAGGAGATAACTGGCTGGAGGCATTTTATTCTGATCTTAATACCAGATACCCAGGAAAGATCGGAACTCATATCGGTTACAGCAATGAGCTGGCTCATCTGACAGAGGCTGGCAGTGATTTATTTCTGATGCCTTCAATATATGAGCCATGCGGGCTTACACAAATATATGCAATGAGATATGGAACACTGCCTGTGGTAAGGGCAACAGGAGGCTTGAACGATACCGTGGAAAACTACGATCAAAATTCCGGTGAAGGTACAGGCTTTAAATTCAATGAAGCCACCGGCCAGGCAATTACAGGAACTCTGGAATGGGCCCTGGATACCTACCAAAACAGGAAACCTCATTTTGAAAATCTTATTCAGAGAGCAATGGCACAGAACTTTTCATGGGAAAAAAGCGCGCATTGAATATGCAGGTCTTTATAATAAGGCAATGGGAAAAAAACATTCCATTCAAACCGGAATATAGATTCCCCTTGTTCTGAAATAGTAAAATCTCTAAGTCCCGGATTTTATGTGGGTTATATGAAATTCTATCGGGATCATTAAAGCGGCAGCTATGTATTCTCCACGCTCCAGAATATCTTCATCATCCTCTTCGTAATACCATCTTATCACGAGTTTTTTCGACTGCAGCATAACCCGGGTCAATTTCTTCAGAACATCAAATAAACTCTTGGTACTGTAACTGTTAAGATATTCGAAGGTAATCAGCACGTAGGTAATCTCAGCAGGATTGTTCAGATAAATTTCAATCCAGTCCAGAATCTGGTCATTAACTTCAGATTTGTGAACACTCAATCCCCGTCCCTGGATCCTGATAGTACCTTCAGGATTTAGAATGATCTCGGGAGTCTTATCTGAGGGCAAAATATGCACTTCTTCTGTATCCATATGTACAAAATGATATTTAAGAATATCCCCTGTATAATTATTACTGCCAAATATTTTTTCCCCTGGCTCCAAATATCACGATTCAAATTGATTTAAAAAAGCCCTCAATCATAATATCTGTCATATTTATGTCAATTTTTATCCCTGCTGTCAAATACTAAAATGAGAAATTATCTGATCATTTTTATTCCAGGTCAATTCCCATGGATAAATTTTAGCGACATTTGGGGGTTCTCATCTGATATCTGAAAATACAAGGTGAAGAATAATAATTTTATAATCAATCTGTATATCCAAGTTATGAATTCTCTATGATCCTTTATGATAATCAGTGTGTTTTCCGTCACCGGTCAAACCATTTACTGACAGCAAAAAATAAATATCAGATAAAAACAGCAAATCATAAAAGCAGATAAATATGAATAATTACGAGCATCTTAAGCAGAGCGATGAACATCCGGAAGAGCAGCTCCATAATGAAACCAGGTCCGGAAATGATCAGCCCACAGCGTCCAGTCCTATTAAAGTATCAGATGATTCCGACTCAGTTGAGATCCTGGTATTCACAACACATCACAATGTCTATAAAGTCCTTAAAAAAGAGCTTCGCGATAAATTCCATGCATTGCAGAAAATTGAATTCGAACCGGGGGAAAAACCTATATATCTTACAGGTGAAAAGCATTATAAGGGCTTCCTTATTGTGGCATTTGAGAATGGTAAGATAGGGAAAATCGCAATGAACAGTTACCAGACTGATTATAACAGGAAAAAACTCAGGAATGCCTACAATAGTGAATCAAAGCTGATATTTATCGAGATGCTTGAGAATGATACCGATCTTGTTACTCTCAGCAATATCAAAAAAGTTGTTCTTTTTAACACATCGCATATCAATCCGGTGGAAAGCAGAACCACGAAAGGTGTTCAGGTAATGAAACAGAAGGATCTCAGTTCAATGGTAAAAGTGAAACGGGCAGAGCATGCAAAACTGACCGATCCTGAATATTACCGAAAGAGTGAATCTCTGAATGTCGTGGGATATTACCTGAAACAGGGCGATGAAGTATGATCCGGGCAATGGTTGACTATCAGTGATAATAATGATAAAACAATTAATTCCAATCATAATTCTCCTGGTTATTGGTGGTTGCGGCAACAGGAAAACACAGGAACCGGGACATATTGAGAATCCGAAACAGGGTGAAATATTATTTAAAACAACCGGATGCGCAGCCTGTCACTCTATAACCGGACAAAAAATGTATGGACCGCCGCTTAATTCCATTTTCGGTAAAAAAGTGCTGGTCATTAGAAACGAAACCCTTGATTCCGTTATAGTAGACCGCGGGTACATCACACGATCGCTGAAAGACCCGGGATTTGAGAAGGTAGCAAGTTTCCGGAAAGGGAAAATGCCGGTGTTGAATTTATCGCAGGAAGACATTGACTATCTGGTAGATTACATAATTTATTTAAATAAAATCCAGCCGGCAGACACTTCGGGGAATAAATAGAACTATAAACATAATCTGCATTTATCCGTTCTTATTGTCAGAATACCTGAGAAGAAACCTTTGCCGGTTGATAACAGGCAGGATACATTAATAAAGTAATAAAGTAAGTTTCAAATCTTAAAAATCATGATGAATCCAGGTACAATCAGAGAATTTGCTGCTTTGTTCCAAAAAAGCAGAATACTATTAAGCGGCTTTGAACTCGATCTGTTCAGCAACCTGGACGAATCAGGTTCGACCAGCACAGAGATAGCATCCAACCTGAATCTGAACAAACATGCCTGTGAACGATTGATGAATGCCCTGGTATCCCTGGGCTTTCTCACAAAACAGAATGACAGGTTCTTTAACACTCCGGAAAGTTCAGCCTTTCTGTCCAGAAAAAGTCCGGAATACCTTGGAGGCCTTATGCATTCCAACCATCTCTGGAATACCTGGAGTAATCTCACCCGGGTAGTCAGGACAGGTAAGTCAGCCCATCCTTCAGAGATTAATGAAAGAGGTGAAGACTGGCTATTCCCCTTTATAAGTGCAATGCATGACAGGGCAAAAAAACAGGCTCCCGGGCAGCTGGCAAACATTGATTTGTCTGGAATAAAATCTGTTCTGGATGTTGGCGGGGGCTCCGGTGCCTATTCCATGGCATTTCTTACCAAAAAGCCTGAAATGGAAGCAACTGTATTCGATTTGCCGAATGTCGTTCCCATAACACAAAAATTTCTTGCCAGGGAAGGCTTTTCAAACAAGATAAAAACCTGCGAAGGCGATTACACTATTGATGAATTGCCAAAGGGATTCGACTTGGTATTCCTGTCGGCGATAATTCACAGTAATCCGCTCGAGGTAAATCAGCTTCTTATAAAAAAATGTTTTGCAGCCCTGAACAGCAATGGAAAGATAGTGATCCAGGACTGGATCATGAACAATGACCGGACACAACCCGTATCAGGTGCAGTTTTTGCAATAAATATGCTTGTCGGAACAGAAGCAGGAGACTGCTTTACAGAGCATGAAGTCACCGGAATGTTAAAATCCGCAGGATTCAGGAATATCTCAAGGATTGAACTGGAAACCAGCTCTAGCCAAATGGTTGCACAAAAGATTTGACCTCAGCCCTCCAGCCTCACCAGCATACTACTATCATGAAGACGCCGTTTCCCCTGATCCGTGTTGCTTTTATTTCCAGACCGGCCTTATCTGTGAAAAACTTCAAGCCCCCGGAAGTCATATAATTTCCAAAGTTTCGATAATGATCGCCCCCGGCTATCCTTTCAAGGCCCAGGGCAACCTTGCCAGAAAGGTTGACAGGCAGGGGATTATTATAATCAGCAATTATTACTTTGGAAGCAATCCTTTTCATCCCGGTGAGGATTCTTATTGCCAGTTGAGCCTCGAACTGATGAACCGACATGGATGTTACTGCGATATCGAACCGATTTTCACTGTACATTGAAAGATCAGAGGCATCGCGCGATTCAAAATGAATATTCTTTACCCCTCTTTTTTCAGCTCTGTGTGCAGCATATGCAATCAGATCCTGATCAAGATCTATTGCCGTTACGTTCGACACCTTTCCAGCCAGATCAAACGCGAGAGAACCGGTACCGCAGGCTATGTCTATTACATTTGATGCGGTCCCTGCCTTTCCGGTTACGGAAGTCCTCACATTTGCCAGAAGAGGATCGATTATGACATTATAAAGAAGTCCTTTCAGGTACAATTTCATACAACAGGTTATCAATTGAGACAAAGATAGAAAAATTGACAAGGCTAAAACTTTCACAGATTCATCCTTTTCAGTAAATTAGATATTGATTTACTCAATAAGTGCCCTTTTTGTACGTATATAAAAATAAGAAACTACCTTTGAAGAGAAACAAATCCAGGGATATGAAAAAGATCGTTTTTTTAATGAGTACTCTGTCGCTGATTTTAATACTTAATTCATGCGCTCCTGTATATAAGTGCGGCGGCCAGAAGCCTGCAAAACAACCTGCCGGATGGGGGAAAAGACTTAAATCAGTCGTCGGTGAAAGAGATCAGTTGTGTACTGACCTTGCCGCAAAGGAAAAGGAAAATGAAGGACTGAAGAAGAATCTGGCTGATCTCACGGATCAGTTCAACACGCTTACAAGCCAGCATAATGAGCTTCAGAAAAAGTATGATCTTCTGACCAGTATGAGCTTATCACAGACAGACAAACTGAGCAGGGCTCTTGCCTCAAAGTCGGAAGAACTGGATGCCAAGGAAAAATTACTTTCGGAAAGGGAAAGGACCCTGGAGGAGATGAACAAAGTAATAGCCAGACAGGATTCAATAACTAAAAGGCTGAACTCTGTTTTAAGAGATGCCCTTCTTGGATTTAATTCTGATGAATTATCTGTGGAGATAAAGAACGGAAAAGTATACGTTTCAATGTCAGATAAGCTCCTTTTTAAATCAGGAAGCGCTGCCGTTGAAGCCAAAGGGAAGGAAGCACTGAAACTACTTGGAGATGTCCTTGGTAAAAATCCTGACATTGACATCCTTGTAGAAGGACATACGGATAATGTGCCTATTAAAACTTCGGTTTATAAGGATAACTGGGATTTAAGTGTTGCAAGGGCAACCTCCATAGTGAGGATCCTGATAAATGACTATAATATTGCCCCTGCCAGGATGACTGCATCGGGAAAAGGTGAATTCTTTCCAAAAGCTGATAATGACACACCTGAAGGCAGAGCCAAAAACAGGAGAACAGAAATAATCCTGTCACCCAAGCTGGATGAATTGATGAAATTACTAAAAGTCTGAGATTATTGTAAATATAAGTTGTATTTACGATATTTGCAGAGCTGTCTGTTAATATAATAATACGGAGTCATGACAAGGTTCATAATATCCGTTTTAATTTTGGTTGTGCTTGCTTCTGTATCTGGAGGCTGTGCTTCTGGTAAAAAAGCATATAACGAGAAAAGAGGCCTGATGCTTCTTGAGAATACACAGCTTGGAAGGAATAAGGGATATTACTCAAAGCACAAGGCTAAAACACTGGACCGTTCCTATAAGAAAATCAAAAAAAACAGGAAGTATACAAGATAAAAAAAGTCCTCATCCTGGCAAAATGGTTATTATTACTTATCAGATAGTTCATTTGATCACCTAACCCGAAATATTTATTACTTCCCCTGGAGACTCACGACGGAATTTCTTAAAAACTCTTACAACCACCGCACTGGTTGCACCATCCTCCATGTCTGTTTTTTCAAACTTTTCGGATCAAAATAATAAAAGCTCTTTTACAGAGGGTCGGGAAATGGAGAATGGTTAGACCATTGGCTGAGACAAGCATGGGGGAGCTCTCTTAGGCCGGGAGGGCAAAAAAATCCTGTTTTAAAATTATTTAAAATATTTGAAAATATTTTATTAATACCTTGCATAGCTATGTATTTTAAATTATATTTGCATCATGAACAATGAATTTGTACATAAGTGGGAATCGCAGGTGAAAAAGGGTATCCTTTCTCTCGTAGTACTGAATATACTGAGCAAAGGAGAGTATTATGGCTATGAACTTGTTGAAGAGATCAGGAAATACACGAATATAGACGTCGCTGAAGGGACGCTTTATCCCCTTCTTATCCGCCTTAAGGAGGATAACATGGTTTCGTCGAAATGGGTTGAACAGGCATCGGGCATTCCCAGGAAGTATTATATGCTTACCAGTGATGGCGCAGAGAACCTGGAAGAGATGAGAAAATACTGGGAGGATTTAAGTAACTCAATAATCAAAATAAAATAAGCAATGAACCAGATTGTTTTCAAAAATAACGCATCGGGCCGCATCTATAATGATTACATGGCAAGGGTTGAAAAAAGTATCGGCTCATTGTCAGAATCAGACAGATCTGAACTTCTGATGGAACTTAACAGTCATATTTATGAAGGTACAGCAGGATGCAATGAGAATAACGAAATTGATGTATTGCTTGATGTAATCTCGAAACTTGGAGCTCCTGAAGAATTTCTCAAGCCCCTTGTCGCCGGTAAAAAACTCGACCAGGCTGTGCATTCGTTCAATCCAAAAGATGTTTTCCAGGCAATAAGGCTTAATCTCCGCTATGGCTTCAGCTTTGTGATCTTCGGATTGCTTTACCTTTTCCTCTTCTCCTTCGTAATCATAGCCGCTTTGAAAATTATCTCTCCCTCCCACACGGGACTGTTCTATTCAGGCAACTCGTTTGTCGGATTCGGGTACGTGACAGATGCTGCAGGACTCACGGAAAAACTGGGCTACTGGATCATTCCAATGGCTTTGTTTTCAGCATTTCTGTTCTATATATTCATAACACTTCTTCTAAGAGTGCTTCGCAGGTAATTTTTTTTAACATTAAGCATAGTAATACAATGTAATAAGTTAAACTATTTAATTTTGAAATCATGAAAAAAGCAATCTTATCAATCGTCGTTCTGATTCTTTCCTTTACTGTCCTGAATGCCCAGCAAAAACAGGCAGAATATTCAAAATCACTTACCGATGTCCGGGTGATTGTGCTAAACCTTACCGGAAACAGCACACTTGTATTTTCGGGAAGCAATATGATGAAATTCAATTCTTTCCTGTTTCCAAAAGGGAATGTGTGGGGATGGCATTATCCGGCTGAGAGACCTGAATTCGAGATAACCGGCCGTCAGTCAGGCGACACGGTCTTTATATCCTCGCCCTCAAAGTTTATTCCCAATACTATAGGAATCAGCAATTATTCAGAAACTATGAACAATATTATCATTTTACCGGATGACAAGAAGATAATAATACGTGTTGCTGATAATCTGAAAGTCGAAGGTCACTGCGGGTGGCTGGATGTAAATCAGGCACATACCGTTTCCATTTCCCTCGAGGAATATTTTATCAGGGAACTCTCATGCATTGCTCAGAAAAGCCTTAAAATCAATGATGAAGCATTGTCAAAATCTTTTATATTGAAAAGCTCAGGCACAGATACCCTGCACATTAAGGCCGCCGACATTAATATTAGCCTGAGCAAGGATATTTGATAGAAACACTTTGGTTATCACATTAAAATTATGTTAAAAATGATCATGCAGAGCTTTCTTAGCGAACATATCATCGTCATAAGGGTTTAATCAATAAAAGCAGTTATGCAGGTAAGCAGACAAATAACATTGATTTTGTTTATGATGGTTTCGTGTGCTGTTTCGTTTGTATCAGGCCAGAAAATTGAGTACATAAAGGTTCCGGATCTTGAAAAGATACTGAACAGCACTGACAATAAGCTTTATGTGATTAATTTCTGGGCTACATGGTGTGCCCCCTGCGTGGCTGAATTGCCTGCATTCGAAAAGGTCTCGCGTGATTACGATAAGGACAGGGTCCGATTTATTTTCATAAGTCTGGATTTTCCAAGCCAGGTAGAGAAACAGTTGATCCCATTCTTAAAAAAGAATAAAATTGAACAGGAAGTGGCCGTTATGATGGACCCCGACGCAAATCTTTGGATAGATAAGGTGGATCCCACCTGGCAGGGCAACATTCCGTCCACCCTTTTCCTGAATAATTTCAGGAAGATCAGGCTCTTCCATCCTGAAACCCTCGATGAGCAGAGCTTAAGGAATCTAATCAACTCATATTTGTAATTATTCATCTGTTAAACCCGGAATATTATGAAAAAAATACTTTTATTCTCAGCAGCTGTATTGATGATCCTTAATACAGCCAGTGCATTTATGCCTTACAAGCCAGGAGATACCGCAGACGATTTTACACTTAAAAATGTCAGCGGCACAGAAGTTTCGCTGTCAGGTATTGCAAATGCCAAAGGATTCATTGTTGTATTCATGTGCAACACCTGCCCTGTAGTAAGGGCATATGAGAACAGAATCCTTGACCTGAACAGGGAATTTGCTCCAAAGGGTTATCCTGTTGTTGCAATTAATTCAAATAACAGCAGTGTCTCCCCGGGTGATTCATATGAAGCGATGCAGAAACTGGCAAAGGATAAGGGATTTTCATTCGAGTACCTCTACGACGAATCACAGGAGGTTACAAAGAAATATGGAGCCACAAATACACCTCACGTCTATGTGCTGTCAAAAAAAGGAGGCAAGCTGGAGGTGGAATATGTCGGGGCCATCGATAATAATCCGGATAATGCATCAATGGCCGACAAAAAATTTGTTGAAGATGCCGTGAATGCACTTCTTAAGGGGGAGCCGGTTCCTGTTGCCCAGACCAAGGCTATTGGTTGCGGAATTAAATGGAAAAAGAGCTAAGCTTTCACTTACTCCTGATTAATTGATATTATTCAAAATATTAATAATCTGTACTTTTACAGATAACAGTTTAAATACTTTTATTATGAAATCAAATTTTCTGGCAGTTTTGCTTTTCTTATTTGCATCACTGCCCTCATTTAGCCAACAGGGTTTGAAGGTTGGCGATGAAGCACCTGAAATCAAAGCCCCCTCTGATGATGGCTCTACCTGGAACAGCAAAAAATTTCTGGGTAAGGATTATATTGTGGTTTACTTTTATCCGGCTGCCATGTCTGGTGGCTGTACCAAAGAGGCCTGTGCCTACCGTGACCAGCGGGAAAACCTGCGGGAAGCCGGAGTTGAAATTGTTGGAATAAGCGGGGACAATGTTGATGGACTTAAGCTCTTCAAACATACTGAAAATCTGAATTTCCCGCTTTTGTCAGATCCCGACGGCAAAATTGCTGAAGCATTCGGTGTCCCGATAAGCGAAGGAGGATCGCTCATACGTACCATTGATGGCACAGAACATGAGCTTTTACGGGGTGTAACAGAAAAAAGGTGGACCTTTATCATAGGTAAAAACGGGAAAATAATTTACAGGAACGAATCTGTCAATCCTGAAAAGGATTCACAGGAAGTCCTCGCTTTTATTAATAACCAGGAGTCGAAGTAATAGCTGTATTCCTGTTTCCGAAAGTCCCGGCCAGAGGCCTCGGAAGCTTTGCTACAAGCATATCAGGGCATTCATATATGTAGTCTGTACTTTCAGGAGAATAGCTGAAGTGATAAATATCACCGCTTGTCAGCTGTATGATTCCGAACAAAATCCTTAAGCGAATGTTATTGCAAAAGAAATACAAGTAGTAATTAAACTGTTTAATCATGAATAGACGTAATCACACACGAATAGTTGCTATTCAGGGTAAACAGGAAGTCCTGATTACCAGGGATGTAATGATGTGTGACGATATGACAAAAGGTATCAACGAATCATACGAACGGCTCGATGAACTTCTCGGCGATGGTATAAAAAGGCCGGCAAAGAGGTAATAATCTTAACCGGTCACCGTAATTTAACTCTCTCAATCAGAGTTTATAATCAATCAGAGCGCCTGTTACTTTCATATGTTGACAGGCGCTTTTTATTTTAATCAGCCCGGGAGAGTGCAACCCAAAACATCATCCTGATCTTCAGCAGAATTCAACAAAACTTCCTACCTTGCCTTGTGATAAAATATCGATTTACTACAACCTATGACTTACAAAAAATTCCATCCTGATACAATGCAGGCAGTTTTTCTCGATAAATCCGGCAGCAGGCTTATCGTAAAAAAGGTAATAGTTCCCGATCCCGGACCTGGTGAAGTTCTCGTAAGGATGAGTGCTGCACCAGTGAATCCTTCTGACCTCGCCAGGATCAGAAATGCACCCTCCGGGTATGATCTGAACACATTTATCCCCGGACTGGAGGGCAGTGGAAAAGTAATAGCCGCCGGTAAGGGAATAATGCCCCGTCTTTGGATGGGAAAAAGAGTTTCATGTTCAGCGGAGTACCATACCAGCGGTACCTGGGCTGAATACATGGTGACCAAAGCGGGTAAATGCTTCCCTCTTGGCAGCAGGGTCTCTGATGAACAGGGGTCGATGTCGCTGGTGAATCCCCTTACCGCCATTACCTTTTTCGAGATTGCAAAACAATATAACCACAGGGCAATAATTAATAATGCTGCAGCAAGTGCCCTAGGAAGAATGGTTGAACTGTTAGGCAATGAACACAGGATCCCCGTTGTAAATATTGTCAGAAATCAGATACAGCTTGAGAAGCTCCGTCAGCTAGGTTCAAAATTTATACTTAACAGTTCGGATCAGTCGTTCATTAAGGATCTCGGTTCGCTGGCAGCCGATCTGCGTGCAACACTCCTTTTTGATTCAGTCTGCAGCAGTCAGCTTGAAGAGATGTGCGATGTGCTTCCTTCAGGCAGCAGGGTAATTATCTACGGAAATCTATCGGGTGAAGAAAAGATACACGTTAAGCCTGGCACTCTCATCGGTAATAATATTACCATATCAGGTTTTTATCTGGGTTCACGTGCTGAGGAGAACGGACTTCTGAAGAATATTATAAATCTGCGGAAGGTAAATTCACTCCTTGGCAACGATCTCAAAATCAGTATACAGGGTCGCTTTCCACTAGAGGATGTACAAAAGGCTGTAGAGACCTATCTTGCGAACATGTCTGCCGGGAAGGTATTACTTGTTATGGCTGAAACGCCCGCCTGATTGCAGCAGGGGCCGGCAGATCCTTAAATTGCCTGTCATGATCCGGCAGTCAGCATTACAATATTGCATTAAATTTGTAGTATACAATTTTGCCTATGAATGTGTTTTTCGACCCTGAGTTTCAAATGCAACAACTTTCTCCCATGTGGAGAAGGATTCGTTTAACAACCTCACCGTATTTCGATCCCTGATACCCCCTTGACCCAGTTAAATCCCGGTTTGTCTTCAGCAACCAGTTGAAAAGGAAACCCCAGCTCCAATGGCAATCTTGAGCCATTCACCTTGTAGGCCAGCATCATATGACCAGCCAGTACATCTTTTAACATAAAGGTGATCTGGTACCCGTCATATGAATTGAAGATTACAAGATAAGCGCTCTCCTTTATCCCTGCTTCCTTAAGCAGGTCTTCAACCAGGACACCCTCCCACCTCATCCTAATACTCCATCCATCTATGCAATTGAGAGATACTACTTTACTATAGCTGTCATGAGCCAGTACCCGGGCATAGTCCATTTCCAGGGGTAACTCCACCAATCCGTCAACCTTCAACCTTACATTACTTTCCTCGATCCACTGCTCTCCGGTATAGGACAGTCGAAGGTAGTCGTCAATCGATGATAATTGTCCCCTACCGGTAGTATCTGCAGATTCCTGCTCTGTTGTAGTCAGTGGAATGTCCTCTGAAGTCCGGCTGCATGCGATAATAGCCAGACACACAAATAACAGACTTTCAGTCGCATATAATGTTTTCTTCATAACCTCTGCCCTGCTAATAATTCAGTTGACCGTACGATAAATGTAATAATAAATACAAGATTAAAAAATTAAGGGAAGGCCTCAATAACTTAATCCTTGCTACCAGTCAGTCGTGCGGGGTCAGATATTGCATGTATAATTATTCAATTCTAATGAGAGTTTTTTCAATTGCACCAGCCAGTGCCGTATCGGTACCGGTTAATGAAGCGTACCTGAGCCATTTTCCGATGACTCCATTCACATCCAGTATGATATTCCGGGCTTTCCTGATATTCATCCTTTTTGCAACTAATATAAAATCATTGTAAGTGATATTTTCTCTTTTCCCGTTTATGCTCAATGATTGCCTGCTTACCCAGGGACTTCCTGGACGGTATGCATGACAGATATCGTATGCAGGAGCGAGTTTCCACTCACCGTCTCTCTCCATCATGAAGGCGAAGTTCTTTGTGTGATCATCGCAGTTGCGTGCAAGGACATTAAAAACCATTCGGCGAAACAGTTGTTCTGCCTGGGGATAGGGCAACCCCAGAAGACGCATGGTCTCGAACAGCATTTCATAGCTGTATGAATTGATATCATTGAAATCATAGTGCTGCATTGCAAAAAGGCTCTGAGTGTGAATTTTGGCATTATCAGGTTGCCGGTCGAAACGGCGGGTCATGAAGTGGGCCCTTTCGTTTTCTTCCAGGAGACGACATTCGGTCATTTCAATGGCTGCGTCACGCGCCATAAGGTAGTAAGCCATTTCGACCCGCCCGTATCCATGTGTTGCCCCAAGCTGACTGTCGGATACTCCATCAAATTTTATCAGCCAATGAGTGAATCCTTCAGGTGCTTCAGTCTGACCGCTGCGCACCTCCATGGTCTCCGGATTGAAAGCAATGACTGCTTTTGCCCTTGCCCCTCCGGCAGAGGTGCCAATTTTTATGATATCCAGCATCTCCTTTTCTTCATTGGAGGAAAGGGCCGCCGAGAAATTCCTTCTGCCTTCAAGAATTTCATTTGCCATAGTCACGAGTTCATCGATCTCAACTTTTGTGGAAACATCGGAACCTCCAGGAATGACTGGCTCATATTCAAGAGCACCGATACCCCGACTGCCTGTAAAACAGAGTATCTCAACAGGGTTCATCGAACCTGAGGCACGGCCTCTCCGGGCCAGCCATGCATCAATTAATGCATTGCCATACCTGTCCGGCAGGGTATCAGCGAGTAATCCGGGTAATCCCCTGAAAGAACGGATATCTCTGAGAGAGACAAATGAAAAGATCCGCCCCCTCGCTTCAGAGACCGGCATCATTACAGGTGACAGATCCCAGTTTTTAGTAAGAAAGGCAGGTTCAAACTCGAAAGACCCAATGCCCGTTAGATCGTCCCAGGCAATAGCGCCGACCCGGGTGTTCCAGATATTTACGAAGGCGGTAGTGATCATCACCAGTCTGATTTTGGTTTTGAATCACCATCCGGTTTCCGGCTTGCCCTGATGCGTTTGGATTGTTCCATTCTGGCAAGCTGGATAGGACTGATCTTCTGCTCGATCAGGAAGACCTTCAATAATGAGAGGAGCTTCAGTGCTCGCAGGATAGCAATCAAGGTCAGGAGGTTGCTGCCCGTTCCATTTTCAAACTGGCTGAGAGTGGAGCGATTAATGCCGGCTTCACGCGCCAGCTGCAACTGCGATTTGTTTTGTTCCAGTCGGTTATGCTTTATGAATTCACCTATCATTTCAACTAATGCAATATCGCTCATTGCAATTAATTTTTTGTCGGCTATTTCCATCATTAATTAGTATATTAGTTATTAATGTTGGCTTTAAACAACAAATGTAGTATATTTTTTATTTATTTCAATAAAAGAAGAGCAAAATCCGGTTTAACAACGCTAATTTATTGGCATGAATTACAAATTCGCGCCAGCGGAGCTGTCATGCCATGGCGGGACCGTCTAAATCGGGCCGGTCAAAATGCGTCACCTTTTTTGATTAATATCTTACTTCTTCCTCCGCTTATTAAACCGGTACCATAGAAATTTGATACCGTCAACGCCTTTACGCTTTCCTTTTCATTATTAAAATCAAAAGTGAAATGACCGGAAGAATTCAGATGGATAATATTGCAGGCATTTATAATATCAACCTTCCCCGATGGATTGGATATAAGCGAAGCAATCCCATCAGTATTGATCCTGTTGAATTGCAGGGAACCAACATACGCGCTATTCAGGGTTTTCAGCAATACCGTTTCCTTCCCTGTTTCATTTGGATTTCGCCTGACCGAGGCATTGGAAATGCTCAGCTGATTTATTGAAGCGCCGTCTATAAGTATATGGGATATTGTGGAATTTCCTGTGGTATCAAGACTGTAATAGCCATCCAGTTCCATAGTGCCGATAACGGTATTCTTCCCCCTTATGAAGATTGTAGGTTCCTGTGCTGCAAAATTATTCCGTTTTATATTTTTCAGAATGAGCTGTTCCACATTCGTGCTCACATTTATGCAGCTTTCATTGGGCATGTTTTCAGTGCCGCGATTGATGGCAACATCGAAATCCTCGATATTCACGGTACCTATATTTCCGGGACCGGCCCATGTAACTATTTCGGGATTATGCTGATAATTGTCAATAACCACTGCATAGCCTTTGGTATATCCCTTAATATTCCTTATTGTAATATGGTCGACCCTGCTTTTTCCGCTTAAAATTCTTATCCCGAAAAGGGAACTGTTGAACGTAATATCATCTATAAGTATATCCGAAATCGGCCCTGCAGCAGCCTCGGAATAGAAGAGGCCTTTGCCTGATCTCCCCTTCCTGTCATTTTTCCCGTTATACCAGTAGAGGTAGAGATCATCGGCATTCAGTCCTATGCCATCGTCGTGTGTATTGATGATACAGTGCCGTATTACACCATATTGTGAATTGCCGTCAATATGCAAACCGTCATTATTGATCAGAGGGTCCGGACCCACATCGACGATAATATTCTCATACAAGACATGGGTTACATTTGCTGCCGCAAGTGCGTAAGTTGCCGGCTTATAAAGAATGGCATCCCTGACAGTAAGATTATCCACTCCGTAAAACCTGAAACAGGCCACCAGGCCGCTAATGCTGTCACCCTTGCTCTGAGCTCCCCGGGTGATCTCCGGATTGTAATAATTCCCATTCCAGATCCCCCCGCTGATAACTATATTGGAATCCTTTTCGGAACCGAATGACTGGCTTGCATTAATAAATATAGACTTGTCGGAGTGATTTCTTAATATGGCTCCGCAGCCTGCATTTGCAATTATGGTTGTATTGCTGTAAATCTTCAACCCGGTAACGGAATACCTGCCGTCCCAATATACGGTTACCGGTGAGTTCACGGCTTTATCCAGAACAGCTTGTATTGCGGAGGTATTGTCAGTGCCGAATTGTACACTATACATTCCTATTTCGGCATCGGATATAGCCCCGTTATTTGACAGATAGAAAACATTTTCACCCACTCTGTTGTTATTATTGACCCGGGAGGTCAGATTATCGATGTTGTTATGGGATTGAGAAAATCCTGTATTAAATACCATTACAATTGTAAAAACCACTAACGATTGCTTCATAAAAATTTATTTTAGAAATTTGAAAGGGTCATAATCTTCCGATCCGGATTACTTGTTCCATGAGATAAACTGGTTTTCAAAAAAAAATGATAGATAAGATGTGAAGCTCTTACTTTAAAATAGTCTTTATACAATGATATACAAAATTAGTAATATTATTACAGACTGTCTTAATCTTCTTCACCTGCCGGAGTCCCCCCCGTCTTTGCCCGCAAACCGCCATCTGGCCTGAGGTGTAGCTGGCGGAATGCCGGCATTGCTTATACTTGACTCGCTGAAAGGTGAGCTTTGTTCATATTGATTATTAATTGTTAATAAATCTCTGATTTACAGCCCGGTAAGATTTCAGCCATTTTAATACATTTGCATTGCAATCCGCAAGGAATGAAAGGAACTATTTTCTAATTAATTAAGAAGAAAATCATATGAAAACTGATGAAAGCATCGATCCTAAATCTGTGAATGATAACCCGGGAAACGGGAAATACGAGTCAGCCAGCAGAAATAGCGGGAAAAAGCCGTGGACTGAAGAATATAAAAAGGGTGTTGTAACAACTTCCATCATTGGGTTTATAATCCTGCTTGTTGCAGGGATAATTGTCTACTCGCTCTATCACCGTGAGCGCAGTCAGCTGCTTAATAAGATGGAAACACAGCAGAATACCCTCACGGATAAAATAACTTCCCGTGATTCTGTGATAGGTGAATGGATCACGACATTTGACGAGATAGAGAAGAATATCGCGACAATAAAGGAGAAAGAACATATTATCTCGATGAACTCGTCGAATAATGAATTATCCAAGGACAAGAGACAGAAGGTTTTGGATGATATTCAATACATTAATGCACTGCTGGAACAGAACAAGCAGAAAATTGCCTCACTGACTGCTCAGCTGAAAAAATCCGGTGGAACAATTAAGGCCCTGGAAAATAAAATTGCTGAGCTGCAGGAAGCGGTGAAACAAAATGAAAGTGAAATTTCTGATCTGAAGAGCACCCTCGTCAGTAAAAACTTCGAAATAGACCAGCTGAATACACAAAACTCCGATCTTAAGAATGCCATAGTTCAGAAAGATGAGAAAATTGACAAGCAGACTTATGAGATCAATAAGGCTTTTTATGCATGTGGAACATCGAAACAGCTAAAGGCTAAAGGGCTCCTGACCAAAAAAGGAGGCTTCATCGGATTGGGTAAAACAAAATCATTACCCGCAAGTTTTTCTGATAGTGCTTTTGTCCAGATCGACATCTCCACAACAAAATCGATTCCTGTAAATGCAAAGAAGGCCAGGCTTATATCGGAACATCCTGCCAGTTCATACCAGTTTATACACGCCAAAGACGGTAAAATAGAATCCATTGAGATAAAAGACCCCGCAGCATTCTGGAAAGTATCAAAATATGCCGTGGTGGAGGTAACAAAATAAAGTCATTTGCTTCGCGTCATTTATGGTCTTTTGCACTTCGTGCGTCATTGGCGTTGCGTCATTGATGGTCATTTAGCCCTGCGGGCTGTCATTGGCACTTCGTGCGTCATTAGGTCTGCGACCGTCATTTGTTGTCATTCATTGTAATAAACTGAATGACTTTTGCATGACTATTGAATGACTATTAATTTGATAAATCCGGTTGCTTTTATATCTTTAATGTCATGAAATGGTTTTTTAACCTGATTTTATCATAAAAATTTATCCCTTAATGAAAAGATATTGTTTGAAGGCGATAGTGTCAATTATCCTGGCATTTACTATCAGCTGTACAACCCAAGATCCGGGCAAGAAAGTTGTTCATTTTGTAAACTACCCCTCGGAGTTGTCGACCACAATAAAAATTCCGGATCTTAATGACAGCCTGAAAATAATGCAAATTACCGATGCTCATATTAGTGTTGAAGATGAAAAGGAGGATGATTTAATGAAATATGGTGAACGTATGCACAAAGCGTATATGAATCCCCTGAAGAATTACTCTGAAGAGATATATAAAACGACATTTGAGAATCTGGATGATCTGCTTCTGAAAGCAAAAAAAGAGAATGTCGAATTATTGATTCTCACCGGGGATATTGTTAACTTTCCATCTCCCGCTTCAGTAAATTATGTTTATAACAGGTTAATGAAAACAGGTATCCGGTGGTTATATATTACCGGAAATCATGACTGGCATTATGAAGGAATGACCGGAAGCCTGGATTCTTTAAGAAAAACCTGGACTGAAAAAAGTTTATTGCCTTTATATAATGGTCTTAATCCACTGTTTTACTCTTCAATTATAAACGGGATCAATTTTGTAGGTATTGATAATTCAACAGGAGAGGTGGATAAGAATCAGCTTGAGTTTTTGAAAGTGCAATTAACAAAAAAAGAACCAATTGTACTCATAAGCCATATTCCTTACAATCTCGACAATCCTGAACAGAGCCCCATAGTCAATATTATATCTTCACATACCGGCAAGATAGTAGCAATTCTTGCCGGGCATATTCATAGATCCACATTTTACTTTACGGGAAACCTGTGTCAGTATACATCCCTGGCAGCCTTTCAGGGAGGTTCCCTTATTGTCAATATAGTATCTGACTAATGCCTGGCTTCCGTCAAGGCTGATAATCTCCAGTGGCGTCATTGATGGTCATTTAGCCCTGCGGGCTGTCATTGGCACTTCGCGAAGGCCAAATGACACAAAGCCAATGACTCGCGAAGCGCAAATGACAATAAATGACCTTGTTACCAGATCACCGGACGGTCCTCAACAGGTCTGTACAATTTATCTCCGGGCTTAATCTGAGGAAAGGCAGTATAAAACTCAGGCACATTATACACCACCCCGTTGATCCTCTCCCTGGCCGGGGAGTGTTCATCCGTTTTTACCCTTCTCCTCAGCTCTTTGTCTCTCATATTCATTCTCCATATCTGTGCATAGGACATAAAGAAGCGTTGAAAATTTGTAAAACCATCAATAGGCTTGGGAGCTTCCTTCCCTTCAAGAGAAATTTTGTAGGCATTTAATGCCACTGTTATCCCACCCAGATCCGCAATGTTCTCTCCAAGGGTGAGTTGTCCGTTAACATAAGTGGAATCCAGAACTTCATATTTATTATACTGGTCGACCAGCATCTTTGTATGTTCCTCAAAAGCTTTGGAATCCTCTTTGGTCCACCAGTCGCGCAGGTTCCCGTCTTTGTCAAACTGTCTCCCCTGGTTATCAAAACCGTGAGTCATCTCATGACCTATGACCATTCCTATTGCTCCATAATTAACTGCATCATCTGCATTCATGTTGAAGAAAGGCGGCTGAAGGATGCCTGCCGGAAAGACAATCTCATTCCTGTTTGGATTGTAATATGCATTTACAGTCTGTGGTGTCATACCCCATTCGGTCGGATCAACAGGTTTACCTATTTTATCCATTGTATATCGAAAATCGAAATTCTGTGCATTCATTACATTAAGGATATATGGCTGTGAAGTAACCTCCAGTCCTGTGTAATCCCTCCATTTATCGGGATAGCCTACCTTCACTCCCATCTTATCGAGCTTCGCAATGGCTTCCTTCTTGGTTTGAGGACCCATCCATGAAAGATTTTCGATCCTCTGCCCCAGAGATTTTTTAAGATTCATCACAAGATCTGTCATTCTCTGCTTGGCTTCGGGAGGGAAATATTTCTTTACATACAGCTGACCAATACATTCTCCCAGGTCGCTGCTGGTCTCGTCAAGCACACTCTTCCAGCGAGGCTTCATTTTTTCCTGCCCTGAAAGCTTCCTGCTGTAAAAGTCAAAATTCTCCCTGACAAAATCCTGACTCAGATATGGTGCTGCTGAGTTAATAAGATGCCAGCGCATAAATATTTTCCAGTCAGCGACCGGCACTGTTTTCATCATCTTGCCCAATTCTTTAAAGAAGGAAGGCTGATAAATGTTAACTTCCAAAAGATCAGGATATCCTGTTGCCTTAAAATAGTTTTTCCATTCAATTTCAGGAGCCAGTTTGACCAGACCTTCCGGAGTAAGTTTATTATATGTCTTCTGCGGATCCTGGTTTTCAACGTTTGTAAATGAAGCTTTCGCCAGTTCAGTTTCAATTTTCATCACGGTCTGTGCATTCGTGGCAGCTATTCCGGGCTTTTCATTTAACAACACGAACATATTGGTTATATGGGTAATATATTCTTCCCTTATCTTTTTTGTCGGTCCGTCATTGTTGAAATAATAATCCCTGTCAGGCAGACCTAATCCGGCCTGATAACAACCGGCAATCACGCTGGCACTGTTCTTTGAATCCTGGTTTGAGAACAGGTAGAAAAAAGGTGCAGCCTGATATGTCTGTAAGTAAGCTGCAACATTTTGCAGATCTGAAATATCGCCGATAGAATCGATTTTCTCAAGGAACTTCTCAATGGGCTTTATTCCCTGTTGTTCAATGGAAAGGGTATCCATTCCGGAATTATAGAATGTCCCAATTTTCCAGGTTATACTACCTTCAGGTGCATTTTTATCAGCCGCGGCCTCATCTATTATCTCCCTTATTTCACGCCTGTTTCTTTCCAGAAGTTCATCAAAGGCCGAAATTGAATTCTTGTCTGCCGGGATAGGATGATCTTTTATCCATGTGCCATTGACATAATCATAGAAGTCATCACCCGGATTTATTGTTGAGTCCATATTCTGAACAACAAATGCAGGATAATTTTGATCTGCATTAACAGTTTTTTTTGTGCCGGAAGAACATCCTGCCAGAACCGTAAGGACGATAAGTCCCGGAATTAATTTATTCATTTTAATAGGTATTAATTTTTCAAGTCGCAAATGTAACTATTTTGAATAATGTTGAAGAATATTATCAGTGTATTGGCAAAAACCATGCAAAATTTTAGCCTCTCCCTGTACTTGCTTCGCTGCTTCACGAATATATAGAGGGATAAATGAAAAGTCTGACTTGTTTATTTCACACCCCTGACTCCCCCTGAGGGGACTTGCTTTCTATGCCAGTAAATCCTGGACTTTCACCTGGTGCTTCGCTTATGCGGAAATTGCGCCCCGACCCTTCTAAGGCAGAGATCACATCCTGAAAGAGACAAATTACTATGCAGTGGCTCAGGTCTCCTGCAGGGTTCCGGGACATCCCTGACCTTCTATTTCATTTTGTTAATCAGAGCTTTATAACCAGGGTCCTTCCTGATCCCGGTGAAGACAGGTTCGGATTCGACAGTTCTCCGCGAATTAAAACCATGGTTCACAGCTTCAGTAAGTGCAGCAACCGACTCCTTTGATTTTCCTGATCCGGCCAGAGCCCTTGCCAGATTATAATAATTATTCTGGTTTTCGTTGTCCGATAATGTACAGATCTCGAACAGGATGGCTGCCTCAGCATATTGCCTGTTCGTGTAATATGAGTTACCCTGCTCGTAGCAGAGGATGGATATGAAATTCAGGATCCTCGAGGCCATCTGGCTGTTTTCGGGACTTCCGTTACTGCGAAGCCTTGTAAGTGACCCTATCTCATTCTTCCACCATAAGGTAGCACTTTCTGTCAATGAACCTGAATTAACCAGCTCCCCAAGGTAGTTCAGATATTTTTCCTTTTTCTCCTGTTCTGTAGAAGCTATTTTATTCCATATGCGGATTGCCGTCAGATAATCAGCAGATCTTTCTCTGTCGGTCACCTGCTGAGTCATCCGGGAACCAAATGGAGTTCCCCGGAAGTCTCTTGCCGCAAAGCTCATATACATTATGGCATCAACAGGATTGCCTGAGGAAAACTCCGAATCGATAAGCTTTTGAGTTTTATTCTCCATATATGACAGGAATACCTGACTGGCTGGAACTATTTTCCTGTTCATCGCCTGCAATACCAGCCATTCCACTGCTTCAGTCATCAGAGCCGCACCGGGCCATTCATGACCACCGGAGAAGATCCTAAGATAGGAGTCCACCCTGGTATTGTTGCTGAAATATGCGGGCAGTTCACGCATTTCAAGGTAATTCATATCCCGGTTGCCGGCCAGGCCGTAATATAAAAAGCCGGAATGTACAGAGGGGAGATAAGTTCTGTCATTTGGCAGTCCTGCCCCGCAGCCTATAACACCTGCGATCCTCATTTCCTTTACGGCAAAGGCCATTGCGAAGCGTGATCCTCCCGAAAAACCTGAAACATAGATCCGTTTCTGATCCACGGTGAACCTTGCTTCAACGTCCCTGAGCATTGCAGCGGCTGCAGTGAAGTTATTCTGCATCGGTCCATTACGGGAATTGTTTGAACAGGCCACGATGAATCCGTACTTCCGTGCAGCTTCAAGGAAGGTATCAACTCCTGTCCTTCCCCTTGCCGAAGGATCAAAAACAAGGATGACCGGCCAGATCTTTTTACTGTCATATTCTGCCGGCAGATAAAGGGCATAACTCTGGCTTTTCTCATCGCGGCATCTGACCGTATCAGCAATATGATCTTTGGCAGGTACTTGCCCAAAGATCAATGACTGTGCGGCAAAAGACCACAAAAAGAAGAACCGGATCAATTTCTTTTTTAAATTGCCTGTCATTTACCTAATTGGTTCTGATCTCTTCTTTCCAATATCCTAAGATATTAATTTAACCTTTATTTTCCAGGAAGATATCATTGGGTTATCCTGCCGTACGCCGTCATTTGGCGGAGTCTACTTCGCGTTGCGGGGGCGTCATTCGATTGTTACAATTAAACGACAACTGAATGACAATTGAATTACCCGCCTCCGCCGAGGCTACAGAGGGCACAGCAACTGAATGGCAATTTTAAGTCCAGTAGGTAAGGATAAAAGCCACGACCAACAAGGAGGCCAGGTGATATCCGGTATTAATACCAAACAGCTTCCAGGAATGCTGCTCCCATACTGTAGCGCCTAACTCGCCGGGAAGGTAAAAGCCCAACCAAGTGAAAAAGGCGGCAGTTAATGTATTTGAAAGAGGACCCATTTCCCTGACCCCGGGGACAAATTGCCAGGCTGCAATGTTATGGGCAAGAACTCCTGCAAATAGGAGGTTGCCAATCAGCATAAATAACATGCCCTTCAGCATTACTGATTTATCAGGTTTCATATCAGGGTCGAAGCCCATTTCTTTCCCCCAGGCTTTCCCGAAAAGAGGAGTATACCAGATAAATCCCAGGATGAAATTTACGACTACTGCAACTAAAATTGCCCAGAAGTTGATTTTTAATTCCATGACTCGTTCTATTTAAAATTGGTTTACATGTTAGCTTTTGAGGTACTCCCCGTTTTTAAGGATTTAACTGGCGTCAGAATTCTTGTTTATCCGGGTTGTGAAATACTTTATTAACAGATCAAATTGAAAACAAAATCCATTATTTCGTTATCTGTTTCTTGTCTTCTTCTTTGAAGATTTTGCCTTTGTGTTGAACTCAAGAGCAAGATTAATCCAGTAATCAAATTCTTTTGGAGTTCTAATCCCGCTATTGTCAATCAATACCCAGCCTCTCATTGGTCTCTTTGTAAAGTCCATCGTCCGGCAGCCGGTCATTTCTACTGCAGTTTCGTGAAATTCAGGGTCGATCCTGCACATCATTTCATCATGATAAACACCAACACACATTTTGTCATTAACCATAAAAGCCAAACCTCCCATCATCTCCTTTTCTTCAATCGAGGGAAGGTTTACAAGTCGTTCACGAATTCTGTTTGCTAAATTCTCATCGTATGCCATTCATGAAATGTTTTATGTAAAAAAAGGTTTCCCCGGATACGATACCTTGTAGATTAGTGTCATTGAAGTCTGATTTTTTTACTTCAGAGAGTGCAATCCCACTTTGTTTCCGTCGGGGTCGGTGAAATGTGCCATATATCCATTATGACCTATTGCTCTCTTGGGCAAAATAATTTTCCCTCCTGCTGCCTCAACTCTGGAAAGGAATATACTTAAATCATCACCTGCATTCAGGTAAACTAAAGTACCTTGTGGTGACGGTTCATAGCCTTCTCCCTGGATGATACAGCCACCTATGCCGCCAGTTTCCATTTCCGCCGGAAGGAATGCTGACTTCATACCCATCGCTTCAATTGATTGCAAGTCAGTATCAAAAATAGTTCCATAAAACTTCCTGGCCTTGTCGAAGTTTTTTACCGGGATTTCAAACCAGTTAATGGCATTCTTCATAGGGTTTAATTTTTAATCAGTTAAACATCACAAGCCGTCAAAATGTTTTGAATTTTCACCATAATTAATACTGATATTTGTTCTGATTTAAATTCGCGATTGGTCCCCTAAAAAACTCTTTATATCCGCAAAGAACGCGAAGAAAATCTCAAAGAACGCGGAGACGAATCATTAATAATAATCCCGGCAGATGGCGGAACTTGTGTAATGTCACCACCGTAATCCGGCCCATTCTCTGTCGCTACGGAGGACTAAGCTATTGGAATGACTTACCATGTAACTATTATCTCCTGTTCCCCGGCTCCTACATTCTTACTTGTGCTGTCTCAGCTATAGATATGGCCAACAGTACCATCCGTACCCTTATATTCTTTTTTCATTGAGGGATCTGCCATGTTCCAGACACTGAAATTGTCCTGGTTCCGTGTGTATTTAAGATAATCAAAAACCTCTTTGGAACTCTTTCCAATCTCTACTGATTTTTCAATTTTCATGACTCTGAGTTTTAAAGGTCTTTCCATTGGCTTAAAAAACAAACAATTCATAATTTTGTTCAAGTATTTGGGCAATACATTCAGCCGGTACAAATTCGAATGAAAAACAGCTGAAGAATGCTCTTTGGACAGCTGACACTCGTACTAACACCGTGCCAATATATCCCGCACTCAACCCCTTGAATGATAAAATGATATGTACCAGAGAGACTATATGTTACGGATGATTGAAATGCTGGGCGATCTTATTGCCGGGATCCTCGGACTCATCAAAAAAGGTGATCTAAAAGAAGCTTCCGGTAAACTTGACAATCTCTATCATCAAATGCTCAGAGAGGATGCTGCCTTTTTCAGGAAGCTGCCTGAGGAGGGATTGACTGACAGCCTGCTTCACCAACACAATTTCACGAACGGTCATCTTGAGATACTGGCAGAGCTTTTTAATGCGGAGGCAGAGCTCTGCATTGCAATAGGAGATAATTCCGATGCTGTAAGGTACTCAAGGAAATCGCTTATTCTCTTTGAATTTATCGACAGGGAATATAAGACATATTCACAGGAGCGGAGAGACAAGATGGAAATGATATCTCAATACCTGAGAAACAACAACGAATCTGTGAATGCTTAAAAAGATTCTGAAAATCGCATTTTAACCTGAGGTATTGATTTTAGAAAAAAATGACTGAATTTTAATTTATCCGGAGATGAAAACAGCAATTATTACAGGAGGAACCAGGGGCATTGGTGCAGGACTTGTGGAAAATTTCCTTCAATCCGGATGGAATGTCGGATACACAGGGACATCAGAGCAATCAATAGAAAAATCATTGGGATTGCTTAAAAGCCAGTTTAGAAAAGAAAACTATATTGCATTAAGATGTGATGTAACTAATGAAGAAGATTTGAATAACTTATGGGAAAGTACGTTTAAAACCTTTGGGAGAATCGACATTTGGGTAAATAACGCCGGAATTTCATATGCACGGAGTCCATTTTATCAGATTCCGCACAATGCATTTATGAAAATAATTGACATAAATGTCAAGGGGTTAATGCTCGCAACTCACATTGCCTATAACCGGATGCTTCTACAGGGTTTCGGGGCAATCTACAATATGGAAGGTCTTGGAAGTGATGGAAGAACGATTCCCGGCCTGACACCTTATGGAACATCAAAACGGGCTGTAAGATATTTTACAGATGCTTTTGCAAAAGAGGTAAAAAATGGTCCTGTAATTGTGGGAACCATTAGTCCTGGTATGGTTTTAACTGATCTGACTCTTGAACCTTTAAGGAAAGATCCCAATAACAATAAACGGCTTATCAGGATATATAATATTCTTGCCAATGATCCTGAGACGGTAACACCCTTCCTGGTAAGAAAAATGACAGGGAACAAAATTAATGGCGCAAAGATATCATGGCTTTCATCATGGAAAGTAATGAAGAGATTTATGTTTGCACCCTTTTCAAAAAGAGATATAGTCAGAAAATATCTTTAATCGGAAAGAAGAGAAATTTAGGAGCTTCCAAGGATATATTCAATAATGTGATTATACAGATGTACTATGCTTTTTAGAATGATGAAGCCGGAAAGAGATTAAAGCTTCCCGGATTCCTTGACCGCTTATTTAATTCGAGGATTTTATTAACTTAGTTTTGGTAATTAGTTATGAAAAACCTCAGGTAAATGTCGTCGGTCAAATTTGTTCATACAGCTGATCTGCATCTCGATACGCCTTTTAAAGGACTCTCTGTCTGGAATTCTGATCTGGCTGCAAAACTGAAGGATGCGACCTTTAAAAGCTTCAGGAGAATAATTGACCTGTGTATTGAACAAAAAGCCGATTTCCTGATAATCTCAGGCGATATTTTTGACAGTGAGAATAAAAGTCTGGCCGCACAGCTGAAATTTGTTTCCGGGCTGAAGAGATTATCCGAAAATGGGATAGCTGCATATTTTGTGTGCGGAAATCATGATCCCTTAAAGTCATGGCTGGACACAATCGTCCTTCCGGATAAGGCATTCCGCTTCGGTTCTTCAAAGGGACAATTTCACACTTTTAGTAAAGGTGATGATGTGATCGCTGATATTCACGGAATTAGCTTCAATGAGAAAGTTGTCATTGAAAATCTTGCAGCTGATTACCAACTTGCTCCTGAACCGGCACCGATTTCAATAGCTGTTTTGCACGGGACAGTCGGCATACCGGGTCCTCATGAAAACTATGCTCCATTTAAATCCAAAGATGTGATCAGAAAGGGCTTTGACTACTGGGCGCTGGGCCATATTCATAAAAAGCAGGTCGTTTCACTCTCAAATCCGGCAATAATCTATCCGGGAAATCCACAGGGCAGGGATTTTGGGGAAACAGGTGAAAAGGGCTGCTTCCTTGTGGAGATCAGAAGTGGCCAGGATCCTGTAATTGAGTTCGTTTCAACCCAGGTTATCCGTTTCGAGGATCTGAAGATCGATATATCTGGTGTTGAGCAGATAGATCTTCTGCATGGCAGGATCATAGATTCCCTGAGAAAGGTTGAAAGTTATGATGAAAATGTCAATTATATATTGAGAATTACCTTATATGGTCGAACAGGGTTGCATTCATCATTAAATGATAAGTTTCAGGTTGAAGAACTTGTCAATCATTTTAATGAAGGGCAGCTGGCCGAACAATATTTCATCTGGATAGACAAGATTTATTCTGATACCCGTTCGGATATCGATATTGATAAAATAAAAAACAGTGTCGGGTTTTCTTCAGAGATCCTCAAAAATTTTGATCAGTATGTTGAAGATGATAAAAGACTTGCAGAACTGATCACCGGAATAGAAGAAGATTTTATCAACATTCAGGTAAAAAAGGAGATAGAGGAATTTCCCGACGAGAAGAAGATGGGAATGCTTGAAAAGGCAAAAATGATTTTACTGGAAAGATTAACAAATAAGGAATGATCATAAAGGAAATTCATATTGACGGATTTGGAATATTCAATGGATTTAGTGTGACAAACCTTAAGAAGGGCGTCAATATTCTGCTTGGAGATAATGAAGCCGGAAAATCCACCCTGCTGAAATTCCTGAAATTTACTTTATTCGGTTATCCCAGATTCAAGGAACAGAGAATGGCTCCTCTGTATGGCGGCAATCATGGCGGCAGGATAAAGGCTATATTATCAACTGATAAACAGGTTGTTTTTGAAAGGAAGGGAGACGATAAATTTCTTTTAGATTATGACAGCCAGACTTCATCAAATGAGACTCAATGGCTTCAGTTGCTTGGGAACGCTACTGCTGAGATTTATAAAAATGTCTTTGCCTTTTCGCTCACCGAGCTTATCGATATGGAGTCATTGTCAGTCTCAGGCGTAGCAGATAAAATATTCAGCATTGGCGCCGGTCTCAATATTTCAATCGGTGAAGTTTCAAATGATATTCAGAACGGAGTAGATCAGATCTATAGCCCCAGAGGCAGCAAGCAATTAATTCCTTCTCTTCTGAAGGAAATACAGGAAAAAAAGAATCAGCTGAAAGTTATACAGGGAAATCTGCCCCTTTATCAGGAGTTAACAGAAACGATACAAGACCTTGAAAAGCAGATCACTGAAATTAAAAATAGCCTTAACAGGGACAGAATTGAGAAGGGAAAAAAGGAAAATTACCTGAAGTGTTACGAGAGTTTTGTTACAGTGATCAACTCGGACAGAGAACTGATTTCAATGCCAGAACCTCAGGATTATCCTGAAGGCGGAATTGAAGAACTCAATAAGCTTGAAAAAGAAGAGAAGGAACTGAAGGATGAGATAGTTGAATTACAGAAGGGTAGCGATGACGATATTGGAGTTGATGACATTGACAAAGAGCTCCGGTCCATTTCATTCAACAGGGAAATATTACAGGAAAAGGCACAAGTAAATCACCTTAGGACGAATCTTGAAAAATATAAGCAGTCAATAATTGACAAACAGGATACTGCTCAGAAAATCAGCAGTATGAATAGCTCCGTGCACGAACAGCTGCTGGCCATTAATTCTTCCTGGACCGAACAAAATATTATCGGGTTTTTAAATATTATACTCCATCAGGACAGATTAAATGAATTTAAGCAGAAATTCGGGAATATAAAACAGGAAAAAACTGAACTTGAAAGCCAGAAAAAGGCACTGATCTCCAGCGCAAGCCGTATTAATTTCAAAAATAGCCTGATAATGATTTCAATGGTTTTTCTTTTGGCTTCAATACCAGCCTTTTACTACTCCCTGAATGTTGTTGCCATAACATTCATTGCAATCGCACTATTGATATTCTTCAGCCGCAGTCTTCTCTTAAAAGAGAGTCCGGTGGATATGATCGGTAAACAACTGGATGTGATTTATACCAGGGAACAAGAGATACAGGATCATTTTGGGAATTATCTGGAAAATGAATTGAACCTTGAAAGGAGTTTATCAATCGACTCTGTATTTGAAATTCTGAAAACAGTTGCCCAACTTAAAAAAGATATTACCGAGCGGGATAGACTGGACCGGCAGCAAAAAGAGACAAAGGATCCATTCATAACTGATTTTGAAAATAAAGTGAAACTGATCAGCGATCTTTTAAAAAACAAAGAACATGAAAAAAATATTGAGATTCTGGCAGTTCAGATCCTTGATGAATTTGATTCAGCAGAATTGCTGGCAAAGAAACATGAAAGACTTACAGAGGCTTTATCCCTAAAAAAGAAGAAACTTGAAAGAAACGGGGTAAGACTCACCGTAAACAGCCACTCCATCAATGAATTATTAAAGTCGGTCAATGCTGCAGACAGAAATGATTTCAGGGCAAAACACGCGGTTAATGTAAAGGCAAGGGATTTGACCGATAAAAGGAAAAATGCCATCAATACAATTGAAACTATTGTAGGAATAGACAGGGCTGATGATTTAATCGACTTCTTTAAAACACATGATCAGGCAGGCCTTAAAGAGGAGATTTCAGATCTGGAGGGCAATATCTCCACATTGTCTGTGGAATTGAGTTCCAGGAACACCGAATTGGGAGAAAGGAAAGGCGACCTCAGGAAGATTGAGGGTGAATCGGAACTAGCTGAAAAAATGACCGAACTTGAGATAGACCGGCAAAGACTGACCGAAGCCTACAGGGAATGGATGACCGGCAAAATTGCATTGAAAATATTGAGCGATGTCAGGGGAAAATATGAGAAGGAAAAACAGCCGGTTATAATTCAAAATTCAAGCAAATATTTTGACAGAATAACCACAGGCAGATATAACAGGATCAATGTGGCACTGGATAAAAAAGAGATCACAATTTTTGACCGCAGGGAGGTATCTAAAAATATTGACCAGCTTAGCAGAGGCACCAGGGAACAACTTCTTATCAGCCTGAGACTGGGGTTTATAGAGGAATATGAAACCAAAGCAGAACCTTTGCCTGTAATCGTCGATGAAGTACTTGTGAATTTTGATCCGGCAAGGGCAAAAAAAACTGCTGAGATCTTTCATGATTTTGGAATAAACAGGCAGATCCTGTTCTTTACCTGCCATCCTTCAATGGTTGAATATTTTGACAGGGCATCTGTTAATCTGATCGATCTTACAAAACCCACCTATTGACTATTTAATGTCATTTGCCTTCTGCGTCATTTGCCCTTTTTGCGTCATTTATTGTCATTTGCACTTCGTGCGTCATTAGGTCTGCGACTATGGAATGACCCTCCTTCGTTGAAGCTACGAAGGGCAAAGCTACTTAATGACAACGCTATCGGGAATATTAGTTCGTTTTGTCTCCTGAGGTCTAAGCAATTCCAGCCAGTCAGGTCATAAGACATGTTTTACATCACGTATTGCAGCAAAAATGAATAATTGCCGTCTCTTGAATGTGTTTACCTAATTCGAAATAAATTTATAATCATACTTTATACTTTATGAGACTCGAAATAAATAATATCTCAAAAAAGTTCAACGCCAACAAATTCGGGTTAAAAAATTTCACATTAAACCTTGAAAATGGAATTCTGGGTCTGCTTGGCCCGAATGGAGCAGGCAAATCGACCTTAATGAAAATTATTGCCACAGTATCCAGGCCTACAGAGGGAACAGTCACTCTGGATGGAATTGATATAACCAAAAATCCTGATTATATCCGCAAAATGCTTGGCTATTTACCGCAGGATTTTGGTGTGTACCCGAACCTGAATGCGTATGAATTTCTGGAGTACATGGCTGCAATGAAGGGCGTTGGTGGTCCGGGGTTAAACGACCTGATAGCTCAACTGCTGGAAGGCGTAAATTTAACTGCAGCTGCTAAAACCCGGATAGGCACCTATTCCGGGGGTATGAAACAACGTATCGGCATTGCGCAGGCCCTGTTGAACAGTCCAAAGATCCTGATTCTTGATGAACCCACCGTAGGACTTGATCCGGAAGAAAGAGTCCGGTTCAGAAATCTGCTTTCGGAACTGGCCGGAGATTGTATTGTAATACTGTCATCACATATTGTTTCAGATATTGTAACAATTGCCGATGAGGTTGCCATCATGAAGAACGGTAAATTGCTGAAGAATGGATATCAGCCGGATATAATTGAAATTGTGACAAATAAAGTTTATGAAACTGAAATTGACAAAGAAGCTGTAACTGCCTTTAAGAAGCAATACCTGGTGATCAACACCATCCGTAATAAAGTAAAAGCAAAAGTGCGTTTTACGGCAGATATCCAGATTGCCGATTCAACTCTGGCAAATGCTTCCCTGGAAGATGCCTATTTATACCTGACTAACAAATAGAGGATGAACAGTTTTACAAGCATAATAAAGGCTGATTATTTGCAGCGTACACGGAGCAATTTTTTCCTGGTCACTTTAATGGTCAGTATATATGTAGCTTACAGCTTCGTCCCCAGCGCGTCTGCCTCTTATATCACTGTGCGCATAGGCAATTTTGTAGGATATAATAATGCAGCCTGGATTGGCCACGTTACTGCCATTATGGCCAGTACTTTTCTGTGGTTCATTGGATTTTATATAATTAACAATGGCATCCGGCGTGATGATGAATCCGGAGTCGGACAAATTATAGCCGCAACATCCACCAGCAATTTCTTCTATTTGCTCGCCAAATCACTGAGCAACTTCATGATATTGCTTACGATCACGGTAATAATTGTTTTAATGGCTCTTGGGTTAGTAATAGTCCGTGGAAGTGAATACCATTTTAATGTTTTTCAGTTCATACTGCCCTATCTGTATGCCACAATCCCAAGTTTGTTTTTCCTTTCTTCACTTGCAGTTTTTTTTGAAATTGTATTTGGCAAACAAACGAATCTTTCCAATATCAGTTTTTTCTTTTTGTTTTCAGCTTTTGTAGGAATTATTTTTACCTTCAGCAATCATTCCATGGAATGGGTAGACGTGCTGGGTGTAAAATACCTTCTCACCGAAATGGCCGGCATTGTAAATGGAGGGGTCAGCAACATTCATCAGGTTATCTCTGTGGGTTACAATTTCGGGAGCAAGAAGGAGATTCATTACTTTCTTTTTGAAGGTACTCATTTTAATTTATATTATTTAGCCTGCAGGCTGTTTTGGGTGGCAATGGCATTTGTTCTGCTATGGATAAGTTCAAAAATGTTTCGCCGCTTTGACACCAGAACTTTCAGCCTCCCTGCGGCGGGAAGGCAGAACAATATGCAGGATAATCAGGCTTCCGCACATTTAGGGATAACATACTCCTCACTTCCGGAAGTGTCTTCATCATTCAGTATTTTTCCCCTGATTAAGGCAGAAATCTTAATGTTGCTGAGGAAAGGTCCCCTTTGGTTCTGGTTGATAAATCTGGGCCTCTTTATTTCACTTTTCTTTATCCCCCTGACCAAAGCGCACCAGATTGCTTTACCCATTGTCTGGTTTCTGCAAATAAACAGATGGTCAGATATTGCGACAAAGGAAAAGTTCTATGGTACCAGCGGCTACATATATGGGTCATTCAGACCCCTGGGCAGGCTGCTGACAGCACAGATCCTGGCAGGAACCCTTACCGCCCTGGCATTTGCCTTTCCTGTAATATTAAGATATACCCTCGCCGGTGAGTTTGAATTTTTACCCGGGATCGTTTCAGGTGCATTTATACTTATTGGTTTTTCCTTATGTCTGGGAATTCTGACAGGAGGCAAACGACTGTTCGAAATTTTCTTTTTTATGCTAACATATGCTGTTATTGAAAACATACCACAGGCAGATTATTTTGGCGGAAAACATTGCAGCACCTGGTATTTTGCAATACAGGTGCTGATAATTCTGTTTCTTCTGACAATAGCGTATGCGGTAAGGAATTATGAGATTAAGCATCAATAAGGAATGATATCTGGTGTGAAGTTAAAACTACTATGTCCTAAACATTAAGATGGCAATTGGCAATGTGCAGTTTGTAATTTCATCTCCTTGTCGCTGCCAATTTCTTTTTGCCAACTGCCAACTTTAAATATCCCGTCAATATTAATTTAACATAACACCAGAGGTATCCTGGAAAAAAGTTTTATGATATGTTTTTACCTTCTTGTGACATCAATACAGATCTTACTCATTTATACGGGGACCTTCCATTTTCCTGCCTCCCTGGTATAAAATCAATTTTGACACTTTGCCCTGATCATCCTGAACAAATTCAAGCTGGGCATCAATAGCTTTTACGAAAAATCTTGTATCCGTCTCTGCAAAAATTGCAATTTTATTCTGCCCCGTTCCCTGGGCAAACATTTTATCACCCTCTCTGGTTATCATAACAGTGAATCCCGCTGCTATCTGGTAACCGCCTGTATAAGTGTCAAGAACAGCCTCAGAAAGCGTTATCTCTTTTTTGACCGGAATCTCGGTATCAGTGATATTATATGTTTGAATATTTCCCCTGTCGTCTACAACCATACTGATTATTTTAGATTCAGGATCACGTTTAAATTCGATTGTGGTAAAAGAATTTTCGATAAAGAATTTATCTTTCTGGTATGGTAAAATTAATGTCATAAATCCACCCTTGCTTTGTGAATATAATTTTTCGTTATCCACAGATATTGTTCTTGTGCTTTTTTCATCATTTTCGTAAATACCCCTGTACTCATCAGGTTTGAAGTTATCAAATGGGATCTCACTAAAATTATATGGTTTTCCGATTAACAGGGCTGCCATTTTCAAAGACACTAATTCAGGCGGATTAGCAGTCGAGTTGGATAAAACCGCCACAAAAACATCCTCATCCGGTAGGTAGACTCCGCTCGTCAGAAATCCATTAATTCCACCTCCATGCTCTATTGTCGGCGACCCCTGCAACTTTCTCAGAAACCATCCGTACCCATATCCTGTACCTTTGCCATTTGCCAGGTGGTATTCGGTAAAGGCTTTGGCAAGGGTTTCTTTCTTAACAAGCCTGTATGAATGCAGGGCCTGATTCCATTTATACAGATCCTCAACGGTCGAAAGAATTGATCCTGCAGAATAAGGGATCGTCATGCTGATCATCGAAGCATTTATTATCCCACCGTCTCCCTTCTGATAGCCCGATGCCCTGTTCATTATGATTCGGCTATCGCTTCCTAAACAGGAATTGGTCATTCCCAATGGCTTGAAAAAATTGTCGTCAAGATATTGGGCATAAGTTTTACCCGATACTTTTTCAATAATATATCCGAGAAGAAAGTATCCTGAATTACTATAACTCCATTTTGTCCCGGGGACGAATTCCAATTGCTTGTCTTTAAAGAGGTTTATAACCTCAACAGGCTTTTTGTCCATCCTCATGTATTGCGTAAAATCAGGATCGCTGGTATAGCTATTTATGCCTGAAGTGTGCGTAAGGAGGTTTTCAATTGTAATTCTCTGCCCCCGGGTTGGATAATCGGGGATGAATTTTGTTATGTCGTCCTGAAGATCCAGCTTTCCAAGTTCCATAAGCTGCAATATTGCAATTGCTGTAAACTGTTTCGTCATAGATCCTATTCTGAATATCATATCAGATTTCATAGGAACATTCAACTCGAGATTGGCCATTCCGAAGGCTTTCTTGTAAACGATCTTTCCATTTTGCGCGACGATTGCCGCACAACCCGGTTCTCCGTTTTTAAATTGTTCAGATAATAACTTATCTAATTCATTGCCCGTTTGCTTTGTAAAAGTGGATTGATTAAAAGCAATGCGGGAATTAATTAACAGCGTCAGAGCTATTATAATTCCCATTTTCAATTTGTTATTTAAGTTGTTCATTGGTATGGTTTTTAATTTTTATCAGGATTGTATAAAGTTGCCGGATCTTTTTATTTTGGAGTCGATCACATACCAAAATTCAGCTGTTAGCTTTACTTCCACAAAAAAAATCTGCCAACCAGCCTATCAGTTCGACAAAAAACGTTTGATAAATGCCAATTGCAACTTTATACCGCCTGGTGAATATGTGCCGGTTTGATTTTGTCAGTATCAGGATTTGTTCCGGCCTCTGTATTTATTATTATTGTCATTACTTTTTTATGCACACTCATCTATTCCCCTGACAGGGTATCTACCGGATTTACGGATGCGGCCCTTATTGAAACAGTACTGGTTGTAATGACAGCAATTGCCAGTGTTAATAATAATGAAATCATTAATGGTACGACAGAAGCGGGGATAAACGGTGATAATCCAAAGTCCATGTGATAGGCAAAACGATGAATCCATTTATCCATGAGCAACCAGGCAATCGGCCATGAGATTAAATTTGAAATAAGGACAAGCAGAAGGAAATCTTTATTCAGTAACCAGATTATCTGACTTATGCCAGCACCCATGATCTTTCGAAGGCCTGTCTCTTTCGATCGCTGTTCAGTCACAAATGACGTAAGCCCCATCAATCCCAGGCATGCGATAAAGATTGTAATGATTGAAAAAATACTGAAAAGAGTATTGAGCTTATTTTCAGTAACGTACATCTCATCCAGTTTATCAGAAAAAAAGAAATAACTGAAGGGAAATGTGGTTCCCATATTCTGCCGCACTTTTTTGATGCTTTCGATTGTTGCAGGAATATTCCTGCCGCTGATCCTTACATAAAAATTGGCAGAAGGATTTGTCCTGACCATAAAAATCATTGGCTCAATTCGATTATGTATCGAGGTAAAATGGAAATCCTTTACTACTCCAATAACTTCTCCTGACTGTAGAGACCTGTTGGTTGACGGATCAATACCAAACCTTATCTTTTTCCCAATCGGACTGTCGCCCCACCCGAATGTCTTTACTGCCTCTTCATTTACAATAAATGCTTTGTCAGGGTCACTGGTCACAGTCCTGTCAAAATTCCTTCCTTTAACTAATTTAATCTGCATGACATCTAAGAAATCATGATCCACAATTGTAAAGCACGTAGTAATTTTCGGCATGCTGCTGTCTTTTTCAATCAGGAAAACATACCTGCCAACCAGATCAGGAGGAGCTGTTATTGATGAAGAAACACCTTTTATTTCTGGGAGCTTCAATAACTCATCCTTAAATGATTGCATCCCGTGATTTATAATGGCCGTATCTGTCACAGGAATGATCATGACATTTTCCTTATTCAATCCAAGATCCTTATTTTTTATAAATCTCTGCTGGCCTGAAACTACAAGTGTGCATATTATCAGGATGCCTGAAACTGCAAACTGAAAGACTACCAGAATTTTTCTCAGCATGCTTTTCCCATGGTGAGGATTGACATTGCTCTTAAGAATATCAACAGGAGTAAAAGAAGATAGAAACAAAGCAGGATAGCTGCCTGAAACAAATCCGGCAAGAATGGTGATAAATAAAATTATAGATAAGGTAACAGGTTCAAACAAGTCACCAAAATCTAATGATTTGCCGGTTAAGATATTAAATGAAGGCAGTATGAGTATGGTTGCTATTAAAGCTATTGAAAAAGCCGCTATAATCAGAATCATCGATTCGCCCATGAATTGCCTGATAAGCATTCCTCTTCCGGCACCTGCAACCTTTCTGAGTCCGACCTCTATCGATCGGTTAGCAGAGCGGGCGGTTGCCATATTCATATAGTTCAGGCTGGCTATCAGAAGCATAAAGATCCCCACGAGTGTGAAGATTATAATATAGCTGTAATTGCCTACAGGCAGATCAGATTGCAACCCGGAGCTGAAATGCACCTTATCGAGTCTGGTAGCTGCGAGCTTGAATGATCCGTTTACCTGTTTCCCCAGGGAACTCATGTATTTATCATAAAATCCCGGGAATTTTGCAAGAAGGTCTTCTATTTTTGAGTCGTCATTCAGGATGATATACCCAAAAACAGATATATTCCAGAACATATATCCGGCCCTTGAATTGAACCTGTCAGCACCCGCAATTTTAACCATGGTTGCCATGGAAATAAGGCAATCAAACCTGAGGTGCGAATTGGCAGGTAAATCCCTGATCACACCGGTCACCCGGCAACTCCCATATTTATCAGTTGTTATCAGTTCTCCCAGAGGATTTTTTCTGCCAAAATATTTTGATGCGAAGCTTTGTGTTAATACTATAGTATTTGGCTCATTCAGAGCATTATCCGGAGTTCCGTAGATAAATTCATAATTGAAAATATTAAATACTGTTGAGTCAGCAAAGTATATATTGCTTTCCAGAAAACGGACATCATTGTACTGAAACAGAACGTTAGCCGCTCCTAAGCTGCCAAACCGGGTGATGCCCTTAATCTCAGGATATTCGGATTTCATCGCCGGGAGCAATGGTATGGCAACCTGGGCAAAATGAGATTCGGTACCGGAGAAAGTGAAATTGCTCTCCAGCCTGTAGATGTGTTCCCAGTTTTTGTAATGCTTATCGTACGTCACTTCTTCACGCACATATAATAAAATAAGTATGGAACAGGCAATCCCGATTGCAAGACCCATGATATTGAGAATAGAATAGAACTTATTCTTAATAATATTTCTCAGTGCAGTAATAAAATAGTTTTTGAACATCCTGATGTTATTAAATCTTTGTCAGGCTCATTAATATGTATCAAATATATAACTAATTTATTAGGTATACAACTAAATATTTAATTTATTCTTTATAAACAGGATCTAACTGAGAAATATATGTCCTGTGTCATATCTATTATATGAAAACTTCACAATTTTAAGGCACTGAAGTCATCCCCTTCAGCTCTGAAATACAATGTCTGCCGCGATTTGTCAAATTTGATCCTATAATCTTTAAAACCTCCGTACCTGTATCCATCGATAAAATATTCCTCATTGCCGACTGCAAACATCTTTATTTTTTTGGTCTCACATTTTGGCAGGATGCTTGTAATGAAAAATCCATTTATAAAACCATCAGTGTTGAAGGATAGGTCCATTAACAGATCGGCCTTCTCAAAATGGTAAGCCATATAATAAGTATTGTTTCCGGCTTCGGTATTGATTTTGTAAAGGCTGTAGGACTGGTATTTACCATTTGTCGATGTCAGGTATTTCCATACACCCGATAAAGCGGCGGCTCCTTCCTTGTTGAATGCATCCTTGAGCTCCTCTGCGGCATTTTTTTCAAAACCATCAAAATTGTTATTCAGGAATGCAGTATTTAAAGCTTTGCATACCTTGATATTAGCTGAATTATCTGTCAGATTTTTATTGTAAATATAATCGAATACTGTAACAGAATCAGCTGATAAATAAAGTGAATCATTCTGCAATGAGACAGTCATAAAATGCCGGTCATCAAGTCTATACCTTCCACATATTTTTTTGTCAGCTCTGCCCCCAGGAATTGGAAGAAAGGCTACCTCCTTGTTATTGAAGATTTTAATTATATTTTCAGCAATCTCATCAACAAATGTATAAGCTGTGCTTCTGACAGCGTCCCCTATATCACCTCGGACAAGATTTGAGAGAATTATGATGGAGATCTTCCTGTCCGGTATATAGCCCGCATAAGTTGCAAAACCATTTCCATCTCCGCTGTGAGAATATATTATAAGGTTGTCGGTGGATTGTTTTACCCAGCCGAGAGTCCATTGGTTTCCCAAAAAACTCGATTTCACACATGTGTCAAGCATGATTTTCAGTGTTTTGTCTGATAAGATCCTGTATGAAAATTCCGCTTTCAGGTACTTTGCCAGGTCGGTTACAGTTGAATAGATGTTTGAAGCGCCTTTGTTCCACGACGGATCAGAATAATCATAAAAAATCCGGGTACTTTCGCTGCCCATACCTTCATATCCGACAGAAGAGGATCTCTTAAGATCAGTCTGATAAAAGGTGTTGCACATAGCAGCAGGTGTAAATATTGCCTTTTGCAAATAGTCTTTATAATCCATCCCGGAAACTTTTTCAATAATATATGCCAGCAAAACATAGGCGTAATTATTATATTCAAATTTCGTTCCGGGCTGATACTTCAACTTTGTTTCTTTAAATTTTGAAATGAGCTCGTCCATAGTTATTGGTTCATTTCCTAATCCGACCATTCCATTACCCTGATCATCCCTCTGACACAGGTTCGCTGCCATACCTGAGGTATGGTTTAACAAATTGATTATTCTGATATCCTTTGTATCATCGTTGATAAAGCCGGGTATATATTTATCCACCCTGTCGTAAATGCTTAGCTTACCATCCTCATTTAATTTCATTATTGCCGTTGCTGTCATGGTTTTGGTCAATGATTTTAAATTGAATAAGGTATTGGAATCATTCCTGATTTCTTTATCCTTATCTGCATCGCCGTAACTTTTACTGAATAATACTTTGTCATCCTGTGTAATCATGACACTCCCCCAGAACCTGTTGTAGGCAAAATATCCGTCAAGAAGTTTTGAGAAATCCTGGGACCAGGCATTGGCCATCATTAAATAACTAATGATAAGGGCTAAAAATGCGATTCTTTTCATAATATATTATATTTTAAATGAATATTGGTTAAAATAAAGAGATCAAAAAGACGGCTGCAAATATTTTATATCAAAGGCTCTCATATCTATCCGTACGTATAATCCGGTACTGAAAAGTACTTTTGAATAGAATAGCATTTCTTTTAAACAGACTTATGCTGCTTTCATATAATTTTTACTTCAATTACTGAATATTGGTTATACATTTATATGACTAATTGATAAAATATGAGACAAAATAAAAGTCTGTATATCGAAGTTATCGGACATGTTTCATTCTGGGTGATTCCTGCCTATTTGAGTATTAGATTCAATATGATGACAATGGGTCAGGAACTGATAAATGAATATGCCTATATGCCATTTATATCAAATGTTTTGTTTAATATACTTCTTGTTTATTCGAACATATTTATATTGTTCCCAGCCTATAGGAACGGAAAACTAACCAGACCTCAATACCTGCTGACGATGCTTGCTATCGTATTAATAAGCGCAGGAATAAAAACGGGGATAAATAACCTGTTCAGCTGGTATTATTTTTCCAGGTTATTCTCGAAAATGACATTCAGGGAATTGTACATTACTGAATTTGTAATAGCGGCATTCTTCGTGATTCAATCAGTTTTTTACTGTGTTGTTAAGGAATGGATTAAAAACAATTTCGTGAACAGAAAGCTTATTGAAGAGAAACTTACATTGGAACTGAAATATTTAAAGGCCCAGATAAACCCTCATTTTTTATTCAATACATTAAATAATCTGTATTCTATTGCACTGAAAAACAATGATTCTGAAACGGCTTTGGGGTTAACAAAACTTTCAGGGATTATGCGATATATGCTTAACGATTTAAACGAGAATGAAATAATACTGGATAAGGAAATTAATTATCTGAAAAACTATATTGATCTGCAGAAACTGCGTTTCTCCGAAAATGATGATATTAAAATAAACTTCGATATTCAGACAGATAGCTCAGAGATCCTTATACCTCCTTATTTGTTCATTGTTTTTGTCGAGAATGCATTTAAATACGGAATAGATTTCAGGAAACACTCATTTATAGATATAAAGTTCGAAATTTCACGAAATTCGTTCAGGTTCAATATCAGGAATTCAATACATGCCGGAAATGAGGGACAAAAAAACGGCTTAGGGCTTAAAAACGTAAAAGAGAGGCTTGAACTTATATATGGAGATGATCATACATTGGAAATAATCAAGGATAACAATACCTTTAATGTTGATCTGAAAATTAAACTTGCTACGGGAGGATGAAATGCATAATAATAGACGATGAACCCAGGGCACTTGATATACTGGAATCTTTTATCGGCAAAACTGGCTTCATAAATCTCCAGGGAAGATTCAGAGAACCTGTGCTGGCTCTGGATTTTATTTTAAACAATAAACCAGATTTAATATTTCTAGATATAAATATGCCTGAAATATCAGGTATGCAATTATTAAAATCGTTGTCAAACCCTCCTTTGGTGATTTTCACCACTGCCTATTCCGAGCATGCTGTTAAAAGCTATGAGCTTAACGCAGTCGATTATCTTTTGAAACCAATTGAATTTGATCGATTTTTAAAAGCTGCTATTAAAGCCAGGGAGATATTTGACTCAAAACATGTATCAGGGAAACAGGCTATTACGGATGCCCCGCATATTAAGGAGGCAATCTATATAAAAAGCGGGACAAAAACTTACCGTACTGTACTCGATAATATATTGTATGTTGAAGGAGTGGGGAACTATGTGAACTTTGTACTTAAAGACAAGAAAATCATAACCTATCTAAGCATGCAGGAAGCGCTCAGAATGCTCCCGGTCAATGCTTTTTGCAGAATTCATAAGTCATACATTATTTCTTTGAAACAAATAGATTCCATTGAATTCCACCAGATTAAAATCAAAGATCTTACTATTCCCATAGGAAAGACATACAGAGAAGAATTCTTTCGATTAATCAGGGATATTTAGCCTGCAATTGGCTTTAGCTATCGGATTAAAAAAGCCAGTTACTCATTTAAACTGCACTGGCATCATTTGAATCAATTACATAGAATCGTCATAATATATTATAATAACATTAATTGTAAGTATCGATGGCTTCATTGTATATAAACACAAACGGATCTTGGTTAGCTAATAATATAAATTCACTCATCGGGTATTACAAATGAGATTTATTATTATGGATCCGGACCAGCCTGGCAGCAGACAACAACCAGGAAGCTCTTCCATAAGGATGAAAATTAACAGGACTGAAATAATTTTCTGTAATATCGGATTAGCTGACATGTCATCAGATATTTACATGGCATTAAACTTGAAAGGAAGGACCCGACATTTGCTGCTAAGGTTTAAGTCTTTCTATCCTTTCTTCAATGGCTGCCTTAAGGTTATCCCAATCATTTGTACCAATCATAATTACTCTGCGACTGCTTTTAAATTTCAGCATCACAGCATGTTTTCCGCTGACATTGTACAGGATTCCGTTATGAAGCAGCCTGATGCCATATCCGTAATATGACGGGTATATTTTTAATTCAACTGATCTTATTGAGGTTAGATCAATTTTCCTTTTATACAATCCGATCCCGAGCTTGATAATAATTTGTTTTTCATCTACTATCACCGTCATTCCATAAAAGAACAGTAACGCTCCGGTGGAAATCACCAGGAATACAATATAGGCAGGCTTGGGAATAGGATTATTTCCCCATTGAAACCTATAGGCAACTGTAATCCATCCGATAGCGATAAGAAATACAATTACAATCAACCATCCGAATTGGAATCGTGAATATGTTTTCATGACATTGCTGTTTTCAGTTTTTAAATGAAATATGGCTGATCTACTGATTTTTCATTTAATGCATCCTTATGAATTAGTTCAGTCCTTTTCCTGCTTTGCGCGCAAATAATCATGTCCTTTCAGGAGTAATTAAAAAGGGGAAGAAATATAATCCTGAAGCAGGAATGATCTATTCCTTCTTATGCTGATCTGAATGAATAAAGAAAAAAATCACAATTGTCATTAGCAGAAAGCTGTTGCCAACAAGAAAATAACTCGCTGTATATACATACTGAAGATTATGCTTATTAGTTAAACCTGAAACTATTCCTGTTAAAATAAATATTGCTCCGACAGCAGCAAAAATATATGCAATCCATTTTAATATTTTCATAAATTAAATTTAAAATTTATCACCTCTGATTCCAGTAAATTTCAGTAAAAAATTCATAATAATATGAAGAAAGCGATTAATAATGATGAATCGAACCCGGATTTAATATAAAATATCGTTAGTGGCCATTTACATTAAATACCGTTCTTTGAAACCTTGAATATATCCAGGTTATAGCGTTATTTAATAGCGTGACGATTTGAAATTATATCAACTTAGACTTTGAACCGATAAAGATGAATTTCAATTACCGTTGGCTTTAGCCAACGGTGTATCAGGCTCACTATAAAGGACTTTAGTCCTATATAATTGGGCTAAAGCCCGACCTTGGGCTGTATCTTCATCCGTTGGCTAAAGCCAACGGTAAGTGAAATTATGCAAACTTTGAACATAACATAAATTATCTAAATGCCTCTATGTTAACTACTTACAAACCAGGGTTGCCAGGTAGCCAAAGAACTAAATTGTATATAGTTGAAAATCAAGTATATTTAAGTGGACACTAATGATAATATTTATTAAAGCTGACTTTTCCTTTCTAAGGGATTTTATTCTGTTTAAAGAAAGATCAATAAATTCAAATTCTTATATTTTCATTGCAACGAAGCATTTTGATGGACGTCTTTTAGTAAAAACGATACTTATCATAATAAATCGTATCAAAATCTTACCCCCAATTAAAAATATTAATAACCTAATCTGTATCTCATATGCTTAATAATATAATTAAACACAGTCTGAGATCATTTAAAAGACAAAGGTCTTATATCATCATTAATATAACCGGTCTTTCCATCGGAATTGCATGCAGTCTTCTTATTGCATTTTATATAATGTACGAAGCTAGCTATGACCGGTTTAATGTAAGGAAAGACAGAATATTCAACATTGTTCTGAATATGAGGATAGGTGGTCAGGAATTTACCGGAGCTACTTCCTCATATCCGATAGGTGCTGAAATACTCAGGGAATTTCCTGAAGTGGAGGATTTTCTAAGGATGAGGAGAATGTACGGTGCTACAACAGTTACCTGTAATAATCAGACTTATGGTGAAGAAAATATCATTGAAGCAGACTCTTCTTTCTTTAATTTTTTCACTATTCCGGTATTAAAGGGTGACCCCGAAAATCTTCTTAATGCTCCACGGAAAGTCGTTCTCTCCAGTTCTATGGCCAAAAAACTATTCGGGGATAATAACCCGATTGATAAGATCCTGAAAATAGGTAAAGATACTGCAACCTATATAGTCACCGGAGTCATGGGAGATATTCCGGGCAACTCCCATTTCAAGGCTGCCATACTGGTATCTCTTCTTTCCGATTCTCAGGCAAACAGCCAGGAATTTTCTGGCAGCATCGTAAACACATATTTGCTTCTTAAGCCAAATGCTGACTATAAAGATGTAAATGAAAAATTTCCGGAACTGATAAACAGGTTGGTCGGACCGGAGATACAGAGTTTTCTGAATATCTCCTTCGAAGAATTTCTTTCCAAGGGAAACAAATTCGGATATTCTCTTCAGAGACTTACTGATATTCACCTTGATACCTCCGTTAAGCCTGCCTTTCTTGCAGCGGGTGACCCGAAATTATTAAAGATTTTAGCATGCATAGCCCTGCTTATCCTGCTTGTGGCTGTGGTTAATTTCACTAATCTTTCCACTGCACAGGCATCTGCAAGAGCAAAAGAGGTAGGAATAAAAAAGCTCGGTGGTTCCACAAGAGGAATGCTCATTATCCAGTTCCTTACAGAATCCGTTATAATGTCATTTCTCTCAACCATTGTCGCACTTATTATTATTAAACTGATTCTTCCCTATTTCAATGATATGCTCGGCACAAGCCTTACACTTAAACTTTCAGATATCTGGTTCATAACTCCCTTTATGATCCTGTTTGCAGTGATAACAGGGATCCTTGCAGGCAGCTATCCTGCTTTCTTTCTCTCTGCTTACAGTCCTTACAGAGTGCTTAAGGGACACATTAACAACAGCGGTCACAAAGGGACTCTCAGGAAAGTCCTTGTTGTAATGCAGTTTACTATCTCTATTTTCCTGATTGTGGGGACCCTGATCATGTACCGGCAAATATTATTTATGATTGACAAAGATCCCGGTTTTATTAAAGATCAGCTGCTTGTGCTTGAGAATGAGGGAGCATTGGGTTTTAATGCAAAGTCATTTAAAGAAACGATCTGTACGATCCCCGGAGTCATATCTGTGACAAGCTCCTCTACGGTTCCGGGAAACCCAAATAATAACGGTGGTTATATGGTGGAAGGAAAAAAAGATGAGACAATTCTTATGAGTACAAACTTTGTAGATCACAAATTTCTGGAAACCTATGGCATGAAGCTTAAGTCTGGCAGATTCTTTAATAAAGAGTTTCTTGCCGATGCCGATGCCTGCATTCTGAATGAATCTGCGATAAAAAAATTTAATATTGATCCCGGAAAATCAAGAATAATGGGCTACCGTGACTCCGGCAAAGTGGCTTATTATCCAATTATAGGAGTGGTAAACGATTTTGTATTCGAATCACAGCGGAACCAGGTAGCTCCGTTGATTTTAAGGTTGAAATCAGAAAAAAACAGGTATGGATATATGACTGTCAAGCTATCACCTGTGAATTACAGGGAAACAATTAAAAAAATTGAGATTAAATGGAAAGAGTTTGTAACTGATGATCCGTTAAGGTACTATTTTATTGATGATATAATGAAGCAGCTATACGCAAAAGATAGTCAGAACGCCCTTATTGCGGTTATATCTTCCATTCTTGCAATATTTATTGCAGTTCTCGGATTATACGGCCTCACTTCATATACCGTGGAACAACGTACCAAAGAGATCGGTGTGAGGAAAGCAATGGGTTCTTCCATTCCAGGCATCTATTTTGCAATATCACGCGAGACAATAATCCTGATATCTGTCTCAGCACTTCTCTCCTTTCCTTTAATTTACTATCTGTCTGGTAAATGGCTTGAGAACTTTTATTACAGGATAAACCCGGGTCTGCTTACCTTCCTTGGAGGATTGGTCATCGCACTGGGCATTGCAGTTCTGACGATCAGCTACCGCACACTCAGGGCAGCACGGGTGAACCCTGCGCAATCATTAAGGTATGAATAGATCTATACTTTTTTGATTGTGGTTACCGAAAAACTATATTTTCCAACATAGTTGCAGACAACATTAAAAACGGAAAATTACTAAAGAAGGAATATCAACCGGATATAATTGAAATTGCGACAGGTGGTAAACGGTTGTTTGAAAAATTCTTTTTCATGTTAACATATGAATTGATTGAAAACGTACTTCATGCAGATTATTCTGGCGAAAAACATTGTATCACGGGGTATAGGGATTTTCCTCATTAAGGATCTGCCGGATACCTCTTAAAGATTACTCATACCTGAGAGCCTCGACAGGATTTTTAGCCGCTGCCCGAAAGCTCTGCCAGCTGACAGTCAATAATGTAACAAGGATGGCAGACCCGCCTGCAATTGCAAAAATCCACCAGTTTAATTCTGTTTTGTAGGCAAAATGGGTTTGCCAGTGTGCCATAAGGTACAAGGAAACCGGGATTCCTATTATTAATGACACCAGCACCCAGCGGACCAGATCTTTATTAAGAAGATATAATATTTCAGGAATGGAGGCTCCGTTTACCTTTCTTAACCCAATTTCTTTTGTTTTTCTGGTTATGGTGATTAATGCTATTCCAAAAAGCCCCATTACTGCAAGGACTGTTGCCAGAAGTGAAAAAGCTCCCATTATTTCAGCCTGATTTTTCTCGTGTGTGTAAAGCTCCCTGCTCACATCAGTCAGATATTTGACATCAAATATCTCTTCAGGATCAATCTGGGTGTACAGTTCATTAAGTCTCTCAATGACGGCTTTATCATTCTTCCCGTCGGTCTTTATTGCGAGAAGTCCCATTTTGGCTGGGTTCTGCTGTATGATAATCATTGGTTCAATCGAAGTGTGAAGTGAATGTGAATGAAAATCCCTTACGATTCCTCCTACATGATATTGACCCAGATACTTTTCTCCTGTTTTTATATTGTATTTTTTAGCGGCCGATTCATTAAAAATTACTTCTCTCCCGGTTGATTGGTAATTACCGAATGGAGAACCTTCAAGCATCTCTATATTAAGCAGCTCTGTCATCCCTTCCCCAACTATTAATCCTTCAAACCTCATGTTCTCTCCATCAGGATTTGTCAGAGTTACTGGCATGGGATCGCTGTATAGGGGTATATTTGAAGATCCGGCAACTTTCAGGACACCCGGAATTTTCTTCATTTCACCGCAAAATGTCTCAAATCCAGCTTGCAGTTTGGTAGTATAAAGTTCGCTTATCAGGATATTGTCAGGATTCAGCCCCTTAATGCCAGACGTGGTATATTTGATTTGTTTGGTGACGGCAAAAACACTTGCAATCAGAATAATGTAAACGCTGAAGTGGAAAATTAAAAATGAGTAATTCCATATATTGCTACCTGATCTTTCTGAAGTTTTACCGGAAATCAGAAGCAGGGGAGAAATCCTTGAAATCCTGTATCCGATTACAAGCCCGGATACCGTACCGGTAATAATCAGGATCAGGATTATAAAGACCCAGGTCACGGGGCTCGAAAAAACGCCCAGGCTTAAAGTTTTGTTCAGTGTATTATTAATCAGGGTTATCCCGGTGTCAATAATAAATAATGCAGGAATGAGGCTGAGCAGGGTCATAAGATTTGCTTCCAGTATTATTTGTCGCTGAAGGTATAATGGTGAAGCACCCATTACTTTTCTTGTACCGAGTGCCCGCAACCTGTCGGAGGTAGCTGCCCTTGCAAGAAATATATAATTTGTGACAGATATTATTAAGATAAAGAAACCTATTGTCCAATAATATTTAAGTTCATTTGAATTACCTGCCCTGAAAAAATTAAAGCCGTGAAGATATCCTCCAGATTTAAAATAGATATCACTGACAGGTTGAAGATCGTATTTGAGTTTTCTTGTACTTTCATATTTGCTCATCCCGGCATACTTCTGCATATTTGAAATAAGCGCTTGTTTATCAGTGTTTTTATCAAGAACCAGGTAGGTATAGAATGCCAGCAGATCCCAGTTTAAAGTAATTTCTGGTCCCTGACCATACTCCCCGATATGACTCTTCCATTGACCGAACAATATCGCAGATAATTTAATATCAGCAATATAATCAGGATAAAGGGTTGAATTAGGGGGGAAATCCTTATAAACACCCGTCACAAAAAGATCTATAAACTCTGTATTAAGTTTTACTTTTAAAACCTGGCCAAGTGCCAGACTATTGCCAAAGAACTTTTTTGCCGTTTTTTCAGATATCGCTACTTCTGATGTTGTATTTGCCGGAGTGCCTGAAATGATTTTTATCCCAAGGATTTTAAATATTGAGGCATCCGCAAATGCAAATTCCTGATTCCTGCCATATTCATTTCCGGTATTCCGGACCTGCACATTATTTGCCTGGTTGATTCTGAAAAAATCTTTTATTCCCGGAAAGTCTTTTTTCAATTCCTCCGCGAGAGGATACTGGCTAAAGTCATAAGTCCCAAATGTGACCTTATACACATTCCGGTAATCAGGTATAAATTTATCGAATGATGTTTCATGAACTACTAAAGTCACAAGCAGTATAATGCTGCCCAGGCCGATACCCAGCCCAAGTATACTTATTGCTGAGGTGACTTTATTGTGCATAATGTTTTTTACGGCAATCCTGAAGTCATTTGCTATCATGGCTGAAGTTTTTTTGGTTTAAATTGTTTCTTTATGCTTTGATAAAAAATGTTAATAGCAGATATGAGCTTTTATATTATTCCGGGCTCATAAATACAATTCAAATATATAACTATAATATTAGTTATACAACTAAAACATTAATTTATTTTTTAAAACCCCGGCTTTGAAAAATCTCTGCCCGGTACTGATCATGGTCTCTTCAAATATATACCCTGGTGTCAGTCTAATCTGGCAACCGGCAAGCAGCATGAAGTCTCATGCGGGGCTTGTATCACTTCCTCCTCAAAGACACAATTGTTTGTCATTCTGATCGGAACGAAGTGAATCGAAGACCTGAGCCCTCCGTAGCTGGACGAGCTCACCGAAGGCATTCTCATGCAAATTTCTCATGTTATCCCTTCATTAATGTATCAGATATTACAATTGAGTTGTACTAATTTGTTATTATTTTTGAATATGCATTTATAACTGACATCAATTAAAAACAACCATTAAATGAAATTATTCAGCCGCAGACAATTCATTGACCGTATAGCATTATCGGCAGGAGCTTTGCCCCTATTGCAACAGAGGTATTTAACTAATGATAAAATGAATCAGCCGGGAGAGCTCAGGGAGTATGTGGATATAGAAATAACACCTGGTAAAATACGTGGAGAGCGGATTGAAGGAGTAAATATTTTCAAGGGTATACCCTATGGAGGCAAAGTCTCGGCAGAAAAAAGGTTTCGCCAACCGGCGCCTCCTGAGCCGTGGTCAGGTGTCAGGGAAGCCCTGGAGCTTGGTGCTCCGGCAATGCAGGCTCCTCGACGGAATGAACCTGCACCTTCTGAAGACTGTCTTTTTCTGAACGTCTGGACCCCGGCCAACGATAATAAGAAACGCCCTGTCATGTTTTACAATCACGGAGGTGGTTACCTGATCGGTTCAGGAGGAAAATCATCCCAGGACGGTTCCAACCTGGCCAGGAATTTTGATGTTGTCGTTGTCGAGACAAATCACAGGCTTGGGATCTTCGGATTTCTTTATCTTGATGAAATTGCCGGAGCTGATTACTCAGGTTCAGGTAATATGGGACTCCTGGATATAGCAGCAGGGCTCAAATGGGTCAATGAAAATATTTCCGGGTTCGGCGGCGATCCTGATAATGTCATGATTTTCGGAGAATCCGGAGGAGGAGCCAAAACATCATGTCTTTATGCTATGCCGGCTGCAGCGCCTTATTTCAACAAGGCGTCCATAGAGAGCGGGCCCGGAGTGCGAATGTTAAGCCGTGAGTTGGCCCAACAAACTACAGACCGGGTATTTAAGGAATTGAATATTGCCCCAAACCACTGGAGAAAGTTGCTGGAGCTACCGGCTTCCGGCTTATTAGCCATCCAGAATAACTTTCCGATGATATCTTCATACCTGGAAAAGAGGAATACTGACAACACTGCTGAAACATTTTCGGGAGGTTTTGGGCCGGTAGTCGACGGAGTTGCCCTTTTAAGTGATCCGTTTGACCCGGTTGCACCTGAGATTTCCAGGAACAAACCTCTTATGGTTGGCTGGAATGAAGATGAGTATACATTCATAGCCTGGGAGATGAAGGATTCGGAATCCTTCAAAATTAATTTTGATCAGTTACAATCAAAGCTTGAATCCCAATTCGGTAAAGATACCCGGACAATTATCAGTGCCTACAGAAAAGCAAGGCCCAAAGCTTCCGCGCCTGATATTCTGGTGGCTGTTTCTTCCATGGCAATGATGGGATTGGGATCAGTAGAAATTGCTGAAAGGAAGGCAAAGCAAAATGGCGCCCCGGTTTACCTGTATAATTTAGGATATAAGTCGGAAGTGAAAATTCCGGGAACGGACTATCCTCTCGGAACTCCTCATGCCATGGATATAAGATTTAAATTTTACAATGAGGATATTCCAAAGGATGAATCGCAGCCGGAAGCGGGTTTTGGCGGCAGCAGGCCTGAACGTTTCATAGCTTCCCGCAACATGGCTGAATTATGGACGAGCTTTGCCCGCACGGGCAAACCATCTGCCGGCGGAGCTCCTGACTGGCCTGCCTATGATCTGAAGAACAGGCCAACAATGAGGATTGATACAAAATGTGAAGTTATCCGCAACAGGTATAGCATTGAACTTGATATGTGGAGATCTATAGGGAAACTGCAATAGTAGCAGATCTGGTCTTACTGTTTTACTACACACTTAAATCGCAGACCGCTGTAGATCAATGATTTGCAAGGGCCTTTAAATTTTTTGTTGACGGAATTAGTGACAGACATCCCAACGTACACATAATCAAACAAATACACATATTTGCCTGATTAATAATTGAAATCAGTTAAGAAAATACTGATTTCAATAAATCATTTACCAAAAAATTCCCTCTGCAAAACAGGAGCGGTAATTATACTGCTGGGACCATCACCTCTTGAAACACAAACTGCGACTTTGTTTTCAAGAGCATCGAAGATTTCAGCTACATCTTTGTGGGTGAAACCTGGACAAAGAAGTACCGAATCGATTTTTTCTTTTTCATAAAGATCTTTGCAAATCTGAATTGCTTCGTCCTGTGTTTTAACCACATAAGTATAAAGTTTGTATTTACCTGTTTCTATAAGATTATGATGTTTGCCAGGCTCTGCATCTGGTGCATGAGCAATAAATACAGCTTTAAACGCCATTGTTACCTCCTTCTTTTCAGATTAATTATTTATAAATCACCAAACAGATGATTTCATTACTTTCTTTTCGCATAACCTACTGTCATACCAAAAAGCACTTTTTGTTCTTCATGCAGGTTTAATTTTTCTTTGAGAGCCCCCTTATTGCAATTATGAAACCATGATGCCAGACCCTGAGAAGCAGCAAATAAATATATATTTCCTGCTATAAGTCCTGTATCGACATAAAAGTAAGACTTTTGAATTTCATGATCCTGTAAACCAGGTTCCTGGTATCCCTTTGTATCAGTTAGTTTGTTTATATCCGCAACCAATATTAAACGAACCGGAGCTTTATCCCCGGTTCCTGTCTGTCCCTCCCCGATTGCCAGACTACGTAGATCACCGGCTAAGAAAGGAACCAGACTATGATTAATCGGATCATAAAGATAAACAGCCTCCTGAAGGGCAACATACAGGTCAATTTCCTGAGAATTGCTTGCCGTAGCTGCAGTTCTTCCAGGGATTTCAAACGGTCCTTTCTTCCGGTTTACTCCACAGGCAGCCCAAAGAAGATTTGAAAGCAATTGGCCGGACAGTTTTTTGTTACTTATTTCACGAATAGTTTTTCGCTGCTTTAATGCCTGGAGTACCGATTTCCCTCCATCATGCGTGGGTTTCAACAGTTTTATCGGTTTAAGTTCCATAATTCCTTATTATATATTTCCCATGAATATATACAAAATTTCATAATCTTATTTCCGGATGTTTTGTGTAAATACATAAACAGATCTGAGCGCATTTAAAAGTCTTAAGGCAGTAAAAATATCATCTAATTGGGTGGAATTATCTGAAATTATATCCGGCGACGACTAGATACCTCTCAGGGAAGTTGTTACTGGAAAAGAGTGGATATGTAAATGATGTAACATTTGACCAAAATCATATAACATTTTTCATTTATAAATCATCACTTTTAAAATTTTAAATGAAAACCACAAATGAGAAATTCAATATTAAATAATGCCATAGGAATCGCATCCGGAAGAATATTGAAAAAGAGTATTCTGATTTTTTCGTTAGGCCTCTTTTACCTGGGAGTTTTGGCTAATGCCCCTCTTGCAACAAAACAGCAAATAGGGTTGTTTAAAAACAGCAAAACCTGTGTTGTACTTGAAGATGGCATTAGTTTTTATAATGGCTATATTAAGGATGCAATACAGAAATGCTGGAAATCCACCAGCTATGAGTTTATCAGCCAGACGGAGTTTGAGAAGCGGAAAAGTGACCAGAAGTATTCTTTTATTGTTCTGATAAATGAAGATTATGACAAGGACCCGGCTGGAGTAAGCTATCGCTACATTAACCTGGTGCTTGGAGATGCTTCAGGCAGCATAACAACGATGCCTGAATTTTGCAGCATTCCTGTCTCATATTCAGGCGATAAAGGAACAGATTTTGAATATATTATACCTGCTATCGTGAAGTTTATGCAGATACATGTAAGCAATCTTGAAAAATATCGTTTCCCTATTTTATTGAATGGATTGAAATACTATAATAAATCAGGTTTTAATGACAAGGTATTGTTATTTGATAAAGATAAAATGGCTCCGGATGCTGATTCCCCTGAGAAAATAAAAGCAGAATATCCGTATAAATTTAAACTGCTGAGTATTGATGAAATTGAGAAGGAGTTTGCCGCCAGTCCTGCAAATACATTATTTCATCTTCATGTAGGCCCGCCAAAGGATGCAGCAGCAGGAAAATGTTTTGAAATGTTATTTGATGCGGATGGGAATCTCTATTATTACAATTTCCGGAAGGTTACCAATGATAATCCGGATGGTTTTAATCTGAAAGATTTTGATAATATAAAATAGAAGGATTTATACGGTTCAAAGATTTTTGATGAAGCTGAATTTGTTTTTGGCATTTTAAGTAGCAGAACCGTCTGTTGAGGGTTCGCGATCTTCCGGAACTTATGTATATACGGGATTATTCCGGGAACGGACTATCCTCCCGGAAGTCGTCATGCCATTGATATAAGATTTAAATTTTACAATGAGGATATTTCAAGAGATGAATCGCAGCCGCAAGCGTCTTACCGCTTAAACCATTTACCTCGATTATTGATTATATATTGTTTAATACGGAACATCGCCTGATCAGAACGAATTAAATGTTCATAATACCCGGGGTGCCAGGAAAAATCCGGATCTGTCAGATGCACAGTTTTTGAAACCGCAGATTTATAGGATCTGATTACACCCGGCTGAATAATCATGATCGGTCAGCCGGCAGAATTCGTTCCGGTATTTATTTCTTAAAAGTGAGCACATAATAACCAATGCAGAGACAATCAGCGCTGCCTTCAGGGCCGCCAGGCAGACAGGACCTGTCGTCTAAGAGCAGGCAATGCCGACAAATTCAGATTTTTATATCCCTGAAAATATATATTATATAACTTCTAAAAATTAATGTATCAATACATATATAAGTTATGTCTTATATTCAATGCTACCAATGATGCATTAACTTGAGAAATATGTTTTTATCTTATTGATAATAAACCAAATATAAGTGCTTATTAATTTCCTGATTTGAATTGATGTGTCTACCCCGAAGAGCCTGCCCCGCTTTGCGGGGGCTTTAATTTGAATAACCGTGGGTGCAACCCACGGTAAAGACAAGAAAACTCTCTGGCAACGCCGGAGGGGTTGAATAATGACCTCCAACGCATCAGAAGCAATCGGGACTTTTTAGAATCACTAATTGTTTTCAGATAATCGGGTATTGCATAAATGGCAAATTCATCAAACATTACCCTTCCAAAAATGAGTCTTGACAGGGCTTCTGCTTCAAATCTTGCTCCGTTAATAGCTCTGTGCGGTTTGGGCTCGGATGGCAGTCCGACATAATTCATTATTGAATCACTGTTCAAATTTGAGAATCCGTCTTTCAGGGGAGGTCTGATATTTCTTTTCAGAAAATGGGCATAGACAATTGAATGCTGATCAACTTTTCTTTTTCCAGGGATTAAGTCCAATCCGCATCTTTTGGAACTTTCGTTTAGGAAGGATATATCAAAGTCAACATTCTGACCGGCAATTGTCTTATCTTCTATCTGATCTGTCCAGCTCATGAACCTGGACATTAATTCCTTTTGAGTAAAAATTGTCTGATCCTGAATTTCTTCAAGAGTGAATCCATTTATTTCCAATGCCTTAAAATCTATTTCTGCCCCATCCCAGATCCGACATCTCGCATTAAAATAATTTTCGGGACGATCAAAGTCAATGGCTCCAACCTCAATTATCGCATGACGTCCGGGATCAGGACCGGTAGTTTCTATATCCAATACTATCATAAATTCCAATATTTATGTAAATCTCAGTGCTTCGAAAACCTTAAGGTAATATCTGAAACAATTTACTTAAAATACTTTGATAGCCCGAAATCACAGGTTGATTATCAGATTCAGCAATTCCTTATCTGATTTCCCCAGTTTGACTCTCAGGATCTCAATCATTGCTTTTTCTTCTCCTATTTTATAATCGAGATCTTTACAGGAAAGGTTTTCAAATTTTTTGAGGAGTTTTTCTTTCCAGGTTCCTCCTTTTTCCGGTTTCATGACGCTTTGTTTATTAGTTCAATATTATGACCTTTATAACAAAGACTTATCATGTTAAGGAGTGTGGCAATTTTTAATATTAAGTCCCCGGATATTCGGCAGATATCGGCTGGCTACCGGTGAACGGCAAATAAACTGATGTTGGAATTTCTTGCAGATTGACACAGATTAAAGAACGCTGAGTCGCGCGGATTAAATTCTTATAACATTAGTGAAAATCTGTCCTGTCTGCGTGCTATTAAGCTTAAACAGAATTCAGCTGCTCATCAAATCCCGGTCTGACAAATTTTCGTGCCATTGGGAATGTGAGTTCAGTCTGTTTTCTGATATCGGCCAGGCTGAGAAGAAATTTCAGAATTTCATCCTCATGATCCATCATATTTTCCATTGCCAAGGACCATGCAGCGATCAGTCTGTCGAGAGCAATGAGAGCTATTTTGGCCGATCCGTTTGAATCGGTCTGGATTTCATCGGCCTCATAATCATCCCTCGGTATTAATGCCCTGAATATCTTTGCGGAGATGAAAAAGTTGTAAAAATAGATCACCTCAAGGGCATCTTTGAACCTCTGGCTTTTTTCGTCGTCGGGAAGAATTTCAGAATCCGCGTCAGTCACAGTTCCCGGTTTATACTCTTCGAGCCATTTATGCATCGAGAAGGAGAGTTCATAGACTTTCTGATACAAGGGATGGTCCTTCGGATTGGGTTCTTCGGGAGGTTCCATATTCTTTATCTCTTCCGGATTCAGTCCTGCCTCCTCAATCATCTCCTCGAGCATGAGCATTGTCGCTTCAAAGACATTATGCAGGTAGTCCCAGAGTTCAGGTCCGTCTGTTTCAGGTTCATCCTTTGAGGATGCATAATTCAGGCATTTGGATGTGAAGCCACATCTTTCGCACCAGCGGTCGCAGTAATTATAGATGCCTGGTATATTCCCTTCATTTTGGGCCAGTTCGTGCATCCGGTCTTTCATTTCGGAGGGGGTAAGCATGACAGTAAGTTTTAAATGCAGCAGATTTTCAATTAGGTAGGTACGTTGCATGCAACGTACCTACCGATTATCCCATTTACCTGGATTATTGATTATATATTGTTTAATACGGAACATTTCCTGATCAGAACGAATTACATGTTCATAATACCTGGGCTGCCACGAAAAATCAGGATCTGTCAGATGCACGGATTTTGAAACTGCAGATTTGTAGGATCTGATTACTGCCGGTAATGACCCGGGGGCTGGTGAAATGGATGACATGAATTTGTTTTTGGTTTGTTGTAGGGACGTTGCATGCAACGCCCCTACAACGGACGTTGCATGCAACGCCCCTACAACAACACACAATGGTTCAATAATTACGATCCCGTGTATATGATTTGGCATTACCACGAATTCACCCAACGATACATTTGGAAAATGTTCGGGCAATTCGTACCATGTATTATTTGCAATTTGTCCGGGTTCCGATAAAACCATTTTACCAACAGATATATTGCCAAAATACGATTTCATTCCGTGTGTGCATATCGTCACAAAATATTTACCCCCGGCTGAATAATCATGACCGGTCAGCCGGCAGGTTTCGTTCCGGTATTTATTCCTGAAAAGTGAGCACATAATAATCAATGCAGGGACAGACAGCAATTTACAAAATCCAATTCACTCATACAATTATTTTACGCTGTTCCACTATAATGCCATTATGCCTTTATGCTTTTGAATTAATTTTCAATTAGTATATTTAGAGTTCAATTCTGAACCTATGAATGATATTCAGATACTGATAAATGAACTGGTTAAATTCAGGGATGACCGCAACTGGTCACAGTTTCACAATACAAAGGACCTCGCCCTTGCAATCTCAATTGAAGCCGGTGAACTGAACGAACTCTTTCTTTGGAAAACCACTGAGGAATCGGAACTTGTTGACAAGGATAAATTGAAGGAGGAGCTTGCCGATGTTTTTGCCTTCAGCCTTTTACTTGCCGGGAAGCATGGCTTTGATGTAAAAGAAATTGTTCTCGATAAGATCAAAAAAGAATGAAAAATACCCTGTTGAGAAATCGAAAGGGACGGCGAAGAAATATAACGAACTGTAATAATTGGTGCGCGGTGCGAGGCAAAAAAGATCTCAAACCTCACGCCGCATACCGCAAACCGCAAGCCTCAAACCACAACCCATGCTGATCTACCAGGCACCATCAGAAAGATTTATCGATGATATCAGGGAGAATACGATTTCTGATATAATGTCTGAGAACTATAAGGCAAGGCTTGGTAAAGAGCCCGGGAGTTCCGGAATTTGTCTCCTGGCAGAACAGTCTGTCGAGGGTTCGCGATCTCCTGGAACTTGGTAAAATTCACGACACTTTTGTTGCTCTCGAATATGAAGTACCATATAATCAGAGCCGGCTCGACTGTCTTTTGTTCGGAAAGGGGAAAGATGATATTTCGAATGTTGTACTCATTGAACTGAAGCAGTGGTCAAATGTAAAGGCACTCGCAGAGGAGGGGAATTTTGTTGAGACATATACCGGTGGAAGGGAAAGGGTTGTCCCCCACCCTTCACAGCAGGTAAAGGGATACCATAATTATATGCTGGGTTTTGTCGAGGAGTTTGAAAAAGAGCCTGACCCTGACTTTATACAGTTGTGCATACTGCCACAACTACCCAAGAACAGAAGGGAAAGGTCTGCATGATCCTGTTTATAAGGAGCTTATAGCAGAGTTTCCTCTCTTTTCCAAAGAGGATACAAAGGTACTCGGGACCAGGATAAGGGAGCTTCTTGAAAACGGTTCCGGGTTTGAGATCTTCAACCGTTTTATGCTTAGCAGGCTGCACCCGTCAAAGAAGCTTCTCGAGAATGTGCACAAAGTTATTAAGAACGATGTTGTTTTCTCGTTGCTTAACGAGCAGCTTGTTGCCAAAAACCTCATCTGGGCAAGGTACAGAATGGCGGACAAGAAGAAAGAAAAGTCAGTTATTATTGTACATGGCGGACCGGGAACAGGAAAATCGGTTATTGCACTAAATGTACTTGCAGAGGCAGCAATAAGAAAGAAGAATGTTCTTTATGGATGTAAATCGAAACCTTTCATTGAAGGATTGAAAAAAATGGTTGGGCCGGCTGCCAGAATCATCTTCTCAAACCTCTACCGTTTTGTACCAAACAAAACAAAGGAAAACGAGTTTGACATTCTTCTCATTGATGAAGCCCACAGGGTAGAAAAAAACAGTAACCATCAGTATACAAGACCCGATGACAGGAGTGATATGCCCCAGATGGATCAGCTTGTGAGGTGTTCAAAAACAACTGTTTTCTTTATTGATGACAGGCAGAATGTCCGTTCTTCGGAGGTTGGAAGTTCTGACCTGATAAGGGAGGCAGCCTTGAGATACGGGGCCGGAATACATGAAGTAACACTCGAGACCCAGTACAGGTGCATGGGATCGAACGATTACCTGCTGTGGATCGAATCGGTTCTTGGATACACTGAAGAAGAGAGGATTTTCAGAAAAGATGATCAGTTTGATTTCAGAATATTCTCATCTCCGCAGGAGATAATGGATATCCTGCATGAAAAAGAGAAAGAGAAACCAAATTCTGCCCGTATGGTAGCAGGATTCTGCTGGCCATGGAGCAGTAAAACAGACATGAACGGGGAATTGGTTAAAGATGTAAAAATTGGAGATTTTGCCATGCCATGGGAAACCCATGACAAAATAACCTCAATACCAAAAGGTTATGTCAGGTGGTATGAGTGGGCTTACCGTCCGGAAGGCATAAAACAAGTTGGATGCATATATACGGCACAAGGATTCGAATTTGATTATGTTGGAGTGATAATCGGGAATGACCTTTGTGTCGATAAAAAAACCGGAAGAATTGGTGCAGACATCACAGCCACCAAGGACCCGATGCTGAAGAGGAGCGCTGAAAACTTTGAAAAACATGTTAAAGAATATCTACAGGACACTTCTTACTAGGGGGATGAAGGGGTGCTATGTGTATTTTACTGATAAGGAGACTGAAGAGTATTTTAGGGAGAGAACAGAAATGCGAATATATAATACCTAAATCAGTTTAATGAACAGGTCTTATCATAGCGATGCAATTGAAAACTTCATTTTGACTAACCCTGAAGAGATTATTGGGAAAATGTCGATTTTAAGTAAGTTCGCTGATGAGGTGAGCCAAAAAAATGCATGGAGAGAGGAAATTAGAATTTTACAAAATAGTCTTCTAAAATATAAAGGAGCCATCTATTTCGAATACTCCATCCCTAGAATGGGCAAAAGAATTGATGTAATTCTTTTAATACAATCTGTTTTATTTATCCTTGAATTTAAAGTTGGAGAAAAAGAATTTCCAATTTATGCCTTGGATCAGGTTTGGGACTATGCTCTTGATTTAAAAAACTTCCATGAGACGAGTCACGAAATTTATATTGCACCTATACTTGTTTCAACCAAAGCTAATATTAGTGATACATTAATTAAGTTGTCAACTCATAACGATAATGTATTATGTCCTATTAAAAGCAATGTAGACCTTTTAGATAAGATAATAGATCAAGTACTTTTTTTGAATAATGATGAGGTATTTATAGAAAGAGTTCTCTGGGAAAATGGAAGATATTGCCCTACTCCTACCATTATAGAAGCTGCAATGGCGTTATATAGTGGTCATTCTGTTTCTGAGATTTCTAGAAGTGATGCAAGTGCAATTAATTTGAATATAACTTCAGAAGCAATTGCTGCTATTATAGTAAAATCCAAAAGAGAGAAGGTTAAATCAATCTGCTTCTTAACCGGAGTGCCAGGATCAGGGAAAACCTTGGTTGGCTTAAATATAGCTACAACACATATTGAAAAAGCTTCTGATCTATATAGTGTATTTTTATCAGGAAATGGACCGCTTGTGAACATTTTAAGAGAAGCGCTTGCAAGAGACAAAGTAACTCATGGGAAAGATATAGGAATAACTCAAAGAAAAGGAGACGCTCTTAGGGAAGTAAAGTTATTCATTCAGAATGTACACAATTTCCGGGATGAATGTCTTAAAACAGATGAACCACCACTTGAGCATATTGCACTTTTTGATGAAGCGCAACGTGCTTGGAACCTGGAACAAACTGCTAGTTTTATGCTAAGGAAAAAGGATGTTCCAGATTTTAATAAATCCGAATCTGAATTCTTGATTTCATGTCTAGATAGACATAAAGATTGGGCAGTGATTGTTTGCCTTGTAGGCGGTGGACAGGAAATAAATACTGGAGAGGCTGGAATAAGTGAATGGATAGAGTCACTCAACAGATCATTCCAGGATTGGCATATTTATATCTCCCCAAGGTTGACAGATAGTGAGTATGGAGCGGGTGAAATTTTAAAAAATTTATCAAACAGGTCAAATGTAATCTTTGACGAAAACCTGCATCTTGCAGTATCTATGCGTTCATTTAGGGCTGAACATGTATCGCTACTTGTAAAACAATTACTTGATCTTGAGATAGAAAATGCACGAAGGACACTTAATAAAGTAAAATCGAAATACCCAATTGTTTTAACCCGCGAACTTAAAACGGCAAAGCAGTGGTTAAAAAAACAAGCAAGGGGTACAGAACGTTATGGAATCATCGTTTCCTCACAAGCAGAACGACTAAAACCTCACTCAATAGATGTACGCTCACCTATGGATCCAATCCACTGGTTTCTTGATGGTAAACAAGACGTAAGATCATCATTTTATCTGGAGTCTGTAGCCACAGAGTTCGATATTCAAGGCTTGGAACTTGACTGGGCATGCATTACTTGGGATGCCGATTTTAGATTCTCCAGTCAGGGTTGGGAACATAGATCTTTTGTTGGAGACCACTGGAATCAAATTAGAAAGGAAGAACGGAAATTGTATCTTAAAAATGCATATCGTGTGTTACTAACCAGAGCTCGACAAGGTATGGTAATCGTGGTTCCTTTTGGCGATGATGAAGATCCAACGCGAAATACTGCTTTTTATGATCCCACTTATGATTACTTGAGGTCGATAGGATTTGACGTTTTAACTTAGCATAACTCTGTAAATTACTGGGGGCACCACTTCCTGGAAATTCAAATCTCATAGATTCAATGTCTTACGGGATTTTATATTTAATAGAGTGACGGATTTTGCAAAATTTTACGAAGTAATTGATAATTAATATCATATTCTTGAAATCTGACATATCCTTCTCAGGTTAGCATTCAATTAAATCTATTATAATAGATAAATTATTCCTAATTTGGATAAGATATTCAACTACAATATTTACTATTTCTTCAACAGAGAATCCAGCTCCAAGTTTTACGGACTTATAATAGAAAGAAATGGACATATTCGATCAGCTTGGGATTGCCGGCTTGCTCATCTAGCTTTTTGTCTTGACTTCATATAGTCCGTGATATTGAAAAACAAGTAAGATGCAAATGCTGCATGGAAGATACATATTACCGAAATATCAGCAGGTGATGGATCAAAATCAAGACCCGTGAGCCTGTCAGCCAGAAACTTTGCTTTAGAGTTTATGTAAAGTTAATAAACCAGAATTCTGGTCACAAGAAAAAGAAAGTTCGGGCAAAATTATCAGATTCTCAGCTTCTTTCTCCCTATCCTTCCAGTAAAGAACAAAGTTTACTTTTGCATGCGCAAACTTATATCCATTATTTTTGATCTCTTCTATTTTACATAGGAATCCTCTCGAATACTTTAAGACCATTTCACCCTTGGAATTAAGACATCCTGTCTCAACGGGAATCAAATGGTCTCCGGGTAAAATTAGTTTAACCCTTTTCTGAATAAACTCAAAATAGCCCAAATTCACGTCAGAATAATTCAGGTGCATAATAATTTCCCCAGGGGGTGAATAGATTGTTTTATCTGTAATATGTCTTAAGTTTTCAGTTTGAATATTATCCAAATAATTACCATTTGTATGAATAATCAGGTTTTGTTTTGCCCGCGTCATCGCAACATACAACAACCTTTTTTCATCATCGTGTGATACAACAAATCTGTCGAGCATAATGAACAGGTTATCGAACTCTCTCCCTTTTGCTTTATGCATTGTAGATACGAAAATTGTTTCGTTATCTGAACCAAGGAAGTCCTCAAGCTGTGATTCCTGAATAAAAACTTCCAGATCTGATTTGTATTTGATCCGTGTATTTGTTGATTCAAACACTCTGATAATATTTTTACAGATATCCAGATTTGAACTTTTAGAGTACTTCCTTGATATTTCGTGCTTTGCCGATTCCCATTTCTCGTCACTTATAGAAGGTGAATCGTCATCACTTTTCAAAATCTCAAGAAGTGCACGTACCTCAAGAAGGTTGATTAGGTTAAATCCATCATTAGTCTGTATAAGCTTGGCTCTTAGTCCATTATTATTTAATAAACCTGTGATACAAAGAGCTTCAATATTTGTTCTTGTTAATACACAGGTTGAACCAGAAAGATCAGTTGAAACAATATCGTTGGCTAAGGGTGTGGAAAGATTTTCAGACGGATAATGAACTATTTTAATTAAACCATTATCCGTGAACTTTGAAATTATTGGAAGTGTCTTTAATCTCTGGTTTATTGTTCTGACAAACTGTTCACAAAACTTAACAAGATTATTCTTGCTTCTGTAATTATCGAGGAGCTCATATTTAGAAGCATTATCCTTATTTATGAACTCCACCATATATTTTGAATCTGATCCCCTGAAGCTAAAAATATTCTGATCGTCATCACCAACTGCGATGACTCTGAGATCGTCATTCTGGTCAATTAAAACATTAATAAGCTCATACTCACTGGAATCAATATCCTGAGCCTCGTCAATCACAAGAACAACCTTTGTAATTTTGCTCTGCTCCACTTCCCCATTTCTGATTTTTTCAATAGTATTCTTTAGGATATTGTCCGATTTTTCAATTGAACCAACCCTGCCTAACAAGTCAAAGCAGAATGAATGAAATGTTTTTATCTCAATGAAATTGGCTGCATTACCATAAAGCTGTATCAATCTTTTCTTGAATTCTGTGGCAGCAGCTCTGGAAAAAGTTAGCATCAACAGCTGCTCATGCTTAACATCCTCCATAAGAAGAAGTGAAGCCAGTTTATGAACCAAAACTCTTGTTTTTCCACTGCCTGGTCCTGCCGCAACAACAATATATTTCGATGTTTGATCTTTAATAATGCCTAACTGAGTTGGTGATAGGGAGCCAAACAACTCCCTGAATTTGGCAGGTGTCAGGTTTCTTTTTATCTCCTGCTGTCTGCTTCCTTTAAAGTATTTATTCAGAAATATAGTATAATTCAACTTAAAATAGTCTTCCACAAATTGAAGAGCACTATTGTAGTCTTCTATCATTTTCCGTGCATATTCACCAACAATGTGAATCTGTTCAACCTTATTCTGATAATATTCTTCCAGCTTTTGGTAGTCATCTTTTTTATATTGGATTTTGTTATCTTTTTCAATTTTTTCTATTGAGAGCTTATTATAGACCACCAGGAATCCGCCTTCAATTTTAAGAGCCTCAATGCGTGATAAGTAAAAAAGAGAATCTTCAACATCCTCAGGTGTTATTTTAACCTTGAATAATTCCTGACTTTGCTCATAAGCCTCTTTAAGTTCTATGACTGAAAACTCAACTGAAACTTCACCAGAATCAGTTTGACTCTCATTCTTAACCTTATAATACAGATATTCAATTAAAAATTTTGAAAGCCAATGCCTTCTTTCTAATTTTTCATGCAAAAAGGGTTTTGGCTGAGCCGGAATGATGAGAATATGGTTTTTAGAATATTCAAGATTTTGCCTTTTAATCCAGTTTTTTATCGACCAAAAATTAAGTATGATCTTAATCTTATTAATTGATACATCAGGACAGCCTGAAATCATTGCTTTTTCGTTCAGTTCTTTCAGATGGTAGTTCTTTTCGACATCTCCAAGTTCCTCAAAAAGAAAATTCTCAATTAACCTGAATGATTCTGTTATTTTTACAGATCTGCTTTTAAATTCATCACCTTTTATAAATGCTGTCAGGTCTTTAGAATCTGCGAGTATTTTTTCCTCTCTGAGAAGCGTCAAAATTTTGAAGACCTCCTCCTTGACAATACCCAGATTGTCAGAAATATAATCCACTCTCGATTCAGCCTCCTCGTCAGATGCATGTTTTCGACTACGGGCTGAAATGAGGTTTTTCATTATCCTGATTGCTTTCCCTTTCTGGGTAATATCGAATCGGGACGATGCATTTATTTTGTCAATAGCATCCTGGGCTGTTTTCGTTAAAATACTATTGGCGAAAATTCTAGGTTCGTTTTGTCCACGTTTAAGATATCCAGCCTCCTCCAGAGCTGCAATTGCTGTTGTAACACGGGTTTCAATCTCCTTAATACTGTCATCCCACCCTGCCTTTCTGGCAATTTCAAGTGCAGAATTAGAAATTTTTGATTTGAATTTTGTGTTGTCTTTTATAGCTTTCCAAACCTGCTTTATTTCTTTTATACTTAATTTTGTCTGATTAAGAAGTGTAAAATGTTTTCCAAGGTCATCTTCATTAAACAGGACAAAACAATCAGCAGTAATTGTCTCATCACGACCTGCCCTGCCAGCTTCCTGAACATAGTTTTCAAGAGAATCAGAAATATCATAATGGATGACCATCTCAACATCCTTCTTGTCTACTCCCATTCCGAACGCTGAAGTAGCAACCATAATCCTGACCTGACCTGACATAAATGCGTTTTGATTCTCAGTCTTTTCCCTTACATCCATTTTGCCGTGATATGGTCTGGCATTGAATCCATCATTAATAAGTTTTTCAGATATTTTAAAGGCTCTGGATGTTCTGGAGACATATACAATAACAGGACAATCTTTCGATTCAATAAGGTCTCTCAACTTATTGTATTTTTCGTCTTCACTGGAATTTTCGTAAACTTTATAAGTAAGGTTAGTCCTGGAAGTTCCTGTACTAAAAACTTCAAGTTCAAGCGCTAGTTTATCTTTAAAATATAATCTTATATCTTCAATTACCTTTTGTTTTGCAGTGGCGGTAAAGCATGAAACTGGAATAACCCCCTGAATATTTTTCTTCAGCTGAAGGTTCCTTATAAACTCTCCAATGTAAAGATAGTCTACCCTGAAATCTTGTCCCCATGAAGAGAAACAGTGTGCTTCATCAATAACAAAACGATCAATAGTTCGTCCGAGCAATAAACGTTCTATTGATTTTGATCTTAGCGATTCTGGCGAAATATATAGCAATGAAGCAGAGCCTTCTTCAACTCTCTCAAATGATTTGCTTCTTTCAATTGGATCAAGCAGTCCGTTAATTGTTACAGCTTCAGTAATTCCATTCTTTTCAAGGTTGTCAACCTGATCCTTCATTAATGATTGTAATGGAGAAATAACAACTGTAAGTCCTTTTGAATTCGCCCCACTCATTAAAGCCGGTAGCTGGAAAGTAAGTGACTTACCCCCACCGGTCGGAAATATGACCAATATTGATTTATTATCGACAGCTGCCCTTACAGCTTCTTCCTGAAGAGGTCTTCCTGAATATTCTTTAAAAGAATCAAAACCAAAGAATCGTTTCAATCCGAGATGAGGATCTAAAGCCTTATTGCAATAAATGCATCCATTAATGCATGGCTTATTACGCAACAAATGCATAATTCTCTCAACATCAGGATAGGTCTTAATAACCCAGGGGGGTGTAATTGAGTATCTGTCTGCCGCATCTATCAGCGCCAAACAATATGCCAATTCCACTGGTTTGTCACGAATAAAACTAGCCAGATTTGAATTGTTGCAGATCTTGTCAACAAAATTTTGTTTTATTAGTTCTATAACTCCTGCATTTTCGTTTTTGACATAAGACAGATATTCAAAAAATGATTTGAATTCTTGTTTATCCCCTAATAATAAGTAGAATATTTGTTTAAGAAACTCCTCTTTTTGATTAAATGCAGCTACCTCATCATTGAATAGATCTTTTGCTTTTTGGGAATCATTCAACGGATTATTGAGTTCTTCTTTCAAGATTTTATCATCCTTCAGGAGATGATGATACGGATGAGTTGGAAAGAGGAGTGGGGACCAATGTAATGTATCAATTACTTTTGCTGCATTAAATACCTCAACTCCAAGTTTTTTCTGAATAAACTTCAGATCGTGATTAAGTACATTGTGGCCGCATAAGTATTTTACATCCCTGATAAAGTTTAAAAAGCCTGATAATGAATTCTCATGAAAAGTTGAATTATCATGTCTTAAGCAACCAATGTCAACTATTCTCCCTTTTTCTTTTTCAACTTCCAGATCAAAAAAAACAATTGAATTCATAGTTGGAGTTTTGAGTCTGAGCACCCACAAGATTTGAGAGATAATTTATGAGGTCCCAGTGCTTTCACAACAATTTATAAATCTATAAAAATTAATCATTCAAACTGAAGAATCAATCCAAACTAAAATCTTTAGAAACACTTTTGCAACTTCTCACTTTAAAATTAAAAAAATGAAGAAAAAATTATCATATAGTAGTTCATAAATTTGACCTTGATACTTACTGAAGGATAAATGACATCAGTGTAAGAATAATCTCTTCCAGATGGCATACCACTCTGCAAAATTCATAATTCAGCCTTTGACTGGAATATGATTGCAATTTGTCCCGATTACCCAAACAAGGTCCCAAGTGATATCCCTGATGAAAGTGATGGAAATCTTTTGATATATTAGCTTCAATCGATTGTGATGATGAATCTTATCCTGTCCAACCATTAAAAAAACCTTTCTTATATTGAGATACTTGAGCTCAGACTTACTCAGTTTCAAAAGACAGGTCAGCATAATCTTTGTTCAATACATCATATTGATATATCCTGGAAAAAGCAAGATGCCAGATCGAGAGCTCTGAGCCAATGCTCATGGGGAAAATGCTGAAACGCAGGTGATCAGGATGAGTCTAGTCCCTATATTCTATTCTCCTTTCGGTAATAATCCCTTACATTAAAGAGACGAGAGATTACAAAAGCTGCCAAATAAATATAAATTGTGAAATTGTCAAAAAGCGAAGAATTGAGTTCCAGCCCCCTCAGCACGTCCGCCAGATATCTGACACATGCGCCGGGCAGATTTGTATCTCCAGGCTTCCCGGGTACACTGAAATGCCAGCCGGTCAGCCTTCGCTAAAGGCAGGGTTGTCAAAAAGCTTCAGAGGACGATGGCAGCGGAAAACGAATCAATGCCATGACAGACTTCTCATTCAAATGCCTGACCTGACTCATATCTTCCTCCGAAAGCTGAAAATCAAAAATATCAAGATTTTCCAGCTGATGCTTTTCACTTACAGCCTTCGGTATTACAGCGACATTTCCGAGCTGGATGAGCCACCGGAGGGCAACCTGTGAAGCCGATTTACCGTATTTCCGACCTACAGAGGCAAGCAGATTGTCGTTTGCGACCAAGCCTCGTGCAAGGGGACTGTATGCCGTAATGATCTTATTGTTTTCCAGGGCCATTTTCAGATTGTCGTACTCCGTGTGGTAAGGTGTAAACTTAACCTGATTAGTGATGACTGGTCCGGATTCAAAGGATTTTCTGAATAGTGAAGGATCGAAATTGCTTACACCAACAAATCTGACAAGCTTTCTTTCCTTCAGCTGAAACATGGCTTCAAGACATTCCCTGAGGTCCATCGCACTGGTGGGCCAGTGGATCAGTAGAAGATCAACATACCTGGTTCCCAGCTTCTCCAGACTTTCTTCTGTTGAACGGATTATACGTGCTGATGTAAGATTGCCTGTTGCCACTTTTGTCGTAAGGAATATCTCATCTCTTTTGATTCCTGAGGACTTGATACCTTTACCGACTTCAGTTTCATTCCCGTAAATCTGAGCCGTATCAATATGCCGGTACCCAATACTCAATGCACCTGAAACAGCTTCAATGCATCGCGAACCAGTTATCTCCCAGGTGCCAAGTCCTATTACAGGCATAATGTCCATTATCTTATCGGTTGCCTTCTGTATTGCATTTTTCATAATTACAATCGCTTAAAACTGTATAAGATATAACCGGAAAAAACGGGTTTTGTTGAATGCCAAAGGTTCGAAAAACCGGGAGAGTAGGAGGCAGGGGAATGGGGAGATATACGACACGTATATTCTCCGCGCAACTCCGTGAAAAACTCCGTGTTACCCCGTGGTTAAAAAAATCCATTAATAAAGCTGGTCTCAAAGCAGCCGGTACCAGGCATTCAACTATTGGGTTGCTTTTTTTTCCTCTTTTTGAAATCTCTGATATTAAGCACTATTGAAATAATCAATGCTGCCAGGAAGGCATAGCGAGTTGCATTGTCAACAAGCGACACATCAAAATCCAGCCGAAAAGATTGAAGAATATCAGGGAAGTATGAAAGATAACGAAGAATATGTCGAGGATGTGCCACAACATTTCTATGAGAGTTTTTGTAAAGATCGGAAAAAAAAGCATAAGCTTTGCCAGCCATAGCTGACCGAAGGGAAGCGAAAGCCGGGCTCAGGGCAAAGAGGAATGCGAGGTGAGAATCCTGATTTTAACTTTTAAACCCGATTCGCTTTCGTTGCTGGAAATCCGTTTCTGCCTGCTTTGACTGTTCCAATTGTTTAAGGTATTCAAATATTACTGATATTTGATTGTCATGCTCGTCGAGTTTAGACTGGACTTTTTCAAGCTGATGCGCCAGATCCTTATTAAGAAACAAGATCTCACGTAGCCTGACAAATGTATCAACAATAAGAATATTCACTTTCTCAGCTCTTTCACTATTAAGTACACTTGAAAGCATTAATATGCCATGCTCCGTAAATGCAAACGGAAGGTATTTTACATGTTGCCCTCTCTTTAAGGTCACATTTTGTGACCTTAGACTATCATATTCATCTTTAGTCAGTTGGAACATATATCGTTCAGGGAACTTACCTATATTCCTCTTAACCTGTTGATTAAGAACTTTAGTTTCCACAGAATATAATTCAGCCAAATCCGGAGCTAACATAACCTGTTTACCTCTGATCTTATGTATCTTACCGATAATGATTTCCTCAGCAATCAAAATTTCGCCACCTTTAGTTTTCATTTCAGCACCTTATTTGTTATAAACATTTTTTTTGTACTTGAAATCGCAAATTGCGACCTCAAGGTTATGATGCTGTTTTTAGATTCTCTCGTAAGTCCCGCATTTAAACTTCCTGCTGTTGCGTTGATCATAACGGTTCATATTACACAGGACATCATCTTCCCAGTCCTGACTATTGTCTCTTACGCATGTCAGGCATAATGAGGGTTTTTTGATTGTGTTTGGATCAATTTCATAACCTTCATCCGTAAAAATTCCGCCAATCTGTGATGGGTCCATTTCATTAATATTTCTCCGGCCATGCTTGTCCCTTTTTTCGAGCGCAGACTCGATTTCATATTCACCCAGGGGATATTTTTTACCCGTTATGCAACTGAAGCAAGCAAATGGAGCAGTTGCAGAACCTACTATCCAGATGTCTTTTCCGCACTGGCATTTTACACCATTCCTGTAATCATCCAATGCGGCTTCAATCCTGACTCTGAGGACTTTTTCATCCTCTGCCGGATTCATTTTCAAATGAATCCTGACGAACTTGTCAATTGAGATCGGAGTAAACATAATTTCAGATTTTTGTTTGTTAAACACAATATTAGAGGGTGTTGAAAAAGTCATTAATATGTTGTTTTTTTCTTTGTGTTACTTTGTGTTGTCCTACGTGATCCTTTGTGTTTCAATGCTTTATTATTAAACACGAAGGACACTAAGGTCCCGATAGCTATCGGGAGCACAAAGGAACACAAAGGACTTTTTCAACAGCCCGTCACCTGGTATTAAAACATAAATAAAATAACGCAGCGAGCGTTATACCAAATTTATGAAATAATCCGGAAAGGTAAAGTATGAAAACCTCAAAAATTTATCCAAAATTTTTTAAGGAAATTTGCAAGTCCGGGATTTAATGTATTGATTAAATGAGTATAAACCCATTCGGGTGATCTTACCACACGTATGTCCCCACAGCCCCCGGCCTGAGCTCTATGCTGGCAAACTGTCCCCTGTACCGGATATTAAATGAGCTGACAGACCACGAGTCATTGGCCACGATCAATACAATCCTGCCATCGGAAGTTTTGAATGCCACATTTGGCAATACCTGGGTGTCTTCGATCACTGTTGCACGAAAAATTCCAGGCTGCTCTTCATCCTCTGTAAGGTTGATTGAATTATCGCCGGTATTTGTAGAGGCAATGCGTACCGATCCCTGACTTACGAATTTGGAAGCGTGAGCCACAGTATAATATGCGATGTTACGGCCAACTTTATCTCCATCGATGGTGACCGCTCCCTGGCACATGGAACAACCTCCGTTATCGGTATGAGGATCGTTCAGGGGATCTGCAGCCAGATTCCAGAGGATGACATTCCTGCTCCAGTTCCTGGTAGCTCCAATAATGAGGCGTTTCACAGGTGCGGTAATGTTTATTGTGGGACTCCCGGGCCTCTCGGTCACCATCTGCTCCGTAAAGTAGAGGTTCTTGTCAGGCCGGGCCAGGTGAACCATGCTCATCGCACTGAGATCTCCGCCATAATGGTGAAATCCCGTTCCATCGGCATATTGAGCTACTTCGGATCATTCAGCAGTGCCAGCGGATAATCAGGCCTGTCACAATTGTGGTCAAACAGGACAATTTTGGTGGTCAGACCCGCTTGTTTAAAGGCCGGACCGAGATGGTCCCTGATGAAAGAGGCCTGTTCGGAAACAAACCACTTCATACTCGGCGTGTTTTTAGAGTTTAACGGCTCATTCTGAATAGTTATGGCATCAATGGCAATGCCCTCCTTTTTCATGGACTGAAGATATTTCACAAAATATTGTGCATATACCTCATAACATTCCTTTTTAAGCGATCCGCCCCTGACATTATTGTTTGTCTTCATCCAGGCGGGGGCCGACCAGGGTGACCCGAGGATTTTGATATCAGGATTAATGGCCAGAATTTGCTTCAGAACCGGAACTACATCCTTAAGATCCTGAGCGAGACTGAATTTCTTTAGTTCAAAATCCGTCTCCCCGTCCGGGAGATCGTCATATGAAAAAACAAAATCGTTGAGATCCGAAGCCCCGATGCTGATACGGAGATAGCTGACGCCTATATTTTTACCGTCATCAGAAAAAAGCTCCTGTAACAAAGCTTTGCGGCTGTCGGGGCTCATTCTCATTATAAGCCCTGCGCTTCCTCCCGTAAGGGCAAAGCCAAAACCATCGATTCCCTGAAACTGCTGCCTCTCATCGACGATAATTGTGGTTCCCCATCCCTTGTTTGCTGTCACTGAAGAAAAGAGTGTCAGACTGCTTTTCAAATAAGGCTGAACGATCAGGATTGGTTATCCACGATTCAATTTGTATAGCTTTCCCGCTCTGACTAAAAAGATTTTGGGATGCAATGGAAGAAATGGCAATTATAATACTTGTACAAAAAGCAGAAATCCGTGTATTCATAGTTGATTGGTTTTATTCAAATATCGGATAAATATAACTCACGACAAACGCTTTCCCGCAAAACTGACCGGAAGATTATCTCGTCCGCTTTCTTGATACAAACCTGAAGGGCACATTCTTTACCGGATGCAATCCGTGTTAATATGAAAACAATTTTTGGGGACTTTTTTATAAGCACTTTTGCTGGTAACAAAAGCAGAAATTTTTACGAAAATGAAAAATAATCATAGAGATTCATTAGAGCTCAGGCATACACCTGAAGACTATTACTCATTCTCCCGGTCACACATTCTGTTTGTGATGAGGTCATTCGGTCTGTTAAACCCTTTATTCCAATTTCAGGCTTAGAACCGTCTTATTGCCTGTGTCAACCTGTATTTTTTCCATTGCCTCCCTTAGCCCGCTTATGGCTTTGATGGGCGTACCGGTGATTAGCAAGTCGGATAACCAGTCAGGGACAGTTCCTGCAGGGTCAATAAAACCTTCAAGTACAATATGGGTCATTCCATTGCCAACTGGTGTGATGGTCCATGTTTGCCGGTAATCTTTAATGCGTATCTTGTCAGTGCGTTCAGCAATGACCCCGTTGAGTGATTCTGAACTGATCTTGCGTTCACCGGTCACCCAATCGGTTGTGATTTTAACATCCACGCATAAATCACGATCAATAACCGGCCAGGGTAAGTTATATACCAAATAGTACTGAGCTCTTTTACTCTTTTCATAAAGCAGCACTTTGATAAGACTGAGGTCCTTGTCCCACCAGTCAGTATTATGAATATCTTCCATAAGGGCGAAGATTTTTTCAGCAGGTGCATCTATGTCGGTAACCCCTTTAAAGGATCTCAGGGTCTTTCCCTCCTCCACACATGTATATATTTTAATACCATCCTTTTCTTTGATAAAATTCCAGGATTGCGCAGCCATCGGACACGAAAACATCAGGGTAACGTAAAACATTAAAATAAGGTGAAACTGATTATGCCTCATGAAACTTTAGTTTTTATTCCTTTACATCCCGTTAATATTAGTACCATATTTACTGTTTTACGGATGTTTTACCTGGTGAAGATAGTCTTTGCATCTGACATAACTGCAGTTAAGATAAAAGATAAAAGTCCCAGGATAAAAGGAAAGAAAAAGGAGGCTCAACTTATGAAGCATAATATGCAGCTTATAATATAGCGGTCATGAGGTCCGATCTGACAAATGATTATCTTTGAAATCATCCGTCAAAGAATATGAAGAAGCATAATCTGATTTTACCCGCATTGATTTTTGTAATGCTGTTTCTTACAGGCTTTTCAGGGAATAAGATTTCTCAGGAAAACAGTACAGGTTCTATAATTGTCGGAGGATTAGAACGAACCTATCTCATTCATAATCCCGCTTCAAACTTCCATAGGTCAATACCTATTCTGATCGTTTTGCATGGCGGTGGCGGAAACGCAAAGAGCATGGTAAAGCTGACAAATGGGGGTTTCGACCAGCTTTCTGATAAAAAGGGATTTATCGTTGTTTATCCCGAAGGAATAGACAAACACTGGAACGATGGCAGAAACGAAAAGGAAACCGGTTATGAAAAACATGAGGAAAACACCGATGATGTTGGTTTTATCTCTGCCCTGATCGATGACCTGGTAAAGAAATATAAGGCCGACTCAAAACGTGTTTATGTGACCGGGATGTCCAATGGTGCAATTATGTCGTACCGGCTTGGTTGTGAGCTGAGTGGCAAGATAGCAGCAATCGCACCTGTTGCCGGAAATATCCCTGAAAACCTGAATCAACGTTGCAAACCTGCAAACCCGATAGCTGTACTGGCGATTAACGGGGACAAGGACCCGCTGGTTCCATACAACGGAGGAGATGTAACCGGACCATTTGGAAAGAAAAAACTTGGGAAAGTACTGTCTGCACACGAATCAGTGTTGTTCTGGGTAAAAATTAATGCTTGTTCCTTAAATCCTGTTGTCAATGATGAGCCAGATAATGATCCTGATGACGGTACACGGGTTCAGGAACAACAATTCATGAATGGCAGGGACAACTGCGAGGTTATCCTTTATACAATCAAAGGTGGAGGACACACCTGGCCGGGTGGTTATCAATACCTTGGAAAATGGATCATCGGTAATACCTGCCGGGATATTAATGCAACCGAAGTTATCTGGGAATTCTTCGAAAGACATGCCCTGGAATGATGCACAGGGCATAGGGCGAAGGGCACTGGGCGCAGAGCGCAGGGGAAGAAGGCATGAGATTATGAGTTTCTGATAAACTTAAGATGATTTGCCACAAACCTGATGTCGCTCCATGACACCTTGTCTCCCAGAGCAGCTTTTACGGGTCCCATTCTAAGATCATCGTTCCCTTCAAAATTACTTGTGATCAGGTCGGTTATTTCCCGGGATACAAATTTATTGACAGGGAGTTCGCCCGTGCCCACATAATATGCCAGATGTCCTTCGATAGTAGTAATACTCAGCTTTCTCTCCTCTGCGATTTCTTGAATTGACTTACCTTCCTTAAAAAGATCGCAGCTTACTTTTTTTGTATCCTCCTTAATCTTTTTCTGGCTCTTTTTACCTGTGACTTTTATTTCAGGCGGTTCAATATCTTCTTTTTTGCAATATGAAATAATAATCTCCAACAACTCTTCACCGAATTTTTCTGATTTCTTCGTGCCCATACCTTTAACCAGCTTAAGAGCACGCAGTGTCTGAGGCATAAAATTTGCCAGGGTAACCATTGTTTTCTGGGGAAGTATCATGTAATGGGGAAGAGCCATTGCCCTCGCCTTTAAATTACGCCATTCCTTTAGCTGTCCAAACAGGACAGGATGGTTGATGACTCCGGAGGTATCATCCACTGATTTTGCAGAACGGGATTTGGCTGCAGGAATATCTATGGCTGATTTGGCTTTGGCATCCAGATATTTACCGATCTCAAATCCCGATCTGACAGTATTCAGGCATGCTAACTTTTCGACACCCTCCTTTCTTATGCGCTCCAGGGCCTCAGAAACTGATTTTCTGACTGATTTGTTATCTGTTTCCACAGAATAACCGGCAAGAATTGAGTTCAGGGCAGCCTCAAGTTTAACTGCAAAGAATTCACCTGCTTTTTTTACCCGTTCCTGCAGAAGACTATTTGATTCTGCATCAGCTTCCTTATTTAATAGCCCAATTAGCTGAGGATGGAATTTTTCTGATACTTCAATCAGGTCAGTCCTGATGATGGCTAAGGTATTTTCGAGCATTTCCCGTGGATTTCCCAAAATAGCGTCATTGTGCTCATTAATAATTTTCAGACAATAGTTGAGTCTATGTGTCAGGGAAGTAAAATCGAAAAGTTCAGTAAGCAGCTGTTGCTGGTAGGCTCTTTTTGATTCTGCCAGTTGCTTCTGGCCGGGTTGATTTTGTGCTGATCCATTAACAAAGTCAGAAATAACCGGATTGTCTATTATACTCCGCTGATTGATCCGGCTGCTTAGAACCAGTCCGTCCAGGGTACGACACCGGCTGAGTGCCACATACACCTGTCCATGTGCAAAGGCAGCGTATGCATCAATGACGGCCCTGTCGAATGTAAGACCCTGGCTCTTGTGAATCGTTATTGCCCAGGCTAATTTTAGAGGATATTGCGTAAATGTCCCGATAATTGTCTCCTGGATCTCCTTTGTCTCATCATCGAGAGTATATTTCATGTTTTGCCATTCCGCCATGCTCCACCCTGATGCGGAAATCGTCGTCGGGACACTTGACAACAATAATATCGTCATCAAAGGATTCCACTTTCCCTATTTTCCCGTTAAAGAAAAGCTTATCACGCGACAGATCATTTTTTACAAACATAACCTGAGCCCCTTTCTTCAAAATCAGTTCACTGACGTTAGGGTAGGAAAACTCAGGAAATTCATCCTTAATAGTGGCTGTAAATGAATGAGTTTTGCCCGGAAGCTTCTCAAGCCTTGAATCATTTAATGCCTGGGCCTGATAATTGTGAGTGGTAAGAGTAATATATCCACCATCAGAATCAGGATCAAAATCAGGAATATGCCTTTTGTTAAGTTCGCTCAGCACTTCCGAATCAACGTGATTATCGCGGATTTTATTAAGCAGGTTAATAAAGGTCTGATCATTCTGCCTGTAAATATGTTTCAGCTCAATAGTCACATAATCGGTACTGCAGAGGGCCCTGCTTCCAAAGAAAAAAGGTGAATCATAATATTTCCTGATTATTTCCCTGTCATCGTCTTTTACAACCGGAGCAAGTTGTTGAAGATCACCGATCATCAGCAACTGGACCCCGCCAAATGGCAGGTGACGGATCCTGTATCTCCTCAATAGCGGAATCAATGGCATCGAGCGTGTCTGCCCTTACCATACTTATCTCATCAATGATCAGAAGGTCAAGGCTTTTGATTATGTTGATCTTTTCACGGCTCATTTTATAACCTTCCGTACTATTTTGATCAGATTGGGTACGATGATTATTTTCCGGAAGGTAAAACGATGGAATGTATGGGTGAAAAGGCAATTGAAAAAATGAATGTATGGTAACACCACCTGCATTTATTGCAGCTACTCCTGTCGGGGCCACAACGATCATCCGTTTCGGGGATGCGTTTTTCAGGTCTTTCAGGAACGTAGTTTTGCCTGTACCGGCTTTCCCCGTAAGAAAGATGTTCCGGCCGGTGTATTTGACAAAATCAAAAGCCAGCTGCAGATCCTGGTTAGTGACAGTTTCCATATTTTATTCAACAATTATAAAGGTATGTCGTCATGCGTGAAGTGTATATCGCAATTAGTCATTACCATCATGTTCTCAAAGATATTTATATTAAACGCAGCGAGCGTCATTTCAAATTTACAAAGGAAAATTTGTTTTTCAAAAATATTTTATTGGCGTAGATCCGTACGGCCGTACGGATCAACGCCCTGCGGATCAACGCCCTGCGGATCAACGCCCTGCGGATCAACGCCCTGCGGATCAACGGACGTACGGATCAACAACGAATCAGCCGTTCGGATCACGACAAACCCCATTTCTGCGGATTTTCCATGATGTATTTTTCAATCCGTCTATATTCATCATCATTACGAATAATATGGTCATAAAAACGGGATTGCCAAACCGGGGATTTCGGCATTTTTCGGTATTCATTGATCCGTTTTGTTGCAGCCGATTTAAATCCTGCAATAAACGATGAAATTGATTTGGGCGGCCGATACGCGATGCCGTGGTATCGTTGATCCGCACGGCCGTGCGGATCAACGATACGGCCGTGCGGATCAACGATACGGCCGTGCGGATCAACGATACGGCCGTGCGGATCAACAAGGCCCAGCGGATTACCAATTTTTTCAATTCGCAATATGGCATGAATATGGTTTGGCATAATTACGTATAAATCACAAAACAATTCCTGGCGGATTTCGAATGATTTATCCCATTCCTGCTTTACAATCAACCCGATGTCAGATAAAATCATTTTGCCATTTTCAACCGCACCAAAATGATGTTCCCGATTATCTGTACAAATGGTAATGAAATAGATACCGTTGGCAGCATAGTTCCACCATGCTGCCCTGGGTTTCTTTATACGATATTTATTCTGATATTTGTCCATGCCGGTTCTTTTTTCAAAAATAAGAACCGTCAGGGCCATTTCAGCAGATCAATGCTATTTTTTCAATAATTCCTTTACTGCCGCTTCCAGTTGCTGATCACGACCGCCCGACAGGATATCCGGCTCATTCCTCACCTTTATGTCGGGTTCCATCTGGTTGTTCTCACAGAACTTGCCGTCAGGTGTGCGCCACCCCCCCATAGGTATTCCAAAATATACCGTAGGATCAATCTGCGTTTCCCACCATACAAAGGTTCCTGTTCCCGGTATTGGCATGCCCAGGGTCTTGCCTATATTCTTTAACTTATAGGCTACGGGGAAAAGATGTGCATCTGAATAATTGCTTTCGCCGATAAGGACTATCGAAGGTTTTGTCCATTTATCCATTGGTTCAGATCCAATATATTGTCCGTGCGGTATGATATCAAGGTATTTCTTTCCGCTCAGGAAATCAGAGAGCTGCTCATGAATATTACCTCCGCCGTTAAATCTTGTGTCTATAATTATTGCCTCCTTTTCTATATTCCTGCCCAGTGCCTCTTCAAACACCGTGCGCATACTGGCATCATTCATTGACCTTACATGAATATATCCGATCTTACCGTTTGAAAGCCTGTCAACCTCGTCGCGCCTGTTGTCAACCCATCTTTTGTAGAGGAGCTCGTTTTCTTCTCCCAATGAAACCGGCTTGACAGTCTGTTCAGCTGTCTTTTTCGTTGCAGGGTCAGTGACTGTCAGCAAAACCAGCTTGCCTGCCTTGCGGTTGAGCAACTGGTAGAAATCTATCGAATCGACAGACTGGCCATCAATCTGTTCCAGTATATCACCGGTTTTTATTACAGATATCGCCTTATCCAGCGGACCGTCATGAATTATTTCGGCGATTTTCAACCCCTTTCCTTTATAGTTATAGTCAAAAAGAAGTCCCGTCGAGGCTGTCTGGTCAAGTTCAGGCCTGAAATTCCGATAACCTGACCCGGTATGGGAAGCATTGAGCTCACCGAGCATCTCACTCAGCATCTCCGTGAAATCATAATTGTTATCGATGGACGGAAGGAACTTTTTATACTCGCTGTAATAATAGTTCCAGTCAACTCCCTGAAGGTTCTCAAAGATGAATTTTTCTTTCAGCTGGCGCCAGATGTGGTCAAAGATATAGCCTCTTTCGGCTGATTTATTTAGCACCATCTCTCCATTGATCTTGTAGGGTTCCGATTTATCCGAATCGACATCTACTTTCATAGCTTTCCCATCGGCCAGAATGAAGAGAAATTTGCCATCCTTCGAAAGTTCCATACTGCAATTTTTTACTCCCAGTTTTACCAGGAGCTTGGTCTCTTTTGTCCTTAGTTCGGTTACCCATAGGTCGTTGCCCTTCTCAAATGAGGTAAGGTAATAAAGTTTTTCTCCATCTTTTGATAAGATCCAGTCGCTGGCAGGTGAGGTATTAATTGTCAGTTTCTTTTTACGGTCTGTGAGTTTATCCCAGTCAATCTGTATCTCTTTTTTCAGGGAATCCTTTACTGTTTTGGCTTCAGTATCCGTCTTTTTCTTTTTATCTGCCTTTTTATCCTTTTCTTCAGCCTCTTTTTTCTCCTTCTCTTTTTTGGCCTCCTGTTCTTTCAACAGGGCAAATTCTTCTTTCGAAAGGTTGAATCTGTCAAAAGTTTCTCTGGCAAAGAACATGGCATACACATCTCCGCCCACCGGATCGCCGCTCTGCTGACGAGGGCCTTCCAGATCTGATCCCCAGATCATTACCTTGCCATCCATCACCCATTTAGGCTGAAAATCATCGTATCCGCTGAGCGTAAGATTGTGGATCCCGCTCTTCCCGTCAGAGGCTACAAGTCCGACTTCTGGTGACATTACACGTTCAGGGTATCCGAACTGTACAAGGAACCACTTCCCGTCAGGAGACCAGGTGTAATACTGATCACCATCAGCATATGAATAGTTCTTATCGGCAGGCATTATCGTCCGTACCTGCTTTGATTCCAGGTTGATAACCTTGAGGGTTACCCTGTTCTCCAGGTATGCAACCTCTTTGCCGTCAGGAGAAAAGGCTGGCTGGTACTCTTCAGCAGGTGTTGTTATTACCGGCTCTTCCTTCAGCAGAGTCGAGGCATAGAAATATGGCTCATCTTTTCCGGCGATTGAGGTAATGTAAACATTCCAGCTGTTGTCTCTTTCAGCAGCATAGACAAGAGAACGACCATCAGGACTGAAATCAATGCTTCTTTCCTGCCATGGGGTATTGGTGATTCGTTTTGTGATTCCTCCTTCAGTGCTGGTAACAAATATTTCTCCTCGAAACACAAAGGCAAATTCTTTGCCTGATGGAGAAAGCTTAGCCTCGGTTATTTTTTCATTTGCCTGTACGGCTTTATTCACGGAGCCATGTCCATCATTCGATATTTTTATACTTATCTTCTGAGGTTCAGCCCCAGGTCTCAATGTGTAAATCCCTCCGTCAAAACCGAAGCAAAGGGTATTGGACTTTGAAATAGTCAGAAACCTGACCGGATTTTTGGAAAAGCTGGTCATTGCCTGCATATTGGAAGGATCTGCCAAAGTACTTTTAAATACATTAAATGATCCGTTCTGCTCGCTAAGGTAAAAGAATTCATTATCATCTGAGCTGAAAACAGGGTTTCTATCCTCTCCTGGGAATTGAGTAAGCTGATTGTATTTTTCATTTTTAAGATCGTAAACCCATATATCATGTGTTATAGATGAAGTATGATGTTTCCTCCAGAGATTTTCATACCCTTTTAAATCATCATACACGATTTTGTCACCATTGGCGTTGATGGTTGCATTAAGGGCAGGGGTCGTCAGAACCTGTGAGACTCTTCCGCCATTTACAGGAACGCTGTAGAGCTCTGTCAGCAGTGATATCGGGAATTGCACATTTGTTGCCAGATCCTGTCTGAATGCAGAGAAATATATGTCCTTGTCGTCTGCAGTAAAAGTGGACGGAATTTCATTGCCGGAATGAAAAGTCAGGCGTCTTGCCTCTCCGCCACCGGATGGCATTACATACACATCGAAGTTACCATATCTGTCGGACGCAAAAGCTATACTTTTTCCGTCATGGCTCCAGACAGGAGAATATTCATACGATTCACTTAATGTAAGCGGTACCGCCTCTCCTCCGGCGGAAGGAACTGAATAAATGTCTCCCTTGAATGAGAAAAGGATAGTTTTTCCATCCGGCGATATTGCCGGATAACGCAACCACAGGGGATTTTCCTGGCCGAAGGTTTTTAATAAAAAGACAGTTAAAAAAAGCAGCGTGAGGATCTTTTTCATTATTTGGTTATTAGGGCAATTAATTTTTAGTCTGATAATTTCTGCAAGATATTAAATAGCTCCTGCTTTGAAGGTGTCCCCTTCATCCAGGTCTCCTGTTTTCCAACCCTTAAGGAACCATTTCTTACGTTGGGCTGATGTTCCGTGTGTAAAAGCATCCGGTACTACCCTTCCCTGATATTTCATCTGCAGGTTGTCATCGCCTACAGCAGCAGCTGCGTTCATAGCTTCTTCCACATCACCTGTTTCCAGAGTGTTCAGCATCTCCTGAGCGTAGTGCGCCCACATGCCTGAAAGAAAATCAGCCTGAAGCTCCAGTCTGACGGTTAATTGATTAGCCTTTTTCTGGCTTGCCCCTGAACGCTGTGCATCAACCTTTTCCAGGATCCCGAGCAGTTTTTGAACATGATGTCCTACTTCATGTGCAATAACATATGCTACCGCAAAATCACCATTGGCGCCGAACTTAGTCCTCAGCTGATCACAAAAGCTCAGGTCAATATAAACTTTTTCGTCTCCCGGACAGTAGAAAGGTCCGCTGGCAGCACTGGCCAAACCACAGGCTGAATGAACCTGATCTCTGAACAGTACCAGTTTTGGCTGGCGGTATGTTGCACCGGATTCCTCAAAAATCTTACCCCATACTGTTTCAGTGTCCTTCAGTACTACTGAAACAAATTGAGCCATTTCATCTTCTTCGTTTGATGCAGTTACCTGCTCTGTTCCCCGGGAGGTTGTGGCCTGCTGCATGCTGTCAAGTAGTTTGACAGGGTCACCTCCGAGCAAAAGAACTATTAAAAGAATAATAACTGTTCCTATTCCGCCGCCGGTTATCATGCGACCTGTGCTCATTCCTCTGCGGTCCTCAATATTTCCGCTTCCTTGTCTGCCTTTCCATTTCATAAATAAAGCATTAGTAAATTACAGGATAAAGGTTATGCATTTAACCCTTCCCTGAATAACATTAAAATTATTAATAAGTTTTCTGGAATTCAACAGAGTATTTCTTTGTGAACTCTATTCTTCAACAATATTTGTACTGATCCCGTTTCGTTTAACAGAAGCTATACCTTTCTCCATGTTAGCCTGGGACTCATATATTTCGCTTTTCCCTACGATGCTGCCATCCGGTGCTTTAAGATTAAAAAAGTGCTTATTATTCGAGGATATTTTACGGTCAAACATATTGTCATCAAGGCAATTTCCCTGAGTGGCTAAAATCCCGTTCGAACAATCCGTCATGGTAGGATACATTACGCTAGTAAGAATTATCTGACCATTTGTTGCCTTAAGGTTAAAATAGTTTTCACCGCTCCTGGCTTTACTGATCACATATTTCCCAACAGGAATTGCTTCAGCTTCCAATTTTTTTATTTCCTCAGCTTTGGAAGTCAGGTCCTCAGTAAGTTTTTTTATTTTTTCATCCAGGCCAGTAACCTGTTCATTAAGTTTACCTATCTGACTCCTTAATTTTTCTATCTGGTTATTCAAGCTGGTCTTATCATCTTCCAGACCCTTTATTACCGGAGTATAAACTGACCTGGCATAGAACCAGGCAATTATAAATCCAATGATTGCTGCGGCAAGTTCCAAAGCCACAATGGTAATTACATTTCCTGTAACAGATTGCGCGAGTTGTAAAAATAATTGTGTCATATTATTGTATTTTTATTGAAATTTCTGTTCTTCTGTTCTCTGCTCTTCCCTCTTTGGTTAAATAGTCTGCAGCCGGCTCGGTTTCACCTTTTGAACTTATAATCATTCTGCTGGCATTTATTCCCTGATTTTCAAGATATTTCCCGACCTCCTTAGCTCTTTCAAGTCCAAGATTATAGTTATAGTCCTCTGTTCCGACCAGATCTGTATGTCCAACTACAGATAATGTGGCCCCCGGGTATTTATCGAACCATGCTTTAAAAGACGAAATACTATTGTCAGTTTGCTGATCGGACGTGAATTTTGACTTATCAAAATCAAAGTAGATCTTAAGTGTCTTTGGCATTGATGCCTTAATTTTCATTAAAGAATCCGAACTACTTGATTGTGTTTCAGAAATTGCCTGCACCTGTGGGGGTTTCTTCAAGACAGGCAAAAGCTTATCATTGTATAACCAGGCAGAAAAGATGCACCATATCACTAATAAAACAGCTCCGGCAACAAGGATTCTCATTTTTAAGATTTTTAGTTAAAGATCAGGTAATTATCACTACAAGTTAAGAAATTAAAAAGAGATAGAATACAAGAAAAAGATCAAATTTTTAATGCTTCAATTATTCACTGCAAAAAGCATATAAATTGTTATTTGAGCAAATCATAAGCCTTTTGTTAATCTCAAACCCCTGCTAACAATACGGAATCTCATGCTTCTCATGCAATCCCCGTTTATGATTTTTCAGCGTATTATGTGTTGTACGTATTCAAAACATTAAATAGATATGTATAAAGACTAGCTGCAGAAGAGATATTGAAGGGCTTACTACTCAGGGCTCAATGCTCCGGCAGACTGGTTTTTACCTATCTGCCCCATCGGTTTCCACAATCAATACCGATCCGGCTGGCAGAAAAACAGTTGTCTCATTCCTGACAATAGCCTGAGATCCAACATTGGCCATATCTTCTGATTCAGAAGTGCGGAACAGCTCTGCTTTGGTCCCGGAAAGCCCCTTTATTGTCAGGTTTCTTGGTCCCATTTCAGGATTGGTGAGAAGGACAACTGTTTTACTGTTACTGATAAACGCCAGCATGTCCATCGGATCGGGACCGAAAGATGAAAGATCAGGATCATCATTGCCGGAAAAATTCCTGACAGAAAAGCTACCCGGGACAACAGTTTTCCAGAGCTTCTGAAAAACGAAATAAAGCTTTGTCTTTGTATCATCAAAAATGAGTTCCTCGCCATCAAATCTTTTATTATTGCTTGCGCCGAGCCAGTAAATATAACAGTTCGCTTCAAGGTAGCCAATATCCCTCATCATGGATCTCAAGCTGCCGTATGGCTCCAACAGTAAGATCTTCCGGTTTGACGGTACAATTTTCCGTCTGCCAGATCTCATTACCCTTTTTAAGTTCATATTTGAACTTCCTGATCAGATCGCGTGCCTCAACTGCAGACTTGCCTCCTGATTGTGTCCCCTCGTCATATGAATGAAATGCTATCCCGTCCATTGCCTTCAGGAGTTCCGGGTCGGATCTTAATTCAGAAAGATTGGCTCCAAGAAATTTGCCTATAGTATAATGATTGTGATCGGGTCCATGAATCCTGACTTTAGTGAGATTTTGTCCATCAAGTTCCCTGCGAAGTTTCTTTCGTCACTCTACGCCATTGCTCCGGTTCGTAAGGGCACCCGTCCCAGATGGCAGCGTAATCGGGTTCGTTCTGGACAGTTGCATATACTGGTATGCCAAGCTTTTTAACATCACGGAGATAAACGAGCACCTTCACGTAAAACTGAACAAAAGCATCTTCGAATTCAGGCTTCAGATGGTTGGGCTGACCTTTTATAATGCCTAAAGTGTCATTAAATGTTTTCATGAAGGGTGGTGGCGACCATGTGGTGATAATCCATTTTGTCAGACCGTAACTCTTCATCGTTTCAATCTGTTTAGCCAGATTTTTGTCAATTTCCTTTGTGTTGAGCGAACCATCCAGATTACAATAATCAGGATAAATTTTAACCCTTACTACTGTCATTCCCAGATCACCATAAATGGCTTTCTGCAAAGACTTATCGAATCCTATCCTTGCTCCCCAGTCCACAAAACCCGGGAAGCATCCCCATCCGGTAATCGGCTGGTTCACGCTGTCGGAAAGTGTAATTGCGTAAGTTGGAACACTGGCAGCGGATGCAGAACTACTGGTTATGCTTCCCGGATTATCACCCATGGCTAATTTTCTGCCCGAAAGATTTATTAAATAGAAATCCTGTTAAGATGAAGACCATCATAAAGAAGCAAGGATTTTAACTTTAAAGATCTGGAGGAACGATTGTCAGACATAGCTGAATTTATCTTTATCATAGGGCGGACAATTTACTGGTTTATAATAATTCATTGATGGTTCCTGCCTTTTTCAACTGACATCGAACCAAAGCGTCAGTATGGCATATTTTGCTTAATCCTTCACAACACCCTTTATTTCAGGCGGATTATGATCAGGATCATAGCTGTAATGAAAGCCGATCGTAACATTTTTACCATTGAACCGGCAAGTGATGATTTCCGTATGCGGACTTTCAATATACCGCAGCTTCAGTTAAAGTGAATTACCTTAATCCTTCACAACGCCCTTTATTTCATGGAGATTTTGATTCGGTTCAAAGCTGTTATGAAAGCCAACCATTACATTTTTGCCGTCAAACTGGCAGGTGAGTGTCTCCGTATGAGGACTTTCTATATAACGCAGTACAATTTCAAGGGTATTTTCATCCTTCCAGCCGAAACTCCCGGCTATCCGGGCAGGCGGAAGGCCTACGAAATGAGCCCTGGCAGCAAACAATAAATCGGGTCCCGGGAGAGCCGTCTCCCCGGTGATCCACTTTCCGGATCCTAATAAGAAATTATAGCCTTTGGAATCAATCACCAATGAAACATTGCAGGCAGCATCCGTAAACTGTAAGTTAATGGTTTCAATATGCTTGTCATTAGGATCCATCACAAAGGTTTTGCCTGAGAGCTGTGCAATAATTGGAGAAGCATATCCTGCTGCCGGCACAGGAAGTGCCAGTGAAGATAATTTTTGTTTCAATGTTGCCTCAAGCGCACTATTTTCAGGCAGTTTATCTCCCTTAATAGAAGGCAGTAAATATTTCCATATCAGGTTCAATTCCAACTGCATATCCATGGTTTCTGAAGTAACGGCAATTACGGCATCCTTTTCAGGCATCATAATGATGTATTGTCCATAGGCTCCGTCAGCCCGGTAGGCATCATGGCGGCAACGCCACATCTGATAACAATAGCCCTGCAGCCAGTCGCTGGAATCCCTGACTGCCTGGGGTGTATCTGGATTCTGATCGATCTTCTTTGTCGAAGCCTCCTCTACCCATGCAGCAGGCAATACCCGTTTCCCGTTCCATTTACCCTTCTGTAGAAAGAGCTGGCCAAATTTGGCCATATCTTCTGTTTTCAACCTCAGGCCCCAGCCTCCTGTGTTTATTCCGCGTGGATCAACTTCCCAATCTTCTCCCTCTATTGCCAGAGGATCGAACAACCGGGGCTTAAGAAAATCAATCACCTTTTCTCCGGTCACTTTTTGCACAATGGCGGATAACATATATGTTGCCATCGTATTGTAAAGAAACTTTGTACCTGGCTCATGAATAATTGGCAATGCCAGGAATGCCTTTACCCAGTTATCGTGATTGGTTACAATGTCAGCTAAGGGTTCCGGATCCTGTCCTGCCGACATCGTAAGCAAATCTTTCACCCTTAGCTCCGACAGATACGGGCTGACAGTATCCGGTAATTCATCAGGGAAGAAAGAGATGACTTTATCATCGACCGACAGAAGTTTATTACTGATGGCCAAACCTACAGCAGTAGCAGTAAAACTCTTGCTTGTTGAATAAAGCGTATGCCTGAGATCCGGTCCGTAGGGATTCCACCATCCTTCCGCAATTACTTTACCATGCCTTAGAAAAATTATACTGTGAAATTCGTTCCTGCTTTTTGATGCTGCATCCAGAAAATCTATGATACCTTGTGAAGAAACTCCTTCAGCTTCAGGAACACCCCTGGGAAGCGACGTTATAGCCTGTTCTTTTTTGCATCCGCTGAGCAGGAAGATAAAAAGCAATAATGTTAAGCCGGATTTTCTTATCATGATTTTCATAGGTAAGGAGTGTAAAAATTCTAAAAGAGGTATGCGATAATAAAAGTACGATAATTATAATTCAATCAGGAATTCATCTGTCAGAATTTACAGGTATAACTAAACCCGGTTCGTATGGGTGGACTATCAAAATATCGGATGAGTTCTTTCGGGGTTGAACAATCAGATAATACCGTTGTTAGTTTCCTCAGGCTTGGCCGGAATAATTTTAACATGTATTTAGAAGAGCAAGAACCGGATCCTGCGGTTTCCACTGACTTACATAAAATCACGCAAATACGGTTTTTAACGGATGAAACATTTGTTCTGAGGTTAGAACGTGGAAATATGGGGTTTAGGGCAGGACAACATATTATTGTTGGTTTGCAGGGCGAACTCGACCAGCGTGAATATTCAGTCTACAGCGGTGAAAAGGATGATTACCTTGAGATACTGGTAAGGGAAGTTCCTGACGGCAATCTTTCTCCAAGGTTAAAAGAGTGTAAACCGGGTCAGCTATTGCAGGTTAACGGACCCTTTGGATCATTCGGACTGGAAACATATGACATGTACTCCAGGAAAATGCTTTTCATTGCTACAGGAACCGGTATTTCCCCGTTTCACAGTTTTATCAGGTCTTATCCCGGTATTGACTATATCCTTATTCATGGAGTCCGGTATCAAAATGAGGCATACGAAAGAGACGATTATGAAATCCGGAGGTATATTTTATGTACGTCCAAAGAGATCAGCGGCGGCCATAAAGGAAGGATCACAACTATATTGCCTGGTTTCCCGGTGAACCACAACATGCTCTTCTATGTTTGCGGAAATGGCAATATGATCTATGAGGCCTGGCATATTTTAAGAGACAAGGGTATTCCTGAAGAAAATATATTCTCTGAGGTATATTTCTGATTAAATTTCTTTTCAGAAGCGACATGCCTGAAACCCTTCTCATATGTTGAATAATAAAGTCTTGCCAATGACGTTTTCTTTCTGATAGCCAGTTAAAACAAAAACAGAAAAAGCTGTTCAGATAATCGCCCTTCTTTGTGAACCTTTGTTAAACCCTTTGGGTTCTTTGTGTTTAATAATATCATTTGAACGCAATGGTACAATTGATTCTATCTGTCGGGACAATGATACTTGCACAAAATAAGATATTTACAATATTATAAAACATACGGAAATGGAAAAGGCAAAAAAGATTTTAAGAACAACCGGCATTTTAATATTTCTATTTTGTTTAGAAAATATCACGGGTAGTATCACTTTCGGCCAGGAAACCCCAAAACCTACAACAACTCAAACCAAACCAAAATCAACTACAACTACCTCGAAGTCAACCCAGACAAAACCTAAAACCACAACTACAAAACCAAAGACCACAACAACAAAACCAAAGACCACAACAACAAAGCCAAAGACAACTACCACAAAGCCAAAGACCCCAGCCACAAAACCAAAGACAACCACAACTACTGTAAAGACCGAACCAGCCAAAAAGAAAGATCCCTCTGTTGTCACCATTGGCTCTCAAAACTGGGCAGTGGCCAATCTTAATGTAAGTACTTTCCGCAATGGCGATACAATACCTGAGGCAAAATCGTATGATGAGTGGGTCGCCGCCGGGAAATCGGGAAAACCTGCCTGGTGTTACTATAACAATGACCCGTCGAAGGGTGAGAAATACGGTAAGTTGTATAACTGGTATGCCGTGAATGACCCAAGAGAACTAGCTCCTGCCGGCTGGTCACTGGCAAGTGAAGCAGATTGGGCAGAGCTGTCCCGTTCACTGGGAGGGCTGGCTGTGTCAGGCGCAAAAATGAAAACCACAAGCGGATGGACTGAGGGTTACCATGGAACCAATGAAAGCGGCTTTGGAGCTCTCCCGGGAGGCTATCGTATCGAGAATGGATTATTTAAAAACTTCGGTAGTATCGCTACCTGGTGGAGCACATCAGAAAACAATACTGCCACCGCCACAGACCACTACATCGGACAGGGCAGCAGCCTTACAAGCAGCAGTACTCCGAAACAGCGGGGACAGTCGGTTCGTTGTATCAGGAAGTAGTCATTTGCTTCGCGTCATTTATGGTCATTTATTGTGATTTGCACTTCGTGCGTCATTTATGGTCACGCGGCTGCGCCGTCATCAGGCATTTAATGACTATTGATTATGCCTTATCAATAATGACCGATGTCATGGTAAGAGCGCCAGCAACAGGGCTGTCATTGAATAAAGATATTTTTTCATTTTCGTCTTTCAATGCCAGAGCATACAAAAGAGGCAAATAATGCTCGGGTGTTGGAATTGAAAGTTCAAATTCTCTACCCTGAGATTTGTAATTTATAAGCGATTTATGGTCTCCGTTCAGTATGAATTTTTTCATTTTGGCACTTGCTTCCAGGGCCCAGTCATAACCATATGTGCTGTTTAATTTGTCCCAGGCTACTAATCCCAGATTATGAACCATGTTCCCGCTTCCTATAATGAGCACCCCTTTTCCCCGGAGTGATTTCAACTCTCCTGCAAGCTCATAATGATTCTGAGGCGTCTGATAATAGTCCAGGCTCATCTCAATAACAGGTACATCAGCACCGGGATAGAGATGTTTTATCACACTCCATGCACCATGGTCAAGACCCCATTTTTGATCCAATCCCACATCAGTTTTTTTGACAAGTTCTTTTGCTTCCTGCGCAAGTTCAGGACTACCCGGAGCCGGATACTGTACCTCAAATAAGGCACAGGGGAAACCACCAAAGTCGTGAATGGTTCTAGGTTCTTCCATGGCAGTTACAAAAGTTCCCCTTGTTTCCCAGTGAGCCGACACACATAAAACTGCTTTCGGTTTTGGAAGTGTGCTGCCGATGATCCTGAATCCTTCGACAAACTCATTCTCTTCTATGGCATTCATCGGGCTGCCATGACCCAAAAACAGCACAGGCATTTTCTCCGTGCTTTTAAAGGGCTTTGTCATTTTATTTAGTTCATTCAGTTTCACTACTGACATTATTTAAAGTGTCTCTATAAAGTTCTCTCCATCATGTATACCCCTATCCCAATAACTCCCAATAACAATCGAGACGCTAACTAAAGGTGGTATCAGATAATTCCATATCCCCCCCGGGGACCGGGGGGTAAAAAACAACATACGGCAGCCGGTAATTTCATTTAAGATCATATTTCATTCTTCTCACTTTTTTACCAGCTGTATGTCGCCGCTGATAAGGACTTCATCACTCACCAGTACACCTCCAGTTTCCAGTGCTGCATTCCAGTTTAAGCCCCAGTCTTTGCGATTGATTCTCCCACTAAGTGAAAAGGCTGCTTTCTCATTTCCCCAGGGATCTTTGTTGGTGCCGCCGAATTCCACATCGAGCTCAACCGTCCTGGTTACGCCTCTCATTTCAAGCTGACCCGTGAGCTTGTAATTTTCATTATCAGTTTTTTTGAACGATGTTGATTTAAACCCAATCTCCCTGTATTTTTCAACGTCGAAAAAATCTGCACTTTTTAAATGGGCATCCCTGGCATCATCATTTGTGAAAATTGAAGATGCATCAATTGTTACATGAATGCCGGAGCTTGCAAAATCTTCTCCGTCAACTTCTGCTTCAAATTTCCTGAATTCACCTTTTACGTTTGAGATCATCAGGTGTTTTACCTTGAAATTAAGTTCGCTGTGCGAAAGGTCAAGAACCCATTTTGTTTTTTCTTTTTTTGCTGTTAAAGTTTCCATTTGAATTATTAATTAATATTTATACCCGATTTTCTAATTTGACGATGTAAAGATACTGCCGTCAAACAGGTCACAGGTAACAGTATTTGGTAATAGTGTTGTGATATCAGGAAATGAGCTTTTTCATCTCCTCCCGGAATTCGGAAGGTGGCTGGCCGGATTTTTTCCTGAAAACATTTGTAAAGTATGACTTCTCGTTAAAGCCTAATTCAAAGCTTATTTCAGAAATTGTCTTGTCTGTACTGATTAAAAGATTCTTGGCTTCAATAAGCTTTCTCGTTTCTATTATTTCCGTGACGCTTTGCTGCAAAATATTATGGCAGATAAGATTCAGGTTTCTTGAGGTCATAAATAATTTTTCAGCATAGAATTCAACTCCGAGAGGCCTGCGGAAATTTTCTTCCAGTATTAACAGAAAATTCTTAAAGGTAATGTTCTGCGTCTTCTGAATATTAGGATCCTGCGGATTCAGTTTTCGTCTTTCCGATTCAATGACTGTGAACACGGTACCCAATAACTGACGGATCACGCCAAAATCGGGTTCAGCCTGAGTTATTTCACCAAACATCATTTCGCATAATACTGGGATACGGTTGAAACATTCACCCTCCTTCATTACTATGTTAGCCTGATCGTGATAATATGAATAGAGCTGGAATGTAGTTTCCGGAATAAATTCGCTCCTGAAACGAATGACCCATACCTTGCATTTGTTATTCTTCAGTCTGGGGATTACGCGATGGACTTTACCCTTTGTCACAAAACTGACATAGGGCGCATCAAAGTCTTCCTTCCTGAAATCAATAAAATGTTCCAATGCCCCTTCCATACCGACAAGCAATTCCTCAAAATCATGAAAATGAGGCTCATCGGGCATTGCTGCAATTTCTGCCGCACGCTCTTCCGTCAGTTTGAATATTTTAAAAAGCTCAGTCATTACCTGCGAAGATAAATAAAGTGTGCCGAATGCACTCTATGCAGAATCCATTTTTGGGCCAGCGATGTCATGCGATTGTCATTTTCCTATCAGGAGTCATTCGCTGCGCTGTCATTTATGGTCATTGGCACTGCGTGTGTCATTTATTGTCACCCGGTTGAGCCGTCACCAGGCACCGAATGACCCACCTGTGTTATACTACGGAGGGCAAAGCAATTGAATGACAACCGAATGACAATTAATGACTATGGATGACCATGAAGGACCATAGTGCTTTGTGCAGAGGAGTTTAATTTTTTTACCCGGTTTTTAGCCTATCTTTGTAATCCATTAATAAAATGATATTTGAAAACATTCTCCGAATTAGGCATCTCCCCTGCGTATATAAAAGCGCTTGAGGAAATAAACATAATCAATCCTACCGAAATACAGGAAAAAGCTATTCCGTTCTTAATTGAAAAAGGAACCGATTTTATCGGCCAGGCTCAGACAGGAACAGGCAAAACGGCTGCATACGGTCTGCCGTTATTGCACAACATAAACAGCGACAGGCCCGATGTGCAGGCGCTCATATTATCTCCCACCCGCGAGCTTGGGCAACAGATTGCAAAACAGCTGTTTAAATTCACTAAGCATATCCCGAAAAAAATCTTCATTGAATCGGTATGTGGAGGTGCACATATCGATGAACAGATTCGTTCCTTAAGACGTCCGACACATATAGTGGTGGCAACTCCCGGACGCCTCATTGACCTGCTTGAGCGCAAGGCGATAGACCTCTCATGCATCAGGACAATAGTCCTTGATGAAGCCGATGAGATGCTCAGCATGGGTTTTAAAAAGGAACTCGACAGCATTCTGAAGTTCACTGCAGGGAAACGGCACACCTGGCTGTTCTCAGCCACAATGCCACAGGAGATAAAGACAATAATCTCAAGCTATATGTCGCCTCAGTCCATGAAGATAGAGGTGAACAGAAATCATATCGTAAACAGGGATATAGATCACAAATTCCTTATTTGTACCCGTGAAGAGAAACCCGAAGTCCTCTTCGAATTCCTGAGGAGCCAGGGGGCAGGCCGGGGACTTGTCTTCTGCAGGACAAAGGATGAGGCACAGACTGTAACAAAAAGACTTCAGGCCAAAAAGATTAATGCCGACGCTCTGCATGGTGACATGCTGCAAAAAGAACGTGATAAGGTTATGAGGGCATTCAAGAACAGCAAGCTTCAGATACTTATTGCAACCGATCTGGCTGCAAGAGGAATAGATGTTAAGGAACTTGCTTTCATAGTCAATTATCAGCTCCCCGGAAAGCCGGAATACTATACCCACCGTAGCGGTCGTACCGGCAGGGCCGGTAATAAGGGCTTTTCTCTCAGCATGATCACACAGAGGGAGCTGGCAGGCTTAAAGGGGATAGAGAGAGAGTTGGGAATATACTTAAAGGAAATAAGCAGGTAATAATAATATGCCCGGTCAAGTAAGTAACGACCCTTTGCACGGGAAAACGCTTGAATTCATTGTTAAGTTCCTGGTTGATTATTACGGCTGGGAACAGCTGAGCACTCACGTCAGGGTGAAATGCTTTACAAATAACCCCAGTGTTCAGTCGAGCCTTAAATTTCTCAGGAAAACTCCATGGGCAAGGAAGAAGGTTGAGGATCTGTATCTTACTATAATCAAACGGAACTGATCTAATTCTGGTGCCTATCCAAAATCGATTCCACTCTTACCTTCTCCTATTCCCCGGTTCTCATATCCTGATGCCTATTTCATCCCTTTCAGTATCCTCAACGCCTCATCCACATGGCGTTTGGCCTGTGTCTGGGAATTATAGATATAGACTACTTTGCCTGACTTATCCACAATATAAGTAACCCTGCCAGGCAAAAGGCCGAAGAAATTAACCGGCACCCCAAACGTCTTCCTTACAAGATCCCCTTCATCGCTCAGCAATATATAGTCCAGATGGTATTTTTCAGCAAAACTTTTATGACTGGCAACGGATTGCCCGCTGATACCTATTACCCGGGCATCTGCACTGTGGAATACATCAAGTTCGTCACGAAAATAACATGCTTCCGCTGTACAGCCCGGACTGTCATCTTTAGGGTAGAAATAAATCACCAGGTTCTTCCTTCCAATTAATGAATCGATAGAAAAGAGGTTTCCATTCTGATCAGGTAAAGTAAAACTGGGAACTGTGTCCCCGACTTCAACTTTTTTCATACTCTGACCTGAATTAAAGAAAGTATAAACACTGAATAATAATACATAAACGGAGAGATACATACGGTAAAAATTTCTGGATTTAATATAGTCAATATTCCCGGGATAGATATTCCCAAACAATGCTTTGATCTCTTTAAGAAAATATGGCTTGATATTGATCGTCCAGTGGTCCGTCTGGTAGACAATCTTCCGGAATCTGCTCCTGTAAATAGTAAGGGGCAATCCCCACGCAATAAATAATATTAGCCAGACCTTATGAACTATAACGGTAACCATTAATATTTATTTAAATGAACCGGGATTTTCCGCTTTGTAACATAGACGATTACTTTCCGAATAATCTCCTGAAGAATCCTTTATTTTTCTTTTTAGCCTTTTTAAAGTCTGTATCCGGAGTGATCTTCTTTTTCTGAAATAGATCCATGAATTTGTCGAACAGGTTATTTTCCTTAAAATCAGGACAATCAAGTGCTCCTTTCAACTCCGTTGGCAGCTCAGGAAAAGAAGTTTCAAATTGTGTACCAAGAGTATCATTTTCCTGCACTTTTTTCAGAGTCAATGCTACAAGCGGCAGGGCAAGAGCACTTCCTGACCCATTGGAACCATTATTAAAATGAATGGCCCTCGACGAAGCTCCTACCCTGGCAACCATTACCAGCTTCGGATTAAAGGCAGCAAACCAGGCATCAGAATAATCCTGTGACGTACCTGTTTTACCTGCCATTGGAAATTTTATTCCATATACGCTACCCATCGAAGCACCTGTTCCCTCCCTGACTGCTTTCTGCAATATTGCGCTGATCAGAAGGGATGATCTTTCGCTAAGGACACTTTCTTTCACAGTATTGAACTTATTCTCGTAGATGAGCTCTCCGGCAGGTGTTCTGATTGACAAAATGATCTGTGGAGTGATCCTGTAACCTCCGTTTGCAAAAGCGGAATACGCAATGGCTGTTTCAAAGATACTGGCCTCTGCCGTGCCAAGAGCCAGTGAGGGGTTGTTGACCAAAGGGAAGGAAAAACCCAATTTCTTCCATATGGAATCAAGATTATTAAATCCTACCTTCATGAACAAATTGAAAGTTGGAATATTCATTGACATGGCGAGGGCACCTGCAAGGGAATATTTTCCACCGGTAGTGTGCTCGTAATTTGAAGGACTCCAGTCTCCGGTTTCAGTGGTGACAACAATCGAATCATTTTCCAGATACATACATGGATCCATTCCTTCTTCAAATGCCTCAGCATAAAGGATTGGCTTGAAAGCAGAGGCCATTTGCCTGCGTGCATAGATCTGATCATATGGCTGACTTTTAAAATCAATGCCACCAACCCATGCTTTGACGTAACCGTTCACAGGGTCAATCGCTAGCAAGCCGGCCTGTAGTATCAGCAATGCCTGTTTAATACTGTCAGCTACTGAAATTGAACCGGAATGTGATCCATCCCAGTCAAAGATCTGCCTTATATTTAATTCCCCGGCACGTCCTTTAAGGTTCAGATCCTTCAGCATCTGTCCGGTAATCCGCTCAACCTCTCTCTTACCCGATGGAGTCTTATATTGGTTCCAGAGTCTTTTCTGCATAAGTGACAGATGTTCACGAAAAGATTCCAGTACATAGGTTTGAAGGGTAAGATTCAAAGTGGTTGTAATTATCAATCCGTCTTCTTCAATATTCCACTTTTTGCCACTTTTGGAATTAATATCGTTCAGGATCTGTTCGGCATCCTTTTTTACCCCAACCAAAAAATAATCAGCGGGACCTCCTGATACAATGTCGCTATAATTAAGCTTCAAAGGAAGGCTGCAGAGCGAATCTGCCTGGGATACTGTAAGATACTGGTATTTCTCCATCTGCTTTAATACCACATTCCTTCGTGCAACTGCACTTTCCGGATGAAGACGCGGATTGTAGATCGTGTTAGCCTTAAGCATCCCTATCAGTACAGCGGATTCATCAGTATTCAGGGATTCCACCTCTTTATTGAAATATAACAGGGAAGCTGTTTCGATGCCGTAGATATTTTCTCCAAAGCTGACTGTGTTAAGGTAAAGCGTAAGTATTTCGTCCTTACTGAAGGTTTTTTCCAGACGATGAGCGAGTATGGCCTCCTTTGTTTTACTTACCACCAGAGAGAGAAAACCTGAATTATTCCTGCCAAACATGTTCTTGGCCAGCTGCTGTGAGATGGTACTGCCCCCACCCGATTCACGTTTGCCAAGTATTACGGATTTCAGGAGAACCCTCATGAGACTGCGTATATCAATACCCTTATGCTCATAGAACCGGGAATCTTCAGTTGCGATCAAAGCATCTGTAAGTGACTGAGGAATCTGCTTATACGAGATATTTGTTCTGTTTTCATAGAATATCCTGCCAATCAGCCTATTATCTGAAGACAAAACCTGTGTGGCAACAGCATTCCTGAAACTTGTCAGTTCCTTTTTAGTCTGAAGATGACCGAATGCTCCTGAATAAACAGTTAAAATGAAAATGACAGGCAATACCGCGATTACGAGGATACCCCCAACAATAATTTTATAGTTTCTCCTTATCATCCTGACATTTCCCCATCACTCAATCAATTTTCATTCACAAAAATACATTTTCGGAATGAGATAATTATTTAAATAACAGCAGGAATGATGATATGACATGCATTTATACCAGAAACAAAAAAAATATTAAATTTGAATTAAACGAAAAAGCACTGAAAAGAGATTGTTTAGGACTCAAATATCCCCGGCTGACAATCCATACAAATCTGATTCACATTAAAAACATTCATGAATTGAGAGAAATGAATAGAAGAAATATATCAATTATAGCCATTCTCCTGACATTAACAGGTTGCAGTAATAATGATAAATCTGCAGAATGGATTGAAAGCACTCCGGTGTCTCAATGGCAGACCCACCACCTGATCGTCAAAAACAGGTCAGGTATATCTGATTCTGCAATAATGGTGTTTCCTGACAGGCAACAACAGGAGATAGATGGATTCGGGGGATGCTTTAATGAACTTGGATGGGAGGCCCTGGGTCTGCCAGATGCTGCCGCTAAGGAGGAAATTCTGAAATCGCTTTTTGATACCATCACAGGATGCCGGTTTAATATTTGCAGAATGCCAATTGGAGCGAATGATTACGCTGTCGACTGGTACAGCTATGATGAAACTCCGGATGACTTTGGGATGAAAAATTTCTCAATAGAGAGAGACAGACAGCGGCTGATCCCCTATATAAAAAGCGCTATGAAGTATAACCCTGAACTCAAGATGTGGGCCTCACCCTGGTGCCCTCCATCATGGATGAAGACCAATAACAACTATGCCTGCAGACCAGATACTGTCAATGACCTGGATGCAAAGGGAGCCGGGGAGGAGATGCATACGGAGTTCAGGATGGAGGACCGTTACCTTGCTGCTTATGCATTATATTTTTCAAAATTTATCACTGCTTACTTTAAAGAAGGCATTAAGATCTATGCTGTTCATGTTCAGAATGAACCGAATTCATGCCAGAATTTTCCTTCCTGCATCTGGGAGCCTCTTGCCCTTGCCGGTTTTATTGGCAAATACCTCGGCCCTGAACTTCAAAAAGACGGAATTGCTTCCGAAATCTGGCTGGGAACCATCGAACGTCCGCAGATAGAAAGAGTAGATGCCATACTTATGGATCCGAATGCAAAAAAATACATCAGGGGAGTTGGATTCCAGTGGGCAGGAAAGGATGCAATACCTCTGGTTCATAAAAAGTATCCTGAGTATAGGCTCATGCAGACTGAGACTGAATGTGGCGATGGGTCAAACGACTGGAACGCAGCCGAGCATACTTTCGGACTGATGAAACATTATTTCAATAACGGGGCCAATGCTTACATGTACTGGAATATGGTTCTGAACGAATCGGGAAAGAGCCAGTGGGGATGGAAACAAAATTCAATGATATCGATAAATTCAAACACCGGGTCGGTAACCTATAATCCGGAATATTTTTTAATGAAACATTTCAGCCATTTCATATGGCCTGGCTCACACAAGATCGAAAGTTCGGACGAAAACTGCCTCGCCTTCAGGAACCATAATTCTGTTGTTATCGAGTATTTTAATTCCGGTAAGGCAACGAGGAAAAAATTCGTTGTCGGCAACCTTACATTAGAAGCTGAACTGGCAGAGAGATCGTTCAATACATTTAAAATCAATATTTAATCTATTGATAATGAATTTGAAACAAAAATATGGCAATACAGCTCTTGTTGCCGGGGCTTCTGAAGGGATCGGAGCAGCCTTTGCCACTTTTCTGGCAGCAGAAGGAATGAACCTGGTGCTCATTGCCCGCCGTATTATACCTTTGCAACAATTAGCCGATTCACTGGAGAAAAAATACATGGTAACCGTGACATGTATCTCCTGCGACCTCTCAGAACCTGATGCTGTTCAAAAGATTGAAAATTCACTAGCTGGCAGGGAGATCAATTTGCTGGTCTATAATGCTGCGCTGTCATTTATCGGACCTTTTCTTGATAATTCACAGAAAAATATTTCCCGTGCAGCGACGGTTAACATGATATCTCCGCTGAATATGGCCAGGTTATATGGAGAAAAAATGGTTACAAAGGGCAATGGTGCCCTTATCCTGATGACTTCCCTTGCAGGATTCCAGGGAAGTGGCTATCTGTCCCTCTATGCCGCAACCAAAGCCTTCAACAGGATACTGGGAGAAAGCCTGTGGTACGAATGGAAGGATAAGGGTGTGGATGTCATTGCCTGTTGCGCTGGCGCTACAGCTACTCCCGGTTACCACAATTCCAATCCTGAAAAGACCGGAATTTTTACTCCGAGGGTACTTGAACCTGAAGAAGTTCCACGGGAATGTTTTAAGAAGCTGGGCAGACAGCCCTCTCTGATCACCGGAAGAGCCAACAGGGTAGCTTCATTTATCATGCAAAACATCCTGCCACGAAGGATGGCGGTGAATATTATGGGAGACACCACCCGCAAGATGTACAGAATTTAATGGCACGGGGCACGGGGCACGGAGCACGGGGCACAGGGCACGGGGGGCACAGTGCTCACGGATTAAGGTAAAGAGCACTTTAACCTTTCTACTTTCTACCTTATCCTTAATATAGATAAGGAATAATCCTGTACGGCACTCTCTTCATGTATGTCTTCCAAAGCTCACCATACTTCAGAGCGCATCGCTTATCGTCGTCAAGCTGACGTGCAACAAGCAGCAGAACATAGTATAAGGGGTATAGCCATGGCCAGATCAGGGATGGATACCCGGTGCAAAGAATGATACCTATGGCCATCAAAACCTCTCCCAGGTAGTTAATATGCCTGCTGACTCCCCAAAACCCGTTCACAAGCACTGTACGGTTCCCATCTGTAATTGTCTCAGGTACAATTCCCAGGAACGATCGCCGGGGATCTTTCTTGAAGTGGAATTTCTGCAGATTGGCACCCCTTGATAAAATCCATCCAGCAAGGAATATAGCGACATATATCATTAACTTCCATCCCCTGGTCCCGGGATCAGGCAGATCGGCAGTAGACCACAGGAAGATTGAATAAAAGTATGGATAAAAGACGAGACATCCCCATCCCAGCTTGAATCCGATGCGTTCGGCAAAAAGATCATATGTGTACAGATGAACCTCTTCGAAAATCAGATAATCAATCAGGAACCATGTAAGTAGTGCAGTGGAAAGAAAGACACCCACGGAGGAGTTGTCCCCATACAACATCCAATGGTGACTTGCAAAGCTCAGTGCATTCAACTCCAACAGTGTTGCACCTGTCAGGTACAACCACATTTTTAAATCTACTAGACCGCCTCTGAACTGCAGGTTTTCTATTCTTCCAAAAAAAAGATCTGCAGCAAAGGATTTTTTCACCGGAGGATATGCCATAACGACCGCCAGGGAAAAAACAAGTCCGGAGACAAATGCTCCTGTCAGCCCGTACCATCTGTAAATGTAAAGCCAGTCAAAGGGCACAAGATCATTAAGTCCAAGCAGGAACCATATCAGGACCAGTGCAAAAAACACCCTGATGCCGTTAAGATGATATCGCAGTCTCCCTGAGGAGTATTTTTTATGCACATAACCGGTCACCCACCTGCCAGGCAATAAGGCGTTCAAGATAAAAATAACGATCGAAAGAATGACCGGTGCAAGAATTCCAAGGGTTTTAGCCATAGCTGTCAGTTATGACTTAAAAATATAAAAATTCCCGGATAATCAGACTATTTTATCCGGGATGCAATGACAAGGTCATTAAGATCCCATGTTGCTCTTCATAAAATTTTGATTTTTATTCGAATAAAAACCAAAGGGTTGCCTGGAGAGGTCATGAATGAAAGTTGCACTATATAAATCTTGCGTTTCCCGTGAACAAATCAGTTGTGACAGGCTATCACAGGAAAATTATCTCATGAATCTCCCTGCAACCCCATGGTTGAGGAATATTGTCATGTCCGCCAGTACATGACATTCTTAAAGTAATGAAAAGGACAAGATCATATCAAGCTACCCTTAAATTGTGACTATGATGGTCAGCAATTCCTGCTCTGATATTCCCAGTTTGTAACCCAATATTCCAATCATCTCATTTTCCTTGCCCAGATCAAAACGTAAATCCTTTTCTGAAAGATTTTTATATTTCTTCAGAAGTTTTTCCTTTTTATCTTTCCAGTATCCGAATGAATTTGTTCTCATGATGTCAGTTTTTAGAATGTTGTTCTCTTTAAAATTCCTTTTAAAAACCACTTTCCCGCACAATATCAAAAAGAGCATCCTTTAATAATAAGGAAGTGAATCCAAATCTTATGCCATAAAAGGGAACAGGAAGGGGATCGTTGAGGCAATGCTTTTAACTGTCTGTGATACACCAGACTTTTACCGGATGCTTTCTGGCAGACCGGAATTCAGTCAGGCAAATTTTTCTCAAAATGAGAATAATTTATTCATTTGAAAAGAGCATCGGAACGTTTCTGCATCTCCTGGAAAGAGATGTCCTCGATATGGGTCATGATAGTCCATATGTGACCGAAGGGGTCGGTGATGGTGGCCGTGCGGTCGCCATAGAACTGGTCTTTTGGCTCCATTCCTCCGGATACCTTCGCCCCTTCCCGGATTGCGGTTTCAAATACTGCGTCAACATTATCCACGTAGAGACTGAGACAGACTGCTGATCCGCCCAGTTTAAGGGGGCTGACGTTACCCCACCGCTCGTTTTCCTCAGCCATCATTAATTTCGAATCGCCAAACTGTAACTCGCAGTGACCAATGGTTCCATCAGGCATACTGATACGTCCGGTTTCCCTGGCGCCAAAAACCTTCTGATAGAATTCAATAGCCTTGCCTGCTCCCTTTATCGTGATATAGGGAGTTAATGTATTGTAGCCTTTCGGCGTAAGTGTCTTCATTGGAGTGTAATTTTTGAAGAAACATTTTCAGTATTGATAATGTTCAAAGAAATATGAAATCGTCCTTACACTTCACAGGTAAAAAAGCCCGGTACTTGCATGCCAGGTTTTACCATATGCCGTTCCTTGCTCTATTGCTTTGAGAAGAGGCCTTTATTTGAATATTACAATTACTATTTATGCGTTTAGTATAAATATATCGTACCGCGAAGTGGCACATAAATTAAATCAAAAAAACAAAGAACAGTTATATTCTATTTATTAGCAAGAATATAAAAACATATTTCTCTAGTTAATGCATCATTGGGATATTTCAATTACTCAAAATCAATATAGGCGAACTTAAAACACATTGTAATTGATTTATACTGATTTATAAAATCTTTACCTATATTGCCATATAGATCGGGGTTTAAAATATTTTTGTCAAGGGCAATAAAAGTATTATTTAAAACAAAACTTTTCGATCCGCAATCCAGGTTAATTTCTGGCAATAATTTAGCCTTTTCAGTAATGGTACCGCCCACACTTGAATATGAAAAGACTGTGTCCTTAAGCGCTTTGAAATTCATCGAATCTATATCATACATGTTTTTATAAAAACTGGTATTTGAATTCCCGGTATCGAAGAAAAACGGCAGCTTTTTATTTTTATAAGTCACATCTATTATATAATCATCGCCTTTAATAAACAGGTTGGGAATGTTGGTTTCAGGTTCAGGATTTTTTGGAATATAAATCAGCGAATCGGTAAAGTGAATGGATTCGAAGCGCATGATTAAAGGAAACCCAATTACCCCATCGATTTTGTATCTTCCATTGGCAAAGGACAACAGGCTATCGGCAAAAACAATGAATTCTGCATTTTTAAATTCAATATTTTCGATAAATCCCTGATCGGCTATAGCAATTTTGGAGGCATTCCGTGTACCTGTTGAGCCCATTACATAAACAACTGCCCCGGGAAGTATTCTGAGATTTAATTTTTTGGCCGTTGATTCGCTTACTACATTTACATTCGCACCCGTATCGAAAATCATATTAACAATCGAGTCGTTATTACTTTTCACACGGAGCAAATTATAGCCTGCCAGATCTTTCAGAACTTTAATTTTAGTATCTGTCTCCTTTATAACTGTGGTTGGTGGTTCATTCTCTAAAAGCCCATACTTATAATTGTCATCCTTCAATTCGACAAAATCGCCCGAATCAATAAATTGTTTGTATCTATCGATTAAATCCCTGCTTAATTCTTTCATTCTTTTATAATTAAGCAGTTTCTGGTTATTGTAATATTCGGTTTGAACCAAATTGTAATTTACTGTGTCACTGAATTTACTGAAGTGTGCACGGAATTTATTAATCAGATTGTTCGATTCCACAGGCTGGTTCAGGACCGATTTCAGAATAAGATCGTAATAAATTACGGATTTGATATCATAATTATTCCTGTTGACAGATAGTTCGGTGTAT
>CAWBLL010000009.1:0-548827 GCA_963789465.1 uncultured Bacteroidales bacterium
GTCCGCATGCAGAACAGGCAATAGGCTGCGCATGAAAGCGTCTGTCTTCAATATCAGAGTATTCTCTCTCGCAAGCAGGACACATCTCAAACTCCTTCATTGTTGTTTTGTTCCTGTCGTAGGGGAGGTCTCTGATAATTGTAAATCGGGGACCGCATTTGGTACAGTTGATAAATGGGTAATCGATCCTGTTTTTCTGGGTTTTCATATCAGCAAGGCAATCATCGCATACAGCAATATCGGGGCTGATATCAGTTATTTTGTCGGTGATTTTCCTGCTTTTGATAATCTGAAAATCGACAAAATATTCCTTGTCGGTTGATCGGAAATCTACAGATACAATCTTTGATGCAGGAGGTGCTGTTCGTTTGACGGAAGTTATAAATTGATCTAATATTGTTGTCTCACAATTGATTTTAATAACTACTCCGTCATTTCTGTTCCCGACCCACCCCTTTAAGTCATAACTCTTTGCCAGACGATAAATAAACGGGCGAAAACCGACACCCTGAACCAGACCTTTTATTTCAATTATAAATGTAATCTCAGTATGTTGCTGATCGTTGATTATCATAATTATAAAAGTAACTATTTTAGCATAAAATTCCATTAAGGAACAAAGTCATTAATTTATACCTTTATGTATAGTGATAGACTGAAGTTATCAGGGCAATTTGTATAATGTGTCAATGAGTAGTATAAAAATACGGTCATGTCAATTGATTAATATTTCATATTTTTAACATAACCTAAATCCCAAATATTCTGAAAAGTAAATCTGAGGTAATTTTTGGTAGACATGTCAGGCCCTCTTCCAGTTAATAAATATGACATTTGCTTTCCTGACGGCAAGAATTCATTTGCCTCTGTAAGAGAGATGAGAATTATATTGTGATTTTTATACTTGACAATATTTTAATCATGTATAACAAATAATGGAATATAATAATATCACTAGAGCCAAATTCCTTAGTCAGACATTATTAAGTCTTCCCCCGATTCTTCCTGCGATAAAAGAGTGCTTCTGAATTAATTGATATTCAGAGAGTTTTTTGATTGGGGTACTCCGAATCGAAAAAAGTTGCAGGCAGATTAGACTATTTTTGGTTATACTCAAAAACACCATCCCATATTTCATCTATTCTGATAAGAGCATTGTTTAGAGAGATGACCTCCCATTTACCATTTGTTTCGATCCCAAGACCAATGGTTTTTAATTTAAATAAAGCGTCTTTAATATCAAAATCGAGGTCTGTATTTAACTTTGTTTTAAACCATAATTCAATTTGATTATCGAGCTCATCTGCAGTTAACGGATTCCCGCTCCTGCTTAAAAACGCATATGCTAAAATTGTCTCCTTTATTTCTTCTTCTTCCGAAGAGTTTAATAAAGAATAAAATGCTCCGCTGTTATTACCCAGATTTTTAAAATATAGACTATCAGAAAGTATTTTTGAATATTTTATCTTCTTGTTCACGAAGCTGCTGTATTGACGGAACAAGTAAGCACCCAATAATCCAAGTGCTATCAATCCCTGATTAAGAGAAGTTTTACTATTTAACAGATCTAATGACTCTCCGGATTTGTAAGCTGCATACATTGCAATCAGGGCAGGAATTACTTTGGTAATTAATAAGGAAATGCCTCCACCAACGGCCGGCACCCAAAATAGCATTTTATCTGTTGTCGACATCTTCGGAACTGCATTCGGGAATATGGTTTCGAGATCGTTTTTAGGTACGCGTTTGAAGATTTTTAATACAATACATCCCGGATCAAATGGCAGCTTACTTAAATTAACCTTCTTTTTTCTAAAGTACTTTGCATCATTATAGTTTAGATAAATCATTACACGATCATAGTATTCAAATTCTATTTCTTTCTTGAAAATAAAGAACCTGGTTACTTTTTCACTTGTTTTATGATGACCTCTGACGTATATTCCATATTCTTTGAAATCGTTAAAATCAATTGCCAGTTTCAATCCTATCAGATCTGAAGTTTTAAAAGCTTCCTCAATTGTCTCCTGGTCAACACGGATATAATTGCCTCGCTCAAGAACTTTAAGAAGAGTTTCTTTGAAAATTGAAAATTCACTTTTGTCAATAGAGGCTGCTCTTTCTTCCGGAATTAAATCAGGGTCGAAAAATGCATAATTTTGTTTCAGCCTGCGGATGAGGTTAAATGCTTCGTAGTGAAAATAATGTTCGAGTATATCGAATAGCTTTTTAAAATCTCTGGCTTCCTTCTCATCTGAAGTGCATTCCCCTATTTGCTGATCGAGTAAGAATCCCTTATCAAATGGAATATAATGTTCTGGTTTCATATTGAAGTCTGATAATTCCATAACCGCTTTAAATAATTAAAGTTAATGCTTTATAAATATATAATTAGCGCAGTCTGATCAGTATTTGGTCAGTTGTTAAAGATTCTTTTTGGTTCCTGTATCTTCTTTGACTATCTGACAGCAAGACTCTGTTTTGTGTTGCACTCTCCTTTTGTGAACCCTGGCCGCACCCTTATCTGATAATCGCAATAATGAAGCAGGTGCCGGGCCTGCTTGCAGGATAAGATATCTTTTCGTAAACTGAGGGAGGGAAAAATTGGGAATCTGAATGGTTCCGGGCATGATTGAAACAGACAGAAGCCTGAAAAAAGCCATACTTCAGAATGCGATGAAGCCATCAGTATGGAGATTGGACTGATTGCAGAAAAGATAAAGCTTTTTATAAAGGCGTAATTATCAACTTCCTTTTATTAAAATCCGCAGAGGCATTTATTACTTTCCTGAATGAATTGAAACTGCTTGCAGGATATTCCAACTCGGGATAAACCTCTTTTGAAAATATATAAACGGTATTGCCTGAAAGTTCATACCAGGAAGAGAAATAGGCACTTACCTTCCCATTTTCTGTCATTTCCACTTTCATATTTATATCATCCAGGTTGCTCACTTTATAAGTTTGCGGAATTTTAAATTCAATCTTCCGGTAGAAGCTATGTGCAAATTCAATATCAATTGGCAATTTCCTTTCCGAAGTCTGGTACATCTCCGATTGAGTACCGATTGTTTTACCTATGTTAAGGATAAAATCATTTCCTGCAGATTCAATAAGCGAATTGGCAGTCATATCCACATTAAAAGTTATTGGTCTGACTCCTATATCGGTCCGGGAACCGTTGTTAACGCTATAAGATCGGATATTAGTGTTTTTATCACCCATGTCAAAAATTTCGCTTATTATATCCTTGCGTCTCTCTTCCGGAACAGCCTCCCAGAATGACTGAAAACTGAATCCAAGAGCGCCCGACAATTCCCTGTGTATGACCACATCCGTTTTCAATTGATTAATGTCGCAAACTACATCTATAATCAGAGAATCACTACTTCGGGAACAGGGCATGACAGGCAGCTTCCTGATCCGGTATGCCATAGAGCTGAGTTTCTCATTGTATTTAACCGGATGAAGAAACAAGCCATATTCTCCCTGATAATTGAAAGCATTTATACCTAAACGGATATTTGGGTCATCGGGAACAATATATTCATCGATATCAGGGAAATATATAAGATAGTCGTCCAGAAAGTTCCATCCATTGAAATCGGGATCGAATTTTCGTTCCGTTTTATCGCTTGTCATTACAAGTTCGAAAGGGATGTCAAGTTGTGTAAGAAGAGCAACGAACAGCCTTGTAGCACCAAATTTTGAAGTTTGTTTGTACTCAATTAACTCATCAAGGCCAGGATCTTTTGTGATAGCATCGGAAACTGATATTTCTGTTTTAACCCAGTTTTCAGCGGTTCTGATTTTTTGCTCACTTGTACCATTCCTGATTTCCAACTTTTTTGCAAGGCCACTAATTGCCGTTGCCTCACTTTTTGACAGGGGAAAGATGCTGCCATATACTTTATTGGCCACTTTGCTCCATGAATATGTTCTCAGCACGGAGGTGTATGAATTATATGCCAGCGTAAATTCAAACCTCATCATATCAGCATTATAATTTGCATATTTTTCATCGGCAATTGCAGGGATATAATCTGCCCTTGCCTGCATACTCCTTTTGCCGGTTTCGTCATCATTTACTGAGGTAAAATCGGGGAACCCATTATAGCTTTTAAAAAAGTAATCAAGCTTTGAAGGGCAGGTAAAGATTACCTCAACATTCATCCTTGGCTCCTTTCCCTGCATTCTGAAAGATTGAAAGGCATGAAATTTGTTTCGCAATGTATAGAAATACTCAATTTCACCGCCGATTTCTATTCCCTCGATTGCAAATATTTTAAAATCACCCTTATTTTCGAGATTCTTGACTTCCTTAATGTTTTCCTGTCCCATTTCTGTGATCTTTCCGCTTGACGAGATGAAACGGGCTTTAATATTAAGCAATTCAATTACATCGTTCACAGGGACATAGATTTTGTTATAATTATCGATTGCATTATGTGTTTCAACCTTTATTCTTCTGTGAAAAACATTTATTTCCTCAAAATTATTGTCCTTGTTGATATACACTTCCTTTATTATTCTTTCAAAAGTGAACCTGACACCGTCAACCGGTTTAACCGTGTCATTTTGAAGAACTACGGGGATCAATTCCCAGTTATACTTATCGTATTTTGTTTCCTGGCCGGATAATATGCATGAAACAAGTAATAACGCAGGTAACAGGTATTGCTTCATTGAGTAGCTGTTTTATATATTGGTAGAGATTTTATGTAAGCACCATTAAGCTGGCTTAACATTTCACGAAATTGAGCCATATCATTATCTTCGATAACCTGGAAATTCAGGGTTACAATTGTTTTTACCATTAATTCGTCCTTGTTTAATTTATATGAATGTTGAAAACTGAATAGTTTACCTTCATATGATGAATTTTTAGGAATATCACGAAGTTCGTATCCGTCGGGAATTTTAAATGTACAAACAAAAACATGTTTAATGGTACTGCTGAGTTCAACAGGGATCCATCGGTCATCATTAAGGTTAGTTCCGGTCGGATAACGATCCAGGTTCAGGTTTAAATATGCGGAATTATGATAGGTAGTCAGATAATCGGGCATATAAAATTTATAATCATATCTTATTGTAGAATCAGAATCGGACGTGGCAACTGGGTTAACCGATTCTATTATGAATTTATTACTGGCTTTAGGCATCAGTCTATTTACTATTCCAGGCAACCCGGCAAGTTCTTTTCCATCAATGCGATCCAGTACATATGAACGCATGTCACCCTTAATAATGCTTGTACCAGTACCTATCAGGGTATCTCCCTTCAATTCAACTGTGAGAGAGTCGTAAACAGTGTTTTTTTCGGGTGAAGCTACAGGTATCGAATATACCATATACTTGTCTGGACCTTTCTCAATGAGGCATTCCTTCCCCTGAATTGAAGAGGGAATATCTTCGATCATATTATGAAGGGTTGTTCCGTCAAGAATTACAGGATTATTATTATTATCCCACCAAACAGCAATCATATGATTAAAATTGCTGCGTGTTGCAAAATCAGAAAATTTGTACGGGATATCACGTGTTCCAATCCAGGCGTAACTGGAATTCAGGCCCTCAGATTTCATCATAGCTACTAGCAGGCTTGTTTTATCCTTGCAATCGCCGTATTTTCTCTGCAGAACCAGGCTGGCCTCGCGGGGGACAAACCCGTTTTCCCCATCTTCGAAGGCTACATATTTAATATTTCTCTGAACCCAGGTAAATATTTTTCTTACTTTTTCCTTATTTGATTGTTTTCCCCCGGTGATTGAGTCTGTCAGAGCCAATATCTCTCCTGAAGCGGCAAAATTAATATTGCTGATTCTTTTGTAAACAATTTTGTAGAGATCATCTAGTGAATTATTTACACTTGTTGTTTTTCCCTTATAATTGTATTTGCTGACCTGAACAATAATATGAGGTATATAATAGCTGGCAGCAGGAGCAATAGGGTCGCTGATGTATGATTTAGGATTTGATGCACGCCAGGTATAGACTTTTTTTCCACCTTTTAGGGACATTGAAAAATTGATTATGGAGGTATCCCTTCCAAAGACCTTATACCTTATATCTACATTTCCCGGGCAGGTAACAGTAAAAATATACTCATCACCCGGAAGTAAGTCGCCGAAATAAAATTTATATGGAAATGAAGGATCATCAGACGATGTAAGAATTTTGGAAATCATTTTAGTCCCTCTCAATACAGACGGGAAAGTAAAATTAAGGGCAAAGATGTCATCATAAAATGAGGAATTGGAGGTCTCAGATGTCCTTTTAAAACTTTTTACAGGGATCTTTTTATATCCTCCTTTTTCCGGCACCAGGCTGTATGCTTCAATATCCCTGAGTATGTGGATTGCCCCAAATGTTTCTTTAGAATTTGCAAAGTAATTTGCATTATCATTGAGAGCCATATACTCTTTATATTTGCTTATATTAAGCTTGGGTTTACCGTCAGGCAATAAAATAACCATATCTTGTCTGAGTGAAGCAAGAATAACTGCATTGTCAGGATATTTCTGTGAATATTTCTCAAGTTCTGCCAGCGACTGGCACTTTACTTCCCCCAACCATGGTATCATGAGAAATAGCAGAAGCAGATGAACAGGAATAATGTTTCTATTTAATTTCATAGAGAATCCCATTTCGATATTTAAGTCTTTGTTTTATGCTTCCATCGGGATTATATATTATCCAATCTCCGTCCTCATTATCCATAATATAGTGACCGGACTTTTCCTTTTTCCCGTTTTCATAATACATTTCATACAATCCCTGACGGTCATCGGCAATATAATTTGTCAGTTCCCTGAGTTTATTATTGGGGTAATAAGTCTTATCATATCCTTCGTTTTCACCAAATTTGAAAGTTTCTTCCCGTAGCAGGGAACCCGATGAATAGTATGTAGTAAATTTTCCATTATAAAGTCCACTTGTGAGTGAAATGACAGCCGAAATTTTCCCATTTGAATAGTAGGTGATCATTTTACCGGTCGTATCAGTTATCGCAACTTCAGGAATCATATTCCCTGATCTGTCCTGATACGAATAGGCTTTCATGGTATTGTCAACATATCTTATACTGTACATAAGGATTCCTTCAGGTGAATAAAAATCAGCATTTCCGTTTCTTTGGTCATCAGCATAATTAAATTCACGTGCTTTCTGACCATTGTAATAATACCCGGTTGATTTTCCCTGCAGCTTGTCCTGCTCATAATGAGCTGAATAATCGAGAATATTATTTTTGTACGACTTGACTTCCCCTTCGGCCTGATTCAGGATATATGGAATTGAGTAAGCAAGATTTCCCATATAATCCCATTTCTTATAGTAGCCGTTTATTGAGTTATGATAATATTCAATCTGTGTTGCCAAATTACCATTAGGGTAATATGTCTCATACAATCCGTTTATTCCATTATCGCTTATATTTTTCTTCTCTTTCAGTTTTCCGTTTGGATAGTTTATTTCAAGAGCATTGGTACCGTATTCGTAGCTCTTATCAGATAAAATTGATCCATCAGCTTCATATTCCTTCCTACGGATAGAATTTCCGTCATTATTACAGAATTCTTCTGCTTTCAGTTGCCCGGTCGGATAAAATGAGGATGATCGTCCGCTTGCTTTCCCGTTTTTATAAAAAAGAATATTGCTCAGGGAATCATTTTTATAATAATACAGCCATTTACCTGCAACGCCGGTACTGTCATAATTACCCTCCATCCTGAGATGCCCGTTTCTATAATATTCCATGTATTCACCAAGAATATAATTTCCGTGGCAGGCGTACTCTTTTTCAACCTGTCCATTTTCATAATAATTATACTGAAGTCCTTCAAACAAGCCATTCGAGTAATTCGACTCCCCGGTAATAATCCCAAGCGGATTGTAGAATTTCCATTTCCCCTGACGCTTATCCTTTAATAATAATCCTTCAGCGCTGATTATTCCGTCAGCATAAAAGGACTTGAAATATATACTACTGTCGGTGTCACTGGATTTGTATAACTGATTGCCTTTGTCATCGAAACATAAAATCTCCAGCAAATGATCATTCAGATATGTCAGAATTCTTTGATTCGTGCCATCGGGAAAAAATTCCGTTCTGGTTCCGGTCAATTTGCCATCTTTATATTCATTTTCTACACTTGTGATATTACCCATTCTGTTATACGAAATTATTTTTCCGGTCAGGCTTCCTGATGTGTTATACTCATATTCCCTGCTTTTTTGATTATTTGGATAGTATTCAGAATAATTTCCAATAAGGGTGTCATTTTTATAGTTTCTTTCGGATTCTTTGCTTGCATTTGAATACCATGAACTATAAGCACCATCAAGCATCCCCGTGTGATAGGAACAGCGCTGTTTTTGATTACCATTCAGCCATGTTTCTGTGGATTCATTCTCGAGTGTATTTTTAAGGTAATTATAATGGCGCGTAAAGCCTTCATTATAATCATAATATACTCCTGGACCATCGGCATTATCCTCAGTATAGCTGTTTCTGTTTATTAGAAACCCGGAATGTGTATAACTTTCGTTAATACCGTTCTTTTTACCCGATTTGGTATCGTAAGATCTGTCGATAGCACCATTCGGATGGAATGTCTGAATTTTACCTTCCAACAGATCATCTGTAAAATTAAGACGATTCTTTAAAGTGCCATCAGGCCAGTAAACCAGCCATTCTCCCTGTGCCTTGTTGCTTATATAAACCCCTTTCTCACTTATATTGCCATAACTATCGGTAATTAGCCAGGGTCCATTTTTAACATCACCGTTTTTTCCGGATAATTCCCCTATGGAAACTAAATTTCCATCCTCATCATAATGAAAAGTTTGTTTTGAATTCTGTTCATCCCGATATGAAAAACAATATAATCTGCCTTGATTAATAAAAGATTGGGCCCAGTTAACAAAAGCTTTCAGTTTATCCTGATTTTTATCAGACCATTTGGTTACATTATTGTTATTTATATTTTTCAGGATATAATACAGGTAAGTTTCAAATCCTGTTTTTTGATAAATGTCTGAGAACAATCTTACATATAACCTGTTATAAATTGAGGTATCGGAAGGATCGAAATTAAGCTTTCGAAATAACATTAACGATTGCCGGGCAACCGTATAATTACATTCATAGGCATAATCAAAGTCATTGCTAAAAGCCAGTTCTGATTGGAGCAGGTCCTTTATCTCGTCCCATTTTGCTGACCGGGCATCCTTTGAATATGGATATTTGTATTCCTGAATTTTCAGTTTGGGTTTCTGAGAAATTGCTTCCTCAAAGGCTGCAATATTATTTACTGAAGGGTTAAGCAGCAGGACCATATTGTATGCAAGATATGATTGTGCAATACGCCCCATCATATAATTTGCCTTTGCGAGGGCCAGGTGAGTGCGGTTATGATAAGGATTGACAGATATGCTCTTTATCAGTATCGCTTCAGCTTGAAGAGGTCTGCCGGTATTTAAGTAGCATACAGCCAGGTTATATAATATATTCTGATTATATGGCCATTTTTTCAAGGCAGAAGTCAGAAGCTCAATACCCTCATCCTGTCTTCCCATTTCATCCAGAATACTTCCCATTAAACTGTATAAATAGGCCTTATCATAATTAAGCGAAAGGGCCTCTTTGCATTTTGACAGCGCTTCTTCATATTTATCTTTATAATAGTAGGTCAAAGCCATTTCATAACACGCCATCTGATAATTCGGATCGCATTTACTTACTTTCTGATAAGAGGCTATTGCTGTATCATATTCTCCCTTATTGTGAAATTCAATTCCTTCATTAATAAATTGATCGGAAGACAGATATATTTTTTCCTGACTATAAGTATGAATAGAATTCAGCATGAACCAGAAGAGCAACAGCGCAACGTTCCCTTTTTTCATATTTTTACATTATCAGATTTAAGTAGACCTATCAAAAATACCAATTGGCCGAAAAAAAACAATAGATGATTAAAGATTTTTGACCTAAATAATTTTAGGTACCTCAGTGTTGAAAAATAGAATGATAACTATCCTCACTGACTGGAAAACTTCACGAGCTTAGTTATTGCACTGTTTACTTCTATTTCTGATTATATCCCTTTCATTTGCAGCAAGAAGGACAATATCCTTTTTGGCTGTCACAGCTGTACCTGAAGAATATGCCGGCATTTTTCATAGGGCAGTCGTGATACCCCCGGCTATATCAGCTCCGACAATAAGAAATGATAATTTTCCGGAATCGGCATTATCAGGTTTCTGATCGGATAATTTCTTAATCATTGCCTGGAGCTTTGATAAAAGTATTAATGAAATTCAACTGTCTTTCCGGTTCTGGCTGATTCCCTTGCAGCATCAAGGATCCTGACCACTATTATATTGTTCTTAAGGGAATAAGGGTCATAGTCAGTCATAGTGATTTTTCCCCGGATAACTCCTGCGAAATAAGCAAACGGATCTTCAAAAACCGAAATGTCTTTAGAGCTTACCCGCCTGTACGTTTCATCCTGATTTTCATGGTTTTTGAGACGCATTTCTTCACTAGTCTTTGCTATAATGTATCCTTTATCCCCATATATTTCCATATCCTTTCTGCCGAATGGCCAGTTCCAGGATGCCTGGATAACACAGCTACAGTTCTGATAGGTTATGATGATCGTTGCATCATCATCAACTTTTGGATAAGTTTCTGGTTTGAGTTGCCTTGTTATTGCCGTGACAGCAACCGGTTGCTGCCCCAGAGTCAGATAAGTCATCAGATTTGCCCCGTAGCAACCAAAGTCAACAATAGCTCCACCACCATTTTGTATCGGATCGGTAAGCCATTCCAGGAATTCTTTACTGCATCCGATCTCTTTTGGTCCCTTATGTCCATCGTTTATAACGACTCTCCTGATTCTCCCTACAAAATTACTGTCATTCACCAGTTGCCACGATTTAGCAGTGGAAGGATACCATGAGGTTTCATAATCAGTAAGGAGGTTTATGTGATATTTTGCGGCCAGATCCTGCATTTTTCCAGCATATTCCATTGAAGTTGCAAGTGGCTTTTCAACCATAACATGAATGCCCCTGGGCGCACAAGCCTCAACTACAGCAAGGTGCTCGTAAATTGAACCAAAAGCGACTACTGCTTCAGGTTTTACCTTGTCCAGCATTATTTCAAGATTATTATAGATCAGGGCAGTATCAAAATGAAAAGATCCGGCATATTTTTCTGCAAGTTTGCGATTTGGTTCAAATATTCCGACAATCTTCAGGTACGGCTCATCTTTCTTATTAAGGATAAATCCGATATGATCATGAGTCATTCCTGCAATAGCAATTCTGACAGGTTTTTGAGGTTGAGTTTGTCCTTTCAGCGTTGCGGATATTAAAATCAGGATCAGAGCAAAAGTCTTAATTAACACATTATTCATCGTTTTTTATTCAAAGATATCCTTTAGTGAAGATCCATTCAAGGAATTCCAGACAAATATTCAAACCGTACGACCGCACGACCGCACGAGAGCGCACGACAATAAAATCCCGTCCGTCTAGCGGGCCAGCAGACAGGATAGCAGCCACATCACTGAAGCTGTTGTGTGGGTCCACACCTCCTTGTAGGTTGCGTTGACCTGCATTGGGAAATAGGGCTTGTCTTCATTTTCGAAAGTCTCGATCCCTACAGGTACGGCCCCTACGACATCGCCAAGGTAGCCACCGTACAGATTCGGATAGTCATATCCCTCCCCATAGATCGTACTCAAGGCAAAGGGATTATACCCCACTATGTACTCCAGCTGTCGTGTGGCGATATCTTTTAATTCATTGTCTTTCAATAAATCAGAAAGCAGGAATGCAGCTTTGGCCTTGCCCATCAGTACTGCATGAAAGCCACGGAACTGATATGCTACAGGGAAACGACGCAGGTAGAAGTCATTTCCCAGATGAATACCATTTTTAACCTGGGCATTGAACTCTTCCATAGAGGGGAGGCCAACCCGGGCTCCTTCATGGTAGATCCCTCCGAAATCTGCATTATTGAGCTGATATACAGCTGCAGGTAAAATTTCATAAGGTTCAATGGCTTTGGATATATCGTGAATATAATCGGCGTACGCCTGGCAGGAAACCATCCAGCGTGGTGAATCAGGATGTTTCGGTGCATTTTTGAGTAACATGCAAAGAGCCTGGATCATCAGTTCTTCATTGCTGCGATGGAAAAACTCCAGCGGGCGTTTTTTATCCCGTGATTCGTAGAAGAATCCGTGAAGGGGTATACTCCAGTCATTGCGTCTTTCGAGTTGCTGGCACTCCATAATTACATTTGCATGGTGAACAGCATCGTCCAGGTATTCTTTCCTGCCGGTGAGATGAAAGAGTTGCATGGCAGCTATAGTAGCAGTTGAATAAAGTTCCGTTTCATTTTTCTGATTCAGTTTCTGGCCCATCATTTCAGTTGCAAAGAAATAATCTTCCTTTGCTGCTTTTTCACACCAGACAGAGAAGACAGGATCAGAGGATGCATAAAAAGGTACCGCCTGGGCAGTTGCAATGGACGAAATAAAGTTGTCAAATGGGTCATTGGTTGCAGTTGTTTCCATATCATCTTTAGTGCCGATGACATTATCCGTCCAAATACCCACAATCATGCCACCATCACGATATCCGTCACCGAACCGTGTGCCCAGCAGCCAGTTAAGTCCCCAACGGCTTTCTTCCAAAAGGCGGGAATACAGATGGGGATGCATGGTTTTAGCACTATTTGCCAATTCAAGCATTGAAATAATCGCTCTTGCAGTATTACCCACACCCTGGGTAAGATCGGCCGCATCATGCCAGCCACCGTTGACCGGAATGCGTCTGCCATCGGGGTGGACACAAAAAATATCCTTGTGGCAGACCTGGTGTATCCCTGGCTGATCAAAGCCGCAACGCTCGGCATAGAAAAAATTGAGTGTGCGCCAGGCTAATGACAACCAGGCATTTTCGCCGATAGGGAACTTCCCGGAAGTAATCTCCCCAATTCTTAATGCATATAAGCCTGAAATATCCAGCGGGCTGAAATCCAACAGCAAAAATCCGTTTTCAAGCTTTTTGCCGGTACCCTCAAAAGCCACCTGTCCCTTTTCATTCAGAACCTGAAAGCGTGTATCCTGACAATTCTGTACCAGTGCCTGTTTCCTGGCTCCGGCTATATATCCGCTGTGACAATATGCCATCGAATTCCTTACCAGATCAAATCCACGGCTTTTTTCAGGTATGACCTCATCTATACTCAGCTTATCGATATAAAGCTTAAAACGATCAGTCGCTCCGTCAGGCGAACCACCCAGCATAATATTTACTGAAATACCTGAAACCTTATCACGATACAAGTCGGGAATTTCCCATATGATCTGCTGCCATTGACCGGGATAAACAGTAACATAATGCTGGCCTTCAAACCTTCCCGGTGTGGGCGTTATTTTCTTTCCATTGTTGTACAATGTCACTCCTGCAAAAGCCGAATAAAATCCCGGTGCTTCTAATTTTACCCAGACGGTGATCCGGTTATAGCCTTCCAGGTTTTCATTATCAAGGGATCTTATCATCTCTGCAGATGCATAGGATCTGTTGTTTGGAGTTTTTACGGCCAAAGATGTCGGTGTTTCAAGCAGTATGCTTCCTTCTCCTGAAACCGTTATATCCTTTGCAATTTTCAGAATGCCGGGACCCTTGATCTCCAAATCATTAAAAGAGGATACCAGAGACAGAGGCAATGACCGGATTATTTTTTTCTTTTTCCACCTGGTAAATCCCATTGTTGCCGAGTCAGCTTTCATTAGAGTTTGCAGGTAACGACTTTGCTGCAACTGATTGGCGAATATACTGTCCTGACTATTACCTTGTTGAGAAGCATAACATATCAAAGTTAAAATAACGATGAACCTGGTTACTGTAAACTGCATAAGATGGAATTTGTTTTTAAATTATGACATCGCAAAACATTAAATTATGCGACTATATTAAACGCTATATTTTATGTTTTCTGCTTAAAGATAAGTACAACATTTCAAAATTTTTGGTAGCAGTGAATTTTTTATTCCCTGCAATCAGTACGCCAAAGTGATAAACGATGCCAGATGCCTGATCCAAGGTGAGACCGCACTACCGCATGACCGCACGACCCTTTCTTGTATTGGTCTGCACTTTTTTGTACCTTGTGCTGACCCATACTGATAATCCTAATTATGAAAAATCTTTTATTGAAATTTTTATTTGCAGCTTATGTTTCTTTGTTTGTAACTGTTGTTGGGGACGGTCAATCACTTTCAGAGCAGGTACCGCAGTTTCCGGGAAAGAAAACCAGCTGGAAGGGATTTGCCAGGTACGATTTTAAATTCAGCGGAAGAGACTGCAGAGTAGTTTGTCCAGCTAAACCGGCTGCCGGCAATCCATGGATCTGGAACGCACGTTTCCCTGACTGGCATACGGATATTGACAGCATACTGCTTACAAGGGGATTTTTTGTTACTTATATCAATACCAATGAGTTTAATGGCAGTCCTGAGGGAGTAAGAGTCTGGGATGAGTATTTCATATATCTGACAACAACTTTCAAATTGGAGAGCACTGTGGCTCTGGAAGGTGTCAGCAGGGGAGGGCTATATGTATATAATTTTGCCAGGAAATATCCATGGCGTGTCAGTTGTATCTATGCTGAAGCTCCGGTATGCGATATAAAAAGCTGGCCGGGTGGCTTTGGTAAAGGTAAAGGAAGCGATCCTGACTGGGAGCTTGTCATGAAAGCCTATAATTTTAAGGATGAGGCTGAAGCAAAAGCTTTTAACGATAATCCTACAGATAATCTGGACAGACTTGCAGATGCCAGGGTTCCTGTACTTCATATGATAGGGCTTCACGATGAAATTGTACCCCCGGATGAGAATACTTTTATCCTGGTTGACCGATATGTAAGGCTGGGAGGACCAGCTACAATAGTACCATGCACAAGAGGCAAACAGGAGCTTTACGGTCACCATTTTGAAATCGAAACCCCAGCGTTTGTTGCGGATTTTATAACACAGAGTACCAGGGCATTCAGGACAAGACTTAGTACAGACAATTTCCATAATTACAGGGAGGGGCTGGCCGCATCAGCTGCCACTTTTATGAAAGACAAAAAGGGCAGGGTGGCTTTCCTTGGCGGTTCCATCACATTTAATCCGGGATGGAGGGATTCGGTCTGCAATTATATCCGGAAGAGGTTTCCTGAAACTTCTTTTGAATTTATCAATGCAGGTATACCTTCATTTGGTTCTTTGCCAGATGCCTTCAGAGTTCACAACGATATTCTTTCAAAAGGACGAATAGACCTGCTCTTTGTTGAGGCAGCCGTTAATGACAGGACGAATGACTATCCGGCAGCGGAACAGGTGAGGGCTATGGAAGGCATTGTAAGGCAGGCAAGAATAGCAAATCCTTTGACCGACATTGTCTTTATGTATTTCGCTGATCCTGATAAAATGAATGATTATAATAAAGGCATTATTCCTTCTGAAATTGCCAATCATGAGAAAGTTGCCGCTTACTACAACATACCATCAGTGAACCTTGCAAAAGAGGTGACCGACAGAATCAATAACAGGGAATTTACCTGGGAGGGTGATTTCATCGATCTGCATCCGTCGCCTTTCGGTCAGAATGTTTATTATGCTTCAATATCTGATTTTCTTGGAAGATGCTGGGATCAGGTTGTACCTCTTACTTCCTCAGAACATCCTATTCCTGACAGGCTCGATAATTTCAGTTATGAGCATGGCCGTTTGGTGGAAATACAGAAGAAGAATGAAGCAGTTGGATGGACTTATAACGGTAAATGGACCCCGGAGGACAAAGCTTCAACAAGGGATGGTTATACAAATGTTCCAATGCTTATCGGTAATGTCCCTGGAAAGACATTGAAATTCAGGTTCAAAGGCTCAGCTGTCGGAATAGCTGTCGCTGCCGGTCCGGATGCAGGAATAATTGAATACAGCATAGATGGCAAAGGATGGAAAACCAAAGATCTGTTTACACAGTGGAGCGGATGGCTCCATCTGCCATGGTTCCTTATTCTTGGTGATGAACTGACAAAAAGTTCACATATATTGCGTATCCGCCTGCGCAGCAGCAGGAATGAGGCAAGCAACGGGACTGTTTGCAGGATCAGGTATTTTTTCGTAAATCAATAGGGTGGGTTACAGAGGTACTCTTTCCAGTTAAATTTTTAAACGGGCAGTAAGAAATTTGATTATTTGAAGATAATAATGAAACACTTATGGCTTTAGCGTTGTTTTTCAGTAAATCCGTTTAATATGTATATACCTGGAATTTTTAAAATTGATGATATCAATACTATCCGTGAATTTTTGAAACGCAATGGATTTGGAATATTGATAAACCTTGTGGAAGGGAAACTTTGGGCAACCCATATCCCGATGCTGCTGACCACTGACAGTGATGAAAAGGATATATTGACAGGTCATATTTCAAAGTTGAACAAACAATGGAAGGCATTTGAAAACAATGCAGATGTACTTGCAGTGTTTCCCGGTCCACATACCTATGTCTCCTCTTCATGGTATGACCATGAAAATGTACCTACATGGAATTACCTTGCAGTTCATATTTATGGGAATATCAGGATTATTGAAGGAGAGGAATTAAAAGAGCAGTTGAGTGCGATGGTAAGAAAATATGAGTCCGTAATGCCAAATCCTGTTTCTTTTGAGAAAATGTCGGAAAGCTACGTTCATAATGCAATGAAAGGTATTGTGGGATTTACAATCAATATCTCAGAGGTTCAGGCAGCAATGAAATTATCCCAGAACAGGGATGATAATAATCACAGGAACATAATTGATGGATTAATAGCTCAGGGAGATCAGGCTTCATTGGAAATAGCCGGGATTATGAAGAGAAACAGAAAGAAAAGTTAAAATACTTCTTAAAAATCACTGATTTGAGTGCTCGTGCAATGATTAATATGAGAAGAGTGTATTATCCTGAAAAACCCGGAGAACACTACATAATACTGGTTGGCAGGTTTTGGCCCGGAGAGCTCTCCGGCGAAAAGGCCGGATACCATGAAAGAGTAAGGGAGATATCAATAAGTTCGGTTTCGTAGAATTTTGCGTCCGGTCCAAAAGCTTTGTTTTCACAGCATATAAAACAAATAGAGGTACAAATTGTTAGTTAAAAAGTCACTAAAATTTAAGAGCAAAATAACTCAATATAAAATATTTACAAATGGCACAAATTCAGGAGTTGGATGAAAATCAATCAGGTGAATTACTTTTAAAAGAGAAATCCTTCAGTGAACTTCTTGATAACTTCAAAGCCAGTATGAAACGTGCCTTTCACAGGGAGAATGATATCGATCGGTTTTGCAGTACCAGGGGAATACCTCCTGCCGTTTTATCGGAATTAATGTCAGGGAATCCCCTTTCTCTTTGCATTCCAAAACAATATGGAGGATTTGGTGGCAATGTAAAGGAAAACATAGCATTTATTTCAGTTGCTTCCTATGAATCGCTTGCCTTATCATTAACCCTGGGAATCAATAATGGTCTCTTCATTCAACCCGTTGCAAAATATGGTCAGGAAAAGGTCAAACCTAGAATATTCGACCAATTCCTGAATGAAAATCATATGGGGGGCTTAATGATAACTGAACCTGGTTTTGGCAGTGATGCACTTAACATGAGGACTTCATATTCTGATAAAGATGGCTATTTTCATTTACAGGGTAAAAAGCATTGGGCCGGACTTACAGGGATGGCTGATTTATGGATTCTCACTGCACGTAAAAGGGCGGTAAATGGTGATCTGATGAGAGATATCGGGATGTTTATCTGTGATGTAAATGCCCCGCGACAAAAGATTGTTGTTGAAGAGTTTTTCGAGAGCCTCGGACTATATCAGATCCCGTATGGAAGAAACTCCATTGATGTATATATACCTGAAGAACAGAGATTTATTCCTCACACAACAGGCATCCAGATGTTGCTTGACATGCTTCACAGGAGCAGGTTTCAGTTTCCGGGGATGGGTCTTGGGTTTATTAAAAGGATACTTGATGAGGCAATAAGTCATACAAAATCGCGGCTTGTAGGCAATAGAAGCTTATCAACCTACGATCAGGTTCAACATCGCCTCACTCGCCTGCAGTCCAATTTCACTATTTGTTCGGCATTTTGTCTAAAATCAGGTGAAATAGCCGGGGTAGAGAATAATCTGTCTGCACTTGGACTCGAAGCAAATATAATCAAGAGTGTTACTTCTGATATAATGCAGGAATCAGCCCAGTCGTTACTTCAGCTTTTCGGAGCCAAAGGTTATCAGCTTAACAGCATTGCAGGCCGATCAGTAGTAGATAGTCGTCCATTCCAGATTTTTGAAGGATCAAATGATATTCTTTATCACCAGATCGCAGATTCGGTGATGAAATTAATGAAAACGGCGAAAGAAAATAGTTTTTACCATTTTTTAAAAGGTTATACTACTCGTGTCGCCGATCGTATTAAGGAGTTGGTTAGGTTCGATCTGAATATTGGATTTTCGCAACGAAAGCTTGTGAAATTAGGACAGATAATAAGCAGAATAGTCTCGATGGATCTCGTTTTATACCTCGAGGAGAAGGGATTCCGCAAAGATCTGATAGAGAATACAATGATTATATTAAAGCAAGATATCTCCTCGCTCTTGAACACTTTCCATTTTGAGAACAAAACTAAAGTAATTGTTGAATATCAAGAAGACAGCAACTGGCTTGAGTTCTCATGATAACAATTCATTTTACAATCAGCACCGTTACTACTTTCAGGGTTATAATATTGGTGTCTGGTGTCCGGGTCAGGTATCTTCTGTGAGTATTGGACAGCAAGACAATACAGACTCTCACTCTTGCTATGTATCGCTATCCCGAAGGGACAAATGCAGCAACAATCTTAATGACCTGAATCAGGTGAAAAAATCATTAACAGAACGTTTTATTTGCACTTTAGCCTGATCCTGTCGAAAAAAATGTCCCTGTACTTATTACTGACCGGAATTCGTGCTTCGCCGATCCTTACGACTCCTCTCTCGACTGATCTGATCTTGTCGATGGAAACCATAAACGATTTGTGAATACGGCAAAACCTTTCAGCCGGCAGACTCTCTTCCATCTTCGAAAAGCTCTGAAGCGTCATGATCTTCTTATCCTGACATACTATCCTCAGATAGTCTTTCATCCCTTCTATATAAAGTATTGAGTCGATATCGACACGTTCGAAACGGTATTCCGTTTTCACAAAAATAAATCCTTCGTGATCGCTTTTCATTTTGCCTGCTGCTGTTCTTTCAGAATAATATTCCATTACCTTATCGACAGCTTTTAAAAAACGTTCAAAAGAAAAGGGCTTTAAAAGATAATCGCAGACATTCAGTTCAAATCCTTTTATTGCATATTTTTCGAAAGCCGAAGTAATTATTATCCTGCTATTCAGATTAACTGATTCAATGAACTGAATGCCTGTAAGCTGTTCCATCTGGATATCCAGGAAAATCAGTTCGGCAGGATTTTCCCTCAGCCAGACAGCAGCATCGATCCCGCTCTCAAATGTCCTTAGCAGCTTCAATCCGGGCACTCTTGAAATGAAGTTATCAAGTTTCGAGATTGCGAGAGGTTCATCATCAATTACCACGCACGTAATCATCATTTGTATAAATTGTAAGTTGTACACGAAACATTCCGTTTTCATCAGAGATCACCAGTTGATGCTTCCCGGGGTACACAAGATCCAGTCTCCTTTTAAGATTTGCAATTCCCATGCCTGAGTGTCTGCCTGTATTTATCTCTTCATCTTTATCAAAGGAATTGGAAATCTTAAAAATTATAGTTCCGTTTTCTGAGCTGAGGTTAATCTCGAGTGATGGTTGAAGGTTTCTGAACCTGGCAAATTTAAATGCATTTTCGATAAGCGGTACGAAAAGGGCAGGTGATATCAGGGCTTTCATGTTCCCGCTGTAATTGAATCTGATATTATCCTGCATGCTGGTGCGCATTTTGTGCAGATCAATGTAGTTCCGGATATAATCAACCTCCCTGTCCAGTTCAATAAAATCTGATGTTGTTTCATAGGTCAGGTATCGCATCATCTCCGATAATCTTATCAGTGAGGCTGATGCCTGCTGCGGATCGCTCTGTATGAGTGAATCAATGTTATTCAGGGTGTTAAAAAGAAAATGCGGATTCAGCTTGCTTTTAAGAAGGTCGAGTTCAACCGATAATTTTTGCCTGGCAATTTCCGATTTCTGATTCATGGTGTCAAACCAGTTGATTATAACCCTGAAAAATGATCCGAAGACTGCAGCCGTGAGCATAGGAAAGTATCCGCTCATATGAGTTTTAAAAGAGTAGCCTCTGAAGAAGTTATGAAAAGTTCCATCAAAATATGCTCTTGCGAGAAGAAGGATCAGATATCCGAAGAAAGGCAAGATCAGGACCACCAGGAATGAGCTGAGAAAGAACCCTGCTAATTTCATCTTATTGAGAAAGAGAGGAGCAATAAAAAGATAAAAAAGGTAAAAGACAATCATCAGATAGAGAAACCCAATTGTATAGAAAGCTATATCCCTGGGCTGCATCCCTTTATGTATCACCGTGTATGGGATATTTGCAAATACTGCAAAGAGCCATATGAAAATATGTATATAAGTTATCTTCCTTTTTGCCATTCAGGTTTTTACCTTAATATCTTACAAACTTATTAAAAATGATATCCTGTTGTAACAATTACCCAGTGTTATTCATATCTCAAAGATTTTACCGGATTTCGTCTTGCAATGCGCCATGCCTGAATGATCACTGTCATTAATGCTGCTGCAAAAGCAATAACAGGTCCTGCTATAAAGGCCATAAATGGTAGTGAAGAATGAAAATGAAACCTTCCCAGGAAAGCCTTCCCGAGTAGAGAAGCAAGAGGGACTGCAAAGAAGCTTGCTACTATTAACCACCTGGAATAATTTGTCAGCAGTAGTCTCATCATATTTATTGTTGTCGCTCCATTGGCTTTTCTTATTCCAATTTCCTTGGTACGGTTTTCAGAAGTGAAGGACGCGAGTCCGAATAACCCCATGCATGCCAGGCTGATTGCGATAATAAATGCCACTCCGACAATTCTTGACGGGAGGCTCAGATTGGAAAACGGAATAAGGTCACGGAACAACGTGGCTTTGAATACCGACCCGGACTCGTAATGTGTGTAAACTTCTCTTATTCTGCCAATGAGATCCGGGAATGAGCCTGATGAGAATTTAACCAGGAGGAATGGGCGCAGGTCATTGTTTACCGACATAATTGTTGGCACCAGCGGTCCTGCCAGGTCTACAGAATGAAAATCGCCGAAAACTCCGATTATGGGTCCTTTTCGTCCATCAACACTGATGATGGAACCGACAGGATTTTCATTTCCCATCACTGTAGCAGAAATATCATTTATCAGGTATGCATCAGAGTCGGATGGAAATGATCGATTGAAAAACCTTCCTTCAGTCAATCTGACTCTTACTACCTTGTTATAGTCAAGGTCAGAATTGACACACCAGAAATGCAGCTTGCTGGCAGCATCTTTCCCTTCCCAGCTCACCTCACTGGAAACCCTTGTTCCACGGGTTGGGATGCAGTTGGTAAAACTTACTGCTTCAATTCCCGGGACGGCAAGCAGTTCATTCCTTACACTTTCTGCATGTCGCCTGATATTATCAGTGTTATCAAGTATGATCAGTTTGTCCTTATCCACTCCTACATCATAGTTACGCATAAAATTATCCTGTGTTTTGATTATTATCATGCTTATTATCAGAACTATGGGGATGATAAGCTGGAATACAATCAGACTTTGCCTGAAAAAACTATAACTGTGGCTTACGATGATTTTTCCTTTTAATACATCGACAGGATTCGATGATGACAGGTACAAGGCTGGTAATAATCCGGATACCAGGGTAGTAACAATGGAAATGCAAATGAAGAAAACCATCATATTCAGACTGAATATGTTAAAATGGATACTGAAACCAGAGACTGCATTGAAACCTGTCACAAGAATTTTTGCAAGAATCACAGCGCTAAGAAGACTGATCAATATTACTATTAGCGTCTCACCCAGCATTTGAAATACAATTGCTGACCTGGAAGAGCCTGCTGCTTTTTTGATCCCTGCCTCACGATACCGCTTGAAATTCATTGCGATGGCAAGGTTTATAAAATTGAAGCACGCAATTAAAAGGATCAGGAAACCGATTGACCCGATAATGACAATGTTTTGCATCTCTTTCCAGACTCTTTTTCCTCCTGCATATGAATACAAAGTATGTTCTCTCAGCGGAAAAAGGAAAAGTTCCTGGTTCAGGGTTGATTCCTGATCTTTGATAAGATTCCTGATCTTGTTCTCAACCATTCTGTAGTTAATATTCTTTTTGAGCAGAACCCAGGTACTGTTGGCAGTAGCACCTGTTTCCGTTGCCCATTTGTTATCGGCGAGAAATTTAGAAAAAGGAATAACAAAGTCGAATTGCATGGTCGATTGCTTAGGAACATCACGGAACACTCCTGCAATTCTGAAAGCTTCATCCCCTTTCACTTTTTTCATTATCAGGGTTTTACCGGCACAATCCGTGTCCGCGAAAAATTTCCTGGCCATGCTTTCTGAAATTACCACTGAATTTGGGTCAGAAAGAACATTATAGCTAATAGCTCCGTCAAATGGGAAAGTAAATACCCTGAAGAAGTTAGTATCTGCATATACCCCTTTCTCTGAAAACTTTCTGTCACCATTAATAAATTCATATTCACCTTCAGTACAGCGTGTTATTTCATCTATTTCCGGTGCCTGGACTTTCAATACGTCGGCAAGTGAGGCGGACAGATATTCTTTCGGAAACCTGTCCCCGTTGAAATAAGTTACGTATGCATCAACAGCATATAATCTGTTGTAGTTTTTATGGAACTTGTCGTAACTAAAAATATTCAGAATATAAAGAATGGCAATAATTGCACATACCAATCCAAAAGTAAGACACAGAAAATTAAGTACACTATAAGTTTTTTTGCACCACAAGTAGCGTAAAGCGATTTTGAAGAAACTTTTAACCATGACTGTATAAATTATTCTTTTTACAAAAGGAACAAATGTCAGGCAGATCATCAAAAATGTTATACAAGCGTGGAAATTTTGCAGATAACATTATTAAAACAATCTATGAACTGATGGTTTAGATATGCAAGCCTTATTGATTTCCCGGACATTGAACAATGTGCCGGGACTTGCCAAACAGGATGTTAAAACCGAACCATTTGACCACTATGGACCGGGGGGGCATTTGATATAAATGATTAAATGACACTAATATTCTGAGCACATAATTCAGGGATCTAATTTTTCATCACATCCGATACAATTGAGTACATGCTATTCATTCGAAGAATAATCGCAATAGCAAATAGGATTCCGCATCAGGAAGGTTTAATCACACTGGCATATTTCTGAAAAAGTGTGAATAATGTAATTTTTACATAAAATAATGTAATACTCTTCATCATTAAGGCGAATACCTTTGCTGTTTCAAGGTTTTCTGACTGCATATCAAACCTAAAATAAAAAATGAAAAATCTGATTCCGGGTAAGAAGTGATCTCATATAAGTTTCAGATTATTACCGAAAGAATTGATATTGCATCGAGATGCCAGCATAATTGGCCAATCTGGTCCTATCTGGTATAGTGACAAGATTTTGCTAGGATGAAAAAAATAATGAAAAATAACCTTCATACAATGTTATCTCTAAATGACAACATGAAGGTACATAGCTCCTCACGGAGATCCAGTTCTGATAAATTAAAGCTGGCGCTGAAAGCCGTACTGTTTCTGACAATATGTTCAATACCTGTAACAGGATGGTCGCAAGCGGCAGCCAGCTGGAATTATAGCACACAAACCGGAACCCTGGGAACTACTTACAACTGGATAGACTGTTCATCGGGAACCACTATTATTACCGGAGATGATGCCCAGGGTTCATTTTTGTGGCCATTTACATTTAGCTTTTACGACAATCTTTACACTACTGCCAACAGTTTAAGTGTTGCTACAAATGGATTTATACGACTTGATGGTAATGCCAGTACAGGTTATGACGCTGCCAGCTCTTACACATTGTCAAGTGCTTCTACCGAACTGGGTCAAATAATTGCAACCTCTGTTTATGACTGCAACGTAGGCGCAAGTTCGTGGGTAAGATATTTAGTGACAGGAACATCCCCTAATCGAATTTTAACCATTGAGTATAATAATATTGAAATTGATTATAATGATGGTAAATATGCTGATGTAGAGGTTAATTTCTATGAAACAACCAACAAGGTGGTCATTAGTTTAGGAACTGATAACATTACTGCCTCAGGTGTTGATATGGGAATCCAAAGTGGTGTTTCAGGATATTTTAATAAATGGCAGGAAGTTGCAAGCGGAACCAATAATGCCTGGATTGAATATATCCCATCGTCAGTTCCAACGCCACCCACAGGCCCGGCTGCCAGTTGGAACTACAGTACACAAACCGGTACAATAGGATCGACTTATAGCTGGATTGATTGTTCTGCAGGTTCATCTATTGTGTCAGGCGATGATAATCAAGCTGGTGTTAATTGGCCGTTCAATTTCAATTTTTACGATAATTCATATACAACATCAAATAGTTTGAGTGTTTGTACAAACGGTTTTATCAGGTTAGATGGTGTTGTCAATACAGATTATTCAGCTGCCAGTAATTATGATTTAACAGCTACAGCAACCAGCCTTGGACAGATAATAGCCATGGCCGTTTATGATGGTAATGTGGCTGGAACTGGCTGGGTAAAATCTTTAGTAACCGGAACTGCGCCAAACCGGATATTTACGATTGAATATAATAACCTTGAAATTGACTACAATGATAACAAATATGTCGATGTGCAGGTGAGTTTTTTCGAATCCATCAACAAAATAGTACTGAAGTTTGGGGTGGATAACATCAATAAAAACGGCGTGGATATGGGGATTCACAGTGGCGTAAATACTTTTTTTAACAAATGGCAGGAAGTTAATGGTAGTACAAATAATACCTGGATTGAATATACACCTCCAAGTATTGAAGTAAACGCTACAATTGGTACTTCACTGGCTTCATATCCGACACTTAAGACTGCTTTTGATAAAATTAACGATGGTACACACAAGGGCAATATAACCATTAAAATAAAAAATAGCACAACAGAACCGGTTTCGGCTGTGCTTAATGCCAGCGGTACAGGAAGTGCAAGTTATGCCTCTGTAAATATTTACCCCACAAAATCAGGACTTTCAGTGAGTGGAGACCTGGCGGCACCACTTATTGACTTAAATGGTGCCGAAAATGTTGTTATAGACGGAAGGTTAGATGCTACAGGAGCAACAAAAGATTTGACAATAAACAATATAAGTATATTTGCAATAGCTGGAACATCGACGATTCGATTTATCAATGATGCATCAAATAATACCCTTAAATACTGTAGCTTTAAAGGATCGGAAACAGATGCAAGCAGCGGGATTCTTTTCTTTTCAACTACAACGTTCATTAATGGAAACGACGGCAATACCATAAGCAATAATAATATAACAAGTTCAGTTACGGCAAATCGTCCCTCAAATGCAATTTATTCTGCAGGGACAAGTGGCAAAGAAAACAATGGAAATATAATCAGCAACAATTATTTTTACGATTTTTTGAATCGTAGTGCTGCTTCCAATGGGATTCTGCTTTCTTCGAATACCACTGCATGGACAATTGATGGAAATAGTTTCTATGAAACAGCCTCTTTCATTCCTACTGCAAGTGCGACTTACAATGTCATACAAATAAGTAATACTTTCGGAAACGGATTTATTGTTACAAATAATTATATTGGAGGAAATTCGGCCCTTTGCGGAGGAGCAGCCTGGATGAAAACAAATGCAGCCAATAATATTTTTACCGCTCTTAATCTAAATGTTGGAACCACCACTGCCAGTTCAGTTCAAAACAATACGATTAAAAACTTTAACTGGAGCAATTCCTCCAATGCCACCTGGACTGCCATTTCTTTATTGGGTGGGAATGTAAATATTGGTACAACAACCGGAAATACAATTGGTGCAGCTACAGGGACCGGATCGGTTTCCGTTACAGGAGCAACAAACGGACAGTATGTGTACGGAATAAATATTACAAGTACAGGGACTGTCGATTGCCGGAATAATACAATTGGTTCAATCATTGTCAACAACGGAGCAACATTGGCAGGTAATTTTTATGGTATTAATAAAACTGCAACTACAGGAACTACGACCATTAGTAACAATGATATTGGTAGTTCTACTACTGCAAATAGTATCAATGCCAGTTCAGCAAGTACAGCAAATGCTCAGGTTGTTTATGGCATATACAATGCCGGTACAGGTACAATTGCAATTTCAAATAATACTATTTCTAAACTCAACAATGGGACAACTAACACCTCTGTTGGAACATTAGGAATGATAAATGGAATTACTTCTTTAAATGGGACAATTACCATCTCCAATAATACTATTTACGACTTGTCTGTTGCAAATGCCAACACAAATGCAAGCAATAGCGCCTCGGTTTGTGGTATAGCAATCACCGGAACTGCAAACCCTAAAACAGTAACCGGAAATACCATCTATAATTTGTCAAACAAATCGGTTTCTTTTGCTGGTAATGTAATAGGGATGTATTATGCCGGTAGTACCACTGGTACTAATACTCTTTCAACAAATTTTATTCACAGTCTGATGGTTACAGGAGCAAGTTCAACAGCCGCAAATATAGTTGCCATAAAAATAGAAACTGGGGTCACTACTTATTACAACAACATTATAAATCTGGGTGGAAATACCAAGACAACCATTTATGGGATTTACGAAACCGGGGCTGCAGGTAACAATAACAATCTCTATTTCAATACAGTTTATATCAGCGGAAGCCTCGCTTCAGGAAGTACCAATAAATCGTATGCTTTATTTAGCGCTGCTTCGACCAACGTTCGAAATTTCAGAAATAATATTTTTATGAATGCCCGTTCAACTATCTCAGGAGCCAATTTACATTATGCTGCTTATTTTAATTACACGGCAAGCACAAACATAACACTTAACTATAATGATTATTTTGTGTCTGGTACCGGAGGTGTATTAGCTTACTGGAATGCAACAAATAAAACAGCACTGCCAATTATTACTGGGCAGGATGCCAACAGTTTACATATTGATCCTGGTTTTATAAATGCTGGAGGTACATCGGATGAAGATTATCATACTTCTGCTTTATTATCAGGGGTTACAGGTACTGGTATAACTACCGATTTTCATGGGGTTACAAGAGGTGTTATACCGAATATGGGTGCTCTAGAAGCACATGAATTTATTTGGCAAGGTAATACAAGTACAGATTTTGCTGCTTCCTCCAACTGGCAAGGAGGAGCTGTTCCTCCAAATGGCGCAAATATTTCGTTTGCAGCAACTCCAGCAAATGATTGTTATTTAGATCAAAACAGAACCTTACAACAAATCACAAACACAAGTGCTAAGAAGTTTGTTGTTAATGGGAAGCAGTTCACCTTAACAGGTAATATAATTGCTGCTACTGCCAACCAAATAGATGCTACAGCGGCTTCATCGGTTGTGATTTTTGCCGGAGCGGCTGCTCAAAGCATTCCTTCCGGAGTTTTTGTGAGTAACACCATTGATGCTTTTACCCTGAACAACAGTTCCGGATTGACCCAAAATGGAGATTTGACGCTGACAACAGGATTTATGCTGACAAGCGGCGCCTATACAATTGGCGCTAATACGCTAAGCATTAACGGTGCTGTTTTCATAACTTCGGGTTCTTTAACCGGTGGAAGTTCCAGCAATATCATTGTTGGCGGCATTGGCGCTAACACAATATTGCCGGGAGTTATTCTGAATAATTTATCGTTAAACCGCGCCAATGGAATTACTACAGGAGGAGCAGTAAGTGTTGCCGGTACATTGGCGCTCACAAATGGAACCTTAACTTTAGGGGCATATACACTGACTATTTCCGGTAATTCACCAACCCGCACAAGTGGAAAAATTGCTGCAGGCAATGCCGGTGCAACACTGGCATTTACAAATACGACTGCCATAACGCTCCCTGCCTCCATCTTTGTAGGTAATGTAAACAACTTAACCATTAATGGTACCGGTGGTATTTCTGCTGGCAATGATTTTACTGTGAATGGAATCCTGAATTTACAGAGCGCGAACCCCACTGCAACAAAGGGTAGTCTCGCTATGGGGACTTTCATCCTCACATTAGGTCCTAATGCCACGACCGTAGGGTCCGGAGATGTTTCCGGGATCGTTAAACGGACCAGCTTCACAGCTGGTATTTCCTATACCTTTGGAAATCAATATAACACAATAGTATACCAAAATACAGGAACACTTCCAACTGAGATGAGTGTTAAGGTAACCATTGGTGCTGCCCCATCATGGAAACCCGATGCCATCCAAAGAATCTTTGAAAGTATCCAGACAGGGGCGAGCGGAGCATTTGCAACTACCTCTTTAAACTATCTTGATAGCGAACTTAACGGGAACACTGAAGCTAATCTTGTGATATGGAGTTGGCAACCCGGCTACCCCGTTGCGATAGAACATGGCATATCCAGTTCAAACACAACACAAAACTGGTTGGGTTCTTCAAATTTCCCCGTAGATTTTTTACCATCTGCTTTTGGTACCGACTTTATTGCCATGGCCAATTCTCAGACTATTTTGAACACCTGGAACGGTTCATCCAGTACCGATTGGAATACTTCGATTAACTGGACAAAAGGATATGTCCCATTATCTACTGATGACGTAATTATACCTAATACTTCTGCACTGCTACATGAACCCACTATGCCTGCCAGCACTACTATAAATTCTTTGACAATACAATTAGGGGGCGTTGTGAATGGAGGAGCAGGAACTGTTTTTACTGTTGCCGGAGCGGCCGGCGCATGGACTAATAACGGGACATTTAATCCCGGCACAAGCTATGTGGATTTCATCAACCCACTTGCAACTATTAGCGGGACAACGAATTTCTACAATATTACCCTTAATAGTGGTGCCGGATTGACCTTGGAATCTGGAAGTATCATGCGGATTGCCGGAACATTAACAAACAACGGAACCCTGCATTCCACTTTGAATCCAAATACAATTGAATATAATGGTGCAGACCAGACAGTAATTAATCCGAATGGAACTATTCCAGGATATAATAATCTCATCCTCAGCGGAAGTGGTACCAAAACCATGCCTGCCACTGCTATGAATATTTTTGACGAATTTATTTTAACAGGACCAGTTACTGCAACTGCTCAATCATCATTAACCATTGGCAATGAATTGGAAATTTTAAGTGGTGCAACATTTGCTGCGGGAGCATTTGATCACTTCGTTGGCGGACACTTTGATGTTGGGGGGCACCTCGATAATGCAGGAACATTTACTCCTACAGCTGGTTATGCCATTACACTTAATGGAACAGGAGTACAAAAAATTTATGGGGGATCTCCAATAACTTTTGAAAATTTAATAATAAACAATAGCACGGGTATTGAAATGTTTACGGATGTAATTGTGAATGACGCGCTTACACTCACCAACGGAAACTTAACTGTTGGAACAACTACTTTGACAATAAATGGTAATGTAGCAAAAACAGGTGGATTTGTTAATGTTAGTGAATTTTCATCATTGACTTTTGGTGGAACAACTGCAATAACAATACCGGGCAGTTTATTTCCCACGGCCCCTTCAATCAACAATCTTTTAATTAACCGGTCAGGTGGAGTTACCTTCAGCACAGATTTTACAGTAAATGGTGTACTTAACCTGCAAAGCGCCAATCCGTCATCAACCAAAGGCAGTCTTGATATGTGGGACGGTTCAACAAATAAGGTACTTACCATGGGGGCATCAGCCACAACTATCGGAACTGGCGATGTTACAGGTATTATTACCAGAAACGCCATGGTACATAATGTTACTTATACTTTTGGTAATCAATTTACCTCAATCATTTTTCCTGAAGTTGGTACCCTGCCGACCTCAATGAGTGTGAAAGTGAGTATTGGCAGTGCCCCGGGCTGGAAACCGGGAGCTGTTCAGAGAATCTATTCAGCTATTCAAACAGGAGGCAGTAGTACTTTAGCCCTGATAAAAATGCATTATCTTGATTCTGAGTTGAATGGAAATATTGAAGATAATATTGTGGAGTGGATATATTTGCTTTCAGGTAGTGTTCTTTTGGAGCAGGGGCGCGCAAGTTTCAATCAGGATGATAATTGGATTGCAATGGCTAATGTAGACATCGCTAACTTGACCTCCGATTTTAGTGATTTGGAAATTGGCATAAGTGCATCAGAATTGGCATCCCTTACCTGGAACGGATCAGTCAATACCGACTGGTTTGAAACAGACAACTGGACCCCAACCGGTGCGCCGTCTGATAATACGGTTGTGATAATTCCGGATGCTGCTACTACATCCAATGATCCTGAATTACCTATTATCAGCACATGTGGAACGCTTGAACTGGAAAATGGCGCCATATTAAACGCCTCTACTGATGCACAGTTTACAATCAACGGCGCAAGCGGTGCATGGAGTAGCGAGGATGGGACATTCAATGCAGGGAACAGCACGGTTATTTTTACAGATCCTGATGCACTTATCGATGGCACAACCAATTTTTATAATCTTACACTGAATAGCGGAGCGGCGATTGTACTATCGACTGGTTCGGTAACCAGAATCGCTGGCGCGTTGAGCAATAATGGAATATTGAGGGCTGCGTTTTTGCCAAATACTATTGAATATAATGGTACAGACCAGACAATCATTAACCCGAATGGTCTGACTCCCGGATATTACAATCTTATCCTCAGTGGAAGCGGGACAAAAACAATGCCGTCAGATGGTTTGAGTATAATTGGAGATTTCTCAATGGCAGGTTCTGCAACTACCACAGCTGCTTCAGATTTGGCCATCAGCGGAGATTTTAATTTGGGTACCGGCACAACATTTACCACTGGCAGTTTAGATCACTTATTAAGAGGTAATTTTACTAATAATGGCAATTTCATTGCCTCCGTTGGCGACACTATTGAATTTAGTGGTACAGGTGCCCAATATATCGATGGTTCATCATCTACAACCTTTTACATACTTGACCTTGACGAAGCATCCGGTGTTACCATGGCAACTGATATTACTGTAGATTACTTACTAGAAATGGATAATGGTAACCTGAGGGTCGAAGATAATACGCTGGGAATTAATGGTACTATTACAGCCAATGGTGGTGACATAAACCTGACCACACAGTCGTCTCTTGCTTTTGGTGGCACTACCTCAATAACAATAATACCAGGCATGTTTTCCGGACCGCCTGTAATTAATAATCTTACCATAAACAGATCCGGGGGTGTTACCTTCAGTTCTGATCTTACTGTGAACGGGGTATTAAATTTACAGAGCGTAAACCCATCTTCGACAAAAGGTAGCCTGGACATGATCGATGGTTCGTTAATAATGACTCTTTCAATGGGGGCTTCTGCCACAACTATTGGGCCCGGTGATGTAACTGGAATTGTGAGACGTACAGCTTTTATTGCAAATATACCTTATACTTTTGGAAACGAGTTTACGACTGTCACCTTTGATCCGGGAGGAACCTATCCGGCAGAACTAAAATTTAAAATCAGTATCGGTACGTCCCCTTCCTGGAAGCCGACCCTCATAAAACGATACTTAGATATTATACAAACAGGTGCGAACTTTTGTTTTTTTACGTTGGCTCATCATTATCTCGATTCTGAACTTAACGGAAATACAGAAACTAAATTAGTTGCATGGAGCTATGACGGATCACAGGTAACTGAAGTTGGAATCACAGATTATGACGTAACAGACAACTGGGTTTCCATGGACCATGTACCTTCCATAATATTCCCTACATCATTTGGAGTCACTGAAAGCACCATCGGAACTACCGAACAGAATATTATTACCTGGAATGGATCAATAAGTGCTCTGTGGACAACAGATAATAACTGGACTCCAGCAGGAACGCCAGATTTAACCAGCGATGTAGTTATCCCAGACGCCGGAATTACCGACCACGACCCAGCCCTGCCTGCTTCAGCTGAAGTAAAATCTTTAACCCTTAATGCCGGGGCTGTTTTAAATGCCGGGATAAATTCACAGTTTACACTTAACGGGGCATTCAGAGTCTGGAAAAACCTGGAGGGAACATTCAATGCCGGAAACAGTAATGTTATATTTACCAATCCAGATGCAAGTATAAGCGGCACCACAAATTTTTATGACCTTACTATAAATGGCGGGGCTCTGTTAACAATGGGGATAGTTTCCATAACAAGTATTTCAGGCTCTTTAATTAATAATGGTATAATGGATGCAGAATATTATCCAAACTCATTTGAATATAAAGGAACAGATCAGACCATAATAAATCCCAATGCCGACATTACTGGATACCAGGACTTAATTCTTAGCGGTAGTGGCACCAAAACCTTGCCGGGCACTGCATTGAATATTCACGGTGATTTCTCCATTACGGGAACTGCATCTGTAACTGCAAGCCAGGATTTAACAATTGAGGGCAGTGTTACCATCGGGGCATCATCGAACTTCACAACCGGTTCTTTTGCTCATTATATTGGTGGAAATTTAGAAAATAACGGTTCTTTTACAGCTGCCGGCAGCACAATTACACTGAACGGGAAGTCTGCACAAACTATAGGAGGAACTACACCTGTAGATTTTAATAACCTCACAATAGGTTCCGGAAGCATCACCACTGTTAATACTGCCGGCCAGACGATAAGCGGGATACTGTTAAGTAACGGCACATTAAACTCCGGCGGAAACATAACTCTCCTTTCCACAGCAGCCCAAACAGCTCTTATCGACGGGACCGGGACCGGACAGGTGCTGGGAAATGTAATAATGCAGAGATACCTCCCCTCCGGTTTTGGATATAAATATTTCAGTTCACCATTCCAGACTGCCCCCGTTAGCGAATTAGGTGATGATATGGACCTTTCAGCATCATTTCCTCCTGTTTACAGATATGATGAAAGTCGTATTTCCTCCGGATGGGTTAAATATATAATACCTGGAAATCCGCTTGTCCCATTAGCTGGTTACTCGATGAATTTTGGCTCAGTTTCTGATCCAAAAACAGTTGATGTTACCGGTGTAGTGAATAATGGAAGTATGTCTGTGACTCTTTATAACCATAACAATACTTACACAAAAGGCTATAATTTTGTTGGAAACCCATTTTCCTCTCCCATAGACTGGGATGCCGCAACAGGATGGATAAAGACAAATATTGATGATGCAGTTTATTACTTTAAAGGCAGTACCACTGATCAGTACGGAGGCACCTACAGTACTTACCTGGCTGGACATTCAAGCGATGGATTAGCTACAAATATAATCCCCTCAATGCAGGGCTTCTTTGTTCATGTATCTGACGGCACTTTTCCGGTTACCGCTACATTTGGACTTAGTAACGATGTAAGGATAACCAATCTGACCCATCCTTTTCTCAAATCATCACAACAAAATCAGACATCACTTCTTAGACTTATCGCATTCTACTCTGATGATTCGGCATCATACGACCCGGCTGTAATATATTTTGATGATAAGGCTACTTTTAATTTTGATGGTCAGCTCGATGCACTTAAATTATATAATACAGATAACAAGGTGCCAAACTTTTATACTTCAGGTAATGATGGTTCCCGGCTTTCGATAAATGCACTGCCATTTACAGCGGATAATTTATATAGAATACCTCTCGGTCTGTTAACTGCCAGAGATGGTAACATCGCGTTCAAGATCAAAGATATAGGGAGTTCATTTGCCGGGAAATCCATTACTATTTCCGATATTGTCACGGGGATTAATCAAAACTTGTCTGACAATAATGAATACAAGGTATTCCTTGATGCAGGTAACTATCCAGACAGGTTTTTTCTTAATCTTTCAGATGTTGCAACAGATGTGACAGTTGTCGATTCTAAAGCGGATTGGTTCACTGTTTATTCCTCTCATGGAAAGCTAAAGGCTGAGATAAGCCTTCTTTCCGGTGAAACAGGAACCTTATCAGTATACAATCTGACAGGACAGATTCTTTTTAATGATAAGGTCTACGTCTCAGGTTATCATGAATACTCTCCGGGAGTCAAAGACGGGATCTATATTGTCAGGTTTATTTCGGATATGAGAAGTATCTCGAAAAAACTATTTATTCATAGGTAGTAATATATTTATGTACGGCATTTTATTGATGCTTAGGCTAAATAATATTCAGTGGCCAATTATGGCTAAGGTCCCTTACCATTTGGCTGTGCCGAGCTCGTCACGATATATCATGACACGGTTTTGCTCTAGTCATACCATCTTCTTCTTCTTGAGTAACCACTACCGCCTCCCCCAAGAAGTAGAACAATACCAAAAATAAATCCCACCCAGTATAACGAACCTGTATTATGTTCAGCGTACACTCCAATTTTTGCTCCCAATAATTTTGCTATCAATGTGAAAGGGGAAATGAACCCGTGAACGATACCATATAGGAAACCATATGTCTCATTGGTCATGCCAATAGGAGCACAGGAAGTAACAAAAAACAGAAACAGCAATAATAATAATCCAATGAATATTCTTTTTGTTTTCATGTTAAATTAATTTTAAAATGTTATTTCTCGTTAAGGGATATAAACTTGAAGTATATGAAAAATGTTAATATCTTCATGTATGGAGTTGTATCAAATTTATTCCGGATTACCTTAAAGAGCTCCATGTATAATTCAATAAAGGGAAATTATTAAAGCTTATCATCTGTAATTTGTTTATAAAGGTGGGCATCTTTATACTGAAAAGTGTTATACAACTTTAGGAAAAGATTACATATTTCACATACCAGTATTACATTAATTGCCCTGATGTGGTCAGGACTACTGGTAATTTTTAGAAGCTGAAATTACATTTAACGCTTTTGGCACAATTTTAACACTTACCGGGGCTATGCCTAATACCTCGCCATCAACCTGAATATGAGTGATATGATCAGAGTAAATATCTGCTTCTTTTATTTGAAAGGATTCTTTTTTTAAATATTTATTTAATTTACCAATTGTGAATGAGAAGATTAAAACAATAATATCCCAGGGATTTTTTCTATTTATTACCACCAGATCAAGAAGTCCGTCCCTGCTGTTTGCTTTATCAGCTATTTCATATTCCCCGGCGTAATACTTAATATTTGCCATGATTACAAAATAGCCTATAGAATCCGCTTGGTGTCTGACATAAATCTTCTGCCATTTGTAACTAAAGAGAAGTTTAACTATTCCAAATGGGTAAGCAAAACTGCGCCATCGGTTTTTAAATTCCGGAGTCATATCTTTAATAACCTGAGCAAAGGGCCCCACATCAAGCATCATTGAAAAATATCTTGACTCGCTCTTTGTTTCTGCGTAACCCAGATCCATTTTTATCTTTTTCCCTGTTGTAATTAATTCTGCTGCCTTGGCCGGATCATCAGGTATCCCGAGCTCAGATGCTAAAACATTCGTAGAACCAAAAGGAATAATTACAAGGGTGGCTTTTGAATTAGCCATGCCGTTAATTACTTCATTTATTGTACCATCTCCGCCTGCCACAATAATCAGATCGAATTTATTGCTTGCCTCCTCAGCTAATTTTGTTGCATGTTTTGGATATTTTGTGAATTCTATCTCCAGTTTTATGCCCGCTTTATCACATTTCTGTTTTACCCCATCCAGAATGTCATCTTCTGTTATTTTATGCTTGTTTAAACCTTCTAATCTTTTTTCTAATTTTTTCATTGTCCACCTTAAGATAGGTGGCATTTTTCTTTTCATTTTCCCTGAAGAGGGGTTTATAATTAGAATTGCATTCATTTCTTCTTAGCCAAATAATATGCTATCGCCACAGCTTGTTTTTGGGCTTTTTTCATCGACTTTGGATGGCTTGTTACTATCTTACCATCCTCTTAGTAATTGTGAAGGAACTCCTCTATGTTTGAGATGATCACTTTTTTTGATTTTCCCTTTTCCAGGGGCATCTTATAATTTATTTAATTATTTCCAATAAAATTGAATAATGAGTTACCGATAAAAGATTAATTTATTTGGTTAGTACCTAAACCCGGTCAGTTCAGAACCTCAAATGTGATCTTAGCATTGATACGGAATTCAGAGATTTTATCATTTTCAACCAAAGCACTCAGATTATGAATGTAAACTGACCGTATTATTTTTAAAGTTTCCCCTGCAGTTTTGATAGTGATTATTGTTGCATCTTCCCAGTTTTTTGGAGATAATGAATTGATTTTAATAACTTTAAGTACAGGCATGATCTGATGATTATAAGTTAACAATTATGATAAATTTATTTTTTCAGTAAAGAACCTGATACAATTGCATTTACATTGTTAATTACAAATAGTAATACAAATGCAAATGTGCAATCCTTTAATCTGAAAACCTTTACATAACTATCTCAATAAGTTATATAATTTACATATCTGACAAATAAAACCGGCATTCGTGTTTAAGATTTTTGAATCAAAGTTGTATACAATTACGGGTAAGAATTGTTTGGGAATCATGAGTAACATCACCACTTATACTATCTTGAATTATCTAGGATTGAGTCCAATAGCTGTCTGATTTTATCGCTGATTTAGACAATCCGAAATTATCAACTTCAGGAATTATTAGGTCTTATCCGACTTTAATTTGATTTGATTAATTGTCTTTTTATTTCCATCAGATCCTTAATTGTGTAAAAAGTAAAATCAACCTGTGGCTGGGAATGTGTGAATCATACAAGATTACTGTAAAGTTTTGTAATGCTTCTGATTTTATATAGATCAACCTTTACCGATTATTATTTTTATTATAAACCAAAAAAAAAAATTATGAAAAAAGTATTATTTGCTATGGTTATATTTATGTCAGCTCTTATTGTCAATGCGCAACAGGACACTTGTAAAACTCCCATCAAGACAAAATCCACTGCTACCACAATGTCAGGTGATAAGTCCATCCGTACTGCCATTAAGGTTTCTGACCTTCAGAAAGTAATAACAGACAATGTGGCAAGAGATTATGTTGGTTTCACTATTAAAGAAGCAACAAGCGTTTCTTTAGAAAGTGTAATTACGTATGAAGTAGTTGTCGTTAAAGGAACAATCTCTGAGACTCTTGTTTATGACAAAGATGGTAATTTTGTTCAGAAGCTTGCACTAAATGATGCAATGAATCAACTGAGAAAATAATGAATTAATAGCTGGAAAGCGTTAAACATCCAAAAGACGGTGCTGCGGAGTACCGTCTTTTATTTTGTTTTCTGATTCCCGGTTTAACGGCACCCCTCCAAATCTATCCTCAACGCTGGCTTGCAAATGAACTGAACACAATACATCACATACTGCCTAAACCTGCCGCAGTCACACAGGAAAATTGCATCATTATTACCTCTGCTGGAAGGATAGGTGCAATCAGAGACATCGTATTCAGGATGTTCATGAGGGCGGGAGCGAGGAAAACCGATTGAGATTAATAGAGGAAAACGACAATAGCCCTGCGACAAGGTTGAAGTCACAGAAGCCAGGAGCAATCTTTCACTCAAAGTAATCGGGGTTTTTGCAGCGAAAAAGCCTCGGCCCAAACGTGTTCTTTTAAAGACAGAATCACAGAATTACAACAAATTGTAAAAGACAGAAATTTTGATAAAATATATCTGGCCGATTGATCGAATTATATGGCAAATGATAACACAAATTTAATACCGGTGAGGGATTGTCAATTAACTCCAAAACCACGATCATTAATCAACTTATAGAGGAAAATAGTATCTTAACAGTATGTGGATAAGCATCCTTTAAGATAATTCAGCCTCTAAAGGATAATGTAATGATCGATCTGATTACTGTTACTTCACCAATGCACATTCCTTAAGTATACAGAAACCTCCGATAGGTTTGCTCCTCGAGTTTCACGACTGAGGTATGGTCGACCTGGGAACCAGGAAACCGGAGTTTATTGACGGACTGGTTAAGACTGCGGGATGGAATAAGGAGGACGCGAAGGAACATTTCATGCACTATGCACCGCTTTTCGAAATCGGTAATGCAACTGAATTCATTCTTAGCGAGACAAAACGCCTCAGGAACCGTCATTCATTGATTACAATTGCCCTCCTCTTTTACCTTGTCGAGGACAACAAACTCTGCTTTATCAGGGAAAATTAATTTATCAATCCGGTAATTTAAAAAAGCTGTGACTGCAGCTCTGACAAAAATCTCGCTAAATGGCTCAGGGCTAAGAACTCACAGCTCAGGAGAGAGTGAGGATATTCTCAGGTTGTCTGACTGCACGACCGCACGACCACAAGACCGCTTGCTTTATATTTTACTGCCATCCTCCTCCAAGGCTTTGATATAAGGCTACTATTGACTGAAGCTGGTCAACCTTATCATTCACGCCATTAAGCTGTGCCGAAAGCAGGGTTACTTCAGAAGTCAGCACATCGATATAACTTGTTGTTGAAGTATATTTTAAAAGTTCTGTTGTATAATCAACTGCCTTCTCCAGATAACCTATCTGCTTCTCGCGAATAGACATCTTATCCGTAGCTGTCTCATAGCTGTGCATGGAATTAGCTATTTCACTTCCGGCATTGAGCAGAATCTTTCTGAATGATGCCTGTGATTCCTCAAAATCAGCCGTTGCAGACAAGAATCTTTGTTTGTTCAGTCCATAGTTGAAAATTGGCTGAACAAGGCCTCCAAAGATGGTCCAGAAAAAAAGTGGTTGATTAAAGAGCGTATTGATGCTTGCTTCAGTCAATCCTCCCTTGGCAGTAATCGTTAATGAAGGATAAAAGTTAGCCCTGGCAGATTTTGCAGTTTCATAGTAATATCTCAGTCTGTACTCTGCTTCCAAAACATCGGGACGGTTTGCGAGAAGCTGAGCAGGTATTCCTGTCCTGAGATCCTCCGACAGATTCTGTTGTTCAAGCGAGGTTCTGTCTATTGGTCCGGGTTCCTGACCCATCAGAAGACTAAGGACATTCTCTGTTTCATAAATACTTTGTTTCAGGTCAGGAATTATGATCTCTGTCGAATAGCGATTGGCCTCGCTAAGTACAAGATCAGCGCTGGTTATCAAATCATTATCCCTTAAGGCTTGCATGGTTTCGGCATTACTGATTCTTTTTTCAAGCGTTCTCCGGGTTATACTGAGCTGTGCATCGAGGGCGAGAAGATTGTAATAATTCATTGCTACTGAAGCAATAAGATCAGTTGTTACTGCTCTTTTAAAGGCTTCACTTGCCAAAAGGGATGCGAGGCTTGCCCTTTTTGCGCTACGGAACTTGCCCCATATATCAGCTTCCCAGCTCGTACTTCCAAAAACCTGATAAGATTCAGGAACTCCAAATCCTCCGGTTTCGCTTTGATATGTTGCATTGACCCCGGCGTTAAGAGAAGGAAAAAACTCAGCCCGGCTTTGCCTGAAAGCTGCTTCTGCTTTCTTTACCCTTGCAATGGCAACCAGCATATCGGGATTATTACCTACAGCTTTTTCAATAATGACTTGCAGACAAGTGTCTGAGAACAATTCACGCCATGGAACCAATGCTATGTTTGAAGAATCCGATATATCGAGATCTCTGAACAGGCTATCATCTGCCTTGATTTCAGGGAATTTTCCCAAATGTGTCACTTTGCATGATTCTGCAATGATTACCAGAACGAGCAAAATAGCCAGCGGGATTATTTTTACCCTGATAAGCATTGATATTTCAGATCTTTTATTCATCTATACTTTTTTGTTCAACAATTTTATTTTTTGTGAATTTTTCCTGGAATGTCTGGAAAATGATAAAAAGTGAGGGGATCACAAGGACACCGAGAGCGGTACCAAAAAGCATTCCCCCAACTGCAGAAAACCCTATTGACTTGTTCCCGCTGGCACCTGCTCCGGTAGAGAACATAAGTGGCATAATCCCTATAATAAAAGCGAGAGATGTCATTAGTATCGGACGAAGCCGAACCTTTGATCCTTCGGTAGCAGAATCAATTATTGACATGCCTTTTTCTCTCCTTGCAGCTGCAAATTCAACTATCAGAATGGCATTTTTGGAAAGAAGCCCGATCAGCATTATCATTGAGATCTGTGTATAAATATTATTGTCGATCCCGAATATCGTATCAAATATGAAAATTCCAGTCAATCCGATAGGAAGTGAAAGAAGGACAGCCAGAGGTAGAAAGTAACTTTCATAAAGAGCGCTCAGAAGAAAATAAACAAAGAGTAGACTCAATATGAAGATGTAAATTGTCTGTGAGCTGGCATTCTGCTCCTCACGGCTTACTCCTGAGTATTCAAATCCAAATCCCGCCGGAAGTGTTTCTGCTGCAACTTCGCTTATGGCTCTCATTGCATCTCCCGATCCGTAACCTTTATTGGGACTTCCATTCACCGAAATAGATAAATACATATTGAATCTGGAAAGGCGTTCAGGACCGTAAACTTTTGTAAGTGTAATAAATTCTGTAATCGGAGCCATTTCATTATTGTTCGTTCGAACCATGATCCTGTTAAGTGTTTCGGGACTTGTACGGTCTTCAGCATCAGACTGGACCATGATGCGGTATTGCTTGCCGAACTGATTGTAATTCGATACATAGATCCCACCAAAGAATCCCTGCATTGCAGACATAATACCTGATACTGTTAAACCTGCCTGTTTGATTTTAGGAACATTTACAGATAAAAGGTACTGCGGAAAATTAGGATTGAAAGTTGTGTAAGCTGTCATTATCTCGGGCCTCTTGTTGAGTGCTGCAAGAAAATCCTGGGCTGCCTTGTTGAACTCTTCAATTGTACGTCCCTCAATATTCTGCAGCTCGAATGTAAAACCACCGCTTATGCCAAATCCTTGTATTGTAGGTCTGGAAAAAGGGAGCAGACGTGCATCTTTTATTACGGCAGTTTTCTGAATCAGGGTTTGTATTATATCAACATTAGTAATTCCTTTACGCTCTTTCCATTTTTTGAGGTCAAGAATAACCATCGCATATGAGCTTCCTGATCCGGCAATAAAATTGAATCCGGTCAATCGCAGTATATTATTAACCTGGGGAATTGTTCTGGCTATGCTGTCAACCTGGGCTGCTACAACAGCCGTTCTTTCAAGGGATGCTGCAGGAGGAAGGCTTATACTTACAAAAACAGCCCCCATATCCTCTTCAGGGACAAATCCTGATGGCCGGAGTTTAAGCAGAACGAATAAAGCAATGCTAAAGATAACAATAGCAGATATAACCATCCATTTTCTTCCGGATAAATATTGTACATATCGGACATATTTTGATTTTCCTGCTTCGAAGCCGGCATTGAAAAGCTCAAAGAATTTTACCTTACCTGAATGTGTCTCCTTATCCCGGTTTTTGGGTTTCAGGAATAATGCTGCAAGAGCCGGACTGAGTGTCAGCGCATTTATTGCTGAAAGTATAATTGCAATGGCGAGTGTTACACCAAACTGTTTATAGAACACACCGGAGGAGCCTGTAATAAATGTTACAGGAATAAAAACCGAAGCCATTACCAGGGTGATTGAAACTATTGCAGGAGTGATTTCGCTCATAGCATCGACTGAGGCCTTGAGAGCCGTAGGATAATTCTGGTCAAGCTTGGCATGGACCGCTTCAACAACCACGATCGCATCATCGACTACAATTCCGATAGCAAGAAGCAAGGCAAACAGTGTCAGCAGATTAATGCTGAATCCAAACAGGTACAGAAAGAAGAAAGTACCAACAATTGCCACAGGAACAGATATGGCTGGTATTAGGGTGGAACGGAAATCCTGCAGGAAAAGATATACTACAATAAAGACAAGAATGAATGCTTCAAGAAGGGTCCTCAGAATCTTTTCGATCGACTCGTCGAGAAAATCATTCGCATTTACAAGGTTTTTATAATGTATCCCTTCGGGGAATGACTTTGATGCTTCATCAAAAACCTGCAGGCATTCATTTATCACATTCCGTGCATTCGAACCTGCAGTCTGGCTTATTGCAATAGTGCTGGCTTCCAGTCCGTTCATTATAACATCGCTGTTGTACGAAAGAGATCCCAGCTCCACACGTGCCACATCTTTCAGCCTTAAAAACTGGCCATTATCCTCAGCACGTATGACGACATTTTCAAATTCTTCTGCGGTTTTCAGCTTTCCGGTGAACCTGATCACATACTGGAAGCTCTGATCGCCCTGCTCACCGAATCGGCCTGGAGCGGCTTCTATATTCTGATCGTTTAAAGCAGATACAACGTCAGAAGGCACGATGCCGTAAATCGCCATAAGATCGGGCTTTATCCAAATACGCATGGAATAGATCGCTGAACCGAAAGAAGAAGCCCCACCCACACCGTTTACTCTTCTCAGCTTCGGCAGGATATTAATGTCAGCATAGTTCTGAAGAAACAGCTGATCATATTCGGGTTTTTCACTGTAAAGAGAAGATATAAGCAGCATTCCTGCCTGCTGCTTTCTTACGGAGACACCGGCTCTTGTTACTTCAGCAGGAAGAATTCCCGCAGCTGATGATACTCTGTTCTGTACCTCAACAGCTGCCATATTCGGATCAGCTCCCACTTTAAAAAAAACATTTATTGATCCGCTTCCGTCATTTGCCGCACTTGAGGTCATATAAGTCATACCTTCCACACCATTGATCTGTTCCTCAAGCGGTATGATGACACTATTCAACACTACCTCTGCATTGGCTCCTGCATAGTAGGCTGAAACACTAACAGTTGGAGGTGCAATATTAGGATACTGCTCGATTGGCAATCCAACAAGACCCAATATTCCGAGCATGAATATGATTATTGAAATGACTGTACTGAGTACGGGGCGTTCTATGAATTTTTTAAACATTGTTAATGCTGTTCTGATTGCTTTTCATTCTTTTCTGCTATCTCCTTTGGAATGATCGTAACTCCGTTTTTGAGAGAATTAATTCCTTCAACGACGATCCTGTCACCTGGGTTAAGCCCTTTAATAACCAGGAAAGACTGACCGTCATCTGAGGGCTCAGGATCAAATGACACAGCAGCAACTTTATTGGCTGAATCGACCTTGTAGGCAAAATATTTATTCTGCAGCTCATATGTTGCACTCTGAGGAATTACAAGAACATTGTGTTTGACTTCCGGAATTCTTATTGTAGCGCTGGAACCACTGCGAATCAATCCTTCCTTATTGGGAAATATTGCCTTAAAAGTTGCTGATCCGGTCTGGGTTGAAATCAATCCGCTTGCCATTGTAATCCGTCCTCTTTCGGGATACTCTGTTGAGTTTGCGAGAATAAGTGTTGCCTGAGGCATATTTTTTATCTTTTCATCAAGACTTTCCCCCGGGGAACCGGAAAGAAAATCCAGAAGCTGTTTTTCATTCCATGCGAAATAGGCAACTACCGTATCAATATTCGAAAGGGTGGTTAATGCCTGCTGGCTGTTGCTGCTTACCAAAGCACCATGTTTGTATGGGAATGTTCCAATGACTCCATGCATCGGACTTCTGATACTTGTATAGGCAAGGTTTGTTTCGGCATTGGCGAGCTCAGCCTTTGCCTGTTCCAGTACGGCTTTTTTCGACTCAAGGTTAAGCTCCGCAGATTTTAACCTGTAATCGCTCACTATCTGTTTATCAACCAGCGGCCTGATTTTCTCTATATCCATATCTGCAGTGTGGACATCGGCTACAGCACGTTGGATACTGGCTCTGGCCGTTATCACCTGCTGCTCATACATGGGATTCTTTATTTTAAACAGAAGTTGCCCTTTTTTCACATGATCGCCCTCATTAACAAAAATCTCCCGGAGATATCCGCTTATCATAGGCCTTATTTCTATAACCTGCTGTCCTTCAATTGTCGCGGGAAAGTCCTTATGTATTGTAACCGTTACAGGATTAACAGTAGTCACTGCATATTCTCGTGATATTTCAGAGTTCGGACCGCCTGTCTTTTCATGGTTACATGAGATAAAAAAAAATACTGTTGATAAGATTACATAAAAGCTGATTCTCATTTTATTGATTTATTGGAGGTTGTTTCCTTGAAAAACAAAAATATGATAAATCTGTTTATGGATTCCCGAACTTTTGGAAATTTTTTAAAAAAAGGATGACCCCAGAAGGAAATGCAACTGCCAGACAGATATGAGACAGCCTCGCGCCGTTTGGTATCCGGAGAGGAAAAAGGTTGCAACCTGGTTAATCCTCTATTAAGCCAGATAATCAATTGATAATTTATGTTTTGATACAAAGTAGAATAATCAAATGTTTCTTATTTATTTTTGATTTTCAGTATGAATTAAGTACGAATAACTCTTTCAGGCCCAAATAATCCTTAATTTTAACGTGAAAATTAAATAATAATGAAGGAAAAAATTCTGGAGCGTTTCTTAAGATATGTAAGGACTGATACCACATCGGTTTCCGATTCAACAGAATTCCCAAGTTCAAAAAAACAGTTAAAACTGGCAAAAATGCTGGTTGAAGAGCTTAAACAACTGGGATTGACAGGCATTTCTTTTGACAAATATGGATATGTGATGGCAACATTGCAATCTAATATTGAAAAAAAAGTACCTGTAATCGGTTTCCTGTCGCATATGGACACCAGTCCTGATATGTCAGGAGCAAACGTGAATCCCAGGGTCGTGGATAATTATAACGGTGAGGATATTTTGCTTAACAAGAGCACGGGATTAACACTTAAAACAGCTGATTTCCCGGAAATAAAGCAATATAAAGGGCAGACAATCATTACAACAGACGGGACCACTTTGCTTGGTGCCGATGACAAAGCAGGCATTGCCGAAATAATAACGGCTATGGAATACCTGGTTTCCCATCCTGAAATTAAACACGGGACCGTTAAGGTCGGATTTACCCCAGACGAGGAAGTTGGCAGGGGAGTGGACTTTTTTGATGTCAAAAAGTTCGGTGCAGAATATGCTTATACGATTGACGGAGGTGAGATAGGGGAACTTGAATACGAGAATTTCAATGCCGCCAAAGCAATAATAAATATCCAGGGCAGGAATATACACCCCGGAGCTGCAAAAGATAAAATGATCAATTCTCTTCTCATTGTAAAAGAATTCATCGACATGCTTCCTGTGGGGCAAAGGCCGGAATTTACTACTGACTATGAAGGGTTTTTTCATCTCACAAAAATTGAAGGGACAGTTGAAAATGCTGTGATAGAGTACATTATTCGCGACCATGACCGGAAAAAGTTCGAGGATAAAAAAGCCTTGATATATGATATAGCCGGCCTGTTAAACCGAAAGTACCCGGCAGGAACCGTAATACCAGATATTAAGGATCAGTATTTCAATATGCGTGAGAAAATAGAACCTGTGTTTCATATCATGGATATTGCACGTAAAGCCATTGAAGATGTTGGCATTCAGGTAAAGACGATACCTGTCAGAGGGGGAACCGACGGTTCCCGCTTATCTTATATGGGTCTTCCATGCCCAAATATATTTACCGGGGGACATAATTATCATGGAAAATTTGAATACATACCTCTCGAGAGTATGATTGCCTCAACTAAAGTCATTATCAGGATTGTCTCCCTGTATGCCGACAATGATAAATGAGACTGGTTATACACCAAATGAATTATGAAAATAAATAAATACTTATCTGATAAGAAAATCATTACAATGAATGCAGGAAAGATACTCACAACGCTGATTCTGCCTATAATCAGCACATTTATTATCAATGCACAGGACTGGCCCCAGTACCTTGGGCCAGATAGAAACAGCACCTCACCACAAAAGGGCTTACTACGCTCCTGGCCGGAAAAAGGGCCGGAAGTACTATGGACTGTTGATGTTGGCCCCGGCTATGGCGGTCCGATAATAAAAGACGCGAAAGTCTATTTACTCGACAGAGATGATAAAGTTGGAGATATTATGCGCTGTTTTGATTTCTCCAATGGTAAAGAACTCTGGAGTTTCAGTTATGATGCACCAGGTTCAGTTTCGTATCCGGGCTCACGAAGTGTTCCGGCTATCGATGGCACCAGGGTCTATTCCTGCGGTCCTTACGGAGACCTGTACTGTATTGATATTAATACACATAAACCGATATGGAACAAGAACATCATGAAAGATTTCGGTGGAACCAAAATTCCTGTATGGGCGATATCCCAATGTCCACTAATATATGGCAATTTGCTTATCGTGTCTTACTCAAAGGATCCTGACGCCGGACTGGTTGCCTATAACAAACTTACAGGGGCCATCATATGGAAGACAGAAGCTATCGGAAATGAAACTTATGCGAGCCCGTCTGTCGCAAAGATTGCAGGTGAGGATCAAATCGTAATGGTATTTTCATCCACGAATACCTATATGCACAAGGAAGCAAAGATAACCAAGGGCAAAATAATCGGGCTAAAACCTCAAACAGGGAAAATTCTCTGGGAATACAATGACTGGGAGGATATGGTTCAGGTAGCCCCTGCACTTGATGCAGGTGAAGGGAGAATTATTGCTGTCGGGGGTTATGAATTAGGTGTGGTGATGCTAAAGGTTGTTAAAAAAGCAGATGGGAGTTACGGTGTTACGGAGCTTTATAAACACAACAATTTTGGTGAGCACACGAAACCTCCTATACTATATAATGGCTATTTCTATGGTCAGTTCTCGACCAACAGCCGGCGCGATGGTCTGGCATGTATGAGTATGGATGGGAAGGTCATGTGGATTACCAGGCGTGCACCATTGTTTGATAAGGGCAGTATGATTCTTGCTGACGGACTGATACTGGCAACCGATGGAAATAAAACCCTGTATCTCATACAGCCGGATCCTTCAGGATTCAAACCCCTGGCTTCTGCTGAGATCCTTAAAATGGGCCAGAACTGGGCTCCGATCGCGCTTGTCGATGGAAAATTACTAATCCGGGATCAAAGTCAACTAAAGTGTGTGAGAGTCATTAAATGATATCTATTAAAGAATCAACCTGATTTTCGTTTAAGAGATAAAAGAGCGAGAGCAGGGGAAAAAGAGTGAAGTGATCGCTGTGCACATTTACCTGCCAGACATAGCTGACATTGCTGGTATGAAAAAAGTGTTTTTGTCACAGAAAAATTTTCTTACAATACAAAATAAATTTGTTATGGAAAACAAGATGCAAACAGAAAAACTTATTAAGAATTTCTAACTGCGTGTAAGAAACTATTGAATGCATTACTTAGATTTGTATGAAATGACTGTGCGGCATAATCTCTGAAACTATGGAATCAAACCCACATTTGACCCGTCGTGAAATGCTCGGTATAACCGGGATGGCCGGTTTGGCTGCTTTGACCGGCATCGCGGCCGGTACTGTTACGCAGACTGTCCAAAAAAGGCCTCGTATCGCTTGCCTCGTTACCTTTTGGGGTGCTCCCGGATCACACGCGGACTGGATAATAACCAAGCTGATGGACGGATATTGGTGGCAGGGAGCCCACACTCCTTCGAGGGTAGATATAGTATCTGTATACATCCATCAGTTTGATACAAGCGAACTGGGTCAGAAAATATGCAAATCGAAAGGCATTCCGATCTTTAAGACAGTAGGCGAAGCCGTCACGGTCGGGGAGAAGGAACTTGCTGTGGATGGTGTTGTCATAGTCGGAGAACACGGGAACTATCCAACCGATCTGAAGGGGCACTGGCTCCTGCCGCGCTGGTGGATATACCAGCAGGTTATCCGTGTTTTCGAGCAGAGCAAGCGCTCGGTGCCTGTCTTTAGCGACAAGCACCTATCCTACAGCTGGGACGACGCCAGGTGGATGTTTGACAAGTCCCGTGAGCTTGGCTTTCCCTTAACCGGTGGGTCCTCCATACCTTACTACTTCCGCAAGCCCGAGATTGAGCTCGCTATCGATACGCCAATAAAGAACTCGGTTGTGGTTGGAGGTGCTTCAGATGAGGGAGCCATATTTCATTGCGTCGATGTGCTCCAGGCCTTTGCGGATCGCCGCAGCGGCGGTGAAACAGGCGTGAAGTCGGTACAGTCCATCCGGGGACCTGAAACATCGGAGTGGGTCGAACGCAATCCATGGGCCGGCAACCTGCTGGATTCAGTGGCGAAAAGTTTTGACCTGAAAAAGGGAATCTTTCAGGAGAACCCCAAGGCAAACGTCTGTATCATAGAGTATATTGATGGAACGAAAGCGGCTGTAATCTCGGGCCGTGATGTGGGCTGGACCTGGGCTGGCGAACTTGAAGGGCAAAAAGAACCGACAATAGTCTCCATGCTTGGCTGGCCCGGCCCGTACTCCCAGTACCACGCCTCAAACGCCCAGCCACATTGGATTACCGAGATGATGGTGACCAGGAAGGAGCCATACAATGCGGAACGGCTGCTTCTGTCTACCGGTATTGTGAACAACTACATGGAATCAAACTGGGAGAATGGCCGTTATTCTCCCGTAGGCCGCAGTATTGAAACTCCGTTCCTGAACATGACCTACCGCTCGACACATGGACCGATGTTCGAGAAAGGGGAGCGTCCGCCTAATGTACCATACATACGAGGTTTTGAGAAGTAGACATTACATGAATAAACAAATGAACCAATGAAACGCCGCGACCTAATTAAAAAATTAACACTCCTTCCAATCGCCGGAAGTGTTCTGCCGCTACAATCCCTGATATCAGCCCCCGTTGCTGATTACAATCTTCCTTTGACTTCTCAGGGTAAGAAGATGCCTGATCTGCATCGCAAAGCATTTGTGATGGATGGACATGTGCATGTAATGACCCGTGAGCTTTTGATGAATACCGATATCGGCCAGCGTTATACGGATGGGACCGTTGATCTGCCAAGGGCTAAAGAAGGTGACCTGGACGCGATGTTTTTCTCAGTTTATACTCCTGAAAACTATTATCCCGGAAGGTTCGAGACAAAAAACACATTTCGTGTGGTGAACCTTGCATTAGACCAGATCAAAAAGAATAATTCAATGATCGAACTGGCGCTCACAGCCTCCGATATAGTACGCATAAATAAGAGTGGCAAAATGGCGGCTTTTCTGGATTTGGAAGGCGGTTATGACCTTGACGGCGATTTAAACCTGCTCCGGGCGCTTTATCGATTAGGACTCAGATCGATGATGCTTTCCGCACATAATACTTCTACTGCTTTTATTGATGCCTGCTGTGATGTTAGCCGTTGGGGTGGCATTAACGATCTCGGAAAAAAGATCATTACCGAAATGAATAGTCTTGGAATGCTCATTAACGTTGCCCATGCATCTAATGACGCAATAATGCAAACTGCTGAGGTAAGTAAGCATCCTGTAATATACAGTCATGGAGGGTTTTACAATATTGTGGATCATCCCCGTTGTATTACCGACGAAGCGGCAAAAGCTGTAGCATCAAAAGGAGGTGTGATTGGCATTCAATTCGGAAGCCTTTTTAATAATCCAAAATACTGGGCATGGAAGAAATCACAACCTTCTGCTAAGACGACAGTACCAATCGGGGCCACAATTGAAGACGTAGACAAGCAACTGGCGCTGGAGGTTCCACTAAATTTCAGAGGAAGCATTCCTGACGAGTACTGGATGCATGTAGATCAGCTGGCTAAAGTAATCGATTATGGTGTAAAATTAGTTGGTGAGGACCACATTGCACTAGGTTCCGATTTTGATGGTGGTCCTGAACTACCGCGCGAAATTAAAGACATAAGCGATTATCCGCAGATGACCATGGCAATGCAAAAGCTGGGCTATAGCGATCACCGTATTGAAAAAATCCTTGGTTTAAACTGGCTCCGCGTGATTCGCGAGGTAACAGAGGGAAAATGAGAGAATGACACCCTTGACCTCTTGTAACGTTGGGTACCCGGAGCGGATAAAAGTTGCAACCGGCTGAGTAACCTTTTATTGTCAAATCCCTTTCTTAAAACTCTGTTGTGGTTTGGATAAATTTCAGGGAAACAAATCTTGTACATGTCAGGTGAAGCCTTCAGGGTATTTCAATTTCTGTAGGATCATCCTGACTTTCTGCAAGAAACCATTCATTATTTATAAACCTGTCATTTGTTATTTGATCGATTGTTGCCTTCATATACTTTCCCTCTGCAGAAATTGCGATTTCCCCGTTTGGGAGAATAATTTCTGCAGTACCTTCAAAAGCACGGGTTCCTTCACTTGTAACGCGTCCGACAATTTTCAACTCCTGTCCAAGTGGTATGGGCTTCCTGAATTTGGTTTTCAATTCCAGTGTCACTCCCCATATTTGTTCATTTTTCCCGTTGCAGATCGATCTGGCAATTGTTTCATCAAGAATTGTCGCTGCTATGCCTCCATGCATTCGTCCCGGATAACCCTGGTGTTGCTCTGATGGATTGATCAAAGCGACCAATTCTTTGGCATTTGTTTCGTAAAATTTTGCGTGCAGCCCAAAATCATTCTTTTCACCGCATACAAAACACATCTTCGAGATGTGCTGCTTTTTCAGGACTTTTTGTTTCACATTAACGAGTTTTGTACTAAAAATATGAATTTATATTGAGAGTCAATTTTTTCTGTGAAAAAGATCTTAAAATAACATTTTACAACTAAGCAAACATTTCATTTTAAGATTTCAATTTATTGTCATAAAAAGTTTTTCAAGGAAGCAATTTTTACTACAGTCGGCTCTTGGGCTGTGCTCTGTGATGTTATTTTAGGGATTTGATTTTACCTCCTATAAAACCGATGGTGACTTTGTTATTGAAAAAACAGCCTTTGGGAAAGTACGAGGCAGAAGGGAAAGGGGTGTGAATATATTATAAATACGAAATGTGAAGTCAAATACGATCATTATAAATCTGAACCCGAACTATGGGCCTCACGGGGCTATTTAGGCAGTCAGGATTAAGTTGGATCACAAGCGGAATAACTTCAAAATATTTTATTGATCGGGTCGGAAACATTCATTCTCCGGAATTGTTTGTTGGAAATGGCAAGGATATTCATAACCGGCTCATCTGATGGTCTTGGTAGCATGGTTGCAAAGTTGTTGGTCAATATGGGTCACCATGTCGTCCTGCATGCACGCAATGCTGAGAGGGGAAGGCAGGCACTGGAAAAAGTGCCGGAGGCAGAGAAAGTTTTGATAGGAGATCTTTCGAGTATCGAGGAGACTAAAAATTTAGCTGCGGAAGTCAATAGATTGGGCCAATGCGATTCAATTATCCATAATGCCGGTGTCTACCAGGTACCCAACAAGCTGATATTTGCTGTAAACACGCTTGCACCTTATATTCTGACTTGTTTGATTCAAAGACCTGAACGGTTGATTTACCTTAGCTCGGGCATGCATTTGCAGGGAGATCCTGGGTTGAAGGATTTATCTCTCGATACAGGCCTGTATGGTTACTCTGATTCCAAACTTCATGTGGTAATCTTGTCTATGGCTGTAGCCCGCAAATGGCCGGATGTATATTCCAATGCGGTCAACCCCGGCTGGGTTCCGACAAAGATGGGAGGAAGGAATGCGCCTGATAATCTTGAGAAAGGTGCAGAGACTCAGACCTGGCTGGCTGTGAGCAACGATAAAGAAGCAAGAGTAAGCGGACGGTATTTTTACCACATGCATGAAAAATATTTTCTCCCGGAGGCGGTTGATCCTGAAGTACAGGAGAAATTTCTTGCCTTGTGTAAAGAAATCAGCGGCGTTGGTTTTCCGTCGGATTGAAGAGCTGGCGAAACTTGAACTTCGTAAATCAAACCTTCAGAATGATTTGATGGATCCTATTATCATATCTCAGGATTATCAGGATATAAAGGGGAGGGTAGATAAGGAGCTTGTTCTATTAAAGGATAAGCTCACTGATTTACGACAACAAACTTCGCCTTTCAAGATTTATAATCAGAAGGAAGTCTCTATGATGGAGAAGCCCCTGGAATACTACAGAAAGTCAGACGGTGCTACCAAGAAGAAGCTTCTCAGCACAATTTTTGCTGTAAAACTGGTATTGGAAAAAGGTAAGGTTGTAAAAGCTGTTTTTACTGAATCCATTCAACTCATCATCAGGATTAGTGATGTTTTGGGGAGTTCTGAAAAGAAGAAGGAGGTCGAGATTAACCAATCACTTGTTGCAACTCTGACAAAAAAATCATTTTCAGAATTTAAAAGTTGCAGCCCTCTCCTCGAAAATTACTGTACATCTCATCCTTTGAATTAGTGGGTGTTTCAGGATGTCATAAAAGGAAACAAGAGGTCGATTTTGACCTCTTGTGATGTTCGGTACCCCGAACGGACAAAAGTTGCAACTAGTGGATAGGTCTTTGTTTCTTATAAGTGCATGAGTTTTAATCATATATAAACATGTTAATCAGTAACTTAATTTATAATAAAGTACAATTTTTCAATATTAATATAAATAAACAATAAAATGTAAACAAAAATGTTTATATTTGTACTATGAAAACTGAATTGTCAATAATAAAAGGCATCCATCCAGGATTAATTCTTGAGCGTGAGCTTAAACAACGTCATTTGCGTAAAGGACCGTTTGCTATTTCTTTAGATGAATACCCACAAACGTTAGTATCTATTACTAAAGGAAAAAGAAGAATGAACACGAATCTTGCTCTGAAAATTGAGAACGCTCTGGAAATTGAAGAAGGGTATTTTATGAATTTACAGCTATATTATGATATTGCAGAAATAAAAAGAAGAGAACCCGGATCACATCCTGATTTTACTAAATTGAGACGAATTCTGTTTTGGGATACAAAAATGGAAAATATAGACTGGGAAAAACAAAAAAATGCAGTTATTAAAAGAATATTTGAGAGGGGTAGTGAAATTGAGAAAAACGAGATAATTCGATTTTACGGGATAGAAAATGTCAACAAAATATTGAAAATGAATGGCAAGTAAACTCCATTACGATACTGTAAGTTCTTTATTATTGAAAATCCTGAAAATTCTTATGGGTGCCCGAGAATTTAAGGATTTCAGATTAGTAGGAGGTACAGCTCTAAGTTTATATAGAGGGCATAGGGAATCACTGGACATAGATCTATTTACTGATGTTCAATATGGTTCAATTGACTTTGAATCAATGGATGTCTTTCTCCGTAGTACCTTTTCATATGTTGACACAAACGATTACCAAATCATAGGTCCGGGTAAATCATATTTTGTTGGTAATAGCAAAGAAGAGTGCGTGAAACTGGATTTATTTTATACTGATAAATTCATCCATGAAGAAAGGTTTATTGAAGGGACCAGAATGGCTGCGGTAGAAGAAATTATTGCAATGAAAATTGATATAATTTCCAGGGGAGGAAGAAAAAAGGATTTTTGGGACATTCATGAACTCAAGGATGATTACTCAATTGAAAAAATGTTTGCTCTTCATAAGCAAAGAAATCCCTACACCCATGACGAGGATCAAATCAGAAGAAATTTCTCAAACTTTGAAAATGCCGATGATGATTTTGATCCAATTTGCTTAAAGGGCAAGCACTGGGAAATAATAAAGCTAGATATTATAGATTTTTCAAAGCATTCAAGAATTGTCTAGAAATAGGATACATAGGTCTTTCGAATAAAAATGTCACATTCGTCTCAATTACATTATTTTAGAGAATTATTTTCTAAAAGAAAACTAAATGCTATTCTCTTCTGACTTTATAAGCTTATATAAATCCCTTTTTTATGGAAGACAGGATGTACATGCAATCCGATGGGAGAAAGATGGTAAAACAGGTTATATGCCTGCTTATAAGATTGATTGGAGTGATTATAACAAGCATAAATCAAAAGGGGGAACCTTCAAGGACTATGCAAATAAAGAATATATAATATTCACTGATGAAGTAGTTTTACAGCACCTGCAGGGAATAGAGACCGTTGGAATTTATCCTCTACTTGAGGACAATACATCATATTTTATTGTAGCTGATTTTGATGACGAAAACTGGAAGGAATCTGTTCAGAAGTTATATTCGGTATGCACTAAGCATGAAATACCATCATATATTGAACGTTCACGTTCTGGCAATGGAGCACATTTATGGATCTTTTTTGAAGAAAACCTTCCAGCAGAGCAAACCCGGAAATTATTGTATGAACTTTTAAGAGAATCATCTATAATTTCACATTTCGAAAAAGAGCCAAGTTTTGACAGGTTATTTCCTAATCAGGACTTCCATTCCGGGAAAGGGCTCGGAAATCTAATAGCTCTCCCATTAAGCGGTAAAGCTCTAATAAATAATAATTCAGCATTTTTAAATCCAATTGTTTTTGAACCATATAGTAATCAATATAATATTATTGGAAGTTTTCAAAAACTGACAAAGGTTAAATTTAGAATCGTTTATGAGAATATCTTTAATGAGAAGGTTGAAGATTTTTTTAAATCAAGTTTTGACCCAAATTATCAACCAGTTATTGAAATCCAGATAAATGGACAAGTATTTCTTAAACGGTTACAACTTAATAGAAAGCTGATAGAATTTATAAGAGATAATTTGAATTTTCTTAACTCTGACTACCTGGTAAAGAAAAATATAGGAAAGTCAACATTCAACCTTGAAAAGTATTTTAGGTTAGTTGAGGAAACAACGGAAGGAGTAATTATTCCAAGAGGGTTTGTTGCTAATCTTATTACATTTTGCAGGAAAGAAAATCTGCCATTTAAAATTATTGACAAGAGAAAAAAACTAGACCCTGTCGATTTTGAATCAGAAATAGAATTAATGCCAAACCAGGAAGCAGCTATTGAAAGGACCATTGATAAAGACTTTGGGGTAATTGTTTCTCCGCCAGGATCAGGAAAAACAATAATAGGTCTTGAAATAATATCCCAAAAACGCCAACCTGCATTAATCATTGTCCATAGAAAACAATTATTTGATCAATGGATTGACAGAATACAAAGCTTCCTGAAGATACCAAAGAGGGAAATTGGACAGATTGGAAACCAGAAATTTAAAGTTGGGAAAGAAATAACTATTGCTATGATTCAATCTCTTTCCCATAGTGAAGAGATTGAGAAAATATCAGACAGCTTCGGAACAATTCTAGTAGATGAATGCCATCATATTCCTGCAAAATCCTTCAGAGAATCCATTGTCAATTTCAATTCATTTTATTTATACGGTTTGACGGCTACCCCAAAACGTAAAAACAATGATGAAAAGTTAATTTATGTTTATATAGGAAATATACTATATAATGCGGACCAAATTGAGCAAATCAGGCAAAAACAGACAAATATTGAAATTTATATCAGAGAGACAAATTTATACGTTCCTTTTGATTATAAAATTGACAAGTACGAAACAATTTCCCGGATTCTGATCCATGACACACATCGGAATTCTCTTATTATTAATGATATTGAAAAGGATATCAACCGGTTCAGCAAATTTCTGATACTTACGGAACGAAAAGCCCATGTCGAAATCCTGAATCTTTATCTCAAAGATAAATTTGAAACTATTACAATTCATGGAGATGATTCCGAAAGTAACCGGAAAAGCAAGATGGAACAACTAAAGCAAGGGCATTTTAAAATTGTAATTTCGACTGGTCAATATTTTGGTGAGGGAATCGATTTGAATAACCTGGAGTGTCTCGTTATTGCGTATCCGTTTGCATTTGAAGGTAAGTTAATCCAATATATCGGACGAATTCAACACTCAGATAATCCTCCGGTAATTTTTGATTATCGGGATTCAAAAATTGACTATTTTGAAAAAATGTTCAAACAAAGGAACCGTTACTATAAAAAGCTATCAAAACAAATAGAGGCTGATTGAGTTTTTGGTGCAATCATCTCCTTGATACATATCTAAATAAAGAAATTTAACTATTAAAGAACCTCCTCGTATATTACAGGAAGTCAGACGGTGCCATAAAGAAGAGTATCCTTGGTTGCAACTCTGCCAAAAAACTCATTTTCTTAAAATAAATAGTTGCAACCCTCTCCATGAAAATTTCAGTACATCTCATCATTAGAATTAGTGAGGATTTCAGAATGTCATAAAAAGAAACAAGAGGTCGATTTTGACCTCTTGTGCCGTTCGGTACCCGGAGCGGGACTTGAACCCGCACAGCCTAATGGCCACAGGATTTTAAGTCCTGCGTGTCTACCATTCCACCATCCGGGCGGAATAAAAATTTTGTATCTCAAACAACTGGTCCTGCGTGTCGGACCCTGTCCCGCCTAAGCGGGAATTCCACCATCCGGGCGGAATAAAAATTTTGTATCTCAAACAACTGGTCCTGCGTGTCGGACCCTGTCCCGCCTAAGCGGGAATTCCACCATCCGGGCGGAATAAAAATTTTGTATCTCAAACAACTGGTCCTGCGTGTCGGACCCTGTCCCGCCTAAGCGGGAATTCCACCATCCGGGCGGAATAAAAATTTTGTATCTCAAACAACTGGTCCTGCGTGTCGGACCCTGTCCCGCCTAAGCGGGAATTCCACCATCCGGGCGGAATAAAAATTTTGTATCTCAAACAACTGGTCCTGCGTGTCGGACCCTGTCCCGCCTAAGCGGGAATTCCACCATCCGGGCGGAATAAAAATTTTGTATCTCAAACAACTGGTCCTGCGTGTCGGACCCTGTCCCGCCTAAGCGGGAATTCCACCATCCGGGCGGAATAAAAATTTTGTATCTCAAACAACTGGTCCTGCGTGTCGGACCCTGTCCCGCCTAAGCGGGAATTCCACCATCCGGGCGGAATAAAAATTTTGTATCTCAAACAACTGGTCCTGCGTGTCGGACCCTGTCCCGCCTAAGCGGGAATTCCACCATCCGGGCAAATATTGTCTTGCGGTCTTGCGGTCTTGCAGTCTAGCTTTGTACGCCGAAGCCTTGGCGAAGGATTACAGATGGTAATGTGTATGGCAAATTTAAAACAAATATTCCTTAATTAAAACAGTAGAGACACGCAATTGCATGTCTCTACTATTGAGCGGGAGACGGGACTCGAACCCGCGACCCCGACCTTGGCAAGGTCGTGCTCTACCAACTGAGCTACTCCCGCAATTTCACGGGCAAAAATAAGAATTTTTTTTTATCTGCAAGTGCCGACAGATAAAATAATATAAGACAGTAAAACGGTGAAAATTATTTTTTTGCCGGGCCCCACTGAACGAGGGTATTATTCTTGAAATAGAGCCAGGTGCTCCTGTAAATCCATTCCTCCTCTATGGCATCACCATTGACAACCCTGTTGATCTTTTCCGGAGTACCCCAGCTGTCCTTGACCATGCCGGAATTCATCCCCTTCCAGATTTTACCGTCATAGATTCTGTCAGCCATGGATGTGCCATATTTTGTTACAAGGGCATCATACCTGCTACCGCTGCGGATCTGTTCTTCAGTTTGCGCCTGCGTTGTTGTCTGTGCCTGCTGCATCTCATTGTATGTGACGGGAGTTTTGTCAAGTTCGGCATGGGTCCTGTAAATATATCCTTCATTTCCATTAAATTCAACATGATAATAGGCGCTGTCATTACCGAGGACAGAAACCACAGATCCGGCCGGGATTAACTCAATAACGCTGGTAAGATCATCTCTCTGCATGAATAGCCGTGTGGCTGACTTGACGGTTGCAGTAGGAGTCTTATCCTGGTTCTGAATAAATGCTTCAGGGTCGTGAAGAATGACGGATCTGTCAGACTGGCCGCAAACAGACAGTAATCCGGCAATAAGAAGCGAGGAAAATACAAGATTTTTCATATTGTTGTTTATTTGAAAATGCTCAAAAAGTGTACCACATATTATTCTCTTTTCCGTATCAGCATTAATCCGTCGCGAAGAGGAATAATTACCTTATCAATAGTGTCATCCTCCCTGATCATCTTATTGAAGGCTATTATACCTCCAGTCTGCGGATCGGTTGTATCATATTCCATAGCTTTTCCTCCCCAGAGTACGTTGTCTGCAAGTATAAATCCTCCTGGCTTCAGCTTATCGATCGCAAGATGATAATATTCGATATATTCCTTTTTATCCGCATCAATATAAACAAGATCGAATTCATGATCCAGGGTGGGGATAATATCTGTAGCTTTTCCGGTCATCTGAATGATTTTTGAATCCAGCCCCGCCCTGCAAAACCAGCTATTGGCAAAACCAGTCAGCTCGTCATTAAGCTCGATTGTTATAAGAATTCCCTGAGGCTTGAGTCCCCGGGCAAGGCAGATGGCGGAATAACCTGTGAAGGTCCCGATCTCAAGAATTTTCTCAGGTCCGATCATGCGGGAAACAAATTCCAGAAATTTCCCCTGAACATGGCCGCTTGCCATATTCGGGTTTACAAAACAGATATGTGTTTGCCTGTACAGCTCCTCCAGAATGGCATCCTCGGGAGTTGTGTGGTCTGCCAGAAATTGTTCAAGTTTTCTATCCATGGTTTCTGTAACTCATTAATAATATGCCTTCTTAAGTATATATAAGCGTTGAGAGCGCGGAAGGTTCAAAAATTTCATTGGCTGTTTCGAGTAATTCTGAAGAACTTACACTGTCAATTTTCCTGCAAATATCCTCAATGGTGTCAATCCTGTCGAAAATTTGCAGACTTTTTCCGAGGCTGAGCATAAGACTTTCGTGATTTTCATAACCTCTTGCGAGGTAGCCTTTTATCTGACTTTTTGCCTTGCTGAGCTGAATTATTCCAAGTCTTGATTCCCTTAACTTTTTCAGTTCAGTCATTGTTATTGAAATGCTCTTTTCAAGGTACTGTTTATCTGTGCCGAAATAGATTGAAAAAACACCAGTATCAAGATAAGGACTATAGCTTGACTCGACATTGTATGCCAGTCCGTTTTTTTCCCGCAATGAAAGATTCAGTCTGGAGTTCATTCCCTGTCCTCCTATAATATTATTAAGGAGGAACATTCTCATCCTGCGCTTATCCCTGACATTGTAAGCAATATTTCCCAGGATGCAATGGTTCTGAAAGGTGTCCTTGCTTTTTGTAACTAAGACAGGGGTGTATTGCCAGCTTCTGACTTGCCTTGTGTGCCTTCCATTTTCCGGATAGGAGAAGTATTTTTTAAAAAGCTTCAGTAATAATTCATCTGAGATGTCTCCAACAGACGAGAAGACCATTTGGCTTATGATGTAATTGTCGGAAATAAATTCAGAGATCCCGGCCCGGGAGAATGACTTTACCGTTTCCATTGTACCCAGAATATTTCGTCCAATCGGCTGATCAGGGAAGATAATCTCCTCAAAGTCGTCAAATATAAGATCAGCAGGATTATCGAGGTAGGAGTTAATCTCTTCAATCACAACGTCTTTCTCCTTCTCTATCTCTCTTTGAGGAAAGGAAGAGTTGAAGACGACATCACTTATCAGTTCAATGGCCCTCTCATAATCTACTTTTAGGAATGAAGCATGAACAGCAGTCTCCTCTTTGGTTGTATATGCATTAAGTTCGCCTCCTACATCCTCGAGCCTACTGAGTATATGGAATGCTTTTCTTTTGCCTGTTCCCTTGAAGAGCATATGTTCTATGAAATGGGCAATACCATGCTGCATGTCAGATTCATCACGTGATCCGGAATTTATCATCAGGCCACAGTGAGCCACCATGCCCGGGATCCTGTGATGAACCAGTCTTAAACCATTATCGAGAGTGTACTGAAGGATATCCATCTTATTGTCTGAGTGAGTGAGCAAATGTACCACTTCGGAGTTCTGATTCCAAATTCATTATTTTTTTAAGAGAATATTTTAAATAAAGTGCATATAAGCATCTCTTTATAATTTAGTTACAGACGAATTACCTGGATTTGTCGGATTCTAGTTTTCAACAAATATTCAATAAGATTGTTAATAATTATTGCTTATTTATAAGTAGATTAAATAAAAATAAAATTTACATTTGTATATGCAATATGAGTAAGCAAGCATCTGTTAATGGAGATAGTCCCACTCCGATGGCTGGGGCTAAATATATCTGACGAAAATGGCAACAAAAGCGAGTACAAAAAAGGCCGCGCCAAGTAGTAAGAAATCAACTGGCACATCAAAGGCCAAGCCGAAAGGCAAATAAAAATAAGTAAAGAAGGAGGGTGCTCAAGCGGGTCACCCTCTTTTCTTTGTATCCGAGGGCCATCAAAATAATACCGGGTGCTACGCATGGCATGACAAAGCAGGTTAACAGCAAATTCTATTTTTATCGAATTAAGGATCAAAAAGATGAAGAGCAGAAAATACATTGAAAACCTGAAGAAGTATCCGGAAATGCTTGAAAAGATATTGAATAAATTTCATAATCAGGCTCGTAATACATTAATATTTAAGCGTATAATGTAAATCAAGGATTGAGAGTTCATAATCATTGGCATTAAGAACGATTTTTTAATGCTAAAGTTTTGCTTACTCAAATTTGAAATATATATTTGCAGTCCGAAAAGGAGGTGCCATAGCTCAGTCGGTAGAGCAATGGACTGAAAATCCATGTGTCCCCGGTTCGATTCCTGGTGGCACCACACTCCTAAATCAAAACCCCTTAAAGATCAGCGATCTGCAAGGGGTTTTGAATTTCTTGTTGACTGGATTGGTGCTGGATTTTTCAACGATCACGTTTTTAGTTTCTTAAAGTACCCAAACTTTTCAAACAGTAACTGGTTAACTCAGCAGTAATGCGATTTTATTTTTAAGAATCTTTTTTTCAATCTCAGAATGGTTAAGACGGATTGCTGTTTCAAAATGATGCTGAGCTTTTTCATTTTGGTTTAATTGAGAGAATATTTCACCAAGCAAGGCATGAAATAGATAATATGATTCCAGTTTTTTTCTCCCTTCAATTTGTTCTAATACTTCCAAAGCTTTTCCTGGTCCGTAAACCTGCATTAAGGCGACTGTCTTATTCATTTCAGTTACCGGTGAAGGTGATATTTTGCAAAGCCATTCATACAACATCAGAATCTGTTTCCAGTTTGTCTTATCAAAGCTTTCTGAAGTGCAATGTACATATGCTATAGCAGCTTCGATATGATACGGGCTGACTTCATTACCGAAAGCGGCAATATTCAGATACCTGTTTCCTTCTTCGATCAAATTGCGGTCCCAATTGTTTCTGTCCTGACTTTTCAGAAGGATGATCTCCCCTTCAAAGGTCAGACGGCTTCTGCTCCTGGCAGAATGAAAACACATCAAAGCCATCAGTGCAAATACTTCCGGAAGTTGGGTGTGTTTGTTTTGAGAAAGCAATTTGCAAAGGATAATTGCTTCGTCAATCAATTCCTTCCGGATTAAATTTTCAGACTTTGTTGAATTATATCCTTCGTTAAACAACAGATAAATAGAACTCAATACCGCATTAACTCTAAATTTCAATTCATCTACAGAAGGAATTTCCAATTTTATCTTTTCGCTTCGGAAAAATTCTTTGGCCCTGTAAAGGCGTTTTGAAATAGTTTCCTCTGATGTGATAAATGCTTTGGCAATTTCAGCCGTACTGAATCCGCAAAGTATTTTAAGGATGATGATAATTTGATTTTCCTCCGAAATTCCTGGATGGCAACATGCGAACATCATCCTTAAAAAATCATCATTAACCAGCTCTTCTTTAAAAAGGTTTTCAAAATCCGGTACAGCTGAAAATCCTGAAGCTGGTAGTGCTCTTTCATCATCCTTAAAGTCAAAATTAACTGAATGTCTGTCTCTGCGTAAAATATCTTTTACTTTGTTCTCAGCTACCTTGAAGAGCCATGCAGAAGGGTTGTCCGGAACTCCTTTGAGTTTCCATACGTTTATGGCTTCCATAAAGGTTTGCTGAACTACATCTTCAGCTGTCTCAAGTTGATGTGTGCCAAAGATTTTAGTTAAAACAGAAACCATCTTTCCCGATTCGTGCCTGAAAAGATGTTCTGTGAGATTGTTTATGTAATTTTGTTTACTCAATTACATTTTCATTTCCTGAATCTCCCGTATTTCAACCGTACCATCATCAAATTCCAGGATCGGACACTCTTTGGCAATATCAACAGCTTCGTCGTATGTGTTGGCTTTACAAATCAGGTAACCTCCGATTATCTCTTTGCCCTCGATAAATGGTCCATCAGTCACAACTTTTTTAGAGCCTGTTATCTTTTTACCTGATTGGTTCAGTGGCTGCGCACCAACAAATTGTCCCTGCTGTGTTAATTCACCCATCCATTGCATCCATTTTTGCATGTGTTCCTGTTGAGCTTGTGGCGATGCCTCTGCGAGTTGTGCATCGCCCCCTCTGAATAATAAAAGGTATTCTTTCATAACTTTCTAGGTTTAAATTTGTCAGATGCGCTTGATTACATACCCGGAAGCGTCAGAGTTTCATGAACTTCAATAGTGCAGGCAGAATTAGCCAAATGCGGATGATCCTTAAGTAATTCCTTTGCATCGTTCATGTTTTCTGCCTGAATCACAGAATAACCAGCAACATTCCCCGTACTTGCTGAGCTTCCTTTAGGCGTAAGCACCTGACCATTTGCCAATGGTGAACCCAGGTCAATTAGTTTGTCACCGCACTTTTTTGCCCATACCATCCAGGGCTCCATTCCTTTCGCTTGTTCCTCGGGAGTCATGTCAGACATTTCCATTTGTGCATCAGCAGGTGCATGATAAATAACAATAAATTTTTTCATTTTGCTTTAATTTAATTATTATTATTATTGCTAACATTATTAACACTTCTATGACGAATAATGATTTCAAATTAGGACAATAATTGAAAAATATTTTTAAAATGGTTGTTTTGATATAACGGCAGTACAACTATCAAAACATTATAGTTTAGTTAGGGTGAGTGTTTGTCATCCTGGTTATTGTTAGTCCGGATATCTTGCTTTCGCACTTCATTATTAAATCAATATTAGAATTAATTTTAAATGAACTTTTTTAACAACTAACTTGTAGACTTCTATTAAGATAAATCATATGAAAATATTGGAAAGAAAATTGAATAAACAACAAACCCAGGCGAGCTATAAAAATGTTGTTTGGTTTTACGATTTTTGGAGTTGGCTTACAGAGTCGAAAGCCGCTCAAAAGGTTATAGAACTGGCCGAAATAGAAGACAACCAATCTATATTGGAAATTGCTTGCGGAACAGGTATCGTATTTGAAAGGATTCTTAGGAAAAATCCAAATGGACAAAATTTAGGGATTGATCTGTCAGAGGATATGCTTGCTAAGGCAAAAAAAAGAATTCAGAAACTAAATGTCCAGAATTACGAATTAAGAGAAGGCAATGTGCTGCAGCTAAACATTGAAGACAAATCGTTTGACATTCTGATTAACAATTTTATGATTGACTTAATGCCTGAAGATACTTTTGACAATATATCATCGGAATTCTATAGGATTTTAAATCCTGGAGGGATTGCAGTAATATCAATTTTTTCATTCGGTAAAAGCAGGGTTAATAGATTTTGGTATTGGGTAGCAAATAAGATGCCTTTATTGTTAACAGGTTGTCGTCCTGTTACCTTTAAGGAAAATTTAATTAAAGCTGGGTTTATCATTGAAAATGATTTGCAATTAAGCCAGAACACTTTTCCATCGGAAGTTTTAAAAGCAAGAAAAATAATTCATCCCGATTAAACATACATAATAAATTTGATCTGAGATAATATCCATTATCCTTTGTTAATGAGCCCCCAATTCCGGTTTAAAAAGATAAGCCTGTTTGAAATTAAGTTCAATTATGGTTTTGCCCTGATATTGTGATTTTTGTGTTGCTGTTTTTTCTTTATAGTGAATTAAATATGACAACTACTAATTACGGACCACTGTAGATCAGTGATTTACAGGGGTCTTTATATTTTCTGCTGACGGATTTGGTGCTGGTTTTTGCAATGAATACGTTGTCAATGTAGTACAGGAGCAAGTCAATTTAAAACCGTTTTCAAAGGTTAGCAACAGATTTATTTTTTGAATAGTAATATACTCCTGGGATGATGCTTTTTTCTTAAATTTGGAGGAAGAGTATTTAAATAGCAATTAAAAATGAATAGATTATCAGCAATTTTAGCAATAACAATAGGCTTAATTTCCTGTCAGCCGGGAGGACGAATTTATGTAAAACACCAGGAATTATCTCCTCAGCTGGAATGGTTAAAGAAAGATGCACGGGAATTTAAAGTGCCCATTAAAGATATTAATATTGCATACAATATGAGTCTGTCATTTCGATATGTCGACGGGTATCAATATCAATTTGCAAAAGTGAAAGTAACCGAAATAAGTCCAGGCGATAGAAAATTTGTAAAAGAATATGATTTAAAGGTACGGGAAGACAATGGTGATTACATTGGAAAAGCAGGCTTAGACATTTGGGATAGTGATCATTTGGTAGAGCCTAACAAGAAATATAAGGAAACAGGAACTTACACTTATATAATAGAGCACATTATGCCCACTGACCCATTACCTAATGCCATGGAAATAGGTTTAATATTAGATAAGGTAAAATAAATCTTTCCTTGAATTACCTGACATTTATACCAGAATAGGTGGAACTGCTACCTTTATCCGGACAGTACGTTTAGCTAAAAATCTTAACTGCCGGATTTGTTATTTGCTCTTACAATCATTACGTTGTAAAGATATTACAGGTATTATGTCACTTTAAAACCATCAATAATAGTGTTAGAGCTTTATAGAATGCAATTAGGAATCTATATTCATAGGTGGGCCGGCAACTTTCATCTTATTTACTGCACTATTGTTGAAACTTATTAGTGAAGCCGTTAATCAGGTACCTGGCAATTTAAGAGAATGGGTTTGGTTTATATAAAACCAATTAGTTCATTGAGTAATACAACAATTACAGATTTAGATCATTTGATTACCTTTACTCAAAATAAAAAGTATAATGAATGAAATAGAAAATATTGAACTTACATATCTGAGTATCAACGATTATCAGGAGCTTAAAGAAGCTATGATCAAATCTTATCCTATGATGCCGGATTCATATTGGAAAGAGCCACAGATAAAATCGTTAATAGAGATGTTTTCCGAAGGACAGGTGGTGATCAAAGCCAATAACCAGATTGCTGGTGTAGCACTTTCCATTATAGTTGATTATAGCAAGTTTGGGGATAATCATACCTACAAACAGATTACCGGAAATTTTTCATTTAGTACCCATGACCCCAATGGTGATATTCTATATGGTATCGATATTTTTATTAAACCAGAATTCCGTGGACTGAGATTGGGAAGAAGGCTTTATGATTACAGAAAGGAACTGTGTGAACAACTCAATCTGAAAGGGATAATCTTTGGTGGGAGAATTCCCGGTTACTTTAATTACTCCACCGAATTAACGCCAAGGATGTATATTGATAAGGTGAGAAGAAAAGAAATTCATGATCAGGTACTCAACTTTCAGATATCCAATGATTTTTATCCTTCAAAGATCCTTAAAAACTATCTTGTTGGAGATATGGGTTCGGTTGACTATGCAGTATTATTGAAATGGGACAATATCTACTACGAGAAGGATTCAAATAAGGCTGCAATAATAAAAAGTGTAGTCAGGCTTGGATTAATACAGTGGCAGATGCGCCCATACAAAGATCTGGATGATGTTATGCAACAGGCCGAATTTTTCATTGATGCGGTATCTGGATACCGCTCAGATTTTGCTCTGTTTCCTGAGTTTTTCAACGCCCCTCTGATGGCTGAGAATAACCATCTTTCAGAGCCGGAAGCTATCAGGGAATTAGCAAAACATACTTCTGTTATTACACAGAAATTTTCGGAACTGGCAATCTCATATAACATAAATATCATAACTGGTAGTATGCCTGAGATTCAGGACAACAGGCTCTATAATGTAGGTTATCTTTGTAGAAGGGATGGAACAGTTGAACGTTATGAGAAACTGCATACTACTCCCGATGAGGTTAAAGTCTGGGGTTTGGAAGGAGGCAGTAAATTAAAGGTTTTTGATACGGACTGTGGTAAGATAGGAGTTTTGATATGTTATGATGTTGAATTTCCTGAGCTTAGCAGATTACTGGCCGACTCGGGTATGGATATCCTTTTTGTACCATTTCTTACGGATACACAGAACGGTTTTTCCAGGGTGAAGGCCTGTGCAAGGGCACGGGCGATAGAAAATGAATGTTATGTGGCAATTGCTGGAAGTGTAGGAAATTTGCCCAAAGTTCATAATATGGACATTAATTACGCCCAGGCAGTGGTTTTTACACCATGCGATTTTGCATTTCCTGCAGAAGGAATTAAGGCTGAAGCAACCCCAAATACTGAAATGATATTAATAGCTGATGTGGATATTAATCTTTTAAGAGAGCTGAACCAGTTTGGCAGCGTAAGGAATCTGAAAGACAGGCGAAATGACATATTTGAACTTACACGTAAGTAAATATTTATTTCCCGGTTATTTATCCTGTGTTAATCTTTTAGGAGAGGTGGGTCCTTACCTCTTGTTTATGCTTGAGTTCTAAGCCCTGCTGATCTGTCATTTGCAGGAGTCTTTAAAATTCTTATTGAAAGAATTGTTGATTAATTTTGTAACTCACACGTAATCAAGAAACTGCTAATCAGCAGAGCGTCCGTATTTTAATTCTCAATCACTCCTGGTTGCCATGAAACAACGTGTACGGAAGGGATCTCCTCCAGTGACTTTTCAATAAATTTTATTTGCTTCTTATTTACGGAAAGAAGTGTTATTTCAAAAAAATATCCGTTATCGGTCTCCTTAATATATTTTATTACGGGTTCTTCTTTCACGTTGCTCCATGCAGTGTTGAGCACGGCAGTACGGATCAGGGATTCGGCAGTGTTCGAACTTCCCAGCGACAAGTCAGTCCGTATATGGAGAGTATGTTCCTCAAATGCACCGGGATATGTCAGTTCGGTTATCACTTCATGTATAATGCCTGAATATGGTACGCGCAGTGTTTGTCCATCACCGGCTGTGATTCTCAAATAAGTCAGCTCCTGTGATTTAATCTGCCCTGAAAGATCTCCGGCCCGTATATAGGAACCGGTCTTAAGGTTATGCTTTACCCTGAAAATAATCCCTGCAAAGACATCTTTGAGAAGATACCAGGCCACAAAACCGGCTATTATGAATATCATCGCATAGACTAAATACTCGTAATAAAATTTTTCCCTGAAAAGAAAATCAGTTGCCCAGAAAATGTATCCTATCCATATGATGACTTCTAATGCTATAATAAGATTATTGATAAAGTTTAAGCCGGAATAGCGGTTTATCACCCTTTTCAATATCAGCCTGATGGCCTTCAGGAAAAGAATTAATAATGCTGCAACAATAATGGCAATTGTAATTTTCATTGGTAAAGGTGATTTAGGTCATTACGGCAGTTTCATCCGAAGTCAGTTCATAAGTTAATTTATTATTTTTCATAACAATTCTTCTTTTTTGAAGATCTTGATGAGATGAGGTTCTATATAAGGATTCACAATAAAAAGATTATCTCTTCTTTCTTCTATCAGGCCCACCCTTAACATGGAACCTATAATGCCCCTGGTCATTGCATCAACTGAGAAAAAAATCTTGTTGATCCTTTCGAAGGTCATCCTTTTCTGCAGGATAAGCTGAATAAGAACAACCTTCCAGTTTTCATCCAGTTCTCTAAGTATTTTGGTGTCAGGGATGAAGGGGGGGCGAATATATATCTTCTTTTCTGAAACTTTGATAATATTGACGAGCCACGATTTGAGTGCAATTCCGGGATTTCCTTCTGAGTAATTAAAGTACTTGTTAAACAAGTTAGCCATGATTATTTCAGATAAATCATCCTCTTCACGTTTATTAAGTACGAATTCCAGTCCGCTTGAATGATGTCTTCGAATGATTATCTCCTCTATTTTTTTTGAATCAAAAGGCATTAAAGGGATCACACTAATAAATGCATCCTGCAGGTTAACCATTTTATTCATCAGATCGAAAGCGTAAGGATTCATGTTTACCACAAACAGAATTTTTTGACTGTAATTATTTATCATATCGATAATCAGCCTGATAACTTCCCATCCCCCGACAGATCGTTCCCACCAAAGCTCAAGATCATGGATAACGAGAACAGTTCCTTGTGGAACAGATTCCATGATTTCATGTAAACTTCCATGTACAGTGGTAACTTTGCTGAATTCAGACAGGAAGTCCGACACTTTTACAGAACCTGTATATATTGGAAACAGATGGTATATCTTCTCCTTCTTAAAGAGTCGTCCGGTAATATAACGGCAAAAGGCTGTCTTACCGGAGTTCCTGTCCCCAATAATCATAATGCCTCCGTGGTGTCCTGTGCTGTTTCGGCTAACACCTGTTCTGAACATATTTTCCTCTCTTTCGCGACTTATCCAGAAGTCTTCACTGATAATTGATCTGCCACTGAACAAATTTTTATAGAATTGGGGGAGATCATTGATCACTTTACTCTTCGGACTTATGGGTTCAATAATGTCAAGTATTTTTTGGTTAACTGTACTGTTCTGATCAGATTCCAATATTTTCTTTGCCAGCAAGATCCATTCGCTTCTTGAATAGAATACCCTGGTAGTCAGATTTTTGAAAGATAATATCAGTTGGTCCAGGTATGCATAAAATATCTTTTTAACTTTTTTACTCTGATTTTCCCTGATAAACCAGGAGTATTCAGAAACTGTTTCCGGAATTTTATAGGCAGAAAGTTTATCGAACACTTCTTCCAGCGAACTATCAATTAATTCGATAATGCTCTCCTTTATCTGGTGTATCTTTTCCTCTTCATTCTCGATTTTTTTACAGGTATCGTTAATGACAGGCTTGATTATCTGTAGTTTATCTGGCAGATCCTCAGGAATATTTTCAAGATTGAAGCGGGTAAGACTTAAAAGATCATGAGTGACAAAGATAGAATTCTTAAGTGATTCGGAGATCTTTACCAGCTGATCATGGATTGTTCCGATAAACCTTGATTCTATATAAAAGCGTGTGATTTTACGCAATGGTACGTTAAGGGAACTAATGTCATCACCGGCTGATTTTGTATTACTTTCCGAAGCGATAAGCATATTTTCAGGCAAGGTTTCCGTAAGCTGAATGATTTCCTTCCCAAACATGGTAAAATCTTTCAGCAAGGTGATATTTTTTTCGAATGAACTGATTGTTAATTTTAATTCAGGAATTTTTTCAGGCTTATCTTTGAATTTTTCCAGCTCTGACCTGAGTACCTGTAACTCCATGTTAAAACGGTTATCCAGCAGCTGTGAGATATTGAGGTTTAAGTCGTTGATTTTATCTTTGATACGGCTCTTAAACGCTTGCAGCAGCACATCAAGATGGATTTTATTTACCTGGAGCAGTGTCACCTCATGCCAGGATTCACTGAAGCCCGCATTTTTCCGACTCAACTCCTCATAGAATTTTTTATTCCTTCGTTTTCGTCTGATCCGGTAATTAATATCGACTTTACCCATATCATTGCTCATGAGCCGGAGGTTTTTGCGGGACTCCACCAATAATCGTTTCCGGAGCTCTTCCTGCAAAATGGCGATGCTGGAAATCAATGTATAAATCCTGATTTCATTGGTTTTTTGAGCTGTTACGATAGCCTCAGTGAGCTCATTTTTCCTTCCTGCTTTTTCAAGGAGGTTCTCCAGAAGGTTGTCTACTGAGATAATAAGCGCTCTGATTTCAGAGAAGCGCATTAAAAGGTCTGTCTGAAATTTAGCCAGATAAGATGACAGAAAATGAAGACGGGTATTTTTTAAAAAGTATGCCGCAATTTCATAGTAGCGAATCTTTCCGGGTATAATTATCTTTGCAAAGGGATGAGTGAGCCGTTTTCTTAATATAAACCACTTCAATCTGAAGGGGTCACTCATTTTTGGAATAAGATCCTTTTTTTCGTAAGGGATTACGATTTTCAATGGAAACTCGCGGAGATCCTGATCGAGGCGATTAATGTACCAGTTAATTCCTGTTGCCAATGCCTCTTTTTGTATATCAAGTTTTTTATCGTCCAGTACGGTAAAAATACGGTTGATCCTGAAATAGAAGTCGTTTTTTATTTTTATCAGAGTCTTTTTGCTTCGGTATGTATCAGAAAGGCCTTTCAGTTTGTCCAGTTGGGTAAAAACTGTACTTATTGCAGCGAGCATTTCATCCAATACTTTCTGTAATTCTGAAAATACCGGAGCGATAGTCTTTTCAAAAAAAATTGTAATAACTTCCTGTGAGTTAATATCAATTTTATTGATATCCTCATTAATGATCGGGTACTTTGAAGGTATCAATTCAGGAAGCTTAATATCGAGGATCTGTAAGCTGCTCTCCTCTTCTTCCTTTTTAGCCTCCAGACCGAGATTAAAAGATTCAAATCTCGATGAACTGTTAATAAGTAAAAATGTCCCGAGATGCTGCGATAATGAAAGTACTTCTTCGTAGGTCTGATCAATGTGCTGGTATTGCCTGTCAGGGATGCCGACAATGGTAAGGTCGGTATCTGATGATTCACGGATGATAATCTCCTGTCTGGATAAGCCGTCAATACTATTGTTAATGATTTTAATTTCGAAGTTGATCCTGTAGCTGATTAGGATATGCCGGAGTGTTTTATATATAGATTCAGTGCGGTCAGCCTTGCTGTTTATAACCAGCAGCCTTACATGGGCATCTTTCCACTCGCCTTCAGCAGTAAAATGCCGGAGCAGGAATATGGAGAATGTAAGATTGCTGCCCCAACCGCTCCACCAGACATCAATAGTCTTTTTATTTCCGTATTTTTTCAGGGAGTTATAATTCAGGAGTATTGTATTGAAGTCGCTTTCTTCAAAATTCTTTAATGACCGTAAAAACTTTTCCCTGTTGTTCTTATTGTTACTCCAACCCATCAGAATTGTGTTGGGTTCGATTCCCGAGAAACCATATACACGTGAAATTTCATCCATGCCATCATATATATTGCGACAGGTATGTTGATGGATCAGTAGTTCATCCTTCTTCCCGATAGTTGAAATGTAACGGCTATCCCTGACCAGTCTCGGTTCTTTGGATTCAACCATCTCAAAGGCGGAATACATCCCCAGTCTGCCGCTAAATGCAACGGCAAGTTCAACCAGATGTGGCCGGGCTTTATCCTGGCCGCAAAAGAGTATTATGTTCGGTCGCCAATTGCGGGTATGCAGGGAATATTTGTTCAATCGCTGAAGTCCGGTGCTCACAATTGTAGCCCAGACACTGCTCCAGGCATCTCCGGTCTCCAGCACTAGTTGCCTGCGTTTGAGGAAAAGAAAGATGGTTCCAAGGATTAGCACGGCTCCAATCATGGCCACAAAGTCGAGCTGTATCATTACCAGAAAGCAGGCCAGGAACCCAACTATGCTGACCCATGGTGGCGTTTTGAAGGATGGTCGGAAGTCAGCACTGGTCATAGACTCGAAAGCTGCACTCAGATTAAGGAAGCCATAGGTCGTGATGAAAAAGATAGACACTATTCGTGCGATGACGTCAAGTTCACCAATGAGAATTCCTGCTTCGGCAATAAGGAAGGTGAGGAGAAGAGCATTTCTTGGTTCGCTGGCAACTCCTGTACCTCTGGCAAATACCCGAGGAGTAATTTTATCAATAGCTGTAGATTGTAAAATTCTTGGAGCAGCCAATATACTGCCAAGAGCTGAGCTCAGGGTTGCTCCCCAAATACCCGCTATCACCAGTTGGGGAACAAGGGCTATCTTGAACAGTGCCTTGGGATCGGTGGCTAAAAGTTCACCATCGACAGAATAGGCGAAAAAAAATGCAAGAGCGATATAAACAAACAGCCCGATACCAATGGCAGAAATTGTTCCCAGGGGTATGGATTTTTTGGGATCTTTAAGATCTCCTGACATTGATACACCTGCTTCGAATCCTGTCACAGCCGGGAAAAAGATTCCAAACAAAACCACAAGAGGAATACCAGTGCCATTTCCGAAAAAGTTAGGCGATGAGGGGGCCAGATCATGCCTGCCAAGTAAAATTGAAAGGAGGGAAAGAAAAATGGCAGCCATTATGAAATACTGTGTTTTGATAGCCAGCGAAGTGCTGATAAAGGTTATTATAGTCACTGCCAGCAATATGATACTTCCGGTAATTCTGATGTGAACAATGTCGGAGGGCAGATTGAAATAACCGAGGAAACTTTCAGAAAAACCAATCAGATAAAGGCTTACACTGAATGATAATCCCACGAACAATGCAAGGCCCAGCGTTCCTCCAATTGGTAGTCCAAGGCTCCTTGATATGATGTAATATGTTCCTCCCTCTTTAACCTTTTTATCGGTTGCAATGGATGACACACTTAATCCGGTCGTAATTGAAATAAGATGTGCTACCAGTATGATTCCCAGCGTTCCTATTAATCCGGCCTCACCAGCAATCATCGGTAAACGCATATACATGATAACCCCCAGTATCGTAAGGATTGAAGGGGTAAAAACGCCGCCAAAAGTTCCGAATCTTTTTACTTTAGCCATATTTATGCATTAATGCCGGTAGAAACAACAGAGTTTCAATAACGAAACATTCAATCTTATCAAATATATTAATTTTGAATTTAACATTTAGGTTATCTAACTGAATTATGAACCCTTATGCAGGAAAAACAGTTGCCATGACCATGAACGGCCAGTTAATTCCGGCCTTCAATAACCGGACTTAAGTGCCTGATATTTGATTATGAATGTTTATTGCAGGATGACCAGGGCCGGAGGTCATAAAATATATGAATCAAGCATAATTGATTCCTCATCGCTCCGCAGTTCGATCTCTTGCTGAAACTGAGAATGATAATCTTCCATTAACTTCAAAGCAAGGGATTCAGATATAGCAATTCTTGCTCCTTTAAGAAGACCATCCTGAATAGTCAGCCGTTCATCGATCATTTCTCTTGCGGTTTTCATCTATACGTTTATTAATATGCTCTAAATATTAATTTCCCAAATAAAGCTTATTTCCGGGTTCCCCAATCAGTTCTTGTTTATGAATTTATCATGTGTGCTGCAAATATGGCCTCATCTTAATTCATAAACAATATGCTAAATATAAAACCTAAATATAGACCAGTCAAGTACTTTAGTCAAATCAGGGGATAGATCTGCAGGTTTTAAGAACTCTTTGTCAATAATAACCAGGTGATTATTTATCAATAAAAACAATTGATAAACATTTTTATGCTATTTGTCAAAAAAGGAGTGTATTTTATAAGAAATGAAGGATTAAACAGGATTTTTATGGAAAATAATATCCTATGTTGTTAATTATATGGATGATATAGAAAGACTCTTTTTAATTTTCCGGGAGTGGATATTTTGACAAACGCAAGGTTTAAAAGGATAGAATTTAATCTCCGGTGAACAATTCGACGTTTTTTATCCTTTATATACGATGGAAAGAAATGGAAAGGTTCTTTTTTGTGTATGATTTCAGAAAATTAATTATTAGGGATTTGATATTTTTAGAGACAAAGGGTAGGAAAATTGTCAGATTAATGCAGTCAGTGTCGTCATCTTTTTCATCTTGTAAAATTATTATCAGTTTGTTCAGATTGTTCCTGGCAATATTTTGACTACCTTTAATAAAGTCTATTAAATCTAAGATAATCCAGGTTCAAATCTATCAGGTATGAAAATTGCTTATATAGGGACTTATCCGCCACGTGAATGCGGTATTGGTACATTTACCATGGACCTTTTTAAATCCATGGTTTGGGATGAGAAAACAACTAATAGTTCGGTGGAAGGTTTTATCGTAGCCATGAATGATCATGACCTGACCTATAAATATCCGGAGGAAGTAAAGCTGACAATACGTCAGGAACATCAAAGAGATTATTTGGCAGCAGTAAAATTCATAAATCTCAGCGGTGCAGATATTTTGATACTGGAACATGAATTTGGCATTTTTGGCGGACAAAATGGTGTATATATACTCCCTTTGCTTCACCGGCTGGAGATTCCACTGATAGTAACTCTTCATACAGTAATAAAAACTCCCTCCTACGACGAAAAAGCTGTATTGGTGGAAATATGCAAAATGGCCCAAAAGATTGTATTAATGAGCCATAAAGCCATAGAACTTCTTACAACTATCTATAATGTTGATAAAAGTAAAGTTGTATATATTGAGCATGGAGTGCCTGATATTAAGTTTAATAAATTCCAGGCAAAGAAGGAGTTTAATCTCGAAAATAAAAAAGTCCTGCTTACATTTGGCTTTATAAGCCGGAATAAAGGCATTGAGACAGTTATAAAGGCACTGCCGAAAGTTATTGAAAAGTATCCTGATGTATTATACATCATTTTAGGTAAGACTCATCCTAATGTTCTTCGGTATTCCGGAGAAGAGTATCGCATTTATTTACAGCGACTGGTTAAAGGTCTGAACTTGAGTAAGCATGTTTATTTCCTGAATGAGTATCTTAATCAAAAGGAATTATTTAAATACCTATATGCATGTGATATTTATGTAACACCATATCTGAATGAAGCCCAGGTTACAAGTGGCACCCTTTCATATGCTATTGGTGTAGGATCGGCGGTCGTTTCAACGCCCTACTGGCATGCTTCGGAGTTATTGGCCGATGGCAGGGGAAGACTGTTTGATTTCAATGATTCAGATGGACTTGCAGATATTATTCTGGAATTGCTGGATGATCCGGATGTGTTGAATATGATCAGGGGAAAGGCATATAACTATGGTAAAGAAATAACATGGTCGAAAACCGGGGAAAGGTATATTGAGGTTTCTCGGGAGGTTCTTGCCAGCAAACCAGTTTTAACAATTGAAAGGGAGATCATTCTTGATCCGCTTATCCTTCCACCATTTTCGCTCGCTCATATTTTACGTTTAACGGATGATACCGGGATCATCCAGCATGCAAAATTCGGCATTCCGAATTTAAAAGAAGGCTATTGCCTGGATGATAATTCCAGGGCGCTGCTTATGGTGCTCATGGCCTACAGGCAAAAGAAAAATACCGATGCACTGAGATTGGCTCCCATATATTTAAGTTTTATCAACTATATGCAAAACAAAAACGGGACATTCAGAAATTTTCTGAGTTTCAACAGGAACTTCCTCGATGAAACGGGTTCGGAAGATTCATTTGGAAGAACCATCTGGGCACTTGGATACCTGATTAATAATCCTCCGAATGATGCATATCTCCAAACCGGGAAAATAATATTCATGGATGCATCTGGAAATTTTGAAAAGCTGACGTCAATCAGGGGGATTGCAAATACGATGGTGGGGATCAGTTACTACCTCAGGAGTTATCCGTCGGATGACTCCATGATTCAAATATTAAGAGATCTTAGTTATAAATTATTAATGCATTATGACGAGAACAGCTCTTCTGACTGGAAATGGTTTGAATCCTTGCTGGCTTACGATAATGGGATATTACCACTGGCTCTTTTACATTCGACTCAGATCCTTAAAGATGACAGAATAACAGAAGTTGCTTTGGAAAGCATGGGCTTTTTAACACAAACAACTCTCTGGGATGGCTACTTATCAATCATTGGTAATGAAAAATGGTATAAGAAAGATGCTGAACGTTCCGTGTTTGCTCAGCAACCGGTGGATGCTCTTGCTATGGTATTAATGTATCATCAGGCCTTTCATCTGACAAAAAATAAAGATTACCTTAATAAATTATTTACTTCTTTCATGTGGTTTATAGGCGAGAATGATCTCAGGATGAGCTTGTTCGATTTTGAAACCAAAGGGTGTTGCGATGGCTTTGAGTACTATGGAGTAAATCGAAATCAGGGTGCGGAGAGTTCACTGTCTTATCTGATTTCTCACCTGACAGTTCTTCTTGCATTTGAAGAGTTTGAGAAGTAAAAACAGGATGATGACTGCAGGTTTTGATTAGTGGTTATATTAAAAATCATGTTAATAAACAGATATATTAAAAACCCCATTCTTACAAAGGATGATGTGCCTTATCCTGTTGCTACTGTACATAATGCCGGAGTAGTAAAATACAACAACAGGTATATAATGATTTTCAGGTCTCATAAGCTGAATGGGAGAAGTATCCTTGGAAAAGCAGAAAGCGACAATGGATTTGATTTCAGAGTTGATAACAGCCCTTTTATGGAACCTGCCGATGAAGGTCCATTCAAGCAATATGAGGAGTACGGAATTGAGGACCCCAGAATTATTTTTCTTGACGGCGAATATCTGATTACATACAGTGCTTATTCGAGATATGGTGTGCGTATTGGTCTGGCAAAAACAAAAGATTTTATATCCATTGAACGGTTTTCTCTTATCACTGAAGCTGATTACCGCAATGTTGTGATCTTTCCTGAAAAATTTAATGGCTTATATGCACGGCTCGATCGTCCCCATTCTGAGATATCTCCCTGGTCAATCTGGATCTCATATTCTCCCGACCTTAAGTACTGGGGTGAATCAAAATTAATAATGAAGCCGGTTCAGTATCACTGGGACGAAATGAAAATAGGCCCCGGGGCGCCTCCAGTTAAAACTGCACGCGGATGGTTAAGCATTTATCACGGTGTTTTTCCTACTATGGATGGAAGCGTCTATAGATTAGGGGTTGCACTGCATGATTCTGAAGATCCTTCATGCATTATTGCTGTTGGTGATGATTGGATCCTGCAACCGGAAGAAGTATATGAAATTACCGGATATGTGCATAATGTTGTATTCACCTGTGGAGCAGTACCCGAAGATGATGGTACAATTAAAATATATTGGGGCGGTGCAGATAAAGTAATGTGTATGGGAACGGCAATAACAGAAGAGCTGGTCGATTATTGTCTGAATAATCCGAGAAAAGCGCTATAATTGAAAGCATAATATTAAAAATTTGAAAGTTGTAAAGTCTTGAATATGAAGATAGCCATACTCTCATCAATTGCATGGCGAACTCCTCCCCGGAAATATGGACCCTGGGAGCAGGTTACTTCCAATATTGCCGAGGGGATGGTTGAAAATGGGATAGATGTTACTTTATTTGCAACTGCTGATTCAATTACCAGGGGAAAACTGGAATCTGTTTGTGATAAATCCTATTCAGAAGGAATTGATGTTGATCCTAAAGTCAGTGAATGTCTTCATATAAGTAACTTAATGGAACAGGCAGATAAGTTTGATTTGATTCATAATAATTTTGATTTTCTTCCATTAACTTATTCCAAATTGATCAGAACGCCTGTAGTTACTACAATTCACGGCTTTTCTTCTCAAAAGATCATACCGGTATATAAAAAGTACAATAATACCGGTTATTATGTATCTATCAGTAATTCTGACCGCTCACCCGCTCTGGATTACGTTGCAACAGTTTATAATGGAGTTGATACCAATGAATTTACATTCTGCCCGGTGCCGGATGATTATCTTTTGTTTTTTGGAAGAATCCATCCCGAAAAGGGTACTCATGAAGCCATTATGATAGCAAAACAATCCGGCCGGAAACTAATTATCTCCGGGTTAATCCAGAATCAGGAATATTTTGATGCCATGGTCAAACCATTTGTTGATGATAAGGAAATTATTTATGTCGGAAATTCCGGACCAGGGGAGAGGGATAAGCTTTTAGGGGAAGCTTATGCACTTTTGCACCCAATTAGTTTTGAAGAGCCTTTTGGTTTAAGTGTTGCAGAATCAATGATTTGTGGAACTCCGGTTGTAGCATTTAACAGGGGCTCCATGCAGGAATTAATTCTTGACATGAAGACGGGATTTCTGGTAAATAATATAGGTGGAGCTGTGGAAGCAGTTAATAAAATAAATTCTATTGACAGAAAATATTGCAGGGATTATGCTGTCTCAAAATTTAGTCGACAAAAAATGATCGAGGGATACCTGGAGGTTTATAAGAAGGTTCTTAAATCAGGAACTTAGATGTCATCTCGATTTCAGATGCCTGTATTATTCAAATTATGATCCATCCGGGGGTTTTCGGATCTTATCAAAGAAAGGGGTTTGTTTTTCTTCTACGCATTGTACAGCATAAAAATAAAGCGCTGCAGACCATGTCTGCCAATCCTGACCCATAGCTTTGCCATCCTGGGCTTTTAACCATTCATTAAATCCAAAATCAAGATTTTTATCAGTTGAAGTTTTAATAAGACGGGTGAGTGCCATAAGCTTTGTCTCAGCCAGTTTGTACTTTTTGGCTGCCACTAAAGCCGCCACATACAAGCTGCTTATAAATGGCCAAATTCCTCCATTATGGTAATCACCGGGTTTATTGTATATTGAATAACGATCGAGCCAGTCAGGATCCCCGGGCTTAATGTAGGGGAAGAAATTAGGTGGAAGATCCACTGCCAGATCACCTCTTTTTCTCATTTCAGTGCATTCCAGTTCGATCCATGAAATTATTTCTTCTGCACGGGAAGGCGATGCTGCTCCCGACAATATGGCAAGAGAGTTTCCAAGCAAATCGAACCGTTCACTGCTATAGATTTTATATGACCATAATGCAAAGTAAGGCTTATGTTTCACGACGAGTCCTTCGTGCACATGATGGTGCATACTTCCACCGGTAATAGTGAACCTGCTCATCTCCTGACGCACCTGGTTTGCCATTTTATCCTGACCAAGGAGTCTAAGGGAGGTGTAGGTCAGGGAGTTGACAAACAGTCCATATCCCATAACCCACTGTTCATCACGCCAGTCGCTGGTAGGTTGCTGGGCAACCAGACCGCGATCAGACGGGCTTTGATAAGCCATCCAGGTAAGGGATTTACCGACAGCCTCCTGAAGAAAATCATGTTCCCCGGATAATTCCCTGAAAATGGCAGTTCCCATTAAGAACAAGGGCGTTGAATCACTTGATCCACGATCCTCCTTGTCATGAACAAGCGAAGGAATATGACCATGCTCTGTCTGGTTCTTTGCAAGAGTTTCCAGTACTCTCCTGATACTTGCTATAAGCTTTTCATTCCCGGAGACGGCAATTCCCAGAATAGAAAACATCAGATCGCGGGTATATGGCTCAGGATAACCCCAGCCTGCAGTGCGTGGCAGTCCATGAAATGGTCCGTGTGCATTATGAAGCAGCACCTCAAGAGCTGCATTTTTTGCAGCCCTAATTTCCTCCCAGTCAGTAATTTGCATGGATGTGATTGTTTAGTATATTCCGAGTTTGTCGTTCATTATCTGAACAAAACGTTGTGCTACAACACGATAGTCAAAATTTTCAACCACCCTCTTCCTGCCTGCATTGCCCATCTTTACGCGTAATTCCGCATTAGACATGAGATCCATCAGGTAATTGGCAATATCATGAACGCTGGCACGGTAATCTACTGTTCTTGGTTTATTGAACACCACTTTATGGTGATTTTCAAACCCCGACTCGTCACCAAGGATCACTTCCTTAACATCTATTTTCCGGGCTACAGAAGCAAGGAATGCAGTTTCTCCTTGAACCAGGGTATCCAGCATCCCCATGGCATTTATGCTTATTACCGGCTTACCGCATGCCCCTGCTTCAACTTGTGGCATTCCAAAACCCTCAAGCCTTGAAGGTGCGGCATATATATCGCAGGCACCTATCAGGTAAGGCATGAAATTACGTGAAATAATATTTGTAGTATATATGACATTTTTGTCTATGCCTAAATGTGATGCCAATTCCAGATCTGCCATATTCTGAAGTTTGGTTCTGGGCTGTGGCCATACTTTGCATACATATTTCCAGTCGGGTGCCTTAATATCATTTATGGCAAGAGCCTGCATTACTTCCTGTGCCCCTTTTGACGCGGCATCACCACCTACGGTCAGAATCATTATCTGATCCTTTGAAATCCCCAGCGAATCACGAACGGCCTCTATTTTAGGCTCATCTCTTTTAAAGGGGTAAAATGCATCCGTATCACAACCAACGGGCAAAACCTCGATAATATCACCGTTGATTCCATCACGTACATACATTTCTTTTACCCAGTTCGAAGTTACCAGAATAAGCGGAAGAGAATTAAGCACCTCATGGTAGTTTGCAATGTATCCGTCAGCCACCAGCCATGGCACCGGCTGGACCCCATACCGTTGCGGATGAAGGATAAGATGCGGGGTATGTCCCCAATAACCGACACCGACAACAACATCAGGTTCGAACCATCGGTAATACCATTCTTTTTCCTGTGACGACTCGAAATTAACTGCATGGGCATCAATTCCCAAATTTACAAGTCCCTTGAATAACAAATCTCCCTGGGTAGCCAAACCACCAGGGGAGGCGGGGTAATCATAGAGCAATAAAACTTTCATGATAAAATTCCTCCATTATTTAACCACTTCAGGGCATCATAAGGATCTTTAAATTTCCAGAATGATTCAGCCTTTGGGGTTGTATTTGCTTCAAAACTATCCTTGTCGAATCCGTACGTCGCTGTTATAATACTGTATTTTTTCAGCCATATATGTTCTGTTAACAAATTATAAGATGAAGAAGTTTTTATTGGTCTTGGAAAATAATCCTTGTTTCCATCCTCATAGGCAAAAGTCCAGAGTTCATTTGCAGATATCCTGCCTGAGTGCCACAGTTTAATAACTGCCTTGCCTGTTTCCTCATGCCGGAGATGTCTCGTATATTCACCACCAGGATCATGTGAAATAATCAGATCGAAATGGGAGTGAGGCAATAATTTTAGTATTTGCTGTTCCAGCTCATTTTCATCAAGAGGCTTTTGTTCCGGTCCGTCGTCCATATCACCCATTATTCCCTCAGACCCTAAAATTTGCAATGTTTTGTAGAATTTTGGAGCACGGTCTTTATCGCTTTCCCTGGTTAAACATACGATAAACCAGTTCCATGAAGGATTACTCAATATTGTTCCACCCGCCCACAAAGTTTCATCATCGGGATGGGCTACAATGACTGCAACTGATTTTGAACTGCTTTTGTCCATCATAATTGCTATCCTGGATTTCGGAGTTCATTCAGAAGTTCATCTAAATTAACGGAAGCATAAGTTGATGCAAAGTCTGACATGCCGTAAGGAACAATCAGATTACCATTGTGGAGAATAGAACCACAGGAGTATACTACATTGGGCACATATCCTTCTCTTTCTTCAAAATTGGGAGTCAATAAAGGTGTTTTTAACCTGCCAATCTCTTTTTCAGGATCATCAAGATCAAATAATGATGCTCCCAAAACATATTCTCTCATGGGTCCGACTCCGTGTGTAATTACAAGCCAGCCTTCTTTTGTCTCGATAGGTGAGCCGCAATTTCCAACTTGAATCAGCTCCCAGGGAAACTTTGGAGTCTGGATCAGTTTGGCTTTGCGCCAGACATTGATGGTATCTGAATACGCTATGTAATTGCTTACTCCATCTATCCTGCAGAGCATTGCATAATTTCCCCTGATCTTCCTGGGGAATAATGCCATTCCTTTATTCCGGGCAATTTCACCATTAATGGTTAAGGCCTTGAAGTGATAAAAATTTTTGGTTTCAAGTAATTTTGGCAATATTGTCTGGCCGTCATAGGCAGTATAGGTTGCATAATAGGTTATTTCACCTGTATCATCCGTGAATTTGACAAATCGCGCATCTTCAATTCCGTTTCTTTCAGTCTCGGAGGTAGGAAAAATAACTCTTTCGGAAATTACAGAATCAATTGAAAAATCAAGCTCGTAATGTGATTTGGCCAGCCATAGCATCTGATTAACGATTAATTCTTTGTCCGGCGTCAACTCATGTGATTTCCTCGTTTCTTCAACAGCCTTTTTCAAGTTGCCATATGTAAACCTTTCACCCAGTTTTTCAAGAACAAAGACCGGAGAAATTTTATTGTTAAAAGCACTCATTTCATCCAGCTTCTTTATAAAGGAATTCTTATTATAAATATGCCTTTTAATACGTTCTGCTTCTGCGAGCCTGTTACCCACTGGTTCAATAATCAGATCGCTGTTTCTGTCAATAACGGCTGATCGAAAGACAATGGATGAAATATGCCCCTCACCGGTCGCCCTGAAACTGAAAATAAGTCTTTTTTCATCTGGTCCTAATTCAGACTGATCGGGGTCCTCCACTACTGATGGATTAAAGAAAGCTGCCGATTCAATAGAATATTCCAGAGTGAAATATGAACCGATTAGGGTTTTCCTCGCTTTGTTGTTGCCATGACTGATATTCAGTTCCTTAAAAAGCCCTTCTAATTTCTGCAAATGTGCTTCAAATATTAATGAAATATTTCTATGACGTCTGGCATAACTTCTCAGTACCTGGCTTAAGGCTGTATCTACCTCATCATCAGACATAGACATAACATGCCGAATAAGGTCTTTACTCCTTTCATCAGAACTATAGAGGAAACGGGCAATTACTCTGCTTGGATCTGGGAGAAACTTAACATCCTTTCTGGTTACTATAACGTGCATAGTCTGGATTTGTTAGTAAAAAGTCGAATACAAATATAATATATCGACAATGAATAAATTAGAATATCATTATTCAAATGAATTTATCACCAGCCTGATAATCTATTTGTTGCAATTACAGTTAATTTGAATGCCATTGCAAACTCTAATGTTACGCGCATTTATAAAACTTTGTCTGGCAATAGAATCGATGACAGATTTTTTAATGTACATATAATCAATTGAATAAAAACTTTCATTTTGTTTAGGTTAACATATTTGAATACAGGTTAGTACTCATTATTTGGAAGAGAGAATTTTATTAGATTTTTGAAACGCTAAAGAGCTGCAAATGTTGGTTAATGGTCAACCCTAAAAAATATTTGCCGGCTGCTACTTCTCTACTTTATGAAAGGATAAAACAATTCTCATAAATACTACGTTATCTATCAGAGAATCTGATCATGAATATATTTTTGGTACCCAAAGGGAAATTCCTTGTTTTATTAATTGCCGGATGTCTGTTACTTACTACCTACTGTTCCAGGCAACTTTATCGTGAACCTTCGTTTCAGAACATCGAGGGCAAGAATGAAAAGAAAAAGCTGAAAGATTTTATGGACGCAGGTACTGAAAAAAGGATCAATACCAGCAATACCAACGCTAATGCAATAATTAAAACCGCTCGGCTATACCTTGGTGTGCCACATTGCATGGGCGGAACAACAATGAAATGTATGGATTGTTCCGGATTATTGGTAACGGTTTTTGGCAAACAGGGAATTCGACTGCCCCATAACTCTGAAGAACAAGCCAGGTATGGAAAAATAATACCTGGAATGAATAACCTTCTAAAAGGGGATCTGGTTTTCTTTACCCGATCATATAAAACACATCAATTCATCACCCATTCAGGGATTTATATAGGAAATAATAAATTTATCCATGCTTCTTCCAAAAAGGGAGTAACCATCACTTCATTAGACGATCCGTGGTGGAGTGAAAAGTTCGTTTTCGGAACAAGGGTGTTTAATTAATTTTCCTATTTTTATTTTAAAATCCATTATAAACCGATTATCATTTTACCCGTTGGCATGAAGACATTTATAATTTATTCTATAACAAACCCAAGATTATGAGAATATCAGGGACTGTCATTGGATTGTTTTTTTTGCCTGCGATCACAACAGGACAAATTACTCTGCATAGAGTAAGTGATGAGCTTGTTTTTAAAGAACCACCTTTTGCCCAATGTCATGCATCAACAATTGTGGAAGTTAAACCTGGAAAATTTATGGTTGCTGCTTTTGGAGGTACCAGTGAAGGTAAAAAGGATGTTTGCATCTGGTTTTCCACAACAGAGAACCTTGAATGGAGTAACCCTGCAAAAATAGCCGATGGGATCATAAATGACTCGTTACGTTACCCATGCTGGAACCCTGTTCTTTTTAAAACCACAGAGGGTAAACTGTTTTTGTTTTATAAGGTGGGACCTTCTCCGGATACCTGGTGGGGCGAGGTCCGCACTTCCTCTGATGATGGTAGTACCTGGACATCTTCACAAAGATTGCCTGAGGGAATAATAGGCCCTGTAAAAAACAAACCTGTTCAATTGCCTGACGGGACCATTATTTCTCCATCAAGTACTGAAACAAAACAAGGTTGGAGGATACATATAGAAAAATCCATGGATTTTGGAAATACATGGAAGATCATCCCGATTGATCCGGAATCTGAATTTAATGTAATTCAGCCGACCATATTAACACATCCTAATGATAAACTACAGCTTTTGTGCAGGAGTAAAAGTAATGTCATAATACAGGCTTTTTCCGAAGACAATGGAAATAATTGGGGAGAATTGGTTAAGACTGAATTGCCAAACCCAAACTCCGGCATAGATGCTGTCACGCTTAAAAATGGTTGGTATTTACTGGTATACAACCCCACTATTCAGGGTCATGATGACAGAGCAAAACTTAACATTGCGATTTCAAAAAATGGTATAAAGTGGGATGATGCATTTGTTCTTGAAAGTGAAGAAAAAGGTGAGTTCAGTTATCCGGCAGTGATACAGGCAAAAGATAACAAAGTTCATGTCACCTATACTTACAACCGTGTAAACATCAAACATGTAGTGCTGGAGGCCTTGCTGCCATAATATCTATACGTCCTTTAATCAGGGCTATACATGTATATTTAATTTTTATGCTTCAGCCTTCCACAGAGAAGCAGAAATTTATTGTGGCTATTTTCAACATTCGTGCTATTTAATTCAACACAAATCAATGCCCTTACCAAATCTGCCTGCATTCTTTGGAAGTCTGTAAAATTCTACATCTACGGCATTATTTCTATGCTGGATGTGTCTCAGCAATATGCTCCATCTCTGTTCTTGTGAAGGTATGGAGTTTTATAACTTTAGCTACTGGTCTGAATAACGGAGGTACAATCTGCCTGGCCTGTTCCTTGCTTTCCACCTCCACAATTAACCAGGCCTTGTGTTCCCCGTCATGGCAGCCCCAGTCAGCCTGCCTGAGAAAGTGGGAACCGGTTTCCATAAATATACGCACGGCATTAGTGCAGGCTGAGTCTGTCGCTTCATGAGGTACTTCAATAAGATATTTTTCCATGGCCTAACTCCTTTCCGATAATTAATTTTCATTATTATCCAAACTTGCCCTTTATTGCTCCAATCAAACAAAAAATCAGTACTTATGTTCATTCGCAAAATTGTCATAACAAATTCCAACATTTAGTGTTAAATTGTAAAATTATAATGTTCAATGGCTTGTTCTTAAGAAGCTTTCTTTACATTATTATGAAATTTTTGCTGTATGAAACAATCTATTTTAAAGTCCATCAGTATTTCAAGACTTATTCCCAAACATGGCAGGCCATCTTCTATCCCCGGGACTGTAAAATATGTTGGAAAAGAGCGAGAGGAGCCAGTTAAGCTTCATATTATGGATTACAATGAGGTCGATTTTACTGAAAAGGATATTGCGAACATCTCAGAATGCCTGCCTTATAAGGAAAGTTCCTCAGTCACATGGTTGAATGTCACTGGCGTTCATGATGAGAACCTTATTCATGAAATAGGGGAATTATTTGGAATCCACCCTTTAGTCCTGGAGGATATAGCCAATACAACTCAACGCCCGAAACTGGAAGAGCATGATAGCTATCTTTTTGCAATAATTAAAATGGGATCTTTTAACAAGGTGATGAATGAACTTTCCCTGGAACAGGTAAGTCTTCTTATAGGAAAGGGCTTTGTGATCTCCTTGCAGGAAAGAGAAGGTGATATTCTGGAAAGTCTAAGGGACCGTATCCGCACCAGCAAAGGTAAAATACGCAAGCTGGGGAGTGATTATCTCATGTATTCTATTATAGATACCATCATTGATAATTACTTTTCGATTTTGGAAAATGTTGGTGAGCAGATTGAAGGGATTGAAGCTGACCTCATGCGATCATCTGATCAGCAGATGCTTACAAGGGTCTATCACCTTAAGCATGATCTTGCATACTTGCGCAGGTCAATTTGGCCAATGCGGGAAGTAGTAAGCACACTCCAGAGGACCGATAGTGATCTGGTACACCAGGATACTTTTATTTACCTGCGTGATGTATATGACCACACGATCCAGGTAGTGGAGACACTGGAAACCTTTCGGGACATGTCCTCCGGTATGCTTGAACTATACCAGTCTACCGTCAGCAATAAAATGAATGAAGTGATGAAGTTGCTGACAGTTTTTGCCGCAATATTTATCCCGCTCACTTTTGCAGCCGGAGTATATGGTATGAATTTTAAATTTATGCCTGAATTGCAATGGAAATTGGCATATCCTGTCTGGTGGGGTGCAATCATCATACTGACCCTGGCCATGCTTTGGTACTTCAAAAGAAAGAAATGGTTTTGAGATTATGTTTTTACGGAGTTCATAATCATGCGTTCTTAAAGGCTTTCTTACCGGCAAATTTTGAATATTTACCCAGTTCATGCTCTATACGAATCAGTTGATTGAATTTCTCAATCCTTTCTCCCCTGCACCCACTTCCAGTTTTTAAATGTCCTGCATTCACTGCAACCGTCAGATCTGCTATAAAACTGTCTGTTGTCTCACCGCTTCTATGGGAGACAAAAGCATTGTACTTATTCTTATAGGCTAACTCAATTGTCTCAAGAGTTTCTGTAACAGTTCCTATCTGATTAAGCTTAATAAGAACTGAATTTGCAACTCCTTTTGAAATTCCTTCTGCAAGTATTTGTTTATTTGTACAAAAAAGGTCATCTCCAACTATTTCAATTTTATTGCCAATTGTCCTTGTAAGATTTTGCCAACCATCCCAGTCATTTTCTGCCAATCCATCTTCAAGCAGAAGGATTGGATATTGATTTGTCCAGCTTTCCCATAGTTTAACCATTTCATCACTGCTAAGGAATTTACCTGTACTCTTAAAGAGTTTATACTTTCCATCCTCCCAGAGTTCACTGGCTGCCGGATCAAGGCAAATGCTCACTTCATCACCTGGCTTATATCCGGCTTTGTTTATTGCTTCCAGTATTACCTCTATTGCTTCATCATTTGATTTTAAATCAGGAGCAAATCCTCCTTCATCGCCAACTCCGGTGCTATAGCCTTTGGCTTTTAGTACTGATTTTAGGCTGTGAAATACTTCTATCCCCATACGAATGGATTCAGTGAATGATTGTGCATTATGTGGAGCAATCATGAATTCCTGAAAATCGACATTATTGTCAGCATGCTTTCCGCCATTTATAATATTAAGACAGGGTACAGGGAGCAGATGTGCAGTTGGCCCCGCCAAGATACTGATACAGCGGAATGCCTTCACTTTGAGCTTCAGCCCTGGCATATGCCATTGAAACAGATAGAATCGCATTTGCTCCAAGTTTGGATTTATTATTTGTTCCATCCAGATCTATCATAAGGTAATCGAGTTCCCGCTGATTATTAATTTGTTTGCCTTCAAGCTCTTTGGCAATGATTTTGTTGACGTTTTCAACTGCTTTCAGAACACCTTTACCCCCGTATCGTTTCTTATCGCCATCCCGTAATTCATAGGCCTCACGTTCACCTGTGGATGCACCGCTTGGTACCATTGCTTTTGCTTTTGTGCCGTCTTCGAGAGTTACATTTGCTTCGACAGTTGGATTTCCCCTGGAGTCAAGTATTTCCAGCGCTGATATTTTAATTATTTCCATTTTTGTAATTTTTTATTTTTAGTATTATTCTCAACATCATATTTAATTTCAACACAGCAGGCCTTAGATGGTAATAGCATTATATCTTCAGGATCAATAAGTAATTGTTCAACTATGATTAATGTTGATGTCAATGATCTTTTATGATTATACTTTAATAATGTTATGTCCTTTGCAATAGTTCTTTTCAACTATGATATAAAAAACGCAGAGTTAAAATCCTGAAAAAGAAGGAGAATTGATATATTAGTCTGAGACATCATGAAACTCCTTAATTTTGAACGAGCATCAGGAGTTATCAGCTTTTTGGGGCGGTTAATGGCGAACTCCATCACCAGATATCAAATATAGAACTAATTAAGGAATTCTCAAAGTTAATTTTTCTTATCCTCAATTCCGAATTTATAACCCGTTTTAACCCGTTCTATTAATTCCGGTAAGATATCAGTATATTCCCCTACAATGCCAAAATCTGCATAGTGAAAAATATGCGCTTTGGCATTGTGGTCTATAGCTATAATTTTTTCAGATTCCTTCATGCCGGCAAGATGCTGGATTGCACCTGATATGCCTACAGCGACATATATTTTGGGGCGGATTGTTTTACCTGTTTGTCCAACCTGCCTCGGGTACTCTACGATGCCTTCGTCCACAACCGGCCGGCTTACGGCCCATTCCGCATTTATGCCCTGATTTCTTAATGCTTCGGCAAGTGCTTTTATCAGGCCTAAATTATCGCCGGTGGTACCTCTTCCACCGGAAATAATAATGTCAGCATCGAATAGATTTTGTAATCCGCCTTCTCCACGCTCGGTCTTCAATATTTCGACAATAAAATCTTTATTGTTTAGCACCGGCGTGAAGGATGAAATTTTACCTTCTCTTCCTTCAATCCTTCCGGGAACTTCAAAAGTACCAGCCCTGGCTGTCGAAATCTGAGGACAGACAAATCCAAGAATAGTGGCAAGCTTACTTTCTCCGTAAGTGGGACGTCGTGACTCCAGAATGGGTTTATAGATCACTTTTTCTTTCTTGTCAATGTACTCCCCGATATCAAGGCCCGTACAGTCTGCTGTAACTCCACTACTGGTTTTCATTCCAATTCTTGGAGCTAATTCCCGACCGGAAGTGGTTGCCGCAAAAAGTGCTATTTCGGGATTTCTTTGCCTTATGACCTGTTCGAAAATTGATGAAAAGGGGAGAACCAGGTATTCTTCGAGCTTATCATCTTCAACAATTATAACTTCATCGGAACCATGTTCAATAAGTGTCTGAGCGAGAGGATGTACATTTTTACCTATGACTACTGTCAACACCCTGGTATCATTACCTAACTGATTTGCCAGGTATCTTGCTGGCGTTAGCAGTTCAAGCGAGGGTCTTGATATTTTACCGCCCGTAATCTCGGCCCACGTAATGATTCCCCTGGCTCCATTTCTGAAGTCTTTTTCCGGAAAATCAGGACGTTCTGTTTCTTTTTTAGCTGATATCTCTTCCTTTGTCAGGACTTTTCTGCCTTTTTCAAGGTTGGCTATCAGGCTATCGACAAGGGAAGCCTCATCGTGACCATCAGACATTGTTACAGGTGGACGGTCGCTGACTATATTTATCACTTTTACGACAATAGTTGGGGAACCATTAATGCCAATTTTCTCTGTTCCCAAACCAATATCGTCAATTCCAAAAGTTGTAATTTCAAGACTACGAGCCCTGATCGCCCCAATTAATGAAGGTTTACGTGGTGGTATTCCGGTTGGGGTTAACGATATAAGGCAGGGGAGTGGCAGTTTCAGCATCTGATAGCCGCCTTCGATTATGCGTTTTGCAATTATCCTGCCGGTACCGTCAGATTTTATATTTTCTACAAAAGTGGCCTGTGGAATACCGATACATTCGGCTACCTGTGAGGGAACATGAGCTGTATCCCCATCGCTGGTCTGCCTGCCTGTCAAAATTATAAAAGGATCTTTGGAATCTTTGGTAAACCCCAGGTGTTTAAGCATCGTGGAAATTGCCAGTCCTGTAGCATAAGTATCGCTTCCGGCCAGCTTGCGGTCCGACAGCAGATAAGCTTCTTCATAACCCATGGAAACAGCTGTTCTGAGGGAGGACTCAAACGATTTAGGGCCCATTGAACAGACGATTAATCTTCCGTCAGGATATTGTTTTTTGAGCTGCAATCCAGCTTCGAGGCCAAACTGACAATCAATATTAATGATTGATTTCGCTTTCGTCCTGTCCATCAATCCGTCTTCACCCATTCGCATTTCATTCGGTAGGGGGACCTGTTTAATTAAACTAATTATTGTCAAAGCCATTTTTGCAAAATCTATAATTCTTACATGTACTGAAAATCCGGACCATTCCCACCATTTGGCACTACCCAGGTAATCCCTTCTCCGGGAGATTTGATGTCACAGGTTTTGCAATGCATGCAGTTTTCTGCATGGATCCGGATTTCTTTCCTGCCATCTTTGTTAATATGAAGTTCATATACTTCCGACGAGCAAAAAAACTGTTCAGGTGCGCCATATTGCTCAATGTTGACTGCATCGAAATTCTCCCTGTTGTTTATATGAAGATGTACTACCTGCTGTTCATCATGATAAACTCCTGAATGGTAAACATCGGTTGATTTATCGAAAGTAAGTACTTTATCGAAATCGAGTTTGCCTTTAAACCTCTCTTTAAATGGTTTCTTTTTAAGCTCGCTCAGTTTAAGAGTTGTCGCATAATCGGCCCTGGATCTCAGCCTGCCAAAGAAACCTGCCCCGCCCGTAATCAGTTGGGTTACAAAATGCAATCCGCCGGCAATCAGGCCTTTCTCAAATCCCTGTCTGAAATTGCGGACCGGATAAAGCTCTTTAAGAATGTCACTGTTCCTAATCAGGGTCTCATATTGGAGCAGGCTTTTTTCCGAAGTGTTGTTATTTGCCAATGCGGTGGCAATAGTCTTAGCGGCTAACATCCCTGATCTGATTGCCAGATGTATTCCCTTTAAAGCCGGCATGGAGACCAATCCGGCACTATCACCTACAATCAAAGCATTGTCGGTATACAACCTGGGTATGGCATAAAGACCTCCTTCCGGAAGAGTCTTAGCCCCATATTCCATCATTTTTCCGCCTTTTAAGATTCCGGAAACGAATGGAGTGGCTTTCCAGATCTGGAAAGCATCGTGGACATCGAAGGAGGGATCCTTATAATCAAGCCCAACAACAAGTCCAACAGCTACTTTATTATCTTTCAAACCGTAGATGAATCCTCCGCCAAACTCATCATTCTCCAGGGGAAATCCCAGGGTATGGTATATCCGGCCTGCTTCGATATTGCCTTCAGGGACAGTCCATAACTCCTTGCAGCCAAGAGAGTAAACCTGCTCATTACGGTCCGCGTTCAGATTGAATTTTTTGATCAGCATTTTTGCCAGACTACCACGAGTACCTTCTGCAAAAACTGTAAGTCTGGCTTCAATCCGTGTCCCGGCCTGAAAGTTCTCAAGCTTCTCTCCATTATGATCCAGACCGGTATCTTTTGTTTTTGCACCTATCACTTTCCCATCTCTGTACAAGATCTCATCGACAGAAAAACCAGTATATATTTCAACTCCTTTTTCCTCAGCTTTGGCAGCCAGGTATCTGCAAATCTGACCCAGGGAGGCAGTGAAATTGCCGCTATTATTCATATAGGGAGGATGAAATGGGAGAACAAAGGCTCTTTTTTCGGTCAGAAATACTGTACTATCTTTGGTGACCTTTGCATTGAAAGGGATTTCTGAAAAATCAATGTCCGGCAGTAATTCCTTAAAAACTGCAGGTTTAATAACGGCGCCGGACAATATATGACTGCCTATGGACCTGCCTTTTTCTATAAGTAAAATTCTTTCTCTCCGGCCTTTTTGTTTTAAAATATCAGCCAAATGGATAGAAGTGGCCAGGCCTGAGGGTCCACCTCCAATTATTAAGACATCCGTGAATATCGTATCACTATTACTCATTCTTTGACCTCCTGGTTTTTTAAAGTCTGCATCACTTCCTAGAACATAATTCTTTCTAAAATGTTCTTTCCGATTCTTCAGGATTTAGGGTGCCTTGCATCTATTAATAAGTCTTAAGGATACCTGCATCCCATAAAGAAGGACAAAGCCAAACCACCAAAACTCATTAAGACATTAAGCAAGTGGACGGTATTTGTATAGGATAATCGGCTGGAGAGTGAAAGAATGATGGCAGATATTAAATAAGAGACTAAATCAGCTTGTTCCGTCCAAACATCAATTCGGGTGATTTAATAATTTAAATTCAATGGCTTTGAGATCCCGTCAAAAAGGATTTCCAGCGGACCGTAAATGCGTAGGATCATATGCCAGCCTCTACCAGGAATTAACTTTATCCAATTGTTCTCTTTGCCGTCCGGAGCCAGAGAACTAAACCATGCATCCACTGAACCATCGGGATTGACTTCAAGTCCTTTGCGAGTGCTGTAAACGGATGGCCATAACTGATTCGTTTTGATCATTAAGCTGGTCTTGTTGTCATATACAATCACCGACCAGTAATCCCTTGCAGAAATTTTTTGAGATAAATGGAATTTGTAATTCCTTTCGCCTTCCAACGGTCTTCCGTCTGAATCGGATGATACTTTATATTTCAATTCTTCTTCCATAATTTTGAGTCACTGACATCATTTCCCTGGCATTATAAGGGAAGGATAAGTATTATCTTTTCAGATCCGTGTAAAATTAGTACTGTTTGTTACAGGGGACAATACCTCTTAAGGAGTATTTTTCTTAACTTTACAGCCTGATTGCTGATTAGCAAAGGGTTCAAATGAAATCATGATACCTGACAGTAAAAAATATACCCTTTTTTACAATTTTATCGAAACCTATTCTCCGGTTGGTTTCAAAGGCATTGGTCATGATGATCCTTTACTTATTGAACTTGAGGAGATGATGGAAAATAATAATCAATTCTTCTTTGTAGGAGACCTGATACGTATGGAGATACTCTTTACGAGCAATCTAAGTACTCATATAATTGGTGTTGAGCCGGATGAGGTTAATTTTTACCATTTTCTGGAAGGTACTCATCCCGATGATATAAACAGGCATGGATTGGTCAGGCTTCAATTATTTAGAATGGCACATGAGCTTTTTGTCTCAAAAAATGGCGAATTGTTATTATCGACCAATTTCAAAATAAGAAATTCTCTCGGGGAATATACAAATTTACTTTTTCAGTATTATTTATTTTATTGTATTATACCACGTAATACTGTCTATATTCTCGGGATTCTCACAGACATTGAGTGGTTCAAAAAAATAAGACATGGCTATCATTATTATACCGGGAACGACCTGACCTGTTTCAAATATCCGGATGAAGAATTGCTGATGAAAGGTAATATTTTCTCTGATCGCGAGTTTGAAATACTCAGAATGATACACATGGGCTTCACTAATAAACAAATAGCTGAAAAATTATTTCTTAGCATGCATACAGTGATCACTCATCGAAGAAATATTCTGGAAAAAACCAGCAAGACTCATGTCTCGGATATCATATATGACCTTGAGCAACATGGGCTGCTATAACAGCTAATCTAGTTTTTAATCCCGTATACAGTCCTGAAATGATAGCCATAGACTGTCTGGGTGATTGCCTCAACAAATAATCCTGGACGATAATAAAGGGTCCATATAATTAGTTTCCAGTATTCTAACCTGCCTTTGTTCAAAAATCCGATAATAAAAAATGATTTTAAAAAAGCTGAAATCATTGTCAGGTCTATTTTTGTCTCTCTGCTATAGAGGCGGTTATAATTTAACAACTGCTGCCGTAATCTTTTATAATATGGTTTTGATGAATAAATTCCCTTAATGATTTTTTTATAACCTTCCAGAAGATCTTTCTGATTCATTTTAGGTACAAAATTCATTGAGGCGTCGGTGTTATTTCCGGTTGCTTCAATTGTCAGCCTGTTCTCTTTTTCAAGCCGGTGATATAATCTCGTGTTTTTTGGTGCATTTAACAAGCCTACCATAGCAGTTACAATTCCACTTTGTTGAATAAAATCAATTTGTCTTTGAAAAACTGTTGGCAAATCGCTGTCAAAACCGACAATAAACCCTGCTGAAACCTGGAATCCTGATTTTTGCATTTTCTTTACACTTTGGAGCATGTCCCTGTTTTTGTTCTGAATTTTATTGCAATTATCGAGAGAAATTTCATCAGGTGTTTCAATGCCGATAAATGTGGAGTTAATACCTGCTTCAATCATTGATGACATCAGTTCTTCATCGTCTGCAAGATTTATAGTAGCCTGGGTTGTAAACTCAAAAGGGTATTTATGTATCTTCATCCATTCTTTCATAGCGGGAAGCAGGTTATTTTTTATTTCCTTTTTGTTCCCAATGAAATTGTCGTCAACAATAGATATTGGTCCACGCCAATTGAGTCTGTTAAGTGCTTCAAGCTCCTCTATAACCTGACCTGTAGTTTTCATTCTGACCTTGTGACCCAAAAGCGTTGTAATTTCACAGAAATCGCAAGCATAGGGGCATCCACGTGATACCTGCAGATTCATATTTGCGTATTTCCCCATATCCAACAAATGATAATCTGGTGGAGGAGTCAATGAAATATCAGCATATTCACTGGTCAGATAGACTCTTTGCGGATGCCCGCCTTTTAAATCATTCAAAAAAAGTGGCAGGGTAATCTCAGCTTCATTAAGGATAAAATGATCGATCTCCGGATAGTTAATATATTCCTGAGTGAACAGAGGGCCTCCGGCAACTATTTTTTTATTGAGTTTTTTGCACTCTTCAATTACTCTCGCAACCGATTCTTTTTGAATGTACATTGCACTTATAAAAACATAATCAGCCCATTGGATATCTATTGTCCGCAGTTGTGCAATATTCATGTCCACAAGCTTTTTCTGCCATGAAGATGGAAGCATTGCAGACACCGTTAATAAACCAAGGGGTGGTACCGCGGCCTTTTTTGATACGAACTTCAATGCATGTTTGAAACTCCAAAAAGAATCCGGGCACAGGGGATAAACCAATAATATTTTCATCATAATAAATTTAATTACCATTGAAAACCGGGTAATCTACACTCACTGCTTTAAATAAGCTTGAAATGGCAGGAGAAGCGTGTCGCATCTGACACTCCGGATCGGTACTGTTTCCTGATGTTATGTAATAATGTAAAAGAATCAAACTTCCTTAATAAGCTCAAAGTTTAAATGAGCTTCTGCTCTAAAACTGAATACAAAAGAGCTAACGCAAAACCATGGCTTCTATCTGTTTTATCCCAATTAGCCTGATTTCAGCTATTCAGGCTACAGATTTTATGACCGGGTAAAGTTACATCTATAAAGCCCTGAGGATAATACCTATTAAAAGGTATTTTATTATTTTACAGCTTATTTACAGAAAGGAGGTTCTTACAAAATTGGCGGATGACAGAAATTGAATACACAGCTTCACATGATTTGCGGTATGTTTTCTTAAAGTCGAAAGTACTGCTTTCAGGTTTCTTTGCAAGAATCATGCTCTCATTTCGCTTTAAATAATAAGATAGCATAAATTTGTATCTTAAATTCCAAAAGGGAAAGTTTATACCTGAAAATACGAATTAATTGATAACCGCCTGGTAAGAGTTATGAAGACGTAAATATTTCTTCATCAGGGCTTTTTTAAAATAATACTTTACAAAATGAATGAAATTATTGATACCAGGTTAATGCATCCCCGTGATCAGATAACACTGATTATAAGTAGAATCTACAAAAGGGGAATGACTACAACGTCAGGTGGCAATATTTCGGTGATTGATGAAAATCAGGACATTTGGGTAACACCCTCGGCAGTTGACAAAGGATCGTTAAGGCCAAGTGATATAATGTGCGTCAAACCCGATGGTACGATTATCGGACGGCACACACCCTCTTCTGAGTTTCCTTTTCACAAGGCAATTTATGAAATGCGGCCTGATATCAAGGCAATCATTCATGCTCATCCACCTGCCCTGGTATCCTTCAGTATTGTACATGAAATACCAGACACGAATATTATTGGTCAGGCTAAATATATCTGCGGTCCGATAGGTTATGCCGCCTATGAACTTCCCGGGAGTGATTTACTGGGAAAAAGAATTGCCGCAGAGTTCAAAAAAGGATTCATGGCAATTATCATGGAAAATCATGGGACAGTATTGGGTGGTAGTGATTTGCTTGATGCCTTTCAGCGGTTTGAAACACTTGAATTTTCAGCAAGAACAATTCTATACGGAAAAACCATTGGTACACCGCACTATCTCACAAATGAGCAGATTGATGATTTCGAAGCCCAGATACCAGGATTATTAACCGAAATGGAAAGTGTCAGTTATCCTTCTGATGAAAGAGAAAAGCGTACCAGTATTTGCAAAATTGTGCATCGTGCCTGCGATCAGGGTCTTATGATCAGTACATACGGTACAGTATCACTTCGCTGGCGCGACAATGACTTCCTCATCACCCCGACCAATGTTCCCCGCTGGGATCTTCAGATAGGTGATATTGTACAAATTAAAGACGGAAAGCGTGAACCTGGTAAAATTCCGAGTCGGGCAACCTGGTTGCATCAGGAGATTTACAGGAAAAGTCCTGACGTCAATTCTATTATTCTTACGCAGTCACCATACCTGATGGCGTTCGGAGTTACAAAAACTGTTTTGAATGTCAGGACCATTCCTGAGAGCTGGATTTTTCTGCAGGATATTCCTTCTCTGGAATTTGGATCACACTTTATGGGACAAAGAGATATACCTGATTTAATATCCCGGGGTACGCCATCAATAATTATTCAAAACGATTCAGTATTGATAACAGGTGATAAACTACTTCAGACCTTCGATCGTCTGGAAGTGGCCGAATTTAGTGCTAAATCTCTCGTGATGGCGAAACCAATTGGTGAATTGTTGCCAATCAGCGACACACAGGTAGCGGAATTAAGAAAGGCCTTTCTGAAAAAATAAGAATTATTTTGAAAGCCGATTATCATGGCCACATTTGACCTGTAATTTAAAATTTAATATATATCTCTCTGCCATAGCCATTTAACACCGGTCTTTAATTCTCAAATTAGACCAGCCAAAGGTGGTCAAAGATCCTGTTAATTCCGGTTAATTGTATATTCCCTCATTAACATTCATTTTGCCGTGAATATGTTAATCATGTAACTTTTTTCAATAGATGTGTAAAATTTACTTAATAAAGGGAATTAATTTTGAGCCAGTAATATTATTGTTACTAAGAAAAATATTTAAAACGTGAAGAGTAATTTCTTCCACAATTTATTTTTTTATTGACAAATAAAATATGAATTCAATTAATGATTTACATTATTATGAAGTTAATTTTCTTTGGAATTCAGCAACACAAAGAACATTAAGTTCTCCTATAACGCCAGGCAAAGTCGGAGCTGAATTATCACCTGAATTTCCAAAACGTATAAAGGAAAGATGGACGCCTGAACATTTAATTTTTGCAGCAGTAAGCTCTTGTTTAATGTCAATTTTTTTTTTGGTTGCAGAAAATTCAAAACTTAAATTCATAAGCTTTGAGAGTAATGTAATTGGTAAAGTAGAAAGTGTTGATGGTAAGGTTACCGTAACCGAAATTATATTAAAACCTAAATTGACTATTCCATCAACTCAAAAAGCAACCAAGGCAAGACGAGCGATTGCAGTTGGATGAGAAGTTAACGGAATTCAACGATATTTATGCTGAAATGCTAACAATTCACCCGAATATTAAATATGCAGGACCCGATGAACATCTTTTAAATCTCAGGGAAACAAAGGAGAGTTTATCTATTCCTATTATCGCAAGTTTAAATGCGATCAGCTATGATACCTGGATCAAATGTGCAAAGTTAATAAGTGAAACTGGAGTTGATGGATGTTAAACACTATAAGAGTATCGATGAGTTTAAAGGCAAACTATCAAATATTAAACTAGACACCAGTTCTTTTGCTTATAAAAGAGCTCAATACGTTGATCTGCTTATGAATTCAGATAATATTTTTGGAGATACTTATTAATGCTCTTGTTCCGTTGTGAGAATTCTTTACTAAATTAAAAATGTATGTTTTTTTTCCAATGTAAGTATCGTTGCTGGGATTTTATGGCTAACCCTACCAAATCCTGCTTATGCTGGAGTGTCGCAAATGGATTTGAAAATATTCCAGAATCATTTCTTGATCCTTTGAAGGCAAAAATGAAGGTAATATGAAAGTTAAAATCTAAAAAGTTATCATGAGTAAGAACGCTGACCGGATTATGTTACAGGATATTGCACGAAAAGCAATGATTTCAAGAGGATTGGCACCAGATTTCCCTGATGCTGAAATCGCGGAGTTGAATAAAATATTACTTCCGGCTACCTGTAAACCTGAAATTGCTAAAGATATGCGCGATCTGCTATGGTGTTCAGTCGATAATGCAGATTCACTTGATCTTGATCAATTAACGTATGCTGAATCACTCGAAGGAAATAAGGTGAGAATACTGGTTGCTATTGCTGATGTTGATGCATTGGTAAATGCTAAATCTAATATTGACAATCATGCCAGTCAAAACACAGCCACTGTTTATACTGTAGCCAGTATTTTTCCCATGCTCCCGGAGAAATTATCAACCAATCTTACATCGCTGAATCTGAATTCCGATCGCTGTGCCATTGTGGTTGATATGATACTAGGAGATGATGGAAAAGTACAACAATCCGATGTTTATCCGGCAATGGTGCGCAACCATGCAAAACTCCAATATGCAAGCTTAGCGGCCTGGCTTGAAGGAAATGGTCCCGCCTGTCCTGAAATTACCAGGGTTGACGGACTTGCCGGGAACATAAAGCTACAGGATCATATGGCGCAAAAGATGAAAGAGTTGCGTCATGAGCATGGTGCTTTGGAATTTGAAACGATCGAAGCCATGCCAATCTTTGACGGAGATACCTTGAAAGAAATGAAGGTTGAGCACAAAAACAGGGCTAATGATTTGATTGAAGATTTTATGATCGCGGCAAATGGAACAACAGCCCGATACTTAACAAGGAAAAATTTCCCTTCACTGAGAAGAGTTGTCAGAATTCCTAAACGGTGGGATAGGATAGTAGAACTGGCTTCCGAGAATGGATTTTCGTTACCAGCGGAGGCTGACTCCAAATCTCTGTCGGAGTATCTTAAGTTTATAAGGCAAAACGACCCGCTGCATTTCGTCGATATGTCCATTAGTGTACTTAAACTTTTAGGGTCAGGTGAATATGTTGTGGACACACCAGGTGCAATACCACCAGGTCATTTCGGTCTGGCTGTGAAAGATTATACACATTCTACTGCTCCAAATCGTCGGTATCCTGATTTAGTTACACAACGTTTGCTGAAATCGGCTATCTCAGGAATGCCCGTTCCCTATACTATGGAACAACTTAGACAACTTGCGACTTATTGTACGAATAAGGAAGATGATGTGAAAAAGGTGGAGAGGCAGGTTGAAAAGTCGGCTAATGCCATACTCATGCAATCCAGGATCGGAGAAATATTTGAAGCTATCGTCAGTGGTGCATCGCCGAAAGGGACATGGATAAGGCTTTTGCATCCGCATGTTGAAGGAAAACTGGTAAATGGATATAAAGGATTAAAAGTGGGACAAAAACTAAAAGCACGTCTTACACATATCAATGTGGAATCAGGATATATAGATTTTGAAAAGGTTCAATGATGTAATTTTAAAACTATTAATTATGACCAAATATTCAGGGAAAGCCCAGGACAAAATTGAAACGGTAATGCATGAATTTAAACTTGGGAAATTAAAATCTGGCAAGGGAGGTAACGGGGGAGTGGTAAAAAGTCGCAAGCAGGCTATAGCAATTGGGATAAGTGAAGCCCGACACGAAGGCGACAAAGTTCCAAAGAAAAAAGGTTAATCAAACATGTCCAAAACCAGGAAGGGAAGTCATTTTTTGGTATCATCTTTAAGAGCCTCGAATCCCGAGACAACGTCAAACAGTTCTTCATCAATTGTACTCTGTCGCAATCTATGAAACTTATGGTTAAGATCGTCCAGCATTTCTTCTATGTTTTTTTCAGCTCTTTGCATTGCAGCCAATCGACTTGAATTCTCACTTGCTAAAGATTCCGCACATGCCTTGAACAAAGAAACAAACAGATATCCATCGATAAGTTCCAGCAAGGTCGTTTTAATTTCTCCCATTACCTGTGGTATTTTTTTTGTTGGCCATTTAAGTTCCGATAATGTCTGTCTCCATTTTGCATCTAACGGTAATAAACGCTGACTCACAGGCAGGTAAGTTGCAGCTGATGCCGGTTGATTATGAAAAATAAAGACTTCTTTCATATCTTCTGCTTCATTGCTCTCTTCACTTTTAACCAGAATTTGTCCGACCAGTGGTGTAATCGCATTCACAGATCCGGGAACCGGGAACCGATTTGTTATCTTAAAGCCAGCATCTGACAGAAGTAATTGAACACGTTCACCGACAGCCCATATTTCCTTTTTACCCTGTAAGTTACTGAGGGATTTGGATACGAATCCGGTAAGTGAATCATTAAACTGCCCTACTAAACCCTGATCAGATCCGAAAACTATTGCACATATCAGTTTTTCATTATTTTTTTCCCGGACAGGCTTTTCTGTTATGACATCAATTTTTATTTGCCTGAAATACGCAATTATGCCTAAAGCTATAGTATGATAATAGTCGCCAAGTGATTCAACAGCCATTTCATACTGGCCAATATTAGAAGCAGCCACAGCTTTCATTGTCCGGACTACAGATTTAATATCATCTGCACCTTCAAGTTTTCTGCGTAAGTTTTCTAACGTATCCATTACTTTTGATTTTGATCTGGTTCAGGTTCAGGTTCTTTTTTTGGTTCTGTTTCTGTTTCTGATGCTGATTCAGGCTTATCAATAAAGGGAGCAATAGTATCACCGGCAATTTTCAAAATTATTTCACGGTCTGTTTCGCTCAGGTCATTATCTGACAATAACCGCTTGAGCACCTCCTTTGGAAGTTCTGTAATAATCTTCTGCAATGCCGCTTCCGCTTCCTGCATCTTGTTAACGGGCACAACATCAAAAAGTCCGCCCGACAATGCAAGAAGTATTACAATCTGTTCAGGAACAGGCATTGGATGAAGTTCATTTTGTTTGAGACAGACCCGAATACGCTTCCCATGTTCAATTATTTTTCGCGTATTTTCATCCAGTCGTGTACCAAAACGGGAAAAGGTTTCCAGTTCTTCAAACTGAGCATAAGCTAATTTCAGATTACCAGTAATGGAACGATAAGCAGGTAGTTGAGCTTTACCTCCTACACGGGAAACTGATTTACCGACGTCAACAGCAGGTAAGATACCTAATTCAAAAAGCTTTGGAGACAGGTATATCTGACCGTCGGTAATTGAAATAAGATTTGTAGGGATGTATGCAGAAATATCCTGAGCCTCAGTTTCAATAATTGGTAATGCAGTAAGCGAACCTCCTTTCAGGTTCTCACTCAGATGTGTGGACCTTTCCAATAATCTTGAATGAATGTAAAAGATGTCTCCGGGAAAGGCTTCACGACCGGGTGGTCTTCTCAGCAAAAGTGATAGTTCACGATAGGCACGTGCGTGATGAGTCAGGTCGTCATACACAATAAGTACATCCCGACCTTGTTCCATAAAATATTCTGCAATGCTTGTGGCAGCGTAAGGAGCGATGTACTTTAATCCGGGGGCATTGTTCCCTTCAGTAGCAACCACAATAGTATATTCCATTGCACCTTTTTCTTCCAGGTTAGCTATTACTTTTGCAATTGATGATGCCCGCTGTCCGATAGCACAATAAACGCATATTACATTTTTGTCATTCTGATTGAGTATCGTGTCAATTGCAATAGCTGTTTTGCCTGTCTGACGGTCTCCTAAAATCAATTCACGCTGTCCCCGACCAATTGGTATGAGTGCATCGATAACCTTTAATCCTGTTTGCAGGGGAATTGATATTGTGGAGCGATCCATTATAGCAGGAGCAGGTCGCTCTATTGGCAGTCGTTGTTTAAAAGAAAAAGAACCCTTTCCATCCACTGGTTTGCCTAAGGGGTTGATCACTCTTCCAATCAGGGCATTATCTACGGGGATATCCATTACACGCCCTGTTCGTTCTACGTCATCACCGGCATTCAATAAGGAATCTTCACCAAGAAGAATTGCCCCGATTGTATCTTCATCAATATTGTATGCTATGCCAGATAAACCATTTGGAAACTTCAATAGCTCTTCAAAACCTGCCCCCGGAAGGCCCAAAACTTTAACAATTCCTGCTGATACACTGATTACTGAGCCTACCTCGCGGGGAACCAACGGCAGAGTGAAACTTTTTCTACCCCTTGCCAATTGATCAAATGCATTATCTATAGCTTTATTAAACTGGTGTTTTGGCATTTTGAAGAAGTGTTACTGGTGGTTGCTGGTTACTGGTTTTGCTTTTGGTTTCGCCTTCGTCTTAGCCTGGTCTTTTTGTTTTACTTTCGGTTCCTTTTTCTCTTTGTTGTTTGTATCCGGCATTTTTTCAGGTTCTTCTTTCAATTCCGATTTCATCGTTTCGGCGATGCTTTTCTGAATAGAACTGAGGTACTCTGAAATACTCCAGGCCAGTTTATATCCATTGGAAGTAAGTTCAATACCGTTTATTAATTCGGGCTCGGTTTTAAATTGAAACTGAGTTTTTGTACCGAGTATTTCATTTACAGTGCTTTCAATTTGAGTTTGCTGTTTTGAAGGCAAATCAAAAGCAGTTTGTACCAGTATGGAACCTTGTCTCCCTGCAGGCAGGTTAGAACCTGCTTTGAAAGCTTTAATAAGTCTCTTTTTCTCATCGTTTTTTGATTCCTTTAAACGATTGATAAAGATATTTACCGACTGTTCTTCCAGGCTCATGGAAGAAAGGTCCTTGAGTGTTTTTCTTGCTACAGCGAAAACTTCCTCCTGTGTCTTTTGCATAATATCGTGCTCGAGGTTCTCCTGCATGGCATTCAATGATTTTTCCAGTTTGGAACGCAAAACAACGGCTTCATTCCTGGCTTCTTCAAGTAGTTTCTCCCGCTCTTCATTTGTCTCTGCAATAACATTGTCCATCAGTTTTTTCTTTTGCTGATCAAATTTTTCATTTTTTTTCAGGAATTCATCCTGCTCCTTTTTAGCTTCAGTTTCTTTAGCTTCGGCATCCATTAACTCCGACGCAATTTTGTTTTCACGTTCGTCAATAGCCTTGAGTACCGGTTTATAAAGAAATCGTCTTAACAGCCACACTAAAACGAAGAAATTAATTATCTGAGCTATTACTGTGAACCAGTTAATTTTCATTTTGTGTTTTTTACTTTGCAATGATATGATTCCAGAACGGGTTAGCAAAAATTAGAATCATCGAGACCACGAAACAATATATTGCAGTCGATTCAATCATAGCTAATCCCACGAATAAAGTCCTCGTGATGGTTGGTGCAGCATCGGGTTGCTGTGCGATGGAACTTAAAGCCGATGATACTGATTTGCCTTCTCCAAGGGCAGGCATCATACAACCTATACCTGTAGTAAGCCCGGCTGTTACAATTGAAGCTATTCCAATAATAGTTACACTATCCATTTTCTTATCCTCCTTTTATTTAGTTGTTATTTCTTTTGCTTTTTCTGATTTTCTTGCTCCTTCCACAGCTCCGGCAATATAAACTGTTGCCAGGATAGTGAAGATATATGCCTGCACCATACCTGTCAGCAAACCAAGAGCTTTCATTACAACTGGAAATATTAATGGTGTTATGCTTAACAGTATTGCAACAATCATTCCTCCGCTCATGATATTACCAAATAATCTCACAGCCAATGCCAGCGTTCGTGAGATTTCACTGATAAGATTAAATGGCAACATAATGAATGTTGGTTTTATATATGATTTGAGGTAACCTGCCAATCCACTCTTCATAATGCCAAAAAACGGTACTGCAATAAAAACAGAAATTGCAAGAGCAGCAGTAGTTGACAGAGAACCAGTAGGCGCTTCATACCATGGGAAAATGATACAAATATTTGCAGTCCCGATAAATAAAAACAAAGTGCCTATGAAACCAATATATTCTTCAGGATGATTTAGTCCAACTTCTTTGATTTGGTCATTCATGAAAGTTACCAGCATTTCCAAAATGCACTGCCAGCGTGAAATATGAATGCCTGTTTTAAGTTTCCGGGTCACCAGGACAGAAAAACCTACCAGTAAAAGCATTATTGCCCAGGTAGTAACAATAGTCAGGTTGATGGTAATGAAACCATGCTGCCAAAAAATAGTTTCGTCGGGACTAAGTTTCATGACTGACTTCTTTTTTTAAAAGGACTTGTTTTTCCTTATTTGATTTTGTGAAGTATATGACAGAATAACGAGCAGTTATAAAGCCTGCCACGCTGATAAGAAGTCCTTGCCAACTGCCGGAAGATATGTAATAAAATCCTATCAGCGTGATACTTACACGCAAGATAAAACTAGCCAAAAACAATAATGCAGGTGTTTTTGAGGTAACTAATTTTTTTACTGTATACCAAAGCCCGCCAAAGAATATTGTTCCCAGTAATAATCCTATGATAAATGCCAGAATCATATATATAATATCATTCATCTTTTTCGTCCTTTTCGTTCATCTCTTTATGTTCTTTCGTTATCCAGTTCCATGCGATAAGGCATCCTGTAAATAAACCTGAAATCAAACAGGTCAAAGTCCAGGAAAATGATTCCGGATGTTTTTTATCGAGCCATATTCCCAATGCTGCTCCGAGCAAAGTAGGAACTACAACCGTCCAACCTATAATTCCGAACATTCCCAATCCAAACCAGACACTTCTCTTATTTTCACCCAGAGCTTTCAGTTTTCGATTTGCTTTTTCTCCAACCTCATCAGCAAAATAATTTGTGCCTTTCTTTTCTTTTGGTTTCATTCTTATTCTTTCCGAAATTTTATCATATTGTAAATGAATCCGCTTTCCATCTTTGCTGTCACAGAGCGAACATTTTTTTCGTTTTCGTCCAGATCCTTAAATTCCTTTTCCACTGATTCATGCAACTTACCAAGATCTGATCCCCCAATCGCATTGCGAACAGATACCAGTACCTGTGTACCTGCTTTCACCATGATGCCTTTATCAACAGCTAAATAATGAAAACTTTTCGAGTCTGTTTCATATGTAAAAATACCCGGGACCAATGCTGCCACACAATCGAGTCTCTGAGGCAACAAGCCATAGAAACCTTCACTTGTCTCTGCAACAATACTTTTGACATTTTTGATATCGGCGAATATCCTGAATGGCAGAAGAATCTTTAAGTCCATTGCTGTATTATCCATCTCTATTTGGTTTTCTTTTGTTTCCCGGATTTCTTCTTATTTGCAGAATCTGGCTTCTTTGTATCAGCCTTTTTATTTCCTTTTATTGAAAATCCGGATTTATTTTCATCTGAATCTTTGTTTTCTTTTGTCACGGAATCAGATTTATTTTTATCAGTATTTTTATTTGCTTTATTTTTGGCTTCATCTATTGCTCCTATCATATAAAATGAGCTTTCCGGGAAATCCTTAAATTCATCTGAAAGGATACGTTCACAACCATTGAGAGCATCGTCGAGACTTACTTCCTTTCCACTTATTCCACTGAATTGTTCGGTGGCGAAAAAGGGCTGGGTGAGAAAGCGTTCCATACGTCTTGCCCGGTTAACCACATTACGGTCATCAATAGATAATTGTTCCAGGCCAAGCATAGCAATGATATCCTTAAGTTCTTCATATTGTGCGAGTGTATGCCTTATTTCCTGTGCCAGGGCATAATGTCTTTCGCCAATTATGGAGGGTGTGGCCATTTTGGAATTGGATTTCAATAAATCAATGGCAGGATAAAGACCCTCGCTGGCTTTTTTCCTTGAGAGAACTATGGATGCAGAAAGATGAGAAAACGTATGAACTGCTGCAGGATCAGTTAAATCGTCAGCAGGAACATAAACAGCCTGAATAGATGTTATGGCTCCTGTATCGGTATTAGCTATCCGTTCCTCCAGTCGCGACAATTCCGTTCCCATTGTTGGCTGGTAACCCAACCGTGAAGGCATTTGTCCCATCAAACCTGATACTTCCATTCCCGCCTGTATAAAACGGAAAATATTATCGATAAGCAATAAGACATCACGGTGTTCATCATCACGAAAATATTCGGCCATTGTTAAAGCTGCATGACCAACACGAAAGCGTGCGCCTGGCGGTTCATTCATCTGTCCGAACATCATCACCATGTTCTTAAGTACACCAGCTTCTTTCATATCATGATAAAGTTCATGACCTTCACGGCAACGTTCTCCAATGCCGCAAAACATACTGACCCCTTTGTTATGTCCGACCATATTGTGGATCATCTCAGTAAGCAAAACTGTCTTGCCTACACCTGCCCCTCCAAATAAGCCGGCTTTCCCTCCACGTTCCAATGGTATAAGAACATCAATGGCTTTAATACCAGTAACAAAAACCTCGGATTTCGTAGATCGTTTTGCTAAAGCAGGAGGTGATTGATGTATATTGCGCCATTCCATGCCCGACAATGGTTTCTGATGATCAATGGTATTGCCGAATACGTCGAACATCCTGCCCATGATCTTTTTTCCTACCGGCACTTTAAGTTCTTTGCCATCTGTTTCTACAACCATGCCTCTCGATAATCCCTGAGTTGGAGTCAATGCAATACCACGTACACGATGAACATCCAACTGGGTAAGCACTTCAATGACGATCTGATTATCCTCTCCTGAGTAAAGCGAGGTATAAATAGATGGCAAATTATTTTCAAACCACACATCTACAACACTTCCCCTTACAGAAACAACTTTTCCGGCATTTAAAGAATTGCTTTTATTTTTTGAAATCGTTTCCATTTAAGGAGGTACATTTTCTTTTTTCTTAATTATGAATCAGTAGAATGTTTCTTTATTCAGTAATCCATTTTTTAGCATCTCCCATTTCGGCATTTTTAAAGATGCGAAGTTCACATGACATCATGTGGCCAAAAAATTTTGCAAAAGTATTGATCATCTCTTGATCGGATACCAGAGCAATCCGATCCCATGCAGATAAATTTTTCAGCTATAGCAGGAATTAAAACATTTTCATAGTCCTTTCCTGTAATTTTTCCTTTTCCGGAAACGCCCAGAACGTTGTCTGGTAAGTCATTGATAATTTTTGACATGATTTAAATTTGTCTCTATTTTGTCATGGTAAATGTCGCTACCTTCGACTGGATAAGTGTTACATAACTTTTGAAATAAATTACATCATTTACACTTATTCGAGTAAATTATTTTCAGGCCTGTTCTCCGGTTTCCAGCGAAGATGAATAGAAACGATGGTTCTTCCCTGAATGCGATTGTCACATCTTATTTGATTTCCGGGTTTTCAGCGAATGCTTTACCGGTTTGTCAATATTACTTTTAATGCTTTTTCTTTTGAAGCATGTTCAAATGTATCATACGCCTGAATAATCTGTTCCAGCTTAAAACGGTGGGGTGGGTAATAAGTTTCCTGGGATCGAGCCTGACGGACTGAACATTTTTAATATTTTATATCCTGCTGACCTTCATCATATTCGTACTTCCATGGAGATGAAGGGGAGTGCTTCCCACATGAACTACGCAATCTCCTTCTGCCAATAGTTTATTGTCTTTAAGAAGATCAATTGATTCCTTAATTGCTTCGTCTAAATTATCGCCGGACCTTAAGTAGAAAGGCCGAATCCCCCAAACCAGGGAAATCTTATTTAATAGTTTTTTATTACTGGTAAAAGCATAGATTTTGCATTCTGGTCTGCGGCTCGATATCCCGATGGCAGTGTTCCCGGAATGAGTAAATACAACTATGGCCTTCGCTCCAGCCTCTTTGGCTAATTGGGATGCATTGGAGCAAATGGAGTCAGCAAGAAAAGCAGGGGCCTCTTCCCTTTGCTTATACTGTTTATTATAAAGACTTCCATGATTTTCAGTATAAACAATTATTTTTTGCATACTGGTTATTGTTTCTACAGGATATCTGCCAACCGATGTTTCCCCACTCAGCATCAGTGCATCTGCTCCATCCAGCACAGCATTAGCCACATCATTGGCTTCTGCCCTGGTGGGTCTGAAATTTGTAATCATGCTTTCCATCATCTGGGTAGCAATTATCACCGGTTTTGCACACATATTGCATTTCCCTACAATTAACTTTTGTATCAGAGGGACCTCATCAAATGGAATTTCTACTCCGAGATCCCCACGGGCAACCATAACACCGTCGGACAAGTCAATTATCTGATCTATTTCTTTAAGTGCTTCCGGTTTTTCAATTTTAGCAATTACACTTGCCTGACCTTTTCTTTTCTTTATAAGATTCTTGAGTTCAATAATATCCGACACTTTTCGTACAAAAGACAATCCAATCCAATCAACCCCATTGTCGAGTGCAAAAACAACATTTGAAATATCACTTTCAGAAAGGCATGGGAGAGAAACTTTTGTATCCGGCAGGTTTACCCCTTTGTTTGAAGTCAGGGGGCCTCCATAGATAACCTTTGCTCTAACAATATCATCTTTATTTGTCTCTGTCACCTCCAGCTTTATTTTACCGTCGTCAATGAGTATTGCTTCACCAGGCTTAACATCCTGTGGAAACTCCTGGAAGCTCATATAGAGATGGTCTTTGGTGCCAGAACATAGTTCAGTAACAAAAGTTATGATATCACCTTCTTCCAGATTGAGAAGATCGTTCTCAATCTTGCCTATTCTGAGTTTTGGCCCCTGCAAGTCTGCAAGTATCGAAACATTGGTTCCCAATTCCAGGTTTAATTCCTTAATAATGTTTATCAGCTTCAGATGTTCATCCTTTGTCGAATGGGAAAAATTCAGCCTGAACACATCGACACCCTCAATAATCATTTTATGAACAATATCTTTAGTGGAAGATGCAGGGCCTAAGGTTGCGATAATTTTAGTTTGTGAATTTTTGTAGCTCATTATTTTTTATGGTGTGGATAGCGTTGGAATGATTATAAAGACAAATGTGCCAGCTATATTGCCTGCGCCACTTATTGCCTGATTATTTAACCAGAATGTCTTTGTCATTTGATGGCTATACTTGCTTATTTCTTCTGATATAAAGCTGATTAATGTGGATTTAAGTTTCATGTTCACTGCTATATTATTGTCTGTATATAATTGTATTGTCATCATAAATTATTTTTAATATTAAAAGGATTAATTGCCCGTTAAGTAAGAATGTTTAATAAGTTCTTTTATAGTCAGGAACGCAGTCAGTTGCAGTTATCGGTCAATTTTTGAGAATTTCATGCTCAGCATCGCTCCAGTCCTTACCTGCCTTCCCCTCCAAATGGCCTCGTTTTTCACACAATTAATATGCACGACCTGATACCTGAGCTTTTAAAACGGATGATTTGTCGGTTTTAACGGGATCAAAAATTCTATAGGCTAGTAGTTTCAAACGGTCATTAATTAGAAACCATGCCAGTGCATAGCCCCAAACGAACCCTGCCCAACCCCAGCCTAGCGGAGTCATAAAAAGTCCATAAACAGCTATCAAAGTTGCAATGATTTGTGTACCAAGGACTGCCACCCATAAGATTCTTGCAGGCTTAATGGACCAGAATGGACCCCGGGTACGAGTCAGGAAAATTGTCAGATGTCCCGCTACCGATAATTTCAAATACATTAATGTCTGGATATGTGCGCGATCAATATGAAAGACCCGTTCACCAAGATAAAACAAGCCAAAAGCTGAGACGACACCGATGATACCCAATACAGTGGATATACCCAGTACCATTCGCATATTCCAGGCCTCCGGCTGGTCCTTATAATGTACATTATCATATGCGATAGACAGAATGGCACCATCGTTAAGCAATGCAAGCATAACAATCATAACTGCTGTCATCGGATAAAAGTTGAAGATCAGTATTGCCAGAGTCATAAAGAACAGGACACGCAATGTTTCGGCAATACGATAAATAGCATAACTATTCATTCGTTGGAAAATACGACGACTCTCTTTTATCGCGTCAATAATTACTGACAAGCCGGGTGTCAGCAGAACTATTGCAGCGGCTGCACGGGCAGCATCTGTAGCGTCTGAAACGGCTATACCGCAGTCTGCTTTCTTAAGAGCTGGCGCATCATTCACTCCATCGCCTGTCATGCCAACGATGTGGCCAAGCTTTTGTAAAACTTCCACAATATGAAACTTGTGTTCTGGGAACACCTGGGCGAAACCATCAGCTTCTTCAATCGATTTGGCGACTGACTTTGATCTCCTGTTGCTTTGAGTCGCCAAGGCTTTTGGCATCCAGTATGTTTGAACCCATGTCCAGCTTCTTTGAGGTTTCCTGTGCAATAGCAAGTGCATCGCCTGTTACCATCTTAATCTTTACTCCCATGGTTAATGCCGTTGCTATGGTTTTCTTGGCATCCTCACGCGGAAGGATCGAACAAAGGCAAAACGCCTATAAATTGCCATTTACCATCTCCCTCAGCACGGGCAACACCCAAAGAACGGAATCCGCGTGCAGCAAATTCATTTACCGCTTTATCAACAAGGGACTGAACCTCACCCTTATTGGCTGCTAATTCCAAAATTACCTGAGGTGCACCTTTTGTTACCTTGAATATGTTTTCCCATCCTTTCCTTTAACAGTGGCTTCGGTGCGCTTATGCACAGGGTCGAATGGCTGGAAATGAATAACATCATAACCCGTTAATATATCCTTATCTTTCAGACCGCTCAGCACTGCCAGATCAATTGTATCGTTATTTTCTGCACGGGAAGCCAACGCAGCATAAAGAATAACCTGATCAACAGGAATATTGTTAATACCAAACGGATCACCCAATGTCAGTTTGTTTTGTGTCAGGGTACCTGTCTTGTCGGCGCACAACACATCCACCCCTGCCAATTCTTCGATGGCTACCAAGCGACTCACAATAGCCTCTTTTTTAGCCAGCAAACGTGCACCTACAGCCATCGTCACCGACAACACAGTAGGCATGGCTACAGGGATGGCGGCAACTGTTAAAACCAGTGCAAACTGCAGAGTGGTAAGTATTTTATCTCCCCGTAATAGTGCAACGGTAATAATCACTGCCACCAGGGCAACAGCTAAAATGATAAGATAATTACCGATCTTTAAAACTGCTTTTTGAAAATGACTGACAGTATGCGCCTCCTGAACCAGTTGCGCTGTCTTGCCAAAGTAGGTGTTAGCGCCTGTTCCATAGACAATTGCCCCTATTTCACCCTGCCGAATAATAGAACCGGAAAACACTGCTTCTCCGGATTTGCGTGAAGCAGGGAGCGATTCTCCTGTCAGTGCCGATTGATCAACTTCCACAGGATCGCCGTCCAGCAAGCGGGCATCTGCGGGAACGATGTCACCCAGACGAAGGCGTATAACATCACCAGGCACCAATTCGCGTGCCGCGGGGTTAACCCACTTACCATCACGTTTCACCCTGGCTTTGACGGCCAGTTTAGCCTTCAGAGCTTCGATGGCACTTCCGGCTTCCCGTTCCTCCCAAAAACCAACAACCCCGTTTGCAAGAAGAAGAACCAATATGATGCCAAAATCAGGCCAATGTCTGGCTACAGCTGAAAGGATCACTGCCGCTTCAATCATCCAGGGAATGGGACCCCAGAAATATGTCAGGAATTTCAGGAAAGGATTTATTTTCTTTTCTTCTATCTCATTAGGTCCATATTGAGTCAGTCGTTTCTGTGCCTCCTCCTGAGTGAGTCCTTCGGGTGAAGATTCCAATTTTTTCTGAAGTTCAGCCATTGGAATGGTTTTCAGATCATCCTTCATATCTGCCTTGGATCCTGATTTCGGTTCCGGAGTCTTTGGATTGTCAGAGTTGGTATTCATTTATTCCTGTTTTCTTGTTTTTTGGAATCGTAATATTCCTTTCATTCTTCTGACAAACAGCTGAATCTCATTTTCAGCAAGCTTGTTTCCAATATATTAAGGTGTAGCCGGATAAATTAAATTATAATCATGAGATAATAATATTTTATCCTTATGTTGCTATTCCAGCCTGATAAGACGATGTGTTATAAGGTCATGATGAGTTGCATATTTCTTACCTGCATTCAGTACAAACCATGGAGTACACTCAAAATTGGTTCTTATTAACATCTCATTCCTGGCTTCAGAATAATCTTTCCAGAACTTTTTTGCCACCTTATCTTTGAGCCTAATTTTCCACTCTTTAAGCTGTTCAGTTTTGCGGTCCTTCAGCCTTCTCTCTTACTCTTTATCTGTACAAAAACCTACCACTCTTTCCACCTGCGGAAACACCCTGAACATTGTCTGCCAAATCATTTAATGGGTTCAACACTTTATGCAGTTTTTAGTTCATTGATTGGTACTGATATAACATTCTTTTGAAGTAAATTATACTTATTCTAAATTAATGCATCTTTTCTGCTACCTTTTATCCGTATAAATTTGAAAGACCTCTCTGATATTTTGTATCGGGTCTTTCTTATTTGTCAATATTATTTTTAATGCCTTTTCTTTTGAAGCAAGTTCAAAAGTGTCATAGGCCTAAATAATCTGTTCCAAAGCTTCTTTTTTATGTCAGCCGGCTATTTTGGATGATTATCACAGCTTTGTGCCTGATTACTCTTATCAATTTGTTTATGTGCCAATATCCTTCGGCCATTGATTATTAGCTTTAGGAAAATCTCAATACCTTTGGTGTTCATGGCGGAAGCTGGAACTGGAGCTGGAGCTGGAGGTGTGGATTTATTCGCGGACACTTGGGTAAAACATGAATTTTACGGTTTTGATCAGCATGAATTAATGATTTAAATTATGATATAAGAGCTTTAAACCATTGTGTCTGGTTGATCCGCAACCCCTTCTGACGGCAAAATATCCGGGAAATCAAGACGTGCAACACCAATTCTGTTGTCGGCCATACCGTAATAAACATCGAAGCGGTCAGGCAAACCAAGATCGTCACGCCGGTCAATACCAGTTGGGAACACTACATTTGAAACAGAGCCCTGACGTTCTTGTTTTAGTTCTGGTTTCAATACCGGTTCCTCTGAACGATAGTATATCACCTGAGGATGATCCTTTGATAACACCATCACACCGGCCGAATAGCATAAATTCTTCCCCTCTTTGCCCTGGTCAGGCATTTCACTTACTCCATGGTAAAGGATAAGCCAACCATGCCCGGTAAGGACCGGCGGAGTTCCTCCGCCAATTTTTAGCCGTTCCCATGGTGACACAGGTGTAGCAAGCCGGTGATGTGAATTAAATAAACCGATGTGATCAGGTTCAATATTATCCAAAGACATTGGGCAATAAGAAATCCAGATACTTTCATGGTCGAGGTCCACCTCCCTCGACTTTGACTGGAGAACAGTTTCTTCAGGTCTGGTACCCTGAAAAAGAGGCCTGTGAAGGATAGCCAACTGCATTTTCCCTGCATGATTAGGAATGGCAACCGGGAAGAGGCTTGCATCCTTATTGTCAACATGAACGAAATCTATGCCATTGTATGGTTCGAAGGTAACTAATCCAAGGCGTTTCCAGTGAAACAAATCAGCCGATATGGCAATAGCGATTCGTGGCCCTTTTGGAGAAAGCGCCGTGTAAGTCATCATATAGAGCTTCAGTGGCTCTACATAGGTGACACGAGGATCTTCGCAACCCCCGCTGCCGTCAGACCGTAACTCATAATCCGCCTCTGGTTCAAGAGCAATGCCCATCCGCTCGACTCCGGACGGATCACCTTCTTCATCAAAAAGAACTCTTGCAACACCTATACGCGAATAATTTCCCTTTGCGACTAATCGTGGAAACAGGTAAAGCTTACCGTCAGGGCCACGGGCAGCAGCCGGATTCAGGACACCTTCCACTTCCATTGGATTGCCGGGTTCCGGCTCCATCAACTGCCCGAGACGTTTCAGTTTAATTCCACTCATCAGTTCTCCGACTTGTTAAGGTTTATGCTATTATCGTTTTCCAGACAAGCTATAATCGCTTCAATTACCCGTTTTGTCTCAGTTGGATTTTTGACTCTGATCGATATAACACCTGCTTGTTCAGCAGGATAGTCGTTACCCCCGGGAAACAAAGCGTCACCTACAAAAATCATTTCAGGAATTGAAATGCCAAGAGTGTCCCTGAGCTTTTTAATTCCGTAAGCTTTGTCGATACCCGGCTTGGTGATGTCAATAGAGGTTTCACCACCTAATCTGACAGAAAATCCGGGGATTTGCTTATCAAGAAATGCTTTCATCTTCTTCCGCTTGGCAAAATCAGGATCCCATTTTTCTTTTTCTTTGTTTGGAGCTTGCTGGCCTAAAGCGGAATATGTTATCTGGCTCCCACGGTCTTCAATATCATTTCCCCATAGCTTTTTTATCTTGAAACCTGCTGATTCGATAGACTTCTTTAGTGAACTGATAATTTTCTCCTTTTCATCCGCAGTGAAATCTTCGGAATAGATTTTTTTCCAATCCTTGTCATACTGGTAAAACTTTGTACCACAGGTAGGAAGGATTGAAAGGTTCTCCAGTCTTTTATCATGGGGAAGGCCGGAAAGCACTTGTTTTTCAAACTGTAACCAGTCGCCTCCTGAAATCACGGCAACTTTTGCTATGCTGAGCAGGTCATAAATCAGTGCTGACATTTCAGAATCAAGAGATGATTTGCTTTCGGCAAGAGTACCGTCCAGATCAAAAACAATTAATTTTTTTACCATAATAAAATATATTTTACTCTATTCTGGAAGCGCAATTTCCAATAACGTAACTGCACTTCGTGGTTTAAAGGAACACACTCCTGCTACAGCAGGTAAGAGGAACAGATCTCCTTTTTCAATAACATAAATTGTGCCGTCATATTCTATCTGCCCCTCGCCGTTAATGAATACAAGAACTCGTGGCATCCCTGTTTCACCGACAGTAAATGGTGATTGTCCGCGAATCCGCCACAAGTGGAAATATTCACAATAAAAAAACAGTTCACGTTTCACAGGTATTCTACCTTCCAATTGTGGCACTACAGGTTGTATAACACCCTGGGCAAAATCAGTACATGCAAGCGTCTGATCGTATTATGGTCAACTCATGGTTCACTAATTCACCTTCATTTCAGACTTCTTCCTTATCTCCTACAATACTTAATACAAGGATATTAATCGGTTATGACAGGGAAGGATGAATTAATTTTTTAAAGCTTTCCTTAATGATTTTACCGAGCCTCCGCTTTCAAGATTTACTTTACTATTCATTATCATGTTATTATCTGACTCAATTATGAAAGTGAGATGGAGTCTGTAGTGTACTTGATTACCTTTTGTCAGCAGATTAAATAATGTTTTTGCCACTTCTTTAAAAGAAATTGTTATCGGAATTGTCAGGCCGGTGATACTTTGAGCTTTAATATCAATATTTTCGGGAATTATTCCCTTAAACCATTGATTGTCTTCAATGGCAACCTCATAAGTTATGCTGTCAGCTTTAAAGGAATATGCATTTTGATTATTTATTGAAACGATCAATTGAACAACTGCTCTAGAGAAATTAAGTGAATCAATTTCAAAGTGTTCAGCTTTTACCTCCGGAGTATAAAATCTCGGAATTAATCTTTTAATATCAATATTAAATTGTTTTTTAAAGAAAATTCGTGTAAAGAAGGATCCCTGAAAATGAAATTCTACGGAATCGGCATTTTCCCGTTCATTTGCTTTTAAAACCGAAGAAAGTGAATCATTGAAAAAGGTGATTGGAAGTGAGATCTGGCTGATGGCATTTCTCTTCAATGAAATTGCTTTTTTGTAATGATCTTTCAATATTTGAGTAGAATCGAGAAAAATCCTGTATTGCAAACTATCTATTGTGAATGACAGCGGAAGTTGGTTTTTGATATCCACTTTTACGATCATTTCTGTCTTCCTGGAAGTGAGTGAAGTTATTTCAAACTCCGGCAACTCCAGACGCGGCAGCAAAAATGTTTTATTTGGGTCCTTATCGTGTACATAGTTCCAGTATCGCCAGACAAAAAACGAGGCAACGAGAGCAATGAAAATTAATAAGAGTATAAATAAAATTTTCTTTATCATGTACTTTGAAGTATATTAAACTTCTAAATTTCTAATCCAAATAGAGACAGTTCCTCCTGTGTAGTTTTGTATCCAGTATGAAGAATTGTTCGAATTCCTAAATCCTTTGCCACGTCGACGAACATCTCTGTATTTTCAATGTATACTACTTGTTCGGCAGGAACCTGAGCAATGTCAAGGGCAATCCGGAAAATATCGGCATCGGGCTTCCGAAAATGGACAAAACAGGAAGAAATATAAAAGTCCACGAACTTATTCAACTGAAATTTCTTAATCCTGTGTTCATTCAACTCCCGGGCTTCATTATTGACCACAGCTATTTTAAGCCTGTTCTGTTTTTTCAGCTTCTGTGTAAACTCAATCATCTCCTTGTAAGGAGTAGATTGATCAAACATAAACTGCTGAAACTGATCATGGCTGAATGATCTCTTCTGGTAAAATACCACCCTGTCAAGATATTCCTTCAGGGTAAGTTTGCCTTCTTCATAAGTGACGAAAGTGAGATGATGCCGGTCTTCCAGTTCATTTATATTCAGATTGAATTTTTCAGCGGCCAGTCTGCGCGACTCATGCCCCCATCCATTGGATAGTATGACTCCACCTATATCTAAAAATAATGTTGTTACGGGCATTAATTTATTATATTCCATGATACTAGTATTAATGTTGCCAGATAATCAAAGCAGTTTCAAGTGGAACTGACATTCCCGGGATATATGGTATTACTCGTGGTGTATAATCAGATGCTGGACGTACTGCAGCAACTGAAGCGTTATAATAGCAACAGCCGGCCGTAGCTTCTGATTTTATATCCCGCTCCATAGTCAGTACTGCCGGCGGTTCACCATTTACTCCATTGGCAAATAGCTCAACCTTCACTAAATCCGGATCGAGATCCATAAAGAAAATCTGAACACTGAAATTATGTTGATTTTCAATAGTTGTTAACTTTATTTCACCAAAGTGCAGGGAATTCCATTTTTGCTTCAGAATATTCATCGTATCTGTCATTTGTTTCCCTTTATAGCCTTCATTGGCAGAACGTTCAAGATATGCTGTTGCAGCTGGCAGATAGTGTTGCTCCGTATATTCTCTCACTGTCCTGTCGGCTGAGAATCTGGGTGTGAGCTGAGCCATGCTTTCTCTCATTCTGGATATCCAGCGGATGGGGATCCCTTTTTCATTCCGGTTGTAAAATTCAGGAACAACCTGTTGTTCAAGTATATTATAAAGTTGTTCAGCTTCGATGGCGTCGATTGCCGGATCATCATCATGTTCCTTCCCGTCTCCCAGAGCCCAGCCGACTTCGGGAGTGTAGGCTTCTGCCCACCATCCGTCAAGTTCTGAAAGATTAATTCCTCCGTTTACAAGTACTTTCATACCACTGGTACCACTGGCTTCCCATGGCCGTCGGGGAGTATTTATCCAGACATCGACACCATAAACGAGATTTTCAGAAATATGCATATCGTAATCACTAAGAAATATTACAGGAGGATGAAAACCATTCTGCCGAATAAAACGGATCCATTCCTTTATAAGATTCTGACCTGCCTGATCAGCAGGATGAGCCTTACCTGAAATTATGAGTTGCACCGGGAATTCAGGATTTGTTAACAACCTTAGCAGGCGTTGGGGATCATGCAGCAATAAATTCGGCCTTTTGTAAGTTGCAAAACGCCTTGCAAAACCAATTGTTAATATGTCCGGATCAAATAAATGCTTTGCTCTTTCAATCGAATCAGGAGAATGCCCGGATCCTTGCAATTGCTTCGAAAAATATTCGCGGGCAAATTCAATAAGAGACTTGTTTGCGTTGGTACGCAACTCCCACAGTCTTTCATCAGAGACGCGACGTATATCTTTTTCAAGCGTTTTATTCATTCCAAGCCAGCGATCCTTGCCACAACATTGTGTCCATACGTCATCTGCTTCTTTTGAGTCCCAGGTTGGCATGTGTACTCCGTTTGTTATGTATCCGACAGGCACATCAGTTGTTGGCCATTTTGGGAACAGAGGTTCAAAAATATGACGGCTGACTTCTCCATGGAGACGGCTTACTCCGTTCACTGAGCCACTACCTCTTATTGCCAGGTAAGCCATGTTGAAATTTTCTGACTGGTTTTGCGGATCGGCGCGACCAAGTGCTAACAATTGCTGCCGTGAAATGCCGAGTTTCTTGTCAGCATACTCACCCAAATACTGATCAATGAGATTCGGTGAGAACAGATCAAATCCTGCTGCAACAGCGGTATGTGTGGTAAAGAGATTTCCAGGTCTCGTTGTAACCATTGCGTTATCAAAAGACTGACCTGTCTTTTCCATGAAATCTGCTGCACGTTCCAAAATTGCAAATGCAGCGTGCCCTTCATTGAGATGACACACTTCGGGATGTATTCCTAAAGCCTTCAGCAGACGCCATCCACCTATTCCCAGGACCATTTCCTGCTTAAGCCTGAGTTCAGGTCCGCCACCATATAGTTCACTTGTTATTCCACGGTGGATTGGAAAATTAGCCGCATCATTACTATCTAACAGATAAAGTTTGATTCTCCCAACCTGCACCATCCATGTCCGTAACCATACAGAATAACCAGGAAGCTCAATTTTCAATCTTAACCATTCCCCGTTTGCATGACGCAATGGAACAACCGGTGATTGTCCCGGATCATTATAAGGGTAGAGAGCCTGTTGTTCTCCGTTCTGGTCAATTTGCTGCCGAAAGTATCCCTGCTGATACAATAAACCTATGCCCACTACCGGAACTCCAAGATCACTGGCCGCTTTGAGCTGATCACCTGCTACATTACCCAGTCCTCCTGAATAAATTGGAAGTGATTCACTCAGCATAAATTCCATGCTGAAATAAGCTACAGTCGTCAAAGGTGACTCAGGGTAGCTCTTGTGAAACCATGCCGGACCTGTTATATCATCCTCTTTGGATTGCTTAAGCTCATCCACTTTTTTCCGGAAGACAGGATCGGACATTATTTTTTTAAACTTATCTTTTGAGACTGTCTGCAGTACTACCCATGGATTGTGTGTTGAATCCCACAAATCAGGTTCAAACTGACGCCAGATTTCATCGGCTGAATGATTCCATGAGCAACGCATATCGAGAGCAAAGTCAGAAAGTGAATCAAATCCTTCAATACCCGATAAACCCGTATTATAACCTGTTTTATGCTTTTTTATCTCCTTCATGATCTCAAATTCAGAATAAAGTCATCTCTATGCTTTACTGCGCAGACTTGCTTCCATAGTTTCAATTATAATTGCCAAAATCCGATTGATTCTTAATCATAAAACCATCAAATTTTCTTCCTCAACGGATATCTGTGGATATAAAATTTTTATAAAGCTGGCTGACAGACTCTGCTTTCAGCATAATATTTTTTGTAATAAACCATCCTATCGAACCTGCTGAACGATCAATCGAAATATCCACCGGATTAAATGAGAGTGAGGTCTTTACATAATTGTAGAGACCCGCAAGCACGAAATTTTCCTTTTTCAAAGGAAATCTGAAAATTAATTCAACAGCATATTGGTTTGCCCTTCTCATATCCACCTCAGTTATCATTTTTCCCTTTTTGTCGGAATGATCAATATCGGTACAGAGCTAAGCTGCAAGACTTTTCTGGTCACACGCCCCATGAATACTGCTCTTGAAGTTCTGCGGCTATGAGAACCCATAACAACCAGATCTGCTGATAAATCTTTTGAAGCTTTCATTATAGATTCGGCAGCTTCCCCTTCCTTTAAAAAGATCTTTATGGCTTTATCACCAAGGAGCTCTTTTGATTCGTCAAGAAATTTATGTGCTACTTTTTTCATTTCATCTATACTTTCCACCTTCCCGGGAACAGTTTCCTCACTACCGGCAAATCCGGTAATCGTTACATGTTTTTTTGGAGAATAATACCGGGGATCCGATATTATATGCAATAATATAACCTCAGCATCCATGGCTTTGGCCATTGAATACCCCACCTCTGCCACTTTTTGTGAAATTGGATTATAATCAAGAGTTATCAGTACTTTACTTACCTTATTTGTTTTCATGATCATTGAATAAATTAGACGATATTGTGGTATCTGCTATTAATAACAAATACCTGTCGTGCAAGTTTTAGATAGTCACAAGATTATTTTCTTTTCCTGGCGAATAAATATCCAAGCAGGATCCCAATGATTATACCAGTCAGAATCTGTGACCAGTTCAAGTTTCCCATATTCGTTGACCGGGAACCTACATGCATCATTCCATGTATATTATCACAGGCGACTACAAAAAACGAAAAAACGAAAAAACAGATTGCCGATGCTATTCTTAAAACTGATTTTCATATGCCTCTATTTTTTCTCATTAGTTTAATATTAGAATTCATAATATACCTAGAAAACTACCCTGCTTACGCCGGATAGTCCTTTAAATTAAGATATTTCAAAGCACGTCTGTCGATAAAACAACTTGATTGCCAGGATATTGAGTGCCCGGGTCATCCTCGGCTGTTATAAGTATTTTAACCGGATTAAACGAGGATACCGTTTTTAATGAGGCTTTTAATTTTTTCGATAAAAAGCTTTTCGTACTTTTTAACTGGCCAATATTTTTTGTCTGCCCCTCATCTGTGACCATCCACACAACATAAGTCTGTTTTGGGGGCTGCAGCCGGTCTACTCCGGCTAAGTCCGTTATAGATATATTAATGTCGTAATTCTTGTTTTTATCTTTGCTGACTTTTATGGAACCCTGTGCGGCCGGAACGACATATGATTTGGTAAAAGTCATTTTTCTGGCACATGATGTAGATAAAGATACCACAAGTGCTATTAAAACACCTAGAGAAAGATATCTTTTCAGCCTGTTGATTTTTGTTGTTTTCATAACGATTTTATCTTAATTGGAAAAAGAAAATATATAGGTATAAAGTTAAGTTTAGTTAAACGGTTGAGCATTACATAACTTTCGGAAAAAGTTACATCATTGTCATGTTTCCGGATTGGGGAAAGAAAAGAAATTTTCAGACACCCGCCGGTAATTGTTTTTATATACATCACCATTTCTGGAAGCAGAAAACCCGGAAGATTCTTAATCTTACCGGGTTTTGTCCGGATTCGGGCGGAAAAGCCCTTTTATATATAAAACATCTGTTAACAGATTATTAATATCTTAGCTCATTAATGCACTAAGCAGGATAGGCCTTTAGACGATCAAACCAATACGACGATAAGAATAATTACCAGCAGAAGGCCTGCCCCGCCATAATAGTAACCGTGATGGCGACGTGCAACTATAATTTGATTTGATGCTTTGAGATTGTTCCTTGAATCGTTCTTTTCCTTATTTGAAAATTCAGTATTGGACAGATGATCTGTTTCAGCACGCTTACTCATGCGACTTAATTCTTCATCAGATAATTTATTTTCTCTTGGATTAGTGGTTGCAGATTTATCAGATTCATTTTTCGGATTTGCAATGCCTGCAACTGCTGTGGCACTTAATAAGAATAAAATTAAGAAGCCTAGTAACAAATTCTTTTTCATAATAATGATTATTGATTATATTTACAACAAAATGATATTTAGATTCTTACAAAATAATTGACGTAAAAAAGCGGGTTACATATAGTGAATTGTCGCCTGCCGGGCATTGGTCTTAATGGATTCTATGCCATTTTCCGAGGAGTCGTTGGTTGTGTACATCTGACTTTTACCAATTACTTTACTATTTGCGGCTTTCAGAACAAAATAATACTGTCCGCCTTTGGAATCCTTGCGTTCGAAATGCTTCGTATTTGAAGAATTCTTTTTCACGCTTGCGATTCCATTTTTGCATCCGTCTTTACCTTTATATCCCTGACTGGAAAGGATAACCTGACCATTTTTAGCAGTTAAATTAAAATAGAACTTTTCATCTTTGCCATTTGAAACTTGAAATTCAGGATGTGCCATTTTTTTAGTTTTTAGTTTACTGAACAAAGGTAATTTGGTCAGTCCTGGTAAGTGTTACATAAAAACCGCTATGATTTACATAGTTCACACATATTGATACGGGTAAAACAAAGGGCCTGTTTAAAAAGCACTGGCATAATGGGTTCATTTGCTAAATGTGAATGATATAACTTTTTGCAATAATTGTGTAATGCAGGATCTTATGTATGGGTTTACCTTTGGATTTATTTACATAACCTAAATGATAGAACATGAAACCTTCCTCACCTTCGAAATATGTATGGATTGGCGGTCTGATTCTGGGCATACTTGGAATTGCAGGTCATTTTATTTCTTTAGATATAATTTCTACCTATAACTATACATTACTGCTTGCCGGATTTATTTTGCTTGCAGCAGGCACTACATTCAAGGATTTTTAAAAGGATAAATGCTTTGAGTAAGGTATCATGATTGAGGTAGTAAACCACTTTAAAAACAAATTTTATAGCAATAACCAACAAAGGAGGAGATAATATGAAATCAGATGAAAGCAACAATCCTAAGCCTGTAAATGAGGATACAGGAACCAGGAAAACGGAAATAGCTATTAAAGAGAATGAAAACAGGACCAGGAAAGAAGGAATAAGAAAAGGAGTTATAACGACAGCGATCATTGGGTTTTTACTGCTGTTGGTCACGGGGATAATAGTTTATTCGCTTTATAAGAAGGATCATAATATGATGCTCAGTCAGTTTGAAAAACAGAACAATTCCTTTACAGAGAAAGTAGCTTCCCGTGATTCAGTGATTGGAGAATGGATTAATACTTTTGGTGATATTGAAAAAAATATCGCCATGATAAAGGAAAAAGAGCATCTCATCTCGATGACTTCTTCGAATACTGAATTATCAAAGGATAGGAGACAACAAATTCTGGAGGATATCAAATCTATTAATATGCTGCTTGAACAGAATAAGCATAAAATTGCCTCTCTGAACGCTCAATTGAAAAAGTCTGGAGTAACCATAAAGGCTATGCAAAATAAAATCACTGAATTGGAAGCATCGGTGAAACAAAGTGAAAGTGATATTTCGGATTTAAAGACCTCGCTGATCAGCAGAAATTTTGAGATTGAACAGCTAAATGTTCAAAACTCCGATTTGCACAATACTATTGTTCAGAAGGATGAAACAATCAGTGACCAGACTTATGAGATGAACAAGGCATTTGTTGCCAGTGGAACGTTTAAAGAATTGAAAGCCAGGGGACTTTTAACCAAGGAAGGGGGATTCATTGGGCTGGGTAAAACGAAAACCTTAGCTGGAAATTTTCCCGACAGCTCATTCAGGCAAATCGATATCACTGTTACCAAATCAATTGCCGTAAATTCAAAAAATGCCAAACTAATCTCTGAACATCCGGCAGAGTCATATCAATTTATCCGTGACAATAAGAGTAAAATAGAATCTATTGAGATAAAAGATCCCGCACTTTTCTGGAAAATTTCAAAATATGCAGTTGTGGAGTTAATCAGATAGTGTTATAATTTATCAAGGAACAGGCGTTTTAAGGATAATCAAATTGCAGAGGCCATCTCATAAAATAATTGAGATGGCTTTTTTATTGTGAGATAGTGCGAAAAAATCCAATTTCTATTTCATTAGAAGGCGAGAGTGCAAGCCGGAAAAGGTGCGAACCATACCCTGTTTGGTGGTGCCTTTATGGTTTGTGTAGCGGGCGGACAAACAGGGAGTGGTTGTCTTTTCCTGACTCCTTTTCTGCCACCTGCGCAAGCTGGCTCCTTCGCTAAATCACGCCACCGGCGTGATTCTTGACGCTCGGCCCTCTTTTGGAGGAGCAAAAGAATTGAAAATTACCTAAAAAAGGAGGGTCCCTTTTGAGACAACCTCATCATTTGTTGGATGCTGATAAAGATGTGTTCTCAGGGTCACATGGCAATAAACATTCTGGTCGACAGATAGCTAAAGAATAAGCCAAAAAGGCAAAGCGCTGCACCAAGACTTTTGACGAATACAGATAGAACCCTGATATTGATTCGGTGCCGGAATTTTGCAATCATGAATGACAGGAGGTAGAGCCAGATTATGCTTCCAAGGGAAATGAAAAATGCATAGCAAATACTAATTAACAAATGAAAATATAAAGGGTATATGGTTTTGTCCTGCCGATGATCTTTACTTTTAAGTTTTTGGAGAAAGTCAAATTTTTCATCTGGCAATCCCTTTGAGATTTCAATCTTTCTACCCTCAATATTACTTATCTCTTTTACATTCTGGTCTATTTTTCCTGCAAGCCCTCCTGTATGCAAACCCATTGAAGCAATTAACGAAATCACGAAAAAAGATGATGTAAGCATTCCAATAAATAATGTCGGATTAAGGAAGTTAATCATAAATCCTGTAAAAAAAGCTCCCTTTCCTTTTTTTTGAATCTTTTCAGTGAAATGACTTTTATCTTCAAGATTTTCAAGATCCAGCTTTGTTCTTATAATCCTGTATCCAAGGTAGAAAAAAAATAGTGACCCAATTGCAAATATATATGGGATGGCAGGTTTGTAAAAAGAATAAAGTTTTGTCAACCCGAATACAGCAATAAAGACATAAGTAAAATCAGCAATGAACGATCCCATGCTCACCAAAAGACAATAACGCAGTCTGCCCTTGAGTGCATTGGAAGTAATCATGATACTTATTGGACCAGCAATAGGCATTGAGAATATAAAACCTGCCAGGAAACCGGCAACAGCTATGGTTATGATACTTTCTATCATGCAACCTGAAATTTAAAATAATCCATTTCTGACTCCCGCCAAATGAAAAAGTCTTTCCGTGAAAACGGAAGGACTTTTTCTACTTAAAACTAACCCTAAAACTAACCCTGAAACTAACCCTGAAACTAACCCTGAAACTAACCCTGAAACTAACCTTGAAACTTACCCTGAAACTAGAATCCAAAAAACATTAAGCATGTACCACTTTTGTTTTATAAAGACTTTAAGTTGCAAGAGATCTATATTTATCCAGACCCACAGCTTCCTCAAATGCCTTTACAAACTTCATAAAAAAGATTAAATAATCCTCATTCTCAAAATATTTATGAATCTCATCAGGGGTCGAAAGTATATCTTCGAAGCGAATATCGACAGAAGATCCCATTATTCCTGATTTTGTAAAATCCATACGTTTTCCTTCTATCCGGTTATAAAAATGCCATCCTTTTTTATTATGGGTCTTCAAAATTTCACCACCAAAAACGTCATGAATTAAAAGTGAGACCTGTCCGGCTTCTTCAGGATCATTGTTATGCGATCCCTTCCGTCTGGAATCACGTTCCATGCTGGAACTAAGTGCCTCATATACAACTTTTACATCAACCATTATATATATTTTAAATTCTATTTTGAATCAGTGAGCATATACAAACATGCAAAGTAAATTCATTGTAAAAGGTAAGTTATTTGAATGACCTATATCTTACATAACTTTTATAAAAAGTTACATATTTTACAGGTCCAGATTTTTAAAACACTTTTCTTCTTTTTGTATTAACCAATAAAAGCACACCTCCCAGACCTGTAACAGCTATGCCGATCAGGGGAGACCATCTCAGATTATGCGGCTCGTTTCTGGTAATATGAACAGCACCAATGTCAACTACCTTTTCTTTCGTAAAAAAAGTCAGGGCTGTAAAAACGGTTAATAATACACCGATTATGATAATCACAAGACCTATTTTTTTCATCTTTTAAATATTAATAATTCGTGTAATATATAAAGTACAATGAGTATCTCATTATTTCTAAATATGAATACCATTAAGATAGCTCAAAAGCCCAAATACCTTTATAAGCCAAACAATTACAATTATTACGACAACGATATTCAGGATTCTTCTGATTTTGCCGTCCATGGGGATGTAATTGTTTACCAGCCAGAGAAGAACTCCGGCGACGATCAGAACTATTATAACTGTTGAAAGAGCCATATAAGTAGTATTTAATATATCTCAAAGGTAATTCTGGTATCGGTCTCAATCATTACATAACTCTAAGAAATAGTTACATCATTCTCATATATGGCTGCAAATTTCTCATAAAGGAGCTTTTCATTCTAAATGCGATTTAACCTTTTCCCAATACTCAAGGGTTGTTTCGCCTGAACCGTTCCAGTTCTTTGCAATTTTTTCATATTTTGGGAATCCTATCTGGTTTGCATAGTATAGGAAGATCTTTTTCGAAATATTGTAATTGTAGCAATCCTCCATCTTATATTTATTGCCTGTTCTCCGGTTGTAATCAAGCAATCTGATCGGTCTGATTTGAAAAGCTCCTATTGCTTCTTCAAGAATATTATTTGCCATGTTATCTCCAACGCTTTCAACCTGCACAACTGCCTTAATAAGTCTGTCGTAGACATCAATGGGTTCTGAAATGATGATATAGGCAAACTTGGCATCCGGAGCTCCTGCTTTTAAAGTATGCAGCAAAAAGAACATTATAATTATACTCTTCAGGTATCGGAAATTCATCATAATTGTAAGATTTAATTTTTCTGTTTAATTATTCGGAATTAATATCTATCCGAACTGATAGATTGAGTCGGTTGCTATAATAGTTGTTTTACAGTGAAACAAAATTAGGAATCGTGTATAATTTGTAATTACAAAATTCTAAAACATAATTATATAATTCTCACATTATCTGAATGTTCCTGAAAGTCCATTTCCAGCATTAGGTTTAGTTTACAGGGTGAATCATATAGGAATTATGAAAACTAATCAAATAAAAATGTAGCGGCGATAAATATCAAAGTGCCGATCTTTGCTTAAGAACCATAAACCTAATATTACAAGACAATGGCTGACATAACCGACATCCAGGTATATCAACGGGAGATTACGGACCTCGGAGCCGTAAAGCATTCATCTTATTCGGATTTATCCAGTACCAGGAATGCAATTGAAATGCTATATGCAAAAGGTGGAGAAAGCTTCTGTAATTATGTTGAATGGCTTGGTTTGTCAGAAGAACCGGATCTGGTTGTTTTGTCTTCAAAACATCATTATTATTATGATCCTGAGGAAATGAACAATACTAAAACAATTATTAATGTAAAAGAACTCAACAAAATAAAGCGTATTAAACCTTTTCTTCATTCATGCCTGCATTTTCTTCCTGAAAAAAGCAACTTTATTGGTTGTTTTATTGATAATGAAAAGATTAATGGACATGAATTGCGAACTTTATCAGATTCATATGTTGATACAATGAAGAATGATGATTTAGATAATGGAATTGTTTCCAGATACCCGTTTATTAACATGATATACAGTCTGATTGATTAAAAAACCAATAAATACATGTCAACGAAGAGCATTTCTTTACTCCTGAAGGGATTTGACTTTAAAGTAAAGAATATGACCGAAAATAATGGATTCACCTTTTTTTACTTCCGGAAATTTCAGGTTTATCGTTAATTCCCCGTTGTTGCAGCCATTTCCAGGTATTAAAGATTATAAAAATCTCAATAGCTTATCTGTTTCACTCTAATGGGGGATATAATGCCGACGCATTAAAGTCAGATCCGCAGTCCTGACATTGTCGGTTACTTAAAAGATCAGAGGATTTACAACTTTTACCTTGAAGCTGAACTCATACCTTAGCATTATTTCATGAGATCCATTACTATAATTGCTAAGTTTTCCAAAATCAAAGTCATAAGTATAGGCAACTCTGAACTGGTTGTTCAGGGCGATTTGAAGTAATCCTCCAACAGATCTGTTATTCCGGTATGTGGCACCAAACCATATACGATCAAATAATATGAAATGGGCATTCAGATCGTACAATAAATTTTCTCCCAAATAATAGGTAACGAGAGTTGAAGGGAAAAATTTCAGTCTTTGACCAACATTGAATACATAACCTGTATATAATAAATAATAGTACTGACCAGGGTCAAAGTTCATCGTATATTTATTTCTGTTATGATCAAATCTGTAACCTAATAGTTTAGGAATGGAGATACCTGCAAAATAACTTTTGCGCGAATAATAGACTCCAAAGGTAAAAACAGGGACAGCATAAACACGAGTATCTGCAAGGTAAGACTCATCTCCAGGATCCAAAACATTTAGATCAGACCATGCAGTATTTGTGGTCAGCACTCCTGCGCCAAGACCAAGTGAAAGATTACCATTCCTGGTTTCAATTTTATATGCATAAGTGGAACTGAACTGCGTTTCTTTAGTCACTCCTATCTTATCATTGGCAATAATCATTCCCAGACCAAGTTTTGAAGAGACCAGCGGAACATCCATTGCTAATGTCATGGTTTCAGGTGCCTTGTCAATACCTATCCATTGTCTCCGGTAAAATGCAGCAATATTCAATGCTCCCCTGCTGCCGGCATAGGCAGGATTTATCGTAAGCGGATTAAGAACGTACTGATTTGTCACGGGAGTTAATTGCCCTGAAAGTGTTACAGGAATCAGCAATAGGATAATAGACTTAATAATCATTTGCATATTAATATATTTAATCCCGGAGGAGGACAGATTGGTCTGCAAAGATTCCATTCGGGATTTTCTTTATCGTCTGACTACAATAAAACCACTAATGGATTGATTATTTTTCGCTTTCAGGATATAGAAATAGGTATCGTCAGGCAATGGATTTTCATTATAATCAATTCCATTCCACTCGTTATTATAGTTTCTGCTCTTAAATACCTCAACACCCCTTCTGTCGAAAATTATCAGGTCCATATTTCCCTCTCCGTTAAATCCTCTAATTACGAAATAATCATTTTTACCATCCATATTAGGAGTTATTAAGGTGGGAACAACCAGACCGCTGGCGAAAATCATAACCGTGTCAGAAGAGGAAGGACAAACACCATTTGTTACTGTTCATCTGAATTCATTCTTGTCACGGGAAACTCCACTCACTGAAGTTTTTGCATATGTTGAATCAAAAAACTCCCCTGTACCTGAGATTAATGACCAAACGCCCTTATCATTTTTGTTGTACAGCACAGCATCCAGTTTTGTATCAGTTGAGCTTGTAAGGATCTGATCAGTTCCTGCATTTGCTATAGGTTTATCTTGTACCCCAACTTTAAAATAAGCGGAATTTTCACAACCGAACTGATCGGTCAGTTTTACAGTCAGGATTGTTGAAGAAACAGGAGTTGCTACAGGATTTGGGGTATTCGGATTACTGAACAATTCAGAAGGGATCCAGCTGAAGAATCCAGTCCCTTTCGCATGCAACTGAATGACAGATCCTCTACAGATTGTTGTATCTAAACTTGTACCAAGGGCAATTGATGGAAGCTCATGAAAGATAACTCTGACAACATCACTCGAAATACCTGAGCTATTATCGACATCCCAGTTAAAATCATAAGTGCCAGCCTGGTCAACACTGACACTGGCATCCGGCTGATGATTATCCGGTGCAAAAACCACATTCCCGGGTCCGCTTATTTTGGCCCACATGCCTCTTCCTGTTGTTAAAATCGCTTTGAATTTAAAATCCGGTCCGCATATATGTCCGCCTGTTCCGGCATTTGCTACAGCCGATGTGCCTGTTGTCACAATTACCGGTTTTATGTCAGAGCAACCTGATTCCGTTGTTCCTTTGATATAATAAGTACCTGCACCGGCGACGGAAGGAGTAGGGTATGGAATAGTAGCTTCCACATTTGTCCAGTAAGTGAAGGTAAGTCCCGGAGAAGATCCTGCAGTAATAACTGAAGATGTAAGATCCACCTTCAATGGCAATCATACACCGGGAGGATTGTTAATTATCATGTTTACTCCGCCAACCTGAGAATTTATCACAACATTTCCTGACCAGGCTGAAGTGCATCCCAGGGCATTAGTGACTGCAAATACATATGTTCCGGGTTCAATATCTGATAGTGTTGTGCTTGTGCCCGTGCCACCTGTAGTTAATCCTCCCTGATTGCGTGTAATCACCCAGGTTCCGCTTGAAGGCAAACCACTTAACACTACACTGCCTGTTTGTTTCAAACGTGAAGTATTGGTGACTGTCCCTATTACTGGTGCAGAAAGACCTGAACTTAATGCTAATGTCAGGGTTGTCCTGGCTGCTGCACAGGGAGATCCCAGTGGATTATTTGTGGTTACTGTTATAATGACATTTTTGCCTTTATCTTTCTTTTTAGGTGTATAGGTAAACACGAATGGTGTGGAGGCTATCAAAACCGGACTTACAGAGCCGTCTCCATTCTCAGTTATTGTTATGTTGGTGGCGCTGCCTCCGAAGGTACCACTGATTGTTACTGGAGTAAGGTCACAAGTACTTCCACTTGTAAGACTAAGATTGACAGTCGGACCATTTATACACCCGCTTCCTTGTCCCCAATCATTAATTGATAATAGCAGAAAGATTATGTTCAAAATTACGAATCTGGCCATGCAGAATTCATCATGATAAATGATCTGCAAATAATTAACAGATTTCATTTCGTTTGTTTTAACGTCAATGTGCAGTATGGCTGCAAGGTTTTATTTGATCCGGTATGATGAAAATGTTAAGGGCAGATTTTCATTATTTTTATATTCAATGTCTCTTTAAAAATAATGATAGAATGGCCTGAAACTTTATAGAATTATTGTTAAAAGTTACATAATTCCAGTTTTGGCTATACAATTTTCTGTACACATGGTTTTCTAAAGAAGGGCAACTGTTACTCATCTGATTCATAAATACGAAGTTTGTTCCTGAGCATGATATTTTCAGCCTGCAGAATTTTTATTTGCTTCAAGAGGTGAATTATTGCCTCAATACCTTCCAGGTTAATATCAAATTCGTAATGAAACCGGACAATTTTCTCTAGTTGTTGCAACTGGCCTGCATCAATGTAAAGACCCTCCCTGATGCTGATAACTTCTATCAGCCCTGTTTCTTCAAGTGCGCTGATGAATGAGATGTCCAGATTATAGTTGGTACAAAACTCATTTACAGGTATCAAACTGCCGGTTCGCATTATATATGGTTTAAGCTTTTATTTCAGATAATTCAGCAAATAGTGCTTTTTGCTTTTCGTTCAAATTTGTTGGTATTTTCACTTCATATGTGATATATAAATCCCCACTTTGACCTTCCCTCTTATAAACCGGGAATCCTTTACCCTTTAGCTTAATTTTGGTTCCATTCTGGGTTTCAGGCTTTACCTTTAGTTTTACTTTCCCGTCTAATGTATCAACAGTGATGTCTCCTCCCAATATTGCTGTATACAGATCCAAATTCACCTTTGTGAATAAATCATTCCCTAGCCGCTTAATATTTGGGTGGTTAGCAATTGAAAATGTGATATATAAATCACCATCAGGCCCCCCGTTGGCCCCTTTGCCTCCATGCCCTGCTATTTTGATAGTTTGTCCGTTTTCAATACCGGCTGGAATAGTGATTCTAATGTTTTTCCCATTTACCGTTAATGTCTGCTTGTTGGTTTTAAAAGCATCAATGAGACCCAGGTGCAGTTCAGCGGTATAATCTTCTCCCCTGTACTTAACCTGATTGCCCCTTCCGGTGCGGGATGCTCCTCCAAACATAGATTCAAAAAAATCGGAAAAATCGCCTTCGGTTTTCATCCCTGAGTATCTTTCTCTTCCAGTATTTGATGATTGTTCCCGGGAATATTTTTCTTTTTCAAACTGCTCAGCATGTTGCCAATCTTTGCCATATTGATCATATTTCCTGCGTTTTTCAGGATCACTCAGCACCTCATTGGCTTCATTGATCTGCTGAAAATTCTTATTTGAATCCTTATCAAGTGGATTTAAGTCAGGGTGATATTTTCTGGCCAGTTTCCTATAGGCATTTTTGATCTCCTTTGTGGTTGCTGATTTGGGGATCCCCAATATTTTATAATAATCTACAAAGTTCATATACCTGTTGAAGTATGATGCTCAGGTTTAAAAAAGATAATTGTCTGTAACAGTAAGAACATTTTTTCCGTAATAAAGTCCTCTGCGGACAGTTCATCCCAGACAAGTGTTCCTGTTTTATCTGTACATAACACTGTAGCCGTGCCAAGTGTTTTTATTGCTGAAGGTTTTTGCAGTAAAATTTTTATTTTCGACGAGGGGGCTTTTTGTCTGATTTTCCTGAAAGGAGCTTAATCCATTGTGCTTTACAACGGACAGCCTTAATTTTTATTTAATTTTGAGATAGAACTGTCAGATGTTTTTTTGAAAGTTTTTTAGCCTGAGCGACCCAGTTATCCTTTTCGATCCGGTCAGGGATGATTTCAAGGACTTCTGTTATGGTTGCAATATCCTGATGGGTAAGCTTACTGATTTGGTCAAAGGTATAGATTCCAAGTGTGTTTAACCTTTCCTCAACCCATAAACCAAGGCCATTAATCAATGTCAGATTGTTGGCTTCATGCTTATGGGCAATGCCCAGCCTGTCGAAATAAATTCTCCCTTTCCTGTCCCTGATACGTTTAAGAAGGTCCGACTTATTTCCAGCTATCCGAACCAGTTCACGTGCCTGAAAGATCCACTCATCTCTTTCAATCCTACCGGGGAAGTATTCAATTGCTTCAGTGACTGTTTGTATATCCTCCAAGGTAAATTTACTGATCTGCTTGTAGGTATAGATATCCAGAAGATAAAGCTTTTCCATTATCCATCCGCCAATGCCGCTTATAACGGTTAAATCCTCGGCCTCTTCTCTTTTTGCGAATCCAATTCTTTGATAATAGATATTTGATTTCCGTTCACTTATACGTTTAAACAGGGCCTTCTTTTGTTCCTCCCCATGAACCAGTTCTGCAGCCTGAACAACCCATTCGTCTCTCTCAATTCTTCCTGAAAAGTATATAATGGCCTCATTGATAGTTTCGATATCGTGCGTTGTGAATTTGCTGATCTGCCTGAATGTAAAAATATCCAGTGCGTGAAGCCTCTCTTCAATAAACGGCCCTATCCCGCTGATCATTTTCAAGTCATCCTTTTCAGATTCAACAGCAGTACCAAAACTTGTGTAATCAAGGAGACGTTTGCCCGCCGCGATATGCAATAATTCTTCATCCTTTTCATACAACAACTGTTCATCCCTTTTGTTTTTCAGCCTCATTTCATCGGTTTCCTTAACAGCCTCATTATGAAGCTTCAGATTAAAAATTTGCTCATCCAGGTTGACTATCCGGTTATTCAATTCATGTTTAACGGATTCAACTGCATTGATTCTCTTTATATAAACAGATTTATAATAAAGCCATGAGGTAACATAACCGATTATTGCGGCTACAAGCAATAAAAACAGAATTTCAATGGTTGCTTCACTTTTTGTCTGAATCAAAAGTATTGATAATGTATTCATGGTTTTAATTTTTGAAGGTAACTACCGTTCTCCTGTTATGTGCTCTTCCTGACTCTGTACTATTAACATCTGCAGGATCTTTTTCTCCCCTTGATTCAATTAATATTTTCTTTTCAGCCATTCCCATTTTTATAAAATAATTCTGAATAGACCGGGCACGGCGAAATCCAAGAGCCTGATTATATTCGTCGGAGCCTGTTGCATCCGTATAGCCCGTCATTTGGAGCAGGCACTTCGAATTATTATTCAGGTAACTGCCAGATTTAGCAAAGTAACTGTTGGTCATCGAATCAGCTCTGAAATCAGATTTGTCAAAATCAAAGTATATTACCATGGTCCCTGGGGCTGATTCCACTTGTTGCAGCGACATCATTTTCAAGGTGTCACCATGGACATTGGTTTCCTGTTTTACATAGCTTTTTTGATCATTGCATAGTCCTTTTATTCTGCATACGTAAAAGTGAGCTGCCAGAACTGACCAACCCAAAAAGGTAAAAAATCCGATCAGTAAAATTTTCATACTATTTGATATATTTTAAAGAGGTGATATAATAATTACAAATTTAGAGCTGAAGACAATCTAAAACATTACACAACTTTATGAAAAAATTACATCATTCACATTTTATGTAGAACCCATAAGTTGAATAATCGCCGTTCAATCAGAAAAGTAAAATGAATCAGAAAAACGCTCGTCAAATTGTAACAATAATTTCGAGGAGCGCTTGTTTTGATAATCCCATTTTATAGCCAAGAATCTCAATCATTTCTTGTTCTTTGCCTAAATTAAACTGCAAATCAGCTTCAGTCAGGTAAGGATACTTCTGTCGGAGCTTTTCCTTTTTCACATTCCAGTATCCAATTGGTTTTTTATACATGATATCAGAGTTAGTTGATAACCTTTTTCACCATTATAAATGTAGGCCTGATTCATTTCACGAATGTTACAATATTCTTATAAAAAGTTACATAATTTTCATATTTACAATGTTTTGGAAAGTAATAACAAGAACTATTCAACCAATAAATTTCCCGTGGTTAGTAATGGTGTCACAACTGAAAATTATCTGCTATCTGAAAACTACTGTGGCAGGTTTTCCGATTTCAAAATCACGGAAGCCGAAATCTGAGGTTTTATATGAATTAAATTTAAAGACGTTCTGCCCGATACCGGGAATCAGAGGATAAAAGGAGATGGATATTTGAAAGGTGTTGAATACCAGGTTCTCATTTTTGATTAAAACTCCAAAACCTAACTGCGAATAAACTTTACTCGTTTTAAATCCTGTTTTTGTATCGCCCAGCATACCAAGGGAATATGTAATATATGGTCCGAAGCGGAACCCCAGAAGGTACCATGGTGCATACGACTGGGTCTGCAATGTAAATAACATACGTCTGCTGCCTGACAATGCCGTACTGTTAAACGCATCAAGACCATAACCCTCTTTGAGGGTCAGACTATCATAAGAAAACTGATTAAGACCAATAGTAACCTGGGGCTTTGCAAATTGTCTGAATTTCCATCTGCCGATTTCAAATAATCCGGAAAAATAATTTATCCCTGCAGTGAAAACACCCTGTTCAACATGAGAGGAATTAATGAAAGTCCCATATTCAAAGTTTGAACTTAGATATCCCCATGGATGGTACCTGCCTGATGAAAACCTCAGCCCAAAATATGACCGTCTGGAATCAGGTTTTATCTGATAACCGCCTGTGAGGATAAAAACCTTTCCAACAGGGACATCTTCAATGACACCATATTTAAAAATATATCTGTCCTGAACATATTTACGGGCAGAGATTCCTATTTCGCCTAAAATAAAATCTTCATTGGAATAAATATGCAATGGGTCATTAAGTAGTGCCGGCTTCTCAGAATAGTTGACATGCAAATAACGTACTGCCATTATCAGGTTGGTTATCATTTCTCCCTCGTAGTTGCTTTTAAAGATCTGAATTGCTTTCCCGGCCCAGTAGTCTTGTGTTTTAAACTGTAAATTCAGGGGGATATAAGCCGGATCTGCGTATTCCAAGGAATCTTTTCTGAATCGGGCTGTCAGGGAAATCCCGGCTGCCCATTTTGCTACGGGGGAAAAAAACGGACGCTCGACGATCAGGCGCCTTGTGAAATATCCATGGTCATCGAAGGCATAGTACAGATTTACCTTTATGTAGGTAGTACGGATATTGGGAATGGAATAATTTGTAACAAAGGCATTATTCCCGGTTACATAATTTATCGTGGCAGTACTGCTGAGCTCATCCCCGGTTCCCAGAAAGTTTTTATCTTTTATACCCAGAAAGAAGCCATTGGGGGAAATGGTTCCTTCCGGGATAAAGCTCCATTTATCCAGCTCACGGATGTAAATATCAACTGAATCTTTTTTTTCACCTGCATCAACAACATAAAATGATACATCATGCACATAATTCTGACTACGGATTAACCGCTCTGATTCTTTAACAAGAAGCGAATTGAAAGGGGCATTCTTATGTGTAAGCAGGAGGTTTTGTATCGTGATGCCACGAGTTTTCAGATGTATCCTGTTTCCTGCTTTTGAAAAAAAATTCTGGTTAGATACCAGTGTGTCGATTGCCGAATAACCAAAAGGGTCAAGTGTGATAATGTTAATATTCCTTATAATTTTCCCTTCAAATCCTGAGTAGGGTTTCTGAATCAATTTTTTATATGCCCTTTTTTTGGAATCCTTTTTCCTGCTGTCTGATGCATTTTTTTTGAAAACCAAATGATAAATAAAAGCATTAAATTTGCTTTGTTTTGAATAGGTCTCAATATTTTTATAGAGTGCTGTTGTATCTTTTATTACAGAATCTTGTTGTGCAGAGAGATAACCACAAAATACCAATGAAATTACAAAAAATAATATAGTATTTTTTGCCCGCATTTTTCATATTCATTTTTAAAAATCTTATATTCCTGAAATCAATTTTTATTCTCATCAATCAATTTTTGTGCTTCAGCTTTTTTCTCTATTGAGTCGAGCCTTAATTTTTCGACAGCCTTTTCTTTCCTTCTATAATATCCCCTGAGAAGGAAATTTTCCTTGGCTGCATTCATATTTTCATTTAACCCTCTGCTGCTTTTCTTAAGATTACGAACCGTCAGATTCAGATTTTCTGCAATTGTTGAATCCTGGATTAGTCTTCCCAGTGTCCCGTTACCACTATTAATATGAATCATAATTTCGGCAAGCTGACCGGAGATGATTGTGGCATTAACTGCAGTTACCTGCAGACTTTCCATTATGGCATCCATCTCAACAGGTTCTTTTGATATAAGCTGCTGTCCCTCACGAACTAAAGGAGCATCCGGGCTTCCCTGTGTAATTATCAGAAGCCGGTCGCCAATAAGTCCTTCAGAACCCATAACGACCTCACAGTCGGATTTGATAAATTGTCTGACATTTTTTCTTATCATCAATTCAACCTCTACAGTAGAATCGTTAACTATCCTTATGTTGTTAACAGTACCTACATTAATTCCTGAAAATCTTATATTGTTTCCAACCTGCAATCCGCTTACATTGTAAAAAGTTGTAGTAATCCTGAATACAGGGTCAAAAAGATTTTTTTGTTTCCCTATTATGAAAATGGCAAGTACAAACAGAGCCACTCCTCCTGCAATGAACATTCCCAGCCGTACTTTGAATTTTTGTGTATATGTTTCCATTTTATTTTTTATTAAGCATTGCTGAGAGGATAAATAACCTTAAACTAAACTTAAGGTTATTTATCCTGTCCTACAAAAAATATGAATTAATTTCGGGGTCGACTGAGACTTTAAACTCCCGGGGTTTTCCCTCCTTATATACTTTTCCGTCTTTTAGCATAATGATCCGGTCTGCTGTTTTAAGTGCACATTTAATGTCGTGGGTGATAATGATCGAAGAAGTTTTGTATTTTTCCTTAACGTCATTTATAAGCGAACTTATTTCATCCGATGTAACCGGATCGAGTCCGGTTGTGGGTTCGTCATACAGCATTATCATAGGGTCGACAATGATAGTGCGTGCGAGACTTATTCTTTTACGCATACCACCTGAAAGTTGTGAAGGCATTTTGTTCAATACTTCCATCAGTCCTACATTTTCCAAAACTTCATAGATCTTTTCCTTAATTTCAAACTCGGTCATTCTCTTTTTAATTCTCCTCAATGGAAATTCCAGATTCTGTCTGACAGACATAGAATCATACAATGCCCCGCTCTGAAAAAGAAACCCTATTTTCTGCCTCAATTCTCCAAATTCCTTTCTGTTTAATCCATTCACATTTTTTTGAAACACATTAATCGTTCCACTGTCAGAATACAGTAAGCCGACAATACATTTTATCAAAACTGATTTTCCGGTACCGGATTTCCCGACCACCACCAGGTTTTCCCCATCAAATAGCTTCATGGTTACATCTGTCAGCACTTCTTGTGTGCCAAAGGATTTCCTGAGATTGTTTATTTCAATAACCGGTTCACTGCTATTGATTCCTGAAGTGGCAACCATTCCTGAATTTGTCAGAGTCGTTTCCATTATATCAGCATATCAGTAATCTGTACCGCTACCACATCAACAATAATTACCATAAGAGATGCCAGCACAACTGCTGAATTGGCAGCAATACCTACACTTTCTGTCCCACGACCCGCATTATAGCCCTTATAGCATCCAACAGTACCAATTACTGCGCCGAAGAAAAAGGATTTAATTACGGCAGGTAAAAAATCCAGAAAGCCAATATGGCTGAATGCCTGTGAAAAAAACAGAATTAAAGGTACCTCCCCTTTAATATTTGCGCCGCCCCAGCTTCCGATAATGCCAAGTGCATCTGCGTATAATATCAGTAAAGGAATCATGAGTGTGGCAGCGATAACTCGGGTAACAACAAGAAATTTCATTGGATTGGTAGATGATACTTCCATGGCATCAATCTGTTCTGTTACTCTCATTGATCCTAATTCAGCTCCCATACCTGAACCAATTTTCCCAGCACAGATAAGAGCCGTTATTACCGGACCCATTTCCCTGATGAGTGATACCGCAACCATTCCCGGAAGCATATTTACGGCACCGAATTCAACCAGGACAGGACGCGACTGAATAGTAAGTACCAGACCCATTATGATTCCGGTAATAGATATAAGAGGTAATGTTTTATATCCGATCTTAAAACACTGCCGGAAAAATTCCTTAAACTCAAAGCCTTTGGAAAATGTCTCTTTTATGATACGCATTATGAATAAGAAGACATCTGCAATATCCGTGAAAAAGCCTCCTGCTTCGGACGGTTTTGCCAATATTCTCTCACTCAGCCTGATAGACTTCTCTGTCGCGATATTCTTAAATTTAATAACCGGATTAAGTTTTTTCATTATAATAGTTTGAAATCATCAGAGCATGTTTTATACAAAATGTTTGAAAAACATCCTGAAGCGAATTCCAATCCGATCCAATTCAGGATAATTGATTCCTGAATCAGGACAATCTGATATTGAATTTTTCCCGGGAAAGATAGAGAAACACCAAATCTTACGTGTTACACTATTATTGATATGATTTACATAATTCACTCATCCTTTCAGAAACAAGATGGCAGATTTCTGAAAAGAAACGGAGTAAATCAGAGTAAGAATTGAATACTCAGAGCTTGTATTTAACTAATTTTCTGATTTCTGAAAGCTGATATATCTACAACCGATAAGAGACAATTTGATTCGCCGGAGAGAACAATACCCTCTATATAAACCGTACTAAAATGCTCATTTTCATAACCAAGTCTGATCTCGCAGGATTCTTTGGTATTACTTTCAAAAACCTTCGTGAGAAATTGGCTGAATATTGGTTTAGACGTATCAGCAACAAAAAGCTTAAAATTGGTACCAATCAATCCAACACGTTTATCCCCAAGAATCTCAGCTCCAGTGAAATTCAATTCGAGGATACTTCCATCATCCCCTAGTGTAAAATATCCCATTGGGGCAAAATCATACAGCATGGTGTATTTCTTAAGAGCTGTTTCAGCCGTTTCATTTGCTTTGATCAACTCTTCATTTTGCATTTCAAGTTCTATCTGATGAACCTGAAGTTCGTGCATAAGCTTTTTAACGTCAGATTCCAAAACCGACATGTCCAGGGCTTTTTTATTCTTTTCAAGTTGTTTTTCGGCTTTATTACGAAGCATTTTGGCATCTGTAATTTCCTGTTCTTCGCTATTCATTGTATAGTTATTTTTTAAGTGTTAAAACAATTCCTTCTGATTGATTCTTTGTGTTATATATAATATGTGCAGACCATAAATCAGCAGGCATTTCACCACCGGCTGCTATGACTTGCATTTTTAATTTACCATCTGTCGCTTCCTTAAGCAGCTTATTCAAATTATTATCAATTTTATTTTGCAGTTCTTCAGCTATAAACATTTGAACAAAACTCTGGTTTACAGTGTCTTTACGCTTTTGGCCAAAAAATTTCTCAGCTTCAGGATTAAACTCCAATATCTTCCATTCAGTTGATAATTTAACAATTATATCAGAGGATGAATTCAGAAGCAGGCGATTCATCTTTTCCGTCTGGTGTAATTTAATCTCAATTTCCTTGAGGTCTGAAATGTTAAAAAAGGTAATCACCAAGCCATCTATTTTGTCGTCGAATGTGCGGTAAGGCATAATGCGGACTGAAAACCAGCGCCCGTTATTTGCAGGTATGGTTTTCTGGATAAACATAAGGGTCCTTAAAACTTCAATAGCATCAGAAGCCAGGTCAGGATAGATGAGATCTGTTACCAGATCGGTAAAAGGCCTTCCTATGTCACTTTTAATCAGCTTAAAAATTTTCGTAGCCTGATTGGTATAACGACGTATATTGAGTTCTTTATCGAGAAACAACGTTGCTATATCAGTGCTGTTTAGAAGGTTTTTCATATCATTGTTTACCCTCGAAAATTCATCTACCTTTGATTGTAATTCAGCGTTTACTGTCTGAAGTTCCTCATTAAGACTTTGCATTTCTTCTTTGGAAGTCGTTAGCTCTTCATTGGTAGACTGCAATTCTTCATTTGTAGATTGCAATTCCTCGTTTGTGGATTTCAATTCTTCCTGTGAAGTCTGCATCTCCTCCAGCGTACTCTGCATCTGTTCACGTACATGCTGAAGTTCCAGTTGTAGTTCGGCCTGCCTTATACTAATCTGAGTTTTCGCTCCTGGATTTGCCTTTGGTTTGGTATCAGTCATCTCCTGAACATCACTGAAAACTATCATCAAAGTACCTCTTAATGACTCTGGTTTATCAATCCACTGAATATTAATATTCAGAGTTTTCACTCCACCGTTTGTCCCTACTTTGATATTGTGTAAAACAACTGATTCTTTGTTAATAATTGCCTTACGGAAGGCAAGAGGAAATTCCTCACGCAAACCTTCACGCAACATTGCAAAAATATTCATATTTGCCTTACCAACAGCAGGCTCCAGATATTTTCCAGTATGACCGCTGATATAGATTATGTCGCCATTTTCGTTCACTAAAACACCGGCTGGCGAAAAATTCTGCAGGAGCAACTGATCCGCCAGAGTCTGAATATTGGAAGTGGATTTGACTGGCATTGATGTTACAGTATTGGATTTCAGGTTTCGGGAAAATGATGAAGGAAAATCATAGACATCAGTTTCCAGATTTGTTTCAACACGCCTGAAGATTTTTAATTTGTTATCGATTGAAGTAAAAAGATGACTTTGAGTTCCAAGCGTTTCAGCGGTTCCTAGCACTATAATTCCTTCATGATTAACGCTATAGTAAAATAAGCCAATTAATTTTTTTTGCAGCTCAGGATTCAGATAGATCAGCAAATTGCGACATGAAAGAATATCTATCTTGGTAAAAGGAGGATGCATTATAATGTTGTGCTGGGCAAACACAACCATTTCTCTGATTTCAGTATTTATACGATAACCTTCATCTGTAACATTAAAAAAGCGGTTCAGACGATTTGGAGATACATCAGCAGTTATGGAAACAGGAAAGATGCCTTTTCTGGCCATAATGATAGCATCAGGGTCGAGATCAGTCGCAAATATCTGCAGGGAAAAACCTCCATGCGAAATGTTTTTTTCCATTGCTTCCTTGAAGACTATAGCCAGAGAATAGGCCTCTTCTCCCGTAGAGCATCCGGGTACCCAGGCTCTTAATACTGAGCCATCAGGCGACTTTTTTAAAATATCCGGAATAACTTTATCCCTCAGTTTTTCCCATAAACTAGTATCCCTGAAAAATTTAGTGACACCAATCATCAATTCTTTAAAAAGAATATCCAATTCCCCGGGATTTTTCTGCAGAAAGTGGACATATAATGATATCTTTTCAATATTATGAATGCTCATACGTCGCTCTATGCGCCGATATACCGTATTGTTCTTGTACAATGAAAAGTCGTTGCCGGTGTGATTTCTAAGCAATATGATTATTTTTTCGAGAGAACTTTTGTCTTTAATTTCGTCATTGTGTTCTGTTCTGGATCCCTGAGAATGACTGATCAAATTCATGAGCTTTCCCGGCAACTCATTGACCGGAGCCACAATATCAACATTCACCGACTCTATTGCACTACGGGGCATACTGTCATATTTTGCCGTAGATGGTTCCTGTACCATTACTATTCCGTTTTTTTCCTTTATGGCACGAAGCCCTGAAGTGCCATCAGAACCCATCCCCGACAGAATGATACCTATACTACGTTCCTTCTGATCATCGGCAAGCGACTTGAAGAAAAAATCAATCGGAAGCCGCAGGCCTCTTGCTTCGATTGGTTCAAAAAGATAAAGTACCCTCTTAAGGATAGACATACTGTAATTTGGAGGAATGACATAGATGCAGTCTGACTTTAATAGCCATTTTGTCTTCAACCTGCAAAACTTTCATTTTGGTAATTCTCTGAAGTAACTCCGGCAACATCCCTTTTTGTGTAGGATCCAGATGCTGAATTACAATAAAAGCCATTCCGCATTTTTCAGGAACATTGCACAGAAATTGCTCCAATGCCTCCAGACCTCCTGCTGAGGCACCCATGAGCGACTATAGGGAAATAATTGATATCCAAATCCCTCACTTTCCCTTTTGAAGGTATGGTTGATTTAAGTTTTACGGCTTTTCCTTGCATAAATTAAATAAATCAGCGTATCCGCTCCAAACTTATCCTGCGGCCGGGGGAGTCAGGGAAATCCTTATGCGAATAACTTGTATCAAAATCAATTTTAATCCAGATAAATATATAGAAAGCTCTACCCCGAAAAGTTACAAAATTTTTGGGAAAAGTTACATAATTTTTATCAATCTACTTTTTATCCTTGTCTGATTTTGATTTCCTTTGACTCTGTCTGCTGTTCTTATCCGGTTGGCTTGAAGGGCTGGATTGCTTGTCAGTTACTGTCTTATGTGACTGACTTGCATCTTGTTGTTGTTTAGCCGACGCTTTTGTATCCGTATTCCTTCCTGTTTTTTTGGCATTATTATTGAAATTGTTGTATTATTGTATTGCTCTTTGCACTATTTATATTATTGATGGCATCATTATTCCTGGATGTGTTATTGAAATTGGATCTGTTTCCCTCAGAAACCGCCGGATTGGATTGTCTCTCGTGGCTGTTATTGTCCGGAGCATCGTTTCTCTGCTGATTAACTTCGGTTTTTTGCGAGGGTTGATCAGCTTCTCTGCGATTGACTATTTTGGATGGTGCAGATCTATGATTCGGTATCACTGTTCGTTGTCACTCGTGGCCTGTAGATATGTAACTGTCCATTACTCATATCCTCTTCCGGCTTATTACTTTCCTTAATTGCAACAGGTTTGATCTTTTCCCCTGTAATTCTTTGTACATCCCTTCTGGATGGCCCGGAGATATATGTACTATGGTTTCTGTGATCAGTATAAGTATTGGTAATAATCCTTGAATTTCTGAAAATCCTCTCATGATCTCTTGAACTGACATAATATCTGTTCATGTTTGAACTTCCGATATATCTGTCGCTCATGAATATCCAATGATTGTAGTTGCCATCGTTACCCATGCCAAAACTAAAGTTGATGGAAACTCCAGGTTCCATTGGCGCCCAGCCAAAATATCCTTCAGAACTTCTCCAGTCAACCCATGCAGGCCCCCACTCACCACCAGGTACCCAGAACCAACCATAATAGTTGTCATAACCCCAGCGTCCATAATGAAAAGGTGCCCAACCCCATTTATAAGATGAAAACCATGTCCACCCATATTCAGTCATTACCCAGTTACCTCTTGTTGAATATGGTACAAAGTCGGGTCCTGCATCAGGAATCCATGCATATCCGTAATTAGGGTAATCCACCCATTGACCATAGGGGCTTAACTGGTCATAGAAAACCTGAAAGCTGACATTGTTTTGCTGAGCTGATGCTTTTCCTGAATTTACCGAAAAGGCTATTACCGATGCAATAAGTATTGCCAGCAGTTTATTTTTTGTTTTCATGATTTTAAAATTATGGTTTCTGAAATTACAAAAATGCAATTTTTACATCCTTTAGCCTGTAATCAAACTGAGTATTTAGTAGAACAAAGTTACAGGAAGGTATGAGTCTTTGCATTACACAAATCCTAAAAAGAGTTACATGATTCGCTTGTTTGGCAGGTATCCTGCTCAAAACACAATACTTCTCTCCTGAAGCTAATTATGATATGTTAAAGGCACTTTTGAATCATTCTGATATAACAGCTTATAAATCTCATTCAGATCAGGAGATAATATGATTTCAGTCCTCCGGTTGCCTGCTCGTCCTTCAGCGGTATCATTCGTTTTGATGGGGTGAAACTCACCTCTTCCCGATGCTGTTATACGATTGGAATCAAAACCATCATCTTTTGTCAGGATGCGTAATATTGAAGTAGCCCTTGCAGTGCTGAGGTCCCAGTTATCTTTGAATAAACTTGTTTTTATGGGGACATTATCCGTATGACCTTCAATCATAACATTTATATCACTGGTGGCATTTAGAACTATTGCAAGTGATTTTAATGCTTCTACCCCTTTGGGATCGACAACATCACTGCCGGATTTGAAAAGCAGCTTTTCTTCGAGAGAGACATAAACCTTTCCATCTTTAACATAAACGTATAGCTCATCGGTTTTATAATTTATCAAAGCATCCGTTATTGAGATTTTTAACTTAGTCATTACTTCACTCTGAGCCAGAATAATATCCTGGAGATTCTTTAACCGTTTTGCCTGGAAAGCAATTGTCATTTTTGAAGTTGATGAAAGATCACTAAGATTAATTTTAACAGAGTCATATTCATTCTGTAAAGATGTCATAGCTTCATTCAAGCCGGATACCCTGGAGTTACAGCTTTTTAGCTGATTTTGTGCCAGTGATGCTGTCTTGCTGTAATTTGTCAATTTTAGCTTCCGAACTGGTTAATTTTTTACCCGGGCCGCAGGAAATCAACAACATACCGGAGAAAAGGAAAAGGAATTGAATAAAGGGCAATGCTTTTTTCATTTTAATTTCTTTAAGTGAAGATTAATAATGCAAAGGTGTGAACCAGCTGAAAATTAAGTGTTACACAACTTTTGAATTAACTTGCATTATTCACACATTTCCCTTTGTAGCTTTCGGATATGACTTGACTGGCAGTGGGACTTCCCTGCACAGAGATTTTAGACAATGGCTGTCCGGATTCAATAATGAACAGTTTTATTGGATTTCAATTAAGATCAGCTTATTCTTTTTAGAGCATTTTTGGATTTGTTCTTTTCTGTATTCCTTCGATTGAAGTTGAAAAGGTCATTTGTATCATTGACTTTTTTGTGAGTATTGAATTTAATAACCTCAGACCTCGACCCTGCAGGAATAATAATAGCATCACCGTTTTCTACAATATATTCATTACTTTCAATAGTGCACTTGCCTTTGCCTCCTTTAAAACCGAAAAACTGATCCATGCTCTCATGGGTCACCAGGTTAATTTTTGCTCCGGGTTTTAAGCGCAATATTGCAATCTGAAGATATTTGCTTGTGTGCACTATCTTCTTAACAAACTCATTTCTTAAAAATGTTTTTTCTATCTTACTGTTGATTCTTTTCATTTCATTCTTAATTTGATTAACAATCATTATAAGATCATAATTGAATTTTCCGTAAGTGATCGAATAAAGAACGAGTTTTATAGTAAATGATTCATTTGCTTAGATCCTACTGCGCAAAGTTGATTATCAATATATTGACAATTGTTACATAATTCTTGCATAATTTTACATAATTCTTGCTTTTCAGTCATTTTCAGCCATTTAAGCTAAGAAAAATTAAAAAATGGTCTTTCACCTGATAAAAATCAGTCAAATCACATGGTTTATAGAATATCATTAATAACGGATAAATGGTGAAATTAGCAGGAAATTGCCTTCTGCGATCTCATCCCGTTACAGCGGGCCCCCGGTTCCTGCTTCGCTCATAATCTCATGTTTTTAGCCGGAGAGTAGTGATGAATATGATAATTATGTAACTTCTTTCTAAAGTTATATAACACTTATCTCATGATATATAGATAAAATTGAAGCTGAAAGTAAAAAAGATTCAAATAAGAAAATGAAGATAAGTCCTAAAATAATTAACGAATCCCTGCATCGTCTGAAATCTCATCTACTGGTAAATGGTATTTCACAAAAATACAGTGATGGAGAACCACCACTTCGTTCGGAATTATTTAATGCCGAACAGATGGATCACCATGGCAAAACCTTAGCTGGCTTACATATACTGGGTCCCAGGGTTAGTCCTGACCAGCAACTGCTTTCGCGTCTTGCGGAAAATGAAGCTATCCTGCTGGAAGTTTACGATCTTGTATCGGAAGCAGTAAAGGCCAATCATCAGATTACACCAGCCGGGGAATGGCTTCTGGATAATTTCTATTTAATTGAAGAACAGATCCGTACGGGAAGGAAACATCTTCCAAAGGGTTATAGTAAGGAATTACCTCGATTACTTAATGGCCCGTCAGCGGGACTTCCCCGGGTTTATGATATCGCAAAAGAAATCATATCCCATGGAGAAGGTCATGTAGATCCGGAAAGCCTGCGTCGTTTTGTTACAGCATACCAAACAGTTACGACATTAAAACTGGGTGAATTGTGGGCTATTCCGATTATGCTTAGGTTAGCGCTAATTGAGAATCTGCGACGCGTAGCTTTCAGGGTGGCCTCCGGAAGAATCGACAGGGATCTTGCCGGTTCCTGGGCCGACAAGATGATAGAAATTGCAGAAAAAGATCCCAAAAGCCTGATCCTTGTAATTGCCGATATGGCAAGATCGAATCCCCCGATGTCAACACCCTTTGTTTCTGAATTTGTCCGGAGGCTGCAGGGACAGAGTCCCGCATTGGCATTTCCACTGACCTGGATTGAACAACGGCTTACCGAATCAAACCAGACAATAGTCCAGCTTATTCAGTTTGGGAACCAGCAGCAGGCTGCAGATCAGGTCTCTATCAGCAACAGCATTGGCAGCCTCCGTTTACTAAGTTCTTTAGACTGGCGCGAATTTGTTGAATCGATGAGCCATGTTGAACAAGTTCTGAAAGAAGACCCGGCCAATGCATTCATTAAGATGGACTTCAGCACACGAGACCATTATCGTCATGTAATAGAAAAGATAGCAAAAAAATGCAGCTTTTCTGAAATTGAAATAGCACGCAGAACTCTTGAACTCGCAAAAAAAGGAGCAGAACTGAATGGACCTGACGACCGTACCGCACATATCGGATTTTATCTAATTGGTAAAGGTTTGCAGCAATTGCTCCATCTTATCAAAATTAAAAATACTTTATCATCAATATTCGTAAATACGATTTCCGGGTTTCCCCTTTTCTTCTATCTGGTCTCAATTATTTCATTTATTGCAATCTTAACCTGGAGCCTGCTTGAAAAAGCTCACCACGATGGAATTGAAAGCTGGCATCTATGGGCCTTAGGCTTTCTGCTGACTTTTTGTACCAGCTATCTCTCAATAGCTCTTGCTAACTGGCTCACCACACTTTTTGTAAATCCTCATCCATTGCCACGACTTGATTACTCAAAAGGAATTCCGCCTGAATCACGATCATTGGTCGTAGTTCCTGCAATGATCATAAGCCCTGAGAATATTGAAGATCTTGCAGAGGCCCTTGAAGTAAGGTTTCTGGCAAACCAGGATGAAAACCTTCATTTTGGATTACTGACTGATTTTCATGATGCAGCAAAAGAAAAATTAGACGACGATGAAATCCTTGTTCAACTGATCACTAAAAAAATCACGGATCTGAATGAAAAATATCCGGGAGTAAATAAGAATACATTTTTTCTTTTCCACCGATCACGAAAATGGAATCCAACAGACCGGATCTGGATGGGTTATGAACGAAAGCGTGGAAAACTTTCAGATCTGAATTCCCTGCTACGCGGCGGTCCGGAAAATGTATTTTCGAATATCATTGGCAATACTGAGTGTTAAGAAAAATCAAGTACGTAATTACACTTGATACCGATACCCAGTTACCCCGTGATTCCGCAAGGCAATTTGTCGGGGCTATGTCGCATCCCCTGAACAAACCAAAATATGATACGGAAAAGCAGCGTGTAACAGATGGTTATACAATTCTGCAACCCAGGGTTGCCGTGAGTTTACCCGGTACCAACAGGTCGAGATATGCAAAATTATTTGGCAGTGAGCCGGGAATAGATCCATATACCCGTGCCATATCCGATGTATACCAGGATCTGTTTGGAGAAGGATCTTTTATAGGAAAAGGTATATATGATGTTGATTTATTTGATCAGACGCTGAAGGACCGGTTGCCGGAAAACAGAATCCTGAGCCATGATCTTCTGGAAGGTTGTTATACCAGGTCCGGATTGTTAAGCGATGTCCTTTTATTTGAAGAGTATCCTGCCAGCTACAGTACAGATGTAGCACGCCGGTCACGCTGGATAAGGGGTGACTGGCAATTGATCCCCTGGTTGTTCCCGGTATTGCCCAGTTTAAACGGCAATTCCAGGAAAAACCCTTTGTCTCTTCTTATCCATGGTGGAAAATTCTGGATAATCTCAGACGCAGCCTTATTCCGTCAGCGCTGATATTACTTTTATTACTGGGCTGGACAATTTTAGTATCCTCATGGTTCTGGACTCTGGTTGTGATAGGAATAATTTTGGTTCCTTCATTGATTACTTCTCTTGTCTATATATTTCAAAAACCGGAGGAAGTCCTGCTGCGGCAACATCTGGAGGAAGCACTGCAATCGGCTGCTCAGGCAATTGTCTCAGTCTGCATTCTTTTTTATAAGCCTTCCATATGAAGCTTTTTATAGTCTGGATGCCTTATTGCGAACATGCTGGAGATTGATTATCTCAAAAAAACGCCTTCTTGAATGGAATTCGAAAAGTAACAGATAAACACCACAGCAGGTCGGAACTTATTGAATCATTTCGGAAAATGTGGATATCTCCCTTTATTTCAGTCCTTTCTGCAATAACTCTTTTGCTGTTATTTCCCAAAACCCTTTTAATGGTATGGCCAATTATTGGACTATGGTTTGTTTTTCCGATCATAGCATGGTGGATAAGCAGACCTCTTGTCCCGGTTAAAGCAAAACTAACTGATAAACAATATCTCTTTCTCAGGCAGTTGTCGCGTAAAACATGGTCATTTTTTGAAACTTTTGTTGGTCCTGACGATAACTGGTTACCCCCCGATAACTATCAGGAACATCCAGTTTCAGTAATAGCTCACCGTACATCACCTACAAATATGGGTCTTTCGCTTCTTGCAAATCTTACAGCCTATGATTTTGGTTACATTTTAACGGGAGAGCTTCTTGAACGAACTTCGAATACCTTCAGCACAATGGAATTGCTGGAGAAATTCCAGGGTCATTTCTTTAACTGGTATGATACTCAATCATTGAAACCACTGAATCCGCTTTATATTTCATCGGTCGACAGCGGGAACCTTGCCGGTCATCTTCTGACATTCAACCAGGGACTTCTGACCCTGCCTGATCAAGTTAATAACAGGGCCCAGACTTTTTGAAGGGATTTATGATACATTGCAAATCCTTATAGAACAGAGCATCAAAATCAATACCTGCCGAAATTGTCAGGTTCAGGAAATTATTGAATGCAATTCTTAATGAACCTCCGGTTACACTTGATTATTTACGAAAATGCCTTGATGAACTTTCAATATCTTCTGCTGAAATTGTAAATGCAGTCACGACAGCAACACTGATGAACAATACAGTGTCTGGGCAGAAAATCTTTCACGCCAGTGCAAAAGCGCCTGTGATGAATTAGTATATCTGACTCCATGGATATTACATTCCGGTTTTCCTGAAATAATGATCAAATATCCGGTACTTAATGCTATCCCGACTTTGAGTGAAATTGCTGAAAATAAAGTGGATGAACTGTTTTCCGGAGAAGACAGATTCAACGATCGTTGAAATAATTCCTGAATTTAAAAGACTGTTAGGTAAAGCTGTTTATCATGCAAAGGAAAGGATTGAGCTTATTGAAGCGCTTGCGAGGCAATCAGCAGAATTTACAAACATTGAATATGGATTTCTTTACGATAAGACGCGTCATTTGCAGAGTGTCGGATATAATGTAGAAGACCGGCGATGCGATTCAAGCTATTATGACTTACTGGCATCAGAGGCAAGATTGTCGAGCTTTGTAGCCATCTCCCAGGACAAGGTACCTCAGGAAAGCTGGTTTGCACTTGGACGTCTCCTTACAACCATCGATGGAGAACCAATTCTTCTTTCATGGAGTGGATCAATGTTCGAATACCTTATGCCTCTTATAGTAATGCCGTCATATGAAAATAGTTTGCTTTATCAGACCTGTAAAGCGGCAGTTATCAGACAAATTGCATATGGCAGGTTCAGAGGCGTTCCATGGGGTATTTCAGAATCGGGTTATAACAGCGTTGATATCCACCAGAATTATCAGTACCGTGCATTTGGGGTGCCGGGTCTTGGATTCAAAAGAGGCCTTTCTGAAGATCTGGTTATAGCACCCTACGCAACGGCTCTTGCCCTGATGGTAATGCCTGAAGAAGCATGTCTTAATCTTGAGCACCTTGATGATGAAGGATTTATGGGGAAATTTGGTTTTTATGAGGCTATAGATTATACTGCGACACGTTTACAGCGAGGGCAATCAAATGCTGTTATAAGGTCATTCATGGCGCATCATGAAGGAATGAGTTTTCTCTCTTTGTCTAATATATTATTGGATCACCCGATGCAAAAGAGGTTTGAGTCATTCCCTTTATTCCAGGCAACATTATTGCTGCTTCAGGAAAGGATACCCAGAGCCACAACATTCTTTTCGCATACTTCCGGTGTTACAAATGTACTCCCTTCGACTAATAACCAGGAGATGCCTCTCAGGATTTTTAATACTCCGGATACTCCATTCCCGGAAGTAAATTTACTGTCAAACGGAGACCGTTATCGGGTGATAATTACAAATGCCGGCGGGGGATACAGTCATTGGAAAGATATTGCCGTGACACGATGGCGGGAAGACAGCACTCTTGATAACTGGGGTACTTTTTGTTATATACGTGATGCCGAGAATGGAAATTACTGGTCAGCGACATTTCAGCCTACACTTCATCAGCCGGAAAAATATGAAGCAATATTTTCAAAAGGAAGTGCAGAATTCCGGCGCCGGGATTTCGATATTGACACACACCTGGAAATTGTGGTATCCCCTGAAGACGATATTGAACTGAGAAGGGTTCAGCTGACAAACCGCTCAAGAGCAAACAGGATTATTGATATTACCAGCTATGCGGAAGTTGTACTGGCTCCAAATGGAATCCGATCTGGCACATCCTGCATTCAGTAATCTCTTTGTGCAGATCAGAAATTATCCATCAGCGACAGGCAATTCTATGCACCAGGAGACCCAGATCAATAGGTGAAAACTCACCATGGATGTTCCATCTGATGGCAGTTCACGGGGCGGAAATAAAGAATATTACCTATGAAACTGACCGGCTTAAATTTATTGGACGGGGAAATACACTTGCATCGCCATATGCGATGACAACTGCTAAATCCCTTTCCGGTAGCCAGGGTTCAGTACTCGATCCCATTGTTGCCATTCAGTATCAGATAGTACTGGAACGGGAAGGAACGGCTACAATTGATATTGTTACCGGAATAAGTGACTCCCGTGAAGGAGCACTAAATCTTGTGGAAAAGTACCAGGACAAGCAGATGGCAAATCGTGTTTTTGAACTTGCATGGACACACAGCCAGGTGGTTTTAAGGCAGATTAATGCGAGTGAATCGGATGCTCAGTTATATGGTCGCCTTGCCAGTTCTATAATTTATGCCAATTCATCACTTCGTGCAGAACCAGGAATTATATTAAGAAACCGGCGCGGACAATCAGGCTTATGGGGCTATTCCATTTCAGGTGATTTGCCGATAGTCTTATTGCAAATCGAAGACCCGGCAAATATTGACCTGGTACGACAGCTTGTTCAGGCTCATGCTTACTGGCGATTAAAAGGATTGGCAGTAGATCTTGTAATCTGGAATGAGGATCGGGCTGGCTACCGTCAGCTGCTGCAGGACCAGATTATCGGTTTAATTGCAGCCGGAATAGAAGCTAACACTATTGACAGTCCGGGCGGAATTTTTGTGCGTTCTGCGGACCAGATATCAAACGAAGACAGGATCCTTTTCCAGACGGTAGCGCGAGCTATCATTAGCGACAGGCGTGGACCTTTGACAAATCAGATTAACCGGCGTGGTTATGGGGAATTACATGTTGCCAATTTTAATCCTTCACGTACATACAAGCCCAATCCTCAATCAGAAGAGGTATTGCCCAGACCGGACCTTATCTTTTATAATGGTATCGGAGGATTTACAGCAGACGGACGGGAATATGTTATTACAACATCGAAGGACAGAATTACACCTGCGCCATGGGTAAATGTTCTGGCTAACCCTGGATTCGGGACTGTCATCTCAGAGAATGGGATGGCATATACCTGGGCTGAAAATGCCCATGAGTATCGTCTCACTCCCTGGAAAAATGATCCTGTTACCGATACAAGCGGGGAAGTTATTTATATCCGTGACGAAGAGACCGGTCACTTCTGGTCTCCTGCACCCCTGACGGACAGCGAATCAAAACTATACGTGAGCAGACATGGATTCGGGTATAGTGTATTCGAACACAACGAGGGAGGCATTGTTACCGAGCTTTGGGTTTACGTTGCAACAGATGCTCCGGTAAAGTTTTCGGTATTAAAAGTAAGGAACGAAACGGGGCGATCATGCAAATTGATCAGTCATCAGCTATGTGGAATGGGTATTAGGTGATTTGCGTCATAAAACTGCCATGCATATAAATACCACTGTTGATTTGAATGGCAGCGTGATATATGCTGCAAATCCCTATAATCAGGAGTTTGCTGACCGGGTTGCATTTCTTCAGACTGACGATGTAATGCACTCCCTGACCTGTGACCGTAAAGAATTTTTAGGAAGAAATGGCTCATTGAAAAATCCTGCTGCACTGAGACGCTCGAAGCTTTCAGGGAAAAAAGGTGTCGCTATTGATCCTTGCGCCGCCATTCAGGTCAATTTTGAAATTGCTGCAGGACAGGGACACGAAATAGTATTCAGGCTTGGTTCAGGCCGCAATATGGAGGATGCCAATAACCTCATAGCCCGTTTTCGCGGATCAGCCTCCGCATATGCCGCATTGGAAGCAGTCTGGCACTACTGGAGCAACACTCTCGGAACCGTGCAGATAGAAACACCTGATCCTTCTCTGAATGTTATGACCAACGGCTGGCTTTTATATCAAACTCTGGCATGCCGTGTCTGGGCACGAAGCGGATATTATCAGTCGGGAGGAGCATATGGATTCCGTGACCAGTTGCAGGATGTCATGTCATTAATTCATACAAAACCAAATCTTCTGCGTGAGCATCTGATACTTTTTGCCAGCCGGCAATTTCATGAAGGAGATGTCCAGCACTGGTGGCATCCCCCTTCAGGAAGAGGGGTTCGTACTCATTGCTCAGATGACTACCTCTGGTTACCTTTTGCCACATGCCGCTATGTAACGGGCACAGGAGATACAGGGTATCCTGGATGAATCCATTCATTTTATAGAAGGACGCCCGGTCAATCCGGAAGATGATTCATATTACGACCTTCCAGGCCGTTCGGAAGACAGAAGCACATTATATGAACATTGTAAACGCTCTATCCTGCATGGGCTTAGATATGGTGAGCATGGACTACCGCTTATCGGCACATGCGACTGGAATGACGGTATGAATATGGTAGGGAACCAGGGAAAAGGGGAAAGTGTCTGGCTTGGATTTTTTCTTTTTGATGTTCTGAATCAGTTTGCCTCAGTTGCACAGGCAAGAGCCGATAATGAATTTGTTGAGATCTGCAGGAATGGTGCAAAAAAATTACAGAAGAATATTGAAAAGAACGGATGGGACGGGGAATGGTACCGGCGTGCCTATTTTGACAATGGATTGCCGCTTGGATCGTCAGCTAACGAAGAATGCAAGATAGATTCCATCTCTCAAAGCTGGTCAGTACTTTCAGGAGCGGCAGGTAAGGAACGGTCAACGATAGCCATGAAATCACTGATGGAAAGACTTGTAAGGACATGAGGATTCATTGGTTCAATTGCTCGATCCGCCCTTTGATAAATCAGATTTGAATCCCGGTTATATTAAAGGATACGTTCCCGGAGTGAGGGAGAATGGAGGCCAGTATACTCATGCAGCTGTCTGGGCGGCTATGGCATTCTCAAAATTGGGAGACAGCAGGAGTGCATGGAAAATATTAAGAATGATTGACCCTATAAATCACGCCAGTACTCCTGAAGAAGTTGCCAGATATAAAGTTGAACCATATGTGATTGCAGCTGATGTATATGCCATGTCTCCTCATACAGGCAGAGGTGGATGGACCTGGTATACAGGATCCGCCGGATGGATGTATCGTCTTATTGTGGAATCGTTGCTTGGACTAAGACTTGAAACAGATAAATTATATATTGAACCCTGTATTCCTGCTGATTGGGTGTCTTATAAAATTCATTACAGATTCAGGGATACATTATACCGCATTACTGTAACTCAGCTGTTTGAAGCTGGTAACAAAACTGTCATAACAGTTGATGGGGTTGAAAGTCAGGTCAGGTTTATCCGTCTGGTTAACGACAGAAAACGAGCATCATGCAGAGGTAAAGCTTTACTCACAAATTATATAATCCACTGGTTAAATTAGAAGTCTATTCTACTGCGCTTCCTTCTTTTTCAAGTCTGTTTTTAAATTTTAATTTTAATTTTTTTAATGATATGCTTTATTTCCAATATCGGCGGCATTGTATCTCCTAATAAAAATCCCAGAGGTTTTAATGGCTCTATATGGTCACAGATAAGCTTGATAATTGCGAGCAGGGGTATTGAGAGAAACATACCCGGGATTCCCCATAAAGCATTTCCGGCAATTATCGCGATAATGGAAAAAAGTGCATTAATTTTTACTTTCGAGGCGACTATTTTAGGGACAATGTAATTATTGTCAATAAGTTGTATAAAATAATATGCAAGCAGAACATATATTGCGGACATGATAGATGATTTTGTGACCAGAGCCACAATCATGGGAATTGCCACTGCCACCAGCCCTCCAATGTATGGAATGATATTGAGCAATGCGCCCATAATGCCTATGATCAGAGCGTATTCAATTCCAATGAAAAGAAGGGCAGTAGTATCAAGTATCGCTACAATAACAGCTTCAATAACCAGTCCTGTAAGATAGCGTTGTATAACCGTTTTTGTTTGTGTAATTATAGACCTTACCTGGCTTTGGTTGCTATCATCAAAGATTCTGCGGATAAACTCGATTAAGATGGGCTGATAAAATAACAATAAAAAAATATATACAGGAAGCAGAAACAAAGCAACTAACCCGCTGCCGACAATAACGAGTGTCTGGCCGAGGGCAGCAGTGCTCATACTGATTAGATCATTCTGGGTTTTAGAAATCCAGGCATGTATCTTTTGAGGGTCCTTATTAAAATACTCGGCTCCATCATTGATGGTTTGATTGATTATTGCAGAAAATTTTTCAACCATGACCGGCCAGGACTCACTAAACCGGTTGACCTGTGAAAATATGAGGAAACAGAATGCCAATATGATCAGAAGAGTCAGGAATAATGTAATGGTGATAGCGACGATCCTGTTTATTCTTAACCGAACAAGAAAATTTACAAAGGGATGGAGTACAATTGCAATAATTATTGCGAAAACTATCGGAATAATTATGCTTTTACCTAAATATAATATCGACACGATGGCAATCAGGCCCACCAGAAAAACAGTCGTCTTCAGGTAGAATGGCAATTTCAATCTCTCAGGTATCACTGAACTTTAGAATTTGTTCTTTTTCTGGTGAGTAAATATTGTAAGATTACCTGACCTATGGATTTAACAGATTCAGGATGCTGGGCTACCACATTTGTAACACTAAACTGAATAATGGAGCCCAAAAGCTTTCTGATAATATTACCTGATGATCCGACAAATATCTTCCTGGTCAGAAAACCGGAGGCAATTCCCATTGCCGATCCTAAAATATTCTCCATCAGATATGGTGATGAAGAGATATCATGCAAAGTGGTGCTAAGTACATTAACGGGCTTTAAGCTTTCATAGGTAATGAAGAACTGTTCTTTCAATAAATGTCCTTTAACCAACTGGTCCTCTTTCAATAATTGAATCGCATTTTTAAGTTCGATTGTGGATGCTATGTTTTGCATATGATATTATTTAAGCACACTTTTAATGTAATAATTGCATATTATCCTCTTAAGCCACTTGTACATAAAGAAATTAACTACAATGCCTGCAAGAATATAAAAGGCAGCTACGACCAAAAATCCCAAATAAGTTTTGCCAAGGATATCTCCCAGCCACAAAGCTAATCCCAGATTAAGAAACAGAATAAATGATGCAATCATTATAAAGACCACCGAATGAGGGATAAAGGATGAAATTACCTCCGATGATTTTTCAACAGCTTTAAGCTTTACAAGTTCCAGGCTTGTTTGCCCGTAGTCATTAAGCCTTTCCAGCAGCGATTCAAGCAACTTTGTATTATCTTCCATTACTTCAGTTCTGTTAGTATTGTACAAACACGGATATTTAATTCTCAGCCACTTTCATCGTGTCATGTAAAATCGTAAGAAGTAAAACAGTCTCGGCGTTGGTTTTCAGACGATACTTTACCTTTTCACAAAGCGTAAGCAATTGTCCTTTTTTTAGTATTACTGACTCTTTCATTGTACTGAACATTAATTCTCCCTCCAGTATTTGAAAAGATGCTGAATCACTTTCCTGGAAAGAATCAATTTCTGTGTTTTCATGCAGAGCAGTAAGCAAAACCTGCTTATCGGGACTGTCCAAAAGGATAGTATTCTTAAGTTCTCCTTTCACCCAGGACTTGCTTTGCTTCATATTCAAAATCAATGCAGACAAATCGAATAAACTATGTGGAGAACCCTGTGACCATATGACATTTAAAACAGGAAAGCCGGCTTTCAATGTGTCTGTTTCCATGTTTACAGATTTAGAACTATTTTACTGGTTGAGTTTGTAATGTTCAATCTGCAGCAGGTTTAGCATTTTTTTTAAGTTTCTCCTGATTGAAACTCGATTGTTCTGCAAACTCAGTGACATTCTCCTTTGCCTGTTCAATCTTTTCAGAAACAGCTTCAAGAAATTCGCTGAATTTATCTTTTAGTTCTTCAGCATAGTCGTCTGCCTTTTTGGATATCAGTTTCCTCGTATTCCAACCCTTGTCGGGAGCAAGTAATATTCCCAACAAGGCACCGGCTGCAACGCCAGCCAAAACTCCCAATAAAATTTTACCTGAGCTCATAATCTTTTTTTAATTTTTATTAATGACAATGTTCTAAAGGACTCTTCTGCCCTGAATTAGCCTGATTACTATTGCAATAACTGCAATAACAAGTAGTACATGTATAAGTCCTCCTGCACTGTAGCCTACAAATCCAATTGCCCAGGCAATGATGAGTATAACCGCAACGATATAAAGTAGATTTCCCATGACCTTTGATTTTTAATTGATTACAATAAAATAATAAGTAAAACTACAATCAGAATTATTGTGCCAACAGAAAGATATACACCACCTGATATTTCTCTAAGCTTATGGTTGATGGATTTTACCTCTTTGCGTAAACTTTTTTTCTCTGACGCTTTCAATTTTGACTTATCCATCGCATTTATTTCATTTAACCTTAATTCCATGGTTTTAACTTCGGCCGATTCCACTGGTTTAGGATCAACCACCGAGGATGTTGGTTCCGATGTTACAGCATTTGCCTGAATCGGAAAAAATGTCAATGACAGGAATATTGCCATTGCACAAAAGATAATCTTTCTCATTTCGTTTGATTTTATTGATTAATTAATTTGAATTAAACCTATTTGCTACCTTGAATAACCCTTAAACCTATTACACTTGATTTGACTTGTTCCTGTTAAAATTTTGCACAGATGATCTGGAATGCTGACCTGACTATAAATCATAAATAAGCTTTCTTATCTCTTCCCTGGTTTTACCAAGTTTAACCTGAAGTCTGCCAATCAGCTCATCCTGCTTGCCTTCAACCAATAATAAATCATCATCAGTGAGTATAGCAAACTTTTGTTTCAGCTTCCCTCTTGTCATCTTCCAGTCCCCATCCAATTGAGTTGAATTTTCCATCGTATGCACTGTTGAATTATTTAATTGAATTATCATTACAAAGATCACATCACTTCATGCATATATTGTTACACTTTTTAAGGAATAAGTTACATTATTCACAGATTGATTATTTTAGGAGTATAAATACAAATGAGAATTATGTAACTATAATAGAAAATAATGTAACAGATATTGTGTGTGTGCTGGCGACCTTTATGGTATGATAAAGATGATCTGTCAGATGGAAGCAGGCCGGCATTAAGCCCCATGGTGAAATAATTAATATGATTTTTTAAATTTACTCAGGTTATGGGAAAAAATGAAAACATGGAAATCGATAAACTACTTACTGGCAGTCCTGTATATATGATCGACCTGATAAAGATCTCACTTGATACCAAAAGCGTCAATAAAAAACTCAGCGCAAGAAATACATTGGTAAAAATGGGAAAGAAGGTCCTCCCGGAGATGAACAAACTATTAAAGTCCGGAGATCTTCTCACTCGTATGGAAGCGGTAAAAATTATTGAGCTTATAGGCAACAGGATATCGATCCCGGTTATGATTAATCTGCTTGACGATATTGAATTCGATATCAGATGGATTGCCGCAGAAGCACTTATCAAAATAGGCAGGCGCAGCATAACACCTGTGCTGAAGTCAGTCGGGAACAGGGAAAACTCAATTTTATTTAATGAAGGTGTACATCATATCTTAATGAGTCTTCTCACAGACAGTGAGAAGAAAACTAATATGAAGTTATTGTTGAGTCTTGACAATCATCATTCGCTGGGCGCAGCCGCTCTCATGGAAGCTTCTAATGTATTGGGACCAGGCGCTGTTGAAAAAGTCAAAATGCATTAACCACAATTGAAATCTTTCTTGCTTAAATATTTTTCCAGACAATTATTACTGGTCATTCTCGGATCCATCTGTCCTTATTATTTTGCTTTGTCACAGGATTATTTTCAACAGCAGGTAAATCATACAATCTTCGTAAAGCTTAGTGATCTGAAACATGAATTGGATGGATACGAGTCGGTTCAGTATATTAACAATTCTCCCGACACTTTAGGTTTTTTGTATTTTCACCTCTGGCCAAATGCATATTCAAATAACAATACCGAATTAGCCAAAGAGCTCTTCAGAAGGGATGGAAAGTCCAAGTTATTTAATGATCCGGAATTGAGCGGTTATATTGATTCACTTGATTTTAAGGTAGATGGGCGACAGTCCGGATGGGCTTTGCTGCCGGGTTTCCCGGACATCTGTAAACTGTTTCTGAATGAGCCAATTAAGCCAGGCGATACTATCTATATATCCACTCCTTTTCATGTAAAAATTCCCAAAGGGATTACTTCCAGATTAGGACATATCGGGGAATCCTATCAGATCTCACAATGGTATCCCAAACCTGCAGTGTATGATAAGTCAGGCTGGCATCAGATGCCCTATATGGACGAGGGTGAGTTCTTTTCTGAATTTGGTGACTATGATGTGAGTATTACATTACCTGCCAATTATGTTGTTGGAGCAACAGGTAACCTGCAGAATGACGAGGAAAAAGCCTTTCTTGATCGGCTTTCCGCAGATACTGCCTGGATGAAAGCAAATGAAGCCGGAGAAGCTAAATTTCCGCAATCCTCAACTCAGATGAAGACTTTGAGGTACACCGAACATATGGTACATGACTTCGCCTGGTTTGCAGATAAAAGGTACCATGTATTGAAAGGTAAAGTCAGGCTTCCCGACTCTGGCAGGGAAATAACCACCTGGGCTATGTTTACTGATCGTGAAGCAGCCCTTTGGGAAAAATCCGTTTCGTATATAGATGATGCTATACTTTGTTTTTCAAAATGGAACGGGGATTATCCCTATCAAAACTACACAGCTGTACAGAGTGTGCTAAATTCCGGTGCAGGTATGGAATATCCAGGCCTTACAGTAATAGGTCTTACAAAAGAGCCCTACTTTCTGGATGAGGTGCTGGCACACGAAATTTGTCATAGCTGGTTTTACAGCGCCCTGGGCTCAAATGAACGAATATTCCCTTATATGGATGAGAGCATTGCAAGTGCCTATGAAGCAAGATATATGGAAATCAGATATCCGGAAAAGAAACTTTGGGAGATATCTCTGGGAAACAGAAAGCTTGCCAGGTTTTTCCAGGTGGAAAAAATGCCTGTTCAGCGAATTCAGGAGATAGCGTGGCTTGTTCCTGCCCGGAATAACCTTGAACAGCCTGTTAATCTTCCTGCCTTTCAATACACCTATGATAATTATGGTAATATAATATATAATAAGGCAGCTCAAGGATTTAACTATCTGCGGTCTTATCTTGGAGATTCCGCCTTTTATGCTATTATGCACGATTATTACCGTACCTGGAAAAACAAGCATCCAATGCCGGAAGATCTCAGGGCAGTATTTGAATCAGGAACTACAAAAGAGCTGTCATGGTTCTTTGACGATTTCCTGGGTACTGTTAAACGTCTTGATTATAAGATTATCAGGCTCGATTCCCAAAAACTGCTTATAAAAAACAGGGGGGAATTGAAATCTCCATTATTGATCGCTGGAATGATCGGAGACTCAGTCGGTAACGAATATTGGGAAGATGGCTTTGAAGGGGAAAAATGGTTCAATGTTTCAACGAATAATTATTCAGAACTTAAAATCGATCCTGATCATAAAATGACTGAATTATACAGGCTGAATAATAATATCCGGACGTACGGTATTTTCCGCAGGTCAGATCCTCTGCAACTGCAGTTCCTGTACACTATAGAGGACCCTGATAAACGGTATATTGAATTTTTTCCAGCATTTGACTGGAATAGTGTGGACGGTTTCATGCTTGGGGTTGCAGTGCATAATGGTACTCTTCTCCCAAAACCTACTGAATATTTTGTAATGCCTTTCTATACTTTCCGCAGTCAGGGAGTTACAGGTTACGGAAAGATATCATTTAATATAACACCATATGACTATTTCATAAGGCTGGCAACCTTCACGCTGGAAGGATCTCAATTCGGCGCACCAGGGAATCAGAACTACCATAAAATGAAAATAGGATTAGACCTCTCTTTTAAATCTGCAATAATTACTGATAATATCAATCAGAGTGTCTTTGGGTACTATTATTCCGCATCAGACCTGAATAAGATTGAATCTCTCTCCCCGGCGGCGATGCTTTCATATTTCCAATTCGGGTATCTTATTGAAAGGGTCGGAAGAATTAATCCATTTAATGTCGCCGTCTCTTTTGAATCCGGAAAGTCATATCAGAAAACATCTCTGGAGTTAAATTACAGATACAGTTATTTTGGAAAGAACAGCGGTCTGGATATAAGATTATTCTCCGGTGTCATGCTTAAAAATAATTCTGCTGATCCTTTTTATTCTTTTTCTGCAAGCGGAAGGAGCGGGCCGGAGCAATATCTTTATCAGGGTGTATATCCTGATCGTTTCAGCAGGTACCTGACAACTTTCTGGTCGAGGCAGATGACCCTTTCTGAAGGAGGTCTGACAACCTATGTAAGTGATAGCCTGGGCTATAACAAGTGGATTTGTTCCCTTTCACTTTTCAGCAATTTGCCTGGCAAAGCTTCAGGGATACCTGTAAAACCCTATGTCAACTTAACAGTGAGTGATTTTAATAGAGGAAATGGCGATAAGACTATGCTATTTTTTGAAGGTGGCTTTAAGGCTGGTATATGGGATTTTTTCGAGGTCTATTTCCCGCTTGTGGTATCGGCAAACCTAAATCCTATGTCAGGCTCATTCAAAGAGAGGATCCGCTTTGTTTTCAGACTCGATAAATTAATTATCCCCAGGTTCAAATCTTAATATTGTGTCATGATTTACAGATCATAGATGATCTTGCATACCTCTGCCTTCGTTTTACCCAGCTTAGCCTGAAGCCTTCCAATCAGCTCCTCCTGCTTTCCTTCTGCCGACAAAATATTGTTCTTGTTCAGCAAAGCAAATTTTGGTTTCAGCCTCACTAAGGTCTCCTCCGGTTTGTCATTTGTTTCAGCTGGATCATTCATGATATGTTTGTATAAATAAATAGACGTTAGAACAGTTTAAAATGGCTTGTTTAAAAATCAAAAGCTGAATATTTCATCAGCTTTTGAGTGAGTTGGCTTAACTGCCAATATGTTACAGTCATTTCACACATTCAGTTTTTTCAACTAATCCGGATCTGACGTAATAATGCAGTGCCTAAATGTGAATAATTCTGCCTGACCAGTACGAATAGTGTATCGTCAAGCCTATTTGTGGTTTTGATTGTGATTGCGATTGTGCTTGTTGTTGCCGTTTGAATGCCAACGGCCTTTGGTCCAGCTTTTGCCTCTCGGAGATGTATTCCAGTAACCTGAAACATATGTTTTTCCGGGTCTTGGATTTTCCCAGTAGCCGTTGGTCTGATAATAGACCTGTGATCTGCTGTTCCAGTTCCAATCGCCGGAAATCCATATAGCATAATCATTTGGACGCCCTGGTCTTTCATATTGCATGTAAGAGGGTTCGGATGCAACATATCCGGCTGTGCATGCATTAAATAACAATGCTGCACCTGCAAGACTGGTTATAAGAATTATCTTTTTTAGCCGGCTTCCGTTTTTATTGCTAAAACTGGCTTCTTCGTTCATTTCCGAATTCGGTTTGAATTCGTTACGAATGTATTTTACTGAGTTTTCATTTGTCCCCATTTTGTGAACTATTAATTGTGAATAAATTTTCACAATACAAAGGTGAGGCCTTTAGTTCATGAAAGCATTACACAATTGGGGATAATAATTACATGATTCACACCTTCCTGAACTACATCTTTTCCATATACCAGCTAAGTGCCTTTTCAATTTTCTGATAATGGAAGATTGTTGTAATAGTCCTTTGCAAACGCAGAAATGCCGTTTCGCTTTTAACGATATAATCAAAAGCCTGGTGTTTCATGCAATTTACAGCCACATCAATTTTGTCCTGTGAGGAGAGCATAATGACAGGTATTTCCGGATTGACCGATTTTATTCTGTCAAGAGTTTCCAGTCCATCGATAGCATGTTTATCTACACTATTCAGAAAGTAATCCAGAATTATAACATCCGGCTTCTTCGAAATTGATTCGAGACACAGTTCTCCTGTTACGAAAGTTTGAATTTCAGATTCAGTATTTTGTACGAATTCAATCTGCAAGGACTTCAAAAAAAGCTCATCATCATCCACAAGAAAAATCAATATTTTTTTTTCGCTTAACATCAACTGGCTTTTTTAATATAATCATACTCTATCTTTCAATTCTTCACAAGCTTGCAAGCATACAGTTTCAAGCTGCAAAACCAATTCCTGAATTTCATTAAGATGTTTCTGAGTACGGGAATATTCCTGAATTTTTTTTGCAATTTCTTCATAGTCCTTATTAATACCCATTATTGAAAATGAAGGGATTAACTTATGAACTGATTGGTGCAGTGAATCCCAGTCCTTATCTGACAAACCCTGTTTCATATTGCTGATCAGGGAGGGGGTCTGCCCAAGATAAAGTTCTATCATTTCCATCATCAGTTCAGGATTAGCCTTGGTTCGTTTGTATAAATAGGTTAAATCGACGCATTTTGAATTACCTGACAGTCACCAGTGTATCATTTAAGTTGGCTGGCTTCTTTAACAGTTCTCCTATTTTTTTGTATAAAAGTCTTTCATTAATGGGTTTTGAGATGTAATCATTCATTCCCATGGCTTTGCATTTTTCCAGATCAGCAGTGGTCACATCAGCTGTCAAGGCGATAATCGGGATCTGAGATCTAAGTACGGAACGTATATACCTTGCAGCCTCAAATCCATTCATTTCAGGCATCTGTAAATCCATTAAAACAATATCATACGATTTCTCCTGTAACATGTTGATCGCTATCTTTCCATTAGCGGCTATATCATGATCAAATCCAAAATCGTCCAGCACTGTTTTCATCAGTAATTGATTGAGCACTATATCCTCAACCACCAGCACATTAATGTTTTTTATTTCATCAACCTGTTCGATAATTTCCAGATCTGAATCAGCATCGGCATTTGTTTTCCCGAAAGAAAGTGTAACACTGAAAGTAGAACCTTCGCCGAGTTTACTTATTACATTTATAGTCCCTCCCTGTGTTTCCACTAATTGTTTGGCAATAGCCAACCCCAGTCCTGTTCCCCCATACAGCCTTGAGGTTTCGCTGGTTGCCTGCTGAAAGTTCTTGAAAATATATTCTATTTTCTCACTCGGGATACCAATTCCTGTATCTTGAACAACAAATTCGATTGTAGCATGATCGTCATCTTCACTCTTTAAATTAACACTTACAGTTATTTGCCCTTCTGTTGTGAACTTTATTGCATTACTTACAAGGTTCAGAATAATCTGATGCAGACGAACAGGATCACCAACCAATACTTTGGGAATTCTTTCATCATATTTTCTTATCAACTTTAAGTTCTTTTCCTGAATTTTTGTTTCGAAAACATGAATCATAGTTGATACTGATGTAGTCATTTTGAAAGGAATTTCCTCAAAATTCATCTTGCCGGCATCTACTTTTGCCAGGTCAAGTATATCGTTTATCAATATTGTAAGAGCATCGCCGCTCATTTTGATAGCAGTCAGGAATCCTTTTTGTCTCTCATTCAAATCTGTTTTCAGGAGCACTTTTGTAAACCCAATAATTGAATTCAGCGGGGTACGGATTTCATGGCTCATGTTGGACAAAAACTGTTGTTTGGATTTCACTGCTTCTTCAGCTGTTTTAGCTGCTTTTTCAGCCCTTAATTTAGCTTCTTCGGCAACCATCGTCGCCAGTTCGGCCTGAACTTTAGCCTCAATGAGCTCTGATTCAATCCTGTTATGATCAGTTATATCCCTTGCAACTACAACCACACCAATAACTTTCCCATATTCATCTTTATACACTGAACCATTAAACAATACATCGGTAAGTTTACCATCGCAGATCGTTAATGGGTAATCAGCCACAAACCCCTCTGCAAAAACCTGTTTGTAAATTTCACGTGCTTTATTAGGTTCAGTAAAATATTCAAAAAAATCTGTACCGATCAATTTTTCACGGGTTGATTCAGTTATGTTGACCGAGGCATCGTTTATATCGGTAATTTTCCCCTCGGGGCTTATTGTAAAAAGGGGATCAAGACTGGCTTCAATCAGACTTCTGGCATATCTTGATTGCTGGCGTTTAAATTCTTCCATTATATTATTTTATAATAAAGTACTTCAATATCTGACAATAGAATAATTGTATTTCGAATCTTATTTTTATTTGTCCTGACTAAATATCTTCAATCGCTTTTCGTCTTTTGTTTTTTAATTGCTTGAAATGTGATGGCGTCAGACCCGTAATTTTTTTAAACTGGTTGGATAAGTGGGCAACACTGCTGTAATGCATTAGCCATGCAATTTCAGTAAGGTTAAGTTCATCATAAATAATAAGCTCTTTTACTCTTTCAATTTTATGAGCTATTATAAATTTTTCAATTGTAGTTCCCTGAACTTCTGAGAATAAGTTAGCCAGGTAAGTATAGTCGTAATTAAGTTTTTCGCTTAAAAAATCCGAAAAATTGGTTTTAGGCAACTCTTTGGAATAATGAACCATTTCAATAATAATGTTTCTGATCCTCTCGATAAGTACGGCTTTCTTGTCGTCCATAAGTTCCAGACCTGAATTTTGCAAACCTAGTTCTTAACTGATCACGCTGTTCCGGGGATATATTTTCCATAATATCCACAACACCCAGATCAACAAGGACGAAATGAAGTCCGAGTTTTTTCAACTCTTCCTTCACTGCCATCTTGCAGCGTGTGCTCACCATGTATTTAATATATAACTTCAAAAAGAGTTACTGATTTTAAATGAATGTGAAAAGATATGGCTTGCATTCGATACCAATATGTTACACAATTTCAGAAACAAGTTACAATATTTGACTCTTTGAATTATATCCTTCATAAAGAGCCATAAAAAGTTTACAACAAAGGTGCAAACCTTAAGCCTCAGATGCCTTACATAACTATATCAAAAAGTTACATAATTCACATATCCGACAAAATGTTCCGGTTTCTGTTTTTAAGATTCTTAAACTGGGATGGTGTCATTCCCGTCATTTTTTTAAACTGGTTTGACAGATGAGCCACGCTGCTGTAATGCATTCTGTAAGCAATCTCTGTAAGATTCAGCTCATCATATATAAGTAGTTCTTTTACCTTCTCAACTTTATGTTCAAGGTAGAATTGTTCAATTGTTTTCCCTTTGACTTCGGAAAAAAGGGTAGAAAGGTGTGAATAATTATGATTAAGTTTATCGCTCAGGTAATCTGAAAGATTTATCTTTATCTGATCCTCAGAATAATGTACAAGTTCAATTATAATTGTTTTTATCTTCTCAACAAGTACGCTTTTATTATCCTCCATCAGCTCAAGGCCTATACTTCTGAGCGCCGTATCGAGATGTTTCATTTCTTCAGGTGAAATATCTTCCATGATTTCAGCTTCGCCCAGATCAACATAGCTGTAATGCAACCCCAGTTTATCAAGCTCTGATTTGACCACCAGTTTGCACCTAATACAAACCATATTTTTAATATAGAGTTTCAATAAATTAAATGTGAGGATTACTTGAAGCAAATGCGAATTATTTATTACAAATATAGAACAGAAAAATTATAATTGAAAATCAGAATTGTCCCGTTAATCTGATTGCAGAAGAAATTGTCCTGATTGATTTAACTCTTTCCCGAATTATTAATCCTGTGCCAGTCATATATCGAAGCAGACAAGCCAATTCTGCAATAAAGAGCGCCTTAACATATCCTATCATCGGATATCTCCTGGAGTGGATAAGTATATTCCAGGATCGGAGAGACGAGTATCCACGATCTTATTTATGAACCAATAGCACGAGGATTAGTATGAATGCATTGCTACTCAAATTCCTTTGGGACACCACAAATCATTCTGAAGACCTCCTTCGTTGAATTATTCCTGTACTGGTGCTTTTCATTCGGATTAACAAGCGCAAAATCGCCTGTCTTTAAAGGCTTTTCCTCACCAGCCTCATTTACAAGTATTCCCTGACCCTCTATAATAAAATTCATATGTTCGTAAGGATGGCTGTGATAAGGTGTATTGCCACCCGGCTCTATCGTGAATACCCTGAAGGAATAGACCGGAACGCCATCGCCGCTGCCAAGAGGCAGTTGTTTCCATGCCCCTGCTGCTCCCTCCATCTGAACTTTCTTCTTTTCTACCTGACCGATAGCTATTATTTTCATAATGTTATTTTTTAATTATGTAAAAATATGAAGTTTGCCTTCTACTCATGCGGAATTTCCTGATAATTCTCCTTTTTTGCCCCTGCCTTAAAGACTGAAAGGAAAAATCTGGATGTTCCCTATAAAATTCCTGTATGAAAGCCTTATTCGCATTTCAGGTTAGCTCTCTTTGTTTTGGATGCTTCTGCAAAGGCGCCAAACATGGCATTTTTGAATGATGCACAGGCATCGGAAGTTTGTCCTTTGCCTTCCTGTGCAATCCCAATTTGAAAGTAAAATTTCGCTTTGGCGTCAGCATCACCCGATTCGAGGTCAAGTCCTTTTTTGGCATATTCCGCTCCAAGGTCAAAGTTCTTCTGTCTGTTATAAACATCGGCAAAATAATAGAAAAGGTCCTTATCGTCACCGTATTTCGAAGCTTTATTCAAAAGGGCAAGCGCTTCATCAAGTTTATTTGCCTGGGCAGCCTGAGATCCGGCGGCACGAAAATATTCAAGTGCCGTTGCCGAGGCTTGTTTTACCTTTTCCTCATCATTCAGGCTTTTTGTCTTTTCAATAAATAAATCAATCGTTTTCTCAAAAGACTCAGCGCTATCCTGTTTTATATATATCAGGGCTTTATTGTAAATAGCTGTGATGTAATCGGGATTGATTGCCAAAAGGCTGTCAAATGTGATCTGGGCATTTGCATAATCTTTGTTGGAAAAATATTCTGTTGCCATATTATTATAACCCTGAACCAAGATCTTTTCGGCTTTTTCCTTATTAGATGGGCTGCTGTATTTTTCTGATGCGGCGACGGCATTTTTCGCCGCCTGAATCACTTCCGGCGCAGATTTTTTTTCATTCAGCGCATTATATGCAAGCTTAATATACAATCCCGGCAATACCTTGATGGCTTTTTCTTTCAGATCTGAGGCTGTTTCACCGACCTGCCCGGATAATGTAACAACTTCCTCAAAGGACTTAATTGCAAGCGGGACATCAGTTTGCACCGCCTTTGCACCTTCATTGTAAACTTTTATTACATCATTTCGTTCCTGGGCATTCAGGTTTGTAATTGAAATTGCAGAGGAGGCAAGAATCAATGCAATCATTTTCAATGCTTCAATTTTCATTTTAATTCAGATTATTAGGTTATTATATGCATTTAATTTAAACGATATCAATATAAAAAATTTAATTGTCTTATCCCAACCTGTTTTAAATCCGGTGATAAATATCATGCCAGCAATAATAAAATCCGGAGAGAACATCAGGATTACCTCGTCCCTGCTCAGCATATTATTTCAATGCTTTCCTCTTTGGGACTTAAGATACCTCTAAATAATCCAGTTCTTTTCCATAGGTTTCTTCAGTCAGGAATGCAGATACGAATGCGACACCGATAAAAATTACACCGACAATTACGCCCGAAAGCCACAGCCCGGTTATTGGGGTCAATGAGCCTAAGAAGAATGTGATCAATATTGTGGAACCTCTTACAAAATTTGGCGCTGAGGTTGTGACCGTTGCTCTCAGATTCGTGCCAAACTGTTCAGAGGCTGATGTGATGAAGACAGCCCACAATCCTCCCATTGGTATGCCTAGCAGGAAGAGCGTGAAATAGAACATGGAAGGAGTGGCTCCAAATAATGAAAAATAGAGTATTGTCAGAAGGGCAATGCTTGCAATGGCTATTATTATTGCTTTTTTTCGTGATGCCAGCTTCATTGAGAGAAAACCGAACAGGAAGCTCCCTATTGCTGCCCCTATGTAATGCAGCATTACCGATGTTGAACCTTTGACGGGGCCTGTAATTTTCAATGCATCCTGGGCAAATGATGGAGCATTTATTGCCAGTACACTAACGGTATACCATGTCGGAACAGCAAGAAGGATGCAGAAAATAAATTTTCTGAACCGTTTTGTATCGGTAAATAAGCTAAAGAAATTGCCTTTACTGACCACACCGGCTTTTGTTTTTTCATACATACCTGATTCATAAACAGCTATCCTAAGGAAAAGCAGAACCAGGCCCAGGCCTCCTCCTGTCCAGTATGCCATTCTCCAGTGAAATTTTTCTGCCACCATGAATGCCAGTACAGATCCGGCAATGCCAACTCCCGACACAATACTTGCCCCCATTCCCCTGGATTCCTTTGACATTACTTCTGATACCAGTGTAATGCCAACCCCAAGTTCGCCTGCAAGGCCAAACCCTGAAAAGAACCGTAGCCAGGCATATTGCTCAATGGTCTGCGCAAAGCCATTTGCTATATTTGCCAGGGAATATAAAAGGATAGTAAAAAACAGAGTCGATAATCGCCCCTGTTTGTCACCCATGATGCCCCAAACTATTCCTCCTGCCAGCATGCCGGCCATTTGCATGCTTAATAAAAAGTTTCCCTGACTGAACAGGGCATCCTTACCTGTTATGCCGAGGTCCATGAGGCTGGGGTTTTTTACTATTCCAAATAAGATGAGGTCATATATATCAACAAAATAGCCAAGAGAGGCTACGATGACAACAATGTTGAAATACCTGTTCGTCAGTGAATGGTTCATTGGCTACCCTGTTTTTTTCCTAAGTTAATAAAGATACAATTTTGCTGAGCCACGTAAAGTGTTAAAATGGCAGAAACAAATTTTAATCCGGTTTGTTCCACAGTTTATTGATCATATGTTAATAATCAAATAAATAAGATTAAGTTTGATGTGCAGGGTGAGTTTCCTGACAAGGAAAATATCCCGCTGCAATCTGATAGAAGCCGAACAAAAAGAAATGTAGTGAATAACATAATTTGTCTATGGGACCAGTTGTAAATAATTTCAGCCCACGTATTATAATCTTCCTTCTATTTTTAATATTCAGTGATATATATGCATTTCAGGCTTTTCGTCATTTGACTAAATATCACTCACGTGCCGCTATTCGCAGAACAATTGTTTTATACTGGGTAGTATCAGTCTTTTGTATTTCGGTAATTCTTTTTACTCAAATTACTGACTGGCACAACTGGAATAAATATTTCAGAACCTACAGCTTCGCTCTCTTGATCATCTTCATATTTTCCAAGGTTGTTCTTGATGTTTTTGTTCTGATTGATGATCTGGTAAGGTTCTTTCGCTTTTTATACCGGAAAATTTCTTCCTTGTTTCATAGGCCTGATCCAGTTGGATTTGTTCGCCGGACCGGATCCACCATTAGCCGGTCAGATTTTATAATCAGAACAGGACTGGTTGTCGGGTCGATTCCATTTCTTAGCATGCTCTATGGAATGGCAGGAAATGCTTACAAATACCGGGTAAGAAAACTGGATCTGAATTTTCCTGAACTTCCCGATGTCTTTGATGGATTCAGAATAGTGCAGGTATCGGATATCCATACTGGCAGCTTCTTGAGTGCAGGTCCCCTGACACGTGCAGTTAATATGGTAAATGAACTTAAGCCGGATGTGGTATTCTTTACCGGTGACCTGGTTAACTACATACATAATGAAGCTTTGATATACATAGACGTTTTGGATAAGATAAAAGCCAGACATGGTGTAATATCAATTTTCGGGAATCATGATTACGGCGATTATTATAAATGGGAAAGCCTGGCGGCTAAGGAAAATAATATCGATGAGCTCAGAAAGATTCACAGCATCTTAGGATGGCATCTGCTTTGGGATGAGCACTGTTATATTGATCTCAATGGTGATAAAATAGGCGTGATTGGCGTTCAGAATTGCAGCAGTCATGGCTTTTCCAATTATGGCAGTCTGAAAAAAGCTACAGAAAACTTTGAATATTGTCCCGTTAATATCCTTGCTCTCACATGATCCTTCACACTGGGATATGGAGGTGAATACAAATTATCCAAATATTGATCTTACCTTATCAGGTCATACACACGGGATGCAATTCGGAGTCGACATACCGGGTTTCAAATGGAGTCCAATTCAATATTTTTATAAGGAATGGGCTGACTTATACCAGGTTAAAAAGCAATATTTGTATGTAAACAGAGGGCTAGGATTTATCGGATACCCCGGGAGAGTAGGTATTTTACCTGAAATTACACTTATTGAATTACGAAAAAGAGAACTGCCAGCCTCAAGAGAATCTTAATTCACATTGTTAAAGATCAGGCTCCGGGTCCGGGTCTCCATACCCTGAAGACATTTCCTTTTAATTTCCGGCAAATTGTTACCCTGATTTATTTATCGGACAAAGCAATAATATCTTTTGGCTTTAAAATCTTTTGGTCATATCCTTTCAGCATAGCATTGATCATCGCCAGTCCGATCTGGGTAGTAGTAACTACAGAATTTGGAGAAATGGTCTTGATGATCTTAACACCCACATAAAATAATCATAAATAAACTGGTAACTTTTAGTCCTTGATTTAATACCCCTCATAGGGATTATGGCCCCCGGTCTGAACATGAATGCCTGTTTAAATCCCAGGCTCAGCAGCTCATTTTCGGTTTTCCCTTTTATGCGCGCCCACATCATTCTGCCCTTCTCAGTCGAATCAGTACCTTCACCCGAAACATATGTAAATGTCATATCCGGGTTGATTGTCAACAGAGTTCTGGCAAGTGCAAGAGTGTAATCATATGTGATCTTTTTATACTCCTCCTCATTCAAGCCTACTGCACTGATACCCATACAAAAAAAGCAGGCATCATATCCTGAAAGTTGATTCGGGACACCTGAGAAGTCGGTAAAATCTTTCATAATCAATATAGACAGTTTTGGATGCTTAATATCCGGAGCATTTCTTCCTACTACAAGGACCTCTTTTATTTCATCATGATCGAGACATTCGAGCAAAACGCCCTTTCCAACCATTCCGGTTGCACCTGTTATTATTACATTCTTCATTGTTCAGTTATAAATTAGTGTTGGCGGATATAATACCATTACAGCATAAGTTCATCCTGGATAATTACCAGGCGGACAACAGAAGTTAAGACTGGAGCCTAAACTTTTATTCAGAATACTTTTTTATCCATTCCTGGTATTCCTCTGGTGACAACTTATTCATCTTGTTCAACAGGAAATCGGTGATTGCCCATATTTTCTCATCGGAATGAGTAGGGCCGAATGCAGGCATGCTTGTCAGTTTAATGCCATATTTTATGATCCAGAATGCCTCATCCGGATCAGGCATATCCGATGATTTATAGAATTTGGGTGGTTTGGGGTAAAGTCCTTTCGTCATCTCATATGGATCTATTCCGGGAGCCCCGTGGCACATGACGCACATCTCGTTGTAATGCCCGAAGCCCCTGGCAAACCTGGCCGTATCATTCATCTGTGGTACTACAATCGCTTTCAGTCTTTTGTCGATCGAGTAATGGGTTGTTATTCCGATCATCCTTCTGGTGAGAGCATTATGGGGACTTAGCTGGCTTATATTATAACTCCCGGAGTAGATGTATGCAGTTATGGCTGCTGCCAATGCAACCAGAGTAAGAAGTACGGTAAGAAATACTTTTTTCATAATGTTGGTTTTAACAGGTATTTATACTTCCGATGGATTTATAAGTGTTAACTTTCTATTCTATCCTCAGTTCAAATTTAGCATCTGATTTGTCCTTTTTAAAGAAGTAGTGCTTTGTAAGCGGCACTAAGGAAATCAGGATAAAGAATCCCCCAAGCGTTGCGACAATGGACGACCCCGCAGGGAAGTCAAAATGGAAAGAAATGTTCAGCCCGATAAAACTGCCCAGGAAGCTGATGATCATTGCAATAATTACCACTGCCTTATTTGAACGGGCAAGAATTATGGCACATACAGAGGGGATAATTAAATATGAAAAGACAGGAATTACACCACTTATTCTGACTGCGAAAACAATTGACAAACCGATCGATATATAGAAAAGGAAATTCCAGACATTGAATCCCTTTTTATTAGTATGATCCGACTCATAACTCTCGGTCAGCTCAAAAAACTTCTTGCTAAAGATTAAATGCATCAGGATCAACGCCCCGAAGACAATGGAGATTGTGATTATCTGTTTTATATTTACGGACAGTATACTTCCAAATAATACCTCCTGAATGTCCGAATCACCATGAGGAGTTTTCGATATCAGCATAACTGTCGCAGCGGAGGTAAAAGCATAAATTATACCTATTATTGCTTCCAGTTTCAGCCTTTTATCGCGGATATCGATCAAAGAAATCAATAATGCCCCGATAAGCGTGAATACCACCGGGATCGTTGTAAGTCCCAGTCCGATAAATGCAGCGAATGCACCGCCCAGGGATGAAATCTGACCCAGGGCAAGATCAACGAATACTATGCCCCTGCCAACGACATGTACACCAAGGTAGGATAAAAAAAGTCCTGTAATCAATGAAATTATGAATGCCTGCACCATAAAATTCAAACTGAACATTTCAAACATACTTTTCTGATTTTTCGTTAATGGTTAAAATTCATTTCATGGATCCTGTGTGAAGATGATCAGGTTATTCAAGTCCTTTTGTTAACTTGTCAATATCATAGTCGAACAGGTCAAAATAATCTTTAATATTATCGAACGCTCCAACCGAGGTTCCAAGTATTATAATTTTTGCGCCGGTTTGTTCTGAGACAACATCTGCAGATGATGTTGTAAAGTAGGGAGATGAAATGATCACTTTTATGGAGTTGCTTTTTACTTCAGAGATGATCTTTACGATTTGGGATGGAGTGGGAGGAATCCCAGGTTTGGGCTCCATGAAATCAACAATAACCAGACCGAATCTTTGCTCGAAATAGACCCATTCATTATGGTAGGCAATAATTTTAGTGTCTTTGAATGGCGCCATTTTCGTAGTCCATTCCTTAAGCTTCAAATCAATTTTTGCATCAAAGGCTTTGAGATTCGCCTCAAAAAAATCTCTGTTTTCAGGAGAGATTTTCTCGAGGGTATTACAGATATTTCTGGCAATTATTTTTCCATTCTCGGGATCAAGCCAATAGTGAGGATTTCCATAGATATGGATATCTCCTTCTCCGCGGTTAATAGCTGGACGGCACCTGCAGCAGCGGTATCCCGACAGATGCATCTACATAACCTTCACTTCCCTTCTGAATTTTATTATTGCGTGAACTGGTAAGAAGCTGAGGCGACCAGCCTATTTCCAGATCCAATCCTACCGTTACAAACATATCAGCTTTCGAAAGTTTGATGATATAGCTAGGCTTGGGATCAACAAAATGGGGATTTTGAAATCCTGTTGCAATGGAAGAAACCTCAACCTTGTTGGCTCCTATCAGTTCGGTTATACTTTTTAAATCTGTGGTTGTGGTAACCACATTTATTTTTCCTGCATAGATGGAATAAGAAACATTACATGCGAGAAGAAGAATGATAAATCTGAGTTTCATTATTTTGTATAATTATGTTAATATTGATGGGCTCCGTGGGTTCCAATGACAAAAATCCAGCGGAATAATACCTGATATTGCTCTTCCCGGGTATTGCCGGCAGATGTTTTTCCTTCAATCTCCATCTTTTGAAATTCTGTGGCATACCATCCAAATGTTGTAGAATAGGAATTCAGAGTCGTGCTTGCTGAATAAGGGGTATTGGAATGACTGTACATTCCGGTAAAGAACCATCGTTTCGAGAATTGGAAATTAATAAAGGAATATAAACCGAAAGTGTTAACAACTTCCTCACTGGAAATGTTCGCATTGCTGTACCAGGCTTCTGTCTGCCAGGTAAGGGATTTATAGGTATTAAACTGTACCGGCTTCCATTTGTAAGTCAGATCAATTGCCGCAACGTTGGTCCTGAAGTCAAATTGATTTGCTCCTGTGATGCCTGTTAATCCTACCTCAAGGGTAGCATTTGCAGTAAGGTCAAAAAAGTTTTTCAGATGGGCCAGTTCAAGAAATGTGTTTCCCGGGCTGCGTGCAAAGCTCGGATTATCAACTGGTCCGTCGGTAAGCTGGAAAACCAGTTCCTGGTAAAAGGCTGAATTGGGAACCAGCCAGCTCAGGGAAGCCCCTTCATCATTGATACCCTCACCAAAATAATTTTCATAGGCATCGGGGTAGCTTATAAATGGTAATGCATGAGGATGTACAGGATTGATCCTTCCAAGTGCGCTTTTGAATTTACCTGCTTTTAGCTGGAGATGTGCCGGCAGAGAAAGTGTGGTCACATAGCCTTCCTCAAGGTCAAAACTGAACTCACCGGTTACCGGATCCCTCCCTACTGTCAGAAAGAAATCGGCTCTTGCATATGGATCCACTACCGATTGAAGGGAAATTTCAGCTTCATTGATGCCTGCATCAAAATTCCTTCCGGATCCGCTTCTGTATCCGGCACGGAAGTCGCCGATGGCACTTATATCAGGCAGGGTGACCGGAGTTGTTCTGGTCGGGGCAGGAGGTGGTGAGGCATTTTCATTACCTAATTGTTTTTCAATCTCCTTCAGCAGTACTGAATCTGGTTTGGAAATTGTGTCCGTCTGAGAGAGGAGGTTAACAGAGAGGGATAAAGCGAATATAAGTGTGAGGGTGAACCTTGAAAAGATATGCATAGCTATGTTAATAAAATTAATTCAGGCCCTGTATCAAAATTAAACCAGCCGCATTACAACCTTATTTTTTACTTAATACTCCCTGCAGATAGACTGATTATTTCTACGATCTTATCAGAATAAAATGTGATTAAACAAATTTATACAAATTAAATAAAAGCGCCAATTTCTTTTTTAACACCATTTCTCCTCATTTGCCGGGCACTTTTGATACAGCGATAACAATTAAGGGGGGGGCAAAAGTTCATTGCAAAAAAGGTAATTATTGTATTTAAGAACTATATTTATCGCCGACTTAAACTGAAATTTGATGAGCAATCTGAACAGGATAATAAAAAAACTCCCGAGGGTATATTGGATATCAAATTTAATGGAGTTATTTGAACGCTGGGCATGGTACGGGTTTTATAATGCCTTTGCCCTTTACCTCACGCTTTCCAAAGAGACCGGTGCACTGGGATTCAGCCAGGTCGAAAAAGGAGTAATAATTGGAACCGGATCTATGCTGCTCTATTTTCTGCCGCTCATTACCGGCGCCATAGCTGACAGGATAGGTTTCAGGAAGGTGCTGATACTGTCGTTTATTGCCTATGTTGCAGGATATGTCATGGTCGGTACCTTCGAATCGTTCTCAATGGTTTTTGCGGCCTATATTTTCCTCGCAGTTGCAGGCGCTCTTTTTAAGCCCATAATATCAGGAATGATTGCGAAAACAACAGATGATGAAACCTCATCCGTAGGTTTTGGTATTTTTTATATGATGGTGAATATCGGCGGGTTTGTCGGTCCATTTATAGCAGGATTCCTATATAAGGTTGACTGGAACCTTGTATTCCTGATGTCGGTCTCATCCATTGCAATAAACTTTATTTTTGTCTTTTTCTTTTTTCAGGAACCCGACAGGGAGCCATCCGACAAGTCCTTTTCCCAGAATATAAATATTGCCTTCAAAAACATTTTCAATACACTGTCTGACTGGAAATATGACCTTTTCCTGGTTATCATGGCAGTCTTCTGGACAGCCTACAACCAGCTTTACTACTCATTCCCCGTTTTCCTTGATCAGTGGGTGGACATGGACAGGCTCTCAGCCTTTTTTGGATTTGCAGCCGGAACAATTACTGCTCCAACAGTTACGGCCATGGATGCATTTTTTATTATAGTGCTGCAAATTTACATTTCATCACAAAGCATGAAGATGAAACCCATTCATTCTATGATCACCGGGATAATGATACTCAGTGCGGGCCTGGCCATCATGTTTATTACCCAGAACCCCTGGCTTGTAATTGTGGGGGTATTGATATTTGCTATCGGAGAGATGGCTTCATCGCCTAAATATACCGAATATGTAGGCCGTATTGCCCCTCCTGACAAAAAGGCATTATATATGGGTACCTCATTTCTTCCCATTGCACTGGGGCATTTTGCAGCTGGCTGGATTTCCGGGAGACCGTTTGAGATAATAGCGGATAAGTATTACCTGCTGGCAAAGGCGTTGGCCGATAAGGGAATCTCACTCAGCCCGGAAGGGCTCACCAGGAATGAATTCTTTGTAAGGGCGGGAGCTGCGATGCATATGGATTCTGCCAGGCTTGATCAATTCCTGTGGGTTAATTATCATCCTTATCATATTTGGATGCTTTTTGCGGGCATAGCCGTATCCGGCAGTCTGCTGCTGGCATTATACGACAGATTCATCCTGTTGGAAAAATAGGCCGGATGTCATTCTTGTATAATACAGCACTGACAGTTGTAAATATCTGGCCTGACCTGATATATAAATATATAAAAATTGTTAAATAAGGCTGATTTTAGTCATTTAAGCTATCCCCCGCAAGCCCTGCCACCTTCTTGTTTATTATAATTTTCTATCTTGCAAAATTATCTTCAAACAGATTAAGTATGAAAAAGATTAAAAATATTATAGCACTGATTTCTATTCTGCTTGTCTCACTTTCAGGCGTATTATATGGTCAGCAGTATGGATGGAGGGGACCGGGACGCTCAGGGGTCTATAATGAAAAGGGTTTGATGAAAGCATGGCCTGCATCCGGTCCTTCCCTTCTCTGGGAAGTAAGCGGGTTAGGAACGGGCTTTTCCAGCGCAACCGTAACAGATGATGCAATTTATATCACAGGTTCAAAAGATGACAAGGATTTTCTGACTGCCTTTACCCAGGACGGAAAGAAGAAGTGGGAAACAGAATACGGGAGCATTACAAAAAATGTGACCTTTCCCGAAAGCAGGTGTACCCCTACATACTCAGATGGAAGAATATTCGTAGTAAGCGGAGAGGGAGATCTGGCCTGTGTAACCAAAGATGGCAAAAAAGTCTGGTCGGTAAATTACTATAAGAAATACAATGCTCCGGTACAGCGATTCGGAATATCCGAATCGCCCCTGGTTGTTGGTAATAATGTAATAGCCACCCCGGGTGGAAATAAAGCTGCTATGGTTGCTTTCAATGTTGAAAACGGGAATGTGGTATGGGAAACTCCTCCCCTGAACGAGGGAACCCAGTACACTAACCCTCTGCTGATAGAGGATAAGGGAATGAAGGTGATTGTTACCCATACCTCAACTTACATTATCGGGGTAAATGCCACGAACGGAAAGCTGTTATGGAAATTTGACTTTGGGTCAGTAAATGCCGACAAGAAAGCTGGCAAAAATTATATTCAAACACCTCTTTATAAAGACGGGTATTTGTTTGCCGCAAACGGCTATGGACAAACAGCAGCAAAGATCAAAATAAGCTTTGATGGAAGCGATCCAACATTGGTATGGAAAAATTCTGAGATTAATCCTCATGTAGGAGGTATGGTGCTGGTAGGAAATTATATTTACAGCTCAACTCACGACTCAAACTCGAAAGGCAGATGGATATGCGTAGACTGGACCACAGGCAAAACCATGTGGATCACCAGCTGGAACAATAAAGGTTCCATCATATCTGCCGACGGCATGCTATATCTGTATGAAGAAAAAAATGGGAATGTAGCCCTTGTAAGACCTGACAGCAAAAAACTTGACATTATAAGCTCATTCAGGGTAACCAAGGGTAATGGCCCTTACTGGGCTCACCCTGTGATAGATAAAGGGAGATTGTTTGTGAGGCACGGTGATTACATGGGAGTATATTCAATCAAAGCTCACTAATCAGGGTACCTGCTTCTAAAGGCTCATATGAATTAACGTCTTTTTAAACTGTACGCGGTGTCTGGCCGTTACAGCTCAATAAAGATGCCGAATATGACCACCATACACAATAATGAACGTGATATGGCTTTATTGTTTAAAATTAATACTCTTAATAAACTATTGTTAAAAGAAATCAATGCTGGCTTTTATTAAGCCAGCATTGTTAAAATTAAGCAATAGCAATCTGCTTTGAAGGTTTCGGTTTCGTCTCATCCTTTTTAGGTATTGAGACCCGCAGTATGCCATTTTCATATTTTGCCTTTATTTTATCAATATCTGCCGAATTCGGCAGGGTAAAGGAGCGGCTGAATGACTGATAGCTGAATTCCCTTCTTGCGAATTGCTGTTCATCCTTTGTCTCACTCGTGATTTTCTTTTCCGAGGAAATGGTAAGCATGTCGTGGTTCAGCTCAATATTGAAATCTGTCTTTACAAAGCCAGGTGCAGCCAGTTCAACCTCAAACTCATTTGGGCTTTCCTTTATGTTCACCGCTGGCAAAGTGGTGTCTGTGTCTGAATAATGCCTGTTTGACCAATCAAACAAATCATTTTCGAAAAAACGGTCGAACAGTGCCGGATACGGATTCGAAAATTTTAATAGTGCCATAATTTGTTCCTCCATTTTTTAAGTTAGACATAATTTATTTGACAACAGAATGTGCTCAAATAAAATGCCATTCCCGGGGAGCGGTATATTAAAATATTCTAAATTAATCTTATAAATGTTAAGATGCCTGTTACCTCAAATTTATGATGTCAAAATGACTTATTTTCCAGGAATACATGACATTATGGCGTTTTGAAAATCATCAGTACAGGCTTGCTATTGTTAAAACCCCGATAATATAATGCTTTGGCTGCAGTAATAAAAATCATGATATTGCATATTTTTTGATTGTATTATAGCCATTAATGAATTCCTTTGCAGTAAAATTTTTTAAACATGCGGAACCCTGATAAAAAGTCAGCAGTCAATGCAAGCTCCGGGCCAGGTATCTTCAGTTTGCTGAAACCCTACTCCGGTATAGTGATAGTGCTGATTATTATGGCTTTGATGGGGAGTGGCATCAATATGCTTATACCCAGGATCATTGCACGGGGAATAGATTCCTTTACCGGAGGCCATTTCGATATAAGATTTGTCATCCTTCAATTTTCGGGAGCTGCAGCAGCAATTTTCATATTTACCTTCCTTCAAAACATTATACAGACCTATACATCAGAAAAGGTTGCCAAGGACCTGCGCACCAGGCTTTCGGATAAAATTTCCAGACAGAGCTATGCCTTTATACTTAAGTCTAATCCCTCCAAGTTATTAACAAATCTAACCTCAGACATTGACTCAGTAAAAATGTTTGTCTCCCAGGCTTTTATAACAATTATCTCCTCAGTATTCGTAATTGTGGGAACTTCAGTCTTGCTGATATTGATAAACTGGAAACTGGCTCTTGCCGTTATCTCAATAGTGCCTGTAATCGGTGGAACATTTTTTATTGTACTCAGAAAGGTAAGGGTGCTGTTCAGGAGGAGCAGGGAAAATATTGATGCACTTAACAGGATAATAAATGAAAGTATAATGGGATCGGCTCTTATCCGGGTCCTGAACTCCCAGCAGCCTGAAAGCATAAAATTTCTGGAGACAAATATGGTATCACGTGATCTGGGATTAGCCATTCTGAGACTGTTTGCAACGCTGATTCCTGTAATTATGTTTGTTTCGAACCTGGCTGTTGTTACAATTCTGGCACTTGGAGGTCATTTTGTTGTTACCGACACCATGACGCTGGGAAACTTTGCGGCATTCAACAGTTACCTTGTGCTGCTGATATTTCCTATCCTCATGATTGGTTTTATGAGTAACATAATTGCTCAGGCTTCTGCTTCATATTCAAGAATAAATCTTGTTCTGGGAGCCCCGGCTCTCCCGGATTCAGGTAAAATAAACAGTAAAATAAGGGGTGATGTCAACCTTAAGGGTGTTTCTCTTTTTTATGGTGAGAAGCCAATCCTGAAGAATATTTCACTTTCCATAAAGGCTGGAAGTAAAACAGCCCTTATAGGTCCTACGGCTGCAGGAAAGAGCCAGTTGTTGTACCTCCTGACTAACCTTATTACACCAGACTCGGGGTCCATCGAGTTCGATGGAATAAGCATTGATCAGTACAGCAGGGAAGTGTTCCATAATCAGATAGGGTTCGTCTTTCAGGACAGTGTCATTTTTAATATGAGTCTGCGAGAGAATATCGCTTTTAGTGATAAGGTTACGGATGAGTCACTGGAAAAGGCTATTTCAACAGCTGAGCTAACTGACTTTATTGATTCGCTGCCTCAAAAACTGGATACTGTTGTGAGCGAGCGTGGAACCAGCCTTTCAGGTGGCCAGAAGCAGAGGATAATGCTCGCAAGGGCCCTGGCTTTAAATCCAAAGATCCTTTTACTTGACGATTTCACATCACGTGTTGACCGTCAGACAGAAAACAAGATTCTCTGCAACCTGCTAAATAATTATCCAGATCTCACTCTGATCTCCGTTACCCAAAAAATAGGACCGGTAAGACATTTTGAACAGATAGTTCTGTTGATGGAAGGTGAAGTGATAGCCACTGGCAGGCATAAGGAATTAAAGGAGAGTTCTCCTGAATACGCCCAGATTTATAGTTCACAACGCAGTACCCACCATTATGAACTATAATCTGAATCAAATTCCGGCTGAAGCTGAAAAGAAGGTATCGAATTTTGCCTCTCTGAGAAAGCTTATTGCCCTGATCGGTGAGGAACGTACCAATCTGATAAAGTCCTTTGTTGCTATATTCCTCAATGCCGGATTAAGTTTGGTGGGTCCCTATCTGATTGGATATACTATCGACAATTATGTTCAGACCAGGGAATATCATGGCGTAATATTGTTTTCAGGAATTCTCCTTGTACTTTACGCTGCGGCCTTCGTGGTAAACTATGTACAGATGAGAATGATGGGGGGTATAGGGCAGCGAATGCTTTACAGCCTGCGAAATGCCGTGTTTAACAAGCTCCAGGAGCTGCCTCTCGATTTTTTCAATCAGAACAAGGCAGGTGATCTTATTTCGAGGATAAACAACGACACTGACAAGGTAAATCAGTTCTTTTCACAGTCGTTGATGCAGTTTATCGGCAGTATTTTTACCATGACCGGGGCTGGTATTATATTGCTTGGCATAAATCTGAAGTTGGGTCTGGCTGCCCTGTCACCTGCCGTCATCATTTGGAGTTTTACAAGGCTGATCTCTCCATGGGTGAAGAGACTGAATGCTGCCAGTATGAAAAGTACCGGGAATTTAAGCGCTGAAATACAGGAAAGCCTCCTGAACTTTAAGGTCATAGTTGCCTTTAACCGGCGTGATTATTTCCGTAAACGCTTTGAAGAGGCCAATAGTGAAAATTATACCAGGTCAGTGCAGGCAGGAATAGCAAATAACGTATTTACGCCGGTCTATACCCTGGCTGCAAATGCAGGCCAGCTTATTGTCCTGGTAATGGGAATTTTCCTGATATCCAGAGGACATTTTACCATCGGACTGCTCATCAGCTTTTTAGCATATGTGACTAATTTCTACAATCCCTTAAGACAGCTTGCAGCTTTATGGGCTAATTTTCAGGTTGCAATGGCAGCATGGGACCGGATATCTTTGTTATTGTCATTCCATACGGATTTACATTTGGTTGATGAACCGGGCTGCCCGAAATCGGAATCTTACCTTTCATTTCGAAATGTTTCCTTCAGATACCCCAATGGCAAAGAGGTACTCCACAAGGTAAGCTTTGATCTCAGCAGGGGCAAGACCTATGCTTTTGTAGGACCCACAGGCGGAGGCAAGACGACCACAGCCTCACTCATAGCCCGTTTATATGATGCCACCAGGGGAACTGTTTTACTTGAGGGCAGAGACATCCGCTCATACACGGCCGAAGAAAGAACCATGAAATTAGGATTTATTCTCCAGGAGCCATTTCTGTTTTCCGGAACGGTTCGCGATAATATACTGTATGGTAATCCTCTTGTACAGGATCTAAGCGGAGAGAAGCTGTCAGCTGCCATTTATGAAGCTGGCCTTGAAAGCCTGATCGAACGGTTTGACCAGGGACTGGAAACCATAGTTCATACAACGGGAGATGGGATAAGCCTGGGACAGAAACAGCTGATCGCCTTTATGCGTTCAGTTCTTCGTAAACCCGAGTTACTTATTCTGGATGAGGCAACTGCAAATATTGATACTGTTACGGAACAATTGCTTGATTCCATCCTGAAAAAGCTTCCTGAATCAACCACACGGGTAATAATAGCCCACCGTTTAAACACAATAGAAAATGCTGATGAGATCTTCTTTGTAAATACGGGAAAGGTTATTCTTGCCGGTTCATTCGACGATGCCGTTGATCTGCTGCTGCATGGGAAAAATGAAAATTAGAATCATACGCCTGCCGGGTAAAAAGCAAGAGCCAGGGTGATCAGTGTCGGGGAGAGCATCATGAGGGAATTCATTTTATGAGATTTTATATATTGGGTACTACCGGATTAAGTTCGTATGTGAAGCCTTTTTCTGACGCTTTCATATTTATAATTTTAAAGATTATCAGGCTGGCCAGGATCGATTCAGCCCTGTGAGCAGGAATCCTGGCTATTTTCCTGAACCTTGAGATTGTGATTGATCCGTTTTTCTCCAGATAATCCATCAGTGAATTTTCAGCATTGCCGAATTTTACAAGGACACCTGAACCCCGTTCCTCTTTTCTCCAAACCTGAAGCAATACCCTATTTGCAACGAGGTTTTGATCAAGGTGCCTGAAATAGGTTATCCATTTTCCATTCTCATCCTTCGCCTGATAGGGTCTGTTGGTTCCCTTCATCACATCTACCTCCAGGATAGTCTTCCCTGAGGCAAAATGTTGTTTTACTGAAAATCCGATTTCCGGCCGGCAGAAAAGATGAGCAGCGGTATCAACCATATAAAATTCTTCCTCTGATCGTATCCCGGCTATTGAGCCATTGTCCCTGACACCTATGAGTAGCTTTCCTCCGTCACTGTTTGCAAAGGCCGATAATGTCCTGGCAATCTTTCTACTGTCGGAGATGCAGAACTTGAAGTCAAGCTGTTGATTTTCACCCCCTGCAATAAGCTTTTTCAGATAGTTATCCATACCCGGGCTTAAAAAACCAAATTGTGGACCGCAAAATATGGATTTATTTCTTCCTTTGTTCCCTGTAACAGGGAAATTAATAGGGTCTATCTTAAATGTGACAGGAATCAGGGAGTATTAAACATCTGCCCTGGACAGACTCTTCCGGCAGTCATATTTTTACAAGTCTCTTATGACAGGTTCAATGCCGGAAGATTATTTAATGATGATTTTTTTGGTGACAACTATTTCGTTATCGATCACCGTAAGGATATAAAGTCCTGACCTTACATTTGTCAGTTCGAATTCTTTTGTCGTTTCTTCAGAAGTAATTGTTTCCCTGCGGACCACATTTCCGTTGAGGTCAGATATAATCACCTGGCTTTTGGCATTTTTTAAGGGTACGAGAAAATCAACAGTGAAATGGCCATCACTCGGATTGGGATAGAGGTTAATTATTTCAGATTTCGCATCAAACGTAGCTTTTGCATCGACAGTAAACTGTACTGGTGAGGATATAGTAGTGTCATTTAAATTATCGGTTGCAACTGCATATATCTGGTATGTACCGGCACTTACACCTTTCCAGGTAAATATATATGGAGAGCTGGTTATCTCAGCAAGCTTCTCCGATCCGTTGAATAATTCAACCATTGTAACCAGACCATCTGAATCGGCAGCGACCACTTCTATTTCAATATCGGCAGGGTCAATGAACTGATTTCCTTTTCTCGGATTTGAAATTCTTACCCAGGGATGCTTGTTTTTAACCAGGGGCGTAGTTGTCGGGCTGGCAACAGATATATTAACGGGTGAGGATATTGTTTGTGCCCCTTTGTCATCAGTAGCAACGGCTGTTATGGAATATGATCCTGCTGAAGGATTGGACCATGTAAAGGTGTAGGGTGATGAAGATTTTGATCCCAGACGGGTATCTCCGTTATAGAATTCCACAAGAATTACAGATCCGTCAGCATCATTTGCATTAGCAGCGAATGAAATATTTACGGGAGTCGTGTATTTGCTGTTATTCGATGGTGATGTTATTGAAACCGAGGGAGCAGTATTTGATGTGGCGACAATATTGTTTGTTACCCTTTTGGAATTCATCGATGAAACCTGTGCTCCAGTTGTTGACTGCAGCGGATTGGCAGAGGGTTTTGAATAAGATACTGTTACTCCGTTTCCGAATATGGCAGGGCTTGACATAGTGAGCATCACTTTCGAACCTGAAACAGCCACCGAACTCACTGACCTGTTTGAGGAATTTACGCGTACCTTGAAGGCAGAAGCCGCCGGAACCTTATTGGCAAGTGTCTGATCAAATGTAATTTCTATCAGTGAGGGTGTGGAATTTTGAATCACGGAGCTGACATATACCGGAACTACCGGGCTGACATTGTTGGTGACATCCTGAGCATTCAGTGTTGCAGCCTGCAATCCTGCCGTTGTCTGCAAGGGATTTACGCCTGGCTTTGTATAGGAAACTGTTACAACATCACCATATGCTACGATACCTGAAAGGGTCAGGGTGACCGTGGTCCCTGAAATTGCCACTGAACTGACGGTTTTTGCTGATGAATTGACAAGAACTTTAAAAGCAGATGCTGCGGGCAGAATATTCGACAGATTGGTATTGAAGGTCATAACCAGCTTGTCAGGAGTCGCATTCTGGATAACCGAGCTGACATATACAAGGTTGGAAGGATTAACATTATTCGTGACTTTCTGTGCGCTTAATGCTGAAGCCTCTCCTCCGGTGGAGGTCTGCAGTGGATTCACCGATGGCTTGGTATAGGAAACCGTCACAGTATTTCCATATACCACAGGGCTTGACAACGTCAGCATGACCTTGGTGCCTGATATGGAGACACCGGTCACAGTTCTCGATACTGAATTGACAAGTATTTTGAAAGAAGATGCAGCAGGTACCATATTGGCCAAAGTAAGATCGTATGTAATTTCCAGCATAGCGGGTGATGCATTCTGGATTACAGAGCTGACATAGGCAGGTGTTGCTGCTCTTACATTGTTAGTCACACTCTTTGCACTGAGAGAGGCAGCCTCTTTGCCTGTAGCTGTCTGAAGCGGATTGGTCGAAGGAGCGTTATATGACATTAGTATTACATCGCCGGAACTTACAGGGGAAGAAAGAGTGAGGAGAACATTTTTCCCGGATACTGACACCTTACTGATTGTTCTTGCCTGTGAATTAACAAGTACAGTAAAGGCAGATAAAGCAGGTACCGTCAGATTATTAAGATTGAGGTCGTAGTTCATTCCCACAACCGACGGGGTTGCATTTTCAACGGAAGCGTTTATGAATACAGGGACAGCGTCAACTGCACCTGCCTGTACTTCAAAAGCACCCATATCCGGCATTGAACCATAATAAGCGATACCAACATTGACACCTGCATCGATCAGGTCGGACCCATTGGCAAGATGGAGAAATGTCATGTCAGGAAGGCTTCCGTCCGATTTACGGTCGAGTGATAATTGTGACGCATCGAGACTTACAAAGTCAGCGTCACTGAGAGTAACCTTACTGTCCCAGCTGTTATGGTCGTGAATCCTGTTCGATCCCTGGTTCTCAATGATGCCGTTTGGATTCTTATAACTTACATTATTTCTTAAGATATCGGCATTGTCGTAATAATAGAATGAGAAACCCCATGTCCCATTCTGATATGCGATATTATTATAAAAGATCATTTTGACATTAGCTGATTCCTGTGAAAAACCACGCTGTCTGTTTGCATAGGCTACACAATTATAGCTGGTCCGCCTTACCGTGGCATCGAGTGAATAATTATTATCTGCACCATATTTGAATCCGTTGCCATCTCCGGCCGTCGTCACGCCATCAGTTTTATAGCCGTTTTTCCAGGCCCAGCACTCTTTCAATATATAGATGCCATGATAGCCGGGGTATTGGTACATGTCAAATCCATCGTCAGAATTTAACCATGACCTGCATCCTATCAGGGTATTGACCCTGTCATTGCCTGAACGGGCAGTTACAAAACCTATATCAAATCCGTCGGCGTCATCTCCGGGAGTGGGGGAATAGGGGTCATAGTTGCTGTAAGCATCGCAATTCAGGAATACGTTTCCTTCACAGGCTTCCCTCAGCTCCAGACCAGGCCCTCCGTTATGATGTGCGGATACCAGCTCAATCTTGTTATAATTACCTCCCTGAATAAGCAAACCCTGACCGCGCTGAACAGGTGACTTGTTCTGATCCACCCGGGTTATTTCAATACCCTTTATATACCAGTAATCCGAATTGACTATATAAATTCCTACTCTGCCATTTGACGTATTTGTGATGTTCCGGCAATCGAGAACCGGCTGTTCTCCGGGGTAGGCAAAGACGTTATACATCTTCGATGCAGAGCCTTTCTTGCCATTGGCAACCGCTCCAGATATCTGACCGCCTGAAATAGTTCCTGAAGGTAAGTAGGTTCCGCCTCTTATATAAAGAATATCACCTGCTGCAATGGAACTGAATCCTTTCTGAATCGTCAGCCAGGGTTGCGAAATAGTACCCGGGTTGCTGTCGCTTCCGTTGGTTGCGACATAATAAGTCGCAGCTGATAAGGACATATTTATACAAAGGGAAAGAATTGTTAATAGATTTCGCATTAATTTCCGGTTATTTCAGGGTGGCCGTTTATTATGGTTATCAAAATTCTTTAATCGGGTTGACACAAAAATCCTCCTTCGGAGGAACTGATTTTTATTAAACAAAAGATGTGCCTTAATGCGATAAAATGATAAAGATTTAAAAACTAGTTGTTTGAAAAAAAAGGGTATTATCATGAATTATCATTTTAAGAAAAAAAATCTCATTTTGAGAAAAAGCGTGCTGCAATATAATGAATTTGTTATATTCTGATGCACTTGTGGAAAAAAAACAGGTATCGCTATAATAGCGGATCACTCATTATTAATGCGCACTTAAATGCAGCCGTTTCTGTCATGGGTTCCTATTCGTCAAAATTGACCTGCCCGAAATCTGCCAGATAAATCGCCTGTTTCCTGTAGATCTGGCTTTTATCCTTTTCCCTGCTTTCTTAACTTATCCTGCTAAGTCCGAAATAGGCACAGGCGGTATATTCATTTCCATAATCGCCGATCCATTCGGGGCCAAGCAAGCTTTATCAGATAGATACTGAAGAGATTTTATTGCATGATATTCTTTTTGCACCCTTCTTTTCCGGTTCAGCCTGATGCGGAATGTGCTGGCACTGTGAAGCTTATGTAGATAGGAATAACCTGTGGTATCAATTCGGGAGATTCAGTGAAGCGATAAAAGGGATTAATCCACTCACGGAAGCTTTTGTCCCGTCACGATCAGAAGAAGGACCCTTTAGAATTTACATGCTTAACCGAAAGAATACAATACTGCTCTTGCTGCGTGACAAGCGCAATACATGGCAGATTTGAGCTCATAGATGGACAGGCCACACTGCTCATTAAAAATATTGTTATTGATCTTAAAAGGGTGTGTGGGGCCGAATCATTCTGACGATATTGATGTTTATGATCCATGGGTAAATAAATGGCAAATCATCGACCTGGGTGATAAAATCTCACTGCCGGATTTTATAAGATCTCTCGTTGTAAAGATGACCAGATGATCATTATGGTTTTATGAACTTCGAAAACACCTTCTCTTCTGAAAACAAAATTGCAGTATTAATCAGTGCCAGATGCGAATAGGCCTGTGGAAAATTTCCCAGAAGCCTTTTTGTGGTGAAATCAATATCTTCACTGTAAAGGCCCACATGGTTACCATATGAGAGGAGTGCATTAAAAAGTGATTGCGCCTCTTCTTTTACACCGATCCTGTAGAGCGCCTGAATTAACCAGAAAGTACAGATTGTAAATGAAGAAGTGGGCTTGCCAAAATCATCCGTATTCTTATAGCGATATACCAGGCCATTATAAAAAAGTGAATCTTTTACAGCTATTACTGTTTTTATATATTTTGGATCCTTATCTTCAATAAAGCCGTACTCAGCCATCAGAAGTAAAGAGGCGTCCAGATCAGGATATCCGTATGTCTGGGTAAATGTCTGGAGATCCTCATTCCATCCATTTCTGAATACTTCTGTCCTGATATCATCTGCAATACTCCGCCATGTTTCGGCATAATAATGCTTATTCAGCATGATGGCAATCCTGGCGGCACGGTCCATTGCTACCCAGCTCATTACCTTTGAAAAGACAAAGTGTTTTTCTTTTCTCCTTATTTCCCAAATTCCTCTGTCAGGCTTCTCCCAATGGGTGGATACGGTTCTGCAGATGTTTCTTACTATCTCCCAAATGTCTTCAATTTCATCCAGGGATCCGGGGAAGAATTCGTAGTAGTGGACAATTACATTCAGAAGGTATCCAAAGACGTCATTCTGTCTCTGTGTATGTGCTGCGTTTCCAATTCTTACAGGCTTGGAATTTTCATATCCTGAAAGATGAGCCAGTTCTGTTTCTATAAGCTCACGCTCACCTCTTATCCCATACATGATCTGAAATGTATCGTCTTTTGATTTGAGTATCCCCTTAATGAAGTAGAGAAAACGATGTGCCGCATTGTAGTGTCCCATTCTGAGCAAGGTTTCAATAGACATCGAGGCATCCCTTAGCCAGCAGAAACGGTAATCCCAGTTGCGGACTTCTCCTATTGTTTCCGGGATACTTGTTGTGAGGGCTGCAAGCACAGCCCCTGTTGAATGAAAGGACATCATTTTCAATAAAAGAAGGCTCCTGATGATCTCTTCATTATATTTAGGGTATTTCCTGGAACGGTTTGTCAAATTCAGCCAGTAAACCTTTGTCCGTTGATATTCCAGGTATACCCTGTTGAGATCAATTTCTATAAGCTTCTGATTATATGATAACAGAAGGAATTGTTGTTCTGTGAGAGCAATTTCATTCGACTCCAGAATATCATCATTATCCAGGCTGGAATAGAGAAATATACAATCAGTTGGTTTTACCTTTGAATAGGTCCTTATATAATTATCCTCCTTTATATGTGCAGTCTCTTCCCTGGCATAATTAAAGGCGGGCTTATAGATTACCCTGAAGGAAGGCGTGCCTGATACAGGCCTTAAATAGCGGTAAATCTCAGCTGGGGCATAGTATTCATTTTGACTAATCTGGTACCGCGGCATAAAGTCAATCAATTCAAATATCGCATCAGCGGATGTATACCTGGTGCACAGGATATTGGTCCTGTAAAAGTACTTCTGAGTGATGATATATTTATCATCAACTGCAAAACAGAATTTACCGCCCCTGTCTTTATCAAGGATTGCGGCAAAAATGGAGGGTGAATCGAAGTCGGGCAGACAGCACCAGTCGATGCACCCCTCCTCCGATACCAGGGCTGCGCTTCTGCAATTCCCAATTACGCCATAGTTCAGGTTATCCATAATATACTTGCGAGTACTTTTTGCTGAAAGATAATTCATTCAGCATAATAAATCAATTTCTGGAAAGATATCAGTGAAATATCCTGAATATTTAGCTGTTTTCTTAACAGTAGGTAACGGATATATTTCATTGACCCCCATTTTTTTGGTATATTTGTTAGAGATTGTTAATATGTTTTGAAAATGTGAGATTGGCTTTGATAATTTTGTTCTAGAGATTATTTAACAATTCCCGGAATGAGAATTACACTTGCACTTGTATTTTCGATAATTTTTGCCGTCGGAATAGTCGCATTTGGGTTCACTTTTTTGCAGATCTCCTCGGAGCGGACAAACCTGAGTAACGAGCTTGAAGTCAGGATCAGGAATGTCGCTGCAGAACTACTGAGAAGTGATACCCTTCTCTTCGGGAAAGTCGGCAGTTATAATATTGAGAAGGTTGCCGATAGTCTCGTGGCCCGTTATAATTTATCCGGGATTGCCCTCTATTATGGCAGAGACAGCATCATCACCAACAATTATTCCAGGAATATCATTTACACTTCACTCGGATCGATCTCCCGGTCAGTTGAATCCGGAGTTCCTGATGGCAGCTTCATCACTGTGAACAGGGAAAAGTTATATATGTTCATCAATCCGGTAGTAAAGAATGACAAATTGGTGAACACGCTTATCATCTATGCCGATGCGTCCTATTTTGATAAAATTCTTGGTAATATATGGTTTAAGAGTTTCATAAGATGGTTTTTTCAGGCACTGCTGATTTCAATTGTGAGTGTTCTGGTGATACGCTGGGGAATCTTCGATCCCATAAACAGAGTAGTATTATGGGCAAAGGCGCTGAGGACAGGGAATGTTGACTTGTCAGCAAGAAAACCACCGGTTAATTTCCTGGCCCCGTTGCACAGGGAGATTGAGTATTTTGCAAGGGCAGTTCAGGAAGCAAAAGCTACTGCAGAAGAGGAAGCACGTCTCAGGTCCAGTTCCGAAGCCATATGGACCCCTGAAAGACTGAAGGTAGAGGTTGCAAACCTTCTCGAGAAGAAGAAAATGATAGTCGTGTCAAACCGGGAACCATATATGCATGTTCATGCCGGCAAAGAGATAAAATGCATTATCCCGGCCAGCGGAATGATAACTGCAATGGAACCTATTCTGAAGGCCTGCAGCGGCTTGTGGATAGCAGCAGGAACAGGTGATGCCGACAGGGAGATGGTTGACAAATACGATAAGGTCCAGGTTCCTCCCGAGGAACCTAAATATACCCTGCGAAGATTATGGCTGACCCCGGAAGAGGAAAATCATTTCTACTACGGCTTTTCAAATGAGGGGCTATGGCCTCTGTGCCATATTGCCCATACGAGACCGGTATTCAGAATTGACGACTGGAACCATTATAAAAAAGTGAATGAAACCTTTGCCAGGGCTGTAATTGAAGAGACTGCCAATGAGGAACAGCCTTTTATTCTCATTCAGGATTTCCATTTTGCTCTTCTGCCGGAACTAATAAAAAAAGAAAAGCCAAATGCAAGGGTCGGGATCTTCTGGCATATTCCATGGCCAAACCCTGAATCGTTCGGTATTTGTCCATGGCAGCGGGAGATACTTAATGGAATGCTTGGTGCGGATCTCATAGGATTTCATACGCAATATCATTGTAATCATTTTCTTGAAACAGTAAGCAATACTCTTGAAGCCAGGGTTTTATGGGAGAATTTTTCTGTAAGGATGGGAGGCCAGACAACAATCGTAAAACCTTTCCCAATCAGCATTGACTTTACCTTAAAGGATTATGACCAGGTCTCTCCCGGGATGACAACAGCTCAACTGCTGTCAGACTATGGATTGAATGCCAGCCTGATCGGTATTGGAGTCGACAGAATTGATTATACTAAGGGTATTATAGAAAAATTTCTGGCCATTGAACGGTTCCTGGATAAGAATCCTTCGTATGTGGGTAAATTTACATTTGTCCAGATAGGCGCACCCAGCCGGACACTTTTGAAAAGCTATTCAGATATGGTGACTGCAGTGGAGAATGAAGCAATCAGGATAAATCTGAAATTCAAGGCCAGAAGCTGGAAAGCAATCCTGCTTCTGAAGAGGCATCATAGCCATGAAGAGATAGCCCCATTTTATTCGGCTGCGAATTTTTGCATGGTTACATCCCTGCATGACGGCATGAACCTGGTTGCCAAAGAGTATATTGCTACCAGGCATAATAATGACGGTTCTCTGATCCTTAGCCGTTTTGCCGGCGCAGCAAGAGAGCTCCAGGGAGCAATAATCATAAACCCTTATGATATTGAGAGATCGGCAGATGCCATCAAACTGGCTCTGGAGATGACAGCCGAAGAACAAAATCAGAGAATGAAGCAGATGCGGCTGATCGTGGTAAGATATAACATCTTCACATGGGCTGCAGCGCTTTTGAGAACCCTGGCCACAATCAACAATTAACCGACCTGAAATCGGGGTTGTACGGTCAGAAAGCCTGATCAATATGGTCAGTCGTTTTATAATCTTTGCAACACTCCTTAAAACATTATCACTAATCAATTATCTTTGTTCCTTATTAAAAGGGGATTCCCTTTGTGAATTCATGATAATTAACTTTTAACGCCAGTAGTATGCCACTAAATATTTCCGATAATCTGCCTGCAGTGAGGATTCTCGAGGATGAGAATATTTTTGTGATGAAGGAGACCAGGGCAATTCATCAGGATATAAGACCTTTGAAAATTCTGCTTCTGAATCTGATGCCTGTAAAAATCACTACTGAGACACAGATACTTAGACTTCTCTCCAATACACCTTTGCAGATTAATATTACACTGATTTATACAAAGATGCATCTTTCCAAGAATACACCAAAGGAGCATCTGGACTCATTCTATCAGACATTCGACGATGTTTCGCATCATAAATATGATGGTTTGATAATTACCGGGGCACCGATTGAACATCTTGAATTTGAAGAAGTGGACTATTGGGAGGAGATGGTCAGGATCATGGACTGGGCTGATGAGCATGTCACTTCAACATTGTTCATTTGCTGGGCATCACAGGCCGGATTATACCATCATTACGGAATTCCGAAATATATGATGAAGGAAAAAATGTTCGGAGTCTTTAATCATAAAGTCTATAATAAGATAAACCAGCTCACCAGGGGGTTTGACGATGAATTTCTTGCTCCGCATTCAAGATATACCGAGGTAAGAAAAGAGGATATTGAAAAAGTGCCTGATCTTGATATCCTTGCATATTCGGATGAAGCAGGCGTATACCTCGTTTCTTCCAGGGACAATAAGAAAGTTTTTATCACTGGCCATTCTGAATACGATCCTCTTACGCTAAAATCTGAATATGACAGGGATATAAATAAGGGTCTGGATATTAATATCCCAAAAAATTATTATCTGAATAACGATCCTGAGAAGGCTCCCATGGTCAGATGGAGAAGTCACGCCAACCTGCTTTTCTCAAACTGGCTTAACTATTGTGTCTACCAGGTTACTCCATATGTTCTTGAAAACGGGAACCGCTAGAATGAACGGAGGATTTTCAAGAGGAGGGAGGGAGTCTGTGTATTTGAAAGGATGTCTTGCCGATAATCAGATGCTTCTTACTTAGCCAGCCTGATGCACTGAAACGAAGGAAATCCTCGTTCCCCGGACTCATTGTAAAATCCGGTGAACTTCAGTTTATAATAGTCGCCCAGCTGGTCTCTAATTACATAAAAAATGTCAGGATTTATTTTATACGAATCATTTTTATAGTCTTTCCATTCATAGCCGATAATGTCCTGAGCACCTGAAAAGGTGTAGTCGGGAATGTTAGCCGAGGAAATATTACCGAAGGAATTAATGGTATCGTGCGCTGCCGTTGTTCCGTTCATATTAATATATACTCCCCTGACAAGATAGGGTGTTGCTACATTATTATCATCAAAAAGTATAGTTGAGTATTGGGTAAAGCAGAGATCCCAGTCGCTGTCTGCCGGACGAGCAGGACTAATACTTCCCCCATTGGAAAAAGAGAAAAGGGTAAAGCTTCGTTCAGGGTCGGCAGCTATATCGAAAGTGTGCTCATCTGATCCGTCAAGATTGCTGAAACGAATTGAATAAATATTGTTTTCATAACTGTTGAAAGTGACCTTCCTGTATCCATAGGAAACGCCATTATTATCGGTACCAAGATCTATAACATAGACATTTTTTGGAAAGAGAGGAGTCAGTGGATCGGAAAAGTCAGCCCAGTTTCCGATAGCTGTCTTATTAAGATCACCATCCGAATCGTCATAGACCATTGTATCGCAAATGTTGGTTGTGATACCTGAAAAATCAGAAGAGCCGGTATTTCCGGCATGCATAAACCGGGAGGTGTTCAGGATGATATGATGCCCGGTTCCATTTGATTCAAATCCCAGGTCCCAGTCCAAAAATGAATTATGTGAAACTACTGACATGCTGTTGAGGCTGAACCATATCTGAGTGTCGTACATGGAGTAGGGGATCTCAACTATTTCTATGTCAAGGGGCACAACGCGCTTATCCTCGGGGAAACAACCCGTAAGTAGCAGCAACAGCAACAATGTGAATGGATATATGATTCTGTAATATTTCACTTTAGAATGGTATATGATAATTTAAGGAAGTAAAGGCGGCCATAATTTACGGGACTATTTCCATCTCCGGAGGTATGCACACCTGTGGAAGCATTCCCGGTAATATCAATATTGGTATTATTGAAAACATTTTTGACCCCTGTCGATACAGCCAGGCTGTTCGAAAAAAACTTTCTCAGAATAGTAAAGTCGAGATTGTGATATGCCGCCATCTGACCTGTACTCACATTATTATTTTCATCAATGGTAAAGAGCCAGGATCTTCCGGTGTACTTGTAAAATGCTGAAATTTTCAGTTTTGCGGCAGGAATTGACCATCCGATATTTGTGTTTATGTCTCCTGAATATTTATAATCGCTGAGACCGGAACTCTTTTCTGCAAAGGAAAAATAGGTTCCCGTATGACCCAGGCCAAGAGCCACTTCAAGATGCTGGTAAAATTCATAGGTAAATGTGGCCTGGTATCCCAGCGTATTGTAATTGAGTACATTGATATACTGATATGCCCCGCTTGCTCCAATATTATTCCTGAGAGCCAGTTGGATAATATTGTGCATATTATTATAGAAAACACCAAAATCGATACCTGAATAGTGTATTTTCTTTTCTCTTTCAGTATTGTACGACATCGAGAGATCGAAATTATGACCATATTCAGGCTCCAGATCAGGATTTGGCTGAATGTTGTGATTGACGTCTACGAAATAAATATAGAGCTCTTTAAGTGTGGGCGCCCTGTAACCCCTGGCATAGGATCCTCTTACAGTAAGTCTGCCGGATGGCACCCATTTGAGGTTGACCGAAGGTACGGGAGGTACGTTGAAACTTGTATTATAGGCAAATCTCAACCCCGGCTGGAAGCTGATTTTTTTTGAAGGGCTGTATTTCATGCTTGCAAACAAAGCATAATCTCCTATTGCCTGCTTGTTGTCAACAATGCGTTTCCCGGTGCCTGTCTCATGGTTAAGATCCAGTCCTACAGAGTAATTCAGTACTCTGGAAGGATCTTCCTGTCCAAGCACAAAGCGGTAGACGAATGCATTGAAGTCAGTGGTGTCGTGGTCCGATTCGTTTGGGGAAAGTACCTGATCGAGTGTGGAAAGATCTTTCAGATAGGTTATTTTACGTCGCTGGTAAAGAGAGTAGGAGGCCAGCATTTTTATTGACAAACCATTTGTAAGAGTCCTGTCATAGTCAAGCCGGTTATTGAGTCTTGTTGAATAGAACCAGCTGTCAAAAGCAGTGTAATACCTAGGTTCAAGCAGATTTCCCCTGTCCCAGAGTTTTTCATGCATGTACGAGATCTGATATTTAATCTTAGCCCTGTCGTGGGAGTACATATAATAGAGATCGCCATTATACTGTTCTTTAGGTTTCCACGCCTGGGAACGGAGACTATCGGTTGAGAATCCATCGAAAAAATTCCGGCCGGCTGAAAGGGAAATACTGTGCCTCTTTTTCCTGAAATTAACATTCCCGTCAATATTATATGTGCCAACGGTCTCATAATAGGCATTTGTTGTCAGTCCAAAATTGGAATTCTTGTTCTCCTTTGTGATGATGTTGATTGCACCGGCCAGGGCATCGCTTCCATAAATTACAGACATTGGTCCCTCGACCATTTCCACATGGTCTACATTGTAGAGGTTAAGCTGTGTGAGATCAATATTTCCACCCATCCGACCGATAACAGGAACTCCATCTACCAGGATCTTGACATTGTTCCCTGTCAGTCCCTTTATCTTGAGACTGCTTCCGAGGGCAGGATCCTGGGTTATGCTCAGATTTACCTGATTTGTGAGCAGATCCTTCAGATTATTGGCTCCCTGTTCTTCGATCTTCTTCTGACCAACAACCTTGATATTGTATATGGACTTGTCAGCTCTCTGGGGCCTGAAACTTCCTGTGACAACAACCTCATCGAGTGAAAAGACAGTGGGCATCATGGTCAGATCGTATGATTTTCCGACGCTGATGGTATCTGTCAGGGCTGTATAACCGATGCACGATATTTTAATTACTGACCTGTTTTTACATGGATTGACAACCACTCCTTTTTCGTCCGACACCCTGAAATATTCAGTTCTGGTAGTCAGATCAATGAACAGGACAGTTGCAAAAGATACCGGCTGACTGCTTTTGGCATCGGTAAATCTCACCTGCGATGACTGGGAATATAACCCTGACATCATCATTGTCAATAATGCAAAGGCGACAACATATTTTTTACAGAGGAATTTTTTATTAATTCTCAATGATGCCATTAATTATAATATTATTAAAAATCTTTCCCTGTGTTATTAAACCCACAGGGATTCCAATCAGGACTGAATTGTTAATAGTCCCTGAATTTCAGGAGGATCATTTCAATACTGAAACATCGAATGTGAGGTTCCCGGTTGTTGACCCTTCGAATGTGTTGAATTTGATTCTGTATACATTGTCATTGAGATCCTTCACAAAAAAGACCCTGGTGTCGTCTATTGTGTACTGATAGGTCTGCATATCAACTATTTTCCAGTCGGATCCTATTGTGGAGATGCTTGTCATGAACCCGGAGGAAGGAAATGCCGTTGAAGCAGGGTCGGTGTCAGTGCTCTCAAGGGCAGTTACACCTACATTCTGAAGTACGCCTGTTACAGGGTAATTAATACTATTATCGATATACTTTGTAAAGAGAAGATCCCACTTGGTGTTCTCAGGTTCCCTGTCGACCTCCTGATCCGTATCCAGCGAATAATATACAAAATTTTTAGTGCTTCCGGCAAGATCCAGATTTACAGTTTGTTCATTTGATCCATCGAGATCAGAATAGATGAAGGTATATTTCTGCAGGGCTGATAATTTTTCCATTATCCAGATTTTCTTATAGGATCCGGCCCTGGTCTGGATGATATATAACTCCACGCCTGTAAGATTATGGGTATTAAGGTCATATTCTCCCCACCCGTAATTCGGATGACCGGTGGCATTTGCATTGAAAGCTCCTTCTGTCCATGTTGTGTCGGAATTGTTAAGGGTGGTCCAGCTGTGGTAACCGGCAGTATCAATGGCATCTGTCCAGTTCCATCCGGCTGATACAGGATATGCTTTCAGTACGACACCTGAAGTCGTGTTTGTAAGGATTGCCGCTTCCCTTGGTGAGACAGAGAAAGCTATATCCCAGTTATTACGAGGCACTGAGGTCATCAATCCGTCACTGAGGTTGTAATATATATCATTTGCATATGTCGCCCCCATAGAGAGTGTCACGCTTTTGGTGTCAAGCATAACATTATTGCTGCTTTTGGTGCAGGAATTCAGCAGAATCAAAATCACCACCACCATAATCACATAATTCATTTTTTTCATAATTCATTTTTTTTTATAAAACCTGTTTTCCCCAATTTCCGGACAAATATAAACCAGGCTAAGCTTCCGGCCAAAAGTAATAGGATAATATTGTTAATTAGTTAACAAACCTATGCTATTTATCATCATTATAGATTAACCACGCAAGTTCATTATTACCAGCTTAATAGCAGTGTCAAAAAATATGTTTGAGTGTCGGAAAAACCACATTTAATTTTTATTCAACTCGCCTGATTTCAAAAATATCTTCACCACCGGTCCGACCCCTTCCTGCCTGCTGCTTATATTTATAATATCATAAGGAACATAAATTTTCTTACAAGTATAAATCTGAGTTTTTAAACAAGTCTATACGAACAGGTAATCTCTTTGCGTTTATAACAGATAATATTTCAGATTTGGACAAATATTTTAAAGAATTCTTTTATGAAGAGGGTTTTTCTCACTATCGTTCTGACAACTGTCATTGTTTCTCTGTCACAGGCACAGGATTATAATACTGGCATTGGTTTCAGGTTCGGGACAGGAAACGGTTTTACAATCAAGCATTTTATGAATGACAGGAGCGCTATTGAAGGCATGATCACTACAAAGTGGCATGGTTTCGATATCACAGGATTATATGAAAAGCATTACCAGGCATTTGATACTGACCGTCTGAGATGGTTTTATGGATTCGGAGCCCACATTGGCTTTTACAATGGTAGTTATGTGGAATGGGGCGAACCGGGACCAACCACTGATGTGCTTGGAATTGACGGGATTATCGGATTTGAATACTCTTTCAAGGAAGCTCCTGTTAATCTGGGCCTGGATATTAAGCCTACATTTAATATAATAGGATATAACGGATTCTGGGCGGATTTTGGATTATCTGTGAGATACATCTTCTGAGTACAACTTGCCTTTAGTTTAACTCCCGGCAGAAATTTTATCTTTTTACAACAAATGTTTATCCTGAATTAAATTTTGGGTTTATATTTTTAGGATTATCTTGCATTTGAAATCCTAAAAATCAACCCAAATGAAAAAAATTCAAACTATTGCTTTAATAATCCTTTTTATTCCTTTTGTTCTGGAAGCTCAGAATAAGTTTAACGGGCTGGATATGAACATGGGAAATCTATTCAGACTATCCGATGCCAAAACCAGGTCGATCAGTCCTGAAAACTTCTCAGGAGAAAAAGGGAAAGCTGGCATGTCAGATCCTGCTGAAAAAGAGAAACCGAACGTGGCGAATGCAGCCTATGCAGCTCGTGATCTTGGACAGGGCTGGAAGGTAAACCCATTTGTGAAAATTAATCCAGGTGAAACATTTACAATGGCTTTGATTGATGGCCCCGGGGCCATACAGCATATCTGGATGACTCCAACGGGAAACTGGCGGTTCTCTATCCTTCGCATATACTGGGATGATGAGACAGAACCATCGGTGGAATGCCCTGTTGGTGATTTCTTCGGTATGGGTTGGAATAAGTATTCTCCGCTCGTTTCTGCTGCGATATGCGTAAATCCCGGAAGCGCTTTTAATTCATACTGGGTAATGCCTTTCAGAAAAAAATGCCGGATAACGATGGAAAACATTAATGATGCTCATCCGATGACCTTGTATTATCAGATCGATTACACTTTAACCGAGGTGCCATCCGATGCAGGTTATTTTCATGCCCAGTTCCGCCGTGCAAATCCTGATGAGACATCTGTTCATACCATAGTTGATGGCATTAAGGGGAAAGGTCAGTATGTTGGGGTTTATCTTGCCCTCGGGGTTAATAACAATGGCTGGTGGGGAGAAGGAGAAATAAAATTCTATCTTGACGGAGATACAAAATTTCCTACCATCTGCGGGACAGGCACAGAAGATTATTTCTGCGGGTCTTACGATTTTGATACAAGGAAATCAAATGCGGCAGGAGTCGAGGAAACAAACTATACTGAATTCTGCACACCTTATTCAGGGCTTCACCAGGTTATCAGGGGTGATGGCCACTATAATGTTATGCAGCGTTTCGGGCTTTACAGATGGCATATTATGGATCCGGTTCGATTCGAATCGGGCCTTAAAATAACACTTCAGGATCTTGGCTGGCACCTTGACGGGAGATATCTGAAACAGAAATCTGACATTTCTTCAACATGCTTCTGGTATCAGGCTGAGCCTCATGCAAAATTTCCGCAGATTCCCGGTTGGCAGGTGCTTGAGGTGAACTAATTTTCCCAGTGGAGAATTTTCCAGCCTCTCTTTGTGGCCTCTCTGTTTAGCCTCCTGTCGGGATTGACACACACAGGATTGCCTACAGAATTAAGGACAGGAAGATCGGATATTGAATCGCTGTAAAACCATGAAGTAGATTTATCAATATTTCTTGTGATACAATATCCGTTCAGCCTGTTTAACTTCTCTTCCCCAAAGCAAAGTCTTCCTGCCGGCCGTCCTGTCAGAAATCCGCCGGAAGCCTCCAGAGAGGAACAGATATATCCATCAATGCCCAGGTTTTCTGATATAGCCCTGCAGAGGTAATCCAGGGCTGAAGAGAGGATAATCACCCTGGCATTTCTGTCCTTATGGAAGCTTATCTCCTTAATGGCATCGATGAACAGTGAAGGGAGTAATACTTCATTGAATACTGAAGCACAGAGTTCTTTCAATTCAGTTTCAGTCTTGCCCCGTACCCAGCTGACCATATCCCCGATAATTCTAAGAGGATCTCGAAGCCGCAGCCTGTACAGCAAATAAAAAAGAAAACCGGTGATGAGCTCCCGCCATGAAATAAGCCCCTTTTTCCATGCCGTCCTTACAAGAGCATTTCCGCTGATCGCCCCCGTCAGAGTGAGGTCGAGATCAAAAAATGCAGTATACTCTTTCCCAGGCTCTTTATGTTCTGAAGAAATGCGGTCCATGTGGATTATAAATTATCATTGGTCCGGCAGAATTGAGACCGACATCAAAATTATAGGAAAAATATCGTTCTCCATCCAGGTGAAAAGGCGCCACTTTCCTGATATATTCCAACCCGGTGATCTTAAATTTTTTACCTGTTATGAGAAAAACAGACTTGGCCCATAACTGGCAAAGGCGATTGACCGGTTTCCTCATTTTAAGTGCGGCAAAGATCAAAACAATAAGTACTCCGATTTCAGTAAAGCAATAGAGGATAAAGAAAATGAATACTGAAATAGTTGTATATAATCGCAAACGCATAACTGCTGCATGTTTCCTTTAATAAAATTAATATTTTTTTTTAATATGCTGCTCCTTTCAAACAAAAAGACAATTGCCTGAAAGGTGAAATATTGTTAAAAGTGGTCTGATTCAAACTCTTTTTCATATTTTTATGAGATATCAGTATTTATAATGAGATATCTTTTTTAATAAATCTATTATGACAAATAAAACAGACCAGAGTCGTCGCAGATTTCTATCGAATTCAGCGATGGCTGCAATCGGGACAATAGGTGCCGCACAACTTCTGACTTCCTGTAGTAATGGAAATTCAGGGAAGAAAGTTATTAAGCTTCCGGAACTGCTTAATCAGGCGCCGGATGGAAAGGTGCTGAAAGCCGGGCTTGTGGGTTGCGGCGGCAGGGGAACCGGTGCGGCAATAAACTTCCTGGATGCAGGTCCCAATCTGCAGATTGTTGCCCTTGGCGATGTTTTTCAGGATCGCCTTGATAAGTGCAGGGCAGAGCTGAAAACGCAGAAGAATGTCGAAATCGCAGATGAAAACTGTTTCCTGGGGTTTGACAGTTATGAGAAGGTGCTCGATTCAGGTATTGATTTAGTACTGCTTTGTACACCACCCCATTTCCGTCCACAGCATATCGAAGCTTCAGTCAAGGCAGGGAAGCATATCTTTATGGAGAAGCCGATCGCAGTGGATCCCGTGGGAGCAAGGTCGGTAATGGTATCAGCTGAACGGGCAAAACAAAGTGGCCTTTGCATGATAAGCGGAACTATCAGAAGAGTGCAGAAGGACTTTATGGAAACCCAGAGAAGGGTGGCAAGCGGTGAAATTGGAGATATAGTGAGTGCACATATCATACGTAACGGAGGATCATTGTGGGTTATAAAAAGACAGCCAGGCTGGTCGGATATGGAATACATGCTTAGGAACTGGGCAAATTTCTGCTGGCTTTCCGGAGATCATATAGTTGAACAATTCATTCATGAGATAGATGTCATGAACTGGTATCTCGGAAAGAACCCTGTAAAGGCAATGGCCTGGGGTGGCAGACAGCGAAGGGTAACCGGTGACCAGTATGACTTTTTCAGCGTGGAATATGTATATGACAATGGTATGCAAACACATTGTGCTGCAAGACAGATAACCGGATGCAGCAATCTTACAAGACAGTTGATAACATGCACCGATGGTTTTGCAGATGCAAAGGGCACCCTTTATAACCTGAAAGGAGAGGAGATATGGAAATATCCTTATCCTGAGGAAGGCTCAGAAGACCTTACCTGGAAGGTGAAGGATCCTTATGTGCAGGAACATATTAACCTGGTTACAGGGATCAGGACAGGCAATATAGTGAATGATGCCGAAGCACAGGTGAACTCCACGCTTATTACAATTATGGGGCGGATTTCAGCCTATACCGGCAAAGATGTTACCTGGGAGGAGCTGATGAATTCCGATCTCTACCTGGGCCCCAAAACCTATGCTTTTGGTCCTGTGCCCGGAATCCCTGAAACAGTTCCGGTTATCGGTACTGCTCCTGAAGTCTGATGCCATGGAACTTTGTTAAGGTAAATCATTAAAGTTTAAAATATGAACAGGAGACAATTTTCAAAAAATGCTTTTATGGCATCTGCGATGATGTCTGCCCTGCCTTTGCAGGGAATGTCCGAAACTATTCTGCCTTCTGCCAGGACTATGAAAAAAGGAATAATGTGGGGAAGCATCGGAACGGGAGAAACCATAATGGAGAAATTCCAGGCTGCCAGGGAGGCCGGATTCGAAGGAGTTGAACCTATGAGCCATCTCAGCAGAAAAGAGGTGCTTGCGGCCCGAGATGCCACAGGAATGGCTGTTTATAGCGTTTGCGGTGAACGGCACTGGAAATATCCACTCTCTGATCCCGATCCCAAAATCAGAGAGCTTGGATTGGAAGCGCTGAAGGTTACCCTCGAAGATGCAAATACCTACGGTGCAGATACAATATTGCTTGTTCCCGGCAAGGTTACAGAGACTGTCTCATATGACCAGTGCTGGAACAGATGTATTGAAGAAATCAAAAAGGTTATTCCAATGGCTGAGAAGCTGAAAGTAAGAATTGCCCTGGAAAATGTCTGGAACAATTTTCTGCTAAGTCCAATGGAAGCAGCATCTTATGTCGACCAGTTCAACAGCCCCAGTGTTGGCTTTTATTTCGATTGCGGAAATGTCCTGGCATATGGATGGCCTGAACAGTGGATAAGAATTCTTGGAAAGCGCATTGCGAAAGTTCATATCAAGGAATACAGCCGTAAGTTAGCCGATAAGCAGGGTAAAGGAGCCGGTTTTAATGTCAAGCTCCTCGAAGGCGATGTCAACTGGCCTGCTGTCATGGAAGCATTCGATGCAATCGGTTACAACGGATGGACAACCATAGAACAGCCTGGAGGTGACACCATGGAGGGGCTTAAAGATCTGTGTGACAGATTGATTAAAATAGACGCATCGTAATCGTAGTGAAGAAATATTTTAATATTTTATTTTCCCGAATTGCTCACGAATGCAATCTGTTTACTGTCGGGAGACCATGATGGTACATTGATAGTTCCCTGACCGCCATAGAGATATGCGATCGTTTTTGGCTCTCCACCGGTAACAGGCATAAGTCTTAGCATTACCCTTTTATATGAGGGATGATCATTTGGACTAACTTCAGGCCCGAATGAAATGAAGGCAATCCATTTACCATCCGGAGAGATATGAGGAAACCAGTTATTGTATTTGTCATTGGTAAGTTGTTCCCTGCCTGAGCCGTCGGGTTTCATCCGCCATAATTGCATTGTTCCCGTGTGACTGCCATTGTAATAAATATATTTTCCGTCAGGTGAATATTCGCAACCATCAACATGCTCCCCCGCCTTGTTATTTGTCAGTGCGACCTCTTTCCCCCCATTTATGGAATTCCTGTAGATATTATAGATCGGTACACCGTTTCGCTGGGCAACATACACTAACTCTTTGTTGTTAGGTGCCCATCCGTGGAAATACGAGGGTGTATTTTCGGTAACCATTTTTGGCTCTCCTCCCGTTACAGGCAAAACATAGACTGTCGATCCGCCGCCCGGCATCCCATCCCTGTGACAGCTTATTGCAAGAAGCTTTCCATCAAACGAGATCCCGTGGTCATTGTTGTTCCTGGTGGCAGAGCCGGTATTGAGTTTCTCGAGGGCACCACCCTCTACAGGTATCTTGTAAAGCAGTCCATCCATGTTGAAGAGTAGTTTTTTCCCGTCAGGCATCCAGTTTGGAGCTTCAAACCTTCCTGGCTTTTCAAAAATCTCCTTTCTCTTACCATTGAATACATTCATTGTTTCCAGCCTGCAGCCCAGGTATCCTGATTTTTCAGGATCATAATTATCGCTAACCGGTTTGTCAATTCTTACATTCCACACCCTGGCTTCCTCAACAATCGCAGGATCATGAGAACATACAAACAAGCCTGCAAGAACTTCGTCGGGAAGGTTTTCCATGACATGCGAACCTATAGTATGGAAAGGCTCTCCAGTGTGTGCAGCGCGCATTGTAATTGTATTTCCGGACCTTTCAACCTGAATAATATTATACCATGAAGTGTCGGCGAAAAGTTCATCCTCCGGATCTCTCATTGCTGCACCTTCCGCTACCCTCCATTGCAGAACGGTCAGGCCGTCACCATGAAGCGTCGCAGTAATATGGGGCGATTTATCGCTTGTAGTGGCTCTTACCATCCAGCCGGTTTTCCTGTGAGGGTTCGTTCCTTTTCCTACGAACTCAAAATTGGCAGTCAGGATAAAGTCCCCTTTGATTTTATTGTACAGGTAATGAAACTCATCCCTTTCAAACCATATGTTGTAGCCTCCTCCTTTTATATTATAGCTTTGGTCGGCTGTATTATAAATTGCGGAACCTGCTTTCATGGGATTGCCGATATCCGCATTGTAGTTGAAAATACCAACATTCTGAGCGGAGGCAAGACTGAAAATAAAGCTGAAAAGGAATAGAATTGCAGATTTCATAATTAAATAATTTTTTATTTATGATAGTTTTCTCTTTTTTATGCCAGGAGGTCTTTTTTCAATAGCAAAGATAATATTGTTTTTGCCCATACGTAAATAAGTATCGGTTAAACGAAAGCAACGAGCCGGATAAAATGAAAATCCTCTTCTGACTTGCAATGAATTGGCTGAATGATGTCCCTTATCTTACTGCAATCAGAACACTCTTGCCGGGCAAGATTTCTGAAAAGTCAAAGAGAATTCTGACTAAACAGCCATTCCGGTACGATAATTTAATTTTTTCAGATCAGAGATTCTTGTTGGATTATACTCAATGTTCCACTATGGGGGCAAATCATTCCCGTTGAAGAATAATGCCGGGCTAATGCAAAAAATATTAGTAAGATATGTATATGACATAAATATTTGTATAAATTTGGCTGCAAACAAAATAAATTGATTTATTTTGAGTACAGAATTGGCACATACTGTCATTTCTGCTAAAATTCTTCTTAAACTGATAAAATTATGAATGATATTCTTGAAAAAATCGCTCTTTGTGTAGAATTTGGCAAAATTAACAAAGTATCACCCTACCCGCCGAACATGAAAGACCAGGATGGCGCGGACGAGTTGGCAAAGAGGGCTCTTGAAGAGGGAGTAAAGCCTGACGAAATTCTGGAGAACGCCCTGGTCCCTGCAATGGGCAGAGTTGGTGAAAAATTTACAAGGAAAGAGATTTATGTTCCTCAGATGCTTATGGCTGCCAAGGCTATGAACAGTGCAATGATGCATCTCAAACCATTTTTCCAGTCGGGTGAAACAAAGCGTAAAGGAAAATTCATTGTCGGCACTGTAGCAGGTGACCTTCATGATATAGGCAAAAATTTGGTTGCCATGATGATAGAAGGTGGAGGATGGGAAGTAATCGATCTGGGAGTGGATGTAAGTACTGAAAAGTTTCTCAGTGCACTGGAGGCAAACCCGGGTGCCGTTGTAGGATTATCCGCTTTACTGACAACAACGATGGAGAATATGAAAAAAACGGTTTCTGCCATTAAGGAGAAACACGCATCCTCGAAGATTCTCATAGGCGGTGCTCCGGTAACCAATGAATATTGTGAAAAGATCGGAGCCGATTTCTATTCACCGGATCCGCAAGGCGCTGTCAATTATTTAAAGACACTGGTGGCCTAGCCGAATACAGCTTAAATAATGAAGACTATACTTCGTGGAAATAGCAGGGAAGTCATTATTGATACTGACGGCCCTGTTATGATTATTGGGGAATGTATTAATCCGACAAGGAGAAAAAAGCTTGTCTCCACCCTGCAGGCGGGTGATTTTGATTACGTCCTGGAACTGGCCGGGATTCAGATCAGGGCATCAGCGGATATTCTGGATATAAATGTGGGATTCCCGGGAGTCGATGATGTTAAGTTGCTGCCTGAAACAGTGCTGGCCATAAAAGGGAAATTTGACATTCCTCTCTGTCTCGATTCACCTAATCCAAAGGCTATTGAAGCGGCTCTCAAAGTCGCAGGAGGCAAATGCCTGATAAACTCCGTTAACGGTGAAGAGAGATCAATGAATGCATTACTCCCTATTGCCAGGGAGTATGGTGCCGCAATAATTGCCCTGGCAATGGATGAAAGCGGGATCACAAATGATCCGGAGAAAAGATTATCCATTGCGGAAAAGATTCTTGAAAGGGCTGTTAAGATCGGAATCAGAGAGGAAGATGTGATAGTTGATCCCCTGGCAATGGCTGTGAGTGCAGATCCACAAGCCTGTCTGGTGTCTCTTGAAACAATCAGACTTGTCCGCAAAAAACTTGGACTTAATATAACCCAGGGGGCTAGTAATATTTCTTTCGGATTACCTGACCGGGAGGTCCTGAACTCAGTATATATGGCATTATCCATTATGAACGGACTCACATGTCCCATTGCCAATCCTGAGAAAATTGCCACAACCGTCAGAGCTTCCGACCTGATACTGGGAAGAGATGATTATGCAATAAGATTTGTTGAGATTTCGCAGGCAGGCGGATATTAAAGCAAATTCTCACTATTATTTAATCAAAGAGAAATATGTCTGGTATAAAACCAGCCAGAAGATGGCAACCAGCCTTTTATCCATTCAAGCGGGAGAAGTTCAGCCGGAGGATATTGGCAAAAACGGAGCTTCTCGTAAAAGGACCTCTGTTTGGATGTCGTATGTGCGGTAATTGTCTGCTTCAGGAAACGGCATTCATTTGTCCAATGGAATGTCCAAAGGGGATGAGAAACGGACCATGCGGAGGAGTGACCCCGGAAAAGAACTGCTATATAGATGAGACGCGCAAATGTGTATGGTATGCAATTTATAAAAGGGCGCTTAAGACGGGCAGAACGGAAACACTCCTGGAGATCCTGCCACCGCTCGACTGGCAAAAGGTTGGGACTGAAACCTGGGGAGATGTTGTAAGACATGTAAGAAAGACAGGTGCCGGTAAATTTATAACAGGCATGCTCTCAAAGGATAAGGCAAAAAAGAATGAGATTTGGGACAGTGTTTTTAAAACCATACGCCAGCCTGACTGGTGGCAGGGGGACCCGGATTATCATGCCCCGGTTGAGAGTGAGCCTGTATCAGAACTTGAACGGCGGCTCAGAAGCAGTAAGTTTGTTGTGGCTACAGAGGTGACGCCACCTGTCGGAACTGCCACGGGCAAGTTGAAAAGAGATATTGAGCTTGTAAAACCCTATGTAACAGCTATTAACTTTACTGATTCTTCATCGGCCCGTCCAAAAATGTCCAGCATGGCATGCTGTAATGCAGCCCTTCGGCTGGGAGCTGAACCAATATTGCAGATAGCTTCCCGGGATACCACACGTTGCGGATTGCAGGGTGATGTTGTCGGACTTAATGATATGGGAATACGGAATGTGCTTTGCATTTCCGGCGATAATCCTGTGGTGGGACCTTCCCCGGCCGGTTCAATGAACATGATCGATATAGACTCGGTACAGATGCTATGGATACTGAGACGTATGAGAGATGAAGGGATCTACCTCGATGGCAGGAAGATGAAGGAAGGTCCAAAGCTTTTTCTGGGAGCAGCTACTTCACCTTTTGCTTCAGATCCGCTGCTGCAGGCTATAAAGGATCAGAAAAAAATTAACGCTGGTGCGCAGTTTTTCCAGACCAACCTGATTTTCGAAGCCGACAGGCTCGACCCCTGGCTTGAGGAACTGGATAAAAGAAATGTATTGAATAAGGTATCTATACTTATTGGATTGGCACCTCTGAAGAGTTATAAAGTTGCAGAATATCTTCATACAAAGGTACCTGGTGTAAGATTACCGGCTGACATCCTGACAAGAATGGAAAAAGCCGGAGAATCAGCTCCGGAAACCGGAGTCCAGATAGCACTTGAATTTATTGACAAGGTGAAAAGAAAACAGGGCGTCAAAGGCATTCATATAATGACCCTTGGATGGGAGGCTATAGTAGAAAGACTTGTAAGGGAAAGCGGACTGGAATGAGATTATGACACACTCTACTTTGCAGATAGATTTTAACGATCTCCGGTTGGATATGGATCAGATTGGCACTGTACTGGGTTATGGTGAAGGTGCTGACCGTCAGATTGTCAATATCGTTGTGGAAGAGATATTAAGCGAACCCGATTTATTCAGGAATATAAGAGCAGAATATAAAATTTACGACGATATTGAATTTGTAAAATCTGACAGGTCACTGGATATCAATAATGTAAATTTTCTGATAAATAAAATTGTCTATGGGCAGCTTGGGGAAGCAGATTCCCTGGCAGTCTTTCTGTGTACCGCCGGAGAAGAGATTGGGCTGAGAACGAGGCAGTCAATGGCTGAAGGTGATCCTGTGAAAGGATATATATATGATATCATCGGCAGCATGGCGGTCGATGCAGCTGCAGATGCCCTTCAACGAAGAGTTGAAGAAGCAGCTATATCACAAGGCAAAAAAATTACAAACAGGTACTGTCCCGGATACTGCGGCTGGGATGTTTCGGAACAGCACAAGCTTTTCAGGCTGTTTCCTGATAATTTCTGTGGGATCAGGCTGACAGCCTCCGCTTTGATGGATCCTGTAAAATCGATCAGCGGTATCATAGGCTTAGGAGAAAAAGTCCGGTATAACAAGTCCACCTGCAGCCTTTGCAGCATGAAAGAGTGCTCCTTCCGGGAAGTAAGTGAGAGAAAATCCTGAAACGCTCCTGGGCTCTCACGGTGAGAGGTGATATTATATAACTAATTTACAGATGAGTAATTATTCCTCCTTTCCGCGGGGAGAAGTAACATTTGGATGAGACATTAGCAGTGATGGTTTATTCGCTTTTATATCTGCTGTATGCTTCCGCAATTTTAGTCTGAATGTGATCTCCTGCATGAACGATAACCCTGTAGCGCAGATTTAAGGTAGTTCCTTTCTTAAGAAACAGATCTGTTCCGTTTGCCGGCCAGTACATTGGTGTCGGTGACATAAAACCATAATCGCGGGTAAACCACGGAGATGGAAACCAGGGATTTGATGGATGCTGGAGGATAGCCAGTCCTTCCGTTCCGCTTCCCCTCTTACCTGAACAATCGATCCATGCGGATGATTTTCCAAATGTTCCTTCTTCATTCCCAAAGCCTTCGGCATTTATCATAGAACCTCCGTTCAGTACTGAAAGATCAGCAGCCATCCTTACACTAAAAAGTGAATGGTTAGTCTTAAGAATTGTAACATCCGTGAGCATTTCCATTCGGATCCAGACATCTATCTGCCTGGTGACTGAATCAGGTGCAGTGATGATAAATTTCCTGGTGTCCCTGACAGGGGGAACCGCATCCGGTCTGCGCCATATACACTCGTCGGTTATTATAACCGTGTCACTGCCTTGCGTGGCTATACTTGCATTCAGCGAGACAATCCTTCCCCTTTCGAGGCCCTCCTGCCAGTAGTTGCCTCCGTTAACCATGTCACACCCAAAAAACAGGGAGCTGTGATGAGGATATAGAGCATTGCGCATTGAAGTAACCGAACTGCCCGATACTGGTCCGTTCACGGGATAGAAAAAGGGATACTTTTCGTCATCAGAAAAGATATAGCTCGTAAAAAATCTTCCGTCGACTGATATGTTAATTTTATATCCGGTTTTTTCTGCAATGATCCTGGTGGCATGCAGGGAAGAAGCAAAAGATGTGAGTACCGTGAGAGATATGATCAGGAAGAGTTTTTTCATAATATGAAAAAAATGAATTTATATTTTAATATAGTCAGTTCCGTAAGGAAAACGCTGCTGCCGTGAGAGCATAGAGTTTGCTTCCTCATCGTCAGTAAAGACCTCCTTGTCAGGGTCCCAGTTAAGTTTCCTTCCAAGCTTCATGGCAATATGTGTGAGAAGGCATACTGTGCAGGCCCGATGACCCTTCTCCACAGGAGAAACAGGTTCCCGGCGTGATCTTACGGAATCAAGCCAGTTGCCATGTTGTTCATCACTGACATAAAGATGGATCTCGTTCTCTTTAATCTGGCTGGTAAGGATGCCCGGATCGCTCGCCTCAAGAGCCTTAGTGTTATTTGTTTTTAATACAGGGTCACTGGGGGAAGCAGTGTAATTGCCTCTTGTAACAAAGATCCAGCCTTCAGTTCCTTCATACCTTACCCCATTTGGATAACCTCCGCTGGTAAGCATTGTGATACCATTCTTATATTCAGCCTTTGCCATAAAATCCCCGTGGACATTCCAGAGTCCTGATTTCGGAAACTGGGCAACAGCTTCAATACTCACAGGGCCGGTCAGTTCCGTGTCCATTCCCCAGGCTGCGGAATCGAAATGGTGCTGACCCCACCCCGTTATCATACCGGCACCGAACTGTTCGCAGCGAAGCCATCCCGGACGGTCTGTAAGGCTGTTTTGAGGATGCACCCGCATCTCCGTGTAATATACTTCAGGAGTTGACCCCAGCCACATATCATAATTCAGGTTCTTTGGCACATCCATCCTGGCTGCCTCAGGACCTGCCGGATCACCGGGCAGACCTATCTTAACAGTTTCAAGCTTCCCTATTCTCCCGTTCCTGACAAGTTCTGCGGCAATCCTGAACTGTTGCATCGATCTCTGCTGGGTGCCGACCTGGAGGATAACCTTTTTCCTTCTTACAATATCACTCAACAGCCTTCCTTCACTTGATTGTGAGGGAGGTCGGTTTCTGAAGGTAGATATCCTTGCCTGCCAGGGCAGCTTCAATAGCCGGCTGAGCATGCCAGTGGTCAGGAGTGGATATGATTACTGCATCAATGTCAGGATTGAGGAGAAGGTCCCTGTAATCGCCATATGTCTTTACATCAATGTACCCGGATTTTCCTGCCGTTGTATAATAATTTTCAATGAACTCCTTGCCCTTAAATGCTCTTCTGGAATCAGTATCGGCAACCGCTATTACCCTGGCAGAATCATATTTGAGTGTTTCAGCAAGATCATGCGTCATAGCGATCCTGCCAAAACCTATCTGGCCTATATTGATCCTGTTGCTTGGGGCATTTTTCCCGAAGAGGCCAGGAGGAACGATGAGCGGCATTCCATTGATTGCCATTGATGACAACAATGAGGCTTTTATAGTGGTGTCTATAAATTTCCTCCTGGAAACTGGTTTTTCGGATTTTCCCATCTTAAAGATATTTATAATTGAAAAATTACATTACGGCCCTTTTTATTCCTTTAACGGGGTATGTTCAGTGGTCCGTTGGAACAATGGGTAAATTAAAACAAATTTTTACAATTTGACTCAGCCATCACCTGTAAAAAGCTTATATTTATCCTTTGTGGCTCTCAGCGCTTTTTTGGCCCCTGATTACTTGTATTTAGGGACTGTTGAAAAGTCCGCTAATAAGACTTTTTCAACAGCCGCAGTTGGCAGATTGGGAAAAGAGACACAGGTGTTCACAGAGAAAAGACATAAAAAATCTGTTATGTTATTACTTGGAATTGATCTGGGAAGTTCTTCCGTCAAAGCATCAGTAATCGACGGAGAATCCGGCAACTGTCTTGCCACAGCCTTTTACCCGTCTGATGAAATGCAAATAATATCCGTCAGGCCTGGGTGGGCGGAGCAGGATACTGAAATGTGGTGGACTAATCTTATGGCTGCCATAAGTGATTGCACTGCCCGTCTGGGTACCAGGAAAAAATGATATCGGAGCCATCGGCATATCATACCAGATGCATGGCCTCGTTATTGTCGATAAGGACCGTAAGGTGCTCCGTCCATCAATAATCTGGTGTGACAGCCGGGCCGTAGGATACGGTGACAAAGCGATGAGCTCGCTGGGGAAAGATTTTTGCCTTCCCCATCTCCTGAATTCCCCGGGGAATTTTACCGCTTCAAAACTTGCCTGGGTAAAAGAAAATGAACCGGAGCTTTATGACAGGATCTACAAGATAATGTTACCGGGAGATTATATTGCAATGAGGCTTACCGGTGTATTAAGCACCACTTTTACCGGTCTCTCGGAAGGTATTTTGTGGGACTTTCTAAAATGAGGAGGTTTCATCTGAATTAATGGATTATTACGGATTCAGTCAGAGCATATTGCCTGAATCTGATTCATCATTTTCAGTAAATGGCAAACTGTCAGGTTCCGTAGCGTCCGAGACAGGTCTCCCTTCAGGTATTCCTGTGTCGTACCGTGCAGGTGATCAGCCAAATAATGCACTTTCACTGAATGTTCTCAACCCCGGAGAAGTGGCTGCAACAGCTGGTACCTCCGGAGTTATTTACGGTGTAACAGATAAGAAAAAGTATGATCCATTTTCACGTGTCAATACCTTTCTTCATGTAAACCATAGCAGGACTAATCCACGACTGGGCGTTCTGTTGTGCATTAATGGCACCGGAATCCTTAATTCATGGCTGAGAAAGAACAACGGTAACGGGTTGTCATACAAAGAAATGAATGTTCTTGCAGAAAAAATAGTCCCCGGATCGGAAGGACTTTGCATACTGCCATTTGGTAACGGGGCAGAAAGGATGCTTGGTAATAAGGATGATGGAGCAACAATATCAGGATTGAATTTCAATACTCATTCCAGTGCTCATCTTTTCAGGGCTGCCCAGGAGGGCATAGCTTTTTCATTCAGGTATGGGCTCGACATAATGAAGGAGACTGGAATTGATCCGCTTATCATTCGGGCAGGTGAGGCAAATATGTTCCTTAGCAAACTTTTTCGTGAAACATTATCAACGATTACCGGGATCACTATCCATCTATGCAATACCGACGGGTCTATTGGTGCCGCAAGAGGTGCAGGAATTGGCTGTGGCTATTATAGTTCCGCGAAGGATGCATTTCAGGGTCTTGAGACCGTTGGTATAACCGAACCCAACACTGAACTGTCGAAGGTCCTTGAAGAATCATACGGGAAATGGTTGGCGATGGTAGAGGCTTTATGAAAATCAATTTCTACCTTCGGGGACGTGACGATATAATGATTCTCAGGCATGGGAATAAATTTAATTTTAAAGAAATTTTTAAAAAATAACTTATTATGATCTACAAGGGCAATAAAGAGGCATATCCCGGCATCGGGAAGATCGGGTATGAAGGCAGTGATTCAAAAAATCCGCTGGCATTCCGATGGTACAATCCGGAGGAGATGGTAAACGGTAAGAAGATGAAGGATCATCTTCGTTTTGCTGTGGCATACTGGCACTCTTTCTGCGGCGACGGATCAGATCCTTTTGGCAATGCCACTCGGTTCTATCCATGGAAGGATGAAGAGGGGGACGATAAAATCAAACACCGGCTCGATGCTGCCTTTGAATTTATTACAAAAACAGGTGCAGGATACTACTGCTTCCATGACACTGACATTGTTGGTGATGGTACCGTATTCGAAATCGAAAAGAGACTCGAGAAGATAATACCTGTTATGAAAACGCTGCAGGAACAGACCGGGGTAAAACTTTTATGGGGTACGGCAAACCTATTCTCAAATCCCAGATATATGAATGGAGCAGCAACCAATCCTGATTTCAAAGTAGTTGCGAATGCAGCTGTCCAGCTTAGAAACGCAATTGCTGCAACTGTTGCACTGGGAGGTGAAAATTATGTGTTCTGGGGAGGAAGGGAAGGATATATGAGCCTGCATAATACAGATATGAAAAGGGAACTTGAACACATGGGAACAATGCTATCGATGGCGCGCGACTACGGCAGGCAGATTGGCTTCGGCGGAACTTTCCTTGTCGAACCAAAACCAATGGAACCATCAAAGCATCAGTACGATTATGATGTTGCCACCATTATCGGATTCCTTAAACAGCATGGACTTGAAAGGGATTTCAAGCTGAATATAGAGGTAAACCACGCGACGCTTGCAGGCCATACTTTCCAGCATGAACTACAGGTCGCTGCGGATGCAGGCCTTTTAGGCAGCATAGATGCAAATAAGGGAGACTATCAGAACGGATGGGATACAGATGAGTTTCCGACTAATATATATGAGGTTACAGAGGCGATGATGGTAATCCTTCAGTATGGCGGCTTCCAGACGGGGGGTATAAATTTTGATGCAAAAGTGAGACGCAATTCTACCGATAATGAGGACTTATTCATCGCTCACGCAAGTGGGATGGATACATTCGCCAGGGCCCTTTTGATCGCTGATAAGATTCTGACGCAAAGCGATTACCTGAAATTGAAAAATGAAAGGTACGAATCCTTTGACAAGGGACCAGGCAAAGATTTTGAAAATAGGAAGATGACGCTTGAGAACCTGAGGGATTATGCTGCCACTGTCGGTGAACCGGAAATAAGAAGTGGAAAACAGGAGCTCCTGGAGCAACTCATAAACATGTATATCAAATAACAATTACATCAATGGATGAAGTTCAACTTGTAGTGGAACACAAAAGCCGGTTTGGATTTGACAAGTCGGTTGAGATGTTGGTTGCCGAGGCGGTAAAACGAGGGTGGACAGTCCCTGCCGTACATGATCTGCAAGCAATCGCTCGCAAAATCCGGCAAAACTGTTAAACCCGTAAAGGTTATCGAAATATGTAAACCTAAATACTCCGGACAGATGCTTGAACTTAATGATGAAAGGATTATTTCGGTTTTGATGCCATGCAGGATCTCCGTTTACGAAAAAGATGATGGCTTTGTATATGTCAGCCTTTTAAATACAGCGGAAATCGTATCCGGGTTGCCCTCCAAAATAGCCAGGGTAATGACCGAAGCATCTGCGGAGAGCTTTGAAATTGGCGAGACGATAATCTGAGTACAAACATTCCCGATTTTCTGAATCTTTTATTCAGGGTCAGGTTGCGGAAAATTCTTGTCTTCCCTGCGGATCATGTTGATTTACTATGGCTGCCCGAAGAAAATGCTGATTTACGGGGAATGGAACCTGACTGGATCAAGTGAGTATTTTTTGTATCGATGACTTCTCAGTGTCAGTAAGGGAATCCAACTGCTGCAGGGCATTCTGTATTTTGGTTTTGAAATTCCAGCAGGTCATTTGCCTTAGCGACAGGCGGCGTGCAAATTCATATGTGGATATATCTTCCTTCCCCTTGCAGACCTTGTATGCAATGTAAAAGGCCTTGCTAATGGGGAATTTGCAATTGTGAAAAATAGTTCCTGCTGCCGGTGATTCTTCAGTCTTGCATCTTGTGCAGCGCCTGGAGAAAGCCGTTTTTCCCTGACAATAATTAGTGTTCCCGCATTTGCGACAGGAAAAACCATTGCTCCATTTCAGATCAGACAGGAATTCAAAACACTTTTCTTCACTGGTAAAAAGTTCCTCCAGCTTATTATCATCTAGTTCTTTTTTGAAAATTACGCTCATTTTCAGCGGATTTATTTGACAAAGATAAAAATTTAATAGTGATACTAAAAAGATTCAAGTGATATTATTGCGATTTATTTTTTTATAGTTATCTTTGCGGCTTGAAAATACAAATATTTAAAAACACAGATTGAGCTTTAACAAAAATGACATATACAGAAATAAATAAAAGATACAGTGAGCTTGCCGAGACAAGCTGTTGCCTTTCCTGCGGAGGAGCATTGAATTATGCAAATGCAGTCAGAGGTGAAGTGTGTGTTGATCTTGGAAGCGGGCGTGGCACTGACGTACTCAGGTTGGCGGAAGCTGTTGGTGAGGAAGGTTTTGCATATGGTATAGATATTTCGGAAGGCATGATCAGGAAGGCTGTTGCCACAGCCCGGCAACTCTCCGTTACAAATGTTGAGTTCATTAACAGTACTCTGGAAAAAATAGATCTTCCATCGGAAAAGGCTGACATTATAATATCCAATTGTACAATAAATCATTCGGCCGACAAACAGGCAGTCTGGAATGAGATTTACAGGATACTGAAACCGGGAGGAAGATTTGTCGTAAGCGATATTTATTCCACAGAACCTGTGCCGGAGGAATTCAGAAATGATCCGGTTGCGATATCGGAATGCTGGGCTGGATCCGTAACGAAGGAAGAGTATCTCGCTCAACTTCATGGCGCCGGTTTTGAATCACCTGAGGTTATTGAGGAATCAGCACCATATGAAAAGGGAAAAGTCATGGTTTCCAGCTGGACTATTTCAGCTATGAAGGCAGTTAAAAAATAAGTTAGGATGATTAATCAAAAAAAAACTCAGAAATGAAAAGGAAAGTATTATTGTCATTGTTGATTTCTTCTATATTCTTCATTACTTGCAAGTCAGAAAACAGAAGTACTTCAACTGAAGACAAATCAGGCAATGCCTCAGTAGTGCAGCTTACAAATGAGACATTTAAGAAGATGATTTTCAATTATGACATAAATAAAGAATGGAAGTATGAAGGAGACAAGCCTGCCATTATCGATTTTTATGCCGATTGGTGCGGGCCTTGCCGTCAGTTGTCTCCTCTCGTTGAAGATGTGGCAAAGGAATATGAAGGGAAAATTGTTGTTTATAAAGTCGATACCGATAAGGAGAGACTTCTTTCACAAAACCTTGGTATTTCCGGATTGCCTACCCTTCTGTTCATCCCCGCACAGGGTAAGCCGCAGATGTCAATGGGAGCTATACCCAAGGAAAGTCTGATCAAAGCAATAAATGAAGTTTTATTAGTAAAATAACCAGTAAAGATTATGAAAAGTGTAATTAAAAAAAGAGAAAAGAGAAGTGAAGCAAAAGTTGCTCAGTGCTGTGCCAAAACTTCCAAAACTGTGGTTGGCTGCCACGATTAGTAATATACACCGGGACTTACCGGGAGAACTCATCTGTCTCAAGAATTCTTTATTCCATTAATATCATTAAATGAGGTATTCAGATCATAATATCTTTTCAAGGATCAGGGATTCGGAAAACTATTTTATAGTAAATCCCCTCTCCGGCAATGCGGATATCCTTAGTCCGGATGACGCGGCCATGATTGAATTATTGAAAAGCGGAGGGGAAGTACCGGATATCGGGTTCCTCGGGGAACTGACCAGAAAGGGGTATCTGGCTGATGAGTCTGAAGAAAGGAAATTGTACAGAAGCAAATACCTGGACTTTTTAGATTCCAGGGAGAAAGATGAGATCCAGATTTTCTTCGTTACTAATTACAGCTGCAATTTCGCTTGTTCATACTGTTACCAGGATCAGTATAATAATCCCGGATCCGAGCTCAGCTATGAGACAATGGATGCATTTTTCGCTTATGTGCTTAGGGAATTCGAAGATCGCAGAAAATATATCACGGTTTTTGGCGGAGAACCCCTGCTTGGCAGTCCAAAGCAGAAAGAACTGATAGCCTATTTCATCCGCAAATCAGTTGAGGCTGATCTTCAGCTTAGCTTTGTGACAAACGGATATGCGCTTGAAGAATACTCAGCTATCCTTGGAGAAGGGAAGATAAGGGAAGTGCAGGTAACTCTTGACGGTACCGGGGACGTTCATAACAGCAGACGGTTTCTGAAGGGTGGTATGGGAACTTTTGAAAAAATTGTAAAGGGAATAGATGCAGCTCTTGAAAATAATATTGATATAAACCTGAGGATGGTCGTTGATAAGGAAAATATTGACAACCTGCCTGAACTTGCCCGTTTTGCAATCGACCGGGGGTGGACAAAAAGCCGCTATTTCAAGACTCAACTGGGAAGGAATTATGAACTTCATCATTGTCAGTCGGCTCCGGGGAAATTATTTGACAGAATTACATTATACGAAAGTATCTATGAACTGGTAAAGAAAAATCCTCATATAACTGAATTTTATAAACCAGCATATTCTATCTCAAAATTTATCTCTGAACAGGGTGAGCTTCCTGATCCTTTGTTTGACGCCTGCCCCGCCTGCAAAACGGAATGGGCTTTCGATTATACAGGGAAGATCTATTCCTGTACTGCAACAGTAGGTAAATCGGATGAGGTTTTGGGAACTTTTTATCCGGAAATCAGCCGTAATGATGACCTTATTGAGCAGTGGGAAAGACGTGACGTAACAGCAATTGCAGAGTGCAGAGGCTGCCCCGTTCAGCTTGCCTGCGGTGGTGGTTGCGGTTCGGTGGCAAAAAACAGAACAGGCGATGCCTGTACTTCAGATTGCAGGCCTGTTAGAGAATTATTGGAGTTAGGCTTCTCGGCATACCTTTCTGAATGAACTTCTTTATACAGGCAAACCCAGCCTGTCCGATTGTTGCCGGGGGCATATGAATAAACAAAGTTAAACATCCATCAAGTCTTAATAAATAGATGAAAGAAATTAATACATCGGAATTTGAAAAGGAGATTTTGCAGGCTGACAAAGTTGTTCTCGACTTTTATTCTACCGAATGTCCTCCCTGTGAGGCTCTTGCCTCCAAATTTGAAGATCTTTCCTACCTGTATGGCAAAGAAATTAAGTTCTTGAAGATATTTCGTCAGAATAACAGGGAACTGGCTGAAAAACTTTCAGTTAAATCTTCTCCAACCCTTATTTTCTTTAAGGACGGAAAAGAGGTAGCGGGGAGACTTACCGGCGGAATCCGGCGCAGCGAGATTATCCGGAACCTCGACAGCATGCTTTCCGATGAACAGGTGGAGCAAATCAAATCAAAAATAAAACCAGCAGTATCAGAGTATGATGTTATCATACTGGGGGCCGGACCGGGTGGTCTTACAGCAGGCCTTTATCTCTGCCAGGCTAAGATAAATACTGTACTGATTGATATTTCACTTCCCGGAGGACATGTTTCAACAACGCATGAAGTTTCCAATTACCCTGGATTCATTGAACCGCAGGCAGGTTATATGCTTTCTCATAATATGAGTGAGCAGACAAAGCTTTGCGGTACAGTTTACAAGGTAGCCGTTGACATCACGAAGGTGGACCTTGAGAAGAAGGAGGTGGTTATTGACGAGTATGAAACCGTAAAGGCAAAAATGATTGTCATAGCAACCGGAACTACTCCTAATCTTACCGGTGCTCCCGGCGAAAAGGAACTGAAGGGACGAGGCATTTCATATTGCGCTACTTGCGATGGGAAGTATATGGATGGCAAGGATGTGGTAGTCATCGGTGGTGGTAATTCGGCAGTTGAGGAATCGGAGTATCTAACCCGGTTCGCAGATAAACTGACAATAGTCCACCAGTTCGATAAGCTGACAGCCAACATGCAAGCCCAGGAAAAGGCCCTCAGGAATCCGAAAATATCAGTCATTTATAATACCGAACCACGGCTTTTTGTGAAGGAAGGTGATAAGGTAATCGTCGACCTGGAGAATACAAATACAAAAGTACGTCAGAAAATTGTTAGTGACGGAGTATTTATCTTTATTGGAATGAAACCAAATATTGACCTCTTCGGGAATAAACTGGAGCTTGATAAATGGGGATATATTAAAACGAATGAGGATATGAGAACAAGTATCCCCGGAATATATGCTGTCGGAGATGTGATCAGCAAGAAATACCGTCAGATTACTACTGCTGTAGGCGATGGTACAATAGCTGCTATGGCTATTTCAAAAGAATTAAACTAGACAATATTAAGTAATTGATTTAATACAGATTTATTATGAAAAAGAATCTTGGAAATTTAGACAGAGTGATCAGGGTCCTGATCGAAGTGGTATTTGCAATACTTTATTTTACCGGTGTGGTTCCGGGTATACCCGGAATTATCCTGTTAATTGTCGGAGGCATTTTTGTCCTTACAAGTATTGTGAGTTTTTGTCCAATTTACTGGTCGCTTGGCTGGAGCTCAAGGAAAAAGGAATAGAAGTTCCTTATGAATGAATTTGATATCAAGGCGGCCGGATGGGATAAAAATCCTATGCACCGGGACCGTTCGGAAGCTATTGTCAGCGCAATCAGAACAAGCATCCCTCTGAACAGAAATATGACTGCACTTGAATATGGTGCAGGCACGGGGATAGCGAGTTTTCTTCTCAAAGATTACCTGAAAGAGATAATGCTGATGGACAATTCGGCAGAAATGGTCCGTATTATGAAGGCAAAGATTGAAGAGTCGGGTGTTCCGAATATGAAAGTATTGAACTTCGATCTTGAACATAATGATTATGCTGAAGGAAAATTCGATTTTATATTTAGCCAGATGGTGCTTCATCATGTGGATGATATAGAGAATATTTTGAAGAAATTCGGTAGTCTGTTGAAATCCGGAGGTTTTCTTGCAATTGCCGACCTTTATAAGGAGGATGGATCATTCCATGGAGAAGGATTCACCGGGCATAAAGGTTTTGACCCGGAGAATCTTGCCGGGATACTCAGAAAAAACAATTTCCGGAATATATCCCACAAATCTTGTTTTGTCATCGAGAGGAAAATTTCAGAGACTGAATCAAAGCGCTTTGAAGTGTTTCTGCTTATTGCAACGGGCGAATAAACAATCATCCGTATACTTTGTTAGAATAATGAAGAACTCAATCGTACAATTTTGCTAAAATGGAAATAAAATTCGAAGGAGGTAAGGTGGTTTCAGCTAACTTCCATGGGCACGTTATTAGAACGGATCAGCCGATAAGTAATGGGGGCGGAGATACGGCACCTGCCCCTTTTGACCTTTATCTGGCATCTATCGGGACCTGCGCCGGAATATATGTTAAATCATTCTGTGATAACAGGAAGATCCCAACTGATAATATCAGGATAATACAGAATACTGAATTCGATAAGGAAACAGGACTGCCAGTTAATATTACAATTGATATAAAGCTTCCCCCTGATTTTCCTGAAAAATACAGAGAATCGGTGGTTAATGTAGCGGGACTCTGCAAAGTGAAAAAATCAATCGACAGACCTCCTTTATTTAATGTAAGTTCATCTCAAATATAAAATATGAAAATCGCGGTACCAATAACAAATGATAACCAGATTGATGGCCACTTTGGCCATTGTGAATCCTATGGAGTCTATACCATTTCAGAAGGAAATGATATAACTGAAATCCGGAGTGTAAAATCTCCCGAAGGCTGCGGATGCAAGTCTGATATAGCTTCTGTCCTTTCTTCAGACGGCGTCACAGTGATGCTTGCAGGAGGTATAGGTGGAGGCGCAGTCAATGTCCTTAAGAGTTGCGGAATAGAAGTAATAAGAGGTTGCACGGGTAATGCCACGGACGTTGTAAAACTGTATATTTCAGGACTGGTAGAGGATACCGGAAGCAATTGCAGCCATCATGGAGATCATCATCACGACCATGAACATGGCCATTCACATAATTGCGGCCATAACTGATTAATCCGGTCGGGATCATAACCTGCAAGGGGTGATTATTTTCTCCTTTCCAGCATCAGTTCAAGGTCTTCCTTAAGAGCTGAGAGATCCTCTTCATGCTCAACTTCCTGGGACAGGATCTGGAGTATGGATATTATAAGTTACGGGATCGCCCTCACGTGTTATATCAAGCATCGTGCTGTAAGTCTTTATCGCACACTGCTCACCCTTAATATTCTGGTCGAGGATCACTTCAACATAATGATCAGCCGGAGCATCATATCCGCAGTTAGTCAGTTTCAACCATTCTTCCGGCGATAATACCGGTGTTCCCCCGAGCTGAATGATCCGTGTGGAGATCAGTTCAGCATGACCCAGTTCTTCACCTGCATGGAGGTTAAGCTCGGTTATCACTGCATCTTTCATTGGTCCCTTGACTACTTTGGCTCCGATCCAGTACTGATAGTAGGCAAGCCACTCATCAGACAACGCCCTGTTCAATAAGCCGATCAGTTTGTCAACATCCATCTTAACTATTGATCTTCCTTTCTGTCCCATGTTAAAAAACTTAAGTTTATAATATATTTTTTAAACACCCTGAATCATTAATCCTGAACCCTGAACCATGATGAATAATCTGCCACTATCTCTTCAGGGAAATTGACATGATGAAATTCGTTGGTATGCTTGTCGTATGAATAATCATTCTTCCAATCCTCAATATTTTCAGTAATCTGTTTAATTGCTCCGGTTATAAAAAGTAACTCCTCATCTGTCATGGTTGGATGAAGTGAAAGTCTTATCCATCCGGGTTTCATTGACAGATCGCCTGCCTCTATCTTATCCGTTATCTCTTTTGAAAGATTGAAATCCACATTAAGTAAAAAATGTCCGTATGTCCCTGCACATGAACAGCCTCCTCTCAGCTGTATTCCAAATCTGTCATTAAGCAGCCTGGTTATCAGATTATGGTGAATGTTGCCTACATAGAAGGAGAAAACCCCCAGCCTGTTCTTAATTTCATCAGCCAGGATATGAAGGTTACTTATCTCTGACAACTCCCTGAAAGCTATTTCTGTAAGTTCAGCTTCACGCTCATCTATTTTCAGGATTCCCATCTCCTCCTTAAGCGAAATTGCAAGAGCTGCCTTAATCGCCTGAAGAAAACCCGGAGTTCCTCCATCTTCCTTCACTTCGATATCGCTAATATAACTGTATCCTCCCCATCTATTTGTCCATTTTACTGTTCCTCCCCCGGGCGTGTCAGGTATCTCATTATTATACAGTTCTTTGCTGAAGATAAGGACCCCGGGGCTGCCCGGTCCGCCGAGAAATTTGTGAGGTGAGAAAAAGACAGCATCAAGCTGTTCCATTTTATCTTCAGGATGCATGTTTATATCAGCATATGGAGCCGATGCGGCAAAATCGACAAAACAGTAACCGTTATGCTCATGCATTATATGCGCAAGTTCATAATAGGGAGGATAATACCCGGTGACATTGGAGCATGCTGAAAATGAACCGATAAGAAGTGGTCTGTCACTGTATTTTACTATTTCTCTCCTCAGGGCATCAGGGTTGACTGTAAGATCGGGTCCCGGTTCAAGAACAACTACGTCAGCCAGAGTTTCGAACCATGAAGTATGATTTGAGTGGTGTTCAGTATGTGTCAGAAAAACGACAGGGCGATGATGATTTGGCAGGTCACTGCATTTTACATTATTGAACATCGAAACTGCGCAAAATTTCTTTGCCTGTTCTGGTACCTTCAATCCAATGATCCTCTGCAACTTAACAACGGCTGAAGTCATACCTGTACCGGCAAAAATCAGAATGTCATTATCATTGGCATTTACGTGATTCTTTACAATCCTTTGAGCCTGATGATACACGGCAGTCATCGCCCTTCCTGTAGCGGTCGATTCAGAATGTGTATTGCCGACCATCGGACCTATCTCTTCAGAGATCCTCCTTTCAATTGGTCCATATAGTCTTCCGCTTGCTATCCAGTCAGCATAAATGAGTTTTTTTGATCCGAAGGGAGTCACTATTTCAGCATCAATACCAATGATGTTTTTACGGAATTTATTGAAATACTTTTCAAGGTCTGACATATATAATTTTCCTCTGGAATTTTCCGTAAAATTAATCAATTAAGGGTTAATAATCATGACATTCTTCAGTTAATCAATGTTTAATATGCTATGTACTGTCATCTGACAGGCCACTCAGGTAAACAGACAGATTCTGATGGATAAGATCATTTTTGAGCATCCCATTCAAAGCTGTACTTTCCGCTACCGGCAAGTGCATACATGCCATTGACTTTATGGCTTTCACCATTCATTGTATATTGGCTGTTATTTTCAGGTATGGTTATTCTTGCAGTGCAACCGACAGGAAGATCAATATCCATTTTAAAACGACCCTCATTTATTTCCCATTTCACCGAAACAGTACCGTAGGGAGTCTCTTTATTAATATTTACCCAGGTAATGCCCTCAGGGATTTGGGGATTTATGACAAATTGCCTGTAACCGGGGAAATTCTCATCGGGCTGTAAGCCACCGAGTGCCTGGTAAAACCACGACCCAATACCATTATAGCAATTATGAATCCTGCTTCTGGCACCATTCCAGTGTTCCCAGGTCGTTGTTGCTCCATTGTCAAGCATATAGAGATAGCCGGGATAATCTTTCTTTTTTAACATTGAATACATCAGATTGACTTCCTTATTTCTGACTGCCCATTCTGTAAATACCGGTATCCCCACCAGGCCGCAGGCTATATGTCCGCCATGGATTACCTCAATTTCATTTATAAGGTTATTTCTGATAGTTGAGATTAGTGTATCAGGAACAACACCCGCAAGCAAAGGGTAGGTAAGGTCGATCTGTGATCCGCTGCCATAAATATCTTTTAATGGATCAAATAATTGGTCCTGTATCAGTTTTCTGAGTCTGTCCTTTTTACTGAGGTATATTTTTGCATCATCGTCTTTCCCGAGTACAGCTGCAATTTTTTGCATTGTTTCGAAACATACTGATATGAAACAGTTGTTGACCAGACTGACTGAGGATGGATTTGTCTGATCAGTTCCCTCTGGTACGGCCCAGTCTCCCAGGTACCATGCCCTGTAATCGGTGTCGGGCCATCGCTCAAGAAGCCCGTTCGGCGAGTATTTGTCCACATAACCCAGCCACTTTTGCATTACAGGATAGTATTTTTCAAGAACCCTTTTATCTCCATAATTCACATATGTTTTCCAGGTGGCTGTAATAATGAATCCGCACCAGTACGGACCGCCTCCTGCGGGATATGGATTCGGTGCTGTATGAGGCATTCCTCCGTCATCACGGATGCAGTCAGCCCAGGCCTGGAGCCAGTTTGAATAGAGCGGGGCAAGATCGAACATTGTCTGGGCCGTAAGTGTGGAGGCATTTCCGTCGCCTCCATAACCTAGCCTCTCTATCTGTGGACAATCAACAAGGTCTCCGCCCAGACTAAGGCACCTGAGGGTATAAAATATCATATTATGAATTTTATTAAGCTCCGGATCAGAACATTCAAATGTCGATGCCAGTCTGTATCCCGTATGGATCAGAAAACCTTTTACTCCATCCTTTACCGGTTCTGTCTGCAGATTTGATATCAATATATACCTGAATCCATGATAATTGAATTTATTATGAAAAATTTCACCCTCCCTTCCAGCTGCCACATACAAGTCCTCCTGACCCTGATCCCTGAGCGTTCCGTCATCATCAAAATGGTCAGAATATTCCAATTTCAGTTGCTGTCCTGCCTTAAGTGCAGGAAATTTTATCTCGACCCAGCCCGTCAGGGTCTTTCCCATATCTATAAGCCATTTACCCTTACCGAAAGGTATTATAGTATCAGCCTTTACTATATCAGTTATACTATTCATTTCAGTAGTCTGCGGAGTAGCCTCTGATTCGACAGTTCCGGCTGTAAATACAGGGCTCCAGGAAGCTGCATCGAGTGTTGAAGCCTTCAGATCAGGAAGAAGGAGGGAAGCATCGATTTTTTCGCCACCATAATCACCTGATCTCCAGGTTCCTATCCTGGAATAGCCGCTGTTCCTGCCCGACCAGCCTGAATCAGTCCGTAAAATGGTTTCCCATTTCCCATCAGTTAAAAGTTCTGCCTGGGCCCTTACCAGGGGCCTGTCAAATTCAACCCCCGGCAAACCTTTGGTGTACCATCCGTGTCCAAGCCAGATGATAATTTCATTCCTTCCTTCCTTTACACTGCCCGTTATATCATATGTAATAACATAGGACCGTTTATTAAACTGGGAAACAGCAGGATTGAGTACTTTATTCCCGACCTTCTCACCATTCAGATACACTTCATGGTATCCCAGGGAATTTACATAAAGGTAAATTTTCTCGCCTCCGGCTTTAACCCGGAAAGTTTTTCTAAGCTGAGGACTAACATTACTGTTTTCCTTTCCCGGCAAACCAATAAAGGATGCATCCCAGTCAGATTTTTCGAGCAATCCCACACTGAAAACGGCTGGCTGGCTCCATTCCGACATATGGTCATTTTGATCCCAGATCCTTACCTTCCAAAAGCAAACTGAGCGCGATTTTAAAGTGACACCATTATAGGGGATCAGTACACCTGAGGCTGAATCTACTTTCCCTGAGTTCCAGAGATCGGCATCATTTTCATTCAGGAGGCTTGAATTACTGGCCGCCAAAACCTGATATGCCTTACTCGCAATACCATTTTTTTCTGATCTTACCTTCCAGCTCAATCCGGGAGTTGTAGTTCCTACTCCTGAAGGCTCCGTAAGGTTCTCACACCTTTGGTCATATATGGTAACGGTTGATATTTGTTCCCTGCAACCCGATATCATTAGCAGAGCGGCGAGAATTGTAAGAATGGCTGATGGTTTCATGCAGGTTGTATTTAGGTTTATTCAAAGGTCTGTAATTTTCCTTTGAATAAGATGTAAAAAAAGTAACTTTATCAATGAAGAGAAAAGGGAAGTTACGATAAATAATGTGATTATGAAAAATGAAAATTCAAACCCGGTTTCAAAAAAATCTGACCTGAACATTCTGAAATCCTTAGATGAGAGTAAGCCTTTGCCCTTGTCAAGGAGGCATTTTCTGCGTTCTGTCGGTATGGGTGCAGCAGGTCTTGGTCTATTCCAGGCTGGCTGTTCGGTAAGTAAAAAGACCGCAGACCCGCAGGTAGTTGCTCCCCCAATCCAGGGATTTGAAAGAGCCCCGGAGAGTTATGACGTTTCTATGGGTTGGAGCCCTGTTTCAGAGAGGAAAATCCGGTTTGGCATTGCCGGGTACGGGGTATGCAAGTTTGGGGCTGATTTTGGTTTTCAGAATCACCCAAATGTGGAGATAGTTGCTGTAACTGACCTGTTTCCTGACCGTTGTAAGGAACTGGCAAAAGTCTGTGGCTGCTCCAGAACTTATTCCTCGCTGGAAGAGATGGTGAAAGACGACTCAATAGAAGCCATATTTATTGCTACCGATGCTCCCAGCCATGCCAGACATGCTCTGGAAGTTCTTAAACATGGCAAGCATGTTGCATCTGCTGTGCCGGCTGTCTTCGGATCACTGGAAGATGCTGAAAAGTTGTTCGAAGAAGTAAAATCGAGCGGACTTAAATATATGATGTTCGAAACCTCATGCTTCAGGGAGGATCTTTTTGCCATGCGCCGGATCTATGAGGCAGGAGGATTCGGCAAGGTCACTTATTCGGAAGGCGAGTATTTCCACTATATGCCTGAGCCTATCGATTCCTTCAGGGGATGGAGGATTGGCCTTCCTCCTCAATGGTATCCCACACACTCTAATGCTTACTATATTGGCATCCACGACGGAAGCTATACGGAAGTATCCTGTCTTGGAATCACAAGCATAATTAATCATCTGAAGCCTGAAAACAATATCTACAAGAATCCATTCGGCACTCAGATAGCTTTGTTCAGAACAGATGAAGGCGGGACAGCCAGAATGGGAGTCAGCTGGGATACCCCGGGTGATGAGGGAGAGAGGGGACGTACAAGAGGCGAACGTGGTTCTTTTAACAGAAATTATGAAGGCCTTGAAAAAGACCTTCCAGGACTCAGACGACCACCTCTGCCGCCTGGTGTTCCAACAGGAGGACACGGAGGATCACACGGATATCTTATGAATGAATTTGTCACTTCAATTATTCAGGATCGTAACCCACTTGTAAATATTGCTGTTGCGTTAAATATGACCGTTGCGGGGATTGTGGCGAATCAGTCGGCTCTGAAAAATGGAGAACTTATGAAAATCCCGCAATACAGATTCTGATAAGAAGGATTCATTGTATAAAGGAGTGGGAGAGTGGGATAAGCGAAGCGAGTCAATTAGAACCTATTTGACCTTATAATGGTCCTGCAGGATCATCCGGAATATTTTCCCGGGAAGAAAATATTTTAGCACAACTGCCATCTTTTGTTCAAACGATGATATGATATAGCGTTGCCTTGGATTCCTGGAGTTCACTATTTTTACCATTTTCCCGGCCAATACTTCAGGGTCCCACCCTTTCCGTTCATCATTTTCAATTACGGAGAGAGACTTTTTGAACTGTTCATGATAGGGATCGTCCGTATCTGAAGAGGCGAGGTAATTTCTCCGGTTTGCCGAGTTACTCGTATGAAAATCGCCGGGATTTATCAGAACCACCTTTATGTTGAATTGATTTATCTCCATTCTCAGTGCTTCACTGAAGCCTTCAATGGCAAATTTGGCAGCCGAGTAATATGCCTGGAAGGGTAAGCCCATAAGCCCTCCGATCGAACTTACATTGATGATGGTGCCCTCTCCCTGTTTTCTCATAAGTGGTAGTACTTCCCTTGTAAGACAAGCCATCCCGAGAAAATTAGTATCCATTTGCAACCTGATGTATTCCGTTGGTAATGTTTCTATTGGTCCTCCCGTGTGCATGCCTGCGTTGTTGATAAGGACGTCTATACGGCCTTCCTTCTCCAGAACCGAATGAACCGCTGTTTTTATGGATTCCTGATCTGTCAGGTCCATCCGGAGATGATTTACAAGGCCTGTAGAATCTGTCTCTTTTCTGACGGTCCCGTAAACCTTATGACCATTTTCTGCAAGAAGTCTGGCAGTTTGTTTTCCGAATCCTGAAGAGATGCCTGTTATGAGAATTACCTTTTTCATGTATTTATGTTTTTTATGCAAAGGCATTAGCCCCTATCCCGATAGCTATAGGGACGGGACCCCCTGGGGCAAACATCCCGAAACCAATTAGGACAGCAGAGATGCCGGTTATTGGAGAATGCCAAGAGCTTTAGCGGCTCTGGTAATTTTATCGATAGAGATTTCAACCTGTTCCTTTGTATGCGTCGCCATCAGGGAATACCTTATCAGGCAATCTTCCTTGGGGACAGCAGGAGATACGACCGGGTTTACAAATACCCCGTCTGCGAGAAGCATCTGTGTAAGCTGAAGGGCTTTTATGTCGTCACGAATAAAAAGTGGAATTATAGGTGTCTCTGATTTCCCTGTATCAAAACCTGCCGCCTTAAATCCATTGAGTGCGTATCCGGTGATATCCCATAAATGCTTTATCCTTTCAGGTTCACTTTCCATAATCTCGATAGCGGCAAGCACGGAAGCTGCAGAAGCCGGTGTCATGCTTGCACTGAAAATAAGTGACCTTGAATTATGTTTGATAAAATTTATCACTTCCTTATCAGCGGCAATGAAACCACCCAGAGAGGCAAATGATTTGGAAAAGGTACCCATTATGAGATCAACCTTATCAGTAAGACCGAAATGGGAAGCTGTGCCTGATCCGTTTTTACCGATTACGCCAAGCGAATGGGCATCATCAACCATTATGGATGCGTTGTATTTCTCTGCCAGTTTGGCAATTTCGGGCAATTTGACTATGTCGCCTTCCATTGAAAAGATGCCGTCAACGACAATAAGCTTTATCCTTTCACTGTTGCAGAGCTTTAGTTTGCATTCAAGGGCATCCATGTCGTTATGCGCATACTTCATTACTTTCGAAAATGAAAGTCTGCTGCCTTCAATAATGGAAGCATGGTCAAGTTCGTCCAGAAGCAGATAATCATTGCGTCCCGCCAGCAGGGAAACTACCCCCAGATTAACCTGGAAGCCGGTGCTGTAGCATAGTGCTCCTTCCTTGCCGACAAGCCTGGCAAGCTTTTCTTCAAGTTTAATGTGCAAGTCAAGAGTACCGTTTAAAAATCTGGACCCTGCGCAGCCTGTTCCATATTTGTCAATGGCAGCCTTGGCTGCCTCCTTGACTTTTGGATGATTAGTGAGACCAAGGTAGCTGTTCGATCCGAACATAAGAACCTTCTTACCCTTAATGGTGACTTCAGTATCCTGATCTGATTGTATTTCCCTGAAATATGGATAGATGCCTGCCTGAATAGCCTTTTGGGGTGCATCGTACTTTGAGAGGTAGTCTTTTAATATTCCCACTTGTAAGTGTAGTATATTGGTTTAAGACCCAAAAATAAGTAAAATTGAATACAAAAGTTGAAATCGGCTTTTTTTAGTATGATTTTAAGTAATATTCGCATAAATATAGATAATAAAAAATTATTTTTATGATCCTCAAAAATATTAGTTATTACCGCCCCTGAATCATTAATTTCCTGCTAAAACTCAGATATGAACCATATTTACACCTTCTCAGTTGTAATTATCTTAAGCATGGCAGTTGTAGTTTTCATTCTCCTGTTCTATATCTCCGCTCCATATGGGAAATTTCTCCGGAAAGGCTGGGGCCCTTCTGTAAGATCAAAATGGGCATGGATGATAATGGAAGCTCCTTCGCCGGTAATTATGACCATCTTTTATTTGTGGTCCGACCAGAAGAATCTGCCGCAGCTCATATTTATTTCCTTATGGCTGTTGCATTATATCCACAGGACGTTCATATATCCCTTTACCCAGTCGGGAAGCAATAAATCATATCCGCTGATACTTGTTTTCATGGCTTTCGTCTTTAACTCTCTAAATGGATTTATCAACGGATATGGTGTCTTTCATCTGCTTTCCTATGATAATTCCTGGTTGAATTCCTGGCAGTTTTCAATAGGAATACTGATATTCACCATGGGATTTATCGTTAACAAAACTGCGGATGAAAAGTTACGCAGGCTGCGGGACGGAAACAGGGAGGAGTATGTTTTGCCCAGGGGATGGCTCTTCAAATATATCTCGTGCCCTCATTATTTCGGCGAAAGTATTGAATGGGGCGGATGGGCATTAATGACCTGGTCAGTTCCGGGACTTGTATTCTTTATCTTTACCATTGCAAATCTTTTTCCGCGCGCCATAGCATCCCATAAGTGGTATAAGGAAAAATTCCCTGATTATCCCGTTGGAAGAAAAGCTGTTATTCCGTTCATTATTTAATTTCAAAGCTGACATGAGTCTCAGTTCAGGTTTATGATATTTCTTTAAAAATGAGTTGATGCTGCATTAGTCACTTGTGAAACTATTTCTGTTTAAAGCTAAAGTCAATAATCATTACAGATTAATATTATTTTATTTGGAAAGTATTAATATGAAATTTACTTTTACGGCCGAAATCAATTTTGATATTTAAATGGACGACGACCCTGCGAACATATTAATAAAATATATCCTGGTATAGAAGGGTAACCGGTCGGACTGGTCATCTCCTCCTGTATCAGAAAAAGAAGGAGGTGACTATGGTAACACTCACAACATTTTATTTAAGCGGAATAATCGGGCAGGAGGCATTTGATTCTGATGGAGCAGCTATCGGAGTTATCAAGGATTTGCTTGTAACTCAAGCTCCTTCAGGCCAGTATGACCCAAACCAGCAGCTCATCACCGGAGTAAGGCTCAGAATAAAGAAAGTCACTAAATACTATTCATTTAAAACTTTCAGGGTAACAAAAGCAAGAGAAATGCTTAGTGTAACCTGTACAGGCTTGTTTGAACTAAGAAAGGATGAGGTTGGAAACGGTTTGCTTCTTGTCGAAAACGTACTGGACAAGCAGATTGTTGATATGAACGGGCGAAAGGTTGTGCGCGTCAATGATGTACGGCTGGCATCGCTTCCGGCCGGAACTTTTGCCGTCGCTGTGGATATAGGTATAGAAGGACTGCTGCGACGGATAGGTATTGCCATTCCCATAAAGCATTTTCTGGCTATCTTTAAGGTAAACATACCATCAAAATTCATTCTGTGGGACGATGTACAGGCTATTGATTATTCAAATCTGAATATAAGGCTCGCAAAAAACTATTCAAAGCTTCATACTCTTCACCCTTCCGATATAGCTGATATTCTTGAGGAACTTGGTAAAAAGTCCAGCATGTCGGTATTTGCTGCCCTCGATGACGAAAAGGCAGCTGATGTTCTTGAGGAGCTTGAGATGCATGCCCAGATTCATATAGTGGAGAACCTTCCTGTGAATAAGGTGGCAGATGTTCTCGAAAAAATGCCGGCTGATGAGGTTGCTGATATTCTCGACGAGCTGGAGGCGGAAAAAGTAGAATCGCTTCTTAAAGAGATGGATGACGAAGCATCACAGGAGGTAAGGGAATTGCTTGAATATTCCAATAACTCGGTCGGCAGTCTGATGACCACAGATATTATTTCCTTCCGTCCTGAAATAACCGTTGAGGAGGTTATTTCGGAACTTAGGATCAAGAAGCCTGAGCCCTCTGAGCTCTACAGCCTGTTTGTAACTGAGACGAATGATGAACTGATTGGAACTTTTGACTTGCGCGATCTTGTAGTGGCCCAGCCAAAATCTGTTGTCAGCGATATTATGAAGTCCGATCCCCATTTTTTGTACGACGACCAGAAGGTTGATGATATTGCCGAATTGATATCAAAATATAACCTGCTTGCCGTACCTGTGGTTGATACCGAAAACCAGCTGCAGGGAATGGTTGTGGTGGATGATGTTGTGGAGGACCTGATAAATAAAAGAAGAACAAAGAGAAGATAAAGATAAAAAAGTCTGTAGCCATGATAAGGACAAAATTCGTAGGTTCTCATTTTTTCAGACGTCTGGCAGTTTTTTTCGCAATAATCGGACCCGGAATAATTACAGGAAGTGTAGATAATGATGCCGGAGGGATCACTACTTATTCTGTGGCAGGGGCTATGTACGGGTATGGACTTATATGGACCCTCATACCGTCTTTTATTGTTTTGCTGGTAATCCAGGAGATGAACGCAAGAATGGGAATCGTCACAGGAAAAGGTCTATCTGACCTCATACGTGAAAATGCAGGAATGAAAATCACCTTTTTTATCTTTATCGGTTTGCTGTTTTCAAATATAGGAAACACCACAACCGAATTTGCAGGAGTGGCAGGGAGCATGGAGATCTTTGGTGTGAGCAAGTATATTTCAGTGCCATTAACAGCATTACTGGTCTGGTTCCTTGTTGTGAAGGGAACATACAAGATCGCTGAACGCATATTTCTTATATTCAGCGTTTCCCTGCTTACCTATGTTGTTTCCGCCCTGATGAGTAAACCTGAATGGGGCGAGATCGGAACTGCCATCATTCATCCGGGTTTTGAAGGGAGCACACAGAGCCTGGCCATGGTAATTGCCCTTGTAGGAACAACAATAGCCCCCTGGATGCAGTTTTATATGCAATCGACAGTTATAGAAAAAGGGCTTAAAATGAAGAATTTCAGATATACTCTTATTGATATTACTGTTGGATGTGTAATTACAGTTGTGGTGGCATTCTTTATTATGGTTGCCTGCGCGGCAACACTCCATCCCAACGGTGTGATGATAAATGAGGCAAAAGATGCTGCACTCGCCCTTAAACCATTTGCAGGGAGGCTGGCATCACAGGTTTTTGCTTTCGGGCTTTTTATTGCGTCAGTGTTCTCAGCCACAATACTCCCTCTGGCAACTGCTTTTTTTGTTTCGGAAGCCTTTGGCTTTGAAGCCGGAATCGATAAATCGTGGGATGAGGCAAAGGAGTTTTATATACTCTATACAGGCATTCTTGTTATCTCGGCCCTGATAATCTTAATCCCCGGAGCTCCGCTAATATCCATATCCATATGGTCACAAGTATTGAACGGTATCCTGCTGCCAGTAGTTCTTGTCAGCATGATACTGCTGATCAACAATAAGAAGATCATGGGTAATTATGTCAATAACAAACTCCAGAATGTGATCGGATGGACGGCCGTTACCCTGCTTGCCGGATTATCTGCTGCCCTTCTTTTCATCCCTCTGATAAACAAGTGACAAGAGAAAGATTATTTTCTTGAAAAATAGTATCTTAGAGGAAAGTTTAAATATACTCTGCAATATGAATCCCTGGCATAATGTTGATCCGGGAAGTGATGCCCCGGTATATATAAAAAGCATTATTGAAATCCCTAAAGGTTCAAAAGGAAAGTATGAACTGGACAAGGTATCAGGACTACTCCGGCTCGACAGAGTTCTCTTTTCTGCCGTTCATTATCCAGCTAACTATGGATTCATTCCACAAACATACTGTGACGATCACGATCCCCTCGACATCCTTGTAATCTGCTCAATTGATGTAATCCCAATGTGCATAATTGAAGCCAAGGTAATTGGTGCAATGGAAATGGTGGATGGAGATGAACGTGATGACAAGATCATTGCAGTGGCCCGGAATGACATGTCGGTCAACTACATAAACGATCTCTCTGAACTGCCTCCCCATACACTTGTTGAGCTCAAAAGATTCTTCGAGGATTATAAAAAGCTTGAGCATAAGAATGTTATCGTTGAAAAGTTTATGCACCACGATAAAGCCTTTGAGATAGTTATTGAGAGTCTTAAAACTATATCGTGAGAAAAGAGATGTGCTTATTAAACAGAAGTGAAGTATGAGAGTGAATCTCTGCGATTACTTTTCATTCTCTGATCATACCCCTGAATATCTTAAGAATTATTATATTAGTTTTGCAGGAATGTAAAACCTGACAGGAAATTTAATTTAGAATCACAATGAGCCCTTTCTCTAATTTTACAAAAAGAATCGTCCTGCTTTTCTCAGCCATTCTCTTATCAGCTTCACTTTTTCCGCAGAAGAAAGCGAATAAGGATCCACTCAAACCTGAAATGTATAAGGCTAAGCTGGATGCAATCAAATATCTGAGCGATAGTACAATTATCAGGAAGTACGGATTAATTTCCGATGCCATCTGGAATTATGCAGAACTTGGAATGCAGGAGTTTAATTCTTCGGCTCTGCTAATGAAGACTCTTGAAGCGGAAGGATTTAAAATTGACCGGGAGGTAGCCGGAATGCCGACCTGTTTTGTAGCTACCTGGGGAAGCGGAAAGCCTGTTATAGGAATTCTGGGAGAATTCGATGCATTGCCGGGATTATCGCAGAAAGCCGGGAGTGCTCTTAAAGTTCCCGTAGTACCGGGAGCTCCCGGACATGGATGCGGCCATAATATGATGGGCACAGCCGGAATCTCGGCTGCAATAGCTGTTAAAAAAAGCATGGAGAAGAATGGCTTTAAGGGAACAATAAAATTTTTCGGATCGCCTGCTGAAGAGACATTAATAAGCAGGGCATATATGGTCAGAGACGGGGTATTCAACGATGTTGACGCCGTTATTGACAATCATGCTTCATCCGGCCTCTCAACAAGCTACGGGGTGTCGGGCAATGCAGTGGTATCCGTCGTCTTTTCATTCAAGGGTAAATCTTCTCATGCAGCAAGTGCCCCCTGGTTGGGAATAAGTGCCCTCGATGGCGTAGAGCTGATGAATGTTGCAGTAAATTATCTGAGGGAACATCTTTTTTATACTGCCAGGCTTCACTATATAATCAAGGAAGGCGGAGAAGCTCCCAATGTAGTGCCTGACAGAGCATCCGTATGGTATTATGTGCGGAATTCAGATGACTTGATAGAGGAGACTTATAAACGTGTTGTTGATTGTGCAAAAGGTGCAGCCTTAGCTTCAGGTGCAATACTTGATTCGGTAATCGTTCTTACTGCTATCCATCAGCGTCATAGCAACAAAGGCATGGCTGAGGCAATTCAGGGAAATATTGAACTTATCGGGATGCCCCCGTGGACTGAGCAGGAACAGGTCTTTGCAAAAACACTTCAGAAAGAGCTCATGGAAAAAGAGACCGGTTATCCCGACACATTTCAGCCTTTGAAGGATCCTTCCACAAGTGAGTCCGATGGAAGTTCCACAGATGTAGGAGAGGTCTCATTGATCGCTCCTAGTGCTACCCTGCTTTTCCCCGGTGAGGTACCGGGTTCTATAGGACACCACTGGTCGGTCGTAACCTGCAATTACGGAACTACAGCCTGGAAAGGGCTTAACACCGGAGCCAGGGTGATGGCCGCAACAGCAATAGACCTGCTTACAAAACCACAATTGCTTCAGGATATTAAGAAGGAATTTGATGAGCAGTCAAAAGAGCATCCCTATAAATCATTGCTTCCTGAAGGAGCTAAACCTCCTCTCTACCTGAACAGGGATCTTATGGAAAAATACCGGGACCAGATGATGCAGACTGGTCAGGAACAAGAGTGAATTCAAATTTTATATTTCTTAAATTTCAAACAGATGCAGAAAGGATATTTTGGTGCCGATTCCTATAATACACCTGAAATTCAATATCTGTCACTCAGAGAGAAAATTATTCTGAACAACCGTTTATACTTCACCCTGAAATATGCCATGATCGTTTTAAGGACAAGAAGAGAGGCTGTAAGGAAAAAGTATAATACCAGATCCTGGTCTGATTCCTCATATTATATATTCAGGTTCATCGAAAATTGCGGAGGCAGATTTCATATCAGCGGAATGGATAATATAACAAAGTCAAAAAAACCTGTCTTGTTCATCAGCAACCATATGAGTACCCTTGAAACAATGATTCTCCCATCTCTCATAGCACCCCTGAGAGAGGTTACATTTGTGGTCAAGGATAGTCTTGTCAGACATCCCCTTTTTGGCGATGTGATGAGATCGAGGAATCCGATCGTGGTTGGCAGGAGTGATCCAAGAAAAGATTTCGATGCCGTAATGAATGGAGGGATGGAATTACTTAAACAGGGGACTTCGATTATCATTTTCCCTCAGAGCACCAGAAGCGTAGAATTCAAGCCTGAAGATTTCAATACACTTGGAGTTAAACTGGCAAAAAAAGCCGGAGTTGAGGTGGTCCCAATGGCAATTAAAACTGATTTCTGGGGAAATGGCAGACTTATAAAGGAACTTGGGCCTATTGACAGGCATAAACCGATACATATAAAATTTGGTGAACCCTTCCCAATTACGGGAAATGGCAAGGAGGAAAACCAGAAGATAATAGATTTTATTCAGGCATCACTCAAGGAGTGGAAATAATACTAAGTGTGAATCTCTTCAGAGATTTTGACTCTCGTTAAAAAGCATATTAAATCAGTACACAAATTCTTTTAAATATTTTTAAGTGTAATATGTACATTTAAATTATATTTTGTAGATTTGTATGGGACCGACCGTGGATTTGGCTGAAATAAGCAGCACTGCCACTTAATTGTCATGGAAAAAATATCATTATTCATCGCAGATAATATAAATTTCACGACTTACAAAAACTTATTATTATGGGAACACTGGACTGGATTGTACTGGGAATCTTTTGTCTCGGCCTGGTAGGGATAATTCTGTGGGTAATAAGGCAGAAGGATGAAACCTCGACCGATTATTTCCTTGCCGGACGCGATGCTACCTGGCTGGCGATTGGATCCTCAATCTTTGCATCAAATATCGGTTCGGAACATCTTGTAGGACTGGCAGGAGCGGGGGCATCCAGCGGCATGGCCATGGCCCACTGGGAGATGCATGGCTGGCTGATTCTCATTCTTGGGTGGTTCTTTGTGCCATTCTATGAGAGAAGCGGGGTATTTACAATGCCTGAGTTCCTTGAAAAGCGCTATAACAAAGGATCAAGAAGCGTATTATCCATCATTTCACTGGTGAGCTATGTATTTACCAAGGTCGCTGTAACCGTTTATGCCGGAGGAATAGTATTCAAGCAGGTCTTTGGAATAGAATCGATGTTCGGGATAGATTTTTTCTGGATAAGTGCTGTTGGACTGGTCGTGCTGACCGGTATTTATACAACACTGGGAGGTATGAAAGCTATCCTGTGGACCTCCGTTTTGCAGACTCCTGTTCTTCTGATCGGTTCACTTGCAGTACTTGTTATAGGCCTTATAAAGCTTGGGGGATGGCACGAGATGATGCAGATATGCAGAGCTGTTCCGGTAAATTCTGCCGGAGATACAATGACCAATCTTATCCGTTCTGCAAATGATCCTGAATATCCGTGGACCGGAGTCATTCTGGGTTCTGCCATAATTGGCTTCTGGTATTGGTGTACCGATCAGTTCATCGTGCAAAGGGTTCTCTCAGGCCGCAATCAGAGAGAATCGCGGCGTGGTGCCATCTTTGGTGCAGCCTTAAAGCTTTCCCCGGTCTTTATTTTTCTTATTCCGGGCATGATAGCATATTCACTGAATGCAAAAGGGGTTATTAATCTGACAAGTTCCGATGCAGCTTTTTCAATACTTGTGAAAGAGTTGTTGCCTCTGGGCTTTAAAGGTCTTGTGGTCGGAGGAATTCTGGCAGCTCTTATGAGCTCCCTTGCCTCCCTTTTCAACTCTTCCGCAACGTTGTTTACTGTCGATTTTTATCAGAAATTCAAACCTCAGGCGCCTGAAAAAGAGCTCGTAAGGGTCGGCCGGATTGCAACTGTTGTTGTTGTGGTCCTTGGAATATTATGGATCCCCGTAATGAAAGGATTGGGGAAAGTACTCTATGCCTATCTCCAGGACGTTCAGTCATTGCTTGCCCCGGGTATCGCTGCAGTCTTCCTTTTAGGCATTGTTTCCAGAAAAACAACACCGATTGCCGGTTTAACAGGCCTGATTGCAGGATTTGGGCTCGGCATGACGCGCCTTGGTCTTAAGATTTTTGCTGGAGGTATCAGTCAGGATGGTCTGATCTACAGGATTTTCCTCGCACCGAACTGGTTGCACTATGAAATAGCTCTTTTCTTTTTTGTCATCACTATAATTATTGTTACCAGCTTCTTTACTCCCAAGCCTGATCAGGTTGCAATCAAGGGCCTGTATTTCGGCTCTGCCACTGCCGAGCAAAAAGCACTTACAAGGGCAAGCTGGAATAACTGGGACCTGGTATTCTCGGGATTGATAATTGTGGTAATAATTGCATTCTATATATACTTCTGGTAGGTAAAAACCTGTCAATAAATAAAAAATATAATTATGGATAAATTAAAAAATTCCGAGGTCTGGTTTGTCACAGGAAGCCAGGAATTATACGGCCCCGAAACTTTGAGACAGGTAGCTGCAGATTCCGTTCAGATCGCTTCTGATCTTGAAAACTCTGAATTGATATCCCAGAGAGTGGTTTTCAAACCCCCGCTGACAACTCCGGATTCTATCTTTGAATTATGTTCGGAAGCAAGCAATACAAAAAATTGTGTTGGTATGATCATATGGATGCACACATTTTCACCGGCTAAAATGTGGATCAGGGGTCTTGCAGCACTAAACAAACCTTTTCTTCACCTTCATACTCAGGTAAACAGGGACATCCCCTGGGACACAATAGATATGAATTTCATGAATCTCAATCAGTCAGCTCATGGCGACAGGGAATTCGGATTCATAGGGACGCGCATGAGACTCAACAGGAAGGTGGTGGTTGGTCATTATCGCGATCCCGAGGTAATAGAACAGATCGGAGTGTGGCTCAGGGCAGCCACAGCATATAATGATATGCTTGGCATGAAGGTTGCCAGGTTTGGTGACAATATGAGAGAGGTAGCTGTAACAGAGGGTAATAAGGTGAGCGCACAGATTCATCTCGGATATTCCGTATATGGATTTGGCATTGGGGACCTGGTTAAATATGTCAATGAGGTGTCATCGGCAGAAATAAATAAACTGATGGAGATCTACAGATCTGAATATATTATGACTAATGAAGTTGCCACTTCCGAAAGCGTGAGAGAAGCAGCAAGGATTGAAATCGGGATGGAAGCCTTTCTGAGCGCAGGCGGCTTTAAGGCTTTTACAACAAGCTTCGAGGATCTGCATGGACTGAAACAGCTTCCGGGACTTGCTGTTCAGAGACTTATGGCAAAAGGCTATGGATTCGGAGCCGAGGGAGACTGGAAAACTGCGGCACTCGTTCGCTCAATGAAAGTAATGGCATCAGGAATGAAAGGGGGTACTTCATTCATGGAAGACTACACTTATCATTTCGATCCTTCAGGAATGAGGGTTCTTGGTGCCCACATGCTCGAAATATGCCCTTCTGTCTCACTCGGAAAACCTTCACTTGAAATTCACCCTCTGTCAATAGGAGGCAAGGCCGATCCTGCAAGACTGGTCTTCAAGAGTGCAACCGGAAACGCAATTAATGTTTCAGTAATAGATCTTGGGAACCGTTTCAGAATGATTGTAAACAAGGTAGAAGTGGTCGAATGCCCGGATATGCCTCATCTGCCTGTAGCCAGTATGCTATGGAAGCCTATGCCTGATCTCAAAAGAGCTGCGGCTGCATGGATTCTGGCAGGAGGGGCTCATCATACGGGCTTCAGCTCCTCCATTGACCAAAAATATATGGAGGACTTTGCTGGAATGACTGGAACTGAATATCTGGTTATAGATGAAAAATGTGACCTGGATCTCTTCAAAAAAGAACTGAGATGGAATGAGATCTATTATCATCTCTCCGGTGGGTTTGTTTAGCATTGACGATCCTTCCGGATATTACTGAAGGAAATCTATATTGGAAGATGGAGCTCTATTCAAATTATGCCAGGTATCTTGTTGCCGTTGATTGTATAGTATTCGGGTACGATATTTTTGAAAAGGAGCTTAAGCTGCTGCTAATCAAAAGAAGTTTTAACCCGATGAAAGGCAGTTGGTCCCTCCCCGGAGGTTTTGTGGAGGAGTTGGAAAGCCTTGATGAAGCAGCCAGCAGAATACTCCGCATCTATACAGGGCTCGACAGGATTTATCTCACACAGTCGTATTCATATGGTGAGACGGACAGGGACCCAGGAGCCAGGGTGATCTCCACAACTTACTGTGCCCTCATAGCCATCAGGGATATCAATAAGGAAATGGCGGCAAAGAGTGAAGCTCACTGGAGATCATTTACCGGTTTGCCTGACCTGATATTCGACCATTCCAGAATGGTAGGAAAAGCCCTTTCGGATCTTCAGGATCAGATAAAGATCAAGCCTGTAGGTTTCGAACTGTTACCGGAAAAATTCACACTGGTTCAGCTTCAGGATCTCTATGAAGCTATCTGTCAGAAAAAGATTGACAAGAGGAATTTCAGGAAAAAGATCCTCTCGATGTCAATTCTCGAAAAACTTGAAGAAAAGGAGAGAGAAACATCAAAAAAAGGAGCTTATTACTATAAATTTAATAATGAGAGATATGTGAAGCTTGCCAGAAATGGATTTTATTTCAATCTTGGTGTAAGCTGAAGAAGAGTTACGACAGTTTCTTAGTGCCAGCCTGTGGCAAATAAAATAAAATAATAAAAACTAAAATTATGCTGGAGAAGTTAAAAAAAGATGTTTATAAAGCCAACCTCGATATCGTCAGTAACGGTCTGGTAATTCATACCTGGGGAAATGTTAGTGCAAGAGATCCGGAGAGTGGCCTTATAGTTATAAAACCTTCGGGGGTCAGTTATAAATCAATGAAACCTGATGATATGGTTGTCCTGGATCCTGAGGGGAAAGTGGTCGAAGGTAAATACAAACCTTCCACGGATGCTCCCACACACCTCTTGCTTTACAGCTCCTGGAAAACAATTGACGGAATCGTTCATACACATTCCTCCTTTGCTACGGCCTGGGCTCAGGCGGGAAAATCAATTCCTCCATTCGGAACAACCCATGCAGATCATTATTATGGAGAAGTGCCATGCACCAGAACTTTGACCGACGATGAGATAATGAATGATTATGAAGTCAATACAGGCAAGATAATAATTGAAAGGATGGGTAGTACAGATCCACTTGCGATTCCATCGGTCCTTGTAAATTCACACGGTCCTTTTTGCTGGGGAACAGATGCTGATAATGCAGTATACAATGCAATTTCCCTGGAAGAGATTGCCCGGCTGGCCTTTTATACCGTTCTTCTGGGTCACAATAGACCTGTTCAGGCAGCTCTGCTGAATAAACATTTTAAAAGGAAGCATGGAAGCGGCGCATATTATGGGCAGGCCAGAAATCAAAAAACCAAATAATACTCTATATGACAAGGAAATATGTAATCGGCGTTGACTATGGAACTGATTCAGTCCGATCCGTAGTCGTTGATACAGCTGGTGGGAAGATTGAAGGCACATCAGTTTTTGAGTATCCCAGGTGGAAGAAGGGCCTTTATTGTGACCCTGCCATTAATCAATTCAGGCAGCATCCGCTTGATTATCTTGAAGGGCTGGAGAACTCGGTGAGGGGAGCACTGGAAGGGCTGTCACCTGAAATTACAAGAAACATAGCCGGCATTTCGGTTGACACAACGGGTTCAACGCCGGTTGCTGTAGATAAAGAAGGAGTACCACTTTCCCTTAAAGCAGGCTTTGAATACAACCCCAACGCCATGTTCGTTTTATGGAAAGATCACACCGCTCTCAGGGAGGCTTCCGAAATAAATGAACTGGCCAGGACATGGGGAGGAGTTGACTTCACTATGTATGAAGGCGGCATTTACTCCTCCGAATGGTTCTGGTCCAAGATCCTGCATGTTCTTCGTCAGAGTCCCGAAGTGAGGGAGAGTGCATGGTCATGGGTGGAACACTGCGACTGGATACCGGCAGTACTTACAGGGAATAATAATCCCCTGAAATTGAAAAGAAGCCGGTGTGCTGCAGGCCATAAGGCAATGTGGCATAAAAGTTTCAACGGATTGCCGGATCAGAAATTTCTTACCAGGCTCGATCCTATGCTGTCAGGTATAAGAGAGAGACTTTATACCGATACTTATACCTGCGACACTGAAGCCGGTCACCTCACAGAAGAATGGGCAAAAAAACTGGGTCTGTCAACGGATGTTAAAGTTGGAGTGGGTTCTTTTGATGCGCATCAGGGTGCCATAGGGGGCGAGATAAAGCCGTACCATCTGATAAAAGTCATGGGAACGTCAACATGCGATATGCTTATTGCACCTGTGGCTGAGGCCGGAGATAAGCTAGTAGCCGGGATCTGCGGTCAGGTCGACGGATCGATCGTACCCGGAATGGTTGGTCTTGAGGCGGGTCAGTCGGCATTTGGTGATCTCTATGCCTGGTTCGGGCGTACTCTGATGTGGCCAGTGAATGAAATCATCTCTGAAATGAAATGGATTGACCCTGAAACCAGGGAACGAATAAGGGCTGAATGTGCAGACAATATGATTGCCGAACTCAGTAAACAAGCCGAAGCACTGCCTACAGGGGAGACAGCGATTGTGGCTCTCGACTGGATGAATGGCCGGCGAACCCCTGATGCCAACCAGGAACTTAAAGGTGCAATTGCCGGATTATCTCTTGGTTCCGATGCTCCAAAGATATTCAAAGCTCTGGTGGAAGCAACTGCTTTTGGTTCCAGAATGATAAATGAACGGTTTGTTTCGGAAGGCGTTAGGATAGACGCTGTTATAGCCACCGGGGGAGTCGCGTGGAAAAGTCCCTTTGTTATGCAGATTGTTGCTGACGTACTAAATGTACCTATACGGGTAGCCAGTTCGGATCAGACCTGCGCGCTCGGATCAGCCATGGCAGCTTCGGTAGTTGCCGGAATTCATGGGGATATTCCTGCTGCACAAAAAGCAATGGGTAGCGGTTTTGAAAAGGAATACCGGCCTGACCCTGCAAGAGCGGCAAAATATGACATACTCTTTGCAAAATACAGGGAGCTGGGTAGCTTTATTGAGAAAAGTAAGCTGTAACTTTAGCTAGACTCAGCATGCCAGTACATTGAAGACCTGGTTAATTTTGCAATGTGATTTATAATATTATAGTAATCAGCTATGTCAAAATCATTGGAATCAATTTTAAATCATATGAATAAATTATCCGCAACCATTCTGTTTCTGTTTATGCCGGGAGCTTCCGGCGTACAGGCTCAGAGTGACAACCATGTACCGGTCAATCAGTTTGTGATCGTGGCAAATCATCCAGGAGCTGTGATCAGCAAGAATATCTACGGACATTTTTCTGAACACCTGGGGGCCTGCATATACGGTGGCATCTGGGTTGGAGAGGATTCTAAAATTCCCAATACCTACGGCATCAGGAATGATGTAATTTTTGCCCTCCGTCAGCTTAAGGTACCTAACCTACGCTGGCCTGGCGGGTGCTTTGCAGATACTTATCACTGGAAAGACGGGATAGGACCAAAGTCAAAGAGAGCTTCAATAATAAATACCTACTGGGGAGGAGTCACTGAAGATAACTCGTTCGGGACACATGAATTCATGAAACTGACCGAACTTATAGGGTGTGATGCCTATATTAACGGTAATGTCGGTTCCGGCACTGTGAGGGAAATGGCTGAATGGATTGAGTATCTTACATCTGACGCAGACAGCCCTATGACCCGCTTGCGGAAGGAAAATGGCAGGGAGGCTCCATGGAAGGTAAATTTATTTGCAATAGGAAATGAAAACTGGGGTTGTGGGGGCAATATGACGCCGGAGTATTACACCAATGTGATGCGTCAGTTTTCGACAAACCTAAACAACTATTCAGGGAACCAGCTCTATAGGGTCGCATGTGGTCCGAACGGAGCCGATTTGCAGTGGACTGAAACGATTATGAAAGATCCGGAAAGCCGTTCCATGTTCCAGGGAATATCTCTTCACTATTATTCCGTTGTAAATGGATGGGAATCAAAGGGCTCCGCAACCGATTTTGATGAACGTGAATGGTTTGAAACTTTCCGGCTGAATCTGGAAATGGATAAAATAATTAAAGGTCATGAAGAAGTGATGAACAGGTATGACCCCGAAAAGATAAAAGGCCTTATTGTTGATGAATGGGGAAACTGGTTCAGGGTTGAACCAGGCACAAATCCCGGATTCCTCTTTCAGCAGAATACTATGAGAGATGCAATAAGTGCAGCAATCCATCTGAATATTTTCAACCAGCATGCCGACAGGGTCAGGGGAGCTAACATCGCTCAGATGGTGAATGTACTTCAGTCTGTTATACTGACTGATAATGATAAAATGGTACTTACCCCTACATACCATGTATTCAGGATGTTCAGTGTGCATCAGAATGCCAGGCTTCTGAAAACAGACCTTAATTGCGAAGATTATACCTATGGAGGCAGGAAGATCCCGTCGATATCCGCCTCGGCTTCCATCGCTGATGATGGCAAAATCCATATTTCAATGGCAAATCTCAATCCAGGCAAAGAGATTACCGTAACATGCCCAATTGTTGGCGAGCCTTACAAAAAGGTGACAGGAGAAATCCTCACTGCTCCAAAGATGAATTCGTATAATGGTTTTGACAAGCCTGACGTTGTAAAAGCGGCTGAATTTAAGGGATTTGAACTTAAGGATGGCGTTCTGACTGTTGATATGCCTTCCAAATCGGTTGTTGTGCTTGAACTTTCGAGATGATTTATTGATACCTTTAGACCCGGGTAGTTCTTCTTCCGTCGCGGAGATGTTAATTCAAATTTCATGAATAAGTTAATCACCTTATTTATAGCTGCAACCAGTATCGTTTTGCTGATGGACGGATGCATTAAGGAGCATACTCCTTCAGGAGAATACCCTATTCGCCCGGTTCCATTTACTTCAGTAAAACTTACAGATAACTTCTGGGCACCCAGAATAAGAAAGAATGCGGATGTTACTATCCCAATAGCTTTTCATTATTGTGAAACAACCGGTCGTATTAAAAACTTTGAGATAGCAGGAGGACAGGATACCGGAAAATTTCAGACATCCTATCCCTTCGATGATTCCGATGTCTTCAAGATCATTGAGGGTGCCAGCTATTCCCTTCAGACTTTTCCTGATCCAAAGCTCGATGCCTATCTCGATGCGCTTATTTATAAAATCGGACTCGCTCAGGAAGAGGACGGCTATCTCTATACTAACCGTACCATCGCAGAGAAGCATGGAGGCGAAGGATTGCATGAATGGGCCAACAGTAAAAGATGGCTGAATGATTCCATATCAAGCCACGAGCTTTATAACCTCGGTCACTTGTATGAAGCAGCAGCTGCTCATTACCAGGCTACAGGAAAAAGATCACTGCTGGAAATTGCCCTGAAATCGGCTGACCTTGTGAACAATGATTTTGGATGGGACAGGTTAAAGATTTACCCCGGGCATCAGGTTATAGAGATGGGCCTTGTAAAACTTTACCGGGTTACAGGAGAAAGAAAATACCTTGACCTGGCAAAATTTTTCCTTGATGTACGTGGACCGGAAGGTCAGTCTTACAACCAGGCCGATCTTAAACCTGTTGATCAGACAAAAGCTGAGGGACATTCCGTCAGGGCTACATATATGTATTCCGGAATGGCAGATATTGCAGCCATTGAAAATGATTCTGCATATCTGAATGCAATCGACAGGATCTGGGAAGATATTACCGGTGAAAAAATTTACCTGACCGGAGGAATCGGAGCAACAGGTGGAAACGAAGGATTCGCAGAACCTTTCAGGCTTCCCAATATGACAGCATATTGTGAAACCTGTGCATCAATCGGAGATATCTTTTTTAATCACAGATTATTTCTACTGCATGGCCAGGCAAAATATATTGATATCCTTGAAAAGACACTGTATAATTCAATGCTCTCTGGAGTATCACTTTCAGGAGACAGGTTTTTCTATCCCAATCCACTGGAGTCAAACGGTCAGCATCAAAGAAGCCCCTGGTTCGGATGCGCCTGTTGTCCGTCAAATATCGCCAGGTTTGTGCCGGCAATACCAGGATATATTTATGCGGTAACTGATGATGAGCTTTTTGTCAACCTTTATATTTCAAATGAAGCTTCCATTATTCTTGGTCAGGATAAAGTAACCATGACACAGGAAGCTGATTTTCCGTGGGATGGGAATGTCACATTATCAGTTGATCCGGTGAAGCCTCTTAAATTTGAACTGAAGCTACGTATACCAGACTGGGCGCGTAACGAAGCTATTCCCGGTGGGCTATATAAATTTGATGATCAGATAAAGGATTCTGTAAAGTTATACGTTAACGGAACCAGACTCCGGATTTCCCTTAAGGACGGATATGCCGTCATTAAAAGAAAGTGGGAATCCGGAGACAAGGTAGAACTGGATATCCCAATGCCTGTCAGAAAAGTCGTGGCTGATCAGAGAAGTGCGGACGACAGAAGCAAGATGGCTGTTCAGCGAGGTCCAATGATATATTGTGCCGAATGGCCTGATAATAATTCAGGCAATATCCTCAATCTTATGATAAGAAAAGATGCCGTCTTTAATGCTGAGTATATCCCATCGCTCCTTAATGGGACCGAGATTATAAAAACAGTAGGGTACCAGACGAAAAGAACTCTTGACAGCAAGATAGATACATTACATGCAGAGCCTGTGACACTGATACCATATGCTTATTGGAATAATCGCGGACCAGGACAAATGGAAGTTTGGCTGCCCGAATCACGCCAGTCAGCACGACCGCTGCCTGCCTCTACATTAGCATTCAGGAGCAGGGTAAAAGCCAGTAAAATGACAAAAACGCTTGCTGCTGTAAATGATCAGATAGAACCGGCAGACTCGACTGACAAGTCGGCTCCATCTTATGACTGGTGGCCTTCAAAGGGAACATGGGAATGGATTCAGTATGATCTTGACAAGCCTGTTGTCATTTCCCGGACCAGGGTCTACTGGTTCAATGATGGCCCGGATGGAGGTTGCAGGATACCTGATGACTGGGAAATACTTTATCTTAAGGGCAATATTTGGGAACCGGTAACAACCAGAAACGGATATAAGATCTCAAAAAACGGATGGGATGTTTTATCATTTGAACCGGTTCTTGCCCAATCACTGAAAATAAAGGTAAAGCTGAAAAAGGAATTTTCTGCAGGGATATATGAATGGGTTATTGAATAGTCTGTAAAATTAACTGAATACAATGGTCAACAACCGGGCAGCTGACCATCTGTCATTAATTAATTATAGAATAAAATATGAAAAAGACATTGATGATTTTAGGATTGGCCCTGGTAGCATCATCCGGCTTCTCGCAGCAATCTTCATTTATCCTTAATAAACAGGAATATTTTCAGAGAGAGGGGGTCGATGTCATGGCTTATCAGGACATATATCCCGAGGGTCATCAGGGAGGAGTGGCAGTGATAATGCACGGCAGAAGGGTTGCCACCAATGGGGACTTAAGACTAGATGAAACTCCGGGTCAATGGCAGCCAATACCAAAACAGATTGAGAGGAAAGTCGATCTGGCAGGTAACAGGATAACCATTGATCTGGCTTATCCTGATCCTGCGATAGACAGGAAAGGTTATAATCCGGTTATCTATCCTGATCTGAATCTAAATTATACTGTAACTGTCAGGGCTTCGGGAGAATCCATAATTGTGACAGTGGATCTGGATCAACCTGTTCCCGTCGGCTTCATCGGAAAGGTAGGTTTTAACATGGAATTATTTCCGGGCTGGCTGTTTGGCAAAACCTGGATGCTCGGAAACAAATCAGGGATATTCCCCAGGCAGGCAAACGGACCGGCTATGGTTGATTCCAGTGGTGAGGTTGTGTCAGCGATGCCAATGGCTGCCGGCAGCAAATTAGTCGTTGCTCCCGATCAGGACCTTCAGAGAATGACTATCGAGTCGCTTACTGGCGATCTTCAGCTTCTTGACGGAAGATATGTACATAATAACGGATGGTTTGTCGTCAGATCCCAGGTGGCTGCAGGAGCAACAAAAAAAGCCATAGAGTGGATTATTACTCCAAATTGTGTTAAAGGATGGAAAAGCGATCCGGTGATCCATGTCTCACAAGTAGGATACCTGCCTGATCAGGAAAAAGTTGCTATCATTGAACTCGACAAAAGAGACACAAATAAAGAGATGCCAGGGCTCTACAAAATTGAAGGGAATGGACAGGAAACTCAGGTACTGAGATCAGAGCCTGATACATGGGGGCCATTTCTGCGATATAATTATCTGAAATTCAATTTTACTTCAGTTGAACTTGAGGGACTCTACATAGTTAAATATGGTAAACAGAGATCACAACCTTTCAGAATTGCCACTGATGTTTATAAACGTAATATCTGGCAGCCGGTACTTGAATATTTTCTTCCTGTTCAGATGTGCCACATGAGAGTGAATGAAAAATATCGTGTATGGCATGGTTTGTGCCACATGGACGATGCGCGTATGGCGCCAGTGGATTATAACCATTTTGATGGTTATATGCAGGGTAACTCCACTCTCACCGGATTTAGTCCGGGCGATCATGTACCCGGCTTGAATACCGGAGGATGGCACGATGCAGGGGACTATGATCTGAGGGTGGAATCTCAGAGTGGTGAGGCTTATATACTTACCATGGCTTTCGAAGCATTTGGAATAAATTGTGATGAAACCTCTGTTGATCAGGTATCTCATGTGGTGGAAATTCATCAACCCGACGGGAAAAATGATATCCTTCAGCAAATAGAGCATGGAGCTCTTACAGTCGTTTCAGGTTACAGGAACATGGGCCGGCTTTACAGGGGAATAATAGCCGGAGAGAAGAGGCAGTATACACTTCTTGGAGATGGTTCGACCATGACTGACGGATTGTTTTATGACGGGAAGCTTAAAACCGGGGAGAGGACGGGAACGGAGTCTTCAGTGCCGGATGACCGATGGGTCTTCACTGAAGACAACCCTGCCAGGGAACTGACTACAGCAGCCCATCTTGCAGCTGTCGCAAGGGCCCTGAAAGGATATAATGATGATCTGAGCAAAGAGTCACTTGATGTTGCCAAGGCGATATACAATCATAATTATCAGGTTACACCAGGTAGGGTCGCAAATGCAATGATACATGCAGCCATCGAACTGTTGCTCACAACAGGTGAGGAGCAATACAGGAATTATCTGATACAGAATAAGTCTGCAGTTATTGAAGGTCTTAACCAGATAGGATGGATTATAGGCCCTGCGCTTCCTGCAATAAATGATCCTTCATTCATTGCTTCTGTCAGGAAAATAAATTCGTATTAATGCTGTCAACTCAAAAAGGAATATTAATTAATCGGAATTTCAAATTACTAAAAACTTAAGGAATGATTATGAAAAAAATTCAATTATTGTCACTAATATCTGTTGCGGTTATCTTTGGTTCATGTAATCTGTCAGTAAAAAATAAGGAGATGGTTAAAAAAGAAGTTTTCGGTACACACCAGGGGAAGGAAGTTTACCTGTTCACCCTCACAAACAAGTCGGGTAATGTAATAAGGCTTACGAACTATGGGGCAAAGATCACATGGATTGAAGTTCCGGACAAAAACGGGAAAAAAGACAATGTTACTTTCGGGTATGACAAGTTTGATGCGATGATCAATGGGGATATGTCATTCGGATCCGTTGTCGGGAGATATGCCAACCGGATTGCCGGAGGAAAATTCACCCTGGATGGTGTTGAATATACCCTGCCCATAAATAATGGTCCGAATACCTTGCACGGAGGACCTGCAGGCTGGCATAGTGTTGTTTGGGATGCAGATATTCTAAAAGATGTTTCATCACCTGCAGTTAAATTCAGCTACGTGAGCCCCGATATGGAAGAAGGATTCCCCGGCAAGGTGAATGTATCGGTAGTCTACACATGGACAGACAATAACGAAATAGTTATGGACTATACCTGTACAACAGACAAAAGGACTGTAGTAAATGTAACCAACCATGCCTATTTCAACCTGCATGGAGCGGGCAACGGTGATATACTGGATCATGAACTGTTACTTAATGCTTCTGCCTTTACTCCTGTTGATTCTGTTATGATTCCTACGGGAGAGATCCGCCCTGTGGCTGGTACCCCCTTCGATTTCACCTCTTTTCATAAAATAGGCGAGAGAATCGGTGATAATTATGAACAGCTTATTCTCGGAAAGGGGTATGATCATAATTATGTTCTGGATAATAAGGAAGAGGTTGCTGTAACTGTTTATGATCCTTTAAGTGGCCGGCAGCTGGAAGTTATTACAGATCAGCCAGGGATGCAGCTTTATACGGGCAATTTCCTTGATGGAACCAATATTGGACATGGCGGAAAACCGCTGAAATACAGATCAGGTTTTTGTCTCGAATCGGGCCATTATCCTGACAGCCCTAATCATCCTGAATTCCCATCTACAGTATTGAATCCGGGCGAAACGTTAAAAACAACTACAATTTACAGACTTTCGGTAAGGTAGTTCTGACACTGGTTTTAAATTGCCGGCATTGTAAAAGGACTGGCCTTGGATCCAAAGTTTTGCTTTAGGATATTACTCATTCTAAATGGGTTACCTTATGGTTTAGTTCTTAGATAAGTTCTGAAAAGTTCACTTTCAGAGCTTAAATTATTAAGATGGTTTAGTTAAATATCATTAAAAAGTCTGTTCATTAATCAATTATTATATGTACATTTATTAGCCTTGGATTTGTTGATGTTAGATGAGATGTCGTCAGTAGAATGATAGAATAATTGTAATTGTTTGATATAATTATATTTAGAACCCTAAAAACTTCAAATTTATTTTAGTTTTTTAACCTAACCCATTTATTGTATGAAAACATCTTTGAGATTTTTACTATTACTACTGATCTTTCTGGCAGGTACTTCAGGTATCTACGCACAGAGAACAGTAACCGGAACGGTACTTGATACCGATAAACAGCCGGTTGTTGGAGCAAATGTCGTGGTAAAGGGAACGAGTGTTGGTGCTATTACAGACGCTAACGGTAAGTATTCCCTTAACGTTCCGTCAACTACCAGCACCCTGGTTTTTTCCTTCATAGGAAAAGTTCCACAGGAAGTGGTGGTTGGCAACAGTTCTGTCATTGATGTGACTCTTGAAACTGAAGCAACTGCACTTAATGAAGTTGTCGTGACCGCCCTGGGAATTAAGAAGGAGGCCAAAAGGATCGGTTACGCTACCAGTACTGTAGATAATCAGGTCCTGAGTGAAAACAAATCCACAAACATTGGTAACAGGCTGATCGGGACTGTAGCCGGGTTAAATGTGTCAGCACCTGCCGGTGGACCTGGTGGATCATCTAAAATTCGTATCCGGGGACAATCTTCATTTGGCGGGAATAACTCACCACTGATTGTTGTAAACGGTGTGCCAATCAACAATAATGGTATTTCTGCAGGTGGTTCCAATGGCAATGGTACCGGTAACCCCACAGGAGGTTCTTCAGACCAGGGAGACGGACTGCAAAGTATTAACCCTGATGACATTGAATCAATGACTGTCCTTAAAGGTGCTGCTGCATCTGCATTATATGGCTATCGCGCAAAAGACGGAGCAATAATTATTACTACCAAGATGGGAGCTGGCAAGGAGGGTATCGGTGTTGAAATAAACTCGAATATCCAGATGGATCAGCCACTCGATTATACCGATTTTCAGTATGAATACGGACAGGGAGAGAATGGGATAAGGCCCCAGTCAGTTGCGGAAGCTCAGAGCTCAGGAGTCTGGAGTTTCGGCGAGAAATTTGATGGTGCTCTTACACCCCAGTTCGATGGACAAATGAGACCTTATCTGCCTAGTAAGACCCGAATTAAGGATTTTTATCGTAAAGCAATGACCTATACAAATGATGTTGCTCTGACAGGTGCAAACGATAAGGGAAATTTCAGGCTTTCTTTCGCAAATACAGATGCTCAGGCGCTTATTCCAAATTCGGATTATCATAAGAAAATATTTAATCTGGGTTTAAATTATAAGTTTATACCACAGCTCTCACTTTCAATGAACATTAACTATTCAAATGAGTACAATCATAATCCACCGCAGATCGGTATTCAGGATATGAACGCAAACTCCACTATCTATACAATGGCGAACAGTATTGATGTGGCCTGGATGAAAGAAACATATATGGATGCAAATGGAAACGAACAACCTCTGGCCCGTTTTACCAACCGAAATCAACCATACTGGGTGGCACTCAAGAGATTTGAGGATGTTTATCGCGACCGGTTATTCGGTAACGTAACTCTTCGTTATCAGCCTTTCGACTGGTTGTACGTACAGGGCCGTATCGGGCAGGATTATTCTGCTCGTCCATATGATTATGACAGGCCGACAGGTACACGTTCAATAGGAGCTGTCACTTCAGGATTTAACGGCTATTATTATCAGGATGAAACCAATTTCCGGGAACTGAACATGGACTTTTTAATTGGTGCCAATAAGAGATGGGCGGATTTTGGTGTGGATCTTACTTTCGGTGGCAACGCCATGACACAGGAAAATGAGAATATTGGAACATCAGTTACTAATTTTTACGTGAGAGATTTGTATACAATTGGAAACGGTCAGATAAAAAATCCATTTTATAATTATTACAAAAAAGCTGTAAATTCCCTATATGGCTCAGCTGAATTTTCATATAAGAGTTATTTATACTTAAACATTACAGCCCGTAACGACTGGTTTTCCACACTGAATCCAAAATCAAATAACTATCTGTATCCATCGGCCAGTTTAAGTTATATTTTTACTCAGTCGTTTGAAGTGCCTAAATGGTTAAATTACGGTAAAGTAAGGGCTTCATATGCTGAGGTTGGAGGCGATACCAGTCCGTATTCGAATAATTTATACTATTCAATGAATTCAAACCAGTTTAACGGTGTAGCTCTTGGATCTATTTCCGGCACAGTGAGCCCTAATCCGAATCTACGCCCGTTGAAAGTAAAGGAAACAGAATTTGGATTGGAATTAAGGACTCTCGATAGCAGGGTAAACCTCGATATGTCGGTTTACCAGAAAAATACCGTTGATGAAATCCTGAATGTCGATATTTCAAATGCATCGGGATACAGCCAGACAAAGGTGAATGTCGGGAAACTTCAGAACAAAGGGATTGAGTTGTTACTGACATTTGTTCCGGTACGCAAACCATCTTTCGAGTGGGAAACCGGATTCAACATGAGTTACAATAGCAGCAAAGTTGTATCTCTGGCCGGAGGACAACAGCGTTTTGATGTAGGTACCGGGGAATTTTTCGGCTGGGTATCACAGGAGGTAGGTCAGCCACTTGCTTCGCTGCGCGGATTTGATTACAAAAGAGATGCCAATGGTAAAATTATAACCGTCAACGGACTTTTCCAGCAGGGCGATATTGTTACCTTCGGAAGTGCAATTCCAAAATATGTCGGAGGCTGGCTCAATACTTTTACCTATAAGAATTTCCGGCTATTCGCACAATTTGATTTTAAAGCCGATTACAAAATCATGTCCAACTCGAACCTTAATTTCTACCGTGAGGGATTGTCAAAAGCCTCACTTGTAGGACGTGAGGACGGTGTAGTTTTCGATGCAGTGAATCCTGACGGAACACCAAACACAACTGCTGTGCCTGCTGAACAATTCTATAACCAGTACAGAAGTACAGCCATGGCTACCCCTTTCATTTATGACGGAAGCTTTATAAGATGGCGCACATTGTCTGTGAGTTATGACCTTTCAAGATTCGTAACGAAAGTGTTTAAAGAGATGTCCGTTTCGGCTGTTTGCAACAATGTTGCACTCCTTCTGAAGCATATAGATAATCTTGACCCCGAAGCCTCGGTATCTACATCCGATAATCTCCAGGGTATAGAAACGCACACACTGCCAACAACGCGCAGCTTCTCCTTTAACGTACGTTTTAAATTTTAACCCAATATAATTAGATCTATGAAACGAATATATATATATCTGGCACTGGCTGTTTTGTTAACAGGTTTCAATGGGTGCGATAAAAATTTCGAACAGATTAATACCAATCCTGTTCTTGCGACTTCTGTTGACCCTATTTACCTTTTTACAAATGCCCAGTATGGCTCGGCACTGAATACCCTTTCCTATCAGAGTCCGATTGTTCAGCAGATCCTTACGCCTTTCACAGGTGTTCTGGAGGGAGGGAATCATAATATTGTTTATGATCCGAATGCCAATGCCCTCTTTAACTCTATGTACACCGCTGGCGGTGGCCCGGTTGTTCTGCTTACTGATGTAATCAATAAGACAATGGACAATCCGGATAGAAGCAATCTTTACAATATGGCACGAATCTGGAGAGCTTATGTTTTCTCAGTTCTGGTGGATACCTATGGTGATGTTCCATATACAGAAGCCGGGCTGGGTTTCCTGGAGGGAAATTATCTGCCTGCATATGAGAACAATGAGACCATTTATTCAGATCTGCTTAATGAACTGAGTGAGGCTACATCGGCTCTGGATGCTTCAAAAACGATCGAAACTAACGATCTCTTCTACCAGGGCGATATAAGTCAGTGGAAGAGGTTAGGCAATTCACTGCTTCTGCGTATTGCAATGCGCTATACCAAGGCAGACGCGGCAAAGGCTCAACAATACGTGAGTACTGCCTTTAATGGGGGTGTTATGACCTCAATAGCTGATAATGCCATTATTAAATTTAACAGTACATTCAATCATCCATCAGCTGGGAGCTACCAGGGTACGGAAAGGGCAAACTATTATCTTGGAAAGCCATTTGTCGATTATCTTCAGAGTACCGGTGACCCGCGCCTTGCAATGATAGCAGTTAAATATGAATTTCCGGCTAACCCTCTTGCAACGGCAGGTGCTGCTGATACAGACCCGGCTGACCAGCAGGGTATGCCCTTTGGCTATAGTGAAGCTACCATCGACCAGGATCCGAATTATCCGGGAAAATCAGGTGCTGCCTGGAAATATTCACAGTTAAACAGGACAACCGTGGCAAAAATTGATGTTCCTGAATTCCTGATTACCTATGCCCAGACTCAGTTTTTACTGGCTGAAGCAGCTGAGAGGGGATGGATATCGGGAGATCCTGCAATGTATTATGAAGACGGCGTAAGAGGCCATATGGACCAGATGGCCCAATATGATCCTCTTGCTACTATTTCTGTCGCTGATGAAGATGCATATTTGCAGGCAAACCCATTCGATGCTGCCAATGCACTGGAACAGATAAATACTCAATACTGGGTGGCTTCATTCCAGAATGGATCAGAGGCATGGGCTAACTTCCGCCGCAGCGGATACCCGGCACTGACACCAAATCCTTACCCGAGTGCTGACCCTGCCGTAGCAGGCGGATTCATTCACAGACTTGTATATCCTGCAAGGGAAAAATCAGTTAACAGGGAAAATTATGATGCTGCCGTAGCCAGGATGGGCCCTGATAATCTTGCAACTCGTGTATTTTGGGATAAAGCAAATTAGAGACCGGTAAAAGGCGCTTTTCTTACTCAAAAGCAGCCCCTGAAATTTTGAATTCTGCACACCTGGTCTTATGAAAGATCCAGGTGTGCAGAATTTTCTATAAAATATTGCTACACTGTTAACATTGGTATGACTCAATTTGTTAAGTTTCTATTATGTAAGTTCATCTTTGCCGTACAGGGAATTAGATAATTTCCTGATAAAATACTGCATTAGTTGATTCTTAAAATTTCAGTATTCATTTTAACAAATTAAAACGTAGGATTATGAAAAGCATTTTACAGCAGATTGGTGAGAAGACCAGAGTACAGGAAAAGGCTGACGCCAAAGCCCTTAAAGCAGAGATTGCCAGCCCCTTGACTTCGGATAGCCGCCGTAATTTCCTCAAAAAGGCAGCCCTTGGCGGTATAGCTTTAGGAGGTATGATGAATCTTTCCTTAGAGGATACGATAGCTCAGACCACTTCAAAAGTCCAGCGGGCTTCTCACCCTTCTGAACTGAAGATAACAGATATGCGCTATGCATTGACTGGTGCTATGGGTGGTACTGCAATTATCCGGATCGATACCAACCAGGGCATCTATGGTTTGGGTGAGGTAAGAGACGCCGCTGATCCCCGCTATGCCCTGATGCTGAAAAGCCGTATTCTGGGTCTTAATCCCTGCAATGTAGAGATGATATTTAAAATTATCAGGCAGTTCGGCGGGCAGAGCAGGCAGGCCGGTGGCGTCTGCGCAGTAGAAATGGCCCTCTGGGATCTTACCGGCAAAGCATATGGTGTTCCGGCCTGGCAGCTCTTAGGCGGAAGGTACCGCGATAAGATAAGATTGTATGCGGATACTCCGGAGGCAAATTCACCTGACGAACAGAGAAAACTGATTAAATTTCGTACTGAAGACCAGGGATATACCTGGCTTAAAATGGATTTGGGGATCAATGAAATCCAGAAAATACCCGGTGCCCTGGTTAACGATAAATTCTGGCAGCAAAACGGCGACCTTAAGCAATGGGAGGGTGATTATATGTCATTTTCCAATACAAAACACCCCTTTACACAGGTTCAGATAACTGACAAGGGGCTCGATGCTATGGCTCAAATCGTAGAAAATGTACGGAATATGGTTGGCTATGATATCCCACTTTCCAGTGATCATTTTGGACATTTTGACCTGAACAATGGCATACGGCTTGGCAGAGCATTGGAAAAATACCGCCTGGCATGGATGGAAGATATTGTTCCGTGGGAATATACTGACCAGTGGAAAACCATTTCTGATGCACTGGAAACTCCGGTGCTTACCGGCGAAGATATTTATCTGTTGAAAAACTTTAAGCCGTTGATTGATATACATGCTGTGGATATTATTCATCCTGATCTGGCTACTTCCGGCGGTCTGCTGGAAACAAAAAGAATTGCGGATTATGCAGAAGAGCACGGAGTAGCGATGGCATTGCATCAGGCTGGTACACCTGTCTCGTTCATGTCTGATGTTCATTGTGCTGCTGCCACACAGAATTTTCTGGCATGCGAGCACCATAATATAGATGTCCCCTGGTGGGAGAGCCTTGTCAAAACAACCGACGGAAGGGAGCTCATTACCAAAGGATTTGCAAATATTCCCCTGGATGCACCCGGACTTGGAATCGAGCTGAATGAGGACGTTGTAAAGGCTCATCTCAATCCCAGGGATAACAGTTACTTCAGGCCAACACCCGAATGGGATCAGAAAATGTCGCACGACAGACTCTGGAGTTAACCTTCAAAGGGAACAAATTTATGATTTAGAGCTTATTGGAAGTAGGAGAATAACTCTATCTCCTGATATTGGTATGTGCCATCCTTATGCTTCATTCCGGATGGTCAGAGAAGACAGATGATCCCTGATTAATAATGATTTTGCAGGTCTTTACCGTATTTATCCCATAAGTCTTTTGCAATTGCAAGAGTGTTTCCTGACGGAACAGATTTGATATTATCATCATGAAGAGTTACCCAATTATCCTCCCATACGGATAATTCACTATTGAACTTTTCAAAATCCAGCCGCTTCCCGCTTTTAATCTCAACTCTCATTGCCTTAAATAATTTTTCCCACTTCGGAAGGTAGTAGCTGCTGTAAAGGCCTGCCCAGTCCTTAAGTGCATAACCGTACAGAATTCTCCCGCCCCAGGTGGTTATGATCGCCCTTGCATTCCATTCGTACAATTTTGCTTCAGCGGGGCTGAAAGCATGCTTCCTGCTGTCTGCTACCCATTTTCCAAAAAGAAACTCCTCCCTGGTGGCCAGCAGATCTTCAATTTTATGGGAAAGCTCAAGAAAATCTTTGACGGATGAATCAAATTTATTGATATTCTTCTCCTGGTAGCTTATCGCAATTTCATGCAGCATATGTCCTGCATACTGACCGAAAACCTCACGGAAAAGGTTTACAATGTCGTACTGATATGAATCAATCTTGCCGGAATTTGCTGAATCCGCTATCAGGCAGTCTAATCCCTTTACTGCATCTGATGATGGCCAGATATCTTCCAGAACCAGAAATGGCCTTGTAATTATCGGATTAACTTCAAAAAGACCGCTTCTGGTATAGTAGTAGTTAAAAATATGATCCCATCCGGTAATAATACTGCTATCGGGATTACCGTAACGTGATATCAGATATTTACTTTTCCATGCTTTAAGGTCGGGGACACTTGTTTCCCACATCATATCAGTAACAAATTGATACGTAACAGGATTATAATCAAGACCTTCCATCATTAGGCCCATTCCTTCCAGGTTTCCTTTTGAAGGGCTTGACAGGGCTTTATCAAAATTTTCTGCGATTTGGGTCAACCCACCGAATATGCCTGTATTATCGCCAAAATTGGAAATGATTGACCATACCCATGGTTTGCCATACCATCCTTCATGCTTATACCAACCGGTATATTGCCATGATTCTCCCATTAATTCAAGGGCTATCATACGATTGTCGGGTACTCCGTCAAAGTATGCCCTGGTTCTTTCATTGTTCCAGAATTCTGTCTCTTTGAATGGCCATGTTTGAATGACCCATTTCCCCATTGTGTCTGCCTTATCGATGGCTTTAAAGATACATCTGCTCATGTTTTTTAAAAAGGCAGTGTCGTCTTTGGCAGGTTTCATCTCAATAAACTGATCAACTGCATAAAGATGATCTGTTCCATATTCCTTTGTCTGTTCTGCAATAAAATCTTCAGCTATTCGTGTGAAAAGTGGATCTTCCCAGTCAAGAAGATAAGTTGGAGGAAAATCAAGCCAGGTGAGATTGGTAAATTTCAGACCTGGGTTTTTCGTTGTAAGAGCATGTGGGATATGTCCGGTAAATCCCTGAAGAACAGGGGTCATCCCAAGCTGGCGTTCACGTTGAAGAATTTTTTTCTGAAGTCTATTCTCATTTTCGATCCATGTCTGCGGCAACGGACCACCAAAGCCGTCAATACAACCCATCCTGCCAAAGGCATTGTATGCGGGTCCTACAAAAAAATCACGGAGATCTTCCTCAGATACACCGTATTTCTTATATACCCTCTGCCAGATTATTTCCTGCCCCATTGGTGCAAGTGGCATATTGATTCCGTTCAGAGCCATCCAGTCAATCATCCTTTCCCATTGGGTCCAGTCCCAAAAGGCCATTGAATAGGAGAATGTACAATAATTGAATATATATCGGTATTTATACGGAGTGATCTTGCGGATCTTTTCAAAGCTGTGGGGAAGATCTCCCTTAATGTTAAGATTATTACCACATCTGAAGTTGTATGAGGAATGGCAGAAGTTCTTCAGGTAAAAGTTAAATCCGCTGCATATTGCCGAACCTGATGAACCTCTTATACTTATCTTCTCTTTAAGGGGTTCTATCTCAAAAACATCCAGGCCCCCGACTTTCTCAATAATGGAGAGCTCAAACTGCCCGGCATATTCAGGTAAAATTCTCCTGATCACTCCGGCAGCTTCGCTGACTTGGGGATCAATGTCAGATTGATGAGAACAGGATAGGGAAATTGCCATCATAAGTACTGCTTTGACTGAATTCCGGAATCTGATGACATTCATTGGTTTTTAGACTAATTAGTATATAAATCTACATCTTTTCTTTAAAATATAAATCAGTACTTAGGAAGTTTTCATCATGCCTGACTTTTATACGGGGTTTGGTCTTGCAAATGTATTTTACGCCCTTTCAGGGCTTCGGATTCATTAGTTGTTGCTACCCCCGGCGCAAGCCGGGGGTTATTCTTATCATGCCACGTTCGTGGCTTAATAGTGCTGACCAGGCTCCTGTCTGATTTCCGCTCAGATCCTTAGCTAATGTGCTGATCAGATCCCTGCATGGATAAAGTGTGGCCAAATTGAATCTTACGTATTGTTCAACATATAGTCCGACCCCCGGCTGGAGTGTACTGGCAAATAGAAAAACGAATATTCCTGTCTCATTAAAATTGCATGAGGTTTATATTTTTTAAATTTACAAATTCATATATTCAAGGCTGGAGTAGAAGTAGTGTTGCCATAAAATCCGGAGCTTCAATTGACCGGCTCTGCTGTTTTTTTACAATGTTTATTATGAAAAACCATTCAATATATGCCACTCTGGCAGGATGTATATTCACATGGGTTGTGACTTTCAATTGTCAGGCTCAGGGTTTTCAGAAATTTGTGTCAGAACCGGAGAACCTTACAATTCCTGATCAATTCAGATCATTGTATGAGGAGTTGGATAAGTCGCTCGACAAGTACGGGCTCATATATAAATTAAGAGAAGGCGGTACATGTTCCGCGATAGCGCCAAATCTTTTTATGGCAATGAGTGCATTTGGACCCGCTGCTCCCGGTTCTGAGAGATGGAATGATCTGCTTCTGACACTCGATGCATTCAGGGAGATGAAAATGAAAGCAGTTACAGTCATGATAATTGCACCAGACCTTACTATCGGCGATACAAAATCCCTGGTCGCTTTCTACAGGCGTCTGGCTGATGAGATCCATTCCCGTGGCCTGATGCTTTATATAGAGCATTTTAACAGCTCCCCTTCCCGTAAGCTTTCAGCCTCCTGGAGCGATGGTCCTCCGTCGAAGAAGACTTTTCTCGATATGATGTATAATGAACTCTATACCATCTACAGCCAGATACGACCAGATTACCTCAGCCTGCTTACTGAACCTGAAATTACCATGATAAAATGGACACATCTGGCATTTTCAGCAAGTGAGCTTTCTGAATGGATTGGCAATACAGCTTCTCGGCTCAAGAATTTGCAGCTGATTCCCGGTACTTTATTGGGAGCAGGTGCCGGAACCTGGGAGTCAGAAGATTTTGATACAGCCTTCGCACGGCAAAAAGATCTTGATTATATTGATATACATTTATATCCTTTAAGCCTGAACGGGGAAGATCAGATTGGTAGGCTGGCAAAGATTATTGGCGATCTGAGGAAGGCACGACCGGATATTAAAGTGATATTAGGTGAGACCTGGCTGTATAAGCATGGTGCGGAAGAGCCGGAAGGTGTCATGGATAAAAATGCTTACTATCGTGATAATTTCGGGTTTTGGAGTCCGCTCGATATTAAATTCATGCATTTGGTGATGGCCGTTGCCCGGAAGGAGAATATCGCACTGGTATGCCCCTATTTTTCACAATTTTTCTTTGTCTATTATAATTTTTCGGATTCCGGATCCGCCAATCTGCCACCTTTTCCGGCTTGCGTTCCGGCAGCCTGGCACAAAGCTGCCGGGGCATTGAAGAAGAATATGCTGTCTCCAACCGGAACGGCCATAAATGAAATGCTGTCTCATGATTGTCCTATACGCTAGGGGCCAGTTCTGATGATGATTATTTTTCAGGTTGTTAAAAATTGCAAAGAGGGGAAATTTTTGAGTACCTTTAATGTTGCACGACATTAATCATTACTATATTAGTTGGTTAATTTAAACGGATTAATTTTTAGTTTTATGCCGTAAATAGAGTGTTTTGACTTAATTAGGAAATAACCTTAAACTGAATGTATCTATGACAACACGACGCGAATTTGTAAAAAGCACAGTTATAACCACAGCTGCACTGGGCCTTGCTCCAACATTAACAGGTGCCCTGGCAGGTTGCGCACCATCTGACAGGATCCATGTCGGCCTGATTGGCTGCAACGGCATGGGTTTTTCCGATCTGAGTGCATTTCTTGAGCATCCCCAGGTAGAATGCACAGCATTATGCGATATAGATGAAAGCGTTCTGAACAGAAGGGCGGCCGATGTGGAAAAGATCAGAGGAAAAAAGCCTGCAAATCTGTATAATGACTGGCGTAAACTGATAGATAATAAAGATATTAATATTGTAATCGTCGGAACCCCTGATCATTGGCACTGTCTGCAAATGGTTGCTGCCTGTGAGGCCGGGAAAGATGTTTACTGTGAGAAACCGATTGGAAGGACAATTGAAGAGTGCAATACCATGGTGAGCGCTGCAAAGAAGTACAAAACTGTTGTACAGGTGGGGCAATGGCAGAGAAGTGATCCTCACTGGCTTGATGCCGTAAATTTCATAAGGTCCGGGAAACTTGGTAAAATAAGGCTCGTGAGAGTATTCTCGTACCAGGGCTGGTGCCCTTCAATTCCCGTTCTGGCTGATGAGCCCGTTCCGGCAGGAGTTGATTATGATATGTGGCTGGGTCCGGCTACCAGCAGGCCTTTTAACCGTAACAGGTTCCATTTTACCTTCCGGTGGTTTTGGGATTATGCAGGGGGGCTGATGACAGACTGGGGAGTTCATCTGCTTGATTACGCTCTCTTTGGAATGAATGTAACTGCCCCAAAATCTGTTATGGCAATGGGCGGCAAGTATGGTTATCCTGACGATGCATGCGAGACGCCTGACAGCCTGCAGGCCCTTTATGAATTCGACGGGTTTAATGTCCTTTGGGATCATGCAATTGGCATTGATGACGGGGCATACGGGAGGAATCACGGATTGGGTTTTGTAGGGGAAAACGGGACACTTGTTGTCGACAGAAATGGTTGGGAGGTCATCCCTGAAGTTGTGAACGGGACTGCACGTATGGAGGCTATGCCCTTAAAAAAGGGAACTGGTCAGGGACTGAAGAACCATGTCGCAAATCATCTTGAATGTATAAAAAGCCGTAATCAGAATACCAATGCAAGCATTGAAATTGGGGCACATATTGCTAAATTCTCCAGTCTGGGAAATATTGCATACAGGACCGGTAAAAAGCTGGTATGGGATGGGACAAAATTTACCAATGATGTAGCTGCAAACGACTTCCTTGTTCCTGATTACCGTGGACCATGGAAACTGCCAACTGTATAGATTATTTACTCTTAAGGTCTTTTCAATAAGTTCAATTCCAGGCATATGAACAAAATATTTCCATCAGTAATAATCATGTTTCTGTGTCTCCATGGTCAGATAATCCTTGGCCAGCAGAATAACTCCTCCATGCCGTTTCGGGATCCCTCACTGCAGATTGACGAGAGGGTTAACGACCTGGTTTCAAGAATGACACTGCAGGAGAAAGCAGACCAGCTTCTATATACGGCTCCTGCTATTCCGAGACTCGGTGTACCTGAATATAACTGGTGGAATGAGGCTCTTCATGGCGTAGCAAGAGCGGGATATGCCACTGTGTTCCCTCAGTCCATAACGATTGCCAATTCATGGGATGAAGACCTGATGTTCAATGTTGCAAATGCCATTTCCGATGAGGCCCGGGCCAAATACCATGAGTTTCAGAGAAGGGGTAAGAGAGGAATTTACCAGGGACTAACATTCTGGTCCCCAAATATAAATATCTTCCGTGATCCAAGGTGGGGAAGAGGTCATGAAACCTATGGAGAGGATCCCTATCTCACCGGCAGAATGGGCTATGAATTTGTGAGAGGGATGCAGGGAGACGATCCCAAATACCTGAAGACTGTGGCCACTGCGAAACACTATGCGGTCCATTCGGGTCCCGAGCCCCTGCGACATTCATTTAATGCGAAGGTAAGCGAATCGGATCTAAGAGAAACATATTTGCCGGCTTTCCGGACACTGGTGGTGGATGCTGGGGTCTATTCGGTTATGGGAGCATATAACAGATTCAGGGACTATCCCTGTTGTGCAAATCCTATCCTGTACGGGATTCTGAGAAATGAATGGGGATTTAAAGGCTACATCGTCTCCGACTGCGGGGCAATTTCCGATTTTTATCAATTCAACGGGTTTGCAAAGGATGCTACCGAAGCAGCTGCTGACGCGCTGAAAGCCGGGACTGACCTGGAATGCGGTGTCGATTATAAAAATCTTAAGGCAGCTGTTGACAAGGGTCTGATAACGGAGGATGATATCAATACTGCAGTGAAAAGGGTTTTCACCGCAAGGTTCAAACTAGGCATGTTCGACCCCGAGGAAATGGTTCCCTATGCACAGATTCCCTATTTTGTGAATTGCTCTGACTATAACAATTCGCTTTCACGTGTAGCTGCACAAAAATCAATAGTGCTTCTGAAGAATGACAAGAATATTTTGCCCCTGTCAAAAACAATAAAGAGAATTGCAGTTATCGGACCAAATGCTGATAATTTCGAAGCACTCATAGGAAATTATAACGGAATACCCAAGGATCCTGTTACTGTTCTAAGGGGAATAAAAAACAAAGTCTGTCCCGACACTCAAGTAATCTATGCTGAAGGCAGTGACCTGGCAGAGGGAATTCATAATCTGACCGTAATTCCTTCACGCTATTTGCAGACTTCGGACGGAAAGCAGGGAGCTCTGGGTGAATATTATAATAACCGGGAGATGACTGGAAAACCTCTCTTTACAAGGATAGACGATGAAATAAATTTCTACTGGGAGCACCTCTCACCAAGATATGATATGCCTGATGATGATTTCGGGATCAAATGGACGACCTGGCTTGTTCCACCAGAGTCGGGGACTTATTATATCGGCGGATGGGGGTCGTCATCTTATGAGATAATTATGGATGGTAAAAGCCTGATCAAATACAGGGTTGAACATAGCGCATTCCATGCGGAGACACCTGTCGAACTTAAGGCTGGCGGGAAATACAAGATAGAAGTTCTCTATAAGAATTATTCAGGTGATGCAGATATTAAACTCCTGTGGTCGCGTCCGCGAGTGAACCTGATTGAGAAGGCAGTCGCGGTTGCAAGGGAGGCAGATGTCACGGTCCTGGTGCTGGGTCTTTCACAGCGTCTTGAAGGTGAAGAGATGCCGATAAAAATTGATGGCTTCAGCGGAGGTGACCGCACCAGTCTTGATCTCCCGGCCATTCAGGAACAACTCCTTGACGCAGTTGTTGCAACTGGAAAGCCTGTTATCGTAGTTCTGGCCAACGGAGGGGCTATGTCAGTAAACAGCGCTCAGCAGAAGGCTGCTGCAATACTACTGGCCGGATACGGAGGACAGCAGGGAGGAAATGCAGTGGCTGATGTCCTGTTTGGCGATTACAATCCTGCCGGGCGCTTACCAGTAACATATTATAAATCGGTTGATCAGATCCCTCCCTTTGAAGACTATGATATGAAAGGAAGAACATACAGGTTTTTTACGAAGGAACCTCTCTATCCCTTTGGATACGGTCTTAGCTACACAACATTCAACTACAGTAATCTCTCCCTTCCGGCCAGGGCCGTAGCCGGAGAAGCTGTTTCCGTTAAAGTCGTGGTCACCAATTCAGGAAAAGCAGCCGGAGAGGAAGTTGTGGAGCTCTATATTACCGATGAGAAGGCATCCACGCCAAGACCTGTCAGACAGCTCGAGGGATTCAAAAGAATCATGCTGCAGCCGGGAGAGAGCAGGGAAGTCGAATTTATTCTGACGCCAAGACAATTTTCTTTAATCAATAATAAAGATAAGCGTGTCATTGAGCCAGGTTATTTTTCAATATCAGTCGGAGGTAAACAGCCTGGTTTCAATGGGTATCTTGATCCTTTAACAACCCAGGTGCTTACCGGCAGGATAAACCTTACCGGTAAACGGGTTGATTTTAATAATTAGCTCAGATCCCTTAGGGCAAAAAGCAGGGAGCACGATAATCAAATTTAATAATTATATGACACAGGATCTTGATTTAATAAGACCTGGTGATTCTCTGTGTCCTGGAGCCATCACCTCATGGTTCCTGTAAGATGTAGTATCAGCCAGTCTTTAACTGCATCAGTTTCTTCCGGAAATGACCAGTGCCCTGTTTCCTGAAACAGATGAAGCTCCTTTGGTGCACTGATGACATTATATGCAGAGTACATTGAGGTAGGCGGACAGGTGAGATCATTATAACCCCAGGTAAGGTAGCCTGGTATTGTAATCCTTCGGGCAAAATTCACGACATCATAATAAGCAAGAGTTTCTATTTCTCCTGGTTTTGGAGCTGTATCCCTGAAATAGTGAGGCCATCCGCCGGCTCTGCCATGAAGGTATCCCGTATGGTCGCACATGGCAGGATATAATCCGGCCATATATTTTATCCTTTTATCAAGGCTTGCAGTGATGATTGTAAGTGCTCCACCCTGGCTTCCTCCTGTGACGGCAAGGTCAGAGCCATTGAATTCCGGAAGAGTGAAGATAAAATCAACCGCCTTGACGCACCCCAGAAAAACTCTCTTGTAGTAGTGCGTATTCCTGTCATTCATTTTAACCGACCAGTATCCGCTCAAGGCACCACTCATCAGGTTATCATATACCTGAGGGTCAAGATTCACTGGAATGCCATGGATCCCAATCTCGAGGGTAATAAATCCCAGACCTGCTGTCTTTGAGTCACCGGCATAAGGCCTGATGCCAGCCCCCGGAACTTTAAGAATGGCAGGATATTTTCCTGGTTTATTGGGAACAGCCAGTATCCCGTAAATTCTGGAGCCCGGTACTTCATTCTGGAAGCTGATCTGATAAACATTGGCAGTACTCGTACATCTTTCCGGCATAAGGGTTAACTTCGGATCAAGATCTATCTTGCGGGCTTCTGCTATAGCTGAGCTCCAGAAAGAGTCAAAATCGGCAGGATCCTTTACCGTTGGCTCTATCTTTTCAGGATCAAAACCAGCCGTAGCCAGTCCCTCATATCTCTTTCCTTCAACAACTGCCCATACTCTTACACGGTAAAATCCTGGGGTCCTCATTGTGCCTGAGAATTCAGTTTTTCCGTTTTTAAGTACCACGCCTTCTTTCTTCATTTCAGGAAAAGCCTCAGGCCCGGATTCATAATCAATGGCAACATTTTCCATCAGATTCCCATATTTGAGAACCTGAACTGAAAATTTAGCCGTTTCACCGACTTTGTAGGTCCAGTCCTTATGATCGCATGATACAATGACTTTTACCAGGGTGGTGGAAGGCTGAGACGATACCTCAAATGATAAAGATATCATAATCAGGAACTGCAGGATTGGCAGGGAAAATTTCTTTTTCATATTATTACTATTTTTGTGGTTAAAGATACTGAGCATTCTATTTATGTGTCTTTAAAATTAATATATCCGGGATAAAGGGTTATGTACTATTTGTGCTAGTGTTAAAATAATTTTAACCTGCCAATCGTTAATCTTAAAATTCACTTAAATATAATGGTTTGTATTGTTAAATTTTTTTTAGTTAGTAATTTACATGGAATATTTGAATAAGTTTACACTCGAACCTAAAGACCTGACTCCATGAGAATTTATTTAAAAATTTACAGAAATGTAAATAGGAAAAAGTCATTGACATATTTCCTTTTCTTTCTGTTTTCTGTAGGCTGGTTTCAATCATGCAAGGGACCTTCTTCAGGTTCCGAGAAACATTTTTCTCTCACACCTCCTTCTGCGGATGATGAGTATTTCCAGGAAATAGGAGAGGCAATAGGCCTGGATTATGTAAATTCCGTAGGGGAAGAACATCTTAGCAATATTATCGAATCTGTAGGAGGAGGGGCAGCTTTCCTCGATTATGATAAAGATGGACTTCTTGATATTTACATTTGCAACGGTACATGGATTGAAGGATTCAGTCAGGGCCCAAAACCTGACAGGATGCCTGTGAATCACCTTTACCACAACCTTGGCAACGGAACATATGAAGATGTCACCAGAAAAGCGGGATTGGATAATCCTGTGTTCTCTATGGGTATTACAGTTGGTGATTTCAACAACGATGGATATCCCGACATCTATTTAAGCAATTATGGGCCAAATGTGCTTTATAAGAATAATGGCAACGGGACCTTTGACGATGTAACCAAACGTGCCGGAGTTGCGGGAGGAATTGACTGCAGTGTAGGTGCCGTCTGGCTCGATTATGATAATGATGGCCTGCTTGATATTTATGTCGGCAATTATCTCTATTATGATCCGCAGTACAAGTATTTCTATGCCCCGGATGGATTTCCCGGACCAATGGCATATGATGCCCAGCCCGATGTACTCTACCATAACAAGGGGAACGGCGAATTTGAAGATGTCACAAAAAGTATGGGAATAAATGATGTCGATGGAAGGGCTATGGGAGTGGGAGCGGCCGACTATGATGATGATGGCTTTGTTGATATTTATGTAGCTAACGATCATACACTTAATTATTTGTGGCATAATGACGCCGGTAAGGGCTTTACCGACAGGGGAACAATGTCAGGAACAGGCTTCAGCCAGGCCGGAGAGGCAACTGTAAGCATGTCAGTTGATTTTGCTGATATCAATGGAGACAGCCTGCTGGATATGTTTGTTTCAGATGACTCCTATTGCTCCTTATATGAAAATATGGGAAATGGAATTTTCTCTGATAAGGGGGTCGCTTCCGGTATCTCAACTGCCGCAGCCCAGTTTGTAGGATGGTCCTCATCTTTTTTCGATTATAATAACGATGGGAAGATTGATATTTTCAAGACTAATGGTGCCCTCAAACACCTGTATGGCCAGGAAGATCAGATTTTTGAAAACACTGGCGACGGGAAATTCCGTGATGCATCTACTGACCTTGGCAAATATTTTGAAAAGGAGATGGTGGGCCGCGGAGCATGTATAGGGGATTATGACAATGACGGAGACATGGATGTTCTGATAGTTAATCTGAATGATCATTGCGTATTCCTGCGAAATAATAAGGGCAATAACAATAACTGGATCACCCTTGACCTGGTCGGGACAAGCAGCAACCGTGATGGTATAGGCTCAAGGGTAACGGTCACATCGGGGGGAATGGTGCAGAATGCCCAGAAAAAAAGTACTACAGGATATCTTTCGCAAAATGATCCCAGGATGCATTTTGGTCTTGCGAAGAATGATACGGTTGAAAAGATCGAGATCAGATGGCCCTCTGGTAAGTATCAGGTTTTAGAGAATATAAAGTCTAATCAGATTATCACTATTAACGAACCTAAAAACTGACTTTTGGATGAAGAGTTTGAGAACGAGCCTGATTATTATTACAGTATTGTTGATAGCTTTATCCGGTTTTCTGCTTCCATCTTGCGGAAGAAAATCATTGGAAGGGATGATCATCTTTACCGAGGTAAGCAGAAAACAGGAAGGAGATAATAATGGTAATGGCAATTATGGAAGGTACATAACGGGATCCCGTATCATGGCTATGGACCCTGCTCATCCTGAGAAATCAGTAAAAATTCTGACATCTGGTTATTATTCGGCACGCTCTCCGGAGATTTCATGTGATGGTAAGCACCTTCTTTTTACAGGTCAACTGAAAGAAAATGACCCATGGCAGATCTGGGAAATGAATCTGACCAATTCAAAGATCAAGCAGATTACATCTTCGAAGGATAATTGTACCGATCCGGCTTATCTGCCGCTGGGACAGATGGTCTTCAGCAAGTTCCTGAAAAATGATTCTCTTAAATCCGGACATTCACTATTCGTCGGAAATCTTGATGGATCCGAGATAAAAAGAATTACCTTTAATCCACACACATATATATCTTCCACAGTACTAAAGGATGGCCGCATCCTGTCACTGAGCAGACGGGTATACCCCGATGCAGGTAGTGCCTCCCTTATGGTTATGAGGCCTGACGGAACGAAATATGAATTGTTTTACCAGGGAAACAGCGGAAGTACGATAGCCGGGAGATCCTGGGAAACGATGAATAACAAAATTTTGTTCATTGAATCGGACAGCTCAGGAAATATCGGAGGCAATGTTATTGCAGTTAGCTATAATACTCCTCTTCATTCACGTGAAAATATCACATCCGGCATTCAGGGCGATTTTCAGTCAGTATTCCCGGAAAAGTCAGGCAGGCTCTTAGTGTCATACCGTCCGTCACATTCAGGTTGTTTTGCTCTTTATGAACTGGATCCTGAGAAAAAAGCAATGGGCAATGTCTTATATACCGACAATGACTTTGACGTACTTGAAGCAGTTGAGGTCAGTGTACATGAGAGGACCAGAAAGCTTCCGAGTGAAGTGCATATGGACATTAAAACAGGATTAATTGTCTGTCAGGATGTCAATCTGTCCGATCCGCAATTACAATCCTTATCCATGGCTCTGCCTGCAGCTTCAAGTCTTGAGATTATGGGAATTGACTCTTCGCTCGGGGTGATTGATCCAGAGAAGGATGGTTCTTTCTACTTAAAAATTATTGCAGATAAACCCTTTAGGATAAGGTCGCTTGATAACCAGGGACATGTCATGCAGGAATGTGATTGGTTATGGCTGCGTCCGAATGAACGCAGGGGATGTGTTGGCTGTCATGAAGACCATGATCTTGTGCCAGAGAACAGAATTCCTTTGGCCGTCAGGAAATCCCCCAAAAGTGTTCCGGTTCATGTAAGTAAAATAAAGGAAAAATTTATTGACACAGAATAGTTATTATGAGGTACAATAAACTAGTCATATTTTTGGGAATTATTCTTGCTGTGGGGTTGATCATCCGGTTTCCCTTACATAAACTGGCCCGGGAGCATGTTAATTACAAAACTGCCACAACGGATCATCCTCTTTTATGTACCTCTTGCCATCTCTACACACATCAATCAGGGATTGTCTCAAAACTGATCAATGCACCTTATTTATCTCCTTTTAATCTGACTGTTTCCGCTGACGGTAAACGGCTGTATGTTGTTGCCCAGGAAGCCAATGCCCTCCTGGTTGTTGACGCTGAGAAGCAGAGTGTGCTTAAGAAGATCGGGGTAGGAGTTCAACCGCACAGCGTCATTCTGAGTCAGGATGGTAAAAAAGCATATGTCAGCAATGAGTGGGCTGATAATGTTTCCGTAATTGATCTGGTTTCCCTGCAGGTAACAGATACTCTGAAAACGGGAAATGGTCCCGCCGGTATGGCATTAAGTTCAGACGGACAGTCACTTTATGTAGTTAATTCTTATTCTTCTGATATTACGGTTATTGACCTGAATACAGGTGAAGAAGTTAAAAGGCTGCAAGCCGGTAATAATCCGACAGGGATAAAACTGTCGCCTGACGGTAAGGTGCTTTTTGTGACAAGCAGGCGTGCGAATATTGTGCCATATGGAGAACCGGTTGTCACGGAACTGACTGTAATTGATGACAGTACTCAGAGGATCAGTGAGTATAAGAATATGGAATCAGCCTATATGATGGAAAATGTTGCCTTTACACCATCCGGCGACCTGGGATTTGTAACTTTGATACGTCCGAAAAACCTGATTCCATCCATTCAGGTTGAGCAGGGATGGATGATGACACATGGTTTCGGCATAATTGACCGCAAGAATAGTGGCAGGGTGATTCAGCTGTTACTCGATGAACCTGATGCCTATTATCCTGATCCCTTTGGTATTGTGATCACACCTGATGGCAAAAAGGCTTTTGAATCAAGTTCAGGTGTTGACCGCATTTCAGTTATTGATATAGACTCTGTAAGGTCTTTGATTGAACATGCCACACCTGAAATGCTGAATAAATACTCCGACAATATCGGAATAAGCCGCCGCTATATTAAAAAGCGTATTAAAACGGGTGCCAATCCTAAGGGCATGGCCCTGTCACCGGATGGGAAAAATTTGTACGTAGCCGAAACGCTTGAGGATAAGATTGCCGTCATAAATACTGAAACTCTGGAAACGATCTCTTCAATTGACCTGGGAGGCCCGAAAAGGATCACAGTGGCACGGCGGGGACGCAGGCTTTTCAATAATGCAGGGCATACATTTCAGAATCAATATTGCTGCTATACCTGCCACCCTGATATGCATGAGGATGGCCTGGTTTATAATATGTCTGGCAAGGATATGGGCAGAAATGTTACAAATACAGAGTCTTTACGCGATATTGGCGAAACAGCGCCATTTAAATGGACAGGAACAAATCAAACTGTATATAAGCAGGACGGGATGCGGTTCTCGACTTTTCTTACCAGGACAGAATCATTCAGCTATAAAGACCTCGATGCACTGGTTGCCTATATCATTACAGGAATACACTATCCGCCCAATCTAATATATAATCCTAATGGTGAATTAACGGCATCCCAGCTCCGCGGTAAAGCAATTTTTGAGCGCTCGGTGGATAATTTCGGTAATGTGATCCCGGAAAATAACCGATGTATAACATGCCATCCTCCTCCATACTATACCAACAGGAAGCTTGAGTACGTCAGCACCCTTTCTGCAACGGATGACTCAGTATTATTTGATACTCCTCACCTTAACAATATCTATGCTTCGGCACCATATCTGCACGACGGACGTGCTGCCACTTTAGAGGAGATATGGACCGTATATGGCAAGGATGATAAGCACGGTCTGGCCGGAGATATGACTAAAAATGATCTTAATGACCTGGTCGATTATCTTAAATCCCTCAGATCGCCGGAATACGATAAGAAAACTTCAAAGGCTAATAGTAGTGCAAATATGCAACATGTTTCATATACATCTCATTAAAAATGAAAATCATGGGAAAAGGATTTCAGGGAAATTTCTTAAAGTACACGGCACTTGTTGTTGTGCTTTCAGGTGTCTGTTCTCTGGGTTTAAGCACAGCGGATGGAAATCCCTCCGGTAGCAATCCGGGTAAAGATGACGCTAAACCAATGCCTGTTTACGGGCACTGGCGCAATTTTACCACCAGGGATGGATTGCCCTCGAACAAGGCTTATGCCGTACGCATTGATGGTGACCGTGTACTTGTAGGAACACATGAAGGTCTTGCGGTATACGAGAATGGCAAGTGGCGAACTTATACAACAAAAGACGGCCTTCCCCATAATGGTATAGTTTCCATTGATGTAAGCAAACTAACCGGGGATGTCTGGATTGGTACTCTTGGCGGGTTAAGCAGGTGGTCGGCAGGTAAGTTCGAAAACTTCACCCAGCTTAACAGTGGTATGCCAAATGATCTCGTTTATTGTGTTATCTGTGATGGGAAGGATGTGTGGGTTGCTACTGGCGGAGGTGCAGGTCATTACGATACCTACACTAAAGAGTGGGAAATATTTACCGAAAAGAACGCTCCGATGCATGAACCATGGACATATGGGGTTTCTGCCGGTGACGGGAAGATTTTTATTGCAGCCTGGGGCGGCGGCGTAATAGAATATAATACTAAAACCAAGCAATTCAGAGATTATGTTGATCCGGATGGATTTATGGAAATAGATCTTCAGCCGGATGATGGTGTCGTACATGATATTACAACCGCAACATCCTGGGCTGATGGTGTATTGTGGGTTTCTACCTATTTTGGCATGAGCAGCTATGATGGTAAAAACTGGAAGGGATTTTTTGATCATGACAGCGGTCTGGCAAGTAACTTCATAAACTTTCTCAGAGCAAAGGGACCTGTTGTATTCATTTGCAGCGACAATGGCTTAAGCAGTACAGATGGCAAAAGCTGGGTGACATACAAGAAAAATGATAATGACAGCAATGGGAAAGCCATTATTAAAAATTATAGCCGGAACGATGACAGTACTCCCAATAAAACAACCAGGGAAATCCCATTGTCTCCTTCCATAGCACATAATTTTATTATTGGCGTCGATGCGGATAAGGATTATCTTTGGGTTGCAACCTCAGATGGTGTGAGCCGCGGAGAGCTACTGAAATAACAGGATAAACAGAAAAAAAAGGAATAATGGAAATATTAGAAATAACCGAAACAAAAGAAATAATGGGTGAAAAGCAATTACTTATTGATCTTTCTAAACTTACTGAAGGAGAACGCTTTGAAATGAAAAAACTGGGGATGCTTTCTGATGATAATGTAATTATCGGATCCACGTATCCTTCACTGCATAAAGAACTTTCTCCAATAGAAAAACATGTTGTGCATGCTCCCCATGTAATAAATGAAGCATATAATTATCAGAAGCCTTCTTCATTTTCAAGAGCTCTCAGGCTTGATTTTGGCGATTACAAAGTCCTGTTGATATCAGGTACTGCAAGCGTCAACGAACAGGGGAAAGCCGAACATATAGGTGATTTCAATGCCCAGCTATGGAGAACTTACCGGAATATAACCAACCTTCTTGCAGCTGAGAATATGACATGGCATGATGTTGTCAGAACAACAAATTACCTGAGGGATATTGAAAGGGATTATGCCGAATTCAATAAGATCCGAACCTCTTTTTACAATTGGATGAAACTTGATCCACTGCCTGCGAGTACAGGTATCCAGGCAAGACTTTGCTGGGAAACTTTACTTGTGGAGATTGAAGCCTGGGCTGTTTGCAAAAAACTTTAAACTCAAAAATATGAAAGCACAGATTTTTTGTTTTCTATTTTCCATTCTGCTTTTCCTTCTGCCATTTTCCAGGAGTTACGGACAGGAAAAGCAACAAAACTATGGTAATATTCCGGATGAACTGGTCGCTTTCGATAAATATCAGAAAGCCTATAAGTACCATTTTCTTACACCTACAAAGTTTTATGGAGCAGGTCGTGAAATACCACCTCCCACTAATCTGACTGAGGTAAGGATAGGTTTTCTGGGACCTTTGGAAGGTTCAATAATATCGGACCTTGGGAAACAGATGTTACAAGGTAGTTTACTGGCAATTGAGGAAGCCAATAAGAAGGGAGGTTTCAGGGGAGATGGTTACAAAGGCATTCCATACAAATTAATGGAGCATAATGATGTCGGCCTCTGGGGTGCTGCAGCCAATGAGGTTGTAAAAATGGACGACGAAAAGGTATGGGCCTGGCTCGGTACCATCGACGATATAAATTCTCATGTTGCAATCAGGGCTACCTTGAAACTGGAGATCCCTGTAATCAATCCGGGTGATCCGGATCCAACTTTTACCGAAACAAATATTCCCTGGGTTATTCGTGTCATTCCTGATGACCGGCAGAGTGGTTATGCGCTGGTGGATTATATATTTAAGAAAGCCGGATTGAAAAGAGTGTCCGTGATAAGGGCCAACAACCGTTACGGGAGAGTCGGAATCCTGCATTTCAACCGTTCATCCACCCGTATTGGTTTTCCTACCTTGATTGAAGAGAGGTTCAATGATGGAGAGACTGATTTTAAAAGCCAGCTTGAACGAATTAAGAATACCAATCCTGAAGCCATAGTGATCTGGGGAAATGCGAAGGAATCTGCACTGATTTTGAAACAGATCCGTGAAATGGGGATGAAACAGCCTGTCTTTGGTTCTGATAGGATGGTTAATCCTGATTTTCTTAAAATTGCAGGCCCGCTGGCTAATGGTGTAGTAACTACTTGTCAGTATAATCCGGATGCTGACAATCCCAAATTGAAAGAATTTAAAAAAGATTATTTCAATAGATTCGGCGTGGAGCCAAATGTCTTTGCAGCTCATGCCTATGATGGAACGAATATGATAATTAAAGCTATTGAAAAAGTCGGACTAAACCGCGCATTGATCCGCGATATATTAACTGACCTTAAAACCTTTAACGGTTATGAAGGTGTAACAGGCAAAATGGTTTTTGATGCATCCTTTAATAATGTAAGACCTATTTTTTTAGCTAAAGTTGTTAATGGTAAATTTGAATTTTCTCCTGCTCCACGTTTTGAAAAGGATGATAAAATTTACAAAAAGGCTGATATTTCTTACTAATCTTTAATGGTAATTTGAAATGGAAGTAAATTCATGCAATTTGACGACAAATGTTGGATTCAGGGTGCCAACCCGGGTGAGTCGTGATGCCAGGCCTGAATCTTCCGTTGTGAATATTGCAGGAGTAGAAGTAGGTGGTCATGAAGTAGTTGTGATTGCAGGCCCTTGTGCTGTCGAGAGTCAGGAACAGCTTTTCAATACTGCGCGGACAATTGTGAAATACGGAGCACGTATCCTGCGTGGAGGAGCATTTAAACCACGCTCTTCCCCCTACAGCTTCCAGGGGCTTGGGGAGGAAGGACTAAAACTCCTAAGTGCCATAAGGTCGGAAACTGGTATGCCGGTGGTAACTGAGGTCATGGATACGAGACAGGTGGAGTTGGTTTCAACATATGCTGATATTCTTCAGGTAGGCTCCAGGAATATGCAAAACTACCCATTGCTAAAAGAGGTTGGCCGTACCCGTAAGCCCATTCTTCTGAAACGGGGAATGATGGCAACCATAGAAGAATTCCTCCTTGCAGCTGAATATATTCTCAATCAGGGAAATGAAAACGTAATTCTCTGTGAACGTGGCATCCGTACCTTTGAAACTTCCACGAGGAATACTCTCGATCTCAGCGCTGTGCCAATGCTTAAACACCTTACACATCTCCCTGTTATTGTTGATCCGAGTCATGGGACAGGTATCAGCTGGATGGTTCCGGCAATGGCAAAAGCAGCTATCGCTGCCGGAGCCGACGGATTGATAATGGAAGTTCACTACAAGCCTGATCAGGCTCTGTGTGATGGCAATCAATCTCTTGATCCTGAAAGCTTTACTGCATTAATGGCAGATCTGAGGAGAATAGCACTTGCAGTCGACAGAAAAATATTATGATCCGTGGCCGCGCAATTAAATGAAAGCTTGTCATACAATCCTGTCTGCCTGTCTGGTAACATTGTTGCAGGTCCTTCTCACTGGCAGTCTTACAGATCGCCATCCCAATATCTATCAGGACACTCAGGGGAGGCATTTTAGCAAGGTTCTTAAGTCTCCTGTGGGAGATTCTGTGGCGCCCCGGACTATTAAAATCGGTTTACTTATTCAGGACAAAAATTCCGCTGAGCCATTGCAGGCATCAGAACTGGCTATCCGCAATGCAAACCTCACAAACGGTTATAAGGGAATCAAATTTGAACTTATTGTACGGTCAATGGAAGGACCGTGGGGGACCGGTTCCAAACAGGCTGTTTCACTGGTGTTTGATGAAAATGTTGTGGCAATGCTGGGTTCCCACGATGGTCGAAATGCCCACCTGGTGGAGCAGGTGGCTGCCAAAGCAAGAGTTGTATTTATTTCAGCCTGGTCAGGTGATCCCACTCTCTCTCAAGCATTTGTCCCATGGTTTTTTAATTGTGTATTCAATTACAATCAGCAGTCAAAGGCACTTTATCGAGAGATCTATAATGAGAAAAAACTTGATAGGATTGCTGTAGTTTCGGATGACAGTTATGATTCAGGATCCATGCTTAAATGCTTTCTTGAGGAAGTAAAAAGCCATGGAAAGACCGAACCTCTTAAATTTGTTTATGATAAAAATGGTAATAATAATGAGATTGTTATAAATAATCTGAGTGGTGGAAATATTGATTGTCTTCTCTTGTTTACAGAGCCTCCGGCTGCACTGAAGATCATTGAACAGATGAGACTTGACAAAATACAACGTCCTGTGTATTGTTTTATGAACCAGCTCGATGGCAATAAAATGCCAGATTATGACATTAAGCGTTTTGAAAATGTAATATTTGTTTCCCCGGTAAATCTTAATGGGAAAGCCGGGATCTCTTTCAGTGACGAGTACAGGAATAATTTCGGAGCTTATCCCGGCGCTGTTGCTGCCTGTGCTTTCGACGCTATGAACATCTTGATTAAAGCTGTCCTAAGTGCCGGTACTGACCGGGGGAAGCTCCAGGGTGCCTTAAAAAGTATTAAATATGAAGGTGTTACAGGGTTGATTCAGTTTGATGATAAAGGAAACCGGATGGGAACTCCGGGATTGGAGGTGATCAAAAACGGGATCCCTGTTAAAATGGAATGATGGAGTATATTAATAAATTATTTTAACCGCAGAGTACGCAAAGCTTTGACGCAGAACACAAAGCATAAATCGTAAATCAGCTTTCTTTGTGATCTTTGCGTAAAATCTTAGCGCCCTTTGCGGTTAATTCGTAAATTTGACGGACCAACCATGAATGGATAAAATCATTTTTTAAAGATAATTTATCAGGAATGAAAAATACAAGTATTGTTCTGATTGCCGCATTTTGTTCTTTTTCACTGTTTAGTTGCAAGAGCAGTCCTGAAAAGGAAAAACAGAAATCAATCGATTTGATGACAACACAGACTCTTGGTCTTGCATACCTGGAAGAGTTTAAGCTTGATGAGGCGGAGAAAGAATTCCTGAAGTACATAAAACTCGCACCAAAAGAAAAGCTGGGGTATGCCAACCTGGGACTTACCTATCTGAGAATGGGCAAGTATCCGCAGGCAGAAAAAAAACTTATGAAGGCAATCGAAATTGATCCCAAAGACCCTGACATTCGGTTGATACTGGCAACTGTATACCAGATGAACGATCAACGTCCAAAGGCCATAGCCGAACTGAACAAATCACTTGAATTTTCACCCGGTCATGTTAAAACATTGTATGACCTGTCTGAACTATATTCGACATTACCCGATGAGCAATCACAGAATCTTCGTGAAAAGGTTATTATGCAGCTTGTTGAAAAGGCTCCGGGAAATATCGTGCCCCATCTTAACCTGACTGAGATCCTGATAAGGAACGGGGAGACAGACAAAGCACTGGAACAAATGGAAATAATTCATAAAGAATTCCCTGAATTTCCAAAGGAAGCTGTTGATTACTACAATCAGACAGTCGGATTGTTAAAAAAAGGAGATAGTAAGGAAGCGATCGTCTCATTTACAATTTTTCATAACTACCTGAAGGTTACCTCTCCATACCAGGCCGGAATTATGGATCTTAAAGGACCTGGAGGCTCTCTCATTGGCTTCCCGCTCATCATGTTCGATCAGCAGCCCGGTTCAACTACTAATGACAGCAGGTCGGTACTTGAGGTAATCAAATTCAATGATGTTACAGAATCTGCAGGGCTCGGGCTGGTCAAACCGGGAGCCGAAGGACAGAACCCTGAATTCAAAAACTCTTCTCATGTGGCAGCAGGTGATTATGACGGTGACGGTGATATAGACCTCTATGTGGGCTGTTTCGATCCTGTTTCTTCTACCTATAAACACTATCTCTTCAATAACGATATGGGAAGATTCACTGATGTATCAGCTGAAAACGGCATTACACATACAGGGAAGGAATCATTTGCCACTTTTACCGATTTTGACAACGACGGATTTCTCGACATTTATGTTACCAGGGAGGGTGGTGATATACTTTATAGAAATGTCAGTCCCGGTAAATTTGAAGATGTAACAGCCAAAGCCAGGGCAGGGAGCGCCACAGGTGGTAATATGGCTCTTTTCTTTGATATGGACCATGACGGGGACCTTGATTTCTTCGAAGGAGGATCGACTACAGACCTGCTATTCCGTAATAATGGAGACGGAACCTTTGAGGACGAGTCATCAAAGCTTGGCCAGCAGGGGCAATCTCTCAATACCCGGGATGCTGCCATCGGTGATTTCGATGAGGATGAAGACATTGATTTTGTTGCAATAAATGAAAATGCAAGTAATGTATTGTACTCCAATCAGAGGCAGGGCGTTTTTAAGAATATCACTGAAGCATGTGGTTTGAAAAGCGATGGAGGATCAAGCTCCGTGACTGTTGGAGACTTTAATAACGATGGTTACCTGGACATGTTTATTACTTCACTGAAAGGAGGAAATCATAAACTTTACCAGAACCTTCGCAACGGAACCTACGAAGTGGTTAAAAACAATAATGAGATGTTTGCAGGTCTCAGTAATCTGAAAGCAAATGATGCCGCCTTTATTGATTTCGATAATGACGGGCATCTTGATCTGTTGATAACAGGAGAATCGACAGAGAAAGAGGGAAGGGGAGTGTTCCTGTATCATAATGACGGTAATGGCAATTTTGCTGATGTTTCACAACTTCTGCCTGAGGATCTGAAATCAGGCAATAAAATAGCAATCTTCGATTATAATGATGACGGAGATCAGGATGCGGTCATAACCGGAGTGAACGGTGGAGTGTTCCTACTAAGGAATGATGGGGGAAACATAAACCATTATATCAAGATAAAGCTTGTGGGACTCAGAGCCGGAAGTGCAAAGAATAACCATTTTGGAATTGGAGCAAAGATGGAAATGAGGGCCGGCGATCTCTATCAGACAATGGTAGTTACCGATCCAAATATTCATTTTGGTCTGGGGAAACGTGCCTCTGCCGATGTGATCAGGATCACCTGGACAAACGGTGTTCCACAGAACATCTTCTTTCCGGGGACGGATCAGTCGCTCGTTGAATCGCAGACGCTGAAAGGTTCCTGTCCATTTCTGTACACTTGGGATGGAGACGAATATATATTCGTAAAGGATATTTTATGGAGAAGCGCTCTTGGCATGCCTCTGGGTATTATGGGAGGAAATACCGCGTATGCTTTTCCGGATGCCTCTGACGATTACCTGAAGATTCCCGGCGAACAGCTGAAAGCTGATAATGGAGAATACTCTATTCAGATTACCTCTGAACTGTGGGAAACAATATTTTTCGATAAAGTAGAACTACTGGCGGTTGACCATCCGGATTCAGTTGATATTTTTGTCCCTGAACAGTTTTCTCCGCCTCCATTCCCCGGAAAGAAGATTTACCAGGTGGCGAAAAAGTATCTTCCTGTTTCTGCAGTCGACTCAAACGGGAACGATGTTCTATCCTTTATTTCAGCTAAAGATGATGTTTATCTTTCGGATTTTAAACCGGCCAGGTACCAGGGTGTGACAGAGATGAAGGATCTTATCCTGGATCCTGGGAATGCCGGTCAGTCAGGACAATTATATCTCTTTATGAACGGATGGATCTTCCCGACCGATGCAAGTATTAATTATGCTTTGTCCCAGTCGCCTTCTCTCAAGGTATCACCTCCATCAATACAGGTAATCAATAAAGAAGGGAAATGGGAAACCATAATTGAAAATGCAGGGTTCCCTATGGGAAAGGACAAAACCGTCATTCTTGATCTTTCAGGCAGATTTCTTTCTGCTGATCACAGGGTAAGAATCAGGACCAATATGGAAATATACTGGGATTATGTATTTTTCTCAGATGACGTCTCCAATGCATCCGCAGGTGCCAAAACTCTGGATCCTGTTTCTGCAGATCTGCATTACAGGGGATTCTCACGATCCTTCAGAAAAGGAGGGAGGTATGGACCTCACTGGTTTGATTATTCAGACGTTGAGAAGGATCCTGAATGGAGGGATCTCTCGGGTAATTATACACGGTACGGAGATGTACTGCCACTTCTTGCAGCTTCGGATAATAAATATATCATCTCAAATGCAGGTGATGAAACATCTGTAAAATTTGACGCGAAGAAATTGCCTGAGTTAAAAGCCGGATGGAAACGGGATTTTCTGATACACAGCATTGGCTGGGTAAAAGATGGTGACATCAATACAGCCTTCGGAAGCACTGTTCTTCCCCTCCCTTTCCATGGCATGAAAAGCTATCCTCCAGGACCGGGAGATACCTATCCTAAGGATCCTGAACTACAGAAGTACAACCAGGAATACAACACCAGGGTAGTGACACCCGACAGATTTCTGAATGCCCTAAAATAAAAATTCTAATATATTGGTTGAATGATTATTAAAGTGAATCATAAAAATACAATTCTCAATATTTTCCAAAACCGGTTTTTAAACAAAATTGTTTTGAAATCATTTAACCACGGGGGCACACGGAGTCACACAGAGTTTCACTGGTTAATCCAAAGGGTAAACAAATTTATGATGAGGATATTTTATTCTTTATCAGGAAGTAAGCCGTGTAACTCCGTGATTACACCGTGCAACTCCGTGTTTAAAACGGATTACAAAAAAGATGAGTTGTACAATAGTGGATACAAAACACTGGCCTTGTTGATTAAGACATTGGCTTTTCTTTTCTTCTATATTACTCTGATAAGCCTTTCTATGGAATCTTTCGCCCAGAATAACAGCGTGAAATTTACTGATGTTACAAGGCAGGCAGGCATTAATTTCAAAACGACAATCGGAGACTTCACCTACAGGAATATAATAGAAAGCAGCGGGAACGGGATCACCGTCTTTGATTATAACAATGACGGGCTGATGGATCTTTATCTTATGAACGGTACGTATCTTGAAGGCATTTCCGATCCGGAAGGTAAAGTTTTCAGCAATACTCATAATGAGCTTTACAAAAATAACGGAAATGGGACCTTTACGGAGGTATCTGAGGCCGCCGGTGTGGACGACAGACACTGGAGCATGGCAGCTGGAGCCATTGATTATGACAATGATGGAGATCAGGATCTCTACCTGCTGAATTATGGCCCGAATGTTTTTTATCGTAACAATGGTAACGGTACTTTCTCCAATATTACGGCGACAACTGGTCTGGCCGGCCCGGACAAGTTAAATGGATTTGTTAAATGGAGTATTGGAGTTGCATTCATCGATTACAACAGGGATGGGAGGGTTGATGCCATGACGGGGAATTTTCTTGCTTTTGATCCTGCATATTTTACTCCATCAACCCCTGATATAATGCCTCATCCATCAGAGTATAAAGGTCAGGCCTCAATGTTGTACGAGCAGCAGCCTAATGGAAAATTTATTGATGTAACAAGTAGACTAAACCTTTATTACCCGGATTCAAAATGCATGGGACTGACGGTTTATGATTATGATGATGACGGTGATCTTGATATCTTCCAGGCTAATGATCATCAGTTGAATTTCATGTTCAGAAATGATAAGGGAGTGTTTAAGGATGTCGGAGTGGAGATCGGAGTAGCTGCAAACAGCAAGGGGACAGGAACCGGTTCCATGCATGGATGCCCCGGAGACATAAATGGCGATGGGCTAATTGACCTTCTTGTTACTGATCTTGCCTATGGAGCTCTCTATATAAATAAAGGAAATGGCTTATTTGACGATATTACAGAACAAAGTGGTGTAGCTGCTGCTATGGCCGGGAAGGGAAGCTGGGGAGCAATGCTTTTCGACTATGATAATGATGGTGACCTGGATATTGTAGCTGCAGATGGTACCGCCGAGGAACTGATACTTCAGTATCCTTTATTGCTGGAGAATGATGGGAAGGGCAATTTTAGGAATACAGGCATGGAGCATGGCAGTTATTTTAATTTAAAACGCTCGGGCAGAGGGCTTGCAGTCTGCGATTACGACAATGACGGGGACCTTGATATTATTATTTCGCACGTTGATAAAGAAGCCACAGCCGCATTGCTGAGGAATGATGGTGGCAATTCAAATAACTGGCTGGGACTCACGCTTAAAGGCAGCAACGGACCCTCCGCTGCAATAGGTGCAAAAGTGACAGTGACGGCAGGCGGAGATAAGAGGGTATTTGTAAATCAATGGGCAACAAGCTATCTTTCCAACAGTGATCCCCGCTTGCATGTCGGCCTGGGAAAGAAAACAAAAGCCGATATCATTGAAATAACATGGTCGGACGGGAAAAAAGAGATTTACAGGGATATTGCCTGTAACAGGTATATTACAATTCTGGAGGGGAAGGGGATTGTCGGCTATGATCATTAAACAGTTTAAGCATTTAAACAATGACAATTACAAACATAATTCTTATACCAGAAACCGCTCGAAAATCAATTTATTTACCCCATCCCCAAGGGGAGTAAATTGATTTTCTTCGCTACCCTTGGGGCCGGGGTAAACGAAGAAAATCAAGAAACTGTTATAGATAATTTCTTATCAGTAAATTAAATAATTAGTATTATATAAAACCAGAAGATTATGAATCACGAATATGTAGGGAATGTAGTGGATCTGACAAATCCTGAGAAGAACGTCATATATAACATGACACATGCGGAAGCTGTTAATATTGTTAAATCAGGCGATGCCAGAGCAGTGCGTCAGATTGACGGACAATTCAGCCTTGTTTCAGTCGATGGGAAAACAGTGAGGATGGCACGTTCAATAGGAAGGCCGATACGCTATTTCATTGCAAAAAAAGCGGCAGGTCCTGTGTTGATTATTGCTGAAAGGATAGATGTAATATACGATTATCTCAGAAAGGAGGGGCTCGATGATCAGTTTCATCCATCTTATTCAAGAATGGCTCCTGCCCATTACATAACGAAGATAGAGCTGCTTGGCTGCCCTGATCCGAATCCTGTATATAACAGGTTTTTTACTCCCGAACGGAACAGATTCTCAGCAGATGATCCGGGTCAGATCGGGAAAGATTACATAGGAACTGTGTATAATGAGATCAAAAAGTGGCTGCACTACCGTGCAAAAACCGGACCGGTGGGGGTTACATTTTCTGCGGGAATTGACAGCGGAGCAATTTTCCTGCTTACCTATCATGCTCTCAGGGAACTGGGTGAAAGTCCTTCAAGGCTAAAGGCATTTACCCTTACCATTGACGGAGCCGGAGATGATCTTGTACAGGCCAGAAAATTTCTTGAGGCTCTCAACCTGGAGCTGTTCCTCGAACCAGTTGAGGTCGATTATTCCTCTCTCGACTGGAAAAAAGCAGTCAAAGTTGTCGAAGATTATAAATCACTGGATATTCAGTCAGCAACAATGAGTCTTTCTCTTCTGCAGGGAATAAGATCTCGTTATCCTGAGTGGAAATATATTCTTGACGGAGAGGGAGGTGACGAAAACCTTAAAGATTACCCGATCGAAGAGAACCCTGAGCTCACAATAAGAAGCGTTCTTAATAATCTGATGCTGTACCATGAAGGATGGGGAGTGGATTCAATCAAACATTCTCTTACCTATTCAGGGGGATTAAGCAGGGGATATATGAGAACATTTTCTACTTCTGACATAATGGGATTCGAGGGCTTTAGTCCCTATACCCTGCCAAATGTCATTGAGATATCGGAGGGTATTCCATATATAGAAATGACAAACTGGGATCATAAGAAATTGTACGATCTGAAGGGACAAATTGTATCAGCTGGAATCAAAGCCATCACAGGCATGGATATGCCGGTTTTCGAGAAGAGAAGATTTCAGCACGGTGCAGCATCGGGCAAGGATTTTGAAAGACTTTTCCCTGAAAGAGAGATTGCTTACAGGAAGCAGTTTCTTTCTAACTATGAATAAAACTCAGGATCTTATAATAAGTGACCAGTGGATTGTGTCGCAGCGCGGAGCTAAAAATTTTACAGACCCGCGAAAGCCATATGCATGGCTTGTTGAGAAAGAACGGACTGCTTCCGGAAATATAGAGGATACGGCAATTATCTTCCTGACAAACAGGGAGTGTGCCTTCCACTGCCTGATGTGTGATCTGTGGAAGAACACAACCGATGTTACCAATCCGGTTGGGGCAATCCCAGATCAGATTGAGTGGGCTCTTAAGAATATTAAGAGCGCAAAACACCTTAAGCTCTATAACAGTGGAAGCTTCTTTGACGACAGGGCGATACCGGAAGAGGCTTACCCAAGGATAGCAGAGCTTGTCAGTCACTTTGAAACTGTAATTGTGGAAAGCCATCCCAGGCTGATAGGAGAAAAGTGCATCAGATTCAAAGATATGCTTAAGCCGGAATTACATGTTGCCATAGGCCTGGAGACTGTAAATCCAAAACTTTTGCTGAGGCTTAACAAAAAAATGACACTTCAGGATTTCACTCGTTCCGTCAGTTTTCTCAGGTCCAACAACATCATGGTGAGGGCATTTGTGCTTCTTCGTCCTCCTTTTCTGACTGAACAGGAGGGCATATTCTGGGCTCAGAAGTCCATCGATTTTGCCTTCAGGATCGGCATAGAATGCTGCACTGTTATCCCCGTGAGGGAAGGTAACGGAGCAATGGATACATTAATGGAACAGGGTTACTTTTCCAAACCGGATATTCGTTCCCTTGAGACTGTGCTTGAGTATGGGATCAACCTGAATTCGGGCCGTGTTTTTGCAGATCTCTGGGATTTAAACCATTTCTCAAGCTGCAGCAAATGTTTCCACAGCAGGGCGCAGCGATTGAATGAAATGAATCTCGGTCAGATAATAACGGATCAGGTAAAATGCATCTGCAAAACATTGTGAAATAATCTTTCGGATGGGCAAAACGTTAAAAAGAATATTATATACGGGTACCGTAATAGCAGGCCTGGGCATACTGTTTCTGGTTATGAAATTTCTTACGGATAATAAGTACAGGAATCAACTTCCCCCTCTCACCGATCTGGAGACAATTTCTGTACCTTTAAGGAAACAGATCACTGATGCCTGGAATATAGCAGAAAACAATCCCACTTCCAGAAATATAGGAAGGCTGGGAATGGTTTACCATTCCGGTACTTTTTACGATAAGGCGGCCGTCTGCTACAAACTGGCTGTTAAGAAAAACAGGAGAAAATGGGTATGGAATTACTATCTCGGCTATCTGGACAAGGAGATGGGGGATAACCCGGGGGTTATAGAGAATTTCACAAAAGTAGTCAGGAAAAATCCGGAGAACCAGCTCGCCTTGTTTTATCTTGGGGAAGGATACCAGTCAATGGGCTCAAATGATAAGGCAGTGCAGATATTCAGTAAAGTTATTTCACTTGATAAAAAAAATGCATCGCCTTCAAATTCATCAAGGAAGGATAACTTTCCTCTTCATATCTATGCCATGTTTCAAAAAGCCAATATTTACCTCAGTACCAGGAAGCCCGATCTGGCTGAGAAAACCCTGAAGGAGATTATTCAGGAGCAGGTTACATTTGGCCAGGCTTATCGCCTGCTCGGAAATATTTATACCATGAACGGGGATGAAGTATCAGGTAAAAATTATCTCAGTAGGGCAGGTGATCTGAGAATTTATACACCTCCGGTAGATACCATAGTGGACATACTGGCTCTGACTACATGTTCGGATTTATATCTTCTTAAGCAGATTGACGATGCAGATAAGGGAGGGTACCCAAACTTTGCCCTGGAACTTGCCCGCACCGGGATGGTTAATATTCCGGATAACAAATTTGTTATCTCAAAAGCCCTGAAGCTATATCTGTTAAGAGGACTTGACAAACTCGCCATACCATGCATTGATAAACACCTGCAATATTTCAAGGATGACATAATGGAGCTAAGAATGGTGGCTGATCTCTGCATGAAAAGAGGACTTTATCAGGAGGCCATAAAATATTATACTCAGGCTTCAACTATTTTGCCTGACGATATTGATATAAAGCTTGCAATTATATTATGCCTTGGTAATGAGGGAAAGAAAGAACAGGCCATCGAGGCAATGGACAAGCTGTTTGAAAAGAACCGTGATAATCTGAAAGTTCTTACTGATGGCGTTTATATTATGGCATTAATTGGAGAGCATGCAAAGGGAATGGCATACCTTAATACGCTTGTGAAATCTTATCCAAAGAATCCAAAGGTACTTCAGCTATCAGGCCTGGCTCTGGAACAGAATGGCAATGATCAAAAGGCTTTGGAGCAATATGAAGCTTCCTTTGGAGGAAATCCTGAGGACTTGACTACAGTACGTTATCTGGGAGAACTGTTGCTAAAGCTAAAATTGTGGGACAGTGCCATAAACCATTTTCGCAAGGCACTGGTATATTTCCCCAATGATCCTTACATTCAGGAAAGACTTGGTAAGTTGCTGGTTATGTGCCCTGACACAAAGCTCAGAAATCTTGATGAAGGCAGGGAATTTTGTGAGCGGGCCTTCATAAACAAATCGAGTCTGCCAATGATATTAGTATCAGCGGGAAGATGTATTTCAGAGTCGTATGCAACACTCGGAGATATCAAGAATGCCTGTAAGTACCTGGATACAACGATAATGATGGCAAAACACGAAAACGTACCAAAGGAGGTTATAAATAGTCTTGAGGAGGAACTTCAGGGATACAGGTAACAGTGCGTATCATTTATACACCGGGTCTTTAGTATAATTATGGCCAGGGTTGTTATTTGCTGTCTGCCTGATTTAATTTTCCATTGTTAAGCCACAGTGTAACTCTCCCCATCCTGTCGAAAGGCGGAAAAGTATGCATTCCTCCGGTTACCATATCAGGCAAACCGTCATTATTAAAATCAGCAATATCGAGTGATATCAGATGGGTAGGAGTGTTCGAGATATCGTGTTCCACGAACTGCATATTGCCTGTATTTTCAAGCCATATAAAGCTCTGGGCTTCAGGTTTCTCCCATAAATTGAATGTACTTACGGCAAACAGATCAATGTCGTTGTCATTATCGATATCGACCGGACGAACATTGGAGACGCCCAAAAAGTTACAGATCCTGTGGAATTCAAAATGCAGATTCCCTTTATTTTCAAGCCATTGTATGCCGTGCCAGGGCCGTCCTCTGGGAGGTATATAATCGAACGCATCGCCATTGGTATACAGGATATCGTCGTCTCCGTCCTTGTCGGCGTCACACATGAAAATGCCGCTGGAGCCAAAGTCCTGGTTACTTGCCTTGAACAGAAGCTTCGGCTGAAAATTTGCTTTTCCATCATTTACATAGCACCAGATCTCTTCCCATTCCTGGCTTACCAGGGAAATTATATCCAGGTCGCCGTCATTATCTGCGTCAACAATCTCGACATTTATAGGACCGGAAAGATTTTGCAGAATATGACTCTTGAAATTCCAGTTTCCAAGATTCTCAATCCATCTTGTTTCGCCATCATCGTAACCAAACTGGGCCACTGCCAGGTCCATATCGCCATCATTGTCCAGATCGGCTGCGCGAACGTCCGAAACACGGGCAATTTTATCGGCGGCAAATCGTTTTTTGAAGGAGTTCTTACCAGTATTTTCAAGTATTACCACTGAACCTATCTTATCGTTATTTGGAAACAACATTCCAAGTACTGCTACCATTATATCATTGTCACCGTCATGATCAAAATCAACTACCTGGGTATGAGCCGGAGCAATAAGATTATCAGCAAGCACTGTTTCCGTATAAACCCCTGCCGGATACTGCCTGATCCATGATACCGTATTGTTTTTGCAGTCGCAGACGATAATGTCCATCAGCTTATCTCCATCAAGATCTATTGCCTGTACGTATGATATAAGTGGGGCCTCTGTGAATTTATTGCCCACCTGCTGCTGATCGAGGAAATCTATTTTCCGCCCTTTGGTGCTGCTCGAAAGGCTGAGAGAGTCATTATTGGCCTCCCGTTTCTGATATGTGATCCTCCTGATGGTTTCCATCCATCCGAGACCACTCTTTTTAGACTGATAATTGATTAACATGGCCGGAAGTCCGAAAAGCACGACCAGGACGAGTACAAACGGAATGAGATTTTTAAGAGATTTTTTATTCTTTTTCCCTGATTTATTATCTTTTTCCATAAAATCATTATTTATTTGAACCGGCCAATTAAAGTGAGGTAAAACTAATAAAAACATCATACCGGACGTTACAATGATGCCAATAATTATTGCAAATCAGGAAAGTGACAATTGCTGAAATGAGGTCAGGTTATTTTCGGATTAAAAACAGGTTTAGTATATTAATATGAAAATTTCAAAAACCAGGATCGTCAGATTTTTCATCATTATTGCTGCAGGATTGATCCCTGGAATTATTTGCCAGTTTTTTGTGAAGGAGCCAACTGACAGATATATTCAGGTAAGGAGCTTCAGGTACGGCAAGGATCCGTCAGTAATAAGGTGTAACCGTGGCGACAGACTTCACCTTACTTTCACAACTGATGATACAGGACATTCTTTTTTCCTTGAGGAGTTCGATATGGATGTAAAGGTTAGCCCGGCGCGTGAAGAAGTTTCAGTTTTCAAGACCAGCGACCCTACAAAAACTCCCTTACTGACCAGGGAGTACACTTTTACCGCGAGGCATGCAGGAATCCTCAATTATTTGGTTGCAAGAAGCAATTACCGGTGTCATGTATGGTGCGGTCCGATGCACGCTTTTGAGCAGGGGAAGCTTATAATCCTGCCAAATACCTTACTTGCTGTTAGTCTGGGTAGCATCAGTGCATTATTCCTGTTATGGATTATTGGTATTTTTGGCAAAAGAACTCCTGCCGCTAAGTTTCCTGAGGAAAATCCTCCTGAAAATGATCTTTTTCAGAAATCGACTTTTCTGAAAAGTCTGGTAGTATCGAGGTGGCCCCAGGCAATAATGATCATTATGGCTATGGTAATGATTTATATTGTCATTCTGACCTCAATGTTCGGAACCCTGATGTCGGGCAGAAACCTAGGTGTATTGCTGATGTGGGGAGTCTGGCTATTTTTGCTTGTAGCTGTACTTACGCCCTCCCTTGGCCGCATCTGGTGCACTATCTGTCCCTTGCCAATGTTCGGGGATCTTCTCCAGCGAAGATCATTCCTGACACCTCAGAAGGGACGAACCGGGGAGTATAACAATAAATTTTCCGGATTTTTTCTTAAATGGCCCGAATGGCTTAGAAATGACTGGGTAAGACTTGTTGTTTTCATGGCTCTGGCAACATTTTCAACAACACTTGTAGCAAATCCCAGAGTATCAGGCTTTGCCGTGATCGGGTTGCTGCTTGTACCCACTGTAATGGCCGGGATATGGGAATTAAGGGCTTTCTGCAGATATGTATGTCCGGTTAGTGTTTTTGTAGGACCTTTTTCCAGAGTGAGCCCTGTAGCTCTCAGGAGCAAGTCGAAACAGGTATGTGCTGCTTGCAAGCCGCATTATTGTCAGAAAGGCAGTCCGAAAGGATGGGCTTGCCCTTATGGGCTTAATGTCGGAAAAATGAATGAGAACACTGACTGCGGTTTATGCCTTGAGTGTACAAGAAGTTGTCTCTATGATAATGTTACAGTTTATACGCGACCTCTGGCTTCCGAACTGGGTACACGAAGTCTGAGCGAGGCAATGCTGACGATCGCGATCTTCACACTGGCGATCGTATACAGCATGTTGTATGAGGGCCACTGGCCTGCACTCAGGGATTTTGTCAATATCCTTGACAAGCATAACTGGGGATTATTCGGGATCTATTCACTGGTTCTGAGCCTTCTCACCCTAATAGTAATTCCCGGTATTATTTATTTGCTATCTATGGCCGGAATTTCCCTGTCAAAATCAAAAAACAGCAGGAAAGAGGTATTTCTAAAATCCACAGGCGTATTGTTGCCCCTGGGCATGACTTTATGGATTGCCTTTGTTATTCCAATGCTTTTTGTGAATGTAACATTCATTGCCCAGTCACTATCCGACCCCTTCGGGTGGGGATGGGATTTTTTCGGGACTTCCAATATACCCTGGCATCAGTTTTTACCGAGGCTTACGCCGTGGATCCAGAGTTTTGTTATTCTTACCGGCATATCCCTTAGTCTCAGAAATCTGAAAAACACCTGGAGCAGTGAAGATATTAAATCAAAACAGGTGTTGCTTATTTCTTTGCCAATGAGTTTATTTTTGATGACGGCAGCTATTGGGATGATATTCTTCTTTACAAATTAAGACCGGTTCAACCTGAATTCACGATAATGTTGGTTACTCTTAACCTCCTTCATAAGCAGTGGCCTCAGGTTGAGCGGAGCTCTCTGGATGTTAAGATCCGGAGAATTTGCCCCTGCCGCCTTGTCATTTGCCTTCTTGCCCTAAATGGGGTATTAAATCCTGTTATTAGCCCCCTTTAAGGGGGATGGGGGGCAAAGGGCATAGCCGTCAACCTAAGATGTTAAATTTAGTAAAAGGTAAGAGAGTTTAGTCCAAAACAGAATGTAAAGGATTGAATATATGCCTGATACATTTCCCCTCCTTTTGAAGGAGGGGTGGCCGGACCACTTTCTAGTTTTTAACAATTTCTAATACCGGCCGGGGTGGTTGACTGTTTATTCTAATTCCGAATCTTTATTTTTGAAGGATTTCCTTATCTCATTTTTTACAAATTCAGGTTCCTGGAATACTAACCTGTTTTCAAACCTCAATACTGAGAATCCAAGACCTTCAATATATTGATCTCTTTTTATGTCTTTTTCTATTTTATGATATTCACCATGCGGATTACCATCAAGCTCAATTATAAGTTTTTCTGAAGCACAATAAAAGTCAACTATGTAGTTGTCTATACTGTGTTGTCTTCTGAATTTTCTTGCATTAAGTTTTTTTAATTTTAAAATGTTCCATAATGCTGCCTCAGCAGAAGTGGACTTGTTCCTAAGTGTTGATCTGAAAAACTTAAGACTTTTCCTGTTAAAGAGGTTTTGGTTTTTCATACCTCTAAAGGTAAGAAGAAATCAGAGAATCAACCACCCCGGTCGGGAAATAGAATACTGTATATATAAGATAATCAATCATCCCGACCACCCCTCCTTCAAAAGGAGGGGAAACTTTTCTATGCAATATCTCATTCATTCCTAAAGCTTAAGTTGATGGCTATGGGGATGGGGGGCAAAGGGGTGGTCAGTGGTAAGGTGAAGGGGATAGGAGAACAGAGTGACGGCAACCCCCCTCAGGGAAAAGGAGCAGATCATTGAAATCAAAATAAAAAATGGGGCATCCATAAGGAGCCCCATTTTTATTATTCAGAGGTTTCGGTTGTTATTTAGCCGGATCCCACCATAGTCTTGTACTTGCAACATCAGGTCCGCCAAGTTTCTGAACTGCATCATCAACTGCTGCCTGGTTAGTAGAGAATTCGTTGGGTACATATCCGACTCTGCGCATCGTTTTGTCAGCCGGAACATCCGGGTTGTCTGATACGATGATCGGGTAGAGTTTTGGTAAATCTGTTCTGCGAACGTCGGCCCATTCTTCCCATCCGTCGGGGAACAGGGCGATCCATTTCTGTGTCATAACCTGCTCAAGCTGCTGAGCCGGATCTGAGCTCCATTTAACAGGAATATCTGTCATTGGAGGAGTGCTGAAATCAGGCAGAGCAATGGGAGTTGTTGTTCCCTCCTGATATGCAGCAATAGCAGCAGCATCAGCGCCCCAGTAAGAAAGTGACATTTCAATTCCTTTGTTATAAGCTTCTTCTGCTGTAATACCTACATTCCAGCCTTTCAGGGCAGCCTCAGCTCTCATGAAATAAGCATCGGAAGCAAGCATAACTTCAATAGGAGTTGAATATTCATTTCCGGGCGTGCTCCATCTTGCAGACATTGTTGAAAGCTTATCATAATGGCGTGTTGAATCGGAAATCTGTGAAATGGACAAACCGTTTCTCATACCCCTGAAGAGGTTGGGATCGTCGTTGGCCAGACCGCTCTGGTTTTTTACCACAGGTCTCCAGTAAGCTTTCAGGCGGGGGTCAGCATATCCCTTAAGAACACTTTCCATAGATGCGCTCATGCGGAATTCATTCCATGGCAACATGATTGGGAGAGGGTTCCATCCACCATCACCAGACGATGTCTTAAAGACTGCGTTATCTGCATTGGATGTCATAACACCGGCAGCAGCAGCTTTTTCAGCCTGGGTTTTTGCAGTAGCAGGATCAACCTTGGAGATCCTCATTGCTACTCTCAGCCTGAGGGTGTTGGCAAAAGTAATCCAATGATTGATATCACCTCCATAAATCTGGTCGTTGCTTCCGAAGGCATTCTCTCCCATATAACTAGCAAGTGTTGTCGTTGCGGCATCGAGAAGAGTAATGAAATCGGCATAGATTGACTGTTGTGTGTCGTAAGGCACGGCATTTTCACCATTATTTACAGCAGAGTAGGGGATTGGGCCCCAATAGTCAGTCTGACGCTGATAGATAAACACTTTCCAGATCTGGGCTAATGCATATTGCTTCTCATAGCCAGAGACAGTTGCAGGATCAGTTTTTTCCATAATAACTGCAAGGTCTTTTGCAGAGTTGCCATAGAATCCAGACCAGGCAGAACCAAGCCAGTCGCGGTTTAAAACGTGACGGTCGGTCTGAAATTTTGTCTGCCAGTTGGAGTAGTACTGTGAGTACAGGTCGGCAAAAAGGTTCTGTGATATCTGGAAGTTCCATCCACTCATGAGGCCATTATACTGGACTCCGGCATACACATTACCAACAGTCGCAAGGTCGATTTCCGCCAATACCCTTTTATTGGTATTTATATCCTGGAAATCACTTGTACAGCCGCTTATCATAAATGCACCAAGCAGGCCGGACAATAAGATATTAATTAATTTGTTTGTTTTCATATTTTCTGTTTTATAAGCTTGGACATTAATTAAAAGGTTACTCTCAGGCTCATCCCGAATGACCTTGTAGAGGGAAGACCAAAACCTTCAATACCCTGAACGTTGGTGTTACCTGATGAGAGGTTCGGGTCAATTCTTTCAGCTTTGTTATAGAGGAAGAACAAGTTCCTGCCTTCAACAGATATTCTTAGAGAGCTGATAGGAAGGTTCTTGAAGCGTTTGGTATATCCGAGAGCTGCCACCCTTAGCCTGGAGTTTGAAGCATCATATGCAAAAGGTTCACCGGTAGGAGTGTTACGTCCGCCAAGTGATTGCCAGTAGGCTTCTGAAGTAGTCGGTGTTGCGTTTTCAGTTTCGCTTATGACATTGCCGTCAGCATCTTTTGTCTGATTGACACCGTTGACAACAAATCCGTCTCTTCCTGCGAGTGTATAATCTGAGAAACCGTCACTGGCAAGGTTAGCCTCAGTGAATGAATAGATCTTTCCACCCTGACGGAAATCGATCGCGAAGTTTAGGTCAAAGCCTTTGTAAGTGAAAGTGTTGGTAATACCACCCAGCCAGTCGGGGTTATATGTTCCTCCATATTCTGTCTGTCCGTCTGTTACTTCAGGTAATCCCGTAGTTGCATTAACAACAACTCTTCCGGCATCGTTGCGGATGAATTTTTTGGTAAGGATCTCACCATACTCATGACCCACCTGTATAACGGTTGTGGTCATCCACTGCCTTCCCGTAAGGTTATACCTGTCAAGTCCTTCAGCCAGTTCCTTAACAAGGCTGTTGTTCTCGGCATAGTTAAGAGAAATATCCCACTGGAATTCGCCTTTAACCGGAGTTGCATTAACTGTTAACTCAACTCCTTTGTTCTGGATATTACCGGCGTTGATAAACTTACTGCTATAACCTGAGGCAATAGGAATGTTTACACTCAGAAGCTGGTTCTTACTGTTCGTCAAGTACCATGTAAGGTCAAATCCTAATCTGTTTTCGAAGAAGCGGATATCAGCACCTACTTCCTTTGAAGCTGTGATTTCAGGTTTCAGGTTGGCTGCAGGCTGGGTTTCACCTCTGGAAGCATAACCATTGGCGCCACCGGTCGAAAAATTAAATTCCGGATTCAGCTGGTAAGGATCGGTATCGTTACCCACCTGGGCATACGATGCTCTTACTTTTGCAAATGTAAGCCAGGCTGGCATTGAGGATTTCAGCATGTCGGAAAGTACCCAGGTAATACCTGCTGAAGGATAAAAATATGACCATGCATTGGAAGGAAGTGTGGAAGACCAGTCATTCCTTGCAGTTAAGTCAACAAAGAGCCAGTTTTTATAACCGATAGTGGCAAAGCCGTAGAGTGAATTGAGTTTCTTTGTTGCTCCAAACTCGGACGCTGTCAACCTGCCTGCGTTGGTAATGGTAAAGAGATCAGGCTTAAGCAGAGTGGTATTGTTTGTTCCCATTCCGTACCATTGCTGGGTAAGCATGTTACCACCTGCTGATACATTAAGTGTAATATCACTGCCGATCGGTTTATTGTAGTTCAACAGGAAGTCGTTGTTCAGTTCATAGTTGGTGAGCCTGTTGGTTAAATAGTTACCACGGTCAGCAATCGTATAGGTATCATTGTAACGATTCTGGCTGTTGCTGTCATTTGAGTAGTCAATAGCAGACCTGATCTGAAGTGTAAGGCCTGTGAAGAATTCATACTTCATTGAAGCCATGCCTAATACCCTGTCACGAGTTTCTGTATAAGGAATCCTGTTAACTATCCACCAGGGGTTTTCACCACCGTTTGAGTGAGGGTTCCAGTAATTCTGCAGCAGGAAGCCGGCATTGTCATAATATTCAAATGTTTTGGCTTCTTCAGTTGAGATGTTGCTCGGCTGACGAAGGATGGCACGCATCGGGTTTGAGAAGTCATCACCGGTTGAAACCCTGTTAAGAACATTCTGATTGAAATAAGTCAGCTTACTGTCAAGTGAAAGTTTTTCACCAAATTTTGACGTAATACGCAGGTTGACGTTATTTCTCTTTAATTCATTACCAGGTACAATACCTTTTGAATAGGTGTTTGTATATGAGAAATATACCTGTGTGACTTCATTGCCGTTTGTAAGAGAGAGAGAATTTGTCACATTGGTCCCAAGCTGGAAGAAATCCTTGAAATTATTGGGATGCGCCACAAAAGGGTAGGTTGTACCATATTTGGGTGAATTGACATCAGGTGTCCAGTGTTGAACCATGGTTCCATCCATTTTAGGGCCCCAGTCAAATTCACTGTTCTTTGCATAAATACCTGAGCTTCCCTGTCCATATACATTCTGGAATTTGGTCAGTATAACAGGTGTTTCAACGCTGTAATTAAGGTTATACTCAACTCCAATACCTTTTTTGGTTGACCCTTTTTTGGTTGTAATAAGAATAGCTCCGTTGGCAGCACGTGTACCATAAAGTGCTGTTGCCGACGGGCCTTTAAGTACAGTGACACTTTCAATGTCATCAGGGTTGATGTTTGATATACCATCACTCGATGTCATACCACCACCCTCACCGTAGGTTGTAAAGAACATGGAGTTCTGAATAGGAACACCATCGACTACATACAGAGGCTGGTTGTTACCGCCGATTGACCTGTTTCCCCTGAGCACAACTCGTGATGCAGAACCAACACCCGCATTTGATCTTGTAAGGTCAAGACCTGCTACCTTTCCCTGCAGGGAGTTAATGGCATTGAGTTCCCGTGATTCACTAAGCCCTGATACGTCAACGGTCTGTGCCGAATATGTAAGAGCTTTCCTCTCTCTCTTGATACCGAGAGAAGTAACCACAATCTCACCCAGCTGTGTTGCAGCGGTGGCCATTTTAACAGAAATATTCGACTGAGTGCCTACAGTTACATCCACAGGGTTGAAACCAATGAATGAAAAAACCAGCACGGCATCATTCCCAGGAACGGTAATGGAGAAATTTCCATTGGCATCCGTTATCGTACCTGTAGTTAATCCCTGAATAACCACGTTTACTCCCGGCATGGGAGAGTTATCCTCGGCGCTTGTTACAGTACCGGTTACTTTGTGTTCTTGCGCAAAGGTTGGTGCACAAGTAAATAAAGTAAGAAAAGCTACATAAAGCAGGAACTTTATCTGACTTTTCAAACAAGTTAGTAAAGGTTTCATTTTCATAAGAAAACATTTAGGGTTAAGAAATTTTTAAAAAGTATAAATAATAGAACTCAATTTTAAAAAACGGAGGTTAAGTTTTAACAAACTTTTAACAAATATTGACAATATATTTTAAAAAACAAACGAAAAGCCATTTTTTTTTGTTTTATTCTTGTTATTTAACAGAGGAGAAGAACCGCATTAATCGTGCAGTAGCGTCGAAATTACTGATTATGATCTCATTCACTATGTCAATAATTAATAGTGAGACTCAAAAATATATAATTAATCCTTAAATGATTTTAACACTTCAGCGAAGTCTTTGCGAATATAAGCTGAATGGGTTTTTTCAATTATTGATTTAATTTCTAATCGGATCTTCTGTTTGCTTTCGGAATCCAGATATTTTAAGTTATTTGCAAATGAAAATGCAACTTCCTTATCAAGTTTCTTTAACTCCCTGACAGAAAAGCTTTTAGTCTTTTCCTGGTTTTTGATAAGAGTTGTCATAAGGTTAATGTAACCAGCCACTATAGCCTTTCTTCCCGATTGCATTGAAATAGCATCCTTATCCTTTGAATTCATTATTTTCTCTGCGAGTTCAAGCATCTTTCCCTTTACATAAATCTCATAGATAAATATCTCTGTAAGCTCTTCGCTGTAATATTGTCTTTGCTGCAAATTATCGGTATACATCCGGCTCAGCTCATTAAGAAAGCTTGACAGGGATTGAATCTGAAATGCCTTGTCACGCAACGATTTTGAAGAATCATTCAAAAAAGAAAGGTAATCCTTACTTATTATGTGGTTAAAAACTGCTCCCGATTTTTTGCTGTCTTTCCTGGGCAAATGCGAAAAATTTTTGATCCGGATGTTAGACACTGTAATATGTGCTTTTACATAACTATCTTCATTCCAGACGCTGTCTATGTTCGGCATTCCCAATAAATAGTATTCTTTTACTGTCAGGGACAGGTCTTTTCTGAAGATGTTTTTGCATGATCCGTTTACCAGAATAATGGTTAATAAGAATAAGATTGTTTCTTTCAGTTTCATATATTAACTATTTCAAGATTAAATAATTTCACTCTTTCGCAGCTCAATCGAGCCCTACTCACCACTCACTGCTCACCACTCACTATTCAATTTTTCACCTCTCAGTCCGGGATCATGCGTTTGTACCCACCCCTAAGCTCCCGCCGAAGCAGGACAGGCTCCTAGGAAGGATCCGATTGCCATGCGAGTTTATACCCACCCCTAGCCCCTCCAGGGAGGGGAACCACTCAGCGTTCACCACTCGCCACTCACTATTCAATTTTTCACCTCTCACTGTGGGATCATGCGTTTGTACCCACCCCTAAGCTCCCGCCGAAGCAGGACAGGCTCCTAGGAAGGATCCGATTGCCATGCGAGTTTATACCCACCCCTAGCCCCTCCAGGGAAGGGAACCACTCAGCGTTCACCACTCGCCACTCACTATTCAATTTTTCACCTCTCACTGTGGGATCATGCGTTTGTACCCACCCCTAAGCTCCCGCCGAAGCAGGACAGGCTCCTAGGAAGGATCCGATTGCCATGCGAGTTTATACCCACCCCTAGCCCCTCCAGGGAGGGGAACCACTCAGCGTTCACCACTCGCCACTCACTATTCAATTTTTCACCTCTCACTGTGGGATCATGCGTTTGTACCCACCCCTAAGCTCCCGCCGAAGCAGGACAGGCTCCTAGGAAGGATCCGATTGCCATGCGAGTTTATACCCACCCCTAGCCCCTCCAGGGAGGGGAACCACTCAGCGTTCACCACTCGCCACTCACTATTCAATTTTTCACCTCTCACTGTGGGATCATGCGTTTGTACCCACCCCTAAGCTCCCGCCGAAGCAGGACAGGCTCCTAGGAAGGATCCGATTGCCATGCGAGTTTATACCCACCCCTAGCCCCTCCAGGGAGGGGAACCACTCAGCGTTCACCACTCGCCACTCACTATTCAATTTTTCACCTCTCACTGTGGGATCATGCGTTTGTACCCACCCCTAAGCTCCCGCCGAAGCAGGACAGGCTCCTAGGAAGGATCCGATTGCCATGCGAGTTTATACCCACCCCTAGCCCCTCCAGGGAGGGGAACCACTCAGCGTTCACCACTCACCTCTTACCCGCATAGCCGTAGATCTTTGCCGAATCGTTGTTAATGGCAAAAACCATGATTGTCTTGCCGGTGGCCAATTTTATTTCCTTAATATCCTTTACTTCTCCCCTCATGTTAAAGCCGCTTTGCAGGTCGTTGAGAGGAGTAAATTGCCCCTTCCCGTTGCCTCTGAGCATCAAACCCTTATTAGCATCATATTCCCCGAATTTTATCCTTGTCCCGAAGAAATTTCCAGCCACCACGATATCGATATTACCGTCCTGGTCATAGTCCCCTGCAGCAATGGAATAAACAGGTGAAAACTGAGCCTCACGTGGAAGAGGAGTAATCCTGAACTTGTTATTGCCAAGGTTTTCCAGATAGCTGGTCTGAAAGTCATTTGCTTTAAGGACGAGAGCATTACTGAGCTCGGCGGGAGAAAATATATCGGTAATTTTCTGCTTCGCATAGGATTCATATGTGGGATATTTTTTCTCAATGAAAGGCATCTGGTCCTGGAGATCGTCCTTTGAATTGAAGGGATAGCTTACTCCCTGCAGGTAATAGCACATAATGGCATCAATCGTTCCATTATTGTCAAAATCCTTTGCGTATATTGATGCAGGTTCTGATACAGACGCTTTTATCTGGGAATTTAGTCCAAGGTTGCCGGCGATAAAATCGATATCCCCGTCTTTATCAAAATCTTCGGCAATTATCGTATTCCACCAGCCATCCGTATTGCTGAAACCGGATTGATCGGTAATTTCATCAAGCGTTCTGCCATTATTTCTGAAGAGTCTGATTTTCATCCATTCTCCTGTCAGTACCAGATCTTTCTTCCCGTCACCGTCAAAATCAGTCCATAATGCATCCGTAACCATTCCAGGATTTAAAAGCAATTTATTATATCTTTCAGTTACATCGGTAAAGTAGCCTTTTCCGTCGTTCTCAAGGATATAACTTCTAGGGGCGAATGGATAAGCACCGGGAATGAGCCTGCCACCGACAAACAGGTCGAGATCTCCGTCATCATCAATATCGGCTGCTTTCACACATGAACCGCTTGTGAGCATCATGGGTATGCGATCGGCTGATTTTGTAAAATGTCCGTTTCCGTCGTTTATGTAGAGGCGATCCTGCAATTCAGGCGAGTCCTTTGAGAACTCATTTCCCCCGCTTACAACATATAAGTCAGGGTCCTTGTCACCGTCAGCATCGAAAAAGAGAACACCAATATCTTCACAGCCCTTGTCCGTTTCAAAACATTGTTCTGTTTGTGGCGCAAAGGATCCGTCCTTTTTCTGGAAGAATAACTTCCCGGGACTGTCTTTTGCCCCTCCGAAATAAATATCTTCAAGACCGTCCCTGTTTACATCACCAATTGCAATATGCGGGCCCTGCGTTGAGAGCATATGCGGTAGCAGGATCTGATTTTTGAAATCGTTATATACGTTTTCCTGATGTTTGAATTCAAGTATTTTTTTATTATTCAGTCGAATAAAAAGAGGATCATATACGGGAGTGATTTTTTGCGAAGGAGGACCAGCTTCGCTGTTATGCAGTGTAAGCGTCTGATCTGCACTGATATTGGCAAGCATCTGTTCCCGTAGATCAGGCCAGGTAACTTTAAGTGAATCAACGATAGTGTTTTTTCCAAGCCCGAAAATAATTTCAGGATTCATGGATGACATATATCCCCTTGAAGGCTGAAATTCCTGATATTGGGACTTGGCTTTACACGTTATTTCAACTTTGGCGCCAATGCCGCCTTTATTCAGCCCGACCCCGTCAAATTTGATTTTCAGGAAATGGTTTTTGGTGACATTTTCCGAGTTATTGCGCAAGATATAAGCATAGCTGTTGACATTGTTAATTACAAGGTCCATGTCACCGTCATTATCAAGATCCCCATATGCGGTTCCGTTTGATAATGAAGGAGTTTCAATTCCCCAGGCATCTGTGACATTAGTGAATGTGGAATCTCCGTTATTCCTATACATATAGTTCTTTAGGATCGTAGCCGGGATCTTGTTGATGAATTCCATCCTTGGCATAAGTGCTTCACCTCTTTGACTTTTGATAACCTGCTCAACGGAAAGTCTCAGAAAATCCATATGGGTGGGGTTTTTCCCATATCCATTGCTGATATGGAGGTCTTTTTTACCATCATTGTCGAAATCGCAAAACAGGGGAGACCAGCTCCAGTTGGTACTGCAGATGCCTGCATATTGCCCTATCTCGGTAAAATAGCTGCCATGATTATTAAGTTGCAGCATGTTTCTTGTCGTCTGGTGATAGAAACCTTTGTTTTTAAGAATACTTACCTTTTCATAATTATCAGGTCCGGCAACTATTTTCTGACCATAGTTGTCCTCCGGAAGCATATCTAGTGTGATCAGATCCGTATAACCATCGTCATTTATGTCTGCAGCATCATTACCCATAGAAGATAATGAAACATGGTCGAAATACTTTTCGAGCTGTTCCCTGAATGTGCCATCTCTCTGATTGATATACAGGTAGTCCTGTTCAAAATAATCGTTGCAGACGTAAATATCGGGCCAATTGTCGTTATTGAAATCGGCCACAGCAACTCCAAGTCCAAAACTCATAACATTGTTGATCAGGCCTGCTTCTTTACTTACATCTACAAATTTACTGCCGGTATTTTTGTATAGCTTTGAATTGTAACGCAAGTCCTGCTGACTTTTCAGCTTTTCAAAACCGCCCGTAAGCATGGCATATTTGTCAACCGAATGATTCAGAACGAAAAGATCGAGGTCCCCATCCTTGTCATAATCAAAGAAAACAGCATGTGTTGAATATGAAGAATCATCAATTCCATACTTTGCAGCGCATTCCGTAAAAGTCAGATTCCCGTTATTTAAATAGAAAAGGTTTTTCCTGAACTGAGCCCTGCTGTCTGTTGAAGTGCATACATAAATATCAAGGAACCCGTCTCCGTTGATGTCGGCCATTGTGACTCCTGTACTCCATGTCCCCGGCCCTGCAACTCCAGCCTTCCTGGTGATATCCTCAAATCTGAAATTGCCTTTATTGAGATAAAGCTTGTTTTCACCAAGGTTACTGGTAAAATAGAGATCCGGCAAACCGTCATTGTTTATATCACCAATAGCTACCCCGCCTCCATTATAAAGATATCCGTAAATCATTTCATTGAAAATTTCGGTTTCCTTGACCCAGTTCCTGAAACCTATTCCTGTACGTCTATGGGAAAGGGATGTGAACAACTTGCCTTTTTTATTCTGGCAGGAGAGAGAAGCGACCAGGATCAGCAGGATAAATGAATAATAGAAAACTCTCTTAAAATGACTGGGTGGAATATCGGGACAGTGTAAAAACTTCATTTTCCGTTTCTGCTTTTTTTCGGCACAAATATATATTACTTTCTTATTAATTTAAATACATCCAGCCCCCTTCAATGCGGACGCTGCTCTGTAAACACGTTTTTGCCATTTCTTAGCCACATTCGAGAAATCCACACCCGTTGCCTCGGGAGAGAGAAGTGTAAAGAGATGTGAGTTGTCGCCGTAGTCAGGTTTTACTTCCTGGCTTGCCCCACCCCGGCTGCAGCCAGGGCCTGAAAAAATAATTAACAACAGTGAGAAAATTACCAGGCATGAGACCAGTCTATTACCCTGGGGTATTCCGGAGTCAGATTTCATTCTTATCATTGGCGGTCGCTGTAAGATAAAATGTGTAATAAGTTAATTTGTTATTCTTTTTTGGTAAAACGGACAAATATATTTATTAGTTTTTTAAAAATCTAATTGTGATAATATAGCAGGGACGTTCCATGGAACGTCCCTGGTACTAATTGTGATAAAAAAGTAGGGACGTTCCATGAAACATCCCTGGTACGTTAATATTTCCAGGGACGTTCCATGTAATGTCCCTGGTATGTCAATATTTCCAGTCATCAGTCCTGAATGGCGCAACAGGCAGTCCTTCAGTGCTGAAGAGGTTCCCGATGGCATCATTTGAAAATTCATATCTTACTGCTACAGGGTTTTTTACCTCCTTTGAGGAAACTACAACCGTATTCCCGTCTATTTTAACCCTTGCCGGCCTGAATACCTTGTCGACTCCGGCGATTTCAAAACTACTTATTTCATCTCCGTTGCATTTTAATCCTTTGCTTACATTTTCAAATGATATCCTAACTTTACTTTTTTCAACTTTCATTGACTGATAGAGTGGATATTTGTATATAAGCCCTTGTACACCATAGGTTTCAGCCAGGGCCAGGCTTGCAAGCCTTTTACCAACATCCTGCTTGTCTTTCGGATGGATATCCTTCACATTGTCAACAAGATCGGATACAACAACCATTCCTGTTTTGGGAACATCCAGGGTCTGCATCTGCGTCTCCCGTATCAGTGTGGCCCTGGTGTCCATCCCATAAGTGTAGGGAGCTATCTGGACATAATAGAATGGGAACTCTTTGTCAAAATCTTCGCGCCAGCTTTCTATAAGGGTTTTAAACAACTTGCGGTAGCTTTCGGGAGTGTCGGCATTGCTTTCCCCCTGATACCAGATGGCACCTGCTATTCCGTAGGGTATAAGCGGGGCAATCATGCCGTTATAGACAACTCCGGGTTTTGACGGCCACCAGTCATAAGTCTTTAATTTATCAGAGCAGGACTTAAGCAGGGGATCCGATTCCACAAGCTCCTTCCTGACCCAGACCTCTGCAGGTGTTCCTCCCCATGCGGCTTCAATAATGCCTACCGGGACATTTAAATTTTGCTGGAGATCTCTTCCGAAGAAGTATCCTATTGCACTGAAGGAGTGCATCGTTTCAGGAGTACAGACCTCCCAGTCCGCGAAACAGTTTTCCTGAGCGGATTCACTTCCGAGCTTTTTAACATGAAAGAGCCTTATATTGGGATAATTGGAGTTTTTAACCTCCTCATCAGTATTAATGATCTTTGAATCTGCACTCCATTCCATATTTGACTGGCCTGAACAGACCCATACCTCGCCTATCAAAACATTCTTAAGAACTATCGTTTCATTGCCCTTCATTGAAATGGTGAATGGTCCTCCTGCAGATGGGGTTTTAAGTTTTACTGCCCAGTGCGCCTGGTTGGAGATCATGGCCTGAACGGTGTCATGGTTCCAGCTACCTGTAACCTTAATAATTGTTCCGGGATCGCCCCATCCCCAGATGTCAACTTCACTTTTCTGCTGCAGGACCATATTATCGCCAATTACTGCTGGCAGCCTGATCTGCCCGAATAATGTGACGGATGATATGAGAACTGTAATTAATGCAACGATTTTTAAACCTGGTTTCATATTGTTAAATTTTAAATGAAAAATTGTGGTTCAAGGTACTATTTTTATTTTTTTTACCACGGTGTTGCACAGAGTTTTCACAGAGTGGCACTTCTTCATTAAACCTCAGAATTAACATTTTTAATGTATGATGCGTGTTTACGATATCCGGAATTTATGCTTCCTGATTTACTCCATGTCCCTCTTTGTCACACCTTGGTTAATAAATTAATAATAAGCAATGGAGGAACCAATAATTTTGGTGTCTGGAGAAATTCGCAGCAGATTATATCCCTTTGCCAGGGGGGAGTGTTCGAAGGGCGGGGGGTATTCAGTTACCTCAATTTGATTGAATAATTTATAATGCAAATGCTGATTTTTATACCGGGTGACTGAAGGAATGCCGGTATCTGAAGCAGATGTTCCCTCGCTGCTCCGTTTTGAGTAGTTGAATATCATACTTTAAGGGTTATGTGGCAGCGAGTTTAAGATCACTCACTGCTCAATTTCGAATAGTTGAATATCATACTTTAAGGGTTATGTGGCAGCGAGTTTAAGATCCCTCGCTGCGCAATTTCAAATAGTTGAATATCATACTTTAAGGGCTATGCGGCAGCGAGTTTAAGATCCCTCGCTGCGCTCGGGATGACAGGTCAGTTGGTTAAATGGGGGTCTGAGAGAGAGCGGGCACCGCCCGCTCTCTCTCAGACCCCCATACCCCAAAAAATATGAGGTGTCATTCCGAATCCCGATGAATCGGGATGAGGAATCTTTGACATGTGGTACGAAATAAGCGCAGCGAGGATTAAATTTTATCCTGAGTTCTGCGAGATCGGTAACGAAATAAATAACCTGCTTATCAGATGATTTCGTACTACCTAATTGATCAGGCTGACAAGTTTATACTATTTTAAAAATTCCCTGAACCAGATGCCGGAATCCTTCATGGATCTTCCGGGAGTCTGAAAATAGATATAAACCAGGCCAAACCTGGTATGGGATCCTTTATCCCATTCGAAGTTGTCGGCAGGGGACCATACAAAATACCCATTCACATGTTCATATTCAGTAATTTCATGCTTTAATCCTGGAGGTAATTTCCCTGTGCCATTTTACGTCTTTCCACATTCCCTTAAATTGAGGATGTGTGAAATTTGAAGTGCAAATGAACTTATAGTTATCGTGTCCCTTTGCCAGGTCAACGCAGATGGTTCCGCTCTCCTTCACCCAATTCCAGTCGATTTCAGGATGGTCAAACCAGAATATAGGCCCCCAGCCTTCAGTATTTCCGCAGACAATTCCATGACTGGCAGCTGCGGATGAAATATCAGTCAAACTACTTTTCATCCATTCGATAAGCGATTTTTTGTTTTCTTTCCAGTAACCTGTCAAACCGGCATATATTTTCCTATAGTCGATTGTCTGATCTATCATATTTATCTCATTAAGCCCCGGTATCTTCCCTGTATGGGCAAACCAGATATGATAATCAATTGCGCTGAAGGCTGAAAGATCTATGTTCTTTAGATGCATAGATGAATCAAGAGAGGCGTGGAAATCAAGGCCGGAATATTTTCCTCTTAATGATTTTATCAAAGAAGTTATGAAATCATTGTAAAATTTTTGCTGAATCTGATTACCACTTTTTGCAAGTGCCCCGGGTTCAGGAAGGTTTGCATCAGTATTTTCAGTCTTCAGATGATTTATACCAGATAGTTCATTCAAACTGTTTTTAAGCCAGTCATATCCATGCCAGTTGGGGTATTCATTAAGAAGGTCAACATAGATAATATTGTCAAGCAGCTCATTTGATTTCAAAAAAGTGAGAGTTTCATCCCAGGCCCGAAGCAAACCTCCCTCTTCATTGAAAATCTCTTTCCGTTCGGTGCCATGTCTGATAAACCATGTTGCCAGTCCCACCTCAATACCATATTTTTTGCATTTTGGAAGGAACTCAAGAAGGGCATCACGCGGACGAAAGCTCATAGTGTAATCATTACCCCAAAGCGAAGGCCTCCATCCCTCTTTTACGCTTCTGAACTCCTGTTCCACCTGGCCTGATGTGTCAGCAGCCACATATTGCGGCATTGCATCCATCCTTATCGCATTATAGCCTCTTTCGGCGCGTCCCTCCAGTACAATATCCCAGTTTTCAAATTCACCATATCTGTAGTGTCTCAATATCCAGCTATAATCCCACATAGCTATTGCCAGGGGTTTCCTGAGGTTTGAAACCTGTACTTTTTCCTTTGGAGCTGGCAGAAGTGAATCAGTAATTGGTCCGGTCAGTCCGGGCAGGCTTACCATTCCAGCAGCCAGAGAGAAATTTCTAATAAAATCGCGTCTGTCAAATATCATAATCCGGGATCTAGGTCTGCTTATTATTTATCTTACTGCGCTTTTCATCCACACCTCTTAATTATATTTTATATTCGGTTATCAGGTCTAACCATGGGGTTGCATAAAGTCTCACGGAGTAGAGGCAAAGCTATTTCTTTTTTTCCGCAGCTTTTATGGCAGTAAAATTGACTTTGCCATCAGGAGTATCAACCGTACCTGTAATCTTGGAACCCTCAACTTTTCCGTTGACTGTAATTGAATAGCCTTCAACATAGAGTGTCAAAACAAGCTGACCATTGGTATGTTTGACAGATGTTAACTTAACCTCATTACCTGAATCAAATTTTACACTGCCGGCGAGTTTTCCTTCTTTTTCAATGAATGTTATAAGACTGTTGCTATACTCATCAGGCACATCGATTACTGAACATTTCCACGATCCTATAACCGCACTGTTATCCGAGGCGGCAGTTTTTGCAGCAGGGTAAATAAATGCGAGAAGCATGATAATAAAAAGAACTTTTTTCATGGTAATAATAATTAAAGGTTTATAAATGAATTATATCAGATTAGAAATATGAAATAACCCGGCACCATTCGCCCTGATGGGTGCTGAAAATTCATTTTTGAAATTTCCGGGATCTTTTTTTGGACAAAGATCGCGTACCCGGTATTCCTTAAACGAATCAAATCCTGAGTGCTGGAATGATACCCTAATGTTAACAGTTTCAATTTAATGTTAAATATCCTTAAAATTAAACCCCACTGGTCTATTTTTTAATCCTTTTGTTTTTATCAGAAGAAATGCAATGCCAGCTAAAAGCCATATCGTCCCTACTATTTTGGCAGGGGAGGGGAGGCTTAACCATATGACAAGGCAGACAATGAATCCGAGAAAAGGTACTCCCAGGTCCCGTAAAAATTTTCTTTTTTCGCCAGGGGGGCGCATAAAGTAGAACTTTCTGAGGGCGGCGGCATTTACTCCCATGAAGCCGAGAAATGCACCGAAATTTAATAACTCTGCTGCACCCTGATAGCTGATAATAAGTGATACTACAATTGTGAGGCCTGCGACCAGGAGCAGATTAAAATCGGGGATTGAAGTTCTTTTATTCAGATGTGAGAAAAACTTACCAGGGAGTACGCCGTCTCTGCCCATTGCATAGAGCAGTCTGGCAGCACCTGCCTGTCCTGCAAGCAGACTTCCAAGGCAGGCGATACATAAAATTATGGCTATTGCATTGAACAAAAACACTCCTCCAACCCTGGCAGAGACATCAAAAAAAGCTGTCTCTATATTTGGAAAAGAGTTATAATCTGGCCAAACCTGCTGTGCAAGATAGATCTGCAGACCACTGAAAAGGCCTGTAAAAAGACAGACGAGTGCAGGTGCCAGCAATAAATTTCTTCCGGGGTTCTTTACCTCTTCGGCCAGTGTTGTTACCCCGTCAAATCCTATATATGTCAGCGCGGCAAATGATGTAGCCGTCATAATGGCAGCAATATTGAATGTTTTGGGATTATAGAACGGCTTATATGAAAGAAGCCCCTTCCAATCCTGGTCATTAAATATATACCGGATCGCAAGAACAATGAAAATGGTTATCACAACAATCATTATAACAAGCAATATTTCATTTGAACGCGCGGTTGACCTTACGCCCCTGAGGTTAAGAAGGGTGACGAGGGAAATGAATATTGCAACCCAGATGAAGAACGGGACGGATGGAATCAGTCTTTGGAGGGTCAGAGCTCCATATACAGTGTTTATGACAGGGATTATAAGGTAATCAAGAAACATAACCCAGCCTGCCAGAAATCCAAGGTGGACATTCAGACCTTTCCCCACATATGTATATGCTGATCCGGCAGATGGAAATGCGGATGCCATCCTTCCGTAGCTTACTGCAGTTAGCATCATGCCAATCATGGCAATCAGCAGGGTTGTCACCATATGCCCCCTTGAGGCTTTGGATGCAATGCCGAACAGGCCAATAGCTGCTATGGGCTGTATCAGTACTATTCCATAGAAGATCAGGTCCCAGAGACCCAGAACTCGTTTAAGTCTTGGAGGAGAAGGCACCGCTTCCTGTTGCAATCCTGCAGGATCCCCACTCATACAGGTTCCCGCTATTCAAAAATAAGACTGCCGAAGAATTCGGGCCTGTGAAAGTCAGGTTTTTCTACCTTGATTACAGACCATGTAATATAATGGGGATTGGAACTGTTTTCGGCTATCTTGTAAAAGTTGGCTTTCCAGACAACCCCTTTTCCAGGGTGGGTTACAGTGGAATATTTTTCAAGCATCGCTATCGGAATCCTGTATTCAAGTGTCCACGTAACTGGCTCTTTCATCTCTGGATCGATAATCTGGGGCAAGGTATGTGCTATTTCTATCTTTTTTATATCATCCTTTGAGAGCTGCTTTGATTCCTTTCGTGGAACAAGGTTAAAATGCATAAGAGGGGTTCCCCCGCAATTTGTTTCGAGGTTAAAATAGAGAAGAGGTTGTTTTGCATCCGGGGCAAAAAAGAACTCAACAGCACCATCTTCCCATACCGGGCCATTTATTTCATTGGTGATGCACCTGACAAAACGATCCTTAACATGAAATATAACATAAAGGTTATCATCATCATACATCATTTTTGCCTGAGCTTCCGGCTTGAATCCGGGTATGGCTCCCATGTAGTTTGTTATCTCCAGGGGAGTGATGTTTTTCCATTGAGGCTTATCCCATTTGGCATCGATCTTCATAGGCTCCTTCAGCCTTGCAACGTTGTAAACTGACTCTCTTTTCATTGTTGTATTACTTGTAAATGAATAAATAACAGCAACCAGTGCTATTAAACTGATTTTTCGAACTAAGTTTTTCATATGTTTATTTTGAATAGGCAAGAATTACTTTTCTGAGTGCATCGCCAATCTGTTCGCAATTTTCCACAGTATATGTAGGGAAGGCAAAACAGGTGAATGTATGCTCCTCATGCCATTTGGCATTCGGAACCTCAATATGTGTATAATCGGCGCTCTCCGGGCTAGTATACTCTTTTGATCTGAACGGGAATCCACTTTTGCCGAAAGAGTTATGTTTCTGAAAAGCCTGTTCAACATGACACTGTGGCCAGAATACTTTCCAGACAGTAGCCCCTTCAGCAACTGCCGCGTCAGCGAACTCCTTGATGTTGCAATTCATATTGTCAATATCCAGAGAAAATGCCATTACATACCATCCATTTTGCCTTTCCGGTGTATCAACAGGCATATTCAGGATCTGTGGAAGGTCCTTAACCTTATCCATTATGATCTTTGCATTCCTTTTCCTGTTCGGCATATTCCAGCTGTCCATCCTTTCAAGCTCGGTTATTCCGATTGCTGACTGCATCTCTGTCATCCGGTAATTCCATCCAACCATATTATGTATGTAAGGCAGCTTCTGTTCCAGTTCCAGAAGGCTGAGTCTTTGTTTGACATCATATCCGTGGTCCCTGAAACTTCTTGCTATCCACGCATATTCCTCATTATCGGTAGTCACCATTCCTCCTTCACCACCTGTAGTGAAGGTCTTGTTCTGGCAGAAGCTGCAGCCTGCAATGTCACCGATAGTGCCGGTCTTTCTGTCTTTGAAATAGCCGCCGAAAGCTTCGGCATTATCTTCAATTACAAGCAGATTATGCTTCCTGGCAAAAGCAGTGATCTTATCCATATCGCAAACATTGCCATACAGATGAACAGGCATAATTGCCCTGGTGCGTGAGGTTACAAGTTTTTCGGCTGATTCGACACTGATGCAGTGATCGTCAAGATTCACATCTGCAAAACGGGGGATAGCCCCTGCCTGTACAACGGAGAAACTTGAAGCAATGAATGTATAACTGGGGACAATTACTTCGTCCCCGGGGCCGATGCCCATTGCAGTGAGGCCTACATGCAGAGCCGCTGTACCTGTAGCCACAGAGATCGCATATTTGCTTCCCTGCCATTCGGCAAATTTCTTTTCAAATTCCATTCCCTTAGGGCCGGTCCAGTAATTTACTTTACCAGAACGAAGAACATTTTCAACAGCTTTTATTGATTTTTCATCAAAGTCAGGCCAACCTGTTTTCTGGCTTGTTACGGCCTTTGGCCCACCATTGATTGCTAGTTTTTCAGACATGATGTATAAATTGAATTATTATATTAATATTTTGGCAGGGACAGGTCGCATGTAGGGACAGGTCGCGACCTGTCCCTACGGGTCGCATATTCATTCAAATAACCTGTTCAGCTGGTTTATTGCTGATTGAGCCAGTTTTTCACCTGATCCCGGCTCATATAATGTTGACCCTGGTGTAGTTTCGTAGCCGGTAATATAAGGTGTAAATCCTTTAGGTCCCTGGGTGAAAGAAACTATTGTAGGGAAATAGGATCTCTCATCATTTGTAAGTCCTGTCACAATAGTATTTTTACATGGTGATTTTGCCTTTATATCCTTGCCGAATTCATTGAACATTTCGCCGGGCAATCCGGCAAAAGCCAGATCTCCTATGCGTATCACCATTACTTCAGCGCTGTCGGTTATATCCTGTTCTTTTCTCAGCTGTATCCATTCCCTGGCATAGTATGCATCGGGCATCCCGTCTTTCTGTATCGGAGGCATTCCCTCTTTTTCAACTTTTTTCATAAGCTTCTCAGCCCATGCGAGTTGTTCATCAGAAATATCAATCCTGTTAATTGGAACCATTTCTCTCGAGACTGCAACTATGTCAGTCGAGACTGGTTTTGATGATCTCATGGCTTCAAGTGCTGCAACGGCAAGAATATATCCAATACGCTGACACTCCTGATAGGTTGACGGGAAACCGATCTTGTAGTCGACCTGAGTAACATTTCCGCAACAGCCGTTGCAAAACATTGATTTGTAATCCTTTCCCTTAACCTTTTTTATTGCTTCCGCCAGATAACCAGGGTAATCGGCTGTATAAAGCCAGTTATCTCCGGTCAGTGTGGTGGCATGGCATCCAAAATTGACCAGGACACCAGCCTCCCTGCCTTCCTGTTCAAAGGATAGCGTAATAACTTCAGGATCGATCCCTCCCCATGGTTCAATAACATATCCCGGCTCAAATTTCTCCCAGCACATATGAGTTGTACCATCCTTACATTTCAGCCTGCGGTTATGCGAGATCCTGTTTTCCTGGCTTTTTCCAACAGATACCACAGTGGATTTAAGATTATTATTGGCAACAATTACAGCACTGGCAGCCCGTGTCAGGTATTCCTTTGCCTTAGGAGCGGTAAGATCTGAGGGTGGTCCGCTGTGGGTGTGCGTCGACATGATCATCACATTCTCAGGCTTGATGTCAGTGTTTGAAGCTATGTAATTGCGCATAAAATCAACAGGCTCTTTTGGCAAAAGACAGATGTCAATTGAGAGGATTGCAACTTTTTGTCCTTTACCGTCAGAGGCAACAAGTGCCTTGGCGTAGAGTGAATCGTGTACACCCCTGGATGCATAATCGTCGCCCCGGTAGTTCCCAACCAGGTCAAGGCCGATTTCCGGAGTGTAGTTAACTTCTGATATGCCGATCTGAAGAGTCGATTTAACGCCATTTTTAACATCATTGCTGCATGAGCCGAGAGAAGATAATGAAGCTATAATGACTCCTGCCGTAAATGAGGATAGTAACATGCCGGATAACGATGTGAAAAAATTTCTTTTCATATTTTTGATTTTTATAAAATTGATGATTGAGTTGTATAATCATTTATTATTTAATGAAATACAATCATTTTCCCTGTTCTGTATGCACTACCCCAGTTAATTCTGCAGAAATATAGTCCTGAGGGATGATTTCGACTGTTCCACGACACAGTATGATCACCGGAGGTCAGTTGTTCATTTACCAGAGTCTCAATAACCTGTCCGTTGGTTCCAAGGATGTCAACAGATACATGGCCACTTCCCGGAATGTGGAAGGTGAGAGAGGTTGATGATCTGACCGGATTGGGATAATTTTGTTTCAGCCAGAAGTTTTCAGGGCTGGCAGGGATATTTTCAATACCGGTAACATTATAATAAAAAGGTTCATTTACCAGGTGCCAGTAGGGTTCATTCTGCCCGTCGTAATTACGCTGAAGATAATAAGTCATCAGAGGATACCTTGTAAATGAGGCCAGACTGGCAGGGGCATAACCTTTAGAAGTATCCCATGTATAGACAGGGATGTTCCACGGGTTTATCGTGGTTATCATTCCACGTTCGAGTGCAAGGTGGAACAGCCCGAAATTCCCTGGTTCATGGCCTGCAAGATAGTGGCCTATTATATCTACACAGAACTGGTTTCGTCCGAAAATGACATAATTGGTCATATAATCCGTAGCCAGATTCTGTGGCCCGGGACCATCGAGAAAATTTCCGTCCCTGCCATAGATTCCTTCAATAATATGCAATCCGGCAAAAGTGACGGAGTTATTATCAATGCAACGGGTTGCCCATGTCTCCTGCCATATGCCTCCTTCGCTGCCCGGTCTCTTCCATCTGGGGATGCCCTCATCCACATGCCTGTTATAATTTGAAAGGATAGTCTCATTTGCCTGAGGATTCAGATAATCAGGGTTTACTCCGGACATATTATTTCCGAACGAGGTACAATGTGCCTGGTAGTTCATCGCATTCGTGCCCTGAAGATTTTTTGCACAAAGTGTGAGTCCCATGCCATGTGCCTTGAACTTGGCTATATTCAGCAAAAATGTTTCGGGTGCATTGACCGGCCAGAGGTAGGGGATCTTTTTGAACCATATTCCATCGGGAACATCAACCCACTGGATTTTGTCAGGGGAAAGGCTACCGGCGGGTGTATCGATACACTGGAGATCTATTCCCGTACGCTGAGCCATATCCAGATAGCCTCCATCAGCAAGATCGTCGGGACAATTTACTTCCCGGATATAGAATTGTCCGGCTTCTATGCTAAGCTCCTTCATACTTTCAATTATACCTTCAACGAAGTGGGCATCGGTAACTATACCCATGGAATTTTCTATGGTATAAATATCACGTCCACGCTGACGGCATGTAAGATTTGGCTTGATGACAATTTTATTGGACAGAGGCACTCCTTCTGACGGATTATCGGTTAATACGAATACAGAACGGCCGAAGTCAAGTCCTGCAGATTTCAATCCTGGTGAGTTGGTTTTCACATCGACATTTGTTTTCATTATGAAAACAGCGTCAGGATTCTGCAGGATAAACGGATGAACGCTAAAGAGTGCTGATAGTGACCCCGGAAAGGTCGTTCTTCCTTTACTGAACATCAATCCTGCTCCTGCTAGAATGGATGACTGTACAAAGCGTCTTCGTGTTATTGACATTATGAGCTCACTTTATAATTCAAGTGCAGAGGATTATCTGCCGGATGTGCGCTAATATACCAAAGTTTATTCACCTGGTAATAATCTTCACCAGAATATCTCTTATCCACTAACTTAAGTCGTAATAAAAAGAACTGAAAAAGAGATAATTATCCTAATTCTCCACATATTTAATCTGAGGAGAGTAATATTAAAAATGATTACATGGCCGAGAGCTCAACACTGATAATGTTTGTAACGCTCTCTTCCGGTTTTAGCCATGGCAGCATATTATCCTCCTTCAGTGCAACCCTGTTTCGTGCAGGAACATTGCATGGTTCGAGCCCCAGAACATAATCGCCCATACCCATCATTTTCCATTCCGTAAGATAGGGCAGCTGGCCGGAGTTAAATCCGATGGTCACCGAAATGCCGAGATCCCTGTTCAGGAGGGAAACCTGGGAGCGGCCGTTGTCGTCACCCTTCATCGAGTGGAAGTATACTTGTTCCTCAATGTCTGCGGTGGGTTTTATGAAACGCCTGAATTCAGATATCCCTTCCGCTGCAAAGGGTGTTGCAGCTACTGTATTTTCAGGATCTATGATAAGTTCAGAAATTTCAGATAGCATCGGATATCCAAAATTCATATGGTAAAGGATTGTATACGGACTTGCCTTATAGCCAACGTTTGTCACAGTATCCTGTATTGTAATTTTATTTTTCCCCCTGACCGAGGAAATTTCCCTTTCCAGACGAAGTTTAGTTCCAAAGATGCGGCCTTCTTCTATGATGCCCCTGAGGCGTATATTGTATTTCTCGCCCTCCCATTCTGACAGATCGGAGACCTGTCTTGCAGGGATTGTGGAATATCTCCCGTGCAAGCCCAGTTCTTCATCCCCGTCTTTTACAGGAGCTCCCAGCCAGGTAAGCCCGCAGGTGGTGAGCAATCCTCCTGCAAATGTATTTAGCCAGCCAAACCCATGTGGCTCATAGAATGCAGGATGGGTTTCACCGTTATACGAGATATAGACAAGATTGTGACCAAGGAAGGAGGCCAGCGATATATCCATGCCCCTGTCGGGAAGCACAGTATACTGTAAGCCTGAACCTGTGTTTATATCGATAGCCCTCATGTTGCGCCCCCGGCCATCAGAAAGTGTATAGTGCCTGCTGCCGCCTAACTGTGCTGAATTACCGATGTACTGGAATAATTCGTCTTTTTTCATGGATCATCTTTTTAAACACTAATGACACTAAGGGTTATCACAAAGGAGCTTAAATGGATTTTATTTTCTTAATTTATTCGCAGCATTTTTTACTCCTTCAATAATCATATCAAGATCTTCCCTGGTAAGTCGTGGATGCATCGGAAGACATGTGTGTTCATTATAGAAGAAACTTTCTGCATTAGGGCAGAGTTTATCGGGGTAATGATACATTTTCTTCAGTCCTGAAAAGTGGTAATTAGGTTGATAATGCTGGATCCCCTGGATTCCTTCTTCCTGATACAGTACTCTCATGAAGTCATCCCTTGATGCTCCAAGCTCTTCAGGCTTAACCAGAAGGGCATACAGATGAAAGGCATGATGGCAGTTCGGATCTTCATATACTTCCCGTATACCTTTTATTTTTTTTAATCCCTCATTCAGGTAATGACTGTTCTCCCTTCTTTTCCCAATGAGCATGTCCATCTTTCTGAGCTGAGTTCTGCCGACCGCTGCCTGCGTTTCATTCATCCTGTAGTTGCAGCCCCATTTTCCGTTATCGTCAATTACATCAAAATGGGATGGGAGCCAGTAGTCTTTTATATTTTGCTTTTCCATTTTATAACCGCCAAATTCAAATTTTGTTTTATCCGGATCCCAGTGAGTTATGCTCATAACCCTCATCCTCTGCAGTATTTCAGCCAGCTGGTCATTATTGGTGGTTATCATACCTCCTTCACCAAGAGTGGTTATGTTCTTGAGGGAATGGAAGCTGAAGCATCCGACATCGCCTATGCTCCCTGCAGGTCTTCCCTTGTAATTTGCTCCGACGGCATGAGCGCAATCTTCCAGGACCCATAGCTTATGTTTTTTTGCTATTTTCATTATAGGATCCATATCGCACATCTGTCCGGCATAATGAACCACATAAATTGCCTTTGTTTTTGAGGTTATCTTGTCCTCTATCTGCCTGGGATCTATGTTAAAGGTTCGGGGATCGATATCGGCATAGACTGGTTTTGCGCCTTCCTTTAGTATAACAAGTGATGTAGCTATGAAGGTATTTGGTGTAACTATAACCTCATCTCCCTTACCGATCCCGAACGCCTGGGTAGCGGCATGCATTGCTGTTGTGCAACTGGTCGTGGCCAGGGCGTGCTTTACTTCGAATATTTTAGCAAATTCCCTCTGAAAAAGTGTAACCTGCGGTCCCATTGTTTGCGACTCCTGTGCCATGGCAACTTTTACTGCCCTTTCTTCTTCCTCATCATAAATAGAGCCGAAAAATGAATATGGGACTTTGAGAGGAACACCATCGTTCATCTGATAACCTGAAGTTATTCCGCCTTCGGTGTCGGATCCGGTAAAAAGCACTTCTTTATTTTTTTCCATAGTATTTTGAGTTTAAAGGTTGATTTAAATTTATTATGATAATCCTGTTCAGTGCATATCTGTTTCACATACGCCCAGACCGCCCCTGAAATAATTGAATTGCACATTCGGATGATCTGCCAGCAATGACATGGGCACGGAACTGTCCATAATCTTCTTTCCGATCATTAATGCGGTTAGCCTCTGGCCGAAAGCATTGTCGTGCGTCCCTGCTTGCCATATGGATACTTTATCTGCCATCCAGGTCTGTACGGGACCAACGGTAAGGGCTTGAACAGGAATACCGGTGACCACTCCTCCTGCACTTGTCCGTGCGTTTTGCATGCAGGTAATGGGATGCAGATCCACAACGCGTGTCGTCAGTTTCCGGAATTCTCCGGGCGTGGGAGGTTCATTGGTATATTTTCCTACCCTTTTGACAGGATCATTGAAAGCCCAATGCTTTGTATCTCCCTGGCCTCCCTGCATAACTGCACAACGGATCCCACTTTCCCAGCTACGGATATAATTCCCTGTATCAGCTTTAGGGAAATGCAGATTCGCATCAGGGATTCTGTATTTTTTATCTATACGACTGAAACACAGATCTCTGTCTGCTTTTTCAAACGAGAGGGGATGAGATGCATCCAGCTCTTTCCCATCGACATACCATTCATCCATGCCCCAGAAATGGGCATTTGAAAGATCCATCTTCAGTTCATTTACCAGGCGGGCTACCAGGGGCAGTTGTTCAGTCGGACCGATTGGTCCGCAGATGCCAACAGGACTATTCCCGGTTGCCTGCTTCCAGGCAGTGATATATTCGAGGGCTTCTGCAAGGTAAAAATCCTCCAGAGTGTCGTAAAAGATCACTTTAAAACCATCCCTCGAAAGCTGCAGCATATCCTTTTCACTGAGCCTTGCAGCATCTCTCAGAAGATCATCCGGCAACGTGGTGAAATCCCACCAGTCAGGTGCCAGCATACTTATTTTACGCGCCATTTTATCTTGAATTTAAAATTTAATCAAAAACACACTCACTGAGGAATGCCGGCTTATATCCACTGTCGTTAGCCCACTTTACCGCAGTCATTACTTTTTTTCTGTAGTCGGGCTGATAATCCTTATAAAAGGAATAAAAGTATTGCTCATGTATCATCAGGTCGATATATGCCGGTTTATGCGTATCACTCCGGAGATTGTCCAGATATGGAATAATCTCTTCAAGCCCGACAGTATTGATGACCAGTGCCATCCTTGAAAAAATGATTCCTTCGTTGTTGTCACGCCAGATAAATCTGTTATTGACATGCAGCCTTTGTTCATCATCACAATAATATGAAACAGTGTCGGGGCCTTCGGCACTGAAATAACCGGCGAGGGCCAGATAACCCTGGTCCCTCAGTGCCCTGGTACCCTCAACCGTGGCAGTTCCCCAGTGCAGTGTTGTGACGGGTCCCATAAGCTCTTCGCCGGCAAACCTCCTGATCTGTTCCTTTACCAGAATGCAGTCATTCTTAACCTGCTCATAGCCTGCATGCAGATAGGGCCTGTCAGGATCATTCCCCAGGGCATGAAAGCTTAGTCTCAGCCATTGGGAATTGTCTCTCCACTCACTTTTGTATTTATCAGTCATCTGTGAGAGGTTGAACCCGTCGGTCTGATAGAAGAGGTTGAGGTGAATTTTTGTTCCGAACGTATCGTGCACCTCCTTTAGAAATCCGAGATAAGGATTTTCAAATATGGATTTATATTTTCCTGCATTTGCATTTATATCTTTCAGGAACCAGATATTGTCATCAAGAGATAGCCTGTATCTGTCTTCAATATTTTTCAAGCGGTAAATTACAATACTGTTCTTTTCTCCTGTTATGCTATCCTCTGCTAAGAGAACATTTCTGTAATCTGCAACAGGCAGTGCTGCGATAAATTTGCCCTCCATCCATTTGGCGTCTATGCCATTGATTTTTAATTGCATATCCCGGGGCGCTGAGACCACCACTTTTGCCACTAACTTCCCGTCAGAAAGTGTACCGTCATATTCAGTAAGCATATCTCCGTCGATAGGGCTTAAGAACTTTATTTTGTTTTCCATATGATCTGAGGATATTAAATCTCTTAGACTATTCTGAATTTTTGATGCAGAAAAGGCAAGTCCGGCCAGACCTGTTTTTTTTATGAATTCTCTTCGGTTATTTTTCATCTTTCATGGGTCTTATCAATAGCTTTTTCCCGAGGAGTTCCTTAAGAATATTATTCTGTGGAAAGCCATGCCCGAGATGCTGTCTGAAGCCTTCAGCATATGCTACTCCCGTCTCACGACCTCTTTCTGCTGCGAATCGCTTCATTGCCAGGATATATTCGTCAACTTTATGATGTGTCAGAAGCCAGTTCCGCTGACTCTCGTGCCTGGCAAGCATTTTAGCTTTTTCTTCTATTTTGCTGGTAATGTCAACATACATTGTCGGTATCACCTTTTTACCCAGAATGTCCTTGCCCTCCATCGGGTCGCAGTAATAGAGATACGGAACAGGCTCATACGGAGAGATATCGACTTCCATATTTTTTATTCCTGAGGCAAAGCAGGCAGTCTCGACAATCTTACTTGTTATCTCATGGTCAATCATATAATCATTCGGACTGGCTGTGAAAACCAGGGAGGGCCTTATCATCCTTATAAGGCCGGTTGTCCTGTTTATGGAATCACGGTCGTAAAGGATATAGACATCCTCCATTTCAAGACAATGATAGGCAGCTCCAATTACCTTTGCTGCATCTGCTGCTTCAGATCGCCTGATACGGCTTATGACCTCCCTCGAATGTTCGGCTGTTCCCTTGTCACCTGGTGCCATTGTCGCAATGTGGATCTCCCAACCCTTTTTTCTTAATAATGAAAGTGTTCCGGCACATACCATTTCTGCGTCATCAGGATGGGAGAAAATCCCAAGAGCTGTTTCTATCATTTGCTTATTCTCAATTTATGTTAACTACCTTTCCCGTCCTTGCCGATTCATAGCATGCGGCCATAATCTTCTGGCTTTCAATGCCAAGTTGTACATTGTTTGATGGCTCCCTCTCTTCAAGTATGGCACGGCTGAATTCTTCAATCTCAGCGCAATAGGTATTCACGGGTTCGGGGCTGATCAGAATGCCGTTTCCGCTATCTCTCAATTGGCGGGCATCATAACCGGATTTGTCGGCTTCAAGATAAGCAGTCATTTCCCCGGATGCTCCCTGTCCGATAGTGCCTTTTGCAATTATACTGCCTCCGGATCCATATAGTTCCAGAATATTTTTGCTGCTGTTATCAGGGATACAGAAGTAGGTATCCACTGTTCCCATTGCACCGTTCTCAAATAAAATGGATACGATGGCACTGTCTTCCGATCTGTATGAGTGAACACTGTTATTAATAAAGCAGTTTACACTCCTGATCTTTCCGAAGAACATCTCCAGCAGGTCAATGCAATGACTACCCATATCCATAAGCGATCCTCCTCCTCCTGATGCAGGATCCTGTCTCCAGGCGCCTTCAATTGGAGGATACCAGCAGGAAAGCTGTGCCCTGCCATAGACCGGTTTCCCGAGTCTGCCCTCCTTTACCATCCTGAGAGCTTCCTGGTGCTGGGCAAGAAACCTCATCATAAATGAAGTGCCTAATGTTACGCCTTCAGCCTTGCATACAGCTATCATTTTATCTGTTTCAGAGGTAGTCATTCCCAAGGGCTTCTCACAAAGTACATGTTTCCGGCCCCTGGCACATGAAATTACATGATCGAAGTGCTTATTGACGGGTGAGGCTATGTAAACCACATCAACTTCTGAATTTATAAGCTCATCGATACTGCCAACAGCCCTGGCATTAAATTGGCCGGCTACAGCGGCATTCACTTCCTGATCGATGTCATACACAGCGGTGAGCATTGCATGTTCTGCATTCATTATTCCTTCCGGAATTGTCCTTCTTCTGGCAATTCCGCCCGATCCGATGACACCCCATTTAATTTTGTTTTTCACGTCTGATCCTCCTGTTGTTTTAAATAAATATCTTGCAAAGTTAAATTCTTTCCAGTTGGTTTGAGTGCTTCAGAATGGCTCATTTTATAATCTATTACCGTAATGATAATTGTTGAAATCAGTACCAGGAGTCCTCCTGCCACTGCTTGTCTGTTCAGCGTTTCTCCAAGCCAGATGGCAGCTATGGGCAATCCAAAGAACGTTATCAGGTAATTGGATAAAGCGACTTGTATTGCATCAAGCATTTTGAGAGCCTTGAAAAACAGAATCATAGAAAGGAAATTATGAAATAAGGTAAGAAGGGTCATCCCTGTCCATGTCTGAAAAGTAAAGGAAGGGATCCTTGAAAAAATATCAGGTTCATAAATAATTACCAGGGGAGTAAGCAAGATCACCATTACAACATATGTATAAAATACCATTTCCCTGGGAGTATATCGTGAAGCCACTTTTTTAATACCTACATTGTAATATGAATTACCTATTATGGCCAAGAAAATCATCAGATTCCCAATGGCATATTTCGAACTGAAATCCAGCTGTTTTATATCACCTGTCGAGCAAAGCAGTACACCGGCAATGGCAATAATAAAACTTACCCACCTGATCCAGTTCATCTTTTCCTTAAGGATCAGAAAAGCAAACAAACCTGTAATGACCGGCAGGCAGAGAGTCAGTATTGCAGCATTACTGGCCAGAGAGTATTGAGTACCCCATGTCATCAGTACCTGTGCAGGAAATGCTCCAAGCAGTGCCAGCTGGCCGAAAATAAGAATATCACTGAACTTTTTGCCTCCTTTTTTAAAGTCGCCTAAAGCAAATCCTGCAAGCAGCAATGATGCCAGCAGCATAGGAGCCCATACCGTAAAATAAGGTCCTACCTGGTCCTGAGTAAGTTTTATGCACGTGAACTGAAGAGACCACATCAGATTGCAGGCAAACAACAAGCCCCATGATATCAGGGTGTTTTTCATACAGGCAGGAATTACTAACTGATAAACATGATCAAAATAACATAAATATCATACCATATAATGATACTTTTCAATACATTTATGGTACTGATCTATAAAAAAAATATCAATTCATGATAATAATCTTTTATATTTCTTAATATTTGTATCATATATCCTCTATCCATGAAGATAGCAACACTAAGGCTGCAGCAAGAGACTGATAAATCTCTCATTGTGCACAATGAATTTTATCCCTTTGCACCATGGCATCATCACCCCGAATATGAACTGGTTCTGGTTCTGAAAGGCAAGGGTAAAAGAATGGTTGGCGACAATGTCGACAGGTTCAGGGAGCATGATCTGATTTTTACCGGTCCGTATCTGCCTCACCAGTGGTTGCCCGATATTTTTCCTTCAGGACATCCTGATTATCATCAGGAATGGTGTTTTGTCATTCAGTTTCTTTATGATTTCCTGGGAGAAAAGTTTTTTGATTTGCCGGAGAATTCATCACTGAAAAAATTTCTGATCGGATCATCCAGAGGATACAAATTTTATGGAGAAGCCAGAAGAAAGATTATTTCCATTCTTCTTAAAATGACAGATGCCGGTGATACAGAGCAACTTTTCGGTCTTATCTCCATCTTTGAGGTCTTTTCCTCTACATCCGAATATTACTATTTGTCAAGCCCTGCCTCGGTTGAGTCCTTCTTGCTGAAAGAAAATGAGTCCATGCAGAAGGCACTGCAGTATATCATGCAAAATTTCCAGAAAGAGATCCAGATCAAGGATCTGCTTGAGGTTACAAATATGTCGTATGCCTCATTTTATAATTACTTCAAAAGAAATTATAAAGTACCCTTCAAGGAATATCTACTGGATATCAGAATAAATTATGCCTGCAAACTGCTGAAGGATGAGGCGTTAAATATCTCAGAGATAGCATATAACTGTGGATTTGAGAACCTGTCCAATTTCAACCGGCAGTTCCGGAGACTCAAATCCATGACTCCCTCGCAATATCAGAGACAGATTCAGGAAAACGTCAGGGTTCAATGATCGGAATGCACCAGAAAAGTTTCAGGACAACTGAAAACAGTCTTATTTCCATAAATGTCAGCTGCTTCAACATCTACACGGTAAAAATAGGTTGAACCTGGTGAAATCTTGCTGGTGAATACCGTGTCGCCGGCTACGGCATCACCTTCCTTCCCCTTATCATTGAGCTCAAACGGAGGTATTTTTCCCGGTTCTTTCAGCGTGACATAATCAAGTCCTCTGACATTGATCCCGGAGGTATGCAGATATTAATTTCGTAGGAATCTTATTCTGCCAGATGTCTTGCCGTATCCATCATTGACTTCATATTCTCCGGAGGCACCTGGCTGGGATTCATCTCCCCGGTATTGAAAATATATCCTCCGTTATCCCTGCATGATGTTATGATCCTCGTCGTTTCTTTCCTTATCATTTCCGGAGTTCCTTTCCACAGCACCTCCAGCGGATCAAGGTTGCCGCTGAAGGCAGCTTTGCCTTTGAGTGCGGCAGCAACGCTTGCTATATCAGCTGCAGGTCCGATATTTTCAAAACTCATTCCAATGGGCAAATGAGACAAGATATGTTCAAGACTTGTCTCGCTGTTATGCATCCATATCATAATGTCAAGTTCCTTTTCGCAATGCTTAACGAGCTTTTTCGTGACCGGCAGTATATGCTCGACATACAGATCGACAGGAACCATACTGCTGAAGGCATTGCAGTCGCCGAGCCATATGGCATCAGCCCCGGCATCCTTCTGAGCTTTGATGTACCTCTTGTAAAATTCAAGCCAGTAATCCATAGCATCATAGAGCAAGCCAGGATTGGTAAGCAATAGCAGCATGGACTCCTGGATACTCCACATCAGTCCGACTGCCGAGAATGGTGCTGCGCATGATCCGCATATAAGCAGGGAGTCTTTATAATGATCTTTGAGCAGGCTTATAGCCTTTAGCTTCTCAGGCATCCTCCCGTTTTTCGTTGGATCCATCGCCGGAAGATTCCTGAGTGTTTCAGAACTTACAGGGAGGTAGCCGTATGTTGCCCTTAACACATTCTCCTCACCTTTTACTGCTACACCTATCGGCTCGAATTCATAGCAATCGTCGATCTGCACCCAGGCCCAGTCATATCCGAATTCATCGATCGCAGCCTTGTAAACTTCAAAAATCTTACTGCCGTCCTGACAGAATTCCTCATAATTGTATTTCCCATACCACCTTACATCGAATTCCTCGCTGCAGGCAACGCAGGGTATCCTTTTAGGCTTCTTCAGCTCTCTGATCCTTTGGAAATCTTCCAGTACACCGATATATGCCATGACTCTGATAATTTATTAATATATTTAATCTGCAAATAGTAAAAAATTCGATATGAGTCACCTGTTATGGCTCAGGAATAATTTTTCAAAAGTTGGTATTGCTGTATTTCCTTCCTTATGATTAATGTACTCTGATATTTTTAACTGGAGATTTCTCCATAGCAGATATTCAGAATCAAAACGGCCGGAAATGGTTCCTAGTCTGTAGTTCATGTTTTCCGAAAGCCATGCCTTATTGTATTCATTCTTTAATCCGGTGCAATAATCCATCATGTCAACAATCAGTCCATGTGTGGTATAGTTTATGTCATAGTACATTACATAGTCTTTTTCACCCCTGGATTTGCGCTCATGGTTCCAGTTCCACCGTTCAACTATTGTCCTGGCCCAGAGGAATCTTGTAGCAGTATAATGAAGCTGCCGTGCATTGACCAGCATAGAGCTGATAAAAGAACTGTCACAGGTTCCCCTGGAAAGTGCTTCAATAAGTTTTTCCTGAGCTTCTTCGGCTGCCTCGCGCGCATTTTTATAATCGCTGAGGTGAAGTCCTGTATTCTTAAGCTGGTATGATGAAAACGGGTCCTCCCACATCTCAGAAAGTGAATGTCTGCCCAGACATTTTGCCAGCCAGTCTTCCGATTCTGACATCTTTGCAAATGCATCGTACATCAGATCTGAAATTCCCGGATACATAATGTGGCAATAGTTTTCAGGAAACGTTTTCCTGTCAATTGCCTCATTTTGCCATGCTCCTGCAGAACCGTAAGCCATAAAAAGCCAGGTATTTCGCAAAAGCGGTTGCACTGCATCCGTCCAGACAGAAGTAATGTAGCCAATAGCTTTTTCGTCACGGCAGGTCTTAAGGCATATATCAAGATTATCGTATGTATAGGTTGCAGCCGGATAGATGTTTCCCCAGCTGTCGACACCCGACTGGACAAAGAACGGAAGGTGCTCATTCCTCACAGGCATAAGCCATTTTGTCAACGAAGAAGGATTGTCAGAATACTCCCAAAGCACAGGTATTATATCCTTTGGAAACTGAGCAATGATATCGGGATAATTGTTTGAAATATCGGTCCATACCATCACTTTTTTGCCGTAACCCTTAGCCGTTTCGGCAACAAAGTTCAGCTGCTTAAGATAGAGTTCTTTCGGATGAATCGTGGAATCTTCCCTTTTTAGTCTTTCAGTCTCCCATGTCTCGTCGAAACCAATGTGAATGAAGGGACTTGGGAACATTTCAGCGTATTGTCCGATCCAGTCCTTTAGAATAACCTGTACAGCGGGATCACGCGGGTCAAGGTCATGGCCATATGTCCCTATTCCGAGTCCGGAATATTTTTCAAGCCTCAGGAGCTCATGCAGGTGACCATAGAATTCCACGAACGGAATTACATCAATATGCCTCAGACGAGCGTAGGAGACAATCCTCCTGATCTGATCCTGTGAATAGCATGCGTTGTAGTTTATTAGCGGGTAACCTTTCATTTCAATACTAACCTCGTTATAGAAGTAGTATTGATTCATTTTCCATTTTGCCAGGAAATCAATCTGATTCATTATCTCCTGCCCGGTAAGCAATCCTCCGTGAGAAAAATCCATCATTACTCCGCGGTATGGCAGGGTTGGGTAGTCGTCGATTTCAGCCTCGGTGACAGAACAATCCTTTTTCGAGCCGTTGATCATCTGTTCAAGTGTCTGCAGGGCATAAAAAATTCCTGCATCAGATTTTGCGGCTACAATAATTGCCTCAGGTTTTACACTGATGTGGTATGATTCCCTGGATCCTGGTCCGGCTTTTTCATCAGGCATCGGAACTTTCGCTCCCGCTTCGCCTGATTTCAGGATTATCAACGGTACTCCCGGTTCTTCAGTATAAGTGGTTCCAAGGGTAATTCCATTATTCCTCTTTACATTATTTATAAATCTGGAAATTCCAGTTTGCTCCCTGGCTGATAATTCAACGGAGATAAGTATTTTAGCTTTTTCGAGCTGAAATTTTTCCTTGCCCCACACCGCTTTTACGGGTATTGGGAGCAGGCGTTGAGCCTGACCATTCATAATTTCTCCCGAAAGGATGAACAAGAGAAGAATAGATAAAACATGAAGTTTGTTCATGACAGGATACCAGGATTAATATGGCATTTTATTGTTCTATTTCTGTAATTTTTTAAGCTCCTCCTCAATTGCAGCTGAACCTGTCAATGCACTTGCCGGATAAGGATTCTGACTTGAGAAAGAGAGCATTGTGATAGCATTTTCGACATCGCTGCTGCTTTCATTTACCGATCCGTCAGGGTCACTTACAGCCTCCAGGTTCAGTCCGAGGTGTTTTGCCATGAATTTATACACAGGGATTCTTTTTGCATAACCATAATCATGCACTCCATCGGGGAAATGTGCATTTTCAACATTGCCCGCGGCATTATAGAATGAATAAGTTCTTTTAATAAACGGCAATTCAAGTGTAGGTTCATTTTTGGTCCAGTCGGATCCATCCGAAACCATAAGCATTGGTTTTGGAGCAATCATGGCAGCTATCTCGGCATTATTTGTAAAATGGCTGGCACTTTGGTGGATAGGAAGTCCGCTTTCACAGTTGCATCCACCGAAGAAATTGCATGACACCATTACAACCGGCACGCTGACGCTGACCCTGTCATCAATGGCAGCAAGTAGGAAGGTCTGTGTCCCGCCCCCGGAGGCTCCTGTTACCCCTATTTTCGCCATGTCGACATCGGGCAGTGTTTCCAGGAAGTCGAGCGATCTGATGCTGTTCCATGTCTGCATTGTGAGAGCAAGGGGTACGCCATGGTATTTACTGATTGTATCTGTGACCGGTTTTTCTATAATGGCAGAAGGATCGAGTTGTTTGATCGCTTCACCGCCCCAGCCGAACATGCTGTAACTGAAAACCACGGCACCCATTCTGGCAAAAGTTGCACATCGTTTCTGCTGGTCAGCCCGGAACCGCCCCCATGCACCAAGTGTATCTCCATCAAAATGTCCGTGAGGACACAGAATACCCGGATGTTTTACAGATTTGTCAAGTGGCCTGTAGAGGTTTCCACAGAGGTAGAAGCCGGGGATGCTTTCGAACGCGACATTTTGCACTGAATATCCGTCGTGAAGCCGTTCAGGGCCCAGAACAACGTTCAGTGGTGTTCTTGCAGGCAGTGGAGAAAGGTTCATTCCCCTCAGGATATTTTCCCTCAGCATTTTTTTCCGTGCTTCCCACTGTTCTTGATTATTATACATCGATTCCATCTTTTTCAGCTCGGCGGTGCCCTGCTCCACCGTATAGAAATCTCCCTGCCGAAGTGTAGGTTTCTGGCTCTTTGAACAACTGCTGATAATAAGCAGTCCGACAATTACAAAATAGCTGTATTTCATAAATTTATATTTAAGATTTATTTTCATCATGGTGTAGTATAAGTACTTGCGGATTTTGACAATTATTTATTCCTGTAAGTCTCCTCTGCCTTTTTCTGAGCAGTTTCTATGATATGATCTATTTCGAATCCCAGGGGTTGTCCTGAATTAACTTTTGATTTTGCACGCATGAGGGCTTGTTGAAAACCCTCGGGTAATTTGTCATTTTTCCACCAGTTCATATCTTCAGTGTAGAGCCAGGCATATCTGTCTGCTGTTCTTAATGCATAGTAGACATTATGTTCGAACCATTTTGCCCTGTCCGCTGCTGTCATCATCAATCCCTGGGCCGTAAGCCTGTAGGGAAAAGGAGACATCCCGAGCCAGTTACCACATAAATAGTCTGCCGATATTGCATGGCCGATCCTGAAGAATTCTGCATGTTTTGACCAGAGCTCAGGCGGGATCAGGGCTCTTGCATCATCGGCCAGTGTTTCCCGGATTTTGTAAAATTCCAGTGCAGATGTATAATAGTATGCTTCCTCATTGGCATCAATCAATTCTGTACCCGGCTGTATAGCATCTAGAAATCCGGCATAAAAGGCAGGATGAAGGCCCCACCATGCATTTTCAAGTTCCTTAATGGTATTTTCCGGGCTGGTAACCGGCAATAATGCACCTGAAAAGGGTGATCCGTTCTGCCAGTCGGATAATTCCCTGAGTGATAAAATAACTATTCCCGGAAATTCTTCCTGGAGAACACCGATAAACCGGGCTCCCCTCTTTCTTACCTGTGTATAATACTCCGCATATGAATGCTGTGAAGCCATTTCCTGCTCACTGTATTTCCAAGGATTTTTTCCGGGTTTATAAGGTTCAGGATCCCATAGCACACCTTTGCAGCCTGCCGCCCTGGCCAGACGGACTGCAAACCTGATCTGGTCTTCAGCCATTGCCCAGTCTTTATCCGAGAACCAGTCCATCTGAGACGCTCCATAGATCACGATGAAGTTATCTGTCAGTATCTTGCTTTGCCTGATTGAACGGATCATCTTTTTCTCATTCTCCTTTGCCCCGGAAGATACCTTCGCCCAGTCATCAACCATAAAAACATTCCCTTTGCCAACCTCTTCTGACAGTTTAAGGGAAAGCCCGTCAAAAGGACCGTTCTCATAGAGTTTCATATCCTCAAGGTATTCCCTGACAAAAGGGGAATTCCAACCGAAATCAATAAGCTTTTTCTGCGGAGTATTATAGACTATCTGTGATTTTATGAACCCTGTTGCAGTGAGAAAGATCAGAAAAGAGCAAAGGATGGACTTCTTTTTCATGCATCTGTGGATTATTCCGTGAATAAAATGGCTGAGATAAATATACTGCAGTATTATCTGCAGGACTAATACTATTATTCAAATTTGTAATACTTAAATACAGGTCTCCGTGACACACCCCATCTTATTAAATTATTTTGGTACGAAAGGCTGTCGTTTTACCACTTTGCTTATACCTGCAAGGATAACAGCATTGCTTGCCATAGGAGCTGAGACAACCTGGCCATAATCCTGTTGCTGTGCCTGGTAATTAACCGATCCATACAGATTAACCTCTTTGATGACTTTCCCAAAGCGGTTATTTACCCATTCAAAGGCAAAGAAGGTAACAGGTTTGTTTTTCATATCAGACGAACAGGCAACTGCATCAGATTCATAGCAATAAGCGTTCTGAGCTGATCCGGTGTCTCCCTCCCGGGTATCGAGGCTTTTCTCTCCGCCGGGATTCCATTCCAGTATATTTACGCCATACTGTATTGGGACAATCTCCTTATAACCATCCTCATAAACAATTTCATACCATCCCAGAAGATCTGCCGAGTCGAAGAAGTCAGGGATGTTGAAATAGGCTTTCTGGTTTGCGGCAGGAACAGCACAGGCATGTAAAAATATGAGGCTGCTCACATCATCATTTATTTTAATGTTTTTTATTGCATTGGGGAGAGGATTCTTATCCTTGCCATAGGTTCCTGCTGCAGCGAGCCGGTTGCCTGAAGCAGCAAGCCTGAAAACTTTGGTTCCTGACCTGACCTCTCCGGAACTCAGGCTGCTTAGCCTTACTCCAAAGACTCTGGTATCTGCCTTAAGATTCATGTTTTTTGAAATATCAACAGCAACAACGGGATCGCCGTCTTCACTTGGTATTCGTGTTCCTCTGAATCCGGCCCTCACAATCGGGACTATGTCCCTGACAATCTCGCCAAGGTCAGATTGATTAAGTGTGTGTTGAGACCATAAAAGGTTTGCGCATCCCAGAAAATCCAGGACCAGGTCTTTCCCGAAGTTGAACTCGTTGGTTGAGGCCCACGATGATGGCGCACCCCCGATCATGTCAACCTTTTTGATCCTCTCATTCCATCCTGAAATAGCGGGTGTGAAATTTCCGTATATCTGTGTGAAGCCGAACTTGTAGAGCGCCATTTCCTTGCCGGGGTCATTCCAGAACCAATTGAAAACCAGTATGTCCTTGGGGATCATTTCCTTTACGATTTCGGGCCTCACCGCTCCGGGGGTCTGATATTTCATTCCTGTTGAGGAGATCCTGTTCTGAACAAGAGTGTCCCTTACGCTCTCAAGGAGATAATCACCCCACATGGCAATTTTTATTCCCTTTCTTGCAAAATAGCTGTGGATCCTGATGATGTCCTGTGCAAAAAGCAGAGAGTAATCCTTGTCCTTGCAGCGCGGGCAAACGCCCATTGGCGCACCCCACCATTCGTCATGCCCAATGTGAACCATTTTTGGTTTGATGACGTCGATATACTCATCGTATACATCGTACATAAGGTCATACGAGGCCGGATTTGACGGACAATAAGTATCAGGCCATTTGTCCCCCGGGTATTCGGCAAGTTCAGGATGCCTGGTCAGCAGGTAATAGCCATGCGTCAGTGACGGGATCTCAGGAATAACCTCCAGGAAGTTCTGATTTGCAAATGCAACCATATCCCTGACATCATTCTTTTCTATTATATATCCGTCGCCTGCGTCATAATGGCTGGAATTCTTTTCTTCACCATGCAGCCCTAACGTGGAATTTGAACGGCTGTATTTCAGCTCTTTGGAAAATTCAATCCATCCGGCATTAACCTCGGGATGCCTGTCAAGGCGCATGCAGTTGAGCTCGATTATTACCTTGTTGTATTTATACAGAGCCATAAAATCTCTCATGAACCTTTTAAAGAATGCAATATTATCTGGACCAGGGACATATAGCCTTATAGCCCTGAATGGCATACCGGGCCAGTCGGTTATTTCGACCCCCTGAATTTTTTTCCCTCTTTCATCAATCAGCAGCTGTCTGACAGACTGAAATCCGTAAAATGCACCCTGATCATCATATCCGGCAACTACAACAAGGTTGTTTCCTGCATGAAGATAATAACCTTCAGGCCCGGGTTTTTTTTCATTCAGGTCAATTTTGTTGTCGCTGCAATATTTTCTTACTAGGGTATTATTCAGGGTACCCATTATAATTGACCTGCCTGTTTCAGGGAGCTTTGTCACAGCCTTGATCTTTATCGCCACCCCGTATTTGTCACTCAGCTCCCTTACAAGTGCCCTCGCAAGATTGACATCCTGATCGCTTGCGCTTTCCGGAACAAGAATGGAGATGGATTCATCGACAAGGAATGACTCCTGAGTAATTTTTTGTTCCTGGGGAATAGGAAAGATGAGAGGCTTTTCAATTGCCTGCAACGATTGGGAAATGGTTAAAACGGCACAGCAGAGAAGTATATAAAAAGCAGGCTTGTGGGATGTTGATGATTTATTCATTTGATTAAGGTTTAAATTATAAGATTGCGGATCAATTTCCAGGGGAGATATTGAAACTGGGCTGAACAAATTTAATTACAATTTTGATGTTAAGCAACAATAACATTTGAGAGTATTGTTTCATTCATCACATTAGTGTTAAATTTCAGCAGGAACACGCCTTGCCTTTCCGTGTAATTAATATATTGTTTCGCAGCATCATATATCAAGTATGGTCATCTCCCTGCATGACCATACTTGATACATGGTATTATGGGACAATAATTAAGTTTACTATAGGCAGTTTCATCTGATTACTTATTTTTGTCAGATATTAAAGAAATCATGCAGGCAGAGGACCATATTTTTCAGAAGCGGGTAAACCTTTTTGACGGGATCGCCATCGTTGCAGGTGCAATGATAGGTTCGGGGATTTTTATAGTCAGTGCCGATATAGCAAGAAATGTGGGATCTCCCGGATGGTTGCTGGTTGTCTGGCTGATAACAGGGATTATAACTGTAATCGGCGCCTTGAGCTACGGTGAACTTGCATCGATGATGCCGCATGTCGGAGGCCAGTATGTGTATCTCAGGGAAGCTTATCATCCGCTGCTTGGGTTCCTTTTTGGCTGGACCACCTTTCTGGTAATACAATGCGGGTCAATAGCCGCGGTAGCAGTTGCCTTTGCAAAATTCAGCGGTGTGCTTTTCCCCTGGATATCAGACAGGAATATTCTCATGCATATCGGACCTCTGAAGATCAGCAGTACTATGGTGATAGCAATAGCCATGATATCTTTCCTTACATGGCTCAATACGAGGGGCATTGTTACAGGTAAAACAGTTGCAAATATTTTCTCTTCCACAAAAGTAATATCCCTCTTTGGCTTTATACTTATAGGTTTCATCGCCACCAAAGGAATTAATTCCTGGGAGATCAATAAAGAAGTATTCTGGCAGGCCAGCAAGATAGGACCCGGAAATACCGTTATTCCTCTTGCAGGCTTCTCCCTGATTGCTGCTATAGGCACTGCACTGGTGGGGTCGCTGTTTGCCGCTGATGCATGGTACAATGTAACTTATCTGTCAGATGAAGTTATTAATCCAAAAAGGAATGTTCCACTGAGCCTTTTTTACGGAACACTGCTTATTTCTGTAATCTATTTTCTGACTAATGTCGTATATATAATGATACTGCCTCTGTCAGGCTCATCCGCAGGACCGGACATACTCAGCCGAGGAATCCAGTTTGCTGCGGACGACAGAGTGGCTACTTCTGCCATGAGTGTGGTTTTTGGAGATTATGCTGCAATAATTATGGCAATATTCATCATGATAAGCACATTTGGTTGCAATCATGGGCTGATCCTTGCCGGTCCGAGAGTTTATTATGCAATGGCGAAAGATGGTCTCTTCTTTAAAAGGGTTGGTAAAATAAACAGTAAGGGAGTACCTGGTTTTGCTATTATAGTACAGGGAGTATGGTCGGTGCTGCTTTGTTTATCAGGAACCTATGGCGATCTTCTCGATTATGTGATCTTCGCGGTTCTGATATTTTTTACTCTGACAATCCTTGCTATTTTTATACTCAGAAAGAAACGCCCTGATATACCAAGACCGTACAAGGCATTCGGCTATCCAGTAATACCTGCAATATATATTATCACTACTATTGTAATTATGATAATCCTTTTAATTTATAAACCAGATTATACCTTTCCTGGCCTGGCAATAGTACTTCTTGGAATACCTGTTTTCTATATCTGGAGAAAGAAGAAAATAGTACCATTTCAAAAAGACTAAACGCTCCGTCATGCACAGGAAATCCGGAAATGATATGGTATTTTAACTCTATTCCTGCCATAATTGTGTAACTTGCAATGATTTGGATCTGGATCAGTCTGGTATTTGTAAGGTTTTTAAAATTAAGAATTATGTTAAAAATATTGATCAGATCAGGGAAGCTCTCTTTAGGTATAATGCTGATATTATTTTTTGGGGCCAGTAGCGGTGAGCGATCATTCAGGTGGAGCTGTGCCTTGCCTGAAGATGAAGGTTTCTCAACACAGGAGTTATACTCTATGCGTGATACCCTGGCGGCTCATCAGACAACTTCAATATTGGTAATCAGGAATGATAAGATTATCCTTGAGTGGTACGCAAAAGGGTGGAACCCTTCCAGAAAGCATTATACAGCCTCACTGGCAAAAGCACTTGTGGGAGGGATGTCGTTGTTGCTGGGGCTGAACGATGGCAGATTGCAAGTCGATGATCCGGCCTGCAAATTCATCAGCGGCTGGAAAAGTGATCCGCAAAAATCCAGAATAACTATCCGTGAACTGGCAACCCATAGTTCTGGGATCGAGGATGCTGAATTATCAGTTAAGGATCTTGCAGAGATCACAGAAAAGGGGATAGTGATTAAGGACAGGCACATGGATATTCCCGGATGGAAGGGTGATTTCTGGAGAAAGGATCCTGACCCCTTCACTGTTGCCAGAGATATGGCACCTGTAATGTTTAAGCCAGGAACCTCTTACCAATATTCAAATACCGGTATGGCCATGCTTGCCTATGCAGTGACGGCAAGCTACACAGGAACCGAATATAAAGATATAAGGACGCTCCTCCGAGAAAGAATTATGGAACCTATTGGGATCAATGCTGATGATTGGGAAATAGGATACGGGAAAACGTATGATGCAGATGGACTAAGACTTGTTGCCAACTGGGGCGGAGGCAGCTTTACTCCCCGGGCAGTTGCATCCATAGGTCGTCTCATGCTGAACAAGGGTAACTGGGATGGTACACAGCTTGTGGATTCCACATGGGTGGACCATATTATTGAATATGCCGGTACTCCCTTGCCACCCAGGAAGGAAAAAGACAAGGAGCCTGCCTGCGGACTGGCATGGTACAATAATTTTGATGGCGTGTGGTCACGTGCTCCCAGAGATCTTTTCCTTGGAGCAGGAGCCGGAAACCAGATCCTGATTGTTATTCCCAGCCTGAAAATGGTCATTGTCCGGAATGGCGAGAACATGTTTGATCCTCAGAATGGGGAAGGTTTTTATTTTGGAGTGCTAAAATATCTTGTCAACCCTCTGATGGATGCTTTAAAAGAACCGCCTTATCCAATGAGTAAAAAAATTACGGGAGTTAAGTTTGCCCCTGACTCAGCAATAATCAGGAAAGCTGAAGGAAGTGATAACTGGCCTTTAACCTGGGCTGATGATGGCAGCTTATATACAGCTTATGGAGATGGCTGGGGTTTTGAACCAGGTGTCGGGAAAAAATTGAGTCTGGGACTGGCAAAGGTTGTTGGTAATCCTGATGATTTTAAAGGGATCAATATACGTTCAGAAACGGGTGAGCAGGCCGGTGATGGCAGAAATGGCAAAAAAGCCAGCAGCATGCTGATGGCATCCGGGATCTTATACATGTGGATAAGAAATGCCGGTGAAAACGGAGCAGGATCGCAATTGGCATGGTCCACAGACCATGGTAAGAAATGGAAGTATGCTGACTGGAAATTCTCAACAAGCTTTGGTTACCCCGTATTTTTAAATTATGGTAAAGATTATCAGGGTGCAAGGGATAATTATGTCTATATATATTCCCATGATGAGAATGATGCATATAAACCTGCCGACAGGATGGTTCTGGCCAGGGTCCCCGGAGAAAGGATAACGGATCTTTCTGAATATGAATTTTTCATCTCGCTTGATAAATCAGGCAAGGCGGTCTGGTCGGGAGACATAAATCGCCGGGGGGCAGTATTTTCACATCCGGCAATGTGTTGCCGCTCAGGGATAAGCTACAACGAAGGTCTTAAGCGATATCTCTGGTGTCAGATTATACCTGAAAGTGATCATCCTCAGGGACCCCGTTTCCAGGGCGGGTTTGGCATTTACGAGTCGCCGGAGCCCTGGGGTCCATGGCATACCGTATTTTATACAAGAGACTGGGATGTTGGTCCGGGCGAAACCTCTTCATTCCCTTCCAAATGGATGAGCATGGATGGTAAAACATGCTACCTTGTGTTCTCGGGGAATGATTGCTTTTCTGTACGGAAGGTTGAATTAATGACAAATTAAGTATTCCTCCATTCAACTAATGAATATCATCGGCAGAGTCAAGGTTTGAATGATACCTGCACCAGGAGAGTTTCCAAATTATTTTAGAATCCAAAATTTACAGAATGTTTCCGGAGAGATTTAAAAAAAGAATTTTTGATCAGAATAATCTGGATTCCGAAGCTCTTTTAAATGCACTGAGTGAGCCATCTCCCGTCAGCATAAGGACCAATGGGTTAAAGTGGAATTTGAAGCCTCTGGATGCAGAAAAGGTCTCATGGTGCTCAAATGGATATTATCTTTCCGGCAGACCAACATATACTCTTGATCCGCTTTTTCATTCAGGCTGTTATTATCCCCAGGAGGCTTCAAGTATGTTTCTGGAACAGGCAATTATTCAGACCGGCGGAATTATGGAAAATATCCGGGTCCTTGATCTTTGTGGGGCTCCCGGAGGAAAGAGTACCCATCTTTCAGAATTAGTCGGATCAGCAGGATTCCTTGTTGCCAATGAGGTAATAAGAAGCAGGGCTTCAATCCTGGCAGAAACAATAACAAAATTTGGCCTGGGGAACTCTCTGGTTACCAATAATGATCCGTCCGTCTTTGGAAGGATGGCCGGATATTTCGATATTATACTCGTAGATGCACCTTGTTCAGGAGAGGGGATGTTCAGGAACAGCGTTGCTGTCGCTGAATGGTCGGTGGAAAATACCGCTCATTGTTCTGAAAGGCAAAAACGGATAATTATGGATATTTGGCCTGGCTTAAAGGAAAATGGTATTCTAATATACAGTACTTGTACATTTAACCCGGGCGAGAACGAAGAAAACATAAAGTGGCTCACTGAAAGGAATGAAGCAGAATGCATCAGACTGGACACAAGTTTATTTAATGGGATAACTGAAATTGATTTTAATGGCATTTATGGTTACGGGTTTTACCCGCATAAGGTCAGGGGAGAAGGATTCTTTATTTCTGTTGTCAGGAAAAAAGCAGGAAAGGACTCTAAATATTATTCAGATCACCATCTGTCTCAGCTGAGACCTGATAAATCGGAAGTGGATGTTGCAATGGCATGGACTGATTTTAAAGCAGAACGGATTTTAAAATGGGGAGAGCAGATCATTGCCCTGCCATGTGATATGGGAACATATGCTCACCTGTACAGGAATCTAAAGGTTGTAAAGGCCGGAACCCTTATCGCCGCAAGGAAGAAAAATGACATGATTCCTTCTCATGAACTTGCTCTGTCCACAAGAATCAAGAGAGATGCTTTTCCCACAGTGCCTATAAGCCTGGATAAAGCTGTTTCTTTTTTACATCGCGACAGTATAATTTTCAATGATATCCCAAAAGGATGGAATATTATTACTTATGAGGATGTAATCCTGGGGTTCATTAAGAATCTGGGAAACAGGATAAATAATTATTTTCCTGTAGAGTGGAGGATACGGATCGATCCTTCATCGATCAAGCAACCTAATCCTGTCAGATGGGAAAGAGGTTTTTTTACATAAATATTCAGAAAGTAATTTCATACAAGAGGTTTAATTATTAGTTTCGCAGATCATTGATATTATTTACAGACCGATGAAACATGACATTGCAATTGCCCAGGCAGCAAAAATAAGGCCGATTGGAGAAATAGCAGAGATTCTTGGTATACCGGGAGCTGAACTGGAATTATATGGCAAATTCAAAGCCAAAATACCACTTTCATTCCTCGATGAAGAAAAGATAAAACGATCCAGGCTTGTGCTTGTCACTGCAATTACTCCTACCCCGGCCGGTGAAGGTAAAACCACCACTTCAATTGGTTTATCCCAGGCACTGAATGTCATTGGCAAGAGGACAACAGTTGTGCTGCGGGAGCCATCCCTGGGTCCTGTCTTTGGCATTAAAGGCGGGGCAGCCGGAGGAGGCTATTCACAGGTAATCCCGATGGAGGATATAAACCTTCATTTTACAGGAGATATTTCAGCTGTAGAAAAAGCACATAACCTTCTTGCAGCACTTATCGACAATAATATTCAGCTGAAGGAGGGGAATCTCGGTATAGACCCGAGGACAATAGCCTGGAAGAGGGTTATGGATATGAATGAGAGATCTTTAAGGGAAATTGTGATAGGTTTGGGAGGAACCACTGAAGGAGTTCCGAGACAGTCAGGATTTAATATTACGGCTGCATCTGAGGTAATGGCTACATTATGCGTGGCAGAAAATATGACGGATCTTAAGCGGAGGCTTGGAAATATCTTTGTGGGCTATACTTATAAGGATAAGCCGGTTTTTGCGCGTGATCTCAAGGCTCATGGAGCTATGACTGTTCTTCTGAAAGAAGCAATAAAACCAAATCTTGTGCAGACCCTGGAGGGAACCCCGGCAATAATTCATGGAGGACCCTTCGCGAACATCGCACAGGGAACAAACAGTATCATTGCAACTAAAATGGGCTTGTCGCTTAGTGACATCGTAGTGACTGAAGCCGGATTCGCGAGTGAGCTTGGTGCTGAAAAATTCTTTGATATCAAATCACGGTTCGGCAACCTCACTGCAAACGTTGTTGTTATCGTTGCTACAATACGTGCGCTGAAATATCATGGGGGTGCAAAACTTTCCTGCATACAGAATGAAGATCTTGCAGCACTAGAGAAAGGCTTTGATAACCTCGATAAACATATTGAGAATATGCAAATGTTCGGCTTTAACCCTATTGTTGCAGTAAATAAGTTTGAATCTGATCCCCGTAATGAGATAAATCTGCTTATCGACCATTGCTGCCAGAAAGGAGTAAAAGTTGCTCTTAACAACTCTTGGGAAGAGGGTGGAAAAGGAGCAATCGACCTTGCCAGGATGGTTATTGAGGAGATAAATGACAATACCGGTCATTTCAAACCAATTTATGAGTTGTCGTGGACTTTCGAGAAAAAGATAGACACCATTTGCAAACTGATGTACGGAGCGGGGCATGTTGAATATGCACTGAAAGCAAAAGCCCAGCTCGACAGGATAGAGAAGCTCGGCCTCGGAGATCTTGCCGTATGCATTGCCAAGACTCAGAAATCATTATCCGATGATCCTGCAAAGAGGGGAAGACCAGTAGGATTCACTGTGAAAATCCGTGAGGTGGAACTCTCCTCAGGTGCCGGATTTATCGTTCCAATAGCCGGAACAATAATGAGGATGCCCGGGCTTCCGGCAGTGCCTTCCGCAGAAAATATAGATATTGACGAAGACGGAAATATCACAGGTCTTTTCTGATGGACGGAAGAATATCCGGCGTTATTCTGGCAGGAGGAGCGGGTAAACGCTTTAAAGGCCTCATAAAACCAAAAATAGTTGTAGATGGAACATCCATAATTTCAAGGATACTATCAGTCATAGCGGACCTTTTCGATGATATTATTCTGGTCACTGACAAGCAAGAGGAATTTGATGAATTTCATTCCTGCATGATAATAAGCGATGAGATCCCTAATACAGGGCCTCTTGGCGGGATTCATGCTGCCATGAAGAATACCTCGGGAAAATGTCTGTTTGTGTTTGCCGGTGATATGCCATTTCTTGACAAAGGGATTATCATCGAAATGATCCGGGCTTATGATCCGTTGAAATATGATGCTTTGGTTCCGAGAGTCGGAAAAAATACTGAACCCCTTCATTCAATTTACAATACATCCCTGGCAGAAAGTCTTGAAATTTTTCTTAAAGGTGATGGAGATCATGCTGCGAGAGACTTCATCAATACACTGAATGTCTGTTATCATGAACTTGACGCAACGGAACGGACCAGGAAAGCCTTCACAAATATCAATTCGCCTTCGGATTTAGAACCTGAAGATTGAATTTTCCGGCAACCATAATTGACTAAATGGGGTCACTGGATGGATATTCAGGAATTTATATACATGATTACCGGAGCCGGTGTACTTTTTTATATAACTTTATCTCTGATAATAAAATGATGAAAATATGAAGCGACTATCAATCTATATCATGCTTGTGGTTCTGCTGGTTCCTGCCTGTAAAAAATGGAGCAAGTATGAAGGAATTCCATACACTGAAAAGAATCCCCGTGACTGGGAAAATCCGGAATTGTTCGGGATCAATAAGGAGCCCCCTAATTCAACAATGACCAGCTTCCAGGATGAAAAAAGCGCTCTGGAGGGTATAATCCAGAATTCCCGGAATTATTTTTCACTCGACGGAATATGGAAGTTCAACTGGGTCAAATCGCCTGAACAGCGGCCTTATTGGTTTTTCAAGGATGACTATGATACCCGCGACTGGAAAGATATCAGTGTGCCGTCAAACTGGGAGATGAAAGGTTATGGTGTTCCGATTTATGTGAATATAACTTATCCCTTTAAAATGAACCCTCCCCTTATTGAACATGCCTGGAATCCGGTTGGTTCATATAAAAGGAGCTTTAAGTTGCCTTCTGACTGGAAGGATAAGGAGATTTACCTTCAATTCGGGGCGGTAAGCTCCGCATTTTATGTTTGGGTTAATGAACAGGAAGTGGGTTACAGTGAGGATAGCAAAGTGCCGGCTGAATTCAATATTACAAAATACCTGAAAAAAGGAACCAACACTATTGCCGTTGAGGTTTACAGGTGGAGTGACGGAAGTTATCTTGAAGATCAGGATTTCTGGAGGCTTAGCGGGATACAGAGGAGTGTGTTTTTACATGCACGTCCTGCCACATTCATTAAAGACTTTTTTGTGAAAGGGGACCTGGAGAATAATTATAATGATGGACTGTTAAGCGTGGATATCAGTCTGCAAAGTCCATCCATGGCTGATGGTAATTTTACCGTTGAGGCTTCCCTGTTTGACGGGACAAGGAAACTATATTCACAACCGGAAAATGTAAATGTGTCAAAAGGTTATGGAGAAGTGAAGTTTACCGGGAGCTTTCCCGGAATTAATAAATGGTCGGCAGAAAAGCCAAACCTCTACTCCCTGGTCCTGAGCCTGAAGAGCCAGGATGGCAAACCTCTTGAGTATGTCAGTTCAAAAGTAGGATTCCGTAAAGTGGAAATAAAGAATTCCAGGTTGCTTGTCAATGGCGTTGCAATCCGTTTAAAAGGCACCAACCTGCATGAGCATGACGATGTTAATGGCCATGTAATTTCTGATGCAACAATACTGAAAGATATCCGGGTAATGAAAAGCCACAACATAAATGCTGTGAGGACCTCACATTATCCTCAGCAGGAACTCTGGTATCAGATGTGCGATAAATATGGCTTGTATCTTATTGATGAAGCTGATATCGAATCACACGGTATCGGTTATGAGAAGGATGTGACTCTGGCTGATAAGCCGGAATGGGCTGCTGCCCATCTCGACAGAATGCAGCGGATGGTAGAAAGAGACAAAAATCATCCCTCCGTGATTATATGGTCAATGGGTAACGAGGCCGGTGACGGACATAATTTCCTTAATGGATACAAATGGATAAAGGGAAGGGATGTCTCGCGACCAGTTCAGTATGAAAGGGCGGAACACCAGACAAATGCGCCGGAAAGGCATACGGATATCTGGTGCCCGATGTATCCTAAAATTGAGTACCTCGAGGGTTATGCAAAAGATGCAAAGAACGACAGGCCGCTGATAATGTGCGAATATGCGCATGCAATGGGTAATTCGACGGGGAATCTACAGGATTACTGGGATGTTATTGAAAAATATCCCGGACTTCAGGGAGGATTTATCTGGGACTGGGTTGACCAGGGCCTCCTGAAGACAGCCGGAAATGGTGAAAAGTACTGGGCCTACGGCGGCGACTATGGAGAGGAAGGCGTCCCGAGCGATGGGAATTTTTGTATCAACGGGCTCGTGTGGCCCGACAGAACTCCCCATCCCGGTCTTGCCGAAGTCAATAAGGTTTACCAGTATATTGGATTTGATGCAGTAAACTTACCCGGCGGTGTAATAAATATCACAAACAAATATGATTTTACAAACCTTTCTGAATTCAACTTTGAGTGGGAAGTTGTAGTTGACGGGACCACCCTTCAGTCAGGAAAACTTACTGTTCCTGATCTTAAGCCGAAGCTATCCACCATGGTCAGCCTGCCCATAACAAAAATTGACCCTGCTCCGGGAACGGAATATTTCCTCAATATCATAGCCCGCAGAAGCGATGAATGGAATTCCGTTCCTGAAGATCATGTTTATGCATCTGCCCAGTTCAGGTTGCCACTGGAAGCGAAACCTCTGCCCGCCAAACAGGGGAGCCTCGAAATGCTTCAGACTAAAACTGAGGGTTCCCGGCTGGAGGTAGGAGGCAGTGATCTTAAAATTATCTTTGATCCTGCGAAAGGAAGGATGATATCATATAACTACAAGGGGAAAGAGTTGCTTAAGAATGGTCCTGAACCAGATTTCTGGAGACCTCCCACAGATAATGATTACGGATACGACATGGATAAAAAGCTGGGCATCTGGAAAAAAGCAGGTGAAAGGATCAAAGTTACGGGTGCAAAACTCAGTCAGCCTGATCTTGGGAAGGTAGTTGTAAGCTTTACCTATGATATAACCGGTCCCGACGGATCAAAGATCGCAGGTTATGCTTCAGCCTATACTATTTTCAGTACAGGTGATGTTATTATTCGAAACCAGTTTTCCAAATTGTCAGCAAAAATTCCGGAGATACCAAGGATGGGCATGCAGATGCAGCTGCCCGAAGAATTTGCCAACTTAAAATGGTTCGGTCGCGGACCTCATGAAAATTATGCAGACAGGAAAACCTCAGCTTATGTAGGTGTTTATGAAAGCACTGTAACAGATCAGTATACTCCATATATCAGACCTCAGGAAAATGGATACAAGACAGATACAAGATGGCTTACCCTGACCGATGACAATGGAAACGGAATACTGTTTACAGGTGACCCGGTAATATGTTTTGAGGCTCTTAACAATATTCATGATGATTTTGAGTCGCCGGGGAAATTGTCCCAGTACAGGAATGACGCAAAGGCTGCGAATACCCACACTATAGATGTAAAAACACGTGACCTGGTAAACCTTAATATTGACATGGGGCAGATGGGGGTGGGAGGCGATGACTCGTGGGGGGCAATGATACATCCACAATACCGCCTTCTTGAGATGAAATATGAATACTCATTCAGAATGAGACCCTTCTCGAAGGATGATGATGTTTTGTATCTGGCAAAGGAGAGGTTTTAATAAGGTTGAAAAGGTTGAAAGAGTTAAAAGGGTTGAAAAGGTTGAAAAGGTTGAACTCCTTCAACTCTCAACTCCTACAACAATTTATTCCAAATTAGTCCTGATTCTTAAATTTCCTCATAGAAATATGCTACCTTCTTATCTGCATCATCCCAGGTATAGATCTTTCTGCCTTTTCTAAGGGAATAAAAGTTCAGCAGGGCAAAATCTCCTGCACACATTGTTGAATGCACAAAAAGAAAGATTGAAAGGCTCCATTTCCACAACCCCGGCAGATAGTATATGAGCACTATTAGTGCAATGCTAATAACAAGAAAAGGGATAATAGCTATTATCCTGAACTGGATGGGGCTTGCCACATGCCTGTGAGCAGTAACATAAAAAAGATACTGTTTAAGGTCCATTCCTACCCTTATTTTCCGTGCACCGAAGATGAAATAGGGAATTACATGCAGTAATTCATGTACGGGAATACTAAGCAACGGGAGTATTACAAGGCCGGTAACGGAATGAAAAAGGATTTCTCCTGACGTGAAATATCCGGAAAGATTTATTCTGATACGAATGGCTGTCCCAAGGAACACCAGGCATGCTGACCAGAAAAAAATCGTCACTCCCGATACTCTTTTTAAATAATCAAGAACGAACGGTATCAGGTCATCATATGGTATCACCTCTATCTGCCTGTATTTTGAGTGATCTTCCAGATCCTCTACCTGTAATGCCATAAAAGAAGCTTTCCTCAAAATTAACCTTTTGAGGAAGGTTTACAAACGGATCGGGGAAGAAATATATAAATTCAGCTCTTTATCACCCCGGGCGGTTAATCTTCTTTTCAAGATCCTTATACCTTTGATCATTATGAAGTGACATAAACCCTGGATCAGAACTCATCCAGGGGACGAAATCTCCATGTAAGTTATAGGCAAATTCAAGAGCATTTATAGCCTTGTCTTTATCGCCCAGAGAGCTATAAATTTGAGCAACTCCATATGCATTCCACCAATTTTCGCTCATATCCTTTTCCAGATCTGATGCTATTTTAAGTGCTTCATCTTTTTGTCCGGCAAGGGCATATGTAACACCAAGATTAGCAATATACTCCGGGCTTATTGAAATACCTTTTTTATGCATCTCAATGGCTTCAAAATACATTCCGGTTTCAGCATAGGCTGATCCCATAACCATATATGCCATAGTATAATCAGGATCAAGCTGGAGTGTTTTACGCGCTTCAGATAGTGCATCGTTAAACTTGCCGAAATATAGGTCCAGCCAGGCAAGATAACCCTGATATAACGGATCGATTGGAGCAATTTCAATTGCTTTTTTCATTTCAACTATTGCATCATCAATTCTATTTGCCAAGGTAAGATACCACGCAAAGTGGCAATGGGCAAATGCATCACTGGGATTTAGATCAATGGCACTTAAAAAATGTTCTTTTGCTTTTTCAAAATCCCATCCCGTGTAAAGATACCAGTAGCCCAGAATTGAATGGGCCTCTGAAAGTGTTGAATCAAGTTCAAGTGCCTTAAGGGCATAATCTCTTCCCCGGTTGGGAGATTCACTTCCCAGTCCGGCTGAATGGCCTGAATTACTGTAGCCTTGAGCCAATCCAAGTAACGGTAAGGGATCAGACGGATCAATTGTCCTTGCATCATTAAAGTATTTAATTCCCTTTTCAAAGTCATCTTTAGTATTTTTGTTCATATAAAAGGTTCCCATCTGGTAAGCTTTCAGAAGCTCCGGATTATGTTTCTGAACAATTGAAAGATTTTTTGATTCTGCAGATGTAAGCCTGATCTTTGTACCGTCAATTATATGTGAGATTATCTCACGATAAATATCACCGATATTATTCCAGTTTTGAATATAAGTTGAGCTCCACACATATTTTTCCTCTGGGAATGCTTCAATTAATCGGACTTCAATCTTCAGAGAATCTATTGACCCTTTAACGGATGACTCTATCAAGGTATTTACCTTGAGTTTTTTAGCTATTTCCTGAATTGTCTCTTTTGAGTTTTTAAACTGCAAAGTCGAAGAAAGAGGTCTTACATAAAAGCTGCTTATTGCACTCAGTCTTCCTGTTATATCGTCCTGAATACCATCTCCAACATATTCCAGGTCAGGATTACCGGTAATATTTGAAACTGGCAGGACAGCAATTGACTTTCTTACAATTTCACCTGCTGATATTTCTTTCGAATGATTATTGATAATTTTTGGAACAAAGTAAATCATGGCCAGAATAAGAAGAATCGCAACTGATCCAAGCAGGGTTGTCTTTCTTGAAAAACGCATTCCGGCAAAATGTTTATCCGGGAATGATTCATTCTGGTAATTGGTGTATCCAAATCCTGTCCCTGTTTGATATGATTTAGTAGACCGCTTCTTAGGGTCAGGGTGAAGGCCATATATAATATCCTTAATGGCGTTTGCAACTTTATTGATCTGATCACGGTAGAAAGCCTTGTTCAGATTTTTATCAGGATTATCGTCCGGTTTCAAAGGCCTGTTAACTCCGGAGCTTGAGTAAATGAAATCAATCGCACGGAGCCTGCAGCCCATCTCATGCTCGATCAGTTCAGTATCAGAGGAATCCAGATCATGGATCTTCACAGGGATTATTCGGCTGCACACATTTCCGCTTGCCAGTTTTACATCCCTGCCAAGCTGGTCAGCGAAAGCAATCTTGTTGAATGCGACAAACTCATTCTGCCATGCAAAGCTTTTGGGATCACAATATGTTTGTGAGATTATTGGCATGAAAATGAGTGATTTAAGCTTTGTTTCAAGACTTTTGTCCACATTATGGATCTCCAACAACCCATCGTGCGGATTTTCATCAAAATAGATTGAAACATCTTCTTTGAAAGTTGCTTCAATTTCTCTTTTTAGGTGATCAATGAATTCAGTCACCCAGCCGTCATACTTATTGTCTTTTTGCCGATAACTTATGAAGATATCGTACTCATAACCAGGGATTATACTTGCCATTCTCTTTATAAATTAGTCTGAAAATATTCTCCGTGATAATTTAAATACCTAACAAAGTTAAACCTATGAATCGCTAAATGCAAAATTATTTTCTTCGATGGTCAGTGATCTGAAAATCAATTCATAAGACCTATATGCATGCATCTTGCCTGATTGTAATGATCAGGATTAAGCAATCAGCAGATTTTCCCGGGAATCCTTCTCTAGTCAGTATGTTTTTAATCAATTGGTCCGTTATTTGATAACTTTGCAAAAAGAATTAATGTGAAAATCGCCTTGTCTATATTGTTTTTAGGTTTTGTTTCCGTCAGGGTATCTGGCCAGGCAGATTCATTAAAAGCAAGTAATGACACTTTGCAAGGGAGATTTTACCTCTTGCCGGAGGTTGACAGAAACGGAGTAACGTTGCCGGAGGTTCAGATTAAGGAGGTGACAATCCACTCAAGAAATGAAAGGGCAAGGCGAAGTGAGTACAGACGGTATGTGAAGCTTGTTTCAAATATTAAGAAAGTCTATCCATATGCCGTCCTCGTCAGGACAAAGCTTGGCGAAGTTAATGAGGAGCTTAAAAATATTCCGGATGACAGGGAAAGGAGACAATACGTGAGAGATGTGGAAAAAGAGATATTTGCCAAATATCAGGGAGATATAGAAAAGATGACTATCTCTCAGGGCAGGCTGCTTATAAAGCTGATTGACAGGGAAACCAGTAATACATCATTTACTCTGATACATGATTACAGGGGGAAATTCAGCGCAGCCTTCTGGCAAAGCATTGCACGTATCTTCGGGACAAACCTCAAGGATGAGTACGACCCTGTCGGGGAAGATGCTCTTATTGAGGCTATCATAAATGAAATTGATGCCGGAAGATTATGAACAAAAATGATGACAGTGTTATGAAAAGAATATTTATTGCGGTGAAGATAAATCCCGCGAGTACTCTGTTGAGTATGATTTCTGACTTAAAAAAAAGTCTGGAAGATGAAAGGATAAAATGGACAGAGATGGATAATTTCCATATTACACTCGTATTCCTTGGCGATACCGAGGCAGAAAAAATAGCCTTTATCGACAGGATGTTAACTGAAATATGCGATGTCTCGGAACCGTTTGATATGGTACTGGAGGGAGCAGGAGTCTTTAAAAGCCTGACTGATCCACGGATATTATGGGCAGGTATTCATCCATCGGAATATCTGAATAAACTGCATGATTCAATAAGGACAGGATTAACTGGAAACGGAATAGTGACAGAGGAGCGGGATTTCAACCCCCATCTGACACTGGGGAGGATTAAGAATATTCCTGCAAAGGAGAAACTGAAATCACTGGTTGATAAATATCGTGATGCCAGCATACAGAACCAGAGAGTCAGCAGGATCATCCTGTATGAAAGTCAGTTATTTCGTGAAGGACCTGTATATAAGTCAATTGGCGAGTACTCTTTGAATCATTCAGTCGCCTGATACAGAACAGCTGATTTTAAATGGAGTGGGCGCAAATCTTGTTCATAAATGGGCTGGGCATACTAACTTGCTGAGTTACATTTTTTATATTTTTGCAGCAACTAAAAATTTAGGCCGGTAATTACTTATGACGGATACATTCGAGGCGAAAGGCAAACGTAAAAAGCTGGTTGCAGAACTCCGGCAAAAAGGTATTGTCGATGATGATGTACTTAGAGCAATCGATACTGTTCCGAGGCATATGTTCATGGATCCGGCATTTCTTATTCATGCGTATGTGGACAAGGCCTTCCCGATTACATCAGGTCAGACAATTTCCCAACCTTATACTGTGGCAGTTCAGACCTCTCTGCTGAGGGTTAAGCGCAGGGATAAAATACTCGAGATAGGCACCGGGTCAGGTTACCAGGCAGCCATACTTGTTACCATGGGAGCAAAGGTATATACTATTGAACGTTACCGGGAACTTTTCATAAAAGCACAAAGGACTCTTACTTCCCTCGGGTATACCGCCCATTTTTTTTACGGCGACGGATATGTAGGTAAGCCTCAGTATGGACCTTACGATGGAATAGTCATTACTGCTGCGGCACCGGTAGTTCCGCAGGCACTTCTTATGCAACTCAAAACAGGCGGCAGGCTTGTGGTGCCACTGGGGAGCTCCGAATCCCAGGTTATGACGGTTGTGGAACGCACCGGACCTGACAGTTTTGAATATACCCGGCATGGAAATTTTGTATTTGTACCCCTTCTTAAGGGAACTGTAAACGGAAAATAATTTGATATGGAAATTTATAAACTTGTCTTTTCACCTATAGATGTTAATACATATATTCTCGCCGATCAGTCAAAGGATTGCGCCATAATTGATTGCGGCTGTTATGACAGATCAGAATTCGATGTGCTCACTACTTTCATTGAAAGTAAAAAGCTTAATCCGGTCCTTTTATTGAATACTCATTGCCATCTGGATCATATTTTCGGTAATGGTTTCATGCTTGAAAAATACAACCTGAAAACACTGGCATCAGCTGATGAAGAGGTTAATAGAAAAAAATCGAGACAGCACGCTGCATTTTTCGGACTTTCAATGAATGAAGCCCCTGAACTTGGAGGATTAATTGCTGACAAACAGGTAATTACCTTTGGATCGACCCTCCTGACTGCCTTGCATGTTCCTGGACATACAGCCGGAAGCATGGCCTTTTACAGTGAGAAAGGAGGATTCGTTTTTACAGGCGATGCCCTGTTTGCAGGCAGTATAGGAAGAACCGATCTGGAAGGCGGAAATTATGAAACGCTTATAAACAGTATCATTACAAAGTTGTTCGTTCTTCCTCCGTCAACTGTCGTTTATCCGGGTCATGGCAACCAAACCACCATAGAAAAGGAAAAGATGACAAATCCCTATTTTTCCTGAGATTTTTTACTCATATTTTTGCACCTGACTTTCAGAAAATTTAAATGAAATTCAGATTACAGCAATTAACAATTTATTTAAAGAAACTAAACAGAAAAACATGACATCAGATAGTTTTGTTAATCGTCATATTGGTCCACACGAAGAGGATTTACCCCGGATGCTGAAAACTATCGGAGTAAATTCCCTCGATCAGCTTATAGATAAGATTGTACCAAAGGATATCAGATTAGAGAAACCCTTGAGGCTTCCCGATGCGATGAGTGAATTCGAATACCTTGATCGCATCAGGGCCGCCGGCAAAAAAAATAAACTTTTCCGGTCATTTATCGGACAGGGATATTATGGAGTTGCCCCTTTGTCAGTTATAACAAGAAATGTCCTCGAAAATCCCTCATGGTATACAGCTTATACCCCTTACCAGGCTGAGATTTCCCAGGGCCGACTGGAAGCACTGCTGAATTTCCAGACAATGATAATCGAGCTTACGGGAATGCAGATAGCCAATGCTTCTTTGCTTGATGAATCAACAGCAGCTGCAGAGGCAATGATCATGATGTATAATGCAAGGACGAGAGATGCCGTAAAAGCAGGTAAAAACCATTTCTTCGTCGATAATGACATATTTCCCCAGACAATGGAGGTGATAAGGACCAGATCGAAACCGCTTGGTATTGAACTTGTCACAGGAAAATACACTGAAGCTTTCTTTGACGGTCCATTTTTTGGCGCCTTTATCCAGTATCCTGCAGGATCAGGACAGGTAAGAGATTACAGGTCTTTTACGGAACTGGCCCACTCATCCGGATTGCTTGTCGGGGTAGCGGCTGACCTGATGAGCCTGGCTATTCTGACACCTCCAGGAGAATGGGGTGCAGATATAGTTGTCGGATCAAGTCAGCGGTTTGGCCTTCCCATGAGTTTCGGAGGACCTCATGCCGGATTTTTTGCCACCAGAGATGATCTCAAAAGAAATATGCCGGGCCGTATAATAGGTGTATCGGTTGATGTTCATGGTAACAATGCTCTCAGAATGGCACTTCAGACAAGGGAACAGCATATCAAGCGTGAAAGAGCCACCTCAAATATCTGTACAGCTCAGGCTCTGCTGGCAACCATTTCAGGTATGTATGCTCAGTACCATGGCCCTGCCGGTCTGAAGCGTATTGCCGGACACATCCTGAATATGGCTTGTGTACTGAATAACAGCCTCAGAAACCTCGGATACAGACAAGTAAATTCCACCTATTTTGATACCCTCAAAATCGATCTGAATGGGATTATCTCAATAGAAACCATCAAACAACTGGCATTGGAAGCTGAAATAAACTTCTATTATCCTGACAACCGTACCGTCATTATAAGTACAGATGAGATAACAAGCTTCAGGGAGATAAATAAAATTATCGGGATCTTTGCGACGGCCTGCGGGAAGAAAGCAGACATAGTGACCGGATATTGCAGCTGTAAGTGCATTGAGGATAAGTTCCTTAGAAAATCGGCCTTTTTGAAGGGGGGAACATTTAATCAGTATCACAGTGAAACTGATATGATGAGGTATATAAAAATCCTGGAAAGGAAAGACTTTTCTCTTACCCACAGCATGATATCCCTTGGTTCATGCACAATGAAACTTAATTCCGCTTCATCGCTCTTTTCTCTCAGCTGGCCCGAATTTGGCAATATCCATCCATTTGTACCGGCAGATCAGGCCGAAGGATATTTTGAGATCATGAACGAGCTTGGTGAAGTCCTTAAGGAACTTACAGGTTTTTCATCGATTTCATTTCAGCCGAACTCCGGAGCTGCCGGAGAGTACACAGGATTGATGGTAATCAGGGAATACCATTTGAACAGGGGAGAAGGACACAGAAACAAAGCGCTCATTCCCTCATCTGCACACGGAACCAATCCTGCAAGCGCCGTAATGGCAGGGATGGAGGTCATTGTTGTCGAATGCGATGATAAGGGTAATATAAATATTGAAGATCTTAAGTCTAAAGCTGAGGAACATAAGGCCGACCTGGCATGCTTTATGATTACCTACCCGTCAACACACGGTGTATTTGAGGAAGCTGTTACAGAGATGACCAGGATCATTCATGCCAACGGAGGACTCGTATACATGGATGGAGCAAACATGAATGCACAGGTAGGTCTCACTAATCCGGGTCGCATAGGTGCCGATGTCTGCCATCTGAATCTTCATAAAACATTTGCTATACCGCATGGTGGAGGAGGGCCAGGAATGGGTCCTATACTTGTAAATGACAAGCTGGCCGAATATCTCCCTTCCCATCCGATGATAAAAACGGGAGGCAGTCATGGCATTACGGCAGTGGCCGGAGCTCCTTTCGGAAGCGGTCAGATCCTGGCTGTTTCGCATGCTTATGTGATGATGATGGGTGCCTCGGGGCTTACCAATGCGACAAAATATGCCATTCTGAATGCCAACTATACTTCTGCTGCACTTAAAGGTTGGTTTAAAACCCTCTACACTGGTAAAAACGGATTCGTTGCCCATGAGATGATCCTCGATTGCAGGAATTTAAAAAGCGAAGCCGGCATATCCGAAGCTGATATCGCTAAACGACTAATGGATTACGGATTTCATGCTCCAACGCTCTCCTTCCCGGTTCATGGTACTCTTATGGTGGAACCTACGGAATCAGAATCATTAATGGAACTGGATAAATTTGTGAGTGCCATGAAATCAGTTTGGAATGAGATTCAGGAAATAAAAGAGGGTTCTGCAGATAAGATTGACAATGTTCTGAAAAATTCTCCACATACCGCCATGGCGGTTACAGCCGAAGAATGGAACCATCCATATGGACGCCAGAAAGCGGCCTTTCCGCTTAAGTGGGTGGTGGAGAATAAGTTCTGGCCATCAGTAGGCCGTGTAGATGATGGCTACGGCGACAGGAATCTGGTATGCACCTGTGCTCCGATCGACACTTACCGGAGTGATTCATTAAAATAAAATTGTTACTCTTAAAATAATTCATCAATTTTATTACCTGTTTCATGAACCAGTTTTCTTCAGTATGCGTAATTCTGCATGGAATGATCTTATTGCTTTGATTGGCGGGAAATCGCTCGGATACCAGCCGGCAGGCTTCATCATTGACAGTCCCTGGATCCCCGGATGGTATGGCATCTCAAAGATTGACTATTATTCATCTGATGATCTCTGGTTCAGGGCAAACCTGAAAGCTGTGAATTCTTTTCCTGATGCATGGTTTATGCCGGGCTTCTGGTCGGAATACGGGATGTGCACAGAGCCGTCGGCTTTCGGATCGAGAATGATCTTTCTTGAGAATAACCTGCCTCATGCTGAAAGGATCATTTCGGATATTGAGGATATAAGCCGGCTTCCGAGTCCAAATGTCATGACTGACGGACTACTGCCATTCATGATCAGCCGGCTGAAGAATAATCAGGATAAAATTGTCGAAAACGATCACCAGATAAGGTTTGCAGTGGCCAGGGGACCTTTGAATATAGCAAGCTTCCTGATGGGTACAACGGAGCTGATGACAGCTATAGGACTGGATCCTGACCGGACACACATGCTGATCAGGAAAATCACCGATTTTATCTGCGACTGGTTGTCCTGGCAGAAAGAATGTTTCCCTTCAATCGATGGAGTGCTTGTACTTGATGATATAATTGGTTTTGTCGGCGAGCAGGAATTTAAGGAATTTGTACTCCCATATTTGAAAAGAATATTCGGATGCACAGGATCGAAGGTGAGATTCCTTCATAATGATTCGGAAGGTCTCATTACTGCAAAATACCTGAATGAGATGGATGTGAATGTTTTTAATTTTTCATTCGAACATTCTCTTGCCGAAATCCGCAGTATTGCCGGTCCTGAGGTCGTTCTTGCAGGGAATATACCGCCTCGCGACGTACTGGCTGCCGGGAATCCCCGTCAGGTTGATGCGGCCGTTGGCAACGCTTTCAGGGAGGTGGAATGCAAGCGGATTATATGGTCTGCAGGGGGAGGGATGCCCCCGGGAGTAAATGACGCAAATATAAATGCATTTTTAAATGCCGTCAGGAAGTACTCTTCAGAAAAGATATCCTAACACTGAAATAAGAATCAATATATCTGAATAATGAGAAAACTGCTATTATTAATTGTGCCTTTTGCCCTTGTGATGTTATCCTGCGGATCAGGAAACCGGAAACAATCAAAAGGCAATAACCAAAGTAATTCGATGGAAAAAGATTATCCGGTAAGACTGATTACCGTGGATCCTGGTCATTTTCATGCCGCTCTTGTACAGAAAACCATGTATGACCAGGTTTCACCTGATGTACATGTATATGCTCCCGTAGGACCTGATTGCCAGCAGCACCTTGCAAGAATTGATGCCTACAATAAAAGAGCTGAAGACCCTACTGCATGGAATGAAATAGTTTATACGGGGCCGGATTTCTTTGAGAAGATGCTCAATGACAAGGCTGGCAATGTAGTGGTGTTATCTGGTAATAACAGGAAGAAAGCCGAATATATAACAAAATGCATCGCTGCAGGATTCAATGTTCTTGCAGATAAACCCATGATTATTGAGCCTGAGGATTTTCCTGCCCTTGAGTCAGCTTTTTCAGAAGCCACGGAAAAAGGATTGTTATTGTACGATATTATGACCGAAAGATTCGAAGTGACAACCATCCTCCAGAAACTTCTTTCACAAAGGGAAGATCTGTTCGGTCAGCTCTCGAAGGGAAGCCGGGAGGAACCTGCTGTGACAAAAGTAAGCGTACACTATTTTTCTAAAATTGTGTCAGGGACCCCTTTGATACGCCCGGGCTGGTTTTTCGATGTCAGCCAGCAAGGCGAGGGCATTGTGGATGTGACTACCCACCTTGTTGATCTTATTCAGTGGGAATGCTACCCGGAACAGGTACTTAACTCCGGGGATGTAAAAATGGTGTCAGCCAGGAGATGGCCTACCATTATCTCAAGGGAAGAGTTTACCGGTGTAACAGGCCTTGAAAATTTTCCGGAGTATCTTCAAAAAGATATTAAAGATGGAAAGTTGAATGTCTTTTCCAATGGAGAAATGATTTATCAACTCAAAGGAGTTTTTGCAAAGGTGTCGGTAGAATGGAAATACCAGGCACCACCGGGGGGAGGAGATACTCACTATTCGATTATGCACGGAACGAAGTGCGACCTTGTTATCAAACAGGGTGCAGATGAGAAATTCGTTCCTACACTGTATGTTGAAAATATCAAAGGTATGCCCCTGGATGCTTTCAGAACAAAACTGAAAGAAGCTCTTGGATCAATGCCATACGACAGCCTGTCCATCGAAGATGCAGGCGCTAATTCACTGACAATCGGTATCCCTTCCGGATACAGAGTAGGCCATGAGGCACATTTCGGACAGGTAATGACAAGATTCCTTGATTATATGAAGGACGGCAAGCTGCCTGATTGGGAAGTTGCCGGTATGATAACCAAATACTACACCACAACTAGTGCACTAAAGATGGCAAGGGGAAAGTAATTATTCAAAAAGATCTTCCAGTACCAGAGAGTATAATTTTTTAAGATCTATCCCGGCGGCTTTTGCCTGCTTAGGGATCAGGCTTTCTTCAGTCATCCCGGGGATGGAATTTATCTCAAGGAAATATGGCTTATTTCTTATAACGATGAAATCGACGCGTACGATCCCTTTGCATCCGAGGAGATCATAAATCCTTGAACTTATCGTCCGGATCTCATTGGTTAATTCCACCGGCATTTCTGCCGGGGTGACTTCATCAGATCTTCCGGGTGTGTATTTTGCCTCGAAGTCGAAGAATTCATTTTTGCTGATGATTTCTGTTACAGGCAGGACGATGGATTCCTTTTTTGTTTTTACAACTCCGCACGCTACTTCCCTTCCATCCATAAAAGCTTCGATTATAACTTCATTGCTTTCCTTTGCCGCATTTGCAATTGCTGGCATGAGTTCCCCGATCTTTTTTACTTTTGTTACTCCGAAACTGGAGCCGCTGTCATTGGGCTTAACAAAACATGGTAGCCCGGTACGTCTAATTACACTCTCCGCATCGATATCACCGCCGGCTCTTACAAGAACTGACTCTGCCATAGGTATATTGTAGTCCCTGAGAAAGAGCTTGCAGACCTGCTTATTGAAAGTAAGTGCAGAGCAGAATGCACCACAGCTTGAATAGGGTATACCCATCATGTCAAAATATCCCTGCAGTAATCCATTCTCGCCGGGAGTGCCATGAATAGCGATGAATATTGCATTGAACCTTATCCTTGATTCATCCGTTTCAAGGGTGAAATCATTCTTGTCGATATTGTGATAGCGGCCTTTCAGGTCTTCCCAGTACCAGTTGGTTCCTCTTATAATTATAACATATGTTTTATATAAGGATGACAGGACTTTGCTTACCTCATTTGCGCTTTTTACGGAAATTCCGAATTCTGAGGAATCGCCTCCTGCAACAATTGCGATGGTCTTCATGTTATTTTTATTAAACACCGACAAAAATAAACAATTTACGCATGTGATATCAGGCAGAACGATTATTAAAAAAAATTACACAACATCCCTCTTCGGGCGCTCCCCCCTGGCAGTAGGAAAGAATTTTCATCCATTAAGTCGAATGTTGCTTAATTGCAGGATTTTTTACCCTTTTAAGGAAATAGAAAGGGAGATAAAAAATTGAATTTAATATAACTATTAGATATATAATGGAGTATAAATATTATTTTTGTTGAAATAAAAAAAACAAAAAGAATGAAAAAAGGTTGCATAATAGGTTTGGTTGTAGCCGGCGTCCTGGTGCTGGTTGTATTGGGAATAATTTCCTGGGGTACAAAGATATATAATGGCATGGTGACCATGCAGGAATCTGTTACAAGCCAGTGGGGTAATGTAGAGACTGCTTACCAGCGCAGGTCAGATCTTATACCGAACTTTGTAAATACGGTAAAGGGAGCTGCAAATTTTGAACAGACAACACTTACCCAGGTAATCGAAGCACGTTCCAAGGCTACTTCAGTTACTATCGATCCAACCAAAATGACATCGGAGAATCTTGAGCAGTTTCAGCAGGCGCAGGGACAGCTTTCCTCCGCATTGTCTAGACTAATGGTGGTTGTCGAGAGATATCCCGAGCTTAAGGCAACTCAGAATTTCAGGGATCTCCAGGTTGAGCTGGAAGGCACCGAGAACAGGATTTCGGTCGAGAGAAGAAAATTCAACGAGGTGGCTCAGACCTACAACACCTATATTAAGAGATTTCCTCAAAATTTTCTGGCAGGAATGTTTGGGTTTCAGTCAAAACCTTATTTTAAATCCGCTGAAGGGGCCGATAAAGCGCCTGAAGTCAAGTTTTAACTTTATCTAAAAATAAATGAAAGCTTCATCGTTCTTTACCAGGGAACAACAGGATCAGATTCTTTCTGCCGTCAGGGAAGCTGAAAATGAAACCTCAGGCGAGGTAAGGGTCCATATTGAAACATATTGCAATGAGGATGTCCTCGACCGTGCAGCATGGGTATTCAGGAAACTGGGTATGCATAAGACAGCAGAACGGAATGGAGTATTGTTTTATCTGGCAGTCAGCGACAAAAAGTTCGCTGTTATTGGTGACGCTGGCATAAACTCAAAAGTCCCGGATGGCTTCTGGGACGACGTTAAGGAATTGCTTCTGCAAAAATTCAAGGAGGGGAAATTCACTGAGGGTCTCTCGGAAGGGATCATACTAACAGGAGCCCATCTGAAGAAGCATTTCCCTCACAGGGAGGATGATGTGAATGAATTGCCGGATGAGATTTCGTTCGATAAATTGGAAGAGAACTAATTAAGATGACAAGAAAATATTTTTACTTTCTGGCTCTGGCTGTTTTACTGTTCAGCATTTCTTCTGCAGCAGTTTTTGCACAGGATTTCCCCGATAAACCTGTGCCTCCCAGATTAGTCAATGATTTTGCAGGAATGCTTAGCCGGGATGAGGTCAATGCACTGGAACAAAAGCTGGTTTCCTTCAATGATTCCACATCAACTCAGATAGCAATTGTTACGGTACCCTCCCTGAAGGGATATGATAAAGCCGATTATGCACAGCGTCTGGGTGAGAAATGGGGTATCGGGAAGAAACAGCTCAATAATGGAGTGCTGATACTGGTAAAACCAAAAACACCGGACTCCGATGGGCAGGTCTTTATTGCCCAGGGATATGGTCTCGAAGGCGCTATACCGGATATCACCTGTGCACAGATAGTCGATCATGATATACTACCATCCTTCAGAAAGGGAGATTACTATGGTGGTCTCGATAAAGCCACTAATACTATAATGGCTCTTGCAAGAGGCGAGTTTACCGCCCAGGATTATGGACAGAGAGTAAAAAAATCCGGAGGGCAAAAATTGCCTCTCGGTCTTATTCTTTTCATAATTTTCTTCATTATCATTATTATCTCTGGGGGAAAAGGTGGTTCCAACAGGCGCAATATCAGTACAGGTGGATTGCCATTCTGGATGCTCCTTGGAATGATGAATTCAGGCAGAGGGTCACATAGTGGCAGCTGGGGTGGTTTTTCCGGCGGCGGAGGCGGAGGCGGATTTGGCGGTTTCGGCGGCGGCGGCTTCGGGGGTGGAGGAGCAGGCGGCAGCTGGTAAAAATCAAAATCTTTATCTAAACAGTATCAGTATCCCGGCCGGAGATATACTTCCTCCATTTTTCAATTACCAGCTGCATATCTTCAGGCAGCTCGGAATCAAAGTACATCCTTTTTCCGGTTACCGGATGATCGAAAGCCAGTGACCTGGCATGCAGAGCCTGTCTTGGAAGTATGGTAAAACAGTTTTTAATGAACTGCTGATACTTTGTGAATGTTGTACCTTTCAGAATTTTGTCGCCCCCGTATTCCGGATCATTGAACAGAGGATGTTTTATATGACTGAAATGGACCCTTATCTGGTGTGTCCTGCCTGTCTCGAGCTTGCATTCTACAAGTGATGCATAACCCAGATCTTCAATCACTTTATAGTGTGTTATTGCACTCCTGCCTTCGCTGCCGTCACTAAAGACCTGCATTACCTTCCTGTCTTTCAGACTCCTTCCGACATTTCCTGTTATAGTGCCCTCACGGGGATCAGGTGTTCCCCATACAATCGCATTGTATCTCCGCTCAGTGGTTCTGTCATAAAACTGTTTAGAGAGTTTGTTCAGAGCAAATTCATTCTTTGCAATTACGAGGATCCCTGAAGTATTCTTGTCTATCCTGTGCACCAGACCAGGTCTGGCTTCGCCCGTGCTGAACAGTGGAAGATGCCTGAAATGCCACATCAACGCATTAACCAGGGTTCCTGTATAGTTGCCATAGGCGGGGTGGACAACCATTCCCGGTTCCTTGTTGACAACCAGAACGTCATCATCTTCATAGACAATGTTGAGAGGGATATTTTCAGGAATGAGCTCGATTTCCCTGGGTGGGGTAGGCAGGACAACCTGAATTATGTCGCCGGGTTTAACCTTATAATTAGGTTTGACAGGATTGCCATTAACCAGGATGTTTCCTGCATATGCCGCATTCTGTACGCGGGTTCTTGAAGTATTTTCAATTCTGTCAGTCAGAAACCTGTCGATCCTAAGCAGTGATTGTCCCGGGTCAACCCTGAACCTGAAATGTTCAAATAGCTCCTGCTGGTCAACTTGTTCCTCTTCTGCCATGCCCCTTATTTTCTGGATTTAATTAATTTACTGTAGCCCAGATGTTTGCCATTCAGGCTGGTAATGACAATATAAACTCCGGCAGGCAGAGATGAGACATCGATTCTTTCGGTGAGGTGAGTCTTTATGAGTTCACGTCCGTAGAGATCCAATATTGACACATATATATTTCCGTCAGGCAGTAAGTCTCCGGCATCAATTGTGATGAACCCGGATGCCGGGTTAGGCCATATATTTATCAGGCTTTTATCCTTATAACTGACATCATCCACTGCTGTAATTTTCAATGCATCTCCTAATACCGGATGTATCATAACCGTGCCCGAAACCTGTGACTCCTGCCATTCCCCGTTCAGCCAATAGAGTTGTTTCCCCAGGTGCGGAGTATTTACATCGAGTCCTGCATTCAGAAACGATTCGGAACGTTGTCTCCATCCCACGTAAAAAATACCGCTAACAGGTACCTTGTCGGGTAACCTGTATGTATAGAAGCCGTTAATATTTTGTCCCTGTTCTACCATAACCTCTTCAAGGGTATAAAGTATATTCCCGGGAATTCCATTGTTATTATCCCAAACCACCAGATCAAAAGCCCTTTTATTGGCATCGTCGAGGCTTTCATTAAAACAGATGCTTATTGCCCTGAGGGTGTCGTTAATAAATGACTCGAACCTGTAGGCGAACATCGCGTTTCTCGATCCAAGTCCGTTTATTCCATATCCGGCTTCAGCGGTTCCGTCATCATAGGCAAAGTAGTTTTTAAAGACCTGATAATAGACCAGAGTATCATTATCCTTCGGGTCAAATTCATCGGTTTTTAGCTCGGCAGTTATTCTGAAAAGTGCAGAATCATTGCCTGGGGAATTAAATGAATAGACAATATTTGCATTATAGTCCACGCTTGTCAGCGGATCGATATTAGTTGCACCGGCAGAAAAGAGATAGGAAAGGGAGTTGTTATAGACATCCCAGATTTCAAAATTCCTCGTGACATTCCTGATTATTGTGTCATTATTGCGATAGTGGACAGGTATTGCTGAACCCATCTCCTGAAGCTGTACTTCCCTGAATTGTTTCCAGGGCATAGCCTCATGATTTTTGAGCAGCGAACGGATAGGCAGGGTCAGGGCCACATCGGAAAAAATAGTATCACCTTCATTCCTGTTCTTATCAAGTAATACATAATCAACATTCCACTGATCACAGTTGCCCACCATCGAAGGATCGTTCTGGTTAGGGCTGAGGGAAGCATAATTGGTAAACCTGAACTGAAAACCTGTTTTCAGGAAACGGGCATCGGTGATCCTTATTACTGCCGCCTTGAATCTGGTGTCCGTAGTCCCTTGCGCTTTCCATACCGAATACCATTTATTCTCATCAGGTGAAAGGAACTGCAGTGTCAGACTATCCTCCGGTTCCGGGGAATCACCCAATCCACCGGCCTGATAAAAGAAACTAAGCCAGATATTATCGGCAGGAGTATAGTTCAGATTAACAGGTTGTGATGTCAGCTGATCAGCCTGAAACACGAATGAGGATGCTGTCTCATACAGCCTGCCATTACTGCCAATGGCATCAAAGGTGGCGATGCCGCAGGTTATCTGCTTATCTGAATAGGTATTGTTTATGAAGACATTGTCATCAGTCCATTTTTCAGGGTTTGGGAAATAGGAATGCCCTGCAAAGTCATCGAAGAAAGGCAATTCCAGGGGAAGTGAAAGGATTGCTGCCATGTTCCGGGCTTTTCGTTCCTTCGCTCCTGTTATCAGGATGTTCGACCGGAGGCCTGAAACGACTTCCTGAGCGGAGGTGATCTCCATGAAGAAGAGAGAGATAAGAAGATATGGAATGAACCTTCTTTTCATCATTTTTTAATTAGAGGTCACAGCCGACGCATCAACTTTTGGTACCGAGTCTGCATCCATCTCCGGATTTATTATTGTCGGGAGTTTGGTGGAATCAACCGTGAGCCATAGGTAAATGGCGGATCCCAGCTGAAGGTCAGCATCGTCCCTGTATTCAGGATTCTGCTTAAAAACAAAGGCGGTAAGAGAGTCGTTTTTGTTGAGAATGGTATTGTCGTAAATATATGTTCCGAGGTTAAGTGAAGAATTGAGAATTTTGTTCCTGGCAGATTCGAGAGGCATCCCTATCAGGTCAGGTACGGGGGTTCTTTTATTGCTCAGCCCTTTTCCCAGTACCAGGTCAATGACCGATCCTTTCTGCAGCGAATCTCCTTTGCTGATTTCCCTTCCGTTATATAGCTGCTCTATTACCACATCTATGGAGAGGTCTGGCCTGTACCTCAACTCGCCCATCTCAAGTCCTGAGCTTGCTATCAATGCAATAGCCTGTCTTATTGGCAGGTCGACAAGATCCGGGACTGCGACCATTTCCGGATTGAACGCATTGATTGTGAGGATAATATTTCTCCACTTTTTTACTTTAAAACCGGGTTTTGGATTCTGCTCGGCAACACAGCCGCGGGGGACAAGAGAAGTGTAGACCGAATCAATTACCTCATATCTGAGTTTGCTCCTCTTTGCAAGTGCAGCTGTCTGTTCAATTGTAAGGCCGAAGAAATCAGGTACAGGTCGTGCCTGGCCGTGTCTTGTATAAAGGTTAAGCCAGATAAGCAAAATCATGATCATGCCTAAAATGATAGCCGCTGCCAGTCCTAGATTTTTTAAAAATACTTTACTGAGAAGGAAGTCTTTAAGGCTCATAAAACAAATTGAACATTAGTAATAACGCAAAGGTACTTATAAAATTATAATGAGATCACCATACTTTGACGGTGTTATAGAGAGAATCGCGCTCTACCGGAATGAAACCGGCTTCCCGGATAAGTCTGCTTATCTCATCCGTAGTCATTGAAGGATTTTCCTCCTTAGCTCCGGCCATGGAGTATATCCTTGTGGTGTCATCAATTGTTCCATCCATATCATCAGCTCCGAACGACAGTGAGAGTTGTGCACTTTCCTTGCCGGTCATCGGCCAGTAAGCCTTTATATGTGCAAAATTATCAAGAAAGATCCTCGAGACAGCGTAATTGCGCAGATCTTCTATGATATTAACCTCCCCGAGAAATGACATGCTGTTGTTAGACATTTTATACTTCAACGGAATAAAGGCATTGAATCCGCCTGTTCTGTCCTGAAGGTCTCTCAGCCTGCTCATGTGATCAATACGGTGAGCATATGTTTCCATATGCCCATAGAGAATAGTGGCGTTCGAAGGTATTCCAAGGTTATGGGCTGTCTCATGTATAGTCAGCCATAGTTCCGATGATGCCTTTTCATCACAGATCATCTTCCTCAGGTCATTGTCAAATATTTCAGCGCCTCCCCCTGGAATTGAATCAAGTCCGTACTCTTTCATTACTGACAGACCTTCCTTTATTGTCAAACCTGCGGAAGAGATCATATAATCAAGCTCGATCGCAGAAAATGCCTTTATATGAAGTGAAGGCCGGTGCTCTTTTATTTTTTTTATCAGAGATCCCCAGTAATGAAGGTTATAGTCGGGATGGACTCCTCCAACTATGTGAACTTCAGTGACATTTTTGTTGTCAAACCGCTTCACTATCTCAATCATTTCCTCATGGCTGTATTCCCAGCTTTCAGGATCGCCTGCCTGCTTGTGGTAGGAGCAGAACTTGCAGTTATAGATACACTTGTTAGTGGGTTCAATATGAAAATTATGATTGAAATATGCATTTTCACCATTGTGCCTTTTCCTTACTATTCCGGCAAGCAATCCCAGGATGGATAGATCGGCTTTTTTGTAAAGCAGAAGACCTTCCTCTCCGGATATCCTCTTGTCTTCGGCCACCTTGCCGGCTATCAGCCTGATTGCCGGATCTCCTATATGATTAAATAAATTATCCATCTGGATTTACAATTCTTGCCAGCGAAGTTAAAAAATAATGGGGTGTTTAAAAATATAAAAAAAGGTGCCGTCCACGGGCACCTTCCTTACAGTTATACTGAAATTATATCTATCCTTTAAGTTTAAGCTCAGAAGATACACTTAATTTTTTTCTCCCTTTTGCCCTGCGTGCTGCAAGAACCCTTCTGCCGTTCGGAGTTGACATCCTTTCCCTGAAACCATGCTTGTTTGCTCTCTTTCTTCTTGATGGCTGAAATGTCCTTTTCATCTTTTCAAATATATTTATTGACTATATCCTGATTTGAGACTGCAAATGTACTACTTTTTTGAAATATAAAAACCGCCAGACTGTTTTTTTTCAAAAAAATCATGGCGCCAGGTACAGGATCTTCTTTGTTTCAAAAAAAGGCTCACGGAAAAAGTTCTTAATATCCCATATTCTCAGCTTATCTCCGAACTTTTCAATCTCGGTGGAAAGGTCACCGCCTTTCAGGTAAATTATTCCATTCCGGAGAGTGTTAAAGCCGGATCCGTCAATATTCTTAAGTGTCATCCCAACGAAGCCGGGAAATTCCGTAACGGCTCTGCTTATGACGAAATGATACTTTCCTTTCTCTTCCTCCACTCTTTTCCAAAGGGGAATAACATTCTTTAGTTTCAGTTCGGCAGATACCTCAGTAACGACTTTTATTTTCTTGCCGATTGAATCAAGAAGGGTGAATTCCACCTCCGGGAACATTATGGCAAGAGGAATCCCGGGAAAGCCTCCTCCAGTGCCTACATCCAGGATCCTGGTCCCGGGCGCAAAGCCTATGATATTTGCGATTGCCATCGAGTACTGAACATGATGCACCATAAAGTTATCAATATCCTTGCGGGATATAACATTTATAATGCCGTTCCACCGTTGGTAGATCCTCTCCATTCCGGTCAGTTTTTCCTGCTGGCTGGCGGACAATAAAGGGAAATACCTGATTATATTCTCTGACACTACCTGTTACCTGTTTTTACCAGTATATTGTAAAGCAAAGTTTTAGCCCTGAAAAGCTGGGCCTTGACAGTCCCTATGGGAAGTTTTAGTTCCGATGATATCTCTTCGTAAGAGTACTCCTTGAAATACCGAAGCTCGATAAGAGATTTGTATCTTGGCTTGAGCTGATTGACAATATCCTTGAGGGCAGCTATTTTCTGATGATTTATCATCGATTCTTCGGGGTCAGGAAGATCGGACTGGATATTCAGTGTTGCATTTTCCATGCTGTCCTGGATATGATCCAAAGGGGTGGGGGAGACCTGCTTTTTCCTGATGAAGTCAACACAATTGTTTGTCGCTATTCTGAAAAGCCATGTGCTGAATGCAAATTTAGGAGTGTAAAGATCCAGGTTACTGAATGCCTTTCCGAATGCCTCAATAGTAAGATCTTCAGCATCAACCGGATTGTTGACCATCTTCAGGAGCATGTAATAAATGGAATCCCTGTATCTGTTCATCAGATTTGCAAATGCCTTCTCGCTTCCATTCTTAGCCTGCTCGACAAGATGTAAATCGCTCCTGGCCTTTTCCGATAGTCCCTGAGTTACCTCCATTTGTTCTTACCGGATTTTTTCCCTTTATTACTTAGAAATAATATACCATTCACCAAAGGGGAAAATATATCGAAAAATAGCAGGTATGGCAGTAATCCGGATTCATTCAGTCTCTTTTGGGTAAAATGATATACAATAAACTGGGTAATGAGCCTTGATCCAAAAACGGCTGTAAGCCATATCCAGTTAAAGTGAAAGCAGAGCAGTATCACAAATGTTGTATAGAAAAGCACTCTTGTAAGGAGTTCTATAGAAAGAATTATCTTATCTCTTGACTTGTAATAGGGAGCTGTTGTCAGGTGTCGCTTTTTCTGAATTGCCCACTCTTTGACTGAAGGCGCGGGAACTGATCTTGTATGGGATTCCTGCCGGAGTTCAATCGAAGTATTCGTTCGCGTGGCATTTGAATTTACAAACAGGTCATCATCTCCCGAAATAAGATGATTATGAGCGCCAAAACCATTTTTGGCAAAAAACATGGACCGCTTGTATGCCAGGTTGCGCCCGACACCCATATAAGGTATCCCGCGTATCGCCATGCCAAAATACTGCATTGCTATTGACACGCAATCATAACGGATATATCTGTTCAGAAGCCCTTTTATCTGCATATAGCCTCCATATCCCAGGACAAAATCAGTTTTCTCCGTGAAATGCGATGTCATAGCTCTGAGCCATTGATCTGATTCCGGATGACAGTCGGCATCGGTAAAGAGAAGGATTTCATTCTTTGCCGCCTTGATCCCGATAAATTGTGCAAATTTCTTGTTATGGGTAAACTTTGGGTCCTTACTCACGGTTGATACCCGAAGGTGAGGGTATTGTAAAAGATAATTTCCCAGAATGAGATAGGAGTTATCCTCAGAACAGTCATTTACGACAATAACTTCATAATCAGGGTAGTCCTGGTCAAGTACAGACGGTAGAAACGAACTAAGGTTCTCTGCTTCATTTCTGGCACAGATTATTATGGATACCGGCTGTGACGATTTCTTTCTTTCCGGCTGTTTATAATAGCAGACTGCGGAATAAAAGAACAGATAATAAAACAACTGTATTGCGCCAGATGAAAGAAAGACACTAAACGTAATGAAAATGAATATATTATCGTAGTCAGCCATTTGGACTATATCTGTTCAGCAATATTAATAAGATATTCGGAATGTCAAATAATAAATGCAACAATAATGATTATATGCTCAACAGAATTTTAAGCGCCATCATAGCTGCCTGATATAAATGGTTTAGATCTGAATTTTCTGTGGTAACCTGTCCTCCAAAAATAATTCACTATAATTTTAATTGCAGTTTAGGATAAATTACCTTTGTGCTTCGAAAAACGAGATCTCTTAATATGTTTAAAATAGAGAGCAGGGACAAAGAGTCCCTGGCACGTACCGGAATTTTTGAAACGGAGCATGGCGATATTCCTACACCTATCTTCATGCCTGTTGGTACTTCAGGGACAGTTAAAGGTATTCTTCAGAGAGACCTGATTGAAGATATAGATGCAAAGATTATCCTCGGAAATACCTATCACCTCTATCTCAGACCAGGAACAGAGATACTGAAGGCAGCCGGCGGGTTGCATCGTTTTATGTCCTGGGATAGGCCAATTCTTACAGACAGCGGCGGCTACCAGGTATTCTCGTTTTCCGCTAACAGAAAGCTCACGGATGAAGGCGCTTTCTTTAAATCGCATATCGATGGTTCAAGGCATCTTTTTACACCTGAAAATATAGTCGACATTCAGAGGATAATCGGTGCTGATATTATTATGGCTTTCGATGAATGTACCCCATGGCCGTGTGAGTATGAATATGCCAGAAAATCAGTTGATCTGACTCATCACTGGCTCGACAGGACTATTGTACGGTTCAATGAAACGGATCCTGTATGGGGTAAAGAACAGTTTCTTTTCCCTATAGTCCAGGGCGGAACATTCGAAGACCTGAGGCGGTTATCCGCAGAAAAAGTTGCTTCTGCGCGACTGGAGGGGAATGCTATTGGTGGATTATCAGTGGGAGAACCGGCGGAAGAGATGTACAGGATGGTAGAGATTGTAAATGAAATACTGCCTGCGGATAAACCACGTTATCTGATGGGAGTCGGAACACCTGTCAACCTGCTGGAAGCAATTGACAGGGGTATCGATATGTTCGATTGTGTGATGCCCACACGAAACGGAAGGAACGGTATGTTGTTTACCGGTGAGGGAACAATCAACATAAGGAACAGGAAATGGATCGACGACTTCAGTCCGATTGATGCGGATAATCCCTCCCTGGTAAGCAGATTCTACTCCAAGGCTTATCTCAGACATCTCGTAATGTCAGGGGAGCATCTGGGAGCTCAGATTGCAAGTATTCACAACCTCTCATTTTACCTGAAACTGGTAGGTGAAGCAAGAAAAAAAATTGAAGAAGGTAATTTCAGAAAATGGAAAACATCAATGATAAAAAAACTTTCGGAAAGGCTATAGGTTCCCTGAGATTAAAGATTATAGACATTTATATCATCAGAAAATTCCTGGGGACTTTCTTCTTTTCCCTTGCACTGATACTTACCATTGCAGTTGTTTTCGATTTTGCAGAAAAAATTGATAATTTCATGGAAAAGGAGGCCCCTGTCCGTGCAATTATTTTTGATTACTACATGAACTTCATCCCCTATTTTGCAATGTTGTTTGCCCCGCTTTTTGTCTTTATCTCAGTTATTTTCTTTACTTCAAAAATGGCCATCAATACTGAGATAATTGCAATACTGAACAGCGGGATGAGCTTCAAAAGGATGATGTGGCCATATTTTATCGCCTCTTTTATTATCGCCCTTCTTACCTTCCTGCTTACAAATTTCGTAATTCCAAAGGCAAACCTTGTCAGGCTCGATTTTGAGGATAAATATTACAGATCATCGAACAGGAAAGTGACTGTGGAAAATATCCACAGGCAGGTATTTAAAAATATCTATGTCTATATGGGATCGTTCAATCCCATTAGTCAGCGAGGGCAGAACTTCACAATTGAGAAGTTCAATGACAGCGGAAGGCTGGAATCGAAATTATCTGCCTCATCGGTAACTTATGATACCACCAAGAACAAGTGGAAGGCAATGAATTACTATCTGAGGGAGATAAAAGGCAATGAGGAAATATTAACCAGGGGAAAGTCGATTGATACGGCACTTACCATAAACCCCAAAGATTTTTCAAGGGATCCGGGATTTGTGGGGACCATGACATACAGGGAACTTGAAGATTATATTAAGCTGCTTCAGATGCAGGGATCTGATGAGCTGAAACTTTTTCTGATTGAAAAATACCGCAGGTTTGCAAGCCCATTTGCTGTCTTTATACTAACCCTTATCGGCGTTTCACTTTCGTCACGGAAGATACGGGGAGGTATCGGGATGAACATAGGATTAGGTCTTATTCTGAGCTTTTCCTATATACTTTTTCAGCAGTTCGCTTCACAATTTTCGCTTAAGGGAGATCTGGGTCCCATGATTGCCATGTGGATTCCCAATATCATTTATACAGTTATAGCACTGGTACTTTATAAAATGGCTCCAAAATAATTTTTCAGGATTAACCAAAAAATAACGTTATGGCAGTAGGAAAAAAGATCCTTGAGTTGCAGGAGAAGCGTGAAAAGGCTCTTCTTGGCGGAGGAGAACAGGCAATAGAAAAACAGAAAGCAATGGGCAAGCGTACTGCACGTGAACGCATCCTTGCCCTGCTCGATGAGGGATCATTCGATGAGTATGACATGTTTGTAGAACATGTTGGCCGTGATTTTGATATGGATAAAAAATCACTGCCAAGCGATGGAGTGATCATAGGTACAGGAACTATTTACAGGGCACCGGTTGCCGTTTTTGCCCAGGATTTTACAGTGGCAGGAGGGTCCCTGGGGTTGATGCATTCCAGAAAGATCACCAAGATAATGGATCATGCCCTGAAAATGAGGATGCCTCTTATTGGGATCAATGATTCCGGCGGTGCCAGGATTCAGGAAGGGGTTAATTCCCTTGCCGGCTATGGAGAAATATTTTTCAGGAATACGATCTCAAGCGGAGTTATTCCCCAACTGTCAGTAATCCTTGGTCCGTGTGCCGGTGGAGCAGTTTATTCTCCTGCCCTAACTGACTTTGTTTTCGTGGTGGACAAGATCTCCAAAATGTTCATTACAGGGCCTGAGGTTATCAAGACCGTGCTTGGGGAGGAGATCTCGATGGAAGAGCTCGGAGGTGCAAGAGTTCATAGTGAAGTAACAGGCAATGCACATTTCTTCTCGACTACCGAGGAGGAATGTTTTGAACAGATAAAAAAGCTTATAACCTTCATACCGTGGAATAATGGGAAAAAAGCCAGAATGTTTGAACCGGCCGAGCCTTCTAAGGAGTACAATATCAGCAATATAGTACCTGAAGATCCGACTATTCCCTATGATGTTAAAGATGTTATAAAGGCTGTAGTCGATAGTTCCGATTTCTTTGAAATAATGGAACTTTATGCAAGAAATATTGTAATCGGTTTCGGCAGGATGGGCGGCAGAACGACGGGTTTTGTGGCCAATCAGCCAATTGAGATGGCAGGGGTACTGGATGTCGACTCATCCGACAAGGCTGCCAGATTTATCAGGTACTGCGATGCATTCAATATTCCTATAATAACCCTGGTTGATCTTCCCGGATACCTGCCGGGAGTGGATCAGGAGCATGCAGGAGTCATCCGTCACGGGGCAAAAGTACTTTATGCATACAGCGAAGCTACCGTACCCAAAATGACTGTAATCCTGAGAAAAGCCTATGGGGGTGGGTATATTGCGATGAGCTCCAGGCACCTGCGGGCCGATTTTGTATTCGCATGGCCAACAGCAGAGATAGCTGTCATGGGACCTGAAGGAGCTGCAAATATTATCTTCAGAAAAGAGATCACATCTGCTGCGGATCCTGATTCGATGAGAAAGCAAAAAGTAGAGGAATACAAAACTAAGTTTGCCAACCCGTATGTGGCTGCTTCAAGAGGTTATGTGGATGCAGTCATTGAACCTTCCGAAACCCGCAGATTTCTGATGCATGCAATAGAAGCTTCTGAAAATAAAGAAGTAACAATGCCATATAAAAAACATGGGCTTCCGCCATTTTAGCCCGGGCAACTGATTCATTAAATGAAATACATATGAACAAAACTGAAATGCTGGGATCACTGAACATAAATAATATATTTTATAAGACCAGGATCAGCGACAAATTCAGGAACAGGACCAAATATCAGCCGGCTGATCCAAAAATGATTTTAAGCTTTATTCCGGGTACGGTACTGGATATTTATGTGATTCCCGGGCAGAGTGTAAAACAAGGCGATATTCTACTTATTCTCGATGCCATGAAGATGCAGAACAGACTGCGATGCCCGATCGACGGTACCATAAAATCAATTACTGCAAGAACAGGTGAAAGGGTGTCGAAGGGAGTATTGCTTATTGAACTTGAATAGGCTGTCACATATAGCCTTCCCATATGATCATTTTTTTCAGCTCTGTCGGGAAATCGTCCGGCTTGTCTGAAAAAATGCCATATACGCTTGATCCACTGCCAGACATCGAACTGAAGAGTACCCCATGGCTGTAAAGATCAGCTTTTATCCTGCCTATGACAGGATGCTTTTTGAAGGCAAAATCTTCGAAGTCATTTAATAACAAGTCTTTCCATTCACTTACCTGTCGCGTCACTACCTCCCTGAGACTTGTCTCAGGTTTGACAGGTCTGCAAAATCCATATGCTTCGCCTGTATTTATGCCTACTCCGGGATTTAATATAACCAGATAATAACCTGCGAGAACAGGTTTGATAGCCTCCAGTATTTCGCCTCTGCCCGTTGCAAAAGCCGGATCTCCAGCTAAAAAAAAAGGGCAGTCGCTGCCTATCTCAAGAGCCATATCCCTTAATTGCTGTTCCTCAACCGGTATGGTAAAAAAGCGAATTAAGGCTTTTAGCAGGCATGCAGCATCAGAAGATCCTCCTCCAAGACCTGCCCCGGTCGGAATGGCCTTATGCAGATGGATCTTCAGCCAGGGAAATGAATATTGTCGCCTTAACCTCGATAATGCAATCATTACAATATTTTCTTCCGGTCCTGTCCCAACAGGAATTCCGGTAACTGTAAGATGGTCACCGGCCTTATCCTCAGAACAGGCAACGAACTCAAGAGCATCATACAGACCAACAGGATAAAATATAGTCTCGATATTATGATATCCGTCAGGCCTTTTCCCTGTTATCCTTAATCCAAGGTTAATTTTAGATTTGGGAAAAACAATCATTCTTCACTATTTGATGTAAAAATACCATATAGGATTGAATTTGTTGTCATTGATTCCTTCATAAGCTTTTCAACAAGTTTTTAACACCTGTTTGTTTGTAACAATAAATTGACTTTACATATTGAAACAATCGTTATTTATACCTTTGGCACTGCCCTGGTATTATATTTTATCCATCTGTTAAATGATTTATAATCTGTACATTAAATAATGGCAAATCAACGAAGTAATTCAAGGCCGGCCATTATGGCTTTGCCTGATTTTGGTAAAGTGCCACCCCAGGCTAATGATATGGAAGAGGCGGTCCTGGGGGCAATCATGCTTGAGAAGGAGGCGGTAATAACAACTCTTGATATCCTCAAGCCTGAGAGCTTCTACAAGGAGGCACACCAAAAAATCTTCAAAACCATATCAGACCTGAATTCAAGGGAATTTCCTGTCGACCTCTATACAGTTACGGAAGAACTGAGGGCTCACAATGAACTCGACAGCGTGGGAGGCCCTGTCTATCTGACCCAGCTTACTGCAAAGGTTGTATCTGCAGCCAATGTGGATTACCATGCAAGAATTGTTGCCCAGAAATATATCCAGAGGGAACTCATCAGGGTTTCTACGGAAATTCAGAACAGGTCATTTGACGATACCTATGATGTCACGGAATTGCTGGATTATTCTGAGAATGCCCTTTTTCAGATTGCTGAAGGAAATATCAAAAGAGAAGTAGCTCCGATAAATATTGTAATCAAGGAAGCGATTCGTGAGATCGAGGAGGCTGGTAAAAGAGAAGATGCGCTTGTTGGCACTCCATCAGGATTTACCCGGCTCGACCGGCTTACATCAGGATGGCAGAAAGCTGAACTGATCATAATTGCAGCCCGTCCCTCAATGGGAAAGACAGCATTTGCCCTGTCAATGGCACGTAATATGGCCATCGACCATGGCAGACATGTCGCAATATTTTCCTGCGAGATGTCTTCCATTCAGCTGGTAAACAGACTTATCGTGGCAGAAACAGATATCCCCGGCGACAAAATAAAAAATGGCAGGCTCAATGAAGAGGAGTGGAAGCAGCTCGATACCAGGATAAAAAAGCTTGTTTCAGCTCCGATATTCATAGACGATACTCCTGCAATTTCAATTTTCGAGCTTAGGGCAAAATGCCGGAGGCTGAAAGCCCAGCATAAGCTGGACATAGTCATCGTGGACTACCTGCAGCTTATGTCAGGACCTGAGAATGCCGGTAGCCGGGAACAGGAGGTCAGCACTATCTCCAGGTCGCTGAAAAGTATTGCCAAGGAGCTTGATATTCCTATTCTTGCACTTTCCCAGCTTAACCGCTCCGTCGAAATGAGAGGCGGAACAAAAAGGCCTCTGCTGTCAGACCTCAGGGAGTCGGGAGCGATTGAACAGGATGCTGACATGGTGGTATTTATCCACAGGCAGGAAAAATTCGGGATTCCCACATTCGAAGACGGTTCATCAACAAAAGGGATCGCCGAGATTATTCTTGCCAAGAACAGAAACGGACCCGTCGATGATGTTAAACTCAGATTTCGTGAAGAAAAGGCTCAATTCGTTGATATAGATGATTTTAACCTTGAGTATAGCGCTGATGGTAAAGACCCCTCACAGAGCATTATCCTGGGATCAAAAATGAATCAGGACTTCAGGAAACTCGGTGGTGAATTCGACAAAGAGGCTGATCTTCTTGAGGAACCGCCATTCGCCTAATAAACAGCCTCTTCTCAGATCAGTTATGACCACCGGATCCCGATCCTGAATTATTTAAATTTCAGTATGAGCTTTACTCCGGTACTCTTGTAGTCCAGATCTTCTAACCCAACATATACGCCAAGCTCAGCCAGGAAGAATATCTCACTCAGACTGTAGCCTATTTCAGTATAATTCCGATGATAGCGTGATCCCAGAGAAGATATGGTTATATTCTCCCGTATCAGGGTATTGCTTAATCCCGGAAGAAATTTCAGAAGAAGGTATGGTGTGGTGTATTTGAGATGAACCTCTCCAAATGCTTCAGGGGTACTGAGTGAATAATATGACGGGATCATAAATGCATCTTCGTAATCATTGATAAGAACCGGGATAGGCTGTGGGTTGAAATGGAAGAAGTCATAATATGTAAGCTGTCTGTTATCAAGAAACCCACCTGCCCTGATTCTCCACCTGAATTCACTGAATGCACCGAAATCGTGACTTTTAAAAATTTCTGCCCTGAACATATCAAAATGATTAATATGCTCACCCGTTTCGTGAAAATCGTTGATGCCATGTTTCCACGTAAGACTGAATTCGGGCCAGTCAGAACCCGCCGGTATCTTTCTCCCCTTGTTGATCCTGTATTTCTGATACGGTATGATGGTGATTTTCGCAGCTATGGAAGCCTGGACCTGATCACGCATTGCATGCACCGGATCCGATTCCCTTCCAAGATAACTATTATCAGGAATGTTGTCTGAATATTCCCTGGAAGTATTTATTATCGAGAAAGAGGTTGTGTTCTCCAGAACTTTCCTCATCTCATACGATGCAGAAAGCTCGATGTTTAGGCCGTTGATTATTTCACTTCGGTATCCCAAAGTAAGATAGTCGGCTTTATAGAGCTTGAGATAATTTTGCTCCAGCATAAGTGTGGTGAAGGTGTTTAAAAAGGGATTTATCCCGCCTCCATTGCCAATATCCTTGCTTGTCATACCGGATCGGAGAAAAACTTCCATCTGTTTCATACCATTGAAACTGAAGTCTGAATTGAAGCTCCACATCAGTTGTTGCCTGCTGAAGGCGTATCGCACATCAGGATATATGTTCAGCGATCTGTTCTGTTTCCAGGATTTTGAAAACCGGAAATCAAATCCGTAAATGAAACCGTCAACCGTATTAAAACTGAGGTTTTTCAGGTCGGCCAAACCTCCGAAAGTGAACCTGAAACCAGATGTATCAGCCCAGGTATGTCCCTGACCAATATTTTTGACAATATTTATAAACTTATTTTTCTGTTTCTTACTTGCTGAAGCAGCGGTATCGGACTTTGCATCACGAAGTGATTTGGCAGCCTTGATACTGTCATTTATCCTGAGGCTGCGCTGCTCTATTTCCGAAAGAGGTACTGGCCGGATGGCCGACCAGTAGGCACTGTCTTTTGTAGCTGCGTTCTTTTCAATTATGTGCTTCGTATTGTCCTTTATTTCCAGATTATTTCTGATACTGTCGTTTACACTCTGTTCAGATTCCTTTTCCATGAGCCTTGACAGTTTAACCATGTCACGGTTTGATAACTCCTCCTTCTCCATGATTTTGTCGATCTGTCTTTTTGTCCTGGACTTTGAGGTATCAGCAGGGGGTCCTGCCGCCTTGGTTCCTGCTATCGGTACCGGGGTGATCATTTTTGGTCTCTCAAGGTCTTTATTTGGTCTTACTTCATCATATTTTACTGAGACTACATAACCGGCATCAGCTTTGAATCCGATAATTCCGATATTAATCTCGAATTTATGGCTTACAGGCATCCATATATCATCCACTACGGGAATATACAGCTGCTGAACAGATATTTTCCCTGCCAGATTTTCGATCGTAAGGTCGACACTCTGCAGGCACCACAGATCATCTATAATATAAATCGTGCCTTCAAAGAGTTGCTGGCTTTTTCGTTTGGGAATAACCTGGATCTTATTTATTACATAATTTCCCTGAAGCGATGCGCCGAGATATTTGAAATTGTAATGTGAGAAAGCATTGGGAGCCAGGGGTGAAATAGCCATATCTGCTACAACAGGCTGGTAGAAGCTTGCGGAAACATATTGCATGGGAGATATTTCATTTCCTTCATCCGGGAAAGTGCTGTTAAACGAAATGACCTTCTGAACATACTTGTCGGGTGCCGTAAATTCAATTTCGTTATAAGATTCCATCAGGTATACATCTCCCTCTTTCATTGTTGTGCTTTTTCCGGAGGATTCTGAATCTTTCCCGGACCCGATCTTCATGGATCTTTTCAGCAACTTAGGGATCTTGTTTATGATAAGGTTTCCCTTAAGATAAACATCTGCCTTGTAGTAACTTACATTATTGAGATAATAAGGTGCAAGGCCAATGGCCCTCCGCATGATGCCATATGCCGGGTCCTCTCCTGATGCAGCTATTCTCACTTCCGGGATCTGATAGTACTGAACCGGAAGCATTACATCCCTGGTAATAGTATTGTCACTTAGGGTTATCCTGAATGAAACGGGCTCAAAGCCAAGACTCTGGCATATTACCGTGTATTTTCCGGCAGGTATCCTGATCTCATAATCTCCCTTTGTATTGGAGGTTGTCCCTTGCTTCAGCTCCTGAATATACACTGTAGCATATGGAATAGCATCTCCTGTCTGACTCATTACCTTTCCTTTGAGGATCTGAGCATGCGATACCTGAGATACTGTAAAAAGTAAAAGTAAAATCCTTACGACATGATTCATTACGAGGCTTTATTATGAGATGCAGCTGCAATATCAAAGCGGCTATTTTTTCCCTGCAACTACGATAACAATCTCTCCTTTTGGAGGTTTTTTTGTGTAGTAATCAGCAAGAAAGGGAAGGTTTCCCCTCACGTTTTCTTCAAATACCTTGGTAAGTTCTCTTGAAACACATGCTTCCCTTTCGGATCCGAAAAGGGCAGCAAATTCCTGAAGTGTCTTGACCAGACGGTATGGCGATTCATAGAAAACCATTGTTCTGGATTCATCCGTAAGTGCGGCAAGTTTTTTGTTTCTTCCTTTTTTAGGAGGAAGAAAGCCTTCAAAGCAAAATCTCTCGCAGGGAAGGCCTGAATTTACAAGTGCAGGTATAAGGGCTGTCGGTCCGGGAAGGGTCTCAACCGGGATGTCACGTTCAATACATGTCCTGACTAGCAAAAAGCCGGGATCTGAAATACCGGGAGTGCCGGCATCCGAAACCAGGGCCACCGTTAGTCCGGTCAGGATTTTAGAACACACCGCCTCCACGCTTTTGTGTTCATTGAACATGTGGTGAGCCTGCAGCGGAGTCGATATATTATAATGGCTGAGCAATTTTCTGGTCTGACGTGTATCCTCCGCAAGAACAAGATCTGCATTGCCGAGAACTTCCAGAGCCCTTAAAGTAATATCTTTCAGATTTCCTATCGGGGTTGGAACCAGGTAAAGTTTACTCATCAGAAGCGAGTTTTCGTTTAACCAGATCGAGAAGTTGCTTAACCGCCTCATTTCCATTGTTGTCGCCTGTGTAGCTCATGATGACGGCACTGGCATCAACAAAATTTTCAGCACTTTCCAGTCGTGAAATTGCCTGGGCATAATCATTCTGGTTGCCATTGAAGATCTCGCGAATAAAAAAGAACTTATCATTGATGCCTATGGCTTCAGCCAGTGAGTCAAGATGCTGTGTTTTCAATTTATCGGATATATCTGCTTCGACTTTCATTGATCCCAGCTGTTCATTGAACCTGTTGGAAAGATGGCTGAACTGGTCTGCAAGGATTGTCGGATCGTGATCATTCACCAGTGCCTTTTTTTGTAGTGGCTCTTTTATGACTTTGGGAGGGTCAGGTTCATGGATCTCCGGTTCCGGTAATTTCTTATCTTCTGCCAGAACAATTATTTCAGACACATCCACGGTCATATCCGTCTCTTCAGCAGATGGCTTCAGAATTACACTCCGGGGTACTGTTTCCGTGACGGCAGTTGATGAAGGTTCCTTCATGGTTTTGAGCATCGAAATTACCTCAGCGGCGCTCCGGCATTTCAATTTTGCCATTTCAACCTGAAGTGGAGGTACTCCCGGGTATTTTTTAAGATCCTCGATGATATCGCCTGCTTCTGTAAGATCTTTTATTATTAAATCAATGGTTGCATTGAAATCCATATATTTTGATGTTAATTTAACAAGCCATTTTCCTTATTTTGCAAAAGTAATTATTATTCCACTAGTGATAACGGAATGAGAGGACATTTATGATACAATAACTTACGTGGAGGAAGGATTGACTTTCCAGAGTATCCTCCAGGGGCGGCAGGAAGAAGTGAATGTTATAATGAGACAATCAATTGGCAGAGAGTGAAATTGCTATCTGAAGATATCGCACGAATTGTGAAAGGCCGCCTTTACGGACCAGGAGATCTCCCTGCAATTGACATTATTACCGATAGCAGACATCTGATCCAGTCTGAAGGCCTTGTTTTTTTTGCCATAGCCGGAAAAAATCACGACGGCCATTTGTTCATAGATTCACTTTTCCGAAAAGGAATCCGGATCTTTGTCATTGAAAAAGAGCCCGGTTCGTTATCTGAATATTCAGGTGCTTCTTTTATAATCACACGAAATACCATTGAAGCCCTTCAGATGCTTGCCGCTCATAAAAGAAAGGCATTTAAATCGACAGTCATTGCCATAACCGGGAGTGCAGGAAAAACTGTTGTAAAAGAGTGGCTTGCAGAAATTATCGGACATGTGTCGCCTGTTGTCAGGAGTCCCAAGAGCTATAATTCGCAGATAGGAGTACCGCTTTCAGTTTGGAAGCTGAATGAGAAATACAGTTATGGCATATTCGAGGCAGGCATCTCCCAGCCCGGAGAGATGGATATTCTCAGAAATATCATCGATCCTGTTATTGGGGTAATAACAAATATAGGTGATGCACACCGGGAAAATTTTCCTGATGACAGAAAAAAGGCAGAGGAAAAACTTAAACTTTTTACTGGTTCCAAGAGTATTATCTATTGCCGGGACCATTCCGTAATTCATAATCTGATACTCCACAATAAAGAACTTAGCTCCAAAAATCTCATTGACTGGTCGTTTGAAAGCAGTGATTCCAGAATTTCCGTTACCAGGAGTACCCTGGCGGGAGGCTACACGGGAATCAGTATGGCCTTCAATGGGCAGTCCAATGATTTTGAAATACCTTTCAGTGACAGGGCATCAGTTGAGAATGCCATCACAGTTGCCTCAGTATGCCTCGCCCTGGGAATGGATACCCGTGTAATTTCGGGAGGCCTGCGCGGACTGTCATCAGTGGCGATGAGAATGGAGATGAAGAGCGGGATCAACAATTGTCAGCTAATTGAGGATTATTATAATTCTGACCCAGGATCCCTTGGAATGGCTCTTGAATACCTTAGTAGTCAGAAGGAAAGGAAGACAACGCTGATACTTTCCGACTTTGTTCAGAGTGGAAGGGATGAAAGGGAACTATATGGCGGCGTCGCTTCACTGATAGAAAAAAGCGGAACAGGGAGACTTATTGGTATTGGAAAAGCTCTCTCAGCCAATAGCGACCTTTTCCCGGCGAGTGCAAAATTTTTCTATTCGACCGGGGAATTTATTCATAAATTTAATCCCAATGATTTCAGGGGAGAGATAATCCTTCTAAAGGGGGCCAGGATATATGAGTTTGAGACGATAGGAAACCTGCTGGAGCAACAGATACATCAGACGGTGCTCGAAATCAACCTGGATGCCATTTCACATAATCTTAATGAGATTCGCAGACACCTGAATCCGGGTACCATGATGATGGCTATGGTCAAAGCATTTGCATATGGGGCAGGCTCCTCAGAGATTGCATCATTGCTTGAGTACCACAGGGTAAGCTACCTGGGCGTGGCCTATGCGGATGAGGGAGTGGAGCTCAGAGATGCAGGAGTGACACTCCCTGTTATGGTAATGAATCCTGATCCTTCGGCTTCTGACCTTATGATAAGGTACAATCTTGAACCTGAGCTATTCAGCTTTTCATCATTCAATAATTTTACCGAAACAGCTCTCAGAAATGGATTGGTCAATTATCCTGTTCATATTAAGGTAGATACGGGAATGCACAGGCTAGGGTTCATGCCTGAAGATGTGAAAGCCCTGGCAGAAATGATAAGAACAACTGAATGCATCAGGATCATTTCGGTATTCTCACATCTTGCAGCGAGTGAAAATCCTGCTCATGATCACTTCAGTAAAAGTCAGGCAGATAAATTGATGAAAGCTGCTTCTGAGATACAGGAAGCAGCTGGTTATCCTGTGATAAGGCATTTGCTAAACTCTTCAGGCATTGCGCGTATGCCTCAGTATCAGTTCGAAATGGTGCGTCCCGGAATATGTATTTATGGAGCCGGCCGGATTGAAGGTCTGTCGCTCAGGGTTGCAGGGCGCTTCAAAACAAGAATCTCCCAGGTCAAGATGGTAAAAGCCGGCGAACCGGTTGGGTATGGCTGCGCTGATGTAGCTGATACTGACAGAATGATTGCCGTATTCCCGGCAGGATATGCCGATGGCTTAAGCAGAAAACTGGGCAACAGAATTGGGAGCCTGTTTCTACGTTCAGCCAAGGTGCCACTCATTGGGAATATCTGCATGGATATGTGCATGGCAGATGTGACCGGACTGAACGCAAGGGAGGGTGATGAGGCAGAGATCTTCGGTGAAAATATCACAATTGATGAAATCGCAATTAATTGCGGCACAATACCGTATGAGATACTTACATCTATTCCTGTGAGGGTAAAAAGAGTATTCTACAGGGAGTAGAAAGAAGGCATTTCAGATTACTTTATCATGCCTGTTCACTGATCTTCTCCAGGTTAGTTAAATTCAGCAGGCTGATCTTTCTTCCCCTGATCTTTATATTACCTTCTGTAACAAGGTTGGAAAGAGTCCTGATTGCATTAGAAGTGGTCATATTCGAAAGATGGGCCAAATCACTTCTCGACAGGCAGGCGTTTATCGTAATTCCATCGTTTTCGAACCCATAGATTCTTCCAAGCATCAAGAGCGACTCCACTAGACGCCCTCTTACATGTTTCTGTGTGAGGGAGACCATTTTGTCGTAGGAATTGTTCAATTCCTCAGCCAGGAGCTGATTTATCTTCATTGAGAGCTCAGGGTTACTCCTGAGCGCCCTCAGAAAAGCATGTTTTTCTATTATACAGATTGTGGATCCTTCTATCGCAGTAGCAGAAGCGAACCAGCCACTCCCTGTAAATAGTGACTGAAACCCGATAAAATCCGGAACTCTGAGCATTTTGATGATGTGTTCTCTCCCGGCTACGCCTGACCTGTAGACTTTTGCCTTTCCTGAAGCCAGACAGATAACTCCGCGGACCTTTTCGCCTTCCCTGAACAGATAGCCTCCTTTTTTTATGGTGGCTACCGAGTGATGCTGCATAATCACTTCCTTATCCTTATGGCTTAATCCTGAAAGCAGTGACGAGGAACTTTCAAGACATAACTCAATATAGGGATTTATCTCATACACTGTAAACCATCTTAAAATATAATATCAATATCTGGCTGCCAGAGGCATTCGTCTGCCGGCGCCAAATGCTTTTGAAGAGATTCTTAAGACCGGGGGAGCCTGATATCGCTTGTATTCATTAAAGTTTATTAACTTAATAGCCTTATCAACTGTCTCACGGTCAGCCCCTTCACTAATTATCCTTTCAGCAGGTTTTTGGAGTTCAATATACTGGTATAGTATTGCATCCAGAATACCATAATCTGGCAGCGAATCAGTATCAAACTGGTCTGGCCTGAGCTCGGCGGAGGGCTGCTTTTCAATAATATTTCTGGGTATGACCTCTCCATGGAGGTTAATATGCTCAGCCATCCTGTAGATATCGGTTTTGTAAACATCACCTATTACCGACAATCCTCCTGCCATATCTCCGTACAGGGTTCCATAACCTACAGCGGCTTCACTTTTATTAGAAGTGTTCAGAAGAATGGCCCCGGTCTTATTAGATACTGCCATCAGTAGGGTAGCCCTTACCCTGGCCTGAATATTTTCTTCAGTGACATCACGCTCCCTACCCTCGAACAGCGGAGCAAGCACCTCCTCAAAGGAGTTGAATGGCTTTTCGATGCTGATTATATCGTAACTGACATTCAGGTTCGCGGCAAGTTTCACGGCGTCATTTACTGAGTGCCCGGATGAATAACGGGATGGCATAAGAAGGGCCCTCACATTTTCGCTTCCAAGTGCTTCTGCAGCAAGGCAGAGGCAGATAGCAGAGTCGATACCTCCTGAAAGCCCTATAATTGCGCTCTTTTGTCCGGTCTTTGAAAAATAATCGCGTATCCCTGTCACAATTGCTTTGTGGATAAGCGGTATTGCTTCAGGTCTTGAATAAGGCCGTATCTCGCCTGAATAGAGATCTACAAGACTGAAAGTATGAATGACTTCTTCAAAATAGGGGAACTGGGATATAATTTCCCCGTGCTGATTCACCAGAACGGAAGCACCATCGAAGATAAGTTCGGTGTTTGCACCTGTCTGATTGACCATAATCACAGGCAGTTTATATTTCAATGCCTTGGATCTGAAGATATTTACCTTTGCCTCGGTTTTTGAATATGAAAAGGGGGAAGCCGAAATATTGATAATGAAGTCCGGCCCTTTTCGTGCCAGCTCCTCCATTGGCGAAACCGAGTATAACCTGGACTTTTCAAATTCATTGTCAAAAGGTTGTTCATCCCACAGATCCTCACAAACCGTTAATGCGATTTTCTTTCCCTTGAAAGTGAACAGGGAAAAACTGGTCTCTGGCTCAAAATAACGGTATTCGTCAAAAATATCATACGTAGGCAGGAGCGCCTTATTCACAGCGAAGACAATTTTTCCTTCAGAAAGAACCAGGGCTGAATTGAACAGTTTCTTCCCTTCAGGTCTTGGATTAAGTGTAGGTGATCCGACAATGGCGGTGATTCCCACACATTCTTTTGCAATCTCATGAACCGCGAGGTCGCACCTTTCAACAAAATCTAGCCGGTCGAGCAAGTCCAGCGGAGGATAACCGGATATACACAGTTCGGAAAAAATAATCAGGTCAGACTTTTCCTCTTTCGCTTGATTAATGGCATTACATATCAATTCCTTATTCCTTTGGAAATTGCCGATATGATAATCCAGCTGTGCAACCGTTATTCTCATCTTTCCTCCGGTATTTTGAAATCATGCGTAAAAATAGCAAATATTAACAGAAGTAGGCGTATCGTTTTCCATAGTTGCCAGAAATGGGAAAAAGTGATTATTTTTGACTGCCTTAAAATAGAGACAATATGAGGTCAGGAAATCTTGTACTGGTAGTTATAATATTTGCAATTTTCGTGGCGACATCCTGTAAAAAGAATCGCTATAGGGTCAGAACAACTTCAATAAGTGTTGATCTGCAGATCAAAAGGCTTGAGAAAGACCTGTTCACACTTGATCCTGCTGAGATCTCATCAGCGGTGCCTTCCCTGAAAAATAAATATGGTGATTTTCTGCAGCTTTTTAGTTATGTTATCAATTGCGGGGATATCAACGATCCGTCATTTGGCGATTTTCTTACCAGGTTTTGTACAGATAAGCTTAATAATGAGGTTTATACATCAGTAATAAAAATGTACCCGGATGTCGTATGGATTGAGAGCGGACTGCAGGAGGCTTTCCGCCATTATCTGTATTACTTCCCTGATAAAAAGGTGCCTGCTGTATATACCTGTATAACAGGGTTCAATAACAGCATCATAACGGGTGATTCAATCCTTGGAATAGGATTGGACCGCTATCTTGGGGCCGGCTCCGAATATTACAAACGGCTTGAAATATATAAATATCTTGGGGAGAGGATGACCCCTGAAAATATCATACCTGACTGCATGTATGGATGGGGTGCTTCGGAATGGGATTTTTCCGCTCTTCAATATCCGGTTGACAATGTCCTTGCTGAGATGATACATGAAGGCAAGCTTAAGTATTTCGAGAAGTGTATGCTGCCGGAAGTCAATGACGGGATAATCTTCGGGTTCACAGCCGATCAGCTGAAATTCTGCAGGAACAATGAAAGCCAGATGTGGCAGTATCTCATTGAAAATAAGTTATTATTCAATACTGAAAAGTTCACTATCCGAAAACTGACCGGAGAAGCCCCATTTACCAGTTTTTTCACTAATGAGTCGCCGGGTAGGGCCGCTGTCTGGATAGGATTCAGAATTGTGGAATCATATATGTCTAAAACCCCGGGGATAGGGTTGGATGGCTTAATGAAAGACACTGATATTCAGTCAATTCTGGAAAAAGCAAAATATAGCCCTCAATAAAAATAAGCAGAGCCGTAATATGTTACGGCTCTGCTGCATAATTTTAAAATTGCAATCCTATTCAGGATGAATAGCCTCAACCGGGCATACATCTGCGCAGGCACCACAGTCGGTGCACACATCCGGATCGATTTTATAAATGTCGCCTTCAGATATTGCTTCAACAGGGCACTCATCAATGCATGTTCCGCAAGCAGTGCAATCATCATTAATTTTGTAAGCCATTTCTATAATTTTTTGATTGGTTAATTACAATTAGTGCACAAAATTACTAAAATTTTTAAATGAAAATAAAACATGATAAATATATCTGATATTATTTGAGATGTATCAGTGATTAATCCACCGGTTTTATTGGCATTAACATATGCTGATGAGCCAGCCTGGATATGCCATGCCCGTTTCCGGATCTTCATCAACCTGATCAAAATCAGGAGTCTGAATCTTTCACATTTCAGGATCCCCTGCACGATTCTTTCATTTATACCGGGCAATCATGCAATGGGATTGATACAATTTAGAAATCGAGGCTGAAAGAGAGGTAGAATATTCGTGGGAGGATATAGTTATTATCAACTCCCCATGCCCAGTCGGCCCTGACGAAGTATCCAAGGATCTGGGCCCTGGCGCCAACTCCGAAACCAGATACAATTGGATTCCTGTTGGAGTCCAGGGTTACGCTGACAGGGCCGTTTGTCAGTTTTTCGGTGGCGTAGCCGTTGATGTCATCCCATGGAGATTTCCCTGACCATGCGGTCCCGACATCGCCAAACCCTACAACCTGTATGCTGTTCAGGAAATTGGACCGGAGGGGATGCCCTATCAGGTACCTGATGACAGGCCACCGGACTTCACTGTTTATGAGAACAAAACTGTTACCGTTACGGATGTTCTGGGAGAACCCACGCATATTGGTTGCCAGAGCCTGGAAACCATAATTTACATTTGGGGTTACCGGTATTGCACTGTTGAACATCTGAACATTGTTGAAGAGATAGCCCATCCAGTTATCTACCCCGCCGAGATAATAAAGCAGCTTTGTCGGCCCGAATGATGTGCTTGCCGCAAACCTGTTGGCCCAAATGAGTTCCCTGTGAATGCGGGTATATTTTCTGAAATCAATGCCCAGTACCACCATGTCGGATTTTGCGCTGGAAAGCTCCCTGTAGTATTCTCCAAAAATCTTAAACCTGGTACCATAGTATATATTGATAAGCCGTTTTCTGGTGTTGTCGTAAATCAGTTCACCCTTAAGGCTGGCCCAGTGCTTTGCTTTGTCCGGGTAATTGAGGGAGGCGATGTCAGTTGCCAGAATCACCTGCCTGTCGTACCGGTAGGAAAGTGTACCTTTTATGGCAAATACTTCCGACAAAGGTTTGGAATACGAGAGGTAGAGGCTTTGCGATATCGTTTTAAAAAGGACGGAATCGTTGTAATTAAGAAAAGCCTGCCGGTGATAGATGAGCTGTTTGTCATACTTTCCCTGAAGATTTTCCACACTCAGAAGATATTCATTGCTGTCGAAGTTACCGGAAAGCCTGAAGCCTCCGGTTATCCTATAATTCTCAAACAGATCGACCGTCCCGAAACGCGTCAGTATATTGACCCCGGGGTTAAAGTATGGTGCCCCTCCGCTGTAGACCTGGTACGTGTTGTTCAGAAAACTGAAGTCGACCTGTGTAACAAGGTAATTATTGTAGAATGATTTTTCATAAATCCTGACCTGTGGCAGTTCAATACCACCTGTATCCAGATCAATGTCCATATACTTTTTCCGCCACAGTTGTTCATAATAGTTTTGTTTCTCCTTCTCAAAGATATAATGGTTGATATCGATAGGCTCATTCTTTATGTAGTATTCATAAATGGGCTTCTTCAGCGTGTCTCTTCTTTTCCTGTCTTCAGCAATCAGCCATTGTCTTAATTGTTCAATACTGTCAGCCTTATGCAGGAAACGGGTTTTTTCCTTCCTGAAAGAGGTCATGGTAAGCTCAGACGGCGATATGACGCTGGATTCGCTTATCAGACCTTTTCGAAGATTGTATTTGCGTCTGTTGAAGATTAATTCACCAAGATCCTGGGAGGCAGGGTCGACAGACTGATTTATTATGTTCCTGTCGTAATTGGTGACAGGGTTTGATTTTATGAAATACCTGTAATGGGTGGTGGTATCAATATAGCTGATTGCGCTGTCAAACCTGGCAACATAGCGGTTCAGAATTCCGTTCTGATCACCGATATAGGCAAATTTGTTCTTTTCAAGGGCTCTGGCCTCCTGCCTGTTGTTGTATTTGTCTTCCGAAAGCCTGACAAGGACATTATTACCGTTACTCAGGTTATAGGTAAACATATCGAATGTAAGTGACGCCTTTTCAAATGGATCTCCTGTGTTTTTCAGAGTGTCGGAAATCCTGTTTGAGGAGAATAGTATCTCATCAGGCGAATCCCTGACAAATGATGGATGAAGGTCATCAGGTATATCCCGGGTAATCTGTTCATTTGTGCCGGAGGAGATTGTATGAATGTAAAGATCTGTGATTCCATCCTTCACGGCGGAAAAAATAAGCCTGGACCCTTCAGGGGAATAGGAGAAATCCAATACCTTATCAAAATACAGAAGGTTAAGCTTTTCTGTCTTTTTTTCATCAATCCTGTAGAAATACATTACCAATGCAGCTTTTTCCTCATTTATATAGGTGAGGATCTTGCCGCTGGGATGCCAGGCCATAACCGGATAAGTATCGTCAACAATCTCCTCATATTTGGGTTCCTTTTTGAAAATGACCTTTTGTTTGCCCGTAGCCTGATTATAGAGCCAGATCCTTTTTCTTCCCCAGTCATTGGTTACATATGCAATGTATTCCCCTCCCGGACTTACCTTTACCTGCTGGTAGGACTGTTCTTTTTTCGATTTTTTGATAGTATTGGCATCATAAGCAGGAAGACTTTGGTCGGAGGAATATTCATCAAGGTAAAACTGATGCCATTCCTTTAAGAGCTCTTTCAGATTTTTTCCTATTACGTAAAGGAAACCATCGTCAACATTTTTGTAGATCTTTGTCAGATAGATAATATTGGGAACGAGTACATCCCCGTACTTTTTCCCTATGAATCTCCAGAAAGACTGACCTGCAACTATTGCATCTTCATTCTCAAGGTGATTGATTTTCTTGTATTTGCCTGATTTAAGGCCGTCCTTGAGCCTGTTTTCTGCTTCATAACTCCATCCGTACGACGCATAGCGGATAAGACCCTTTAAATACCATTCGGGCATATGGATCAACGAAGAACTCGATATCCGGTCCTTCAGGTCGGCATTGTACAGCATTTCATTGATTATCACCTCGGTTATGGAGTAGGCAATCTGGCGCTCAAATGCCTCATGATCACCCGCATAGTAGAGCATCACCTTATTTTTGATTATTCTGCTGTAACCGCCGGTATTATAGGTCTCCTGGTCCGAAGTTACCAGGCCGATATTGGATTGCTTATATTCAGCATTTTTATTGTAAATAATAAAGATTAATCTTTTTTCGATCGTATAGTCGAAATAGTCCTGAATTTCAGCAAGTTTCTTCTCGGCATAATCGGCAGTGAACTGAGCCAGTTCCCTGCCTGATTCATTAAAGTAGCAGTCAAAATCGGTAAAACGGTAGAATTGCCAGTAATAATCGAAATACTGAACCCTGTTTTTTCCGAATGTCATTTGAAGTCCATTATAAAACTGACCACTGGCATTAAGATAAAATGCACACGATATCAATATGATAATCAGTATTTTAATGTTTCTCATCTGCAATTCCTTCTAGGACAGACCGGATATAACAAAGTGCAAATTCTGTTCCAAAAAGGGCCGGTTCTGTGCACAAAACTAATGATAATCTGATTTAAAGTATCCAAGAAAGATAAACTTTATTATTTTTACATCACTTTAATGAATTTTATTTTCGGTCTGATTTTTGATAGTATGAAAACAACAAAAACAGAGAGTTGTTGTTAAGTAAACTGAAATTATACCGATGTTGAACAAAATTAATTTCTTATAAAAAATTACTATATAATTCTAAAGAACTGTTGATATGAAAAAGTATCTATCATTTTTCACTCTCCTTGTTTTCTGCATGGCTATAAATGCACAGTATGCACAGACAAAGATGAAAGTATCGGAAACGGAACATGATTTCGGAAAATTCAAGGAAGAAGCTGGCAGGCAGACTTATGATTTTATAATTACCAACACAGGAACCGATCCTCTTGTCATACAGAATGTTGTTGCTTCCTGCGGCTGCACAACACCTGAATGGACAAAACAGCCGATCCCTGCAGGGGGTACCGGGAAAGTCACAGCAATTTATGATCCGAAAGACAGGCCAGGCATTTTCAATAAAACTTTGTCGGTATATTCGAATTCCAAGCCGGAAGTTGTTGTTCTTGTGATCAAGGGTGAAGTTATACCCCACGAAAAGACTGTTGACGAGTTGTTTACGTTTCCTGTTGGCGGAGTAAGATTTGAAAGCAATCACCTGGCATTTACCAATACATTGAAAACTGAAAAAAAGATAAGGGTAATGCCCATAATAAATACCTCAAATGAACCTGTAAAAGTTGAATTTACCGGATTGCCCGCACATCTTCAGCTCAAAGTCAGTCCTGAAACACTTAAGCCGGGAGAGAAGGGACTTGTGGAGGGTACTTATGATGCTACCAAAAATGCAGGATGGGGCAATGTTAACGATATGGTAAAAATTGTACTTAACGGAGTTCCCCAGGCAAATGTTTATTATTACGTTTCAGCAAATCTGGTCGAGGATTTTTCTACCCTCTCAAAGGAAGATATTGAGAATGCCCCGGTATTTAAGGTTGCCTCCACTACTGTTGATCTGGGTAAAATAAAGGGAAATACGCAGAACGATGTTGAATTCAAATTTACCAATGCAGGTAAGAGCGATCTCATTTTAAGACATTTAAGGTCTTCCTGTGGTTGTACTGCCGTTCAACAGGGAAACCAGGGGGTAGGTATTAAACCCGGAGAATCAAGTTCAATAAAGGCTACATTCAATTCTGGAAGCTATAGAGGAAAGGTCACAAAAGCAATATATGTTTATACCAACGATCCGAAAAATTCAGAGGTAGTTCTTATGCTTAATGCAGAAGTTGAACAGCCTGAAGCATCCAAATAATTAAAGAACAGGATTAATATGACAGGGTGTTTGGGAATTATCCGGCACCCTTTTTATTTTTGGAACATTTTTAAGAAGGTCTGATGGAAGATAGCAAGCGCCGGGAAAGCGCCCTCAGGGTTAATTCGGGAATAAATCATCCTCCCAGCGTAAATCCTGAAATTTTTGGCAGATCAGGGCGAAAAAGACGCAGAAAATATTCTGAGAATGAATTTGTTGATGCGATACTTGCTGGTAACCGGACTATCCTGAGTCAGGCCATTACACTGGTTGAGAGTTCGTTGCCAGAGCATTATGAAATGTCTCAGGCCATAATCGAAAAATGTCTTAAATGTGATACTGAATCAATCAGGATCGGCATAACCGGTGTCCCGGGTGCCGGGAAAAGCACATTTATAGAATCGTTCGGTTTGCATATCGTCGCCGGGGGGAGAAAAGTCGCAGTCCTGACTATCGATCCCAGCAGTGAGAATACGATGGGGAGTATCCTGGGAGACAAGACAAGGATGGATAAACTCAGTATTCATCCTTCAGCTTTCATCAGACCATCACCATCAGCCGGCTCGCTGGGAGGTGTGGCACGTAAAACCAGAGAGACAATTATTCTGTGTGAAGCCGCCGGATTTAATACTATAATCGTCGAGACAGTAGGTGTGGGACAATCTGAAACGGAAGTCAATTCCATGGTCGATTTTTTTCTTCTGCTAATGCTGGCAGGTGCCGGGGATGAACTGCAGGGTATCAAAAGAGGAATAATGGAAATGGCAGATGTTATCGCCATTACCAAGGCAGATGGCCCCAACAGGGTCCTTGCTGAAGGAGCACGCCTTTCCTATCAGAACGCTCTGCATCTTCTTAGTTCAAAAACTCCGGGCTGGACCCCAAGGGTACTTACCTGTTCGGCTTTGGAAAATACAGGGATAAAGGAGCTGTGGGAACTGATTCTGGAATATTTTGATCTCTCGAAAAAGTCGGGTTATTTTTACGAGTTCAGAAAGCAACAGGCAGTGATCAGGATGGATGGAATGATAATTGATTCCCTTAACAACGCATTCTTTATCCACGAGGAGGTTAAAAAGCTCAGACCGGAAATAGAGCGACAGCTTTATGATGGGGAAATTACCTCCTACAGGGCAGCGGTTAAATTGCTCGACAAATATTTTAAAAGAGGATGATGGTAGTCAATAATTGATATCTTTACGCGAATTATATATATTTTAAATAGTTACAAATTCAAATTATTAAAAATGAAAAAGAGCATTTATCTGTTCCTTGTCGTTTCTCTTGTTGTTTCATGTACTTCAAAACCACATTACGTGGTGAAAGGGAAGATTGACGGTTCAGACAGTATTACCTTTTATTTACAGAAGAGGGACGCAGGAAAGACAGTAACAATCGATTCGGCAGTTTCTAAAAAGGGATCTTTCACAATTAAGGGGGGTGCTGTGGATTATCCTCAGATGATCCAGCTTGTAGCCGGCAACACAAGGAAAAGAATGGCATTCTACCTTGAAAATTCCGATATCACAATTACCGGAAACATCGATTCTTTATTCAATGCAAAGGTTACCGGATCGAAAACACAGGATGATTACAATTCCTTTATTGAATCAAATAAACCTTTGAGCGATGCCTATGCAAAGATTTATCAGGAGTACCAGGCATCCAGAAAATCAAACGATGCGGCATATCTTGCCCAGCTTGAAAAAGAGGCTGACTCAGTTCAGAATGAAATGACAAAAGTGCAGAAGGATTTTGTCAGGAAACATCCTGCATCCTACGTTACCCCTTCGATTCTTGCCAGTCTTAGTTATGAAATGGAACCTGAGGAACTGGATTCAATGATAAGTGGTCTTGATACTTCGATAGCTGCCTTACCAATTATTAAAGGTCTCAAGGAAAGACTTGATGTAATGAAATCAGTTTCAGTTGGTCAGAAAGCTCCGGATTTTACTATGAATGATCCTGAAGGCAATCCTGTTTCTCTCTCCTCATTGATCGGCCCGAAATTACTTCTTATAGATTTCTGGGCAGCATGGTGCAACCCATGTCGCCAGGAAAACCCAAACGTTGTTAAGGTATATAAAGAATTTCACAAGAAGGGTTTTAATGTGCTGGGGGTATCACTTGACAGGAAAAAAGAAGACTGGGTAAAGGCTATTGCAGATGATAACCTCACCTGGACTCAGGTATCCGATCTAAGTTACTGGAGTAATGCTGCAGCCAAGCTGTATGCCGTGAATTCTATCCCGGCTAATTTCCTTCTCAATGATGAAGGCATTATCATTGGCAAAAACCTGCGTGGTGACGCCCTGTACAATAAGGTGAAAGAGATACTGGAAAAATAATTGATTTGCTTCGGTTACAAAATTGTTGAACCGCAAATTTATTGCGGATTTACAGTAGAGCCGCAATATCTTTGCGGCTCTACTGGTCTTTTTCCCTGCTGATTTCTTCAAGAATAAACCCCGTGCCTCTTACTGTCCTTATATCCAGGTGCTTATCGTTTGTGACATACTTTCTCAGCCTGCTGATGAAAACGTCCATGCTTCTGCCCAGGAAATAATCGTCCTCACCCCATATTTCATTCAGGATATCCTCGCGTGCCAGTATTTTGTTCCTGTTAATTATGAAATATTTTAAAAGTTGCGCCTCCTTAAGTGTAAGCTTGATTTTAGAACCCGGGCAGATCAGCTCCAGGGTGTTGAACTTCAGAATGGTCTGTGATACCTTATATTCATCATTTGCAGAGGAGTAAACACGCTTGAGAATATTATTGATCCGAAGAATGAGCACTTCAGGGTCAAATGGCTTGGTAATATAATCATCAGCACCTATCTTCAGACCCCGTACGATATCTTCCTTCATGCTTCTTGCAGTAAGGAAAATAAGCGGAACACCGGCATCTGCAGCCTTTATCTTTTCAGCGAGGGTAAATCCGTCTATGTCAGGCATCATAACATCCAGGACACAGATGTCAGGCTTTTCTTTATTGAACATATCCCAGGCTTCATTGCCATTCCTGGACAGCGTAACATCAAAACCGCTGATGGTTACATATTGTGCGAGGATATTGCCAAAATCCCTGTCATCTTCAGCTATCAGTACTTTCATCTCCGGTTATTGTATTATTGTACGGTATTGTTACTGTAAATGTGCTCCCTTTGCCAGGCCTGCTGCTCACAGAAACTGTACCCCCGTGAGCATTTGCTATCTTATCAACATAGTAGAGGCCGAGTCCGAGGCCTTTAAATTTATGCGTATCTCCTGTTGATGCACGGTAAAACTTATCAAAAATGTGCTTCTGGTCGGCTTTTCTGATTCCAATACCGTTATCCGTAACTGATAATGAAATGCCATTATGGGTGGTGAAACCCTCAATCCTGATCTCAGGATCCCGGTTTGAATATTTTACGGCATTTGCCAAAAGGTTATTTATCATGGTGGTGAAATATACAACATCAATGTCGGCTTTCGCACCATTAAGATGGTACTTGCTCGCAATCATCGCACAGTTTCCGCAGCCGGCTCTGAAACCATCTGTTATGTCGTTCATCACTTCCTCGATGTCAACTGTCTTTTTATCGAGTTCAAACTGTGTTCTCTCCCACATGCTTATTTCCAGTATCATGTTAATGAGCTGGTTCAGGTGTATACTCTGCTTTCCGATTAACTTTGCAGTTTCCAGGATTTTTGCATCATTATTCCTTATCTGTTCTATTTCAAGTGTTTTTCCTGCCACAGTGATCGTTGACAGAGGAGTTTTTAGCTCATGTGTCATATTGTTAATAAAGTCCGTTTTCAGGTCAGAAAGCCTTTGTTCCTCGCGTAAATTTCTGTATGTAACTATATATATCAATATTACTACGAGGATGCTCAGGGTGCTAAGGGCAAAGGAGAGGGCAGTTTCCTTCAGAAGCATCTTCTGCTTATCGGAGAAATCAATAAAGTACTCAAATGAGAGCCTGTAATTATTATCCTCAAGGTGAAGCCGGCTTACAAGGATGCTTGACCTGGGAATTCCATCCAATGATGATTTTCCTTTGTTTTCCTGGGTTAACCGGTTATCATATTCCTTGCTGTGAAATATGGAAACAGTATCGGAACTTATCATCTCAAGGTCATTTATCAGGATAGTATAATTAAATTTACTTTCAATACCCCTTTTATCAAAATAGGCAGAGAGAAAATCTGAAAGATCCTGCTCCCTGTTGAGGACCTGTGTAAAAAATTCCAGTATTTCTTTTTTCTTCGCTTCGAGTTCCTTAGGTTCCTTTATTTCATGGATCTCTTTATTGGCCTGTTCGGAATAACTGCCAAGGATGTACCTTACAGTGTCGAATCCGTCATTTTGCATTCTCCTGTTTATGAAGTTTAGAGCTTCCTGTGAGCTTAAAGTATACCTGAGAATGAACATTTCGTCTTTCTGTTTCCATATGCCCCTGGCAAGATATATCTGGACCAGGATTAAGATGACAATTGAAATAATTCCAAGAAGCAAAACAGTATTCTTCTTTTTCATTTATCATATTTTGCTTCCTCAAATTTATTCATTTTATTCATTGATCGGCCTGCAGAGGCAAACATTAACCCGGCATTAACCCGGTATTAACAAAGCGCCAGAAAATCAGTCTTTACCTTTACCTTATTATTTAAAAAGTCAACCGATGAAAAGATCAAGTTTTGTTTTATTAGCTGTTTTTATGACCTCAATCCTCTCCATTTCCCTGGAGACATCTGCCCAGGAGAAGACTAAAGAGCAACAGGAGCAGGAGATCAGGATTCAACAAGCCATTAATGACCAGAAGAAAGCCATGGTTGAACAGAAAAGAGCCCAGGAGGAAGCACTGGAAAAACTTCAGAAGAGCCAGGATGAGCTGAACAGCATTAAGGATATTAATGTTCAGGTTATTATGGATGATTCTGACATGGCTGATCCGCCGGTAAGACCACATGTTAAAAGATTCAACAGCAATTATCGTTTTATTGATCCTGCCAGTCCCGATGAACCTTTTATGATATCCCATGGAGCCGAACCATTTTGGGTAGGTTCGTTTGACAGTGATAAAGAGAGTACTTCCTGGGAATTCTCCAGGAGAGTCAAGGAAAAAACTCTGAAGAGTGAATACTCCTTTGACGTTGAGAAGACCTCTCATTCAGTAGTGATGTCGGTGATGGGAGATTGCAAGGCCGGCGATATCCGGATCAGGATTATTATGCCAAACGGGAAAACCTATTCTGATATAGTGATTGACGAGTTCGGAAATCTCAACTGGAGAAAATCGTTCACGCTTACAGAGACGGAGAACCAGGACAAAGCGGGTGCATGGAAGTTTGTTATAACATCAAACAAAGCAACAGGATACTTCAAGATTTCTCTTCAGGCGTATTAGTTTTCATTCCGTGAAGCGGAGACATGGAATGCCATGTCTCTGCTTTTCTGTTCCGATTGTGCAGATGTCCAGTCTCCCTTCATGCTTTCCACCCTTACTATGAATTTCTTTCCTCCCTTTAAGATCCTTCGGACATCGACGTGCCTGTATCCGGGGATATTCTCTACCTTCAGATGTTCCGGGCGATAAATTGTTGAATGCCATCAGCTCCCGCTGTGCTTCACATACCAATTGTCAGGGGAGTCCTGCATGCAGTTATTGAATGAGATATCCCAGAGGCTGTTTTGAATGAAATCCCCGGAGTTATTGTTAAAATATCCCAAAATATGTTTCGGAGAAACCGTATAAATCATTTCGTCATTATCACTGCTGTAAGGTGTGGTAATAGTAAGAATCTCCTCGATGTTCACGGCATATCTGACCGAAATTTCTGAATACTCTTCAAAAGTGCCCATTGGAATTGCAATTACCACAGTAAAAGGACCATAGTCTTTCCTCTGAAAAAGAAAATAGGTGATCTCAATTGGTTCATTGGGATTCACCCTGTCAGTGGAATTGACCAGCTGATTTTCAAAGATAAATCCATCTCTCAGTATTTTTTCTGCAACACTTAATTCCCTTGTATTATGCAGGAAGAAACAACAATTTCTGAAATTAGTCAGTATAGCTGCCAGTATTTCTCCCTTACTCTTCATTGCTTCGAAAACATGTTTACAGGTATTCTATAGCCAAATTTAGCTTATATTATTTTATTTGCAACACGTAAACCAATTGTTCTCTTATATGTTAAATTTGTATGAATTTAGAATTTAAGGACAGGTGAGAAAAAGTTTCCTTTTGCTGGCTCTTATTATTTTTTCCGCATGTGGCAACAAGGGTCAGGAGAACCGGGAAAAAACAGTAACGGTCAGCATTGCTCCCTTTAAATATTTTGTTGAGGCAATCGGGGGTGATGATTTCAGGATTAATGTTATGGTTCCTGCAGGTGCAAATCCTCATATTTACGAGCCTGTCCCGGGTCAGATCTTCAACCTCAGAAAGTCGTCGGGATATATCAGCGATGGGTTTCTGGGATTTGAGATTGCATGGCTTGACAGGTTCTATGATACCAACAGGACAATGAAGAAGTTATCATTGAATGAAAATATTGAACCTCTGAACGCTGTCCGTCATCATGAAGCAGGTCATGTGGAGGGAGGTGATCCTCATTACTGGGTATCTCCAAAGTGCGCAATGATAATGGCAGCGTCAATAAGAGATTTTCTGTCTGGACTAAACCCTGCAGAAAGAAACAAGTATGAGAAAGGTTATCAGGCTCTTATGATAAAAATTCGGCGGCTTGATCAAAAAGCAACAGAGCTCTTCTCATCTGTTAATCGCAGATCATTCATGATCTTTCATCCAAACCTCGGCTATCTTGCCAGGGATTACGGTCTTGAGGAGGTCGCTGTTGAGTATGAGGGAAAAGAGCCCACCCCGTCAAGGATGAAGGAACTTATTGACCGGGCCAGATCTGAAAAAATAAATACGATATTTGTTCAGAAGGAATATGATACTAAGAATGCAAGGGCAATTGCTCATGAAATCGGAGCAAAAGTTCAAATAATAGATCCTCTGGCAGAAGACTGGATGAATTCTACCACCGTTATTATAGATGCCCTTTATGCCAGTTTGGAGAAAAATTGAAAATAACCTGATGATATGGCAAGTTTACTGGAGATGAATTCCCTTTCGGCCTCCTATGGTACCAGCACTGTTTTGCAGGATATCAGCCTGACAGTGATGGACAATGATTTTATAGGTGTAATAGGTCCCAACGGAGGAGGGAAGACAACTCTTTTGAGAGTGATTCTGGGTTTGATCAAGCCGGTAAAAGGCAGTATAAAATTTAATTCTGCGTTGTCAGACAGAAAAAGCATCGGGTACCTGCCGCAGATTTCTACAGCTGATGCCAATTATCCCGTCACAGTTCTCGATATTGTTTTGTCGGGACTTATGGTAAGAAAAAGCATAATAACCAGGATGTCTTCATCCGACAGGGGAAGGGCCCTTGATGTCATGGCTGAACTCGGACTGTCGGAAATGAAGGACTCCTCACTTAGTGAACTGTCTGGCGGTCAGATGCAGCGTGTTTTTCTTGCAAGGGCAATAATTGGTGATCCTAAGCTGCTGCTGCTCGATGAGCCCGGAAATTTTGTCGACTCATCATTCGAAACAGATTTTTATGAAAAGCTGAAGACGCTCAATCAACGGATGGCGATACTGATGGTCTCACATGACGTCGGTACGATTTCAGCCCATATAAAATCGTTCGCCTGCGTTAACAGGACTCTTCATTACCATCCTTCACATGAGATAACAAATGAAGACCTGCTGGCTTATGGATGTCCGATTCAGCTGATCACACATGGCATGGTTCCTCATACTGTACTTAAAATACACTGACTTTGGAAGCGAACATATTTCAATACGAATTTGTGGTCAAGGGTCTGCTCGGCGCCATCTTTGCAAGCATCACGGCAGGAATGGCGGGAACCTATATCGTTTCACGACGTATGGTCTTTCTGAGCGGTGGCATAACACATGCCTCCTTCGGTGGCATAGGCATTGGATATTTCGCAGGCATAAACCCGGTGATAGGAGCCGCCGTTTTCGGGATCCTTTCCGGCCTTGGAGTTGAATACCTTTCCGTAAGGCAGCATATCAGGGAAGATTCTGCTATTGGAATACTATGGGCATTCGGTATGGCTGTGGGCATAATTTTCATCTATCTTACCCCTGGTTATACACCCGATCTTATGGGTTATCTGTTCGGAAGCATCCTGACGGTCACTTTCGCGGACATCATAGCGCTGGGCCTGATGTCGGTGATACTCATTCTTTATTTCGGGTTTTTTTACCGTACTATATTGTATATCTCATTTGACGAGGTATATGCACGCACCTATTCATCGTATGTGGATATTTTCAAGTATTTTACAACATCTCTTATCGCCCTCACAATAGTATTGAATATAAGGATGGCCGGTGTTATTCTGGTGCTTTCGCTTCTTACAATACCTCCCAATATTGCTATGATATTCACCAGGGTATATCTCAAAATTGTGATATGGTCGGTTGTTTCAGGTTTTCTTGGCACTTCGGCAGGATATGCGATATCATATTTTGCGGGTATTCCCGTCGGAGCCACTATCATCTTTACCCTCGTGATATTGTGGGTGGCGGCAAAAGGGATCAATCACTTTTTTTTAAAAAAATCATTACAGGACAATAACATATCAGTGTATTGAACACAAAATGGGAATAATAATAATTTAACCTGAATCAATATGGATTATGATCTTATAGTTATAGGCAGCGGACCGGGCGGTTATGTAGCCGCCATCAGGGCTTCGCAATTAAAGATGAAAGTTGCGGTTGTGGAACGGGCCGAACTGGGAGGAATTTGTCTGAACTGGGGTTGCATTCCCACAAAATCACTTCTGAAAAGTGCTCAGGTGTTCGAATACATAAACCGGGCTGCGGAATTCGGCATCACAATTTCCGGCGAGGCAAAGCCCGATTTCAGTGCTGTAATAAGCAGAAGCAGGAGCATTGCAGACTCGATGAGCAAAGGGATTCAGTTTCTCTTCAAAAAGAACAATATAACCCACATCAAGGGCACAGGCAAACTGAAGGGGGGCGGCACTGTTGAGGTGGAAGACACTGAAGGCAACAGGAAGAGCTATACAGCCAAAAATATCATCGTAGCTACCGGGGCAAGGTCGAAGGAACTTCCGAACCTTAAACAGGATGGGAAGAAGATCATTGGATACAGGGAAGCAATGACCCTGCCGGAACAACCAGGATCCATGGTGGTTGTCGGTTCGGGTGCCATTGGCAGCGAATTTGCAAGCTTTTATCAGACGATAGGGACAGATATAACCCTGATTGAATTCCTGCCAAGGATTGTTCCTAATGAGGATGAAGAAGTTTCAAAACAGCTGGAGAGATCCTTTAAAAAAATGAAGATGAAGATTATGACCGGTTCTTCGGTAGAATCTGTTGATACCTCAGGAGATAAATGCATTGTAACGGTCAAAACACCCAAAGGGAATGAGATAATAGAAACAGATATAGTTTTGTCTGCAGTAGGAGTGACCCCTAATATCGGGAATGTTGGACTTGAAGAGGCTGGGGTAAAAACAAAAAATGGCAAAATAGAGGTTGATGACTTTTACGGGACATCCGTTCCCGGCATTTTTGCCATCGGTGATATTGTTCATGGTCCTGCACTCGCGCATGTTGCGTCAGCAGAGGGTATTACCTGCGTCGAAAAAATAGCCGGTGGTGACCCTTCACCCATTGATTACGGTAACTTGCCGGCCTGTACATACACAAGTCCTGAAATAGCATCCTGTGGTATGACCGAAGCTGCTGCGAAGGAAGCAGGTTATGATATACGAGTCGGTAAATTTCCATATAGTGCCTCCGGGAAAGCGAGTGCAGCAGGTGCAAAGGAAGGCTTTATAAAGCTTATTTTTGATTCAAAATACGGTGAATTGCTGGGAGCTCACATGATAGGTGCCAATGTAACGGAAATGATTGCTGAGATAATTGTTGCAAGAAAACTGGAAACAACGGGACATGAGATCATAAAAGCAGTACATCCACATCCTACAATGTCAGAAGCTATTATGGAAGCCGCTGCCGCAGCCTATGGAGAAGTAATACATATTTAGCCATATCACACGCAACCTTTTTTTAATTAATAGCATCAATCTCTTGAATAGTTGTTGGTATTTGAGATAATTATTTTTTATTTTTATAATCTCTAACCGTAGAAAGGCTTGTCAGAGATTAAAGAAATAATAAATGGTTGTCTTGCCGGGAACAGGAGGGATCAGGAACTTCTGTACCGTAGGCATGCAGCAAAGCTATATGCTGTTTGTCTTCAGTATTCGGCTAATAACGAAGAGGCGAGGGATATTCTGCAGGAAGGGTTTATTAAGATCTTTGAGAATCTTGCAAGTTACAAGTACGAGGGTTCCTTCGAAGGATGGATTCGCCGTATTACAGTCAATACAGCCCTGGAGAAATTCAGAAACAGAAACAATCTGTACAGAGTTGAAGATATTGACCAGATGCCGGAACCCGATGCAGAGCCCGACAACCAGGATTATGCAGGATTAGAGGCAGCTGACCTGCTTGACATTATAAGGGAACTGCCCCCTAAATACAGGATGGTATTCAACCTGTATGCGATTGAAGGATATTCACATAAAGAGATAGGTGAAATGATCAACATATCTGAAGGAACATCAAAATCAAACCTTTCAAGGGCAAGATCGATCCTTCAGAAACGGGTAGGATCATTCACAGGACTTAAGAAGAAGATTGCAAATGGATGAGAGAAAGGCCAATATTGATCTGGCTTTCAGAAACGGCCTGAAGGATTATGAGGTACTGCCTCCGTCAGATGTCTGGAACAGCATTAATGGCAGACTGACAAGGAGAAGAAGACCGGTCTATCTCCTTCGCGCCGCTGCATTCCTCGCTATAGCTGTAACTATGAGCCTCTTAGCTTACCTATGGACAGGAAATAAGGCCTTCATGACCGATCCCGGGGTAATGGCCTTAAATGAGGAATCATCATCCCCTTTGAATAGAATGAATGCCAGTCCTCAGTTCACAAAAAAGAAATCAGTATCGCAAAAAGCCAGAATTGTGCAGACACCCGTAAGAGATGCAACTGAGATTTATTCTGCTGCACCTGCCAATATCAGTCTTCCTTCCAGCGCTATGATAATACCAGAGACAAACCTGAAACTTCCTTTAAAGACAGCATCCCTGGATAATACAATTCATCATCAGAGCGCCTTAACAAAAACTGAGAAAGAGATCCTGCCAATCGTTAATGTCACAACAGATTACCGTGATTACCTGGTTGACGAAAATACATCAGACAAGAACTCACACTGGTCGATTGCTGCACTGGCAACACCGACCTATTACGGTAAGTTCAATACCGGTTCCGATGAACTCTCACAACAGTTGCAGGCTTCCGAACAAGCTGTCTTTTCATACTCAGGCGGAGTAGCTCTCACCTATAACCTGAATAAGAGATTCAGTATCCAGTCGGGTCTGTTCTACTCGTCCGTCGGGCAGGATGTGAACGGGATAAATTCATTCTCAGGTTTTAATAAGTATGACAATACCAAAGGAGACCATAATTTTGAGGTGCTGACAACAAATGGGAATGTAGTGACAAATAATTCAGATGTCTTTTTGTTTGCTGATGGAAGCAGTGAAAGGTTGATAACGAGCTTTAACAAGGATGTTTTTGACCCACAGAAAGCCAGCCTCGATTATATCAATAACACAATGAGGCAGAATTTCAGCTACCTTGAGCTGCCGGTCTTCCTGAAATATAAATTTATCGACAGAACCGTTGACTTTAACCTTATCGGTGGATTTTCGTACAACTTCCTGGTCAATAATTCCGTCTATACAGTTGTTGACGGCAACAAATATATGATTGGAACCACTGAAGGCATTAATATGTTTTCACTAAGCAGTTCCCTGGGAATGGGTATGGAATATAACATCTCCAATAAACTTTCCCTTAACCTGGAACCTACTTTCAGATATTATATGAATAATTTCAATAATGTTGCAGGTTCACATTTTCATCCATATTCCTTCGGTATCTTCTCGGGAATCTCCTATAAGTTCTGACATCCGCCGATCACTATACTTGACTGTTAACAAACTGCTGCCACAGTTTTGCCCGGAATTTTAGTCGTGTCATATCTCATTTAACATAAGCCTGACCAGATTTTCAGGCATAAAAATGCTACCTTTGCATTTATTTTTTAATTGAATGCTGAATATGACAATTCCCAACAGAAAGACAGCGGTAATGGCTCTTGGCCTGGTAGTTGCAGTAATATTTATATTCGGGATCACGCAGGGTTTTATGGGGAGCGGAGACAATCAACCTGCTGTGGCCGGACAATCATTAAGTGAGTACACCATAAAATCTTTCAAGCTGCCTGATGAAGTCACTTTTGCAGGTGAAAAGATGCCTTTAGGAAATTTCGATACCAGGGAAAGCCTTGAGCGTGAGATCCTCATTAGTGCCTACAGACACTCCTCAACAATTCTAATAATCAAGAAAGCCAACAGGTACCTGCCAATGATAGAGAAAATCCTTGAGGAATATAATGTCCCCGATGATTTCAAATATCTTGTTGCTGCCGAAAGTGAATATACCAATATGGTATCACCTGCAGGTGCAACAGGTTTCTGGCAGATAATGCCACAGACAGGAAAAGAAGAAGGGATGGAGATCGATCAGGTTGTAGATGAAAGATATGATATCGAAAAGTCGACCAGGTTCGCATGCGAATACTTTCTTAAATCGTATCAAAAATACGGCAACTGGACACTTACTGCTGCTTCGTATAACGGTGGCAGGGCCGGAGTGGATGAACAGATCGGCATACAGCATCAGAATAACTATTATGATCTTCTCCTTTCAGAAGAAACAGCCAGATACATTTTCAGAGTAGTTGCCTATAAACTGATCATTACAGACCCTGGAAATTTTGGTTTTGATATAGGGAAGGAAGATCTGTATTCTCAATTGAATTATTTCAATGTAAAAGTGGATAGTGCAATTACCGATATGTCTGCTTTTGCAGAAAAATTCGGTACAAATTATAAAATGCTGAAGTTTTTGAATCCATGGCTAAGGAAGCCTTATCTTAAGGCAAAGCCCAATAAGGAATACAATATAAAGATCCCGGCCGAAGGGATGAGAAATATAGAAAGATCAGAAACCGAAAGCGAATCTTTTGACAAGGAAGATTTGAAATGAACGAAGAAATAAATGTTCTCGGAGCACGAGTTCATAATCTGCAAAATATTGATGTGACCATTCCCCGAAATAAGCTGGTAGTTATTACCGGCCTGAGCGGCAGTGGAAAATCATCTCTTGCATTCGATACAATTTATGCAGAGGGCCAAAGGCGTTATATGGAGACTCTCTCTGCCTATGCACGCCAGTTTCTTGGTGGGATGGAACGTCCTGATGTCGATAAAATAACCGGGTTGAGTCCTGTAATTTCAATTGAGCAAAAGACATCAAACAAGAACCCCCGTTCAACTGTCGGTACGATTACCGAAATATATGATTTCCTGAGGCTTTTGTATGCGCGGGCTTCCGATGCTTATTCCTATTTGTCGGGAGAGAAGATGGTGAAATACACGGATGATCAGATTCTTGAACTCGTAAAGAGCATGTTTTCAGGAAAAAAAGTCTATTTTCTTTCGCCTGTGGTAAAGGGAAGGAAGGGCCATTATAAAGAGTTGTTTGAGCAGCTCAGGAGGAAAGGGTTCCTGAATGTGAGAATCGATGGTGAAATCAGGGAAATCGTTCACGGGATGAAGCTCGACCGATATAAGACCCACAATATTGAGCTTGTGATAGATAAATTCGTCGTTGGAGAAATATCGGACAAGAGGCTTTATGACTCAGTCCTCATGTCGCTCGACCAGGGAGACGGCATAATGATGGTACTCGATGCTTCGAACAATGAACCCCGCTTTTTCAGTCGTCATCTGATGTGTCCTGTTACCGGACTGTCATACGACGAGCCTGCACCCCATACCTTTTCTTTTAACTCACCCCAGGGAGCATGTCCTCACTGCAACGGGCTTGGTGAAATTTCCAGTATTGATGAGGAGAAACTGATCCCTGACAGGGAACTCAGCATAAGAAAAGGAGGTATCGAACCACTTGGGAAGTACAGGAACATCTGGATTTTCTGGCAGATAGAGGCAATCGGTGAAAAAAGCGGATTTACTCTGGATACACCGATAAAGGATATCCCTGAAGAGGCGCTGCAAAAGGTCCTTTACGGCTCTGATGAGGTATTGAAGCTTTCCAATACCCCTCTGGGAATGACCTCCAATTATTTTTTGACATTCGAGGGTGTGGTAAACTTCGTGGGTAATCTGGAGATTGTCAACGGGAAGAAGGGTAGTACTCGAATCAGGGACCAGTATGTGCAGTATGATGTCTGTCCTGAATGCAACGGAACGAGGCTGAAGAAGGAATCACTTTTCTTCAGAATCGATGGCAGGAACATCGGGGAACTTTCAGCAATGGATATCAGGGAGCTTTCTGCATTCCTGAGTGACGTTGAGGAGAGGATGAATTCAAGACAGAAAATGATAGCTGCTGAGATCCTTAAGGAGATAAGGCCCAGACTGGGTTTTCTTCTGGAGGTCGGATTGGAATATCTCTCCCTTAGCAGAGGAGCGAAGACACTTTCAGGGGGCGAGAGTCAGCGTATCAGGCTGGCTACACAGATTGGCTCCAGGCTTGTCAATGTTCTTTATATCCTCGATGAACCGAGCATCGGCCTTCATCAGCGCGATAACAGGAGGCTGATCGCTGCATTGAAACAGCTTCGTGATGCCGGCAATTCAGTAATTGTTGTCGAGCATGACAGGGAGATGATCCTGTCGGCTGACTATGTGGTGGACATGGGACCGGGTGCCGGTCGTCATGGAGGACTTGTTGTTGCGCATGGTAACCCCACACAGCTGCTAAAGCAAAAAACACTCACATCCTCTTATCTGAATAATACCAGAAAATTTAAAATCCCGGATGTCAGGAGAACGGGCAACGGAAAATTCCTTGTGCTCACAGGCGCCTCGGGTCATAACCTTAATAATGTTGATGTCAGCCTTCCGCTGGGAACACTGATATGTGTTACCGGAGTGTCGGGAAGTGGTAAATCATCTCTAATAAACCAGACACTTCACCCCGCCCTGGCGAAGAAGTTTCATGGGGCCGGTAAAGTACCGCTGCCTTTTAAAGAGTTAATCGGTCTTGAGAACATCGATAAGGTGATAGAGGTAAGCCAGTCGCCCATAGGTAAAACTCCCAGGTCGAATCCTGCAACTTATACAGGGGTATTTACTGATATAAGGAAGCTTTTTGAACAGACTACCGAAGCCAGGATCAGGGGATTCGGAGCGGGAAGGTTTTCATTCAATGTCAAAGGGGGCCGTTGCGAAGGATGCGAGGGAGCAGGGATGAAGACAATCGAGATGAATTTCCTTCCTGATGTATATGTTCACTGCAATGAATGCAACGGGAAACGGTATAACAGGGAAACGCTTGAAGTGAAATATAAAGGACAGTCTATCAGTGATGTGCTTGAAATGACCGTAAAAAATGCAGTCGAATTCTTCTCGAATGTGCCCTCTATTTATCATAAAATTAAAACACTCCAGGATGTCGGGCTTGGATATATCAGACTGGGCCAGCAGTCGACAACCCTTTCGGGAGGTGAAGCTCAGCGCGTAAAGCTGGCGACCGAGCTTGCCAGAAGAGATACCGGGAAAACAGTCTATATCCTGGATGAGCCAACCACGGGATTGCACTTTGAAGATGTGCGTGTGCTGCTGGATGTGCTCAATAAGTTGGTGGACAGGGGAAATACAGTAATCGTTATTGAACACAACCTTGATGTCATCAAAATGGCCGATCATGTAATTGATCTGGGAAAAGAGGGTGGAAAGGCAGGAGGAAAAATCCTTTTTTCAGGCTCGCCCGAACAGCTGTCAAGATGCAGGGATAGCTATACCGGTATTTATCTTAAAGCTGAGCTTAACACATAAGAATTTAATTATATTTGGAGGAATTATTTAATTCAGAAACAGATATGGAGAAACCGGCTGACCTTATTAAGGATGCTTTTGAGCAGAAAACATGGAATGAGATACATATTACCGACTCGTGGCGTGTGTTCAAAATTATTTCGGAACTTGTTGAAGGATTCGAGAAACTTTCAAGAATCGGGCCCTGTGTATCTATTTTTGGCTCGGCCAGAACCCACTATAATGCCAAATATTACAAGCTTGCGGAAGAGATTGCTTACAAGCTTACGCAAAACGGCTACGGAATTATTACCGGTGGTGGTCCGGGAATAATGGAAGCAGCCAATAAAGGTGCCGAACGTGGCAAGGGTAAATCTGTCGGCATCAATATTGATCTGCCTTTCGAGCAGAGGCCGAATCCATATATTGATCCTGACAAACTGATAACCTTCGACCATTTCTTTGTCAGGAAACTGATGTTCATGAAATATGCACAGGGCTTTATTGTATTGCCCGGAGGATTCGGAACCTTCGATGAATTGTTCGAGGCTCTCACCCTGATTCAAACCAAAAAAATCGGAAAATTTCCAATCATCCTGGTGGGGCAAAAATACTGGGGTGGACTTATTGATTGGATAAAGGAGGCAATGTTGTCGGAGGAACACAATATAGCACCCGATGATTTAAATCTGTTTACCCTTGTGGATACAGCTGATGATGCTGTAGATAATATAGTCAGATTCTATAAAAGGTACCTTCTCAGCCCTAACTTCTAGTTACACTTTGCGCATCCTGTCCATCTCACGGGATGCATCTTTTCTTCTGAGGGTCTCACGCTTGTCGTATTCCTTCTTTCCCTTCGAAATTGCTATCTCGGCTTTTGCCAGACCCCTGTCGTTTATGAAGACTTTTATCACAATAATCGTTAAACCAGACTCTTTAACTTTCCTGTCAATTTTTCTCAATTCCCGTTTGGTCAGCAAGAGCTTCCGCTCACGGAAAGGATCATGATTATTCAGATTTCCCCACCAATATTCGGCAATGTGCATGCCCCTGATAAACAATTCTCCATTATTGAAAAAACAGTAGGAGTCAGGTATCGATGCTTTTCCAAGTCTGATTGACTTAATTTCTGTACCCGAGAGCTTTATTCCGGCAATGAACTTTTCCAGGAACTCATAATCGTGAGAAGCCTTTTTATTCCTGATCACAATATCTCCCTTGCCGCCCTTCATATTCAATGATTATACAAAATTAGTAATGATACCTCTCATCTACCCATTTGGAAAAAATTGCTCTTTTTTTATTGGTATAAAAGGGAAAATAGAAGTACATAGGAAAAGATTTTAGAATGTGCGGCAAAATTAACTAAATTTATGGTAATTTGCTTTTACCTACCGATTCATTAATAAAGCAGTTGTGGAATTAATATCACATTATGACCTGCTAATAATAACAGGGCCCACTGCCTCAGGTAAGACCTCACTGGCTGTGGCAGTAGCCAATGAAATTGAAGGTGAGATCATTAGTGCTGATTCCCGGCAGGTTTACCGGGGAATGGATATTGGTACCGGGAAGGACTATGAGGATTACTTCATTGAGGGCAAACGAGTGCCCTGCCACCTTATCGATATTGTCGACCCCGGATATAAATATAATGTGTTCGAGTACCAGAGTGATTTTGTAAGAACATATACAGAACTTATGGAACGGGGGGTTTTCCCGGTTGTGTGCGGTGGATCCGGAATGTACACCGACAGTATCATTTCAGGATACAAGATGGTGGAAGTGCCTCCTGACAGCGGACTGAGGAGTAACCTGGAAAAGAAGACGATGGAGGAGTTGATCGGGATCCTGTCAACTTACAAAAATCTTCACAATACAACGGATATTGATACAAAAAAAAGAGTGATCAGAGCGATTGAAATTGAACATTACAATCAGAATAAGGACAGAAGTGTGAGCAAATTTCCCAGGATCAGATCATTGGTTGTTGGGATCCTGCCAGACAGGGAAGAGCGGCGCACAAATATCTCAAACAGGCTCAGGCAGCGACTTGATGAAGGCATGCTGGATGAAGTCAGAGGTCTTTTAGAACGGGGCGTAAAATCTGAAGTTCTGATCTATTACGGACTTGAATATAAATTTATCACCCTTTATCTTACCGGTAGGATGTCATACGAAAAAATGGTGACGGATCTTGAAATTGCCATACATCAGTTTGCAAAGAGGCAGATGACATGGTTTCGCGGCATGGAGAAAAAAGGTATCAGCATAAACTGGCTTAACGGATCAATGCCTTTGAAGGAAAAAGTTAAGCGGGTTATGACGTTATTGGGTTCTGACTCTAATAACAGTCCCGGATAATTTATTTCAGATAAGTATCGAGCCACTCAAAGAATTCATGTTGCCATATCACCGCATTCTGAGGTTTAGTAACAAAATGGTATTCATCCTCGAAAAAAAGCAGCCTGCTTGGAATGCCCATTAACTGTGCGGCCTGAAAAGCCTCCATGCTTTGTGTATAGGGTATCCTGAAATCATTGGCACCAGTGATGATAAGGATCGGAGTGTCCCACTTCTCAACCATCAGGTGGGGTGAGAAAGCATAGCTTTTGGGCTTATTCCAGTAGGGACCCTCTATATCCTTGTCAGGAAACCATAGTTCATCAGTAGATCCATACCAGCTTGTGAAATCGAACATACCGCAATGTGCTATAAATGCCTTGAATCTCTTTCCATGCATTCCCGCAAGATAAAAAACTGAAAATCCGCCATAACTTGCTCCTACAGCACCCAGCCTTGTTGCATCTACAAATGGTTCTTTTGCCATGGAATCGGTAGCATCCAGGTAATCCTGTATATTAGCTCCCCCATAATCACCGGAGATCTCTTCTTTCCAGGCTTGTCCGAACCCGGAATCACCTCTTCTGTTCGGCGCAATAATAATATATCCTTTAGCCGCCATCATCTGGTAGTTCCATCTGTATGACCAACTCTGTCCAAGTGCTCCCTGAGGACCTCCCTTGCAATACAGAAGGGCAGGATATTTTTTTGAAGGATCAAAATCAGGCGGATATATTATCCACATCTGCAGATCTTTGTGATCCCTGGTCTTAATATATCTCTCCTCAACCTTTCCCATACGGATAGCCTGATAAATTTCATTATTTATGTCGCTTACCTGGGTTATGAGGCCGTTGGACATGTCGACAACCGAGATCTCGGGAGCCATTGACATCGATACAATACCTGAAGCAAGAATGCCTGATTTGATATTCAGTGGCCCCATATCATGTACCCCTTCTGTAACTTTTTCCACCCCCTTGTCACGGATATTGGTTTTAAAGATCTGTTCGGTCCCGAGATAAGCGCAGGTAAAGTAAATATTGCTGTTATCGGCCCATGTGAGATTTTCAACATCAAAGTCCCAACCTTTGGTTATCCAGGTTCGCTTGACCTCTTTCATATCATAAACAAACAGCCGGTCCAGATCTGATTCATATCCGTCCCTTTCCATGCTTTGCCATGCAATCATAGAACCATCGGGCGAGAATACGGGATTTCTGTCATATCCCATGTTCCCCTTGCTTATGTTGATCTCTTTCCCTGAGTCGATGTCGTACAGGTAAATATCTGTATTAGTGCTTTTTGCATAAGCCAGACCGGTCATCTTCTTCGATGTGTAAGCTATTTTCCTGCCATCAGGGCTCCAGGAAATAGCGCTCTCCTCAAAGTATGGCGAATCAGGTGATTCGTACCTCTTTCCTTCCATAATATCACTGGCACCCGACACGTTTTTCCCGTCGAAGTCTGCAACAAATATATGGCTGTACGAAAAATCACTCCATTTATTCCAATGCCTGTACATAAGGTCATTTATTATACGTACCCTGGCCCTGGGCAGATTATATTTTTCATTGGCGGTCTGATCAAGCTTGACTCTCCTTGTAAAGTAGATCTTATTATCTGTGGGTGATATATTATAGATCTCAAAATCAGTCATCCCCGATATTATTTTCTGTTCCGAACCATCATCATTCATGCTGTACAAATGATCCCCATTGATGAATGCTATTGATTTCCCCTCATTGTACCACTGGGGGGAAGATCCGCCTCCGGATGTAAGCTGTACAGGATCTCCTCCGGATGTGGAAAGTTTATAAATATTTGTTCTCTTTGCCTCACTCCCGAGATCAATATCAGTTACAGTATATAAAATGTATGCACCATTGGGGGAGAGTGAAAAAGTTCCCAGCCGTCTGAATTTCCACATTAATTCAGGCGTCATCAATCCGGCGGTTTTCTCAGCATCGGTAAGCTGGTTATTGAATTGAAGGGCTGAATCAGGAGCAGGCTGGATAACCTGTTTGCACGATCCGGACAACAGAAACAGAGGAAGAAATACCGGGAGAAGATATCTTTTCATGATAGTTTGGTTAAATATTGACCTGTTATTTTTTCAGCGCATCGGCTACCTTGTTTTTCAGCTCATCGTACAATTCGGGATTGTCTCTGAGTATTTGTTTTACGGCATCACGCCCCTGTCCGAGTTTAGTGTCCCCGTAACTGAACCATGAGCCACTCTTTTTGATAATATCAAAGTCGACGCCCAGATCAACAATTTCACCAGCCTGGGATATTCCCTCGCCGTAAAGAATGTCAAAATCAGCTTTTCTAAATGGGGGAGCAAGTTTATTCTTGACAATTTTTACCCTTGTCCTGCTTCCTACAATCTCTTCGCCATCCTTTATCTGATTGGTCCTGCGTATATCGAGTCTGACAGAAGCATAGAACTTCAGTGCATTTCCACCGGTCGTTGTTTCGGGGTTGCCGAACACAACGCCTATTTTGTCCCTGAGCTGATTGATAAAGACACAAGAGGTATTGGTCTTGTTAATATTTGCTGTGAGTTTCCTCAATGCCTGTGACATCAGCCTTGCCTGAAGGCCCATTTTGGAATCGCCCATTTCGCCTTCTATTTCAGCTTTTGGGGTCAGGGCAGCCACAGAGTCTATGACGATAATGTCCAACGCTCCTGATCTTATGAGGTTGTCGGTTATTTCCAGAGCCTGTTCTCCATTATCGGGCTGGGAAATAAGAAGATTTTCGACATCTACTCCCAGTTTTTCTGCGTAATTACGGTCGAATGTGTGCTCAGCATCAATTATAGCAGCAATTCCCCCATTTTTCTGGGCTTCTGCGATGGCATGTATTGCAAGTGTTGTTTTTCCCGATGCTTCAGGTCCGTATATCTCTATCACCCTTCCTCTTGGCAAACCGCCGATACCCAGGGCAGCGTCGAGTCCGATCGACCCTGAAGAAATGACCTGTACATTATCTATGGCATGGTCTCCAAGCTTCATAATGGTCCCCTTGCCAAAGTCCTTCTCAATCTTCCCAAGAGTAACTTCAAGGGCTTTAAGCTTCTCCTTGTTTATTTCTTTGCGTTCAATGTTCATATTATTGGGTTTATTATTTATACAAACTGAAAATCTGCTCCGTATGGCCGTCAGTATTGACCTTCCCGATGATTTTTCCGATCATTCCCTTTTCATCTATGATGAATGTCGTCCTTATTACTCCCATGTAAGTTTTACCATAATTTTTTTTCTCGCCCCATACCCCATAGTCATTCAAAATCTTTTTTGAGGTGTCGGCGATAAGCGGAAAGGGGAGGGAAAATTTTCCTGCAAAGCCCAGGTGTGATTTTTCACTGTCGGGGCTCACACCTATCACGGCAAAACCCTGTTTAAGCAATGAATCGTAGTTATCACGCAGATTGCATGCTTCAGCAGTGCACCCCGGAGTATTGTCTTTCGGATAGAAATATAAGACTACCTTTCTGCCGGCAAAATCAGTCAGTTTAATTGTATTGCCATTTTGATCAATACCTTCAAAATAGGGAGCTTTAGATCCTTCTTTTAATTGTGTCATCGATTAATTATTTTGTTATTATGGGTAAATTTACGAAGTTTGAATTGTTTTATGCAAGAAAGTATGGATTTGTTATTAACACAAATCATCCTTGGGTGAAATGATATTATTTGCCAGAATATTGAAAAACAGGTGTTTGTGAAGAAATATAGAGTATGTGATATTATAGGACGGCAATTGAAAGCCACCTTAATGGTGATGGTGGTTGCAGTATTTTCAAATCTGAATATATTTGTCCTGAGCGGTCAGACTACCGCTACACGCCAGTCTTCCATAGATGAGTTCACCAAAGGGAATTATGAGCAGGCATATAATGATTTCAGATCGTTGCTCCGGAAATATCCGAAAGATCCGTTGTATAAGTATTATTCCGGAGCCTGTCTCGTCCTGATGAAGAAAGATCCTTCGGAAGCGCTGACCCTGCTGCAGCAATCGGTCAATGGGGCCTCGGTTGTACGATCCCTGCCCGACGATGCCGTTTTCTACCTGGGAAGGGCTCAGCAGATGTCAGGGATGTTCGCTGAGGCGATATCGTCATATTCTCAGTATACCGATCAGGTAGGGAAAAAGGCGGCCAGAGAGCAGGATGTGGCAGGATATATCCAGGAGTGTGAGAATAAGAAAGGCATGATTGAAGATACTGAAGTCAGATCAACAACAGCATCGGCTGCGGTCATAAAACCTGAAACTGTAGGAAAGGTTGAACCTGCTACTGCCGGGAACAGCGCGACAAAACCAGCAGGTAAGGAGATCCGGGGAAAAACCCCTCTGCCGCAGGAATACGAAAAGGTACTGGATGAAGCGCTCCGGTTGCAGTACAAAGCGGATTCACTGAATCTGCTTGCAGAAGAACAGAAAAGGCAACTGGGAAACATTCCGGAAGCCGAACAATCAGCACAGAAAATGAAAATCTCGCAAAATGAAATACTTGCAGCAAGTTACCAGAAATCTGCTGATATGAAGTACAATGAGGCACAGGCGAAGATGAATCCCGGAGTTGACGTACCATTGCCCAAGACTGATACTATTCCGAAGGCTGCCCCCAGGGAGCCTGCACATAAAGAAGAAACAACAGTTGTCAAAGAAGCTCCGGTCAAGACCGGTACTGAGCAGAAAGTGGCAAGTGTAACTGTCAGGGCTACAGCAATTTTTTCTCAGTTTGAAGTCCTTCCCGGGGATGCAGCCTATCCGGATGAGAAGATCAAAATAGATCCCAAATTACCTGCAGGCCTTATTTATCGCATTCAACTGGCAGTATTCCGAAATCCTGTTGCTCCTTCAGTTTTTAAGGGAATAACCCCCGTTTATGGTTTAAAAGTACCCGGGACCGACAAGACAAACTATTATGCAGGTTTATTCCGCAAGTCATCGGATGCAAAAAAAGCTCTGCTGAAGGTTAAGGAGACCGGCTTCAGGGACGCTTTTATTGTTGCCCAGGCGGATAATAAGGCTGTATCATCCGACAGAGCCGCCGTACTGGAGAATGAATGGGGCTCAAAACCTTTGTTTGAAGAGACACAGTCCACAATACCTGCTGATACTCTTCCTCCTACACTTTCATTCCGGGTAGAGGTGGCCAGGTCCTTAAAACCGATGAAGCCAGATGCAGTTGAAACATTGCGATCACTGTCAGGAAACAACGGATTTGATATTGTCCACCTGGCTGACGGTAATTATGTTTATCTGATTGGAAAATTTATTACTTTTGAAAGCGCAGCAGAATATGCCGATCTGTTGGTCAGGAATAATTACAGGGGAGCTAAAGTTGTTGCCTGGCTGGGTAACAAAGAGGTACCTGTTGATACGGCGCGGCAACTTTTTAATAATCTCTGATGAAGGAGCGTACATTACATAGGGATGACAAACTGAAAAGAGACGGAGCTTCCAGCAGCCTCATTTTATATAATGACGAAATCAATACATTTGATCATGTCATTAAGTCTCTTGTGGAAGTTTGCGGGCACGACGCCGTGCAGGCTGAGCAATGCGCCCTCATTGTGCACTTCAAGGGAAGCTGCGAAGTTAAACTAGGCATTACAGAGGTCATGAATGCAATGTGCAAGTCACTGAACTCAAAGGGGCTAAATTCAATAGTCAGGGGTTTATAGAAAGGTTATTTTCCCCTGTGAAAAAACAGGTTCAGTCCCCTGTCAAAAAAGGCGAGAAACAGCAGGCATACGAATAAATAGGGTAAATATCCGGGCAGATTAAAATCAACCAGGTGATCCAGATTTATTTTGGTAGCAGGTATGATCAGATGTCTGACGATTGATATCCATTGATTGCCTGGTAGTTCTGTGTTCGCAGCCGGAAGCAGCAAAGCAGTAACAGCCAGTACAGCCGTTACCAGCAGTGAAATTAGCGGGACAGAGTATCCTGAAAGATAGTGATGCCTATGCCTTACCGGTTTAGGCTCCATACGCACCCTGCTCATGACATTCAAGGTAAACCCATCCGGTGCTTTTTCATTCATTTTGGGATTTAAATATTCCCTTAAAAGCCTGTCGTTATATTCTTCCTGTGTACTCATATGGCATTACTCTTTTATTTTCTGAATTTCCAATTACCTGCATCATCTTCTGTCGCGCCCTGAAAAGCTTCACCTTCACATTCGATTTGCTTATTCCGGTAATATCTGATATTTCATCGGTACTCATTTCTTCATAATAGTGCAGTGTTATCAGGCTCCTTTCCTCCTCGCTGATCTTAAGGAAGGCAAAATTAAGCAACGATTTCCTGTATTCGGTCTCGGCTTCCTCTTCGGATGTGCCTGTACTTAAAAAATCGGCCGCATCGGCCGGAAAATCTTCCAGTGAAAGCACTTTTCTTTTCTTTAGCCTAATATAAGAGACAGCAGTATTATAAACTATCCTGTAAAGCCATGTGGAAAAGCTGCTTTTCCTCTGAAAATTGCCCAGGGCCCTGTAGACCTTAAGAAACGAATCCTGAGTAATCTCTTCCGCCTCTTCCCTGCAGCAACAAATTCTTAATGCGAGATTAAATGCCTTATCCTTATGCAAGTCAACAATATGGCTGAAAGCGTTTATGTTACCAGCCAGCACTTGATCTATATAATACAATATGTCAGGTTTGTTACTCACTTTGACCATTTGACGGTTAAAATTACGAAATGGTTACAAACAGAGACACTTTTTTTGCTGGGAATAAATGGGAATTAGTAAAATAATCAATAACACTTTTCAGAGGCCGGTAAGAAGGTAATGTCAAAGATCCCGGATTTTTAAAGCTATGCTTCCATTATGTGACAAAACTCCTTTTTTATGCAAATTTACAAAGCATAGAACTTAAAGGTATGCCAGAAAACTCATTTTTCTTTAAACCGGCATGATATTTTTGTAACCGGACCATTCATCTATGTGTCTAAAGGATAAATATGAGTTTTTAACCAATAAATAATTAACAAAATGGAAGCAGCAATTACATTCATTGCATTTTTTGCAGCAGTTTTCGGAATGATGTATGTTTACTTTACCACACGTCATAAAGAGAGACTTGCCTTAATCGATAAGGGGGCGGACGCTTCTCTTTTTAACACCGGTAAAGAAAATGGCAGGTCCGGTGTCAACTGGGGGAAATTCACGCTTAAGATAGGTATGCTATTCATGGGCGTGGCACTTGGTATAATAGTAGGAGCATTGTTATCAGATGCAGGAGTTCTGAATGAGGGGGCAAATTATCCATCTATGATCCTGTTCTTTGGCGGACTGAGTCTTGTTTTGTATTATCTTATAGACAGAAAAACCAAATAATTTTCATTCCTTTCTTTACTCATCCTCTGCCCCATTCTGGGGGCGGGGGATTTCTGCCACACAGGAATCTGCAGTGACCTTATTTTGTATAAAATTCTATCATCTCTTTTATGGCATACTGGCAGACTGTACAGAACCCTTTCTGACTGTTGCTTTTCATACGGCAGTCCATCTGCGGGCGGTAGATTCCTTTTTCCGAATAGCCGCCGCCTTCGAACACCCCTGTTGCATTCTCATATTTCTCTTCTGCCGGTGTCGGGACAGGAATTTCCTTTGTGAGTAATTTTTTCCATTTGGAGTTGAAATCAACCAGTGTTGTAATATTGGGTTCCCATGGTTCCACATCCAGGGGATAAAACTCCTCATAAGCAACAGTTGATGAATAGTATTCGTCGGCAAGTCCGGCAAATCCATGGCCAAATTCATGCATGAAAACCTTTTGTGAAAGCAGATGACCGGTGGTTGTGCCACTGTAATAGTTATATACACCTCCGCCTCCATACCTGTTACTGTTTATGAGAACGACTATAACATCATGGGGAACAGCTGCGGCATAATCATTAACCGATTTTATGTCCTGAGTGGTCAGATACCGGTCAAGGTCGAATGTGTAAAAACTGGAATTCAAAGCGCTATTCACATAAATTCCCTCACCCGGGATATCTGTGCCTGATTCCTGTGAAACTGCGTCAACCGCCCAGATATTGAATTTTTTTTCAAAATCGAGGTAAGGCTCTTCAGAAAAGAGAACGTCAGTCATCTTCTTTATATCCTCATGGAATTTATCCATTTCATCTGCCGTGTATCCCTCGGCTATAAAGGCAAGGTCAACTGATGTTACCGGATCTCCGCCTTTTTTGATCTCAGAAGTATTGACGTTTACCGGTTTTTCTTTTCTGATAAAGTAATCGGAAGGATCAATTTTTGTTTCATATAGAATTTTGAAAGATCCGTCACGTATTCTTCCGCTTATAACAAGCTTTATTTTGCTCTTTGGGAATGGCATCGTAGCCACTTCATAAAAGCATCTTGAAATTGTTTTGGCTTCGGCTGTAGTCTGCCATTCCTGGAAAAGAGAACTGAATCCTCTGGAATAAATAAGAACATTTGAGGCTTCATCAAAAACTTCATATCTGAAATTCCCGTATCCGAAAGGATCTGTAAGGTTAATTTTTGAACCCGCCCAGAAAGGCTCCTCCTTCATCCCTGCAGGATAGACAGTAGTGTTCTGGCTATTGCCTGCGAACATGAAGTCATACCTTAAAACCTTGTCTGTAAAATAATTGTCGAATTTTATCTGACCGTTAAGAGCGGCAGTGATGAATAATAAATATGATATCAGGGTTGTTTTCATTTGCAAAATAATAAGTATATGGAATTCGCAAAGCTAAAGATTTTCAATAATTCCGATTGATAAATTCGTTACTTTTGCGACAAATTAATTAATGAAATTGCTATGCGGTTCATAAATGATTCGTCGATATTGATAAATGAATTTTCATAAATTTAAATAATAATTAATAAAATGGCTGATCTCAATACAAGAATTAGTGACTTTGTCTGGAAGAACATCAGTGAAAGGCACGTTACAGGGAAAAGGGACCCATTTTGGGAATCGCTTCTGAATACAGGGACTGAGTTATGGCTGGATACCGGTGACATGGAGGAAGCTGAAGCTAACTGGTCGGCTGAAATGAGTGCTCTGACAACTAATAATACGTTGCTCAATAAAGAGATACAGAAGGGCATTTATGACATCTTTATCAGCGAAGCAAAGAGCATTGTCAGGGATCTGCCCCCCGAAGAAAGGGTGAAGGAAATTGCATTTATACTGAATGCCCGCCACGGACTTCGCCTGGCTTCAAAGTTTGGCGGATATGTAAGTGTTGAATTGCATACTGACACCGCGCATGATATTAAGGCAATTCAGTATTATGGGAGGCGATTTCATGAAATATGCCCTGAGCAGTTTATTGTAAAGGTTCCGTATACTGCTGAAGGATTGATAGGTGCAAGGCTTCTCAAGGATTCGGGCGTGAAAATTAATTTTACACTGGGTTTCAGTGCGCGCGAAAACGTACTTGTAACCAGAGTTGCAAGACCCGATTATGTAAATGTCTTTCTCGGACGTATCGGAGCATATATTGCAAACAATAATCTCGGCGACGGATCCGGGGCTGGAGAGAGGGCAGTTATTTCATCCCAGAACTGGGTTACGGGCCTTTCTGCTGAAAATCCATGGCAGACAAAACAGATCGCTGCCAGTCTGAGAAATCACCATCAACTCGAACTTCTTGCAGGAACAGATGTTTTTACTATGCCTCCGAAAGTAGCTTCCGAAGGTCATAAGGAACTTAGCGGTAGTTTCACATCACATCTTCATGAAACCTATGAGGTGAACCTTAATGATGGTGCAAGCGGCGCTGGAATAGAAAAATTCTGGGAGGTTAACAATAATGTACTGAATCTTGCTGAGAGGCTTGCCAGGAAAGTTCCGGAATCAGGAACGGAAATAAAAAGCATAGCTCAGGAAGAGGGGTGCGGCGATATGTTCCCTTATCTGACAAAAGAGGAAAAAGGATTTATTGGATCAGACGGAAAGATTCCTCTTCACTCCAGATGGGCAAATAAGATAAGTGAAGGAAAGTTAGCTCCCGATACATTGCTCACACTTGCCGGTCTTGCCTCATTTGCTGATGATCAGCATATGCTTGATGAAAGGATCAGAGGGATAATAGAATAGCCGGATTATCGCTCAGCATTACGCTGACGCATAATTTCATATATAAGAATTCCTGCAGAGACAGAGACATTAAGGGATTCGATCGCACCAGCCATAGGGATCCTTACCAATTGATCGGCCAGGGATAGGAGCTCCCGGCTGATACCCTTGTCCTCAGATCCAAGAATCAGTACAACCGGGCCTGTGAGAGGGACTTCCGATGCAGGGATGCCCGATTTCTCAGTAGCACAGATTACCTTTAACCCGGATTCCCTGAGATATTCAACTGAACGAACTATACTTTTTTCCCGACATACGGGGAAGGAGTGAAGGGCACCCGCCGATGTTTTAACTGCATCGGCAGTAATCCTTGCTGATCCTTTTTCAGGTATCATTATTGCATGTGCGCCCAGGCATTCGGCAGTGCGGACAATAGCTCCGAAATTCCTTACATCCGATACCCCATCCAGAGACATAATGAATGGATCCTCTCCCTTTTCAAAAATCATTGGTAAGAGATTGGATATGTACTGGTATTCGATCACGGATAACCAGGCCAGTACTCCCTGGTGGTTTTTTCTGGTGACCAGCTCAATCCTTTCAACCGGGACTATCTGGTACGATACATTATTTGTTTTTACCAGCGTCATAAGCTCGTGATAAAGAGCACCCTGTAACCCCTGCCTTACAAGCAGCCTGTCAATCTGCTTTCCTGCCCTTATAGCTTCAATAACTGGTCTTAATCCGAAAATACAATCTTTCTCTTTCTGCATCAGTTAATTAAAATAATAGACTTAAAATCCTTCCGGATTATCCAGACGGAATACTATGCCTTTACGCCAGCTTGTGATTGCCTTATCCCAGTAAGTAACAAGAGTCTCACTTCGGCTCAGGTAAAAATCATTATCAGAGAAGATATTAGGGTCTATGTTTAAAGTTAAAGAACATATATTCTTCTTTAACACTGTACCTGCCTCCCCATGAGGACTTTATTACAGGCTTTTTGTATCCCCAGTTTTCTCCTTCAACTGTCTTATAGACCTTGTCCGGCGGACCATAAATTATATAGATCATCCCTCGTTCGCTTCTCCATCCCTCTTTGTAGGAGGTGAAATAAAAGTTAGTATAGAGAACCCGTGTATAATAGATCCTGATTAGTTCCCTGGCTTTGTCCACATTCCCTCCCACCTTGATCCAGAAATTGTCGAGAGCCAGCTTTTTTTTCTGGGCTGACCGCAAAGAATCCATTTCATCCTGAGACGCAAGGTAAGCCAATGGTTCTATCATCACCTCCGGGGTTCTCATGGCTGGATATGTCGGTCCCATATTAAAGAAGGTATAACCTTCCTCAATGTCTCTTTCCACGGTGCAATGATAAATGCCTTCCCTGGGAAACATCATTGGAAGGGTATCGGAATAAGGAAGAGCGATTATCTTATCAGGCGGATAATCCATGGTTTTTTGCGGAAGTATCATCGAGGGAGGATCAGGGACTTCCCTGAAGGGCTTATAATATGAAATAAAGAGGCTGTCGATATGTCCGCGCGAGTACAGCAGATTGACATACTCGTCGCGCTTCAGGACAGGGTTGAAAAGTTCGTTCTTGTTGAAATGACCGACTACCTTGAAATTGTACCTGTTATAATATGAGAGCGTATTGAAAGGGACAAAAGCCTGGATAACAGTGAGACGCAGCCTGTCGAGAATCCTGACATCGGCTGTATACTCATTTCCCTTTTCCACATTCAGTGGTACGTCATAAACATATTCCGGCCTGCCTTTCTCCTTGACGATACTGACATTATAGGCAATAGTGTCGATAAGCTGCCGGCCCTGACCGGAATTCGTATTATACAGCTTGATGTTGAACATCAGTTGCGCCGTTGGTATTCCCTTCGGATTAGCCTCAGAGAAGAAAAGTTCGTTGGCAAAGAACTTAATGGAGAGTACCGATACCTCGTCGGACTGATTGTAAATGTTATAGCGAGGATTATTGGAGTTCTTTGTCGGATTGTAAAGATAGGAGAGGTCCTTTGTATCTGTTGCAGGTTGTGTTGTTTTACAGGAATTGATAAACATCACAGAAATGGCGGCTGTAAAAATGAAACAGAAGTTTCGGCTGGCAATATAAGTCTTCATTCCCATAAAACTTACCTTAACTTTTATCAATCTTGTTCCATTCAATTTTTATTCTGCATAGTTCCTTACTGTCACCTGTCCTTAATACAGAATGATTATAGACAGAATTATCAGTCTTTCCGGCTGAAGTTTTTATTACCACCTCCTCGTCAAACTGTGATTCTGCAAGATAGTTTATTTCAGCCGACCGGGGAAAATATTTCATCACGAATTCAAGATTATAGCAATCAGATACCCATTTCAGATAATTAACGTTATTGGTATGCAGATTAATATCCAGATCACTGACTTTTATTCTGTAAGAATGTGATTCCTGCTCTTCGTCATTAAATGGCTCAAGCTTTGAGGCATACCTGAGGGGACTTTTACCTGGATTCATGTCGGAATAGAATTTCGAGAGTATTGAGTCAGGCCTCTGCACTTTTCTGGTGGTCATATCCAGTATCAGCCAGGAGGAAGTTGCCGATGCTATGTGTGTACCATCCGGAAAGCTTACCTCAAAGTTCCTGAGGGCGAATAGCTTATCAGTACCATTTGGCCATGTCTTTACCGTTATTGAATCTTCCCATTCCGGCAATCTGTTAACTTCCGCATAAATTCTTGACAGTACCCAAAAGCGGTTTTCCTTCACAAGGTCATCCCTGCCGAAACCCAGTCTGATCGCATGATCGGAAGCAATATCCTGAAGGTAGTTGAACAGGGAATAAATATTTAGTTTTCCATCAGGTCCGGTTTCGTAAATATGAACCCTGTACTCCTTCTCAAATAGCATCAGTTCCATCACTGTTTGATTTTTGTATAAATTCCTCAACCTCCTGGCTCAGAACTGTCCACCGGTTCATCTCCTCATTCAGCTTATCCTTCAGATCTCTGTATCTTTCATAATTGGTTTCATGATCAGGCATATAATTTCCGGGCTCCATGAACGCCATATCTACGGCTTTTATCTGGGATTCCAGCTTTTCAATAATAGCTTCTGACTCCTCCAGATTTTTTTTCAGTTTACGAAGGGCCTTGTCATACTCTTTCTTTTCCAGATACTTTTGTTTATTGGAAGACACATTTGCCTGGGTCGTTTCACTTCTGACCTTCTCTTTTCTCTCTAAATCCTTAAGGTTCTCCAGCTTCTTGCGTCTCAGAAAATCATATATTCCCCCTATGTTCTCCTTTATCCTGTTAAACCTGAATTCAAATACCTTTCCAACAATGCCGTCCAGGAAGTCCCTGTCATGAGAGACAACAATTAGTGTGCCATCAAATTTTATGAGAGCCTGTTTCAGAATATCCTTCGACCTCATGTCAAGATGATTTGTAGGTTCATCAAGTACAAGCAGGTTTACCGGTTCAAGGAGAAGTTTAACAAGCGCCAGCCTCGATCGCTCGCCACCCGACAATACCCTGACTTTTTTATCAACATCATCTCCCCTGAACAGAAAAGCGCCAAGCATATCACGTATCTTCGACCTTACATCTCCCTTTGCGATATTATCAATTGTCTGTAGTACTGTAATATTTTCATCCAGCAGTTCATCCTGATTCTGTGCAAAGTACCCTATTTTAACATTATGGCCTGTTTTCAGTTGTCCGGTATGATCAAGTTCCCCAGTTATTATTTTTGAAAATGTGGTTTTGCCTTCTCCGTTGCGACCCACAAATGCCACTTTTTCTCCCCGTGAAATTTTAAAGTGTATCTTGTTGAGGACATTGTGTATTCCATAGCTTTTTGAAAGATCTTCAGCTTCAATTACTACGGTACCTGATCGCGGAGCAGGTGGAAACCTGAGATTGATGGCGGTGCTGTCTTCCTCATCTACCTCGAGCCTCTCGACCTTGTCCAGCTGCTTTAGCTTGGATTGCACCTGTACGGCCTTCGTAGCCTTGTATCTGAAGCGCTCTATGAATTTCTCGGTATCCTCGATCATCTTATGCTGATTCCTGTAAGCAGCCAGCTGTTGCTCCCTCCTTTCAGCCCTCAGAAGAAGATATTTTGACCATGAAGCCTTATAATCATATATCTTGCCAATGGAGATCTCTATTGTTCTACGGGTTACATTGTCCAGGAAAGCCCGGTCATGGGAAACCATCAGCAAGGCACCATAGTAACCGCCAAGAAAGGATTCAAGCCATTGTATAGATTCAATATCAAGATGGTTGGTCGGCTCATCGAGCAGAAGCAGGGATGGTTTCCTGAGAAGTATTTTGGCTATTTCCACACGCATCCTCCATCCACCACTGAGCTCCCGTGTAGGCTTGTCAAAGTCATTCCTCTCAAATCCCAGTCCAAATAATGTCTGTTCCGCTTCAGCCATGTAATTCGCCCCACCAAGCATCCGGTAACGCTCTTCCACAATGGTCAGATGATCACATAGATTAAGGTATTCCACCGATTCGTAATCTTCCCGCCGGGCGATTTCATTGCTGCAAAATTCAATCTCTTCAGAGAGCCCGATAATTTCGGAAAAAGCAGTTATAGTTTCGTTGATCACGGTAGTGGTATCATCCACCCTCATCTGCTGAGGCAGGTAACCGATGGTGACATTTTTCGACATATCCACAAAACCGGATGTGGGAGCCTGCAGTCCTGCAATAATCTTCATAAGAGTCGACTTGCCGGCACCGTTTTTCCCGGCAAGACCTATCCTGTCCTGATCGTTTATCAGAAAAGAGATATCTGTCAACAAATCAAAACTCCCGAATGAAACTGAAATATTCTGAACAGAAACCATAAATAAATAAAAATGGATACAAGAGGCCAAAATAAATGAATGCAAATATAGAAAAAGAATGTCACCCGGGAAAAGTGAGACTTAACCAATATTGGAAGTAAGCCTGAACAATATTCAGTACATAAGGGTTATATTTGCAGCAGATCGGATTTATACAATACTTTCTCAACTTTTAATCTAAAAAACAAATAATCATGAAAACTGGCAGATCCCTTATCAAGTTTTTAACCTTCCTGTTCAGTCTGTCAGTATTTATTGCTTCCTGTACCAAAGAGACTAATACTCCGGTCAATAACTACTTTCGTTTCAAAGGAGGTATCCTTACAGCTTACCAAAGAATATCTCTCCAGCCTGGTGGATGCAGTATCTGTGACAAACCCGGAAGCACTTGAAATAAAGCCTCTTATCGTAAATGATATTACCGTATATAAAATTGTATACAAAACAACTGTAAATAATCAGGAGATAAATGCCTCAGGTCTTGTCTGTGTTCCCTCTACCCCCGGCGATTATCCTGTTCTGTCGTTCCAGAACGGGACAAATACTGTAAATGCAGATGCACCAAGTGAACGGCCCTCTGATTATAATTATCAGATGATAGAACTCGTTGCTTCTCTTGGTTATGTGGTAGTAATACCCGATTACCCAGGATTCGGATCGTCTGCTTCCATTCCACATCCTTATCTCGTCAGGGAACCAACCGTAACCTCACTGGTCGACAACCTCTACGCGGTAAAGGAGATGGCCTCATCAGAGCTGCCTGGCATCAATCTATTAAATGAATATTACTTACTGGGTTATTCACAGGGAGGATGGGCAACCCTCGCCCTTGACAAAGCACTTGAAACTGATTACAGCTCGGATTTTGACCTTAAGGGAAGCGCCTGCGGGGCAGGACCTTACGATATTTACCTGCTTCTGCAGGGAATGGTAAGCGCTGCTGAATATCCCATGCCTGTCTATCTCGGATATATTGTGAATGCATACATTGCATATGATCAGTTTACAAATCCGGTCACAGATATATTCAATGAACCTTACGCTTCCAGGATCGGCTCTCTGTATAACGGGTTGCTTACTTCCCAGGAGATCAACGATCAGTTGACTACCTCAATCCCCGACTTAATTACTTCTGATTTTCTCGCCGGCTTTGAATCTTCCCCTCAATACTCTACTGTAAGGGAGGCACTTAACGATAATAGCGTATCAGCATGGCACACATATAAACCTCTGCTTCTTCTTCATGGGGCAAATGATACCCAGGTAGATCCGGTTTCGACAGAAAATCTCTATAGCGGAATGATTGCCGCCGGCACGTCAGCGGATATCTGCAAAAAAGTAATTATTCCCGGTGTTGACCACAGTGATGGAATAGTGCCGGCCATGCTCCAGGGGATCTTATTCCTTAATAACCTGAGGAGCTCCAGATAGATTTTACCTCGATCCGATAAAATATTTGTCTAAAAGTGAGAAGAAGAAAAGAGCAGCCCTTACTTGAAAAAGTAAGAATTACTGATATTGCCTCCGAGGGCAATGCGCTGGCCAGGGTTGAAAATATGGTGGTATTTGTACCGATGCTTATTCCTGGCGATATTGTTGATATACGCATCATAAGGAAAAGGAAAAAATTCCTGGAAGGAAGAGTGGTAAGGTTTCACGAATATTCGCCGCTGAGGATAGCTCCGCGGTGTGATCATTTCGGGACCTGCGGAGGGTGCCGGTGGCAGCATCTTCCCTATAATCTGCAGCTTCAGTATAAGCAAAAGCAGGTATCTGACAACCTGACAAGGATCGGCAGGATAAGCCTGAACGGGTTTAATCCTATCATAGGGTCTAAGGATGAATATCTGTACAGGAATAAACTTGAATTTACCTTTTCGGACAGCAGGTGGCGCACTGAGGAAGAGCTTGCTTCAGGTGTTGAATTTGTAAAGGAAAATGCCCTTGGTTTTCATATACCCGGGCTGTTCGACAAAGTACTTGATATACAACGATGCCATCTTCAACCTGAGCCTTCAAATGCCATACGGAATGCCGTCAGGGATTATGCTCTGAGAAATGAACTGGATTTTTTTGACCTCAGGGAACAAAAAGGATTTCTCAGAAACCTTGTTGTGCGCAATTCCATGTCAGGCAATGTTATGGTAATTGTGGTTTTCTTTAAGGATGATCCTGCGAAGAGGGAGGGACTGCTGGATTTTCTGGGTTCCGAATTTCCTCAGATAACATCACTATGGTATGTTATAAATTCTAAGAAGAATGATTCGCTAAATGATCAGACCCCTATACTTTACAAGGGTGAAGACCATCTATACGAGGAGATGGACGGCCTGAAATTCAGGATTGGGCCGAAATCATTCTACCAGACAAATACCAGGCAGGCACTTGAACTATACCGTGTTGTAAAAGATTATGCCGCCCTTTCCGGCAGCGAGACTGTTTATGACCTTTACACCGGGACAGGAACCATTGCCGCATATCTTGCCAGGGTCCGCAGGGAAAGTCATTGGTATAGAGTATGTGGAGGAAGCGGTCAGCGATGCCATGGCAAATGCTTCACTTAATAATATCCGCAATACCTTCTTTTTTGCCGGAGACATGAAAGATATCCTGAATGAGGATTTCATTAATTCTAATGGAAAGCCGGATATCATTATCACCGACCCGCCGAGAGCGGGCATGCATGCGGATGTGATCGCTGCAATTCTTAAGGCCTCACCTGCCGGAATTGTCTACGTAAGCTGTAATCCTGCAACACAGGCAAGGGATATCCTGCTGCTTTCTCAAGATTATAATGTAGAAAAAATACAGCCCGTCGATATGTTCCCTCATACCCATCACGTGGAAAATATCGTACTTCTGAAACGAAATCATTGATCTCAAAGGCAAGGGAGGTATGGAATATTTAAAATTAGTGTATATTTATTGGCCGATTGCACAAATTTCAAGATGTCTGTTACCAAACAAATAGAACCTGATTATTTGTCACAAATCCCTGATAGAGGGATTGATGATCACATTGCCAGCCTCAGGTATGCCGGTATGATACAGAATGCCCTTATGCCGGATCCCCGTTTCTTGAGGGGTTACCTTCAGGAGTTTTTCGTTCTTTTTTTGCCCCGTGATATTGTGAGCGGAGATTTCTATTATGCTTTTACCAACAGGCAGAAAATGTGCCTTGCTGCCGGCGATTGTACAGGACATGGCGTACCGGGGGCGTTGCTAAGCATTCTCGGGATCAGTTTCCTCAATGAAATATTACAATCCGGAGTCAACCTCAATGCAAACAGGGTACTTAACCTGATGCGTGAGAAAGTTATGAAGGCGCTGCATCAGACAGGCTATAGCTCCAAGACAAAGGACAGTATAGATATAGGGCTCTGCATCGTGGATTGTTTCACAGGGAAAATGCAATACTCCGGTGCGAACAGGCCGCTTATTATGCTGAGGGACGGAGAACTTACGGAATTCAAGCCGGATAAGATGACCATCGGGGTAGCTCCTCTTAAGGAAACACCCTTTACAAATATTACAATAGATACATTGCCAGGTGATTCATTTTATCTCTTCTCGGACGGATTCTCAGATCAGTTTGGTGAAATAACAAATAAGAAATTCAAGTATAAACAGTTTAAAAAACTTATTGAGTCATTCAAAGATCTCACAATGTCAGAGCAGAAAGAGTATTTTGAAAAAGCATTCATGGACTGGAAAGGCAATACCCAGCAGGTTGATGACGTTCTGGTTTTCGGGTTTAAACTTTAACATGTAAAATCATGATGAGGCTTATAGCTTTCAGAATCAGAAATTTCAGATCAATTGTCGATACAGGCTGGCAGAACCTTTCACCCGATAATATCACCTGCCTCATAGGACAGAACGAATCAGGAAAGACATCTGTGCTTGAAGCCCTGAAGGTTTTTCATTCCGGGATCATTTCGGAAGATGTTCTCAGGAGCGATCTTTCGTTGCCTGAGGTAAGCTGCAGGTTCTCGATCCCTGAAGGCTGGCTGCTTAAAATTACTGAAAATCCCGGACCCGAACTGACTGAACTGCTTGCACGACTTGATCAGCTGGAACTCACCAGGAAATGGCTTCAGGATTTTTCATCGGTTATAAGTGTAAGTGGAGCCATAAGTCAATATCTTGATTCACTGGATAATGCGTGGAGTCTGTATCTTACCGATGTATCTTCAAAACTGGAAAATGAGTTGAATGACATCCGGGAGCATGAAGACATTCTTGCAAGGCTTACCGAAGAAGAATCAATACTCAGGTCGCAGCTTTCTTCTGATAATGTGTGGTCCAGGTTCATCAGGTTTTTCAGGAAGAGAAGTACGGAAAATGCCCGGCGCCCTGATGATAAGTCCGAGAATATGAATAGCAGGATGAGTAGTATAAAAAGGGAGAAAGAAAAGGTAATTTCTGAACTGGCAGAGAAGCAGGTTATTAAAAGGGTAGGAGATAAATGGAAGAAGCTCCGGGAGAAATATTATTCGCTGGATAATCATCTGATGGAACTTTCGGCCAGGCTTGAGGAGAGGCACCAGAAAATGACACTGCTTATGAAACCTATAGATGATGAGAACGATTCGGAATGGAAAAGCGTCATTAACGACTTCCGAAAGACAAGAAGCGAGAGAGATCAGAAAAAGGCTGAGATGGACCGACAGGTTGCATTGTCGGGATACATTATCGATGGGATATCTGAAATGGTTGCAGAACAGAAGGTAGATAAAATAATCGATTCATACAGGTCGCAGTATAACAGTGAAATACTGGGCAGAAAGTATTTTGCCAGTTGTCCCGTATTTGAACTGTTCGAAGATTTTGGCAGCCTCCTGCCTAACAGGATCGACATGGGAGATATCATTTCAGGTAATGAACAGGTTGAAGGATATAAGGCAGCAAGAAATTTTCTGTCGATAGCTCAGCTCGATTATTCATTCTTTCAACAGCCTTCCAGTCGTATACTGAAACAAAAGATTGAAAACCTGAATTATAATCTGACAAGAAATTTTCATGATTTCTGGCAACAGTCAATCGGCAGTAACAATAAGATCCACATTCAATTTGAGCTGGAACATTATAACGCATCCTATGGTCCAAAGGCCGGTAAACCATACCTGGAATTCTGGATCAAGGATGAAGGGGAAAGACTCTATCCCAAGCAGAGAAGCAGGGGAGTAAGATGGTTCCTCTCTTTCTATATGGAGCTTAAAGCCTCCGCAAACAACAGCAATAAGCAGCTTATCCTGCTTGTCGATGAACCTGGTGTCAGCCTTCATGCCAGAGCACAGGAAGATGTTCTAAAGGTATTTGATGATATAAAGGACAAGATCCAGGTCATATATACAACCCATTCACCTCATCTGGTTGAAATTAACAAGCTTCACCGTGTCCTTGCCGTTCAGAGGGACGATCTCGACAACATGAGGAGCAATACCAGGATCCTTGACCCTTTGAGATTGTCACTGGCATCGCCGGATACCCTGACACCTCTGCAGAATATCCTGGGAAATCCAATGGCAGGTGAAGGTTTTTCGGATAAAAGAGTGAACCTGATAGTAAATGATACCGGTTCATTCTATATGCTGAACGCAATAATTCTCCTTACAGGTTTCAAAGGACAAATTTGTGTGATACCCTCAACGAATGTATCTTCCATTCCACTGTTATGCAATATTCTGATGGGGTGGGGTATGGACTTTGCGGTCCTTATATTTGAGAATGATGAAGAGGTGGAAATAGCCGAAATGGTCAGCAATACAGTTTACAGAACCGAAACCGGGGAGAAGGAGATTATTATAAGGGTTCCGGATTCCTTTCTGAATGCGGAAGATCTGTTGTCGACTCTCGATTTCAAAAATTTTATCCTGAACAGCAGGGAAGGGATAACTGTTCCAAACTCAGTTTATATAAAGGAAAAAGAGCTCCCCAGGAATTTTATGCTGAGCAGATTTCTCAACAATGTAAAGGAGGGCAGGATCAAGCCCGGGGATCTTGATGAAGAGACTACGGAGAATTTCAGGCTTATCACGGAACTGCTGCGGGAGCTTAAATAAAGATTTGATTTATTTTGCGCTTTATCCATGTTTTTCTACATTTGTCGCGCATTGTGGAGTTTAGAGAAAGGCGAGATGGGTGAGTGGCTTAAACCAGTCCCGATGGATCGGGACTAAACTGACGTATCACAATAGAGTTCATATTTTACTGGAGAGATGGGTGAGTGGCTTAAACCAGCAGTTTGCTAAACTGCCGTATGGGAAACTGTACCGGGGGTTCGAATCCCCCTCTCTCCGCCTTCGCTCGCCATAGCCCGACATAAGAAGGGCGACGGCGAGTTTTCTGTTATATTTACTATGTCGATTCTATAGTTACTTTTAAGAGGCAAGCTTCGGCGGACGCAGTCCGCTGGTTCCTGAAAGACCTGAGGTAATATAAATAAAAACCCGCAAAGGTTTTATTCAGGAGTTGCAGGGTACCCCCCCGGGGATCACGACCGAGCCGCCGCAGGCCTATGAGGGCGTAATCCCCCTCCACCCTGTATCTCTCAGGTAAAAACCCTCATTTTACATAAAAATCGATAGAAAAAAGTTCCGGTTACTGTCATATTCAGCTTCCAACTGTAAAAACATTAATTCATTTATATATAATTAGTTATGATAAATATGCTGAAAATTATTTTTTTTGACTATGCTCTTGCTTTGCCTGAAAAAGCAGATTTACATTTTTTAACATTTAGTTTAATTATTCGATATTGATCTTGTTATGTTTCATATTTTTAGTATCTTCGCACCGTAATTTTAACAAAACGATTTTTGATAAATCGGAGGTTTTAAATAAACAAAGTATTAAAAGGTAAAAAAATGAAGAACAAAGTTTTAATGGGATTAGCCACTATCGCAATGGTCGCTTTCCTTTCGAGTTGCGGAAAAGTTCCGCAGGCAAAAGTTGATGCTGCCAACGCAGCTATCGCAGCTGCACAGTCTGCTGAAGCTGCTGTTTATGTACCGGCTGAATTTGCAGCTGTACAGGATTCAATGAAGGCTATTGATGCTGCTATTGAAGTTCAGAAATCAAAATTATTCAAGAAATTCGGGCCTATTGAACAGAAACTGGACGCAACATTGGCTGCAGCTAGCAAAGTAGCTACTGATGCTGGAGCTAAGAAAGAAGAAGTTAAGAAAGAGGCTGAAACCGTTTTGACCGATATCAAAGGTGTAATTGACGAGAACGGGACTCTTATGAAAAAAGCTCCCAGAGGAAAAGAGGGAGCTGCTGTTCTTGAGCAGATGAAGACAGAGATGACTACAATCGAGGCTTCAGTTGTTGAAGCTCAGGGTTCCTATGATAAAGGAGCCTATATGGATGCACTCAACAAGGTAAAAGCTGCAAAGGAAAGAGCCGATGGAATTAATAATGAGCTTAAGGAAGCAATTGCTAAAGTTAAGGGCAGGTAATAATTCCGAGTACTTTTAAAGTTTTATAAAGCCCCCGGGATTCTCCCCGGGGTTTTTTTTAAAATTATCAGAGGGATTTATGAGAAAGAGCTGGAGTAGTGTGCTGATTATTTTTGCCGTTGCAGGATCTATACCCCTGCTTATCTTTTTTTTAATCCGGATTACCCCGAATCCGCCTGTCTTAGTGATGGACCATGCCAGAAAGAAACTCTCAAAAGCTGGTGCTGCCAGGGCCGATACATATTCAAAACGACTCTATGCAGAGGCAAAAAATCTTTATGATTCGGCAATATTTAACTGGCAAAGGGAAAATAAAAGATTTCTTTTCGCCCGTGATTATCAAAAAGTGGCCAGCTTTGCAGAACTCTCCGCAAAAAAATCTACAGAAGCAGCCGACAACTCCATCAGCAGCACGACAATCCTTAAAAGCAGCATAATACAAAAAATCGACACCCTCGACAATATCGTTGCCGATTTAAATAAGTTCTTTAAGAACTATCCTCTTGATTCAGAAACAATACGGCGTATCTCGAAGGGTAAGATGCTTCTGGAAGAAGCCAGAGTAGATTATGTGAAGGGTGAATACCTAAAATCCAACAGGAAACTGACCGATTCGGAATACCTTCTTTTTACATCGCACGACAACGCAACCACAAACCTGAAAAACTATTTTAATTCTTATCCGACCTGGAAAAAATGGGTAAACGCCACAATTAAAGAATCAGAAAGAAATGGGGATTATTCAATAATTATTGATAAATTTTCACGTAAATGTTTTGTCTATCAAAAGGGTACTAAAAAGTATGAGTTTATTGCTGAACTGGGAGCAAACTGGGTCGGTGATAAAAGATATAGGGGTGATAAGGCAACCCCGGAGGGAATGTATAAAGTGGCGAAAAAAATCGATGGTGGTAAAACAAAATATTATAAAGCCCTTTTGCTCGATTATCCAAATGATGAGGATAAAAGGCATTTTAAATCCGATATCACAAATGGATTGTTGCCCGCTGATGCAGCTATCGGAGGGCTCATCGAGATTCATGGTAACGGTGGAAAAGGAATTGACTGGACAGAAGGCTGCATCGCACTAACCGACAGTGAAATTGAACTGGTATATAAAAAAGTAAGGATAGGCACTCCTGTTACAATAGTAGGCTCAATTGTTGATCTGAAAAGTGCTGTTAACAGATAAAATGGTTTAAATGGGAAATGACAATATCATAAACAAGGAAGCTAAAACAGAAGCAGAGAAGAAACATTCAGTTGATTCTGAGGAAGATTATGTAGATCTTCTCCATATCCTGGACTCCTTCTGGAAAAAATTGGTGGCAAACAGGACACTTATCGTGGCCATGAGAAGGATTTTTGTTTTTTTCGTAACCCTGCTCATTGCGTTCTCTGCGGTAATGTTCGTTCTTTATTTTGTTCCGGTTTTAACTGAAATGGTTTCGGGTTCCAGTACACTGATCTCAAGCGATAAGGGGCCAGGACAGAGTGCCGGCTATAAAAAGCAGATATCCCTGGTAAACAGGGACATTCAAAGGATGTCAAGAAAATATAATGCTTATACTACAGGCCAGTCATATATTGTGATCAATACCACTGACAACAGGTTTTATCTCTTCAGGAATAAAATACTGATCAGGGAAGGGTTCTGCAGTTCAGGCAGCTATACAATGCTTCAAACGGCAGGCGACAAACAATGGGTATTCAAAACCCCTAAAGGTAAATACTGGATCCGGGGCAAAACGACAAACCCTGTTTGGAAAAAGCCTGACTGGGCATTTGTGGAAGAAGGTTTGCCCATACCTTCCATAAACGATAACTCGAGATTTGAATATGGAGTCCTTGGCGATTACGCCCTGTCTATAGGTGACGGGTATATGATACATGGAACAATTTACAAGCGTTTTCTTGGAATGCCCGTTACCCACGGCTGTGTCAGATTGAATGATGAGGATCTGAAAGTTATATACAATAATCTTAATGTTGGTTCGAAAGTTTATATTTTCTGATCCGATCCGTTAAAACACTATGGAAAGAGAAAAACCCAATAATTCGTCCGGAGGAAAAACAGTTTTGGTGATACTGCTCATTCTCTGTTGTTCATTCCTGCTCTATTATTCAGTTATGTCGATGCTTGGCCCATCCAGGAAACTGGCTGAGATCAAAAAGGAAGTAACTGCGGAGAAACCTGAAAATGGTCAGGAGGAAGACAAGATCTATACCGATTCGGTCTTTTTGAATCTGGAGAAGGAGCGAGCCTTCCTGCAATCGAGGATAATTATGGCTGAAAGTGATTCAATATATCTGACCATAAATTTTCCTGACAGCATACTGGAACTCGAAATAAGCGGTGTGGGAGTTCATGAGTCCAAAATGAGCAGTTTTAAAGTCAGCAGAATGCTGACAAAAGGGAATGAGTATATTATTTACTCAATGTTATCTGCTCCACTTACCATATCTGACGATTTTGCAACTATTCCTAAAGAGCCTGTAATGATCAAAATGGCTCCAAAGGACACATCCGAATATAAACCTGACATTATACCTGATACTTCCATCACCGAGCCAGTCTGTTATATATTCAAGATGACTAATGGCGTCAGGATTCATATTTACCAGGAAGAAAACGAAAAAGCGTCCGACAAGCTAGCCATACTCAAATTCGATCTGAATGACAGGCTGCGTCAGACCTGGAAAGCTATTAAAAGTGTGGCGCTTCTAAAGGTACCGGAATACTATCCGGATATCAGGATCAGAATACCAAGGTCGGACGCAAAGATAATATATCGTGCCATTCCCAAAAAGGGCCAGATAGCTCTGTTCCTTTAGTATTTAAATCGAAGTTCCTGTATCTTTCCAGGATGTTTTCATATATCTTTATGTTTACTTATGTAATAATATAAGATTATGAAGCGTTCATGCAGGTCTTTCCCGGTAGCGTATCTGTTCCTGGTTTACATTTTTCTGACTTCATGGAGTCGTGTAACTGCTCAGGAAGCTTCCGAAACATCCCCTCCCTTGCCAGGCAATATCAACCTTATTGTATCTGAATCCTGTATGCCTTGCCATTCTTCAAAAGGTGGGCTGCTTTCCAGAACGAAGCTGAATTTCAATGAATGGACCAACTATTCAGCAGAGAAACAAAAAAAGAAGGCTGCTAAAATGTATAAGGAATTGAAAAAAGGCGCAATGCCTCCCAAGGATGCACGTGAAAATAATCCGGATATAATACCTTCCAGGGAACAAATAGAGATTATTAAATCCTGGGCCAATTCGTTTTAGACTTATGGAGATTATCCCCTGATGAAGGAGTTGCTAATTCAATTTTCTGGTCTATGAGCCGATTCACCGGTCTTGCCGGCATATTCATTATTCTCGTACTGGCCTTCCTGTGGTCGAACAACAGGAAGGCAATTAATTACAGACTTGTATTAACGGGACTGTTACTGCAGATATCCCTTGCAATTTTTATCCTGAAGGTTCATGCCGGGCAGGAGATCTTTTACTGGATAGGAAAAGCAATAAATAAGCTGCTTGATTTTTCGAAAGAGGGGAGCCTGTTTGTTTTTGGAGACCTGACCAAAGTCACACAAATATTGCCGGAATCAATGGTTAAGAGCGGTGTTTTCCTCTTTATCCTTCTTCCAACAATCATTTTTGTCTGCGTACTGGTGGCAATAGCATATCATATCGGACTTATGCAAAGGATAATCGCCGTAATCGCCCGATTCGTCCATTGGGCGATGAGGGTTAGTGGCAGTGAGGCATTGTCGAATGTGGCAAGTGTATTTGTAGGACAGGTGGAGGCACAGATAATAATCAGGCCTTATCTTTCCGGAATGACAATGTCGGAATTGCTGGCTTCCATGACGGGAAGCATGGCTTGTATAGCAGGCGGTGTAATGGCTGTGTATATATCAATGGGAGTTCCTGCTTCATACTTGCTTGCGGCAAGTCTGATGGCAGCTCCCGGCGCCCTGGTTATCTCAAAAATCGTTTTTCCTGAAACAATGGAATCAGAGACCCAGGGCAAAGTAAAGCTGGAGGTCAGGAAGGAACATTCAAATATTATGGATGCAATTTCCCATGGCGCAGGCGATGGCATGAAAATCTCCCTAAATGTGATAGCCATGCTTATAGGTATCATTGCCCTGATAGCCATGGCTGATGCAATTATTGGTTATCTGGGCCATCTTCTGTCATGGATGGGAATTTCTCTGGACTCATTTGGGCTTAACGTTGATCATCTGAGGCTTAAAGACATTTTTGGTGCATTTTTCAGCCTTTTTGCCGTGGTCATGGGAGTGCCTCCTGCAGAGTCGCTTCAGGTAGGTTCACTGTTTGGGACAAAGATGGTAATTAATGAATTTGTCGCTTACTCTGATCTCACACCTATGATTAATCAGGGACTTCTGAGTACAAAATCTGTGATCATAGCGAGTTTTGCTTTGTGTGGATTTGCAAATTTCAGCTCCATCGCCATCCAGCTTGGAGGAATAGGGGCACTTGTTCCGGACCGCAGGGCCGATCTGGCCAGACTCGGCTTTAAAGCTATGCTCTGCGGCACAATGGCTTCGTACATCTCAGCCTCACTGGCCGGGATACTTATAGGGTAAGGGGGATTACGCCCTCGCCTTTCTGCGGCGGCTCGGTCGTGATCCCCGGGGGTACCCTGCAACTCCAAATTACTTCCTTGTTCGTTTCACTCACAAGGTATTTTTATTTTCAGATGGCTTCACTCATGCGAGCATGGCTCAGCTATCTGAAAATAAAAATCCCGCAGCTGGCTGCGGGAGTAATTTGGAGTTGCGGAGAGAGGGGGATTCGAACCCCCGGTTCGCCGGAAGGCGAACAACGGTTTTCGAGACCGCCGCATTCGACCACTCTGCCATCTCTCCCTCAAATAGGGAAACTATTTCAGGATCCGGTAAGGGTTCGCAAAAATAATAAATATTTGTCATCAAAAACCTTAACAATCGCAATTTAGCAATTAGCATATGATTAATATTGCATCAGGACTTTCATAAGCGCAAAATGAATACCAGGGAATGTTCTTATATTTGATAAACCACTGAGGATAAAATTACTCCTGATATTCTTTGAAACCAGTTCTGAAAAGCCTTATTTTGTAGCCTTTAATTTCAAAATCTGGTAATTTTAATTTATTCATTATGAAATTAGTATTTAAATATTTATTAATCAGCTCTTTAGTATCTATGGTAATCATTAGTTGCAGAAGGTCAGGCACTGATCAGGCCGGTACAAATCCTTTCTTCTCCCCCTATAACACTCCTTTTGATGTTCCTCCATTTGAAAAGATACTGTCGAAAGATTATATGCCTGCATTCGAAAAGGGAATGGATGAGGGCCGGGCTGATCTTGAAAAAATTCTCGACAATACTTCTGAGGCTACTTTTGAGAATACAATTGACCCGCTCGACAAAATGGGTGAGCTCCTGACCAGGGTGTCATCTGTCTTCTTCGGGATAACATCTGCCAATACCAATGATACGCTTCAGAAAATAGAGATGGAGATTTCTCCAAAATTATCTCAATACAGAGATGAGATATTCCTGAACCCGATTCTTTTTAAAAGAGTTAAATCAATATATGACAATAAGGAAAAATTCAGCCTCACTGATGAACAAAATTTCTTACTCGGGAACCTTTACAGAAATTTTGTGCGTAATGGATCTCTGCTTTCACCTCGCGAGCAAGACACGTTAAAACAGTATAACCAGGAAATCTCCGTCCTCACAGTAAAATTCAGTCAGAATGTTCTTTCGGAAACGAACAGGTTCAAACTGACCATCGACAATGAAGAAGATCTGAAGGGATTGCCAGAAAGTGTCAGGACCGGAGCAGCTGAGGCAGCAAAAGGTGCAGGAGCAGAAGGCAAATGGATCTTCACAACACAGAAACCCAGCATGCTTCCTTTTTTGACCTACTCAGATAACCGTGAGCTTAGAAAGAAACTATATGATGCTTATCTGACCCGTGGCAATCATAATGATGAGTTTGATAACAAGCAGGTACTTCTCAATATTGTTAAGCTGCGTGCCTTGAGGGCAAAGCTTCTCGGTTATAAAACCCATGCCGATCTGCAATTGGCTGACAGAATGGCAAAGAATCCGCAAAATGTGTTCAGCCTGCTGGATCAGGTATGGACACCGGCATTAAGAGTCGCGGGAGAAGAGCTTGCCTCCATGCAGAAGATTGCCGACAGGGAAGGGGCCAGGATAAAAATAGAACCATCCGACTGGTGGTATTATGCCGAAAAGCTGCGGAAGGAAAAATATAACCTGGATGACAATGAACTGAGGCCTTACTTTAAACTCGATAATGTACGCGAAGGTGCGTTTGCAGTGGCCAATAAGCTCTATGGCATTACCTTTACACCTATCAGCAATATTCCTCTTCCTCATCCGGATGCCAAAGCCTTTGAAGTTAAAGATGCGGATGGTAGTCCTCTGGGTGTGCTGTATATGGACTTCTTTACCCGCGCCAGTAAAAGCCAGGGAGCATGGTGCGGCGGGTACCGTGATCATAAATGGCTGAATGGCACTGAAATACATCCAGTTGTTACTATTGTTTGCAACTTTAATAACCCGTCAGGTGATACTCCATCCCTGCTGAGCCTCGATGATGTCTCTACACTCTTTCACGAGTTCGGGCATGGCCTCCAGAGTCTTTTCTCCGTGAACAGATACGCCACAACCTTCCCTGCAATGGATATCATCGAACTGCCTTCACAGATCATGGAACATTGGGCAGTGGAACCTGAAGTCCTGAAGATGTATGCAAAACATTATCAGACCGGAGAAGTAATGCCTGATAAACTGATTGAAAAAATTCAAAAGAGCGGACATTTTAACACCGGTTTCGACAATACTGAAATCATTGCAGCTTCAATCCTGGATATGGACTATTATACACTGGAGGCACCTGTAAATATAGAGATCGGGAAATTTGAAAAGGATTGCATGGATAAGATAGGACTGATAAAAGAGATTGAACCCAGATACAAATCCACTTATTTTCTGCATATTGTAGGAGGATATGATGCCGGTTACTACTGCTATACATGGGCAGCTGTACTCGACAATGATGCCTTTGAAGCATTTAAGGAGAAAGGCATTTTTGACAAGGCAACTGCTGAGTCCTTCCGCAAAAATATTCTGGCGCCAATGGGAATAACCGATGCAAAGCAGAGTTTTATAGACTTCAGGGGCCGTGATGCGGTAATTGGACCTCTGCTCAGAAACAGGGGGCTGATCCCCTCCGGCGCTGGTAAGAATTAGACCAATCAGTTGATCTGCATGGGATGAATATCTCTTCAGGTTAATAATGTATTTACTGATCTGTCCTTTATATGGCTGAGAAATATATTTGTGGCTTATCGGCCGGTGAAATTTTCAGTATAATAGAACCGTGGAATTTTAAATTTCCGCATGCTGTTTCAATATCCAACAATATTTATAAAAAGCGGATTAATGAAATAGCCTGGTTCAGAAATATTCCGGGGGATCTGAAGATTTTGTTACAAAAAGATTTCAGGTCCGGTATTCTGAGTACCCTAAGATCGGAAGTCTCCGTTGACGGTACTGAAAAATACCTTTTCAGCGGGGCAGGTGGTAAACTGTTTGAAACTGTATATATTCCTGATAATAAAAGAAATACCATTTGTGTATCAGTGCAGTCGGGATGCAGGATGGGATGCAGCATCTGTGCTACGGCAGCCTATGGATTCCGTGGAAACCTGTCAGCAGGGGAAATTGTCAGTCAGGTTCTCAGCATCCCATACTCAGGGAAAGTTACCCATGTAGTGATGATGGGTATGGGGGAACCGATGGACAACATTGATAACGTTCTGAAGGCGTGCCATATCCTTACTTCGGAATGGGGACTTTCCCTTAGTCCCCGGAATATTACTGTCTCGACGGTAGGGATAATGCCGGGTATTGTAGAATTTCTCTCTGCTTGTGAGTGCAATCTTACCCTGAGCCTGTTCTCTCCTTTTCCTGAGGAGAGAAGGAGTATGGTACCTGCCGAAGCAAAATATCCTGTGAAAAGCATCATCGATTTTCTTAAAGCTTATCCATTAAAGAAAAGAAGAAGGCTAAGCGTTGCTTATGTAATGATTAAGGACCTGAATGATACTGACAACCACCTTCTGGCGCTGAGATCACTGGTTCAGGAATCGGGGATAAGGGTGAACCTGCTGCCATACCATCCGGCAGGTGGAGATATCAGGAAATCATCTTCCATGGAAAGGATGATGTGGATTAAACATAATCTGGTAATATCAGGTATTTCTGCTTCCATCAGAAAGTCCAGGGGAGCTGACATTTCAGCAGCATGCGGCCTGCTGGCTTCACAGCTGAAATGATATGGTTTCATGTTATAAACGGGAATCGGTCAACTGGTCAGATGCTCTACAATCAGGTTAAACCGCCTCAGTCCTTCGCCAGGCCCGGGTTTGAAAAGCTTCCTCCCCTGTGGAGAAGAGCTACTCATTCAATGGCTTTCTTATCATTATCTCTGGTTTTGTTTAATCAGCTGGAACAGATGTTCATCCAAGTATCCATCCGATGTTTTGATCCACTCCTTTTTTACTCCGGTCTGTTCAAAGCCAAGCTTCATGAAGAGGTCCATGCTCTCGGAGTTATTAGCCAAAATATTACAGTAGAGCTGATGAAGCTGAAGAGTCTTGAAGCAGTATTCGATAAGTCCCGTTAGTGCCATTGCGGCATAACCTTTTCTTCTGTAGAGTTCGATTGCGATGAGTATACCCAATCCTGCCCTTTTGTGGAACGGGTCGAAATCGAAGATATCGACAGTCCCTATGGTGACTTTATCATGGATATGTTCGATCATAAGCCTCAATTGTCCTGATTCATAGATGTTTTTATGGGAATTCTCGAGGTACCTTTTCAGAGTATATTTAGAAAAGGGGGAAATCGTATTACTGATAGTCCAGTATGATTCATTATTCTCCCACTTATACAGAAGTTCAAGGTCTTCTGGCTCCAATGCCCTGAGCTTTATTTCTTTATACTTCATTTGAGCTATTTCTGATTCTTGAAGATAATCGTGAAGGTCTAAAAATTATCACAATGAATACTTCCGGAAGAACCGATGCACATTTGCCACCTCGCCCTATTTTGAGACCTTTTTGATAAAAATATCCTCCGGATATCCTTTTCTCATAAGATCCAGCCTGTGAGCAAATGCCTCTTCTCTTGTCTGAAACATACCTGTGGTATAGCGGTAAAACCTATCCTGATCATTATACATCGCCCTTATGTCTGGAATGTATTTGAAATAACTGATATCCACAGGATTATACAAAGCCATTACCTGTACGGTATAATAAAGTATGTCTGAGTCTTTGATACTCTCATCACCAAGATCATTTACATTCAGGTTTTTAATAAGAGTACTTGTATCAACCTGGGCAATCTTTGGTATCTCATTAAGATTTATTTTGTCATAAGTAACAGGTACTCTTCGTGATGAAGGATCTCTGACAAGCACGATGTCAATATTCATTGTTGTTTTAATGTTTGCACTTGTAATTGTAGTATCAATTGACTGTGGAAAATAACCGGGTCCGGTATAGAGGAGCCTGTACTTCCTGGGGATCACATAAAAGGCGTACAATCCAGTGAGCTTGTTTGGATAGCTGACGTCAACAGTATCATTTGAGGTAAGGTCAATAAGATGAATGCTGAAAGTTTTGTCGAGTGCCATCAAGGTATCGGATAGTCCCAGTTTACCATTGACTTCCGCAAACTGACCGGTTCCGGCTCCGCCAAGGATCAGATAAAAGATGTCACTTTTCTTGTATCCGGTTGTCATGGCATAATAGGCATTTTTCCCATTATTCCAGGGCTGGAAAAACTTGTCATCATCACTGGTATTGATCGGATAACCTATATTTTCAGGTGTATCCCAGTCAGATCCGTTTTTCCGGCTTAAGAAGATATCGTATCCCCCCATTGAATTATGTCCTTCAGATGAAAAATAAAGATCTGAATTATTCTCAGTAATGAACGGAGTATCCTCATTGAATTGTGTATTGATAGTTGATCCCAGATTTACCGCAGGCCCCCAGTCGCCAGTAGCATCCAGCTCGGAAACATAAATGTCAAGCTTTCCCTCTCCTCCGTCCCTGTTGCTGGTAAAGTACAATTTTTTCCCGTCGGCAGATATTGCAGCATGTGATTCATAAAACCTGGTGTTGATATTCCTGTTGAGTTTTTTTATCGGGGTCCAGGAGTCGTTCTTAAAAGTTGAGGAATAGATCGCTCCGTCATAATTGTCTGTTTTATAGAGAAACAACTCAGTGCCATCCCTGTTCAGGGAGCAGGTAGAACAGTCTTCCCCGGCTTTAAGTTCAGCTGTTATATCCAGCGGAGTCAGCCATTTTCCATTCTGTTTTCTTGAGCAATAGATCGCATTTACAAGTCCATGGCTTTCAGTATACGCTATTGTATTGCCGTCAAAACTTACTGCCGGATTCTCATTTATGGTACCATGGCTGAATTCACTGCCCAGCAGTTTTTTATTTAGAGCAACCGGTTTTTCCATCAGTTTCATGGCATTTTTACATGCCTGGATCTGCTGATCGATGAACCCGGTATTCTTCATCCCCCCTTTGCTTTCTGTCTCCTCTACAAGCTTTTTGAACTTTTCCAGTGTACTTAAGCCTTTTTCAAGATCATTGTTTGTCATGTACGCCTTGGCGAGGGAAAAGTAGGCTTCAAGAGGTGCTCTTTTTTCGTTATACGATGAGGTTTTGGAATCATAACTTGCGTCCTTTACAGCTTCCTCAAGATAAGGAATAGCTTTTTTCTTTTCCCCGGGGATTTGCAGATAACATGTTCCTATCTTGTACTTGATGTTCATATTATCAGGAGAATCCAGAAGCAGGTATTGCTGGTTGGCAAGCTCATATTCTTCATAAAGGTAATATGTCTCAGCTTGTTTGAAGATTTTTTTGTTTTCGGCAGACGATTGGGCAGAGGCAACATATGGAAACATTACCAGAATCAGCGACCGGAGAATGGAGCTTATGATTTTTACTCTGAGATTGCCCATTAAAACAAATTTAGTGATATAAAAATATTATTTCAACTGAACCAGATCGGATTTACTTGAAAGTTATTTTATAGATATCTTCTTTCCCATATCCGGCAGCGTCTTTCATGATTGCATAATACCCTGATTTTCCATCTCCCACAGGCATGAAAAAAAGTTCATCATCGGGTGTGTTAAGCGGGTATCCCAGGTTTTTTGGTTTGCTCCACAGCCCGTTCGTCTGCATATCAGACCTGAAGAGATCATAGCCTCCAATATTTTCATGACCCTGTGAGCTGAAGAAAAGAGTCCTTGCCTTATTTATCAGAAAGGGGCGGTCTTCATTGAAGGGTGTATTTATTTCTGGTCCCAGATTGACAGGAGGTCCCCAGTCACCATTGACTTTTCGTGTAATATAGAGATCAAGCCCGCCAAATCCTCCGGGTCTGTCAGAGGCAAATATCAGTTGCTCGCCATCATCAGAGAGAAAGGCATGAGATTCCCAGTATTTTGTATTTATGTTCTTATTGAGCTTGACAGTCTTTGACCAGGTATCGCCATTTAGTGAACTGTAATATATGTCACTGTTATAGTTATCGTCCCTTGAAAGGTACAGCTTTTTTCCATCTGCAGAGAGGCAGGAGATATAGAAATCGCCGTCAGACTGCAATTCAGGTGTAATATTGACAGGGGAAGTCCATTTCCCGTTTACCAGCTTTGAGAACATTATGGCATCATAGAATTTGAGAGAAACCATATAGGCGAAGGATTTGCCATCGGCTGAAATAAGAGGATTGAAATTGGATTTGTCGTCATTGAACTGGTCGCCCATGTTCTCTTCTGTAAAAGAGACAGGTTTTGCGATCAGGGTTTTTGCCATATCACAGACCTCGATCTCATGTTTGACGAAATCCATGTTTTCATGATCGTCAGGCAGCAGAGTACCTGCATACTTAATAAAGGTCTCTTTGGCTTTGTCAAACTTGTAATTTATCCTGTAGGCAGTCGCAAGATAGAACAAAGCATCGTAAGGAGCAGCCGTCTGGCTGATGGTTCCCTCCTTATGCCTGGCAGACATATTTTTGCATGCAGCTTCAAGATAGCTTACAGAGAGATTCTTTTCCCCCGGAATATTAAGATAACAGAGGCCTATGCAAAATGCCAGGTTGGCATTATCCGGCATCTTTTCATATACCTGCATATAATCGCCAAGGGCATCAGAATAATCCCCCCTCATCAGAAAATATTCTGCTTCAAGGAAAGTAGTCTGGAGTTTATTGTCTTCCTGTGCGAATAAGGAGGCAGTAAGGATTCCCATCAGAATAAAACATACAAATCTTTTGCTCATACTGAAAGATTTTGATGAACAAATTTATTAAAAATAATGGCATTAGAAGTACATATAACCCCATTATTCATTATAGCAAGTTTATTATATGCTTGTCAACTTATTTCTTCTCCTCCCTTTTCTTTTTTCTTCCAAAGGTTATGTAAAGGAAAATTGCCGAGACTCCGATGACTATCCATAATAGCCAAAGCTTGCCACCCCTGGCTGTGCCCGCAGGTGTTTTGATCATTTCAGCCGGGATGTTCTTTGCAACTATCATATTTGCAATAGATTTAAAGACAGATTCTTCAGGGAACCTGACCTTGTCTTTGGAAGTTATAAGGAACAAAATCAGATCATAAGGGGATTTGATCTTTTCCTTTTTAAGATCAACCGATTTCAGGGCTGAGGCAAAAGGTTCTTCTGAAATATTCGCCAGGTCATTAAGAAAGTCCTTTGTTTTTGTGTTGGGCAGAGATCCTATCGCTGAAAACATTTGAGAGAGCATTTCAGGTGTCATACCACGGTTTATCGATTCATCATAGAAAGAGTTAAGCCATTTTCCCCTGAACTTGATATTTGCCTGGTCATTCGTAGTCACGGACTGCCGCAGCAGTTCTCCATTTTCAGATGTCTCGCTGTATGTTAATATCTTATCCTTGATTACGGTAATTGCGGGATCGACTTCTGTAAGGATTAAACCGGCAAGGTCGTCCAGATCTTTCGCTGTGATCCGCCCATTGCTCTTATCAGTGACATATCTTTGCAGATCCGCCCATGATTTGAGATTATCCTTGTATATATCGGCTCCGGAAAGAATATTTTTGAGTTCCCCTTCGGAATAATTGGCAAGAATGTCTGTCGCTGATTGTGACAGGACATTATCCGTAAACGCCACCCGGAGGGCGAGTTTGTCAATATCTTCGGTCCTTATGTTCTTTTCAGGGGCTTTGGTTTTCAGGAATGACAACATTTCATCACTTTTTGTAAATACCTGTTTCCCGACGCCGGATTCTGATATAAGATCTGAAATATTTTTATCGGCATGCTTCTTCAGCAGGGCAAGGTATGCTTCTGTCTGTCTCCTGGAAATAATACTGCCGTATTCCGGTCGACTTACTGTTTCCGTCGCCTGACCTTTTTCTCTTTTTATAAATACGTCTGCCATTGCAGTATTGCTGAACCTGTCAGTGAGTTTGAAAACGACCCTGTTATTTCCGGGTCTGGGTGCTATCTTGTAATTAAAGGCGGGAGATGTCATCATATACTTTTTTGAGGATATCACCTTATCACCGGCCCAGATTTCCACGTTAAGTGCTGACAGAGGTTCCACTTTAAGGGGTATTATTATGGTATCGCCTTTTGTGACTGTGATATTCCTCTCTCCCTCAACGGAGAGATCTGCCGTATGGTCGTTTCTGGAGAGGATAATTCCTGGAATTTCAACGTTATCGGAAGGATGGGAAAGAGGCAGATTCAGGTCACGTGTAACTTTTTCACCTCCATAGCCTTCATAATCCAGTTTGTAATCACCCTGGGGTACATTGAACTGGTATTCTGTTGTCTCAGGATTCGTATAGACGATCATTGATTGTCCGGGGCTCGTGTTATTTTTCACATCTATTCTGACACTGTCCTTGTAGATGCCCATTAGATCATCAACACTGGCAGTTCCGCTGATTATGAATTTTCTGGGATGCTCATCCGAAAAGATCTCAACACGGTAGATATCAAGCTTTCCATATCCCTCAGGTGTATTCATGGCATAGTAACCCTGGTATTTTCCAATGGAAGGTTTAAAGAAAACATCATCATCAGTTGTATTCAACGGATATCCTTCATTTACGGGCTCAGACCACTCTCCGTCAGCTTTCAGTGTGGAAGAGAATATATCATAGCCACCCATGTTGAAATGTCCTCTGGAACTGAAAAAAAGTGTTTTATCATCTTTGCTGAGGAATGGTGTTTCCTCGTTGTAGGCCGTATTGACAACTGCCCCGAGGTTAGAGGGTTCTCCCCAGTCACCTGTGCTGTCTCTTTCGGAGACATATATGTCAAGACCGCCGAAAGTTCCTTTTCTGTTGCTTGTAAAGTAGAGTTTTTTATTATCATGAGATATCGTAGCATGCGATTCCCAGTATTTAGTGTTGATATTGTCATTCAGTTTGACAAGGGGGGACCATGTATCGTTTTCAAATGTCGATGAATATATTATACCATCATAATCTGCAGAACTGTAGAGATACAGCGTTTTTCCGTCAGAGGAGAGCGACGTGGGATAAATATCCCTGTCCACTTTCAGGATTTCATTCATGTTTTGTGGAACAGACCACTGCCCGTCACTTTTCACTGAATAAAGCAGCGCCTCATAAAATGGTTCGGTTTTTGAAAAGACTATCATTTTCTCATCATCGGATACCACCGGATTAAATTCTGACGTGCTCTCATTTATAATACTGCCCAGGTTATGTTTTATAATGAATATTGGTCTGGACATAAGTTCCTTGGCGTTCCGGCAGGACTGTACCTGAAGGTCAACAACCGTTGTATCATATATTTCAGGGTTGAGATTTTTCTTGAAGAGGCTGTAAGTCTCAATTGCTTTATCGAGCTGATTGTTTATTCTGTATGCATTTGCAAGGTAATAGAGAGCATCATATGGGGCTCCTGATTCCTTGAATTTACCCTCTTTGTATTTTGGGTCAATATTTTTGACTGCATCTTCAAGATAGCGAATGGCTATTTCCTTCTCCCCCGGGGTATTAAGGTAGCATTGGCCGATCCTGTATTTGAAATTAGCATTATCGGGAAATCGTTGAAGCAGTTGAATATATAAAGGCAAGGCATCCTGATAAGCTTCGAAAAGGATCCAGCTCTCAGCGTCGTAAAAATTGTTCTTGATTTCTGCCTTCGACTGGGAAAACAGATTATTACTGGTTAGTGTAACCAGAAGAGACAACAATAGAACTATCCTTTTCATTATATTTTAATTAATCTGGTTGGAATTCCGGCACATAAAATAATCTGTGTGATTTTAAGCCTTAAATTATAAAAATAAGAGTGAAAGAGGTTAATATCTTAGTTTTCACCTCGAAGGTACTAATATAGTAAGAAAATTCAAAAATACAGGTTATGAGTTCAATCCTTTTTTCTGATTATTCCGATATTTTTACAAAATAATTTAGTTTAAGGAAAGTTTATCAGGCGTAAAACGCGCTATGCGGGTCAATGTAGTTCCGGAGAGTAGTTTTCGAGGATATCCTTGACCTTATGAAGGAATTTTCCGGCGAGTGCTCCGTCGATGACCCTGTGGTCATAACTGAGCGAGAGAATCATTATGTGTCTGATGGCTATCATGTCGCCATCGGGAGTCTCAATGACGGCAGGGGTTTTTCTGACTACCCCGGTTCCGAGGATGGCTGCCTGCGGTTGGTTGATAATGGGAGTCCCTGCCAGATTGTCATAACTGCCGAAGTTTGTGATTGTAAAGGTGCCTCCGGTAATTTCATCAGGCTTTAGCTTATTGTTCCTTGCCCTTGAAGCAAGGTCGTTGACAGCTTTTGCAAGCCCTGTAAGGTTCTTCTCATCGGCGTTTTTTATAACGGGTACAATGAGGTTTCCATCCGGGAGGGCTGTTGCCATCCCTATGTTGATATTCTTTTTCCTGATAATATTATCTCCGTCAACAGAAATATTTACCATTGGCAACTCATGAAGAGCTCTTGCAACAGCATCGACGAAGATAGGAGTAAGGGTCAGCTTCTGACCTTCGGCGGCAAGAAATTTCTCCTTGTAGGAATTCCTCCAGTTTATCAGCCGGGTAACATCCGCGTCGATAAATGACGTTACATGGGCAGATGTCCTCTTTGACATTACCATATGTTCAGCAATCAGCTTCCTGATCCGGCCCATTGGTATTATCTCATCACCGGCCGCTTTCTTATCAGTGATCAATTCACCTGTGGATTCCCCTGCAGCAGGACCTTTTGCTTCCTTTGCCACTCTTGCTGCTTCAGCTTCTTCGACTTCTTTTTCTGCTTTTCTGCGGCTTCCCAATAATTTGTTTATATCGTCCTTAGTGATCCTGCCATCCATACCGGTGCCGGTTACCATGTCCAGTTCGGAATAGCTTATTCCCTCCTTTGCAGCGATGCTTCTGACCAGCGGGGAAATGAATTTTCCGGATGGTGTACGGCTTTTCATATTTCGCGAATATTCGAGCACCTCCTTCTTTTCAGCCTTTACCGAATCTATGGTCTCTCTGATCCGCTGAACTTCCTTTAAAACTTTTGCAGAATCTTCCGGAGTCTGCGTAATTTCATTCTCAATAACGGCAATTATTTCACCGATCCTGGCAACAGTCCCCTCTTTGACAAGGATTGACACTACTGTTCCCTCCATCGGTGCAGGTATTTCAGAATCAACTTTGTCAGTCGCTACTTCTACAATAGGATCATCTTCCTTGACCAGGGTGCCTTCAGTTACAAGCCATTTATTTATGGTGGCTTCTATTACACCTTCTCCCATCGCCGGTAATACAATATTCATCCTGGCCATAATTTCTTATATATTTTCAGGTAAAAAGCAAGTAGTGATAATATAACTCTTCAGATTTATAAATTGTTTCTTATAAATCCTCATTAGCAAATTAGTATAAAATCATGAGATTAACAATCATAAAGGACAATTGTTTTATAAATTGGTGCTCCGTTGGCCGGTATTGCGTTTAAGCAATATCGGCTGGCAATTATTGCTGATTGTAGGGATTCCTGTTGTTTATAGCCCGTCCAAGGGTTATTTCATCAGTGTACTCAAGTTCATCACCCACTGCCACACCCCTGGCGAGTGTAGTAAGATTCAGCTCATACTTGCTGAGTCTTTTATACAGGTAGAAGTTTGTAGTATCACCCTCCATTGTGGTGCTGAGAGCAAATATTACCTCCCTGATCCCTCCATTTTTTACCTTTTCTTCAAGACTGTCTATCCTGAGATCAGACGGACCAATACCGTCAATGGGGGAAATGATTCCTCCCAAGACATGGTAGAGTCCATTATACTGTCTGGTATTCTCAATGGCCATCACGTCCTGGATATTTTCCACAACACAAATAACCGCCTGGTCCCTCTTGTCATCACTACATATGCTGCAAATTTCAGTATCGGATATATTGTGACAGATCTTGCAATAGTGTATTTCCGAATGCAGTTTGATTATACTCTCCCCAAACCGCTTCACTTCTTCTGAATCCCTTCGCAGAAGATTCATCACGAGTCTGAAGGCAGTCTTCCTTCCTATGCCGGGAAGGGATGCAAATTCATTTACTGCATCTTCCAGTAGTCTTGATGGAAATCCGGTAAAACTCATTATCTGTTATTTTTTTACAAAATTAACCCAATTTTCCGGTGTTAATAATAGAGGTCAGAATTTTCTCTCTTCCGGAGTTTTTGTTATTCTTGTAAATTAATATAGTATTTTATGTCTCCTTCGCTCATCCTTGGAATATTCCTGATCTATACAGTGATATTGTTCACGGTCACCTGGATCACTGCCCGAAAGGCAGATAACCAGTCATTTTTTCTCGGGAATAAGGCCTCCCCGTGGTTTGTGGTGGCTTATGGAATGATCGGAGCATCACTTTCGGGAGTTACATTTATGTCTCTTACCGGCTGGGTAAAAGATACTCAGTTCAGTTACATGGTAGTGGTGCTGGGTTATCTGTTCGGTTACTTTGTAATAGCGACCGTATTGCTTCCCCTTTATTACAGACTGAAACTGACATCCATCTACTCCTATCTGGACCAGAGGTTCGGATTCTGGTCCTACAAAACGGGAGCCGGTTTTTTCATTATTTCAAGAACACTGGGGGCATCCCTGCGTATGTATCTGGTTATAAGCGTTCTTCAGATATTTGTATTTGACGCATGGCATGTGCCATTCTGGGTCAATGTATTTGTATTTATTCTGCTTATAATTCTTTATACACTGAAGGGGGGAATAAGAACGATCATCTGGACTGATACTCTCCAGACTACTTTTATGCTGCTCGCGGTGATTTTATCTGTTATTTACATCAGCAGGGATCTCCATGTTTCTATTCCGCGACTGGTTTTGGAAGTCCGGAACAGCCCTGTATCAAAAATGTTCGTTACAGACTGGCATCATGAGAGGTTCTTTCTAAAACAGTTCTTCAGCGGGATGTTCATAACTATAGTAATGACAGGTCTTGATCAGGAAATGATGCAGAAAAACCTGAGCTGCCGCAATATAAAAGAGGCTCAGAAGAATATGTTCACTTTCAGCGGAATACTGGTATTTGTCAACCTGCTGTTCCTTTTTCTCGGAGCCCTGCTGCTGATCTTTGTACATTCAAAGGGAGTAGAGGTTAAGAGCAGCGACGATATATTTCCAACCGTGGCACTCAGATACCTTGGTCCTGTTGCGGGAGTTGTATTTCTTATAGGGCTTATTTCGGCCGCCTTTCCAAGTGCAGACGGTGCACTTACATCACTTACAACATCGGTGAGCATTGATTTTCTGGGTCTTGAACAGAGGGAAGGCATTTCTGAGCGGTTCAAGACACGAGTAAGATATATCGTACACATTTCCATAGCTCTTGTGTTTTTTATAAGTGTGATTATATTCAGTAAGTTAAGCGACAGGGCAGTAATTGATAAACTTTTCACAATTGCAGGCTATACCTATGGTCCGCTTCTCGGGTTGTATACGTTCGGCCTGTTCACCAAAAGAAGGGTCAGAGACAGGCTTACACCGGCTATTGCAATTATCTCTCCCCTGATATGTTTTTTTCTCAGCAAATATTCCGAGATCCTGTTCAACGGGTATAAGTTCGGTTTTGAATTGCTCCTTCTGAATGGATTGCTCACCTTCGCAGGATTGCTGATATTCAGCAGCAGGGAGGTGGAAAGTTAAAAATGCGTCAGGTTCAGTGATTTGCAGATAAACGGATACTCATTAAATGAAGTCTTCCTGCGGTTATCATTCTCACCGGTAGTTGTTGCGGGGCTGCTGTTGGCTGGATCCTGGAGAAGCCGTACCTGGTGACCGGTTCTGGCCCGGATTGTCTTCATAATCCTCCTCTTCTTCCGGCTCAACTTTTTTTGTTATCACCCTGATCTTCTTGTATGGAATATTCCAGACAATGAAATAGCTAAAACCAGTAGTGAACCTCTTTTCTGCATTTCCGAAACCTGGAAAATAAATGGGTTTCAGATCCTCATTGGAACCACTATACAATAGCATCCTGAGACTGACGGACCACCCCATGCTGAAATTCCTGAAGACCTCCGCCCTCATCCCGGGCGCCACTTCCAAAAAATGGCCCCAGCTTTTGGAAGCAGGTATGGAAGAGGAAAATTCACCCCAGTAATTCGACTGACTTAATTCAGGAACTTCCCATTGGTAATGGCTTATACCATACCTCAAACTAATTCCTGCCCAATACTTGCCAATCGACTTTTTAGGTTTCAGCATGTTAAAATCTACTCCTGCACGGATAAAAAAACCTTTATTAAGATAAGCGTAATTATACTGGGAAAAATCGTAGTTGAGATAACCCGCATTGAGCGCAACTCCCAGCTTTTCATTGAGGTCCATCGATACATAGGCTTCAGTACTGAGGGTCTGTTTGTTTATAAAGTAATCGCCCGGTCCCAATGCCTCAATACCGGCATTTATTTTCAGGGGGATATAGAGGGTATCCTGCCCTTTTGCAAGTGTCAGACTGCTGAGGATAATAACCTGTATACTAATAATATATGCGGATATTCTCCTCATAAAGAGTTGTTATGTTTTTTTTAGTAAAAGTTATTGAATCAATAATGTTGAATGAGTGAAAAACTGTATCGAGGTTGTAATAATAGGTATATCCGCATTCCTTCGATATGAAGTGGGTATAACTGCTGTAACGGAATTCAATAGTGTCGACAAGATCATTTATGCCAATAACAAAAGTGCGGGTTTGGTCTGCTGCATATAACGGGAATTCAGCACTCTTCAGATCTTTGGTAGCATCATAAATTTTCAGTGTGTCCATATTCAGTCCAAAGAGTGTCACACTGTCCGGAGCCTGGGCGATGTTCCCCAGGTAAAATGTAGCTTTGACCCTTGATTCTGTTTCTTCGATGCACGATCCGGGTGCACATGAGGTAATGTAGCAGCCTGATATAGCCATCATGAAGAAGAGTATTCCGTAATAAAAATGTCTCATCAATCTTTGGAAAGCGTCAAAATTACAAAAATTAAGCCGTCATCAGCAATAAACCGGAGCAAACTGAAAAGAATTGGTCTGCTGAAAAGCAGCTGCCACACAATATTCAGGATTTCCCGATCAGGAGGGCAGCTTTTGAGAGTGCCTGAGGTATGCCCCCCGGGTTTTTCCCTCCGGCTGTTGCCAGAAATGGCTGGCCACCACCGCCTCCGTTAATTTCTCCGGATATCTCCTTAATTATTGCGACAGCATTTAAATTCTTCTTATTGATGAGACCATCACTTACCATGACCAGCAGGTTTGCCTTGCCCATATTCTCTGAGCCTATCACAAGTACTGTATTGTCAGATGAGTTTCTGGCGAGGAAAGCAATATTTTTCAGAACATCTGCCGATTCAGCCTGAACCTTGCCGGATACGAATTTTATATTATTAATTATCACAGACTTTTCTTCGAGCTCCCTGAGCATTGTTGCTGCTGCCTGCACCTGGTATTTTTCAACTGATTTTTTCAGGGCATTGTTTTCCGAAATCAGCTTCCCCAGACTTTCAGTTACGTTGCCCGTGCTTTTAAGAAGAGCTGCAATCTCTTCCATCTGGTATAATCGTTCATTAATATAATCTTCAGCTTTTTTGGCAGTCACAGCTTCAATTCTTCTTATTCCTGAGGCAATGGCACCTTCTGAGACTATCTTGACAATGCCGATTGTACCGGTTGAGGTAACATGGGTACCTCCACAGAGTTCCACAGAATTGCCGAATTCGACCATTCTGACGGTATCCCCGTATTTTTCCCCGAACAGGGCTATGGCTCCCATCGACTTGGCCTTTTCAATAGAAATCCCTTCAGTGACTTTACGCGGGTGGTCTTCCCTAACCATCCTGTTAACCAGTGTTTCGATCCTGGATAATTCTTCTCTGGTTACTTTGCTGAAATGGCTGAAGTCAAAGCGAAGGCGGTCGGGTGTTACCAATGACCCTTTTTGTTCTACATGACTTCCTAATACGACTCTTAATGCATTGTGGATCAAATGTGTAGCTGTATGGTTATTGGCAGTCATAAGTCGTTTTTCTGCATTCACAACTGCTTTGAATACAAGTGATGGATCAGAGGGGAGACTCCTGGCCTGATGTATTATCAGGTTATTTTCCTTAAATGTATTCGTAATTGTTATTCTGTCCCTTGTTGAGATCAGCTCTCCTGTATCGCCGACCTGACCTCCGGATTCGGCATAAAAAGGCGTTTTGTTCAAGACTATGTGGTAGCCTTCCTTACCCTTGGTCTTTACCGTGCGGTACCTGGTTATGATCACATTGTCCTCCAGCTCGTCGTATCCTGTGAATTGTGTTCCTTCAATGTCGTTTATAATTTTCCAGTCTGCAGTTGTTACGGAGGCATCCTCTCTGGACCGTTCCTTCTGGTTTTTCATCTCCTCCTCAAATCCCGTATAGTCGAGGTCCATATTGTTCTCCTTGAGTATCAGTTGTGTAAGGTCGACAGGAAATCCAAAGGTATCATACATCTCAAATGCAATTTTTCCAGGCATCGTGTGCTTTTTGAGCTTTTTCAGATCTTCAATAACTATTTCAATCATCTTCAGGCCTTTGCCGAGTGTTTTTAAAAAGGCTGCCTCCTCTTCCAGAATAATTTTTGAGATCTGCTCCTTTCCCGTGATCAGCTCCGGATATTGGTTCCCCATTGTCGCGGCTAGTACGGGTACAAGCCTGTAAATGAAAGGATCCTCCATGTCCAGGCTGTTATAGCCATATCGCACCGCGCGTCGAAGAATCCGTCTTATTACATACCCGGCTTTATTGTTTGAAGGAAGCTGGCCGTCAGCAATTGAAAATGCCACGGCTCTCAGGTGATCCGCCACTACCCGTAGGGCTATATCCCATTGTTTATTTTTACCATAGGTTTTTCCCGTAATGGCCGATGCTTCCCCGATTATGGACTGGAATATATCAGTTTCATAATTTGATTTTTTGCCCTGTATCACCATGCATAGCCTTTCGAATCCCATCCCAGTATCGACATGTTTTGAAGGTAGCTGTTCCAGTACTCCGTCGGCCCTTCTGTTATACTGGATGAATACCAGATTCCAGATCTCAATGACATGAGGATGTCCTTTGTTTACAAGATCTTTGCCCGGGATCTTCTTTCTTTCTTCATCATCCCTAATGTCTATGTGAATTTCAGAACAGGGGCCGCAGGGACCTGTTTCACCCATCTCCCAGAAGTTATCTTTTGCAGATCCTTCGATTATTCTGCCTTCCGGATTTGTGAAACATTTTTCCCAATGCCCGAATGATTCATCATCTCGTTGTACTCCATCGGCAATATTTCCTTCAAAGATTGTTGCATATAGCCTGTCTTCAGGAATGCCCAGCCTGTGAACGAGGAGCTCCCAGCCCCAGCTGATAGCTTCTTTCTTGAAATAGTCGCCAAAAGACCAGTTTCCAAGCATTTCAAACATGGTATGGTGGTAGGTATCGTGGCCAACCTCCTCCAGATCATTGTGTTTTCCGGATACCCTGAGGCACTTCTGTGAGTTTGCAACCCTCTTATTCAGAGCTTGCTGATTCCCGAGGAAAATGTCCTTGAACTGATTCATACCCGCATTGGTGAACATCAATGTAGGGTCATTTCTGACTATCATTGGGGCTGATGGGACTATCAGATGACCTTTTGCTTCAAAGAATTCAAAAAACAACTTCCTCAGTTCCTGTGCCTTCATACTAATAATCATTGTGTTAATTAAATAAATCTTGAAATTGGCTTGTAAAATTAGTTTATTTGATTTAGATTTGCCCGAACAATAAAGAAAATTCAATAATCGTCTGCCTTTGCAACGAAACAGGAAATATGTATTCGACTTTGCTGATCTACAATTCAAGCAGATTAAGCTGCCTTGGAAAATAAAGATATTCCGATCATTCCTGTGGATTGCTTTATCTGTTCTGGTCACCTTATTCTACGGCTTTATTTTCAGGAATATTTTTGGTTCTCCCAAGGAGAAGCTGCTCAATATGCAGCTTGAAAACATCAAGCTGGAGTATTCTATTGTAGGTCATCAGCTGGATAATTCAGTTGCCATGCTCCATGGATTCCGGTTGTCTGATGACAGACGCTATCGTCCGATACTTGACATGGACAGTGTACCTGAATCTTATAGAAAAGCCGGATATGGCGGCGTTGACAGGTTCCGGGATCTTACCGGCTATATGAATTCTGATTTGCTGATTTCATACAGGTCAAAGCTTGAAGCGATTAAAAATCAGGCGAATATTCAAATGGAATCTTTCAGGTCGATAGGCGAGATGGCAGTTGAATGGAAGAGAGAGGTTGACCATCAGCCGATGATAAGTCCTGTAGATGTTAAATTCCGTCTTGGTGACGGCTTTAAGTTCAGGGAAGTTCATCCCGTGCTTGGAACGCCCAGGATGCACTATGGTCAGGATTTTTCTGTTCCATATGGTACAGATGTCCATGCTACCGGTGACGGAACAATAATAGAATCGGGATGGAACTCGGGAGGTTTCGGAAATTACATAGTTATTGATCATGGTTACGGGCTGCAGACTACATATGGTCACCTGAGCCAGATTAAAGTCTCGAAAGGAATGAATGTAAAAAGAGGCGACCTCATAGGCCTGAGCGGAAATACCGGAACATCTTCCGGGCCGCATTTGCATTACCAGATCGATCAGTTCGGACAACACAAAAATCCGGTAAACTTTTTTAACAATGATATTTCGGCGGATGAGTATAATGAGATGATCCAGACACTGGGATCAAAATCCAAATTCAGGTAGTAAGCTGCCCGAATTATCATCCCCAGATTAATCACCACTTCCATTCATTGAATTTCATAATTTTCAGAATTGAATTATCTTTGACAAATTATGACACCTACAAAATATAAATTCAATCCGGATTCTCTAAGCTATGACAGGATAAGGCTTGGAATCGGTGAAATTCTATTAAGATTTCTGGCTTATTTTGTTGGTTCAATGCTTGTTGCCGTGCTTTATTGGGTCATCTTTGCGGCATTCTTCGACTCACCCAAGGAAAAGGCCCTTGAACGTGAACTGGAACAGCTGACAATACAGTACGACCTTATTAACCGGGAGATGGGAAACGTTGAAAATGTTCTGGACGACCTCCAGAAGACGGATGATAATCTCTACCGTACCATTTTTGAAGCAGAGCCAATTCCCCCAACTCTAAGGAATGGAGGGGTGGGAGGTGTTAACAGGTATAAATCGCTCGAGGGATATGAGAATTCAAGCCTTGTGATAGAAACCGCGAACCGGCTTGATAAGATCAGAAAAAAAGTTTATGTTCAGTCAAAGTCATTCGATGCCCTCATTGACCTGGCAAAAAATAAGGGAGATATGCTCAGATGTGTACCTGCTATCATTCCTGTCTCAAGCAAGGATCTGACCAGAATAGCATCTGGTTTTGGCCTGAGGATTCATCCCATATACAAGATTATAAAATTTCATTACGGTATGGATTTTACTGCTCCGGCCGGAACTGATGTATATGCAACGGGTAACGGAGTTGTTGCTGAGGTTGAGTCATCCCAAAGAGGCCTCGGAAAACATATTATTATTGATCATGGATTCGGATACTCAAGTATCTATGCTCACCTGAGCAATTTTAACGTGAGGGTCGGCCAGAAGGTACAAAGGGGAGACATTATAGGATTTGTTGGTAATACAGGAACTTCAATAGCAAATCACCTTCATTATGAGATAAAGCTCAATGGAGTGAATGTTGATCCGGTCAATTACTATTTTGAAGATCTGACTCCTTCAGAATATGAAAGATTGATAGAGATCGCATCCAAAACCGGACAGTCTTTTGATTAGGTATTTTATTTTATTATATGACTAAATCGCCGGGACTAATTCTGATATTGTTCCTGTTACTTAACAGTTCTCAAATACTGATTTCCTCACCTTCCCTGAAAGATGGAACTGTCTGTTCCGCAGATACAATGGTATCACAGCGGGAAATAATAATAACCGGTGTAGGCGATATTATGCTCGGATCTTCATTCCCGGATTCCAGGCGGCTCCCCCCGTTTGATAATCCCTTTCTGCTTCTGCAAAGTGTTGCAGATACCCTCTCATCTTCAGATATCACATTCGGCAACCTGGAGGGATCTTTCCTCAACAGCGGTGAACCATGGAAGAAATGCCGGGATACAACTATTTGTTACCTTTTCAGAATGCCGGAAAGATACGTTTCGGCACTTACCTCCTCAGGTTTCAATTTACTTAGTGTTGCCAACAATCACTTCGGTGATTTCGGGATACCGGGCAGGACAAGAACGATGCATATTCTGGATTCAGCAGGGATTAAGTATGCAGGACTTCTTGAACACCCCTGGTCTATTTTCAGGAAGGATTCGGTCCTTTACGGATTTTGTGCTTTTGCCCCCAATGCAGGGACAGTGAACATCAACGATACAGCAAAGGCTGCATCAATTGTCAGGATGCTGGCGGATACTTGTGATATTGTAATAGTCTCATTTCATGGTGGTGCTGAAGGCGCTGATTATCAGCATGTACCTAAAACAAATGAAATTTTTCACGGCGAGGACAGGGGAGATGTTTATCATTTTGCCCATGCCATGATTGATAATGGTGCAGATGTCGTTTTTGGTCACGGACCACATGTCAGCCGTGCCATTGAGGTCTACAGGGATCGTTTCATAAGTTACAGCATGGGTAATTTCTGCACATACGGCCGGATAAATCTTAATGGGCCTAATGGTCTCAGCCCGATCGTGAAAATTAAAGTCGATCTCTCCGGCAGATTTTTGTCAGGCAGAATAATTCCTGTTTACCAGTCATGGCCGGGAGGTGTAAAATATGACTGTAACAGAAGAGTAATCGGTAAAATACGTGATCTTATGGCTGCCGATATTCCTGATAACACAATTAAACTCTCCGAGAGCGGAGACATAACCTATAAGTAGTTGTAATGCCATACAAGGAAAAAAAGGTCGAAAAGCTCTTCTATTCAATAGGAGAAGTCGCAGAAATGCTTAATGTGCCCATCTCGACAGTAAGATTCTGGGAAAACGAATTCGCAATTCTCAAGCCCATGAAAAATAAAAAGGGCAACAGGCTTTTTACTCCCGGGGATATTAAAAACCTGAGGATAATACATCATCTGATTAAAGATGAGGGGATGACTCTTGCAGGAACGAGGAAGAAACTCTCCGAGAAATGGGACGAGACTGATCATACATTTGAAATAAGCGAAACTCTTCTGAGAATCAAATCAATGCTTCTCGACATGAGAGACAGTATGTGAAATTATGAAGCTATCTGAAATTTGTCAATATCTTGATACTGTCATCCCTCTGTCTTTCCAGGAAGATTATGATAATGCAGGCTTGCAGGTGGGAATACCAGGCCGCAAAATATCATCTTCTTTATTGACAATTGATGTAACCGAAGAGGTACTTCAGGAGGCAGTAAGTAATGGATGTGATCTGATTATTTCCCATCACCCCTTGCTTTTCAGGGGTGTGAAAAAAATAACCGGAGGATCAAGTACTGAAAGAATACTGGCCATGGCAATAAAAGAGGATATTGCAATATATTCTGCACATACCAACCTGGATGCAATGGGCTTTGGCGTAAGCAGGAAGATGGCCGTGAAAATCAACCTGGGTAATGTCAAAGTACTGGCTCCATTACAGAACAGGTTGCTCAAGCTTGTCACATATATTCCGGAATCTCACCTTGAAAAAGTTAGAAGTGCCTTGTTTGAGGCGGGTGCAGGTGTAATAGGAAATTATGACCGGTGTGGCTTCACACTGGAAGGACAGGGTAGTTTCAGGGCAGGTGAAAAGGCACATCCCTTTGTTGGAGAAGCAGGTAAGTTTCATATCGAAAATGAGATCAGGTTGGAGACTGTACTTTTTTCCCACCTTAAAACCGCTGTTATTAAAGCACTTCTCGATTCTCATCCGTATGAAGAAGTAGCTTTTGATCTTTACCGGCTTGAAAACGACAACATTGAAGAAGGGCTGGGATGTGTCGGGGAGTTCGAGCAGCCAATAGAAGAGATCGATTTTCTGAACCTTATAGCATCTGTGTTCGATGCCCGTGGAGTAAAGCATTCCAGGCAAGCCGGGCGGCCTGTGAAGAAGGTTGCGCTCTGCGGCGGCTCAGGGTCTTCCCTGATCAGCTCTGCAATACGCTCCGGAGCCGATGCTTTTGTGACAGCTGATATCAGATATCATGATTATTTCGAGGCAGAGAATGTGATACTGCTTGTCGACGCGGGACATTTTGAAACTGAAAAATTCACTACAGAAATTTTATACGATCTAATTATCAAAAAATTCCCTAAATTTGCAGTCCGGTTTTCTGAAACAAATACAAATCCAATAAATTATTTGTAAATATGGAAAAAGTAAAAACGCATGAGTCTGAAATTTCTGTGGAGGATAGACTAAGAGCATTGTATAGCCTTCAGCTGGTTGATTCAGAGATTGATAAAATAAAGACCCTCAGGGGGGAATTACCCCTTGAAGTTCAGGATCTGGAGGATGAAATTGAAGGACTCGAAACCAGGCTGGGGCATCTGAAGGATGAAGTCCTGAACCTGGAAAAAGCTGTTGCAAAGAAGCATAATGAGATCACTGATGCAGAAAATCTTATAAAAAAGTACGAAGAACAGCAGAAAAATGTAAGGAATAACAGGGAATTTGATTCTCTCTCGAAGGAAATTGAATTCCAGAATCTGGAAATTGAATTATTCAACAAGAAGATCAAAGAGTTCAACTTTCAGATTGATGAAAAGAGACTGGTTATAACAGAATCTGAAGCTGCTCTTTCAGAACGCAAGACAGATCTTGAAAATAAGAAATCAGAGCTTGATGAAATAATATCTGATACCCAAAAAGAGGAAGAGGGTTTATACAAAAAGCTTGAAACTATTGAGGAAATAATAGAAGACAGACTGCTTACTGCCTATAAACGCATCCGGGCCAACGCACGCAATGGCCTGGCCGTTGTTCCTGTGCAGAGGGATGCCTGCGGTGGCTGCTTCAACCAGATTCCTCCACAGCGGCAACTTGACATAAAATCAAGAAAAAAAATAATTGTATGCGAGTATTGCGGAAGAATACTTGTTGATGACGAAATAATCCAGGAAGGACATATTTAGAAATAGCCCAATCAAAAAGGAAAGCTGACTCATAAAGGGTCAGCTTTCTTGTTTTTTCTAACTTTACCTCATAATTCAGCAATGATTATGAAAATATCTGATTTCAGACGGCTGGTGGCCGAAGGAATACCCGATGAACTACCGGGTACAAAACCCTGCGATAATATTCTGAACCATGCGCCCAAACGGAAGGATGTTTTAAATGGTCAGGAAAAAAGACTTGCTGTTAAAAATGCTCTCAGGTATTTTCCGGTCAGATTCCATCAGGTGCTGGCCAGGGAATTTGCCCGTGAACTTGAATTATACGGAAGAATTTACATGTACAGGTTCCGGCCCGATTATGAGATAAAAGCCCGTGCCATTGATGACTATCCCTGCAGAACAAAAAGTGCCGCTGCAATTATGCTGATGATATCCAACAATCTTGACAATGATGTGGCGCAACATCCTCATGAACTTATTACCTATGGCGGCAATGGCGCCGTTTTTCAGAATTGGGCCCAATACCGTCTGACGATGAAATATCTGTCTGAAATGACCGACCGGCAGACGCTTGTAATGTATTCAGGACATCCCATGGGCCTTTTTCCGTCAAACAGGGATGCCCCCAGGGTGGTGGTTACAAATGGAATGGTGATTCCCAATTATTCTTCACCCGATCACTGGGAACGGTTCAATGCTCTGGGAGTATCTCAATATGGTCAGATGACGGCCGGTTCGTATATGTATATAGGACCGCAGGGCATTGTACACGGGACAACAATTACACTCCTGAATGCTGCGAGGATGTTGGGAATCAATGAAAAAGCGGAGGCTAAACTTTTTCTGTCATCCGGACTGGGGGGGATGTCGGGGGCACAGCCCAGGGCGGCCGTGATTGCCGGTTTAATATCTGTCATCGCGGAAGTGAATCCAAAAGCTCTCCGTACCCGTTTTCAGCAGGGGTGGGTCGGGGAAGTGTGCGACAATCCTGATATTCTCGTAACCAGGGTAAGGAAAGCCCTGGAAACGGGTAAAGCAGTGTCAATCGCCTACGGAGGAAATATAGTGGAAGTATGGGAAAAATTTGCGGATGAGGGTATACATGTCGATATTGGTTCGGATCAGACATCGCTCCACAATCCCTGGGCCGGAGGATATTATCCGGCCGGATTAAGCTTTGAGGAATCAAACCGGATGATGACTGAGGATCCTGAAAAGTTCAGAGAGGCTGTGCGCCAATCGCTAAGAAGACAGGTCGATGCAATAAACAGGCATACGGCAAGGGGTACCTATTTCTTTGACTATGGAAACGCATTTCTTCTGGAAGCATCCAGGGCAGGAGCCGATATCCTGAAGCCGGATGGGGAATTCAGATATCCTTCATATGTTCAGGATATAATGGGACCACTGTGTTTTGATTTCGGTTTTGGCCCCTTCAGATGGATCTGTTGTTCCAATGATCCTGCAGACCTGGAAATTACCGACAGGATAGCAGCAGAGCAACTGAAAAGACTGGCTCAGGGTTCGCCGGATGAGATAAGGATGCAGCTTGAAGACAATATTTTCTGGATTACCAGGGCAGCAGCCAATAATCTTGTGGTAGGCTCACAAGCCAGGATCCTTTACGCTGATTCGGCTGGAAGGATAGCTATCGCGGAAGCATTCAACAATGCTATTGCCAAAGGACAGATCTCTGCCCCTGTCGTTATTGGAAGAGACCATCATGATGTTTCCGGGACCGATTCTCCTTACAGAGAGACTTCCAATATTTATGACGGTTCAAAATTTACCAGCGACATGGCTGTTCAGAATGTTATCGGTGATTCCTTCAGGGGTGCGACATGGGTATCACTCCACAACGGAGGTGGAGTAGGATGGGGTGAAGTCATAAACGGAGGCTTTGGCATGGTGCTCGACGGATCCTCCGATGCAGCAAGGAAACTAAGATTGATGCTCCACTGGGATGTTAACAACGGTATTGCCAGACGAAGCTGGGCCAGGAACCCGTCTGCCATGGCTACTTTAAAAAGAGAGATGGAGAGGACTCCCGGTCTTGTTGTAACACTTCCGAATATTGCCGACGATCAGATGATCGAAGAGGCCATGGAGGATTTGCATAAAGGCGACCGTAATCCGGCATGAGTTCATAAATTGCAGCTAACCGGCCTGACATAGGCCGGCAAGTTCAGAATATCCCTTTCCTGAGCATTGAAAGCATGCATTCATTCACAACCTCAATCCCGTTTCTTTTCGCCATTCTGGCAAATTCCGGATTTACTGTTCCCGGATTAAAAATTATCCTTTTGGGTTTTAGGGAAATAATAAAATTGTAATATTCCTTTTGATTTTCAGCTGACAGATAAAGGGTTATGGTATGCACGTCTGTAATTCCGCCGGGCATTCCCTTTCTGATGATAATGTCTCCCAGATCGGCTTCCCTTTTGCCGACGGCAATAACGGGGATATCATTTTGCTGAAGTTTCCTTATGGCATCGTAGGAGAATCTTTCTGGATTTGCACTTGCTCCCAGAACCAGAGTTTTCTTCTGCATAAGTCAAAAATTTAGAGCCACTTACCTATTCCATGGAAAGAAGTACTACTGCGAGTGCCATTATACCCTCCTCACGGCCTGCGAATCCAAGCTTTTCAGTTGTGGTGGCTTTTATTCCTACATCATTTATTGCTGTTCCGGTTATTTCTGAAATAATAATCTTCATATCAGGTATGTAGGTGGAAATTTTGGGTTTTTCCAAACATACCGTACTGTCAATATTTATGACATTGAATCCCTTTTCCCGGATCAGATTTATAGTCCTTCCCAGAAGGATCTTACTGTCGATATTTTTAAATTCTAAACTGCTGTCAGGAAAGTGATGTCCTATATCACTCAGTCCGGCTGCACCGAGAAGGGCATCGCAAACTGCATGCAGAAGGACGTCTCCATCCGAGTGCGCAATGCAACCTTTATCTGATGGGATCTTTATTCCTCCAAGCCAGAGTTCCAGATCATCTTCAAGGCGATGGAAGTCGATTCCCTGGCCTATCCTGATTTTCATCCCTTTGTTTTGGGCTCTATCTTATGACTGCTGAAATTGAAAGCCAGAGAAAAGCGTAATGTCCTGGCCAGAGGATTATTCTGAGCTGTAGGAATCAGGTAGGAAAAATCAAGGGCAAATATATTAAGTTTGAACCCGGCGCCAACAGTAAAATATTTACGGTTACCCTTTGTTTCATTCTCATGAAAATATCCGGTTCTTACTGCAAATTGTCCATTATACCAGTATTCAGCGCCCAATGCATATTGTATTTCATGCATCTCCTCCTTAAAACCACCGGGAGCATCATAAAATGAATGTATAATTGCTACCGGAACAGATACATTGGGATCCTTTCCATCTATTATATTCCCATTTGAGTCATAAACAGGTGGGGTAGGAACAAGCAGTTTATTCAGGTCAAGGGTGAGAGTAAGCTTGTTATGCGGATCAAGAAAGATTGAACCTGATGTTCCAACCTTGAGGTTCATAGGTATAAAATCTGCAACCTGCGCATCTGAGTAGGTCATCTTGGTTCCGATATTCGAAAAGTTAAATCCAAGACCCCACATTCCGTCCTTGTTAAAAAGATTTATATCTTTCTGATAGAGGCCTGAGATATCTGCAGCGAATGATATGCCCGGCTTGGTGGCTGAACCACCGGAATATGATCCCCCGGTCAGGTTTGAATAGATGAACCTGAATGCAACTCCGCCCGAAAAATGGTCAGTAAAGAGCCTGGAATAGGCAGCGTCAATTGCAAATTCATTTGGCTTGAAGACTCTCTCAAGGTTGCCAAAATCGTCAGTGAAGGGAACATCTCCAAGTGAGGAATAAATAAGACTTCCGCTGACAACCTGCTTGTTGTCGATTCTCCAGTAACCTGAAAGGTAGGCAATATTGATGTCGGGGACAAGATTTCTGAGCCAGGGGGTATATGATAGTCCCACTCCTCCGTTACCGTCAATGAAAGCATACTTTGCAGGATTCCAGTGCATGCTGTAGACATCAGGCGATGTTGCCACACCGGCATCACCCATACCTCCTGCCCTTGAATCTGGTGCAATTGTAAGAAACGGAACTACGGTCTGAATCGGATTCAGTACATCTTGTGAGAACAATAGGGTATTTCCGGTCATAAATGCCAGAAATATCATTATCGCGGGGGCTGCTTTCTTCATTGTGTTTAAGGTTAATGATTTTACAAAATTACACCTATTTGCCACATATTTATCAATTCACCGTCAATTAAGGGTGTGATTTTGATTATATTCAACATATCAGTGATGAACGTATAATTTTCTTCTATAAACTATTAATAAGTTATTATATTGTATGAAATTTACAAAATGATCATCCGTCCCCAGGCATTAGCCGTTTCTCCCTTCCCTGTTATAACTGTAACCGAATAGGGATAAATTCCTTTGCCGGCTCTTTTACCGCCTTCAAGCGTACCATCCCATGTAACTGGAGTTAAAACATAACCGGAAGTGATATCCTTTGTTTTAATGATTTTTATTATTCTTCCATCGAGGGAGTAAATATTTATTGTTATATCCAGATATTCATCGGGCCTGTTGTGCTCTGCTCTTATACTGGTCTGACCGGAGAAAGGATTAGGATAGCTGATTATGTGCCTGAGCATGAATTTCCCATTTGGTTCCACCAGGAAGCTGATAGATGCTTCCGACGAATTATTTGAGTTATCCCACGCCTTTACCTTAACTGTATGGCCGCCGTTGCTGAGATAGCCCAGATCATAGATAACCTTTCCGTTTGTATAGTCATCGAAGTCATTTTCAAAATAGCTGTTGAGAATGAAAGGTCTCTCACTATCATTGTCAAGATATCCTGTCAGATCGTGTCCGATGGCTGAACCGGTAGCGTTGATGCCTGTCCTGTCACCAATAAAGACCAGCAGTCTCGGGTTATTGTCCGTTATACCCCCGTCCCTGAAAAGTGTATCATTAATATAGAGCTTAATTTCCGGTCCCTCATTGTCGCCAGGTGATGAGTCTGAGAATCCGCCTACCGTGAGACCATTGAAATATCCTGACATATCCTCGTTGCCGCCACTACCGTAATAGCTTATGCGTCCGTCTCCAAAGGAATAATTTATGTCCCGGGGGACAATAAATGTAAATCTGAACCTGCCATTTTCAGCTTTGGTTTTGCCACTGAACAGAATATTGTTACGGACATTGAATTCTACTGCCACTCCTCCGTCATTTGCGAGTGTCTTTACTTTATTAACCTTGTCATAAACGACAGGGGAGACTATCCCGTTAAAGGAGTTCATTACCCCGCCACCATTATTTTCCACATGACCTGCAATGGTTACCAGGGAAAGCGCTTTAAGACTGTCTGTCTTTTCAGATACCGGTACATTATTCAGGGAGTCTGTGATGATTTTCCCATGCCATGGGAAGGCGAGTCTCAATGCTGGATCGCCCAGCAGGGTAAAATTCCTTTTATTGGGTCCGTCGCCGGTACGGTTTTTAGCTATTCTTATTATATCACCAAAAGCCAGGGCATTTCCGGCTTCATCACGGTCAAATGCACAATTGAAAATATTCCTGTTAAGCGTATAATTGGGTGCAGAATAGACAAGCCTGGTGGTTGTCATCAAAGCTATTCCTCCTCCATCTTTATTGAGAAGGACCATTTCTCCTGCAGAGGTCTTTTCAGTCATCTGTCCGGAAATTATATTTATATCCATGTCATCAAAACGGCTGAATTCACAGGTCGCTGTGATAAACAACGGAAGCCTGTCATTATTTGTCCATGAATTTATGTCCTCTGTCCTTACCACCTGTTCATGAGCCAATCCATTTTCATTACCGTGTCCGATATAATTGAAGATCAGGCAACCCGAATTTATCCGGTCGGTTATTGCCTTATTCACATCCGGATAAGACTGTCCGCTGCCTGTTGTAATCTGTTTGTAAGCATCCAGATAGATCTTATCCACATTTATGAAGGGGACACTGTCGCGCAGTATGCCGGCAAGTCCTTCCGCGTCGGAGAGGTGAATATTTCCATCCTCATCATCAGCAGTAAGGCAAACCACATTCTTCCAGTCTCCCATATTGGAGGGCCCAAGGTATTTAAGTATCTTGGAGATCATCACTCCAGCTTGAATCGTATCGGTTACAGGGAGTCTGCCTATCCCTATATCTTCTGTCCCTTCAGATTCTCCCTCACCCTCATCCAACAGCCCGTAAAAGTCATCAGAGGTAAAGGAGGAAGTTTCAATATTCGAGTTTTTCGACTGATAAGTGGGAATATAATTTGGATTCGCCGGGGGAGCAGTCTTGTTCTCATAAGAGCCGTCACCGAACAGCAAAAGATATTTCAATGGATGCGATGTCCCTTTCTGACGTAGGTATTTCATCCTGAAGAAATTTCTGAGAGCACAAATATCAGGGATCCCTCCTGAAAACTCGTTATATATTTGCCCGGGAGTTACAACCTGTGAAATAATTCCGGTTTCTGCCGAATGAATTGAGGCAAGCTTTTCAGCATATTTCAGGAACAAGGGATGTGACAGTATTATCATATCTGCAGGGGCCGATGCATGCAGGTCCTGATTTGGCACAGGTACCTGTCTTATTATTGGTATTGAAGCATTGTCAGGAGTAAATACTGCGAAGGTTCTCAGGGAGTCGCTGTTGAATTTAAATACGAGGTTTTCACCTGACCTGCTGTATACGATATTTTTAATATTCAGAGGGTCAGATACATCCCAGATCACAGGATTGCCGGTATTGCTTTTTACTGAAAATTCAGTGATCCTTCCGGCTTCTACCGATCTCGAATCAAAAAACTGTGACATTTTACCGTTGAAGCTGCTGAACCGCCTCGCCTTGATCTGCAGGTAGTCGAGCCAGCCATGAGCTCCGCTCTCCCCGCCGCTGTTAAAGGTTACCTTGTAAACCGGAGATGGCGAAGCAACAGGTGCAGTTCCGGATGAGTCAGTAATTTCAGCATAGGTGCCCGTTGTATTGTAAAGATTGACTGGAGGTACATTTACACTCTTTCTCAGAACAGATCCTTCATACATATTGAAAACAGTACTTATGGAAGCCCTGGCGGCTACTCTAAGATCATATTTTATATCCTCGGCAATATTAATGTCGGTGAATCCGGGATTAATTGTGATTTCCGAGATCCGCTGGAACCACTCTCTCCCTGATTTGATCAGGTTATCCTGGTCCTTCTGATAGATAAACAGTGCATCGGATTCTGATGAAAAGTAGCCGGGCGGTGCCGTGGGAGCACTTGCTGTACTGATTCTCTTCCCCGGTAATACTTCCGAAGTGATAAAATAAAATGCTGTATCTGAATAATTATGGCTCAGGTAAGAGTAATCCCCTTTCTCATAGTTAAAAATCCATCTTCCGGTACCTTTCGCATAGAAAAGAAGATATTCCCCTTCATCCAGTACACTATCATTGCCTGAAATGAATATGGCCATCTCTTTAAGGTCGTCGGGTGCGGGATCATTATTATAATATGAGAGCTGTCCTGCGTTGTTTCCATATATCCTGGGATTTGACGGATTTTCAAGTCCCATATCCCTGAGCCGCGAGTAATCGATTCTGTATATTCCGTCTTCGGTAACTGCGATGCGGAACCATTTACCTTTAGATAGAACAGAACTTTCCACGGGAATTTGGCCGTATAGACAGGAGGGCAGCAACAAAAGGAAAGGCAGTATTTTAAAAAATCTTATCATTAATGCCGACAAAGATATAAATGTGCTTTCTGTTTGCGAACTAAATGTGTTTTTTTGTATGCAGTTTCGATTTATAATAATAACGATGTCGCAACGTTGATATTGCAGTTCTCCGGGTATGTTCAAGAAACCTTTTATACTCCTGATATTCATCGCCGGTACCGCTTCCCAGGCAAGTGCCCAGGGAATACGTTCAGGACCATTCTACCAGATGCTGCTAATGAACAACCCCGCCTTTTCAGGGAGTGAGGCAGATGGCGTATTAAGGCTTTCATACCTTAATTTCTATCCTGGAAACAGCTATGACCTTAATTCGGTCTATTTGTCTTATGATTCATATATGGCCGGTCTGCATGGAGGAACAGGATTCTATCTCTCTGAGGATCACCTTGGAGGTATAATAAATGATCTCAGGGGTGGATTCTCATATGCTTATTTCCTGCAGGCAGGGAAGAACCTATTCATTAATGCCGGACTAACGGCATCAGTAATGCACAGGGGTATAAATTTAGGTAACGCCGTACTTCCTGATCAGATTGATCCTGTTGGAGGAGCTTCACTGCCCTCTGCAGAAGTGCTTGACAGCCGTGGACGAACAGTTTTTGATGTCGGAGCCGGTGTCTTTGTGGTGAGCGGCAGGCTGGCAGGCGGTTTTTCAGTAAATCATCTGGCAGAGCCCGAGCTGTCATCTTCGTCTGTCTCAACCGAAAACATCAAACGGAGGTATACTTTTAATCTCTCTGCTGACCTGAATTTAAACAGCAAGGGAACCCTGAAAGCTGAACCCCTGCTGCTGGCAGTATCAGAGGATGGGTATTTTTCAACCGGAGCAGGTGCATCGCTGGAGAGCAACCATCTTGCATTTAATGTAATCGTATATGGCGATAACGGTGGTAATGTGAATATTCAGTCAGGCTTTGCCTTTAATTTCAATCTAGTCACAATTTATTACAACTACCAGTTCAATGCCATATCGGGCAATTCTTTTCTTCCTTTATCGCTTCTGCATGAGGTGGGTCTCAGTTTTATTTTAAATAATGTTGAAAAAAGAAAAGCAATCAATACAATATATTTACCCAAATTGTAGTTATATTTGATGTTTGGAAAAATTGTTTTAGTTAAATATATTATATTTGAGTATTCTTAAAAGCCATAAAACTAAAGGAGTTATGTATAAATTCAGAGCCATTCCAATTATTTTAGTTGCTTTCCTGTTTCTTGTTGCATGTTCTTCAAAGCGAAAGGGTGAGTCAAATGTTTCTTCTACTACTGGCTGGAAATATAATGATCCCGATAATGGCGGATTTGAGGTAGCTCTTGGCGCCGAACAAAAAACGGGTCCCGGACTTGTTCTTATTGAAGGCGGCCGATTCACAATGGGACAGGTGCAGCAGGATGTTATGTATGACTGGAATAATGCACCAAGAACAGTCACTGTATCATCGTTTTACATGGATGAAACTGAAGTCAGGAACGTTGATTACCGTGAATATCTCTTCTGGCTGCGCAGGGTCTACAAGGATTATCCGGAAGTTTTTAAGAGAGCACTTCCCGATACACTCGTCTGGAGAAGTCCTATGGGATTCAATGATCCATATGTTCAGTATTATTTCAGGCATCCTTCCTATAATAATTATCCTGTGGTTGGAGTCAGTTGGGTGAAAGCCAATGATTTCTGCCTCTGGAGGACCGACAGGGTCAATGAGCAGATTCTTATTGACGAGGGAGAACTGAATCCTGATCCCAATCAGTTGAATGAGAAAAATTTCAATACAGAAGCCTATCTTGCTGGTCAGTACGAAGGTGTTGTAAATCAGCTTCGTGAAAGTCTTAACCCCAATCAGACTGAACGCAGGACAACCTTTGAAGATGGAATACTTCTTCCTTCTTACAGGCTTCCTACTGAAGCAGAATGGGAATTTGCGGCTTATGCTCTCCGGGGCAATACTTATGAGGAGAGAATTTATGAAAGAAGGATATATCCGTGGGACGGACATAATGTCAGAAATGCAGCCTCAAAACACAGAGGGGAAATGATGGCCAATTTTGTCCGTGGAAGAGGTGATATGATGGGAGTTGCCGGCAGCCTTAACGACAATGGAAGTATAACTACCGATGTTAAATCATACTGGCCTAATGACTATGGACTTTACTGCATGGCCGGAAACGTAAACGAATGGGTTCAGGATGTATACCGTCCACTCACAAGCGAAGATGTCGACGGATTCAATCCTTTCAGAGGAAATGTATATACCGATCTGAGGAGAGACGCCAATGGTGCTGTCGTCGCGAAAGATAAACTGGGTCGTCTTATTGTCGACACTGTCAATGATATCGATGTTGCAAACAGGTATAATTATCAGAAAGGCGATTACAGGAACTACAGGGATGGAGACCTTCAGTCAGCAATTCCTGAAGGAGCAGACTGGACAACTGAGGATAATAAAAGAGGCTCGCAAAGGATGTATGCCCAGGATGATTCAAAACAGAATAATGATTTCGTAACCCTTATAAATGATAATGCCAGGGTATATAAAGGCGGATCCTGGAAGGACAGGGCTTACTGGCTTAATCCTTCAACAAGAAGATTCCTTGATCAGGAAAGTTCCCGCGATGACCTGGGATTCCGTTGCGCCATGATCAGGGTGGGAAGTCCTGCGGGTCTTTAATATCTGATTAAATTCACTTTGAATATAAGCCTCATTATGAAACCATAATGAGGCATTTTTTTCATCATGAAGACAGAACAACTTTACAAACTTTTTAAGGAATCGAAGGGCATAGCCACTGATTCCAGATCCATTAAGAAGGGCGAAATATTTTTTGCCATGTGGGGTGAAAATTTCAATGGGAATAAATACGCCGCCGAGGCACTGGAAAAGGGCGCTTCTGTTGCCGTTGTAGATGATCTTCTCTTCGAGACAGACAAGACAATACTAGTCGATGATTGCCTTTTGGAACTACAGGCACTGGCATCCCATTACCGGAAAGAGCTTGGAATCCCTGTTATTGCCATTACCGGGACAAATGGCAAGACTACAACCAAGGAACTGCTGGCTACTGTCCTTGCAAAAAAATTCAAGGTGCATTATACTCCCGGGAATCTGAATAATCACCTCGGCGTTCCTCTTACCATCTTATCTGCACCTGCTGATACGGAAATGATGATCATAGAGATGGGAGCTAACCATATAGGTGAAATCAGAACCCTGTGCTCTGTTGCATTGCCTGATTATGGGATCATTACAAATATCGGGTCAGCACATATCGAAGGTTTTGGATCATTTGAAGGAATTGTAAAGGCTAAGACAGAACTTTATGAATACCTGCGGAAGGTAAATGGAATAGCTTTTTACAACGACAAAAATCCACTCCTGACAGAGAAGATATTCAGGATAATAAACAGGGCAATCCCATTTTCCGATCCCACAGGGATTGAACTTAATGTTGAACCTTTGTTATCTGAACTTAACCTTGTGGTGTCTGTTTCGTACAAGAATCATTATTTCAGTCTGAAGACAAACCTGTTTGGCAGCTATAACATTGAAAATGTTAAAACAGCAATAGCCATGGGACTGTTTTTCGGTGTTGATATCAATGATATTGCGGCAGCGGTTGAAAGCTATTCTCCTGCCAACAACAGGTCACAGGTTAAAAAGACTATCAGAAATATATTGATTTGCGATTCATACAATGCAAATCCCACCAGCATGTGTCTTGCACTCAAATCATTTGATGAGATATCCTCCGGATCCAGGACAGTTATACTCGGAGATATGCTTGAGCTTGGTGAAAAAAGCCAGGAAGAACATCTGCGGGTACTTGATTACCTTAGATCCCTGAAAATAGGAAAAGTCTTTCTGGTTGGCCGTTCATTCTTGAAAACTGCAGTATCATCAGGATTTTCATGCTTCACTGATGTAAATGAGCTCGCTGCTTTTCTGAAGAAAGAGCCTCTCAATGGTGAAATAATCCTTGTTAAGGGATCAAGGGGGATAGGACTCGAAAAAATTTATGATCTGCTTTGAGCGGTCAGTTGAGGGCAGCCGGATCTGTAAAAGTTATGTTTATCAGGAGTATCTCCGATCTGCTTCCCGATCGCACCCTCGGGCCCCAAAGGCCATAACCCGATGAGACTATAAAATGAGCATTGCCTTTTTGCAGATACCCGTAGCTTAATTCATAGACCATGGCAGTTATATGATTCAGAGGCCACATCTGCCCGTTGTGCGTGTGTCCTGGAGAGCTGCAGGTCTACTCCCTTGTCAGCTGTTTCACGGAGATGAAAGGGCTGATGATCGAGGAGAATAACAGGCCTGGTGATATCTGTTTTTTTCATAAGTGAATCAAGAGACATCCGTTCTTTTCTGTAAAACCTGTATGAATCCCTGTCTATCCTTCCAATCACCTGAATCCCTCCTTCCAGTGTTACAATTTCATCCTTCAGTATCCTGATCCCCTTGCTTTCAATATAGGGAATTGTCCTTCCTGCCCCGCCAATGAATTCGTGATTGCCTGTAATGGCCAGCAGTCCCTCTCTGCATGGAGGGCAGGTAAAGTATTGGAGAAGATCCCCCCTGAGAACTGGCCCCAGTTCGCCATCCACTATATCGCCCAGGAGCAAAACAAGATCAGGATGCAGATCACTGAGTATCGAAGAAAGCTTTTTCATGCTTCTTTTCCTGATTACGCTTCCAAGATGAATATCCGATACCGCTGCAATCCTCAGATTCCTTATTTCCCCTGCAGGTTTGTTTATCGTGATGTCATACCTCTTCACAACGGGTATTACCGCATTTATGAAGCCTCCTGCAATGAGAAGAGCCGCACTTCCAAAAGTAATAATCAATGACCATTTCCGGAAAAGCGGAACATTTCCCACAGCTAAAATTCCAGTGAGTCTGAGTCCTGCCAGAATTATATCGGATGCCAGGAAAAACAGGAAGCCGTAAAGCATGAATGCCAGCCAGAAGCCTCCAATAATATTCAGCATATCAGTGATAACCGAAGAATGCCTGACTTCAAGAAATTTTGCAACGACAAAAACAGCTGAAAGAATGAAAAAGACCAGGGCATATAACAGGTTGTGCTGCTGCAGAACAGGAAGTGACCTATAGCCTTTATAATATATATAAATATTTGCTAGTGAGTAAATTGTCAGTACTATGGAGAAAAATATGATCATCTGATGCCTCTTCATTTTCATTAGTGTTTTTGTCAAAGCCCACTGTACGTTTTTATGCCTTTAACATAAAACTCAAAAATAATACTCTTGTTCATTATGAGTTCATCAGAGCCATTCTCACCCAATCTCTTTACGATTTCTCTCTTATACCTGAGGTCCCCCAGGCTCTTGTAGTAGCTGAGATGAGCCTTTACTACGGCACCGAAATATTTGAATTTGCCTTTGGCAATGAACATTGCAGCAGCAAATCCATCCATGATCTTTCTTTTGAGAAGTATAGACCTCAGCTTGTCGTCAGGGAGGTTCTTGTAAAGCATATAAAGGCTGTTTCTGAAGTTTAGGAATACTTTTAAAGGGGAATCATAGTTAAGGGATCCACCGCCAATATGATAGACCACAGACCCGGGGACAAATCCTCTCCGGTATCCTGCCTTACTGAATCTCCAGCAAAGATCTATCTCTTCCATATGGGCAAAAAAGTCAGGATCAAATCCTCCGCATTTTTGCCACATGGTAGTGCGGACCATCATGCAGGCCCCACTGCTCCAGAATATATCTGCCTGAGTATCATACTGCCCTTCATCTTTCTCGATCTGGTTCATGATCCGGCCACGGCAGAACGGATAACCATACTTGTCAATGAATCCGCCTGCAGCACCGGCATATTCAAAATGATCTTTCCTGTAGTATGACATAATTTTAGGCTGACAGGCAGCCGCATCGGGGTTTTCTTCCATATATTTCAGCAAAGGATCCAGCCACCCTTCGGTAACTTCTATATCGGTATTGATAAGTACGAGATACTCGGAATCGATCTGTTCGATCGCCTTATTATAACCGCTGGCAAACCCATAGTTTTTGTCCAGCAGGATAAGCTTTACATTTCTGAATGTTTCCGCTACCCAATCGGCTGACCCGTCCGATGAACCATTGTCTGCAACACAGATCTCAGTATCGGGTCTTGCCGAACAGCGTACAACGGTACCCAGAAACATCCTGAGAAATTCGATGCCATTCCAGTTCAGTATAACAATAGCTGTCTTACTCATTCTCCGGCACTCCTTTTATATTTCCAACGGCGATGACTCCATATCCAGAACTCAGGCTTTTCCCTGATAATCTCCTCAAGCTTTTTAACATGGCTGTCAGTGATGGCATGCTCAGGCAAACCGGATGAATGCTCGAACAGCAGCTCGACAGTGTAATTATAATAACCTCTCTTAACTTTCTGTACATTGAAAAACACCACAGCCATATCATACTTTGAGGCGATCTTTTCCACACCCAGATAAACCGGAGTATCCTGATTAAGAAAGGTGGTCCAGTATCTTATATCTCCCGGTGGTGGGGTCTGATCTGTAATGAATGAGTAGATGGCGATTTTCCCCTCTTTCCTGGCTTGCAGGATCTCCCTTACGATAAGTGACATCGGAGTAAGTATCATTCCTTCCCTGCTCCTGAGGTCCAGAAGAAATTTATCGAATCGTTTATTGCGCAGTGGTTTATAAATTGAAACTGTCTGGTAGGTTGTATGGAATATAAGGCTTTTAAGCCATTCCCAGTTGTTAAAGTGGCCTATTACGGCAACAATATCCCTTCCTTCTGAATGAAGCCGTTCCAGAAGCTCAACGTTGGTGATCTTCATGCGTCTGAGCGATTCTTCCCTGCTCATATGGGTAAGCTTGAGAATTTCTATAAAAAGGTCAGACAGATGGTGGTAGAATTTTTTCTCGATACTTTCAAGTTCCGCATCACTTTTTTCAGGGAACGAATTCCTGAGATTTTCCCGCACCACTTTTCTTCGGTATGACGGAAAATAATACAAAAGAATGAAAAGGAAATCGGAAATGATATAAAGGACGGAAAGAGGCAGTAGCGTCATTACCCAGTTTATTCCGTAAAATATATAAAATCCGATAGCACTCATTGATAGTGAGACAATTACTTATGAATGAACTTTCTTACACTGTCAAGGAATTCCTGAAAAACGGGCTCAGATGATGCTACAATCTCATCACCCCGGAGATTGTTCTCTGTACCGGAGAAATCGCTTACACGTCCGCCTGCCTCCCTCACAAGAAGCATACCTGCTGCGATATCCCAGGGATGAAGTCCATATTCATAAAAGCCTTCGAACCTTCCGCATGCCACATAAGCCAGGTCGGTGGCAGCTGAGCCCAGTCTTCTTATTCCCAGGGAATTTCTGCAAAGATAGGTCAGACTGTCCATGTATGCGTCGAGCCGTCGAAAATCACTGTAAGGCAATCCGGTAGCGATGAGGCTGTCGGCAAGCGTAGCGACTTCAGATACCCTTACCCTTACCCCGTTCATCCATGTTCCTCCGTCTTTCCAGGCAGTGAAAGTTTCATTCCTGCCTATTTCATAGACAACGCCGGCTACCATTTCCTCATAATCCATCAGGCCAATGCTGACAGCATAGGGATAAAAGCCATGCAGAAAATTTGTAGTTCCGTCAAGAGGGTCGATTACCCAGCAATATCGGATACCTACCTTGGCTGAGGTTCCCTCTTCAGTTATGAACCCTGCTTCCGGCAGTATGCGTGATAACCTTTCAACCAGCAGCTTTTCGGCGCCTTTGTCAACATAGCTCACGAAGTCATTCAATCCTTTTCTTTCGGCACTGCTGATATCAAATACTTCAGCCTCGTTCCTGATAAAATTGCCGGCTTCGGTCGCAGCTTTTTCTATCTCCCTGGTAATTTTCCTGAGATCCATAATTTATTTGGTTAGTTCAACTCTCATTCTCCCCGATGGGGAAATGCCGCACAATTTAACTCTTTTTACCTGTCCGGCAAGGTTCGCACTCCATGGCAACTCTGCTTTTATGTAATTTGACGTAAACCCTGTTATGAATCCGTCAATGTGTGAATGTTCAAAAAGCACATTTGTTGACTGTCCTGTATTTTGTTTGCAGAAATCAAGAGCTTTTCTTTCAGATAGCATTATAAGACTCCTGCTTCTGTTTGTTTTTTCCTGTGAGGAGACTTTCCCCGGAAGTGTTTCGGCTATTGTACCCGGCCGCTCCGAATAGGTAAAAACATGAAGATAGGAGAGAGGCAGGTCATTCAGGAAAGAATAGGTATCATCAAAATCCTTTTGCAGTTCGCCAGGGAAACCCACTATCACATCCGCTCCTATACCTGCATTGGGTATCATCTGCCGGATCATTCTTATCCTGTCATGAAATACCTCCCGGGTGTATCTTCTCCTCATAAGCCCGAGGATTTTATCTGAACCGCTTTGAAGGGGAATGTGGAAATGAGGAAGGATCTTTTCATTTGAAGCTGCCATTCTGATAATTTCATCTGTAAGCAGGTTAGGTTCAATGGAAGAAATTCTGTACCTTTCAATACCCTCAACTTTAATGAGTTCGGTCAGCAGCTGGGCAAACGACTCACCGCCGGACTTGCCAAAATCGCCTATATTTACACCAGTAAGTACAATCTCTTTTACACCTTTTGCTGCTATGCCTTCAGCTTCCCTGAGAAGCTCGGCTATGCCCGCATTCCTGCTCTTCCCTCTCGCACCGGGTATGGTACAGTAGGAACAGCCGTAATCACAGCCGTCCTGCACCTTAAGGAAGGACCTTGTTCTGTCACCCATCGAAAATGATCCGTTGAAGCCTCTTTCATTGCTCAGGTCGCACGAGTGGACTTCCGGGAGAGGGTTTTTACCTGAATCTCCCAGATAGCTGGCAAGGTCGAATTTCTCGCCTGTCCCTAGCACCAGATCAACGCCGGGAATTGCAGAGATCTCCTGAGGCCTGAGTTGGGCGTAGCACCCTACCACAGCTATAAAGGCTCCGGGCGAAAGTGAGATGAATTTCTTTATAGCCTGTCTGCACTTCCTGTCTGCTGCATCAGTAACCGAACATGTATTGATAACATAGATATCAGCCATTGAGCTTGCCGGAACCTTTTCAAATCTGTCTTCCGGGAATGATCTTGAAATGGTTGATGTCTCGGCAAAATTCAATTTGCATCCAAGAGTATGAAAAGCTATCTTTTTTTTTACTGAGTCCATTTTAAATTATATGACTTCCAGGAAGCACCATTAGCAGAATGATTGATCTTCAGGCAACCTGGTCAAGTCTTATACTATTAGAAATTCATATTATTATTTGAGCTTATCCAGATAAACATTTCTGAATTCAATATCCTTACCCTCGCTTTGAAGGCATATGCTGCCGCTGCTTACATTTACACTTGTGCCCCTGTTCTGAAGCACGCCATTAACATAGACCTCAATTGTATCCCCTTTACATACGACTTCCATTGTATTCCATTCTCCAGATGGCTTTTCGGATGATGGCGACAGTTTCCTGACAATAGGTGATGTTTTGTCTCTCCTTTCATTCATATCTGCACCGTTCATGCATACGAAATCTCCTGCATTTCCTGCCATAAGCTGGCATTCCACACATCTGAGCCATATTGTATCGGGCTTCTGACCATGCACAAAAACACCTGAGTTCGTTGCTTCCGAGGGCCACCTCCATTCCACGTGAAGCCTGTAATCTGAGTACGAATCCTTTGTGCGCATATATCCGAAAGGATCCCCGGTGATGTGAATTACGCCATTCACGACTTTAAAGACCGAAGAGGGTTTTACCGATTTGTCCTTCAGGTAAAATACCCAGTTTCCGAGATCTTTCCCGTTGAAAAGCATGATCCGTTCTTTAGCAGTGGATTTTTTGCCTTTGGTCTTTTTTGAATCTGACTGCCCATCAACCTGGCAAATAATTCCAATCAGCAACATAATCAGCAATATTGCCGATATTAAAGGTTTATTTCTCATGAAGTTGTAATTTATAATTTTTACAATAATTTGCTTGCAAGTTCTGCAAGGAAGCTTCGTTCACCCTTAACCAGGTTCACATGTGCAAAAATTTCCTGGTCTTTCATTTTGTCTGAGAGATAACTGAGTCCGTTGGATGCAATATCCAGGTAGGGTGAATCAATCTGCTCAATGTCTCCGGTAAACACCATCTTAGTTCCTTCACCAGCCCTGGTAATAATAGTTTTTATTTCATGGGGAGTGAGATTCTGAGCCTCGTCAACAATGAAAAAGATACTCGAAAGACTGCGACCTCTGATATATGCCAGAGGAGTTATCACGAGCTTTTCCTCCTTCATCATATCGTTGATTTTCAGGAATTCAGGACTCTGGTGGCTGAATTTGTGTTTTATAACTGTGAGGTTGTCATACAATGGCTGCATATATGGATCCATTTTTTCCTTAAGGTCGCCCGGGAGGAATCCCATGTCCCTGTTGGCAAGGGGCACAATCGGCCTTGCAAGGAAGATCTGCTTATATCTCTTTTGCTGAGAAAGTGCTGAAGCCAGCGCCAGAAGGGTTTTACCGGTCCCTGCTTTTCCGGTAAGGGAAACAAGCTGTATATCGGGATTGGAAAGCGCTTCGAGGGCAAAAGTCTGCTCTGCATTTCTCGGATCGATGCCATATGTTGTCTGCTTAATTACCCTGTTCAGCAGTTTATTCGCAGGGTTATAATGTGCCAGGGCACTCGATCCGTTATTTTTCATTATGAAAAACTGGTGGCCCGTCAGGTTTGACTCCAGACCGAATTCTGAAGTACTTACGCCATCAGGTACTTCATAAAGTTTACTGATAGATTCCTGATTTACCCCCTCGAGCAACTTTATCCCCTTGTATAAATCATCAATATTGGCAACCTTATCGCTCTCATAATCCTGTGCCATAATCCCAAGCGATTTAGCCTTCATCCTGAGGTTTATATCCTTGGTGATGAGAACGACAGTCTTGTCCTTGTTAGTGCTGCATACCCACTCTGCAATGGCAAGTATCCTGTGATCTGCAGTCCGTTCGGGAAATGACTGGTTAACCTTCTGTGAAAAGTCCTTGCCGGTCTCGATATGCATATTGCCCAGGTTCTCTCCCAGTGGGATATTGGCTGTGAGAAGCATATCTCCTGAAAGTTTGTCAAGTTCCCTGGTAAATTCCCTTGCATGAAAATTAATAAGGTCGTTGCCCCTCTTAAATTTGTCAAGCTCTTCAAGAACAACAATCGGAATTATTATATCGTTTTCTTCAAAATTGTAAATGCATTTATAATCATGCAGCAATACATTGGTGTCGATTATGAAGAGTTTCTTATTGTGTTTTCTTATCATCATAATAAATTAATATTCAGCAATATGCATCTACATCGACAGATGCATTCAGAAATGCAAAAGTAACTAATTTAAGGTAGATATTATTATCTGAGAATTAAGTTTGTTAATATTGCAGGGGAAAATGAGCAGACGAATTGAAATGACCTACGAACAAACCCTCGATTTTCTTTTCAGCCAGTTGCCTGCATATCACAGGATTGGCAAAGCTGCATATAAAGGTGATCTGGACAATTCCATTACACTCGACACTTATCTGGGATATCCTCACAAAAAATATCACTCCATTCATATTACAGGTACAAATGGCAAGGGTTCCGTGTCACATATGATCGCTTCTGTTCTTCAGGAAGCCGGTTACAGGACCGGACTCTATACCTCTCCCCATCTTAGGGATTTCCGTGAAAGAATCAGGGTAAACGGCAATATGATCCCGGAAAGCAAGGTTGTTGAGTTTGTCGTCAGGCATACGGCGATCATTGAAGAGCTGAAACCATCATTCTTTGAGATGACTGTAGCGATGGCGCTGGATTATTTTGCGGAAAGTGTCGTGGATGTTGCAGTTATTGAGGTTGGCCTGGGAGGAAGGCTGGACTCGACGAACATTATTAAGCCTGTCCTGTCGGTTATCACGAATATTGGACATGACCACATGGATCTTCTGGGTGACACTTTGGAAAAGATTGCAGAGGAGAAAGCCGGGATTATAAAAAGAACTGTACCTGTTGTGGTAAGTGAAACTCAGTCTGGCGTTAAGGATATTTTTGTTTCACGGGCGGCCATGTCAGGTTCTCCGATAACATTTGCCGATTCGGAATTTAACTGCAGCCTGAGTGAAATTGAAATTCCTGCCGGAACCAGGAGTTATAAGGTTACCAGTCTGTATACCGGAAAGAGTTATGGAGGTATAACGGTACTGGGCGGTGACTATCAGTCACTCAACATCCAGGCTGTTTTTTGCAGTATTATGAACCTGAAATCTTCACTCACTATTACAGATACAAATCTCGCAGACGGGATCAAAAATGTTATCAGAAATACCGGGCTGGCTGGCCGCTGGCAGATACTTGGCAATGAACCATTGACCATTTGCGATACTGCACATAACAGGGAAGGACTGTCATTTGTTATTGATCAGCTTGCAAAGATCCCGAAGAACGAATTCCATATAGTACTGGGATTTGTCAATGATAAGGATCTGAACTCTGTTCTGCCTCTTTTTCCATTCGGTGCAAAGTATTATTTCACCAGGGCTTCTGTTCCAAGGGCACTCGATGAGCGGACGCTGATGGCTGAGGCGGCGAAATTCGGACTAAAGGGGGAGAGCTTTCCGGATGTGAAAACAGCTGTGGCAAGTGCAAAAGAAAATGCCGGCAGCGACGATCTGATTTTTATCGGGGGAAGCACCTTTGTTGTCGCTGAAGTGATCTGATGCATAATTTAATACTTATGATGGCAAGAACAAATCCATTGCAGATTTGTATGTTTGCAGGAATAAATTTTTAACAACATTCCGTCTCATGAAATTTTTTTACCTATTGTTTCTGTTTACGCTTGTTATAACAAACATACAGGCTCAGGAGCAGAAGCAGGAGCAGGAGCAGAAGAGGATTGTTATACTTCATACGAATGACCTTCATTCACGGCTTAACGGGTATTCCCCTGAATCAGCCTATACCCCTCTGAGTACAAATGATAACAGCACTGCAGGCGGATTTACCAGAATCGCAGGGGTTATAAAGTCCGAAAAGAAAAATTTGAATCAGGAGACGATGGAGCTTGATGCCGGCAATTTTTTGATGGGTACTCTTTTCCCGGCACTTGAATCTGAAACAGGCTTCCAGCTGCGATTAATGAAGCAAATAGGATATGATGCGGCAGGATTGGGCATCCATGAGTTTGATTACGGTCCGGGATGGCTTACCGGAGGAATGCTCTTCGACAGGATGCTGCCAGGTACCGAGACTGCACCTGATATTTTCAGGGTCACTCCCCTGGGATTTGGAAATGACAATGTTCCTGATTATCCGCTTGCAAGACTGTACGTTACGGGAAAAGAGCTTAAGAACGTACCGGAGGTACTCCAGGTTGCCTATAATTCGAGTCCCGGTAATTACTGTTATTACTCTGGTATACGTGTAGAATATAATCATGACAAAAGATTGCTTAAAAAGATAAGCATGATAGATATCATTCATCCCGACGGAAGGGTCATTAATGTTGATTTCGACCGCAAGAATAAAACACTGTATTCAGTAGCTGCAGATTCATATATGCTTGAGTTTATTGGTGTTATAAAAAAATGACTCTCGGACTTATTAATGTTGTTCCGAAAGATCAGGAGGGGAAGGAGGTCAGCGATATGAAAAAGGCAATAATTGACATCAATGAAGAAGAGGAAGGTGTTCGGGAAGGAAAGGAGTGGCTGGCAATGATCGGATTTCTGAGCTCGATGAAAGATTTGAATGACAATGGAATTCCCGACGTTGATAGTAAATATTTGTTACCGGTACGCTGTTTTCTTACTGTCAGGGACAAGTAAGAATAGCTTCTTTTACTCTTCAGGCAGAGGATGCTGTATTACGGAGTAAGGAGAATTTTTATAAGTTTGCAATCATATTTAACAATAATGGGGATAAACATATACTTCTGGATAGGATTCCACATTTTTATTTTCCTGATGCTGGGTCTTGACCTGGGTGTATTCCATAAGAAAATTCAAAAAGTGCCTGTTAAAGAGGCAGTTGTCTGGAGCGCTATATGGATTTCCCTTGCAATGATCTTCAGTTTTTGCATCTGGCATTTCATGTATCCTCCCCCGGGGGGAAGGCTTAAAGCTCTGGAGTTCCTTACAGGTTATGTAATTGAATACTCACTGAGCGTTGACAATATATTCGTCTTCATTCTGATATTCTCCTACTTCAAGGTTGATGAGAGGTATCAGCATAAGGTGCTGTTCTGGGGCATTTTTGGAGCGCTGGTAATGAGGGCAACATTTATTTTTACAGGTGTTGCGCTTATTAACCGGTTTCACTGGATCGTATTGATCTTCGGAGGTTTCCTTATATTTTCCGGGTTCAGGATGTTGTTGCAGAAAGATGTTCAGGCCGACCCTGAAAAGAATCCGGTAGTAAAGTTTTTCCGGAAATTTTTACCGGTTTCTGAAAGTCACCATAAGGACAGGTTATTCATAAGACAGGACAGGAAGCTGTACGCTACTCCATTGTTCCTCGTACTGGTGATCCTCGAATCGTCTGATCTTATTTTTGCAGTAGACAGTATTCCTGCTATTCTGGCTATCAGCAAGGATACTTTCATCGTTTACACATCGAACATCTTTGCTATTCTTGGACTGCGCTCCCTCTACTTTGCAATAGCCGGTGTAATGGGATATTTCCGGTACCTTAAAACAGGGCTTGCATTCGTTCTGATGTTTGTCGGATTGAAAATGATTCTGGAAATATTTAATTTTGAAATTCCTATCCTGATCTCCCTGGTAATCATAATTTCTATCTTACTGGTATCTGTTTTATTTTCTGTTTTGAAAAAACCCGGGGAAAAGTCAGGATGAGATTAAATATATTGTTAGATTAAAATAATTTCTGACCTGGCATCAGTTGAAGAATTGAAAGTCGAATTATTATTTAAAAAAGAAGAATGAATCAGCAAGTACAAAAACCACCCACATCCTGGCCGCTGATCATTCTTTTTGCTGTCATCACATTGAGTGTAGCCATTACAGGTGTTCTTTACTACAACTATCAGAAAGATAATCTGTTAATTGAAAAGCAACAAGAGCTTTCAGCTATAGCGGATCTTAAGATCAGGCAAATCACCCAGTGGCGCTTTGAGAGAATGTCTGACGGAAAATTTCTTGGTGACAACATAATGCTGATTGATAAAATCCCGGAATTCCTTAAGGATACTACCACAGTTCCGCCCGGAATCGTGATCAATCAGATCCTAAAATCGCTTACCGAAAATTATGACTACAGGAACGCCATATTGACCGACAGACTGGGTAATGTAAAGTTAGCCTATCCGGGCAGGGACACATTAATCGGAAATAATTTACGGCGTGTACTGCCTGATATTGCGAGGGGACGGAGTATCGTAATGACGGATCTCAATATCAACAGGACTGTCAATTTCGCGCATATTGATCTGGTGGTTCCGCTCAGTGGCAGAACAACCAGTGATACCCTGGTAAGTGGATTCCTTGTGCTCAGGATAGATCCTGGAAAGGTTCTTTATCCGCTTCTGAGCTCATGGCCAACAGCCAGCAAAAGCGCTGAGACTCTCATTGTAAGAAAAGAGGGTGATGACATAATCTTCATGAATGAACTCAGGCACCAGAAAAATACGGGACTGATTCTTAAGAAGCAGGCCTCAGACACAAAACTCCCTGCAGCTATGGCATTCCGGGGAATTAAAGGAACTGTGGATGGAGTTGATTACAGAAATGTGCATGTGGTGGCCTCAATGAAGAAAATACCCGGAACCCAGTGGTATATGGTTGCCAAGATAGACCGGGACGAGGTCTTTTCAGTTCTGAAAAGCCAGATGAGGCTGATTATTACAATACTGGTACTTTTCATTGCAGCTATTGGTCTCTTTATGGGATTTCTGATGTGGAATCAGAGGGTCGTTTTCTATCGTGAAAGGTACGAAGCTGAACTGGAAAGACTGGCGCTTTTTAAGCATTTTGACTATATCCTGAAGTTCGCGAATGATATAATTTTCCTTTTCGACAAGGATCTTAAAGTTGCAGAGGTAAATGACAGGGCTCTGGAAACTTATATGTTTGCCCGAAAGGAAATGCTGGGAATGAACCTTATGTCGATCCAGGCAACGGAGACTTTGGCTGAGATCAATGTGCAGCTTGAAACCGTTAATGAGAATGGTTCCTCCACATTTGAAACAATACACCGCCGCAGTGACGATACCGTGTTCCCGGTTGAAATCAGTATGCGGGTGGTAGATATAGAAGGATCAAAATATTACCAGACAATCGGGAGAGACATAACCGAGAGGAAGCAGGCAGAAGAAACACTCAGGGAAAGCGAAACCAGATTCCGGAAGATTTTTGAGGAAAGTCCATTCCCTATGGTCATTACAGGGAAAGATTTTGGAATAATCAGAGCCAATGCATCATTCTGTAAAATGTCGGGCTATCCGGAGGAAGAACTAACCCAGATTACACTGAATGAGCTGACACATCCTGACGATACTACCGACGATGCCGTTAACCTCATGCGTCTGATCGCAGGAGATATCCCTGTCTATCATAAAGAAAAACGCTATCTGCAAAAAGACGGCTCGGTCATAATAGGCTCTTCCACAATAAGCATTATACGAAACAACAAAGACGAGGCGCAGTTTTTTATCGGCATGGTAGAGGATATTACAATGAAGAAAAAGGCAGAAGAGGAGCTTATATCTGCAAAATTGAAAGCTGAAGAAAGTGACAGGCTCAAAACGGCTTTCCTTCATAATGTCTCGCATGAAATCAGAACTCCGATGAATGCCATTTTAGGATTCTCATCACTTATGAATGATCCGGAACTGAAGGTAGCTGAACGACAGCAGTACACTGAAATTATTTTCCAGAGCAGCAACCAGTTGCTTTCAATAATTAATGATATAGTGGATGTTGCCAATATTGAGAGCGGGCAGGTAAAAGTCAATCTCGCCAGAACAGATCTTAATTTGTCATTGCGCAATCTGGATGAGCAGTACAGTTTTAGTGAGAAACAGCATCATATACCAATAGTTCTTTCCGCCGGCCTGCCTGATGAAAAGGCTATTATCATTACCGATAATACCAAGCTTATCCAGATAATTTCCAATCTCATAAACAATTCTATAAAATTTACGCCAACAGGGAATATTGAATTCGGTTATATCCCGATGGATGATTACCTGGAGTTTTTTGTTAAAGATACTGGAATAGGAATACCAAAGGAAAGTCTGGAAAAGATATTCGACAGGTTTTACCAGGTCGACAGGACTGTCGCCAGACAATTCGGAGGCACAGGTCTCGGGCTTTCAATCTGCAAGGCATACGTGCAGCTTCTCGGTGGGACCATCGGTGTATCCTCAACTAAGGGTGAAGGAACACGCTTCAGCTTTAAAATTCCCTATATACAGGCCTGACAGCCTTTTTACAATTAATTGCGTGTCCTTTTTCATGAAAATTTGGTGTAAATTTTTATTTTTTGAATTTCCTCTGAACAATCTTTTCATTAGTGCGTTTAATTAGTCTAAATTAATATTTAAAATTAAATTATCGGGCAAATGAAAAAGAACTTATTTTTAATTGTTTTTGCATTGTCAGTGACGCAAATTTTTGCTCAGAATGCATCAACGTCTTCTTCTAATTCCAAAGAAGACAGGAACTTCAGGATTCCTTTAATAGGAGAGCAGGCTCCTTCCTTCACTGCTGAGACGACTAACGGCACTCTGAACTTTCCTTCGGATTTTGGAAGGAAATGGAAAATATTATTCAGCCATCCACAGGATTTTACCCCTGTTTGCTCCACCGAAATTCTTGAGCTTGGTCATTTACAAGGTGAACTTGATAAGATGGGTGTAAAAATTGCAATTATTTCTACCGATCCTGTTGAAACTCATCTGCAATGGAAAAAATCACTGGAGTCATTGAACATTAACAATGAGGGTACTGTGAAGATCAATTTCCCCTTGATAGGCGATGATGATCTGAAAGTCGCAAAATTGTATGGGATGATACATCCGGAGACAAATTCAACAAGGAGTGTCAGGGGTGTTTTTATTATCGATCCTAGCAATGTAATTCAGGCAATCTATTTCTATCCTATGAACATAGGAAGAAATACTGACGAAATTCTGAGAACAGTCGCTGCTCTTGAAACATCAGCAAAAGAATCCACAACAGCTTCTCATGTATATACGCCGGTCAACTGGAGCCCGGGAAAAGACCTTCTGGTTTCAATCCCGCCAAAGGCACAGGCTAGCAAATCCGCTACAGAAATCCCGGCCGGCTACTATAGCCCTGTATGGTACATGTGGTATAAGAAAGCAAGCCAGTAACGAGCTGAACGAGCTGGTTGAGAGTTTAAGGAGTGAATTAGGAGGCTGAAGTCCGACGGCTCTAAACCGGTTATTAGTAGTAGAATAATTCTCCATCCATCACGAGTTATTTGTGGTGGATGGTTTTTTATATCCAGAGCCTGGTAGATAATATCATGGATTTATTGTAATTTTATTTAAATCTTTATTTCAATAAATCTTAAAACTTAGTGACTATGAGAAAGATGTTTATGTTTTCAGGGTTGTTTCTGGTATGTGCGGCGGTAATGCTGTCAGGTTGTAAAAACAATGCGAAACAAACCACTCCGGAAATAGTTAAACCTACCGGGGAAGAACTGGTGAAAAGAGGTGAATACCTTGTTACGACCATGGGATGCAATGACTGTCATTCACCAAAAAAGATGGGTCCGCAAGGACCTGAACTAATTGAAGATTTGCTGCTTTCCGGCTATCCCGCCGACAGACCCCTGCTGAAAGTAGAAATGGCTGCCATCAAATCAGGCTGGGTCCTTCTTGTCCCGGACCTTACGGCAGCTGCTGGACCATGGGGGATCTCTTTTTCGGGAAACATTACATCTGATCAGACAGGCATAGGAAACTGGACTGAAGACAACTTCAAGCGTGCTTTGAAGGAAGGTAAATACAAAGGCCTCGAGGGAAGCCGTACATTATTGCCTCCTATGCCCTGGCAAAATTTTTTGCATATCAGTGACGATGATGTTTCTGCGATATTCGCTTACCTCATGAGTACAAAACCGGTGAAAAACGTAGTCCCATTTGCCATCGCCCCAGAGGATGTAAAATAATATAAAAAATAGTAAACGGAGAGGAACAGGTCATTTCCTCTCCGTTTTATTCCCCCGGAGACATAAATCTCAGAAATAAAAAGAATATTGAAAAATTGATCTTCTGACTGTTGATTATTACTGAAACAGTTTTGTTGTTTGAGATATGCCGGATTTTAATCTTTCATTAAATTTTATTTTAAGCAATATAAAACATGATTTATGAAAACCGGAAGATTAGAAGCCTTTAGTGATGGGGTAATGGCAATCATAATTACGATTATGATATTGGAAATCAAGGTACCTGTCAGAAGCGAATTTTTAAATTTGAAACCCTTGCTTCCAATATTTTTAAGTTATGTCTTGAGTTTTATTTATATAGCAATTTATTGGAACAATCACCATCACATGATGCACACTGTCAGACATGTAACTGGCGATATACTATGGGCTAACCTGCATCTGTTATTCTGGCTGTCACTTATTCCGTTTGTTACCGGGTGGATTGGAGAAAATCATTTTGCAAAAGCCCCGATGGTCCTCTATGGAATAATACTCTTAATGTCAGCTGTAGCATATTATATATTACAAAGTCGCATAATAAAGAATCAGGGTGCTGATTCAATTCTTGCAAGAGCAATAGGAAAGGATTTGAAAGGAAAGATATCACCAATACTATATATTGCTGCAATAGGTTCATGCTGGATAAGTACATGGATTTCAGGTATAATTTATGTAATTGCTGCAATTATGTGGATAGTTCCGGACAAGAGGATAGAAGTAATATTAAGAAACGAAGAACCTGGATAGACAACCACCCTTTATGGACTTAAATTAGTTGGGTATGATCAGGTAAATGTATGGAATATCATTTTGTTGAAAAATATTTGGAATAGTCCGGGCCGATACAGGATAGAAACAGTAAAAAGTTGGCAAACAGAAGATTTTTTAACCCGTTAATCAGAAATTTTCAGATTAACCGTGATGTTTAAGTTTTTTCATAATTTCTTCATATCTTAGTAAGCAAATGAACGGAAATGAAAAAATCCAATCCCATTATTTTAAAGCAATCATTTGATCATCTAAAGTGGACAGATGATAAAATATATAATGAAATTAAGAATGATCTTACCGGGAGGTATGAAAATACCAAATTGGAAAAGATATGTTATGAGAATCCTTTCACCGATAATGTTCATGGATCATTTACCTTTATGGACCGAACCAAAAATACCCGGCATGAAGTAAGTTATAAAGTGTCCGGTGATGAATTAAATATTGAATGGGAAAAGGTTAGGCAACTCATTCCCAGGTAAACGTATTCCGAATCGCCAAATCAAAACCGGGGCAGTGGCACACTCATACCGGAGTAGCTTAATGCCGGTAATCGTGTGTCGGGCATTATGTCAGGTAGCTTGCTTCTATGAACTTATTACCGGAAAATTTGTTGTTTCGAGAATAGGGGTATTCTTTGAAAGTTTAACAGATAATTAGCCTTAATGATACGCGTATTAAGTGTTTCAGGAGTGTTCCTGACTATTATTTTAGTTCAGTCCTGTAAAAAGGAAGCTGATAGCCCTCTGACAGATATCGATGGGAATGTATACAATAAGGCTGTGACTATAGGAACACAGGTATGGATGGTAGAGAACCTGAAAACCACAAAATACAGCAATGGGGATACAATTGGGACTACTACAGGCGACATCTCCAGTGAGAGTACCCCAAAATACCAGTGGGCTTACGATGGTGATGAGAAAAACGCAGATACTTATGGCAGATTATATACATGGTATGCTGCCACAGATCCCAGAAATGTATGCCCCACGGGGTGGCATGTACCCACTGATGATGACTGGACTACCCTGACAACTTTTCTGGGAGGGGAGGATCTGGCAGGAATCAAGCTAAAAGAAACAGGCTCGACTCATTGGTTACCACCTAATTCAGGATTACAGACCAATGAATCTAATTTCACAGCCATCCCCGGGGGATGTTACTACGATGGCCTTTTTGGTTATTTCGGACACAGGGGGTTCTGGTGGAGTTCCACCGAAAGCTCGGAGTCACTGGGCTACTTTCGGACCATGTCAGGCCTTTTCGACTTTGTAAGCAGAGATGGCACCAATAAGCAGTATGGCTTTTCTGTCCGTTGTATCAGGGATAACTGATAAGTGATTTCATCTAAAGTAAGTGGTTGCTCTGTTCAGTTTGTTCAATCTTAAACATATCCGGATTATTTTGTTATTGTGTCTTTTGGGATATGCAGTCTCTCCTCAATTACCGGGATTACTTTTTTCAGCTTCTCAAGCCGTTTCATTCTTGCATATTCGGCTTCATCATCGATATGCTTCCACTTTTCCGACCGTTCCAGACTGTCAGCTTTTATTCTTAACTGAAGTGCTTCCTCCTCCCCAGCCGAATACAATACCTTCATTTTCTCATCAAGGGCTCTTTCAGCTTCCCTCATCTTTTTATACAGCTCCTGCATATCTGCCGAAGATGGTTTCTGAGGTGCCTGGATCCTGTTATATTCCTCGCCGATCAGGACAATCTGCAAGTGCCAGAATCTGCTGCCCTGAATAAAGGCTCTGGCTTTGTTTACTACTCCCTCAACTTTGCCTTTTTCGTTTATAACAACCTTGCCCGGATTTGATAAATATAAGTAACCTGCAAGTATCGCAAGCACAACTGCTGCTAATATTACTTTTTTCATGTTATGTACAATAAGATTCAAAATTAGTGAATTTTTTTCCCGACACTTACTTCAATCCATTTCATGGGTAAAATTTTTACTTAATCAAACAATCTCTTAAAGAGGTCCCATTAACTTCTCATAATGACCTTGCCTCACTTAATTCCATTCCGTGATAAATTAAGATTTCTGTTATTGAACCATTTGATACTCCTTTTGTTAAAAGATAAAATTGCTTATTATTTAATTACACAGGTACACAGTAACGCAATGAAAAAAATTACAGCTGAAGATATAAATCAGGAAATGTATGATTTATATGACGAATATGTACACAGTCAGATCGACAGAAAAACGTTCCTTGAGAAACTCTCGGTATATGCTGCAGGCGGACTTACACTTCCGGCTATTCTGGAGTTCATGCTTCCCAACTATACAGATACACTTCAGATTAAAGCTGATGATCCCAGACTGAATTCCGGATTCATAGAATATAACTCCCCGAAAGGAGGAGGGAAAATTCGTGGATTATTGTCACGACCAGTTAGGGCTGCATCTAAATTTCCGGGAATTATTGTTGTCCATGAAAACCGCGGACTTAATCCTTATATTGAAGATGTGGCTCGAAGGGCTGCTCTTGAAGGTTTCATAACCTTAGCGCCTGATGCCCTTACTCCTTTGGGCGGTTACCCTGGAAATGATGACGATGGAAGAACATTGCAGGCAAAGCGAAGCCAGACGGAAATGCTGGAAGACTTTATAGCGGCATATGAATATCTTAAGATCCATCCTGAATGTACCGGGAAAGCGGGGGTGGTTGGATTTTGTTTCGGAGGAGGAATTGCAAACATGATGGCAGTTCGGATTCCGGATTTGGCTGCGGCAGTTCCTTTTTATGGAAGCCAGCCCCCTGCTGAAGATGTTCCTCACATAAAGGCTCCTTTGCTTATCCACTATGCCGGTCTCGATACAAGAGTCAATGCAGGCTGGCCCGCCTATGAAACAGCATTGAAAGAAAATAAAAAGGAATATAAGGCTTATATCTACCCCGGAGTAAACCATGGTTTCCACAACGATACAACTCCTCGGTTTGATAAGGCAGCGGCTGAGCTTGCCTGGAAACGTACGATGGACTTTTTCAGGGAAAAGTTAATGTGACTCATTGTGAAAATCCCTTACTCCTCATAATCAGCAGGATAAAAAGCAGGGATTTTTTATCCCAACTCCCAAGCTCGTATGATCAGGCAGTGTACACACCAACAAGCAGGAAAAAGAGCATGTACTTTTTTATTTGAATGTGCCATATTGGTTTATATCTTCTTAATTCTTGATACTGTTATCCTATTATACACTGACGGGCATCCTGTCGTAATCAACTGCCAGTCAAGCTTAACGGTAACCGGGAATGTTTCAGTTGATAATTCCATAGCGAAATTGTCAGGCATCGTAACGATTCTGTACTGAGAATTTTCAATAGTAATAAACCATCCGCCGCAGCATGCACACATTGCAGGATCTGCACCGGTAATTATGCCCATTGACTTATAATCAGTATTTTCTTTAGTACAAGACATCATGATGATGATAAGCAGTACTATTTTTATGGTTTTCATCCGGATGTGGGTTGGTTTAATTTTAATAAAGTAAACGCTGATACCTACAATTTGATATAAATTTGATCTTTTAAGATAACGTAGAAAAGTACTATGCTGACCGTAAAATAAAAAACTAAAAAATGAAAACCAAACTTGATCAAGCGATTCTGGATTCTATGAGTAAAAATCCCGGCAACTGGAAAGGTATTTTTTATTTCAATCGAAAAGACCCGCGATTAACAGTTCCTAAGTTATATCCATCACTGGGATGGACTTTCAATTTTGGTAGTCCATATCCTTATATATTTATTGTCTGTAGTATTTTGATTATCATAGCAGCCAATTACTTTTTCAAATAATTTTTACTACTCCCGACAAATTTCTTTTGGCAGGACATTCTACAGATATTTTCTTAAACAGGTTACTTTAATAAATTTCTGGTCTTACCCTCTGTATTCAATAAACAAGGACTTAAAATTCAAGGATACAAATTACCAATGATGCATTAACTTGAGAAATATGTTTTTATACTATTGATAATAAATAGGATATAAGTGATCTTTGATTTTTTGATTTAATTGATTGTGCCATTTCGCAATACGATATATTTAAATTAAACGCATCAGTAGTAAATACAAATAATAAATTAACCGGTTCTCTAAGGCCCGTTTTAACGTTCTGTCTGGACCGGACGCAGCTGAACATTTATATTTTAAAAAATCAGAAAATAAGTTAATATCGGAAAGTCAGCTTTTACCGTTCCAGGTGCAATATGTCTATGTTTAGCACAACATCTGGATCAGATATAAAAACGGGAAATCGTCTTATTGTAGGAGGCTCTGCTTTTCTGATACCAGACATTTTAACCGGAATTAATGGTTTTGAGGAATTAAAACCAGCCACTAATGAGGCATCATATTCCTTAATTACCGGGGATTTAGCCTGGCGCCTGCCTTAAATTCGACATAAACTACTAATAGTTGTGAAATAGCATCAATAAATAGCGATATTACAACTAATAGTGTCTATGGTTTAATGATTCTGGAAATGAAACAAAGTATCTTTGTAGTGTAAACAAAATAAAACAAAGAGCTATGTTAACTACTAAGATTATTGGCAATAAAATTGCAGAAGCGCGGAAGAGAATAAATATTTCTCAAGCCCAGCTTGCTGAGCGTCTATTCATCAGTTCACAGGCAGTCGGAAAGTGGGAGCGCGGCGAATCAATGCCAGACATAATTACTTTTAACCGTCTTGCTGAAATTCTGGGTATTGATCTTAACTATTTTTCAGAAAGCTTCCAATCTGTAGCCATTGAAATGGCCCCCTTTGAGTCTATGGTTAAGCGATCGGATGAATTGCCATCCGGGAGGCAGAAGAAACAGTTTAGCTGGGATATGTCACGTGGGAATTGGGTGGACGCTGACTTTTCCGGGTTGAAAAATCTGCATGAAAAATTCAGTTCCTCTAACATGCAGCGCTGCCTGTTTATCGGTTCAGATCTGTCGGGACTTCTTCTAAAAAGCAATAATGTTGATAGTTGTGACTTTTCAGGTTCAGACTTCAGCAATAGTCACATTCAAAATTCCAACTTAGCCAAAAACCTATTTAAGGACTGTTCAATGAAGGAAACTGAATTTTCAGAAAGCTATATCTACGGCTGCGATTTCACCGGCACCGATTTTTCCGGAGTAGTGGTTAAATCTGGTGGATTCGAGAATAATATAATTACTAATGCTGTGTGGAACCACACCTCTTTTATTGATACACAGATTGCCAATATAGTTTTCGCAGGTACAATGGAAGACTGTTATTTTGAAAAATGTGTCTTTAAAAAGATGACATTCCAGAATTCAACGCTTATTAACACTTTCTTTAAAAACAAGAGTCTAAAAGGGATTCGGTTTATTGATTGTCAGGCCGATCGGATGACCTACGAATTTCTGAAAAACGGGAAAGCAGATTTAACAGGTCTTACCTTATTAATATCATAAAGGAGGAAATGAAGAATGATAACCTGACAATTCCTGCACCCAATCAAAACAGAAACAGGATTAAGAATATCATTTTGTTGACAGGCATTCCCGCAAATTGCCCCTCTTTTGATCGCTGAGATTTTCTTTTGCAGGAAAAATATGTGATGGCAAGAAGGACAATAGAAATGGATTCTGCTACCCGGGCGTTTTTCTGTGAAGGGGAAATATTACCTATGAATATCTTTTTGGGATTAGTAACATTGCCCATATGAAACTGAAATCAAAAAAAGCACATGAGTTATAACATGTGCGCCTCCGGATTTGCCTTTTCCTTTACTGGAATAGCAAGACGTATTTTATAACAGTTATGTCCAATTGAAGTTCCTTTTACCGGTACTTCCTTTAGTACTTTAATTAGTTGCTGAATTTCTTTTTTAAGGGAAGGAAATTTTTTAACCAGACGTTTGGTCTGCCGTTCAAAAACAGATAAGGACTTAACGTAAAAGCTCATTTATAAAGTCTTCAGCGTTATGGGCTTGCTTTTTGCCTGCCATTATCAGCTTCATTTCTTCAACAGCTTCAGCAAGTTCAGCCATAAAAGTCTTTTTGTTCCTTAAACGGTCAAGTTCTTCAAGGTCTTTTTGTATCTGTTCCCAGTCCTTCAGGGGAAACTGTACAGCACTTTTACGTCCTTTTTTATCAGTAATATATTGTAAGTTCATGGCGTTTATTTTAATGGCAAAGGCCTATCATACTTTCAAATTTCAACATATTATACAAAAGTATTTGATTTCGGAATATTAAATGCAAATGTAGTGAATAGTTGTTTGCAAAAAATATAAAGTATTAATCGTCCAGAAAGAAAACAAGTTATGATTGCCTGGATGTGAAGCTTTTAAAAACCCATATCATTTTTTTAAAATGTAATACAGCAGATCTTTCACGGATAAGGAAGAAATATGTTCAAAAAATCGCTATTTTCACTTAAGAAAGCAGTCTGAAAAGCTGATTTTACATTGATTTTAAGCCAAAAAGTTCTTTGAAAACGACAGTTCACAAGAGATAACAATCTGTTTATAAGGAATTAAAACTGGATTGTTATGATTACGGAGCCAGGTTCTATGACCCGCAGATTGCAAGATGGACAACGATCGATCCATTGGCGGAACAAAATCGTAGATGGAGCCCATATAGATACGCGTATGATAATCCATTAAGGTTTATTGACATTGATGGAATGCTCGAAGAAGTATACATTAGAGGCGAGGCAGCTGATGCCGCAACAGAGGAATTAAGGAAGTCAACATCTCTTAAAATATCGAGAAATTCTGAAACTGGTAAGCTTTCAGCAACAGGTAAGGCAAGAAGTAACTCTGATAAACAACTCTTAAAAGCAATAAACAGTTCAAATGTTGTAGTAAATGTAACTGCAACAAATAACACTAATACATCAACAGGGAATCTTTATGTCGGAGGTGCTTTCATGGGCAACTCTATTTCTACTGAAACAACTACTACAGTTACAAATAATAAACCATTTACAGAAATTAGTGAAACATATACAACTGTAACTGCTCAGCAAGAGGTAAATCCTGGTGTATTAGGAAAAATGAGTACGGCAAACGGGAAGCCTGGTGCGGATATGTTGCATGAGGTCACTGAGGCTTATCAAGGTGCGGAGATATCGTTAGCAAGTGGAGTTTCCTCTCCTAGTTCAGGCCCTGGGTCTGTATATCAAACAGCTCATAACAATGCTACTAAACAATCAGGAATAGTTACTGAAAGGATTTATGATAGTTCTGGGAATCAGATGCAGATGACTCCCTCTGGGGGATATCCGTCTGGAGTTAAGAGTGCCGATTGGTATGTTAAAGATAAAAACGGGAATATTGTTGTTATTCAAAGACTTAAATAATATGAAAATTATAGGATACCTCTATATCGTAATGATTTTATTTTCTTGTTCTAGCACAAAAAAGTTAGTAAAGGATAATACAGATAGGAATAACTATTTAATTAAAGAGATAAAAGTTAAGAACTCGTGGTATATTATATATGCCGAAAAGAAAGACACTCTTTATAAAATTGTTGTTGGAAAAGAAGAAAAGGCGAATAAAAATTGCGATAGAATAATTGTTGGGAGTTATTATGATTTAAAACTCCAATCAAGAAGTGAAAATGTCCCTGAAATTGGAGGAGTTAAATTGAAGCCCATAAATAACCTTGATGTTCAGTGTTATGCGTATGACATAGAAACTGAAATTTGCATTGAACCTGAAAAAGGTATATTAGAATTGTACTATACAAAGGACTTAAATGGATTATGTTACATTGCCAATTCACGGTGATTTTTAAGCAATTTTAAACGATAAACCAGAATAGAGTTAAAAACCCGGCACTAAACCGGGTTTTGTGTTATTTATAGATCTCTTTCCTGTGCCCGACCGAAACGACGGTAACGATAATTTTACCATCGTCAATCTCTTAAATAACCCGGTAATCACCAACCCAAATACGGTAAGCGTCTTCTCCTTTGAGTTTTTTATAGCCGTATGGCCTGGGATTATCGGCAAGAGAGGCGATAGCCGTTTTAATTAAGGGGATAACCTTCTTATCCAATTTCATTATTTGCTTCTGGGCATACCGCTCAATGAGAACTGTATACTTCATTTAACAGCTTCTTCAATCTCTCTGAAAGCCTGTTCAAAGGGTATTGCATTGCCTTTATGAGCTTTGGCTTTGCGGTATTCCTTTATCTCATTCAACTCTTCGGAATCTGCCACAAGCTTTTCGTAGGTTTTAATTGGAACCTGTACGGCTATCTTACGGCCTTTTTTATCTATTATATAGTTTTCCTGAATCATAATCTATTAGAAATATTAACTTTTAATTGATGTCTAATTCTACAAAGATAAACTACTTAAAAGGAAAATCAAAAATCAAAAATATTAGCCTCCTAAGAATAAAGCTACTAATATCGTTACTTTTAAGGATAGATGGCCTGTAAATGTAGTTTACTATTAATATTATCAGAAAAATGGTTATTTTCACCTTAGAAATCGCTCTTTAAAGATGGTTTTACATTGATTTTAAGCCAAAAAGTTCTTTGAAAACGCTTCTTTTGAATTGTTAAGCAGCTGTAAATCTGGTCTTAGAAATCAGTTGGTATGATTACGGGGCAAGGTTTTATGATCCGCAATTAGGCCGATTTACAACTCTTGACCCAAAAGCTGAATTAGGCCGTAGGTGGAGCCCTTATAATTATGGATTAGATAATCCTATAAGATTCCTTGATCCAGATGGCATGTGGCCGGGCCCTGGAGGATTTCCAGATCCATTTGTTGGAATAAAGACAATTTGGTATGAAGGAACTACTCGTTTCAAAAATTTCATAGGCTCACCAGTTGTAAAAGATATAACTACTATGGCTACAGGAGTTATTTCGATGGCTACGTTGAATCCTGTGGGTATAATTGCTGGTGCAACAACTTCTGGTATGGGATTAGGAAAGTTGATCGTTGATATAAAACCAGATATAACTACACCTGAAAAGGCAGAACAAATAAAGAATATGCCGGTTACTTTAACAGGTAATGCAGCGCAAGGTATAGCAGAAAAAACAGGAGGAAATGCAGAAAAAGCAGGGAAAATAGGAGATGCTGTAGAAAATGTAGTTAAGCTTGGATTAGGTGTAACCGATGTTGCTAGTGGAGAAGCTAGTACAACCAGTATACTACATGCTTCTACTCTATTACCAGAAACAGTCTCATCGGTAAAAGAAATCGTTAAGCCAGAAAACAAGAATACTGAAAATAAATCAAAATCTATTGAGACAAAGAAAGAAGAGGAGAAAAACAAGTAATCAATAAATTAATGCAAATAGCAACTTTTAATCAAAAAGCCAGAACCTACTTCAGCCGGATACTCACATCCCTTTTCAATGGATATCTGATTTTTATATTGTTTTTAATTTTTATCGGAGGGGTCTTTACCGGAGGGATTTTTTGGTCAATAATCGTCTGCCTAGGTGTGTTTAATTATATCGTTTTATCCTTTTCTTTAAAATGCATATACTACATAGAGAAGATAGAATTCGACTCTGAAAAAGGGATTGTATCTCTTTTAATTCTGAAATTCAATAGAGTATATATAAATAAATCATTCTTAGCTAATGATATTGAGTTTGAATGCTTTGAACGGCGATTAATGTATAACTCGTTTTATCTTATTGTAAGAAATGCTAATCAGCTAATAATTAAACAGTCTTCCGTAGGTGGATGGAGAAAAAAAATGTTTGAAGAAATAGTGGCAGAGCATAAAAAGCTAAAAATAATTAATAATTAGGCAAAGCCCGGTTCATTGCCGGGTTTTGTGTTATTATTGGATCTCAAGTAGGGTGATACTCTTTTACGATAGCAGTTGCGTCCAGAATAGCTTTATCAATATCTCTTCTTTTCTTGTCCGGAGAATCTCCCTGATCAATAGGGATTAATTGGAGTATATAAACAAAGTCAATTTCCTTATTTTCCTCAGGACCTATTGGAGCATATAATTTGTGAGAAGCTGCTACTACAGCGGCTATTCCTAAATAAAATTGCAAAAATTTGTTGCAATATTGCAACAAAAAATACACGATATAGAGTAACCCAGAGCAATATGGGTTACCCTTTACTTCATAATTCTTCTTGAAGCTTTAATTTTAGTGATGCTCCGATGGGAATGCACAATACGAAGCAATTGTATTTCTTTCACTGTTATTCGATAGATAATAAGGTGTGATTCCAGAATAATCCATCGGTACCTTTTCGACTTCGTTGGGAGGTGGCGACATTCCGAAAAAAGCGGCCAGGTACCGGATAATGATTCAACAAGATTCCAAATCTCATTTTCGTATAATTCAGCTTGTCTGATGCCAAAAGTATCTATTCCGTATTTATAGATATCGTTAAGATCGTGGTTGAATGTTTCGGAAATAATTACCGGGAGTTTCTTTTTTTCCTCCATGCTTCCAATATTTGTTTTGATTCTTCGATGGTATAAAAAGGTCCCTTTTCTGCTTTTTTAATACCATCCTTGAATTCATCAATGGAGATTGGATTTCCAGGTAATGCCCAGCTTTCTGTTTCTTTTGACTTTATATTCTTTGTTTTCATAATCTGAATAACTCAATGTGCTACATAAGTCTATTCTGTTTTGCAAAGATAAATTAGTTGTGACGATAAACAAAACCAACTTTACTTTTCAGTTACCTGTCAGGTACTTTAATTAGAACAATCATATTCCGTTTTGGTTTTTCAAGTAATCATGAATTTTAATTATCAACTAAATGAAAATCAAAGTGAAAGATCAAAAACATGAAAGTGAAACAAGTGTTTGTAAAACACCTAAGAGGTACTCGAACAGAAACCTGGAACTTAATTCGGATGAATTTGTCCAGCATATAAATGAATATGAACAATGGTTAAGGGTATTAGGATACGCCAACAGTACTATTTATGATTTCCCTTCCTACGTAAGGGCATTTCTATTTTTACTGGAAAGCAAAAAAGTTATAAAATTGGGAAAAGTCAAACGTACACATATCAATCAGTTTTTTAACTATTTATCACAAAGAGTAAGTGATCAGACCGGGAAACAACTTTCAAGCAATTATCAACTAAATTACATGAATGCCTTAAAAAGATTTAGCCGGTATTTGATGGATTGTCATGGAATAGTATTGGATTGCACAGCCAGGCGTATTAGAAAAATTATGACCGAAAGAATGTGGTTGACTAAAAGACAGGTGGAGTCTCTTTATTCTTCATGTAGCACAGGAGCATCAGGAATAATGAATAGGGCAATTCTATCTGTTTATTATGGACTTGGACTTCGAAGATCTGAAGGGGTCTCATTAGATATTGATGATATACAAATTTCAAATGGCGTTGTATATGTAAGAAAAGGCAAAAATAGTAAGGAACGATATGTTCCAATGAGTAGTTCCATTCAAAAGGACATTGAACACTATATTTCAGGTGTACGAAAGGCTGTATTAAATTATAAAAAACAGAAAGGTGTCAAAGCATTATTTATATCGGAAAGAGGTAAACGGATTTCCGGTAATGCAGTATATGAAAGGCTACAATTTCTTGCTAGAAATGCGGGCCTTAATTGTCCTATATCATTACATTCATTAAGACATAGCATAGCAACTCACTTGCTTAATGCGGGAATGAAGCTTGAAAATATTGGTAGTTTTCTGGGGCATAGTAGCCTTGAAAGTACTCAGATTTATACCCATCTGATTCATCAGAAACAATAGCAGTTATGAGTACATATCAAAAATATCTTAAAAATAAGGGATTTGCAGAATCAACTGTACTACAGCATGAACGGAATATTTCAGATTTCCTTTACTGGTTATCTGTCAATTCAATTAATGTTAAGCAGTTTAAGTATTCTGAATTAGTCCGGTTTATTGATAATACATTAAATTCTCAACACATTTTGAATAAAAACCGGAGTCATCTAAATAGAGTACTAACTTCGATAACGTATTATTTTGATTGTCTGTCAGAAAAAAGTTCTTCAATAATAAACCCTGCTAAGAATATCAGGATCAGGAATAATAAGAAAAGACTTGTTCATGATTTATTAGATTATAATGAGCTGTTAACTATGTATAAAAAATCAAAACCGGATAAGCCCAGAAATTTAAGGAATCAGGTAATTCTGGGGTTTCTTGTTTGTCAGGGGTTGACTGTGCGTGAACTTCATAATTTAAAAGTGAATGATATTAGAATCCGGGAGGGCTCGGTACTTATCCGTGGAGATAATCCTAAGGCTCAAAGGAGGGGAACTAAAACCAGAGAACTACCGCTTGAAGTGTTCCAGGTGATTGATCTGCTGGAATATATAAATATTATTCGTCCAAAAATTCTTCTTGGGAAATATCTTATAACTTCTGGCAGAAAACCAAATAGAGGAAAAAGGGTAAGGAAAACAGATCAGGTTATTTTGAGCCTGAAAGGATCTGCATTTTTAAAAAATACTCTCCATCATTTATTTTTGGATCTAAGAAAATTAAATTCTAATATTATAAGTGTAAGACAAATACGTCAAAGCCTTATTTCTCATTGGCTGACAATATATAATCTGAGTAAAGTACAGTATATGGCAGGACATAGATATGTAAGTAGTACTGAATGGTATAAGGGTAGCAATCTTGAAGAACTTAAAAGAGAGATAAATCAGTTTCATCCTTTAAAATAAAGAAGTAAACAAATTTAAAAAACAGAAAAGTAAATATTTCCGTATTCTTTATCAAGAAACTATAAGATTCACTGCTTTTAATTATGAAAGGGACTCTAAGTACAGATTGGTATGATTACGGAGCCAGGTTCTATGACCCGCAGATTGGGAGGTGGACAACAATAGATCCTTTGGCTGAAAAGTATAAAAGATGGAGTCCCTATAATTATGGTGTCGATAATCCTATGAGGTTCATTGATCCTGATGGTATGGGATTATTAGACAAAATTATAGGGTCAGCAGTAGGAACCTTAACAAACTTAACAAATCCAGCGGTAAGCTATGCAGTCCGATTAGTAGTAGGTAACATCGTTAAAGATGCTAACGATTACAACCAAGCTCTTGGGAATGCAGACATGGCTGCACTTGGAGTTGGAGCACTTATGACTGCCGGAGGAGGGACAGCTGCATGAGCCGGATTGACTGCAGCAGCAGCAGGAGGGGCAGTCTCTCTCTCAGGAATAGGTGCTGTTGTTGGAGTTCCTGAAGCAGCTGGTGCCCTTGTTGTCGCGGGAACTGGAGCGGCCACTACTGCTGGTGGAGCTATTCTGATGACCAACGCTTCTAAAAATGGAGCTGCTGGATATAAATATGGGGAGGAAAAAAATACTGATAAAAGAAAGTTTTCTAAAAAGGACAGGGAAAAGGGATTAGAAAAAAGCAAAGACGAAAATGGAACTCCCAGATGTGGGTACTGTGGCACAGAATTGGAACCTGAAGCAGGAAGCGGAAACTCCTACGAAGCAGACCATAAGACCTCATACGCAAATGGAGGGTCTACAACTGAAGATAATCTAGCTGCTTCATGTAGAGATTGTAACAGAGAAAATGGCGCAAAGAATGCAGATGATTTTATGACCCAGGATGCTGTTGTCCGGCAGTTGGAAATTATTGGAGAAGCAACTAAAAGGATATCAAAAGATTTACGAAACCTAAATCCTCAAGTTCCATGGTCTGATATGGCGGGAATGAGAGATATACTAATTCATGATTACATAGATGTGGATCTTGATATTGTTTGGAAAACTGAATCTGAAAGCATTATTTATCTCAAGAGTCTCCTGCAGAATCTGACTTTTAAAAGCTGAATATCAACTTATACTGTTCATATTACTGGCAAAGCAGTACCTCATGTGGCTTCCCCGTCGTTAGTATTAACCACCTCTCAACCCTCTAATTCTGATCCTTAGATTGCTTTTTTGCTTTAGCTTAATCATTTGAGTGAGAGTAACAGGCAAATTCACTAAATAATCGCTATTTTCAGGTATAAAAACTGTAGAAAAATTGACTTTAGACAGTATAAATATCAATAAAAACTAATCAAAAAACTTATTTTATTCAGCTAATATCTTGTATTTCAGCACCTATACAGCAATAGGTATGATTATATAAACCGGTGCAAGACAGCTGGTGACTCTTCGAAGCTGATCAACCGCAAGGTGGCAGCGGTAAGAAAGTACTACAGCTACCTGCAAAAGCATGGCAGGGTTGAAAAGGACCCGGCCGATGGGCTTTACTTAAGAACCAGATCCAGGAGGATCCCAACGGGAATGCTAAGCGAAAAAGATCTGAACCGGCTTTATGAAAGTTACCAGGTGACTGATCATAGAACAGCCAGGAACAAAGTGATCCTTTCTCTGCTGACGAGCCAGGGGTTATCAACGGATGATCTTCGAAGGCTGGAACCTGCTGATATACATTTAAGAGAAGGAAAGATCCGGATCTCCGGGAGCCGTCATGAAGGAGGCCGCACCCTGAAGCTTGAAGCTTTCCAGGTACTAGAGCTGCAGGAATATCTTCTACAGATCCGACCGACAATACTTGAATCAATTAAAAAGAAAAATATCACTCCCGGAAGAAAAGCAGAGCGTCCGGATATGGAAAAACTTAGCCGACAGTTATTAATCAGCATGAATGGATCGGAAGATATCAAGAACAGCCTGATGCACCTGTTAAAAGCATTAAGACAGATTAACCCGAAGGTCCACAGCTGCAGTCATATCCGCCAGAGTGTAATCACAGGCTGGTTAAAGAGGTATGATCTTCGGACCTTTCAGTACTTGTCGGGGCATAAGTGGATCAGCTCCACTGAAAGGTATCAGGTCGACTACCTGGAAGATCTGCAGGAATCAATAAATAAATGTCATCCACTAGGGTGAAATGGAGGTCGCAATTTGTGACCTCCAAACTTGATATCGCAAATTGCGACATCAAACAGAGCATAAAATCAGGCATATACAAACTTGATATCACAAATTGTGACCTCAAGATTAAATAAGTAAATTTACAAGCGTCAAACACGAAACACATGGCAAAAGCGACCAACCAACTTGCAATACCGGATGAGATTATAACAAGCAAGATTTACTTGGTAAGAGATAAAAAAGTGATGCTGGATGACGATCTGGCAGAGCTTTATGGAGTCACTACTGGTAACCTTAATAAGGCTGTGAAAAGGAATATATCACGCTTCCCGGATGACTTTATGTTCCAGCTCACAAAGGAGGAGTTCGATATCTTGCTATTCCAAATTGGAATATCAAGTTGGGGTGGTCGTCGAACGCCTCCATATGCTTTTACCGAGCAGGGAGTTGCAATGTTATCGGGGATATTGAATAGTGAACGAGCTATAACGGTAAATATCCAGATCATGCGTGTATTTACCAAGGTCCAGGAGATCCTGTTGGATAATATGAGCATACGGCTTGAGATAGAAGAGATAAAGAAAAAACTTGTAAACCAGGACAAGAACATAGAGCTTGTCTTTAGTTATCTGGATGAAATGATCGAGAAGCATGAACCTTATAAAACAGTGAAGGTAAAAGGTTTTAAACACTCTGATAAAAACAAACCTTAGTCCCACGCAGCTCCCAAAAATCTTCCATTAGCTCCCGCATTTTTGGGAGCTGCTCCCCGAGGCCGTGCCCTTCTGGCTTATTTTTTGTCATGCTTTTTGTGCCTATGCACATGCGGCACATTGCCCACTCCTGCGTCGGGTCAAAGAGCCGCCCCGGCCCTGCAAACAAAAAGTCATGGCCAAAAAATAATCCCCCAAGCTATATTAACATAATGCGGCATTATAGGCACAGCCGCACAGATCCACCGCTCAAAAACCAAAGCTGCCCTATAATGCGATAGTATGTTAAATAGCCGCTCAGCCTGACCCGCTCGCCAGGAAGAAAACTCCCGGAACAATCGAGCAATCCTCGGCAGTTGACTTAAACTTTGGCTTAGTAAAGGTAGCTTCCTCCCTCGCTCAGTCAAGGTCAAGCCCTTCGGGTTCCTGGCAAAAACTTTTTTATTTTAACTGAATTTTTAGAGGTAAAAAACTTTTTGCCGGAAACCTTGACACTTCCCCTCGCTCTCGCTGGGTCTGTATCTAAGGCAAAGTTAAGCCATAGTGTAAAGTTCTATTGCAAAAGGATTGTCCGAGCATGAAATCAGTTTTTCTTTTTAACTGAAAATCCTTTTTTATGCGTCTCAAATAAAAAGAAAAATGCTATTTTGTATTGAAATAATCCAATCGAAAATGGAAGACTTTTTTAAGGATGCAGAAAACTTATTCAGATCAACTTATAAAGAAAAGGCTGAAGCTCTTTTAGAGGAGATTGATTTTAAGAAGCTTGAAGAAATAAAGTCAAAAGCTTTAATGAATCTAACCGACGAAGAGTTAAAGATAATAGGCTTGGAAAAGGTTGAGAATGAAGAATATGAGGACTTCTATAGTTGTAAGAACTGCGATGCTCTAAAAATATATTTTAATAAGTTTGATGATAAGTTTGAAATGAGAGGCTACCAGCTAATGAAGCAGAAGGATATTTTAACTACCAGCGAGTTAATAGAAGAAGCTGTGATAAAATGGCAGTTAAGGTATGATGTTAACTGAAATATAATCTTTATTTTTAACTGAAATTGAAGTTCTTTGAATAACACCTGTTTTTAGAGTTCCTGCAGCTTTTGGATGAGTTGTTTTATATGAGTAGATCAACAGGATTACGGGGCGAGGTTCTACGATCCACAGATTGGACGATTTACTACCCTAGACCCGTTAAGCGAAAAATACTACTTTCGGACTCCTTTTGCTTATGCGGTAAATAATCCAATAAGGTTCATTGATATATTAGGACTTGGCCCAGGGGACTTATTTGGGACTGTGAAAGATGCTGCAAAAGATTGGGGATATACATACAATGGATCTTCTATTCAAAATAACAGAGAATTAGGATCGAGAATTTATATTGTTACGAAAGATGGGGGAAAATATTTTACTTATACAGCTCCCTATCCTGGAACAGGTGGTACAACCAATACGAGTATTGAACCAAGAGGAGTAAAAGTTGTCGCTGATATTCACTCACATGCTGCATGGGATAAAAAATATGTTGGCAAAGGAGATGATGGAAAAGAAATAGATTGGAATGATAAATTTTCTAATCAAGACAAAAACGATAATTATAGAAAAAAAATTGATGGTTATTTAGCTTCTCCAGACGGTTCCTTACAAAAGTATGATGTAAAGACGACCAAAGAATCTGTGATTGCAACTGATTTACCATCCGACAAAAATGATCCAGGCAGAAAAAATAAAATTGACCCTAAAATTGATCCACCAAAAGTAGAATCAAAGAAACCTGAAGAGATAAGAGGATTTGGCAAGAATAGTGTTAGTATTAACCCAGATCCCTGATTATTCAACAAATTAAAGTTCTATAATTTAAAAGCTTCGCTATGTACAATTTGAGAGTTAAAAAAATCATTATCCCAAAGGTATTTTATTGATATTATTTTCGATACTTTTCATAATAGTTTTCCAATCTTATTCATGTAACACAAAGAAAAATATGGGAAATGCCCCAAAGACTGAGTTTATTCCTAATGATTCCACTGCGATAAAAATTGCTGAAATTATTTGGTATCCTATTTATGGGAATGAGATTTATGATTATAAGCCATTTAAAGCTGAATTAGTCGAAGGAAAAGTTTGGAAGGTAAGTGGTACAGTACATTCAGAAAAAGGAGGGGGTCCTTATGCTGAAATTCAGAAGAGTGATGGGAAAATAGTTTGTGTATACTTTCAGAAATAAGATATTGGTCAATACTCAATAAATTACGGATTGCATCTATGAATGACTAAACCCGGCTTATCACCGGGTTTTAGTTTTACAGCGCCGCAATATTATTAATCTTGATTATTTGAATAAGGCATAAAGAGTAACGAGCATACCTTATCTCGACCTGAGTCAACTTCCTGATGTCACTTATTCTTTTGACCGACACTCAGATTTTTAGTTCTCTAAAAACCTTATATTTGTATCATCATGCAACGCAGTGAAATAAATATCACTATCATAAATTACTTGAGACCATATGGTCCTGAGAGAATTGGAATTTTTGGTTCTTTTGCCAGGAAAGAAGAGACTTCGGATAGCGATATAGATATACTTGTGAAATTTAAAGAAACAGTATCATTACTGGATCTCGCAAAAATTCATCGGGAAGCTTTCCCTTATATTAGGAATGGATGTTGATCTGGTAACTGAGTCTTCTGTTAAGAATGAAAGATTAAAGAAATACATCTATAATGATCTTAAAATCATCTTTGAATGAAAGATGATAGAATCTATATTGACCATATTCTTCAGAGCATTGATAGAATTGGAACCTACTTAGCCGGAAAAGATCATCAATCCTTCTCAGATGATTTTATGACACAGGATGCTGTTGTCCGACAGTTGGAAATTATTGGAGAAGCAACTAAAAGGATATCAAAAGAGTTTCGAAACTTAAATCCTCAAGTTCCATGGTCTGATATGGCAGGGATGAGGGATATACTCATTCATGATTATATTGATGTTGATATTGATATTGTTTGGAAAACTGCTTCTGAGAGCATTGTTAAGCTCAATAGTCTGCTGCAGGATCTGACTTGAATTATTTACTTAAGTAGCTATATATCCTTTACTCTGCTGAAGGATTAGTTTTAACCACCTCTCAGAACGATTATTTTGATAATCGGATTGTTTTTTGCAGCTTAGGTAAGCATTTCAGAATAAACCGCAGGTAAAGTCACTTATAAATCGCTATTTTCACCTTAGGAATCAGTCTTAAAAGCTGCCTTTACTAGGATTTTAGGTTAAAATGTTCTTTGAAAACGTACCTTCTGAATTGTTAAGCAGCTGTAAATATGGTCTTAGAAAGCGATTGGTACGATTACGGCGCAAGCTTCTATGATCCCCTCATCCCCAAAACCCACATTTCACAATATCATGGTAACCTGGGGCATATCATATATATAGCTAATTCAACAGAATTGTTTCATTAGTATTTCAGTAGTCACCAATAAAAAAGTCTTGATATAATTGTGTGTCAAGGCTTTATTTATTTTATTAAAACAAAAGTTGTTTTATGAAATGTTGCAACCATGTTGCAACCACGCTAAATTAAAAAGGAGCCAGATATCGTCTAGCTCCTTGATTCTCATTTGTGGGGGATGACGGGTTGACTACGTCGAGCCGGTTTGTGGGGGATGACGGGTTCGAACCGCCGACCCTCTGCTTGTAAGGCAGATGCTCTGAACCAGCTGAGCTAATCCCCCGAAAAGCAGGGCAAATATAGATTACATTTTCCTTTCTGCAAAAAAATCATTCATTTTATTTATTTCATTCGATTAATCTCCTGAAATAGAATAAATTGTTGAATTTAGTCCGTATGTTGTCAGGAATTGTCCTTAATATTCAATCAATGTTTAATTTCATATTTTCAATGCAACCAGATACAATCGTTATAAGTCTTGTTAATATGTTGATAATAAGTGAAAATTGGGATGTATAAGCTCAATAAAAATTTATTACATTCGCTATTACAACATTTGAGTCATGTATTTTTATCCGTGACTCTGTGATGATTTATGTCAAAGCCACTATTTAATTGCTTGATATATTGAATATTGTGTCATTAAAAGTAGAACTGAACCCGACCTGTATGAAGCATAAAAAATCAGTGAAAAAGGCAATCCGGGATTTTTTGATAAGTCTGATACACTTTGTTAATAAACCGGTTGCTACCCGACATCTTATATCCAAAAGCAGGCTTTCATTCCATGTCAGACTAATTTTGCTTCTTGCTTTCCTGCCATTCGGGATCAATTCATATTCCCAGTCCTACACTATCAGCGCTTTCAACGGACAGACGGTAACAACCTGCAGTGGTACATTTTATGACAGCGGTGGTTCCGGGGCTGATTACCTTGATCTTGAAGACTATACCGTCAGTTTCTGCTCAGGCAATGGGAATGCGGTGAAATTCGACTTCCTGAGTTTTGTTGTAAGGGCTTTTGATACCCTTTATGTTTACGACGGCCCTGATACAGCCTCCCCTCTGATGGGAAAATTTTCCAATGCCATCGTACCAGGATCGCTAATCTCATCTGAAACCTGTATGACGTTCAGATTTATATCTGACGGGGTCTTTACCCGTCCCGGCTGGGTTGCAGCTATTTCCTGCTGCCCCCCGCCGGTCACATCATCTATTATTCCTGCCGACCCATATCAGTGCGCCGGCTCTACTGTAAACTATTCAGTCAATATGCATGCAGGCTCTACTTATAACTGGACAGTTATTAACGGAGCCCCTGCATCCATTACAGGAGGTACCAATAACCTTGATATTACATGGGATCCTTCAGGAAACGTAACAGGCTATATTAAGGTAGTCGAAGTCAATGGTTGCGGTTCAAAAGATTCCAGCCAGCTTTTTGTCGATATTTACAGTCTTCCCGTTGTTGATTTTTCAGGACTTGATCCGGATTATTGTTCCTATTCTGCTCCAGCAATCCTGACAGGAGCACCAGCAGGAGGGATCTTCACAGGTCCCGGAATTAGCGGAAACACATTTACCCCATCAGCCGCCGGCCAGGGAATTCACACCATAACCTATACCTATACTGATCCCGGAACTGGCTGTACCAATCAGAAATTCATTCAGACAGAGGTAACTGTACCCCAGATTTTTATAGTTAGCGCTTCCGCAAACTCATATTGTGCAGGCTTTGGAGTTGACATTACTCTTAGCGGGTCTGAGGCCGGCGTAGGGTATCAGCTTCTGAAAAACGGTATTAATGACGGTGCTCCGCTGCCCGGAACAGGATCTCCTCTTACCTGGAGTAACAGACAGAACGGAGTGTATACCGTCGTTGCCACATATATCAGTACTTCATGTACTAATAACATGTCGGGTTCACAGACAATTACTGAAAACCCCCTGCCAACACCTACATTTACTACACAGCCCGGGGTGGCAACATGTAGCTCCTCCGTGGTCACGTATAGTACACAAGCGGGCCAGTCAGGCTACATATGGGGATACACCGGAGTAGCAGGAACCGATTACAATGTTATCTCAGGCGGGAGCGGGGCAGACAATAGTGTTTCTCTTGTCTGGCTTACTACAGGTAATAAAAAAGTTACGATCAACTATACCAACTCAAACGGATGCATTGCAGTCAGTCCGGTATCGTCTAATCCTACAGCAGTTACTTTATCACCACCAGCTCCGACAGGCACGGCCGTTCAGAATTTCTGTTCTGAGGTTTCTCCCACTGTTGCTGGTCTGAGTGCTGCAGGGACAGCAATCAAGTGGTATGCAGCCGCTGTCGGGGGAGTGGCTCTGGCACCAGCTACTCCGCTTATTAATAATATACATTATTTTGCCACACAGACTGTAGGGGGATGCGAGAGCCTTACCAGATTCGAAGTCACAGCCCATATTTTTTCTATACCACCTGCGCCGGTCGCAGCTGCCGGAACAGGTGCCACATGCTCAGGTATTACTGCACACTGGGCCTCGGCAGCAGGTGCTGCTTCGTATAGGCTCGATGTATCTACCGTCAATACATTTGCCACTTATGTGGCTGGATTCCAGGACAGGAATGTCGGCAATGTTCTTTTATTCAACATTCCGGGACTTACGGCTGGTGTAACCTACTATTACAGGGTGAGGGCAGTTGACTTCTGCGGAACATCTCCAAGCTCAGGAACAATTACTTATGCTACTCTTCCGGCCGCACCCGCAACGCCTGGTGCTATTGCAGGCATAAACCCACAATGTCCGGCACTGGCGGGACAGGCATACAATGTAGCTGCAGTTCTGAATGCAACTACTTACACCTGGACCGTACCTGCAGGATGGTCGGTTACGGCAGGGCAGGGTACCAGATTTATTACTGTCACCACGGGATCTGCAGGTCAGAATGGAAATATAAGCGTCACGGCCGGCAATACCTGTGGAACAAGTGCTCCATCTGCCCTTGGGGTTACTGTGCAGTCCAATGCCAGTGTAACCTCTGTGACTGGTGCCAGCCCAATATGCATAGGCGGCACAACAACCTGCACAGCCAACGGAGTGGTAACTGGAGGGGGCACGGGAGCATGGAGCAGCAGTAACCCTGCAATAGCCACCGTGAGTGCAGCGGGACTGGTGACCGGAGTAACAGCCGGCATATGCAACATTATTTATACGATCACTGGAGGATGCGGAGGCGATGTTTCAGCCCAGCTGCCTGTAACGGTAAACCCAAATGCAAGTATAGCTTCAGTGACAGGTTCCGGCCCTTTATGTATCGGGGGTACGACAACATATGTTGCAAACGGCGTAGTAACAGGAGGTGGCACAGGTACGTGGAGCAGCAGCAATCCTGCCGTAGCCACTGTCAGTGCAGCTGGCCTGGTGACCGGTATATCTGCGGGAACCTGTAATATAATATATGCTATTGCGGGCGGATGTGGAGGCAATGTTTCAGCGCAACAACCGGTAACAATCAGCCCCAATGCCTCTATTACGTCAGTAACCGGAGCATCGCCATTATGCATTGGTGCAACGGCTCCCTATACGGCTAACGGAGTAATCCTTAGCGGGGGTACCGGAACATGGAGCAGCAGCAATCCTGGTGTTGTCACTGTAAGTGTTGCAGGCCTGGTGACCGGTATATCAGCAGGGACATCTAATATTATTTATACGATCGCAGGAGGATGCGGTGGCAATGTGACTGCACAGCAGCCCGTTACAATAAATCCGAATGCCGGTATAACATCGGTGACAGGCGCCAGCTCCTTGTGTATCGGCGGCACCGCAACTTATACAGCCAACGGAGTAATAACAGGCGGAGGTACAGGAGCATGGAGCAGCAGCAATCCTGCCGTAGCCACTGTCAGTGCGGCAGGGCTTGTGACAGGGATAACTGCGGGCACCTGCAATATTACTTATACTCTTTCAGGAGGATGCGGAGGAATAGTGTCAGCTCAACAATTACTGACAATAAATCCAAATGCCAGAATCACTTCAATTTTGGGAAGCAGTCTTGTGTGTGTCGGAGGCACTTCTGCACTGGCTGCAAACGGAGTTGTCCTTGGAGGAGGAACAGGCGCCTGGAGCAGCAGTAAACCGGCCGTAGCCTCGGTAAGTGTTGCTGGACTGGTGACAGGCAATTCGGCTGGCACATGCAACATTATTTATACAATAACCGGCGGTTGTGGAGGAACAGTATCAGCCCAGCTGCCTTTTACTGTAAATCCGAATGCAGCCATAACATCAGTAACCGGACCTTCGCCATTATGCATCGGAGGCACAGCGACATATACAGCCAATGGAGTGGTTTCGGGAGGAGGCGCCGGAAGCTGGAGCAGCAGCAATCCTGCTATAGCAACTGTAAATTCTGCCGGTCTTGTTACAGCAGTTTCTGCAGGGATATGCAGCATCAGATATACAATAGTCGGAGGCTGTGGTGGTAACGTTTCGTCTCAACAATCTGTATCAGTAAATCCTGATGCCGGAATAACTTCGGTAAGCGGAGCAACGCCAATTTGTATCGGCGGTACTGCCACCTATTCAGCTAATGGCGTGGTTCTCAGCGGTGGCACAGGAGCCTGGAGCAGCAGTAATCCGGCAATAGCCACTGTTAATGCCGCTGGTCTGGTGAGTGGTGTGACAGCAGGAACGTGTAATATAATATATACGATCACAGGTGGATGTGGTGGCAACAAATCAGCCCAACAGCCGATTACAATCAATCCAAATGCCGTTATTGCTTCCATTGCAGGAACAAGCCCGCTATGCATAGGAGGTTCTGCAGTCTTTGCCGCAAACGGAGTAGTCCTTAGTGGCGGGACGGGTGCCTGGAGCAGCAGTAATCCGGCTATAGCGACAGTTAATGGCGCTGGTCTGGTGACAGGAGTTACAACAGGCACATGCGATATAGTTTATACCATAACCGGAGGTTGCGGAGGTACCATATCTTTGCAACACCCCATAACCATAAGTCCTGATGCCGTCGTTGCCTCAGTGACCGGTATGACACCGCTCTGTATAGGAAGTTCTGCCGGCTATACTGCCAACGGGGTTGTATTGAGTGGCGGCACCGGAGCATGGAGCAGCAGCAACCCTGCAGTCGCCACAGTAAATGCCGCCGGCCTGGTAACAGGAGTATCTGCCGGAAACTGCGATATATTATACACTATCACGGGAGGCTGCGGAGGAACAGCCACAGCACTGGCAGGAATAACAATTTCTGATGCTCCTTCGGCAACAATCTCATATACAGGTTCCCCATGGTGCAGTGATGCAGGTACCCAAAGTGTAACATTTAGCGGAACTGCAGGAGGTACCTTCAGCGCATTACCTGCAGGCCTGGACATTGATGCTTCAACCGGCATTGTTTTACCGGGAACCAGCTCTCCGGGAACATATACGGTATCATATACAATGATCTCGCCGGCTTGCGGCAATGTGACCGCTACAACATCTGTCACCATCAATCAGATCCCTGTTATAGTAATCAATGATCCTCCGGAGGTCTGCTCACCATCTACAGTGAATATTACAGTTGCAGCAATAACGGCAGGCAGCACCCCCGGCCTGATATTTACCTATTGGACCGACCCGGCCGGAACTATAGCCTACGGAACTCCATCGACTGCCACTGCAGGAACATACTATATCAAAGGGACTGACGGCAATGGATGTTATAATATCAGCCCGGTTAATGTGGTGGTTAATCCTTTGCCTTCAGTAACAGGAACCAGGACTGACCTGACATGCGCAGGAGCAGCAAGCGGAGCAATTGATATAACAGTTTCAGGTGGTACAACTCCTTATACTTTTGTTTGGACAGGAGCTGGAATAGTACAGGGCAGTGAGGACCAGTCAGGGTTATCTGCAGGATTATATACAGTAATTGTCACTGATGCTGCCGGCTGTAATGCTCCATCTGCCGACTTTACACTGACCGAGCCCCAGGTTCTTACAGGCTCAGTAAGTTCAAAGATAAATGTTTCAGTTTTCGGAGGCAATGATGGAAGCGTTACTGTTGATGGTGCGGGAGGGACCCTTCCATACATGTATAGTTTGGATTCAGGGCCTTATCAGCCTTCGGGAACATTCAGCACATTAACTGCAGGTACCTATACAGTGACAGTACAGGACAAAAACTTCTGTACAACCGATGTTCAGGTAATCATAACGCAACCAGGTCCTCCGCTAACAGGAGCCATTGTTTCGCAAACTGATGTTATCTGTTTTGGAGCTTCGACTGGCAGTATTACAGTTCAAGGTTCGGATGGCATTCCTCCTTACGATTATAGTCTGGATTCCGGACCATACCAGCTCTCAGGCACCTTCGGAACACTTGATGCCGGAAATCATACAGTCACCGTCAGAGATGCTGTTCTCGCTACATCTGACATAAATGTGGTTATAGACCAGCCCGGTCCATTCACTGGAACAACTCTGGTTTCTGATGTATCATGTTTTGGTGGCGCCACGGGTTCTGTCGACCTGACAGTGAATGGCGGAGCAGCTCCATTTACATTCCTGTGGAGCAATGGTGCTGTTTCTGAAGATCTGGCATCAATCCCTGCAGGAAATTATACTGTTGTAATAACAGATGCGATTAACTGTACTGCAAATTCATCAGGAACCGTATCAGAACCTGCAGCAGCCCTTACGGCCGTAGCAGTAGTCACGGACTTTCCCTGCTCAGGCGGCTCAACCGGAGCAATCGATCTTACAGTTTCAGGCGGAACAGCACCATATTCCTTCCTTTGGAGTAACGGAGATACCGGTGAGGATGTAAACAGCCTTACTGCAGGCACCTACGATGTCGCGGTCACTGATGCGGCCGGATGCACAACTACTTCCGGGGCTGTAATCGTGGAGTTAAGCGGAATGATCACGGTAACCGGTGTTCGGTGCAATGGAAGCACTGACGGGGCGGCGGATCTTACCGTTGAAGGCGGACTGGCACCCTATACCTTCATCTGGAACAATGGAGAGACTACGGAAGATATATCAGGCCTGACGCCCGGAAATTATACAGTTATGATTACTGATGCATCCGGCTGTTCAACTGATGTTGCAGCTACCGTGGGAGAACCTGCTGTGCTTGATGGGGCATTTATGGCAAATAATATAGCATGTGCAGGAACCCCAACCGGTTCGGTTGACCTCACTGTAACCGGAGGAACAGCGCCTTATTCATTCGTTTGGGATAATGGAATGACCACGGAAGATCTTGTCGATATTCCGGCTGGCGATTATAATGTAACCGTTACTGATCTGAATGGCTGTTCTTTTACAGGAATGGCAACTGTGACTGAGCCGTCCGAAGCACTTTCAGGCAGTATTACTTCACAAACGGATCTCATATGTGCAGGATCTGCTGATGGATCTGTAACCGTTGCAGGCACCGGTGGTGTGGGACCTTACGAGTATAGTCTGAACAACGGGACATTCCAGTCGGCGGCTACATTTACAGATCTTAGCGGAGGCGCCTATACGGTAACAGTCAGGGATGCCAATATCTGCACTTTTAACATCCCTGTGGCAATTTCAGAACCTGCTGCGCTGGTAATTGAATATACAAAAACAGATGCTTCTTGTCCGGATATTTCAGATGGCAGCATCATGCTTACCATAAGCGGAGGAACAGCTCCATACAGAACGATCTGGTCTGATGCCATTGCCACGGTGAACCGTACAGGTATTCCCGCGGGCAATTACCGTGTTGCAGTGACTGATATTAACGACTGTGCCGTTTTAGAGGATATTGTGGTAGGATTCAGTGTCACCGAAGGGTGTCTGGAAATTCAGACTATTATCACTCCAAATGGCGATGGGTATAATGACACATGGATAATCAGGAATATAGATCTGTTCCCGAACGCAGAAGTTTTCGTTTACAACAGGTGGGGTGAACTTGTGTTTCATACTAAAAACCTGTTGGCAAATCCATGGGACGGGACCTCCGGAGGCAAGTTGCTTCCGACCGATTCGTACCATTATATCCTGCATCTTAATGACGGATCTGAACCAAGGTCAGGAGTGATAAGTATAATAAGGTAAATATTGTGGCATCATCAATATTATTTTTATGAGATATACAAAAGGCATATTATCTGCAATAGTTCTAAGCTTGATTTCAGGTGTTGGCATCGCTCAGCAGGTACCTTTGTACAGCCAGTATATAATGAACGGATTTTTGGTGAATCCGTCCATTGCAGGTCGTGACGGATATACCACGGTAAACCTTACTGTGCGCGAACAATGGGTAGGAATGGCAGATGCTCCAAGTACCTATGCGGCAAGCTTTCAGACACGTGTGCTGCGAAACAGTTATATCTCAAAATCTACTGCGGTGCGCAAGAAACTTGTCAGGCCAACAAAAGGCAGCAGGGTAGGGCTGGGAGGATACATCTTCAGTGATTACAACGGCATAATGAGACGTACGGGAGCACAGGCAGTTTATGCATACCATATACCTATGGGGATGACCCAGGGAGTGCCTAACAGCCTTTCATTCGGACTGGCTTTTACAGCATACCAGTATGCTATCAATACCAATGGCCAGATCTATAACCAGGACGATCCCTTATTACTCTCATATGACAGGTCTGTTTTTATTCCTGATTTTAACTTCGGAGCAAGTTTTACAACAACAAAATATTATGTAGGTTTTTCCATGACAAACCTGCTGAGGGGAGCGCTTATGATTGCTGATACCAGTTCTGTAAAGAGGAATGAGCTCGGACATTATTTTCTGACGGGTGGAATCAAGATACCTCTTGCCGACAGATGGAAGCTTGAACCATCGGCTTTTATTAAATCATCTGACATGTTTTTCAAAGCTATCCAGGCAGATATTACCGCAAGGATGTATTATAAGGATGATTACTGGGCAGGTTTGTCCTACAGAACTGGCAATGCGCTGATAGCTATGGTAGGATTAAGGTATGACCGGTTCTATTTTGCTTATGCTTTTGACTTCGCCATGTCAGATATCCGGACTCAGACCCTTGGCGGCCATGAGCTTACACTTGCTGTAAAGTTTGGAGACAGAGCCAGACGATACAGATGGTTAAATGGCTTGTAAAATACGGGTAAACCTTATCTGCCTCAACAGACTTTTTTACTGAATTATTTTCATTTCTGCTGCAGAAATGTCCCCGGCACTTTCTATTTTTATTCAATAAAAGATAAAGTCTCGCTCATCTGTCTTATACTTAAAAGCCATCGCCAGGTACTATGACCAGGGATATCGTATTTCTTGCTGACGCCGTTTTCGTCCTGCTTTTGCTGACAAACAGCGGATGTTCACAAACTCCGGAAAGGAGGGAACTGCGGCTTATGGTATATAATGTGGAGAACCTCTTCGACACAAGGGATGACAGCCTGACGAATGATAATGATTTTCTGCCCTATGGAGTGATGAAATGGACCTATCAAAGGTATCAAAGAAAGATTAATGCCTTATATAAAACCATAGTTGCGGCAGGGATGGAGTACCCGCCTGAGATTGTCGCATTTTGTGAGGTTGAAAACAGAAAAGTGCTGGAGGATCTTGTAAATGGCACATATCTTTCAAAATTTAAGTACAGGATCATTCATGAGGATTCACCTGATCTCAGGGGTATAGATGTTTGCCTGATTTACAGGGCTGAGAGCCTGAAGATGATTGATTACCGTTATTGGATTCCTGCTGCTGTAAAAAAGGAAGATTTTTTCTCAAGGAGTGTGCTTTGCGCCAGATTTGTATTTCATGCCGATACACTGCATGTTATTATAAATCACTGGCCTTCACGCAGAGGCGGTGTGCTAGCCGGGAGACCGCTCCGAAGCCTGATCTCTGCAATGGTAAGGGAGAAAGCCGATTCAATAAGCAGATGTACGGGGTCGTCCGGTAAGATTATTATTGCAGGAGATTTCAACTGTACCCCGGACGATAATGAGATTGCTGCACTTATAAGCAGGGAGGAGAACGGAGCAAAGCTTTCCGACCTTTCTGTAAATTTGGCTGAGGCGGGCTCTGGCACATATCGGTACAGGGGAACATGGGAAATGATTGACCAGGTTATAGTTTCAGAGTCACTTTTATCGGGCAGGAAGGGTCTTTTTACCACACCTGCGATGCTGAGTGTTTTCAGACCGGATTTTTTGCTTGGAAAAGATCCAAAGTACCCGGGTATGAGCCCTTTTTCTACTTACAGGGGCTATAAGTATCAGGGAGGTTTCAGCGATCATCTGCCTGTACTTCTTGATCTTGGATTAAGGTAATTGATTCAGCAGGGGTGAGCCCGATCTCTATTCCCTTTTCGAACATTAATTTTCTTGCAGCCTCGTGTTCATTTGGAATTATTCCTTCAATTATGGCTTCACGGATTGCGTTCTTGATTATTCCAACCTCGATGCCCGGCTTGATGCCGAATGCCATAATAATTTCGCTGCCGTCGACAGGAGGTTGAAAGTTCCTCATTGCGTCTTTTTCTTCAATCTCCTTCAGCTTATTCCTTACAATTTTAAAATTAGCCAGGTGCCTGGTCTTTTTTGCTTCATTCTTCGAAGTTATATCGGCTTCACAAAGCATCATAAGATCATCGATATCGTCGCCGGCTTCGAAGAGCAGCCGCCTTACGGCTGAGTCAGTAACCTCCTCCTGTGAAAGAACAATAGGCCGCAGATGAAGGTCTACCAGCTTCTGAACATATTTCATCTTTTCATTCAAAGGGAGCTTCAGTCTGCGGAAAATATCCGGGATCATTTTTGACCCGATATACTCGTGCCCGTGAAAAGACCATCCTGTATCAGGGATATATTTTTTTGTTATGGGTTTTGCTATATCGTGCAACAGAGCAGCCCATCTTAACCAGATATTATCTGTCTTTTTGCTGATGTTGTCCAGTACCTTTATGGAGTGAAGAAAGTTATCCTTGTGGGCCTTGCCTTCCTTAGTGTCGATACCCTTCAGATTGTCAAGCTCGGGGAAAATAATTTTAAGCAGCCCTGTTTTTTCAATCATTATCAGCCCTTTGGACGGATGCTCACACATGAGGATTTTATTCAATTCTGATACAATTCTTTCAGGAGAAACAATCCTGATTCGTTCGGCATTCACCTGAATGGAGTTGAAGGTTTTTTCCTCTATTGTAAAATTAAGCTGTGTTGCGAATCTTATAGCCCGCATCATTCTGAGGGGATCGTCTGAAAACGTTTTATCCGGATCAAGCGGTGTTTTTAGTATTTTGTTTTTTAGATCCTCCATACCACCGAAGGGATCGAGAAATTCACCATAGGTATCCTTGTTAAGGCTTATTGCCAGAGCATTAATGGTGAAATCCCTCCTTTGCAGATCATCTTCCAGAGTCCCTGACTCCACAGCCGGTTTTCTGGAACCTCTGCTGTAAGATTCCTTCCTTGCACCAACGAATTCAATTTCATATTCCCTGTACCTGAACATTGCTGTACCGAAATTCTTGAATATCATCACCCTGGTCCCCGGACTCACCTTCCTGGCAGCCTTTTGAGCTATTTTGATACCGTTTCCAATGACAACTATGTCAATGTCTTTATCCGGATGTTCTCTGCCGAGCAGGCAATCTCTTACCCAACCACCAATAACATAGGCTTCTACACCCTCAGAAGCAAATACTCCGGAGAGGGTCCCGAAGATTTTGTCATTAAGACATATGTTCATATGTAGATATGACAATTTGTTTATATTTCATGACAAAGTTACAATTAATCCTTAATTTTGCGTAAATTATGGTTATTATAGGGTGATGGTACGAAGGTTGTCATCTTCATAAACAAACTGTTATTCCGTATGTTTAACAAATAAAAATAAAATGATAGAGCATTTGACAAAAGAAACGTTTTTGAAAAAAGTTTTCAACTACGAAAAGAATAAGGAGTGGAAATATGAAGGCGAGAAGCCATGCATCATTGATTTCTATGCAGACTGGTGTGGCCCCTGCAAAATGGTTGCCCCGGTTCTTGAAGAACTTGCGGGAGATTTTGATGGAAAGATTGAAGTCTATAAAGTCAATACAGAGGAGGAACAGGAGCTTGCATCGGCATTTGGAATAAGAAGTATTCCGTCATTTTTATTTGTGCCTGCAGAGGGTCAGCCACAAATGGCTATGGGTGCTTTGCCAAAGGATACCTTTGTTAAAGCATTCAAAGATGTACTTGGTGTAGAAAAATAAGCAGTTCATCAAAAAATAGGATTTTTTAGTGATTTTGTTTGAGAATAATGAAACTTTTTATGATGAAAAAGCGTTTAATGTACAAAAGTTAGTAACGAAAGTTTGAACTAGTTTTTTCATGGATTTAGGTTTAGGGTATTAACGCAGTAAATCAGGACTTCGGTCCTGATTTATTTTTTATGCAAGGTCCTTGAATATGCTGTTAATCTCCTCCTCCGTTGTCCTTAGTTTTTTCTGGCATTGCCTTATAAGTTCAGAGGCACGTTTTACTTCAATGGCAAGTTTGTCAACATCAAGTTCCCCGCTTTCTATCTGTTTAAGTATATCTTCTATCTCGACAACCGCCTCGCTGAATGAAAATTCCTTTTTTGCCATATTAGGTATTTTATGTTATTTATAATTTGGTCACCTTCCGCCAATTAATCATGATATTATTTATGGTCAACAACCCTGCTGCTCGCTCTTCCATCGGCAAACTGCGTATCGATTATGTCATTAACTGCCACCTGGTATCTGCTTTTCAATATTTTACCCTCACGCGAAGTTATGGTATAGCCTCTTTTAAGAACGTTTTCAGGGTTAAGGATATTAAGAGAATTGCCAAGACTTTCAATTTTACTATGGTTGTTCCTTATGGAATTCTGCGAAATGGAGATAAGGCTCTGTCGCACAGATTCAACAGCTTTGGTTTTGTTCCCTGAGAATGTCTTAACCAATGAGATAAGACGTGACAAGAGGTTTGCGGTAACTATTCCGCATCTGAATGTGCTTTCCCGTCCTGCCCGTACCAGTTCCATCATTTTGCCTGAAAGTTTTTCCCTGCTGGCGGAAAGCATGATGCGGGCCAAGGGGAATAATTTTATACTATAGGTTTCTATAATGTTTTTATTCTCTTCGATTATGACTCTTGTATTTTCCCTTATTTCTGTACTCAGCTCGTTCAGATGATCCTCGGCCAATGCCATGGAGTCAATCAGAAAATCTGCCACGGCAGTAGGAGTTTTCAGTGCTCTGAAAGCCACCATATCGGCCACCGACATGTTTTTCTCATGTCCTATGCCGGTAATCACCGGGATAGGAAACTGTGTAATGTGGTAAGCTATTGCGTAATTGTCAAACCAGCTTAGGTCAGTCTGGGAGCCGCCTCCTCTTATTATGACAACAAGATCGAATAAAACTGTATGATCTGCTATCCTGTCAAGGGCGCTGATAACTCCCTGCTCGGTCTCAATCCCCTGCATGGGTGTTTCGATTAGTGCCGTATAAAAGACATAACCAAAGCTATTTCCGGTAAGGTGATTGATGAAATCCGTATAGCCGGCCGCACTTTTTGAGGATATGACTGCAATTCTCTGAGGAAGAAGCGGAAACCCGATTTCCCTGTTCATAGAAAAGACGCCTTCATCCTCAAGCCTTTTAATAATAAGCTGACGCTTTACTGCCAGGTCACCGAGAGTGAAGGCTGGATCTATATCTGTTATTACAAGGCTTAAACCGTAGAGTTCATGATATTCAACCTTCGCCTTCACCAGAATTTTAAGCCCGCTTTTCAGCGTTTCCCCGGTCATATTCCCAAAAAGCGAACTGATGAAGCCGAATCTGCTGTTCCAGATTATTCCCCTTATACGGGCCCTGATATTTTTTTCTTCAGGATTCTTTTCTACGAGCTCCAGATAACAATGGCCAGCCGAGTTGACGGTGATCTCAGATATTTCTGCCATCACCCAAAACGTTTGAGGCAGAGTGAGATACAAAGAATCTCTGATGATCTGCTGCAGTTCGGCCAGCGATAATTTTTCTGTCATAGCCACTTATGATCTGCTTACTTTACAACGCCCATCTTTTCAGGATCCTGTACCTTATCCTTGTTTTTCTCAAGGGAGTCAAGAAATTTTGACTGATCTATATCCATCTGCCTGTCTTTTGTAATGCCATCAGCATATTCAATTTTGTATTTGACTGTGCCGTTTTCATTATAAATGAGCCACAGGCCATCTCGGGCGTCATTTTTATATTGTCCTGAATATTCAATTTTACCGTCATCGAACCATGTCTCAAATTTGCCGTTAATGTTGCCATTTACATAATTTGATTTCAGTAGTATGGAGCCGTCGGGGTAGTACTTTGTCCATTCACCCTGCTTTATGTCGTTGACATAGTTGACTTTTTCGGCAATGGTGCTGTCGGGATAAAATTTAACGGACAGCCCGTTCCTTTTATCATCTGCGTATATCTCTTCACAAATCAGATATCCTTCTATCCTTTCCGAAAAGAATCGCCATTTACCCTCTTTTTTCCGCTTCACATATTTACCCTTCGAAGCGATATATCCATTTTGATGATAGAGCGAAGCCTCTGCTTCATTGCCATCGCTGCTGAATTGAAGCACAGATTTAAGTGTTTTGTCCTCATAATACCTTTTGAACTCTCCCACAGGATGGTCGTCCTTAAAATACCCATCGTACAAGATAGTCTCGTCGGGGTATCTTTTTATCCAGTGTCCCTGCTTCCTTCCCCTGGAATCGGTCTGATTGACAGCACTTTCACCCTGGCTGAAAGAAGTCAGTGAGAGGATTATCAGAACAGCGCTTGTGAAAAATTTAAGATTCATAAGAGGGAAACGTGAAACATTTGTCAAAAGTACAAAAAATTATACCGAAGAGTATTCTGAATTCAGATGTTTCATACGAGTCACTCTGATTATCATCCGGATGCATAAAAAAAGAGGTCGAAAAATTCCGGCCTCTTTTCATGATCCCTGTGAGTCAGGGTATTATTTTACCTCTTCAAAGTCTACATCAGTTACTTCGTCGTTGCCTGATTTTCCGCCTCCATCACCTGGCTGGTCGGGGTTTGGCTGTGATGAAGCCTCACCACTATTCTGTGAAGTTTTATACATCTCTTCAGAAGCAACCTGCCATACGGAATTCAGTTCTGCAAGGGCTTTGTCTATTGCATCGACATCCTGCGATTTATGAGCTTCCTTAAGCCTGGCCAATGCATCTTCAATAGCCGGTTTTTTATCTGCAGGCAGTTTGTCTCCAAATTCCTTCAGCTGTTTCTCAGTAGTAAAAATCATCGAGTCTGCTGTATTTATCTTGTCGACTTTTTCTTTTGCCTTGTTATCGGCTTCAGCATTAGCCTGTGCTTCTTCCCTCATTCTCCTTATTTCATCATCACTGAGTCCGGATGAAGCTTCGATCCTTATCCTCTGTTCTTTGCCTGTCCCTCTGTCCTTGGCTGCCACATGAAGTATTCCATTGGCGTCAATATCGAAGGTTACCTCGATCTGGGGAACTCCTCTGGGAGCAGGTGGGATACCGTCGAGATGGAATCTTCCTATTGTCTTGTTTCCGGGAGCCATAGGTCTTTCTCCCTGAAGGACATGAATCTCGACAGAAGGCTGGCTGTCTGCTGCAGTTGTGAATACTTCAGTCTTTTTTGTCGGAATCGTTGTATTTGATTCAATGAGTCTTGTCATCACGCCACCCATGGTTTCGATACCCAATGACAAGGGAGTGACATCAAGCAGAAGGACATCCTTTACCTCACCTGTCAGTACTCCGCCCTGAATGGCTGCACCTACTGCCACAACCTCATCGGGGTTAACCCCCTTGGACGGTACGCGACCGAAAAATTTCTCAACTAGCTGTTGTATTGCAGGAATACGGGTAGAACCTCCAACCAGAAGGACTTCATCTATGTCAGATACGGAAAGGCCGGAATCTTTAAGTGCAATTTTACATGGTTCGATACATGCCTGTATCAGCTTATCGCAAATTTTTTCAAAATTTGCCCTTGTAAGCGTTTTCACAAGGTGCTTTGGAATTCCGTCGACCGGCATAATATATGGAAGATTTATCTCTGTCGATGTCGAGCTGGAAAGCTCGATCTTGGCTTTTTCAGCTGCTTCCTTCAGACGTTGCAGGGCCATCGGATCTTTCCTCAGGTCAACTCCTTCCTCCTTGAGAAATTCTTCTGCCATCCAGTCAATGATCATATGGTCAAAATCATCTCCTCCAAGATGGGTGTCTCCGTTTGTTGATTTAACCTCAAAAACACCATCACCGAGTTCCAGAATCGAAATATCGAATGTTCCTCCTCCAAGGTCAAATACAGCTATTTTCAGATCCTGCGATTTTTTGTCCAGACCGTATGCAAGAGAAGCGGCTGTCGGCTCATTGATGATCCTTTTTACAGTAAGACCCGCAATCTCTCCTGCCTCTTTTGTTGCCTGTCGCTGTGAATCGCTGAAATATGCAGGAACTGTGATCACTGCTTCGGTAACTTCCTGTCCAAGATAGTCTTCAGCAGTTTTCTTCATCTTCTGCAGAATCATTGCAGATATTTCCTGGGGAGAGTAATTGCGATCATCAATTTTTACCCTGGGGGTATTATTATCACCTTTCACAACAGTATACGAAACCCTCTTGATTTCCTTTGTAACTTTATCGTATGTCTCCCCCATAAACCTCTTGATCGAGAAAACAGTTTTTTTGGAATTGGTGATAGCCTGTCTTTTCGCAGGGTCGCCGACTTTTCGCTCACCGTTCTCAACAAAAGCAACGATGGACGGTGTTGTTCTTTTACCCTCACTGTTGGGTATTACAACAGGCTCATTGCCTTCCATTACAGCAACGCATGAATTAGTTGTGCCCAGATCGATACCAATTATTTTTCCCATTTTATATTTGTTTTAAATTTTCCTTTCTGATATTATGAACCTGCTCCAATTTAGTGGCCCCGGTTTTTATATATCTTTCAACAATTATGTCATGGGGATTATGCAATGATTATGCCATTAAGATATTTATGCATTTTTATGTAAATATGACACCTGTCCTCAGCTGAAAAACAACTTCCTGATTATGTGCCAGGCCTGAATAAAGGTGTGCTATTATATTCTTTTTACATGGAGGCTTGAATACCTAACTTGCATGATGATAATAAGATAAATAATGTAAAACATGATTTCACACCTGCTTTCTTCATCGTATGCAAATTGGCATCTTTAATATAAATATGCAGTTAAGGTAGCGTGACAAAACGACAGTAAAAGCAACAGGGGCTGACAATATAAAAAGATATAATGACCAGTAGGTATCTTCCGGTACAATTCCGTAACTTTGTGTTATGCATTTAAATTATTAATTATTATGTCGATACATAAAACTGTAAAAAGGGTTACTACTCATGTTCTGAATGAGATGAAGCTCAAGGGCGAGAAAATTGCAATGCTCACTGCATACGATTATTCAATGGCGAGAATCCTTGATGAGGCTGAGATTGATGTTCTTCTGGTAGGTGATTCAGCCTCCAATGTAATGGCTGGTTTTGATACCACACTGCCCATTACCCTCGATAATATGATCTATCATGCAGCCTCGGTAGTGAGGGCAGTAAAAAGAGCTCTTGTGGTTGTTGACCTTCCATTTGGCACATATCAGGGCAATTCGAAAGAGGCTCTGGTATCATCCATTAGAATAATGAAGGAAACAGGTGCCCATGCAGTTAAACTTGAAGGAGGTAAACAGGTTATCGAATCAGTTGAGAGGATACTTTCTGCCGGTATTCCGGTTATGGGTCATCTGGGTCTTACTCCTCAGGCTATACATAAGTTTGGCACTTATGTGGTTCGGGCAAAGGAAGAGGAGGAAGCAAGGAAACTTATGGAGGATGCAAAGTTGCTTGAGCAGACCGGATGTTTTGCCATAGTACTGGAAAAAATCCCGGCCAGGCTGGCTGAAGATGTCACTAATACCCTCAAAATTCCATTGATAGGCATTGGTGCAGGAGGCAAGACTGACGGACAGGTGCTGGTGCTTCACGATATGCTTGGACTTACCCAGGAATTTTCGCCCCGTTTTCTCAGGAGATACCTTAATCTCCACGCAGAAATAAAAGTAGCCGTTCAAGCCTATATCAACGATGTAAGGTCCAGCGATTTTCCTAATGAGAAGGAGCAGTATTAGATTATGGGAAAACCGGAAATTTTATATGAGGATAATCATATTATAGCCATATACAAACGATCTTCTGATCTTGTGCAGGGCGACAAAACCGGTGACAAGTCACTGGATAATGAGGTAAAAAAATATATTGCGGAGAAGTACAAGAAACCAGGAGCAGCTTTTCTGGGTGTAGTGCACAGGCTGGATCGCCCGGTGAGTGGTGTATTGCTTTTTGCCAGAACCTCCAAGGCGCTGGAAAGACTCAACGAGATATTCCGTACAAGGCAGGTTAAGAAAATTTACCTTGCCATTGTCAAAGAACGTCCTCCGGAAGATGAAGCCACAATCAGCCACTTCCTTAAAAAAAATGAAAAGCAGAATAAAAGCTACGTATACGATACTCTTGTTAAGGGATCAAAGGAAGGCAGCCTGACATACAGGTTAAAGGCAAGGTCAGATAAATACTACCTTCTGGAAGTTGAGCTGCACTCAGGACGGCATCATCAGATCAGGGCTCAGCTTGCCAGGATAGGCTGCCCGATAAAGGGCGACCTTAAATATGGTTATCCCAGATCAAATGAGGATGGAAGTATCAGTCTGTTTGCACGCAGGCTGGAATTCATCCATCCTGTCAAAAAAGAACCCTTGACAATTACAGGCCACTTTCCTGAAGGTGATATCTGGTCACTGTTTATTGATGCAGTGTAACCACAATGACTATTTAGTAACACTCTTTTTATCAAGGGACTTTTCAATCTCGCTTACCAGCTCCTTTACCTTTGAATAGTCACTTCCTTCCACGGTTATTTTAATTCCATCCCGATTGATTACATATTTTGTGCTTTCGGAATTTTCATCACTATTATCCGGCTTAGCAGAGAATGTATAGGTTTTGGCTCCGTCTGAAGAACCTGAGCCGGTCCCGGTCCAGGTCATAACGCCTTTTTCGTTACAATTGTCAGAATCTGTGGCAATAACCCTTACCTCCTTGTGGATCTCTTTCCCGGAAGAATTCTCAGCAGGTTCTGTGGTGGTTATAATATATTTTTTTGTCCCGTGTACGTCAGCGGGATTATAGTTGTCATCCTTTGCCAGGTAGATGACCTTGCCATTTTTAAGTTTTATTGAATCAGTCAGGGGAGTTCCCGTTATCAGGGTATCAAGAACCACATCGGAACCTCCGTCATCCTTGATGACAATCTTGATTCTTTGTTCACTATCCTTATTCTGAGCAGTAGCCTTTGTGAAAGGAATAAGCATCAGGACTAAAGCAACCGCAATAACACTTTTTAGTTTTTTCATTATGGTCTTTTAGCTTGGTTAAGGGTACAAAATTATTATTAGCTGTGGCAGTCTGCGTTAATGTACGGTTAATTAGCGTTAATGAAAAGTTAAATAATGTTTTATTGATTACTTAATGATTTAATTTTGTGGTATGAACAGGACAAAGTTTGCAGGGCTGATAATCATGATGCTGCTATCGATACTGGGCATCATATGGGTTCAGATCGTATGGATCAGGAATGCAATTAATATCAGGAATGAATCATTCAATAATGCTGTTTATATCAGCCTTACAAATGCGGCTAATTCCATTGAATCATCCCGGAAGCTCAACTTTTTCAATAATTTCATTATGGATGATCCCGGCTTGTACAACAACAACGTCAGGGGGACTTCGAATTATCTCAGTATAAACAGTTTTGGTTCCGATTCCGGAACCAACCTGAGTGTCAATATTACTAACCAGTCATATTCAGGCAGCAAAGATACCGGCAGGCTCACTATCAATAAGAGATCGTATGCCATAAGTGGCGATACTGCCATCATAACTCATAAGGACACTGTAATGTTTTCCACTACACAACTGCCAGGGAAGATGAGTGTCACAGAACCGGGACAGGAGGTAAATTCAGGTTCAAAACCACTTACTATTCGTCAGAGTGATTTCATCGACTGGGTCAAAAAGCGGTCCAATGAGTTCCAGAATATGAGTGATAAGATTATCGCTGAGATCTATCAGTGGGAAAAAACCCTTGAGCTTGATAATAAAGAGATTGATTATTCACTTAAGCAGTCATTTTCATTCGCCGGCATCGATACACCCTTCGAATATGCCATAGTGAAGGACGGTGTAGTACAGCCGGGAACGTTTAAAAAGTCCGAAAAGCAGGACTTTCTTGCAAGTAAATATATGGTCAGATTGTTTCCCGGCAACATCATAAGGCAGGATCTTATTTTGTCGGTTGTATTTCCTGAAAGGACAAACTATGTCCTCGGATCAATATCATGGCTGCTCGGAGGTTCTCTCCTTTTTTCCCTCTTTATCCTTGCAACATTCGGGTTAAGCCTTTATTTCATAATCAGGCAGAAAAAGATTTCCGAGATCAAGTCGGATTTCATAAATAATATGACCCATGAGTTTAAAACTCCTATTGCAACCATTTCACTTGCTGCAGATACGATAACCAATCCGAAGATCATTAATAATGAAACAAGCATAAGACATTTTATTGGAATGATCAAGAAAGAGAACAACAGAATGAATAAAAAAGTCGAGACAATTCTGCAGATAGCCTCACTTGACAAGAAAGAGATAGAATTCCGGTTTGAAAATGTTGATGTACATACAATTATTGAACATGCAGTAGATACAATAGATATACAAATCCAGCAGCGAAATGGAAGGGTTAATCTCGGTCTCAGGGCAAAGGACCAGATTGTTTATGGTGACAGCGAACACCTCTCCAGTCTTATAAATAATCTTCTGGATAATGCCATAAAATATTCAATTGGTCCGCCCGACATAACTGTTACCACCAGGAATGCTGAAACCAGCATAGTCGTTTCTGTTGAGGATAAGGGTATTGGAATGAATAAATCGGTACAGAGTAAAATATTCGAAAGATTTTACAGACAAAGTTCCGGTAATGTACATGATGTCAAGGGTTTTGGATTAGGGTTAAACTATGCCAGGGCAATTATTGAAGCCCATAAAGGCAATATTTCCGTTTTCAGTGAACCGGGAAAAGGAAGCCGGTTCGATGTTTTTTTACCTTTAAATCTGGGGGACAGTAAAGATGAGTAATAAACCTGTAAAAATTTTCCTGGTTGAGGATGACCTTAGCTTTGGATCAGTGCTCAAGTCTTATCTTGAAATTAATGACTATTCTGTTGAATGGGTAGATGATGGCAAATATGCTCTCGACCATTTCAGGAAAGGGCTTTTTAATATCTGTATTCTTGACATTATGCTTCCGCATGTTGACGGGTTTACAATTGCCAACGAGATTCGGCAGATCAATAATGAGGTCCCGATAATCTTTCTCACCGCTAAAAAACTTAAGGAAGATGTGCTTAAAGGCTACGGAGTGGGAGGGGATGATTATATAACAAAACCCTTCGATACCGATATTCTTCTTGCAAAGATCAAGGCAATCCTCTCCAGGAGGGATTTTCAGAGCGGTACACGCGACATCTTTGAAATAGGGAAGTTTATTTTCAATGCCAAGTTGAGAACTCTAACCCTTGGTGATATGGAAAACAAATTATCACCGAAAGAGGCGCAACTTCTTGAACTGCTTGCAATTAGTCCCAATACTCTGATAAGCAGAGAGATGGCGCTTAAAAAAATATGGGGATCCGACGATTATTTTACCGCAAGAAGCATGGATGTATATATCACCAAGCTGAGAAAATTTCTGTCGGAAGATCCTGCATTGAATATTAAGAATATCCATGGTGCGGGCTTTCAGCTGATTGTCAGGGAAGATGAGTAGGCTGATCCGGCAGGATGCATTTTATATCTGCAATTAATGTAGTGCCGATCTCAGGTATCTTCCAGAAAATGTAAATTTTAACCACTTTTTCCTATTTTTGAGGAAATAAATATGATATGCGAATCAGGCTTTTAATTTTCCTTCAACTAACAGCAATTACTTTTCTCTTTTCTTGTAAAGCCTCAAGACATCTAACTTCCAGCACTGCGAAAAAGCCGGACATTACTCAGTCGCAGGCTTCCTATATCAATAATTATAAAGACATTGCAGTCGAAGAAATGAAGAGAACAGGTATTCCGGCCAGCATAACACTTGCACAGGGAATGATTGAATCTGACTGCGGACGAAGTAGCCTTGCCAGGGAGGCCAATAACCATTTCGGCATTAAATGCCATAACACCTGGGCAGGTCAAAAGATCTATCATAACGATGAACGCAGGAATGAATGTTTCAGGAAATATACAAGACCAGAGGATTCTTTCTATGATCATTCACAGTTTCTCACGACCGGCTCACGTTACAGTTTTCTTTTCGAATACTCACCCAGGGATTACAAAGCCTGGGCTCACGGGCTGAAGAAAGCAGGTTACGCCACAAATCCGGATTATGCAAATATGCTGATCAGGACAATTGAAAAGAATAATCTTCATTATTACGATAATGAATATAAACCTGGAGCTTCAGCACAGAATACCCAAATCGCTGAAATGGAGCCGGCTGTCGTTCAGCCTGCTTCCATACCGGTCTCATACTGAGGTAAGCTATTCCGATAAAATCCAGGCAGCCCGTGACAATGGCGGCGATAAGGCTCCGGTGTATTCAAGTCCTGTCAATGAAAACAATATGGTTGCAGCGCGAGTCCAGAGGGTAATGGAAAATAACAGGCTCAGGTATATAATTGTGAAGGACGGCGACACAAGGGAAAGACTGGAGGAGGAGTTTCAGCTTTTGCATTGGGAGCTGCCCAAATATAATGACCTGGGAAATGAGTTCACAATGAGTGAGGGCCAGATACTTTATCTTCAGCCTAAGCGTGACAAGGCTGAAAGCGGTAATGAATATTACAATTACGCAGAGGGAGATACAATGTACAAGATTTCGCAGAAATTCGGGATAAAGCTAAGGAGTCTTTACAAAATGAACAGGATGGAGGAGGATAGTGAGCCGAATCCTGGAACCCGAATATGGTTGAGAAATACAAAGCCTGTCAACTGAAAGGAATTGTATATCCTTTTATTTTGAATCCTCTAAGGAAGTCGATTGTATTCATTCTTTTTTTCCCTTCCACCTGAAGGTTCACAATGCTGATAAATCCATCCCTGCAGGCAATCTTTATGAAATGCTTTCCATCAGAGATTATTTCACCCGGATCCATTTGATGCCTTATCGATTCAGGCTGACTCTCAAAGATCTTAAATGAGAGTTCGGCAGATCCATTTTTCATTACAGATCGTGCACATGGCGAAGGTGCCAGTCCTCTGATAAGATTATGTATTGATACAGGATCATTATTCCAGTTTATGATACAGTCTTTTGGGAAAATTTTAGGAGCAGGTTTCAGAATTTCACCCGGTTTGATGAAAAGATTTTGAGGCCGGGGTTTGATTTTATTTTCTACCAGCTCTTCAAGAGTTCTTATTACCAGCCTGGCTCCTTGTTTCATGAGCTTGTCATGAATATCTCCCGCATTCTCAAACGGAAAAATGTGCACCTCTTCCCTCAGGAGGATATTTCCGGTATCGATTTTGTCATCGATAAGAAAAGTTGTAACTCCGGTCATTGTTTCCCCGTTGATAATGGCATGGTTTATCGGAGCGGCACCCCTGTAATTGGGCAGGAGCGAGGCATGTAGGTTAAAAGTGCCTATTGATGGGATCTTCCAGATTACTTCCGGGAGCATCCGGAACGCAACCACTATTATCACATCCGGATTCATGTTTTTCAGCTCTCCGACAAATTCAGGATCCTTAAGATTCTCAGGCTGCAGGACAGGCAGATGGCTGAACTCTGCGAATTCCTTTACCGGTGATTTATTTATTTTTCTTCCTCTTCCGGCAGGTTTATCAGGGGAAGTCACTACCCCGGCAACATTAAACCCATTCATCAGCAGCGAGCCCAGGGTTGCAACGGCAAAATCAGGTGTCCCCATGAAAACGATCCTGAAATTATTCATATATGGCTTATTATCATTCAAATCTAATAAAAAATTCAATCCTTGATATGTTTATAGCATGACAGGTTATGTCCCATCTTATTAGCCTTGGTTTCCAGATAGAATTTATTATGAGGATTTGATTCTATGATAAGTGGAATTGTTTCTACGATATGTATCCCGTATCCTTCCAGTCCGGCTCTTTTGACAGGGTTGTTTGATATAAGGCGTACCTTTCCAAGGCCGAGTTCACGCATAATGCTTGCTCCCACGCCATAATCCCTTTCATCTTCTCCGAAACCCAGCTGCAGGTTTGCCTGTACAGTATCCATGCCTTCATCCTGCAGGCGGTAAGCCTTGATCTTGTTGAGGAGCCCGATACCGCGTCCTTCCTGGCTCAGGTAAATGACTACACCCTTACCAGCAGCTTCCACCATCTCCATCGCCTTATGAAGCTGTGAGCCGCAATCACATCTCATTGAACCGAAAATATCGCCGGTGAAGCAGGAGGAGTGCAATCTGACCATTACAGGTTCATCTTTGGTCCATGTCCCTTTTACAAGCGCTGCATGTTCAAGTCCGTTACTTGTCTGCCGGAAAGGGATAAATTCAAAATCGCCTCTGTCTGTCGGAAGTTTAACCCTTTCCCCTTTTTCAATTATTGAATCGCGCTCGAGTGTATAAGTAATCAGATCTTTAATGGTAACCATCTTGATGCCGAATTTCTCACTTATCTTCTGCAGATCCCTGAGTCTGGCCATAGAACCGTCATCATTCATTATTTCAACAAGCGCGCCACCTGGTCTCAGTCCTGCCAGCCTTGTAAGGTCAACAACGGCTTCTGTATGCCCTGCGCGCCGTAGCACGCCCTTTGCTTTTGCCTTCAGCGGGAAGATATGGCCAGGACGGCCCAGATCCTTAGGTTGTGTGGCAGGATCAACAAGGGACTTTATTGTAAGTGCCCTGTCTTTCGCAGAAACACCGGTTGTAGTCTCATCAGTTAGAAGATCGACGGAAACAGTGAACTGTGTTTCGTGTATGGATGTGTTTATCCCAACCATAAGATCAAGCTGAAGCTCCTCACATCTCTCCTCCGGCAAAGCAGCACAAATAAGACCCCGGCCCTGCTTGGCCATGAAATTAACTATCTCAGGAGTAATAAGTTCCGCAGAACAGATGAAATCTCCCTCATTCTCTCTGTCTTCATCATCGACAACTATCAGAATCTTTCCGTTTCTGATTTCTTCTATCGCCTCTTCAATTGTATTTAATTTAAAATCATTCATTTTATAATATTATTTTAGTCAGATACAGGATTTTTGTTATTGCCCATAATTGTTATCCTGTATATATAATCCTTGATTTTTTTAAGGAACACCAGATATGTATCAATGTTCATGATAACGGAATCCGTTGTTGCCTTGTATGTAAGAAAAATTCCTATTGGTAATAAGATGTAAGAAGCTGCCCACATTCCGGCAAAGGTTCCTATGACATCCTCTTCAACCATCTTTTGAGCTGAGATTGAAATTACATAATAAATCACAAAGAAAAATATGGATATAACGGAAGGTGTCCCAAGACCGCCTTTCCTTATGATTGCCCCCAGTGGAGCGCCGATGAAGAAGAAAACCAGACAGGCAAATGACATTGTAAGCTTTCTGTTCCATTCCACTTCATATTTTTTTATCGCTTTAATTTCCCAGTGTATCGTCTCGTTTCTTTCGGAAAGGTAGCTGGTTCCCTCTTTCAGGCTGGAAATGGCCCTTGACAGTGCAGCTTCCTTATCCATTACAGGCAGTGAGTCGTAGACGACCCATGTATCGAACCGGATTATTTTTCTGGCCGTATCAGGAATGTTGTCGATACCTGTGTGCCTCCTGAAAGTGTTTCGCTGGGAGTATATCTTGGAGCTGCTGAATTCATCGAATTGCTTGTTAATGTGTTCATTATGCCGGATGTTCAGGGAGTCGATATAAAAAGTAAGCTGAGAGATATTCAGCATTGATGAATTTGATTTGAAAAGACCTGATTCGCTGCGTTCAAGATCGAAGCCGGTCAGCGGTATTACAATAGTCTGTTCCTTGAAATAATCTTTCCGGGATGGATATTTCCTCTGGGTAGGATTAACGGTTTTTTCCTGTATCTCGTTAAATGAATAGCCGTTATACAGGATCATTATCAGTCCGGTACCGTCAGGTGTCGTTTTCATATAACCTGAGTCAGCCAGGATCACGGAATTGTTCCCTCTCTTGTCCCTGTGATCATAGATAATGAGGTTATTGAGCCTGTTGGTGACGGGATCTTTTGTTGTAATTTTAATACTGAAATCAGGAACCCCGCTATAAAAGGTTCCCGCCTGTATATTTATGTCCGGCTTTTTGCGTCGTATGTCATAAAGTAAGGTTCTGGCCTTGGCAGTTGAGTAGGGCAGAACATTATTTGAAAAGAAAAATGAGATCACAGATATGAATCCAATCAGGATGATTAATGGCCGCATGATTCTCTGAAGAGGTATTCCTGATGATTTCAGTGCTGAGAGTTCGCTGAATTCTCCCATATTTCCGAATGTCATCAGCGAGGCGAGCAGAATTGCCAGTGGCAGGGCGGTAGGCACAAAGGTCATCGCAAAGTGATAGAGCAATTCGCTTACCACTTTAATATCGAGTCCCTTTCCTGCAAGCTCATCAACATACATCCAGAGGAACTGCAAAATGAGGATGATGAGCACGATAAAGAAAGTGAATATCAAGGGACCAATAAATGATTTCAAAACAAACGTATCGACCTTTTTCACCTCATACTTTTATTTGAAGTGCAAAAGTACTTCATTTTTATCAAAAAGCATACAGTTAATATCTTTTGATCGTGCAAAAGAAGAGGAGCCTGGCGGCTTCCTGCATTACGGGCATTAAGGTTTTGCCCTTTTGACTGAAGTTCGCAAAATTTGCAGTTTACCCTTGTGCAGAAAAGCACTCAGGTTCCAAGTAATCTTTTCAGGTCAGTGATCTGGGAATCCCAGAGGGAAACAGAATCCTCCTTTTCATCCTCATCCGTAAAATCGGTAATAATAAGGGCCAGATCGCCGGTGAGTTCTTCTACATTGATTTTGAATTCAAAGTAATTGGATTCATCATTTTCCATTCCTGTCCATTCAAACCTTACAAATTTATTCTCCTTAATGGCGGAAAGTTTTGCTTTTGATGAGGAGTTATTCCAGAAGAAGGTGAACTGATCGCCATCTGTGTCCACTTTTTCTGCAAACCATTCCTCAAGGCCTTCCGGGGTACTGAGCCTCGAGAATAGAACCTTCGTCGAACAGTTTAACGGATATTCCAGAACTATTTTAGATCTCATTGCAAGTCTTTCTGAATTAATAAACTGCCATGGATGCAATTTAGAAAAAAAACTGAAACTAAAACATCTTATTGTTAATTTGTATCAAACTGATTATATTTGCACCCGCAAAAAGGAGAATATTGGCGGATAGCTGATCCATGCCGATAGTTATCGGGAGGCTATCAGGAAGTTGGAGTGAAGTTATATCTTTTGGCGAGATAGCTCATCCCGATAGTTATCGGGAGGTTAGAGCACATGATTTGGCGAGATAGCTCAGTTGGTTAGAGCGCATGATTCATAATCATGAGGTCCGGGAGTTCAATTCTCCCTCTCGCTACACAGTAAATCAAGCAGTTATGAAATTAAAATCATAGCTGCTTTTTTAATTGAATACATAATTGAATACATAAGTCCCCTTTAAATAGCTATTTTTGCCCCTTTTTAAGCGATTTAAGACATTCTCTCTCATAGGAGGCATTCTATGTGCCAAAAAAGGCTGATATTTCTGACAGACTATTAAAATAACCTTTATGTTTGAAGTAAGGAATGGGTAATAATATCATGTTGCCAGGGTGAAGATCGTAGTTTCTACCTGATCCTATAAGGTCAATTTATCTCCTTTTAATTTAAAAACCCCCGGATCTCTCCAGGGGCTTCCCTGGACTTCCCGGGAGATCATAAAGAGGGAGCAACTTACAGGATAACTCCGCTTATTTTGTCTATGTTAGCAGCTGTTTTTATATTATTTCATTCAGAGATATCAATATCATTTTGGAAATGTTCAGGGTGAATATTCTTCTTATCCTCCTCTGTAGTGATATATTCATTTATCCATACAGTATTCCTATTTAATAGGTTTATGTTTGCCATAAAACCTCCATATTCAAATCTAAAAAGAAAGGTATCCCCTTCAATATGGTATAATAATTTACAATTGATCTTATTCAATTGATACTTATCATTGAACCGAGGAATACTCTTAAATGGTTTATTCTCATTTTGAATTACAAAAAAAGGCCAATCATCATTCGTAACATTATTTAAATAATCAAGTAATTCAGAAAAATCGTATATATTAAAAAGCTGTCTTTCAGATTTATAAAGTGCTTCATAGCCCATTTTAAGCAAAAACTTGCTTATAGGGACATCATTTTTTTCAAATCCAGGCACTACCACTTGCATTATTCCAGTCTTTGGATCAAAAGATTTAATGTCTTCAGGTTTCAATCCAATTAATTTAATTAAGTCTTTTCTTCCCTGTTCGTCTCCAACAAACTCGATATCCCCGACTTTAGAACGAGGAATTTTCCCTTTCTTAGATTTAAAAGCAAATCTTGTTTTTTCATATCCAATTATTGAATTTGAGATTGCTTCTTTTTCAAATCTCGAAAATCTATTATTGCATTCTTTACAAATACTTTCTCTTGGTAGAGTATAGTTTTTGTTTCCTAGAGACTCAGGAACTATGTGTTCAATTGTTTCCAAGTTTTTATTGCTATTACAAATAATACATGGCATATCGTATCTTGATAGGATTAGAGTTGAGAATTATTTTATTGTCTGTGATGTATATTGTGGATTGTCGTATATAGATGTTATTTTATCTTTATAAACAAAGTTACAAATTTTCTAAAAAATAGGATTATTAAAACAGTAAGCCCAGGTTTACTGTTTTCCGGAGCTTACCTCTCGCTGCATTGTGGAGAGAATCTCCACCATGCTAATATTTTAATTCAAATTTCTGAACCACCAGAGGCCAGATTTTTTTGTGACTGAGCAAAATAAGGGTTAGCTTTGAGTTAAGATCAAACTCTATTAAAAATAGTCTTGAATATCAATACGCCGCTTAATTCTAATTACGAACTTAAAGTATCTCCCTGCCTCTAATAATCTACCATTGCGGTGAAGCACCGCAGTGCGGTTTGATACCTACCCCTGATAGCCGATAAAGATAGGCTTCCGCCAGCTCCACGATCAATTTAATTTATAGGCTTGTATATCACCATCTTACAAGCATATATTTTATACTATACACACATAATAGCACACATCTAAATATAAAATTCCGATTTTATTAAAGAAAAGTCTCTGACTTTTTTAGACTTCCTCTTACTGATAGTACAATTTTAAGTGAGTAATGGCTAATGAGTATAGATTTTTAATAATTTTTTTATATCTAAATAAAAAATAATAATTTAGCATTAACTTTCGAGTCAATGTTAAACGCAAGAAATGTTACGGACTTTTTTTTGTCTTTGTGTGAACCAGAGGTGGGTGACACAATTTCAAATCTCAAAATGCAGAAACTTTTGTATTATGCTCAAGGATTCCATTTAGCATTATACGACAGACCTCTTTTCCCAGAAAAGGTTATTGCTTGGCAATACGGCCCAGTTGTTACTGAGGTTTATGAAGCTTATAGCGAATATAGTAGTGGATCTATTCCAAAACCAAGGAGGATTAATCTGAAGGTATTTGACGAGGAAACAATGAACTTCTTAAAGGAAATTTACCAAGTTTATGGACAATATACTGCCTTACGCTTGATGCAATTGACACATAGTGAACCGCCCTGGAAGAACACAAATATCGGAGAAGAAATTACTCTGGAAAAAATGGAAACCTTTTTTAAAACGCTCATTAAAGATGAGTAAGGTTCAGAATCCTAAACCAAATCAAAGTCAGCGTATTCCAACACCTATTATCGAACCAGATAATAGACTTATACGTAACCATCCAATATTTTGTCTTAGATATTTACATAAAAAATATAATGTTGAGTCGTGCAGCCAAGAAGATAAGGCTTCATTAATTCGACAAATGGCCAATTTAAGCCAGTTTTCTTGGGATGAGATAAAACTATCTGGAAGACATGGTATTGGTTCAGAGAAAATAAATCGGAAATCAATTCGCCCCTCAATTCCGAGAGAGATTACCCCAGATGTAGATAATTTTCTAGCACTAAGATATTCTGGGAAAAAAGCTTTTATCGGCTTCAGAAACCATTATATCTTTCATGTTATTTATATAGACTCAGATTTTTCGGTGTATAAACATTAAACCCTATGATAAAGTATGTTCCAATATTGAGAGGGAAAGTGGGAGAATTTACTGCTTTACAAAACCTGGTTGGAAATGCCATAAATGAAATATGCCCTTTAATACAGTTTCTCCCTGATTCCAATCCTGATAGAGTTGGTAATTATTTAGATAAAATAAGCTTGGAATTAGCAAATGCTTGGAACTTCGAAGGCAACCTTATATATTTTGATACTTCATATCTCCAAGATATTCTTTTCATTGCTGAACTAATTAGAAAGATGAAGGAAAATGAAATAAACTTCATCCCTGTTATACATCCAAACTCAGCAGAAGGGTACTTAGACTTAATTCGAAATGGAAACAACAATAAGGGTTTATGTATCAGAATTAATACAACTGTTAATCGGCCTGAAGATTTAATATCGACTATTGACTCAACCCTAGAAGAATTTGATACTAAAGAATCAGAGATTGATTTACTAATTGATCTGCAATATATTGATAATGAAGATAATATATCTCACTATAAAAAAACCTTCCTTCGTTTTTATAACTCTCTCCATCGGCCTAAAAGCTTCAGAAGATTAATCATTAGTGCAGGTTCATTCCCAACAGATGTAAATGGAGTTAAAGTAAATACGATTAGCCGTATACCAAGAATCGAGGGGAGTTTGTGGGAAGCAGTAATACATGATTTAGCAGATGCCTCACTAATTTATGGAGATTATGGGAATATTCATCCTTTATATAATCCAATGAGTAAAGCTTATGAAGGAAGTTGTACTATAAAATATACAAGTGATTCAGAGTTTTTTATTTTTCGTGGAAAGAAGGCAAGTAATAGCGAAGAAGGGAGTGGCCAATATCATAGAAAAAGTAAAGAATTAATTAATTGCCTTGCTTATGATGGCAAGGATTTTAGCTGGGGTGATGAGCATATTTATAAATGTGCAAACCATGATGTTTCTTCAGGGAATGCCGGAACATGGGTTAAGTACACCCTAAATCATCATTTTATGAAAATTCTTGATTTATTAGACTGATATTTCCCTTGATGTTTTCCAGTCTGTCCGAGACTTAAGGTATGACCTTACTTCATTTTTAAGGTCCTTTAATTCTAGAGAATCTGCCAAATACTGCCATTGAATCCACTTGCGTTTATTGCAAATCTTCTTATCAAGGCTTCTTTTAATGACTAAATCAATTATCTCGTTTTTCCATAGGAACTGAGCTATTGAAAAAGCATCAGTATCCTCATTCATTGTTGCAACTCTTGTTTCACACTTCTTTAATTCGTCCCCATCTTTTTCCACTATCCAAATACCCCATTTCGATGGAACAGTTTTTAATACTCCGTTTAAATGGTTTTTACAGGTTACTACAGTGATGAAATCAAAGACTTTATTATAGAAAGACATTTGATTAGTGAGCCTTGAAAGATTGTCATTTGCACTCTTTATTTCAAAACCTATTAAACTACCATTGACTACAGCCACGTCCATTATCGCATTACCATTACAAACTTTTAGTTCATCAACGACAAGGGATTCTGAAGGGTAATTATACTCTGATAGCAAATCTTGATGTAAGCTTTTCCGAATCTCAAAATCTTTCATCAGGTCAATTTAGAATATAACAAGTTATGAAAATTATTGTTCTATTGTCAATAGTTATTAACAGATAAATCTTTATCAGTGTAAAAAAGTTCATAAATATTACGCTTTTATCCCAAAAAAACAATGATTATGCCAAATTGTAGACCTTTCTTAAGTATTTATATCTATGACATAATTCTTCTTCCATGAGAATCAATGTGATACTTATGACAACCGATTACCATTAATTGAATTGAGTAAAGTATTCCAAAATTTAATCATGAAAAGACTGATTCATTTTCAAGCTCATTATGATAAGTTCATCCAGTGTAGAACCTCATTGTAAATGTTCTTTTGCCACTGCTTTATTTTAGGTTCTATTGACATGCAAATAATACTACATTCTTTATCCAGTTCTTTGCTTGTTTTAGGGTCTAAATAAGTACCTCCTGTTTTAGTTGTTCCAGCACCTGGATAAACCAATGCTACTTTCTTTGCTCCATAATACTCATGGTAAACATACATTTGACGCAAATCATCCGGCGATGGGTTGGATCCGCTTAAATCTTTCCATTTAGTATCCAAAACCAAACAATTCTCTTTGTCTTTGTTTACAACAATATCCGGTCTTATTTTGGATCTGAATCCGCTTTCAGGTTTCCAAAAGTATTTGGAAGTTTGTGAACTAATGGTCATGTCCGATTTTTTGTGCTTGCGAATACTTATATACACAAATTTTTCCCAGAGTTTATTCATGTCAAACATTAATGCCAATACAGAGTCTCTTCCTTTACTAATATCCGGATGGTACTGAAGCAAAAGCAACCTAGCAATATCAATGGCTTTCTTATACGATAAGGTTTTCCGATTATAAACCAATTTGTTAAATACAATATCTGTCACTTTTATATCTGGCATTTCCGGAAAATCTAATAACAAGGCACCTATGCGACTATGAAGAAGAGTATTAGTATTTACCTCCCTGAGTAATCTAATAGTCTTATAAAGTATGAAATGAAGTTTGTGCTCTGCATCATATTCAATATGACGGACATAAAACTGCTCCTGGTGAGTAAGATTATGTTGGATATGCTTTTCAAAACGCAAACTTCCCTTTAGTGACTTTACATTCCCCTCATTTTTACGGTATTGTTTTAATAATCCAGAATGAAGAAGGTATTCTACCTCCTTAATAAAAAGCTCAAAATATAAATCTAGAATTGAGTTTGATTTTAATTTTAAAGAACTTTTACTAGGAGTGTGGATGTCGAATACACCGACTGACAACAGCATATCTATTAATATATCTCGCCACTGTTTTTTTTCATTCGTTTTATCATAAAACTTATCTGCTTTTGGGAGAACTTCAATAACAGTATTACCAACTTGAATTACTCCCACATATTCATTAAAACGAATACCGTTATGCAATAATGAATAATAGGGTACTCCCTTTTCACCGAAATAGTATTGCATAGCTCGAAGCTTGTTTTCATCAAACTTTACTCCATCAATCACTTGATTGACTTTTATAGCTTGATGTTCAAAAACGGTGATATGATATCTCTTTGTTTGCAATCTATTCCTTTAATAATAAACTGATAGCCTTCAGGAGTTCATCATCAGATAATTTTGTAACGTTTTTTATATTATAAATAGTCCTCTCAGCAAATTCTGAAGCATCGTAATCATCAAAATCCGCAAAAATATTTTCCTGTTCGTTTTTTACAGATTCAATAAATCCCTTCCCCAATACCAGACCGATTTTACCAAAATCTCCAAAGAAATACTCTTGCAACAATGGGATGATTCTATTATGAAAAACCAATTTTAGCTCTTCAAAATTACTAACCGACATGAAATAACTATGCCCAATTTGATGATCCTTGTCATACAGTTTTTCAATACGTTTATTTATAGTATTAAGCACAAGGGGTAAATCCATTTCACCTAAGAATCCTCTATGCTCATTGAGGTTACCTTCCATAGCTATTAATTGAGGATCTGGTTGCATCTCATCAAAACTAAATCTTCGGCGTAAAGCCGTATCTAGTGCTTCAACACTGCGGTCGGCTGTGTTCATGGTGCCAATTATATATAAATTAGGGGGTACTCCAAACTTTTCTTTACTGTATGGCAAAGTTACTTCCAAAGCTTCACAATTACCCAGACGCTTATCATCCTCTATCAGGGTTATAAGCTCTCCGAATATCTGGGATACATTACCTCGATTTATTTCATCAATAATGAGTACAAAGGGTTTCCCATTTTTATTTTTGTAATCAGATTTGGAAAGAGAAAGTACAACTTCTTTCTTTTCATCAAATGTGTAAGCCCTGGGTTCCTTTTTTACTGGTATTGTAGGTTTTGCTCTATTAATAGCGTTTAGAACTGACCAGTAGGCAGATGAGTTACTACCACCAATAATTGCTCTGAATTGATTGTTGATATTACTAAGATCATCCAGAACCGGAATAGCAGACTGCAGTTTAGTTAGTCTTGCTTTAGATACAGTATATGTCCTTGTACCTTCATGGTGTTTGATAATAATATTACCTTGTTGCGAAATACTTTCAACTAATACCGAGCCTCCAGCTTTTGTATCTAATTCTACGGATCGCCCATTTAAAAGTTCTTCTTCAATTCCTTCTACGAACTTGTCATATAAAATTGAAAAATCAAGAACCTCTTCGGTTGTTTTATTCTCGCGAAGCTGTGCTATTGAAAAAGATGCTTCAGTACAAAGATTCCTAAAAACTCCGTATTCAATACGATAAATTACAGGGTCTCCATCCTTGTCAGGCTCGATTGGTTTTATCCCCTCGATAAAATCCTCATAGCTCATGCTTTGATGAAAAGTGGTAAATACAACTTGACCTTCTTGCATCTTTTTGTCGAACAGTTCCTTGATCTCTTTTCTTGATTTCCCATTAATGTTTTCACCTATTATTTCTAAAGCTTTGTTAACAGTATTATATGTCTTTCCTGTTCCCGGAGGGCCAAAAAGAATTAGGTTTAGCGGGTGTTTATCGCCTGAGATTCCTAAATCTTCTTTAATACTATCTTGTGAGTTGCTTAACTCAATCTCCGTTTCGGTTTTAATTGCATATTTTTTTTGTCTCTCCTTCAGTTTAAAAGACATATCATTAAACTCTTTCTCAGTAATTCGATGCGCTATAAAAGATGAATTTTTTTTCTGCTCAGTGATTATGCCCCTTTCAACTATTGGCATTATGCTTGTTAAATCCTTTTCTAGATCGATTAACAATTCTTCAATCGTGGCATATTTTTTCTTTGATGTCTTTGTCTTGTAGGTTTCCATTTTACTGGTTTCCTTGCTTTCAACACCAATGCCAATAGATGATCTGATTTCCTCTTTTATATTTTGAATTAAATTAAGCGCCGAAGTATTTTGATCACTATCTGGATTTTTTGTTTGAGTAAATTCAACGTAATATTTCAGATTATCATCATCTAATCCGAAAAAAATATCTATAAGGTCTTGAGAGGACCCAGGAAAACCTACTGGTATTGTCCACATTGTTGTCCCAAAATACATAGATCTTTCCGTACCTATAAAATAATTTAGTTCAGAACCTTTGTTTGCCTTTTGGCGTAGGGAAAAAGTAAAGGTTGGATCTACTTTGTTTTTATCCATAAACCAATTAAAAACGCTTTCTTGAAATTTCTTATAACTAATCATATCTTTAATATTATTTACAACTTATTACCGAAATAAAATAGAATATATTCTAGTGGCATAAGCTATCTTGGTGAGGATTTACTAATCTAAACAGGTTATAAATTAATTATTATAAATTTATAAAATATAAATCAATTAGCATGAACAAAAAGTTAGATTGCATCGCATTACACGAAGCAGGACATGCTGTTGCTCATTACCTGACAGATATTCCATTTAAATATGTCACAATAAGAGAAGATAAAGAAAAAAACGAACATGGAGAGAGGTCTCTTGGTCATATCACATTTGAGAAACCACTATCCAAAGAAGAATGGGATCAACATTCGATGCTGGATCCAAAAGAGTTTGACAGGTTTTTCAAGGACGACTTCACGAAGTTAGCCGGGCCAGTAGCTGAAATGATTTATCGTGGAAGGTTCAATCTAAAGAGTGCCAAGGAAGATATCCGTCAATGGGTAGGCACTTCACTGAATAAACTTCCAGAAAAATTAAGCTCGAAATATCAAAGTTACATTCTCGAATATACCTTCCAGATATTGCAAACCAAGACCAACTGGTCCAGTATTACTTCTGTTGCCTTAGCCTTAATTGATGAGGAAACACTTTCTTATGATCAGGTTTGTGATGTGATTGAAAAGAATATGAATAATCCACTACATCAATTATTCATAAGATTTCTGGAATGATTAAGTATTAATAACCCGAATTTAAAAAAAAATTAGTGTGTAAACCTTTGGCGTAATTAATTTATCTGTGGACTGATCACAAATAGCTGGAATAGTGTACTCTATATCCCAGAAATCTCTCCAAGATTAAGAATTGAATAATATTACTACATTAAACACCTATGTTCGAATTTTAGAAATCAAATTAATATAGTCAGTAGTATTCAAGGGAACTACTTTCTCCACTTAGGGAAGGAGAAATAGATATTAAAGGTAAGAAATTGAATAGAGTGAAATTTTCTTTATAAGAGAGAATCAAAAATTTATTAATTGTTAAAAGTTAGACTTAACTTTATGATATAGTTTTCACTTTGGGATGAAGATATAATTAACCCCATATTAAAACTGAAGAGGTAGATCTACAAAAAAAGGTTGGACTGAATATGGATTGAAATGCAAGAATTAATTAACCAAAGGAGATTCTGGAAAGGTTTCAATATATGCGTATTACTAAAGTCATTTAATAGTTAACAACTTTATATATCATGGCCACATTAAATACAAAACTAAATAAGATTACAAAAAACATAAACCAAAAACCTAATCAGGTTCTTGAAGAACTTATAGAGTTTATAGAACGGAACAGGAATCTTGATAGAGGGGCCTTAAGAACAGTTTTTGATCATGTAGCAGAAGCAATTGCAAAATGTTTTGGGAAAATTGAAACCTCAAATTATTATGAAGTCATCTTTGATAGGAGAATACCTCTATCTAGGAAGGAGTTTACAGCCTCAGTTTTTCTAAGAATCATGGTAGTTAATAATGCAACGTTCAATAATTGTACAGATATAAAATTCAAATCTTTTGTCTTATTTGATGAAGTATTTCTAGATATATATAAGAAACTAGGGATTCAAATTAGAGATCAAAGCTATATTAAAGAAGACAAATTAACAGATTTCGTAAATTCACTTGATAAGGCTATAGATGATTGCATCAGATCAATCTCTGATATAAACTCGTTAACCTCCTTTGAGAAGGAGTATAAAAGAATACTTTATAACAAGCTGAATTTTAGCTATATCAAGCATTTTATTCCACAAGAGTACACTAGAAGCAAAATTGAGGAATTTTTCAGTTTACTTAATACAAATGTTAACAATAATCTTCAAGATAGAACGCAATTTAAAAACTTAAACTCAATCCTAAAAGAAATCATCAAATGGTCTTACGATTTCGATACTAAATATTCTAGAACCCTGATTTCAGTTCCATTTAGCACAATTCATAAGTTAATCACTGATATCACGGGAGGTACGAAATTAAAATCTGCTCAGCTTAAAATTAGATTATCTGATAAAAAATATCCCCTTCATAACATAAATACGAATTTTAAAATTAGACTTATTCTTGAAAATCGTGAAAATAGTGAGGCATACAACGTCGCAATTCAAATGGAAAACTATGAAACTTCACTGGAAATCTATCAAAAGAAAATTGAATACAGGGAAATACGAAATACTTCAACCTTCTTTGATATTGATTGTAGTGTAAAAGAAGTTATGAAGAGTATAACCATACTTGGATATATAGAATGGGAAAATTATGATGGTCAAAAGGAGAAAGATCATTTTAATTTAAAAATTGAAGGTCAAGAAAACGATATAAATTGGGATGAGCTAAGATTTGAAGATCCCTATAGTACAGAGCCCGTTGAGTCTGAAGAGAAACTTATTGGGCGGAATGAGATATTGGATCGAATGTTTGCCAAAATGAAGAGTCCCTATATTGGATCATTCTTTATTCACGGACAAAAGAGAGTAGGTAAAACTAGTATTGCAAAGACTTTAAAATCCAAAATCACAACAAATATAGTTGATGATTTCTTGGTAATATATATGGAAACAGGAGAGTATCAAGCAACAACTACAGACATAGAGCAAACAATAAATAATCTTTGCTTGAGAATTTGCAAAAAAATTATAGCAATAAATCACGACTTTAAAGAAATAGTAATTCCAGATTTTAATGGTTCTTTTAGTTCAATTCATGATTTCTTTGATCAAGTTGAAATAGAGGCTCCATCTACTAAAATTCTAATAATTTTGGACGAGTTCGACGAGATTAATCCGAAATTATATCATCGTGGTGAAATAGGGGATTCTTTTTTTCTAACCATTAGAGCTATTAGTAATAAGAAGAATTTTGGTTTTGTTCTAGTTGGTGGTGAAAAAATGAATATAATTCTTAGCTGTCAAGCTGAAAAGATAAATAAATTTCAAAACGTTAGAGTTGACTACTTTGACAAGGAGCATTATTTTGAAGACTTTAAAGAACTGGTTAGGAACCCAGTACCAGACCTTGTTATTACTGATAAATCTCTTGATCTTTTGCATAATTACACTGCGGGGAATCCATATTTCACAAAACAAATTTGTGAGGTAATGTATAACCAAGCAGTAGATAGAAGAGACAATTATGTAACAGAAAGTGAAATGTCAGAAGCAATCGAAAAGTCCATGGCAGATGCAGATACAAATAGTTTTGCTCATTTCTGGGATGATGGTATAGAAACGACTGCTGAAAAGGAAGAAATAATATCCATGAATCGACGAAAAGTATTACTTGCTATAGCCGAATTATTAAAGAAATATTCCGTCAGCAAAAAAGATTCAATTATTGAACTTGCAGCAAATAAGAACATATCTGAGGATAATGCCAAGAGAATATTACGTGAATTTATTGATAGAAAAATCTTATATGAGGATGAAAATAAATACTTCTTTGTTTTAAAATATTTTGAAGAATGGCTTAGAAACTTTGGTTTTGAAAAAATAATAACAACCTTCTCGGATGCTGAAAAAATCAAGGAATTACAAAGGAAAGAAGATCAGGCAAAAGTAACTGCAAAAGAAATAAACTCTGTTATAGAAAAGTGGGAGCCATATCAAGGTAGAGAGGTTTCAGCAGATCACATCCGGGAATGGCTAGACCAATTTGGAGAACATACTCATCAAAGATTAATGTTTAGTCTTCTTGAAAATCTCAGATTTTATACACAATATAATATTAGGGTTAAGATGAAAGAATTATTTAAAAGAATTATTTCATCAATGAAGGCTACTGGTTATAAACTTGAAATTGTAGATACTAAGGAAAAATCTTCAAGAGAACTCGCATTGATAAAACGCAGAGATTTATTGGTGTCTTATTTGGATAACGTTGGCAAAAGTGGTGCTGAATATGCTAAATTGTTCGCTGATGAGAATGAGATTTTCCAGCAAAATGTTATTGAAAAATCAAAAATCCAGAATATAATTAGTCATAATAGCGAAATTAAGGCGATAGTTTTTATTGACGATTTTATAGGAACTGGTAAATCTATCACCAAAAATCTTAAAATATTATTCGAAGGGAATGAAGGATTGATGGTAAAGAAAGGAGTTAGTTATCATATTGGTGTTGTCGCTGGTTTTCAGAGAGGTAAATATAATATAGAAGAATATATCTCAAAGCATAGATATCCTGTAACGATTTATATTTCTGATATCCTAACTGAAAAGGATATGGTATTTAATAGTGAATCGACTGTCTATTCTGGGATAAATGAGAGGAACACTGCTAAGGATATATGTTACAGCAAAGGAGCTAACCTTGTTGATTATAATGAATTAGGTTTTGGCGATTGTCAAGCTTTAGTTACTTTTTATAATACTTGCCCAAATAATACATTACCAGTCTTATGGAAAAAAACATCTAACTGGAATCCGTTATTCGAAAGGAAGTAATTGCAGGACACCATTAAAATTTATAGAGATAATTTTTTTGTCAAATCATTATATTTTAAATGCATAGTAACATTACTAACTTCGATTTTCAGAAAATAATATAAGTATATTTTTAATCATGAAGAAGATTCTATTTTCAAATCTTTGAAGTAAGATATGCAAGATTCAGGATTCAAGACTAGTAACATGTTGGTTAAAATGAAAGGAGAGATGGACGAGTATTTTAACGACACGTTACATACAGTTTATGTAATGTAAAAAGATATAGATCCTTATCTTATCCTTTATTCAACAAAAGAGAAGAAATAAAACTATCTCATCGATATTTCAATTTCTTTCCTAGCTTGTGGAGCAATCTCATTTTTGAACCTCTCTATCCATGGATTCTTTGGAGATGGTTTCATTAATATTCCGGGATGTGGTAAGCAAATTGTATATTCAGTTTCTAATTGACCCCCTGTTCAGAATTATTTGACCCCCCATTCAGGCGAAATTGACCCCCTAAAGAGCGAGTTTTTGGCTGACATTCCGGCAATATTGACCCCCCTGGGAGAAAATATTGTCTGACATTCCGGCATATTGACCCCCTAAGAACGGACTGTTTTTTTGCTTTGTAGAAAAAACAGATGCGATGGCAAACAAGACGATAAATATGGAGGTTATAAAACAAATCGGGATTTTAAGCAAACTGGGGTATGCTAAAAAGGCAATAGCCAGGGAATTGAACTTATCCAAAAATACGGTCAAGAGTTATCTTGCAAAAAATTATGAACCACCAGAACCAGAACAAAACCATCGCCGGGAGACACTGTTTGACTTTTTTCCGTACGTTAAAAAAGAGCTGGGACGAAAGGGTGTCACCAGACAGATATTATGGGGTGAATACCGCTTGAAACACCCTGATGGATATTGTTACGGACACTTTTGTGAGTACTTAAATACATGGCTTCAAAACAAGGATGCATCCCTTCATATTGAGCAACTTCCAGGAGATAAACTATATCTTGATTTTACAGGTCACAAACCATCAATTGTTGACCCCGAAACGGGTGAAATAAGAGAAGTAGAAGCTTTTGTATCAGTCCTTGGGTTCAGTGGCAAAACTTATGTCAGAGCATGTGAAAGCCAGAAAAAAGAAGATTTTTTACCATGCATCGTGCATTCACTAAACTACTATGGACGTGTTCCTAATGTCCTGGTACCTGATAATCTTAAATCCGGCGTTGACAAAGCCAATCGTTACGAAGCAGATATTAACAGGGATCTTCTTGATCTGGGTAATCATTACGGTATGGCTATACTACCTACACGTAGTCATAAACCACGAGACAAGGCATGGGTAGAGAGAATGGTTCAGATCATTTATACCCGCATCTTTGCTCCACTTCGCAATCGGGTGTTTACAAGCCTGGATGAACTTAATGAAGCAATCTTTGAACTTCTGGAGGCACATAATAGCCTTCCGCTTCAGGGCAGAGAAGAAAGCCGCAATGATCTGTTTGAGAACATCGAAAAAGCTCATCTGAAACCATTGCCCCAGGAGCGTTGGGAACTGAAAGAATACCTTCAGGTTAAGGTTATGAAAAATTGCTATGTTCAATTGCACAAAGACCGGCATTACTATAGTGTTCCTTATCAATATATCGGTAACAAGGTAAAGATAGTTTATACTGCAGTACATGTAAGTGTATACCTGGCGGGAGAGCGTATTGCTTACCATTTGCGAGATCGCAGACCACATAAGTACACAACGGTTAAAGAACATCTCCCTTCAAGTCATCAGTTTGTAAGCGAATGGAATCCTTCTAAGTTTATCGAGTGGGCCGGTCACATTCATCCGGATGTAAAAGCTTTTATAGTCCGTGTGCTTGATAATAAATCCTATCCAGAGCAGACATACAGAAGTTGTGTCGGGATACTCTCCTTTGAGAAGAAAGCAGGACGTGATCGTCTTATAGCAGCATGTCAGCGAGCAACCGCTTTTGGTGCATTTAACTATAAAGTAATAGAACAGATTATCAATAATAAGCTTGATCGTTTAGATGCTAAGAAAGAAAACTTAACTCTGCCTTTACATGAAAATATCAGGGGAGCAGAATATTATAAATAACCCAAACTAAAGAACAATGACACATGAAATCCAGCATTTAATGCAACAATTAAGGCTCCCCGGAATGAGAGCTGCTTATGAAGGTATAATATCGACTAAAAACATGCAATCAATAGATAATGATGAATTACTCAACCTGCTGTTACAGGCTGAATGGGATGAAAGAGAGAACTTAAAAGCCAGCCGCAGATTACAGAATGCAAAGTTCCGAATGAGAGCAAGTATGGAAGAGATAGACTTCATTACAAATCGTGGACTAAACAAAACACAGTTACTTCGATTTACTGATGGAAGTTTTGTAAAGAAAGGGGAGAATGTTCTTATCACCGGGCAAACAGGTGTTGGCAAAAGTTTTATCGCTTCGGCTCTTGGACATCTGGCTTGTCAGCTTGGTTACAAGGTTAACTATTTTATTGCACAAAAATTATTTACAATGCTACGTATGTCAAAGGCTGATGAGTCATATATAAGACAGATTAAACGTATCGAAAAGCAAGATCTTATTATCATTGATGATTTTGGAATGCAGCCTCTGGATGACATGACCCGAATGATGTTACTTGAGATTATTGAAGACCGTCACCAGAAAAGCTCAGCTATCATAGCATCACAGTTACCAGTTGAAAAATGGTACGATGTAATAGGAGAAAGTACTATTGCAGATGCAATACTTGATCGGCTTGTGCATACTTCTCACAGAATAGAATTATCTGGTGAGTCGATGAGAAAAAAGAAAAAAGCGTAATTTTAAAAAGTTTTTAAGCGTTCATTGTAATCCGTTCTTCGGTTGCCCTGCGGGGATGTTGCCTTCGGCAAGGGGGGTCAATTAACCTGAATGAGGGGTCAATTTGTCCTGAATAAA
>CAWBLL010000010.1:0-22868 GCA_963789465.1 uncultured Bacteroidales bacterium
TGTTACGGTGTTGTGCGGTTAGGTTAAGAAGCCAACGCATATTTTAACTGATTTATTGGCTTATCGTTCTTTGAATTAATGTATTGCAAGAGAATTACGGCTGTGATCTTTGAGAGAATACAGACAGATAGTCCTAAAATCGTTTTCGCATAATTACGTTTAAGCATAAACTGATCACATAAGTGGGCAAATAATATTTCAATACTGTTTATCAGTATCATGCATACCTTTTTCATTTAATAATTATAAACTTTTTAATTTAATTTTCAACCGCACAACACCTTACTTCATACATAGTGCCAATTAAATGACAGAAGGAATCTCAAATCCTTTTCTGTGATAGCCCACTGCAAGAGTTTGCGCACCGGTATCATTTGTAATTAATTCATATTCAGGAGAAAACAACAACTGTTTTTTACCAGCCCGATATGACAGGTTGGCCAGATGGACCAGGACCGAGCTTTGATGTCCCTGGATGATTGGAGCATTTGGCTGCTGCCTTGAGCGTATGCAATCGACATAATTTCCAAGGTGATCTGCCAGGGGAAATTTCCCGTAATGCTCGGCTGCAATTTTACCATCCTTTTCGAAGACCTGCCAGCCGCCTCCCATGCGTCCCAGATACATAACCTGCTTCGTGCCGTAAATAACAATCTTGTCACAGTTCAGCTTCCATTCAGGGAAGAAATCCCCTGTACGGATCTCCAGACTTGCTTTCGACATATACGGAGTGAAGTCTCCCGTTTTGAGAGTAAGAATAAAATTATCATATTCATATGTTGTCATTTGATATGTCGGGATATCTCTTTTATCATCAAACAGGTATCTGCCACCGGTAGAATATACGGATTTGGGGAAGCCCGGATCGCCAAGCACAAAACGGGCCAGATCCATCTGGTGGATTGCACCGTTTGACAATTCACTACCTCCGGAATAATCCCAGTAGTAGAGCCACGATTTATTGCGGGAAAGGCTATATGGAACCTTGGGTGCCGGACCAAGCCATAAATCCCAGTCGATGGTATCAGGAGGAGAAGATTCTTCCTTTTCGAAAAAAGGGACAGGACCATCATCGAGTTCCATGACATCAACAGCAACAATATCCCCAAGCTCTCCGCTTTTTATATAGTCACGTGCAAGGAAATTGTATTCTGCGCTTCTGTTTTGAGTCCCGCATTGCAATACTCTCTCATATTTCATAGCTGCCTCAATCATTTTCTGTCCCTCTGCAATTGTGAATGAGACACATTTTTCGACATAAACATCCTTTCCTGCCTGCATTGCCCAGATGCTTGCCAACCCATGCCAATGCTGGGGCGTTGCTATTATCACGCCATCAACTTCTTTATCCTCAAAGACTTTACGCATGTCTCTCACATGCACCGGCGCAGATCCCTGTTTCTTTTCCAGTTCCGCAATAACCCTGCCTCCGCGAGTATCGTCAACATCACATACATACTTAATCACAACATTCTTGTTTAAATCACTTACGGTCAATGCCAGTCCTGTACCCCAGTTTCCTGCCCCGATAAGCGCCAGGATTACCCTGTCACCCGCACCACGGGAATTGGCAGTGGCAAAGGATGATTTAATTTTTGTCCTGTATATGGGTGACTGCGGATTATTTATTGCTCCGGTGGCACCCTCGCTGTCCTTCATACCTCCCTTGCAGGAACTGACCAGTCCCAGACCTGCAGCTCCCAGTGTTACATTCTCCAAGAATTTTCTTCGTTTCATAGCTTTTTAAATCATGATTTACTTATTTGCAATTTATTTTTCCTTTCAGAAAAAACATTACGTACTTTATTACCTTTGTAAGATATGCAAAAATATAAAATCATTTTAATGACAAGATCCGGAATTATTAATTATGCCGGAAGCCTGTTCGTTTTATTGCTCATTATGAATGGCTGCGGGCAGTTTTCTGAAAACAAAAAAAATTCTTCAACAGATCCGCAGTGGTCAAAACTGGGTCCGGGAGGCGGTGGTGCAATTTTCATTCCCACTTTTTCTTACAGCAGTCCCGACAAATTTCTCCTTCGTTGTGATATGACAGGAAGCTATCTGTCAAGGGATGGAGGGAACTCCTACCAGCAAATAGATCTTGCCGGAGGCGCTTCATCTTATGCATGGGACCCGGTTGATTCAAATATTGTCTATATTGGCTCAGCCTGCCTTTCCCGGTCAACCGACGGAGGAAGAAAATGGGAAAGGGTGTTCCCTCCACAGGATGAGATAACCGGAGAACAATTCAGAGGAGATCATGCTGATTATTCCATAAAAACTTCTGAAAGCTCACTTTACGATAGTGAATCAGGCCGGATTGGTGCAATTCATCCGGACCGTGTGAAACCAGGATATGTATATTTCAGTATGGGATCTCATCTTTATTATCCTGACAACTCTCCTTCCAGATGGCAAAAAGTATCATTAGGTCAACCAGTCAATTATATCTACGAGAACAATCTGGTTTCGGTAAATGCCCTTTATCTGTTCACCGGATCGGCAATTGAAGTATTCAACAAAATATCCCATTCCATTCTGAGCAAAAAACTCCCTGAATCAATGTCTCCCGCCTTTTCATTTACGGCAGGGACAGAAAAAGGCACAGGGAAAGTGATCTTTTATGCACTTCATCATGATACTTCACTGGAGATCCGGGGCGAGTTCGGACATACTGAAGTATGGAAATCAGAAGATCTCGGGAATACCTGGAAAAGAATTATGGATAATGTTGTGACCAACATTTCAGCCGGAATCAAGCCGAGCTATTCCATGATCGCCTGTGCTGAATCTGATGCCAGCCAGGCTTATCTCATAACCAACCGCTATGAGGAGAAAATCTCAGGTAATAAATTCAAATACTGGTACGGAGCATTTAAAACAAATGATGCAGGCAATACCTGGGAGTGGGTCTGGAAAGGAGGAGGAGGCTCAGGGCAATACGGAGTTAAGGATGGAATTGGGGTCACCAATCTGAAAGATGCCTGGGCTGAAAAAGCTTTTGGCGGTGAATATATCAGGCTGATGGATGTGGGAGTAGCACCTTTTGACGGGAATATTGCCATCGTAACCGACTGGTACCGTACAATGAAAACCGTGGACGGCGGAAAGAACTGGAAAGAAATTTACAGTATAACTCAGCCTGACGGATCCTATATTACAAGGGGGCTGGATGTAACAACAGCATATGGAGTCCATTTTGACCCCTTTGACAGTAATCATATAGCTATCAGCTACACGGATATTGGTTATCATCACTCTTTTAACAGGGGAAAAAGCTGGCAAAGGTCCGCTGAAGGAGTACCTGCCGAATGGGTAAACACATGTTACTGGGTTGTCTTTGATCCTGACATCAAAAATAAGGTTTGGTCTGTATGGTCATCGATCCATGATATTCCCAGGGGTAAAATGACCCGGAATCCAGGCTGGAGGGAATATGGGAAAGGGGGGGTTTGTGTTTCGGTTGACGGGGGAAAAACGTGGAAGCCAAGTGTTGACGGAATGGGCTTTGATTCACCAGCCACTTCCATTGTACTGGACCCCCGGTCAAGTCCGGGTAATCGCACACTCTATGCCTGTGTGTACAGCAAAGGTGTATTCAAATCTACCGATGATGGCAGGACATGGAAGCTTAGCAACAACGGAATTGAAGACAATAGATGTGCCTTCGAGCTTACACTGACAGGCAAAGGAACTCTGTTTCTCACCGTAAGCGCAACCCCTGTACATGCAGATGGTAAAAAAGGAAAAGCATTTTATTCCGGGGCAGTATACCGCTCTTCAGATGGTGCGGCAACCTGGACAAAACTGCATGTTGCCGAGGGGAATATCTTCCCGAACGGAATAGAGTATGACAGGAAGAACCCTGACCGTCTTTACCTGGGCTGCTGGGCAGATATAGAACTGAGCGACCTGGTCGGTGGAGATGTAGTGAGGCAAAACGGAGGTAACGAATCAATCATCATGCCCGGGGGAATTTTTCTCTCGGCAGATGGAGGAGACACATGGAAGCAGATATTCGATAAAAAGCAGTATGTGTATGATGTAACTTTTGACAGTTATCACCCCGGAAGACTCTACTGCAATACATTCAACCAGGCAGCATACAGAAGCGATGATTACGGCAAAACCTGGAACAGGATCAGGGGGTATGATTTTCACTGGGGCCAGAGAATAATTGTCGATCAGAATGATCCGGAAAAGGTATACATCACCACTTTTGGTTCAAGTGTATGGCATGGTGTACCTGAAGTTGAAGATGTGTAGAATATTTCTTGAAATGTGGTCAGAATAGACTTGAACTTAATGATTTTACTATTTTATTTTTCATAAATTTGAAAGTAATGTCATTTTAAGACAAAAAGAAATTTGCAATTAAGCTAACCTGTTTTTACAAGATGACTGAATCTTATTGGTGGCCTTTATTTCTTCAGGGTGATAAACATGCATTTTCAGAAATATACCTTGCCTTCCATGATGATTTGTACCGTTACGGAATAAAACTTTCACGTGATCCTGAAACAGTTAACGACTGCATTCAGAATCTTTTCCTCAAGCTGTGGAAAAACCGGAACAACCTGAAACCTGTCAGTGATATCAAACCTTACCTTTTGAGATCTTTGCGTAATCATATCGTTGATATCCTTGAGTTAGAAAAACAAACTATTCCCATTAATCAGGAAGTTGAAGAGCTCTCTTCCATTGAATTCAATGCTGAAGATTTTTTGATTTCCAGCCAGATTGAAAAAGAAACCCAGAAAAAAATCATTTCTTTATTGAACCAATTACCTCCCCGTCAGCGACATGCAATCTATCTCAGGTATTTTGAGGAGATGGAATTTGAAAACATAGCACAGGTAATGAACATGAATGTGCAGTCAGTTCGTAATTCAATCTGCAGAGCTTTGCAGGTTCTGCGCAACTTATTTCTGATATTGTACTTCTGCCGCATTATTGGTTAATCAACCCAGGTCACCTTATTTTATTTTTATTAAAATTCAGCAAAACTGAGTATAAATAAATAATATTTCCGTGTTGCATATAGATTCTATTATAAAACTTATCTCATAAAGGATTGGAAAAAGCTGATTTTGATTGTCTGGAAGATATGATTCTTAGTGAAACCTTTCGTGAATTCGCAGAGGATAAAAATCCAGAATCTGTTAAAATATGGAATGAATGGATAGCTGCTCATCCTGATAAAAAGAAGGAGATAGAAAATGCGGTTACTGTTCTTAAGACCCTTCTGAATAATAGAAAGCCCGGGGTACCTGTTGATAAGAATGAGTCATTACGTAAGCTGATGACAGTTATTAACGAGGAGCAACCTCGAACAATCAAGACCATCTGGAATTTCAATTCTATCTGGGTTAAGATTGCAGCTGTGAGCTTGCTGATAGTTGGGTTAACTTCCATTTGGAATGTGTTCCATACCCTAAATGTCAAAAATCCTGATATAGCATATCACGAAATAATTGTCCCCCTCGGAGAAAAAGCACAGATAATCCTGTCGGATGGTTCCCATGTATGGATTAATTCTGACAGTAAACTAAGGTATCCTGTTCAGTTTGGCGAAGTTTCGAGGGAAGTGACTCTGGAAGGGGAGGCTTTTTTTGATGTTGAAAAGAAGAACGGAAAGGCTTTCGTTGTAAATACACATGATGCTAAAGTAAATGTCCTTGGAACCGCCTTTAATGTCAGATGTTACCCTGGTGATAATAAAACCCAGACTATTGTCGTCAGGGGCGAAGTTAAAGTAGAAGACATTCATGGGAAACAGAAGTCAATTATCATTAAACCCAATGAAATGGCAACTTTAACTGATAAGACAGAGGGTGGACCACAAAATTCACAAAAATCGTCATTTGCCATAAATAAAGTCGATCCTGTAAACCTGGTAAGCTGGAAGGATCAGATGCTGGTATTTGCCGGAGAGTCCTTCGAGGATCTTGCACTAAAGATGGAAAGATGGTATAATGTCAAAATCAAAATTGAAAATGAGGAGCTAAAATCAGAACGCTTCAGCGGGAAATTTGTCCATAATGAAACTGTTTACCAGGTACTTGAAGCCATCAAAATTACTACCCCAATTACTTTCAGGGTTGAAAAAGATACAATTATTATATCCAGAATAAATAGAAAATAGTCTAACCCTTAAAAACTGATGCCCTTGAAAAAAAGCAAAACTACCTTGAACCTGAAATGAAAAACCGGAAAATGCTGATACATCTTCCGGTAATTCAAAATTAATTTTCCCCATCAACCTCCCCAAGAAGCCAAATGGGTATTTACTAATTAAAAACATATCAAATTTATGAAAAAAAACTTGATTTTAGGTGTTTTTCCCGAAAAGAAATGCCTTCAAAAAATCTCATTAATTATGAAACTATCAACGTTTTTCCTTATCCTGGCCACACTTCAATGCTATTCATCCGGGTATGGACAATCTAGCATAATTAAGCTTGAGAATGAAAGCCAGACACTTCTAAATGTAATAGAAGCTATTGAAAATCAGAGTGATTATAAAATTTTTTATAAGACAGATCAGGTAGATGTGACCCAGATGGTCAGTATTGATGAGAACGAAGCCACAGTGGCTTCAGTTTTAAATAAGGCACTTGACGGCACTCATCTCTCCTACGTTGTAATGGATAAACTGATAGTCTTTGCCAGGGAAGAAGTCATGGATCAACAGGGCAAAGTGTCCGGCACAATTACAGATGCTACAACTAATGAACCACTAATTGGAGTGAATATTTCCATTGAGGGTACTACTAAAGGAGTAATCTCAGACATTAATGGAAATTATTCAATTGAAGTAGCTGATGAAAATGCAACACTGGTATTTTCTTATATCGGATATGCTCCCTTTAAAATTCCGGTCGGCGGAAAAATTACAATAAATGTTACTATGTCACCTGATATTAAAAATCTTGAAGAAGTGGTTGTTGTAGGATACGGCCAACAGAGAAAAAGCGATCTGACCGGATCCATAAGCAGCGTTAAATCAAAAGATCTCACACTTCTTCCCACTCAAAGAGTTGATCAGTCTTTACAGGGGCACGCTGCCGGTGTGACGGTTAGCAATACGGATGGTGCCCCGGGAGGTAATACAACTATCAGGATCAGAGGTGGCAATTCACTTACAGGCAACAGTAATGCCCTTATTGTAATAGATGGGCTGCAGGGCGGAGATCTCAGATCTTTAAATCCAAATGATATAGAATCAATTGAAGTCCTTAAAGATGCATCAGCTGCAGCCATTTATGGTTCACGTGGCGCTAATGGTGTGATTTTAATTACGACAAAAAAAGGAAAACCAGGTAAACCTTCAATTAAGTATAGTTATAATGGAGGAATCCAGAAACTTGCAAATGTAATTGATGTAATGAACGCAGGTGAATTTGCCCGTGCAGCAAATGAATTTTCAGCCACACTGGATGTAGACTATCCCCCACACGGTTTTAAACCTTTTACCGATGAAGAAGTTGCCAATTTTGAGAAAAACGGTGGTACAGACTGGCAAAGAGAGGTTTACAAAACAGGAAAAATAGATAACCACCAGCTTTCTATTGACGGAGGAACAGACAACATGAATTACTTCTTCTCAGGTGGATACCTGTATAATAAAGGTATAATGATAAATACCCATTATAAGCGTTACTCTCTTCGTGCAAATATTAATGCAGATGTAAAAAAATGGCTGACACTCGGATTAAACTGGTCAGGCACTAAAGAAGAATCAAATGTACCTCCATTCGGAAACGGAACCGCAAGTGGCGTTGTGATTGGTCAGGCATCCAATGAGGCATATCAGTGGGATGCCACCACTCCTGTCTATGATGCTTCAGGAAATTATACTGTCCATGAACCAGGTTACGGACATGATGAAGGTGCAAATCCGGTGATGTCTGCTATGGAAACTTTCAATGAAATTAAAACCAATACAAATAATGTAAATACATATTTGGATTTCAAACTGTTAAAAGGGCTTGACCTGAAAGTTACCGGAGGGGCTATTATTTACAATGAGAACAATCTCAAGTATCTGAACAGGAAAACATTTGAAGGATCCGGAGTTGATGGCCTGGGTGAAGTACATACGGGAAGCGGGTCTGTATATCAGAATTCCAATATCTTGACCTATAATAAGTCTTTTAATGATAAACACCGCTTAATATTCACAGGAGTTGCTGAATATCAGACTGATAATTATCAATTCTATGATTTTCAGGGAGATGGCTTTGGAACTGATATTACCAGTATTTATGCCTTGTCAGGCGCCACAAATCTGATCGTTACCGGTAACGGAATTTCAAAGCGTGTACTTAATTCTTATCTCGGACGAGCTAATTATGTATTTAACAATAAATATGCAATAACTGCTTCTTACCGTGCAGATGGTTCCTCTGTTTTCGGTTCAAGTACAAAATGGGGTTACTTCCCGTCACTGGCTTTGGCTTGGACCGCTTCCAATGAAGTATTTTTAAAAGATCTGAATATTTTATCAAATTTAAAATTCAGGGGAAGCTGGGGAATTTTAGGTAATCAGGCTGTAAGACCATATTCAACACTTGCGACAATAGCTCCAGGAGCCAATTATCCTTACGATGGGCTTGGCTCCACGAATATCGGATATTATGCTGCAACTGCTGATAATGACAAGCTTAAATGGGAAAGTACGAGGCAAATAAATGCCGGAATGGATTTAGGCTTTTTTAAGGGCAGACTTATTTTTACGTTTGATATCTATAAGAAAACTACAACCGATATGCTGCTCGCCCGCCAGATTCCCTGGTATACCGGGTATGGTCTGTCAGAATCATCAGCCACTCCTTCAGTGATGCAGAATGTAGGATCTATGGAAAATAAAGGCATCGAATTTGTGATTGGCGGGGATCCTCTGGTTGGTAACTTCAGATGGAATACCAGTTTCATTTTTTCGTCCAACAAAAGCCAAATACTGGATCTGGGTCCGGGAATAAAAGAGCTTGTACAGCCAACTAATCAGGGTGGCGGATATGGATTTAAAGACATTGCCTGGCTGATAGTTGGAGAACCGCTTGGAACCCTTAAAGGTCATCTTTTTGAGGGTATCTGGAGTACAAGTGAGGAAGCAGAGGCAAACAAATTTGGTCAGATGCCCGGTGATCCGAAATATAAGGATTTGAATGGTGACTATAAAATAAATGCCTCAGATTTAACAATAATTGCCCACACTGCTCCAAAATTCAGTATTGGCTTTAATAATACATTTTCATATAAGTCTTTTGAGCTTACTGCTACAATTCTTGGCATATACGGGAATCAAATATTCAACGCAGGCAGAATTTTTACTGAAAAGACAAACTGGGGCTTGCTGACCGGGACAAGCACACGCCTGCTGGATCATTGGACCGAGAATAATCAGAATACCGATATTCCCGCCTGGATCCTTCAGTCGTACAGAGTGCAATATAATCTGGATCATGATATCACAGCCACTAACGTTTCAGTAAACGGAAGAAATTCTCATTTTGTTGAGGATGGATCTTTTATAAGACTGAAAACTTTGAATCTTGCCTACAATTTTCCTCAATCTGTTTGTCAGAAAATTAAAATTGACAGGTTAAGAGTTTATCTGTCAGGAACTAATCTTTTTACTATTACCAGGTATACAGGTTATGATCCGGAAGCGAGTTCTTTTTCAGCTAGTGATGGTCGGGCGGGAATTGATAATAGTAACTACCCTCAGTCCAGAACATATTCCATGGGTATAGATGTAACCTTTTAATTGTGTGAAAAAATGAAAAATAATATAAGCCATTTTCTGCGAAAAAATAGTATTAAAATGATGACAATATTGGCTGTCTGCTGCTTGTCTTCATGTGAAACCAGCCTTATTGAAAATCCATCAGGCATTGTTGGTGAAGTCAACTTCTATACCAATAAGGGAGAAGCTTTATCAGGATTAATTGGGGCCATGTCTCAAATGTACGTAGATGTTGCACTGGGACCAGATGATATTAAAAAAAATGGATATACCGATTTTAATAACGATGGAATACGGGATGCTCCGATAGTTCTTGGAACTGAGTATGGTATATCTCACTGGCAAAGATCATATAAATCACTGACTAATGTAAATAATGTCCTCCGGTCGGTATATTCAGGAAAAATCCAGGGGGCTGGCGAAGAGGAACTATCTATGATCATTGGACAGGCAAAGTTTCTCAGAGCACTTAATTATTTTAACCTGGTAAGACTCTATGGTGATGTCCCGCTGATTTTGGAAGATTCACCAAATCCAGTAACCAATCCATATTCAAGGACTCCTGTTGAAGAGGTTTATTCTCAAATCACAAGCGATCTGGAAGATGCTGTAAATAAATTGCCTGAGTCGTGGAGTGATGCCCCCGGAAGACCTACAAGCTGGGTTGCCAGGGGAATTTTATCAAGGGTTTATCTGACAATGGCAACAGCGCCAATGAAACAAGCATCCAATTATGCCAAAGCCGCCAGCCTCTCAAAGGAAATTATTGATAGTAAGAAGTTCGCTCTTATACCTGATGTTGCTGATGTGTTTAAGATAGAAAGTAAACGTACATCCGAAATGATGTTTGCCTTCGAAGCGACTACCGACGATGCCGTTGAGATCCCTAATGGATTGGCTTCAAAAAACTCCGGAGGTTATAGCGATGGTGCATTAGATACAACTTTTGCTGCTTATGAATTTCCTGACCAGCCAAGGAGAGATGCCTACATTCAACTGCTTATCCCCGATGTCCTGGCTGATCCCGGAAATATTATAATGATTCCATGGAAACAGGATTTTGAATATGCTCCTATTATAGCCAAATTCAATTATCCGTATGTTGATGCAAAAGACATACTAGCTAAAGCAGTTTATCCGATAAATGTTCCCATTTTAAGATATGCAGATGTATTACTGATCTATGCAGAGGCTGCCAACAGGGAAAATGGAGGTCCGACTCAGGAAGCCGTTGATGCCATTAATGAAGTTATTAACCGCGCTAACGGGAGTACAGGCACAGAGTCACTTGCCACTGCAGCCATGACAATGCAGGCCTTTGAAGAAAAGGTGATCCAGGAAAGAAAATTTGAATTTTGCTTTGAACTGGGTAGTCGCTGGTTTGACATGGTAAGAAAGGAGCTGACTCAACATCACGTAACAACTGATTTATTTCCTATTCCTGAGTACGATGCTAATTTACTGGGACAGAATCCCGGGTACTAAAAAAATATTATCCAATTAAAAATTAACGCCCCGCAAATACGGAGCGGGGCGTTAATTTAAATTTTTCCTGGTATCTGAATTCCAGTGAGAATCCCATGTTTAATAAATCCCAAATGAGAATGATAAAATTTATTATTATGACCATTTCCTTGAATCCTGAATTTGTTAATAGTTGATCTGATCCATTTTGAAAATGAATAAAATTAATTCAACCAGGCCAGCAAGTGAGCATATATTGATTTACGGACTCTTTATTCTGGCTCTCCTTTTCCAAAATTGCAAGCCGGCAGTAGAAAAATCCAGCTCTGAAAAGATTCAAAATCTGAATGGACGGAATGATTCCTGGTCCATTGTTGGATTCGGAGGAGGAGGAGCTATGTTCAACCCTGCTGTAAGCCCTTTCGATGTAGACTATGCATATGTAAGCTGTGATATGCGTCAGTCATTTGTAACTTATAACGGAGGCGACTCATGGAGAATGTTCTGCTTACGAAATGCTGTTAATTACTATGTTTTCGATCCTTTGGACACAAATACCGTTTATGCAAATTCAATAGGTTTGTTCCGAAGCAAGGATAAGGGAAATACGTGGGAAATTGCATACCCGCCCTCTTCAGATGTGGCAGGATACATTATGAGTGGTGATGAGGCCTCTGAATATATTTTTACAACAGACAGTACAAAAAGAAATGTCCTGGCTTTTGCTGTTGATCCGGCAAATTCAGCTATACTTTATGCGGCAATATCCATTGATGACAAAGCAGACTTTTATGTCTCACGAGATTCAGGTCTTCATTGGAATAAAGAGAAAGATCTCAAAGATGGTGCAAAAAATATTTTTGTAGTCCCCTCTTCCAGGCCGGATAACAGGACTATCTATGTTGCCGGTAACAGTACCATTACAACAAAGGAAAATGGAATATGGTCTGTTAGTAAAGGTCCTGATGGTGTGTCATTGGTTACTCAATATGCCGGAGGATTTGACCAAAAAAAGAATCTGTTTATAATTTATGCATTATCTGGCTTGTCATATTTCAATCCCTCAGGTGACAAGTCAGGCATTTTCTTCACTTCTGACGGAGGCAGGAGCTGGGAAAACAGGCAGGATGGTCTGGCAAATTTACGTGTTCAAAACTCAAAGATCCCGGAATGGCGATGCATAGCAACAAGCGCATTCCATCCCGAATATGTGTATATTTCCTATGCCGGATTAAAGGCTCAGGGTGACACCACATGTATTGGGGTTGCGAAAAGTGAAGATTATGGAAAGACATGGAGCCTGTCATTGAGGGATTGTCTGACCAAAGATGGATTCAGGTATTCTTCCAACTATACCGGCGGATGGCTTGATGAACGCTTCGGCCCAGAATGGGGAGAAAATCCCTTTTCAATCGGGATATCTCCGGCTTATCCGGATGTTTGCTATGCTACTGATTTTGGCAGGACAATAAAGACATCGGATGGAGGAAACACCTGGCAGCAATTATATACCCGCAAAAAAGATAATGCAGGCTGGGTTTCACGGGGACTTGATGTTACTACTGGCTATAGCGTTGTTGTTGATCCGTTTGATCTGAACCATAGGTTCCTTACTACTACTGATGTCGGGATGATGGAAAGTACTGATGGCGGAAAAAGCTGGAACAGCGCCACAAAGAACAATGGCATCCCGGGGGCCTGGCAGGGAAATACTTACCAGCTTGTTTTCGACCCGGATATAAAAGGAAGGGCATGGGCTGTCATGAGCGGAATCCATGATCTTCCCAGGTATAAAATGTGGAGGAGAAACGGAGTTGGCAGATTTAATGGCGGCGTTCTCGAAACGGAAAACAGTGGCAAATCATGGAAGGTAGTAAGTCAGGATATTGGAGAAGCAGCAATGACACATATTCTGATCGATCCGTCCAGCAACAGAGAATCAAGAACACTTTATGCCTGCGCATTCGGGAAAGGCGTTTACAAATCAGTTGACGGAGGATTAAGCTGGCAACAAAAAAATAATGGAATTGAGGGAACAGAACCTTTAACCTGGTCAATGGTCAGAAAAACCAGCGACGGGACCTTATTTCTGCTCGTGAACAGAAAAAGTGACCATGGAAAAATCGGAACTGATCAGGATGGAGCACTTTACAGATCAGTTAATGGAGCTGAAACCTGGATGAAAGTAGCCCTCCCGGCTGAAGCAAATAGCCCGACAAGCCTGCTGGTTGATCCTGGAAATCAGTATTACCTAGTTTTATCTACATGGGGAAGAACCGGCGATACTCAATTTTCACAGTGCAGCGGAGGAGGAATCTATATTTCAAAAGATGATGGAAAAAACTGGAAATCTGTATTTCTGAAAGATCAGTTTATACATGAACTTACATATGACCCCAGAAATAAAAGATATTATGCCTGCGGATTCAGCAGTTCAGCATACTGGTCAGATGACATGGGAGAAACATGGACACGGATCAAAGGGTATAACCATAAATTGGGACGCCGTGTGGATCTTGATCCGGAAAATCCTGGAATGATTTACATTTCAAGTTATGGTGGAGGTGTCTGGTACGGACCTGCAAAGGGAGATCCAAATGCTATTGAGGATATAATTACTCCGGCCCTTTCATATTGATATTCAAATTAATTCCAATATATTTTCGTAAAATTAAAAAGGGGTTTTGTTATTAGTTGTTTTTTAGGTTAGGTTCGGGTTAAGTCAGATATACCGGTAAGCAGCATGCAAGCCGGTATATCTTTTGTTGTTTTATCAAAATGCTTAATAATTTACGCATTGTAACGATGAACCACCAGGAATCTTTAAGAGCCACCAATTTTGCTCCTTAAGATAAAAACTTTATATTCAAGAAAAAAAAGAAATGAACAAAGCATTACATTTGAAAAGCAGAGGCTTTATTCTTATGCTGTCAGCAGGCATTCTTTTAACTGGCTGTTCATCAGTTAAAGAAAAACTTGTTAGACCAATAAATCCAAACGGAAGAAACGACACCTGGGGCTTTACAGGTTATGGAGGAGGTGGTGCCATGTTCAATCCTGCAGTGAGTCCACAAAATGAAAATTATGCGTTTGTAGCTTGCGATATGACGGGATCATTCGTCACTGTTAACGGAGGCGAATCCTGGCGAATGTTCTGCCTGAGAGGCCCCGTAAGATATTTTGTTTTCGATCCGGTTGATTCGAATACCGTCTATGCAAATTCAATAGCATTGTTCAGGAGTTCCGATCACGGCACAACATGGAAGATCTTCTATCCCCCTGCATCCGAAATAAGCGGAGTCGTCTCAAAAGACGACCATGCCGAAGAACGTATAATAACGAACGACAGCACTCGCAGGCATGTACTGGCATTTGCTGCAGATCCTGACAATTCATTGAAATTATATGCTGCCATTTCAATAGATGATAAAACAGGCTATTTTACATCAGATAACCAGGGCGTCAGCTGGACCAAAGAGAAAGAGCTCGACAATAGTGTGAAAAATATATTTATTGACCCCTCCTCTCCTGAGAATGACAGGTCACTGTTTATCACCGGGAAAAATTTTATCATCACAAGGAAAAATGGAGCCTGGAAAACCAATCCCGGACCAGCAGGAGTGGATAGATTAACCGAGTTTACAGGAGGATATGACAAAGCAGCGAATAAATTCATGATCTATGCGATTTCCGGAAAATCATACTTTAATCCGGAAGGTGATCTTTCCGGTATTTATTATACAGGGGATGGAGGTTTGACATGGGAAAACAGACAGGCAGGAATACTGAGCTTTCAAAAAGAAGGAGCCGGTCTTCCGGAGTGGAGATCCGTTGCCACCAGCATCAACCATCCCGAAGAAGTTTATATTTCCTACGGAGGGCTAAAAGTTTCAAATGATACTACATGCCTTGGAGTCGCAGTAAGTGAAGATTATGGAATGACATGGAACCTTGCCTGGAAAGACTGCATATCTGAAGGGGGATACGTATATTCACCTAACTATAAAAAGGGATGGATCGATGAAAGATTTGGTCCCACATGGGGTGAAAACCCGTTTTCAATGGCAGTATCCCCTTCAAACCCGAAAGTTTGCTATACGACCGATTTTGGCAGAACTATCAGAACACCGGATGGCGGAAAGACCTGGGAGCAGCTATATACAAAAAGAAAAGCGGAAGCAGGCTGGATCTCAACCGGTCTGGAAGTTACAACAGGGTATGCCATAATTACTGATCCCTTTGACATTAACCACAGGTTCATAGCCAATACCGATATCGGCCTGATGGAAAGCAGTGACGGAGGCGAAAGCTGGATGAGTGACACCTTCCATAACGGAATACCCCGTAACTGGATGAACAGCACCTACTGGCTTGCATTTGATCCGGATACAAAAGGGAGGGCCTGGGCTGCAATGAGCAATGTTCATGATCTGCCACGACCAAAAATGTGGAGAAGAAGAGGTGTTTCTGATTATGTCGGAGGCATTGTTGTTACTGAGGACGGAGGTAAAAACTGGATGCCTGTCAGTAATGATATCGGAGAGTCTGCTATTACTCACATTATGGTTGCCGGAGCAGCAGGACATACCTCAGGTACTCTCTATGCTTGTGCTTTCGGAAAGGGAGTATATAAATCAGCTGACGAAGGGAAAAGCTGGATTAAAAAGAATAATGGCATTGAAGGAAAGGAACCATTTGCGTGGCGCTTAACCGAAAACGTAAACAACGGAGAACTCTTTCTTGTAGTCTGCAGGCGCAGCGACGACGGCAGCATAGGCAATGATTATGACGGTGCAGTTTACAGATCCACAGATGGAGCTGGATCCTGGACTAAAATGAAACTGCCCGAAGGAACAAATGGGCCTATGTGTATCGCAATCGATCCTGAAAAAAACGATCACTTGCTCCTCTCAGCCTGGGGAAAAACGACACCAGGACAATTTTCACCCGATACCGGAGGAGGAATTTTTCTTTCCCCCGACAATGGAGAAACATGGAGTCATGTTCTTGAAAAAGATCAGCATATTCATGATATCACTTATGACCAGCGAAACGGGACTTTTTATGCCTGCGGTTTTAACGGATCAGCATACCGGTCTGACGACAGGGGAAATAGCTGGTCAAGAATAAAAGGTTACAATTTCAAATGGGGCAAGCGCGTTGATCCTGATCCGGTTGATCCTGATATGATCTACATAATTACTTTTGGAGGAGGAGTGTGGCATGGACCGGCTAGAGGCGATGCAAATGCCAAAGAGGATATCGTTACCCCGGCATTTTCCAGAAATGACTAACGATGGTCAAGGCTCAGAGCTATAGTATCTGATTCTTAATGATTAATGCAACAACTCATGGAATTAAAATTATTGTTCCAATAACCTTATAAAACTCCTTTGAATGAGAGCTTTTGAAAAGAGCGGATTCAAATTTTAATATTTTTTATTACATTCAACCCTTTAAATTTAAATTTTCCCTGGGAATATCTTATTCATCATTAATCCATATCTATATGAAAATCATTATTAAGCTCATTTTCCTTATTTTATTGGTTACCGGATGCAGGCAAAAATCATCATCCGCAAAGACCGGAATGAATTCTGACACTACAAAGTTCCCTTCAGAATTGACTGAATTCACTGCCTATAAAAACAATCCGGTATTTGCCGGTACCGGGACTGATACCTGGGACCAGAAAATACGTGAAAGAGGATATATCCTTCATGAAGGAGAGACATATTATATGTGGTATACAGGCTACAAGGGCGATGAATCGGTTGAGAAGCATCTTGGTCTTGCCACCTCAACGGACGGCCTGAACTGGACCAGAGATAAGGATAATCCCATCTACGATTCAGGCTGGGTTGAAGATATGTCTGTAATAAACCATGATGGCACCTATTATATGTTTGCGGAAGGACGAGGAGATACGGCACATATGCTGGTTTCATCCGACAGGATTCACTGGCAGGAGAAAGGCCCGCTGGATATAAGGTCTGCTGACGGCAATCCTATCAGCAAAGGTTCCTATGGTACACCTACTATATGGTTTGAAGACGGTCTGTGGTATCTGTTCTATGAGCGGGAAGATCTGGGTATATGGCTTGCCACGTCGCCTGACATGAAGGTATGGACAAACAAACTGGATGATCCTGTCATAAAGATGGGTCCTGAAGTATATGATCAATTCGGCCTTGCTATGGATCAGATTATAAAATACAAAGGCAGATACTACGGGTACTATCATGCAACGGAATTCAAGGATTGGCATGAATGGACCTCTTGCATTGCAATGTCGGAAGATCTCGTGCACTGGACAAAATTTTACGGCAACCCCATTTTGAGAGAGAATAAATCAAGCCCTGTGATGGTACCTGATGGAAATGGCTATATCCTTTATACAATGCACCCGGATGTTTGTGTACATTTTCAGAAAAAATGACAGCTTTCAACATCGATAAACGACAGCATATGAAAAGAAAACTATCATCAAAAACTTATATGGTCAGAATAATCCTTATTGCCTGTGCCATCTCTGCTCTTGCGTCTTGCAGCAAACCTTCAGGCATCTTGAGGGTATGGGCTATTGACGACGGTGAAAAAATAAAACAGGAAGACATTAACAATCCTCTTGCCAGCGATGAGAATAACAATGTCTGGAAAAACAATACTATAAATATATTTGGCGGAAGGAATGAAATTGTTGCTTTTCAGCTTATCATTCAGGCCGATGCTTCCGGAGCAAGGAATGTCAATGTAATGATCAGCGATCTGGTTAACGGAAAGTCCGTCATCCCAGGCTCAGCCACAGGCCCCTCAGATCCTTTCGACTACAGGGGGAGGAATACGGAACTTTTCACCGAACATTATCTGAACATGATTAAGAGGTCACCACCTCTTTGGTTTTTTTCAGATAGTGCAGCTCCTCCGGCTTACTATACGGGATGGGTCCCGGATTGTCTGATCCCGTTTGCAGCTCCTCCCGGAAAAGGTGGCGCACCATTCTCCATCGAAGCTAACAAAAATCAGGCTGTATGGGCCGATATACTGATCCCAAAAAATGCCTCTCCGGGTACCTATTCCGGAAGTGCAAAAATAACCACGGAAGATAAAGAATTCAGGAGTATACCCGTCCTACTGAAAGTTTATGGCTTTACACTTCCTGATTCAACCCATCTCAGGACAATGTTTGGCTACTCAACAGGCTCAATAACTTCCCGTCACAATGTGCAAAGGGGAAGCAAGGAATATTTCGATCTTGAACTGAAGTACAACCAACTGGCTCACAGACACAGGTTTGATCTGGTTAACGAGGTGTCCGACCTGGAAGATATGTCAAACCACTATAAAAGATATTTTACAGGAGAATCCTATACTGCTGAAATGGGTTATGCCGGACCCGGAGAAAATATCGGGAATACAACATTTTCAATTGGTTACGGCGGCGACTTGCCAAAAGAGTACGGCGGAAGCCTTGATAAGATGAATAAGGCTGAATGGTGGAAGGGCTCCGATGCCTGGGAGAACTGGTTCAGGAACAATGCACCGGGAGTACAGCGCCACAAATATCTTTATCCTGATGAGCCTGACTTTAAGGGACCTGATAATGCGAAAGGAACCGGATCCATGGATACAATAAGGATGCAGGCAAGATGGTCGCATACTAATCCGGGTTCAGGGAAATCCATACCGACTCTGGTTACAAACAAAATCAGGCCTGACTTAATAGGATATGTTGACTTCTGGTCAATTTCAGCCCAGGAATGGGTTATGGATCTTACTGCAAAGGCGGTAGCCTCTGAAAGATCCAAAGGTCGTAAATTCGGGATCTATAACGGCTTCCGGCCCGGTATGGGAGCTGTGGTTAGCGATGCCGATGCAGTGGAATTCAGGGTGATGCCATGGGTAGTCTGGAAATATAATATTGATCAGTATTTTTACTGGTCAACAACCTTCTGGAGGAAGCTTAATGTTTTTGTCAATCCTCTGACGTATGAAAACAGGATTAACGGAGATGGCACATTCCTTTATCCAGGGCAGGATGCACTTTTCCCGGATCAGGACAGGAATCTGGCAGGACCTCTCTCCTCCATAAGGGCAAAAAACTGGCGCAGGGGAGAACAGGATTATGAATATATGTGGCTGGCAAAACAGATGGGCAAGGGAAATGAGCTAAAAGCCATCGTTGATAAATGTGTGCCGGCAGGTGTCTGGGATGCAAAATCCCTGAATGATGTAAGCTGGTCATCACGCGGTTATAAATTTGATGATTACCGGCGACAGCTGGCCGAGCTTCTTTCATCAGCCTCTGCCGGAAAATAAGTTTAAACTGAAACACAAGATGCGTATGTTGAATTTTTCTGCCTTCTTCAATAATTTCTTGAAGATACCGGTTATAGCGCTCTTCATCTTCAGTTGTTCAGATAAGACAACGGATAATCCTGCAGGGGATCACACAGACTGCATTATAACGGATAAGTCAAGGCTGGAGGATATTGCTGTCTTTCCGGCTGACAATCTGATTAATACCAATATTTCAGCTCTCTCCAAAGACATTCATTCCGATGCCATCATGGCATTGATTGGGTCTCCATCCATGCACCCCGATTTCGGAGGAGGGCTTTATGAAGGCAGCCCGATCGGTATACCTTTTATACTTGTCTGCAATAGCCAGACCCCGATTACTGTCAGCTTCAGGGCAAATAGTTATGACGGAAACTATGGCAATGAGAGCGACCCCGGCCCTTATCCCGTTCCACTTGCTGCTCCCGTGGAAGGAAATGGTTTAGGTGACAGCCATGTACTGGCAGTCGATATTGATAATAAAATTTTGTATGAACTCTATAATGCCGGGGTAAGCAACGGATCATGGGAGGCTTCCAGCGGAGCAGTCTGGGATCTTAAAGTGAACGCCGCCAGACCTGCAGGATGGACATCAGCCGATGCTGCCGGACTTCCAATACTTCCTCTTCTGGTTCGCTATGAAGAGGTAAAGAAGGGTGTCATAGATCATGCGATCCGTTTTACCCTGAGCAAAGGCAAAGTGACCCGGGGATATACCGCTCCCGCCAGCCATATGGTAAGCGGGACTAATAACGATCCGGAGGCTCCCACACCCATGGGAACCAGAATCAGGCTTAAAAGTAGTTTTGATATATCGGGCTTTTCTGCTGATAACCAGGTAATACTGACTGCATTGAAAAATTATGGTCTCATCCTCGCCGATATTGGCTCCGACATGTTCATATCAGGCGCCCCTGATGACAGATGGGACAACGACGACCTTAACCAGTTAAAAACTCTTAAAGCAACTGATTTTGAGGTTGTGCAGATGGGAGACATTATATCAAAATGAGGCCGGGTGATTATGCAGTAAGGTAATCCAAAGTCTGAAATCAGAAATTATCGTCGTTTATATTTTAAGCCTCATCTGAATAATTCTGAAATTCAAAGATCCTGCAGCTATCAAGATACAAGCCATCCTGCAAGAGCACTCCGTAAAAAGAATATTCATTGGCCTGACTTTAACTATGATTATCTTTTCATCATGCAGCAAATCAAAGTATTATAAATTAGAAATTGTAGATGAAATTTCCGGAGAACGTTTGCCGCCCAGCGTATCCGTAACGGACTCCTGCGGAAAACATGTCGAAATTGCCGGTAAGCACGACCACGTTAAGTACCTTGGCAGGAGCAGCTGGGTGGCAGCTAGTGTTGCCGAAGATCCTGATATTAAAAATCGTATACTGAAGGAGGATTATCTGTTTTTGCCCACACAAACCCTGTCTGTTTTTTAAAAAATGGTAAAAAGGTCAGGTAGGAAGCTTCAATCGGCTATCTGGATAAATATGTGTGGGGTACTATTCACTGGTTAAAAACCGGACCGGAATTTGAAAATCCCGCCGATCGCACCGAGGCAATAAAGCTCTCAGCAGATGCCCTGAGAATTTATGAATCGCTGTAAAATTGACAATCGGAAAACTTTTATATCTTTACTTAGTCCCTGCTGTCAGCATATTGTTGTTCAAAACAGAACAAAGGGGTTATGACACGTTTAAGAGAGCATTTTATAAATGCTTAAGGTAATGTGGGACAATCGAATGAACACAAATAATTACTCTGTGATGAAAAAGAAAATCTATTTATTCTCGCTGATTATAATATCCGGATTGACGGGGAGTACCTTATTAATGGGTGCTGAGGATCATAAGACACTGGAAATAGGTGCCCCCGCTCCTGCCTTTTCACTTCCGGGAGTGGATGGAAAGACCTATACCCTCGATAGTTTCAAAGCGGCTAAGCTACTCGTAATTATTTTCACTGCTGACCACTGCCCTACTGCGCAGGCATATGAAAAAAGGATCCTGGATCTTTACCGGGAATTTCATCCCGCAGGTGTGGATTTTGTCTTAATATCACCCAATAATCCGGAGGCAGTCTGCCTTGAAGAGATAGGGTACAGCGATCTAGGAGACTCCTTCGAAGAGATGAAAATCAGGGCAAAGGATATGAACTACCCAATGCCTTATCTGTATGATGGTGATAAGCAGGAAACGGCTAAGGCCTACGGGCCAACAACAACTCCGCATGTATTCATTTTCGACAGCCAGCGCAAACTGCGTTACTGCGGGAGAATCGATGAGATGGAGAATCCGTATGTGAAAGCCACCCAGCATGATGCCAGGAATGCCATCGTTGCACTCCTTGACGGCAAGCCGGTTCCTGTAGAAAAGACCAAGACATTCGGCTGCTCTATCAAATGGGCAAGTAAAGCTGAATGGAGACATAAACTCGATGCCGACTGGAATAAAAAACCTGTTGAAGTTACTGATGCCGACATAAACGGGATAAAGGAAATTATAGAAAATAAATCCGGGAAATACCGTTTGATCAATCTATGGGCGACTTGGTGCGGACCTTGTGTTATAGAATTTCCGGAATTTATTACGATGCAGCGGATGTATGGTGCCCGCGATTTTGAATTTATATCTATAAGCACCGATGGTTTGAAGAAGAAGGATAAGGTTCTTGAATTCCTTAAGGATAAGCATGCAGCGACAAAAAACTATATCTGCAGTTCAGATGATAAGTATGCCTTGATAGAAGCCATTGATAAAAACTGGCAGGGCGCACTCCCTTATACCCTGCTCGTAGCTCCCGGAGGTAAGATTGTTTATGGTCATCAGGGAGTTATCGATGTCCTGGAGGTGAAGAAAGAGATTATGAAGCAGATCGGAAGATTTTTTGCAGATGATTGATTGCCATAACTTTAATTCAAAGTTCTTTTTATACCCTAATGTCTTATATATATCCGTTCCAAGTATATAATAAACAATTACATATGCAAGAATTTTTATATATAAGTATAATACATATATAAGTTTCTTATATATACAAGAGATTTATATATGGTGGTTTTAGCATATCAGAATTTTTTGATATATAACTTTTTATATATGTGACTTCTAAATTATATAACTCTCGATATATGTAATTCTTAATATAAGTAACCCTAATAAATACTAAAATATTATATATGTATTTAAGAAAAACATGGAACTATTTGAAAATCTTGAAATTAAATTACTTTACTTATAACCGTAAAACCTCCCCGCTATGAACAATAAAATATCACGCAGGAATTTTACCAAAC
>CAWBLL010000011.1:0-27502 GCA_963789465.1 uncultured Bacteroidales bacterium
TGGGTTGCAATCCAGTACAGGTCAAAACAGGTCTTCGACATGGTTATAGGCCCAAAACAGGAATATCCTACAGTAATCCCGTCAAGCTCGGCAAAAATGAAATAATAACCGGAAGATTCACCTTTATTATAACGCTCCTCTACCAGTTCAGCCGCTATTTCCACTTCATGGTCATAGAAAAATCCGGTTGATTCCACAATATTCCGTACCCTGACTATATCGTCATGCACAGGTATGTTTCTGAAAGCAAGGTTCATTCACCTGATATTTTAATTTGTTATCTGCCTCAATTATCCCGAGTCAAAACTACATGGAGCAAATATAATAGAGGCTGTATCAAAAGTCAAAAACAATTAACCGCAAAGTTCGCAAAGTTTTTCGCAAAGAACGCAAAGAAAAGTATTTCTATACATTAACTTTGCGTACTCTGCGCAGGTTTAGCGTCCTTTGCGGTTAAGACAGACTTTTAAGACAGCCTCCTGTTAACCTGAAACATGAAACCAGGTGGGCCGGAGGGATATAGAATTTAATTATTTGGCGGCAACATTTTCATCCTGTCCTTTAATCAGCATTGGAAAATATGATGCAATTAGCCTGGTATTGTCAAGCTCGCAGCCCTGACCCGATGTCAGCACTTTCTGATGGAAATACTCATTCTTGTCAAGGTAAAGGTCGGATGTGACATACCCTTCTTTCTCTAATGATTTATCGAGCCTTTCTACTCCAAAATAGTATGGATTGCATACATACTGAACATTAAGCTTATCGGACAATACAATGTATTTCCTGCAGTTATGCTCTTTCCTGACTGCAACCTTTACCTCCAGGGGTGTATTCTGATAGCTGATCACATATGTCTGAAACTCATCTCCCTTTATCGTTACAGGATTATCTGCAATTTCAATTTTGTAGTCTCCTAAAGCTGAATATGTTTTACCTTCAGCTACAAATTCCCTGGCGTAGATTGCACTACCAAAAGCTACTGTCAGTAGTGCTGTAAATAACATTTTTCTCATGGCTTTAATAATTAATTTATGAATTTTAATAATCTCTTTTTTGCTCTCTTTAAAATGACTTTTAAATTTAATGGAGCATTTGTACCTGTCTTTGAGTCAAAATTAATCTATCAACAAATGCCGGAAATGGTAAATCTACCATTGGGATACCTGGTGCTACAAATGGTCATTTTCAGGCAATTTCAAAATTTCAGGGCCTCCGGGAAACAAATTCCGGCCCTTACCGGATAATAAAATAATAATTCCGGGACAGTGCCATAAAATAAAGAAAAGACACCGGGAGGTGCCTTTTCATGGTTAACTTAAAATATAAAACTCAATGCGGCCGGGCGGCCAGATAAAACCTGAAAAATTATCAGCTGCTTTCGGGAAGCAAAGGGAAGTAAGCAGCAATAAGCTGTGTATTCTCAAATTCCCTTGCGTGAATAGCACTACTAAAAGCTACTGTCAGTAATGCTAAAAAAAACAATCTTTTCATGGCTGCATTAATAAATGTATCAAAATTGATTTCACTGAATCCGTTTGGTGTTTGATTTGAAATCTCTATTTCCAGATGAGTTTTTAATCTTTTCGAATTTAAACCACAATCCTATACCGTAAAAGAGTAACTCAACGGTTTGCGGCTACGGTTTAACAGATGGTACAATTTCACCAACATTCTGCGTTGCAGCTTAGGAAAATAAAGCATATGACCTTTACCGAATACCCAATACACCTATTCCTTTCTCCCATTCCCATCTTCAGCCACCAATCCGGCAACCCTGGATGTTCTTCCAAAATTCTTCATCCATTCTTCATAATTAATGCATAACTTTGCCGTTAGTTATTGTAAGTAATTGGTTGATAACTGAATGAGATACTTCAATGGACAGGTATCTGAACTTAATTAAAATTTCAATGGTGATCTCATGAAAATATTACTTAAAATCTTCTTTCTGACTTTATTTTTACTATCCTGTGTAACCGGGATAGCCCAGGTTGTACCTACAAAGGAAGGGCCTAAGGAAACCGCGAAAAAAAATGCAGAGCCTGTAACGGAGCCGAAGATAGAAAAGTCTTCTAATGAGGATATTAAACTGGATATTGATAAACAGGATAAACAGGATAAACAGGATAATCAGGATAATCAGGATAATCAGGATAAAGAAAATAAAAACGGGACGGTTAAACAGGTTAAATCAACACGACCCGATATGAGCCGGTCTCGTGGTGCCAGGCCTCCTGATATAGTAAGACCTTCAGGGTCAAGAGTGCCCAAAGGTGTTGGAAGACCAGCCGGTGCTGGAAGACATGGCAGAAGATAGATTTAAAACAGCTCAAATTTTCGGATGAATTAGCGTTTCATGGTCAAAAACATTATTATTATTTTTGCAATTTGTTTTGTGTTGCCGTCGGTTGCTTTCGGACAGTCAGATACATTATCCCATACTTCAAAGGGATCATCTCCTGTGTCTGATGCTTCAATGGAAAAGAATCATTCCCTATACACCGGACTGGGAGCCGGCAGTAATATGATCTATTTGGGAACTTCAATATCTGATAACAAGCCATTTTATGCAGCTTCGGTAACCTACGGCTACAAAAATGCTCTTTTTGCCTCCGCCTCAGCAGCACATCTGAACCAAACATCTCCCTATGTTGCATTTTATAATTTTGCAGGAAATTACAGCCACGCCTTTAATTCATGGTTTGATATATCAGCAGATATTGCGGTGTACAAAACGTCCAGGCCTCTTCAGGATTCACTTTTTTCGGATTTCGGATATCTGAACCTCACAACTGGTTTTGACTGGAAAATATTATATACAAGAATATCCTTTTCAGAAATTGTGTCATATACGAATGGGTTTTATCTGCAAATAAGCAACTCACGCTACTTCGAAACTCCTGAATTTTTCAAGGGCAAAGCGCTTCTATCCTTTGATCCGGATATTGATATATTATTTGGCAACCTGGTCAGCACACAAACACCATCAGGCATGAAGAGATATGGCAGTTACGCTCCTTTCAGTGGAATACGAAAACAATCAATGTCTTCATCGGAGACATTATCAGAAAAATTCGGATTAATAGATCTGGTATTTTCACTGCCTGTTACATTCAGTTTTGGCAAGTTCAGTATGGAAGCAGAAGCGTCATACCTACTGCCTGTGTATAACAATCCTCTGTATCCTGAACCGGAGGGATTTACTTTCTATTTAAATGCTTTCTTCAAAATTTTATAGACCTTAAAATATGAATGTTCTTATAGTCGAAGATGAAAAAAGTCTTGCAGTTGAAATTGCTGTATTCCTGACAAAGGAAGGCTTGCTCTGTGAAATGGCTCTTACAGGACAAGAGGCTTCCGAGAAAATTGCAATAAACCTTTATGATTTTATACTGCTTGATCTGGGATTACCTGATTACAACGGACTGGATCTGATTACCGAAGCTAAAAATGCAGGCAATAATGCTGCCTTCATAATTATAACTGCGAGGGGTGCTGTCGAAGACAAGGTCAGGGGACTGAACCTTGGTGCCGACGATTATCTGGCCAAACCCTTTGCACTTATGGAACTTATGTCGAGGATACAGGCAGTAGCCAGAAGAAAATTCAATATTTCGAATCAGAATATAGATATCGGGGAATTTACTATGGAGCTTCAATCACGGAAAATCATCTGTAAAGGAGAGGAGGTTTTTATTACAAGGAAGGAATTCGACCTCCTTCAATATCTATTTCTCAACAGGAACAAAGTTCTGACCCGAAACCAGCTGTATGAACATATCTGGGGAAATATTCTCGATGATCAGTACGACAGCAATTTCATTGATGTTCATATCAAGAATATCAGAAAGAAACTCAATGAACACTCAATGACCCCATGGCTTGAAACAGTCAGAGGCATAGGGTACAGGGTAAGCCCGGAACAACAGTAAAGGCAGGATGATCAAACTCAGAACAAAACTTGCGCTTTTCAATCTTCTCACCAAGGTTGGATTCACCGTTTTGTTCCTCATTTTTATGCCATGGCTGATAGAACGGATAAACCTCATACAGGTTGATGAGGATCTTATAGAAAAAAGGGAAAAGGTCATAAACCTTATTTCACAAATCGGAATTGAACCATTTATTACAACTGACTCCTCAACTGTATTTGGCAGTTACAATATTCTAAAGGATGAATATGTCAGCCTGGAAAGAGTTGATCTGAAAGAAGATGTCAATTTTATCGATGTTACTCCCAGAATGATCGAAGGGGAGGAAATTGAATACCGTGTTCTCAATTATTCTTTTCTCGTTGATGGGAACATGTATCTGCTTGAAATAGGCAAAAGTCTCGACAGTATACTGCATGCAAAAAGGAACATAAAAACCGTAATGCTGGTTTTCCTTGTTTCAATCATCCTGATCACCTTCCTTACTGACCTTCAATACACGAGAATATTGCTGAGACCCCTCGACAGGATCATTGTCAAGCTCAAAGAGATATCCAACCCAGCCATATTTGATAAGACGCCTCTGGGTACTTCAACATCCGATTTTCAGAGGCTGGACAGTGCAATCAGGGAAATGATGACTACACATTGATGAACTCTTCCGGAAAGAAAAAGAGATCACTGTGAACATATCACATGAACTCATGACGCCAGTCTCGATTTTAAGAAGCAAGCTTGAAAATATACTGATGCAAAATGGTCTGGATGAAGAGATCTCAGTAAAAATCGAGGAATCCCTCAAAACGCTTCACAGACTTCAGAGCCTGGTCAATTCCCTGCTGCTTATCGCAAGGATTGAAAGCAGGCAGTATCTGAAGGAAGAATCTTTTTCAGTCGGCGAGGTCCTTACGGAGATAATAAGTGAGCTGGAACCAGTGGCTGAAGATGCAGGGTTAACCTTAAAGTTTCAATCTATGAAGGATCTTCAGTTTGAGCGGGCAAACAAGTCGCTGATTTTTTCCATGCTCTATAATGTTATAAATAATGCAATAAAAAATACTCCTGCCGGAGGAGAAGTAATTATACACACCATATCAGAAAAGAACAATTTTATTATAAATGTTGCAGATACTGGTATTGGCATGTCAAAAGAACAGATTGGCACACTCTTCTCCCGTTTCACAACAAGGCTTGATGTCAGCAGGAATAATACAGGTATAGGCCTTGCAATTTCAAAATCCATTGCTGATTTTCATGGAATCGGGATGACAGTCTCTTCCGAAATTCAAAAAGGAACCTCTTTTTCATTTATTTTCCCTGATCCTGCTTGAAAAATTCATCTTCACTATTCCGTTTTTTTTCATTTTTTTAATGCAGGCTATGCATACGGACGGAAGGTGCCGGCCAGATAAATTCACTGAAAAACGATAAATTTTTATAGCTTTGTGGATAATTAATTGTCTCAATAATCCATGAAAAAGAGTCCTGTTCAGATAAAGATTGGATTACTGATGTTTCTGGCAGTTATGATACTGTCGGCCACAGGCTACCTGTCGTACAAAAATATATCCTCCATTGTAGCTTCAATTCATGTAGACACTCAGCCTGATCTGCGGGTACTCAACATCAGGGAAATATCAATGGATCTTGAGAAGGCTGAAAACAGCATACGCCTCTACACGGTTACAAATGATTCCATGGATCTCAGGCCATATTTCAAAGTCATCTGGCATATTAATGAAAAAATCCAGAAGCTACGAAATGATTGTGCAAATGACTCGCTTCTCCTTATACAGACCGATACTATTAGCAGGCTGATCAGACAAAATATAGTCATTTGGGCACAGCTTTTAAACCTCACAAACAGCGACAATATGTCTCAGGAGCTAAGGCATCTGTCGGATTCTCTTAATATTGCCTCGGCAAATGCCCTCAAACCGGAAAAAGGCCTCTACAATAATCCCAATAACCGGAAATACAAAAGTCCCATTAACGAAGTTGAACTCATACACAATCTGACCAGGATTGAACAGCAGGACAGGATAACAAAAGAAAAGAAGATGACCCGGGAGGCTCAGCTTGCCATAACCGGAAGTCAGATAAAGGAGAGATTTTATGATCTTATCTCAAAAATGGAAAATGAGGTCACTGAAAATCTTAATGAGAAAGCTTACGCAGCCCATCTGCTTGCAGAAGAAACCTATAACTGGATTGCACTTTTCGCCTTGTCGGGTATTCTCCTTGCTCTTGTGGTAATGCTTGTAATAGTCAGGTATACAAGAAAGACTCATGCTTATCAGGCTGCCCTGGTAAATTCCAAGAATGAAGCTGAAAACCTGGCCCGGACAAAAGAACTGTTCATGGCTAATATGAGTCATGAGATCCGCACCCCGGTGACAGCCATCTCCGGATTCACAGAACAACTGTTGCATGAGAAATTCGATGATCACACCTCGCGTACACTTAAAATTATTAAATCATCGGCTGATCATCTTGCAGATATAATTAATGACATTCTCGATTTTTCAAAGCTGCAGAATGATAAGCTGGTTCTTGAGAAAGTTCACTTCAGGATAAATCAGATACTTGAGGATACGTATGTACTGTTTGAAAAACAGGCTCTCAGAAACAATACATGCATCAGTTATTCAATGAGCCCTGAGACACCACATGTGCTTCTGGGCGACCCTTACCGGTTAAAGCAAATCATTATAAACCTGGTAAGCAATGCAGTTAAATTCACCTCCAATGGCAGGGTGCATTTCTCTGTGAAATGCTCTAAAGTGGTCTCTAATGATTTCCTGCTTGATCTGGAAGTGACCGATACCGGAATTGGAATTGAGGAGCAAAAAGTAGATACTATCTTCGATGATTTTACTCAGGCAGAGATGAGTACTACAAGAAAATACGGAGGAACCGGACTTGGGTTATCAATTGTTAAAAAACTTGTAGAGCTTCATAATGGCACTATTGAAATCTCCAGCAGAAAGGATAGAGGGACTCACATTACCTGCCACCTGCCATATCATACCGGCGATGAAAAACAGGTTAAAAGTGATGTCGCAGCTTCATTGCATGTACCGGAGGAAATACACGGGCTCAATATTCTGATTGTTGATGATGAAGAGTACAACAGACTGTTGTTTAAAACAATACTCGACAGATGGGACATAAAGTACAGTGAAGCTGTTAATGGACTGGAGGCTGTCGAACTGGTCAGAAACAATAAATTTGACCTTGTGTTCATGGATTCCAGGATGCCTGTTCTTGATGGACTGAAGGCAACACAGACCATTAGGGAAGAGCTGGGGATAGATCGTTACAAACTGCCTGTGATATGTATTTCTGCGGCTTCCCTGAATGATGACTGGAAGATATATGAAAAAGCAGGAATGAATTCATTTCTTGAAAAGCCGTTCACGGAAGAAATGCTTATGACAGCTATCCTGGATGTTACCGGATTCGCTGAAAAGCATGAAACTGAGGTGGCGGATACAGATAAAGAGACTGAGGCTGAAACGATATGTGCTCTGCCTGAGGATCCGGAAGGGAAGATCAATCTGCAGAATCTTATACATATCTCTGGTGGAGATGCCCAGTTCACCAAACAAATGCTGATAACATTTCTGGAGACTACGACAAGGGGATTGCGGGAGATGAATGAAGCCACTGCATCAGAAGAATGGTATACTGTCGCAGAACTTGCACACAAAATGTTACCGCCTGCACGGCATATTGGGGCTGCTGAGCTAACAAACTGTCTCAGAAAAGTTGAAGAGAGTATAAAAAACAATGGCGACAGAGTTTCAACAAAGGCTTTTACAATGCAAACATTCACTGAATTTGAGGCGATCAGGGATATTCTGAATGAACATATAGCTAAAATCAGCTAAAAGCGTAACAAAACCGGCTATTTATTTGTTATTTTGCAGGTTCCGGAAAATTACCATAAATCAGTAATAAATATTTATGTCCGAAAAACCCTTCAAAATTTATGTTGTAGAGGACAGTGAATGGTATAACAAGCTACTTGTCTACACTCTCTCTTTAAATCCTGACTATGAAATAAAGAGCTTCTTCAATGGCGGTGATCTTCTGAAAAGCCTGTATGAGTCACCTGATATTATTACTCTTGACTACAGACTGCCAGATATGACAGGCCTCGAACTCCTTGATAAGATAAGGGAGGGAAACAGTGACGCACAGGTGATACTTATCTCTGAACAGTCGGATATCAACATGGTTGTAACTCTACTTAAGAAAGGAGCTGTAGATTACATTACAAAATCCGACGATATTAAGGAAAGACTTCTGAATACCGTCAAAAATATCAGGGACGGAATAGGGATGAAGAGAGAGATATCAACTCTCCGCAAGGAGATACAAAAGAAGTATACCTTCAATAAAAGCATTATCGGCGAAAGCCCTGCCATAAAAATCATATATGAAAGGATAGAGAGGGCTCTGTCTACCAATATCACTGTAATCATTTCGGGAGAAACAGGAACCGGAAAAGAGCTGGTAGCTAAAGCCATCCATTATAACTCGCCGCGCAAGGACAAATCATTCGTTGCTGTAAATGTGGCTGCAATACCGTCAGAACTGATTGAGAGCGAATTGTTCGGTCATGAAAGGGGAGCCTTTACGGGAGCTACGATCAGAAGGATAGGCAAGTTTGAAGAGGCTGACCATGGGACGCTTTTCCTTGACGAAGTCGGAGAGATGGAACTTAATCTTCAGGTAAAATTATTACGGGTCCTGCAGGAAAAAGAGATAGTCAGAATTGGAAGCAACGCCTCCATTAAGACCGATTGCCGCATCATAGTAGCTACAAATAAGAACCTAAGGGAAGAGGTTAAAAAAGGAAACTTCAGGGAAGACTTGTATTACAGGCTCCTGGGACTTCCTATAGAGCTCCCTCCTCTCCGGGAAAGGGGGAATGATATACTCATCCTTGCCCATCATTTTATAGAAGGTTTCTGCAATGAAAATAATCTCAACCCTAAAAAGCTTTCGGAGAAATCGCAAATGAAACTTCTCTCCTATTCATTCCCCGGAAACATAAGGGAATTAAAATCCATCATCGAACTTGCAGTAACACTTTCAGACGAGGGCCAGATAGAACCTGCAGACATAATACTGGATGCCGGCGAACCCGTAACATATACATCTGATGACCAGTTGACGCTTAAGGAATATGAACTTAAGATCATTAAATCAACACTTAAGAAAAACAATATGGATATCAAAGTCGCCGCCAGGAAACTTGATATCGGCGTCTCGACCATTTATCGTATTTTGAAAGATGAGAAGGGATGGAATCAGTAAATTTCTGGCTGATTCCCGTCTCAAATCGAGAATAAATTTCTCAAAATGATCAATATATGCCACTGGCCTGCCAGGCTATTCAATTTATTATAAGGCACTTAACTTCAAATATATTTACGGCATTGCATTTGAATAATAATGATCCGGAGAACTATTATCCAAATTATTATTTTGAAAAATTTAATGCATTCAAATAAATCACCAAAGCAAATTAAAAAAAGGGAGGTATAGATATGAAAACAGATGACAAACCTGTAAATGGACCACAAAATGAAACTGGGAATTCTCTTAACAGCGAATTGTACAAGAAACGTGTTGAGAAGATTGCCCGGAATGAGGGAGTAGCAAAAGGTGCACAGATCACAGCACTAATCGGCCTGGTACTTCTGATCGCAGCCGGAGTGATATTCTACTCCATTTATAAGCGCGAACAGAAAAATTCACTTTCAATGATGGAGGACCAAAAGTATTCATTCACCGAACTTTTAAATCAAAGGGATTCGACTATTAATGACTGGGTGACTACATTTGACCAGATCGAAAAAAATCTGCAGACCATTAAGGAAAAGGAAAAGATCATTACGATGAATGCCGCCGACAGGGAATTCTCGAAAGACAGTAAAAAGCAGATAATGGAGGACATAAACTACATTAATGCTCTCCTCGATCAGAATAAAAAGAAAATAGCCATTCTGAATGAACAACTTAAACATTCGGGTGGATCGATAATGGCCCTAGAGAACAAGGTTGCCGAACTTGAGACTGCAATGAAACAAAGCGAAGTCGAGATTTCAGATCTGAAAACAGCACTTACTGAAAGGAATTTCAAGATCGATCAGCTTAATACAACTGTAAATGATATGCAGGTCGCCATTAACCAAAAGGATCAGACAATCAGTAATCAGACCAGCGATATGAATAAGGCATTTGTTGCTGAAGGAACCTTCAAGGATCTGAAGGCAAAGGGACTGGTTTCCAAAGAGGGAGGATTTCTCGGACTTGGAAAAAACAAATCACTGCAGGACAATTTCTCTGACAGCCTATTCTCACAGATCGATATCACAGTTACAAAGACTATTCCTGTCAATTCAAAAAGTGCAAAATTTATTACTGAGCACCCCGCAGGTTCATATGAGTTAATTCATGAGGATAAGGATAAAATAGCCTACATTGAAATAACAAATCCCGATGAATTCTGGAAAATTTCAAAATATGCTGTTGTTGAAATCAAGTAGACAATAAATGAATTAATTCTGCAATATATATTATCAGGGAGAAGGGGGTAACGCTTCTAACTATCAAAAATCCCGCAGTACTTATGTTCTGCGGGATTTATATTTTTATTCCCATAATATCATGAAATCCTTGCCTGACTGAATATTTACATTAAATGTCAAGCCTCAACTGAACCCTGACCCCGAATTTGGCAACATTGGGATTATTCACATAGGTGAAACGCTTTATGAAGTCAACCCGCAAGATCCTAAAAATATTGGAAAGCCCAAGACTACCTTCAACATATGGCTTGTTATCAAGAGTATAAGTAAGCGGGACGCCTGCATTGTCCGTCGGGAATAAAAACAGATCGGTATGATAAGCAGGATTATTACTGTCGTAAACTTTGCCATATAATACTTTGCATGTTACCAGCTCCCTCAACTTCAGCTTCTTCAGCAATGGCACTTTATTGAAGATAAATCCATTGAAGCTGTGATCAACATTCAGAGACACATATCTGTCACTGACAAATTCCAGAAAATTCATCAGGTTATATGAATTCTTCTCATAGGAATATGTCTGGTTTGCCCTGTGTACAAACAAGAGCGGATATGGTACCCTGCCGAATATCTTGCCTGCCTCAAAGGATACATCAGTATATCCGAATATTGAAACATAATAGCGCCTGCTTATATTGAGCTGTAATCTCAGATAGTCAAAATCATTCTTTATTACCTGAGAGCCTGCCGCTATCTTAAACTGAATTATTGGATACTTGTTGGGGAAAGTAACCCTGTACTGTTTGCCCTGGTAGAAGGTTTCATTCGGTGCATAACGCAGATTGACATAGACTTCCGAAATATTTATATAGTCTGTTATAGTTGGCGAGGTACCATTAATATCCGTAATAAAGTTAAGATTCCCGATGGGTGCCTGACGTGTAAAACTGTATCCCAGCAGATAGGAAAAATGATTTTCAAATTCGTGCAGATATTCAGTCTTTAATGCTTTGTTAAGATAAAGCTTGTCATTTACTCCCCTTTTTAAAGAAAGAAAAATATTGTCACTCTGTGCAAACTGAAGCTCCTGTCCGGGAATCCGTGGTATCCTTCATATAACTGAGACGCAGGGATTTTACCGGAAACTGGTAGATAGTCTTTGGCGTAAGGGAGTATGTTATTCCTGCAGTATATTTCAGCATGTTATCCTTCATCCCGTATGCTAAATATCCGTCAAGAGTTACTTTCTTACTGAAATCAGTTGATGTCCTACCCCCTAACCTGAATCTGGAGCCTTCAACATTGTTGTAACTGTAAAAACTGCTGACAGGTCCTACTTCTATTTTACCCAGTTTTAGAAATCCAGCTGTTATAAGCATAATCACATCCATCTTTCTTCTGAAATCGGGAATCTGCCTGAGGCTGTCTATTGTACTGTAGATTTGGCTCTCAGACTTGGACAGGGGAATATACCTGTTCGATTCCCAAAAGCTATCTTCCGCAGAATGAGGATCGATCTTCTCAACCTTTGCGGGCCCTTTGAAAACAGACTCGCTTATGGGCTCATTGATCTTATAGTCTTTATAGGAGATCGTGCGCTGTCCGTACAATCCAAGCGAGTTTTTAACAACTCCAAAATCAATTGAAATCTCCTCCTTCGAAAGAAGCCAGGCTTGTTGGCCGAATTTTTCAAAATCCTGAGTAATACTGATATCCTGAACCCAGTCAATGTTTATAGCCTTATTGATGCCGATATCGATTTTCCTGACCGCATATGAGGTATCCATAGTTATGTACAGGTTGCCATGAAACAGAAAATCTGATTTGTTGCGTGGCTCAAAAAACAACCGGATACATTTGATATCCTTAACCGGCAATGTATCAATAATATAATATCTGTAGAAAAGGGGAGCCGTACTTGCAATAGGGCTCAGGAATTTATTTGTGAGAAAGAGTATCTCATTATCATAAATGTTTATATTCTGGTACAGGTAGTTAAGATAGGCAGATGCCCCTTTATTGTTCAGATATTCATCCAGATTAATCGATTTTTCAGCAATGATAACTTCTTTCGATTCCTCAGGTTGCTTCTTGTAATAATGCTCAGAGATGGACTCTTTTATGAAAACAGGCAGCACATCATTGCCAATACGCTTCGTAGTATCAATGTTGTTGAAAACAAAGTTGAATTTTGAAAAGGCATTACTGTTCTTGAAATTACTGGTAATGTTGCTGAGAGCGAACTGAATTTTCTCATAAGTCTTATACTCCAGATAATTGTAAGCCTCAGGCCTGTTCTCATACTTCTTTTCAATAACCTTGTCAATGAGCTCAACTGCAGGATTATCCTTGTTTCTGTACTCTTTCTTCTTAGCCTTAACTACAACTTCATCGAGTGTAATTGAAGTGAGGCTCAAGCTTACATCTATTGTCTGCTCTGTTCCATTAATTATTTTCCTCGATTGGACCTGATATCCGATAAAGGAAAAAGATATTGTACTGGCTGGCAAGGCAGATTCTATCCGGTACTTTCCGTCTGGACCGGTAAGGGTTCCTATTGTCGTTCCAGTAAGAAATACTGAAGTATAAGGTATCGGAACACCGGTAAGGGCATCGGTGACAGTTCCTTTGATGATAGTTCTCTGAGAAACCTGTGAAAATAAATTCAGACAAAGTGAAAGATTTGCCAGAATAGATACTGAAATTAAAAAATTTCTGACGGTAATCTTCATTTAAAGCTTAAGAGACTATTTTTATAAAATCCGGTCCAAAGTTAATAAAAATCCAGCCGACAGCGACTGTATTTTCAAGTATGACACTTAACTCAGCCTTCAAATTAACGGTAAGACTGATTTATTCCTGCTGATACTCAAAGAGACATATAAGTGATTCATGGGGAATACTATTTCTTTTCAGCTTTATATTATTTTATACAACGATGAATGCCGGATATAATTGCATTTATTAAATTTGGATAACACCTGAAACAAACTGAATAAGTCTGTTACATTTTTCCACACCGCTCTATTCAGCGGTAAGGCAAATTATAAACGCCGATATTGCCTTCAGGTCTCAAAATATGAGCTGAAAAACCAGACGATTTATGAGAGAGATTCAATAGCTTCCCTGACAATATTTGCAGATCGTGAGAGCAGCTCCAGTTCCCCTGCTGTCAATGGACTGACAATAATTCTCTTTATCCCTTGCTCGGATACAACGCATGGTACGCTCAGGCAGACATCACTCAAACCGAACTCCCCGCTGAGCAATGAGGATACCGTAAGGACACTGTTCTGCCTCCGCAGAATTGTTGCGGTAATCTTCACGAGGGCAAGGCCGACAGCAAAATGAGTTGAACCTTTGGAATTGATTATATGATAGGCAGATTCACGTACATTCTGTTCAATCTGCAAGCGCTTTTCCTTCCAATCCTGACATTTTCCGCAAACGGGACAGTATTCATCAATATTTATTCCCGCCACATGGGTCATCGACCACACTGCAAATTCACTGTCGCCATGCTCTCCAAGGAAGTAAGCGTGTACATTGTGTACATCAATGCCGCAGTAATTGCTAAGAAGATGCCTGAAACGCGCGCTGTCAAGTACTGTTCCTGATCCTATCACCCTTCCCCGCTCCCATCCTGAACGCTTCAGGGCTACATAAGTCAGAACATCTACAGGATTTGTTACTACCAGTATCACTCCCGGGCAATTGCGGGTAGCAATTTCCCCGGCGATGCTCCCGACTATTTCAGCATTTTTTTTAACCATGTGAAACCTGGTCTCGCCGGGACGTTGTGCAACTCCCGCTGTAATAACCACAAGCTGAGCATCGGTGTAATCGGCAGGGGATCCTGATCGTATAATTACGGTAGGGAAAAAGGGCTGACCATGAACGAGATCCATTACCTGTCCGTTAACCAGCTCCTGATTCATGTCAATCAGCACAATTTCGTCAGCAAGGCCACTCTGTGCCAGTGCATAGCAATATGTAGCACCTACTGACCCTGCCCCCACAACAACAACTTTTCTGTGCTTCTCCGATTGTACTTCTTTTTCCATTTTATCAACCTTGTAGAATTGTTAACAATAGAAATATAAAATAGTTCTGATCTCATCTGACCCTGGCAGCCAAGGATCGGGACTACCTCTGCTGTGAAGCAAAAATGTGAGAATCATACAGGAATTTTAAATAAAATAATCTTCAAATTACTTGACTTATATAGGGTTAATCTCGTAAATTTGATACAGCAATTACATTATTCTGTTAAAAGGTACAAACAGTCTCTCCAGGGTAACCGGATAGAAAGAATGGTGAAAGTAATCAGAGCTGTGCTGTTAAAGCTGCCGGAGATGAAGTTGAAACAATTCTGAAAAGGCTATCTGCCGGGAGGTTGAATGATTAAAAATTGTTCAAATAGCAAAAGTTATGCCTGAACAAAACAACTTTTACGATTGGTTAAAAAATTAACCATACCATCGCATGAACTATCAACCAAAACTCAAATATTATGAAAAAACAGGCTTTACTTGTAGGAATCAATGATTACGAGGGGGTGAATGATCTGCAGGGATGCATCAATGATGTGACAAATGTAAGAAGTGTGCTCAAAACCTTTTTCGGATTCGGGAATTCCGAAATAAGGGTATTAACCGACAGCCGTGCCACAAAAAATAATATCATTACAAGGCTGGACAGAATGGTCAAAACAGCTGTAAGTGGCGATTACCTGATTTTCCATTTCTCCGGCCATGGCTCCCAGATACGCGACAGGGATGGCGACGAACTGGCTGACCATATGGATGAGCTCATCTGCCCCTACGATATGAATTGGGATGATGGATTTATTTCTGATGACAGTTTAAGCGAAATACTTCAACAACTCAAAAAAGGCGTAAAAATGGAGATCATACTCGATAGCTGTCACTCCGGAACAGGGACAAGAGATATACCTATATTCACTTTAGACTCAGAAATATCGGCTGACAGGCGTAAACACCGATATTTGCGTCCACCGGTGGATATCGAATGCCGCTTCCTGGGGGATGAAGAAATATTGAAACCTGCAAAATCATTCAGAACCGACAGGGAAATAACGCTGAATCATGTTCTCTGGGCAGGATGCAAGGATAACCAGACCTCTGAGGATGCCTTTATAGATGGTCATTTCAATGGCGCCTTCAGCTACTATTTTTGCAAGCACATCAGGGAAAGCGAAGGTAATATATCCAGGGCCGAGCTTTTTACAAGGGTCAAGAACTCACTGAAATTCAATGATTTCAGCCAGGTCCCGCAATTGGAATGCAAGGCTTCGCTCAGACAGGAAAATATTTTCAAATGAAAAACATCAGGATATGTATTATCTGGTTATTAAAAATCTTGGAACAGAAAAATGTATCGACAGGAACATTGATGATATCTATGAAGATGGTCAGTATTACTCCTTGCTTCCCGACTTCAGTTTTGCCAGGGACGTGACTGTAAGATGCATAACCATCAAATGCATAGAAATACCAGGGTCTGTCTTTAACGCAATAATTTATAGCGACTGAATGATCATCCAGATTCTGCAGCAGTAAATAAAGATTTCTTTCTGCTGCCTGTAGCATTTACCCTTTCAGAAAATCGGGTTCCTAACCATCAAAAAAAAAATTATGAAACACGGATATTTTTTTTCGCTTATTATCCCGGGAATTGTTGTGGCATTTTCATGCACTACACTGAAACGATACAACTCTGTCCAGGAAGCATCAACTGACAATACCCTTGCTGGTATCGACCTTTTTGGATTCAGCCTTAGCGAATCCAAACCGGAAACGGGCAGTAAAACCCTTTGGGACTTAAGCGCTGATGCCCAGTCCCAGTTCATAAAGATTTTGAACAACAGGTATCCTGACAACGAAAAATTCATGGAAGCTATGAGTTTTGAATTTATGAAAAATGATGAACCGGCTTATGCAGTCAATTATACCAACAAGGATCTCAGAATGATTTTTTCCGTAAGCAGGAGCCGGGATTATGGTAACCTGAAAAACTTTTCGGGAATAAAGCTATCTCCTGCCGACAGGATCGAGTATCTGAAAATAACTTTGCGGATTCCTGATGAATCCCCGGTCAGGTTCACTGGATGGAATATGTTTGCCACTGAATACGGATCTGTAGAAATAGCAGACGTGACTTTCAGCAGGAACATGGAAATAGATTTATCAGGGCTCCTCTCGACAGACAGGAAAGTAACAGGCAGCGAGCTTTCGGCCGTCTCTAAATCGAATACAAGCCGCAGGGAGGATCAGTCAATAAAATACAGATACCTTAAACTCAATGGGAAAATCAATAGTAATGAAATAGTCATGGAAGAGGAAGGGACCAGGGAAATAGATCTTACGGGAAACATTACAGCAGATATTTCAATGGAATTTAAAGAGTGCCCTGAAATGATCACAGAATTTATAGGACTAAAAGACAGCTCAGGGAAATTTATACAATCTGACAGGCTGAAATTGAAATTTTCGGATGTTATCATCCCTGCGATTGAAAATATAAAAGATACCCTCTTTGCAGAAGTGAAGATGGATTATGTCCTGAGAAACGTTGTAAAGGGACAAAAAACGTTTCCCGAATGGGATGACCGGGTTAAGTATTACAATGGCTCAGTCACCAGGACAATTCCGCTTTTCACCTCAAATGACTATGTGCCGTATTTCTATTGCATCGGGACGAACAAGGATAGTGAGAGCCAAAGTATCATCAAAATACAGGCTCCGCTTAAAAGGGACTATGCGTTAATATTCAGGACCAGTAAAGAGGCTGATGCATTCTATGAATGGCTGGCTGACTACTTTTCCCGCCCTGAAAACCGGGATAGACCAGTTTCCATCGGCGGATACAGGCTGAAATTCCTGGATGCTGATCTTACAAATGAAATTTTCGGGAAATATCCCAGCCTCAGCATCATGCCCCGCTACAGCCACATCACTGATTTATAAATATTTAACTCCAACTATTAAAGTATGAAATATAAGCTGATAATCGGCGGAATAATTGCCTATATACTTTTGGTTTTGTATAGCGGGATAGCCGTTTACATTATAATTAAGGCAATTGAATGTTCAAGGGATCCATCTTGTGGGACTCTGGAATTACATCATGGGTTGATTTATGTACTAACAACAGTAGGCGGATTTGTTTCGGCGCTCGTGGTTTCGAGGATGACCATTACCATCCCCGGTTCAGATCCGGCAGCTTTCAGGTATTTCGGTGACGCTCAGCCTTCCGTAATTAACTTCATTGTCTGGTGTTATCTGCTCATCTGGACATTCACGGGTCTTGCAACCCTGGTTGTCGGAGTTATATTTTTCCCCGATGTATGCAAGACACTCAGCGATATCGGTACAACATGGCTCGGACTGGCTGTCGCGGCCGGTTATGCATACTTCAACATCGATATTAAATGAAAACGAGGCAATGTCAATGCAACGGCATCTTACTTTCCTGAAAAATCAACAATAACGTCATTGTTCATTTTCTCAGGTGTCTCAGGTTCTGCTTCCCTGAGAATTTCGGGTGATGACTCTGCGACAAAGTACGATCGCTTCTCATTGCAGCTCAGCTGTTCGCATGATACCGATCTTTTCAGGAAGAAAAGCTTTGCAGAGGTAGTAACATTGATTACGTCGGAAACGTTTGATTTTTTGCAGGTTAGAGTAACAGGCATTTCGAAGCCGTCAGGTACATTTACCCATTTGGCCGCAACAAAAGGGACCGGAAGGTTTACACCTTTACTATTAACCCTGTTTGAAGGATATGAGCCGTAATACCATTTAAGAACCGGTATCTCACGGGTATACAGATAAGCCTCAAAAAATTTATCCCAGTTTTTTCCTGTCAGTCTTTCCACAACCTCTTTGAAATCGGCTGTAGTGACGTGTGACTTCGCAGCATGTTCACGGTAAAAGGTCTGAAGGATATTAAAGAATAAAGTGCTGTCACCTATCACATTCCTCATAGTGTGAAGGACCAGTGCTCCCTTTCCGTAAACGTCGCCGTCCTTGTAATCCCAGTAATTTACATCCCTTGGTCCGACAAGCGGATATTTATTTTTCACAGTTGCTGCAAGCCAGTAGCTGCCATACACCAGGGCAGTATCGTAACCCTTCACCTTTTCAGCGAATACCATCTCGGCATATGTGGCAAAGCCCTCCTGCAGCCAGATATCACTGAAATCACTTACAGACACAGCATTACCCCACCATTCATGAGCTGATTCATGAACAATAATATAATCACCGCCAAGAAATGGAAGATCTTGAAACCCGCTGCCATAAGCAATGGCTGTCTGATGCTCCATACCTTCGTAGGGACTCTCAACAAGCTTATAATCCTCCCTTATCCAGGGATATGGACCATAAACGTCTGAATATATTTTCAGTACATTTTTTGCCTGACGAAAATGAGTTTTGGCCTTTTCAAGGTCCTCAGGAAGAGCATAATAATCAAGGTCAATGATACCCCCGGCTGTTGAAAGCGTATCGCTGAAATGCTCGAAATTGGCTGCATAGAATGTGATATCGTAAATATTTATCGGATAATGGGTGCTCCAGGTAAATGTCTCCTTCCCGTGAAGTGAGGAATGGTTTTCCAGGAGCCCGTTAGACACGACCTGTAAACCTTCGGGAACTGTCATTCGCATTCTGACGCTATCGGGCTCATCAGAAAGATGATCCTTGCAAGGGAACCAGATACTTGCCCCTTCACCCTCGCACGTAACCCCCACCCATGGATTGCCGGCTTTATCTTTTTTCCATACCATTCCGCCTATCCATGGTGGCTTACTCGCCACTGAAGGACTCCCGCCGTATGAAACCAGGATGGAATAATCCTTTCCTGCTTCCAGAGTATCAGGCATCACGACATAAACAGCCAGATCGTTGCGCGTGAATGGAAGATCCTTTCCGTAAAGCCTTATACTGTATATCTTTAGATTTTTCCTGAGATCCAGACGGAATGTCTTTATCTTGTCAAGTGCCCTGAAATTTATAGCAACCTCGCCTCCAAGCTTTTTGTGCCCGGGGTCAAGAGTAAGATCAAGATCATAGGATGTCACATGATATGCAGCCCTGTATTTGTCCAAATAGCCCTTCAGGGAATCTCTGGCAGTGAAAGTGGGATATTTGCCGGGATGTTTTGGTGTTTCACCAAAATAGTGAAGACGTGATGTCATACAACCGCTGAGAAGCAGATATCCTGAAATAATTAAAAGTAAATTTTTCATGAAGCGCTGGCGGCTCATTGTATTGTCCGGTCTGAGCCTGCCCAAAGGTAATGCAAATCAGGGAAATACTAAACAGAATAGAGTTCACGGCTAAATAGCTCAATTCCTGTTAAATGCCCATATCCGCCCAATTCACCATAGACACAACCGGTGTCGATATTTACAACACGGCTGCCCGACACGATCTCTTCCCGGCAAACATTCAGGGGTATTGGTGTATGGCCATGAACAATAATTTTCTGATCAAAAACCGGATTCATGTAACTTTCCCTCCTTGACCATATCATCTGAAATTTATCTTCAAATGGATCCGGAATATTATCGTTAAATCCCGCATGTACAAATATGAACTTATCAGCCACATAATAATAGGACAAACTCCTGAAAAAGGTCTGGTATTTGGCGCTTAGCTCATTTACCGATTCAACCCCAAAGCTGAGTAATGTTCCATAACCGCCGTTCATAAACCAGTTATCTTTTGCCTTTTCACTCTTGATTGATTCAAGCATCATAGCCTCGTGATTCCCCATCAGACAAATAATGTCATATCCATTTTCACGTAGATCAATAATATAATCTATCACTTCCCGTATGTTGGTTCCCCTGTCTATGTAATCTCCCAGAAGAACAAGCTGGTCCTCCTTCCGTATACCAATCCGGTGTTCAACCAGCTCACGGAATGGATCAAAACATCCGTGTATATCTCCTATGGCAAACAGTCTTCCACTCATATCCCTTTCCAGACAATTTTGACCTGATAATGGTTAACAGCAAATACAATTTATGGTTTAAATTCTGATTTAAAAAAGATAAACGGACTTTCAATATCCTGAACAATATCTCCATCTCATCGAAGAGTCCCCTTTTTACTTTAGACTGAAGCTCCGACGCTCCCTAACCAGAGCTTTCTGCCTGACACCTGACACCTGATGCCTGATGCCTGATGCCTGATGCCTGAAAATAATATTTATCATAAACCATGGAAACACTTTACAGTAAATTAGTTTCCTGAGTTTTTAATTTTTATATTTGCACCATGAATGAAGAACTGAAGAATATACTCCTGAAGGTAAGTGACCTATACACAAAGTATGGTATAAAGAGTATCACGATGGATGATGTGGCGACGGAGCTTGGGATTTCTAAAAAGACTCTTTACCAGTATGTTACTGACAAAGATGATCTTGTTGGCAAATTCATTGACAATGAAATTGCATTGAGGCAGGAAGAGATCTGCAAATGTTTCCAGGCAGGGTTCAATTCTATTGAGGAATTATTTGAGATCTCGAAATTCATGAATAGGTTAATGAAGGATCAGAACCCTGCAACGGAGCATGACCTCAAAAAGTATTATCCGCACCACTATCAAAAAGCAGTGGCAATACGGAGAGAGGGGATTTACAGCTACGTTCTCCAGAACCTTAAAAAGGGTAAGAATGAAGGCTTATACCGGGCGGAGCTGAATGAAGAGATAATTGCTAAATTATACTTGTCAAGAGTTGAAAGCATACATCTTAACGATCTCTTTACAGTCGAGGAATTCACATCATCGAAATTGTTTCTGGAACTTCTGGTGTATCACATAAGAGGTATAGCAACAGAAAAGGGAATAGATGTCCTGAATAATAAATTGAAAGAAAATAAGACAACAACTTTTAAATAATAATATGATGAACCTGACAAGGAAATATTTCTTAATAATTGTGATTCTGGGATTTCTCACAAAAACATTCGGCCAGGATATTAAGGGTCCGATTAGCCTTTCAATCACGGAAGCTCAGGAATATGCAATTCAGAATAACCGCAATGTTCAGGCGGCCAAAATAGATATTGAAGTTGCCGACAAGCAAATCAGGGAAGCAATAGGAATAGGTCTTCCCCAGCTCAGCCTTGCTGCAAATTATCAGCATCAGTTTGTTATTCCGCAAATAAGCTTCGGCTCCTATCTTGATCCGAATACATTACCAGATAATACCTTCCTGATGAAAAATGATATTAAGAATGCCTTTCAGGAATCACCATCTATACCCCTGGGTGTTAAAAATAATACCACATTCGACTTTACTCTTTCACAGCTTATTTTCAGCGGAGAATATATAGTAGGTCTTCAGGCATTCAAGGTACTAAGGCAGGTTTCGGAAAAAGCCCTTGCAAAGACCGAGGGTGAAACAAAAGAATCTGTAGCTGACACCTACTACCTGATACTCGTCCTTGGTGAAAGCATCAAGGTATTGCAGGAAAGCCTGGGCTCGATGGAGCAGACCTATAGTGAAATGGTTAAAATGAATCAGCAGGGGTTTAATGAAGATACTGATGTTGACCAGCTTAAGCTTAATCTGGCGAACCTTAAAAGACTTATAACAGCTGTAGAGGCACAGCAGGAAACCTCGGTAAAACTTTTAAAGTACCAGATGGGAATGGATTTCAACCAGCCTTTAGTTTTAAAGGACAGTATCCAGCAATTCATTAGTGATGGGAACATGCAGTATCTTATGTCGCCGGTTTTCAATTTGGACAGAAGCGTGGATTATCAGATAGTAAAGGACCAGGTAGACCTCTCTTCATTAAACCTGAAGCGTGAACAATCGGCGTGGCTGCCTTCAGTTTCCGGTTTTTACCGTCGTCATGAACAGACCAACCAGCCATCGTTTAACTTCGCAGTTAAGGATCTTGTGGGAGTATCACTGAATTTCCCGATCTTTACAAGTGGGGAGCGTAGTTCAAGGATCAGTCAGGCAAGATTTAACCTTGAAAAATCACAGGTTACCCGTGATAATGCAGGTCAGGGTCTGATACTTGAATTTGAGACAGCCCTGAGAGCCTACCAGACTGCATACAGAAATTTCATTACCAGCAAGGAGGGAATTATGCTCAGCAAAAAAGTATATGATAAAACACTTATAAAATACCATGAAGGTGTATCCACCAGCTTTGAGCTTTCTCAAAATCAGACCCAGTATCTGACATCTGAATCGAATTATTACAACTCAATTCTTACATTACTCAATGCCAAAGCAAAACTTGACCGTATTCTGGAAAGCAACTAATTGACATAATAAGTATTAAAAATCGAATATTAACATAAATCAGATATGAAAGCCATCAAATTAATTTCGGGGAGTATAGCAGTTTTGTTCATCGTGTTTTCATGCAGCACCGACAAGCAGTCACAACTCACAAAATTAAAAGAACAGCAAACGAAGATCAGCGATAAGATTAAGAACATTGAAGATCAGTTAAAAAATGCCGGGAAAGAGGGTCCAAACCCCGATGAATTTAAATTCATAGGAATTACAGAGATTAAGAAAGTACCTTTCGATCATTTCATCAGGGTACAAGGTAAACTTGACGGTGACCAGAATGCTGCAGTATTTGCGGAAGTTCCTGGAACTAGTTAGTGCAAAATACGCTGATGTTGGCCAGCATGTGGTAAAGGGACAGGTTTTGGCCCAGATTGATGACAAGCAATACCGCAGTCAGCTTGACGGACTGGAAACTCAGTATCAGTTTGCCCTTGATATGTATGACAAGCAGAAGCGCCTCTGGGACCAGAAAATAGGCAGCGAGGTTCAGTATCTGCAGTCAAAGACATCAATGGAATCGCTGAAGCAGCAGATAGAATCGCTTAAGCAGCAAATTGAAAAATTTAAGATCAAATCACCAATCGAAGGCACTATTGAAGAGTGCAATATAAAAGTTGGAGGAGTTGTTTCTCCTGATCCGAGAGCAGCAGCATACAGAGTAATTGAATTGAAAAACCTCAAGGTTACAGCAGAAGTTTCTGAAGCATACTCTGAAAAGGTAAAAAAAGGAGACAAACTCCTCGTCCACTTCCCGGATATCAATAAAGAACTGGAAACCCAGGTCTCTTTTGTGAGCAGTTATATCAACCCCGTAAACAGAACCTTTCTGATTGAAACCAAAATCAACAGCGAATCAGCCGGATTTAAAGGCCAACATGATAGCAATTATCCGGATAAATGATTACCATTCTGATAGTTCCATACTTCTTCCAATGAATGTTATTCAGAATGATGCAGCAGGCAATTATGTCTATGTTATACGTCCCAGGGATAATTTCAGCGCAGCATACAAACAACCTGTAAAATTAGGAACAAGCTATAATGGCATCGCCGAAATTGTTGAAGGCTTAAATCCTGGCGATAAGGTTATTTCTATTGGGTATCAGGAGCTCGTGGATGGTGAATATGTCAGATTTTAAATAAGTTCTGATCATACTCCGGTCATGATCAGATAATAAAAACTATTTTCATGGAAAAAAAATACAAGGAATTTTTTGCAACCAGCTGGGCAATTGACAATAAAATAAGCGTTTACGTACTGGTGTTCATTATAGCGGTTTTTGGTATAATAAATTATTATACTATCCCTAAGGAACAGATTCCCGAAATTATCATACCAATGATAAATGTCAATACCATATATCCGGGAACCTCCCCGTCAGATATGGAGAACCTGGTTACACGTCCGCTGGAGAAAAATATAAAATCAATCAGCGGGGTCAAGAAGATTACCTCCCGGTCAGTTCAGGACTTTTCAGCCATTATAGTTGAATTCAATACCGGCATTGAAATAAAGGATGCCAAGCAGAGAGTAAAAGATGCTGTTGACAAGACGAAAAAAGATCTGCCAAACGATCCTTCCTTCATTGAACCATCCATAATGGAAATTGACCTTTCGGAAATCCCCATAGAATATATCAACCTCTCAGGTGATATTCCACTGGACCGTCTCAAGAAGTATGCCGACGATATGCAGGACCGCATCGAAAGCCTTAAGGAGATTACACGGGTCGAAATTGGCGGAGCCCTTGACCGGGAGATTCAGATAGATATCGATATGTACAAAATGAAGGCTGCCAGTCTCACCTTCAGGGATGTTGACCAGGCTGTGAGCCTCAATAATATGACCGTTTCAGGTGGCAATATCGACCTCCAGGGAATGAGCCGCTCAATCAGGGTTGTAGGAGAAGTACAGGATATCGACGAGATAAAGAATATTGTGATAAACACTGCCAGCGGTGCTCTTATCAAGCTGAGGGATATAGCAGTAATCACGAGACGGATTTCATCAGCCTGAAAACTACGCAAGGTATAACGGGAAAAATGTCGTTACCCTTAATGTCATTAAGAAAAGCGGGCAGAATCTCCTGGATGCTTCGGACCAGATTAAAGCTATTATTACTGATATGCAAAAGACCAAGCTCCCGTCCAACCTTACGGTCCAGGTTACCGGCGACCAGTCACGGTATACACGTAATACGGTCAATGAGCTTAACAATACCATTATACTCGGTTTTATATTCGTGGTAATAGTTCTGATGTTCTTCATGGGACTGGTAAACGCAATCTTTGTAGGATTTTCGGTCCCATTATCCATGGCAATTGCATATATAGTTCTCCCATGGATCGGCTTCACAATGAACATGCTGGTTATGTTCGCATTTATTTTTGCGCTCGGCATTGTTGTAGACGATGCCATCGTTGTGATAGAAAATACACATCGTATTCACAGAAAAACAAGGATGGATATTGCCCACTCAGCAAAATCCGCTGCAGGTGAGGTATTCGTTCCTATACTCTCTGGTACACTCACCACCCTCGCACCGTTTTTCCCTCTTGCCTTCTGGCCGGGGGTAGTAGGCAAATTCATGGTCTTTATTCCTGTTACTCTTATTATCACCCTATTTGCATCGCTAATCGTCGCCTACATATTCAACCCGGTTTTTGCAGTTGACTTTATGAAACTTGATGACGAAGACCGTCCTGTTGCAATGCCGCGTCTTTATAAAACAACAGCGTGGATAGCTGCCTCTGCACTCCCCTTTTATCTTATGAAAGTTCCGGGAGTGGCCAATTTCATTATATTTATCGCAATCTCCTTTTTAGCTCATAATTTATGGGGATATAAAGTTCTCAGGAGATTTCAGTCACATGTCATTCCGGCAATGTTAAAGAAATATGAGAATACTCTCGTATGGGTATTGAAAGGCAAAAGACCCTGGTATATACTATGGGGAATGATTGGTCTTTTTGTATTTACAATAGTTCTGGATAATATCGTCAAGCCTAAAGTTGTATTTTTCCCTGATAATGAACCAAATACAATCAATACATTTATTAAATTGCCAATAGGTACCCAGCTTGATGTAACGGATTCAGTCGCCCGCATTGCAGAACACAGGATTATGGGAGTACTTGGCGAAAAAAATCCCATAGTTGAATCTGTTGTTACAAACGTCGCATTTCTTGCCTCTGACAACAATTTTGACAATTCCAGCAAATCGTCAAACCTGGCTAAGATTGCTGTAAATTTTGTGGAGTATAAAGACAGAAAAGGTCAGAGTACAAGTGTCTATATGAACGGGATGAGAGAGGCGTTAAAGGATATCCCTGGCGCAGAAATAGTGGTGGATAAAACAAAAATGGGCCCTCCCACCGGCAAGCCGATCAATATTGAAATAGCAGGAGAAGATCTGGCTGAACTTGCGTCTACCTCAGAGCGCTTCATCAGGTTTGTGGATTCCCTTCAGATTGGAGGAATTGAGGAATTGAAATCCGATTTTGCCTCAACCAAGCCGGAGATCATTATAAATCTCGATCGTGAAAGGGCAAACATTGAGGGGATAAGTGCTGCAACAGTGGGTGATGCTATCCGCACAGGTCAGCTTGGAAAAGAGGTGTCCAAATTCCGTGAGGGAGAGGACCAGTATCCTATAATTCTTCGCTTTAAGGAGGATCAGCGCAAGGATATAGAGCAACTGCTGAACCTCACCATTACATATCGGGACATGAATTCCGGAACATTACGGCAGATCCCTCTTTCAGTTGTCGCATACATAGATTATGTGAACAGCTATGGCCAGATCAACAGGCTGAATCTCAAAAGGGTGATCACAGTGTCATCAAACGTTCTTGACGGGTTTAATGCCAACATTATCAATGCCAGGCTTCGTAAGGCACTGCCTTCGTTTTCAAAATCCTATAATGTGGATATCCGAATGTCGGGCGGAGAACAGGAAGACCAGCAGGAATCTATGATATTTCTTTCAAAGGCAATGATCCTCTCCTTGTTCCTTATTATGTTCATACTCATTACTCAGTTCAACTCTATGGGCAAAGCTTTGATTATCATTTCGGAAGTTGTGTTCAGCCTTATTGGCGTGCTTCTCGGGTATATGATATTCGGAATGACCATTTCCATTATAATGACTGGTATGGGCATTGTTGCACTGGCAGGAATTGTTGTCAGGAACGGAATACTGCTGGTTGAATTTACCGATGTATTGAAGCTCCAGGGATTGAAAACACGACAGGCCATAATCGAAGGCGGAAAAACACGTATTACACCAGTAGTTCTTACGGCCACTGCAACTATTCTCGGACTTATCCCGCTTGCAATCGGGATGAATATCAACTTCGCAACCCTGCTAAGCAACCTGAATCCGCATCTGCATTTCGGTGGAGATAATGTCATGTTCTTCGGCCCCCTATCATGGACAATAATATTCGGACTCAGCTTTGCTACTTTTCTGACACTGGTCCTTATACCTGTTATGTATTTTGTGATCTATACAAGAAATCTCAGGGTGCAGAGACGTAAACTGCTAAGGGACAGAGAAAAAAGTTTATAGCGAACTAATTATATTTAATGATTGTTATAAGGTTACAGGATAGTTAAAGTGTTCTGCCAAAGATGTTTCTCATAAACAACTGAAAAGGTATGAA
>CAWBLL010000012.1:0-90204 GCA_963789465.1 uncultured Bacteroidales bacterium
TCCGATAGCTTTCATAATGCGATCCCTAGAGGGCTGCTATCAGTTGCTTTAGCCTTGTCTCAGCAATCTTAAGGTTATATTCGAAATTAATCAGTCGCGTACTCGACAGCACAAAGTTTTCCTGGGCCTGGTGTACCTCAAGGGAGGTTGTTTGTCCCAGCCTGAGTCGCTGAAGACTGATTAACAGATTCTCCCTGGTAAGTTCATTATTATCCTTTTCAATCTGCAATAATCTCTTCTGATTTTCGAAACTTGTAAGGGCATTCTGAAGATCAGTATTTACCTGCAGCTTGATATTCTGAAGGTCATAGTCAGCCGATTGAACTTCAATCCTGGCTGTGGTTATCTTTCTCCGGTTCTCCCCGGCGCTGAAAATTGGTATGACGAGAGAACCTCCAATTTGTGGTCCGTAGGAACGGCTGTTTAATACCGATCCTGCCGAATTATTTGCCTGATTCAGATAATAACCGCCATTAAGACTTAATGCCGGGGAATATGCTCTGTTGGATTCTCTGAGAGATAACCTTGCAATATCTGACTGTTTCTGATAAGAGAGAATAGTAGTATTGGCAGAATCAAGCTTCTGAAGCAAATACTCACTGTCGGGAGTATAGTTCAGAGGTATGGAATCTACAACATCGTATTGATTATTATTTCCTCTGCCTAGGAGTTCATTCAGGTATTTTTTAGCAGCATCTATATTATATTGCTGATTTATAGAATTCTCCAGAGTAACATTGAGATCGATCCTGGCCTGAAGGAGATCAGTCTTCATTAATGAACCTGCATTGAATCCTGCCTGTGCTATTTTAACGCGCTCCTCATTGTAATGCATCGACTCATTAATTGAATTCAGCTGTTGTTTCTGCCTCACCACATCATAGTAGGCAGAAATCACATTGTACAAAGTCTGTAATACCCTGTCCCTGAACTGCAATTCACCAAGAGTCTCGATTTCCTTAAGCTTGTTTTTAGTAACAAACATCTTTCCCCCGTCAAAAAGTTTCCATGATAATTGTGTACCAGCACCAATTGCAGTGGATTCAAGAGATGGGTATGTATTACGTATACCTGAAGATTGTTTCTGTTCCGAGTTACTGACCGAATAGTTTCCTGAGCCGGTAACCTGGACAGTGGGAAGCATACCTGCATTACCCGGAGTATTGTTGGCCTTTGCAATATCTGCGTCGTTGTGTGCGACAAGTATATCGAAATTGTACTTTAGAGCAGTATTTACTGCCTCTTCAACAGTAAGTTTGTCTTGTGCCTTACCAATGGTAAATATCATTAATAATAAAAGCATCAATCTGAATCTCATAATATTTCTTTTGTGATAGCCGGGATCAGTCATTATGATTTTTTTTGCCCTGACATAACAATATAGGTTACAGGGATGACAAACAGAGTAAGTATTAAAGCGAAGAGCAGTCCACCTACTACGACTATTCCCAGTGGGATGCGGCTATGTGCGCCGGCGCCAAGCGCAAGGGCTATCGGGAGTGCTCCGAATATTGTTGCCAGTGATGTCATTAATATCGGACGAAAACGTGCTGCAGCGGCTTCAAAAGCTGCTACTCTTTTACTCATCCCGGTTTTACGCATCTGATTGGCAAACTCGACAATAAGGATACCATTTTTTGTTACAATACCAATTAAAAGGATCATCCCGATCTCCGAAAAGATATTCAGGGTTTGTCTGAAGAGCCACAGAGAGAGCATGGCTCCGGCAATTGCCATAGGAACCGTAAGCATAATTATGAATGGATCTCTGAAACTTTCGAACTGAGCTGCAAGGATAAGATAAATGAGCAAAAGTGCCAGCACCAGTGCAAATGAGATATTTGAACTGCTCTCCGCATAGTCTCGTGAGGTTCCGGCGAGGGCGGTTGTGAAACTCCTGTCAAGCAGCTTGCCTGCTATTTTCTGCATTTCGGCAATTCCTTCACCAAGTGTCCTTCCGCTCGCGAGGTTAGCCGAGACTGTGGCTGATTTATAGCGATTATAATGATATAATGTTGGCGGATTACTATTCTCCTCTATCCTGACAAGATTATCCAGCTGGATCATGCTCCCTGTATTTGTCCGTACATACAATGTAGAGATATCAGTAGGGATATTTCGGTCCTCGCGTGCAACCTGGGCTATAACATAATATTGCTTGTTATTCCTCAGGAAATAGCCTGTTCTCCCTCCGCTGAATGCGTAGTTAAGGGCATCTGATACATCTCTTTCATTTACTCCCAGACTGGTGGCTTTCAGCCGGTCAACCCTTATATTCAGTTCAGGTTTGTTAAATTTCAGGTCCACATCAACATTGCTGAAAACAGGACTGTCTGAGGCTTCATCGAGAAATTCGGGAAGAACCTTCCTGAGTTTTTCAAAATCGAGGTTCTGCAATACGAACTGTACCGGTAATCCTCTTGAAAATGAAGTGGAGATAGTGGGTTCCTGGCTTGCAATAATCCTTGCGTCGGGTATTGTTTTGTAGATTCCTGACAGTCTGTCGTATATCTCCTGCTGCGAAGCTTTCCTCTGGGTGGGATCCCTGAGAAATGTGACTATAAAACCGCTGTTCACACTGGCGCTTGATCCTCCTCCATAGCGTGCAAGTACATAATCAGATTCAGGAACAGTATCCCTGCTAATGAGTGCAATTTTATCAATAATTTTCTGGGTAGTGGCGTACTCGGTTCCTTCCGGTGCAGTAAGCGATGTCCGGATATAACTATGATCTTCAAGCGGAGCAAGTTCTGATTTCAGGGTGCGGGACAGAGTCACGATCAAAATAACGCATATCCCTAAAATTGCGAAAGCTATCCATTTATTGACAATAAAATAACTCAGGATCCGTCTGTATCCTTTTTCAAGCCCCCTGAAGAAGGGTTCAGTATCATTATAAAACTTTGTATGGTGGGCTGCATATCCGCCCAGCTTGACATTAAGAACAGGGGTGAGGGTGAGCGATACGAGTGCCGAAATCAGAACCGCACTGGCGACCACTATTCCAAACTCCCGGAACAACCTTCCGGTAAATCCCTGTAAAAATATAACCGGTATGAATACTATTGCCAGGGTAAGTGAAGTCGAGACAACAGCAAAGAAAATTTCACGTGTTCCTTCAAATGCAGCCTGCCATTTGTCCATCCCCTTTTCAATCCTTTTAAATATATTTTCAGTAACCACGATCCCGTCATCCACAACCAGTCCTGTCGCCAGTACTATGCCAAGAAGGGTCAGCACATTGACCGAATAACCAAAAATATACATGATGAAAAAGGTCCCGATAAGTGATACAGGGATATCTATAAGAGGCCGCAAGGCAATTACCCAGTTGCGGAAGAAGAGGAAAATGATTATTATGACAAGAGTGATCGCAATGAAAAGTGTTTCCAAAACATCATTGACAGATTGCCTTACAAAAATAGATTTATCGCGACCGATGACCAGTTCCATGCCTTTTGGGGCATTTTCCCTGATCTGATCGAGACGCCTGTAAAATTCATCGGCAATCTGTATATCATTTGCACCCGGTAGAGGGATCAGGGCGAGTACGACACCGGTCACACCGTTTATTCTTGCACCCGATTCCTCGTTCTGGGGCCCCAGGATTGCCTCCCCAACATCTCTCAACTTGATAATCTGGTTGTCAGTCTGTCTGATAATGAGGTTGTTGAAATCATCTTCGGATTCAAGACGCCCAAATGTTTTTATTATAAGCTCTGTGGCATTTCCCCTGATTTTGCCTCCGGGCATTTCTACATTCTCCCTGGCCAGTGCAGTATTGATATCTGAAGCAGTCAGACTATATGCAGATAGTTTTTTAGGATCAAGCCACAATCTCATAGCCGGCTTTTGTTGTCCGTAAATTACAACGGAACTTACACCCGGGATGGTCTGAAGTTTTTCAAGTAGAACATTTTCAGCATAATCGCTTAATTCAATGTCATTCATATTACTGCTCCTGGCAATCAGCATTATGATCGGATCGCTGTTGGCATCAGCTTTAGTCACAGTTGGTGGAGAATCCATATCCTGCGGCAGGTTTCTCACAGCCTGAGATACTTTATCCCTGACATCATTTGCAGCTTTCTCCAGATCAGCACCAAGGTTGAATTCCACAGTTATGTTGCTGCTGCCGATTGCTGATTGTGAAGAGATGGATTTAACGCCCTCTATCCCGTTTATTGATTTCTCAAGCGGTTCGGTGATCTGAGATTCTATAATTTCTGCATTGGCCCCGGTGTAGGAAGCCTGTACAGTAATAACGGGCGGATCGATAGCCGGATAAAGACGGACACCCAGAAACGTATACCCTACAGCTCCCATCAATACAATGATGAGGCTCAATACTACTGAGCCTACCGGACGTTTAAGGGCAATATCGGAAATTGTCATATTGAATCAGCTTTAATCGTGGAATAGGCCAGCCGCGTTCCTTCCCTGAGAAAGAGGATACCTGTTGTAATTATTGTATCGCCGGGATTCAGGCCTTCGGTTATCTCGATATCTGAAGCCCTTCTGGCTCCTGTTTTTACAGATACAAAATGTGCAACACCTTTCTTTGCCATGATAACACTCTTATACTCCTCCTGTGGAATAATTGCCTGTGTAGGTATCATCAGTGCATTTTTATGTTCATTAAGCCTAAGGTTTACATCTGTATATGTTCCCGGGAGAAGATGATCTGACTGGTTATGCACAATGGCTCTGACCTTCAGATTTCGTGTCATGGGATCAATGCCCTCCTCTGTGGCCATAACCGTAGCCTCATACTGTTTTTCCTCGTTGCTCATGGTAAAATTTATCTTCATTCCCGGTCTGATCTCAATGCTGTATTTTTCTGGTACGCTAAAATCGAGCTTCAGGTTATTTTCGCTCCTGATTGTAGCCAGAAGGGTTGAAGGAGTGACCTGAGCCCCCACACTTATGTTGCGAAGACCAATAACCCCGTCAAAGGGGGCTAATACTTCGGTCTTACGGATAAGTACTTTCTGAACTTCAATGTCCGCCTCTATTGAATTGACCAGCAAGCCTGTCTGTTCGTAATCGTTCTGGCTGATGCCGCTGACATTGAGTAATTCAGTTTGCCTTTTATAAATTTGCTCCTGCATTGCCAGCTGTGCGTGAAGCTTGTGAAGGTTGGCCTGCAGATCATCATCGAAAAGTTTGACAAGCAAGGTTCCTTTCTTTACAAACTGACCTTCAGGCAGGTTTATTTTTACGACCCGGCCTGCAACTTCGTTCTTAAGTTCTACCTCTTCAAAAGCGAGCAAAGAGCCCGAAACAGAAATTTCATCAATAAGAACAGAAGGTTTTACGACAAAGGCATCAACCTTTAATTGTGGCCTTTGCTTCCTCGAATTCCCGGTATCTTTTGAAAATCCCATTAAGATATTCCCCGATTTGCTCAGAGTAAACGCAAGTATGACACAAGCTGCCAGTACTGTTACAATCAGAAGTCTCTTATATAATTTTTTCATCGCGTAAATTTAATTTATAGTAGCTGATGTAAGATTCTTTTCAATTGTTCTGAGTAGTTTGTATATCTCATCAATCTTGCTTTCCTCCAAACCATTCAGCGCGAGTTCAGTTGTATCCTTCATAGCTTTTTTAATTCCGGGGAGCTGTTTTTTTGCTTTGCTGGTTATTTTAAGATTATATTTCCGGCGGTCGTTAAGGCTTTGACCCCTTTCAACATAGCCATTTGAAGACAAATAGTTGATAATTCTCACAACCTGTACTTTATCACACGATAAAATTTCGGCAAGGTCTTGCTGAATGAGCTTACCATCACCGGCTTCAATGACCAGAAGAGGAAAATATGAGCGTTTTATATCGAGCCCGGTAAGGTTAAGGTGCAGATTTGCCAGGAACATCCTGCTGATATTTCCCATCATGCGGCCAATGGGTTCCTTTATTATAATTTCAGGTTTTTTATCCATACCTTTTATATTTATCAAAAAATCGGGTAAATATAAATGTATTCGGTGTAATTGTTAACAGTGTTAACTAAAATTTAACTTTATTTAACAGGAGCTTATAAGGTACTTTGCCGCCTTGACAACTTAACTTTAAGATTACACCCTGCCCACTTAACTGTCCTTCCCCAATTTTCCCGAAACGCATAATTATTTTGTAATATTTTTCTTTAGACTATTTGTATAATAAAAAAAAATAGTATTTTTGTGGGTGAACATTCACTCACTTTTTATGATAGACAAATTAAGCAAACGGCAGGAAGAAATAATACATGCAGCCATTAAGCTCATTGGGGAAGGAGGCATCCAGGCTCTTACAATTAAAAAACTTACCACAGAAATAGGTGTTGCAGAATCTGCTTTATACAGACATTTTAAAAGCAAAACCGAAATAATTGAAACTCTGCTGGACTTTCTGAGTTCTCATATTACTGCTAACTATGAAAATATGAACAAATCGGATATCAGTTCATCTGAGAAGATAGAGAAAATGATATCAGGCCAGTTTAGACTATTTTCTCAAAATCCCCCATATGCCATTGTAATTTTATCGGACGGACTTTATAAAAATGAAGAGTCCCTGTATGCTAAGATTTTTACTATAATGGAGAGGGCAAAGTCAATATTCATAAATATTATTGATGAAGGTAAAAACAGTGGAGAGATAAGAAAAGATGTGCCAAGTGAACAACTGGCATTCATTATATTGGGTAGTATCCGGCTCACAGTTACTCAATGGAGCCTGTCGGGCTTCAGTTTTGATCTCAGGAAAAGAGGGAGTGTTTTAATTAACACTCTTAAAACACTTATTAAACCATCATAAGTATATATCATCCATAATTTATTGGAAATTATTTAATTCCAGCCATATGAAAGCAGAAGAAATGAATAACATTCCGGCGAGTCCCAACCCTCACGGAATAGAAACTAAAAAGTTTCATGAAAACGACTATGTACAGGCTGTACACATTACATTAAGGCCAGGTGAAAAGTTAAAGAAACACATTACGTCTGTTGATGTATTTTTTTATGTACTGGAAGGTATCGGAATTGTTGAGATCGGTGATGAAAAAAAGGAGGTTAAGAAAGACACATATATAGACAGTCCTGCCAAAATTCCTCACTGCTGGTATAATGAAAGCAATGGACTGCTGAGGGTTCTTGTGGTTAAGACTCCAAATCCTCCGGAAAAGGCCAGAATTTTATAAACCAACATATAAATTATCAGAGCATGAAATCACGAAATCTTTGGATCACATTTATATCTATCCTGGTTGTCTGTTTTTCAATCCTTGGTTTTTATGGTCATGAGATCTACAGACAGAAACCTCCCATACCCGAAAAGGTAATTTCTGAAGACGGCAACACCATTTTTACAAAACAGGAGATTGAAGACGGGCAGAATGTCTGGCAATCTATTGGCGGACAGGAGGTAGGAACTGTTTGGGGTCATGGAGCCTATGTTGCACCAGACTGGTCAGCCGACTGGCTGCATAAAGAATCTGTTTATCTGCTGGATAGTTGGGCTGAAAAAGACTATAATTCCGGTTTCGGCAATCTTGACGCCGAAAAACAGGCTGCCTTAAAAGCCCGGTTGCAGAATGTTCTCCGCAAAAATACTTATGACAGTAAAACGGGTAATATTACTGTAAGCAGAGATATCACTGAAGCTATAAAGGCTAACTGCACTCATTATACAGGTCTCTTCATGAATGACCCCGCCCTTGAGAAAGAAAGAGAGGCTTATGCTATTCCTGCCAATTCTATCAAAGATCAGGGAAGGATGAAAGACATGAATGCCTTTTTCTTCTGGGCTTCCTGGGCATGTATTACCGAAAGACCCGGTACGACAATTACATATACTAATAACTGGCCTCCCGATGAAACGATTGGAAATGTTCCTACACCAGGTATCATATTGTGGACAGGCGTCAGCATAATTATGCTCTTAATAGGTATTGGATTGCTTGCATACTATCATGCCCGTTTTAAATCTGAGGAGCTCGATAAATCAAAACTTCCCGAAAACGATCCTCTCATAGGCCTTCACCCAACACCATCAATGAAAGCCACATTAAAGTATTTCTGGATAGTAACAGCATTGATACTGGTACAAATAATGGCCGGTGTAATTACAGCCCATTATGGTGTTGAGGGTAAAGGTTTTTTCGGGCTTAAGCTAGATACAATTCTCCCTTATGCCGTTTCGCGCACCTGGCACGTTCAGATTGCAATCTTCTGGATAGCAACATCATGGCTTGCTACAGGATTATACATAGCTCCGGCAGTATCAGGTGTGGAGCCGAAATACCAGCGGCTTGGTGTGAATTTTCTTTTTATTGCACTATTAATAATAGTTGTTGGATCGCTTATCGGTGAATGGATGGGTGTAATGCAAAAACTTGGATTTACCACTAATTTCTATTTTGGGCATCAGGGTTATGAATATGTTGATCTGGGCAGATTTTGGCAGGCATTTTTATTCATTGGTCTTATAATATGGCTTATTTTAATGTTTCGTGCTCTCTTACCGGCATTGAAAAAACCATCTGAGAACAAACAGTTATTAGCACTCTTCCTGGTCGCATCCATAGCTATTGCGGTGTTTTATGGTGCAGGATTAACATGGGGACAACACACTCATTTGTCAATAGCAGAGTACTGGCGCTGGTGGGTAGTTCATTTATGGGTGGAAGGATTCTTTGAAGTTTTTGCCACTTGCATTGCAGCTTTTCTCTTTGTCAGAATGGGTTTGCTGAATATTAAATACGCAACCACCGGTGTTTTGTTTGCTACCATAGTTTACCTGGCAGGAGGAATAATAGGTACTTTCCACCACCTGTATTTTGCAGGTACCCCTACAGCAGTTCTTGCACTAGGTGCTTCATTCAGCGCGCTGGAAGTAGTTCCGCTTGTTCTTATCGGGTTCGAGGCCTATCATAATTTAATGCTCAGCAGAGCTACCGAGTGGGTTAAAACATACAAGTGGCCAATCTATTTCCTTATATCTGTAAGCTTCTGGAATCTGGTTGGAGCTGGTTTATTCGGATTTCTGATAAATCCCCCCATAGCTTTATACTATATGCAGGGACTTAATACAACTCCTGTTCATGGTCATACAGCCCTTTTCGGTGTTTATGGCATGTTGGGAATCGGGTTGATGCTATTTGTACTTAAGGGTCTTACCAGCAAATATGTCTGGAAAGATAAAATAATAAGCGTCTCCTTCTGGTCGCTTAACATAGGATTGATGCTGATGGTGCTTATAAGTATTTTGCCTGTTGGGGTTCTTCAAACAATAGCAAGTATTAAATATGGTATGTGGTACGCCCGATCAGATGAATTTATGCAGGGTTCCGGAATGCAAACACTCCGATGGTTAAGGATAATTGGCGACACAGTATTTACTGTTGGTGCGCTTGCCCTCGCCTGGTTCGTGATCGGGCTGAAGACCGGATGGTCAATAAATAAAGAAGAAAAAGAAAATCAGGCTAATTAATAGGAAATAGGAGGTAAAAAATGAAAGCTACTCAACAATTAAAAGATGAACATGAAGGAATTAAGCTGATGCTTAATATTATGGATAACATCAGCAATACTTTAGAAAATGACAAAGAGTTAAACATAAATCATTTTGAGAAAATCCTCGATTTTCTCAAAGTATTTGTTGATAAATGCCATCATGGCAAGGAAGAAGACATTCTGTTTCCCGATTTGAAAGTTCACGGGTTGCCTAAAGAAGGCGGCCCTATTGCAGTGATGCTTAGTGAGCATCAGCTCGGACGAGAGCATATCAAATCGATAAGTAGTGCCTTCAATGAATATAAAAGCAATAATAAACATGCAATTACTAAGATAATTTCAGGCTCCAGGGATTATGTAGAACTGCTCAGAGGTCATATTGAAAAAGAAAACAACATACTTTTTATGATGGCTGACAAAGTTTTAAATGAATCAGAACAATCAAAATTATCAGATGATTTTGAAAAACTGGAAACTGAAAAAATAGGTCTGGGAAAACACGAAGAATATCATAAATTACTAAAAGAACTTAAGATTATATATTTGAAGTAATAAAGTTCATGATCTTGTTGCAAAAATCAAAACTATAACATTACCTGCATAGTCAGATAGTGTTAATCACCAGCGCATTGCAAAAGAGATCAGGATAGCCTGTCAGTAATTATTAAAATTCAGCCGCTTATAAGTAACACCGGTTGACTTATCTGGTTTTTATGTTCTAATCCGGACCGGAAAATAAAACTTCTTATTTTATATGATAAAGTTTTTCAGAAAATACCATAAATGGCTGGGACTAATATTTGGTTTTATAATACTTGGTTTTGTCTTTTCAGGCATAATCCTTAACCATCGCAGTGAATTATCATTTATTGATGTCAACAGGAAGCTGCTCCCTAAAGAGTACAGGTACCGGAACTGGAATAATGCCGCTGTAAAGGCAACCTTAAAAATTTCAGCTGACAGCATATTTATTTACGGAAACATTGGGATCTGGCTGACAGACAGCAGTTTTTCCGAATTCAAAAATTTCAATACGGGATTTCCGAAAGGCATTGACAATCGCAAGATTTTTCAGGTACTCAGGACTACGGGCAATAAGCTGCTTGCCGGAACTTTGTCGGGTCTTTTCAGATATGATTACAACGAAAACAAATGGAATTCCATACCCCTGCCTGTAAAAGAGAAAAACATTGTTGATATTATTCAAAAGCAGGATACCATTTTAATTTTAACCCGCTCCGGGATATTAAAATCCACCAATCTTTCCAATTTTACAGTCTCACAGCTTCCTCCCTCCGAAAATTATGATAATAAATCCGGCTTATTTAAAACTTTGTGGGTGATTCACAGCGGTGAAATATATGGAATAGCGGGTAAATTAATTGTCGATTTTGCAGGTCTTGTCTTTGCCTTTCTTACAATAACAGGTTTTGTGATTTTTGTAAACAGGGTTATCTTAAAGAAGAATATTAAAACGGCCGAAGTCAAAGCAAAAATAAAGAATTCTAATCGGTGGAATATAAAATGGCATAATAAAATCGGCTGGATCACTTTAGCTATTCTTCTGTTAAACACTACAACAGGGATGTTTCTGCGGCCCCCTCTTCTGGCTTTTATCGGCGATTCCAGGGTTGGAAAGATCCCCTATACGGAACTTGCAACTCCAAATCCCTGGTTTGATCAGTTGCGCAGGATTTATTATGATAAAGAGATCAATAGAATTATTGTTATCACAATGGATGGTTTCTATTATTCTGATGACAATTTCAGAACTGAGCTCAAGCAATTCAGGTATCAGCCACCAGCTAGTATTATGGGTGTAAACGTATTTGAAAAAATGGGACCATATAAATATCTAGTCGGTTCCTTTGAAGGACTTTTTACATGGAACTCAAAAACAGGTGAAGTTTTCGATTACATTAAGAAACAGCCATATGCGGCCCCGGCAGCTAATAGTCGGCCAATTGGTGATTTCCTGGTTTCAGGCTACACTCATGATTATCAAAATCAGGAGTATTTTTTCGATTACAACAACGGTGCAGTAAGTATAAATAGCCCTGAGAGATTTGCAGGTTTACCCGATAATATAATCGATGCAGCCCCGATTTCTTTGTGGAATGTGGCTTTGGAAATTCATACAGGACGAATCTACCAGTCTATAACCGGGGACTTTTATGTACTTATTGTTCCACTTACAGGTATTTTTGTCATGTTTATCCTGATTTCAGGCTTTTTACTCTGGCTTAAGACAAGAAAAAGAGAAACAATTAATTGAAAAGTATAGTGTGTAACTTAATTCGTGGTAATTCAGTCGTTCCCGCAATGCGGAAGTGACTCACTTTGCTCGTCAAACTTCCGTAGTAATTCAGTTGAAATTCGGAGGTATCTAATTGCAAAATTCCTCCGATGATCCCGGAACAATACGTATAGAACTGGTTATCTGTTTTTGCCTGTTTTTCTTGTATTGTTTTTATGGCTTTGAAATTCTCAGGATTGTTATAACAATAGTGTTTTACGAAATAGAATTTTTGGTTTTCCTCAAAGTATTATCAGCCAAAGGGCTATCCCAATTTAAATGATTGCCATTTGCAGACTAAGAAATGTTTCTACTGATTTTACCAGATCGATAAATTCACGAAAAAGCAATTTGGCACTATGTATTGTTACATATGAAATAGCTGACTGAACAAGCATAATTCCGAAAAAGTGGTTTTATAACCATATTAAGTCAGAAAAGGATACAAAATCCCGGACGAGCAGGTTGTAAACCATTTTATATTTGTCGTCTTTCAGTCTGGCTTCATCCGGTGAGGTTTCGAAATGTAAAGATTAAGCAAAAATATCCGGCAAGTTCAAAATATTTAGTGCTGCTGAAAACTTCGCCATTCCGGGTTAAATTGATACCATCATAAAAAATAATCAGAATAGGGAAGAAGTTTTAGGTTTCATCGTGGTTCACTTCGCAATTACATGAAAATAAATCGATCCAAAATTACCGCTGATGGTTTCTCCCTGCGCGTCTTTAATGCTGACAGGCAACATATAATTTTTTGTTATATCTATCTTGGATGGATAGAAATATACATGCAAAGTATCTAACCGTTGACCAGCCGCAATAGTTCCTGAATTAACCGGAAAGGAAAATGTAGAGTCCGGCATTGCATCATATTGATCTTGATTTGCTGAATTGTAGGCACTCCTGAGAGCATCATCCACTTCCATGGTTATGGTCAGATTTTTACTTAAACGTTCAGGGGAAGCAATGTTCAATACGATGTCAGCAGTATAGGTATCATCGGTCGGTTCGAAATTCAATTCCGCGGCCGTGAAATTTTCAAGGCCTCCGCCATTAACCGGTAATATTTCAATAATTGTGCCTACAGTACTAAAATCAACAGCGGGTGTGTCTTTCAAACAGGCCGAAAATACACACATTATCAAGGTCAGCAAAGAGATATATATTTTTTTCATATTTAATTAATTTTCTGGTTTAAGGCATCCAAAATATTTTAGAAGTAAACTGGTTAATATTTCCCTGGGCATTCACATTTTCCGAATTATAATTGAATTCAGTTGTTGGATACAACAACCTGTAAGGAATATGAGTAGCCGTTGTTCCGGGATACACAGAGACGGGAAGGTCTGACGGTATTCCGAGTCTTCTCCAGTCACAGTAGGCCTCCAGAGGGTCGTAGGCATTCAGGGCGGCCCATTTTTGAAGAATGATTGTGTTAATCATATTAGACGATATATCAATGTTTACCTTATCACTGGGTTGGGAAAATAATGCCTGTGCGGCATTTTGATAATCAGGCACGCCTAATACGCGGAAGGACTCAGTAACCCCTGCTTTAAATAAAGCAATCGGATCACCTGTAATATATCCTCTCTGTGCAGCTTCGGCCTGAATAAACAGGCTTTCAAAAGCAGGCAGAATATAGGCATCCATTGAGGCGGCCTGAAGAATTCCCGGACCAAAACCCGATATGGTATTTCCTCCCTGTCCTACATCGCTGCTGCCAAATGCGCGTCCACGGAACACCCCGTCACTATTAGGGGCATAAAATTGTTTTATTCTGAGTGTGTCATTAGTGGCAAGGTAGAAATCTACAGCATAGCTGTTGGCCCGTGTATATAGATAACCGCCGTTTGGAGACCCGTCGGTATTATATCCTACATTTTGCCATAAAGGGCTTTGTTGATCCCTGGATGAATTCGAATATCCGGGGTTTACGCCGGCGTCTTCTCCTGCGCCAATAAAATCATCAGTTGACATTCCGCTCAGGTTGCTTTGTATATATTCCGGCCCTCCGGAGCTTTGGGTCTGGCGCATCAGAATTTTCAATTTCAGGGTATTCGCGAATTTAATCCACTGGTCCATATCTCCATGGAACATCACATCATTGGAACCCGGGTTCTCAGCTGTTAAAACATCGGCGTTTCTAATAATATCAATGGCAGAATCCAGTTGAACAACGAGGTCCTTATAAATGGTAGTGGCGTTGTCATATTTTGGAAAAGTGTTCGTCGCTGACAATGCCTCAGTGTAAGGCACATTATTATATAAATCCACCAATCGCTGAAAATGAAAATCCTTCATTATTTTTGCTATAGCGCGAAAATATGCCATACCTGGAGATGCAGACTGATCTTCAATAAACTTGTAATTCTCCAGAGTTATGTAAGTGTTATCCCAATTAGAGGCATAAGTATCACTTGTGAGATTGTAGGATAGGACAGAAGGGGATTGCTCTCCATAAGGAGCCCAATAGCCCATCCAAAAATTCGCAAAAGTTGTTTCACCTCCCAATACCCGACTTGCTGATGAAGTTAACGCAGCCGATAATACATAATTGGGTGGCACCGAGGAGGGCTGATTTGGGTTTGGGCTATTGATATCAAAATCACTATTTCTACAGGAACCCATCAATATCAGGGCAGCCAGGAGAATTGATATCTTTAATATTTTTATTTTTTTACACATGATGATAAGTTTTGAATTCAAAAATTATTAAAAGACAAGAGATAAGGTAGCAGTGAATATCCGTGTCGGTGGCGCCTGATTAACCGAATTTGTTCCCACCGCATTACTTGTATTATCATTAAACTCAGGATCAGTCCAGATATTTGTCTTTGGTCTCAGCATGATCAGGTTTCTGCCTGATAAGGCGAAGCTGATATCCTGGAATACTGATACCCTTGAATACCATTGTTTAGGGAAATCATATTTCAGAACCACTTCTCTTAATTTCCAGAATGCTCCACTGGTAATATAATTAGATCCGATATTCAGATAAGACCCTCCCCAGAAGTTATAACCAGAGTCATCGGTAGTTATATTGGTGTTTGTAACATAATTTCCCTCTCCCTCATCTACGACTGAATTTGGGAATACAAAACGCTGCCGGCCGGTGGCTGTTGTTACCGGGCTAATGCCTGTAAAAGTCATGGTCTCGCCCAATGCATTAAAGACTTTATATCCTCCTCTGTAATCTGCAGTAGCGCTTAATGTGAACCCCTTCCAGGTCACATTGGTATTAAATCCGAGAAAGTCTTTTGGACTTGCATTTCCCTGTATTTTTAAATTTGGATCAGGACTTGGGTTTCCTGTAATAGGATCAACGATTACATGTCCCGAAGGATCCCTTAGCCAATCGTTTGTTTCTATAACCGGATAGGGCTGACCAACTACCGCATAAGAATTACCTCCTAAATTAATGGATTGTAGATCCCCGTTGATATAAAGTACTTTGCTTTGAATATGGGTGTAATTCATCCCTGCCTTCCAGGTTACAGCACTGGATGCAATGATAGTTGCATTCAAGTCCGCTTCGAATCCATTGGTTTCAGTACTGGCAGCATTTATCAGGGACCGGTAAAAACCGGTAGAGCTGGCCGTATTGGAATATACAATTCCATCCTTTAATTTTTGCTTATAAACATCTGCAACCAATGAGATCCTATTTTGCAAAAAAGCTAATTCAATACCTATTTCATTTTCCGTTATCACTTCCGGCCTGATATTCGGATTGGCTATTGTAGTATTCAAAAGGTAACCTCCCAACCCATTGAATGGAAAGCCCGGAGCAGCACTGAGCGTCGGCTCTGTGGCATATGCACCGTCTGCAATATTGGAGGAACCACCACCCAGGGAAGAGGCATTACCCGTTAATGAATGCGCAGCTCTGATCTTTAAGTAATTAAGAATCTGACCGCTGGCTATAGAAGGGAACATATCGCTCAGTACAAGGGCTCCATCAATATCATAATATGGGATAAACCGATTGGACTTGGATAACCTGGAATCTATATCCATTCTATATGAGCCGTGCAAAAACGCAAAATTCCTATACCCGATTGTTGCATCTCCAAAGTATCCCAGTTTTCTGGCGTGTTTTTTATATTGTCCCAAACGCGGAATGCCGGTCAGGTTGGTTATATTATATACTGGCAAAAATAAGGGTCCTGCATTCACATTCAGATAATTAATCTTATTATCTATATAGGATTCTCCCAGAGTTACAGTAACATTTATATTCTTTTTGAAGTCTTTTGATATTGTGGCTAAAAAGTCAGAGGTTATAAGGAAATTAGAAGAGCTCGAGGTATTGTACCTTGCCTGTGTGGTACTTGGTCCCTGGGCCTGGGGTTTGATATAGTCAAAAGCGGTATCCAGAGCCGTTCCATCTGAATTGGAATAAATAACTGTGTCACTGGTTTGTGCATGCTTATTATAATGGGCTACCCCTTCAGTGTATTCATAACTTGAATTTGCATTATTCACTGAGGCGCGGTAACTCAAAGTCAACCAGGAGAATGCCTTCAGATTTAATTGCAAATTTCCCACCAGATCATTTTCAGTTGTTTTATTCCTTTGTTGGCCAATAATGAAATATGGATTATCAGCCCAGTCATTGAAGTAACCACTGGGATCCGCAAACTTATTATTCTGCCAATCACTTAAACTCGTCAAAGGCACATGCTGTGGTACATTCAGGAAATTATTGTACACATCACCAGTGTTGGTGGTATTAGTATACTTATTGGTATAGGATGCGGAATAACTTGCAGAAAAAGCTCCATATGTTTTGGATCCACCACCCCTGAACACATCACGGCTTCCATGATCGTTAGGCATTACCCCATTTGAATGCACATCCTGTGCGCTCAGAAAGAAACTACCTTTTTCATCGCCTGTGCTATAAGAAATATTGTTTTGCGTGGTAAGTGCATTCTCGAAAAACCTCCTCTTCTCATTCTTAATGGCTGAATAAGGAACCATTAATAAGCTCCCGTCTCCTATAGGCCTCCCCAAAGGAACTAGCTTGCCATTATACTCAGGACCGAACTGCTGATTTTCATCAGGGATATAATATCTGAGATCATCGAAATTCTGAGGAAAGCTTTCACCACCATTACTCCCAAACCTATCTTGCAAAGCAGGCATATAAGATACCGTTTCAAGTTGAACCGAGGAAGAAAAATTGATCATCGGTTTACCGGCTGTTCCTTTTTTTGTGGTAATAACCAATACCCCGTTAGAAGCATCAGATCCGTAATTAGCCGAGGCACTCGCACCCTTTAAAATATTGATAGATTCAATGTCTTCCGGATTCAGATTGCTGATATCATTATAATATATGGCTCCGTCAACAATAATTAAAGCCTCATTATTTCCTGTTAAGGATCGGTTTCCTCGTAAGGTAATTCGTGTTGGGGCAAATAAACCATTGTTCACAGTAGTGACCTGCAATCCTGAAACTTTAGCAGTCAATCCGTTAAGCACATTGATCTGTTTTGACTGAACCAGATCCTTTGCCTTCACCTGGGTTGTTGAATATCCCAGAGCTTTTTCCTGCCTTACGATGCCAAGGGCTGTAACAACAACTTCATTCAGGCTTGTAATGTCGGGTACCATCACAACATCAATTACCTGACGGCCTTCTATTTCAATTTCCTGTTTCTTCATCCCTGTATATGAGAAAACGAGAGTGGTAGCATTCTGCGGTACTGCAATTGAATATTTTCCATTCTCATCTGTAAGGACACCTATTGTGGTACCTTTAACAGTTACAGTTCCACCAATTATTGCACCTTCCCCACTAACAGAAGACGTAACCGTTCCTGTAATGGCTGTGGTTTGCGCCATTAAGGTAAAGTCACTTATAAAAACAAGAAAAATGAACAGCACAAATAGGTTCTTCATACAATATAAGTTTTAAGGTTTAATTCATTTTGTAAATCTTGTAAATCTTAGGGTATTGTTATTGTTCTATTTTATTTTTAATAGGATAAGCAATGTTAGATCAGAAAACTTTCTACCATTAAAACAGAGGCATGCAATGTTTGTACAAAACCTTTACATTTTGTACAAATCAAAGGAGGACGATAATAACTTATTGATATTTATTGTAATAATCCTCAGTTTGTAATTTGAGGATTGGAACTGCGTCCACCGTAGCCGGGAATAGATTTAGCGGTAATATGTGTCATAGAAGACAAAGCACTCCTTCGCTAAAGCTACGGACTTCGTCCGTCGTAGCGGACATCGCCCGTCGAAAGCAGAGCTGGCAGGAGTCTTACCTGTATATGTATACTGATTTATTTAAAATATATTAAAAACAAATTAGTTAGGTGTTGTAATCAGGATCCATAAGAAAAATACTTCTTAATAGCATGTCTGAAATAGTAATCAGATATACTTAACGCAGCGAACAGAACAACCATTGCTATAGGAATGCAGAGCTGACCTTTTATGACCTGGCTAGTTATCTTTAATGCACCTGACTGAAAAGCCACTTTGGTATATAAGGTTACCTCGGTATATAGTTGTTTCAGCACTAGCTATGCCTCTAAACCAGGCATTAGTATCATCATACATAGTTGAAGACCACCAGGATGCTCCATTATTAAAATCTTCAAATCCACCTGATATTCCTTGACGATTACCCGCTGGCAATGCTTTATATCCATACATATCCTGAACCCCATTTAAAACATACCATCCAACCACAGCTTTTAATAATGTACTTATTCCTTCACCTCTCCAGTTTATCATATCCGTTTCACCTTGTGACATGCCTAAGAACATCTCAAGTGTTTTCCATTCACTATCTGAAGGCACATGCCACCCTGTTGGACATAGTCTCCCGGTATTAACAGCATAAAAATTATACAAAGCACCATTATCCCCCTCCTCAGGTACTATATTATAATACCAGCAATAACCCGGATTCTTAGATGTCCTCCACTCGAGATCACTTGATATTAATTCAATTCCTGATCCATCATTAAAATGCGTGACTCTTAGATTTTCAACCATCCATTCTTGTGTCCCAAGTGTTATGGAATGATACCCATTTCCATCTATGTCTGTGATGTGTGTAGTAAATGAAAGCTGATTACCATAGGCTGTGCCGATACTATTAGTAGCATAAGCCCTTACAAAATATGTTGTTGATCCATCCAAACCAGACATATTGCTTGTAAAATTACCTGTTCCCGTACCATCAGAGGTTTTGCTATCGTCTATTGTCTGATTTGGATTTGTACTCCAGTATATTCCCCGAGAAGTTACTTCTGCTCCTCCATCAGAGGTAATATTTCCTCCACTAGTCATGGATACTTCCGTAATTTTAGTTACAGCGGCAGTTGATATAATTGGTATACTTGCTATCTCTTCCTTATTACAACCAGAAAACAGAGAAATTATTAAAAATGATACTGATAAGAGAAATATTTGTTTCATTATCATTAAATTATATAAATAAAATCTTATTAATCAGACAAAGGTAGACCAGACTGTACCGACAAATGTTACTCAATTCTGGAAATAAGTTATATCATTTACATATTTTCCAGTACATAGTAATGCTATTTGAGTGGAAGATCTATGGGCATGAAAGCTGAAACCAGATGAAAAGGAGGTGCTCTACGATCGTCATTCTGTAAAATATCCTACTGGTGGTTCCAGTCGGGAGGCTGTTCCGGAATTTTGCAATATTCGGACTTAACCATCCTGCAAATACACCAATGAACACTGCGAGAAATATCCACGGGTGTAAGAAAACAGTTAAGGAATTTTAAGCGTTTTGTTGATGGAATAATATGAGTTGTTTATTGTTTATAGCCTGAAAGCGTGATGCTGTAGATGCCAACCGTCCCACTCCTGAATTCATTTAATTCATCACAATTCAGATATTCCTTCAGTAGTTCATCAGGCAGGTTTATTTCTTTTTCTTTATGCATCTGTATGTTTTGGAAACCATTCTGCTTAATTATTCCAAGATACTCATCCAGTTCAATTGCCCCTGAAACACATCCCACATACATTTCAGCATCCTTACATAACTTTTCGGGAAGGAAACCTTTTATTACCACATCAGAGATACAGAAATGTCCATCAGGCTTTAACACCCTGTATATTTCTGAAAATGCTTTGTTTTTATCTGGTACAAGATTCAGGACGCAGTTTGACAGAACAATATCATAAGTATTGCCTGGCATCATCATATTTTCGATGTCTCCCTTAATGAAGAACACATTCTTGTAACCGAGATTCCTGAGATTCTTACCTGCCTTCTCAATCATTTCCTCGGTAAAATCAATACCTGTTACCTGCCCACTTTCACCAACAAGGGAATGGGCAACAAAACAGTCATTTCCTGCTCCACTGCCGAGGTCAAGGACAGAATCACCCTTTTTAATGCCAGCAAACTGAGTAGGAATGCCGCACCCAAGATTTAAATCAGCATCTTGATTGTAACCATCAAGTTTTTCATAACTCTCACTGAATACAGTATAGTCGACTGACGAACAACAGTCGGTTGATTGACAACAGCAGGATGCCTGATTCTGCTCGTCTGAATCTTTGGCTATCTCTCCATATTTTTCTTTTACGATTCGTTTTAATTCTTCTCCGTTCATATTTCTGGTATTATTTCTTCGATATACAATTCATGTAATTTTCTTTTTCTAATTTATCGGTTGTAAGATAGTCTGTATGCCTGAAAAACTCAATCCTTTTGCTGTTCAGAATTATTTGTGTTGGAATGACTTCAATTCTGTAAAGTTTCACGATGCTTTATGGCTTTATTTTTTGAAACAATCCCATCAGTTTGCTCTGGTAGATTTCGGAAATTTGAGTTTCATTCTCCCCGATGGGTTTTACAGGAATTAAATCAATTACCTCGTTGTAGTTTAATTCCGAATTGTAGAACAAATCGATTGCAGCCAATAAAGTTTGCTGAACCGTTTCTTTGCTTTCCAATTCATTCAAACCCATTTGCAAACCAAGATTTTGCATTTTTTCCCACTGAAACCAGAAATAAGTCGGCAACATTGCGGAAACCATGGCATATGCTTCGAGTTTTGATTCTTCCACTTCAAAGGTTTTTCCCATAGTTTTTAGCATTCCAAATAGAGATTGTTTTTCGTTTGCAGAATATTCAGCCGAAAAAGCAACTGGATTATAACCTTCATTGATGTATGAAGTAGCATTGGGAATCATGCGTGCAATATTCTTTGTAGTCAATTTTGAAGCAACTTTTTCGATGCTGATTTTTGGGGCGAATGAAACTACCTGTGTTTTCACGGAAACCGATTCTTTGATTTGTTCCAGTGTTTCCATAATTACAGGCGGGTGCAAGGCGATAAAAACAATCTCCTGCTTTGCTGCTAATTCGCAAGAATCAGTCACTTGAATTTTAGGGAAATGTTTTTTAAGTGCATTAAGTACTTCCGAATTGGTATCGCAAACCAGAACTGATGGCAATACGATTCGCTTATTTGCCAAGGCTTGAAGAATGATTTTAGTGATTCTTCCGCCGCCAATAAAACCTAGTGATTTTAATTCCATGAGTTTTAGTTTTTTGAGGTTAAATTGATTTCATCTTTTGCTTTATTTATGTATTTAAAATAATTGAAGTCCCATTTTAACCGCCATAATTAATAGAATAATCGCAAGTATCTTTTTCACAATTTTTGGTTTCAAACGCTTCTGCATGAAAATTGTACCACTTGTTGCTCCCGCAACCCCTGCAAGGGATGTTATTATCAATAATTTCCAATCAACTGTCCCAATTGTCCAGTAAGTAATAAATCCTGATAATGAAGAGAAGGGAACAACAAAAGCAGTTATTGTGGTGATTTTTTTAGGATTAAATCCCATCATTAGTAAGAGTGGCGAAATAATTCCGCCACCACCTATGCCAAGCATTCCTGATAATAAACCTGCAAATGCACCAATAAGTGAAAGAGAAATGTTGGGAATATCTTCCCGAAAATTATTTTCCCTTTTACCCTTGAAAAGCAGAAACATGAATCCTGAGAACACCAGGAAAGAAATGAATAATAGCAAGATAATCTTTGAAGCAATGTATTTCGTTACATAAGCACCAATAATTGCAAAAAGAAATGAAAAGATAATAATTGGGATACCTAATTTAAAGTCAAGTCTTTTGTTTCTTATATTGTTAATACTTGCTCCTGCTAAACTAATGGTATTATAAAATAAACCCACGGGTTTTGCTACAGATAAAGGGATGCCAAATGAATTCAAAATTGGAATTAGAATAATTGCTGCCCCTATTCCCCCAAGAGAGAATATAAAGGCAGCAACGAAGGAAATCCCTGCTATATAATACTCCACTCTACTTTGTTAATTGTTTCTCTGAACAAGGAATACATACTCTCTTACCATCAATAATTTTTGATTGATTGTCAAATACAATCTCATTACATACTGAGCAATTATGCCAGTCAAAAGTTCCTTTTGGTAGTTGTACATCTTTCTCGAAAACTTCACTTACAGTGAAAAGGACATTTTCGTCAAGTTGCTGCACGTTCTCAATAAGTGGCATTACCAGTTCAGGTTTAATATCCTTGGGTTCAACTTTTTGTTTTCGGAGTTTTACAAATTCAGAGTTGAGTGCCTTTTCAAAAAACTCTGGTCTCATTGAAACTCTTACGGCCTTTTTTGTTTTTAAATCAACTAATACAATGGCATTCTTCCCATAATTTAACTTTTCCGCTATTCCCTTCCCATAAGTGCATCCTGTTGAAGCCATTACTCCATCCAAAAAGCATGCAGCAGCATGTGCAGGTCCATTTTCACAAAAAAGATATAACTCTTTGTTACTGGCTTTTTCAACACCAAGTTGTTTCATTGCAGTTAGACCTGCCCGATAACCAATAGGCATTGCAGGACATTTGTGTCCATGAAATTCGAATGCCCATTCTGGAATTTCAACTTTTTTATTTTCCATAATATCTATTTATATTTATTGTTTGATTCATAATATTCATTTCAAGAACCCATAATTTCAATTAGTCACGAACAATCTTATTAAATAATATAATCCAACGCCTATAAAAAGCACAGCAACCACACGCCTGAACCATATTTCAAATGTTTTAATATGATTGTATATTCTGCCAACACTTCTTATGGAATACGCAAGCAGCCATGCAAATATTATAACGGGTAGTCCTGTTGCAATTGCAAAAATTGCTGGAAGATAAAGTCCGCTTGAACTTGCTATTGTAACTGGAATAAGCATTGCGAAATACAAGACACCGCTATATGGACAAAACGCCAATGCAAATACTATTCCAAGCAGCAGAGTACTCCAGTAACTTCCTTTACCCTCTTTACCTATTTTCTCCGTTAGTCCAGAGAAACCCGGAAATTTTATTTTGAACACATCCAACATTAATAGTCCTATTATAATCAGCAGTGGAGCAAGTAATTTTTCCCCCCAACCCTGAAACAGCCTTGAGACGTTCATCTGGCTTACGCCAAAATAAAGTATAATTGCTAAGCCTGTATAGCTGATTGCCCGACCCAGAGTATAAATTAATCCGTTTACAAACACTCTTTTTCGGTTGTCAATATCACGGCTGATGAAACCAATAGCAGTAATATTTGTAGCAAGCGGACACGGACTTATGGCTGTCATAAGTCCAAGTATCAACGCTGTAACAATCGAATACTGTGAATTCTCAAGTATATTTCTTAATATTTCCATATTTCTTAAAACAGAATTTTGTCGATTCCTGATTTTATTTCTACCTTCATTTTATCAGGGTCATGAGCAACAAGCCATGCTGCACTTGTGATATCAATCTTCTTATCGCCACGAGCTACTATCAGGGACTGTCCCCCTACACCCAATTTATCTGCAATTTCCTTTGTGCTGGCTTCGTCAAGGTTCAGAGAGGTGAATGAATATTCGCCTGTCTTAACCTCATTTGGATATAATGCTTCAACTGCTTTACGTGCATTTTCTTCAACTGCCATGCAGGTTGCACACCTGCGGGTGAAATGGAAATAATAAACATTTACATTTGATGTGCTTATCACCTGGGCAACTTCTTTCTTATTTCCCTGATTATTACAGGAGACGTTACTAATAATTATTACCAGAATCGACACAAATAGAGTTACTCGTTTCATAATTTCATGTAATTAATATTTTGACAATACTTCTTTTATTTCGGATGCAGACGGCACATTTCCCTTTATTTCAACTTTTTCATTTACCACAAGTGCAGGAGTTGACATTATATGATATTTCATTATTTAAGTAATGTCTTCCACCTTTGTTATTGTGGCTTGAATTCCATTCTTTTCAACTACGTCACTGGTTAGTTTCTCCAGAGTTTTGCATTTTGCATATCCAGTGCCTAAAATCATAATTTCCATATTATTCTTTCTTAATCATTTCGGGAATGCCCGAAATATATAGTTAAAAATTTTTACTTTTTGAAAAACTTGGCAAATAACAATTTTGCTTCTTCCCAGTTTTCCGGGTTGATACAATACCTGATATATGGCGGATTTATTTCTCCCTGAATCAATCCAGCATTTTTCAACTCTTTCAAGTGTTCTGACAGGGTAGAACGAGCAATAGGCAATTCCTCTGCCATATCTCCGCTAAAGCATGCTTTGTTTATATTATATGATAAGTAATCAAGAATAAAAACACGAATTGGGTTTGATAGTGCTTTCCCGTAGCGTGCTATCTTTTCCTGATTATTAGTTATTGGATTCTCTCTCTCTTCCATAAAAATTTCATTTCGGGACTTCCCGAAACAAAATTATATATTTTTATCAATATAAGTGCAAACTTTATGTAAATCTTTCTTAATTAATTACTACATGTTTTTTTTTAATTCATTCAATAAATGTACCAATTTGATCAAAATGCAAAATGCTGCAATACAGTAAAATATGTCCTGAATCGGGAATTAAAATATATCATAAAAAGCTTCCGATTTAGTAACCTGAGTTTTGCTTTAAAAGGGATTTTTCTGCATAGGTAGTAAAAACAAAAAAACCTCCTTCGCTAAAGCTACGAAGCGCGAAGGTGGAGCTGACAGGGTTGTTCGCTAGGCTCACGGTCCCTTGGTTCCAGTCCTGCAAATAGTAAACCACCGCCATACTGCGCATGGTTTTTTTATTTTTCCGTCTGCCCTATGCAAGTAAGCTTGCAACGGTATCCGGAAAAACAAAAACCCCTTTCGGGGTGGTTGTTTTCTGCTTGATTGTGGAGCTGGCGGGAGTCGAACCCGCGTCCATACATGGAGACCATATGCTTTCTACATGCTTAGTCCTGCTTGATTTTCGTGACCTGTCAGCTGCAGAACAACCTAACCTGTCCTTATTTCCTGTTTGTTTCGCCATCGGGTCGGAACAACCTTCAGACTAGCCCCGGATTGCGTGCGCCTCCGTATCGGGTTGGATCAGGGCATGACCGCCCGGGAGACGTCTCGTCGCAGCACATGTGCCACGATGAAGCTTAAGCTACTTTATTCGCTTAAGCAGCGAGAGCGTAATTAGATTCGCCTTTTATTGTTTTGTGACACTGTTCAAGTGACGCGCCACCACACACTGCATGCTTACATACCACCCCTCATGCTGTCAAAACCATGTCAGCCCCGCATGATATGATCCGCAAAGATACTAAATCCATATTCATCGCAGATAATTTTTATCAAAAAACGGAGCAGATTGAGTATCTTTGAAATAATGGTACCATTATCCATTTTATGCTGAAAACATTAAAGATCGGGATCCTGCGTGAGACAAAGAATCCTCCTGACAGACGGGTGTCACTCTCACCTCCACAGATAATTGAAATTGAGGAGACTTACCCTTTTGTCGAGTTCTTCATCCAGCCCAGCAGCTTAAGATGCTATTCGGATGAAGAGTATGAATACCTGAATATTCCTCTCATGGAAGACCTGAGTGAGTGCGATATTCTTATGGGTGTCAAGGAAGTTGACAAGAGAACTTTTATTACCGGAAAAACATATCTTTTCTTTACACACGTTGCCAAGAAACAGCCTTATAACCTTGAGATGTTCAGGACAATGGCTGAAAAGAAGCTGAGAGTAATAGACTATGAATACCTCACTTCAGAAACCGGACAGCGGGTTGCCTCATTTGGCCGCTACGCAGGAATGGTAGGTGCTTATAACGGGTTAAGGGCAAGAGGCAAAAGGACCAACGGATTCAATCTGAAACCGGCTTACCTGTGCCACGACCTTGAAGAGATGTGGGCTGGACTTAAGCTCATTACTCTGAAACCCGGGTTAAAAATCCTTCTGACAGGAGAGGGACGTGTTGCACAGGGAGCCATGGAAACTCTGGGTGAAGCAGATGTTGTACAGGTTTCTCCGGATGAATTTCTTGAAAGGGAATTTAAAGTGCCGGTTTTTTGCAGCATAGGACCAGCTCAGTATACTAGGCACAGATCAGGAAATAAATTTGATTTCACTCATTTCATGTCGAATCCGGGGGAATATGAATCTGCTTTCCTTCCATACACCAGGGTCGCAGATATTCTGATAACGGGTCATTACTGGGATCCACGGTCACCGGTCTTCTTCACAAAAGAAGATATGAGAGACCCGGACTTCAAATTATCGGTAATTGCAGACATAAGCTGTGATATCAATGGACCTGTACCTTCCACTATCAGGTCTACTACTATTACCGAGCCGTTCTATGGATATAATCCCTACCTGGAGATTGAGGAGCCAGCCTTTTCAAATCCGGAAAATATCACTATGATGTCGATCGATAACCTGCCGGGTGAACTGCCGCGAGATTCTTCCCACAGCTTCGGGATCATGCTTATGGAGAATGTACTTGACAAACTGTTTACCGACGCTGACAGCAGAATGCTTTCAAAAGCTACTATCCTTTTTCAGGGAGAGCTTACGGATGATTTTAAATACCTCAGGGAGTTCCTTGAAGGTCAATAGTTCATTCGGATAATACATACCATTCAAATTTTTTCATAAAAGCAGTAATATTCATATCTTGCTTCTTCTCTTTAAGCATTCTTTTTATGAAGCAATTTTCCATATCACTGTTGTTCATCCTGCTTTCACTGGTTCTTAATAATTGCCGGAGAAATACGGAAAAGGATGATAAGCCCCTGAAACTTTGGTACAGGCAACCTGCAATTGTATGGGAAGAAGCTCTTCCTGTGGGAAACGGACGCATCGGTGCCATGGTCTTCGGTGATCCCGTCCATGAACATCTCCAGCTTAATGAGGAAAGCATATGGGCCGGCAGCAAGATCAACAACAATAATCCTGCCGCTCTGAGGACACTTCCACATCTTCAGAAGGCTTTGTTTGAAAGCCGTTTTAAGGATGCCCTTCAACTGGCCAACGATAACTTTCTGGGTACACCCCCGAACATCAGGTCCTACCAGCCACTTGGCGATCTCCTGATCGATTATGGATGGAATCAAACCCCGGAAGACTACTACAGGGAGCTAAACCTTAAGACGGGCATTGTAACAACAAGGTTCAGGGTAGCCGGGAAAGCGGTAACACAGGAGGTGTTTGCATCAGCACCCGGAGATATTATTGTCGTTCATATCTCATCGGTTGATGGAATGCCCCTGAATGCCTCTTTTAGATTGACTAGGGAAAAAGATGCTTATGTTAAGACTGAAGGGAACAACATCATCAAATTGAAAGGCCAGATCATTGATCAGGAGGATCCCAAATCCGGGCCGGGAGGAAAGCATATGAGATTTGCCGGAGAACTAAGGGTGACCACCATAAAGGGTACCTTGTCGGCAAATGACAGCATGCTGGTTGTTAATGAAGCTGAGGATATTATTGTACGGTTAACGGGAGCTACAGATTATAATATTGATCTGCTCGATTTTGACAGGTCCAGAGACCCGGACGCACTCTGCATGTCGATTCTGGATCGGACGGATGGGATGCAAATCAAAGAGATCGAAAAGAACCATCTGGCAGAATATCAGAAGATGTTCGAACGTACCAGCTTATCATTCGGACCTGACACACTCCTGGACAGGCCAACGGATGAGCGACTTATTGCAGTAAAAAACGGCGGGGCAGATAATGGACTCATTGCTCTCTATTTCCAGTATGGAAGATATCTCCTGATGTCATCATCACGCTCTCCCGGAGTGCTTCCGGCAAATCTTCAGGGGATATGGAACAAGGATATGAAAGCTCCCTGGAATTCAGACTTTCATACCAATATTAACCTTCAGATGAACTATTGGCCAGCTGAGGTTTGCAACCTGCCGGAAACAACTGAAAAACTCGTATCATTTCTGGAAAAACTTACAATACCGGGATCGGTTACCGCAAAAGAAATGTATGGAACCGCCGGATGGACAATTCATCATCTTACAGACCCGTTCGGAAGAACCGGTGTGGCAGATGGCGTATGGGGAATTACTCCGATGGACGGACCCTGGATGACATTTCCTGTCTATGAGCATTATCTTTTTACCGGCGATACTGCCTTTCTCAGGCAAAAAGCTTATCCGATCATGAAAGGTGCAGCAGAATTCGTGCTGGGATTTCTGGTAGAATCGCCGGAAGGTTACCTGGTAACAAATCCGTCACATTCTCCTGAGAATAATTTCAGGGATAATAAAACTGGCGAGATCTCAGCCCTGACTTATGCTGCAACAACCGATATTGAGGTTGTAAATGCCCTGTTGGACAATTGTATAGAAGCATCAATAATACTTAATACTGACCACGAATTCGCGACGAAGCTCAGGGAGGTAAAAAATCAGCTTCCTCCGGTCAAAATCAATTCAAAGGGTGTTATCCAGGAATGGATAAAGGATTATGATGAACCGGAACCGGGTCACCGCCATATGTCACATCTGCTGGGTCTTTACCCACTGGCGCAGTTCACTCCTGAGACCCCTGAACTTTACAAAGCTGCAGAAGCCACAATTGAAAGAAGACTTTCCTTCGGTGGTGGCCATACAGGATGGAGCCGGGCATGGATCGTAAACCTGTATGCCCGTCTGCATAATGGAGAGAAGGCATATGGCAACCTTATGGCCCTGCTCGGAAAATCTACTCTTCCCAATCTTTTTGACACGCATCCTCCGTTCCAGATAGATGGTAACTTCGGGGGAACTGCCGGAATAGCCGAAATGCTTATACAGTCAGATAATAAGACCATAACTCTGCTTCCTGCTGTGCCGGCAGAATGGGCAAGGGGAGAGGTAAAAGGACTCTGCGCCAGGGGAGGATTCGTGATTGATATGAAGTGGGATAACAATAAACTCCCCGAGACCAGGATAAGCTCGGAAAAAGGAGGTAAATGTTCACTACTTTACAACGGAAAATCCCGGGAAATAGACTTAAGGGCAGGTGAGGCAACAACAATTAATTTCTGAAAAAAAAAGCGTTAACTGAAATGAGATCTGCGTATGAAATTACTTATTAAGCTGTTTTTTGCATTTTTCTTTCTTCTGATCTTGTCATACACAGGTAATGTGAAGAAAAACCGGGAACCTGCAAACAGAATACCTGCCGATAAAACTCTTGATACGGTATATACCATGACCAGCACACTGTTGAAGATAGTATTTACTGCCAGGTGACGGATACCCTCAGGTTTGGATCCGGGATTTAAATACCTTTATTGAAACATCCTATGAAGTTTACGATAAACAGATAATCAGACAAAACTTTGCCAATGTTACGGGGCTGGACCGTCGAAAATAAATAGGCATGGAGGATCGCAAATTTAGTATTATTTCGGTTGGCCCCGCATACCCATACAGGGGAGGTCCTGCAACATTCAATGACAGGCTGGCCCGACAATTTTCTTCCGAGGGCCACAAAATTGAAATACAGACATTCACCTTGCAATATCCTGCGATTCTGTTTCCGGGGAAAACACAGTATACAGATAGCCCGCCTCCTGAAGGTATTAAAATATCCCGCAGCATAAACTCGGTAAATCCTTTTAACTGGATAGCTTCCGGACTAAGGATAAGGAAAGCAAAACCGGATATTCTCTTATTGAGGTACTGGTTGCCATTCATGGGTCCGTGCCTTGGAACAATAGCCAGGATAGCCAGGCTTAACCGCCATACGATAGTGATCTGCATCTTCGATAATGTTATTCCGCATGAAAAACGACCCGGTGACAGGCTGTTTACAAAATTTTTCACCGGCAGTATCGATGGGGGAATTGTGATGTCAGCCAGTGTTCGCGAGGAACTTGCATCTTTTCGCTCCGGGATACCGGTTAAGCTTAACCCGCATCCCCTGTTTGATAATTACGGTGCACCGGTCAGCAGGGAAGAGGCTTTAGCTGCCCTTCATCTGCCGGGTGAGAACAGGTACCTGCTTTTTTTCGGATTTATCAGGGCATACAAGGGTTTGGATCTTCTTATAAAGGCTTTTGCTGACAAGAGGCTGAGAAAGAAAAAACTGAAACTGATTATTGCGGGTGAGTTTTATGAAGAGGATGCACCGTACAGGCAACTGATAAAGTTGTACGATCTTGAAGATGATGTAATTATCCATGATCAATTCATAAAAGACGCAGAAGTGCCTTTCTATTTTGGTGTTTCAGATCTTGTTGTCCAGCCATATAAAAGTGCCACACAGAGCGGGGTTACACAGATAGCCTTTCATTATGAAAAGCCGATGCTTGTGACAGATGTTGGAGGTTTGAGGGAGATCGTGGCTGACAAGGTATGCGGCTATGTTGTGTCTCCCGATCCTGAGGATATTGCCGAGGCGATCGTTGATTACTTTGAGAATAACAGGCTGGGACAATTCACGGAAGGTGTCAGGGGCGAAAAAGAGAAATTCTCTTGGGATAAAATGACCGCTTCAATAATTGAGGTTTATGATAATTGTATTGCTGCCAGGGGAAGAAATAATGATAGGGTATAATAAGTATTGGTGCCCTTCGCCGTTATCCGTTAACCCTGTCCTTTATCAGATATTTATTTCTTTCGGATGAGTTCCTGTTTATGAGTTCCCCAAGGAATCCTGTAAGGAAAAGAATTGAACCGATAACCATGACAGTTAGTGCGATAAAGAAATATGGACTGCTTGTCACCAGGGGAGCTCTCAGGTTATGACTTATAAACACAAGTTTCTTTATGCCCAGGTATCCGGCCATAATAAACCCAATCAGGAACATCAGGGTGCCGAGGAATCCGAACAGATGCATAGGGCTTTTCCCGAAACGGGTTATAAATCCGATTGTGAGGAGGTCGAGATACCCTTTCATGAATCTGTCAAGGCCATACTTTGTTACTCCATATTTTCTTGACCTGTGTTCGACAACCTTTTCTCCTATCTTATGAAATCCCGCTTCTTTTGCCAGCATCGGAATATACCTGTGCATTTCGCCAAAGACCTCGATGCTCTTAACCACTTCGAGCCTGTATGCCTTCAGTCCGCAGTTAAAGTCGTGCAGCCTGATACCTGAGGCCCACCTTGCTGTAGTATTATAGAATTTACTGGTGATGCGTTTAAAAAAAGGATCGTATCTTTTCTTTTTCCATCCGGAGACTATGTCGAATCCATCGTCCTTTATCATCTTTACCAGACCGGGAATCTCATCGGGACTATCCTGAAGATCCGAATCCATAGTTATTATCACCTCGCCCGATGCCTCTGAGAAACCTGTATACAGAGCGGCGGCTTTTCCATAGTTCCGCCTGAAGCGGAATCCCTTGACGAACGATTTTTTATCTGCCAGTGAAACGATTTTATCCCATGAGGAATCTGAACTGCCATCATCAATATAGATAATTTCAAATGAAAGCTGTTCTTCCCTGCACACCTTTTCTATCCACTCAGTAAGCTCCTGAATAGACTCTTCCTCGTTGAATACCGGGATAATTACAGACAGATCCATCAGAATGCTTTCCAGGATTAGTTTGCAGGCGTGTCAATAAGCGGATTCCCTTCATTTTTAATGAAGATACTGACAATCAATGACACGACTACACCCCAGATCAAATTGAAGAAGATACTGATCGGGGCCATTATGGCAGGTCTCATTATTTTACTGTTTATTTGCATGGCTGCATCAATGGCTTCCTGAGGAAGGCCTTTTTTCTGCATCATCTCTTCAGTCATTGCAAGTTGTTTGGCAATCAGGCCCGGATCGATAACAGCATAAAGAATGTAGGTGAAAACGGCCATTATAACAGCATAATAAAGGAAGATAATAACACCTGCTCCCACTGATTCTCCATAAGTTATCTGTCCATGCTTAACGCTGTCACGGTATGATTTAAGAAGAAGAAAGAGCATTACAGCAGCGATAGCCATGAATACATATCCCTGGATTTTGTTAAGCGAAAGATCCAGAAAATACATTACCAGTGAATACACAATTCCTACAAGGCCAAGAATAAGACCATTGGTCAGGTTAGCTTTCCAGACATTGACATTTTCTTCCATGATTATGTGATTATATTTTTGTAAATGGTTTATTGATCAACAAATATAATTTAAAAATAGAAATGAGGCATTGTTTTAAATCGGGATAATTATTTTGAAGTTATTGCCAATATATCGTACTTTTGTGCGGGGTAAGTCTTATACGACCAGCTCCTGCTGAACTCCCCCAGGACCGGAAGGTAGCAAGGGTAGGCAGTTGTAGCGGTGCGATATAAGTAGCTTACCCTTTTTTAATTACCCCCAATCCGCTAAAGAGCGACTTAAAATTATTATATCTTAGCTCCGCTAGCGGGATTGGGGGATAAACTCCAATAGATATGCTCATACGTATTTTTAACGAAAACCCAAATCACAAGGATATCAGGAAAATCGTCGATCTGCTTGAAAGCGGAGGCTATTATCATTTATCCGACCGATACTGTATATGCCATGGGATGTGATATAAAAGCCTCAAAATCAATCGAAAAGATTGCCACGATTCAAAGGACTGAATCCTAAAAACCCTGATCTCTCCCTTATTTTTCACGATATGAGTCAGCTTTCGGAATATACAATTATAAGGGACAATAATATTTTCAAGCTCCTTAAAAGAAACCTGCCAGGCCCGTTTACATTTATTGTACAAGCCAACAGCCAGATTCCAAAGCTGTTCAGGAATAAAAAGAAAACGGTGGGTATCAGGATCCCTGACAATAATATTGTACTTGAACTGGTGAGGGAACTTGGACGTCCGATAATTACCACCTCCATCCATGATCCTGATGAAATTATTGAGTACACTACCGATCCTGAACTTATTCACGAGAAATACAGTGATTTCGTTGATGCCGTTATTGATGGAGGATTTGGTAAGAATGAGGCATCCACAATTGTCGATTGTACAGGTGATGAGATTGAAATTATAAGGCAGGGTCCCGGAATTCTTGAATGGTAGTGGTCAGTCTCTTATAGAAACTCCTTGTAAAAAGTATCATAATGGAAAGCAGTTCCAGCCTTCCCAGAAGCATTAATGAGGCAAGAAACCATTTTCCGGCCATTGGCAGGGAAGAGTAATTGGTAAAGGGGCCAAATGTTCCGAGGGACGGACCTAAATTTGAAAGCATTGATGCTGCGGTGCTGAAGGATGTTATTATATCATAACCCATGGCGGAAATGATGAAGGTGCTGGAACATACAACAAGAAAATATAAGGTAAGAAAGACAAGCACATTATAAATAGTTCCCTGGGGAACTATATGCCTGTCCAGGCGTACCGGCAGAAATGCATTGGGATGGATCAGCCTTTTCAGTTCATGTCTGCTGCTTTTTGTAATCAGAAGCAGGCGGACAGCTTTGATCCCTCCGCTTGTTGACCCTGCCATTCCTCCTGTTAACATCAGGATGAATATGATTAAGACCATTGAATATCCCCACAGACTGTAATTTTGGGTATAGAATCCTGTTGTGCTGATAATTGAAACAACGTGGAAACGCTCCGTCGATAATTGCCCTGTCGCGGAGGTGAATCCCCAGTGACTATAAGCAAGACAGAGGCTATTATAATGAAAATGCCGCACGATCCAGACATAAAAAACAAATTCATTGTTTTTCAGTGTCTTTCTTATTTTCCCTTTGAATGCAAAATATACCAGTGCCAGATTGGTGCCTGCAAGAAACATAAATACGGTGATCACTACCATTATAAAGGGAGTGGCAAAAGCACCGATGCCATTGTTCCTTGTTGAAAAACCTCCCGTCGACAGGGTGGAAAAGGAATGACAGAAAGCATCAAAGAGCGGCATGCCTCCGGCAGTCAGCAAGAGTGTCTCTGTCACTGTCATGGAAAAATATATTAAAAGTAATCTTACAGCTGAAGCCTTCATCCGTGGATGGATCTTCTCCACTTGCTGCCCTGAAAATTCCGTAGCTGCGATCTGAATATTGATTGATCTGACAACAGGAAATATTGAGAGTGATATGAATATTATTCCCAGTCCGCCAAGCCACTGGGTAATGCTTCTCCAGAAAAGTATTCCGTGTGACAGCGCTTCGACATTGGTAATAATGGTAGCTCCTGTAGTTGTAAAGCCGGACATCGACTCGAAGAAAGCATCTCCAAAGTTGTTTATTGAACCGCTGAACAAGAAGGGCAGGGTTCCGAAAAGACTGAAAAGAATCCAACTGCCTGTTACAATGATGTAACCCTCCTTGTTTCCTGAAACCTTCTCCTCGTTTCTGAAGGGAGTGAAGACAATAATGCCAGTTATAATTGTAATTAATGCCGAATGAATAAATGCTGAGCTGGCATGCTCGTGGTAGATGAATGATATTCCTGCTGAAATAAGCATAAACAGGCCTTCAACAATGAGGAGCAGGCTGAAGACCCTTGCTATAATCCTGAAGTTAACCATAACTTTTCAGGTAAAATATTTGGAAAGCTTATCGTAGCCTGAGGGCAATGTGAAAACAACAACTTTATCGTTTGCGTTTATTATGGTGTCGCCTGTTGCAATGAACGGAACTCCGTCCCTTGTGCCTCCTCCTACGATAGCATCCCTTGGAAACTCAAGGCTCCTCAGTGTGCCCTTTGTAATTTTGGAGTTGGCAGGCACTGTAAATTCAATTATTTCAGCTTCGGTTCCTGCCATATATTTAACCTGAGTAACATTCGGGTTTGAAGTGTGTCTGAATATTCTGCTGGCAGCAGATATTTTCTTGTTTATTATTGTATCGATACCTGTATTTTCGGCCAGGTTAATATACTCCATATTTTCCACCTCGGCAATTGTTCTTTTTACTCCAAGCTTTTTTGCGAGAAGGCAGGAGAGGATATTTGATTCTGAATTCCCGGTCACAGCGAGGAAGGCGTCCGTCTTGCCAATGCCTTCCTGTTCAAGGAGTTCCAGGTTTCTTCCGTCGCCATTAATTATAAGCGTATTGTCAAGGATCTCAGCGAGATCCTCACATTTTTTAGTATCATAATCTATCAGCTTAACAGAGCAGGTTTTTTGCATATACAATGCCACGTGTTTCCCGATACGGCTTCCCCCAAGTATCATTATAGTTTTGGCTTCAAAGTTTTCCTTCCCTGACGATCTCATCATTTCATCTATTCCGTCCTGTGTTGAAATCACATAGACCAGGTCTCCAAGGCTAAACTGTTCATTTCCCCTGGGTATGAGGGTTCTGCCATGCTCTTTTAATGGCCACAGCCCTGTACTTCTCTGTCCTGCTTGTCAAAGCAATTTCCTGAAGGCTTTTATTAATTATCGGTGCATTCTCCTCAAGCCGCTGAACACACATAGCCAGTCTCCCCTCGCAGAATTCCATAAATTCGGTAGCACCGGTCTCATGCAATAAACCAAGTACCTCCCTTGCAGCTATCAGTTCAGGATAAATCAGGGAATCGATGCCCAGAGATTTGAAGAAATCTGTTATTGAATGTTCAAGATAGTCAAGGTTATCAATTCGGGCTATCGTTTTGATCGCACCAAATTTTTTGGCAAGAATGGCGGAGTTAATATTTGTATCTTCAGAATGTGTAACGGCAATAAAGAGGTCTGTCTTTTTGCTAAGCGTATCTTTAAGTATTTTTACAGAAGTGGAAGAGCCTTCAAGTGTAAGAACATCCAGGGAACTGTCTATTGGCTTCAGACGGTTTCCTTCCGGATCGATAATTATAATTTCATGATTTTCGTTCGATAGCATCTTGGCAAGATGTGTCCCAACTTCACCGGCCCCGGCAATAATAATTCTCATATATACTTATTGAAAAAACATGACAAAAATACGAGATAAATCACTTAAAACTCAAGTTTTATATGACTTTTATTTATTTGAGCTCAAATACTTCTGACAAATGCTCCTGCCTTTCTCACAGCATATAGCCGTAACGATGCCCTGGTGTTTTTATTATATGATTTACTGAATCCGGGAAGACCATCGGCAGCGATAATGGTTATCCCGGTTCGCATCACGGAACTTCCCAAATCAATTACAGGTCGTTTTCCGGTGAGGACCACAATGTCGGGCGAGAAATTGTCCATGATCTTATTATTAAGCGAATCAGTTATGAGGATCCTTGTATTACCTGCTTTGAAGCAGCCCGGAGAAAGGCCGGTATTGCTAAGATTTACCCTGAGTCCGATGGTGGCACAATGTCGTTTCACTTCAGGTCCTGCCATCCCGGTGCCTGTAAACAGATTCAGGATTTTGCCTGTCCTTATACCAATCGTCGAAGAGCCGGGGGTGTTATATACTATCAGTTCATTTGAGGTTCTGACAGATATTTCCCTGGCGGTACCTGCGGAGATGCAAATAAACAGGGCTGACAATGGATAGATAAGCGTAACGGATTTTGGCCTTAGGAGGTATAAGGAGAACAGAAATAAGGTTGCAGTGAACAAGAGGCATCCAAGGGTAGTCATTCCGACATTGTCAATCGAGGCAAAAGGAAGGGCAGCAACGGTGTGTGCGAGAAATTCAGTGAGCGTGGCAAGATTTTTGAGTGCGATGGCAAGATAAAGTGAAACAAATTTCAGTGGAAACAGCAATGCGACCAGACATCCCGTAATCACCAGCAATGCAGAAAGAGGAACAATTAAAATGTTGGTGAGAATAAAATAGGCAGGAAACCTGTTGAATAAGGCTATAGTAAGCGGAAGAGTTCCTGCCTGGGCTGTAATTGTTACGGCAGCAGATTGCCATATTTTGTCCGCCAGGTAATTTTTCAATACCAGTTTCTGATAAAAGTCCCTGTAGAATGCTATAATATAAATTACTGCCGAATATGAGAGCAGGAAGCCTGTCTCAAAAATCACGGAAGGCTTGAAAATGATAAGTATAAATGCCGATGCCAGAACTGAATTTATCCCATTTACGGGTCTTTTCATAAGATTCCCGGCATGCAGGAAAGAAAACATCATAGTGGCCCTAAGAACAGACGGGGTAAGACCCGTAATAAATGCAAACGACCACAAGGCGACTATGGTAAGAAGTATCCGGATAGTTTTGAGCCGGCCCTTCAAAAAGAATAGTATATTGAAAACAAAGAGGCTCAAAATTCCGGTATGAAGTCCTGATACAGCCATAATATGCATAACTCCTGCTTTCATGAACGATATCTTCTGGTCAGCTTCAAGCAAGTTTTTCTGGCCAAGTGTGATTGCTGCCACCAAAGCCAGGCTTTCACCGGTTATCCCTCTCTCTTTGTACATTCCTATAATTTTCTCACGTAAGATCAGTGCCTTATGGATCAGCTTTCTGCGATGAGGGGCAACATGGCTTACTATGCTCTTCCTGTTGGCGAATGAATAGTATCTGATCCCCTGATTCTCCATATAGAATTTATAATCAAACTCATAAGGATTGCCATGTGCTGTAATTTCTACAGGCGTACATCTGATTAGAAGAAGATCTCCGGGAGTCATACCGGGGGGAAGCGGATCTTTCCTGTAATACAGCAATAAAGAACCTTCAGCAGGTATTGCTTTATCATCCTGAAATCTGCAATTCAGCTTTACCTTAAGCAGATGGCTGTTAGGTTTTTCAACAGGATAATCCGACAGAGTACAGCCAATCAGGTATTGCCGCGGCTCCAGAACAGTAATACTGCCTTTCCTGTTATTATATAGCAGAAGTCCGCATATGAAGAGGGAGAGAGACAGTGTAAGACCAAATATAATGTTTATCTCTGACTTGTTGAAGGGCACGCTGAATGCAAAACCTGTCAAAACCACTACCAGGGCCGGCACAAGAATTACAGTCCCGGGCAGAATGTAAAGACCTGAAACAATACCTGCGCTTAGGGGCAGACATATCCTGAGAAACGGGATTTCCCTTGTTAGCACGTTTAGCAGAAATGAGACAGAATAAAGATAATAAAAAAAGAGAAATAAATGAATATAAATGTAGGGACAGGTCGCAACCTGTCCCTACATTTATATTTAATTATATTTTATTTTATTTTATCTTCTGCCCTGCGAGAATGGTACGGTAGTCAGCTTCGAATCTGCCTTTGCTAATGGCTGTCAGCTTGCTTTTCAGCAGTCTCTTTCTCAGGGGACTTACTTTATCAGTGAACAGAATGCCATCGAGGTGATCATATTCATGCTGAATGATCCTTGCAGCATATCCTTCATAGACCTTATCATGGAAGTTCCACTCTTCATCAAAATAAGTTATCCTGATACGGGATTCTCTGTATACTTCATCCCTGAGATTGGGTATGCTGAGGCAACCTTCGGTCATTGGAACAGATTCACCTGTTTTTTCAATTATATGCGGATTTATAAATGCCTTCTTGAAGTCAGCCAGTGTCGGTTCATCTTCAGCAGCCGGCTTGCCGTCAATGACGAATATCCTGATTGATTTACCGATTTGCGGAGCTGCCAGACCCAATCCCTCCGAATTGTACATCGTCTCAAAGAGATCTGCTATCAGCTGTTCCAGACCGGGATAATCCCTGTCAATATCAGCTGCGACCCTTCTTAGTAGCGGATGACCATATATTACAATTGGATATGTCATTTTAATCAGTTTTCTTAATATGCGACCTGCTGTCCAGGAACGATTGAAGAATAATCGAGGCGCTGATCTTGTCAACGAGTGCCTTGTCCCGCCTGTTGATCTTCCTTACTCCGCCATCGATCATTGTCTGAAAGGCCATCTGTGATGTAAATCTCTCATCGACAAGATGTATATTCTTCCCGGGGAACTTGCTTCTCAGTTTTTTAATGAACGGATTAACGTGAATAACAGACTCACTCGGAGTATTGTTCAACTGAACCGGATAGCCTATCACAAATGCGTCGATAGCCTCTTTTTTAAGATAGCTTTCAATGTACCTTATAAACTCATCCGGTTTAACAGTATCGAGAGGAGAAGCGAATATTTGCAAAGGGTCTGTAACTGCCAGACCTATTCGCTTTGTTCCATAATCTATACCTATTATCCTGCCCATTGTCTGGGTGCAAAATTAATAAAAAAGTATGAAATGTCCGCCTCACTAAAAAACCTCTCTTTAATTTACCTCATCCTCATTCCCTTCACCGGGGAGAGGGACTTAACAAAATCGATGTCTTGCAGGGGCAGTAGGTAGATCCGCAAAACCGAGTTGCCATACAGGGAATCAGAAAAAAAAACCATCCCGGAGGATGGCTTTTTTGGATCTATTCTGTTTTCGAGAATTCCATTGCTGCAAGCCGCTGGTATGTTTTATACCTCCATTTTGCATTCTCTTCGGCTGCTTCGAAGAGGACTACAGCCTCTGCAGGAAATGACTGATGAAGAGAAGTGTAGCGAACCTCCGATTTGAGAAAGTCCTGGAATTTAGTCCAGTCCGGCTCTTTTGAGTCAAGGGTAAATGGATTTTTACCTTCGGCCTCGAGCAGCGGATTGAACCTGTAGTTGTGCCAATAACCTGCTTCAACTGCTGCTTTGGTCTGAGCCTGTGTCCTTCCCATACCTTCCCTGAGACCGTGATTGATACAGGGGGAATAGGCAATTATCAGCGATGGTCCGGGATAAGCTTCAGCTTCCCTGATTGCTTTAAGTGTCTGGGCATTGTTTGCACCCATGGCAATCTGAGCAACGTATACATAACCATAGCTCATTGCCATCATTCCAAGATCCTTTTTTCTGACTTTTTTCCCTGAAGCGGCAAATTTAGCTACGGCACCGGCAGGAGTAGACTTGGAAGCCTGACCGCCTGTGTTGGAATATACTTCGGTATCAAGCACAAGGATATTAACATCATCCCCAGATGCGATAACATGGTCAAGCCCTCCATAACCGATATCGTATGCCCAGCCATCGCCACCGAATATCCAGTGTGATTTCTTGACAAGATATTGTTTAAGACTAATGATTTCTGCCGCAACATCTGATTTTTCCTTGCTGCAGGCGGCTATAACCTTTTCTGAGGCTGTCTTCGAGGCTTCTCCCGTGTCTTTATTCTTCAGCCATCCTTCGAAAGCTGCTTTGGTTTCATCATTCAACGATCCGCCGGCAAGACTTTCAGTCATTTTCAAGGCAATCCTGTCCCTTAATTTGGAAGATCCTATTGACAATCCAAAACCATATTCTGCATTGTCTTCAAAGAGTGAGTTTGCCCATGCAGGTCCAAAACCGTTCTTATTTGATGTATAAGGTGTAGAAGGAGCAGAGCCTCCATAGATTGATGAACATCCCGTTGCATTCGACACAATCATTCTGTCGCCAAAGAGCTGTGTGACCGTCTTGATATATGGTGTCTCGCCGCAACCTGCACAGGCGCCGGAAAATTCGAACAATGGCTGGGAGAACTGGCTGTTTTTCACATTCACAAATTTGTCTGCCACAGTATCTTTATAGCCAACTTTATCATTCATGTAAATCCAGCGATCAGCTTCAACAAGCTGGGTCTCGAAGGGTTTCATTATAAGTGCCTTGTTCTTTGAAGGACATATGTCAGCGCAGTTTCCACATCCTGTGCAGTCGTATACACTTAGCTGTATCCTGAATTTATAGGCTTTGAGAGGTCCGCCAACGCCTTGAATTGCCCTTGTTCCCTCCGGAGCATTGGCAAGCTCATCTTCAGTAAGAAGGAACGGACGTATGGCTGCATGAGGACATACATATGAACACTGGTTACACTGGATGCACTCATCAGGTTGCCATTCAGGTGAAAATACTGCAATTCCTCTCTTTTCATAAGCGGCTGTGCCTGAAGGGAATGTACCATCTTCCCTTCCCAGGAATGCACTTACCGGAAGATCGTCGCCCTTCATGCTGTTAATAGGTTCCATAACTTCAGTAATGAAGGCAGGAAGTTGGCGGTTATCGGTTTTTTCTTCGATTTTTATTTCGGCCCAATTTTCGGGGATCTCTATTTTGGTTACTTCTCCACCTTTGTCGACAGCAGCATTGTTCATATTTACCACATCCTCGCCTTTTCTGCCGTACGATTTGTAGATAGCCTTCTTCATCTCAGTTACAGCCTTTTCGTAAGGAATGACATTCGCTACCTTAAAGAAAGCCGCCTGCATAATTGTATTTGTACGGTTGCCAAGGCCCAGTTCATCTGCTATTAAAGTCGCATTGATAATATAGAAATTGATCTTCTTTTCGGCCATATACTTCTTCATATGATCAGGAAGGCGGTTTTTTGTCTCCTCAACATCCCATACTGAATTCAGCAGAAAAGTGCCGCGTCTGGCCAATCCCTTGAGCATATCGTATTTTTCAAGATATGCCGGAACATGACAAGCAACAAAATCAGGTGTATTTACCAGATAAGGCGAACGTATCGGATTATCACCGAAACGAAGGTGTGAGGTTGTTATGCCACCGGATTTTTTTGAATCGTAGGCAAAATAAGCCTGGCAATATTTATCGGTAGAATTACCAATTATCTTGATTGAGTTTTTGTTTGCTCCTACTGTTCCGTCTGATCCCAGTCCATAAAATTTAGCTGAGTAAGTACTCGGGTTGCAGACATTAATTTCAGGAAGGACAGGAAGAGAGGTGAATGTGACGTCATCAACTATTCCAACGGTAAAGTGATTTTTGGGTTCCTTCATTTTCATGTTCTCAAATACCGACATCATCTGTGAAGGCGTGGTATCTTTTGAACTCAGTCCGTATCTGCCGCCAATAATGAGAGGTCTGAGGCTGCTCTCATAGAACATGCTTCTGACATCCAGGTAAAGAGGTTCTCCCTCGGCGCCGGGTTCTTTCGTCCTGTCAAGAACTGAAATGCGTTTTACAGACCCGGGGAATACATCGAAGAAATATTTTGATGAGAAAGGACGGTACAGATGAACGGATACAAGGCCGATTTTCTCTCCTTTCTTTATCAGGTAATCAATGGTTTCCTTTATAGTTTCAGTTACTGATCCCATTGCTATAATTATATTTTCAGCCTCAGGATCACCGTAATAGGTAAATGGCTTATACTCTCTGCCTGTAAGTTTGTTGATCTCACTCATATAGGAGTTAACAACATCAGGAATGGGATCGTAGAATCTGTTGATGGCTTCTTTGGCCTGGAAGAATATGTCAGGATTCTGAGCTGTTCCCCTTGTTACAGGATGCTCGGGGTTAAGAGCATTTTCACGGAATTTACTGAGTGCATCCCAATCGAGTAATTTTTCAAGATCCTCCATAGCAAGCGCCTCGATCTTCTGAACCTCGTGTGAAGAACGGAAGCCATCAAAGAAATGCAGGAAAGGGATTCTTGATTTGATTGCTGAAAGGTGAGCGACCCCTGCAAGGTCCATAATTTCCTGAACGCTGCCGCTTGCAAGCAATGCAAAGCCTGTCTGGCGGGTAGCATAAATATCGCTGTGATCGCCAAAGATGGAAAGAGCATGAGCAGCTACAGTACGTGCAGATACATGGAATACGGCCGGAAGAAGTTCGCCGGCAATCTTGTACATATTAGGGATCATAAGCAGAAGTCCCTGTGAAGCAGTATATGTAGAACAGAGAGCGCCTGTCTGAAGTACGCCATGCAATGCACCTGCAGCACCAGCCTCTGATTGCATCTCAACGACCTTGACCTGTTCACCGAAAATGTTTTTTAGTCCGTTGGCGGCCCACTCATCGATATATTCCGCCATTGTTGAAGAAGGTGTTATTGGATATATGCAAGCTACCTCGCTAAACATATATGCAACGTGCGAAGCGGCTTGATTGCCGTCACACGTTATAAATTTTTTTGTTCCCATTGTAATGAAATATATATGTTAGATTAAAAGAATATTTTAAATCGAGTGCAAAATTATAATTTTTTTTGTTTTGTTAGCTTCCGTTCATGGAAATCAGGAATTCTTCATTCGATTTGGCCTGTAACAGCCTGTCGCGCAGGAACTCCATAGCTTCAACCGAATTCATGTCGGTGAGGAAATTTCTTAATACCCAGATCTTCTGTAGTATATTTTTATTAAGAAGGAGGTCTTCTCTCCTGGTGCTGGAAGCAGGAATATCTATTGAAGGGAATATTCTTCTGTTTGAGAGTTTTCTGTCAAGCTGGAGTTCCATGTTACCGGTTCCCTTGAATTCTTCAAAGATCACATCATCCATTTTCGAACCGGTATCTGTAAGTGCAGTGGCGAGAATTGTAAGTGAACCTCCGTTTTCTATATTACGTGCCGCACCAAAGAACCTTTTTGGTTTATGGAGCGCATTGGAATCGACACCTCCTGATAAAACTTTTCCCGAAGCGGGAGCGGTTGTGTTGAATGCTCTTGCCAGACGGGTAATCGAGTCGAGGAGGATTACTACATCATGGCCGCATTCAACCAGCCTTTTGGCTTTTTCCAGCACTATATTCGCCACACGGCAATGGCGTTCTGCAGGTTCATCAAATGTTGAAGCTATGACTTCAGCTTTAACATTCCTGGCCATATCGGTAACCTCTTCCGGACGTTCATCAATGAGCAGGATCATAAGGTATGCCTCCGGATGGTATTTTGCTATCGCATTGGCTATCTCCTGGAGCAGAATTGTCTTACCTGTTTTGGGCTGGGCAACAATTAATCCTCTCTGTCCTTTACCAATGGGAGTGAACATGTCTATTACCCGCACAGATAAAGAGCCCTCTCCAGGCTGGCAAAGAGTAAATTTCTCATTCGGGAATAGAGGGGTAAGAAAGTCGAATGGTACCCTGTCTCTTATAAAATCGGGACTTCTACCGTTTATTTCATCAACTTTTATTAGCGGGAAATATTTTTCACCCTCTTTTGGGGGGCGTATTGATCCTTTAATTGTATCGCCCGTCTTAAGACCAAAAAGCTTGATCTGTGATTGCGAAACATATATGTCGTCAGGTGAATTGAGATAGTTATAATCAGGTGATCTCAGGAAACCATATCCATCGGGCATTATTTCCAGTACACCGGTATTATAAATTATCCCTTCAAAATCATAGGGCTTTTCCTTTTTTTCTTCTCTTGCCGGTTGTGTCTCAGGGACAGTTTCCTTTACGGGAGACTCAACAATAATGTCACTGAAGTAGGCATCCGATGATGCTTTGGTATCGTCGAAAGAGGCATCCGGTTCAGCCGAAGGTATTTCCGTTTCCATAATACCTTCATTGACCGCTTCCATCCTTATATTATCAGGTCCTTCAGAGGGTGTTTTTTCAAATCGGTCACTCCTGTCGCCTTTAATACTCTGCTGCCGCTCTGGTCTTTGTTCCTGCCTCCATTTAGGGGCACTCCGCTCCTCGGGAACAGAGTCCGGACTTTTAAACAGATCAGGCTTTTCCTCAGTTTTGTTTTTTTTCCTCGATTGATCCTGCCAGTCGGAGGACAAGGTCTCAGGCCTCTTGAGATCATCCGGAGAAACTGACATTACAGATTCCGTTTTCCGCTTTATGATCGGCTTATGCATTCTGGGCCGTTTCCCTCGTTTTAAAGGAGAATCGTTTTTCTGGTTTGTCGATTCGGCTTCAGACTCCGGTTCCTCTTTTTCAGCGGGCATTGCTGGCTTAACTTCAGTGGCATCAAGTGCCTGCTGGTCAAGGATTTTATATATCAGATCCTGTTTTTTCAGGGATTCTGGTTTTTTTATATTAAGTTCCTTTGCTATCTCCTTCAGCTCAGGAAGCAGCTTCTTACTTAATTCAAGTATGTCATACATAATTTAATGATAATGGAATTTAAGAGATCTAAATGATTGTTTTGGAAACACAGGTTAAGAAACAAAATGAACCTGTTGGATTAAATTAAAGCACTTAACGTATCCGAAAACAGGTGCAATATTAAATAAAATTGCTAATATATTTCCTAGCATAAGTTGTTAAAAAAGCAACGGGATTGTATCAAATTAACTAATAATTTGATATTCAATATGTAAAAATGTTTTGCAAGATATGAAAAAAGTCTTGAAAATCAAAAATATATTGCTTGATATTGTGTGATTTTACATTTTTTCACTAAAATTGTAGCTGATACCAGAAAATTCTTTGAATAACCAAATTAAAACCTGTAAATGCGTCAGCTAAAGATAACTAAACAGGTTACTAACCGGGATACCCCATCACTTGATAAATATCTTCAGGAGATCGGAAGAGTTGAGCTCATTACTCCCGAGGAAGAAGTAGTTTTGGCCAGAAGAATCAGATCAGGCGATTCCGAGGCTTTAAAGAAACTGGTTAAGGCTAACCTGCGTTTCGTGGTCTCTGTTGCAAAGCAGTATCAGAATCAGGGAATAAGTCTGCCAGACCTGATAAACGAAGGAAATCTGGGCCTTATGAAAGCCGCCCAGCGATTCGACGAAACAAGAGGATTTAAGTTTATCTCCTATGCAGTCTGGTGGATCCGTCAGGCAATACTACAGGCTCTGGCTGAACAATCAAGAATTGTACGTCTTCCGGTTAATAAAATCGGTTCAATCAACAGGATCAACAGAACTTTCTCCCGTCTTGAACAACTTTATGAGCGGGAGCCTTCGGCACAGGAGATAGCTGAAATGCTCGAAATGATACCTGAGGATGTAAAGGAGGCGCTGAAAACCAATGGCAGGACTGTAAGCATGGATGCTCCCATCAGCGCTGAAGAGGATAATAATATGTACGACCTCATTCAAAGTACAGATACTCCCAGCCCTGATAAAAACCTCATTAATGAGTCACTCGCATATGAGATCGAAAGAGCTCTTAATACTCTGTCCCCGAGGGAAGCAAAGGTCCTTAAACTCTATTTCGGACTTGGGATGAAGCATCCTTTTACCCTGGAGGAAATAGGGGAGGAGCTTGACCCTTACAAGAGAGACGAGTGAGGCAAATCAAAGAGAAAGCAATAAAAAAAATACAGTTTACCACCCGTTGCAGGATACTTAAAACTTACCTCGGTTAACAAATTGTTTCTATCTTTGCCAAAATAGTCAGAAATGGATCATCTTGTATCTCCCTCATTGCTGGCTGCTGATTTTGGCAACCTGCAGAATGAGGTTTCAATGATTAATAAAAGTGCGGCCGACTGGATCCACCTCGATATTATGGATGGCCTCTTTGTTCCCAATATCTCCTTCGGTTTTCCTGTTATTGAAACTGTACGGAAAGTTGCCAGAGAAACCACTTGATGTTCATCTTATGATAGTCGACCCCGACAGATATCTCACAAGGTTCAGGGACGCCGGAGCAGATAATCTTACTGTTCAGTATGAGGCGTGTATTCATTTGCACAGAACAGTAACCGAAATACGAAACCTGGGAATGAAAGCCGGCGTGGCATTGAATCCTCATACACCAGTTTCTCTCCTCAGGAATATTCTGCCATATATTGATATGGTACTGATAATGACAGTCAATCCCGGTTTTGGAGGGCAGACCTTCATAACAGAGAGCTATAATAAAATAACCGAACTTCGGGGAATGATAGATACCGGCAGTTTCAATATCCTTATCGAGGTTGATGGAGGTATTGATACATCGAATGCTGCAAGACTTGTCAGCTCAGGTGTAAATGTACTGGTGGCAGGAAGTTCAGTTTTCAATTCCGCAAACCCCGCAGATACGATCCGGAAGCTGAAGACCCTGACCTGACCCGGCTGAAGTTACCAAAAAATTGTATACAATAAGCTGAGAATGATTACTATACCTGCCGATGCCCAGATAAAAACGGGATCATTGTTCCGGAAGATACCCTGTGGTAATTCCCAACGGACCTTACCTCTCTGTTCCTCTTTCCATATCAGGGATGTGACCACCATTTGAAAACTGATAACTGCGAAGGAGACAACCATATTATCCAGAAAAGGCATACCCGGAAATATTAATTTCAGGGCAAGAGGCACCGGAATAGTTATCAGAACTGCAATCCATGCAGCCCTGGCAGTTGTCTTTCTCCAGAAGATGCCAAGGATGAACATCGCAGTTATACCCGGGCTTACCAGCCCGGTGTACTCCTGTATGAATTGAAATACCTGTTCGATCCCGGTCAGCATTGAAGCCATCAGCCCTGCAAAGATCACCATTACAATGCTTGATATCCGTCCGGTCTTTACCAGCTCTTCTTCCGGAGCCGAAGGATTGATATAAACCTTGTACAGGTCGAGTGAAAATATCGTTGAGGCACTGTTTATTATTGCTGCCAGCGATGAAACAATAGCTGCTATCAGGGCAGCAAATACAAATCCCTTTATGCCTGACGGAACAAACCGGTTCAGCAGCCATGGATATGCCTCATCAGGTCGTGCTATATCGGCTTTAAGGAAGAATGCTGCAATACCGGGGATAACTACAAGAACAGGGATCAGGAGCTTCAGATAACCTGCGAAAACCATTCCCCGCTGAGCCTCTCTAAGGTCTTTTGCTCCCAGAGCTTTCTGGATAATATACTGATTAGCGCCAAAATAATAAATCCCCGCTATCCAGATGCCACCCAGAATGGATCGGATTCCCGGCATATACTTATAGTTTGGATCTGAATGCGACAGGATCATATGAAATTTATCCGGCGCTTCACTTAAGAGTATTGAAAAACCCTTCAACGGGCCAGAACCGTCGGAAACGGCATTGAGTGCAAGCCAGGTGGTTGTCAGTCCGCCAAGAACCAGGAAAAAGACCTGTATGACATCAGTATTGGCTATAGTTTTCAAACCTCCCCCTACAGTAAGGAAGAGAGAGAAAAATGCAAGTCCTGCAATGGCATATTCAATATTTATTCCAAAAATTGTTTTAAGTGAAAGTGCCCCGAGATAAAGAATGGAGGTGAGATTGACAAAAATGAAAAGAAAAAGCCAGAAGATTGCAAGAACGGTTTTTATGAGCTTATTGTACCGAACCTCAAGGAACTGAGGCATGGTATGTATCTTCATGTGAATAAATACAGGCAAAAACCACAGTGCTACCATTATGAGCATGATAGCTGCAAGCCATTCATATGTGGCAATTGCCATTCCCATGGCGAATCCCGAGCCGGACATTCCAATGAATTGTTCAGCCGAGATATTTGCAGCAATGATGGAACTTCCTACAAGATACCATGAAAGGGAATTAGATGCGAAGAAATAGTTTGAGGAATCCTTCTTTTTATTGACACGTCTTGAAAAAATAAATCCCGTGAGGATAATAATAGTACAGTAGACGAGAAATACAATGATATCGACAGGAGAAAAGCTCATTTATCAGGTTTGAGGTATTTTCCTTCAAATTCATTTATTGCATCCCTGATGGCAATGAGATTTTCCCATGGTACCTCCGGTTCCACTATATGGGTTGGACCTATAACAATGCCTCCCTGGTTACCGCATTTTTCCAGCCTCTCAAGTGTTACCTTCCTTACCTCTTCTTTAGTCCCATATGGAAGCAACTGCTGAGTTCCTATAGTCCCCCAGAACGACAGACCGATCTCCGAAGGAGTCGTGTACCTCATTGAATTCCATGCACTCGGGTTGCACCGGGTTAAGTATTTCAACACCTGATTCAATAAGTTTGTCTATAAACGGTATGATATATCCGCATGAATGATAAAAGATGAGAATATCCGGTTTAATCTTTTTTGCCTCCATTACTACTCTTTTCAGCCGTGGCTGAAGCCATGTTTCCCATAATCCCACATCAAGCATCAGTGAGTTTTGGGTTCCGATATCATCGCCAAGAGAGAGTATGTCAATACCGGAAGAGGCATAGGCCCGTGCTTTGGCACAGGCAAAATCAGTTATTTTATCCAGGAGGATCGTGGCGGATTCACTCTCCGTCATCATATCTGTCATTAGTTCTTCCATGGACCGCAGATACCAGGAAGCTTCCCATACAGTCATCTGCATGAAGGCAAAAGAGGCTAATCCTCTGTCATGTATTGACAAAACCTTTCTATTGAAATCTTCAGCCTTTGATTCATCAACAGTCGGATAGGGGTAACTGATTATTTCTTCAATTCCAGCGCCTTTCAGAGGATGGTGCATCCTGGTCATGTGAAAGGCCAGTTCCGATCCTTTGGAGTGACCGATGCCATATTCGTCAAATTGTGTATCCCCCGGTAGAGTCTCCCTTGGATACAGCAGCCTTCCATCATCGAAATTCCGGCGGATTTCGAGTTCGAGACGCCTGTGGCTCAGCCCGAAAAAGGTTTCATAATCGGAATGTCCCAGGCGTTTTTCAAAGTCAGCTATCTGGGAATCGCATAACACATAATCGACATGCACCTTATCAAAGCCTTTGCGTCGAAGGCATCTGAGCAAGTCCTGGCGGGGAGTATCCATACTATAAGCTTATTTCTCAACCGTAAAATTAATCATGTACCGGAAATGGCATCATCTATGAAGTGTAAAAATTTCCTTTTTTTGACCGGGATTGAACCATAAGATACTTTTATCCTTTCCCCACCATGTCATTTGCCTTTTTGCATACCTGCGGCTGTTGCGCTTTATCAGTTCTATCGCTTTGTCTCTTGTCACCGTACCATCAAAAAAATCAAAAAATTCCCTGTAGCCCACACTGTTCAGGGCATTCACGGTCCCTGTACGCGAGCAGCTGCCGGGCCTCTTCCTCAAGACCTGAACGGATCATTGCATCAACCCTGGAATTGATCCTTCCATAGAGGTCATCCCTGTCTCTCGTGAGGCCTATTTTTATGATTTTGAAATCCCTCTCCCTCTTTTGTTTTGTCAGGAATGAGGAGTATGGCTTACCGGAAGTATCGCAAATCTCCAGGGCCCTGATTATCCGCTTGTAATTTTTCAGGTCGACCCTGGCATAATGTTCAGGGTCGAGAAGCCTGAGGGCCATTCTCAATCCATTGATCCCTTCGTTTTTATACAAAGCAAGATATTTTTCCCTGACCTTCGGGATCTGCATCCGGAATATCGTCAGTCCCGTTACAGACAGCATCAATATACATACCTGATCCTCCGGCCATGATGGCAATGCTGTTTTCAGAAAAAAGTTGCGGAAGAAGGGCAAGAACATCCCGTTCGAAAATACTCGAGCTGTAGTAATCCTCGACGGATATTGACCCTATAAAATGATGTTTTACAGTCTTTAGCTGGATATCAGACGGAACTGCGGTTCCGATACGCATCTCCCTGAAGATTTGTCTTGAATCTGCTGAAATTATCCCGCAGTTGTAGTGTATGGCCAGATCTATGGCAATATCCGTTTTTCCAACACCAGTCGGGCCAAGAAGGACAATCAGAATTTTATTCATCCGAGAATTCTCCTTCCCAGGACTATTCCTCGTCCTCGTTAAGAGTATCTATGTTTTCGAAATCGGGTAGTGGCTCGTCATTATCTTCGCCAAGGAAAAGATCATCGATCTCCGGTTCGTCCTCGTCATCGTCATCGGAGACAATTATGTTGTTATAGAGCTTGCGGACTAGAACTTCCAAAAATAACCTGTTTTGGTGGTACACCCTTGGAGTTAGTGCAAGACGGGAGTTCACGGCCTTCAATCTCTTTGGATTCTCCGGTGTATTCAATAAATAGGGCTCTATCGTTAAAAAAATCAAACACATACAATAATTTCTGGTTCTTACGGAAGATTATGTCTTCAAGAATACCTGTTTCCATTGTGGACGAACCGGTTCCCATATCAAAGAGAGTAAATTCTTCTTCCTTTTCCCAGTTGTCTGTAGCCATGAAAAATGAAGCCATCTGGGATTTGTCAAACTCAAGTTCATCCTGAATGAGGTTGTGAAAATCCATTAATGTATGCGTGTCGAGGAACTCAAATTCCCTTACAAATGACTCGTCTTCATCCGATAGCACAACAAATTTATAAACCATAAATAAGTATTATTTCGACGGGTGCAATATAATATTTTTTAGATTACAATATCCCAGCTTTATTTTTTTTTGAAAGAAATTCTATTGTGTCAATTCCATCGGCATAATCCCACAGGTGCGGTGACTGGGCCTCACCAAACGCCACATGGTGATGCCCAACGATGCATTGAATTTTATCCCTGCCGGCCGCCAGCTCCTTCATGAGCCCGGAAACAGAACTGTAATATTCATAATATAGTACTGCTACAGGTGAGGATAGTCCCTTTTCTTCCCTGAGAAGGAGAAACCCTGTATCAAGGAAGACCTGTTTGTTCACGATGAAAACAGCTTTACTGAAATCATAATTATTGGCATATTTCACATGATTTATAATGCCACTGAAAGATCCCCATTCCGCAACCAGCGATTCCACTTTAAATCCTTCAGGAATATAGATCTTCGAGACACTCCTGCATCCAAGGCCGAAATAGAGGAAAATATCTGACGCGAGCTTTTTGAGTTCCTCCCTGGTTTCATTTCCTTCAATAATTGCAACGCTGTTCCTGTTTTTTCTGATTATACTGGGATATCTGCCAAAATAATGCTCGAAGTATCTTGAGCTGTTGGTACTTCCGGTAGCTATAACAGCATCAAAGTTTTTAAGCGGGCCAGTGGTAAATTCAATACAGGATTTGAACAGAGGTTCTATTGTGCAGAGTATCTCCGCAAACCTTACTATAAGTTCGGAATCCCTGGAGCTTGTTTTCGCGATAAGATAATTCCCGCTGATCAGTACAGCGAGGAAATCGTGAAAACCTGCAAGTGGGATATTGCCGGCCATAATTATTGCGGCTTTGATGGGACTAATCTCTGACTTCAGCATTGGATACGCGGCTGTCCATTTGTTAAGATTTTCAATCGTCAACTCATTGGCTATGGCTCTGATTGCTGAAGCTACATTTTCTTTTGTGAACCAGGGATTTAATATATACTGTTTATTGATAAGTTCAGGCAATCCTGCCGGCTTTCCTGTATCATTCCCCGAAAGCGAATTCCTGAGGAACTCTCCAAGTTCCGCAAATGCCTCTGTTCTTCTTTGAATATCCATCCTTTACTATTTCAGGAGCAAATGTAGTGAATTTGAAATTTACCTGAACCGGTCCAAACGATGATAATAAATATCAAAAGGACCCATTGGAAAGGGTCCTTCAGGATTTAGGAACAGACAGGAATTGGTTCCGGATAGTCAGTATGATACTGAGGCAACTTAATTTTAATCAGTCATGAATCAATTTTTAAGCTCATTAAACATGGCCAATGAGTTTAAGATTTGACTATTTCAATGCAAATGAAATTGGTACCATGTACCAAACGGCCACAACCCTGCCCTGGCTTTTAGCCGGTTTTTCAAATTTAGGCAGAGACTCGATTACTCTTATAGCCTCGGCATCAAGCGATGGATCGACACTCTGAAGTATGGTTACATCTGACACGGAACAGTCCTTCCCAACAACAAATCTAACAATAACTTTTCCGGTAATGCTCTTCTTCTTAGCCTCTTCAGGGTACTTTGTGTTTCTTGCAATAAAATTCAGCAGAGCCGTATCACCACCTTTATAAATTGGCATTTCATCCACATACACAAAGACGCTGTCATGGCTGAAGGATGAAGTTGATTTCAATAGGGCGGTCTGGTCTCCGGATCCTGTTTCTGAACTGATCGTTTTACCGAAGGCAGCTGCAACTAAAATAAAACTCACGGCTACCGGGATTAATAATGTCAGGCTGATTCTTATCAGGCTGCCTGATTGATTTTCTCTTTTCATAGTTATTCGTTTTATAAATTAAACATTAACAGATGGAAACATTTCTTGCTTCAAATATACAACTAATATATTAGTTATACAACTAAATGTTTAATTATTTATAAAAAAGCAGCTTCTCGGATAATTTTTTTTGTTGTCCCGATGTTTAAAGGCAGATGCAATTTGAGCAAACGACAGACAGGGATGCGGCTAATTTGAGATATCCGTCTCAAAATTTCTACATGTACCGGCAAACGTGAAGTTTAAACAGAAATCCGGAGAATTTATTGTAATGCAAATGTAATCGGGACCATGTACCAGACAGGTACATCTTTGCCACCCTGTTTTCCCGGGATGAATTGTGGGAGGGTATTTACAACCCTGACTGCCTCGTTATCGAGTTCCGGGTCAACTCCCTTGAGAACACTTACCTTGTTCACTTTTCCGGTTGCAGTAATACAGAACCGCACTATGACCTTTCCCTGTATATTATTCTTTTTGGCATTTTCGGGGTAGCCTGTGTTTTTGGCAATGAATTGCAACAGAGCCTGATCTCCGCCCGGGAACATGGGCATCTGTTCAACTTCCACAAAGGGTACATCCTTTGTATTTTCCGTTTCAGGAGCTGTTACTTCTGACGCCGGAGCGGGTGCGTTGGAAGAATTTATCTCTCCGAAGCCTGATATGAATATGAACATAAGACCAATGACCGGAATAACAAACAACAGTTTCATACTGGCCAGTGAGGATGTCCGTTCTTTTGTCATCATTATCATCCGCTTCCTTATAAGAGAGGGATTGGAGAAGCTGTTGGAAAGTGTAAAGGAATTGGTTTTAAACACCTGATTCAATAACAGACTCTGGTAATTCACGATTGGAATTCCTGAAGTAAGGCATTCCTGATCGGCCTGAAATTCATGAATAGCCCTTAAGGATCTGTTGAACAGGTATATGGCAGGATTGAACCACTGGAAGGCTTTTACAGTTTCAATAAAGATGATATCGACAAAGTGATTTCTCTTAATGTGGTTTTCCTCATGCCTGATTATCTCGGCAGCCTCCTGGTCATCAAGCCGGGTATTGATGAAAACATATCCCATTGCTGAAAATCCTGCGGAACTGAATCCGTGATATCTTATGATCCGGGTTTCATTGTTTTTTTGCCGTAATATCAGAAAGAATAGGTTAATAAGATCAGCCAGCAGTTTCAGGATGAAAATGGCCATACCTGTAATATATGCAAGATAAACGAAATGCAGCAGGGAAATTTCCGGGAAACCTCCGTCTGATTTTTCTGCCGTCTCAGAGGAAGCTGTTATGAAAACTCCCGCAAGGAATTTGCCGAAAAGGTGAAAATTCAGCGGTTTGATACTTTGAAGTGCAAAGGCCGGCAGAATCAATGCGGTGGCCAGGGAAAGAAGGATAAAGATTCGGTTGCGGGAATATGAGGTATCCCTGCTTAACAGGAGGTAATATATTAAATAAAAGGCTGAAAGATAGAGAGCGCTTTTCAGCATGTAAAGCAAAAGTGCATTCATTTCTTTAATTGTTGTTTTTTTACTTCACCTTCCATTATTTTCATTATATCTTCCATCTCCTGTAAAGATATGCTTTTTTCTTTAGCAAAAAAACTGACCATTTTCTCAAAGGAGTTTGAGAAGTAGTCATTTACAAAGGTATTAAGGTGTGATTTTGAGTACTCGCTCTTAGTAACCAGTGGGAAGTATTCATGCGTCCTGCCATAGGCTTTATGAGTAACGAAACCCTTTTCCTGCAGAATACGAACAATTGTGCTGACGGTGTTATATGCAGGTTTTGGTTCGTCAAAATGCTCGAGTATATCTTTAACAAATCCTTTTTTTAATTTCCATAAGACCTGCATTACCTGTTCCTCTGCCCTTGTAAGATCTCTCATATCCTTGTTTTAGTCTTTGATTTACTATTTTATCTTTAATTCTGAAGTGCCTGATATCAATTCAAAGATATAACGAATTGTTTAGTTATGCAACTAAGAACTTGTTTTTATTTGCCGGGAGCTAAAATTTTAACATTTCAGGACTGTTTCTTCCCGTTTTTTTTTGCGTCATGCGTGTCTGAAAGTCTATTGACAAGTTGACTTGCCATGAACGATACTTTTCCGGGGAGCACGTCCGGATGTGGAAAGGGAAATTTTCAGAGAATATTTAGATTGAAGGTTTTTTATGGGAATGAAAAAAAGTGTACTTTTATTTTTTATTTGAAGCACTGATAAAAGCTCGTAATGAAGGGAAGTATAAAGAGGATTGGTATATTTAAGGAGAATCTCCGGATTTCATTTAGGGCAATAAGTTCCAACAGGGTCAGAGCGCTCCTGACCATATGTATTATTGCCATCGGAATCATGGCTCTGGTGGGTATTCTGACAGCTATCGATGCTATTAAATCATCTCTGACAAATCAATTTACCATGATGGGTGCAAATTCCTTCACAATAACATCGTGGGGAATGAATATCCATATTGGAAACAGCAGGACCAGGGCGAAGAATTTTTCTCGTATTTCATATCGTGAGGCAGAGGCATTCAAAAAGAGGTTTCAGGAACCTGCCTATGTCTCGGTGTCTTGCTATGCTTCAAATCTGGCAACCGTTAAGTTTGAATCGGAGGAGACTAATCCGAATGTTAATATACAGGGTGTTGATGAAAATTTTCTGGCAGTTTCGGGATATGAGATTGAGTCAGGCAGGGATTTCACCAGTAATGATATTCAGGAAACCAGGCATCTGGTTCTGATCGGGGCTGACATTAAAAGGGATCTTTTTCCAACGGGTCTCGATCCGTTAGGTCAGATCATTACGGTCGCAGGGCTGAAACTTAAGGTGTCAGGAGTTTTGAAGAGCAAGGGGTCCAGTGTGATAAATGGTGACAATGTATGCTTTATGCCGGTTACAACTGCCCGACAGTATTTTTCACGGCCGAACCAGACTTTTAGTATTACAGTAATGCCCACTATTCCGGTAAATCTTGACATCATGACCGGAGAGGCTGAAGGTGCATTCAGGATCATTCGAAATCTGAATCCAAAGGATGAATCAGATTTCAATATTTCAAAAAGCGATAATATTGTCAATCTGCTGCTTAAGAACATAAGGTATGTCACTCTTGCAGCAACCATTATTGGAATAGTAACTCTTTTCGGTGCTGCTGTAGGTCTTATGAACATTATGCTGGTATCGGTTACCGAGCGTACAAGGGAGATTGGGGTCAGGAAGGCCATTGGCGCAAAACCCATTACCATCAAATATCAGTTCCTGTTTGAATCGATCCTGATCGGTCAGATGGGTGGTATATTCGGAATAATTCTTGGTATCATGATCGGTAACCTTGTCTCGTCGATGCTGAGGTCGAGCTTTGTAATTCCCTGGATCTGGGTGATAACAGGTATAATTGTCTGTTTTATAGTTGGCGTATCGTCAGGTTATGCTCCTGCTGTGAAGGCGGCAAATATAGATCCCATTGAAGCTTTACGATATGAATAAACATTAACTTATGGAAAAGCATGTAATTCAGGAGGAGATGAAGAATTGTCCTGGTATTGTTTATTATCCGGGCAACAATAAGCTTGAAATGATAGGCCGTTCTATACCTGAGAATCCTGAACTTATCTACAAGCGTTTTGATAACTGGATTACCGGGCATTTTGAAAAGAATAGCGGGCTGGACATAGATTTTCAGCTCGAATATATTAACAGCGGCTCGTCAAAATATCTTTACCAGATATTGAAGAGACTGACAGCCTTTGGCAAATCGGGGAAGCATATACATATGAAATGGTGTTATGAAGAGGACGATGAGGCGATGCTGGAACTGGGAGAGCACTACCGTGATACGGCGGGGATACCCCTGGAGGTAGAGATGATATTATAATCCGGAAAAAATAAAATCTGAAAAAAAAGGTGCCTTATTTCAGGCACCTTCATCTTTTATATATTCTGACAATCACTTATTTCACTGTGGTCATATGGGCAATAAGGTCAAGAATTTTATTTGAGTAGCCCCATTCGTTGTCATACCAGGAAACCACTTTCACAAAATTGCCATTGAGGGCTATGCCTGCTCCAGCATCGAAGATGGAAGTCCTGGCATCTCCGTTGAAGTCGCTTGATACAACAGATTCTTCGGTATAGCCGAGAATACCCTTAAGTGGTCCTTCGGAAGCAACTTTCATAGCTTTTTTTATCTCATCATAGGTAGCAGACTTCTCCAGACGGCAGGTCAGGTCAACGACAGATACGTTGAGAGTAGGTACTCTGAATGACATACCTGTAAGTTTTCCGTTCAGTTCGGGTATTACTTTACCCACTGCTTTGGCAGCGCCTGTCGAGGAAGGAATAATATTCCCGGATGCGGCGCGGCCACCTCTCCAGTCTTTTTTTGAAGGACCGTCGACTGTCTTCTGAGTAGCGGTGGTAGCATGTACTGTTGTCATCAGTCCTTCAACAATTCCAAAATTATCGTGCAGGACTTTGGCAACAGGTGCAAGGCAGTTGGTAGTGCAGGAAGCATTGGAAACAAACTGCATATCAGCCTTGTATTTATTGTGGTTAACGCCCATTACAAACATTGGAGTATCATCCTTGGATGGAGCCGACATTACAACACGTTTTGCACCGGCAGTAATGTGACCTGCTGCACTTTCCTTTGTAAGAAATAATCCGGTGGATTCAATTACATATTCAGCTCCGACTTCATTCCATTTCAGGTTTGCGGGATCTTTTTCAGAACTTACGCGGATGCTGTTTCCATTTACGAAAAGCTTACCGTCCTTAATTTCAACAGTGCCATCAAACCTTCCATGAACTGTGTCGTATTTAAGCATATAAGCAATATAATCCACATCCAGGAGGTCATTGATGCCTACTATTTCCATATCGTTCCGCTTTAATGCAGCTCTGAAGGCCAACCGGCCGATTCTGCCAAACCCGTTGATGCCTACTTTAATTTTTGACATATCTCTTTTGTTAATTAGTTAATAAATTGGAAGCACAAAATTAATTATTTCCATTAAAAAAGGCAAATGATAGGAGAGATCATTTACTCTTTTTCCGTTTGAAGATGTTTGATAACTTATTTGATTCAGGATCAAGTGGATCGATGATCATCCCAAACCGATAACTGACAAACAGCGATAAGAAAATCGCTTTATTGGTGGTAGTTGCCATTATAGGTATCGCCTTGGGAAATGCGTTTACCTGTGCGCCCACTTCAATAGCATGAATAACCTTATCTTCCTTGCTGTATTCAAAATTAAATCCTCCCTTGGCATATACTCCCGGCATTACCTTTATCTCATCCAGTCCTTTTGTAAATGCAGCTCTGCCGTATATCTCCTGAGCCATTGTTATAGAGGAGTTGAATTTTTCTTCCCTGATCTCATAATCAGTACCGGAAATAGTGTATAATACCCTGTAGTAGACTGGCTTATAAATAGCAAGTACCGGCCCTGCGGAATAGAAATATCTGATTGCTATACCGCCAAGATCGGCTTTCTTGTATAGTTCATGCTGGTGGCCTAAACCTCCCCTTAAATAAAAAGTGGAATTGAGCTTGCCAAAAACAAAATTGCCTCCTGTGGTATAGGGATTGGAGATCTTATATTCTTTCTGATGCTTCAATGTTCCGCCATCGATTTCAAAAAAACGCTTATTGCGGAAATCGATTCTTTTGGCACCCCTGTAGCCTAAGCCTATGCCATCAGAATTAAGACTAATGCCAAACGATTTTTCATTTCGGAAAAAAACTTTTTGCTGTTGATCCAATTCCCCCTGGGCATAAGCTGAAGCTACACCAATTATAACCAAAACAGCTACTATAAGCAGCTTCTTCATTATGAGGTCAACTTTTAAACAGCATTAAAAAATCTAAGTCACGGTGATCAGACATTTTTACCATTCTGCTCAGTGCGAGCTTTGGAATAAGCAGGGCAATCCTTTTTGTTACATGAACTGATGACCAATATTGTAACAAAAGCAATAAGGAGTAATACAGCAAATTTTTTCATACTTGGTATAGTTTATAATAAGGTACAAAAATATACTTTTCCTTCTAAAAACAATCTTCATGCCAAAAATAATTCCAACAAGCTCAGCCTTTCATGGTGCTGATTCATAATTCAGTCAGTTTTAGGATATTTGCAATACCGGGGCATATCATCAGATACATTTAATAAATAATGGAAAGTTCCATATTGTCATGTACATACATTGGGGTTCAGAAGCAGGGTAAGTGAAAAAAATTTAGAAATTGACAATAAATCATTGTCATTGGTTACCTTAAACAATTAACTTTAGCATGTTCAAATTGATTTTGCCATAAGACATGAATTTAAAAAACTATCGCAACTCCTCCCGTTCAAAAGGCAGGCAAAAGTTCTGGCTGATCTTTACAGGCTTTGTTTTGGCTCTGATAATACTTAAATCGGGTAAGGCATTTGTTTCCTACACATCCTCGGATAAGTATTGCGTATCATGCCATATTCATCCGCTGGCCGACCAGTCATGGAAGCTTTCGTCACATTACAATAATGCTTCCGGAAACATTATTCATTGTACGGATTGCCATCTTCCCCCAGAGGGGCATGGTTATCTTTTAGCTAAAGCCAGGCATGGATTCAAGGATGTTTACGGATACTTTTTTAAGGATAGTGCTAATATAAACTGGCAGGAAAAGAAGCTGCTTGAAAATGCCAGGGGATTTGTTTATGAGAAATCGTGTCTCAAATGCCATCAGAATCTTTTCCCCGTGAAGTTATCCGTGAACGGGGGCAATGCTCATCTTTTCTACACAACAAGTAAGGATCCGTTGAATTGCATTAACTGTCATCTCTCTGTTGGTCACTACGACAGGAATGCCATTCATGCCCATGATACCGGATTTGGTGTAACAGTCACAGCTGACATAGCAATATTTACAGAGCCAGCCAGGGTGGATAAATTTGAGAACTACACTGAGAAGATCCCTGGTTCAAATGTCTCATTCGATATGGTTGCATTGCCCGGAGGAGAATTCAATATGGGAAGCCCTGATGATGAACCATTTCACAAACAGGATGAAGGTCCGGTACGAAAGGTAACCCTGTCAAAATTCTGGATTGCCAGAACTGAAGTCAGCTGGGATGAATATCTCGCGTTTTTCAGGGCCACAGGCTCACAGGGAAGGACGGAGGGTCAGGTGGTTAGCAGAAAGAATGCGGATGCCATAAGCGGTGCAACTCCTCCATGGGGTGCTCCTGATCAGGGATGGGGAAAAGGTTTAAGGCCTGCAATTACCATGTCGTGGCATGCTGCAAATGTCTATTGTCAATGGCTGTCAAAGGTTACCGGCAAAAAATACAGGCTGCCCACTGAAGCTGAATGGGAATATGCCTGCAGGGCCGGTACCACAACTCCCTATTTCTTCCCTGGCAATCCCGGAAAATTTACTTCCGAAGGGTTTCTGAGAAAGATTTTCGGCCCTGATACCGCAGTCATCGCATCGAGGGTTGTATACAAGGTCAACAGCAATGGGAAGACCATGGAACCATCATTCGTAAAGCCAAATCCTTTTGATTTGAAAAATATGTCAGGTAATGTGGCTGAGTTTTGTCTTGACTACTATTCGCCGGATACTTATAAGGCAGATACTGTTGCTGCCGTCAATCCTTCCGGGCCAGTCAGCGGCAAGGAACATGTGATCAGGGGAGGATCGTTCAAAAGCGATGCAAGGGATGTTAGAAGCGCTGCCCGTGATTATACAAAAACCAGGGCATGGCTTGTAACCGATCCCCAGATGCCAAAGAGCATCTGGTGGTATTCCGATTGTATAGATGTGGGATTCAGGGTAGTATGCGAAGCCGACAGTTCAATTGGCAATTAATGATTTTTTTATAACATAAGAATTATGCAGAATCTTGACAGACGAAAATTTATTGGTAAAACAGCCCTGGCCGGAATAGGTCTGGCAGGTACCGGGGCTATATTGAGCGGATGCAAGCGGAAACCTTCACCTGAGTTAGCCGGGCTTCCACCGATATTAAGGGGGGCACCGAAAGGCAAAAAGCTCAGGGCAGGACTTATCGGAGCCGGGGCCAGAGGGACAGGTGCCTCCATAAACTTCATAAGTTCAGGACCGGATCTTGAGATAATAGCTCTGGCCGATGTCTTCCAGGATAAAATTGATGCCTGCCGTGAAAGATATGCCTCATTCAATCTTCCTATTCCTGCCGAAAATTGTTTTGTCGGCTTTGATGCATACAAGAAACTGATGGCTCTTCCTGATATTGACGTTGTCATACTCGCAACTCCTCCACAGTTCAGGCCTGAACAATTTCTTGAAGCTGTGACCAACAACAAGCATGTTTTCATGGAAAAGCCTGTCGCAGTGGATCCGGTTGGCATAAGATCAATAATTACATCCGGCAGAAAGGCTGAGGCAATAGGGCTGAATGTCGTTACAGGGACGCAGAGACGCCACCAGGAAGATTATATTGAGACATACAAGCATATTGTGAATGGAGACATAGGCACCATAACATCAGCCAAGGCATACTGGAACCAGGACCATGTATGGTTTCGTGAACGTGAGAAGGGATGGAACGATATGGAGTATATGATTCGCAACTGGAATAACTTCTGCTGGCTTTGCGGTGACCATATTCTGGATACTCATGTTCATAATATCGATGTTATCAACTGGTTTCTGGGCAAACATCCTGAAAAGGTAATTGGATACGGAGGCAGGGCCAGACGGGTTACCGGAGATCAGTATGATTTTTTCAGCGTCGACTTTGATTATGGGAATGGAGTCAGTTCTCACAGCATGTGCCGCCAGATTGACAGCTGTGCAAACGGTACAGGGGAGCTGGTAATGGGTACCGAAGGCTATACCAATTGCCAGAATACCATCTGGGACCTCAAGGGAAACATCAAGTGGCAGTTCGAATACCCGAAGGATGAGAACGGAAATCCTATGAACCAGATAAAAATTCCGCCTTATGTCCAGGAGCACATGCATCTCGTTTATGCTATCCGGACCGGTAATTATGTAAATGAGGCCGAAACGACTGCAATCTCAACACTTACTGCAATAATGGGACGTACGGCGGCCTATACAGGACGACTTATAACCTGGGATGAGATCTTTAAATCAGATATGGATCTCGGGCCGAAGAAAATAGAATTCGGACCTGTTGATATGGATTTTCCGGTCCCTGTTCCCGGGACCCCGGTCCAGTTGTAATATAATTGCCCTGTACCCGCGAGGCTGATTAAAAAGCCTCCTTATGCAAGGGATGGTAGATTCCTGATAGAAAATATTAAAAGATAATTTAAGTACTAAAATCAAAACAAATCAAAATGACAGACAAATCATCAAGAAGAAAATTTGTAAAACAGTCTGCTAAGATTGTTGCAGGTGCTGTAATTCTTCCCAACATTATTCCTGCCTCTGCACTGGGTATGGGAGGAAGTACACCGCCCAGCGACCGGATTGTAATTGGTGCAATCGGGACAGGCTCGCAGGGAACGAGTAATATGAGAGATTTCCTGGCGCTGAAAAACCAGGTACAGTTTGTTGCCGTTTGTGATGTGGATTCTGAACACATGGCTAATGCCAAACAAACTGTCGATACGGCTAATAAGAACAGTGACTGCAGGACTTATGGCGATTACAGGGAATTCCTCGAAAAGGAAAAGCTGGATGCCGTATCAATAGCATTGCCTGACCACTGGCATGGAATCATTTACACATCTGCAGTCAACAAGAAATTGAATGTTTACGGAGAAAAGCCAATATGTCGTACCATAAATGACGGAAAGGAAATCGTCAGTGCCGTTAAGAAGAACAATATAATATGGCAGACTGGAAGCTGGCAGCGTTCACAGCCAAATTTCCGTCATGGTGCTGAGCTTGCAATAAACGGAAGGATAGGTAAGATAAAAAATATTGAAGTCGGACTGCCTGACGGAGGAAAAGGGATCGGCACTCCTCCCGTCATGGATGTTCCACCGCAGCTTAACTGGGATATGTGGCTCGGACCCGCCCTTAAGGTACCCTATCGCGGGGTGGCACACTGGGACTGGCGCTGGATTCTTGATTATTCAGGCGGTCAGCTCACTGACTGGGCCGGACATCACATTGATATCGCCAACTGGGGAGCAGGACTGGAACATACAGGACCGGTTGAAATTTCAGGATCAGGCGTTTATCCTTTCGACGGGATATTCAATGCCCCCGTTGAATATGATTTCCTCTGCAAATATGCAAACGGGATAGAAATGCATGTGGCAAATCAATCCAGGCAACCACATGGAATGGGAGCAACCTGGTATGGAGAACTGGGCTGGATCCATGTTGACAGGGGGAACCTGATATCTGCCTCCGATCCAAAAATACTTGAAGATGAGCCTGGTGAAAATGAGATTAAATTGTATAAGAGCGATAATCACTGGCAGAATTTTATCGATTGCGTGAGATCCGGGAAACAGGCTATTGCTCCTGTGGATGTGGCCTACAGGGCAATCTCTGTTGCACTGTTGGGTGAGATTGCAATGACTACCGGTGAGACTATAAAATGGGATCCTGATAAGGAAGAGATAACAGGAAATCAAAGGGCCTCAAGGCTCCTTGGCCGTCCATACCGTCACCCATGGGAATTGCCGGCAGTATAATAGAAGGAGATAGTCAGACCATTAAAAATTAAAACAGTTACTGATGAAAAAACAATATTTATTCTTAATAATCATTGCAGGCTTATTAGCCCTTGTCTCAGCATGCAAGAACGAATCAGCGTACAAAACGCTCATCATTACAGGACAGAACAACCACGACTGGAAAACAAGCTCTCCGATTCTGAAGCAGATTCTGGATGAGACAGGATTATTTTCTTCTGAAATAATGAAAACTCCTGAAAAGGGTGGAGACATGAATATCTTCAATCCTGATTTTTCTAAATACAAGCTTGTTGTTCTTGATTATAACGGTGATCCCTGGTCGGAAAAAACCAATACTGCTTTTGTAAATTATGTAAGTAACGGGGGAGGAGTAGTGGTTTACCATGCTGCTGATAATGCTTTTCCGGAATGGAAAGAATACAATGAGATTATTGGCCTGGGAGGCTGGGGCGACCGTAATGAAAAGAACGGTCCATATGTTTATTACAAGAATGATCAGCTCGTTGTGGATACTTCTGCCGGAATCGGTGGAACTCATGGCAAACAGAGGGAGTATATAGTAAAGACAAGAATGCCTGATCATCCTATAATGAAAGGGCTGCCTGCCAATTGGCTTCATGCCACTGACGAACTGTACAGCCTCCTCAGAGGACCTTATAAAAATGTCCAGATCCTTGCCACTGCATTTTCAGATACAGCAGCTGGAGGCGGCACAATGAGGGATGAACCTATGCTTATGACCATTACTTATGGGAAGGGAAAAATATTTCATACGGTAATGGGACATGCTGGTGAAGGGGGAGGACCAGCTATGCAGTGTGCCGGATTTATCGTTACCCTTCAGAGAGGAGCAGAGTGGGCTGTAACGGGCAATGTGACGCAGTCTGTCCCGTTTGATTTCCCAAGTATGGCTGAGGCAGTACTTCGTCCTGATTTTAAGGTGATTACGCTTGATGAAGCCTTCGATAAAATCGGCAGTTATGAAATTACAAGGAGTACTAAATACCTGACCTGTATACAAAGCCATATCAAAAGTGCGGCAGGAGATGCAAACAAGTTGCTGAATATCGAAAAAAGTATGGTGAAAGTTCTTGACAACAGGTGAAGCTACACCCGCATCAAAGAAGCTTCTTCTCAGGGAACTCAGCTGGATGGGAACTGATTATTGCCTTAACTCTGTAAAGAAGCTGGTGTCAGATCCGGAGGTGAAGGAAGAGGCCGAATATGCTCTCACAAGATTGCAGTCAGGAAAATAATTGAATATGTCTTTATAAATCAGTATTTTACCCCCCAACCCCCCCAAGGGGGGCTAAAACCAGGAATCAACCAGCTTTTAACCCCCTTTAGGGGAAAGGGGCTAAGATCCCAGAGATCGAAGTAAAACGGAGATATATAAAATACCTTATGCTGTCGCTTGTAATACCGGTCTTTAACGAGGAGAAGCTTATCGACGAGCTGGTAAGACGAACATTAGCTTCGCTTGATGCTTTTATAAAGGAGTATGAAGTGCTGTTTGTCGATGATGGAAGTACCGATGAAAGCCTTGAGAAGCTTCTCGCCTGGCAGGAAAAGGAAAGGAGGATAAAAATTTTATCACTGTCAAAAAATTTTGGTCACCAGGCTGCCTACACAGCCGGACTGGAACATGCAAGCGGGGAAATTGTGGCAATGATGGATGGTGACCTGCAGGATCCTCCTGAATTGCTATCACCAATGTACACGATGATTAAGGAGAAGGGCTATGAAATTGTAAGTGGGAAAAAAACAGGTCGGAAGGGACGGCGGGACAGGAATCTTTATTCAGTCTTGTTTCATTTGTTATTCAAGTATATAGGAGAGATCAAGAGCATGGAGAACTCTGGCAATTATTCAATGATGAATCGCCAGGCAGTGGATGCACTTCTGACCATGAAGGAGAAGGTCCGGTATCTGCCAGGCCTGAGGACTTTTATAGGCTTCAGGCAGGGATACATTGAATTTATCAGGGAAGACCGCTTCAAAGGTGATCCTAAGATGAATCTCCGCCGGCTTGGGATACTGGCTGCAGATGCAATATTTTCCTTCTCGAGATTCCCGATAAGATTCTGTCTCACCCTGGGATCGATCGGGACCTTTGTTTTTATGGGTACCGGCATATATGTATTAATTGCAAAAGCAGGTGGTTTCGCTGTACCAGGATGGTCATCCACTTTGCTCAGCATTTATTTTCTCGGCTCAATTCAGCTGGTCTTCCTTGGCATTCTTGGGGAATATGTATACAGAAGTTACAAGGAATCGCAGAATCGTCCTGTCTATTTTGTGAGGAAGTTTTATGACAGCGGCGAGGATAAAAAATGAAAGCCGCGGTTTTGAAATATCTCTTCTTTGCAACTTCAGGAATACTCCTTTTTATGATGGTTCTTACGAGCAGGGATGCAGGTATTACCTGTGACGAGATATTGCACTATAATCATTCCCTGTCGGTTTATGATTTTTTTGAATCTCATGGTAAGGACCAGGGGGCCCTCCATACTCCGGTTACCCAACTGAAGTACTATGGGCAGTCGTTTGATGATATAACCACTATACTAACAAAGTGGTTTCATATCGAAAACGTCTACCGCTTCAGACATCTAATGAGTTCCGTAGCCGGATGGGTAGCTATTCTTGTAACTGCACTGCTGGCAGTATGGCTGGCTGGCTACCGGACCGGGATCCTCGTTATTTTGCTGTTTGCCGTTTCACCAACTTTCCTGGGCCATTCTCAGAATAACCTGAAGGACATTCCTTTTGCATTAGGCTATATTTCAAGTATTTACTTCGCATTCAGGTTTGTGTCTTCACATAAAGCTATACCTGTGAAGGATGCTGTTCTGCTGACAGCCAGCATCGCCTTTACTATTAGTATCAGAGCAGGCGGATTGTTGATGATCTGTTATCTGTTTTTATTCACGCTGCTTTTCTGGCTTATCAATTACCTGAAAAGCAAAGAGCCGGGATGGAAACACATTGGCATAAGGGTTCTGGGAATTGTTATCATATCCATCCTTGCGTGGCTGCTGGGGATAATTCTTTGGCCCTACGCTCTTCAGGCTCCCGTTCGAAATGTTCTGGAATCCTACAGGGTTATGGCTCATTTCCCGGATACCTTCCGGCAAATATTCGAAGGGAAAGTTGAGTGGTCAGATTTTATGCCCTGGTATTATCTGCTTAAGTCCATGGCGATTACAATTCCAATAGTAGTGCTTGCCGGGTTTTGCCTTTTTTTTGTCCTGTTAGGAAAGTCATTCAGGACAGAAAAATCAGTTTTTTATTTTTTCATTGTTTTTACAATATTTTTCCCTGTGGTATTTGTCATGTATGAGAAATCCAATCTCTACAGCTCATGGAGGCAGTTTCTGTTTCTCTATCCGTCAATTATTATTATTGCTGCAAGCGGACTGAATTTCCTTCTCGACAGCCTGAAAAAAATCAAATATTCAGGGCTGATGCTTACTATATTGTTGGCTTTGCTGAGTGTTAATCCACTTAAGTTCATGATATTGAATCATCGCTATTCCTATCTGTACTATAACCAGCTGGTCGGCGGCCTTCAGGGAGCATACGGAAATTATGAGAACGATTATTATTTTGTCAGTCAGACAGAGGCATCACAATGGCTGATGAATTACCTGAAGCTGAATAACGATACCGGAAAGATTCTGATTAAAGCTACCTATTCCGTGAACTGGCTTTTTCGCAATCATCCTGAAATTGAGACCTCATATTTCAGGTATGAGGAGAGAAGCATGTCAGACTGGGACTATGCCATTGTGGTCAACAGGTATATTCCTCCTTTCCAGTTAAAGAACAAAATCTGGCCTCCAAAAAATACCATCCATATAGTTTATGCTGACCATGTACCCTTGTGCGCCGTACTGCAAAGAAAAAACAGGGACGACTGGAATGGCTACACCGCATTGAATGAAGGCAGGACAGACGATGCAATAAATTACTTTGAGAAGGCATTGGCTGTTGATAGTGGAGATGAAATGATTTTTTATAATTTTGCAGTTGCATTGTATGACAAGGGGTATAAGGAAAAAGCTGATTCGGTATTAAAGAAGGGTCTGGAGCTTAACCCTGATTTTGAGCCTATTCTGATGTACCTTGGGAATATTGCCGGAAAAGAGCAGCGATACGGGGATGCGATGAAGTTTTACGGGAAGGTTATCGCTGTCAACAGGAAATATTTTGAGGCTTATGTCGAACTGGCAGGAATGGTGGGGCAGGAGAATATTATGAAAGCCAGAAATTTACTCAGGACATGCCTTGAGATCAATCCTGGATATATACCTGCGGTAGTTGCTCTTGCCGATACCTACAGAAGTTCTGATCCTGATATAGCAAGAAAATATGATGAATTGGCAAAAAGCTTAAAATAAGCATATTGCCGATCAAAGATCAAAGATAAATTTTAATTATTACTGTAATTTTTAAAAAGAGAGAGATGAAAAAATCAGTTTTAGTGTTTTCAATGGCAGCTCTTTTGTTTGCCTGCAGCTTGAAAGTAGCAGTTTCTCAGGAACAGCCAAAACCAAAAAAAGATACTGTAAATATTGATACAGATGCCAAGCCGACTTTTTACTATGCAGAGGATGAAAAAAACGATTCAAAGGGAGGATTTCCAACTGTAGCTGTCGGTTCAGGAGTGGCTGTAATTGTCGGCCTGGGAATCTTCCTTGTCTTAAGGAAAAAGAAAAAATAGAGTTAAGCCATGATGCCCCTCAACTTTCGTTAATGATTGCATGCTTATGAAGTCAGTTAGTGCTGTATGTTTCCTGTTCTTTATACTATCACTGAACATCCTGGCCCAGCAATTTAAGCCGGGATTTTTCTGTTTCGAAGATGCTTTCCTTCTTTCGCCCGGCTATACATTTGATTCACAGGCGAAACTTTTAAAAAGACTGGGCTTTGACGGAATAGAGCTGGAAGGGCTGGATAATATTGATGAGAAACTCAGGACTCTGGACGAGTATAAACTTAAAGTATTTATGGTTTATATCCAGATCGATATTGACAGGAAACAACCTTATGACAATCGGTTGATGGATTTTATTAAAAAAGTCAGAGACAAAAACGTTACCCTTTGGCTCCATATCCACAGCGATAGATACGGACCATCTGATCCCCTTGATGATGAAATTTGTGTTCGGGTAATTCAGAAGCTTGCTGATTATGCTAAAGATAATAATGTAAGAATTGCATTGTATCCACATTCCGGGTTATGGATGGAGAAGGTTGGAGACAGTGTTAGGTTAACCCGGAAAATTGACAGGGATAATGTTGGCGCTGTTTTTAATTTATGTCATTTTCTTAAGACTGATGAACGGGATTCACTTGAAAAAAGATTAGAAGAATCAATACCTTATCTGGCAGCTGTTTCGATAAATGGGGCAGACGATGGCGATACAAGGGATATGGATTGGTCACGTCTGATTCAGCCGTTGGGGAGAGGTTCGTTAGATGTATTGAAAATACTCAGGATACTCAGGAATAATCATTACAGCGGGCCAGTCGGGTTGCAATGTTACGATATCAAAGGCGACCCGTCAGAATTTCTTAAAATATCGGTCGGATCATGGAACAGGTACATGAAGGAATTATCAGTAAACTAACAATCATATTATGGATCTGACCAGAAGAAAATTTCTGAAAAACAGCGGATTAATTGCCGGAGGTTCAGTTATACTGCCTTTTATAATACCATCTTGCGCTTTCGGTGCAAATGACAGGATAACAATTGGTATGATCGGCACTGGTGATCATGGCATTAACTGGAATCTTGCGGCCTATCTGAAGCTGGATAAATGTCGTGTCATTGCCGCTTGTGATGTTGATTCTTCGCGTGCGAACAGTGCAAAGGCAATAATTGATGCGAAGTATGGCAACAATGATTGTTCAGTCTACAATGATTTCAGGGAGTTGCTCGAAAGAAAGGATATCGATGCCGTTCAGATATCGACACCTGACCACTGGCACGTATCGGTGGCAGCCCTGGCCCTGAAGAAAAAAAAGGATGTCTGCTGTGAAAAGCCAACACTTACTATAAAACAAGGGCGGTTTTTGAGTGATCTGGTAACCGGTTCAGATCAAATCTTCCAGACCAGCCTTGAAGACAGGTCGGTTTTTCAATATCACAGAATGGCAGAGCTTGTCCGGAATGGACGGATTGGAGAACTCCGGAAAATGAGGGTTGGATTGCCGGGAGCCTATTCCCATCTTTATTATTTTAATCCTGATCCAACAGAACAACCTGTTCCAAAAGGATTTAATTATGATATGTGGCTTGGTGCAGCCCCATATTCGCCTTATACTCCCGGCAGATGCCATTATAATTTCAGATGGATAAATGATTATTCGGGGGGAAGTCTGTCTGACTGGGGAGCACATATGATCGACAATGCACAATGGATGAACGGAACAGAAAAAACAGGTCCGGTTGAAGTTTCAGGAATTGGTTCAGCTCCTGAAACGGGCATCTACAATGCGTTTGACAAATTCAGACTCACCTATACCTATGCGAACGGTGCAGTTCTTGATGTACATTCTGATTTTGTAGAGATCTATTGTGAAGGTACTGATGGATGGTTGTTGGTAAAGGACTGGAGGGGGAAACTGGAGGCGAGCTCTCCTGAGATCCTGGATTCAGTAATTGGTGACAATGAGATCCATCTTTATACTGATGAAAGCGAGCATACGAATTTCCTGAAATGCATACTTTCGAGAAAAGCAACCTATCATCCTGTAGAAGATTTGCACAGGACCTCCTCCATTGCCCATATCGGCAATATCGCCATGAAGCTGAAGAGATCACTTAAATGGGATCCTGAAAAAGAAGAGTTTCCTGACGATACAGAGGCTAACATAATGAGATCCAGGGAAGAACGTGAGCCATGGACACTAAATAATATCTTGGGTTAATCTGTTTGCCATGAAAACGATAAAGATATCTTCTGCACAATTTGAGAACCGGAGCGGAGATAAGGAATATAACCTCTCGGTAATTGATAAACTAAGCAGAAACGCTGCTGCGGAGGGTTCCAGTGCAATCGCCTTTCATGAATGCTCCGTTACGGGTTATACATTTGCAATGAGTTTTTCACAGGAGCAAATGCTTGATCTGGCCGAATTTATTCCATCGGGTCCGTCTACCGCCAAACTGATTGATATAGCCAGCCGGAACAATATAGCAATTCTGGCAGGTCTTTTCGAAAAAGATAAGGAGGATAAAATTTATAAAGCTTATGTCTGTGTGGATAAAAACGGATTAAAAGCGAAATTCAGGAAGCTTCATCCATTTATAAATGAATATATTTCTCCCGGGAATGAATATTGCGTATTTGATCTCTTCGGGTGGAAATGCGGAATTCTTATCTGTTACGACAACAATATTATAGAAAATGTGCGTGCCACCGCACTTCTTGGGGCTGATATTATTTTTATGCCGCATGTCACAATGTGCACTCCGTCAACAAGGCCTGGCGCCGGTTTTGTAGATCCTGAATTATGGAAGAACAGGGAAACCGACCCCACTTCGCTCAGACTTGAATTTGACGGAATGAAGGGACGGGCATGGCTTATGAAGTGGCTCCCCTCCAGAGCTTATGATAATGGAATTTATGCTGTATTTTCAAATCCCATTGGCATGGATCACGATCAGCTGAAAAACGGATGCTCGATGATCATCGATCCGTTTGGCGATATAGTTGAAGAATGCCGGACACTTGGAGATGATTACGTGACGGCTGTCATTACCCCCTGGAAATTGTCAGGGTCTGGAGGTAAGAGATATATTAAAGCCAGGAGGCCTGAACTGTACAGGGATATTATTGGTCAGGCCCATGTTCCGGAACAGAAAGTGATCTGGCTCAGCATGGATAAGGAGACTCCTTCCTCATAATAAATTTCTCAGTCTGCATTCTTCTTTCTGCTTTAACTTTTTCATGGTTTCTTCCTGGAAAAATTAAAAGCCCGAACCCGCATTTTACATGTGGAATTTTGCGGCATATATTCAGTTTGCCCCATTCATGGTAACAGTACTGTTCTGTTAAATTTAAGTTAATATTAAACAATTTGCGGAATAAAACCCTTTTTATATCTGTCATACCAATGCAAATCATCATTAGCAGACAATTTAATTGAAATCAACGGTGATGATTTTATCGTAACAAATTTAACAGCGCGTTTTAAACAACAATTATAAGCAATGGTTAAAAGGTTATCCGCATTAATAGCTGGTTTCTCGTTGAGTATTGCATCAGGGGCATATATAATCGCACAGGAAAAGATCTGGACCGTCGATGATTGCATTCAATATGCCCTTGATAAGAATATTCAGGTCCAGAAAGCCAGGGTAAGCAACAGCATAAAGGACGAGGACCTGAAGCTGGCTAAATCCGCCTGGTATCCTTCGGTAAGTGGTTCTGCAAGACAGAATTATGGCTGGAGCAATGTATTGAATAATTCCACCGGATCTACAGTCTTCACAGGGAACGATTTATTCAACGTTTCTGCATCCTCAGGAATTACAGTATATAATGGTTCAAGGATCCGTAATAATGTCAGACAATCTGAAACGGACTATGAAGCCGATAAGTACAATACCGAAGTTATAAAGGAAACGGTAAGTCTCAATGTCCTTAATGGATATCTGGAAGTTCTCTATGCAGAGGAGCAGGTAAAAAACAGCAATGACCAGATTGCCTCACTTGCTGAACAGCTTGTCCTTGCCAGTGAGAGATTGAAATTGGGTGCGATATCCAATTCTGACTATCTTCAGGTAAAATCACAACTTGCCACGGAGAAGCAGACTCTTGCCATAGCTCAAAGCCAGCTTTCAGCTAACAGGATTTCTCTCATGCAGCTGATGGAATATCCTGTAAACAGTGACTTCCAGATAGAACACCCGAATCTCGACAGTCTTATAAACCAGAAAAGAACTCCTGATCCTGTGGAGATCTATCAGACAGCACTTCAGATAAAACCGGAAGTAAAGAATGCGGAACTGGCCAAAAAGAGTTCCCAGCTCGGCATTGATCTGGCCAGATCCAATTATTACCCCAATATTTCGATGAATGCAGGTGTCTCTACTTCATATAACAGCGCCCAGAACAATGCATACTCCGGAAATCAGCTCTCAAACAACATCAGTCCTACAATAGGCCTTTCAGCATCGATACCGATTTATTCGAACCGCGAGGCTAAAACAAGTGTGGCAGTGGCAAAGCTGAATACAAATAATGCTGAACTTAATGAATTCAACACAAGAGATATACTGAGGAAAGAAATCGAACAGGCATGCCAGGATGTTATCTCTTCGCAGACTGAGTACGAGGCAAGCATTGAAGCATATCAGGCAGTAAAAGAGTCATATGATGTCGCCGCTGAAAAATATGTTCAGGGATTGATGAATTCTGTAGATTTTCTTATTCAGAAAACCAGTTACATCGCTGCAGAAAGCTCGTTGCTTCAATCAAAATACAGACTTATTTTCAGTTATAAAGTTCTTGACTTTTATTCAGGAGAGCCATTGACATTCAGAAAAAGCAATTAACAGTAAAAACAATAAAAAATCACTTATAATGGAACGGAGAGTAATGATCAACTCGAAGGTTAATGTTTTAGCTTCATTAATTTTAATGCTCTTGTGTGTGTCATGCCATAAGCGAAATAATTCATTTGTCTTTGATACTGCTGTGGCTAAAAAGGGGTCAATAATTAATACGATCACGGCATCCGGAACTGTCCAGGCTGACACAACCGTATCAGTCGGAACTCAGGTTTCCGGCGTTATAAAAAAGATTTACGTGGATTTCAATTCGAACATCAAAAAAGGCCAGCTCCTGGCTGAACTGGACAAGACACCCCTGGAGACACAGGTTCAGCAGGCACAAGCCTCGCTTGAGGATGCAAAGAGCGAAGTCGAGTTTCAGACCGCTACATACGACAGATATAAAGCCCTGCTGGAGAAGAAGCTGGTAGCGCAGGCAGATTATGATCAGGTTAAGTACAATTATGAAAAAGCACTGGCAAATCTCAAAACGGCACAGGCAGGATATAACAAGGCAATAGTGAACCTCAATTATGCATCAATATATGCACCAATTTCAGGCGTTGTACTAAACCGGGCAGTGGATCAGGGACAAACCGTTGCAGCGAGCTTTAACACCCCTACATTGTTTGCAATAGGTAACGACCTGACGCAGATGCAGGTTCAGGCCAACGTGGATGAAGCTGATATTGGCCAGGTCCGGAAGGGACAGCCTGTGACTTTTACTGTTGAAGCTTATCCCTCGGAAGTTTTCAAAGGAGTTGTAAGACAGGTGAGATTACAGCCGGTTGTAACAAGTAATGTGGTTACGTATACTGTAATAGTCGATGCGCCAAATCCTGACAAGAAACTGATGCCAGGGATGACAGCCAACATAACAGTGCTTGTGCAGGAACTTGACAGTGTTCTGCTGGTTCCTGGAAAAGCTTTAAGATTCACCCCTGATGCTGTTTATATGGCTGATTATTTAAAAAATAATCCTATGCCTCAAAGACAGGGGAAGGGAGGCAATGGTCAGCCCGGAAATGAGAACAGTCAGCGGATGGAAAGAACAGCTGGCCAGTCTGGCCCCGGAGAATCGCAGTTTGGATCTGCCACCGGCGAGCAGACCTGGAGAAGACCTGTAGTTTGGGTGGAAAATGGAAACAAGATTCATCGCAAGCATGTTGAAACAGGTGCGTCTGATGCCACAAATACCGAGATTTTGTCTGGCCTTGAACCGGGAGATACGGTTGTCGTGTCAATGAGTGAGGGCAGTAAATCCCGTGCGGATGCAAAAGCTCCAGCTGCTACAGCCTCGAGCCCGTTTATGCCTCAGAGGCGGGGAGGAAGACGATAAAACTGAAAAGTATATTATGAAAACTCTGATTGAAATAGTACAGCTTAAAAAAGACTATTATGTCGGCGAGGTCACTGTCCATGCTCTGAGAGGAATAAACATGGAAGTTACGGAGGGAGAATTTGTTGCCATCATGGGTGCAAGCGGATCAGGTAAGTCGACAATGCTGAATATTATAGGTTGTCTGGATAAACCAACAGAAGGGGAATATATTCTCGACGGGACAAACATTTCGGACCTGAGCAAAAACCAGCTGGCTGCCTTCAGAAACCGGAAGCTCGGTTTTGTTTTTCAGACATATAACCTGCTCCCAAGGACCAATGCGTTGGATAATGTAGAGCTTCCATTGCTGTATAATTCATCCGTAAAATCGAAGGAGAGAAAAGCAAGGGCATTGAGTGCTCTTGAATCAGTGGGCTTAAGCGACAGATTGCATCATACGCCTAATCAGTTGTCTGGCGGGCAGCAGCAGAGGGTTGCTATTGCCAGATCGCTCGTAAATGATCCTGTCGTTATCCTTGCGGATGAAGCAACCGGTAACCTGGATACCAGGACATCCTATGAGATCATGGCTCTTTTTCAGGATCTTAACAGAATGGGAAAGACAATTGTCTTTGTTACTCATGAACCTGACATTGCGAGGTGCGCTACGCGGAATATCATTTTCAGGGATGGCCTCATATTGAGGGAGAATACAGTAAAGGACAGGATCGATGCGCACGTAATGCTGGCAAGCATTCCTGTTGAAGAGGATTAATAATTTCTGACACAATGAACGCAAAAAATCTTCTTAAGATAGCAATAAACGCTCTGATGAGAAATAAGATGAGGGCATTTCTCACAATGCTTGGCATAATAATAGGCGTTGCTTCTGTAATTGCAACACTAGGGATAGGACAAGGGTCTAAGCTCAGCATTCAGCAGCAGATTGCCGGTATGGGGCTTAACATTGTAACAGTGGTACCGGGTTCACAGCAGCGGGGAGGGATTCAGTTCGGAGCATCAACCATGCAGAGCCTGAAGGAGTCTGATGTGAACGCAATTCTGTCAGACTGTCCGGCTGTTCTTGCTGCAACACCAGAGGTGAGAGGCAGTGGTCAGGCGGTTTTCGGTTCGGCGAACTGGCCCACGATGATGTTTGGAGAAAACCTTAGCTACCTGCAGATCAGGGAAAGATCCGTTGCCACAGGGAGAATGTTTACGGAAAGGGAATTAAGCAGTGCTGCAAAAGTCTGTCTTCTGGGTCATACGGTTGTGGTGAATCTTTTCGGCGAAGATGCAGACCCGGTTGGCCAGTACATAAGGTTTAAAAAAGTGCCATTCCTGGTTATCGGGGAGCTGGACCAGAAAGGACTGAATACTTTCGGACAGGATCAGGACGATATTATTCTGGCGCCCTATACAACAGTGCAAAAAAGGATACTGGCAATCACATGGCTTCAGAGTATATATACTTCAGCAATAGATTCAAAATCCACTGACCTGGCCGCATCTCAGATTGAGGAGACTTTGCGCAGGCAGCATAAGATTAAACCTAATGATCAGGATGATTTTTATATCAGGAATCAGGCAGAATTGCTATCTACATTCAGTTCCATAAGTAATATTCTGACTATCCTGCTTGGGGCAATTGCGGGCATCTCCCTGCTGGTAGGCGGAATAGGGATAATGAATATAATGTATGTGTCAGTAACTGAAAGAACCAGGGAAATAGGTCTTCGTATGGCCATTGGCGGAAGAGGGATCGATATAATGCTTCAGTTCCTCACAGAATCCATGCTGCTGAGCATCACCGGAGGCGTAATTGGAATACTGGTAGGTATTGCCGCATCAAAGATCATTGGGTCTGCACTGTCATGGCCCATACTAATACTGCCAGGTTCAGAAATATTGTCGTTCGCAGTCTGTACAATAATCGGAATCTTTTTTGGCTGGTATCCGGCAAAAAAAGCATCCGGACTGGATCCTATGGACGCTCTCAGGTATGAATGAAATGCAATAACCGGCACGCGGCAGAAAATCTGACTAAACTTTGTAAGGGCTTCTCATTTCTCTGATAAATAGCCTGTTGGCGTCCGGATCGTTGGCAACTTCACCTTTCACAGGGTCCCATCTGACTTTTCTGCCTGTGCGTATGGTAATATCGCCCATATGGCTGATAGTGTCTGAAATTATAGCTTCATCAAGAGGACACAATTCCCTGGTTTTCCCGGTCACTATCTCGACAAAAACCTTTCCCATGGTGTTGTTTTCGCTGTTAATCCAGCCGTCACTGTTCTTCGGGAAATTATTTAGTTTTTCATTTATCTCCTGAATATCTGACTGAGCCGATGAGCGGCTCAGTGAGATCCATCCCTTTGATCCGTAGAAAGTGGTTCCATTGCTCTCTTTCAGTAGCCTGTTGTCCAATACAGTGCTGACAGCAACATCATCACTAACGAAATGAACATCAAGACCATTGTCATATTTGCATTTTACGTCCCAGGAAATAATATTATTATAGAGTCCTCCCTCAGGCCAGTATTGTCCGGTTCCTTCACATGCATAGGCGCCGGATACTTTCTCCTTAAGGATCCATACCAGTATATCGAGTGGATGGGCGCCCCAGCCTGCCAGAAATCCTATACTGTAGTCATTATTGAACCAAGATCCATTATTGGTCACTCTTTCAGGGCAATAGGGTCTCATTGGAGCTGGTCCTGTCCACCTGTCATAATCAAAATCTGATGGAACGGCCGACTCATTGCATAAAGGGCTTTCAACCGGATTTTTACCTGGTGCCCATACATCCACGCGTTCTATATCACCGATGGCTCCTTCCCTTATGAGATTATATCCCAGTTTCATATGATCCGATGTACGTTGCTGTGTACCATAATGGAAACGTACATCGTTGGCAGCAAGTTCTTTAGCCAGTATCATGTATTCAGGGTAGCTTAATCCGAGCGGCTTGGCAAGCATAATATGTTTTTTAGCCCTGGCTGCCTTGATTGCGGCAGCGAGATGCCAGTGATCAGGAGTAGTGATATGCACAGCATCAATATCCTTGCGTTCCAGTATCTCATCGAAATCAAGGTAGGGAATACATTCCGGAGCCTTATCGTTGTTATCCCTGTAAAACTTGTTAATCAGGCCGGCCGTATTTTCACGGCGGTCCTTGTGGACATCACATACGGCGACATTATATGCGCTGCGAAGCGGCAGGAGATAGTACTGCAATTCAGCCGTGCCTCTGTCTCCAACCCCGATATGGGCAATAGTGACCCTTTCATTTGCCCCTTTCCCTGAAGTGCAAGACGGCAGTATAACCGGTAACAGTGTAGCTCCAATGGCCCCTATTACTGAAGTTTGTACAAAATCCCTCCGGGATATCGTATTGATAATCCTTTTTTTATTTTTCATATCAGGTCTCTTTTTATGTGTCTTGTCAGGTATGGGAAAAATTTAGTATATAATCATCATATTTCGACTGCAGCTTTTCCCTGGTTGTTTTTCCCGGAATAATCCATGTCCTGTACTTCAGGCGCAGCTTATCGCCTTGTTTAAGAATTAATCTACCATCATACAATACTGCGGGACTAAAGTAAAAGAATGGTATCTCAGGGTTATTTATCACATACCAGCTGGTATTGGAAGTTGTGAATTTCATATTCTGGAAAATGGCCAGGCCGGCAGTATCGCCGGTAAGAGTATTGAAACCCATGTACACCCAGTTGTTCTTTTTATAGTTATCCCTTTCATCGGGGGCCAGAATAATTGCTGATGTGTAGTCCTCGCTGAAACGTACTGACAATCCGGCGTAACCTCCCCAGGTTCTGCCTCCGGGCTCATTCTGAACAGGAGTACGGTCAAGAACAACTTCTCCGGCCAGGGCAGTATATTCGTTTTCATGATCAATGAAGTAGCTTCCGTCACCGAATGGCCTTGAAATATGAATGTTACGAAACTCATTCATGACCGGCATGCTGTCTTCTGGATGATAGTTAATATAGAGATGGATATCAGCAGAAAAATCAGGATTGTTATGGATATCATACTTGGTTATTTCGGTTTTTCCCGCAGAGATATAACCTGTCTCTTCAGTTTTGAAATTATCAAGGTATTCCCAGTAATTCACACCGTTAATAAATTTCCAGCAGAACCAGAAGCCAAGGTGCCATGGATGATCCGGAGGACTGGCACATGTTACGACTGATTTGTTTGCAACCAGGGGATGAAAATATGGTCTTCCGAAGCGGTTGTTATAATTGAATTGCCAGATTATGTCTGTGTCATTTTTAAGAGTTAATGAGGTGTCTGACTGAGCCCATTTCAGTTTTTCTTCATTGGGAGCAGAATTTTTTCTCATTTCAGCGGGAGGCTCTGCTGTAACATCCCTTTGTGAAACCCATTGAGTGGCACGGATAATCACTGTTTGCAGTGCGGAATTTAACAGTGCTCTCTCATTATGCCCCAGAGTAGTATAGAAACTTCGTCCCTTTCCGAAAGTGCTGACAAAAATTGCTTTTTCATGAATATTATGTCCGTCTTGATTATCTGTTGCCTCAACAGATGCCAGTGAGCGTGCTCCGGAAATTATATCTGAGTGTTCCCAGATTTCGTCCATAATATAAAAATCACTTAAGCCCTTTGTTATCGGGTGGTCAGGATCAAATTCACATACCTTTCCCCTGGTCTGTTCTCCGTGCTTTGTATCTTTTCCCCATCTGCCTATTCCAATCTGATGATATTCAGGCCAGTCATAGAATGAAGATGCTCCTGCGTGAATAAAAACGACGCCTCCGCCTTCCCTGACATAGCTCATAAAAGCTTTTTCCCACTCTTTGGACAGTCTGAGGTTATTATCCGGCCATGTGTTCCAGTTGCTTACAATCGCATCGTATTTTTTTAATTGCTTGTATGTGAGTGTGTCAGGTATTTCTGTTATGGTTACAGAAAATAGCCGGCTTTCCTTATAGATCCTTGCCAGCAGTGGCGTGGTTTTTTGCCACTCGTGATTATTCCTTCCACTCAAAATGAGAACCTTAACCGGACCATTTTCCGATGATCTTGAACAGCTTCCTGCCATAAAGATAAGTGTAGCTATGAAAAATGTTCCGGGAATGAGCTTTTTAATATCTGTCATGTGATTCTGAAATTTGAGTAGATTATCTTCAGGTCTGATCAGATGTTTTTATCGTGTTGTTAACCGCATATTATTAATGAGTTATCATGGTGTTTCACGGAGAAGAATTAAATCCGTGTCTTACTCCGTGTCACTTTGTGTGACTCAGTAGTGAAGAAAGATACTGACACACCAAAATAATTATCTTATCAGGCACACAGCCATCCGGCACCTTAAAATTATCAGGCCAGGATATTCTTACAATACTCTACGCACTTCCTGACTTCCTTCACCGCATCGGAACCCTCAGGAACAGGATATTCCAGCTCAATATCAGCATAGATAGGCCATTTGTTCTTTTTAAGCAGAAGGAGGATATCTGCAATTGGTGTTTCGCCCTGTCCCCAGGGCATATTAGTGTTGGGGGGAGTCCCTTTTGGTCCGGTTTTATCCTTCATATGAATGTTAACTATCCGGTCATGGAGTCTTTCGATTATACCATTGGGATGTAAGCCTGTAGCGCCAAAATAATGTCCGGCATCAAAATTAAGCATATTGGCCGGAGAGTAGGCCAGGAACTTATCGAAGTTCCATCCTGGCTCCCCGGGCTGAAGGTGCTGATGGAAGATAGCATACATGCCTGCTCTTTGGGCGAAGGGACCAAGTCTCATGCATGCTTTTTCGCCGATTTCATTGGTGACGCCCTTAGTACCCAGGGCTTTAGCGGCCTTAAAGGCATATTCTATCTCCTTGTCACTCCAATTTTCAGGAGAGAATTTTACGATGTGGATATTCACTCCCGCGTCATTGTACATTTTACGAAGCTCCTCATATTTCTTCATTGAGACTGAGAGTCTCCATTTGGTTTGAGCATCCGCGGCCTGCCTTGATGCTTTTTCAAATTCGGCAATTTCTTTTTCAGACAATATTGCACCGTCGGCTGGTTTTACCGGGCCTTGAGGCAATCCGGCATATTTTTCGGCAACATCGCCCATCATTTCGATGTTGCTGATACCTGTCTGAAGGCAGTATTGGAGGATATCCTCCGCACTACACGGCATACTTCGCCACGAGTAGGTAATGGCACCGACCTGAACTCCGCCAAAAACCGAGTTTGGCCTGTTATCTTTCTGGCTCCCGGTATTTTCAGCAAAAATAAAATTGCCGGGGACCACTGTTAGAGCAGCAGCAGCAGCGGAAAGTCCCAGGAACTTGCGTCTTGAGACCTGATTTGTTGAATTGGTAAGATCTTTCATATCATAATTTTATTTTGAGATCATTATATCCTCGCGCTAAACATTTCCTAAGTCACCTCCGGGCCCCCAGCCCTGTGCCCCGAGCCCTGTGCCCTGAGCCCTTCGCCCCGAGCCCTTCGCCCCGAGCCCTGTGCCCTTCGCCCCCTTCTACACCTTCACCCAGACGTTGCCGGCTTTGTTCGAATCGACAACTGCATGGATGAATTTCATACCTCTGACTCCATCATGAACGGTAGGAAATTCACAGGGGTCAAAAGCTTCTCCCCTTATTGATTTTGCTGTCCCCTTGTATATATTGGCGAGGGCTTCATAGATACCTTCCGGGTGACCTGCAGGCATCGTATGACCAGCTTCGGCATTACTGCCGTTATATCCGTGGGCTGGTTTGTAAGTCTTCATGGGTTCAGTATCGCTGAGCATATAAAGATAATTAGGGTTTTCCTGGCCCCATTTAAGACTGGCTTTTGATCCGTATACAGCAATAGTCAGACCATTTTCTTCTCCGCCACATACCTGGCTGGCCCTTATTACACCTTTCAGATTTTTGCTGAAACGCAGAAGCACCGTACCGTCCAGGTCGAGCTTTATGTCTTCTTTCACAGGGTTGAGATCAGAAAGGACTTCAGCAACCTCCAGACCTGTAGTGTATTCGATCAGATTAAATGCATGGACTCCTATATCTCCCATACAGCTGCTTGCGCCGGCATGCCTGGGGTCAAGGCGCCATACACCCGTTATCCTGCTTTCGGTTCCATGTATTATCGAATTAATCCATCCCTGGTAATACTGGGCGTCTATTCTCTGTATGGTTCCCAGGGCTCCGCTTGCTATGATATCTCTCATCTGGCGAACCATTGGATAACCTGTATATGTATGAGTGAGTGCAAAAGTCCGTTTATGCTTTGCAACAAGATTTTCCAGTTCCAGGGCTTCCTCAACGGTCATTGTCATCGGTTTTTCACACACAAGGTGAAAACCAGCGTTAAGAAGGCTCTTTGCAAACGGGTAATGGAGTGCATTTGGGGTGACTATAGCCACCACCTCCATCCGTTCACCGGCCGGCAGCTCAGATTCTGCCATGATCAGTGCCTCGACAGATTTGTAGCATCGATCGGGGTTTATACCTTCTTTTTTTGCAAATTCCATACTTTTTTCAAAGTCTGAGTCAAAAACCCCGCCCACCAGTTCAAAATCATTGCAAATCCTTGATGCACGGCGGTGTGCATCACCGATGAAGGCTCCTATGCCACCTCCTATCATTCCCATTCTGATCTTTTTCATATTATCTTATAAATTATAAATTCCGTTTAAATAATGTACATCTAAAGATTTGATATATTCTGTCTTCCGTTTTTCCATCCGCTTTCCATGTTTTCATTCTCTGATTTGCCCCTTCAGTGGTCCCCTCCCGATATCTATCTGGAGCTATTGGGAAGGGGGTCAACCCTGAACAATCTGAGTGTCAGCCCTGAATATTCTATGGATCAGCCTGGTGCGATCTGCAATGGCAACCATCAGCAGGACAGGCCTGTCAAACCAGTTTTCTCCTCCTGATATGAAGGAATGTAAAGAATACAATAAGCACTGCTGGCACGACTGCCACAAATCTCAGTGTATGTATTCCTCCTGTCAGCTGAACACTTGCCCAGGTGATTGCATCTTGTGTTCCTGCAGCAGCTGATTTAAGAGCTTCCAGCGTCTTGCCGGCAGGTATTGAAGCTATTGTCTGGGCATCAAAAATTGCTCCAAGCACTGGTTGTGCGATTGCGCCGCCAAGGAAGCCAATTCCACCCATAATTGCCAGACCCAGGGCACCACTTTGCGGAATATTCTCGGATACAAATCCAAGCATGGTTGGCCAGAAAAATGCAATACCCAAAGCAAAAACTCCCGCTGAAGCAAAGACCATTGCTCCGCTTGTATATCCCATCAATAAGCAGCCTGCAAAAGCCAGCATGGCTGATATAAGGAGAACGACTGTCGATTTGAGATTGTGAATAAGAGTGCCGCCAAACTGTCGGGCCACCGCCATTATTCCGGAGATCCAGACCAATAGTAGGATTGGATTCCTGGATACATTTTCAAGCAATGCAGCGATCCACTGGTTCGTCCCTAATTCCGTCGATGCAGTCAGTAGCATGCAGAATGCCATAAAAAGAAATAAAGGACTTACACAAGCCTTTAACATGTCTTTGTATGAAAAACCTGAAACAACTCGTTCAGTCTGTGGAAATACCTTATTCAGGAACATGTATCCGTAAACCAGGGTGGGAAGAAGCATGATGCCCATTGCATAGCGCCAGTCAGACAATCCTATGTTGTTGAACAGGTACACTACGAGACCTCCAATGACTATCCCTGTAGGGAACCATGCATGGAAGCGGTTCAGTCTCCGGGTCTTGTCATCTGTATACATACTGGTTATAAGCGGATTGCATGCTGCTTCAACGCTTCCGTTCGCTATTCCGATCAGCAGTGTTGAAATAAACAGTGACCAGAATCCGGTGGCAACAATTGTAAGAACGATTCCGGCGACATGGCAAAAGAAGGCAATGGCAAGAATTCTGCCCAGGCCGATTATGTCAACCAGCGGTCCTCCAAAAACCATCGCCAGTGTGAAGCCCCAGAAGGCTGTTCCTACGATCCACCCTACCTGAGTATGGGTAAGGCCAAATTCGGTTGCCCAGGTTTGCACGAAAGACCCCCTGGTGGCAAAAGATAAAGCAGTAACAACTAAAGCGACGCAACTTGCATTAAATAACTGGGTTTTCTTAACAGTATCCATCTTTAGGTTTTTAGGTTAGGTAGTTTTTTGGATTGTTAATTCAAATCTTGTATTACTTCTTTTCAAATGCTGCATCAAATGCAATATTGGAGGTTGGAAAATCAACCTTCCTTACAAATTCGCAGGCTTCTTTTGCTCCGAATTCACGGTCCATTCCGCTGTCTTCCCATTCAACTGACAGGGGGCCTTTGTAATTGATGCGGTTAAGAGCCCTTATTATGGCCTCAAAATCAATATTGCCGTGCCCAAGGCTTCTGAAATCCCAGTATCTGCCAAGAGTTCCAAACTCGGTATGACCCCCAAAGACACCTGCATCAGTTGGAACTTTTGACCAGAAAACATCCTTCATATGGACATGCTGCAGCTTATCTCCGAATTCGATGACGAATTTCACATAATCGACTCCCTGGTAACCAAGATGGGATGGATCAAAGTTAAATCCGAAGTTGGGATGGTTGTTGATAGCTTTAAGCGCTCTTCGGGCTGAAGTAATATCGAATGCAATTTCGGTAGGATGCACTTCCAGACCGAAATTGATACCCAGCTCGTGAAATTTATCCATAATAGGAGTCCACCGTTTTGCGAAATCATCATAGCCCGCAGTAATCATTTCAGGGGTAACAGGTGGAAAAGAGTATATAAGATGCCAAATAGAGCTTCCCGTAAAACCATTTACCTGGTTTATGCCGAGCCTTTTTGCTGCCTCTGCTGTATTAACCATCTCCTTTGCAGCCCGCTGATGTATCCCCTCAGGATCGCCATCACCCCAGACGTATGGCGGGAGTATTCCCTTATGTCTCTGATCAATAATATCGCAAACGGCTTGTCCAACCAGATGGTTGGATATGGCATGGACTTTAAGGCCATATTTTGCAAGGAGCTCTTTTTTCTTCCGGCAATAGGCATCATCGGCTTTATTGACCTCAAAGTGATCACCCCAACATGCAAGCTCCAAACCATCATAGCCAAATCCTTTAGCTTTCTGGCATAAAGTTTCCAAAGGCAAATCTGCCCACTGTCCTGTAAATAATGTTACTGGTCTGCTCATAATTATATGTATTTAAAATTGGACTTGAATAATTTTCTGGTATGCGGCTTCCTGTTTGCGGTATGAGGCTTTTTTCCCTATTATTGAACGGACTCGCTGATTCCGGATTCCATATATTTATTTATTCCGTTTCAGAAATCCTCAAACCCCGAGCCGCATACCTTAAACCGGACAATTTGATAACAAGTATATAAAACATTCTATTAAAAAGCAATAATAATTTCCCTGATAGTGGTAGTGATTATATGATAATTTTTGAATGGTAGTTTAAAGTAAAACAACCGGGATAGAAAAAGGGCCATAAGGAGGACATCTATGGATAATATTTTCAGGAATATGTTTACTTTGCCTGTAACATTGAAAAACAGAAAATGGACAAAATATCGGAATTACTCCTGAACCGCAGGACCATAAGGAACTATACCGAAGCACGTATTGAGGATACTTTACTGAATCACCTTCTGGACTGTGCCTGCAGGGCCTCGACAACAGGTAATATGCAGTTATACAGTATTGTTATAACCAGGGATGAAGAAAAGAAGAAAGAATTGTCTCCATTGCATTTTAATCAGAAAATGGTTACTGATGCACCTGTTGTGCTCACTTTTTGCGCCGATTTCAACAGGTTTAACAAATGGTGCCATCTGAGAAAAGCCGATCCGGGATATGATAATTTTCTGTCATTCATAACGGCCTCCATCGACGCAATCCTGGTTGCCCAGACATTCTGTGTGGCTGCAGAAGCGAAAGGACTGGGAATATGCTATCTCGGGACCACAACTTACATGGCGCACAAGATAATTGAGACACTGGATCTTCCACGGGGCGTTGTTCCTTTGACAACCATCACACTAGGATGGCCGCTTGATATGCCCGAACAGATTGAAAGGCTGCCACTGGAAGCAGTAATTCATCATGAGACCTATACCGATTATACAGACGAAAAAATCGAATTGTTTTACCATGAAAAGGAGGAGAGAAAAGACTCATTGCAATTCCTGAAGGAGAATGACAAGGAGACACTGGCTCAGGTTTTCACGGATGTAAGATACAAGAAGCAGGATAATATATACTTTTCAAACATGCTTCTACAGGTTTTAAGGGATCAGGGATTTATGAATCAGTGAGAAAGGAGAAAGGAGAAAGTAGAAAGTAGAAAGGAGAAAGGAGAAAGTAGAAAGGAGAAAGGAGAAAGGAGAAAGGAGAGAGGCAGGTAATCTCCTGGCTGATTCCCCCTTTGAAGGGGGCCAGGGGGATGTAAAAGCTGGTTCAAAAGCGGAAAGACAAGATCCCTTCTCTTCAACTCTTCAACACTTCAACCCTTCAACCCTTCAACCCTTCAACCCTTCAACCCTTCAACCTCTTACTTCCTGACTTTAACCGGATATGGAGGACGGACAGGCACTTCAGGAGGGTTCTTTGCAAGTTCTTCAAGAGCAACTTCTATTGCCTTATCCAGTTGAGGATCCTTACCTTCAATTATTTTGGCGGGCAATTGTTCTACTTCAATATCAGGGGCAATGCCGATATTTTCGACAACGAATCCTGCGTTTGTCCATATTGCCAGATTGGGAGCAGTTACAGATCCTCCGTCAAGTAATTCGGGAAACCCAAGAATACCGACCAGACCGCCCCATGTTCTTTTTCCCACGAGTGTTCCGATCCTGAATTTTCTGAACATCCAGGGCAGCATATCACCTCCGGAGCCTGCAGTTTCATCAATAATCATAACTTTGGGTCCCTGGATCGATGCACTTGGAGATTTGAGATCCATTCCATATCTCATATTCCAGTAAGCCTGGAGGGGACGCTTGAGAATGTCAATATAATAGTCAGCGAGAAGGCCTCCTCCATTAAATCTCTCGTCAACTATTATTGCCTTCCTGGTTGCCTGGGGGAAGAAATATCTTTTAAAATATTCATGACCGGCCATTGAAGTGTTTGGCACATAAACATATGCAACCTGACCCTTCGTGGCTTCCGTTACTTTTTTAAGATTTCCTTCGACCCAGTCACGGTTTCGGAGAGAATATTCGTCTGCTACGGGCACGACTTTAACCACTCTAGAACCTGCATAATCCGGCTTATCGTTAATTGTCAGCTCTGTAATTTTACCATCCATGTTTTCGAAGAATCTGAAGATATTATTTTCCGCAGTAAGGTCATTTCCGTTGACGGCGAGTATATAATCTCCTTTTGATATATTAAGTCCGGGTTCTGTAAGCGGTGATCTGAGATTTGGATTCCAGTTAAGTCCTCCATAAATTTTATCTATCCTGTATCTGTCTGATGAGATTACATAGTCAGCTCCAAGAAGGCCGACGCCTATTTTTTTAGGTTTATAAAATGCATCTCCGCTGTTGAGATAGCTGTGGCCTACGCTTAACTCACTTAACATAAGCTGTATAACTTTATAGAGATCGGCATTGCAAGTCAGGTCGGGGAGAAACTTTCTATACTTTATTCGCATGGCAGCCCAGTCAACCCCATGCATACCCGGATCATAAAAATAATCCCTGTTTATTCGCCATGCTTCATCAAGTATCTGAGGCCACTCAGCCGGAGGATCTACTTTAACAAATACAGCACCTGTATTTAGTATCCCTTTGCCAGGCTCGGGTTTATTGCCTGTTGCAGTAATTCCCAGTACATCTCCTTTGCTATAGAACATTTTTTTCCTGTCGGCGGATATTAAATATTTGTCCATCTCCATGATCCCGGTATCCTTCCTGTCCTTTAGACTGTATTTATGAAGCATGGAGGATTCTGACGGTACAGAAGGCCTGACGATATAATAGATTTCACCTGAATCCCCTACGCCAAGGTCGGAATAGTTGCCTGCTTTTACAGGAAGACTTATTATCCTGTCCTGCAAGCCATCGGTTTCGATTTTTATTGATTCCGGTAATTTCTCCATGGCAGGAGATTTTTTGTCTTCCTTTTTCTTCTTTTCAGGAGGTTTGGCTGTAGCCTCTGTTTTGCTGCCGGGACGCTCTTCATCGCTTTCTTTGACAAAAGGAGATATAATATCTTTTCTAAGGGTAACAAGGTAGATGGAATTGGTCATTCTCATATCTGCACTCGAGAGGTCAAACCAGTTGACAACCGGACCGGCATCCGTAGAAGCAAAGAAATACAGATATTTGCCGTTTGGATCAAATTTCGGTTCCGAGACATCGCTCAAACCATCTGTAACCTGAAAGGAAGCCTGCTGATCGGTGGAGTAGAGATAGACAACCTCAAAGTTAGTCTCTCTCAGTTTTGTGTAAACTATCCATTTCGAATCGGAGGACCAGTCGCCGAAAATATTTCTGAAGGCGCCCGGGGCATATATGATGTCAGAATCAATTTTTTTTATCGTATTTGAAGGGATATCAAGGACATACAGATTTCTGCCATTGTCGACATAACAGATTTTTTTACTGTCGGGCGACCACCTGGGATAAGCATAGAACCCTGTACCGTCGAGCTTGATTATTTTTGGCTCTCCCTTTCCATCCTGGGATTTCAGATGTAGCATGTATTCACCCGAAGCATCTGAGAAATAAGCAATTGTCTTTCCATCGGGAGACCAGGATGGGTATTTCTCATGGACGTTCGTTGTAAGGGTAAGGTTCCTTGGATCACCTTTTTCAGCCGGCAAGGTTATTATATCTCCTCTGAAATCCACTACTACCCTGGCCCCGGTTGGCGAGATATCAGCGCTCCGAATATAGTTTTCCCCCTGAATGTACCGCGATCTCAATTCCTGAAGGTCCGTTGCAATACCGATAGTCAGCTTCTTTTCGGAGTCTGATTTAGTGTCAAAAATATGCAGATATCCTTCCCTTTCAAATATAATCCTGTCATTTCCTGCTGAAGCTCTGCTGATTGGAAAATCCGTGAAACTTGTTAACCGGAGTACATCTTTGGTACTGACATCATACGAGAAAATGTTAAATTCTCCGTTTCTGTCGCTTAAAAAGTAAATCTTATCTGCTATCCACATGGGATTGGAATCATTGCATCCTTCTTTTGGCTGCGGAATTTTTACAATTGAATAATCAGTAAGTGAACAGACCCATATTGTTGATATCCGGCCTCCTCTGTAGTTTTTCCATTCTTCGTATGCCGGAGACAGAGGGTTATAAGCCATAGATTTCCCGTCAGGGGAATAGCATGCTGCCGATGCGTTGGGAATCAGGAGCTTTACGGGATAGCCTCCGCCGATCCCTACTGTATAAAGCTGGAAATATCTGTTTGTGAAGGAAGATCGCTGTGAGATAAAAAGGATACTTCCGCCGTCCGGGGTAAATCCTCTGACCAGATCGGATCCTGGATGCCATGTCAGCCTTACTGGAACTCCTCCTTCAACAGGAATTATATAAACATCGGTATTCCCCTCATACTGGGCATTGAAAGCAATAAGCTTTCCATCGGGTGAAAAGAAGGGATTGGATTCTATACCCTCATCCACAGTGAGCCTTCGCGGCTCAGAACCATCGGTATTTGCAACCCATAGGTCTTCAGCATAGATAAATGCAATATGATTTGCACTTATGGCGGGTTGTGCCATCATCCTTGTGTCAATTGTATTGATGGCTCCTGCTGTGCTGGATATGAGCAAAAAGAGCAGGATGAACCAGAATGGATAAACAGCTAATCTTTTCATAGTTATTTTTTAAATAAATGAAAGGTAAGTTTCGGATAATTAAAACAGAGGAGATGAATTTACTAAATTTTCAGGAATTAAACGTTAAAACTATTTATTGATTCACCAGCACCAGCACCAAGCACCGGGCATCCCGCATCCCGCACCCTGCACCCCGCACCCCGCACAACTAATTCTGCACCCGCCTGAAATTATGATTCACTCCCGCCTGCTGCGTAGGAGTAATCACCAGATCATTGATGCATACATGTTCAGGAAGCGTTGCACAGAAATATATGACATCCGCAATGTCCTGTCCGGTTAGCGGATCGATACCTTTATAAACAGCATCTGCTTTCTCATGGTTTCCCTTGAAGCGTACGACCGAGAACTCTGTTTCGGCCATGCCAGGTGCTATATTGGTTACCTTTATATTGTGTTTCAGCAGATCGATCCTCATTGATCTGGAAAGCGAATCGACAGCTGCCTTTGAAGCACAGTATACATTTCCGTACTCATAACTGTCCTTTCCGGCAATTGAGGCAATGTTGATAATATGACCCCTGTTTCTTGCCACCATCAGCGGGGATATTGCCCTGGTAACATAAAGGAGTCCTTTGACGTTTGTATCGATCATTCTTTCCCAGTCATCAATGTTGCCGCTATCTATATGATCCATGCCGACTGCCAGTCCGGCATTATTTACAAGTATGTCAATAGATTTCCAGCTTTCGGGCAGGTCGCTTATCACTTTTGCCACCTCCTGCCTGTTCCTGACATCGAAATTCATTGAAAGTACCCTGATGTTCCCGATAGAGTTGAGTTCCTTCACTAGTTCGTCCAGCCTCTCCTGCCTCCTTCCGGTGATAATAATATCGAATCCGTTTCTGGCAAATGTGATTGCGGTTGCACGGCCAAAACCAGCTGTGGCGCCGGTTATCATTGCGATCTTGTTCATGTTATTTTGAATAATTTAGATTGTGATTGTAAAAGTAAAAAAAAAAGCACAGGTTTAAAATTTTAAGTCAGGTTCCGTGCGGCACTTATCCGCATCTGCTAA
>CAWBLL010000013.1:0-305743 GCA_963789465.1 uncultured Bacteroidales bacterium
ATTTCATGGGTGCAAATGTAATATATATCCTCCAATTAACAAATTAATTTTATATTTATCAGAGCTTGTTTTTATCTAAAGTAAATGGAATATAAATAAACGTTGATCCAAAATTCTAAATCATATATAATAAGGCAATTGGCAGTTGGCAGTTGGTGTCATAATTAGAATTAGATAGTTATGCTTGGAAGTTTTACAGAACTAAAAGTGCAATGTCACCTACTGTTGATTGTCTTTGCTTTTTGCCACCTTCATTTTGCCAACTGCCAACTCTTCCCTAATTTTAAACAAAGAATGCAGAAAATAAACCAATTACCCTTATTTTTGTTTTGTATTAATAAAAAACCAAAAGATGCCAAGAGTATTTAAAGCAACTGAGATAGAAAGGGAAGAGAAAGAAGTTAAACGTGATTATCTCGACAGACACATGCCTCATGTCGTTTGCCCTGATACCGTAAAAAGGGGTGAAAAATTCGAGGTCAAGGTCAAGCTTGGTGAAGAATATCCCCATCCTGACGATGCTGACCATTTCATCAGTGTAATCCAGCTGTGGAACCGTGAAACATTGCTGGCAGAAGCAAGGTATACCGCCGGAGCCTATGGCAATAAACCATCCCATTTTGAAATTGATTTCTATATTGTCGCTCCTGAAGTCTCAATGAACCTTTCTGCCATGGCAGTGTGTACGAAACATGGACTCTGGCAGAGCGAAGACAAAGCTGTTAAAGTTATCTGAAACAGTAAAATACCTCTTTTTGCTTTATTTAAATGGAATGATGCTGCAGGATTATTATCTTTGGAGCCATTATTTATTTGGGTATGACAAAAAGCGAAAAGAAAAAATCAAGCTGGAGAGATAAATACAGGATTACAGTAAGAAATGACCATACCTTTGAGGAGGTTTGGAAAATAACCATGACAAGATATAACGCTTTTCTTCTTGTCTCCTTCCTTATTATCTTCATTATTGGTGCCACCGCTTCTCTGATCGCCTTTACAAATCTGAGAGAATTTGTCCCGGGCTATCCTGATGTTACAATGCGACGAAATATTCTTATGAGTGCCATACGTCTTGACTCACTTGACCGTGAACTGGCCCTCAGGGATAGGTATTTCGATAATCTTAATGCAATTATTTCCGGGAATCAGCTTATTGGGAAATTTACCCGGCAGGATACAACAAAAAAATACCAATCCATTGTTTTCAATAATTCGAAACAGGATTCGGTTCTGAGAACCAGGGTCGAGAATGAAGAGAGATATAATCTCACCCTTGGGCCCTCATCACCCGAAGCTGTATCAAGCCTTGCCGGATTGCACTTTTTTCCGCCCGTTAAGGGTATTATATCAGGCAGATATGATATTCGAACGAAACATTTCGGAACTGATATTGTAACCAAACCCAAAGCGATTGTCTCGGCAGCGCTCGATGGTACGGTCATATTTACAGGATGGACCATGGAAACAGGCTTTGTTATCGAAATACAGCACCCTAATAACATAGTGTCAGTCTATAAGCATAATGCCAGCCTGCTGAAAGAAACCGGAGACCTTGTAAGGGCCGGAGAGGCAATTTCCATTGTAGGCGATTCCGGAGAACTATATACATCCGGCCCCCACCTGCATTTTGAGATCTGGTACAAAGGAAGTCCTCTGGACCCTGAAAAGCATATATTATTCTGATTAAAACAGGGAGCATGCCGGAGCGAATAGCATTATTGGGTTCAACAGGGTCGATTGGCTCACAGACACTGGATATTGTTGCCAGATTTCCTGAGGAGTTCTCTGTGGAGGTCCTGATAGCTGGTAATAATGTTGACCTTCTTACACAACAGGCGGAACAATTCAGTCCCGAAATTGTCGTAATTGAAAATACTGACCATTATTTTGCACTGAAAGAGGGCCTTCGAAATAAAAAAATAAAGGTACTTGCAGGCCCTGAAGCTATTGAACAGGTTGTTGCCTCATCTACCGTCGATGTCGTTGTAGCTTCAATAGTTGGATATTCGGGACTGCGGCCAACAATTTCAGCAATAAAGGCCGGGAAGAAGATAGCTCTTGCCAACAAGGAGACACTGGTTGTTGCCGGGGAGATCATCAAAAGACTGGCCAGCGAAACCGGAAGCAGCATTGTGCCGGTTGATTCGGAACACTCTGCTATCTTTCAGTGCCTTACGGGTGAATCACATGATAGTATTGAAAAAATTACCCTTACTGCTTCTGGTGGGCCGTTTCTGAACGTTTCCGAAGAACAGCTACGGAATGTCAAACCGGAAGAGGCCCTCAGACACCCCAACTGGGATATGGGATGCAAAGTGACAATCGATTCGGCATCACTTATGAATAAAGGCCTTGAGGTTATTGAGGCCCGCTGGCTCTTTGACCTTACTCCTGAACAGATATCAGTAATTGTGCATCCTCAGTCGGTCATTCATTCATTCGTCCATTTTACCGACGGCTCAGTTAAGGCTCAGCTGGGCGTCCCTGATATGAGACTGCCAATCCTTTATGCCCTCAGCTTTCCACATCGAATGAAATCTGATCTTCCGCGGCTTGATTTCAAAGATTATCAGACTCTTACATTTAGGGAACCCGATCTGAAAAGATTCCGCAACCTCTCCCTGGCTTTTGAAGCCCTCAGAGAGGGCGGAAACATGTGTTGCATACTGAATGCAGCAAACGAAATGGCTGTCAATGCCTTTTTATTTGAAAAAATTGGGTTTCTGCAAATGCCCGACGTGGTTAAGCATGTAATGGACAGCAATCTGTTTTCCCCGGATCCCGATCTCGATATGCTGGAGTTTACAGACAAAAAAGCCAGGATCATAGCCTCAGATTATATTAATGAAATATCCAATAAACGATGACAATACTGATAAAGATACTGCAGTTTGTAATGAGCCTTTCAATTCTTGTAATAATTCATGAATTCGGCCATTTCTCACTTGCCAAACTATTCAAGACCAGAGTCGAAAAGTTTTATCTGTTCTTCGACCCATGGTTTTCCCTGTTCAAATTCAAAAAGGGTGAAACTGAATATGGCATAGGATGGCTGCCTCTGGGGGGCTATGTAAAGATAGCCGGCATGATTGATGAATCAATGGACAAGGAACAGATGAAGCTGCCTCCGCAACCTTATGAATTCAGATCCAAAACATCATGGCAGAGATTGCTTATAATGACTGGAGGCGTGATATTTAATTTCATATCCGCCATGTTGATTTATGTTTTGGTGCTTTACGCATGGGGCGATACTTATCTGCCAACGGCAAACGTCAAATATGGTATCGTGACCGATTCAACAGGCTATGAAATCGGATTAAGGAATGGTGATAAGATACTTTCAGTCGATAATCTGTATATCGATAATTTTATGCAGATTATACCCGATATTGTTCTGAATAACCGCAAAACAATACAGGTCGAAAGAGACGGACAGCAGATAAATCTGGCCATTCCACCCGAGTATATTCCCAAATTATTGAAGGGAAAAGGACAGATCTCCTACAGGATTCCTTTTCAGAACATGGTCGTAAACGCATTCCAAAAGGATTCGCCGGCAATGAAATCAGGAGTGAAGACCGGAGATGAAATAACCGGACTGGATAGTATTAAGTTTGCATATGCCGATGAGTTTCAGAGTTACCTTCAAAAGAATAAATCAAAGCTTATCGTACTTAATCTGATCCATGACGGAAAGCCGGAGAACATTGCTGTTACCCCGACAGACGAAGGCATGCTTGGTATTAGCTATAGCCTTAAACCTTTGGCTCAGATCTTCGAACTGAAAACACTCAAATACGGATTCTTTCAATCAATTCCTGCAGGCATTGACAAGGGATTCAAGACAATGGCGGATTATCTCAAACAATTCAGACTTATTTTCTCCAGACATACCAAAGCGTACGAATCGCTGGGGGGCTTTATTACCATAGGAAAGATATTCCCCGGTGTATGGGACTGGCAGGCTTTCTGGAATCTGACAGCCTTCCTCTCAATAATCCTGGCAGTAATGAATATCCTTCCGATACCGGCACTGGATGGCGGGCATGTGATGTTCCTTCTCTTTGAGGTCGTTACCGGAAGGAAGCCGAGCGATAAGTTTCTTGAGTATGCCCAGATTGTAGGAATGGTATTGCTGCTATCACTTCTGGTCTTTGCAAATGGCAACGATATCCTGAAATTATTAAGAAAATAGTTTTATTATTTTATATTGCAAATGATTAAAGTATTTTTAACTTTGCACAAATTCTAATACTTAAAGAGATGGGAAAACTAGGTTTAACTGAGATTCTTCTGATACTTCTTGTGGTTGTTCTGTTGTTTGGAGGTCGTAAAATTCCCGAGCTTATGAAGGGAATCGGTCAGGGTATGAAAGAATTTAAAAAAGCTTCCAAATTTGATCCTGCCACGGATGAAAAGGAGGTAGCTGAGAAGGATAAATTTTAATCTGAAAATATTGATTGTAGGCTGCCTTAAAAAGGCAGCTTTTTTTTTATCCCTCCGTGAAGTGCACCTGCAATCAGGGAATCCGGTCGGGTTCTATAGATTCATATTTCTGATTTCTTCTTCGGGGAACAAATCCCGCATCACGGATAATGGATTGCATCTCCGCTCCACTGAACCGGTTGCCACCACCCGCAGCGCTTACTACATTCTCCTCAATCATTATTGATCCCAGATCATTTGCTCCTGCGTGAAGCGACAGCATTCCGATCTCCCTGCCGACAGTAAGTAGTGACGCCTGAATATTTCTTATGTTATTTAGGATTATTCTGCTCATGGCTATCATCCTTAAATAGTCAGTCCCGCTATAGCTGCTTGTTATTCCCTTCCGAGTTTTGAGAATGGTCCCTTCATCCTGAAAAGGCCATGGTATGAAAGTAACAAAACCATAATGGTCATCAGGCTTTACGGATTGCAGGTCTCTCAGCCTGATAAGATGCTCAATCCTTTCCCTTGCTGTTTCTATATGTCCGTACATCATGGTTGCTGAAGTGGGGAGGTTAAGCTTATGAGCATCCTTCATTACGCCGAGCCACTCATCTGATGTTGCCTTGCCGGGCGACACTATCTTCCTTACCCTGTCGGATAGTATTTCTGCGCCTGCTCCCGGAAGACTGTCGAGCCCGGCTTCAATAAGCTGTGAAAGAACCTGAGAATAGGTGAGCCGCTCCTTCCTGGCGAGGTAAACCACTTCGGGCGGACCAAGGGCATGTAGTTTCAGTGTCGGATATAACTTCTTCAATTCCCTGAAAAGCCCTGTATAAAATCCGAGCCCTAACTCCGGATTCATGCCTCCCTGAAGAAGAAGCTGATCACCTCCCAGGGAAAACAATTCATCTATTTTTGTTATATATTCCTCTATGGTGGTAACATATGCATCAACGGAATTTTTCTTCCTGCAGAAATTGCAGAAGGTACACTGTGAAAAACAGATATTTGTAAGGTTTACATTTCTGTCAACCATCCATCCTACCTTATTGCCATAGTTATGGACCTGCCTCAGGGTATCACCGATGAACATCAGCTGTCCGAGAGGTGCCCGGGAATAAAGTTCAATACCCTCCTCTGCAGTCAGAGGAACAAGGCTGATAGCTTTATCATATAATTTTTCAATAACCATCTTCCGGCAACCTTAATTCCTGTTATATTTCACCAACGGTAAACATGAAGTGTCCTGGTTTTAGATCCGTTCAAAGGTAACTCTTTAGCACAAAAACAATGAATATTTTAATTAACTTTACATCTTCAAATTAGACAGGCATAACTATATGAAAGCTGAAATCCTTAAGACTGCAAAAATATCGACCGATCAGTCTGTTGTGTGTATACTGGGAAAAGAAGAGATCCCCGGCTGGCTCTCGCTTACAGAACAGGAAACAAAATTTGCCCAACGGCGGTTGAAGTCCGGGGAAGAAAGTATCCTTATAAACTCGTATAACAAGGTACATATACCTGATTCGGCTTAAGGAGGGAATAAGTCATCATATAATACGTGAAGAACTCAGGAAGAGTGCATACAATCTGAAAAATGCAATAAAGGGAAACAACCACAAGGAACTGGTTATTGCTTCGGCAAATGCCTACCTCGATGCCATCGGGGACTTTACTGAAGGGCTCGTCCTTAGTATGTATTCGTTTGACAAGTATAAAACCGTAGGCGAGGAGGGAGCAGAAAAGAAATATCCTGAAAGACTTCTTTTATACGGAGATGCAAATGAACGGGAGATCAAATGGCTCGTTGATCTTACAGATGCTGTTTACTTCACGCGTGATCTTATAAATGAGCCGGTCAACCACCTGAATGCATCAACTCTTGCTTCGGAGATAAAGAAGATAGGAGATTCTGCAGGATTTTCGGTTGAGATCCTGACTAAAGGTAAAATCGAAGCTCTAAAAATGGGGGGACTGCTTGCTGTAAACAAGGGAAGTGTGGATCCTCCTTTCTTTTCAATACTGGAGTGGCATCCTGACAAATGTGTGAATAAGAAGCCGATAGTGCTGGTAGGCAAAGGGATTGTATATGACACAGGAGGTCTTAACATCAAAACCGGTGAGTTTATGGCGGGTATGAACGCCGATATGGCGGGTGCTGCAATTGTGACCGGAGTACTTTACACGATTGCAAAGGCAGGTATCCCATTACATGTGATTGGCCTTGTACCCTCAACGGATAACCGCCCGGGAGGAAATGCCTATGCCCAGGGCGACATCATCACCATGTATAATAAATTGACCGTGGAAATTGGAAATACTGATGCGGAAGGGAGGCTGATACTGGCAGATGCAATAAGCTACGCTTCGAAATATTCTCCGGAATTTATTATTGATATCGCTACCCTTACAGGATCAGCGGCAATGACATTTTCTTTCCATGCTATTGCAATGATGACAAATGCAGAAAGGAAATATGTCGACCTTCTGAAGGAATGTGGTAATGATGTATATGAAAGACTTGGCGAACTCCCTTTCTGGGACGAATATGCCGAGCATCTGAAGTCAGACCATGCAGATCTCAGAAATGTGGGAGGACGGGAAGCCGGAGCAATAACGGCGGGCAAGTTTCTTGAAAGATTTGCGGATTATCCGCTTATTCATCTTGATATTGCAGGTACAGAGATGTTGAAAAAGGATGATTTTTACAGGATAAAGCATGGCCCGGGTTCAGGATTAAGACTGTTATCTGCATTTTTGAAAAAGTATGCTGCCGTTTATGCTCAACAGAAATAGTTATTTATGGAAAAGAATTCAATAATATTGGGAATCTCACACGGAGATATAAACGGAATTGGATATGAGGTAATAATAAAGGCTCTGTCGGATTCAATAGTAACTGACTTTTGCACACCTGTTGTATACGGATCTCCCAAAGTGGCAGCCTATCATCGCAAAGCCCTTAACATTTCCAATTTCAGCTTCAATAATATCCGTTCTGTTGAAGAAGCTCATCCCAGAAAGGCAAATATGATAAATTGTCTTGATGACAACACTCGCGTAGAACTTGGCAAATCAACCTCTCATGGGGGAGAAGCAGCGATTATCTCTCTTGAAAGGGCAGTCAGCGACCTTTTGGAAGGGAAACTCGATGCTCTGGTAACTGCTCCTATTGATAAGCATAATGTACAGTCTGAGAGTTTTCAGTTTAGCGGGCATACGGAATACCTGAAAGCGAAAGCTGGCGTCGAAGATGTACTGATGTTTATGATCGGGGAAACGATGAGAATAGGTATTGCAACAGGACATGTGCCCCTTAGCCAGGTCCCGGGGCTGATAACGGTCGACTTGCTGCTGAAGAAGATAAGGCTGATGGATCAGTCGCTTTCATATGATTTTGCCATCCGCAAACCACGGATTGCAATACTTGGCCTAAATCCGCATGCAGGTGATAATTCCCTGCTGGGAAAAGAGGAAGCTGAGATTATTGAACCGGCCGTACAACAAGCCAGAAAAGAGGGGATTCTTGCATTCGGACCTTTCCCTTCCGATGGGTTCTTCGGAGCCGGATCATTTACTAAGTTCGATGGTATACTTGCAATGTATCATGACCAGGGTCTTACGCCATTTAAAGCATTGTCGTTCGATAGCGGGGTTAATTTTACAGCCGGTCTGCCTTTTATCAGGACCTCTCCTGTGCATGGTACTGCATTCCAGATAGCAGGAAAGGGAGAAGCTTCAGAAAATTCATTCCGGCAGGCCATCTTCCTTGCATGTGATATTATGAAGAACAGACAGATGTATGCCGAAATCTCAAAAAATCCGCTCAAACATCAGGATATTGATATTTACAATGACCGTATGGATGAACTCCCTCCTGATATTTATAACCCTGAACAATAGCTTATGATAGATTATATCAAAGGAACAATAACCCAGAGCAATCCCACCTTTATTACCCTTGAAACTGGCGGGGTTGGCTATTTCATAAATATTTCCGTCAATACATTCTCAAAGCTTGAAAATAAGAGGGAAATCAGAATTTTAATCCATGAAGTTATAAGGGAAGACAGTCATATACTTTTTGGATTTGCCGATAGCCCGGAACGCGAAATATTCCGCCATCTCATATCAGTTACAGGTGTTGGTGCAAATACTGCAAGAATGATGCTTTCATCAGTCAGTTCTGAAGACATCGAAAAAGCTATCCTGGGATCTGATGTAGATCTCCTGAAAAGTGTTAAAGGGATAGGTTTAAAAACTGCTCAAAGGATCATCGTGGATCTTAAAGACAAGCTCGGTAAACAGGCAGGAAGCGGCGAAATATTTGCATCTTCAGACAATACTAAAAGGGAAGAGGCGTTATCTGCTTTAGTAATGCTTGGATTTGCCAAAAGTGCTGTTTCTAAAGTTCTTGACAAGATTGTCAGAGAAGAGAAGAATCTGACTGTCGAGGATATGATCAAGAGAGCACTTAAAAACTTGTAATTCTGAATATACGCTCGATTGGGATCAGGGATATCATATAGAAATATTCTGGGATTTTCATATCTTATACTTTTAGCCTCTCTTTTCTTAAGATCTGAAGAATCTATTGGACAGAATGCCCAGCAACGGCCCGAACCTTCAGATACGACAAAAAGTTCCATCCTGAAATTACAGGAAGATACCGGAATACCTTGGGAATCAACACAAAACTCACCGCTGTTTCTGAACCGGCCCTCCAATTACAAATCAACAGTCACCTATGATCCTGATAAGAATGAGTACATACTTTATCAGAAGGTAGGGACACTTGATTACCGTCCCCCTGTTCATATGGATCCTGCAGAATACCGTGAATATGAATATTCAAAAGCGATGCGGGAGTATTGGGAGTCGCGCATCTCAGGGAAAGAACTGGGATACAGATCGAATCTTATTCCCCAGATTGAAGTGGGAGGAGAGACATTTGACAAGATCTTTGGGAGCAATATTATAAATATCGTTCCCCAGGGATCAGCAGAACTAATATTCGGGATTAATATTTCCCATACTGAAAACCCTACTCTCTCGGAAAAACTGAGGACCATTCCCACCTTCGATTTCAAGGAAAAGATACAGATGAATGTTACCGGTACCATAGGAGATAAAATGGAACTGGGCATTAACTATAACACGGATGCGATGTTCGAGTTTGAAAATCGTACCAAGTTGCAGTACTCGGGAAAGGAGGATGAAATAATCAAGAAGGTCGAAGCCGGCGATGTTACCCTCCCCCTGACAGGAACCCTGATAACGGGCAGCTACAGCTTGTTTGGCCTTAAAACTGAAATGCAGTTTGGCAAGCTTACGGTCACTACCGTGCTTTCTCAGCAAAAAGGACAGTCATCAGTAATTGATGTAAAAGGAGGGGCCCAGTTAAGTGAATTCGAGGTCTATGCGGATGAATATGAGGCAAACAGACACTTTTTTCTTTCTCAGTATTTCAGGGATATTTATGATGATGCCCTGAAAAACCTGCCGGTAGTCAGTTCAGGCATCAATATAGAGAGGATAGAGGTCTGGGTAACAAATAAAACGAGCCGTTTTGAGGAGGCGAGTAACAGGAATATTGTTGCTTTCATGGACCTGGCAGAAAATTCGAGTCATATTTACAACAAGATACCTGAATTCCAGGCAGCTCCAGGTTCCTTTATATACCCGGACAACAGTGCCAACAATATGTATGTATCACTTACCTCGACATATAATCCGATCCGAAATGTAAACGAGGTAACCAACACATTTGAACCACTCTATCCCAATTTTCAGGTCGGACGCGATTTTGAGAAGATAGAAAATGCAAGAAAGCTGGATGACCGGGAATATGATTTTAACAGGCAGCTGGGTTACATCTCCCTGAACACGGCTCTGAATACCGATGAGGTACTTGCTGTTGCATATGAATACACCCTCGATGGAAAGCTTTATAAAGTGGGAGAGTTTTCCACTGACGGCATAAGTGCTCCGCAAACACTGATTTTAAAGCTTTTGAAGGGAACGACACTGAGCCCGCGACTTCCAACCTGGAACCTTATGATGAAAAATATCTATTCACTGGGTTCGGGTAGGATCGAGACAAAGGATTTTGAACTCAATGTTCTCTATCAGGATGATGCCACCGGCAACTCTATAAACTATCTCCCTGAAGGCAACCTTGCGAACAAAGTGCTCCTGCAGGTTATGGGCCTTGATAATCTGAATTCGCAGCTCGACCGTGAATCAGACGGATTCTTCGATTTTATTGATGGGATTACAGTAAATAGTGACAGGGGTAAGATAGTATTTCCTGAGGTAGAGCCATTCGGTAGCCATCTTAAAAAGTTGTTAAACGATCCTAAGCTGGTAAACAAATATGTTTTCCAGGAGCTCTACGATTCCACACAGACTGTTGCCAAACAAATGGCTGAGAAAAATAAGTTCAAGCTGGCCGGACAGTATTCCTCTGAGTCCGGTTCTGAAATACGGCTCAATGCAACAAGCATTCCCAAGGGAGCCGTGAAGGTCACTGCCGGAGGTGTTCCCCTGGCCGAGAATACAGATTATACCGTGGATTATAATCTGGGGACTGTCAGAATTATCAATAGCGCCCTGATTGAATCACAGACACCAATACAAGTATCACTCGAAAGTAACCAGTTCTTTGGATTTCAGACCAAGACACTTGTTGGAACTCATCTTGATTACCGTATATCCGATAATTTTGACCTCGGAGGCACACTGCTTCACCTGAATGAAAGACCCTATACCCAGAAAGTGAATTATGGAGAAGAGCCAATATCCAATACAATATGGGGCCTCAATGCATCGTATAGAGCTGAATCGCAATTTCTTACAAAAGTTATCGATAAAATTCCCCTCCTTAATACCAAGGCTCCCTCCTCAATCTCCTTTTTCGGTGAATTCGCTAATCTTATTCCAGGACATTCAAAGGCCATTTCAAGTAAAGGAAATTCATACATAGACGACTTTGAAGCCAGTGAAATTCCTCTTGATCTTAAAGCCTTTAATGCCTGGTCAATGTCGAGTATTCCCCAGGGCCAGGATCTGCTTTTTCCGGAAGCCAGGCTGAATAATGATGTGGCAAGCGGGTATAACAGGGCCAAAATTGCATGGTATGTAATCGATCCTCTTTTCCTGAGGAATGGCTCTTCAACTCCGCCGAATATAAAGAACAATGCCGATGAGCAATCAAGCCATTATGTCAGGGAAGTGTATGAAGATGAGATATTTCCATACAGGGAGAGTGAGAGCGGGATACCCACCAATATCCCCGTGCTTAACATTGGATTTTATCCTTCGGAGAAGGGATCATACAATTATGATACTGACCCTGGTCCGTATTCGAGAGGGATGAGCCATGATGGTTTGTTGAACGATCCGGAAACCAGATGGGGCGGTATTATGAGAGAAATCCTCACAAGTGACTTTGAGGCCGCAAATATCCAGTACATCAAATTCTGGCTTATGGATCCGTTCGTGGAGGATCCCGATAATGAGGGAGGAGATCTTTATTTCGATCTTGGTCAGATATCTGAGGATATTCTGAAAGATTCAAGAAAAAGTTTTGAGAATGGTCTTCCGGGTGATCCGATACCAAAAAATATTGATACTACAGCCTGGGGGAGGGTCCCAACTATTCAGGCAGTGGTGAATGCGTTTGACAATGCACCTGAATCGAGACTTTACCAGGATGTCGGACTTGATGGACTGAGTGATCAGGATGAAGGAACTTTCTTTTCAAATTACCTTCAGAAAGCACAGGCAATTGTAAATCCGGCGGCAATGCAGGAGATACAAAAAGATCCTTCAAGCGATGATTTTCATTATTTCAGGGGATCAGATTATGATGCTGAGCAATTGGGAATTCTTGAGAGATACAAGAAATATAATGGGCAGGACGGCAACTCTCCTACGTCGGAAATGTCGAAGGAGTCATATCCTACCTCCGGGTCGACACTGCCGGATATGGAGGATATCAACAGAGACAATACCCTGAGCGAAACGGAAAGCTACTACCAGTACAGAGTCAGCATCAGGCCGGGTGATTTTAAGGTGGGATCGAATTTTGTCGTGGATGAAATTGAATCACCGGAAATTACCTTTGCAAACGGCACAAAATCCAGAGTCAAATGGTATCAGTTTAAAGTTCCAATTACTGATTACCAGAAAGTGGTTGGTCCGATTAAAGACTTTAAATCAATTCGTTTCATGAGGATGTTCCTTAAAAGCTTCAGCAAACCGGTCATAATGAGGTTCGCAGAGCTGGATCTGGTGAGGGCTGAATGGAGAAAATACAACATCTCTTTTATGGAAGGAGGAGAAAGGATTACTGTTCCTGAATCTACTGATGGTTCATTTGACATAAGCTCAGTGAGCATTGAAGAAAATGCCGGCAAGGAGCCAGTGAACTATGTTCTGCCTCCGGGATTCGACAGGGTAACAGATCCCCAGAACCCACAGCTGAGGCAGCTTAATGAACAATCAATGGTGCTAAGGGTTCAGAACCTTGAAGATGGAGATGCGCGTGCCGCATTCAAGAATATGAACCTTGACATACGGCAGTACCGTAACCTTCGGATGGAGATACATGCCGAGGCTATAATCGGTCAGCCATTGCATGACGATGAACTTACAGCCTTTATCAGGATTGGCTCAGACTATAAGGGTAACTTTTATGAATATGAGATCCCTCTGAAGCTTACGCAACCTGGTCATTACAATAATGACGATGATGATGCAAGGGCGAAAGTGTGGCCTGCAGAAAACAGCATGAACATCGATCTGGCACAACTGCAGGCGGTTAAGCAGGAGCGTAACAAGCAGATACAACTACCGGGTTCTTCACTCAGCGTCACCGATGTTTTTGTCATGAATGTTGGGAACGCCAGGGTTTCAGTTTCAGGTAATCCAAACCTGAGCAATGTGCGAGTCATAATGATTGGGGTAAGGAATCCGATAAAGACCAGGAACCCTGGTGTTGACGACGGCAATCCGAAATATGGTGAAGTATGGGTAAATGAGCTGAGACTGAATGATTTTATTGAAAATGGAGGTTGGGCAGCAAACGGACATCTTCAGGCACGTCTGGCTGATCTTGGTACAGTTGACATGGTGGGCCAGATGAGTACCCCTGGCTGGGGTAGTATCGAAAAGAAAGTCAATGAACGAAGCAAGGAACAGATCGTTAATTATGATTTGTCATCAAGCCTTGAGCTGGGAAAGTTTTTTCCGGAAAAGATAGGAGTAAGGCTGCCCATTTATGCCGGATATTCCGAAATCAGGATTAAACCTCAGTATAATCCCCTGGATCCCGATGTTCCCCTGAATGATGCCCTTGATGCTGCTGCCACCAAAGCGGAGAGAGATTCTATAAAGAACATATCCGAGGATATATCACGCCGGAAAACCTTTACTATCAGTAATGCCGGAATAACTGCCAGGGGAGAAAAGCCTCATGCATGGGACCTGGCCAACCTGAGCGCAAACTATACATATAATGAAACTTACATCACCAATACCAAGACAGAGATAAATCTGGAAAAGAATTACCGTGGCAGCCTCAATTACAATTATGAGGCACAGCCTGTAAATATTATGCCATTCAAAAGCGTGAAATTCCTCAACATACCGGCACTCAAGCTTATCAGGGATTTCAATTTCTACCCATATCCCAAGAGCATATCGTTCAGGACCGAACTGTCCAGGTATTATAATGAAATAAAGACCAGAAACATAAACAACCCATATTTACTTGTCACACCTTCATTCCGAAAAGATTTTGAGTGGACCCGCCTTTTTGATATGAAATATGATATTACAAGGCAGCTGAAATTTGACTTTACATCCAATAATATTGCCAGGATCGATGAACCTCCGGGAGGTGTAGACAAGAACAGGTACAGCGACACCTATCAGGCATGGCGTGATTCAGTGCTGTATAATCTCAGGCATGGCGGCAGGACAACAACCTATAACCATTTTATGAATATTACCTATAATATTCCGGTCAATAAACTGCCACTTCTTTCCTGGTTAAATGCAAATGCCAGATATTCTGCTGATTACACATGGCTTGCCGGCCCGATTTTCCCCGACAGTATGAATGATCAATCTCGGTAACTCGATAAAGAACCATAATGAGATGACAATTACCGGAATGGCAAATATGGCAACCCTTTACAGCAAGTCCAAGTTTCTTAAGAAGATAGAAAATGATACAAAGCCGGATTCAAGGAAAAGAATGAAGTCCGAGTTGAAAACAGTCACATATACCAGGGAAAATGTAGATTTCAAGGCGAAATCAGTAAAAACAATTGTGCATAACCTGGGTACCAGGGAAGTCAAAGTCAAAGTGATAGGTAAGAACGGACAGGATGTCAAGGGAAAGCTGGACATTGTGAGTGAGAACAGGGTGAATTTTACTGCTGAGGAACCTTCCGAAGGTGCAAAGGTGGTTGTGGAAGGTAAAGCAAAGCCCAAAACAAATACCGGCCTGCTTGCAGGAGAATACCTGATCAGATTTATTATGGGTGTCAGATCGGTGAGTCTTACCCGCTCCTCATCGCAGGGACAATATCTGCCCGGGTACCTGCCGGGAACAAATTTTCTGGGTATGTCAGGATCAGGTAGTTCGATGGCTCCGGGATTGCCATTTATAATGGGATATAGCGATGACAATTTTTTTGACAGAGCTGTGACAAAAGGCTGGATCTCGACAGATACTCTTCTCAATACTCCGGCAAGCCAGTACAACAAGACTGATCTTTCTTTTCGTGCTCTTATAGAGCCTGTGCCGGGATTGCGGATCGATCTGAATGCCGACAGAAGGTATCTGGAATCGGCCAGTGCCTATTATATTGCTGATTATAACGGACATTTTCCCGACAGTACCAGGAACAGAGTCCTGTCAGGTAACTTTTCAATAACAGTCATCTCATGGGGAACAGCATTTGAAAAGATAACTAAAAGTAATGATTATGTCTCGCCTACTTTCGAGGCCTTTAAAAAGAATACGGTTATTATCTCTGAACGGCGAGCGGAAGAGAGGAAGAAGATAGATCCGGGCTATAATCCTGATATTGACCCCATAACGGGTATGCCAGTCGAAGGTCCATACAAAAGCGGATATGGCAAGACCTCCAGAGAGGTGCTCATCCCGGCATTTATAGCGGCTTATACTAAATCAGATCCATATAAGGTAGGCCTCGAGACATTTCCATCTGCCCTCAAGATGATGCCAAACTGGCGGATAAATTTCGACGGACTGTCAAAGTTTGAATTCGTACAGAGAACATTCAGGTCAATAAACCTCATGCATCAGTACCGAAGTACTTATCAGATCGGGTCATATGCGACAAATATGAATTATTCCATCGATGAAAGCGGTATTAATGCAATCAGAGACCTGCAGAATAATTATATACAGCAGTATGAGATAAATGTCGTATCGATAAATGAACAATTCAGCCCTCTGATAAACATTGACATGAACTGGAAGAATAGCCTTTCAACCAGGTTCGAATGGAAAAAATCACGTACTGTTGCACTTAATCTAACAAGTAACCAGATCGCTGATGCGAGGGTCAATGAATTGGTTTTCGGAGCGGGTTACAGGTTTGATAATGTTCAGATAATTCTGAAAACAGGAGGCCGGCAAAGAGCTCTTAAGAGTGATCTTAACCTGCGTGTCGATTTTTCAGTCAGGGATAATAAGACTCTCGCAAGAAAACTTATCGAGGATGTCAACCAGCCTGTAGTCGGACAAAAAGTACTTACAATTGGCACCAGTGCCGACTATGTGCTAAGCGACAGGTTTAATCTTCAGATCTTTGCTGATCACAGCAGAACTAATCCCTTTGTTGCCAATACATTTCCCACTTCAAATACAAATTTTGGATTCAGCCTGAAATTTACTCTCGTTCAATGATCGGCTGTGTAAATAATGTTTTCAAATAATAGGATAAGTCACATTTGTAAATAAAAAAAAAGTTTACTTTTGAATTGAGCAACGAAAGTGGAACACCATGTTAATCATAACCTAAAACCATCACATCTATGAACATTCCCGAAGAACTGAAGTATACACAGGATCATGAGTGGATCCGTATTGAAGGAAAATTTGCCTATGTAGGAGTCACTGATTTTGCTCAGGGTGAATTGGGTGATGTAGTTTTTGTCGAAATTGAGACAGCTGGGGAAACACTCAAAAGAGAGGAAGTGTTTGGCACCATAGAGGCAGTAAAAACAGTATCGGATCTCTTCATGCCCATGAGTGGAGAAATTCTTGAGATAAATCCATTGCTTGAGAAGTCGCCTGATGTTGTGAATAAAGATCCTTACGGAAAAGGATGGATGGTTAAGATTCAGCTAAGCAATCCTTCAGAGGAAAAAGACCTGCTTACCGCGGAGAAATACAAGTTATTGCTCTGATCCGCAGCGATGCGCAATTGGCTCGTCACTAAAGGGTTTTCCTGACCTCTGTTTCGGTATAGCCTTCGATAATGTCTCCTGCCATTATGTCGTTGAAACCTGCGATGTTAAGGCCGCATTCATAGCCTCCGACAACTTCTTTTACATCATCCTTGAATCTCTTCAGGGATCCAAGTTCTCCAGTATATATGACTATGCCGTCACGGATGATCCTGACTTTTGTATTTCTTGTTATCTTACCTTCCTTGACATAGCAGCCGGCTACGGTACCTACTTTTGTAACTTTGAATATTTCCCGTATTTCAAGCGTTGCAACTATATCTTCCTTTAGTTCGGGTAACAGCATTCCCTCCATTGCAGATCGTATCTCCTCAATTGCATTGTAGATAATTGAGTACAGCCTGATATCAATCTCCTCTTTTTCAGCAAGCTTGCGAGCGCTTAATGAGGGTCGGACCTGGAATCCTACTATGATGGCATTTGAAGCAGCGGCAAGCAGGATATCAGATTCGGAGATCTGCCCGACTGCCTTATGTATTATATTGAGCTGGATTTCGGGTGTAGAGAGTTTTATGAGTGAGTCACTGAGAGCTTCTACCGATCCGTCGACGTCACCTTTAACAATAATATTGAGTTCCTGGAAATTGCCTATTGCAATCCTTCGTCCGATTTCATCAAGTGTTATATGTTTTTGTGTCCGCAGACCCTGTTCCCTCTGGAGCTGTGCTCTCTTTGTCGCGATATCTTTAGCCTCCCTGTCGCTGTCCATTATATTGAACTTGTCACCCGCCTGAGGGGCTCCGTTCAACCCGAGTATCAACGCCGGCGTCGCAGGCCCGACTTCGTCCACCTTGTGGCCTCTTTCGTTATACATGGCCTTGATGTGGCCAAAGCAACTTCCTGCAAGCATTATATCGCCGACTTTAAGGGTCCCCGCTTTGACAAGTACTGTCGCTGTAAATCCTCTTCCTTTATCCAGTGAGGATTCGATTACCGTACCTATTGCAGGTTTATCGGGATTGGCTTTAAGGTCGAGCATTTCGGCTTCAAGAAGTACTTTTTCGAGAAGTAAATCAATGTTGAGGCCACTTTTGGCAGAAATCTCCTGTGACTGGAATTTACCACCCCAGTCTTCTACAAGATAATTCATTCCTGCAAGAGCTTCCTTTATCTTTTCCGGATTTGCCGATGGCTTGTCAATTTTATTGATTGCAAAAATAATAGGTACGCCGGCAGCGGAAGCATGGTTGATTGCTTCCCTGGTCTGAGGCATAACACCATCATCAGCTGCCACAACAATTATTGCAATATCAGTGATCTGAGCACCACGGGCACGCATCGCCGTAAAGGCTTCATGACCCGGAGTGTCAAGGAAGGTGATCTGACGGCCGTCCTGTAGTATGACACCGTAGGCGCCAATATGCTGAGTAATCCCTCCGGCTTCACCCGCAATGACATTAGTGTTGCGAATATAGTCCAGAAGTTTGGTCTTGCCGTGGTCAACATGCCCCATCACAGTAACGATCGGCGGGCGTGGCTTAAGATCTTCATCTTCATCCTCTATTTCCCTGACGGCTTCCTGTAACTCAGCGCTTACAAACTCGACCCTGAAACCGAATTCATCGGCCAGCAGAGCCATAGTTTCTGCATCAAGACGCTGGTTGATGGAAACAAAAAGACCCAGATTCATGCATGTTGAAATGATATCTGTAACAGGGATATTCATCATTGATGCCAGTTCGTTCACTGATACGAATTCGGTTACTTTAAGAATATTCTTTTCCTGTTCAATCTTGTCAACAACTTCTTTATGCTTCTGGCTTATCGCTTCTCTTTTATCCCTTCTGTATCTAGATCCTCTCGATTTTCCTTTTGTTGTGAGCCTGGCAAGTGTCTCCTTTATCTGCTTCTGAACCTCCTCTTCATTCACTTCAGCTCTCACAGGCCTCTTTTTAATCACCTTTTTTGAGCCTGGCTTGTCTTTCTTATCGGAAGACAATGTTTTGACAACTGTAGTAACCTCTTTTTCGATCGGTATTCTTTTTCGTCTTTTTTTCCTACGGAAATCATTGTCGCTGTTCACTCTGACAGGCTGGAAAGGAGCAGATTTTTTCTTCTCCTCCACCGGTAAATCAATCTTCCCTACTACTCTCGGACCCGAGAGCTTTTTAAAATCAGTTTTATATAAAGCGACTACATCCTCTTCAGGTTCTGTGACATTGACAGTTTCCGCAGGTATGGTATCTGCAGTTTTTTCAGCTGATTTATCAGTTACTATCTCTTCAGCAGGTTTGGTCTCTTTCTTATCAATACTCTTTTCTGCCTCTGGTATTTCAGTTTGTTTTTCCTTTTCCTTTTCCTTTGCCTTTGGGGTCTCGCTCTTTTCCTTCTTTTCCTTCTTTTCCTCCTTTTCGGCCGTTTTGGATTCTTTACCGATTGTATCCAGATCTATCTTTCCAACAATATGAAGGTCAATATTTGATTTTGCTTTGGATTCCGGTACAAGTGGCTTGACTTCATCCTTCTCCTTATCAACGGGAAGCTTTTCCTTTGCTGGTTCTTCGGTTTTTGCAGGAGTAACTTCAGGTTTCTTTACGGGTTCCTCCCGGGGAGGGGCAGGAATTTCAGTCTTTGGCTTCAGTGTCTTCTCCAGATCGATTTTTCCTACTAGCTTGATGTCAGGTTTTTTAATTTCAGTCTTGATATCTATAGTCATCTTCCCACTGGAATCTTTGACAAGTACATCTGCTTCTTTTTCCGAATCTTCATTTTCTTCCTTTTCAGAAAAATCATCAATTGAAACAGATTCCTTCTTTCTGTGAAGATCCTTCAGGATGAGTTTCTCAGATTCTTTTTTAACACTGATATCAGTACTGTATTCTTTTACAAGAAGAATGTAAGCTTCATGAGGAAGTTTGGTATTTGGATTTGAATCAAGATCAAACCCTTTCTTGTGAAGAAATTCCACAATAGTAGATATTCCCACGTTGAATTCGCGGGCAGCTTTACTTAATCTTGTGGCTTTAATATCTTCTGTCATAAATATGCGTTGCCTTTATTATAAAGTTCAAAAAACCTGTTATAAATATTAAAAAATTATTATTCAAATTCGGCCCGGAGTATGTTAACCACTTCCTTAACCGTTTCCTCTTCCAGATCGGTCCTTTTCACAAGATCGGAGATTGAAAGATTCAGAACGCTTCTTGCAGTGTCGCACCCAATTGCCTTGAGTTCTTCAATTATCCAGTCTTCAATTTCATCTCCAAACTCTTCAAGGTTGACATCTTCTTCATCTTCTCCGCCTGGCTCTCTGTAAACATCAATCTCATAGCCCGTAAGCTGACTTGCAAGCTTGATATTCAATCCTCCTTTACCAATTGCCAGAGATACTTCATTGGGCTTCAGATAAATTTCCGCCCGCTTTGTCTCCTCAACAAGTTTTATTGAGGTTATTTTAGCTGGACTAAGAGCTCTCTGAATGAAAAGCTGATTATTGGAAGTGTAGTTAATAACATCGATGTTTTCGTTGCGAAGTTCTCTCACGATACCATGTATCCTTGATCCTTTCATACCTACACATGCTCCCACCGGGTCAATTCTTTCATCATATGATTCAACAGCCACCTTAGCGCGTTCTCCCGGCACCCTTACGATCTTTTTGATTGTAATGAGTCCGTCAAAGATCTCCGGGACCTCAAGTTCAAACAGCCGCTCAAGAAATACGGGCGACGTACGGCTAAGTATAATGAAAGGCGTATTGTTCCGCATTTCAACCTTTATTACAACCGCCCTTATAGAATCACCCTTGCGGAAATGATCGGAAGGTATCTGGTCACTTTTTGGAAGGATTAGCTCATTCCCGTCATCATCGAGTACAAGTATCTCCCTCTTCCAAACCTGGTATACCTCTCCGGTAACAATTTCACCGATCCGGTCCTTATACTTGATATAGATATTATTCTTCTCAAGGTCGAGAATGCGTGCTGTAAGATTTTGTCTTAACGAGAGGATTGAGCGTCTTCCAAAGTCTAAAAATTTAACCTCGTCGGATACCTCTTCACCTACCTCATAATCTTCATCAATCTCCTTCGCCTTTGAGAGTGGTATCTGGACTACAGGGTCAGTTAATTCATCATCTTCCACAACAACCCTGTTTCTCCAAATTTCAAAGTCACCTTTATCGATATTGACAATAATGTCAAAATTATCGGCTGATCCATATTTCTTTGCAAGCATGCTACGGAAGACATCCTCAAGCACACTCATCATTGTTGGACGGTCAATATTTTTCAGCTCCTTGAATTCCGAAAAAGTGTCGATCAAATTAACGTTTTCCATTTTGGTGTTAACCTCTTTATTATTACTTAATTGTTAAAATTACCCTTGTCGTTTTTACCTGGTCAAAATTAAAGGAGATATCTTTAAGTTCTTTTGGTTTGCCTTTAATTTTTACCTCGGTCTCAAGTTCGAAGCCTCCCGGAGTGACATTTTTCAATACACCGGCAAATCTAGAGCCCTCATTATCAATTATTTCAACTTTTCTGCCCTCGTTTTTGTAATACTGCTCAATCACCACGAAAGGCAGATCAAGTCCGGGTGAAGAAACCTGAAGCTCAAAATCCTCCATGTCCCTGTCGAGATTGTTCTCGATATGCCGGTGAATTGCCACACATTCATCTATCGTTATTCCGTCATTTCTGTCGACCAGAACAGTTATCCTGTTTGCACTGCTTACCTTAACAGCGACAAGAAACAAACCTGTCCCTTTTATAAATTCACCAACCAGACTCTTTATGTTCTCCTTATCTGTCATTTTCCAAAAACCGATAACAAAATAGGGGACTCTGGTCCCCTAGGTATCAACACCCCTCATTACGGATGCAAAGGTATAACATTATATTTAACCACCAAAATAATTAATATTAATGTTGAACTATTATGCTTGTGGGTCAAAGAGGTAGAGCAAAATCCGGGAAACATTCCGATATTTGCCGGATGTATTTAAAGGCTGCCGTTAATCGCAAATATTTTATATAAAGCTTTGACAACTAGTGAAATATATGAAAGCGACGATCTTATTCTTCTGAGAAACTGTACTTTGTGCCCAAGAGAGTGCGGAGTCAACAGGTTTAAAGGAGGTAAGGGATACTGCGGAATCGATGCAGGACTTAATATCGCATCGATTTGCCTTCACCTAGGGGAAGAGCCTGCAATAGGTGGTAGGGAAGGGATCTGCAATATTTTCTTTGAGGGGTGTAACCTCAGATGTGTCTATTGTCAGAATCATGAAATCAGCCAGCCCTGTACCGTAAGGCATAACTATGGCACAGACCTTTACACCGTGCTCAATAAGATTGAGATAATATTGTCTGCCGGCATAGGGACTGTGGGATTCGTATCTCCTTCTCATGTTGTGCCTCAGGTGAAGGCAATTATTAAGGGCTTGAATTCCCGCGGTTTAAAACCTGTAACTGTCTATAATACAAATAGCTATGATAAAGCTGAAACACTTAAAAGCTTGTCAGGGTTAATTGATGTGTATCTTCCTGATATTAAATATGTTACATCTTCAATTGCCGGAAAGTATTCTGAAGCTTCCGATTATCCTGAGGTCGCCATGAAGGCGCTGATGGAGATGTATTACCAGAAAGGATCTGTTCTCCGGAAAAGTGATGGAGGGACGGCTGAATGCGGGATGCTTATCCGTCATCTGGTTTTGCCTGGATATGTTGAAGAATCCGTCAGGGTCCTCGAAGCAATTGCCGAAAACCTCTCCCCGGGAGTTCACCTCTCACTGATGTCACAATACCATCCTGCTTATAAAGCAATCAATAATCCGGTACTGAACCGTCCTCTCTTACGGGAAGAATATTATGAAGTGGTTGAGGCAATGCAAAATCTGGGTTTCCGAAACGGATGGGTGCAGGATATGGATAGTAATATGACTTTCCGGCCTGACTTCAGCAAAGAGAATCCGTTTTGAAGATTGACCACTTAGAATTTATCCCCACAAACTCACTGAGGGTACCGCCCCCAATTCCCCTACATGAATTTTTCACGCTTCTGAAGATTGGAGAGCGCTGACAACAGGAATACGATTGAACCGATTATCAGGATGATCCTGTTCCTGGCTGAAATGATCGCCCAGGTGGTTTCATTTACACCCCATGGATTTTCGTAAGGATTCAGGAATATGTTCCATTGGCTCTTCCTCAGAAAATCAGACAGAATCATGAAGATTATTCCAAAAATAATCATCACTACAGCAGTGCCATTGCCGCTGCGAATAACTGTTGAGAGCATAAAAGCCATAATCCCCAGGAAAATAACAGGTGCCATAACCTGGACAGCCATATTTAGAAAACGGAATTTGACAATAAGTATTGAGGAAAGGAAGGTAAAGAACAGCATTATCAGAAAGGTAATTATAAAAATTAGTACAATCCTGACAAGCCACACCTTATACCTGTAATTCGGAATTCCGAAAAGGATCTCGAGTGTACGGGCATCCTGGTCATTCTGTATGCCGAAAGCCGTTGGATAAAAAACCAGGAGAATGCCTGAAAACAGAAAGATGGGGTAAAGGTCTTTCATATCGGAAACATCCTTATCAAAAACATAAATTACAGATAAGCCAAGATAAAACAACACTGATCCGGCCAGGAACCAGATAAACCTGTTCGCGAAGATAATCCTGAGGTTGTAGACCATCATCTTCTGTACCAGGTTGAATAAATTAGACAAGTTGTTTAAATTCATTTTTGTGCATTATCATGTTTAAGCCTGTGCCAGGCTCTCTTTTTTCCTTAACAGCCAAAGGTACGCATCCTCCAGGTTGGGAACGGCACTTTTTGCACCTTCCCATGGTGAGGTCCGGGAGATTACGCGTACTCTTACGTTTTCACCTTCAGACATATGATGTACTACAAGGTGATTTTCGACAAAGCTTCCGAAATCACTTGCGGGGATATTAAATTGCCAGACATGGCCCTCAGCTTCCCTCGTCATCTCGATAGGCTTTCCGAAATATCTCAGTTTGCCTTTGTTCAGGACTGCAACCTGGTTGCAGGAGCTGGAAATATCCTCTATGATATGCGTCGAGAAGATCACAACACGTTCGCGGCTTAATTCCACCAGCAGATTCCGGAATCTTATCCTTTCCCTTGGATCGAGCCCCGCTGTCGGTTCATCCACAACAAGTATGCGGGGAAGATGAAGGAGTATCTGAGCAATGCCCATCCTTTGCTTCATCCCTCCGGAGAAAGATCCGATCTTATCATTCCTGCGTTCTTCCATATGAACCGCTCTTAGAACATATGTCACTCTCTCGTTCCTTGTCCTGACATCAGTGATGTTCTTCAGCATCGCCTGGTAATGCAGATAATCATGGGCACTCATGTTCTCATAACAACCAAATTCCTGTGGCAGATAGCCTATCAGACCCTGAAGTTCCTCTCTCATCTTCAGGGTATCAAGTCCGTTTATCCAGACCTTGCCGTAACTTTGTTCAAGGATCCCGCATATTATTCTCATCAGAGTCGTTTTCCCTGCACCATTGGGGCCAAGCAAGCCGAACATCCCGTTCCCGATACTTATAGAGACGGAACTTAAAGCCTTAAATGGCTTTTTCTTTCTGCCTATAAGTGGTACAGAAGCAACCACCTTGTAGACTGTTTTTCTGATTTTTTTAAATCTGCCTTCAATCCTGTATATATCAATGTTTTCTGCTGAAAGCTTTTTCCCTGTCTTGTAAATAAAAAGAGCTGTGAACCAAAGGATCCCAAGGATAATTACAACTGCCAGGTTATCCCATTCATACCTGAACCAGATAAGGTTTAATAACGGAACTATCCAAAAGATTATTGAATCCAGTACCACTGAAATTCTTTTAAGCCATCTTCTTTTCCCGTTTTCGGTAATGCTTGAGAAGATTTCACTGAATCTGGTCCAGATCGCTGATAGCAGGAACCATGTGGCAATGCTGAAAACAAAAACCCAGAATCCTTTATCCAGATAGAAGTATGTATAATATACCAGATAAGCAAGGAGGGGGCCCAACCATGCTATCCGGGCCAGATCCTTCAATGAGCTGAATTGTTTTTCAAGTCCCAGACGTTTTCTTATACGAGCGCCGGCTTTCCACTCTCTCGTCCAGCGGTTTTCCCTATCATAAATTTTAACAAGGCTCTGAATCCGGATCATTATAGTTTCATCAGGAGAAATTACGGTATCCCTTGCTTTTCTAAGGCTGTTCATTATGAACCATGTGGTTGCAGGGATCAATATCACAGTCAGAATAGTTGTGATAAGTTTCCAGAGAAATTTATCTATGTAACTGTAAATAAGAGTTACCATCAATACAAAGGTGACCAGTTGCATTACTTTGTTCCACCAGTCCAGTGAATGAAGCCACTTAAGTGAATTTTCAAGACCGGTATAAAAAGTGGGGATAAAGACCAGAGTCAGCAGAGTGCTCAGAGTAAGACCTCCGATAACGGTAATGGCAAATGCAGCTCCTATGGATGAGACATATTCTGCTGTACCCATTGCCAGAGGTAACATGGCAATCACTGTGGTTGAGGCTGTAATGAGAATCGGACGAAATCTCGCTACTCCTGCTGTCATCAATGCCCTCTGCATGCTGTTGCCTCTTTTTCGCAATATATTCGTGTAGTCGATTAAAATGATACCATTGTTTACCACAATGCCCAGAAGGATCAGGATCCCGGTAAGCGTATTCGAATTAATGAGTGAATTTCCCGTCAGGATCAGCGCAATGAGAGATCCAAGTGCCGCGAGTGGAATGCTGAACATTAGCACTACCGGGGTGGCAAGTGATTCAAAGACCGCGGCAAGTATCATATAAATAAGAAGGAATGCAACAGCAATAAGGTAATAGAAATCTTTGAACTGGTTTTCCTCATGAATTATTTCAACGGCAATACCCGCGGGTATATTAAGTCCTGCTACTATGGATTCCACTTCCATCCGGGCACCTGCAAGAAGATCCTTTGAATTTTTTATCTCATCCTTGAAATTGTATGAAACGGTGACACGTTTCTCCTGATTCTCACGGTGGATGTTACCCATACCGGAGGCGAAAATGATTTTAGATAATTCTTCCATCTCCATTACACTCGCGTTATTCCCCTTTACTTCAAGATGTCTGAGATCATAGATACTCTTATCATTATTCAATTGATCATCACGGCGTTTCCCGGCATATTTGATCATTATGTCATAATTCTCAGTTCCCTGGCGGAATTTTGCTCCTGAGGAATATTCCCTTCCAAAAGTTGACAGGGCAGAGGAGAGATTCATAAGTGTTAAATTATTTCTGCCGATATAGTCCATATCGAAAAGCAGATGAACTTCCGGCTTGTTATCCTGAACGTTGATTTTTACGCTGTTTACTGTACCCAGGGCATTAATATTTGTTTTAGCATCATCGGCAAGCTTCTTCATCCTCTCAAAATTCTGTCCCTTGATAATTACGCTTTCGGGAGTTGAACCAATGCCCAGCATATTCATGAAATCCGATCCCGGATTATATGTTTCTTCCCCGCCGTCACCTCCGCTGCCCGAGAATCCACCGTTTGTCGAAAGCTCATCCAGTGTTATTTCAGCTGATGATATATTTTTTGTTTTTTCTGAGATATCATTCTTTATTTCAGGTAATGAGCGTTTACTTTTCTTCGCCCAGTCCTTAGGCAGGTTGACAGTAACGGTTGCCTTTTCCTCTTCTATTCTGCTCACTATGTCTTCCTTTTCCGGGAGTGAAGCCAGTCTGGATTCTATTTCTGCAACTACCGCATCGGTTTTTTCAAGGCTGGAGCCTCCGGGCATCGTAACTGAAAGCCTGAAATTTGGAATCTGTACCTCCCGTGTAGTTGCAATACTTAATGTTAGACTTATCAGCAGGGCAGTAAAAAAAATAACCAGGGTACCTATTATAGTAGTAGCAGGATTTCTCATGCTTGCCTTGAGAACAAGATGATATCCCTGGATAAGCCTGTTGTGGATAGTTAGTTTCTTAAAAATCTGCGAATCACTCCCTGATGAATGTGAAAGAAGGTAGTAGGTTGCCATGGGAATGAGCAGCAAAGCCACAGCAAGGGAAAAGGCCAGGGTGGAAATGATAGATACTCCTATGTTCTTACCTATCATCTTCACAAGGAAATTGTCTGAAAAAATAAAGGGCAGAAATACGATAATTGTTGTAAGCGTCGAGGCTGAAATGGACCTCCATACTTCAGCTGTCCCTTGTTTGACAGCTGTTTCCGGATCTTTTCCCTGACCAGCCAGCCTGTAAATATTTTCGAGTACCACAACTGAATTATCAACCAGCATCCCTATAGCCAGAGCCATACCGACAAGGGTAAGACTGTTAATCGTGATATTGGAGGCATAAAAGAAATTAAAGGCAGAATATACAGAAACAGGAATCGATATGGCTATAATGCCTACCAGCCTTATGTTCCTGAGGAAGAACCAGAGTATCAACACTGCCAGTATCCCTCCTGTGATTGCAAGATTGATAACTTCATCGATGTTCTTCTCCATTATTTCGGCATTATTGTTCTGAACAACGACCTCAACGCCGGCAGGAGAAAGCTTTTTATTCAGGATATCTATCTGCCTTAGTGCTTCATGAGACAGATCTATCAGGTTCGCCTGGTTATCATTGACAAGTGTCATCGTTACGGCGTCGAGACCATTCACCCTGCTATATGAACTTTGTTCCTTTACACCATAGTAAATCTCGGCAATATCACGAAGCAATACGGGTCCGTTACTCTTCACAGTAAGATTCCCAATCTCTTTTATATCAGTATATTCAGAGGTGACATTAACAAAAAGCTTATTACTCCCTTCGACTATTTTCCCGGCAAAAGTCTTGTTGACTCCGTTATTGTTCAGCAGATCCCTTATCTGACCTATTGTTATTCCATTGGCTTTGCAGGCGTTTTCATTAAGCCTTATTTCAACGGAATTTTCTTTTCCGCCATAAACCTGTACTCCGGCAATACCGTCGATATTTTCAAGATCCGTTTTTATCTCCCTGTCAGCAATGTTTCTTATTCTGTCGATGCCGCCTTCTCCTCTTACCTGAAGTTCCATAAACTGATTGGTAAGCTGTTTCAGATCGATCTTTATGACATTGATAATGAACTCAGGAGGAATTGAGCGCCTGACAATATCGATCTTTTCCTGAAGTTTAAGGTTGGCATATTTAAGGTTTGCAACCTGGGTATAATAGATCACTATGGTCGCGCTTCCGGAGGAAATATTCGATTCTATCTTTTCTATTCCTTCGAGTGTCCCGATTGCACCTTCCACAGGGACTACGGCCTGTGTCTCAATGTACGACGGATCCGTCTCGAGCGGTGTCATAATCTGCACAATAAGAGTTGGCAGCTGCGCATTGGGAAAAAGTTCGACTGAAAGTTTACGGTATGAGACATAGCCGAGCATTGTAAGCCCTATGAAGAGCATACTTATCAGAATTCTTCTTTTTATAATAAAGTCCATTCCCGGAATTATAAGAAAAATTGCATGGCTATATCTTTCTTTTATGAGGGCCGGTCAGCCAGTTGCTGAAGCTGTCGAATACCCAGTATACGCATGGAATTACCACAAGTGTCAGTATTGTTGAGGAGACAAGCCCGCTGATAACAGCCATTGACATGGGAGCTCTCAGGGAAGCACTTTCCCCGATCCCGATTGTCAGGGGAAGAAGTGCCAGTATAGTGGTCAGACTGGTCATTAGTATCGGCCTGATGCGCTGTGTACCGGCAAGCACTATTGCCGCCTTCTTTTCCAGTCCATTCTCCCGAAGCTGATTAATCCTTGTGATGAGAAGTATAGCGTTGTTGACTGCTATTCCCCCCAGCATGATTATTCCGATAAAGGCCATCATGTTCAGTGGTTTCCCCGAAAAAAAGAAGGCCAGAATTGTCCCGGCGCCTGCCAACGGGATGGTCAGCATGATGACAAAGGGCTGGATCAGAGACTCAAACTGGGCAGCAAGTACCATAAAGACGAGGATCAATGATAGTACCAGGGCAAATGAAAGATTGGACAACGACTCTCTTCTCTTTAATTCCTCACCGGTAAAATCTAATTTATAGTCAAGCGGGAGCGGAATGCTTTTCAATGACACTGCAGCTTCTCTGACAACCTGGTCGAATGCCGAATTAGCACTTACCATCCCGTATATATAGCAGGTCCTTGACTGATTCCGTCGGGTTATTTCCCTCGGACTCATAATTATCCTTATCGACGCGAGTTCGCTTAATGGCACTTTTATACTTCCTGAGGTGATCAGCATGTCGCTGAGCTGCTTAAGAGAGATGTCGCCCACCCTGATGGTAATATCCATCATCTCTCCGTCTTTTTCAAAACTCCCGGCAGGAGAACCTGACAGGTAACTTTTAATTTGATTTATAATGTTTTCGACTGTAATATTATAATAGCTTGATTTAAACCTGTCGATGACAACCTGAACTTCTGGCGTTCCCTCATCCAGAGAGGTTGTTATATTGTATAGGCCTTTGCCTGCCGTAAGAATATTCTTCGAATCGTTAACTATTCTTTCGAGTTCATCATACTCTTTTCCTGATACTTCCAGAACAAAAGGAGCCTTGCTTGTCCCAAGCGAAGACTGAAGAGCTGTCTCCTCCCTGGTAAAACTGGCCTCCAGGTCAGGGATCGTCTTCAGGTATTTGTCGATAAGAGAGATAGCTTCTTCCGTATGTGCCGCAAAGTCATTTGTGAGAATTATCTTCAGGGAGGCACTATTTTCACCTTTTGTAATAGTGGCCTGATTCTCTGTCGAGGCATTATCGGCCCCTGACTGGCAATATATCAGCCTTATTTTGTCAGTGAGAAGTTCCTTAATCATGCCTTCAATTTTTGCGGAGGTACTTTCAGTACGCTTCAGGCTTGTGCCCTCAGGTAGTTTGAGGTTTACCGTAAATTCAGCAGATTCAGACCTGGGCATAAATTCACTTCCGAGCCGTGGGATGAGCAATCCGCATAAAGCCATCAGAATTGCTGAGAGAACTATTACGATATTTCGCTTCTCAATAATGGTCTCGAGAAATTTTTTGTACCATAGGAACCGGACAGGAGGGTTTAGGTCAACTGTTTTCTTTTTATCTGAAAACATTGTCGAGACCAGCATGGGTATTACCAGCATTGCAACTACCAGCGAGGAGAGAAGCGAAAATGCCACAGTCCATGCCTGATCCCTGAACATTTCACCTGATGCCCCGTGCAGGTAAACAATCGGAAGGAATACTACAATGGTTGTAAGTGTCGAAGCCGTTATTGCACCTCCAACATCCCCCGTCCCCTTTATTATTGCTTCTTTAAAGGCTACTCCCTCTTCACGCAGACGTGTAATGTTCTCCAGGACAACAATCGCATTGTCTACCAGCATTCCGGCACCTAAAGCCAGACCCCCCAGAGTCATAATGTTGAGGGTTAGATGGTTAAAGTACATAAGATTAAAAGTGGCAATTATCGAAACCGGAATTGCCACACTAATGACAAGGGTTGTTCCTATTCTTCTCAGGAAGATATATAGAACAAATACTGCAAGAAGAATTCCCAGCAGGAGTGTTTTCTGCACTTCGCTGATTGCATTGTGAATATATGCCCCCTGATCCTGGACTTTTATGAACTCATATCCCGGAAGTGCCTTTGCGAGGTCTTTTAATGCAATATCCAGGCTGCTCACAGCATCCACTGTATTGAATTCAGGCTCCTTGTATATTGAAAGGCCAATGCAGCGCTGACCATTGATGGTAACGATATTAAGTGGATCCTTATTCCCGAATCCTATAGTCGCTACATCCCTCAGGTATACAGGTACACTTTGTGAATTTTTGGCAGCTGCCTGATTCCGATCTTGTCCCTCAGTGTTCTGTTTAAATCCGACAATGATGTTTCCAAGGTCTGTGAGATCTTTCAGAACACTTACCCCCTTTACAACATATTTGAGACCCATATCGACAATAGTTCCGCCCGAAACATTTCTGTTATAATTGTTGATCTGTGCCGCAATGACATCTGAGGTGAGGCCAAAGGATTCGAGTATATATTTATTCGTTTCAATTATCACTTCGCCCTCCTCAATGCCGGAAAGCTTTACATCTGCAACACCTTCGATTCTCACCAGTTCGTTTCTGATATAATTCTCAGCTACTTTCCTGAGTTCGTCCATATTGGCGATGCTATTATTCTTTAGTGCAACTAACATAACAGGAGCAGCATTGGGATCATACTGCGAGATTGTAAAACTCTCGAGCTTTGAAGCCTGGCTGAAGGCATTCATTTCTTTCTGAATATCAAGAAATGCCTCATCCATATCTTTATTCCAGTTGTACTCAACAGTGATCGTTGCACTTCCGACCCGTGATTCCGAAGATACCTGCACTACATCGCTCTGGCGCATACAGAGCGATTCTATTTGATCAACGTAGTTTTTTTCAATTTCTTCAGGTGGTCTTTCACCAGCCCTGAGCTCTATATAGATCTTTGGATTATTCAGATTGGGGAAGAGATCAGTTCCGAGCTTACCGAATGAGATAAATCCCAGAAGAACGATCCCCAGCACGAACATTAACACCGTAACCGGATATTTCACAGCAAATCTGGCAATTTTGTCCATATCAGTTATCTAATGATTTTAACCTTGGATTTGTTACTCAGAGTTTCAAACCCCCGGGTTACAATACGTTCATTCGGAGCAAGACCGCTGATAACTTCTGCATCACTTGTATTCTCAAGGCCAGTCTCAATAATTCTTTCTTCAGCTATCCCGCGGTCAACAATGAATACAGTCTTGCCACGCTGACGTGAAAGAATTATATTTTTTGGGATTACTATAACTGAGTCCCTGTGATCTGTAACAATGTCCGCTTTCATGAACATTCCGGGACGCAGCAGAAATTTTTGATTGTTTATTGATATATTCCCGGTAAATGTGCGTGTATCTGCGTTTATGGCCGGGGATAACTGAGCAATAACACCCGCTACCGTATCCTCCGGAATATTGTAATTTGTTAATTTCACAAGTTGCCCGGGTTTTATGACATCAATATATTTTTCCGGCAGCTGGACATCCATATACATGATCTTGTAATCCATAATTTTAGCGACCGTAGATCCGGTCTCAACCTGGGTACCCTGGGTGTAATGTGGCAGCTCAACAATGACGCCGTCAATTGTTGTAACTATACGTGTTTTATCCAGCTGCAGTTTTGAATTCTCAAGAGTGGTCCTGGCATTTTCATAATTTATCCCGGCAGTCTTAAGTTCCTTTAGTGTGACTCCGCCTTTTTCATAAAGAGATTCTTCCTTCCTTAATTCACTCTCGTTAAGTTCAAGGTTAAGCTGATTGGTCTCGACTTGCAATGAATTCACATATTCCTTATCCTCCAGACGGGCTATGAGCATGCCGGCCTTTACTTTATCGCCAAGTTGCCATAGTTTGCCATTTTCAGGATTCAATTCCAGAAAATATGTTGCTGTTATTTTTGATTTTAATGTGACTTCGCCCTTTGGGAAAGCTGTACCCGTGGTGTTTATGAACTGCTCAATGGGCCTGAGTTTGATTGTTTCAAACGAAACTGGGATTTCAACATCAGCATTCAGATTCTGTTCCTGATTCCTGCAGCCAGTTATTGCTGTTAAAGCGATTACAATAATGAAAAGACCTTTTTTCATTTTATTCTATATTAATTATTCTTTATTTGACATTACAGGGGTTACTCCCTCCTTTTTCTCAAAGTCGTAAAGCGTCTGTATTTTCAGATTCAGCAGTTCGAGTTTATAGGATATCAGGGAATTTGTAAAAGTAAGCTGTTTTTCAGAGAGCTGATTCTGGTAAATATTGAGATCCATACCGGTCAGATCGCCGTTCTTGTATTTTTCAAGATTTAGATCATAAGTAAGCTGGGCATTTGTAACATTCTGCCTGGCTATTTCAATCTGGTTACGGAGATTGAGAAGATTTCTGTAGATCTTTCGAATACTTAGAATGATATCGTTTTGCTCTTCCTGAAAATCAATATTTGCAGTTTCAATGGAAGCCTCGGAAGCTTTTATTCTTGATTTTCTTTCACCCCAGTCCCACAAGGGGATCGTGAGCGACAGAGCTACAGTCTCATTATCTGTTGGATTGGCATAAAGGTCACCAACATTCCTGTTATCTCCAAAAAGCCCGAACGAAAGCCCAAGGCTCCCTTTGAATTCGTTTAATGCTTTTGTCTGAATAAGGTCAAACTGGGACACTTCGATGTCTATTTTGCGCTGCCTCAATTCCATCCTGTTTGCCAGGCCCTGGTCAATTGCAAACGATATGTCGATTGCGACCGTGTCCACAGCAATATTTGGCAGGACTATTAGGTCATCATAAAGACTCATGCCTATAAGCAGCTTGAAGTCATCCTTGGCATTTTCAAAGGAGACCTCCTTATTTTCAAAATCCGACCGGGCTGTTGCTAAATTCAGTTCTGCCTGAAACATTTCCTCTCTTGGTGAAATCCCTGCTTCGACTTTATTTTTGTAGACTTCGTGACTCTTTTGCATATTCTGGTAAGCCTGATTAGCTATTTCGAGGCTTTTTTGCTGCTGATAGACAAAATAGAAGGCCTGTGTTACCTGGTTTTCCAGCCCCAGCAACTGAATTGCATAATTAAGTTGGGAATTCTCCAGGGCATACTGCAGTTCCTTAAGGGTTAGTTTGGTCCTGTTGTAGGTAAACAGAGGCTGTTCAAGATTCAGCGAGATATTATTGCTGAATCCCTGGGTTGTTTCTGACGAAAATTCGCTGTAGGAATTATAAAAGCCAAACCTGTCAGTGAGTGATATTCTTGCGTCAGTCAAAAGAATAGGCTGGGATACTGTAAAGTTGCCATAACTTTCAGTTGTCTTCCTGGAATTCCACTTGGAAATAAGGTCATTGAACTCCCTGGTTTGGGTGTATTCGATGGGGTTTAGAATAAGGCCGAATTTTGATTTCAAAGCGGCATTCTGGGCGTTGAGATTTTCCTGGCTTCTTATAAGGTTAAGCCTCGTTTTCTTCATTGAAGGGCTGTTGACCTCTGCAATTTTGAGTGACTTTTCAAGGGTCAGACCCGTTTGAGAGAATAAGGAGGGGACCTTGATAAATAAAAAGACTGATATCAAAAGACTGATCTTTATCTTTTCGTAAATCTGTTCTTTCATTATATTAATTCTTAAAATTTAATTCCTGAATTGCTTTTGTCTTCTAATTCTGCTTCACCCATTTTATTGCATCGCCAATTACCAGTCTGCCGGAAGATTTGTTTGTGAGTTCGACTTTGGCAGTATCGGATGAAATATAATACCTGCCAAGGTTGTTCCATCCTCCATCTGCATTCTGGTAATCGAGAGTAATTTCATCCACCCCTTCATCATGATATATCCTGTAATGCATATCCAGATAGTTACCTTTCCCGCTCTCCTCCTCTGAATTATTCTGAACAACCCGACCCGCATCTGATTTAATGCTCACCCTTGTTGCAGTCTTGCCTACATAGGTATAAACATCATAATATCCCGGATCTCTGATAGCTGCCGACCAGCTGATAATTTTATCCCCGGTTCCTGCCCTGGTATATACTGCTGAGCGGATATACTTGCCATAATATGTGGTGTGAACCACGGGTTGCCAGTAATCAGGTGTATTCCAAAGACTTATTTGGGTGTATGTAGCACCCGACCTGTTACGGATACCCAGCAGCTTTTTAAGAGGACTTACTGTGATCAGTTTGCTCGAAATGAAACCGGAGTCCTCATTATCAATGATGATATCTGAAGGCTCCAGGAATGATGGAATAGAAGAAAGGATCTCCTCGCCTGTAAATTCCTTTATGTCCTTTCCGGTTTTCCTTATTTCATTGATAGGAAGTGTGATTTCACCGGGTATGTTTTTGGCAACCAGAGTATTTACCATCATATCTCTTGGTTCAGCATCGAGTACCACACCAATCTTTTTTGATTCCCCGGGTCCCATCATAACAGTCCTTGATATATCTTGTGCATCCATTCCCCGGCCCTGTCCTCCGTCTCCAGTGCGAAATGATAAATTAAACAGCCCTGCTACCTGCTCCTGGTTTGTTACAGTAAATGTAACCTGATATCTTGTCCGGTCTTCAACAATGATTTCAGTTGCAGTTAGGTCAGAAAAGAGAAATCCGGGCAGTTCTTTCCCATTAAACCAGTAATTCAGCGATGGATAAAAATCGAAACCGAATTTTGCTTTTATATCATCATTAAACTTTTGAATGTCGATTCTTTTAAAGTTGTTGCTGTTAAGGTATCCGGTAAACCATGGAGTAAATTCATTAATTCCGGTTTCTGATCGTAAGTAGTTGAAGAGCCAGTCTCCCTTTACTGCAAGTACTATTCTCATAGTGTCGCCGGAGGGATTCTTTGAAAGCAGATCTTTGAAACTCCTTGTTCTCAGTATAAGATTTGCTTTATCGTTTTCTGACAGGGCTCCTAATCCTCTCATGAAATCGCTCCTTTCTCCCTGACGGCTAAGATGCTGAAGATGTGTTTCAAAAAGATCGTTAATAACGGGATATTCATTTGAGTAAAAGTTATTCTTGAAGAAATAAAAGCTCGGACCGAGACGATACCTGAGAGGTTCATTTAAAGGGACGCCGTTTACCAGAGTCTGGTTCTCTCCGCTGATAAATACGTTTCTGATAAAATCATTGAATAGCCTTATCTGTAATTCTTTATCAGTAATGACCTCATTGTTCCGGCTCATCCTTTTCTTCTGACGGGTAAATCTTTTGTAGAAACCGGCATTGTTCAGTGTTGACAGCTTCTCAGGCAGGAGGACCATCGAAGGCTGTACCTCTGCCCTTGTCTGAGTATTATTCCTGGGGTAGGAATGGAACTGAACAGGAACTTCCACCAGGCTGAGAGTTTTAAAGGGATATTTTGTGGAGAAGTTTGTTTCAAGTTCCCTCATAATAGCTGATACAAGGCTCGGGAGGGTGTCTTTGATTTCACTCAGATCCTTTTTGTAATAATCATGTCCGGGAAAGAAGTAAGTAATATACTCGACTGAATCCACCTTCAGCGTATCGGACAGGTAATTGCCAATAGCAAGAGTCAGTCCTGTCAGAGGACTATCTGATTTAAAAGTGTCGTATTCGCCATCTTTTGTCACTATTCCCTGTGATACAGGAGTAAGGCCGTTTTCCGTTTTAACACGAAGACTATATTTTGTGAAATCAACTTTGATCCGTGCGGGATTTGCCGGATAATAGTTGAGTGCAGCCACGGGATACCAGTGCGTTTCAGGTGTTAGCAGGACATATTTTCCAGTCAGAAAAGCCTGCCTTTTATCAACGTTCAGCATAGCGATCCGGTAAGGTGTAGCCTTAATGTTATCGCTGTAGTCAGGATAGCAGAAAGCTTCATTGATGGTGCCGGAATAATCGATTCTCAGGCTATCAGTCTCACCGGGGTTCAGTAGTTTCCCTGGATCTGCTTCAATTATCTGGCTTGTCCGGGTGAAAGGCATTTCTTTTCCTGCAGAGGTAATCTTCGTAACCTTCAATGATGGATTAAGAGAAAAAAGGTAGCGGTCAAGAGACTCTTTACCGTCATTAATCACCTTTATCCCGGCAGATGCATTAAACTGATCTCCTTTATGAATGAATTCAATTGCTTCATCCGTTACTGATACAAAATTTCGATTCTCAAATTTCCTGTTTGCATCAATAACCCGTTTCTTAAAAGCTATGTTTTTCCTGTAATTATCATAGGTATGAAATCCGCAAAAACCGGCACCTGCCAGGAAAATGACCAGCATAATCACAGTCAATATCCGGTGGGTCCTCGATTGTGGCAGTCGTGTGAATAATAGTACGGTCATAAGAACAAATGCCATTCCGAGGAAAAAGTAGAGAAGCCTCTGTTTTATTATAAAATCTTCATTCCCTAACCCTATAATCCCTGACTTGAAGATGGGAAGACCAAATACCATATAGTCAAAAAGGGATCCTATTCTGAACCATAGATAGAAGATGTCAAGTGCGGCAATTCCCAAAAGCAGAAGGAAGGTCAGAGCCTGATTCCTGATAACCGACATCAGCACGAAAGCCAGACCCAGACTGAAGACAATTGTGGGTATGGTTATTATCAGGATATAAGTTATATAGGCCATGAAATCTATTGACATGCTCTTGGATATGATATTCATCAGCATGCCGATCGAGAGGATTACAACATTAAGCCCCAGAAATAATCTGAGAATTCCCCATGTTTTCCCGATAACATATTCTAAATTCGAAATTGACCTGGTATATAAAACTTCGTTCGTATCCAGCTTTTTATCCCTTTTCAGAAAATCGGCGGCAAGGAAGATCACAACAATTGACTGTCCGATATTCAGCAGATACAGATTTACCAGTGCAATGGAGGAGGAAATTGAGACAAGTTCCCAGTTCTCACCCCCAATAGGGGAAAAAAGCCCTAGATTTAAAATTGTGAAAATGAATAGTGATCCCAATGAAAAGAGTCTGAAAAACCAGCTTCTTCTAAGGGTTTTTGCCTCATATTTTGCAACTGTCCTGATATTATGCAGAAATGGCATTATATTATTGTATTGTTATTCAGAAATTTCTGCTTGCAACTTATGCTCCATAAAGTATACGTAAGCATGCTCAATGTTTGGAACAACGCTGGCGGCAGGAAATTCAGGGATATTGTCTGAAACGATCTGTACCTCCCAGCCCTCTTCAACTGGTATGGTGGAGATAATATTATATTGTTCCTTGACTCTCTGATAGTCATTTGGACTCAACATTAGTTTGAATACATGTCCGTCAGCATTATTTACCAGGCTCTCAGGTGAGCCTGAGAATACCACTTCACCCTTGTTGAGTAAGGCCATTCCCTGACATGTGGAAGAGATATCACCGACAATATGTGTTGATAGTATGATGGTTACATCATTCTGACTCAGCTGCGACAGTATATTCCTGAACCTTATCCTTTCATCCGGATCCAGTCCGGTAGTTGGTTCATCCACAACAATGATCCTGGGATTTCCAATCAGAGCCTGAGCAATACCCAATCTCCTCTTCATACCCCCTGATAACCTGTTTGCCTGTCTGTCACGTACTTCCAGCAGGCCAACCTGATCAAGCAGCCGGTCTACCTCGGCAATCCGCTTGCTTTTATTTCTCAGTCCGGCAAGTGAACCTGAATAATCAAGAAACTCCCATGTTTTGAGTGATGTAAAAAACCTGAAATCCTGGGGGAGGTAACCCAGTATGCTACGGATCTCCTTCCGGTGATTCTGAATATCTTTTCCATCGATCAGGATAACACCCGACGATGGTTTCATCAATGTGACAATTATTCTCATCAAACTCGATTTCCCTGCTCCGTTTGGACCAAGAAGCCCAAACATTCCGGTTCCAAACTCGAGATTTATATCTTTCAGCGCATGGTTCCCATTAGGATAAACCTGGTTAAGTCTCTGGATCTCAATTTTCATATATGCTCAAATGATAGCAGGAAAGTATATGTTGATATCTGTGCCTACGCAAGATAAAGACGACATTTTTTTCAAATGTTACAATAAACAGGAATGCAGTATAAAAAAAGATAGTGCTTCGACCCTTTCTTCAACGGTATCAGTTTTGCTGCAATTGGTTGGATAGCTCTAATTCATCCTGATTATTGCATTGTAAAACTAATTCCTATTTTTGCATAATAAAATATCTGATTTGGTATATCTTATTAATAAAAGGAAAATTATTAATGACCCGGTATATGGATTTATAAGCATCCCGGGGGATTTTATCTTTGATCTCATTGAACATCCGTGGTTTCAGAGGATGAGGAATATCAAGCAGCTTGGTCTTACCAATTTTGTATATCCCGGAGCCAACCACACACGTTTTCAGCATGGGCTGGGTGTATTGCATCTGATGGAAATGGCAATCAACACCCTAAGGACTAAAGGGGCAGAGATCTCCCAGGAGGAAGAGGAGGCCACCTATATTGCTATATTACTTCACGACATTGGTCATGGTCCGTTTTCGCATGCGCTGGAGCACTCAATAATTGACGGCATTACACATGAAGATCTGTCTCTTCTGCTGATGAGAAAACTAAATGAGGAATTCTCCGGGAAGCTGGATCTGGCAATTCAAATATTCCTGGGGGATTATAAAAGGAGGTTTTTACATGAGCTGATCTCCGGTCAGATGGATATGGACAGGCTGGATTATCTCAGGAGGGATTGTTTTTTCACGGGTGTCATTGAGGGATCAGTCGGATCAGACAGGATAATAAGGATGCTGAATGTAGTAGATGATACCCTAGTTGCTGATGAGAAAGGGATCTACTCCCTGGAAAAGTTTCTGATTGCCAGGCGTCTTATGTACTGGCAGGTATATATGCATAAAACGGTTCTCTCATCAGAAAGCCTCCTTGTCAATCTGCTTCAGAGGGCGAGGGAGCTTGCCGATGAAGGGGTTGAGCTTTATTCTACACCTGCTCTCAGATTTTTTCTTTATAATAAGATAACCCGGGCTGACCTTGAAAGCAATATCCGCTTTACTCCTGCACTTATTGCTTCAAATTTCACCAGGCTCGATGACAGTGACATCATGGTTTCTGCAAGGTACTGGGCCGATAGTTCCGACAGGGTCCTTTCAGACCTTTCACGAAGGTTATGTCAGAGAGATCTCTATGCCGTCGAGCTGCAGGATTCCCCTTTCCCCGGACAGCGAGTAGATGAATTGAGGACAAGAGCCGCAGACCTTATGCGCATTGGTCCGGAATACGCAGACTACTATGTGTTTTCAAACAGCATCTCAAATCTTGCCTATGCTCCCGATGCCACCGAGATCAAGATATTGCTGAAGAATGGAAATACAGCGGATATTTCAACTGTGTCGGATATGTTTGACCACAGGTTCCTGTCGGAACGTATAACAAAATATTTTCTGTGCTACCCAAAAGAATGCAGATAACTAATAAGAATATTTTATGGAATTTACTGCCACAACAATAGCAGGGTTTCTGAAAGGTGAAATTGAAGGCAACCCCGATATCAAGGTTAATACTATAGCCAGGATCGAAGAGGGGCATCCCGGTGCTCTTTCTTTTCTGTCAAACCCAAAGTATGAGCATTATATTTATACAACAGCCTCATCAATTGTACTAGTGAACAAGAGCTTCGTTGCCTCTTCGGAGATAAGTGCCACGCTTATAAGAGTAGAGAATGCTTATGAAGCTTTCGCATCACTGCTGAATCTCGTTGATCAGGCGAGGCCCAGGAAAAATGGAATACATCCGACTGCTATCATCGAATCGACGGCAAAGATCGGAGCTGATGTATATATAGGTCCATATAGCTATATCGGTGAGAATTGCATTATCAGCGATGGCTGTTCAATCTATCCGCATGTTTATATTGGCGACAATACCAGGCTGGGTATCAATTGTACGATTAATCCGGGAGTAACAGTTTATCACGAATGCATAATAGGGCAGGGATGTATAATTCATGCCGGGTCGGTTGTTGGAAGTGACGGTTTCGGTTTTGCTCCACAGTCGGAAAATGAATATATGAAGATCCCGCAGCTGGGGAATGTCATCATTGAGGACTTTGTTGAGATAGGCGCTAATGTGACGATTGACAGAGCCACTGTAGGTTCGACACTGATACACAAGGGTGTTAAACTTGATAATCTGATTCAGATTGGCCATAATGTTGAGGTTGGAGAGAATACTGTAATGGCAGCGCAGACCGGTATTGCAGGATCTACGAAAGTAGGCAGGAACTGCATGTTTGGAGGACAGGTCGGTATCGCGGGTCATGCAAGGATTGCCAACGGGTCAAAAATCGGTGCACAGGCAGGCATTCCGGGCGACATAAAGGAAGAAAACACAATCATATTAGGCAGTCCGGCTTTTGATCTGAAACAATTCCTCCGATCTACTGTAATATTTAAAAAGCTTCCCGATCTTAAGTCAAAGGTAGATGCTTTGGAAAAAGAGCTGGAATTACTTAAAAATAAATAACTTTATCTCCTATTCGAAACTGATTATCTTGTTTAATGTAGAGGTAATGCGTTTTTTTTTATATTGTTCTAAATTTTTTTATTTTTTTTGTACCCTGAAATTTCAATTAACCACTATCGCTGATGAGTGAAAAACAAAGGACCCTGGCAAAGGAAATTAGCCTGAATGGAAAAGGTTTGCATACGGGGATTAATGTAACAATTACTTTTAAACCGGCTCCGGCCAATCACGGATATAAATTCTGCAGGGTGGACCTGCCCGGTCAACCAATGATAGATGCTCTTGCAGAGCATGTAACGGAAACATCGCGAGGCACAACGCTTGTACATAACAACGCAAGTGTCCAGACGATAGAACATGTACTTGCGGCCCTTCATGGCCTTTCTGTAGATAACGCACTTATAGAAATGAACGGACCCGAGGCTCCTATAATGGGGGGATCTTCCCTGAAATTTGTTGAGGCCATAAAGAGTGCTGGGATCGTGGATCAAAAGGAGGATAGGAACTATTTTGTAGTAAAGCAGAAAATAACATATTCTGACGAGGAGCATGGCGTCGATCTCATTATTTACCCTGATGACCACCTGAGCATAAATGTCCTTATTGATTACAATTCCAAAATTCTTGGGAACCAGTATGCTATTCTCGATACAATCGACGACTTTGAAACGGAAATATGCAAGAGCCGTACCTTCGTCTTCTTTCATGAGCTGGAACCTCTGTTCAAGGCAGGACTCATCAAGGGAGGTGATCTGGATAATGCTGTTGTCATTCTTGAAAAGGAGGTGGAACAGGCAGAGATAGACCGTATCGCAAAAATGTTCAAGAGACCGGGAATAAACAAACATACAGCAGGTGTTCTGAACAATACTGAATTGAGATTTCCCAATGAACCTGCCAGACATAAACTTCTCGATATTATGGGGGATATTGCCCTTGTAGGTCACCCTATAAAAGGCAAGATTGTAGCTACCCGGCCAGGCCATTTCGCAAATACCCGGCTTGCAAGACTCATAAGACAGGAGATGAAAAAAGCTCTTCTGAAGAAGGATATTCCGGCTTATGATCCTACCCAGCCTCCCGTGCTCACTCTAGAAGATATCAGGAAACGTCTGCCTCACCGATATCCTTTTCTGATGGTTGACAAAATCATCTCAATTGATGAGACATCAATAGTAGGGATAAAAAATATCACCTTCAACGAGGCCTTTTTCCAGGGTCATTTTCCCGGAGAACCCGTAATGCCCGGTGTCCTGCTTGTGGAAGCCCTGGCACAGACCGGAGGATTGCTTATTCTAAATACGGTTGATGAACCTGAAAAGTATTCAACCTACTTTTTGAAGATCGATAAAGTGAAGTTCAAACAAAAAGTAGTTCCTGGCGATACTGTTATACTAAAAATGGAACTCACTGACCTTATCCGAAGGGGTATTGTAACAATGTTCGGACAGGCTTTTGTAGCAAATAAACTGGTACTCGAAGGGGAGATGACTGCTCAGGTTGTAAAAAATAAATAAAGTTGCAATGATCTCAAATTTAGCTTTTGTCCATCCGAATGCCAGAATTGGGAATGATGTCACGATTGAGCCTTTTGCTTATATTGCGGGCGATTCATTTATTGGGGACGGAACATGGATTGGGCCCAATGCTGTGGTTATGGATGGGGCAAGAATCGGAAAAAATTGCAAAATTTTCCCCTCTGCCTGTATTGCTGGTATTCCCCAGGACATGAAATTCAAAGGTGAAGACACTACAGCTGAAATCGGAGACAATACAACAATAAGAGAAGGAGTCACGGTAAACAGGGGAACTGTAGCTGCCGGAAAAACCGTTATTGGTTCAGGCTGCCTTCTGATGGCTTATTCCCATATCGGGCATGATTGTGAACTTAAAGACAACATAATAATAGGAAATATGACCGGCCTGGCCGGTGAGGTTAAAGTCGACGAATATGCTATCATTAGCGGAGGCTCGCTTGTTCATCAGTTTACACGTATAGGAGCACATGTTATACTGGGAGGAGGATCAAAGGTAAGAATCGATGTGCCGCCTTTCATCAAGGCTGACCGGGATCCTCTCTCATATATGGGGCTCAATTCAATAGGTCTGACACGACGGGGTTTTGAAAAGGAAAGAATCGATGAGATACATAATATCTACAGGGCGATCTACTATAGCAATTTGAATTTTTCACTGGCCCTGGATCATGTGGAAAATTCCTTCGCACAATCCGATGACAGGGACTATATACTGAAATTTATCCGAAATTCCGAGCGGGGAGTTATCAGGGCGAGATAGATACCTTTACTTCCAGCCCATTGAGGTGATTTCAACTTCAGAACCATCATCTCCAACTATTGAACATTCTGTGGCTGAAGTCATATGCCCGATGATCTTTACAGAATTTATCAGACTGACCTTCTCATATAAATCAAGCGGTACGGTAAACAGCATTTCATAATCTTCCCCTCCGCTGAGAGCAGGAGTCATCGGATCAATATTGAACTCACCGGCAAGTCTGGATGTCTCATAGTCGATCGGCACCTTGCTGTACATGATCCTGCAGCCGGTCCCTGATAATCTGCATATATGCAGCAGATCAGATGCCAGCCCGTCCGTCACATCAATCATTGATGTCGGTTTTATCCCGGCTGACCGAAGTTCATTTAACGCTTTGACCGGAAGCTCAGGCTTAAGCTGCCTTCCGATAACATATTCGTAACCTGTAAGGTCAGGTTGAGTAACCTTGTCCTTTATAAAAAGCTTTCTCTCCCTCTCAAGCAGCTGAAGTCCCATAAAGGCAGCTCCGAAATCACCTGTCACACATATCAGTTCATTTGGACTGGCTCCATCTCTTTTAACGATACTCCCGCTTTCAGCTATCCCGATAGCTGTGACACCTATCGTAAGCCCAGTGAGGGAGCTGGTCGTATCTCCTCCTGCGAGGTCAACATTATATTTTTCACATGCCAGGTATATACCTTCATATATATCTTCCACCTGCTCCAACGAGAATCTGGTACTTATTCCAATGGAAATCAGAATCTGACGGGGATCGCCATTCATAGCATATATGTCGGAAATTGCACGGATAACTGCTTTGTATCCAAGATGTTTTAAAGGTGAATAGATAAGGTTGAAGTGTATCCCCTCAAGAAGGAGGTCAGTGGAAACAAGTGTCATTGAACCACCCGAATCTATAATCGCCGCATCATCTCCTATGCCTGTAATTGTCGACGGATTGACCGGCTTATTCTTTCCCGTAAGATGATCAATCAAACGGAATTTGCCAAGATCATTTATAGATATATGCTTGTTGTCAGACTTATCCATTTAGTATATTCCTTTCAGCCCTGATCTTAGTATTCTGTTTAATCCGCGGGAACTTATGTATGAGCTCCCACTGATTTTTCCCGATAATATTAAACTTTATTATTTACTTACAATATCCCTTCCGAAGGGGCTTAAAGCTATGGCTGTAAGCTTAAAATGCTGGAGACCGAAGGGAATTCCGATTATAGTTATGCAAAGAAGAGCTCCTAGTATCAGATGGGTTATAGCAATCCATAATCCACCGGTCAGTAGCCATAAAACATTCATAAAAATGTAAAGGCATCCGGAGGCCCTCACCTGCACTATGCTGTCCCTTCCGAATGGCCATAGCGCAAGTGATGCCATCTTGAGGGTCTGAAGGCCGAATGGAATGCCAATTATTGTTATCATTAGTAATATGCTCCCTATAAAGTATTCTATTGCAATTATTATGCCTCCAAAAATTAACCAGATGAGATTTCCTATAAAATTCATGGGTCCTTAATATTTATTCAAGAATGACTGTTTTGTCCTTTGGATATTTAACGGAATAGGTCAAGATTACCTGTTTAGTCTCCTGTTTATTGATATCAAGGTCCCAGCTTATCTCTCCGGTGAGGGTATTCAGCCTTCCGCCGGAAAGCTCCTGTGGATCGACAGATATTCCATTGTTGGACGAAACAGGTATCTGATCGTTAATCCTTATTTTAACCGGAAGGGATTTATTGTTCCTGACTGATATCAGAAATGAATACGTTTCTGTCTTGTTTGACCCGATTGTTTTCCTGCTTGTGAAGTCAGTTCTTTTCTCTCTTCTGACAATTATGCTGTTATCTGTTCCCAGTGACAGTGTCATTGTGTCGGTCAGCTGACTGACATTAACATTCGATTTTCCAACGAATGAATTCTCAAAATAGAGGGTTGCTTCCCCGCTCTGCAGGTTAAGGTCCGCCCAGTCTGTAATATTTGCCGTAAGATATGCCAGCTGGGAAAGTTTCGGAGTTGTTACATACCTGTACTCTGCAGGAGCCGTGAGCCGTTGTATTTCAACTGTCTGCACCTTCCCATCAGATGGTACTGAACATGGTACCGCGACGTCGAAAGTAACAGTCGTTTCACCGATCTTCTTTTCAACAGCCACAGGAGCAGATTCTGCAGCCATCTCCTCTTTATTATTCATAACAGCCATTTCCATCGCTTCCGGAGCCCTGCTCTTTTTCATGGTGGCCGGGGCTGGTCTGTAAACAGGTTGAGGAGGGGTGTAATAATCAACAAACCATGGATATAAGACCGGGAAATCACCTGCTACCCATGGAGTGGCATTCGAAAAACTGATTTTTATATCTTTCCATTCCACTCCGGATTTCTGAAAGACATTGGCCTTATAGAAGATAGAAACCGGTTTTTTTATGTCATCAACCCTTATATCGTACGAAGGGTACCATCCGGCATGCGAAACAACATAGCTGACGGTAAAACGGCCCGAGACCTGTTTGTCGGAAGTAACGGCAACTGATATTTCCCCTGAAGGAAGCTGTTCTCTTTCAATCTTGTCGGAAACCTGTTTCTGCAACTGAACGATCTGTTTTTCGTAATCCTTAATGAGCCTCTCCTTCATAAGCGAGGTAACAGTCACCTGTTCCATATTTTTGGTATACAGATCCATAACGTTTCTGAACTGTTCGATTGAAAAAGCTGTTGCCTTAACAAGGACTTCCCTGTTGGCAATAAGGAACGCTGATTTCTCCCTTAGTATGCTGATTGCTGCCTTCTCATCTTCCTCTTTTCTCTGTAAAACTTCAATCTGGCTTCTTATGGCTTTAACTTCAGGAGAGTCCTCGAGATTCTGAAGCCAGTTATTCTCATGGGTTACAGCGAGAATGGTAAAATCTCCAAACCCTTTTACCTGAATGCTTTGTGTATCAATATATGGAGACAGAGATGAAAGTTTAAAGATTGTCTTGCCCGACTGCATCGATACATTTGCTTCATGATCGATCTGAGCCCTGTCAGGGAATACGGTAACATGCTTAATTTCGGCCCTTACCTCTTTTTCAGTTTGGGATGAAAGCCGGATAAATGACATGATTATTACCAGGGTGACAAATAGCCTTTTCATATGTCCGGATTAAAATTAGTACCTAAAGATAAGATATTTTACCATTAGGGTACATACAGAGGTGAGGGGAAGCGGTAAAAAAGATTTTTTCCGCGGCCAGATCAGTATCTTCTTATTTTAAAGGCTCAGGATGAATCACAGGACCATTCTCCGAGTTATTTTTTGTTTTCCTGGCAACAGGGCAACCAGGGACAGGACAGTTAACGACTTTGTGCTCCTTGTTGTCGGCTGGTTCCCAGCCCATTATCATGAACAGCACAAAGAATCCAATAACAAAGGAGACAATAATATGCCATCCGCCTTTAACCCAGAGCACTACATTGCGGGAGTCCGGAAATTTATTTGTAAGAGCTACACCGGCTGAAGATCCGAACCAGATCATCGATCCTCCGAATCCAACACTGTATGCAAGCATCCCCCAGTCATAGTGACCTTGTTCGAGACAGATTTTGGTGAGTGGAATATTATCGAATACCGAGGAAAGAAATCCGAGCGAGAAAGCTGTGGTCCATGAGGCATCGGGAAGTTCCTCTACCGGCATAAGCGAAGCGCAGAAGACCAGTGAGAGAAGAAATATAGTGCCTTTTATGGCTCCCGGCACTTCTTTCCATGGAACCGGCCTGAGGAATGTTCCCAGCAACAGTGCTATCCATACACCCAGGGCAGGCATGTCATAGAGGATATTAGAGATAATCGCTCCTACCAGGATAAGGGCAACATTGAAAATTCTGACCCAGTCGATCCTTACAGAGGGATCAGCATCCTTCTGGATCCTCTGGTATCTGTCCTGCTGATGCGAAGCAAACCAGCCAAAGAAAACAAGTGCAACGGAAGCAGCAATAAATCCGTGAAGCACATTGATCGCTTTTACCCCATCAATCCACATCATTGTCGTTGTTGTATCACCTACGACACTACCGCTTCCTCCTGCATTGCTCGCGGCAACAATGGCAGCAATATAGCCTATATGGACTTTTCTATGAAAGACAACCAACGCAATTGTACCTCCGATAAGAGCCGCAGCAATATTATCGAGGAACGAGGAAAGAACAAATACAAATATCAGTAGTACAAAGGGTCCCTTCCAGTCATTAGGAAGAAAGTTAGGCAAAATATCCGGAGCACCAGATTCCTCAAATATCTTTGAGAGAATTGAAAAGCCAAGCAGAAGGCCAAGAAGGTTTAAAAGTATTCCCCATTCCCCCTGGCGAAGCGTTTTATTCATTATCTGCTCCCTCATTGGAGTCTCCCCGAACAGATGGTCCATGAAATGAAATCCGGGATCAAATGTGATTTTAAATATAAGCAAGACTGCGAGACCTGTTACAGCTACCCAGAAGGTGTGCCTATGAAATACGGCTACACCGGAAAGAATTAACCCGAAAATAATAAATTCAACTCTGATCGGTCCCACTGATGGTACTTTCCCGGATGAAGCAAACAGAGTTAGAGGAAAAAGCATTATAATCAGGAACATAAGAAGTCTTTTGCTGTTCCGGGCCGGCACTGAATTAATAATATTTCTCATTTAAAAAGATTTGAAAATCAGGTAGCTCATATCATTACAAATCAAGCCGCGAATTTAATTATATTTTAGGTTAAGCAATCATAAACAGAAAATTCAATTTTAACAGGGAGTAAAAATTCATAGAATCAATTTTCACTGCTGATCCTGCTGTATTTCCTGTATTTTTTATATTTTTGCCTTTTTATTTAGATTAAATATAATTAAGAGAGTTGTATTTTTAGAATACATGCTCGCGGAGTAAAGTCAAATTGAAGTATAACTTTTTTATTTTCAAGTTGTTTATAATATAAAAGAGCTATAGTTGTTGAAATGAAGATTATGGAAAAAGCTCAGGATAAAATAATAAGTGACGTCACCTCAGGGGAATATAAATACGGATTTTATTCCGATATTGAGATGGAACGGATTCCCAAGGGTCTCAGTGAGGAGGTTGTACGTCTTATATCAGCCAAGAAGAATGAACCGGACTGGCTTCTTGAATTCCGGTTAAAGTCATATCGCCACTGGCTGACAATGAAGATGCCCAAATGGCCACATCTCAGGATTCCGCCGATAAACTATAATGATATTATTTACTATGCTGCTCCCAAACAGAGGATGGCGCTTAACAGCATAGATGATATAGATCCGGAACTGAGAAGGACATTCGATAAGCTCGGAATTCCTCTTGAAGAGCAAAAACACCTTGCCGGTGTTGCTGTAGATGCAGTTATTGACAGTGTATCCATCAAGACAACTTTCAAAGAGACACTGGCAGAGATGGGTATTATTTTTTGCTCATTCAGCGAGGCAGTTCAGGAATATCCAGATCTTGTCAGGAGATATATGGGTACGGTTGTGCCATATACCGATAACTTCTTTGCCACCCTGAATTCGGCAGTATTCAGTGACGGTTCATTCTGTTACATCCCCAAAGGGGTAAGATGTCCAATGGAACTCTCTACATATTTCAGGATAAACTCAGCCAATACCGGCCAGTTTGAAAGGACTCTGCTGGTGGCTGATGAAGAAAGTTATGTGAGTTACCTTGAGGGCTGTACGGCACCATCCAGGGATGAAAATCAGCTGCACGCCGCAATTGTAGAGATTATTGCAGAAAAAAATGCCGAGGTCAAATATTCCACGGTTCAGAATTGGTACCCTGGAAACAAGGAAGGGCTAGGAGGTGTATTCAACTTCGTAACAAAGCGCGGAATGTGCCGCGGTGAGAGCTCGAAGATTTCCTGGACCCAGATCGAGACCGGATCAGCTATTACATGGAAATATCCTTCATGCATTCTTCGTGGCGATAATTCGACCGGTGAATTCTATTCCGTCGCTGTGACCAATAATCACCAGCAGGCAGATACAGGCACAAAGATGACGCATATCGGGAAAAATACAAAAAGTACTATCGTATCAAAGGGTATCTCCGCCGGAAGAGGTCAGAACAGCTACAGAGGGCTTGTCAAGGTACTGAAGAATGCAACCAACGCAAGGAATTATTCACAGTGCGATTCATTGCTTCTCGGAGATAAGTGCGGGGCACATACCTTTCCCTACCTGGAAGTTGACAATCAGACAGCCATAGTCGAACATGAGGCAACAACCTCCAAAATCGGTGAAGATCAGATCTTCTACTGCAACCAGAGAGGGATATCGACAGAGGATGCAGTGGGGCTGATAGTTAATGGCTATGCCCGTGAGGTAATCAATAAGCTTCCGATGGAATTTGCTGTTGAAGCCCAGAAGCTACTGCAGATCAGCCTTGAAGGCAGCATAGGTTAAAGTTGGAATTTCATTTAGTTCATTTTTTATCATGTTGATTATAAAAGATTTAAAAGCCGCAATAAGTGGTAAAAGCATATTAAAGGGTATAAGCCTGAAGGTCAGGGCTGGAGAGATACATGCAATAATGGGTCCGAACGGCTCCGGCAAAAGCACACTTGCCGCCGTGCTTGCAGGCAGGGAATTTGTAGAGGTGACTGAAGGAACAGTTACATACTTCGGGAAAAACCTTCTGGAAATGCCTGCGGAAGAACGTGCGAGGGAAGGAATATTTCTCGGATTCCAGTACCCGATAGAGATCCCGGGGGTAAGCATGGTTAACTTCATGAAAACAGCGGTAAATGAACATCGTAAGCATAAAGGACTGCAACCGCTGTCGGCATCGGATTTTCTGAAAATGATGAGGGAAAAGAAAGAACTTGTGGAAATAGATTCCAAACTGGCTAACAGGTCTGTCAATGAGGGTTTTTCCGGGGGAGAGAAGAAGAAAAATGAGATCTTTCAGATGGCAATGCTGGAACCTAGACTGGCTATAATGGATGAGACCGATTCGGGCCTCGACATAGATGCGCTGAGAATTGTCGCCAATGGGGTCAATAAGATTAAGCGCCCTGATAATTCCTTTATAGTTATCACTCATTATCAAAGGCTTCTGGATTATATAATACCTGATGTGGTACACGTTCTGTACGATGGGCGGATTGTAAAGACTGCCGGAAAAGAACTCGCCCTTGAGCTCGAAGAGAAGGGATATGACTGGATCAAAAAAGAGGTGGAAAATAATATACTGGCATGAACAGCAACGCTGAAATAACTGAGAAATATCTGAATCTTTACCATAATAATATAGACAAGATTAGCGGGGCCTCTTCTTCATATCTAAACTCATTCAGGGAGGAGGCTCTGGGGAAATTCAGTGAGCTTGGAATACCCACAAAAAAAGATGAAGCGTACAAGTATACCAGCCTGAATCTTTTTTTTGACCACGATTACTCCTCTTATTTTATCCCGGAAGTTTCCGATTTTGAGAAAGCTGAAGAATTCAGATGCGATATCGCAGAATTGGATACCCACGGTATAGTTCTGATGAATGGTTTTTATCCCACCATAAATGGAAAGCTACGCGAACTGCCAAGCGGCGTCTGGATTGGCAGCCTTAATGAAGCTGCTAAAAAATTCCCGGATATTATTGAAAAACATTACGGTAAGTATGCTCACAGTGAGACAGACGGACTCGTTCACCTTAATTCAGCAATGGCATCTGACGGAGTATTCGTGTATGTGCCGGAAGGAGTGGTCCTGTCAAAACCGGTACAGGTTGTAAATCTTGTTCAAAGTGAAGTAGATTCTTTCAGCCAGCACAGGAATCTTATTATTGTTGAGAAAAGTGCTGAATTTTCAATTATTGTTTGCGATCATGCTCTCTCTCCTCAAAAATTCCTTACCAATGCGGTTACTGAAATTTTTGTAGGAGAGAATGCACATTTCGACCTGCTGAGAATGCAGAACGAACATAATGCAGCCTGCAAGATAACTCATACTTTCATACATCAGGATAAGAACAGCGTTGCTACTTCAAATAATATGACTCTGCATGGAGGTCTGATTCGTAACAGCACCTATCATTACCTCGGAGGAGAAGGAGCGGAATGCCATTCCTTCGGTCTTTTTCTCGCCGACAAATGGCAGCATGTCGATAATTTTGTGTTTGTAGAGCATGCATTCCCGCACTGCACAAGCAATCAGTTATTTAAAGGGGTACTTGACGATATGGCTACCGGTGCCTTCAATGGGCGAATACTTGTGCAGCCTGGCGCTCAGGGAACCCTCGCATACCAGAAAAATAACAATATCCTTCTTACCGACGATGCAAAAATGGATAGCAAGCCACAGCTGGAAATTTATGCCGATGATGTTAAATGCAGTCACGGGGCAACCGTCGGGCAACTTAACGATGATGCCCTCTTCTATCTTCAGTCAAGGGGCATTAGCAAACACGACGCAAAACTCATGCTGATGTTCGGCTTTGCACACGAGGTAATTCAGAATATCAAAACAGAACCACTTCGTGAGAGGATGGATAACCTGGTGATGCAACGTCTGAAGGGAGAACTCTCCAGATGTGCAAGTTGTATGGTAAAGTGCGGATAATCAGATAGCGTGAAAAGAATAGAAGACATAAGAGCTGATTTTCCGATTCTTGGCAGGAAAGTCTATGATAAACCCCTGGTATATCTCGACAATGGAGCAACTACTCAGAAACCAAAAGTAGTAATTGACACACTGACAGATATATATAGCTCATACAATGCAAATATTCACAGGGGGGTTCACCGTTTGAGTGATCTGTCCTCAGAGGCTTATGAAAATGCCAGGGAAAAAGTAAGATCATTTATTAATGCAGGTAAAAAGGAAGAGGTGATCTTTACGTCGGGTACCACAGGATCAATTAATGGTATTGCATTTTCATTCGGGGAACGATATGTAGGCAAGGGAGATGAAATACTAATAAGCCATCTTGAGCATCATGCAAACATTGTACCCTGGCAGATGCTGTGTGAAAGAAAAGGAGCTGTCCTGAAGGTGATTCCTATCGATGATTCCGGTGATATCATTTTTACAGAATACCTGCGGATGCTCACACCAAAGACAAAACTTGTATCCGTTTCCCAGGTGTCAAATGTACTTGGAACGATCCTCCCTGTAGACGAGATAATAAAGGCCGCTCATTCAGCCGGAGTCCCTGTTATGATTGACGGGGCACAGGGAATACAGCATGGTATGGTCGATGTTACCTCCATGGATTGCGATTTTTACGCTTTCTCTGGCCACAAAATCTACGGACCTGCAGGTGTAGGATGTCTTTATGGCAAGGAAAAGTGGCTAGACGAGTTGCCTCCCTTCCAGGGCGGCGGCGATATGGTCGATAAAGTAACTTTTGAGAAGACAACATATAATGAGCTGCCCTTTAAATTTGAAGCCGGCACAACGAACTACCCCGGTGCCATTGGCCTTGCTGCTGCCATTGACTATTTGACAGAAATAGGGAGGATCGATATCGGGAATCGCGAGAAAGAGCTGCTTTCATATGCAAATGAGCGGCTTTCTGAAATAAAAGAACTGAAGATCTATGGTAAGCCGGCAAGAAAAATTTCTACAATATCCTTCCTTCTTGACGGGATACATCAGTATGATACCGGTATGGTACTTGACAAAATGGGCATTGCAGTAAGAACAGGGACCCATTGCGCACAGCCATTAATGGCCCGCTATGGAATAGACGGCACGGTAAGGGCCTCCATCTGCTTCTATAATACGAAACAGGAGATCGATACACTTGCCGATGGAATTAAAAAGGTTATTACAATGTTCGCTTAAAGCTATTATATGTCAATTAACGATATACAGGATAATATTATAGATGAGTTTTCTCTTTTTGATGACTGGATGGACAAATACAATCTTCTGATTGATCTGGGCAGGGAACTGCCGGTAATCGATCCAAAGTACAAATTGAAGGATTTCCTTATCGAAGGATGCCAGTCAAAAGTCTGGCTCCATCCCGAGTATGACGGAACTATCATAACCTTTACTGCCGACAGTGATGCAATTATTACAAGAGGAATAGTGGGACTTCTTATTAAAGTTCTTTCCGGACGTACTCCTGATGAAATAATTTCAGCCGATCTTTACTTTATCGATAAAATCGGGCTTAGGCAGAACCTGTCACCCACCAGGTCGAACGGTTTGCTGTCCATGGTGAGACAGATGAAGCTTTATTCCATGGCCTATAAGGCTAAAGGAAAGTATAATGCGATTGACAAGTAAAACGTACAGGAATATTATAAAAGTTACCCTCATCATCATTAAAGACGAATGATGGCTAATTTGAGAGATGTTTAATGTTTTAAATTTTCCATATAATGGACCCTTCTGAACAACTTGAAATAGAAACACGAATAGGAGAGGTGCTTAAAAGTATATACGATCCGGAAATTCCCGTAAATATTTATGACCTGGGTCTGATTTATGATATAAGCATTGACGAGGAACATGTTGCCCATATAACAATGACTCTTACTGCTCCCAATTGTCCAATGGTGGACGAACTGCTGGAGGAGGTAAAATATAAGGTTGGCGGGACGAGAGGAGTAAAGGAATGCGACCTTAAACTGACATTCAATCCGCCATGGGACAGGAGTATGCTTAGCGATGAGGCAAAACTTGAGCTCGGATTTCTCTAAAGTTTAATATATGCCATCTCAGGATAATATACCCCTTTCACTGCAGATAAGGGAGAAAGTGAAGGAGCTTGGTTTCGATCTCTGTGGGATTGCTGCATCCAGATCCCTGGGTGAACGTGAAGATATTTTAAAAAACTGGTGTAACTCCGGGATGAATGCAGGTATGAGCTATCTTGCCAGGGATACGGGAAAGAGGATTAATCCTGAATCTCTGCTACCGGGAGCAAAATCACTCGTTGTGACGGGAATTAATTATTATTCTGATATTCTGCAAAAAGGAGATGGAGTTCCTGTGATTTCACGATACGCCTATGGTGAAAGTTACCAGGATGTCATCAAAAGAAAACTCAGTGAATTGCTGACATTCATTAAATCTCTGGAGCCGGATACGGAAGGAAGGCCCTTCTCTGATACAGCTCCGCTTCTTGAAAAGGCATGGGCAGTTGAAGCAGGCATCGGATGGCAGGGGAAACATTCTATAATGATAAATAAAGAAATCGGTTCATTCTTCTTTATCGGGATATTGATCCTCAATGTAGAACTTGAATATGATAAGCCTTTTACAAAGGATAATTGCGGCAATTGCAGATTGTGTATCGAGCTCTGCCCCACTGGTGCAATTAATGAAAACCATACAATTGATGCAAGAAAATGCATTGCAAACCTGAACATCGAGGAAAGGGAAGCACTCCCTGATGAGATAATATCTAAACTTGAAAGAAGGGTGTATGGATGCGACAGATGCCAGGAGGTTTGTCCATGGAACCTCAGGGCACGTCCCAAACAATGTTCCGGAGTTTGCAGTTTCAGATGAGCTGGTGCAGATGTCGCCTGGATGACTGGATCAATCTTTCCAGGGAAAAATTTAAAAGATTGTTCAGAAAATCTCCCGTGGGAAGAAAGAAGTATGAGATATTTATGGAAAATGTCAAAGAAGTCACTCAGGCTGACTGACAGTCAGTTTTCATTGTCCGCGATTATTGTCACAACAATTTCCCTTCTTTCCCTCGGACCATCAAATTCACACAGAAATATATTCTGCCATGTTGACAGGCCAGGCTTGTAATCAATGATGGGAATTGTTTCCGAAGCGCCGATCAAACCGGCTTTAAGGTGAGCATCACCGTTATTATCCTGATGATCGTGTTCCCATATCCCTGAGGGAACCAGTCTTTTGAGCAGGGTAACAACATCATTCTGAACAGACTGATCCCAGTTCTCCTGAATCATGATGGCGGCGGTCGATCCCCTGTGCATAAACTGAAGCAATTCCGTTTTTTACCCTGCTCTCCTTTATCAGCGATACTACCTCACCTGTAATATCATATAAGCCATTCTGCTTATCTGTCCTTATAGTTATAATCTTTTGCATGATAATTTTTTTTACACATTAAAATTAGTATATGTTTTTTACCTTGTAGATGAATTGTCGTCTATAATATTAAGAAGATTAAATTTTGACTGATATAAAAATCATAGAAGAATGCAGAAGAGGAAATTTCATTAATTTCCGGAAGCTTGTTGATTCCACTTCTCCCTATGCTTTTTCCCTGGCTTTCAGGATGCTTGGTGATGAAGATGAAGCCAAAGATGTGGTTCAGGAAACAATGGTGACTATCTGGCAGAAATTAAAGAATATAAAATCTGCTGAAGTGTACAGGACCTGGATTTACAAAATAGTAGATAAATAAATGCTACGACATTTTGAGGCACAAGAAAAGAAACCGTGAATATGTCACTGATGAAAGGACATGGGCAATGCTGTCCGAAAAGATTTCACAGATGCCTTCTTACAACTGGAGAATGATGAAACTGCCAGAATTATAGGGATGCTACTGATAAGCTTAGCCCAAGACAAAAAACAATCTTTATTTTATCAGAAATTGAAGAGATGACAAGCGATGAAATATCAAAATTGACCGGGATAAGCAAGTCAGTAATTAAAGCAAATCTCTATCATGCCAGAAAGAGTATTTCAGTTCATGATAGAAAAATATTTATGACTATGGAACAGGCAAATGAAAAATACAAAAGAGCACTGGAGGTCCTGAAGAGGAACACGCCTGTGCTGAACTCACCTGATGATATTACAGAAAAAGTATTAAGCAGGCTTTCTGGGAAATACAAGCAGGAGAAGGAGCGATTTGATCTTGTTGAGTTCTTCTTTGGCTGGACTTATATTAACTGGGTGAGAAGAAGTCTCGTGGCAGTCTCGGTTTTTCTGGCAGTAATGTTTGTCTTCCAGCAAAGTATAATTATGAAACAAATCAATAATCTTAGCAGGCAGATTGACTATAATGGGAAAGACGCTACAGCTATTACAGGTGATCTGCCGGACAGCAGATTGATGCTGTTCAGTATTCCCGGGAGGAGACTACAGATCCTCAGAAAGTATAATTCAGACAAGCAGGTTGAAGATCTTTTCCGGTCAATTGATCAGTTACAGAAGGAATATAAAAGCCTGCACAAGATAATCGAGGAAGATCCCGGGCTTAAAAAGCTAATTGAGAAAAGGTTGTCGGAAATCTCAGATTCCAAAGTTAAATTATAAGTCATGAAAAGAAACCGGATAAAATTGGTCATCTCACTTCTGTTAATTGCTGATCTTCTCATGTAATGAGCCCAACACCCTGGTTACTGATATAATTCACCCTGACGGCTCGGTTACAAGGAAAATTGTGATGAGGAACAACAAGGACAAATTTGAGAAGTCCGGGATCCAGGTGCCATTTGACAAAACCTGGGCCATTAAAGACAGTATTGAGGTTAACGGCAAGGGCGATACAACATGGATAAAAACAGCGGATAAACTTTTCCTCAATGCCGGTGAAATAAATTCAACCTATCTGAACGATTCATCAGTAAACGGTAAGATGAAAAGACATGCAGAATTTACCAGAAAGTTCAGATGGTTTAACACCAATTACAGATTTGCTGAGATCATCGGAAAACAGTTACAGACGGGATATCCTGTGAGTGATTTCTTAAATGATGAGGAGCTGGCTTACTTCTATTCTCCGGATTATTTGAAATTCAGTAAGGAAAATGGTGCTGACAGCACTGAATATAAGGTTTTGGCAGATTCCATTGATAAAAAGACAGACCGCTGGACTATCCAAAATATTGTGGCTATCTGGATAGCAGAATTTTCAAAACTTATTTCAGGGAAAGGCGAACCTGAAATATCTCTGGATTCCTTAAAACCTCTCGAAAGTCATATAGTCAGCCTCATTGAGAAAAATGGGGATAAATTTGACAGTTTGTGGAATAATGGTATTTTACTGAGGAAATTTATCGGAGACAAAAATGCCAGGAAATTCAAAACAGAAGCTGATTCGGCGCTTGACATAGCAGTCGATAAATATTTGGTTGATTTCAAGAATTATTCCGTGAGGATAATCATGCCTGGAAAACTCACAGGGACAAACGGTTATATCGACAGTACCAGGAATCTCCTGTGGCCGGTAAAATCAGAGTTCTTTATAACAGATCAGTATGAAATGTGGGCTGAATCCAAAACAACAAACCTTTGGGCCTGGATTGTTTCAGGACTCTTTATTGTTTTCGTTTTTGCCGGGACAGTAATAAAAAGAAAATCCCGCCCACCGGTTGGTGGACGGGACTAAAACCATAACCTGACCAAACTAATATAAACCTAAAACTATTTTACATAATCCTTTAAAATCAGCATCAGCTTCTGACGTGTAAAAAAGATCCTGCTCTTTACCGTCCCGATCTTGAGACCAAGTTCATCCGCGATCTCTTTATATTTGTATCCATCAACATGCATCCTGAAAGGAATTCTGAATTCATCACTCAATGAATCAATGGCTCTTTCTATTTCATTTTCGGAAAGTGACGACTCTGGTGAAATAAAGCCTTTGTCATGAGGCTGATTGATGTAATACAGATCCTGTGTGCCGTCAATAATAGTATTCTCCTTTACATTACGCCTGTAATTATTGATAAAGGTGTTTTTCATTATTGTAAACACCCAGGCTTTGAGATTGGTATAATCAACAAACTTATCTTTGTAGGTAATTGCCTTAAGATATGTATCCTGAACAAGATCAAGTGCAGTGTCACGGTCGGACGTCAGACTCATTGCAAACCTCTGAAGATTTGATTTCATCTCGAGGAGACTGTTATTGAACTCATATTGTGTCATTGCTCTTAGTTTTAAATGTTGTTGAACAAAGTTCTGAAAATATATAAAGATATACAAATCTTAATATCTTTAAATGGTCGGTTTCTACCTGAAATACAAATAGCCATTAGTAGTAATAGGTATATAATAAGTGTGTTATGAGGCAGATTGAAACCAGCTTACTAAATATTTTATAAATAATATTTTGACGGTTTATGTCTGGAAAATTCTTTTCTGACTAATGGAATTTATTGAAAATCAGCACCTGAATGCTTGCATTTTTTATGATTATTTTATTCTCCCGCAACTGTTGTTTTGCCTGTTATTTTCTGAACTTTCGTACATTTAAAGAAAAATCTTTATGGATTTCAATCTCAGACTGAAAAATGGCCAGCTTCTGAAAGGTCTGATCCGGAGTCCCGGCGAGGATACCAGGGGCTGTAATAGTTTTTGTTCATGGAATAGGCGAGCATATTCAGCGCTACGATCACTGGGCAGATCTTTTCCTGAAAGAAGGAATAGCCTTTACCGGAGTGGATCTTCCTGGTCATGGCCGCTCCGAAGGGCGAAGAGGCAATATTAAAAACTACGGGCTTCTTTATGAAATGATAGGTACATTGTTAGACACCTGCCGCAAGACTTTTCCCGGAGTACCCTGTATCTGTACGGACATAGCCTGGGCGGAGGTATTGTTCTGAACTACCTGTTGCACTTCAATCCCAAAATAAAAGGGGCCATTGTAACTTCACCATGGTTGCGTCTCTCCTTTGAGCCCCCGAAAAGCAAAGTCATGCTGGCTTCAATCATGAAGAATATTGCTCCGGGACTTATTCAACCTTCAGGGCTGAATATTAGTCATATATCTCATGATACGGCTGTAGTAGAAAACTACAAAGCCGATCCGCTGGTGCATGATAAAATTTCCGTGTCCCTGTTCGTCGGTGCAATGAATGCCGGCAGGTATGCCCTCGACCATGCTGCAGAGCTAAAAGTTCCGACTCTTATCATGCATGGCGGCGACGATCAGATTACTTCACCGGAAGGGAGCAGGGAATTTTCTGAGAAATCAGGGAAAGTCACACTGAAAATATGGCCAGGAGGTTATCATGAACTGCATAATGAGCCATTTAAGGAAGAGGTGTTCAGATTTATTCTGAACTGGATGAATGAAAATCATCATTAAATCTTTATGGTTTCATAGGAATGAATTTAAGAACCGCCATAAATATTGTCCCTTCCCCGTTAAGGATCACATATAATGACAATGTGATGTTTATAGGATCATGCTTTTCCACAGCCATGGGAAATCAGATGAAAAAGGGTAAAATGCCGGTTATGATTAATCCTGCAGGTACTGTCTATAATCCCGTATCGGTCAGCAATACTCTGGATGCAATTATTGAAGGAAAGGCATTCACAGTGGATGACCTTCATTTTCATGATGGAATGTGGCTGAGCTTTTATCACTATACCGACTTTTCTTCGGAGGACCCGGACAAAACACTGGTTAAGATCAACAGCAAACTGAAAGAGGCATCTGCATTTCTTTCAAAAGCCGGGTTTCTTTTTATAACCTTTGGAACAGCAAGAATTTTCAGGTGGAAACATTCGGGGCAGGTGGTATCAAACTGTCATAAGATCCCATCTGATCAGTTCAGCCATGAATTAATGTCAGTCAATGATATAGTTGGTTTATGGAAGGATCAGCTCGACAGGATCTCAGGTTTATTTCCTGAATTGAAAGTTATCTTTACCATAAGTCCCGTCAGGCACCTTAAAGACGGGGCACATGGCAACCAGGTAAGCAAATCAGTCTTATTCCTTGCTGTTGAGGAGTTACTCCGGCATTCATCAAAACCGAATTATTTTCCTGCCTATGAACTATTAATGGATGACCTTCGCGACTACAGGTTCTATGATACTGACATGATACATCCCTCCGAGACGGCGATAAATTATATATGGGAAGCCTTTTCCCGCAGTTATATTGATGATTCTTCGATGAAAATCTGGCATGAAGCCATTAAGATTACAAAAGCCTATGGTCATCGGTTCCTTACCGACAGCTCCTCCAAAAGAAAGGAGTTTGCCAGGAATATGCTTTCTCAGATCTCTGCCATGGGTAACGGGACTCCCTCAATAAATTTTTCTGAAGAGAGAGACTATTTTCTTGGTCTGCTGAACGATTAGTCTTGAATCTTTTCTGAACAATTGCTTTTTATCCCTTGTTAGTAAGGTAACCCGGATCGGAATGAGGAGAATAATTCTTTCTATTGCCATTATGCTTTTAAATTCTGTCTTCTTGCTTGGCCAGGAAAATTCAGGGGTCATAAAGGGAAGGGTATATAATTCCACAACAAACGAAGGTGTTCCATTTGCTACGGTTCAGATCTGGGGTACAACAACCGGTGCTTTTACAGATGCTGATGGTAAATTTTCATTCACCGGAATCAAGCCGGGTTTTGTCGAACTTCGTGTTTCTTCAGTCGGTTTCAAAACTTATATTTCAGCCGCTGTTATGGTCACAAACAGTAATCAGGTAAATCTTGACATTCCCCTTGATGAGGACGAGATCAATATTGGTGAGGTTGTTGTAAAGGCTTCTCCTTTTGTAAAGAAGATTGAATCGCCTCTGTCTGCCAGGGTAATCGGTATTGATGAGATAGAAAAGAATCCGGGAGGAAACCGTGATATTTCCAGGGTAATCCAGTCATATCCCGGAGTGGCTTCAACGCCAGCCTACAGGAATGATGTAATAGTAAGGGGCGGAGGTCCTAATGAAAACAGGTTCTATATTGATAATGTAGAGATCCCCTATCTGAATCATTTCTCCACACAGGGCGCTTCCGGTGGACCTGTCGGGATCATCAATGTCGATTTTGTGCAGTCGGTAGATTTTCTTAGCGGGGCATTTCCGGCTTCAAAGGGGAATGCCCTGAGCTCAATGCTGAATTTTACATTTATTGATGGCAACAAGGATAAAATGAAGTACCGTGCAACAGTAGGAGCATCTGACCTGGGACTTACACTGAACGGACCGGTTGGGGAAAAAGGCACACTTCTCATTTCTGTACGAAGATCATACCTGAAATTTCTCTTTTCAGCCCTCAGGCTTCCGTTCCTTCCAACATATACGGATTTTCAGTTGAAATATAAGATCAGGCTCGACCCGAAAAATGAGATCACTATCCTGGGTCTTGGCGCAAAGGATGACTTCAGCCTGAATCTTAAGGCCAATGAAACGGAATACCAGCGCTATATTCTTGACTATATCCCTGTTCAGGAACAATATAGCTATGTTTTCGGAGTGGTATGGAAGCATTACCGCGAAAACGGTTATGATTCCTGGATTCTTAGCCGGAATTATCTGAATAATACCCAATATAAATATCAGAATAACATTGAAGCTGATTCCAACAAGATACTTGATTACCTCTCCGGTGAGGGAGAGATAAAAGCCAGGTATGAGAGGACCATCCTGGGAGGGAACGGCTTCAGGATAAGTTTTGGTGCCGGATATGAATACGGACATTACAGGAATTCAACCTACAGAAGGATCTATTCGGGAAATCCTGCAGATACCGGGATTGATTATAACACAAACCTTAAGATAGGAAAATTCGGTGCATACGGGCAGGTAAGCCGCTCCTTCCTGCAAAGCAGACTTAGCCTTTCCTTTGGCATTCGTACTGATGTAACAACCTATTCATCGGGGATGCTGAATCCGCTTCATCAGTTATCTCCGAGATTTTCAGCATCCTATTCTCTTACTGACATGCTGAGCCTTAATGCCAGTACGGGAAGATATTACCAGCTTCCTCCGTATACGGCTCTTGGATTCTCAACGCCTGAGGGTAATCTGGTCAATAGGGATAAGTTAAAATATATGGCAGCAGATCATTATGTGGCAGGACTGGAATTAGTGCCATCCGAGAATATGCAGATTACCCTTGAAGGATTTTATAAGCATTATTCACAATATCCTTTTTCAGTTCGCGATTCAGTACCGCTTTCGAGTAAAAGTGCAGACTATGGGATTTTTGGAGATGAATCCCTTGTTTCAACTTCATCAGGCAGGGCCTATGGAGTTGAGTTACTGGGCAGGATCAAGGAGTTCAGGGGAATCAACCTGGTCTTTTCCTACACTTTTGTAAGAAGTGAATTCCTTGGCAACAATTCAGGAATGATACCTTCCTCCTGGGATAATAAGCATCTGTTTAATCTGACCGCTTCCAAAAAGTTTACCCATAACTGGGAATTGGGCTTTAAATGGAGGTTTGTCGGGGGAGCACCCTATACCCCGTACGATTACGATAGATCTTCATATAAAATTGCCTGGGATTTACAGGGACAGGGTTACCTTGACTACTCGCGGTTCAACACACTGCGCTTAAAGGCATTTCACCAGCTTGATATCCGACTGGATAAGCAATATTTCTTTAAAAGCTGGTCACTTATGCTTTATACCGATGTTCAAAATGTTTATGACTTCAAGGCCGACCAGCCACCCATTCTTGTAAGGGAGACTGACAGCAACGGGGTTCCTGTGACGGATCCTTCAAATCCCCTTAAGTACATTCTTAAATATATCCCTAATAATTCAGGTACTGTATTGCCCACCGTTGGAATAATAATAGAATTCTAAAGTGAATCAAGAACTCTTAGAAAATCCCTGGGATCCTTCGTAAGAATAAGCTTATCGTATGATTTGCTATCAAACTCTTCAGGGGAATCAGTGAAGATCGTTTTTTTGATCATCAGGGATTTCCCGATATTGTTGAAGTAAGCTATTTTCTTTTCTGCAAAATCGAAGGCACTGGAATTGACTATCAGGTATTCAAAAGGCTTGATTTTGTAAATTTCCACTACCTCTGAAGCAGGAAGGATGCCTCCTGTAAAAATTACATCGAATCCTCTTTTTCTCAAAGCATATTTATAAAACAGGAAGTTGTTGTCAGTAAGGTTATCTGAGGTATTGATCATAGCCACTGATGGCTTCGGCTTCACCCCGGAAGTTTTAATCATATTATCTTCTATAATAATGATCTGCTTTATTGTGTTTCTGACAAATTGTTCCTGAGCCCTTGAAAGGCTTCCTGTCTGCCAGAGAATTCTGGCTTTTTCAAGCAGAGGGTAGAGGTATCTGCAGTAGGCCTCTTCAACCCCCTGATAACTGATGAAGGGTGCCAGAGTCTCCTTGAACATAATCTCATTAAACCTTATTGCAGACATAAGGATCTTGCCAGGCTGAAAATCCTGGTCCAGATCGTCATGTTTGCTGCTTAAGGTCATCACCCGCTGAGTAAGTTCATCCTCATCAAGCCTGGCAATTTTGGAAATTTTAAGTCCGTTCCTGTTGAGATATGCTACATTCAGAATCTTCTTCAGTTCAGCTTCACTATAGGTTCTTATATTGGAGTCGGTTCTGTCTGGCTCCAGTATTTTATACCTCTTTTCCCATATTCTGATAGTGTGAGCTTTAATACCCGAAAAATTTTCGAGATCCTTTATCGAAAATACATTCAATGCTTCTTCCATGATTCCTTAACAATATCAATTGATCACATGAAATCTTCATACAATGAGATAACAACCGAATATCAGCTTGTTAACCAGATTAATAACCAGATTTTTAGTGACTTCTAAATTACTGCGGTATCATTCCCCAACTAGCCGCAGTAATGACGATTGTGATGATATTTATCTATTTTAATTCTTCAACCATTATTTTTTTGACCACTCTTGTCCCGTCACTGAAATTTATTGTCACCAGATACATTCCTCTCTTAGGATTATCGAGGGTAATCCTAATTTGCTGCTCAGGGTCATTGTATTTAGCCTTAAAAATATCCTGTCCGATAATATTTGTTATTCTCACATACGATATCTCCTTATCCGTTTTAATCGTAAAACTGTTATCTCTCACGGGAACAGGATAAATGGTAACATTAACCGCCATTCCCGTTCTGGTAATATCCTGTTTAGGCATAGCACTGATATAGCCAGTACTATCCTTCTGGGCATGAAGGGTTATCGTAAAAATAAAAAGAAAAATAAGGTGTAAAAGTATCCTCATAAATATCTTTTAATTAATTACCATCAAAAATTGTGCTAAAGTTAATAAAATCTTACAAACTCTGTTCTAAAAATATTTTTGCCTTGTCCAGATCATCCGGGGTATCAATACCGAGACTCTCCCAGACAGTCACCGCAGTTCTGATACTTATACCGTTTTCAATCCACCTGTTCTGTTCAAGTGATTCTGTAATCTCAAGCGGACTGCGGGGCAATAAGGTTATTTGTTTAAGGATCTCCGTCCTGTAGGCGTAGAGTCCAATATGCTTGTAAAAGGTGTGCTTTCCTGTCCATTCGCTTTTTTCAGCATCCCTGACATAAGGTATTGCAGCCCGGCTGAAATAAATTGCGTCTCCTTTCGAGTTCAGGATTACTTTAGGCTGGTTAGGATTAAAAATGTCTTCACCCGGTTCGGCTTTTCTGATAAGTGTAGCGATATTCACTGTTTCATCTGTGAAGCACTCCATCAACAGATCTATCTGCTCCGGCTTAATGAAAGGCTCATCACCCTGAATATTAACAACAATGTCAATTCTGCCGCCCGTCTCTGCGGAGATAATTTCAGCTGCTTCAGAGCAACGGTCAGTTCCGCTTTGATGTTCAGATGAGGTCATTACTACTTTACCACCGAATTTCATGACGGCATCGGATATTCTCTTATCATCAGTGGCGACATAAACTATATCCAGCGATTTGGCAGCCTGTTCAAAAACTCTTTGGATCATTGATTTGTTACCAATCATTGCAAGGGGCTTACCAGGGAACCGGGAAGATGCATAACGTGCAGGAATAATTCCGGCAAACCTTGATATGGAATTTGCTTTCATTCCGCGAATTTACGAAAAATGGATTTCCCATTGTTTTAAAAAAACCTTAATTTCGCATCATTGTAAAAACAGGATATGAGAGATCTGCAAAATATAAAGCAAAGATTTGGAATCATTGGGAATTATGAGGGGCTTGACAGGGCAATTGATATTGCTGCACAGGTTGCTCCTACAGATCTCTCGGTACTGATTACAGGTGAGAGCGGCACTGGCAAGGAGATTTTCCCGCAGGTGATTCATAACTACAGTTCCAGGAAACATGGCCAGTACATTGCGGTTAACTGCGGGGCAATTCCGGAAGGTACAATTGATTCGGAGCTGTTCGGGCATGAGAAGGGATCCTTTACCGGAGCAACAGACAGCAGGAAAGGGTATTTTGAGGTGGCAGACGGCGGGACTATATTTCTCGACGAAGTGGCTGAACTTCCACTTTCAACCCAGGTACGTCTGTTACGGGTACTGGAGACAGGTGAATTTATAAGGGTAGGTTCCTCAAAGGTTCAGAAAACAAACGTTCGGGTAATTGCTGCAAGTAATATCGACGTGACCAGGGCAATTGAAAGCGGGAAATTCAGGGAAGACCTTTTTTACAGACTGAATACCGTGCCTATCAGGATCCCTGCACTGAGGGAAAGGGGAGATGATATTTTTTTGCTTTTCAGGAAGTTCTCTGTAGATTTTGCTGAAAAATACAGGATGCCCGCCATAAGGGTTGATTCGGAAGCCAGAAATATGCTTGTGCACTACTCCTGGCCAGGAAATGTCCGGCAACTGAAAAATATCACTGAGCAGATCTCTATAATTGAGAGCGATAGGGAAATAGTAGCTTCCACACTGCATCACTATCTTCCCGATTATGGAAATGTCAAGCTTCCCGCCCTGATAAAAAAGGAGGAAGAAAAGTCATTCTCTTCTGAACGGGAATTATTGTACAAGATCCTGTTCGATATGAAAAGCGACATGAATGACCTGAAGAAGCTTGTTTTCGACCTTATTCGAAGGGGAGATATAGATGTCAACCTCAACGAAGGCAACTCCCGGGTAATGAGTAATTTGTTCAGGGAAGCCAATGGGGAAAGTGATAGTACCCATGATACTGATTCATCATCCGCATCGTATTCGGAGCATCCCGGGAGGAATAATATACAGGATACGGAGGAAATTATTGAAGAGTCTCTCTCTCTTGCTGAAAAGGAGGTGGAAATGATTAAAAAGGCTCTCGATAAATTCAATGGAAAAAGAAAACTTGCAGCTAACGAACTCGGAATCTCAGAACGTACTCTTTACAGAAAGATAAAAGAATATGGAATTGAATCTTAAAGGAAGACGGAGCTTAACTGCTTTCCGGCTTTTTCTTTTCCTGACACTTGCTGTTTGTTTATACGGATGCAAAGTGTCATACTCATTTACAGGTGCCAGTACAACGGGCTTATCGACGGTAAGCATACAATATTTTCAGAACAGGGCTTCCCTTGTCCAGCCTGGGTTAAGCCAGTATATCACCGATGCATTGATGGATAAATGCAAATCACAGACCAATCTCAAGACCGTTAATGGAGTCGGAGATGCTAATTTTGAAGGTGAAATTACTGATTATAATACTCGTCCGCTTACTGTAGGTGCAGATGCTGAGGCTGCCATGAACAGGTTCACTATCAGCGTGAAGGTTAAATTTACCAATTCCGTGCATCCCGATCTCAGCTTTGAACAGACGTTTTCAAGATACCAAGATTATAACAGCAATATAGACCTGAGCCAGGTTGAACAGGATCTGTCAGCCAAGATTAGTCGAAATGATCGTGGAGGATATCTTCAATCAGGCTTTTGTGAACTGGTAGAAGGGATGAACAGAAGCGACTTCATAAATATGCTTGAGAATAAAGTCCAGGTTAACCGTCAGATGGTAGGTGAGGTTTATGAACTGCTTGATATTTTCCCCTACTTCCAGAGCGCACACCTTGTGCTGCTGAGAGGGCTCCAGAATAGTGGGGATATCAAGTTCGAAAAACAACTTAGGAGCTCGGCTTTACATATTGCCGACAGGGAAGTTTTATATTCCATCCTGCAGAAAGCCGGCTGAGGTTGCAGTCATGGTGGAGGCTGACAGCAAAGATGCCCGGGCAACAGAGGGCAGGTTTGATCACCAACAGACTGTTATTGAATCTGCCAGGAACAGTGAACAGCTTATCGATGAAATAGAAAAAAATTCTGATTCATCCAACCAGGAGCAGACCGGTGACCACCATCCACAGAGCCATTCAATACTAATATCCTCAGAAACAGAGATCATGGAATCAGGGGAGGTGATGATGGTTATGGATGAGGAGACAGCTCCCGATGAGGACAAGGTTTTCTATATGGATCCGGGATTTGCAGTTCCTGAAAACGATGATCTTCTTGAACTTGAATACGATACAGGCAATACTCTTATTGAAGAAGAAAACAGTTTTTCGGGTGAGCAGGAAGGAGTTGATCAGAAGCTCTTCCAAAAAACTTTTACAGTCAGAACTGATAGATAAATTCATTCTGGCTAATCCCAGGATTGAACCTGTAAGGGATCCTTCAAAACAGCCGGTTGAAGACCTTTCAAAGATCCGTACGGAAAAGGAGGGCGGCTTTGTTACCGAAACACTGGCAAAGATTTATATAAATCAGGGCTATTACTCCAAGGCAATAGATATTTATGACGAATTAAGTTTGAAATTTCCGGAAAAAAGCAGTTACTTTGCATCCCAAATTGAATTGGTTAAAGTGTATTTAAAAAAGTAAAGCGATGGGAATATATATTGTTATTTCAATACTGGTAATAATTGCATGCATACTTCAGATACTTATCGTCCTTGTTCAGAACTCCAAGGGCGGTGGACTGGCAGCTAATTTTACTTCAACCGGACAGTCGATGGGAGTACGTAAAACAGCTGACTTTCTTGAAAAGGCAACATGGACACTTGCAGGTGCCATTGTGATTCTTTGTGTGGTGGCTACTGCTACTATTCCCCGCGGATCTGCTGAGAGTCATTCAAGGATCGAGAACCAGATCCAGAATGCGGTTGACCCGAATGCAATTCCGACTCTTCCTACAGCAGTGCCGCCTTCTTCAAATACACCTTCAGAGGGTGAGCAGAAGCCTTCCAATTAAAAATCAAGCATAGTACAATATTTAAAGTGTCAGTTTGTCATCTGCTGACACTTTTTTATTTTTATATAATATACTGATCTATTGAATATTATTAAATGATGCTGTACTTTTTCATTAACATATTGGCAGGAGCAAATCATGGGGAAGGCAGATAGAGGTCAAAAATGTCATCTTTTCTTATTTGGCATGGAATATGATCGGAAAGTGAGTCAATAATTGATGTTTAACTTTAAATCTAAATAGAAATGGCACAATTAAAAGGAAAAATTTTAGCAGGTAAGGTTCTCGTGAAACCTAATGAAGCGGAGGAAAAAACTGCAAGCGGAATAATTATTCCGGATTCAGCAAAGGAAAAGCCACGTCAGGGAAAAGTAGTTCTGGTTGGCGCAGCAAAGAAGGATGAAGATATGGAAGTAAAGAAAGGTGATGTCGTTCTTTATGGCAAATATGCAGGTCAGGAACTTTCGATTGATGGTGAGGATTACCTGTTAATATCCCAGACAGATATTCTATTTATTGCTTGATTACTAAAACTAATTAAAATTATATTGATATGGCAAAAGAGATTAAATTCAATATTGACGCACGCGCGCTTCTTAAAGAAGGTGTAGATCAGCTGGCTGATGCAGTTAAAGTTACCCTTGGTCCCAAGGGTCGTAATGTTGTTCTGGAGAAAAAATTTGGTTCACCTCATATCACAAAGGACGGTGTAACGGTTGCAAAAGATATAGAACTGTCAGATCCATATAAAAATATGGGAGCTCAGATGGTTAAGGAAGTTGCCTCCAAAACAGGAGATATTGCCGGTGATGGTACAACCACTGCAACAGTTCTGGCTCAGTCAATCATAAATGTGGGGCTCAAAAATATAACTGCAGGTGCAAATCCAATGGATATTAAAAGAGGAATTGACAAAGCAGTTGAAAAAGTTATTAAACATCTTGAAATCACAGGCAAAAGTTGTAGGTGATGATCTTGCCAAAATCGAACAGGTGGCAAGAATTTCTGCCAATGATGATGAGGAGATCGGAAAACTCATTGCAGAAGCTATGAGCAAAGTTCACAAAGAAGGTGTTATTACTGTTGAAGAATCAAAGGGCACTACAACATCAGTTGAAGTCGTTGAAGGAATGCAGTTTGACCGCGGATATATTTCGGCTTATTTCGTTACCAATGCTGAGAAGATGGAGGCTGACCTCGAGAATCCATATATTCTGATATACGACAAGAAGGTATCTACAATGAAAGATATGCTGCCGGTTCTTGAATCTACCGCACAGGCAGGGCGTCCTCTATTAATAATATCCGAAGATGTGGAAGGAGAAGCCCTTGCAACACTGGTTGTCAACAGGCTGAGGGGTTCATTAAGGGTATGTGCTGTTAAAGCTCCTGGATTTGGTGACAGGAGAAAAGAGATGCTGGAAGATATTGCAATCCTGACAGGTGGTACCGTTATCTCAGAGGAAAAGGGATTAAAACTGGAAAATACTACTCTCGACATGCTTGGAACCGCAGAAAAAGTTACTATCAGCAAAGAAAACACAACGATAGTCAACGGTGCGGGTGATAAGGATATGATCAAGGCACGTATTGCGCAGATCAAACAGCAGATGTCTACTACTACCTCTGACTATGACAAGGAGAAACTCCAGGAACGTCTTGCCAAACTTGCCGGCGGAGTTGCTGTTCTCTACATTGGCGCCGCATCAGAAGTAGAAATGAAGAACAAAAAAGACCGTGTTGATGATTCACTGCACGCTACCCGTGCTGCTATTGAGGAAGGTATTGTTCCCGGCGGAGGTGTAGCATATATACGCGCAATTAGTGTTCTGGAAGGTTTGAAAGGGGACAATGATGATCAGACCACCGGTATTGAGATCATTAAGCGTGCAATAGAGGAACCATTGCGTCAGATTGCCATTAATGCCGGCAAAGAAGGTGCTGTGGTCGCTCAGAACGTAAAAGCAGGGAAAGGTGATTATGGATACAATGCACAGACAGATGTTTATGAGAAACTGTTCGCTGCAGGCGTGATCGATCCTGCCAAAGTAACAAGGGTAGCCCTCGAAAATGCCGCCTCGGTAGCAGGTATGTTCCTTACCACCGAAGCAGTTATTGTAGACGAAAAAGAAGAGCGTCAGGCTGGTCCTCCTGCAGGAATGGGCGGAGGTATGCCGGGTATGATGTAATAGATAAATTGCCGTTAATACAACTTCAGGGACATGCCATGGCATGTCCCTACTTTTTATATATTTGCACCTGATTTAAATCGAGGTATTTGATGGACAATATCCGGAACTTCTGTATCATTGCTCATATTGACCACGGTAAAAGTACCCTGGCTGACCGTTTGCTTGAAAGAACCAATACCATATCCTCCAGGGAATACCAGGCTCAGATCCTCGATGATATGGACCTGGAAAGGGAGAGGGGTATAACGATAAAGAGCCATGCAATCCAGATGGAATACCTTCATGAGGGGCAGAAGTACTTTCTTAATCTTATAGATACCCCGGGACATGTGGACTTTTCATACGAAGTATCACGGTCTATTGCCGCATGCGAAGGAGCCTTGCTTGTGATCGACGCTACCCAGGGAATACAGGCTCAGACAATATCAAACCTTTACATGGCAATAGATCATAATCTTGAAATAATACCTGTACTCAACAAGATGGATATGCCTGCTGCCATGCCTGAAGAAGTCAAGGATCAGATTGTAGATCTTGTAGGATGCAGGAGAGAAGACATAATCGAAGCCAGCGCCAAAACCGGATTGGGAGTGGATGAGATCCTTTCCGAAATCGTAAAACGTATACCTCCCCCCGCCGGCAGCCCTGATGCTCCCCTTCAGGCTCTTATTTTTGATTCCATTTTCAATTCATTCAGAGGCATAATAGCCTATATCAAAATCGTTAACGGAACTATTTCAAAAGGTGACAGGGTGAAATTCGTCAATACAGACCACGAGTATAATGCTGAAGAGATAGGTGTCCTGAAGCTTAAACAGGATCCCCGTGATACAATGAGCGCCGGGAATGTTGGATATATTATTTCGGGTGTTAAAATATCTTCCGAGGTGAAAGTTGGTGACACTATTACTCATGTGAAGGATCCATGTGATAAGGCAATAGCAGGCTTTGAAGATGTTAAGCCCATGGTCTTTGCCGGAATTTATCCGGTCGATGCCGACGATTATGAAGATCTGAGAATCTCAATAGAAAAACTGCAGCTTAATGATGCTTCGCTCTCATTTATCCCTGAATCGTCTGCAGCGCTTGGTTTTGGATTCAGATGCGGCTTTCTGGGCCTTCTGCATATGGAAATAATACAGGAACGCCTTGACAGGGAGTTTGACATGGATGTTATAACAACTGTTCCAAACGTCTCCTACAAGGCATATACCACAAGGGGAGAAGAGATCGATGTTCATAATCCTTCCGGATTGCCTCCCGTGACCAATATTGAACGAATTGAGGAGCCATATATTATTGCCCATGTGATAACCCTGTCTGAATATGTCGGTTCAATAATGAATCTTTGCATAGATAAAAGAGGGATCCTTAAAAACCAGGTATATCTGACAAAGGACAGAGTAGAAATTACTTTCGAATTGCCCCTTGCTGAGATAGTTTTTGATTTTTATGACAAACTTAAAAGTATTTCAAAAGGATATGCATCTTTTGATTATTATTACACCAATTATCAGAAAGCGGACCTGGTAAGACTCGACATATTACTGAACGGGGAGATGGTGGATGCCTTGTCAACATTGATTTACAGAGGCCATGCATACGATTTCGGCCGGAAGATGTGTGTTAAACTGAAGGAGCTTATTCCACGCCAGCAGTTCGACATAGCCATCCAGGCAGCAATAGGAGCCAAAATAATTTCGAGGGAAACAGTTAAAGCCGTAAGAAAGGATGTGACCGCCAAATGCTACGGAGGAGATATAACAAGAAAAAGAAAATTGCTGGAAAAACAGAAGAAGGGTAAGAAAAGAATGAGGCAGGTGGGAAATGTGGAAGTGCCTCAGCAAGCGTTTCTGGCAGTATTAAAGCTTGATTAACCCGATCAATTAACCTAAATACCCACCCTGGTCGTAAATATTATGGCCAGGGCTTTTTTATTACGGCTTCAGCAAATTAGTTTATAACCCCTGCCATGAACATTGACTATCTTAACCGAAGGATCCTTGATCAGATATTTTCTCAGCCTGGAGATATAAACATCCATGCTTCTGGCATTAAAATAGTTATCATCTATCCAGATAGTTTTAAGAGCCAGGTTACGCTCCAGAATGAGATTTTCATTGCGGCACAGCAATTCCAGCAATTCTGACTCCTTTGTTGTAAGTTTAATATCCTGGTCCTTATAGCTGAGAATTTGTTTAAGAGGATCAAAACTATATTGGCCGATTGAATAAGAGTCTTCCTTCCTGGTATTTGTCACAACCGTTGTTCTTCTCAGAATCGCTTCAATACGCAGGATCAGTTCTTCCATCGAAAACGGCTTTGTAATATAATCATCAGCTCCTGTCCTGAATCCCTCCAGGATATCTTCCTGCTGATTTTTTGCAGTTAAAAATATTATAGGAATATCCGGACTTTCAAGGCGGATCTCCTTTGCCAGGGTCAGTCCATCCATCTCAGGCATCATGATGTCCAGTACACAAAGGTCAAATGATCTCGTATGATAGCCATCCAGAGCCCGAATGCCGTTTACAAACAGAGAAGTCTCGTAGTTTTTTGCGGTCAGGTAGTTTTTTAACAGGATCCCCAGATTGCTGTCGTCTTCGGCAAGCAGAATTCTGATATTATTCATTGGCGTGTAATTTATTTTCAAAGGTATTATACCTGTTGATAATTTTGTAATGCATGCCGTAATTTATATGAAGCAATATTGTAAAATGGGATGTGATTGAACTTAAATTCATTCCGGATTATTTTGGGGCAGGAAAATCGTAAAGTGGGCTCCTTTTCCCATCTGGCTTTCAACATTTATTGTGCCGTTATGTTCATCAATGATCTTCTTTACATAGCTTAATCCAAGTCCGAATCCCTTCACTTTATGTACGTTGCCGGAGGGAACCCGGTAAAATTTGTCAAACACCCTGCGGAGATCTTCCCCTGATATCCCTATCCCTCTGTCTTCAATGGTTATCAGGATTCCTGAATTGTTATTACGTGTAGAAATTTTTATAAATGGTTTGTCATTTGAATACTTAAGAGCATTATCGATCAGATTGGATACAGCATTGAGGAAATGCACCTCATCGATTGTTGCAACAGATGATTCTGCCTGATAATCCTTAATTATCTCCCCTTCACGTATACCTATCTGAAGGGTGAAATTTTCAGCAGCCTTATCGAGAATATCATGTACATCAAGTTCCACCCTGTTCAGCTTCATTTTGATCCTTTCAAAGATAGCCATCTGCAACACCCTCTCCACCTGGAACTTGAGCCTCATGCTTTCATCAGAAATTACCTGAGCCAGATTGTCAATATTCTTATCCTTTTCTGCAATTGTCTTATCGGCAATCATTTGAGCGGCAAGGGAAATTGTTGATATGGGAGTCTTCAGCTCATGGGTCATGTTGTTGATGAAATCACTGCGAATTTCTGATATCTTTTTCTGACGGAATATTACCACAAAAGTACTTGCAGAAAGAAGGAGAAGGATCATGGTGAATAAAATTGAGAGGAATCCGAGATTCCCGATCTTCTCAAATTTATAGTGTGTTTCCTGTAGGCAATAGAGAACAATCTGGTTCTGACTGGGAACAGGATCGTTGGGAAAGAGCTGGATAATAAATTTGTTTGTACCCGGTTTGTCAGTGAACCCGGGAGTCTTCCAGATATTTCCCAGACGTCCGGAACGAATGGAGAATTCATAATCAAGATAAATCCCCACGTTATTAAGAGCAGTCCGTAGTTGTTTATTAAGCAATACAGGATCAATTCTTTCCCTGATATCAGGAGTATTGCGAAGGATTTTTTCCATAATACTCTCGAGAAACACGATTTTATTGGTCACTCTGCCTGGTATTTCCGAATTCATTATTTGTCTTGATGGCTCGGCAGGCTCCTCAGATGAATATGGTGAGGCATCTTCTGCGGAGATGAATATCTTATGGCCAGCACTGGTAATTGCTATTGGCTCCTGCGGATTGTTGAGCCCGTACATTTCCAGAAGCGATGAATTTGGCTGATATCCGTGAAGTTTTCTGGCAAGTGGTGAATTTGCCGGCACTATTGCAGTAATGGAATCTGTGGATGCGGGGTCAATATCTTCAACAATATACTTAATCAGTTCCTTTTCTTCGAGGTCAAGTACTACGGATTCAAGCGCTTTGTTAGCCAGGTACCGGAACTGCTGGTCAGTGATTGAAATTGCATTCTTAATCCAGTACAATTGAATAAGGATAAGACCCGAAATAGCCAGGAAAAAAAATATTGCAAGTAAAACAATAGTTTTTCGCTTCATAATATACAAAAGTACTTGTATATCTTTTACCTTACCCTGCTTTAACGTTCTTTAACAACTCCTTAAGAAATATCCCATTGTTCCTCCAAATTGGAAGATCCGGAGGAAAAAAATTCTTTAACATTGTATTAAATAATTGTTAATATTCAACTATTTAGATAAAATTATTTTTTTATTTGAAGAACACGCTTTATATTTGTATAGGTTTTGGCACGATATTTGAATTTAAATTATAGAGGTTTTTTTCATAGGTTAGGTTAGTTTTAGGGTTATCAAAAGTGAGCCGCTCTCCCGAGCGGCTCTTCTTTTTGAAGTATATTACCCGTTATCACTGATAAAGGAAACTGAAGGAATGGAATTGGTGATTCCGTCAATGGAGGTTCGATACTTTGGTAATCTTTATGTTCTTTTCTTTCGCCCTGAGGTATAGGTGCTTCCTTATCAGGCTTGATTTCCTCTTCTGCAGCCAGTTGAGATTTATAACACATGTGGAGCCGTCATGCAGATGCAGTAGTGCCTTCTTTTGCAACGATGGAATGATAATTTCCCTGATATCGGTCCATTTCATCAGATGTTCCTTTGGTTTGAACACACCAAACCTGAATTCGATCTTTTCATTATCCACAAGGAAAAAAAGATTCTTTCTCTTTATGGACGCAAATGCGGCAATCAGACCTACAAACAGACTCACTCCAAATGTTATAAGAGCAATAAACAGCGGCATGCTTTTATGTCCCAATATAAGATTGGTAATCAGAACATAAACTGAACCTATGAGGAAAAATCCTGCAAAACCCCAGAGCAGGGTTTTTCTTCCCGATGAGAATTCCTCTTCAGAAAGGTTAAGGTACAAGTTTTCCATACGCTATTGGATTACAAAATTTAGATTTCTATCCTTAATTGAATCTTTATCGATATTGAAAACTGCTGTGATTGATGTCATTTCCCTTAGCCTGGAAATTATACCGGCTGTAAAAATTTCATTGTCAGGATAATGAACATGTAAAATGTAATCGACGTTTTTTAGTTTTTTTATCAGGTAATTTTTACCTGACCGGTTGGCTACAAGGTCATAAACTCTGTCAGGAGACTCAGTCGTATCGGAGAACCTGCTGAAGAGAAGTTCTTCTCCCGAATTGCCGGATATCTTCAAAGGAGTACCGTTTTTAAGTGAGATGCCTAATTCCCTGTTCAGGGCAAGAGAGAGTTTATAATCGGGTTCAGTGGAAACAAGTCCCAGGAGGATAAAGTCATTTATCTGGTCAATCTGCAGCTTCACCCTTGTGACTTTTCGAATTTTCTTCATCTTTTATCAGTGGGAATGATAAAGTTAGGAAAAAAACTGAATACAATTCATTATCCTCTGTAATTATCTTTCAATTTTTCCCAGGCCTGGCTGGCGGCCTCCTGCTCGGCCTCTTTTTTGGATGAGCCGTGTCCCTCGCCGAGCTCCTCCCTGTCGATTATCAGGGTTGTTGAGAATACTGATTTCTTAAGCTTAAAGTCGTACTCTTCATTATAGGTGAAGATAAGATTTGACTTGTGTTTCTGTACCCATTCAAAGACAAGGCTTTTATAATCAGTGTCGGTATTGATTATTACTTCAAGATCGAGATATTTATTCAGTACATTGCCTATAAAGAACTTTTTGGTCTTTCTGAAGCCCTTATCCAGGAAGACCGATCCGATCAGAGCCTCGAGGGCATCGCCGTAAAGATTCCTGGTAGGCTGTACAGAACTGATATTGCTGATAAGGATATTATTGAGGCCCATTGACACTGCCAGCTGATTCAGAAGATCCCTGTTCACGATCCTTGACCGTATCTTGGTCATAAATCCTTCTGTGGCATCAGGGAATTTTCCGAAAAGGTAATCCGACAGAATAGCATCAAGTACTGCATCTCCCAGGTATTCGAGCCTTTCATTGTTAATTTTTTTGCTGTCAGGGAGTATGAATGTTGCTGATCTGTGGATAAAGGCAATTTCATATAACTTGAGATTCCCGGGTTTGAAGCCAAGTAATTTCTTTAAACGGGAACTGAATTCCCGTTTTGGTAAAATGTATGTACCATTAATTCTTTTACCGAATAATGACACTAAGCTTCAAATTTTTTGATTACCACGGAAGCATTGTGGCCACCAAAGCCGAAAGTATTGCTCAGGGCAGCATTTACAATCCTTTTCTGTGGTTTATTAAGTGTGAGGTTCAGTTTCTGATCAATTTCAGGATCAGGCACCTTAAAATTAATAGTGGGTGGTACAATGTCATGGACGACAGCCATAATAGTAGTAATGGCTTCTATGGCGCCTGCGGCACCAAGAAGGTGGCCCGTCATGGATTTTGTGGAACTGATGTTGAGTTTGTAGGCATTCTCGCCGAATACCTCGATAATGGCTTTTGTTTCAGAGATATCGCCCAGTGGTGTGGCAGTACCGTGAACGTTTATGTAATCGATATCTGCTACTGTGAGGCCTGCATCTTCTATTGCAAGCTTCATTACATTCCTTGCTCCCAGACCCTCAGGATGCGGGGCAGTCATATGGTAAGCATCGGCAGTCAGTCCTGTTCCTACCAGCTCGGCATAGATCCTGGCGCCTCTCGCTCTGGCATGTTCATATTCCTCGACGATAAGCGACCCTGATCCTTCGCCAAGAACAAAACCATCCCTGGTCTTGTCAAAAGGTCTTGAGGCTGTTTTGAACTCCTCATTGTTTGTGGAGAGTGCCTGGAGGGCATTGAAGCCGCCGATTCCGGGTTCATTCACACATGCCTCCGATCCTCCGGTTACAAAAATATCAGCCTTCCCAAGCCTGATATAATTTATTGCATCAATAATAGCATTGGTGGAAGAGGCACATGCAGACACAGTGGCGAAATTTGGTCCTCTGAAGCCATATTTGATTGATATAACTCCTGCAGCTATGTCGCTAATCATTTTAGGAATGAAGAACGGACTGAAACGAGGAGTCCCATCACCAAGCACATGATTTTTTATAGCCAGAAAAAAGGTCTCAATGCCGCCGATCCCCGACGCCCATATTACCCCTACCCTGTCTTTGTTTACCTTTTCAAGGTCGATCCCTGAATCCACAACTGCCTGCTCAGTTGTAATCATGGCATATTGCGAATAGAGATCAAGCTTGTTGGCCTCTTTCCTGTCAAAATATTTAGTCGAGTCGTAGTTCTTTAATTCACATGCAAATTTGGTTTTGTACTTTTCGGTGTCAAAGCGAGTAATCATGTTTGCCCCGCTGACACCATTTAAAAGATTTTCCCATAATTCATGCAAATTATTACCTAGTGGAGTAAGCGCTCCAATACCTGTAACTACAACTCTTTTCATAAATTGGTTATTAAAAATGCAATCTATTTTGCATTTTCTTCAATGTACTTGATTGCATCACCAACTGTGCCGATGGTTTCTGCCTGATCGTCCGGAATCCCTATATTGAATTCCTTTTCAAATTCCATAATTAATTCGACAGTATCGAGTGAATCTGCACCTAAATCATTTGTAAAACTGGCTTCAGGAGTTACCTCTGATTCATCTACTCCAAGTTTGTCAACTATAATTTCCTTTACTCTCGTGGCAATGTCCGACATAATAATAAATTTTAATTAATATTAATTTTTGAACCATGCAAAGAAATATATTTGTACTTTATTTTTCAAGAGTTTTGATGTTTTTTTATTACTGCTTCTATTTAAAGTGTTGATAATTAGAAAAATAAACTTATTTAGAGGGACTTTATGATCATTTAATAAATTAGCTAATTATCGCATTATGAGAAATATAGCTATTTTCGCTTCAGGGTCTGGCACCAATGCGGAAAATATAATTAGATACTTTTCGAACAAAAACAGCGCTAAAGTAAGTTTAGTTCTGTCGAATAAGCGTCAGGCATTGGTTATGAAAAGGGCAGAGGCCCTTAACATACCTGCAGCATTTTTCGACCAGACTGATTTTTATATTACCGGCAAGGTATTGGGTTGGTTGGAATCCTATAAAATTGATTTTATTGTCCTGGCAGGATTTTTATGGCTGGTTCCCGAAAGCCTGATAGAAAAATATCATGGAAGGATAATAAATATTCATCCGGCTCTGCTGCCGGCATACGGGGGAAAGGGAATGTACGGAGAAGCCGTTCACAGGTCGGTTATTGCCAATCGTGATCGGGAATCAGGAATAACCATCCATTATGTCAATAAAATGTACGATGATGGGGACATTATATTCCAGGCTCGCTGCGGAATTGATCAGGACGATACCCCTGAGTCACTGGCAGAAAAGGTTCATGACCTTGAATACAGGTATTTTCCCGGGGTCATAGAAAAACTTGTACTTAAATTGCCTGACATCAGTTGATGGTTCCGAGCATATTGAGGATTACCGTTTTTATTTTTTCGAACTTTGCCAGATTATCATCTGAAACCGGTTCTACGGGAGGGGCATCAACTTTAAGGGGATCTACAGGTGAACCGTTCATATAGAATCTGAAATCCAAATGCGGTCCGGTTGACAATCCGCTGGTTCCCACAAATCCGATTATGTCGCCCTGTTTGACAAAAGCCCCTGCTCTGATGCCATCCCCGAACCTGCTGAGATGAAGATAAGCAGTTGCATAGACACTGTTATGCTGTATCCTGACCATTTTGCCTGAGCCGTTCTCAGTTGTGGCTGAGGTTACCCTTCCATCACCAATAGCATGAACCGGAGTGCCAACAGGAGCAGCGTAATCGACGCCGTAATGTGGTCGCCTTATTCTCAGAATCGGATGCATTCGGCTTGAAGAAAACCTCGAACTGATCCTGGAGAATTTTAAGGGTGCTTTCAGGAAGGCCTTCTTCAGGCTGGTCCCGTCAGTATCAAAATATGACTCAACGCCGTTCTGTATAAAAGGTATTGCAGTTACAGTTGATCCGGACCTGCTGAACTGTGCCGCATAGATTTTGCCTGTCCCCAGTAATTTGTCGCCAATGCATAGTTCCTCATAAATTACTTTGAAATTATCGCCCTTCTGTAGTCCGAAGAAATCGACGGTCCATGCAAAAATTTCTGAAAGCTCACTTGCAAGTAAAGGATGCAGACCTTCGCCGATCATCGCGTCCCACATTGAGGTCTCAATGGTTCCGGAGGCATATTTTATCTCCCTTTTAATCTGCTTTTTGTAGAGGGTAATATTGAGTGAATCATTGAAACTGAAAACATAGCAGGTCGTGGGGTCATGTTCATAAACAAGGTATCTGGCCCTTGCTAAACTATCCCTGTCGCAGAAGAGAATATATTTGTTACCTGAACGCACTGTCCGCACATCAAATACTGATGCTGAATTTTTCAGAGCCTGATCGATATCTGTCATGCTGACGCCATTTTTCAGCAGAATATCCGAAAGAACCCCGTTTGGTTTAATGTTTCCGGCAATCTGGTCAAATGAATCAGCAGGGATTCCGTACAGCAGATTCCTTGCCGTCGTATCCATTATCACAGTGGTATCTGATAAGGTTTGTACGGGAATGGAACTATCGGTGCCGGCGTTTCTGCATGAGATTAAACTGAATACAAGTGCTGTTATGAGTATGGTTTTTCTTTGAAAAAACATCAGAATGTTAAGGTTAGGGTTTAATAACTATATTGACGATCCTGTTCGGGACGACAATAATATTTGAAGGTTTATCGTTTCCGATCCACTTTTTAGTCCGTTCATCCGCGAGTACCCTTTGTATAATCTCCTCCCTTGGCATATCAGCAGGGAGCTCGATATTATATCTTGTTTTTCCGTTAAAGGATACCGGATAATTAGAGGTTTCCTCTTTCAGAAATTCTTCATTGAATTCCGGCCATGGCTCATATGCCAGACTGTCATTGTGGCCCGACAGATGCCATAATTCCTCAGCCATATGTGGAGCGAAAGGGGAAATGACCTTAAAAAATGTGTCGGCTGTTTCTTTTGTGACTTTTCCCTTTTTTGTTGCCATGTTAAGGAAGATCATCATTGCCGATACTGCCGTGTTGAACCTGAGGCTTTCGATATCTCCCTCCACTTTTTTTATTGTCTGATGAAGTCCTTTAAGGATCTCCGCATTTTCTTCGCCGGCCATAATATTTTCGGGGTTGGAGAAAAACCTGAAACTCCTTCCGAGAAATCCGAAAACTCCTTTGACTCCTTTTTCGTCCCATGGCTTTGTAACATCCAGGGGGCCCATAAACATCTCATAGAGCCGCAGGGAATCTGCTCCATATCTTGATACCACATCATCAGGGTTTACAACATTTTTGAGCGATTTTGACATCTTGGCAACAATCTGTCTCAGTTCGGCACCGGTCTCTTTATGGAAATACTTTCCGTCACGTTCTTCAACAAGCTCACCTGATACTTTCGAACCAGACCCTGTCTCATAAGCGAATGCCAGGATCATTCCCTGGTTGAAAAGCCTCCTGTATGGCTCATCGGTGGATACTATTCCCAGATCATAAAGAACCTTATGCCAGAAGCGGCTGTAAAGAAGATGCAATACAGCATGTTCTGCTCCGCCAATATAGAGATCGACAGGCATCCAGTATTTTTCTTTTATGGGATCGAAGATCATAACATCGTTGCCAGGATCAATAAACCGGAGGTAATACCAGCACGATCCTGCCCATTGCGGCATGGTGTTGGTTTCCCTGCGCCCTTTTCTGCCATTCCTGTCAGTCACGTTAAGCCACTCTTCCGAATTGGAAAGCGGGGATTCTCCTGATTCTCCCGGAAGATATTTTTCAAGTTCCGGCAATTCGAGAGGAAGTTCATCATCATTCAGAAGGCTTATTTCGCCATCTTCCCAGTGTATTACAGGAAAGGGTTCTCCCCAGTAGCGCTGCCTGCTGAAAAGCCAGTCACGCAGCTTGTAGTTGACTTTCGCGGATCCGAGTTTCCGGGATTCCAGCCAGGCAATGATGCGTCTTATCCCGGCCTCTTTGTTCAGCCCGTTTATGTCAATTCCAGTTGACTCATCAGCGGAGTTGATATATTTCCCGTCTTCCGTCCAGCATTCCTCACCTGACAATATTCTTTTTTTCCGATCAGGATCAGCTACATCCGGATCCTGTATGCAAACGACAGGAAGGTTAAATTTACATGCAAATTCAAAGTCCCTGGTATCATGTGCCGGGACTGCCATAATTGCGCCTGTACCATAACCTGTAAGTACGTAATCAGCTATCCAGACCGGAATTTGCTTATTGTTCACAGGATTGATGGCGTATCTTCCGGTAAAGACTCCCGTTTTATCCTTTGACAGATCTGTTCTGTCAAGATCAGATTTCAGTGAAGTGGCTTTAATGTATTCCTGTACAGCTGCTTTATTTTCAGGTGTTGTGAGCTTGTCTGTCAGAAAATGTTCTGGTGCAAGGACCATATAGGTAGCCCCGAAAAGAGTATCCGGGCGTGTTGTGAAGACAGTAATCTTCTCATCCAATCCCGCAATACTGAAATCGACCTCTGCTCCGGTAGAGCGGCCTATCCAGTTTCGCTGCATATCCTTAATACCTTCGGGCCATATAAGGTCATCAATTCCGGCAAGAAGCCTGTCAGCGTAAAGCTGGATCCTGAGCATCCACTGCTTGAGATTTTTCTTCTCGACCCTGTTACCGCATTTTTCATGGGTCCCGTCTGCCAGCACCTCTTCATTCGCACATACAATCCTGCAACTGGGGCACCACCAGACCAGGGCATTATCATAATATGCAAGCCTTTTTGAGTCGGTATATCTTGTTACTTCTTTTGTCCCGAGATGCCTGATAGCTTCAGGAACAGGCAGTTCTGAAACCGGCCTGCCTTTCTGAAGCTTTTCATCAAACCAGGTATCGTATAAACGGATAAAGATCCACTGGGTCCATTTGAAATAGCCAGGGTCAGTAGTGTTTATCTCTCTTTCCCAGTCATAGCTTAATCCAAGCTCCTTTATCTGTCTTCTGAAGGTGTTGCAATTATTCCGGGTAGTCACAGAAGGATGAGTACCCGTCTGAATGGCATACTGTTCAGCAGGCAGACCGAATGCATCCCAGCCCATAGGGTGAAGGACATTAAATCCCTTCATCCGCTTATACCTGCTGAAGATATCAGTAGCTGTATAGCCTTCCGGATGACCAACATGCAATCCTGCCCCTGAAGGATAGGGAAACATATCGAGAATATAGCATTTTTTGGGATTTGTCAGATCATCAGGCGTCCTGAAGGTTTTATTCTCTTCCCAGTATTTCTGCCATTTTTTTTCTATTTCGTGGAAATTATAGTCCATCTTGTTTGTTACTTGATTAGTATTGTTACTTGATCAGAAGTTTGAGGATCGCAGTCATTCAGTTGTCATTCAATAGTCATTCAATTGCTTTGCCCACCGAAGCGCCAGCGAAGGAGGGTCATTTTGTAGTGTCTTAAATATTGCCAACTGCCAACAGCCAGCTTCAAACTCCCAACTTCAAATGGCCAACAGCCAACTTCCTCTCAATTTATTGGATTGCAAAATTATAAAAACTTTGGCAAATATCGTAAATGCATTGTAGCCGGAGGCTGATGAATCATGTAAATTTTCCGAATTAGTTGTAAAACCGGGGTTTTGGTTATATTTTTGCGGAATAGAAGGGTCCCGTAGTTCAATGGATAGAATGACAGATTCCGGTTCTGTTGGTTGGGCGTTCGAATCGCCCCGGGATCACGAATCCAAAGATTAAAGCCGCTGATTATCAGTGGCTTTTAAATTTAATAACATATATTGTGAGCAGGAAATATTTGCATACATAGTAGTCATAGATCTATATGAGTGGCCGGGTTATTGCAACTTTTTACTTCAGGGTGAAAGTAATTGGTACGACATACCAGACAGGGACAGGTTCTCCTGCCTGCTTTCCTGGTATAAATTTAGGAAAGGATTTTACGACCCTGATTGCTTCAGAATTAAGTTCAGGGCTGATTCCACTCAGAATGTTAACCTTGCTCACACCGCCTTTGGCAGTAACACAGAATTTGACTACAACTCTTCCCTGAACATGATTTTCCAATGCAACTTCAGGATAGACCGTATGTTCTGCTATGTACTTCATAAGCGCCTGTCTGCCACCCGGAAAAACTGGCATCTCCTGTACAAGTGTGAAAGGGACTTCATTATCTCCGGTTAATTCCTCAGGTGCTTCAGCCGGCTCACTTAAAGTATCCTTGGCCGGAACGGAAATTTTTGCCTCCTCAGCAGTCATTAATTTTGCCGTATTTTCAGGCATTATTGTGTCAACAACCTTAGGTGCAACATATTTCTCTTCCCGCACAATACTTTTTTGATGTGGCATCGGAGGAGGAGGAGGTAGAGGAGCCACCTTCATGATCGGAATATCCAGTTTCTGCATCTTTATAACCACATCTTTTTCCTCAGGGACCTTTTCATCCCCATGTGATTTTTCTTCAAGGTAGGGCGGAATGATTGCCGCACTTACTATGACTAGTCCTATCAGGAGTCCTGTTATCAGATGAATCCTGTATTTTTTACGGAGTTTATAAGCCCCATATTCCTTATTCCTGTTCTCGAAAATAATATCGTCAAAATCAGGAATTTTATCAATATTACTCGACATAAAAACGAATTTTGCACTTAAAACTATTTTTCCTAATAAATCCTTTCAATGAACTCTCACTTCACTGGACAAAATGCAACTGTTTTTTTAAACAGTTTTATGTTATATATAACAATATATAAGAGTTAAAGGTTTAAATAACAGTAAGCAATGACAGAGAAAAATATATTGCCCGCGGAGGTAAAAGTATTTTTCCCTGGAATGCAGGATACTCCGGGTCAACACAATGATGTTGTCAGAATTGCTGCTATTGTTTTTAGGATAGGGTGGGCTTCCGGATTATAAGTCTTTTACACAACGGACAGAATAGCCGGCACTCTTGCTTCCGCCAAGTCTTTCAATCTGAACGGAGCCGCTTGACAGATACCTGTACCATGTAGTTGCAGCGTCGTAGTCTGTGGAGCTCCAGAGGAAGGCGCCGGTTCCCATGTCTGTAAAGGTGCCTGTTGCGTCTTCACGCATTCCGCCGGGAAGAGCAGAGAATAATGTCTCATTTGTTGCACCCTCATTTGGAATTTCCCAGTGAGTCGTACCCCTTTCCTTGAGGTAGCCACCACTATTATTTTCGCCTCCCAGAAAGTTGGTCAGAATGGTCCATTCCGGATCAGTCGGAACATGCCAGCCGGTAGGACATAAACCCCTGCTGTCGCTAAGGGCATAACCGGTATATAATCGGCCATAGATCCCGGCATTTGAGCCATCACCATCGTAGGCCCACTGATATTTTGGATTGTTTTCCCCTGAAATATCAGCTGTGGCCGGTGATGTTGTGCCTATTGGATCACCATTCCTGTAGCTCGTCGTGTTCAGGTTTTCTGCCATCCATACCTGATTTCCCAGCTGAACGGTTTCATAAACGTTATTGTTATAATCGCTCACGGTCGCAGGAGTGTGAAAATCCACCAGGCTGCCAAGGCTTTCACCTTTTTCATTTTTTGCAAATGCTTTTAAAAAATACTGTACGTCCTGAGTAAGTCCATGAAGTTGTCCAACGTATATCCCTGTATCATTTCCTATCTGAAATCTTTGTCCTGATATTTCCGGGTCCTGTGAAGTGCCTATATATATTCCGCAATCAATTATGTGGGCACCTCCATCTGATTCCACGCTGATAACAAGGGTCACAGCCGACGATGATACAGAAAGTGGGGGAATGGTACTTACTGTTGAAAGGGTTGATGTGTCAGTTTTTTTACATGATATCAAAATCATGCAAACGGTTATAAATAGTATAGTACCATTTAAGGATTTATTTTTCATAACAGGTCGGGATAAAATTGACATAATGAGATATTTTACAGACTGCTCTGATAAAGGTACAAAAATATATTTCTCTTTCATATAAACGTTTATGACAGGAGATTGTTTTTAATCAAAGTCCGCGTCTACAAACAGGTCACCGCTGAGTGGCCCTGATTATCCGTCACGGGGGAAATAATTCCCTGGAAATATTATAATTTTGCATAAGTATACAGCAATCTCCTAAATCAGGCGGTAATATGGAACATCTGGGAAGGACACTGATAGTAATAGGCATAATTCTGGTTATTGCCGGTGTAATAATCTATTTTGCAGGCAATAAATTACAGTGGCTGGGCCACCTTCCCGGCGATATAAATATAGTCAGGGATAATGTGAGAATATTCATCCCTCTGAGTACAATGATCCTTCTGAGCGTTTTAATCTCACTGATTCTCTACCTGATACGTAAATTGTTCTGATCAGCTATTCATCTTGCTTATTGCTACCAGCAGACCACCGGTTATGTAGGCTAAGATCCACCAGGTGAATGCCACTCCCGAATAGATTTGCAAACCCCGGGTCACTTCCGCCGCGGACCCTTGTTTTAGATTATGCCTCCACAATAAAATAGTATCCGTAAGCATCCCAAGCAACGAAGAGTAGCCGATTAATCCATGCAGAGTAATCATCCCTTTGCTTGAGCCGATTATCATCAGGGTGGTTGCAGTAATATCCAGGCTGACCCCGATCGTATAAAACATGAGGATCTGTCCTGTAACCAGCTTTTTTCTTCTTTCTTTTAAAAATCCAATGGAGTAAAAAACAAGCGCAATGGTCACAACAAACGAGCCCAGTATAGAAGCAAATTTCATATTCGGGTTTTATTAATCAAAATAAAGGGATATTTCTGCGGCAAATATAATTCATCTCTGCAATATATTCCGCTTCTCCTTTATAAACAGCATCAACATCCTCTGATAATCTTCAGGTTTGTGAATCGGCAAATCTGCGCGCAAGCTCCGAACATGTGACCCATTCGAGATTTGATCCGAACACCCTTTGCATTCTTTCGGCAAGCGAAATGAAACCTTCCAGTCCAAGCCCTGTACCCTGGGTATACAGAGATTGCCAGTGAGTTACAATAACAACAGGATATCCCGTATCCATGAGTTGTTTTATTCTTCCGGTACGGCCATCGGCTGAAACAAGCCTGTCAATTCCGTCATTTATCATCTTAACTCTGTCCTTTTTCTCCGGGAGGTCCATTGTCCAGAATATATCACCCGCATTTGACGGGACGCTGACAACAACCTGGCCACGTTCGGGATCTCTATATTCAAGGGAGCAAGGGTATGGATTTTCATTATCGGAAGCGGCATGAAGAAAATACCAGGTCAGTTTGCGCTTAAAGACCTTCCATTGCGCATCAGCAAGAGCTTTTGCATATTTCGTTTCAACATCAATGCCGGATACCCATGGGGATGTAATGCCTGTGGCTTCTATTCCAACATTTTTAAGGATCTGGAAAGCAAACTCAAAATACTCTGCTATTTCTTCCGGCGGTGCCTGGGTGATCCACGTATCCTCAAACAAATGCCTCTGGAAATTGCCGGTCTTCAGATCATAGGCACACAGATGAGTAAGGAATTCAGGGGTGATATCGAACCTCGGGTAAATACGTTCCCTTATGAGTTTCAGAAAAGTCTCCAGATGCTCCTGCGGAACCCTTTGCAGCGACTTATCAATACGCCCAAGACAGCTTGGCATCGGGATCAGGGTGTATTTGCCCCTGACATCAAACCTTTCAAAGGCAGCGGCAACATTTCTGGTGAATTCCGCCGGAACAAGGAATGGTGTCTCATAGCCAGGCAACTCATAAAACAACGGATCAACAGGGGATCCGTCATCAATTATCAATGATACAGGTATTTTTCCTGTTATACCGTCAACCGGTTTTTTATTTCCGGTAAGCGGCAGGGTTGACCCCAGAGCCCTGCCAAAAGGTGAAGATAAAATACCTGCCGCTAAACCTGCTCCTGCATATCGAACCATTTTTCTTCGGGATATGCTACTTGTTACCTGAATGTTATTTTTCATGTGATATGAATTATGTTTTTCTTTCAACCAGTCAAAATTAATCATCCGAACTAAATTCAATGAAATAAGATAGTATTTGGAATAAATAATTTTAGGTGCTCAATTTTGAATCATTACAGATCCCTTAATATTTCGATCATCTCAGTAATGGCCTCGGCATCAACCGGATCCTTGATGGGAGATAAGCCGAGCAGGGGACGGACCCTGTTCATATCATCGGCAGTTATGAAATCCTTGCCAATTAAAATATAATACAAAAGTGCAGATTTCAGAGTGTTCGATTTCACCCTGAAGGAGAAACGGCTGCCTCTTGCCGGAAAAATATGGACAAATCTCTGACAGCTTTCACGATATTTCAGAGTCCATTGTGATTCATCCGATAATGAGATAATTTTAAAATCATCCAATTTTTTGCCTGTCCATTCCAAAAAAAGTTTTCTTTCAAATAACTCTTTCTTTTCCAGGAATGTAATAACCTCACAGCAAATTTCATTAATCTGTAATGATCCGTTATATACATCCATCACAGAGGTCCCGAGATGCTTTAATTCCCTGATCATGTTACTCTGATCTGCATCCGCATCCTTTTCAGTCTTCTGATAAATGAATTCTCTGATAAATCCGAGATGATGTTTCAATGGATTTAACAAAATAGGTTCCGGTATTTCATGATACATGATCATTCCATCCACATTAAAGACAAATAACAAAAATAAAAAGACTATATGCCTTCACCAAAGGTTCGGTGTACAAAGAAAACAAAAAGCAATAAATCAGTGCTCTTACTCCAGAGTATGCCATGTGGAACCCAGTTTCAGCTGGCTTGTGGACAGGAGGAAAGTTTTATATAAAGCGGTTAAAGGATAAATTGCAGCCATATATATGGCAGATTCCAATTTACAAAGGTTTGCAGATTTGTGTCATGCCATGGCATGACGCTACCCAGGATATCTGTCAATGGTGAGGGGCTACGCCATGGCGTGGCCATCAGACGGAATACCGATTATTAATCGGAACCAGCATATTCTGAGTATAAAAAATATCTATTTGAGAGAAGGAGATATTTAATATGCAGAAAAAACTTACTTTAGCTTTCAGAATTGACAAAATAAATATTGCGATATGACAACAAGCTCGAAGGATAATTTTATAAAAACAATAAATCATCAGCAACCTGATAAAGTTGTGGTCGATTTTGGATCCACTGCAGTGACAGGAATTCATGTGAGGATAGTTGAAAAATTACGCGAATATTACGGTTTGGAGAAGAGACCGGTAAAAGTAATTGAACCTTATCAGATGTTGGGGGAGATTGAACCGGACCTGCTAAAAGCAATGGATATTGATGTAATCGGATTATTTGGACCAAAAAACATGTTCGGTGTTCCCAATGAGAACTGGAAAGTTCATAAAACCCTTTGGGGGCAGGAGGTGATGCTTCCGGCGGAATTCAACTATACTTACACTTCCAATGGCGATATCCTGATGTATCCTGAAGGAGATACCTCTGAGCCTCCCAGCGGCATGATGCCTAAATCGGGGTATTTTTTCGATGCGCTTAACCGTCAGGAACCTATTGATGATGCCACACTGAAAGTTGAAGATAACCTGGAAGAATTTGGCTTTATTACTGAAAATGAGTTGCAATACTGGCATTCGCTGGCAATGGACGCTGACAGGAGTTCCAAAGGGGTAGTCGCGAGTTTTGGAGGGACAGCCCTTGGTGATATTGCCCTGGTCCCGGCAATTGGCATGAAGGATCCCAAAGGGATACGTGGCGTGGAGGAATGGTACATGTCTACACTTATCCGCGAGGACTTTGTCAGGGAGATTTTTGACCGGCAGACCGACATTGCAATTGAGAATTTGAAATTGATAAAAGCCAGGGTAGGCAAGAGTGTGGATGTCGTATTTACATGTGGCACGGATTTCGGGACCCAGAATTCGACATTCTGTTCACCGGAAACGTATGACAGGGTATGGAAGCCTTATTACAGGAAAGTAAACGACTGGATTCACCTGAACACAAACTGGAAGACATTCAAGCATTCCTGCGGTGCTGTCGGGACCCTTCTCGACAATTTTATTGATTCCGGATTCGATATAATTAATCCTGTTCAGATAAATGCATCTGGAATGGAACCACGCATGCTCAAAAAGAAATACGGAGAAAAGATCGTTTTCTGGGGAGGGGGAGTGGATACACAGGGAGCATTTGCTTTTGGATCACCCGCTCAGGTGAAGGAACAGGTAAAGACCCAGTGCAACATTTTTAATACTGATGGTGGTTTTGTCTTTAATACTGTTCATAATATTCAGGCCAATGTACCTTTTGAAAATGTAATTGCCATGCTTGAGGCGCTGAAAGAGTTATAGTTTAAATGAAAAAATTGATTTTCGTCTTTCTGATAATTGCCGGATGCCGGAGTCATAATCTGGAAGTCAGGAAGAGCTTTTCTTTGGCGGGAGAATGGGGATTTAAAATTGACTCTCTGGATCAGGGTATTAAGGAAAACTGGTTCAATGAGTCTTTCAGCGAAAATGTCAGGTTACCCGGTTCTATGGCTGAGAATGGCAAGGGAGACGATGTCTCACTAAAAACACCCTGGACAGGTGATATTGTTGACAGGTCATACTTTACAGACAGTAAATTTGAAAAGTACCGTAAGCCGTCAAACATAAAAATTCCTTTTTGGCTTAAGCCGGTCAAATATTATAAGGGTCCTGCCTGGTATCAGAAAGAATTTGAACTGCCCTTTACATGGAAGGACAAAAATGTCATACTCTTTCTTGAGAGGCCTCACTGGGAATCAACTGTATATGTTAACGGGAAAAAAGCCGGTGTGGAGAACAGCCTCTCGGTTCCACATAAATACCAGATTACGGATCTGCTGTTACCTGGTAAAAACCGGATAACTATCCGTATGGATAACCGGATGATAGTTCCTGTCGGGGCAAATTCACATAGTATAACTGATCACACACAATCAAACTGGAATGGCATTGCCGGAGATATAAGTCTCAAAGCTTCTTCCAGAGTCTTTATTGACAGTTTGGCAATTTATCCGGATCTGGCAGGGAAAAAAGCCAGGATGAAATTCAAACTCATTAATAAATCGGGTGCTCCCTTCAAGGGGAAAGTGGTTTTGCAGGTTGAAAGTTATAATTCGGGGATCACCGGGAAGTTTAAAAGCAAAATTATCGATGCAAATGTCATTTCGGATGAATTGCCGGTGGAGATTGATTTTCCAATGGGTGAGGAGCCAAAATTGTGGAGCGAATTTACCCCGGTTCTTTATAAAGTGACTATAAACCTAAAAGGTCACAGAGGAGCTCTGATAGACCAGTATTCACAGGATTTCGGGATGCGCGACTTTAAAACCGAAGGAACAAACTTCACCATGAACGGGGAGAAAATATTCCTGAGAGGGACACTGGAATGCTGTATCTTTCCACTCACCGGTTATCCGCCAACTGATGTGAAGTCCTGGCACAAGGAACTTCAGACATGCAAGGATTACGGACTGAACACCATAAGGTTTCACTCCTGGTGTCCGCCTGAGGCTGCATTTATTGCCGCCGACAAACTAGGAATGTACTTTCAGATAGAATGTTCATCCTGGGCAAATCAGGGATCTGAGCTGGGAGAGGGAGGAGCAACGGACAAGTTTATCTATAGCGAAAGTGATAAAATAATGGCGGAATACGGGAACCATCCATCATTCTGCATGCTCTCATATGGTAATGAACCTGCCGGGAAGAACCAGGAAGAATACCTGGGACAGCTTTTAACATATTGGAAGTCAAAGGATAACCGACGTTTGTATACCTCAGCCGCCGGATGGCCCTTTATTCCTGAAAATGATTATAACCTTTCTCCTGAACCGAGGATTCAGCGATGGGGTGAAGGTTTGAAAAGTATAATAAACAGCCGGCCACCTTCAACCGATTTTGATTACAGCGATTACGTCTCGAAGTTCACTGTACCTGTTGTGAGTCATGAGATTGGCCAATGGTGCGCTTATCCGGATTTCAAAGAGATTCCTGAGTATACCGGTGTTCTGAAACCAACAAATTTTGAGATATTCAGGGAAACACTGGTGGAAAACCATATGGGAAACCAGGCTGAAGATTTTCTGATGGCATCCGGTAAACTTCAGGCACTTTGTTACAAAGCCGATATAGAAGCAGCTCTCCGGACACCGGGTTTTGCAGGCTTCCACTTACTCCAGCTGAACGATTTTCCAGGACAGGGAACTGCACTGGTTGGGGTTCTTAATGCATTTTTTGAGTCGAAAGGATATATAAGGCCCGAAGAATTCAGAATGTTCTGTAATCAGACTGTCCCTCTTGCAAGGATGAAGAAGATGATATACCGGAATAATGAATCATTTGACGCTGAAATAGAAATTGCCCACTTCGGGGAAAAACCGCTCCGTAATCAGGCTATCACTTGTCGAATCCTTGACAGCCACAAGAATACGGTTTTCAGTAAATCTTTTACAAAAGAGCTGATAGAAAAAGGGAATTGCATTCATATAGGTTCTGTTAGCTTTAGCCTCGATGGTTTTCACAGGGCTCAGAAGCTTATATTTGAAATCACTCTGGATAAAACAACCTTTACGAACAGATGGGAAATATGGGTTTACCCATCCATCCAGAAGACAGTGGCAGGTAATGTACTTGTGACCCAAAAGCTGGATAAAAGCGCGGAAGCCGAGCTCAGTAAGGGAGGTTCAGTGCTGCTACTCACCTGCGGACAGATTGGGAAGGATAAAGGTGCAGCTGTTGCAATTGGTTTCTCAAGCATTTTCTGGAATACTGCATGGACAAATAACCAGGCACCCCATACACTTGGAATATTATGCGATCCAAAGAATCCGGTTTTCAACGATTTCCCTACGGAATATCACAGCAACTGGCAGTGGTGGGATCCGGTTTCGCATTCACAGGCAATGATAATCAATGAATTCCCAGCGGAACTAAGACCTCTGATACAGCCAATTGATACCTGGTTTGAGAACAGGAGACTTGCCCTGGCTTTCGAGACCAGGACAGGGGGAGGCAGGCTGATGGTGTGCAGCATTGACTTTACCGGTAATATTGATGAGAGACCTGTTTCAAAGCAACTTGAAATTTCAATCCTGAACTATATGAACTCTGCTTCGTTTAATCCCGGGATTGAAGTTGATATCAACTCCATTAAAGGATTGATGGCCAATACCCGTTGAAAGACACGATTATTAAGCCGGAGGATCCGTAATATTTAATAGTATAAATTATGAAGAAAATCCTTTTGTTTGCAATTGCAGCCTCATGCATCTTTTATAATGTTGCTGCACAGAAATTTGAGCAATTGGCCAAAACACCTCCTATGGGGTGGAACAGCTGGAATAAATTTGGTTGCAATGTGAGTGAAAAGCTTATTATGCAAATGGCAGATGCAATGGTTAGTAGCGGGATGCATGATGCAGGATATGACTACATTGTTATTGATGACTGCTGGCAGGTTGATCGTGACAAAAATGGCGAAATCGTTGCAGATAAGGAGCGGTTTCCGCATGGTATTAAGTATCTTGCCGATTACGTTCATTCCAGGGGGTTAAAGTTTGGTATTTATTCCTGTGCTGGTACAAAAACCTGTCAGGAACGTCCCGGAGGCAGAGGGCACGAATATCAGGATGCACTCACATATGCAAAGTGGGGTGTAGATTTTCTTAAGTATGACTGGTGCAACTCAACAACCCAGGATGCCAGGGCATCCTATGCAACAATGCGCGATGCTCTTTATGCTGCAGGTCGCCCAACCGTATTCAGCCTTTGCGAATGGGGAACGTCAAAGCCATGGGAGTGGGCCGGGGATGTAGGTCATTTATGGCGTACCACTGAAGATATTGTCGACAGATGGGATGCCATGATCGCTATTCTTGATCTGGAAAGGGATCTTTCAAAATATGCAGGCCCGGGCCATTGGAACGATCCTGACATGCTTGAAATCGGAAATGGAGGTATGACCCCTGATGAGTATAAAACACACTTTTCTCTCTGGTGCATTCTGGCTGCACCATTGATTGCGGGGAACGACCTGCAGAATATGTCGGAGGAAACGAAGGAGATCCTCACCAATCCTGAAATTATTGCCCTGGATCAGGATACCCTGGGAAAACAGGGGTTCTGTTTCCGCGACGACGGTGATTATGAAATCTGGATAAAAAGGCTGGCTGAGGATGAAAAGGCTGCTTGTCTGCTGAACAGGAGCGATGAAGTGAAAGAGGTACAGGTGGACTTTAATGTGCTCATAAAAGCCAGCGATAACTATTGGACACCGGAAAGATTAAAACTGGAAGATTACAAGATACGGGATCTTTGGGAACACAAGGAGTTGAAAATGGATAAAAGCACGCTATTTATTAAGATTCCTCCCCACTCGGTGAAAGTTTATCGTTTTGTCAAAAAATGAAATGCGAAAAATTATTTTAGTATTAATTGTAAGGGCATTTTTGAAAAGTCTTTATTAACCACAGAACACGCGGTGCCCTCCTTCGCTAACGTTTTGGATCGGTAAGGTAGGCGCCATACATGTAAAAGTGAATTCAGATGAGAAAAACAGTAATTTTTTTTCTGGCCGTTCTTATCTTTTCCGGATGCCTGGAGATTAATGAAAAAGATAAAGTGTTTTCATCATTTGACAGGGCAAAGCTTCATCCGGTAAAATACAACAAACCTGCAATAAACTTTTTTGAGGGAGCACTGCTTGGAAACGGGGGTATGGGTGTAGTGGTGACGACTCGTCCCGATGGAGTTGTCATTTATTTCGGTCATAATAATGTTTGGGATATACGCATAGCCGAGAACCACAGGGATAAAATAGGCACCTTTGATTATGTTTTCAAAAAAGTCAGCGCTATACCCGATACCCTGGCCCTGCTGACAGACGATCCCTGGTACCGGGATTACAGCGCGATGGCGGCTGACAATTACAGTAAACCTTATCCAAGGCCTTTTCCATGCGGATCGGTACTCCTTGGATTTGACCTGAGGAAAGCTGAACTTTTAGGGCATAAGCTGGATATCTCAAACGGGCTATGTGAAGTGTATCTGCTGACAGCCGACAGAAAGAAGATTAAGCTACAGCTATTTACAGATATGAAGGAGGATAAGTTGTGGATGAGACTGGCAGACAGCAGGGGAAACCCTGTGAAAAATATATTTGATCGTATCCGTGTCCTTCCTGATCCATCAGGCAAAGATTTGCCGTCTTACAGAGGTGCTGAAGACCTTGCCAGAGGCCAAATGTCATTCAGACAAGTACTGCCATACCAGGAAACGGATAAATATGATCCGGCTAAAGGTCATCCTAAAGATAAAGCATTCCGGCTTACTGCTGAAGTAAGTTCTCCTCTGGAGAAAACAATTAGGATCAACTGGGACGGGAACCCTGAGAAGATGCGTTTTCTGGAGGGCAGTTTTGAAAACAAGGATAATTTTGTAGGATGTGTTTCTCTTGAAGAAGGACTAAGCTCTAATGTCAGCAATGATTTGCAGGCATCAGAAACTCCAACCGATGAAGCGTTTAAAGCATCCCTGAATTCCTCGACGCTGGTATGGAAGAAATACTGGGAAAAATCGGGAGTTATCCTTCAGGATGCATTTCTTGAAAGAGTCTGGTATCAGAATTTATACTTTTTCAATTGCTCAGTTAAGGACGGTGTAAACACTCCAGGGTTATTTGCCAACTGGAGCTATAACAACATTGGCACTGCCTGGCATGGAGATTATCACATGAATTACAATACACAGCAACCTTTCTGGCTGACATTTTCAAGCAATCACCTGGAGAAAAACCTTCCCTACGTCAATCTTATCGAATTCCTGTTGCCTCTCAGCAGAAAATGGGCCAGGGAATACTATAATCTGCCGGGCGCCTACTTCCCGCACAGTGCCTATCCTGTGGATATGACCATGAACTCATATCCTGTTCCGCACTGGGGTTGGGAAATATGCGAAACACCCTGGGCTGTTCAGGGCTTATGGTGGCAATATCTCTATTCCGGCGACAGGGAATTTCTTAAAACAAGGGCTTTTGAGCCCATGAAGGCAGCTGTGGAATTTCTTGTTGCCTACATGAAACGCCCTGAAGCCAGAGGTGCTCAGTGGAACGATACCAACTATCATATTTTTCCTACAATTCCTCCCGAATTGTATGCCCTGCGGCCGGGCTTCCGGTACAATCATGACTGTACTGTTGACCTGACCATGGTAAAATTCATCTTCCTGGCATATGAAAAGGCGTGCAAAATACTTGATCTTTCGGAGAAGGATGGAGAATTGCTCAATAATGTCAGGGATATCCTGGACAATTTCCCTGCATATCCGACAGCTGAATCAGAAAATTGGGGGAAGGTCATAGTATCCGTTCCCGGAGAACAAAGCCAGGTAGTATATAATGTACCGAATGCCCTGATTACTGTCTTTCCCGGCGAGGATTATGGTCTGCATTCTGATTCTGCAACTCTCGAAATACTCAGGAATACTTTCAGAAATCAGCAGAATGAAGGGGGAAATGATCTTGTATTCAAGAATTTGCAGGCAGCCAGGATAGGAATGCTCGATCTTGAAAAATTCAAGCGTCAGATCAACTACTGTCTACTTCCGAATGGAACGGCATCTGACAGGGTAATGCAGGTTCATGGGCGCTATGATGATCAGGGTGATTATGGGTTTATGGATAAAATGGGCGTATGGTTTGAGAACTTTGCCCTGCCTGTGGTGATCAATGAGTGCCTTATACAAAGCTACGATGGCACAATCCGGCTTTTTCCCAACTGGACGAGCGGGAAAAGTGCGGAATTTCATAATTTAAGGGCTGCAGGTGCATTTCTTGTAAGCGCATCCAGCGAGAGAGGCAAAGTGGGCAGCATAGAGATACTCAGCGAGGCAGGGTCAAGGTTAAGGATAAAAATGCCATGGCAAAAAGGGGGGAAAGCCGTTACAGATAAGGGCACTTTCGAAATTAATACCCAATATTACGAGACTGATACAAAAAAGGGAGAGAAAATCTATCTTAAGCCACTATAGATTGATTTAACAGGAATTTATGGTTTTCATCTGTTACTATATTTCAAATTGAATATCAAAGCTACCGAAACAAAAATATGAAGCGAAGTGAAAAATGTCTGGCAAAGCTTGAAAGAGTGAACAAAGCCCTCAGGCATGAAGAGCCTGACCGGATACCGGTAAGTGACTTCTTCTGGGGAAGCTTTGTAAAAAGATGGCAGGAGGAACTTGGGCTTCATCCCGATGCGAACCCTTATGACTATTACGATCTTGACCTTATTGTGACAACACCCAATATGGATCCTTTCATACGCCCTTTTCAAACAATAAAAGAGGATCAACAGGAAGTGATAATTAAAACAGGATTTCTTGCAACACTGCGTAAGCGATTTGATTTTCCAATGCCGGAATTTATCTCTTTTGATACAGATACCATTGAAAAGCTGGAATTGTTGCATTTTGACGATCCTGCTGATCCACGCAGATTCTTTTCATCCGGAGATAACCAGATAGCGGGAGTAGGTGATGGTTTTGAACGAAACTCTCCTCCATGGATGGATACGATAAGGAAGCTTTATGCCGACTTTCCTGTTTACGGAAGTATAATCGAGTGCTCTGAATGCCTCACGAGGCTTGTTGGTCAGGAAAATAGCCTGTTCTGGATGGGCATGTACCCTGATCGTCTTGGCAATTGCATTAACAGGATCGGGCAGTTTTATCTTGATAGCACAAAGGCACAGATTAAGGCGTCTGACGGTCTGCTTAGCGGTTTTGTCATATGGGGCGATGTGGCTTATAAAGAATCTTTACTGTTTGACCCTGAATATTGGCGAGAATATTTTAAGCCCTGGGTTAAGGCGATGATCGAAGAATGCCATAGGAATAATCTTCCTGTAATTTACCATGGATGCGGAAACGTAAACGCCATTTTCGAAGATTTTATCGATATGAAACTAGATGCCTATAATCCCCTTGAGGTAAAGGCAGATATGGATGCGGTCAGACTAAAGAAAAGATACGGAGATAAGATAGGATACTGCGGAAATAACGATATTCAGATCTGGGAAGCGGGAGATCTGGATATTATAAAAAGAGAGACCCTAAAGAAACTGAATGCAGGTAAAAACGGAGGTTTTATTTTCCAGTCCGATCACTCCGTGTCGAGTGATGTTTCAGGAAAAACATATGACTTTATTGTAAAACTTGTCAGGGAATATGGTCAATATCCTCTTACCCTGGGCGAATTTGATATAACTGTTTAGAATCTTTTTTTTACAGATAAAAAACTTTTAAACTGAAAGCCATGAAATTATCAGGAAATAAAATTTTAATAACAGGAGGAGCATCGGGTATAGGACTCGGGCTTACAGAAGCATTTGCGGGCGGGAATAACACGGTTATTGTCTGTTGCCGGAGGGAATCCGTTCTGAAGGAGGTTCATGATAAGTTTCCTTCGGTAATAACAAAGAGAATTGATTTGTCTGTAGCACCGGAAAGAGAAAAACTTTTCAGCTGGATATCAAACGAACACAGTGACCTGAATGTTTTAGTTAACAATGCTGGTATTCAGCAGTGGATGTCAATATCCGATGAAGATTTTTTCATAAGGGCAAAGGAGGAAATAGCTATTAATGTTGAAGCTCCGGTTCACCTATCCTCACTTTTTCTCAGGCTAAAATCACTTGATACTATTATCAATATCACTTCAGGGCTTTCATTTGTTCCTATTGTTAAAGTCCCTGTGTATTGTGCCTCAAAGGCATTCTTTCACTCATTTACCATTTCGCTTCGTCAGTTGGTGAAGCCTGATAATATTGAAGTAATCGAAATAATACCTCCTGCCCTGAACACTGATCTGGGAGGTAAGGGTATACATGACCATGCACCGCCTGTAAAAGATTTTTTGGTGGATGTATTCAGGCAGTTGAGAGAGGGAAAAACTGAAATTACATTTGGCTATACCGAAGCATTATCCAAAGTCGGAGCCGAAGAATTGCAAAAGACTTTCGCAAGGATGAATCAGTTGGGATGAACCAACAGAACTAATATTCATGCCGATATTTGGCAAAAATCAGTGAAATCTGCGGGAACTTCTAAAGGTTTCCCACAGATGTCGAAGATCAATGCAGATCGTTACTTCTTAAAAATTCTGGCTAGAAAGACCTTCATCTCGTTCCAGGATTCCTTATCAGCCTTTTCGTTGTATTCTATTGGCATATCGAACTTCTTTCCGGTTTCTGTTGAAGCAGGGTTTGTAAAGGCATGAGTGGCATTTGGGTAGATCTTAAAAGTAGCATCCGCCCCGATTGAATCGAGTTGGTGCTTAAGTGTATTATAATCACTAATGGGTACGAATTTATCGGCACCTCCCTGGCATACAAGGATTTTTGCCTTTAACAGATCTTTCCTGACAGGAACCCCCGTAAGGCCGCCATGGAAGCTAACAACTCCCTTGAGATCGGACCCAAGCTTTGCAGCATTTAATGCCACGAATCCTCCGAAGCAATATCCAATGGCAGCAATATTATCAGGATCGGTCTGACTGAATTCTTTTACCTTTTTCACTGCCGCCTCCAGCCTGATCTTTCCCAGTTCAGGTTCCTTGTAGAAAGGACTTGTAAACATCTGGGCCTCTTTTGGATCCGGGGCAATCCTTCCTTCACCATACACATCAGCTGCTATTGCAATATATCCCAATTCAGCAAGCATCCTTGCCCTCATTTTAGGATAGTCATTTAATCCCCACCATTCCGGGATTATGACAATTGCAGGTCGTTTCCCCTTAACGTTACTGTCATAGGCTACATATCCCTTCATAGTGACTCCGTTAGCGGTATAGGTGACAGTCTCCTCTCTTATGGATGAGGCAGGGCTCATTGTTCCGGCTGCGGACGAAAGACCTATTAAAGCTGTAAATATTAACAGACTTTTAAACAGAATACCTGATTTCATAATTTTGAATTTAAATTTATATCTGAAATGGTTTGTTTAACAAGCGCTTTGACAAAAAGTTCAGTTAGGGGCTAAATGAACCATAATTGAAAAAACTTTGTTTAAAGTGTCAATGGTAAATAAAATAATAATGGAAATCAGACAAATAGTATTAGCATCCAGACCTGTGGGCTTTCCGGTTGAAGGAAATTTCAGAACCGAGTCAAAAATGCTTGGGGAACTGAATAATGATGAGGTGCTGCTTAAATCCTGGTATCTTTCTGTTGATCCTTATATGAGGGGGAGAATGAGTAGCATGAAATCCTATGCTGCCTCTTTTAACGTCGATGAGCCTATAAAGGGCGGAGTATTGGCAAAGGTGGTGGAGAGCCGCAGCAAGTCATTTCAGGTTGGAGATAGCGTTGTCGGGACATTGCCATGGGCAACCTATATCATTGAGAAGGCTGAAAACCTCAGAAAGGTAGACACCAGTTCATTCCCTCCCGGTTACCACCTTGGGATACTCGGTATGCCAGGCCTGACGGCTTATTTCGGAATGACGGAGATTGGCAAACCAAAATCCGGAGAAACAGTTGTAATATCAGGTGCTGCGGGAGCTGTCGGCATTGTGGCAGGTCAGATTGCCAGACTTCAAGGAGCTGAAGTAGTTGGAATTACCGGGAGTGATGAAAAATGCAACATGCTTAAGGATCAATTCGGATTTAGTTCCGCAATAAATTATAAAGTTTCCGGGAAGCTCAGGAAAGATATCTCTGCCATCTGCCCTAAGGGTGTGGATGTATATTTCGACAATGTTGGGGGAGAGATTACTGATGCAGTCGTAGCCAATCTTAATAATCATTCCCGATTCGTACTCTGCGGCCAGATATCACAATATAATAATACCAGGATCTCCACCGGTCCTGCAATTCTGCCTGTTTTTCTTTCAAAAAGTGTAATGCTGCAGGGATTTCTTGTCAGAAATTTTACAGACCGTTTTGATGAAGCCCTGGAAAAGCTGACCGGCTGGGTTGATGATGGCAGTCTGAAATATACCGAAACCATTGTTAATGGCTTTAATAAGCTTCCTGAAACTTTCATTGGCCTCTTCAGTGGTAAAAACAAGGGAAAAATGCTGGTAAAAACGGAATGAAATATTTTTAAACCTCGTAAATAAAATCGAATTATTAAAGCCAATAAGGTTACATAATATAATTGACCGGCTCTCCAATTGGTATGGATCATGTTAAAAAAACTTAAAGTTGAACTATTCGTGCCGGGCTTATACTAATTTCTGGTTCCTATTTTGTTTAATTGCACTAAATTTATCTGATTTTTTGCAGGTTGCATTTAATCTTAATGCCATATAATGCCCAATTATGAGAGAGAAGAGTTTGCTTTTACTGATTATCCTTTTTTTCGCAGGTACAATTTCTGGCAGATGTGCAGAGCCTCCGGGGAAATCGTATTATTTGCTTAAACCGGATGATCCCGAGGCTGTTTATTTTACGCCTGATAATTATGCGATCTCGTCTGATGGTAAAAGTGATATTTCCATGCTGCTTCAGCAGGCTATTGACAAGCTGAAGCTTGAAAATAATTTTGGGATAATCTTTATTCCGGAAGGCACTTATTCAATCTCCCGTACAATATATATTCCTGCAGCTATCAGGATAATAGGCTATGGGAAAAAACGTCCCTTAATTGTACTAAGGAAGAATACTCCGGGATACCAGGAACCCGTGTCATCTGACAAGGGAAAGGCTAATTATATGTTCTGGTTTACCAGCAGCGTTCCGGAATCCGGCAAACATGTCAATGATGCAGGTGCCGGCACTTTCTACAGTGCCCTTAGCAATGTCGACCTTAAAATTGAAGATGGTAATCCCGAGGCTGTTGCACTGAGGACCCATTTTGCACAACACAGCTTTATATCCCACTGTGATATTTTCATCGGAAAGGGGAAAGCCGGGTTATTTGATATCGGAAATGAAATGGAAGATGTCAGGTTTTTTGGAGGCGATTACGGCATTTATACCACCAAGGCCTCACCTGGTTGGCAGTTTATGATGCTCGATACCTGGTTTGAAGGCCAGCGTATTGCAGCTATCAAGACCCAACAGGCAGGACTGACCATAGTGAGGATGACTGTAAAAAATGTACCCGAGGTAATTAAAGTCGACAGTAATTACTGGGAAAAACTATTTATGGAGGATTGCACCTTCCTCAATATCAAGGGTCCTGCTATATCTTTTGACGATGAAGGCAATGCCAGTATGCAGATAAATCTCAGGAATGTGGTCTGCCGGAATGTGCCTGTACTGGTAAAATACCTGAAGGGCAATCAGACTACAATTGGACCATCAGCGATCTATAATATTGAAAAGTACACCTATGGTTTGCAGATCGGCGGTCTGGATTCAATTCCTGAAATTAAGACAACGTTCAATACCGAAGTTTTAAAGGAACTTCCTCCCGGGAAAATGTCAGATATACCTTCAGTTCCATCAATGGAATCATGGGTCAATATGAGAGACTTGGGTGCGAAGGGCGATGGAGAGACTGATAATACCAAAATTATACAGGAAGCCATTGAGAAATATCCGACTCTTTATTTTCCACAGGGTTTATATCGTATCAGTGAGACAATTAAACTAAAATCCAATACCGTATTGATTGGACTTCATCCGATTGCGACACAGCTTATTCTGGGAGAGAGTACATTTTTCTTCAGCGGATTTGGTGCGCCAACGCCAATGATTGAGGTTCCTCAGGGAGGTACAAATATTGTTACAGGTATCGGGATCTCGACCGGCGAATACAATTACCGGGCAGTGGCCTGCAAATGGATGGCTGGCAGTGGATCTCTTCTGGACGACGTTAAATTCGTTGGAGGTCATGGCTCAATGAAAAAAGGACCCTGGGTGCCCTGGGGAGGGTATGGCAATCAGGGAAAGAAGCCATCTCCGATTCCTGGACCTGATCCCGCATGGGATACACAGTACTGGAGCCTATGGATAACTGACGGCGGTGGCGGTATATTTAAAAATATCTGGACAGCGAACAGCTATGCCACTTCCGGAACATATGTATCAAATACATCGACAGCTTCACGCATTTATGCCATGTCCGTCGAGCATCACGTAAGGAATGAGGTAAGATTCAGTAATGTATCCAACTGGAAAATTTATGCACTCCAGCTTGAAGAGGAAAGCAGGGAATCAGCTGAATGCCAGCCTCTGGAGATTAATGAGTGCAGTAACCTGGTTTTCGCAAATTTGTATATGTTCCGTGTGATACGTGTTAAAACGCCTTATCCATACTCCATACGTACATGGGACTGCAAAAACATTGAGTTGCTGAATGTGCATAATTACAGTCAGGTAAAATATACCACCGACAATCCGCTGTTTGATATTAATTCCAATACAGAGGTACGTCCTGTCGAGTTTGCCAGGTTGTATATCGGTGAGAGAAATACTGAAAGCAGACCATCCGGATCATCAGGGCACATCAAAATGCTGGCCCGTGGATTTGAGTTTACCGAGGGGATGTGCAACGACTCCAAGGGGAATATATATTTCTGTGAGCAGAGAATGAAAAGGATCTACAAATGGTCAGCCGCCAGGAAAGCCCTTACCCTTCTTGCCGATTATCCATGGGAGCCGCTTTCCCTGGCCTGCGATTCAAAAGATAATCTTCTGGTGGTCTTCAGATATAATCCCCAGCCAGGACTTATTATAAACGGCAAACAGGAAACATTTACAAATCCCCCCGATGCATCAGGCACATCATTCAGCATGTGGGGTAACTCGGGTTTTACCACCCTTGCCTATTCTCTGGATCCTGTCAATCCTGATGAGACCATTAAAGAGTTAATTCAGAATCCTATGGCCTCTGCAGTTAATGTTCAGAAGGCTCTGTATCCCTCAAACAGATGGAGGGATTATCATGATTTCAACAAGGTTACCGTGGCCAGGAATGATGAGTGTTTTGTGGCACCGGATGGAGTAACGATAATCCCTATATGCTACGATCTTGCAAGAGCCGTTTCATTGGTCCGGGCTATACCCGGAAAGCCGCTTTATACGTGTGATGAATATGATAAGCGTACAGTCAGGCTGGATGTAGATCCCGGTGGTTATCTTTCAAATCTGACCTATTTCGCTGAAAAGGGTGAATTCAGTGTAGTAACGGATAAGGAAGGCAACGTCTATATCGCAGATGGAGAAATCTATATATATGATAAATTTGGAAGGGAGAAGGGTATGATAAAAGTTCCGGAACGACCCTCAACAATGGCATTTGGTGGCAGGGATAACAATACACTTTTCATTTCAGGACGCTCTGCCCTTTATTCTGTTGAAATAAGCAATAATCAGTAATTAAGTACAGCTATTTACACTTTTCTCAATATGAAGAATATGAAAAACAGCCCTGTTAAGGCCTTGCTGAATCTTTTGGCATTAACTCTCTTCTATTTTATCCTGACAGGCATCGCAACTGCTCAAAAACCATCATTCAAGGTCCTTGTAGTAGCGTCTGCCGATCCTGACCATGACCCTATGATAAGGGAGGCCAAAGGGTTTCTTGAGAAGATGGGAGCTGAAAATAATTTTGAGGTTTACTATACACGGGATGCTTCATTAATAAATGATGAAAACCTGTCTCAATACCAGGTATTTGTTCAGATGCACCTGGCTCCCTTTGATATGACTCCTTCCCAGCAGGCGGCTTTGCAACATTTTATTTCCCGGGGAAAGGGATGGGTGGGTGTTCATGCTGCGGGATTAACGGGCACCCAGTTCAAAGGTACTGATGTTCCTTACTGGATGTGGTTTGAAAAGCTAATGGGCGATATTATATATTCGCCCCACCCAAAAAAGCAGACCGGTACAATTCTTGTCGAGGACAGATCCCATCCTGTGACAAAAAACCTTCCCGCATCTTTCAGTTTTTATGATGAGTGGTATGAGTTTAACCGTAGTCCCAGACCGAATGTCCATGTGCTGGCCACAGCTGATGAGACTTCGTACAGGCAGGAGATCCCTATGGGCGACCATCCTATGATCTGGATTAATCCGAAATACGACAGGGCAGTCTATATTGGCATCGGGCATGATACAACTGCCTGTAAAGATCCAAATTTTAAAATCCTTATGCGGGATGCTATCCTCTGGGCAGCTTCTCCGGTACCTGACAAGGAGCAAAGAGATCTTGACAGGTCGCTCGGTGAGAAAATTACAGTTTTCTCCAGCCAGGTGGCATATGATCTGGACGGACCCAAAACAGCTGTTGTAAAGAGCAATGAACCACTGCCCCAGTCAGCTTCATTCGATATAGAGGATGCCCTGACTTTCGATAAAGTTTTTTCAGGCAGCCTGGGAAAGGGTATACAGGTTATGGAATGGTCTCCTGACCTCTATTATGCGAGGGCAGATTTTTCAGAATTCAGGAAAGCAGGAAATTATAAAATTGTGGTCAGGACCGGGGGGCAGGAATACTCTTCGTACGATTTCAGGATCGGCAGTAAAGAGATTGGGACGATTGCCATTCCCGCCATAATCAATTTCTTTTATCACCAGCGAGCCAGCTCTCCCCAGGAGCAGGAAGCCGACAGGAGCATACTGCTTTATGGCAGCAATAAGACAGTCGATCTTCATGGCGGCTGGTGTGATGCCTCGGGAGATATAAGCAAATACTTCTCGCACCTTGCCTACACAAATTTCATGCTTCCACAGCAGACTCCTATGGTGACATGGGCAATGGCGAATACTGTTGAAACAAACACAACCCTTCTGGAATCAATCAATGCAAAGGATGCTCTCATTAATGAAGCACTGTATGGTGCAGATTATCTAATGAGGTCCCTCTCACCGGAAGGTTATTTCTATATGACTGTTTTTACCTATTTTGACAAGGACCCCAAAGCCAGGCGTGTTGTAGGGCTTTTGGCTGACAGTAAAACCACTTCAGATTACCAGTGTGCTTTCCGTGAGGGTGGAGGAATGGCAATTGCGGCACTTGCCAGAGTTTCAGGCTGGCACAGAAGCAGCGATTTTACGTCGCAGCAATACCTGGATGCTGCGGAGAGGGCCTTCGCGCATCTCCAGGTGAACAGCACAAAATATGCCGATGATGGGAAAGATAATATCATAGATGACTACTGTGCACTGATGGCTGCCTCTGAACTATGGATTGCGACCGGGAAAATCTCTTACAGGGATGAAGCCAGAAAACGGGCTGATAACCTGGCAAAGAGGATGACACCTGACGGTTATTTTCTTTCAAATGATGCAAATCGTCCCTTCTGGCATGCCGCTGATGCTGGATTACCGGTAATTGCACTGGCCAGGTATCTTGATGCCGAAACTGTCGGCAGATACCGGGAGCTGGCCCTGGGTACAATAAAGAAGGCATTGGACTATAACCTTAAAATCACTTCTGAAGTTCCGAATCCTTTCGGATATCCCAGGCAGAGTTTTTTATTCAAGGGTAAGGTCAAAAACGGTTTCTTTATTCCTCATGACAATGAGAGCGGCTGGTGGTGGCAGGGTGAAGATGCCAGGCTGGGATCACTGGCTGCAGCTGCAATAGTCGGCGGACGGTTGGTCTATCCGGGGAAGGCTGCCTTTGGAGTTAACCGGGAGCTGGCTGATTATGCCGGTAACCTCGTATCCTGGATCATGGGCTGCAATCCATACAATATCTGTATGATGTATGGATACGGTCAGAATAATGTACCCTATATGAGCTCTATGTTTGGGCATGGATCGGGAAGAGGAGGAATATCAAACGGGATAACAGGGAAAGACGGGAATGGAGATGGTACCGGCATAGATTTCAAGATGGAGGATAATGGCAATGAGTGGAGGTGGAGCGAACAATGGATCCCGCATACCGGCTGGTTCCTCCAGGCAGTTGCTGCAATGTCATCTGCTAAGTGATCGCAAATAATATTCCAATGGAAAAAATAAATAATATAGGACATCAATAAACTTTCAATAATTAAATTATGAAGAAATCATTTAAAAGGTTTGTTTTCCTGGTTCTGTTTTTCGCCGGTCTGCTGGCCATGGGAACCAACTGCATTGCCAAAAAGCCGCAGTTCAAGGCGCTCGTGCTCACAGAACGGGGTGGACAGCATGAGGGCTTTGTTGTCGCAGCTCTCGACTGGCTGAATAAATTTGCTTCTGAAAAGAATTTTGAGATAACGGTTATTAATCATGCCAATGACATTAACGAAAAGATGTTGTCGGAATATAAGGTCATAATTCAGTTGAATTACCCTCCCTACACCTGGAATGAGACTGCCATGGCTGCTTTTGTTCAATACATTGACGAAGGACGGGGAGGATGGGTAGGATTCCATCATGCCTCACTTCTGGGGGAGTTTGACGGTTACAAGATGTGGAACTGGTTTTCTGATTTTTTAGGAGGTATCAGGTTTGATAACTATATAGCTGCAACTGCCTCGGCCAAGGTGAATGTCGAGGACAGAGAACATCCTGTGATGAAAGGGGTTTCTCCCTGGTTCGTAATCGATGACGATGAGTGGTACACGTTCAACAAGGATCCCCGTCCGAATGTGCATGTCCTTGCTTCTGTTGACGAGTCGACATATACCCCGCGTTCAGATATTAAAATGGGAGATCATCCGGTAGTATGGGTAAATGAAAAGAAGAAGGCAAGGAATGTATACTTTCTGATGGGTCATGACGCCAGCCTTCTGAAAAATTCTCAGTTCGTAACTATGGTTAGCAACGCAATACTTTGGGCAGCCGGTAAATAGGAATAAACAAGCAACCGGGACGATCTTATTATTAATATTTTGATAAGATATATCTTTGTACAAAAAAATATTAAAATGGCAACCAGGTTAATCTCTTTTGAAGTAGCAGGGAAATTTATTGCGGATATTCTTGTGAAAGCAGGTATCCCATTGGAAGACGCAGCAATTGTCAGTGATGTATTGATACAAGCTGATAAATTCGGGTTTGATTCGCACGGAGTAAACCGTTTGAAGCATATTTACCTGGATCGTATAAAGCAGGACATCCTCAATCCGGTTACCAAATTTGAAATAGTAAGGGAAGGGCCTGCTACAGCTGTGGTGGATGGTCATAATGGAATGGGCCATGTTATAGCATCCCGTTCCATGAAGCTGGCTATAGACAAGGCCCATAAATATGGCATGGGGATGGTCGCCGTTCGCAATTCAACACATTACGGCTTTGCCGGTTACTATGCACTAATGGCAGTACGGGAAAATATGATCGGCGTCACCGGCACTAATGCCCGTCCTGCCATTGCTCCCACTTTTGGCGTTGAGGGTATGCTAGGGACGAATCCCCTGACTTTCGGAATGCCCACTGATGAGGATTTTCCTTTTTTACTCGATTGTGCTACTTCAATAATCCAGCGTGGTAAGGTTGAACTCTATGCGAGAGAAGGAAAAGAGATGCCTGCCGGTTGGGTAATAGGGGAGAATGGACAGAGCAAAACCAGTTCATCGGAAGTTCTTGATGACCTGGTGGCCGGGCATGCATCGCTGACACCACTCGGTGGAATTGGGGAAGAAACTGCCGGATATAAGGGTTATGGATATGCAACCGTTGTGGAGATACTCTCATCTGCCCTGCAGCAGGGAGCATTTATGAAAATGCTGACAGGATTCAAAGACGGAAAGCCGGCTCCCTATCCTCTGGGCCACTTCTTTATAGCAATCGACATAAATGCCTTCACTGAGGTGGATAGTTTTAAAAAGACAACCGGGGATATTCTCCGTGAACTGAGAGCCTCGAAGAAAATGCCGGGCCACAACAGGATCTATACCGCAGGTGAAAAAGAATATGAAACCTCCAGGGCAAGAAAAGACAAGGGAATCACATTTAATGATCAGCTTCTTAAAGAGTATCGCGGTTTGTGTAATGCATACGGACTTCCCGAATATCTGGAATATTTTTCTTAATTCAAAAATTGAAATAATCACAAACAATATAACTATGGTTCGAAAATTACAGGTACTTGGCTTTGACAGCAATACTGTTTTTTGTTTCATTTCAGACATCATGTGCGCAGTTTCCACGATTTAAAGTACTTGCATTTTATTCTACACATGTTGAAAAAGATCATGTTGAATTTGCATTCGAGGCAATAAAATTTTTCAGGGATCTTACGGCCGGAAACGGTTTTGTATTTGATACTACGAGCAGCATGAATGATCTGTTGAGACCAGACCTGAAGGATTACTCTGTTGTAATGATGCTCAATGATTTTCCTCATGGAGAAGCACAGCGTGATGCTTTTCGGAAATATATGGAAGAGGGGGGAGGATGGTTTGGCTTTCATGTTGCAGCGTATAATGATAAGAGTACAAAATGGCCATGGCTCCTGGATTTCCTCGGAGGAGGGGTCTTTTACAGGAACAACTGGCCTGCTATGCCTGCCAAACTGGTTGTCGATGATGTTGATCATCCTGTAACTAAAGGATTGCCTTCTTCTTTTATTTCCCCGATCAATGAATGGTACCAGTGGAAACCAAGCCCGAGGGAAAGAAAGAATATCAAGGTTCTTGTGACCCTGTCACCTGATAATTATCCGCTTGGGCTGAAGGATATCGTGCCCGATGGTGACTTCCCCGTAGTTTGGACCAACACCGATTACCGAATGATCTATATGAATATGGGGCATGGTGCAGGGATTTTCGGTGATGCAACCCAGAATATGCTTATTATTGCCGGCTTCCGCTGGGTGGTGGCAACAGATAAGAAAGGAAATGTCTTTGAGAAGAAATAGCAGGGGTTTACGGAATTGGAATAACATCCCACTGACCTGATAGCTCGCGATAGGTGTAGGGACGGGATTGGCCGCATCCAGATTTTGCAATACTTTGATCATCATACTACTGCGGCCACCCCTCCTTCAAAAGGAGGGGAAACTATAACTAACTAACTGAACATCAATATTAAAATACATATGACTTCACTAATTTTCCATGGAAACCCACTTACAGATTCCTTAACCTGTCAGTTGTGTCTTCACGGGGTAAACCAAAACATTTGTTCAATTAATCGCTGATCATAAACAGGTTGCTGATGGGAATAAAGTCTGTAATATTTGATCTTGACGGGGTATTGATTGATACTGAGCCACTGCATGCGCTGGCTGACACCAGAATTTTGAAAGAATCAGGTATTCAGCCGCCGGGAGATTATTTTGACAGGTTTGTCGGCTGGACAAATAAGGCCATGTGGGAACAGATAAAAAAAGAATACCCTTTGACCCTTGGTTATGACGAACTGACTGAGAGGCAAATGACTCTAAAACTCAATTTGCTTAAGGAAACGGATTATGACCCTGTCGGTGGAATACCTGAATTGCTGGAATCTCTGAAAATGATGCATATTCCACTGGCTATAGCATCATCTTCACCCCGGCAATTCATCGAGGCGGTAATAGAAAAAATCAGAATAAGGAAATATTTTACAATCTGGATAAGCGGAGATGAAGTGGAAAGAAGTAAGCCTGAACCTGATATTTTCCTGAAAGTTTCGGAATTGCTTAAAATGAATCCCTCTTATTGTCTCGTGATAGAAGATTCGGAAAGCGGAACAATAGCTGCAAAAAGAGCCGGAATGAAATGTATCGGATACAGAAATAAAAATTCCGGGCAGCAGGATCTCTCAAAAGCTGACCTGATTGTTGACGAGATAAACAAGGATCTTATTCTTCCTTTTCTCTCCCGCGAAGCGATGTGAATTAATCGACGAGAGGGATTATTTCACTCCGTCAATGTACCTGTTATTCACAATCAGCTTTCGCATTTCCACCATATCGACAGGGCCCTGGAGTCGGTATATTATATTACCTCCCTGTTCGATCAGAAGCGTATAGGGCAAGGCACCAGTCCATTGCGGATCCACTGCCCCGACAAGCTCGGTATTGTTGTCACTGCTGAAGATAAAGTTCTGATTGGAGGCCTCGTTCTTCTGAAGAAATTTCAGCACGTTATCTTTCCGCGACAACTTGTCTGCATTGATAGAAATGAATTCAAAATTACGGCTGCGGTAAATACGATCAATGGTCACAAGATCAGGATATTCCATGACACAGGGGCCGCACCATGATGCCCATACATTTATCAGCCTCAGCTTATCGGATTTGTTCCTGATGAGTTCTTTTATTCCTGCTGCATCAATATTCTCAACAGTAACAGGCAGTTCAGACCACTGCTTATAAAGCTTGTTTGTTTCGGCAGTCTTCCATGCCCATTTAGTAGAGCAACCAAAAACTTTTGTGACCGGAGTTTCAACTTTTCTGCCCTCCAGGACATCATCAATTGCTTGTTTCAGGGTCTCAGCCTTACCATTCTCCATTGACTCATCTATACATCCTGCATACTGAAGTTTTCTGTTTTTGTCGAATACAAAGGCATGAGGTGTGGCTGCTGGTCCGTAGGCAATTGATACCTTCTGATCATCACCGTCGTAGAGATAAGGGAATTTATATCCCTTGTCCCTTGCCCGTATTTTCATATCTTCCAGATCATCGCCAAGGTCCGACCAGCCTTGTTCCCACAAATTCAGCGATTTGGAGCTGTTTGGTGAAATAACAACAAGTGCAACACCTTTTGGGGTATATTTATTATAAATATCCATGAGGCGACCCTGGTAAGCCTGGGCCGTGGGACAATGATTGCAGCTGAAAACAACAACAAGGACTTTTGAGGACGCAAAATCAGAAAGCTGATGGATCTTGTCATCAGTGCCAATAAGGCTGAAATCGGGGGCCTGGGCTCCAGGTTCAAGGGTTGCCGGCTGATAATGCTGATCCTGACAAAAAGCTCCGAGGTTAAAGAGTAAGAATACAACAGAAGCCAGTAATTGTTTTACTTTCATTATTAATATTTTAATTTAATTTAATTTTACTTTTTATCCGGGAAGCCGCTGCGGCATCCAGGAGCACTTCGCAATCCGGATGAAGCTGCAGAACGGAAGCCGGAATATCGGTAGTTACAGGTCCGAGAAGCGCTTTTTCAATGATCTCAGCTTTGTGGGCGCCTTTGGCTATGAGTATTATTTTCCGGGTATGCATTATATTTTTTATTCCACGAGTCAATCCTCCCAGTATTGTTTCAGGAGGCACATTTGTTTCACGCCTTACCCTTGCTTCAAAGTCAGGGTCCATTGGTGACACCCATGTTTCGCTCTCAAAAGGGGTTCCCGGCTGATTGATCCCGATATGGCCGTTTGTGCCAATACCCAGCATTTGCAGATCTGCTCCCCCTCGCTCTTCAAGCCTCTTCTCGAACACCCTGCATTCTGCCTCAAAATCGTCAGACATTGTTGGCGGCATAATGAAATTCTCCTCCGGAATGCGAAGCGGCGCTGCCAGCTGATTAAGAATCATTGTATAACAGCTTCCTGAATATTCCCTCGGAAGATTGGTCAGCTCATCAACATTAAACAATGTGATACGTGAGACATCAAAGGGATATTGAGAATAAATTTTTGCGACTATCTCATGCATCTCCTTTGTCGTCTGTCCTGTGGAGAGACCAATAACAGCATCGGGTTTTACAAGCATCTGGGCTATAATCCGCCATGCTGCTGTCCTGTCAAACTCATGTTCGCTTACGGTGATTGTGATTTTCATTTTCCGGGCAGTGTTAAAATTTTTTCATCTCCTCCTTGAAAAAGGTTTCCATGGCCTCTGCAGCCAATTGTTCATCCTCTCCTTCAATTATAACGGTAACGGTATCTTCGTATTTTATTGCCAGTGCAAGGATGTTCAGCATGCTTTTAAGCTGGACCGTTCTTCCGTCTTTTTTCAGACCTGCCTCCGATCTGAATTGCCTTGCAAGTTTCAGCAGGGCGGCAGCGGGCCTTGCATGCATTCCGTGAGGATCAATTATAGTATAATCTTTTACAATCATTTGCTAATCTCTTTTAAATAACCTGTTATTACCTCGGAACTGTCCATTTCCTGAATCCTGTTAAAAACCTTTACAGCTTTTGAAATATCAGTATGCCTGATAATGTTTTTTATAACGGGAATGGAAGAAGCGCTAACAGAGAATTCCTCCAGTCCCATTCCAAGAAGCAATATTGTAGCCATGGGATCAGAAGCCATTTCTCCGCAGAGACCAACATGTATCTTATGCTTATGTCCCTGTTCAATGGTATAATGAATCAGCCTCAGTACCGCAGGATTGAAATGAGTATACAACGCTGAAACTCTTTCATTCATCCTGTCAACTGCCAGAGTATACTGGCAAAGATCGTTTGTTCCAATACTGAAAAAGCTGACCTCTTTTGCCAGTTGATCAGCCATAAGAGCTGCAGATGGGATTTCAATCATTATGCCAATCTCAATATCTTTATCAAATTCAATTCCTGTCCGCAACAAATCATCCATTGCCATCCGGACGCATTCCCTGGCCTGTCTGACTTCTGAAATATTGCTTATCATCGGGAACATGATCTTCAGATTCCCGAAGGCACTGGCTCTCAGAATAGCCCTGAGCTGACACACGAAAATATCCTTTTGGTCAAGGCACAGCCGGATAGCCCTGTATCCGAGGAACGGATTATTTTCAAAGGAGATCCCTAGATAAGGAAGCTGCTTATCGCCTCCGATATCAAGAGTTCTGATTGTCACAGGTTTATTTAAGGATTTTATTGCTACTTCCTTGTAAAAGTGAAATTGTTCCTCTTCATCAGGCATTGAATTCCTGTCCATAAAAAGCATTTCGGTCCTGAATAATCCGACACCTTCACCTCCGTATCCGAATAACCTTTCAAGGTCTCCGGGTCCTGAAATATTTCCGAACAGGTTGATTATTTTGCCGTCGGCTGTAACCGCGGGAAGCTCTTTCAGGCTTTTCAGAAATGCCAGTTCTGTACTGTATTTTTGTTGTCTTGATATGAATTCCTTCACTTCTGTCTGATCGGGACGGATGATAACCTCTCCGGAGGAACCGTCAATAAGTACAGTATCATTATTTCCGGCTGTCATTAACCCGGTTCCGCACCCCACTACGGCAGGTATTCCTCTTGCCTTTGCGATAATGGCAGTATGGGAAGTCCTTCCTCCTGCTACTGTCGCAATTCCCGTTACCCTGGAAACATCCAGCGATATGGCATCAGAGGGGGTAATATCATCAGCAATAATAATTGAGTTTTCAGGCAATTCACTGAAATCCTGTTTCTGTACTGGATTCAGGTTTTTCAAGATCCGGCCTCCAATATCCTTAATATCGCCTGCCCGTTCTTTCATGTACTCATCATCAAGATTCTCAAAAATTTTAACGGAAGCGCCAATGACTTCAATTAATGCATCATTTGCAGTTTTGGATTCTTTACTTATTTTTTCAAGAACATCTGATCTTATCTGTGGATCAGAGAGGAATTCTATCTGCGTTTCAAGTATGGCAATTTCAGTCAGATTGAGCTCATTTCTATTATTTTCCTTCATAATTTCTATCTCATCGACTGAAGCGGCAACTGCCTGGTCAAACCTGACAGCTTCCGCGCTTCTCGTTTCGTCACTGTCAAGCTCGATACCGGAAAGAGTATTCAGCGATTTTCTGAAAATGATCGCAGTTCCTATCGATATACCTGGAGAAACACCTGTTCCGTGCATAATTTTCGGATAAGTTTTCTATGCAAATACATGTATTATGCTTCCGGTAAAACCAAGAAGAAGGACACCCAGAAGAAGCCAGGTGGTCTTTACATTCTTCCTTACCAGATAAAATGCCAGGAAAGTCAGGGCGAGGGGCAACAGCCCGGGTGCGAGCTGGTCAAGTATGCCTTGTACAGCCACCTGGGAATCGGATGTCCCTATTTTCAATGGAGTGGATATAGGCATTAATGTGGCAGGCATTGCCCCGATCACCATTAATCCAAGAATGGATGCCCCGGTTGTAAGCTTGTCCATTATATTGCTCTTTGCAAGATTCTGAAGAAATTTATTTCCGGTATTATAGCCTATGAAGGTGAGGTTGTACCTCAACAGGATATGAGGAATATTGAATATTAGCAGAAAAAGTATCGGGCCCAGGAAATTGCCATTAATCGCAAGAGAGATTCCCACACCTGCTGCAATTACTTTCAGGGTACCCCAGAAAAGAGAGTCAAAGACTCCCGCAAGCGGGCCCATTAATCCGGTTTTTACTGTATTTATAGACTCCTGGTCAAAATTTTCCTGCTGGCTGTTCTGTTCTTCCATAGCTGCAGTAATGCCTAGTATAAGGGTTGACCCGTGAGCAGTGGTATTGAAGAACTGGAGATGCCTCTTTAGTGCCTCTGCCATTTTTTCCCTGATGGGATATAATTTTTTAAGGACAGGAATAATGGAAAATGCGAAACCAGTATTCTGCCATGACTCAAAATTAAAATTGGCTTCAAGTGCCAGCGATCTTAGAAATACCCATCGAAGGCTTCTGTTTGAAATAGTGCTTTTAGTATTTGTTTCAGTCTCGGCAGGTTCGTCTTCAAAGCCCATTTCATCAATTGGAGGATCCTTATGGGTGATTCCGGTAATTATCAGAGCAAATATTACTCCCAGCCCGCCAATGGCGATCATTGGAAGCTTCATATAACTGGCCAGAATAAATCCAAGGAAGAAGTAGGCTGCTACCTTCTGATTGAACATGAGGTTCATGAGCAGTGCAAATCCGACAGCCGGAAGCATATTCCCCGCCACCTGCAACCCCGACTGGACCCATACAGGTATTGCATCAAGGAAGGATTTCATCACTTCATCACCCAGCTGCAAGGCAAGGAATGTAAGGATACCCATGAGAAGAGGTTTAAGCAATCCGGAAGCGATGTGCAGCCGTTCAATGTTTTTGAAGTCGCCGTTTTCTGCAAAGTTGTTAAATCTGGCATTGAACATAGGACGCAAAACAAAAAGACCGCTGATAACCATCTCTGCCAGGATGGAGATTGGAATGGCAAGTGCAAGTGCTATGGCTGCCCCTTTGCCCGACATAATGGCAAATGCTGTTCCGAGCACCCCGCCTGTTATCACATCTGGAGGTATGGCGGCACCTACTTTTATATTTCCCATGAAGATCAGCTCCAGGGAGGCACCTATCATAATTCCCTGAGTAAAGTCTCCAAGAACCAGTCCCACAAGAGGCCCCAGAACCAATGGCCTGCTCAGAAGAGCTGCCCCCATAAAATCCTCCATGTGGCCGAACATTACAATAAGTGTGATTAACAGATATGTTGATAGCATTATATTACGTCTTTTACCAATATTTTTTTATCTGTCGGGACTTGCCTGATCTCCAGATCGAGTCCATTTTCAATCATTTTATTGATTATGGCTATATCTTCACCGGAAACAGCGACTGCCTTTGAAATCATCCTGGCACCCTCCTTCATTCTTATTCCCCCAAAATTAACGGAATTGATCTCTGCAATACTGCCTGACATTTCATAAGCATCTTTAACTCCTGAAACAAGAAGCAATATTTTAAGGTTAGTGCTTTTGGGATCCTTCAGGAAGGCTTTTGCATTTTCAAGTGTCATTATCAAAAGCCTTGCAGCCGGAGGTTTTGCGAGCCCCATTGTCATTTTCAGGAATTCGTCCCCTGCCACCTTATCGTTAACAACAAGCAGGCAGTTGATGCCCAGGGATGGCACCCACGTGAATGCTACTTGTCCGTGTACAAGGCGGTCATCAATCCGGGTCAGTTTGATCATTTTATTTTTTGGTCTTTGAATTAATAAGTTTACTTACAAATACAATCTGGTCCCTGGCATTTGAAATACCATTCTCTATCAGATCATTTATTTCAGCTTCCGGATCAGCCAGAATTATGTCGAGTAACAATGGCAGGTTTACCCCTGAGACGATATAAATATTGTCCTTCATGGCAGCCTGCAATATCTCGCTGGTAATGCTGCCGCCCGCCAGATCTGTAAAAATGATCAGTTCATCATCGGTAGTAACCTTCTGCAAGACCTCGTTCAGTTCATCAGTAATGGATTTGTTCCCGTTGGTATAAGCCTGTATTATGAAAAGGTTCTCCGCCTCACCCGTTATCATTTCAAGTGAAGATTTCAAACCTGCTGCAAATGATCCATGAGTTGCAATCAGAAATTTTCGCATTAATGTGCCGTATCAAGAATAGGTTGAATGTATATCTGATGGCTAAATAACGAATAATTGTCGTTCAAGACTAACCGGAGTTAGTATTTTTAAGTGTTTTTAACAGAATAAAAGTGACATTAGGATGCCTGGTTACTGAATACAGATACTCTAAAGACATACCCTGGCTATTATTCAAAGCAGATAATTCATTAAATTTTATTCAGGTTTGAGGAAACCAAATTACTGGTCTGGTTGTTTAAATTTGTTATGGTATATTGTAACCTGATTTATGTCACGTAGCAATTATTATTAAATTCTGTAATGACTTTAAAATTCTTTTGCCCGATCTGGGGCAGTGATAAGATGGATTTCAGAATATTCCTTGATACGGTCAGGAATGCCGGATATGATGGAGTTGAAATGAGCCTTCCTGAGGATCCGGTCAAAAAAGTGCACATTACCGGGCTGTTGCGGGAATATAAATTGCAACTAATTGCACAGCATTGGGAAACTCTTGCTTCAGATTACCAGGTTCACAAAACGGAATATCGCAGAAGGCTCATCAATCTGGCAAAATCCGGTCCTCTTTTCATAAACAGTCAGACCGGTAAGGATTATTTCTCAGCGGACAGGAATGAAGGTTTGATAAGTATCGCTGATGAAGTTGCAAAGGAATATGGCATAAAGATCATACATGAAACCCACAGGGGAAAGTTCAGCTTTGCACCTCATATCACAGCAGGTTTTCTCAAAAAAATTGCTGATTTACGCCTTGGGCTGGATATCTCACATTGGTGCAATGTGGCTGAGTCATGGCTGGAGGACCAGCAGGAAGCCCTGGAATTGGCGTTTTCGAGGACTGATCATATACACGCCAGGGTTGGATTTCCTGAGGGGCCCCAGGTTTCCGACCCAAGAGCTCCCGAGTGGCAGGAGGCTCTGGAGAAACATACTGACTGGTGGAAGAAAGTCATAGCTCAGCGAAAGGAGGAGGGTTGGGAACAATTTACTATAACACCGGAATTCGGGCCTTACCCTTACATGACCCACCTGCCCTATAACAGGGAACCTGTAGCAGACCAGTGGGATCTGAATGTTTTTATGATGAAATATCTGAAGTCAAGGCTGAGCTGAACATAAATTTGTTTACAAAAATCTTCGACAATGAAAAGAGATTACAGCCTCACAGGTTCTGAAACATTGCTGGCTCTTCAGGAGGGATTGGCTGAGGCTGAATGGTACAGGACGCCCGTGCCGCGGGATAAAATGCGCGAATTACTGGTCCGCAGGAACGGGCCTGCCATAAGGGATACAATTATATGGTTTGGCCTTATTTTCGGGTCAGGTTATCTTGTGTTTCTTTTGTGGGGATCCTGGCTTGCCATCTTCCCATACATCGTTTACAGTGTTTTATATGCTTCGACCTCCGATTCCAGATGGCATGAGTCAGGTCACGGAACAGCCTTTAAAACGGATTGGATGAATAATCTTCTGTACGAAATATCCTCATTTATGGTTTTCAGGCAATCTACAGTATGGAGATGGAGCCATACCCGACACCACAGCGATACGATAATCCGTGGGCGTGATCCCGAAATTGCCGTGCCAAGGCCACCAGACATAAAGAAGATTATCCTGGCGTTCTTCGGGATAAGCGGAGCTGTCCCCGAGTTGAAGAGACTTATACGTCATGCTGGGGGGAAAATTGATCCACAGGCGGCGACTTATGTGCCGGAACAGGAATACGGTAAGGTATTTTTAAGAGCAAGGATCTATGTGTCAATCTATCTCGCTGTTATTGCGATCTCTGTCATTTTTGGAACTATCCTTCCTGTAATGTTTATAGGATTGCCAACGCTTCTTGGTACCTGGCTTATGCCGGTTTATGGCATTACACAACATGCAGGATTGCAGGAGAATGTTCTTGATCACAGGCTCAATTGCCGTACGGTATATATGAACCGGCTCCACAGGTATTTATACTGGAATATGAATTATCATGTTGAACATCATATGTTCCCGCTGGTCCCGTACCATGCGCTTCCAAAGCTTCATGAACTTGTCAGGGACGACTGTCCTGAACCATATAAAGGATTAGCGGATGCATGGAAGGAGATTATCCCTGCCCTTCTCAGACAGCGCAGGGATCCGTCCTATTATGTTGAGAGACGATTGCCTGAACCTTCTGTGAAGGATGCTCCTCAAACCGGAAATATGATAACCGGAAACAGCGAAAGGATGGTCAATGGCATGATTGAAGTTTGTTCCGTGGAAGAATTGCCATTGGGTGAAGTCATCAGGTTCGATTTTAATAAACTGAGCTATGCCGTTTGCAGGACCTCCGAAGGAGGGCTTTATGCCACAGCTGGGTTCTGTACCCATTCGAATGCACATCTGGGTGAGGGTGTCGTTATAGGGGACATGATCGAGTGCCCGAAGCACAACGGACGATTCAGCCTGAAGGATGGTTCTCCAAAAAGAGCACCCGTTACCAGCGGTATCAGTACTTACAGAACGGCCAATTTGAACGGCAGGATCTGGCTCAGCCTTGTTGCAGATCATGAGAGCCCGGCCGGCAAAGAATGGGATTACAGGGTTGTCAGTAACAGGAACCTGACTGCTTTTATCAAGGAGCTTGTGCTTGAGCCAGTTGCGGGTGAGACGCTGGATTTTGTTCCCGGACAATATGTTCAGATCTCAATACCGCCGGGCAGAACAGGTTTCTCACAGTTCCGGATAGATACACCATTCGTTAGTTTCTGGAAATCCAGGAAACTGACAGGCTGTTATGGTGAAAATCAGGTATTTATAAAGCGCAATTATTCTATGGTGAATAATCCCGGAGACGGTTCGCCCTTAAAATTCAACATAAGTATCGCATTGCCTCCACACGGCAGCAAGTTGCCGGCGGGAGCCGGTTCTTCGTATCTCTTCAGCCTGCAGTCCGGAGATAAGGTCAGACTATCCGGACCCTTCGGCGACTTTCTAATAAAAGATAACGACCATGAAATGGTCTATATCGGAGGAGGATCCGGGATGGCACCTCTGCGATGCCACCTGGCCTATTTATTTGAGACACTGAAGACAAAACGAAAGGTAAGTTACTGGTTTGGAGCAAGGACTACTGCCGATCTCTTTTACATTGATTATTTTGAAAGGCTGCGGGAGGAATTTGAGAATTTCTCCTTTCATGCTGCTTTGTCTGAGCCTGAAATAGGAAATCAGTGGATCGGCTATAGAGGGTTCATACCTGATGTGACTTATAGGCACTTCCTGAAAGACCATACAAACCTGAAGAACATTGAATTCTATCTTTGCGGTCCTCCGGCAATGATTAAGTCCTCACTGGCAATGCTTGATAACACAGGTGTGGCCAGAGACCAGATAGCCTATGATGAATTCTGAGCCTAAGAGAGAGAATGGATTAATGATATTTAGCGTGACCCATGGGCCTGTCTCAAATATGATCAATTTTCTATCATCTGTCAGGTTGGTGGCAGACCAGTGTAAAGTCAGGATATTCCCGGTGGCCCACCATGGCCTGTTCTCTGAGATGGTTAGATTGAAAATAAGTACAATAGTTTGAAAAATGAATTGATCAGTAGTATTTTTGATAGGTTTGGAGCCTGTTTTTTCATAACAAAAATTATCTTTGCGAATCAGCTTTGTATTGGTCGAATATTAATCATCAGATAAATAAATGATTTCTCAAACTTTGGAAAAAGCCATCCTGGCCCTGTTCAGGTTTGCTGGCCTGGAAGTTATGATCGTCAAACGGTCAAAGGGATTTGAGATAGGTCTTTTCCCTATTGAAGGAAGCGAACTGAGCCCTCTCCAGCTGGTACTGCCATCCATTATTAAAGAGAACGGGGATTTTTTCTTCGTGCAGGTAGGAGCCAATGACGGAATAAGATCAGACTCGATCAGATCGTTTGTACTTCAGCATCACCTCAATGGTATACTTATCGAGCCGCTAAATGATCTGTTCAGCATCCTTAAGAGTAACTATTCTTCCGAACCTCAGCTTATATTTGAAAATGTAGCCATATCAAATGAGGACGGACAGGCGACACTTTACCGGTTCAGTCCGGATACACCAGGACCTGATTATATTCACGGAATGGCTACATTCGACAAATGGAAAATTCGCAGGGTAGCATGGCGATACAGGCTGAGCAGGTGGGTTGAGGAAGCTCGGGTTCCAAGCGTGACCTTCCAGCACCTTCTGAAAAAACATGACGTTCAAAAGATTTCCCTTCTTCAAATAGATACTGAAGGATTCGATTTTGAAGTTATTAAAATGGCTCTGAACAGTGGCGTACTACCCGAGCTCATTAATTATGAGTTTGTGAATCTTATGCTCAGGGACAGATTAGAATCATATCGCCTTCTTTCATCAAAAGGCTATTCCCTTATTCATGGCCGCAGTGATACGCTGGCAATCCTTGATGGAGTCCTTAAGTAAATTGTAATTGCGGAGAGAGGGGGATTACCTGCGGTGATCCCATTTGGGGCACCTTGCAACACCTTAATAAACCCTATCGGGTTTTGTTTATTTTACCTCAGGTCTTTCAGGAACCAGCGGACTGCGTCCGCCGAAGCTTGCCTCTTAAAAGTAACTATAGAATCGACATAGTAAATATAACAGAAAACTCGCCGTCGCCCTTCTTATGTCGGGCTATGGCGAGCGAAGGCGGAGAGAGGGGGATTCGAACCCCCGGTACCCTTTTGAGGTACACACGCTTTCCAGGCGTGCCAGTTAAACCACTCCTGCATCTCTCCCTTTGGCCACCGTAGCCTTGAGCGAAGGCGGCCTTTGGCCACCGTAGCCTTAGCGAAAGCGGCCTTTGACCACCGTAGCCTTAGCGAAGGCGGCCTTTGACCACCGAAGCCTTAGCGAAGGTGATTTTCCTGTGAAATATGTATTTAAAAAACAGGGCCGCAAATTACAAAAATATTTTTATATAGAACCCTGTTCCGTAATTTCTCCCGCAAGAGAAATTTTCAACGATCCCACTACCTGCTCTTTCTCCTGATACCTCCCAAGCAGATGCATAAGCTTGGTAACGGATGCCTCGGAGGTGATATCCATTCCACTTATCACCCCGGCCGACATCAGCTGTCTGCTGGTCTCGTAAAGCCCCATCTCCACACTGCCTCCCGGACATTGTGTGACATTGAATATTATCCCTCCCTTATCATTGAAACTCCGTAGATCATCAAGAAACCACTTGTAGGTAGGCGCATTGCCGGAACCGAAAGTTTCGACTATGAGGCCCCTCAGCCCATCGGTATTTGTAATCGCCTGAATGAGCCTGTGGCTTATGCCAGGGAATAACTTCAGTATTGCAACATTGGTATCTAATGACTTATGAACATTAAGCCTCTTTTCAGCCTGAATATATCGTATTGCGCTGTCAAAATATTTCAGATGGAGTCCGGCTTCCGCAAGCGCAGGATAGTTGGGAGATGAAAAGGCATCGAAATGCTCCGCACTCATTTTTGTAGTCCTGTTGCCGCGTGTCAGTTTATTATCAAAATAAATACAGACCTCGGGTACGGCAGGGCGATTGCCGCTCCTTGCTGCTGCTATCTCAATGGCTGTGATAAGATTGTCTTTTCCGTCTGTCCGGAGAAGTCCGATAGGCAACTGCGAACCGGTAAATATTACAGGTTTGCGGAGATTCTCAAGCATAAAACTTAATGCAGAAGCGCTATAGGCCATAGTGTCGGTGCCATGCAGAATAACAAAGCCATCGAACTGGTCGTATCCATCCTCAATAATCCGTGCAAGTTTGGTCCAGACCCCTGGATCTATGTTGGATGAATCCTTGACAGGATCAAAAGATACAGAGTGTAGCCTGAAACCAAACTTTCCCAGCTCCGGGACATGATCTGATATATGACGGAAGTCTATGGGAACGAGTGATCCGGTATCCGGATCCTGAACCATTCCTATAGTCCCGCCGGTATATATTATCAATATGGAGATATCACTTTTCTGAGTCATATTATAAGATCATAGCTTAAATAAACGGATCGAGTTTTCGTATGTAATTGCTGCCACTTGCTCTTCCTCCATTTCCAGGATCTCCGCCACTTTTTTATTTATAAGACGTACATATGAACTTTCATTTCTTTTTCCGCGATAGGGTGCAGGAGCCAGGTAAGGAGAGTCTGTTTCAAGAACAATGTTCTCAGGGCCAACGGCTTTAACAATAATTTGCAGCCCTGAATTCTTGAATGTCACAATGCCTCCTATTCCAAGTAAAAAACCCATATCAACTGCCTTTTCAGCATCGCTGAGATTGCCGGTAAAAGCATGTAATACTCCTTTTAATCCTGTTCCTTCAAATTCTTCAAGGATCCTGAATACCTCCGGGAATGACTCCCTGGAGTGTATAACAACCGGTACCTTTTTCTTTAATGCAAAAGCTATCTGTCTTCTGAGTGTATAAATCTGTTCCCTGATAAATGTCTTATCCCAGTAAAGATCTATGCCGATCTCGCCCACCGCTATGAAATCACGTGATGCCCAGTGTTCTTCTATTATGGAAAGCTGTTCAGTGCAGTCTTCCTTTACAGACGTTGGATGAAGACCAGCCATCGGATGGCATATTCCCGGGAATCTTGTCTCCGCAGAAAGCAGAGGCTTCAGGGAATCACTATCAATATTGGGAAGAAGTAGTTTGACAATGCCGTTTTCCACAGCTCTCTTTACAACTTCATCCCTGTCGTCGTCAAATTCCGGAAGGTAAATATGTGTATGAGTATCAATCAGTTTCATCAGACAACACCCTGAGCAATCATGGCATCCGCCACCTTAACGAATCCTCCTATATTGGCCCCATCGACATAGTTTATATAGCCGTCTTCCCTGGTGCCATACCTAACACAGGTCTTATGTATGTTCCTCATGATTACCTGTAGCTTATCATCAACCTCTTCCCTTGACCATGGCAGTCTCATGGAATTCTGGGTCATTTCAAGACCTGAAGTTGCAACACCCCCTGCATTGGCAGCCTTCCCCGGACCATAAAGGATCTTTGCATTCTGGAAGACTTCGACTGCTTCAAGGGTTGAAGGCATATTGGCCCCTTCAGAGACACAGATACAACCATTCTTTACAAGCATTCCTGCCTCCTCTCCATTTATTTCATTCTGCGTCGCATTTGGCATTGCAATGTCACATTTGATCTTCCATGGCCTCCTGCCTTCAAAATATTCGACGCCGAACTTTTCAGCATATTCCTTTATCCTGCCCCTTCTTATGTTTTTAAGCTCCATCACGAATTTTAATTTCTCCGCGTCAATTCCCCTGGGATCATAAATAAATCCGTTCGAGTCAGACAAAGTAACGACTTTTCCTCCGAGTTCCGTAACTTTTTCAGTTGCAAACTGGGCAACATTTCCCGATCCGGATATACAGACGATCTTTCCTTTTAAGCTGTCACCCCTGGTTGCCAGCATCTCCTGTGCAAAATATGTGGCGCCATAACCTGTGGCTTCCGGACGTATAAGTGATCCGCCCCATTCTATACCTTTACCAGTCAGCACACCTGTAAATTCATTTTTAAGCCTTTTATACTGGCCAAACAAAAAACCGATCTCACGGCCGCCAACACCGATATCGCCCGCCGGAACGTCAGTATCCGGACCGATATGACGATAGAGTTCAGACATAAAGCTCTGGCAAAATCTCATCACTTCATTATCAGACTTGCCCTTGGGATCAAAATCAGAACCACCTTTTCCTCCACCCATGGGCAATGTGGTGAGACTATTCTTAAATACCTGCTCAAATGCCAGAAATTTGAGTATCCCGAGATTAACCGTCGGATGCAGCCTCAGACCCCCTTTGTATGGTCCGATGGCACTGTTCATCTCAATCCTGTATCCCCTGTTGATCTGTACCTCTCCCTTGTCATCAAGCCAGGGTACCCTGAAAATGATAGTCCGCTCAGGTTCAGCAATTCTTTCGAGGATCTTGGCATGTTTGTACTTCGGATTTTCCTCGATATATGGAATAAGTGATTCAACAACTTCCTGAACTGCCTGATGAAATTCATTTTCACCCGGATTTTTAGCTTTGATCATTGCCATAAATTGTTCCACACGCTGGTCCATATCTTATAAATATTAAGTTAATGACTGAAATACAGGCCCGAATATACAAAAAATAAAGTAAAAGGCCTTGTTGGATATAAAAAATTAATGATACTGGCATCAGGCATCAGGCATCAGGCATCAGGCATAAAGAATTTATTGTCATTTGGTCTTCGGCTGTCATTTATGGTCATTTGCGCTGCGGCGTCATTTAATTGACATTAGCCTTGTTCTTAGACAATTGAATAACAATAAATGACAATAAATGACTATTCATACCGTATGATACAGGTTCCCCGGCAGACATTTCAGCAGACCCTTGAATTCCATCTGAAGAAGGAGGGAAGACAGCTTATAGACGGGAATTCCGATAGTCCTGCAGATTGCATCTATATTCATCTCACCTGATTGTACGAGCAATTCATATACGAGTTTCTCATTATCATTCAGGTCTGAGAATAATGTTCTTTGTACAGGAGTTTTTGATCCTTCAATTTTCCAGTTTAGAAAATATTCAACATCAGCAGAGCATTCAACCAATGCAGCTTTGTTGTTTTTTATAAGCGCATTGCACCCGGCTGACCAGGGATCATCAGGTCTGCCAGGAACTGCCAGTACATCACGGTTATAAGAATTTGCGATATCCGCTGTTATGAGCGCTCCTCCCTTGCTGCCCGATTCCACTACAAGCGTGGCATCGGAAAGCCCTGCTATTATTCTGTTCCTCTTAAGAAAGTTGTTGCGCTCCGGAAGGGTGTCAGAAATAAAATCGGTAAGTAATCCACCCTTACTGACCATTGCTTTTGCTATGGAGATGTGAATTGAAGGATATATCGTTTTAAAACCATGTCCGAGTACACCTATTGTCTTAAGATTATTGGATAGTGCAGCTTTGTGGGCACAGATATCAATACCGTATGCAAGACCGCTTACAATGATCAGGCCGTTATTCCCGTCAGCCAGTCCGCCAATGATCTTTTCACAGATCTCCCTTCCCCTGTGTGTTGCATTGCGTGTTCCTACCACGCTCAGGATCCTTGCAGAATCGAGGTCGCAATCTCCCATAAGAAAAAAAACTACCGGAGAATCGTCGCACTGACGCAGCCTGAACGGATAGTCGCTGTCAAGGTAAAAATATGTCCTTATCTTTTTGCTGGTGACGTACTCTGCCTCTTTTTCGGCTATATCCAGGTATGACCTGTCCGTTATGGAACCTGCAAGGCCTGTTCCTATGCCGGGTATTTTGACCAGATTTCTGTATGATTCCTGGAAAATTGCTTCAACACTGCCGAAATGGGATACGAGCTTCCGGGCATTAATATCGCCTATACGCGGGATCAGGCCCAAAGCAATCTTATGCTGAAGGGTAGTTTCTGACATAGCACTGGAAATAGAGACGTATAAAGATAAAAAAAAGAGCCGATCAAACAGCTCTTTTCCGTTAACAAAAATCCTAAAATATGAGAATGTATCCGGATGCAGGGTGTTGGGTACCTTGTGCCCCGTGCCCCGTGCCCTGTGCCCCGTGCCCTGTGCCCTGTGCCCCGTGCCCCGTGCCCCGTGCCCCGTGCCCTGTGCCCCGTGCTATATCACTCCCATATCAAGCATCGAATTTGCTACTTTCAGAAACCCTGCTATATTGGCTCCCTTTACATAATCTACATAACCATCCTCCCTCTTTCCGTGCCTGACGCACTGGGCATGAATATTACTCATTATCTCATGCAGCCGGCCATCAACCTCCTGGCTGTTCCATCTGAGCTTCATCGCATTCTGAGTCATCTCAAGACCTGATGTTGCTACACCGCCGGCATTGGATGCTTTCCCGGGAGCAAAAAGGAGGCCATTTTTCTGAATTATCTCTATTGCTTCAGGAGTACTCGGCATATTTGCGCCTTCGCAGATGCATATACAGCCATTCTTTATAAGATTTTCAGCATCCTCAGCATTTAATTCATTCTGGGTGGCACAAGGAAGCGCAATATCTACCTTCACTTCCCATGGATGTTTATTTTCATGAAATTCAACTCCTTCAAAGGCATATGAATATGGCTTAACCACATCCTCATTAGAGGCACGAAGTTCAAGCATGAATTCTATTTTCTTTCCTGAAATTCCTTCAGGATCATAGCAATATCCGTCGGGACCTGATATAGTAACTACTTTGCCTCCAAGCTCGGTAGCTTTCAGTGCGGCACCCCAGGCTACATTGCCAAACCCGCTGATAGCAACCCTCTTGTCCCTGAATGTCTCACCCCGGGTGGCAAGCATCTCCTTTGCAAAATAGACACAACCATATCCTGTGGCTTCAGGTCGTACCAGAGATCCTCCCCAGTTGCTTCCCTTGCCCGTAAGTACACCTGTATGATCGCCAGACAGACGCTTGTACATGCCATACAGGAAGCCGATTTCACGTCCGCCGACTCCTATGTCACCGGCCGGAACATCAGTCTCAGGTCCTATGTACTTCCATAATTCCAGCATGAAAGCCTGGCAAAAGCGCATTACCTCAGCATTTGATTTACCCTTGGGATCGAAGTCTGACCCTCCCTTGGCTCCTCCCATTGGCAGGGTAGTAAGCGCATTTTTAAAGATCTGCTCAAACCCAAGAAACTTCAGGATTGAAAGATTTACACTGGGATGGAAGCGGAGGCCTCCTTTATAAGGTCCGATAGCATTGTTAAACTGGATCCTGTAGCCCAGATTTACCTTCACATTCCCTTCATCATCAACCCAGGGAACCTTAAAGGTTAAAACACGGTCAGGCTCAATAACCCTTTCAATAATGTTGGAAGATTCAAACTGCGGATTCTCATTATAGATTTCTTCAATTGATTCAAGGACTTCCCTTACAGCCTGCAAATACTCAACCTCGCCGGGATGCTTCTTTTCGAGGTTGTTCATTATCTTATCTACATTCATTATTATGATAAATTAAATTATTAATCGTTTTTAAATTATGCCTCAAATTTGCCGCAGTTAAAAATCATTAAAAATGATAAAACTCATGTTGTTAAATGATAACCTTCACTCCTTTGTTATGTACTGATTCAGTGATTTCAGCAGTTTATTAGCTTCCCCACTGCTGAGGGCACTGATATATACGGGAGGATATTTTGCTGTTCCTTCCTGAATCTTCTGAAAAAGCGTAATGCTCCTGATCAGACCAAAAAATCTGACATCAATTTTAAATCCTGAAAATGATCTTTTGTTGATCTCAATGGAATTTTTCCTGCCACCTGCTATTCCTGCCGTGAAATACCTGAATACTATATTCTCCCCTTCGTCAGAGTAAAATATATATTGGTAATTAAGAACCATGGGAATAAGCGCATACGCCATATACAATCCAACCAGAATCAAAGTCCATTCAGTCTCGCTCATTCCGAGCAGCGGATACTTGATCATTTTCGCAATATATGTAAGTACGATAAAGGCAAGAATAATCACTGTTGCCCCGAAAAGTTTTATCCTGAGACTGATAATGGTTTTGCTGTTATCGAATGTCATATGAAAAGTTTAGATAAAATTAATATTTTTTCTTCGATGATTGGTAGTATAAATTTTATCTCCTTGTTTTAAAGAATTTCAATAGCAGTTCCCTGCATTCCTCCTTGAGTATCCCGGATGTAACAACCGTTTTGGGATGCAGCAATGGTCCGGACAACAGTGTGTAACCCTTCTTCTCATCTGCAGCTCCATAGATCAGCCCGGAGGCCTGGCTCCAGCCAATGGCACCGGCACACATTCCGCAGGGCTCAAGCGTTACATAGATAGTGCAGTCAGTCAGGTACTTTCCTCCAAGCCAGTTAGTGGCTGCAGTAATAGCCTGCATCTCAGCATGCGCAGTCGGATCTTTTAATGTTTCAGTAAGGTTGTGCGCCCTTGCAATAATGGTATCATTGCAAACAACAACTGCACCAACCGGGATCTCCTGTTTTTCATAAGCCTTATTTGCCTCGGCCAGAGCCGCCTTCATATAGAACTCCTGCATTTTTCTGAAGCATGTTATTCACATAAGGGTCTCTAAAAGTAGAAAGAAAATTGAGAAATCACTTTCGGGAGGCAAGCGATAATTTCTTATTTTTGTTGAAATTTTTAACAAAACGAAATGTACAGGACACACACTTGCGGGGAGCTGAATATTGCAAATACGGGACAGGATGTTATATTATCCGGATGGGTACAGAAATCAAGGGATCTCGGAGGAATGACTTTTGTAGATCTGAGAGACAGATATGGCATTACCCAACTGGTCTTTAACATGGATACAGACAGTGAGCTCTGTGAAAAAGCCCGTAAGCTTGGACGTGAGTTCGTAGTGCAGGCCAAAGGAAAAGTAAGGGAACGGAGCAACAAAAATACCAGGATCCCTACTGGGGATATAGAAATCGAAACCGGTGAGATAAATATCCTCAACCGGAGCGAGATCCCTCCCTTTACCATTGAAGAGGAGACCGACGGAGGAGAGGAGCTGAGAATGAAATACCGCTATCTTGACCTTCGCAGGACCTCAGTGAAGGAGAATATAATTCTTCGCCATCACTTTGCACAGGAGGTTCGTAAATATATGGACTCAATAGGTTTTGTTGAGGTGGAGACCCCGGTCCTGATTAAATCAACTCCGGAGGGAGCACGCGACTTTGTAGTGCCTTCCCGGATGCAACCAGGAACATTTTATGCTCTTCCCCAGTCACCCCAGACGCTTAAGCAGCTATTAATGGTGGCTGGATTTGATAAATATTTTCAGATTGTAAAATGCTTCAGGGACGAAGACCTGAGAGCAGACAGACAACCTGAATTTTCACAGATAGACTGTGAAATGTCATTCGTTGAAAGAGAGGATATTCTGAATACTTTCGAGGGGCTCGCAAAGTACCTCTTCAGACAATTAAAAGGAATTGAATTCAGCGAACCCTTTCCCAGAATGAGTTATGCCGATGCAAAGGAATACTATGGTTCAGACAAGCCTGACCTCAGGTTTGAAATGAGATTCAGCGACCTGACCGGCATTGTAAAAGGGAAAGACTTTGTTGTGTTTGATGCTGCCGAATATATAGGTGGAATATCTGCGCCGGGTTGTTCCGAATACACCCGGAAACAGGTGGATGAACTTACTGAATTTGTCAGGAGACCTCAGATAGGAGCAAAAGGACTCGTTTATGTAAGATATAATACCGACGGGACTCTAAAATCATCGGTCGATAAGTTTTACTCTCAGGATGAGCTGAAAAGCTGGGCTGATAAAATGAAAGCGCAGCCCGGTGATCTCATGCTGATCATGTCAGGCCAGAGGAATAAAACCCTTGTGTCACTTTCAGAATTAAGACTCGAAATGGGGAGCAGACTAGGCCTGAGGCAGAAGGACAAATTCAAGCCCCTGTGGGTCATCGATTTTCCCTTACTGGAATGGGATGAGGAGGAAAAGAGGTATTTTGCAATGCATCATCCTTTTACATCACCTGTCCCGGAGGATCTTCAGGAGCTTGAAAAAAATCCCGGCGGCGTGAGAGCAAATGCATATGACCTCGTTATAAATGGTGTGGAGATTGGAGGAGGTTCGATAAGAATACATGAAGCTTCCGTTCAGAAGCAAATGTTTAAAGTACTGGGATTTAGCGAGGAGGAAGCAGCCGAACAGTTCGGGTTTCTCCTGAATGCCTTCAAATATGGAGCTCCTCCGCACGGGGGCGTAGCTTTCGGCTTCGACAGATGGGTAGCAATGTTTGGTGGACAGGATTCCATAAGGGATTTTATCGCGTTTCCGAAAAATAATTCTGGTCGCGATGTGATGCTTGACACACCATCCGGGATTTCAGAAAAGCAACTGGATGAACTGCAGATAACTCTTGGAAGGAAAAAAGAGTAAAAAACAGATATTTCCATTCCCGGAAAAGCTTATTAGTCATATACATTTTCCGATGAGAGTAGCTGATGTGCAACTTTCAATGATTACATTTACGTATTCACCCCTGATGTGATTAATTCCCGGAAAAACGACAACCTTATTCTGTGAAGTGCGTCCAGACAGGAATTCCTCAGATCTCTTTGAAGCTCCCTCAACCAGGACCTCAAATGTTTTTCCCACATCAAGCTTTTTTGATTTTGCCGAGAGCCTGTTCTGCAGGGTTATCATTTCACTCAGCCTCTCTGATTTAATATTTTCCGGAACGTCATCAGTGTATTTTCTCGCAGCTTTTGTGCCGGGCCTTTCACTGTATTTAAACATATATGCAAAATCAAATCCGACCTGTTCCATCAGTGAGAGCGATTCTTTCTGATCTTCGTCTGTTTCAGTACAGAATCCTGTTATCATGTCTGTCGAAAGTGCACAATCGGGAATAATTGTCCTTATGGTGTTTACCCGTTCCAGATACCATTCCCTGGTATATTCCCGGTTCATGAGCTTAAGGATCCGGCTGCTTCCACTCTGCGCAGGCAAATGGATGTGTTTGCAGATATTTTCGTGGCGCGACATTACATGGAGCAGTTCATCAGAAATATCTTTGGGATGGGAGGTAGAGAACCTGATGCGCATCAGGGGAGATATACCTGCTACCTTTTCAAGCAAACCGGTGAAGCCTGTTGACGAATTACCATTAATCCATTTATATGAGTCAACATTCTGTCCGAGGAGGGTAACCTCCCTGTAACCCGTCTCATGCAGTTCCTTCACCTCATTCAGTATTGATTCCGGATCGCGGCTCCTTTCGGCTCCACGCACATAGGGTACGACGCAATAGGCACACATGTTATTACAGCCCCGCATGATTGAAACAAATGATGAAACACCGTTCCTGTCCATTCTTACCGGGGAAATATCTGCATAAGTCTCTTCACGGGATAGCAGCACATTTACGGCTTTGTGGCCCGACTCCGCCTCAGCAATCAGGATAGGAAGATCACGGTATGCGTCGGGCCCGACAACAATATCAACAAGCTGTTCTGTCTCCAGAAGCTTCTCTTTCAGCCTCTCTGCCATGCAGCCGATTATCCCGATCTTAAGATCCTTCCTTTTTCGCTTTAGATGACTGATCGCCTTAAGCCGTCCCCAGATCCTCTGTTCGGCATTGTCCCGGATTGAACAGGTATTGATCAGGATCAGGCCCGCATCGTTTATATTCTCAGAAGACTCATAGCCTGATCCCTTGAGAATTGATACCACAACTTCACTGTCAGCAACATTCATCTGACATCCGTAGGTTTCTATATATACTTTTTTTGACATTGATAAATTTTTCTACCAAACAATTTCTGCTTTCCCTCTTCACGAGGTATAGCTCACAACTCCAGGTTTGAAGTTTAAACCCACCCCTTGCCCCTCCCCGGAGGGGAACCAAAAAGCATGGCTCACCTCTTACCACTCACCTCTCACCACTCACCTCTCATATCTCATATCTTTTTTAGCTGCCACAAAAGTATGAAGTATGAATGAGGTATAAAAGATTTATTTAAATTTGCATCATTAAAATCAATCTTTTAAGGTATGTCAGGTCATAGCAAATGGTCAACAATAAAGCGGAAAAAGGGTGCAATTGATGCAAAAAGAGGGAAGATATTTACCAAGATAATTAAAGAGATAATTATCGCAGCAAAGGAAGGGGGAAGTGATCCTGAAACCAATGCCAGGCTCAGGCTTGCAGTCCAGAATGCCAAGGGTGCCAACATGCCTAAAGATAACATTGAACGCGCCATTAAGAAGGCTACAGGCGCTGAAGCTGAAAGCTTTATCGAAACATCTTTTGAAGGATATGGCCCAAGTGGAATTGCAATTTTTGTTGAATGCCTCACCGATAACAATAACCGTACAGTAGCCGCCGTCAGATCGGCCTTCAATAAACATGGCGGAAATCTTGGCACAAACGGATCGCTTAGTTTCCTGTTTGAAAGGAAAGGGATCTTTACCATCAAAAATGAAGGTTTACCACTTGAGGATATTGAACTTGAAATGATAGATGCAGGTGCGGAAAATCTTGAGGTTGACGGGGATATTATTACGATTTCCTGTGCCAAGGAAGATTTCGGAAGTATAAACAGGAAGCTTGATGAACTTGGCATAGAGCTTCAGGAGGCTGGATTGAAGAGGATCCCCAACGATACAAAACAACTTGACCTGGAATCTGCAAAGAAAGTGCTTAGACTGATTGATGCACTTGAAGATGATGATGATATACAGTATGTCTATCATAATCTTGAAATGACTGACGAACTGGCTGCCGAACTGGGTTAAAGGTTGCGACATGGAAAAAAAGAATAAATCCGGGGAATACATTCAAATCCTGTCAGGGAATTATTATTTTTGCGCCATGATCAGAAATTTAATATTTTTTTTTATCATACTTGTCTTTTTCAGTGAAGCAGCACCGGCACAGGCATTTGTCAAAACCATAAACCTCTTTAACCGTTCGGGTATAAATTACAGCGCCGGGAAATTGAAAATTATACAGAGTCCCTCGATTGATACCCTTATTAGCAGGTATATAATGGTAAATGAAAATATTTACAGGGAACAGGGAAGATATGGCATGGCAGGATTCAGAATTCAGATCTACAACAGCTCCAACAGAAATGCAAGAGAGGAATCAAATAAAGCAAGAGCAGCTTTTATGAGTAAATTTCCGGATATTCCTTCATACCCTCTCTACGCGGAACCAGGATATTTCAAAATCAGAGTCGGTGACTTCAGAACAAAAACCGAAGCAATAAAAGTGTTTCTGGCAGTCAGCAAAGAGTTTCCGGATGCATACCTTGTCCCTGATATAATAAATTTCCCGGACTTGAATATAAAATAATTATGAGCGAAAACATCAAACATGAATGTGGCATTGCAATGTTAAGATTGAGGAAGCCACTGGAATTTTATATTGAAAAATACGGTTCCTGGAATTATGGTCTGCAGAAGATGTACCTTATGATGGAGAAGCAGCATAACAGAGGACAGGATGGCGCCGGGATAGCAGGTATAAAACTGAATCTGGAGCCTGGGAACAGATACATTTTCAGGCAAAGATCAAATCTGGCAAATCCCATAAAGGAAATTTTTACTGCAATCTACCAGGATATTGATAATGTAAGGAGAACACACGGTGAAGAATTCGACAATCCTGACTTTATCAGGAAAAAGGTTCCCTTTGCCTGTGATATTTACCTGGGGCATCTTCGTTATGGTACATATGGGAATTATAATATCGACTATGTTCATCCGGTAAGCAGGGAAAATAACTGGAAATCCAGGAACCTTGTTATGGCCGGCAATTTTAACCTCACAAACGTTGGGCAGGTTTTCAGCAGTCTACTGAAGCTGGGACAAACGCCGATTGATTTCTCCGATACGGTTACCATACTCGAAAACGTTGGACACAGGCTGGATGAAGAAAATGAGCGGCTCTTCCGTAAATTCAAGGATCAGGGATATTCGAAGCAAGATATATCCCCTCTGATCGAGGATAGTTTGGATGTTGCATCTATTTTACGTAAAGCAAGCAGGAACTGGGACGGAGGATATGCAATGACCGGGATGATTGGTCATGGCGATGCCTTTGTCATGCGCGATCCTGCAGGTATAAGACCGGCATATTATTATATCGATGATGAGGTAGTTGTTGTTGCGTCAGAGAGACCGGTAATACAGACAATATTTAATGTCACCACCGAAAATGTTATTGAGCTTCCACCCGCCACCGCGATCATCATCAAGGCTAGCGGCGAAACATCTATCGAAAAGCTGCGGGAGGAGACTGAACAGCGAAAATGCTCCTTTGAAAGGATATACTTTTCAAGGGGTACTGATGAAGACATATACAGGGAACGGAAAAAACTTGGGGAACTGCTGACATGTCCCGTATTGAAGGCTGTGGATTATGATCTTGACAATACTGTCTTCTCATATATACCTAATACGGCAGAAAGCGCATTCTACGGACTGATAAAGGGTGTCGAGAGTTACCTGAACGAAGCCAAGATAGAGAAGATAGTCAGCTTTGGAAAGGAGATCACCAAAGATCAGCTTGCAGAAATTATCAATCATCGGCCCAGGGTTGAGAAAATTGCTGTGAAAGACGCTAAACTGAGAACATTCATAAGCGAGGATAATGGCCGCGACGACCTTGTCGGACATGTTTATGACGTTACCTACGGAGTTATAAGAAGGGGACTCGATAACCTTGTTGTGATCGATGATTCAATAGTCAGGGGCACTACTCTCAAGCAAAGCATTATAAGAATCCTTGATAAGCTGGATCCTAAAAAAATCATAGTGGTTTCATCCTCTCCCCAGTTAAGATACCCCGATTGCTATGGCATTGATATGGCAAAACTGAGTGACTTCATTGCATTTAAGGCTGCAATTGAGCTGCTGAGGGATACCGGCAGGGAATCTCTTATTCAGACTATCTATAATGAGGCTGTGGCAGAACTCGCAAAACCTGTCGAAGAGATGAGGAATGTTGTAAAAGAGATCTACAAGCCATTTTGCCCGGATGAGATTTCAAAAAAGATATCTGAACTGCTCCGGTCGAAAGAGATCAATGCAGAGGTGGATATCGTTTTCCAGTCAATTGAAGGGCTTCATGAAGCTTGTCCCGGTCATATCGGGAGACTGGTACTTCACAGGCAATTATCCTACCCCCGGAGGCAATAAAGTGGTAAACAGATCATATATAAATTTTGTAGAGGGAAGGAACATCAGGGCTTATTGATGTTCGTGGGAAAACCAGGTGATCTGAAAGTCCTTCTTGTATGACGAAAGATGCCTGTTGATCTTCTCTACATAAATGTCCCTCAGTGTTATCATGATTCCCGTCTCCTCAACATTCCCGAATTTGTGATTTATAAAAGTGCCGAAAGTTCTCATTGTGGGAGAGAGATTCATATAGGCGTTTATCAGAGGGGGAATATTTTCATTTAGTTTTCTTACCTCCCTGGAGAGAATTTTATAATTTTCCTTGTATCTCCATCCCTTGAAAATTTTTCTCATTTCATCCTGATGGATTTCGATATCGGCCGGGTCAATAGGTATAACAAGACCATCCGGATCATTGAAGTGCCTTCTTAGAAAATACAGGATCATGTTCCTGGCCTTCGGATTGAAATGAGGATACATTGTAACTTTCCCAAAAAGGTATTTTAAATGATGATTGTCAATTATGATTGCACCAAGTCCATCCCACAGGTTATCCAGTGCGAAAAGACTCTTCCTGCCCATGTTGCGGGTCTGGTAGTCGGGATGAACAAATGACCTTCCCAGCTCCATCAGATGCGGATAATAACTGTTTCATGAACCTCTCGGAAAAATGAAAGTAGGAAGATGAGGCAAGTTTATTGATATCATATTCTGCCTGGGATTTGGAGGGAAAATAGAAACGATAGCCGCCTATAACCTCCTTATTATCAGGATCCCAGACAATCAGTTGCTTCTGAGGGTCAACAATAGCAGTGTCAAATTCATCTATATCGATCTCATTGCCTGTGCCCCCTCCGGCATGACGAAACGTGATCTCCCTGACACGACCCACTTCATGCATCAGTGCCGGAGAATTGTTATTGTCAAACAAATATACCTCATTGTTGCCGTTGTTGGTCTTTCGGAGTAGCTTATCCGGAGTTAATTCGGCAATTATCTGGTCTTTTGGTAGCTGCGCAACAACAGGTATCATGCTGTACTGGTAAATGGTGAAAAAATCCGAATAATTCTAAAAAAAATTCAAATGCAAGTTACTCTTTTTTTTGAATCCGCTGTTATTTGGGCAGATCAGATTCAAGTTCGTATGTTTTTGTCTTAACCCAGGACGCCCATTCCACGGCTGTTTTGCTGCTGTCAAATGTCTGCCATGGGATCTTTTTTCCAAACACCAGCCGAATTTTCTTGTCCCTTTGCCGGAACATCTCGTCTGCAAGATAAAGCATTTCGATATTGGCCTTGAGCCCTATGAATTTCCTGAAATTTGACAGATTGTAGAAAAAATTGGAATTCCTGCCTGAAAAGTATGCAGGTACAATATCTCTCTTGTGTTGAACGGATTTAGTAATAAAGCTTTTATGCCACTGAAGATCTTTTATCACGCCTCCCTGTTTTCTTGAGCATAACCCTGCCGGAAAGTAAAGTATCTGACTATCTGAAGCATAAGCCTCCTCTATCTGTCTGTGCTGCCTCTCTTCCCTGGGGCCCATGCTTGTTTACCGGAACGAAAATTCCTGAAAGATTATCAATACTGGTAAGGATGTCATTTACGGGAAATTTAACGACAGGATAGAACTTTGAAACTTCATGTATAAACACCAGGCCATCGAGTCCTCCCAGAGGATGATTGGAAACAAAGATATACCTTCCCGACAATGGAATGTTTTCGATGCCACTAACCTGAGCTTTGATTGCAAGAAATTTCAGACCGGCTTCAATCAGTTCCCCATTCTTAAGATGCCCCCACTTCTCCAGAAAATAATTCAGATCGTCCTGATGCACAATTCTTTTCAGGTAACTGACAATAAATCCGGGCACCACTTTTCTCAGGGCAGGGTTCTTCGAATAAAGGACTTTTTCAACATCTATCCTGGGTGTCTCATTTTTTGTCTCTTCCATTTACAGTTATCTTCAACGGATTAGATTCCTGTATCAAAATTACCAAAAAAACTGAATAATAGTTTATGATCCGTTTCTGATCCCCGGTGTTCAAAAATTATGCTGAACAGGAGGGAAACGCGGTTTACCACTATGCTTCCACGGGAAAAATTGCCCGGAATGACTTTGTAAAGTATCCTTTCTCTATCCTGTTTTTACCGTTAAACGGTTGCATTTGGCCATTTTGTCTGAGATCCCGGCAAAAAGTTATCAACAATAAAACAAAAAAGTGGGGTAAAGTGGAGCAAAGTGGATAAAAATTGCTTATTTTAGCCTCTTAATCTAACCGGAGAAGATGGCCACATTTATAGGTGATTACTCGTGCAAGGTTGATGTCAAGGGAAGGATTATCCTTCCGATGACATTCAAGAAGCAGATGCCTGCCGATGCACAGGATCATTTTGTGGTTCGGAAAGACATATTCGAAAACTGTCTTGTTCTCTATTCTATAGAGGATTGGAACAGGCAGCTTGATAAAATCAGAAAAAGGATAAACCCCTACAACCGTGAGCATAATATGTTCCTCAGGAATTTTTTCAAAGGGACTGCAGAACTCACCCTCGACAATAATAACCGTCTTCTGATACCAAAGAGGACTGATGGAGCTGATTGGCGCGGAGAGGGATGTTGTGCTGGCCGGGCAGGATGGCCGTATAGAAATATGGGCTGAGAATGTTTATGGTACAGATTGATATGGCTGCGGGCGATTTTGCAGATCTGGCTGAAAAACTTATGGCTGGAAGTATAAATGATCCTGAAATATAATGGCTTACCATATTCCCGCACTGCTCAAGGAGAGTATTGATGGGCTGAATATAAAGCCTGACGGGATCTATGTCGATGTTACATTCGGAGGAGGAGGACACTCAATGGAGATTCTGAAGCGGATTAAAATGGGAAGGCTTATAGCATTTGACCAGGATGACGAGGCAGAGAGAAACGAACTATCCGATAAAAGGTTTCTTTTTCTGAATCAGAACTTCCGTTTTCTAAAGAATAACCTTCTGTTCAATGGGATAAAGACGATAGACGGGCTTATTGCTGATCTGGGGGTCTCCTTTCATCAGTTCGACGAACCTTCGAGAGGGTTTACATTCAGGCAGGATGCCCCTCTTGATATGAGGATGAACAGGAATTCCGGGTTAACGGCAGAGCATCTTCTCAATACTCTTGAGGAGCAAGCCCTTGCAGATCTGTTTCTACAACTACGGGGAGTTGAAAAATTCCCGAAGGATCGCAAGGGAAATTGTTGCCTGGAGAAACAACAGACCGCTTAAATCTGCCAATGATATCCTGGAAGCGGTGGGGAAGATGGCGCCCTTCAGACAGGAACACAAGTTCTATGCAAAACTTTTTCAGGCATTAAGGATTGCAGTTAATCATGAAATCGATTACCTGAAAGAGATGCTCGGGCAGGCACTTGATGTTCTCAAACCGGAGGGAAGGCTGGTTATCATAACCTATCATTCCCTTGAGGACAGGGTAGTGAAAAATTTCATGCGGACAGGCAACTTTGAAGGGATTGAGAAGAAGGATTTTTACGGGAATATTGAAACACCTTTCAGGTTAATAGGAAAAAAGGGAATAACTCCCACGGAAGAGGAGATTTTCGTGAAACAGAAGGGCAAGAAGTGCCAGGCTAAGAATAGCTGAAAAGATCTGAAATATGGCGGAAGGGAAAGATAACGGCATTAAGCAGGCCAGGCCTGCCAGCTTCATTAAGGAGCTGCTGAGCGGCAGTATGATCTCCGAAAAGATCATACTCAAGAATCTGGGCTATGTCTCATTGATAACCTTTCTGGCAGCCATTTACATTGGCAACAGATTTCATGCTGAAAAATTAACCAGGCAGACATCCCGGCTTCAGAAAGAGGTAAGGGATCTCAGGGCAGAGGCTCTTTCCACTTCAGCCAATCTGATGGAGGTCTCCAGACAGTCGGAGGTTGAGAAGCTGGTAAGGGAAAGAGGATTAAAACTTGAGGAGCTGAAGACTCCTCCATATAAGTTGCTGGTAAACAGAAAGTAAGAATAATGGCAATCAGGGATGAAATAGTGTGGCGAAGTGGTGTTGTATATTTTACAATAGCACTGCTGGCTGCTGCTTTGCTTATCCGGATCCTCATTCTACAGTATATTCAGCATGGCCGTTGGGCAGGCATGAGCGAAAAATATGTATTCAAAACAGGCGAAGTACAGGCCAACAGAGGTGATATTCTTACGGATGACGGCAGGCTTCTGGCAAGTTCAGTTCCTTACTACACTATTTACATGGACACGAGAAGCACGGGCATGAGCCCGGCTACCTTTTCGAATGGTATAAACGGGTTATCTGCAGGACTGGCCAGGTTGCTGGGTAAGAGATCAGCGGCGGGTTGGAAAGGACTTATCACTGAGGCAAGAAGAAAAGGTGACAGGTATCTCCTCATTGAACGGAAAGTGGATTACAAGACGGTTACGGCAATGAAGGAACTGCCTGTCTTCCGTGAAGGCCAGTACAAGGGAGGAATGGTGGCACAGCCGGAAAACAAGAGGATCCTTCCTAATAAAGATCTTGCTGCACGAACAATTGGTTATCTGAATCTTGGGAATGAAGGGAATGAAGTCGGTATCGAGGGATCCTTCGACAGGGAGCTGGCCGGAAGGAACGGTGTTGCCGTAAAGCAAAGGTTGACGGGGGGTGACTGGATCACGGTTGACAATACAAACAGCGTCGAATCGGTAGATGGCAATGACGTGGTTACAACCCTGGATATCGACCTGCAGGATGTTGCCTACAACAGCCCTTTTAAATCAGTTACGCAAGAATAATGCACATCATGGATGCGCTGTGCTTATGGAAGTAGCAACAGGTGACATAAAAGCTATTTCAAATCTTGAGATTGGAAATGATGGTGATTATCACGAAACATATAACTATGCCATTGCTGAGAGCACTGAACCCGGATCCACCTTTAAACTTCCGGTCCTTATGGCTGCCCTGGAGGATGGTGTTATTGATACCGGGGATATTGTCGATACCGGTACTGGCAGTGTAACCTTCTATAATAAGGTAATTAAGGATACGCGTGAGGAAGGATATGGTAAACTTACTGTCAAGCAGGTATTTGAGAAATCGTCAAATGTGGGGACCTCAAAAATTATCTATGAACATTACAAGGACAATCCCAAGGATTTTGTAAACAGGCTTTATGCCATGAGGCTGAATGAGAAGCTTAACCTTCAGATCAAAGGAGAAGGGACTCCGCTCATCCGGTATCCGGGTGATAAATTCTGGTCAGGGCTGTCACTGCCCATGATGTCGCACGGATATGAGGTTCAAATGACTCCTATGCAGCTTCTGACGTTCTATAATGCCGTCGCAAATGACGGAAAGATGATGAGGCCAAGGTTTGTAACCGAGATCCTGCGCAACGGAACTGTTGTAAAGCGATATGGCCCCGAGGTCATTGTCAATTCCATAGCTTCACGATCAACTATCAGGAAGGCGAAGAGCATGATGGAAGGAGTAGTGGAACATGGGACTGCCACAAATCTGAGAAACAAGAATTACAAAATTGCCGGTAAAACAGGAACTGCACAGATTGCAAAGGGTAAGTCGGGTTACCGTCAGAATGCGGTAATCTCGTACCAGGCTTCCTTTGTAGGCTATTTTCCTGCAGAGAATCCCCTCTATTCATGTATAGTTGTTGTAAATGCCCCGTCAAATGGGGTCTATTATGGCAATCTGGTGGCAGGTTCCGTATTCAGGGAAATTTCTGATAAGGTATATGCCACACGTTTCTTCAGGGATTACAAGGCAGAGAACAATGAAAAATTAATTGTAGCTGCACCTGAGATAGGCAACGGGTACAGGGAAGATATAGATGAAGTGCTTAAAAATCTCGATGTAAGGTATAGCCGGAATGTTGATGAAGATTGGGTCACAACCCGGGAAAACGGAGATACTATCAGACTGGCAGCCATTAAAATTCAGAAGGGACTTGTCCCTGACGTGAGAGGTATGAGTCTCAGGGATGCGATATATATTCTAGAGAATTCAGGATTAAGAGTACGTTATAATGGCAAGGGAAAGGTACTGAGGCAATCGCCGGAACACGGGGCCAGGTATTCGGTCGGCTCGGTAGTCTCTCTGGATATGAATATGTGATATTATGGATATAAATGAGATATTGAAAGGAATCGAAGTCCTTTCCTTTACGGGAGACAAGAATACTTCTGTTTCGGGTATTGAATTCGATTCAAGGAATGTGAAGACAGGATCGCTGTTCGTTGCAGTAAAAGGGTATAAAACTGACGGGCACGATTTCATCGGGGCTGCTATTGCCTCGGGTGCCGCTGCAATCATCTGCGAAACACTCCCTGAAATGCCCGATGACGGAGTATGCTGGGTAAGAACCAACGATTCAGCCAAATCTCTGGGATGTGCTGCTTCGAACTTTTTCGGAAATCCTTCCTCATTGCTGAAACTGGTTGGCGTGACAGGAACAAATGGTAAAACAACTGTTGCAACTCTTTTATACAGGATGTTCATCAGATTAGGCTATAAATGCGGATTATTTTCAACCATATGTAATTATATCAATGGCAAAGAGCTTCCAGCAACTCATACAACACCTGACCCGGTGCAGCTGAACAGGCTGCTGTCTGAAATGGTGGCGGCTGGCTGCAGTTATGCATTTATGGAAGTGAGTTCTCATGCAGCGTACCAGAAAAGGATAGCAGGGTTGAGATTTGAAGGTGGATTATTTACAAACCTGACTCATGATCATCTCGATTATCATAAGACCTTTGAAAACTATCTGGCAGCCAAAAAAAGTTTCTTTGATTCATTGCAACAGGATTCCTTCGCCCTGGTAAATTTAGATGACCGTAACGGCAGGGTAATGCTTCAAAATACCCATGCACGTAAATACACATTCTCGACAAGGGGTATGGCAGATTATAAGTGCGCGATACTCGAGCAGGGCTTTGAAGGAATGCACCTCAGGCTTCAGGGTGAGGAGGTATGGACAAAATTTATAGGGGATTACAATGCTTCCAACCTTTTAGCAGTATATGGTGCTTCCGAACTGCTTGGCGCCACTAAAAATGAGATTCTTACGATATTGAGCGACCTTAATCCAGTTCCCGGCAGACTGGAAGTTATTAAATCCACAGGAGGGATCTCCGGGATAGTTGATTATGCTCATACTCCTGATGCACTTGTAAACGTCATTGACACCATAAACAAGATACGTGAGGGAAATTCAAAGCTTATTACAGTTGTCGGGGCAGGGGGCGACCGTGACAGGACGAAGCGTCCGAAAATGGCGGTGATATCTGCTGAAGGCAGTTCGAGGCTGATATTGACCTCTGATAACCCAAGGAGTGAAGAACCTGAACGTATTATTGACGATATGGAAGCCGGACTGACACCGGATCTCAGGAGAAAGACCCTCCGTATAGCCGACAGACGGGAAGCCATCAAAACGGCTGTCATGCTCGCTGAAAAAGGCGATGTGATACTTATTGCCGGCAAGGGTCATGAAACATATCAGGAGATCAAAGGGGTCAGGCATCATTTCGATGACAGGGAAGAGTTGAAGATAGCATTACTAATAAAACAGGCTTAGGAAAGATGCTGGTATATTTGTTTAAATATCTCGATACACTCGATATTCCGGGCGCCGGAGTATTTCAGTTCATCTCCTTCCGATCAGCAATGGCGGTTATTACTTCCCTGATCATATCAATGCTGATCGGGAAAAAGATAATCCTCTTTCTTCAGAAGAAACAGGTAGGTGAAGTGGTTCGGGACCTTGGCCTGGAAGGCCAGTATCAGAAGAAAGGTACCCCTTCGATGGGTGGTATCATTATACTGGCATCAATTATTATTCCAACACTCTTATTTGCCAAGCTTGAAAACATTTATGTCATCCTGATGCTTCTGACAACTGTCTGGCTGGGATGCATTGGTTTTCTGGATGATTACATCAAAATTTTCAGGAAAAATAAGGAAGGACTTGCAGGGAGATTCAAGATCGTAGGACAGGTCGGACTGGGACTTATTGTAGGTTTGACATTATTTCTCAGCCATGATGTAATAATTGAAGACAGGGTCAGCGTTGCCAACCTGACACCGAGAGAGAAGGTCGAGCTTCTGGATCCTTTAATGCCTTATACTTCCCAATCTGTCATATCTATGGAAAGGAAATCGACGAAGACCACCATCCCCTTTGTGAAAAATAATGAATTCGATTATTCCTGGCTTGTATCCTTTATTAATGAAGACCACCGTCAACCCTGGACATGGATTGCTTTTGTGGTTGTTGTTATCCTGATAGTCACCTCGGTTTCCAACGGAGCCAACCTGACCGACGGATTAGACGGACTGGCTACCGGTACTTCAGCCATAATTGGCAGCGCTTTGGGAATTCTTGCCTATGTGTCAAGTAATATGATATATTCCAACTACCTGAATATAATGTATATACCGAATTCACAGGAACTGGTGATCTTTGCGAGTTCATTCATAGGAGCCACCATAGGATTTCTTTGGTATAATTCTTATCCGGCCCAGGTATTTATGGGTGATACAGGCAGCCTGGCAATAGGTGGAATTATTGCCGTTTTTGCGATTGTTATAAGAAAAGAGCTGCTAATACCGGTTCTCTGCGGGATATTTCTTGTCGAGAGCCTTTCTGTGGTCATTCAGGTCGGATGGTTTAAAAGGACAAAAAGAAAATACGGGGTCGGCAGGAGAGTATTCCTGATGGCCCCGCTGCATCACCATTTTCAGAAAAAGGGCTACCCTGAACCGAAGATCGTTACCAGGTTCTGGATAGTGGCGATAATACTCGCAGTAATTACCATAGTGACACTTAAGATCAGGTAAGGAGATGAAAAGGAAAATCGCTATACTGGGTGGAGGAGAGAGCGGAACGGGATCGGCAGTGCTTGCCCATAAGCAAGGCTTCGAGGTTTTTGTATCTGATAACGGTATTATAAAAGAAGAATATAAGAGTATTCTCGGGCTGCATGAAATAAAATATGAGGAAGGAAGCCATAATGAAAAAGTGATTTTGTCGGCTGATGAAGTGATTAAGAGCCCTGGCATCCCTGAAAAAGCCCCGATAATATTGCTTTTAAGAGAAAAAGGGATACCTGTGATTTCAGAGATAGAGTTTGCCGGACGCTATGTATCGGGAAAGAAGATTTGCATTACGGGGAGTAATGGAAAAACAACGGTTACCAACATGATTTATCATATGCTCATGAAAGCAGGAATGAAGGCCGCTATGACCGGAAATGTCGGAAGCAGCTTTGCCATGGCTGTTGCGGAGAGTTCATATGATTATTACATTATCGAACTAAGCAGTTTTCAGCTGGACGACATGCATGATTTCAAAGCTGATATTGCAATATTGATGAACATTACGCCCGATCATCTTGACCGTTACGGGTATAAACTTCAGAATTATATCGATGCCAAATTCCGGATAACACAAAATCAGACTGAGACTGACTTCCTTATCTATTGGGAAGGAGACCCGATAATCAGGGCAGAATTATTAAAAAAGAAATATGGAATGACTCTCCTGCCATTTTCTGATGAGATAACAGAAGGCATGGCTGCTTATGTGAATAACAACGAAATAGTACTCGATTACCCTAATAAAACAAAGCTTATGACCATTCACGAATTGGCTCTAAAAGGCCGCCATAACACCTACAACTCAATGGCTGCTGCCATTGCAGGTAAGGTACTGAATATCCGTAAGGAAATAATCAGGGAAAGTCTGGCAGATTTTCAGGGCGTTGAACACCGGCTTGAACCAGTCATAACGGTCTGTGGCATTAACTTCATCAACGATTCCAAGGCTACGAATGTCAATTCCACATGGTATGCCCTGGAATGCATGGAGAATGAGATTATCTGGATTGTTGGAGGAATAGATAAGGGGAATGATTATTCGGAACTTTTTTCCGTGGTAAAGAAGAAGGTGAAGGCTATTGTCTGCCTGGGAAAGGACAACAGGAAAATAATCGAGGCTTTCACCGATAAGGTGCCCACTATAGTTGAGACGGCATCCATGGAGGAGGCAGTGAGATCATCTTATTACCTGGCAAAAAAGGGAGATACTGTTTTGCTGTCTCCTGCCTGTGCCAGTTTTGATCTTTTCAAAAATTATGAGGACAGAGGTCGTCAGTTTAAGAGTGCAGTAAGAAATCTTTAATCAATCTGAAACATGCAGCAAGGCTGGCTTACAAAAACATTCAAGGGTGACAGGGTCATATGGGGTCTTGTTGTCCTTTTTATGTTCTATTCGCTCCTTGCCGTGTACAGCTCCTCTGTTGGTGTGGCATTTATGAAATACGGAGGAAATACAACTTATTTTCTGAGGACCCAGTTTCTTATGCTGGCTCTGAGTCTGCTGATTATCATAGTAATACATTATCTTCCCTACAGGATCTATTTCTCACTGGCAGGTCTTTTCCTGATTATTTCTGTCGGATTGCTTATCCTTACTTTCGCATTCGGATCGAGGGTAAATGAGGCAACCAGGTGGCTTGTAATACCCGGTACCGGATTCACGCTTCAGACCTCTGATGTCGCCAAGGTCGCCCTGGTGCTGTATCTTGCCAGGTCACTGGCTAAATTTCAGAACGAGCTGAACAACTTCATGCTGGTAACCAGGAATTTTCTGCTCCCCATAGGAATAATCTGTGGTCTCATACTGCCGGAAAACCTTTCGACTGCCTTAATGATTTTCGCTATAAGTATGATCATAATGTTCATTGGCAGAGTCCCGTTCAGATTCCTGCTTACATATATAGGACTTGCCGTTGCGGCTGTAATCCTTTTTGCCCTCCTGCTGACTATGGTATCAAAGACCAACCGGGTTCAGGTCTGGAAGAACAGGATAGAGCATTTTTTCTCAGGAACATCGAATGAAGATGAGGATTATCAGTCGAACCAGGCAAAGATTGCCATCTCTACCGGTGGACTTTTTGGAAAAGCGCCAGGGAAAAGCACCCAGAGGAATATGCTGCCACAGTCTAATTCGGATTTTATTTTCGCGATAATAATAGAGGAGTATGGATTACTGTTTGGAGCCATTCCTCTCATTCTAGCTTATATGATACTGCTTTTCAGGGGAATAACTATTGCCAGGAAATGTGAAACAGCATTTCCGGCTTACCTGGTAATGGGCCTTATTGTAATGATTGTAATACAGGCAATGCTTAACATGCTGGTAGCCGTGGGGCTGTTTCCTGTTACCGGCCAGACTCTTCCAATGGTAAGCTGGGGTCGGACCTCAGTTCTTATGATGAGCTTTTCAATCGGTGCAATCCTCAGTGTGAGCAGGGTTGTGAATGCACGTATGAAGAATGAGGAATTGCCTGAAGAAGAGGCTACTGACGAAGGAGAAAAAATATATGAACCTGCAAAAACATAAAAGGATAATAATCAGCGGAGGAGGAACGGGCGGTCATATCTTCCCTGCCATCTCTGTTGCCAATGCTCTGTGCAGGATGGATTCTGACACAGAGATCCTTTTTGTCGGTGCCCTTGGCCGCATGGAGATGGAAAAAGTACCTGAAGCAGGTTACAGGATAATAGGGTTATCCGTTGAAGGTTTAAAAAGGCGGTTGACATTAAAGAATATCACAGTACTGCGAAAATTTATCAGAAGCCTTACGGCAGCGAAGAAGATATTGAACGAGTTTCAGCCTGATGTCGTGGCAGGCTTTGGAGGCTATGCGAGCGGTCCGGTGCTGTGGCAGGCGGGTAGAATGGGCATTCCTATTCTCATACAGGAACAGAACAGCTATGCCGGCATTACAAATAAGCTGCTGGCCCGAAGGGCATCAAAGATCTGCGTGGCATATGATGGCATGGAGAAATATTTTCCTTCAGGGAAAATTGCACTTACCGGAAATCCTGTACGAAGAGACATTGAGAATAGTGAAGCCATTAAAAGTGAGGCTATTGCCTTTTTTAATCTCATGGAAAGTTCACCGGTAGTGCTTGTACTTGGAGGCTCCCTGGGGGCTGGAAGCATCAACCACAGCCTCTCACTCGATATGAGTAAGCTGGGAACGTCGGACTGCCAGTGGTTATGGCAGACAGGGAAATATTATTATGAGGGTGTTCTTGAACTGGTAGAATCATCTGGCTATGTAAATATCAGGGTTCAGGACTTTATAAAAAGAATGGATTATGCTTATTCAGCTGCTGATGTTATAGTTTCAAGAGCAGGTGCAGGGACGATTTCCGAATTGTGCCTGGCAGGAAAGCCGGTAATCCTGGTGCCATCTCCCAACGTTGCGGAAGATCATCAGACCAGGAACGCAATGTCACTAATGGAAAAGGAGGCGGCAATACTGATTCCTGATGATAAGGCGAAAGAAACACTTGCCGATGAGGCCCTGAAGCTGGTCGCAGATCAGGTAAAAAGAGAGGTGCTGTCTGAAAATATTTTCAGGCTGGCAGAAAGAAATTCTGACATCAGAATAGCCGAAGAAATACTCAAGCTGACCGGGAAATGATTGAATTTAAACATATAGAAGGGATCTATTTTATTGGGATCGGAGGCATCGGGATGAGTGCCCTTGCACTTTATTTCATTAAAGGCGGGTATCCCGTTGCTGGCTATGACAGGTCTGAAAGCCGAATAACACAAACTCTGACCGCCGGAGGCTGTGAGGTCACTACCCTGGATGGTACCGAAGCTATTCCGGCATTATTCCGCGATATTGCAAACAAAACCAAAATCCTGATAATTTATACACCGGCTATTCCCCGGGATAATAAAATATTATCATTTTTCAGGGATAATGGCTATCGTATTGCAAAAAGGGCAGAAGTCCTGGGTGAGATCTCACTTCATACAGATACACTTGCAGTTGCAGGAACTCATGGAAAGACAACTGTCTCCACGATGATTGCACATCTGCTTAAACAATCGCATATCGATTGTTCGGCCTTTCTGGGTGGCATTTCGAAGAACTACGATTCGAACCTCCTGCTTGGCGAAAGCAACTATACCGTAATAGAAGCGGATGAATTCGACCGTTCATTTCACTGGCTCAGTCCGATGATGGCAGTGGTAACCTCCCTGGATGCCGATCATCTTGATATTTACGGTACCCATGATAACATGATAGAGGCATATAATATTTTTTGCGGAAAGATCAGAAAGGGAGGCTACCTGGTTGTGCATTTCAGTATCAGGCAACAGATTACAGTACCCCGGGAAGTTAAATGCTTTACCTATGGAACGGATCCATCGTCAGATTTTCATGTGTTTGATATTGAACATCATGAAGGATACTATAGTTTCAACTTAAGAACACCTGAAAAGACAATAAGGGATTTGCATTTTACTCTCCCCGGCATAATCAATATCGAAAACATAACAGCAGCTTCGGCTATTGCGCTTCTTTGCGGGGTCACAGAAAAGGAGCTGGCAAAAGGGGTACTTCTGTTTCAGGGAGTCAGGCGAAGGTTTGACATCAGGGTCAATATCCCGGGCCTGACATATATTGATGATTATGCACACCATCCTGAAGAGATAAAGGCTTGTATAAGATCGGTGAGGGAGTTTTTCAATGGCCGGCGCATCACAGGGATCTTTCAGCCGCATCTTTATTCCAGGACCCGCGACCATGCCGAAGGATTTGCCAGAATACTGGACGAATTGGATGAGGTAATACTTCTTCCTGTATATCCTGCCCGTGAACTGCCTATAGAGGGTGTATCCTCCTGGCTGATCTTTAATAAGATGGCTTGCCGGAATAAAAGGATGCTGGATAAAAAGGATATTCCTGAGAAACTGGATATATCTGGTCTCGATGTACTGGTTACCATAGGAGCTGGCGATATCGATATGCTTGCAGGTCCTATCGAGGAAGCACTTAAAAGAGAGAGGGTCTTATGAAGAGGTTTATTAAAATACTGGCGCTTATTCCTTTACTGTATCTGATAGTATTGCCGGTATATCTTGCCCTCTCCACCAATTCCAAACCATGCGGCGGAATAATTATAGATATCAGGGATTCTGCAGATTACCACTTCGTTACCAGGAAACAACTGCTCAGCCTTGTTAACGCGAATTCAGCAGGCATAATTGGTCAGCCGGTTGCAAGCATAAACCTGATGGATATTGAGAACAGAATAAATGTTCTGAGAGAATTGAAAGTTGCTGAGGTATATTCGACAATTGATGGGAACATTCACATCCTCGCCGATCAGAGGGAGCCGATTATGAGGGTGGTGCCTGACAATGGCGGTGATTATTTCATAGACATTGACGGAATAATCATACGTAGACGTAATCTATATACTCCAAGACTGCATATTATTGGGGGTAATATTAATATAAGCTCAGCTATGCTAAATGGGATGAGCATCCTTGATACGACCATTAAAGTCACAATATTGCGGGACCTTTATCAATTGGTGAGGTATATAAATGATGATAATTTTCTTTCGGCCCAGATAGATCAGATTTATGTTGACGGGAATGACGAAATAGATCTGATACCCCGAATCGGAAATCAGACTGTTCATCTTGGGACAATTGAAAATTTCAAGGGTAAGCTAAGAAACCTGGAAGCATTCTATGACAAAGTCCTTCCTGTTGAAGGGTGGAATAAATATTCAGTAATAAACCTGGAATTTAAGGATCAGATAGTTTGTAAAAAGAGATAATCAGAAAACCATAAATAAGTTATGAATAAAAAGGAACAGTATGTAGCAGCTATCGACATCGGCACCACAAAAATTGTGGCAATAGTCGGTAAGAAAAACGAGAATGGGAAAATAGAGATTCTCGGCTTAAGCAAAGCTCCCTCCAGAGGTGTGAAGAGAGGAGTTGTCCTTAATATCGAGGAGACAGTCTCGGCTATTGAGACTACTGTTGAAGATGTTCAGAAGCGGTCAGGGATACTTTTCTCTGAAGTTTTTGTCGGCATCGCTGGTCAGCATATCAAAAGCATGAAGAATCGTGGATATATTACACGTGAGGCCTATGATGATGAGATCAAGAAGGAGGAAGTTTTCCGGCTTATCGAAGATATGCATAAGATCCATATTGAGATCGGGGAGGAGATTATTCATGTAATTCCTCAGAATTTCATTGTTGACAATGAAACAGGTGTGAAGAGTCCGATCGGAATGTGCGGCCGGCGCCTGGAAGCCAATTTCCATATAGTGATAGGACAGGTTGCAGCTGCAAAAAATATTGAGAAGTGCATAAGAAAAGCTAATCTGGTAGTGAAGGACATGATACTTGAACCTCTGGCATCATCCGATGCGGTTCTTACAGAGGATGAAAAGGAAGCAGGGGTTGTTCTTGTCGATATAGGTGGCGGTACGACTGATGTTGCAGTCTATTATGATAATATTATCAGGCATACCGCTGTGATCCCTTTTGGAGGGAATGTCGTAACAAAAGATATCAAGGAAGGCTGCGCCATTCTCCAACGGCATGCAGAACAGCTTAAAATCCAGTATGGTTCCGCCCTGGGTGATATTGCTCCTGAGGATAAAGTAGTATCAATCCCCGGGATAAGCGGCAGGGAGCCTAAAGAGATCTCCTTCAAGAGTCTGGCATATATTATACAGTCAAGGATGGAAGAGATCATCGATGCTATCAATTTCGAAATCCAGAATTCAGGATATGCCGATAAGCTCGCAGCAGGAGTTGTCATTACAGGCGGAGGAGCCATGCTGAAGCATCTGCCACAGCTAATGAAGTTCAAAACTGCAATGGATGTGAGGATTGGTCTGCCAAATGAGCATCTTGCTGGATCCGCAAGAAATGAGATTAACCAGCCGATGTATTCTACAAGCGTGGGCCTTATTATGCGGGGCTTTGAATTCCTTGAGACCTACAAGAAACCATTCAACGCAGGTACCAGGGAGGAGTATGCGCAAGCCAGGGCTCCTTATCCAAATGTTAATGATGATCGTGCAGGTGAAGTTGAAAACTTGGCTCCGGAACCTGTTCATGAAGAGGAGAAAATTCCACTGACAGAAAAAATTAAGACCATTCTGTCGAAAATGTTCGAGGTGGAGGATCATCCAATAAAATGATCAGAATGACCATGATAATCCTAAATAACTGTATACTGTTTATAATCAATAAATAAACTTTGCTATGTCAGACGATATAATGAATTTTGATCTGCCTGTTGAGAGGTCTTCAATCATAAAGGTTCTAGGAATTGGCGGTGGTGGCAATAACGCTGTCAATCACATGTTTGAAAAAGGTATAAAGGATGTAAACTTCGTAGTTTGCAATACCGACCATCAGGCTCTGATCAAGAGTGCGGTACCCATAAAGGTACAAATAGGCGAAGCTCTTACTGAAGGAAGAGGTGCCGGGAGTAAGCCTGAAGTCGGCAGACAGGCCGCCATCGAAAATATCGACGATGTTATGGAAGCGCTGTCGGGCAATACAAAAATGGTATTTATTACCACAGGGATGGGGGGCGGAACAGGTACCGGGGCAACACCTGTAATTGCAAAAGCCTGTAAAGATGCAGGACTTCTTACAATTGCAGTAGTGACCATACCCTTTAAATCAGAAGGCAAGGTGCGCATAAAACAGGCCATTGACGGAGTGACAGAGCTAAAGGATAATGTAGATTCCCTGCTGGTGATAAACAATGAAAAGCTCAGGGAGATCTATGGAAACCAGCCTGTCTCAACAGCCTTTGCGAAAGCTGATGACATACTGACTACAGCCGTTAAAGGCATAGCAGAGATAATAACTGTTACGGGATATATAAATGTTGATTTTGCTGATGTTGAAACAGTAATGAAAAACTCGGGAGTGGCAATAATGGGTATGGGAAGAGCCTCAGGAGAGGACCGTGCCACAAAAGCCATTGAAGATGCCCTTTCGTCGCCTCTTCTGAACTCAAATGATGTTACCGGTGCAAACAGCATACTGCTGAATATCTCTTCCGGAACCGGCGAACATGAAATAACCATGGATGAACTTGGGGAAATTACAGATTATATGTACGAATGCGCATCAGATGAAGCATTGATCATCAGGGGTTTGTCTAAAGATGAATCGCTGAAGGAGGAGATTAGCGTCACTGTAATTGCTACAGGCTTTGAATCCAACAGCATCTTCCAGCCATATAAAAGAAAAGAGCCGAGCAAGGTTGAATTAATGCAAGGTAATGTTGCCGTCCCACGAAGAATTACTTCTGAAAGATCGGACGATGCATTTGCCGTCCATGATAAAGGGCAAAAGTCAATAATTACTGATTTTGATGAAGAAGCCCAGGGAATAATCGATTTTGCACTTGAACAAAGCGAAAGCCGGAATGAATACCGTGGAAGGAGTGTGGATGAAGATGGTGAAGTAAGGGAAAAACCCGAGGCTACCCTGAGAAAAGTTAAACATATGCAGAATCTTCTTAAGAAGGAAGGACTCTCGAACAAGACCATGAAGGAAAATATTGACACCTTTGAAGATGTACCTGCATATGTCAGACGAAATCTCTCCCTCGGAATACCCGATACCAAGGCTGAGAGTAAATTATCCAAATTTACCCTCTCATCGGGTGAAAATGATGAGCCTGTATTACGCGAGGACAATGCCTACCTTAATGATAATGTAGATTAAGACCGGTATAAAAATTAATATCTGAAGATCATCATCATTCAATAAAATCTTTGCGATCTTTGCGCAAAATCTTCGTGCCCCTTGCCTTTAATGGAGCCGACTTTTCTATATTTGCTGTCGATGATAAGACACATTTTCATTATAATTCTTATTGCCTTTTCTTCAGGGTTGTATGCACAGGAGCCTGTTAACAGGCCTTCTGCTTTGCCTGCCAGGAATAAAGCCGCACCACCTAAGACCGCAACTACCACTAAAGCCGATACAGTACACGCTAAAAGAATCCTGAGGGCATGGACACTTTCTCATGACTATTCAGAAGAGGTTGATATCCCGATCGATACCGTATTCTCCCTTTTTAACAGATACAGGATTGCAGATAGATATTCACCAGTCAATGCAACGCTGGGTAATTATGGCCTTCCATTCTACCAGATCAATTTCTTTGACAGGGTCATGGATCCTGATAAATTCCTCTACAGTAACTATTACCCCTTCATGTACTTGCCCGATAAGGCTTTGTTTATGAATACCCAGGTTCCCTATACTGAACTGCTCTGGACTTTTGGAGGCAAGAAGGAAACCGCAGAACAAACATTCCGCGTTCAGCATTCACAAAATGTAAACAGATTTCTCAACTTCGGGGTGATCTACGATATCATTTTCTCACTCGGTCAGTATAGTTATCAGAGAGCTGAGGATAAGACTGCGACCCTCTTTTCTTCATATACCAGGGAAAAATACAAATTGTATGTTTCTGTTGGCATCAATAACATCCTGTCATTCGAAAACGGAGGGATTCTAAGTCAGAATGATCTTGGACATGGCAACACCCTTGATGTTCCGGTAGAGTTTGGTGGGGTGAATAATGCAAAAAGCACTCTTAAGAACCGGAACCTTTTATTGGTACAGCGGTTTACAATCGGCAGAAAGAAGGTTGTAAAACCAGACAGCCTTGCTCAAAAAACAAACGGGAAGGGAGGATTAAGCGGCACATTTTCTCATATTCTGGTAATAGACAACAGCAGAAGACGCTATAATGACTCATATCCTAAATCCGGCTTTTATGACAGTATATATATAAATTCTGCATCGACATCTGATTCCCTTGCATCAAAAAGCTTTAAAAACACAGTAAGGTTTGATTTTGAAACGGATGAGACAAGAAAGTTCAGGCTGGGTGGTGGTTTTGGCTTTAGAAATGAGATTTTCCGGTACGGACAGATTATCCCTACGCACGATACTTTAACAATTGCTGATACAGCAAGGTGGAACAGAACAAATAATGCACTCGTGGGAAGACTTTTCAACAGTATAGGTCAGAATTTCCGGTGGGTTGCTGATGGAGAGCTCTACATAAGCGGATACAGGGCAGGCGATTTTGCTCTTAACGGAGTAATTACAAAATCCTTCAACCTGAAAAAAGGAAAGGCATTATGGCTTCTGACAGGTGGTATGATGAACAGGCAACCATCGTTCTGGTACTCACAGTGGGGGAGCAACAACTTTGAATGGCACAATAATCTGAAAAAAGAGTTCAGGATTGACGTTGGGACAACTTTTGAATATCCGGCAAGGACAACTCATTTAAAATTCAACTATGCCGTAATTAAAAATTATACGGATTTTGATTCAACGGCCGTTCCATCCCAGTTTACAGGCGGCCTTTCAGTTGCATCTATCACTATCAGCAAAGGATTCAAAGCCTGGAAATTTCATTTCGATCCCGATATTATCCTGCAGAGGAGCACCAACAAGGATATACTAGACCTCCCTCTGGCCACAGTAAGGGCTGCATTATATTTTGAGCATCGCTTCATTTTCAAAAAGACAAACGGCAAGCTGAATACCCAATTTGGAGTGGATGTTACCTATAACACACTTTATTATCCCTACTCCTATATGCCGGCAACCGGAAGATTCTACAGGCAATATGATACCCAGGCAGGCAATTATCCATATGTCAATCTCTTCCTGAATTTCAAACTTAAGAGAACAAGGTTCTTTTTAATGTTCGATCATCTGAATTATGGAGTGTCAGGAAACAACTATTTCATGGTGCCGGGTTATCCTATGAATATCAGCATGTTCCGCTTCGGGTTAGCATGGACATTTTATAATTAATAATTTAGTTGTATCTTTGCATCCGTTTTGTAAGATGGAACTGATATTATATTTTGACAAGGAAATCAATTTTGCTCTTTATAATCATGACAGTAGCTGTCGGCTGCTGGTCTTATCAAAGGTCTGCTGTTGGTAAATCGGGAAAAATATCGTCAGTGGATGCTGATCCGGCCGGAAGAGGCAGGACAGTGAATTCCCTTAATGATTGTAAATCCCCTGATTTTATTAAATACAGGATAGATGTAACCGGATTGGATTTTAACCTCTTTAATTCACAATCCGGCCTGATCATTGATGGTGAATATTTCTCATCCGGCAATCTAAATGTTTCACAATATGATGATCTTATTAAGGAATTCAGTGACAGCATAAACTGGGACTGGAGGCTTCTTGCTTCACTAATCTGGCAGGAATCCCGGTTCAGACCGGATATTGTTTCCCTGAGAGGGGCGTATGGTTTGATGCAGATAATGCCGGTTACAGCCAGAAATTTTGGAATCGATATAAAATTCTCGCCTGAGAACAACATGAGAGCCGGGACAATGTATATAAACTGGCTTTATTCGATATTTGATACGAGGATCCCCAATGAGCAGGAGAGGATTTATTTCGTACTTGCCGCATACAATGCCGGACCCGGACATGTACTTGATGCGATGAGACTTGCAGAAAAATATGGGATGGATCCCCATAAATGGGAAGGAAATGTGGCTGTATGGCTTCTGAAAAAATCCGAACCAAAGTATTATAAAGATTCTGTGGTCAAAAGCGGATATTTCAGAGGCAAAGAATCAGTGAAATTTGTCTCCCAGGTCCTTGACAGATTCGAGCTCTATAAAAATATTATTCCCGTGGAAAGAACCTTCCTCTTCTGAGAATTACAAGCAATTCATGCAGTATCATGGCTGTTGCTCCCCATATCATGTGACCTTCATAATCATAATATTTTACCTCCAGAGTCTCCTGTCTGATTACAAAAGGTTTCGTTTTAACAATAGACGGATCGAAGAACTTATTAAGATCTGCATCGAAAAGAAATACGACCTCATCGGATAATTGGCTGAAAGCAGGCTTCCTCCTGATCCAGGCAACGGCAGGTGTTACCAGGGTATTGCTTACCGGGATATATAAAGGGGTGAGAGTGCCTATTATACTTAACTTCTCTGGATCTATCCCGGTCTCCTCCTGAGCCTCGCGAAGAGCAGTATGGATCTCGTTTTCATCCTGCGGTTCATGTTTTCCTCCCGGAAAACTGATCTGGCCTCCATGAACTCCATTATAATAGGGGCGCTGCATAAAAACCGTGTATATTGAACCATAAAGAGGATAGAGGAGAATAAGAACAGAAGCGGCTCTCGCATCTTTCGGGGGAATCCTCTGAAAGTTCCTGACATATCTGTCTGAGGAAGCCATCTGCCACTGCACATCAGTACCAGGCAGGCCTTTCAGGATTTCTGCCTTCAATAATTCAGGAAAACCTTCCATTTTTTTAGAATAGAACATCCGTCTGCGCAAAAGGTTTTATAAATCATATAACAGTTTACTTGTCCGGGATTACTCTTCCTGGTGAAATAACACCTCATTGTCAAATGGTACAGGTGAGAGATCCTCATCCCATTTAATCATACCCGCTGCTATCGATTCATTGCCACTCTTTTCAAAATACTTTACAGTTATAGGATAATAGCCTGGAGAAAGGGGAAGGGCCGTTACTGCAGGAATATCTGCAGAATGAATGCCATTATTGTCAAGTATGAGATTCTTACCGATATATAGCAATGAACCATCATCGGAATTGATCCAAAGATAGTAGAGCGTCTTTTCCTTAATGTGCAGATAACCATCGAAACGCAGAGCAAAGCTGTCTTTCCTGGCAGCCATATTAAGATTAATATTTTCTGTAATGCCACTCTTTACCGGACAAAGTTTTTTTAAATCAGGAACAGAATCGTAAGCACCTTCATAGTAATCATATTTCAGTCCGGATTTTAGCCTGTCAACAGATTTTAACCCATGGAGGAAGTTATCCTGCCTGAAAACAAATGTTGCTGTCGGTAATTTATTATACTTCCTGGTAACACATTTTATTTTCAGGGTACATGCTCCTGTAAGCTCTAATTTTGTCTGGCATTGCGGAGAATCTGATGTTGGTTCAGATCCGTCGGTAGTATATCGCATGTCCGGGTTGATATTCATAAGATAAACATTGAATTTAATTCCTGCCGGAATGATCCCTGACATTGGGTAGACTTGCAGGGAGGCTCCAGTATCAAATATATACCTTAACCCGTCGTATGCGCTTTTGAAAGGAACTGAACCGTGATCTTCATTTGGGTACGCCACTATTTTCCAGCTCAGATTTGCCGGTGCAGACTCTTTCATAAGTGTATCAAGAGATGTTATACCCATCTCTTTCATCCCCTCGCCCTCTCGTCCTGTTATGAAAATGGTTTTGTCCCAGTTTTTGGCCATTGGGAATTCCCTTGATGCAATTTTAAGATACATCAGATTCTTATACCATATACTCGGATCAATAGCTATATATGCACTGAAAAGATCGGGTTCCTTCGCAAGGGCATACATGGCAAATAGTCCGCCGTATGAGTGACCGATTAATACGTTATAAGGTTCGGTTTTAAAGTTTTTATCGATATAGGGGATAAGTTCCTCCCTGAAGAAACGGATGAAATTATCCGCTCCGCCCCCTGTCGGGGCATTTTTACTTGAGTCAGGAAGAAAGTCATGGTTCCGGTCGATATTGGTAACCCCCACAATAATTGCGGCTGGCATCTTCTTATTCATTAAAAGGAATCTTGCTGTAGGGACGATATGCTGGTCTCTTTCCTCGGCATCAAGTACATAGATAACAGGGAACCTGGTTCTTGCGGTATCATATCCTGCCGGCAGGAAGATATTCAGTTTTCTGGTCTGATTAAGGACAGCGGACCGGAGAGAATCCTGCTTAAGCGTAAATCCATCCTGTGCTGAGGCTCCCGCCACGCAGCAGATTAACAGGATCACAATTTCTATTTTCTTTTTCATATTATAAGGTTTTAACAAATGGATCTTATTATTCATACCTCAGAGATTCTACCGGATTCCTTGATGCCGATCTCCAGCTTTGAAAAATTACTGTTAAAATGGCAATCAAAAAGGCAATTATTGCTGCAATAATGAAAATCATCAAGTTCATCTGGGTCTTATAGGCGAAATTGTCAAGCCACCGGGTCATTAAATAATAGGATAGAGGGACTGCAAAAACGAAGGCCACGGAAACAATTATAATTAAATCTCTTAATAACCAGAGTATTATCTGAACAATTTTTGCGCCATTGATTTTCCGTATGCCTATTTCCTTGGTCTTCGCCTTATAAATTATTCCTGTTATCGCCCAGAGTCCGAGACTTGAAAGCAGCATTGCAATAATGCCAAGAGCTGTACTAAGGCTTTTTAACTGCATTTCATTTTTGTAAATCTGCCTGTACAGATCCTCAACATGAACGTATTCAAGGGGATAGTCCGTATAAAGTTTTTTCCAGGTCTTGCCGATCTGGTCCAGTACAGTGGATAAATGAGCCGAATCGTATTTTACCTGGGCACTGAACAGCCAGAAAGATTTTTGGAAGAAAACATATGGTTTTATAACGTTCTGCATGGATGACATCTGGAAATCCTTTACAATTCCGACAATGGATCCGCCTTGGAAAAGATTTTTATTGTCTATTTCAAATTTCAGCCTGAAAGGTTTTCCGATCGCTTCATTAGTTGTCCAGCCAAGATATTTCAGTGCGCATTCATTCAGGATGTAATCCTCGCTTATTGAGTCATTGCCACTGAATTTTTTGAAATTTCTGCCGGCAACCATTGGGAGCTTGTAAAAATCGAAAAAATTGTCTCCGGCAGGATATACATAGATCATTTTTTCTTTTAATTCAGGGTCAGAAGTATCCATCGACATCATATCAAGATTTTCACTTGAGGGATCTTCAAAAGAGCAAGTCACTTCCTGAATAAAAGGATTTGCCAGCAGCACAGATCTGAATGTCTGATATTTATTGTGTACCTGTACAGGAAGATTTTTTATGCAAATTATGTTATTTTGATTATGACCCAGGCGGTGACTCATTATAAGCCTGACCTGTTTATTGACTACAACAACAGAGATTATTAAGGTTATGGAAAATATATATTGTAAAGTTATAAGCGTTTTCAGAATTTTATAACGCTTCCTGTTGCCGCTTAAATTATTGTCAGTATTTTCACCCTGCCTTAATATGAGAGACCCTAATTTGTGCCTGGTCTGAGTAATCAGCAGGGGATACAAACCACCAAAAGAGATAATCAGCAGAATGAGCGGTATTAAAATAATAAATGTTGATTGCATTAATTCCTTGCCTGCATCGGGTGATTTACCTAGCAGTACATTGAAATATTTTAAAACCGATTCAAAGAAGATAAATCCAAACAGAGTTGAAACCAGGCTGTAAATAAAAGTTTCAATAAGCTGGTTAGCCAGGTGATCTCTGAAGTTTGCGCCTGCATAGTTCAATATTGCAATTGTTTTTTGTCTTTTGAGAAAAGCCACATATTGCAGATTAAGAAAATTCAGGAGTGATACAATAAATACAAAAAAAGCTAATGATCCGAGCAGGATAATTATGTTTTTATTTCCGTTTTCTTCCAGTTCCCGGTCTTTTGATGAATCGAGATGAATATCCGTTATTTTCTGTAAATGAGCAGTGAGTGTAGTTACTTCATCTTGTGATATGTATTTTTCTGCAAATTGATTAAACTGTCCGGTAATTTGTGCAGGAGTTACATTGTCCTCGAGCATGATATAATTATAAGTCCAGCTCCAGTCTGTCAGATCTGATTCCTCCATGGCCAGAATAACATCAAAATGGAAGTGTGAATTAAGGGGCAGATCCTCAACAATTGCAGTTATTTTATATTCCTTTCGTTCCTTGCTGTTGTACAGGTACTCCTCAATAATTTTACCAACAGGATCTGCATTTCCAAAATATTTAAGGGAAGCGCTTCTTGTAATAATGGCAGTATTCGGCTCCTTAAGGGCAGTAGCCGGATTTCCTTCAATAAATTTAACTGAAAATATTCTGATGAAATCATCACCAGCTTTCAGAACCCGGGAATTAAAGACTGAACTGTCCGTTTTGATAGTTGTCTCACCACGGCCCATAAACCTTCCAAACTCCCTGATCCCGGGAATATCATTTTTTATGTATTTGAGCCACTTAAACCAGCTTCGTGCAATATGTGTATGATACCCGGTTTTAGGATCATTTTTCTCAACGGTCAGACGATATATCCTGTTGTAGTTTTCGTATGATTTATCATAGCTTAATTCGTCACGAATCCATACTGTTGTAATCATTACACATGCAATGCCAATGGATAATAATATCGTGCCTATAATCAGGTATAGAGGTTTGTGAATGAAGTTCCTGAAAATGATTTTAAGTTGTGAACCGGACATAATAAACAGATAGATGAATCGTTTCAAATAAATCAGAAGCTAATTTATTTCTTTAGAAACAATTATAGCAGGACTTACATAAATTTTATCAGGAAATATGCAGTAATTAATATAGATCATTCATACCTGAGGGCATCAACCGGGTTCATTGTCGCAGCACGCCAGCTTTGGATCCATACTGTTATAAGACTTACTGCCAATACAGTAAATCCGGAGATTATGAAGAACCACCATTTAATTTCCGTTTTATAAACAAAGTTCTGCAGCCACTTCTCCATTGCCAGCCAGGCAAGGGGGCAGGCAATAACAAATGCGATCGCAAACAATTTTATAAATTCGGACGACAACATATTTATCATATCAGAAATTCTTGCTCCATTGACTTTTCTGATGCCAATCTCCTTGGTGCGCCTGGCAACAAGAACTGAAGTTATGGAAAACAAACCAAAGCATATTATCAGCATCGAGAGTAGTGAGAAGATACCCGTAAGTTTTGCCTGGGTGAATTCCTTACGATAAACAGAGTTGTAAAGATCGCTTATATATTCTGTCTGGAAAGGGTAATCAGGCAGTTCTTCCTCCCAGGCCCTCTTCAGAAAGCTCAATGCCTCTTTTTTCCGTTCCCCATTGATGTCAATTAGAAAACACTGGTAAAAAAATGGTTTCTGAAAAAGAGCATAAGGTTTTATTTCCTGTTTCAATGTATTGAAGTTGAAATCGCGTACAACACCAACTACCTTTCCCCCACCGAACAGATCAGGGACTGGGAAATTTAATTTAAATGGCTTTCCAATGGCGTTCTCAGGTGTCCATCCAAGCTTTTTTACAGCTGCCTCATTCAAAATGTAATCTTCACCCTTACGATCCGGATTATAAGCCTCAAAGTTTCTGCCTGCAACAAGCCGGAGATTGAAGAAATCCAGAAAATTATCTTCGACGGATAAGACATAGAGTTGTTTGTTTTTAATATTTTCATCAAGTGCGGAAGATTCGATCTCCCAGGCATCGACTGTCTCTCCTGTTGGCTCTTCCATGCATGCCGTAAAATTTTTTATGAGGGGATTCCTGATGGCTTTGTCACGAAATGAATTGTACTTGCTACGGATTTCCCAGTTCTGTTTCTTGAAAACCAATATATCGGAACTGATTTTTCCCATGCGGGCAGAGAGTATGATCTCTTTTTGCCTGTATATTGTAATAGCGGCTATCATTAAACCGACAGAGAGGCTGAATTGAACCATCATCAGCAACCGGTATGATGAAAATTTGCTGTTGGCAAGAGTAGAAACATCTTTACCTGACGGCATTGCCTTCATTCCTTTCAATATATTCTGAATCACCGGCAGACTTCCGGCAAGGATGGAGATTAAAATAATAATGATCACAACAGGCCATACCTGTATGAGATCGCTTAATCCATTTGGAATAATATCAAATCCCAGAAAAGAATGGGCCGGTTCCCTGGCAAAATCAAGGAGTGTCAGAGCCAGCAGGCAGGCAAGTGAGACGTAAATGCCGGATTCTGTCAGGGATTGCAGCACAAGTGACATTTTATGTGATCCGATTATCTTCTGGATTTGTATCTGCTTCTGAAGAATAAGTAAACGTGCCTTGCTGAGATTGTAGAAATTTGCCCAGGAGATGAGCAATAAGATAAGAACAATCAGCATAAAAAGGTAGACGCTTGTAATATTTCCATTAGGCTCTGCTTCCCTGTCCTTATCCGAAAACAGATGGATATCTGTTATTTTCTGCAAATGAGGAGTGAATTGCATATTGTCATTTTCTGACTCCAGCTTTTTTATAAAAGGGGGAAAGGCGGCCAGAACTTCATCAGGTTTAATTCCGGGTTTAATCATCAGGTAAACATAGGCCCAGCCTGGAATTTCAAGAGGCCGGACTACCGAAGTGATTATGTCGAAATGTATATGGGAATCGACAGGTGAATCCTGCATTACCCCTTTTATATAATATGGAATCATGTGGTCATCATATTCGCCGGATAAAAAAATTGTCTGACCCACAGGATCAGTTTTGTCAAAACATTTACGGGCCAGGGATGAAGAGATTAAGACAGAATAAGGTTCTTTGAGTATATTTTCCTTGTCGCCGGCAAGAATATCAATGTCAAACACTTTAAGAAAATCAGGTCCGGCAGCAAATACCCTGTCGGAATAAAATTTGTTTTCCCCGGCCTTAATAGCTGTGTGAAGTGAGGGTTCCAGCCAGACGAACTGTTCTATCTGAGGAAATGTTCCCGGCAGCTGGGAAATCCATGTTTTCCAGCAACGTGCAAAATGAAGCCTGTTACCCGAGGTGTTTGTCTCAAAGGTCAGCCTGTAGATCCTGTCTGAATCCCGCAGATATCTATCATAGCTAAATTCATTCTTTACCCATAACATCAGTGCGAAAGCACATGTAAACCCAATTGCAAGGCCGATTATGTTAAGAACCGGGTAGCTCTTATCCCTGACCAGAGTCCTTAATATGAGTTTTAGATTAATTTTCATAAGTCATTCATATCTTAAAGCGTTGACCGGATTTCGTGCTGCCGCTCTCCAGCTTTGCCACAGCACTGTAAGGATTGCTAATCCAACTATAACCAGACCAGACAGGAGAAAAATCCATATATTGAGCTTTATATGGTAAGCATAATTCTGCAGCCAGTGCGACATCAGATACCATGTCAGTGGAATGGCTATTGCCCCGGCGATCAGGCCCGTTATGAGGAATGGCCTGATAAGCTTGACAGTAATCATAACCATATTTTCTCCAAGGCATTTACGGATTCCGATCTCCTTTGTTCTTTGTTCGATAAGGAACATAACCATTCCCAGAAGACCCAGGCAGAGCACCAAAATAGCAAAGCCTGAAAATATGGCTACAAGTTTTTTAAGATTGATTTCGGATGCCAGAAGCTGATTATACTTGTCGTTCAGAAAATGATATTCTACCGGGAAAGTTGGTTCAATATCATGGCAGGTTTTGCGGATAAAATCTATTGTGTTTCCAATGTTACCGGTATTCACTTTAATGAGCAGGAAATTGAGTAATGATTTGTCAATCTTCTCAATTACCATGGGTTTTGTTTCAGATGACAGCGAATTAAAATGAATATCATTGATTACTCCAAGAACGCGATAAGTATTTCCGTATGCAGAAAGCGTCTTCCCGGAATAGCTCTCCCAGCCGATCATATCTGCAAAGGTTTTGTTGATTACAATTCCCTCCTGATCCCTGTTTAAGAAATCACCCTCTGCCATTTTTGCACCCAGTGTTTTCACAAGATCTTCATCAGTGTCCCAAGTGGTTACCAGCGGTTTAAAATTCGGATCCTTACCTTCCCAGTTCCATCCTTCCCCATTATTCCCTATAGAAGTTGGCAAATGAGCTACAGCGGAACTTGAGAGAATGTCCGGTGAACTTCCAAGCTCCTGTTTTAGTGCCTGGGCTTGTTCATGCAACTTCCCGTTCAGAGGGAGATACATAAGTTGATCTTTTGCGAAGCCAAGATCCATACTCTGAAGGAATCCTGTCTGTTTTGAAATGATAAGGGTTGAGCTCAGAAGTATGCCGGAGACTATAAACATTACGACAATGAGTACATTTCGTATCAATCCACGACTCTTGACTGACTGAAATCCTGAACTCAGAATTAGTCCAGGTGAAAAAGATGAAAGGAAAAAAGCAGGATAGCTGCCGGCCAGAATGACCGTGACCATATATATAGCAATAAGCGAAGCAAGAGGAATGAATGAATAAAGTATAGAAAAACTTATCTCCTTTCCGGTAAGATTGTTTAACACGGGTAACCCCGTATACACAATTAGCAATTGCAAAGATATATGCCAGCAGGCATATTATCGCGACGTCGGTATAGATAAGCCGGACAACATTAAGACGCGAAGCTCCGAATGTTTTGCGCAACCCCGTTTCCTTTGCGTGCTTCGATGACCTGGCCGTGTTCAGGTTTATGAAATTCAACGTTGCAGCAAGCAGAACGAGCAGGGCAATAAGACAATAGATCTGAACATTGCGGATATGTTTCTGCTGGTAAAGGTATCCGTCCCTGAACTTGTAAGCCCTTAAAAAATTGGTCGATTCCGGCAGGTCTTTTTGTATCCGCCTGCCAATTGCAGAAGCTACTTTTTCATAGTCTCCGGGATTTCGAAGCAGACCATAAGTAACAAAAGAATTATTATACCAGCTTGTTAGAAAATCTGTTCTCGAATAATACACTCCTATGTTCTCAAGCGGCAGCAAGGCGTCGAAATTAATAGAAGAATTTGAGGGAATATCCTTTATGATTCCGCTTACTCTCATATCAAGCCGGTTATCCACCTTTACAATTTTGCCGACCGGATCAGACTCTCCAAAATACTTCAGGGCAGCTTTTTCTGTAAGAACTATCCGGTTTGGATCATTTGCTTCTCCCTTATCTCCATATTTGAACGGGAATGAAAATATGTCAAAAAATGAAAAGTCGGCATAGGCTGTCTGTTGCATGAATTTATTATCTCCGTAAGCAACCAGATAATTAAAATATGCGGGGATATACCGGCAAGTAGTTTCAACTTCGGGGAATTCGTCTTTTAAAGCTGTTGCCACTGCCGGAGGACAACCATTGAAATCGACTTTAGAGCTTCCTCCTTCAAGATAAGCATGGACAACAAAGATCCTGTCGAGGCGGGAGTGAAAACGGTCAAAGCTGATCTCGTCGGTGACCAGGAGGAATATATATACGACGCATACGATACCAGCAACCAGCCCGGCAATACCCAACGATGTCGATGTGCTGTTCTTTCTCAGTTTTCTGAATATAAATAAGAGATTTTTCATATTCTTTCTTTTAAGGGTGATCATTTATTATTCTTAGTGGTGAAATCAAATGGTTGCTATTCGTATCGGAGAGCCTCAACGGGATTTCGTGTAGCCGCCCTCCAGCTTTGCCAGCTCACGGTTGTTACTGCAATTAAAAGTGAAAATATACCGGCTGATGCGAAGATCCACCAGCTCAAATCAGTTTTGTAGGCAAAGCTATGCAGCCACTTGTTCATGAAATACCATGAGACAGGAGTGGATAATGAAAAGGCTATTATAACCCACTTCACAAAATCTTTATTAAGCATTGACATAATTTGGGATATTCTGGCACCATTTACCTTTCTTACCCCTATCTCCTTTGTCCTTTGCATTGCAAGGTAGGAGGAAAGACCGTAAAGCCCCAGACAGGCAATGAATATCGAGAGTATGGCAAACAGTATGAAAAGCTGCTGGGCTTTTTCTTCATTTCTGTAAAGATTATTGTACTCTTCATCCAGGAATGAATATTTGAAGGGTTCGCCATTTGAGAACTGGTACCATGAGTGCTTTATGAAATCCATTGATGCGTCCTGTTTGCCCGCGGCTAACCTGGCCAGTATAAAGTTTGCAGAGGTGTATTCACTGTCTTTGGCGACACCATTTAGCAGTATAATCCCCATCGGTCTTACCTGCGTTTGTTTTGATTCATAGCTGAAATCCTTTATTACACCTATGATGTGAAGTTTTTTGGAAATTGCATACAGTTCAACCTGCTTGTCCAGTGGTTCATCCCATTCCAGCAGTTTCGCAGCCGTTTCGTTGATCACAATGCCGGAAGAGTCGGATGAATAGCCCGGGGAGAAAAATCGGCCCTCGGCCAGCTCAAGCTTAAGTACGTTTGCATATGCCGTATCACAATAGAAGGTATTCAGCGTAAAGGTCTGTTTACCTTCAGCACCATAACCCCAGTTTATAAAAGGTGATCCAAAAACATCAGATGAAATTGTGACACTCCTCATTTGTGGGAAAGATGAGATTATGGCCATAAAGGCATTTATATTATTCCCCAGCCCCGAGATGTTTTTTACGACTACGACATTTTCCTTGTCAAATCCCAGATGCTGGTCCCTGAGATATTGCAGCTGCTTATAAACTAAAATCGTACCGGCAATAAGACATATCGAAATACTGAATTGTATGATAACCAGGATATTTCTGAAACTCAGGTTATTGTTGTTATTCAAGGATTTTTGTTTAAATATGACAACTGGTTTTAATGAAGAGAGATGAAATGCAGGATAACTGCCTGAAAATATACCTACAACCAGGGTAAACATAATCAGCCACCCTGCCGTTGCAGGGTCGAAGTAATGAAACATAAGCGGCTTGCCTGTAAAATTCCGGTAAGCAGGAAGAATAGATTCGACAACAAAAAGTGCCAGACAAACAGCAATAAAAGTTAATAGGATCGATTCGGTAAGCAACTGGCTTATCAGGCTAAACCTGGTCGACCCAAATGATTTTCGAACACCTATTTCGGTTGCCCTGATGAAGGATTTTGCAGAATAGAGATTCATGTAATTGATGCATGCAATTATAAGGAGGAAGATAGCTGCCAGGCTGAGAATATATATATAGGTGGCATTCCCGTTGGATTCGAACTCCCCGTTCAGTTTTGAGGTGAGATGAATTTTAGTAAGCGGCTGAAGTGAATACCTCCAGTAATTACCATTCTTTTCCCAGTCATCATACGACTGCCCCTGAAAGAAATACCTGGAAATCAGAGAGGGGAACTTGCTCTGCACAGTCTTATAATCAGAATGGGCTTTCAGCCTGAGATAGGTGGATGAAATGTTGTTGAACCAGTTACCCGAATCATATATATCCTTAAAGCTCAGCAGCGAAACAATAAAATCGGGATGAAAATGTGAATTTGGCGGCATCTCTCTTATCAAACCCGAGATTCTAATGTCAAACCGGATATTCCCCTTCATGAATATGATGGTCTTGTTAATGGGATCCTCATCTCCGAAATATTTTCTGGCTGTCCTGTCAGTTATGAGCATAACGCCCGGCTGATTAAGGGCGGATGCTTTGTCTCCCCTTATGAACTGAACTGAGAATATATCGGTAAAGGATGAATCAGCAATAAATAAATTATCCTCGGTAAATATTTTCTTTTCATAATTTCCCTGAACATTAGTGTACTTTATTACCCTTGTTACAGATTCAACTTCCGGGAATTCAGTATATAACGCTTTTGGCAATGGCGGTGGCGTCCCGGTCTGATGTATTTCGGTATTCCCGAGCATCCCGCTGACAGCGATACGGTAGATGCGGTCGGAATTCGTATTGAACCTGTCATAACTCAGTTCATACTTTACGAAAATGAGAATTAATATGAAGCAGGTTATACCTGTAGCCAATCCCAGTAAATTCAGAATTGAATGAAGCTTATTTCTGATAAGGTTCCGACCTGCCATTGTAATGTAATGTGTTATCATAATTGGAAGATATCACTGTTTGTGTATTTTTTAAGCAGATTGGCACCTAATTATTCATAGCGCAAAGCATCAACCGGATTCTGTGCAGCAGCCTTCAGGGTCTGATAGCTTGTTGTCAGAAAGATTATAACAAAGATTATCACGCCGGAGAGGAAGAATACCCACGGCTGAATATGCAGCTTATTGGCTCCGGGAATTTTTTCATATACCCACCATGCCGACGGGAATGAAACCATCAGGGCAAATGCGAGCATTATGTAGTAATCGCGGCTCAGTATGTAAAATATACTTGCTGTGGAGCATCCATTTATTTTTCGTACTCCAATCTCTTTTGTCCTGCGGACTACTGTAAATGATACCAGTCCGAATAATCCGATCAGTGCAAGGAAAATATTGAATACCGTAAAGAAAAGGATTGTCCGGTTTACAGAATAATATACTTTGAAGGTATTCTCATTGGCAAATGCAGTCGTGAGATCATTTATTTCGAACGGATCGTTCGGGAAAGACCTTTCAAATTCCTCTGTAAGAACTGTTTTTGCCCTGTCATCATTTCCGGGATGGACCCTGAAGGCAAATGTCCATTCACCTGTTGTCTTTTCCGGCGCCAGTTCAAGTATTGCCGGTTCAATCCCATTATGCATATCTTTAAAAGTGTAGTTTTTAAGTACTCCAACTACAGTAAGTTTATTATTATTAAGCTTTTTGCCAATGGGATCTTCCCATCCGAAACACCTTGCGGCACTCTCGTTTATTAAACAGGACTTTCCGATATCCCCCTTAAAATCACGTGAGAAGTCACGGCCTGCAATAACAGGGATCCCCAGAGTTTTTACAAAATCGTAGCTTACGGTATTGAAGCGACAATTGATTTTCTCATTCGGATCACCTCCTTCCCAGTTGGTCATTCCTCCTCCGAAGCTAACAAAAGGCAGGTTCTCGCACATTGTGGCATTTATAAATTCCGGGTGCTTTAAAATCCGGTCCCGGAGCTGGTCAAATGTTACATCCTGACCTGATACGGACATCTTTGTGTACAGAATGTTCTCCTTGTTAAATCCCAGGTTTTTCCTGAAGAGATATTTAATCTGTAATGAAAAAGAAATTGTGATCATTATCAGGAAGATGGAGATGGCAAACTGAAAACTCACCAGTATACTCTTCAGACTGAGCTTTTTTCTCACACCAGCAGAAAACTGCCCTTTAAAAAGAGGCACAATTCCCTGTGAAGAAAGAATCATAGCCGGGTAAAGACCCGAAAGAAGACCTGTAAGAAGTGCTATGAGTATTGTCATTAGGATAAAGCCGCCGTCATTTGCCAGGCTGAGCGTCAGCTGCCTGTAGACAATATCAGAAAAAACGGGGAGAAAGCTTATCGCAAGTTCAAAAGCCAGAATGAGTGCCAGCAGGGAAGTAATTACCGTTTCTCCTAAAAACTGTACAACCAGAGTGACCCGGTTGCTGCCACTTACCTTTTTCAATGCCACCTCTTTGCCTCTGACCGATGAATTGGCAGTTGTGAGGTTTATGTAGTTGAAAGCCGACATGATAAGAATGAATAAGCCAATCAGGCCATATAATAAAAGCGCCACGATATAATCATTTTTGCCGTTGAAATTCAGATAGATGTATTTCATGGGACAAAGCTGAAGCTCTTCGAATTCGATACCCTTGAATCCGGAAAATACATTTTTTATCTTTTTCTCAAGATCTTTATGATCAGCTCCCGGATTTAACAGTGCATATGTCATGCAATTGCCTGACCATATGTCATTCCGTGTGATACCTCCAACTTTCGCAAGTGAGGAGAATGAAACAATATAGTCGGGCCGCTGACTTGTATTTTCAGGCAGATCTTCATAAACGCCCGTTACATTGCAGGCAAATTTTTTCTCCAGTACGATAGCCTCTCCCAAAGCCCTTCTCCCTCCAAACAGCCTGTCAGCCATTGTTTTTGACAGAACTACACTGAATGGTTCATCCAGGGATTTCGCCTTGGTCCCTTCCAGAAATTTGTAAGTGAACACATCAAAAAAGCAACTGTCGGCACAAATCCCTTTAGTATTGTAGATCTGCCTGGCCGGATCAAATGCTATAAATTTGCCTCCAAGTTCACGCATCACCGTAACTTTCCTGATCTCCGGATACTGTTTCTCTATAAGCTGAGCAGTGATCGCCCTGGAATGTGGAGATATGTCATTTCCGTCCATAGCATACAACGTTTTGCTGTAATGACGCTGTATCCTGTAGATATTATCATAGTTCGCATTCGATTTGTCCCAGTTGAGTTCATACCTTATGAACAGGCTGATCAGTATGAAAGCCGTAAATCCAAGTGCGAGCCCGATAATATTGATAAACGAGTACATTTTGTATTTCATGAGATTCCTTACCGATATTTTAAAAATCATTCTGATCATGGCTTGATTATGCTTTAAGTTTTTATGTCTGGTTATTTTCCATTGTCAATACCATAATAATGCCATATTTGTAAATTACTGATATACAATAATATATTGCGCTAATAAACTAAAGGCAGTAAATTTATTTTACAACAATGCGTAAAAATATTTTACATTAACTATGGCGTCGGGGATAAGATGATCCTATTTTACCATTATGATTTTTTTAATGGAGAGGGGCTGACCTTTGGATGTCAGACCCTGTAAATTGACTTCATATTCACCTGCCATATCAGCTGTCCAGAACTCAATTACTGCCTTCCCGTCAGCATCTGGTCTGACAGAAGGGTTCCAGTAAAGAGTATTCCTGAAATCGGGGATCCTCGATTTCTTCATTTCCTCCCTTGTATAATCAGGAGAACTGAACGACATCACCTTATCAGTAACCATGTACCTTAATCTGACCGCATAATCGGGCAGCCTGGCGGAACTGAAATCACCTGCCCTGGTAATTATATTTACGAGTCCAAAGAAATGGAAATCTCCAACCATGTATATACTTCTGAAAGCATCTATTTTTTCAACAATTCCGGGATCAAGGTTCCCGATTACCGCGGCGTTATTGACCACCACCCCATCAATGAACAGTACAGGAGGATGATTATAGGGCGAATTATCAATAGGGTTTGCAATAGTCATCCTGAATTCTGATTTTTTACTTTTTAACTGGACTCCGGGTGTGAGTTCAAAAAAAACCTCCTCCATGGTGGGAAGCTTAATGTAATCGGCCATGATAAGTTCGATATCTGGCTTGCCATAAAATCGCCTTGGTTTTATTATATGTGCTGTTGCCGGGAATGTATCTCCGATGGAAGTCAAATCATAAATCTTGCTGACCTGATAATTGATGGCGGATTTCAAAATATAATCGGGAATTACCATATCAGTCACATTCTGAAGATATCCTGGGGATGTATATTCTTCATAAAAGGAGGAAGTGATTTTTATATAAGGTTCTCCTTCTGTCTCCTCCGGTTGAATTATTAAGTCTTTGGCACCTTCATCCAGCGGCAGGGTGAAATAGAAGTTACCTTCATTGTTTGTTTTTGCATATTCGAAAACGGCATTCTTGCCGGGTGTTGAAAGGAACAGGTATTTCCCTGCGTTATTAATCCCTGAATTTCCGTAAGTTAAAGTACCTGTAAGGAAATGTTCATCATGTTCGATGGCATAATTTAGATCCGGAATCTTCCCTGACATGATGATGTCCCAGTCAATCCAGTTACTTTTTAATGATAGAAGAAGGCTGTCAAGAGTTTGAGGTGAAAAATCATCCATTCTCTTGTTCCTGAATTCTTCGGGAAATATACCGAACTCTGTTCCGAGTATCATATACTCCTCAGGATCAAACCCCGGCTGATTATCATTTCCTGGTGCCACAGAGATGCTTATATCTGACCCGTTTGACGATGCTATCGCATCTTTGTCCAACTCCAGTTCAATCGAAATATGTTCTCTTTTTCTGCAACTATCTGCTAAACTGACAGTAGCACATTGTCTTTTTCTGACCGGCGTGTAAATAAAACGTTCTGCAACCCGCTGTCCTTCCGGGTTGAATATTGTTATATTATTTATGCCGGGTATCAGTATGTTTTTGGATACAGCAACGGTATTTCCGTCGGATTCTGTATCTAAGGACATAATAAGGTTTACTATACCATGCGTCTGGATAAGAAGGTAACAATGGTTTTGGTTGAGAAAACGGTAATTATCATTTGCAATTATTGAAACATGCAAACTATCTGATTCAGAATTATCGACATTTAATTTCAAATCTACTGCAGCTTCTGATTTTGACCTGCTGTGTGACGAGTTTCCGGATAAATTTTTTACTGGGAATGAAAAGCTTTTCAGGGTCATATCGCTGATAGCATTATATATAATAATCCTTTTCATAAAGCAGTTTCCTGTCATGAAATTCTTCATCCAGTTGGTGTAGGCTCTGAGGCAATATCTCCCGGTGCTCAGGGTGTCCGGCAATGTCACATTCCCCGGACCGAACCCATTCTCAATCAATATCCGCTTCTGAACAACCGGACAATTATCTGCATTCAGGATTTCCAGATATACGATTTTACTGAGAGAAGAAGGCTTATTGCTCTGCCTGTCGATTAAATAAATATTGAACCAGAATTCTTCCCCGGCTATATAATCAGATCTGTCAGTGTGTATATAAATCTCTTCCCACGGTATGGCTTTGCAAAAATTATGAAAATTACCCGTAATGGTTTCCATCGTAATACTCTGCCCCACAGAGTACTCTGACGACAGACATAACGGGAGCAGAATAAGTAATACCCGGATATTATTGAAATGTTTCATTTGAATTATCTAATATGATCTCCGGCGTCGTTTCAGCATGCAGGTATTGAATTTTAGCTTCCGGATCATTCCAGAAGGCAGGTTCTTTATTTGTACCTCGCAATGTACAGTCGGCACAGTCATGGTTGTCAGTTATAATCCTGTAAGGGGGGATATATTTCGTTCCGTCAATAATAACCCAGAGTGAAAAATTAAGACCCGTAATCGGATAATCCTCTGGCCCATAGATCTTTTCAGTTTCACAGTTACGATAAAGGTCAATTATACCTGAGAAATAATCCGTAATGAAAAGTCTTTTACTTGTCATGGCAGAAACACTGAAATAACCCAGGACCTTCTCTTTAGGATCTTCAATGCAATAAATGTTGCTGGGAACAGATGCAGGAGTAATATCGAAAAGACCGCCTACCGATTCGGTTATATTCTTTGTTTTCTCCCAGTACATATATTCATCGTCATTAAGGGAATACTGATTAACCAATATACAATACTTCACCTTCAGCCGGTCGGTCTGGTCAGAGATAGACATAAGCGGGTATCCGGAGATCTGGTTTTCTGACAGGGGAGCAGTGTTCTTTATTTCAATTGTGCTTGAGTTATTTGTAATCCAGCAAATTTTATTCTTGACCAGGTAAGGTAAATGAATTTCCCATGTTTCAGTATAGTCCCATCTGTAGTAGCTGCACAGATTATCAGGATCATAGGTGTCAAGATAAATCCTGCAGCCTTCCCTGGCCTTATTATATTTATCTTCTTCCTTTATTAATGTTTTTTCAAAATAAATATTTCCGATAGGCGGGACAGGTTTCATTTCCATTGGCAGGGACTCATAGGAGTAGTTGTTCATGGAAATACTGTTTGTATATATCTTCAAAGTATATTTTCTACCAACAATGCCACGGAATTCAGCTGAATCCGTTACATAAGTCCCGGTTGCCGTTTCAGAAAGGTCATATGAATTATTCAGATCATCCATTATTTCAACAGTGCATCCGCCAATTGGAACCGCATCTACTTTCTTTCCGAGGGGCATCGATTTATAGAGTTTGATCGTATTGATCCCCGGTCGATCGGTTATAATTCCATCGACCACTACAAGCTCGGTTTTTTCATCAATTTCGGGAATGAATTTGGTGACACAACTGCCTGTCAGCAGAGAAATTGAAAATATTATAATAATACTGGCTTTTCTCATATTTCTAAAAATCAAAGCTGTAAGTAACTGATGGTATAGTTCTGCCAAAAACAGATAATTTATAGCCATTGATAGTGTTCTTTTCATTTTTAAAATAGACGGTATAAACATTTTCCCGGCCTAGCAGGTTATAGAGTGAAAATGTCCAGAAGGGATGTAAAAGTTTCCCGGACTTAAGAGTCCCGTTCAATCTCAGGGAAATATCGAGTCTGGCATAGTAGGGGATCCTGTATTTGTTCCTGTCGGAATAGCTGATAAGCAGCAGGTCATTGAATCTGTATGAAGTGACAGGATAGGTTACCGGTCGTCCGGTGCTCCATATATAATTGGCAGAAAAGCTTATACGGCGTGAATATATGAAATTTAATGTGCTGGTCAGGTCATTTGGCTTGTCAAAACTGGCTGGAAACCAGGCACCTGAATTAATGATTTCATCGTTGAAGCGGCCAGTGCTTTTAAGAAAGGTTCTGGCATATGCATAGGCAACACTCCACCGGAATCTTCCTTCAGATTTCCGGACCATCAGTTCCATTCCATATGCTTTTCCCCTTACATTTACAAGATCCTGCTCGATATCTTCATTCATAATCAGTTTTGTACCTGCCTTATAATCAGCCATGTTCCTGATCTGCTTATAATATATTTCCGCCGAGGCTTCAATTCCATCAAACAGAACCTGGTAGAATCCTATAGCGTATTGGTCGCCTACCTGGGGTTTCAGATAATAATCACTTAATTTCCAGGTGTCTGAAGGAGATATCGAGGTCGTATTTGACAGAAGATGCAGGTATTGTCTTGTCCTGTTGTAATTGAGCTTAAGAGAACTTGTTCTGGACAAGGTAAAATTCAGGGCGAGCCTTATCTCCGGTCCTCCATAATTTTTTATCAGCTCGTTGGATTTGTAGTGGAGTGTATCAATTACAGTAGTGGGCCTTTTTGAAAAGGAAGGATCATAAATCAGCACCGAATTAGGGCCAAAAGTAAAAAAAGATGAATATCTCAATCCGGCATTTATTGAAAGGAAATCATTCACGATAAATTTGTCCTCTATATATAAGGCGGCTTCCAGCGCTTTTTCTCTGTCGATTGTTTCAGGGATTACAAGAGAGGAATCCCCGTAAGGCTGATAGCTTCCGGGACTGACTATATACCTGGTGCCATCAAATCCAAAATTTAACTGATTCCTGCCCTCAAACAAATTTAAGTCAGCTTTAAGGCATGTGCTGTTGATCCGGTGAGAAAGCAAAAATCCTTCAGATAAATTGGTCTGGCTTGAAATATCGTAATTGTAATTGCTGTTGCTTAGGGTGATAGATGAAAAAAACTGGCTTCTGAAGAAATGGCGCCATTTTACTGCAAGGACCCGGTTATTGTAACTGTAATCGGTATCTGAATTTAAGCGAAAAGCATCATGACTGAAATAGGAGGAAAGATCGATTTTATCCTTTTTGCTGGGGTTGTAGGTTATAGTGCCATTCAAATCACTGAATGATGCCTGACTGTTTTTCAGGGCAGGGTTATCAAACAGATTTAAGATCCAGTTTGAATATGTCGTTCGTCCTGACAGCATGAAAGAGCTTACATCCTTTATCAGTGGGCCCTCAACCATCAGATGAGTAGTTAAGGGGCCTATTCCGGCACTGCCGTCAAATTCTTTCCTGTTTCCCTCTTTTGCAGAAATATCGAGTACCGAGGAGATTCTTCCTCCGTATTTTGCCGGGATTCCTCCCTTATACAGGGTAACATCCTTAATCATGTCGGAATTAACGGCTGAAAAGAATCCAAAAAAATGGGATGAGTTATATACCGGTGCTCCGTACAGAAGAATCAGATTCTGATCTGCTGAACCGCCCCGCACGTTGAATCCGGTGGATCCCTCTCCCACAGACTGAACTCCGGGGATAAGCAGGATACTCTTGAAAATATCTGACTCTCCGAGAGATGTTGGCAATAATCTGAATGACGAAATATTGATCTTCTCGACTCCGACTTCAAACCGTTGAAACACCACATTTCTCTCGGCTGAAATAATGGTCTCTTTTAAGGGGATAACAGTATTGTTCATCGCAACATCGTGTTCCCCGGAGCCATAAAGATTTATATTGACAATCTTATCCTTCATGCCTATAAAAGAGTACTTTACAGAATGGGTTCCACGGGGCAGGCTGAGCGAATAAAAACCATACTCATTTGATGCAGTTCCTGCAGAATGTTTTGCAACAAAGACTGTGGCGCCTGCAACAGGCTCCCTTGTATCCCGGTCAACAATATAACCGGAGACAATGACTTTTCCCGGCTTATTTTTATCAGCAGGATTTCCAATAGTAATAAAAACATTGCCGGAAGACTGTCCCTCATCCTTATTTTCACTGTAATGTGGCAACTGGATAATATTGCTTTCGGCCTTTTCATTAAACCCGGGGATCTTTATTGAAAATTGTTTTGTTATTATCAGATTCCCTTCACTATCGGCAAAATAGTAAAGATCGGTTCCCCGAAACAGGCCATTAAGCAATTCAGGCAGGGAATAGCTCCCACGACTGACAACCGGATGTATATCCTTTATCCATTCATCCCTATAGAAAAATCTGACCTTATACAACGATTCTGCTGTCGTCACAAATTCCTCAAAAGAGAAATTCTTATCCTCCCATTGCCTCTCGGGATTCTCCTGCGCAACAAGATTCAGGGAAAACAATAAACAGTATACAGTTAATATTAATACAGGCCTTATCATTAGAGCTTTATTGCGGGATACTATCGTAAAACTTTATTACCGGGACAAAACTTTCCGGGACCTTTCTGGATACCCTGATCTTGTTCTCTCTTATGTAATGCCTGATCTGCTCTTCCTGATCGCTTAATAAAATTAAAAGATCCTTTTCCCTTCTGACATAATGCAGAACACTGTCTTTTCTGATGTAAATTCTCTGGTCATTAATAAAAACGTCATAGTTCCTGCCTTGTGCCAGGCGTGAAATTTCGCTGGTGTTTTTTACATAGAAAGGTGTTTTTCCGTCATATATAACATCAACAAATCCCTCAACAGTATTTATGCTGTCACTTGCCAGTTTTATAAATTTATGTAGAACATTTCCGTAGTTCAGAGTAAACATATCGATCATCTCCTTATTAAGCTGGAGTATGGTCATGTTGTCGAAAACAATCAGAAGCTCATCATTGTAGGTGTCGTATTTTAATTCAAGATCCGTGAATAATTTGCCATTCATAGTTACAGAACCAGGCAGGAATTCTTTTGTAAAAAGAAACTGGTTCCCTTTTACCCTGTGGGAGTAGATATTTCTCCACACTCTGCCATTATACAGTTCCTGTTTCCAGGATACCGAATCATGAGCGCCTTCCCTGAAATCCGTCGGAAATGAAGTGCCGCTAACCTTTTCAAAATAAACAATTGAAATTAAAGTGGTAAATGCCAGCAATAACAGATGTGAGATTCTCGTCATGAGAAATCTTTGAAATTTGGTGGTTATTCAATTATATAATAGACATTAAAGTTATAAAATTGCTGCATTCAGAATGAAAAATAAAATCAATAATTGTTATAAAAGCTTTTACAGATTTATCTGAAAGGTTTTGAAATTTTTTTCTACTGTTTTGGTTTTTTGAATTTTATTCATGCCGCAATGCGTCGACAGGATTTCTCGTTGCAGCCTTCCAGCTTACCCAACTTACTGTAATGCAGGCGATTGCCATTGCAGATAACCCTGCAGTTATAAATATTCCATAACCCAGATCGGTTCTGTAGGCGAAATTCCCGAGCCACAGCCTGGCTATCAGATATGCTGAAGGCAGCGAAATCAGAAGGGCGAGAATAACCAGACTGGTAAATTCCATCGACAGGAGATTAATTATCTGGAATTCATTTGATCCGGAAATTTTACGCAACGCAATTTCCTTCGATCGTCTTTCAACAGTGTAGGCAACTAACCCGATTAGTCCGAGACAGGTTATTAATATAGCTATTCCTGCGAAATACCTGGAAAGTTCAGAAGCCCGTTGTTCGGCAAGATATTCATTCTGAAAGTCCTGATCAAGGTACTTGTAATCAAATATAAAACCCGCATTAAATTTTTCATAAAGTGCCTCAATCCTTGATATGGTTTCCCTTCCTGAATAGGCCTTCAGCCGTACCATAATCAAGTTTGATTCCTTTTCGTTGAATTTGAAAAACAGAGGCTTGATCTTTTCGTGAAAAGACTCAAAATGGAAGTCTTTCACAATACCAATGATTTCTTCCTTCTTGCCCCAGAAATCTACCTTTTTGCCAATGGGATCGTGGATTCCCATTGCCTTTATTGCTGTTTCATTCAGGATAATTTTAGATGCCTCATCCCCGTAATCACTTGAAAATGACCTTCCGGATGACATTTCCAATCCGAAAGTTTCAGCTACATTATAGCCGGTAAAAGCAAATTCAAAAGCAATATTATCATCCGGATTTTTGCCTTCCCAGGATAGGGAAGTAGTATGTTCATGTCCTATCAGGGTGTGATCCGAACATGTAACATTTATTACTCCCGGAATTTTCTTCAATTCCATAAGGAATGCATCCTTGCTCTCGCCTATCCTGCCTTCAGCTCTGAAATATATGACATTGTCCTTACTGAAACCCGGACCTTGTGATTGAATAAATTTAATTTGCTTATTTACAACGAGAACAGCCACAATTAATATTGCAGAAATTGCAAACTGAAATACCACCAATCCTTTCCTGATCATGCTGCCTTTCCCTGAGTTTACTGATAATGTTTTCATTATGAAAGAATTGAAGCCGGAAAGATAAAGGGCGGGATAGCTTCCTGCCAATAACCCCGTAAAGAGTGTTAACCCTGTCACAAGGAAAAAAAATCTAAGATCAAATTGTATTGAAAGGTGTTTTTGCGTAATCAGATTGAATTCGGGCAGGAAGAATGAGACAAGCAGCAGAGCCAGGATCATGGCTGCCACAGACATTATAATTGATTCCTGCATGAACTGTAAGATCAGCTTTCCTCTCGATGAACCGAGCGCTTTTTTAATTGCGACCTCTTTAGTTCTGCCCGCTGCCCTGGCAGAAGCAAGATTCATGAAATTTATACAAGCAATAGCCAGAATAAAAACTGCAATAATTGAGAATAGCCTGACATATGCTATTCTCCCTGACTGTACGACCCCATCAAAATCATTGCTTTTTAAATATGTTTCGGAGAAGCGCTGGATTGTTAAATAAGTATTTGTTTCCCTCGAATTCTCCCGGACAAAGTTTTTAATTTTATCCCTGAACTGATTAACATTCGTTTGTTTTTTCAGGAGAATAAAAGTCCTGGGTCCGGTGTTCCCCCAATTCATGAATGAGGCGGAAGATTTGGATTTTAAGCCCTCAAACGAGAGCATAAAATCAAATTTAAGAGAGGAATTTTCAGGTATGTCCATGAAAACACCTGAGACGATATATTTATCCTGATGCCCTATTTCGACAGGTTTTCCAATAACATTATCAGTAGTGTTGAACAGGCTTTGTGCTACTTTTTCAGATATTACGATAGCATCTTTATCTGAAAGGACAGTCTGGATATTTCCCTTAAGCAATGGGAAGGAAAACATTTGAAAGAAATCTGTGCTTCCAAATTTCCCATTTGCCTGAATATTTTTTTTGTCGGAAGAAATTAATATATCGTCACCAAAATTAACAACACAGGCTGCCTTTTCAATTTCAGGCATCTTTTCCGGAAGCGTCTGCACCAGCATTCCTGTTGTTGCTTTGGATCTGACTGTGCCCGATGTGTATTCGTGATTTGAAAAGACCTGATAGAGCTGTTTCTCATTCTCGTGAAACTTATCTATTCCCAATTCATCTTCAACCCAGAGTAAAATCAGAAAAGCACATGCAAGGCCGATAGACAGCCCAAGCAAATTGATAACTAAAGTACTTTTGTTTCGTCTGATGTTTCGTATTGAAATGAGTAAATTGTTTATTATCATAATTTTGTATCAAAAATATTCAGTAATTAAACTTTTGTAAAACACTATTCTCCACTGGCGCCGCTATACTTTTCAAATATCAACCATTTGTGTTTTGCATAACAATTCAATTGTCTTTTTGTCTTCGATTTTCAAATGCATGTACCATAATGATGCCATAGTTTTATCTGGCTGAGTAACAGGCCTGTATAATTTTGTCATATGCCCGGGAGTAAATATATTTGACGATAACTCGTAAAATTATTTTACAAAGCCGGTTTTCTAAACCATACTTCAGCTAAATTTGCTATCAGGAGTAAAGTTAAATTGAATAATTACAGATGCAAAAAGGAAATATTCTGATTGTTGACGACAATAAAAGTATTTTGAGTACTCTGGAGATCCTGCTCTTGCCGGAATTCCAGACAATAACTACTATTGCCAATCCGAATCTGATCCCCTCGGAATTAAGGGAAAGGGATTACAACCTGGTAATTCTGGATATGAATTTCAGCGCCGGGGTCAATACCGGAAACGAGGGTATTTACTGGCTGGGCAGGATAAAGGAAACGAATCCTGAAATTTCAGTTGTAATGATAACAGCTTATGGGGACATCGATCTGGCAATCAAAGCAGTAAAGGCGGGAGCTTCCGATTTTATTCTTAAACCCTGGGAAAATAATAAGCTGCTTGCCACTCTTAAGCTGGCAATTCAGCTCAATCTTTCCAGGGAGGAGGTAAAACATCTTAAGGAAAGGGAGACAGGTTTAATGAATGAGATATCACGCGAAAAGAGGACCATAATTGGTTCATCTCCCAGATGGTTAAATGTGTTGACAATGGTCGGCAAAGTTGCCGGAACCGATGCCAATGTGCTGATAACAGGAGAAAATGGAACAGGCAAGGAGCTTATTGCACAGGAGATCCATCGTCTTTCCCACAGGTCAGGTGAAGTGATGGTGAGTGTCGATATGGGGGCTCTAAGTGAAACTCTCTTTGAAAGTGAATTGTTTGGACATGTAAAAGGTGCATTTACTGATGCCCGTGAAAACCGTCAGGGAAAGTTTGAGATAGCCAATAAGGGAACTCTTTTTCTCGATGAAATAGGAAACCTGTCGTTTCATCTTCAGGCAAAATTACTTGCAGCCATAGAAAACCGGCATATATCGAGAATTGGCTCAAACCAGATCATTCCGTACCGACATACGGCTAATATGTGCGACAAACAAGAACATAGAAAGCATGGTTCATTCAGGCCTGTTCAGGGAGGACCTGCTTTACCGTATCAACACAATACATATTGAATTGCCTCCACTCAGGGATAGAGGAAGGGATATTATCATGCTGGCGGAATTCTTTCTGAAGAAATATGCCGGTAAATATGGTAAATCTGATATTAAAATTAATCAGCAGGCTGGTGAGAGACTTATTAATTATCACTGGCCGGGAAACGTCCGTGAACTTCAGCATACAATTGAAAAAGCTGTGATATTGTGTGATTCAGATATTATAACGCCTGAGGACCTGTACCTGAAACAAATGAATCATTTTTCAGATAATCAGCCATTTCTGACACTTCAGGAGATGGAAGAAAGGATGATACAGGAGGCTCTGGAAAAAAATGGAGGGAACTTCACGGCTGCCGCTGAACAGCTTGGCATAACAAGACAAACACTTTATAACCGAGTCAAAAAATCCGACAAATGATAAGCAGGAACATGTATTTTAATATTATCGTAAGGGTCTTCTTGCTGATACTTGTCTCCGCTTTGCTTGGTTTTCTTGCAGCCGGAGAACAATCCTTCCGGTTTATAATGATTTGCTTCCTGGCTTTGATTGCCTTAACAATAAGCCTGATATCCTATCTTAATATTACCAACAGGAATATCCGCTTTTTCTTTGATTCCATCAAAAATGATGATTCAAGCCTGTCATTTCCGACAGACAGCCATAATAAAACATTCAATGAGCTGAACAGGAGCATGAACAAGGTAAATCTACAGATCAGGAATCTAAAGATAGAGAACAGAAACCAGGAGCAATATTTTCAGATATTGCTCGAGCATATTCCCACCGGCATTATTACGTACAATGAAAAAGGCTTCATAACACACGCCAATTCGCCTGCCAAGAGATTGCTCTCAGTGGAAGTGCTGACTCATATTCAGCAAATCGATCACATTGACAGAAAATTATTTGAAGCAATCAGGAATATCAGGCCTTCGGAAAGAAGACTGGTAGCCTTGTCAACAGGTGCCGGGGATATTCAGCTCTCGTTAAGGGCCACATCCTTCAGGACCAATGATGCAGAACTTAAAATTCTGTCGATTGAGGATATTAAAAATGAACTTGACGAGAAGGAGCTGGAATCCTGGATGAAACTGATACGGGTTCTGACACATGAGATAATGAATTCCATTACCCCAATTACCTCTCTGTCTGAAAGCCTTTCGTCAATTTATTTCAGGGATGGTCATCCGGTACAACCTGAGGAGATTACTGTTAAAACAATTTCAACCACGCTTCAGGGTCTCAATGTAATAAGAGAGCAGGGGATAGGCCTTAAATCGTTTGTTGAATCATACAGAAAGCTTACCAGGATTCCCGAACCGGAGAGGGCACCTTTCAGTGTGGCTGATCTTATAAACCGGATAGCTGTTCTGTATAATACGCTTGAAAACTGCAAGAATGCCGAATTGACAGTATCGGTGAAAGATCAGGATCTTAAAATATTTGCTGATCAGAATCTTATTTCCCAGGTTTTGATAAACCTGATGAAAAATGCTCTTGAAGCAAATGAAAATAATCCTGATGCAAAGATCATGCTAGTTGCAGATGTAGATAATAATTTGCGGCCACAGATATCGGTAATCGACAATGGCCCTGGTATATCGGAAGAGAACCTGGATAAGATATTTATACCGTTCTATACTACGCGACAGAAGGGATCGGGAATAGGCCTGAGCATTTCCAGGCAGATTATGAGGGCACACGGTGGGAATCTTAAGGCAAGATCCATCCCCGGGAAGAGAGACTGTTTTTTGCATGAGCTTTTAATCGTACCTTATTGCTTTCACGGGAGTGATCCTGCTTATAAGCTGCGAGGGCACAAGAAGCATTATAATTATTACAGCCATAGTGCCTGCATTAAGGAGCAGGACATGTGTCAGCTCCAGATTTACCGGTACCGTTTTGATATAATATGAACTGGGATCGAGGGTTATCAAACCTGTTTTAAGCTGCAGGAATGACAGACCTATTCCTATGATATTGCCCCACAACAATCCTTTTCCAATAAGATAGGCAGCCTGCATGATAAATATTCTCCGGATTGTGGAATCTTTTGACCCAAGAGCTTTCAGAACGCCGATCATATTGGTTTTCTCAAGAATAAGGATCAACAGGCCGGAGATCATATTGAACCCGGCAACAATAAGCATCAGCAGGATAATAATTATGACATTTATGTCCTGGAAATTCAGCCAGTCAAAAATCTGCGGATACTTAGACCTGATATTGGTGACTTTGAATTTGGCCTCATCTTCTGCCAGTTTATACCCGATGGCATCCCTGACCGCAAGGGTCATGGCATCAAGATCATCAAAATTATCAATAAAGATCTCGAACCCGCTTACCATATCATCTGCCCATCCATTAAGCTTCCTGATATGTCCTATATCACAGAATACATACATCTTGTCAAACTCCTCAAGACTTGTTTCATAAATTCCGCTTATGGTAAATTTTCTCATCCTGGGTGGATCCTGAATGAAATGCATGACAAAGGAATCCCCTGTACGGAGTTTAAGCATATCTGATATCTTTTTAGATATGATAACCTTGTCGGTCAGTCCGGTATCCGTTACCGTAAAAACCGATCCGTCAACAAGGTTACTGCGGAAGTAGCTCCAGTCATAATCGCTCCCGATACCTTTCAGTACTACTCCCTGAATGTCTTCATCCGTTTTGATGATGCCGGCTTTGGTCGCAAAGACCTGAATATGTCTTATGCCGGGAATCTTTTTTATCCTGGGAATGAATTCCTGTTTTTCGCTTATCGGTATTGTTTCAAATGACAAATTTGAATCAAAATGGGTTATCTGGATGTTTGATCCAAAGCCTACTACCTTCTCCCTGATAGCCTTTTTAAAACCAGTAAGGGTTGAAACGGCAAGTATCATTACCGCCAGACCCATTGCAATACCTATCACTGCGATAACATTTATCGGACGTGAAAATGAAGCTCCTTCACGACTTCCCTTTATGAGCCTTTGCGCTATGAAATATGGTAAATTCATCAGAGATAAAGTTCCCAAATTTAAGAAATTAAAGCGTAATTGATTTAAAAACCAGGCGATCAAAACTCTGTCCATTACTTTGACTACTCAGCTTTCTCTATGTAAGTTCTTCTTTTCCTAGTTTCTCTATGTAATTCTTTTTTGTAACAGAGAACCGCAGAGTCCCATCTAATGATCAGGAACACAGAGTATAGAAAAATTGTTTTAGATTTACCATTGAAATACAATGTCATTATGAAAACTCTACTGATTTCAATACTTATTCTGCATGGCAGTCACTCATGCGCTTCACGCTGGTAAAACTGACAAATGAACATCCTATTCCCGGGAGCATATCAGATTGATTTATACAGGAATATCATTGCAGGCAAGTCAGTTGCTATAGTGGCAAACCAGACTTCAATGATCGGCAAAACCCATCTTGTTGATAGCCTGTTGTCTATTGGGATTGAGATAAAGGTGATATTTGCCCCTGAGCATGGTTTCAGAAATCTTGCCGATGCCGGCGAAAAAATTGAAGATGGCAAGGACCCTGCAACAGGCATTTCCTTACAAGCCTGTATGGAAACCACCTGAAACCAACCCCTGATGATCTAAAGGGAATAGATGTGGTAATATTTGATATTCAGGATGTAGGTGCAAGATTTTACACATATATCTCCACTCTTCATTATCTGCTGGAAGCATGTGCTGAAAACAATGTTAAATGTCTTGTCCTGGACAGGCCGAATCCGAATGGATTTTATTTTGACGGGAATATACTTGATACTGCATACAGTTCTTTTGTCGGCATGGATCCCGTACCTGTTGTGCATGGCATGACGGTAGGGGAATATGCTCAGATGGTAAATGGAGAGGGTTGGCTGAAGGGTGGAGTCAGATGTGATCTGACAGTTATTAAATGCAGGAATTATGATCATAAGACTTATTATACCCTTCCTGTAAAACCATCACCCAAACCTTCCAAACCAGACATCGGTATATTTATATCCCTCCATTTGTTTCTTTGAAGGACCAGTTTGTCACTGGGAAGAGGAACATCCTTTCCTTTTCAGGTCTTTGGTTCACCCGATCTGCCTGACAGAGGGTTTCAGCTTTACTCCGGAAAGTGTTCCGGGAGCAAAAAATCCTCCTCTGCTGGGAGTCAAATGTTATGGTACCGATCTCAGGGATGCCATCAAAATGAAACTTGTGCCCAGAGCCTGAGACTAAATCTCGACTGGATAATAGGTGCATATAACGATTTTCCGCAAAAGGATAAATTTTTCACCCCCTATTTCGATGTTCTTGCAGGTGGTCCTGTTCTCAGGGAACAGATTCAAAAAGGGAATGACCTCGGAGCAGATCAGGGCAACATGGAAGGATGGGCTTAAAAAATTTGCTGAAATCAGAGAGAAATATCTGCTTTATAGGTAAGGGTCATTTGCGCTGCGCGTGTCATTAATGCTCATTTGGCTGGGCCGTCATTTATATTCATAAGTGTATTCCATAATGACTCTAATGACTACTTAATGACTACTAATTACAATTCTTCCCGGATAAACCTTAGTGCCTCCTGAAGATTTTCATGGCATTTTTCAGATCATCAATCTTAAGAACATAAGCAATACGGACCTCATTTTTCCCGAGTCCGGGTGTTGAATAGAATCCCGATGCAGGAGCAACCATAACAGTTTGATTTTCAAAATTGAAATCCTCAAGCAGCCATCTGGCAAACTTGTCTGTATCATCAACAGGAAGTTTTACAACCGCATAAAAGGCACCTTTCGGTTTGGGCAGTAAACACCGGGAATTTTATTAGTGCTTCTACCATATAATTTCTTCTTGCAGTATATTCATTGTTTACATCCTTAAAATAGTCTGCAGGAGTATCGATAGAAGCTTCGGCAGCAATCTGGCCCAAGTCCGGGAGGAGAAAGACGGGCCTGTCCGAATTTCAGTGCAGTGGATATAACCTCCTTATTTCTTGTTATCAGTGCACCGATCCTGACGCCACATTCACTATATCGTTTTGAAACCGAATCGAGCAAGTATGACATTATTCTCAATTCCTTCAAGATTCATAGCTGAAAAATGGTTCGCCCCGTCATAGCAGAACTCCCGGTATGCTTCATCGGAAAAAAGAAACAGATCATGTTTTTTAACAATTTCCTTGAGATGAAGAAGTTCTTCTTTCGAATAGAGATAACCTGTAGGATTATTCGGATTGCAGATAATAATCCCTTTTGTCTCTGGAGTGATCTTTTTTTCAATCTCACTGATTGGAGGAAGTGCAAAATCTTTTTCATATACTGATGTTACAGGAATAATCTTGATGCCGGCCGTATGTGGCAAATCCATTATAATTGGCATAGAAAGGTTCAGGTGTGATAACTTCTTCACCCGGATTAATACACGACATAAAGGCAAAAAGAATAGCTTCTGATCCTCCTGTTGTTATAAGCATTTCGGTATGATCGATATTAATCCCTATGTTTTGATAATATCCGGCCAGTTTACGCCGGTATGATTCATTACCTGCCGAATGGCTGTATTCAAGAACTTTCATATTGATATTCCGGATTGCATTCAATGCTACTTCCGGAGTAGGAATATCCGGTTGTCCAATATTAAGATGATAGACTTTTATCCCTTTGCTCTTTGCTTCTTCAGCATATGGGACAAGTTTCCTTATTGGTGAGGCAGGCATTGCTTTGCCTTTTTCTGATATTGATGGCATTGATTTGGTTAAATTATTAATAAAACAGAATTACAAAAGTAAATAAATTAGAAGATCGAAATAATTATTTAATTAGCATTTTCAGTGAACTAATGTATTTTACAAAATTACTAAACTGATCGGAACCATCTAAGAGGTTTACCACTATATTCATCATTACAGATAACGTTGTCAATCCTTTTTGCCTTTACATTCAGCTAATGTAATGAATTTTTATAATTTTGCATTTCATATTTTTTAAGAAATTACAGCATATTATGGATATTCCTTCAAAATACGAACCCGGTAAGGCAGAGAGCAAATGGTACAGCTACTGGATGGAGAATGGATTTTTCAAAAGCACTCCCGATAACAGGGAGCCATATACAATTGTTATTCCTCCTCCAAATGTTACCGGGGTTCTTCATATGGGTCATATGCTGAATAATACTATTCAGGATGTTCTTGTCCGGCGGGCCAGGATGCAGGGGAAAAATGCCTGCTGGGTACCCGGTACCGATCATGCATCCATAGCCACTGAAGCAAAAGTGGTTGCAAAGCTTAAAGCTGAAGGGATTGAAAAGAGAGATCTTACAAGGGAAGAATTTCTTGAACATGCCTGGGAATGGACAGATAAGCATGGAGGGATAATTCTTGAACAGCTTAAAGAGGCTTGGAGCTTCATGCGACTGGGACAGAACACTTTTCACAATGGATGAGAAACGATATGATTCTGTAATAAAGGTATTTGTCGATCTGTATAATAAAGGACTTATATACAGAGGAGTCAGGATGGTCAACTGGGATCCGCAGGCTATGACTGCAGTTTCGGATGAGGAGGTAATTATACCGAAGAAAAATCAAAACTCTATTATGTCAGGTATAAGATAGTAGGAGAGGATGGATATATGACTGTTGCAACAACCCGGCCGGAGACAATTCTGGGCGATACTGCCGTATGTGCAAATCCTGATGATCGAAAGATATCAACATCTGAAAGGGAAAAAAGTAATTGTTCCGATGGCCAACAGGGAGGTGCCTTTTATTTTTGACAGTTATGTGATCCTGAATTTGGAACAGGATGTCTGAAGATCACTCCTGCACATGATATAAATGACTATGAGATCGGACTGAGTCATAATCTGCCTTCAATTGATGTATTTAATGAAGATGGTACAATAAGTGAAAGGGCAGGAATGTTTGCAGGGGTCGACAGGTTTAAGGCAAAAGATCTGGCTGAGAAGGAGCTTCAGAAAAGAGGAAACCTGGTAAAGGTTGAAGATTATAATAATAAGATAGGACGTTCGGAGCGAACCGATGCTGTTATTGAACCCAGACTTTCGCTGCAATGGTTCCTGAAGATGAAGGAACTTTCGGAGCCTGCTCTGGATGCTGTAATGAATGATGATGTCAGATTCATCCTTCAAAATTTAAAAATCTTTACCGGCACTGGATGGAAAATGTCCGCGACTGGTGTATAAGCCGTCAGCTGTGGTGGGGACACAGGATACCGGCATGGTATTATAAGCAATAATGAATTTGTTGTTGCAGAGAATATTGCAGAAGCTCTTGAACTGGCAAGGGAGAAAAGCGGTAATCAGTCATCTGACAGAGAATGATCTCAGGCAGGATGAAGATGTGCTGGATACATGGTTTTCATCATGGCTATGGCCTATAACATCATTTGACGGTATAAATAATCCTGATAATGCTGATATAAAATATTATTATCCCACCAATGATCTGATAACTGCTCCTGAAATCCTCTTTTTCTGGGTTGCCCGAATGATAATTGCAGGTTATGAATACAGGGAGAAAAACCCTTTAAGAATGTATATCTTACAGGCCTGGTCCGCGATCAGAAGAGAAGGAAAATGTCAAAATCACTTGGGAATTCACCTGAACCAATTGACCTTATTGAAAAATATGGAGCTGACGGGGTCAGGGTAGGGATGCTGCTTATGTTCCCCTGCCGGCAATGATCTGCTTTATGATGACAGTCTTCCTGAACAGGGCCGTAATTTTGCCAACAAGATATGGAATGCATTCAGGCTTGTAAAAAGCTGGGAAGTTGATGATAACATTAAACAGCCTGATTCATCAGAGATTGCTGTGAAATGGATGGAAGAGATACTTAAGAAATCGATCATGACATAGATTTAAATTTCAGAAAATTCAGGATATCTGAAGCTCTCATGATCACTTATAAATTATTCTGGGATGAGTTTTCCGGCATGGTATCTTGAGATCATCAAACCTGAATATCAGAAACCTGTCGACAGGATTACCTTGAATGCCACAATTGCAATATTTGAAAAGCTGCTGAAACTGATACATCCCTTTATGCCATTTATTACTGAAGAGATATGGCAGTTGCTTTCCGAGAGGAAGGATGGTGAAAGCATTATGGTGGCACAGATGCCTGAATCAGAAAAATTCAACAGGGAACTTATTTCCGACTTTGAATCGGTTAAAGAGACAATAAGCGCTGTAAGGACTGTCAGAAAAATAAGGATATTCCTGACAGAGAGAAGCTTGAACTTCTTATCCGTGCTGAAAAAGAATCATTTGATGCAGAATTTCTTCCGGTTATAACTAAACTGTGCAATCTGTCGGAGATTTCATTTGTGTCACGAGAAGCAGGAGCTGCTGTTTCATTTATGGTCGGAACAACTGAGTACTTTATTCCTGTTGGGGTACATCTGGATATTGAAAGCGAGCTTGAAAAACTGAATGAAGAACTGGAATATAACAAGGGATTTCTTGTTTCAGTAATGAAAAAGCTTGATAATGATCGTTTTGTTCAGAATGCTCCTGCCAGTGTGCTGGATCTGGAAAGAAAGAAGAAGAGTGATGCTGAATCAAAGATAAAATCGCTGGAAGAGAGGATAAGGACCTTGAGGAGTAACTCAGGAGATACTCATTGAAAGTGAACCTCATAGCTGATCTATCAGTAATTAACATTGTAAGAGAGATCTCAGGCGGATATAGTGATGTCGAAAGACTTTAGGGCATTAGTTTCCTTACAAAATAATTCTGATTTACGGCAACAAGTTCACAGTCATTGTTAAGTATAAGTACCCAGTCTTCACCTGATAATATGTTTTTGATCTGCTTTAAATCCTTTAGCAGTTATTCTGAGAATTTTAAATTATTTGATACCAGGCATCCTCCTTTATCAACTGTAAGTTTTCCCCAGTTATCAGATACCCTCATAGAGTTGTAAAGGGTTCCAAGAGTATCGAGAGAATGAATATCTTCAGGTTCAAAATCAAAATAGGGACTTTCAAGCTCAAGGAAAACAACAGGTTTTTCAGTGAAGGTGCTTATCTGTTTATGAATGCTTTCCTTAATATCTGCCAGACGTTTGGTTCTTCCTCATTGATTAATTTCTCAATATCATAATTAACAGCAAGGCTTCCGGCAACATCCCTGCAAACAGCAGGCAATTCAATATTGTACAGTTCTTTTACCGCTTTCCCGAGATCAATATCATTTGTCTTGATCTTTGAAAAATCAAATCCTTTTTCATAAAGAAGTGAAGCATAAAGTGCTCCATGAATGAAACCATATGATCTTGAATATGATTGCATTGAATAAATTCTGTCGAGATTTTCAAAGAATCTCGTTTTGATATTCTTCAGGTGAGTGGGTGCAAAGCAGTGTATAAGTAAATGTTGCAAGTCCTTCATAATTTTCAAACAGGTTTTCATCGTTGGCAAATTTTTGATAGAGTTCCCTGTTGGCTCCTCTGAAGATCAGTGCATCCCTGATAGCCAGCTGCTGTTCTTCCCTTCGTTGTCATAGCTTTCCTGAGGCATTCCATTCAAGTTTAATCCAGAGCCTGGCTTCCTTTTCATCCATGTTATTGGTATTATAGCCAGAGAGCTGGTACCCGAAATTTCCTGGAAGCGGTGAAAAAGACTGTGTATTGCCTGGGTTATAATTCTGTATTCATCTTCTTCTGCAGGAAGAGGTGTCATGGCAAAGAGTGTGCCCCCGAAATTAACCGGTGTATTGCTTATAAACAGTTCTTTAGGATATAAACCTGTAAAAACTCCATCTTTTCCTTTAAGCAGGCCGTCATTATCAGGCATATTTGCATATTATTTTCCGGCTGTAACGGTCGACAAACATCAGTGGTCCGTAAAGATTTTTCCCCAAGGGCACCATTATCCCGGTCGCAGATCTCCCTTAATCCCTTTAAAGTACTGCATAGCTTTTTCAGGTGTAAAATAGGTTCTGTCTCTTTCATCTTTACAACTGAACAGAATCAGAAGAGAAAGATTATTCCAATTTTCATTTTAACCATTTTGCCGGCCCGAAAATATAAAAAAAAAATGATAAAGAAATTATAGTGACTTATCAATAGTATGTCTGGCAGGATGTAAAGTAAAGGAAAACGAGAATTAGAAGGTTCGGGCATTTGACTGAGCCCGGATAGCAAAGGGATATTATATTGTTTATCAGGTAGTGTCTTCATTACAATTAATAGCTGGATTTTTAAGAATCCTTATCCAGTGCTTCTTTGATACTTACATTAAGTTCAAATCCGATCAGGATTGCAATTGAGTTGAGATATAGCCAGATAAGTATTACCATTAGAGTGCCTATCGATCCATACAGTTTATTGTATTGTCCAAAATTGTTTACATATGCTGAGAATCCGAGCGATGATCAGGAAAATAAAAGTGGCAAGAGTTGAACCTGGAGAGAAGAATCTGAAATAGGTTCTTTTAGCCGGTGCAAGGTAATAAAGAAATGAAATGGCCAGAAAAACAAGCAGTATAATTATAATCCATTTTAGAAACAAGAGAATATAAATTATAATTTTCCTCCTAAGAATATTCTATTCAACAAGCCTGTTAATTGCAATCTTTCCCAAAGATTACAAGAATGCCTCCGGCAAATATCAGGATTATGACAATAATAAGCAGGAAGATTGAAATTTTTCGCTGATGAAACCACGATCTTGTTTGAATGAGTGAGCAGAAACAACGAAAGCATGTATTAATGCATGGATGCCATTTGTCGAGAAAATGATGTGGCAAAAAACATAATAAGAAGAAAACCTTCGCTTTTATTCGTAACAATATCTATAATGGTTGTTTCGAGAAAGTTAAAAGCATCAGATGGGAGAATATTTTCAAAAAGCTTGATAAGTTCACCTGGAAATTGGGAATTGGGAAAACGGGATAAGAGTGAACAGGAAAATTGAAGCCGGAAGAAACGCCATCAAAAGATTAAATGCGATGGATGAGGCCCGTGTAACAAGAACTCCTTTAGTGAATCCCTTAATTACAAATCTGAAGACATGACTAATTGGAATACCATCGAAACCCGGCAGAACCAGTTTGTTTATCCATTCTGTGAAGCTGTTTAAGATTCTTCCGATAATCTGCATAGATCAAACGGCTTTAAGACTCATATCCAGACTTTTGATATGATGTGTAAGGGCACCCACGGATATGAAGTCAACTCCACATTCGGCATATGATCTTACAGTTGAAAGAGTTATCCCACCGGAAGATTCAGTTTCGTATCTGCCTGCAATTTCCTTTACTGCAGTCATGGTATCTCAACGGTGAAATTGTCAAGCATAATCCGGTCTATAAATCCCACATGAGAGAATTTTTCTCACATCGTCGAGATTTCTGGCTTCAATTTCAATTTTAAGGTTAACCTGTTTTTTATTAAGGTATTCCCTTGTTCTAAAATGGCTTTTTCAATTCCTCCTGCAAAATCGATATGATTATCTTTCAGCAATATCATATCATAGAGTCCCATCCTGTGATTCATTCCTCCGCCAATCCTTACAGCTTCTTTTTCAAGAAATCTGAATCCGGGAGTTGTTTTTCGGGTATCAAGGATCTTTGTTTTTAACCCATCAAGCTGTTCTACATATTATGGTGGATAGTGGCAATGCCGCTCATCCTCTGCATAATATTAAGCGTCAGTCGTTCAGATTTCAGGATCGACTGCTGTCTTCCGTAAAGAAAAATGCGATATCGCCGGGATTAACTTCAGTACCATCCTTAAAAAGAATTTCAGACTCAGGTCATTATCAACAACGGTAAAAATTTCAGCAGCAATTCTTATTCCTGCAAGTATGCCCTTTTCTTTAATAAGCAGCATTGCTTTACCTGTTGCTCTTCAGGAATACATGCAAGGGAGGAATGATCACCGTCACCAATATCTTCACCCAGACTTCCTAAGGATAAATTCACTGAGAAAACTATCTTCCATTGTCAGCTTCAATTCTTATCTGATGAATCAGCAAATCCTGGTCAACTTTCTTAAGCAGAAAATAGACCCGGAAATCTCCCTTTTCTGTTTTAAGATTGCCAATGGCATACTGGGCATCATTTTTTGCACCCTGATGGCGTATTGTAAAATCTTTGGCTGATACTCGTTAAAAAAATCTTTCAGAATAGTTTCGGCAACATTTTTTTTATAGAAATCTTCTTTATCAAGCAAAAGGAGTTCAATAGTTGAATTCATATATTTAGCCAGTTCAGTTGCATTACCCGCTTTGATCGCAATTGAAATTTCTGCCGGGATATTTGCCTGGTCCTGCCCTCCGGCAGAAGGCAGCATAAGGCAATGAACATCACCGGAATTATTTTTACAGATTTCATCTCTATCCAATTTTAATATTCCTGACTGTTTAAGTCAGTTTACTACAAATTTAATACTAATTTGATTAAGATGTCAATCCAATTCATTCTTCAGGGTTTTTAATTATTAAGGTCATGTGCATGGCATTTGCAATAACAATGTTATGATCGGAATTGGAAGTATTAAATTGTTATTTTTGCAATTATAAGCAATTATTATCTTATAGCACATTTCATGAAAATTGCTCTGGTGCAGACAGGAAAGACAACTGATAAAAATGTTGCAGCTCTGGCTGATCTTTACCTTTCGCGTATCAGGAAATACAATGCTTTTGAGATAATAACCCTTCCTGATCTTAAAAACGCAGGAATCTTACGGTTCATGGAACAAAAGAAAGAGAGGGAAAAAAAATAATGCAGAGTATTGGTTGTGATGATTATGTAGTGCTTCTTGATGAAAGGGGAAAAAATTCAGGACCACTGAATTCGCAGAATGGATGGAAAGATCGTTCATGATATCCAGGAAAAGGATGGTTTTTATAATCGGTGGACCATGGGGCTTCTCAGAAGAAGTTTATGAAAGGGCGGATTTCAGAATATCACTTTCAGATATGACATTCCCCCATCAATTGGTACGATTGTTGTTCCTTGAACAGCTTTACAGGGTATTTACCATCATCAGGGGAGAGCCATATCATCATGAATAAGGAACCAACGTATGAAAGGTAACCGTAATACCATAATCCTGGGTCTTTCTGACAGCTGTTACTGCTGTTGCTGCATTTATTTCCGAATCAATTTATTTCAGCGATTTTGAATACCGTTTCCGGACAAGGGAATTCAACAGGATACTTAGTGAGAAGGAAAGGATCATGGAGGAGTGCCTTAATACCATGAAACCTGTTCTTGCCGGGACGGATCATCATGGCTCAATGACTGAAAACAATCTCTTTTCACTGGCGGAGCAAAATAAGATCACAATTCTGGAATATATTGACAATAAGCTGGTTTACTGGTCAGATAATGAATTTGATGTGCCCCTGTTTTATCTAATGATTCCATATTCAGCAAGAACCTGGTATTTTTTCAGAACGGCTGGTTTTCCCGAAAATGATCAAGGCGGGAAATGAAAAAATAGTCGGACTTCTCAGGATCCGGACTGATTACAGTTTTGAAAATGATATTATAAAAAGCGGTTTTGAAAAGGATTTCAAGATTCCTGAAAATGTAGGCTTCAGCACGGATAAGAGTGCTTCTGACTTTCATATTTATGACGGTGAAGGACATTTTCTTTTTTCTCTCATCATTTCCGGAAGTAAAAGTAAAGACTTATTTTATTTTCATTCCCCTTTTTCTATGGGTCTTATCGTTTATTGTTACTAATTCTGCTTATCTCTGGGCTTGGCAAAACTGACTGGTGACAGAGAGGGCATAATTTGCTGGCAGTCTGGTTTTGTAGCTACTAATATTTTCACTGATTTATATCGTCGTTCTTTATTACAGGCAAGCCCCATATTCTGTTTCAGACAGAACTTTTTTCTCCATACAGGTTTTCCTACAATGACTTCATCCCTACATCTGGGTCATCTGCTGTCTATTGAGTATCCTGGCAGCAGCTTTTCCAATGTTTTCTACAGGCATTTTCCCCTCAAGGAGCTGAGCCCGATAAAGAATCAGTTTCGGATTTTCTTCTGAACGCTACTCCTTATCCCGGGGACACTGCTGGTTAGCTTGTATCACCTTGTTTTCAAACAACTGATTACAACATCTAATATTAATTTTGAAGCATACAAAGTACTTGAAATAAGTATATTCAGTATTGCGGGATTCACTCGGCTCATATTTACTTGTACTGGTTCCGGTACTTTATCTTCATAAAATTTTCCAGACGCCAGGAATTCAGACCGGTAGCTGGTCTTTTTCTCAATTGTAGTCTCCCTTCTGGTTCTGGTTGCACTATTACCATAATGATCCGGCTACATTGTTTCCCTTATCATTTTTTACTTTGTTCTAACAGTAGTGGTTTGGAGATCGTGTACGCAAGGATTGGATTATTTAATATGGCAGTAATCTTTTCACTGATTTTCGGGATCTATTCTCTCTATTTTATTACTATACTTTCCGAAAAAAAAACAACTGAAAATCTAAAAGTCCAGGCTGTTTCACTTTCAACTGAAAATGACCCTGATGCTGAACATCTGTTCCTTGATCTATGGCCTGTAATCTCAACCGATACTCTTCTTAAATCGATGATGAAGACGGATTATTTTGAAAGGATGATGTTGAGAAGATATTCCACGTTATCTGCAGGATAACTATTTCAACGGTTACTGGAACAATTTTAATTTTAGCATTGTGCTCTGCCGTGATGACGAGTCACTCAATGTTGGTCCCGGAAATCAGGTCTTTGAGAACTGTTTTACATTTTTTAATGAACGTATAAAAAGAGATGGTCAAAACTACAGGACGGATTTTATTTTATTGATAACCAGGGAGGAAGATCGTATTATATAGGCAGGTTATTTTTACAATACCGGGGCAAAAACAGAAATGGATTGTTTATAGAGCTTTAGGCGATATAAATGTATTTCAGCCAGGTTATTCCGAATTACTTCTTGATAAAAAATACCATGGATATGCCGGATATAAAAGATTATTCATTTGCAAAATATATTAATGGAGAACTGGTACTGAGTACGGGCGATTTTGCATACGATAAGACAGATGCTGAATATGTTGATAAAATCGCCGATTACAGGGTCTTCAATACCGATGGTTTCAGACATGTACTTTACAAAAACGGTAATGCTACTATCATGATCACCAGGCCGGAACTTACTTTCGGGGATATAATCATCTCATTTGCCTATATTTTTGCATTCGTTCTTTTGTTTTCAAATCTGTTCATTCTGATAATAAGAAGACCGGTTTAAAACGGCCCAACTGTCTGAATTTCCGCCAGAAATTGCAGCTCTCATTTATCGGCATATTATTGTTCTCATTTCTTCTGATTGGCATTGTTGTAGCATATCTGACAATAAATCAGTTTCATACCAAGCACTATGAAAATATCAAAGAAAAGCTGAACTCGTTTATACTGGGAACTTGATAACAGGCTTTCAATCAGAGAAACAGATACTCACAGACTGAGGAACAATAGTTATACATCATTAAATGAACTTCTGATAAAACTTTCGAATACATTCAATACCGATATTAATCTGTACGATCTGAATGGTTTTCTGATTGCGACATCCCGGCCCGAGATTTTTTACCGAAACCTGACAAGCCACAGAATAAATAATCTGGCTTTTATCAATCTGGCGAATCTTACAAAAAGTGAATATATACAGAAAGAGAAAGTAGGGTCTCTGGAATATCTTTCAGCCTATGTGCCTTTTATGGGCATCAATAAAAAGGTTATTGCATATCTGAATCTTCCTTATTTCAGGATGCAGAGCATACTGGCCCGGGAAATATCAAACATGATAGTTGCCATAATTAATTTCACCCTGCTCCTGATTGTGATAACAATGAGCCTGGCAGTCTTTATCAGCGGACGGCTTACTTCTCCGCTTACAATGCTGGGTGAAGGCTGGCATCGGTGGGTGTCGGAAAGAAGAGTGAGCATCTTTTTTACAGGGGAAGCGATGAGATCGGTGAACTTGTAAGGCAATATAACAGGATGGTAGATGAGATTGAGGAAAGTTCTCACAAACTGGCCAATTCGGAAAGGGAATATGCATGGAGGGAAATGGCAAAGCAGATTGCTCATGAGATAAAAAATCCTCTTACTCCAATGAAACTTAATGTCCAGCAGCTCTTCAAATCATGGAAAGATAAGGCTCCCGGATTTGAAAGCTGCTGGAGCGATTTACCAATAACCAGATTGAATATATCGATAACCTTTCATCCATAGCTACTTCATTTTCATCATTTGCAAAGATGCCTGGAAATAACCCTGAGGAGATTAATCTGCTGGACCACATCAGATCAACTCTTGAACTTTTCAAGAATACCGACAATGTAACTTTCGGAGTGGAATGGCCACATGAGAGCAAAGTAATGATCTATGTTGACAGGGAGCACCTTAACAGCGTATTTGCCAATCTTTTAAAGAATGGGATCCAGTCTATACCGCCTGGCAGGGAAGGAAGGATAAATGTCAGGCTTGAGATTAAGCACGATAAAGTTGTGATATCGGTCCAGGATAATGGCAGCGGAATTCCTGAAGATCTCGGGAAAAAGCTTTTCACACCCAATTTTACGACGAAATCATCAGGTATGGGACTTGGATTATCAATTACAAAAAAATATATTGAAAATGCCAATGGAAGGATATGGTTCGAATCAGAAGTTGACAAGGGCTCTATCTTCTTTATAGAACTGCCACTGATTTACACTGTTGAAAAGCTCGGATGACCAGTTATTAACAATGGATGCATACTTCAGTATCTCATGGTTAATAAATATTGACTTTTATTGGATAAATCTAAAATCCGCCATTTCTAAAATTGGCTATCTTTAGGTCGCTTTGGCCTTTGATTCTCAAAATTGTTTAATATAATAATTATATTAGCGGATAATATCTCCTTGTTAATGATAAGAAGTTCGGGCTTTCATATACGGAAATTCATACTGGGTATTCTGCTATTTTCAGGAATAACTTCTTCCCTTCTTTCACAGGAAAAACAAATCGGCGGCATAATTAATGAGTACCGGCAGGTGATTTCAATCGGTGGAGTCCCCGACAATGTTACAGTAAGCAATGCAGATATATTTGCCCCCGGTGATACCGTTCTGATTATTCAGATGAAAGGTGTGGTAATGCTTGGTTCCGAAACTTCCGAGTATGGAGCCTACCAGTACAGTATCGGATCTCCCGGAGGGTACGAATTTCTTATTATCCAGTCAGTTGATATTGGGACAGGAAATGTGGTCTTCACCAGAAGACTTGTAAACGTCTATGATGTTGCCGGACTGATTCAGCTTATAAAAGTACCATACTATGACTCGGCCAGGGTTACTACTGAACTGACCTGTCAGCCATGGGACAGCGTCACAACAAAAACAGGTGGCGTGCTGGCATTGATAGTCGGAGGAACTCTCACGCTGGATGCGGGGATAAATGTAACCGGTAAGGGATTTATGGGAGGGGTATCCTCGTCAGGACAGGGCTTATGTGTTTCTGTCAGTACTGATAATTATGCTTACCCAAATACCTATACGAATGCAGGATATAAAGGTGAAGGCCTTGTGAGCAGGGCATACCTCTCAGCAGGAAATATACCGGCAATCTACCCCGATTATGCCAAGGGAAAAGGAGCAAATTTTACTGGTGGCGGTGGTGGCAATGGAAGATTTTCAGGGGGCGCGGGAGGTGCAAACATAGGATCCGGAGGCAATGGAGGACGGGAAAACGGTATCTGCTCACCCCCCGCTGACGGTGGTTCTGTGGGGAAGCAGATTCTTAATACTGACCTTGAAGGAAATCTGTTATTTGGCGGTGGAGGGGGTTCATCAACCTTTGTTAGTGGTTCTGCTTCACCAGGAGGAAGTGGCGGAGGTATAATAATCATAGTATCAGACATCTTAAAAAGCAACTCCATTGCTGCAATTGCTGCCGAGGGAGCCAGTGCTGCCTCTTCCAGCGGCAGTGCAGCGGGTGCGGGCGGAGGTGGCGGAGGTGGTTCAGTGGCTCTTTGCCAGCGAAGTTTTTCAGTGGTCGCCGTCTGCGACCTTGAAAATTTCTGCTAATGGAGGAAACGGGGGAAGTTCCTTTTTTAACAACGGGGAAGGCGGCGGTGGCGGTGGCGGCCTGATCCTTACTAATACACCTGTCCCGCCTGAGGTCACAACCACTTTCACAGGAGGATCCCGCGGAGTAAGAAACAACGGATCAAGCTCCGGCATTATCGTTTCAAAACCGGGTGAGAACCTCACAAATTTCATGCCCATGCTCAACGGGTTTCTTTTTAACATTGTCAAATCTTCAAGGACAAATAGCCAGTATGACTCTGTATGTTCAAATATGAGACCGACCAGGCTTATCGGTACCCTGCCTGTCGGAGGAACCAGCCCATATACCTATCGTTGGGAAAGCAGCTTTGAAGTAACTTTTGCATTGCCTAACATTCTTATCAATAACAGCCCCGATTCGGTCAATTACACACCCACCCTGGCTGATGTCGTTACTCCGACCGATACGGTATGGTTCAGAAGGATTATCCTGGATGCCGGAGCTCCTCTTATAACAGATATCAGCAAACCGGTTAAAATCCTTGTTCAGCAAGCCATAAGCAATAATATAGTCGGTAATCCGGATACTGTATGTTATAACGGGGATCCGCCACTGATTGACCAGGTAGTGCCACCCGATATCATTTACCCTTCAGCATACGTATTCTATACCTGGCAGGATAGCTCCTCAGCGCATACATGGGGACCGTCTGTCGGCACGAATAAAAGCTTTGATCCTGCACCGGGACTTGTAAATACCACCTGGTACAGGCGTAAGGTGGCTTCTGGAAGCTGTATCGACTCCTCCGCTAAAGTAAGGATGACAGTTCTCCCATTAATCACGGACAACATCGCATTTGCTCCTGCCGACGACTCTATCTGTTCCGGAATGCTGTTTCAGGAGCTTAAAGGGACTAAAGAATCAGGGACAACTCCTGCACTTGGCGGAGGCGATAATCTATACAGGTTTCTCTGGGAAAGCAATAATAACTTCACCGGATGGGTAGCCGCTGACGGGATAAGTGACAGGGATTCACTTGATCCTGCAGAGCTTCCCGAAAGGATTCCTGAAAATTATTACCAGTTCCGAAGGATAGTTTATTCCGGAAAGAACAATGTTTGTTCCGATACCAGCAATATTATCGAACTCAGAGATTTTCCCGTGATAACAAATAATACCATATTCACGGTTGGACCCAATCTGCCCATATGTTCAGGATCGGCACCGGTTCTGATCACAGGTAATACGCCAAATAACGGGAATGGTTTGTTTACCTGGCAAGACAGCACAAATTCGATAACCCAGTGGAATGATATTCCGGGTTTTATCAACGTTACCCATTCAGATTACCAGCCTCCCATCCTGACGACAACAACAAGCTACAGGCGAATCGCGTACTCTTCAGGTTGCAGCAGTACCAGTAATTCCATCGAAATAGCTGTTATATCGCCAATTGCAAACAATGCCATCTCTCTGAGAAGCCTTGTCTCTGATACCATAATATGCACCGGTCCGGCACTTCTCTACCTTACAGGTACAACAAATCCAACCGGAGGAGCCGGCGGACCTTATGTCTACCAGTGGCTCTCCTCTGCATCTTCGAATAATTTCACGGATATCGCCGGTGCCGACCAGCCTTTTTACGAGCCTTCCTCCCTTAATCTTAATGTTACAACTTATTACAAGAGGCTGGTCATTGACAAGCAGAACATCTGCAAGGACACCAGCAGTATATCAATAACTGTAAATGTGCTGCCTCCTGTTTCAAATAATAATATTTCAGCAGCTCAACCAACAATATGTGAAAACACTGCCCCCGGCCCCATTTCCGGATCACCACCAGCCGGAGGCTCTGGTATATACCTCTTTGAATGGGAACAAAGTACCGATGGCGGTTCGTCCTGGACTTCAGTTGCAGGAGCTACTTTAGCCGACTATCAGCCTCCTGTACTTTTAAATCCTGTGAAGTACAGACGCACAGTCATTTCAGGATTATCCGGGTGTTGCATATCCACCTCCCCGGAACTGGAAATTGGAATAAATCCGGCACCTGATAGTCCGGTCAATGCCGGTATGAATGAAAGCATATTCTCCATTGACCGAACATACAATCTGAAAGCGGATCCCGCCACTGTGGCTGGAGAATCAGGCTTTTGGACCGCACTCGAGCCAGGAACAGCCATAATTGTAAATGTCTCTGACAGCAAGACTGGAGTGAAGAATCTCTCCGAGGGCAAAAATCTTTTTGTATGGACTATTACCAACGGCCTGTGCAATATCGAAGATTCAGTATTTATTGATTTACAGCCTGATTTCATCCCTCACGGCTTTTCACCAAACGGCGATTCCTGGAATAATACATTCATTATTGAAGGATTGAATTTATCCGATAAAAAGATAGCTGAGCTCACTATTCTCAATGGTGCGGGAACTGTCGTTTTTACAACAAGCAACCGGGACGGACAGGAGTGGGTTGACTGGGAAGGGAAGAACAGTAAAGGGGTTGAACTGCCGGATGGCACATATTACTATTTGTTTAAACTAACGACTGAGGATAAGTCAGTCATAAAGAAAAGCGGTTTTATTGAACTTAAAAGATATTGATGTTTATATTCAGAATACATGAATCAGTGAATCTCGTGCAAATGAGCAAGATAAGGACGCTACTTTTTATTTTTCTCCTGCCTGTTTTTACAAATGCTAAAACGCAGGCAGTTTCGGATACCAGGGAGATAAGCTGGCTTACCCCATGTATAGCCAGTACCTGCAGAATGGCCTCCTCATAAATCCGGCATATGCTGGAGCAAGGGGGGCATTGAGCGCATTCCTGTCCTACAGGATGCAATGGATGGGTATAGACAATGCTCCTGTATTTCAGACCTTAACACTTAATGCACCCATGAAAAATGACCGGGTGGGCCTTGGGTTGATGGGGCAATTCATGCAGTATGGTGCCACGAGGTCAAAAAGCATATATGCGAGTTACTCGTATAATATAATACTCGGACCGGGTAAGCTGGCTTTCGGCCTGAGAGCTGGAGTGGATCTTTCAAATACTGATTATACCGAGTATCGATCTTACAGATCCCGGCGATCCGGTATTTCTTGAAAATGGGAAATATATTCTTCCCAACATCGGTGCAGGAGTATATTATTATACCAATAATCTGTTTGCAGGAATCTCCATACCCCGGTTCCTGAGCTATCAGACAAGTGGTACCAACGGTGTTGAGGCATATCACAGTTTTAATAATTACGATTTTATCTTTACCGCTGGCGGCTTAGTCACCTTCTCGGATTTTTTAAAATTCAAGCCATCCATGCTGGTAAACTATTCGCCCCAGGAGACAAAGAAGGTTAGCCAGCTGGATTTAAACGGGAACTTTATACTGGCTGATCTGATATGGGTGGGAGGATCATACAGGACAACAGAAAAGGTTGTTGTGGGGATTCTGCAAATTCAGCTCAATCCTCAGCTAATGTTCGGATTCTCATATGATTATCCGGTAGGACTCAACAAGGTCTTATTCAAAAGGAGGGTCGGCAGAGTTTATTTTAAGATATGAATTCGGGTCTAGGATTAGCGCTGCTAATCCGAGATATTTCTAGCTTTATGATTAAAAGAGTATTCTATTTATTGGCATTTTTTATCAGCATTCCGGCTTCAGTTACGACTGGGCAGCAAGCTTCCGTTTACAAGGTTGAACGATTGTCAATCAATTCTCCTGTCTTCAGTGAGATCTCACCAGTGATAGTGAAAGACGGATTGTTTTCTGTTCTGACAAGCGGTTTAGCATTATCAAGGACCGGACGGCTTTTGACGGCCGGCGCCTCTATAATATCTATCTGGCACAAATGCAGGATTCATCTGACTGGAAAAAGCCGAAAGAGCTTAAGAGCGAAAGGAATTCACTTTTCAATAACGGACCATTCTGTATAGCTCCTGATGGAAAGACAGTTTATCTTACAAGCGAAATTGAGACCGGCCCTGATGCAAAGAAAAAGAACTTTAAAATCACAGTGGTATATTTATTGCCGAACTTTCAGGGAATGATATCATATCCATGCACCCATTCAAGTACAACAGTCCGGAATACGATGTGGGTCAGCCATCAGTTAGCAGCGACGGGAAATATCTTGTATTTGCCTCCAATATGCCGGGGGGGCATGGCGGGTCTGATCTCTACTTATGTGAATACGTGAACGGTGACTGGTCGGCTCCCGTTAATCTTGGACCGGGAGTTAATTCAGCCGGGGCTGAAAATTTCCCTTACTATCATCGCTCGGGAAGAATATATTTCACATCTGACAGGTCTGGCGGAATAGGCAGTCTTGATATTTATTTCACATCGCTGACAAATGGAAAATGGGACGAACCTGTACTGCTGCCTGAACCAATAAACTCTCCATCAGATGATTTTGGCTTTGCGGCCGATGACAATCTTCAGAAAGGGTACTTCTCTTCAAACAGGGAAAAAAGCGATGACATCTATAGTTTCGAATCTACCATAATCCGTATGGCAGATTGTGGTGAAATGTCGGAAAACAGTTATTGCTACAGGTTTGTGGAGGAGAATTCGGCCAAGTTCGACACCCTGCCATTTCTCTTATACCTGGAATTTCGGTGACGGAGAAAAGGGTAACGGTGTGATGGTTGAACATTGCTATAACGGTCCGGGCACCTATATTGTCCAGCTTGATGTCAAGAACCTTTTAACCAACGAGATCTCCTATAATGAAAAATCAGATACTCTTGTTGTGACCCAAATTCAACAGGCTTATATCTCCGGACCAGACTCTGTAGCAGCGGGGCAGCGAGTTATGTTGAACGCAGATGAAACAAATCTTCCCGGATGGACAATTGGGCAATATTACTGGAACTTCGGCGACGAAACAATAGCAATTGGAAACAGGGTTGACAAAACATTCCTTAAACCCGGAACATATAATGTACAGCTGATTGTTTCCGGTGAACCTGAACCGGGCAGAGAGCCAAGGGAAACATGTGTGTCAAAAAATATTATAGTGGTTAATAAGCCATGATGCTTAAAATTTTTAATTTTAGCGATTAATGAAAGTCGAAAAACCAAAATATTGTATCCTTCTTCTCATTTTCATCCTGGGGATTGTCTGTGCCTCATATATTGATGCTCAGCCTGTTCCGGGGAAAGATGAGAATATACCTTTTCTTGTGACCTTCGGGAAATCAGGCAAGACCTCATGGGGAGATAATGATTTTTACCAGATTTTCTTCTTCTCCATTCTGAAAGATTACACCCAGCCATTCTATATCAGGATCTTTGATCCTGACTGCGGCGGTGCAAACGATGAAATTCAGGGAGACTTCAATTCAAAATTCCTCTTTTCTGTTTATGGAGGAAAAGGTGTGGACCCTGATAAAAATGAAGCTTCGAAAGGACTGGAGAAGGGAGTAAATTACAAAACCGGCAATTTGCTGGCTTCAAAAGTGTTCGGATCAGAAGCCCGTTACGATAATAAGTACTATACATTCGGGCCATTCAATCCGTCAGAGGGTGATTTTAATGAAAGATGGAACAGTTATATCTTCAAGATCATTTGTGAAGGCATCAGCGGTGACGACGGGAATCTCTACAGATTTTTCCTGAGCCGTGACGCAAACAACAATCTGCCTATTGAGGGAGCAAATGCCTTTACATATGCCTATACATTCCGTATGTGGAATGACTTTAAGAGTGTGTCACATATCTATCCTTATATTGATACCGGTGTTGTATTTATCAAGCAATCCAACTTTGACTGGGACAATGATGGCAAGATACTTGTGGTATCAAGGTACAAACAGGGGATTGAGGTACCCGTTTCAAATGAGGATGACTGGGAATCGTCAAATATTCCTATTGAACCTGCAGAGGTGAACTCCTCCCTTGACTTCCAGTTTCATAAGAGACAGGGCGAACTGGTGAAAAATAATAATGTTGTCATCACTCTTAAAAACCAGAGGGGAGATGCACTTAAGTTTTATAGTTCTCCAATCGGCGGGGTTCCGGTTTACATACCCAAGATGAACGTTACCAAAATTCCGCCAAAAAAATAAGGGATGCTCCGGATTAAATTCACACAAAACATGAAAATATTAACATGCACTTTGATGTGCTTGTTATTTCTTCCCCGGTTCTCTTCCGGTCAGAGTTACAGCTTCAAGAATTATGGTGGGGAGAATAGTATGCTAAGCGGATTTACATATACAATTAACCAGTCGGATGAAGGATTTCTTTGGGTTGGTACAGGTAATGGAATATTCAGATTTGACGGCTTTAATTTTTTTAAGGTTCAATACCCCGATTCTTCTCTTCTGAGAATTGCATACTCCAGTCTGAAGGATAAAAATGGAACACTTTGGTTCGGATGCAACGATGGCACGGTATATTATTCAAAAGATAACAGCCTTGTTCAGGTTAAGCTTCCAAATGAAAAGAGCATAAGCGATCTTGTTGAAGGTTCCGATGGCCTTATTTATGTCATTCCGCAAGGGAAAGCAATTTTTAGTATCAATCCGGTAATGCCGGATGAAATTCATACATACACTTTTGATGACGAGACTGTTATGTTGTCAGCTGCATTCGCAGGCAAACATAAATTATTGATAGGCACCCAGGAAAATCTGCTTATATGCAATATCGGGAAAGATTCAGTTTCAATAAGCGGTGTTGTGGATGGATTTGATTATTCTGCGGTTTCCGCAATTACTCAAACCGGCGACAGCCTGGACTTTGTTGTCGGAACAGATGGCAATGGTTTATTTAAACTGCATCTTTCCGGAAAGGAGAACATGCTGACAAGATTTGCAAGCCATCCGGAATTTGAATCCCTTTCCGTTCAATCGATAATCAGAGACTCCCTGAATAACCTCTGGATATCGACCAAGGATGAAGGGGCAATGCAGATCACCTTCGCAGATAATTTCAATAAAGTAAGAATCTATTCGTTTCTATAACATCAATTCCGGACTGGTAACAGATAATGTAAAGATTGTTTTCCAGGATATAGAAGGTAATTTCTGGTTTGGAACCTCTGGCGAACGGAATCTCAATGCTTACTTCCTATGCATTCGGATATTATATGCCGGGAGAAAATTCTGTAAGAAACAATATACTTTATGTAACCGGCTATGGTGATAAGTACCTTCTCGGGACTCCTTCAGGATTTCATGTTTTTGACGCATTTGAAGGCAAATCAATTTCTTTTACAGATCTGTCCAGGCTTGTAGACAATACGGAGATCACTTCATATCTGCTCGATAATGAAAATAATCTCTGGATTGGCACGGCAGGAAGAGGCCTCTTTCTCAGAAAAAGGTCCGGTTCAGTAACAAAGTTTTATCGCTCGGGAGATTCAGGGGCTGATTTTATTAAGGACATTCAGATTGAAAATAATAATATATGGCTTGCGACAACCAATGGGGCCATTGTACTTGATAAAACCACAGGAGCTGAAAAGCAGAAGTTCGATATTAACAATGGATTGCCGCATAACAGCATCAATAAAATTCTTATTGGCAATGACGGGAATGTTTATATAGGAACTGAAAGTGACAGAATGTTCAGCATCGATAAAAATTTCAATATTGTTCAGGGAAACGGGGTAATGTATGGCAGTACACTCAATAAGATAGTTGCATTTGCCCAGGACAGGGACGGCGTGGTCTGGGCTGCAACCAAAAGTAACGGTGTATTCAGATTCCTGAATGATTCAATTGAAGCAATAAACAGATCCAATGACCTGCTTTCGAATTATTGTTACAGCATTCTGGCTGATTCTGAGAATAATATATGGGTGGGGCATGAAAAGGGATTCTCCAGATTCAACCCCGAAAAGGGAACTATGAGGGTCTTTGGGAATGATTATGTAAAGTCAGGGGTATGTAATCCCGGGGCCATGTATGAATCGCCTGACCATAAGATATTTATCGGAACAACTGATGGATTGATCATTTATGACAAAATGAAGGAGAAGAAAAATGAAATAGCGCCTTTTACCAATATTAATTCAATTCTGATAAATGATGTAGCATATGATTACCAGCCATCGTTTATTCTGCCTTATAATAAAAAATACATTATCCGGATTAATTACGTTGGCATAAATTTCAGTAATCCCGAGAAAGTTTATTACAGTACCTATCTGGAGAATTATGATAATGACTGGAGTAAACTTACTACATCAAGGGAAGTTCCATTCAGCCTGCGGGACGGGAAATACCGGTTCAGCGTGATGTCTTTCAATGAAGAGGGAGTGTCACAGGAATCACCTGTCTCATTTGATATCCTGATAAAGCAGCCATTCTGGAGAACATGGTGGTTTGTCCTTCTGGCACTTTCAGCAATTGTCGGAACAGTGTTCCTGATAATCCGGCAGAGGGATAAGGCGCAGAAAAAAATTCAGGACTACCTGGAAAAAGAGTTGGAAGCCAGGACCAGGGTAGTTATGAAGCAAAAGGGAGAAATAGAGTTACAGAATATTGAGATAACTGACAGTATTAATTATGCAAAACGTATTCAATCAAGCATACTGCCAGATATAACAAAACTGAGAGAGTCTTTCAGGGATGCTTTTATCCTGTTCAGGCCCCGCGATATTGTCAGTGGTGATTTTTACTGGTTTGACAGGGTGGGTGAAGACAAATTTATTTTAGTTTGTGCCGATTCAACGGGCCATGGGGTGCCGGGAGCATTTATGTCGATGATCGGATCTACTATCCTTCAGGATATAGTTACAAGAAAAGGAATCACAAGACCTTCTGAAATACTGGAAATGCTCGACAGACAGATATTTTCTACCCTGAATCAAAATGAGGAGCTTGGAGTATCAAATGATGGAATGGATATGGTCGTATGCGAATTCAATATCAGGACAAGACATCTGAGATTTGCCTCCGCAATGCGTCCTGTATTGCTTGTACTCTCGGGCGAATCATACTATGTAAAAGGGAACAGGTCTTCCATAGGGGGAGAGTCTGTCAACGAGAAATTCTTTGATGATCAGGAATATTACATGGGAGAGAATGACTCAATTTATCTGTTCTCAGACGGGCTTTCCGACCAGTTTGGCGGATCGGACGGCAAGAAGATGAAGATAACCAGACTTAAACGAAAGATTGAACAGGTCTCAGAGCTGCCAATGGCTGAACAGGAGGATGAAATTGCAAAATTTTTCCTGGAATGGAAAGGCAGTTTTGATCAGGTCGACGATATCCTTCTTATGGGAGTTAAGGTCTGAAAAGTCTAATTTGTGTAGACTGCATTATGTGATATGACTATTTCACTTGTAGTCGCTACATTGCTTTCATTCAGGGCCCTGTCCTTAAGATAAAAATCATATTGAATTGTATCGGTGGTCTCATATAAAAGATAGAGGAAGGTAACCGATATTGTGCCTCTAAGGATCTTATTTTGTCCGAGTCTGACCATATATGGTATCCTGTAAGAGGAAGGATAAAGAGGATCACCCGGAGATGCCGGTAACATCTCACCATCAATTTTCCGGTAAAGGGTGAAAAAAAGATTTGTTGAATCAGCCTGATTTCCAGTTGATGAAGGAGAATTTAATCCCACATCTCCATCGCCGTCCTCAAAATAGAAATTCAGCCTGCCTGCCTTTGAAACGTTACCCAGAATATCGGTTGTATCGAAAATTGAAAAACTGTTGAATTTAATGCTGGGTATGGGAGAAAGGTGCTCGATCTTGGTGCATGAGTCAAGGATAAGCACAACAAACAGACAAAAGATGACATATTTATTTATTCTCATTGATACTGACTTGCTAAGTTTTCATTAACAAAAACCACACCAAATTTGATCATTTTTTTCTGAAAAATATCCTGATAGGAGCTCCCGTAAATTCAAATTTTTCCCTCATCCTGTTTTCAATGTACCTCTTATACGAATCCTTCACATACTGTGGCAAGTTACAAAAAAATGCAAAAGAGGGGGTATAGACAGGCAGTTGTGTTACATATTTAATCTTTACATATTTCCCTTTGAGGGATGGCGGAGGATTATTTGCAACAACCTGGAGCATTACTTCATTCAGCTCGGAGGTACTTATCTTTCTGGTCCTGTTCCTGTTTACAATTTCAACCACATCGAGCACCTTGTGAATTCTCTGCTTGTTTATCGCCGATATAAATAATATTGGATAATCGGTAAAAGGAGCTGTCTTTTCCCTTATCTCCTTCTCGAACCTTGTTGTTATATTATTCTCTTTATCAATAAGGTCCCATTTATTGACAAGCACTATTAACCCCTTGTGATTCTTCAGGATAAGAGACATTATATTAAGGTCCTGTGATTCAAGGCCTCTTGTTGCATCGAGTAGAAGAAGGCAGATATCAGAACTTTCGATTGTTCTGACAGCCCGCATCACAGAGTAAAACTCTATGTCCTCACTGACCTTAACCTTTTTTCTCAGACCTGCCGTATCCACAAGCAGAAAATCGTGCTGAAATTTGTTAAAGCGTACATATATCGAATCGCGGGTGGTGCCTGCGACAGAGGTAACTATATTTCTCTCCTCACCGAGGAGGGAATTTATAAGGGATGACTTGCCAACATTTGGTCTGCCCACAATTGCTATCCTTGGAAGGTCAGGGATAGTTTCATCCACAGCTTCAGGCAAATTTTTAACCACGGCATCAAGAAGTTCTCCGGTGCCACTTCCGTTTATTGAGCTTAAAGGAAAGTAATCACCCAGGCCGAGATTATAAAATTCGGTGGCATCCATCAGCCTCTCATGGTTGTCGACTTTATTTACAACTACCAGGACATTTTTTGAACTTCTTCTTAGCATGGAGGTCACGGAAAGATCAAGCTCATGTATCCCGCATGTGACGTCAACCATGAACAATATAAGGTCCGACTCTTCAATGGCTAGCAATACCTGCCTGTTGATCTCTTCCTCAAAAATATCTTCTGAATTCTGGACATAGCCTCCAGTATCAATGACTGAAAAATCAAGCCCGTTCCAGTTGCATACTCCATAATTGCGATCGCGAGTAACGCCGCTTACCTCATCAACTATAGCTTCCCTCGAACCTGTAAGCCTGTTGAAAAGTGTTGATTTTCCGACGTTTGGCCTTCCCACAATTGCAACTATCCTGCCCATTTTATTATTATTAAGAAAATTTAGTCAAATTCTAATCATTATGCCACAAGTGCCGGGATTTCGTATTTCCGCAATCCTCAACCCTCAATCCTCAATCAGCAATCCAGTTCAATACTACCTGTACCCGAACTTCTTAAGGGCAGCTGGTTTGTCTCGCCAGTCTTTCGTCACCTTTACATATAGTTCAAGAAAAATTTTTTTACCGAAAAAATCTTCCATCTCTTTTCTTGCTTCCGTGCCTACTCTTTTAAGCATATTGCCGTTTCGCCCTATGATAATCCCTTTCTGGCTATCCCTGGCAACATGGATCAAAGCCCTTATCTTGTTGATGTTCTTCTCCTCTGAAAAACTCTCTATCTCTACCTCAACAGAATAAGGGATCTCTTTCTTGTAATGGAACAGAATTTTTTCACGGATGATTTCGGATGCAAAAAATCTCTCATATTTGTCAGTAAGCTGATCTTTAGGGAAATATGGCGGACTTTCAGGCAATTTTTCAAGGATCGCATTCAGGAGTGTACCAAGATTGAAATTTCTGAGCCCTGAAAGAGGAATGACCGGAGATTTGGGGAAAGGCTTATGCCATGACTCCACTATCTTTTCCAGGTCATCCTGATTTGACAGGTCGATCTTATTGACGGCAACTATTACAGGGATCCCTGAAGTTCTGATCTTCTCAAGATATTCGCTTTCATTTACAACGTGTTCCGAGATATCTGTTATGTACAGGATCAGGTCGGCATCGGTAAGGGCGCTATTGACGAAATTCATCATCGTCTCCTGCAGTTTATACCTGGGTTGAAGTATTCCCGGGGTATCAGAATACACAATCTGGAAATCTTCGCCATTCACTATCCCCATTATCCGATGTCTCGTTGTCTGTGCCTTTGGAGAGATGATGGAGAGTTTTTCACCAACCAGGGCATTCATGATTGTTGATTTGCCAACGTTGGGATTTCCCAATATATTTACAAAACCTGATCTGTGGCTCATTTTATCTGATTAAAAAATACCCCTTTTCAGCATGCTGACCTCCTTGTCAGTAAGGAATCTCCATTTTCCCCGTTTCAGATTCTTTTTGGTCAGTCCTGCGAAATATACCCTGTCAAGCTTCTTTACCTTATATCCAATGGATTCGAACATTCTTCTGATAACCCTGTTCTGGCCAGAGTGCAACTCTATGCCAATCTGGGTTTTGTCTTCGTCGTCAGCATATGCGACAGCATCGGCGGCAATATTCTCCCCCTCAAGCGCTACACCTTCAGTCAGTCTGAAAAGATCGTTTTTTGTTACCGGATGATCGAGCCAAACATGATATATCTTCTTTCTCTTATACTTCGGATGCGTTAACTTTCCTGTCAGGTCACCGTCATTGGTAAGAAGCAGAACGCCTGTAGTGGCTTTGTCGAGCCTCCCTACCGGGTAGACCCTTTCAGGACATTCGTCACCAATGAGATCGAGTACAGTGTGTTCTGCATGAGGATCTTCAACTGTTGTAACATAATCCTTTGGTTTGTTCATCAGGATGTAAACCTTCTTCTCTGCTGTGAGTCTTTTATTCCTGAGCCGGACAACATCGTCATAGGTCACTTTTGTCCCAAGATCCGTAACGAGATGGCCATTTACCGTTATATTACCATTTTTTATATGTTCATCAGCATCTCTTCTAGAGCATACCCCACTATTGGCAATGAACCGGTTAAGTCTTATAGGGGTCACTTGCTTATTTTTATCCTTTGACTCTGACTGGCCTATTCTGGTATGGCGCTTTGAATCTGCCTTCCCGGTGGCTGAAGATGAATGTGAGGAGTTCCGCGGCCTGCTGCTTTCACCAGGCCTGGCTCTTTCATGTTTTCTGCGTGGTCCGCCGGAAGGTTTTTTATACTCCATATCAGTCATATTATCAGGGTGCAAAGGTACAATTATTTGGCGATATTTTATTTACGGAATTTTTTGCACCTTTGTCTATCTGAAAATTCTATCTGCATGGCACTTATAAAATCAATTTCCGGTATCAGGGGAACAATTGGCGGCAAACCAGGAGAATCGCTTTCACCTGTCGATATTGTAAAATTCACAGCAGCATTTGGCGTATGGCTGCAGAGGAGGCATAAGAGAAAAGAGCTCAGGGTGATAGTAGGGAGGGATGCCCGTAAATCGGGCAGCATGGTGAATAATTTTGTCATCAGCACACTGAGGAGTCTTGGTATGAATGTGACAGACCTTGGAATGGCAACTACCCCAACAGTTGAGGTAGCGGTTACCGGAACCCATGCTGATGGAGGAATAATTATTACTGCCAGCCATAATCCAGGGCAATGGAATGCTCTTAAATTATTGAATGAGGCAGGTGAATTTCTATCTGCAGAAGACGGAATGAACGTTCTCGAGATAGCTGCAAATGAAGATTTTGATTTTGCAGGAGTCGACTCTGCAGGGACTCTCGGCTATGACGATTCCTGGGCTGAAAAGCATATAAACCAGGTTATCGGCCTTAGTCTGGTTTCTGTTGAGGAGATCAGGGCAGCCGGATTTACTGTTGCTATAGACTGTATAAACTCAGTAGGGGGCATTGTATTGCCTAAGTTGCTTAGCTCACTGGGCGTCAAAACTATAGTTGAACTGAATACCACTGCGGACGGGAATTTTGCCCACATGCCCGAACCCCTTCCCGAAAACCTGAAAGAGATATCCGAACTGGTTGTTAAGGCAAAAGCGGACCTGGGGTTTGTGGTCGACCCTGATGTAGACAGGCTTGCAATCATCTGCGAAGATGGATCGATGTTCGGAGAAGAATATACCCTGGTCGCAGTCTCTGATTATATACTTAAGAGCACTCCAGGCAGTACTGTATCAAATTTGTCCTCCACGAAGGCATTGCGAGATATAACAAACAGCTATGGATGCCAGTATTTTTCCGCTGCCGTTGGCGAAGTAAATGTTGTAGAAGAGATGAAGAAAAGGGGTGCCGTAATAGGAGGTGAAGGCAATGGAGGAGTAATATACCCTGAACTGCATTATGGACGCGATGCGCTGGCAGGGATTGCTCTGTTCCTTTCCCATCTTGCAAAAAGCAAGTTGAAATGCTCAGCCCTGAGAGCACTCTATCCCAGGTATTTTATGGAAAAGAAAAAACTCAATCTTTTACCCTCAGCAGATTTTGGCCTGATTGCACAAGCCATCAAGGAACACTTCAGCGATCATGTCTTTGATGAAAGGGATGGCCTCTGGTTTGAATACTCAGGCGGATGGATTCAGATCAGAAAATCAAATACCGAACCTTTACTAAGGATATATTCTGAAGGCAGAACAGGGCAAGAGGCGGGAGATATTGCCGATTCTGTCATTGAAATTGTTAAAAATCTCTAATTTCACTCCATTTGTTATTTATCCCGGAATAAATGGAGAGTCTCCATTGTCCTAACTTTAGGAGAATATTTAGCTTTGATGTTAAATATTGTTAAAGGCAATCAACAGCTTAACCCTTTTCATACTTTTGCACAGATTATTAGGTATCTATTAATTATAAATTTCAAATGAAGCGAACACTTATTATTACAGGCATTGTTGTAGTTGTGGCAATCATAATTCTGGTAGTCTTCAGTAAGGCAACCTCAAGGAAAGATCTTGCAAATCTATACGTTGAATCCAAGCAAGGTCAGTTTAACATTTTAGTTTTAACAACAGGAGAACTGGAGGCTGAAAACTCAACTGATATCAGGGGTCCTGAATTTTCCCAGTTGAGAAATATCAGGGGAATGGATATAAAGATACAGGATCTGGTACCTGAAGGCACTGAAGTGAAGAAAGGGGATTTCATAGCTACACTTGACAAGACCTCTTTCGATAATACACTGAAGGATGAGCTGGATAAGCTGACAACATATGAGACAAACCTTGAGATGAAGATTCTGGATACTGCAGTAACTCTAAGTAGTTTACGGGATAATATAAAGAACCTTACCTTCACAGTTGAGGAAGCTGATATAACACTTCAGCAATCAAAATATGAACCACCCACAACCATAAGACAGGCAGAGATCTCTCTTGACAAAGCCAACAGGGCTCTTGATCAGGCCAGAAAGGGTTATGGACTGAGGGTTGAACAGGCTAAATCGGATATGAGGACTAATAAGCATAATTTTACCGATCAGCAAAGACGCGTGAGTGATCTGCAAACCCTGTTAGCCAATTTTGATATTAAGGCACCCTCGCCCGGCATGGTCATTTATAAGCGAGACAGGATGGGTAACAAAAGGAAGATCGGGTCCACTATCAATCCCTGGGATAATGTAGTGGCAACACTTCCCGACCTCTCTTCAATGATCTCCAAGACATACGTAAATGAGATCGACGTAAGCAAAGTTAAAACAGGTCAGAAAGTTGAGTTAATGGTTGATGCATTTCCGGAAAAATCATATACCGGTACCGTGCTCAGCGTTGCCAATATCGGAGAACAACTTCCGAATGCCGATGCCAAAGTTTTTGAAGTACTCATTAAGGTTGACGGAACTGATCCTATTCTCCGACCTTCCATGACTACCGGCAACAAGATTATTACCAAGACAATCGATGATGTTACTTATATTCCTCTCGAGAGTGTCCAGGCAGGTCCTGACAGCATTCCCTTTGTTTATCTGAAGAAAGGGGACAGGCAAGTTGTTGTTCTCGGGGAATCGAATGAAGACAATGTTATAGTTGAAAAGGGATTGGAGCCGGGGACTCCTATTTATCTCAGTACTCCTGAAAAACCAGAAAATTTCAAACTGGTGGGAGAGGATCTGATTCCTGTGATAAGGGAGAAGGAACGGGCTAAGAAAGAGAAGGATAAACTCCAGAGAGAGAATGCTGTTAAGGCAAGGGAGCAGAGGGATCTTTTGGGCGACAGGGGCAGGGTCAGCATGTCTCCTGAAATGATGCGTCAGGTAGGAAGGGCAAAAGGAGCTGGTCAGAATGGCAGCGGCAGGGACAGCATATTCAGGGCCAGGAGGATGAACCAGCAACCAGGGCAGCAAAATCAACAGCAAAGGGTACCAGCTGCAGAATCTTCTACGAAGAACCAATAATTTAAACAGGAAATAAAATGTTCAAATTTATTCTCAGATATTTCCACGATATTGAGATTGCTGTTGAGTCAATTCTTTCCAATAAGATGAAATCCATGCTTACGGCACTTGGTATTATATTCGGCGTTGCAGCCGTCATTGCGATGCTGGCAATTGGGAAAGGTGCCAAGATGGAGATCATGGAACAGATGAAAATGGTCGGAGTGAATAATATTCTGATAAATCCTATTATTGCCGAGAAAGCAAGCTCTTCGGACGAGGGTGAAAAGCAGCTTAAAAAGTTTTCCAGGGGATTGAATATGCACGACGTCGATGCTATCCGTGAAATTCTTCCATCGGTAAAAAGAATAAGTCCGGAAATATCATTCAATTCAATTGCAATGATGAACGGCATCAAATATACCGCCAAGCTGGTCGGAGTGTCAAATGATTATTTTCAGCTCTATAACCTGCCACTTGTGTCCGGGGCATTTTTCAACAGTTTCCAGGAGGAAAATGGGATTCAGGTATGTATAATAGGCGCCAATATCAGAGCGAAATTCTTCAGCAAAATTGATCCGCTTGGACAGTATATTAAATTCAACGGGATATGGCTTAAGGTCATAGGAGTACTGCAGAAAACCAATGTCAGCCTCACCGGATTTGAAGAAAAAGGAGTGAATGTTTATAATGACAATATTTACATCCCTATTCAGACCATGCTTCTTAGATACCAGAACCGGGCCCTTATAAATACAAAAATGGTTACTTCTGCCAGTTCCATACAGTTTTTCGGCGGGCATAATATGGCAAGGGTTGTTGTGAGTGGTTCGGATGCAGGCAGTGATACCGAAACCAATTATAACCAGCTCGACAGGATCGTGGTACAGGTAACTGAGACCGAACAGCTTCAGCCTACCACAGAAATTCTGAGCCGCATGATCCTGAGGAGGCACAGCGGCGTTAAGGATTTTGAGATAACTGTTCCCGAACTGCTTCTTAAACAGCAGCAGCGTACCAAAGATATTTTCAACATTGTTCTCGGCGCAATTGCAAGTATTTCCCTTATAGTAGGAGGTATCGGAATTATGAATATAATGTTCGCTTCTGTGATGGAAAGGATTAAGGAGATTGGTACAAGAATGGCAATCGGAGCCAAAAAGATGGATATAGTTGTTCAGTTCCTCTCTGAAGCAGTTCTTATTAGTGTTACGGGAGGTTTTATCGGCGTATTCCTTGGAGTTATCATGGCGAAACTGATAGAGCATATAGCAGGTATCATGACTATAGTCTCTTTCTTCTCAGTTTTTATTGCTTTCGGGGTATCGGCAGCTGTAGGGGTTATTTTCGGTTATTCTCCGGCTAAAAGAGCATCCGAAAGAGATCCTATCGAATCATTGAGATACGAATAAAATTTATTGATAATGAAGAAGTTTTCCTTATTTCCCCTATTGTTGATTTTTATTCTTTCACCAGGTAAAATTGAAGGACAGGAGGTTAAAACACTTACCTTGCAGGAAGTCATAAAACTTTCGGAAGAACAATCCCCGAATGCACTTATGGCAAAACACAGATTCAGAAATAGTTACTGGCAGTACAGAACTTTTGTTGCACAGTACAGGCCCTCGCTGGTACTTACTGGTACAACACCCGATTACTCCAATTCCTATGACAAGGTATGGAACTCACAGACTAATGGTTATGATTACCAGTCGACAAATACTCTCAGTAATCTGGGATCGCTTTCTCTCTCACAAAATATAGGTTTAACCGGAGGTACCCTTTCCCTGAACTCCGACCTGACTGTATTCAACGATTTCGAAAATGACTCCCGCAAGTATATTACTGCTCCGATAAGTATCGGGTTAACACAACCACTGTTCAGATATAATGCGCTTAAGTGGCAGAAAAAGACCGAACCCCTGAAATATCAGGCAGCCAAAAAAACTTTTCTGGAAAATATAGAAGGCGTTCATCAGCAGGCAGTAATGATCTTCTTTTCACTCGCCCAGGCACAGATAAACAAACAAATCTCCGAGATGAACTATTCCAATGCGGATACTCTCTTCCGTATTGCCCAGGGAAGATATCAGCTGGGAACCATTGCAGAAGATGAACTTTTACAGATGCAGCTTTCATACCTAAATGCTGAAACATCAAGAAAACAGGCGGATATGAATTTGCGTGACAGGGAGATAAGACTGAGATCATTTCTGGGATTCAATGATAATGTAAGACTGGAACTTCTTATCCCGTCGGAGATCCCATCACTGCAGGTATCTACACAGGAAGTTTTCGATCTGGCGATGAAGAATAATCCGGAAATACTAAACCAGCAACTCACACTTCTGACAGCTCAAAGCAGTGTGGCACAGGCTAAAGCGGAAAAAGGACTCAATGCCAATCTGACGGCCTCTTATGGTTTGCGTGACCAGGATCCTGATTTTAGGCTTGCATACCAGGATCCCAATAAACAACAGAGAGTTAGGATCGGATTTACACTTCCTATCCTCGACTGGGGATTGGGACGGGGAAGATATAAAATGGCGCAGTCGAGTCTTGAACTGGCCCAGGTACAGTCAAACCAGGCAATTGTGGATTTTCAGCAGAATCTCTATCTTGACGTGGAGCAGTTCAATCTTCAGAAAAGCCAGGTCGCAATCGCAGCAAAATCCGATACTGTTGCAATGAAAAGATATGAAGTCACAAAGCAGAGGTTCCTGATCGGCAAGATAGCAGTCCTTGATCTTAATGATGCCGATTCGAGAAAAGACGAGAACAGAAGGGCCTATCTTCAGTCATTGCAGGATTACTGGAACTATTTCTATAATATGCGCAGCCTGACCTTATTTGACTTCATTAACAAAAGACCTCTCGATACCGATTATGATAAACTGATCGAGTAGACCTCCTGCTGATATTAATAGGATATACAGTTTATCCCTGCCTGGGTTTTTCTATCAAAGAACGTAATCGCCTATTTATCACACATTAATATAATAATTGTTCATATGTATGGAATTATGAAAAAATGTCATGCCATAAAAAAATTAATATTTATTTTGTTAATCATATTGTTAATAACGCCTTGTTTTTAACTTTAGGCACTCCAAACTTTAGCTCACTTTAAGTACTGAGTAGTTAATATTTGAGGGTTTTTGTAAAAATTTAATATCTTTGCGCCTCAATAAAGTAGAATTAGCAAAAAAACCATAATAATTCCAAAAGAAAAGACAAATGCAGAATAAAACGGCGATTATCGTTCTTGCAATTGCATTGGGGCTGGTCTCGATCTACCAGCTTTCATTCACAGGTGCAACCTATAAGGTTAAAAAGGAAGCCAGAGAGTATGCAAAGGGAAGCCTGGTAAAAGAGACTCAATATCTGGACTCTATTTCAACGCTTCCTAAAGAGAAGTGGAGCTTTCTGGGTTACACATTCAAGGAATGCCAGAAAAAAGAGTTGAACCTTGGTCTCGACCTTAAAGGAGGTATGAACGTTATTCTCGAGATATCGGTAGAAGATATTCTTAAAGCTCTCTCAGACTATAACCCGGATAAAACTTTCAATGAAGCGCTTGCACAGGCAAAGCAGATGCAGACACAGAGTCAGGCGGATTACCTTACACTTTTCGGAAGGGCTTTCCAGGAAATAGATCCCAATGCCAAGCTGGCCTCAATATTCGGTACAGTTGAACTGCGGGATAAGATCAATTTCAATTCCACAAACGAAGAGGTGCTGAAAGTACTTGACAAAGAAGTATCTGGTGCAATTTCCAACGCTTTTAATATTCTTCGCGACAGGATCGACCGTTTTGGTGTTGTTCAGCCCAATATTACCCAGCTTTCTACCAAAGGACGTATACTTATTGAACTTCCGGGTCAGACTAATCCCAAGAGGGTTCGTGAACTGCTCCAGGGAACAGCCAATCTGGAGTTTTGGGAGACCTATGAAAACAGTGAGGTTATAGGCTATCTCTCTTCCGCTAACAACCTCCTCAGGGAGATGCAGGTCAATGAGCGGTCGCATCCGGCTGATTCTTCTTCAAAACAAACTGCCGTTAAGAGTGAAGTGGCCGCAGCTGATACCTCAAAGAAAGATCAGTCTCTGCTTGACCTTATAGGAAAGGATACTTCCAAGGTTGAAGAAGCTTCTACCCGCGAGGAATTTACCGTTCAGAATCCATTATTTGGAATCCTCAGTCCACGAGTAGACCAGCAGGGAAAACCACTTCCATCATGTATGGTTGGTCTTGCAAGTTCAATAGATACAGCAAGAGTCGACGCTTATCTTAAGATGAAACAGATAAAGGCGCTCTTTCCCCGTGATCTCAGATTTTTCTGGAGCCAGAATCCTTATAAGTATGATCCTACAAAAACCTTATATGAGTTGCATGCCATTAAGGTTACAACCCGTGATGGGCGACCTCCCCTCGATGGAAGCGTGATAACCTCAGCAAGAACATCTTCAGGTGCTACCGGTTCTGAAGTTAAGGTCGATATGACTATGAATTCGGAAGGAGCAAAGACCTGGGCCAGAATGACCCGTGAAAATATAGGTCGTTGTATTGCAGTGGTACTTGATGGTTATGTACGATCATACCCGAGAGTTCAGAATGAAATAACAGGAGGTAGTACTGAGATAACCGGTGATTTTACAATTGAGGAAGCCGATGACCTTGCCAATATTCTGAAATCCGGTGCCCTTCCTGCTCCTGCACATATAATCTCCGATACCATCGTTGGTCCTACTCTTGGAAAAGAAGCCATCAGTGCCGGCTTTTATTCATTTATGATAGCATTTGTCCTTGTACTGATATTTATGGTATTCTATTACAGCAAAAGTGCTGGTACAATAGCAAATATAGCCCTTATTGCCAACGTTTTCCTGCTGTTCGGAGTGCTTGCATCACTAAACGCAGTGCTAACTCTGCCCGGTATTGCGGGTATTGTTCTTACCATGGGTATGGCTGTTGATGCCAACGTTCTTATATATGAGAGAATCAGGGAGGAACTAAGGGCAGGAAAAGGTCTGAAGCTAGCGATAGCTGACGGCTATAAGCATGCTTATTCTGCTATCATAGACTCCAACGTTACAACACTCCTTACCGGAGTTGTACTTTATGTTTTCGGCTCCGGACCAATAAAAGGTTTTGCCACAACTCTTGTGATCGGTATCCTTACATCATTGTTCACTGCAATATTCATCACCAGGCTGATTTATGACAGTCTCCTGAAGAGAAATGCCAATCTCACCTTCTCCATAAAACTTACTTCGGACCTTTTCAAACATACCAAGATCGACTTTATCGGGCTGAGGAAATATTTCTATTTCATATCGGGTGCCATACTTCTGGCAGGTACCGTAAGTCTTTTTGTAAGAGGGCTTAATCCTGGTATAGATTTTACAGGAGGACGTACTTTTGTGATCAGGTTCGACAAGCCTGTAACAACGGAAGATATTGCCGCCAGGCTTCAGTCAGCATTTGGGGACCTTCCTCAGGTGGTTACTTTCGGGAATGTCAATCAGGTGAAGATCACTACCAAGTACAAGATTAATGAAACCGGTGTGGACGATGAGGTAGATACTAAGCTTTATGACGGATTAAAGGGCGTAGTAGGTTCTAATGTCTCAAAGGAAGAATTTCTGAACAAATACAGGGTAAGTTCCGAGACAGTAGGTCCCGTAGTGGCTGCTGATATCAAGATTAATGCATTCTTCGCCGTTGGAATAGCCCTTATACTTATCTTTTTCTATATCTTCCTTCGGTTCCGCTATTGGCAGTATGGTTTCGGGGCAGTGATGTCGCTGGCTCATGACACGCTTTTGGTAATCGGCGTCTATTCTATTTTCTGGGGAATTTTGCCCTTCTCCATGGAAATTGACCAGGCCTTTATTGCAGCTGTTCTTACTGTAATCGGTTTCTCTGTGAACGATACCGTAATTGTATTCGACAGGCTCAGGGAGTACTTGCCTCTGTATCGCAAGAGGCCAATGAAAGAGGTGCTGAATATGGCTATAAACTCAACACTCAGCAGAACGATAAACACAACACTCACAGTTATCCTTACCATAGTAGCGATGTTCATTTTCGGAGGTGCCGTAATCCGTGGATTCATGTTCGCACTCCTTATAGGTATAGGTACCGGTGTTTACTCTTCGGTCTTCGTGGCTACGGCTCTTATGTATGATACAACGCCAAAAGAAAAAAGAGAAGAGGAAGCCAAGGCAAAAATAAAAGCCTAGGGTAACAGGAAAATACTTAAAGAGGCTGTCTTAAAGTGGCAGCCTCTTTTTTTATTCGCTTTTCTTGTTCGTTGCCATCAGCATTTTCACATTAAGCCTGTTTCCTATTTCCAGTACATCAACAAGATCCTGAATAGTGAGGCTGCTCTCCAGTCTCAAAATAACAGTAGGCTCTTTCAGAGTTCCTACCCTCGACTTCAAAAGGGGCTCAATATCCGTAAAGCTGATCTGACGGTTGTCAATAAAGTACTGTTTATCCTTCGTTATTGAAATTGTTATTTGTTGTTTGTTAAGATTCTGAGCTGATTTGGAGTTAGGGAGAAGTAATTTGATCACATTCGGATTAGCCAGGGATGATACTATAAGAAAGAAGAGCAGCAGGAAAAACATGATATCATTAAGAGATGATGTGCTGACCTCTGCCTTAAAATGTTTTTTCCTTTTAATATTCATCTCAGAGGGCTTTTACAACTTCATTAACGTGCTTCTGCATATCTATTGAGAAACGGTCTATCATCATCTGCAGGTAATGATAAGCACTATAGGCAATAACCCCTACTATAAGACCGGTTCCGCTGCAGATCATTTTCTGGTACAAGCCCCCGGCTATGATACCAATACTTATATTATCGGCCAGGGAGATATTATAGAATATTTTTATAACACCTGAAATAGTGCCGATAAATCCAAGCATAGGAGCTATTCCTGCAATGATGCCAAGATAACCTGTATCTTTTTCCATGACGGAAATCTCAAAGTTCGCCGTCGATTCCATATAGCCTTCTGCCTCCTTAGGTGTCTTGCCCTGAGTGTTAAGTCCGCTTTCAATTATCCTTCCGAGAGAGGAGTTGTTGTACATTACCTGGTTCAGCGCCTCGTCCTTTCTTTTATTACGGATCGCAGCGAGCACCTTGTCAATCATCGGCACATCAATGATGGCACTTCTTCTTATAAAGATAAACCTTTCAATGAACAGGTATATGCTGATTATGGAGAGCAGGATTATCGGTATCATTATATATCCGCCTTTCATCAGTAGCCCGGCTACATTGTTGACACTATTGGTATCCTGCAGCTGGGGCTGAAGAAGTAATAACAGGGTTTTGCCTTGGATCATACTTGTCGTTTTTAGTTTTTGCGAATTTAATTAATAGAGACTATCTTTTTGAAACGGAGAGAAGAAATTCTTATTATATCCTGTTTTTTTTAACAGGAAAGTTTTCCTTATGAATACGTTAAAATTAATCGCATAAGTCAATATAAACGTATAATATCATTAAACTTTTCTAACTTTGCTTTTAAAACAGAAAAAGAATTTTTACTGTATTAATATGAGCGGACAGGAAATATTTGTAATCATCATTGTAGCCTTGTTGCTGTTTGGTGCAGAGAAACTTCCCGATATCGCCAAGACCATTGGTAAGGGAATGCGGGATTTTAAGAAGGCAACGGATGAAATACGACATGAGTTGGAGACCAGTACCTCTGATTTCAGGAAAGACCTGGAAGATGTCACCGGTACAATTAAGAAAGATGTCACCGATTATGCGGAAAAGATTACCAGGGATGTGAATGATGTCTCGGACTCTATGAAGAGTGATTTGAATGAAGTTACATCAGATGTCAAAAAAGAGATGGATACGGTTGCAGACTCCGTTAAGCAGGATGTAAATGAAGTTAATGACAACCTTAAGAAGAACGTAAATGATGTAAATGACAGCGTTCAGAAAGAGGCATGATAAAAACAACCGGTATCACAAAATCATATGGTGACCTTAAGGTTCTGAAAGGGATCGATATTACTGTTGAGGATAAGGAGGTGGTATCAATAGTAGGAGCAAGCGGTGCAGGAAAAACTACCCTGCTACAGATTATAGGCACACTTGACAAGCCTGACGGAGGTTCTGTTTTTTATAATGGTGATGACATCAGCCGACTGAAAGGGAAAACACTTTCTTCTTTCCGGAATACCAACATCGGTTTTGTGTTTCAGTTCCACCAGCTTCTTCCTGAATTTACTGCACTGGAAAACGTTTGTATCCCTGCATTCATTGCAGGTAAAAGCAAGCTTGCTGCTGAAAAAAAAGCCCGGGAGCTTCTCGGTTTTCTGAACCTTTCGGACAGGCTCGACCATAAGCCTTCTGAACTAAGCGGGGGAGAACAGCAGAGAGTTGCCGTCGCACGGGCACTAGTTAATAACCCTTCAGTAATTCTGGCAGATGAACCATCGGGTAATCTCGATACTGAAAATAAAAATGAACTGCATAAGCTTTTTTTTAAGCTAAGAGACAATTTTGGCCAGACAATTGTTATAGTAACTCATGATCGCCAGCTTGCGGCCATGTCGGACAGGATAATCCAGATTAAAGACGGACTTATTGTAAATGAGTCCTGAACAGTCATACAATGGTATTCCGGCAGCTGAGATAAAAATGTTTCTGGAGGAAAAATATCTTCAGTACAATAATCCTTCCTTTATTGAAAGTGATCCTATTTCAATCCCTCACGGCTTTGGCGAGCTGCGCGACAGAGAGGTTGCCGGTTTTCTGACAGCCGTCATTGCATGGGGAAGACGTGACCTTATACTGCGCAGTTCACGGATATTGCTGGAACGAATGGATAATTCGCCATATGAGTTTATCGTTTCCGCAGGCGAGGATGATCTTTCCCGTCTGTCGACATTTGTTCACAGGACATTCAATGGGTCCGACTGTTTATACTTTGTCAGAGGACTCAGACATATCTATTTAAACTATTACAGTATGGAAGATGTCATCCTGCAGGGTATGACGGAAACCGGATCCCTCAGGGACGGATTGTCACATTTTCGCTCGGTATTTTTTGCGCTTCCCCACGCGTCAAGAAACGAAAAGCACTTCGCCGATGTTAACGGTGGTGCCGCAGGAAAGCGGCTAAACATGTTTCTGCGATGGATGATAAGAAAAGACAACAGGGGAGTTGACTTTGGTGTATGGGAAAAGATCGACCAGTCAGCTCTCTATATTCCACTTGATCTGCATTCCGGAAATACTGCCAGAAGCCTGGGACTACTGAAAAGAAAAATGAATGACTGGAAAGCAGTTGAGGAACTGACCACCGTGCTCAGATCATTTGACCCCGCTGATCCGGTAAAATATGATTTTGCATTGTTTGGCCTTGGAGTATTCGAAGGTTTCAGGAGAACGGAATTCTGAATGCGAATACTGCACCCGCCGGTAATAAGTTCTTTTTTAAGATGAACCAGAGAGTTGCGGAAAGGCTTTGGAGCGAAATATTTGATAATCAGAATTGGGAAAATCAAAGTTTAAATTGTTATTATATTTATCTCACAGGTATTATTTTAATTGGCTGAAAGAGACGAATTCTGACTTTAATAATTTACTCAATGAACGGAAATATTGACGGATTCCATTCAAAGAAATACGGCAACAGAATGAGAGCAGGCTGTTTTTACAGATTCCCGGCATTGATCTTACTGTTTCTGCTTATATTTTTTATTTGCTTCACATCGTGCACAAAGGTAAACAAGGCATTTTTAAACCAGGCTTTAACCGATTTTGACTCTTCCAGCTACTTCATTGCTCTTAATGTAAAATCTCCGGAATACAGGGGACGCGCAATTATAGAAAATAATAACCTTTACGGATTCCTCCATAAAACAAAAGGACTGAACAAAAAAGAATATCAATCATTTGTGATCAGGCTTCTGCATCATAAAAGGTCACTAAAAATGAGTGACAGGGATTTTGAAGAATGGAAGTTTTCCAGGGTACAGGAGATTGAAAAGGTGATAGAGATCGCCAATCGCGGCAGAAATGGCTTCGTTGAGTACTATTTTGACGGATTCATGCTGAATTATGGGATAACTGATAAAGAGAGAAATGCAATAATAAATCAGCTATTCTATTGGGCTATACCCGCTAAAATTGGAAAGGAGACAGGAAACTTGATGATTGGTTAAAATAATGCATTCAATAACTAATCAGCGGTAGCAGCAAAGATATTTTTAATCCGGGGATGTATGAAAACTTCTGAGAATGGCTGGAAACACCTTCATCTTTAAACAATTTGCAATTAATCAGGAAAAAGCCTCTTTCAAAGTAGGGACCGATGGTGTACTGCTGGGCGCATGTGCCGAAATCTCAGATGCAAAGCGAATTCTGGATATCGGAACCGGAACAGGCCTGATTGCAATAATGATTGCACAGCGATGCCCTGCAGAAGTTATTGCCATCGAACCGGATTATGAATCATATATTCAGTGTCTCGAAAATGTGAGCCTCTGCAACTGGAAAGAGAGGATCATTGTTGAAAATGTTTCACTTCAGGCGTATTCAGGACAAAAATGTTTTGACCTTATAATTTCAAATCCTCCCTACTTTACTGATTCAATCAGGAATCCTGATCCTAGAAAATCCGCTTCCAGACATAACGATTCTCTTTCAAATGCCGAATTGCTTGCAGGTGCATCAAAGCTGATTGCCGATGGAGGTAAATTTCAGGTTATTATGCCGTATGTTCAGGGTAACGTATTCATAACGGAAGCCATTGAATATGGCTTCTTTTGTAACAGTATACTTAAAATAAAGCCACTGCCGACAGCAGAAGTCAGAAGGCTGATAATGACCTTCAGCAGGCAACGAATCAAAACTGCCGATAAATTCCTCACCATTGAGCATGGTAAAAGACACGAGTTTACAGAGGAGTATATCAACCTTACTAAGGATTTTTACCTGAAATTTTAACCCAGGCATAAGAAAGGTCGTGGCACGATTGCAAATCCGCGACAGCGGGTCTAAGTAAATTCCTTGCACAGATTGCCTCCTGATACATATCGGGTCCGCGTCAGAGGTGCGTCATCATGTCAAGGAATGGCAGGCTAAATGACCATATCAGACTCCGGAAGTCCGTATTCTTCATTCATTGAAATTCCGAGAGATTTCAGCTCATTCAATATCGGAATATATATCTGCGGCACCACAGGCCGGTATACCCCACTCAACATTATTTTACCTTCAAGTATAAGCCTTACTGCAATGGCAGCCGGTAAAGAAACATTCCTGGCAATTGCAGTGTTGGTGGATGGAGAACCAAAATCTGTCATGGAAGACCGGATGACCTCCTTCCGCCCGTCAGGATAGGAGGCAAGGATGATATGCTGCAGCAGAACCACATCACGTTCATGTTCCTCCAGCATGATTCTGCTAATCATTCTTTCTGATGTTATTTCAAATGGCGATGTCACCTCGCATCCCATTTTCTCATCCTCAAAGAAACCAAGGTATTCGAATGATTTCATTGCAGCGGAAGTTTCAGAAATCCCAAGCCTGATTTCAATATTCCTTCTAAGGTTGATTTTATCAACGCCGGCTCTTTCAGCAAGAAAATCTGCATAGCTCATTCTTTCATAATCTGCGAGCTTTGTCATCAAGCATTTTTAACCTTTTCATGGCGTCAAGAGTCTCGCACCAGCCTGAATATCTGAGTGTTCCTCTATACATGGTTTTCGTCTCAGGGATCCCGTATATATCAATATAATTAATCGAATCCCGGTTTGGATATACCTCCAGATCGCCTATCCCGGGGATGTTATAACTGAACCTGTCCCTGAAAAGATGCAAGGCATCAATAAAGGTTTCCTTGCCTTTTTTAAGATAGAGTGCGCTGCTGAGACTTGCGATCAGTACCCCTCTGGGGCTCCAGGTGAACTTGTATCCCAGTGGATTGTCTGCTGCTTCAGGGGCAGGCAGTGCGCCTGACAACGAATTAAATGCCTCTACCTTACCTTCATTTAAATGAACATAATCGATGATCTTCATAGCCGTCATATGGTCGATACCCGGATCAAGACCAAGCTCATTCAGGAAGAGTACTCCGGCCTCTCTGGCAGACTCATCCAGTGACATCATTGAGCTCTGGACATATGAGGTTGTGACAAGATGCTTTTTGTGCTTCAGGCAAATTTTAGCAACTGCAACCTGATAGCTAAAAGGCAATAAACAGACTGTAATATCATGCTCTGAAACCAGCTTTGAAAGAGTGTCATGATCATCCATTGACCAGTAAGTTGTTGAGCCAAGCGGATTTCCTTTTATCATTTCGTCAGCCCTTTCCTTCATCGGAGATGCAACCAATATAATAAACCTCTTTTCAAGAAGATATTCGACTATGGGTTTTGCCACCAGACCGGCTCCAAGTATAAGGACTTTCTTCATTTTTGATTTTTTTTCGTTTTACCCTGATCCCAAAGAGAGGGAAGAATATCGATTTACTCCCTTTGCCACTGAATTAATTAAATTAATTATCAGTCAACAAGGGACAAGCTTAAATGTTTCTCTTTAATAATTAGATTTCCATTGCCGGCAAGTTAGAAATAGAGATATCGGGAATTTATGATTTTTATTATGTTTTTTATTATTGATCTTATCAATTCTCTTCAGGACATAAGAGGCTCTTGTAATCAGGTCATACTTAATATAAAAAGGCGCGCATATAATTAAAAAAGAGACATATAGGGATTTGAAATCTATATTTCAACTCATGCAGCGAATTAAATTCAAAAAGACTTTTATTAATATTCCCATGAATGTATCTTTGTCTTAATCATCTTGATAATTATTGATCTGAATATTACTGCATAATATCCATGTCTGATTTTCCGAAGTATGTAGAAACACCGCTGATGAAGCAGTATTATAACATCAAGACTAAGCATCCTGATGCAATACTGTTATTCAGAGTAGGCGATTTTTATGAAACATTCGGAGAAGATGCTATCAGGGCATCAGAAATACTGGGCATCACTCTTACCCGAAGGGCTAACGGGTCGGCGCAGTTTGTAGAGCTGGCCGGGTTTCCTTATCATGCACTTGACAATTACCTGCCCCGTCTTGTCAGGGCGGGCCAAAGAGTGGCCATCTGCGAACAGCTTGAGGATCCCAAACTCACGAAAAAGATCGTAAAAAGGGGCATAATTGAACTTGTAACACCCGGTGTATCACTGAATGAGAATGTACTTAATCATAAGGAGAATAATTTTCTTGCGGCAGTGCATATAGACAAAAAGATTGCAGGGGTGGCATTTCTGGATATTTCCACAGGCGAGTTTCTTACAACTGAAGGGACAATTGAGTATATAGATCAGATGCTTAGCAATTTTCAGCCAAAGGAAGTACTCTTTGAAAAGAGTAAAAAGGAGCTTTTCCTTGATTATTTCGGGCCTAAATTTTACACATTCAAGCTCGACGACTGGATATTTACTCAGGAAGCTGCCAATGACAGGCTGCTAAAACAATTTGAAACAAATTCACTGAAAGGATTTGGCGTGCATAGCCTTGCCTTCGGTATTATTGCCGCCGGAGCAATTCTCTATTATCTTGATATTACGCAGCATGAGCAACTGGGTCATATTTCAACTCTTTCAAGGATTGAGGAGAACAGGTATGTCTGGCTCGATAAGTTTACAGTTAAAAATCTTGAACTTTTCCATTCACCATATGAAGGTGCCAGGACACTTGCCGATGTTATGGACAAGACTATCTCCCCTATGGGCGGCAGATTACTGAAAAGATGGATATCGTTGCCCCTAAAAGATATAAAACCTGTGAATGAACGTCTTGATATAGTTCAGTTACTGATCGAAAATGTTTCTGTTAAGGAAGAGATATCTGCCCTGATCCGGCTGGTTGGTGACCTGGAAAGAGTTGTTTCCAAAGTTGCGCTGGCAAGGATCAATCCCCGGGAGGTCGTACAGCTTAAGAGAGCCCTGAAGGCTATTGGTCCCCTGAAGGAAATATGCTATAACAGCGGATGCGATCCTATGATTCAGATGGCAGAACAGCTTAACCCCTGCAAAACAATTGCAGAGCTTATTGATAAAGAGCTCAACAACGATCCTCCGGTACAATTAACCAAGGGAAATGCAATTGCTTCAGGTGTCTCGGCCGAACTGGATGAGCTCCGTACAATCCTTTACAGCGGGAAAGATTATCTTGCAGATTTGCAGGAAAGGGAGAGCATCAGGACTGGCATATCCTCGCTAAAGGTTAGTTTTAATAATGTTTTCGGCTATTATATTGAAGTCAGAAATACTCATAAGGATAAGGTCCCGCCTGAATGGATAAGGAAGCAGACCCTTGTGAGTGCGGAAAGATATATCACAGAGGAGCTTAAGGAATATGAGGGCAAGATACTTGGCGCTGAAGAAAAAATAATCGCCCTGGAGACAAAGCTGTTTTCCGATCTTGTGCTCTCAATAGTGGAATTTATACCTCCTATACAACTTAACTCTTCCCTGATTGCGAGGCTGGATTGTCTGCAATCCTTTGCCACCGTCTCGGCAGAGAATAATTATGTCAGGCCGGTCCTTAATGACTCCAGAGTGCTTGACATCAAGAATGGCAGGCATCCGGTAATAGAAAAGCAACTTCCGGCAGGAGAAAGCTATGTCCCCAATGATCTTACTCTCGACACCGAAGATCAACAGATAATTATTCTTACGGGCCCTAACATGTCAGGTAAATCAGCCCTTTTGAGACAGACTGCCCTCATAGTACTCATGGCCCAGACAGGCTGCTATGTTCCGGCTCAATCGGCTGAAATAGGGATGGTCGACAAGATATTTACAAGAGTTGGTGCCTCAGATAATATAAGCCTGGGTGAGTCAACCTTCATGGTCGAAATGAATGAGACAGCCAGCATCCTTAACAACCTTTCCGACCGCAGCCTTGTCCTGCTCGATGAGATAGGGAGAGGCACAAGTACATATGACGGGATATCAATTGCATGGGCTATGGTGGAATACCTTCATGAAAGCATGTTCAGGGCTAAAACATTATTCGCTACTCATTATCATGAGCTTAACGAGATGGAGAATTCTTTTCCACGGGTCAGGAATTATAATGTTTCTATTAAAGAGCTGAACAACAGGATAATTTTCCTGCGGAAACTCAAAAAAGGTGGAAGTGAGCATAGTTTCGGTATACATGTTGCACGGATGGCAGGTATGCCCAAAAGTGTGGTCAACCGGGCGGACGAGATCCTTAAAGAGCTGGAACAGAGCCATGACAGGCAAGAGCTGGCCAAGCCGATTGCAGATCTGGCAGGCCACCGCGAAGGAATGCAGCTCAGCTTTTTCCAGCTGGATGATCCGGTACTGAAACAGATCAGGGATGAATTACTTGAGATTGATATCAACAATCTTACTCCGGTAGATGCACTGAATAAATTATACAACATTAAAAAATATCTGAAATAATACCGAACCCTGAAATGAACGGGCTGAAGGTGCACCCTGAGAAGTTGTGTACCTCTTCAAATCAATATTAGAAAATTAATAATTATTTGTAGTACGATTCACTCAACCGGAAACAAGACAAAATAAATCAATAGTATGACGAATTATATTATTTTGGCTCTTTGCGTAATCGTTCTGCTGTCATATATTTTTGATATTACCAGCAAATACTCCAAAATCCCGGGAGTGATTCTTCTTATTGCCCTGGGCCTGGCAATCCAGCTGATAGCAAAAGCAGCCAGTATGGAAATACCAAATCTCAAACCTGTTCTTCCGGTTATTGGAACCCTGGGACTCATTCTGATCGTCATGGAGGCAAGTCTTGACCTTAAACTTGAAAGAGGGAAGAAAGTGCTTATTTTTAATTCCATCTCTTCTGCACTTGGCCTTTTTATTGCCTTTACCTTCGTCTTTGCAGTTATAATGGTACTAATTTTCCATTTTTCAGTAAGAGATTCCGTTTTGAATGGAATACCCCTTGGAATAATAAGCAGTTCTGTAGCAATTCCTTCTTCTGTCCTGCTTCCTGCCAACGACAGGGAATTTATAGTATATGAAAGTTCATTCTCCGATATTTTTGGGATCATACTGTTTGATTTTATATTATTAAATCAGACTTCTATAGGACTGGGAATTTTGAATTTCGGACTCAGTACCCTGATAACTCTCATTATAGCAATTATAACCTCCTCGGTGCTCGCTTTTCTCTTACACAAAATTACGTATCACGTCAACTATGTAATAATTATGGCCTCAGTAGTGCTGGTATATACACTCGCAAAACTTTCACACCTTCCTGCTCTCCTGCTGATTCTTGTTTTCGGAATGGTTTTGTCAAATAATCAGTTCCTTGAACATACCCCTGTCAACAGGATCTTCAATTTTGTGAAATTCAGAGGTGACCTGGAATCCTTTAATAAAATCCTGGTGGAACTCACTTTCATAGTCAGGTCTTTTTTCTTTATTATGTTTGGTTATTATACTAATATTGAAAGCCTTCTGGATTGGCATAATCTGGTGGCCGGAGTACTGATAACAGCGGGCATTTTGGTAATGAGAATTATATATCTTAAATTGGTACTTAAGATGCCGGCCATCCCTTTATTGTTCTTTTCTCCACGCGGACTTATCACTATTTTACTTTTCCTCAGTATTCCCATGGTCTCAAGAATACCAATCATAAGTGAAGAAGTTATTACTCTTGTGATTTTATTGACGATTTTTATAATGATGATAGGGAACATTTTTTACAAAAAGGGGCATCCTGAAGATGAGTCAGGAAAATTGAAAAACCGTCCTGCATTTCCTGTAAACATATGATTTACTGACTTATATAATACTTTACCTGAATGACAAATGTTTAATTGAGATATTTAACCCCAGCAACATGAAAAACAAATCAAACCTACTGATTTATCTTATTCTTGTTTTTTCCATATCAGCCTCAGGACAGGCCGGACATGTAAAACAAGTTAAACTGGCACGTTTTGACCTACAGTCTTCCGCACTTATTCAGGGGTCAGGTGAGGAGCTTTCAAATGCAGAATACACATCAAATGTATATTGGTTCCCCGTGGATGTTCCATCTACTGTGCTTACCGGACTGGTCGCCAATAATGTTTATCCGGACCCCTATGCCGGATTGAACAATATGCTGATTCCCGATGCATCCGATGAATTCAATAAAAAGTACAACCTTGAACAGTACAGCCATCTGCCCGAATGATCCCAATCCATGGAAAAAACCCTACTGGTACCGCACAGTCTTCAATGTCCCGACCGAAGACATTGGTCGTCATTTCCAGCTGATCTTCAAGGGTATAAACTACCGTGCTGCAGTATGGGTGAATGGGAAAGAAATAGCAGACTCCACTCTAATGGCCGGAATGTTTGCCGAATACAGCTTCGATATAAGCAAAGAAATTAAGGCAGGTGCTAAAAATGGGCTTGCCGTGAAGATTTATCCGCTTGATTATCCGGGATTGCCGGCTACCGAACAGCTGTCTGCCCTGGGTGATTTTTTTGAAAACGGAGGACCTACCGGTGATATAGGCAAGAATGTTACTATGCTTTGTTCAGTAGGATGGGACTGGATACCACCTGTCCGGGATCGTAATATCGGTATCTGGGCGCCGGTCTATCTCAGAACCTCAGGCGGAGTGACTATATCCGACCCGAAGCTTGTCACTTTGTTACCGAAACTTCCTGACACGACTGAAGCCAGAATCTCTCTTAGTTTGAGGCTGTTAAACTACAATACTAATGATGAGAACGGAAAACTAACGGTGACAATTTCTCCTGAAAATTTTAAAGGCGAATCATTCCGGTTCTCAAAGAATGTTCTGATTCCTAAAAATGGCAATGCGATGGTGGATCTCAATGCTGACAATACAGGGGAATTGATTGTTGCTGATCCCCGCCTATGGTGGCCAAATGGGTATGGCAAACCAAATCTTTATAATATACGGCTTCAATATTCTGATGGTTCAGGATTGTCTGATGATACAACCTTTTTATTTGGCATCAGGACTGTTGGTACAAAGGCGCTTGAAGTAAATGGCACTTACCGGCGCGATTTTTATGTTAACGGAAGAAGGGTTCATCTTACAGGAGGCGCATGGGTCCCCGATATGATGCTGAATCGTGATTCACTGCGATATGACTATGAATTCCATCTTTGCCGTAATTCCAATATTAACCTCGTCAGGATATGGGGAGGAGGAGTAACTCCAAAGGATGAGTTCTGGAATGCAGCCGACAGGTATGGTCTCCTCGTATGGTCTGACTTCTGGGTTACAGGAGATACACAAGGGGAATTTAAAGGATCTCCTGACTGGCCACTTGAGGGAAATGTCTTTACTGAAAATGTTATCAGTACAATACTTAGGATCAGAAATCATCCCAGTCTGCTGGTGTGGACAGGAGGCAATGAAGGACATGCACGAAAGGAGCTGTATGACGCGATGAGGAAAAACATTATTTCTCTCGATGGCACCAGACCCTTTATCCCTAGTTCATCCGGTTTTGCAAAACTTCCTGCAGGCTGGGACGGGTCGTATCCCGATAACCTTCCTTCCGGTGTTTACAGCGGAGGCCCCTATACCTGGAAGGATCCGAAAGATTACTACAACAGAGCCATCGCTGGCAAAGACTGGGTTTTTAAAGATGAGACCGGTCTTCCTTCGCAACCGCCCTATAATGTTATGCCGAAGATCATTCCTGACCTGGTTTGGGATAAAAAGCTTCCTTTTCCCCTGAATAACACATGGGGATACCATGATGCTGCTACCGGGAACGGCAGGTATGACCTCTATATGGAGGAAATGGTAAAGAGATTCGGACAGCCCTCCAGTATGGAGGAATATTGCGACAGGATGCAGGTGATGAATGCAGTCGGATACCAGGGTATTTTTGAGGCCGCCGGACATAGACTTAATGATATCGGAGGTGTAATGCTTTGGAAGCTGAATGCAGCTTTCCCAAGCGTAGTATGGCAGATCTATGACTGGTTCCTGCAGCCCAATGCAGGATACTATTTTATGCAGAATGCTATCGAGCCTGTCCATATTCAGTTAAATCTTAACAACCTTGATGTTCTTGTGGTTAACAGGACTTATAAGTTGCTACCGGAGCTTATTGCATCCGTTGAAGTTTTTGACCTTAATTCAAAGCCGGTATATCATAAGGAAAAAAGACTTAACCTTCCGGCGCCTGGTGTGCAACAGGCAGTTTCCCTGGCAAAACCTCTGAAGGGAATGAAAGGTGTGACTTTTGTAGTATTGAATTTGAAAAACAGTTCAGGTGAGTTCATATCTCATAATGTTTACTGGCTGGCGGCTGATGATGACTTCACCTCTATGAACAATATGCCTGAATCATCTGTGAAGATAGAAATACTAAAGAATGAAATGAGTGAAACTGAGAGTGAATGGACGGTTAAGGTGACCAACTCATCTGACAGGATTGCATTTTTCATTCGCCCTCAGATCATGGTAAATTCTGAGGAGATCCTTCCGAGCTTCTGGTCAGGCAGCTATTTTACACTTGCTCCGGGAGAAAGCCAGATTGTGATGGTTGGCTGCCCCCTGCTGAAGATGAGTGATATTGATGCTGAATTGAAAGTTTCCGGATGGAATATACCAGCACAGGATATAAAACTATCCCGGTAAACGATTATCATTTAACCGGAATTATTTTCAGAGATTATTGCTCTTAAAAAGAATTAATATGATTTTTTCTATAATAAACTGAGACAGTTATGAATAAATATTTAATAGCTCTGGTTGTACTGATATTTGGAAGCTATACTTATGGGCAGCAGTCCAACTGCAGAGTATTGCTTCCTTCAATTTCGGGTTCCTATTCCGGCGATTGTAAAAAAGGACTGGCAAATGGAAAAGGTACAGCCAATGGCATTGATTCATACGAAGGGCACTTTTTTAAAGGGTTGCCGGAGGGCAAAGGAACCTATAAGTGGGCGAATGGATCGTATTATACAGGCAGCTGGAAAGCCGGAATGAGGGAGGGCCAGGGGAAATATGTTGCAGGAGATTCAGTCGTTTCGGGTTTCTGGAAAGCAGACAAGTTTCTGGGAGAAAAGCCAAAACCGGCCTACAAGGTAACCCTTAACCGAAACATCGCCCGCTATTCTGTGGTAAAAACTGTTGAATCAGGGAACGGAGTGCAGATCAAGGTTCTTCTTGGAGGTACGGAGAATACTGAAATTGAGGATTTCTCTCTTGCCTTCAGCAGCGGATCGGAATTCAGAAATTACGGGACCTATGGTATTGAGAATACGTCAGTTCCTTTGGATGTAACTGTCAGATACAGGAGCTGGAATCAGCTCCATTCCACTCAGTATGACGTTGTGTTTGAATTCGTAATCTACGACCCAGGTACCTGGAAGGTAACACTTACAAATATGTAGGAGATAAGGATTTGAAAATCACGAGATTAATTGGATCCAGACAGAAATACTTTAAACAGTAAATATTCATATGCATGGCTCTTTTAGGGATAGACCTTGGAGGTACAAAACTGGCTCTTGCCGTCTTTTCAGATGATGGAAAGATCCTGTATAAGGAGAGTACAGGTCTTGGCAGCAAAAAAGGAAGGGACGCAGGTAAGCTGATCACTGACAGTATTAACAGCAGGATACGCTCAGGAGAAAGAGATGGACATAAGATTAATTCCATCGGGATATCTGTACCTGGAATAAGCCACACCGCAACAGGTACTGTATGGGCTCCCAATATTGAAGGATGGGAGGATTATCCCCTGTTCAGTGAGGTGAAGAAAGTGTGTGGCAATCTCCCGCTGACAATAGATAGTGACAGAGCTTGTTATATATTGGGAGAGCTGTGGCAGGGAAATGCCAGAGGCTGTAAGGATGCAATATTTTTGTCCGTAGGAACAGGAATAGGCGCCGGCATTCTTGTAAATGGCGAAATTTTACGAGGGACCAGCGATATAGCCGGATGCATTGGATGGATGGCTTTGCAAAGACCATTTGATGAAAAATATGTCAGCTGCGGATGTTTTGAGCACTTTGCCTCAGGAGAGGGAATTACAAAACTGGCAAAATCATTATTGTCAGAACAGGGAGACTATTCCGGGGAATTGAGACATATAGATTCTGAGTCCCTTAAAACATCTGATGTCTTCACAGCATTTGAAAGCGGAGATCCTGTTGCTGTAAGTGTTATCAGGTTATGCGTTGAATTCTGGGGAATGGCAGTAGCAAACCTGGTGAGCCTGTTTAATCCTGAAAAGATCATTATGGGAGGAGGAGTATTCGGACCGGGGCTGACGCTTCTTCCGGATATCCTGGAGGAAGCAGCTAAATGGGCTCAGCCGGTAAGCATCAGGCAGCTGAGTCTGGAGGCTTCAGGATTGGAAGGTGATGCCGGTGTTTATGGTGCAGGATTTCTGGCACTTAAGCAGATATTATAAAACTTCCCGGCTGTTATAATCATGAAATACAATAGAAAAATCGTTTTTTGGGCAGCGTGTGCAGGTATGCTCTTATTCGGGGTGTGTATGATCACCTTAGGATCAGTAGCTTCTGATCTCAGAGAAAAGCTGCAGCTCAGTGAGTTGGCTTCAGGCACTCTCTTTTCGATACTCCCGGTGGGAATTATCGGCGGCTCTTTTATTTTCGGCCCCATAGCGGATAAATATGGGTACAAAGTGCTTCTGGTCGTATCATCCCTATGTCTCTTTGCAGGATTTGAAGGTCTGGCCTTTACAAAATCAGCTGATCAGCTGAAATTATACATTCTTCTTATTGGAATCGGAGGAGGAGCAATAAACGGCGCTACCAATGCTCTTGTTTCAGATATAAGCGAGAAGGAGAAGGGAGCAAATATCAGCCTTCTGGGGGTATTTTACGGGTTGGGAGCCCTCGGGATGCCCCTAATCCTTGGACTTTTAAAAAACAGGATCAGCTTTGAGATTATAATTGCCCTTGTCGGTATTATTACATTCCTTTCGGGAGTTTACTATCTTGTTATTAAATTTCCCCCTCCCAAACAGGCAAGAGGTGCACCCTTTATTCAAAGCCTGAAGCTTGTTAAAGATAAGGTATTGCTTACTATTGCTCTTTTTCTCTGTTTTCAGAGCGGATTCGAAGGGATTATTAATAACTGGACCACAACTTACATGATAAACCGGTTTTCTGTTGAGCAAAGCAATGCACTCTATGCACTCACCTTATTTGTTGCAGGAATGGTGATCATGAGGCTTCTTATTGGAAGTATATTCAGGTCCTTTTCCTCAAAAATGCTGCTTCTAATAATTTTCAGTCTTATACTGACTGGCCTGGTTCTTCTAAAAACCGGTCATTCATTCAGCATGTCAGTTGCAGGGCTGGTGATCCTGGGAGCAGGTCTTTCAGGCGGATTCCCGATCATGCTCGGTTTCGTGGGCAACCTATATGCAGACTTGTCAGGAACGGCATTCAGCCTGGTTTTTTTTATTGCACTTATAGGAAATACACTGATAAATTTACTCATGGGGGTGGTGGCCCAGAAATTTGGTATTGAACATTTGATTACTTTTGCCATGGTTGAATCTGTAATAATGATTCTACTGGCCTTTCTAATAGTTAAGAGAACAAAAAATATCGGATAAATAAAATTTAATACAGACTTATTATGCTAGCAACACAATGGCTCAAGAATGCACGGGATATTATGACCCGCATCGAAGAAACACAGACGGAAAATATCAGGAAAGCCGCTGAGGTAATGGCTGATACAATAGAATGTGGCCGATGGGTGCATACTTTCGGATGCGGACATGCCACTCTCCCTATCGAGGAGATGTATCCCCGGATTGGAGGCTTTGTCGGGTTTCATCCAATGATTGAATTGCCGCTTACATTCTTTACAAGAATAACAGGTGAGATGGGGGTTCATCAGTTTCTGTTCCTTGAACGGGTTGAAGGATATGGAGTGGAGATAATGAGAGGCTATGACTTCGATAAAAGGGATACCATGTGGCTTTTTTCACATACCGGTATCAACAATGTAAATATTGACGTGGCTTTGGAAGCCAGAAAAAAAGGAATGAAGGTAGTAGTATTCGGTTCTGCTGCCGAGGCTAAAGGCAAACAGACAAGGCATTCATGCGGAAAGACAATTTTTGACCTGGCAGACTATGTTGTTGATACCTGCGCCCCTTTGCAGGATGCATCAGTTACACTGAAAAATCACCAGGATAAAATCGGACCTGTTTCCACTATGGCTTTTATTACCTGTGTATGGATGACAATAACCACAGTTGCGGAGATTCTTGCTGACAGAGGAGTAAAGCTCTACATTCATCCCTCACATAACGTACCCGGAGATACTACTTCCAGGGAACGGCTTGATGCTGCACTTGCAGAATACAAGAGGAGGATAACGGGAGTTTAGTAATATTGACAAGGCTACTCCGAAACATTTGTCCGGAGTAAATGTTTCATCATTTGCCTGTTGATTATAGATCCTGAATCCTGGTCTTATCAATCAGTTTGGGCTTTGGCTTAATTACCGATATCTTTATATCGTCAAAAACATTTTTTGCGGTTGTTACACCTTTACTAACAGGTTCAACACTCACAACTCCTTTGCTCCAGGTTGACTGAGATACTATCTCCGGAATGAATTTCATTCCTTCGACTGCTTTTATATCAGCCCTGAAGATAAGGGCAGGCTGGCCGTTGCTGAATTCATCCTCCTTTAAGGTGTTCAGGTTAACTTCCGGGTAAGAATCATTAAAATCACCTGCAAGATTCATTTCAATCCAGCAAATCCATTCAGATCCTGGTTTGACTTCAACTCTTAATAGAAAAGTAGTCACTTTTTGGTGTCGCACCGGTAATTGCCATATCTGATTTCTTATCGGACGATGTTAATTTTTCCTGCGAATTATTTTCCCTGAACAATTTGAACCACAGGGGTAAGGAAACAGGCACATTTGCCTTTCCCTCCCAGTCGCCCTTTGCAGTCCTGTGAGTCACGAAGACTGATTTGAGTTCTCCTGTAACGGGATTTTCAAGCCAAATTGCGAATTGAGGAGGTTCTGCGAAATTGGAGAGATGAATTAGTTTTTTATTCTGATGTATATCAATCTGGAACATGGTTCTTCCCCAGGTTTTTGAAACAGCTATGGCGGCAAGTACAAAAACCAGCAACAGAGCTACTGCAAAAAGCATTATAACTCTTTTAATTGTCTTCTTCTCAATGTGCTTCATACATTTAAACTGTTTGAGGTATTTCAAATCCTTGTCTGTAAATACCTTCCGTTATTTTATTCGCCTCCCCGGAATTGATTGCCGTTTCCGATCTGCTGTCAAAATACAGCTGTTTTTACCTGGCCGGTATGAGAGGTTTGCAAGATGGACCAAGGTAGCAATTTTATGACTTTGTTCAATATTGGCATTTGTTTTCTTTATGGAACGGACACATTTTATAAAATCCTGCTGATGCTCAATACAGAGGAAGCAGCAATGGATATACCTGCACCACCGGTAAATGCTTTTCCCGGAAATTAGCGTCTTCTCATCTTATAGAAGGTTAATCAACGTAATCCTGGTTGAAAATTAGTTAAAGGATTAAGTAATAAATTTTGGGGGAACTCATGGCATACCCTTCCACATTAATGCAATAACTCTTCCTATTTTGTTTCCGGCAGAGCTGAATTCAGACAATTTTCATTAACTATTAAGCTAAAAAGAGGTGATTGCAAAAACAATTCGTCTTATTTTGAGTTGATTGTTCAGAATAAATAATAATTGGTATAATAATTGTGCCATGAACAGCCATAAAGATTTCGTTTTGCAACTGCTTTCTTTTAATATTGCATTTTTTTAATGAGAAAAATACTTATAACAGCTCTGGCCTGTTTTTTAGCATTAAATATTTCCGCCCAAAAGGTATCAGTTCAGATCTCCAAGGTAATTACAGTCGCAAAATCAGACTGGAAGATACTAGATGAACGGTATATGCCTGTATTCTCAGCAAATGAATATTTCAGGGAAGACAGTGTGTTTTTATTCCTGGAAGAAAACAAAAGGTATTTATTGGAAATTTCTGTTTCAGAGGTCACATATCCGGATACAGGCGTGTACTCACTGTCTGTAAATGGGGAACCTGTAATGCGTGTTACTACAGATATCGGGCCGGGAGATCATTTTTTCCCGTTTTTTACAGGTGTACGGCATAAACAGGCTAAAATTACCGGTGGCACTGATGCCATAATTGCAGACTATCCGTGGCAGGTATTTTTTGAATCCGGAAGCTATACCTGCGGGGCATCCATCATAAGCGGTAACTGGGTAATAACTGCTGCCCATTGCACTGAGGATGATTTTGGGAATCTGATACCTGCATCACAGATGGATGTCATCGTCGGAGCTAATAATCCGCGCAACAGTCTTGAGGGAATGAAATATTCAGTGAGCAGGGTTATCAGGCATGAGAATTATAACTCTTCTACATTTAATAATGATATAGCCTTACTGCAGCTTCAATCAACAATCAATTATGATAATGCAACACCCATAAGGCTTGTGTCGAAAATAGATTCGGCATCGGGTGCTACTGATCCGGGTGTAATGGGATGGGTGACAGGCTATGGTCTTACAAAAGTTTCGCCACCAACTGTACCCACAGTACTGCAGAAGGTAGAGCTTCCCGTGATTTCAAATTCACAGGCTTCAACGGTTTGGTCCGACATTGCCCCTACAGATATAATGGCGGGATTTCTCAATGGGAATAAGGATGCCTGCAACGGCGACAGTGGCGGACCGCTGGTTGTTCCGGTTGAGAATGAATATAAGCTTGCAGGACTGGTCAGCTGGGGAAGCAGTAACTGCAATACATACGGAGCATACACGAGGATCTCAATTTTTGAATCATGGATAACCTCGAAGACCGGAATTGAAATATCATATGTGCCTCCTGCCCCGGCTGGTGATTCAATAGTTTGCAAGGGTGTTGCCACGAGTCTGTACAATGTGTCGCCAATCAACGGGGTAACAGCTTACGAGTGGCAGATATTTCCTGTCGAAGCTGGTACAATTGTCGGAAATTCGGAACAGGCATCGGTTACCTGGACACAGGGCTATACCGGTGCTGCCACCATTAAGCTACGGGTTACAAAATATGGAATAGTTTCATACTGGTCGGCCCTGTCGGTACATATAGCAAAGTACAACAAGCTTTTAAGTCAGTCTCCCGATACCGTAATCTGCGCAGGACAGCCGGTAATGCTTAATGTCGTGGCTGAAGGCTATAACCTTAATTATTCATGGTTTAGGAACAGCACTCCGGTTCAGTCAGGGCCCACATCTGAGCTTTCATTAAACAATACACCAACAACAGTAACAGGTCTCTACAGATGCGATATTTCCGGTTCATGCGGCGATGTTATTTCACCTGGAATTAACCTTACCGTCCTGCCTGTTACAGTAATTAATAATATTACTCCTGATACCGAAGCCAAATTTGGTGATGATGTTACACTTGAAGTAATTGCAGGAGGTCACAATCTGGTTTACCAGTGGCTGAAAGAGGAAACACTGATCCCTGATGGCACCGGAGCTGATTATTCACTATTGAATGTCAACGCCAGCAATACCGGACTTTACAAGGTCATGGTGACAGGAACTTGCGGGGAGTTGCTAAGCAAGAATGTTTATGTTTATATAACCGCAAATCAGAGCCATGCAGATCCTGAAGTATTTGTATGGCCTACTGTGGTCAGCACTGACTTTAATGTAGCCATTAGTACAGATCAGAATTATGACCTGAGACTTTACTCTTCTGCCGGTTCTCTTATACAGGAAAAGCTTAACTGCCAGTATAAGTCAAGCATAAGCATGAGCAATTTTCAAAGGGGTGTTTATATTCTCATTGTATCAGGAAATAACTTCCATAAATCAGTCAAGCTTATCAGGAATTAAGATAAGAGGTACTGTACAGATTCCTCCGTGTCCGGGGTAATTTTCCGGTGAAGTGAAAAACGTGCAATTTCCGATATTTTTTTGTACCTTTGCCATAGATTCAGCTTTGCGATAATGCATTATTCTGCTAATCTTGTATCCGGTTAGTTAATCATTGTGCACCATCTAATTATTCAGCTGATGATTTATTAAATTTAAACGGACTAAAATATAAAAATGGGCAGATCTCAGGAAACATTCGGAAAAAAGGAAGTAAGAAAGAAAAAAGACAAGAAGAGAAAAGACAAAGAACAGAAACGAGCAATCAGGAAAAGTGAAGGTAAACGAACCAACTTCGATGATATGATAGCTTATGTTGATGAATTTGGAATGATAACCTCCACCCCTCCCGATCCTGACAGAAAAACCGATGTTGAAGCTGACAGCATAGACCTCACAAATACTAAAAGCAATCCGCAATCAGCTCCTGATTTCGTCAGGAAAGGAATTGTATCAACCTTCAATAAGTCCAAAGGCTATGGTTTTATTCGTGATTTAAGCTCAGGTCAGAGCGTCTTTGTACATGTCAATAGTATGATGGAACTGGTATCCGAAAATGATATCGTTGTTTTCGAGATAGGGAAAGGTGCAAAAGGACCGGCAGCCATGAAAGTCAGACTGTTTAAGGAGAAAGAAAATACGCCGGGATAAAAATTCCAACCTGGAGTTCAAGACAAATTGTATTTTTATGAGTTTCTTCTGGAAAGCCTTTCGAGATAACGCTCTTTTGCCTTTTCAGTATCAGTATTTGGAGCTACGTATATTTTTGTTCTGTGATCGATAATAACTTCTTTTAATTTTGAAAGATCTGGCGATTTAACGACATTGTTCTTTTTATCAAACATCTTTATATTGATTTTGTTTATCAGCCCCAAGGTACGTTAATATATTAGAATACTATATTTATTTTCAATAAATTAAATTTATATCCCTCAAATCCGGCAATCAGAGCACCAGTATTTCACGTGTATGGTCAAATTAAGAACCCATTATAGTACTGGAATCATAAATATTTGCTTATATTTGCCCCGAAATAAACAATGTGATTTCCATGAAGCGTTGTTAGGCATTTTGCCCAGACTGTATTTAAGTCCAATCCAGCCGCGATATAAATCTATAGCTCCCGAAACCACAATATGAGAATCTTTGATGTTAAATTTTGAAGAATTTGAATCCATAGTACAGGTGTACTTACATTATTGCATAGTGATTTATGGGACAAATTATGACAAAATGGGTTCGTTGAAAATAAATAATATTAATAGATGGATGCTTTAAAAATCGGGAATCTTTCAGTAAATATCCCTATAATTCAGGGTGGGATGGGAGTTGGCATTTCGCTTTCAGGACTTGCTTCTGCAGTGGCAAATGAGGGTGGAATTGGCGTTATATCAAGTGCCGGTCTTGGATTGTTATACAGGGATTTTTCTGAAAACTATCTCGAGGCAAGCATACACGGACTTCAGGAGGAGATACGCAAGGCAAGGGATAAGACTCTGGGCGTTATCGGAGTTAACGTTATGGTAGCCATGACGAATTTTGTGGATATGGTAAAAACATCCATAGCCGAAAAAGTTGATGTACTTATAACCGGAGCTGGTCTGCCGCTTGACCTGCCCTCTTTCCTAACCAAGGGAAGCAATACAAAACTTGTTCCAATTGTCTCTTCTGCAAGGGCTACCAGAATAATTTGTGAGAAATGGAAGACTAACTACGATTATTTACCGGATGCTGTAATTGTGGAAGGCCCAAAAGCAGGAGGCCATCTGGGCTTTAAAGAGGAACAGATAGGGGATAATAATTACTCACTTGAAAAACTGGTGCCCGAAATAGTCAGCGAACTCAAACTTTTTGAGGAGAAATATAATAAACATATACCGCTTTTTGCTGCCGGGGGAATTTATACCGGGGTAGATATAAATAATATAATGAAGCTTGGAGCTGCCGGCGTTCAGATGGGAACCAGGTTCGTTACCACCGACGAATGTGATGCTTCAGCAGGTTTTAAACAGGCTTTCATCAATGCAGATGAAAAGGATATCCAAATTATAAAAAGTCCAGTCGGCATGCCTGGACGTGCTATTTTTTCCAATTTCATCCAAAAAGTAAAAGATGGTAAAAAACAGCCAAAAAAGTGTCCTTTCAAATGTATCAAGACCTGTGATATTGATAAAAGCCCTTATTGTATCATAATTGCCCTTATAAATGCACTCAAGGGAAATTTTGAAAATGGCTTTGCATTTGCCGGAAGCAATGCTTTCAGAGCTACAAAAATTTCATCGGTAAAGGAGATCTTTCAGTCTTTATTGAAAGAATATACAGAGAGCAAATAGAGTTTTTATGATTTGCTGAAATCTGTTCAAAGATAATCACGGGTATAAGAAACATAACTAATAACCTCACCTGTGAAATCAAATATTATTTCATTGCTGTTATTCTTTCAGACTTAAAAGCAAGGGACTCAATCAGAAAAAAACCTGATCCGGACTTCCGGAAAAACCTTTAGATCATCACTTTTAACGCGATAAGAACCAAAACACTCAGAATTTGTTACTTTTCTGAGGGTTTTTTATTTTCTCTATTGATAAAATGTAAGCAGGTTTTATTTCAGGGAATATAAGTCATTGGACAGAGAGGTGCAAAATGAGTCCTGATTGGCAAAAGGTGAATGACAGAATTTATCCTGATCATATTTTAAAATAGAAAAAACAAATTATCTTTGGCCGGTTCCTTCTATGGGAACCGCTCACTTTATATAAAAGAAGCGTTAAATTTGAACGAGTGTCAGCCTATAATTTACAATTGCGTCTACGAACATTTTTCGACAGACCTGTATCAAAGATTTAGCTGAGGTTGTTGAATATGCACTTTATAGAACAACAGAGGAAAAATTATTCTCAGAATATGGATCTGAATCAAAAATTGTAAAAGGAGAGATATAATGTTTAGTAAATTTTTAGAAGAACTTGACCTGAAATCAATTAGAATTAGCTTTCGCGAAGGCAAACTGACCTATGAAGGACCTGAGGAAAATATTACGGCTGATTTACTGGCAAAACTCAGGAAGTATAAAGAAAGTTTAATCAGGTATCACTGGCCGGCTGACTGTGCCAATATGATGCCAATAAATCCCCTTGGCAATAAAATTCCCTTTGTACTGGTTTACTTTGAGGTGATGAACTATCCGCTAAGCGAATATTTAGGAAAGGATCAGCCATTCTATGGATTTCTCCCGTATGGTTCCAACGGCGAAAAGGTAAAATATAAAAGCGTTGAAGCCTTTGCAGCAGAGTATATAAGGCAGCTTCAAAAAATAATCCCAAGAGGGCCCTATTTTTTAGGTGGATTTTCATTTGGCGGAGTGCTGGCATTCGAGATGGCAATTCAGTTACAGAGAGCCGGATATGAAGTTCCTTTCCTGACCTTGCTTGATAGTAAAACTTCGAAAGCATTTGAATATATAAGTTGGCATAGCAATATTTTCAAGATTATTAAAAGCAATATTTTAGGGCCAATGAAAAGAAAAATGATTGATCAAGCAAAACTGCTCACATGCCAGTTATTTTTCTTTATTAATAAACCAATACCTATATCATTAAGGAATTTTTATATTGTGGGTAAATACAGGGAGTTAACATTAAAATACAAGCCAGACTATTACCGTGGTGAAATACTGTTATTCCGGGCTGAAGAAGCGAATCTCAGATACGAATACAATGGATGGGAAACACATGCTGACAAAGTAAATCTTGTGACTTTTAAAGGAACCCATCTTGCAATTGCACGTGAAAAGGAATACTCTGATCTGCTCGGGAATGAATTTTTAAATCATCTGGACAAAGTATATAAATCATCCGTCACCTGAAATTGTTATGGCCATATTTACAATTCGAGATCATGTCAGGTGCAGTTTCTATCCTGATGGAAATATGGTCACAGATTCCTCAGAGAATACAACTGAAGTATATTTTGGAAATACCAGTGATTTCAGCCCGGGAATCGAATACTTTGAAAACCGGATTAACGGAGAAGACAAGTTAAAAGCTGACAGGCTGCACAAGGGCAGAGATAATAAAACAATCCTTCTGTGCTATACCATGTTACGATTAATCCTGTCAAAAAAGCTGAACATGAGTCCGGAGGATATTTCCTATACAACCGGAATAAAAGGTAAACCGGAAATAGCAGGGGGGGGGCTATCATTCAATATCACACATACCCTGAACTCATTTGCATTTGCAATATCTGAACATTCTGGTATCGGAATTGACCTCGAGGAGTTGAACGGTACAATGAATTTTGTGCCCGTCGTAAAAAGGTTTTTCAGTGTTAATGAAGGTGAGTTTATCCTTAAATCCCCAGGGAAATCCAGGGAAAGGTTTTTTCTGCTATGGACAAGAAAGGAAGCTTTGCTGAAGGGAATAGGAACAGGGATCGTTCCCCATCTTTCGGAAATTGAGGTATTCAAGCCGATAAATCATCTGAACAGAGCCATTATTGCGGATCATGCAAACATGAATGCCCTGTCGCAATATTATATTTATTCAGGGAAACTGGATAATTGTTATCTGAGTGTTGCAATGCCCATGGAATCAAAGATCAGGCTCATCAGGCTGAATGAGAAGAATATCAGTAGCTTTATAAAATGAATGCAACTGTAGCCGCAACAGCCGGAGAGAAGACAAAAAGCAGATGTAAATTGGATATAAATTGAAGCTGTCAATTCCGGCTATTCGGATCCTGTAGTGGTCCTTAGCCTTTTAAAACTCGTAAGACGGAGTTCTGCCTCATCCCACAGGCTAAGATACAACGCCCTGAAAGTTGAGAATAATCTGACAGGCCTGATGGAGCTGAAGATCTTATTCTCGTAATGACAGGCTTTCAAATTATAATTAGGAATACGTGAACTCAGGTGATGTATGTGATGAAATCCGATATTTCCTGTAAACCATTGCAAAACCGGAGGTAATTTCAGAAATGAACTTCCTGTAAGGGCAGCCGTTTTATAATCCCAATTTTCCTGTCTTTTCCACGATACATCATCATACTGGTGCTGAATGTAGAAGAGCCATATCCCGACACTGTGTGAAATGAAAAGAATGGGAAGCTGTATTAAAAGAAAGGCTTTAATGCCAATGACCAGACTGATAAGTGCAGACATTACAAGCAATATGGCATTTGTATAATAAATGTTTGATTTTTCCTTCCCTGACATCTGTTTGCGCGAAAACCGGTTCTTTATAAATATTACAACTAATGGTCCTACCGTGAACATAATGAATGGATTACGGAATGCTCTGTATATAAACCGCTGCATAGGTGTGGCGTTCATGTATTCTTTGACTGTGAGAGTCCATACATCGCCTGTTCCGCGCTTATCAAGATTTGCCGATGTGACGTGATGTATCCAGTGCTGATGGTGCCATGAATTGTAGGGTGTAAACGTAATGATCCCCATTATGGCTCCGACTATATTATTGGCTTTCGATGATCTGAAAAATGAACTATGCCCGCAATCGTGGAATATAATAAAAATCCTTATAAGAAATCCGCTGGCCAGTATTGAGAGTAATAAGGTGAGCAGATAAGAGTATGCAAGGCTCTTATACATTAAAAACCATAAAAAGATATACGGAACCAATGAGTTGATGATCTGCCAGATGCTCTTCCGAATATCCGGATGAGCATACTTCAGGACTATTGTTTTCCAGTTTCTGCTGTCAGCAGACTGGATAGAAGTTGATGTTTTCATTGCTATTAATTTGAAAATAATCTAAACGGGATATTTATATATCCCGGAACAAAGATACGGTTGATACTGCCGGAGTTTTAAAATAAGGGTTCAAATGAAGTAATAAGGGGCTGATACTGAATCAAAGGGGCCGGTTTAATATAATTATGACGAGAGCCATTCACCCCTTCCCTGCTAAAGTGATTCCTTAAGTTTTAACAGGTACTGATGTGAGACCGGAAGTTGTTCATTAAATCCCTTTATAATAATCCAGTTACTGTTATTAATTTTTACCAGCTTATCAATGAAATGTAAATTTACTATGCATATCCTGTGGCAACGGAAAAAATTGGAATATTGTTTTAATTGTCGTTCAATATTTTTCATAGTATTTCGTATCAGCTTCCTCCTTAAAGACTCCCCTTCCACATAAATTATCTCCACATAATTATCGGCAGATTTGACACAAACGACCTCCGCAATGAGAAGGCTGAAATTTTCACCGGAGTTTTCTGATATGAATTCAACAGTTTTATTGAGATAGTCTTCCTCATATTTTTCAATTTTACCCTGAGCTATTTTCTTTTCAATGATCAGGGAATTATTTTGATGTATGAGGCTCACCATCTTATCGTTTATGCTTAGGATTAAGGGTGGGGCAAGACAAATAAGAAATACTTTAATACTGATAATGAATGTGATTCTGACTGATCCCACATAGCGCAGGTAAAAAGTGAATGCAACGGAACTGACCAGCAGAATCAAAAACCCTGATAACATGGGAGATAATTGTCTGTTGTTTTCTTTATCGCTTCCATTCCTGTTGACCATCCATGAAAGGAAAGTCCTTACAATACCAAGTGTCAGTACTGTTATGACGCCAAATCCGGAGACAAATACAAGCCCATTATTAAAATCCAAATTTTTGAATGGGAATGGCTGAAAAAATAATATGAATATGAATACTCCCAATCCAAGACTGAGAAATACTCCTGTCTCATTTTTAAGCTCCCGGATAAGATTTTCAATTTCCCTGGCCATTCTGAAATTTTTATTAAAAATAATTCCGATTATTGAAAAAAGTTCATTTTCGGACTAACTTTCTTTAATCTGACGTAATTCATGCCGGTGATTTGATTATTGAAACTTGAAAAAACGAACGGGCCTTATGAAGAGTTACAAAGTAAATTTTCAGAACCCGCTTAAAGAAAGTTTTAATTTTTGTACTGATTCTGAATAATTAGTTACATTGGCAACTGATATTATTCATTTCATAGATGGACAATCAAAGAAATCTCATCAGGTCACTTGGGATAGGCTATGTTATTATTTTTGTTGTTGCAAACATAATCGGATCAGGAGTTTATAAGAAAATCGCGCCAATGGCAGCGGAGCTTAACTCCTCCATATGGATCCTGGTAGCCTGGATTGTCGGAGGAATAATTACACTTTTCGGGGCACTTAGCAATGCTGAGGTGGCGGGGCTGCTGGCTGACACAGGAGGTGATTTTATTTATTTTAAAAAGATCTACAACCGGTTTTTCTCATTTATGTATGGTTGGTCACTTTTCACTGTAATTCAGACCGCAACCATCTCTTCACTGGCATATGTATTTGCCCAGTCACTGAACAGTATTATTCCTATCCCTGAGGCTCTGGGCTCTTTGAGTCACTTTACGATAGGAGGTATATTTTACCCCTTTCAGGATTTCGGAGTCAAGCTGATCGCAATTTTGTTAATACTGGTTTTAACGGGTCTCAATATTTCCGGATTGAAAAGCGGGGCATGGGTGAGCAGGGCAATCCTTTTCCTTGTTTTCACCGGCCTGTTGGTAATTGTCATCTTTGGTATAAGAAGCATAACAGCCATACCGGCAGATTTTATGAATTTTAAAGAGCTTGCAAACGGATCCGTTAGCTTATCTTCTTTTTATACTGCCATGCTGGCTTCCTTCTGGGCTTACCAGGGATGGGTATCAGTAGGATTTATAGGGGGAGAGGTAAAAGATCCCACGAGAAGCATCCCCAGAGGTATAGTAACAGGAGTTTTTATTGTAATTCTCGTTTACCTGCTGGTTAACGTAACTTACCTTTTGCTTCTCTCTATTCCGGAACTGGTGAATATTAACGCATCAGGCAATCAGATTGCTGCAGTGGAAGCGGTCAGGAGTTTCTGGGGAACCGGAGGAGTCCTTTTTATTTCAGTGCTCATACTGATTACCACACTTGGGTGCACCAATGCCAGCATCCTCACGGGTGCCCGTCCCTATTATGCCATGGCCCGTGATAAATTGTTCTTCAGTGGAATCGCAAAGATCAACAAAGCCAGCGTGCCTTCGAATTCGCTCCTGTGGCAGGGCGTATGGGCTTCGGTACTTGTACTGTCGGGAACATTTGACCAGCTGACGGACATGATTATATTTTCTGTTTTCATATTTTATGGAGCCACCGCGCTTGGGGTTTTTATTTTACGTCGCAGGATGCCGGATGTGCACAGACCATACAAAGTGTGGGGATACCCTCTAATCCCGGCAATATTTATCCTGTTTTGCATCGGATTGTTTTTCAATACCATTATTACAAGACCCCGCGAAGCTGTAATAGGAATGAGCCTTATTCTTTCAGGAATACCCGTTTATCTTTATCTGAAAAGAAAATATCCAAATACCGGGGAGGATATTACCCAATAAATCTCTCACATTGGCACTCCAGGGCAAAATTTAACAGGTTGAACCTCTTCTGTACCCAGCTATAAAGATTGACATATCGGTGATTATGTTGGAGGATGAAGCCTTTTGTGGAACCACACCCTTGCTGAGCGCATTGTTTCGATTTGGCGAGAGGGGGCATAACGATGACATGTTGACCGTTCAGGACTGTTTTCCGGTGCCCCCCAGCGTATCTCTGTTCCATCATTAGGATTATAGGCCATTTCAAATGCATCCTTCCTTTCAAGGATTTCAGCAATGGTGAGATTTTTAACAGAACCATCTGAACGGGTATAGCTGATCGAGATTTCAGAAGTTCTCTTATCGAGGATCGAACGAAGCATATTATGTACCTGTAACGGTGATTTCATCCCTGAAATATTAAAATCTTGCGGTGAGCCGGCAACCTTATCCGGGAAATCCAGGACCGCATCCATGGCGATAAGAAGCCTCAGATCGCGATTGGGTGTCGAGAAATTTTCCCACTGGCCACCGGCAAGGAATATTCCGGTAGCACTGGAAGGCATTGGGATAATCACACCGGGATGAGATTTACAATAAGCTTCTCCGTTTGCAACTGATGTTACCCGCACCTTAAGTTGTTCATACAAGGCGCTTATCTGGTCAAGAAGCGCTGTTTCGGGATCCAGTGGGCGGGGATTTATTACTCGTTCCATCGTGTGATAAAAAACATCGGTTTTCATTTTTCGCTGCTGAAGAGAAAAAGGCACAATGCCGGCTGATTTGGTTAATTCATCGTTCTTCAACGGATGAAGTGTCCCATTTAGGACTGTAATAGGTCTGAAGGTTTTGAATCCGGGTTCTCCGATAACTCCAGATGTATTGAAGAGAAAATTACCTTTCCAGAAACGCTTTATACCTACGGTGCCATCAGGTTGGGCATCTACTGCGAGGAGCAGGCCTGGTTTGTTGCTTGTTTGTTGCAGAAGGCTCACCAGAATAAGAGTATGTCCGTACGGGTCGGCAAAAACAGTGCCCGGACGCAAGGCCCACCGCTCAAGAGGAACCGGGTAATAGTCTGAATTCTCGTCATCAAGAGCGGTTCGGGCTGTCCCGGAGTGAACCCCGTCAGCGACCTTTCTGAGGAAGGCATTAAAAATACTTGTCTGATTTGTCCCGGAGACAGGCGTCTCATTCGTTATCCACTTCCCTGTTTTGGGATTTTTTGTGAGACTACCCCTGTCGCATAGGTGATAACCGAAGGGAAGGCGCAACTTCCAGGCAAAATATGCTCTGAGAAAAAAGGGATTATCGGCACAGTCAGGCTCCATGAATAGACTGTTTTTTCGGGCCGGATCATCTTCATCAAGGGAAAGGTAGTTGTAGAGGAAATTTTTATCCTTGTTTTGGGTCACCTTGTGCAGTGCAGGCCATGATGTATCCTCGTCATAACCATAAAACAGTGCATTTATCCATGCGGAATAAAGAGCTTCCATGGAACTATCCCATCCTCTCATGGTCTTCCATATCATATCAGCCTCTTTTGCAACTTTCCGGGGAGCTATTTCAAACTCCAGTTCACCTGTTACCTTTCTATCTGCAACCAGCTCAGCTTTATATTTACCAGCAGGGATGCCTGGAAAATCATCAATACGCCAATATGGAATCTCATCCCCTTTTATGCTTTTAATGGATTTTACTGTACCCTGTTTCCCGGTTATAATTATCCCGGTTTTACGAATATTTTCTGCTCCTGTAGCCATTATGCGAAATGGTTCACCCGGTAACGGCTTTCCAGGTAAGACAAGCATTGCAGTATGCGGTTTAAAATCATCCTGATTACTTAGATCTTTAATGGAATCAGAAGATCCGGACGTTAGCCGTCTCATTCCACGGGCAGTATGTTCATTATTGCAAGCTATACAATTGAATATTAATTGTATACTAAATATTATGACCATTGAACGCATGTGGCTGATACCTCTGATTATTTTGACAGGCATTTTTGATTTAAAGATAAGTCAAATCACCTGACAACTCTGATATTTTTCATGAGTAATACCTGATCTGACTGATAACTATCACCTTTTACCATATTGGACCTTACTATTGTTCACTTTGAATGAAAAAAATAAAAGGGATCAGTATATTTGCGCCGCAGATTTTTTTGTCAGACATCTTACCGTGAATGTTAGTCTGAAGATTTCCTTAAAATGCTCCGCTATTTACTAATCTGAATGAATTAAATGTATGAGACAAACCTTAACAATTGCATTTTTATTTTTGATAATAATGACCTCGAAAGGGCAAACCCAAAAAAACAGTCTGCATGGGAAAATTCTTGACAGAAATAATAACATTCTTCCCGGAGCAAGCGTGATTATTGCAGATACAAAGTTCGGGGTCAATGCTAATGAGGCAGGCGAATATCTTTTCAAACAGATTCCAGCCGGGAAACTGCAGGTACAGGCTTCCTTTGTTGGATTTAGAACCCTGGTTGTCGATTTTAATATCCAGCCTGGTCAGAATTATCTTGACCTGACATTGGAGGAGGATAACATCAAGCTTGAAGGTGTTACCGTAACTTCGCAGAAACGTGAGCAACAGATCGTAGATGTTCCGATTACAATGAGTGTGATTGAGGGGGATTTTATGAAAGACAATGATATTAGCGGGCTTGATGAATTGGCAGTTTATGTTCCCGGCCTGCAGGTGAGAATGCAGGGAGTTGATCGTCCGGGCTTCGTTATTCGCGGACTCACAAGTGACGAAGTAAGTCCGGCTGCACAGCCAAGAATTTCAGTGTTCTACAATAATGTTCCTGTTAGCCGTGCAAACGGGGCGGCGATGGAACTTTTCGATATGCAGCAGGTCGATGTCCTGAAAGGGCCTCAGGGAACTCTTTTCGGAAGAGGTGCACAAATTGGTGCTATAAATTATATCAGCAAAAAGCCCGGCAATGATTTCAATGGATATGTAACTGCAGGAGCCGGCAATTTCAACCAGCGTGAACTGACCGGCGCAATAAATATCCCTGTCATCAAGAACAAGTTATTTGTCAGGACGGCAGGAATTTACAATTACCAGGATGGGTATATCAGAAATACATTCGGAGGGAAATTGAATGGAAAAAATACTGCTGCAGGCAGATTTTCAGCCAGTTATTTGCCGGATTCAAAGAATAAAATTGATTTGGTGCTGAACTATCAGAATGATGATAATCCGGGGCTTGGTTTTATGAGCATGAATTATCCGAATACTGAGGGAAGCAATAATCCATTCGGCTATGTTGCTTCTCTTGAACAGGGCGGTAAGCTGGCAAACCAGCGGGATATTTTCGATGCAACATTGACAATGAAACACTATTTTAATGAGAATAACTTCCTGACATCCATTAGCTCTTACCGTAAAATTTCATCCTATTCCCGGTGGGATGGAGACGGCACTGCCGCAGCTGCCATAGACATGAGTGAAGATGACGGGTCAAGGCAGTATTATCAGGAAATCCGATACAACTACTCAATAGATAACCGTCTGAATGGAAGTATAGGAGCAAGCTACTGGAATGATAAGTCCAGTCAGAATTACTGGTTTTCTCCCAATGAACAGGATATATTCCATCTGTTTTTTAATACGGGCTATCTGGTCACACCTGACGGTCAGCCTTTTCCGGTTACAAATCTTCCGTCAGATCCCCAGCTGGGTCCACTGGCAGGCCTTCCTCTGGTTACTGACCATCAGGAAGAGAACTACAATAATGCCACAAATCAGGCTCTTGAGGGCTTTGCTGATGCCAGTTACCGGCTGAGCGATAAATTGAGTTTAACGGGTGGGATAAGGGTTATCAAAGAATGGATTAGCCTGACAAATATGGCACAGATGACAGGTGGAAGCCCGTCAACGCTTGGCTACCTGTCGGGAAATTATCCTGACCTCTTTTTCAGACCCGTAGATGAGCAGGAAATTAAAACATCAAACCTTGCTCTTACCTGGCGGGGCGGTCTGAAATATTCAATCAACGAAAATTCCATCCTATATGCCAACTATTCAAAAGGACGTCGGCCCAAGGTTCTCCAGTTTACCTCAGCGGGAGAAGAACAGATCCTTGACGCTGAAATTGTCAACAGCTATGATTTTGGATATAAGGCAGCAATAAAAAAACATTTATGGCTTGATCTTGGCTTGTTTTATTACGGCTATCTGAATTTCCAGACCTCAGCATGGGTTGCGGATCCGGGTACCGGAGAATATAATTACATAGTTAAAGACGGCGGGAAAGCATCCGGCTACGGAGCGGAAGCAAATATAAAATATGTAATCATAAACGGTTTGCAAATATTTGGGAATTGGGCTTATATTCATGCACGTTTTGCGGAAAACGATGTGGATGGCGCTAAACAAAGCTATGCCAATAATATGTTCCGCCTTACACCGGATCAAAGCTTTGCCATTGGAGTGAATGCCCGGATAAGAATTGCCACAGAGACATACCTGTTTGGGATCCCTTCCTGGACTTACCAGACAAAAATATTTTTTGAGGATGCCAATACTCCGGGATTGGAGCAGGGAGCTTACGGTCTTCTTAATTTCACCGCAGGTATCGGATTCAGGAATTTTGTATTATCAGTTTATGGAAGTAACATGACTCAATAGGGAATACATCATCAGTGCCGGAAATACCGGCAGCTTGTTTGGCGACCCAACACAAATACCTGGTGCACCACGGATGTTCGGGACGAAAATAAGCTGGAAATTTCACCCGATCAGCAAAAAATAATTGAATGGATCCCAATGATATATGTTTTCTGTCAAAGACTACTGCATCTCAACTTTGAAAAGGATTTTGACATTCAGCTTAATTCTAACCCGGACCTATGGGCAGCAAAATACTTATCTGGAAGTAGAAGTTGACACGCCGGAAGTTTCAACTTAATCAACTTCTTTCTCGATTATAGGTCCGGATTGTTTGCCGCCTCTTTTATTGGCCCGGTAAGAACATTCGTTTCCGTTTGACAGGAAGGATCCCACAATTGGCTGCCAGACTGTCGCAAGGTTACAACGGGTGATTAACAGAGGCAGCTTCGGTTGCATTTCGCGCAACCTGAAACCTTATTCAAAGAAAAGATCAGTCAAGGCAATGCGTTGAAACCGCCGAATGCAATGGTACTAAATTATGCCAAATAACGTATCCACCGAGGTGCGATTATGCTGACGAAATGTACACTGACGATGATGTAGCCGGTGAGAAGGTAGTTCTGGATACTTTTCTGTAGAATCACGATTTAAAAAAGCAGGATTCAATGTTATTAATGAGCTCGGAATCTGCAAAGCGAATGCCCCTAGATTTGTAGGGATTCAGCAATTATGGCTATTTCAGGCTTGCATGGATGAAGTACAAACGGTGAAAATGGTTGACGGCGGTAAACTAAGAAAGGAATATTCTCAGGTATGGGCTGATTACTTTGTGAAATACATCGAAGCATACAGGTCGGCCGGAATTCCGATATGGGGAATAACTGTACAGAACGAAGCTATGGCATCACAGGTGTGGGAATCGTGTGTTTATACCGCTGAAGAGGAGAGGGACTTTGTGCGCGATTATCTTGGGCCAGCACTGGGAATGAAAGGAATGTCTGATGTAAAAATAATGGATTTGGGATCACAACCGAGGGATCATGTACCAGAGAGCCCAGAATTGCCTATGGAGACCCTGAAGCTTCAAAATATATCTGGGGAACTGCTTTTCATTGGTACGACGGGAGGCCATTTTGATAATGTACGAATGGTTCATGATGCGTTTCCGGATAAGAAACTCCTGTATACCGAGGCCGGCCTGGAGGTTCCTGGTCATCGGCCCTCTTTCTTGCGAGGAATATGATCAATGATTTGAACAACTGGTCGGCAGGATATATATTCTGGAACCTTATTCGTGATCAGAATGGCGGACCCCGTCATGCAGGTGAGATATATCCGGAATCCTCGCAATACAGATCAAATATAATTACGGCAAATACGAATACTGGAGAAGTAACTTTTAATCCGCCCCATTGGGTCTTTGGTCAATTTTCCAGATTTATAAAGCCAGGTGCCAGGCGTATAGCCACTACTTCAAACAGTGACGATTTAATTGCTACTGCATTTATTAACCCTGACGGGAGGGTAGCCGTGGTAATACTCAATCTTAAGGATACCGGGCAGGCATTTCAGCTCTGGGTAGATGGAAGGGCATTGAAGCTAAGCAGTCCTGCTGATGCTGTAATAACAATAATTTTATAATAAAGCCGGGGATAGCATCCTGCGAAGGATCCAGAAATGATTTTTATCCGTCATTTAGCAACCTGAGCTTTTTCGGAACGGACAGATCCGGGACCGGATTCCATAAACTTCTTTTGTTCGTCAGTCAGGAGACTCATCATTTTTTTTCTGTTCTCTTCCCTGATGTTCTGCATTTTTGAGAATGTTTCTTCGCGTAGTTTATCCATTTCCTGCATCTGATTCTCCTTCAGACTGGCAATTTCCTCTCTTTGGGTATCAGTCAGACCGGGAATTCTTTGAAATCTCATATTGTCAGATTGCATATGTCCCGGACCCAAGGGGCCACTGCCTCTTCTCATGCCGGATTTAGGACCGTATCCCATGCCCATGCCCCTGCCTCTTCTCATCCCTGGCATTTCTTCCTGCCACCTGTTGCCATGCCTTCCATACCCGGGACCCTGAAACATGAACTTACCATCCAGGCTCATTCGTCCGTGACCCATTCTTCCCATATGGCCGAATTCCATGGCTCTGTTGAACCTGTGCATCCTGACGTGATCGCTTATCCCTTTGGTGTTCCTGTGAAGATAGTTGCATCCTGTTGCGGCAAGTGCCACTACGATCAGCAGTCCGATAAATTTTCCAGTTCTTGTCATCTCTTTATAATTTATAAATTGTTGTAAATTTTATGCATCTGAATTAATACTTCAGTATCAACTCTTTTATAGTTAGACAATCCAAAACCTGATTTCATTCTGGGATTCTAGTTTTATTTCATGAAAATTCCGAAAAGTATTTTTCATACTAACCCGTTATCAGAGTAATTTAATCATTACCGTCCGATATAAAGTTTGAGATTCTGAGCGGAGCGAAGAATCCCCTGTTAATTTCAAAATTAATCCGTTCAGAAATGCTAAATTAATAATTCAGTGGTATTCAGAATTTCTTATATGTCAGAACTTCTGTATATTGAGCATAACAAGCCCAAAATGCTATGGAGAATACTTATTTGGAGAGCTCCGCTTTGTTTACCGCGGAAATTACCAATGCCTTATTCTTTTACCTTTTGAGTCAGCGTCTCACGTATCAGTTTTCTCAGTTCAAGCTGTTTATTTGCAACTTCATGCCGGGAGGATGGACGATAGTATTCCGCATATCTGCACTTTGCCAGCTTATATGTCATATTATCCGGGTTTCCCTTAACATCAATTCCCAGTTTTATAGGAATTGGGCTGTCTACTAACGAGATATGATAATCATAGGTAAGGTCGAAATTATGCCTGCCGGCAACAATTGCCTTGTATTTGTCGAGAACGATAAGGAAAGGATACACGTCAATTTCGTTCCGGAAGATCGTGAATTCGGCAGATAAGGAATCAACTCTATTCTGGGTCTTTTTATTGAATCTAAGCGTTTTAGCGATTTCACTGAATGTTTCCCCGTCCATAAGCACCAGGTTATTCCCTTTAATAGATGATGCTCCCCTCAGAGTTGATTTTTTAATATTGTAAAGCGAATCAAGGTAAGTCTCCACAGCTATATGAAATTCACCCTTTCCGCTGAATGACCTGAGCATTGGCATCAGGGAATCAATATCAGGTATCATTGTCAGAAGCTCGCCAATTTCAATATCGAGCATATGATAATCGAGCCCGAGAAAGATATGATTCTTCCTGGGAGTACGGTATATCGCTGTGAGCTGCATCCTGGCGGCAGGTGTATCGAATGTCAGTCCATCAAGAACAAGCACACCATCGTGAACCCTGATGCTGCCATTGATATTGGAAGCTGTATCAATTCCGATAGTAGCAGTTTTTATTTGAGCATCAAGCTGAAGATCCATTCCCATCGGAACCATGTAGGGGCCTGTTTGAACCGTATCTGCATTTTGACTGCCGGATGACTTTGTTGCTGTCGTGTCCTTATTTCCTATGCCATTCGTCAGAACCATTAATTCACCAATATCGGTATTGCCTGAAACGAAATTGAATTTGCCTCTTAATATTGAGTCGCCTCTGAAAAATGACAGGATGTTGGTCAGATCTCCTGTCAGACGAAAATCAGACTTGCCAATTTTAAGAGTTCCATCCTGAATATTGAATGTCTCAGGATCGAACTTCATTTTAAGAGAAGGTATCTCAACCGGATGTGATAACCCGGCAATATCGATTATGCCTTGTTCCATATCGACGTAGCCTTTGGCAAGCCATTGCAGGAAGATCTCTTTTTTATCATTGTCATTCAGGATGTCGGTATTGAAGCTTATTGTATTTACTGACAGTGAGTTTGGGCCAATGCGAGTTATTAACTTTTCACTGCCATATGTTAATTCGATTCTGGGTTGATCCGGCCTGCCGGCTTGCGGCGACAGTGAAAGCTTTCCATGCGGTTTTGCAACAGCTATACTCATCGTATCCATATTTGCCGATAATGAATCTATTGTAAACGAGCAAATTACGTCAGATATTCTGGTAGTGTCCCTGGCATCGGATGTTTCGAAGGCAAAAGAGGCATTTTGAAGTGATGCATAATAACTATCCAGTTTGGTCAATGAAATATTATTACCCTGAACAGTAGCAACTACAAACTTTGTGTTTTTTGTCTGAGGTTTTCGGTTTGGGAAGGAGAAGTCAATAGTAGACCGGTCGGTTTTCAGTGTCAGGCTGTCGTAAACTACATCTAAATTTTTAAATGATAACGATCCCTCCAGTTTCATTTTTTCCATCTGCATTTTTTCAAGCTGCTTTAGGGAAAAGGCCGATTTAATTCTTCCGCTGGCTTGTCCCTTTATTTTAAGCTTCAAGCTGTCCGGGATGAGCGGATCAAACTCATCAAATGTCAGCCCGGCAGTGGTTGTAAGATTAAAAAAGATATCGTTAAAAAGATGATTCACCCGCCCTTCAACGCTGAATACAGATTTTGGGGTTTTGCCTCTGAACCGCTCTATTTTTACAAACGAAGCTGAGTCGCTTTTTAAATCCGTGACCACGGTAATATCTCCCTCGATATCATGAAGAGGCAGAGAAAACCCGGAATACTCCATAGTTCCTTTTTCCAGCAACAGATGGATATTCAATAACGGCATTGCCGTCTCGGTTACAGAACCCTTTATAGTCCCTTCTGATGATATAAGCCCCCCTGCTTCAATATCCTTTAAATATGAAGTGAATGAGGGAGGGACAAGTGCTATAATCTTTTCTATAGGCCATGATGCAAACTGATAATTGAGATCGGTGAGGATTTCCTTGCTGACAGTGTCGTTCTCGATTGATCCGTTAAGCAGAAATTCAAGATCGTTGATTGATGCCCTGGCATTTTTAAGTGTTATTCTCTGCCGGGAAGTTTCGAAATTAACGGGAATATCGAAATTTATATTTGCCTGCCGCAGGTATTTTTCATTGCCGTATTCGAGTGAGATAACCGATTTTTTTACTTTTATCTCGCCGGCTATCTTATCACCCCTTACTGTACCGGAAATGCTGGCCGAGAGATCCCGTATGGCAGTATTTAGCTTTAAGGCAAGATCCTTGTAATGGAAACTGACATCGTCGAGCACAACATTCCTGATATCAATAACAGGAAGCCCAGTACCTGCTTCTTCACTTGCGGCTGAAACAGTATCAGTTGCCATGATATTATAATTGGTATTTCCCAGGCTGTCTGAAAATACATTTACAGATCCACCCCTTAACTCCAGTCCCTTAATTATCAGTTCATTCCTCTTCCACCAGGCTGCAGCATCAACTGTGCCAATGAACTCCTTAGCCTGGAGAAGTGTATCAAACATGGAATCTTCAGATGGATTTATTAGTGCCAGGTTTCTGATCTTAACACCAAAATCGGGGAAGGTACTGAAGAAAGTTAATTCCACCTGTCCAAGCTCTGACCGGCATGTAATTAATTTATCGACCTGTTTATGCACTATCGGAGTAAACCTTTCCGGCGTGAATACAAGAAATAATAGCACGCAGACTGTTATCAGAAGAACAGAAAAAAGCGATAAGAGAGAAATAAAAAAAATCTTTATGAATTTTTTCATGCATTTCCATTAATCCCTTAGATAAAGGGAAGATAATTAAAATAATCCGCTACCTGCCTACTTTGGTGAATGAGAAGCTTGTACCGAAATCATCATGATACTTCAATGATGTGTCGGTTAACTCTGTAACGGTATAAACTTTTGGAACTGAGCCGCCGGTTTCCAGGATATGGATATGCGTAAGCTCGGATTTAACCAGTGTCCATGTAAAAAGCTGAGCCTCTGCTTCTGTCACATCATCGCTTGTATCCCATGTACCGCCGGTGCCATCAGCCAGGTACTTATAATACAAGGTACCTGATTGCCATTTTCCAACCAGCAGGGCTTCATCGAAGGATTTATCTATAGGTTCACAGGAGACTGCCAGGAAAGTAATTACCATGTATGCAGTCAGATAGAATAGGGTCTTTTTTACCATAATAAACTTTTTTTTATAGGATATAACGAATATTTTGGATAATTAATATGTCAATAAATCTCTCATTCAAGCCTTTGTGCTCTCACATAATAAATTCGACGCAATTTAACAAAAAGCAATAAGGTAACTTCATTAAACTGAGAGTATCATCGCGAAAAGGATATAATGTGAAAAGAGTTACGGATATTTTTCTTCAATTCGCTCCGGTCAGAATCTCATTCACTTTGTCGGACAGTATCAGCTGCTGAGGGGAAATTGATTCAGTTATCCATTATAAGTCATGATTATGAGAGAGATATCTTTCCGGTTATTGTGGCACCAGAATTTATTTATATTGAACAAAATTAATTTGATTCTGTTTTAGCACATAATTATTACATTTTTTCACTAAAACAAAAGGAGGTACTTATGAAAAAGACTAGACTTAGTGTGGGAGTATTATTACTGCTTTCCTTTTCTTTTCTGATTTCCTGTAGTAAAAATGGGGAACTGACCAATCAGCTTGTTCCGGATAATCAGCTTGCACCGGATGCAAAGTCCTTGATGAACAATGACACTATGAAGGCCCAGGTAACAGTTTTTGCATCCGGCATAGCATATCCGAGAGGGCTAAAATTCGGGCCTGATGGTAATCTTTATGTTGCACTGGCCGGTTTTGGGGGACCTGATTCCACCGAAGGTCAGTGTGCACAGGTAATACCCCCCGTGGGTCCGTATAAAGGGGGGAATACATCAAGTATCATAAAAATCAGCCCTAGAGGAACCATCTGGACAGTAGCAGATAGTCTGCCTTCAGATGTGAACGCACTTGGATTTACCATGGGGGTTGCCGACATTGAATTTATGGGTGATAAGCTTTATGCTTTGCTTGTTGCCGGATGTTCCCATGGAAATCCGGACTATCCGAGTTCTGTTATTAAAGTAAACCGGCATGATGGAACATGGTCAGTGGTGGCCGACTTAAGCACCTATCTTGCAAACAATAAGGTTTTCGCTCCGGAGCCAGATGATTTTGAGCCGGATGGTTCGCCATACAGCCTGATCCATGTTGGGGACGATTTGTATGCGATTGAACCGAATCATGGTGAGCTGGTGAGGATTACCACCGGAGGGGATATAACGAGAGTGCTGGACTTCTCTGCGCACTACGGTCATATTGTTCCCACCGCGATGACATTCAAGGAGGATTTCTTTGTGGGTAATTTAAGAACCTTTCCACTGGTTGAAGGGAGTTCGAGTATTTATAAAGTAAGCATGGGTGGTGATGTAGAAGTTGTAGCCACAGGATTCACAGGAATCCTGGGTGTGGCCTTCGATCATCATCACAGGCTTTATGTCCTTGAGACATCAGCAGGAGACGGACCCATTCCGGGAACCGGGAGGGTGATACGAATAAACAATGACAGCACCAGGAATGTAATTGCGGATAATCTTACATTCCCGACTGCGATGACCTTCGGACCAGACGGGAACCTCTATATTTCAGATACAGGCTTTGGGCCTCCTGCCGGACAGATACTGAAGGTCGAATTAAAAGACAATCATGATTACAATGATCATGATCATTACCGCTATGATAATCATCGTTACTATGATCATCGCGGTAACCATTATGAGTATCATAACGAAAAAGACCATTACAGGGACAATCATGGCCATCATTATTTTTAGGCTGTCAGTAAAGTGGGATTTGCATTTTATTTATGGGATAGTGAAACTTAATGATCGAGGCTCATTTACGTTCTGTCTTCTCCGGCGATTATCATAAATTAATCGTCAGATTGATAATTCAGGAGCCAGAGGCTGCAGTCATTTTGTCAGAATGTTAATTACAGAACCAAAGTGAGAAGTTATTCAGACATAAGGATTTCTTTTTACTGATGGCTTGAGGATGTCCATTATTACAACGCCGGAAGCGTCAAATTCAAATAGCCACGGTCACGTCCGTGGCTATTTGAATTGAATGCCGCCAGCACTCCGTGAATATTTAAATTTGACCACGGAGGTGACCGTGGGTATCGGAATCACCGCCTCTTCAACCCGGCTCTTTAATTAACTTGCTTATTTCTGTGCATCCGAATGGAGCAATTCAATAACAACTCCCAGGGCATCGAGGGTTTCGTGGTAAATGTAAGTTCCGTCATCCGAATCGTATCTTCCCTGGTGAATGATCGGATACCCGGCTTTTTCAAGTTCCGCCGACGCCCTGACCGGATCTTCAACCTGAAATCCCAGATGCTGGACTCCTTCCCCTTTTGTATCAAGGAATTCCTTCCAGCTTGTCCCTTCACTTATTGGCTGAAGCAGTTCAAGAACGACCTGGCCCAGGTCAAAGAATGTGAGCTTAACCTGCCCCTCTGAAGGCTTACCCCGGTAGATCTCCTTAACTTCATGACCGGGGCGTGTAGTCCTGATCTCAGGTACGGGCAAGTCAAGAAGCTCAGCCCACAATTTACTGCTGGCTTCAACATCACGTACTACAATTGCTACCTGAATTACCTTCTTTAGGCCCGGATCAAGGTACTGAAGTTCCTGACTTGCACTTTTTTGCGCATATCCTGTTATTGTCAGCAAAAATGACGGGCAATGGGTGTCATAAAAATACTCTTTTTCATAAGCTGATAGATTAGTGGTGCTACAATGTGACAAGGATGCTTACCGGTATCAATTGATTGATGAACAATTAGCATTGCAAGCTTCAGAGTGCTCCCGGGCTGCTATTTATTGAGAATCTTCAATGCATTATCCCTGTATATTTTTCTAAGGGCGGCATCACTGAGACCAAGCCCATAAAGACACCAGCGTGTATTTGAAACATCCCAGGCATAGAAGTGATCATCAAGGGTTTCCAGAATATGGAATGAATTCCTGTACATTGGGAGGCTATACCCCTGATCGGTTCCCCAGAGGATCCTGTCGGAGTATTTTTCCATGAATTGCTTTGCAAACCGTGGTATGCTCGATATATAGGCCTCTCTTTGAGATAAATCTGCATACAGATTCGGAAATTTATCAAATAATTCCCCGAGTCGGGTCAGGTCATATGTAAGGTTCATGAAATGACATGCAATGAAAGTGTTTCGGGGATGTTTGGCAATGGCTTTCACGAGTGTCTCAATAATTTCTGCATGATCAAGAATATTTTTCTTGTTATCGAGCCGGAAATAATATGCCTCGAATAACAGGTCATTGTGAATGTCCATCGGCTGGTACATCCATTCCGGATCGCCGATATGGACATTGATTGGCAGTCCTAGATCTGCAAGTTTGTCAAGGATCGGATCCATCCGCTTGTCATCGATGTGCAAGGCCGGACCTGATCCCCGTGACAGTCCGCCTCCCTTGTCGCTTATCTCGCCAACACCCCTGGCACCCAGCCTGACGCATCTTTCCAGTTCAGCAATTGTTGCTGGTCCAGATCCCGGTTTGTCATAACCTGTCAGATCAAATCCACACCATAGTTCAAACCTCTCGGGGTATTTTCCATAAACTGCTGCATATTTATCAAATGTTTCCCCAGTGCCACAGAAAAGTATTGTTTTCTGAACACCGGCTTCATCCATGTTTTTAATCTGCACCAGGGCAATGGAATCAAGGTTTCCTCCACGTGGAGCATGCATATGCATATCGATGGCAGGATATTTCGCTTTGAGCACTGCAGTCTCAGGGACTGAAAAAATTGACAGGGGCTTGTAATCCTTTAAAAGAAGGCTGTCCTGCAATCCGGAAACTCTCATCTGTCGCTGCTGAGCCTGTGATGTCAGTACTGTTGAAGCAAAAAGAATTGATAATAGGATGGTATATTTAAGCTCTTTCATTTACTACTGTATTTATAATATTTGCAAGCTTTCTGTTCAGGTTAATGTAATCGGAGGCCTGGTTTTCCACTTTCCCCTTGTAAAATCAGGGAAATCAATGGCTTTGCCATGGGCGGCAACAGAGGCTTCGGTGACTGGTGAAATGGCGCTGCTGGTTACTGAATCATAGACATCCCAGTCAGGTAACCTGTTTTCGCGGAGAGCGCTTACCAGTCTGTACCAGTGCATTGGTGTCTGTGTTGCCCCGCCTCCATGACCCTGAATCGCTCCGCCTCTTCTTGGAGGTGGATTATAATTTTTCACAGCAGGATGTTCATACTCTTTTAAATAGGGATCTGCCGGTTCCCAGTTATGTTCAACAGGGCTCATTCCCTCAATATATATCAGTTTTGATGTTCTGTCACCCACATATACACCCTTTGTACCCTGAATGCGGTAATTCTCCCTTGGATGGGGTGTACTGGTATCGTGGATAAGAGTCATCATTTTCCCATTGGCTGTTCTTATAAGTGAGGCATTATAGTTTCCCAGTGCAATTTTCTTTTTGGTGAGAGGATGGTTTTTATCCTTGTAATATATGGCAGCATAATCGTTCAGCATGCCTCCGAAGGAGCTCATAGAGACCAGATAGTCAATCTTGTCACCATGATTAATATCCAGGGCAGGCAGCATTTTATTCATTGGATGATCAGGATAGAGATTCCCGTTTCTGTCGATGGAATGCTGCAAACGCCAGGGTTCTTCGTCGGGGCTGAATTTCACGAACCTAAGGTCATGAATATATCCTGTTTCAGCATGGACGATGTCCCCCAACAAGCCTTTTCTGATCATATTTAATAGAGCGAGCTGACTGAAGCCTTCCAGTCCTATTGTGGCCCATTTCCCTGTCCTTTCATAGGTTTCAACTATTTGCCAGGCGTCATTGAGAGTAAGGACAATAGGAACTTCAGAGACACAGTGCTTATCATTATTCATTGCGGCAAGGCATACAGGGGTATGCCATTCCCATGATGTTGAACAGATAACTGCGTCAAGTTTTTCGGTTTCACACAACCTTTTAAAATCCTCTACCCCTTTGTCGTACAGACGAGGAGTGGGCAGACCTGCCTCTTCTATCCATTTTTTTGCCTGCTGCAATCGCTCGGGAATGACTTCGCATATCGCCGGTACTTCAATACCTTCTATCCCCAGTGCTGCATTTAGATGATAAGAGCCTCTGCCTCCGATCCCGACAAATCCAAGTCTCAGTGTACGCTCATTGCCCGGATTTCCGGAAAGTGCTTCCTTAGGCAACCCCATACCCGACAGGATAGCTGACCCTCCAACCGCGGCTGTTGTGGAGAGCTGCACAAATTTTCTTCGGTTATAATATATTTTACTCATAATGATTTGCTTTAATTATCTCTGAATAAGAACTATACAAGGTTGATACGTGGTCGTGTTTTCCACTTTCCTTTTGTAAAATCCGGAAAATCGATTGCCTGGGATTTATTTGCAACTGAAGCGCATGACAATGGAATTATAGCGCTGCTTGTTACTGAGTCATAGACGTCCCAGTCGGGCAGCCTGTTTTCACGAAGAGCGTTTACAAGCCTGTCCCAGTTCTGGGGTGTCTTGGTCCCGCCTCCTCCATGACCTTGAATAACGCCCCCTTTTCTGGGAGGAGGATTATAATTAAGTGTCACAGGATGAGCATACTCCACTAAATATTTCTCAGCCGATTCCCACTCATGCTCGACAGGACTGATACCTTCAATATAAATCCTATTACCGTTTGACAGATAGACTCCCCTGGTTCCCTGAACCCGGTAATCTTCCCTTGGATGGGGTGTGCTGGTATCGTGAATGATAGTCATCATCTTCCCATTGACAGTCCGCACCAATGAGGCATTGTAATCACCAAGGGATACCCTGGCTTTGGCATATGGGGTATCCTTACCGTAGTTAAGGGCAGCATAATCATTAAGCATTACAGAATTTGTGCTCATCGATTGAATATAGTCAAACCTGTCGCCATGATTGATATCCAGGGCCGGCAACATACTGGCCATGGGATGATCGGGATAAAGGTTGCCGTTTCTGTTGAGTGAATGCTGAAGCCTCCAGGGTTCCTCCTGAGGCGTAAATTTAACCATCCTGAGGTCGTGAATGTAGCCCGTTTCGGCATGGACAATATCTCCAAACAAACCTTTCTGTATCATATTCAAAATTGGCAGGTTATAATAAAATTCCAATCCCATGGTTGCCCACTTGCCTGTTTTTTCATAAGTTTCAACGATTTCCCACGCCTCCTCAAGAGTAATGCTGATCGGAACTTCAGTAACCGCATGCTTGTTGTTTTTCATTGCAGCAACGCATACGGGAGTATGGTATTCCCACGGAGTGCAACAGATCACGGCATCCAGCTCTTCCGTTTCACAAAGGCGTCTAAAATCTTCCGGCCCGCGGTCATAAAGCCTGGGTGATGGCAGTCCTGCTTCTTCGACCCATCGTTTGGCCTGATACAGCCGAACGGGCTTAAGCTCACATATAGCAGGAACTTCGATACCTTCGATACCTAATGCTGCATTAAGATGATAGGAACCTCGCCCACCGATTCCTATGAATCCCAGACGCAATGTTTTATTGCCGGCCTGTTTCAGGGAGAAAGCTTTCTTCGGGGAACCGGCTACAGATTGATCATCCCTATCAGAGATACCGCTTGTTGAGAGCTTCACAAAATTTCTGCGATCGAACTTTTTGTTCATAATGGCATTTTTTATTCGTAATATACAAAAGATTGTTGTTCCATTTATAAAATGCTACTGATAAATTTAAATAGAATGTAAATCAATACTGCTTCTCAATATGATTCTAAAATACTAATTTGGCGGACGCAACATTTCTCACGATAAACAAGTAACAAGAGAGGCCATGAAAAGAATTGCCCTTAGTCTGATAATAATTATTTGCATGGTTCAGCTTAGTTGTTCAAAAGGTGACCATTTTAAGGTTTTGCGCGAAGTTACCGGTCCATATCAAACCGCTTGCTACCTGATATATACCACTGAGTCTAAAGAGGCTGCCCTGGTAGACCCCGGATGGAGAATAGATACACTGGTCACCTTTATCAGGAATAATGATCTGCGCCTGAAATACATTTTCATTACCCATGGTCATACAGATCATTATTATTATGTAAGCGAATTGAAAAAGGAATTTCCGGAAGTTAAGTGGTGTCTGAGCAGGGAAGATTATGTGAGTATTGTTAACTGCCCTGACTGGCCTGTAAAAGCATACGGTAAGGATTGGGTGGAAAATACCCGGAGAACGGATCCCGAAGCCACGGTTTATCTGGATTTTGATACCAGATCAGTCGGAGAACCTGATATTTTCGTCGAAGGAGATCAGACATACAGCTTAGGCTCTGTGAAAATCAAGACAATTCACACACCCGGCCATTCTCCTGGAAGTATATGTTATTATACGGGAAACATCCTGTTTTCTGGAGATGAATTGTTTTACAGGAGCGTCGGAAATCTCGACAGCCTGACCAGTAACAGAGAAATATTCATAAGATCGGTACGCGAATTATACAGGATGTTTCCGGATTCCATGATGATCTATCCCGGACATGGCCAATATACAGATATTGGTTCTGAAAAGAAGTCAAATAATCGTATTTCCATGGATGGGGGAGTGTATGATTCCGACTCAAATCAGCATAGATAAAAGAGACATTCCTTGGCTGAAAACATTGATATCTTCTCCCGGGAAACGGCAACAATTACCGATAAGAAACGGATACGTATTGCCGTTGCACTTCTATATTTCTGTATGGGATTAATGTTTGCCTCCTGGGCAAGCCGGATCCCGGACATCAAAACCGCACTTCACCTTAATGATGCACTTTTCGGGACCATCCTATTCGCACTGCCGGCGGCACAATTTCTGATGATGACATTTTCAGGGAAGCTGGTAACCCGTTTTGGAAGCCGGAAAGTGGCACTTTTTGCACTTCCGGTATACTCAATATTCCTGAGCAATATCGGGTTGGTAAAGGAAGGATGGCAACTGGCAATAGCTTTATTCCTGTTTGGTCTGGCGGGAAATCTGTGCAATATCTCGATCAATACCCAGGGAGTTGCTGCCGAACAAATGTACGAGCGTCCTATTATGGCTTCTTTTCATGGAGGCTGGAGTTTCGCCGGATTTACAGGTGCTTTAATCGGGCTTACCATGATTAATCTGAAGATAGCTCCCTACTGGCATTTTGTTACCGTCATCCTCATTGTATGGATAATTCTATTCTTCAGCAGACAGCACCTGCCAGAGGGAAGACCCGCCCTTATCTTTGATAAACCGGTGCGCAAATTCTTCAACAGGCCGGATAAGGGATTGGTTCAGCTTGGAATCATCGGTTTCTGCAGTATGGCCAGTGAAGGCGCCATGTTTGACTGGAGCGGTGTATACTTTAAGGATGTGGTAAAGGCACCATCATCGCTCGTAATACTCGGGTATACTTCATTTATGATTATGATGGCTTCAGGACGGTTTATGGCCGATTATATAACATCGAAGATTGGAAGGAAGAGACTGCTGCAGATCTGTGGAATGATGATCTCAACAGGATTATATGCAGCAGTGGCTTTCCCCTACCTTATTACTTCAACTTTCGCCTTTATGCTGGTGGGCCTTGGGGTATCAAGCATAGTGCCCTCGGTATACAGCGCTGCCGGAAGACAAACAAAAGTTCCACCCGGGATCGCTCTGGCGACAGTTGCGAGTGTAAGCTTTCTGGGCTTCCTTATGGGTCCCCCTTTGATAGGATACATATCGCAGGCTGCAGGATTGCGTTATTCCTTTTCAGTTATCGGGATCTTTGGAGTAGGTGTAACACTAATGGTTTCCAAAATCCGGCTACTGAACAGCCAGGTCTGAAAAAGCTGATCTGACAACATAAAAAATTATTATTAGCAAGCTATATGCTGATAAGTCATTTCATGCGGCCATACCGGCTATTGCAGAAGGTAGGGTCGCATCGGCATCCAATGCTTCTTCCAGACCACCGGCACCAGAATCTTTTTTAAGACCCAGGGAAAAGGTCTTGAGAAGATCTCACGATCCTTCCCTTCCAGATTATAGAAAAAGAAGGGCAGCGCCAGCTGGCCGGGGCCGGAGTTTTTACTGCCGTGACTCGCAAGCTTTCCAGCAAGGTCTCCCTGTTCCTTCATTCCTGACACTGATTGCAGTCTTTCTGCAGTGAAATGATCTTCCTCGATTTTTATATGAGGCATCCAGAGCTTCTCGAAATCGCCCAGAACCTCGCGTATTTTTAATGGTTCCCCGGATGATATATCAGGAAGAGCCTGTTCAAGGCGGGCCAGCACACCGGCAATTGTCTGATGATCAGTGCTGAGATTGCTGTAAGGAGCCTCAATATGATCTTTGAAATAGGGAAATGCTACTTCATCTTCACTGAGGTGATGTGCATGTGTTACCCATTTAAGTGTTGACAGGTACATGGAAAAGCCCCGGGCTTCATCAGCCGGTATACCCTTTTTCGCGATATATTCATCGCAGCTCCGGATGGATGTACTTAAACCACGCGAGATAATCCTGTGGATCATCAAAAGACCGTCTATAACCGGACTGGTTTCTGTCATAGCAATGCCCTCCTGTTTTTAAAGTTAAGTAATTACAGCGATATAAATGATACTATAATACGATTCCGTACCTAAAGTTAGGAAAATTGTTCAACAAACATTACAAAAATTTTGTGTAATTATTTGGTTGGAAGAGAGTCAGGCTTTTGAAAAGACGAGTACTCCGTTCTGGCCGCCAAATCCAAAGGAGTTGGAAATTGCAGCTTCAATGTTTACGGCTCTCGCTTTGTTTGGCACTACATCCAGATCACATTCCGGGTCTTTTGTTTCATAATTAATGGTAGGAGGAAGGATGCCATGAAAAACTGCTAACACCGTGGCAGCCGCTTCAATAGCACCCGCGGCTCCAAGTGTATGACCAATCATCGATTTAATGGAACTAACAGGAATCTTCAGATTACCGAAAGCCTTCAGGATCGCCAGTGTTTCAGTTTTATCATTTACCCTGGTAGAAGTTCCATGGGCATTGATATATCCTATATCCTGAGGATCCAGACCTGCATCCTTTACTGCAAGCCGCATGGCTGTGGCAGCCCATATGCCATTGGGTTCGGGAGCGGCAATGCCGTAGGCGTCAGCAGTCATTCCGAATCCTCTTAATATGGCAAGAGGCTTTGCGCCCCTCTTTTCCGCATGCTCTATTGTCTCAAGAACCAGTACACAGGCTCCCTCGCCCATCACAAATCCATCGCGGTTAAGATCGAAAGGACGGCTGGCATTTTCCGGCATCTCGTTTCTTGTGGAGAGTACTCCCATACTTGAATAAGCATCCAGGACAAGAGAGGTCATGGTGGATTCAGCTCCACCTGCAAGAATGACATCTGCCATTCCACCCCTGAGGAGCCCCAGTGCAATTCCGATCGAATGTGTTCCTGTTGTACAGGCTGCAGAGATTCCCAGGTTTGGCCCGTGAAGTCCAAGTACTATTGCTACATTGCTTACCGGCATGTTGGGTATAACTCTCGGAACAGTCAAAGGATTGACAGAACCGGGGCCCATCTTAAGAAAACGGATATGCTGATCCTCCAGATGGGTATAATCTCCGGCGGCCGTTCCAATAACGCATCCAATCCTGACTCTGTCCTCATTATCCAGATCCAGACCGGCATTCTTCACCGCTTCGATGGCTGCACTTGAAGCCAGCTGAGAGACCCTTGCCATCTTTCTCGATTCCTTCCTGTCAAAATAGTCTTCCGGTTTATATGTCAAAACCTCAGAACCTATCTGGCATTTGTGCGGATCAGGGTCGAAAGCCTGGATTCGTTTAATTCCCGATTTCCCTTCAATAAGTGAGCTCCAGAATTCATCACGATTACATCCTATGGAAGTAAATATTCCTATGCCAGTGACTACTATTACTTTGTCTTTTTGCATGATGAGTCTGCTTTATAAAATGGGAACAGGAATGAATAATTACGAAATGTCATATATAGATTTACCGGCTTCATTCTTTGGTATAGTATCGACAACTACCATTTCTATTGCATTATGATTTAGCCTTGTTTTTTCTACAATAAATTTTTTAATCAACTCCTTCCTTGGTTCATCTGTGATGATTATTTTCATTGACTGATCATTTCCGGTACAAATACAATCAATATCAAAAGCTGATTTTATTATGTGTTCCGACTCATCGAGGCTGATCCTCAAGCCATAAAGTTTCAGAAATCTGCTATTTCTGCCAACTATATAATAATAGCCGTCAATATCCCTTCTTGCAATATCTCCAGTATGCAAAACTCCATTATTTTCATCACCCTTTAATAAATCTTCACCACAAAGGGCGTAACCCAGAGTTACATTTGGTCCCCGATAAACCAGTTCGCCGGTAGCTTCTGTTTCAATAATCTCCACCCCTTTTTCATCTACTATTGACAGTTGTCCGTTAGGAATTGCTTTTCCTATGCTGCCTGTTTTTGTTGTAGATTTTTCAGCCGGAAGATAAGCCATTCTTGCAGTTCCTTCTGTCTGACCATAAGTGGCAATGAATTTTCTTCCGGTATTCTCTGCATATTCTGCATATTGCCTGAACAATTCATGACTTAGTTTTCCGCCTCCCTGTGTCAATAGTTTGAGGTAAGGCAGATCCATTCTGAATATACGTAACTTGTACAAAACTTCAAAACTATACGGTACCCCGGTGAAGCTTGTTGCTCTCTGTTCTTTAAAGAATTGCCAGAAACCTCTGTCCGTCAATGTTCCGTTTACCAGTAAGAGGGTGGAACCGGCAAAAAGATGGCTGGAAATCACTGATAGCCCCATGGTATACTGCATGGGTAATATTGCCATTGCTCTTTCAGTGGTTCCCAGCTCAAAGAATGCTGCAACATTGCGTGCATTCTCCATGACATTTGAATAGCTGTGGCGCACAAGTTTGGGGCTTCCGGTAGACCCTGATGTAGTCAGCAGTAAAGAAAGATTGTCGTTTAATTCAAAAGATTTTAGCCCGGTAGACAGAAGGACATAGCCAAATTTTTGAAATACTACCTTGTAATTGTACTCCGGGGAAAATCTTTCAGGTAGCCAGAAATATTCAGGCTGATACCTTGCAGTTAAATTGTCAAGCATTCCCCGGTCAGTGTTGCAGCTTAACAATAATGGAACAATCTTCCCGGACAGGGAGGCTACATAACCAGCCATAGCCCCTATGCAGTTCTCTGACAAGATAAATATCAGAGTCCTTTTATTTATTGATGCATGGAATTCCCCGCCAAAGCTGCTTAATTCACCATACGATATCGCAGCCCCGGTATTATCGATTGCAGCAACAGATTTTTCTTCCTTTTTGTCCAGATCAAGAAACATCTTTTAGAGTTTTACATAATCGTGGAACCATCCACTCCCAATATCTGGCCTGTAATATATTGTGACAAATCCGATCCCAGAAATATACAAGCATCTGCTATCTCGGAAGGTTTTGCTAATCTCCCCATACCTATGTCGGAGAGCCGTTCCTTGAAATTCTTTTCAAGGACAGCGGTCAGTCTGTCGGTAGCAACCATTCCCGGGGCTAAAGCATTGACTCTGATGTTTTTGGAGGACAATTCTTTTGCAACTGATTTTGTCAGTGAGATGACTGCTCCCTTTGTTGCCGAATATGCCACCTGACCTTTTACTCCTGTAACACCTACAATACTGGAAATGTTAATTATTGAACCGGCCATCTGTCGGGCCATGACTCTTGATACAAGCTGAATGAGCTTGATCATTGCAACAACATTTACCTCAAACATATCTCTCAGGCAATCTTCCTGAATCATACCAAGAAGTTCATATGTTACCATGCCGGCATTATTGACAAGTACATCGATATGCTGTTGTTCTTTTATGATCTGAAGAACTGCCTGTTTCATGGCAGGATAATCAGTCACGTCGAAATAAAGGGGAATTACAGAAGTATTGTTCCTTTTGGAACATTCAGCTGACCACTCATCCATTTCGCCTGTTTTCCTTGAATTTGCATATACAATAGCACCTTCTTCAGCAAATCTTTCAACAATAGACCGTCCTATCCCACGGTTAGTCCCGGTAATCAGACATACTTTATTTTCTAAAAGCTTTCCGATAATCATATCCGTAGTAGTTTAATACTTTAAAATCCTTCCTCTTTTTCAACCCTGCCACATCTTGGTATGCATGAGTTCCAGACACTAAGCTAAATGGCGATATTATATTTCCCCAATATCTTTTTCCCATTTTCATATGAGGAAAAATCAATTATATCTTCTGTATCAATCAGTATATCAAATGATTCCTCAACTGCAGCAATTAATCCCATATGACCTACTGAATCCCAGGCAGGCACTGACTGGTATTTCAATTCAGATAACTGATCTAATCCTACCTGAAAATTTGTAAGAAAAACCTCATTATATTTTTTCAAATTATCCATAAATATGATTTTATATTATGTCATTTTTCATTTTTCCGGCATGTCGCCGGCAAAAATAAAGATATTTCAAATTTCACCTGATATTATCTGGCTGCCTGAAACCTCACGCTTACCGAATGTTTCTTTTTTCAGGTCCTTATTCAGTTTGATATCAATCGTTTCTGCCAGATCTTTTATACGAGGGGTATCAAAAAAAATCCTCAGGTCAAGATCTATCTGGAATTCAGATAAGATCTTAGAAAATATATTTAATGCCAGCAGTGAATTACCTCCAATGTTAAAAAAGTTATCTGTGAGTGCAATATTTTTAATTTTCAGAATATTCTCCCAGATAACAACAAGTTTCTTCTCTGTAGGAGAGAAAGAATCAAAATCTATGTCTTTCTTGCTATCCGTTTCTTGTACTTCAAAAAGAAGAGCCTTAGTGTTGATTTTCCCATTGGGAAGCCTTGGAAATCCATCAGTTACCCTAAAGAAAGATGGTATCATATACGCAGGTACATGTTGAGACAGATATTCCGTTATCTCTTTTTTAGTAAAAGTAAATCCATTATCTGCATTTATAAATGCCACGAGCCTGTCATCATTACTATCAAACCGGTGAATCTTTACAACTGCCTCTCTGACTCCGTGTAACAGTGTAAGCAGGCTTTCAATTTCTCCCGGCTCAATTCTGAAACCACGTAATTTGAGCTGTTTATCTATCCTCCCAAAGAGTTCTATGTTACCATCCTTAAGAAATCTTCCGAGATCTCCGGTTTTATATATCAGCTTGCCATTTTCAAATGGGATAAACTTTTCAGCAGTTAATTCCGGCTGGTTTTTGTATCCTTTAGTCACACCCAGGCCACCTATACAGACTTCCCCTGTACTCCCAAGAGGAAGAGGATTGTTGTGAGAATCAAGAATATATATCCGGGTATTATCGACAGGTCTGCCTACTAGTATGGTCGAATCAATATCAGGGATCCGGAAGCAGGTCGACCAGACAGTTGTTTCAGTTGGCCCGTACATATTCCATAAAGATCCAACTTTTGGTAAAAGTTCATTTATAAAGCCCGGAGTCATGGCTTCGCCGCCACAAAGACACTTCAGATCCTTTTTACCCTTCCATCCACTGGCGAGCAGAAGGGTCCAGGTTATCGGGGTTGCCTGCATGACAGAAATATCGTGTGTTTCCAGTAAATTTGAAAGTTTCTGTCCATCTGCAACCTCATCACTTTTTGCAATCACTGCCAGACCTCCTACTGATACCGGGAGAAAGAGTTCAACAACAGAAAGATCGAATGAAAGGGTAGTTACTGCCAACAGCCTGTCGGTTTTTAGAAATCCTGGTGTTTTTGACATGCTCAGGATAATGTTTACCATTGCTTCATGATGGACCTTCACACCTTTTGGCCTGCCGGTCGATCCTGATGTGTACATCATATATGCCAGCGACTGGCTGGTAATTTTAAGTGATGGTTTTAACTCACTGTTCTTACTGATCTTTTCTTTGTCACTGTCGGTCAGAACGATTTTCGCATTAGGGAAATGCCGCAGTTTTTCATGTAAAGAGCTCTGTGATATAAGGACTTTTGCTTCTGAGTCATCATAAATATATTTAAGCCTGTCATTTGGAAATGCCGGATCAAGGGGTAGATAAGTGCACCCTGCCTTAAGGACACCCAAAACTGAAACGATCATTTCCAGTGAACGCTCGATGCATATACCTACAACGTCGCCCTCTTTCACCTTCAGTGATAACAGGTGGTGCGCAAGCTGGTTAGCCCTCCTGTCCAGTTCAGAATAATTGATGTGTGAATTGCCTGATATTGCCGCTGTTTTTTCAGGATCATTCAAAACCTGTTCCTCAAATAACTCCTGGATCAGAGAAACGGGAAGAGCACTTTCAGTTTTGTTGAATTCTGAAATCATCTTCCTTTCGGATGGTGAAAGAACTGAAATTTTGTTTATGTCCAGGGATGGTTGGTCGGCCAATGTCTGTACCAGGGAGATAAAATTCTCTTTCAGCCGGACTATTGTTTCCTGTGTCAGGATATCTGCATTATATTCAATGTCTCCCACCAGCTGACCCGAATCTTCCCACATGTATAAAGTAATATCAGAAGGGGCGACTCCCTTTTCCATAGTGAACCTTTTTCCTGTTACTCCACCCAGATTCATAGATTCGGTAAAATTGTTCAACCACGAAAACACTATCTGAAAGAAAGGATTGATACCTGGCATCCTTGCCGGGTTAACAACCTCCACAATTTTTTCATACGGAATAGCCGAATGAGCTATAGATTTGGTTATAACCCCTGTTGAGTACCTGATATGACTAATGAAGTCATTCTCCCCGTCAATATTCAACTTTACAGCCACAGTATTTATCATCGCGCCAAAAATCTTGAATGAGTGACTGCTGCGCCTTGTTGTTACAGGGACTCCAATGCAGACAATATTTTCACCCGTATATTTTTGGAGCAATAATCCCAACGCAGAAAAAAGGGCATTAAAGAGGGAAGAATTGATTTCCAAACTAATGTTCCTTAATTTTTGAGTGTATTCGGCTGATATCCGGAATGACTCCTTACAGCCAAACCCTGACGGCTCTCTTTTTCTGTTAAAATCATAGGGAAATTTCAATTCGGGTGGGCAGTCCTGCAGATTTTCCTTCCAGAAATCGATCATTTCCTGTTCCTTATCAGCTGACAGGATAGGATTGTCACTCCTGGCAAAATCGAAACTTAAATATTTCAGGGGTTCAGATTTAACTTCCTGTCCCTTTATCAGGTCGTTATATACCCTGTTGAGTTCATTAACAAATACTTTGCGTGAATATCCATCAAAAACAAGATGGTGTATAGTTGCATAAAAGAAGTAGCTTTTTGCATCCTCCTTTAACAGGTATAGCCTGTACAATGGTCCATTTTCTATATCAAATGACCTTCTCGAATCGTCTGCACCAAAAGAAAGAATCTCATTCCTGCGCTCCGGGGCGGGGAAGCCTGAAAAATCCCTTAGTTCAATTTCAACCTGTCCGGGAGAAATGACAATGTATGGAATGCCCTCCCTGTGTCTGAAAACAGAGTACATTGTGAACTGTTTGTCAAATAATATCTGAACGCTCTTCCTTAAGATATCGAGATTGACCGGACCGTCAAAATTATATGCTATCTGAAGATTATAAGAAGGATTTAATCTGGAGTGTTGCCATAAAATCCATAATCTTTTCTGAATTGACGAAAGAGGTAGATTTGTAAGATCCGTCAGATGAATTAATTCCTCCATTATAGCCAGTATGAATTAAATCCTAAATTTTGAGATAAATTTGTCAAAGATATAAAATTTCCCATGTCCTCAAAAGAGGCGGTTACTTATATAAAATCATACCCGACCGGATAAAATGCGCAATTGTCGGGAGATTCTGAGCCTAAGGAAGAATCTCATACTTTTTGTCGGATAGTAATACAATAATGAAAAATCGTAATTCATCCCGTACTATTAATTAGCATTTTTGTATTAACCATTAAAATAGATAAATTTGTTTTCCACTGTGTTTATGAAGGGATGCTTCTTGCGGTCAGCATATAGGGTTTATTCTATCTGCATAGGTTGGACATAAACTGATTTACCGTTTTTCACGATTCCTGTTAACCAGTGATGTATGAAAAATAAAATTTTTTTTTACTGAATATTTAAAAGATCATTAAAATGACAAAAAGAAGGGAATTTATTAAGCAAAGCGTATTGGGTACAGCCGGGATTGCAATAGGGGGTACCGGATTCTCAGCAAAATCGTACGCCTCGGTGGCAGGCGCCAATGAACGGATGAATGTCGCTGTTATAGGCATCCGTAACCAGGGTAAAGTCCATATCGACACCTGGTGCGGCTTGAAAAAGAGTCAGAATGTTGTACTGAAAACTCTATGTGATACCGATGAACAGTTTTTCGAATCACGTTCTAAATCTGTTTATGAGAAGACCGGCGTGAAACCCCTGACCGAATGGGATATTCATAAGGTTTTGGATGACAAGGAGATCGATGCTGTTTCAATCGCTGTGCCAAATCATTGGCATGCATTGGCTGCCATTTTGGCCTGTCAGGCAGGAAAACATGTATATGTTGAAAAGCCGGCTTCACATAATTTCCGGGAAGGACGAAAAATGATCGAAGCTTCCCGCAAGTATAATGTCAGAATGCAGGTTGGATTTCAGAGCCGTTCAGGAAATGATATCCGGGCGGCAATTAAATTTCTTCATGATGGTGGGATAGGAGATGTTTATATGGCCCGGGGCTTATGCTTTAATTCACGCGATTCATACGGCATTGCCAAAGACAGTATGCCACCCGCATCATTGCATTACGACCGTTGGCTGGGGCCCGCCCTGTATCGTCCATATAGCGAAAAAAGAAGTCATTACTGCTGGCACTGGTACTGGGATACCGGGAACGGCGATACCGGCAACCAGGGACCGCACCAGTTTGACATTGCACGCTGGGGCCTTGGAAAGAACGAACACCCCGTTTCAGTTTATGCCGCAGGAGGCATCTTTGGATTTAACAAGGATGAGAGTACTCCGGAAAACAAAACAAAGGCAACAATGGCTTATGGGGATGTCGAGACATATGGCCACGATAAGACCTCGCAGGAAACTCCAAACATCCTTACTTCCGCTTTTAAATACAGTGACGGAAAAATACTTGAATTTGAAACGAGAGACCGCTATACCAACAGGGAATCAAGTGCCGAGATTACCGTAGGCAATATATTTTATGGCACTGAAGGATATCTTGAACTTAAAGGGGAGGCCGGAAGGCCATGGAGAGCTTACCGCAGACGTGAGAAGGAACCTTTTGCAGGTTCAGGAGAAGATTCGGATACGAATAACAAGGATCAGGACAGGATATCAGATCATTTCACCAATTTTCTTGATGCTATACGTTCGGGCAATAATGACTCATTGCACGCCGATATAATTGAAGGTCACTATTCTTCTGCACTTCCACATCTTGCCAATATATCCTATCTTCTTGGCAGGGGTTTGAAGTTTATGGGCGATTATGAACAATTTGTCAATGATCCTGAAGCCGACATGCTGCTGACAAGAGCTTACCGCAAACCTTATGTGGTCCCGGACGAAGTGTAAGTACTTATTGCTTCCTTAGTAATGGGAAGTTTTTGTATTGGCCGGATGAATTTTATCCATCGTGCACCCGTACAAAAGAGATTGCCTTCAGGGTGAATCAGGAACGAAATCCAGTGCATTTGAATGCATGTAATATCTCTTGTCGGTTGGAGGTGGTCCATCATCTGGATGGTCCCCCTGTTGCAGCTTGTCTCGATACCTCATAGAGCTCATGAGGCAGTAATTTTACCATTTTATAAAATGGGAACGGGAATAAATAATTACGAAATATCATATATAGATTTACCGGCTTCATTCTTTGGTATTGCATCGACAACTCCCATTTCCAGATCTTCTGTATCAATCAGAATATTTCAAATTTCACCTGATATTATCTGGCTGCCTGAAGCCTCCTTGTTACTTAATGATTTTTTTTTCATCTCCTTATTCAATGTGATATCAATGGTTTCGGCCAGATCCTTTACACAGGGGCTATCAAAAAAAATCCTTAAGTCCAGATCAAGCTTAAATTCTGACATTATTTTTGAAAATACATTGATAGCCAGCAGCGAATTACCCCCAATATTAAAGAAATTATCTGTTGATAAAATATCTTTCGCTTTTAAGCTATCACACCAGATATTAAGAACTATTTTTTCGGTTGGAGACAGGCCTCTGTTTTCATTTCTCTCTCTAATTTCGAATTCACTTTCATTATATGAGAGAGCCTTTCTGTCAATTTTGCCGTTAATTGTTTTAGGGAATCCATTCATAAATATATATGCTGACGGCACCATATATGCAGGCAACCTCTCTTTAACCTTCATCCTGATCTCATCCTCATCCATATTGTAAGTTACAGGTACATTCAAAAAGGCTATCAATTTGTAATCTCCTTCCTGAATTTTTACAGGTTTTATTACAGTTTCTATAACTTCATCGATCTCTGAAATTACTGATTCTATCTCATCCAGCTCAACCCTAAAGCCTCTTATTTTCAATTGATTATCAATTCTTCCATGAAATTCAATATTCCCGTCATGAAGCCATCTGGCACGGTCACCTGTTTTATAAAGTCTTTCTCCCGGCTTGTAAGGATTATCAATAAAACATGCCTTATTTAAGTCCTCCCTGTTCAAATAACCTTTTGAAAGGCCATCCCCACCAACATATAACTCACCTACTATTCCTATGGGCTGATTATTCAAATAATTATCCAATATATAAGCCGGGGAATTGCTAATTGGCTTGCCAATAGGAATATTATTGTTAAAATCCCGGTCTATCCTGTAAGTTGTAGATATGCATGAATTTTCAGTAGGTCCATATACATTAATCACTGTAAGTTGCGGATTTTTTTTTCTCACCTTATTTATATGAGTTGCAGACAATATATCTCCGCCAACAAGCAGGCTTTTTACTTTATAAAATATGTGTGTGTGTGATTCTGCTATTTGGGTAAAGAATGATGATGTAAGCAATACGATGGAGATGTTATTTTCTGCCATAACATTTCCTAATATCCCAGGGTTAAGAAGGGTATCTTTATCAACAACGCATAATTTCCCGCCATTTAACAGTGCTCCCCAAATTTCAAATGTTGAGGCATCAAAAACTATTGCACCGGCCTGAAGCACACAATCTTCAGGAGTAATATTAATATAGTTGGTATTACGTACCAGTCTTACAACACCTTGTTGTGGAATGGGAGTTCCCTTAGGGATACCTGTAGTCCCCGAAGTGTATAAAATATAAGCCAGGTCAGTCGATTTGTTAATGCTCGTTGGATTAGATAATTCTCTGGTATAAATGTCAGGATCACTTAGATTTAATTTAGTTATTCCTTCTAAACACATATCCATGAATTTGTCCTGTGTCAGCAGTATTTTGCAACCTGAGTCTTTCAAAATGAAACCAATCCTTAGCAAAGGATACCCGGAATCCAACGGTGTATAACAACCGCCGGCTTTTAATATTCCGATAATTCCAACAAAAAGGTCGAGAGATTTATCGGCCAGCAATGCTACCGGGATATTAGCCTCTACTCCCATATCTCTTAAGCGACGTGATAATTGATTTGCCTTTTCGTTTAACTGGCTATATGTAAGAGAGCTATCCTTAAAAACTACAGCAGTTTTTAGAGGATAAAGATTGACCTGATCTTCAAATAGTTGAATTATGGTTTTATCTTTTGGATAGTCAGTACGGGTATTGTTAAAACCATCAATCATCGTTCTCTCCCGGTCTGAAATCATTGGGACAGATTCTACAGGAGAATCTGAACTTTCAAGAAGGTTTTCAATCAGAGTGATGAAGTTATCCCGTAACCTAATGATTGTCTCACGCTTAAGTATGTCAATATTGTATTCAATTGTTCCTTCAATAACGTCATCATTTTCCCATAAACCAAGGGTAATATCAAATTCAGCAGCTCTATCTGTCCCTTCTATCCCTTCACTTCTTATCCCATCGAGTTTTATAGGTTTAGCGAGATGATTCTGCCAAGCAAAAGCTACCTGGAATAAAGGATTAACATTGGAAGAACGTTTTGGATTTACAATTTCCACAACTTTATCAAATGTGAGATTTTGGTGGGTAATAGCATTCAACGTTGCCTCGCTTGTTCGCCTTAATATATTCTTGAATGTAAGCCCTTTTGCATACTTGAGCCGAACGACAATAGTATTTACAAACATCCCGACTATATTCTCGAGCTTGGAATGCGGACGATAAGCCACTGGTAATCCTATATTGAGATCATCTTCACCTGAATATTTGTGCATTTGTATTCCAAAAACACTAAAAAGAGTTGTGAACAATGAGGATCCTTCAGCCAGACTGATACGTTTGAGTTTTTCCGACATATTCTTTGAAAGGCGAATGCTTTCATGACTGCCTCTTCCAGATGGATTTTCCTTCCGCTGAAAATCATATGGGAAATTGAGCAATGGAGATGCTCCAGTTAAGTTCTCTTCCCAGAATTCCATCGACTTTTTCTCATCCTCAGATCCTTCGGATATCTTTTCCCAGTGTGCATAGTCATATTCCTGAAATTCAATTTCCTCCAAATCAATCTCAATACCCCTTAACAGACTGTTGTATATCTTGCTTAAGTCATTTACAAAAACTGACCATGACCACCCATCAAAAACAAGGTGATGAATACTTAAATGGAAATAATACTCCTCCGGTGCCGTCATTATCAGATACAACCTGAACAATGGCCCTTTATTCAGATCAAAAACTTTCCTTGAATCTACATCAATTAATTTATAGATCTCATCTAATTTTGTTTCTTCTGAAAGACCGGAATAATCAATAAATGAAATATCAACTTTCGATCTTACTATGTCACAATATGGTTCTCCGTTTATTTCTTTAATTACAGAAAACAAAATGTGATGTCTATTGAATAATGTCTCCAGACTCTGTTGGAAAATATTGTGGTTAAGCGTTCCGGAAAGCTTAAAGGTAAACGGAATGATATATGAAGATATATCAGGATTCATTTTGGATATAAGCCAAAGTCTCCTCTGATTTCTTGTCAGTGGCAGATTTACCATTTCAGTCAAATGGATCAGCTCTATTGTCTTAGTCTGAATGTTATGCTGACTATCGATATAAGCGCCTAACTGAATAATCGTCGGATTTGATAAAAATTCCTTGAAAGAGAGTTCAAATCCGGTATGTTCTTTTATTTTGTTGATGAGACTTATAGCCAAAAGTGAATTTCCCCCGATATCAAAAAAACTGTCTGTCAGTGATATATCACTATACTGTAATCCTTCACTCCAAATTTTATAAATTCTCCTTTCAGTTGGGGTAATCGTTTTTAATTCTTCTGTTGATTTACTCTTCTTCTTATTTTGACTGTCTGTAAGAGATTTAATATAGTCAGAGAGCATTTTTTTTGTATCTGTTTTTCCATTTACCGTTAAAGGAAATTCTGCATATCGAATAATGTCAGAAGGAATCATATATTCAGGGAGACAAGCTCTGAATTCTCTCTTTAAATCCTTTGCATCTATTTTGGTATCATTAAAAGTAGTAATGAATAAAATAACTTTAATATTATGACGGTCCGACTTTTCAGGAACGGCAATGGCTTCTTTAATAGCTTTATTTTGAAGAGCCACATTTTTAATTTCTCCCAATTCAACCCTGTAACCTCTAACCTTTACCTGTTCATCATCTCTTCCCAGAAATTCAATATTTCCATCTGCCATCCATTGTGCCTTGTCACCGGTTATATAAAGTTTATCTCCTTTGTTAAAAGGGTCGGAAATGAATTTTGAAGAAGTTAGTATTGTGTCATTGTAATATCCAAGAGCAAGGCATTCACCCCCTATATACAGGTTTCCTGGCTGTTGGATCCGACAGTGGCTCATTTTATCATCCAGGATATAGTATTTTGCATTTTGAATTGGTTTTCCATAGGGTATACTTTTCCACTCAGGTCTGATTTTTTCGATAATATAATAATTAGACCAAATTGTTGCCTCTGTTGCTCCACCGAGACTTACAACTACTGCTTTAGGGAAATTTGAAGTAACAGTTTCAGGTAATGATAAAGGTATCCAGTCTCCACTTAAGAAGACAAGCCTCAATGAATTATACAAAATACTATTGTCATTTCGATTGAAAAAGGGAGTAAGTTGTTGCAAACTCTGAGGAGCTGAATCCCAGAAAGTAATTTTCTCCTTCAATAATAAAGCATACTGTTTTTCGGGATCCTGTCTGTCGTCATTGCTAAGTATCCGTATAATACCACCCGCGGCCAATATTCCGAAGATATCATATACCGAAAGGTCAAAACTTAAGTTTGTAGTCCAAAGCAATTTGTCACTGGATGAAACATTAAAAGTATTATTGACCCATTCAATTGTATTGATTACTGATTTATGGTTGACTAGTACACCTTTTGGAACACCGGTTGTCCCTGATGTAAAAATAATATAAGCAGGATCATTTGACGTAAATAAAATCTTTTTAAATAGAATCTGTGAGGTACCTGAAGGGACAGTTAGTTCTTCAATATTTAGTCGCTTACTTATTTCTTCCAATTTTATATCATTGTTCAAATTGGTTATAACAAATTTTATTCCTGAGACTTTAATAATAGACATTATTCTATTTCCAGGATCAGTGAGATTTAAAGGAACATAAGCGGCACCGGTTTTTAAAATTGCCAACAAGCAAATAATTAATTCCGGAGAACGATTAAGAAGTAGCCCAATGAAATCACCTGGCCCTATTTTATAAGATTGTAACACACCTGCAAGTTGAGCAGCTTTTGCATTAAGTTCCGAATATCCCAGCTCACCTTCATCAAAGACAATAGCAATTCTCTCAGGAGATAGAGCTGCTCTTTCTTCAAATAAATCAATAATAGTTTTGTCTTTTGAATAGCTCTTACTTGTATCGTTTGAAATTCTGATCATCTCTTTCTCTTCATTTGAAATCATCTGAATAGAATCGATTGATGCATCAGGATTTTCAAGAAGATTATCAGCAAGGATCAGTAAGTTATCCCGTAACCGTATGATTGTCTCATACTTAATTAGATCAATATTGTATTCGATCTCTCCTTCTATAAAATCACCATTTTCATACATATAAAAAGTGATATCGAAAGGTGAAATCCCTTTAGGCAGCGTTATCCAATTACCAGCTACACCTTCCAAATTCAGCGGAGCAGAAAAATTATTAAACCATGATAAGCATATCTGAAAAAAAGGACTCAGTCCCGGAATTCTCTCGGGGTTTAGAATCTCTACTATCTTGTCAAATGGTAGTGAATATTGAACGCATTTATTAAAAACCTCCGTTGAGTAATCAATATGCTTCCTGAAGTTATTCTCTTCATTAATCAACAGCCTGAGAGGCAATGTATCAACAAAAAAACCAAAAACTCTGGATGAATAAGAATAATCCAATGACCTGCGATTTGAAACAGGAATTCCAATACAAATATCGTTTACTCCGGTATATTTATTTAAAAGTATTCCCAAAATTGAAAGCGAAGTTTTAAAAACGGACGAATTTGATGCACGGCCAAGTGCCCTCAATTTTTGTGATGATTCCCGCGAGATCTGAAAAGGTACCATGCATCCAAGTCCTGTGCGATTATTACACCTCGGAAAATCATAAGGGAAATTCAGCTCAGGCGGGCAGGCTTTTAAGTTTTCCTTCCAGTATTCAACCCGGTCCTTTTTATTTTCCGGTGATAATTCTTCCTTTTCAAGCGTAGCAAAGTCGTAACTGTGAAACTTCAGAGGTTCAATTGTTTCAATGGTCCCCTTTAGCAAGCTATTGTATATCGTACTCAGCTCCTGGATGAAGAGCCCGCGTGAAAAACCATCAAAAATAAGATGGTGAACTGTAAAACAGAAGAAATAACTTTGTTCCGACTCTTTTAATAGGTACAATCGATACAAAGGACCTTTTTCTATGTTAAATGGAATTCTTGATTTATCACCAGCAAAGGACAGAATTTCCTCTCTGACAGTGTCTGAAGGTGAACAAGAAAAATCAACCGAATCAACAATTACTGGTCTGGTTATTATGCTGATATAGGGAACTTCGTCATGTTGTTTGAATACTGAGAACATAGTATGTTGTCTCTCAAATAAGAGATTCAGACTTTCCTTAAAGACCTCAATATTGATTGTACCTTGCAAATGATAAGTTTGCTGGAGGTTATAACTGGGATCCAATTTATTCTGTTGCGATATAATCCATAACCTTTTCTGATTGGACGACAGAGGCAGTTTTTCAAGGTTCGTCAAATGAGCTAATTTCTCCATAGTGACTAATATGAGAATTATCTTAAAATATGTTATGTGTTTCAACAAAGTTAAAAAAATTACCCTGTTTCGATGGCACTTGCCGGAAATTTACAATTCCAGGACATTACTGCATGTAGTTGAATTTTCCATGGAGGTTATTGCACAAAGGATCCGGCACGAACCTCTCCGGATTTTTTAAAATTTGCAATTATAACTCTACCCGGGGAAGTACTGCGTTCAATCAGGTCAAAGCCGTCTGCAAATTTTTCGGATTCAAACAATCGTTTTCCTGATCCAACTGCTATCGGATATAAGGGGAGCCTGGAAAACCGGAGGGGGATCCCGGCCAGACAATGACAATACAACATCAGGCCGGTTTGTCAGCTGACATGGCCTAAATCAATTATTAAGTGCTGTTCATGGTGGCAGTATCTTAGCCATCATGCACCTGTACAGAAGAGTTTATCTTCAAGGTGAATCGGGAACGAAATCCATGGCAATGGAATTCATACAATATCTCTTGCCCGTTGGAGGCGGTCCATCGTCGAAGATATGTCCCAAATGTCCTCCGCACCTTCCGCATAGTACTTCAGTTCTTACCATTCCCAAAGTGTTATCCGGTCTGAGAACGGTGCTATTCCTGTCATCCTGTTCAAAAAAACTTGGCCAGCCACATGTGCTTGCAAACTTGGCTTCTGAACGGAACAATCTTCTTCCGCAGGCTGCACAGTAATAAGTGCCTTTTCCTTCGTAATTCCAATACTTGCCTGTAAATGGCCTCTCTGTGGCAGCATGTCTCGATACCTCATAAAGATCATGAGGCAATATCTTTTTCCATTCTGCATCAGAAAGATTCAATTTGGTTGTATCGGTATGTGAATAATATGGATTTTCCGGTTTACTCATCGAATTCGTTTTTAAAGCTGATTGATTTAAGTTATTACTCTGTCCGCAGGCACTAATTGTTAAAGCCAGAATAACCGATAACAGGATTAATATTTTAACAGATCCCGATCCGGGATTCTTCATGAAAAATTCTATGTTGTTGATTTTAATGCTTTTCATATTTCCTTATGTCCTGTACTTTAAATGGCCGGAATGACTATTCTTTATGAGTCGTTGATATTACTTTTTAAGCCTGTCTTTAAATATTTTTTCAAACTTTTCCAGTTTAGGCTGTATAACCATTTTACAGTAAGGCGCATCCTTGTTATGGTTGTAATAATCCTGATGATAATCCTCTGCTTTATAAAAAGCAGTGAATGGAACCACTTGAGTAACAATTGGGTTGTCGTAAACATGACCCTTCGTTAATTCATCAATTATACTTTTGGCAATATTTTCCTGATGCTTGTTTCTATAAAAAATCACTGACCTGTATTGAGTTCCGACATCATTGCCCTGCCTGTCCAGGGATGTCGGGTCATGAACTGTAAAAAAGACTTTCAGAATTTCATCAATTGATGTCTTTGTTGTGTCAAATGTAATCTGAACTACCTCTGCATGGCCGGTTAAGCCTGTGCATACTTCCCTGTATGACGGGTTTTTGACTGTGCCGCCTGAAAAGCCGGATTCGACTTTTACTACCCCATCGAGCATTTCATAAACTGCTTCCACACACCAAAAACAGCCACCCCCTAATGTAATTGTATCATATGTACTGGCATCATTCCCTGCCTTTCCGGCATCTGAGCTTATTGAAGTTATTTTGCTGTTGCTTTCCATCTGCTTTTCTTTATTAGTTGTTTCACCACATGCACCTGATATCAATATGAAGATTGAAAACAGCTGAATCAAGATAAAAAGGGAGGTTGTTTTGTTCTTTTCGATATCATTCATTTCTGCATTAAATTTTAGTCAATCTTTAAATTTGCAATCATATTTCCCAGGCATATTCACTTTCAATAAAACAAGTATTTTGACCTAATGTTTAAATTCAGGTTATCACAGGGTGTTAGATATGCAGGAAGCTTATGCAGGAAGGAGAAAAGGAGACTCAGGTAGTTATGGAATTATTCCAGCAGGTTAAATTTTCTGAGGAACTCATCGGCAAGTTTGAGGATTTCATCATCATAGTAGCGTGAATACTTTGGGTTTCCGTCACCAAGATAATGCTTCCTTCCCTCATAGGTATGCAGCTCAAAATAATTGCCTTTCTTTTTCATCTCATTGTCAAAAAACTGAACGGTCCATTTAGGAACCTGTTCATCATCAATGCCATGAAATTCAATCATTGGAGGCAATCCTGACTTCATATTATGGGCAGGAGAAATGCTCCAGATCTTTTCCCGGCGATCACCCATCAGGCGGTCGCACCACCCCTCAACTGCATTTACGCAGGCTGAAAACAGTAAAAGCGCATCAGGACGGCAGCTTATACCGGGGTTATCTGATTTCTCATTGTATTCGTCAATCATAGCAGTGCATAATGCCAGATGCCCTCCGGCAGACTGCCCTGCTGCAACAATCTTATTTTTGTCCAGGTGGAATTTCCCTGCATTCTCCCGGACCCAGCGAATTGCAGATTTTGCATCCATTACGCATTCGATCGGGCTAATGGTTTTACTCGGGGTTTCTCCATTATCAATACACAATCGGTAATCTACCGAGAAAGTCACAATTCCCATCCGGGCATACCGTTCACAGGTTGAGAAAAACTCACCTGGAGTACCATATGCCCATCCCCCTCCATGAAAGAAAACAATAGCCGTATTATTCTCTCTTTTAAACGATTGGCCGGTATAAAATATATCAACATTAAGTTTAACTGTATCTGCTGTTTTATAAACTTCCTGAAGATGTGTTACCTGGCTACTGGTATCAACCTGATCTGTGGATTGTAAGAACTTCTTTCCATCTATGGCTGCAAAAGTATGACAGGACAGCCACATAAAAATAAAAATGAACAGCTTTTTCATGGATATTTTGGTTTGTAAATAAGAAGTGCCTAAAGTGCTTAAAGTTAATAATTATAATTATTTACACGGCATCATGAGGTCCTTTATCATTGTGTCTGCGAAGCAGGCTGGAATTGATCACCCCTCCTCTCTTTTCAGGTGTGGTTCTGGATTGAAAAAGTCTTATATTTGGTAGTTAATATACTTGCCGTAAACATAAAACAGCCAGGGAAATGTCGAGAGTAGTTATTTTGGGCGCGGGAATATCCGGGCATACAGCTGCATCCCACCTCAGAAGGAAACTTGGAAGGCAGCACGAAGTTGTCGTCATTAGTCCATCAGAATACTATCAGTGGATCCCATCGAATATATGGGTCGGAGTAGGGAGGATGTCTGCAGACCAGGTTCGATTTAAGCTTCCGCCTCTGTACAGGCGCTGGGGTATAAGGTTTGAACAGGCAAAGGCCACAATAATACATCCTGAGGGTGGTGAAGTCATAAAATCACCATATGTCACGATCGAATACACAGACTCCTCAAGGAAAGGAGAGACTACTGAAATAGAGTATGACTATCTCATAAATGCTACCGGGCCCAGGCTTAATTTTGAGGCTACAGAGGGTCTGGGACCTGGCAAATTTACGCATTCGGTATGTTCCTGCGACCATGCAACCAGGACATGGGAGGCTCTCAGAATGTGCTTTGAGCAAATGAAGCAGGGCAGGAAAATGAAGTTTCTGATTGGGACGGGTCATCCTGCTGCCACATGCCAGGGTGCCGCATTTGAATATGCACTTAATGTAGCGAAAGAGATAAGGGAATTAAACCTTTCCGACAAGGCTGAACTTACCTGGATAACCAACGAATATGAAATTGGTGACTTTGGCATGGGAGGGGCATTTATTAAAAGGGGAGGATATATAACCTCAACCAAAGTCTTTGCTGAATCAGTTCTTGCCGAATACGGTATTAGATGGATCAAGAGGGCAGGGGTTACCGGAGTGGAAGAAGGCAGGGTTCATTATGAAACCCTTGATGGGGCGATACATTTTCAGGATTTTGATTTTGCCATGCTCATCCCCGCTTTTGCAGGTGCCGGGATCAGGGCAGTTGACAAAGACGGACAGGATGTTACAGGCACTCTTTTTGCACCCAGTGGTTTTATGAAAGTCGATGCCGACTATTCCGGAAAACCTTTTGAAGAGTGGAGCGTTTCCGACTGGCCATCAGTATATCAGAATCCTGTTTACAGAAAGATATTTGCGACAGGTATTGCCTTTGCACCTCCACACCAGATATCAAAGCCCATGAAGAGCCCGAATGGTATGCTGATAACTCCATCACCTCCAAGAACGGGGATGCCTTCAGGTGTCACAGGAAAGGTGGTTGCTTTGAATATAGTTGAGTCAATTAAAAATGCCGGAGAAAAAGAGTTCCGTCACAAAGCTTCCATGGGCAAAATGGGAGCAGCCTGCATTGTCTCGGCGGGATTCGGACTGTTTAAGGGACAGGCTGCAACAATGACTGTTTTTCCCATTGTCCCTGATTGGGAAAAGTACCCGGAATGGGGACGCGATTTGAATTATACGGTTGGAGAGATAGGCCTAGCAGGCCATTGGATAAAGTTACTACTGCATTATCTGTTTCTTCATAAGGCAAAGGGATATCCTTTGTGGTGGATGGTACCGGAATAAGAAAATATAAATTTAAAATCTTTTAAAATGGGTAAAAATATTGTACGAGGATATTATGATGAGTCATATCCTCCGATTCCTACACAAGCGACAAAGTTCTGGCGGCGAAGTATCCTGAAGCAGGTAGTTATGTTCTTCGTACTGAATCTGAGAATTATGAGAATCATCGTAGGTGGTCATTCCTGAGGCACAAACTTTCCGGATGATTATAAAAGTTGTCCTGTCTGATTTTAGCAGACTAAAGATCATGATAATCGTGGCTATCGGATTATCATTGCAGAGTGTTTTTGCCCAGGTACCTGACCCGATAAATCTTCAGGAAATTCCTCAGCGAAAGGTGCGTAGCTACATGGTAGCATCTAAAATAGACCAGATGCAAAGCTATTCACTTATTCACTCAAGCTGGAAGAAGGATGCCAATGAATCGGATTTTAATCAGAACCAGTCGGTATTTTATCTGAAGTACAAGCTTTCTGCCGTCTGGGATTCTTATCGCAGCGTAATTTTTGCAAGGGCGTGGAAGGGGAAATCCGTCAGATTCGGACTCCTGATCTCCAAATATCCCGGGACAGTCACATATGCCGATAGTCAGTACTTTCCCGAAATCGACACAGGACAGGTATATTTTCTTAACCTGAAGGTTTTGAGAGGGCTGTTTAATGTTGCCGTGGCATTTGAAATTATAAGGATAGACGAGAAATCACAGGAAATGGAGTTCAGCTATATTGACGGGAATAAAACAAGGGGCAAACAGTCAATCCGTTTTTTTGACAATGGAGATGGCAGAACAAGGATCGTCCATGACACTTATTTCAAAAGTGAATCCTCTTTCCGGGATAATATTCTTTACCCTCACTTTCATAAGAAATTCATTGGAGAATTTCATGGAAATATGAAGAAATATATTGAAAATAAGGGCCATCCGGCTGACAATCTGGCTCAGCTTCGATTAAATGCTGCAACAAAACAAGTTCACGGGAAAAGTAAAGCTGGCGGTAATCTGAAATGAATAAGTTTTATCGTCTGAAAATATTTATTGCTTAACCAGCTACACCCTTCTGTTAAGTGACTTGCCTTCCCCGGTATCATTTGTTGCTACAGGTGCAACAGGTCCCGCACCGAATTCTTTTAGCACAGCTGAATTAACCTAATGTTTAGATATCAGAGCATTGACAACAGCAACAGCTATCTCCATTGGAAGTTTCATAATCGTGTCGTATGTTCCTACGTTATCAGTGTGCCCAAGACATATTGTAAATTCGTACTTCGTGCTGAAGAAGTATACCAGAATTTCAGGCTTTAGCCTGGATGGTAAGTCCGTGGCGAACAACCGGCCGATCAGTTGAGTTTGACTGAGCGGGTGTTTTTTGCTGCCAATCACCACTTAACTGAAATTTTTTCATTATCGTTTTGGAAGTTAATCGTTTGCACAGTTCCTGTTTCAGAAGTTTTTTCAGACTGACCATTTACCTTATAACTTGACTCTGACGGAAATCCGTGCAGGATCAGTTTGACAGAATGAAATTTTGTATTATAATCACCCTGCACATCATTCATGGTAATTTCATGAGCCTGAGGATTCAGGTTTATGATCCTCTCGTAATATTTACCGTTTCTGTATTGATATGTTATGCCATCGTCTTCATAATAGCAGAAGTTGCAGGGGAAATGACTATACCAGACGTTCAGGTATAAAATACCATCTCCTTCCTCTTCGGTGTTGCTGACAGGGTTTTGCATTGGAATTATTGCACCGGCTTTAATAAAAACCGGCAAATCGTTCAAGGGTGATCCTGCCCAGATGATGTTGTTGCCCTCAAATTTTTCGTCATTGCTGAAACGATACCAGGTACCTGATGGAAGGTAAGCCTGTACCGCATTGTCTGTGCTCGCGACAGGAGCTACCAGCATGAATGGTCCAAACAAAAATTCGTTTTCAAACCGGGGATCGTAAACTTCGTTAAAATAGGTATAATCTATTGCCAGAGTGCGGTTAACAGGCATCCCGGACCGGGAGGATTCATAAAATGAGGAATACAGGTATGGCAGCAGCCTGTACCGTGTCTGAATGAAATGCCTCATTAGGTTCTCATTATCTTCACCCCAGGTCCATGGTTCATGTGATGTATTCCCTTTTGCCGTATGATTCCGGAACATAGGAGTATATACACCAAGCGACATCCAGCGTACCATCAGCTCAGGTGCAGGATTACCGGTGAAACCTCCAATATCGGCCCCGGCAAATGCAACTCCAGCCAGACCCATGCTGCTTATCATCCTGTATGACAGAAGCATATGTTCGTCAGTTGAGTTGTTGTCACCTGTCCACATAGCAGAATATCGTTGAATACCCGAATATGCTGCCCGGGTCAGTACAAAGGGACGGGCGCCATTTAATAATGACAAGGTACCTTCAAAGGTTGCACGGGCCATCTGCATTCCATAGATGTTATGTGCTTCCTTCATTGTAATGGTATTTTTACCTTCACCAAATTCAACCAGTTGCGGAATATCCTGTCCCCAGACAGCAGGTTCATTCATATCATTCCAAAACCCTGTTACACCGTCATCGGTCAGAATCCTGAAATTATCTCCCCACCATCTTCTGACTGCTTCTCTTGTAAAGTCGGGGAAATTGCTTCTGCCTGCCCATACGCTTCCTGTATAAGGTCTTCCATCGGGGTAGCGAATGAAGTAGTTGTTTTTCAAACCTGTGATATAGGGCTGGTAGCCGGTTGTATCAATTTTAATTCCAGGGTCTGTGATGGTAACCAGGTGCATCCCCATGGCTTTCAGCGAATCGGTTAAAACCTTAGGATGAGAGTAAGTGTCAGGATTCCAGGTAAATACCCTGTAGCCGTTCATATAGTCAATATCGCAGTACATCACATCGCAGGGAATACTGTCATGCCTCATTCTATGAGCAATATCGAGCAATTGCTCCTGACTTGTATAGCTCCAGCGCGATTGCTGATATCCCAGGCTCCATAGCGGTGGCAGATCCATCCTTCCCGTAAGCCGGGTATAATCCTTGATTTGTCCTGAAACCGAGGAAGCACCAAGAAAGTAATAATTCAATTCGCCTCCTTCAGCGCCAAAAAAGTACATGGTGCCATCCGTTGATCCTCCAAAATTGAAAAATGATTTATAAGTGTTGTCAAGAAAAATACCGAAAACACGGTTGGAATGAATGCCTATGAAATAAGGGAGGCTCGAATAAATCGGATCCTCCTTCAAACCATAGCCGGGGGCATCTGTATTCCAGTTCACATATGATTGTTCCCGGCGGTTCAGTGGTCCGGTCTTTTCACCAAGGCCTATAAACTTCTCATCAGACGTCAGCTTCCGGAAGCTGGTAATTTCTTCTCCCTGCCGGGAAACACCCAGCGAGGGTGCATCACCGTCAAGCCATTGACCTTCTGAGTTAAAAAAATCAATCCGAAGGGGATTCTTTTGCACGACAATTTTCAGTGAATCCGTATTGAGCGCAATTTCCTTTTCTCCATTGATCATTTTGTTAAAATCCATTGCCTTAGTCTGAATAACCGCATAGGATGGCACCTCTGGCTTATCAGGCGCAGAAATCCTGACTCTTATGATTGCTGGTGCAACGACACTGAGTTGAACGTCCTTCTTGTCTGAAGTCATAAAATGGATTATGTGACCGATTTTGCGAACCTCTTTCACTGAACCTGTCTGGTGGCTGACGAGATTATCCTGAGCCAAACCATTTGAAGGGAAGAGCAGGATAATAAGAAGATAAGCTGTTGACCTGAATTTCATGATAATTATTTTTTTTATTCTGGCTGCATCTGTTTTCCCGTTCTTAGTTATAACTTTATCATTACCGGAATCCGCCTGCTAATCCCGTCGAATCTTTACGACATGAATAGTCACTTTCAGAATACAAGTCCGGTCAGCCATGCCCAGACAACATATCGTAAAAATTTTCCAGCCAGCATGGCAATGGCGGTGATCAGGATATTTGCCCGTAAAATGCCAAGTCCGACAGCAAAAATATCACCTACTGCAGGAACCCAGCAAAGAAATGCAAAAACTGCACCTCTATTATAAAGACGGTTATGCCACTTTTCAATTGTGTCCCGCTTGACACGCAAATATTTTTCAATCCATTCCCACTTACCCAGATAACCAATGCCAAAGCTGCTCATTCCTCCCAGCCAGTTTCCGGCTGAGGCCACCAATACGGCTGTAAAGACATCTGTCCCGTTAACGATCAGGAGAGTAAGCAGTGCTTCGGAACTGAAAGGCACAATCGTTGCTGCGAGGAAGCTGGCCAGGAATAGTCCCCAGAGGCTGTAATCAAAAAGTCCTTCCATCAGTTCAAAGAGTCAATTTTTATTTTCTATCCTGGCTGCCCATCCGCCGCCGGCAGAGAGATGTATTTTAAGTTTATCCTTTTTTGATATTCCAGTGTTCTCCGTGCTGTAATCTGTGACATCACGGTCCGCATTTATACCGTCTTTAAAGATAGCTGTTTTATATTCACCGTCGGGAAGGAATGAAAAATCCAGGATGATCTCCCGTGGAGTCCAGTTTGTCATGGCGCCGACATACCAGGTATTTCCCTGCCTGCGGGCGATGGCGACAAATTCTCCGACTTTTCAGTCAAAAGGTACGGTCTGATCAATAACGGTGGGTACGCTAGTTATAAAGTCAGTGGATTCCTGTTCTCTTATATAGATTGTCGGATTACAGGAAAGAATCTGAAGCGGAGCTTCAAATATAATATACATGGTTAACTGATGACAGCGGGTACCCAGACTCATGGGATTGGAGTTAATCGGCCTGAATTCAACATGGGATATATTAAGATCATTCCACCAGTCCCATGATACCTCCCAGGTATAATCCATGAAATATCATTCAACCTTGAAGGGGGCGCAAGCTTCCGTACTATATCATTATTTAGCAAATCCTTATCCTGTTCGCTTATCACGATTGCACACCAGGGCAAATTACGTGTACCAATAGTAGTTGCAATAAAATCGGCTCTTTTAACCGGGATGTAGTTTATTCCGACCCGCTTTTCTTCGATTGGATATGGAGCAAAAACACCCTTAAATCCATTTCCATTTTCTTCAATCCCTTCGTCTCCTGAATGGCCGGCATAAAATCTTTCAGATCATTGATCTCGTTGGATTTACTATTGAATGAAACCGTCTTTTGCGAATATATTAATCTCAACTTAAACGAATTTTAATTCAATCTTAATCCGTCAGTCATTCACATAGAATAATTTTACTTCATTAACTACAAAGCTTAAAAGGAGATGACATCATTTGAATTTAACAGCAGACTAATCGGAATGAAGCCTCACCTGCACAGGTTTGCATTGAGTCTTACATCCGATCGTGACAACGCTAAGGATCTCGTACAGGATACCTTTCTGAAAGCAATTACAAACAGAGATAAATTTGTTGAATATTCAAACCTTGAGGCATGGGTTTTTATTATAATGAAAAATACTTTTATCAACAACTACAGGCATAGAGTAACGGAGAGTGCGTCAAGGGACTCATATTTTGTTAAAATGTCTCAGGAAACGGGATCTGTTTCTCCCGAGTCAACTTATAGTGAAGCTGAAATTCTTAAAGCGATTGAATCGATGAAAAGTGAATTCAGAATTCCATTCAAGATGCATATTAATGGTTTCAAATATAAGGAGATCGCAGATGAACTTGATCTAAAGGTAGGTACGGTGAAAAGCAGAATCTACTTAACGCGCCGGAAACTGATGCTGATTTTAAAGGATTATTCACGGTAGGCGGATTTGAGAAGGAGTGCTTCCTATCTTCAGGTAAAACTTCTTTCAGCCAACCCTATTCCTGGTCACTCAATACATAACCAAAGCCTTTCTTGGTATGTATTAGCTTCTTATCGAAATCTTTATCTATTTTCTTCCTGATGGAGTTGATATGAACATCAATAACATTGGTTCCTGAATTGAATAAATACCCCCATATTTTTTCTGATATCGTAGTCCGTTCAAACACTTTGCCCTTATTTAAAATTAAAAGTTCAAGGATTTTATACTCAGTAGAAGTGAGCATAATTTCCTTTCCACCTCTTTTAACTTTACATGCTACCGTATCAATTTCCAGATCTGCAATTTTGAGGTCAGGGCTGACTATTGTATCATTGTTCCGCCTGCTTAAAGCTTTGATTCTTGCTATAAGCTCCTGGAAACTAAATGGTTTTGTAAGATAATCGTCAGCTCCGCAGTCAAACCCTGTCAGCTTGTCTTCCAGGGAATCCAGTGATGTCAGCATTATTACAGGAGTCATTATATTATTATTCCTGATCCTTCTGCATAATTCAAACCCTGAGATGCCCGGTATAACCACATCAAGGATAATCACCTCGTATTTTCGTGAAACTGCCAGCTTTTCTCCCATAGTACCGTCATAGGCATTGTCAACAATGTAATCATAACTTTCAAGACCTATTTTTAAAAATGATAATATTTTGGGGTCATCTTCAACAAGCAATATTTTCATAGTTCGTCTGTTTTTTTCACTTTCAAGTCAGAATATTCACTTTAAAGTTAAAATGACAATTCTCCTTTAATAAAGAATTTTATAGCACAGGCTCATGTAGTTATTGCTCGGCCGGGCTGTTCTGTCTTGCATGCAAGTTAATTAAAGTTCGTTAAAAGTATTGCTCATAATCACGAAATTATCTTTAAGAAATGTCATATCTCTCTCTGCTGAAATTTTGCGGAATGATAAAAGGCGGAGGCTTTTCCCGTTTCTTAATGATTTCTTAATTTCATATTAATTCAGGCTTAATCAGCTGTCTTTTTTTTTTATATATTTTTATTCAGAGGTTTCTGAATAAAACGACTGATTGAGTTTTTACAGACAGGCATTGAAAAGCCGGAGAGTGTAATTAAATGCTTCAGTTGTATCTGGCACGCCGAGCTGGAGGTAATACCTGGCTTTTAAACTCATCTTAATAATTAATCCTGATGGCATAAAAATATAAAAAAGGCATCAGGGTTTGCTCCTTCACAGTAAAGGCAACTTTATACAAAAAACCACTACTCATCAATGCAGGTTAGTTACCGGATATCTTGAAATCAATAAATTTCAATTATTTTATCAAGACCCGAATAAGCAAAAATGGTTGTCAGACAGAAAGAGAGATTAAATAATATTGAACTGATTATGATTTATTATGACTTGTGGTTCTGATTAATTTCTGAGAAAATAATTTACATTTGATATAGCAATTAACATCCAATAATTTCCTGAGCCATATTAATCACTCTGGAGATGGCAATTAACAATATAAAATGACTGTTAAGAATACAAATCAGGCAGCAGGTTCACACGGTCTTGCATTTGCTTTGCCCCGTTTGGTACAGACAACTGTAACCTTGTTGGTGATTTTTGTATCTCTTATAAGTCTGCTTGACCTTATCGGGTGGATATTCAGCATAAACGTATTTCAAAGCATTATACCCCAATGGGGGCCAATGAAGATAATTACAGCAATTTGCCTGCTGCTTGCCGCCCTGTCACTGGTGCTTATAATGCTTAATTTACCGGCAATATACAGGACAATAATGCCAAGGGTACTGTCTGTTATTATTGGTTTCTTTTGCCTGTTGACTCTTTATCCTTCCTTATATTCAACAGTAACGGGTCATGACACCTATTTAACAGAATTGCCTTATCTCGCTTTTATATTTGCCCCGCAATCACGAATGGCTGGCTTGTCTGCATTCAACCTTCTCCTTATAAGTTTTGTGCTTCTGCTATTTACACTGGAAAAGCCTGATGCCTATGGAATAGCACATTTATTAATTATTCCGGTAACGCTTATAAGTTACTTTAATACTATTAGTTATATACTTAGTGTCTATCCGGTAAATGGTTTTAATGAAGTTTCATTATCACTTTATACGAGCATTGCATTGTTAAGCATTTGTACTGCCATTTTCCTGATCAAACCTGATACATGGCTTTTAAAAGAGTTTACATCTGTTGAGACCGGTTCTATTTTTGCCAGGAAACTTCTCCCAACACTGATAATATTACCTGTGGTAATAGGTTGGCTGAGGATAACCGGAGAGCGGTTAAGTATCTTCAAATCTTCTGAGGGCGTTGTACTTGTGGTAATAACATTTACAGTTTGTTTCCTGGTACTGGTATGGCTGACATCCGGATATGTCAATAAAATAGACCGGAAGCGAGCAGGCATCGGAGGAGGCGTTGCGCGAAAGTGAAGATCGTTTCAGGACGATAGCTGAATTCCTTCCTGTCCAAATTGCTATTGCTGCCATAAGTGATTCAACTTTAAAGTTTACAAATGAAGTATTCAACAAGATATTCGGGTTTGAAAAGGATCAAATATTAGGCAGGCCAACACCTGATTTCTTCTTCTATCCTGAAGATCGCACCAGGATAGCTGAAATCCTGAAGGAACAAGGTTTTATAAACAACTTTGAGGCAAAAGTAAAGAAATCAGACGGATCTCCTTTTTGGATCATCTCTTCAATCAGGACTATCAATTTCGATGGCGAACCAGCCTATTTAAGTGCATTAATTGATATTACCGAAATCAAAGAAGCAAGAGATGAGCTTTTACATCTGAATGCGATTCTGGATTCTCATAACAAAATCAGCCAGAAAATGATGCACTCTGACGGTGAATTCAATTATCTGAATGAAGTATGTAAAATAATTATTGAAGATTGCGGATATGAGATGGCATGGGTGGGATATACACATGATAACCAAATGGTTAAGCCTGTTGCATCTTATGGTTTTGATGATGGGTATATAGAAAGATTGCATATCACCTTTGACGATACCGAACAGGGCAGAGGTCCTACAGGCACTGCCATCAGGACAGGAAAACCCGTTATTTGTGATGATATATTAACCAATCAGGCGTTTGAGCCCTGGAGAATCGAGGCCCTGAAGCGAGGATATGCATCCTCTATCGTATTTCCTTTGAAATCGGATCAGAAAACATTTGGGGCAATTACCATATATTCAAAGGAACCGAATCCATTTTCCGAGATGGAGGTTAAGCTCCTTTTTGATGTTGCAAATGATCTTGCCTATGGAATCACTTATATCAGATTAATTGAATCTGAAAAGAGATCCCTGAACATAATTAAGGAAAGCGAAGAGAAATACAAACAGCTTGTATCAAACGCAAGGAGCATTATTATAAATCTGGATATAAACGGAAGAATTACATTTTTTAATGAATTTGCCCTAAGCTTTTTTGGCTATACCGAAGAAGAGATAATAGGAAAATCAGCAACGGAAACAATTATACCGAAATCGGAGAGTACCGGAAGGGATTTGGAAAAAATGGCTGAAAACATTTATGAAGACCCTGATAAATTTTCTATAAATATAAACGAGAATATAAAGAAGAACGGGGAGAGAGTCTGGATAGAATGGCATAATAGATCTATTTATGACAAGAGTGGTAAAAGGGCAGGTCATATAGCTATTGGGATTGATGTTACTGAAAGAAAAAAAGTTGAAGAAGCGCTGAAAGAAACCGAAGAAAAGTTATGGTCTGTATTGAATGCCGCAAATGAATCTATATATCTTTTTGACCGTGAGGGCAGACTCACTATCACGAATGCAACCGGATTAAGAAGGTTGAAAAAAACTACTGAAAAAGAAATTATCGGGCATCATTTATCAGAATTTATGCCGGAAGAATTAGCCATGAGAAGACAGGCCAGACTGGATGAAGTGTTCCGGACCGGGGTACCTTTGGAATTCGAAGATGAACGAGGTGGATTAATTTTTGCCCACAATTTTTATCCAGTCTTTAAAGATAAAGAAGTTTCAAATGTCGTAACATATAGTATAGATATTACAGAACGTAAAGAGGCAGAGAAAGAATTGCATAGAACAAAGAATTATCTGGAGAGCCTTATAAATTATGCCAGTGCACCGATAATAGTATGGAACCATGAAAATGAGATCCAGCTTTTTAATCATGCATTTGAGCGTCTGACAGGATATTCTTCCGCCGATGTTGTCGGAAAGAAGCTGGATCTCTTATTCCCCCGAACCTCCCTGGAGGAGTCTAATGCAAAAATTAAACTCTCATTGACTGAGAACCTGCAAACCATCGAAATCCCTATCATTACCAGTAAAAATGAAATAAGGACGATCTTATGGAATTCGGCCAACATTTATGATAATGATAATAATACAGTTTTATCAACTATTGCACAGGGGAATGATATTACCGAAAGGATCAAGGCAGAGACTGAGGTCAGTAAGTCTAAAGAGAAGCTTGATATAGCTCTTGAGAGCGGAAATATTGGCATCTGGGAATGGGATATAAGGGAAGATAAATTTGAATGGGACAAAAGAATGGGGAAGATGTTAGGCTCGGAATCCGGGTCAGCCAGCAATTCATTTAGCGACTTTGAAAGGTATATTTATGACGATGATGTTCTTCATTTTCGAAATCTCATTCACCGTACTATTGAAGAAGATATCCCTTTTGAATTAATCTATAGAATCAAACATCAGAAAGGGGACATCAGTTATATAAGCACTAAGGCTTCCCTTGAGAAAAATACTGAAGGAGTTCCGGTAAAAATGACAGGTGTTTGTTTCGATATAACTGATATGAAAAGGGGAACAGAACAGGCTTTATTCACTCTTAATGAAGATTTGCAGCGTTCAAACAAGGAACTGGAGCAATTTGCCTATGTTGCCTCCCATGACCTCCAGGAGCCTTTGAGAATGGTATCAAGCTTCACCCAGTTGCTGGCATTGCGATATAAAGACAAACTGGATAAGGAGGCCCAGGAATTCATTAAGTTTGCTGTCGACGGAGCTGCCCGGATGCAGAACCTCATTAATGACCTTTTGGAATATTCAAGAATTGGTACAAGAGGTAAAAACCTGGTTGTTATTGATATGAATAATATATTAGGTCAGGCTATATATAACCTGAGTATTAATATTAAAGATAAAGCAGCTTTGGTTACAAATGATGAATTACCGGACGTTTCAGCTGATGGGGGACAGATGGTGCAACTTTTTCAAAACCTCATAGGAAATGCTCTTAAATTCTGTGGTACACCGCCAAGGATACATATCTCCTGCAAAGAGGAAAAAGATTTCTACCTGTTTTCAGTAAAAGATAACGGAATTGGAATTGAACCTGAGTACAATGAAAGAATTTTCCATATATTCCAACGATTGCATCCAAAAGATGAATATGGAGGAACAGGAATCGGCCTTGCAATCTGCCGGCGTATTGTTGAACGTCATGGTGGAAAAATATGGGTCGGATCAAAATCGGGCGAAGGAACTGTATTCAATTTTACAATTAAAAAAAAGTAAATATTATGAAGCTGGCTAATTTAAATTCGATCGATATTCTGATTGTCGAGGATAATCCGGGTGATGCACGCCTGATTATGGAGGTATTGAACGAAAACAAGATTTTCAATTCAGTTTATATCGTAAAGGACGGTGTTGAAGCGATGGATTTTCTTCATACAAAAGGAAAATACCAGGAATCACCTAAGCCTGATCTGATCATTCTTGATCTTAACCTTCCCCGAAAAGATGGCCGCGAAGTTCTTGCCGAAATAAAAAGTGATGACGAGCTTAAACGAATTCCGGTAGTTATTATGACCATTTCTCAGGCAGAGGAAGATATTTTTAAATCATACAACCTTCATGCCAACTGTTTTGTTACTAAACCAATTGACCTGGATCAGTTTATTAAAGTAATTAAATCAATTGAAGATTTCTGGTTCTCAGTTGTAAAGCTGCCACCAAAGAATTAATCTCTGGCAGACTGTCAGTTCTTTCAGTAAAATATTGATCATATGGAAGCCAGTCTTGAAAAACAGGAAACAGCAAAAGGATCATCCTTCATGGAACCACTGCTGCAGCTACTAATTGTGGAAGACAATCCCGGGGATGTAGTAATTGTGACAGAATTACTTAGATCTTCTGGCATTAATTTCAATCTGACACAAGTATCAACCTTGAAAGAAACTTTAGTTCTTTGTCTTGACCATATTTTTGATATAATTCTTTTGGATCTGGGTCTGCCTGATAGTTTTGGACTGGAAACCCTGAAAAAGATTCAGGTATTCAGGATAAAATCTCCCGTGATTGTAATGACAGGTCTGGATGACGAAGATATTGCGCTCGCCTCATTAAGAGAAGGAGCTCAGGATTATCTTGTGAAAAACAGGTTGACTTCTGATTATATATTGCGGAGTATTAAATACAGTATCGAGAGAAAAAAAATTCTTGATTTACAAAAGAAGCATATTCAACAGTTCTCTGTTCTTTCTTCTTCTTCAGCCCAATTGCATGAATGTGAGGATATATCGTCATGTCTTAATATAATTTGTGAGAATCTCAGAATTTTACTTGAAAACGCAGGTGTAATTGCAATTGAATTCCTCGATCCCATAACTGTGCGTGTTTCAGGGATCGAATGGTTCAGTCAGCGGGTTCAACAAATAAACCAGCTTACGGGATGGAATATGGACAGATCTGTTTTCGGTGGTATAGATATGAGAAAAGAGATGCTTGATTCTGTATATGACGGTAAACTCCATGAAATAAAAGGAGGTATTTATGAAATCTTTGAAGGGATCATCGACCAGGAGATTTGTGATGAACTGATGAAATTGCTTGAGGTAAATTATGTACATGCAATAGGCTTCTTCCGGTTTAAATATTTCTATGGCGGATTTCTGATATTTTCTCAGGATCTGATCGAAGATGATGATGTCAAGATTATTGAAGCCATAAGCAATCAGATATCGATGAGCATGCACAGGAGATCAATTGAAAAAGATCTCAGGTTAAGCGAGTTCCGCTATAAAAAACTAAATGCCAGGCTTGAACAAAAAGTTAAGGAACGTACTCTGGATCTTGAGAGTGCAAATCAACAGCTTCAACAAGAGCTTACAGACCTTGCCATAGCAAAGGAATCACTGCGAAAAAGCGAATTGCAGTTAAAAGAGCTGAATGCGACTAAAGATAAGTTTTTCAATATAATAGCTCACGATCTGAAAAACCCTTTTACAAGCCTTCTTGGATCTACGGAATTATTATTTCATAATATCACAAAGATAGATAATGAAAAAATCAGGGAACTTGCAGTAATATTGAACGAATCGGCTAAAGGAGGATACGCTATACTCCAGAATTTGCTTGACTGGTCAAGATCCCAGACCGGATTGCTTAAACTTAATCCGGAGAGAATTAATTTAAGTGAGCTGATAAACGAAAATATCTCGAATCTCCAATTTCTTGCAACAAATAAAGAGATAAGCCTTCATTCTGATTCCGAAAGGGATATTTTCATATTTACCGATGAAAACATGATAAATACTGTCTTGCGAAATCTTCTCAGCAACTCATTGAAATTTACGCCCAGAGGTGGTGAGGTTATTGTCAGGACAATCATTAAACCTGATGTTGTTATTGTTACAGTTAAGGATAATGGCATAGGAATTTCAGAGGAAAATATTGGAAAGCTCTTCAGAATCGATACTAAATTTTCAATGCCAGGCACAGATAAAGAACAGGGAACTGGCCTGGGTTTGAAACTCTGCAAGGAATTTGTTGAAAAGCAAGGCGGAAAGATATGGGTAGAGAGTATTGCAGATACAGGAAGTGAATTTAATTTTTCAATCCCTGTCAATCATATATATGATTAGATATACTTTAAATGAAGACCGTTGAGCTTTGACTTTCAGTACCCGACTGAAGCAATATATGTTCCAGGTACCATCGCCGGCAATGGTGCAGCAATAGCTACAATTCCGGGTAAGCCTATCAGATGAACCATCGGTGTGGCAATAGCGCTTCCTCCCTTACCGGACAATCCAACTAAAAAGTCAGACGATCCTTCCACAATAAAAACTCCAATGTGATGTAAATACATTTTTAGCTGGTGCTAAGGCAAATTTCATATACAATTATCCTGTTCTGGCATCCCGGGGTCAGGTTTAGTCCTCTATCCCGGAATAATAGGATCCTGTTCCTACCGACCTTCAATTAGATTAACTCCCAGACCTGGTTTATAAGGAATATCGAGGAATCCGTTTTTTACACAAATTCAATTCACCCTGCTTAATGTGGTCATAATGACCGGATTTCTTGATTGGCAATACTTTTTTTGAAAAGATTTTATTTTTTATTTAATATTACTATATTTACTGTGAATTAAATAACAGCAAGAATCTTTTATCGGCTATTTTGGGTTTAGAAGACCTGAAAATCATTCTTTGACATAAGGGAAACATAATATTATTCATCATGGAAGG
>CAWBLL010000014.1:0-102815 GCA_963789465.1 uncultured Bacteroidales bacterium
GAGATTAGGGGAATCGAACCCCTGACCTTGTGACTGCCAGTCACACGCTCTAGCCAACTGAGCTAAACCCCCTATATTTAAGAACAATCTATTTTTGTCAACGCTCTAGCCTCCCGATAACTCCCGATAACTATCGGGACGGGATGAGCTAAACCCCCTCGATGAGTCCGCAAATGTAAGGAAAAAAATAAAATATAAAAATATGATGACGCGATCATTGCGCAAAACAAAAAACGAAGAGCGCTTTGCCAACCGAAGCCTTGACGCAGCTTGTACTCAAGACACAAACGACAAATCTGAATTGCCGAACCGTAACATAAAAAAAATTCAATAGTAATATAGTTTTGGCATCAAGCCACTATTTTGTAATTTTGCCGGATTCCTGACGGAGCATACTTTATGAAATTTATCATATCGCAGGAAGTTGGCACTTTTATTGCCGGTATCTGGTAAATTCAGTCTTAGTTATTGCTCCATAAAAGATTGATTGAGTGAATATGGATTGACACAGAGGAAGAAGAAATGTTCGATAATCTCAGAGAAACTCTTGATTTTGATGATCTGCTTTTTGAAAAGAGGAATAAGGATTATGGTGCCTACCAGCTAAGGAAAAAATATAATTCCGTAATGGCGGCAGGGATAATTATTATAACACTTTTGGTCTCTGCTGTTGTAGTGCTGCCATTTGTCATTACTCCCGGAGAGGATAAGGTTGTTTCCGGAGGAATAAGTTATGTGCAGGTGCATCTGGAAAATCTTCAACCTCCTGTTGACGAGATTTTTGTTCCTCCGCCACCACCTCCCAGGGAAGCTCCCAGTATTCAGGAAATTGTGAAATATATCCCTCCTGTTGTCGTTGACAGCATCATTCCACTTAAGGATACTCCGATAACTACCGACGAAATACTTTCGCAGTCTACAACCGAAAGGGTAGAAGCAGGGGCTTCCGGAACAGGCAATGACCTCCTGGCAGGTCAGGATGGAATATCCACCAATGAAGCTTTCTTCATTGTCGAAGTCATGCCTGCATTCAAGGGAGGAGATATAAATAAATTCAGGGAATGGGTAATGAAAAGGACCAACTACCCTCAGGCAGCCATAGATAACAGAATTCAGGGAACGGTATATCTTACATTTATTGTTGAAACTGACGGAACGGTCTCCAATGTAACAGTAGTAAAGGGCGTAAATCCGCTGATCGATGATGAAGCGGTAAGAACAATTAAGTCTTCACCCAAATGGAGTCCCGGACTTCAGAGAGGCCGGCCGGTCCGTGTAAGGTATTCCATGCCGCTGAGTTTTACCCTCTGAAAATATTTCTGATTTTCAATCATTCAATCTGATATTTCTTTTTTACAAGATTTATATATCTTTAGCAGAATATATTAATGTTGGCACTATGAAAAAAATAATCTCTTTCCTTTTCATCCTGACAATCCTCCTGGCTGGATGCGGTTCGTCAAAGAAGCAGCTCCAAAAGGGCAATTATGATGCTGCTATCGATAAAGCAGTGAAACAATTGAGAAAAGATCCTTCTGATGAAAAACAGATCGGGATACTTACCCAATCCTATAAAATTGCAAACGACCAGGATAATGAAAGGATCAGATTCCTTAAAATGGAAGGTCGTGCCGATAGCTGGGACGAGATTTATCTTGTGTATAAAGCCATGAATGACAGACAATCACTTGTAAGAACCGTTACGCCACTAAATAGCAACGGAAGGTCTGTCGATTTTCCATATGTCGATTACATGCCTGAAATGGTTGGCGCAAAGCGCAAGGCCGCGGATTTTTATTACGCTCATGGCAACGAGCTCATGAAGGTAGGAATAAAAGATTCTTACAGACAGGCTTTTAATGAATTTGTCAGGGCAAAACAATATGTCGGCGACTATGAAGGTATAGACAATAAAATTCAGGATGCCAAATTTCTTGGTATGAGCAGGGTATTGGTTACTATCCGGAACAGCTCATTACTGCAATTCCCTCCTGAATTTGAACAGGATCTGCTGGCTCTCGATCTGCCAAGGCTTAACTCTGACTGGGTCGAATATCATACTCAGAATCTGAACGAAAATACAAATTATGATTACTTCATCAACGTTAATGTAAAAAACATAGCAGTAAGCCCCGATCAAACTGTCCAGAGAGATTCTGTAATCAAGAAAGAGGTTGAGGATGGGTTTACTTATGTACTGGATAAGAAAGGTAATGTCATGCGAGACAGCCTGGGCAATGATATCAAACAGAAAAAATATAAGACCCTCCAGTGCGCACTCGTGGAAACTATTCAGACAAAGGGATGCCATATCGACGGAGATGTGGAAGTTATTCAGGTAAATCCTGATAAGGTACTTAAGAAGGATCCCATGGGTGCTCAGTTTAATTTTGAAAATATCTCATCCCGTGCCCTGGGTGATGTTCAAGCCCTTGACCAGCAGCAGCTGGAAAGAACCAAAACTTCTGTAATCCCTTTTCCCTCTGACCTTGATATGGTTCTCAGTTGTTCTGAATCCCTTAAGAAGGCTATAAGGGGAGCAATTGAGAATGACAGAAGGTTTATCTATTAATTGTCATTTGCACTTCGTGCGTCATTTGCCCTTGGCGTCATTCATGGTAATAATTGAATGAGAATGGACCTTTTACTAAAATCAGGCAATTATAAAGAAGATTAATGATTGATACAGACAGTCCGCTTGAAAGAGCAATCCTGATAGGAATAATATATCCGGGTCAGGATGACAGGGAAGCGGGTGAATTCCTTGAAGAGCTTGCCTTTCTTACAGAAACGGCAGGGGCGGAACCGGTGAAGAGATTTCTTCAGAAACTTGATTTTCCAAATCCAAGGACTTTTCTGGGATCAGGCAAAATAGAAGAAATAGGCTCTTTCGTAAAGGATAACAATATTGATATTGCAATTTTTGATGATGAGCTCTCTCCCAGCCAGCTCAGGAACATTGAAAAAGCACTTGGATGCAGGATTTTAGACAGGACAAATCTGATCCTGGATATTTTTGCACGCAGAGCACGGACATCTCATGCCAGGACACAGGTAGAACTTGCCCAGTATCAATATCTTCTTCCAAGACTAACGGGAATGTGGACTCACCTGGAAAGGCAACGTGGAGGTATCGGTCTGAGAGGTCCCGGAGAAACTGAAATTGAGACCGACAGACGAATAATCCGTGATAAGATTTCGCTTCTGAAAACACAACTGAAAAAAATTGATGTCCAGATGGCTACTCAGAGGAAAAGTCGGGGTAAGCTTGTCAGGGTTGCTCTCGTGGGTTACACAAATGTGGGGAAGTCAACAATAATGAACCTGCTGAGTAAATCTGATGTTTTTGCTGAAAATAAATTGTTTGCAACACTTGATACCACCGTCAGAAAAGTGGTAATCGGTAATCTTCCGTTTCTGCTCTCCGACACTGTAGGGTTTATCCGGAAACTGCCCCACGACCTGGTGGAATCATTCAAATCAACGCTTGATGAGGTGAGGGAATCCGATCTTCTTGTTCACGTGGTTGATGTGTCCCATGCAAACTTTGAGGAGCAGATCAAAGTGGTGGAAGATACCCTGCGTGAAATTGGATCAGCAGACAAACCTTTATTCATTGTCTTTAATAAGATTGATGCCTATTCCTATATCGTTAAGGACGAATTTGACCTGACCCCCGCTGACAGGCAGAATAATTCACTCGACGACCTGAGAAAGTCGTGGATGGCCTCTGACAAGAACCATAAAACAGTATTTATATCAGCGAAGTCAAGGGAGAATGTTGAGGAACTTCGTAATCTTTTGTATGAAGAGGTAAAACGGATACACATCAAACGGTATCCGTATAATGATTTTTTGTTTGAAAACCAGGAATAAAATTCATCAGATCTCTGTGGTTCTTGTATATTTTTTGTGCTGCTCTGTGTAAGTTCTTATTTTTTGTTGCACAGAGAGCCACAGATAAGTTACAGAGCTGCTCAGAGGGGTGATCTAATATAATTTATTTGCAGCCATGTACTCCGCAATCTGTATAGCATTTGTTGCAGCACCTTTACGGATATTGTCGGATACTATCCAAAGATTCAAACACTTGTCTTTTGACAGATCTCTTCTTATTCTTCCAACAAAAACTTCGTCCCTGTTGTGTGCCATCAATGGCATAGGATATTCATTAGCGGCCGGATTGTCGTAGATCACGACGCCGGGGAATTCACTTAATAATTTTGTTACATCAGTAAGATCAAAATCATTTTCAAACTCCACGTTAACAGCCTCTGAATGCCCTCCTGTTACAGGTATCCGGACCACAGTAGCTGTAACCATGATGTTTTGGTCCTCAAGGATTTTTCTTGTTTCATCGATCAGTTTCTGCTCTTCAGTCGTATACCCGTCGGGCTGAAAGGAGCCACCGTGGGGAAAGCAGTTCCGGTCGATAGGATGAGCATAAATCATCTCTCCCTTTATCCCCTGCCGCTCATTTTCCATCTGCATGACAGCCTTGACTCCTGTTCCTGTAACAGACTGATATGTAGCTATTACCAGCCTTTTTATCTTATATTTCCTGTGAAGTGGCGCCAGCGCCATAACCATCTGAATGGTGGAGCAGTTTGGATTGGCGATTATCCTGTCTCCCTTTTTAATGGCATGACTGTTTATTTCGGGTACTACAAGGGGGACATCTTTATACATCCTCCAGAAAGATGAGTTGTCTATTACAACGGTTCCATTGGTGGCAAACGCAGGTGCCCATTCCTTTGAAGCTGAGGCTCCGGCGGAGAATATTGCAAACTCCGGCCTTGCTTCGACAGCTTCCTGTACACTCACAACCTTTACGGCTTTCCCATTGAAAATAACATCTTTACCCACCGAACGTTCCGATGCGGCAGGGATTAATTGAGTTACCGGGAAATTCCTCTCCTCGAGGACTTTTATCATTGTCTGCCCAACCATTCCGGTAGCTCCTACAACAGCTGTTTTCATAGTTATTTTCTTGGAATTATAGTAAGTATTTATTAGATTTACCTTTGTATTAAAACGGTCAAAATTAGCTTTTTTTTCTATTCGTCCGCTGCATGAAAAAAGTTATTTTGCTTGTTGCTATGTTGCCTTATATGGCATTTGGGCAGATTGTGGAAAATTTTGAATCCGGAAATCTGAATAACTGGGTAGAAAGTGATGTTGGCCGATGGAAAGCGGACACCTCACAAAGCATCTCAGGTAGGTATTCTTTACACCATATTTACGATAACGCTGACGCGGGTACCGACCAGACCGGAATTGTAATCGACAGCCTGCATCCTACTGAAGGAACTGTAAAATGGAGTTTTAAGATCAGGCATGGTTACGATCCCTCATCCTCCAATAACTGGGCACTTTTTCTGATGTCAGATGCCGGTCCGTCTGAAATATTTACGAACGGGAACACCAACGGTTATGCTGTAGGGGTAAACCTGACCGGATACGATGATACACTGCGATTATGGAAGGTGAAAGGGACCGTGGTTACCGTTGTTGCCAGCATCGGTGTTAACTGGCAGAGCATGATAGGTACCAATAACCCTGTGAGCATATCGGTTGAAAGAACAATCGATGGCAGATGGAATGTATCCCTGTTTCAGATCTCCGGCGATATGCTGGGTACTTCTTCTGGTCTCGACAATGAACTGTTCTCCTGCAGATGGCTGGTCCTCAGCTATAAATATTCATCAAGCCGCGACAGGCTCCTTTGGTTCGATGACCTCAGTGTCGACGGAATTTTCTATCATGATAATCGTGTCCCTGCAATAGTTAGCTGTGCGGCAGCTGATAAAAACAGTATCAAAATTGTACTCAGTGACCAGCCTGATGACAGTTTCCTTCTGCCTGACAACTTTTCCCTCCACCCCGAAGCTATGACCCCGGCCTCGGTTTTAAGGGAATCTGACGCCGTATATTCCATAAAATTTGCAGCTGAATTTGTAAGCAGATCAGATTATATTCTGAGTATACATAATTTATGCAACAGGAACGGTAATTGTTCGAAAGAGGTTCAGGTTCCATTTACTCCTGTATGGCCTGAAACTGGCGATATCGTGATATCAGAGATAATGGCCGATCCGGAACCTGAAGTATCACTCCCTCCCCGGGAATATATTGAAATTACCAACAGGACAGGAAATCTCTTTAATCTTAAAAACTGGAAGCTTGGCTCCGGCGACCAGTTATATATCTTCCCGGAGACAATTATTGACTCCTTTGAAAGTCTTATCATATGTTCCATCGCGGATACCTCAGAATTCTCCCGCTATGGCAGGGTTATAGGATTGAAACCCTTTCCGGCGCTTACTGATAATGGTAAGGTCCTGGTGTTGTACGATTCCGCTGACAGGCTAATTCACGGTATAGAATACTCCGCAGAGTGGTATGGGGATGAATTAAAGTCAGATGGAGGCTGGGCCCTTGAGATGATCGATACCGGTTACCCGTTCAATTACGATGGCAACTGGACTGCTTCCAGGTCAAAAAGCGGAGGAACTCCGGGGAAAGTCAACTCTGTCAGGGCTTATAATCCTGATAATTCATTCTCGGGCGATCTGATCGTGTTCCCCCCCGACAGCCTCAATATTACTATACGATCTCCTGAGCCTTTGTTTAATCTTTCAGGGATGTCTGACAGCATATATTTTGATGACAGTTGTCCGTCAGCAATCTACCCCACTGACCCCCTTTACAGGCAATTCTCGGTAAGACTTAAGCACCCGCTTGGAAAGGGACGGTTACATCAGTTTGATTATTCCGGTGATATCAGCGATTTTGCCGGAAACCGGTTAATTCAGAAAAAAAAATCTTTCGGGCTGACTGAGACTGCAAGCCGGGGTGATATTCTTTTTAATGAACTTTTATTTAACTCATTACCTGGAGATCCTGATTATGTAGAATTATATAATGCCTCTGCTAAAATTATTGATGTCTCCAGGCTGGAACTTGTTTCAGTTAATATGTCATCAGGTGATACATCCCAGATTTACCCGGTTTCGGATCTGCCGCAATGTTTGCTTCCGGGAGAATATTATGCAATCACTACAGACATGAAAAAGGTAGAGTTACGGTATTTTTCCGGAAATCCTGATTTCCTTTCAGAGGTAGCCTCGCTGCCTTCGATGCCTGATGATAAGGGTCATCTGATCCTCTTCAGCAGGGAGTTGGTGAAGATAGATGAGGTTTCCTACAGCGAAAAAATGCATTCGTCCCTGCTGGCCGGATATGATGGTGTTGCACTTGAGAAGATCAGTCCCGGAAAAGAATCGGAGGATCCGGGTAACTGGCATTCTGCATCGGGGAGTTCGGGATGGGGAACTCCGGGGGCCCGTAATTCAGTGTATTCTGAAATGCCTCCCACACTTGACATGGTGAGTTTGTCGTCCACAAAAATTACACCCAATGATGACGGAATTGAAGATATGCTTCTTATAAATTTCAATCTGACAGGCAACAGCAATATTGTATCTGTAACAATTTACGATGAATCAGGAAATTATGTCAGGAGGATAGCGGAAAATATTTATGCCGGACCGGAAGCATCACTGGTCTGGGATGGCGTTGCTGATGATGGTTCAATGGTGGATACGGGTATTTATATTGTCTTTATCAGCATGTTCGATGATTCGGGCAAAACCCATAAGTGGAAAAAGGTTTGCACGGTGTTAAGGAGATAGGGAAACAGAGAAGCAGAGAAACAGAGAAACAGAGAAATAAGTTTAACTGTATTTTAATTAAACACAAAGGACACTATGGAAAACACCAAGGTACACAAAGGAAATATTGAGAGTGCTTTCAGTATAGTACTAAATTGTGCATTTAAAATTCATTCTGCTTTAGGTCCTGGATTGCTTGAGAGTGTTTATGTGGAATGCCTTTTTTATGAATTGAATCTGGCTGGACTGGCGGTTGTGAAGCAAAAACCACTTCCTCTTGTATATAAAACAATTAACCTTGAGGCAGGTTACAGAATTGATTTACTGGTAGATGACAAGATTATCGTTGAAGTAAAGTCAGTCGATGGATTGGCTGATATCCATATGGCACAGATTCTCACATATCTCAGGCTTTCTGGATGCAAGCTTGGGCTGCTGGTTAATTTTAATGTTGTGCATCTAAAAGACGGAATAAAGCGGGTTATCCTGTAATCCTTCGTGCCTCCCTTTGTGCATCCCTTTGAGTCCTTCGTGTTTAATAACAGGTAAATAGCTGCTGTCAGTGATGTTTTTTTATTACATTCTCTGTAATTCATGCCAATTTATAATAAATTGGTAGCTGCAAAACCGACTATTATGAAGAATCTGATTTTCACTGTTTCCCTCCTGCTGTTTTTATTATCAAATTCACTGTCGCAATATATCCCGGTCCCGGTTGGATCATCCATGACCCTCAATGGCACCTGGAAATTTAATCCCTCTCCGGGAAATAAAATATTTCTATCCACTGCCTTCCATCCGGAATGGCAAAATATCAGGGTGCCCGGTGAATGGATCATGCAGGGATTCCAGGTTCAGAAGGGTGTGAGAGCTGCATATCAGACAACCTTTAATATCCCTGAACAATGGGCCGGAAAAAGAATAATACTGCGGTTCGACGGTGTTTACAGCGATGCGATAGTATGGGTGAACGGGAAAAAAGCTGTCAGTCATACCGGTGGATTCAATGTATTTGAAACAGATATCACATCACAACTTAAAAAAGGAGCCAATATTCTTACAGTCGGAGTGATGAATGAATCAATTGCCGACACTCTCTCATGCGGATCACAATATGCTGCTCATCCCCTTGGTGGAATTCCGAGAAAAGTTACCATTTTCTCTGTGCCTGCCCTGCATATTTCAGATCTTTTTATAAAAACTGATCTGGATGAACAATATACTGATGCAAAACTACTGCTTGAACTTGTATTTGGAAACAGCTCGAAGAACCTTAAAGCCGGATCATTGAAAATAGATCTGTTTTCACCGGACGGAAAAATTGTTCCAGGCACATCCATTGACCACCAGGTAAAGCCTGATGCTGAATCCCGGGAAACCATTGCAATAGATGTACGTAATCCATTGAAATGGAGTGCCGAGTTTCCGGAACTTTATAAGCTAAGGCTCGAGATCACGTCATCCTCCGGCAGCGAAGTAATAGAAAAGAAAATAGGTTTCAGGAAATTAGAAATCGCAGGTAATCAATTGTTTCTGAATGGAACGCCCATAAAGCTGCATGGTGTCAACCGTCATGAGGTATATCCCCTGACAGGCAGGAGCCTTAACATGGAACTGTGGAGGAAAGATGTTCAACTATACAAGGAAGCAAATGTAAATTATATAAGGACTTCTCATTATCCTCCTGCAGAAGAATTCATTGACTTGTGCGACTCAGCCGGATTCTATGTGGAACTGGAAAATCCTCTCGTTTGGATAGGCCATAATGCAAATCTGAAGCTTAACTTCCGGGAGGCATGGGATATCAGGCTTCGCCATGAACTGTTAAAAACAACGAGGGAAACCATAACATTTTACAGGAACCATCCGGGGGTTATAATATGGTCGCTTGCCAACGAATCTGCCTGGACAGATAACTGGAAAGCCACGCATGAAGAGGCTGACAGCCTGGATCCTACGCGGCCTGAAACGTTTCATGATCAGGCCTATGGTTTGAATAATAACTATGGAAGCAGCTCAATGCCTATTGCCAATATTCATTACCCGGGCCCTGGTGGTCCGGATATAGCGGCAACTTTTGACCGGCCATTGCTCTTTGGAGAATACTGCCACCTGAATACCTACAACCGGCAGGAGATAGCCACAGATCCAGGCGTGAGAGATGCATGGGTGGAAGGATTTCATAAGATGTGGGAGAAGATGTACAGTAGCAAGGGCTGTCTCGGCGGAGCTTTATGGTCAGGAATTGATGATGCCTTTATCCTGCCCGGAGGGAAACTTGTGGGTTATGGAGAATGGGGACCTATTGACGGCTGGAGGAGAATGAAGCCGGAATATTATCATGTTAAAAAAACCTATTCCCCTGTCATTATAAGCAGCAGGAAATGTTCACTAACTGAAGACGGGGAACTCCTTCTTCCTGTCGAGAACAGGTTTGACTTTACCAATCTCGGGGATTGCCGCTTTGAGTGGGAGGTGGCAGGTCAGACAGGAACTACCATGGTAAATGTTTATCCTCACAATTCAGGCATTCTGAGAATCGGGCCACTAAAAGGAGACGTCAACGGGAATATCCTTGTACTTAAAATTTACTCTCCTTATAATTTACTAATTGATGAATCAACATTTGAGATAGGACAGATAAAGCGGGAAAATTTCCCATTCAGGGTGTACGGGGGCAACGGGGTAACAAGATCAGAGGATGTAAAATTCATTCACATTTCGGCAGGTGATGTTGAATGGACATTTGACAAAGCAATGGGTAAGATTGTCGCTGCTGTTTACAAGGCAGATACTGTACTGACCAGAGGTGCGGAGCTTATGATCCTTCCGCTGCACAGCGAAGAGTGCAAAACAGAACACAGTATCAATATACCCTTTATAAACAACACTTGTGCGGACTGGAGAGTGGATTCTGTTTATTCAGAGATACTTGAGGATACAGTACAAGTAACTGTTGAAGGCACTTACAAAGAGGCTGAAATAGTATTGAACTATTGTTTCCCCAGGGATGGGTCGCTGACGACCCGATATAGATTTACAGTCACATCGGATGTTAATCCCAGGCAGGCAGGACTAGTTTTCTCCGTTCCCTTGTCAAATGAGTTTATGAGCTGGTACCGGAAAGGTTACTGGTCATCATACCCTGAATGGCATATCGGCAGGATAAATGGCAATGCAGTCCCTTTCCCGGCTGACGCCTTTTATATGGACAAACCGGGTATTAAACCTTCAGATGAATGGCGGCATGATGCAAATTCACTCGGAACAAATGATTTCAGATCGACGAAGAGTGATATATACTGGGCTGCATTGACCGGATCTGACAAAACCGGCATTGCAGTCATTTCTGACGGGAAACAATCTTTCCGGTCATTTGTGAACAATAATTCAATTGATTTTCTGGTTGCTGATTATTCAAATGGCGGAGCCGAAATATTTTTTGCTTCACATCTTGAGACGGAGAGAAGACCACTTAAGACAGGAGACATTTTTGAAGGAGCAGTGACCTTGAAGGTAATCTCCCCAAAATAAACAGGAGATCTGATTCTCTCATTACTTTGGGATTTCAGGTGAAGGATTTTTCATTACATCATATTTGCAAGTCGATTGAATTACTTTAAGCTTAATAGCGTATTTTTATGTAATAAATCCAGCCGCTACTTTATCCAATTAATAATTAAATATCATTTATTATGCCGGAATTTGCTTATGAAACTCCTTTTCAGCTTGCAAAAGATGACACCAGCTACCGTCTGTTAACAAAAGATTATGTAGAAACAACGGAATTTGACGGGAAGGAGATATTAAAGGTCGATCCCAGAGGCCTTGAGTTGCTTGCAAAGGAAGCTGTCGCTGATATCTCTTTTTATCTGCGAACCGCTCATCTGGAAAAGCTGGCTTCAATTCTTAAAGACCCTGAAGCCACAGATAATGACAGGTTTGTTGCCTACGTTATGCTCCGGAATACGGTTATTTCCGCTAAAGGAGATCTGCCATGGTGTCAGGATACCGGCACTGCTATCGTAATTGCCAGAAAGGGAGAGCGTGTCTGGACAGGTGCGAACGATGCTGAGTATCTCTCAAGAGGTATATTTGAAACCTACAGGGATAAGAATCTGAGATATTCACAGATCGTCCCGCTTTCAATGTTTGACGAAAAGAATACAGGAACAAACCTGCCGGCACAAATAGATATATATTCAAAGGAAGGTGAGGCCTACGAGTTTCTGTTTATTACAAAGGGTGGAGGATCAGCAAATAAAACTTTTCTTTATCAGCAGTCAAAATCGCTGCTGAATGAGGAATCGCTGATAAAATTCGTGAAGGAAAAGATAAAAGACCTTGGCACATCCGCATGTCCGCCTTATCATCTCGCGCTGGTTATCGGCGGAACTTCCGCAGAGGCAACTCTTAAGGCGGTAAAGGAGGCCTCGGCCGGTTACCTGGATAATCTTCCTGTTAGCGGGAATGAGACGGGAAGGGCTTTCCGTGATATTGAATGGGAAAAGCGAATTGAGCAGATCTGTCATGAATATGGGGTGGGTGCTCAGTTTGGCGGTAAATATTTTGTCCACGATGTGAAGGTTATCCGTCTTCCCAGGCATGCAGCATCGTGCCCGGTTGGACTGGGTGTAAGCTGCAGTGCTGACAGGAATATAAAGGCAAGGATCACCAGGGAGGGTATATTCCTGGAGGAGCTGGAGAAAAATCCTGCCAGGTTCATGCCTGAAAAAGCTCCCGAGCTCGAGAAACCTGTTGAGATCAACCTGGATCGGCCTATGGCTGAGATCCTGGCAGAGTTGACCCGATATCCTGTGAAAACCAGGTTAAGTCTGACAGGTACACTTATCGTTGCCAGGGATATTGCTCACGCACGCATTAAAAAGATGATTGATGAAGGAAAGCCAATGCCTGACTACTTTAAAAATCACCCGGTTTATTATGCCGGACCTGCAAAAACACCCGCAGGCATGCCATCAGGAAGCTTTGGCCCTACAACAGCCGGCCGTATGGATCTTTATGTTGATCAGTTCCAGAAACTGGGCGGTTCTTTGATCATGCTGGCAAAGGGCAACAGAAGTAAACAGGTGATAGATGCATGCAGGAAATACGGAGGTATTTACCTGGGTTCCATCGGAGGACCAGCTGCTGTACTTGCAGCTGAAAACATAAAATCAGTTGAAATTGTTGACTTCGAGGAGCTTGGCATGGAAGCAGTAAGAAAAATCAGAGTCGAAAATATGCCTGCATTTATTATCACCGACGATAAGGGGAATGACTTTTTCGATGAATACAATAAATAAGGGTCAGCCTTGTCAGACCATCGGGCATTTGCAAAGGGCCGGGGATGAGGAGTCAGAGATTGATGGACAAGGTTGCAGTGAAACTCCGTGAAACTCTGAGTAACTTCGTGGTAAAAAACATCTGTCAGCTAGATTGTAAAAATATATTAGACATTTTTAACTTTTTTTCACTTGTGAAAACAATCACAGTGTGATACCCATGAAAGATAATTCTTTATCTTAGGCCTCATAATTTATTATTTATGAAGAAATTTCTTAAGTGGTTTGTCCCCGGTCTGATAGCAGGAGCTTTGATAATTGTCGGAACCGGTAAGGCAATCCATTCAACCTCCACCAACGAATATTGTATATCCTGCCACATACATCCCATGGCTGATGCAGCATGGAAAAAATCCGTCCATTACGATACAAGGTCTGGTTACAGGGTGGCTTGCGTTGAATGTCATCTTCCACCGGCCGGACATGGTTATCTATGGGCAAAGGCAACTACTGGGTTCAGGGATTTATGGAGCTACTGGACTAAAGACTCTGCTTCATTTAATTGGGAAGACCGTAAAAGACTTGAAGTTGCAAGGGCATATGTTTATAACAGCAGTTGTGTCAAATGTCATGAAAATCTATTTCCGGCAAAGCTTACAAAAGCAGGCGAAGATGCGCACCTGTATTACACTCAGACAAAGAAAAAAGAGGAGCTGCATTGCATAAACTGTCATCTGAATGCTGGACATTATATTGAAGGATACACTCATGGCAGTAATGCCACTTTCGGGAAGGTCTCTTCAGCTGCTAAGGAGATTTTTACAGAGCCTGCCAGGGTCACTGATTTTAAGAGCTATACCGAGAAAATTCCGAAATCGACAGTCTCATTCAATATGATTGCTATCCCGGGAGGAAGCTTTAAAATGGGAAGTCCGGAAAGTGAACCTTACAGAAAAGCTGATGAAGGTCCGGTCAGGGATGTTGAAATAAGTCCATTTTTCATGGCAGAAATAGAGGTCAGCTGGGACGAGTATCTTGCTTTTTATGTTCAGACAGCTGCCGAGGGTCGCACAACGGATACTGAGGGTCTGAGAAACAGGATTTCAAAAGATGCTGACGCAATAACGGGAGCTACGCCACCCTATGGTCAGCCTGATCAGGGCTGGGGGATGGGACAGAGGCCTGCGATCTCATTTTCATACCATGCAGCAGAGACCTATTGTAAATGGTTAAGCTCTGTCACCGGTAAGACTTACCGTCTGCCTACCGAGGCTGAATGGGAATATGCCTGCCGGGCTGGCACATCGACTCCTTATTTCTTTCCCGGTGATCCTGAGAAATTCCTGAAGAGAGGATTAAGAGCCAGGTTTTCCGGTAATGATACAGCGGTCATTAATACATATGTGATTTATAGAGGCAACAGCCCGACAAAGACACAACCACCGGATAAGGTGAAGCCGAATCCTTTCGGGCTGAAAAATATGGCAGGTAATGTGGCTGAATTCTGTTCAGACTGGTACCAGCCCGATACTTATTCCAAATATCCCGGTGGACCGGTAAAGGATCCAAAAGGTCCGGAAGAAGGAAAGGAACATGTCACAAGAGGTGGATCGTTCAACAGCACTGCCGATGATTTGCGAAGTGCAGCAAGGGACTATACACGGACTGATGCCTGGCTCAGGACCGATCCGCAGATGCCTAAAAGCATATGGTGGTATTCCGACTGTTACAACGTAGGATTCAGAGTTGTATGTGAATTTGATGCAAAAACCGGGAAGAGTGAATAGTTGAAGAGCTGACCTGGTTTAGAGACTTTTGCATATTTGGGTAATAAATTTGGCACTTGCATTATTATCATTTCACAATAGATTGTCAGATTGAACAAACTGTTATCTTTATGAACGATGCATTGATGAAAATTAACCTATAACCTCACCTATGTCAAGATACCGTTTGTATGTAATGATGTTCTTTCAATACATGATGTATGCTGTATGGTGGATGCCTCTTGCTGCTTACCTTACAAATCTCCATGTTCCTGATCTTCAGAAAGTCACTGATCCTTAGCTCAATGGCTATAGGATGCATGGCTTCCCCCCTGATAGGAATGGTTGCTGACCGATATTATTCGGGACAGAAAGGTCCTGTTTGTGCTGAACATTCTCAACAGCATATTCCTGCTTTTGGCTGCCAGTACAAGAAATCCTGATCTCATCCTGCTCTTCCTGATGCTGACAATGCTGTTTTATATGCCTACATGGAGCCTTACCAGTGCTATTGCAATGGCTCATTCTCCTTCAGAGCAATTTCCCCGGATCAGGGTGTTCGGTTCTGTAGGACATGTTGCTTCAGGGGTATTCAGTCTGGTGGCAGTACAACTATTCCATCTTCGGTTTGATGGAACTCATCTTCCGTTTTACTGTGGTGCCGGTATCGGTGTTGTGGCAGCTTTGTTCAATCTCACACTTCCTGATACACCGCCGGCTGCCAAAGGTAAGAAAGGTTCCTTAATTGATGCCTTCGGCCTCGGCACATTACGTCTGATGAAAGACAGGAACTTCGCCTTTTTTATTATTTTGTCATTTCTTTCACTCATCTCATTTGCAATGTACTGGTCATACTTCTCAGAGTTCCTGTTGAATATTAAAACGGAGTTTATTACTATAACAATAAACTGGGGAATTCTTGCGGAAATGGGCTTTATTCTGCTTGTCCCGCCTGCAATTAAGAGATTTGGGTTACGAAAGGTAATGATACTGGGTCTTGTGGCTATGTTGTTACGATATCTGTCATTATACCTGGGAGGCATTTTTGACCAGCAATGGATGTACTATATAGGTATTCTTGTCCACGGCCTTATTTTCGGATTTTTCTATGTCGGAGGCCAGATATATATTGATAAGAAAGCTCCGGCTGAACTTAAAGCACAGGCACAGGGATTTATTTTTCTGATGACATTCGGAGTGGGTCTTCTTATTGGTAATCTGATAGATGGAGGAATAATAACTCTTTTCAAGGATAATTCGGATGTAATAACTGTATATGACTGGAACAGTATCTGGGGTTTCACTACAATTTTCTCACTCATTCTTATGATTACATTTATTATCTTTATAAGAGAAGAGAATCCTGTACCTGTTGCAGAACATTAATAGACAGGTGAATGATTTTTCATATATTACCTATATTTACGGAAACAGCAACTTCGAACAAATTATTAACAACATATTATATTTAAATTAAGTTTAATCATGAAAAAATCCAGTATTTCAAGACGTAACTTTCTTGGTACAGCTGCAGCTGTGGGTGTGGCAGGCGTTGTGGTCCCAACATTCATAACCGGATGCGCACGTGAAACAAAAAAAGTTGTAGCAGTTCCAACCATGCTTGACCAGGCTCCTGACGGACCTGTACTTAAAGCAGGACTAATTGGTTGTGGCGGCCGCGGCACCGGTGCAGCTATCAATTTTTTAAGTGCCGGACCCAACCTGCAGATAGTTGCTCTGGGAGATACCTTCCAGGATCGTATTGATGCCTGCAGAGCCGCTATTAAGAAGGAAAAAGGACAGGATGTACCCGTCGAGAACTGTTTTGTAGGATTTGATGCATATCAGAAAGTTCTCGATGCAGGTGTTGACATGGTAATTCTGGCTACGCCTCCTTTCTTTCGTCCCGACCATCTGGCTGCAGCAGTACAGGCTAAAAAACATATTTTTTCGGAAAAACCTGTATGTGTAGATCCGGTGGGTGCCAGATCAGTTATGGCAACAGCACTCAAGGCAAAAGGAATGGATCTGAGCATAGCAACAGGTACACAACGCCGTCATCAGCGCGATTATGTTGCCAGCTGGCAGCAGATTGCCGAGGGCGCCATTGGCGATATAACAGGTGGCAATGCATGGTGGAACGGTGGTAAACTATGGCACCGGGATCCGAATCCAAGCTGGAGCGAGATGGAATATATGATACGCAACTGGGTAAACTGGGCATGGCTCTCAGGTGATCATATCGTAGAACAGCATGTGCATAACCTGGATGTTATAAACTGGTTCACGGGAAGCCATCCGGTGAAGGCTGTTGCATTCGGATCAAGAATACGCCGTGTAACTGGAGACCAATATGACAATTTCAGCGTTGACTATACATTTGAAAACGGAATTCACGTTCATAGCATGTGCCGGCAGATAAATGGCTGCGTAAATAATGTATCGGAAAGAATTCAGGGTTCCAAAGGTTCTACCAATTGCCGCAATACAGTACTTGACCTTGCCGGCAACGAGATCTGGAAATATCAATACCCTCTTGATAAGGATGGAAAGCCGACTGACAATGTGAGTGTTGATCCATATGTTCAGGAACATATCGATCTGGTCACATCTATTCGTACAGGAAAACCTTTCAATGAGCTGGAGAATACTGCAATTTCAACCCTGACGGCAATAATGGGCAGAATTTCAGCATATACCGGTAAAGAGACCTCCTACGAGGAGATGATGAACTCAGATCTCAAACTCGGACCAAAAGTGTTCGTATTCGGTCCGGTTGATATACCTAAGGATGTACCCCTTCCGGGATTGCCTTATATTCCAAAACCAGGAGAGAATATTTAAGCCTCTGAGCAGAATCAAACAGATTATTCAATATGGATAACTCGAGAAGGAGTTTCATAAAGAAAGCCACTACCACAGGAGCCGCTATTTTAGCTGCTCCTGCAGTTTTTGGCAGGACGGAGTCCGGAAGAAAGCAGAAAGCTTCAGATCCGGTTGTCCCGTTCAAACTGAAATACGCACCTTATTTCGGAATGTTTAAAGAACATGCCGGAGAAGATCTGATCGATAACATTAAGTTCTGTTACGATATGGGTTTCAGAGCTATGTTTGACAACGGACTGATGGGCAGACCGGTTGAAGATCAGGTGAAAATTGCCGGCGAGATCCAGCGGAGGGGTATGGAACTCGGACCATTTGTTCTTTATGCTGATTTTAAGGTGACCTCTTTTGTCAATAACAATGATGATACCCGGGCGATGCTGATACAAAAAATGAAAGAGGGTATTGAAATCTTTAAAAGAACAGGTGTTAAATGGGCACTGGTTGTTCCGGGCAGGTATGATGAGCGACTCCACAGGGATTATCAGACTGCAAATGTGGTAGATAATCTTAGGTATTGCTGCGATGTTGTGGAACCATCCGGACTGACGATAGTTCTTGAACCACTGAATACTCTTCATGACCATCCCGGATTATTCCTGAATGGAATGCCACAGGCTTATGAAATATGCAGGGCAGTGAACAGGGCATCATGTAAGATCAACGAGGATTTGTATCATCAGCAGATAACCGAAGGTAATCTTATTCCAAATATTGATGCCGCATGGGCTGAGATTGCAACATTCCACTGCGGGGATACTCCGGGTCGCAATGAGCCTGGCACCGGTGAGATCAATTACAAAAATGTTTTCAAGCATATTTATAGCAAGGATTACAAAGGCGTGATCTGCATGGAACATGGATTAAGCGACAGATCAAAAGAAGGTGAGGCACGTGTTATAGAGGCTTACCGTGAATGCGATAATTTTTAGTAAATAAAAAATGTATTTAAAATGAAAAAAAGTTTTCTAATGATCTGTGCGGCTTTATTAATGCTGATGTCATCATTCTCTGTGTCAAATGCTCAGATCCGGTTTTTTGCCGGCTGTTATACCAAGGATTCGCAGAAGGGATTCATGATTTTTGATCTTGACCGTGACAAGGGGACATTCAAGTTGATATCTTCAAATGATGCTGGTCCAAACCCTTCATATTTCTGTTTGTCAAAGAAAGGCGGTTTCATCTATGCAGCGAATGAAGTCATGAAATTCAAAGGCATCAAAGGAGGCGGGGTGACCGCCCTGAAATATGATGCCAAAACAGGTGTTACAACTAAAATTGGTGATCTGGCTGTTCCTAATGGGGGACCTGCCTTTATTGCAATCTCCCCCGGCGATGATTACTTATTTCTTGCTAACTATTCGGGCGGTTCAGTAAGTGTTGTTAAACTCGATCATAACGGAATTCCTGTAAGCGTAACAGATACAATAGTTTACAGGGGAGACGGAGACGCTGTCTCCCATGCCCACATGGTCGCATTTGATCCTTCAGGAAAACATGTTTACTTAACTGACCTCGGACTCGACAGGGTTGTGATTTTTGATTTTGATGCAGTTAATGGGAAACTGACCCAAATACCCAATGGGATAGCAAAACTGCCAAAAGGCTCTGGTCCAAGACATTTTGTTTTTAATACGGATGGTTCCAGACTATATGTAATTGATGAGCTCAATTCAACCATCACATTCTTTAATGTAAACAAGAATGGTGAACTCCATCTGGTTCAGACTGTGTCAACCCTCAGAGCGGGATTCGACGGAAAATCCTACTGTGCCGACATTCACTTCGGGAAAAATGATAAATTTCTCTATGGCTCCAACAGAGGTGAAAATACGATAGTAACCTTTAAAGTGGGTCCCGATGGCACATTAACCCTTGCCGGACATACCACATGCGGAGGCGAATGGCCAAGGAATTTTGTAATAGATCCTTCGGGGAAACTTTTACTGGTCGGAAACCAGAATTCAGATAATATAGCCCTGTTCAGTATAGATGAAAAGACAGGACTTCCTGTCGGACCATCCGGTGATTATAAAATCACTGCGCCGGTCTGCCTGAAGTTCCCATAATAGAGAAAGAGGGAATTCTTCTGACATTACCAATCAGATCCGGATGAACCGCAATGTTTTAATAGAAGAGCTGCGAAAGAAGTCAGATTTTGCATGGGATATAATAGTAATCGGAGGCGGCGCTACGGGAATGGGAATAGCTCTTGACGGAGCATCGAGGGGGTATAGCATACTTCTGCTGGAACAATCTGATTTCGCCAGCGGAACATCATCACGTAGTACAAAGCTTGTCCATGGAGGTGTAAGATACATGGCCCAGGGAGATCTCCTTCTGGTTATGGAGGCTCTGCATGAGCGGGGCCTGATGCTCAGGAATGCACCTCATCTCACTTCAGATCAGGAATTTATAATTCCTGTATATACCTGGTGGGATGCATTTATATATACAACGGGTCTTAAGTTTTACGATCTTCTGGCAGGAAGCCTTAGTCTCGGCAAATCATACTTCCTAAACCGGAAAGAGACGCTGAAAAGACTGCCACAACTGATATCATCCGGATTAAAGGGAGGGGTAGTATACCATGACGGTCAGTTCGATGATTCAAGAATGGCTGTATCCCTTGCCAGAGCCTGCGTGGCGAAAGGAGGAGTGGCACTTAATTACGTGAGGGTCACAGGGTTCCTGAAGAATAAGGGTGGCAAAATTGAAGGGGTAACAGCAAAGGATGTCCCTACCGGAGAGCTTTTCAATATAAAGGGAAGAGTTGTAATCAACGCCACCGGCGTTTTTGCCGACGATCTTCACTTAATGGACGATCCGGATTCAAAACCTACGATCAAGCCAAGTCAGGGAGTGCATCTTGTTCTGGAGAAATCTTTCCTTAACAGTGACTCAGCCATAATGATACCTAAAACCGACGATGGAAGGGTACTCTTTGTAATCCCATGGTATGATGAAATCGTTATCGGGACTACCGATACACCTGTCGGCATGATAAGTTCTGAGCCTATTGCGCTGGACCAGGAGGTAAGCTTTATTCTGGGAACTGCAGAGAAATACCTTTCTAAACCACCCTTACGTGAAGATGTTCTCAGTATTTTTGCCGGATTGCGTCCCCTTGCCGCTGATCCGGATAATCCTTCTTCAACAAGGGAAGTATCGAGAAGGCATAAGATCTCCCTTTCTCCTTCAGGACTGCTTACCATAATAGGCGGTAAATGGACTACTTACAGGAGAATGGCTGAAGAGACGATTGACCGTGCAATCAGGGCAGAAATGCTTGAAAAAAGAAAATGCATTACTTCGGATCTTAAGCTGGTTGCATCATATAACGGAAGTACATCGGATCGTTTGAGAATTTATGGAGACGGCTTGCAGGAAATAGAAACAATGATCAGGGAGAATCCTGAATCGGGGCTTAAGATTGACCCGCGACTGCCATATACCCTGGCTGAGATGATCTGGATCTGCAGGAATGAAATGCCTCTTAATCTGGATGACCTGCTTGCCAGGAGATCCAGGGCATTATTCCTGAATGCGAGGGCCAGCCTGGATATTGCGGCCTATGTTGCCCGTATAATGGCTTCCGAGATGGGATATAATGATAAATGGGTTGAAGATCAGGTGGAAGCATATGGGAATCTGGTTAAAAATTATATCTGATAAGCTGACATTCGGTCAAAATATTTAAACCTATGAAGGACTTCATCCTGTCATTGGACCAGGGCACCACCAGCTCCCGTGCAATTATCTTTGATCATAACGGACTGCCTTGCGCTGCTGCGCAGAAGGAATTCACACAATATTATCCAAAACCCGGCTGGGTGGAGCAAAATCCTGAAGAGATCTGGTCGACACAATCAGGAGTGACGCTTGAAGCTATAAAGAGGGCAGGACTGGACAGCTCTGACATAGCGGCCATTGGGATTACAAATCAGCGTGAGACCACTGTGGTTTGGAACAGGAGAACAGGGAAACCGGTTTATAATGCTATTGTGTGGCAGGACAGGCGGACGGCGGATTTATGCGATGCCCTTAAGGCAGAAGGGAGAAGCCGGATGATCGTCGAAAAGACAGGCCTGATTACCGATGCATATTTTTCTGCCACCAAAATCAAATGGATTCTCGATAATGTAGGGGGTGTCAGAAAACTGGCTGATGAAGGCCAACTGGCATTTGGTACAATAGATTCATGGCTGGTATGGAACCTGACACGGGGAGAGTTACATCTCACCGACGTCTCAAATGCTTCCAGGACCATGCTGTTCAATATACACTCTTTGAAATGGGATGAAGAATTGCTGACTCTGTTTGATATACCGGTAAGTATGCTTCCAGAGGTTCGTTCATCCAGTGAGCTGTATGGGAAAACCTCATACAGTCTGATTAAGGGAATACCTGTTGCAGGCATCGCCGGTGATCAGCAGGCTGCTCTTTTCGGGCAGATGTGCATTGAGCCGGGAATGGTTAAAAATACTTATGGGACAGGCTGTTTTATGGTTATGAATATAGGTGGCAGGCCTATTGAATCGGGTAGTCAATTATTAACGACTGTGGCATGGAAGATTGGAAATGAGACTCAATATGCCCTTGAAGGGAGTATTTTTATAGCAGGAGCAGTGGTTCAATGGCTGAGGGACGGACTCGGCATTATAAAGAAATCTGAAGATGTCGAAAAGCTTGCCTCAACTGTCAGCAGCAGCGATGGCGTTTATTTTGTGCCGGCTTTTGCAGGTCTTGGATCGCCACACTGGAACCAGCATGCCCGGGGAACACTTGTTGGCCTTACAAGAGGTTCAACTTCAGCCCACATCGCCAGAGCCGCACTTGAAAGTATTGCATATCAGACCTTGGACGTTTTGCTGGCCATGCAGAATGACTCCGGAATAAATATCAGTGAATTGCGTGTTGATGGAGGAGCTACGGCAAATAACCTTCTTATGCAGTTCCAGGCAGATCTCCTTCAAGCAAAAGTTGCACGCCCTGAAATCACCGAAACAACAGCTCTGGGGGCAGCTTATCTGGCTGGCCTGGCAGTAAATTTCTGGGACGGGATAAAAGAGCTGAAAACGCATTGGAAAACAGACCGGATTTTCTCACCTCAGCTCGGAACATCAGCCATACAATCCTGTCTGAAAGGGTGGCATCGTGCCGTGCGTGCTGCAAAGAGCTGGGCAGATGATCCGGGATAATTAGCTGCTGTTTTAATACAGTATCTGTATTTTTGTTTCTCACGGAATTGCTGATCCGGTTCAATGGTAAAAAATATTTGAATGAAAGAGTAAATCATTCCACAGGATCAGAATACTTACCTGTCACCGGATCTAAAGGAAGGTTTTTGTGACGCCCGGGATTACATCTGGTAATCCTGTCAACTGCAGTAAAATAGCCAACCAGTACTCCCTTCCTTTTTATACATTCTAAAGCATAGACGGAACATGATGGGGTAAAAACACAGGCATCGATATCCTGAGAGGAAATTATTTCTTTGTATACAACGAAAAATGAGGAGAAAATGAAACTTAATTCATTTTTATTGTCTTTTAATTGTTCACGCCAATGATGAGGCTGAATATTTTCAGCAAAAAGATTTTCAAATTTCTTTATATCTTCCTGATGTTGACCAAACACTTCAAGTTCTAAAATTACGAACACAAGGATAGTTAATAGTTTCATACCGGTGATTTAATTTAATTCTGATTTTTTGTAATTTCCCGTATTTGATTTAAAAAATGAATTTTCTGTGGATTATTTAAATAATCAGCATACTTGATTTCTTCATTGATCTCATCTTTTAAGATATTAGCTTCATAAGGTTTTTTCATCAGGAGTAAGAGTTTTAATTGCTCTAAACTATAAATCAGATTTTTAGGATATTGTTGAGTCAAAAATTGAATATACTTAAAGGCATTAAAATAATCTTTTTCAGTATAGGTATAAATTTTAAATAAAAAATAATTTGCTTCTGTTCGGACCATTTCATTATCAGAAGCGGAACACTCTGTAAGGTAAGCAAGACCCAATGCTTTATTGCCATCGGGAAACTGAAAGAAAAAAGGTCTGAGGACAGAATGTTCATTCTTAATGTAATAGATAGAATAATAATATAATCCTAATGCTAACTTGAGCTTTTCATCCTGACCTGATTCCGACCTGCATTTTTCAATTAAAGAAATTGATTTGTAAAAGTAAATAAATGATTTTATTGAGTTACCATTATGGTTTTCAAGCCGGGATTTTAAGGAATAGGAGTAGATACTATTTAACAATGAGTTTATATCACTTTTATCACTGGTTAACCGTATTGATTCATCAATATCTGAATTACAACTTTTTATATTTTTTTCAATATCCTCCCCGCTTAATATTTTCCACCAGGCAAGATTCGCCTTTATATTTGAAATTGTGGCTTCATCAACATTAGATTTACTCATTTCAACTATCAAAGAATCAGTTTTTGAGAATGAGCAATTGTAAAGGTCGTTGAAGAAGTTATTGAGCAGATAACTTTCATCATTTTGCTTACCATCCTGAGCGCAAATCTTCATTTGTGGCACTAAAACAAAAAAAATTACCAGAAAAACAGATACTCCGAAGGTGCCTGGAATTTTCATAAGAGATAAAGCATTTCTAGATGTAAGATTAACCTTAATTTGAATTAGTATTTATAATTTTTAAAATTTTGGTATAGACTTCATTCCTTTTCGAGGCTCTTTTTCTTCTGGCAATTTCTTCTGATTTGATATAACCACCCGTATAATATCTTTGATACCATGGCAATATAGAAATAACTGCATCAATAGGTTGATAATTAATACCTATATTAATAGCTAATACAATTAAACCGGAGGTTAGGAGCAATGAATTTAAAGCAGACTTAAGATCTCCGGAATACGCCTGACCCAAACCTGGAATAATAATACTCATTATTCTTGCCTTTTTTGGTGAAGGCGATAATAAATTCTTTTTGGTAAATAAATTTGTCAGGGCTTTTTTATCCTTAACGTCAATGCAGGCCTGGAAGTACATATAAGCATTACTGAAATCTTCTAAACCAAAATAGCAGGTACCAAGGTAAAAGTTTAATCGGTTTTGTACACCTCCTGATGTATCAGATACTGATAGTAAATCTATTATGGCAAACTGAAAATTTTTATTCAGGATCTGGCAGGCTGCTTTATTAAAAAGAAAAACATTTTTCAAACTGTCATTATCTGACTGATTATAAGCCAGTCCATAGTACTTCTGGGCAGTTTCATAGTCCATTTTAATAAATGAAATTTCAGCTATCTGGCTGAACAAATACTGATTTTTTCTGCCTTCGCTAAAGAAGAGCGCTCTTTGATATGTTTTTAATGCAGTTGTTAAATTTCCTGAATTTAATTGATTATCAGCGAAATTTATTGTTTCTTCAAAATTCTGCGCCGGTAGTTTTTGTAATAAAATCAGACTAAAAACTATCAGAACGTATAATTTCGTATACCTGATCGTTAATATCATTTCTTTTCTTGTAATTATATCGTCTGGCTGCTTTTACAGCTCCGAAAATGTTTCCAATATAAAAACTGGCTGAAAGACCGGCAAAAGTCCATCCATATGCACTTTTAGAACCATGTTCACTAAATCCCCTATATGCCTGCCACACATTACTTGCGACGAACAAAAAAGAAAAAATTCCGTCATTCCAGTTTTTTGTATAGAATTTTCCTGTACCAGGAACGATAGCTGACAAGCCTGCTGCTAAAAGCGGACTTTTGAATTTTGTTTTTTGTGCACTCTCGGTTAATTTAAAGATACTTGTAGCCATATTGAGGTTATTATCAGCATACCTGTTCATGTAAAGTTTGGCTTCGGGATATTTACCACTTAAAAGAGATTGACAGCACTGAAAAATTAATTTTTCATCAGATGATAGCGTATTATTTTGATGAAGAAATTTATCTGCAATCGAAAGTGAATCTTGTAATAACTCCAATTTCATATATTCTTTCGCCAGACTCCGGGGGATTGAGTAGATCGAATCTCCGTAAAATGAATAGAGCCGGTCAGTACCTGTTCTTAATTCACCGGCGAGCCTGTATGAGTTAATGAGCTTGTATTTAAAGGCTATATTATTATCATTAAAAAAAATCAGTCTTTCGTACTCCTCGGCTGCGAGGGCAAATTGTTTGCTGGAGGTGAGATATTCTGCATATTTTTCGCTATTCACTGGATTATAAAGGTTTTGCGAACAGCAATAATTCAAATTTATGGTAATAAGGATAACATTAAAATAGACTATCCGGGGAATCCGGTTAGTTACCAGGAATTTTAAAGTTATAAATATTCTCACCGGATAAGTCGTTTATTAAGATGTTGGTAAAAGTAGTTAATTCATAAACTTTTTGCCCGTTAGTATAGGTTTCTCTTATAATCTCCTGGGGAAAAGAGAGACCGCTTACTCTTACATAATTTCTGAAGAATTGTCTGCTTATAATTTCACCTTTACTGTCTTTTATGACAATTCCGTTAAGCTGTTGGTTTATATCGGATAAGAGAATAGCCCCAATCATATTTCTTAATTCGGGAGGTGGTTCCCATGTTGAAATTACATTATTGTCGCTCTTCTCCACTTTTTTAATTCTGAATTTTGTCTTTTTTAAACCATAATCTGAGAGATTCCCATTTAATACCAAATTATATATGGAAAATTCAATCCCGGTTGGAATGCGCTGCTTATCAATGACTTTATAATTAACAATTTTGTAGAGGACCGTATCTTTCTGGACCCACATTTCTTTTTCAGGGAAACTTATTTCGTAAACAATCTGTTTTACATTTTTATCAAAAAATAGTTTTCCGATAGTCAGTTGTTGTTCCCCTGTCGGGTATTTGGCTTTTATAATGAAATCTGTACTGATTCTGAAAAAATACTGAGGATCTGGATAAAGCAGGGAGAAGGGCAGGAGCAGGTAGCAAAGTTGTTTTATCACCTTAAAGATGTTATGTAAATTCATTCAGCGAACACTATTGCCAAAAATAGAAATTACATCTTAAAATCCTATCATTTAAAACAAAAAGAGTACATCAAAAATTATTTTTGATGTACTCTTTTCTTCAATGTCAAAACTAGATCGCTCCGGTAGATCCCCAGATTGCAGACCACCAGATTACATCAATAATTACAACTACAGCAGTAGATGCGATACATCCCCACATTGCCTTCTTTGTTTCATCCTTGTCTTTATCGCTGACAATATATACCACCAGAAGCCCGACCACACCAAGGCCGCAACCCCACAGGAATGAAGGAATGCCAAGAACCGGATTCTTCTCTCCATTTTGGAGGGCACTTTCCGGAACAAGTTTCAGGGATTCCAATAGATTTTCATTAGTCAACTGCAATACAGTAAAGGTCAATTCCGAATTGGCCATAACCATGCCTGCCAGCTGATCTAATCCTGCAAACTCTGAATGAACAGCATCATAATCAATCTTAAAAAGATCGGCATCATTTGCATATATGCTAAAACCTGCAAATAATACAAGAAAAACTGAAACAAATAGTTTTTTCATAGGGGATCAATTAATAAATGGTTAAAAAATCAAATAGTTTAAATTTCATGATATGAATCGTTTGAATAGAAAAGAGAATCATATCAAAATAAATTAAATGTAGTTTTCTTCAACATAAATATATTATATTTTTTTCAAAAACTCTATTTTCTATATAAATTTTTAATCGGTCATTTTTCAATATTGTAAATGGTTGCCTGTTTGGCATACAGAATTATATCAGCCGTCAGCCCGAAGATCAAAAAAATAACCGGCTGCTCAATTTCATATCAGGTGCCCTGATATCTTCTCTGATCAACAGCTGACACAACTGATGGCAACTTTTAAGACCAAACCGGGATCATTGCAAGATATTTTAATAGAATTATCGTGATTTTCCTCTTTCTTAGTTTAATTTCAAAACAATTGTGATAGATACCTGTTCTTACATAATAAATGCAAACTCTTAATCACTGGTCAAAAAAAAAGAATTTAAGAGTTATAAATATGAATAATTATTTAAATTTAAGATCTGTTTTGGTGAGAGGTTATCGCTGGCTTTAATATCTCACAGTTTGGATAAATGGTAGTTGACATAAGACAGGTTTTGTAACTTTTTTTTAAAGTTTTATAAGGTTAAACAAAATATAAAATTCTTTGTTTTTATTAAAAACTACTAATACATCTTTACTATGAAAAAATTTACTTTATTTATCGTTGTCATTGCTTTTTCACTAACTCAGCTGCTGGCTCAGGAATCTACTTTTGCTAAAGGGGACAAAGTCTTGAATTTAGGAATAGGATTCGGTTCCGGCCTTTATACGGGAACATATTACAAAACATCGGTGCCGCCTATATCTGCCTCATTTGAAGTAGGTGTCAAGGATGGTGTGCTTGACAAAGGATCCATAGGAGTCGGAGGTTATGTTGCTTATTCATCACATAAGTGGGATTACTCAGGATGGGGATGGAAGTACTCAAATTTTTATCTGGCAGCTCGCGGCACATTCCATTATCCGCTTGTTGATAAGCTGGATACTTATACGGGAGTTGCTCTTGGGTTTAATGTTGCATCATCAAAGGAGTATGGTACGGCAATTTATGGATATGATTACAGTGCATCATCCGGAGGTGTTCTTTTTGCCTGGTTCGTAGGCGGAAGATATTACTTCAGTGACAAATTTGCCGGAATGGCTGAATTGGGAGTAGGTATTGTTTATCTGAATCTTGGTGTGGCCCTGAAGTTTTAGTATATAAGAATATTTGAACAAGGGTAAGTAATTTACTCAAAATATAAAAGGGCAGCCCTCATTTCAGGGCTGCTTTTTATTTTGTAGCCTATTGTCCTGTTTGGGCTATGCTGAAGGGAAACGTCGGGATAATCGTAAAATGCAATATAGTCTCCTGAAAATATAATATTGGAGAGAATTGTAGATATTACAAATAAATTTTTGTTATAAGATTACATTATTTATACCTTAAAGCCTGTGCCGGATTATAATCCGCTGCCTTGATTGCATGGTAACTTATCGAAAGCCATCCTATAGCTAACCCTATAAAACTTGCAAGAATATATATGAAAGGAGTGACACTGACTTTCTCAGCAAATCCATTTAGCCATGCTCTCACTCCAAAGAATGCAACCGGATAGGCAACAAGCGATGAAACAATAATCAGGACAATAACCTCCCGTGATAACAGTGTCACAACAGAATTCTTTGAGGCACCGAAAGTTTTCCGTATCCCTACTTCGCGTGTCCGGATTGTTGTCATATACGTTATAAGGCCAATAAGTCCGAGGCAGGCAATGAAGATTGCCAGGATTGAAAAGAGAATGAAGATCCTGCCGGCTTTATATTCACTCTCATATTGTCTATTGAATTCATCAGCGAAAAATGAATACTGAAATGGCTGTTTATTTGAAAAATCATTCCATAGGTTTTCTATTCCCCTGATAGTTCCCTGTATGTTTTTCCCATTGAGCCTGATGCATAAATATCCGTTATAGTTTCCTGGCATAAATGTCAGGCATACAGGAGCAATCCTGGAATGAAGAGATTCTATATTGAAATCTTTCATAACTCCGATTATTTTGCGTTTCATAAATTCACCACCGCCTGCAGGCTGAAGTATATATTTTCCAATAGGGTCTGTCAGGCCCAACGATTTTACGGCTGTTTCATTGATCAGGATTGCGGTTGTATCTGTCCCGTATTCCCTGGAAAAAAACCTTCCGGCAGAAAGTTTTACTCCCAGCACTTCCGGATAATCATAGCTTACCTGATCCTGCATAATAAGGTGCGTGGCTTTTGCCGGATCATCATCCAGGATAAATGCATTGTTCGAATAAAGCTTTCCTGGAACCGCCATTCCATAGGCCGCATTTTCAACTCCCGGAATGAGTAAAGCCTGTTCCTTAAATGCATCAATCCGTGAGCCCAGAACATCTGACCTTTTAATGACAATCAGGTTATCCTTCCTGATGCCCATATCAGAACTGGTCATAAAATTAAGTTGTCTGTAAACTACAAAAGCCCCGATAATTATTACAATGGAAACTGTGAACTGAAAAACAACAAGTATGCCCCTGAGTTTTTTTGAAATTGATCCGGGATTTAATGTCCCCTTAAGTACTTCGGCAGGATTAAAAGAGGCCAGTACGAAAGCGGGATATGACCCTGCCGCTGTTCCTGCAACTGCAATAAGTAGGAAAATTCCGAGGATCCCCTTATAGCTCGGGAATAATCTTATAGAGATCTCCTTTCCTATCAGTGAGTTAAATAAAGGTTCGAGCAGCACAACAAACAAAGTGGCAAAAATTGTTGCAACTGTAACAATTATAACAGATTCCCCGATAAACTGGAGTATAAGTCCTTTCTTATCTGATCCTGACACCTTTCTTATACCCACTTCCTTTGCCCTTCCTGCTGATTTTGCAGTGGCAAGATTTATGTAATTTATAATTGCTATTACAAGAATAAGAAGTGCAATTACAGCAAAAATATAAACATTGGATAATGAACCTGCAGGCTGAAGGGGATATTGAGTTGCCCCTTTCAGGTGAATATCCTTCAGGGGTTCAAGAACATAACCGAACTGGTTACCGGCTTTTTGGAAATCTTCCATAGTAATACCCAGTGCCTTTTTAAGCTGCGGTCCGACATATTTTAAGATCAATTCCGGAAATTTTGCTTCAAGAGCACTCTTTCCTGAACCATCTTTAAGTACGACATAGGTATAATACATATGATTGATCCAGTTGGTGCTTTTGGAAAAGGGCAGTGAATTCATAGAACAGAGCATGTCAAATTTAAAATGGGAATTTGACGGGACATTTTGAACCACTCCGGTGACTGTATACACATTGGTATCTGCCTCAAGACTCAGCCGTTTCCCTATAGGATCTTCTTTCCCGAAATATTTAATTGCTGTTTTTTCTGTAAGCACAATTGAACGGGGATTTACCAATACTTTTTCAGGTTCTCCTCTCATAAGCTTAAAGTCGAAAACACTGAAGAACGATGAGTCTGCGAAGAGAAGTGCATCCTCATAAAATTTTGTATCGCCATATTTTACTAGCCAGGTATTAGAGCTTGATTTAAACAATCTTACTGCATGTTCAACCTCCGGGTAATCAGCCAGGAGTGTTTGTGCCATGGGAGGAGCGGTAACAGCCTGATTAAGCGCTGACCCTGCCATAATACCAGTTATTTTAATACGGTAAATATTTTCATAGTTCTTGTGAAACCTGTCAAAGCTTAATTCATGAAGTACATAAAGCGTGATTAAAAGAAAACTGGTAATACCAATTGTCAGCCCGGTGATATTGAGAGCCAGATACCCGCTGTGCTTTCGCATATAACGGATTGAATTGATGAAGAAATTTCTGAGCATCTGTTTGAAATTTGCAGTTATATAAATTTTATATAAAGACAAGCCAAAGAGAAATTTGCTGCAATTTCAATATTAAAATCTTTGTAACTTATCAGTACTTAAAGTGAGCTAAAGTTTGGAGTGCCTAAAGTGAGCTAAAGTTTGGAGTGTCGGATTCACTATAATCCGGTCCGATCAAAATCAGAGTTTTATTATTAACTCCAGGCACCCCAGGCATTCCAAACTCTATGCACTGATTAGTCACAAAACTTTTTATATTTCAAATCTCTACCGTTCTGCTAAAAAAAGAGCCAAATATGAACAGGGGCTGTTGAAAAAATCTTATTAACCGCGAGTGCGCAAAGTCACGATAGTTATCGGAATCTGCGTAGTCTCTTTGCGACCTCGGAACCTGTCCCGATAGATGTATCGGGGGTTATTGGCTTTTGACTTTTGACTTTTTCTACAGCCCAAGCTGAATACTCACATTTTTGCAGCTCCGGAGCTGAACATGCAACAATCAAAAGCTCACTGATCCATCTGCAGATAGGATGTTACAAGAGTATATGTTATCAAACTTTAAGTTAACTCCTCTCTTCAGTAAGTATTTGAATCTGCCTATGGGAATAAATTTAAAATTTTGCTAATTTTTGGGCATAAATCAGAGCTTAAATCAATTATTGAATCTCCATTTAAAATGAATAAATTAAACTTTCTTGGGATTGGTCCGAAAATGGCAGTTGTCCTGCTTCCGTGGCTTGCTGCATCAATCATTCTGAACAGCTTTAGAATAAGCCTTTTTAAGTTTACCTCAGAACATTCCCAGATACTGCATATTGCGGGAATTATCCTGATGGTGTTGGGGTTGATATTTTATTTCTCCACAGTGAGACTACTGCTAAAAGGACTTAGGGAAACCATATTAGTTACTTCAGGACCTTACAGGTTATGCCAGAATCCTCTTTATGCCTCACTTATTCTTTTTGTGATACCAGCTCTGTCCCTGATATTAAATTCCTGGCTTGTCTTAACATCCAGTCTTGTCGGCTACATTCTCTTTAAATTATTCATTAAAAGTGAATACTCCGAACTTGAGAAATTCTTTGGGGAAGATTATATCAATTACAGGGAAAAAACTCCCGAGTTCTTTCCCTGGTGACTGATATTTCGGGGTGGAGCCTGCTTGCTCAATAGTAAATACTGCGGATTGTTCCGGACTCTGGTAATAACCGTTTCTCACTGCTACTGACCGGATAGTATTTTTCCCTGGCTTCAGGCGGACAGGATCTGTATAAAGTTGCCATTGAGGGTCGTTACCCTCCTTTGTTGAGTAGACTATGGAAGCTCCCTGTGTTGTGCAATAGATTGTCATCAATGCCGGTCCCTTTAATGACCCTCCTGTCGATATCTCAAGGTTCCTGTTTCCCCCGGCGTTGGGAACAAAATGAGGTATTGCTGTTTTGGGCCTCATACCTCCGGGATACCACTCTGCTACCATTGTTTCTTCAGAAATTCCTCCCATATCACCGGTTGTGGACATCCATTCATCCAGTATTTTCCTCATTTTATTCAGTGTTTCTGCAAATGCAGGATCAGCGGCCAGATTATGCATTTGGATAGCTGCAGTGGTAGATACATTTGTAAAAACTGCCCCCTCGCGGGCAAGCTTGTCAAGTACAGTTATTTGAAAAAGTGCCGGATATCTGACTGATTTTTGGTTTCCATTGCAGCAAGCGGTTCAGATTTTTTCTGAAGATTGTATTTAATTATCTTACGGAGAAGCATAGTTGATATTTTTCTGATTGGGGAGACACTTGTCCTTAGTTTTTCGAAATAGTCCTCCAGTGTTTCCCTTCTGAAATCAAGCAGGTCATTCAATATGTCTCCATCCTCATAGTACCCGCAATGGAAATTCCGTCCTGCGAAGGAGTTTTCCCTGAAGTCGGGTTTTCCAAGCCCAAAGATCTCAAATGAACGCGAAAGGAATTCACTATAACTGATCCTGCATTTTTCACCGCCTGAAAGGTTGTATATATTCCTGTTTAACTGCGATATACACGCAATAGATTTGACAAATGCCCTGGCTGTATCGCCTGGAGTTGCTATCTCCATCCTTGTGTTGAGTGGCATGTGAAACATCAGTTTCGATGCCTTGTGATTATTTGTCCCCATTATGGCAGTAAGTCTGAAAATGCTCCATTGCAGACTGCTGTTTCTCACCAGCCTTTCACCTTCAATCTTGGTACTGGCATATTCATCACGAGCGCTCGGGTGAAGCAGATCAGTGACCTTAATCAATGGGTTGTCATTTCTGTCTCCATAAACTGAGATGGAGGAGGCATAAAGCAAAAAGGACCCGGGAGACTTCTCTTCAAGTGATTCTATCAGATTTCTTGTCCCTTGTATATTTACTGCCTTCGCAAGGTCAGGGTCATCATCGGCGAGGGGAGGTATTATTGCCGCCAGGTGGAATATAAGATCCTTTTCTGAACAGGCTTTTGAGATATCATTTTTCACGGAGATATCTCCAAACAGAATTTTTATCCTTTCTCCGTATTTTTTGAACAGAGCTGCAGCTGATCTGGTCTTCAGATCAAAAACAGTTAGTTCAGCTTCACTATCAGCCTCACAAAGTTGTCTCAGGATCTCTTTACCCACTGTACCTGATGCGCCGGTAATTAAAATTCTTTTCATGTTTGATTTCGGCATGGTGTGAAGAACCAGAGACTTATTATATGCAATTTAAGAAAAATTAATTGTCAGTTATCAGGTTCGTTATGTTCCTTTATTCAGCAACGCTTCAATTAAATAACTTTTAAAATCATTAAACCATATATTTGAACAATCTGTTCCCTGAATTTGTCTGTTTATAAAAAAGAGATGAAATCCAATCTGATATTATTTTTGGTTCTGCTTTCACCCTGTTTTGCGAGATCTCTCGATGCACAGGAGTCAAAAGTCGCTACAGCTAATGATACGCTTGTCGTTCTCTGGTCAAGCGGTGATCCTGAGGTTGCTGAGAAGGCATGCCTGATGTACACACAGGCTGCGAAAAAGAATAAGTGGTTTAAAGAAGTCATCCTGATAGTGTGGGGGCCTTCCCAAAAATTGATTGCTGAAAATCAGGATTTTAAGGACAGGATTGCCGCTATGGAGAAAGACGGGGTCATTGTTGAAGCCTGTGTTGCCTGTTCGAATATGTATGGCATCACTAATGACCTTAAAGTATGTTCTATAGATGTTAAAGGAATGGGTATCCCCCTTACAAAATATCTTAAAAGAGGATACAGGGTAGTCAGCTTTTAGTCAACCCCTGAAGGTTCCTTCATTCCTTCCTGGTAAAGATAAAGCTGGTATTATTATCCTGGACTACAAGCATTTTCATTTTGCTTTCCTCCTTTTTGAAGGTAAATAGTACTTTTTCATTCTCAACCATAAAATACACTGTTTTACTCATTGGCACCAGCTCTGTTGGTATACTTCCCTCACTGCTGAATTTCCAGAATAGTTTATTCTTGTCTGTAAATACCATAACATCCGGGACGGACTTGTTTTCCATTGTATATTTCCCTGTGTACTGATTTAAAACGGATGGATCAACCATTATTGCCTCGTGACGATCGCAATAGCCATAAGCGATGGCATTTTGCATGACCTGAGCCAGCGCAGCGCCGTGAGAGGCACCGGGGGTGAATGCCTTCCTGATTGCCAGACCCGGACATTTGAATGACAGAAGGTAATCAGTAAATTTATTGATATTCCCTACAACTTCATTTTCATAGCTTCCTACCCCAATAAATACCTTGCTCTTCAGATCCTTATGATCTTTAAAATATAATTCTGCGGATGGCATCAACTGATTGCCATTATTCCCCGGAGCACCAATAAAGACCATATCAAATAAATCAGGACGGTTAAAGAGAATATATGTAGTGAACATGCCTCCCATGGAATAGCCATAAATGGCTTTTTCGTCATTGATACGGTATTTTTTCGCTACAAAGGGCATTACTTCTTTTTCAATAAATATGAGGAATGCAGGTCCTCCTGTTGCCGGATCGAGATCCCTCATGCGCTGGTTTTTACCTTTTCCATATCCTATACCCACAATCAATGGTTCACGGGTATTGTAATCCTGCCGCAACATGCTGAAGCAATTCATAGCCACAGTCATATTCCAGTCTCCGTCAGTCATATACAGCACCGGCAGTTTTATATCAGTTGTGTCGTATATTGCCGTTCTAAGTACATACAATGTATAATCTTCACCGATAGTGGCTGAATGAATTGACCAGGTGTCGATGTTTTTCAGACAGAAAGGCCCCAGGGAATCAGGTTCCTGGGCAATTATCTGAGAAGCGGCATGCATCGTGAGAAAGAAGAGGCTCAATGTTACAATTAAGAATGCTCTGGAGAATTTCATGGTGCGTTTTATTTGAATTGATAATTGTAAGTCGTTTAATTGTGAATATTCTTAATATTCCAGCCGGAGTGTATTTGCAAATGGGGAAGCAGGTTTTGAAGGCAGGGTCACTACGAGGCCTTCTTCAGTCTCACGAAGCTTGAGGTCGCCGGTTGATCCCAGCATCGATGCCTTTTTAATTTTTTCACCTCTGAGGGACTGCAATGTTATTTCACTGCCCGGCCATTCCAGCATGATGGCATAGAGAATATTTCCTTTCCGGGTATATCTGACATCACCGGCTTTGAACATGTATTCTCCATCGGCCTTCTCCCATGACCCAAGTTCAACATTGGTAGGGCCTTCCCCGTAAACAGACCAGGGTCTGGTACCGTAAATAGCCTCACCGTTTACTGACAGCCATTGGCCAATTCCCTTCAGGCGTTCCTGCATTACTTCGGGAATGGTGCCATCGGCTTTTGGGCCAATATTGATAAGGAGATTTCCCCCTTTGCTTACAATATCCGAGAGGTAGTCCACCAGTTCATTGGCAGTCATATATTTGTCATCGGGTGTCCTTTGGTTATACCCCCATGAAGTAGGGTCCAGAGCATCGCAGGTTTCCCATGGGATATCATAAATTTTGGTAATATTCCTGCGTTCAGGAGTTTGAAAATCGCCAAGCAGAGCCCCGTTTTCCACATGCCATTCCTTCCCATACTGTGACCACAAGGACTTCGAAAAGGATTTGTCCGAATTTATACCGGCTTTGGTGGTATCTACTCCCCAGCGGTCATTTGTAACTACTTCATCAGGATTTTTGGAATGATTGTAAAAATATGCAATAACCTCCTTGCTGTTCCAATAGTCAGCGCATAAAGGCTTCCCGTTCTCGTCCAAATAAGGGCTGACAACAACATCTCCCCAGAGAATATCGGGCTGATACAAATCCACAAGTTCCTTAATGGAATTGTTCATATATTCAACCCAGTCTTTGTCGGGATACCTCTTATCCCAGAATGAATAGGTGGTATTATGATAAAATCCCATTTTCAGTCCGCGTGAGCGGACAGCTTTTAAGAGATCACCCGCCAGATCACGGTGTGGCCCCATTTCCTGTGCATTACGACGGGTATATCTCGAAGGCCAGAGGGCAAACTCTTCACCGTGTTTGGCTGTCAGGACAACATATCTTGCTCCTGCATTTACAAAAAGATCTGCCCATGCGGCAGGATCAAAATGTTCGGCTTTGAACATCGGGATGAAATTGTCATATTCAAAGTCAACACCATAATGTTCTCTCTGGTACCTGTTTGCCTCGCCCCTGTATCCGCTTGTTTCTTCATTGAAAACACTGTCGGGCAGATCACCCTGCGCTGCAGTGTATGGCGGTCCCATAGGACGCTTACCCCAGGTTGACCGGGGACTCATAAATTCTACATACCACTCATGAAATGCAGGCACTGAATATACTCCCCAATGAATGAAAATACCAAACTTGGCATCTCTGAACCATTGAGGAGTGGGATGAGAATCAAGTGATTCGAAAGTCGGCTTATAGATTTTCCGCTCTGCTAACGTGCAACTCATGACTAATGTCAAAGCAGTAATAAACAGGAGAGTGAAGAATAAATTTTTTTTCATGATGCTATGTTTAAATGCAGTCAGTTTGTCCTAAATTCAAATTTAATCATTTAGTAGCCAACAGATCTATCCCGATGATTTCATGATCATAAATATCAGGTATCGAAACTATCAGCTTCGTTTCCTTTAAGGCAATCAATGGTTTGACTCCGCTTACCAGCAATTGAACCTTCCCTGGTGATGTTCCCTGAGGGATATTAACCGTGACCTCCGCCTTTACGGGTATGAGCTCGCGGAAGGGGCCTTTCATCATCATCGGATTAGTCAGGTTTACCAGGTGAACTGTCATGGAATTCTCCTGCCGCCAGACAGTAACGTCAATTACTCCTGGTCCTTTTACCTCTGCTACCGGTTCTTCATTAAGTGCCCATCGAATGGCATTACCAAGGAGCTTGCCATGGTCAGTGCACATGAATTGCCAGAACGAACGGTCAATATCACCAGGGAAATATACTATTCTCGACTTTCCGTTTTCCCTCAGGTACAGCTCCCTGATATCCGTATCTTCAACTCTGGGATAAACATGTTCCATGGGGAGATCAGGATATGAAGGGATCAATGTGACAGGTGAGGGGAAGGAAGAAGATGGCTTCACCCTGACTCTGAAGACTGTGTTGATTATTCTGAAGGCATCTTCAAGACCATTGAGGACGGGATGAAATTTGTTGATGGCAGGATCTTTCTTTAGTCTGAGATAGCTGTTCTGCATTGGACCCTCGATGTCATTATCATAGGACAGACCGAACAGATCCGCAAGTCCGAAATCGGATCTTCTTTTACCCTCATGATCATATAATGAGGTCTCGAAGGTGGCAAGCAGGCTTCCTCCTCTGTCTGCAAACCTTCTCAGCTGGTCGCATTGTTCATTGGAAAGGACTGAAATATCAGGTAAAATAAGCAACTTGAAAGATTTAAGTTGTTCCGGTTCCAGTAAGCGGTCATTGACCATTTCGAACGGGATCCTTGCCTCAATGAGTGCATGATACATTCCTGATGAATGATCCTCCTGTCTTTGTTGCCATTTCGCGCTTACCGGGCTTTTTGAATGTTCGGAAAATACCATTCCAACACGGGCCATTGGCTCTGAATTGCGCAGATATTTCTCATTCCTGAAATGAACCTGGTAGATCTTATCAACCGTATCCAGCCAGCGATTATCATATATCACGCCGGAAAATTTTGTAAACCACGGACGCATCCCATTGGCTGTTCCCTCAGCAACCCATACCCTGATCTCTGCTTCACTCTGAACGGAATCTTTCCACCGGTACTTTTCCTCAACTCCTACACTGAATATTCCGCCAAGAGGCTTCATGCCGATTGATGCCCTGAGCTCTTTGGCAACCTTCCCGTTAGACCATGGCATTGTAAAACCGCTTCTTGCCTGGTGGTCGGTGAACACAATGTCAGATAGCTGACCTGTTATAACTTTATCAGGGAATCCATTGGGAATAAACCTTGAATCTGATTTTTGATTTCTGATTATACCATCCCAAAGGAGCCAGAGCTCTTTAAGTCTGCCTGTACTCCATTCCTGGTATTTCAGGTAGACTGGATCGGATCTGTCACCTGTACGGGGAAGCTCCATCCCCGAAAAAGTTTTGAAATTGGTTTTACAATGCTCACAGTAGCAGATGCCATGTCCTGCCCAGCGGTTGGAAAAGATGCCATCCGGTTGATATCGTTCCATGATCTCTTTATGCACCAGAGTCATGAATTCAAAATTGTAGGGACCAAATGCACAAGTAACCCATAGCTCAGGGTTTGCCCAATGGCGGCGTTTCTCCCCGTCAGCAGTCACTGAAATCCAGTCTGGATGTGTATCGTACACATTTTGCCAGGTCGCGTGTGGATCGGTCCTGGCGATTACGGACATGCCCATTTTCCGGCATCCCTTCAATAAATACCCGAAAGGATCAGAATTGCCAAGCCAGTTGCTCCTGTGATGAAGTGGTACATCCGTGGGATAATAAGCCACAACTCCTCCTGCGCTGAGCGTAGCTCCGTCAGAATGAATACGGCTGAAATAGCTCAGCCAGAAATCAGGATCAAAACGTCCGGGATCGTTTTCCACAAGGGTAAGTTGTGACCATCTCATAGGACGGTTAAACCAGGATTCCTTTGATACATATCCCATGCCCTTCAGTAAAGACGGATCTGTAAACGGAATGGCTCCTGCAACTACTGACGTTGTCTTAATAAAATTCCTTCTGTTCATATTTTGCCATTATCCTCAATAATTTGAAGGCAATTTATAAAAAAGAAAAGCTTTAGGAGAGGAATCGGATGGAATTTACACGATCACTTTGCTCCAAATGAACGGCATCAAAAGTTAATTATGAGTTATGGGATTATTGATCTCCATTAACACTGTATTAACAAGATTTCCACATCTTTTCAACACTTCGGCATCACTTTTGTATTTTGGTATGGAAATTACTTAGAATGATTAGAAGGATATAAAATGAAGAGATCAGGAGGTAAAAAAAATGAAAAAGATATTCACTTTCAGAAATACGATATATTCAATTCTGATAATTACAGGTCTGGCAGGCTTGCAAAGTTGTGTTGTTTACCAGCCATATGCTCAACAGATGGTAACAGTACCAGACATAGTAAAAATGAGTAATGACGGAGTAGCATCAAAGGACATAATCAAAGAAATTAGAAAGACACATACCGTATACTCTCTGAAGGCAGACCAGTTGCTAAAGCTTCGGGAAGAGGGAGTCCAGGATTCAGTTCTGAACTATATGAATGATACCAAGGTAAAAGCAGCACGTCAGGATCAGAGATACGCCGATTCATACTACTGGTGGACTGCCCCGGATGGATTTTTATACGGCGGTTATGGATGGGGCTGGCCATATGGCTACTTTGGATGGGGATTCGGACCCACAATAATTTACCATGCAGACAGAGACTTTCATGGTGAAAATCACTATCATGGAGGCGGATATCACAGAGGAGGGGTCTCCCATGAAGGATTGAGAAGATAAGTCAGAGAGTTGCAGTTAAATATTAATTCAATAATTTGATATGGCATGCCGGGTTTTCAAAACTCATTTGGACCGGCAATGCTTTTTTGTATTGTACTCTGTTTTCATTTTAATTGATTCAGGCCGTTATTATCTGCCATTCATTGCATTTTCCCAGTAGTCGACATGGTAATGCCGTCCATCCTTGAACCAGACTTTGCTCACAATATCAATATCTCCGTCCCCGTCGACATCTCCTGTCTGTACATCATGCCAGCCGGGGTTGTCTGTCTGTATGATTCTGACGACAAAGGACGGATTAGTGCTGCTTCCAATATTTTCCCAGAAAAAACCTCTCTCCTTCAGAAAAGGGAGCTTCATGCCAATGGACGGATCTTCCTGCTCACCCGTGAAAATATCCAGATCACCATCTTTATCAAAGTCTGCAACAGCCAGTGAATGATATGATCCGGTTGGCTCTCCCGGTGAGGGTAAAGCAAGCCGTTTGAAAGGTTTTCCTTTGCCTTCGTTTATGAACATATAGCCCTTTGAACCCTCAACATCACAATCAACAAACACTACATCCTGGTCCCCGTCAGAATCAAAGTCTGCGACCCAGCTTCGACCGCTTATTCCGTACAGATTAGGCACAATTCCCTCATGGAAAGGCCACTGCATATATTCCCAGGCACCTTCAGCATTTTTGCCCGGATTCCTGTACCAACCTGCAGGCATAACGATGTCTGCAAAACCATCGCCATCAAGATCTCCAATGCCTCCGGGGAAAAATCCCCCATGGATACCATTATTCCCGGGGATATCTTTTACTGTGAAATTAACACTGTCTGATATATCACGATAACTCCAATTCAAAGGATTATCGGTTTTATATAACCGCAGTGTACCTGCACCTGCATCCTGACTGTAACAAAGAATTTCTTCCTTCCCGTCACGGTCGAAATCATAAGCTGCTATGTCATGATTTTCACGAGGAAGACCTCCCGAATAGGACCTCCTGATCCATTGAGTATCAGGAGATTTGTTCAGTACTTTGGGATTCTCAAACCAGTATCTTCCCATAATCAGATCAGGAAACCCGTCACCATTTATGTCAGAGACTGCCGCTCCAAGCTGTTCTTCATCAGATATTCCAAGGTCATGCCTGATCCAGGTACCGGAATGGTTTTCATACCAGTACACTTTACCATTTGAAATCTCCCGGCGGCTGATGGTAATATCCAAATCCCCATCCCTGTCAAAGTCAGCCAGCGTAAAGCCCGAGGTTCCCCATGAGGAACCGGGCATTACTGAGTCAATACTGTGATGGATCCAGTTTGCCGGTATGAATTTTTGCGATTTCACTACTGGTAAAATGAACGTGCAAAGGATTATTGCAGCAATCATTTTGCGGAGAGGCGAGAGGTGTTTTCTTCTTATTGCCATACCTGTATCTTTATTTGAATATCCATAAGCTTATCGAATCAATCCGGATCAGGATTGAATCCTTAAAATTAATCATTCTGTTGATATGAGCTATTCCATAATGACCTCCTTTTTCCGGCTTTTCATCTGCAGAGAATATCATGCAGATATTTGATAATATTCTGACAGCAAATTGTGAGACAGGATTCAAACCCGGGAAAGATGAAAAGGAATTCATAAAAACCTAATCAGGATATTATTAAACAGTAGCAAGTTTTATTTGTTATAGACAAAGTTGTACAAAAAGTATGTGGATAATTATGTGTTTGGCATAAAAATTGGCAGAGATTAATTCAGATTATAATGAAGTTCAATTAAATAAAAATTTAGAATTATGAAGAAGTTGATTCTTTTGTTGATGTTAATTTTCGCAGGAGTACAGATATACGCCAACCCAGCGAAAGGAAACCTAATGTCGGTTACGACCAGTTCAAAATCGGCATTGTCGCTATATAATCAGGGCATGAAGTACTATGATGATGTAAACCTGGATAAAGCCATTGACTCTTTTAAAAAAGCTCTTGACCAGGACAAGGATTTTTTCATGGCCAATTATCAGCTAGCCTTTTATTACCTTCTGGATAAGGATGCCGATAATTTTAACGAGTACGCTGATGCAGCGATAAATTGCAAGGCCAAGCTAAGTGATGGTGAGGAGATACTGAAAAGTGCACTGGTGAAGTTTAAAGATGGAAATATTGATGTTGTTGATCTCGGGAAAAAGCTAGTGGAAATGTATCCTGAAGATCCCAATTCATATAGTAACCTGATATCATTTCAATCAATTGCCGGAGATTCTGTCAGCATGGTTGAAACTTTGAAAAAGGCTATTCAGGTAGCTGATAATCCCGCACCTTTCTATAACCAGCTGGGATATGCTTATCTGACATTAAAACAGAATGATAAAGCCAGGGAAGCCTTCGATAAATACATAGAACTTGAACCAAAGAATCCTAATGTATACGACTCCATGGGTGATTTCTACATGTACACCAAGAAATACGATAAAGCCTATGAATCGTATATGAAAGCCTATTACATGGACCCATCGTTCAGCCATCAAAAGGCCGAAATGGCCCAGCAGCTTTATGAACAAACCGAAGGGAAGAAAATGGAAATAGTATCTATGTAATACTTCCTTATTTTCGGATAATTAGAATTTTACTGCCTTCCCGGTCTTGTTAATTAGGTGTGAGACCGGGAAGGTTACAGTTTAAAGAGATGCCTGAGTGTTCATTCAGGATGACAGGAAGAGTGTTCTACTCAATCAATCTTATTATCTCAGATGGGGTGTTGCGGTTAAGGATAGATATTTTAAGCCTGCCATTCGGAATGATACCCCTCTCTGAGAAAGTCTTATGCAGGTCCTGAAGGACTAATTCAGGGGTATTGTTGTTTTTGCTGAGATGGGCAAAACAGATATGTGTGAGATCATCATTAATAATATCTGCCAGAAAGGAAGAGGTTTGATGATTCCCTAAATGTCCATGGTCTGATTTTATCCTCGATTTTAAAAAGTATGGATACTTCCCGTTTGACAGCATCAGTTCATCATAATTCGATTCTATAACAAGGAGGTTGGCTGCCTGAATGAACGGAGCAGCGGTTTGACAGATATGCCCAAGGTCGGTTGCAATAGTAATTTTCTTATCGCCGGCACAAATGTGGAACCCAATGGTTTCAGGAGCGTCATGATGCACGGGAAATGCTTCTATATCAAAACCCGCCAGATTGAATTTTTTCTGTAAAGGTATTTCCCGGATGCAATCCTGAGATATTTTTATCTGTGGAGTAAGAATGCTTTTCCAGATCTTGCCGGTTGTGAATGCAGGAAGAGTGTTTTTCCTTGTAAGAACTTCCAGTCCCCTGATATGATCTATATGATTGTGTGTTATCAGAACCCCCATAATACTCTGTATGGGAATATCAATCCGGCCCAGGAACTTGCGTATGGAAGTTGCAGATATGCCTGCATCGATCAGGATTCCATTGAACTCATTACCCAGGTAATAACAATTACCGCTGCTCCCGCTGCTTAGACTGCAAAAATTCAATTTCATCAATACACTGTTTTTCGGCACCAAAGGTAAATAAGTATAATTGAAAAGCCAGCTGATGCTGCAGATGTTTAAGAAAAACATTATTAAATATTTTTTGCTTTTAGGAAGAATATGGCATAAATTTAAGTATCAGAACAAAACAAAAATTAAGTCTGATTGTCATACTGTTTTGCGATTATATAATTAAAATTATATCAGTAGAAGCTGTAATTAACAACATTTTATCAATCAGAAATATAGTATAGGCTACCTACTGCCAGGTATAGGGCAGACTTTGCGTATAGCTTAAAATCTGAGGGAATTTCTTTGATTACTTTATTAATAAGTTTTCACATTTTAAAATTGGGGAAATATGATAAAGATGCTGTTGATTGCGAGTAGCTGGTTACTTGTTGTCTGTACATTGGCGGGACAACCGACGGGTGTAATCAGTGGAACGAATACAATCTGTTCGGGAGAATCTGCCGTTATTAATATCGATGTTACCGGAACATCTCCATGGACTGGAACTTTATCTGACGGTACATCATTCAATGGCACTTCAAGTCCAATATCTGTTACCGTTAATCCTTCCTCTGAAACCACTTATACAATTTCCACACTTTCTGATAACAGCGGACCTGCAGATCCGGGAGGTCTCACAGGTTCTGCACTAATTACTGTCAATCCCATACCGTCAACACCAACGGCCTCGGGTAATAGCCCGATATGTGCAGGATTAACCCTGAATCTGGCAGCATCTGATATTTCAGGAGCCACTTATAGCTGGACAGGCCCAAATGGGTTTATATCGACATCACAAAATCCTTCAATTCCAAATGCAACCACTGCCGCATCAGGAACATATTCAGTAACTGCAACTGTAAATGGTTGTACCAGTTCAGCCGGAACAACCAAAGTAATTGTCAATATCAGTCCACCAGCTCCAATTGCTACAAGCAATAGTCCGGTATGTGCAGGTTCTGATTTGAATCTCAATGCTTCCAATGTTGCGGGAGCCGGCTATCTCTGGACAGGTCCTGATGGTTTCACATCCGGTGTAAGAAATCCTGTTATCAAGAAAGCGACCACGGCTGCATCCGGAACATACTCCGTTACGGCAACCGTGAAAGGATGTACAAGCGATGCGGGAACAACTGATGTAATAGTCAATGCTGTACCGGCAATACCAACAGTAGGCACCATTACACAACCTGATTGTGATGTGTCGACAGGCAGTGTTGTACTGAGTGGCCTTCCGGCAGGAAGCTGGACAATTAATCCGGGAGCGATCTCAGGCTCGGGTGAAACAACAACAATCCCGGGACTTAATGCCGGAACCTATACTTTTACAGTGACAAATGCTTCGGGATGTACTTCCTTAGCATCAACAAAAGTTACCATTAATAAACCACTGGCAATGCCAGTAGCCCCTACTATTGGATTAATTACCCAGCCTACCTGTAATTTATCAACAGCCAGTGTTACATTGAGCGGATTACCTTCAACCGGAACCTGGATAATAACCATTTCTCCGGGAGAAACTACAACAACAGGCAGTGGCAAAACCATAACCATAGCGGGACTTTTAGCCGGAACAACTTATACTTTCAAGGTAACAAATTCCTTAGGATGTACATCGCCATCATCAGCAAATGCGGTGATTCTGGCACAGCCATCTGTGCCGGCAGCGCCGTTGGTCGGGACTATTACGCCACCCACCTGCACTGTGACCACCGGCAGTGTCGTGCTTAATGGATTGCCGGCCTCAGGAATCTGGACGTTAATACGTTATCCCGGAACTGTGCAAACAACAGGAACGGGAACAAGTGCAACCATTTCAAACCTTCCGCAGGGGACATTTAACTATTCCATAACAAACGCAGCGGGATGTGTTTCATCGTCACTGTCAGGCGATGTATTGATCCCGGTACACTCTTCAATCCCGTCAGCCCCGGTTGTTGGGAGTATTACACAACCAACATGCTCCGTGTCGACAGGAAGCGTTGTCCTGAGCGGCTTGCCCGGCTCTGGTAACTGGACGGTAACCCGTAATCCTGGAGGGGTGATTACTTCAGGAAGTGGTACAGGTATTGCAATTTCCGGCATTCCGTCAGGTACATATACTTTCAGTGTGACCACTTTTGATGGATGTATATCACTGTCCTCTGTCAATGCAGTTATCAATCCACCACCAGTTATTCCTTCGGCGCCAGGTGTTGGCATGATAATACAGCCAACATGTGCATTAGCTACCGGGAGTGTAGTCCTAAATTCCCTTCCGTCAGGCAGCTGGACACTTACCCGCAATCCCGGGAGTGTAACAATCCAGGGAAGTGGGACATCGACCAATATTTCAGGCCTTGATGCAGGAACATATTCTTTTACTATAACTGTGGGAAATGGATGCCCATCTCTTCCATCAGCAAATGTGGTAATTACTGCTCAGCCTCCGACTCCCGGAACTCCTGTTTACACCCTGGATTGTACTGCAGGCTTTGGCCATGCAATAATTGAGGTGACCAGTCCGGTAGGTGCCGGTTTCCAGTACAGCCTGGATGCTGCAGGATATCAGTCAGACCCCGTCTTCATGTCTGTTGAAAATGGCAATCATTATTTAACTGTGAGAAATAATGCAGGATGTACAGCTTTGGGCAGTATATTCCCGGTATTGTGCGAGTGTATCAATTATCCTTCCGTTGTTCTTGGTTCTGCAAACGGGAGCACCTGTGGCACTTCACCGGTAACAGTCTCAGGTAATACATTTGGTGGCAGTGCAACAAGAGTTTCAATAACAGATAATGGAGCCGGATCAGTGAGTCCCAATTCATCAAATACGTCTCCATTTGCCTTTACCTATACCCCTGCATCAGGAGACCTGGACAGAACGGTGATAATAACGGTTACTTCGGATAATCCTCTGGGTAACCCATGTACTTTGGCTGTAGCAACTTATACATTGATCGTCAATGGAATCCCGCAGGCTCCGGCAATTGGAACAATAACACATCTGACCTGCACCACAGCAACAGGAAGTATTGTGCTGAATGGTTTGCCTTCACAGGGAACCTGGACACTTAGCAGGTCGCCGGGGAACGTAATTACAAACGGAACCGGAACAAGCACAACTGTCTCAGGGCTTGCTGCCGGTGATTATACCTTCACAGTAACCGGCAACAGTGGATGTACATCATTGCCCTCAGCTATTGCGGTTGTTAATCCACAACCACCCGGACCTTCAGCTCCGGTTGTCGGGACAATCAGTCAACCTACATGCGCCCTGTCGACAGGAAGCGTCGAATTAAGCGGATTGCCTGCCACAGGCACCTGGACAATAACCAGGTCTCCCGGCGGGATAAGCAATACAGGTACCGGAACCTCCGCCATAGTTTCAGCAGTCCCCGGAGGTACCTATACCTTTTCAGTAACCAATTCCTCCGGATGTACATCCCTTAATTCAGAAAATGTGACAATATTTGAGCAGCCTCCTGCCGCCACCGCTCCCCTGATAGGGGCAATTACTCCACCAACATGCACAAGATCGACCGGTAGTGTAATCTTAAGCGATTTACCCGTATCAGGCACATGGACACTGACTCGATATCCCGGATCAGTTGTAACAACCGGAACAGGGACAACAACCACCATTTCCGCTCTGGCTGAGGGGATATATAATTATGTTGTAACAAATCAGGCTGGATGTGTATCGGTGCCATCAGCCAATCTGGTAATCCCTCAACAACCTGCCACTCCTGATATTCCATTGGTTGGGACTATTTTACAGCCAACATTGTCAGTACCAACTGGAAGTGTGGAACTTAGCGGATTGCCAGTATCAGGGACCTGGAGATTAACCAGGAGTCCTGGTAATGTAATAACCAGCGGAACCGGAAATAATATAACGGTTATAGATCTTTCAGACGGATCTTATACTTTCAGGGTAACAAACTCTTCAGGTTGTACCTCAGCAGCCTCGGCTGAAGTGATTATCTCGACACCGGGTAAGCCAGTAGTAATCATTACTGATCCTCCTGCAGTTTGTACTCCGGTCAAGGTTGACATCACAGCTCCTGAGATCAAAGCAGGTTCAACAGCTGATCTTGCATTTACTTACTGGACCGACCCTGAAGCAACAATACCATATGATTCTCCCGATTCCGCTGTTTCGGGTACATATTATATCAAAGGGACTAATGAATCAGGATTTTTTGATATAAAACCGGTTACAGTGATTGTCGATCAGAAGCCGGTTCCGGATGCAGGTCCCGATCAGATTATTGATTATCAGTTTAGTACTGAACTGGATGCAAGTCTGGGTGAAAATGAGAACGGAGTGTGGTCATTGGATAAGGGTACAGGAGTATTCACCAATTCCACTGATCCGAAAACAGAGGTCGGCAAGTTGTCATTAGGGGATAATGTTTTCCTATGGATAGTTTCAAAAGATGTCTGTCCTCCGGATACCGGCAAGGTAACTGTTACCGTACGGGATCTCATAATTCCTACCCTTATAACTCCCAATGATGACGACAGGAATGAATATTTTATAATAAACGGAATTGAGTCACTGGGAAAAACCGAACTTACTATTTTTGACAGGAAGGGAACACAGGTTTTTAAAGACAGTGAGTATGACAATAAATGGAATGGCACAGACTATAATGGAAAGCCATTGCCGGATGATACATATTTCTATCTTATAAAGACAAATTTCGGCAAAGTATTGCGTGGTTATGTTGTGATCAGAAGATAAAACAACCGGTATCAATTAATTGCTTACTTTTGCAGTCCTTTTAAAGGATGAACTACTTTAGCAATTATTTGTATCAATGATAACAGTATCAAATCTTAGCATTCAGTTTGGGAAGCGCATTTTGTTTCAGGATGTCAATCAGATCTTCACTGCAGGAAACTGCTATGGGATAATCGGTGCAAATGGTTCCGGGAAGTCAACATTTCTTAAAATGCTTTTCGGTGCTGTTGAATCACGCACGGGATCAGTAACCTTCGGTCCGGGTGAGCGAGTATCCGTTTTAAAGCAGGATCATTTTGAATTCGACGACTGCACAGTACTCGACACAGTAAAGATGGGGCATTCAACTCTCTGGAAAATTGCCAGGGAGAAGGATGATCTGTATCTGAAATCTGATTTTAGCGAAAAAGACGGGATGAGAGCCTCAGAGCTCGAAGAAAAATTCAGTGAACTCGATGGATGGAATGCGGAAAGCAATGCGGCAAGCCTGCTCAGCGGGCTTGGAATTAAGGAGGAGAACCATTACAAGCTACTGAAGGAACTGTCAGGAAAAGAAAAGGTTAAAGTGCTGCTGGCACAGGCTTTGTTCGGGAAGCCTGATAATCTGTTGCTCGATGAGCCTACCAATGATCTCGATCTGGAGACTGTAAACTGGCTGGAGAACTATCTTTCGGAATTTGAAAATACGGTACTCGTAGTCTCCCACGACAGGCATTTCCTTGATTCCATATGCACACATATAATTGATATTGATTTTGGCAGGGTGCAGCAGTTCTCCGGAAATTACAGCTTCTGGTATGAATCAAGTCAGCTTGCTTTAAGGCAGCAGATGGCACAGAATAAAAAAGCAGAGGAAAAAAAGAAGGAATTACAGGAATTTATTGCACGCTTCAGAGCTAATGTCAAGAAATCAAAGCAGACGACCAGCCGGAAGAAAATGATTGAGAAACTGAATATCGAAGAAATTAAGCCTTCAACAAGAAGATATCCTGGAATTATTTTCACTCCGGGCCGGGAACCCGGGAATAATGTGCTTTCAGTAAAAGGGATTACAGGAATTTACGATGGAAAGATACTGTTCAAAGATCTTACTTTTACGGTCAATAAAAATGACAAGATCGCATTCCTTTCGAGGGATACAAGGGCAATGACACTCCTTTTTGAGCTGCTTAAAGGTCATGACAGGCCTCAGAAAGGTTCCTTTGAATGGGGTCAGACAATTGTAAAGGCATATCTGCCTCTTGAAAATGAAAAATTCTTCGAAAATAATATAACGCTTATTGACTGGCTGGCCCGGTATTCTGAAGACACAAGTGAAATGTTCCTGAGGGGCTTTCTGGGAAAGATGCTGTTTTCAGGGGAAGAGATATATAAGAAGGTCAATGTGCTTTCCGGAGGGGAGCGTGTTCGCTGCATGATTGCCAGAATGATGATCCGCAACGCCAATGTTATGATTCTTGACAGCCCCACAAATCATCTTGATCTTGAATCAATTCAGGCTTTCAATAATACTTTAATGAAGTTTAAGGGAAATATCCTTATGTCATCACATGATCATGAGTTTATACAGACAGTATGCAACAGGATAATAGAGATAGGGCCGAAGGGAATGATTGACAAGGAGGTACAATATGATGACTATATTTCCGACGAGAATCTTATGCAAAGGAGGGGAAGTTTATATTAAGATCACATCAGACGAGCATCCAATCAATATGCCTATATTCTAATTTCATTTTCATTTTAGAATTTATACTGAGTAAGCTTTATAATACCTGCATTGACCCTGGTCATTGCCCGAATCCTTTTGTTTCATATCATAGAACCTGATATTTTGACCGGTTAAAAGATTTTTCAGTCTAAAAGATCCATTATATCTACGGTCCAGCTTAGCCTGGAACTTCGAAAAGGCTACTCCCAAAAGAACCTCCCCATAATTTTTTGTAGAACAATAAAGGACGTTTGCAGAAGATTTTTGCGCCTGAATTTCTGCTATCCGATCTTTACTTCATGTTAAACATAAAAATACAAAATCATGAAAAAGTTATGTCTTCTATCTTCGGTTTTTCTGTTTTGCCTTTCAGGAATCGCAAAAGAAACCTCTAACTCCTGCGTAGTAACAAGTGAAGGTAAAATGGATTGTAAAAAAATTAGCATTGGGTTTAACAAAGCCCGGATAATACTTGAAAATGGTGAAAAAAGAACCATTCCAGTCAACTCCATTAATTCTTATACCATAGACAGTAAGGTATTTACCAGGCTTTCTTTATCCCAGGACGGAAAACCTGCCAATAAAAAGGTATTTATGGAACTGATCAAGACTAATGGTGAGCTGAGCCTTTATAAAGTCGGATTGTGCGAATACGGACCATATATTCTGGATGATAAGCTGGAATTCTATTTTCTTTATAAAGGAGATAACCTATATCTGGCTCTGGATGAAAAAACATTGCCAAATGTTTGCAGGCTTTTTGGGCTCAAATATTCAAGTAAATGAGATTCCGTTCTATGAAAACCATCATTCAGGAATTGCTACTGTGAATTCTGTAATTTTTCCCCAAACTCAGGGTGTCTTTCAGCTGCCATCATTACAATCCGTTTTGCCATCTGGCCATATGAATAATTAATCATTTCTGCTGCCATAGCAAAGCTTGTATCAATGCTTATATCGTTATTGGGATTGATGTCAAGGAGGTAGAATTTCCCGTCTCGCAATCGGAAATCGAATCGGGCATAGTCGAAGCATCCGAAACCTTTCCACGTTTTAAGGACTTTCTCTTCCAGCCTTTTTAGCAGTTTTTCATCAAGAGGGGCAGGTATCAGGGTTTCGATTTTTTTGTAATGTTCAGAGCCCGGAATAAACTTTGAGTCGTAAGTACAAAGTCTTTGCCGGGCTTCACTGAAAGCCGAAAAATCCATTTCTGCCGGGGGTAGTATTTCGGGCGGTTCGTTGTTCCATACCGAAACGTGGAATTCACGCCCGTCAATAAAATCCTCGACCATAGCCGGTTGTTTCAATTCATTGTTCACCAGCATAATCTGTTCCTGAAGGGATGATGTATCGTAAACCACCGATTTTTCAGTGAGAGTAAGACTGCAGTGTTCATATGAAGGTTTAACAATAGCAGGAAAGAGGTTCCATCCGGCAGCCTCTTTCGGGTTAAGCACTGCGCCGTGCGGGACTCTTATCCCAAGCGAAACAAGGACTTCTTTTACTTTCTGCTTGTTGTAACTCATTTCAATCACTTCAGGTACGTTACCTGTATATGTGAATCCCTGATTGGCAATAATTTCAATTACTCTCTTTTCGCTGTCAGGGATGCCAGGCAATGTTTCACAGAGGTTAAAAATAATAGTATCGACGGGACTATATCTTTTCAGCATTCTTTCAAGATCAGGATCATTCAGTTCCTCAAGATATGTTTCAATACCTTCATCTTTAAGTGATTCAAAGAGCACCTGACTGGAGTTTCGGGCATCCATGACTTCGGAACTATCCCAAACGGGATCGAGATTGTATAATACAAGTACCTTCATAAAAAATATTTGTCACGAAGCTAAAATAAATGTCATAAATAATTAAAACGTGAAGGGAAAAATGTAAAACTTAATCCCATGTGCATTTAAATGAAGAAACCATATAAAAGAATATTTTGTGTTTAGGGGGATAAAGGTTTACCTTTGATAATGAACCATATAATAATCAGCTATTGATATGGCCCACGATGTATTCATAAGCTATTCACATAAGGATAAATACGCTGCGGATGCCGTTTGTTCGATAATGGAGAAAAGCGGAATCCGCTGCTGGATGGCACCGCGTGATATTACCCCCGGGGCTCCCTTTGCAGAGGCAATTATCGATGGAATCAAAGAATCTAAAGTATTCGTACTGATCTATTCCTCAAATTCAAATCACTCCAATCAGGTCATTAAGGAAGTCGATAGAGCTGTCCATCATGGAATGGCTATTATTCCACTCCGCCTGGAGGATGTTCCCATGTCAAAACAGCTGGAATATTATGTCAGCGATGTCCATTGGCTGGATGCCTTAACTCCGCCCCTCGAGATACATATTAAGAAGTTGGGCAAAGTTGTGCAAATGCTTATGACTTTGGACAAGGTTGACAATGGTGTGATTGAAGATGCTTTCAGGACAGACATTTTAAATCAGGCAGAGACCGGTAAGGCGACCAGAAAATTTAACCTGCCCGCGATAGGCATCGCGATTGTCTCATTGCTTTTTGCTTTCATTCTCATTGGTTCGGTATTGTTCTATAAAAAGCAGGCGAAGATAAGATGGGCGAGGGGGATAGCAATTCCCCAAATAGAGCGTATGATAGCTGAAAACGATGTTTGGCGCAATCTTGTGAAACCTTATCAGCTGGCTGTACAGGCAGAGGCTGTTCTGGGGAAGGACACCAGTCTGGCAGCTCTTTTTTATCAGTGTTCAAGGCACATTGATGTAGTCACTGAACCTGCCGGCGCAAAGGTGTTCATGAAGGAATATCTACACCCTGATACTGTATGGACTTTCCTTGGGATTACACCTGTCAGGGGAGTTCGTGTGCCTATTGGGATTTTCCGATGGAAGCTGGAGAAAGAAGGATACGATACTGTACTGGCAGCAGCTTCTACCTGGAATATAGGCGGTGACGATATGTTAAGCGGGTACAATCTGGTGCGGACCATGGACAAAAAAGATAATGGGCCGGCCGGAATGGTAAGGATACCGGCCACAGAAACTGAAATCGGAACCCTGGGAGATTTCTACATAGGACGCTATGAGGTAACAAACAGGGAATATAAGGAATTTGTGGATGCCGGAGGTTACCGGAATAAGGAATATTGGAAATACCCTCTCACGGAAAAGGGAAGGAGCTTCAGCCGGGAGAAGGAAACCGGAGAGTTCGTGGACAAGACGGGAAGGACTGGCCCTTCCACCTGGACCGGAAGTGACTATCCTGAAGGACAGGGAGACTATCCTGTTTCCGTTCGACTTGCTTGGTACACCAGCGGAACACAAACGTATCATTCTTTACGAAACTGACCATATCCCGCCCAGGGCTGAATATATTAAGGAGGTACTTGCCTGGCTTGATAAGTATCTTGGGCCGGTGAAATAATATGTCAGTAGCTTTCACGGGAAGGTTTTATTGGGGAACCAACAGCATAACCATGAACAACAGAAATCCTTACAAAACGCTTAGATGGACAGCCCGTATTACCGGCGTCATAATTGTAGCATTCACACTATTTATTTTCATCGGAGAATTGCTGGAAGGCCAGAAGAGGAACCCAGGACCTGCAATGGATTCATTTACTCCTCTTATTCTGACAATCTTCGTTATCTGGGGCATTGCCCTCGCAGGCCTCATACTGGCGCTATGGAAAGAAAGACCCGGAGGAATCATTTCCCTGTCTGGCTTTATGCTGATGTATATCCTGAATTTATTCAACAGGGAATCCCCTATGAGAGCAAACGCTATTGTAGTCTTCCTTTTGTTTTCCATACCTTCAGTTCTTTACCTGATTTGCTGGAAACTCAAAAGGGACAAGGAACGTGAGACTGATATTATTAAATCAGAAAACTCAGGTTAATGGAAAATACCTGGGCTATGTTCATTTACACGTACTTTGTCCGTTATATGCCTGTCAGGGTTTGTACAGGCAATTGATCGTCGGAAAAGCTGTTTTCAGGCCATGATGCTATGCCTGATTTCAATATCAACATTGCCTTTAAGCATAGCCAGAACAGGGCAATAAGTCTCTTCTGATAATTTTACTACTTTATTGAAGTCATCGGTCGATGTATCGGCTGATTTTATATTAATCTCAAGGATTATTGTTTTGAATCCTGTCGGATGTGCTTCCCTTCTTATTCCGGAAGAATTAATTTCAAAGCCTTTTATGGTCCTGTTCATTTTACGTAAAAATGTAAGTATGGAACTTCCGACGCAGGAAGATAAACTTAACAGTAGCAATTCAAGGGATGTGTAACCTGAATTATCGCCAAGCGGCGGAGTATAATCGATGGAAACAGGAATATTCCCTTCGACTATTCCCATGAAATTAAGCTTGTCATTGATAAGTTTAATTGATGTGTTCAGTTCTTTTGATTTATCAACCACTTTTCCCATAAAATATCTGATTTAAGTTAGAGTTATTTGCCTTTTGCCCTGTTGTTTGTTGATTTTACAGTTTGCCTGCCTTTAAGTTTTACAACAAATTAATCAATCAATACCTGCCCTTTCAATCTTTAAACAGCGATTAATTCGTAATGCCATGTCTTTGACCAGGCCGGTATTCATTGTTTTGTAATTTTGAGGACTATACTCCGCAACAAAGGACTACCACTTTTTTAACTGTTGATAGAAAGTAACATTCAGGCTTCCGGGAACAGTTAGTGGGACGAACTCGTCAAAGATTTTACTGCTGCGCATCTTTTCGCCTATGGCTTTTACCTTTTCCATATTTTCGTAATGGTAAACCATATACCATTCACTCTCCTTAACTCCTTTCACCAGTTCAACATCAATAAACCCATCCTGCCTTTTCTGAAAATCATTCAGGATATCGGCCTTAGATACCAGCAATTCGTCGGTTGTTGTATCAAGTACCTTGAATCTTACAAATTCTGTGATAATTGTCTTCATAATTTTTTCAATTTAAAAGTTTATGAGACAAAATTAGGAGGTAACACATTAAAGAAATAGTATAAAAACGACAGTCAGGTTAATTTTCCGATCTGTAGTATGGAATCGTTTTGATGAACAAAGGTTTTAGGGGTATTCCCGGCAAAACGCTTGAATTCCTTAATGAAATGCATCTGATCAAAATAGCCATTCTCGTAGGCTAAGTCAGATAATTTCGGGTAATCCTTAAAAAGAAGGCCGTTTAAACTGGAATGAAAGCGATTCAGAGTGCTATAAGTATTAGCTGAGACACCTACATATTTATTATACAGGCGCTCAAGTCTGCGTATGCCGATATTGTTCATCCTGCAAAATTCGGCTATTTGCAGTGTGTTATCGGTTTGCCTGAGTGCATTGAAAATTTGTCTGAAATTTTCAGATGTCTGGTTATTCTTAACAAGAAGCAATGCCAGTTCGTTTTCAAGAATAGCTAATCTGTCAGCAATATTTTGGGCCTCCTTCAGCCGTTCATTGATCGTAGCTGCCAGCTTAAGCCCTGCTTCTCCGGCTCCCTGCAATTGATTTTTAAATTCAGAAACAGGAATTTTTATAAATGGGTAAAAACCATCAGGGAAAAAACAAACGCCAAGCACATCGACCGTCCCGTTTAATTTTAAATAAGTGTTCCCAAAATGATCCTGCAAGCCTGAAAAGTATATATTTTCAAGCAATTTTTCCTGCCCGCCGGCGAATGAAGAATGAGGCGTGTCACTCAGGTTGATTCTCAGATTTATATTTATCTGGGGAATTATCTTGTGGTTAAGCTGGGCATGCTCCATATGAAGTTCCCAGAAGAATTTGATATAATTCCTGAGCAAAGGGTGCCTGACCGGGTATCTTCTTATTTCATTCTGCATCTGGAATAATATACCAGTATAGTTTTCAATTAACCCTAAGCAAAATTATCAAGAAGAGATTCAATTTACAACAATATATATTCCTAATTTTTCAAGCCTGATAATCTTTAGTTCTTATTTTTAAAAATACAGAGGACTTTGATATGTTGAATGGCATTAAAGGGGCACCCTTCTTTAACAGTTGATTTTCAATTCTTTTGCTCCTCCGGCAGAGGGTCGGGTGTCAAGACAGACTTTTGATACAGTCTCCAGCGAGGGCGTGGTTCGTAACTTTTCCTGTCTGACCATGCACCTCCCAAAGAAACAGAAGTTACAAATATTTATACGTTTTGTGTAAAATATATTAACGGTTCCGAAAGGCATGCTAATGTTAACATGCTTGTATTCAGATGTTTATAATATAGGCACTATTATTGATTTGCTGGAATTAATACTCAATCAGTGATATTCTGCACATGCTTTCTGAAAAGCATTAAGATATTATACGATGTTTATGAAAATGGTGGTCTTGCATCGGTCAAGCCTGATGAGAAAATGAAAATCGAATTTTTGATGGTAGATCCGGCATTTTTTAAAATGTTTTCATTCCGATTGATTTCAGGCAAAATTCAAATAATTGCAACATGCCGGTATTGGAATATATTTCGGATTGAAGTATGTTTAAGAAATTTTCTTTCAGATAAAAAGCTATATTTAAAAATTACTTATAATCATTTAATATAAACAACTAAAACTTATACAAATAGGTATGGCAAACATTAAATACTACCTGGGCGAAGAATTGCCGCTGGAGATGCACAAAGTGCGAGTGGTTCAACGCCTGAATCTGGTTCCTATTGAGAGAAGGCTTGAAGCGATTAAAGAAGCTGGCAACAACACCTTCCTTTTGTTTAACAAGGATATTTACCTGGATATGTTAACAGACAGCGGGGTAAATGCAATGAGCGACCTGCAGATGGCAGCCATGATGACTGTTGATGACAGTTATGCCGGTTCTGCAACCTTTACCCGCCTGAAAGATAAAATAAAAGAGATCTTTGACAAAGAATACTTGCTGCCGGTACATCAGGGCCGCGCCTGCGAGAACCTTCTTTCCAAACTCTTTGTAAAGGCAGGCAGCTATGTGCCAATGAATTACCATTTTACAACCACCAAAGCCCATATCATGATTAATGGGGGTACGGTATTGGAATTACACCTGCCTGAGGCTCTGAATACGACCAGTTCCGACCCTTTCAAGGGAAATATGAATATTGCAGATCTTAAAAGCCTTATTGAAAAGGAAGGATCTGAAAAGATTGCATTCATTCGCCTGGAAGCCGGGACCAATCTTATCGGAGGTCAGCCTGTAGCTTTGGATAACTATTTGGAAACAAGCAAAATTGCTCGTCAGTATGACATTCCTTTTATTGTCGATGCGAGCCTGTTGTCTGATAATCTGTATTTTATTAAGACGCGCGATGAAAAGTATAAGGATCTCTCGATAAGGGAAATCACAAGGGTCATCTCCGATTCTGCCGATATTGTTTATTTTTCGGCACGAAAGCTTGGACACGTGCGTGGTGGGGCTATCATAACCAATAATGAGAAATTCTATAAACAAATACTCGAAATGTTGCCTCTCTATGAGGGCTTCTCTACTTACGGAGGGATGTCTACCCGTGAAATGGAAGCAATGGCTGTTGGGCTGGAAGAAACAATGGATGAAGAGATGATCAACCAGGGACCTATATTTATCAGGTATATGGTCGGCGAGCTTGTAAACCGTGGAATTCCGGTAGTGACACCTGCCGGCGGACTTGGAGCACATCTTGATGCCATGCAGTTTTTATCGCATGTACCACAGGAAGAGTACAGGGCAGCTGCCCTGGGTGCTGCTTTATATACAGTCAGCGGCGTCCGTGGGATGGAACGGGGCACAGTGTCGGAAGATAGAAATGCAGATGGCAGTGATCACCTTGCAGCAGTGGAATTATTGAGGCTGGCATTGCCAAGAAGAGTTTTTACACTGTCACAGGTAAAGTATACAATTGACCGTATCGCGTGGCTGTATGACAACAGGGAGCTTATCGGCGGGCTTGAGTTCTACGAGGAGCCAAAAGTGCTTCGCTTCTTTTTTGGTAAGCTGAGGCCAACTTCAGGCTGGCAGGAGAAACTGGTAAGCAAATTCAAGCAGGATTTTGGAGATAGCTTATAGGGGTGGAGAGGAAAGACTTATTTGTATGATCCTCCTTGGATAATAGCCCAAAAATTAATCTTATACAGCAGTAAGTCGTTGGATTTCACTCCCTATTTCTAAAAGCAGAGAGGGGGCAGGGGTGTGAGTTCACGAGAATAACAGAAGATTTTGTGAGTGATGTTATTAACTAAAATTTATAAGTAGACTTTGTATTCCAACATTTCAATGTACCATATGCTGATAGAGAGAATACTAATAGTAATTCCTATTCCGAAATAGAGGATCTGAAGATTTCTGGCTATTCCTTCGGGAGATCCTATAACCAGTACTTCCACAAATTCAAATGTCATAATAATAATGCCTGTTAAGACCGACAATGAAAGTGCAAACATGCTTTTCCGTATTAGCAATATTGCTGCCAGGAGTGCACTGCCCCCCACAAAGAAGGTCAATGCGATTCCCGGGATAGTAAAATCTTTAAAGACCGATCCATTCAACTGTTCAACTGGCGGAGCGTTGAATTTTGCAACCAGGGCAATTCCTCCCAGGACACCTGACAGTGAGAGAAAACCTGTAAGGAAAGTTAAAATGGCTATAATGATTTTCTTTATCTTTTTCATATTCTCGCATCAGGTTTAGTATTTCTTTAAAATCTTCCAGGTTTATACCCAGGTATGGGAATGCTCCTGATATTAATAAATACCAGGTATTAATCTGTATGTTCTTTTAACATACTCCAGATAATCCTTATACTGTTTTGATAAGAAAGCCTCTTCTTTCCTTATCCGGATCAGAATTGCGATGACAGTTGTAATGACAAATAACCAGCATATCAGGCATGAAAAAATAATACTGCCAGAAATGGATATGAGTAATGAACAAAGATATAAAGGATGCCTGATATACTTATATATTCCAATTACTACCATTCGATCGTTATCATTTGATTCAATTACCATTGAAAAGTTCTTTCTGAGAGTAATCATTGCAATAATCCTGAATGTAATACCAATAATAAGGATTGTAAATCCTGAAATTATCAGATATGTATGTATTACAGGTTTGAGAATAATAAATTCAACAGGTGCCAGGTAAATACTTAAATAGAACGGCAATAAAATTAAAAAAAGACTGTTATCTGTCTTTTTTAACTTCCATTTTGAAATTTTAAGCTGCAAAAGTATTTCAGCAATGCCATATAAGGCAAGAACAATAAAATAAATCATTATAACCATGTTTGTTCTGTTCATCACTTATAATGTGTTAGTTAATTAATTACTTGTCGGTTAAGAAAAGTACTATTCAGGTATCAATCTACAATTTTCACTATTCTGTCTATCCAGTCAAATGCCTCTTTCCCGAATTGGAAATCACCCTGTGTATTTGCTTCAGATGTCATAACCACAATAAGCTTTTTCGAAGGGAATATGCAAACATATTGGCCCCCGTGTCCGCTCATAAAAGTCATTCCCCTGCTTTCATCCTTCCACCAGAGATAGCCAAACTGATAACCATAAATATCCTGGATCCTTACTGTTGTCATTTGTTTAATCCAGTCTTTGGTTACGACGGGCATCCCTTTCCACATGCCACTATCCAGGACACACTGACCGAATTTAGCCAGTTCACGTGGAGTGGTTAGGATTCCAAACCCACCCAGGGTTATGCCATCTTTATAATTATCCCAGATAATATCTTTAATCTCAAGTTTATCAAACAGAACCTCTGAAGCCCATTGGCTGGTTGATTTACCGCAATTTGACTGGATAATTGAAGAAACCAGCTGCGGATCACAATCTTTGTATTGAGCTTTCACTCCGGGAGTATCTGACAGAGGACGTCCTAAGATAAAACCGGTTATTTTTTCTGGCAGCTGTCTTAAGATGTCAGCTGTTTGGCCTTCAAGCCCATCATTACTGTATTGTATTCCCGATCGCATTGTAAGCAGATCTTCAACTCTTATATTTTTTTTATCCTGAAATTCTCCTGTCTCGACCAGGTAATCAGAAATAGGATCATTAACGCTTTTTATGATTTGCTTATCAATGGCAATACCTGTTAACAGTCCAATCACCTGTTTGGTAGCGCTCCAGATAGCTCTTGGAGTATTTATATCATTATCATCTTTAGTATAGCTTTCGGCAACCAGTTTTCCGTTCCTGAAAACTAACAGACTTCTGACCTGCCAGATATTCTCATCTGCATGGAAATCATTATAAATTTCAGCTAAGGCAGCAGGATCAATATTTTCTGCTGCAGGTGTAGATATCTGCCACCCGTCACTCATCACCCTCGGATTGTATGTCTCAAATGGCCTTTTTACTTCCACTTCTTTCAAACATGAGGTCAAAATAAGTGTAAACAGTAAAATTAAAAATGAGTGCTTCATTTTAGTTTGGTTTTTTGTTTTTTGGTTATTAATAGTTTTACTCCCTGGTTCAGGATCGTAAGCTGTGGGTCCTGATAATGTCCGCCATATTTCAAAAAATATCCAAAACTAAATCGCGAGTTAACATTTGGCTTACATAATATTTCAAGGTTTGAAACATTAAAATCATTGAATGATCCGAAATATAAATCCTGATGCAGATGTTTTACTGCATATTTGAATCCTATATCATAAAAGTATGGATCACGGTATGCTTCCTGTCTTGATATAAATCCAACTACAGACGAGTTCAACTTAATCCTGAAATATGATTTTTTATAATTGAAGTCATACAATGCTCCAATTCCTAAACTTAAATTCGTGAACCAGTAATCGAAACCAGACTGTAGATCAGGATACAAATTATAAATATATTCAAGTTTCATTATGGGGCCCAGATAGAGACATTTTTTTGAAAATGGTATGCTAAACATATAAGCCAGATCGAATGGTTTAAGATAGAATCCCAATGCCGGGATTTGCTTTGAGAATAGGATCCCAACTCCAAGTTCATATTCATAAGAAAAGTATCGCTTTTCATTAGCACTATTCCAGGACATCCCGTAATTCAAACCAGGCCCTTGGAAGATCAGCCCAAAATTTGCACCTTCGTTAATCTGGTTAAATCCATAGGTAAAAAATGAATTTCTTGTAAAAGTTTTATCCCGAGCTGAACCAATATCCTCCTGAATTGAGTATAATTTAAATTTGTGCGACCAGAGTTGACCAATATTATTGTCCTTATTAAACTGAATCTGGTCCTGTTCAGAATCCTTGCAAAAAGCAGGGGAGGAATAGTGTAATGAAATCATAATAAATATTAAAGTCCTGATCCCATTAGTTTTAATAATTTTCATGTGTATTTTTTATTGGTCAACAATACTTTCTGACAAAGACTGATATTTTAACTCGTTGTTGCAAACCAGAATGGTCTCTCTTAAAACAACTATTTATAATAAACTCTAATTGGAATGAATTTCAATCACCCTGTTTTTGAACAGGGTTTTATTCCTGAAATGAATTCAGGTTCCTGTGCCTTTCCAATATTCTTCTGCAACGCTCTTTATTAATTGCATATGGAAATGAGGTCTGCAGGAATAACCAGAATTAGCGGCTTCTCCAATTAAGATGCATGAGCCGGTGACCTTGACCCCTCTCCTCCGGACTTAACTGAGCACCTGCCGCCGAAGGTATTTATTTGATATCATGTGGATTAAATTTTTGAACTTCAGAACGGACGGAAGTGGTCAAGACTTTCGGCTTTTGCACTTAACAAAGAAAAGCTCTGCATCCGCTGATGTCAAAGATAGGTGAAGTGTTTTTTAAGCCCTCCATTTGGGGGTTGAGGGGTGAAAATGAGATGGATTACAGCTCACTCAGCTTGCTGTGATCCTCTGGGCGTAGCGGAGGGAGGCTTATTTCATGATCCTCTTTGGGTAACAGCCCAAGGAAAAAGCCCTGCATCCGCTATGAATTTATAAATTCTCAATGCCGGAGGCATTTAATTCCAATAGCCACGGTAACGTTCGTGGCTGGAAGTAACAGCGGCTGCGCCAACCCCGTAGCGGGTTGAATTTGAGTAATATCTGGCCTGCTCCTGAGGGGTGGTGGCAGAAAAAGAGGATTACGCTCCCTCCGGTCACGTGATCCTCAGGGGAGTAGCTTAACAAAGAAAAAGCCCCGGGGGTGTTTAAAAAGTCAAAGATACAATGTTAATAACTAAGAAAAAATGGGGATGAAATGGCTGTTTCATCCCCTTGTTTATTCTCCAATCTGTTATAAATTAGAGATATAACAAACATCTCATGGATAAGATAGTATTTAAAGAGGACAAAAGCAATCAATTATTATTGCTTGCTCCAGATATAGGAAGTTTAATACCATGGAATCATATAGTTAGAGTCGTTGATAATGTTATCAACCAAATCAAAATGGCTCCACTTTTTGATACTTATAAAGGAGGTGGGACTAGCAGTTATTCGCCAAGGATAATGTTAAAAGTACTCACATATGCATATACCCAGGCAATCTACACTACTCGTAGGATAGAGAAGACATTAAGGGAGAATCTAAATTTTATGTGGATAAGCGGGATGAGTACTCCTGATCACGGTACAATCCACAACTTCAGGTCTAAAAGGATGAAGAGGCTGTAGAAAATATTTTTAGTTCGGTAATTAGATTTTATTGGCACTAAAAAGACTAGAAGTGAAAACGGGTACAAATCTTTGAAAAGAATTTATAAATCAAGATGTTGCGATCACTGTTCTCATAAAGAAAAATGCTGCAAGAGCAAAAATGACAGAAAAATAGAGATCAGTCCAAAACTCAATAAATTTAAAGATTCAGTAAGACGGAATCTGGAATCAGAAACTGGTAAAAAATTGCGATCACAACGAGGAGTTGATGTTGAGAGTGTATTTGGACAGATTAAACACAACAATCAATTTAGACGATTTTACACTCTTGGACTCAAGAATGTGCATACAGAATGGGGAATTATAAGTATTGCACATAACATAAAGAAGATGGCCAATTAACCACCTTCAATTTATTCTCAAAAATCAGAAAAACATATAAAATGTCATTAAGCCAATCAAAAATCCAAGGGATTTATATATTTACTTTTTAAACACCCCCAATTATATAATAATCAGCCATTGATATGGCCCATGATGTATTCATAAGCATTCCCATAAGGATAAATACGCTGCGGATGCCGTTTGTTCGATAATGGAGAAAAGCGGAATCCGCTGCCGGTTTGCGCCACGTGATATTACCCCCGGGACGGCCGGAGAATTCTCAAATTGGTTTGATGCTTATGGACTGGTTGTTCCAAAAAGTATTTAAACTGAAACAGCATTTTAATCAATATCAATCAACTCTCTGAACCTTTTTTCATTTGCTGAAAAAAGTGTCGCTTCAACCAATTCTTTCCATTTTATTATCCGGGTATTCTCACAACTGGCTAATTTTTTTGTCACGGATAGTATTTCTGTAACCTCAAAGATGCTTTTCTGTTTCAAATCAGCTAAATATGGCCTGATATAATCAATATCCTCGTTGGTAAGTTCAATTCCGGGTATTTTAATTTCAATTTTGTATGGGATAACTTTAGTGCCAGTATTTTCACTTATAACATTACCTTGATTTAATGTAAACCATACAACTGTCCCCTTTCCAATATCAGATTTTACGCCAATTTTACCCCCGAGCGCTTCAACGGCAAGTTTGCAGTAAGCCAATCCTATACCTGTAGGGTCATTGTACATTAAGTCACTGTTCCCTCCCTGCTTGTACATCTCAAAAATGCTGCCGATCTGATCCTCAGAAATTCCGTCTCCGTTGTCTTCAATCTCAATCAGTATTTCGTTATCTTTCTGACTCACGGATATCTGGATTAATCCACCTGAAGGAGTGTATTTTATAGCATTGCTCAGAAGATTAGTCAATATGCGGTTTACAATGTGTCTGTCAGCATTTATCCAGTAATCAGGAGAAACTGATGTTTTAAGTTCAATTGATTCGTTTATGAACAGCTGGCTGAGGTTATCGGTTAAATTCTTTACCAGTGAATTCAGATGAATATTTTCATTTTCCACCTGCATCTTCATCTCCTTAAACTTCTGAACTTCCAGGAGGTTAAGAATGAGATGGAGCATTTCATAGGAGATCTGGCGTATAATGTTTCCGGGATTTGCAGGAATTGATTCCGTATCGATGAGATTAAGTATCACATTCAGAGGATTTTTCAGGTCATGGATCATCATCTGCACCATCTGTTGCCGAAAGCTCTCAAGTCTTTTAATTTCCTCATATGCTAATCTGAGTTTTTCAGATTGCTTTTCTGTAATGTCTTTTTGTTCCAGTATCCTGATATTTTTTAGCTCAAGCTCCTGAGCAAGTTCAAATCGTTGAATTGCAAAATCCGAAATCGAATCACGCATATTTTCAAGCTGTTTTGTTCTTTCTTTTACTCTGCGGTCAACTATCTCATCTATTTCTTCAGTTAATTTCCTTAACTGCTTGTTTTCGTCTGCAATCTTAAGGTAATGTCCAAAATAGAGAAACAAAAGAGCAGATATTGCTGCCACTGAAACGGCCAAAGAAATTATTACTATTGACTGAGAATACATTTCATTGAATTATATATGAAATTACTATCCGATCGGACAATAAAGTTAATGTTTATTAAATTAATCACCTGTCCTGAAGGACCTCAATATAGTTTTTAATATATTTATGAAAACAAGTAATTGAATTCTCGTTACCATGACTGAGTACATGATATTGATTGTTGATGATGATCCGAAACAATTGAAGATCTTGATAGGCAACCTTATTGAGTACAACCCGGGGTATAAACTTCTTGTAGCTACCAATGGTAAGTCAGCGATAGACATAGCCATAAGCAACAAACCCGATATTATACTAATGGACTGGGAGATGCCTGTTATGAACGGCGTGGATGCCATCAGGCAACTTAAAGTGCTTGAAGAGACTAAAACAATACCGGTAATAATGGTTACCGGGGCTCATATTGAAACGGAAAAACTAAAAGAGGCAATGGATGCCGGTGCCATTGATTTTGTTAACAAACCTTATAATGCAGTTGAGCTGATTGCAAGAATCAGGACTCAGATCAGACATGTTGAGGTTTTCCGTAAATTAATCTCGCAGCAGGAAATAATCAATAATCACGAAAAAGAACTGGCTGTAAATGAGAAGAAGCTGCTTGAACTTGATCTGAAACATCATCAGAGACAACTTACCGTTCAAACAGTAAGCATGCTTAAAAACAATGAGTTTCTTCAATCCATTCTTTCTGATTTAAAAACTATTCTGCCATTTACTGCTAAAGAGGGCAAATCTGTTATCAGCTCATTGGAATCCAGAATAAATGAATCTGGCAATGATCAAATGTGGAAGGAGTTTGAATTTTGCTTTGGACAGGTTTATTATGGGTTTTATAAAAACCTGAATGATAAAGTGAAGGATCTTACTGTCAGGGAGCAAAGGTTATGTGCTTTTCTTAAAATGAATATGAGCACAAAAGAAATTGCCGCTATTACATTTCAGACACCAAATTCGATTGATGTAGCTAAACACAGGTTGCGGAAAAAGGCCGGTCTTGAAAGTGACGAGGATTTTAATAAGTTCCTGTTAAATCTTTGATATTCCCATATCTTACCTGGCTCCATAAAAATTACTTTTTTTCACTCTGCACTGAATTCTATAATCATTTAGCAATAAAATGATTATAGAAGCATAAATGTATGTTCTTCATACACAACTAGGTATCTTAAATGTAAGAATTTGTAAGGTCTGTGTAAGTTTATGTAATCCTGAACATAGGGCCATTGAAATATTAACGTCGTAACATTACTTCTTAATGAATCAGAAGGCTGAAAATCAAAGCACTGATAAACAAATCACAATAATTGGGCGACCTTAATTTTATTTGCTTAATAAAAATACTATGAAAATAATTTTTACTCTTTTCCTTTACGTGGCCTTTGGATTAACCATTATCACTGAGGCCCAGGCTCCCGGAGATGTTGTCATGATATTGCAAAAATGTATCGATCACCCTGATTTACAGAAGCTCTATCCACTCAATACAGATGGAAGTCTGAAGCAGTTATATGTATTGCAGCATGGTGTTTCATTTCCACGGAATACCAGTATTTTAAAATCGGGACTAAAAGTCCGTTTTGTCGATAAAAATCAATTAGCCAATGAGGGGCTGACCTCTTACTTCATATTCTGGGAATTTGCTATTGACAATAATTCAGCAAAAGTTGATTTCATATACAATTTCATTGGGAGCGATAATACTCCGAAAATCTGTCATATTGTAATGGAGATGAGGAAATCGGGAGCTGAATGGACTGGTACGACAACAAAAGAAGAATGGAGGTAAATCATGAAAAATTCAACAGGAAATCTGAATAATGTTATAGTATTTTCATTACTACTAATAACTTATACATTAATTACTCTGCAAAATGCAGATGGACAAACTGTTATGGATAATGACCTTCTGAGATTCGGAAATGGAGGTGAAAACTCCGTCAACACTACAGGTAACCTCCAGCAACCTTTCTATTATAACAGCAATCTGGCTATGTGGCGTAAACTAACCTATTCAGTCTATCCTCTTGACAATACTTTTGCTGTGGGGGGCGACGGATCGAGCGAATGGAACCTGAACGGAACACTTGTGGAAAATCCTGTAATGACAGGTCAGGTTATTGATCTTTCCGGATACATCCCCACAACAAGCCCAAATGGCTATGGTACAATAATTTCAAAAGGAACAATCACGATCAATTCTGTTAACCTTGAAATTGAAAATAGATATGAGCTGGAAGCAAGTCAGTCTTTCATAAAAGTGACGACAAAAGTAAAAAATATCAGTGGAGTATCAGCATCAAATGTCAGATTCTGGATTGGCACAAGAGATGATTATGTGGGAGGAACTGACAGTCCAAAGAAAGAAAAGGGAAATCTGGTCGACGGTGCTTTTTCAAAAATATCGGTCCCTTCAGTCAGGGCTCTCGCATTGAGAATATCAACTGCAGATGAAGGTGTTCTGTTTTACACAAACTCTACAAAAGGAAACAATATTATCAACAGTTGTTGCTCATGGACTAATGTTACAAATCAGAACCCTCTGACAAGCACAATAGAAGTCACGAATGATGGTTCGTATGGATTCTATGTCAGAATGAATGATCTCGCAAATGGAGCAAGTGACGAATTCATCTGGTATTATGCCGCGGGAAAACTGGCTGATCTTGAGGCTATTATATCTGAGGTGGCAGCTGCGAGCGGAGCTGTCTCCGATATCACAAGCTCTACAGCTACATTTAAAGCAAAATCCAGCGTATCAGGTACAGGTTACTATATAGTTATTTTACGAAATGCAGCAGCGCCGACAGAAGCTCAGATTAAAGCCGGAGTAAATTATGGCACAGTTGCCATTGCAGCAAATGGTTCAGGAGCAATAACAGCGAACGTTGACAAGTTCTTTTCAATAAACGGTCTTGCTGCCGGGACAAACTATGACCTCTATTTTGTTTCAGAAGACGCGACACCTGTTTTCTCAGCCATCGCGAAGGTTCAATTTGTAACTGTTGAAAACATCTTGCCTGTTGTTTCTACCAATGTATCAGTAACTGATATTTTAACTGCAACTGCTTCTTCAGGAGGAAATGTAACAAGCGATGGAGGCTTGACTGTCACGGGTCGGGGTGTTTGCTGGGGTACAACTTCAAATCCGACAATATCCGGGTCCGTCACAGCAGATGGATCAGGAACAGGTTTGTTTACAAGTTCACTTACCGGTCTCAATCCGGGAACCCTTTACTATTTAAGAGCCTATGCAACCAGTTCAATGGGAACAGGTTATGGTAATCAGGTGACCTTTGCCACAATACCTTCTGATCCTTCGTCAGCAACAGCAACAGCAACAGCTATATTTATCGGATCATCGACAGATCTTTCTGCAACAGGCGCCCAGGGTACAATTCAATGGTATACCGGAAGTTGTGGCGGCACTCTTGCAGGATCAGGAAATCCATTGACAATATCTCCATCAACTACAACTGCTTACTACGCCCGGAACTTCGCCAACGGTGTATATAGTTCAGGATGTGCATCAATAACAATTACCGTAAATAAATATGATCAGACGATAACATTCGTTCCGATACCTGCCAAAACCTATGGTGAAGCAGATTTCAGTCCGGCATCTGCCAGTTCAGGGCTTGCAGTATCTTATTCAAGCAGTAATGCAGCTGTCGCCAATATAATTGCAGGGAAAGTGCATATTGTGGGAGTGGGATCTTCAGATATAACAGTCGTGCAGGCTGGTAACGCTACTTATAATCCAGCAATTTCTGCAACACAGACTCTCTCGGTTTCAAAGGCGGCTCTAACTGTTACTGCAAATAACAAATCCAAAACATTTGGTGAATCAGATCCGGTACTGGATTATACTGTTACGGGAACATTATTTAACGGTGATTCTTATTCCTCAGTTACTGGTGTCACTCTCAGTACTGCAACTGGTGCTTCAGCTTCTTTTGGAACACATGCAATTACTGCAGCCAGCGGTTCATCTGACAACTATGATGTAAACTATGCAGACGGAACACTGACTGTAAGCAAAGCCGCTGCTTTAACCGTAACGGCAAACGACAAGGGAAAAGTTTACGGGGCATCAGATCCGATACTGGATTACACGCCATCGGGTACCTTATATTACTCTGACACATACTCGGTAATTTCCGGTGTCAGTCTAAATACTGAAACAGGTGCTTTAGCTTCTTTCGGAACTCATACAATTACTGCAACCAGCGGTTCAGCTGACAACTATAATGTAAACCACACAGACGGAACACTGACAGTAAGTAAAGCTGCTGCCTTAACCGTAACGGCGAACGACAAGGGAAAAGTTTATGGGGATGTTGATCCGGAACTCGATCAAACACCTTCGGGTACATTATATTACTCTGACACATACTCAGTAATTTCCGGTGTCAGTCTTAATACTGAAACAGGGGCTTCAGCTGCTTTTGGTACACATACCATTACTGCGCTGGGAGGCTCAGCCGGCAATTATGATGTGAACAATATAAACGGAACACTAACTGTAAGCAAAGCATCACTAACGGTAACAGCACAGGACAGGGAAAAAGTTTATGGGGCATCAGATCCGATACTGGATTACACCCCTTCCGGTACATTATATTATACTGACACCTATTCCGTTATATCCGGACTAATCCTAAGCACTGTAACAGATGCTTCAGCTACTTTTGGCACTCATGCAATTACTGCAACCGGGGGCTCAGCTGACAATTACGATGTAACCCATGTAAACGGAACACTGACTGTAAGTAAAGCTGCTGCTTTAACCGTAACGGCAAACGACAAGGGAAAAGTTTACGGGGCGGCAGATCCGGACCTCGATTACACACCATCCGGTACATTATATTACTCTGACACATACTCAGTAATCTACCGGTGTCAGTCTTAATACTGAAACAGATGCTTCAGCTTCTTATGGCACTCATACAATTACTTCAGCCAGCGGTTCAGCAGACAACTATGATGTATACCATGTAAACGGAACACTTTCAGTAAGCAAAGCTGTGCTTGATGCCACTGCCGCAAACAAGAACAAGACTTTATGGAGAAGCAAATCCTTTGTTTACAATAACTTATGAAGGGTTCAGGTATTCCGACAATATTGATTCATTAACAACACTGCCTCTGGCATCAACGACCGCCAGTTCTGCAAGCAACGCTGGCTCGTATGCAGTAACCCTTACAGAAGGATCTGACAATAACTACACAATCAACAACACGGAAGGCACACTATTAATTGAAAAGGCATTTCTAATCGCTTACTGCAGACGATAAGTCAAGGATTTATGGCAAAGATAATCCTGAATTTACCGTATCATATTCCGGATTCTTAAACGGGGATGGTGTTGATGACCTTGATGCCAGACCTATAGTGTACACTTCAGCTGACCTGGCATCAAATGCAGGAAAATATAGCATAACTTTTGAGAGCGGTTCAGACAATAACTACAATTTTGATTTCAAAAACGGAACTCTTGAAATCGGAAAAGCAGACCAGGTATTAACTTTCGAATCTATTCCCACAGGCCTGAGAACGACCCAGAGCCATGAACTGGTTGCAATCTCCACAAGTGGACTACCTGTAAGATTTGAATCGTCGGAGAATTCTATTGCCGGTATATCAGCGAACAACATGACGGTTTTTAAGGAGGGGACTGTAACGATAACAGCCATTCAGGAAGGAAACAATAACTGGAATCAGGCAGTAAGTATTACTCAATTAGTTGCAACACTACCAACTTTCGATAATATAAGGTCGCTTTTCACTCCAAATAATGATGGAATGAATGACTACTGGTATATTCCTGACATTGAACAATATGGAACAATTTCAGTACAGATATATAACAGGTTCGGGAAGTTGCTCTACAAATCTTCAGCTTACAAGAATGACTGGGGAGGCACGTATAATGGTACCCCGCTTCCTGAAGCTGCCTACTATTATATAATTAAATCATCTCTTAAAGGTCTGATTAAAGGAGTAGTGAACATTATAAGGTAACCATACACTGTTTAGAAAAACAGAACATAAAGTTTAAATCTAAAAGTAACCAAATGAAGAAGTTAATCTACATTTCGATGATGCTGGGAATGCCTGTCGTGATATTTGCCCAGCAGTTCCCTTTTATGGAGGCTTATAATATCAATTCCTTCAATATGAATCCTTCGTATGCAGGACTAAAAAGTGTAAAGACATTATTCCTTGATTACAGGGCTGATTGGGCTGGGGTTGATGGTGGTCCTGTAACATGCCAGCTCAGCTATAACGACAAGGTTACTGCCAACGTGGGTCTGGGAGGAAGGTTCATTTATGACAAGACTGACATTTTCAAGCAGATTATAATTCTTGGAACTTATACATATGACGTACACTTCACAGAGGAGCATTCAGTGAACTTTGGGCTTTCTGCCGGGATCTACAAGAACTCAATAGACCTGGGCAAATATTATAATGATCAGAATTATGTACAGGATGCAGCACTGATCTCCGGGACAGAGAAGTCGAAAGTGAAAATTGCAACTGACATCAGTGCTTTGTACAGATATAAAGATATTGAAGCAGGAATACTCTTTTCAAATGTAATGTTTGGAACAGCAAAATACAGCAATACGGATTTTACTTACAGGCCTATGAAAAATTACCTGGTGCATGCGTCATACACCAACAGGATTAATGATAAATGGTCTGTTAAACCGTTTGTCCTTTTTCGCGGAGGGCATAATTACCCTTCCCAGCTGGAGTTAGCTTCGGATATAAGTTACAAAAAAAAGTTATGGGGGATGTTAGTATTCAGAACAGGTGGAATCTGGGGCATGGGATTCGGAGCTGAAGTTACAGATGGTATACTTGTGAACTACTCATATAACCTGAGCACTAACGTAGCCCTTAATACTTTCGGAAGTCACCAGATTACACTTGGAGTACGATTATTCAATAAGCCGACCAGCCAAATCGTTAAAGGCTGAATGAACTGAATATAATGAATGGTGTCTGTCTGAAAAGGCTTTATAAGCATTTCACTGCCGGCAGGCCCTAAGGCGCACAAAGGACTTTTCAGACACCATCCTTTATATTTTATGCGTCCGGGCCAGATAACTGCCTACAAGATTTATGAATTGGATTTTTCCGAAAGGTTTGGCAATAAAATCGTCACAGCTGTTGGCGAGAGCTGTCTCGCGATCATTTATATAAGCTGTCTGTGCTATAATTATCTGATCCGGATCAGCCTCCTTTATAATACGTGCTGCAGTGAATCCATCCATGACCGGCATCTTGATATCCATTAACACCAGATCAACCTTTGTCACTGAACATATTTCAACAGCCTCCTTCCCATTGACTGCCCTCATTAATACGATATCCATCGAGGACAGGAAGTTTTGAATGAGCATGAAATTGATATTATCATCTTCAGCTATAAGAATTATTTTTTTCCTGTTATCCGGTTTCACTTCATTAACGGATGGAATCTCAGAAACAGTTGGTATCACCGGACTTTTATAAGGTAAAGTGAAATGAAAAACGGAGCCTTTCCCTTCAACAGAATCACACCGGATATCTCCACCCATTTTCTCAACCAGTGCTTTTGACATTGTAAGCCCAAATCCGGTTCCTTTGAATGATTTTAAGATCGATGTGTCAGTTTGAAAGAAATGATCGAATACCTTTTCCATTTCTTCGCGTGGAATGCCGATTCCTGTGTCTGAGACAAAAAACTCAAGTAAGCCATTTCTTGATTTATATCCGAAAACGATTTTTCCCGAAAAGGTAAAATTTAAAGCATTGGAAAGAAGAGCAGACAGTATCAGCATCAACTTGGTTCTGTCTGTAAGTATTTTTATTTCTTCTCCCGATGCTTCAAGGTCAGTTTGAAGTTTAAGATTTTTCCTGAAAGCTTCCTCTTTGAACTGCTCTGACAATTCGTTAAAAACATCTGAAAGAAGAACCTCGTTCTCGCTTATTCTGGTCAGTCCCGACTCAATGTTTGATATCTCCGATACATTGTTGATTATTGCAACCAGTTCATTGGAACTTTCCAGAATTATGTCAAGGAATTTCTTGCTGTTGCCTGAAGAGTGGTCATCCTCCCTCAGAAGTTGTGTGAATCCTGCAATGGCATTAACAGGTGTCTTAATCTCATGCGAAATATTATTCAGATATGATATTTTACGCTGTTCGTTCTTTTCAGCATTCTCCTTAGCGATAGTTAGTTCTTCAAACTTCCTGATATTCCACGCAATGCTGCTAACCGGGCCTGATAATAATTCCAGGTATTCGATGTCATCAGATGCATAATCACATTCTTTATCAGCGATTATTAATACAGCATTTAAAGAATTACGAGTTGTAACAGGAAAAGAACAAAACCTGCCGACAACTTCAGATACACCATTATCTTCATTGATAGGAAACAATACGGATTCATTATTCAGAACAAATAGTTTCTTCTGATTATATGCCTGTATCCATGGTCCAGCTTTGATAAGTTCGTAAACTTTTATGCTCTCATTACTGAATCGCTGGTTGCCAGAATGAACAAATATTTCAGTGAGTTCGAATGATTGGGTTTTTTCAGACACTCTGACAATATATCCCTTGCTGCTACCTGTCTGTTTAACAATATCCTCCAGGAAAAAATATAAAAAATCGTTGAACGTTTCTGCATTATGGTTGATTAAACGTTCAAGAGTTTTAAAGGGTGCATTGTGCCTCATTGATTCTGATTTTGATACAGTACGTGCCATCTGTATAAACAGATAATAACTATAGTCATGTAAAAGTAGAAAGTAATTGACTATTACCTTGAAAGTCTCATAAATTTTTCATTATTAGAATTATATTATACCCTTTTCAAAAGCAGCGATTAAATCACCCGAAATACTAACATCTGAGGCATGTGTTGGCAAATTTCCTCTCTCAAACCAGGCTGCTTCTGAAATTTCCTTTTCATCAATTATTATTTGTTGCGTATCGTCGGCACAGGCAGTAAAGCCGAGCATTAGTGAAGAGGAGAAAGGCCAGGGCTGGCTTTTATAATATTTCAGATTCTTAATATCCAATCCAACTTCTTCTTTTACTTCCCTTACTACTGTTTCTTCGATTGATTCTCCAACATCGACATATCCGGCAATGAGTGCATAAAAATCACCTCTGTAGTTTTTGCCTTTTGCCAGCAATATTTTATTGTTGCATGTGATGGCTACAATGATGGCCGGTAATATTTTAGGAAAGAGAACCAGGTTGCATCCGGGACAAACAACGGCTCTCTCATTCTTTTTCAATTCTGTTTTGGAACCGCATCTTCCACAAAATCTGTTATTATTGTGCCAGGTCATCAATTGGTAACCTATAGACCCAATCCATGCAGATTTTTTGTTTTTCAGGTTTCGTAAAATAAAAATATCATGGAATTCCAATGAAGCTTGATTTAACTGAGATTCAACTAATCCAAAATAGTGATTGGAATTGATTGAAAACAAATAAACCGGTGATCCTATGATTTCAATAAAATCTCTTTTTCCCGGAATTTCATAATCATCTCCGGATTTTTTTAATAGCACCTGATTGTCCCTGTAGCACAACAATGAATCTTCCTTACCTATTTCATGATATTGAAAATATGTGTTATAGAAAATGCCCGGGCTTATTTCATTTAACATGGATTTTATTTTAATATATATATTCTGAATTGAAGAAGTGGTAAAGTAGTTTATTTATAGTTTTCTGTGTTTTGCCTGATGTTTAAATATTTAGTTGTATGGACCGTATCTTAAAACAGGAAACTACCACGTTTTTAACTGGTGATAGAAAGTCACATTAAGGCTTCCGGGTACAGTCAAGGGCGTAAACTCATCAAACATTTTACTGCTGCGCATTTTTTCACCAATAGCTTTTACCTTTTCCAGATTTTCGTAATGGTAAACCAGATACCATTCACTCTCCTTAACTCCTTTCACCAGTTCAACATCAATAAACCCATCCTGCCTTTTCTGAAAATCATTCAGGATATCGGCCTTAGATACCAGCAATTCGTCAGTAGTTGTATCAAGTACCTTGAATCTTACAAATTCTGTGATAATTGTCTTCATAATTTTTTCAATTTAAAAGTTTATGAGACAAAATTAGGAGGTAACACATTAAAGAAATAGTATAAAAACGACAGTCAGGTTAATTTTCCGATCTGTAGTATGGAATCGTTTTGATGAACAAAGGTTTTAGGGGTATTCCCGGCAAAACGCTTGAATTCCTTAATGAAATGCATCTGATCAAAATAGCCATTCTCGTAGGCTAAGTCAGATAATTTCGGGTAATCCTTAAAAAGAAGGCCGTTTAAACTGGAATGAAAGCGATTCAGAGTGCTATAAGTATTAGCTGAGACACCTACATATTTATTATACAGGCGCTCAAGTCTGCGTATGCCGATATTGTTCATCCTGCAAAATTCGGCTATTTGCAGTGTGTTATCGGTTTGCCTGAGTGCATTGAAAATTTGTCTGAAATTTTCAGATGTCTGGTTATTCTTAACAAGAAGCAATGCCAGTTCGTTTTCAAGAATAGCTAATCTGTCAGCAATATTTTGGGCCTCCTTCAGCCGTTCATTGATCGTAGCTGCCAGCTTAAGCCCTGCTTCTCCGGCTCCCTGCAATTGATTTTTAAATTCAGAAACAGGAATTTTTATAAATGGGTAAAAACCATCAGGGAAAAAACAAACGCCAAGCACATCGACCGTCCCGTTTAATTTTAAATAAGTGTTCCCAAAATGATCCTGCAAGCCTGAAAAGTATATATTTTCAAGCAATTTTTCCTGCCCGCCGGTGAATGAAGAATGAGGCGTGTCACTCAGGTTGATTCTCAGATTTATATTTCGCTGAGGAATTATCTTGTGATTAAGGTGTGCATAATCAATATGCAGTTCCCAGAAAAACTTGATATAACACTTAAGTAAAGGATGCCGGACAGGGTATCTTATTATTTCATATTGCATTTAAAACAGACAAAAATATTGTATTAATTATATTTTAACCAAAATTATGAAGAAGAGTTTCAATATGCAATAATCAATTTTCACTATTCTTTTCAATCCGGAATATTTTTAATTCCTTTTCCGGAAAAACTTATCAGACCATGCTGATGACCTTATCTGCTACTTTCTCTGTGATATGCGAACATCAGTTCAAGCAGTTGCTTGAAATGTAATTACCTATATCTCTTTATAGGATTATATCTGTATTCGTAACTTATGCCAGTTTGATATAGAGTGAACTGATAACTAAGCAGATAATAGAAAAGATTTCCGGGACAGAAATCATCAATCGGCTCGTTAAGAGAGGAAAGATAGTTGAAATTGCCGATCAGAATGATAAAGAAGAATCAGGATTTCTATAACTAAATCGGGACGAGAGGTGATACTAACGATACTTCCGATTAAGAACAGAGTGACAGAGGTTATTGTTGAAAATCTCAGTGATGAAGAGATAAATACACTTTCATACCTTCTGAAAAAACCCGATTATTACCACAATGATATTTTTATAAACAAAAAGGGGCAAACTTTGGATAATATGTTGAATAGAATTGCAAAAAGATGAAATATCTGACCTTGATTCAATATGGGATATAAACAGTATCTTCAATTTAATTAAATAAGGATTAGTCAGGATTTTTGGAAAGACAGGTATTATAAAATGTAGTTCAAATTTTATCGCTTCCGGTTGAATTATCATTATCTGATATCCCGGGATAATTCAAATTACCGGTCTTCGTGTTACCTTTGCAGGTCGTGCCCTGCGATCCTCTTCGAGCCAATGCTAAAATTCCCTCCGGGCACTTTCTTAACGCCCGGCCCGGTTAGAGCTCAGCCGGGCACACATCAAAATAAATGTGACAAGACCTTAAAACTTGTAAACCTTTATTTTCCGCCAGTAAATAGTGGTAATATAGAGTTTACGAATTGACAAATTCATTGTATAAATCGGCCAGCTGTTCGCGCAGGTGCAATACAGCATAATGCTTTCGTGAGAGCAGAGTATTTACTGGAATTCCTGTCGTTTTAGATATTTCTTTTACAGGTATCCCATCCAGTTCAGTCAGTTCGAAAATCTCTCTTTGCTCTAATGGGAGTTCTGAAAGAGCATTTTCGAGCTCTTTCCAGACAATTGACCGGAGATATTCAAATTCTGGAGAAGGAGAGTATTCATTGTTGAACAAAACTTCAGAAAACTCTTTTATTATTTCATTGTCTGCCTTAATTTCCTGATAGAAAGGTAATTCTTCCTCCTTCTTTTTCTTGCCTTTATTGATAATTAGATTTCGGGTTACTCTGTACAACCATCCTGAAACGTGCTCAATAGGGTTAAAAGTATCATTTAGTGTTTTGATCAGCAGATAAAAAACGTCCTGCAGAATATCATCGGCTTCATCGTTACTGCTTACTCGTTTACGAATAAAAGCTTTCAGTTTTGGCTGATATTCTTTAACCAGCTTATCTATGTCAGATTTATTGGCAGGATCCATTATCTTACTTTGAGCTACCATCATTCTCAGTGGTCCCTTTTGTAGTGTTGAAAAACTCTTTTCTGGAACAATAATCTCTATGAAAGAATTCTCTTCTTTTTTTAATGAATTCTCTACGTTCCTCATCAGTCATATTCATCCACTTCTCCATCATTGGATTATCTCTATGAAAAGCATGCAGCATCCTTTCTCCTGGCTTTCCCCCACCTCTGAAGGAACTGAATAATATTCTGCTAAGAATCAAAAGTCCTGCTGCTTGCCAGAAATTTATAGTTTTCAATCCAAAAATACCAGGGATCAATAAATTCCAGAACAGCAATAAAAGTGCACTGAAACCAGCGACCGCAATAATGCCGAAAAGCGACATCTTCAAAAAGATTGCTCCTGAAAACCGTTTTTTATTCATGATAGATTTTTTATTTTATTATTAGTACAATTAATCTTTTAATTAATAAATGTATATGTCTTTATATGCTTAATTCTTATTAATAATACGCACCCGGATAGCTGTTTCCTATGAAGACAAATAAGACGGGGAAATATTTTATTTATTTCTTTTATGCCAAAATGAGCAACAATTTAAATTGAGCCCATTAAAAGCTGGATTCACTTTGTGTGTCAACTGTGCTGGAACGCAAACCATGTATTGACTCACAACATTCTTATGAACGAACAGCGACTTGAAGTATAACGATTCGACATCTCTTTCAATAAAATGCTATCAATTCTTTTTTGGTCCTGCTCTTATCATTTTACTCTTACAATTTTAAATAATTCCTTCTGTCAGTTGTCTTCATAATAAAAATCATTTTAGTTGAAATTAAAGGAGGTTTAAAATGAAAATTGAAAAGGAAAAATATGATCTGTCCGGAGCCCTGAAGGGATTTGCTGAACATTATGAAGATGGAAATTCACCAGTTTGGGATATTGGCAGACCTAAACAGCCATTCATTGAAATTGCCAACCAGGTTGTTGAACCGGTACTTGATGCAGGATGCGGAACAGGTGACAGTTCAATATTCTTTGCATCACGCGGGCTTAAGGTTATTGGAATAGATTTTGTCGAAAATGCCATCCTAAGAGCCAAATCAAAAGTTGAAGGTCTCAATTTACCTGTTGACTTTTTGGTTAGGGATGCTGTAGCCCTGGATGAATGGGATATTAAATTTAATACTGTCATTGATAGTGGTTTGCTTCATGCTATTTATGATAGGGAAAAATATGTTAATGGACTTAAGCACGTTTTACATTCCGGAGGACGATTATATGTATTTTACTTTAAAGATGACCCCTCGTCTCCCGGTGGTGGTATATCTGACAATGAACTAAAAGGAATATTTGCTGATGGCTGGAAAATAAAATCTATAAAATCTGTCTCACAAGATTATGACGATTGGAAAATGAATTTTGCAGAGATAAGGAAAAAATATTAAATTAAACTGCGGAATGGATATCCCTTCGGATTAGTGCAAAATCCGGTCATATGGACCATTTTACGCTGACATTCATGTCTTTGATGAAACTTATTAATTGCAGTCCTCATAAACATTTGTTTTCCCCTTTTCTCTTGGGTTAACAGGCAAAGAAAAAGCCCTGTCTCCACCTCTTTCATTGCAGAAATATTCATGTTACCGGTATTCAAGTCCCTCTCCTGCGGGAGAGGGATTTAGGGTGAGGCCAAGACAAGTAGGGATTTAAGGTGAGGCCAAGACAAGTAGGGATTTAAGGTGAGGCCAAGACAAGTAGGGATTTAGGGTGAGGCCAAGACAAGTAGGGATTTAGGGTGAGGCCAAGACAAGTAGGGATTCAGGGTGAGGCCAAGACAAGTAGGGATTTAGGGTGAGGCCAAGACAAGTAGGGATTTAAGGTGAGGCCAAGACAAGTAGGGATTTAGGGTGAGGCCAAGACAAGTAGGGATTTAAGGTGAGGCCAAGACAAGTAGGGATTTAGGGTGAGGCCAAGACAAGTAGGGATTTAGGGTGAGGCCAAGACAAATAGGGATTTAAGGTGAGGCCAAGACAAGTAGGGATTTAGGGTGAGGCCAAGACAAGTAGGGATTTAAGGTGAGGCCAAGACAAGTAGGGATTTAAGGTGAGGACAAGACAAGTAGGGATTTAGGGTGAGGCCAAGACAAGTAGGGATTTAGGGTGAGGCCAAGACAAGTAGGGATTTAGGGTGAGGCCAAGACAAGTAGGGATTTAAGGTGAGGCCAAGACAAGTAGGGATTTAAGGTGAGGCCAAGACAAGTAGGGATTTAGGGTGAGGCCAAGACAAGTAGGGATAAGATAATTTGTTAATGATGTCAATAATTTAAAAATTACAGGTTGACTTTTCTTTCCAACAAGTCTGTTGACCCGACGATAATTGATAGAACACTAATAATAGTTCCGATTCCAAAATAGAATATCTGAAGATTTCTGGCTATTCCTTCGGGAGATCCTATGATCAGAATTTCTATAAATTCAAAAGACATGATTATTATACCGGTTAAATACGCAAATAAAAGCGCAAACACGTTTTTCCTGAAAAGCAATATTGCAGCTAGCAGTGCGCTTCCCCCAACAAACAAAGTCAAAGCAATTCCGGGGATAGTAAAATCCTTAAAGATTGATCCTGTCAACTCTTCCACAGGCGGAGCATTTACTCCTGCAACAAGGGCAACCCCTCCTATAATGCCTGTTAATGAAAGAAAAGAAGTAAGGATAACAAGAATGAAGATGATGATTTTTCTAACCATGTTCATATTCCTATTTGATTTTATTGTAGCATATATGTTCATTTTCAAGAAAGTTGATAACCTGTCCTGTGCCGATATAATAAAGCACCGGTATAAAATCATTAAAATACATATCCGGCTCCTATACCAACAGCAATAGTCTGCCATCTGATAGAGGGTTCATACATTGGAGAAACTGTAAAATTTAATCTTATTTTGCCATTCGGTTTTTGAAACCGATAACCAATGTCATAATATATCATAATTGATTGATCATTACCATTCTTATTAAAATAAAATTCTGGCATGGCCCCTATTCCTGCTTCAAGATTATGTGCTTTTTTACCGGCAATGATCTTAATATGTAAAGGAAAGTTCACGACAGTATTATTCCAAACCGAAAACCCTCCTCCGGCTGAATAATATAACCAATTGGTGATGCTGCCCACTATTCTTTCATAATTTATCGAGTAATTACCAGCTACACCGGCAAATTCAAAGTAGACACTATTTGTCTTTCTTTCCTGGGAAAAAGAATAGGATATTGTTGAACAATACATAATTATTGTTACTAAAATATGTATAATCAGCTTTTTCATGTTTTATTTTTTTATGGCACCCTTTTCCAACGCTATTTCGATGGATTTGAGTACTACAAGACTTGATAATGTTGCTCCCGATACAGCATCAACATTGACCCTTTGTTCCTTAATCACACTTTTTAAGACATATTGTCCCTTTCTTCCAACCGGAGAGGCAGAAAATTCGAGAAGTTTAATTTCCGTTATTTTATGATTGTCAACAGTTACGGAGACCTTTGAATACCCTCCTGAATCTTTATCTTTAAACTCGCCTTCAAAAGTTCCGTTTGAAATTGTTGTCAGATCAACATTATTGACCTGAATGGAATTTTTTGTATCTTCTGGTAATTCACAACTTGTTAATAGTAAGATGCTTAAAATAATTATCAGCCAATTGCTTTTGATTTTCATATATAATATGTTTTAAAATTGAAAATGATGGTTTTTTGTAATGCATTTTATAAATGATATATGTTCCTATTTCCGAAATAGTTAGTTTTGAAATCACGCATCAATAATTTACGTTTTTTGTTTTGTACAAATTATCCCAATATTTATTGGTACTTTCCAAAAAGCTGGTTTGATTAATTTTTATGTTTAACTTTTTCTGAGTTTTGGATTCAATTTTTCCATAATCGACTATTTCATGCATTGCTATTCGCAAGGCTTCAAGAAATCTTTTTAGCTTCATGTAATAAAATGGGTTCTGTAAAAGAAATATAGCACCGGGTCGATAGATCTCTGCAATCAAAGGAGAGTGGGAGCTGTGGCTGTAAAATTTAAATAATTGCTTAACTGAGTCAAACTGGTTGAAACTTGGAAATCCGCAGATGGAAAATACAACAAATGACTTATTTGTTTTCTCCCTCCTTGGATGTCTTATTTCTGATAATCCTTTCTCAAAATACGGGAGTTGTCTCATTACTCCCCTATCCATAAAGTTTTTAAGTAAACCAGGGACACTATATGCATAGAGCGGGAAAGCATAAATTATTAAATCTGATTCTTCATATAATTCATAGAGTTCCTTTACATCATCTTTTATGATACACTCACCGTCTTTTTTTAGCCAACACTGCAAACAGCCCAAACAATGCTGAATTTCATATTGTGAAAGAACTATATGTTTAATTTCAATGTTTTTCTCCTGAAGAAAGCGCTCAATGCTTTCAGAATAAAGTTTTGTGTAGCCTTTTGTTCCACGGGGAGATGAATCAATCAGCAAAACTTTCCTTGGTATCTTCCACCCATTACCCGGCGTAGTTTCAAATTTGGTAACCTTATCGGAAGAGGCATCAAAATTTACTTTGTATAAATCCGGGGGGATTATTTTTTTGAAGTATGATACATCACCTTTAAACTTTAATCTTCCCGTCATTACACCGATAATTGGATTTAGTCTTTTTTCAGCAAGAGCAAGCCAGTTGGACAATGAAGCTTCAAGTTTAACATTGTAAGTTTCACTAATGCCTTCATGAAATTTCAATTCAACTCCATCGGCAATGAAATAACAATTGATACTTTCGTTGTCCTCATGAAGGCAAAACTGCAATATCCCCTTTTCTTTTACAGCGAGTTCATAATATGCATCTGAAATATATTGATGCATTTTTTTCATTACATCCATTGGTTTGGGTAGTTCTTTCATAAAATTTCTTATTTCGGGATGATTAAAATTCAACCTTAAATCATGATGGATGAAAAACTCATCTGGCCTTTAATGATAAATCTTTTATGGTATGTTCTCCAATTCAGTTTTAAAAGCACTTAAAAAATCCTTTACCTTTTGATATTGTATATCGCCCCCGGTAAATCCAATGCTAAAAGTTGTCTCTTTCTGAAAAGTTGAGTACCCCATACAAAAGAAGTCTCCAAAACATATTGCTCCGGTTATAAATGAATGTTCAACAGGTATGCCATCAAATTTTAAATCTGAGGGATCTATTATCCCAACATTTGTAACTAAGGGAATCGGAGCCATTTTTCGGTCCATGAACCGGGCTTTTAATTTTTTGTATGGTATAAACCTCGATAAAACCAATGATGGAGCAAGCATATTCATTTCAGCGTGCACCTGTTTTTTAAAGTTCATTTCATCTCTGACCTTAACTAGCGTGTCATTAAAAGACTCACCGACTTCCGAACCAATGTTGCAAATAAGTGAACTTGTAAGGCTGCAAATTGCAGTATTATGGGTAGGTTTAATATACTTCCTTAAGTCCATTGGCACAATAACGGGCTTGGCTGCATTTTCGTTTTTTTGGTTTGTTGTTACGAATGTCCTAATAAATGCAGCTAACACAACATCATTAATTGTAGCATTACTCAATTTTCCAAATGCCTTAATTTTATCAAAAGTATCGGGTGTGATAATTGATATAATGAAATGCTTTTGGTTATCAGCATCTGGCTTATTCCAGCCAAAGGACCACGATGGATTCCTTTTGGGAGATTTGAAACCTTGTTTTGCAAATCTTATTTTTTGAAATAATGAAAAGTACTTTGTGACTTGCTTTATGTTTCTATCTCCATTTAGATTAGACTCCGGGATGTATTCAGGATTGCTTATCAGATTTGTATAAATTGAAGCCATTAATTGCACAAATTTTTTTAAACCAGAGCCATCAGTTGGCGTGTGGTTCATATTAATGCAAATAATATCTTTTTGTCCGTTTCTTATAACCCTTGCTCTGACCAATGGAAAATCAAAAGGTGATATTTCAAGAGTAAGAAAGCGATTTACTTCGCTTTCTAAATCATCATTAGGTTCAATTAAATCAACCAATAATGAAGCATCAATTTTTTCTTGTTTTTGCCAATAGGCCTTATTCGTCTCTTCCTTATAGAAATAAGAAAAAATTGGTTCAGCATAAATTGCCACTAGCAAGGCCTTCCTAAGCACTTCAAATTTAACTTGTTGACCAAGGTGGATGACAAACCGCATTTGCTGGTCAGCATTTGTACGAAGGAAAAACTGAACCTTGTCGCTTATTTCAGCAGGTAAGGTTTTTGGTAAATCTTTGTGCAAATTTTCGATATTCATGTATTATTATTTTATTTTGATAAATGATAAAGAATATATTATAAAGTGATTTAAAATCAAGAGTAGCATCGAAAAGCTTGAAAACTGCAAATGCTCACAATGGCAATAGCTTTGAGTTTAACCAGATATTGCCTGTTGATGCGGAAAAACTCACGAGGGTCCAGTTGTTCCTTTAACATATCCAGGCTAAGGTCAATAGAATACTGGTTTTTGGTGTTCATTACTGCAAAGGTGATGCCACTGGTGGAAAAGAAGTAGGCAATGTCTTCCACATTAATTGATTTGAGCTTTTCGCCCACCGATACAGAAAACCGCTCGCGATACTGAGGTTGCTTTTGGGAAATGGGGGCCCGCAGTTCATTTGGGTCTATAATCACATTCTTCTCGCTTTTCCAATTTTTATATTTGGTTATTGTCTGGTTGAGGTCTGCTTGCCCGATTGGTTTGAGCAGGAAATCAATTCCTTTCAAATGGAAGGCCCGTGTTGCCAGTTCGTCGGTGGCTGTTGTAAACACAATGGCACACGAAATGGGAACTTCTTTAAATATGGCAAAGCTCAGGTCGTCCTCCAAATGGATGTCGAGGAAAATAAGATCGGGTTCGGCATTGGATTTGAACCAGACAATGGATTCTTTCACGGACTCTAATTTTGCTGCAATTTTAATTTTCGGGTCATATTCCCGGATCATATTCTCCAGCCTGCGTGCAGCAAACATCTCGTCTTCAATAATTACTACTTTCATTTTATGTTGGCTTTTGGCATTTAGCCTATAGTAAAAGGCTGTTGCATTTATTTATAAAACATATTTTTCAATTCATCATGAAATTCTTACCAACAGCACTTTGGCAATAAAATGTGTCTCTGTTTTTTTAAATACGGGTTGAGTGTTGTTAAGCGGAAGGTAACGGTTTTGAATATTTTTAAGTTCTACTCCGGTAGAAACTGATTGCGATGGACGCTCCTGAAGATTTTCCTTTTGAAGTTTGATGAGTTGTGTACGTGCTTCAGTAAGGCTTTCTGAGCTTTCCCTCACCCGTTGTTCCAATTGAATATTGAGTTGTTCAAGGTTATCTTTAGCTGCCTGCAATTCATTTTCAATTTTTATTCTATCGTTAATATCACGAATAATGATGAAGGCAGCCGAATCGCCATTATAATCAGAAGTCCGGGAATTCAATTCTACAGTAATTATTTTCTTGTCTTTACGGATAATCCGGCTTCGGTACAGTGAAGTAAAGTTTTCACTGGTCATGCGTCGTTTATGCAAATCGGTCATTACCTGTCTGTCTTCTTTTACTACCAATTCTAAAAATGGTATATCGGCAATTTCTTTCCATGAATAGAGCAACATTTCGCACATGGCGTTATTGGCAAACTTTAGCAACCCATCTTTGGTAATTACGATCCCATCTGTAGCTTCATCAATTAATAACCTGTATTTTTCTTCGCTTTCTATCAGTGTTTGTTGTAGCCTGTTACTTGCTGTAACATCATGAAGGGTAAAAAATCCTGCCGGCCTTCCATTATACTCCAATGTTGAAGAAATAGCATCAATATCAATCAATTCTCCATTTTTGCATAACAATTTTACTTGATAACTTATACTTGAAATATCGCCAGCCATTCTCCTTTGATGTATTTCAAGCATTTTCTGACGGTATTCCGGGGCAATAATTTCTATGCCTTGCTTGTTATACAATTCTTCTTCAGTGTAACCTACCATCAGACATAATGCAGAATTAACAAACTTATATTTAGCATCTTGTGTAATGCAGATACCATCGGTGGATTTTTCAACAAGCATTTTATATTTCGATTCACTTTCGCGAAGGGCATTCTGCATGGCAGTATGATCGGTCATATCAATTAATATTCCCCTTACGCTTATAATTTCTCCTTTTGAAAACATTGGGGCATAGAATATAGTTTATGTTCTCGTGAAACAAATCTTCTTTAGTATAACCAGAAACTTGGGTGAAACAAGGGTTGATGAATTCGAAGTTCATGAGTCTGTTCATAAGGATTACTGAACCAGGTGCCTGGTCGAGCACAAATTTGTATTTTCCAAGTTCGGTATTTTTCTCTTGCATGGACTTTGAGCTGTTACTATTGAAAAAAAGTTTTTTAATCTTTTGCTGCCAATTGCTATCCAGAGCGTTTTCGCTGATCAGTTTGTCTTGTTTTTTAAGCATTATATCTGATATATTTAAACCTTCATCTTATATCTATTCTCTCTGGTTTTTACAACGCATTATTAGTACAAAGAAAAGATCCTGGAGTATGGTATTTCAAAAATAAGATATTGAGACGGATTTTTTGAATTACGAAGCCGTATTTTGGACCTTGAAACCTTTGATGCGATATATTTGATTAAAGGCTTGGGTAGATTTATTAAACTATCGGAGATTAAATCAGCTTGAAAATGTCAAACCACCTGACTCATAATTCTGGGGTCAATGGTTTTAGTCTGCTTTTTTAAATCAACCATTTACAAGACAAATCAGTAAATAGTTTTTTATTTCATGTCAGGGTTACTCCAGGTTTTGGTGAAAAACTATTTGTTTCAATATTGACCCTGTACGTTTCAGTCTAAAGGGAGTACTTTGATTAGTCTCGCATTGTTGAATTAAACTTTCTTATGTTTTACTTTATAAGTGAGATATATGGAATTTATAATCCTAAAATTTTTAAGAAACTATCTCTATAATTGCTCCCAATTGGTATCTCTTCTTTATTAATAAATAACCGGTTTCCTTCTATGTGATCAATTTTCGATTTATTAATGATAAACGAACGATGAACCCTTATGAAAAGAGTAGAAGGCAACAACTTTTCAAAATTTGTAAATGAAATATTGGGGGTAATTTCCAGGTTTTTTGTTACTATTCTGGTGTTATTACCCTTAGCTTCAGCATAAAATAAATCATCATGGTTAATTTTATAAATTTTCCCATCTGTTTTAATAAAGATATAGCCATCTAAATTAGTACTATTTTGTAAGGTTTTATGATCAGAAGAATTTAAACTTTCTAATGCTTTATCTACTGCTACAATGAATCTATCAAGTGAAAATGGTTTAACCAGGTAATCACAGGCTTTCAGATCAAATGCATTTACGGCGTATTCCTTAAATGATGTTGTAAAAATTACCTGAGGAGGATTTTTAAGTACTTTTAAAAGGCTTATCCCATCCAAAATAGGAAGATGTATATCTAAAAACAGGATATCAATGATTTGTTCCTGTAGAATTTTTTTTGCCTCTAATGCATTGTCACAGACAGCTGATATATGTAACAGGGGTAAATGACTACAATAGTTTATTATAATATCCCTTGCTATAGGCTCATCATCTACAATCAGACAATTAAATGTATTCATTTAATAATGAGTTGAAGTTTTACCTGGTAATAACCATTTCCTTTAGTTTTTTCTAAAGAATATTTCCCTGGATATAATAATTCTAGACGCTTTAGGGTGACAGCCAGTCCAATTCCCGGGACTTCATTGCTTATATATTCAGATGTTGTATCAACATAACTGTTTTTAACAGTGAATATTAGTTTGTCATCAATAATCAGTAAGCCCGTCTCTATTTGAATCTCCGGGAGTAAAGAATTTTTTGAATGCTTGAATGCATTTTCAATAAAAACGATTAACAGCATTGGAGCAACCTTAATGCTCTCAATATTCTCATCATGAATATTTGAAACAAATGAAAGCCTGTCACCTATACGGATTTTCTCAAGCTCGATATAATTGTCGATGTAAGCCAGCTCATTGGCAAGAGGTACAAAATCTTGTCGAGTATCATAAATTGAATAGCGTAGTAAATCTGACAATTTAAGCAACAATCCAGGGACTTTTTTATCCTCTGCTAAGGAAAGTCCATACAAACTGTTTAAAACATTAAAAAGAAAGTGAGGACTTAGTTGCGATCTTAACAATTGTAATTCGCTTTCTCTCTGTTGTTGATTTATACTGGCTTCTTTAATCTGCCTCAATATTGTAGTTCGTCCGATTGAAAGTAATATTCCAAGTAAGAAAAATATAATCACAAAACCTGAAATGGTTATGACTATTGCCATATTGAGATTATTTGAGAAATATTTTACCCCAATACTTCCAATAACAGTAAATACAATAATTGTAACAATTGAGTATAAAGCCAGCTGAATAAGCTTGTTAGACAATAACCATCTCCTGGAATTCCATCGTCCTGCGTATACGCAAATTAAAATGAAAATGCTGAATACAAATATTCTGAAAATCTTTGATACGGGAAGTCCGCTTACGATGGCTATTAAAAAAAATAATAGAATGACAAATAAAATGAAGATAATATGTATAACTACCTTACTTCCAAATATATCTCTGGCTATATTTTGCAGCTTTCTCAAATTAAAAAATAAATAATCATTTTAAAATTATAAATATACATGACGAATAATAAAATATCACTTTCTTACTTTTAAACTTATCTTCTCCGTCTTTAGACATGAATATTTCGCTTTTCATCATGCATAAAACATTGTCTGTCCTGAATGTTTTAGTTCTTTCTAAGTAATAATGATATTCGCAAAGAAATTCAATTCAAAAATAACACATATAATATCATGCCTAAAACAAATGAGCTTATTATTGAAACACAAAATCTTGATTTTTGCTTCAATTCAAAACAAAAAATTCTCAGAAATATCAATTTAAGAGTAGAGAAAGGTTCAATATATGGTTTCATAGGACCTAATGGAGCAGGAAAAACTACTACAATACGAATTCTCCTTGGCTTACTGAATAAACCGGAAAATCAGGTGCAGCTTTTTGGGATGAAACTCTCAGAAAACAGGTCAGAAATATTTTCCCGGATCGGATCATTGATTGAGCAACCTTCATTATACGAGCATTTATCAGGTTATGACAACTTAGAAATTACCCGTGCCGTCAGAAAAGTCAACAGGAAAAAGATTCCTGAAGTTTTAGAGCTGGTAAAGTTAGCAAACGTCTCAAAGAAAAAAGTAAACACTTATTCTTTGGGGATGAAGCAAAGATTAGGACTGGCTATTGCGCTCATTGCTGAACCTGATCTGCTGATACTGGATGAACCGGTAAATGGATTAGATCCTATTGGGATAGTGGAAATACGGGAATTGCTTCGGAATATAAATAGAGAATTTAGGACATCTATTTTCGTGTCAAGTCACTTGTTGTCAGAAATCGAAAAAATTGTAACGCACATAGGTATTATTAACATGGGTGAACTTTTGTTTCAGGGAACCATCAATGAGCTTCGTGAACTTAAAGCTTTTAAATCTGAATTGTCTATTGAAACTAATGATAATCAGAGAGCTTATGATATACTTGGAAACAGGTATCCGATCAGCCGGACGGCTAATGTTTTAATAATTACCTGCGACTCAAAAGAAAAGGTTGCTCATATTATCCGTGATTTAGTTATGAATAATATTGACATTTATAATGCTGGCATAGAAAACAATGATCTGGAGCAACTTTTTTTAGGAATGACAAAAGACTATGTTGTAAAATGATCATTGGTTATTTTTTATCTAACTCATTCATTTTAAATTCCTTTAATCTAAAAAAAATTATAAAATGAAAGAACTAATAATAGCTTACCAAGTTGAATTAATAAAAATTAAAAATTCCTTTGCATTATGGCTTGTTGTCCTGGGGGCAGCCTTTATTCCTTTCTTTTTTATATTAAACATTATATACCAGTGGAAAGATTATCTACCTAAGTCCGGTGAAAATCCATGGAACGAATACTTTCGGAAAGGATTTAATGGAGTACATTTTATATTTCTGCCATTATTGATAGTTTTATTGATCGCCTTACTATTGAATATTGAGCATAAATCCAATACCTGGAAACATATTTTTGTGCTACCCATATCAAAAACAAAGATCTTTTTAAGCAAATATCTGGTTTTAATCAGTCTTGTCCTCATATTCTACTTTCTGATGCTTATTTTCTTTTTATCTGGTGGATTACTATTAAGTTTATGGAAAAGTGAATTCAATTTTTTAATATTTAAACCTTCGTATTATTATAATTCTGTGCCATCAGGAATTGCTTCATTCATTGTAAAATCTTTTATATCAGTTTTAGGAATAATTGCCATCCATTTCTGGCTGAGTTTCCGATTAAAGAATCTTATTTTGAATATTGGTATTGGTCTGGCAGGTGTGGTTATTGCGGTCAGTATGTATATTGGACATTGGGAAAGCATCATTTATCTGCCGTATGCATCAACGGTTCTGATGTGTAATTTTACTCCGGATGCTCATAAGTATCTCTCAGATTTCCATATTGTCAGTCTTATCTGTTTTTTGGTAATATTTGTTCTTAGTTATATTGATTTTTCAAAAAGATTTAAGGGTTGAAAAGTATTGATTGATAGTTTAAGAGTATTTCTCATTGGGATTTTTGATAAAATCGTGCCCCTGACCTTAGTTAGTGGAGATAAATTGACCACCAAAAGTTGGAGTTAAATGTTTGTTGTCTTGTAATGTATTGATAGTCTGTCTTCCTTGAAAAGTGATTTTATGAGGTCTTTGAGAGATATGAAAGATTAACCCCATGTCAACAATGATGATGAGTCCTTTTTTGTAACAATGGACGGATTATTTCATGATCCGTTTTGGATAGCAGCCCAAAGAAAAAGCCTGCATCCGCCTTCTTAATTGCAGAAATATTAATGTTACCTGCATTCAAGTCCCTCTCCCCCGGGAGAGGGATTTAGGGAGAGGCATTGGCATAACAGGGATTTAGGGAGAGGCCAAGGCATAATTGGGATTTAGGGAGTTGCCAAGTCACAACAGCGATTTAGAGTGAGGCATTGGCATAACAGGGATTTAAGGAGAGGCCAAGGCATAATTGGGATTTAGGGAGTTGCCAAGTCACAACAGCGATTTAGAGTGAGGCACTGGCATAACAGGGATTTAAGGAGAGGCGAAATAAAAGCAGGGCACGAGAAGAGTTCATGAGGTCAGTGAGGATTCCGCTCCCTCCGGTCGCGTAATCCTCAGGGGGGTAGCTTAACAAAGAAAAAGCCTGCATCCGCCTTCTTAATTGCAGAAATATTCATGTTACCTGCATTCAAGTCCCTCTCCCCCGGGAGAGGGATTTAGGGAGAGGCCAAGGCATAATTGGGATTTAGGGAGTTGCCAAGTCACAACAGCGATTTAGAGTGAGGCATTGGCATAACAGGGATTTAGGGAGAGGCCAAGGCATAATTGGGATTTAGGGAGTTGCCAAGTCACAACAGCGATTTAGGGAGAGGCCAAGGCATAACAGGGATTTAGGGAGAGGCGAAATAAAAGCAGGGCACGAGAAGAGTTCATGAGGACATTGAGGATTACGCTCCCTCCGGTCGCGCGATCCTCAGGGGGGTAGCTTAACAAAGAAAAAGCTCTGCATCCGCCTTCGGCGTCTGCGGGTTTTTTTATTACTTCACTTTCGCAATCAAACTGCATTTGATGCTCTGTTCGAAATAAAAAACCCCGGCGCATTCGCGCCAGGGCTTTTTCTTTGTAGCGGAGAGTGATCAAATATCTAACCTCAAATTGGTTGAAGACATTTATAAAATCCTGATATTCATGGATTCTGAGATTTCTATCTGAAATCTATGGATCCGAGCGGTAACTTTTTAGAGTTCTGATTGATAAATGTCAGTCAATGGAAGGATGTCTTAAAATGATTAGATAACTCTGAGGTTCAAAAATCCTTAAAATTGACCAAATCTGACAAGTCGAATGGCAATATTTTTGATTTATCGTATTCTATTTTCCCCTTCAAATAATGGTAATTCTTCTCAGGCGAAAAGTGACCTTAGCTTCTGGTTATAAAAGGGAAAGTGAAAAAAATCAATTATAAAATACAATAAATTTAAAATATTATATACAATATTAAATAAAAATTATATATTTGCAGAGAAAAAAATACTTCTGCTGGAACAGAAGTATAAATATTTCGGGTGCAACCGAATTTAATTTTATTAAAACATGACAAAGTTAGAAACATTTTTAAAAGAAACAAACACCAAAAGACGATTGGCGTCTAGGGTAGGCTGTTTATGTGATCTTAAGGAAGAATTGCCTTTGTTTTTTGATGCCTACAATGAAGCTTGTGAGAGCTATAATAGAGAGGTAGTGTCAACACCTCCAGAATCTAGGTGTAGGGGATTTGAAGCTTCATTGCTAAATTCCAAGTTGATTCAGGCTTTTCAAAAATATTTTCCACGGGACTGGAAATATGGAAAATATCGGAGGTTTATACTTAACAAAAAAGGTTATCTGGTTCTAATAAAGAAACTTGATTGTAAGGGTAGACCAATGAATATTAAAACACGAATAGTTGAATCCATTAATTTTCAAATGATGGGGTCTTTGTTTGATGAGGGGCGATGTACCGAAGAACCTATAGTATATTTCGGATATAAAAAGGACAAAACAGGTACTATCCACCAACCGCAGGTTGTCTATATCGATGAAAGCATGATTAGATGGACTATAATGGAATCGGATATTTTTGATTCCGAATCTATTACTTTGAAAAAGACCTCAGACTCTGTTGCATCACCGATATTGCGAGCAACAAAAAAGAAAGCTGTAAACGAATAGTAGTTTAATAGGTTGCACCTGAAATATTTTTGAATCAAACCGACTCATGAAAAATTCAAGCTATGGAAGCTAATTTCAAACAACTAATTTTTGCAAGAGAGTATAGAGGATATTCGCAGACAGATCTCGCTGCTCATATCCCTGGTCTTTCTCAATCGAATTTGTCCAAATTCGAGAAAGGAATTAGTACTCTTTCAGATGAATTATTGAAAAGAATAATTGATTTTCTGGATTTTCCTATTGGTTTTTACAAACAAACAATTTCAAACAAAGTCGAAAATCCTAGTTATAGGAAAAGATCCACTATCAATAAAAAAGATGTGACAAGTATCGATTCAAGTATACGCTTGATTGGCTATATAATTGATCAAATGACAGATTCAATAGAATGGCCTGAATTTAAACTGGATCCTCTGAATCTCGAAGATGGATTTTCAGTTAATAATATAGCAAGGCATACAAGGAAGAGTTTAGGCCTTAAACCAATTGAACCTGTTAAAGAAATAATTCAATCACTTGAAAAACATGGCATTATTATAATCGAGATTGATCATATCGATAAATTTGATGGCGCATCTTTAAGAACTGATGGTGGGTATCCAATTATTATAATTAACAGGGGATTATCGAATGATAGAAAACGATTTACTATTGCTCATGAATTGGGACATCTTATTATGCATGTATTAGGAGGGTTCCCCATTTCTGATTATCGAAATGATAGGGAAAGGGAGAAAGAGGCAGACCAATTCGCCTCAGAATATTTGATGCCAGAATCTGAAATAAAAAATTCCCTTTATAACCTTAAAATTTCAGACTTAGCTGAACTAAAAAGATACTGGTTAACTTCTATGGCATCCTTAATTAGGAGAGCTTATACCCTGAACTGTATTGATTCTGATCGATATACATATCTAAATATTGAAATGAGCAGAATGGGATACAAGAAACGCGAACCCATTGATGTCTATATTGACAAACCAACACTTTTTATAAAGGGGTATGATATACATAAAAATGATCTTGAATATACTGATAATGAACTCTCTGATGCATTCTGTTTGCCAATTGATGTTATAAATAGATTCTTTATGCCAAATGTGAAAAAGGGCAAACTAAGGGTAGTTGCTTGATTCAATGGGATTGGAATTATTATTTCACATTGATCTCAACTAATTATAATTAAAGTGGAGGATGTGATGTTTTTAGTTGTGATTTTAACTCTAAAAGTTTCCTTAAATGCAATTCAGAGACACTTGTATCTTAAACTTAAATGTTGGTTGCTACTAAGTGTAGTTTAAAATAGGAATGATAGATCTAAAGTAAATGTGCTGAGTATGATTTATATTTTTCCTCGGCTTTCTTATACTTATAGTCAATTAGTGAAATTACCTTACCTTCTTTATCAGAATTGATAACTAGGCTGGTTTGAACAACTGATTTTGATTTTTCAGAGACTTCAGGTTTATGAAGATCATCAAATAGAGAGAGTTGGCTAGTGTTCCTTGATGGTTTCATGATACAAAAATATGAAAATCGTGATAATACAATGCTTTTCTGCAGGAAATTTAATATTAAAACAATAAAATTAACATTATGTTTCAATATACCTGAAATCTTCAGGTAATAGAATTCCTAAAATTGACTCAAGAGTTTGAAGATTCTCAAGAGTTAGTTGGTACCTTGGTCTGGCTTCAGATAATTTATTATTATCTTTCTTCCTATCATTATTTTTTATCTTAAATAAGTCCATATACCGGTTGGGCGAAACACCATCATACATCCGAATTTTTACTTTATTTTGATCAGGTTCATATGTAGTTATTGAATCCGAATGTAATTTTTCTGCTAAACTTTTTGGATATGGTTCGATATAAAATACTTCATGTAGTCCTGCCATTACTATATGTCTTGCGCAAGTATGACATGGGAAGGTGGTGCAAAATAGTTTTCCACCTATCATTTTATCTGAAGATTTTTGTGCTCCCTTAATCATAGCATGCATCTCAGCATGTATTGATCTTGAGTATTCAGTCAAATTTTTAACCTCAATAAAATCGATTTTTTCTTTAAGTTTTGACTTTAAGATTTTATTTGACAAACTAGCCACTCTGTCCTTCATTGCATCATTATACTTCTCCTTGAATTCATCTATTAATAAGTCGTATAGCTCCTTCTCGTATTCTTCATAGAGCTGATTTACATTTGTAGTAATTTTATCTATTATGTCTTCTTTGAACTTTGAATTATAGCAGACTTTTGGATCAAGACATTTACAACGGTGGTCATTACTATCATCAGGCTCATCCTTTGATGAAATATAAACGCCCCCACCAAATTTTGGTACATCATTCCATCCAACAGCTAAGATATCACCATATTTATCAGTTATTGCAGCTCCAACTTGCCGGGACAAGCAACCTGAATTAGTAGCTGCAGATGCTGCTAAGTACATAGCAGTTTCATCTGGATATGGAGTTATAATATCAGTTCCAAATATGAGATGAAAATACCTCCTGATTTTTGATTGAAGATGCTTTCTAACATTATTATCAAGTCTGATGAAGAAGTCAGATTGCATGAAAGTGTCGGTTACTGATTGACCGTATGCAATTTCTTCTCCTGAATCTTGATCAATGAGAGCATATATCTCATCCTCCTTGAGTCCTCTTTGTTTTAGACTATGAACTCTTGATTCTTTAGGTGCAAACACTCCGAATGAATAAAAAAGATCTCGATAAGCATTTTTGAATAGATTATATTCATGTTTATTTTTTATTGAGTCAATGATGTAACAGACCCTTCTTTTGTGATTTGGTCCGGGCATGTTTTCAAATTCCTCACTTTGTAAAGATCTGTCTACGCCTATCCTTTTAATTGAACTCTCCGCTAATATACGTGGTGAAAAATTATCTCGTAATAGATTTCCTCTTTCAATTAGGTCTTTTAGCCTGCAATATTCTTTTGAATGTGTCTTAACATATGGATGAACTTGTTTTGTATTTAATTCTATTATCCTGCTAAGCCTTATCTCGATAACTTTATAATGATAATCGTTTTCAAGAATCTCACGAATCTTCTTTGAAACGTTATGAATATCTGTACCAATAGGCCCACAAAGGCCAATTACAAGCTCCTCTGTTAATGTTCCTTCTAACCTTTTCTGGGAGTCATTTTCAATTTTTTTCTTAATAGTTTCTTCAAGGTCGCCTTTTTCTGGCAAAAGTTTTCGCGCAGGATCACTCATGACTTATTGATATAAATATTAATAATTGATGGTAGTCTTCTGATAGTTATAAAATTAACATTTTTTTCTAACCAAAAAATAAAATAAAATGAAGAGTTTCAATTAAATATTAAATGAAAGAGTTCTTGATGGAAAATAAAATGAATTCATAGGATAAGTAATTTTTACTAAGCATGACAATATAAACGATGTTTCTTGAAATCATAATGTAAAGAATATTATACAAGTTATTATATTTATTAAATACGTAATAATGAAGTATATAAATATCGAGGATCAAAGGTTTATAGTCACTTTCTTTGATACATTGTTTGAATAGAAAAGCAGCAAGCGATAAGACTATCTTCTTACAATATGGATCAAAGAATAGTCGTTAATTATTTCGCAATCATCTGAATAACAATTTAAATTCTTTCATAACTTTATCATTAATTACTGCCTGATAAATTTAAGTGTGTGAGTACTACAGTTGCATGCTGCACAATAATTTGTTATGGATCTTTTTGTTTTAACAAAAGAATACCTATCAAAGAGTATCGATAAGAATAGAATGTCACGGTTTGTTATTTTATTAATGTAGATTATTTTACGATGAAAGTTATAAAAGAAACTATTCCTTCCCCTTTGATAAATGAATCGGATGAAGATCTATTGATCATTATTTCAATGAAAGAAGAACCTGAATCAAGTAATTTAGCTTTTGCTGAATTTCACAATAGATATAAACGTTTCATTTATGGCATGGCTACGAGTGTAACTCTTCACCTTCCAAATTCTGAAGAATTGAGAGATATCGTTTTTCAGAATACATTAATAAATGTTTATCGGTATTGTGACTCTTTTAGTTTGGATGGGGAATCAAATCCTGAAATAATTAAGAAAAGGATTCATGGTTGGTTAGTAAAAATTGCAAAGACTGAGCTTCTGGCACTCTTATGCAATAGACAATCTATAATTGATCCTTCAGAGGTGAACATGAAATTCGATTTTGGAATTGAAATAGATGCTGATACCGATACTCAGATACCATATAATGAGTATATAGTCGGAGAAGCGTTGAAAGTGTTAAAAGATAGAGACCAGCATGTTTTTATGACATACTGGCTTTATTACGAACAGGGGGAAGCAAGTCAAGCAAAAAATCTTCCTCAAGATATTCTAAATGAGTTAGCTGAAAAGTATGAAACTACACCTGAAAATATTAGGCAAATAATAAGTCGTTCTAAAAAGAAAGTAAATGAGTTTCTGAAAGCTAACTACAAATTTAATCGGAAGTAATTATGAACGATCAAAGTGATAACACAAGACAGGAAAAGGCGTTCCATAAAGCCCTAAAAAGTTATGGTTACTTATTTCCAGAAACTGAAGCTGAACTTCAAAGTTTCGAAGAAAGTATTTCTAAAATGAAATTTCAGATTCCAGAGAAGTTTAATGATCCGATTGCGATATTAAAAGCAGGGAAAATTGAGAATGTCGGTCAGTTTAATTCTTTTAATGATGAACAAATAGAGGAGCACCTGGCACAAGCAGCAAGGGAGGGTTCAAATATCCCTGATGATGTGCGTGCGCAGATGGAGAAAGATCGTAAAGATGCAGAAGAAAAGGGTAATGGAGAATGAACTACGTGAATATCGCAAGGAAGAGCTGTCGGACTTAGCAGAATCAATCATTGAAAATTATATTGGGGATGATTTTATTGAACCTGAGATAATAGCAAATGTCAATAGAGTAACATTTTCCTACGGAAATTATCGGGACGCATTCGACGGTCTTATTCAGCATAAATTTGGACGATTTCATATATTTATTAACAGTAATAGATCTGGATTTAAAACCAATCCAAGGGCACGATTTACTTTTGGACATGAGTTAGGACATTTCTATATAGATGAGCACAGGAATGCTTTAAAAAAAGGTAAAGTACTTTCTCATCCCTCTTTTAATTTGTTATTACCAAAAAACCTTGCTGAAAAGGAAGCTGATTTTTTCTCATCATGTTTACTAATGCCTTCTAAAAGATTCAGAAAGCAGTGCATTAAACGACCATTATCCGGAAAATTAATAGATAGCTTATCAAATCATTTCCAAACGAGTATTTCGGCTACTATTTTCCGATATTTTGAACTACGCCTCTTCCCAATGTTTATGGTATGCTGTAAAGACTCGAAAGTAAAATGGTATTTCAGATCAGAAGATTTTTTATATAACTATCCTCCAAAATATGGAGCACCTGTTCCCAATTCTTCTGTAGCAGGGGAATTTTTCTACAATCAAAGAGAGTATTCCACTGAAGAAATTATTTATCCTGATGATTGGTTCACAGATTTTAAAATGAATAAGAGGCAACCTCTTTTTGAAAAGTGTTATTATTTAAAAAGTACAAACTCAGTAATAAGCCTTGTATGGGTTAAAGAATAAGTTTTGTCACGGTTCCTTCTTTTATTCATGAACAATTAAAAATATATTGTCATGCAAGAAGAAGAAAAAGTTCAAAAAAACGGTCATAACTATGTAGAAATCATAGTAAATGACAACCCCTTTAAGATTCATAGAGGTAATCAAAGTATTTCTGAAGTAAAAACTGCAGGAAATGTCCCTTTGGCAGACAAACTGGATCAGGTTGTAAATGGGAAACTTATTCCCCTGGATGATAACGGTTCAATTGTCATTAAGGGAGGAGAAGAGTTTAAAAGTCATGTCCAAAGTGGCGGAGCATCATATTAAACTTTCATGAGAACATTTGAAGATCAAATTCTGGAAGTCAAACGATTTTATCCACGGGCTGTACTAATCCCAGAAGGAGGAATTAATTTCATTTTTATACCAGAATTAGAACTTCCTTCTGGCTGTATTCCCGGAAATGTTGATGCTCTGCTTTGTCCCGTCATGAGGGATGGATATCATACCAGATTGTTTTATGCTCAATGTATTGGTGGCATCCCGGCGAAAAACTGGAATGGTAATCTAAGACTTTGCGACAAAAATTGGTTTTCATATTCATGGAAATCAGCAGATGGGATGGAATTAATTCAAATGATTATGTATCATTTATCAACATTAATTCTTTAAAAATGAAAAAAGTAATTATACGGATTCCAGAAAAATTATGTGAACAAATAATTAATGATCTATTACGACCGCATTGTTTTGCATATGAGAGAGTAGGCTTTGTTATTGGAAGAAGTAAAGACTTACCCGAAAACAAAATATTAATATTAATTACACAGTACATTCCAATTGCGGATGAGCATTATATAGATGATGATACTGTTGGTGCAAGGATTAATAGTGAGGCAATCAGGAGTGCGATGCAGATAGCAATGGACCGAAAGTGTTCCATTTTTCATGTACACAAGCATTATGGCAATGGCACACCCTCATTTAGCAGGACTGATTTAGTTGAATTACCAGGTATTGCCGAAGCGATGGCAAACGCTAATCCTGAAAATGTCCATGGAGTTTTATTGTTAAGTGAAGATAGTGCTGATGTATTACTGAAGGTAAAACCCTCAAAAGGGAAGGTTTCTCTCGAAAAAATTGTACGAGTTGGCTATCCAATGTCTTTTAATGATAAGTGGTATCAAAACGTTAAGGTTGATGAAAACCGTTATGATAGACAGTCCTTTTTGGGTGAATGGTCTCAACATATATTAAGTAAAATTAAAGTTGGTGTCATTGGTTTGGGTGGAGGAGGATCCCATATTATACAGCAATTAGCTCATTTAGGGGTACTTAATTATGTTCTATTTGATGATGACCATGTAGAAAATTCAAATCTTAATAGGTTGGTTGGTGCTACAGATGTTGACTCCAAATTAAAAGTCAGAAAGACTGATATTGCGTATCGCCTAATTCAAGGAATTCAACCAAATGGCCATATTGAAATGGTCAATAAAAGGTGGCAAGAACAAACGGATTCGGTACAAATCTGTGATATTATTTTCGGAGCCATTGACTCATTTGCAGGTCGCAGAGATATTGAACTTGAGTGCAGAAGATATTTTATCCCTTTTATTGATATTGGTATGGATGTGCGAATTGTTAGTCCTGACCCACCAAGATTATACGGTCAGGTGATACTTTCATTGCCAGGTGAACCATGTATGCAATGCATTGAATATTTGACAGATCATTTACTTGCAAAAGAAGCTGAAAAATACGGAGATGCAGGTAAACACCCCCAAGTTATTTGGTCTAATGGAGTCCTTGCATCAAATGCAGTCGGAATCTTCGTTGATCTGATTACAGGATGGTCTAAAAAGAATAAAGTACAAATCTTTCAAGAATATGATGGAAATGCAATTACAATAGTAAAGTCTTATAGGCTAAACTACCTTGGTGATCAACAATGCCCTCATTATCCATTGGGTGAAGCTGGTCCTATTAATTGGGATAAATTCAAAGCTTAATCGGATTACAACTCAATTTTCCATTCACTTTTTATTTTTTTGTTCCAAAATCTTTTTCAAAGCCGTATTCGCATAATTGAATTTTTCACACCAACCTTTACAATGCTTTTTCGTTTTGGGATCTAAGTACCTATCCCAATAATAGATATACTTGAATACTGCATAAGTCTTCTTATAATATAAATCCACATATTCAGACAGGTTAAAATCTTCATATTCTTTCCATAATGCTTTAATTTCATTCCTGACCAATTCCTCATTCGGTGGAGAATACGGCTCAGAAAATATATTTTCGAGTCCCTCTGGTATCGTAAATCTCCTCCTTTTCTTGACTCCCTTTGATTGAGAAACGCTGGAGATATATTTCTGAAACTTCTCATTATCTCTTAATAATTCATCATATACCTTCAAACTGATGTTTCTCTCTTTGAGTTTCAATTGAGATCCAGTAAATCTTTTTTCTTGAAATAGTAGGTGCTACCTCGTTTGAAATAGTTTTTAAACTGAAACTCTTCAATAAGCATCTTAGCAGAATTATATGGTGCATGCTTAATAATATCGCTTACATCACTCGATGAAACCCATTCTCCTCTCTCTGCCTGCATTTTCTTATAATCTTTAGCTGCTTTAGTAATGGCTGCTCTTGAAAACTTCTCTTGGCTGGAAGCTTTTCCGTCCCCAAGAGAACGGTAAACAACCTCCTTAACTGCTGAAGTTCTGTCAATATTTTATCCTCTCGATTTAACGAGTTGTTATTATTCCCTTCCATGTCAATTGATTTTAAGAATTCAAATTTCTTTTCTTCTTCAACTTCTCTTCAGTGATGACGTTTTAAGTATTCGTCCAGACGATCACCTCCGCTCATATATCGAGATTTTTGGATATATTCATCAACTTCCTCACGTTTGAAAAGGATTCTACCACCGATTTTGTAGTAAGGGATTTTAGTACCCCTGATGTTGGTTACTGCCGCAGTTGAGATGCCGAGGTGTTGAGAAAGTTGCTTTGTTGTCACCCAAGTTGGGTCGAGCATCGAAGTATCTTTCTTCTCACCGATTATTGTCAGCATTCTATGAGCTTCTCTTCAATCTGAGAAAGTCGTTGTTCGAGAATTTCAAAAGGATTTTCCATTTAATCTTTGTTTTAAGATTCCCTCTAAAATTAAGATGAATATCAATCAATTGAAAATTGGATAATCTTGCCAACCTCTATCTAAAGTGTAGTCTTTAATTGTATCAGATTATAAACTCGCAAAATTAATTTTCGATTGTTTAGGAATATAAGGCATCTCCCTAACGGAAATTAGGTCTACAACAAAATGTTGCACATTAACTATTCATTATCTTTTCCTTCCATTCAAGTGATATTTTTCTACTGAGTTGTGCGACTTTACAAAAATACTCACTTACTGCTAATGGGTTGCCGAGAGGGTTTTCATTTGCATTTCGGACCATACACATTGTACAGAAATCTTTATCAGGACATTGAATACATTTAGGAAAGTCCTGTTTGCGCAAACCCCTTAGATATTGAACTTTTTCAGAATTATCCCAAATATCCTTGATAGAGTTTCTTTCACATTACCAACAATATAATCCTGCCAGCCTGCACATGGATAGACATTTCCGTTCTCATCAATGCATATGGATGAATGGCAAACACTACAAACAAAATCGTCTGTAATATTTCTTTTCTTCTCAGCTTCCTTTTCCAATTGCTCCAAATATTTTGCATCAAGTGCGATTCTATAAGCAATTATTTTTTTGATTTCATTAATTGACAGACGATTCCTTAAATTTTGTGTAGTATGGTCATATCTTGCTATGATGACATAATCATCTCCGACATGAATACCATAATTTTTAGCCCATATTACCACATCATTGTAACAGTCTTTGTTCTTGTTTCGATATTGGACACCTTATTTGCAAGGGTATATCGTTTTCAATCAGTTTCAGGATTGCACTTTTTTTTTTTCAAAACTTCCTTTCTTTTGGGTTATACATAGTAAATCCCTGGATTCATCGAGTATAATGAGACTTGAACGCCCAGAAGCGGGTTTGCCTTCATTTCTTTGATCATATCATCATTAAGTAATGTCAAATTACTAAGCACAGTAATTGAAAGATCATACTCTCTGCATATTCGTTAAAAATCACAAAAGGTCTTGTGCAACATTGGCTCACCACCACTTAATGTCAAATGCAATAACTTCAAATCATTACATTGTTTCAGAACATTATAAAATAAATCTGGATCAATATCACTTACTTTGTTATCATGGGGAATATAACAATGAACACATCTCTCATTGCACCTGCTGGTAAGTTCTATATGCATGTTTGTAAGCTGAGGTTTTCCTTTAAAATGTTCTTCTAAAAATTCCTGTGTGGATTTTTCAAGATGCGTAGTAGTATGAGAAAAATCCTTTTTTATTAGAGGTTCTAACATCTTATATGAAAACATTGTATCTTTCTCATCACACTCTTTCAACGTCTCACCTGATACAATAAATCCATCCCTTTCAAGGATGGAATAAAAATCTCTGGCATCGTTCTTTATTGTTTGAATATCAACATCTGTAAATTGCTTCTTGATATTTTTAGCCAGCACTTCAAGGCTTTGTGGGGCTCTACTTAAAACAGAAACGAACACCAGCTCCGCTTTCTGATAGAATTTTGTCACCAATGTCATTGTCTTTGTTATCAGTTTTTTTATATCCGAAATTTCTGTTATCGGTCATATACCCAAAAGACCCATCACTGTAGGATAAGAACATTAGATTTTTGCTTATAAAACATAACATTGATTTTTAAATAACTAACAGGCGGCGAGTTTTAATGGATAACATCGCCGCCTGAAGAAGTTGTCAACTACTTTCCACCTCTAGGCTTTCATCGAGTGCATGGTCTTCCAGCTGGCTTACTATTGGGACGACAATCTGCCATCTGTGTGGTACTTTGTGCCAAAATTTTGGGTTTTGTGTAAACCATTTTTTCACCTCCTTTCTATTGATTAAACTAAAGATT
>CAWBLL010000015.1:0-230628 GCA_963789465.1 uncultured Bacteroidales bacterium
ATGGTAAAGGCAACCTGAAGCTATCAAAAATGAATATGGGAGGCATGGGCCCCTTAATGATAAATCTTTGATGAAAAAGCAAGGGGTCATGTCTCTTAAGCAGATGTTCGAACAGGCTGCAGAATTAGGCATTGAAATTACAGTTTGCGAAATGTCGATGAACCTTATGGGTTTTAAGAAAGAAGAGATGATCGATTACCCGTTTTTAAGATATGCAGGAGCGGCAACATTTGTTGCTGATGCGGGTGAAAGCAGCATACAATTGTTTATTTAGATTTTTTCAAATTAACATTTAAATTTTAAAAAAATGACACAAGAAGAATTAATAAGTCTACAGGTCACAAAAGCAGTCGATGCAAGAGGTACTGCATGTCCGGGTCCGTTGCTGGAAGCTAAAAAAGCAATTGGTACAATTAAATCGGGCGATATCATGGAAGTTTTATCTGCCGATGAAGGAACTAAAGTTGACATACCGAAATGGTGTTCAAAACAAGGTCATGAATATCTTGGCACTATCGAGGGAAGCGGCTATTTCAGAATTTTTATGAAGAAACATTAGGATCAAAATATGACTGATATTGGCAAAAAAACTGCCAGAATCCTGGTATTCTCCACTGAAAAGATTTCTGATCCTGCCATCGATATGGCTGGATTACTTAAATTGCATTATCCTCCAACGGTTTATACAATTTCAATTCCCTGTTCCAGTGGTGTAAAAACAAAATGGATTTTACATGCTTTCGAAAAAGGATTTGACGGAGTTTTTATTGCCGCTGATGGAAGTGATTGTCCTTATGGTGAATCATGCACTGAAAAAACCGGAAAGATTATAAGTCAAACCCAGGAGCAGATGAAAAAACGTGATATTGAGCCGGCCCGGCTGAGGATGGCGGCAATTTGCTCAGTATGCAGTGAGTCATTTGTAAAACAGATGAAAAGCTTTAATGAATATTTACTTAAAAACCAAAATATCTAATTATGCATGGGAAAATAATGAATGCTTCTTATGATGCACTTGTTATTGGTGGAGGAATTGCAGGCGGAGAAGCAGCATTAAATTTAGCCAATAACGGATTTAAGGTATTAATGGTTGAGAAAGATCTTTCCATTGGCGGTAAGATGATTTTGCTGAGCAAAGTATTCCCTACCCTGGATTGTTCAGCATGCATAACCACACCAAAGGTATCAGAGATCTCAAGACACCCGGGTATAACAATTTTCACAGGCAGTGAAGTAAAATCCATCAGCAGGAAATCTGAAACAAGCTTCGAAGCAGAGGTAATAAAAACCCCCAGGTATGTTATCGGGGAAGATTGTACCGGCTGCCAGTTATGCGAACAGGCATGTCCGGTTCTAGTTCATGACCAGTTCCAGTATAACCTGGTCGGCCGCAAAGCAGCATATATTCCTTTTAGTATTGCAAGCCCAAGGATAGCTGCTATTGATATTGAAAGCTGCACTTTGTGCGGAGCCTGCGAAAAAGTTTGTCCGACCAAATGCATAGATTTTACCCAGGAGGAAGAAGAATATTGTATTGATGTTAAGACAGTAATAATAGCCACAGGATTTAATCTTTTTGATCCTTTGAAAATACCAAGATATGGCTACGGCACTTATAAAAACATTATTACATCAATGCAAATGGAGAGGCAACTGGCCCCTACCCGGCCATTTAATACAATTCTAAGACCGGGAGACGGTAAAGTACCCGACAGAATTGCATATGTTCTTTGCACAGGATCGAGAGATGCAACTCTGGGTAATCCAATCTGTTCACAGATATGCTGCATGTATTCAATTAAACAGGCTCAGTTACTCATGGGAGCTCTGCCTATGGCCGATGTTACAATTTATTATATAAACATCAGATCATTCGGTAAAGGGTTTGAAGAATTTTATGACCAGGCGAAAGGAATGGGAGTAAACTTTGTAAAAGGCAAAATCGGAAAAATAACTGAAAATGCGAACGGCAACCTTAATGTACGTTACGAAGATATTAATGAAAATGTAGTCAGAGAGTCTGAACATGACCTTGTAGTACTATCGGTTGGCGTACTTCCGAATACCGACAGTAATGCTCTTTTTCCTGCCGGGGAGCTGAAACTCGATCCTTTCAGTTTTGTTGACCAGTCCGATCCTTTGACAAGTCCGTCAAAAACAAGCATTGAAGGAGTTTTTGTTGCAGGTACAGCTACCGGTCCGATGGATATTCCTGACTCAATTCTCTCAGCAGGAGCTTCATCCGCAGAAGCGATAAGTTATCTAAACCGCAAATTATGAACAAAAAAATAGGTGTATATATATGCCAGTGTGGAGGAAATATCTCCGATTATGTAGATGTCGAAAAGGTAAAAAAATCCATTGAGCCGGAAGATGGAGTTTTTCTTGCAAAAACTACCATGTTTGCCTGCGGCGATGCCAATCAGATGGAGATGGTTGATGATATAAAGAAAAATGAACTTGACGGAGTGGTGGTTGCCTCATGCTCTCCTAAATTACACCTGTTAACTTTCAGGGCAGTGACAGAAAGAGCCGGCCTGAACAAATACAACTATGTCCATGCAAATATCAGGGAACAGGCATCCTGGGCTCATTCCGACGATAAAGCCGGAGCAACTGAGACGGCAATCCATTTGGTAAAAGCCGCGATTGCAAAAGTACGGCTGGCCGAACCTCTCTATCCATTTATAATCGATTCCAAAAAAGCCGTTGCTGTTATTGGAGGTGGAATAGCAGGTTTGAGAGCAGCCATTGAATTAGCCGACATGGGATGTCCGGTAACCCTGATTGAAAGAGAACATTTTATTGGTGGAAGAGTCGCTCAGTGGGATGTACTCTTTACCACTAATGAAACGGGTAAGGAAGTGGTGACCAAACTCTATAATGAAGTTATCAGACACGATAACATCAGGTTACTCACCGGGGCCGAAGTAATTTCCAATACAGGCAGTATCGGCGATTTCAAAATGAAAATAAAGGTAACACCCCGATATATAAAAGAGAAATGCAATGAAGGCCATCTGTTAAAAGCCATTGCTGTCTGTCCTGTCAATGTACCTGATGAATTTAACTTCAATATTACCAGCAGGAAAGCCATTTATCATAATTTCCCGAGTGAATATCCACAAACACCCGTTATCGATATAAAAAACTGTACCCGATGCGGCGAATGTGAAAAGATCTGCCCAAGTGTTGATTTTTCACAGAAAGAAGAGATAATTGAAATTAATGTCGGCTCAGTATTAATGGCTACAGGATTCGATTCCTACACTCCTGCTGATGGTGAATTCGGATATAACCAATTTGAAAATGTCGTTACTCTGCCTCAATTCAAACGAATAATCGATCTGAATGACAAAAAATTAATCTACAGAGGGAAAGAAGTAAAGAATATTGCATACATCTACTGTGTCGGTAGCCGCCAGATTGATGGTGAAAATAAATATTGTTCACGGTTTTGCTGCACTTCAGTTATTTACGCATCGATGCAGACCAGGAAAAAATTCAATGGAATCAATAATTACCATTTTAACCGCGGGATAAGAACTTACGGCAAACAAGAGGTATTATATGCAGAATCTCTTAAGGGAGGCGATATTTACCTTCAATCTTATGAAGATGCTCCACCCACAGTTGAACAACACAACGATAAAATAACTGTCAGTATAAATGATATTCTGACTGCCAAAAAAGAAATGTCTGTCGAAGCTGACCTGGTTGTACTGGTAACAGGAATGGTACCAAGGGCAGATAATTCTGTGGCTTCACTGTTTAAGCTTCCCAAAGGACGCGATAAGTTCTTTAATGAAATACATATGAAACTACGGCCGGTGGAAACAGTTATTGACGGAATAACAATTTGCGGGGCATGCCAGGGACCTAAAAATATAATGGAATCAGTTAATTCTGCCCTTTCTGCTGCAATAAAATCTTTTTCATATGTCAGCAAGGGAGAACTTGAGCTCGAACCCATAATCGCAAAAATAGATAAAGATCTGTGTACCTGGTGCGGAGCTTGCGCAGAAGCCTGTCCTTTCGATGCCATAAAAATGGTGAAAGATGAGAAAAAGGATGTTGCAGCAATAAATAATTCCGTATGCAAGGGATGCGGAATGTGTCTGCCGGTATGCCCTGTCAACGCAATAAATTTAATTGCCTATTCAGACATTGAGATTGAAAGTATGATAGATGCACTGGCGGGATGAGACTCCCTTTCTACACAATTATAAGCAAACAATGAATCAATGGAGATATATGAACTTAAATAAAACCCATTAACCACAGAGTCTTTCGGAGTTAGAAGAAGTTTCACGGAGTGCTTAAGTTAAAGAATTATGAAGCAGTGCTACTCCGTGGCAAACTCAGTTCAGCTCCGTGGTTAAGTGATTATTATAAATAAAATTTCATGAAGTGTAGCCTTTAGGAAGGAAGGGGGGCAAAAAGGACAGAGGTAAAAGAATATTTTAGAAAACCTGTATATAATGGAAATCGAAAAAGGAAAAACATATAAATATCTGAGAGAGAAGAGAGAAGTATCTCAGGCAGCAAAGGATAACCTGAAACAATTCATAAAGATTAAAAAATCAATACTGGATGCTCTTCAGGAAAGCGATTTAACTATTGAACAATTAACCCAGAAACTCAATATGCCGGCAAATGAGGTTGTGTACTACCTTATGTCATTGGTAAAATACGGCCTTGTGCAAACCGGCGCAGTTGATGATATGGATGCTTATTTCTCTTACAAACTAAAAAAATAATGGCTGCAATTAATCCTGAATTCGGAATAGAATTAAAAAAATACGGGGCATTCGATTTTAATGCATGCTATAACTGTGGAAATTGTACTGCTGTCTGCTCATTATCAACTGAAGAAGATTCCTTCCCGAGAGAAATGGTACGGTTCAGCGTGTTAGGACTGGAGGATGAAATCAGGTCTTCACTAAAGCCATGGTTATGCTATTATTGCGGTGAATGCAGCACCCATTGCCCTCAGGAAGCAAATCCCGGTGAATTGATGATGTCGCTGAGAAGATGGCTCACAACTGAATATGACTGGACCAAACTATCAGGTTTGCTTTACAAGTCGCTGCCTCTGACCATAACAGGATTTATCATTGCAGCTATAGGCGTATTAATATTCAGTGTCCTGGAAAATTTTAACCTCCAGTCACTGATGCATATCGGTCATATCTTTGAAATAATAGCCATTGCCGGAGTTTTTGGATTTATCCTGCTCCCGAATATTATAAAAATGTGGTGGCTGATTATCCTGAAACCTAAAATTAAGGTCCCATTTATGAAGTATCTTAGCGGATTCGGCGAGTTAATTGTTCATATGTTTACCCAGAAAAGAACTCTGGGCTGCGATGATAATCAGTTGAGATGGTTTGAACATTTTATTATCGTAATAGGATATCTTGGACTTTTGTTTACCACAGTTTTCCTGGACTGGTTTTCAAATGAAAGCCTGTTCGTTATAGTACTTGGATATGTAATGAGCATAATAATATTTATCGTTACCATTGATTTCATATCAGACCGTATTAAAAAGCATAAAGAAATGAGTAAATTCTCACAGCCCTCCGACTGGATGTTTGTCGTCTGGTTGTTTTTAATGGGACTGACTGCATTTATTGTACGCCTGTTCATCGATACAGGTCTTATCGAAAAAAATGTCTGGTTATACCTCCTGCATCTGACAATTCTTGTTCAATGGGCATTAATAATTGTCCCTTTTGGTAAGTGGACTCACTTTCTGTATCGCTCATTCGCAATGTATTTTGCAAAAATAAAAGCCAATTAACCCGGGACCCGGGAAATAATATAACAAGAAAAAACCTTAAATCTATTAGGTTTTTGAGCATATGTTCATTATCTTTATATCGAACATATGCTCTTAATTTATTTTGCTATACCCTTCACGTTTAATAAAAATCAGTTTGGTTGTTTAAGATGCTTCCTGCTAAAAAATTTGCCACAGAATAAAAGTTAAATTAAATCATGATAAGTTTTGGTCCTATACCATCAAGAAGGCTTGGTAAAAGTCTTGGAATCAACAATATTATATCTCCAAAGAATTGCTCCTATGGTTGTGTTTATTGCCAGGTCGGGAAAACGATGAAGAAAGGTATTAAGAGAGAATCTTTTTTTGAACCTGAACTAATTTTTGAAAAGGTCAGACAACATCTTGAACGATTAGGTAAAAAAAACCAGCCTGATTATTTCACATTCGTCTCCAATGGTGAACCTGCTCTTGATCTAAATCTGGGTAAGTCAATTTTATTGCTAAAGAAACTCGGTTTCCCCGTTGCAGTTATAACCAATGCGTCATTATTATTTGACGAGTCAGTGAGGGAAGATCTTTACAAGGCCGACTGGGTGTCTCTTAAAGTGGACGCCGCCGATAACGATACATGGCAAAAAGTCAACCAGCCTGATCCAAAACTGGATTTCAAAAAACACCTTGAAAATATAAAACTTTTCAGTTCCCGCTATAAAGGCCTGCTGTGCACCGAAACCATGATTATTAAAGGGTTAAATGACTCTGCTGTAAATTTTTCAAACCTGGCAGAATTTATAAAAACCATTAATCTGTTTAAAGCATACCTGGCAATACCGATAAGACCACCGTCTGTAAAAACGGCAATACCGCCTGAAACAGAAACAATAAACCTCGCGTGGCAGATTTTCAATAAAAGTGGCATATTAACAGAATTTCTCACGGGATTTGAAGGCAATGAGACTGGCTTTACAGGCAATATTTATGAAGATATACTCAATATAACAGCAGTTCATCCACTAAGACAAGATTCATTAATAAAACTTTTGCAGAATGATGATGCCGATTTTACCATTGTTAATTCACTGATAAAACAACGATTAATAAGGTCAACCATATATAATGGGAACAAATATTATTTGAGGGAATATCATCTGAATAATTAACAGATAAATGATCCGCCCATGTAAAATAAATGTTTTAATTGGGAAAATTCAGATAAATCAGAAAAACCATTCGTTTTGAAATGCATATAAATTCTTACAAACCAATAATATAAATTTCTTTAAAATTATATAAAATGAAAACTTCAGATGTCCTGGTAATTGGTGGAAGTGCTGCCGGAATGGTAGCTGCGCTTACAGGAAAATCCTCCTGGCCAATGAAAAACTTTATACTTGTTAAGAAACAAAAAGAGGTGATGGTTCCATGCGGAATACCATATATTTTCGGAATACTAGACAATAGTTTACAAAATATCATGCCTGTTGATAATATGCTTGAAAAAGCAGGAATTGAATCAATTGTTGATGAAGTAATCAGTATAGACAAAGAAGCTAAAACGGCAAAATTGGAAAGTGGAGATACAATTCATTATGAGAAACTTGTAATAGCTACCGGATCCAGACCTGTTAAACCAAAATGGCTCATAGGTGGTGATAAAGAGAACGTTTTTGTGATTCCAAAAAACAAAACCTATCTCGACGAAATGAAAACCAAAATCGCTTCTCTCAAAAAGATAGTTGTAATAGGCGCCGGATTTATTGGTGTTGAATTTTCTGATGAACTCTTGAAGCATGGTTATGAAGTAACACTGGTAGAAAAACAGCCTGATATCCTAAGTCTGGCTTTTGATGTAGAAATATCTGAAAGGATAGCGGAAATACTTATTCAGAGAGGTGTCAGAATAATAACTGGAAATGGCATCAAAGAAATACTTGGGGAAAAGAAAGTTGAATCAGTAGAACTCGAAAACGGAGAAATTTTGGAGGTTGATGCTGTTATTCTTACTGTAGGTTATAAACCGAACACTGAATTAGCGAAAAAGTCTGAAATATATGTCGATGAAAGTGGATTTATTGCCGTCGATGAATATATGCGTACTCATGTTAAGGATATCTTTGCCGTTGGCGACTGTGCCCAGAAACGAGATTTTGTAACACGCAGCAGGGTTGCAACCATGCTTGCTTCAACAGCATGTGCCGAAGCCAGAATTGCAGGAATGAACCTCTTCAACCTGAATGTTGTGAAAACATTTAGCGGAACAATTGCAATATACTCGACTGCGCTTGGAAACACCGGTTTTGGAACAGCCGGAATTACCGAAGCCAGAGCCATGGAAGAAGGCATTGAATCAATAACGGGAACATTTGAAGGCATGGACCGCCACCCGGGGAACCTGCCTGATGCACACAAACAGCTTGTAAAACTAATTGTAGCGCGTCAATCCGGGATAATAATCGGAGGCGAAGTAATTGGGGGATTAAGTGCAGGAGAACTCACAAATGTAATTGGTCTTGCCATACAGAACAGGATGTCGGTCAATTCATTGATGACATCGCAAATCGGGACACACCCATGCCTTACTGCTTCACCTGCCGGCTATCCATTAATTAAAGCAGCAGAAATAATTCATAGTAAATTGAGAAACAGGTAAGGATATCAGATACCCTGAATGAATTGATTGATAAATAACTGAATTATGGAAAAAATTAAAGCAGGGATAATCATTTGCGACAGGTATTCAACATGTACCGGAGGAAAGTGTTTCAGAGCGGCTGTCAATCGGGAAGGGGCATTCTCAATCTATAAGGATAAAGATCTCGAAATTGCTGCATTCACCACATGCGGTGGTTGTCCGGGAGGTAATATTGAATATGCTCCCGAAGAGATGATGAAAAACGGAGTTACTCATATTCATTTTGCAACAGGATTCCTGGTAGGTTATCCCCCCTGCCCATATATGGAGCATTTTAAAAAGTTTATTACTGAAAAGTATGGAATGAAGGTAATCTTCGGAACTCACCCTGTTCCTCAGAAATATTACATTACTCATTCCAAACTTAAAACATGGAATAATAAATTCTTGCAGGATTCAGTCAAACCTACCCTTGCCAATGAATCAACCCGCCTGAAATATGATTAAAATTGCTGTTGCCAGTGGTAAAGGAGGAACGGGTAAAACTTTTGTTGCAACAAATCTTTTCTATACGCTGTTGAATAATAATTACAGGGCAATGCTAGTTGATTGCGATGCCGAAGCGCCAAATTCAATTGCATTCTTTGAAACAAAACTGATTAAGGAATCTGAGGTTACGCAACTGGTACCGGTTATTAATACCGATACCTGCACCTTTTGCACTAAATGCTACGAATACTGTAACTATAATGCAATTTTCATTCTGCCTCCAATGAAATTTATTCAGGTCATTGAAGATCTTTGTCATGGTTGCGGTGCATGCAGTGTTGCCTGTAAGATTGGCGCCATATCGGAGAAACCGGTTTCGCTTGGAAAGGTTGCCTTATATTCGACAAACGGGCTGCCGGCAATTAACGAAGCAAGAATGAATATTGGTGTAATGTCTCCCGTACCGGTAATTAAAGCGGCAATAAGACAAATTGACAACCATGCTGATATTGTTATTATGGATGCTCCTCCCGGGACATCCTGTCCTTTTATACAAACAGTCGCAACAGCCGATTATGTAATACTTGTAACCGAGCCTACACCTTTTGGACTCAGCGATCTTAAACAAAGTGTGGAGACTCTGAAGACAATAAACAAACCCTTTGGTGTTATTATTAACCGGGCAGGTCTTGGGGATGATATTGTTTACAATTGGTTGAAGGAAAATAACATTCCGTTGCTTATGGAAATTCCTTTCGACAGAGAAATTGCCAGTATTTATTCGAAGGGCCATCTATTGGTTGAAAAAAAAATAAATTATAAAACTCAATTTCTTGATCTATTAAAAACGATTAATCATTTAACTTAATCATTCAAAAATGATAAAAAGAATATTATTTATTGCTTTATGCTTTGGCTTTGTCCTAACAACATCTGCACAAAAAATTAATAAAACCAAAGACGATGCTACCTCTCAAAACATTGTTTTCAACAAAACCGTTCACGATTTTGGCAAATTAGTACAAGGCCCCCCGGCAGGTTATGAGTTTAAGTTTTACAATAAAGGAAAATCACCTATTGTTTTATCCGACGTTACTGCATCGTGCGGATGTACAGTACCTTCATGGTCTAAAACGCCTGTTATGCCAGGCGATAGCGGAATCATACAAGTAATTTATTCAACCGAGGAGACAGGCATTATAGACAAAGTGATTTATGTATATTCAAATGCCACAAAAATGCCTGTAACATTAAAACTTCAGGGTAGAGTAACTAAGAAATAAATTATGTTGAAAATGAAGAAAATACTTAACATAATAGCAATAATATCGCGAATACTGGCAGGTTTGGTATTTGTTTTTTCAGGTTTTGCAAAGGCGGTTGATCCCTTGGGTTCGACATACAAATTCATTGATTATTTTCATGCTTTTAATATACAATGGCTTGAACCGGCAGCCTTCCCATTATCCATTGCTTTAAGTGGTTCAGAATTTCTTATTGGTGTTTGTCTTTTGCTGTTTATACGAAATAAATGGGCCACATGGGGCGCTTTATTGTTTATGGTAATTTTTACCCCTCTTACCTTGTGGCTGGCACTTACCAATCCTGTGCACGATTGTGGTTGTTTTGGCGATGCCTTTATACTTACCAATTGGCAAACATTTTATAAAAACATAATTATTTCAGCTTTTGTAATTCTCTCATTTATCTATAGAAATTCTTATGCAGGCTGGCTGAAATTAAAAACCGAATGGTTGATTACTGCCATTGTAGCATTTCTAATTACCGGGTTTTCATGGTATAACTACCAACACCTTCCTGTTATGGATTTCAGACCCTATAAAATTGGTACACATATTCCTGATAAGATGATAATACCGGAAGGAGTGCCTGCCAATGTTTATAAGCAATATTTTACACTACTCGATACCCTTTCCGGTAAACAAATTTCGATAGAGAGTAATCTTTATGTAAGCGATTCAATCTACTGGGGGAAAAGTACAACCTGGAAATTTATTTCCACCACCGGACCTGAACTCGTCAAAGAAGGCTACCAGCCAACCATACGCGATTTTAGTATTGTATCACTTTCCGATGTAGATATTACGCAACCGGTTCTTTCTGATACCGGGTATTATTTTATCCTGGTAGCATACGACCTTAAGAAATCCAAAACAAAATATCAATCGAAAATAAACACTTTGTACAAACAGGTTGTAACAGATAACCATAAGTTCATTTGTCTTACTTCTGTTTCTGCAAATGAAATAGAGCGATTTAAAACAACGAATAAGGCAACTTATGATTTTTATCTTACCGACCCTATTACACTAAAAACCATTATTCGTGCAAATCCGGGACTGATTATCATACACGCAGGTACCATCCTGGCAAAATGGCATTCAAACGATATTCCCGAATATAAAAAAATTAAAGCAAAATATCTGAAACAATGACAGAGATAGCTGTTTTGAGCGGTAAAGGGGGCACTGGTAAATCGAGTGTCAGCGCTGCATTTGCCACGCTGAATGGGCAAGTTGTTCTTGCTGACTGTGATGTAGATGCTGCTAATCTTTATTTGATCTTTAATCCTTCACATGAAGAAGAAGTGGTTTACATTTCCGGCTCCAAAGCAGTAATTGACTATTCTCTGTGCACCAATTGCGGAATATGTTTGAACTATTGCCGTTTTGGTGCCATCTCTTTAATAAATGACAAAGTAACCATAACAGAAATAGCCTGTGATGGTTGTGTTCTTTGCTCACACATTTGTCCTGAGAATGCGATTGCGATGGTTGCAAAAGATAAAAGCCGTATGTATTCAGGATCTTTCCGCAACGGGAAAATGGTATATGGCAGACTTTCGCCCGGTGAAGAAAATTCGGGAAAACTGGTGAATAAGGTTCGTGAAAAAGCAAAACAACTTTCAAAAGATAACGAGATTGAAACTATTATACTCGACGGACCTCCAGGTATTGGCTGTCCTGTTATTTCAACTCTTACCGGTGTGGACAAAGTTGTAATCGTAACTGAACCAACTATCTCCGGCTTACACGATATGCAGAGAACAGTGGAAATTGTTCAAAAATTTAATTTAATGACTTATGTTATTATAAATAAATTTGATCTTAATCATTCCATAAGCAGGGAAATTGAAATGTGGTGCATACATAATGGAATAATGATTGCAGGGAAATTGCCTTTTGATCAAAAAATGGTTGAAGCAATGGTAGAGTCAAAAAGCATAATAGAATATAACCGGAATCTTGGTATAAGTAAAGAAATTATTAAAATCTGGAATAAAATCATAAAACATCATTAGTGTCCACTTAATTATAATTGATTTTCAACTATATACAATTTTATGCTTTGACTTCCTGGCAACTCCTGCTTGTAAGTAGATGACATCTAGGTATTTAGGTAATTTATGTTATGTTCAAAGTTTGCATAATTTCACTTAGGGGGTGTAGAAAAAGTCTTTTTAACCGAGGACGCTGAGTTTGTTCCGCGAAAATTCCGGCCTCTGCCCAAACCCGTACCCCTACCCCTTACCTTACCTCTTCCAAAGCCTAATCCTCTTCCCTTTCCACCTCCAACTTCCTTTGTAAATCCGGGTGAATCAAATCCCTCACATAAACCTAAACCTCTTCCGGTCCTGGGACCTTGTCCCATTGATCCGGTACGATCTCCTTTTGGCATAATACTTAATTTTAAAAATTTAATGCTTAATTTGTTTAATATTAACCGTTTAACCAGATTAATTTACCTGAGTACCCAGCAATATATAATGCAAAGATACAAATTTAAATGAACATATGTTCATTTAAATCATTTATTAGTGATAATATTCAATAGTAGTAAAATCATATCTTAGCCGAAAGCCGGAAGTCAAAATTCCAGAATATCGCCAGTCTTAACCAATTTGATCCCGAAAGTATTATAGAATGAGGACAATGCCGGCAATTCTGTACAGTGCGAAGGCAAAATATGTTTCAGCTTGTTTTCTTTCAGGTATCTGATCGTCTCTTTCGTCTGATGATTAATCTCCTTCAGATGAAACCCTCCAATTATGCCATATAAATTATTTATACCTGTGATTTTTTTAGCATGCTCCAAAGTGTTTACTATACCTGCATGTCCACAACCAGTCATTACAAACAAACCCTCGGGCATTATTATAACGATTGCGCTGTCGTCCATAACATAGTCAGGTGTACCGTTTTCAAAAATAAATGAGGTTGTATTTGATTCAAAATCCGTTACCCGGGGAATTTCCCCAAGAAATAATATCTTTTCTGAAATTTTATAAGGTTTAGATGCAGTAACTAGTTCGAATCTTGTGGCAAGTTCGCCTTTTGAATTTTTCAATCCAATATAAGAATGGTCATATTTTCTGTATCGTTGAACAAAACAACCCGGGTGACAAAGCAATCTGCCAGCGGAGAGGTTCAATAATCCATCACCATGGTCAAAATGGCCATGACTTAATACAACCATATCAATATTTGTCATACTTATCCTCATCACTTCTGCATTTCGCAGGAACATATCGCTCTGACCGGTATCAAAAAGTAACCTTTTCTCATCATATTCAACAAGATACGACAAGCCATGTTCGCCAGGGGTATGCGGTCCGGGATGATTATCTGCAAGTACTGAAATTTTCATGCTAATTTTTAATTCAAATTTAATCTAAATAATTTTTATATGAACAATGGTTCATTTAAATTTACAGTGTCTATCAATAATACAGAAGAAATAATAAACCATATGCTTATTCTTAAGATTTACCTTTTTTGAGTAAATTTATTGAACCAAAGTGTAAAAACATGAAATGTCAAACGGTTAACAGTTTATAGTCAAGCCATTTTTAGATAACAAAATGGGCGGTGTATTTGCAATTCCTGCTCTCAAAAGGCCAAACCAAACAGGTTTGTCCGTTAATATCGGCTGGCTCACTAAATCAAAAATAAGCTTTCAACAATGAAATCAGATAGCAGGTTTGAGTTTTATTTTTAAGATGTAATAGTCGCGGGGTTGCCTTTCATTGTTGCCGAAAAATTATTGCACCATTACGACGAATAATTAAAGAATCAACACTCTGAAATTAAAATATTGGTAACTAATCAGTGCATAGAGTTTGAAGTGCCCGGAGTGCCTGGAGTGTATAAAATTAATAATAAAACTCTAATTTTGATTGGACCGGATTATAGTGAAGCCGACACTCCAAATTTTAGCTCACTTTAAGTACTGATTAGTAACAAATATTGTTTTTTTTACTTAATATCAATCTATGCACATTTATAAAAAATCATATTCGTTTTTATTCCGTTTTGCTATTTTCCTTGTTGTCATTAATATATATTTTTTATTTACAGGCTGGCAATTAGCAGTAATTTATATAATATCGTCGCTTTCTGTTATTTTTTTTGTTCTCATCAGTCTTTTTTTGCGTGTACCGGTGAGAAAGTGCATAAAAAACGCAAACTTTGTTTATGCTTCTGCTGATGGCACCGTTGTTTCTGTTGAGGAACTTTTTGAAGATGAATATCTGAAAACTCCCTGCACAAAAATATCCATCTTCATGTCGATTTTCAATATCCATCAAAATATAATACCTGTAAGCGGGAAGATCATATATTATAAACATCACCAGGGCAAATATCTTGTGGCATATCATCATAAAGCAAGTTCAAAGAACGAACACACATCCATTGTAATTGAAACCAATGATGGTCTAAAACTTATGGTTCGTCAAATTGCCGGTTTCGTGGCAAGACGTATCATCTGTAATTTAAAAGAAAATGATGTTGTTGAACAGGGAGAAGAGCTGGGTTTTATTATGTTTGGCTCGCGGGTTGATATTTATCTGCCGCCATATGCAACAGTCAAAGTTAAAGAAGGAAATAAAGTTCAGGCAGCTATTAATGTTATAGCTGATATTCCGAGGTCCAAAAATAACATGCTGACATAACAATGCCAATCCACAATTTCGTACACTTAAGTACATATTGCTTTTATATTCCTCTTTCTGAATTCATTACAATAGATTTAAAATCTATTTGACTTTACCTTGATTTTTTACTGAATTCATAGCTTGATTGATGGTTTCTTCATCACCGAGATATTTTTTAGACTTAACCTTTAAATTTTCGTCCAAATCATAAACCAAAGGTATCCCTGTTGGAATGTTTATTTTCAATATTTCTTCATCCGACAAATTGTCCAAATACTTAACCAAAGCTCTTAAACTATTTCCATGTGCCACAATTAAAACCTTTTGCTGATCTAGTATAACTGGTTTAATGGTCTCGTGCCAATAGGGTAAAAATCGTTCAACAGTATCCTTTAAACATTCTGTTGCGGGCAATAATTCTTTGTTTAATTTATTGTACTTTAATTCGTTGGATGGATGTCTCTTATCTTTAATATCCAATTCCGGAGGTCTGACATCATAGCTTCTGCGCCAAAGCAATACCTGATCCTCACCATATTTTTGTGCAGTTTCAGCTTTATTCAGGCCTTGAAGGTCACCATAACTTTTTTCGTTCAGTCTCCAGGAACGATAAACAGGTATCCAGGCAAGATCCATTTCATCCAATACGTTCCAAAGGGTATGGATTGCCCTTTTCAATACCGAAGTGTAAACGACGTCGAAGGAAAAACCCTCTGCTTTAAGAAGCTTTCCCGCACTTTTAGCTTCTTCTATCCCCTTCTCCGTTAAATCAATATCTGTCCAACCTGTAAAACGGTTTTCCTTGTTCCATTTACTTTCACCATGCCGTAACAATACTAATTTCATTTTCCAGCTATATTTAATTATTAATTTATGAGCCTCGGGAACCAAGTAAATAATTCCATTGATTTTTTTCGTTTACCCCGACCCCATGGGAGTGAAGATAATCAATTTACTCCCCTTGGGGCAGGGGTCAATAAATTGATTTTCAAGCTATTTGAATATCATTATTCATGATTCTAAATATTCGTAATAACATTGTAATAATGAACCTATTACACTAACGATAAGGGCAATAGTCATCTTCTCTATCTTAATGGTCACGAATTCATTTTTCGATTCCTTCACATACAACAAAAAAAGGTAATAAACTATTATTCAGGGTTTAACCTGATAATCTTATCCGAATCACATTTACGACATTGGTTAAGGGCTTCCATTGCAACCATCGTTTCATGGCAATTATCACACCTGTACCAGTAATCATCCGTAACATATGTTCCCCCATGAATAATGATTGCTTTCCCTTCCACTAAAGCTTTTGCAATACTTTTTCGGGCCTTATCATAAAGCCTTGTAAAAGTAGGACGCGAAATATCCATCTTTTTGGCTGCTTCTTCCTGGGTAAGATTTTCATAATCGGCAAGTCTCAAAGCCTCGTACTCTTCTAATAAAAGATCAACAGATTCCAGTTCACGCATAGGAATGCCAAATGGTTTATATCCTTCCATTTTAGGAGGTCTTGTTATTCTTCTATGTCGGATACGGTTGGGCATTTTGAAATTCAGCTATAAATTAAATTGTATTAATACATCACTAATTAAAAGTATAAAATTAATACTTTAATGACCAATGTTTACTTAATCTGCCTTTTTAAGTGGTTTTGTAATTAAATCCGGCTTATAGCTCAGCTTACAGAGCAGCTGACTCTTAATAAGCGGGTCGATGGTTCGAGTTCCTTCCTGCCGACAAGGATTCCTATAATTATCTTTATACCTGCCGATTATGCTCTTATTCTGTAGTTTGAGAAAACTGTTGTCAAAAGAGCATAATGCCCCATCACAGGATGAATATTCTATGCCGGGTATTTATAATGGAGTTCGTATTTTGAGTTATAAAGCATATTAGCAAACATAGTTTGCTCCTTCTTTGTCTTTTTCAACATATAATAAAATATATTGGCTGTTGTTTCATTCAGCTCATTTTCAGATGCCAATATGTTATAAAGTTTAATAAGGCAGTCATCAAAATACAATTCCATTTTTATTAAATCTCCCATTGTCATGTCAGATCCCATATTAATATTATTCTTAAAACATTCGGTTATCTGATTTGCTAATTTATCACAGGGGAAATCTAACCAGCAGTTCATCGCTTCAGCAATTTTTTTATGCCTTAGAAGGTATTTTTCACAATCTCTCTCATGCTCATAGAGATCCATAAGTAACGATTTAATCTTTTGGTCTTCAACTTTTTTAATAATTTCAGAGTACAATCTGGCTACTTGATTATGATAAGATTGAATTTGTTCAATTATTTCATTTTTTTGTTTGTACATCACTTATCTCCTTATATGCTTAAGTGTTACTTGATTTTCTAAATCAAAAAAACTTTGTAAAATGTTCATATACAAAGCTACATTTCTTATATCATTAATTATAAGCGATTTAGTGTTAATAAAACAAATATAAGATTGAGATTTATCAATGTTTTTCTTGAGCGAACGGATTCTGATAAATTGACAAGACTTGCAGGGCCGCTGATTTTACCGTCTGTGAGATCTGACAGCACTCTAGCCTATTTCAGCTTAGTTATTTAAAATTTAAGGAAATCAGTATATATGTGGTAGTGAAATTCTGTATGCCGGTTATCCTTTCTGGTTTATGACTTTTAAACGTTCCAGGTTCTTAATCTCAATTTTTTTCCCCTTTAATTCTATTATTTTTTCATTGCTGAATTCAGATAATATTCTGACGACACTCTCCATTGACATACCTGACAATTCGGCCAGATCTTTCCTGTTTATATATGAATAAATATCGATTGATTTAAATTCTTCTCTATTAAGATATAAAAGAGTATTTGCAAGCTTCCCATTTAATTGCCTGAGACCCAAATTCAAACATTTAGTAAGCATAATATTGTAATTTTTACAATACCAGTTAGATAATTCACGTGAAAAATCACAGTATCTGGTAGCTAAATCTTTAATTGTTTCCCTGTCAATCGAACAAATCCGCGTTTCTTTTAAAGCAGCAGCAGAAAAATAATATATATCATCGCCAAATAATGATGTTAAACCCATAAAATCATCGGATTTAAGAAGTTTGATGATGATATTTTTATCAGGCCCTTCAATATAAACTTTAACTAAACCCTCTATAATGTAAAATATATTTCTTACAGGGAGCCCCTCTTTAATAATTGTTTCCCCTTTTTTATATTTAATATGCGGCTTTTGTAATTTATAAAATTCTTCTGCTTTCTTTATTCTCTGTATGAAACAGTCAGAGCGAGCATAACATTCCTTGCAATCCGTATTAATTAAATATCTGTTCATGGTACAAGGTGTTTCGAGATATTGATTTGGTTTTGGCTGATTCTGTAATTAATCAAAGGGAACCTGCTTATTATATTAATCCCGTATACATTATTTCACTGGTTGTTAATCATAAAACTGGTCTGTGAAAGAAACTATAAAAAAATCTATCCCATCATTATTCATAATGCAAAATTAAAATTAATAATGAACCCAGGTTCATTATTCTGTGGAAATTTGTAAATTTGAATAATTACTGCCAGTATTCAACCTGACAGAAAAGGTGACTTTTAATCATGGTCTCTCAGGACCAACATTTTTGTTTATTGAATCCCTTTGTGAAGACTGATAAAAGTAATTTTCATATAACTATTGACTATGCAAAAAAATGGTTAACTTTAATTGTTATTAAATAAGAATATTTCTTATCAGATAATAATTATTTATGAATGAGGATAGAATTATTAAAGCATTAAAGGACTGCGGACTGAAGGTTACACCTCAAAGGATAGCGGTATTTGATGCAGTAATTAATCTAAACAACCACCCGACAACTGAAAACATTACAGAGTTCATTAAGAACAAGCATCCGAATATAGCAACAGGGACAGTATATAAAACACTAGAAACACTTGTACGATGTGGAATCATAAAAAAGGTTAAGACTGACAGCGATGTAATGAGGTACGATGCAATAATTGAAAAACATCATCACTTATATAGTTCCGAAACAGACCGAATAGAAGATTACTATGATAATGAGCTCAATGATATTTTAGATAACTATTTAAAAGAGAAGAGGATCCCTGATTTCACAATTGAAGAAATCAAACTTCAGATAGTGGGAAAATTTACTGATAAAAGAGCAAAGACAAAAAAGAAAAGATAACTACTAACTAAAATTAAAGCATTATGGGACAAAAAGGCAGATCGATCGTTAAAATGAATGTTGATGAATTAATCAATTTACTTAATAAAGCACTATCGGATGAATGGCTTGCATATTACCAGTACTGGGTCGGAGCCAAAGTAGTTAAAGGGCCTATGAAAGATGCAGTGATAGGAGAACTCACGATTCATGCGACTGAAGAATTGGCTCATGCAGAACTGATTTCCACAAGGATTATTCAACTGGGAGGAAGACCGGTTCTATCACCAGCCGAATGGATGAAGCTTACAAATTGCGGATACGATATGCCTTCCGATCCTTATGTAGATGAGATACTTAACCAAAATATTAAGGGCGAACAATGTGCGATTAAGGTATATAGCGATATGCTCGATATTACAAGAGAAGGTGATCCTGTTACATATAATATAATACTGACTATCCTGTCACAGGAGGTTGAGCATGAAGAAGATTTATCCTCATTAAAAGAAGATCTGGAATTAATGCTAGAAAAGAGAAGGTAAAAAAGGCACGGGGCACAGAGCGCAGGGCACAGGGCACAGGGCACAGGGCACAGAGCGCAGGGCACAGAGCGCAGAGCCTAAATATTAATAAAGGTCATTAACCAAGCAACCAGCAACCAGCAACCAGCAACCAGCAACAATTATTTACAACTATAATTTAATATTCAAACAAATGGAAGACAATCAATTAACACCAATGCCGCGTATAGGGAACAAAGCCCCTGAATTTAAGGCTGTAACTACACAGGGTCCAATTAATTTTCCGGCTGATTTTACAGGAAGCTGGGTTATATTTTTCAGTCACCCTGCTGATTTTACACCTGTTTGCACTTCGGAATTCATGACGTTTGCCACCATGGAAAAACGTTTTGAAGAGGCCGGGTGTAAACTGGTAGGACTCTCAGTTGATGGCCTCTATAGCCATATTGCATGGCTTCGCACCATCAAGGAAAAGATCGAATACAAGGGTATGAAAAACGTGGAGGTAAACTTCCCTCTGATTGAGGACATCACAATGGAGGTCGCCCACAAATACGGGATGTTGCAACCTGGCGAAAGTTCCACAAAAGCAGTAAGGGCAGTATTTTTTATCGACCCAAAAGGCATTATCAGGGCAGTCATATACTATCCTCTCAGCATGGGACGTAACTTTGAAGAACTTTACAGAGCCCTCATAGCAATGAAAACTGCCGATGCATTTTCTGTCGCCACACCTGCCGACTGGCAACCAGGAGATGATGTAATTGTACCAACGGCAGGCTCTTGCGGAGTTGCAAAACAGCGGATGGAAAGCAAAGAAGAGATGCATTGTTATGACTGGTTCTTCTGCACTAAAAAACTTGATAAAGAGAGAGTACTGAAAACGGTATTAAAAAAATAAACTAATAGTGAAAGTGAATTTAAAGGTGGCATGCATAATGTCACCTTTTTTATATTCAACCTGCATTAAATAACCATATTGGTATTTTGAACGTCATTAATATCAGGAAGCTTCTGCATAACACCTGGAGCAGAATGTCCCATTCTGCTTACATTGTTAATCGCTCTTAGTTTCTTCGTATTGAAAAAGACATATCCAATTAATCCAGCCCTATATTCAGCCAGAATTGCAAGAGCACTTTTACTTGTAAAATCCCTTCTGCTTAATGATCCTTTTCCCTGCCAAAATTTGATCACTTCTCATTAATTGATTGATATTTAGTGCGCTTACCCGGATTGTTATAAGAAATATTAAAGTCTGGTTTAAACACATCTTTAATAAAAACCGAGCCGCTGCTATATTTCCATTCCTCCGGTCGAGACTCATCAAAGCCTGGCAAAATTTCAGCATAAACATAATAATAACAGGAAGGAGAATAAACATGGCATTTTATTTGCGTTTTGAACACAGGTTCATTATCTTTATAAAAAATATAGCCATGAAAGCTTCAATTTACCTTAAAATCTTCTTTACCCTTCCATTGATCCTATTTGTTGACTATGTGCTCATGGCAATCATTGGGTGCACTACCTGTCTTTTTGGCATTGGAGATGAGTTTTTTTGCAGCTCATTTTGTCTTACCGGGAAAATAATCTTAGCTTTGAGTGCAATATTTTTCGGATATCTTATATATCCGGATATTAAAGCAGTTTTAAATACAGCTAGGGATGGCTCGTCCACAGAAAACAAGACGGATTAATAACCCTCCGGGGATGAAAGGCTTCAAGCCTTTTGGTTTACCCCTTTGTAAAATTGAATCCGTTAAACTTAAATTCGAAGAATTTGAGAGTATAAGATTGGTCAATTACGAGATGTTTCCCCAGGAAACAGCTGCAAAACAAATGAACGTCTCACGCCCTACTTTTACCCGGATATATAACAGAGCTCTGAAAATGATAGCCAAGTCATTTGTGGAGGGCAAAGCAATCGAGATAGAAGGAGGAAATTATGAACTCGACAAAGACTGGTACAGGTGTAAAAAGTGTTATAAATTAATCCAGGGACTGGAAAATCATTTTAAATGTGAAAACTGTACGGCATTCGGAGAGAACGAACTTGTCAAACTAAATTAATCCCCTGATCAGGCTTTGTATTTCAGACTGCCATTCGGACAGGCAGTGACGCAGACCAGACATTTGGAACAGGCATAACTATCGCCCGGCATCTCCTTCTGAGGCTTGTACAGGCTGTATTTTGCCGGCTCCATGGCGACAATATAGCACTTCTTGTCGCAGATACCACAACTGCTGCAGCTCTCCTCCCTTAGCCTTATTTTAAATATTGAAAACCTGTTAAGCCATCCTGATATCCATGCAATCGGGCAGCCCAGCTTATGATACTGGTACATCTGACGGAGTTTGCCATCACCGCTCATGCTCATCATAAGTTCCATTATCAGGCCTATGGGACAGACCCACCGGCAGAACACCTTTCCAAATACAATTCCCAGCACAGAACCGGCAAGAATGACATACCATAAAGAAATATTAAGCCAGGATATCGAGATGTAAAGTGAGATGCCCAAAATTGCCAGTAAGAATACTCGTTTTTCCACCAGGAAATTAATTGCTCTTTTCATTTTTCGGATTTATTTATGTATGCTACAAGCCTGGCAAGCGTGGAAATTTACCGGTCTTAGTAAGCTTTGAATAAACACCCCATCCCTTCTTTATCCAATGTCCGAAAACCGGCATTGGCAAAATAAAGGATCTTTTATTGTCACGATATACAAATGCAGCCCCATCGCCTGTATCCATAACACAAATAATATTCAGGGACTCATGGTAGCCTTTCCGTAGTACATTTCTCTTTTCCGACTGGATAATATTATATGCGGCATTACGGCCCATCAGTTCTGCAATATGACCCTGTTTTGCCACCCAGTCGGGACCGTCAAGGTCTGCAATGTCACCGATTGCATAGACATCGGGCAATCCGGACACCCTGCAATTATTGTCGATTTTGATGAATCCGGCATCAGAGAGTGGAAGGTCACTTCTCTGCAGAACACTATGACCGGATGATGCAGGAATGAAAAGGATCAGATCTGCATTCAGCTCCGATCCGTCCTCAAACACAACAGCGTTTTTTTCGAACAGCTTGATTTTCTTACCATAACGCTTCTCAATTTTGTACTTTTCGAACATCCGGTTTATCAGAACAAGCGAATTCTTACCCATTTTGGCTCCAGGTTGTTCCATCGGCGCAAAGAAGGCAAGATTATAATTCTGCCTTATTTTTTTCTCCTTAAGCATATTATGAATATTGAAAAGCAGTTCAAAAGCCGGGCCTCCCCGAACTGCTGACATATCCTTCGGGTTGCCACCGAAACCTACTGCTATCTTTCCCAGCCCGTGCTCAACCAGTTTGTCAATTTCATTCCTGATAGATAAAGAGACTTCTGGCTTACCACAAATCGAAAACGTGTTTTCAATGCCGTTATGTTTCATCTTATCGGCACCAATTGCCACTATGAGATAATCATAGGTGAGGGTTTGTGTGGCACATATTACACTATGGTCAGCCGTTCGTATTTCCTCTGCCTTATCGATAATCACATCAAAAGGATATTTTTTCCTGATATCTGACAATGGCACTTTTGCATCATCAAATTTGGTCCGCCTTACAGGTACCCAGATAGAGACCGGATAGATAAAGAGAAAATCCCGGTCTGAAACCAGTATAACTTTGAATCTTCCGCTTTTTTGCAGTTCGATGGCTGCCTGTATACCTGCAAAGCCACCACCTAAAATCAGTACTTTTTTCAATCCGGGGTTCCCTCTGTATAATGCATTAATCCTTGAACCATACAGATCCTAAATCGCCTCTGTCTCAACAACCTTTGCAAAGATTTCCGAGTAGGGCAGTATGATGTATTTTTTTCCGTCGAATTCCATCTCCGTTCCTGAAAAAGGCTTGTAAAGAACCATATCGCCGGGTTTCACCTCCGCATTATCGATGGCACTCATCCACACGATAGTTGCAGCATTCGATTTTTCCTTCGCTACATCGGGTATGATAATTCCCGAAGAGGTCTTTTGTTCGCTCTTTGAATCTGTAACATCAAGTATTACCTGCTGATTTATAGGTTGTAATTCTTTCATGATTTTCTAATTTGAAGATTATGATTTTTATTAATTGTTAAATTCCAAGTAGCTCCTGTAACCGTGGCTGGTTGAAGCCTACGACTATCTGCCCGTTAATTTCGGTCTGAGGAACGCCCTGCTGACCGCTCCGCTTTACAAGCTCTTCCGCGGCATGCTCATCGCGTGAAACATCAATATCTCTGTATTGTATATTATTCTTCTGAAGCCAGGCCTTTAAAGTGTTGCACCACGAGCATGTAGGGGTGGAGTAAACGGTTACCCTTCTGACCGGTTTCCCTTCACCTGCCTTTTCCGGCTGGAAGATTTTATTTTCAGTCAATGCCCTGTAAAAACTGCTTTCCTGACATCCTTTTATAATATTTACAAGATTGTCATTCGAGAAAACAAGTAGTGAAGGTGCACTGCTGATGCCGTAATTGGAGTGAATATCCTTAACCTCAGCCACGTCAGCAGTGTATACATTAATACCTGCCTGTCCGTCCAGTCCTGCCTTAAGGTTTTGGTAAGCACGAAAGCTCTGCTCACTGCCTGACTTGTAAAGCAGCAGATAACTCTTCTCATTTTCTGATAATCTGGTCTGCAACTCCGGATAAGAGATCACTTTTTCCATAATCTATCTGGTTTTGTTTATCTGATCAAGTAAAAAATCTTTCGACTTTACGCCGACGAACCTGTTTATTTCCTTGCCGTTCCTGAAAAGCAACATTGTTGGTATTCCCTTTATTCCGTACTGCGAGGCGAGCGATTGATACTGCTCCACATTTACCTTGCAAACCTGCACTCCTGGACTAACTTCCTCTGCAAGTTCGTTCAGCACCGGAGCCATCATTTTGCAGGGGACGCACCATGATGCCCAGAAATCGACCAGAGAAATGTTGTTTTTCAGCTGAAACTTGAAATTTTTATCTGTCAGGTCTTTTATTTTGTCACTTTTTTCCGCTTCGGGAATATTTTTCATCTTCCTGTAGGAAAAAAATATATAACCAATAAAGAATAGGACGATCACTCCGATTATAATAAGTGTTGAATGCATGTCAGATTTTAATTAAATTATTTTGCCTTGTTTTATGTTTTTGAAGATATTCTGATGCCGAAAGAGCAGCAATGGTACCATCGCCTACTGCGGTTGTAACCTGCCGGAATCGTTTCCCGGTACTGTCACCGGCGGCAGAAACCCCTTCAATATTGGTTGACATGTCACTGCCAACGATGATCTCACTGTTTTTATTCAGCTCAATCCCGCCCCTCAGAAACCCGGTATTGGGTACATACCCGATGAAGATAAATGTCCCATCAGTCCTGAAGCTGTATCTCTTCCCGGTTTTCAGGTCCTTCGTTCCTTCATTTACAATCAGAGTCCTCTGCCTGGCACGTGACAGATATATGCCCGCTGTGAGTCCGGCCGGTCCTGCCCCGACTATAATTGCATCGTAATGATTATCCCCGGCCATCAGTTCAGGCATTTACCTTTGCTGAAAATTCCTTGTCAAGTATGGCCTTTACCTGCTCTCTAGTCTGAATGCTTGAGGTAGCTTTTACTACTTTCCCATTCCTGTAATATATGGTGAATGGAATTCCCATAAATCCCCTTACCTCGGGAAGGTTACGAATCACATACGAGTCAGGATTGTCGAATTCCATATCGTAAAATTTAACGTGCTTATATTCTTCCTCCAACTCCTCTGCGATACCGTAAACAGGGATACACATTGGCCCCATTCGGCCGCATATAACCATTACGTTTGCATTTTCACTGATTACTCCTGAGTGATCAGCAGCTGTTTCGATGTGTTTTAAATTTGTATACAACATGATAATTAGTATGAAAATTAATGATACAAAGATACATCCTGCAGTAACGGCAATATGCAATATCCTCTCCAGATGCGACAATAAGCGGATTGAATGATGACAACTTATTTATTGATTTAGATTAACTTTGCAGGCACCAAATGAATTCTGAATAATGAAAACCATACTTGAAACTGACAAAGATTTTATATGTGACATCCAGGCACCCTGTTTCCAGAACCTGCTGCCGGAAGAGGCTGACCTTGTCAGGGCAGGAAAAACACAGGTAATATTCAGAAAAGGAGATAACCTGACCAAGCAGGGTGCATTTGCCACCTATGTTCTGTTTATTGTAGATGGCCTTGCAAAACAATATCTTGAAGGTGACGCCACAAAGAACTATAACCTTAAGATTATAAAACCAGGAGAATTTCTCGGACTATCTGCCGTATTTTCCGGGAATACCTTTAACTATTCATCTATAGCCATTACTGAATGCCGTGTATTTCTTATAGAAAAAGATACAATAGCTAAGGTGATCAAGCAAAACGGAAGCTTCGGATTCAATATGATCAGGAGATTCTGTGAGCAGAATACAAGCCTGTTCGGAACAGTGGGAAACCTGATATACAGGCAGATGAATGGCAGACTGGCTGAAATCTTTATTATATCTTGACGGTTTAAGGGACCAGTATGAGGATATATTTCAGCTGCTTTCAAGGAAAGATCTGGCTGAATTTGCCGGAATTTCTACCGAAAGCACCGTTAAGCTACTGAAAACGTTTGAAAAGGACGGTCTGATAGAATTGAGGGAGAAAGATATCAGGCTTCTGAATCATAATCTCCTGTCAGAAATCAGCAGAAGAGGATGATGAATCTGCTTTTCAATTCCCCTAACAATTTTTTCTTTAGAAATCCATCGGAACTTCCATCAGAAGGAATTCACAATCAGTATCCGCATTTATTGTAAGGAGATCCGTTTCCCAGATTCCTAAGCCATCCCTTGATTTTAAAGGCTGATTATTTATTGTCACATCTCCATTCAGGATAAATGCGTACACCCCGTCTCCCTGTGCCTTAATCCTATATTCAGCATTAAAGTCCCTGGTGAATCGTGCTATATGAAACCATGCCTTCTGATAAATCCACACTCCCTGCTCACCGGCATTTGGGGAAAGAATCTGCTGAAGTTTATTATTACGGTCTTCCAGGTTTAAAGTAATCTGATCGTAACGTGGCGTCACATTCTTTTTGTCAGGGAAAATCCAGATCTGCAGAAATTTAACCGTCTGATCCTTATTTTTGTTGTATTCGCTGTGAAGGATCCCGGTACCGGCGCTCATCGCCTGGATATCGCCATGCCTGATGATGGATACATTACCCATACTGTCCTTATGTTCCAGATCTCCCTCCAGCGGAATGGATATAATCTCCATATTATCGTGCGGATGAGTCCCAAATCCTTTTCCCGCCTCGACAGAATCATCATTCAATACCCTGAGAGCACCAAAATGAATCCTTTCCCGATCATAATAATCAGCAAAACTGAATGTATGTCTGCTTAACAGCCATCCATGGTTAGCATACCCACGGCTGTCTGCCGTATGTAAAACTGATTTGGCCATGATTTCTCATATTTTTGATTTCTATCAGTAACCTTCAAAAAATCAGTAAAAGATCATACTTGTTTTACCAGTTGCACATCGCAGCTGATCGTAACTTCATCGCTTAAGAGAAAACCTCCGGCTTCAAGGGCTGTATTCCAGTTCAGGTCCCAGTCCCTGCGGTTCACTTTTCCCATCAGGGCATAACCTGCCTTCTCATTTCCCCACGGATCTTTCATAACCCCGGCAAATTCAACTTCCAGTTTAACGGGTCTGGTAACATCCTTTATTGTGAGGTCTCCATGCAAAATATAGGTACCCTTTCCGTCAGTCTTTTCAATTTTATTGCCTGAAAAACTGATCCTTCCGTACTTTTCTGCATCAAGAAAGTCAGCACTTTTAATATGATTGTCGCGATCAGGAGCACCGGTGTCGACAGAGCCCGGATCCAGTGTGAATTCAATATCTTTAGTCATAAAATCACTTCCGGTTGTTATGACGCTTGCACTGAAATCCTTGAATACCCCTTTTACATTTGTTATCATAAGGTATTTAACCTTGAAAGATATTTCACTGTGCGTGGGATCTATAGCCCATTTTGTCTTACCTGAATTACCCATTATACTATATTTTTAAATTCCCTTTATAAATTACAAAGGTAGCAAAGCCAATTGAGACTTTAAATGTAAAAATAGGGTATCAGAAAAAATCTAAACGGACACTTTCAGTAAACAAGGAGCAATTGCCTGTTAATTTCCCCTGGTAAGGTACTTGGTTACAAGCTGTACCTCTGCAGCTGACATACTTGTTCTCGGCGCCATGTTGCTCATGATACTTCTCCATTGCGTGGGAGTATTGCTGTCAGGATTATAAAGTCCATGGCAAGCGTTGCAGTTGCCAATATACAAAGCCCTCCCCTGCTGCAGCTCCTCAAGGGTTGCATTCGCAGTAACATCCGAACTGCCAGGTACATATAACTGACTTGTATCCCCGCCTGTTTTTGTGCAGGCTGCCAGCATAATAACGCCTGTAAACGCAATAATAGCTAAAAATCCAAATTTTCTGACTTTCATAATATTTAAAGATAAATGGATATTAATATTAATTAATCTATTTTTATTTAATCAGATGAAAAACAGATTTTCAATAAAAATATTGTTGTGTGGAGCTTAATTTTATATTAAAATATTTGGCAAACTCTCCGAAATACACATTTTCAGATATTTAAAATACCTCGATTTTTAAGTTGCCTCCCGAAAATTAATTAATTATTTTATCCTGTATGCCTGTAGGATATCCTCATGCCGGATATAAAGATTTCGAACACCTTGCCCGCACAAAGCCATCCAAAAGCTGACAATTAACAGCACCCGAAACGTTACTGACAGGATCAGCAGAAGAGTCAATTTCGCCGATGCACCATATTAAGAATGTTTCCTGCAATTTTATTGTTTGCCGAATATATCTGAATTTATCGTGTGCTTTGCCTGTTCAGCATACTTTTTTGATTCTTCCGGCATCCCCATGGTCTTCAGCATATCGCTCAGCTCGAGGCAATCTTCTGAAAAGAAGAATGGATGCTGGGCTTCCAGGCGATGAAACAATGTTTTAGCCTGCTCAATATCCATGCTTTTCAGCGCCTTTCTGATATAAGCGAGTTCAACCATAAACTGCGAGGTGCCCATTGACCGGAAAGAAAAGCTGTGAGAAAATTGCATTTTCAATGGGATTCACGTGAAAATTCTTCATAAGCACACGGTCTTTGACTGTTGTTACAACGTACCTGCCATCGGGAGAAATCTTGGAGAAAAGACCGAACGTTCTTCTCTTTTCAATTGTATAAAACAGGCGCACCCACGGAATCAAGACTTATCCTGAAAGTTATTTTTTTACTGGAGCTTGCTGAATCGGATTTCCTTACCCTGAAATAAATCCGGCCATAATCTGACAGCAGCTTGAGGCTATCCCATTCTGATTCTGTCGGAGACCAGACCTTAAGATTGGTCAGGGCTTTGACAGTATATTTTCCGTTGTTGGCAGCAAGTGTAACTTCCCACCTTGTTGTATCCTTCCTTTTAGTGATCCATTCAAATTCAGGCGCCGGAAATTCAGGGGGGAAAAGAGCATTATTAAAAGGATACCTTATTGAAAATTCTGCTGCATTCTCTTTTTTCCTGAAGAAAAACAGTATTAGAAGTGCACTGATCACGGCAAAAACTGCAATATAGGTGATAATCTTTATTTTGCTCATAAAAGTCTTGTTGACAATGTTTTCTCAAAATTGTTTTAAATATATGGAATAAAATTTATTTGTAAGAATAACGAAGCATAACCTGAAACGCGAACTATAAGAAATTTGTCCCAGGCCAGTATTACTATAATTATTATAATTATATTTCAATCTGTTTGGTAAAATAGCAAATCGATGAGCCGGAAAAATCAAATTTTAAAAATTCTGTATACCTGTTCATTTACAGGAGGTCTGTTCTATTTAAGCCAGATGAATATAAAAGCTTTTTATTCACATGTTTATCAGCAAACCATTCAGATAGCTTCAAAGAGTGAAACCTTAAGAAAGATCATAAGTGAAATGCTTTCGATTCAAAGGAGAGCCTGGGAACAGGGAGTTGCCGCAAAGATGTTGGCCTCTACGATCTACATATGATTTAAATAAATAACATGAAATATTCGAGACGTTCATTTGTAAAGACTGCTGCAATCGGAACCATGGCAATATCATCGACTCCGAAATTCAATCCTTTGCCTGGAAAATCCATTACTGCAGAGGTGCTGAATCCTTTTAACCGCTCCCCCGTGAGCCTGATAATCGATGATTCAACATGCCTTGTCAATCTGGCATATTTTGGAATACCGCAATTTAAAGAAATATTTCCCGACCAATATAATCAGGACTGGAGAAAACTGTCAAGGGAAATTCCTGACAGCTTCGTCAGGGAATTTGGCGAATGGGCACAGGAAAACGGTGTAAGGGGTAAATACAGCATAGTTCCATATCCTGCGTGCACCGGATGGGTGGACCGCTTTATTCCGGGCTGGACCGGGCAGGAGCTCAGGGATAGTCTTAAACTCGTCAGGGATTTAATCTCGCCCAACTGGGATATTCATCCGGAAATGGTAAGCCATACTCGCGTTATCGATATAAAAACCGGAAAACCATATCCTTTTCCCACTGAGGAATACATGGAAAACTGGGGCTGGAGCCAGACAAAAAGTGCCGATGAGCTGGCTGCTTACCAGGCATATGCTCTTTCCATACTTAAAGAAGCAGGACTACAATGTCAGGGATTAACCACTCCCGGTGGTTATGGCAGTGAGAATCAGGATAACCTTGCCTTGGGAACACTGGAAGCCGTCAGGGATGTTTTTGGGGCTGAAATTCCCCATTACTTCAGGGATCTTTTCACAGAAAAAGAAAAAAGTGTTGAACCCAGAGTACTTCATGCCTCAGGACTTGAAGGACCTGATCCCAGATGTGTTGTATCCATAATTGGCTGTACATCAGACTGGTTTGGCAACTGGGATGGACTTAACCCAGGCGGCCCGGATAAATTCATAACTGAAGATCTTCTATCCGGTCGCATGGTAGATGTAATTGAAAGTGGTGAACCTGCAGTAATGGTTTGTCACTGGCCCGGTTTATATTTCAATGGAGGGCAGGTGGGATTTAATATCCTGAAAGAGGTGAAAAAGAGGCTGGATCAGAAGTACAATAATCTGGTGTGGATGAAGCTGAGTGAAATTGCCCGTTACTGGGCTGCCAGGAAACTTACAACCATTATTCCCTCTTCGTCGCAAATTAAACTGAAGGCGCCCTATTCCTGTCCAGGATTCACCCTGAAACTGAATTCACCAACTAAAAATCCCATTCTCAGCATCAATGGCAGGGAATCCAAAAATATTGAGAGGGTCACAGTTCAGAAGGAGCTAAAATCCGGTACATGGTACACAGAAAAGAAGGATACAATCATTTGCTTTGACCTTGTAAAAGGGGAAAATGTACTTATGGTTTGATTACTTAACCTGATTCCATGGCACCAGCCGTGAAGCATAATAATTTATATCCATAGCCTTGAAGCGCGAAGCCTGATTTCCAAGTCTCACCCTATAATCATCCCATTTTCTGATTGATGCAGGGCTCCACCCTATTTCGGCTATGCCCGGCAGTCTTGGAAATACCATGTATTCCAGCTCTTTCATATTCGTAATTGTCTCCGTCCATAGAGGAGCCTCCACACCCATGATATCGTCTTTGGTGATACCGGGCACAAGGTTTGCGGGATCCCAGATATAGGAAGTGTCGACCTCAATAAATCCGGCCCAGTGCAGGCCCAGAACTGTCGTGGAGTCATATTTCATATCGACATAAGTTTTCGAAGCCGGCGACATAAGGATCTTTGCACCCTGGCTGACAGCCCTGTTGGCATTATCAGTGTTTGCCCAATACTGGGCAACCGTATTGGGTTTCAATTCGGAAAGTGAGATCTCATCCCATCCCATCACCCGTTTACCATGTGCAACTACAATATCCTGGACTCTTTTTACGAATGGAATATAATCCTCTTTTCTGGTAACATGGGATTCATCCCCGCCGATATGAATATAGGGGCCCGGTGTCAGCGATGCCAGTTCCCTTACTACGTCATCAACAAATTTATATGCGATCTCCTTCGTAGTACATATAGTACTGAAACCCACCTCTGTACCGGTATAGAGCTCTGTTGCCTTACCACTGCAGTTCAGATCCGGATAGGAAGCCAGGGCAGCATTGATATGACCTGGCATATCGATCTCGGGTACGATAATAATAAAACGATCGCTGGCATATTTCACAATATCTGCATATTGCTCCTGTGTGTAATAACCACCCGGGCCTCCTCCTACTTCGGTACTTCCCCCATGAATGGCCAGATTCGGCCATGATTTGATTTCGATCCGCCACCCCTGATCATCAGACAAGTGCAGGTGAAGAGCGTTCATCTTGTAATAGGAAATCAGATCAATGAAACGCTTTACATCTTCAACACTGAAAAAATGGCGGGCTACATCCAGCATTGCTCCACGATAGGCATAATCAGGATGGTCAGTGATGATCCCGGTGGCGATTTTCCAGGGTCCTTCCTGCCTGCTGGTCAATTCAATTTTTGCCGGAAGAAGTTGCCTTATGGTCTGGATTCCCCGGAATAATCCCGCCGGTGCACCGGCAGAAAGTGTCACCATATTTCTGGTTATATCGAGTTCATAGCTCTCATCTCCCTTGTTTTCCACAACATCGCTAAGTTTGAGATAAATATTCCCGGCTCCGGGTGCTTTACCGGCTGTCTTAACTTCGATCTCAAAACCGGTGGCAGGTCTTAGCCTCTCAGCCAGATAATTACCAACTCTCTTAAGCTCTTCAGACTCACCCTGTAAATATATATCCGCATCAGCTTTGAGTGCAAAATAATTTCCTGTGGAGGTCATTGAAACAGGAAGCGGGATCAGACTCTCTTTTGAAAGATCTGAAGGTGTATTTGTGCTGCATGACATTAAGATGAGGAAAATTAAAGTAAAAGTCAATACGATTTTTGAGTTGTGACAGTGTAGTTTCATGGCATGTACATTTTGGGAATGAAGTTAAATAATTTATTATTTATTTTTAACTAAATAAACCATTGACAAGCTTTTATTGTTTTCTTGACTGATTATCCTGGTATAATTGATGATGACAAACAAAAAAATTTCAGAAAAAACGGCTGATCCGGATCCCTTCGTTCAGTTCTCCGGATGGTACCGGGAACATCTCAGTGCTGGCATTGAGATTCCGGAGACAGTCAGTCTCGGCACCGCCTCAACAGCGGGTAAGGTCTCCGTAAGAACGGTACTGATGAAGAGCTTTGACGAAAAGGGTTTTGTTTTCTATACAAACTATAACAGTAAAAAGGGCACTCAGTTGGCTGAAAATCCTTATGCTGCCATGTTGTTTTACTGGCCTGAATCCGGCTGTCAGATCAGGATTGAGGGAAGAACAGTTAAAGTTTCTGAGAAGGAGTCTGAGATCTATTTCAGGTCAAGACCAAGGGAAAGTCAGTTATCGGCCTGGACAAGCGATCAAAGCTCGGTAATTCCTGACCGGCTTTTCCTTGAAGAAAGGCAAGCTTTTTTTAATGAAAAATTCTCCGGCAGGGAGGTTGATAAACCACTTTATTGGGGCGGATATCGCCTTATTCCCGACCTTTTTGAATTTTGGCTTGACGGAGAATTCAGACTTCACGACCGCATAGTTTATACCAGATCAGACCGTAGCTGGACCATTAAGCGTCTGGCTCCATAAATCCGTTTATAATACCAGGTCACATGCATCTGGCGGCATCCAGTGAGCATCCTTACCTTCCCATTTGATATTGCATCCTATGGGATTTGTCAGATTTACCGATATTTTCTTCCCGCTGGTAAGCTCATCAAGAACAGTATCCAGATTATTGACAGTCATCTTGTCGGGATTTTTTGGATTATCAACTCCGCGACCTGTATAAACAAGATTCCTGTTCTGATCGAACACATAAAAATGCGGGGTCCTCAGGGCGCCATATGATCTGGCAACATCCTGACTTTCATCATAAAGGTAAACCCATGGAAAGTTATTATCCTTCATCCTTTTTACCATATTTGGAAAGCTGTCCTCGGGATATGTATTTTCACTGTTCGAGTTTATTCCTACGAAACCGACATTACTGCCGATGTACTTCATGGCAGTAACTCTCGTGATCTCATCCGAACCAATGACATATGGACAATGGTTGCAGGTGAAGAATAATACCAGACATTTGAATTTATCAAAATCAGATAAGCTATACTCTTTACCGTCCGTGGCCGGAAGGTTGAAATCTATTGCCTTCTCTCCTGGCTGTAGTGTAAAAGCCATATTATTCAATTTTATTTTCAATAAAACAACAGAGTTACAATTAATGTTTAATAATACCATCTCTATCTATCAGCAGATAAGAATTACTTCTTCAGCGGATCAGCAGCCCTGTTAGAGAATTCATCATGAAGATGCGATTGTTTTAATGGAATAAGGCAGATTATTCTGACCTTGCTTTTGAGTATAAATTGCCACTGAACGAACCAGGCCAGCAATTAAAAAGAACTTTTAATCCTTAATATTGATTTTAGTATGCAAAAAGTGATCAGACTCTTTTTTTTGATAATAGTAGAATAAAAAACCTTAAATATCTTATTCCGGAAAGGAATAATGCCAATCCTATACCATTATAAAGTATTGATAAATAGCGTTTTGGTACTGATGAATGACGCAGGGCAATGCCCATGGAAACCATTATCAGAACAATAATGTAGCTCTTCCAAGTCATAAAGGAAAAAACACATTTCCTTTCAGTAAGGGGTAACAGTCTCTTCAGGTTCTTATCGGCAATCCTCAGAAAACCGAAATGATGAATTGGCATAGCTGCCAGGAATCCGCTTGCATAATAGACCCATGCACTTTTCATCCCAAACGGGGACAGCCATGTAATGGCAAAACTGACAAGCATCACTCCGACACCACACCACATTAGTCCGGCCAGGAAAACCAAAACCCATTTTTCGGCTGAAGGTGTATATTTCTTAATATCCATCTGTTTCAGTCAAATCGCACCATCCTGAAAGGCTTAATTTCAATTTTTTCCCAGACTCCTTCTGTGAAATATGGCTCATTCTGCAGACTGGCATCAAGTGATTTACGATCAGGAAATTCATAAATGATCATTGAACCTGTCATTTTTCCGTCGTCATCAAGTATAGCGCCACCTGTTATAAACTCTCCTCGCTGCCTGAGCAGTGCGATTTTTGAGAGATGCTCCTCCCTGACCTTCAGTCTGCGGTTAATACCATCTGCATCCGTACCATCAAAAGCCACAAGCAAAAATTGCATAATCTTTATATTTAATCAACCTTATAATAACATTATTCACCAAATGTATAACATTAGAGAATATTTCAGCTGCCTGAATCCTGATAATAATTATCATAATCAATGATTATATTTGTTAATCAGGAGAATTGCAATACCACAAGTTTCATAAAGCTTCGTTTAGCTCAAAATATGGAGAATATTAATAAGATATTCAAACCTATCCGGTTTTTCAAAGAGTTGTTTAAGGACAAGCGTGCACCCTCCTTCGGGGCGCTTGACATCTTCAAATATATAGGTCCCGGTCTGCTGGTTACAGTAGGATTTATCGATCCCGGTAACTGGGCAGCCAATATAGCTACAGGTTCCAATTACGGTTATACCCTTTTGTGGATCGTCACATTATCGACAATAATGCTAATAGTTCTGCAGCACAATGTGGCTCATCTGGGCATCGCAACTGGTCTTTGTCTTTCTGAGGCAGCAACAGTTTATATAAATCCGAAGATCTCAAAATTCATTCTTTCCTTTGCTGTACTTGCTTCGGTCTCCACTTCGCTGGCCGAGATCCTTGGCGGATCCATCGCCCTCAATATGCTCTTTGACATTCCTGTAAAAGCAGGTTCCATTCTCGTTACTGTTTTTGTGAGTATAATGCTGTTCACCAATTCTTACCAGAAGATAGAAAAATGGATTATCGGATTTGTTTCTATTATCGGGTTATCTTTTCTTTATGAACTGTTTTTGGTAGATGTAAACTGGGTTGAAGCGGGTATCGCCTGGGTGAAGCCCACAATCCCTGAAGGGTCTATGCTGTTACTCATGAGTGTCCTGGGTGCAGTGGTGATGCCTCATAACCTTTTCCTTCATTCTGAGGTTATTCAAAGCCGCCAATGGAATCTTAAGGATGAAAAGGTCATTAAAAGGCAACTTAAATTTGAATTTGCCGATACCCTGTTTTCCATGGTCATCGGATGGGCCATAAATAGTGCCATGATAATACTTGCTGCTGCAACATTCTTTAAGAGCGGTATGAAGGCAGAGGAATTACAGCAGGCGCAAACTCTCCTGGCACCATTGCTAGGTAATAACGCTTCAGTGGTTTTTGCCATAGCTCTTCTCTTTGCCGGAGTAGCCTCATCCATAACTTCAGGAATGGCTGGAGGTTCCATTGTTTCAGGCATGTTTAATGAACCTTATGATGTCAGGGATAACCATTCCAGGGTAGGTATAATTATTTCACTTGCAGGAGCATTAATTCTTATCTTCTTTATTGGAAACCCATTTAAAGGACTTATCCTCTCACAGGTTTTTCTTAGTATACAGCTGCCCTTCACAGTTGCAATCCAGATATATCTCACCTCCTCAAAAAAGGTAATGGGCAAATATGCCAACAGCAATTTTCTTATCGGAGTTTTATCAGTCATTGCCGGAATAGTCACCTTCCTGAATCTGAAACTGCTGGTCGCTTTTTTAAGAAATTTATAACTAGTTAAACCCATTTAAATGGCTGAAAAACAATATAAAATTGGACTGGTTCTGAGTGGAGGAGGCGCAAGAGGCTTCGCACACCTTGGATTTCTACAGGCTCTGAATGATGCCGGCATTTTCCCCGATATCATTTCAGGTACCAGTGCCGGCGCACTTGCCGGAGTCTTTTATGCTGACGGCTATTCTCCCAGGGAGATACTACATCTTATGAATACCGGCAGCAGGCTCGATTTTATGAAACCGGCCCTGCCAAGGGAGGGATTACTCCAGATAGGGGGGATCATTAAAATTTTGAAATCTTCTCTTCGTGCCAAAACTTTTGAAGAGCTCAAAATTCCTCTCTATGTCACAGCAACTGATCTTAACAATGGCAAGGCGGAGTATTTTTCGAGCGGAGACCTTATAAATCCGGTAATCGCTTCAGCCAGTATTCCGGTCCTGTTTCAGCCTGTACTGATAAATAATATTCATTATGTTGATGGCGGTGTACTGGACAACCTTCCTGTCAAACCCATCGAGAAGAAATGCAGGTTCCTGATAGGTTCCTTCGTGAATCCCATTGGCTACATTGAAAAGATCAACGGCCTGATAAGCATTGCCGAAAGAACATTTATGCTCAGCATGTCCAGGGAGATCAATGAAAAAGCAAAGAAATTCGATCTCCTGGTTTCACCCCCGGAACTAAGAAACTTCAAGATTCTCGATCCTGAAAGATGCTGAAGACCTTTTTAATATCGGCTTTGTGGCAACAAGGGAGAAACTTGACAAAGCCTTTGTTAAATCAATCCTGCAAACCTGACGCCCGGTTTTGTTTTAACAGTAAAGTAAGGTTACACTGAGATTCAAAGTGACCAACAGACGGCCATAGAGATACGAGTAAAAGTCTAATTATCTGAGATATATTATTCATTAGCCGTTTAAATTTTTCCCCTCTGTGAATCTCAGCGTCTACTTTGTGAACGTCTGTGTAACTAAATAATCTACCTGATTATCAATGAATAAAGCATATTGATCTCTTTTTCCCACATGGATTCATCGGGAGTTTCAAGTATCAGGGGCATATCGTCAAATCTGTCATCATTCATTATCATTTTGAATACTTCCTCTCCCAAAAATCCTTTTCCTATATTATCATGACGGTCAACGCGTGTTGCCAATTCCTTCTTGGAATCATTCAGATGCATCCCTTTCAGATATTCGAAACCGATGATCTCTCCGAATTTTCTGAAGGTCTCCGCGAAACCCGTTGCTGTCTTTACATCATATCCTGAAGTATACGCGTGACAGGTATCGATACATACCCCTACTCTGGATTTATCTTCCACGCTGTCAATTATCTCCCGTAATTGTTCGAATGTATGACCGAGATTAGTCCCCTGGCCTGCAGTGTTTTCAATTACTGCAGTCACACCCCTCGTTTTGTCAAGAACTATATTTATCGATTCTGCAATTCTTATCAGGCATTCTTCAATACTTAGTCCATTGAGATGACTCCCCGGGTGAAAATTCAGCCTGTCAAGTCCGAGCTGTTCGCATCTCTGCATCTCATCAAGAAAGGAATCCCTTGACTTTTTGAGAGGCTCGGCCTCAGGATGGCCAAGATTTATGAGGTAACTGTCATGCGGAAGTATCTGAAAAGCCTTATAATCGAATTTTTCACAGTTTTCGCGGAATAACTTAATACTTGCCTTAGTAAGGGGATTGGAAACCCATTGCCTCTGGTTCTTCGTAAAAAGGGCAAAAGCTCTTGCACCTATTGAATTTGCATTCAAGGGAGCATTTTCAACTCCGCCGGACGCACTTACATGAGCACCAATGTATTTCATAATAAATATCAATATGTTACTCCCGGTAAAATTAATCATTGGACCCGATATTATAATAATTAAGCAGAAATTATTAATTTTGAAATTGAAACCATGAAAATACCGAAGGATCAATGACAACAACAAATAATGTGAATCAGACCGGACAGGAGGAAAATAAGGGAACACCAGTAAAAATGCTTGCTGCAACAATTATCCTTGGAGTAATACTAGCCTTCCTGATAATTATGTATTTCGTACAGCGGCACAATATGTATGATATGGAGACAGTGCTTACTGAGGAAAAAGACTCCCTTGCAAATGAATTACGTCGCATATCCTATGCTTTTGATACGCTTAAGACAAATAATGATACTCTCAATGCCAACCTGGAAAGGGATAAGGAGAAAATTGTCCAGATCCTTGCCATCAATGAATCAAACGTCAGGCTGATCAGACAATATAAAAAAGAGATCAAAACAATGAGAGAAATTATGAAAAGCTATATAGTTCAGATTGATTCTCTCAATACGCGAAATAAAATGCTGGTTGCTGAAAACTCGGAGATCCGGCAGGAGATTAAACAGGTTAAGACAACAAATACTGAACTTTCAAAGGTAAAGGATGAACTGAGCTCAAAAGTGGAGGTAGCTTCTGTAATACAGGCTAAAGATATCGTAGCCGAACCGCTCAACAAAAAAAGGAAGGAGACAAACCGTATCAGTCTGCTCGATAAACTAAGGATCTGTTTTACCTTGCGTGAAAATCCCATTGCAAAAGCGGGTCCGAAAGTGGTATATCTGAGAGTTATACGACCCGATTCCCTGGTAATTGCCACCAGTCCCGATAACCTGTTTGAATACAGGAAGAATAAAATAATCTTTTCAGCCAGCCGGGAAGTGGATTATATTAACCAGGATATAGACATGTGTATCTTCCTCGATAACAGCGGAGATTTTATTATCGGGAATTACAGTGCAGAACTTTACCTGGAGGGATCATTAATCGGCCGGACGAGTTTTATGCTCTCAAAGAAATAGCTAATCATCGCCCGGAATCATAAATTCCGAAATAATATTATCCGAAATAAACTTACCCTGGTTTGTAAGAACCAGGTAGTTGTTATCTTGTTTTAACAAACCATAGTCTTTGAATTTGCCGGCCAGATTAACTATATAATCGTAACCCTCCTTCTCAAATGTCCTTTCAATGTAATCAAGATCTATTCCCCACATTGTCCTTAGAGAAGTCATTACATATTCATTGAACCGTGCCTTGAGATCAAGCTCCTCCTGCTCGTAAAATGGCTTGCCTGCATTTACGGATTTAATGTAGACCTTCAGATCCCTGACATTCCACTGGCGTGAATATCCGTTAAATGAATGTGCTGAAGGACCAAGACCAACATAGTTAACCTGTTTCCAGTAATTTGAATTATGAAGCGATAAATAGCCCGGCTTGCAAAAATTCGAAATCTCATAATGCATAAAACCAGCTGCCTCCGCCTTTTCTATCAGAATATTAAAGAGAGCAATGCTTTCTTCTTCATCAACTTCCTCAATAAGACCCTTCTCAAGCATCTTTCCGAAAACAGTGCCTTTTTCAAAAGTAAGATGATAGGCAGACAAATGCTTAATGTCCAGAGAAAATGTATAATCAAGGATCGAAGCCCACTCATCAGGACTCATTCCGGGAATTCCGTATATAAGATCAATCGATATATTTTCGAAACCTGAATCAAGAATTTCACTGAGAGCTTTTTTGGCCTGAGCTGAATCATGCCTCCGGTTCAGCATTTTAAGATCTATGTCCCTCCATGACTGTACACCTAAACTTATACGGTTGAAATTCAGATGTTTTAACCCGGCCAGATAGTCAGGATTAACATCGTCAGGATTCAATTCGACTGTTATTTCACAATCCTCTCCCACCCGGTACTGATTTCTGATCTGCTGCAGAATTATTCCAAGTTCCTGTACCGTCAAAACTGATGGAGTACCTCCGCCCAGATATATTGTTGATACGATCTCATTTCCCAGATAATCTTTTCTGACTGCAGCTTCCTTAACAAGCGCGTCTACCAGCAATGAATGATCACCTTTCGAGATAATGTGATAGAAATCACAATAGAAACAGAGTTTTTTACAAAACGGTATATGTAGATAGATACCTGCCATACCTTAAATTACCAAATCTGAAATGTATGAATAAAATGCCATAATAATAATTAATTTTGCCACAAACATTAATAATGATAAAGAAGAATTTATTCTCCATACTGGTGTCCATCCTGCTGCTGTACCTGAGCCTGGCAAATTCCAAAACCTTTGAAAAAATCCAGCTCCTTGAGATACCCAATATTGACAAAATAGTTCATTTCATGATGTACTTTCTGATGATGTCGGTTATTATCATTGAGCACCGTAGTAAATTAAAAAATATACTCAATCTGTTTTTACTGGCATTGATTCCTCTGTCATATGGTATCCTGATGGAAATCTTGCAATTAGTATTGACCTCCACGCGTACCGGAGATTTTTATGACGCCGTTGCTGATGCAGTAGGGGTTCTGGCCTCCGTTGCACTTTGGCTTATTATTAAGCCTTCATTTAAGGAGACAGTCAGATAGGAAGATAGTCTGAACTATCAGCCTTATTCACAAGCTCGTAGATAGTTTTTTTGCTGAACAGCCTTATGAGCTCAGTTCTGGTCTTTTCATATTCATCATGAAGGGGACATATTTTTTTTTCCTTGCTTACCCCTTCACAAGTGCCTTTATACATAACACATGTGGTAAATGTATCGGAACCATCAATGGTGTTTACTATATCCAGTAGTGTAATATTGCGAGGATCTTTAAGAAGAGCAAAACCTCCATGAGGCCCTTTTGAAGAACTCAGTATCTTCTGCTTGGCCAGCTGCTGAAGTATTTTTGCCAGAAATGGCGTGGGCAAGATCAAGATCATTGCTGATTTGCTTTATACCTGTCTTGCTGTTTCCATCCGGCTGGCTGGCCAGATATATTACTGCCCGGATTCCGTATCGGCATGAGTTTGAAAGCATGGTCAATACATTTTTAATGAGATCTTATCCACTCTTCGCTTATGTCGTCCGCCTTCAAAATCAGTATTCAAAAATGTCCTTACAATTAAATATGCTTCTGATTCAGAAATAAACCTTCCAGGTATGGCACATATATTTGCATCATTATGTGCCCTTGCCAGCCGGCTGATCTCTTCATTCCAGCATAAAGCACTTCTGATGCCAGGATGCTTGTTCACCGTCATATTGATCCCGTTTCCCGTACCGCATATTGATATACCCAACTCAAACTCTCCGGAAGACACCGCCTTCGCCAGAGGATGTCCAAAATCAGGATAATCTACATTCTCTTCAGAAAAACATCCAAAATCTCTTACCTGGAATTCTTTCTCTTTAAGATATCTCAATAGTTTTTCTTTCAGGAAGTAGCCGGCATGATCAGATACAATTGCTAAATTTTTATTTTTCAAGGCATTAACTTTTATTCCGGTTTCATTATTTAGCCCGCAAATTAATATAATTGACTTACTTAAAAAAAGAAGAACAATTTTATCTCTTATAATAACCTATTTAATGCAATGATCTATGATAAGATAACAATAATACGATAATATTGTTTGTAAGGCAGAAGGAAAACAGGAAGAGGCTCTTAAATCGTGTTGATAAAATGTAAAAAAGAAAAAATAATTTCTTAAAATTTCTTTTGCCGGGGTCTGTTACTGAAGTTTTGTCATGTATTAATATGTCATTACCTAGTTTTAAGAAATCAAAGCCTAAATTTGAACCTGATATAAACCTTAAGGAGGTAAGTTTTGTTTTAACCAAATTAAATAAAAGCCTGTCCTAACAATTGTTAATTATTCTTCTAATCTCCTGATTCTCAAAAATGGTATATTTTTTGATTGGTTGATAAGTTGTTTGCTAAATATCAATGTCGAAATAAACAATAAAAAACTTAATTTTCTTTTAACACTATTAACATCATAACATATTCATCATAAATAAAAAATTAAAATTTAATTATAAAGAATTATGATGTTGATAAATGATAAAAACGAGGAAAGCCAAAAGATGTAAAATGACAGTTAAAGTTTATTGATTAAGTTTACGTTTTCAAATTTAAGAAAAATGGAAAGCAGGGTATCTGAAAATGTTATTTCAGAAATAAAAAGTTTAAAAAGGGAAAAAAATGCAATAATTCTTGCCCATTATTATCAGACCGGAGATATTCAGGATATTGCTGATTTTGTTGGCGACAGCCTGGCTCTGGCACAGAAGGCTGCAAAGAATGATGCCGATATTATACTGTTCGCGGGAGTTAAATTTATGGCTGAAACAGCAAAAATACTGGCTCCTGAAAAAAAAGTACTTCTTCCCGATACGAATGCAGGTTGTAGTCTTTCTGATTCGTGTAAACCAGCTGATTTCGAAAGATTTATTAAGGACAATCCCGGAAGGACTGTGGTCACATATGTAAATACGAGCGCAGAAGTAAAGGCTTTATCAGATATTATCTGCACTTCTTCAAATGCAGTACAGATAGTGGAATCACTTCCTCCCGATGAAAAGATTATTTTCGCACCTGACAGAAATCTTGGTAATTTTGTGCTTAACAAGACCGGAAGAGATATTCTTATATGGAACGGGACATGCCATGTACATGAAGAATTTTCACTGGAAGCCATTCTGAAGCTGAAAGATGAAAACCCGAATTCAAAAGTGATAGTTCACCCTGAATGTGAGTTACCCGTAAGAATGGTCGCAGACTACATAGGATCTACATCCGCTCTGCTAAATTATACCAGGAATGACAATGGAAATTGCTATATTGTAGCCACGGAACCAGGTATAATACACCAGATGAAAAGGGAAAATCCTGAAAAAATTTATATACCCGCACCTCCGAGAGATTCAACTTGTGGATGCAGTGAATGTAATTTTATGAAGATGATTACATTGGAAAAAATAGTAAATTGTCTGAAAAACGAAAAACCTGAAATCTACCTCGATAAGGATGTACTTTTGAAGGCTGGAAAGCCTATTGCAAGAATGATGGAGATATCTGAAAAATTAGGTCTTTGAGAATGAAAAAAATTGGTTTATTATTCTTTTTGTGTTTAATTTTAGGTATTGCTAATGGTCAGGAAGATAATACATTAAAAGATGGTTTTCATGTTTTTAAATATCCTAATGGAACAACTTCAAGCGAGGGCTTAATAAAGAATGGAAAGCCTGAGGGCTTTTGGAAAAGCTACTATGTTACAGGTGTAAAGAAATCTGAAGGTAAAAGAAGAAACTTCATGCTCGATAGCATATGGATATTCTATGATCAGGCGGGCGATACAACGGAAAAAATAAATTATCTCTACGGTAAGAAGAACGGTTGGTACTATAAGTATAAAAAAGATCCCAGCGCGGGCGTATATGTTTGGTCAAAAGAATTATATGCAGGGGATAAAAAGGAGGGAATCTCATATATCTACTTTCCTGATGAGAAAATTCAGCAGACTATACGGTATAACGGAAATAAAAAGGATGGCCTTTCAAAAGAATATGACAAAGAGGGTAATGTTATTACTCTGCTGGAATACAGTAACGACTTTCTGATAAGCAGGGAGAAAATAAACAGGACCGATAGCAAAGGACTTAAGCAGGGAAGCTGGAAGGATTTTTATCCCGACGGAAATATTAAATCAGAAAAAAGCTACAAGGATGATCTTCTTAATGGTTATTATAAGGAATATGATAACCGTGGAAAGCTTGTGCTTACCATGTTGTATGATAATGGGTCTATTGTTAAGAATAAGGTGGAGGATGAACCGGATATAGAAATTGTTAACAAGCATGATAAGGATGGTAGACTGATATACAGCGGTCCGTTCAGAAATAATATTCCCGTTGGTATACACCGCGATTTCGGTAAAGACGGAAAAGTTACAAATGCATATGTTTATAATGACAATGGTCTGCTTTTGTCTGAAGGAATTGTGGATGAGGGCGGAAACAGAAACGGTAAATGGAAGGATATTTATCCCGATGGAAAAGTATCAGCTGAAGGACAGTATAGTGATAACAGGAAGACAGGCGTATGGAAGTTCTTTAATGTAAATGGTAAATTAGAACAAACAGGATCTTTTAACAATGGCAGGCCGGATGGGTTATGGACATGGTATTATAAAGACAATTCGATACTGAGGGAGGAGGAATATTTTCAGGGAAAACGTGACGGTTCCTTTACGGAATATTCCGATACAGGGGAGATAATTACACAGGGGCAATATTCTGACGGAGAGAAAAATGGAGAATGGAAATATAAATCGGGAGATAATATGGAGACGGGTAAATATATCCTGGGACTAAGGGACGGATTGTGGAAATCATATTATCCTGACGATAAACTCAGATATAAAGGAAATTATGTTCAGGGCAATCCTGATGGAAACCACATATACTACTATGATAATGGTAGAGTTAAGGAAGACCAGTATTACCAGATGGGCATAAGGGAAAAAACATGGAGAAAATTTGATGAAGCTGGAAATATCTTATTGACAATTACATATAAGAATGATGTTGAGGTCAGCATAAATGGAGTTAAAATAAAACTTCCGGAGAGTGGGTCGAAGCTTATAAAATAGGGATTTATTTAAATGGAAGATAATCTCAATATCAGAAAAGATGTAATATCGCTTACAGACAAGGAGTTTGAAAGGCAATTAAGACCTCTGACTTTCAACGATTTTAAAGGGCAAAAGCAGGTAATTGAAAATTTGACGGTATTTGTTACAGCTGCCAAACAGAGAAAGGAATCTCTTGATCATGTATTGTTGCATGGGCCACCGGGTCTGGGTAAAACTACACTTGCTTCAATAATTTCAAATGAGCTTAATGTAAATCTGCGTGTTACTTCAGGTCCGGTTCTTGATAAACCCGGAGATCTGGCTGGATTGCTGACAAATCTCGGGGAAGGTGATGTTCTTTTTATCGACGAGATACACAGGCTGAGTCCTGTCGTGGAAGAGTACCTGTATTCCGCAATGGAGGATTTCCAGATAGATATTATGATCGATAAGGGCCCCAGCGCCAGATCGGTACAGTTATCACTGAACAATTTTACCCTAATCGGAGCAACTACCCGATCTGGTTTGCTTACCAGTCCATTAAGGGCCAGATTCGGAATCAAATTCCACCTGGAATATTATGATCAGGAGATTCTTACTGGTATCGTAACACGATCAGCCGGGATACTGAATGTGAAGATTGAAAAGGAAGCAGCAGTTGAAATTGCCAGGAGAAGCCGTGGAACGCCGAGGATTGCTAACGCCCTTCTTAGGAGAATAAGAGATTTTGCACAGGTAAAAGGCTCAGGGATAATAGATCTTGATATAACCAGATATGGCCTTAAAGCCCTTAATATTGATCAGCATGGACTGGATGAGATGGACAACAGGATACTTTCTGTTATAATAGAGAAGTTTAACGGAGGCCCTGTAGGCCTGTCAACAATTTCAACTGCAGTTGGTGAGGAAAGCGGAACTATCGAAGAAGTTTATGAGCCTTTCCTTATAAAGGAAGGTTATCTGAAAAGAACCCCGAGAGGACGAGAGGCTACAGAACATGCCTATAAACATCTGGGTAAAGAATTCGGATACAACAGGCCAGGTTCTCTGTTCTGATAAACTAAAGGCATTGTATTCGTCTAATTAAAGACGTTACTGATCTTCTCGAGACCTTTGGTATTAAGTATTTTTATTTTTCGCCCGCTTAATTCTACAAGGCTGTCGGACTTAAATTCCGACAGGAGGCGTATTACAGATTCGGTTGCCGTTCCAACAATGTTGGCTAGTTCTTCGCGGGTGAGAGAAATATTAAGGTATTGCTGATCGTCAAGCCCAAAATCATTTACAAGGAATAACAAAACTTCAGCGAGGCGCTCCCTTACAGTCTTTTGTGCTATATCCGTAATGAAGGAGTTGGCTTCACCCAGTTCATGACATGCAAGCTTTAAAAGTTCGAGCGCAAAGGCAGGATTGGTCTTGATGAAGGATATAAGTATTTCAGAAGGGATAAAGCAAACATTACAGTCTTCAATTACCTTTGCGGAAGTACAGGCAAGCTCATTGCTCAGCACGCTTCGGTAAGCAATAATATCACCTTTCCTGGCAAAGCGTATGATCTGTTCCTTACCATCAAACCCTGTCTTGAATACTTTTATTATTCCACTGTTTATGCAATAGAAACCGCTTATCCTGTTACCTTCCTGATATAAAATATCTCCACGCTTGTAATGACGGAAATCCTTCTCAAAATTTAATGTCACTACTTCGTCTGGCTGAAGATATTTGAAAATAGAGGAAGAGTCGAGTGAACACTTATCACATAAGGGAAGTTGAATCTCCTGTTGTTTCATATATTTTAACTAAATTTTATACTAAAATAAATTCTAAATTCAGGTAACTTTACTATAATGCTGTTTTAAACTGATCGAGGAACCTGATATCGTTCTCAAAATATAAACGCAGATCATTAACCTGATATTTTAGCATTGCAAGGCGTTCTATGCCCATTCCAAATGCAAATCCTGTATATTTCCTGCTGTCGATGCCGCAGGATTCAAGAACATTAGGGTGCACCATTCCACATCCGAGAATTTCAAGCCAGCCGGTATATTTACATACATTGCAGCCTTTGCCACCACATATCCTGCAACTCACATCCATTTCAGCGGAAGGCTCGGTGAAAGGGAAATAGGAAGGACGTAAACGAATCTCAGTTTCAATGCCAAACATCTCACGTGCAAAGAAAAGCAGGGTTTGCCTGAGATCAGCAAAGGATACATTTTCATCAATATAGAGTCCTTCAACCTGATGGAAGATACAGTGAGCCCGGGCGGATACTGCTTCATTACGGAATACGCGTCCCGGCGATATTGTACGAATGGGCGGTTTTTGATTTTCCATTACCCTCACCTGAACTGAGGATGTATGAGTACGAAGTAAAATATCTCCGGGAGTTGAATCTTCTGCAGAGATCCTGGAAATATAGAAAGTATCCTGCATATCTCTGGCAGGATGTTCAGAAGCGAAATTAAGCTTGGTAAATACATGATCATCATCTTCAATCTCAGGACCTTCGGAAACAGTAAATCCTATTCGTCTGAAGATGTCTGTAATCTCATTTCTCACAATGGAGATAGGATGCCTGGAACCAGAGGGAAAAGGTACAGGAGGTCGGGTGAGGTCCGTTTCGGAGGATCTGTCCTGGGCAAATTCGAGGCCTGACCTGGCTGAGTTAATCTTTTCAAGTGCAAAAGATTTCAGTTCATTCAGCTTTTGACCAACATCTTTTTTCGCGGAAGCCGGGATATTCCTGAAATCCTCGAAGAGGTTAGAGATTATGCCTTTTTTGCTGAGATATTTAAGACGGTAATTCTCAATCTCTTGTGCGGTATTAAGTTCGAGATCACTGATCTCAGTATACAGGCTTAAAATTTTTTGAATCATTTGAAACTCGTTTTCTTTTAAATTAATTCTTTACGATTCTAATTTTCAGTATCCTGATATCATTAAGTGGCTTATCTCTTCCATCAGTGGGTACAGCGGCTATCTTGTCAACAACATCCAATCCTTCAGTTACTTCACCGAATACAGTATACGTACCGTCAAGACGGGGTGTACCTCCGGTTGTTTTATAAACATTGCGCTGATCTTCAGGAATTTTATAATTACCATTGAGGGAAAAATATTCGTACATTTTCATTGAGGCAATATCCTGAATCTCTGCTGCTGATACTGGTGTACCGCTTACTTTCAAACTGTCTGTGGTTTCTTTTATCAATTTATTGAAAATTGCCTGTTTGATATTGCTGTTAATGCGTTGTTCTGCCTGATCCAATTCGGAATCAGTGTACTTTACACCCTCAACAATATAGAATTGTGTACCAGAGGAACGCATTTCAGGATTTTCATCATTACCTTTTCTTGCTGCAGCAAGAGCGCCTTTTTTGTGAAAGCAGGAAGCATTGAATTCTGCAGGGATGGTGTAGGAATTTATTGTGTCGGAAGTTAAATCAGATTTCCCGGGACGTGTCAATGGATCACCAGCCTGAATCATAAAATCCTTTATTACTCTGTGAAACAGTACGTTATCATAAACACCGCTTTTGACGAGTTTTATGAAATTGTCACGGTGAACCGGTGTACTGTCATAAAGCCTGATTTTAATGTCACCCAGGGTTGTTTTAATTACAATATTAGTGTTTTCATTGGATAGCGGCGCTTTGCAGGAATGAATGAAAAGAATTGTTATTAAGATAATTAGTGCATTTGATTTAATGTTCATGAATTTTATAATTTGGTTAATAACGTAACACAAAGCAAACTGCAAAGATATTTAACTTTGGGCTATAGACGAAAATAATGATTGTTATTTGTTTTATTTAGGGTTTAAGGAGTTTAGCAGACAATAAGACAAATTGATTAAAAATCTTTTTTTATTACCGGAATGGAAGTCCTAAACTTCAGAAATTTAAAATATTACCAGGGTTTAGATATTATAAATCTGTATCTATCTTTTTTAATAGTTCTTTTTATGGTAATTTTCAGGCGATTTTAAATCAGGATTTTCGGATGAATAAATATCTAAGATGAAAATAAGGATAATTAACAAATCGAAGCATCCATTACCAAAATACTCTACCAGAGGTTCTGCTGGTCTGGACCTAAGGGCTAACCTCGATGAAGATGTTATTCTGGAGCCATTGGAGAGAAAACTTATTGGCACGGGACTTTTTATTGAAATCCCTGAAGGGTATGAAGCACAGATCAGACCAAGAAGCGGACTTGCTATCAATAAGGGAATTACGGTGTTAAATTCGCCTGGCACGATTGATGCCGATTACAGGGGGGAAATCTGTGTTATACTTATTAACCTGTCACGGGATAATTTTGTTATACAGGATGGGGAAAGAATTTGTCAGATGATTATTTCCAGACATGAAAAGGCAGAATGGATCGATGCAGAAAGTTTAATTGAGACGGAAAGAGGTTCCGGAGGATTTGGTCATACAGGAAAAAAATAGAGATGAATAAACTGATATTCTTTGTATTAATTGTAATTTTTGGTGGATTTATAGTGGGCTCCTGTTCAAGAAAAGTAACTCCTGCTGAGGTTAATGCCCCAAAGGATGACTCATATGACAAGGCTAAATTCAATTATGTTTATGTGGAAGCCATAAAGCAAAAGCTTATGGGCAATAGTGGAGATGCACTTAAATATTTTGAAGATGCTTTGCAGATTAAACCATCATGTGATGCGGCTTATTATCAGATGGCTCAAATTGTAAGCGGGAATGGTGATCTCACGAATGCGAAAAAATTCCTGAAGAAGGCATTGTCTATAGATGATGAAAACATTTGGTATCTGATGATGATGGGTGGAATCTATTTTCAGGAAGAAAAGCTTGATAGCGCAATTTATTATTATAAAATAGCTGTAAAATATTTCCCTCAGGAGGAGAATCTCCAGCTTACACTGGGAAGTTTATATTCTGAAAATAAGGAATATAACAAAGCCCTTGCAATTTTTGACACGCTTGACACAAAATATGGAGTAAATGATAATTCTACAGTATCAGCAGTAAAAGTTCTTATTGAAGAGAAAAATTTTGATGTTGCCGAAGAGAAAACATTACAGCTGCTGGCTATTGACCCTGACGAAGTTATTTACAATGGATTGCTTGCAGAGATTTATGTAGGAAAAGGAGAGAGGGAAAAGGCAGGAGATGTATATGAAAAACTGTTGGAAAGGAATCCGGATGATCCTAAAATACAGCTTGCAGTGTGTGATTTCCTGATTAACGAAAAAAACTATTCGGAGTTGTTCCTGCTTCTCAACAATGTTATTCTGAATTCGAATGTAAAAAGGCAAGACAAAATATCTCTTTTTGCAAAATTGATTGACTTGCCTGATCTGGTAAATAAGAATAGTGATGAATTGTTTATTGCACTCATGGTTTTCGAGGCCAATTATAAAAATGACGACATTGTTCCCCTTTTAAGGCCTGAACTACTTGTTAAAATAAACAGACTAGATGAGGCAGCAGAACTGCTTGAAAACATTATAAAGCAAAATCCTGATAATTATTATGCATGGGAGAAGCTACTTTTATTATATAATCAGAAGAAGGATTATAAGAACCTTCTGATAAAAGGAGAAGAATGTGCAAGCAGGTTCAACAGGTCATTTCTTGCTAAAGTTCTGTATGCTAACGGAGCGCTGGAGAATAAGGAGTATGATATCGCACTGGAAGAGTTGAAGAAAGCAGAAATTCTTGCCGGAGACAATAAGGAGTATATTACGCAGGTTCTTACAATGAGGGCAGATGTTTATTACAGGATGAAAGATTATTTAAAGGCATTTGAAACTTTTGAGGATGCCATCAGGAATGACGGAGAGGATTTGACAGTTATAAATAATTATGCATATTATCTTGCCGAGCAGAACAAAAACCTTAAAGAAGCTGAAGAGATGGCAAAAAAGGTTATTGATAAAGAAAAAAATAATAATACTTACCTGGACACTTATGCCTGGGTTTTATATAAAAGAGGAAAACTAAGGGAAGCTGCCAGGGTTATGGAAGAAATTTTAAATTCCGGTGCTGCACCGGATGCTGAATATTATGAACATTATGGATTTATTCTGTCAAAAGAAAAAAATTGTCAAAAGGCAATTGTAAACTGGAATTATGCTATAAAACTTGACAGTACAAAAACATATTTGAAGGAGGAAATTAATAAGTGCGGAAAGTAAGTTACATACTGGTTATTATTATTTTGACGGCAGGCTGTTCGGTAAGCAAAAGGCAGAAGAGAAATCTTAAGTCTGCACCAGAACAAGTTAGCAGGGAATCTTTATATGATCGTATTGTAAGTCAGAATCTTACGTCTCAAAGTTTTTTTATTGAGAAGGCAGTATTTAAAATAAGCAGTGAAGATGGAAATAAAACGGGTACCGGAACAATTAAGTTTAAAATGCCTGATAAATTTCTGATAAGCATAAAAAGTGTGGGAGGGATTGAGCTTGCCAGGATATTTCTGTCCGGGGATTCTATCATGATAAATGACCGGATGGATAGGAAACTTATTTTATGGTTCGGCGAACTATCTTACTGAAAAATACGGTTTTACAACTGGAGTTCTACCTGTCATTCTGGGTGATTATGTAAATGACAGTAAGGTCGATACTACCAAAATTAAGTGTAATAAAGGAAATTTTTCTATTGATGGATTAGTAAAGGATGTTAGAATTAGGTATCTTATGGATTGTAACCTTGCAAAAAGTACTATGACAATGCCATATGAGAATATAAATGGAAGTGGACTGCAGATAAAATATGATGATTTTTTCAATGTTGATAAAATTAATGTTCCAGGTAGAATAGAAATATCAGACAAACAAAGGAATACTACTTTAGAAATTAGAATTCAGAAAATTACAATTCCATGGGAAGGGACAATTGATTTTATTCCAGGGAGAGCAATACGAAAAAATTCATCTGTTATGAGATTTCTCCTGGGAATCGTGTTTCTGTTTTTTTGGATGAATCATGTTTTATATGGTCAGAGTAAGGCCGAATTGGAAGATAAGAGAAAGAAAACGCTGGAGGAAATCAATTATGTAGATAATCTTCTGAAGACAACCGCAAAGGAGAAATCAGAAGGAATGAATGCGGTAAAGATTATAGGACAGAAAGCTGGACCTGCGAGAAACAGTAATAAAGGGGATGAGAGAGGAAATTGATCTTCTTTCAGAGCGAATAGACCTTAATAATCTTGCAATCAGTATGATGGAGGATGATCTTGTGAGGTTAAAGGATGAATACGCTAAAGCTGTTGTTAATTCTTACAAATCCCAGAAAGGAAATCCGGAGCTGGTATATATTCTTTCGGCCAGAGATTTTAATCAGGGTTATAAGAGATTGAAATATCTTCAACAGGTTACTAAATTCAGGCGAAGAGAAGCTGAGACGATCATAGAATTAAAGAGTCAGATTGAAAGTTCTAAGCAAAGACTCGAGATAGATCTGAACCGGATATCGGATTTAAAGTCAAGGGAGGAGCAGCAAAAGAAGCTTCTTGAGAATGAGCAGGTGAGAAAGCAGCAAATGGTTAAATCTTTGACAAACAAGGAAAAACAGCTGCAAAAAGAACTGGAAGAAAAGAAGCGGATAGCAAGGAAAATCGAAAAGGAGATAAACAGACTTATAGAGGAAGAGAGCAGGAAAAAGTTGAAGTCCGAGGCTACTCCTGAACAAAAATTGATAGGTGAAAGCTTTGCAGAGAACAGGGGCAGATTACCATGGCCGGTAGAACAAGGCGTAATTACGAGTCATTTCGGTGTGCATCCTCATCCGGTATTCAAATATCTGACGGAAGATAATATAGGGATAGAGATTACAAGTTCCGGGAAAATGAAGGCGAGAAGCGTTTTTCAGGGAGAGGTTGCAAAGGTTTTTGCAATATCAGGAGCAAACATGACTGTTATAATACGTCATGGAACATACCTTTCGGTATATGCAAATATTGCATATGTAAGGGTTAAACCTGGAGATAAAGTGGTTGCAAAGCAGGATATAGGAGATATTTACCTCGATCCGGGAAATGGCAACAACTCTGTTTTGAAGTTTATGATTTTCGAAACCAATATGAAGTATCTTGATCCGGAAATATGGATAAGCAAATAATACCTCTATTTTGTAACAAATATCTTTTTATTCAGTATAAGAGAAAGTTTAAAGATGAACATGCGTAAGAAGTTAAGAATAGAGTCCAGTATAAATAATATTCGTGTTGTTGAAAATGCCATTGATGAAATCATGGGAGAGATTGGAATTACACAGGAATACTATGGTAAAATACTGGTATCTACTCTGGAAGCTGTAAATAATGCTATTATGCATGGGAATAAATTTGAAAAAAACAAATTTGTAGATGTTGATATAACATACAGGGAGGATAAACTGAAAATTGTAATTAAGGACGAAGGAAAGGGATTTATGCCGGAAGAGGTTCCGGATCCGACTATTCCACAGAATATAGAATCACTTAACGGAAGGGGTGTTTACCTTATGTCGAAACTTGCTGACGAGATAAAGTACAGCAAGAAGGGAAATATGGTTACGATGCTGTTTAAAAATATCAGGTATTGAGTATCAGGATATTTTATGACACTGGCGGCTTTCGTCTGAAGGGTATGAGGGAAGCAGTGAAAATTATTTGTAAGGTCATCGAAAGCGAAGGAAGAGTAGCCGGTGACCTTAATTTTATTTTTACTGATGATGATACGATACATGAAAATTAATCTTGAATTCCTGAACCATGATTATTATACCGATGTTATTACTTTCGATTATAATGACGAGGATATAGTCAATGGAGAGATTTATGTTAGTATTGATACCGTCAGGAGAAATGCATTTAACTATAATGTTAGTTTAAATAATGAGGTATTAAGGGTTATGATACATGGCACTTTGCATCTGTTAGGTTATAACGATAAACATGATATAGAAAAGTTAAGGATGAAGGAGATGGAGGATAAATGGATGAGAGAACTTTAATTTATAGGTAATGAATAATATTTATGATATAATAGTTGTTGGAGGGGGGCATTCAGGCTGCGAGGCAGCACATATAGCTGCTGTAATGGGAGCAAATACATTGCTGATTACAATGGATATGACGAAGCTTGCGCAGATGTCATGCAATCCTGCAATGGGAGGCATAGCAAAAGGACAAATTGTAAGGGAAATTGATGCGCTGGGAGGAATGAGCGGCATTGTAACGGACCGCAGCATGATACAATTCAGAATGTTGAACAGGAGTAAAGGTCCGGCAATGTGGAGTCCCAGAGCTCAATGTGACAGACAGAAATTTACAATGGAATGGCGAAAAATTCTGGAACGAACAGATAATCTTTCGATCTGGCAGGAACAGGCAACGGGGATTATAACGGAGGAAGGCAGAGTGACAGGTGTCGAAACAGCCTTCGGAACAAGATTTTTTGGAAAGGCTGTTATACTTACGAACGGTACTTTTCTGAATGGATTGATGCATGTAGGTTTTAGCAGGGTTCAGGGAGGAAGATCAGGAGATCAGGCTTCGAAGGGATTGAGTGAAAGGCTTGAAGAGATTGGTTTTTCAGTTGAGAGAATGAAAACCGGCACCAGTGCCAGGGTGGATGGCCGGACAATTGATTTTTCCAGGATGACTGAACAGCGTGGTGATGAGGAGAACAGAAAATTTTCCTTCGGATCGGATGGAGGTAAAATGGTTGAACAAAGAAGTTGTTTCATTACACATACGAATGAAGAAGTTCATGAAGAACTGAGAAAAGGCCTTGAGTTCAGTCCTCTCTTTACAGGAAGGATTAAAGGAAGAGGTCCTAGATATTGCCCGAGCATAGAGGATAAGATAGTAACTTTTAAAGAGAAGAATTCACATCAGATCTTTATTGAACCTGAAGGCGTCGATACAGTGGAGTATTATATAAATGGTTTTGCCAGCAGTCTTCCTCTGGATGTGCAGCTTAAAGCACTCAGAAAAATACCGGGGCTGGAGGAAGTAAAAATATTCAGACCAGGGTATGCTATTGAGTATGATTTTTTCCAGCCGACTCAGTTAAGGCATACTCTGGAGACCAAGAGATTGTCAAATCTTTATTTTGCCGGACAAATAAACGGTACCACAGGTTATGAGGAAGCGGCTGCACAGGGATTACTGGCGGGAATAAATGCTGTTCAGAAGATCCGGGGAGAAGAGAGTTTTATCCTGGGAAGGGAAGAATCATATATTGGAGTCCTTATTGATGATCTTGTTACAAAAGGAGTAGATGAACCGTACAGAATGTTTACGGCAAGAGCTGAGTACAGGATCTTGCTGAGGCAGGACAATGCTGACGAAAGATTGACCCGCAAGGGCTATAATATCGGAACTGTGGATTCGGAAAGATTAAGATTGCTGGACGAGAAGGAGGATCTGGTTAAAGAAGTAATAGATTTTCTGACTGAAAATAGCATAAGTCCGGAAGAGATAAATGACCAGTTGGAGTCGTTAAATACTAGTAGACTGGTTCAGAAAGTCAGGGCTGTTACTATCGCGACGAGACCGCAAGTGGAAATTTCTAAGCTTTTAGGTTGGATGAAGAACAGCTCAGAACTTAGAACTTTAAAATCACCGAGAGCGGCTGAAATAATTGAATCGGCAGAAATCAGAATAAAATACGAAGGATATATCCAGCGAGAGAAATTGGTTGCAGATAAGTTGAAAAGACTGGAAGGACTTAAGATCCCTGAGGATATTAATTATAAGGAACTGGTTTCTATTTCTACCGAAGGAAGGCAGAAGTTAACCAGGATTAAGCCTGAAACTATTGGACAGGCGGGACGAATAAGCGGTGTTTCTCCATCCGATGTAAATATACTTCTATTGTATCTTGGAAGGTAAAAAATGTTCCACGTGGAACATTTATTTAAATTTATAATTTTATGAAAATTTTAGGAAAGCTGGTTGATATTCATTCCAGAAATATTTATCCGGCAGAAATTTCCATTTCAAAAGGATATATTGAAAGAGTGGAGCTTAAAAAAGAGAGCCCCGGATATTTATATTTTACCGGGTTTTATTGACGCGCATATTCATATTGAAAGCTCTATGGTAACGCCGGGAGCTTTCGCTTTTGAGGCGGTAAAGCATGGGACTGTTGGAGTTGTATCCGATCCTCATGAGATTGCAAATGTACTGGGATGGAAAGGGGTTGAATTCATGATAAAGGATGCAGAAAAATCACCATTGGATTTTTGGTTTGGAGCTCCCTCCTGTGTACCTGCAACAGATTTCGAGACAAGCGGTGCAAGGATAGACTCTGATGAAATAGAACAGGTAATGAAGCGACCGGAGATTAAATATCTTTCGGAAATGATGAATTTCCCTGGAGTTATTTACGGAGATAAGAATGTTTTGAAAAAGATAAAGGCTGCAAAAAAGGAAGGTAAGCCTATAGATGGTCATGCACCCGGACTTTCTGGTGAAGATCTGAAAAAATATATTGATGCGGGAATTTCAACAGACCATGAATGCAGCAGCCTTGATGAAGCGAAAGAAAAAATTTCCCTGGGAATGAAGATATTAATAAGAGAAGGCAGCGCAGCCAGAAATCTGAATTCATTGAAGGAACTCTTTAATTTATATCCTGAAAAGATTATGCTTTGCAGCGATGACCTGCATCCCGAAATGCTTGTGGAAAGACACATAAATAAGCTTGTCGGAGCTCTTATAGAAGAAGGCTATGATAAATTTGATGTGATAAGAAGCGCAACAATTAATCCTGTCAGACATTACAAACTGGAAACCGGGTTGCTTCAAAAAGGGCAAAGAGCCGATTTTATTTTAGTTGATGATCTTGGAAAAATGAATGTAAAGGAAACCTGGATCAGGGGAGAAAAGGTATTTGATAACGGAAAAAGGAACTTTATATATACTCCGGGTCAGACTTTAAATAACTTCAGATGTACTCCGGTAGTTGAGAATGAAATCAAGGTTGAAAGAAAGCAAGGAACCTTAAGGGTCATTGAAGCATATGACGGGGAACTGATAACAGATGAAGCCAGAATAGTTGTTCCGGATGGAGATTTTGTAGAACCTGATATGGCACGGGACATTTTAAAAATTGTGGTTAAAGAGAGATATAATGATTCTCCGCCGGCGATTGGTTTTATTAAGGGTTTCGGCTTGAAGAAGGGCGCCTTTGCCAGTTCCATTGCTCACGACAGCCATAATATTATTTGTGTGGGAACAAACGACGGAGACATTGTAGAGGCGATAAATGAGATAATAAGATGTACCGGAGGACTGGCAGTAGCGGCAGCAGGTACCCGGTCATCACTGCCACTTAATATCGGAGGTATAATGACAACGAGAGCCTGTTCGGAGGTAGCAGGGGAGTATAAATACCTCAATGATATGGTAAGATCGCTTGGATGTACAATGACAGCACCTTTTATGACACTTTCATTCATGGCTCTGCTTGTAATTCCCAGTCTCAAAATAGGAGACAGGGGATTGTTCGATGTAAATCAGTTTAAACCCGTTTCACTCTTTACTGTGAATTAAAAAGAATAATTTCATTAAGACATGTCTGTTGTTGAAAAATCTGCGGCAATTCTTTCTCTGCTTCCTGATAAACCAGGTGTTTATCAGTTTATTGATAATTCTGAAAATGTACTTTATGTAGGCAAGGCGAAAAACCTCAGAAAAAGGGTGGCTTCCTATTTCTCGAAGAATCAGTCGGGAAAAACAAGACTTCTCCTCAAACGGGCCATCGACATAAAGCATATTGTTGTGGAAAACGAATCAGATGCACTCTTACTGGAGAATAACCTTATTAAAAGGTATCAGCCCAGATATAATATATTGCTGAAAGACGATAAAACATTTCCATGGATCTGCATAAAAAAGGAACCTTTCCCAAGGGTATTCAGCACCAGAAACGTGATTCGAGACGGTTCGGCTTATTTTGGACCCTACACCTCAGCTCTGATGGTTAAAACACTGATTTCACTTATAAGACAACTCTATACTCTGAGAACATGCTCTCTGGTACTTACCGAATCAAACATTGCGGCAAAAAAGTTCAAGGTATGCCTTGAGTATCATATGGGTAATTGCAAGGGCCCGTGTGTTGGTTTGCAGACTGAAAAAGATTACAACGACAGTATTGTCCAGATAAGAGATATCCTGAAAGGAAATATCTCTACAGTTATTGATCACCTCAAATCCCTGATGACAAGCTACTCCGGTGAGTTAAGATTTGAGGAGGCCCAGATGATTAAGGATAAAATTGAAATTTTATCGAGGTTCAGAACCCGCTCTGCTGTGGTAAACAACACCATAAGAAATGTGGATGTTTTTGGGATGGCAATGGAATCGGATAGTGCATATGTAAATTATCTTAAAGTTGTTCAAGGGGCTATTATTCAGGCATTTACGCTTGAATTGAAGATAAGGATAGATGAAGATAAGGAATCAATACTAGGCTTTGCGATAACTGAAATCAGGCAGAGGCTATCCAGTGATTCTCCCGAAATTATCGTGCCTTACAAGCCTGATATTCTGTTGGATAATGTAAAATATACCGTTCCCAGGCTTGGTGATAAGCAGAAACTGCTGGAACTGGCTGAACGCAATGCCATTTACTATAAGCTTGAGCAAAAGAAGAAGAAGATGGAGCACAAACCGGCTCAAAGAACTGGCAAGAACCTTGAAAAACTCAAAAATGATCTTCATATGTCAGAGATCCCTGTCCATATAGAATGTTTTGATAATTCAAATATAATGGGGACTAATCCGGTGGCAGCATGCGTTGTTTTCCGTAATGGCAGGCCCAGCAAGAAAGACTACCGACATTTTAACATTAAAACTGTGACCGGCCCTGACGATTTTTCCTCAATGGAAGAAATAGTATTCAGGAGGTATAGACGGGCTCTGGATGAAGGAACAGATCTGCCACAGCTGATAATAATTGATGGTGGAAAGGGACAGCTTTCCTCAGCCATGAAAAGTATAAGCAAACTGGGCCTCAGAGAGCGTATAACTTTGATCGGCATAGCAAAAAAGCTGGAGGAGATTTATTTTCCGGGCGACAGTGTTCCAATCTATCTGGATAAAAACTCAATTAGCCTTAAGATCATTCAGCAACTAAGAAATGAAGCCCACCGCTTCGGAATTAATTTTCACAGGGGAAAGCGTTCCTCCGATATGATCAGATCAGATCTTGACCTTGTAAAAGGAATCGGTCCCAGGACAAAGGAAATTCTGCTTAAGCATTTTGGTTCCGTTGCAAATATTATGCTTGCTCCCCCGGAGGAACTGGAAAAGGTGGTCGGACATGCAAAAAGCGTTGTGCTGTCGGAATATTTCAAAAATTAGGCCTTGTTTCCACGTGGAACATATTGGGCCATTATATGGCCATAAACAATTCATTATCAATGCATTGCTTTGCATTGTCTCTCCCCTTAAGCCCGTGACGTTTCAATATTTTTAAATGTTCCTGCCGGATGCCGGGAATAACCAAAGGATCATAACCCATGTGATCGTACGATTAAAAAATTCCTGTATCATAGTATCGTTTCCGGATGATAAAGCGGTTAGTTAATTTAATGAGCACAAAATTTTGTGCCCATACAGATGTTCTGAAGATCTTGAATTATAGAACGGGATGACCGAGTACCATTGCCAGTTCCCTGGAGATATCTTCAGATCCGAAGGTAATAAGCCCTTTCATTCCCATCGCTTCCGCAGCTTTTACATTTATCTCAATGTCATCGATGAAGAGAGACTCCCCGGCAGTGAGGGAATACTTTTCAAGCAGGATTTCGTAAATACGGCTGTCAGGCTTGGAGAATTTTACCTCGGATGATATTATACCTCCATTAAAATTTCTGAAAAAGAAATACCCGGTCTTTATCTCCTCGAAGATATCAAGAGGGAAGTTGGAAAGAAAATAAAGCCCGTAGTTGCGCTTTTTAAGCCCTGAGAGCAGCCTTACGTTCAAGTCGAGGGGAAACATCATATCGGTCCTCAGATTGAAAATATGAATGATTTCCTCCCTTTTGAGAGCAGATTTGGCAGATATTGCTTCAATAGCCTCCCGGGTACTTATATTCCCGTTGTCAAGCATTAGCCATTCCCTGCTCCTGAATATGTCAGAAAGAATCCTGGCTTTAATGGTTTCAGGGTAGTTTTTATTGTCGAAATATTGGGATGGTCTGAAACTGATAAGCACATTACCAAGATCAAATACAATATTCTTTATCATATCAGAGGTTCTTCATACTTGTTGGCTGACCTGTTGCTTCCAGAACATTCCACCATAGTTCGCTCTTTATGTCTATCTTCTTTCGTTTGGCAACAACCATAGATATGGGCATCAGGGTGAACTGGTTATTCCAGAAACCTACAACAAAATCGGTCTTTCCTGCAAGAGCGCCATGTACGGCATTTTGAGCCAGAAGATTACAGAATTTACTATCATTAGGGTTTGCAGGAGCGCTGCGGATAATATAGCTGGGATCAATGTATTTTATTGAATGGGGAAATTCCTTGAACCTGAAATCCTCAGAAATTTTATCTTTCAGAAACAAGCCTATATCCTTGTGCTTTACATTTCCTGAAGCATCTTTCTCATGTGAGGTTTCGGCGAATAAATCCTGACCGGTTCCTTCTGCAACAACTATCAGTGCATGATGCCTTTCTTCAAGCCTTTTTCTGAGAACCTCAAGAAATCCCCTCGGTCCGTAAAGATCAAAAGTTATCTCCGGAATAAGCACAAAATTGACTTGCGAAATCGATAATGCGGCAGTGGCGGCAATGAAACCCGAATCACGTCCCATCAGCTTCACCAGTGCTATCCCGTTATAAGCTCCCGAAGCTTCATTGTGAGCATACCTGATAATATCATTTGCTATCGAAAAAGCCGTTTCGAAACCAAACGATTTCTCTATAAGGTCAATATCATTATCAATGGTTTTCGGAATGCCGGCAACGCTGATTTTCAGATTCCGCCTTGAAATCTCCTTGTATATAGCGTGAGCTCCTCTCAAAGTGCCGTCACCTCCAATGCAAAAGAGCACATTTATATTCATTATTTCAAGAGTATCAACCATTTGTGATACATCTTGATTTCCACGCGATGAGCCGAGAAAGGTACCTCCTGTAAAATGTATGTCCCTTACAATTGGTGCTGACAACTCAATTAAAGGATGATTGAATTTTGGGATAAGTCCCTCATATCCGTACTTAATTCCGAGCACCCTGGAGATACCGTATCTGTAATAGAGTTCATTTATCAGGCTCCTGATTACATTGTTTTGCCCGGGGCAAAGTCCGCCGCACGTCACAATGGCTACCTTTGTTTTCGCAGGCTCGAAGAAAAGTTTCTCCCTGGGACCTGCCTTCTCGAACGAGACCGGGATTTCACCAGTTTTATGGCATCTGTTGAAATTATCAAGGGAGACGTCATAAAGTATCCTTTCACTATCATCCACAAACTTATAACCGGGACTATCTCCACGCTGACATTGCTTCAATGGTGAAGCAACTCCTCCCCTTCCCAGGGTGGTAACCAGAAAATCCTCAAATTTCATTTCTGCGAGATTAACTATACTTAAATCCATACCTGCAGAGAGAACGTTGTTCTCCCGGGAATCAAATTTAAATACATTTTTTATAGATTAGCAAATATGCAGTGTCAGATTATCTGTTTGATCCTTCCGACGAGGCCGCTTTCAAGCCGTACTTTAATACCATGCGGATGATTCGGAGCAGTGGTAAGTACTTCCTTTACCCTGCCTCCCGTCAGCCTGCCGGTACGCTTGTGCTCGGACAATTCAACCATTACATCTATTCCAGGCTTAATATCTGCTCTTCTTGTTCCTTCCATCAACAATAGGTTTTTGATCATTCTCGGGTTATATTATCGATGCACTAAATGTAATAATTTATTTAATTATACAACGATAAAGAAGATAAATATAAGCATACGGAACCATAACTATTAAATATTTTTAATAAAATCAGAATAAATAAGATTTTAAAATGGAGTTATCCTTTTGTTCCTCTGATTCTTAATCTAATGCAATAGAACCCCTTGCTGGCAGTAATGAACAAGGTTTTCATATCCTTTCCACCAAAGCATACATTGGCAGTCCAGCTTTCCGGAACATCTATATGCCCTTTCTTTTTACCATTCCTGTCGTATATTGTCACCCCGTTTCCGGTAAGGTAAATATTGCCTTCTGAATCTATTGTCATCCCATCAGAGCCAAGTTCACAGAACAATTTTTTGTCAGTCAGGCTGTGATCTTCGCCTATTGTATATGACCATGTTTTATTCGCACCTATATCTGCCACGAACAGTTTTTTCCCATCCGGCGTTCCGACAATTCCGTTAGGCTGGACCAGATCTGATGCAACCATCGTCAGTGTTTTGTGATCCGGTGAAAGATAATAGACAGCCTGAAGATCCTGAGGCATTGCATTATGTGCCCACCAGGGTCTCTGATAGTACGGGTCGGTGAGGTATATTCCGCCTTCATCATTGATCCATAGGTCGTTAGGTCCATTTAGGATCTTAGATCCATATCTCAGTGGAACTGCTGTAACCTTTTTCCCGGAATCGATCTGCCAGAGCTCATTTTTTTCATCTGCACAAGCCCATAAATTACCTTCACTGTCAAATGAAAGACCATTTGAACGACCAGATGGCTGAAGGAAGGTCGACAATTTTCCGGAGATGCTCCATTCCATTATCCTGTCATTTGGTTGATCAGTAAAAAAAACATTCCCCTGGGCATCGGAAGTTGGTCCTTCAGTAAAGGAGAATCCGCCGGCAAGCTTTTCAAGTTTTGCCCCCGGCTCAACAACATCCGGTTCCCTCTGGTAATCCCGGAATGTAAATCCGGTAATTGCAATGGAAAGAACTAAAAGTAAATATCCTATCCTTGTCATCTGGTCTGATATATTCCGGTTTATGATTCAAATCTCGTTTAAACAGTCACTGAATTTCTGACTCTTGCGATATAGTTATCAATCTGTTCCTCCTGTTCAAATCCCACAATTATGGTATCTATGGTTCCAAGTCCCAGAACATATTTAAGTGATTCATCAATCTTATCGGAATGGTTTTTGAATTTCCCTGCTCCGATCAGTTTCATCCCGATAATACCTTTTCCCTCCCTGTGTAGTTTTTCAATTACAGGCGTTACAAGTTCCGGGTCACTTTTATCCATCGATTCGCCAAAAGGATTGATCCTGACATGAACGATGTCAACCCAGGGATTTCCGATGCAGGCTTCCATTGCTTCCAGAGAATGTACCGATACTCCATGTGCCCTTATTATGTTTTTCGCCTTCAGGTTTTCCAGGATGTCCATCTGCTTCTTTTCCTTGTCCGTCCATTTGCCGTCAGTCATGCAATGAATCTGAATAAGATCTATATAGTCCGTCTTCAGTTCTTTCCTGAAACGGTCAGTCACAACATCAGCATCAGGCCGGTCAGGTTCAGGAATACCTCCCTGGCTAACCCATATCTTCGTGCCGATGGTATAGCTATCCCGTGGAAAGTTTTGCAGCGCGGATGAGGTATAGGTGTGGGTTCCATAACTGTCGGCACAGTCAAAATAGCGAATGCCTTTTTCATAAGCCTTCCTTATGATCATCTCCGCAACGCCTGCCCTGGTAATGTTGGATGAACGATTATAACCACTGAAGCCGGTACCCATTCCGAGAAGTGTAGTTTTTAATCCGGATCTGCCAAGAGTGACAACCTTTAAGGGATCTGTCATATGTGCAGGTTCTGGCATTCCGGATCCTGATGTAATCTTTCCTATAAAAACAGTTCCTGCTCCAACTGTAATGGTTGTAACGAACTGTCTGCGCGTAAGTTTTGATTTACCCATAAATCGGATGTATTAATATATTATTTTATTTCAATCCCAGCTGTTCTGTGATGCTAAGGGGCGATACCGGTCTTCCTTTCTTACTGGCAATTCCCGTTACCCGAGCCAGAATAATTAGCTTTTCATCGGGAATCCTGCTGATCTCCTGTATAAACAGTAGTCTTACATTTCCTTCCTTTTCAGTTCTGAGCCTGACAACAAACCTGTCGCGGCTCCGGAGAGGATATTTATAATCAATCTCAACTCTTGTTATTATCAGGTCAAGTCCCTCATCATGGAGTTTTGCAAAGCTGATACCTTTTGATAAAAGGTACTCATGCCTGGCATGCTCGAGATAGTGTTGATAATTGGCGTTATTGACAACACCCTGTAAATCACATTCATAATCTCTTACTGTGAATTCAAGACTGTAGTCAAAAACGGATTCTGTCATTCTATAAATTTTTTATTAATCAGCTACATCAAGCTATCAATTTAATAAACAGGAATTTTATGATCAGGTTCATCTTATTTGGGAAACATTCTGAAAAACTTTTTGAGGTTACGGTGAAACTTGTGGATACTTTGTGGTTTATAATGCATCAGTATGCATTCCCCGACGATGAAATTAACTCCGGAGTTCTTAAGGTCGTGAAGGGCTTCCTTGCTGTCAGCCATTTGCTGTATCCAGATCTCTCTGATACCTCTGGCAAGAGCTTCCCTGACTACTGATGCTGTCTGATCCTTTTTAGTCATTACAATTATTCCCTTTACTTCTTCCGGAAGAGCATTGACATTGGGATAAGATTTCTCGCCCATTATCTCATCTGCCAATGGATTTACCGGAATGATTTTCATGCCTTTTTCCTTAAGTTCCCGGAATGCTGAATAACCAAACTTTTTTGGATTACGTGAAACGCCAACAAGTGCAATAGGCTGGCTGTCAAGAAATTGATTTATTTGTTTGAGAGTATTCATGATATGTAACAGTTATTTAATAGTTAAGCGAAATTTAATGAATTGCTCATAAATGGGAACGTAAGTATAAAGACTTAAAAATACAACAAAAAAGCAAACTGACATTTATTTTTCTTTACTTGGTGTAAAGGTTTAACAATAAATTAAATAATGATGAAAAATCCGGTGGAGCGTACCGGGTACCTCTTTTCAAAAGGTTACTCTAATTATGTATTTATGCTCTTATTCCTGCTGTATATGTTCGATTATATTGACAGGATGGTTGTTACTTCCATGTTTACCTCCATCGAGAGGGATTGGGGAATAACCCATACCCAGAGCGGATTACTGGTTTCTTCAGTTTACTGGGCCATAGTGCTTCTAACCTTCCCCGTATCCATTCTGGTCGACCGCTGGAGCAGAACAAAGATAATTGGCATCATGGCGATTATGTGGAGCCTTGCGACTGCATTATGCGCCCTGACCGGAAATTTTGTCCAGCTATTCATGGCGCGCCTTCTGATCGGAGTGGGTGAGGCAGGTTATGCACCCGGGGGAAGTGCCATGATCTCAGGACTGTATCCTATTGATAGAAGAGCCAGGATGATGGGCATCTGGAATGCATCCATCCCTCTCGGATCAGCAATAGGTGTACTTCTGGGAGGAATTATTGCAGTGAAGATTGGCTGGAAGCATGCATTCGGGATTGTAGCCATTCCGGGCTTTATTGTTTCAGTACTCTTTATGTTCGTGAAGGATTATAAGACAGTAGATCTCTCATTTGTCGACAGTAACAGCAAGCTTGTTAAAATGGAGCGCAAGGATATAATCAAGGAGTTTTTATCCAAACCCTCTGTTATATACACCTATTTTGGCATTGCATCGGTTGTGTTTGTTACGACCTCGATGCTTACATGGCTTCCTACATATTTTGAAAAAGTAAGGCACATACCTCAGGAAAAAGCTGGTCAGATGGCAGGTGCTGTAATGTTGCTGGCTATTATCGGTGCTCCCCTCGGAGGCCATCTTACTGACCTCTGGCGTAAAACCAGGAGAAATGCCAGGCTTCTATACCCTGCTCTCTCGACTTTATTGTCTGCCATAACCCTTTTTATCGCCCTTGCTCTTCTTAAAGGAACCCTTCAGTATCTGGTTCTTCTGGTATTCGGAATCCTTGTTCTCTCATTTATTTCAGGCGCCGCTGCTGTTACACAGGATGTTATTCATCCTGGGCTGAGAGCATCATCATACGCTATTGCGGTGGTTGTTCAGAATCTGCTTGGCGCCTCGACAGCCCCTATAATAATGGGGAAGATCTATGATCTGACAAATATCCAGACTGCACTATCTTTTCTTCCGCTGGTTCTTCTTGTGGGAACGGTACTATTCTGGCTTGGATCCCGTCATTATGTTAAAGATCTCGGAAAGGTAGTCAGGGTGGAGCTGCAGGCAGAATAATTTTTGGACGACTATTTCTTCCTTGAAGTAGTATAAAGGACAAATTCCTTTAATGATTGCCTTACCTCGGATTCCGGATAGTAATCAAGGATAGCCAGAGCTTTATCCCGGTACTGGTGCATCTTCAGTTCGGCATATTTCATTCCCCCGTTTTCAGAGACAAAACTGATTACCTCGTTAATCTCATCTTTGGTTTTCTTTTTGTTCTTTACAATGTTGAGGACATGCCTCTTTTTCAGATAGGTTGTCACTTCAAGAGCATGTATCAGGGGCAGGGTTAATTTTCTCTCTTTTATGTCGTTACCCACTGCCTTGCCAGTTAAGCCTGTTGCCTCATAATCAAGAAGATCATCACGTATCTGGAAGGCAATGCCGATGTTTTCACCGAAATCCTTCATCATCTGAATAACCTCTGCATCTTCAGATACCGATCTTGCACCGCATGCTGTACATGCAGAAAGCAATGCAGCAGTTTTACTTCTTATTATCTTAAAATAATCTTCCTCGCGGAGATTCAGCTTTCTGGACTTTTGCAGCTGAAGCAGTTCCCCTTCACTCATGGATTTTACTGCATCAGAAACAATTTCAAGCATGTCGAACCTGTTATTTTCAACACTTATGAGCATGCCCTTGGACAATAAATAATCACCGACCAGGACTGCAATTTTTGAATTCCAAAGCGCATTTATTGAAAGTGATCCCCGTCGTTCGTTCGCATCATCAACTACATCATCATGTACAAGCGATGCTGTATGGAGAAGTTCAATGAAGGTAGCGGCAAGAAAAGTAGCCTCAGTGATCTGTCCGTTCAGCCTGGCAGTAAGGAATACAAGCAATGGTCTCATTTGCTTTCCCTTACGTCGTATAATATAGTTAAGAATAATCTTCAGAAGGGGGATGTCACTATGCATAGTCCTGCTAAAGTAGGCTTCAAATTCAGCCATTTCCTTTTCAACCGGGCGTTTGATTTTTTTGAGGACGGGCATTTCAAATTATTTCTTTCAAATATAGTAAAATCATGATATCAAGATCAAATACCTGAAGTTTGCTCAGGTATTATCCTGTTTACTGCATGTAAGGGCAGAGGTGTCATCGGCAATTGGCCATAATTGTATATCTTTGCAGAGCAAAAAGTTGTTGGAATGGAATTTAAAGAACTTACTCCCGAAAATCTGGAAATGGCATCAAACATGCTTAAGGCAATTGCCCATCCTATCCGGATTTCCATCGTGGGATGCCTGGAGGATGGAGAAAAAAGAACGGTTACTGAAATTCATAATATGCTCGGGATTGAACAGTCGACAGCATCGCATCATCTTGTTATTCTTAGAGACCGTGGCGTACTGTCATCAAAGAGAGAGGGGAAGAACACCTGGTATTATCTCAGGCATCCGAACCTGAGAATGATATTAAGTTGTGTAAGCACGTGTTGCCAGCAATAAAAATCACCTGATCCTGCGGATAAGAATCAGGAAAGATCCCTGAACATTTTCTTCTGAAAAAGTACGATTGAAAGAACACCACAGGTTATTGCAGAATCAGCGATGTTGAAGACCGGCCTGAAAAATACCAAAGATTGTCCGGGATTAATTGGTGACCACTCAGGCCAATGTGAATTTATTATTGGGAAATAAAACATATCAACCACCCTTCCGTGCAGGAATGTAGCATAACCTCCCCCCGGAGGAAACAAAATTGCTGGATGGCTGAAACTTTCACTGAAAATCATGCCGTAAAAGGCACTGTCAATAATGTTTCCTATGGCTCCGGCCAGAATGGCACTGACAGCAAGCACAAGACCGGCATTGGCCTTTTTGTCAATCAAAGATTTTAGGAACCAACCGATACCTATTATAGCCACAATCCTGAAGATGCTTAATATAAACTTGCCTGTCTTACCGCCCATCTCCATGCCGAAGGCCATTCCGTTATTTTCTATAAAATGCAGTATTCCCCAGTTGCCTAAAAGATGAATTTCCTCACCAATCTCCATGTGTGTCTTGACCCAGATCTTAAGGAACTGGTCGGCAAACAGTATCAGCAGAATGAGAAGAGCAGACTTTTTTCCTAATGACATACTATATTCTTAAAATCAAGGGCGCAAAATACAAAAAAAATGAAATGATTGTGTTTTGTACAACCAGGTTTGTCAGTCACATAATTTATTGATCTTATTGGTATCCCAGCAATACCAGTTATCATCCTGAAGGTAATCAACACATTTTAATCTTCCGTCCCTGGTGGTTACGTTCCATTCGATATCAGCATCTGAATATAGTCCATTGGAGAAATGAATATTATAGGATGAGTCAAAATTGCTTGAGGTTTCGGTTAAATAATTTATATAGCTGTCTTTGCTGGTATCATTTTTAACGTAGGTATATTTAACATTTATCACCTGGTCGCCACTTTTAGTCCAGTCTGTCTGAAAAAGCGACACAGCCGACTGAACACTTTCCTTAAAGAGCCATTGTCCTCCGGATCCGTCAGTTTCTGAAGTACCTTCCACCCATAGGAAGTCACTGAATCCTCCGGTGCCTTCCTTTGAAATAGATAGTTTCCATGAAACCGAGCCGGTGGAACTATTTCCCTGAAGTTTGGCCTGATACGAATCCTGTCCTTCATTGAAAGAATAGCTCCATTGCCAAAGATTATCAGATACATATGAAGGAGCGTTGCCTTTTGCAGATTTGAATGCAGCAAGCGGAACAGATATGTTTGATGATATAAGTGTATTCCATACCCCAGCCACCCCAGCGGCAAATTGCCAGGTGCTGCTTTCAGTTCCTTTAATGGAAGGAACAACTTCAGCTGACTTCTTCTGTGAAGTGAAGTTACTGAAGTCGATCACCATAGATTCATATGGCGGCAGGATAGGCGGTTCACCCTTATTCTTTTTGCAGCTGGAAAAAATTCCGGCAGACAGAATAATAAATAAAATAAATTGCAGAAGCTTTTTCATAGTTTGATTTTGATTGAAAATCAGAATTAATTCATTCAATTTTCCCTGAGCAAAGATATAACGCAAAAAGATAATAATAATTTTTATATGAAAATTTATTATTGAAGGCTTCACAGTATATTCGATCTAAATATGCATATCACCAAAAAAATCAGACCTTTAATTAGCCGGAAATAGGAGAGATTAAATATCTTTATGTCAATTATAAGCTGTGTGTTAAATATCACGTCAACACAAAGTGAGATAATTGTTTTTTGTTTATTTTTGGACGGGAAGGTTTCAGACGGGAAGATTGATATCAAGAGGATAGCACCTTTATTATTTATTAAATATATTTTGAATGTTTAGATCTTCTCAGTTGAAATATTTAAAGCTTTATGCCATCTCCCTGTTTCTTTTGCTACCATTTGTTTGCCTGTCTGCTAAAATAATTCAGTCGGGAGATTCTGTTTTAACCATTAAGGAAACCTCTGCTTCCGAACAGCTTATAGTAGGTGAAAGACTTTTCTACGGGTTGGTCTCGACAGAAAATAATCCGGTGAACTGCGAAGCCTGCCATAATGTCAAATATTCGGATACACTGAACTGGAACCCCAATGCAATCGAAATATCAAGGAAATATTTAGACAGGAGTGCCGGTGATCTGGAGGGAGTGCTGATCAATCCCTCAGGGGAAAAGATGGCACAGGTACATAACGGAATCAAGTTGACTCAGGGGGATATAAGGCTTATCAAAGCTTTCATGGATACACTGGCAGTGACGGAGCTTCAGGAGGACAAACCTGTCATCGATAATCTTATAATATTCATTATTGTCACGTTGCTGTTCCTTTTTTCAGTCACTGATCTCATTATCATTAAGAGAGTTAAAAGAAAATGGATCCATTACATTATAATCCTTTTTACTTTTAGCGGGATCTGCTATTTTCTGGCTGTGAATGCGATCTTTATAGGTCATTCCCCGTATTATCAGCCTGATCAGCCGGTGAAATTTTCACATAAGGTTCATGCGGGTCAGAACGGAACAGAATGTATTTATTGTCATAGTTATGCGCCCTACAGCAAGATTGCAGGAATCCCTCCTGAGAATGTTTGTATGAACTGCCATTTGCTGGTGCGCAACGGCTCAAGATCCGGAGCTTTTGAAATTGCAAAAATAATAGAGCATTACGAGACGCAGAAACCCTTTGAATGGGTAAGGGTTTATAACCTGCCCGACCATGTTTTTTTCAGCCATGCACAGCATGTCAGCGCCGGAGGGATCAGTTGTCAGACCTGCCATGGCCCTGTGGAAACAATGGATATTATCAGGATTAACCAGGACCTTACAATGGGGTGGTGCATAAACTGTCACCGGACCACAAATGTCAAATTTAATGAGAATGCCTTTTACTCCCAGTATAAAGTTCTGAAAGACAAAATTGGAAGCGGTGAGCTCAAGAATGTAACCGTTGACATGATAGGAGGAACTGAATGCATGAAGTGTCATTATTAGGAATTTAAGGAAGAACTCAGAAATAGAAATACAGGATGAAAAGATACTGGAAAAGTTTTGAGGAGTTTCAGGGTATTACTCCTGGTGATGAAGTGCGAAATGTGGAGGAAGACAAAAATGGTATTCTGGGAATGCTTGAAAATGATTTCCTGAAGAAAAATTCTTCCAGAAGGGATTTTCTGAAGGTTTTCGGATTCAGCATTACTTCCGCAGTTGTTGTGGCAAGCTGTAAGAGACCGGTTCATAATGCCATCCCTTATGTGGTGCAGCCCCCCGAAATTACTCCCGGTAAATCGCTTTATTATGCAACAAGTTTTTATGACGGACACGAATATTCCGGAATACTCGTAAAAACACGCGATGGCAGACCAATCAAAATTGAAGGAAATGCACTTTCAGTATATAACGGGGAGGGTACCACGGCAAGAGTGCAGGCATCAGTCCTGAGCCTGTATGATGACGCCCGGTTGAAAAATCCTGCTGCAGACAACATAGCCGTTGAATGGGATACTATTGACAAACAAATCATTAAGGATCTTGAAATGATAAATTCAGAAGGGGGAGAAATTGTTCTCCTTTCTTCTACCGTCATCTCACCAAGCACTGTTAAACTCATTAATGAATTCGGAAACAGGTTCAGAAATTTCAGGTGGGTGCAATATGATCCGGTTTCTTATTCCGCTATTCTTGAAGCAAATGAGAAATGCTTCGGGAGAGCAGTGATTCCTGATTATAATTTTCAGAATGCCGGATTGGTAGTTTCATTTAATGCCGACTTCCTTGGAACGTGGGTATCGCCGGTCCACTTTATCTCAAAATATACCTCCCGCAGAAAACTTGATAACGGGACAAGGGATATGCTGCGCCATATCCAGTTCGAATCGGGCATGAGCCTTACAGGCAGCAATGCCGATGAAAGAATAAGGATTAAACCGTCGGAAGAGGCCGGACTATTGGCCGATCTGTATAACAGGATTGCCGGAAAGACGGGTGGAGAAACATTACCGGTAAAAACATCAGGCAGAGATCTCTCTGAGCTTGCCGAGAACCTTCTGGCATTTAAGGGCCGTTCAATAGTAGTCTCGGGTACCAATAATACTGAGATACAAATAATCGTAAACGGAATAAATAATCTTCTGGGCAACTATAGCGGATGCATAGATCTTGACAATCATATCAATATTGCCGCAGGTATCGACGGCAAAATGGAAGAGCTTGTGAGTGATATGAATGACGGAAAGGTGAAGGCGCTGTTCATGTATAACGTAAATCCTGTCTATGATTACCATGACAGCGGAAGGTTCATGAAGGGATTAAAAAATACCGTACTGTCAGTAAACATGGCAGGAGCACTCAATGAGACCGAAGGAAATGCCAGATTTGAATGCCCTGTTCATCATTACCTCGAATCATGGAACGATGCCGAAATCGTTCCGGGTCAGCTCAGTCTGGGTCAGCCCTGTATCAATAACCTTTTCAACACCAGGTCGTTCCAGGATTCGTTGTTAAAATGGTCAGGAAATCCAACCTCATGGCACGATTACCTTATGGCAAACTGGGAAAAGGAATTTTTTCCGGGATCAGGCAAACCGGTCTTCACAAATTTCTGGGATGAATGCCTGGGAAACGGGGTCTACAGTTATAAATCTCCGGAAAATAAACCCGCAAGCTTCAACTACGGGGAGCTTGTCAGCGCGATGAAGTCCCTTAATTCAGGCATTGTGACGGGATTTGAAATAATTTTTACAGAAAGTGTGGCCCTGGGAACGGGAATGCACTCCAACAATCCATGGCTTATGGAATTGCCTGATCCCATATCACGCCATTGCTGGGATAACGTAGCCGCTTTTTCCCCTGCCGATGCACAGAAACTAGGCATCATGACTGGTCATATTGTCAACCTCGGAAAAGGACTCGTCATTCCTGCATTTATCCAGCCGGGACAGGCTGAGGGAACAGTTTCTGTTGCACTGGGTTACGGCCGTAACAATTCCGGTACCGTCTCATCCGGTGTAGGGGTGAATGTATATCCTCTTATCACAATTGCAGGAGGAAACCTGTTTTATGGTTTTGTTTCGGACAAAATTGAAAATACCCTGAAGGAAAACAAACTTGCTCTTACACAGATCCATCATTCAATGGAGGGAAGACCAATTGTAAGGGAGACCGTGCTTAGCAAATACCTCGAGGACCCTACCTCGGGAAATGAACGGCATAAGGAAATTGAATTGGAAAATAAGACACTTTATCCTGATCCTGAATTCAAAGGCTTCCACTGGGGTATGGCTGTAGACCTGAACGCGTGCATTGGCTGTAATTCATGCGTCATAGCCTGCCAGGCTGAGAACAATATTCCGGTCGTCGGAAAGGAGGAGGTGAGGAACAGAAGAATAATGCACTGGATTAAAATTGACAGGTATTATTCAGACACCCCGGATGATCCCAGGGTTTATTTCCAACCGCTTATGTGTCAGCATTGCGACAATGCCCCCTGTGAAAATGTCTGCCCCGTATCAGCAACCAACCACAGCAGTGAAGGACTGAACCAGATGACATATAACAGGTGTGTAGGCACAAAATATTGTATTAATAACTGTCCCTATAAAGTAAGACGATTTAACTGGTACAGGTATACCAATAATAAGGCTTTTGATTTTAACACGGTTTCCGATCTTGGGAAGATGGTACTGAATCCCGATGTCGTAGTCAGAGAGAGGGGAGTAGTGGAAAAATGTTCACTGTGTGTCCAGAGGATTCAGGAGAAGAAGTTAAATGCCAAACTTGAGAACAGGTTACTTGAAGATAACGAAATAAAGACTGCCTGCATGCAGGCCTGCCCTGCCGGAGCCATCGTTTTTGGCAACCTCAATGACAGCAATAGCAGGGTTTCCAGATTATTCGCAGAACAGAGAAGATACCACTTACTTGAAGAGCTTCATACACTGCCTTCAGTAGGTTATTTAACCAAAGTACGTAACGACGGAGATAAAAAGTCATAAAAAGAAATTAGTCGATGTACAATAAGAAAATAAGAGGCCCTCTTGTTGAAGGCAATAAATCACTGGGCCAGGTAACCAGAGAGGTAATTGCTCCTCTTGAGACCGCTCCTGGCCTGTGGTGGTCAATCGCTTTTGGGATTGCCTCACTTGCAACACTTTACGGGGCTTATGCTATATATATTACTGTTTATAAAGGTATTGGAACATGGGGCGTTAATAACTCCGTTGGATGGGGCTGGGCGATTGTAAACTTTGTATGGTGGATTGGAATAGGGCATGCGGGAACGGCATTTTCAATATTTCTCCTGATTTTGAGACAGCGGTGGAGGACGTCTATCAACAGGTCGGCTGAGGCAATGACCGTATTTGCTGTTCTTTGCGCCGCTATGTTTCCGACTCTCCATATGGGACGGATCTGGCTGGCCTTTTTTATATTCCCTTACCCTAATACCAGAGGCCCCTTATGGGTGAATTTCAATTCACCGCTTTTCTGGGATTTTACCGCCATAACCGCATACCTGCTGATATCGGTCTCATTCTGGTATCTGGGCATGCTGCCCGATCTTGCAACAATTCGTGATAAGACGATCTCAAAAGTAAGAAAAGCAATTTATGGCTTCTTCAGCCTTGGGTGGACAGGGTCCAGCCGGCAGTGGGTAAGGTTTGAAGCACTCAGTTTTATCCTAGGGGGAATTGCGGCAGTCCTTGTTGTTTCAGTTCATTCAATTGTCGCAACTGATTTTGCTGTAGGAGTCGAGCCAGGCTGGCATTCAACTATTTTCCCCCCTTTCTTCGTTGTGGGTGCAATTTTTTCGGGATTTGCAATGGTTATGACTCTTATGGTACTTATAAGGAAAATATATCATCTTACAGATTATATCACTGATAACCATATGGATGCAATAGCCAGGATACTGATCTTCATATCACTCATCATGGGTACTGCCTATCTTACAGAGATCTTTACTGCCTGGTATTCCGGAAATGAATTTGAGATGTTTACTTTTTTCAAGAACAGGGCTACGGGGGAGTACACGCTTCAATTCTGGGGAATGATTGTCTGTAATGCCCTGGTGCCTCAGTTATTCTGGTTCCGGAAAGTGAGAAGGAACTGGGTAGGCCTGCTATCTGTTTCACTGCTGATTAACCTTGGAATGTGGCTTGAGAGATTTAACATCGTGATAACCTCGCTTACCAAGGATTACCTTCCATCCAACTGGAGCGCCTATACACCAACATTTATCGATATCGGGGTATATGTGGGAACAATCGGCTTGTTTGCAACCGGAGTATTGCTCTTTATGCGTTATATTCCAATGATGGCTGTAAGCGAGCTAAAAGGTGTTGTTGATATTGGGAAAAAAATTGAGGATTAAGGGATTCTGTTATGAATAAAGCTTTTAAAATAGGGATTTTTGACCAGGAAGGTAAATTTATTGCATCCCTCGAGTCTCTCCGGGAAGAGAAACTTGAGATTTTTGAAGTATTTACTCCTTACCCGATTCATGAAGTCTTCAAATTGATGAAACGGAAATCCAGATTGCCTACTGTGGCCTATTTTATGGGTCTGGGTGCAATTATTTCAACTCTTGCATTTCTTTATTACACGGCTGTAATAAACTGGCCCGTTGTTTATGGAGGCAAGCCTCTGAACTCATTTCCCTCTTTCATAGTAATAACTCTCGTACTTACCATCCTTACAGTTACAATAGGAAGCCTTTTTGTCTTTTCACTAAGGTCAAAGCTTTTTCCCGGCCGCGAGAACACTATCTTTGACTACAGGGCTACGGATGATAAGTTTGTTATTGTCGTTGAGTCAAATGTCCCTGGTAAATCTTCAACGGAGAAGGCAGTAAGCATTATGATGGAGATGGGAGCAATTGAAATAATTGATAAAGAGTTTGAAAATGTCAATACATGAAAAATAATTATTCATACGGAAATATTTACAGAACTGTATTCCTGGTTCTGCTGTCGGCATTGCTTTTTAGTTGCGACAGGAACAGGAGAACCACAGGATGGGATTATTTCCCAGATATGTTTTATTCGACTGCTTATGAGACTTTTACCAAAAATCCCAACTTTAATGACGGGATGACCATGAGAGTCCCGGTTACCGGAACAGTACCAAGAGGTTATACACCGTTCAATTACACAATCGACCCTGAGTCGCGTATCAAGGCAGGAAATGAATTGGTTAATCCTTTTTCAGCTTCAAAGGAGACTCTTTTGCAGGGGAAAAAGATCTATACCATATTCTGTTTTGGATGTCATGGTGAGACAGGAGTGGGTAACGGCCCACTTTTTGAAAAAGGGCTCTACCCCATGGAACCAAGAAATCTTACTGACAATGAATCAGTCAGGCTTAAGGACGGTGAGATATATCACACGATTACACTCGGGTTTGGCACGATGGGAGCCCACGGATCCCAAATAAGGGAGGAAGACAGATGGAAACTGGTGCTTTATATCAGAGAACTCCAGGAACAGGCAAAGGCAAGCACTACAAATAAAGGTGCCAATAAATAATCAAATGGCTATAAGTTAGCTTCACACAATAATTATTTATCTCATAACAAAAAATATAACTAATGAAGGAGAAAATTAACGTATCAGCAGCCTTCAGAATTATAACACTGGCTTTAATAATTATTGGTGCAGTCTCTTTCTTCCTTGGTCTTGTTTCAGACCCTCAGAGAGCCTGGGCCAATTACCTGGTCGTTAACTATTATTTCCTGTCCGTGGCTATGGGAGGCGCATTCTTTTTAGTAATACAGAGCATTTCCCAGTCAGGCTGGTCATCGGCTTTCAAACGGATCCCTGAAGCAATGATGGCTTATATCCCTGTAGCAGCAGTTTTCTTTTTGCTGCTGTATTTCGGCATCAGGCATATCTACAAATGGTCCCTTGAAGATGTCGTAGCTGCTGATTCGCTGTTGCAGCATAAATCTGTTTATCTTAATGTGCCGTTCTTCTACCTGAGGATCATTATTTACTTTGCACTCTGGACGATCTTTTTGGGAATAATAAGAAAATTTTCCCTTCGTGAGGATAGCCTGAATCCTGAAAATGAACATGGGATCCTTAGTCTGTTTGGTAAAACCGAGTTATACTCCAAGATTTTCATATTCATATTTGCCATCACTTTTTCCATGTCTGCAATTGACTGGATGATGTCTATAGAAGGACGCTGGTTCAGTACTATCTTTGCCATGAAAAATATTGTGGGGGCATTCATGCATGGTGTTTCGATAATGGCGCTGATACTATTTATCCTCCATAGAAGGGGATATTTCCCATTTCTCAATAAGTATCATCTTCATGATTTTGCGAGATATATCTTCATACTCTCCATTATCTGGGGATATTTATGGTTTGCCCAATTCATGATCATCTGGTACGGTAACATTCCAGAAGAGACATCATACTATTATCTGAGATGGCATGAAGGATGGAAAACGATTTTCTACCTGGAGATCGGGATAAACTGGGGTATACCCTTTCTTGTACTTTTACCGGTTAAAACAAGCCGGAATATGACAGTTATTACGCTGGTTATCATCTGCCTTATAGTTGGCCAGTATATTGATGTCATTAACCAGGTTATTCCGGGCACGACCCACCTTTTGCGTTTCGGCTGGATAGAAGCCGGTCTGTTCATTGGTTATGCAGGTCTGTTTGCACTTGTCGTTGCTACTGTCCTGAGTAGGGCAAGCCTGATTCCTGCCAATCACCCCTACCTGGAGGAAAGCATAAACCATAAGTTTGTTTAATCAGGGATTCCTCTGCTTCTTCCTTCATTTCAGAACCAGACCCCGGCTCTGCTTCGTCGTATTCATAAGGCATAAAACGGCTTCTGCCTGAAAGCTCATATCATCATCATTCAGGGGCTTGCAGACTGAGTTATGTGATGGCACAGGGTGGCTTTTAAGTTTACCGGAATTAAGTTAGCATCCTGTCGGAGATCAGAAGAACCATCGTGAGGAAAAAGTAGGAATAGAGAAGCATTGAATACCTGTTGTAATTTCTCATCTCTCCTGATATCCTTAAAAGCCCGGAGAATTGCCAGACGAGAAAAACCGAGGCTAACGCTAGAATGCCGGAGATCAGGTCTGTCCGGATTATTTCAAAATAACACAGGAAAAGAGCGGCAATTACTGAAGTCACTACCCAGGTAAAGGTTAGCCTGTTGATCTGTTTCCTGGTCATAATATTTGTGAGGCTCGGCAGACCTGCCTTATGATACTCCTCCCCATATTTAAGTATCAGCAGCCAGAAATGGGGTATTTGCCCTGCAAAAAACAGGAATTCCAGGAATATTATTGGTTTATCCCACAATCCCCCGCCTGCGGCCACCCATCCAATCAAAGGTGGCAATGCTCCCGTAATGGCTCCGGGAACCACTGCAAATGCGGTTATTCTCTTAGAGTAGGTGTATACCCCATTATACCATCCTATTGTCACCAGACCAGTCGCAACAGCGATTATATTTCCAGCAGTGTAAAGAAGGATCATTCCGCATATAAGATTGATGGAGAAGAATATAAGGGCATTTTGAGCTGTGACTTTTCCTGAAGGAAGAGGGCGGTTATGCGTTCTGTTCATTTTCCTGTCGATGTTCACTTCCTGAAGCTGATTCAGAACTGAGGCAGAAATGGCTAAAAAGAGAATTCCCAGGGTAACGGATATAATCCGGAATGTGATATGAGGATTAAAAATAAAATATCCCGTAAAGCCTGTGAAGCTTACCGGGATCATTACCTTTAGTTTACTCAGGCTCAGATAATCCCTGAACCGGTATCCAAAGCTATTTTTCATTCAGGGATTTGAGATATTCAATAACCTTTTCGATGTCGCTGTCGCTTAATGAACCCTTGTAACTCTGCATTAATCCCTTGGGATAACCCTTGACAATCTCCACATTGGGATCAAGGATAGACCTTTTGATATACGCGTCATCCACTTTCAGGGTAACCTCTTTGCCATCCCTGGACACTATCTGCTGTTCACCAAACAAGTGGAGAAAAGTAGGACCGATAATTTTTGATCCGTCTGAGGAATGGCATGCAGTGCATCCTTTTGCTTTTATTATTGACAGACCGGCTGATGCGGGGGTGGCTGCTTCAGTTGTTTCAGCAGTATTGACCACTGCAGATGTATCGGCATACCACTCATTATATTTTTCCTTTGACATGACTTTTACGTTGGCATTCATATACGAGTGGTTAAGACCGCAATATTCCGCACAAAAGAGGTCATAATTGCCCTCTTTTTCCGGCAGAAACCACATCATTTTTTCACGTCCGGGGACCATATCGGATTTAATTCTGAATGCGGGTATAAACAGGCTGTGTATGACATCCAGGGATACCAGGTTTATCTTGACCGGAGTGTTGACGGGTATTACCAGATCGGGGCTTTGTTTCCCATTTTCATACTGGAAGGTAAAGTTCCACATTCTGGCCACGCTGGTAATGGTAAGCGCATTGTCAGGTGCCTTGGTCATAGGCTCCCATCCCTTCCAGCCATAATAGAACATCATCAAAGCAAGGAAAGTCGGAATTGTGGTCCAGATGATTTCCAGCCATATATTGCCTTCAATCTGGGTGGCGGTTTTATTTCTTTTATTGTTGTATCTAAAAATAAAATAGAGCATGATTCGCGGTGAGCCCGATAATAAATATCAGGGCTATAATAACCGTGAAGTTAAAAGCTTTGTCAAAAGTAGCTACATAGTTTGAAGCGTCAATTCCTGCGGTTGGATGCATACGGATTATCTATTAAGGTAGTCAAGAAGAGTAAATAATATAACCACACCGATAAGCAATGCGACAGATGATACCATAATTGCAAACATCCTGTTCTCGAATTTGAGATGCATGAAAATGCGAAGTACAAAAGAAGATTTTATTACCGCTATCAGCAGCGCAATAAAAACAGTCATTGTTCCCAGGGAGATTCGTGTGACACTCATTGAGATAAGTGTCAGGGTTATTAAAACTGCCAGAACCATTAGAAATGTCCTGTAGGGTATAATATGCTTATTTTCACTTTCCATATGTTCTTCCAGTTTTAAGTTATCAGATAAAACAAGGGGTAAAGAAAGATCCAGATCAGGTCAACCAGGTGCCAGTACAGTCCGCTGTTTTCAAGCAAGACATGATTATCGTCTGTCACTTTGTCTTTTATAATGAAAATGGCAATAACGCTTATAAAGACAAGTCCTATAATGATATGCAGGGCATGAAGTCCGGTCATTGCAAAAGTATAAACCATAAAAAAGAACATCCCCGTTTCCCCTGAGTGCGAGAACCGCCGATCCCGGATAGATATGCTCCCTGAAATGATCTCCCCATTCAATGTACTTATTGAACAGGAACACAAGCCCCAGCAGCACTGTAATGCTTAGAAACACCAGTGTCAGCTTTTTGTTTTTCCTCTGCAGAGCCGTGATTGACATGGCAATTGTACAACTGCTGGTCAGGAGGATAATGGTATTCAGTGTTCCAATGAATACACTGAGTTCATTTGCTGCCAGGTGAAATGCCGAAGCGTTCCTGAACCGGTAAACTGAATAAACCACAAACAGTCCTCCGAACAGAAGCATTTCTGTAAAGAGGAATAGCCACATGCCAGTTTTGGATGTCAGGTCGTCACGGTGTATTTCCATATTCAATTTTATTGGTAGTAATAGGGTCCATGGGTTATAACAGGTATTTTTTCGAAATTTTCAACCGGAGGAGGAGACTGTATGGTCCATTCAAGTGTTTTACCTCCCCAGGGGTCACTGGGTGCCTTCACCCCGCTTTTTAATGAGGAGAAGAGATTGATTATGATTATGGCGGCTCCCGAGTAAAGTACCCATGAACCCATTGTTGAAAGGATGTTCCCGGCATGAAAGATCTCATCATAGTCGAAATACCTTCTGGGCATTCCCATCCAGCCGAGGTAGAACATTGGAGTGTAAAGAGTCATAAACCCGATAAAAAAAAGCACAAGCCCTATATTGGCCCACCTGGCATCATACATCCTTCCCGTGATTTTAGGAAACCAGTAGTGGATTGCGCCAAAAAACGCAAATCCTGTCCCTCCGAAAACAATGAAATGGAAATGAGCCACGACGAAGTGTGTATTGTGCAAATGCACATCGGCTGCAAGGGAACCGAGCATCATACCTGAAAATCCGCCGATCATGAATACAAACAGAAATCCGACAGCCCAGAAAAAAGGCGTTTTAAGGTCTATTGAGCCCTTATGCATTGTAGCTATCCAGTTAAAAACCTTAATGGCGCTGGGAATCGCTACTATAAATGTAAGAAGCGAAAATGAATAGAGGGCGGTTCCGCTCATTCCTGAAGTGAACATATGGTGTCCCCATACGAAATACCCTACAAATGCTATCAGAAGGGCTGAAACGACCATGAATTTGTACCCGAATATTGTTTTATGGGAAAAGGTTGCTATAATTTCGGAAATAGCTCCCATGGCAGGCAAAATCATGATATAGACGGCCGGATGGCTGTATGTCCAGAAAAGATGCTGATAAAGAAGAGGATCTCCTCCCAGGGTAGGATCGAAAAAGCCGATATGAAGAGTTCTCTCTGCAACTATCATGAGAAGTGTTATGCCGATAATGGGAGTGGCCAGTAATTGGATCCAGCCTGTAGCATAAAGAGTCCACGGGAACAGGGGCATTTTCATCCAGGTCATTCCGGGAGCCCTCATCCTGTGCATGGTTACCAGAAAGTTCAGACCTGTAAGTATTGATGAGAATCCGAGCACAAAAGCGCCAAATACTGCCGGGAGCATGTTTCCTGCTGTCCTGAAGCTGTAAGGAGCGTAAAATGTCCATCCGGTATCAGGAGGTCCCTGTCCTGTAAACTGTGAAATAACAACCAATGACACACCTGCAACATAGAGGTACCACGACATCAGATTAAGCCTTGGAAAGGCCACATCCTCAGCTCCGATCATGAGAGGCAGCAGGAAATTGCCAAAGACTGCAGGCAGACCGGGAATCACAACGGCAAAAATCATGATAATTCCATGCAGGGTAAAGAATGCATTATATGTCTGAGCATCCATTATTGTCTTTCCGGGAGCTATCAGCTCAAACTTCATAAGTAGTCCGATAGTTGCACCAATGGCAAAGAATGTGAGGATTGAAAAAAGGTAGAGCAGAGCTATCCGTTTATGATCAGTGGAAAGGATCCAGGCAAAGATGCCCTTATGCTTTCCTTTATAATCCAGGTAACTGGATTCCTGCTGGCTTTCATTAACGTTCATATGTTAAGCTACTTTTTTAGTTTTTCTCCGGGTAAATGCCAGAGAAATGAAAATCACGACCGCAATGAAAATAATAATTATTGCCGATACCCGGGTCACATTAAAAACAAACTGATTTCCCTTATCGTCGTAGGAATAACAAATTGCAAGGAGACGATTGATGCTGGGGCCTATTTTTCCCTTGGCTGCTTCAATCATTGTAATTTTGATGTCGAAAGGAAGAAAATCAATTCCACGGAGATACCTGGTTATCTTGCCGTCGGAAGCAAGAGCGACAAGGCCCGTGGGGTGCACGAACTGGTTGTTAATGAATTTGTAGTCGAAGCCGACCGACCGGGTCAGCTTTGCAATATCAGCGCTGTCAGAAACAAAAAACTGCCAGTACTTTGCAGCTTCTTTCTTCTTCATGGTGTTAATATAATTCTCTTTCTTTTTTATTCCCAGATCAATGGTTTCTGTATAATCAAAACTTACTGTAATGATCTGGTAATCAGTGCCAAGTTTTAGATCCATGTCGTCTATGAATTTCGAGATCCCCCACATAAGAGGGCTGCAGGTTCCGGGACAGCGAAAATAAACAAGGTTAAGGATTGTGGGCTTCTTGATTACGTCACCCAGAAGAACTGTATCACCTGATTCATTGACAAGCCTGGTGTCGAGTGCTACATACTGACCCTGCTTTTCATCAAAACCTACTTTCATCTGCTGGTCAAACAGCGAAGTCTGAGAAAATGAAGCATTTGTAATGAGAAAAAGAATTAAAAGGAAAACCAGTCTAAATTGGTTCATAGGTAATGGTTAATAAGTTAAAGTGCATAAAGTTAAAAATATTTCTTTCCGCATTTAAAAAAATCAAAATCATTTCTTGATAGGTTGAATATACTTTGATTTATTTTAACTGTAATGCAAAATGCTGTTTAGCATATCTGACAGCTATCCGGTGGGTTGTTAAAACCGGACTGCCTTCGGATTGGGTCTATTTCTTCAGTGTTTCTTCTTCAGAATAGATGCCGGCTATCATCAGAGCCCCTCCCATCAGAGAGATGTCTTTCAGGAGAGCAATAAGTGAAATGGTTTTATCAGTATCACTTATGAGATGAGGAATATGTATTGTCACAATAAACAGGAAAAGCAGACAAGCAAGCAAGATCGTGGAAAGCTTTACCAGCTTCTTGAAAATAATACTTATACTGGCGGCGATCAGCATAAGCCCCGTAAGGATAATAGTATAGGCTCCAAGCGGTATAAATGACGTAAGCATGCCAACATAATAGTCGGTCATAAGAAAATGGTTGATTCCGAAAATTGCAAAAGGAACTGCAAAAAGGATTCTTCCGATAGTGGTCATTCTTTTCATAGTATCTTAATTTTTATATGATGCCGGGAAATACCGGTAATTCAACATTTCGTCTATTCACCACAACTTTTTAAACATAATCTGTCAATCCGTATCCGCTACGGAAATATAGAGAAAATTTTTCTTAATATGCTTTTCCTGTGGCTGCCGTCAGTGAATAATGAATTTCTTGAATGTATATCCGGTCCCTGCAATGGCCTCTTTTATTTTAACCGAATCAACTTTGTCAGGGAAGTATTCGATAATTGCATTACCTTCAGTATGGGATGCCTTAACGGATTTTACCCCATCCAGTTCTCCTACTTTTTTCTGAATCGTCTGTTCACAGTCTGTGCAAAACATTCCCCCGATGGAAGCTTCAATGACCACTGGCTCCTGATTTACTACAGCTTTAACACTCTTATTTTCACCGCTCCTGCAGGCAAATGAACCCGCGAGAAGGAGAATCAGGATCAGCCTTAAGGTAATCTTTTGTTTTTCCATTTTTAATAAGTTTTATATTAACAGGTTATCTGAAATTCGCTTTCATAAAATTATGAATTATTTCCGGAATCGTTTTATATATAACCCAAAACATGAATATCGTTTATATTTTACTTTCAGAAAATGAACAATGAGAAACCTGCTATGTTATTAATTGAAAACTTATATAAAAAAATAATGGAAAGGAGAAGATTCGTAAAATCTATTGGACTGGTAACTGCTGCTGCATATATCGGCCCGGAAGTAATTGGTAATAACCATATTACAGCTAGCACCACAGGTATTGAAAGTGCCCCGGCACTTGATTTTCCTGCCTTGCCCTACGCATACGATGCACTTGAACCATATATCGATGCCAGGACCATGCAAATCCACTATGAAAAACATAGCAAGGCATATTTCACAAACTTTGTAAATGCAATAAAGGGCACACCCCTGGAAGGGATGTCTGTGAACGATATTTTTGCCTCAATTTCCAAACAATCAGATGCGGTAAGAAATAACGGAGGAGGTTACTATAATCATATTTTCTTCTGGAACAGCATGTCGCCAAATCCCGGCACGCCATCATCAGAATTGTCAGCGGCACTGACCAAAGCTTTCGGGTCGGTTGATAAATTCAAGGAATTGTTCAGTACCGCCGGTAAAACACGCTTTGGAAGCGGGTGGGCATGGTTGTATATGAAAAACGACAAAAGCCTCGCCGTTGCGAGTTCTCCAAACCAGGATAATACCCTGATGGATATTTCCCCGGTTAAAGGAATTCCCCTTCTTGGCCTGGATGTCTGGGAACATGCGTATTATCTTAAATACCAGAATAAAAGGCCTGATTATATTGATGCTTTCTGGAATATCGCAAACTGGAACGAAGTGAATAAAAGGTATTCGGCAGCAAAGAAGGCATTGATTTATGTGTAGAGGAACCTCTTGATCTTCAGAGTAGCCGTCTTCTGAAAAGGCGCCTGCTGAATGATTACTTTATTGATCTGGCTGAATTTATTGACTTTTGAATTAACATATTCCTGAAGTTCGGAAAGCAATTCATCCTTCTTCTCCTCAAACTGCCGGCTCATATCCTCCCTGAGAAGATGATATTTCTTCTCAAGTTCCTCCATGTTAAGATGTACATAGGCGACGAGCTTGCCTTTTTTCTGTATGACCAGTGATTCCACAACAAAACGGAAATTGTTTATTACGGATTCAATCTCTTCGGGATAGATATTTTCCCCGCTGGCTCCTACAATCATATTCTTAAGTCGCCCTTTTATGTAGAGGTTATTTGCTGCATCGAGAGTTCCAAGATCTCCTGTTTTAAACCAGCCTTCAGGGGTAAGAACCTCGCTGGTCATTTCAGGTTCCTTGTAATAACCCTTCATAATATTCGGTCCCTTAGCCCAGATCTCTCCCTCTCCTGTTTTGCTGTCAGGATTATTTATTATAAGATCTATGCCTTCAATTGCCGGCCCTGTAGATTCCAAAACTGATTTTTTAGGATTTGCCCCGGCCAGCAGAGGCGAAGTCTCTGTAAGTCCATAACCTATCGCATATGGGAACTTTGCTTCAAGCAGGAATTGTTCGACTGTCCTGTTAAGCTTGGCTCCTCCGATACCGAAGAACTTTAAATTCCCGCCAAAGGTCTTTTTTAGCTTCTTCCCGGCGGCTGCGTTCAGTTTTTTTCGTATCAGCGGAATGTTGTAGAGCAGTCTGAGCAACAGGTTTTCCCTGAATGCAGGCATGATTTTATTGAAATATATTTTTTCAATTATCAGCGGAACCGTTAGCATCATCGATGGTCTGACTTCCATCAGGGCAGGCAGAAGGACAGAAGGTGTAGGGGGCTTTCTGAGGTAGTAAACGCATGAACCTGCAAGCATTGGCAATATCAGTCCGAGAGTATTCTCATAAGAATGAGATAATGGCAATACCGAAAGGAACCGGTCATTCTCGTCGATCGGCTGTATTACCTTCCCCTTCATGGCATTGAAAACAATATTTTTATGGGTAAGCATAACTCCCTTGGAACGGCCTGTCGTACCGGAAGTATAGATAATAGATGCTATATCTTCCTCACTGACTTCATAATCTTTTGAAGGTTTCAACGCCGGGTCATATGCTGCAGAATTTTTTCCAGAATGAAGGATCGAGAAATTCTCTATGAGAATTACGGTACTCAGATTTAACGATTCATACCCTTCAATCCTGCCCGACAGCGACGAGGAGATGAACATGGCCTTTGCCCCGGAGTGTTCGATGATATTCCTGACCTCGGTAGCCGAAAAATCAGGCAGGACAGGCACGGCAACAGCGCCCATAAAAGTAATGCTGAAGTAGGCAATACCCCAGTTCGGCATATTGGTACTCAGTATGGCTACCTTGTCACCCGGGCTGATGCCATTCCTCTCAAGCATTGCCATAAGGGACATGATTTCCTTATATGCTGATTCATAGCTTTTTGGCTCTTCCCCTGCAAAAGCATATGCACTGCATTTTGCGAACTTTTGTAATGTCTCACCGAACATTGAAGGGAAAGTTAACCTTGTGTCGTTTTGTCCCATTATCCCATGCTTAAATGCAAATATTCACCGCAAAGTTATGAAATATTTGCATCTCACGACTTTCCACAGATATATATTAGCTTAATTGACACAAAAGCAGGATAAAAGATAGAACCTTTATCGGTAGTAATGGTTATTTTTGTAGATTATTTTCAATTTGGACAATATGGCTTCAATTATAAGAGTGACAAAGGAATTTTCGTTTGAGATGGCTCATGCGTTATGGAATTATGATGGCCCGTGCAGAAATGTTCACGGACATTCATACAGATTGTTTGTTACGCTTTATGGAAAACCTGTTGAGGAGTCAGGGAACCCCAAGAACGGAATGGTAATGGACTTCAGCGACCTTAAGAGGATTGTGAAAAGCGAAATTGTCGATGTCTTCGATCATTCGGTGGTTGTAAGCCATCAGTTTGACAAGGGCAAGACTGAAATGTTCTCGACATTTTTCGGAAATACTGTTCTGGTTGACTATCAGCCTACATGTGAAAACCTCGTGGCGGATTTTGCCGGAAAGATTTCCAGGTTGCTTCCCGGTGGCATAAAGCTTCATAGCCTGAAACTTTATGAAACAGCAACGTCCTTTGCCGAATGGTATGCAGAGGATAATACGGGCTCTGACTGAAAGGAGATTTCGCTCAGAGCTTCCGTGATTTATCAGAACGATGTCTGAAGCTCCGGGCAATTAAGGCGCTTTTTTCATCCAAAACCGCAAAATTATACTCAAATGCTTATAGATCAATCAAAAAAGCTTTTTCTGCTCGATGCATATGCGCTCATTTTCCGTGCATATTATGCCTTTATAAAAAATCCGCGGGTTACCTCAAAAGGATTGAATACCTCGGCAATTTTCGGGTTCCTGCTGGCCCTGGAGGAGGTGCTTCAGAAAAGAAAACCGACACATATTGCTGTCGTATTTGACACTCCCACACCCACCTTCAGGCACGATATGTATCCGGAATACAAAGCTCACCGTGATGAAACACCTGAGGATATAAAGAAAGCTGTGCCGTACATTAAGAGGCTTATCGAAGCATACAATATACCTGTTATAGATTATCCTGGTTATGAAGCTGATGACGTCATAGGAACACTGGCCAGGCAAGCCTCCGAAAAAGGATTCACCACTTTTATGGTCACTCCGGATAAGGATTATGCCCAGCTTGTTTCCGATAACGTTTTTATGCTCAAGCCCTCCAGAAGCGGCAACGAATCGCTCCTTTGGGGGGTGGATGACATAAAACAGGAATTCTCGGTACAGAATCCTGAACAGGTAATTGATATTCTGGCTCTTATGGGCGATACTGCGGATAATATCCCGGGTGCGCCTGGAGTGGGTCCTAAAACGGCGATGAAGCTGGTATCAGAATATGGAAATATCGAGGAACTGTTCAAGCATACAAGCGAGCTTAAAGGGAAGCTGAAAGAGATTATTGAAAATAACAGGGAGCAGATTAGAATGTCGAAAAAACTGGCAACAATAGAGCAGAATGTGCCCGTTAATCTGGATGAGAAAGAGCTTATGCTTGAGGTCCCTGACAGTACAAAGCTGAAAGTGCTCTTCGAGGAATTGGAATTCAGAACAGTTGCAGCAAGGATAATAGCAGAGATTGAGAAAAGTGAAAAACCTGCTGCCGATGTGCAATTATTTGAAACCATGGACGGTTCGCAACAGGGTACCCTTTTCACTGAAAATCAGGTCTCATCCATTCCTGAAAAAGGTTCTATTGAGACAGTCAGTCATAATTATGTTGTTGTTGATAATATTGAAAAACTTAAATCACTAATAGGGACAATCAACTCACTCAGCGAATATTGTTTTGATACTGAAACAACCAGCATAAATCCTCTTGATGCAGAGCTGGTATCACTTGCATTTTCTTGGGAAAAGGGAAAGGGCTATCTGATCTATTTTCCGGAATCGGAAGAGGAAACATCTGCCCTGCTGGCAGTTATAAAGCCGGTTTTTGAAAATACGGGAATCCTAAAAATAGGACAAAACCTGAAATACGATATCCAGGTCCTGGCTAATTACGGCATTGAAGTGAAAGGCCCGCTGTTTGATACGATGATTGCCCATTATCTGCTGGAACCCGATATGCGGCATAACATGAACCTTCTGTCTGAATCATACCTTTCCTACAACCCCGTTCACATAGAGACACTTATCGGTGAAAAGGGATCGGGCCAGAAGAATATGCGTTCAGTTCCTCTGGATAAACTGAAGGAATATGCTGTGGAGGATGCGGATGTGACCTACCAGCTGAAGGATATTTTCAAGCCGCGTATCGAAAAGGAAGGTCTGGCATATCTTTCGGAGAATATTGAAATGCCCTTGATCAGCGTACTTGCCGTGATGGAGAGAAATGGGGTAAAACTGAACCAGAATGATCTGGTTTCAATTGCCGTCGACCTGAGAGAAGACATAATATCGCTCGAGAAGGAGATTTTTTCGCTTGCAGGTACAGAGTTTAATATCGCTTCACCAAAACAACTGGGTGACATTTTGTTTGTCAGGCTTAAGCTTGATGACAAGGCAAGACTGACAAAAACGAAACAGTTTATTACAAATGAGGAAATTCTGCAACGACTGGCAAATAAGCACCCTATTATTAATAAAGTTTTGGAATACAGGGGACTTAGAAAACTGCTCTCAACCTACGTGGAGTCACTCCCGCTGCTGGTGAATAAAAAGACAGGAAGGATCCATACTTCATTCAACCAGGCCGTGGCTTCAACAGGGAGGCTTAGTTCGATCAACCCGAATCTTCAGAATATACCAGTCAGGGATGAAAGGGGAAGGGAAATCAGAAAGGCTTTTGTACCTGAGGAAGGGCATATCTTCCTGTCTGCCGATTATTCTCAGATTGAACTCAGACTGATGGCTCATCTGAGCAAAGACAAGGGGATGACAGAAGATTTCATGTCGGGTAATGATATTCATGCAGCAACTGCAGCTAAAATATTCGGGGTGGAACTGAGCGATGTAACACGGGAGATGCGCAGCAGGGCTAAAACGGCTAATTTCGGCATCATTTACGGGATCTCATCATACGGACTTTCTGAAAGGCTTACTATTGGCAGGAAAGAGGCAAAAGAGCTTATTGACGGCTATTTCAGTTCATATCCTGGTGTAAAATTATACATGGATGAGAGTATACAAAAGGCCAGAGGTACAGGATATGTTACAACTATGTTTGGCCGCAGGAGGTATCTGCCGGATATCCATTCCCGGAATCAGGTTGTCAGGGGGAATGCCGAAAGGAATGCTATTAATGCTCCTATACAGGGAAGTGCCGCTGATATAATTAAAATTGCCATGGTGAGGATACATGAGAAGATGAAAGCTGGACATTACAAATCAAAGATGATCCTACAGGTGCATGACGAACTTATTTTTGAAGTTGAAATGTCGGAACTTGAGCAACTCAAGGAAATGGTTTTGTATGAGATGTCAAATGCCGTTACCCTGGATGTACCCCTGAAGGTCGACTGGGGCACCGGCAACAGCTGGTTTGAGGCGCATTGATATCCAGATGGAGGAGAAATAACTTATATATAAATCATATGCAGGTCAAGGTTTTGTTTTTCGGCGTATTGTCTGAGGTGACAGGTACAGATTGCAAGTATTACAGGGAAGTTAAATCAATAAATGAGCTGAGGCATAAAATAATGGATGAATATCCCGGAATTGAGCATTATAGTTTCAGGATCTCCCTTAATAATGAGCTCATTGATGAGGACAGGGGCATTGCTGACAATGATGAAGTTGCGTTAATGCCGCCTTTCGCAGGAGGTTAGACAGATTATTAGTATTAGTGCCGTTGTATTATGCAGAATAAATATCTGATAGATGGCCCGATAAGTCCGGCTTTAGTTATTTCAATCCTTGGGAATATGGGAGAGAGATCAGATGCCGGCGGACATACTTTTTTCCTGGGTCAGGTAAGAGCTGATGTGGAAGACGGGAAAAAGGTAATAGCCATTGAATATTCATCCTATGAGGGAATGGTGGTCGCTGAGGCCGATAAAATTGTGCATTCCGTACTTGAGGAATTTAATGACGTTAAACATATCGATATTCTTCACTCGACAGGCATCGTGAATGCCGGTGAGATATCACTTCTGGTTGCAGTTTCAGCCGGCCATAGAAAACAGGCGCTGGATGCGTGCAGCAAGACTGTTGACCTAATCAAGCACAGACTTCCGGTCTGGAAGAAAGAGATCTATGAAGACAATTCACATAACTGGAAATAAAATTCCGGCCATTCAGACAGGCGCAGTCAGACTGCGGTTTACACGCAAAATCTCCTGAGGGGTAACTGAATCAGTTACCTTTGTCATCAGTATTGCACCAGTTTTCCCGTTAAGTATGGAATTGTATTCTGCCGGATTATTAAGTATTTCCTGTGCTTTTAAAACCTGTTCATCCTTTTTGATCGTCCATGCGATAGATCCGCTTTCGTAGAAATACCTGCCGATAATCTCATCCTCTATTAATTCCGTTATTTCGTTCCTGAACAGTGTAAGGTCCTGATTGAGATCGTGGGCAAGATCTTTTTCAAGTTTTAAAAAGAGATCTTTATGAATGTCATAGTATTTCTCCTTTTTAGCATTTGTGATCAGCTCATCGAAGGAATCCTCTGTTACTGTTCTGTAGCTGAAGTTTCTCTTCACGAGATAGGCTTTAAAATCAGCATAGTCCTGATCAGTAAATGCGAACTGGTCAATAGATTTAATAGAAGGATGCGACCAGTAGTATTCAGTGGCAAAATCGAAAATGAAATTCCTGATATATAATTCCGTTGATATCTGACTCAGTGGTTCTGGTATAATTTCAATGTCAGGGGTAATACCTCCGCCGTCCTTCACCGTCCTACCGTGTTTGGTTTTAAATGCCGAAATCAGGGAATCGGGTATCAGGCCAACACTGCCATCCTCATTCGGGTGTGAGAAATCACGAGCCTGGATGCATCTTCCGCTTGGAATATAATATTTTGCAGTTGTGACCTTAAGCTGTGTATTATAGCTAAGCGGACGGGTGACCTGTACAAGCCCTTTTCCATAAGACCTTTGTCCTACGATTACTCCACGGTCAAGATCCTGAATGGCTCCGGCGACAATCTCTGAAGCTGAAGCTGAACCCCTGTTGATAATAATTGCCAGTGGTATCTTATCATCTACTGCCTCCTTTGTAGTTTTGAAATCTTCATCAAACTGCTTGACTTTACCTTTTGTTGATACAATTTCGCTGCCCTGGGGAACAAAAAGGTTCGCGATCTCAACGGCCTCGGTCAGTAGGCCGCCGGGATTTCCCCTAAGGTCCAGTATGATTTGCTGTACATTTTTCTCCTTGAGCTTTATAACTGCATTCCTGACATCTTCGATGCAGTTCTGAGTGAAACCGGTGAAGCGTATATAGCCTGTTTTGGAATCGATCATTCCATAGTAGGGAACAGGCGGCATTGTTATCTTTTCACGCTTGAGCTTATATTCGATATCCTTTCCGTTTCTTTCCAGTGTAATGTCAATATCAGTACCGGGTTTTCCCTTGAGTTTTTCGCTCACTTTTTCCGTCGACAAGCCTTTCAGTGAAGTTCCGTCTACTGACTTGAGCAGATCGCCTGCCTTGATTCCGGCCTTGTCGGCCGGGAAATCCTTGTAAACTTCACTTATGATGGTATAGACGCCATTGCTTCTGACCGTTGAACCGATGCCACCGTATTTCCCGGTCGTCATGAAGGTGAAGTCATCAATTTCCGATTCAGGATAGTATACTGTATATGGATCGAGTGTCTTCAACATATCGTCAATGCCTGACTTTATCAGCTTATCAGGGTTGATCTCATCCACATAAAAGGTATTTAGCTCCCTGAAGAGAGAGAAGAAGATATCGAGATTTTTAGCTATCCTGAAATCCCTGGTTTCCTGTGTGACCAGAAATCCGGTACTGGTTCCTGCAATAAGCAGGAGGGTAAGTACAATAATTATCTTACTTTTATTTATTCTTTTCATTTTTACTGAAACTTAAAATTCGAGTGACGAAAGTAATAAGAATTTTCGGTTGTGGATTTGATTTTTATACAATTTAAGCATTTACCCTAATCTCTGATAAAAGCCTGCCAAGCATATCCTTTACTGATTTTTCGACTGACTGATAATCCGGTACAGAATTACCCTTGAAAATAACCATCATGATTATCTGTTTGTTCTCTGACGAGAGAGATTCATAGAAGGATTTTTTGTTTTTTCTGTATGCCTCCCTGATCCTTCGTTTGATTAGATTTCTCGTTACTGCCAGTCTGAAACCTTTTTTGGAAACGCTGAATGCTGCCTGGGCAGGGGAAGGTAGCACAACAGGACTTTTATTCCAGACAACCTTAAATAACCGGGTATGAAAAATGTTGCCATTTTCGAACAGTCCTGAAATGATTTTGGTGCTGCATAGTCTCTCAGACTTGTCAAATGTTTCCCTGCTGGTCTTCATATTAAAAAAACCGGCTCTGAAGGCACTGCAGGTAACTTTTCCCGCTACTTCAGGGCAGATCAGTATGGATGATAGGTGTCTTACTTGTAATTCCTGTTAAAATCTTTAAGGAAATCATCAAGGGCCATGGTCATTGAGGGAGCCTTTGGATTGGGAGCGTTGATGTCGAGGCGGAGTCCTTCATTTTCAACTGCACAAGCGGTTGTTGGTCCGAAAGCTGCAATTTTCATCTCCCCCTGTTTGAACTCCGGGAAATTTTCCTTGAGAGATTTTATCCCTGACGGGCTGTAAAATACCAGGATATCGTAATCGAAATCAGTTAAATTTGAAAAATCAGTACTGATAGTCCTGTAAAGAGTTCCGATCGAGTATTTGATCTGATTCCTGTCCAGCATTTCAGGTATTTCTGCATTATGAGGTTCTGACAGCGGGACAAAGAAGTTGTCATCACGGTGTTTGACTATGACATCAATCAGATCCTGAAATTTTGCCTTCCCATGGAAAATCTTTCGTTTCCTGTAGACAATATATTTCTGCAGATAGTAAGCAACATTTTCGGTAATGCAAAAATACTTCATAGTATCAGGAACAATGGATCTAACTTCAGAACATATCCTGAAAAAGTGATCAATTCCGGTTTTACTTGTGAATATGACAGCAGAAAAGTCCAGTATATTGATTTTTTGCTGTCGGAAATCTTTTGACGATATCCCTTCAACCTGAACAAACGGTTTAAAATCAATTTTCAGGTTGTATTTTCTTGCCAGTTCGAAATATGGAGATTTCGGGTTATTTGGCTCTGGCTGCGATACTAAAATCTTCCTTATTTTCAACTCTTTACAGTTTAGTTTTCACACTCAAAGTAACACTCGCCAATACTAAGAAAGGCCTGAAATATACTTCATTGATACCAAAACAGGCAGAATTTCCAGCGCACAAAGGTATAAAATCAAATAGAATAATGAAATATTCTTGTTTATAAAAATTATAAGCAGACGTAAAACCCTTATCAGATAGAGAATCCCAAGTATAATAATACCAGTCGTATATAGCGTATTTAGCGAGAGTATCGTAGTATACGACATAAATACTGTCACAACAAAGAGAGGAGCTGCACTAAATCGGTAAAACTGGTAAATGTTGTTCAGATATTCCTTGAATACCTCGCGTTCCCCGCTGACAGCCCCGGTAATGAGACATACAAAATGTCTTATTGTCACTGCTGAAATAATTATGAGAACTGATATTATCCAGAAGCGTATAGCCGGAGATGGACGTTGGGATAAGATTGTGGTATGAGGCAGATGAATAGCAGAAAAGACCAAGAACGAAAAAGGATATTAGATTTTTAATTGTGGATTCCAGAGTGAATATTCCTCCTGTATCCCTTGCGGCATGGGTCACTGACTCCCCTGAAAAGGAAAAATTTTTCAATACTGTGAAGAACATTGTCGGATGATTTCCTGATGATGCCGAAAAACAATGTCGCTAAAAGAATTATAACGAGTATCCAGTCACCATGGATGGGTTTTTCAGGAATTTCATCACCCGGCCTGAGATGTTTTACAAGAATTGCTTTTTCCGACTGACGGATCTTCCTGCCCTTCTGGGTAAACAGAAAGGGAAAAAGGTCGGTATGAGAGGAATATAACTTTGTGATAAGGTTATTGGTGTCATAAAATGTTACATCCTCAATACTGTTGCGTTTGCAGACAGAAACGGTGTCAGTGATCTCTATCACCGGCAGAACTGTCTTTCTCCTTATCAAGGTAGGTGGTATGGAATCAGTTCCTGCAGGGATATTAAAAACAGATGCCGAATCAGGTTTTAGCCTGACCGAGTCCCGGAGCTGAATATTTTTTACCGGAATAGTGTCCTGTACAGTTTCCTTATATGGAAGTAGCATTATCATTAAAATACAATCCACAAAAGTAATGATAAATGATCTACTCCTTTCTTAACCCCGGAAAGAGTTTTTAATCAGAAATGTTCACTGGGGCAACCGGATATCCCGGATAATATATTATTGGCAAGCTTGCTTGATCCGATTCTGAAAAGGGAATTATTGAGCCATTCTTCTCCAAGACAATACCTTACAATATGGAAGTAGCTGACCGCATCCCCGGATGTGGAAATACCACCGGCTGCTTTAAAACCGACCTTTATGCCTGTTTCGGAATAGAAATCAGAAATAGCCTTGCACATTACAAAGGCTGCTTCAGGAGTGGCTGAGACGGGGGTTTTACCTGTAGAAGTCTTAATAAAGTCAGCACCGGCATCCATGGCTATCATCGAGGCTTTGAATATCTGCTCATAGCCGCCCAGCAGACCTGATTCCACAATTACCTTTAGTATCTTATCTCCTATGGCCGCCTTTATCTCGCGGATTTCGTCGGCGACAGCGGCAAAATCATTCCCCAGAAAAGAACCTACCGGTATGACAACATCAATCTCATCAGCACCGGCTTCCACCGAAAGCTTACATTCGGTAACCTTGATGCTCCTGAAAGTCTGGGAAGAAGGAAATGCTCCCGCAGCAGCAGATATCCTGATATTCTTAACAGATAATTTTTCCTTGACTACAGGTACAAAATTCGGATAAACACAGATTGCAGCAACATTTGGAATGTTCGAATAACGTCCTGAAAAACTATTCACCCTCCCTGTAAGATGTATTATATGGCTTTTATTGTCCGTCGTATTCAGACTCGTGAGGTCAATCATATTTAAAATGCTCATCAGCATATGTTTATCTGGACTTGATGGAGCTGATACAAATACTTTTTTTAACCCCTTTTTTATTTCTGTCTCGGAGGGACACAATTTTATGAGCTTTTGGTATAGTTTTGTCATATCTAATCTGTTACATTAAATCATAATAAATGCAATATGAGAAAAAATAACGGGATCAATATAATGCTTTTTGGATTTATATTTAATTTAATTTTTATTTTAAGTTGTACACATGGAAGCAGAATTACTCCTGCCGGATCATTGTTAAAGACTGACAGGGCCTTTTCAGATATGTCGGTTAAGGAGGGGATGTTCAGTGCATTTCTATTTTATATCTCTGACGACGGAGTTATCCTTCGTGATAATTCATTTCCCTCAAAAGGGAGAGAAGCTCTCAGGGAGAGGTTCGCCGGCAAGAGCGACACTTCATTTGTTCTCAGCTGGGAACCGCTCTATGAAAAGATCTCGGAAAGCGGCGATCTCGGCTATACCTATGGGCTTCACAGCTCACTTGACAAGGCAACAGGCCAGATCAGCAGGGGAACATATATAACCATATGGCAGAAGCAGTCTGACGGGAGCTGGAAATTTGTACTTGATACCGGCACACAAGGATTACCTGACCTTTGAGCCAGGAAAGGGGGTAAGGAATGCTGCAAAAGTTGCAACAAGGAGTACTGCTTTCTTTGAGGTATTGTCGTTAAGGGTCACAATAATTTATTGTTTCGGGGATCCTGCGCATAGCCGTCAACCTAAGAGTTGTATTGTAACTAAGTGGATTAAAAAAGTTTGGCGGTGTAGAAAAAGTCAAAATCCATTAACCCCCGATACTTCGATCGGGGCAGGCTCCGAGGTCACAAAGAGAATACGCATATCCAGATAGCTATCGGGATTTGCATAAACCTTTGCGCACTCGCGGTTAAAAAGACTTTTTCTACATCCTCAAACTATCATGAACTAACTCAGTTTCAACATTAATTTCCGTATGCCTATATTGATCCTCCCTGGAAACCTTTTTTCAGGCTCCTTAGGTTGACGGCCAGTTCTTTCTATTTATGTCTTTTCTTTTGTATCGATTATTATGGTTACCGGGCCATCGTTAACAAGTTCGACCTGCATCATCGCACCGAATTCCCCTGAAGCCGTCTCCCTTCCCATAAGCTGCGAAAGCCTGTCAATGAACCTGTTGTAGAGTGGTATGGCAATTTCCGGACGGGCAGCCCTGATATATGAAGGCCTGTTGCCTTTCCTTGTCTTTGCATGAAGAGTGAACTGGCTGACGGCTAGTAAACTGCCGCCTGATTCCTGAACCGACAGGTTCATTACTTCATTGTTGTCATTAAAGATCCTGAGCTGAACTATCTTGTTGCATAACCACTCAATGTCAGAGTCATTATCGGTCTCTTCAATGCCGACAAAAATCAATAGCCCGCCGCCGATTTCCGATTTCACCTTGTTCTTTATAGTGACGGAAGCCCTGCTCACGCGCTGAATTACAACCCTCATTGGAATTTTTATGATATTCAAATATATACAATCGGATCCAGAAAGCTTTAAGAGATGATTTATATTATATTTGCCGGATTCAATATTGTCAAATGGATAATTTCACGATTCTGGCTATAGCTCTGGGCTTATCATTTGATACCTTTGCGGTTTCATTGTCATTGGGTGTTATCAGGAACAAAATCCTTTTCTGGCAGGCCATTGAAGTCGCTTCACTTTTAGCCGTTTTTCAGGGCGGCCTGACTATTCTTGGCTATTTTCTCGGATCAATAATTTCGAATTCCCTCAGGTCAACGGATCACTGGATAGCCCTGCTGCTGCTCTCTTTTCTCGGAGGAAAGATGATCTTCGAGGGAATTAAAAAATCAGAAAATGAATCGGTTTCAAAAAATTACAGTAACAGGCTGGTTCTGATCACTCTAGCTGTAGGGACCAGCATTGATGCATTTGCCATAGGCATAAGCTTTGCAATACTTGAAGTAAAGATCTGGAAAGCCGGTATCCTGATAGGATTAGTAACATTTATTGCCTCAATGACTGCAATCAGGATTGGCAAATCAGCTGGTGAAAAACTTGGCAACAAAGTGGAAATCATAGGAGGCCTGATTCTGATTGCCATTGGAATAAAGATCTTCCTGGAACATATTTTTGCTTCATAAAATTTTCAAAACGGAATCATTTTTCTTACCCTTTTTTCAAAAACAGCCATTTCCGTAAACCCCATGTATCTCAGAAGTTCATAGGCTTCATCGAAGTACTGCGCCACCCTGGCTGGCATATGTGCATCTGAATTCACACATACCGGGACACCCTCTTCATGGAATATATTCAGATACTTTCTGTCAGGATAAAAATCCGCAAGAGGCCTGTTTCTTCCATTTGTATTCACCTCAAAGACAACATCGTACTTCTTCATTGTCATGGCCAGCTTTCTGTAGAGCGGTTCCAGATCGACGGCTGGCTTGTAACCGAAAATCCGGATCAGGTCACAATGTCCGATTATATCAAATAGTCCGGATTCAACGGCCCTGAAAACCGATTCAAAATACGATTCAAACAATTGGTCAATGTTTCTTCCTTCATAAAATTCAGGACCGAAATCCACCGTTTTTTCACCCAGATAGTGGACCGAACCAATAATATAATCAAGTGGGAATGAGGAAATAAAATTGTTGATTTCATTTTCTTTTCCTTCTATGTAATCAACTTCAAGACCAGTCCGGATTTTGATTTCATTTGTTTCTTTACGGAGAGATTCAAGGTAATCAATATAGGCGGAAATGTTTGCAGGATTCATATTCCATTCCTCAGGCTCCTTAAATAGTGTAAGATGTTCTGAAAATCCTATTTCCCTTAATCCTGCAGCCAGGGCAGGAGCAATATAATCCTCTGGAGACGACCGGCCATCACTGAAAGTGGAATGCATATGGTAGTCAGTTTTGTATATCATTTACTGATGTATAATGAAGAAATTTATAATCAAGTCCCCAAATTAGGCCCAAATTTGGCAATAAAACAAATTGGATATTGATATAATGATCAGGAAAATGGTAAATTTGCGAAAATACATATTGAGGTGAACGAAAAGAAAAAGCCCTGTGTCTGCGAAAATTGCGAATTTCGTAATATAGTTTTCTCATATCTCGACGAGAATTCAATAGACGAATTATGTGCAAACAAGGAAGAGCAGGCATTCCGAAAGGGAGAAGTAATTAATCATGAAGGTGAGAAAATAGTCAAATTCAAATACCTTAAAAGCGGGTTGGTTAAGCTTTACCGCAGGACGTCCACTGGTGAGGAACAGGTTATTACAATAACCCGTCCATTCGAATTCGTAAGCAATATGAGCATTTTTTCGGAAGAGAGGTATCAATATTCGGTTTCGGCGCTTGAAGATTCTGTTGTTTGCCTTATCCAGCTGGATTTTATCAAGGAGCTTTTCCAAAGAAACGGCGGCTTTGCCATGGGGCTTCTTTCCAAAATTTCAATGATCAATGATAAGATTATCAACCAGACCCTCAATATAAGACAGAAGAACCTTATTGGAAGAGTGGCCTTTGTATTGCTTTACTTTACAAATGAGATATATAATTCCAGGGTTTTCGATCTTCCTGTTTCAAGAAAAGAGATTGCTGACTATATCGGAATGAGTACTGCTAATGTTATCAGAACCCTGTCCGATTTTAAAAAAGAGGGTATTATCAGGGTATTCGGCAAGACAATCGAGGTAGTTGATATCGATAAACTCGAAATCATCTCAAAAAGAGGCTAAATGCCAATGATATCCTGCAGAGCAGCCTCCAGCCTGTTGAAGCGGAATGAGTAGCCTGATTTAATGATTTTCTCCGCGGATATCCTGCTCCCTTTGAGTACAATTTCAGACATCTCTCCCAATGCAACCCGCAATATTATCGGCGGAATCGCGTGGCAGAAAAACCGGCTTTCGCATTACTCTCGCCATTGTCCTTACAAAATTATCGTGGTTTATGTGTTCAGGAGCAACCGCGTTGTATACACCACGCATGGAATCATCCCTCAAAGCCTTAAGGTAGATATTGCACAGATCGTCCATATGGATCCACGGAAAATACTGTCTTCCGCTTCCCAGTCGTACAACAATTCCAAATCTGGCCGGCCTCATCAGCCTGCCAAGGGCAATGTCATTCTTCCAGAGAATTACCGCAGTGCGTATTTTTACTGTTCTTATCCCCGAATGCTCGAAACGATCAGCCTCCTCTTCCCATAATCTGCAGGTTGTCCCCAGGAAATCTTCGGAAGGGGGATCTTCCTCAGAGAAGATCTTTTCAGATGTAACAGTTCCGTAATATCCAATTGCTGAGGCAGATATGAAGGCTTTGATATCAATGTGGTTTTCTGTAATGATTTTATGCAGCAGCCTGGCTGATGATATCCGGCTGCTGACAATAGCTTTCTTTCTTTTTTTTGTCCACCGCTTCTCTCCTATACTGGCTCCCGAGAGGTGCACCACATAGTCGACTCCCTTAAATATTTCCGGGTTTATAATTTCCTTTTCAGGATTCCAGCCGTAGACTCTTGCTTTGCCTTCGGAATGTGTATTTCTGGAGAGGACAGAAACATCGAAACCCTGAGACAAAAGCAGCGATGAAAGCTGCCTGCCTACAAGGCCGCTGCCGCCGGTAATTAAAACCGAAGGTCCTCCTTCATTATTTTTCGTATCCATCAGCTTCAGTCATAAGAATTGGAAATTTAGCAATATAGATATTTTAGCCCGCGTTGCCATGTTATACTTCACAATTCATGTAACACATTTTAATTTAAGCAGCATATCGGTTGAGCTTTTTTACCTTCAGATTTAAAAATTCACAAAATTATTCAAAAAACTCATGCTTCTGCCGATCCGCGAATTCAATAGCATCTTAAACGAAATATGGTTGAAAAATAGAGTTGTTCCGGGAGGTTTATTGAAAAGATATTTTCATATTTGTGACCTTTAAATAATTTTATCTGCAGAATTTTAATATTAACAATTATTTATTTATTGTATAATCGAAATGAAAGAAGAAACCATGAAAGATTCAGTTGCAATTTTATGTGCCGGCGGGCCTGCTCCCGGAATTAATACAGTTATAAGCGCAGTTACCAAGATATTTTTGCAAAACGGGTATTCAGTACTGGGAATTAATGGAGGATACAAATCACTTTTTGCTTCTGAACCTGATTATGAGTATCTGGATTTTGAATTTGCGGATCAGATCTACAGCCGTGGTGGATCAGCTCTTAAAATGAGCAGGCACAAACCGAAGGATACGGAGTTCAAGGTTGATTTCTTTAAGAAGAATAATGTCAAGCTTCTGGTTACTATCGGTGGCGACGACACTGCTTCCTCAGCCAATCGTCTTTCAAAATATTTGAGCGGACAGAAGTTGGATGTGAAGAACATTCATGTTCCGAAAACAATCGACAATGACCTGCCTTTGCCCGAAGGTACACCAACCTTCGGCTATCATTCTGCAAAGGAGGAGGGCGTTCGTCTGGCTACTACAATATATGAAGATGCCCGTACCAGTGGCAACTGGTTTGTAGTTTCAGCCATGGGAAGGGAAGCAGGTCACCTGGCATTCGGAATAGGTACAGCCTGCCACTACCCGATGATAATCATTCCTGAAATATTCAACAAGACCAAGATCACATTTGATAAAATTACCAAACTGGTCATATCCTCAATGGTGAAGAGAAGACTGCTCGGAATTGATTATGGCGTTGCAATAATTTCAGAGGGGGTTTTTCATTTTATGAGTGAACAGGAGATTATTGAAACAGGAATAAATTTCACCTTTGATGATCATGGTCATCCTGAACTGGGCAATGTAAGCAAATCCCACATCTTTAATATGCTGACACAGCAGGCTCTCAAAGGGCTCAGAATTAATGTGAAATCACGTCCCAATGAGATGGGGTATGAATTAAGATGCTGCCGTCCCATTGCCTACGATTTAAGTTATGCCACAAGGCTCGGACTCGGTGTTTATAAGCTGTTCAAGGATGGAAATACGGGTTGCATGGTCACAGTTGACAGAAAAGGCGGTATTTCCCCGCTATTACTCAAGGATGTTGAGGATGAAAACGGGAAAGTTAAGCCAAGGCTTGTCAATGTTGACAGTGAAAATGTTCAGCTCATCTACAGGAATAATCTCCATTATATAACAAAGGCAGATTACAAGGGAGCCAGGAAATACGTGGAGAAACCCGAGGAATATGATTTCTTCAGGATCCTGGAATGGGATGATCAGGAATGATCCGCGGGAGCATTCATTGAAATATTGCCTGATCTTGTAAATTCTCCGGATCCTGCTCAAACTCCGGTTCGAATACTGGTATCTGATCGTTATACATGGCAATCTTAAATAAGATTGAATAATTGTTTATTTAACTGCTTTAGAGTAATTTTAGTGGCGGTTATGATTTAATTCATTCTAAAATGTACAACCATGGCAACTATCAAAAATAAAGGTATTATTGCAATTCTTACCGGAGGAGGGGATGTTCCGGGACTTAACCCGGCTATACGTGCAGTGACGATCCGGGCTAACCGGGAAGGTTACAAGGTAATTGGATTGCGAAGGGGATGGGCTGGCATATCTGAGCTTATTAAAGACCACAAGGCGGATAACAGCAATAATTTCCAGGTGCTCACCGATGACATTGTAAACAAGGCAGGCCGTACCGGCGGCACTTTTCTGCATACATCAAGGACAAGGCCCAGCCATATGCCAAAGGGCAGCGTTCCGGAACACCTTCAGGATACTTATAATGCCGAAATAAATGACCTTACTCCGGAGATCATCAAAAACCTCGAATGGCTTGGTGTCGATTATCTGATTCCCATAGGAGGTGATGATACCCTGAGTTATGGCGTTCATCTCTATAAAATGGGGGTAAATGTTGTAGCGATTCCGAAGACAATGGACAATGATGTGCCGGGAACTGATTATTGTATCGGATTCAGTACCTGTGTAACCAGAACCATTCAGATGACTAACAGCCTGAGAACATCCGCCGGTTCACACGAGAGACTTCTGGTACTGGAGGTCTTTGGCCGGTATGCAGGCTTCACAGCTATGCTTCCTACAATGGCCGGCGCCGCAAACAGATGCGTTATTCCCGAATATGAGTTTGATATTGAATTGCTCACACAACTTCTGGTCGAAGACAGAAATCATAACCCTAGCAAATATTCTGTTGTGCTGGTATCAGAAGGTGCAATGTTCAAGGGCGGGGAAATGGTATTCGCCGACAGTGAAAAAGATGCATATGGGCATGCAAAACTGGGAGGTATTGGCGATATGGTCTCTGCAAAACTTAAAGATCTGTCAGCGAAATACAACAATGGGAAAACAATAAACGTGATAAATCAGAAACTTGGTTATATGGTTCGCGGCGGAGATCCGGATGCGCTCGATTCAATTGTACCCATGGCTTATGGAAATCTTGCACTCGATCTTATCCTGAAGGGAGTGCATGGCAGAATCGTCGTTCTTAAAAACGGGAGATACGATAATCTGCCCATAGATGTAGTTACCGCAACCAAGAAGATTATTAAAGTTTCAGACTATTATAATATTGAACGACTGAGACCCTATTACCATAGCTTTGAAATGAAACCTTTCCTGCTGATGGCATCGGATAGTTAATTTTGAATGGGAATGCAGGCAGAGACCTCCATTTCGGACGTTTCTGCTTTTATCATATATAGAAATTTTTTGGAAAAGGGAGTTGTTTTAAAATCAACGGGAAGCCGGTACAGGGTCCTCCGTCCGAATGGGGAAATACTGGACTGTTCAATAAGAGGAAAGCTGAGGATAAAGGAACTGCATACTACCAATCCCGTTGCGGTGGGAGATAATGTTTTGTTTGACTATGACACTAAATCATATTCAGGCATCATAACAGAGGTGCTCGACAGGAAGAATTATATTCTCAGAAAAGCTTCCAATCTTTCAAAACAGTATCAGATAATTGCGGCTAATGTCGATCAGGTTTTCCTAATGATCACAATAATACATCCGGAGACCCCCGTTGAATTTATTGACAGATTCCTGATTACTGCCGAAGCTTACCGTATCCCGGCCACCATTATTATTAACAAGACTGATCTTTATTGCGACAGGGAATCAGAAAAAATGGAATACATAGAATTAATGTATGCAAAGATAGGTTATCAGTGCTTTCCTGTCTCCCTGAAGGAAATGAAAGGTCTTGATGCACTCAGGGAGATGATAAAAAAGAAAATAACCCTGGTTTCCGGAAATTCCGGTGTGGGCAAGTCTACGCTGCTCAATATTCTCAGTCCCGGCCTCAACCTTAAAACTGGCGAGATCTCAGATTTTCATAAGCAGGGAAAGCATATAACAACTTTTCCTGAAATGCATCCTATGCCTTTCGGCGGTTTTGTCATTGATACTCCCGGGATAAGAGGCTTTGGTGTGGTCGATATGGAACGCAATGAGATATACCATTTCTTCCGTGAAATATTCAGGATATCAAAAAATTGTAAATTCAATAACTGCCTCCATCTCGATGAACCGGATTGTGCCGTGAGAAGAGCAGTTGAAGCCGGCGAGATCGATTTTCTGCGCTATCGGAGCTACCTGAATATCATGGAGGGAGATAATCGAAAATACAGGTAATTTGCCGGTAAAAGTTTAAAAGCTATCTTTATATTTCTTGAATTAATAAATAATTTTTCCTCATGAGAAAAATATTGATCATAGTTTATTCGGCCTTTCTGTTAATACTTCTCATGAATTTTGTTTACTATAAAAACCTGTACAATAAGCAAATCCGCTATATCAGCGAACTCCTTGACAGGCAGGTTCAGATAGTAGGACTTTCTGTTGACAATACAAATTATACTTTCTCGAGTGATTTTAACCAGATAATGTTTAATGAGGACCTGAATCTCTTTTTTACGGATCCCCGGGAGCAGTACCAGACAAAGGAGAGAATGAAGCTTTTCTTTACTAAATACCAGAACTTTGTTACGGGATTAAGGGTTTTTGACAATAAAAAGCATGAGTTTACCCTGAAGAAGAATGATCCTGAAAGTGCCTCCGGCGAATGGCTCGAGAGTTCATACGTACTTCGCGAACAGGCAGAAATGCAGGACAGGGAGGAACTGACAACAATCAATCACAAATATTACTACGTACTACCCATAATTGAGAACAATGCTGTAATTGGTAACATAGTGGCCACGATTGATTTCAAGCGGTACTTTTCCGAAATATTCACGGAATTCAATCTCAAGGATTACCAGTGGCAATGGGTAGTCAGCGACTCAGATCAGATTATTTACGACAATAGTGAAAGCAGGATCGATTACTCACGGCTTGATGTTATAACTAAAAGCCTTGCAACCGGATCGGTCGAACATATGACGCATAAAGCAGTAATAGACGGGAAACAGAAGGGAGATCATCTCTTCATTTTATTCGACACAGCTGCTTCAGAGAGACCTGGGACTTGTATTTTCGGCACCGACCGATTTTTTCCATAAGTATATTATAAGAAACTCGCTGTTCATAGTCCTTGGAACCCTTCTCCTGGTTCAGCTTATAATATTTATTTTCTTGCGGTATTTTAAAAGGTTGAAATCGGAAATGAAAAGATTTGAGACCTCTGAAAAAATGTTTGTCAGACTGATCGAAGAAATGCCTGTGGGAGTCATAATACACAATAAGAACAGGGAAATAATAAAGGCAAACAAAGAAGCTGCAAACCTGTATTCATATCCTGACGAGGCAGCGATGAAGGGTAAGATCTTCCCTGAGAATTCCATGCCTGATGACATTGACTATTTTCTGAAAAACTTCGGCGACAATTTTAACCCCGAGCAGTTTGTAATTATCAAGAAGGAGATAGGAGAAACCGTTCTCTTCAGGAACAGCATCCCTATAGTATACATGGGAGAGGAGTCCACAATGGAAATGCTGATCGATGTCACTCTTCTGGAATCTGCCAGGAAACAGGAAGCAAAAGCCAATATTGCCAAATCAGAGTTCCTTACCAGGATGAGCTATGAAATACGCACACCACTGAATGGTATTATAGGCATGACAGACGTTCTCAATAAGTTTGACCATTCCGCTGAAGTTGTGGAAATAATACGTTTGCTGAGGCGGTCAACTGAGGTGCTTCTCAACATTATCAACGATATCCTTGACTTCTCCAGGATTGAATCAGGTAAAATGATCCTTGATGAGATCCCCTTCAACATCCGTGAGGAGATAACTTATTGTACCGATCTCGCAAAAACCTATATAACCGATAATGATCCCCTGATAATCTCCATTGTGGATGAGGATGTTCCCGAAAGCATAATAGGCGACCCATACAGACTGAGGCAGGTTCTCAGCAATCTTCTTTCATATTCTGTCAGGAATACCAGCAAGGGTAAAATCCGGCTGAAATGCTTTGTAAAACACGAGGAAAACGGAATGGTGACGGTTGGGTTCGAATTATCCGATACAGGGCTTAGTTACGATAAGGTAAACCTGAAAAAGATTTTCGGCGACTATATTAATATTGAATCAAAGGCTGCCATGAGGAACGAAGGATCTGCATTCGGGACAATACTGTCAAGGCAACTCGTTGAGATGATGGGAGGGAAGCTTCATGCCGAAAGCCCTTCCGGCCTGTCAGGTGACAAGGGTACAAAAGTTTCATTTACCATTGTCACATATTCAAATGACAGACAGATCAAAAATCTTTCCTTCGAGGATATACGAAGTTATGACAAGATCAAAACCCTTGTTATTACAGGTAATCAGAACAGGGATGAGGAGGTGCTCGGAAATCTGCACAAGATTGGGTTAGCAGTTTCAATAACTACTTTCCAGACATCAACCATAAACCAGATCAGGAAGAATATGAATTATCCCGATGACAGGTTCAGACTTGTGGTTATATTTGACGATGCGGAGTTTGATGGTTTCGAAGCGGCAAATGAAATCTGGAAAAATTCTCTTTCGGACAACTTTATTATTTTTCTCATCAGCGGCAATGATAAGAAGGGAAATTACAAAAAGTGCATTACTTTAGGTATTGATTATTATCTTATAAAGCCATTTGCTGTAAACGATATGCTCGATATCATAAAAAGCAGCTTCCCGTTTATTGAGGACCAGACTAAAGCTGGTACCGAAGAGCAGGTCAGAACCGATATCAACATATTGATAGTTGAAGATAATATAATGAATCAGAAGGTCATTGGGACAATGCTGAAAAGCCTTGGCTATTCATTTGATATTGCCAACGACGGGTACCAGGGATATTTACAGGCAAAGACAAGAAAATATGACCTTATATTAATGGACCTGATTATGCCTGAGATGGATGGGTTCGAATCGGCACAGAAAATTCTGGAGTTCGACAAATCAACTTTAATAGTTGCCTTTACTGCTGATAATATGCCTGAGTCAAAAAGAAAAGCAGAACTTTCAGGAATAAGGGACTTTATTTCAAAACCGGTGAGAATAGATGAACTGAAAAGGCTCATTGCTACCTATTTCAGAAAGTAAATCCCGGGTCAGTAATTGTATAAAAGCTCCGGTTTCGAATTGAAATAATGAATTCCGATAAAATACAGATTGAAAAATTTCTGGAACTTGCTGAGAACATCCCTTTTTGCGATGTAAGATCCCCTTCAGAATTCAAGGCAGGCCATATACCCGGAGCTGTCAATATTCCCCTTTTCAATGACAGTGAAAGGGAAGCTGTTGGGATCAGATACAAAAAAGAGGGAAGGATCCCTGCAATTCTTAAAGGACTGGAGCTTTCGGGTCCTGTTATGAAAGATAAGCTTGCTCAGGCTCTTTCACTCTCGAAAGAAGGGAGACTGCTTTTACATTGCTGGCGGGGTGGTATGCGATCCGAGGCAATGGCATGGCTCTTTTCGCTTGCAGATATCAGAACTGAGGTCCTGGAAGGGGGTTACAAATCGTACAGAAATTATATACTGGATAAGCTCTCGGAAAAGAGGAGGATGATAGTACTGGGAGGTCTTACCGGAAGCAGTAAGAGTCATATTCTCAGGTATCTTCAGTCAGCTGGTCAGCAGATCGTTGACCTTGAGCGGCTAGCAAACCACAAGGGATCTGCATTCGGGGCCCTTGGAGAGCTGCCCCAGCCATCCACCGAACATTTTGCAAACCTGCTTTACGATAGCTGGAAAAAAAATGATATCAATTTTCCCTTCTGGATCGAGGATGAAAGCCGGAGCATAGGCTCAGTATTCATTCCTGACAGTTTTTATAATAATATGCAGGATGCACCTGCAGTCATCCTGATGATGGAAGTAAAGCTGAGACTACCCAGGCTTATTGCTGAGTATTCAAATTATCCGGCCGAATATCTGAAAACTTCAATTTTGAAGATCAGCAAACGTCTGGGGGGAGATAATACTTCAGATGCCCTCAAAGCTGTCGACAGGAGTGATTATTCAAAGGCGATAGAGATAACACTGGGATACTACGATAAAGCCTATCACTATGGCCTGAAAAAGAAAAATAGCAGTAATCTAATCCTTGTGGATACCGATACCGATGATATTGAGATAAATGCCGGGAAAATCATGGATGCAGCATCAGGAATAAAATGGTGACAATGCGTATTCAAAGGTTCCTTATCCCGGAAGCATCAACCCATTTGTAGACCTTGTCAGATCTTCGCAGGTATTCGGCGGTTTTGACCGAGCAGAGCTCCCCCTTCCTGGCATTTTCAGTAATTTCAAGATCTACCCTGATTTCGTCAACTTCATAAAAGATCGCTCCGGTCGTAGGGCCTGTTACAAGGATGGTATCACCCTTGTTAAGATCTCCGTTCTCGAGCTTGATCTCTGCAACATTCAATTTCCTGAAATAATTGGTGATTTTGCCTATATAAATCTTCCTTTTAGTTGCATTAGAGCCATAGTTGGTATTCCATTCCCCAAGCTTCTGTCCGAGATAATATCCGTCCCAGAATCCCCTGTTAAATACCCGTGCCAGCCTTTCCATCCAGGCGTCCGTCTTTTCCCTGGTATAATTTCCCTCCTCAAGCGCAATAACTGCTTCATTATAACATGAGGTAACTTCCCTGACATATTCCGCAGACCGTGCCCTCCCCTCTATCTTGAGGACTTTCACACCCGCATCGGTAAGCTTATCGAGAAAACCTATGGTGCACAAGTCTTTCGGCGACATCAGGTACTGGTTGTCAATCTCTATTTCGTAACCTGAGTCTTTATTGGTGGCAATGTATGATTTACGGCAGGTCTGCCAGCACTCTCCGCGATTTGCCGATTTATTGTTCTCATGCAGGCTCAGATAACATTTCCCCGAAATGGCCATGCATAATGCTCCATGTACAAACATTTCAATCCTCACGTATTCTCCCCCCGGACCCCTGATCTCCTGCTCCCGTATGGCGTTGCAGATGCCTCTTACCTGCTCAAGGTTCAATTCCCGGGCAAGTACAGCCACATCAGCCCACTGAGAGTAGAATTTCAGCGATTCATTGTTTGTTATATTAAGCTGTGTTGAAAGATGAACCTCCATGCCCTTTGAAAATGCATAATTGATCACCGAGAGGTCGGATGCTATTACAGCAGTTATCCCGTTATCAGCTGCAGCATCAATAATTCGGCGCATCTGCCCGATCTCATGGTCATACACCACAACATTGAGGGTTATATAGCTCTTCAGGCCGTTCTTCCTGCATATTGAGACTATCTCCCTCAGGTCGTCAAGAGTAAAGTTATTTGATGATCCGGCTCTCATATTTAACTGCTCAGCTCCAAAATATACAGAATCGGCTCCACCCTGTATTGCAGCTCTAAGCGATTCGAATGAACCCGCCGGAGACATTATTTCAATATCTTTCCTTCTCATGGAAGGGTGCAAATATAGTGATTAGTGTCAACCCTTATTCAAAATTATCCTTATACAGGAACCCTTCTCGAGTTCAGAATTCCGAACAAAGATACGACCTCTGTGATATTCTTCAATTATGCGTTTTGCCAGCGAAAGACCTAGTCCCCAGCCCCTTTGCTTGGTCGTGAAACCCGGATTGAAGATCTTTTTAAATGCTGATTTGGGCATACCCTTTCCGGTATCTTCAATATCAATTATTATATTTTTCCCCGATACTGTGAGCCGTAGTTTCAGATCTCCGCTGCCCTCCATCGAATCAATTGCATTTTTAAGAACATTTTCGATGACCCATTCAAAAAGAGCAGGATTGACCGGAATAATGACGACTTTTTGCGGATCGTAATCAAAGCTGAACCTTACTTTTGAAGATGTTCTTGATTTCAGGTAATCTAAAGTCCGTACTATTATTGGAACAATATTTTCATTTGACAGCAAGGGTTTTGATCCTATCCGGGAAAATCTCTCTGTTACCTTCTCCAGTCTTTCTACATCAAGTGCCAGCTCCCTGGTAATTTTAATTTCAGGGTGTCTGTGCCGCAAGACCTCTATCCATCCTGCCAGAGAGGAGGTTGGCGTACCGAGCTGATGAGCCGTCTCCTTTGACATGCCTACCCACAACTGGTTTTGTTCGGCCTTCCTTGAGGAACTGAAAGCCAGGTATGAGACAAGGATAAAGAGAACGATTATTGCAAGCTGTATAAATGGATAATATATCAGCATTGTTAATATCGTGCTGTCCTTATAATAGATCCGGTTGAAGTGATTGCCTTCCAGTTTGATCATAATCGGCTTGTTTTCGTCCTTGATCTTATTGAGCACCTTATTCAGATACTTAGGATCTTTCATCTTTTCCGCATCAAAATTCCTGGCGGAAATAATGCTGTCCGATTCATCTGCCAGAATCACCGGAACAGTGTTGTTGTTATCTATTACCGATGAGAGAAACTCGACATCCTGCGTCGTGTCTGCAACAGAAATCAGAGAAGTTGCTTCAGCCCACATTTGCACATTTTCCCGCTCCTCCATCTTAAGCTTCCTTACAAGATTCCGTGTATAAATGAGCGAACCCATTCCAATGCAAATGGCAAAGAGAAGCAGGAACAGTTTCCCGAGAGATTTATTTCTGTATATGATCAATTTGAATTCTTATTTTCTATTTATCATCCCATGTAACTTTGAAACGACGTTTCTTCTCTGCAGGTTTCTGCATGTCGGCACTGTCATTCTTGTACCAGCCGTATTCCTCCTTAAGTATTGTCTTCAGGTTTTTCCTTTCCGAATTTAAGTTATTCTTTACCTCAATTGCTGCGGCTTTCAAATCGTAACTAACTTTTATGTCTTCCCCTTTGTAAACTATCTTCAGCAACATGGAAGTTCTTCCCAGTCCATCATCCTGAACCTGGCCGAATTCCGTTACACTGGTTTTGTTCTTCTTCCTTTTCCTGCTAAGGATCTCTGACAGCAATACCTTAACATGATATTCATAATCATTATCGAAGCTATGCTGGCCATTTACGGAAAGATCAACGGCAGAAGACCTTACTTCCATCTGTGGTATGTAGACATAATTATTCCTTATGAAAAAATCATTCTCCATTTTTTGAAAGTGGATATTTTCCAGCTCACTGAGCTCTATAAATGATGACAATTCCTTTACCGGTTCAAAGTTTATCAAAGCACCGCTGACAAGGATGTATTTTCCCTCCGCAGTAAGCGAGCTGACCTGAGGCAGGAGCAGCGAATCAAATGGGAGAAGAAGTGAAAAGGAACCTGAAAGGGATCCTGCAATGTTTTCCGCCTTCAGAAAGCTCTGCCCGAAATTCTTAAAGGCAATGAATGCCTTGTTAACATCCACATTTGTAACATTGAAGATCCCCTTTGAAAGAACTGATTTGTTATAATTCTGAAGAATAAAGCCATTACCGGATATAGATCCATTTAAAGCATTCATATTAAATGATTTAAATGTTAATAGCTTTGGCTTGTAATTCATTGTTCCGGTTATCCTGGATGAGGAAAATGTCTTGTAGGACAGGCTGTCAATTTTGAAATTTATGTCAAGAACCAGATCTTCCGGGAGCTTAAATGCAGTTTTTCGCGGAGCAGATTTTCCGGTCGGAGAAGGATCAGATAAAAAAGCTTCCGGAATCAGCCTGTTGAAGGAAACATCGGCATTGGCTATAAGCTGGACCGGACTTCCGTAGAGCCAATGCAGCAGGTTTTTAAATTCCCCGTTGACTGTGATCTTCTGTCCCTTGTATAGGAATTTGATATTCCTGGCTAAAATTGAATTGTCAAATACTAAGGTGCCGGTTATGTTGTCAGCTACCAGGGAGTTGTTATTGAATCCTATGTCGAGTGAATTGAAATTCATTGTCCCTTCCGTTTTCAGATCTATAAAATCGGCCAATCCGAATTTCTTTTTAAAATTAATCTTGCCTGAAAATTTCAGATCAGCATCAGCAGAACCTCTTGCGCCGGAAATATTCCTGATACCGAAGAACTCCCTGAGTTCACCCGGGATTACCTTGCCTTTAACTATAAGTTCAGCTATAGGATCATTTAATCCTGAAAGTGAAAATGACCCCTGGTAGTCCGCAGAACCAATCCTTGCCCGCATGTCTTTTATTTTAAAAACACCTGTTTCCGGACGATTTTTTGATCCGTTAGAGTAGGAGCCGTTGAATGCAATATTATTTATTGCAAGATCACTTTTCTCATATGTCATGCGGCCCTTGTCAAGCCGGAAATTCACTTCGGCGTGAGGGTTCGTTGTTCGTGTCATCAACCCTTTAATCCTGCTGTCAATTAACAGAATGCCACGAAGATCATAATCCGCCAGCATTTCAATGTATCTGTCAGGCAGGTAATTCCTGATCCTGGCAATATCAATATTACGGCCCGTTATTTTAAGATCGTAAACGTTATCTTCCGATATTGTTCCATCCAGGCCGAATTCATAGTTGTCAATATGCAGGCTGCCCTTACTGAAGCTTAGGCCGTTCTTTGTCTTATGAAGATCAATATCTGCCCTGGCAAGTATCTTTCTTGTGATCCTGGTGCTGTAGAGCTGGATATTTTCGATCTGAACATCCCCTTCCGCACTGAACCCTACATAACTTCCCCGGATCTTGCTCTTAAGCGTTCCCCGGTTTACAACTCCGTTTATTATAAGCCTGGTTGCGAGGTTATTATAATAAGTTTTGATATCTGCGAGGTAAACCTTCTGAAGATCGATGGTGAATTCATCAGCCCCGGATTTTTTATTTGCCGATGAAATATCATAATTCACCCTGCCTTCCGAAATCGGTGAAGAAGTTTATGCGGCCTGTCCGTGCCCGGATCCTTTCTATTGTATAATTGCCCCTGATTATATCGGTAAATTTGAATTCAATGGATACATTCCTGGCCGCCAGCAATGTATCAGTATTTATTCCTGTAAAAGATTCTGAGTTGAAATCAGGGGACGACTTTACGAGAACATTCCTCAATTCCAGAGCGGCTTTGGGAAATTTGCTCAGGAACGAAAGTCTGAACGATCCTACTTGCAGCTTGGTAGAGATATTGTGATTAAGGGATTTAAGGATAATATCTGCAACTTTATCTTGCATCAGCCTTGCAGCGGCAAAAAGTATTAAGGATATTGCAAAAATCAGTATCGCTGCAGTTTAAGTAATTTAATTGCAATTTTCATGTCATGAAAAATAGAACAGCTGGTTAATTTGCCGTAGCAAAGTTAATTCATTTGGAGAATATAAAGATTTATTGATGCAGCAGGAAGGACAGATCGTCCGATGATCCGAATTCCTCCGCAATTTTTCCTTTTTTGAAAATTCTCACACTTCGGATCCAAGCAATCTCATCGATCCGCTCTCTCTCAGAAGGAAAGTTCCTTCACGAAGTCCGGCAACATATACTCCCGGATTTGCCTCAATGTATTCCATGATTCTCTGCTCCCTGGTCTCTCCGGCATGACCCTGTAGTTTCTGATCGGTATAGTGCGGATTTATCTGGAACGGAACCAGATTTAAAGCTGCAAAGGAATCAGGTTCAACAACAGGCATATCGTTCGTGGTACTGATCGGGGGCATGAACATTGGCTCCTGCACTCCATCCTATATATGGTATCCCAGGGTCATCCTCTGTCTTAACTCATCCATTAGATTATTATCCCTGATCATCTTAATAAGTTTCCAGGTATTTCCTCCCCCTACAACTATTGCTGAAGCAGTTTTAACAGCTTCAGCAGGATCGGCAAAATGGTGTATCGATATAATATCATGGCCCAGTTCCCGGAATCTGGATGATACTTTTGTCTCATACTCATCAAATGAAAATGTAACAGCAGCATAGGGTATGAATAAAGCTTTAACCGGATTTTTTCCCAGAAAATTTTTATTTTTTCCCGGATAGCCCAGGTAGGGTCCTCCGGGACTTGTTGAGTTGCTTATAAGTAATAGCCTCATATTCAATGGTATAAATATATCACCCTCTTGTTTCAGGAGCTTTCAGATTTTCGATTATATGATTCTCCCGGCATTATTTACGGCAAATGTGGTGAAAGTATTGTTCAGAGTATTAAATAAGAGGATCTTTCCGCTCAGGACCTGACCTGTTCCGGTAATTATCTTGATTATTTCATTCGTCATAAGGTCCCTGTAATTCCAGGCAGTACTCCAAACAAACCGACCTCTGCCGGAGGGGGATTTTTATAATCTTTACCTTCTGTGGTAGGATTGTAGTTTCTGTATGTCGGCCCCCCCTTGTAGTTAAATACGGATACAGTACCTTCATATTTATAGATTGAGCCATGAACCATTGGCTTACCCAGTTTGACACAGGTATCGCTGATGGTGTATCGGCGAGCAAAATTATCAGTTGCATCAACAATAATGTCAAAATCCTTAAAAGTTCTGAGGGCGTTTGAGTTATCAATACAGAGATTGAATATTTCAAACTCAACGAATGAATTGAGATGTTCCAGCCTGTTTTTTGCAATAATGGATTTGAGCTTACCAACATCGTTGGAGCCATAGAGGACCTGGCGTTGCAGATTGGATTCATCTACCATATCGAATTCGGCGATGCCGATTTTTCCAGTACCGGCAACTGTCAGATATTGCAATACTGCACAACCTAGTCCTCCGGCACCAACGACCAGGATTCTGGCATTTCTTATCTTTTCCTGACCGGCCAGACCGATCTCCGGAATCATGATCTGCTTAGAGTACCTCCGCTTCTCTCTTAGTGTTAATATTTCACGTTCCATCGGCTACAATTTTCTGTTTCACACAAATATAGGAACAAACAGGTAACAAGCGAGGGTAACTTGTCCTAATTGTAGCCAAAGAGAATCCGGGGGATACTTTTACCTGTCATAAACTGGCGTTAATTGTTAAAGGTAAAGGCATCCAACTTCAAATGGATAGAGTTCGGTCCCTTACTATCTTCAAACATAGGAGTGAAATAGCATGTGCCGTAGATCTGGAAAAACTCATATCCTATCCTTCCGGTGGCTCCCCAGCGAAAAGTATTCAGGCTGAAATCATCCTTATGTTTTTCTTTCTCCTTGCCACCGTTATAGTAGACAACCTTGGTATGTGATCCAAGTTTCGCAGCACCAATGACTCCTGCTCCTATATTGATCGTCCGGTTTCTATGTGAAGAGAGGTATCTGTCCTTCGAGTATTAGCGGCAGGGTTGCGTACGTAGTGACAAGCTTGGATTTGGAATATGTAATACCCGGTTCAGGATAATAGGGACCAATTACCCCGTTTTCATCCTTTACAATGGAATTATTTCCATCAAATCGATATTTATTAAAATTTATTCCAAGGGTTGAAGCAATACCAAAGTGCCTTGTAAATCCAATGCTAAGGCAGGGAAGCGAAAAATTCCAGGTATACGACTTTGCTGTATTAAGGTTGAAATAGTTATCCTCGGGCTTCAGGGTTGTACTCCAGAAGTCTGTAAGCAGAGGAGTTAAATCCTAATTCAAATCCACCGATATGTCCCTTGAATCGTTCAATGTTTTACTTATGCGAATCTTTGGATGAACTTTTGAATACTACAACACCGTCGTTGTTTTCAACAACCCGGAATTCCTTTTTCCCGATTTTTATCCTGGTCTCATCGCCTATTTCCTTTACAGAGAAAAGCTCATCGCCTACTTCAACTACAACCGTATCCCGCTTGATTCCTTCATCTTTTTTGGTTTTATGAAGGGAGTCGGTTTTAATTTCAGTATTATTCTCGAGGTTTTCAAGTTTTTGCAGTTTTTCCTCCTGACTCAGAACAGGAAGGGTAAGCATGGTTGCGATTGAAATCCAAATTAGTTTTTTCATGGTATTAAAAATAAATTCGTTAATTGATTTCAGGAATGGGACGGAGAGAGAGAGGAAAAGTTACGGCTGAAGCTCTCTTTTTTTGACGGGGCATTGACTGTCAGGATTTTTGATCTGAAATAAATTGATTTAGGCTGACCAGTTTCATCCTTTTTCCTTTCAAGAGCCATTTGCCATCCAAATAATTTGTTTAGTCCTTTAACTCCTGCCTCAGCAATATCATAACCCTTAAGAGGACCTTCATCCGGTTTCTTTTCTTTCAGGAATCTTTTCCCTGAAAGTTTTTGAAATGAACTTTCCAGCCCGTCGTTCTTTCCTCCTTATATCAGGATGCATTAAATCCCGTATTGGATGCAATAAGTGAATTACCGGCAATTCAGCTTTAATGTCTGAATGTTCATATACAGGAATTTTATTTATGTAATATCTTGATTATCAATTTTTCTGGAAGATGAATCGATTGAATGGTCCGTTATCCTTTTATGTGTGGCAAGGAATTTTCCGTCCTGTTAAAGCTGCATATCTCTTTTCCCTTTGTTTTCAGCAGCAACCTGTTTTGTCGGTAATGTATTGTTCCGCTTCCTGTGCTGATGATGGTTTCTGAACTTTGCTATCAGACATAAGGTTATGAGCAGGACTGGCCGCCTTCAAAGAGGCGGTGCCAGGTTTAACGGCAAAAGTAATTATGATCAGGGCAATTGCGGCAGCGGCGCTTAAACCTGTTACGGATACCCAGATGGCTTTTTGAAGTGAATTTCGTTTCAGAAGACAGTCTCTTTTGTTTGTATTGTAATTTTCGAGGGAAAAGTCTGGTTTTCTGTATCAGATCGAATGTTTTTTTCCTGTCAGGATCTGTATTAACAATCTCCTTCAGTTCTTCCTGCTGGCTATTATTAAGATCATTTTCAAGAAGGCTGCACATAGATATTCGAACTGGGATGCGGGAATGTCTGAAGATGATTTTTTCAGATGTTCCTTGTAACGGAATGAAATGCCTGATGAAACAAGTGTTTACAGGGGTCAGATCGTTTAATTCCTCCCTGAGGTCAGGGTTTTGATCCAGGAATAACTTTAACTGCTCAGCCTGGAGGTTGTTTAAATTGCCATCCAGCCAGTCAATAAACCATATTTCATAATTTGATCTGTTGATTTCCATGGCTAAAGTACTGTTTCGATTTTTCCTATATAATCTTTCAGGGCAATTCGTCCCCTGTAGATATTAATTTTTACCTGGGATTCACTGAATCCTGTTATTTCGCCGATCTCTTTATAGCTGTAACCTTCATAATCCCTTAACATTACAGAGATTTTCTGCTGTTCAGGAAGCCGTGATAATGCTTCATTGAGAATTTCATTCAGATCGCTGTAGTGAGATTCATTGATTAATTCATTTTCATGATCCGGTTCAAGAGAGGTAATTCTTCTTTTCTTTCCTGATTATGTCGATCATATTGTTATATGCCGTGGAAAACAGCCACGATTTCGCAACCTTGTAATCAATTTCTGCCACACTGCGCCAGAGCTTTTCATAGCTGTCCTGCACGATATCGTTTGCCCTCTCCTCATCCCTGAGGTTACCACGGATAAAGCGGTAAACCGAATCGGCATACTCTTCCACAGATCTGTTATATTCTTTAACTGTCATAGACGGGGTTCAATGCAAAGACGGATGAAAATGCAGAAAGTTACAGATACAGGAAAATAATTCAGTGGGATATTAAAATTAAACTCTGCAGATCAGGATTGCTCCTATTGCTTTAACTGTAAAGGAGTGGAAATAAAACGGGCTTTTTCAACACTCAATATCACTAAGCCAGGCAGATACCGGTGTGTTTAAATTGCCGGGAGGAATCTCCTTACAGCCAATATTAGATAGATTCTATTTTGATTGATAGACTCTTACCCAGTCAATTTCCATGGAGGTCATCCCATTTATAGGCTTATCCAAACCTCCGGCAAGATTAATGTACATAGGCTCCTGAGGTACACTGGAAGTCTGAACAAATATCTCGGTGTTGTTTATCATCCAGGTCAGCGAATGAGGAGTCCATTCGAGGGTATATATGAAGAAGTCCTTTGCATATTTTGATCCTATCGAAGCCTTGGCATGGCTGGATTTATTGTGAACAGGTCGGTCCATACCTTCCCTTTGGAAGTCCGGCAAATATCGACGTGAGGAGTCATCATGTCGGAAAGCATCCAGAAGGCGCTTCTGGCTTCAGGATTTCCAAGCTTTATCTTGGCTGAGAAAATACCATACTGCTGTCTGAAGCTGTCTCCGGAATTGATAATTCCCGAGGTATAACTGAAATCCCTGGGGGTGAAACCTTTATCTGCAGTCCAGACCTTGCCGGAAACCCTCTGGGGTCTTGTGATTATTTTCAGTACGCTGTTCCTGAGCTCAAAATTATCCTTCTCAGTATAGGCATGAAGGTCGGATTCTACAGAGTATCTGTCTTTGAGCAGCTTGTCGCCCCAGTAATAATTGGTGATCCACTTTGAGGTATCGAGCTTGTCGCCTGTGAACTCATCACTGAAAGTAAGCTCCCTCTGTTTCAGAACGTCAAATTTGTCAGAATCCTTAATCTTGAAGTACCAGATAATGTCCGCATTCTTTTTTCAATTTATCATACTCCTGCAGCTGACTGAACATTTCCGTCTTTTCAAATCTTTTCTTGTCAAGAAGATATCGTTTTCTCTCGATGAACGCCGGTGAGGCGATATGTTTTTTGAGTTCCTCATACCTTTCAAGACGTTTTGAGCCATGCGTATTCAGATAATTGGCATACTCCCCTGAGGCCTTGAACCTGTAAAATTCCTTTATTTCCGGGCTGCTCTTCAGCCTCTTGAATTCAAGCAGTTTTTTGTATTCCTCCGAATCCTTAAAGGTTATCGGCTTCATATTCTTTTTGGCAAGGAATGCCGGGGATTTAACAAATGCACTTAACTCTTCATATCTTTCTATTATACTGGTCCGGACCGGTTCTTCCTTCTTTTTCGGTTTGTAGTAGGCTTTTACTTCACGATCCTTCCGGAGAGCTTTATATTCTAAAAATTTACTGTATTCTTCAGTATCCCTGAAAGTAAATGGTTTCATCTTCTGTTTTTCCCTGAATTCGGAAGACTTAATGAAATCTTCCAGCTTTTCAAAGGAAATAATTTTGTCAGAGCCGTCAAGTTCCTGAAACCTTTTCAGTTCATGTCTGCTGATAGTCTTGAAATAGAGTACTATGTCTTTGGCTTTCTGAAGAGATAAAAACTCTTTCTCCAGTGAAAATTCTTCAGATTCTTTATATCTGAGAGATTCAATTTCTTTTCTTTTCTGAATAAATTCAGAAGAATTGACTAATCCATCAAGTTCGTTAAATCTTGCAAGCTGATCAGATCCAGCAAAAACATGTAGTTTCTCAAATTCATTTATCAAGGCCTTTTCAGCTTGCTCAATTTTAGAAGTCGAAGGGATCATTCCCAGTAAAAGCTTGAGACTTGCCATTGCAAAATTGGTTTTTGTACAACTGATAAAGATAAAAATCTTTCGAGAATAATTGTTAACCTCTGTTCAAATATTTGTATTTTAGGTGCGAGGGCATTCCGAGAGTAAATAATTAAATATTTATTTATTAAAAATTTGGAAATTAAAATCATATTGTGTAATTTTGACCAACCGGTCAGTCATAAAACTGCAGGAGTACTTATGAACGACGGAAATCAGTCATAAATAAGATGACACCACGCACTCCATCACAATTCAGGGAGATAAGGGAAGAGAAGAAATCACTCTTAATGGATGTCGCATTAAGGCTGTTTGCGAGTGAAGGGTATCATAATACGACGATAAGTAAGATAGCCAGACAGGCAGGAATTTCAAAAGGTCTCATTTACAACTATTTTGAAAGTAAAGAGGAACTTCTCTCGGAGATCATCAGTAAGTCATTCGATGAAATAGCAAGATATTTTGATCCGGATCACGACGGATATTTGTCGGAAGAAGAATTTGAACTGTTTATAAGGAAGCTCTTTATGCTAATCAGGGAGAAACTACCGTTCTGGAGGCTTTTTTACCAGCTTCTGATGCAGAAGGAGGTCAGGGGACAGCTTCTGAAGTTCAGTGAGAGTCCGGTGAACACTGTTCAGCAGATATACTCAAGCAGCGGACTCAAATTTATGGATGACCTGAGCAAGCAGATACTGGACTACTTTATAAGAAAGAAAGGCATAAAACCTGACGGGTATGATCCTATTCTCGACATGAACATGTTCATGTATACTATTGAGGGATTTGCAATGATAACTATCTATATGGATGAAGTTGATAAAAATTACTACGACAAAACTATTAACAGAATAATTGAGATGTATAAATAGACTTATTATGAAAAAAAATGTTTTCATACTGGTTTCTCTTCTTGTGTTTTCGGGTAGTTGTCCTGTTTTGGCTCAGCAGCTTTCTGCCAAGGATATTATCAGGAAAGCATACGAGAAATTCAACGGGGAAAAGTCGGGTTATATGGTTATGTCTATGACAATTATCCGGCCAACATGGCAACGGACAGTGGAATTTAAGAACTGGTCAATGGGCAGTGACTATGCTCTGACGCTGATAACCGCACCTGCAAAGGATGTAGGGCAGTCCTTCCTTAAGAGAGGCAATGAGATGTGGAACTGGAATCCTTCAATAAGCAGGCTGATTAAACTGCCCCCCTCAATGATGTCACAGGGATGGATGGGTTCGGATTATACAAATGATGATATAATGAAAGAATCATCTGTGGTGAATGATTATACACACGAGTTGACGGGGGAAGAGACCATTGAGGGTCGGGAGTGTTACAGGATAAATATGATTGCAAAGGAGAATGCAGCTGTAGTCTGGGGTCATCAGATCAGGTGGGTGGACAAGAAGGAGTTCCTGGTGCTTAAGGCCGAATATTATGATGAGGAGGGAGCTCTCGTGAGGACAGAGACTGGAAGTGACATTAAGAATATGGATGGTAGGATGATCCAGACGAAGATAGTACTTACCCCTGTTGATGAACCCGGGAAAAGCACGGTTTTAATCATAAAAGAGATGAAATTCAATATTCCCATTGGTGAAAGCTTTTTCTCACAGCAGAATATGAAAAGCATACGTTAACCATATTTGTTATGAAAAGTTACCTACTGGCCTGGAGAAACCTGTGGAGAAATAAAAGAAGGACGTTGATAACCGTAGCTTCAGTATTCTTTGCAGTTTTTTTTGCCCTGCTGATGCGTTCCCTTCAACTGGGATCATACGATCATATGTTCCGGAATGTAATCGAATCATATACAGGTTATATTCAGGTGCAGAATGAGGATTTCAAGGATAATTCAATCGTTGATAATTCATTTGATTTTACACCTGAAATTCAAAAGATCATACTTAGCGACAGGAATGTCACTGATCTTGTACCACGCTTCGAATCATTTGCTCTTGCTTCCACGGGTCCTCTGACCAAGGGTGTTCTTGTTTTGGGTATAGACCCTGAGAAAGAAACTCTTCTCTCAAATGTAAAGAACAGGCTTGTAAGGTACAGGCTAACGGACAAGGTAATAGATACCATAAAAAAAATGGACATCCCGGAAAGGGTCAAATCAAAACTTGATCTTTTCCTGGGTGAAAGCTATACTTCAGAGTCTGTACTGCAGCTTGATCTTGGAATAAAGGATAAGGAAGCAGGGTCAATAATGCCTTTTATAGAAAAAGTATCTTCTGTGAAAAACGGATACCTGACTTCCGGGGAAAAAGAAGCCCTGCTGGGAGACAATCTGGCTAAGTATCTTAATCTTAATATAGGAGATACACTGGTCATGATCGGACAGGGATATCACGGAACCACTGCAGCTGCCAAATTCAGGATTGCCGGTATAGTAAAACTTCCGACACCCGACATAGATAACAAAATTGTCTATCTGCCTGTTGGTGTTTGCCAGGATTTCTATAATGCTCCGGGCATGCTTACTTCAATGGTCCTTATTGTAAAGGACAACAGCGATAAGGCAATAAACAGGACTTTAATATCGCTTGGCAAAGAGCTCCCTGCTCCGCTGAGATTATTAGGCTGGAGAGAGATGAATTCGCTGCTTATAAATCAGATGGATGCTGATAATAAAAGTGGTGCTATAATGATTGGTATCCTTTACCTTGTAATTGCTTTCGGGATTTTTGGTACGGTTCTGATGATGACAACGGAGCGCAGACGTGAATTCGGAGTTCTGGTTGCAATAGGGATGCAGAAATCGAAGCTTGCTGCAATTGTTTCACTTGAAATGATATATATTGGTCTGCTTGGTATACTCAGCGGCGCGGCGCTTGCACTCCCTGTTATAATCATTGGACAGTATAACCCTATCAGGTTCTCTGGTGAATATGCCAAGGTATATGAAAGCTATGGAATGGAGCCGATTATGCCATTCATGCCTGTTAACTATTACTTTCTGTGGCAGTCAGTAATTGTGGCTCTTATTGTTTGTATTGCAATTATATATCCGGTCAGGAAGATATTTAAAATGAAGCTGGTCGACTCTTTAAAAGCATAAAATTAATTATTATGATCTGGAAAACAGCCTGGAAGAATGTATGGCGTAACAGGGTCAGAAGCCTGGTTGTCATCTCTTCTGTTACTATCGGAATATTTGCAGGAGTATTTTCTGTGGCTCTGATGAACGGTATGATAGAACAGCGTGTTGATGATGCATTAAATGAGGAGATCTCGGACATTCAAATCACAAGAAAGAATTTCAGGACCAATGATGATCCTCAGCTTTATATAAATGATCCTGCTGAAATAGACTCAGTAGTCAGGTCTGTTAACGGAATTGACGGTATTGTTGAAAGAATCGTTATAACAGGAATGGCGAACACTGCCCTGAAAAGTACCGGTGTTCAGATAACGGGCATTGACCCGGAAAAGGAGAAGAAAGTTTTTAGCCTGTATAAAAAGATTGTACCCGGAACAGGAGATTTCTTTGAGACGGATTCCAGGTATAACCTTGCATATATCGGTGAGGACCTTGCCAAGGATCTTGGGATAATCAGGTATAATATAGATTCCCTGACCCTTTCACGACTAAAAGAAAAGGAAATACCCCAATCAATAATTGATAAGCTAATACCCATTGAAGGTGAGAGATTTACAGGTGAAAATCAGTTTATAAAGAAAATGAATTCGGTATTTACTGCAAAGCAGGCTAAAAAATATGGCGCAATAATAAAAAAGGAGGCCTGGACATACAATAAGGGCAGCAGACTTACACTCACCTTCCTCGATAAGGACAATAATCAGGTTGTTGCATTGTTCCGGCTTACCGGGCTTTATGATATTGCAAACAGCGCTTTTGAGAAAAGTATGGTGTTCGTTAAAAACAGTGACCTCAGGAAACTTACCGGTTTGCCAGCCGGTTCATGCCATGAGATCATTCTGAAAATTGACAATATCGACGAGACAGTTCCCATAAGCAACATCCTCGCTGAAAAACTGCCTGATATGGAAGTATTAAACTGGAAAAAACTGCAACCCGAACTGGCCATGATGACAGATATGGTACAGCAGTTTTACCTGATATTCGGCATCATTATTCTCGCAGCTCTTGCCTTAGGAATACTGAATACAATGCTGATGGTCGTGCTCGAGAGAACCAGGGAGATAGGTATGCTCACAGCAATTGGTATGAATAAGAAAAAAGTCTTTTCAATGATCATGCTTGAGTCGGTCTTTCTCTCCATCATCGGAGGAGTGGCAGGAATGATAGTCAGCTTCCTGGTCGTCAGGTTAACCGCAAATACAGGAATAGACCTCTCCAGATATGCCGAAGGATTTGCCGCTCTTGGATATTCGGCGGATGTTTATCCCAGGATCAGTGCCGGTTTCTTTGGCATTGTAACGGTTTTGATAATTATAACAGGAATTCTGTCATCAGTCTATCCGGCTATAAAAGCTCTGAAACTGAACCCGGTTGAAGCTATCCGTACGGAATAAAAAATAAAATATAAAACCTCCATGTCATGAAAGTGCTTGATATTAAAAATGTTCATAAGATATACAACGAATCGGAGATTCAGGTCCATGCAGTTAACGGAGTAACCCTCGAATTTCAGGAAGCAGAATTTGCCGCAATAGTTGGCCCTTCAGGATCCGGCAAAACAACTTTGCTTAATCTGATCGGAGGACTGGATATTCCCAGTTCAGGCGAGATTATCATCAATGGCACCAACCTCGCAAAACTGAAATCCTCGGAACTGATTGATTTCAGGATGAGGAACATTGGCTTCGTGTTCCAGGCATATAATCTTATTCCTGTTCTGACGGCAAAGGAAAATGTGGAGTTTATAATGGCCCTTCAGAAATGGTCGAGGAAGGACAGGGATGAGAGGACATTTGAGTTGCTAAAAGCTGTCGGACTTGGCGAAAGAATCAACAGCCGGCCATCAAAGCTTTCCGGAGGACAACAGCAGAGGGTGGCAGTTGCAAGGGCACTGGCCTCACGACCCAAGTTCGTACTGGCTGACGAACCAACAGCCAATCTCGATTCCAAATCATCAACAACCCTTCTCGAGATAATGGAAAAGCTGAATCATGATGAAAAAATTACCTTTATCTTTTCGACGCATGATGCCCGTGTGGTAAAAATGGCCCGCCGTGTAATTACCCTGGAAGACGGGCGCGTAATATCCGATGAAGTAAGGGAATAAGTGATCACATATTTCTTATGAGAAGATTAATAATTATTCTTTCAGTTCTGGCTTTTGCATTCGAAGGGGCATTCTCTCAGGATAAACCTAAATTCCTGACATTTAACGGGTATGTCTCTACTTTGCAGAGCGTAACTTTCGATTCTTTATCGGGGCCATTCGTCAATGAAAATATCATTCACAACAGGCTTAACTTCAAGGGATATGTAAACAAAAACATAACATTTGCAGCAGAATTCCGTAACCGGCTTGTTTACCGGTGATATGGTCAGGTATGTGCCTTCCTATTCAAAGACAATAGCCACGGATCAGGGGTGGGTAGATATGTCATGGAATATCCTTGATGAACAGTCTTTTTTTCTGAATACCACGATCGACCGCCTCTGGGCAGATTTCAACTATGGTAAATTCCAGGCAAGGGTAGGCAGGCAGAGGATTAACTGGGGACAGACTCTTGTTTGGAATCCGAATGACGTGTTTAACACATATTCCTTTTTCGATATTGATTATGTTGAAAGACCCGGAAGCGATGCAATAAGACTTCAGTATTATCCCAGCTATTCTTCTGCCCTCGAATTTGCAGCCAAAGCCGATCATAATAACAATATTACTGCTTCAGGGCTCTACAGATTCAATAAATGGGGGTATGATATACAGTTTCTGGCTGGCTATATCAATTCAGAAGATCTTATGGCAGGTGCTGGCTGGTCAGGTGCTTTCGGTTCCGTATCGTTCAGGGGAGAGGCCTCCTGGTTCAGGTCCCTGAAAAATTTCAGCGATTCAACGGGGACAGGGATCCTTACATTCGGTTTTGACAAGACGTTTAAAAAGAACAGTATGGCTGAGGTACAGCTAATGTTCTGCAACAATCCTGTCGATCTGACCAGTTTCAGCGAATTTTATTACGGGACTCTTTCAGCCAAAGAACTTGCATTTTCGAAGTTTACCGCTTTCGGACAGTTTACCTGGGCCGTGACTCCCCTGTTCAATGCCACACTGTCAGCTATGTGGTTTCCGGATCTTGACGGTTACTACGCCGGACCTTCATTAGACTATTCCATTGCTGAAAATGTGGATCTTTCCCTTTACTGGCAGCATTTCTACAGTAATACGGCAACTGTTTCGGAAAAAATAAATATCGGATTTCTGAGGGTGAAAATCAGTTTCTAGAATTTTCATACTTTTGCACAAAAAAAAATAAGATGGCTCTGGTACATGAATTTGAGAATTCCGGAAACTGGCTTTTCAGAAGAAGAAGCTGGCTACCCGTATTTATGCTTGTTGCCGGTATAATAGTTATGTACCTGGGCAACAGGCAGGCAATACTTTTCGATATGAGGGATGAACTTATATTCCTTGGAGTAAGTCTGTTCGGACAGGTAATAAGGATTCTGACCATTGGATTCACTCCGAAAAACACTTCCGGAAGGAATACCGTAAATGGACAGCTTGCTGATGAACTGAATGTTACTGGCATTTACTCCCTTCTGCGCCATCCCCTTTACCTGGGGAATTTTTTCATGTGGCTCGGACCTGTCTTATTTCTTCACTCGTTCTGTTTTGCAATTATATTCGGTCTCTTATACTGGCTCTATTATGAGCGTATTATGTTTGCTGAAGAACAGTTTTTAAGAAGGAAATTCGGTGAATTGTATGACAAATGGTCAGAAAATGTCGGGTCTTTTATTCCCGTTTCATTTAAATACTTGCCTCCCGATCTTCCCTTTTCGGTCAGGAATGTCCTGAAAAGAGAGTATAACAGCTTTGTAAACATATTTGTAATATTTACCTTACTGGATCTTTTCAGAAACTACTTTCTCTCAGAGCGTATCTGGATCACACCGATGTGGATGTATCTGAGCGCCTCAGCATCTGCTGATCTGGATTGTGGTACGGACAATTCATAAACAGACAAAGTGGTTTGAAGTATCGGGAAGGTAAAACCCTATAATAAGCCGGGAGTAATTCCATTATCTCTTCGACCCGGTAAAGATCATTATGTAATACAGCAAGGTTGCCAGTGATCCGAGTGCTGCGACAACATAAGTATATGCAGCCCATTTTAAAGCATCCCTGGCTTTGTCATGATTGTCATACGAAGTGATCCCCGCATTTGATAACCATGCGAGAGCCCTTCGGCTGGCATCGATCTCAACAGGTAAAGTTATAAAGCTAAAGAGTGTGGTTAAGGCAAAAAGTATAATTCCCGCAAGCAGCAGGGCAGGGAAGGTGCGAACCATAAGAATCCCGGCAAGTAATATCCACTGAACCCATCTTGATGAAAAGCTGACAACAGGAACCAGCTTCGACCTGAATCCAAGCCATGCATAAGCTTTGGCATGCTGTACAGCGTGCCCGCATTCATGTGCGGCGACAGCGGCTGAAGATATGCTGTGTCCGTTATAGACCTCAGGGCTAAGGTTTACTGTCCTGTCAGCCGGGTTATAATGATCTGTAAGCTGACCGGGAACACTCTGAACTGTTACATTTGAGATCCCGGAATCCCTGAGCATCCGTTCAGCCACATCCCTGCCCGACATGCCATTGTCGAGTGGTATCTTCGAGTACTTGGTAAACTTTGATTTCAGTACCATACTTACAATCCAGCTCAGGATCATAAAACCGATGAAAATTATCCAGATATTCATATTAGTTTTCCTCCTTAAATTTCTATTAAATGCTACAAAAGGCCTGCCAAACAATGCCTGCGGTATCTGAATGGTCATTTTGTCATAAGACAGGATGAAGATGAAATGCTGACGGGATCGGTAAATCCGCCGGCTATTACTATCTTTGTTAAACCATGAAATTATTAAAAAATATTTTGTCTTTCCTCTTATCCCTTCCTGTACTTTTTTACAGGTACTCGATATCCCCTTTTTTGCGACCTTCATGCCGTCATGTTCCTTCATGTTCGCAGTTTATGCTGGATGCACTCAGGCTTCACGGGCCATTCACGGGGCTTGTGATGGGTACCGGAAGAATTCTGAGATGCAGGCCGGGTGGCACTCATGGCTATGATCCAGTGCCTGTTTTTCCGTTTTCGCAGATACCGTCCGCTGCATGTCATTGTTAATGGGCTGGAAAACAGAGAACAGGTTAAAAAGATAATGCCCCCTCCGCCTCAACCTCCCTAAGGGAAGGTTAAGGTCAGAAATTGAGCTCCTCCTTGAGATGCTTATAGCCTGATCGGCTTACAGGAAGTTTATCGCCAGACTGCAATATGGCAACATAGTTGTCCTTCCCATAAGGCTCGATCCTTTTAATCTCACCGATCTTTACAATATATGAACGGTGAATTCTGACGAATTCGGATTTTGACAAATTATCCTCGCATGCCTGCATTGTTTGCTGCTTAAGGGCTTTACCCGCTGCATGGTGGATCATTACATAATCATCCTGTGCTTCAACGTATCTTATCTCGTCGACAGGTATCAGATTAATGGCATTTCCCTTGCGGACTACAATTCTGTTTAACGGCGAAGAGCGCTCGGGTTTTTTGATCAGTAGTTGATTTGCAGGCACTTTATTTCCTGTCTCCGCACGGATCTTATTGATCGCTTTTTTTACCGCTTCCAGAAATCGTCTTTTAGGAAAAGGTTTCAGAAGATAATCTACTGCATTTAATTCAAAAGCCCTTAATGCAAACTGATCATATGCAGTAGTAAAGATGATCTCGGGCTTCTCGGTCAGGACTTCAACAAGCTCAATACCGGTAAGCCTGGGCATCTGGATATCAAGGAAAACCAGATCGGGTTTCATTGAAGATATTGCTTTCAGGGCACTAAAGCCATCGGAACACTCCGCGATCACCTCCACAGAATCCACCTCCTGCAGATAATGTTTAATTATTTCTCTTGCAGGAGCTTCATCGTCGATTATTATTATTCTGATGTTTTCCATTGTATCGTTATTTTCCCTGATCTCCTGACATGTTTTTACTTCTGATTATCAAACTGAAGAAATACTGACAGCCTGTATTTTTACCCTGATGCAAAAAGGGGCCAAAGAGCCCCTTAAAAATACGTATAAATTCTGAAATCTTATTTAACGTGAGTTGTATATAAGAAGTTTAGCCGGAAATTATTAATAGACTATATCAACATTACAGGTAATCCGTACTTTAATATACCGGACTCATTTTATTTATCAGAATTCTACAGGCAGATAAAGTGAAACGGTATAGACGCCGTTTTCCTTAGATGATTTTATCGATGCCTTGTTATTGTAGAACACCTCAAGCCGTCTTGTGACATTCAGCAGGCCGGTACCTGTTCCCTTTTTAAGTGAAGGCACAGGATCGTAGCTATTGCTTATGACTATTACACAGAAGCCTTCTGAAAGTTTTGCTTCCGTTCTGATCCAAACGGATTCGGTACTTTCATATACCCCGTGTTTGACAGCATTTTCATAAAGTGGCTGCAAAAGCATTACAGGTATTCTGAAGTCAAGGCACGCCGGGTTCGATAAGCTCCTCTGTAGTGAGTTTGTCACCGAATCTTACCATTTCAATATCAAGATACAACCTAAGGTTGTCAAGTTCATGACTGAGAGATACCGGAAGCTCATCTTTTCTTGAAAGGGCATATCTCATGAACTCCGACAGCTTGATAACCATGTCCCTGGCTTTTTCAGGATCTGTAATTGTGAGGGAGCTGATTGAATTAAGGCTGTTGAACAGGAAATGGGGATTTATCTGTGAACGCAGCATTTTAAGCTCAGTCTCTCTGACAAGACTCTCAAGCCGGGCCGCCTTTGCATTCTTTTCCGACAGGTTGGAAAGGCTGACAAAGAGGAAATACGACAGTACTATAAGTCCATATATGAATACACCTGTTCCTATCCTGTATGGAAAGGTTGCATCCCAGTAGGCCTGGTAATCATTTTGTTCAGGCAGGACAAGAAGCACCAGATATTTGGTTATCAGCACCCAGAGTGTGATTGAAAGAGCTCCGCTCAGGCCGAGATTTGAAAACAGAGTTGATGGACGGATCTCACCTGTATTGAAAAAGCTGAGGGGATACCAGAGTGATAAGCCGATGCCCGAATATATCAGGAGTGAAACCAGGCTGTCGACAACACTTATATAGGTGAATTTGCCATAAGCATAGTAGAATAGAAGTGACTGGCCAACTGTCAGAAACAGCCAGACCAGCCACCATACAATAAGACGTACTTTATTTGCAAGTACAGGGTGTCTCATCCTGATATTAGTAACTTTTCACTTCACCTCCGCCGAATACCACGGCACCTCTGATAACAAGCTGCCTGGTAGTATCGATAATCCTTCCCGGATTAAGCTTGCGCGAGTCACCGAACCCTCCCAGTACAGGGACTACTTCAATTTTAACATTCCAATCGTCGGGAACTATGATTGTGCAGCCTCCAAAAACACAGGCAAGTTCCAGTTCTGCTACTCCGGGAGCCAGTTTTGCCTTGGTAAGGTCGATCTCGCTTCCTCCGAATACAGCTGTAACTTTTCCTCCCCTGAAATTGTCCGATACGATCTGGCGCTCCCCTCCGCTGAAAACATGAACATAGTCAATATAGTCGTCTCCTACCTGAGGAGATGCAGATTCGGAATTCCATCCCTTGCGTTTGGAGAAGATGAAGATCACGCCGACTATAATGAAGACTGAAGGCCAGAACATGTTGACATCAAATGTTTCCCTGAAAATATGCGGGATCAGGAAAAAGGCGCCTACAGCCATAACTATAATGCCTGATGTTTTTCCTCCGGACGAACCGACTGTAATTACCAGACCAATAGTTACCAGCAACATTGGCCAGCTGAAAATTATATGGTCAATAAAACCGGGGAAGAATCCGGTATTTCTCAGGACCAGGAACAGACCGACGAGAACCAGTATCATTCCGATAACTGCCCTGTTGTTATTAAGGTGATGATGATCGTGCCTGCGATTGGGCTTCTCATTCTGAAAATCGTTAATTGTTTCCATAGCTGTAAATTTATTTGTTTCTGGTTTAATTACCTTAGGTTTTTTGGTTTAAAAAAGGAAGAGATAATAAATGACAGGCCCAGAAGCACGATAACTACCGGCCAGTATAATGTAGTGACAAGTTCCGGAGTAACAATGAATATCTTATCTTGTAAAAACCATACCCCTCCGGCTATCATAAGAAGCCCTGCTGTAAAATGAAGGTTCAGTAACAGCAGTAAACCAATGAATATCATTGCAGTTTCCCATGTGAAATAATTGTTTAAGCCTCCGAGGTGAAGAAGGTCATTGGTAGCTACAAGAAGTGATACTCCCAGCAGGATGAAAAACAGTCCTATACTTAGCCGGGGATGATGTTCCATCTTTTCTGATAAGCGATAATCTCTGTGTCTCATGGTTTTAAATATTTATCTGATCAAAAATAAAATACTCCCCGTTTTACTGAAACAGAAAATCGGTGAATCAGGTACCTGAGTCGGTAAAAGGTCATTTTGGACAATTAATGTTACTTTTTTGTTGATAATTTTTTTAATTGAAGAAGGATTCATATTTTTGCAGACCAAAATTCGAAGAGATGTCCGGTATGTGCACTATAGGGATAAGCGGGCTGAAGGAAGGACGCCACACATTTGATTTTGAGATTGATGATACGTTTTTTGAAAATTTTGAGGAGTCGGAAATCAAGGAAGGGAGTCTTTTAGCCACTGTTGAGCTTGAAAAGAGATCTTCACATATTGACCTGTTAATAAGGATTTCAGGTAAAGTAAAGGTTTGTTGTGACAGGTGTCTGGAGATGTTTTTTTATCCTGTTGAATGTGAGAACCGGCTTTTTATTAAATTCGGAAAGAGGATCGGAGAAGATGATCCCGATATAATTTCCCTGACGGCTGATGAGCATGAACTCGATCTGCAGCAGCATTTTTATGAGTTTATTCACCTTGCTCTGCCAATTAAAAGAGTTCATCCGGATGATCCGGAGGGTGTGAGTAAGTGTGATCCGGAGATGCTCAAAAAACTGAATGAGCTTATTGTTGAAGAGGAAGAGGAAGATGAAAATGACCCAAGGTGGGATGAACTGAAAAAATTAATGAATGATAATTAAATAGTATTAAAATGGCACATCCTAAACACAAACATTCCAAGACCAGAAGAGATAAGCGCAGAACTCACTATAAAGCTACCGCGCCCACTGTCGCCAGCTGTTCAAACTGCGGATCATCAGTTCTGTATCACAGGGTATGCCCTGAGTGTGGATATTACAGGGGAAAACTTGCTATTGAGAAAAAGGTGACAGCCTGATTTTCCTGAACTTAATTGTTAAAATATGAAAATTGGCCTTGATGTGATGGGTGGCGATTTTGCCCCCGATGCAATCATTGAGGGCGCGGTTGATTCCCTCCCGCATTTATCGGATAAGGATAAGATTTACCTTATCGGTGATGAGAGCTCCATTATAAGGAAGCTTGAGGAAATGGAGGCTGACGCAAGAAAGTTTCATATTGTGCCGACCACTCAGGTGATTGAGATGGGAGACCATCCTGCAAAGTCTTTTTCACAGAAGCAGGATTCAAGCATCGCGGTAGGCTACATGATGCTTAACAACAAGGAGCTGGATGGCTTTTGCAGCGCTGGAAATACCGGAGCAATGCTGGTAGGAGCAAGCTATACCGTTAAGCTTATACCCGGCGTACTGAGACCGGCCCTTGCCACTATACTTCCCTGTGTGGACAACAGGGATTCAGTAATACTTGACGTGGGGCTGAATCCCGACTGCAAGCCTGAGGTACTGTTGCAGTATGCAATTCTGGGAAGTATTTATGCCAAATATGTTCTGGGCACTGAAAATCCCTCCGTCGGATTAATAAACCTGGGGGAAGAAGAGACAAAGGGCACTCCGGCTATTAAAGCAGCTTATGAGCTGATGAAGGAATATCCGGGAATAAATTTTGCCGGAAACATCGAAGGAAATCATCTCTTCCGTGAGACTATGACAGATGTGGTTGTCTGCGATGGATTTGTCGGGAATGTCATTCTAAAGCAGGGTGAAGCTTTTCATCATATTTACAAAAGCAGGAATCTGAAGGATGATTATTTTGACCGGCTGGATTTTGAAAATTACGGAGGAACACCTATCATAGGGATAAATGCCAATGTTGTAATCGGACATGGAATTTCCAGGAGGAAGGCCATTATGAATATGATCCTTCAGACCAGGGCGGTTGTTCATGCAAATCTGGCCCAGAAGATCAAAGAAGCAATTTAATTATGGAAAAGATACGAGCAGCAATTACAGGGATTCATGCATGGGTTCCTGAATACAGGCTGACAAATCATGAGCTCTCGGTAATGGTCGATACCTCTGACGAATGGATTATGCAGAGAGTGGGAATCAAGGAGAGAAGGATCCTCAAGGGAGAGGGACTGGGCTCTTCAGATATGGGAGAACAGGCAGTGAGAGGACTGCTGCTTAAAACAAAAACCAATCCGGAAGATATCGATCTGCTTATCTGCTCTACTGTTACACCCGACATGATGTTCCCTGCAACAGCAAACATCATTTCTGATAAATGCGGAATTAAGAATGCATTCAGCTTTGATCTCAATGCAGCCTGTTCAGGATTTATTTTTGCTCTCCAGACAGCAGCTGCATATGTTGAAACCGGCAGGTATAAAAAGGTAATTGTGGTAGGAGCTGATAAGATGTCAGCAATAACTGATTATACTGACCGGACTACATGCCCTCTGTTCGGAGATGCTGCGGGTGCCGTATTGCTGGAACCAACTCATGATGAGACCGGTATAATGGATTATATATTTCATACCGATGGTTCGGGCCGTAAATACCTTCACCTGAAAGCCGGAGGTTCCGTCAGGCCCGCCAGTCATGAAACCGTTGATCTGAAAGAACATTTTATCTACCAGGAAGGACAAAGCGTCTTTAAATTTGCAGTGTCAAATATGGCCGATGTTGCAGTTGAGATCATGGAAAGGAATAATCTTAAGCCGGATGATATTGCATGGCTGGTTCCCCATCAGGCCAACCTTCGTATTATTGATGCCACAGGCAGGAGAATGGGACTGAACCCTGAAAAGGTAATGGTCAATATTCAGAACTACGGAAATACAACCACAGCAACAATCCCGCTCTGTATGTGGGAATATGAAAAAAAACTCAAAAAAGGTGATATCCTGATCCTTGCTGCCTTTGGCGGAGGTTTTACATGGGGATCCGTTTACATTAAGTGGGCTTACGATCCGGAATAGGATCTCTCTTTGTGAGGTCAGCCCCCTTTTTATTCGCCGTTTATAATTTTATCTGCAATAGTTTTTATATTTGTGAGTTATTATTTATTTAATCTCAAAACTTTTATAACCAATGGCAAAGTATAACGAGACAGATAACAACACCATTAATCTTATAAGTAACGGAACCGATATTACCGGAGATATCAAGTCGAACGGAGATATCCGCATAGACGGGAGTCTCAAGGGAAACCTCAATACCAAAGGTAAAGTTGTTATAGGTCCTACAGGTAAAGTCAATGGTGAAGTGATTTGTAAAAACTCGGAAGTTTCTGGTATTGTTGAAGGGAAAATAATTGTCGGACAACTGCTTAACCTCAAAGCATCTTCAAAAATAATGGGAGATATTGACACTGTAAAACTCTCCATAGAACCAGGAGCAATGTTCTCTGGTTATTGTAAAATGAGCGATGGAGAAAATGACGGAGCAGCATCAGCAATCAAGGAAAAAGAATCAGAAAAGCTTGCCAAATAAGGGGCTTAATGATTTTGGAAAGTATTCAGGACTGGCCTTCCAGATGATTGCAATAATTCTTGTAACCACCTGGGGCGGAATAGAACTTGACAAGCTCACCAAATTCAATACCCCCGTATTCACCATTGTCCTTTCCATCCTCGGTGTTTTCGCAGCAATCTACACTGCTGTAAAGGATTTTATCAGGTAATTCAACCGATGAGACAGTTTTACAGATATGTCTTGTTGCTTTTGTTCCTCAATATATTTATTGTTGCAGGCGGAGTTCTGTTAAATATACTGTTCGGTCTGAACCTCCCCCTGAAGGATATTATAATACTTTCATCTTTCTTTTCCTTCATTTCTGCAGTTACTGTCATCATTTTTCTCAGGGGATATAGCCGTGACACCGAAACTCAGGCTATGCACACACTTGTTGCAATCAGCCTTAAGTTACTGCTGGATATGGTTCTGGCTCTGGGATGGTTTTTTATTTCTAAAAAAAACACCCTCACCTCAGTATTTATATTTTTTGTTATATATTTAACACTCACTTTATTTACAATATTTGTTATATTGAAGATATTGAAATACAGATATTTATAAAACTTTTACTGCTTTGAAAAACAGGGATTTTATAAGTCTTGTCTTTTGTCTGATGCTCGCCGGAACGACATTATCAGCCCTGGGAAGTGTGGCCGGACAGGAGAACAGGGATAAGGAAAAAGGAGAATCAGAAGAAGCTTTTGATGCAAGCACTTTTATCATGGAACATATTGCCGATTCACATGAATGGCATCTGTATACCAAAGCTGATGGCTCGGGTGTCGCTATCTATCTGCCTGTTATTCTATGGTCAAAGGAGAAAGGGCTCGACATTTTCTCTTCCCGGAAACTTTTTCATGGCTCAGATTACAAGGGTTACAGACTTGAAGAGGAGGGTGACCACAAGGGTATAATTGTCACAGTGAATGACCAGGGCCAGGTCGATGAAGAAAATATTCCCCTTGACTTTTCAATTACCAAAACAGTGGTGGGTCTTCTTGGAGCTGCCATTATCGGCTTGCTTTTATTCCTTTCACTGGCCAGATCATATAAGAGAACAGGTATCAGTCATCCAAAAGGTATTCAGAGCTTTCTTGAACCGGTCATTCTTTTTGTCCGTGATGATATTGCAATTTCAAATCTGGGTGAGCACAAGGCTGGAAAATATATGCCTTTTCTGCTTACGGTATTCTTTTTCATACTTATCAATAACCTCATGGGTCTGGTACCGTTTCCGCCTCCTTTCGGAGCAAATGTAACGGGTAACATCGCCGTGACTCTTGTACTGGCAACCTTCTCATTCATAATTACCCAGTTAAGCGGAAACAGGAGCTACTGGAGGCATGTATTTGCCACTCCCGGCGTGCCTTTCTGGTTGCTGCCAATTATGATACCTGTAGAGATAATAAGTATTTTCGCAAAGCCTTTCGCGCTGATGATACGTCTTTTTGCCAATATACTTGCAGGACATATCATTGCACTCAGCCTGGTTTGCCTTATCTTTATCTGGAAATCATTGGGGATTGCTCCGGTTTCAATATTATTCGTCATTTTCATGGATTGTCTCGAAGTCCTCGTGGCATTCCTCCAGGCATATGTTTTTACCCTATTGTCGGCTCTGTTTATAAGCCTGGCATTAGCAGAGGAACATCATTAATTTTTATTGTTTAATTTTTAAAACCAGTTATCATGACAGGTACAATGGCAGCAGTTGGAGCAGGACTTGCAGTAATAGGCGCAGGGCTTGGAATCGGAAGAATCGGCGGATCGGCAATGGACGCAATAGCTCGTCAGCCGGAAGCGACTTCCAAAATTCAGACAGCCATGATCATTGCCGCAGCCCTTGTTGAAGGAGTTGCATTATTTGCAGTGGTGGTTGCTCTTATTGCAAAGTAATAATCAGGGAGCACGGTTGCGGTTGGCAGCCATGCTCCCATTTTTAATTCATTCGTAAAAACAATATATTATGGTCTTATTAGCAAACAGTCTGACAACCCCTGCAATAGGCACTATCTTCTGGACTACGCTGATATTTGGTTTGTTCTTTCTGCTTCTTGCCAAATTCGCATGGAAACCAATCCTCAATGCTGTCAAAGCAAGGGATGAAATGATAAAAGGCTCCCTCGAATCAGCTGAGAGAGCCAGAAAGGAGATGTTAAAACTCCAGGGTGAAAATGAGACTATCCTTCGCAAGGCAAGGGAAGAACGTGAAGGTATCCTGAAAGAGGCAAGAGAGATCCGTGACAAGTTGATCATGGAGGCTAAAGGCAGGGCCGGCGAGGAGGCAGAAAAGCTTATCGAGAGGGCAAGAGCCGGAATTGAAAGCGAAAAAAGAAAAGCTCTGTCCGAGATCCGCGAACTGGTTACAACACTTTCAGTGGATATTGCATCCAAAATCCTGGGCGAGAAACTCACCCAAACAGGCCAACAGGAAAAACTGATCGATAATTATCTGAACGAGATCGATCTAAACAAGAATTAGGGAGCATACAGTAATGGACGACAGCAAAATTTCAGTCAGATACTCAAGAGCATTGTTCGAATCGGCTATTGAAAGGAAAATTCTTGATAAGGTAAACCAGGATATGGTCCTTATCTCCGCGATATGCATGGTTGCGGAAACAAGGGAGTTCCTTCGTAACCCGGTAATTGTTCCTTCAAAGAAGAGTGAAATATTCCATAAAATTCTCGATGGGAAAGTGGAGGAGATTACCCTTTCACTGATCGACCTTGTTGTCAGGAACGGACGGGAGAGTTTCCTTCCGGACATTGCAAGGGTCTTTATCCATGAGAGACTAAAATACATGGGGATAACAAAATCTGTGCTTACTACAGCTGTCGGAATTGACAGCAAACTAAAGGAACAGATAGCCAGTCTTGTCTCCGGGATTTTTAATACTACCGTTGAACTTGATGAGGTTGTGGACGACAGTATAATTGGCGGGTTTATACTGCGCATCGATGATAACTATATTGATGCCAGCGTCAGGAATAAGCTGAATAAAATAAAAAAAGATTTAATACGAAGTGAAATACATTCATAAGAATATAAATTAAGGATTACGGAATTTTAAGTAAAAGATAACATGACTAATATTAAACCAGCAGAAGTTTCAAAAATCCTCAGGGAACAACTGGAAGGCATACAGACCGGTGTTGAACTGGAAGAGGTAGGGACGGTACTGCAGGTCGGAGACGGGATAGCCCGTATCTATGGCCTGTCAAATGTAGAGTCCAATGAATTGATTGAATTTGAGAATGGAATGGAAGCAATCGTTCTCAACCTCGAAGAAGACAATATCGGAGCTGTATTACTCGGGCCCACAGAAGAGATTAATGAGGGAGATATAGTTAAGAGAACAGGAAGAATAGCCTCAATAAGTGTAGGAGAAGGCCTTTTGGGAAGAGTAATATCAACAATGGGTCAACCACTTGATGGCAAGGGTCCCATAAAAGGCGAACAGTTTATTCTTCCCTTTGAAAGAAAAGCTCCGGGGGTTATTTTCAGACAGCCTGTCAAGCAGCCGCTTCAGACTGGTATCAAGGCTATTGATGCCATGATCCCTATCGGACGCGGACAGAGGGAGCTCATAATTGGCGACAGGCAGACCGGAAAAACAGCCATTGCCATCGATACTATCATAGCTCAGAAAAGCAATTATGAGAAAGGCAAACCTGTCTATTGCATCTATGTTGCTATCGGACAAAAAGGTTCTACCGTTGCCAATATTGCCGCCACCCTTGAAGAACATGGTGCACTTGAATATACTGTCATAGTCCTGGCAACAGCATCAGATCCTGCTGCCACACAGTTCTATGCTCCCTTTGCCGGAGCAGCTATAGGCGAATTCTTCCGTGATACGGGTCGTGATGCCCTTATTATTTATGACGACCTTTCCAAACAGGCAGTATCTTACAGGGAAGTGTCACTCCTTCTTCGTCGTCCACCCGGACGGGAAGCATATCCCGGAGATGTTTTCTATCTCCACTCGAGGCTTCTTGAAAGAGCTGCCAAGATCATTGAATCGGATGAAGTTGCCAGTAAGATGAATGACCTTCCCGAGTCAATCAGACATCTCGTAAAAGGAGGAGGTTCCCTTACTGCTCTTCCGATAATAGAAACCCAGGCTGGTGATGTATCGGCTTATATTCCCACCAACGTGATCTCCATCACCGATGGACAGATCTTCCTGGAATCAGCGCTGTTCAACTCCGGGGTAAGACCTGCTATAAATGTTGGTATTTCAGTATCGAGGGTGGGCGGAAATGCCCAGATCAAATCAATGAAAAAAGTCGCCGGGACCCTAAAAGTCGACCAGGCTCAGTATCGTGAACTCGAGGCTTTCTCAAAATTCGGATCCGACCTTGATGCTTCGACCCTGGCAATTCTTAACAAGGGTGCAAAAAACGTGGAGATTCTGAAGCAGGGGCAATACAATCCGGTACCTGTGGAAAAACAGGTGGCAATAATCTTTTGCGGAACAACAGGCCTGCTGAAGGATATCCCTACCAGCCAGGTAAGAAACTTCGAAAAGGAGTACCTGGAACTGCTCGACTTAAGTTACAGGGATGTTCTCGATAAAATCCGCGATGGACAGATATCAAATGAGATTACCAATGTTCTGGAAAAAGTGGCCTCAGAAGTGGCTATCAAATTCATTCCGCAATAGCCGGATAATCTGCAAAATATATTTTAAATGGCTAATTTAAAGGCAATAAGAATCAGAATTTCCTCTGTTAAATCGACCAGACAGATAACCTCGGCCATGAAGATGGTCTCTGCTGCCAAATTGCGCAGAGCTCAGGATAAGATTGTCAGGCTGAGGCCTTATGCCAATAAGCTTTATGAAATCCTGATAGGTCTTTCACAGAGCCTTTCAGATTCTGAGATTGACAATGTTTACGGAAGAGTATCGCCACCCGACAAAGTTCTGATAGTGGTAATTACTTCGAACAGGGGGCTCTGCGGAGCTTTTAATTCCAACGTAATCAAGGAGACAAGAAGAGTTCTGTCGGAAAAATACTATGAACAATACCGGAACGGGAATCTAAACCTTCTGACCATTGGGAAAAAAGGGTATGACTATTTCAGGAAACAGCAGGTAAAAAATCTTCATGAACGGAATAACCTGTTGAATGATCTTACCTTTGATAATGTGGCAGTGGTGGCTGAAGAGGTAATGCAAAGTTTTACTGCGGGGGAATATGACATTGTGGAAATAGTCTATAACCAGTTCAAAAATGCTGCGGTGCAGAATCTGACATGCGAGCCATTCCTGCCTGTGCAACCGGCTCGGTACCGGTAATGGAAAGAGTGTTGCCATAGACTATATATATGAACCTACAAGGGAAGAGATTGTTAAGGAGCTGATCCCGAAATCGCTTAAGATCCAGTTCTATAAAGCAATTCTCGATTCCTACGTTGCCGAACACGGAGCCAGAATGACTGCAATGCATAAGGCAACGGATAACGCAACGGGAATGATCAGAGATCTGACACTCCAGTATAATAAGGCCAGACAGGCAGCCATAACCAACCAGATCCTGGAGGTTGTAAGTGGTGCCGAAGCTTTGAGAGGTTGATGGTTTATGATATCCGGGATCGAAAATAAATATAATGTATACTCAGCCCGAGCTTAAAAAAATTGTCGATAGGTCCATAATTAACCTTTCGTACAATACGGAAGCCGAAAACCTTATCGATCCTGTTAAATATATTCTCTCCATGGGGGGAAAGAGGCTCAGGCCGGTACTGTCACTGATGTCGTTAAATTTGTTTTCCGATCATGTTGAGGAGGGTATAATGCCTGCGACCGGTCTTGAGGTCTTTCATAATTTTACCCTGATTCATGACGATATAATGGATCATGCTCCTGTAAGGAGGAATTTGCCGACTGTTCATACCAGATGGAGTTTAAATCAGGCTGTTCTTTCAGGTGATGTCATGGCTTTTATTGCCAATGAATGCTTTCTGAAAACCCCGCCGGAATCACTTGCAAAAGTATTCACCGTATTCAACAAGGCAGCTATAGAGGTTTGTGTCGGGCAGCAACTCGATATAGACTTTGAAAAGAATTCTGTTATTACGGAAGAGCAGTACCTGCGCATGATAGAGCTTAAAACAGCCGTGCTTCTTGCAGCTTCGGCAAAGATAGGCGCAATCATCGGTGGTGCGGAGAACAGGGATGCGGATCTTCTTTATGAATTTGGGAGAAATATAGGAATTGGTTTTCAGATTCAGGATGACTTGCTGGATACCTACGGAGATGTCAGGGTATTCGGGAAAATTCCGGGTGGAGATATCATAGCCAATAAAAAAACCTATCTGCTCGTGAAAGCACTTGAGACAGCATCACCCGTGAAGCTGAAACACCTGCAGGAGCTTTTGACCTCAGAGGAAATTGAGCCGGAGACAAAGGTTAGGGAGGTTATTGATATCTATGATCAGCTCAATATCAGAACGATCACGGAATATCTCGCCAACGAACACATTAATCTTGCACACAGTCTGCTTGAAAAAGTCGGAGTACACAAGGAAAGAAAAGAGGAAATTACTGCGCGTTACCGTCTCGCTTAAAGGCAGGGACAGATAAACGGATAATAAATATTTAAATTTGTATCTTTTAAAAACAGTAACAAAAAAGCTTTATGTCAAAGAATACCGGAAAAATCAGCCAGATCATTGGACCCGTGGTTGACGTTACCTTCGAGAAACAGGGTCTGGAGATGCCTGATATTTATGATGCTCTTGAGATAAAAAGAGATGACGGATCGACCCTTGTGGTTGAATGCCAGCAGCATATTGGGGAGAAAACCGTAAGGACAATTGCAATGGACTCGACAGATGGACTGCGCAGGGGCATGGAAGTTGTCGCAACAGGATTGCCAATTACAATGCCGATTGGGGAGCAGATAAAGGGCAGACTGATGAATGTGACGGGAGAAGCCATCGACGGCATCGGGAAACTTGATAAAACGGGAGGATATCCAATTCACCGGAAACCACCGAAATACGAAGATCTTTCTACCGAAAAGGAGGTATTATTTACAGGTATTAAAGTAATCGACCTGATCGAACCCTACTCAAAAGGAGGAAAAATCGGACTCTTCGGAGGAGCAGGTGTGGGCAAGACTGTCGTGATTCTGGAATTGATAAACAACATCGCAAAATCATACTCGGGACTGTCAGTATTTGCAGGAGTCGGCGAAAGGACCAGGGAGGGAAATGACCTTCTCAGGGAAATGCTCGAGGCAGGTGTTATAACCTATGGTAAGGATTTTCTTGAAAATATGGAGGCAGGTGGCTGGGATCTCTCCAAAGTCAGTATGGACGCCCTGAAAGAATCAAAACTCGCCCTGGTATTCGGACAAATGAATGAACCCCCGGGAGCAAGGGCCAGGGTTGCTTTGTCAGGACTCTCAGTCGCTGAACATTTCAGGGATGGTGACGGAAAAAGCGGTGGAAGAGATATTCTTTTCTTTATGGATAATGTTTTCAGATTTACACAGGCAGGCTCTGAAGTTTCAGCTTTGCTGGGAAGAATGCCTTCTGCAGTGGGATATCAGCCTACACTTGCCACGGAGATGGGTGTAATGCAGGAAAGAATCACCTCCACCAGAAATGGGTCAATTACTTCAGTACAAGCTGTTTATGTGCCAGCCGATGACCTCACAGACCCGGCACCGGCTACAACCTTCGCACACCTCGATGCTACAACCGTATTGAGCAGGAAAATTTCCGAGCTGGGGATCTATCCGGCTGTTGATCCGCTCGATTCGACCTCAAGGATCCTGAGTGTTGAGGTTGTTGGGGAGGCACATTATAACTGCGCTCAAAGGGTGAAGGAACTTCTCCAGAGATATAATGAACTGCAGGATATCATTGCAATTCTTGGTATGGATGAACTTTCCGAAGAGGATAAGCAGGTGGTCCACAGAGCCAGGAGGGTGCAGAGATTCCTTTCACAGCCTTTCCACGTAGCTGAACAGTTTACAGGCATTAAGGGGGCACTCGTATCAATTGAAGATACAATCAAGGGATTCAATATGATCATGGATGGCAAGGTTGACCAGTATCCTGAATCTGCCTTTATGCTGGTAGGGACCATTGAAGATGCAATTGAAAAAGGTGAAAAGATTCTTGCTCAGTCAAAATAAATAACAGGAATGAGAATAGAAATTGTCACACCTGATAAAAAGATTTTTGAAGGCGATATTAAATCAGTCAGGGTGCCCGGCCGAAAAGGATCCTTCCAGGTGCTGAAAGACCATGCACCTATTGTTTCAACTCTGGAAAACGGGTCCGTTATCATTGTCAGCGAGGAAGGCACTGAAACAATATTCAGGATCAGCGGAGGATTGATTGAGGTCAAAGCCAATAAGATAATTCTTCTGGCCGATAGTGTGATCTAAGATTTATAAAATGAGTCCCGATGAATTTCGTAAACATGCCCATGAACTGGTCGAATGGATGGCAGGTTACATGGAAAATGTCGAGGATTATCCGGTAAAATCTTCTGTTGCTCCAGGGGAAATACTTGCAAGGATCCCCGATGATCCGCCTGTGCAGCCCGAATCATTCAAAGACCTGATGAATGATTTTCAGGAGATAATAATGCCAGGAATCACACACTGGCAGAACCCGAATTTTTTTGCATATTTTCCCGCAAATACAAGTCCTCCGTCAATACTTTCCGAGATGCTCATCGCTGCTTTGGGAGCACAATGCATGATATGGGAAACCTCTCCTGCGGCTGCTGAGCTGGAGGAGAAAATGATGATCTGGCTGAGGAATATGATCGGATTACCGGCTGTTTTTGAAGGCGTTATCCAGGATTCTGCATCAACGGCTACCCTGGCAGCTATCCTGACTGCAAGAGAAAAAACAACAGGTTTTGCCATTAATGAAGAAGGGGCTGCAGGCGCAGGAATCTGCAGGGTTTATTGTTCTGAACAGACCCATTCGTCGGTTGAGAAAGCTGTGAAGATCGCAGGGATTGGAAGACGAAACCTTGTAAAAATACCTGTGAGAAAAGATTTTTCCATGGACCCGGACAAGCTCAGGGAAGCAATTATTCTGGACCAGAAGGAGGGCTTCCTGCCCTGCTGCGTAGTGGCCACCATAGGAACCACCGGCACCACAGCCATCGATCCGCTAAGGTCTGTTGGCAAGATCTGCTCTGAAAACGGGATTTGGATGCATGTGGATGCTGCAATGGCTGGATCGGCACTTATATTGCCGGAATTCCAATGGATGCTGGACGGTAGGGAATATATCGACAGTTTTGTTTTCAATCCACATAAATGGCTTTTTACCAACTTCGATTGTTCTGCATACTTTGTCAAAGATGCTGGCGCGCTTATCAGAACTTTTGAAATACTTCCGGAATATCTCAAAACCAGGACCCGGGGAAAAGTCAATGATTACAGGGACTGGGGTGTTCCTCTTGGCCGAAGGTTCAGGGCACTTAAACTCTGGAGTGTTATTCGCTCATACGGACTCGGGGAGTTGAGAACAAAGCTCAGGTATCATATTCAGATTGCAGCGGGGCTGGCTGTTATGATCTCAGCGGAAAAGGATTTTGAAATACTGGCTCCTGTAACACTCTGTGTCGTTTGTTTCAGGTACCTGCCGGAAGGCTTTGACGAAATCAGGATAAATGCACTGAATGAGAAACTAAACCACCTGCTGAATGATTCCGGCAAGCTCTATCTTTCCCATACCCTTCTTGATGGCCGGTATACCCTCAGAATGGTAACTGCCCAAACAAATGTGACAAGCCTTCACGTTGAAAAAGCGTGGTACAGGATAAAAGATACGGCCCGCAGCCTTACTGTTGACTGATCACATCCTGCTTTTTCCTATTGCAAAGCCAAAAAGATCGAAGTTCAGCAGAAATTTAAATACAGGAGTACTTTCTCCTCTTCTCCAGGCTGTCTGAACTCCGGATGAAATCATATAGGGTATCCTGAAGAGATGCAAATCGGCAATAAGTTCAAACCCGGCAGAACTGAAAGTTTCCTTATAATCGTGGAATTCTGTTGATCTCAAACCTCCGGCAGTATTCTCATAGTAGGTATTGCCGGTGCCTTGGGAATAGTCATAAAAAAGGGATGTCCGGATCCTTTTTATGTAAAGCAGGCTGGCAATGTTGAAATCTGGATAAAGCAGCGGAGCAACATAATCCGCCGAAACAAGATTTATATCCTGCGATATGATATTCTCATAGCCACGGGGCAGAGAAATCTTGCTGTTGTACATGTATTTCACGGGATTCTGTTTCTCTTTCTCAACCCTTATTCTTAATCCGTTGGAAGGAAAGAGTCCTGGAAAATAAAATGAGGTGCGTAATGATATTTCTGTTCCATAGATGTTTTTGTCAAACGGTGCAAAGGAGTAGCTGATATCGAATGTCTGCGCCCACCTGGGATATATATCGCGGTATGCAAATTCATGATAATTTGAGAAATAGACTCTTCCGGTTATCAGATTCTGGCCATAATCATAACTGTTGTTTTCCTTGATAAAAATATAATCGTTATTATAATTTGAACTCAGGGAGGGCAGAAGCTGCTGAAAGAACCGTCCTGAAGAAAAGCTGAGCGGCACGGAAAGAGTATTTGTGAAATTATAACCAGGCTTTGGTGAAGAAGGATTTTCAACATCCTCCCCAACCTTAGCGATTGCCGGGCTGTAGCCGTAATCGAACTGCGATTCCAGCACTGGATACCATCCCTGCCAGGTTACACGTGAATGAAGTACATTATTCCTGTCCTGGGTATATTCGTAGCCTATGGTCGCGATCAGGGTACTAAGGCTGTTCTGGGTCAGGAGCGTTACTCCGGGTCTTATTGACGCCGGATCTGTTTTTATTTGCTGAATATCCGCATAGAATGGCATCCAGCTATGGAATCTGAACAGATGTTGCCATTTTTTGTACCTTTCAGGGGTATACTCATTATTTCTTACAGCATCTGCTGTCTTTGGTTTTATGTTGAACCTGTTAACCAGAAAGGAAGATTTGCCGGAAATCGTATCGGGAGAGGTAAGGGAAGCAGGAATTGGAGTGCTGCAGATATTGTTCCCAAGCGAAGTGTAATCACTGAATATTATATTATTCCCATTCAGCATCAGATCTGTGGAGCCGAATTTTGAATTTGTGACGGTGCTGATTTTACCGCCTGAGGTAAGCAGGCAAATATTGTCAGTCCCGGATACGGAACTTACAAAAAAGAGAGAATCATTTCTTAGAAATGAGGACTGGAGGTCATTTTTCCCCTCTTTGATAAGGCTCTTCCATTCTCCGTTCTCCCTGGAATATGACACTATTCCCTCTCCATCATCGGTAAGCGTAATGACTGTTATCCTGCTGCCTCCCTGTGACCATTGAGGACGCTGCAGATATGCGTTCCCGGGAGAAGGAACCTTGCCCAGGGTCTTTCCTGTCCGGGTATCTATAAATACCAGACTGTTCTTATCTTCTACTGTATTTTCCGTTGCGGCTATGACTCTTCCATCCGGAGAAACAGCTGCGGAAAGATATCTGGATTTTCTTGTCAGCGTCCTTACCCTTCTGCTTCCAAGTTCCATTAGCTTAATCACTGAATATTCCCTGTTCTCCCATCTGGGATCATTCCTGGTCTCAACCCAAACGAGATTGCCGTTGCCGTAAGATATATACCAGGGATAAACATTGCCGGGCACGTGAATAGTCTCCTCAAGCTCTTGTGATGGCCTTATCAGTACAAATGCCGGCGACTTCGACAAGGTGGTCCGGACAGCTATAACAGAGTCATTTCCGGCAGCGACGGGAGAATAATAATTAATATATTCGCCTTTCTTCGCAGGGCTGATCTCCGGGTATAATACCGATTTGTTTTCTTCAATATCCTTTGTCCAGATTGTTTTCAGGGAGTCGAAGGTCTCATAGTAGAGATCTTTTTTTTTCAGACCGGTGCTTTTCCTGAGGCTTATATTTACCGGATTTATGGTGAAAGGGTCTTTTGCAGTATAGTTCAGCATTTTGTTCCAGATCTGTGTACCATGTTTTGCCATAGCCCATGTTACCATCTGGTATCCTGACTGATAATGATCCGGTATATATTTCCTGAAAGAACCGCATACTATCTGGTCGTAATCGTACATAACGGGATTTTCGACAGTGATGGCTTTAAACTGTTTCTGGAAAGAAGGACTCCGACCCCTGCCCGATTCAGTCAGCGCAGATTCAGCAAATACGGCATCTCCCTCCAGGAACCATAATGGGAGAAGAAATGCAACCACTCCATAGATCTGTTCACCAAAAAGGAATGACAGGCCTTTTGAGAAGCCCTGATTTAATGATTTTAGCTGAAGAACATGGGTTAGTTCATGTATTGAAAGTTGCTTGAAGGGATCAAGAGGAATGGTGTTTTGCTCCGGCGTAGGGTAGATCTCCATCCTTTTCGGAGCCCAAACGACATAGCCATTGGAGGTAGTCGTGTAATTATGTATTATGACAGGGATCCTGAATTTTTTTTCCGGAAAGAGAGAGCCTAGCCTTGAATAGGCATCATCAAGCGCTCTGGCAAAATCTATCCCGCGCTGACCATAGCTCTCGGGATAGATCACTTTAAACCTGCTGGTTTTAATCTCGATCCATTTTAGAGATGCCGGATCTTGTCCGGTCTGGTAATATTGGGAGAAGATATTTTGAGAGTAGAGTAAAAGAGTAATATATAAAACCAGGTAGTGATATCTCATGGCTTTTATTATTGCTCAAAAGTAACAATTTTACTGAGTATTATTCAAGTTACAGAAATATCAAAAAAAGCACTATTTTCGTCGTTTGATCTTTCACTGATATTCTGTTTAATAAATCATTGAGAATGAAAAACTACAAGCTGATTAACAACATATCGGGATGGGCTGTCTTTTTGGTTGCAGCCTTTACCTATCTGATGACAATTGAACCGACCGCCAGCCTGTGGGACTGTGGTGAATTCATTGCATCAGCCTTTAAGCTTGAAGTAGGGCATCCTCCTGGAAACCCTGTTTTTATGGTAATGGCCAATTTCTTCACACATTTCGCAGGGGGGAATGTGTCGAAGGTTGCTGTAATGGTTAATTCGATGTCGGCACTGGCAAGCGCCTTCACAATACTCTTTCTTTTCTGGACAATTACCTATATGGCCAGAAAAATTATCCTGAAAAACGAAAGCGACTATACTACAGGAAAGATCATTGCAGTTATTGGAGCCGGCGTTACCGGAGCTCTTGCCTACAATTTTTCTGACTCATTCTGGTTCTCAGCGGTAGAGGGAGAAGTATACGCGAGCTCTTCACTGTTTACTGCGCTTGTTTTCTGGGCTATTCTCAAATGGGAGGACGTTGCGGATGATAAACGTGCAGGAAGCTGGATCATTCTGATTGCCTTCCTGATGGGACTGTCGATAGGTGTCCATCTCCTTAACCTGCTTGCCATCCCTGCAATTGTTCTTGTCATTTATTTCAGGAAGTTTGATTTCTCATGGAAAGGGCTGATATTTTCGCTTGTTACATCATTGATAATTCTGGCATTGCTGATGTATGGAATCATGCCGGGCGTTGTGACCATTTCAACAAAGTTTGACTGGTTATTTGTCAATACCTTTGGTCTGCCTGTTAACAGCGGAATGGTTTTTCATGTCATACTACTCTTTGCGCTCCTTATATACGCTGTTTATATTTCATTCACTTCACAGAATATAAGGAAAATCCGGATTTTTACCATTATAGCGCTGCTGTTCACAGGAGTCTGGGTTATATCGGGTTCTTTCGTCCTGAATTTAATTGTTCTGTCAGGCATATCGGGAGTAGCATGGTACATAGCAGGAAAAAACAGAGTCGCCCTGAATACTGCACTCACGGCAATTCTGGTTATCCTGATAGGGTATTCCTCCAATGCCATTATCATTGAAAGAGCTTCTGCCGGAACACCTCTTAATGAAAATAATCCGTCAAATCCGTTTAACCTGCTATACTTTTTAAACAGGGAACAATATGGAGAGAGACCACTGTTCAGAGGTCAGGTATACGATGCTCCTGTGATAGATTACAAAGAGGGAAAACCAAAATATGCACTTGCAGATGGAAAGTATATTATTACGGGACATGATCTTGAGCGTGTTTATGATCCCCGGTTTGTGACGTTATTTCCAAGGATGTGGAGTGACCAGAGTGATCATATACCGGTCTACGAGGAGTGGGGCAAAGTAAAGGGAGTACCTGTTCAGGTTGAGGATGCCAATGGTGAAAAGAAAGTTATCAGGAAGCCTACTTTCATTGAAAATATGAGATTTATGCTTACTTACCAGTTTGGTTACATGTATTTAAGATATTTCATGTGGAACTTCTCCGGGAAGCAGAATGATACTCAAGGTACGGGAGGCGCCCTGAATGGAAACTGGATTACCGGCATCAACTTTCTCGATGAGCCGAGGGTCGGAACTTCCGATCTTCCTGCCGATATGAAGAATGACACTTCAAGAAACAAATATTATTTGCTGCCGTTTCTACTCGGTCTTGCAGGAATGTTTTACCAGTTTAACCGCGATAATAAGAACTGGGGGATAATACTCCTGCTATTTATTATGACCGGCATTGCTATTGTATTCTATCTTAATCAGTATCCTAATCAGCCCAGGGAACGGGATTATGCCTATGCAGGTTCATTCTATTTTTATGCCGTATGGATTGGCCTGGGAGTACTGGCTCTTTTCGAAGCCTTTTCCAAATTGGTGAGTGAAAAAATTGCCGCTCCCATGGCCGGGGTAATATCCCTGCTTGCCGTTCCTGTTATCATGGGAACCCAAAACTGGGATGATCATGACAGATCAGGACGCTATCTTACACGGGACGTCGCTTTCGATTACCTGAATTCATGTGCTCCGGATGCCATCCTCTTTACAAATGGAGACAATGACACCTTCCCTCTCTGGTATGCCCAGGAAGTGGAAAATAAACGGACCGATGTAAGGGTTTGCAACCTGATGCTGCTAAATACGGACTGGTACATTACCCAGATGAAAAGCAAAACATATGAATCTGACCCCCTGCCGATCACCCTTCCTCCCAAGAAATATTATGATGGAATAAACAATCAGATCTTCATCGTCGAAAAAACCAAGGATCCTGTCGATATTGCAACCGTTATCGACTGGGTAAACAGTGATAATAAGGGCACAAAAGTTCAGGTTTCAACCTCCGAAATCCTTGATATTATACCGACCCGAACAATCAGGATCCCGGTGGACAAGGCCAAAGTACTTGCTTCCGGTACCGTTAAACCTGAGGATTCCGCCAAAATAGTTCCGTATATAGATATCAGGCTTAAGGGCAATTCAATTCTCAAGAGTCAGCTTATCGTTCTTGACATCCTGGCTCACAATGACTGGGAGAGGCCTGTATATTATGTTACGGGATACCATAATGATGCATTCGGCCTGGAAGATTATTTTCAGCTTGAGGGCCTTGCCTACAGGCTTGTTCCTATCAAATCGCAAAATAAGAGCTGGCTCGACTATGGCAGGATTGACACGGATATCCTTTATAACAATATGATGAAGAAGTTCGCGTGGGGCGGTGCAAAAGAAAAAGGGGTTAATATCGACTATAACCATAAACGGACACTGATCGTTGTAAAAGCAAGAATGAATTATGCACGACTCGCAAAAGCGCTTGTTGCTGAGGGTAAAAATGAGAAGGCCATTGAAGTGCTGGATTATTGCATGGAGACTCTTCCTCTGGACAAACTGTCATATGATCCTTATGTTGCTGATGTGATAGAAGCATATTTTGCTGCGGGAGCAACTGAGAAAGCCCTGGCTATGAGCAGGGCAATGGCAGAATATTATTATGCGCATCTCAATTATTATCTGGAACAGAATCCGTATATAATCCGTTCGGCCGAATTTGAGATCCAGACTGCTATACAATATACATCCAGGGCTGCAGCTGCGTGCAGGTTAAATGGCAATACTGAGCTGGCAGATGAGATCAATAAGAAACTTGAGGGATATTATACCACTTATGTAAATACTGTCCGGCCTGAATTGAAATAAAAAACCAACCTCAATGCCTGATGTAGGCAGGGACATCTGAGATAAGGTACTTTTCAAGCAGGAATATTATTTTTTCAGGGTAGATGGGTTTGAGTACAAATTCATTGCACCCTGCAATATAAGCTTCTGATTTTGCCTGCTCCGATGAATAGGCAGTAATCATAATTACAGGTATGTTCTTGTTTTCCTTGCGAAAGATCCTCACACATTCAATTCCGTTAATAAGAGGAATCAAAAAATCCATGAAGATAAGGTCGATCTTATTATGTTCCTGACTTATAAAATCAATAAATTCCTTACCAGTCCGGAATATATTGATATCAGCGCCGGAATCTTTCAGGAGAGTCTCATAGTATTTAATTGACGGGCGATCGTCCTCCACTATTAGTATATGCTTGCCTGTAAGTTCTAAGCTGCTGATATTCACAGTCATTTGGGGATCTGGTTAAAGTTCTATAAAATTAGTACAAGAAGAGGATCCACAGGCAATTTATCCCCCCAATTATTAACATTTTATCAACATATACACAATAATAAAAATACAAGATATTTGGTTTAGATTATAAAATATTGCAAAATCGAAATACTAATTAGGGGAAATATGCCAAATCTGAAGCGTATTGTCAGAACAGTAATTTTCTTTAGCGGATTGCTGATTCTGGCAGTAGAACCTGTTTATTGTCAGCAGGGTTTTAATAATGCTACGAGGGCTCTTTATATATTTGACCTTGCCAGATATATTGATTTCGGACCCGGTTTTGAAGATTCTGCAACTTTTAAAATCGGTGCGATGGCAGGGGACTACGACCTTATATACGAAATGGGAAATCTGGCGAGGACAAGGACGCGCATTCAGGAAAAGCCGGTTCTTGTGGCTGGTTTCAGGAATATAGAGAGCCTTACTTATCTCCAGGTCCTGTACGTTAATAAAAAAGACGGTTTTGATCTGGACAAAATCAAGTCGGCTATCAGAGGCATGCATACCATGCTGATAACCGAAGGCTATGAATTCAGGGAATCAATGATAAATTTTATCGTTGTTGAAGGGAAACCCAGGTTTGACATAAATGAGGAATATATTAAACAGGAAGGGATGTCTGTTCCCCAAAGCCTGCTGTTCACCGCAATAAAGACAAAGGAGGACTGGCAGAATCTTTTTAATATTGCCAGCAAAGAGCTGGAAACACAGAAAGTCATTATCCGGCAACAGGTTGATACCATCGATAGTCAGAAAAAGGAAATCATGAGGCAGAAAACCCTCCTGGACAGTCTGGATGGGGCAATCGAAATAAAGGAGAAGACACTCGTTGAAAAGCAAAAAGTACTGGGGAAGCAGTTTGAAATGATAAGTTCGCAACAGGGTGAAATATCGGTTCAGAAAAAGACTATAATTTCCCAGCAGAAGGAGGTGGAGGTTCAGCGAGACACTCTGACAGCCCGGAGGAAGAAAATTGCCATTCAGCTGGACAGCATCGATGAGCAGTTGCAGAAGATCTCGGATCAGGGTAATATACAGATCATTATTGCAGCCGATTGCACAGGGCATGGAGTGCCCGGAGCCTTCATGAGTATGCTGGGCGTCGCAATGCTTAATGAACTGGTAAATGGGAAACACATAATAATGCCTGACCAGATTATTGATAACCTGCGGCAAGGTATAATAAAATCATTGAAGCAGGTCCCAGGGAACGAAAGTGTGAAGGATGGAATGGATATGGCCGTTTGCGTGGTTGACCTTGAAAAGGATATTTTATGGTATTCTGGCGCTAATTGCCCTTTGTACATGGTAAGGGGGAAAGAATTGATCCACTACCGGGCTGACAAAATGCCGGCAGCTATTCATTACAGGATGGAACCGTTCAGGCTTCATAAAATAAATCTTCTGAAAGGAGATACCTTCTATATTTTTTCAGATGGCTTTGCAGACCAGTTTGGAGGCCCTAACCAGAAAAAGTTTATGACAAATCAGCTAAAGGAAACTCTTGTGTCTATGGCAGAAGAACCTATGCTGGCACAGGGAGAAAAACTAAACAGGCTCTTTGAAGACTGGCGGGGACAGAATCCTCAGGTGGACGATGTCATAATTATTGGAGTCAGGTATTAACGGCACTCAACCTTGGTAGTCAGGGAGCCGACAGTAACAGGAGGAGTGGCTTTTTTTGCTAAAAGATCCGTTCCGCAATATTCTGTTTCTGCACCCTCTTGTATTACAGTGCCATTCTCATATGTCACATTCTTACAGAATCCGCAGTCTGAAAGCGCTTCACACGAAGTGAAAGCCCAGGCAATGAACAGAAATGATAATGAGAATAATAACTTCTTTTTCATAGTCCGGTTATTTCGGTTCAAATATAATAAATCCTGCAGTCAGGGGAAAAGGAATTCACCAAAAAGGTGACTTTTATCAAAAAATGTGCTCAGGATGCATCAATTTATAAAATGAACAGTCATTTAAACAGGAATGAAAATATTTATAAATTGCACAAAAAATTATTGTCATGGAAGAATCTAAAATGAAAAAGCATGTTACCGTGGTTGGTGCTATCCACATCGGATTCGGTATCCTCGGTCTGATTTTGGCAGTTGCAACTTTTTTTGTGTTTACTTTTTTGATAGGAATGGTTGGTAATGAGGATGTTCCGGTAACTATATTTAGCTTTCTCAGGATCAGTGTGCCCCTTCTGTTCGCATTTATGTCGACTCTCGGATTGATCGGAGGCATCGGACTTTTGTCATACATGCCGTGGGCAAGGTACCTGGTAATCGTTGTGGCCGCGCTCGGATGCCTTAATATTCCCATAGGAACCCTTAAGGGGGTATATTCATTATGGGTATTGCTGCAGGATGATACGGTTAAGTTATTCGAAAAACAATAAACATCATATTGGTTTCAATGTTGAAGTAGAGACGTCCAAATCCGGACGTCTCTATGTTTTTTTGTTTAAACCGATCATAAATTGATTTATTTTTGTTCCATGGACAAAATTCAATATTATGGCTGACGATAACAAGATTATTTTTTCAATGTACAGGGTAGGGAAGACATTTCCTCCCCACAGGCAGGTACTCAAGGATATTTCCCTCTCATTTTTTCTGGGAGCCAAAATAGGAATTATAGGCCTGAACGGCTCTGGAAAATCAACCCTTCTGAAGATAATCGCAGGATTTGAAAAAGAATATCAGGGGGATGTCACTTTTCTGCCCGGCTATACAGTCGGACACCTGTCGCAGGATCCTCTCCTGGATGAGAAGCGTACGGTAAAAGAGATTGTCGGGGAGGGAGTAAAAGAGATACTGGATATCATCACAGAATTTGAAAAGATCAACAACAGCTTTGGAGATCCTGTGGTTTACGAAGATCCGGATAGGATGCAGCAGCTTATGGACCGCCAGGCTGTACTCCAGGAAAAGATCGATTACCACGACGGATGGAATATTGAACATAAGCTTGAAAGGGCAATGGACGCCCTGAGATGCCCTGAGCCTGAAACAGTGGTAAATGTTCTTTCCGGCGGTGAGCGAAGACGCGTTGCCCTTTGCCGCCTGTTGCTTCAGCAGCCCGATATACTTCTTCTTGATGAGCCCACAAACCACCTCGATGCAGAATCGGTTCAATGGCTGGAAACAACACTGAAACAATATAACGGAACCGTGATCTGTATAACTCACGACAGATATTTTCTCGATAATGTGGCCGGCTGGATACTGGAGCTCGACAGAGGCGAAGGAATTCCATGGAAGGGGAATTATTCCTCCTGGCTGGAACAGAAAACAAAAAGACTACAGACCGAGGAGAAAGGAAATATTAAAAGGAGGAAGATACTCGAGCGTGAACTTGAATGGGTAAGGATGTCTCCCAAGGCAAGGCATGCCAAATCCAAAGCAAGACTGGGTGCATATGAAAACCTTCTGAACCAGGATGTAAAACAGAAAGAGGAAAAGCTGGAAATATTCATTCCCAATGGTCCCAGACTGGGTGATAAAGTTATTGAAGCCCGTTCATTGTCAAAGTCATTCAACGATAAGCTCCTTTTTGAAGATCTGGAGTTCAGCCTGCCGCCAAACGGCATTGTAGGTGTGATCGGGCCCAACGGGGCCGGAAAAACTACGCTCTTCAGGATGATAATGGGACAGGAAAATCCGTCAAAAGGATCCTTCACAGTTGGAGAAACGGTTGTTTTGGGCTACGTCGATCAGGCACATGCTGCCATAGATCCCGCCAAAACAGTCTATGAGGTAATTTCCGGAGGTCAGAATGATATTATGGTAGGAAACCGCCTTGTGAATGCCAGGGCCTACGTGGCTCGCTTTAACTTCACAGGTGCTGATCAGGAAAAGAAATGCGGGGTGCTCTCAGGAGGAGAAAGAAACAGGCTTCATCTGGCCCTTACTCTGAAGTCAGGGGCAAATGTCCTCCTCCTCGATGAACCTACAAACGACATTGACGTTAATACTCTCCGTGCCCTTGAGGAAGGACTGGAGAATTTTGCAGGTTGTGCCGTGATCATCTCCCATGACAGATGGTTCCTCGACAGGGTTACAACGCATATGATGGCTTTTGAAGGCAATTCAAAGGTGACATGGTTTGAGGGAAACTACTCTGACTATGAAGAAAATTACAAAAAGAGAGTCACCGATACCACACCCAAAAGAATTAAATATAAGAAACTGACCTGACAACCTGGCCAATGCCAGAGTGTCAGCGATTCAGAGACTGAGGGACGAAGAGCCAGACTCTAAAGCTGGAATTCAAGAGCCTTTCTTGTAGCTTCAGGGGTAGTCAGTCCTCTGTCCCCAAGAGTGAACCATTTTCTGGTATTGAACCTGTTTACTATTTCATCTATGGTATCTTCTTTGACACCATAATCACTCAGTCTGGTTTTAATACCCAGTGATTCGAAGAATTCGGTAGTCCTGGCTATTGCGGCATCAATTCTTTCATCTTCAGTACCTTCTGTGATATTCCAAATCCTCTTGCCGTACTGAAGCAGCTTCTGCCCTTTTTCTTCCCTGAGTGTTTTCCATAATCCGGGCAATACTATTGCCAGAGTTCTTGCATGATCAATCCCGTGAAGCGCCGTAAGCTCATGTCCGATCGAGTGCACCGACCAGTCGCCGGGCACCCCGCACATGATCAGCCCGTTAAGGGCCATGGTGGCACTCCACATAAGGTTTGACATCGCTTCATAATCTGAAGGATCGGCATAGGCCTTCGGACCCTCTTCGATAAGTGTCAGAAGTATTGCCTCGGCAAAACGATCCTGTATGGGCGCATTGACAGGATAAGTCAGGTATTGTTCTATTACGTGCACGAAAGCATCTGCCACACCGTTGGCTACCTGTTTTTGCGGAAGCGTGCCGGCCGCTTCTGGAGTCAAAATTGAGAACTGCGGGAATGAGGAGGGAGATGAAAATGCAAACTTCTCAACAGTTGACTTACGACTGATAACAGAGTTTTTGTTCATCTCTGTTCCTGTTGCCGGGAGTGTAAGTATCACACCAAAAGGGAGAGAAGCCTTAACAGGATCCTCCATGGATAATATCTTCCAGGGATCACCATTGTCATAAAGCGAAGCAGCTGCTATAAACTTTGTGGCATCAGCCACCGAACCGCCTCCAGCTGCCAAAAGAAAATCAATCTTTTGTTCTTTTATGACAGCAACCGCCTTCATCGAAGTTTCATATGTCGGATTCGGCTCAATGCCTCCGAATTCGATTACTTCAAAATCTTTCAGTGCTTTCTTCACCGCATCATATACCCCATTCTTAAAAATACTTCCTCCTCCATAGATGAGCATTACTTTTGAGAATGGCGGGATCTGTGAAGCTGTCTTGCTGATCTGATTTCTGCCAAAAAAGATCCTTACAGGGTTATAAAATTCAAAATCTTCCATGATTTGTCTGATTTAAAAATGGTTTACATGTGGATCAGGTATCCAACTGTTACGGTACCTGCACCTGCGTTATTATTTCCATTTGACTCATCCTTCTGTACCGGTATAAAGCCATAGTTTCCTCCTCCCTCTATGAACAACTCACCTGATTTCGTTGCTAATCCGAAACCAATTGCTCCCTGACCTCCGATATTGAACCTGCGCACATCAGATGTTATATTTTCGGTATGGTTGAAGGATTGTGCACCCATAGGAGTCTGTTGAGCCACGATAAGAACATCATCGAGAGCGAGGTTTCCATCCTTGTCAATATATATCTGGCTTGAACCGCTGGTTATATTTTTTGCATTAACGAGAAAACCCAACACGGGTCCGGCCTGCATATAAAAATTAATCCTGGAATTAAGACTGAACCTGTATTTAGCCAATACCGGAAGTTCTATATAATTAAGAACTGCCTCACTTTTTATGCTGGCATACATGTATTCATCCGGTGTAATACCGAACATGGGGAGTGCCTGCCAGAGCGGCTCAAGCTCTGCAGGAAGTGGCAATGCCTGCAGGCCATCTCTTTTTCCTCCCTGTGAAGAGAAATTCAACTCAGCCCGGAATCCGAAATGTGCGCTTGTACGCAACTCGGATACCAATCCTCCATAAAAGCCAAGTCTCGAAGCATAACCCTCGCTTAAGGGTGTTGTAATTGACCCGGCAGTAAGATTGGGTATCCCGAGGCCGGCTTTTGCACCGACATAAAATTTGCCCGACTGTGCAGTGGCGGATAAAATTCCGCAAAAAATAAAGGTTATTAGAATAAGGTTTCTTTTAGTTTTCATAGTTATTTCATATCAATTATCAATTTACCTGTATAATATTTTTTTATGTGTACTTCCTTTTCCTGATCATAGATGAACAAATGTTACAAAAACTGCTCCCTCCGCTTGCTCTTAGTCAACATCTATCCAGGATCTTATCCGGATAGACAATTAATATTTCAAAGGGAAGAAAGATATTATATTTTAACTAATTTCAATGTGTGAAATGTGAGATTACTGTATATTTTGCTGATAATATGATTTGTAAAGGGTTAAATCAATGTAAAAAATATGAAGAAACTCCGTTTGGTCAGTATTTGCATCCTCCACTGGCTTATTTTCCCCCGGGATCTGCGAATGATGCTGTAATATTTCAATCTGTTGAGCAATGTTACGACGTACAACAGAGGGGCCGGTACAGCAGGTCAGTTTTCGGACAAATAAACAATTTTTTACTAAACCTGTCAAACGCAATTATCTTGTCCTCAAAGTAAAAAATATCTGAACACATTATTTGACATCAACAAAAATAACCCGGATGATTTTATAGCATCAGAAACAACAAATTTTTTTTAACAATCAGCTAAAAGGCGTTGATCTTTTGTATTTTTGATGTGTCAGACTATTTCAAAATAATACCGGACAAATCTGACAATCAGACTAACCTTGTTACACCAGATGAGAAAGACCTCCGGAATTTACGCATTGATACTGATTGTAATGCTGGTAAGTTCGTGTAGCAAAGACAAGAAGGATCCTCCTACAGTGACCACTGCTGATGTGACTGATATAACCTTTACTACGGCAGTTTCAGGCGGCAATGTTCTTAGTGACGGGGGCGACTCTGTTATTGCGAGGGGTGTATGCTGGAGTAAACTGACCGCACCCTCCACTGATGACAATAGAACACAGGAAAGTGGTACTCTGGGAACATTTACAAGCATTTTATCGCAGCTTGCACCCTATACAAAATATTATATAAGAGCATATGCAACCAATGCTTCCGGTACAGGTTATGGCAACGAGATATCATTTTCCACATTTAAGACTGCAGTACCTGAGCTTATTACAACTGAAATAATTTCAATCGGACAAAAGAGTGCCGTATCGGGTGGTTCAGTAACAGCTGACAATGGCTCCTCTGTAGTGGTTCGAGGGGTTTGCTGGAGCATTGCGCCTAACCCCACTATATCTGACAACAAAAGTTCATCAGGAAGCGGTTCCGGAGATTTTAGCGGCTTTATTTCAGGATTGGCTGTACATACCACTTACTATGTCAGGGCATATGCAACAAACAGGCTCGGAACCGGTTACGGGAACGAATTAATATTTACTACACTTGATTACGGTACAATAACCGACAACGACAACAATTCCTATAAAACCATATTGATAGGAAGCCAGGAATGGATGGCGGAAAACCTTAAAACCCTCACATACAATAATGGTGATTCCATTCCTTATGTAGCCATCGATACGGTTTGGAACATTTTAAGCGAAGGAGCATATTGCTGGTATGACAATTCGGAGGTTGACTATAAGGACACTTATGGAGCCCTCTACAACTGGTTCGCAGTGTCAGGCGACCGGAACATATGCCCGCAGGGATGGCATGTCCCTAATGACGAGGACTGGACAATGCTGACAGATTATCTGATAGCGGGTGGCTTTGGATACGGGGGTAACGGTGAATATATAGCCAAATCGCTTGCAGACACTTCTGGATGGACAACCAATTCCACACCGGGAACAATCGGTAATGATCAGTCAGCAAACAACAGTAGCGGTTTTTCAGCACTTCCGGGAGGGGTGCGCATACGCAGTGGTGCCTATGACCTGGCTGGATATACCTGTTCATTCTGGAGCAGCTCTGAACATTACACCGGCTATGGAAATGCCCTTACTTTAAGTGGGGAATTCTTTAATATTTACAGAGGGTATACCTTTAATCAGAGCGGAGCCTCTGTACGATGTCTTAAGGACTTCCAGCCCTGAGTAATACAGCTTGGAGATATTCAGTATGCCTGAAGACACAAATCAATTTCAGACTCTTCAGCAAAAGCTTGCTGATCTGCAAAAGCGACAGGATATTTTGCAGGCAGAAATCCTGCAGATAAAACAGGAGATTTCCGGGATGGTTATGAAGCAGCCGGCAGCGAATCCACAGCTGCCTGGTGTTCAGATGGAACCCGGACTAAAACAGCCTGTTACCCTAACTGATCAGGCAATAGCAAAAAATGATCCGAACCTTCCCACTGGATCAGCCAATACAGTATCACCAGTTATCCTCGCGCAGATCAGGCACGAAAGAGCAAAAGAAAACTGATCTGGAAAGATTTATAGGGGAGAACCTTATCAACAAGATCGGGATAGCAATAACTGTTATCGGAGTGGGAATAGGAGCAAAATATGCTATTGATCACAGGCTGATAAGCCCACTCGCAAGGATTATGATGGGATATCTTATAGGGCTGGGACTGCTCTTTTTTGCAGTGTGGCTTAAAAAACAGTACGAGAACTTCAGCGCAGTACTGCTTAGCGGGTCTATGGCCATAATGTATTTTATTACTTATGCAGCATATAGTTTCTATGGCTTTTATCCCCAGCTGGTTTCTTTTATCCTGATGGTAATTTTCACTGCTTTTACAGTTATTGCAGCTCTTCGATACAACAGGGAAATTATTGCTGTGATAGGTATGGTAGGCGCATTCGCAGTGCCCTATTTATTAAGGGAAGGACATGAAAATGTGTTGATATTCTTCAGCTATATAACCATAATTAATTCAGGCATACTGATAATTGCATTAAAAAAATACTGGAAATCACTCTACTTATCGGCATTTGCATTTACATGGCTGGTATACTTTTCCTGGTTTTCAGCCAACTATTATTCAGAAAGGGATTTTGGGCTTGCTTTAACTTTCCTGTTTATCTTCTTTATAATCTTTTATATAACCTTTCTTTCCTACAAATTAATAAAAAAAGATAAATTCAACATTTTTGATATTCTGCTTCTGCTGACCAATTCATTTATATTTTATGGGACAGGCTTTTATATCCTCAATGGCCATCCTCCCGGAAACAGGCAGCTCGGTCTGTTCACTCTCGCAAATGCTCTGGTTCATTTAATTATTGGCGCTGCCATCTACCGGAATAAGCTGGCAGACCGTAACCTTTTTTATTTTGTATCAGGCCTGGTGGTGGTGTTCATAACTATTGCCATACCTGTGCAGCTTAACGGAAACTGGGTCACACTCTTGTGGATTTGTGAAGCAACGCTTCTTTTCAGTATTGGCAGAATACGCAGAGCCACTGTTTATGAGAATATTTCCTATCCTCTTATATTTATTGCTTTCTTTAGCCTGGTGGAAGACTGGAGTAAGATTCATATGAGTTCTATATCAGGCAGCTCTTCTGTTGAATTTACTCCCCTGTTAAATATTCAGTTTGTCTCATCGCTGATTTTTATTGCAGCCCTGGCAGTCATAATCGTAATAAATTTCAACAAGAAATATCCTTCTCCCTATAAAGATAAAAAATCGACATGTGAGCTTCTTAATCATGGCCTGCCATTCCTATTAATACTTGTAGCATATCTTACTTTCCGGACAGAAATTACATTGTACTATAATCATTTAATAGAAGCATCAAAAATTAATCTTCCCGGGAACGATATCAAAATCGCTTTGGTACAAAAGAATGATCTGGTTAGATTTAAGGCTCTCTGGCAATGCAATTATTCCCTGTTGTTTTTTGCAATATTGTCCTCTGTCAACAGCTGGAAGATAAGGAACAGCAATTTGGGAGTTGCAGCCTTCTGGCTCATTTTTGCAACATTGCTCTTTTTCCTTTTTAGAAGCCTTTATATTCTGAGTGAGTTAAGGGAAGGCTTCATAAGCAGTGAAAGTTCTGCTCATCTCCATGCAGCCTTTAATATAATGATCAGATATATAAGCTTTGTATTTGTAGCTTTATGCCTTGGATCCCTTAAAATATGGATCAGTAAAATGCCTGTTGAGTATTATAATGAAATCCTGTTCAGCCTTTTATTTCACCTGACTTTGCTGTGGATATTATGCAGTGAAATGCTTAATATAATGGATCTGCTTAAAAGTGCACATTCATATAAATTCGGACTTAGCATCCTCTCGGGAGTATATGCATTGCTGCTTATCGTTCTTGGTATTATCGGTAAAAAGAGACATCTCAGGGTTGCTGCAATGGTTTTGCTCGGAATAACCCTGGCGAAGCTTTTCTTCTACGATATTACCAGATTGGATACCATACTCAAGACTATTCTATTCCTGTCACTGGGATTTTTGATGCTGGTGGTATCTTTTCTATATAACAAATATAAGATACGTTTATATGGTGAATCAGGGGAAGGTAAGTAGTTCCGGAAAACTTAAAGACCGGAAATTAATTAATGATACCTCCTGTTGCTTTGCTCCCTGATGTTCTTATTGAAATAAAAATCATTTGGCGGCCCGGGTAGACGTAATCCGGAATAGGCCTATATGGGTTTTGACTTACTGCTTATGGATTTTACAGGGGTTATAACTATCTCGTTGTCGCACTGCGGACAATAATATATTTCACAACCGGTACAGGCAAAGCAATTGGAACAGTGCTTGTATTCCTTGTCGCGTTCAAATTTAAAATCGCAGGAACCGCAGATGATATAATCTTTTTCAATGACTGATTCCATAGTGTAAATCAATAATGCAAATATAACTCCTGATTTGCAAGAATGATCAGGACCTTCCGTCAGAATTAAAAAAGTAAAAAAAAGTATGACAGAAGTTTAACACTTCATAATTTCAAAAGAACCAATCCTCACCTGTTTTGTTAGTAGAAGCATAAGCCTTGTAAAAATAAATATGAAATCGGAAGAATTAAAAAGACTTCAGGCTCCGCTGAAGGAAAGATATCGCAAGCAGCCTGAAACTGCTCTTGTAACGCTTAGAGCGGAAGGCAAATTAGGAGAAGGGATCTCATGCAAGGTCGGGACAGGCAGAGCTCTGGCAGAAGCTGGCCTTCATCCGGCAACGGGAGGAGATGGTCTTCTTGCCTGTTCGGGCGATCTGCTGCTTGAAGCCCTTGTTGCCTGCGCCGGAGTAACCCTGAGGGCAGTATCGACATCTATTGGTATTGATATAAAGGATGCTACTGTTAAGGCAGAAGGGGATCTGGATTTTCGCGGAACATTGGGAGTGTCAGGTGATGTACCGGTTGGATTCAGGTCAATACGCCTCTCATTCATTCTGGATTGCGATGCATCGGAGCCGCAACTTAAGAACCTTTTGAGACTTACTGAAAGATATTGTGTCGTATACCAGACACTGATCTCTGCAACCGGGGTTGACACAAAGATTGAAAAGGTAATGAAAGGGATTGCAGAGGTTCGGTAATGATGTAATAATAAAGTGACTATGCCTATTATTAAAATTAAATATGGAAACAAACCGCGAAACGCCAGTAGAGATCAGTAAGGAGGAATTTCAGAAGATCGGTCATCAGTTGGTTGATGATATCGCCCGGTTTATCGATCTGATTAAGGAAAAACCTGTTACTCCCGGTGAATCACCCATGAAATTGCAGAATATTTTGGGCAACTCAGCATTACCTGAAAAAGGAATTCCCGTTTCTGATTTGTTTTTAGCAACAACTGAGCTCCTTTTTAATCATTCCCTGTTTAATGGTCATCCGCGCTTCCTGGGTTACATAACCTCATCTCCTTCACCTGTGGGTATCCTTGCAGAACTGCTGGCTGCCTCGGTTAATGCTAATGTAGGAGCACAGATCCTGAGCCCCATTGCAACGGAAATTGAAAAGCAGACCGTGAGATGGCTGGCAGAATTTATTGGTGTTTCAGGAGATTATGGAGGCTTGCTAGTAAGCGGGGGAAATATGGCAAACTTCACCGGATTCCTGACGGCAATAACGGCCAAGGCACAGGCTAATACAAAGGAAGAAGGCCACTCAGGTTCTGAAAGGTTAGTTGTTTATTGCTCCGGGACGACACATACCTGGATCGAAAAAGCCGCCAGCTTATCGGGTCTGGGATCAAGGTCTGTTCGCTGGATAAAGACCGATAAAGACAACAAAATGGATGTTGCGATTCTGGAGTTCTCAATCAAAAATGATATTAAAAACGGGTACAAGCCTGTCATGGTTGTGGGAACCGCGGGAGACGTTAGTACTGGTGTAGTGGATAATCTCAGTGAGATTGCAAGGGTTTGTAAAAAATATGACCTCTGGTTTCATGTCGATGGCGCTTATGGTATTCCTGCTGCCGTAATACCTGAGCTAAAATTTGTATTCGAGGGTATAGGTGAGGCAGATTCCATCGCCCTGGATCCCCATAAATGGTTATATAGCCCGCTCGAGGCAGGATGCACTCTCGTAAAGAACCCTCAGCATCTTCCCGACACCTTCAGCTCACATCCGCAGTATTATAATTTCGACATTGAAACAGAAGGCTCCTATACGAATTTTTATGAATACGGACTGCAGAATTCCAGGGGATTCAGAGCCCTCAAGGTTTGGATGATGATAAAGCATATCGGAAAAGAGGGGTACATACAAATGATTGGTGAAGATATCAGACTGGCTGAACTTTTATTTAAGGAAGCATCAGAACATCCCGAGCTTGAAGCTCTGACACGGAACCTGAGCATAGCGACTCTCAGGTATGCTCCCCGGGTCAGTTTTCCTGATGAAGAAAAAAAGGAAGCTTACCTAAATACGCTTAATGAGAAGCTCCTTAATAATCTGCAGCTCGGAGGGGAGGTATTTTTGTCAAATGCACTTGTACGGGACAAATATTGCCTGCGGGGATGCATTGTAAATTTCAGGACTTCCAAAAAGGATATCAGGGATATAATAGAGATAATTGCAAGGGAAGGGAGGAGAGTACATGAACAAATTTACCCGCTTTCTGTTAATCAGTGGCAACGGGAGATCAGTTCCCTAAATGATTGATCTGAAATTATTCAGGTATTTTAAAATATATCCAAATGCAAATAAATGTCGATCTGTCGGATTATGCACATCAGGTTTCCGAAATGTTCCATGTCCCTGTTTCTGAAGAAGAATGGGACAGTTATAAGCTTACGGATGAACAGGTTTCATTTTTCCATGAGAACGGTTACCTGGCCGGAATTAAGGTTTTGGATGAATGGCAGGTTGACCAGCTTAATGAAGAATTGCCTGAAATTATGGATGCCGGTCATCCGGGACATGAGCTGCTGTACGAATTTCATACTAATGAATCCACTGATCCTGACAGGATTCTGTTTCATTCCCTCGGGCACTGGAGAATGACTCCAGGGGTTTCATGATGTATTATGGAATCCGGCCTTTGTCATTCCTGCCTCCCAGCTTCTTGGGAACAGGGCGGTACGCTTCTGGCATGATCAGCTCTTCCTTAAACCGGCGAAGCATGGAGGTGTGGTGGCCTGGCATCAGGATTATTCCTACTGGACCCGCACAAAACCTATGCAGCATCTTACAGCCTGGACAGGACTGGATGATGCCACAGTAGAAAACGGATGCCTGCATTATATACCCGGCAGTCATAAATGGGGGTTCCTCGGGAAGCCTGTTCTGACAGGAGAGATGGAGGGACTGAAAGCTTTCCTTGATGATGAGCAACAGAGAATGCTGAAGGATCCTGTACCTATTGAGATGAAAAAAGGATATGCTACCTTTCATCATCCACTTCTGGTACATGGCTCATTTGAAAACAAATCATTGGTCCCGCGAAGGGCTTTCGTTATAAATGTATTTGCCGATGGCACTTTATCCGATTCGGATGAGCCTCTCCTTGATGGAGTACCTGCAATCAGAAAGGGAGAGAAACTGCAAGGCAGATTCTTCCCGGTACTGTACAGCAGTGAGCTGAAATAGGAAAAGTCATTTAGAAATACAAAAGAGATGCTTAAAGCCCCGGAGGTAAATTTTACCATTGCTGATTGCGGGTGAAGCGTACATTCCCTCTCCAAGATAATTTTTTGTAAGCGGGTCGAATTTCGGACCAGGCTTTATCACAGTTATGATTCCCTGATCATTGGGCATATAAACCAGACCGCCGGCAAGGACCGGAGAAGAATATTGAGCTCCCATATCCTGTGTCCACAAGATATTTCCGGTTGCAACCTCAACACAGTGAACCTGTCCTGTTGTCATTGTGGTAAAAAGATAATCATCGGTGCATACCGGTGAGGGAACATAGTACGCCCCTTTTTTCGTCTGCCATACAACATTGGTTTTGGTGACATCCCCCTTTCCATCTGGTTTGATAGCCAATAGTATGCGGACAGGCCAGGCACTGCTGACAAGGATCAAATCTGATTTTTCGTTATATACAGGGCTGGAGCAAAAATCTTCTGAGGGACCGGATACGAACCAGTATTTCGACCCGTCTTCAGGATTATAGGAGGCAATCTCCCTGTTACCGCAAAATATCAACTGCATTTTACCTGCCATCTCCCTTAATATTGGAGTGCTGAAACTGTGAGCCGGCTTGTCATGCTTTACTTTCCAGATTATGTGGCCGTCCCCCTTGCCAAGGGCGGCAACAAACGAATCGCCCTGGCTGTCACCGTTAATGATGACCTTGTCTTTATACAAAACAGGAGAACAGCTGTACCCGTGCGGGCTGAAGAATGTTCCCGGCCTCTGGATCCAGATCTGCCTGCCCGAAAAATCATAAGCTGCAACAATGACATCCTGCCCATCGAGAAATGAGACGTATACCATGTTCCCATCTGTAGCCGGAGTGCCGGAAGCAAAGCTGTTATTGTCATGCTTCTGCTCGAAGGGAGATTTAAGCACCGTTTTCTGCCACAGTAGTTTACCATTATTGCAGTCATAGCAGAGCAGTACTTTCTCATGCGTTTCTGCCAGAGCTGAAATAAGGAAAAGCCTGTCCTTCCAGATTACGGGAGAGGAATAGCCTGTTCCGGGTACCTGCACTTTCCATACCACATTCGATACGGAATCCCACTTAAGCGGCAAGCCGGTTTCTACGCTGGTTCCGTCACCATTTGGACCACGGAAGCATGGCCAGTTCTGGGCATTGATAACGGACATGGAATTTATGATAAGAAGAAACAGGATCGAATTGAAATATCTGAGGTTCCTCATAAAGCTGCTTTTTAATGATAGTTTAAAATTGTGAATCCGGATAAAAATAGGGAATAATTCCGGTATACATGAGGCCTCCTTAAATTAAATTTTAACTCCCTGCAGGCACCGGTTAACCCGGCTGCTGACTGAACGCGGGAACAATTTGCATTCAGGTTTGTTTAAATTCTTAATCTTTTTATTTTTTACCTGGTTTGTGTAGCGCTTTCCTTTTTAAGAATTGGTTTAGGTAATAATTCAGTAGGTGTCTGAGGGTATGAAACTGTGAAAGATACTATGTGAAGTATGAAAAAAGACCCTTAATTTTTGGTTGCATGTCTGTTTGTATTTATTTATAGTAGTTATTATCAATTAATTAAAAATTGGAGGTATTATGAAAACTTTACTCGTAAAAACAGTTCTGATTCCAACAATTTGTTTAATTATTGGAATTAACGCTTTTGCTCAGGAGATGAAATCCGAAGTACCAGATGCTGTGAAGTATCTTGGTAAATTTGCAGGTACCTGGGAATCGAATATTACCATGACTATGAATGGAAAGGAGTACCCGGGGATCTATTCTGTTAATTGTAAAATGACAGCGGACGGGAGCGGACTCTATGCAGAGGAGTCTTTTTCAAATCCCGAATTGGGAACTATGAAAGGTTCCGACCTGGCAGGCTACGACCCCTTTGATTCAAAGGTCAAATGGTTCACAGTTGATAATATGGGCACCACACATGTTCATTCAGGTGAATGGACGAGCCCTGACCACCTCTTTATTGAACATGACGGTATGCGCGATGGCAAGAAGTATGTCGAAACGCTGGATTTCAAATTTAAGAATGATAATGAGCTGGATTTCAGACTCGTCGGTACCCTTGACGGTGTTGAATCGGAAAGCTCCGCAGGGACCTTTCACAAAAAAGTCGGGATGTCAGTAAAATAGTTAGTCTGATTCCTGATTTACAGGCCTGTGTTTAGCCTGGGCTGAACACAGGTTTTGTTTAGAAAGTCGAATCTATTAACCTCAAATGTCGCAAGGTCCCCGTCCCAACAGCCCCTTCAAACAATCTTACAGGTACAGGCAGATCGCATTACAGGGTTATTCATAAAACTGAATAATAGATTATTTCTTTGTAAAAAAGCCACCTATATTTGTATTCATCGCAACAATAAACAAAATCGACCATGAGACACCATTCCGGGAACAGTTGTTCAATAAGCGCATTTTTCATTCTGATCTGCCTTGCATACCAATCGTATTCGCATATTGCTGCCGGACAGAATAATTTACAATCGGACCAGCTTTTAAAAAAAAAGCAGAATGAATTTTTAACCTGGAAATTCGGAATGTTCCTTCATTTTAATATGTCCACTTTCGCAGGTTACGATTGGTCCAACGGCCATGAGGACAGCACCATGTTCAACCCGTCAAGACTTGACTGCGGTCAGTGGGCTGATGCTGCCAGGGCTGCAGGTATGAAATATGCCGTTCTTACGGTCAAACACACCGGAGGATATTGCCTGTGGGACAGTAAATATACCAGGCATGATGTAGCATCATTTATCTGGTTCAATAAGGGCAAGGAGGATATCGTAAAGGATTTTCTGGACGCTTTTCGCTCCAGGGGACTGAAAGTTGGATTATATTACTGCCTTCCGGGCGACTATTCAAACAGATTCGGAAATAAGCTTGAATGTGGAAAAATGGACCTGCATGGTCTTCCGCCGGAAGCAACGGGAGATTATGAATGGTTTATAGAGAGGCAGGTTGAAGAACTTCTTACAAATTACGGACCGATAGACTTGCTCTGGTTCGACCAGTACAACAACCCTTATACGGGCAAATACTGGAAACAGCTTAAATCATTGGCTAACAATATCCAACCGGATTGCATTGTAATTGCAAATAATTCTCAAAACTTTGAAGAAACTGACATAATGGGATATGAATATCCCTATCTGAAAGCTGCTAAACCGGATCAGGCTCTTCCCGGAGCTGACAATAAAAATGCCTCGGAAGTTTGTGATTGTCTTGACGAAAGAGGCTGGTTCTGGGAGGCAGGAGGTGAAAAGGTCCAGCCAGTGGGGGATATTGTAAAAATAGTCAGATTATGCAATTCCAGAAATGCAAACTATCTGCTTGATGTGCCACCAAACAACGATGGGTTACTTCCGGAATTATATGTAAATCAATTGAAGACAATCGGAGAAAAACTGAAATAGACTTATCGGATTAACAAATATTCGGCAAAATGATAGCTGGTGTTGAATAAATTAGTACGGATGAAGAAGAAGCTTTATAGGTTATTAAACCTCTACTATCCACAGAACTTTATTATCCGGCATCCTCTTGCAGGTACCCTGATTATTGGTCTTTTCTGCTTCGCTTTCCTGGCTTTATACAAGCCTTTCAATGTTCATGCCTCCGGATCTTTAAGCTTTGAGGCAACTATGGCGATCTATAGCCTGGTGACCGGACTTTCTGTTTTCCTGTTTGTAAGTATCCTCAAAATGATCCGATGGTTTGGTAACATTAATGACTGGACACTGCTTAAGGATATCCTTTCAGTCCTTTTTGTCCTGGCAGGAATAGGAATTGTTATATATCTTATGGGGTTTGTAGTTGAACCATCAGGATCCAGATGGAACATTAAGACTTTTCTGAATTCATTTATCAGCGCCTTTTTACTGGGGATTATTCCTTTCACTTTTTTTGTGGCAACTAATTATCGTTTTTTATCGCTGAAAAATGTTATGGGTTCCGGAACTGGCGGTCAGTCTGATGGAGTATCACAACTTCCTGAGGAATTGATAAAGATAAGTTCACAGCTTAAAAAAGAAGAACTAAGCTTTTATCCCAGTCAGTTTCTTTATGCCGAATCAGACGGGAATTATGTAGTGTTTTACCTTGAAACTGACAATAAATTAAGGAAACAGGTCCTGCGTAATTCAATAAGTAATATTGAACGGCAGCTATCTGCTATTCCTTACTTTCTCAGAATACACCGGTCCTTTATCGTGAACCTGAAAAAGGTCAAAAACAAACAGGGGAATATACTTGGCTATCAGTTAAAACTTTCCGGTTCCGGATTCAAGATTCCTGTTTCACGGAACAGGATAAAGATATTTGACAAACTGTTCACAAGGTTCCACTGTGATTAGGTTATACTGTTCGTCACAGAAACTTGCTATTCGTAACACTTCACTTTAAGGCTGATTGCTCCGGGTAACAAATCCTTTCAGTCTGTCCCATTTAGTTGTATCATAATATCTTATTATTTCAATTTGCATAGATAATATTCATGCAGGTATATTTAATAATAAGAGATCATGTTAAAAAATTTTTTCATCAGCGCGATTCGCAATATGCGGAGATACAGGGGAAACCTCATTCTTAATGTCACAGGTCTTGCAATAGGCCTGACCGGTTTCCTTCTGATTTCATTTTATGTATTTCATGAACTTAGCTATGACAGGTTTCATGAAAATTACAAAAATATCTACAGGATCAAGGTTCTTATTCAGCTTGAGCGATCCTCCATAGACCAGGCATTGACGGCAAGACCCATGTCGCGGGTTCTTATGAGCGAATATCCTGAGGTTGAGCATGCCGCAAGGATCTTTAGACCCGGGGTTATGCAGGTAAAAAATGAAGACGTCAGGTTCAATGAAGAGAGAGTTCTGTTTGCCGATTCTTCCTTTTTCAGTGTGTTTGATTTTAAATTGCTAAGAGGTGACCCAAAGACAGTACTGGTAAATCCAAAATCAATAGTAATCACTCAGGATTATGCGAAAAAATATTTTGGCAATGAAGACCCGGTAGGCAGGAAATTAATCCTTCAGTCTGATTCGAACCTCTGTACAGTGACCGGAGTGGTTCAGAATATACCTTCAAATTCTCACATGAAGTTTGATATCCTGGGTTCCCTGAACACTATTAACTCAGATAGAGAAAATAGTGGCTGGACCAATCATACCGTATATACATACATAGTTCTGAAAAATGGTACCGGCAGGAAAGATTTTGAGTCAAGGCTTGCCGGGATTGTAACAAAATATGTGGGTCCGAAAATCAAAGATGTAATAGGCATAACACTGGATGAGTTTCAGAGGTCAGGAAACAAATTTGAGTACAGGCTTGAGCCATTGAAAGATATTCACATGAAGGGTGCGCCGCAGGACAGACTGGAACCACCGGGATCCCTGACCAATGTTTTTATTTTCTCGCTTATTGCCCTTCTTATCCTGTTAATTGCCATCATAAATTATATAAACCTTGCAACCGCAATGTCTGCCGGAAGGGCAAAAGAGGCAGGAGTCCGTAAAGTTTGCGGATCAGATAAAACGGGACTTATTCTCAGGTTTATAGGAGAGTCCATGATAATCGTTTCCATTGCAACAATCATTGCCTTAGTGCTTGTCCAGGTACTGCTCCCGTATTTCAATTACCTTACAGGGCAGGATTTGTCTATGGATCTTCTGTCAGGGTACAGGGGCATTCTTATCATATCAGGTTTAATCCTCTTCACAGGAACTGCTGCAGGATCATATCCGGCCTTTATCCTCGCCTCATATAATCCTGTAGCTGTGCTGAAAGGAACTTTGAATCCTGGTTCAGTTTCGAAAACACTGAGAAGCATCCTGGTGGTATTCCAGTTTACAGTCTCTGTCGTTATCATTATAGGTGCTATGGTGATCTACAGTCAGTTGCATTTCATGACATCCTACGATATAGGTATTGATAAAAAGAACCTGATTATTATAAACAGGTCAGATGTCCTTGGCAAACAAATTGAATCATTCAAGCAACAGGTAATGCAGATACCGGGAGTTGAAAATGCAGGCAATACAACTGCTTTCCCCGGGAAAGGTTTTTTCCATACCGCAATGATCCTGGGTGATGATCCCTCCGAAACGACCAGCTGGATTAATGTGGGTTCTGTGAGTTATGGTTTTGCCGAAGCTATGGGAATTAAGCTGGCTGAAGGCAGATTTTTCTCGAAGGAATTCGGGACAGATACAATGTCTGTTGTATTAAATGAAAGTGCAATGAAATTACTGAATTTTAAGGATCCTTTGGGTAAATATATCCTGCATCCTGTAGATCATGGACACGCTGACAGGCTAAAAATAATCGGAATCATGAAGGATTTTAACATTGAATCGCTTCACAGTGGCATAACGCCTGTATGCCTGACATTTATGCCCGGAAATTATGCAGGCTACCTTTGCATCAGGCTCAACGGGAAAAATATCAGTAAAACAATCGGCTCAATTGAAAAGCTTTGGACACAGTATACAGACAGACAACCGTTTCAGTATTCCTTCTTCGAGGATGAATATGACAGTTTATATGATATGGAGATCAAGTCAGGCAGGATCTTCATACTTTTTGCATTACTGGCAATATTCATAGCTTGTCTCGGACTTATAGGACTCATAACCTACATGACTGACATCAGAAGGCGTGAAGTTGGTGTAAGAAAGACATTTGGTGCTACCGGCAGCACCATTGTTTCGCTCTTTTCCGGCGAAGTTATAATTCTTATTCTGATAGCCTCACTGATCGCATATCCGATTGCCTGGACCGGGATGAGGCTCTGGCTTGGAGGATTTGCCGAAAAGATAAGGGTCAGCCCATTGATCTACATAGTCGCCTCCCTGCTGGTTCTTGGTATAGGATGGCTTTCGATAATCTATATGGCTCTGAAAGCAGCTGCAACCAGTCCTGCCAAAGCTCTGGGATACCGGTAGAAAGAGAGAGAACCAGTAAGGCAGAGCGTTGTTTTTACTCAGCATATATACATTTCAGAATCAAATGATTCAAAGATAACGGCTGCAATATGCCCGATACACAATAAATTGGTAATATTACCTTAAGCAGGCAGTCAGGTCTTAATATGAGCAGCAAACCAATTACTTGGAGATCTCAACAACAGCATACTTTGATATTTTCCAGAAGTTTTCCGGATCTTTAATTTCTATATATGCAATATTTTTTCCTTCCCCCGGTACCATCACATAAGAGTCGGAAGGATGTTTTGTTATAAGCTTTGCTTCCCTTGAATGGACCGGAATTGTTTTGGTTTCCATAATGTCAATCTTTGAAAAAGATTTTTCAGGTGGATTAGGTACAAGTGTACCAGTCCTGCCAAGGCCAAGAAAACCTCCCTCTTTTTCCATAATTCCTTTCTCTTTTAGTTCCTTGTAAGTACCGCTGGCCAGAAATGCCTGATTCAGCTTGTCGGTCTGATTCTGGATCGTTTCATCCTGTTTTGTGACAGTTTCATCAAGAGCTGCCATTTTAACATTCAGCTGGTTGAGCTGGAAGTCTTTCTTTGACAGATTATCTCTCAGATCAGCCATATCCACCTCATACTGTTTCAAGGTTGTATCAAGATCTTCAATTCTGGCCTGCAGACCCTTTAATGCTCCGTTGGAATTTTTTAGCTGGGCATTTAAAGATGCAATTTTTCTTCTGTTATTATCAAGTAATGTATTTATGTCCCTGACATCAGCCAAAACCTGTTCCTTTTTGTCCTTTGTCAGTTCAGACCCTGAAGATTTCATTGTGATCATGTTTTCCTTCTCTTTGATAATACCCAGATCTTTTTCAATCTTATCAAATGTCATTAACCAGTCGTTGATTGTTGAGTCACGTTCCGTTAATTGCTTCGTAAGCGTGATTCTCTGATTTTCCATCATTGCCAGCTGTTCTTCATGATCCCGTTTATGGATGCCATAAGCGGTGAATATGAGGGCAAGAATTATTACAATACCAATAAGTCCCGAAATAAGTGCCCCATTCTTCCTTCCTTCGTTCCTGGCACTTTTTAATTTTTTTTCAACCGAATTATCATCTGTCAAATTGCGGTTGCTATTTTCATCTTTTTCCATTTTTAATCCTCCTTTAATTTAGATTGAGAACCAAATTTATTTATTAGATACTACCTGAATGCAAATTTTATACCGAAACAGGCCCCTGATCTAAAATAAGGTTGTTGGAAGACGGCTGAAATCATGACAGGCAGGCTATCACCTTTGATAAAAGAGGGGCGAATTACATCTGCCAGCCGCGGTCTGACTTTTCTATTCAAAACATTTTAGTGTCCGAATGAAATATTCATACTGATTTCTATAATCATTTATCACTTGAAATTCATAATATTCACCAGGGTAATAAACACTCACTCTATTCATTTTATTCTTTTTCAGAATGTTGATCTCATCAGGAGTTAAGTCTGCAAAACATTCAAGATCCTTGCCACAAAATATCAATCCGGAAACCATACCGGTATTGTCATATTGTTCTTCACTGTTATTCTGGGAAAAAAGTTTCAATCCTATAGTGGCACTGTCAGTTGCGATTAATATTTTGCTGTCTGTGCTGATGCATTTGGTCTTCTTCTGGCTTATCTGAATATAAAGCCTGAAGAGCGAATCTTTATCTGTCGTCCGGGTAAGTTTAAATCTGATCAGCCCGAAATTCCGGAATTTGCCTACTTCTTCATATCTGGTTGATTTTAATTCGATCCCGGTATACTGATCTGTTTCAGTTATCAGTTTACATTGGGCATTTACTGATATAAATAAATTCACAAACAGAAATGTGAAAAATATTTTCATCATATAAATTTTTGATATGATAAAATAATATATTTCTAAACTTCAGCTAAAATGAAGTCGTCGGCCTGATCGCCAGGGTCTGGGATGTTCCTGACAAAATAAATCATTTAGTCTTTTACTTCCTTCTTCTTTTCCTCTTTCTTTTCTTCTCCCTTGATCTTGCTTTCATTTGTCAATCCATCCTTCACCTGTATGTTAATCCCATCGGATAATCCCGTTTTTATATACCTTTTCTCAAACTGCTGAGGAGTTGAAGTTTCAATTTCCACATAAGCAGAATCATGATCAAATTTCAAAACGGATTCCTCGATGCTGAGAACGCTGTCGGCCCGTTCCAGGACGATGTCAGCATTGGCGCTGTAGTTTGCCCTTATAAACATGTGATCCTTCAGTGACACTGCAGCCCTTATCTCAAACTGGACAGCACCATTTTCCTCCTTTCCCTTGGGGGCGATATATTCGAGATTTGCATCAAACTTTGCACTGTCAATGGCACCTATCGATAAAACCAGCGGCATGCCTGTTTTCAGCTTTCCAACTTCCGTTTCATCCACTTTCCCTTTAAAGATCATTTCTCCCATATCCGCTACACTGGCAACAGTGGTCCCTTCATTGAAGTTATTGGATTCAATTACTGAATTACCAACTTCTACCGGTACATCCAGCACCATGCCTTTAATAGTGGACCTGATAAGAGTATTAGTGACATTCCCTGATTTCTTTGAGACACCCTCCCGGATCAGCTGCAGGTTGTTTTCCGCTGATTCCATCTCCTCCACGGCATTGTTATAGCTCAGACGGTTTTGAAGGAATTCAGATTCTGCGATAACACCTTGTTCATAAATCTTTTTCTGACGATCGTAAACGAGTTTGGCATCGTCAAGGTTGAGCTGGGCTCTTTTGAGACGCGATTCGGCATTATTCAGATTTACCATATCAGGGATAATCCGGATCTTTGCCAGGAGATCTCCTTTGTTCACATTGTTTCCGGCTTCAATAAAAATCTCTTCGATAATTCCGGATACCTGAGGCTTAATGAGAATTTCTTTCCGCGGTACAACGGATCCTGTTGCGACTGTTTTTTTTATGATATTATTTACTGTTGGACTTTTAAGCTCATAGACCACAGTTTTTTTCCGTGACTTGTTATATAAATACCCGAAGGTGGCTAAGATAGCAGCGAGGAATATTACCAGGAGGCTGATCCGAAAAAACTTTCTCATTTTTAGTAATGTTACATTAATTATTTGGGTTTACAGGCTTTCATTCGTATCTAAGGGCATCTACGGGTTTCATGCTTACAGCTTTCCTTGCAGGTATAAGTCCTGCTACAACGCCCGATATAATAAGTACAATCAGCGCAGTTACAGCTACCTGGATATCAACCTCGGGATTCTTGAGTACCTGACTCTGATCACCCGAAGATGCAAGCATATTGTTGATCATTTCCAGCAGAAACACTCCGAGAACAAGGCCAAAACTGCCTGCTATCGCCGTAAGGGTTACAGATTCCGTGATTACCTGTGAAATTATTCTCCAGGGAGTAGCACCAATTGCACGCTGAATTCCTATTTCCCGGGTCCTTTCTTTTATAATGATCAACATAATATTGCTGACGCCTATCACACCTGCAAGCAGGGTCCCTGTGCCCACGATCCAGATTAGCACGCGAATTCCCAGGAAGAGTCCGTTCATCTTTTTAAACTCTTTCTCCAGATTAAAATGTCCAAATGCCTGTTCATCATCAGGAGCTACATGATTACGTTCGGCCAGAAGCTTCATGGATTTCTCCTCTACCACTGAAGCAGATTTGTTCGGTTTAGCCGTCACAAGGAAATAATGGACATCATCACCCAGATTGTAACTGACCTGCATGGTGGTAAAAGGAATAAAAATGGACTTATCCTTTTCGCCTCCTATATTGATATTTTTATTCTTTGGTTCAAAGATGCCTACCACCTGGTAGTATACACCATTTATACGGATATATTCACCTATAATGGCCTCATTGTTCTTAAACAGCTCATCCCTTACCCGGTTTCCAATGACTGCAACCTTTCTTTTGTTCTGAAGATCAATTTCATTAAGGAAACGGCCCTTCAGTATACGGACCGGATCAATTTTATTGATCGCTGGATAATCTCCTGTAATATTATATGCCCCGGTTTTTAATCCATGAACAACATTATTTCCACCATTCCCTCCCCAGGGCTGCAATCGGGGTGCCAACTGGTCTATCTCGGGAATATTCCTTAAAAGTGCTTCCATATCAGATGTATGGAATAACCATTGTCTTCCTCTTGGAAATCCCTTAAAGGGAATAGTTGTCTGCCGCGTAAACATTATGGCACTATTTGTAGCGAAATCACCCAATCCGTCATATGCGGCATTACGAAGACCATTACCCGAACCCAGCATGATGATGAGCATGAAAATTCCCCAAAACACTCCAAACGCAGTAAAGAATGTACGCAGCTTGTTGCTCTTAAGAGAACTATATATTTCCTGCCATTTATCTTTGTCGAACATGCTGATTTATTTGTATTATTCGTCGTGTAAAGCAATAACCGGCCTGATCCTTGCAGCCTTGATAGCCGGGAACAAACCTGCCAGCATACCTGAAAAAACCAAAACAAGAGTAGCCGAGACTGCAAAGGTAAAATCCACTTCAGGGTTTCTGAAAAAATCACTGGCCGGCATGAGCTTATTCACAAGTTCTAGCAATCCTATTCCGCCAACAAGGCCAATATAACCCGCAAATGAAGTAATTATTACTGATTCAAAAATAATTAGAAATATTATTGACCAGGGTGTCGCCCCAATAGCTTTGCGGATACCGATTTCCTTGGTTCGTTCATTTACAACAATAATCATTATATTGCTTACCCCAACAACTCCTGCAATGATGGTAAAAAGCCCTATTATTGTCACAAATAATTTAATACCCATAAACATATTCTGAAATTGCTTAAACTCCTTGAGGGTATTATTAATATAAAGAGCAGATTTATCTTCACTGTTGAAGCGGTGAAGCTTGGCCAGTTTTGTCCGGAGTGTCTGCTCAAGGGCTACGCTTTCCTCTACAGAAAGATTAGTCGTAATAGTCAGATTATGAATCTTATTCCCTCCGTTAAATACCATTTGTGCTGTTGAAATAGGGAGATAAAGTCTTTGCTGGTCGCGGTCACTCCGGTCGGTAAAAACCCCGACAACCTTGAAAGGTACTCCATTCACCCTGATATATTCGCCTATAGGATTCTCCCCGTTTTTAAACAAAGCCAGCTTGACAGGAAGACCTATGATTACAACTTTCCTGTTCCTCTGGAGGTCAACCTGGTTCAGCATCCTTCCCTGGTCAATGGAGATTTTCTCAATCAATTGCATGTCGGGGTGCACGCAAATGAGGTCAAATGAGCCAAATTGCTTTTTATAGGAGATTATGCGGTTTTCCCAGAAATAATACCTCGCCGATATTTCTTCGACACCCGGTATATTTTCCTTGACGAATTTATAATCCTCATTGGTGAAATTGATTTGCCTTCCGGGTTTCATCCCTTTAAAGGCCATGGTCGTAGACCCGGGATACAACCATATGGTATTGGTGGCATCTGACTTAAACTGGTATTCTATGCCATTCTGAAGACCATTGCCTGACCCGAGCAATATAATAAGCATGAAAATCCCCCATGCCACACTGAAACCGGTGAGGAATGTACGAAGCTTATTTTTCCTGATGGTTGCAAAAATCTCCTGCCATTTATCCAGATCAAACATAGACTTTTTATTGAATGGCTAATTCTGGTTCATCTTTTCTACAATGATATTTTCCCCGATCACACCATCTTTGATACGGATAATCCTGTCTGTAAGAGTGGAAATGTCGTGCTCGTGGGTAACAATGATCACAGTAATTCCGGTAAGATTCACCTCACGGAGCAATTGCATCACTTCAATGGATGTCTGGGAATCCAGTGCACCGGTTGGTTCGTCAGCGAGAATAACTTTGGGTTGCGCTATCAATGCACGGGCAATGGCCACACGCTGTTTCTGTCCTCCTGACAATTCACTTGGGAGATGAAGAGCCCAGTCACGCAGCCCAACCTTATCGAGGTATTCCATTGCGATAGTATTCCTCTTCCTGCGTTTTACTCCCTGGTAATATAATGGAAGGGCAACATTTTCGAGGGCATTCTTAAATGCAATCAGGTTAAAACTCTGGAATACAAATCCAAGGGTCCTGTTTCTGAGTTTTGCAGCCCGGGTTTCATTCAGGCCCCTGATAAGGTTGCCATCGAGGAAGAACTCTCCATCATCATAGTTGTCGAGAATGCCGATAACATTAAGCAGAGTTGACTTGCCAGAGCCTGATGAACCCATAATGGAAATCATCTCCCCCTTTTCAATATTCATATCTATCCCTTTGAGGACATGGAGGCTGTTCTGACCAATATAATATGTTTTATGTATATTCCTGAGTTGGATCATCGGTGAGGATTAATATATTATGTGCTTAGATCTGAGTGTCAAATTCCATATGATTACTAATCACAGTCTTTTATTTCAGAACGTTAAATTATTAAAAATTAATATATGGTTTTAGTAATACCTAAAGAAATATGGAATCTTAAACAGGAATATTAAGAAAAAAGAAGGTTATGCCGGATAAGCACATAACATTGTAAATTAATTTCTGTCCTTTTTCCTCTATTTCAGTGAGAAATCTTTTTATTCAGCCGGAGCCGGTCTGTTATAAGGTAAAGGATTAGGATAAGAAAGATCAATGCAGACGCCCCGGTGAAATACCGGAGTTTAATACCCGGAGTCAATATTTCAACCCGGTCAACACCATATTCTTTTTTCATTTGTGAGGCTTCCGGGTTAGATTTAGCAGAATATCCGGATCATTAAATCAGAATCTGCAAATGTTATTTGGCTACGGAGCGTAGATACTCCAGAATTGATCTGCACTCTTCGTTGGACAGATTTGGCGGAGTCATGGGTATTTTGTAGGTCGCCATCAGCTCTTTTATTATCGCATCTTCCTGCTCCATCTTAGAAGTATTCAGCATCACGTTCATGATAAACTCAGGAGTTCTTATTTTGGTAATATCTCTGAGAGGGGGTCCGATTTTTTTCTGGTCCAGATCATGACAGACAAGACATTTGTTATTGAACAGCTCTTTCCCCTTTGAAGACATTCTGCTGTCAAGGGGTCCAAGTGTCAAATGTTTCACAGGGCCGATGCCCTTGTCTTGTTTCTGCTGTTGAATCAATACCGTTCTTTCTGAATCGGTTGTAATATTGTCAGAGCCGGCGGTGTTTGAGGAGATCCCATATGCTGCAAATAACGTCAGCATTAAAAATGTTACAAATTGTACGGAAAGTATTTTCATGATAATCCTTAATTGGTTTAAACTCTTCGATCTGGTTGTCCTATGCTAAGGTAATAGTTTTCAGTCTGGCTAGCCATATGAAACCTAAAAATTCAGCCATACCAGCAGGTACAGGGAATTATTATCGGATGCATTCCTGTTGTAGCCGTCATAATTGCTACCCGTCCCATTAAACTTATTATTCAAAGTATATTGCAGTGAAAACTGGGTATTATACCAGGGCATCCAGCTGGCTTTTACAAGGAGCCCGTTACTGTTCGGCTTGCCGATTCTGCTGCCGTCAACAGGCGAAGGGGCATAAACTATTACATCTTCATCACCTGCCACTACAAAATACCCGAGGGTAAATTCGTAACCTTTTTTAAAGTAAATACTGCCATCGACTTTGAATGATTGGAGATTATATGTACTATTCTGGGCATTCCCGTCAGGAAAGGATGAATTCAGCTTTTGCCCCTCATGGATCCAGGAAGAATGAAGGATGATTGTTCCTGAAGTCAGAGGATGTTCCAACTGAAGATCAAATCCGAGATCAGTATAATTATCTGTCTGGCCCGATATGCCAGAGGGGTAAAGTTTTGCAGCCAGACCATAGGTTCCCAGTTCAATATAATTATTTGAGAACTGATGCTGTAATGCAACTCGCCAGTACGGTGCTACCCCGTCGATGATCATCTGTGCATCCCCACCGGGAGGATCAGGAGCACCCTGCTGGGCAGATCTGTATACACTGAATTCTGCATAGATCATGCTATTGAAAAAGCCATATGTTCCAAGTCCTATGGCCTGCTGTGCCAGTCCTCCTTCCAGCATGGTTGAAGCTGAGGGAGAGGGTGCCACAGCCGAAGAGGCGTATGGAAACCCCCATGCAGGAGTACTGTTCCAGACATCCTGTACGGTTGGGCTGTTATTCAATGTAAATCCATAAATAAAATCCTTCGACGAGAGAGTTGTCTCCTTTGAATACCTGATATCGGCATTGTCCATTCCAATTGTGCCGCTCTGCGGATCATATGTAATCTGGATGAAGGTGCCGATCCTCGGCGTTATTGAACCGGCATAAAATAGGCTCAGCTGTTGCGGAAATTCAGCATTGTTATTTTGAGTGCCGGGTATAGTTTTATTCAGGTTGGTAAAAGATACCTGAGCCATCGCTGATAAGGGCGAGATCGTAAGCAATTTTAGCTTGTTCTTTTTATCATACGTATCATCAATAGTATTGACTGTTGTAAGTGAGTACCCGTTAAGCTTAAAAAGCCTTCCAAATGAATTGAGCTCGGGAAATGCATTGTGACAGGCAGAGCATGACATGCCTGTCTGCCTTGCATAACTTGGAACGGCAACAGCATTCTGAGTCCCTGCATAAAGTACAACGAATATCAGTATTATTAATTCGTGGCGGATTCTTAAGCTGAAAGAAGCTGAACGCAATTGACCCATTCTTGTAAAGATCCTCCGGCAGATTCTGAACATTGTATTCATGGTTATCAGATTTGGTTTATATAATAGTCATTCAAATAGCTTCTCAGACTTCATATACAGGGTGTTGAACAATATTTCGAGTGATGATGGAATGATAATTGATATTGATTAAATTGGCTCAGGGAGATAGATCATTCAAACAAATTTATTTACAATAGGGAAGCACAAGATTAATTTTAGATTAATGTTTTATTAAGAATAGCAGAATGGTCATGCCGGACAGTTCAGTGACCAAAGTTAAATTTTATGATTCCACGAAGACTAAGGCTCCGGAGTATTCAATCCGGATGTGATTTGACTTCATTTTATTTGAAAAATAATAGGAACAGTAAACCACACGGGAACCGCTTTGCCTCCCTGTTTCCCCGGTTTAAATGCAGGTAGCGTTTTAACAACCCTTATCGCTTCAGCATCGAGTTCAGCATCAATCCCTCTTAAAATACTTACCTGATCAATTCCGCCTTTAGCAGTAACACAGAACTTTACAATTATTTTTCCCTGTATGTTATTTTCCTGTGCAATCAGCGGATAATGAAGATTCTCAGATATATATTTATAAAGACCGGGTAAGCCTCCAGCAGGTACCGGCATCTCCTCAACCACAATAAATGGTTCAGTTTCCGCATCATCGTCCCTGACCTCTTCTTTAACTTCCCGAACGAAATCAACAGCTTCTTCATCTTTTACATCAATCTGCGCCTGATCAGCCGTCAGGAGTTGTACTCTCTCCTCAGGTTTGACAGAGTCAACAACAACAGGAGGTATATATTTAACCTGCTGAACACTCTCTGAAGGCGGTGGCGGAGGAGGCGGAGCAACCGCTTCATCTGGCAGATCAAGGTTCTCCATTTTGATCTGTACCTGTCTTTCTGCACGCTTCTGACTTTTTTCCAAAGCCTTTGCATTAAGATATGGAGTGATAATCACTATAGATGAAATTATCATTCCAATCAGAGTTGATATTAAAACATTCCGATTATACTGCCTGCGGAGTACATAGGATCCGTACTCCTTGTTTCTGATCTCAAAGATAATATCATCGAAATCAGGGATTATCTCCAGCTCTTTTTTCATGACATTTTACATTAGTGAGAATATTGATTAAAACATGCTTCCATTGTACGTGTCATTATTTATATCAAATATACAACTAAATAAATAGTTATACAACTAAATATTTAATTTATTTTTGTACAGGCTTAATTTTTTAGAGATCAATCAGAAATTAAAAAGCCCGGTTCCAGAGTTCCGGGCGATCATTTGCCATCAAGACATGGGTTTTCTTAAAACAGATTTTACTTTCCTCCATAATTACGTAACACGGACTGCATAACGGGAGCTCCTGCTACCTTATGCGGACATTATGGCGCAGCATGTGAATATGTCATGCATTGGTGTAGCCAGATGGAAGGGTTCCATCAATTATATCTTCAGCAGGTAGTTTGGATTTTCAGCCTGCAAACTCATCATGATAGCTATCGGGATGGGACCACACCAGCGTGCTTTGCGGTTAAAAAAATATTGGGACGGCCTCTTGTATTTTTGGACTATAAGGTTTCAGACCTGTATTATACAAAGCTTATAATAAGCTATTTGCAATAAAATGACTATTCCAGATTGATAAGATATTTATACAGTTCACTTTTAGTTGAAAGAATCACTGTAGTTGTTGTATCGAATGTCTGTTCAAGAGTTTCCATCGATTTAACGAAACTATATAAATTTTTTGAAGCAGCTGACTGGTTGTAGGCACCGGCATAAATTGAAGTTGCCCTGGCATCAGCCTTTCCCATTATTTCTTCTGCCTTACGGAACGCCACGGATTGTATGGTTTTAAGATCTTTTTCTTTTTCACCATTGATTTTTGAGGCTTCACCCTGACCTTCAGCCCTGAATTTATCAGCAATACGGTAGCGTTCACTTTTCATTCGCTCATACACCTGAGTACGAACATCCTCCACATAGTTGATGCGTTTAACCCTGAAATCCAATATTGCAATACCCAGGTCACTGACTTTATTATTTGCCGATTCCAGAATCATATCCTGAATTTTTTCGCGTCCTACCATGATGTTGGACAAGGTATCGCCGACTTCTTCTCCTATTGAACCAGATGGGATAGGCACCCTGTTACTTGTTCTCACGATTTCCTCCAGATTGTGATTTGCAATATAGTCACGTGTTTCTCCATCCAGAATATCATCAAGTCTTGATTGTGCTCCTCTTTCGTTGGTAAGGCGCTTAAAAAACTGAAGCGGATCGACTATCTGCCAGCGTGCATATGCATCAACAAAGATGAATTTTTTATCCTTGGTTGGCACCTGGTTTGGATCTCCGTCCCATTCCATGTACCTTTTTTCAAAATAATTTGCTTTTTGTACAAAGGGCATTTTTAATTTTAAGCCAGGTGTGATTATGGCTTCGCCAATTGGTTTTCCAAACTGGGTAATAACCACCTGCTCAGTTTCCTTTACGATATAAGTACTCTGTGCAATCAGAATCACAATAATAAAAATTATAACCAGAGCCAATATTAGTTTCTTATTCATAGTTTGTTATGTAATATTATTTTCCATTGAGTTGCATCTGGAGGAGGGGTAAAATGTTACTCCCTTTCTCATCAGTGATTATCTTGTGTCCCAGTTTGGGGATGGCAGAATTCATCGTTTCAAGGTAGATTCTGCGCTTGGTTACTTCCGGTGCCTTTATATACTCATTATATAAGGCAGAGAATCGTGTAGCTTCACCCAGTGCATTATTCACCCGCTCTGTAGCATAACCCTCGGCTTTCTGAATAGTTTCTTCAGCCTGACCACTAGCCTTTGGAATGACTTTATTGTATTCCGATTTAGCCTGGTTGATCAATGTCTCTTTTTCCTGTTGTGCCTGATTTACTGCGTTAAAAGCATCCTTTACCGGATCCGGAGGGTTAACATCCTGCAGCACTACCTGCTCAATTTTGACACCGAGGGAATATTCAATACATATTTCCTGAATTTCCTCAAGCACCTGCGTAGATACTTCAGTCCTTCCTACTGTCAGAACCTCATTTACAGTACGGTTTCCAACGATCTGTCGCATGGAGGCTTCAGAGATATCACGCAATGAGCCTACCGGATCCCTGACTTTGAAAAGGAAACTATAAGGATCATCGATACGGTATTGCACTACCCATTCAACATCAGCCAGGTTGAGATCGCCTGTGAGCATCAGGGATTCATCCGCAGTGCCCGACTTGGTAAATTTTGACTGGACACCTGCACTTACAGTCCGAAATCCAAATTCCTCCTTCTGTTGCCTTTCTACCGGGACCCTTGCTACTCTCTCTATAACAGGAAGCTTAAAGTTAAGACCTGGTTCGACCTCGCGAACATATTTGCCAAAACGGGTTATTACACCAACTTCTTCGGGTCCAACCTGGAAGAATGAAATCCAGGAAATAATGATTAATCCCAATATAACAAGTATCTTCCAAATATTCGGCAGAAATTTTTTCCATTCAGGGGGTAGATCAAGTAAATCTATAAGATTATTAGCCATTTATGTAGATTTTAAATATTTTTAAAGGTATTAACAATATACAGTGAATGCAAGCTTTGAATGGATTAACTGAAACCCGAATTCAGATCCGGTTGCTTGTACACAATCTGTTATCATTTGTTTTGATGGTTTTTCAAAAATGCACACTTCCATTTGTGATACCGCAAAGCCCTGTCATCCTGAGCGGCAGCGAAGGATCCCCTGCATATATTTTGATATTTTAATTGAATTCAAATTCAATTATTTTATGCTTTTTAATCAATTATTACTCAATCCGGATACTTATAAATTCTTATTCTTATCTTAATCCTGTGATTGTCAATTTAATCAGAAGATTATTATATATATCATAATATGGAGACGATTCAGCTGACAGTAAGGTAAGGGGTATTTTAAAGTTTAGTATAAAACCATGAATATAAAATCAAAAGACAACAACTTGAATTTGTTCAATATCTGTAGGACAGACCGAGAAAAAATATCTTTGATGAAGTATTTTTAAGACCATAATATATTCCTGTATCAAATTTTACTTTTTCATTCCATTCATATGCGAGGCCTGCATTTAAAAAATACTCAAAGCTTTTCAGCTCATTTTCCCTGAATAATAAATTTTCAGCAAAAAAACTAAAATCTTTGAATAAGGGATGACCTACAGTTGCTGATGCCAATAAGTTAATGTGATAACCACTCCCTGATTGATTATCCTTCAGATCAATCTCGAGCTCAGTTCCAAAATCCCAGTCGTCTGATAGTGCAAGGGCAAACGGAAAGATAACACCCCCTGAAACTTTGGAATTGGAGTTTGTAGGAATATAAATAAATGGAAGAATTGCCATTGCTGTTTTGCCATGATCATTGCCCCATAAGTTTTGCTTTGCTCTTAATGTAATGTTTCCAATACCTGATTCCCGATTGGTTGAACTGCCTTGTATTATTTTTTCGGTAACATAGGATTCTAACACAAACTGAATATCCAGAGTATTGGTAATGCCGGATTTTAAGTTAAAAGCATTATATTGATTTTGTATGGTCTTTATACCATCATTGGATGAATGGTCAGTTTTAAAAAGATCTGTTTCAAACTGAAAGTGGCCGGCATCAACAGTATATGCACTTTCAGTAATATCAGGGCGATCCGTTTCAAAACCTCTCATCAGTTTTCCGGGAGTCGGGTGAAAAAGGTTATAACTACCCTTTGTTGAATCCTGTGGAACCTGGGCATTACCCAGACAAGTCAGAGTCAATATCATCAATGTGGCAAAGAATTTTAACATAATTCTAGCTGATTATTAACAAGGGGATTTTTGTTTTATGTCTGACCGAATCAACAGTTGTCCCAAACACAAGATCTTTAAATCCCTTATGACCATGAACTCCCATTACCAGTAAATCTATATTTTGACTTCGGATTATTTTTGTAATCTCAGATGCGGCATTCCCAAAACCAATCTGGATATTTGCCTGATAACCCAATGCGTTAAGATCAGTCTGATATTTAATCAGGCTATCGCGGTCTAAGTTAGTTTCATAATCCATAGTGTTTTTACCCAGATAGCGTGCTGCAGCACTTTCCACCACATGAATGAATGTATAGGTTGCCGACTTTCCACCCTGATTTATCGCATTCTTAATTAATTTCAGATCATTCCCTGTGAAATCGATTGCGATTCCTATATTGTTATATTGGATAGCCGGCGCCTGAAATGAAGTCCTCCGCCTGTCCATGAGGCAATTGCGATATTTTTTTGGCTTTGGATGAAATAAAAGGATGTACAAAGACATATACTAAAAGTGCAAAACAGGCAATAATGATTGGAATAACAATTGCATAAATGATGATTTTATTGCCTGTCGAGTTATTTATCCAGCCGGAAATTTCATCAAGTACAAGATGAATATTAAGATAGACAATTATTGCAGCACTTATCCAGGCGAGAATTTTTACCCACAATTTTATTGTAAATTCTTTCATATACGTCTTATCCGAATTAAAATGAATTAGCGGAATGACTGCGAAACCCAGCTGAAGGCTTAATACTACCTGACTTAAGATCAAAAGGCTCCCTAAAGCCCTGTTTCCGAAGTAAATAATCGTAAACAATGCCGGTATTATAGCTAACAGCCTTGTGATCAGGCGCCTTATCCATGGCTGAATTCTAAAATTCAAATGCCCTTCCATAACAATCTGGCCAGCTAAGGTACCGGTAATTGTTGAACTCTGTCCTGACGCAATTAACGCTATTGCGAAAAATGCCGGGGCGATTTTACCAAATAAATTATTCAGCAAATTAGAAGCATCCTGGATTTCGGCTACATGAAAATATCCATTGACATAAAATGCAGCTGCGGCAAGAACCAATATTGCAGCATTTACAAAGAAAGCAAGGTTAAGTGCAATTGTAGTATCGAAGAAATTCATTCTTATGGCATTCTTCATCCCTTCAACACTCTTTTCAAATTGCCGGGTCTGAACCAGTGATGAATGAAGATACAGATTATGAGGCATTACGGTCGCGCCTATAATGCCGATTGCAATATACAATGCATCGCCATTTAATCCGGTTGGGATAAATCCCTTGACTACATCGCCATATACCGGAGCGACAATAAACATTTCGATAATGAAAGAAAACCCGATGATGAAGACCAGGGAAACAATAAAAACCTCCATTGTTCTGATCCCTCTGTTGATTAAGAAAAGCAGCAGAATAGTGTCAAGAGCTGTCAGACTTATACCCCAGATCAGCGGAAGTCCAAATAATAAATTCAACCCTATTGCCATTCCTACTATTTCTGCCAGATCACAAGCTGCAATTGCAATTTCAGCTAAAATGTACAATGGGATGTTTGCCCATTTTGGATAGGCATTTTTTGATGCCTGGGCTAAATCCATTCCTCTTACTATCCCCAATCTGGCGCTGAGTGACTGAAGAAGTACAGCAATGAGATTTGACATAAGCAATACCCAGATTAATTTATAACCAAATTCCGAGCCTCCGGCAATATCCGTTGCCCAGTTTCCCGGATCCATATAGCCTACGCTAACCAGATAGGCAGGGCCGATAAAAGCAAATATTTTTCTCCATCCTTTTCTGTCTGTTGGTACAGAAGAATGTACTTCACTTAGGGATTCTGATTTCATGGACGTCAAACAATATTTAAATAGATGATATGAAAGTATATTATAAACTTAGTATATTCTAACAATTATGTGGTGTAAATTGTTTAATATTGTTTCGAATAATATAAGATAATGGCATCACAAACAGAGGAAAATTATTTAAAATCGTTGCTGAACCTTACTGACCGGCAGGAGTCAGTCAGTGCAACGAAATTAAGCAGGTTACTAAAAGTGAGTCTGCCAACTGTTAATAGCATGGTGAAAAGGCTGAAGAAGCAGGGATTCATGAATTACGAAAAATACAAGCCTTTATCGCTTACTGTAAAAGGTAAACAAGAAGCCTTATCCGTTATCCGCAAGCACCGGCTATCGGAAATGTATCTGAAAGAAAAAATGGGATTTGGATGGGAAGAAGTACATGAAATTGCAGAACAGCTTGAACATATTGACTCTGCTGTTTTTTTCGAGAGAATGGATGAGCTTATGGGTTACCCAAAAATTGACCCGCACGGATCACCAATCCCGGATAAAGAAGGGAAGGTTACCCGAAAGGCTTATAAGCAATTAAGTAATTGTAAAGCAGGCGACCATGTGAGACTGACTGCACTTGCAAATGATTCATCTGATTTTCTGACATTTCTTAATAATCATGAGCTGCAGCTGGGTTCCGAACTTGAGATAAAGGCAATTGAGATATACGACGGCAGCATGCTTGTAAATTATAGAAACCATTCTCTTGAAACACTATCTAAAATTATTTGTGATCGTCTGCTGGTTGAACGGTTGAAATCTTAAACCTGGCTTATAGAATACGAGGTCACTATAAATAATAATTTTCTCAAAATCTCATTGGACTTGCTTAATCAAGTCATTTTTAATAAAATACTTTGCTTTAAAATACAAAGAAACATTCACAAGTCCAATCATTACCGGCACCTCAACAAGTGGTCCGATTACAGCAGTAAATGCCTCACCTGAGTTTATTCCGAATACAGCGATCGCCACTGCTATGGCAAGCTCAAAATTGTTGCTTGCAGCTGTAAATGAAAGTGTGGCAGTTTGTCCATAAGTTGCACCTGCTCTCCTGCTCATGAAAAAGGAGAACATAAACATGACTACAAAATAAATTATAAGAGGTATGGCGATCATAATTACATCCAGGGGTAATTTTACAATGTATTCCCCTTTTAGGGAGAACATTACAATTATTGTGAATAATAAGGCAATGAGTGTAATCGGACTAATCCTGGGAATAAACTTAGTATGATACCACTCCCTGCTTTTAACCCTGATCAATATATACCGGGTAAAGAAACCTGCTATGAAAGGTATTCCGAGATAAATAAAAACACTCCTAGTAATTTGTCCGATAGTAATATTCCCGACAATATAATTTGTCGGCACGCCGAACCATCCCGGTAAAATCGCGATAAAAACCCAGGCATAAACTGAGAAAAGCAGTACCTGGAATATGGAATTAAAGGCCACTAACCCTGCACAGTATTCCGTATCTCCTTTAGCGAGGTCATTCCACACAATTACCATAGCTATACAACGGGCCAGGCCAATCATAATGATTCCGTACATATATGGGAGATTTGAGTTGTCTTTCCCGGGAAACAGCTTAAAAAATATTATAGCAAGGGCAAACATAAGAACGGGACCGATAATCCAGTTTTGCACAAGTGAGAGTCCCAGAATTTTAAAGTTTCTGAATACTCCACCCAATTCATCATATTTTACTTTTGCCAGCGGTGGATACATCATCAGGATAAGGCCTGCCGCAATAGGGATATTGGTTGTACTTTCAGGAGAAGATTTTAATGAATCCCAGAATGATGCTATTCCCGGGAAGAAAAATCCTGCAAAGACTCCAATGAACATTGCCATAAATATCCATAATGTCAGATATCTGTCGAGGACTTTAAGACGTGGTTTCATCTTTTGATGATTTAATTTGTGTTGTATAGAACCTGTGAAAGCTATCCTTTATCTCATCCCTCACTCTTCGGAATTCACTCATAATATATTCATTCGTACCGGTTGCGCATGAAGGATCTTCAAACCCCATATGCAATCTGTGTTTTACTTTTCCAAAGAAGACAGGGCATGTTTCATTGGCATTATCGCATACGGTTATAACATAGTCCCATTCTTCGTTCAGGTAAGTATCAACTGATTTGGGTTTATGTTGGCTAATTTCTATACCTGTTTCATGCATTACTTTTACTGCTGCCTGGTTTATCTGTTTTGCAGGTATTGTTCCAGCCGAATGAACTTCGATATTTTCATCGAAAGATTGTAAAAATCCCTGGGCCATCTGACTACGGCAACTGTTACCGGTACAAAGTATCAGTATTTTCATAAGCGCTAAAATTTAGCAAATTACCTGAGCATTTCTGATTGGTTTTATGAATTTCTCAAACAATTCGTAAAACTTACCGATGCTTGCAACATTCAGGCAATAGTTAATCTTCAGTCCATTTATTTCTCCCTGAATAAATCCCGCATTTCTGAGTTCCCTGAGATGCTGGGAAACAGTTGTCCTGCTTAGTGGAATATAATCAGAGATATCGCCTGAAATACACGTTTTGGTTTCAGCGAGATACTGAAGGATAGCAAGCCTTGCAGGATGAGAAATTACTTTAGCCAGCCGGGCCAGTTCCTGAAGGGAAGTATCAAATTTGTCTGCTTTGTTCATATCTTTAAATCTAATGACGCAAACATACGACATTAACTTTGAAAATCAAATACCTTGATAAAATTTTTGATTCATGAAAATTAGTATTCGCCGGTAATAGTGAGATGAAAAAAAGCTGAACCGGTGAAGTTCAGCTTTTCTCTGTAATGGGGAGATTATTTTGCGGCACAATCAATGCAAACTGTTTTGTCACCTTTTATCCTGTCATATTCCATAATGGTCATTTCCCCGCATTCTTCACAAACAAAACTATCGAAGCTGTCTTTTTTTGGTTCGGGTTTATATTTAAAGACCGGGGATATATTCATCAGTAATTCATCCGGAGCACTCATCACAGCTTTAACAAGTGTGTCTGCAACTTCTGCAGGAACAGTGCTTGCAGGCTTGCCAAGCATACGATAATCAGTAAAAAATGCTGTTTTTTGTTGTTTAGAATTGCTTCTGACTTTGGTGTTACTCTGACGGCTCTGTTAGTGGCTCTGTCAACAACGGTAACGGCCCACTTTCCTTTATACTTTTTCCTGAGGTTTCCCTTGCCAAAGGTAGTTCCCATAATAACCTGCAAACCATCACCGTAACAAGTTGCGAAATGGTCATCACCTAAGTCGGTAAAAGCATCAATCTGACCATCTTTTGTACGTTCAACGCCAATCTTTTGGATCAATCATGATTTTAAATTTTAAAGTTTTAAAATGTTAATAGTACCTGAAAAGCAAACCACTCTGCATCCTTTGCCGGTTCATTATTTACAGGTAATAATTCTCCGGGTATAAAATATCCGAATGCGCCTGTCAACTGCCAGTGCTTCAGTGCCTGATACCTAATAAAAGCATCGACCTCATCTCCAAAATGATGCTTTCCTGGCTCTAACTTCATGGTATTCAGCAGTGTAACATCATCGGGAACTGGAATGTAAAAACGGTTGTATTTTAATTCAATCCACATCTTTTCAATAGGGAAAAGTTCAAGTACAATTTCCCTGTCGTCAAGATTTGACCATGAGGCAATGTTCATCCATCCATAGTACTTATCGTTTGCCCCATAAGCTGGTTCAAAAGTGTGGATAGTACCGTCTGCTTTCCTCCCTCCTGAAGCGTATGTTTCCCGGATACTGATGATGGGTTTATTCGGGAAATTATTGAATTGGTAACCAGCCTTGGCAAAACAGCCCCAGGCATCTATAGATTTCCCGTTCTCATTGCCGGATTCTTTGACTGCAGTGAAATCCAATACAAAATGATGCAAGTCGTTATTGAAAATTCTTATCCCTGTCCAATTTCTGCTGAATTCAAGTGTATTGATATAATCAGCAGATCCTTCAGTTTTCAGGGCATAAAATGGTTCAAAAGTCATTACCTTGTGAATATTGAAATGTGCATACATTCCCCCTCCCCAAAACTCAGTCCGGGCAAATGGGATGGAAGTTTTAACCGGATCATGTATTTTTGTTCCGCCTGCAAAGGCATCAATGAAATTTTCGCCCTTTTTATAGGATAGTTTTAAAGCATCCCATGTCCAGCGTCCTGTATTTCCCCAATCACCCGGACCAAAAATCCTTGTATCCCCATAGAATATTTTTTGCCGGCCAATCTTTACAGACAAATTTTTCAATGCCGTTTTATATTCAAGATAAGCATCATAAATTTCAAAGAACTCCTCATTGGGATTCATTGTATAATAAGGTGTTTGAGTGCCAGCCTTACGAATCTTAAAGAGATCAGGGTATTGGCTGTTACGCAGAGACCAGCCTAAAGCACGCGAATCCTGCATATGCAACGCAATGGATAATTTTCCGGATGGAGTATATGTCAGACCTGTAATTATCCTCTGAAAAAGGATCTTATCATCGGGTTTTCCTATAGCACCGGGCCTGTTATCACCGTAATTTTTGGCATTCATTCCATTCCATAATTCGAACCTGTAACGCACCGACAGATCAAATCTGATTCCGGAACTGCCAGATTGGCCATTGACTTTTGACAGGGCCATCATGAGTATTAGAATGAAAACATTTTTATTCATCTGATCTAAGTAAGTACTTACGTTGTTAATAAAGAATAAAATTACTTTTTCAGGATTTTAAGCATTAGTTGCAACATTCTGCTGCAGTAATTATCAACATTAAATTTGCCACTTTTGAGGATCAATTCAATATTAAGCGATACAGGGATACCCATGTAAAGCATGGCAAGACTTTCAACCGGGATCTGATCATCCCAGGTTCCTGCCGTAATTCTGTCATTAATTATTTTGCTTACAAGATTTTTCTGATTGTCAAATATATTCTGAAGTTTTGTTTTCAGCTCAAGATCATTATTGTGAGATGCTTCAGAAAAACCAATCTTTTGCACTATCGCCAACCTTTGCATTCATAAAAGAATTGAAATGAATCAACGGGCATGGTCACCTAATCACTGTGTCCGCATACCGGACAAATAATAACTGATTCCAATTCTATACTCATCTGCTCAGGTAATTTTGATATTTTCTTACGTTGCATTACTTTCTTTCAATACTTTCTATTACCAATTCCAGAGTTCGGGCAATAGGGTCCTCATCCCTGACAGCTCTTTCCCAACCTTCCCTGTTATCTTCATTTTTCAATGATTCGGGATTTACGGGCAATCCGGTATCCTTTGGATTGTATTCATCGTCGCGTCCTCCAAGTTTCCAGACCACCAGATTAAGCGAAGGGACTATATACAGACAATGGTTCCCGGAACCTATTTTCCAGAAAGCATCGTGAGGCAGGCCGGAATAGAAACCACCTGAATTTACATCGAACTGGAAACTGTAGGGGTAATGAGGATTATAAGAAGTTTCACGTGAGCAGAGTCGCACATAATTAGCCGGAATTACCTGTTTGTCTTTCCATTTTCCTTCATGAAGCAATAGGTAACCGAAACGTAGCATATCGGTGGGGCGTAGTACAATACCACCCCCGCCCGGCGTATGGGTTATCAGTGCCTGATTTTTATATCCAAAGCCCCAACGCCCCCACCCAAGTTCCTTTGCTATATATTTATCAATAAACTCCTGCAGTTCCATACCGGATATCTGTCGTAGCATAATGGAGGCAATATGAATGGAAGCACTTGAATAAGAATACCCTTTACCAGGTTTGCACCAAAGCTTTTTGGCTGAAAAAAAACTTCTGTTGTACATTATGCCCTCTTCTTTACCCAGCGCATATTTATCTACCATTGCATACCAGCCATCCGGACCAACGGGGTTAATCGAATCTGGTTTGCCGTATACATATACCGGATTGTTTCCGCGGATTCCTGCTGTAAACGACAATAACTGACCCAGCCTGATTTGTGCCATAAGCGGGTCTTGCAAAGGGAAAGCCTCATCAGGCAAATACCCCGGTTTAAAGATTTTCTGATCCAGTCCATCGGGGAATAATTCCGGATGTTGAGCCATCAGGATTCCTACTGCCACACTGGTAAAGGATTTTCCGCACGATGCCAGGTTGGCGGTTGCTTCATGGCTGCCTTTTCCAAAATATTTTTCATAAACCAGCCATCCGTCTTTCAAAACCAGCAATCCCCCGTTTTTGGTGTCGCCTTTAATGTATTCAAAGGTTTCATCAAGTTTTGATACAATGATGCCTGTCTTTTTCCTTATCTCAACTTTGTCTGCCAACTTCCTCCATCCTCCAATCGAATCCGGCATTGGGTAGTATTGCGCATTAGATATTAGATTGACGGATATTAATGTCACTAAAATCATGAGAAATCTTGCCATAGTTTCTTAAAGATTTGATTTTCTGATTGTTTAGCAACATCAACCTTACTGATATCCCCACCTGTTTTAAAAGTCATGCCATCGTTTGGGTACTTGATAAAGCCGGAGGATTTTTTAAGAGTTTCAGGATTAATCCGGTAACCCGGAGTGGTCAGATTCCTGAACATCCGGTATGTGGTTGTATCATCATCAGCGCCCAAATACCTGAAGGGAATATTCTGGTTCCTTTTTTCATTCATGTAACCTCCTCCACAACCGTTCATTACTTCCAGTGAGAGGGCAATGGCCCCTTCCTGCATCAGTTTGTCGTCTTCGTTACAAACGATTGGTTTGTGGTATTTTTTTAAAGCTGCCAACCTGCTCTGATAATCTTCCAGAGGAGTATTGTTAAAATGTATTGTGATATAGTCCACCTCATTTGCTAAAGTCTCATTGTACTTACCATCACCCATCGCACTGCTGCTGACTAACAGGCCGGGATTCAGCCTTTTTGCCAGTCTGATCAGCTCAACCTGACCGGCATCGCTCATAAGCCACTCCCCGTCGGGCCAGTTTTCATACCCACTATGCCTGTATTCATTGGAAATTTCAAGCATGACATTCAGTGAATTTATTCCTTGTGATCCAATTTACAGTGTTTCTGACAGCGCTTATTATACTTTCTTTGCCATCAAGGGCTAAAAAGTTGGAAGATTGTCGCTGATAAAAACATGAAAGAATAACAGCAGCATGCGCTTTATTAGCTGAAGTGATAACCTTTTCAATCCTTTGTAAATACTCTTCCCTGGTTGAACCATCGGAATTAAAGGCAGAATTGATTGCTCCTTCATAACCGGGACTTCCTCCCTGCAGCGATACAGTAAAAGCATTTATCCCGCATGCACGATATTCGGGAATTTTACTGATAAAAGAATCAGTATTTGTTTCCGGATTAAATCCCGGCGCATGTTTCGAAATACTATCCCCCAGATCTTCAAATACCGAATTTACCATTCGGACACTCATCAGTAATCCTTCTGCAGGTGAGCCCTCATTCATAATTTTACCATTTAGAAACCACCTGTCTCTATGTATTATCACTGAGCTATTAGTTTGTACGATATTGTTATTACGGCAACCCGCTATTAAAACAGGAATTAAAACAAAAAAGACTGGTAAAGACCTTAATATCCTGGTCATAAAAATATGTTTAATGATATTGCATTATTACTGAAAGCGTAAATTAATAAAACAAATAAGTGCAACGATTATTTTGGATCAATAAGTCGATATAAAAAGAATGGGTAAAAAATGATTTCATGATAAAAATACAAAGACAAACTTATTATCCCAAAGGCTTAGGTCAGATCCGGAAATCTTCTAAAAACTCATACCAGACTGGGAGTGAGCAATAGCCATTCAAAAATGTCCTTTCCGCTTTTAACTATACAATACCATCTTGTTTGTCTAATCTATCTGTATCATAAATTTCCTTAATCATTGCTTGAACTATTTCCTCAAAATCTTCATACTTGTAAGCTCTTATGTCATATAAGAACTTTTTAAACGTAAACGGGTAATATATCAATGCTTGACGAATGACCTGAATAGCACGCCTTTTCCTTTCTTGTCGAAAATACTTTATATAATCACGTGACAGCTCATCACAGAGTTTTTCTTTGTGCAATATGTTTCTTTTTAATTCTTTAATTTGGTTATTTGAAATTCTAAGAATTCTTAAATCTTCTTCAAATCCATATTTATAAGATAAAAAATCAATATATTCAGGCAAATTATTTCTTATATCGATTAATATTTCAGTATGTTTATTTGGAAATTTTTCGAAGAACTTGGGTATTGTTCCATATTGTTTGAAAACCAAAATATCTTGTAGGAATTTATCATACAGGATGTCAGAATTGCCTAATTCTTTTGTTTCTTCAGTATCCAAATTTCTATTACTTGAATTTTCATTCTTCGTGATTTTACCATTATTTTCTTTTTCAATATTATTATCTCTTATACTTCTACCATTTTGGGTATTCTTTATATGGGCAGAAATATAATTATTATCTTCAACTTGCTCATTTGTAATATTGTAATTAATATTTTCGCGATGATTTTTAGTAATGTCCGGGCTACTTATATATCCGTGTTTTAATAACTTTTTATATCCGATGTTTATTGTTCTTCTATGTGCCCCTATTTTATTTGCAAACATTTGTTGTGATATTTTTATTACATCTGGATTGCTAATAAGCAAGTAAAGCATACGCAGCTCTGATAAAGTTAGGTTTTCGCTGATTTCCATGAATTTAGATGAAAATTCGTCCAGGTTAATTGTTTTCATGAGTGTGTAATAAATTTATCACAAGATAATATATTTTTGTTTTTTTTAAAAACCAGATATGATAATCCTGACCAGAATGCGGAATTGACTGAAGTATATCCTGGTCCGGCAAGGTCAGGATTACCACACGAACAAATGCAGATGATAAAGGGGTATAGATTTTCGCTGTATCAAAACTATGATGGATTATAAAGAATCTGGCAAAATTGTAAATCGGGAACATCAGTTCGGAAGAAGATATGTTTCCGGTGAAAGTCACTATTTCCATAGTCAGCTATATTTTTAAAAGTAATTACCAATCCTGGATATCCAAAGCAAAATGAATCTGGCAGGATCTGGAAATAGTAATTAAGCATTAACATAGTTTGGGGTACATAATCGTTCACAATATGGTCTATCTGCCTGAGCGCAACAATACCGAATGATTTGTTGTGTATATGGATTAATTTTGTTCCAAAATGGCATAATTAAAAAAAGTATTAAATAGATTTATTCTGAGACATTAAAAATGGATGGACATGGTAAAGTCTGAATTCCTTCACAAAACATCCCGGCAACTTAGCTTTCCGGCCATTATAATCAATTCATTGTTGAATATATGTATATATAATTTAATAATAAATATATACAAATATTATATAAAGTAATGATATATATTACATTGTTTCATAAATATAACTTATATATAATTGAATAGTATATATATATGAATATTATATAAAGTAACAATGTAAAAGATATTGCTTATTTCATCTGATGTAGACCAACATGTTATCATTTACTGTTTATTATAGATTTTACGACATGTTGAATCAGAAATGATATCAGCGGTTATTAGAGCAAAAGTTTCTTGAATAAGGGAGTAATAATTCTTTAAGTTTTGTACGGAAGGTCGATCTTATGCAACAAATTCTGATAACGAGGCTCATCATGAGCAAATTCATAGATAGAAAATCTTAGAATATAGGGTAAATTTGGATGGTGGACTTCATAATCCATTTCCAACATTTCAGGGGTTCGCTCTTTATTAGCGGCACAAGCTTAAAGCTGTGCAATTTCGCAAGGTGCGATATACTTTGTCTTTAAATTTTTTACCAGGCTGTCAGCCTGAAGATTCAATGCACCAGTTATACCTCCGTTCGCATAACCCTGATCAAAAACATTTGCATAGCCTTTTAAAAAGGTACTATAATCCACTTTCCATGCTTAAAGTTCTTCACTGTACCTTCCAACCTTATGAAGGACAAGTGGAAGATTATCTAATGCTAAACCAATACCAGGATAATTTATACTCAAAATATAATTTTCATATGCAGCCGGGCACGATGTTGGTGTTTTTTCAATAAGAAGTTTTTCCTGAAGTGTTATTACTGCTTCCAATTCTTTAGCTATTGACCGTGCTATCTGGCTTTGCAGACTGAAAATATCCGTTGGGGATAAATTCAGAACGCTCTTTTAATTCTATCGAATTCATTATCAAAGTCAAACCTTAGTTTCATTCGAACTGATCGCTTTGGAGTGTCGAATTATGCCGGATATATTCTAATAACTTACATTATTGCCTTAGGTAGTAAAAGACCTCATATTGAACTTCTTCCTCCTTCAGTCCGGATTCTTCTAGTGCAACTTTCAAATCAGTATTCTTAGATAGAAGACCTTTGAAAATGGAATAATTAAAATCTTTATAGTCAGGAATAAATGATAACCCTTTTTTTGAGTTTTCAATTAGATTATCATATAGGTGTAAAAGTTGATATGTTTGAGATAAACTAGAGTAATGTTCTGCATTTTAAGGGTCCAACTGTATTCCTTAGAGGTTATGGTTGCTTTCAGTGCCCGGGCAACATTTTGAGCTACTTCAGACTGAATTGCAAAAACATCAGAAAGCTCTCTGTCATATATTTCGGACCATAAGTGACTATCAGTCTTAGTGTCGATAAGCTGAACCGTTATTCGTACATTTTTCCCGATCTTTTGTACACTACCCTCTAAAATTGCTGAAACATCCAGTTCATGAGCAATTTCTTTTAGTGTGAGCTTTGTATTTTTATACCTCATTGATGATGTGCGGGAAATTACCTTCAATTCACCTACTTTAAAGAGACGATCTAAAATCTCATCAACCATACCATCACTGAAATACTCTTGCTCCGGATCATTGCTTAAGTTAAGAAAAGGTAAAACTGCAATGGATTTTTCAACATTAAGAGTACTGTTCGTTGATACTGTTCTGCCTGCCATTGGAAATAGCAGTAACAGAGCGATTGAAGTCACCAGTAACAAAGAGATGAAAGTAATGCTGGTGAATGGCTTCTTTTTTGTATCAGAATATGGATTTCAATCAAGCAATCGTGAGGATTCGTATCGAAATAAACAGATATTGGTTCTTTTATGGTAGCAGCAAGCTCTTCCTGTAATGAAGCAACGAACTCAGTTACCCAGCCTGAACGGTTATCGTTGTGACGGTAGGAGATAAAAATATCATACCCATACCCGGGAAGCATGCTTGCCATTGAGTAAACTTGTTATTACACAATCATTTATCTTGTGTCTATACCTTAAACAAAATTAAACAATTAATGTTAATGAGAATATTATTTTATGCTTCGCAAAATCACAAACCGTACTATTGAACACAGTTGTTTGTTTGATTATTTGTCTGATATACGGTGCAATACAAATATTACAAAGATTGCAGGATGCTCTATAATGCTGATTATTTTTATTTAAAACCATTTTGATGTTTCGCCAATGCAGAATACCGGTGAAAGGCAGAGAGTGTCTTAAATGGGCTATAAATGGCTTCTGGCAGGATTGTGGCCAGGCTTACAACCTTCCTTTTTCAGATCCTTTCCTTCATGATAAACATGACTGAAATTATATTTGCAATGGGATCTGAGATTTATGAAAAATTCTATAATTTTATAAACAAAGATTGATTGTTTCGCTGAGATTGATTGAATCAACATATATCACTAAATATTAGCAATAATAATTTTCTACTAAATGATACATAAAATGGAAACAATGAAAGAGATAAAACACAGTACCCCAACTTGGCAGGATAAAGCAATTTCCTATGTTCTATGTTTGTTTTTGGTATGGGGAGCATGGGGTAGTTCGAATGTTTCAGCAAGTGAATGGCATGTATCCGCCAGTAGCAGTGCCTCTGACGCAAATCCGGGAACGCGTGATCGTCCTTTCCGCTCGGTCCGAAAAGCGTTATCGGTTACCAAGCCGGGCGACATGGTAGTCTTTTCCGCAGGAATGTATCCATGTGCTGAGGAAAAGTCGCCGGATGGCCGTCCGGGACTAACGGTGACCCTTCGTTCTGCGGGAGACGGAAAGGTAATATTTTCAGGCGACGGCACAAAGAATTTGCTCATTCCAGGCTCTTTTAACACCATCGCAGGAATTGAATTCACAATGACCTCAGACACTCAACTGGAAGGATTCGGGATATATATTATGCGGAAAGAGCATATAGACATTAGTAACTGCAGATTCTATGCCTGTGATGTCGGTGTGAAAATTTTCAGCTCTCATCACCTCAGTATCCAGAATTGCGAAATGGCATATTCGGGAAAATATGGAGTTCATATGATTGGATCAGGAGATGGTAGCAATGGGCACTGGGATCCCTCAGACGAAAATGCATGGGTGGAAATACGGAACTGTTGGATGCATGACGCAGGCTGGAATGTGGAGGGGAATGAAGGTTATGGGATAACAAGTAACGGGGCGGTAGAATATCTGGATATTGAAAATTGCCAGATCGACAACAACACCGGCGACGGGATTCTGTATGAGGACTGGGGAATCCATACCACGGCACGGTACAATGTAATCCGCGGCACTGGCATCGCTGCCATATGGATAGACAATGCGTCGATGAGTATTTTCGACAACAATTTTCTCTATGGCAACAATGTTGGGATCTGGCTCTCAGGTGAGGAGGATTTTGCCAACCGTTATCTGAATGATCTGATCACGATCCGTAACAACATTATCGTGCACAATGACTGGGCCACCATCAATCCATCCATTCGCAGTGGCAAAAACACAATTCTCTTATCACAGGCCACAAGTGACGTATATTTCGACAACAATACAGTCGCATACAATAACTGCTCCAATGTGGTTGCAATTCAGCGGCACCCACCACTCATAGAGTTCCGCAATATCTGGTTTCGCAACAACATTTTCTGGGACAATTCCGGCGGAGTCGGTATCGATAGTGGTCTTGATACGTCTGGCATCCATTTCCTGAACAACCTCTGGAGCACTCCTTATAAGGGCGATCCTGAAGCCCATACCGGCGATCCTGCCTTCGCCGATCCCAACGCATCCACACCGGAAGGTTACCGTCTGAAAAGGGGCTCTGCAGCTATAGATGCTGGTATGCTTCTCTATGCGAATCCTCTTGATTTCTGGAATGGTCAGCGTCCACACCTTCCGAAAACTGGTGTAACCGACAACCCGAATCCGGAAAAGGGCTTTTACATACTTGCGAAAGCTGGCATTTACGACATCGGAGCAAATGAATTCGGAACGACAGGCAAGGCTCATATCGGGTTGGATCTTACCACATTCCCATTTGAGGTGACACCATATAAATTGCAGTTCAGGGCGAAACCAAAAAGATGAACTTAGTGATATATGACTGAAGAGGTATTAATATAAGCGGAACACCAGGCACCGCAAAATCCTGTATCTTTTATTCCCCATGTAGGTAGAGATACATTAATCCAGGTGGGAGATATTTCAATTGGACGAAATAAGGTGTTATACCAGGCTGCGGGCAGGCCGAAGCAGACATTTACAATCGAAACCTGGTTTATCTTACGTCAAGGGTTTTGCTAAACAAAAAGAGCATGCTAAAAAGCACACTCTAACTTGTTGACCCACCGGGCCGAGCGTCAAGAATCACGCCGGTGGCGTGATTTAGCGAAGGAGCCAGGTTGCGGGCAGGCCGAAGCAGACATTTACAATCGAAACCTGGTTTATCTTACGTCAAGGGTTTTGCTAAACAAAAAGAGCATGCTAAAAAGCACACTCTAACTTGTTGACCCACCGGGCCGAGCGTCAAGAATCACGCCGGTGGCGTGATTTAGCGAAGGAGCCAGGTTGCGGGCAGGCCAAAGCAGACATTTACAATCGAAACCTGGTTTATCTTACGTCAAGGGTTTTGCTAAACAAAAAGAGCATGCTAAAAAGCACACTCTAACTTGTTGACCCACCGGGCCGAGCGTCAAGAATCACGCCGGTGGCGTGATTTAGCGAAGGAGCCAGGTTGCGGGCAGGCCAAAGCAGACATTTACAATCGAAACCTGGTTTATCTTACGTCAAGGGTTTTGCTAAACAAAAAGAGCATGCTAAAAAGCACACTCTAACTTGTTGACCCACCGGGCCGAGCGTCAAGAATCACGCCGGTGGCGTGATTTAGCGAAGGAGCCAGGTTGCGGGCAGGCCAAAGCAGACATTTACAATCGAAACCTGGTTTATCTTACGTCAAGGGTTTTGCTAAACAAAAAGAGCATGCTAAAAAGCACACTCTAACTTGTTGACCCACCGGGCCGAGCGTCAAGAATCACGCCGGTGGCGTGATTTAGCGAAGGAGCCAGGTTGCGGGCAGGCCAAAGCAGACATTTACAATCGAAACCTGGTTTATCTTACGTCAAGGGTTTTGCTAAACAAAAAGAGCATGCTAAAAAGCACACTCTAACTTGTTGACCCACCAGGTTTCGAACCTGGACTCTTCAGAACCAAAATCTGACGTGTTGCCAATTACACCATGGGTCAGTATTTCCGATAACCGCGTGCAAAATTAGCATATTTTTCTGAAAAATAAATCCCTCTGATAATTTGAGAAGCTTATAAATCAGGAAATCGGGAATTAAGCCATACCATTAATATTGTAGAATTCTTTCTGAGACAGTAAGGACCAACCGGCAATCCTGAATTTTTGACAGACTGAATTGAAGCCTGTGATTCTTACATAATATTGATCCTATACTATAGTGTATTAGCCGCAAGTATCCTTTCATACCTTGTAACGTTCATCTCTTCGACTTCAACAAGGAAAAAAGGACATTCAATCAGCGAACGGAGTATGAATCCCAGTTCACACATATCTTCATCTCCCTGTTCATAATACCATGTTACCCTTACATTCTCAGAGACATCCTCCATGGAGGCTATCTCTTTCAGAATATTAAAGATCCACTTTGTTGAAGTGGTATTAATGTATTCAAAACCAAGATCGATCCTTGATTTTTCAATATGACTTCCTGAATATTGTTCGATCCATGCATATACCGGATGATAGAATTCCCCAGAATTCTCAGGGATCGACCTGCCCATTATAAAAATCCTGCCAGGCTCCAGGTTTATCCAGGGAGTCCTCTTGGAAGGGTCGCACTTATATTTATCGGGATATGTCATCAATAAACAGCAAACCTTTTTTAAAGCCAAATTAATAAATTCAGTTCAGACTATTCTTTAGAAATATGATCAGATCTTCAGCTTTCCCCTGACTGACGCGTAAAGATAACAAAAGGCAGATATTATTCAAGAGTTATCTGGAAACATTCTGGTTAAAGAGGGTGGGTTCATTTTCTTCCCATAGGGTCGGATGCTCCTCCTCGAATCTTTTCAGAATGGCCTTCATAATTGTTTCCCTAAGGAAGCCGGATTTGTTCCTTATCCTGTACCGGTTGCAATAGATACCAAGCGCCCTCATTTCCCTGTTATTAAGCATTAATGACAGCCTGTTGTTCCTTCGCAACCGGTCCTCCTTTATTATAGGACGTCTTGTTTCCATCATTAGATAATCTGAGAGCTAATTAAGAAAAAACAGTGATTCAAAGACTTTAATGATGGGAATACTTGTTAACATAAATGAAAAAGCCAGTTCGTATTGAGCTGGCTTTAAGTAGTATATGTTATTCAAAACTTTAATTGGGAAGCCATTCATTCCACCTTTTTCTGAATATTAGCTATATCCAAAATTATTTCTCCATGTCAGGAGGGAATTCCCACAGATCCTGCCTGCAAAAGCAAAGGCGAAAGGGATTACCCTATAAGCGATTCAAGGCATTCAGGTCGTCAAATGCCTCCCTGAGTCTTGCAATGAATGTCTCTTCTCCTTTTCTAAGCCACACTCTCGGATCATAGTATTTCTTGTTGGGCTTGTCATCTCCCTCAGGATTGCCTATCTGTCCCTGCAGATATCCTGATTTTTCCTTCGAGTACTTATTAATGCCATCCCAGAAAGCCCATTGCATATCTGTGTCGATATTCATCTTTACGGCACCATAAAGTATAGCCTCCTTGATAAGATGTTTCTCAGACCCTGACCCGCCATGGAAGACAAAATTCACTGGATTTGGACCAGTCTTGTATTTTTTTACGATATAATCCTGTGAATTTTTAAGGATGATGGGTTTGAGCTCTACATTTCCGGGCTTATAAACGCCATGAACATTCCCGAATGAAGCGGCAATGGTGAATCTGTTGCTGATCTTTAAAAGTTCTTCGTATGCAAAGGCAACATCCTCAGGCTGTGTATATAAACGTGAACTGTCGACTCCTGAATGATCAACACCGTCCTCTTCTCCGCCGGTTACCCCAAGCTCAATCTCAAGAGTCATACCAATCCTGCTCATCCTTTCCAGATATTTTTTGCAGGTCTCGATATTATTCTTCAGTGTATCTTCTGACAAATCAATCATATGTGAGCTGTAGAGAGGCTTTCCCTTTTCCTTGAAGTATTTTTCTCCTGCATCGAGCAATCCGTCAATCCAGGGTAGTAGCTTTCTGGCTGCATGGTCGGTATGAAGGATCACGGGGATCCCATAATATTTTGCCATATTGTGAACATGGTAAGCTCCTGAAATACCACCTGCAATGGCTCCGAGCTGGTTTTCCTTTGTAAGACCCTGTCCACCGAAAAAATGTGCTCCGCCATTCGAAAACTGGATAATGACCGGTGAATTTACCGCCCTGGCTGTTTCCAGAACTGCATTTACGGTGTTAGTTCCGACAACATTTACTGCAGGAATTGCGAAATCATTCTTGTTTGCATAATCATACAGTGTCTTTACATCGTCTCCGGAAATAACTCCGGGCTCCAGATTTAATAACTTACTTGTCATATAATTAATTATTTAAAAAATAAAATTTGATCATTAATACTGCAAATATAACTAAATTTAAAACCCACAGGCAACAATTGCACTATTGTTGAACGGTCAATAGTGAACTCTTTTAATGAAACTATTTATTCTGTATTATATATTATTTATCTTCGTGAACTTATTTTTACCATGTCTCGGTTATAAGAATGCTTATATGTATTTATCGAAAGATCATGGTTTTAATATAAATATTTAGAATCAACATTATGTAATGATGAAAAATTTCTTTATTCTATTGTTCTTGGGATTAATGTTCCCCATTGGAAGTATCTATTCCCAGCAGAAGGAGTGGTCGCTTGAAGAATGCATAAAATATGCAATCGACAACAATATCCAGATCAAGCAGCAGGTTATCCAGACGGCAGTTCAGGAGAATTCTCTTGATCTTGCCAAGATGAAGCTGGCGCCTACTGTCAACGGTTCAGTGCAGCATAACTACAACTTCGGACGTGCTCTTAACCAGACCAACTACACTTATTATAATCAGACGCTGCAATCGGATTATCTGTATGTTGGTGGAGAAACGCCCATATTCACGGGCATGCAGAACCTGAATTCCATTAAGAAAAGCAAATATGAGGTGCTTGCAGCCAAAGAAGACCTTCAGTATATCCGTGATGATGTATCCTTAAATGTAGCACTCGCATATCTCCAGATTCTTCTGAACAAGGATTTGGTTGAGGCCAACCAGAACCAGGTTAATATAACATTGCAACAGATTGAAAAAACCAGTAGGCTGGTTGACGCCGGCAGCGTGGCAAGAGGCAATCTTCTGCAGATTGAAGCGCAGGCTGCTCAGGAAGAGCTGCAGCTTATAAACATGCAAAATCAGCTTGAAACCTCCTACCTGACTATAACCCAGCTTCTTGAAATTAAAACCCCGTCAGGTTTTGAAGTTGTTACTCCCAGGTTAAAAGTGGATACCAACTCAGTCATAGCAGGGAATGTAGACGATATCTATCAGATTGCATCCGGAAGCAGACCTGAAATCAGGGGTTCTGAAATGAGGCTTGCTGCCAGTGAATATGACCTTAAAATTGCAAAGGGAGGAAGAAGTCCCAGACTCGCACTGAATTACTCCTTAAATACTGCTTATACTTATGTTAACAACTTTGACAATGTTCCATTCAAGGATCAGTTTAAGAATAATAAAAATTCAGCTCTTGGCCTGTCCCTGAATATTCCTATTTTAAATGGGTGGCAGGTAAATAAAAATATTGCAAACTCAAGGTTAAGCGTGGAAAATTTACAATACTCACTTGAAGGTTCCAAAAAACAGCTTTATAAAAGTATTCAGAAGGCTTATACCGATGCAGTGGCTGCTCTTAAAAAATACAATGCAAGCCTTAAGGCGGTTGCTTCATCAGAAGAGTCTTTCAGATATACTGAACAGAAATTCAATGTCGGAATGTTAACCTCCGTTGATTACAATGCATCCAAAACACAGCTTCTGAATGCTCAGTCTGACATGTCGCAGGCAAAGTATGAATATATATTCAAGACCAAGGTACTTGACTTTTATAAGGGCATTCCTCTTTCTCTTGATTATAAATAAAACAAAAACACACTTTAAGGCAGAATATCATGAAAACCAACAAGATACTTAAATTTTTAATTCCGGCTGTTATAGTACTTATCATTGTGGCAGTAACAGGGAAAAAACAGGGATGGTTTGGAAAAGCATTGACTATTAAGGTTGCCGTTGAAAATGCTGAAAGACGGAATATTGTGGAAACCATTACTGCAAATGGCAAGATCCAGCCGGAAAAAGAGGTAAAGATAAGCCCTGACGTATCGGGTGAGATCGTAGAGCTGCCTGTTAAAGAGGGAGAGCATGTTGAGAAAGGCCAGTTGCTGCTCAGGATAAAACCTGATATTTATATTTCCCAGAGGGACCGTTCCATGGCGGCTATAAGTTCTGCCAGAGCGCGTCTTGCACAGGCAGAAGCACAATATACCCAGGCCGACCTCTCATACAAAAGGAACAAACAGCTGTTTAGTGAACAGACAATTTCAAAATCCGATTTTGAGCAGGCTCAAGCCTCATACACCGTTGCAAAAGCTGAAGTGGATGCCGCAAAATTCTCTGTCGTGAGTGCTGAGGCCTCGCTGAAGGAGGCCAGCGAAAACCTTACAAAGACTTCAATTTATGCCCCGATGACCGGAACAGTATCAATGCTGCTGGTGGAACTCGGGGAAAGGGTGGCAGGAACGAACCTTATGGCAGGGACTGAAATGCTCAGGGTTGCTGACCTTTCAAGGATGGAAGCCCAGGTAGAAGTGAATGAGAATGATATTGTTAAAGTCAAGCTTGGCGATACCGCCATGATAGAAGTAGATGCATATCTCGACAGGAAATTCAAGGGAGTAGTTACTGAAATTGCCAATTCGGCAAAAACAACAGGAGTATCAGCCGACCAGGTAACCAATTTCGATGTCAAGATACTTGTGCTTCCCTCTTCATATCAGAGCCTTGTGGATGCAGGGGATAAAAATCCTTTCAGACCCGGTATGTCTACTTCGGTCGATATCCAGACGGAAACCAAAAAGGATGTTATCACAGTCCCCATACAATCAGTCACAACACGTACCGATACCACAAAAATTATTAAGTCGTTGCCCGGCAAGGATGTCAGGACCCTCGTGTTTATAACAGATGGAAAGTATGCTCTTGCCCGGGATGTAAAAACCGGAATACAGGATAACAGCTTTATTGAAATCCTTTCAGGGGTAAATGAGAATGACAGGGTAATTTCTGCACCTTTCAGCGCTATAAGCAAAAAATTGTCTGACAGTACCCTGATAGAGATTGTTAAGAAAGAAGAACTTTTCAAAGAGAAATAGGGTTTAATTATCCTCACGCAAGTATGGTAGTATGTATTGAAACAGCAACAAATCTTTGCTCGGTTGCACTTTGCAGCAGCACGCAGGTAATCGCCATGAAGGAAAGCTCAGATGCAAAGTCTCATGCTGCAATGCTTACCATTCTGATAGATGAAATCCTGAAAGAGAATGGCGTAAAAATCAAGGACCTTGAAGCTATAGCTGTTGGAAAAGGTCCAGGATCCTATACCGGCCTGAGAATTGGTGTCTCGGTCGCAAAAGGAATAGCCTTTGCAGCAGCGATCCCTCTTATTGGTGTGGAAACGACTGTTTCAATGTACTGGGGAATGGAAGGAAGTATTGAAAAGATAACCGGCAACAGGGCTGATACCCTCTTGTGTCCGATGATAGATGCGCGAAGGATGGAGGTCTATTATGCTGTTTATGATTCTGATGCCGGCATAGTAAAGGAAATTGCTGCTGAAATAATAAGCGAAGGCTCATTTTCAGATATTCCCGGATCCAGGAAAATTATCTTTTTCGGCGACGGGGCAGCAAAATGCAGGGAGGTGATAAAAAGGGAGAATGTTTATTTTGCAGATAATTTCAGAATATCTGCTTCTCATATGCAAAGGCCGGTATACCAGTCTGTCCACGACAGGCATTTTGAAGATGTTGCATACTTTGAACCTTTTTATCTCAAAGATTTTATAACATCTGTACCCAGAAAGAATATACTTGGAAAATAGCTACCGACATAATTGCTTACAATCGCACAGGGTGAATATCATTTCAGCCCTGGCAATCTTCCTGTTTTTATTTTCATCCGTTCTGCACGGTCAGGTTCGCTCCTACAAGCCGGGAGAGAAAGCTACCTATTCCATTCAGTATGGGGTTATCAATGCAGGCATCGGATCTCTGGAGGTAAATACCGATACTCTCGATGGTAAAGAGGTGTGGCATGCAAAATTCTTTGCAAGGACAACGGGATTGGCCGATGCGATTTTTAAAGTCATCGATATTTATGAGGTTTATATTGATCCTGAGTCTGAATTGCCTCTCAAATCAATAAGAAATGTTCGTGAGGGAAGATACAGGAGATACAACGTTGTACTGTTTGATCACAAGACAAGAAGCGATTCCGCAATTCTTTTCAGCGACCGCACGGGGAGCCATGTAGCTCCTAAGGGAATACAGGATATTGTATCCTGCTTCTACTACTTCCGTAATCACGTCATGCCCGATGGCGCCAAGCTGAAAAAAGGAGATATTGTTGAACTTAACACCTGGTTCACGGATCAGCTTTACCCCATAAAGTTAAGATTCGTGGGGATGGATGAAGTAAAGGTTTCGGGAGGAAAGATCAGATGCTATAAATTTAACCCTGTCACAGAGGTGGGTCGGCTATTCAAGACCGAGGAAGATGTTTCTTTCTGGTTTTCAGCTGATAAAAATTTTCTTCCTGTTAAAATCCGATTTAATATATTTGTAGGCGCATTTCAGGTTGAGCTTGACAATTATGAAGGACTGTTAAATCCGCTGGATATTAAAAAGAGATAAAATATTTAATTAATACGAATAACTGAAATATTTATGGCGAGTACTACAGATTTTAAGAATGGGTTGGTCATTGAATTCAATAATGACCTTTATACGATTGTCCAGTTTCAACATGTGAAACCGGGAAAAGGCCCGGCATTTGTCCGGACAAAACTGAAAAATATAAAAACGGGAAGGGTAATCGACAATACATTTTCCTCTGGCACAAAGGTAACCCTGGCAAGAGTTGAAAGACGTCCCTTCCAGTACCTCTACAAGGATGATATGGGATATTACTTTATGCATATGGAAACATATGACCAGATACATATTCAGGAATCACTGATCGATAATTACCAGTTCCTGCTCGAAGGAATGAGCGTTGAGATAGTTGTTCATGCCGATACCGAAACCGTGCTTTCAGTTGATATACCACAGTTTGTAGTGATGGAAGTCATCTATTCAGAACCCGGTCTGAGAGGCGACACTGCCACAAATACATTAAAACAGGCCAAGGTTCAGAATGGGGAAACGGTCATGGTACCTCTTTTTGTAAATACGGGGGATAAAATAAAGATCGATACCCACGATAAGACCTATGTTGAAAGGGTTAAGTCTTAATTTAAAAATGGGAGAAAAAAAGATTCCGGCAAACAGGCTGCAAGTTTCAAAATTCAAGCTGGATTCATTGCTCGATATTACCCTGTCGATTAATGCAAATCTGCCAACAGAGAAGCTTTTATCCAAATATGAAGATATTCTCAGACAAAACCTGGGTATCGGCAAAATACTCATTTTCAAAAGATCTGATACCTGGGAATGCCTTCTGAACGGTGGCTTCCCTGAGGCTTTTGAGCAGATTGATGTCGAATCGAGGCTTTTGAATATAAATGAAATCAAATATGTATCCCCTGATCTGGACTTTGAAGGAGTCGACATTATCATCCCCGTATTTAACAATAACGTGCACCTTGCATTCGTCTTCATAGGTGATATAGAAGAAGAGGGAGAGGGGATGAGCCCTGTTCTGAAACATCTTAATTTCATTCAGACTATTTCAAGCATAATCATTGTTGCTATTGAAAACATCAGGTTATTCAATGAGAGCCTGAGGCAGGAAGCTATTAAAAAGGAGCTTGAACTGGCAGCCAGGATGCAGAAGGTTCTTATCCCCGATAACAGCCATATGCCCCGTAATCCGAAAGTTATTGTCAATGGATTCTATTATCCTCATTACGAGGTCGGGGGCGACTACTACGATTGTATAAAGCTGTCAGAAACGAAAACAGGGTTTTGTATAGCGGATGTCTCGGGCAAAGGTATTGCGGCTGCCATGCTGATGTCGAATTTTCAGGCAAGCCTGAGAGCTCTTTTCACACATGATGTTCAGCTCGTGTCGCTTCTCAATAAGCTCAACTCCATTGTGTCAGTGAATTCTGCAGGAGAGAAGTTCATAACCTTTTTTGTGGCCAGATATGATCATAGCAGTGGTGTTCTTGAATACATCAATGCTGCTCATAATCCACCGGTGCTTTACAATACGGTTACCAGGGAGGTTCGCCATCTTAAGGGCTCCTGCGTTGGACTGGGGATGCTCGATGAGATACCTTCGGTACGGACATCCGAGATAGTGATCAAGGATTATTCGAAGCTGGTATGTTATACAGATGGACTTTCAGAATTAAAGGGAGATGATGGAAAGGACCTGGGCACGGATGTTATAATCAGGCATATCTCAAACCGGGAGCCGGTGAAGTCAAATATCAGTGAGATGATAACGGAGCTTGGGTTGCCTGACAATAATCCATCGACTTTTGACGATGTCTCAATAATTGTGGCGGACCTGATAAGGTAGTTCAGCTGACGCGGATCAGAATATAATTTTTCTTTCCTCTCTGGATAAGGAGATATTTATTATTCAACAGGTAGTCCTTCCCTATAACGAGATCTGCATCTTCAACCTTGATTTTATTGATGCTCAGTCCTCCTCCCTGGACAAGCCTTCGTGCTTCACCCTTTGATGCAAAAACCTGCGAATGCCCGGCACAGAGCTCAGTTACGGATACCCCATTCGCTATGATTTCCATGCTTACATCAAACATCGGAACACCTTCAAAAACAGACAAAAAAGTGTTCTCATTCATTTTCTTCAGGGATTCAGTTGTCCCTTTCCCGAAAAGGATCTGCGATGCCTCTACTGCGCCCTCATAATCACTCATCGAATGTACAAGGATGGTAACCTCCTCGGCCAGTCGCCGCTGCAAAAATCTCTCATGAGGGGCCTTGACGTGCTCTGTGATTATGTTTTCAATCTCCTCTTGTCCAAGAGTAGTGAAGATCCGGATATATTTTACAGCATCTTCGTCGGAGGTATTCAGCCAGAACTGGTAAAACTGGTATGGGGTGGTTTTTTCAGGATCGAGCCATACGTTGCCTGATTCTGTTTTTCCGAATTTGGAGCCATCTGATTTTGTTATCAGGGGGCAGGTAAGAGCAAAGGCTTCTCCTCCAGTTTTTCTTCGAATGAGCTCTGTTCCTGTCACAATATTCCCCCATTGATCGGATCCGCCCATCTGAAGTCTGCAGTTATAATTATTGTAAAGGTGAAGGAAGTCGGTTCCCTGGACCAGCTGATATGAAAATTCCGTGAAGGACATACCCTCCTTGGCTTCGGAGCTGATTCTTTTCTTCACGGAATCCTTTGACATCATATAATTTACTGTGATATGTTTGCCAATATCCCTGATAAAGCCAAGGAAAGAATACTCTTTCATCCAGTCGTAATTATTCACCATGAGGGCTTTATTTTCCGCGCCTGAGTTAAAATCAAGAAATTTCGAAAGCTGCTTTTTGATAGCCTCCTGATTTCTTTGAAGTGATTGTTCGTCAAGCAGGTTTCTCTCTTCCGATTTCCCTGATGGATCGCCTATCATTCCCGTAGCGCCGCCAATGAGGGCTATTGGGGTATGACCGGCCCGCTGAAAATGTACCAGGAGCATTACCTGCACCATATGTCCGATATGAAGCGAGTCGGCGGTAGGATCGAAGCCAATGTATCCGCTGATCCTGGTCTTATTCAATAATTCTTCTGTTCCGGGCATAATATCGTGTATCATGCCTCTCCATTTCAATTCCTCAACAAAATTCATAACAAGATTTTTCGAATTGCAAATATAGTAAAGAGGGTCATATTACCACATCGTCGGGTTTCTTTTTAAACCTGTCGAAGCTATGGTCGAATCCTCCCTCGCCGATAATGGGGAATATTGCAGGGGCAATATCTGAAATGGAATTATAGAAAACAGACTGTTCAAGTTTATCCCTGGGCAGGAATGGTTTTCTTGCATCGATGGCATTGAGGACTACAAAGAAGACACTCATTATAAGAACCGTTTTGAAGAGGCCGAAAACTATTCCGAGGAGCCTGTTAATGAATCCGAGCGCTGCGGCATCGGCTATCTTATCGGCCAGTATCCCTACGAAATGGATTACCACCACGATGATCCCGAAGGTGATAACGAATGCAATGATCCCTACATAATGACCGCTCATATCAAAATAATCATAGAGTTTTGCAGCAGTGAATCCGGAAAACTTTATGGCGCCCCAGATACCAAGTATCAGGGCAGCCAGTGAAGCTACCTCTCTGATCAGACCGTTAATGAATCCTGAGACCATTGACAGTATGAGAATTACCACAATAAACAGGTCAATCCAGTTCATGATGTGAAGATTTGAGAATATGAAAGTATGAAAGAAAGTTGGTTTTTCAAAACGGTTTACGACACACGGTACACGGCATACGGTAAATGGAGGGTATTGACCGGTATACTTCGGTGGACCCGGCACCCCGCACCCGGTATCCGGCATTCCGTACCCGGCATCCAGCATCCAGCACCATCTTTAATATTCCACAAAGTACATTCCTGTGGTTTGTATTGACAAAAAAATACTATACTTTTGCGACGAATTTGGCCCCATAGTTCAATGGATAGAATGGAGGTTTCCTAAACCTTAGATTCAGGTTCGATTCCTGGTGGGGCTACAAAAAGAAAAAACAAAAGCCTTGATATACAAAGATATCGAGGCTTTTTTATTAGTGTCTACTGAAGCACTACTGAAACAATTTTGTTGAAATAGCTATATATATGATATGCCCCAGGTTACCGTGATGGAGTGAAACATGTGGAATATGGGGATTTGGGGTTGAGGGGATCATAAAACCTTGCCTCGTAATAATGCCAATTGGAATACTTCTTAATATTCTGCTTCCCAAAATCCCACCTATTAAAACCAGGGGAGTTGGGGACTGACTCTCTAAAAAGTAAGTATGGATTGTGCTTTTCATAGCACCGTCCGTGTTTTATGTTAAAGCGTATTAATTTTAAGTCATCTATGAGATTAAAGTTTCAATTTAAATCCCATCTGACAATCACTAAATCTGGTTGGATTGAATAATCCTGTGATAGAATAATACTTAACTGGTTCAACAAAGATTGATAGCCTGTTTTTAAGTTTAATATCCAACCCAAGACCAAATCCTATTGATAAACCGTAAGCGACGTCTGTATTTGATTCAAATACTCCCAGGTAATTTGGATATTCATCTGTGTAGTTAATTATTAATGAATTAGATAACTCTGTCTTGATATAGAAGTTTATTTTATCGTTAGGTTTATTAATATTGAAATTAAGTCTAGCAGGAACTCCAATCACATTGTAATTGAATGTATTTGTTTTAGGTCCTGAGTAGCCAAATTCACTTATTACTCCTGAATGGTTGACATCCTTTTTCTGAAGCCAGTGTAACCCTGTTGAAAATGACAATCTATTATGGCTTCTTAAGCTAATAGTAGAATAGAAATTTGTCAAACAGAAAGTTCTGTCACTGTGGTAATTTGTGGGGATTGAAATCATTGAAGGAGCCATTGAGAAGGACAGCGAAAGACCTTTACTATCCCGTTTGTCTGCCTGTTGCGCAAGAACTATGACAGGGAGAATTCCTAAAAATGAGAGAAATTTTAATCGCAAGTTCATTGTTGAAATAATATTTGTATCACAATTTATCTTTGGGGATCATTAGTACAGTAAACTGTCAAGGGCGCATCGCCTTTCACATAAAGGCCCGGTGGTATGGGGAGTTGCCGTCTGTGTCAGGGTTGGCTTGAGTTTTTGCAAAGTCCCGGTAAGTGGGCAGGATTTCCGTGTCACGATAAAGTTGTCCAGATGGCTGAGTCTCGATAAATGGCACGAAGTTGTCACGTCATGATAAAATTGTCCAGATGGCGATGCAAAAACCATGACAACTAGCGCGCCGGCCGACAGCCCTATTGACTTTGTCACGGTAGCAGGAATGGTCAGGGTGCAAAAAGATTTGATAAGTGAGTTAGATGTTTCTCTCATAGACCGTTGGTGCTGATTGAGAAGTAGCCCGGGCTGGAAGGCTCTTTACGCAAACTCTAAATTATCTTATTGCCCTGATCTTTAATTTTGCTTAATGTGCCTGACAGCGCAGGGAAGTTTCGGATTATGTGACTAATTTTTCCTTTATTATGTGTAAGAATACGTATCTCTTTTAAAGCTTCACTAAAAAGTACGAAATTGTCCCGTCACAATAAAATAATCTAGATTGATCTATTCATACCTTAACGATTGTGCAGGATTTACGCGTGCAGCCTTAAGTGTTCGGTAGCTGATAGTCAGAACTGTAATTCCCAGTACAATGATCAATCCAGCCAGAAAGCTAAAAAGTCCTGGGCTTATCCTGTAATAAAAGTTTTCAAGCCATTTCCCGGATAAATAGAAAATTATTGGAAATGAGAGGGCGGCTGAGACCGATATCAGGATTATTATCTCCCGTGATATTGCGAAGTAGATACCATGAACGGTAGAACCCATGGCTTTTCTGACTCCGATCTCCTTGATTCGTTGTTCCACAGTATATGATGTGAGCCCGTATAATCCGATTATTGCAATAAAAATTGCGAGAAAGGAAGAAATCACTGCTATCACTGCATTCTGCAGCTCTTTTATATAAAGCTGGTTCATTATATCATCGACAAAGCGGTACTTTAATAGATCATCCGTTGCAAACCTTTGCCATGTAGTTTCAATCTTTTTAATTGTTTCCCGGTATTTTTTTGGCGAGATTTTAATTGTGATATATCCATACTTGTCGTTCTCAGATTCAAGCCGGAATATGAGTGGAGCTATCTGTTTCGTTTGGGATTCGAATACAAAATCCTTAACTACTCCTATTATAGGGTAATAAACCACTTTACCGGAATCACGATATCCCATTATTCTTTATTTTTCAGGATCTATATTCCATTTTTTTATCGCAGCTTCATTTAGCAGGCAGGCTTGAGCATCGGAAGGAAAATCTTGCTTGAAGAATCTTCCAGACTTAAGCTGCATGCCATAAGTTTCCAGAAATTTACAATCCACATTATTTGTCCACATCATTATTGTTTCATCTTTATTCCCTTCAAGCATATAGCCATTATTATTTTCACTGTTTCCGGGCACAGAAGAGGAGCTGGTCACTGACACGATACCCGGTATCATACTTATGGCTTCCTTAAATGACTTTGCACTAGCACTCAGTACTCCTGCATTCTCACGTACTAGCAGCTGATCTTTGATAAAACCGGGATCCCTTTCTTGCATATATACTATCTGTCTGTACATGATCATGGTACCTACAATAAGGAAAATGGAAATTGTAAACTGTAAGACGACAAGCACTTTCCTAAGACTCCCTCTATGAGTTCTGTAGATGTTGCCTCCCTTAAGCACCCTGTATGGACTAAAAGCTGAGAGAAAGAAAGCAGGAAAACTGCCAGCAAGGATTCCCGTTACCATTGCAAAAAGGATCATAAATGGTATCATAATCCATGCATATGAAACCTTCAGGGTAAGTGTTGTGCCGAGCAGATCGTTAAAAAATGGAAGAATCAGTCTAATAATGATAAGTGCGACAATAGTCGAAACAAACGACATTATAACGGACTCTGTCAGAAACTGTGTTATGAGCATTGTTCTGGTGGAACCACTGAGTTTTTTTATCGCAACCTCTTTTACTCTTGAGGATGCCTGTGCAGTCGAAAGGTTGATGAAGTTAACCACGGCAACGAGTAGGATAAGCAAAGACGTCGATTAAAATTCCCAGTTACTGAATAATTCTATAAAATTGACTGAAAATTTACACCTCAGAAAAGCCAGGCTCGATCACATTTGGTCGATGAAAAAACGTTGCTTACATATTTCACATCAAACATTTAACTCCGGCCCAGGGGAGTCAATATTTATTGGCTGAATATGGTCAGGTCAATTTGATCTTCTGTATAGCATACTTTTTAATTGCAGATGTTTTCTATCCACCGGCAAAAATCTAACTAAAGTTAACTAACTTTTAAATTGGCAGAAGCAACCGTATAAAATTTATTGCGTGTTATGCACAGGGGGTTATTATTGGTTTTACAATTTGTTGTTGTCTAAATCCAGAGTTCGTTTAATACGAATAGAAATTATCTTCTCCAACTCCTACATCATACCTTCCGTTCGAGATAGTCATAGGTTCATTGTTAATCAATATTTTAAAATCAAAATAACCGGATAAGATAACTTCAACCTGCCTGGTATCAACAATCAGGTTTTGAGCCCTTTTAAATTTCAAACTACCTTCTATTATTGTAACGGTGTCAATAACAGAACTATTGGTTATAATAACCCTGTTGCCTGGCTTTTTCAGGTCAATGGTCGTAGAGTTTAATTGTATCAACTGTGTATAGTCCTCTGGCAAAAAACCCAGGATTTGAAATTTAAAGGACATGCTCTTGTCTTCGTTTGAATAATAGGAATTGGAACCTAATTGTCCGGATAATACAAACGAAAACAAACTGTCAGTAACAATGCACTTTACAGGCACGATGTTATTGTTTGAAATAAAGGCCTGCCGGTCGTAATATGCACCAAAAGTATTATAGCCCCATTCGGAATATTCCGGCAAATCAGGATATTGTGAGTCGTTTATAAAAACTGATTTTTCGAGCTCATAATCCTTGCTGCATCCTGTAATAAGGAAAATTGTACATAATATAGTAAAGAAAAAAGTTCTCATTGTTTTTTAGGTTTAAGAGGTATTTGAAGTGAAATTTGAAATCCGCTACCAGCCTGAGGATTTACCAACCCTTCCGACTCACTGAGCAGAAAAACGGCAGGCAGGTTTATTTCCATATTTACACAGGGTTTCGATGGTGTTCCCCATCTTATACCTGCGGAAGCATACAAAACAGAGGTAAGTGAACGGGGCTTGCCTACCATTTTGGTGACGTCATCCTGATAAGTGTTCATGGAATTGTCTTGGAATTTAACATTTGTCTTTGTTTGAATTTTGTAATCAAATTCAAAACCAACCTTCAAGTAACCCATGAAAGGATCGAGATTAACCGCAAAATAACGCATCTCCAACGGTATGCCTAAATAATTGGATTTTTGTTCAATTTGCTTAATCCGTAAATATTCTGTGGTTACGCCTGTTTGGGCATAAAGTAAATAGAAAAAATTTGCCGAACTTCCACTGTAAGCATCTTTCCCGAGAAGGGCGTGCATTCGGGTGTAGCGGATACCTGAACTAAAACCGAATTTCTGGTTACCTGAAAAAATTTCACATTTTAGGCCTGCATAGTACTTATAAAATAGATGTTGCAAATTATCGGCAGGTTCTTCTAATTTGTAATAATTTGGAACATCGCCACGGATGTTATCCTTAAATAACAGCTCATTGTCCAGGATGTCAATACCGTATTCAGGAACAATATACTTTTGTCTTGCTTCCTGAGCAAGTCCTTTGAAAGAAAAGGATACAAGAAAAATAGTAATAAATAATAGGTTTCTTTTCATAAATATTGATATGTTTAATGGAATTGCAGATTATTAAATAAATAACTTTTAATTAGCGGTAAACTTAATTAGATGGATGTTCTTTATCCTTGTGCATAACTGTTCGCACGGCGGGAAGCTTCTTACTTATACACTCTCTTGGATGCCGTAATATTAATTTATTTGTTCATTTATGTCCACAATAATTGATTCCACGATTTCTTTTATTTCCAAAGAGGCTGTCTTTGCGAAATCCTCAATCATTTTCTTATTCATTGCTGTTTCTGAATTAAAGCGTTGCATTTCAAGTTGAGATGATTTCGTGCTAGAATAAAGCTTATTAAAAACAACCTTTTCCTTTTTTAGTAATCGGACCTCAACTTTAAATTTTCCTGATATAGGTTTTAATATCCAGTTTTCTTTAGAACTCCGTCCATATCGAATCCGATCTTTATGATATTGCGTTGAGATCAGACAATCAAGCAAGGTCATTTCTATAATGTAGTCTGAACGAAACGATTTTTCTTTTATATTAAAGTCCCCAGATCTTTTAACCTCCGTCTGAAATGAGTTGTGAATGAATTCTGAAAATGAAGGCTGTACACTTTTTTTCCCTAAGGTTATTGTGAAATCATATTTATATCCTCCAGCTATTAACAAAGGTATAATAAAGAATCCGTCTTCTGTTACTTTTGTTGTATCATTTAGACTTAATTTATCAATAACCTTTAAATATATTTTGCTATCCCCTTTTATAGTATCTAGCTTTGAATCAAATGCATAATCTAAAGGCACTTTGTATCTACTCAAAGAATGCTGTAAAGCATATGGTCCTGCGCATGAACTTAACAGAACCAAAATCAATAACCATATAGGAATTAATCTCATTTCGGTTTTAAATCTTTAAAATAACATTCGCGGAGCATCATAGTTGGAATGTTTTATGGCATACAACGGTTGCAGTATATGGAGTTGCCGTAAGCATCAAGCTGACATGCGTTTTTGAAGTGTCACGGTAAAGGTAGGAGTTTGGTTTCACGGTAATTTGTCTAGATGGTCTGCAAAAACCATGACAGCTCGCGAGCTGGACGGCAGCCCAACAAACTTTATCTTGACAGCGGGATTAGTCATGGTACCGAAAATTTAATAAGTGGCTTAAAATTTACTCGCTTAGCCTTTTGGAGCTGATTGCAAAACTGTCCGGGCTGGCGAGGCAATTACACATACCGCCTGTTATGGTGCAGTATTTTTGTGCTCTCAGCATGGATCATTAGGCAAACAGTATTTAATTCCACTAGAAATGCACGAAAAATTAGTGTAATTTTTGTCGTTTCTTCATCATTTTCAGAAGAATTTGCATCCGTTTTTCTCTGGTCGCTGGCTTCTTTGCTGTCTCTAATCTCCAGGCAATTGCATATGTATTTGCCTTATTCAGTGTTCTAAAAAATTCGTAGGCCTGTTGGTCTTTTTTAAGAATCGATAGAAAATCAGCGGGAATTTCCATTTGGCTGGGAGAATCATAGGCTTTGTCCCACCTGCCGTCTTTTTTTGCGGTCTCTATTTCTTTGAGTCCGGATGGTTGCATTCGTTTTTCTTCGATAAGCTGGGCCACTCGTGTTTTATTTCGCTTTGACCATATGCTCTTTGATCTGCGTGGCGTGAATTTTTGAAGCCACGATTTTTCATCATACGCTTTCTTCTGACCGTCGATCCAACCAAAGCAAAGAGCTTCATCCAACGCCTCATCATAGGTGATTGTTGCCTCGTCGGAATCTTTCTTGAAAATTCGAAGCCAAATACCATTTTTGGATATGGCATAATTCATTGCAAGCCATTCCTTCCATTGCTTTGAGAATGCAAACGATTTAATAGGGGTTTCAGTATTTTTATTCATAGGATTATTATGCCTCCATACTCATTTCTATTTAAATCAATTGCTTCGAAATATGCACCTAACGGACGAGGCTAACAAATGTAGGAGATTTCGTGAAACTAAACTATCAATTTACATTAAAAGTTGCCAGCGAGAGACGCCGCCCGCACCCCACTTAAACCCCTATTTTTGTTGAGCCTTTGTTAGCTGCTGTGATATTATTCCTTTACTAAAAGCTCAAGTTTTTATTTCTTCCTGATGAAACTATAAAAATCAAAGATTACATTTTTTGTTTCATTGTCAACCCAAAATGGATTTAATTCTTTTTTCAAATATTGAGTTATACTGGTTTTGAATTTATTATTATATATCTTAACAGCAGACCAAGTATCCAGATAATCTAAAAGAGCACTTAAGTCCCATTTTTGAACCATGATTAATTTGGGAGCAATAACTTCTTGAAATGGGAATTTAACTGATTTAAAACCTGACATTATTAACCTATTTCCATCTGACCAATATTCGTCTACTATAGACAATAAATGCTCATTTATAATTTTGTCTATATCAGTATTTATTGAAAAGAAACCATATCCGAAACATGCAAGAACTCCATTTGGTTTTAAGACTCTATCTACCTCTGTAAAAAACTTTTCTAAATCGAACCAATGTAGAGCTTGAGCAACACAAATCATGTCAAAAAAACTATTATTAAAAGAAGTTCTTTCTGAAGGCTCAACTGAGTAATGAATCTTATTATGTTTAAATCCATTTACAATTTGGTTTTCATTAACATCAGTTGCATATAATTCATCAAAGAAATTAACTAAATCAATTGAAACTTGACCATTACCACAAGCACAATCCCAAAGCTTTTCTTTTATCTCTTTTAACGATAATAAATAATTATAAAATTCCATTGGATATCTGGGTCGGGATTGAGCATAGTGTTCAGATTTGCTATTAAAACTTTTAATATTTTCTATCATGATCTTTGTACTTTGTCAGGATTTAAAGGAGACAATCCCCGGGCAATCTCATCTGCGTTAATAAACTCATCACAATTTAGCATTTCAGGTAAAACAGTAAATGAAGCTGTTGTTTTTCCAGCTCCATTACAACCAGAAATGATATATAGATTCGGCATTGTAAACGTCTATATTTAGTCACATGAAGGTAACTAATTTGGGTGTCTTTGCATTAGCCACAACGGGAGTCTGTGCAAAAAGTCAAATTATAAAAATAAAATTGTCGAGTAAAGCCATTTATATTCGATTTAACGAGACAAAAATTTCCCAATTAGCAAACTGCGATATTTTTACCCTGAGGTGAAAGTTGGCTAAAAACGCTTAAAATGAGCCTGCTTTTTGATTTTAAAACTGGCAAACAGCACTCCCTCAGTGCTTTAATGTGCCTTGACACTCCAAGTATTGAGATACATCGGGTCAGGTTATATCCAATAAAGTATAATCCTGTTTCTCCAAGTACCTTTTCTTTACCTCTCAGGTTGGTATGTGTGTAACCTCGTTGTCGTTTCAGGGTGCCATACATATGCTCAGCTATCTGTTGCCTTTTACGATAATAACCGGGATTTTCATTTACTCTTTTTGCGTTGGCTTCTATGGCATCAGCATTTTCATTGCGATCAATGACCCTTCCATTACGTTTGCCCTGAGTACATTTATGCCTGGATTGACATGTTTTGCAGTCTTTCGTTACATATCTCCTGAACTTGTATCCGGAACCTTCCTTGTGGTGCTTTTCGCTGTGCTGATACCAGCTGTTGTTGGTTCGCATTATACTTCCCCGGGGACAAGTGTAAGTATCTGATTCCTTTTCATAAGTGAACATTGATATCGGATACAGTCCGATATCTTTTGTTGATGGTTCTTTTGGCGATACAAAAGTGGTAATATCATTCTCATCAAACTGTTTAATTTGATCTCCGGTATGATACCCCTTGTCGGCCAGCACATTCATTGATTCGACTTTAAGAAGTTCTTTTGTCATCAGTGCCATGGGGGCCAGGGCATGGGTGTCGTTAATGTCTCCGGTATCAAATTCAACCAGCAGCTTATTTTTTGAGTCAGATGATGCCTGTATATTATAACCGACATTTACTATGTTCCGCAGCAGTACGACTGAACGTGAATCAGGATCGGTAGTTGAGATCTGTTCATTTCCACTCTTTTTAAGATCGTTTTGTATCCTGGTGTACTTTTGCTTCTTTTCCTGGCGTTCGGCAAGTTTTGCTTCTACCTCTTTCCGATCTTCCTCCTTGTCGCAGGTGTCGAGTAATGTCTCGTAATCCTTTATTTGATTGTCTATATATTCAATATGTTGTTTAAGTTTATTGGAGTTGAAATTGTTCTTCAGGGAATTGCTTGCCCTGATCTTGAATGAGTCAATTGCAACAGTCTCTCCGTCAATTAATTTCCACTCTTTAAGGAGGAATACGAATCTGCGGAATACCTCCCTGAATGCTTTAGGGTGATTCTTCCTGAAGTTGGCAATTGTCTTGTATTTTGGCCGAAGTCCGGATACCAGCCACATTGCTTCAATATTTGTCAGGGCTTCCCGTTCCAGTTTCCTTGATGTGCTGATTCCATGCCTGTAACCATAGAGGTAAAGCTTCATCAGACCAGAAGGAGGGTATGGTGGACAACCTTCATCATGGCACTCAACATGAGCAAAGCCAAAGCTCTTAAGATCAATGGAATCAACGAAAACATCAACTACCCTGACAAATGAATCAGCAGCAATGGCACTCTCAAGGCTGAACATGAACATCTGATTCCGTTCTTCTCCTTGTTTGTGTTGCATGACTTGATTTTATTAATATAATAATCAAGTTACTACAATTGGAGAATTAAGTCAACTAATTGGAGTATAGTTTATTAACACAGAAGGGTAGTTTTTGCACAGGCTGACGGTTGACGGTATGGGGCGTGGCTGATAGATGGCGATTTCCTGGTACCAGCTGCGATTAGATTAAGGACAGTAAACTTGGATCGGCAGAAAGATAGCAATGTCCTATAGCACCGTTTGTTGTGCCGTTGTGCTTTATTTTTCTCTTTCTATTATTTGGTCAATTTGGATTTTATTTTCCGGCAAATAATTAACTGCAACATCCCAGCGTATTTCATAATCGACCCCAAAATATTCATGTGAAATCCTATTTCTCAAATAGTACATTTCATTCCACGGAACATCCGGATACTTTTGTTTTATTTTATTATCTAACTTTTTTGAGGCTTCTCCAATAATTTCAAAATTCCGGATAACTGCGTCAACAGTCTTGTAATCCTTTTTAAAATGATCGTAATCGTAACCATGAATATATTCAGCAATCCTACTCATAGATGTTTGGATATCGTCAAGGAACATTTTGTTAGCACGTAGTCCTTTTCTCACTTCAAACGTATTTAACCTGATTTAAAATCCTTTCCTTTACTTGTTCCTTTAATGCATTTTTTGTCACTAAGTCAATTTTACGTCCGAATATGCCCTCCAAATATATTTCTAATGAAAAGTATTACCATCCGATCGGTCTCTCAAATTCAACTAGCAAATCAATATCACTATCTTCAGAGTAGGAATCATCAGAAAAAGAACCAAATAGTCCAATCTGTTTTAAAGAATAGTCTTTGTACAGGATCGGCTTTAAGTCATTCAACTTATTCAATATGTCACTCTTGGTAATCATAGTTCAAAGATAGTAATTTTAAAATTATGCTGGAATGTTCTTGCAGCTAACGTTTTGCAGCTTTGCGTTGTGGCGGATTTGGAACACTAAACTGTCTGCCCGCACAAAGTTTATTAATTGCACTACTGTTAATATTCGCACTTCCCCCGCCATAACGCAATGGTGCTGTTAGCGGTTCGTTGTTTTTTGTCGTCCGTGTCTGCGTTACTGTCCGCCATTGCAAAACTGTCCGTTGTAAATAAAGATTCTATATTTTTAATATTCCCCCTTAATAGTAAAAAACGAACCCCTAATTATTCCTGCCAACTTAGACTTCCCCTTGGCAAACTTAAACTTTCTTTCTAACTCTTTAGGTATTTCCATGCCCTCAGAAAGTTTAAAACCAACAGCTCGTTTCTTAGGATCATCAATCGTATATGCGATATTGATTGCAAGACCACTCTCGTAAAAGACGAAAACCCATTTGATATTTTCCATTTGAAAACTTGATGTCTCTAATGGTTTGGATGCAATCTCAATATCTCGCTCTTCTTTCAAAATTCGATTCACCCAATCAAGGGTCTTCTTGCTTTTACTTGCAGGTACGACCATAAACTCGAGCTTGTATTTGTTCATAAGGAAACGAGCTTCATGAGCTCGTAAACCAGCAAGTGCTTCTGCTACAGGTGATGACTCTAAGCCAGCTAGAGTTACGTTTTCAAAATCTACTTTACTACCCATAGTATTCTTTATCTATTTGTTATTGAACTTTTTGAACGGGAATAATTTTTCTATTAGCAGGTCTGAAATACCACGATACTAAAGTCAGGAGAAGAAGGAACGAAGAAGGAACGAAGAAGGAATGAACTCACTAAAGGCACTACCCGTTGCGATATGCGAAAATATTGCTCCTGTCATGAGAAAGAAAAAACCGGCATAAGCCCATTCTTTAAGTAAAGGGAATTTAGGAATAAGCACTGCTACTGCTCCCAAAATTTTCCAGATACCAATTATAGTCAGGAAATAAACAGGATAACCCAACTGTTTGATACCCCATACTCCTGGAGGTGAGAGAGCTCCTTTTGCTTCTGTTTTGGATAACTGTAACAGTCCTGTCGCTACCATGCCTAAGGCAAGCCAGATAGTAGAAATCCAATAAATGATTTTGTTTCTCTTTGTCAAGGTATGTTATTTTAATTTGTCACCAAATATAATTATTGTCATTTTGTAGAACGATTGGTCTGTCCAATATTTTTTTATAAAAGTCAGCGCGGGACTGTCCCACGATAAAAATTTTGTCCGAAGCGCAAAACTGTCGAGCCAAGAAGTCTTGCGAAAAAGTCCACGAAGGACAGTCCCCCGATGACTTTAACTGTCGTGTCTGCTGTCGTTTTACAATAACCGCTAACGGGAGTCTGTCTAATAACTCATTCAGATTTCCGGATCAGGCTTATTCTAAGCCCACCTAAACCACCGTGAGTTTTCAACTGGTAATATGCAATCTGCCCGGAACAGCTTGCCAGAGCTCATTAGAAAGAGCCAGTAGAGGTCAAGAATGCCGGAAAATGAAGAGATGAGCATCCTCAGATACTCCTTCAACACTTCCCTGGTCAAAATATTACCAATTCTTCTGAGATTATACGCAATAAACATAAACCCCACATCGGAGCCCGCCCGGCTCATTCCCCTTTTGGTGAGTATATAGCTGAACCCCCATTGACGCTTTAAGGTACCATAATGGTGCTCCACTATCGCCTGACGACGTTTATAAAGATGTTCCTTCTCAATTGTGTTGATACGGTTCCTTTCGTAGTAATCAGCATATTCGCTTCTGTGTATTAGCCTTTCTTTCTTTGATCTGGTACATCGTGAACGTACCGGACAATTTCTGCATGCCCTCGTCTTGTACTGCTTAAACCAGATAATGTTTCCTGCACTTGTTTTTTCTTTATACCATGATCCGTTGGTATGGAGTATCTGTCCATACGGACAGGTGTATGTGTCCGCTTCCCTGTTATATTTGAAAAACTCGTAGTTGAACAGCGGATCGGGAGCCTGACTTGTGGAAGGTACTCCCGGTATGGCTACTATCGTTTCCACACCAAGATCCTGGGCAGTCTTAAGTTCAGAGCCAGTATGAAAGCCTTTATCATACAAGACAGTGAACTCATTTGTCCTCAGTATTCTCTTTGCCCTCTGAACCATATTGCCCATGGCCTTACTGTCATTCTCATTGGTGACTTTGTAGTCTATCGGGATATTATTTTTTGCATCTACTGTCGACTGAACATTGTATGCCACCTCGGTGATATTGTTGCGAAGCATGATCTGGCGGCTGTCAGGATCAGAAACCGAGATCTGTGGTTCCCCGGATTCTTTTAATTGCTTTTCAAGATCTCTGTAATTGTCTTTTCTCTTCTGCTGCTTATTGATCTCATCCTCTATCTGCTGACGGTTATCTCCGTCATTTTCGGCAAGCGCCCTGGTATATTCTTCCAGCTTATTATCGATATAAGCTATATGCCGGTTTATTTTAGCCTGGTTATAGTTGTTTTTCTTGCTGTTCTGAGCCCTCAGTTTGGTGCTGTCGCCAGCTATCAGTTTACCTCCGATGAGATTAAAATGCCTGGCAATCTCTACCGTAGCTCTGAACACTTTTTTTATGGCTTTCGGATTGTCCCGCCTGAAATTGGAGATCGTGTTGTGATCAGGTCTGAGGCATTTTAAAAGCCACATCACTTCTATGTTTCGCTTGTATTCCTTCTCCAGGTCCCGGGAAAACCGTACCTTATTCAGGTATCCGTAAATGAAGAGTTTCAGTAAATCCGAAGGATGATAAGCCGGCCGACCATTTTCGATAAAGTCCATTCTGAATCCATAATCTTTTATAGAAAGGCTATCGACAAACAGGTCTATTATCCTCACTTCATTATCTGGGTCAATGGATTGATCAAGTGAGACCGGAAAGAGATTGATCTGGGTTCTGTCTTGTCCTTGTATGAATTTCATATAGTTAAGGTACAAAACTCATCTGAATGTCAGTAGTTTGAGAGCCTGGAGTTATTAACAGTTTAAAGAGGTTTTTAGACAGTCTGACGGCCCGGTGGTATAGGGAGTTGCCGTCTGTGTCTGGGTTGGCATGCGTTTTTGCAAAGTCCCGGTAGACGGACGAGAGTTTTCGTGTCATGATGAAGTTGGCCAGATGGCTAAGTCCCGATAGATGGGCAGGATTTGTCCCGTCAAGATAAAACTGTATAAGTGGCGTTGCAAAAACCATGACAACTGCGCGTCGGCCAGCAGCCCTATTGACTTTTTCCCGGCAGCAGGAGTAGTCACGGTGCCGAAATTTTAATAAGCGGTGAAAAGATTTCTCGCATAGACTTTGGGGGCCGATTAAGGAGTTGTCCGGGCTGCTGAAGGCAATTACCTATACCATCCGTGTTATATTTAGGCGTGTGCTCTGGGTTACTCAAGGGTACAGAGAGTTTAAGTTCTTTGAATGAGTAACAAAACTTTAAGTATGATGGTAGACATCTTGACATGTTGTTAAGTCCTGATACGAGCCGAATCCCGCTGTTAGGGTCAAAATCGGAGGTCTCACAAGAAGATGAAGCAAATTTTGTCATGATGAGTTGGTCTACTGGCAAAGATGTTACAGGCATATTTGTCAAACCGCCCTGCGGTGCTGTGCTTTCAAGGCAACGGTATTGAACGGACAGGGTTAAAGATCAGGCAATCCGGGGAATAGTCCGGGTGCAGCCTGATCATGGTATGGATAGTGGAGATGAATGAAAATGAACCATCGTTGAAGTGTCGTAAATAACTGTTACGGTATCGAAATCGAGCGGGAGCCGACTGCGAGAGAGCGAGGTGCAAGGCGTGAACCTGAATTAGTGCTTGCATGATATCCGGCATAAAGGTGGCATGAACATTATCTGGGCGTACTTAAGGAACAGAGGAACCTGTAAGGAAATGCAAAGGAAAAAGGGTGAGAACCCGAATGGGTAAGCCTGAAATACCGATGTTCCTTATCAGGGGCGGATGAAGCCGTAGTAGTGTTGATATCCTCGGAAACGGGGAAGGAGCGAAGGGCTTCACATGAATGGTTTCTTTTTGTATTACAACTTAATGAAAATTGAGGATGATCTTTAAAGAGGAACAGAAGACGCAACCGATCGAGAGGTCTGAAGTCTGGGAAGCCTTCAAACGTGTGAAGGCTGGTGGTAAAAGTCCAGGCGTTGATGGTGTTACCATTGATGCTGTGGCAGGCAATCCGAGGAAATACCTTTACCCGGTACGGAACAGGCTTGCAAGCGGAAGCTATTACCCCCCGGCTGTCAGACAAGCCGAGATCCCTAAGGGAGATGGAACCAAAAGGGTCTTGGGTATCCCGACAGTAACTGACCGGGTTGCACAGATGGTCATTAAACAAAAGTTGGAGAAGCTTGTAGATAAGCATTTCAGTGCAAATTCATTTGGTTACAGACCGAATTTAAGCGCACACAATGCCATCGAACGATGTAGAATCAATTGCCTGCGATATAGTTGGGTAATAGACTTGGACATCAAAGGCTTCTTTGATAACATTGACCATGATCTGATGATGCTGGCGGTAAAACGTTTTACAAGTGAGAAATGTATACTCATGTATGTTGAACGCTGGTTGAAGGCTCCGGTTATTCTATTGGATGGGACACTTAAAGAGAGCAATGGGATAGGAACTCCGCAAGGGGGTGTTATCAGTCCGTTGCTGGCGAACATTTTTCTTCATTTTGCTTTTGATTTGTGGATGGGAAAGCATTTCCCCGATAATGTCTTTGAGAGGTACGCAGATGATATCATAATACACTGTAACCGGTTCAAGGAAGCTAACAGGGTACTAAAAGCAGTTGGTAAAAGGTTGGAGGAATGTAAACTCAGCCTTCATCCGACAAAGACTAAAATAGTATACTGTTATAACTATCAGAAGCGGCAAGTACCAATGAAGTTGGTTAACAAATCATTTGACTTTCTGGGATACACTTTTAAGCCCCGCATTGTCAAAGCTCGTGGGATACTGTGCATTGGCTTCTCCCCGGGTATCAGTAAGAAAAGTCAGAAGCGGATTAATGAGGTTTTCTTTAAACTCAAAATCCACCGGTGGACACATCTTACGATTGATCAAATTGCTGAAATCCTGAAAGCACAGACCAGAGGCTGGATTAATTACTATGGTAAGTTCAGGAAAACCGAAATGAGAAATTTGTTTTGTTGTCTTAACTTTCGTCTTGCTCATTGGGTTCGTAACCGGTATCGAAGGTTTTGGAAGCGGCCCAGGTCCTATGCTTATAACTGGCTGGTGAATGTGTCTAAGGCCTTTCCCAGTCTCTTTGTGCATTGGGAACATGGTTTTCTTCCTTAATGTCTTTGTTCATGAGGAGCCGTATGAATCGAGAGGTTCACGTACGGTTCTGTGAGAGGTTTGGGGGTGTAACTCCCCCTTACCTACTCGACTTGTTATTTAATCTAAAAGAATAATTTTATTTATATAACCAGACTTCATAGCCAATTGAAGATTCCAATATTTCGTGTTTACTGAATTTTGTTTGTGCGATAAATTTCTCAAATTCTTCTTTTGAGTGGGCGGTTTTCTTAAGACCAAATAAGAAAATGATTTTAGTAACTAATCTATTAAAACCATTCATTTTCATTTTGTTTACTGTTTCATTTACAGCTTTTAAAGTTAAATCCGGTTTTAAGTCCTCAATCAAAACTTTACCGCTAACTTTAAGTATTCTATACATTTCGCTTAGTGCCTTTACCGGATCCTTGAAATTTTTAAATGCTGCTCTATTAAATATGAAATCAAATGATTCATCTTTGAAAGGCATATTTGAAACGTTCCCTTGACAGAAATTGATATTTACATCGGTGTCTAAAGCTTTTTTTTTCCCTATTACCACAAATGCATAACTTAAATCCATGGCGGTTATATCAAAGGTTCCGAGCTTTGCAAGCTCAATCACTGTATAACCAGCACCCGGGGCTATTTCTAATACGTGATCTTGTTTTTTAATGTTTTCAAAAACTTTTTTAGCAAGTTCTCTATAACCGTCTAAATCTGCTTTAGTAAGTTCAGCATATCTGTAAGCGCTTTTACCCTCAATTACAGCATCTTTTTTTAGTTTCTTTGCCATATGATATTTTATAAAGTTCGAACTAGAATCGACTATAATGACACTAAAAATTAAACTAGGTTGCTTCCTAAAATAAGATAATTTTCATTATTCGCAGGATGCCTTGCAGCTAACTAAGATATATAATTATTCCCAGATATAGCTGTTATATTTAGGCCATTGAGGTGTAAGTGACTCTCTATCAGTCGCACGATGGCTTAAATATAACGGTTGCGGGTATGAGCAGAAAGCGTTGGTGGCGCAGTCACGCCGATCACGTGTCCATGTACTTTAGCCAGAAGACTATCCCGGCGTGCAAGACACCATGGCGCAATTTTTGCCAGTCCCGGCGAAAGATAAACCAGTGCTGGTTACTGAACTGTCCAGAGCCGGTGCTACGAATCTGGTAAACGGCCGATAAGGGTGGTGTCACGATAAAACTGTCTAGGTGATGAGCAAAAATTGTGACAAGCTTTTTGCTTATACCCGTTGTTGTGTGTATGTGCCTTTTTTAGATTTTTTTTTAAGTTTTCTTTTTGCTTTATCAGCTTTTATGAAATCACTTATCATTTTTTGATCGTCTTTTGTCAACGGTTTAGGATCAAAAAAGAAGTCTACTTCTAAAGGTTCTCTAATAAGTCCCATAATATTTATTTTTTAAAATATTTATCAATTAGTTTTAATGCTGCATCGGTATTTATAACCATGAGATGGCCTCCAACATTAATAGCTCCAAGTGTATTCTGGTAATGCTCAATCAACTGTGTTTTTGAGGTAAACGATACATATCCTTCAAATCCTCTGTGAAATGCTATGCGACATGCAAATGCCACTAAATTTCCAGGAACTCCAATATATACTTTCTTTCGTCCAAGGTTAAATGGAGCGCTCTCAATCAGGTGCATATAAACATAGTCTTCCCTTTCTGTAATACTAATCAATCCTTGAATAATTTCAGGATTTCCGGAAATAGTCAATTTATAAACATCTCTGTCAGGTCGTTTATATTCCGATTTCCAATTAAAGAGCCATCCATTCTTAGTAGTAACAGATTTCAAATCTATATTGTCAACCAAGGAAATATCTGTTTGGAAACTGTCTCCAGTGATAACATTCTCAACCGAATTAGTCAACTTATCAATCTCTATGTCAATATATTGAGGATTATGTTTCATTATGCAAATTTACTAAATATCTTCGAGAATTTGTCCTTTTTGGAGAGTTTTCAGGCATTACACAC
>CAWBLL010000016.1:0-422668 GCA_963789465.1 uncultured Bacteroidales bacterium
AAATAAGCACATCCACAATTATATAAAGCTGGCTTCGGTCGAATATGCAAAGTTTTGCATACTCCCTGCTTACGCAAAATCATTTTTCGTCTGATAGATTTAACATTTAAGATGTAGTTAATGCACAAAAAATGATTCTTAGAGGTCTGGCAAAACTGCAAAGTGCAAGTAAAGAAAATGAGTTTTTGGAGGTGTAATCAGTGCTTTGGTTGTCGGGTTAAAGAAATATGCAACTCCGGTTCCCGTATATTTTTCAATTACCTTAAGTTCATAAAGGTTATACATAAATTGATATTTTGTCAAGCCTAAGTTTTTGCCAGATTCCTTTTAAGCTGAGGAGCAATTTAAAATTATTTTATATTCCCTTGAAAATATTTCAACTTATAAGCTTCCCGGCCCACCTAACACATTCAGCTATAAAAGCATAATATGCAATGAGTTAAAATCTGAATCCTGCCAGAAAGAAAATTCTGTTGGTTCTCGCGGTAAGGTCTAATAAGTTGGACATTCCACTTCCTCTTTCATAACGGGCTTCAAGAGAAAATCGGCCGGAACTGATACCACATCCGGCAATATAGCCAAGTTCATATTTTTTGGTATTATCGATGGCAACTCCCTCTACAGTTCTCTCTTCTAAATAAAACTTCGTATAAACATTTTTATAATTTGTCTCATTTATTACAAAACCATTTGAGATTCCACCATTAAAAAATAAGTATGATGTCCCAATCGGATATCTAAACCTTCCTAACGTGTTTAATTTCAGATATGTACCGCCTAGTTCAGCATTTGCTGTCGTATAATTGCCACTAGCTTCATGTTTTTCATAGGCCCCTGTAATACAATAACTCGACAAAAAAAGCTCATTATATATGGACCATTTTCTTTGGTTTCTTGGCAGAATCAGATCACAATACAATCCGGCTGAAAAGTTTACTGAACGGCTAAGATCTCCTTCTGTAAAAAATAAATGATTTGGACTGTTTCCAGTAAAAGACAAAGAAGTTAAAGAGACCCCTGCCAGAATTCCTAATACAGGTGTCATCTTTTCTTTATTTTTTTTAAATGAAATATCCGTTTGTGTGCATGTATAGTAAAACTTAAACAGATTATCCAGATCTGACTGTTTATAAGCGGTCTTTTTAAGTTTAGCCTCTATTTCCGGGCAATCCTGCAAGTAAATATCCAATTGGCCCAGATAAGCTTTGTTCTCATTAGCCACGGTATTTTCCCCCTGTGTATAGAGGTATCTTTTATAAAGTAATAATTCGAAGGTCGTATCTTTTTTGATATAGAAATAATCCTTTTGGTTATTATAATAATGATACAGGGATTTTCTCCCTTTGTAAATGGTTTGAAGAAAGGTTGCAACAAGCTGGAGATGCATTGCTTTATCAAAATTCAGATCCTCCGTATTTCTTGGGCTGGTCTCAACATTTACCCTGGCACCTACATAGATTTCATCCTTCACTTTAAATTCAATTATATCAGATGGCTGATATGTAATTTGCTTATTTTCAGTGAGCCCTTTGAAGTCAATTTTGTCGGGATTTATTTTCCAGTTTCTATAATCAATAAACCCAAAGAGGGTATCTCCCTTCAAATTAATTACATATCCAGGTAAGTAATTCTCCTGAGAATTAACTATTTGGAATAATAAGAGCCCTGATAAAACCAGAGCCAGTTTGTTAAATGTTCTTTTTACCTGCATATTTTTATTTTTAATAAATTAATGAAAGACTCTAAAAATGAGTTTTGTATAATGCTCTATGTTATATATGATTATATCCCGGTAATTCTTACTGGTATTCTGTATCTTATTAAACCATCATGGAAATCAGATGAAATAATTTACTAATCAAACTGTAATACGGTCAGTAAATGATAAAAAATCAAGTTATCAATTCAGTCTATTAAAAAATAAATATGAAAAACCTTCACAATCGCATTAAAATTATGAATTATTCAGATACAAAATGAAACAGAGGTTAAATAAATTTTACACCATTCCCCGGGGACTAAAACGTGCCATTCAATCAGATACCATTGACCACCCAAGGCGGGAGTTATATGTTTGATTCAGATAGATTTAAGAAAATGGTTTCTTTCATTTACCAAACGGATCCAATAAACCCGGTATTTGCTCATATGGGGAATAAAATCCCTGAGAGCCATTTTTTGGGAGAGGGCTGAAGTTATTATCCCATTTTGAAACCTGTAATGCAACACCTATTGAAAAATTTCCAAAATTATATCTGGATCCAATGATATAGCTGCTTTTCGGGAGAAAATAAAACGGGGAACTACCTGCAAGTTGTTTAATGCCAGTGCCATATAAGGTCAACTGCGAATTAAAATGATAGTTAGCCGATACGTATCCGGATATTTCGTTAAAGGAACCAAACATTGCTCCTTCAGGATTAAAATTCAATAATGAAGAATAAAAGCGTCCGGCAATAATTCCGCCATCAACCGACAACTTTGAAGACAAGGGAATGGATAAAAAAGGGGATACTGTAAATCCAGTGACACTACCCAAATGAGGAACAACAATTAAGGTACTTCCTATCGAATAATGCAGCCTGGGCTTTAAATTTACCTCCGGGGCATTATGCCCGTTAAGGCTATCACCGTAATTGATTTGCTGTGAAAAAGCCTGAATAGAAAATACTGAAACCAGGACAATAATTAAGCTTATGTTACATTTACATCCAACCATGGTTAATGCGGCTTCGTATTAAACAGTCTGGTAAAATTAACAAGAAAAACGATAGGATAGTATCTGCTATGAGAATAGTTTATTAAAATGCAGGCTTCCCCATATCTTTATCTATGCAATTTGATCAATCATGGTGCCAGGTTCCTGCCGGGTTTTCGGGATGTCAGGTATTTAAAAATGGAAATATAACGATTCTGTCTCCATATAATAGTATTAATAATCAATATGTTAATATAAAACTATTATATTCCCGTATTCCTCTTGATCAGAAGGCCACCTCTCAGTCATTCTCCCTCCTTCGGCCGCCTAAGGCCAGCCCCATGGCGGCGTCAAGATTGTCCGCTCCATGTAATTGCCCATTTGAACTATTCTTAAGCTAAAATGTTTCTGGATAAATATCGTAGGACTAAATTATTATCTGTAAATACAACTTTATAAGAAGCAGGAGAAAAGCATCAAGACCCTCTCTTAAGGATGTTATAATTTTTTACGGGTTGTGCCGGAAGCAGAAATAAACACAGCCAGTTACCCTTACTGAGATGTTCTGTTCATAGTTAAAATTAAAAAATAATTATAAACACAATTCAACAAAATTAATTTGGCTGATCGTGCACTAAAAATTCTCAACAAATGTGACAACCTCTAAATCAGGTTAATAACAAGAGTGAAATGATTTTTAGAGAAAGCAACAACATTCAGTTTTTACCCAGTGGCAGTTCTTCGTATAAAATACGATGGAAATTGTTGCAGGATGCCCGGTCCTCTATTCATCTGGTCACTTTTTCCTTTATGAAGGATGAGACAACTAAAAAGTTATTCAGCCTTCTGAAAGAAAAAGCCAAAGCCGGCGTATCAGTCATAATCATCTATGACGAAATTGTGAACAGAACAACTTTTGTCGGTCCCTGGATTCGGAAATTACATAGCTTTGGAATTCAGACCTTTGGATATAATTCACTCAGAGATAACTGGAACATTAATTACAAAAAAGGCAGCCCTTTCAGGCAACTAATGCTCAGCTTCAAGTTGAAACTGAAACAGCATTATCATGAGAAATATTTTATCATAGACAATGAACATCTCATTATCGGAGGAATTAACTGGGGTAATAAATATGCCTACGGTGGTATTGAACCTAAAGCCTGGAGAGACACTGATGTATACATTAAAGGACAGATTGTTCGGGATGTCCAGACTCAGTTCCTGAGAGATTATGAAATGCAAAAAACATGGAATGGCGTAAAAAAAGACAAAATTTCCTATGCCGGGTTTACCTGTAAATATCAGGATACTTACAGGGACTTAACTCAACTGCAGGCACATTATCCGGAATATTTCACGCCACCGGAACCTGCAATTGATGAAAGCGAAAAAGTGTTAATTTCTTATATGGCTCATAAACCCTACGATGAGAATGAACTCAGACTCACAAATTTTTTACTTGAAAAGATTGCCGGGGCAAAAGAGAGGATCTATTGGGGCTGCCATGGCATAAGACCTCCCCGGATTTTCGCGGAATATTTTAAAGCTGCAATTGAACGCGGAGTCAATATTGTATTGATAACCAATTCTAAAAAATCTTCAAGAACATTAATGGTTAATGGGCTGATGGGTTGGATGTATTGGGAATGCACAAAGCATTACAGATACCTGCTGGAGCATGGAGTCGAAATTTATGAATGGCAGAAGCCCGGTGCTTTCCACTCCAAAAATCTGATCATCGATGACGACTTTGTCTCCATAGGATCATTCAATATTGCCAACGGCTCATCTTTCCATCATTCTGAAAGCAATATTATTGTACAAGATCAAAACTTCTGTCAAAAAGTGTACGAACAGTTTTTAATTGATCTGCAGGATTGCATCAAAGTAGATATAAACACTTTTAAATTCCCTAAAATGAACGCTTTTGACCGCATATTGCACGAACGATATAAAATGATTCGCAAAGACCTGCTGACGGAATCTATTGCACAGGATCTTAAGAATGGCCATTACAAAAAATTCCCCCTTTACGAATTCATAGATATTAGTTAAAAAAAATAAAATTATGCTCACTTACGTCCGTAATAGTTTTTTGAAATTTTTTGGAGATATCAAAATTTTCAAATTTCCCCTTTTTATTTTATATGATCCCGGAAGCTATAAAGTAAAAGGATATGAAGTGCGAAAAGTAATTGACTCCGTGAAACCTGGTGATATCATGGTAAGAGGCTATAGTAATTATCTCGATGGATATTTTATCCCTGGCTTTTTCAGTCATACAGGATTATATCTTGGTGAAACAAAAAAAACAGATCTCGTCATGCCCGAAATTGTAGAAAAAGTTTTTTACGAGGGCAAACAGGCAGTAATCCACTCCATGGCAGAAGGAGTTTTCATGGAAGATTTAATCAATTTCTGCAAGTGCGATTATCTCGTCATTCTGAGGCGCAATCAACAAATTGAACCCAAGGTAAATTTTAATGAAGATTTTAAAAAGGTCTACCAGAAAGCCATGAAAAATCTCGGTAAAGGCTATGACTTTAAATTTGATTTCTCCGATATAGGCAATCTCTCCTGTACCGAACTTGTATTTATATGTAATGAAGATTACCTTCCTTTATACAATGTGAAGCTCAAAATACGCAGAATGTTGTTTGCCAAAAGGGAAATATTAATTCCGGATGACTTTATTACCAAAGAGTTTGAAATTGTTTTTGTATCACAATCGGTAAGTCCGGATACTATAAAGAAAATAATAACCAAAAACAATCAATAAGATGGCTAAAAAAAATATAATTCCGCCCAGGGATCCTGCTAAAGCCAACAGCAAGGGAACCTCCTTCAATATTGCCTCGAAAGTCAAAAATGTGAAGCATGCCGAAATGCTGTCCAATTTATCTCCTCATATAAAGTTACAGATGGAGGAGTTGTTCAGGCATGAGGAGAAAATTACAAAACAGTTAAAAGAACCCGGAAAAAGGGCGTTGCTTATAAAAGATCCCCTGAAATTTTTCGCCGGTTTAAAGATTGAGTTATCACCTCTTGTCAGAAAAAGGCTGGAATCTTTTAATCCGGAAGAATTATTTGAATCAAAAAAATTCATTCTCCCGAACGGACAGGTTATGAAACCAAAAATCAGAATCAACATTAAAGAAAAATAAAATCATGGCAGGGACACAAACGCACGGATTCGATATGGTCATTGAGATCAGTGCTCAGACCATTCAAAATTTACTATCAGCCACCTTTGATAGTGATGGATTACTGGGAAGTATTATCCCCGGCAACATTGGCATTCTGGAAGGCTTCGGACTGACTGTAAGCTTTAGCAGACCATCGGGTATCCCCGCAAGTGCCATAAACCCGGTTCAGCTCTTGTTTAACATAAACTTCACCAACAGCACGACGGGTACGCTTGAAGTTGTTGTGGGCATGGATGTAGACAGATCAGATCCCCATTGGGATAAGATCATTCTGGATTTTGTAGACAAGACTTACCGATGTACCCTGACGGTGCCGGGTATTCCGGCTGCTATTACAGGTGTGGCAGCAGCATTTATTCAAAACAAACTGGAAAATCATACTATTACCCTTATTCCGGTCCCTGTGAACAGGACCGGCACCGGTACCACCACAATCATCAGAGCTGATGTTAAGGTGATTGACGATACTTCCGTCAGCAACAGCGATGCGTTAGGTATTATTCTCACATATGGCGGGGGCGGTTCAGGAAATCTGAATGACTTCACTAAGGCCTTTTCAAGGGACGGGGCAGGAGCTGCAGTTGCCATAAACTTTGCCTGGATCTGCAGAAACATTAGTCCGCGGATTGAAAGTGGCATTGGCCTGCCAGCCGGCTCTTTTGCCGGATGCAGTTTCAACGGAGAATTCGAGATTAAGGATGGCGTAAAACTCACCAACATGTCAGTAACTCCCGCTAATGACCATATTGTATTGCATGGAAGAGTTGCCAAAAGTGGCACTTGTTACGAGGCTAACGGGTCTTTCACGGCCAGAATCAGTGTTTCCATTGTAGGTGGGGAATTGAGGGTCAGCTTTGAAGCTGATGACCCAGATATCAATATGGATATTCCCTGGTATTGCTGGCTTGGTGCTGCTGTGTTGGGGGCCATTCTGGGAGGAGTTATTTTCGGTGTAATCGGTGCCATAGTAGGCGGAATCATTGTTCCTCTCCTTTTATGGATTGCCCAGTCAGTTATCGAATCAACAATCGAAAATGTGACCAGTCAGGTCACAGATGCAATAAATGGAATAGATGATATAAACGTTCAGCTTGTAGGCATCGATACAATTCTGGACAGCGCATTCATTGATGACCTCACTGTGACTTACGATATGCACCCTAAAGAGTATTGGCCTGTTAAATCGGAAGGTACTGTCACATTGATAAACGGGATCTATATTGACCTCGACAATGGTATTGTTAAAAATGAACTGTTTGGTGGCGCAGATCTCAAACTGGAGGGCTCCGGGCAATCCAGGAGTCTGAAAGTGTTGTGCGGCAGCTCCTGCACTGTCCTGAATACCGGTAAATCATTTGATCACATAAGAAGATTTGATTTGCTTATGCTCAGCTATGGTTTTTCAGGAAATCTTCCGCTTTACCAGTTTGCCACCTATATTCCCATTCCCTTCATTGTGGATCAGTATTTTGAAACATTTAAAATCTTTGCTGTTAAAACTTCCGATAATTCCTACGGATTTTTTCAGGTGATCAGCGTTACTAAAGATGTGTTCGTCATAAGATACAAGACATATAAATCCGATATCTACACAATTGATTTTTCAGGCAATTTCAGCTGTAAACCATATCACCTGTTTGATGAAAACATAAGACTTGAAAACGTAGATTATATCGATGCATTTACAATAAACTCAAGGCTTAGCGATAAACTCCGGCAATCCGGGCAAATTCTGAAGACAGCAGAATTATCCAGACTCTCTGCCTTAAATACCAACAGTCTAAGGATGATGCTGATGGAAGATCCTAATGCTACTGCCAGCCAGGACTTCAAAGTGAATCTGCTGAAAACCAACAAGGCAGCAGGTAACTGGACAGGCTATTACACCTCTGTAAGAAATAAAAAAACAGCTTCTTTAATTGCCAGGGTTAATGGAAACCTTACAGTTAAATCCTATTCATGGCTGGTAGATGGACACGATTTAGGTCAGAATGCAAGTGGTACAGTAAAAGTAAAAAGTCAGGATTTTCAATACACCACCAATGGTAAAATTCTGACGCTGGCATCGAAGTCCGGAGCAACTCTTGAAGTGCCTGTAAAACTCATAATCACATTTGACAATGGCATTTCAGATTATATAATCAAATGTCTGCCTTACAAAAATGATTGCAAAACCACCAGACATTTCGTCCCTGCACTGACGGAATACCTTGAAAAATTTGATAACGAATATGGAATCGTGATGGTTTGAAAAGTACGTAGGCAAAGTATGCAACTCATACGGTTTATCAATGATTCAAAAACTAATCAAATGTAAAAGTTATGTCGCATAATTCAAATTATGGTATTCTCTCTGATTTGCTTTAACGAGGCACAGACCCAAACCGTAATTGCCAATTTTGATCAACCTTGAATAAACCCGGCTTTTATAGATGCCTGGCTGCCCTTCCTGAATACGGATATTTTAAAGCAACCTGTAAGCACACTGAAATCCTAGTCGGGAGCTTAAAATAAAAATGGGGAGAGGTTCAGGATCCGGTCATAAGGGGATCCTACTGTGTTAGTGTACTTTTTTAAATTCTTTTAAAGAATTCAATCATTAGTTTACAATAATTCACGAACTCTGTCAAAGGCAAGGTTTCGAATTTGTCATAAATATCATGGTAGGCTTGTATGCCTCCTAAAGTGTAAATATAAAAGCATGGAACCCCTTTCTGATAAAAGGGACAGTGATCACTGTTGCAGGCCTCGCCACGAATCTCAACCTTTGGCAGTAGTTCCTGTTCTTTGTTGATCATGCATAAAAGGTCAAATTTTTCTTTAAATACACTTCCGTTAACGACTTTTATTCCTTCATCACCTGTTCCGGCCAGATCAAAGTTTACAAGGAATTTTATCTTTTTTAAATCTATGGGCGGGTCGTCAGTAAAGGCCCTGGCACCCAGAAGACCAGGCTCTTCAGCAGAAAGGGCAACAAATATCATAGTGTATTTCGGTTTGTTTGCTGAAAAATATTTTGCAAGATTAAGTATCATTGCCACTCCACTTGCATTGTCATTGGCCCCCGGAAAGTATGTTTCTTTACCCATTTTACCCAAATGGTCATAATGTGCCAGAACTACAATCATGGAGTCAGATTTTGACGTGCCTTTTATCGATCCGACAATATTCTGGGTTTCATAATTCGGGAAGAATCTGGCATCGATAACTAACTCGATTGAGCCTGAAGATTTTAGATCCATGTCTTTAATTAACGTGATTATTGGTCTTATACCTTGTTCGGTAGATGCGTCCCAGGTTAATTTGCCGCTTGTATAGATTATTATTCCTTTTACATTTACCTGTGGGCTGTATTTAAGAAAATTGATATATCCATCTATCTTCCTTGTGACTTCCGGTTTCTCATTCATTTTATCCCTGCAGTCTATCATAATGAATGAATTACCGGCATTATTTACCAGTGATACCAATTTAGCATCGGTATCAAGCTCACTTCGCGAGGTATTAATAATATTAAATTTACCACTTATCGATGGAGATGACGATTCTATAATATAATCAGATCCGGCAATTAAGTCATTCCCATCAACCCTTACAGAAACTCTGCCCGGGAACGTGTTTATGGAAATATTAAACTTCAGATAATATGACTTTTTATTGACAGGAATTAGTCCGAGATTATGGAATTCACCTGAAATAAAATCAGCACTTATTTTGTTTCCGTTTTCTACATATCCCCTGCCTTTAAACTCAGGCGATGATAACTTCTGAATTACCATTCTTGCATAATCAAGGTTTTGTGATGATCCGGTCAGCGGAATACAGAGCAGGAGCAAAATGAATCCGGACTTTTTCATATTTTAAGAGTTTGTACTTATTATCGGAACCTTATTCGTATTCCAAAACCCAGTGTTATCGTCGATAATTTATTGCGCATCAAAACTATAAATGTTCTAAATCGATAACCCGGATTCTGCTGAAGCGCTTCTGCTCAGATTGCAGGAATATGCAATTAGATGAGATCGCTGGAGATGCCAGAGGCAATGACCGCATCCCGCCATTATAAACTGCCATTTAATGACAGAGTTATTTATTTTTGTTATATAGTCTTGCAGTTTAAGATTTAACTTACCTTCCATAGGTGTTCAATAAACCTATTACGCTCATTGGTCTTGCAAAGCAATTTTAACAGTTGCCCCCGGTTTTAATTCGTCGCTTCCTCTTGTCAGAAGTATATCGCCTTCGTTGAGATTACCAAAAATTTCTAACCCTGTTTCCTGGGAAATTCCTTCGGTAACATCTACCCATTCGGCTTTATCATGCTTGACCCTTATTACAAACTTCTTCTCAAGGGTGGTGACTACAGCGGTGGATGGTACAACAAAGGATCCGGCGGCTCTGCTCAGGTTAAGCCGGGCCATTGTGTACATTCCGGGCTTTAGCTCTTTGTCATTATTTTTGTACTCAAATTCCCAAAGCTCAGTACGGGTTTCCCTGTCGATGCTTCCTGATTTTCTTGCCAATTTTGCCGTGAATGTCTTCCCAACAACAGCATCCACCGTAAATTTTAGTGAGTCATCTGAAGGAATATTGTTTACATAATCTTCGGGAACGTGAACCCTGAGCCGAAATTTGTCGGGGCTCATAAGGGTCAGCAATGAACCAGCTCCGGTACTTCCTGCCAGGTCTCCGGCATTGATAAACCTGTCGGTCACTATCCCGTTAAACGGTGCGCGGATCGTAAGGTAATCCTGCATCTGTTTATACACCCGGGCAATTGACTGTGCAGAGATAAGGGCTGCACTGTCAGCCAGCATCTCGTTTCTGGTATTAATAAGTCCACCTTCTGCAACCAATCCCCTCTGTTTCGAAACAACCTGAATCCGGTTGTATTTATCAAGACTGGCGCCAAATCTGGCTTCAGCCTCCTGATATTTAGCAATAGCCTCAGCATACCGCGCGGCTAGTTCTGGAGCTTCAAGTACTACAAGAACGTCACCTTTTTTTACAACATCGCCGATATCCACAAGTACCTTCTGCACATATCCTTCCACCTTGGCATTGATTTCTGCCCTGTCGAAAGGTAAAAGCTCTGCTGGAAGTTCCAGTGTTTTACTTACTTCCTGCTTTCTGAGTGAAAAAGCATTTTTAACATCTTCTGTTTTCTTCGTCTCTTTATTTTCCTGAGAACATGAAGGCATTAAAGCTAAAAGGATCAGCACTTGCGTGATTATATTATTTTTCATTGATGTAAAATTTATTTTTTTTCGAAATATTTACTAAAAATATCCTCAGGGTTAAGCGAAACGCTTTCAAATGCATGTTTACCAATGAGTGACTTGTAAATGAGAGGTAAAAAAAGAAGCGTACTGATCATAGAGAAAAGTAAACCACCAATTACCGCAATACCCAATGGAGCAATCTGGTCACCTCCTTCGCCTATCCCGATGGCCATGGGAAGCATACCGGCTATCATGGCAAAAGTGGTCATAACAATAGGTCTTAATCTGTTGGAAGAAGCCGTAAAATATGCTTTTTGATCCCCTTGCTGTCTCAGGTCTTCCGCATTGGTCACATACAAAATAGCATTGGCTATTGCTACCCCTACAGCCATTATCGACCCCATATATGACTGGATATTCAGCGTATGTCCTGTGATAATTAAGAGTAAAACCGAGCCTCCTGTAACTGCAGGGAGAATTGAAATGGTGGCCAGTGAAATTCTGAAAGACTGAAAACTGGCTGCCAACATCAGGAAAATAACGATGACGGCGATTAATAAACCTAATTGCAGTTCGTCCATGGTCTGTACCAACAGATCAGTCTGTCCTCTTTTAAGAACTTTAACCCCCGTAGGGAGCTTCCCTAAAGCCGCTATTGCCTTATCGAGCTCCTTTACCGCAGCACTCATGTCCTTGTCGTGAATATTTGCTGTCAATGTGATGTACCGTTGCATGTTTAATCTGTCATACTCCGCCGGGCTGCTTGTCCTATGCCAGGTTGCAACATCTCTCATGTAAATCTTCCTATCCCTATTATTTGCTACAGGCACCATTCCCAGGTCCCCTGGGTCATTGAACTGGTATTGAGGATATTCCACCTGTACCTGATATGCCACCCCCGATACTGGGTCCCGCCAGTAATTTGGTTGTGTGAACCGGCTTGAAGAAGTGGCCGGTACCATGGATCTTGCAATATTGTCAACAGTAAGACCTAACTGTCCCGCCTTTACCCGATCAATATCGATTTTTATTCCGGGATAGTCCAGGGGCGTAGTAATCTGAACATCTCTGTAAAATGGGATTTTTTCCAGGTTGTTTTTTAGTTGCTCGGCTATCGTCAGGGATGATTCAAGGTTTTTTCCCAACACAGCCACTTCCAGCGGATTTGTTGATCCCAGGCTCATTACCTGATCTACAAGATCTGCTGGTTCAAAGGAAAGTTGTGCGTCCGGGAAATCATTTTTAAACCTTTCCCGAAGTTCTTCTTTAAATTCCTCGATTGGAAGTCTGGCTTTTTTAGCCAGATTGATTCTGATAACTGCCTCATGCGGGCCACTTGTCCATAAATGGATCAGATTAACCGGGAAACTGGAAGGTTGAGTTCCAATGAATGCCGAGCTTATTTCTATATTGCCTTTACCAACAATTCCTTCTGCTGTCCGAAGCAGTGCCTTGGCAGCTTCTTCTGTTCTTTCAATACGGGTGCCCGTCGCCATTCGCAGACGTACTACGGCCTGTCCGGCATCAACCTTAGGGAAAATATCGACCCCGATTGTAAAAAACCCGATCAAAACAATCAACAGTGCGAAAATAAAGTAAGAAGCTATATACAACCTGTTCCTGTTGGAAATTTTTTTAATCACTTTCAGATATCGTACCTTGAATCGCCCGAACCTGTCTTCCTCATTTACCTTGTGACTGAGCTGCTTCATAGTCCACACTGCCATCACCGGTACAAAGGTCATTGAAAGCAGGAAAGAAGCAATCATGGCAAATCCAACTGCAAGTGACATGGGCATAAACATTCCCCTAGGAACACCCGACATAAAAAGAGCTGGTGCAAAAACTGCCAGGATGCTAAACAGGATGAGAAGTTTGGGTGTGACTATTTCCCTGCATCCATCCAGTATTGCTTTAGCCTTAGACTTGCCCATTTCGAGATGCCGATGAATGTTCTCAATTGTAACAGTGGCTTCATCAACCAGGATCCCTACCGCCAAAGCAAGTCCGCCCAGTGTCATTATATTGATGGTTTGCCCGGACATCTTTAGCAAAATAAGGCTGGAGAGCAATGCAACAGGAATAGTAAGCATAACGATTAATGCACCTCTGCGGTCACCAAGGAAAAGAAGTACCATAAGTCCTGTAAGAATTGCTCCCAGGGCACCTTCGTAGAGCACGTTTTTTAAAGAGTTTATCACATAACCAGACTGGTCAAATTCATAAGAAACCTTTATATCCTCAGGAACAGCGGCCTGCATGTCAGGCAATGCTCTTTTTACATTTTTCACCACATCCCATGTCGAGGCGTCCGACCTTTTGGTTACTGGTATATATACCGAACGTGATCCGTTTACCAAAGCATAACTAGTAGTGACATCACTGCCAACGTAAACTTCAGCAAGGTCTCTGAGATATACCGAAGCACCTTTTCCTAATTTTAACGGGATGTTTTCCAATTCCTTAACATCTTCAACCACAGTGTTCATCGGTGTGATGAGTGCCTTATCGCCTATCCGTATATTCCCAGCAGGCAATATTGTATTTGACTCTGCAAGTGCCCTGACTATTTCATCAGGAGTATAATTATGACTTTGTACCTTTTTGGTGTCCAGCTTTATTATAACCGTTTTGGCAGCTCCTCCGAATGGGGGTGGCGCTGATACACCAGGCAATGTTGAAAACATCGGTCTGACCTTAAAAAGTGCCAAATCCGCTATTTCATCCAGAGTTCTCGTTTTTGAAGTAAAAACAAGCTGGCCTACAGGCACACTCCCGGCGTCAAAGCGGGTTATAAATGGAGGTACTGTTCCCGGAGGCATGAAGGCACGGGCGCGGTTAACATAGCCAACCACTTCGGCAGCGGCCTGGCTCATGTCCGTTCCATCATGGAAAATAATTTTAATTAGCGCATTTCCCTGAACTGACTTGGATTCCACTGCCTTTACTCCTGTTACATACAGGAAGTGGTATTCATAGTAATTGGTTACAAAAGATTCCATCTGTTCAGGAGAGAGCCCGCCATAAGGCTGAGCCACATAGATTGTAGGCAAACCAAAAGTTGGGAAAATATCTATTTTCATACTCCTTATTGACAGAAACGAAAAGAAGATAATAGCCAGAACAACAACCATCACAGTTATGGGTTTTCTTAATGCGCCTTCTATTAGTTTCATTTTAATTCTGAATTTGGTTTATAAAAATGTTTATATCCCCATGGATTACCGCAAGTATCAGAAGTGATTTCCAGGAATTTATGTAAGCGTTTTTCATGCTTGCTTCGGCATTGAGCAGGTCATATTGTGCCATAATCAAATCAGTATAGTCTATTAAACCAGCGCTGTAACGTGCTTGAATTTCATTGTAGGCTGATTCGCTGGCTTTATATTCCACTGGAACTTCATTAGCGATTTTTAGTAAAGTTTTCAGGTTGCTAATTGCTATGGTTTCCTGGTTATTCAATGAGATCCGGGTTTTTTTGAGATAACTTTCTGAAGATCGTGTGATTGCTTCCTGCTGTCGGCTTTTGAGCTTAATGTTGGTCAGATCTAAAATGGGCAATATCAGCTGAACTCCAAGTCCATAATTGTATCGGCTAAAGGAATAACCTTCAGCTTTATTTACTGTACCATCATATCCAATGCCCGAACCACGTGCATAAGTAGTTCCCCAAAATTCCAGTTTTGGAGTCCAGGAACGATTGATTTGGAGTAATCTGGACTGGTTTGCCGCGAGATCAGATTGGGCCATTTTCAAGACAGGATTTTGCACCAAATCACTATCCAATTTATTTATGGGCTGAAAAGGAAGGTTTTGAATGAAAAATTCATTCGTTTCGATGTTTTGCGGCGCTTCTGTCACCAGAAGTTCAAAAAGTTCCTGTTTTTGGGTTTCCAGCAAGTTGTCAAGCCTGAAAAGTTCAGTTCTGGCTTTTGATAATTCCCCCTTAAACTTCAGGCTGTCTACAGCAGGACGAATTCCAGCTAAGACAAGGGCATTTATCTGTTTCAGGTTGAACTCGTTCCGATCAATATTCTTTTGGTATGCCTTAATAAGCTCTTTAGTTCCCGCTATTTCCAGATAGCTAAACGCAACCCTGAACTTTACCTTTAGTACTTCATCTTCAACGCCTGCAAGTTGCTTTTCATAAAGGTTCTGATTATATTCGACTGATGCGGCACGTTGTCCGAAAGTCACCGGGGACCATTTAAATAACAGACTGGCTGCAGAGCCGGGTACCGGGTCATTATTATTATCAGCGCTCAGAGGCCCGCTGATTGGTATTATCATTCCCGGATAATTCATTCCGGTGATGTTGTTGTAAGTTGAATAATTGATCTGATAGGCAGCATCCAGAGAAGGAAGCAAGGTATTTTTCTCCAGCGAAACTGTTACCTTGACAGCCTCAGCTTCAGCTTGTTTTGCCGCTATTGATGGGTAGTTTCTTTCAGCCAGGTCAAGTAACGATTTCAAATCTGCCTGCCCGAATAAAGGTTCAAGAAAGAAGAAAAACAGGAAGATTAAAACAGCATATTGACATCTTCCACTTACTAAACTCATTTGCTTGGCTTTCATTCGCTTATAATATTGAAATAATTCCGCCTCCAGAGGTTCATAATCAAAATAAGCATAACAACAACAAGCCGGTAAATGTTTTTTATAATGACTTTCTTAAGTAGTTGATGTACACAGCGAAAATTGAAGGAAAGCCAATTTGCGATTTTCCCTGAAATAAATTATTAATGCTGAAGTAGCACTGTAACATTCGATTTTAAGACGGAGAAGGAATCTGGCACAGGCCTTTGTAAAGCTGTAACATATTTTGGATGAGCCAGCTATTCCTGATAAGAAGGATACCTCTTTCTTTAACAGATGCTCACCTTTTGAAATGCATCTTTAATGAACTTGTCTATCCAGGATGAAAAACTGATATCCCCGGTATAGGAGTTTATGTTCTCGAAAGCGATAAGAAACGACTCGTGCATTAAAGCCTCAGCCACAACCGTATCGCTGACTATTTGAAGGCAGTTCCTGAAGACCGGTTTATAAAAAAGCTTATAAACCTGAAGCTGGGCTTTCTGGTCACCTCGTCTGCACCCCTGGATTAGATCACCGGGACAATCTGAAACATTATTATGCAGGTTAGTAGATTTTGATTCCATGACTTCAAGCATATTTAATCTGTTTTGAAATTGATGTTCCAAGATCATGCCAGATTGCTTAAAGCCTAATTATCAATGATATATAAAATATGAATTATTCAAGCTGTAAAATATTTTTACATAATCCGGATCAAATATTTTACACTACGCTTCATTAAACCAATATCTATAAAGTACCTGAAATTACTCTTTGTTTAATATCCTGACATCCGGCATGCCTAGCACTCCTCCTTTTTCCATAGCCACTTTCAAATCAGGATTTGCCATAAATTTTGAAATTGCCTCCACACTGGGAACTTCGCCGATTATGGTGACCATATTTGGATTATCGACGGCTCGGTATTCTCCGGAAGTTTTAAATCCGGCTTTTGTGCGGTTTACTTCATCTGCATCATAAACTTTTCTCCACTCTGAATAATTCTTTACTTCATGTGTTATTATTACTGTTTTCATCTTGAAAAGTTTTACTTATCCTACTCGTTTGGCTTTTCGGTGTCGCCCCGTTTTTGTTGGTTTCTGGTCTCCGGATTTTAAACAATGTGCAATTGAATATGTTCGTGCCGGATAAGAATCAATAACCCTGAACGCTGACTAAACCTTTCATCACATTGTATAGCAAACTCCGTTCACCTGTCATCAAGCAACTGTTCCTTAAGAAACTCAAATCTCTCTTCACTGGATGAAACAGGAATCATACCCATGGTTTCTCCCAGTTCCATTACTTCAGGCCTGTTGGCCTTATAAGGTTCCCATTTGGTCAAGCCGGGGCCGTTGGGATCACCATTTTTAACAAAATTTACCCAGAAGGAGGAGATCCTGTCAGCCACAATTGTATCCGTTTTCTCCATTTTATGATCTTTCAGCATTTTAATGTTGTTGAAAACGTAAGGCACTTCCCCGGTATGGAATGCGCCGAATTCAGGATGTTCAGGCCATGGAATGGCACGGTCGAAATAATATTCCCAGCCATTCGTTTTCGCGGTTTTTGCCCTGTATTCCATCCATAGCCAGGTATCCAGCCTGCCCTGCTCCTGCCCTGCCAGCTTCACTTCAGCTGCTTCATCTTCAGTCGTAGCTGAAGGATATAATTCCCTGAAGTCCTTCCCGGTACTACCGAAGTATCCTGTTTCGTCTGCGGTCATCCCACTCATAAACGGGGTGTCATTCTGTTTCCCCTGAGCAAAAATCGTCATGGGATCACCGGTTTGAAAATAACCATCCTGAACAGCCCCGAAACGCATTCCGGGTTTTCCCGGGATTCTTTCAATGATGTTAAGTGCTGACATTGCTCTAAGTTCAGCGATGGATTTAGCTCCTTTGGATTCTGCAAATTCCACTCCCTGTTTCTCTCCTTCACTTAAGGTCAAGACATCTCTCTGAGCTCCTGTAAATGATGTTCCGCTCTGGGTTATTGCTCCATTGAAAAGACCTGCAGCCAGTGGCGATATTATTAAAGCATTTACCGATGCTGCCCCGGCTGATTGTCCGGATATGGTTACACGCGAAGGATCGCCACCAAAAGCTGCTATATTTCCCTTTATCCACCTCAGAGCAGCTATCTGGTCAAGTAAGCCATAATTTCCCGAAACATGATTGGGAGATTCTGCAGTCAGTTCAGGATGTGCAAGAAAGCCCAGGGCGCCGAGGCGATAATTAATTGTCACCACAATTATCCCCTTCTTTGCCAGTTCCTCCCCGTCGTATACATCGATCGAGCCTGAGCCCTCAGTGAAGGCTCCTCCATGGATAAATACCAGAACAGCCAGTTTATCTGCTGCAGTTTTTGCAGGTGTCCAGATATTAAGGAAAAGGCAATCTTCACTGATACTGTCCTGTACCATGAATTCCTCTGTCCAGGGTCCGTTCGGAAGATGGGTGTAAACCCGCTTCTGGATGCAGCTGGAACAAAACCGTGTTGCATCACGGATCCCCTCCCATGACGCCGGCAGCTGAGGTTCCCTCCATCGCAGATTACCAACAGGTGGTGCCGCATATGGTATACCCTTATAGGATACGACGGTATTGCTTTCATTGACCGCCCCCCTGACTTTCCCGTATTCCGTTACAATGACCTGATCTATAATCCTGCCTTGCCGGGCTGTGCATGACCATAATATCAGAATAACCAGTGCAAAGCCCGTTAAATATCCATGTTTTCTCATAATGTTAGTTAGTTATCCGTTTAGAATTATTTGTTTCTGTTTCATTAATCCATAGAGGGTTCATTTCGTTATTAAAGTCATACCGGCAAACCTGGCTTTAGATCTGAATGTGATCGTCTCAGTAATGGGGGCACTGAATTTTTCATGCTGCAAGGATTTACTGTAATGAGATGTTTGTTGTGGTCTGATGAAAATTTCTACATATAAAAGTAAAGAAAAAGATCAATAAACTGAGCGTTATCATTCCATTAACGGCCAGGTCGTAATGTTCAATCACACGTCGCCTTAGGGATTTTATCTCACCGAAGTTTGGACTGATTGTAGCCGATCAGATCTGTAGTTCTGCGCTGATCTGCGAATTACGATATCTCTTAAAGAATGTTAATAGGCTATCAGATAACAGAAACACTTATTATATTGCTTTAATTTGAAATGTCACTATATGTTTAAGGTTATAAAGCTCTCCGTCACTTTGATTATTCTTCTTCTCTCTATCAATGTTTTCTCGCAGGAAAGCTCATCGGTAAATGCCTGCATGACGGATTCACCTGTTACAATTGATGGAAATTTAAATGAGGCTTCATGGCAACAATCACCGGTTGTGACTGATTTCATTCAGTTTGAACCTGAGGAAGGAAAAGCTTCATCACGTAAAACTGAAGTAAGGATATTATTTGGGAAGGATGACCTGTACATAGGCGCAACCATGTATGACAGTCAGGAAAATATTGAGAATAATCTGGGGCGAAGGGATGAATATAACAGGGCTGACTGGTTCATGGTATCGATAGATTCCTACTTTAACAGAAAGACTGCATATACCTTCGCAGTAAATGCCGCCGGAGTGCAGCTGGACGGTCAGCAGGATGACAATAAAAAGCTCAGTACCGTTGATGTAAATCCCCTTCTTCCAGCGGGTCTTGATGCCTCATGGAATGCCATATGGTTTTCAGAGGTAAGGATCACTGATAAGGGATGGATAGCCGAAATAAGGATTCCATATAGTATGCTGCGGTACTCCAGGAATGAATTGCAGACATGGGGTATTCATTACACAAGACGCATCCCAAAGCTGGGCGAGGTTTCCGAATGGCCATATATACCACGCAATGCCAGGACCAACCTGGTATCGGGTTACGGTCAGATAACCGGGATAAAGGGCATCGATCCCAGACGTAATATACAGGTAAGACCATACGTACTTGCAGGACTCGATCTGTTTGAAAATGAGAACGTGCCGGGAAAGACTGACTACAGGTTAAAATATGATGCCGGAGGGGATATTAAGATCGGATTCGGGCCGAATATTATGCTGGATGCAACTATCAGTCCGGATTTTGGACAGGTAGAGGCAGATCCTGCTGTATTGAATCTTACAGCTTTTGAAACTTTTTTTGCGGAAAAGCGCCCGTTTTTTCTGGAAGGAGCTGATATATACAAATTCGGCATTGGAAACAGCAGGTTATATTATTCACGAAGGTTTGGTGCCAATGAACCTATCATTGCAGCTGCAAAATTATCAGGTCATTCTGAAAAAGGATTATCTTTTGGACTACTGGGTACCACAGCAGGCAGAGACTTTAAGCCTTCAAATAATTATGCTGTTTTACGCGCCAGTCAGAGGATAGGAGATTATTCATCTGCCGGGGGCATTCTCACCTATTATGACAGCCCGGCTGAGAAAGGGACGGGATGGCAAAGCATGACAGGCGGTGTTGACTGGGACTTAAGATTCAATAATAACAAATATGGTTTCGAAGGCATAGCTGCCTTCTCTGACAGGAATCCTCTGGTCCCCGGTATAAAGGAACAGAAAGGAGCCATGAGTGGCCTTGTGCTCCGTAAAAGGCAGGGAATTGTTGATGGGCATTTCACCCTGCTGATGTTTACTGACCAGTATAATCCAAATGATATAGGCTGGATCAGCTTTGAACAAAACTGGTACCAGATCTGGTCGAACGTCAACTATAAACTCAAAGGCGGGAAATCATTCGGCTCTTTCCAGAGAGGAGATATCAGCTTTTTCTATACCAGGAGGTATTCATTTCTTGAATGGTATGACATGGGAAGTAATGTAAACCTCAGCACCGTTCTCATCACAAAGCTGTTCAGACAGCTCAAATCCGGAGCCAAATTTTATGATCTGCTCGGGGGCTATGATCTTTGGGAAACCAGAGGTTTGGGGATCTGGGCAAAGCCACGAAGTGTGGAATTATCAGCAGAATTTGACAGCGATGAAAGAAAAAACTGGAGAATCACACCAAAGGCAACAATAAAGAAATATGACAATAAAGGAAGTGAATACATTATAGACTTTCAGGGGATCGTAAATGCCGGTACCAGATTATCATTGCAGGCAAATGTTAAAGGCAACTGGGAGGATTATAAAACTGCATGGGCATCAAATGAAACTTTTATGCCTGACAATGGTACCTGGCTCATTGGCAACACATCTACCTCTCCTGATAATCTTGATTATACAGATTTTACAGCTTTTGATGATAAAGGCATGCTTGATAATATACTGGCTGATGTGAAGGAATACAAACCCGGACAATACTATGTACCTGTATTCGGAACACGTGATACACGCTCATTGGACCTTACGCTGAGAGGTTCACTCACATTTACGAGCAAATTCTCAATGCAGCTCTATACACAGTTCTTTGTGGCAAAAGGGAAGTATGACAATTTCAGCATTCTTGTCAATCCTGACAATATGGTAGATTTTCCGGCATATCCCAAAAAAAGGGACTTTAATTATAAAAATCTGCAATCTAACTTTGTGACCCGTTGGGAATACAGGCCCGGTTCGGCAATATATTTTGTCTGGAGCCACTCCAGGAGCAAGAATGAAGAGATGAATCCTCTTGCCCCATGGGGGGAATCATTATACGAGCAATCCCTGGGAGATCAGATTACTGATCTCTTCAGAATCTTCCCCAAAAACAGCTTTATGATCAAGATTGATTATGCATTCCATTAAGACTGCAACCCCCTGACATCTCTTACCAGTTGTACGCAATGAACAACCAGCTCCGTTAAATATCTGCGAAGCTATTATTATGTGTAACCAGGAGTCAAGAGTATAAGAAATTATTTTATAAGCCTGTTCGGATATCTCTCGAAATACCTATCTCTTGCCTCATCAATGTCCGCTTCCAGAGCTATATAAATAGTAGTTCTGTGGTCAATTATAACGGCTTTTAATTTAGAAAGGTCCGGGGATTTGAAAGTTGCTTTTGAAAAAATTGTCTTTTGAGGTACCATAATATTGAAAATTTAAAAAAAGTCCCGGTTTTGCCGGGACTAAACCTTGTAAATTATTAAGATCAAGTACTAAGAAAGCTTAACATTAACTGCATTTAAACCTTTCTTACCTTGCTTTAATTCAAAAGTTACTGAATCGTTCTCTCCGATAGTTTCACTTAACCCGGAGGAATGTACAAAATACTCTTCGCCAGACTCTGAATCCGTGATGAATCCAAATCCCCTTCCTGCATCAAAAAATTTTACTGTGCCTTTATTCATAATAATATATTTAAAGTGCAAAGATACGCTTAAAAAAGGGATTATTACATTAATTTTCAATATATTAAATATATTTAATCACAAGTGTCCATTTAAAATTAAATACCGCTCTTTGAAACCTTGAATATATCTGGGTTGTAGCGTTTTTTAATTGCGTGACGATTTGAAATGAAATCAACTTAGATTTTGATCCGATAAAGATTAATTTCAATTAGGGGTGTAGAAAAAGTCTTTTTAACCGCAAAGTGCTTAAAGGTTTACGCAAATCCCGCAAAGACAAAGCTTGTTATTTAGATCTTTGCGTCCCGATAGCTATCGGAATCTACGTATTCTCTTTGCTACCTCGGAGCCTGCCCCGATCGAAGTATCGGGGGTTACTGGATTTTGACTTTTTCTACACCCTCTATATCAGGCTCACTATAAAGGACTTTAGTCCTTTAGAATTGGGCTAAAGCCCGACCTTGGGTTGTATCTTCATCCGTTGGATAAAGCCAACGGAAAGTGAAATTATGCAAACTTTGAACATAGCATAAATCATCTAAACATTCAGAATTGCTGAGTGCCGGAGCAATTAACCCGAAAAAATTCCACTTTAGAAGTGTCTTGGAAATGTCGGGACCTCAGAACTGATCAGGATTCATTGTTCTGCACTCTCTTTTAAGTCTATAAGAAGTCAGATCATATTTTACATTATACTAACTCTTAAAAAATTACGTTTTTAACCTTGATTAATAAAGCCATGAAAACAGATAACAAAATACCTGCTGAACCTGAATATCTTCGACAAAAAGCAGAAGAGCAACTGCAAAAATCTTTCGCCCGGAGCACCTCCCTGAGAAACCTTCTTATAATTGTGGCGATGGTATATGTTGTCTCAACTGCCATTATTATATTGTCAGAGCTCATAAATGACATGCTGTTGCCACGTTTTTCATTATGGGAGGTTCATATCCTGACTATTATTGGCATCCCCATCCTTGTAACGATATTAGCATATATGGGCCTGAGAAAAGAAGCTGAGTTATATCAGAACATTGTCAGGGAGAATATGGAGCGCAGACACGCAGAGGAAAAGTTAAAACAGTTAAACCATGAACTAAAAGAACTCAATGCCACTAAAGATAAATTTTTCAGCATAGTCGCTCACGATCTGAAAAATCCATTTACCTCCATTCTTGGATCTACTGAGCTGCTATATGAAAATATCTATCAGATGGATGCTGAAGAAATCAGGCAACTTTCTCAAATATTGAATGATTCAGCGAAAAGTGGTTTTGCTACACTTCAAAACTTACTCGATTGGTCAAGATCTCATGCTGGTCTGATAAAGATCAATCTGGAAGAGGTCAATTTAAAGAATTTAGTAGAGGATAATATCTCCAACCTTTTGTTATATTCAAGAAATAAGGAGATAAATCTGGATTCTGATATAAAAGACGACTTATTTGTATTTACTGACAGGAATATGATAAATATTGTTTTACGTAACCTTATAGGCAATGCTATAAAATTTACTCCAAGATTCGGTAATGTAAAAATCAGCTCAAATTTTGATGCAAATATGATTACCATATTGCTGAAGGATAACGGAATAGGAATATCTGATGACGATATCAACAAATTGTTCCGAATGGACTCAGATTTTAGAAGACCTGGCACTGATAAAGAACAAGGTACCGGTTTGGGTCTGAAAATAAGCAAAGAGTTTATCGAAAAGCTGGGCGGGAAAATTTGGGTGGAAAGCGAATTAGGAAAAGGTTGTGAATTCAGATTTACCCTGCCTACAGTCAAACCCAGAGTAAATACGGAGCCTTGAGGCGGTGCATTCTGTTAGCCCTATAAATAATAATTCAAAAAGTTATATAATTTCAGGTACGCAAAACCCCAGCCTAAGTCATTGCTATTATACTATTTGATAATAAGTGGAAAAGTAAGTTTGAAACTAATGTTACTTCCCATGTTATATATGCCGCTTCTTCCTGATGGGTTATTCGGATACTCTTCAAAATATTTTAGCCTGCTCATGTGCGACTGATAGGCAACATTAGTAAGATTATTGCCCAGAATATTAATACTGACAAGTACTTTCCCCTGTTTATTCGTTATATCTGCACCTGCTCCTGCATTATATAGAATATAACCTGGAGTCGGAGTTTCTGTATTATCTGCAGAATATACCCTGTCCTGTCTGGCATAATAGTCCATCCCGATCCTTAAGTATAACGATTTAAAATGTTTCAACGTATTTTTCAGGTTGGCCCTTAATTCAGAATTTGTATGAAGAGGAGGAATAAACGGCAGATATCTTGTACTATCTGTAATCCGGATACCATGTCCTCCCTTATTTAGAGCATACGTAACGGAAATGGAATTTTCAAAATGAAGCCAGTCATAGGGATGAATATCCAGATAAAATTCTCCACCATACAATTGTGCTTCAGACTGTTGGAATTTGAATGTCTGGTTGCCTTTAACCAGAACTGAATCCTGCCCGGATTTACTCAACAATTTTTGATTAAAAATATAATTCGAAATATTGTTATTGTAGAGCTCCAGATCTCCACTTATGTGATCCCATCTGTAAGAAATCCCAAAATCTTCCTGAAGACTGAATTCAGGTTTGAAAGCAGTATTCCCAATCTGATAGATTAAGGTGCCGGGATGAACACCATTGGCAGATATTTCGGATATATTAGGTGCACGGAATCCTCTGGCGATATTAGCTTTAATATTTAACCTTGTGGTAATATTGTAAGTAGCACCAAGGCTTGCTGATATGCCTGAAAAGCTATGGCTGAAGCTGTAAAAAGGCTGATCAGCCATTGCAGTATCCGGTGGTTGGACCTGCATGTCAAAGCCTGTGGCAGGATCGGATCGTGTAAACATCTGATCATTTTTAAAAATACGGGTATCATACCTGATCCCTGCGCTTAAATCAAATTTATTAATCCTCCTGGTTGCCAGAACAAATGGGCCTATATCAAACTGGTGATAATCCGGTATTATAAATTCAGTTCCTCTGTTGGTGTTGGTCTGATACATCCCATTGATTCCGATTGTTGCTTCCCATCCTCCAGTTGCTGGCAGTGAGTATTTTATATCGTAAGTAAAGGTTTTCAGATCGAGGTCCAGGCCAGGAATATCGGGGTATTGCGGATGGCTGAATTCTCTTCTTATGTTTTCCTGATATCCAAGTACCAACCCAAGTTTGCTTTCGCCGATGATGAAATTATTGGATGAATATAATCTGTAATGCTGTACATGCTGATGTATAGCAGTTATTTTATAAGAATTTAATTCCTCATCCGAAACAATCGGTCTGAATGTATCTGCTTCAGTAATCTGCCTGGTGAATTTTCTCGTCACAGAATCACGGCTGCCATCAGGAATCTCCTGCAAGTCATCAAATACCGAAAAATTAAGATGAGAATAACCCCATTTTTTACTGAGGCCGACATAGCCACTAATGTCAGTTTCATTGAAAGCTGTTCCATATACCCTTCCATCGTACTTGTTCTGATAATTGGTAGCTTGTTTATGGGAAACCAGTCCCTCCCATATAAATCCATTCTTGTTTCCTGCCAGGGTGGCATGAGCACCTAAAAGTCTATTATTGGTATTGTAATCTGTTTCGACATGGCCCATAATTTTACCATTTGGGACAGGTTGGGCAGGAAGCAAATTGATCACTCCGGCCAGAGCATCAGAGCCATATGTCAGGCTGGCTGGACCTTTTATAATTTCAATATGGTCAACAGCATTTTCATCTATTTCAATCCCATGCTCATCGCCCCATTGCTGTCCTTCCTGCCTTACACCGTCAAATAATGTCAATACCCTGTTATAACCTAACCCATGAATAAATGGTTTTGAAACATTCGGACCTGTAGTTACTGCACTAATTCCTGGCAGTGTTGCTACTGCGTCAATTATATTGTTGTTTAAATTTTGCTGTAATTCCCTGGTGTTAACTGTGGTCATGGGAACCGGGTCCATGATAATCTGAGTAGCCCTTGATGTCCCGGTTATAACAACCTCATTCATCTCTGTAACAGCTTGTTCCATTACAACATCTAAAGATGTTACCTTTGACAAATCAACATCTTTGACAATTGATTTATAGCCAAGACAACTGACCTGAACAATTACTTTTGTCCTGGGAAGATTATCTATCGTGTAGACGCCATCCTTATCCGCAATAGCTCCGTTTTTTAACTCCGGGATATAAACTGTTGCACCAGGAACAGCTTCTCCTGTCAGCTTGTCAGTAATTTTTCCGGTTAATGTATTTTGTGCATTTGTGACATGATACATCAATATCATTATCAAAATGATAACTATTTTTTTCATGCTAAGCCCTGATTTTAACAAATTATCTTTAATAACACTTATTACGGCGTATTTTAAATTTGTCTAGCAGGCGGTGCACGAAATAAAAATGAAAAAACTGATAGATTACTATAATCTTTCGAACTATAATTATTGCAGTAACTGTCTGAAGGATTTTCTTCTGGTGAATCAACAATCAGCTCATCTGTGATAAAATTAGAAAATTCAAAGTTACAGATGACACAGTTTTCATGGTAAACCTGACTATGGTTTTCATTTTTTGTTAAGATGACAACATGGTTAGGATTATGATGAAATTTTACCAGTGATGGGAGTAGAAAAACCAGTAAAAGCAATGAAGAAGTAATATTTTTAAATTTCAGGGTCACAAACTCTCTGTCATATCAGCATTTTACAAATCTTCCCCTAATAAACAAAACGGATATCAATTTGTTCGCACTGTTTAATTTAAATATATCGTGCCGCGAAGTGGCACAATCTGAATAACCGCGGGCGTAAACCCACGGTCATATACAAACTGAATGTCGCAGCCCTGAAGGGGCTGAATATGAGACTGGTAAAGTGAGTTCATCATCAGGATACCTAGCAACATACAAAAATCAACCAGAACGCCTTCCAGATGTGTTCAAGATGTTCATGCTCTCCGATAAATCAATGATTATTGCTTTGTCCAATATCAACGTTAAGAAATTTTGAGACAGCAGAAAAATCTTTGACATTCACCATGGTCTTTAATGCAGCCAAGGGAATTCCTTCAATGATCACTACTTTAAAAGACATTAGATCAGGCGGGGCCGGAGTATCGTTAATTCCATCCAAAATTTCTTTATAGATCAAATCAATACTTCCAACGTAAACATCAAAATCCATATAAACTGTCAAAGTGTTATCCACATAAGTATAGGGCAAAAGATTGAAGCTATTCGGGTCTATTTCAATTAATCTGTACACCAATACCGCTCCATCGTAATATATATCTTCGTTTATTTCAGGTACGTTAAGTGATGCGTAATATCCATCAGCATCACCGCTCCATTCGGAAGGATCAACATCATAGATCACTGAATGGACATAGTTAATACCATCCAAACCATTCTGCCCGTTATTTCCCTGTGGCCCCACCGGACCTTCCGGTCCTGTGCACTGTGTAAACACCGCCATCATTATAAAAAATGGGAAAAACCCTTTTATAACGGATATCAGTTGTAGTTCTTTTTTTTTCATTTAATTAAGTTTTAGTTAGAGTTTAAACCAAAATGCCAGAAGCCAGTTTGATAAGGCAAGTTACTAAACAGAACGCAGAAGTCAATTAATTTCAAAAAAAATCTATAAACCAGGATTTCCCCGGACAAGATTTACAACGAATCAGACTGTCTTGAGTTAACCTGATAAGAAAAATCTACCCTGCCTGATAGGTCAGGGAGTCCGGCCTTATCAGAACAACATGCATTTAAACCGCATTGAGCAAAGATAAATACTCGTCAACCTGCTCAAAATTTGCCATTGCTACAGCTGCGGTACTTACAAACGGTTGCTCAATCACCCATTTTACAGCTGCTCTGTAGCTTGGCTCAATATCCGGAGAGGGTGAATACTTTTCACCCGAACATGTTTTCATTGCTATAATGCCAATGCCCTTGCCTGCAGCTTCAATCAAGACAGATCTCAGCCGGCTATGATCCCATTCGCTGTATTGTCCTGTTATTGAGTGAATAAATGAACCTTTATGGTTGAATGGGATCATCATCACATCATAGAAGCATTCTTTGTTATTTCTCTCCATTAATATCATCCGATCATTATGGGTTGAGAATCCATGAGCCTTGATTACCCCTGAACTTTTCAGTCCGGCAAAAAATTTCATGACCTCAGGGTGAAACAGTAAATCTTCTTCACTGGCGTCATGATAAAGAAGAATGTCAATATAATCCGATCTCAGTGCCTTCAGACTGGCCTCAAGTCTTGATGATAAAACATCCAGGATCTCCCTGGCTCCTTTCTTCCCTTTGCCCCCGGATGGAAGCTCATTACGGTCAAGCCTGAGCTTGGATTGTATAACCATATTCTTCCTGTTACCTGAAATTACATTACCAACGAGTCTTTCATTATTACCATTAGCATACGCACGACCGGTATCTATAAAATTTATGCCTTTGCTTAAAGTATATTTGATCAATGATTCTTCATTTGCCCTTGAAGCACCAAAACCGACCGGACATACACTCAGGCCTGTTTTACCTAAATTCCGTCTCACCTCAGGAATTGCCATTTTATCAAAGCTGCTTTCTGATATAACCTTTATTCCTGCTAATCCGGCCAGAGATGTCATCAGAAATTTTTTCCTTGTAATTTCTATTTTACCCATATGAATAAAGGATTATCTGTTCCTTCCATGCATTCAAGGATTTTTACCACCATCATCAATATTTTAAAAAAAATATAAATCGTAACTAATCCGTACTTAAAGTGAGCTAAAGTTTGGAGTGTCGGCTTCACTATAATCCGGTCCAATCAAAATTAGAGTTTTATTATTAACTTTATACACTCCAGGCACTCCAGGCATATCAAACTCAATGCACTGATTAGTTACTATAAATCAATTTCAATGTAATAATATTCAATAAAAACATACCAATGACTAAATCATCGTATTTATAATCAAGTTCAGGCAGGTTCAGTTAAAACATACAGTGTTGCATTGGGTATGTGAAATGACCGGAATCAGATGCACTGCATTATTTCCGGATAATGTAAAACAACTGGCTTTCCCTCAGGCTTTTTACTTAAACTAACCATGGCTTTTGCCAGTTTATCCGCCGGCATGCTTCTGTATTTTTTAGAGTCTCCTGTCAAAATCGGATCGATTATTTTCATCCCGACAGAAGCAATTCTTTCCAGCAGCCTGAAATCCTTCCTGTGTCCAACTAAAAAACCAGGTCTGAAATGGAAGACTCTTCCGGCAAAGAACTGCCCTGTTCCACTTTCCATCCCGGCTTTCGTTCTCAAATAAAATCCCCCCCTGATACTTGCACCTACACTTGAAACATTCAGCATATATCTGACCCCGTTTTCTGAAGCAATCCTGGCAAAGCTAACAGGCAGATCCCTGTCTATACGTTGTTGTTCTTCCTGGCTGCCGGCCTGCTTTATCGTTGTTCCCAATGCATTGAAGAGAACATCTCCCTGAATTTCAGAACTCAAAGGAGTAATCTCCTTCATGGGAGTTATAATTTCTCTCAGTTTCGGGCTAACAATTCCAGTTGATCTCCGGACAAATATCCGTACTTCTGAAAAGTAGTCGTCATATAATATTTCATTCAATATCAAATTACCAACAAGTCCTGTTGCTCCTAATATGATTGCTTTCATTTATCTTTGCTAAACTGAGAATTGGGAAAATTTATTTATTATGAGTAATAACACTCTTCCCGGTACAAAAGTTGTAGCAAAATTCAGATGAAATTCAAACTATAACCAATTATGAAAAAAGCATATGCAATTATCCTGATCTATATCATGGCTGTTGTTGTCATCAATGCCCAGGTTCCGCTCAGGAGAGGGGAATATCAGTTCAACGCAGGATTAGGGCTCTCCGGCTGGGGCATACCTGTTTTTGCAGGAATTGACTTCGGAGTATTCAAGGATATTACTCTGGGCCTTGATGCTTCCTTCAGGTCTTACGGTGAAAATATTTATGGCGCCAGATATACAAGCAATGTTTTTGGCATTGCCGGAAATGGAAACTATCACTTTAACAGAATATTTGAGATCCCAAAGAAATGGGATTTTTATACAGGCCTATCTCTCGGGTACTATTCATGGGGTCTGCCGGCTGATTATCCCGGGACAAATTCTTCAGGAATCGCACCCGGAATTCAAATAGGAGGCAGGTATTTCTTCAACAAACAGGTTGGCTTGAACCTTGAATTCGGAGGAGGAGGTGGTGTTGCAGGAGGAAAAATAGGAGTTACATATGCCCTGAAACACTAATGCAACCGGATTGGTTGCATGAATCAGAACTATAAAAAGAGAATAATTGAAAAACTACACGTTAAACCGGAATGCAGCGATCAGGGCCAAATGGATATTACCTATTTTCCACACTGATTAATAAGGCTTTTGAAGGCTTCGGCAACATTCCTCGCAATTTCGACGTCGTTTAATCCGATCTCCACACTGCTTCCCCAGGCCTGCTGAGACCCATTCTTATAGACTTTTACAAGTTTATCCTTAGTTTTACATGCAAGGATTACATCTACATTTTTACCCCTCACTTTTACATCGACCACTTTATCATTCATATCAGGTAATCCAAATTCATAAATTTCCTCCGTTGTCTTACCCTTATCGTCGCTGGTTGAAACTGTGAGCTTAACTTTACATGGGTCCCCGTCAGCGGGTTCCAGCTTTTGCTTTGCATCTTTGTCTTCAGTTTTGACCTCTCCGACATTGTCAGTTATGAACTTCATGGCAGACTGCTTGTCTCCCCATACTATCATCTTTGGAGTGCTGTTGCCCGCAATGAATTTTAATGCCTCAGCCATACCTTGTGCCTGCCTGGAATCGAAAGCCATGAGCTCTATATTATTGTCAAAAGCCTGCTGCTTACCGTCTTTAAAGACTTTTATGAACTGATCCTTACCGGCCACAACTGCCTCAACATTCAGGAACTTACCTGATGCGCTGACCTTTACTGTTGCCGGATCCAGCATAAAAGGATAAAATTCAAATGTCAGACCGGATGTTACACCTTTGGAGTCAGTCCGATCCTGTTCATATCTGAGGTTCATGGGGCTGGCGGAAATTGTGCTGAGATTCACCTTATACACATCGGATCCAATACTTTCTCCTTTTATTGCGCCATTCAGAAAATTAACCGCCTCTTCCACGCTCTTCCAGCTGACGGGTTTAACTTCCGACTGTTTAATTGCCGCTTTGAAAGCCTCAACCATTTCGTGTGAGGTTTCAATATCGGGCATCAGAATCTGAAAATCGTATTGCAAGTCTTGCACTTCATTGTCTTTATAATATTTAATTAATTTTGAACGCCCTCCTGTAACAGGAACAAGGTTTATCTTCTTCCCGCTTACCTTAAATCCCAGGCTTGAAGTGTCAAGGTCACAAAGATAAAACTCATACTTTTGCTCAACAGGTTTCCCTTTTGCGTCCTGTTCTATATAGGTAAAGACCGATTTTGTGCCATCCCCGGGCGTAAAACCAAGCTTCTGAGTAACTGTCTTTTTATCCAGGGTAACCTCTCCTGTGTTCCTGGAAATAAAGTCCAGCGATTTCTGCAAGCTTCCAAAATCCGGGAGCACCGGCCTGCTCATTTCAATAGCCGCCGTCAGGGCAGCAATGATATTCCGGGCCTGATCACTGTCCTCCGCATAAAGCTCAAAATCCTTCTCAAAGTTCTGCTGTTCATTGTTTTTTGTATAACTTATATAAGGTTCGTTCCCTTTTGTTCCCAATGAAACCGAAAGCTGGGTCCCACTAACCTTGATTTTCAGATCCTTTGGATTTAGATCAGGAATGCTGAATTCATATTTTTCTTCTGTGGCAGCACTTTTCTGGCTGCTTTTCTTAACTGTCAGAGCAGCCAGATAATCTTTGGATTCATTGTATGTGAAGGACTGGTCGAATGTCACCGGGTCCGAATCTATTTTTCCTATATTGCTTTTCAGCCAGGACAGAGCTTCCTTACCCGTATTCCATTTGGGTTGTCCTGAACTGACCAGCTTAATTGAAGATTTAAACAGATCTGCCAAAAGCTGCGCCTCATCTGCATTTGATGATAATATCTCTAAGGAATTGTCATACCCGGCAGCTTTGTCCTCCTTGAAATGTTTTATGAACTTCTGATTGTTATTGACAGTTAAGCTTACAAAAAGTTTTTTCCCGGATGTTTTACGAAGAATTGTATTTGGATCAATATCAGACAGATAAAATTCAAATCTTTCAGTTGTTTTCCTGCCTTTGTCATCAACCTCTACTGAAACGAATCCAAGCTTCCCTTTATCCCCATTCAAAACATCGATGGATTGCTTATATGTGGTTTTGTCAATCTGAACATCCTTCACTTTCTCTCCGATTGAGGCAAGTGTCTGGCTGAGCTTATCCTGAGATTTAACATCTAAAACCGAAATTACCGTGAGAATGAATACAAAAAAGATTTGAAGAACATTCGTTTTCATTGTATTGTTGTTTAAGGTTTTGTACATGAATACAAACTTCTGAAAATCTTTTTTGTTCATTACCTTTATAAGATATTATCTTGCTGTAAGCCCGGGGGGTTGTCTTAATTCAATTACCCTGTTATCAGCAATTCGGTCTGTCCGCTGAAAATAATTTATATTTGTAATATAAGAACTTTCACATGTCAACAAGCAAAAAAGGTCTCAACAGCAGGTCAGGTACAGGCAAACCAGGCTCAAGACGTGATTTCCTTAACAGGGCTGCAGGTGGATTTGCATTTCTGAGCGGTGCAGGCACACTTGCACATGCTTCACAGTCACCGGAAAAATTTTACCCGCTTCAGGAACAGGTTTCAATGTTCCGGGGACTCGAAAGCGGGTGCAAGCTTGCAGAAGCCTTCATTATACAGGTACACACAGAACTGGATACTGCCTGACCTCATCGGGGTTTTTACCTATTCATGCCTTATCGATTCTATTGGCCTCAGGTCGGCGGCTCTCTTTGCAGGCAGGTAACCAAAAGTGATACCGACTATCATAGAAAAGCCGAAGGCTATAAAGATCGAATACAGGGTGAGACTGGTATTCACTTCGGTAACCAGTGCAATTCCCAGAGAAAGGAATATCCCCAGGAATACTCCGATCAGCCCCCCGGTTATACTCATTGCCATTGCTTCGGTGACAAACTGTCCCATAATATCTGATCTCCGGCCGCCAACTGCCCGCCTGATACCTATCTCCTGGGTCCTTTCCATAACGGTGGCAAGCATGATATTCATTATGCCTATACCACCTACTATTAATGAAATCGCGGCTATAGAAGCCAGCAATAGATTGTAAATACGGCTTTCACGTTTCTCCTGCTCCATCAGCTCATAGGGAATTATTACGCTGAAATCGTCATTATTGAAATGCCGGCGGGTGAGAATATTTCTTATAACGGCAGCAGATTCCATCAGTATTTCAGAACTTTCAAGGTTAACTGTCACCTGCTTCAGTTCACTTGAAAGTATGTTCGGTTTAGGGATCCTGCTTCCAAAGGTTGAAAGCGGGATATAAACATCGTTATTGAGGTCCCTCGCGGCAAGTTCCCCTACTGTCTCAGTGAACAGGGCCTTTGTACGCAGTACACCGGCAACCTCAAACCACTGATCCCCAAGTTTAATATTTCTCCCCAGCGGATCCTCATATGTGAAGAGCTCACGGGCAATATTTGCACCGAGTACACATACCTTAAGTTGCCTGTCGAAATGATCCCTGTCAATGAATATTCCTTTGTCCATCCTGAAATTCAGAATCTTTGTCACTTCCGGAGTAACACCTATTACAGTTGCCTTGGAGGATTTATTCCCATACATTGCGTCAAGCTTCGCTTCTGACTGGGGTGCTATTCCAGTTATACCAGGCACAATATCGGTAATCGACTTAGTATCAGCCATTGATAATCCCTGTGAGAATTTTATCCGGGCTTGTTCAAGGTCGGTATCGGTAAGGTCCTTGTCGCGGATAATGATATTGCTTACTCCCAGATCCTGATATTTGGCCATAGCCTGCTCTTTGGCCCCTTCTCCTATTGATATCATTGTTATTACAGAAGCCGTACCGAAAATAATTCCCAGCATCGTCAGGAATGATCTGAATTTGTGGTCGCGAAGTCCGTACATCGCCACCCTTATGTTTTCTTTAGTCTGCATAGTCTCCAAATTACCTTGCTACAATATTCTCCGGAAGCTCAAGTGGCTGACCCGGCTTCAGATCTCCCGATATTATGGTAAACATATTATTTGAAGGTCCTGTCTCTACTTCGGCCTTTCTCAGCTTTCCTCTCTTTCTGATGAAAAGATAGAAGTGCTTGTTTTCCTCAAGAATACAATTATTCGGAACATAGATTTCATCATCCCCCTGGTAGGTAATGTATTCACAGCTTACGGTCATTCCGGGTTTCAGTCTCAGGTCTGATTCCGATATCATAACCTCCACGGGAAATACCATTTTATCGTCCTTTTCAATGCATACCCTTGCCACAGTGCTTATTTTGCCGTGAAATGCTACTGAAGGCAGTGCATCAAGTCTCACAATTACCTCAAGCCCGGGTTTTATCCTGCCAATATCATTCTCCATAATAAAGCCCTTCACCTTCATACTCCGGATATCCGGTATCTTAGCTACCGGAGCACCTATATATACTTCATCACCTACCCTGATTATCTGACCGGTTCGCCAATTCTCCTCAAGCACGAATATGCCATCAAGAGGACTGATTACAACCAGCTGTGAGAGAGCTTGCTCTGCTGCTTTCAAATCATTTTCCTTCTGACTCACCCTGATCTGCTGAATAAGCAAATCGAGACTATCCAGCTTTGGTTTGAGCTCAAGATTTCTCATGACTTTTTTAAGTTTTATCTCAGCCTGCCTGAACTCAAGCTCTATCACCCTTCTTATACCCAAAGCTTCAAAACCGGATTTTTCCATTCCCAGCTTTTTTATCTCATAGGACGATTGTTCTTTTTTAAGCTGAGATCTGAGATCCTGCAGGTTATTGGTATTTTGTGCCTTCAGTTTATTGGTAGAAGCAATTTCATTTTCCAGTGATTCACTCCTTTCCAGAATGAATTTCTGCACTGAGGAGGGGTCCACAACAATTACAGAATCCCCTTTATGAACAATTTTACCATGCTCGGCAAGCCCGATAATCTTGAAATTATACCCATATATGTAATTGATTCTCGGCATGCCCAGAAATGATGCATTCACTGCCTGAAGCTCACCGGTTTCAATTACTGATTGCCTGAAGGACCCTTTTTTAACTGAGTACCCGCTTTCAGGCTTCCTTTTGCATGAGATTACCAGAAGAGACAGAAATATCGTCAGAAGACACGGCATAAGTCTTCTGTTAAATATCTTACCATATAATGAACCCTTTTTCATTTTTTCTCTTACCGATGCTTAAATTTTATTCTATTGCCTTTGCCTGTTTGTTCCCGTTCATACTCTTTCCCTCTATCTCCTGCTTCCTGAGGAAGGGATCTGAAAGCGCAATGAGATCATTTTCCTGAAGCCCTTCTGTAATTATGGCAAAATCGGTATTTATTGCTCCGATCCTGATATCATGACGCTTAAACCCTGATCCGGATTTTATATAAACATACTCCATCCCCTGATCCCTGAAGAGTGATTCAAGAGGAATAAAAAGCACATCGGGTATCTCACTTACAATTATCCTGCAGCTTACAGTCAGTCCCGGCAAAAGTTTCCTGCTTTGTCCTGAGATACTGATCTGAACAGGAAAAATCTTTATTTTTGACTTATAATCCTTATTCTGAGCAAGGTTAGCCACTGATTCAACCTTTGCAGAATAAATGGAATCGGAATAGGCATCGGGACGAATTTCAACTCTCTGGCCAGGTGTGATCTTCGAAACATCGACTTCATTTATTTTAACTTCTGCCTTCATCTCCGAAAGATCAGGAAGCTCTATTATCTTGGACCCGGAATAGGGCTGGTCACCAACTGCCCACTTCTGATCCGTTGTCCAGTTTGTTTCCTTGATTATTATACCTTTTGCGGGACTTACAACAAAAAGATTGTTAAGCGATCTGTTCGCATCTGCAAGTGTTGACGTTAGTTGCTTAATACCCAGAGATTTCTGGATGAGGTCCTCCTTATTGATAACCTTCTTGTTCTCGATCTGTTCCATTGCCCTGTTAAGTGCAATAGTGGCTGATTCCAGCTCCAGTTTTATTTCCTTTTTGGTTGCCTCCGGTTCATAGACGGATGTTTCAAAATTTATCCCGGAGATCTCCTGGGAGATCCGGGCAAGCTCCAGATCTGCTTCAAGGTCTTCCATCTCCGATTGTTGCGTTGACGTCAGCTTTTCATATTCCGCCCTGGCAATTTCAAGTTGCTGTTCAGCCTGAATGATAGCCCTCTTTATCTCAGAGGGATCAAATATCATTATCGTATCACCCTTTTCAACCTCTGCACCGTCTTCCACTATTTTAGCTATCTTAAGTGCTCCGTAACGATAAGATACGGAAGGTGCTGTGACGGAAATTGAATTTACGGCCTCAATGGTACCTTCCTCGGTTATCTCCTCCATGAAGGTGCCTTTTTTTACCTTTGTCACCTGGATATCTTCAGCATTATTTCCCTTGCAGGACGCCAGCAGAATGAACATCAGGAATATTATTGATCTTCTCATGTGTTGGTTGTTTCAGAATTATGGATTATGGAGGTTCGGAATACCATGACTTTCTTTCTTCCCGGTTTCCTTTACTATCATACTGCCTGGAGGTTCCGCAAGGGCCAGCACTTCATCACCCTTAAGACCCTCTTTTATGATAGTATAGGAATTTCCTGAATAACCAGTCTGCACTCTTACGGGCAGAAAGCGATCTCTTTTCTTTACATAAACGATCTTTGAGCTGTCTCTTTCAAATATGGCCAGAGTAGGGACAAACAGTGTATCTTTCGCCAGAGCAAGCGTAATCTCACAGGAAGCGCTCAGTCCGGGTTTCATCCTGGAATGGCAACTATCAATATCGATAATTACCTCGTAAAACTTTACTTTTGATTCTGACCATCTTTGTGCGTTCCGGCCGATCAGGTTTTTCCTGTTAACAGTACCGGTGGTGACAAGCTTCTCAACCGCATCAACGGTTACAACAACATGTTGCCCCTTCTCAAGCTTTTTAAAGTCTGCTTCCGCCACCTCAGCTGAAACCTGCATGGTGGAAAGATCAGGGAATTGAAGCACCGGAGTTTCAAATAAAAGAACGCTCCCCTCCTTAATAGGACCACCTGTTGTACCCGACCCCTGTGATGAAAAAAATCTGATCTCGGGTGATTCAGTCCTTGCTATTATTCCGTCACGAGATGCTGTTATTGTCAGCGCATTAACCTGATCAGTCATCGATTGTACTTTTGTCTTCTCCTGTATGATCCTGAAATTTATCTGTTTAATATCATTTTCTGCAATCATTCTGGTAGCTTTCAGCTTCTTGTCAGTTTTTTCCTTCTCAATCAAAGCCTTTTTCATTTCCAGCCTGAGCAGTTTCTGCTGAACTTCTGTTGCAAACATTATACGAAGTGAATCCAGGGAGGATATTTTCAGCTGAGCTTCGCTCGTGGCGAGTTCTGCCTCAAGAAGAGCGATTTTAAGCTTATTATCCGCCTCAGCTTTCTTTAGTCCGGCTCCCAGAGAATCAAGTCGGTTCAGGGTTTCCATGTATTCAGATTCCAGCTCGGGAGCACTAAGGACACAGATTGTGTCGCCCTTGTTTACAAATGCCCCGTCGGCCGCGAGCCTGACAATCGTCATCTGCACAAATGATTGTCTGGAAGGAGTTATCGGATAATTGACAACTGCCTGGACGGTCCCCGGAACTGTGATATTCTCAACATAGTCGGACCTGGTAAGGTGAAAGGTCAGAATACTGTCACTTTTTTTACCTTTACATGAGATAAGTAAAAGGATGAATATAAAACAGACTGATAAGAAAACCTTCATTGATAGAGGCTTTAAAGATTCTGTTCAATGCTTGTATAAACCAATCCTCAGGGATAAATTATTAAATAATTAACAGAAATTTATTCTACTAACAATCAGACACATATTATACCCACTTATGACAGTAGCATTAATAAATACTATTTAAAGTTAAATAAAAACTGACTGGGAAGATAGTTTTAGGAGAAATATTTTGAATTCTAATGAACCAGTCGAATAAACAGCCTTGCAATAATTATATTTGATTATTGAATTTCTAATCAGCCGGCATTATGAATCATTACAGAATACTATTTCTGTTCAACCTGGTTTTAGCAGCCTGTAACAAAAAGCCCTCAGTTAATGAAGATGATTTTAAAATGGACTTCAGATATGTTCCCGCCCGGGGCCAGACTTCCATCTGTCTGCCGGATGAAGTTCAGAAAGCTATCGTGGATGATAAGCTGATAACCGGAACAATGAATATGCTGAAGTGCAACGAATGTGAAGGACTGGTCTATGAAACAGGCTGGCAGGATAAAGGGGTCCGGATGGGATGAAAGGTATGGGTAAAATTTTAAAACTTAAGCCGGTATTTCCGGTCAATGAAGTAATTAATTTATAGCTCAAAACAGTTTTGTACATTTGTTTTGAAAAAAGTAAAATGCCTGGCCGGAATAAAACGTGGAATATAATCTCTTTTACATAACCGAACAAAAAGACTCAAAAATGAAACTCTTAAATCTTGTTATTTTGTTCCTGCTAATTACCATTACTGGCAATGCGCAGAAAATCATGGGCTTTACTGATGCCAGTGCTTCAAAACAAGCTGACTGGGAAAAACAGTTTGATAAGCAACTTGAAATTAAGAATATTGAAACATGGATGCAGTTTCTTTCCTCTCATCCTCATCATGTAGGAAGCCCGAAGGATAAGGAAAATGCGGAATACATAGCTGATTTATTTACCAGGTGGGGCTATCAGACTGAAATCTCATCCTACTTTGTGCTTTTCCCGACTCCTCAGACGCGATTGCTGGAACTTCTGGGAAGCAACCCTTATAAAGCAAAACTGGAGGAACCAACCCTGAAAGAAGATAAGACCTCCGGTCAGAAAAAAGAGCAGCTCCCCACTTACAATGCATATTCCGCCGACGGCGATGTGACATCCGAATTAGTTTACGTTAATCGCGGGGTTCCGGCTGATTATGAAGAACTGGATAAGATGGGAATAGATGTAAAGGGGAAAATAGTGATTGCCAGATACGGCGGATCATGGAGAGGAATCAAACCAAAAGTAGCATATGAACATGGTGCTGTTGGATGTATAATTTATTCCGACCCCGCGGATGATGGCTATGCCCAGGGTGATGTATATCCTGAGGGCGCCTTTCGCCCGAAGGAAGGGGTTCAGAGAGGTTCCGTGATGGATATGCCCGTTTATCCTGGCGATCCGCTCACTCCCGGGATAGGTGCCACAAGGGATGCAAAAAGGCTGGACAGGCAAAGTGCAATCACTATCATGAAAATACCTGTCCTGCCGGTCTCCTGGGAGGATGCTCTGCCATTACTGCAATCATTGAAAGGTCCGGTCGTACCAGCATCATGGAGAGGCGGGCTGCCAATCACCTATCATGTGGGACCAGGCAGTGACAAAGTGCATCTGAAACTGAAATTCAACTGGGATACAAAACAATTATACAATGTGATAGCCAAATTGCCCGGCAGCGAATTTCCCGACGAATGGGTCCTCCGCGGCAACCATCACGATGCCTGGGTAAACGGCGCCGCTGATCCTGTTAGTGGCATAGTCTCTGAAATGGAAGAGGCAAGAGCCATTTCCGAACTGGTAAAGAAAGGATTTAAACTTAAACGGACAATTATATTTTGTGCCTGGGACGGTGAAGAACCGGGTCTGCTGGGATCTACCGAATGGACTGAAGATCACCAGGCAGAATTAAAAAAGAAAGCCGTGTTTTATTTGAATACAGATGCCAATTCCCGTGGTTTTATAAGTGTATCCGGATCACATACTTTAGGGCCATTTATCAATCAGATTGCCGGTGAAGTTTATGACCCCGAGACAGGCGTCAGCGTGAAAGAAAGAAAATATGCCCAGGAAATGGTAAGCGGTGATAAATCAACACGTGCCAGATTGTACGGGGATGAAAATTTCACAATCGGTGCCCTGGGTGCAGGATCAGACTGGTCGGGGTTTCTACAGTTTTTGGGAATATCCTCAGTGAACATAAGCTATGGAGGAGAAGGAGAGGGAGGAGAATATCATTCGATCTACGATTCTTATGATCATTTCGTCAGATTCGCTGATCCGGGATTCAAATATGAAATTACCCTGGCAGAAACAACCGGACGCGCTATTATGAGAATGGCCAATGCCGATGTACTGCCTTTCAATTTCAACAGTTTCTATAGTACAGTTGACGGATATCTTGACGAATTAAAAACTCTCCTGGATAACACGAGATCCTCAACAGATCTTCAAAATAAAATGATCAGGGATAAATTATTTGTCATTGCAGCAGACCCGCTGAAAAATATCCTTCCGCCAGTAATCATGGATCCGGTGCCTTATCTTGATTTCAGTGATCTTGAAAATGCCATGGTAAAACTCAGAGATGCCGCAGAAGAATTTCAGAAACTCTGCGGTAATGCAATGCAACTTCCCCTGGATAAGCAAACTGAACTGAATGAAATCCTTTACAAAACAGAAAGAAGCCTGATAAATGAAAATGGCTTGCCCCGCCGGCCATGGTATAAACATATGATTTATGCCCCTGGATATTACACTGGCTATGGGGTAAAAACTATGCCGGGGATACGTGAAGCTCTGGAGGAAAGAGACTGGAAAGAGGCAAGGGAATATATTGAGGTTGTGTCGGGAACAATTGATGCGTACACAAAGCAGGTGCAGCTGGCGATAAACCTTCTGACTAAAAAACCATAATGAGATATATGAACCAAAGCCCCCGTCATTTTTTTTATGAACGGGGGCTTTTTTGCAACTTTGGATGTTTTTGATTTCACCATTAGTGCAAATCAAAGATAGTGTATCTGCTGCTACCAGAAAGGTATTTTCAGGTATTTCTGTCAATGGATTAAGCATTTTCGTCAAATATTTTGACATATACCTGACCTTCAGTTAATCCTGAGCAAACAAAAAAGTAATAAGACAAACAAAATCAGTAGCTGTTGAAAAAACTTTTTCCGACACCCCTCTTTCATTTTCATAAGGCATCAGACCAGATTTCCGCCCTCCACAAATCTTTGTAATGTCTCCGTTGAACTATTAATTGAACGAATTGTTGATTTAGAATAATTCTAAATTAATATGTCTGCAACCATTATTCCCCGGTTGTGCAATTAAATTCTTTGACTTGAAATGAGTGTAAACCTTATTTATTTTAACTTAAATACAAATAACTATGAAAACTTCAACAGAAACAAAGGTACAGGTAGGCCAACAAGTCGATCCGTCGCATATCATGCAGGTTGGCATGGGATTCTTTGCTGCAAAAACACTTCTGACTGCTGTTAAGCTGGAGCTTTTTACTCTTTTGGCACCCAGGCCGATGTCGGCCAAGGAAATTAAATATGAAATATGCATGAATGAAAGAGGCGTGTATGACTTTCTCGATACTCTGGTAGCCCTGGGCTTCCTGCAAAAAACCGGCAATAAAAAGACAGCCATCTATTCCAATTCAACTGACAGTGACGTATTTCTTGATAAAAATAAACTCTCTTATATTGGTGGAATACTTGAAATGGCAAATAACAGATTATATCCATTCTGGAATTTCCTGGAGGAAGGCTTAAGATCGGGTAATCCTCAGAATGAGGCAAGAAACGGAAGAACGACATTGACTGAAGTCCTCTACGCTGATCCAGACAAGACACGGGAATTTATAAATGCCATGAGCGGAATACAGACCGGCAATTTCATGAAATTTGCAAAAAGTTTTGACTTTACCAGGTACAATTCACTTTGCGACATAGGTGGCGCCGGAGCATTGCTGTCTGTTCAGGTCGTGTCAAATAATCCTCATATGAAATGTATCTCACTGGACCTTCCGCAGGTATCACCCATTGCCCTGGAAAATATCAGTAAAATGGGTCTGGCCTCAAAAGTAAATATAGTATCAGCAGATTTCTTTACCGATCCATTTCCCAAAGCAGACGTAATTACGATGGGCAATATACTCCATGGCTGGGGCACAAATGACAAGAAAGTACTCATCAGCAAGGCTTATGATGCATTGCCTGAAGGCGGAGCCCTGGTAGTGCTCGAAGATATTATTGATGACGAAAGACGTGAGAACGCATTTGGTTTGATGATGTCGCTGAATATGCTGATAGAAACTACTGAAGGATTTAATTTCACAGAAGCCGATTTCAATGAATGGTGCATGGAGGCGGGTTTTTCAAGGACATCCCTGATGCCACTGACAGGATCATCGAGTGCAGCAATTGCAATTAAATAATATTTTGAATAATAGCCTGTTCCGATGAGAAAATCGTGTCGGTTAATATATAGGAATAGACCAGGTAAAAGTGCCTGATAATTACTCCCATGATAATGCTGATTGATCTTTGTTACAATTATTGCGATAATGGCGTTGGCTTATCACTGGCTACTCCTGATATGGAGATCCCATTCAGAACAGGCTTTTTTTTCAGGAAAGAAGAGAGGGTTTGCGTTTATCCCCGTTTAGAGCAACGTATCCTTATAAAGTGGATGTTTTCATAGCCGCCAGTACCCTTTCCGGAGTCATTGGCAATTGATACAGACGGGCACCTGTTGCATCAAAAACAGCATTGGCAATAACAGCTCCCATGCAAATGACTGCCGGTTCGCCGCCACCCTGAGGTGCCTGGTCTTTTTTGTCCATTATCACGGTGTCAATCAGGGGAATCCATGAAAAACGGGGTATGTCGTAGGTATCGAATGAGTGATTTTTAATGTCTCCTCCCTGAAACTGTATCTCTTCGGTAAGGGCATAACCCATCCCCATAGTGATACACCCTTCCATCTGTAATGTAGTGCCCTGGGGATTCACCGACAGACCCATATCCTGTGCACAAACCACCCGTACCACCCGGACATGCCCTGTATTTCTGTCTACCTTTACTTCAGCAATATGTGCAACCCATGTCCCGACATCAGTCCCGCATGCTATTCCGTAACCTCTTCCACTTGGATTATTGTCAGCGATATAGTCGAATCTGTCTGCCGCTGCTTTCAGTACTGCTATCATCTTCGTATCGGTGAGATTCCTTAAACGAAAATCAAGCTGATCAATCCCTGCCCTGGCGGCCATAATATTTATCTGTGACTCCCTTGCAAAGGTGTTCGTATTGTTCCCCGGTGCCCTCCAGGCGCCTGTGGCAAATGGATGCACCGCAGCTCTGCCCCAATCTGTCGTCTTTGCATTGGGAACATCATAAATGGTTTCCGATCCCCTCGGCCCCGCATAGTAGGTATTAAAATCCCACAGGGTTATCCTGCCGGATTTATCAACTCCAGAGGTTACTTTCACAACTGCTGCAGGACGAAATGTATCATAAAAGAATTCTTCCTCCCGTGTCCTGGCAACTACAACCGGCTTACCTGTGATCTTTGCCAGTTTTGCAGCCTCCACAGCCTGTGTATGCTCCGACTTTCCACCAAACCCGCCTCCTACAAAAGGTACGATGATTCTCACCTTTTCCAGGGGGACACCCATAGCACCTGCAACAGTCTCCTGGGTCCTGTAAGGCTGCTGAGTCGATACCCACACGGTAATTTTGTCGCCTTCAATATGGGCCGTGGCTGCATGTGGCTCCATTGGGGAATGTGCTACATAGCCGTTAAAATAATCCGACTCGCTAATCGCGACTGATTTCCTTCTGCCGGTTTCAATATCCCCGTTGCTGCTTATCACATCAGCAACCGAATCAGCATTTAGGATCCTGTCAAAAATTGTTTTGTCATCTACATTTATCTCATCGTAAGAGTAATCGGCTTTTATTTTTACAATTGCCTGATCGGCCAGGTCACGCGATTCACTCAGTACTGCTATGAAATCTCCGTCGCGGATCACTTTGATACCTTTCATATTTTCAGCTTCAGAAACATCAGCTGTCCTTAATTTAGCTCCATGTGACGGAGGTCTGAGTATCCTGGCATGCAATAACCCGGGAAATTGCATATCTGCAGTAAACCTGGCGGCACCCGTTACCTTCAGCTTTGCATCCTGATGCAGAAAAGGCTTACCAGTATATCTGAATTTTGTATAATCTTTTAATTCCGGTTTGCTGTCAAGGTGCTTCTCAATTCTTTTCCCCTTTACCAGCTCACCATAGCTGACTCTTTTGTTTTTGTCGCGGCTGTCGCTTATTATGCCATCCTTTACCTCCAGCCTTTCCTCAGGAACATTAAGATAATCAGCTCCCAGCCGCATTAATATCTTCCTGGCCTCGGCAGCGGCTGCCCGCATACTGGGGCTGAATGTACGTATCGTCCTCGAGCCGTTTGTTCCTCCATCCCATGGACAAAGATCGGTATCACCCATTACCATCTTAACCTTTGTAAACGGCACCTCGATCTCGTCAGCCATTATCTGAGCCAGAGAAGTAATTGCGCCCTGTCCCATCTCTATTTTACCGGTGTAACAATTTACAGTGCCATCCTCAGTGATCTGAAGGAAAGCATTGAAATCGGAAGGCAAAGATCTTCTCTGCCGTGACTGCAGATCAAACAGCTCAAAAGCATTCCATGGCCTTACAAAGATGAATATGCCACCGCCAAGAAGTTTAAAGAAATCTCTTCTTTTCATCCCGGATCGATCCAATGAATACATCGAATCGCTTTCATCACTGACATTCTTTCTCATAGCTATTTACCCCCTTTCATTTCAATGGCAACAGTTTGATGACAGAATTCCAAAAAACTGCTGTCGTGACTGTAACACGCACTAAATTCATCAGGCAGGTGACAGATGTTCAAGAAGAGAAATCAGACAGTCAGCTTTTTCCTCAATGGCTTGAATCTCTTTTTGCAAACCTATCACAAATTTGTTATCCTTATACTCTCCGCGGACAGCCTCAAAATCCCTGTCTCTGATATTTTCATCCCCATCGACACCAAATCCGAGCCTGGCCCCTGTATCGAATTCTTTTTCAGCATCCTTCAATATCATGTTGTTAAACTTCACCGCATTGGTTTTCCAGTCGGCTATAAGGCTGATCATGCTGCTGACAGGAATAGTATCCATGGTTGAGCCTGTCTGTTGTCCGATAAGACCCGCACACCACTCCCAGGCATATTCTTCGTAATTGCTGAAAAGATCTTGCAGATGTGAATGCAAATCGCCTACTGATTTAATACTCCCTGACTTGACAGCCTCTGTAATTTCTTCAATTTTCCCTGCAGTAGTGAATAAGCCGGATAGTTCGACCCATCGATCGTCCCCTGCACTCCCTTGTGTTTTTAGCTTGCTTCTGATATCAGCGGCTGAGGATTTGTCATTTATATCTTCAATCCGCCTGATCAGCTCCTGTCCCATATATATCCTAAGGGCCATCTCATAGTATTTTCTGGAAGCCTTCAATAGAAGACGATGGATATTCAGACCCTTATAACTGATAAAATCCTGTGTTTTTGGCGTTTTTTCGGCCAGCTCATTCAGTATATTAATCCCATTGATTATCCTGGCAACGATATATGGGTTGAAAAGATTGAAATTTATCAGATCGAGCTTTTCCGGATCGCTTCGTTTATCTCTTGTAGCCCATTTTTCACTGTCCCTGCGGGTACCTACAGTGAAAATGTTCATTGCAGGAGTCAATTCGCTTTTCCCTTTTTCCGAGGTAATATAGGAAAACGGGAAATCCGAGGAATCAAAATTTGAATAATGACTACCCATTACTACACTAAATGATCCAACACGACATGGCAGAAGCAAGTAAGCGAAGGATCCGGTCTTCGAACCACGCTCAAGAATACCCTGATGAACAGGGCCCAGCTTATACATATGGTTGCTCTGATTGGTCCCGCTACCTGCATTGAAAAACGAAAAGAGGCTTGCAATCAGAAGTGTCGATTTATGATGGGTTACAGTATAGGGACCGGCAAAAATGCTGCAGCCTTCACCATGAAATGCTTCACAATTGGCAAAGAAAAGAGAATTCTCGGCAGAATATTGCTTGCCCATTTTTACACTCTGCCCGATAAATGTTTTATCTACTATTGCCCCGCCGTCTATCGATTGATCCCGATAAAACGATGAACTTTTTTGCCATTACTCCTTCACCGATAAAGACAGGTGCCTCCCTGTTACTTCCAATGGTTCCCTCTTCAAGCAAGCTTGCGCCGGCTATTATTGTATATGGACCTATTGAAACATTGCGTATTATAAGAGTATCACTGATTTTTGCATTTGATTCGATTCGTCCCTTTCTGGAAAGCTTTGAATCTGAATAATCCCTGATCAGTCCGAGCAAGCGGGAGGTGAAATCTTTATCGTGACGATAGAGTACGGCAAGATAGGCTATCTGAGAGGAGAGCCTGTCAAAAATCGGAAGCCCCCGTCCTCCTCCCTCATTCAAAACTTCAATCTCAGTACCGTTCCCAAAAGCAGATTCTCCAGTCATTTCAAGAGAACCCACATTTTCGATCCTGACATTCCCGGCAATATAATAGTCAGCCAGCTTCTTTACATCAGATATATAGACATTATCAGAAATTTCACAATCCCGGATATAACTGTTAAATATTCCGTATGTCCCTGCAAGATCACCCTCCTCATGCGCATCACCCAAAAAGTGACCAAGTTTTATTTTCCCTTCAAAACGGGTATTTCTTACAAAGGCTGCCGAAAATTTTTCACTTACGGATATGTCGGACCAGTTCATGGCAATGCAGCCATTAGAGATCAGCTGACCGATTTCTTCACTTGTTAATAGCCTGTAATTCATTTTATAAAATGCGATTTATTAGGGAAGCGTATGATCGTTAACTCCTTCAAGGTTATTGAAATATTTCACCGTTTCAACCTGCAACTCCATTGTAGCCGGTTCATCACATACAAAGATCGCTCTTTCATGCATCTGCAGCATTGAAACTGTCCACATATGGCTTATGCCTCCTTCAACAACTTCCCTGACGGCCCGTGCCTTATTATAACCTGTAATTATTATCAGCACTTCCTTTGCGTCCATTACGGTACCAACGCCGACCGTAAGCGCCTGTGTCGGAACTTTCTTCATATCTCCGGAGAAAAATCTCGAGTTGGCCAGGATCGTATCGTAACTCAGAGTCTTGATTCTAGTCCTGGAGCTCAGTGAAGAACCCGGTTCATTGAAGGCAATATGCCCATCAGGACCAATTCCTCCAAGAAACAAATCGACTCCGCCAAACTTCCTGATCCTGTTCTCATAATCTCTGCACTCTTTTTCAAGATCAGGAGCATTGCCATTAAGTATATTAATATTTTCCCTGGGTATGTCAATATGGTTAAACAGGTTGTCGTACATGAAGAAATGGTAGCTCTCAGTGTGATCTTCAGGCAGCCCGACATATTCATCCATGTTGAAAGTGACCACATTCCTGAAAGTTACTTCACCTGCCTTGTGTCTCCTGATTAATTCTGTGTAAACAGGCAGGGGCGATGATCCTGTTGGCAGGCCAAGAACAAACGGTTTTTCCTTTGTTGGAGCAGCCTGACGGATTTTGTCAATAACATAAGTAGCACCCCAGTCACCTACTTCGACTGTGTCTTTTTTGATAATAATTCTCATAAAAGTATAATTTTGAAATTTGTAAAAATGAATACACAAAACTGATCAGGCCCTTACAACTTCCTGCAATCAGACCCGCCAAATCTTATTAAGAAAATACCGAAAAATATAGTTAAAGCTTTATGCTTTTTACAGGTAAGAGCTGATAAAAGTGACTGCACCTGACACCGTTTGAACCTCGAGTGACTTATCTTCATCCATCTCGATCTCGAATTCTTCCTCAAAACCGGCTATAAGCCTGATACTCTGAATGGAGGAAGCTCTGAGGTCAGTTACAAAATTAGCGTCATCCGCAATATCTGAAACATTCATTTCCAATACGCCAGCGATTACATTTTTTACTCTGTTGTTTACTTCTTCTCTGTTCATCTGTGAAAAGTTATTTTTTTGATTTTTTATAATGCGCAAAAAACCTGCGATCGTTCTTCCCCAAGTATCCGTGAATAACAGATTACTTCAGATTCTTCAGATTTCCATTGTATTTCAAACAGAAATCAGGCATATGTTCCTTCACTTTTACTTCAAGCTCCTCATCAGTAATAGTCGATAGGCGGCCTTCCTTTTCATACTGATCCATTACCCACTGAGCTACCCTGTGTACTTTAAATTTACTTATCCTGTCGACTCCGGAAAGGCCAAAGTACTCATTTACCCAGATTGAAACACCATCGACCCCGCTTTTATCGGTAATAGCCACTCTCGGATGGCGGCCCAGCAACCTGGTGGTATCAAAGATATTGTAAATCTGTTCTGCCTGTCGTAAACCACCTGCATGAATGCCTGCCCTTGTGGTGGCGAAGTGTTTCCCCACAAATGGATAGTTATCGGGGATCGATACCCCAATTGATCCCATATATTCGGCAATCTTGGTAATCATTGTTGTATCAATCCCGTTGAGGTCACCCTTCAGTGATATATATTCAATTATCGCACCTTCAAGCGGAGGATTCCCTGTCCTTTCACCAATACCGAAAAGAGTAGTATTAACTGCATTGCAGCCATATAACCAGGCAGTTCCTCCATTCACATGAACCTTATGGAAATCATTATGTCCGTGCCATTCAAGACGGTCTCCAGGCACTCCGCATTCCTTGTTAAGTTTATATATCAGCTTGGGTATGCTGCGTGGCAATTCAACACCTGGGTAACTTACCCCAAAACCCATTGTATCACATAATCTTATTTTTACCGACTGCTCTTCCGGAACCTGTTCACTCAACCTCATAAGCCTCTCAACAAATGGAAGAACGAATCCGTCAATATCGGCTCTGGTCAAATCTTCCAGGTGGCACCTTGGCCTGATGCCTGCTTCAAATGCAGCTTCAACCACTTCACAGTATGAATCCAGACACTCCTTCCTGCTCTTGAATTTCAATTTCTTAAATATATGAAAATCCGAACAGCTGGTAAGCATCCCTGTTTCCTTTAACCCCGCCTCCCTGACAAGCCGGAAATCTCCCTTATTGGCGCGTATCCAACCCGTGCATTCAGGATATTTATGGCCAAGATCCCTGCATTGATCAAGTGCATCCCTGTCGTTTTTGGTATATAGAAAGAACTCTGTCTGACGAATCACCCCATTCGGCCCCCCCAGCTTTGCAAGCATATCATAGATCTTCACCATCTGGTCGACGGAATAGGGAGGACGAGCCTGTTGACCGTCACGAAATGTTGTATCGGTAATAAAAATGTCTCTTCCCTTAATTGACTGAGTGTCAAATTCCACTGGTTTGCCATCAATGTACTCTATAATGGGTCCATCGAATTTAATAAGGGGAGGAAGACTGTAATTAAATGTCCCTTCCAGAAGATTAGGCTCTTCCGTATCAATCAGTGGGTGGCTTTTGATCTGTACATTCATATAATTCTCCTTTCATTTATTTTATTTTATTTTCCCTGGATATGCTTAATAGTACCAATCAAATATTGATATCTCCAATTCACTTAATATCTACATTTTAAGATCCCTTCCTTAAAATATCCGATACTTGAGACTTATTCGTCCAAATTGGTAAAATATTATAATAAACCCTATAAATAATTATATCTTAAGCAATTACAATTCAAAAAACTTATCCGGAAGCCATCAAATCCAAATATAATACTATAATTGAATGATTTAAAGTTAAAATGATTTTTATTACCATTTGAATCCCCCTGAAATTCCCTGTCGACGCTTCCTGCAGGCCTGTTAATTATAAAGAAGAGTTGTCCCGGAAATCTGTAACAACTCTCAAATTCATTTCCAGAGATCTTGGATCCGGAAATCTCACCTGATCATAAATTTTTTCATTTTCTTGCCATGCAGGTTTTAAATCTTTCTAAAAATCATACCCGCATAACATAATAACATTTGTTCGGGAAATTTGTTTAAAGAACAGATGGGAAACAGGGGTTGATGAGGCAGGGTTAAATGTATATACCTGCATGATCTGAATAGCTTTCACTGAACATTATCATCCTTAGCTTGTTGAAACATACTTAGAGTGATATCCTTGGTTTAAAAAACTTCTGACTCATGAGCAAAATTGTCAATGGAAAGTCAAACTGGCATACTATCATCATTGGTGCCGGTCAGGCAGGTCTGGCTGCAGGTTATTTTCTCTCCGGTCAAAAAGACAATTTCATAATTATAGACTCAGCTGAAAATATAGGTGATTCCTGGCGAAAACGGTGGGATTCCCTTCATCTTTTCACTCCCGCACAATACGATGGATTACCCGGCTTTCCATTTCCTTTACCAAAGGGAAGTTTTCCATCCAAGGATGATATGGCTGAATATCTCGTAAATTATTCAACAAAATTTAACCTGCCGGTTCGTACCGGAATAAGGGTTATCAGTCTCTCGCAGTGTCAGTCAGGATTTGAAATTTTAACCACACCAGGGAATACTTATATGTGAAAATGTCATAGTAGCTACCGGAACCAATCCGGTCCCCAGTGTACCCTCTTTTGCAACTGAAGCAGATAAAAAGATCCATCAGATTCATTCTTCCAAGTATGTTAATCCGGGCTCATTACCTGATGGTGACGTGCTAGTAGTCGGAGCAGGCACTTCCGGAGTGGAGATTGCCATTGAACTGGCAGGAAGCAGGCAAACAATATTATCAGGAGAACCTACCTTTCATATTCCTGATCCTTTGTTCCGATATGCCGGTAATGTATTCTGGTGGTTTATAAGCAATATCCTCACAGTCAGTACACCGGTTGGCCGAAAAGCTAAACAAAAGATCCGCAATGGAGGAGCTCCCTTAATAAATATATCAGTAAAGGATGTGGACGCAGCCGGTGTAAAGAGGGTTCCGCGTGTGGCAGGCATTGAAGACGGAAAACCAAAGCTGGGAGACGGCACGGTCGTCGATGTATCCTCTATCGTCTGGGCTACAGGTTTCAAACCGGATTTTTCATGGATCAACTTTAACGTAACGGATGAGCAGACCGGATGGCCCGTTACGACTAAGGGAGTAAGTAAGGATATTAAAGGGCTCTACTTTGTGGGAATGCTCTTCCAGTACGGCCTCACCTCGGGACTGGTGGGTGGTGTGGGAAGAGATGCCGCCTATGTGGCAGATTATATCCGCCAGCATGGCAATGGTCAATCCAATAGATAATAAAACTCAGTGTAAGATTAAATCCTGAAGGATATATATTGCAGATCCTGAGAAAAACCCGATAAGTGCCAGCCAGCTTATTTTTTTCAGATACCAGAAGAAGTTAACATTTTCCATCCCCATAGCGGCAACCCCTGCTGCTGAGCCGATTATCAGAGCGCTGCCTCCCGTTCCGGCACAGTAAGCGAGAAATTCCCAGAAATAATGATCAGCCGGATATTGAGTCAAATCATACATCCCCTGGGCTGCAGCTACCAGCGGGACATTATCGATAACGGATGACAAAAGGCCGATAGACATTACAATTATACTCTCATGACCGATAGATTTAGTAAGGGCCTTAGCCAGCGTCATTAAGATGCCGGTTGACTGTAATGCAGCAACTGCAATCAAGATCCCAAGAAAAAACAGAATGGTTGAGGTGTCGATCTTTTTCAGTGCATGAGCGACAGTCAGAGTATATCTTTCTTCCGCTTCTTTCGAACTATGAAGAATCTCCGTTAAGATCCAAAGCACACCCAGTCCCAGTAATATACCCATATATGGTGGCAGGTCGGTAAGAGTTTTAAATACCGGAACTAAAATGAGAACTGAGACTCCGGAGAAGAGTACGATCCTTTGATGTTTCTCAGACAGAGATTTAACCTTTTTATTCGCGGAACTATCAGTCCTCTCCACATTGCCTTTAAGCCTAAAAGTGATGAATATCAATGGCACAACCAGGCAGAAGAGACTCGGAAGTATCAGTTTTACAATTATCCTGAAGGCAGTTATCTGTCCTCCAATCCATAACATCGTGGTGGTAACATCTCCGATAGGTGACCAGGCACCTCCTGCATTGGCAGCTATCACAACAAGACCTACAAAATACAACCTGTCATTCTCATCTTTTATTAATTTCCGCAACAGTGAGATCATCACAATCGTCGTTGTCAGATTATCAAGGATTGCCGACAGGAAGAAAGTAATGAATCCCACTATCCAGATTAGGGTTCTCTTCCTGGTCTGACTTATTTTACTGGTTATTATATTGAAGCCGTCATGAGAATCAATAAGCTCAACAATTGTCATCGCACTTAACAGAAAAAACAAGACCCCTGACATTTGCCCCAGATGCTCAGCCAGCTGCTCATTTATCAGATTATTCCCGTGATTGAATATAACGTATACGATCCAGCACAATACGCCGGTTATTAAAGCCGTGGCCGCCTTGTTTATTTTTATTGTATGCTCCATGGCAATGAAAGCATACCCTGTCATAAATACTGCTAATAGTAAGATGTACATAAAACTAAAAGTTAGGGTTATTCATCTGTATTGTCAAAACCTTTATTTATTAAATATTCTAAAAAAAGCAGTTGTCAGTAATATACACTGACAACTGCTTTGGTGAAGAAACAAAGTATCAAATAAAAAAAAGGTTCGGGGCACTACTTCCTGTGAATTTAATCTGCAGGAATAAATTCTTTACTATTCTGTTTTATTTTAACCAAATACATGCACTTTTAAAAGAATCACAGATACAAACCGGGTCATAAAAACTAAAAAGGGCACCCATCATTCCCTCCATTTCAGCTTATCCGTCAAGCATTAATTTCCCCTTAACTGTGCCGCCTGTAAAACTGAACATTATTTTCAATTTAACTTATTAGAAAGTGGTTAATATTTTATTAAAAAGTTCTAAATAAATAGCGGCTCGCTGGTTTTGCCTAAGCTTACAAGGAAACGGACTGCCTGTCATCAGAAAGTAAATCCGGATTTATGACAGATCTCATCTCTAATAAACATAATCTGACAGGCATCGGCAATACCAGAATAAAATTACATAACTTGCCATTAACAGATTATTGCAGAAATCACTTTTAAAACTATATTCCTTAACTTTCGATATTAAAATTTGTACAAAAAAGATCTGCATGCGTAACATTAACATCTTAATTGTTGAGGATGAACTTCGTCTCGCCGAGGTACTGAGAAAGCAGCTGATGGGAAGCGGATTCAATACAGAAATTGCCTCCGATGGATATACCGGGAAACAGATGATCGAAAGGAATTCCTACAGCCTGATAATCCTTGATATAAATCTGCCCCTGATAAATGGATATGATCTCTGCATGGAGATAAGGAAAACAAACAAAAACATTCCAATAATCATGCTGACTGCCTTCAGTTCTCCTGAAAACAAACTTTCAGGTTTTGATGCAGGAGCCGATGATTATGTTGTAAAGCCCTTTGATTTCAGGGAATTACTGGCAAGAATCAATGTTTTTATAAAACGCTCGGGAAATGTTGTCACTGGTGAAAAACTACGCATTGCTGATCTCGAGATGGACTTGAAAACCAAGACGGTTACCAGGGCAAAAAAGAAAATCGACCTGACTGCCAAAGAATATGCACTGCTGGAGACCTTTCTGAGAAACCAGGAAAAATTACTGACCCGTGATTTTATTATCGAAAATGTATGGGGTATAGATTTTGATCCGACCACCAATATAATAGATGTGTATGTCAATTATTTAAGAAAAAAAATTGACAAGGATTTTGATCAAAAGCTGATCCATACAAAATTCGGATTCGGATTTTACTGCAGTGATAAAGAAATGTAGGTATGAATATCAAGATCAGGCTGTCTATTCAATTTACCCTTATTGCAGCAGGTATTCTGCTATTCTTTTCTGTCCTTGTCTATTATTTTTCATATTCGAGTCAGCTCAGCAAATTCAGGGAGAATCTTCTGGACAGCGCAAAAAATACAGCAATCCTGCTTATTAATGTGGCAGAGGTTGATTCTTCCCTGCTGAAAAAGATTCACCAGTCAACCATCTCCTGGGAGAAGGAAGAGATCGCCCTTACAGACTCCGCCTTCAATATCGTGTACAGTAACGATATTCAATACCTTACCCCAAAAACAATGAGGCTATATTCTGCAAAGGAAAATGTCAATTATTTCTCTGTTGCTGAAAAAGACGGGGTTTGTTACAAACACCGCTTCAATTCAAGGACATATTATGTCTTTGTTATGGCCTCCGACGGGTCACGAACAGTTTATCTCACTGATCTCCGGGAGATCCTGTTATGGAGCATACTGTTCAGCATTTGCCTATCCATTTTGCTTTCCTACTTTTTCTCCAAAAGAGCAATCAGGCCTATTACCGAAATTATAAGAAGCGTAAAAGAAATAAATTCCCTTAAACTGGGTAACCGTCTTAATGAAGGCAAAAGAAAGGATGAAATAGATCAGCTTGCCATCACATTCAATGAAATGCTTACAAATCTGGAAGCTGCATTTAAAAATCAGGAAGATTTTGTTCTTAATGCATCTCATGAATTGCGTACCCCTCTCACTGTTATGATTGGGGAAAGCGATTACCTTTTAAGCCAGGAAAGGGATCACGAGGAGTATATCACTCATATTTCAAGATTAATAACTGACCTTAAAAATATCAATGCCCTTCTGAACAGCCTTCTTGAATTGGCACAGATCAACCGGAACATCAACATAGAATTTTCGAATGTCAGGATCGACGAGATCATTTTTAATGCCATTCACGAGGTAAAAGCCAGATATCAGGGACGTAAAATAATACCCAAAATACAATATCCCGAGCAGAGCAACTACCTTCTTATACAGGGAAATGAAGGATTACTCACGATTGCATTCAGAAACTTACTCGACAATGCCTGCAAGTTCTCCGGTAAGGATATTGTAATTGAATTCAGCATTTCATCCGGAATAGTTGGTATTGCTATTTCCGATAAAGGCATCGGAATTCCATCAGGTGAAATAGACAATATCTTCGCTCCTTTCAGGAGGGCCTCCAATGCAAAATTCATAGGTGGATTCGGAATCGGTCTCACCCTTGTTGCTAAAATTATGGACCTCCATAATGCAGATTTAAAATTTCACAGTAAAGAGAATGAAGGCACCAGGATCGAGATCCAGTTTAAAACATCCGGCCCGTTTTTCTGAAAATGCAGTATCAATCTGCACCTGGTCTGATTATATTTGTACCTGTCAGCGGGCCTTCATATTCTGAAATAATACATTAAACATAAATATCTGAAGATTAGCAGTTAATAATATTTTGATATCTGTTTCTGATCTTTGAGAGTCAGTTGGCGCTCAAAATATTTCTTAAAACGCTTCAGATATCGTAAATTGTAAAAATCGAGTTTATCCTCGCTAAAAATGATACTTTCAGCTTATGTTTAAGGAACCCAACATTAAAAGACTAGTTATTGCAGCTTATCGTCTGCCCTTTAAATTCACAAGGACAAAAAAAGGGTACAAGAAGGTGCAGAACTCCGGAGGATTGGTTTCTGCTGTTCTCTCCCTGTCGGAAAATTTTAAAAAAAGCAATGATTTATCTCTTAACAACAAAATAGTCTGGGCCGGTATCGCGGAGAGTATCCCAATACCTTGTACTTCTAAAGAGCTTGAAAATGAACATTTTGAAATTGCCCCTGTAACAATTGCACCTGATATAAAGGATCTTTATTACGGCGGATTTTGTAACGACCTGATCTGGCCCCTGTTTCACTATTTCCCTTCGTTCGCAGTATTTAATAACGAATACTTTGAGGCATATGAAAAGGCTAACTTGAGTTTTTGTGAAGAAATTTTGAAATTTATCAAACCCGGAGATTTTATCTGGATTCATGATTATCAGCTTCTTCTGCTTCCTGAAATGATCCGTAAACGGGTTCCTGATGCCACAATAGGCCTCTTCCTGCATATCCCCTTCCCCTCCTTTGAAATTTTCAGGTTAATGCCGCGACATTTCCGGGAAGGCATCATAAATGGCATGATAGGCTCAGATCTTATCGGGTTTCATACTCACGATTATACTCAACATTTTTTGAAATCCGTAAAAAGAACAACAGGCTACGAGGTTGCGGAGAATGTAATCTATACTCAGACCAGGCTCATTAAAGCTGATGCATTCCCCATTGGCATAGACTATGAGAAATTTCATTCCGCATTTCTCAATGATAAAGTAATAAAGGAAAAAGAGAAGATTAAAACGAATCTTTCGAATCAGAAGCTAATATTCTCAGTCGACAGACTTGATTATACAAAGGGATTATCGTTACGGCTCAAGGGTTATGAGTCTTTCCTGGAAAAATATCCCGCGTGGCATTCAAAGGTTGTTTTCAATATGGTCGTTGTACCATCCCGTTCCAGTATTGAAAAGTACAGGGAAATGAAGAGGGAAATAGAATCGACAGTCGGCAGAATAAACGGGAAATACAGTTCGCTGGCATGGAGACCTATTATATACCAGTACAGATCGCTGTCATTCAATGAAATGGTTGCTCTTTATGATATAAGTGATGTTGGTCTGATAACTCCCCTGCGCGATGGGATGAATCTTGTCGCCAAAGAATATATTGCGAGCACGGTTGAAAACAATGGGGTCCTTATCTTAAGTGAAATGGCCGGAGCCTCTGCCGAACTCGGTGACGCTCTTATTATTAATCCAAACGATAATATAGAAATGGCTGATGCAATCTTCAGGGCCCTCGAGATGAAGATTGAAGAAAAAGGGATACGGCTTCGCAGAATGCAGCAAAGGATTTCCACATATAATGTATTCGCATGGGCTATGGATTTCTTCAATCAGGCAACAGATATTAAAAGACGACAGGACCTGAATTCCATTCGAACCGTAAACAGCATAATAACTGAACGCATTGTTTCTGATTACAGGGCGGCTTCCAGCAGGATCCTCTTCCTCGATTATGATGGTACTCTTGTTTCATTCGCAAAGTATCCGGAACTTGCATCGATTGATGATACTACGCTGGGAATCATAAAAAAATTGTCGTCCGATCCGAAAAACACTATTGTAATAATCAGCGGAAGGGACAAGGATTTTCTTGAAAAACAGTTCAATGGCGTTAAGATAACACTTGTTGCCGAACATGGCTTTTTTATAAAAAGATACGGGAAGGTTTGGGAATCATCCATAAAAACAGATTTAAACTGGAAAGAGAGTATTATCCCAATTCTTAACGACTATGTGAACAGGTGCAATGGCACTTTCATCGAAGAAAAAACAGGCAGTATTGCATGGCATTACAGGAACGCCGATCCGGATTTCGCACAGCTTCGACTTCATGAATTGCGTGACGATTTAGCTGAATTGATCCGTAATACTACAAATTTTGAAATTCTTGAAGGAAATAAAGTTCTTGAGATTAAATGCGGAAGATACGATAAAGGTGAGGCTGCAAAGGATCTGATATCAAGCACACATTTCGACTTTGTGCTTGCTGCGGGGGATGACAAAACCGATGAACTCCTCTTCAAGGCATTGACAGATACACATTATACCATACGTATCGGATTAAGTACGACAGCCGCCAGGTTTAATATCTCTGAATATGGCCTGTTTTTACAATTGCTGGAAAAACTCACCCTTTGACAATTCCTTTACTGTAATATACATTCAATGCTGCATTCAATTTTTATATCCTGAGAAATGCAGGCTTTTCAATAACCAGTACACTGCCGCAATAAATCAGTAATAGCAGAGTATGAAACATGAATCGCAGGAATGCGTGATCGATTTCCACAATTGTGCTTATAAAATATAAAAACAAAACAAGACCAAGATACCCGAAGAACTTGAGAAGATTGTACTTAACCGGAAAGTATCTCCGGCCGAGGAGGTATGAAATAATCATCATTGATGCATAGCAGAGGAAAGTAGCCCAGGCAGATCCGTAATAACCGTAAATGAGATGGTCAGATGACAGAGGGATCCACCAGAAGTTGAGAATTAGTGTAATTACAGCCCCGGTTACTGAGATCCAGGCTCCCCAGATAGTCTTGTTAATAAGCTTATACCAGATCGAGAGATTATAGTAAACCCCAAGAAAAAGATTTGCAAGCATCAGAACCGGAATCACACCGACGCCTGCCCAATACTCCTTGTCAACGAGAACAGGCAGAATGAAATCATTTAGATATACCATAGTAATCAGGAATATCAGGGATACAGTAATTATAAAGTAGTCCATAATCCTTGCATAAACCACTTTTGCATCCTTTTCTTTTGCCTGTGCAAAAAAGAATGGTTCAGCAGCGTACCTGTAGGCCTGGATAAATATGGTCATCAGAATTGAGATCTTGTAACAGGCGGCATAAATACCGACCTGATAACTCGCAATACCCTGTGGCAGAAGATAACGAAGCAAAAGCCTGTCAAAAGTTTCATTTATAATGCCAGCCATTCCGGCAAATAGCAGAGGGAAAGCGTATACAAGCATTTTCTTCCATAAGTCCGGATGAAACTTAAATTTTGTCGAGGCAATTTCAGGGATAAGCAACAGCAATACAACTATACTTGCAATGAGATTGGATATGAAAATATATTCGATGCCCCAGTCAGACCTGTAAAAAAGCTTAATGAATCCTGCTACAGGCCCGCTTTCAATGTTTTTGAGAATAAAAGGGCAAAGCAAAATTAAGAAAAGATTTAGCCCTATATTTATGATGATGCCGGCCATTTTGACCGAGGCAAATTTTTTGGCCTTATTCTGGGACCTGAGCCGGGCAAAAGGGATAGAGGACAACGCATCCAGTGTAAGTATCCAGCCAAACCATATTACATAGTTCCTGTGGTTAGGATATTCAATAATCCTGGCTATGGGAGAGGCATAAACGGATACTAAAAACAAAAATAAAATTGAAGTAACCAGCAACGATATCATTCCTGTGCTGAAAACCCTCTCCTTGTCATTCTCGTGTTCATTATACCGAAAAAAGGCCGTCTCCATTCCGTATGTCAGAATCACCATGAGAAGTGAGGCGTAGGAATAAAAAACATTTACCGTTCCATATTGTCCCGGGTCAAATATACGAGTGTAAAGAGGTACCAGCAGATAACCAAGAATTCGTCCAAGAATGCTTGGGATACCGTAAATTGCTGTCTGTCCGGCCAATCGTTTAATAGCAGTCATGTAGACAAAGATAATGATTAAATTGTCCTCGCTATGAACTGAACTTAAATCCAATATTAAAGACAAAACGATTCTTTAATGATAATTGAAATTCTATTATCTTTATTAAAAAGTCGCATCCGGATATTACCTAAACTTAAATTTGATAAGTGATACTCAAACATTACCAATAAATGGAAGATATCATCGTAAGGGAGGTTAAAACACGCCGGGACAAGAGAAAATTCATATATCTGCCAGCCAGAGTTCATAAATCCGATCCAAACTGGCTTCCTCCCATTTACTTCGATGAATGGTTACTGTTTGATGAAAAGCAGAATAAATCTTACCTATATTCTGATACTGTAATATATCTGGCTTTCAGAGGTGCCAAAGTTGTGGGCCGGATTATGGGGCTTATTAACAAAAGATTTAATAACATTCACAAGGAACAGTACGGACGCTTCTGTTTTCTGGAATGTTTTGAAGATCGGGAGGTATTTCATGAATTGATAAATAAGGTGGAGAATTGGGCGAGGGATAAAGGGATGCTTAAACTTGTCGGCCCCCTGGCCTTTTCTGATAAGGATCCTCAGGGTTTCCAGATAGAAGGATTCGAGTACCCTAAGTTTATTATTTGTCCGACGAATGATCCCTATTTACCTGAAATGATTGCCAGCGAGGGATATGAAAAATATCTGGATCTTGTGAACTACCTGGCCAGAATTCCTGATGAGCTTCCGTCTGTATATAATAATATTCTGTCAAGAGTTTCAGAAAATGACAATTTTAAAATAGTTGAATTCAACACCAAAAAGGAACTCAAGCCCTATCTATTCCCTATCCTGGATCTTATGAATGAGACTTTTAATGAGATTTATGGCTTTGTGCAGCTGAACGATCATGAAAAAAAAGAATTTGTGGACCGGTATATGATGATCCTCGATCCCAAATTCATAAAAGTCGTCGAAAATTCCGGGGGACTTATTGGTTTCGCAGGAGGAATAAGGGATATCAGCGATGGAGTGAGGAGAGCTAAAGGCAAGCTTCTGCCATTTGGACTGCTAAAGATCCTCAGGGAATCAAAAAGATCCAGAAAACTGTTGATGCTGCTGGGGGGAGTAAAAAAAGAGTACAGGGGCAAAGGAATTGATGTACTGATGGGTATTAAAATGCTCCAGTCGTGCGCCAGATATAATATGGAATGGATCGACCTTCACCTGGTTCTCGAAAATAACCATAAAATGAGGGCAGAATGTGAAAGGATAGGTGGCAGGGTCATCAAAAAGTTCAGAATATATCAGAAAGATCTGGTTTAGCGCCTCTTTATTCCTAAAAATTTACGTCTCACTGGAAATATTTACGATATTAAGTTCTATTATGCATTAAATTGTCGATCTTTCATATTCCAATTAAGGAGAAATGATTATGCGTCTGAGATGGATATTGATTATTTTCGTATCCCTTGGATTTCGGGAGGCAGAGGCCCAGATAAAACCAGGATATATAATTGGGATTAGTCTTTCGACCCTCGATATAAAATCTCAGAATTTAAACCCAAATCCTGAGACAATAACCGGCATCCATTTTGGAGGCATACTTGATATCCCCCTGAATAAAAATATATCATTTCAGCCTGGTCTGTTGTTTACTGCCAAGGGTTCTAACTTCAAAACCGACAGCACTGATATTTCCCTGTCTCCCATTTATGTCGAGATCCCTGCATTAGCTATGTTCAGTATTGGTTCAGACTATTTCAGAATATCCCTGTCAGGAGGCCCTTATATAGCCTGCGGGGTAGGTGGCTATAAGATAGTATCAGGAGGTCAGATGCAGGATATTAAATACGGATCTGGCAGTGGAAAGGATTTAAAAACTTTTGATGCCGGTTTTTTGTTCGGAGCAGGCATAACTATCGCAGGTATAATAATTTCAGCTCATTATGAAATAGGTCTCGCAAACATAATCCCGGTTCATGAGTACGCTAATGAAATGAAAAACAAAGTGTTCGAAATTTCTCTCAGCTCACTTTTTACCTATAATTAAAAAAGTCTTCCTGACATAAATGGTGCGTCCACTCTCATGCAGGAATATGCTGCCCGGCAGGGTTTGGGAATACTGATCGCATCGTTAGCCTGCTTTTGACCATTGACAATTGGGACAGTACATGAAAAAAACAAAAAAAATGCCCCTTGGTTTCCATCTCCCGCTTTCAGATCATGTATGCTGATTAAACAGCCGGTTATCAATATCACATCGCAGAACTTTCCATTTAAATATTTGTTATTTATTATTACTGTCCGGTAAAATACCTGAGATTCTTCTTCGCTCAGAATTACAAGTATTTAGTTAGATTCGGGATAGTAGGAGGTAGCTGGTGGCGGTACCTGTAAGCACTTCGTGCTATTAAGTTTGATTTTGGGGGTTCTGAGTGAAACGTAGTCAGGCGGGAAATCGCCTGTTCTTTTCACATTTTATCCGTTTAGCAATGATTAATTATATACCAGGAAAAATTACCATCTAAAATTTGCATAACTTTGAATATCAATTAAATTAAACCCTTTTAAAATGAAAAAGTCTTTAGTTATCTTATTGTGCATCACTCTGTCAGCCGGCACCACTATCCTTTACGGACAGACTAAGAATACAGGATACAGGATAGTTAACAGGTTTAAAATTGAAGGTGATGGAGGATGGGATTATCTGGCCGTTGATGAACCAACAGGCAGGATTTTCGTTTCACACAGCACCGTTGTAAATGTGGTGGACGAAAAGACCGGCAAGCTTCTCGGAACAGTCGCCAACACACAGGGGGTACATGGTATCGCTATTGCACCTGATCTGAATAAAGCTTATATCAGCAATGGAAAGGATTCCTCGGTTACTGTTATAGATCTTATGTCGCTGACCTTTAAATCAAAGATCCCCATAACCGGAAAGAACCCGGACGCAATTCTTTATGATCAGTTCAGTCACAAAGTATTTGTATATAATGGGAGAACATCCAATGCCACCGTTATCGATGCGCAGACCGATAAAGTTGCTGCCACGATCGTTCTTGATGGTAAACCAGAGTTTTCAGTTACTGACGGAAAGGGCAAAGTATACGTCAATATTGAAGATAAAAGTGAGATCACTGCAATAAATTCGTCAACTCTTAAAGTGGAAAATGTATGGAGCATTGCACCCGGGGAAGAGCCAAGCGGCCTGGCATTTGACATTGAGAATAACCGTCTTTTTTCCGTCTGCGGAAACAAGCTTATGGTAATAGTTGACGCTGGATCTGGTAAGGTCATTACTACCCTGCCAATTGGGGCTGGTGTTGACGGAGCAGCGTTTGATCCTTTACTTAAACGTGCATACAGCTCAAACGGGGAAGGCACTATGACTGTGGTTCAGGAGATTAATCCGGATGAATTTAAAGTTTTGGGAACTGTCACTACCCAACCCGGTGCAAGAACTATAACTATCAATAAAAAAACTCACCATCTTTATCTGTCAACTGCTGAATTTGAGACTTCATCCTCAGAGTCCAACCGAAGACCCGCAGCCAAACCAGGTACTTTTATGCTGCTTGATATCGCCCCGGCAAGACAGACTGTAAAATAATGACAAAAATACTTCTTGATTCAAAACAGAGTAAGTATTTAAAAGCATGTATAATATATCAATAATATCATCAAGCGTAAGATCCGAAAGGAAAAGCCATCGCGTTGCCCTGTTTTTTAAAAAATATCTTGAAGACAATAAACTCGCCGAGACCGAAATCCTCGATCTGAGCATGTATGCTTTCCCGTTGTTTGACGAAATTTTATCAAAACAAAAAGCACCTCTGAAAGGAGCAATTGATTTTTCTGAGAAAGTTAATTCCGCCGATGGCATAATCCTGGTCACACCCGAGTATAATGGAGGCTATCCTGCCAGTCTGAAAAATGCAACTGATCTCCTGGATAATGAATGGTACCATAAGCCAGTGGCAATCTCCACCGTATCCAACGGACACTTTGGAGGGTCCCAGGTGATCACATCAATTCAGTTTTCACTGTGGAAAATGAAGGCATGGACAGTCCCTGCAATGTTCCCTGTACCCTATATAGACAAGGCGTTTGATGAAAATGGCAAGATGAAAAATGATCCGATGATGGAAAAGAGGGCTTCAAAATTTATCGATGAGCTATTCTGGTGCATAAAAGCTAAATCACTGATGGACAATCTGGTAATAAGTAAATGAGAAAATTACCGCATTATCCTGATCGGGTATATTGAACAATAAGTATAAATAAAACATTATAGTATTAAAAAAAGTGAAATGAATAAAATACTTATTACAGGAGGTTCCGGTAATCTGGGTGCCGCAGTTGCCAATGAATTGACGTCTGAAAATGGACCCAAAAATATTTCGGTTCTTGTAAGAAACCCGTCGAAAGCCGTCATGCTGAGGGAAAAAGGGATAGAGATTCTGCAGGGTGACTATGATGATTATAATTCCCTGGTAAAGGCTTTTAAGGGTATAGATAAACTTTACTTTGTTTCCGGAAGCGATGTTATGATACGTAAAGGACAGCATGAAAATGTCATAAAGGCAGCCAAAGAAACAAGGGTTGGGCATTTAGTATATACAAGTTTCCAGCGCAGGACTGATAATGAAACATCTCCAATAGCACTTGTTATCTCAGCCCATCTGTTTACCGAAAAGCTAATAAGGGCATCGGGATTGACTTTTACAATAATGAAACATGCCCTTTATTCGGATGGTTTGCCAATGTTATTGGGCGACCAGGTGTTAAATTCCGGCGTAATTTTCGTTCCGGCAGGAGATGGCAAGGCATCATGGGCTTCACGTTCTGACATGGCTTCGGCAGCTGTATCGGTCCTTACAGGCGAAGGTCACAATAATAAAACCTATGAGATTTCAGCCGACAAGAGCTATAGTTTTTTCGATATCGCTGCAATATTATCGCAACTTTCAGGAAAACAGATAACATATACGGCTCCGGATATTGTTACTTACTCTGCTGCAATGTCAGAAAAAGGTGTTCCTGCAGAGGCTATTCAGGGCATGGCATCATTTTGCCGGGCAATAGCACAGGGGGAGTTCGACTTCCCTGATAATACATTGGGGAAACTTATCGGTAGAAAACCTCAAAACCTTAAGGAATTTCTGAAAATGGCATACAAACTGTGAGAATCCTTTTCTGGCTTACAATCAGAAATCTTAATAGCCCTTATCACTCCTGACAGGAAAGAAAATAATACAGGAGCGCAAAATAGCTGAGAAATATCACCTGTGTAATCCCGGGAAGCTAAGATCATTGTGAACGATAGGTGCTGATAACTATTTCATTAGTTTTTCCGGATTATGACAATTTCTATCATAAAATGAATATTTTTGCACTAATAATTTATTTGAGGAGATGATCCCATACGGAAAGCCATTCTTTAGTGAAAACAACTTTAGCCTTACAGCAGAAGGAGGAGTTTCTTTTTTCCAGTATCTCAAGAGTTTTAAATTGTTCAATGAACCAGAGTTACTGATACTCTCACCCAATATCCATTTTTATTACGATGAAGAAGATTTAAAAGATGTAAGGACTTTTATTCTGCTCAGAAAACTTAACCTTATAAAGGAACTTGATACTTTTTTAGAAACCCTGTCACATATATTACCTCCCAATGTTAATTTCGTTGGCTGCTTTTCTGACAACAAAACATTGAAATGGGATGGATTTGTTACTAATATATCTAACATAATCACCAATATACTGGATTCAAAGACCGATAACATCCTCGACAAGAAGGAGGTTAATGAACTGCTTGAGAAGCACGGCTTCAGGATTTTGGATATGACAGAGATGAATGAACTGATCCTTTTCTATTCACAAACTGTCATTCGCCCTGAAAAGGTAAAATGAACGGGGAACAAAAAAGGAATCCCTGAAAGCAAATCCGTTTTCTATCAGCCACAATTCCAATGCCTTGGCAACCTTCCTGTTTCGTAAGAGAACAGTACCGGTCTCTTTGGATGTTATTTGATATCGTACCTTCATGGCTTATTGTGTTGTTATGAATGAACTAATGTTTAACGTTGAACGAGATCGAATATTTGAATACATGAACTCTATTTACCGGGGCAGACTCACATTTCTCGAGATAAAATAGGTGAGTCCGCTCATCTCCTTCATATTTAATGTTTTAAATCCGTTTTTTTCAAGAAGCTCTGTAACATCCCGGCGGTTCATGGCATGATTTTTCGTTGATCTGAATAAACTAAATAATCTTTTCATGACACTTAAAAGGTTGCCATGAACCAAACCCTTTGTATCTGATATTTCTCTGTCGGAAAAGTATCCGATAAAACTTGTGCCGGGAGGTAGTATCCGCACAAGTGAATTCAAAAAAAGATCCAGGTGTTTTATCAGGTTGAGCTTTTTAAGGTTTACTATTATCCTGGCATTTTTTAATTCATTTTCCGAACAGGAGAAATTGTCCTTTGAGGAGAGAACAACTAAATTTGGTTCGTATGAAATACCCAGCCCCCTCATAAAACGGAAGAAATTCAATCCTACTGCATAAATAAGATTGAATATGGAAAGATCCGCTATGTTCCAAAGTTTTTTTATACTTTCGGAATGACTCTTTAAAGATGTGGCGGTTTCCATTGTTCCTGGTCCTTGATAACAGGGTAAAGATAATTAAAATCACTCCTGAATCAAGAGGCGAACATTCTATTAATGAGTTATTTAGCTTATTCTTGGAGATGTTTGTCAACCACATTCCGCCAATAGTTTACACTAAAAACCTGTTAATAACAGAAAGTCGGCAATTCGTCAAAAAGGATATGAAATTGACCGCTATTTGAGTTGCCTTAGGGTATAAAAACGCTTTGGTAAATACTAAATGACTGATTATGTATGCAATACACAAAGCTTCTAAGTCGCTTTATTGAAATTTCAGGGAAATCGTCAATTTGATCAATGTATCCTAAACAGTGATATTCCGTGAAGGTCACACTTTCAGACGTATAGTCTGATTGTCATGTGTCATATCCGTGACCTTTGGCCGGAGGGTAGCCAAAAGCAGGATAATGGCAATTGCCACAGGTAACGCCATCATAGCCAGGTCGTGCCCGAGATGTCCTGCATCTGTCGATCTGCCGAGCAGGTTGGTCGTAAATGCGCCGACAAAAATTCCTGCCATATTCATAAGACCATATCCGGCAGCCCTGTTTGCCGGTGACACAAACTGGCAAAGTATAGGCATGCTGTTGGTGTCAAACATTCCGAATCCAATTCCAAACAATATCCCGCCGCTAAGGATTGGGATGAGCCCATTACCAAAGCCGAGGAGAAAAAGAGCAGGTACTGTCAGTGATAAACCTATTGCCCCTGTAAAGATCCTTCCCCTCAGATTTCGCATTATCCATCTGTCGGCCAGGATGCCGCCTCCGATGACTCCGGCAAATGATGACATTGCGACGGTTATAGTACATAACGGACCAGCTCTGGCCATGTCAATCCCAAGGGTCTCGGAGAAGAGTGTTGGAAGCCAGTTTTTAACAGCCCATCCTGGAAAACTCGGCGCAGCAAAATAAAAGAGTATAACCCAGAAGCTAAGTGTCCCCAGTAATAATCCAAGACTTTTTTGTACCGATGCTACTCCATCCCTGAAGGAAAACCCGGATTTTGCCACACGTGATCCTTCAACCCTTTTTTCGGAAAGGAAGAAGACAAGGACAAGACTATAGGCGATTCCGATCAGTCCAAAGCTGTGAAAGGCGGTCTGCCAGCTCCATGAATTGGCAACGGTTGCACCAAAACCTCCCAAAGCCTGGCCAATGTAGATCCCTGTCATATGTATTCCAATTGCCCTGGAACGTGTGCTTCCCCGGTGATAATCCGCAATTAATGACAGACCGGCAGGCATGTAAAGTGCCTCGCTGATCCCCATGGTGGCGCGAAGAACAAACAGCTGTCCAAAGGTGCTCGCATAACCCATTGTAAGGGTAACAAAAGACCATACTCCAAGGCTACCGACAATAAGCCATTTACGGTTAATCCTGTCAGCAATCAGTCCGGCCATCGGTGACATTAATCCGTAAATCCAGAGGAAGACAGCCATCAGACGACCAAAATTTTCAGCCTTCTCAAGCTCTGCAATGTCAACCATTATCGCCGGCTTCATAGTGGAAAGCATCTGACGGTCCATATAATTCAGCAGCGCCACCCCAAATAAAAGGAATACTACCAGCCATGGATACCAATGCTTTTCCCGAATGGCTAAATTCATAGCTTGTTTTCTTATTTATTTCGTCGAAAAGAATTCATAGATTCCGGGCAGATCTGCCTAATCTGCAAAAATATTGTACATCCAACTATCCATATTCCTCACCGGCTGCCTGAATTCAGCGCATAGCATTCCCACATATCTCATGAATGCTTTCCCCGTTGCCATAGCAGGTTGAAAACCCTTATGCCACCTTCTTCCCTGAGACATGCAGCCCATGCAGAGACATTGAGACGCTTCTTCTTCTCTGTCATTGATTCCGGTGGATCCGTTGATAAAAGCGCCTGCAATACTGTTCTTTCGTAGAAAATCAAAATAGAAAGGTATAAGTCCGGTTCTCAGATTCCCATTACTATCCATCGGTGTAAAGGGTGCTGCCACCAGTCCTTTATATTTTTGTATTTTCAGCATTGCAATACTGTTTTAATCAGGAGAAAGGCTGGTTAAAAATAGTAATTTCAACCGGATAGTGTTCCCTTGACACAGTTTTAAGTAAATAAATCAGTGAATGATGATATTGCTGTTCTATTGTCAATGTGATATCTTTGCCTGTCACGAGGTTAAAAGCTATGAAAGAGAAACAGCTTCATAAGATCAATGTGAAAGGATATGTTCAGGGAGTCGGATTCAGATGGAGTGCAGCAAGAGAGGCCAAAAATCTGGGTATAACAGGATTCGTGAAAAACATGCCGGACGGAAGTGTTTATATCGAAGCAGAAGGTACTGAAGAGCAATTGAAAACCTTTACAGACTGGTGCAAAAAGGGGCCGGGGTTTGGAGTGATCGAATCAGTTGAGATAGAATCATTCCCGGCAGTAAATTTCACTGAATTCAGGATCGAGCATTAGCTCTATAAACCGAAAATATGAAACCATCTCTACTTCTTATTGTGTCATTTGCCGGGATGATAACTGTTTCCTGCAACAGCAGCAAACCTGAAATCAGTGATGATATTGTTATTGAAAATGACCAGATGAAACTGGTAATTTCAAAAGAGGGATATGCAAAAAGCCTTCTTGCCAGACCTGGTGATGCAGAGTGTCTTATGATCTCTGAAAAAATACCCGTTTGCACCATTACTCAGAAGCGTCCTTATCAGAATGAGATAAAACTTGCATATCCAACGAAGGAAACAACATTTAAAGCAAATTCGGTTCGCAGGGAAGGAGACAAATTAATTGTCGGCTTTGAGCTTATTCCATGGGAAGCCGTCATCGGTTTGAAAATAACTCCGGACTTCATAGGATTTACCATAGAGGATTTCAGGCTTACCGTAAAGGACTATGGAATAAACATGGATGAACCGGCAATCTCCGAAATGTGGTTTTTACAGCTTCCTGTACGCAACCGGACACATTATGGCGACTGGCTCAATGTAATATGGGATAATGATCACGCAATTAACATTCTTGGAACGGACCCCTGGGCACGTATTGATTCAGAAGAAGGAGACGGATTCAGAATAATGAAGGCCGGGGTCACGGAAGATGCGAAACTCAAAGGAGCCGGCGCCGCTTTAATTGTCTGTTCAACTGATAAGCTTCTTGACAATATTGCAGGCGTTGAAGATGACTTTAATCTTCCTCATGGCGTGAACAGCAGAAGAAATGAGTATTATAATGCCTCTTATTACTGGGCATACGATGTCGCTCCGGATAATGTTGACCAGCATATCAGGTATGCTAAAATGGGCGGATTCAGGGCTTTCCTCATATATTATACCGCCTTTACCGACAGCTGGGACTACAGGAAACTGGGAGATTATGACTGGCGTAAAAATAAATTCCCCAATGGAGACGAAGATTTGCAGAAAATGCTTGTTAAGATAAAGGAGGCCGGCATGATACCTGGTTTTCATTTTCTCCACTCACATATCGGAAGAGAGAGCAGATACATCACACCTGTCCCTGATTTCAGGTTGAACCTCCTGAAAAAATTTACATTGTCAGCCCCTTTGACTAAAACTGACACTACAATTTATGCTGAGGAAAATCCTGCTGATATTACAATGACTGACAACCGCCGTGTATTGAAAATCGGGACCGAGCTGGTATCATATAAAAATTACACCACTGAAAGACCTTTCAAATTCACTGGCTGTGTCAGGGGAATAGATAAAACCACAGTCAATTCTCAACCGGCCGGATATATCTTCGGATTACTTGATGTCAGCGAATTTGGTGCAACGAGTGTCTATATCAATCAGAAGACTGACCTGCAGGAAGAAATTGCACAAAAACTCGCGGATATTTATAAAGCTGGGTTTCGGTTTTGCTATTTCGACGGTTCAGAAGGAGTGAACCCTCCCTTCTGGTTCAATGTTGCCTATGCACAGTGGAAAGTCTACAGCCGACTGCAACCTGAGCCATTATTTGCTGAAGGGAGCAGCTAAAACACATTTCAGCTGGCATATGCTTACCAGGGGAAATGCATTTGATATTTTTAAACCTGAACTAATAAAGGAATCTGTCCGTCAGTTCCCGGCTGAGGAAGCGCCAAGAATGAGGGACAACTTTACACACATAAATTTCGGATGGCTGGGATACTGGTTGCCGGATTCAAATACAGTGGGAACTCAGCCTGATATGCTTGAATATGTTACCAGCAGGGCAGCCGCGTGGGATTGCCCAATCTCCATTCAGGCAAATCTTGCGCTTTTTGCAGCTCATCCCAGGACACCCGACAACATGGAAGTGATCAGACGCTGGGAACAGGTACGCGCCAGTCACTGGCTTACAACAGCACAGACAGAGATGCTCCGGGACCTTAATCAGGAACATATACTCCTTCTGAATGAGAAAAATGAGCTTGAATTGCATCCATATAACCAGATTATGACTGTTGCAGGCGGAAGCAGGGAGGTACGGGCCTTCTCATTTAAGAGGAATGGTGATCAGTATGTCGTCTACTGGCATATCTCAGGTGACAAAAAACTTGAATTACCAGTAAAACCATCAGATATTACACTCCTTGAAAGAAATTGGGAAAAAGGTTGAGACCAATACCGGGAAGGAGGAAAAAACAATTATACCGGTCGGAAAACGTCGATATGTTAAAAGTAATAAATTAACTGAGGATGAATTGATTTCAGCATTCAAGAATGCTAAAATCATTGATTGAAAATATTCAAATGTCATGCTGCCGGCAGTGTAACTCCCGATAGTAACTCTGTGTTTAATAGAAAAAATCAATTAAAAGATTGTGAGATCAGAAAATTTATGCTTTACTTTGTATTTCAAAGTACTTTTATATTATGGAAAACAATCATCAGTCCGCCGAGGATATCAGGACAATCAGAAAAATGATGGAAGAATCTACCCGTTTTCTTTCACTCAGCGGTCTCTCCGGGATCTTCGCCGGATTGTTTGCAATATGCGGAGCTCTCATAGCCTATTTTCTGATACTGAACCACGGCAGCATCAGCTATGATGAATACTTAAGTACCCTTCCCTGGAATGAGACCCTGGCCCTGAGGTTGAAACTTGCTGCAGATGCAGTCAGTACCCTGGTCCTATCGGTATTGTGTTCCCTCTATTTTTCAATACAGAAAGCAAAGCGCGATGGAAAAAGCTTCGGCTCACCGGTTTCAAAAAGGCTCCTCATTAGTCTGCTTATCCCCCTGATCACCGGAGGAATCTTTATTATCGTTCTGCTGATTCAGAATCATGTTCATCTTGTTGTGCCCGGATTACTGATATTCTATGGTCTTGCCCTGGTAAATGCCGGTAAATTTACCTATGATGAGATCTTCTACCTTGGGATCCTTGAAATAATTACAGGCCTTGTATCTTCCTTTTGTACAGGCTGGGGCATCATTTTCTGGATTTTAGGTTTTGGAATCCTCCACATAATTTACGGAGTGCTTATGTACAGAAAATATGAGGCATGAAAGATCTCATTGACAAGCTGAACAAAATCTTTGAAAGCAGGGTCAGACTGGGCATAATGTCCGTCCTGATGGTTAATAAATCGTATGACTTTAACAGTCTTAAAGAAACTCTTAATGTTACTGACGGAAATCTTGCAAGCCATCTGAAAGCCCTTGAGGAAAAGGGAATGATAAAGGTCAATAAGCAATTCATCGGAAGAAAACCCAACACAAGCTATTCCGCTACCGAAACCGGAAAAACTGAATTTCAGAATCACCTCAGAGGTCTTGAAGACCTGATTAAATCTCAATAATTTTTTACCTGTTCACTTTGTAACTCAAAGTACTTTTATAATTTAAAATTTAAGGCAATGAAAATTGAAATCACAAATCAAACCAAATGGCATCAGTCTATTACACTTAAACTGGCATTGCTTGCCTTCCTTGGACTAGTCCTTCTTATCCCCCTCGAGATGATCAAACAAGTTATCAGGGAAAGACAAAAAAACGGAGAGGAGGTAATTAAAGAGATTTCTGATCAATGGGCTGCCAGGCAATGTCTTGCCGGTCCGGTCCTGAATATACCGGTCAGAACGATTCCATCAGAGCCGGATGAAAAACCGGCAACCCGGATATGGCACATCCTGCCAGAGGATCTGGAGATCAACGGAGTAGTTGAACCCAGTATCAGGTACAGGGGTATCTACAAGGCAGTAGTATACGACTCGGAGATAAATTTAACCGGTCAATTAATGGTTCCCGGAACAGGTGCACTTAAAAACTTTGACATCCTGTGGAAGGAGGCCTACTTCACTACAGGAATATCGGATAACAGAGGACTGAAGGGCAAAATTATCCTTAGAATCGATTCAGCGGAACTTGAGGCAGAACCCGGAGTTAGGGACAATGATCTTTTTCAGTCAGGTATCACTTTCAGTATTCCGGAACTGATCCCCGGCAAAAAAATCAATTTTTCAATGAATCTTAACCTTTCGGGATCCGAAGGTTTATTGTTGACTCCCCTTGGAAAGACAACCATTGCCCATTTGAGTTCCGATTGGAAATCTCCCAGTTTCAACGGCAACTTCCTTCCGGTAAAAAGAACTGTAAATGAAAATGGATTTTCCGCTGAATGGGAGGTTACCCACCTCAACAGGAATTTTCCCCAGACTTGGACTGGGAACGCCTATCATCCCATGGAAAGCTCATTCGGAGTTGATCTCTTCCAGCCTGTCGATCATTACCAGAAATCATGGAGAAGTGCCAGATACGGGATACTTTTCATTGCATTGACATTTCTTGTACTTATTTTTCTGGAAATTACCAGGAAAGAGTCGATCCATATTTTTCAATATTTCCTGGTATCGCTTGCACTTGTGCTATTTTTCTCCCTTCTGAATTCACTCAGTGAGCAGACGGGATTCAATACAGCATATCTGATCGCCTCGGCATCGACAATTATGATGATAACCATCTTCACAAGGAACCTGTTCAGGGAGAGAAAAAGTGCTCTTGTTGTCCTTGGTGCGCTGGTCCTGCTTTATTCCTTTATTTTTGTCCTTCTCAGCCTGAATGATTTTGCATACCTGGCCGGCAATATAGGACTCTTCCTGCTGCTGTCGGTGGTAATGATGCTTTCATCCAGGATAAAGGCATTTAAACCCGATAATCCTGAACAGCCATCCGAATAGAAGTTACATACTGTCATTGAATTTCGTAATATTGCATTTATATATTATGCTAATGACAAAGCATCTGCCGTATCTGACTTTCGTCATATTCATTGCTGGTTTTACCTGTGGATACAGCCAGTCCAAACTGGTTTTTACCGGTACATTTCAAGGCAGCTTCCACCCATTTGACAGCCTGATAATTGCAGACATGAACACCGGCAGCAGGATCATTAAGCATTATCCTGATACGGTATTGAACCTTCTGATAACCGGAATAGATGAAGTGCCGGCCGGAAATGGCTGTTCCGTCAGCCAGAACTATCCCAATCCCTTCACCGACGAGACACATTTTAATATTCACCTCCCAATGGATGACAAGGTGAGTATAAGTATTTTCAATGTCGCCGGCAGAGCCATCCTGAATTACGACAGATCCCTAAACGCAGGAGATCATGCCTTCGTATTCAGGGGAAGCAGGGAAAAGATCTACCTGCTTTCTGTAAAAACCGGCTCCTGCTCCTCTTCAATAAAGATGCTGAATACCTCTGGTATCCGCAATACTGAAGCAGATCTGAAGTACATGGGTGAAATAGCCCCAAAACTTTATTCCGGAAAAGGCAAGGGTGAATTTGAATACAATACAGGTGACAACCTGGTGTTTACAGGATATATGACCGACCCCATGGGGTCGGTACTTTCAGACACTATAACTGATACTCCTTTGCGGAGCACAACATACACTTTCCCATTTGAAAAGAACTATCCTGTTGTTATTCTTATGTACCATAAGATAACAGACACTATTCCTGCAGATGAATATGAAAGGAACAGCACCGATTTTGAAAACGACCTGATCTACATCAGAAGGCGCAATTATCAGATACTATCGATGGAAGACCTGATGCTGCTTAAGTCAGGTGAGCTGAAATTATATTCGGATGGCATTATTATTACGTTTGATGACGGCTATGAATCAAATTACAGCAAGGTATTCCCCCTGTTGACAAAGTATGAAATGCCTGCCACTTTTTTCCTGGTTACTGAATGGATGGATACGCCTGACTATATGAAATGGTCGGAGGTGTGGCTGATGTCACAGTTTACTGATGACTATGGGAAAAACCCGTTCGTCATGGGCTCACATACAAGTTCTCATCCGTACCTGGAGCAAAGTGCCCAATATTTTGCCACCCACGACGAGTACTTGAACTTCCTGAACACAGAATTGCAGGATTCCAAAAACTGGATAGTGGATATTACTGGACAAACTGATATTTTCCTTTCTCTTCCCTACGGAGATGGTGTTGATAATCAGGATATTATCAACACAGCCATAGCTAACGGATATAAAGGGATCAGAACTTCAGTCTGGAATTCATTCACCATTGATAAAATGAATCTGTTCTCTCTGCCCAGTATTCCGGTCCTTTCCGATTCCCCGATAGAATCAATTGAGGATTACCTGAAATAAGGAAACTGTTTATTTAACATTGAACTGCAACCTTTAACAGTATCAGCCAGTGCAATTACATTGCGTTCTCTGTCAGAACTAACCCCGCCGGCAGTTTGTCAAGGTAATCGAGCTTTACGAGCCTTTTCAAATGGTCAGTGAGAAACATGAAACTTACCGTACCCCGGCCCTCTTCATCCAGACCATGAAGATTCAAAATAATCCATCCTCCCTTTCCGTCCAGGAATTCATTGATTTGTTTGTCAACCCGGTTATCGACCTTATCGGGTCCGAATGACCAGCATCCCGGCCTGGCAGGCTCTTTACCTGCAGGAATTGGATTTATAACAGTGTCCCTGAGCGACACTGTTAGGATACACCGAAACTACACTCCGTGAATTACTCTGTGCGACTCCGTGGAGTACCGTGGTTAACAGAAACTCTCATTATTCCAGATTATGCCTCTATCATAATTATCCTGGTTCCTAAAGTGACGAAACAGCCTGCTCATCACTGGATGCGCCGGAGAACCGAGAATTTGGAATTGATTTTCACAGAGGAGGATTGCAGAAATAACTTTACCACTAAGGTGGCTGAAATCCTTCTATTTAGTTATTGACGGTTACATCCCAGATGCCCGGATAATACAGGACAAATTCGTACGAAACATCAAACTGTACTCTATGGAATGCATTCCATGAACGACAGGTAACCTTTACATACAATGGCAAAGATGAATTTTCGATGCCGTAAGCATTCCCAATGCGATACTCGGTGCCGCTGTCATACTCATGGAAAAATCTTGAATATCAGTATTATCAACGCCATTCTGTAAAATTTTTATTCTTATCGCATTACCATGGCCTACAGATCGTTTTAGGGTAAAACGAGATACATAACGGCTGGTAATTATCCTGTACGGCGGTCTGTACATCTTATGACGGCTGTAGCTCTGACTCTCGGAACGGAAGTTTGTATCGCCACTGCCGGTTGCCATTGAGTCGTTATGAAATTTAAAAACGCTGCACCCTAAAAAGATAATTACAGTTAAGATTAGCCCTTTCCCCATTGTCATAATATTTATGAAGGTTTATATAGAAAAATTGTTTCCCGCTTATCAATCTATGCTTAAACCCGTAAAATACCATTCATCGACAACGCTCCAGATAAGAACTGTACATCGTTTACCTCTACAAATTCCTGTGCGACACTTACAAAGTCAATCTAAAACACTAAACAAGTCAATTTTTATTTTGGCCCGGGAAAAAGTGGTTAATTTATTAATGACCACAGGATAAAATAAACATTATCAATTCTTTATACACCTTACGGTGATTCCGCTATTCTTGGTGCTGTTGCTCCTGTCCACCGAGTTGTAACCATAATATACATCACGATACCATGCACTGGATGAGGTCCATTCGGTTGTTGACCACCAGAAGCCATAGTGGCCTATGTTGTTGAAGCCCCCGGCATAATTCCTGTAACCTGCCGGTAAACCGGTAAACCCGGTCGCGTTGGTTGCTCCTGTATTCGGACTCAGCCAGTGTGAAGTCCCTGTTTCCTTAAGCATTCCTCCTGCATCACTGATACCTCCAAGATAATCCGTCAGGGTAGTCCACTCGTCATCAGAAGGTACATGCCATCCTTCAGGACATAATTTGCCGGTATTCACGGTATACCAGTTATATAGTGCCCCATAGCCCACTGAATCACTATTAAACCAGCAGTATCCCGGAGTTGTAAGGTTTGCCCATGCTGTTCCATCAGCGACAAATGGTATTTCTGTGCCATCATTAAGCTTTGTTGATTTCAGGTTTTCAGCCATCCAGGTTTGTGTACCGATACCAATGGTCCTGTACTTATTCCCTTCACTGTCGTAAATGGAATCATAGGTGAGCTCGGGATTAAAATTTATTATTATATTGGTAGTATCCGTTGTGTAAAATGCTGCGTCGGCGCCGTTTCCAATTCCGGATGCATTGACCGCATTTATCCTGAAATGATACTCAGTATTGGGTTCTAAATCAGTAAGGGTCACCATGAATGTGACATTTGAACTTCCGGAAGTGGTATCTGGTTCCGGACTTACCGCATGAGTATAATTGCTTGTAATATCGTACTGAAACGTAACTGTGGTAAGTTGGCTTTTCGCGTTAACCTGCCCTTTAAGTACCACCCAATGACGTCCCGGCCATCCGGCCGAATTTGTAATGGCCGTAGGAGCCAGCGATACCGGTGTGCCTTCATTTTTCTTGCAGCTGACCAATAAGAGAAAGACCCCTGTCAGTACAATTAATTTCTGTAATCCGGAAATAATATCTCTGTTCATGATTTTCTTCAATAGTTAGTCTCATCAGACCACAAAGGTCATGCCATAACTGGCTGCAATTTTCGGGGGAGGAAGGTAAAATATAAAAGTTGAAAAATAAACAGAAATTATCATTTTTTTATTCCCTCAAAATTAAATGAGGAACCACAGCTCAATCAGATCTTTTTTGCAATTCATTGACGTATATTGAAAACAGACTCCGGTACCGGCACAAAATAATTCAGGGAATATGTTTCTGTTTTGCTTTAGGTCTTGGGTGAGAAATTTTAAGACATGCTTCAACAAAATCAAATGGCCTCACTTTATGAACAGATCCGTTGTGGCATTTTAAACAATCGTCTTCTGCCGGAACATACGTTTTGGGATTGAATTCTGCCTTATGGCAGGCTTCACAGGTCACGCCATCTTCCTTTCTGTATGTCGGGCCAATGGAAGTGCTGTCGCAGTCCGCCGCCGTTACGTGACATTTTATACAGATCATGCTCTCCAGGGGATTAATGCCGGGACCAGCTTCCCGGGCGTAGATACGTGCTTTTTCTGTCAGCAGAGAGTTGTAGGATTTGGAATGGCGGCTACTCAGCCAGCTATCATATTGATGCCCAAGATCTTCACTATTATGACATTTTGACGCACAGGCCTCAGCTCCGATATAGACATACCTTTCACCTTCCCCTTGGGAAATCTCACCAGGAACCTGAATATTCAATTTTAACGGGTTAATTACTGCTATTAAGCTCAGAATAAATATTAAAGTTCTCATTATTTACCTTATTTCCATTTTGTCACCAGGATGCAGAATATGATGGGGATTTCTCAAGTAGAATTCTGGAAGTTTATTCTTCAAAATGATCACCATGTGCATGCGTAATAAATGAAATATCCAGCTGTCCTGCCCGGCCCGCCATACTGAAGTTCCGTTGCTTTGGGTCCTTATCTGATCTATCATTTCGTCAGGCTGGCCAAAACCTTTGTAACTGTATGAAAAAACAAGCAGGAGAAGAAAAACTTTTTTCATTTATTCAAATTCAGGGTTAAGATCTCTTCATAAAACCATTACTCCACACCTGTGAACCACTCCAATTTAAAACAGAAAGATAATAATTTGCTGCTTCATTTGGTCTCCTTACGAAAAATTTTAAGCCAGATCCGGGTCTCCTGTATTTAAACATTGATCAGGACATAACCTCATGGTGCGATACCGGCAGGATTTCCATGATCCTTATTATGATATCCCTTATGAAACCTTTTCCAGGGCTCAGAGGTTCCATATTGTTAAAAATTTGTAATTAATAACTATCTTTAATGACTTTAAAGAAATGAACCGTTATGAAAGGACTGCTCCCCTTTTTTGTAGCATTTATTTTTTGTTTTGAAGGATCCGGTCAGAACCCGGAGTCATTTAACTACCAGGCACTGGTAAGGAATGATGCCGGTAAATTGGTTGTATCCAGGCCAGTTTCATTCAAATTGAGTATTCTTTCGGGAAACAGTTCCGGAGTTGTTGTTTACAGCGAAACACAAACCGTGACCACAAACAGTGACGGACTTGTTTCTCTCATGATTGGAGATGGTGCCGACAGGCTAGGCAACCTGACAGCAATAGACTGGAACTCAGATACTTATTTTTTAAAAGTTGAAGCAGACCCTGCCGGTGGAACAGCATATACTGAGATGAGCAACACACAACTTCTCAACATTCCCTCAGAATCACAGAAAAGAAACATGAACCGGTCATCTGAAACGGTAATTGAAGATGAATTTTTCCTGACCAGAAAATATGTTGGTGAGTACATTGATTTCAGACATACGGGACCTGATAACAATAACGGACCCAATATTATTTGGATTAAGACTTCGATGGACAAATCTTATGGTAAGTTATCAGCCTATGGAAAAAACTGTGAATTTAGCCCCGGAGACAAATTATATATAAGAAGGATATTTTACTCCCCCGGTGGTGTGACAGGATACTGGGTCTACCAGATCGAAAATAATTCTTCAAAATTTTACAGGCTCAGCGAATTCCAGTTTGATAAAAAAGTTTATGTGGAAACGCTTTTCTCCAGATAAGTATAAAACCGTTGGCTTTTATAGATACTCCTTGATGCGTTCCCAGTAATAAGTGGTCATTATTCCTGAACCATTCCATTTTCTGGCTATCTGTTCCATGTCGTATGGTCCGATGAGATCAGCAAAGTATAAAAATATTCTTTCGGAAATTTCATAATTAAAAAGATCCTTTGTAGTATACTTGCTCCCGGTACGTCTGTTGTAGTCTTCCAGCCTTATCGGCCTTATCTGAAAATAACCGGCTGCTTCCTCAAGCGGATTGTAACACAGGGGATTATTCATGGTCTCCACTGTTCCGACCGCATGCATAAGCTTTTTATAGGGTTCAACAGGCTCCCTGGCAAAAATAAAAATTGAATTGAAGCTCGGTGAGGATGCTCTGTAAGGAACTGAGATGAAGAGAAGCGTGATAATTGCAATTTTTTTAAAGTTGGCTGGCATAATCCATAGTTTTGAAAAGGCATTTAGCCGCCTATTCTCATCTAAAACAAGACAAAAAGAAAAAATGTTCAGTCTATATGCAAAGATAAACCTAATTAACTCATTGTTAATAAACTTAATTAGTGATTTTTATGAACAATGTATCAACGTTGATGAAGCCTTTCTTTTCAGGGATAAATAAAATAAACCTTCTAAAAATTAGTCTTTTTATCCTGATTTCCCATCCTGCAAAAAGGGAAATATTCTAAAAAAGTTAAACAAAGTTTTTATACCTTATGTAAATATAAGCCAGGCTAAACAAAATATCCATTTATTCCACCCCGGATCTGAATGACTGCTAAATCTATTCCTTAAGAACTGGCAGCTCAATATAACTTGCAAAATTACTGCTGCAATAGATGGTATGGGTAGCCTTGATGAAATCATCATCCTTTGCCTCAAAAATATTCGGAACATATTTTTGAGGATTTCTGTCAATAATCGGGAACCAGGTACTTTGTATCTGCACCATAAGACGGTGGCCTCTCAGAAAAGTGTGGTTTATCTGATGCAGGTCAATTACAAATTCCTCCGGTTTATCGGGGACCATGGGAGAAGGATTGCTGAAACTCTTCCTGAACCGTCCCCTGAATACCTCCATCGCAACAGGTAACTCATATTGGCTCATTAGTCTGTCTTCCTGGTCAAAGTCGGGGTATACATCAATCAGTTTAACCACAAGATCCATATCTGTGGCAGAAGTGCTGGCAAAAATATGCGCCTTCACATCCCCGGTGACAGTAAAATTCTCCTGAAGAGTGTCTCCGGTAAAGCTTAAAACATCGGGTCTGGTCATTACAAACCTCTGATCTTCAACCTGCCATGAACCCCAACGGCTGCCATAACTGTATGTCGCCTCAATTGGCAAAGTCCTGTAGGGAACCGGTTTTAAAGGATCACTGACATAACTGACTGTACCTGTAGATGATGCAGGTTCATGAAAACCTGCTGTAAGGTCAGGCAGTGTATAAAGCTTCATAATCCCTGCATCCCTGGGTGGCCAGCTCTTGTAGGTTTTCCATTTGTTTGTGCCTGTCTGGAAACAATATGCCTCGGCAAAATTTCCATCTCCCTGCCCTTTGAGCCAGTAATCAAACCAGCGCTTCTGGAGTTCGTGAAACCACTCGGCAGTATTGCTCCCAAATGAAATTTTACCGAGACTTTCAGCATGCATGCCTCCCCATTGCCCATGATTCCATGGGCCCAGAACGATGAAGTTCCTGTTCTCCGTATCCATTTTTTCCATATGTGTGTACATAAGCTGCGGGCCATTAATGTCCTCCTGGTCGTAATAACCACCGACATGAAGGATTGGTATCTCCGGCCTGTTGACATAACTTAAGGGAGAATCCTTTTGCCAGTAATTATCATAGTCAGGATGTTTGACAAAATTATTCCAGGTTGCGATCTTATCATGGAAATACATGTCATTCACATTCTTAAGTGAACCAAGTTTGAGATACCAGCCAAAGAGGTCAAACTGTGGGAAAGGGAAATGTACGCTCTTCTTGCCGGACTCAACCTGGTAGGTATATTCAAGCCCGTAGCTTAAACGGAAAGCTCCGTTGTGATGAAAATCATCTCCGAGGAAGAGATCACCCATACACGCCTGTTCGGAAGAGGCTTTAAGAGCAGGATGAGGGTCAACAGATCCGACCAGGGCAAGCCATCCGGGATAGGATATGCCAAAAATTCCGGCTTTCCCATTATTGCCGGGAAGGTTTTTTATCAGCCAGTCTACCGAATCATATGTATCTGTACTTTCGTCGATGGCACCCTTTATGGTAAGGTGAGTAAGCGGGAGATGGATCTGCATCTTTCCTTCACTCCTGAATTTACCTCTTATGTCCTGAAATACAAAAATATAACCTTCCTCAGCCATTGATCTGAGCTCAAACAATTCTTCAACACTCAGGGTAGAATCCTCCTCAGCAGAAAAGGCTGCACCATAGGGGGTCCTCTCTATGAGAACCGGAACTTTCCAGCTGCAATCCCTGGGATATAACACAACCGTAAAGAGCTTAACTCCATCCCTCATCGGGATCATATATGTTTTCTTAACGTACGTGGTGATTTTCCCGGTCTCCTGCCCACCATACTTAAGTGCGTCAGTCAATGAAGCCCTGAAGATATTGTACGACCAGGTGGCTCCTGAAATTGCATCCAGCCTGGAGGTGTCCTGAATTTTGGATAACTTTTTAGGGTAAGCCTTTACACCTGCCCAGTCGTTCCTGCTCTGCTGAATATATACAGGATTGCCTTCAAAGTGTTTTTCATACTTACCGTCAAAGACCTCATGCAGGCTGGAATCCCTGATCATAAAATTGATGTCGGTAATAATACCATTTGAGACAGTCAGACGGCAGATTCCCCAGTAAGGTTCCGCAATATACTTACTTTGAGACATGCCAGTGTAGTAACCATCCTTGTAAAAAGGCGCATTATCCTGCTGTGGTTTAGCAGTATTAACAGGCGACTGCCCGCTGCAAAGTGAAAATGCAGTTAAAAGAATCAGTGCTGAAAGACTGATAAGGTTCCCATTTAATTTTTTCATAGTCGATTATATTAGTCCTGGCAGGTATGATATCAGTTCGTTGAATAGGATTCCTGTGAATATTTTTATCGAGGTCCATCCGTTAATGCCTCCCTTAATGAATTCGACCACCAACTGTCAATCTACCCTCTCAGGATAGCAGAAAACCAGAACCGGGATTAAATATAATAAAGAATTCCGTATCACTAAAATGAAAACCCTGTTTGCGGAATTTCCGTGAGCTTAACTGGACAAGTCTTATCACTTCACCGGAACCAGTTTTATTATCATCCCAGGTGCTTCAAGTGCCACATATATATCCGGATATTGGATTTATAACCGGCAGTTACCCTGAACAAATAACAAAATTAAGCTAATTCACGTCAAACCTGTACTTTAATCCAATGGTTATTGTAAACCATCCTGGCATTCCCGGATAATAATATCGTGGGGGATTTGTCTCTGTACCCGGGGCATTTACCACTACCATCGAGGCATACCTTGCATCGGTAAGGTTATTCACTGATAACATCGCATTAATCGCCCAGTTATTTTTCAATGATATCAGATAACCTGCTTTGGCATTTACCAGGGTCCATGCATCTGTAAACGTGCTGTTAACATCATTGAGCGGGATAACCCCGGAGCAGAGCAGCGAGATCTGAGCATAAAAACCGGCAGCTGTCTTAAAGTCCAGACTCCCGTTAAAATAGCTCTCGGGAACACCAGGCAGCTTTTTTCCTGAAAAATCATTTTCCCCGTCAACGAATTCCAGAAACCTGAAACTATTCAATGACCAGCTGAGATTCAATAATGCTGAAGTGGCAGGCTGAGAGTTACTTCTTTTCCCCCAAAGCCATTGCCGAAATGAAACTTCTATCCCTTTATGGAGGGAAGCGCCGGCATTCATCCCCACATAAAAATCCTCTGCCACTCGCTTTGGAACTATCAGGTCACTAACCTTCATATAATATACTGCCAGATCCAGGAAGGTTCGGTCGCCGAACAGATCAAACCTTGTGCCTGCTTCATAGCTCCAGGCCTTCTCCGGCTTTATACTGGTATTTATCAAGCCAAGAGGAGTCATGGTTTCAGAGAGGGATGGTATAGTAAACCCGTGATTGACCGCCACATACGAATTTACTCCCCTGACAGGATTCCATGAAACGGATAACCTGGGAGAGAAAACAGGATTAAAGCTTAGGGAACCCGACTGGTCGATTGAATCAATTGAGAACTCATCGGTGAACCGGAACCCTGATCTGTTCAGGTTTAAACCACCGGTAAAAGTAAAATCCGAGACAGAAATATCAACCTGTGAGAACATATCTGTCTGGTATAATGATTCACTTCCCTTTTGCTGCATATTACCCTTTTCTCCGGTGCCGCCGGGATTATCGAATATACTGTTATTATAGATCTCAAAGAACAGATTTGACCCGCCGGTGATTTTATAATTTACCTTACCCTTTGACTTTGTATATCTGGCAAGAAATCTCCCTCCATACGAAATGTCTGATTCATCGAGAAAATTAAACGGCCGGTTTTCTACATTCTGCCGGAAAGTACCAAAAAGCGAAGTAGTGAATTCCAGATCAGCTATTGGCTGGTATTTCAGTTTATAGCCCAATAAAATCCTGTCAGGATGTTTATTGCCCTTGGTCTTTAGCCACTGGGGAGCCGCAGCTTCAGGATGCGAGACAAAGGTAACAGAATCAATGGAACTTGGGATCTGAGCTTCTGTCAGAGAGCCGGTTATAAGCAGGGAACCCTTGAGTTTATTCCCGATAACATGATTATAATTCAGGAGCATTGAATTGCGCCAGTAGCTGCTGTTTTTACGATAGCCGTCAGATCTTATGCTTGTAAGAGAAACCAGAAGATCGCCTTTACCATTGCTAGTCGAAGAAGTAAGGGTGTTCTTCAGGTAGCCGAAAGATCCCGCGGAACTTATCAGACTCATTTCCGTATGACCATAATCAGGTCGTCGTGGATAAAGAACGACAGCTCCACCAAGTGATGCACCATAGATACTGGAGGCAGGACCTCGTAAAATCTCAATCCGGCTGAGGTACTCCGGACTGATATCATCGAAATAGGTTTCGCCTTCAGCGCTGTAGAGGGGAATTCCATCAAAGAACATCTTGATTTTTTTTGTACCGTAGGCATATCGGGAGCCTATCCCTCTTAGAGTAAGCTTCATTGTTCCCGGCGTAGCCTCCTGGATGATCAGGCCCGGACTTTCTGCAAGGGATGATACAATATTATAGCCTCCATATTGAAGCGAATCCACCTGCACAACTGTCACAGCCCCGGCAACGGATACCAGTTTCTCGGGATTATAATAGGCATTTACCCTGACCTCCGAAAGATTGTATTTCAGTTGCTGAAGGGGGATCACAATCATTCCCTTGCGCGACTTTAGCGTATCTGTCTTTATGTTAACTCCCCTGTATCCTTCTGCAATGATTGAAACGTATTCGGATTTCCCTATTGAAAAGGTGCCGTCGGATCCTGAAACAGAACTTAACCTGCCAGATATAATGTGGGCTCCTTTAATCGCCTCATCAGTGGATGCATCAGTCACCCTTCCGGTTATCTGACCGGTCACAGTATAAAACGTGAAAAACAGTATCAGAATAATATCAGCCCTCATCACATATAATAACCCTACGGAGAGGAATTTGTTTTACCTGATCCCTGTGTCGATATCAATGTCCAGAATCGTTTTTTCAAGGGCGTTTATCCCAACTTCAATCGGCAGATTACTGCCTCCAATTGTAGAAACCCTATCAAGTCTGACAAGATATTGACCCGGATGCAGTTTCACTTTGAATGACCCGTCCAGGGCAGGTGACAATACTAAAATCTTTTCAGTTCCGTCAGCGCTCCAAACCCCTATCGGGTATGCGTTAAAAGTTTCCGCCGTAGGCATGCATTCAGGGGAGGGGGGATCGGTCTCTACCGGACAAATCGGTCCAATCCTGATCAGCCCTTCCAGAAATCCATATTCCTGTGAAACTGGTTTTTCACAACGTGACAACATCGAAAAGAGGGGCAATATGATCATGCCAATCAGAAGAGTATGACTTATCTTCACCATGGTTACGGAATTAGTATAAAATAGTTTGCACAAGAAGTGTGCCATTCCTAAAGTATTGTGGACCTATTGTGGAACAGCTTTACCTCAGCCCTCGAAGGATCAGGATTATTCAGCTCAATATCCCCATTTTTTCATTATTTCAAGATCTGTCTTCACACAATCCAAAGGTAATTTACCCTGGTATGATTCCTGCTCGATGATATAACAGGTAGTACCGCCTATTTTTGTCATTGTATCAATAACTTTTTTCGTATCAACTATCCCCTCACCAAGAATTGTGCTTTCATATTTTTCATTCCCGCTGGTGGCTTTGATTTCATCCTTCACATGAACGTTTTCAAATCGGCCGGGGTACTGGTTGACTACATCAAGAGCTATTGCTCCGCCATTGTAGAGGTTCCCGATATCGAGCTGCACAACAACCAGCTTCGGATCCATACTCTTCATCATAATGTCGAACAGTTTCTCTCCGTTAAGCTTTTCACTGAATTCAAAGTCGTGATTATGATAACCGAATTTCATCCCATGTTTTTGGCATAGCTCCCCGCACTTGTTGAAAACACCCATATAGCGCTTGAAATCATCATAGGTATCTCTCATAGTGGAATCCATTGAAGGGCTTATAACATACTTCTGACCGAGTATTGCCGCGTCCTCAATAGTCTGTTTCCAGCTGTCTGAAAAATCCTGCTTTGCTACATCCCAGTGCTGTTTACCCATAACAGTATGGCCGCTTATCATTTTAAGGCCCAGACCATCCAGGATTTTTCTGAATTCCTTAGCCTTGTAGCCATAAAATTTATGGTCAATGTAATTTGCATGTTCCACATAAACATAGCCCATTTTTGCCAGATGGTTCATAGTTCCGACAGGATCCTTTAACATATCCTCACGCACCGAGTAAAGCTGAAGTCCGACAATTCCCTTAGCTTTCGCCAATGCGAAGAGCGATCCGGGAAGGAAGGCTGTCGCGAATGCAGCCAGGGTACCGGCTTTTACAAATGTTCTCCTTGAAGTTTTCATTTAATCCGTTTATTTAAAATAAAAAATTTTGATCCATCATAATTTTTTCAAGATAAAGATAGGAAACCGATATCTCTTTTGGACATATTCATAAATAAAAATATCCCACCCATTACAATGGTTAAATGTTGAACACACAACAGGCCTTGAGCTATAATCAGGATCGGTGAAATTTTAATATCTTTGTCTATTATAAAAAAATTTACTGATGTCTCAAAACAGACTATTCAGTCAGATATTTGACAACACTGTCCTAATACATTAAATTTCAGGAGGAATTGGAAATGAGAAAACTTATAATTGTAATAATTGCGCTTTTTGCCTTTGTATTTAAATCTCAAGCTCAACCTAAACCGCTTAGCCTCTTTGATGGTGTTGACCTTAAAGGCTGGCATGCTGATGTTCCTGAAATGGATAAAGATCCAAAAGTAAATAGCCCGTTTATAGTCCGGAACGGATTGCTGGTCAGTCTTGGTACACCGGGAGGACACCTTATTACCGACAAAGTTTACATGAATTACCGCCTTTTGGTAGAATATCGTTTTGCGTCCAAACCAGGCAATTGTGGTGTGCTGGTACATGCCTCAAAACCGCGAGCCCTCTACAGTATGTTTCCCCAGTCAATTGAAGTACAGATGGAGAATAAAAATGCAGGTGATTTCTGGTGTATTATGGAAGATATCAAGGTACCTGATATGGAAGCAAGGCGGGGTCCAAAGGATACATGGGGAATTTCAGAGGGTAAAAACAGGAGGATCCCAAATTTGACTGATAATTCGGAAAAACCTGTCGGTGAATGGAACACTATGGAAATTGAATGCCGGGGCAGAGAGATCAGGGTATGGGTTAATGGAGATATGGTAAATTATGGATTCGACTGTACGGCAGATAAGGGCCAGATAGCTATTCAGGCTGAAGGATCGGAAGTCGAATTCAGAAAATTACAGTTAACTCCGCTTGCTGAATAAATGCTTCCGGGCTAATCAGTAACCATTCATCAGGCTATTCATACATATCAGCAATATCTGCTTTTGCCAATTCAACAAGGACATTTCCGATCTTTTCAACAATTTCACTAAAGCATCTTTCACCTTTCAGGGCAGTGGCCTTAAAAGGATTACCAATACCGGTATCGGAGGTTACCTGGCTCCACTTGCGTTCGGCCCATGCCCATCCTTCATTAAAAGCTTTGATCCTGAATTTCTTACCTTCACCACTACCAGCCTCATTTAAGGGAAGGATAAGCTCAGGCGCTACATATTGCATCAAGCTGGTTTCCATTTCATCCGCATGCCCTCCGCTGTTCTCGAAAAAATCGCCATTATTGAATGATTTGTACCAGTTGATAGTGCAGATAAACATCCTGGGATACCTCAGCCCCAGTTCCCTAATCATCTGGCGGAAATCGTTTCCTCCATGCCCGTTCAGGATCAGAAACTTATAAATTCCATGCCTGTTAAGCACATCGGTAACATCATCCAGAATCGCAAGTTGAGTACTTGGATTCATGTTTATATTTAACCTGATATCCATCTGTCCGGTGTTGACTCCAAAAGGTATCGCAGGCAATACTACCAGCCTGGCTCCCTTATCCCAGGCAATCTGTGCCGATTCAGCTGCAATTTTATCAACCATAACATTGTCGGTGGAAAAAGGCAGATGCAGGTTATGAGCCTCAGTTGCCCCCCAGGGCAGTACGGCAAGCTCAATTTCCTGATTCCTTATCGTTTTCCAGTTTGTTTCTGCTAAAATAAACGGTCTCATAGTTATAAAATATTGATTCCTGTATTGAACGACCATATCCTTGTTCCCCTTACTAAACAGGCATAGGTCAGGAAAAGTTTATCTCCCGGATAAGAACTTATACGGGAAGACGAAAATAACTATTTCCCTTCAGAAAAGGAATTGAACAGAACCTTTAATAGTATCTGCAGTATGATAGGAAAGCCTCCAATGGCTTATTCCTCTGCTTTTATGAGTCTCTCCAGCTCTTTATCCTTATCTGCAAGTTCCTCTTCAAGCTTGCTTATCCTGGAATTCAGATCCTCAATTTTATCATTGAGCTTCCTCACATCCTCATTCAACCCTTCCACCTGTACTGTAAGATTCTCCTTATCTGCCTCAAGCCCTTTTATTACAGGAGTATAAACCGACTTTGCATAGTACCATGCAGTAAAATAACCTATGATTGCTGCTACCAGAAGCAAAGCTATAATTGTGATTACCGCTCCTGCAACAGACTGAATAAGGAGTATAAATGATTGTGTCATGTTATTGCATTTTTATTGATATTTCAGTTCTTCTGTTCTTTGCCCTATCTTCTGCCGTGAGGTAGTCAGCGGCAGGCTCGCCAGCACCCTTTGAGTCCAAAAGTAGCCGGTTGGAATTCACGCCCTGATCTTCAAGGTAATTGCCAACCGCTTGTGCTCTCTTCATTCCCAGTTTGAAATTGTAGTCTGCAGTGCCCACCAGATCGGTATGCCCTGTTACAGTGAGCATAGAGGATGGGTATTCAGCCAGCCAGGCTTTTAAGCGGGAGACGCTGTTATCAGTTTGCGGATCAGGCTTGAATTTTGACTTATCGAATTCAAAGTAGATCAGTAGATTCTCTGGCATGGATGCTTTAATTTTCATTAAAGAATCTGCCTCAGATGAAGGTGTTTCAGGAATTGTTTGTACCGTTACCGGTTTCCTCAGGGCAGGCAGAACATTATCATTATAGAGCCAGGCGGAAACGAAGCACCAGATAACGAAAAAAACAAACCCGGTGGTAAGGATTCTCATTTTTTTGAATTATTTGGTTAGAATTCAGGTAAATATCCTCCAAGTTATAAAATAATTATAAGATAAGCAGTACTTCAACAGTTTAATTTTATCTCTTTATTTTTTCCCCCTGCTACGCATGAAAGCATGAATATAGTTCTCTCCTGCTTTAAATAATTCAAATATGGATCATAAATTAATGAACAAAGAACCATTAATTTCTGTTTTAGCCCTATTGCCTTTTCCCACACACAGTTATAACAGATCATTAACCCCAGGAAAATGAATATATCAGAATCACCTGTTTCCATGAAGGACACGACAGCAAATCCGGCTCCCCTTGGCCTTCTTGGCTTTGGCATGACTACTGTCTTACTGAATCTCCATAATGCAGGATTATATGAACTTAATTCCATGATTATTGGAATGGGGATATTTGTTGGAGGAATAGCGCAGATAATAGCGGGAATTCAGGAGTGGAAAAAGAATAATACTTTCGGAGCCACTGCTTTTACCGCCTATGGTTCATTCTGGATAGCCCTGGTTATCATCTGGCTGCTTCCCAGAACCGCAGCAGGTGCCGGATTAAAACCTGATGAAGTAGCAATGGGCTGGTTTCTTCTGATCTGGGCATTATTCACCTTATTTATGTTCGTTGGGACTCTTCGTCTAAACAGAGCTCTTCAGACAGTTTTCGGTTCACTGGTAATTCTTTTTGTCCTTCTTGCCATTGGCGACTTTACCGGGATAAAGGCTGTAAAAGTGACTGCCGGTATTGAGGGTGTTTTCTGCGGACTTTCCGCTCTATATGCATCCGCAGCCCAGGTATTAAATGAGGTTTATGGTAAAATAATCCTCCCACTGGGAAAAGTGTGAAGAGAATTAAGATTACTCATTTCCTGTTCTTAAACTCCTTAAGTCTGGCCTGCCAGAAGGTATTAAAACTTTCAGCCGGCTCTTCACAAAAGAAAATGCCAACTCCAAATTCCCTGGCATCAGGATTGTCAACACGCCCCACAAGTGTAATTTTCCTGAACAGGGCCTCTATATCTTTCCCGGGTTCCCGGTTTATATAAACAATTGATTTTATGTCGGGATTAAAGTGTTCCGGCATCCAGTACTGAAAACTCTCATTGAAGCTCAGAGCCTGTGGAAGCCCGTATTTCTTACCAATGACGGTTATGGCACCTGCCTCGCCATAATTTTCAGCATAAATAAAAGAAGCTTCCTTGTCATCGGTCATACCGTATGCCTTTGCAGCAAGAGAAGTCATCTCCTCCCATCCCAGCATATCGGCATAGTCCTGCGGCAGGGAGTGTATTGATCCGTCTTCAAAACGTCTTCCCGTATCAATGCCGTACTTTTTGTCAAGCTTGCCGAAGTACTGTATAAGGCCCCGGATCCCATATACCGGCAAACCCATAGGCACCACCGGCAGCGTAATAAGTACCAGGAGAGCCGGGAGCAATATCCTGACCACTCTGCCTTTCAGCCATTTGTCATATGCCACTGCGCCCGATGTTATCAAAAGAGGGAAGATCCCCAGAGTGTAATAACTTTTCCCCTTCAGCAACATCAAGCCAAAAATAACAAACAAGGAAAGAAAAGCAAGAAACCTGAATCTTCTCATTTTCTCTCCGGACAGAAGAAATATAATTCCGGCAATAGTTAGAATAGCACCGGCAAATGGCATCAGCAGCTGCTCCGAAAGGAAGAGGGGATAACTCATATGAACAAGCTGGGTGTTATACAACTCATTCATGTGGTGAAAGACAGGAAAGCCTTTGATTACCTGCCAGATGAGATTCGGAAGGAAGATCAGGAATCCGGCTGCAATACCCGCCCGGAACATTCTTTTACTGAACACTATACGGTATTTTGTAAAAGGTATGATAACCAGTAACCCAATCAAAAGCATAGCTGCAAGGTATTTGTTCAGCAATGACACTCCTGCGGCTATTCCAAAGAGGAGCAGGTATTTATCCTGACTGGTATTTATATATCTTATAACCATGTAAATTAAAAGCGTCCACAGGAAGATCTCAATGGCAACAGGCTGGAACATACTGAATGCACGCATGAAAAATATTGATACAAGGAGTCCGATCCCCGACAGAGAGGAAGCATATGACGAGCCACCTAATTCCCGAGCCATAGCAGCACAAATTATTATCATCAGACCGCTTAACAGGGCAGGAAAAAACCTCACGGCAAAAACCGAATAACCAAAAATATGCTCCATCAACCATGCTACCAGGCCAGTAAGCGGCGGCACGGAGAAATATCCTGCGGCAGGGTGCATGCCCAGTGAAAAATAGAGAAGCTCATCGCGATGGTATTCAAGATTATTAATGAATATCAGATGAATAAACACACTGAACATAGCCAAAAACAAAATTTCAGGTTTCAGCCATGATATTTCCTTCAGGGATTTCATTTATACATAATTTTGAAAAGGGAAGTTATAAAATAATCAGATATTTTATGATCCCCAAAGGGATCACTGAAAAAAATAGCTGAAGAAGCTACACACCAGCCAACCCCCTGATGACCTCCGATGCGCAGGCAATCCCGAAAGCGGCAGGCATATATGATATGGTTCCTACTACCGACGCCTTGTTTCTTTCACCCTTCAGGGGCAGTATCCTGCTCTTGTCGACAGCTTCGGGAGAAAATACAGCAGTAAATCCATCCCTTATACCCAGCCGGTGCAGCCGTTTCCTGAGTATCCGGGCCAGAGGGCAATCAGTTGTAGCTGAAATATCAGTTATGGTTATCAGGCTGGGATCGAATTTGCCTCCGGCTCCCATTGAGCTTACGACCCGGTAATTTCTACGGAGGCTGTGATAAAGAAGAAATATTTTAGGGGAAAGGGTGTCAATGGCATCCACTACCCAATCAAATCCTGTATCAAGTATTTCAGTAATCCTTTCATCCTTGATATATTCCTGGATTACAGTCAGTTCTAATGCAGGATTAATATCTTTCAGTCTCCTGGCCATTACTTCAGACTTTGCCAGGCCTTCTGTACTGCAAAGGGCAGGCAGTTGCCTGTTGCGGTTGGATATCATGATGACATCCCCGTCAACAATTGTCATCTTGCCTACACCAGCCCTGCAGATCATCTCTGCCGCATAAGCCCCTACACCACCTAATCCCACAACAAGCACACTGGCTCTTCTGAGCTTATCCAGCCCCTCTTCCCCGAGGATCAGTTCTGTCCGTTCAAGCCAATCGGTCATCTTATTACATTAAAAAAGTTATAATAATTTTTCAGGATGGCTGTAACTAACTCATCCTCCTCCTTGCCCAGATCGGCGGCAACTTTTTTGTAAATTGACCGGATATCAATGTCAGCGCCGTCCGTCTCAAGAAAGATTCTCTCTTCCGGCAGACTTCTCAGTAATTTTGCAGATTCCGGCCTTATAACAAAATCGAACCAGAAGGAGAGATACATGCCTTTCGAAAGAAGTTGCAAAGCCAGCTCCGGACTACCCCTGAAACCATGGATAAGCCAGGGCATGCCTGGCCTGAGTCTTTTATGGGCATGCAAAAGTTCATCCCAGGCCCTGACACAGTGAATAAAGAGTGGTTTATTGAGCTCCTCGGATATTAATACCTGAGCTTCGAATGCTTTTTCCTGGATTTCAATACCTGGTCCCCGCAGCTTATCAAAGCCAGCCTCGCCAAAAGCCACCAGATTATTTGAACATCCTACTGACTCTACCCTTTCTATCAGTATGGCGAGAGTATCCGCGGTCAGGTGCCAGGGATGTATGCCATAGGTACAGGCCAATGAATTCAGATCTGAAGGAATCCTTACCTCATGGGCCATGAGGTTTTCCAGGACAAAGATACCCGGAACATCTACTGAGCCATGGGTATGGATATCTATATAGTCTCCCGGCAATGGATGCTTCATCATGTCTGATTGCCGATTGTAGCAATCCCCCTGTTGATCCGGTTGATTGTCTCCTCCTTCCCGATCCATCCAATGATATCGAATATATGAGGCCCCCTTGATGCACCAACAACTACCAGCCTGAGTACGGTCATCACAGCACCCATATTATACCCATTCTTTTCAATCCAGGTTCTGGCAACATCTTCTGCCGATGCGGATGAAAAATCATTTATATCGGCGATCAGATCACGCAGTTCTGTAAGAAGACCTGCGGAATCTTCTGTCCACCTCTTTTTAATTACCTCAGGATCATATGTCTCAGGAGCCTTAAAGAAGAAATCCGTCTGTTCCCAGATATCCCTCACGAAGCTTACTCTCTCTTTTACAAGACTAATAAGAATCTCAATCTCAACTATATCTACGAAATACCCCTCTGCCCTAAGGATTTCCCTGAACTCAATTGCAAGCTGATTATTACTGCGCTTTTGGAGATATTGATGGTTGAACCATTTAGCCTTCTCAGGATCGAACCGTGAACCCGACTTATGTACTCTGTCGAGTGAGAAAGCTTCAATCAGTTCTTCCATCGAAAACAGCTCCTGCTCTGTACCCGGGTTCCATCCCAGCAGAGCAAGCATATTTACGAAAGCCTCAGGGTAATATCCATCCTCTTTATAACCCCTGGCAGTCTCACCATATGGCCAATATAAGGGAAATACAGGAAATCCCAGTCTATCACCGTCCCGTTTGCTTAACTTACCTTTCCCGTCTGGCTTCAGTAACAGGGGCAGGTGCGCAAACAGCGGGGGTTCCCATCCGAATGATCTGTAGAGCATGATATGCAGAGGCAGTGAAGGGAGCCATTCCTCTCCGCGTATTACATGACTTATCTTCATCAGATAGTCATCGGTAATATTGGCAAGATGGTATGTTGGCATCCCGTCAGATTTGAACAGAACCTTATCATCAAGTGTGCCGGTATTTACAACCATATGTCCGCGGATAAGATCATCTAAATGAATATCCTCATCAGAAGGCATCCTGTAACGTATTGCATAGGGTTCTCCACTATCCAGTTTTTCTCTCCATTCTGATTCGTCAAGGGAAAGAGAGTTATTCAGCTTATCCCTCACTCTGGCATTATAGATAAAAGTCATCCCCTCTTTTTCAGATTCTCTCCTTAATGTCTCAAGCTGCTCAGGAGTATCAAAAGCATAATATGCATCTCCTTTTTCGACAAGCATGTCGGCATATTGCCTGTAGACTGACTTCCTGTCACTCTGCCGGTATGGTCCGTATTCACCACCTTCCCTTATTCCCTCATCTACCCTGATACCACACCATTGAAGAGACTCCATGATATATTCCTCCGCACCTTTGTAATATCTGGACTGGTCGGTATCCTCAATCCTCAGAATAAATGTTCCATTATTCTTTTTCGCAAATAGATAGTTATATAGTGCTGTCCTGACTCCCCCGATATGAAGGGGGCCAGTGGGACTCGGGGCAAATCGTACTCTAACCTGTGCCATAGCGTGCTGAAAGCTTTTGAAATATATGCAAAGATATGCAAACCGTGTAACAAATAATAGTATTACAAAAATCAGCTTTTTCCGCATGGATTTGTATTAATTTTGTGCTGCAGAACAATTAAAACAAAAAATAATATTTCAACCTGAATGAATAATATAAAGACGATGAAAGCCCTTGTAAAATCAAGAAGAGAAAAGGGACTCTGGATGGAGGAGGTACCAATTCCCGAACCCGGACTTAACGATGTGATAATCAAAATCAGTAAGTCAGCAATATGCGGTACCGATCTGCATATCTATGAATGGGATGAATGGTCTCAGCGCACCATCAGGACCCCAATGGTAATTGGCCATGAATATATGGGACATATTGAGAAAATGGGAGCAGGTGTCACCAATCTTAAAATCGGCGAAAGAGTTACAGGGGAAGGTCATCTCGCCTGCGGCCATTGTCGCAACTGCAGGAGAGGGAAGGAACATGTATGCGAAAATTCTATTGGGATAGGCGTGCATATTGACGGTTCATTTGCAGAATATCTGAAGCTCCCTTCACAAAATGTCATACCTCTCGACCACAGAATACCGGACGATTGGGCCGCGATAATGGATCCGTTCGGAAATGCCACCCATACGGCATTGTCATTCCCGCTTCTCGGAGAGGATGTGCTTATAACCGGATCGGGACTTATCGGAAGTATGGCCGTTGCAATTGCCAGGTTTGCAGGTGCCAGGTTCATTGTGGCCAGTGATCTGAGCGATTACCGTCTTGATATTGCAAAGAAAATGGGCGCTACCCTTACTGTAAATCCATCCAGGGGAGAGAAGATCTCCGATGCCGTTAAGAAACTTGGAATGAGAGGTTTTGACATAGGACTGGAGATGTCAGGCTCTCCAAAGGCTTTTGTTGAGATGATAAGCAACATGTATAATGGTTCGTCCGTTTCCCTGCTCGGCCTGCTGCCTTCCAATTTCGAGGTGCCCTGGAGTGAAATTATTTTCAAGGCAATAACACTTAAAGGAATCTATGGCCGTGAGATGTGGGAGACATGGTATAAGATGGAACAGATGATAATTGGAGGAATAGATCTGAATCCTGTTATCACTCACCATTTCCGTATAGATGATTTTCAGAAGGGCTTCGATGCTATGGAGCAGGGCAACTGCGGAAAGGTTATTCTGAACTGGGATTGAAGTTTTTGAGGTACTCCATTTCTGCCACAAAACTCCGCAGGGAGGACTTAACAACTTACAGTAATTCCATAAATCCGCCTTCACCCTGGCATGGTCTGGGCAGAGCAAGGCCGGGGGATTTGGTGCTGAAATTATCCAGACAAACATTTCAAAATCTCCAGTTCACTAACTACATAATTCAAACAATCATGTATAAAAATTTTCAGAAACAGCTGGTCAATATCTTAAATGAGATAAGAGAAGCCGGGTTGTATAAAAACGAACGGGTTATCGTATCACCTCAGGGTGCAGAGATTGAACTTGACTCAGGTAAAAGAGTGCTGAACTTCTGTGCAAACAACTACCTTGGGCTGTCAAACAATGCCTCACTCATTGAAGCTGCAAAATCTGCACTTGACGATCATGGCTATGGGATGTCGTCGGTAAGGTTTATATGCGGCACCACAGATCTTCATAAAGAGCTGGAGGAAAAAATTGCAGGGTTTTTCGGCACCGAGGATACTATTCTGTATGCCGCATGCTTTGACGCCAACGGAGGTGTCTTTGAACCCCTTCTCACTGAAGAGGATGCAATTATCTCCGATGCCCTCAATCATGCATCCATTATCGATGGGGTCAGATTGTGCAAAGCACAGCGTTACAGGTATGAGAATGCCGATATGGATGATCTGGAGAAACAGCTTGTTGCTGCACAGGCACAGAGATTCAGACTTATTGTGACCGACGGGGTATTTTCCATGGATGGGAATGTAGCCCCGGTAGACAAGATAACTGCACTGGCTGGCAAATATAATGCAATGGTTATGGTCGATGAATCCCACTCTGCCGGAGTCGTTGGCAATACCGGAAGGGGTGTGACGGAACTTTATGATATACGGGGAGAAGTTGAAATCATTACCGGTACTCTGGGGAAAGCATTTGGCGGAGCAATCGGCGGCTTTACCACAGGGAAGAAGGAAATTATTGAGCTCCTCAGACAGAGATCCAGGCCCTATCTGTTTTCAAATTCAATACCTCCAATGGTTGCTGCAGCAGGTATCAGGATGATAGATATGATGACTGAAACCAATCAGTTACAGGATAAGCTTCACCGTAACTCAGAATACTTCATTTCTGCCATGAGAAAGGCCGGATTTGATATTAAGCCCACCAGGTCCGCAATTTGTGCCGTTATGCTTTATGATGCAAAACTGTCCCAGGAGTTTGCCGCAAAACTCCTCGATGAAGGCATTTATGTAATTGGCTTTTATTATCCTGTCGTTCCCAAGGGTCAGGCCAGGATAAGGGTTCAGCTTTCGGCAGCTCATGAGATGGAGCACCTTGAGATGGCTGTGAGATCATTTGAAAAAACAGGGAAGGAATTGGGGGTCATTAAATAGTTATCCCGGAAAATCAGGCTAATCTTCGGGAAATAAAAAAATGCCCTCCTGATTGCCCAGATTGACACAAATAAAAGAGGGTGCCATTACAGCACCCTTCTGAATTATAAACACTCCCCGGTTATCCGGTCTCCTAGCCGCATTTGGATGACCCGCAGTCCTTGCAGATCAGGCATCCTTCTTCATATACAAGGTTTTCCGAACCACATTCACCACATTTGCCCTTGGCCTTTGTACCGTTTGGAATATATCTCTTCAATGCCCTTTCAACACCATTCTTCCAGTTATTTATTGACTCACTGTCGAGCCTGAGCGACTGGATAAGGTTTACCACATCGGCAATCGGCATCTCATGTCTCAGAACTCCGGAAATCAGCTTTGGCGTAGTTCCAGAATTCGGAATTGAACATGTGAGACAAACCTTCAATGGTTTTCTTATAACCATATTTGTCAGTATACTGAAAGTCATAGCGTGTTTTTCCGTTATCACTCTTTATCTTGATGATCTTTCCCTTCACTATGCTCTTTGGAATCGGGAAAATCTCCTCCTCGGCCATCCCCGTGAAGACCTCATAAGGCCGGCTTTCCTTCAGTCCAACAAAGGCAATCCATTTTTCTTCGTTAATATTGAATCTTATTACATCACAATCAAGAGCTTTGGGTCTTTTCGGGCGCTCGGGCCGCATATCATTCTTACCGGCAATAAGTACCCCGTTTCTGGATCCGTCGCGATATACAGTAGCTCCCTTGCATCCTGATTTCCAGGCTGTAAGATAGAGTTCGCTTACCAGTTCCTCTTTTGCCTCAGCAGGAAGATTAATGGTAACGCTGATCGAATGATCGACCCATTTCTGGATGGCGCCCTGCATCTTCACCTTTGCAATCCAGTCAACATCATTTGCCGTGGCTTTGTAATAAGGTGATTTGGCAATTATTGATTCAATTTCCTCATCTCTCATTCTGGTAACCTCATCTGAATCATAACCGTTCAGCTTAAGCCAGTCAACAAACTTATGATGAAATACATTGAATTCTTCCCAGGAATCACCCACCTCATCCTGGAATGAAACCTTTACATCCTTATCATTTGGATTTACCTTTCTTCTTCTCTTATAAAAAGTTGAAAAGATAGGTTCGATACCTGAAGTTGTCTGGGTCATTAGACTGGTTGTGCCTGTAGGGGCTATTGTAAGAAGGGCAATATTCCTTCGTCCGAATTTAACCATGTTATTATACATGACAGGATCAGCCTCTTTCATTCTGAGAATGAATGGATTATTTACCTCACGCCCGGCGTCGTAGATAGAAAACGGACCTCTCTCCTTTGCAAGATACGTTGAGGATTTGTAGGCTTCCAGTGCAAGGGTCTTATGAACTTCAACCGAGAAACTGGTAGCATCATCGGTGCCGTATCTCAAACCCAGCGCGGCAAGCATGTCGCCCTCTGCCGTTATGCCAATACCGGTTCTTCTTCCCTCTTCTGATTTCTTCCTGATATTTGTCCAGAGATTTCTTTCCACATGTTTCAGATCTTCCCTTTCCGGATCGGCATCAATTTTTGAAAGAATGGCATCTATCTTTTCAAGTTCAAGATCGATAATGTCATCCATCATTCTCTGAGCAAGTCCTATATGTTCTTTATATAATTCAAAATCGAATTCAGCTTCTTTTGCAAAGGGATTATTTACATAACTGAATAGATTTATAGCCAGCAGGCGACAACTATCGTAAGGACAGAGAGGTATTTCACCGCAGGGATTTGTCGACACAGTGGCATATCCGAGGTCAGCGTAACAGTCGGGAACGCTTTCCCTTATTATGGTGTCCCAGAACAGTACGCCGGGTTCTGCCGATTTCCATGCATTGTGAATTATCTTCGTCCAGAGGGTTAAGGCGTCAATGTCCTTTACAAACTTCGGATTATCTGATTTTATAGGATATTGCTGCCTGAAAAGTGTCTTTTTCTCCACAGCCTCCATGAAATCATCGGTAAGCTTTACAGAGACATTTGCTCCCGTTACCTTACCGCTTTCAAGCTTTGCATCGATGAATTTTCCTGAGTCGGGATGTTTAATGGATATCGACAGCATTAACGCTCCGCGTCTGCCATCCTGTGCCACCTCACGTGTGGAGTTTGAGTACCTTTCCATAAAAGGTACAACCCCTGTAGAGGTTAATGCGCTGTTCAGAACCGGGGTTCCTTTAGGCCTGATATGAGATAGATCGTGACCTACGCCTCCCCTTCTCTTCATAAGCTGAACCTGCTCCTGGTCGATCTTCATTATTCCCCCATAGGAGTCAGAAGATCCGTCATTTCCAATAACAAAACAATTCGACAGGGAGGCTATCTGATAATCATTGCCTATACCTGTCATGGGACCTCCTTGCGGAACGATATACCTAAAATCCTTCAGAACACTGTAAATCAAATCCTCCGACAATGGATTCTTATACTTCATCTCTATCCGGTGAATTTCACGGGCAAGCCTCTTATGCATATCATCAGGTGTCTTTTCATAAAGATTCCCGAAAGAATCCTTAAGCGCATATTTGTTTGCCCATACCCGTGCTGCCAGTTCATCACCCTTGAAGTATTGAATACTTGCATCAACCACTTCTTCGTGTGAATAAACAGCCTTTTCTTTGCCTGTTTCCTTTATCTTTTTCATCTCTTTTAATTCACCCTTGTCTTGGTCTGAGGATGCTGACTGTACTTTCGTCGTTTTTTCAGTCCCAATAGCTGATTCCTGGACAAATAGATCTTCCATAGTTTTTGTTATTCTCTGATTTTAATGAGATTAAACGACCACTGATTTTTTAAGCGGGTAATCGCTAAATTAAACAAGCATGTACCTCAATCCAAGAGTTAAAATTTAAGTTTATTAACATTTGACATCTTAGTTATTAACTTTTCCGTAAAAGACTGCACCTCTGCGGTTTAAGGGTTAAACGCCATAAGCTTAAACAGTTAATGCAGGCAATTGTTCAATGAACTATCCTTATTTATTTAGCCTTCAAATCCTTAATCATGATTTGGCGGAAGAGGATATAAAACGGCAGAAAAATCAGTCGGAAAAACTATATAAATAAGGCCTAATACGCCCTTTGCAGACGGGTAAAAATCATTCCTGACAGTGGGGAGAAAAATCGCCGATTATGGTTTCATTTGAAAATCTCACGCAAAATTATGGCAGTTGCCCCCGTATTTTCAGCTATATACTTACCGGCTGTGGCGGCAGAATTTGAATAAAAGGCCTCATCCGAGATCAATTTATCAAGAATTTCCGAAAATGTTCCATATGAATCAAAAGACATAGCCCCGTTTTGTCCAATCAATTCAACAGCTTCCCTGAACTTTTTATAGTTGGGACCGAATATAACAGGTATTTTCCAGCAGGCCGGCTCCAGTATATTATGGATCCCTTTCCCGAATCCTCCTCCGATAGCGGCAACAAAAGCATATTTATATGCTGATGACAGCATACCTATATTATCTATTATAAGGACCCGGGCATCCCGGGAATCGTTGCTGAATTCGGAAAACCTCGCAACCTTTACATTAAAGAGCTTTTCAAGCCTGTCTACATTTGGTTTATCAATCTCATGAGGTGCAAATACCCATTTCATTTTATCCGGATACCGGTTTATGTAACGGGCAATTATCTCTTCATCCTTCTTCCAGCTGCTGCCTGCCAGAAACAATTTCTCATCTCCCCTGAACAGTTCAATCTGCGGAATATCCCTGGCCGTGCCGGTAATCTTAACAACCCTGTCAAACCTTGTGTCGCCGGCAGACAGGACATTATTCAGCCCTATGCTGCTGAGAAGCTCAAGAGACTGCCTGTCCTGCACGAATATCTTTTCAAACTTCCTGAGCATCCCCCTGAAAAAGGATCCGTACCAACTGAAAAAATGCTGGCCGGGCCTGAAGATCCCCGAAACCAGATATAACGGAATTTTTCTGTTGTAAATCTCAGATATATAATTATGCCAGAATTCATACTTCACAAAAATAACCAGTTCCGGCTTTACGATATCCAGAAACCTCCTTGCATTGCCAGGGGAATCTGCCGGCAGGTATTCCACGCAGGAAGCTTCGGAATAGTTTTTCCTGATTTCAAAGCCTGAAGGAGAAAAAAAGGTCAGGACCACCTTTAATTCCGGGTACTCCTTCCTTATCTCCTCTATTATTGGCCTGCCCTGTTCAAATTCGCCAAGGGAGGAGCAATGAACCCAAACTTTCCGGTCAGCAGTATCGATCTTTCCCTCCAACCTCGCCTGCCATCCTTTCCTTCCCCTGACCCAGAGAGAAGCCTTTGAGTTGAAAGGGGCAGCCAGGTGAACAAGAGCGGTATATAAAAAAATGGCGGTATTGTATAAAATATTCATGGCGTTTTTTAATAAAGCCACCAAAGGTAATAAAAAAGGTACAATGGTACAATGGTATGACGGTATGATGGTATGGAGGTATGACGACGAACCTTTGAACCGTCGCACCCCCGTACAGCCCAACCCTTGAACCGTCGCACCATTATTTTATATCTCTTGTTGAGATAATCGAATAAATTACTTCTATTTTTGTATCAAGATATTCATGATAGATGGTAAGACTGATTGCCCTGATCATATCAATTGTCCTGCAGATAATAGCCGCATCGGTGGCGCTTCGATTCATGAAGCTGACGAAATACAGACTGTCATGGATATTGTTGTCCCTCTCCTTTGTTTTTATGGCTGTCAGGAAATCAATACAGTTTATTGAATTACTTCGCGGGACCCCCTCCTTCACCTGGCAGATGATTGACGAATGGATCGGCGTACTGATCTCGTTCATGATTATAGTGGGTGTCATACTGATCCGTGAACTGTTCGCATCGCTTAAACGTGCGGAAAGCGACAGGTTACGCACTGAAAAGAGAGTCCTTAATGCAGTAATCAATACAGAGGAGAATGAAAGGAAACGTTTTGCCAAAGATCTGCACGATGGACTGGGTCCGATACTCTCAACAGTAAAAATGTCGCTTTCTGCATTGACTGACAGAATAAAGGACACCTCCGGTTCAGTGATACTCAACAATACCAACCATCTTGTTAATGAGGCTCTAAGTACGATCAAGGACATCTCCAACAACCTGAGCCCACATGTCCTTTCAAATTTTGGGCTGGTGAGCGCAATAGGAGCCTTCACAACCAAGATCAACCAGACAAAGACCGTTGAAATAGAGTTTAAATCAAATATGGAAAACCAGCGCCTCGAGAACGACAAGGAGGTGGTGATGTACCGGGCTGTATGTGAGCTGATCAACAACTCTATCCTGCACTCCGGCGCTTCCAGGATAGAGATTGAACTAAACAAACTCGAAAAATTTGTTACCTTGCAGTTTAATGATAATGGACGGGGATTTGATACTTCCACTCTGAACAAGGAGGATACAAAAGGGATGGGATTATCAAATATCGAGACCCGCGTCAAGACTGTTGAAGGGGTTTTCATACTTGAAAGCAATCCGGGCAAAGGGACCAGCGCTCTTATAAAAATGATTGATTGATGCTCTTAATCAGACCTGTAAATGGAAAAAATCAAAATAATTATCACCGATGACCACCAGCTGTTTCGAAACGGCTTGAAAATACTTCTTAATGCATTCCAGGAATTCGAGGTCACAGGTGAAGCATCCAACGGGGAGGAATTTCTGAGAATTCTCAAACATACACCTGCAGACCTGGTTCTCATGGATATAAATATGCCTGAAATGGACGGCATTGAAGCAACAAGAAAAGCTCTTAAACTTTATCCCGAGATTGATATTATTGCTCTGTCAATGTATGGAGAAGAGGAGTATTATTACAAAATGGTTGATGCCGGTGCCAAAGGTTTCCTGCTTAAGGATTCCGATATATCGGAGGTCAAGGATGCCATACTAACAGTAAAAAAAGGAGGCAGCTACTTTTCCCAGGAACTGCTGTATCATGTCATTCAGAAGATCAAGCACAGGGAAAATGAAAGTAAATCGGCAAATCTTTCAAGACGGGAGAAAGAGATCCTCCTGAAGATCTGCGAAGGGCTTTCGAACCAGGAGATAGCAGAAACTCTCTTTATTAGTAAAAGGACAGTTGATAAGCACAGGGCAAATCTGCTTGGCAAGACAAATTCGAAAAACACTGCAAGTCTGATACTATTTGCAATAAGAAATAAATTGATCGAAATTTAATTTCTCTTCTTAAAACGATCAACTATGGCTGAATCACATGATCTGGGCTCCAGGGGAGAAGATATTGCAACCAGCTATCTGAAAGAGGCAGGATACAGAATTCTCTTCAGAAACTGGAAATGGGGGAAACACGAAGTTGACATCATTGCTGAAAAAAACGAAATTGTAGCCTTTGTGGAAGTGAAGACCCGAACGGGAGAATTTCTGGCCGGGGTGCCTGCTTCAGTACCCAACGAAAAACAGAAATCAATAATATTTGCTGCCGAGGGCTATATCAACAGATTCAATGTCGATAAGGAGAGCCGCTTCGATGTTTTAACAATCGTTGTAAAAGAAGATGAACATGAGATCGACCATATAGAGAATGCCTTTTATCCAACACTAAGGTGATCTAGGTCATGGATATCGTAGCCATCAGAGAATATTGCATTGCAAAACCAGAAGTCACGGAAAGTTTCCCTTTCAATGACACCGCACTTGTCTTCAAAGTGGCAGGAAAGATGTTCGCTTTACTTGACCTTTCTGAGGATAGCAGGGGATTAACGCTGAAATGTGATCCGGAACTGGCTCTTGAACTGCGTGAAAAGTTTCCTGAGGTTACACCGGCATATCACTTTAATAAGCAACACTGGAATGGAATTAACCTCAAAGGGCGTATCAGCAATAATCAGATAACAGAATGGATTGACCATTCATACAATATTGTTGTTGAGAGCCTTCCCAAATCCAAAAGAGAAAGCCTTAATAAATCTCAATAGGCTCTGAACCTGAATCACACGGCTTTACATAAAAGAAACAGATTTGACCATGAATAAAAAGATTGATTTAGTAAAACATCTGTATGATGCTTTTAAAAAAAAAGATATCCCTTCAATTTTAGCATTATTAAGTGAAGATGTTGAATGGGGAGAACCTGAAAATCCTTTTAACCCTGCAGGAGGGACAAGAACAGGCCATGCCGGTTTTTTGGAATGGATAAATATTGGAAAGGATGCAGAAGATATTTTAGTACTTGAACCCAGACACTTTCTTACCGACGACGATTCTGTTGCTGTTACCGGATACATGAAATGTCTCGCAAAACCAACCGGCAAAGTTTATGAATCAGATTTTGTTCACCTGGTAAAAATTAAGGATAATAAAATTTGCAAATTTCAGGAATTCTTCGATACCTATATTGCAGGAGAAGCATTCAGACGGTGATATGTTGTTTATCGTTGCAGCAGGCCTGGTATTAAAAATATGGAACCATCAACCTATCAGCCGCTTAGGTTTTTCATTTAATATTAAAGACGCCATTAAAATACACATAACCCTTGATTAAGATAACTGCCTGATTATATGAATTATAAATCATAGTTAGCAATTATATTGGGCAGCATTTACTCAACCATCAGGTTGCACCCCCTGATGTCGCTGTTGTCGAATCTCCCGAGAATCTCGAATCCTCCGTCTTCATAAAGCTTTCCCAGATCACCGGTTGAAATGAATGAACAGGAATTCATGTTTGCCAGATCAATGATATCTATACCGCCCGTTCTTCCAGGCTGCTGATAAAGCGTGAGAGGATCCTGTGGGTCCCTGATCATAATCTTCATCCAGGGAGGACAATGGAATATACCCTCTCCGGATGAATAAGCCTGGCTCATCAGCTCGGTCATCCCATACTCCGAATGGACCGTATTTATGTTTAATTTTCTTTTAAGGACACTATGCAGCTCTGCCCGGGTCAGTTCTTTTCTCCTTCCTTTCATCCCCCCTGTCTCCATAACAATTACTCCGGAAAGATCGTAAGATCCTGATTCTGCAAGATCAAGCAGGGCGAAACTTACTCCGAGCAATAAAACCCCTGGGCCTGACTCTTTCGCTCTCTCAATAGCTTTCAGCATATCGTCAACCCTGCCATTGTAAAAGCCGCTGTCCGGATGGCGGCTTTCCATTATAAGACGTTCAGCCATGAAGACAAGTGAAGAACCCTCTCTTTCCGTATAAGAAGGGAGTAATGCGGCTATAAGGTATTTTGAAGGATCACCGTAAAAAAGCCTGAATCCATTCAGAAAACTCATTTCATAGAGCCTCAGATCGGTAACATGGTGCTTACCGGGAGTCGAGACTGTAGTTCCGCTGCTTTCGAATATAATCTCAACCGCTCTCTCACCTGAGATTATTTCCTGATTCCGGAAAAATTCAACAGGTAGAAACGGGATATCATTTATGCCCTTAACAGTAGCCGGCTCTCTCCTGAGAAGTGAGGCAAATTCCCTGTATACCTTATTACTCTCGTATTGATAATTAAAAATTTTTAAGCTGGTCTCCAGGAATTCCTCCTGTGATCTGATATTGAAGACTCTCTCTGTAAATGATGCGATCATTTTAAGGGGAAGGTTGTGGAACCGTCCGGCTGATAGACCCATTCAAATGTACACTCCCCGTATGGCAGGTCATTCCTGACCTCGTTAACAGTGCTGATTATCCTTATCTTGGCATAGGTTTGAGTACCTGAACGGTAAACCCATACCTGGTTTGCACTGACAGGATCGGCCATTTCTGTCCACTGATAATTCCCAACGGTTCTCAGGTCGTCGAATGCCGTGGAAGCTGATGCGGCATCAGGGTAATCCCCGATTTTAAAGAAAGAGGGATTAAGATTATTTGCCTGCAGTGTCAACCTGTTGGGAGGGGTATCAGCATTTACATAAATAATAATGTCAGGACCCGGATCCTCCAGTGTTGTTACTTTTTTGGCTTCCGAAAATAAGAATCCGAATACATAGTAGGTTGTCGACTGATAGGTTGTATTATCAATTGTAACAGTACCTGATGGAGATGATGTTCCGGATTTTTTACAACCTGAGAAAACCATGGTCCCCAAAACCAACAGAATAAACAACCTTTTCATAGCCTGCACAATTAACTGATGTAAATTAATAACGCAAAGATACAATGAAAAGTTTAGATCAGGGAAAACTATAAAGCACCGGCGGGGACCGGACTATTTCTCCCATGAACCTACTCCCGGCCACCTGACCTGTAAATTATTCTCCGCGGATAGCAGTTATTCCCGGCAGTTTTTTACCCTCCATATATTCAAGCATTGCTCCCCCGCCGGTAGATACATAACTTACTTTATCTGCAAGCCCGTTTTTATTGATTGCAGCCACCGAGTCGCCTCCTCCAATGAGACTGAATGCTCCTTTTGAAGTGGCAGCAGCAATGGCCTTTGCAATCGCGGTGGTTCCTTTCGAAAATTTTTCCATTTCAAAAACGCCCATCGGACCGTTCCATAGAATTGTCTTTGATGATTCGATTACGGAAGAAAATTTTTCGATAGTCTTTTCAGCGATGTCCAGGCCAAGCCATCCATCCTCTACGGCATCCGCAGCAGTTATACTCGTATTGGCCTCATTATCAAACTTGTCGGCATTCAGGCTGTCAACAGGAAGATAGAAATTGACATTTTTTTCCTTTGCCTTGGCAATAAGCTTCAGCGCGAGATCCAGCTTGTCTTCCTCACAGAGAGAATTACCTATCCTGCCACCCAGGGCCTTAATAAAGGTATAGGTCATTCCTCCTCCGATAATGATATTATCAACCCTGTTCAGAAGGTTTTCAATAAGCATAATCTTGTCAGATACTTTTGCCCCGCCCATTATTGCTGTAAATGGTCTCTGAGAATTATTCAGGACCTTATCCATTGCTGCCAGTTCACTATTGATAAGAAAGCCGAACATTTTGTTTTCGGTCGGGAAAAAATCTGCCATCACGGCAGTAGTGGCATGGGCCCGATGTGCAGTGCCAAAAGCATCATTCACATAGACCCCGGCATAACCGGAGAGTTTTTTTGCCATCTCCTTCTGCCTGACCTTCATCTCTGCCTTCGCAGCTTTCTTCTCTTCGTCGGTCACATTTTCAGGAAGAACAGGTTTCCCCTCCTCCTCAGGATAAAAGCGAACATTCTCCAGGAGGAGGATTTCTCCGGGCTTCAGGGCAGCCGACATGGTCTCTGCTGAAACACCGAGACAATCATCGGCAAAAAGTACTTTCTTCCCCAAAAGCTTTTCCAGGACCGGAATCACAGGCTTCAGGGAATACTTCTCCATGCGACCATCAGGCCTGCCAAGATGAGACATAAGTATCAGGCAACCGCCATCATTCAGAATTTTGTTGATGGTTAGTAAGGCTCCCCTGATCCTGGTATCATCCGTGACCACAAAGGTCTTTTTGTCAAGAGGTACATTGAAATCAACCCTTACTATAGCTTTTTTCCCTTTGAAATTAAAGTCCTGAATCATTTTCATAGATAAAATATTTTTATTTAACAGAATAATTTTTCCTTTTACAAACCTACATTTTTTTTGGAAATAATTTTCTGAGAAAAATTAAGATAATTACAGAACTTAAAAAGTTTACCCGATAATTATCGATGGCTCTCTGTGAAATTAATAAGACCCTGTTCCATAACTAATGAGGCTTTAAGAAATTTTTCAATGAACTTAACCCGAATTTGATTTGTTCCTCTATGAAATTATTGACTAAATTTGAAAAAAAACGCTATGGCAAAACTTACACTAAAAGGAGAAGCAGTAACTTCGTCTGGAATCTTACCAGCTATTGGAAGTAAAGCTCCTGATTTTAAACTGGTTAAATCTGATATGTCTTATCTTCAACTCTCTGATCTGAAAGGGAAAAAAGTGATCCTGAGTATATTCCCAAGCCAGGAAACAGGAACATGCTCGGCCTCACTTCGCAGGTTCAACAAGATCGCTGCCGGGAAGAAGAATGTTATGGTACTTGGCATTTCAAAAGATCTCCCTTTTGCTCATAAGCGTTTCTGTGAATCAGAAGGGATTGACAATGTCGTTACCCTTTCCGGCTACCGTGACCAGGAATTTGGAAAATGGTATGGTGTTGATGTACTTAATGGATTATTTGCCGGCCTTTATGCACGAAGTGTAATAATAGTTGATGAACAGGGAAAGGTAACGTACACCCAGCAAGTTATTGAAATGGCCAATGAGCCAGACTATGAAGAGGTCCTTGCTGCATTGTGACAACTAAATAAACCAGGTAAAGTCTTTTCCTGAAAGAATTAATTTAATGAATTTCTCGCAGATACCCGGACAAACTGATATTAAAGCTAAACTTGTCCATTCTGTTCAGGAAGAAAGGGTAAGTCATGCCCAGCTTTTTGCCGGACCGGCAGGATGCGGTGGAGTGGCTCTGGCCCTTGCGTATGCCAAGTTTATCAGCTGCGAGAACCGTACCGGAAATGACTCCTGCGGCACCTGCAAGTCGTGTGTAAAATATGAAAAGCTGATTCACCCGGACCTGCATTTTGTCTTTCCTGTAATAAAAGGGAAAAAAGCTTCAGACCCGGTAAGTGACAACTATATTGAAGAGTGGAGGGAATTTGTCAGGAAGTCTCCCTACTTTTCAATGAATGACTGGTTTGATTCCATTGAGGTAGGTAATGCCCAGGGAATGATATTCGCTTCGGAAGCTGCCGAGATCATAAAAAAGCTCAGCCTCAAAACCTTCGAATCCGAATTCAAGATAATGATCATCTGGATGCCTGAAAAGATGCACCAGTCAACTGCCAACAAACTCCTGAAAATGATTGAGGAGCCACCTGATAAAACATTATTTCTTCTTGTTTCGGAAGAGCCTGACAAGGTGATCCCTACAATACTTTCCAGGTGTCAGCTGATAAAGATCCCCTCGTTCCATGCCGATGTAATCGAAAACTATCTGATCAAGAGATTTCATCTGACAGCAGAAAAGGCCTCGGATATAGCAAGAGTATCCAGCGGGAACATCATCAGGGCCATTGAGTTGTGCGAAAATGAGGCTTCTTCCCTGGCAAACCTCGATTTTTTCAAGAGCCTGATGAGGCACGCCTGGAAACGTGATATTATTTCTTTGATAACGTGGTCGGAAGAGATGGCTTCAACAGGCAGGGAATCCCAGAAAAATTTTATTTCATTTTCCCTCAGATTATTGCGCGAAAATCTGATGTTGTCGCTTGGGCAGCAAAAGAACAAAACCGTATTTCTCGCCGGCGAAGAGGCCAGTTTTTCTGCAAAATTTCACCCTTTCATTAACCAGAACAATATCTATTTGCTGACTGACGAATTCAACCTGGCATATGCACATATCGAAGCCAACGGCAATGCAAAAATCATTTTCCTGGATCTGGTTCTAAAAGTTACCCGACTCATTCGCTGATTGTTATCTCTTTTGTTGGATTAATATGAATAATCACTACTTTTGCAGTGTAAATTCTGTAACAGAAGAATTAAATGATAGACAACGAAGATATACAAGGGCAGTTGGCTGATGATGTCAAGATGCCCGATATAACATATAAACCCGGATACAATAAGCTTGATTCATTTAACTGGCTTAAAGACATTCCGGAGAGCCCAGTTGAAAATGACATAGTTGAGATCCGGTTCAAGAATACCAGAAAAGGATTTTTCAGAAATGTCAATAGCATCAGACTTGAGATCGGAGACCTGGTAGCTGTGGAAGCATCTCCCGGTCACGATATAGGCAGAGTATCAATGACTGGATACCTGATTGACGAACAGCTTAAAAAGCTCAAGGTACTTCCTGCTCCTGACGACATGAAAAAGGTTTACAGGAAAGCAAAACCAGTCGATATACAGAAGTGGGAGGAGGCAAAGAAACTTGAAACGCCTACCATGCTTCGCTCCAGGCAGATATCCGAAGACCTCAGGTTGAATATGAAAATTGGTGATGTTGAATACCAGGGAGATAAGACCAAGGCTATATTCTATTACATAGCTGATGAAAGGGTTGATTTCCGCCAGCTGATTAAAGTGCTGGCTGAAGAATTCAGGGTCAGGATCGAAATGCGGCAGATAGGCGCCCGCCAGGAAGCAGGCAGGATAGGGGGTATTGGAGCATGCGGACGTGAGCTGTGCTGTTCTACATATATAACAAATTTTATTTCAGTTACTACCACCCACGCAAAATACCAGGAACTTTCGCTGAATCCGCAGAAACTGGCCGGACAATGCAGTAAACTGAAATGCTGCCTGAACTTTGAGCTCGATTGTTATGTCGATGCACAGAGATCATTCCCGCCAAGGGACATCCCACTGGAGGCGATGGACTGTACAGCCTATTTCCAAAAACTTGAAGTGCATAAGGGAATCTTCTGGTATTCCACTGACCCTCATTCCAATGCAAACCTGATATCAATCCCGGTACAAAGAGTCAGGGAGATACAGGCTATTAACAGACGGGGGAAAAAGGTTGAAAGGCTGCTGACATTGAGCGAATCCGTTAATTCCTCTCCTGTCTCCCAGGACCTTCTGAAAAATAACAGTCTCACAAGATTTGATCCCCCTGAGAAAAAAGCTAATCCGAATAAACATAATAACAGAAGAAAAAACAGGAAATTTAATGACCAAAGGAACAAATAGATATTCTTTCTTCCTTATACTGACTTCCTTTGTCATGATATCATCCTGCAACACAAATGTTGTATACACCGATTCAATTCCGATGCCAGGGAATAAGTGGGAACTGATGAATGTGGCAAAATTCAAGGTGCCGGTCACCGATACCCTGAACAGTGATAACGTCAGCTTCACAATAAGAACCGGATCATCATACCCTTTCAGGAATATTTATCTTTTTGTAAGGACAACATCCCCTGACGGTAAATTCCTGACTGACACACTGCAGTACTTTCTTGCCGATGACAAGGGTAAATGGTATGGCAAAGGATCAGGTGACATACATGAATTGAACCTTCCTTATAAATCCAATGTCTTTTTTCCTGTAAAAGGAACATACCAGTTTATTGTCCGGCACGGCATGCGTGTTGAAGATCTGAATGGCGTATATGACTTCGGTTTGAGAATCGAAAAGAACGCCAAATAAGTTATTACAGGTGGGAAAGAATAAACTTGCCAGATGGAATGAGCTGGGAACTTTCAGTAATGTATTCCAGCCTGAAACAGGTTCAGTAATCGGGAACGATCATCCGGTAAAAGGAACCTGGAGAAAAGAGATCTTCAGGAATGCCAATCCTGTAATACTTGAACTCGGATGCGGGAAAGGAGAGTACACTGTAGGACTGGCCGCCAGATTTCCGGGGAACAACTATATTGGCATAGATATTAAAGGTGCAAGGATGTGGCGCGGAGCAAAAACAGCCAATGAGGAAAACCTGAAAAATGTTGCCTTCCTCAGGACAAGAATAGAATTTATCGGATCCTTTTTCGATGCCGGTGAGGCCGATGAGATTTGGATCACCTTTCCTGATCCTTATCCTGGTGGCAAAAATTCAAATAAGAGACTTACCTCACCGGGATTCCTGAACCGTTACCGCCTCTTCCTTAAGGATAAAGGGTTGATCCATCTGAAGACAGACAATAACGAATTGTACAACTATTCAAAAAAAGTAGTTCTCCACAACAAACTGGAAATAGTCTGCAGTACAAACGATCTCTATTCGGAGAACATGCCCGGAGAGATGCTTTTAATAAAAACTCATTACGAAAAGATCTTTCTGAAGGGTGGTCTAAAGATCAATTATCTTTCATTCCTTCTTGATAAAGAAAAAATAATCAATGATGACTGGTAAAAAGAAAAAGGAGCCTGATGACTTTTTTTCCAGGGTCTATGCAGTAACCAGGCTTATTCCCTATGGCAGGGTCACCTCCTATGGCGCCATTGCCCGCTATCTGGGGTCCGGACGTTCAGCCCGAATGGTCGGATGGGCTTTAAATGCGAGCCATACCGACGAGGAATACATCCCTGCGCACAGGGTGGTGAATCATAAAGGGCTTCTGACAGGCAGACTTCACTTCGGAAATCCGCGATTAATGGGTCAACTTCTTGAAAATGAAGGTCTGATTGTTGACGATGACCAGGTCGTCGATTTCAGTGAAAAATTCTGGGACCCGCTGACGGAACTTGCTTAATTATTTTGCAATCTGCCTAAAAAGTTGTAAAATTGCCAACTGTTTATATTTAAATTAAATAAAAATAGTTAGCGGATTCAGTAGACTGTTACAAAACATTAACTCCTCCCGGGAAATTTTACCACCCGGAAAGGCGGGGGAAAATTCCCTTATTTAAAGTCGCCTACATGGGGGCGGGGGCAAAAAAGATGAGATAATTTAGGGACCATTTATCTGAAACCAATTTTAATAAATATATAAATTGAAAATAAATTCTTATTATGTTTTCTGAAAAACAGATTTTAACATCACTTGCAAAAATTATTCATCCCGATAAGCAAATAGATATAGTTAGTCTGGGGATGATTTCGGATATTCAAACCGGGGATAATGGAATTTCCCTTACCCTGACGCCTGAAAAATCAAACGATCCGTTCATTTCTTCAATTAAGAGCACTATTGTCAGGGTTCTTAAGGATTCTCTTGGCCCTGAAGTTGTTATTAACGAGATAAAAGTTGAGCCAAAGGTAATAGTCGGGAAACAAGCGGAAAAGCCAAGGGAGGTCCTGCCTCAGGTAACTAACATTATTGCCGTATCATCAGGAAAAGGAGGTGTCGGAAAAACAACTATTGCAGTAAACCTCGCAATAGCGCTCTCAAGAAAAGGATACAGTGTAGGATTGCTTGACGCTGATGTCTTCGGCCCATCGGTACCCAAGATGTTCGATGCTGAAAAGTACAGACCCGAAGTTAAGAGAGAAAATAACGCAGACATAATTATTCCGCTGGTCAAATATGGAGTTAAAGTTCTGTCCACAGGCTTTTTTGTGGATCCGGCTGAAGCCGTTATTTGGAGAGGACCCATGGCATCCAATTTTCTTAAGCAGCTAATAATGCAGGGAGACTGGGGAACCCTTGATTTTCTTCTTGTTGACCTTCCTCCCGGAACCAGCGATATCCACCTTACACTTGTGCAGGAGGTTCCGGTGACCGGTGCAATTGTCATCACTACTCCGCAGGATGTGGCACTGGCTGATGCAATAAAAGGTATTGCCATGTTCAGGAGCGACAAAATTGAAGTGCCTGTTCTTGGGCTGGTTGAGAACATGTCATGGTTTACACCTGCAGAACTACCGTCAAATAAATACTATATATTTGGAAGGGATGGCGGTTTAAAGCTCGCAGAGAAAATGAAAGTCCCCCTTCTCGGACAAATACCCCTGGTGCAAAGTATTTGCGAGGGAAGTGATAATGGAAAACCTGTTGTACTGGAAGACTCCATTACAGGGAAGGCTTTTATGGCGCTTGCCGGCAAACTGACTGAAAGTGTTGACAGAAGGAATAATGAGCAGAGACCCACAGTAAAACTCAGGATAACTAAATAATAGAGGAAATGGCAGAATTAATGAGTATTAGAGAGAGAGTGATAAAGGCGTTGGACAGAGTGAGACCATATCTTCAGTCTGATGGCGGTGGCATCGATCTACTGGAAGTCACCGATGATATGACGGTAAAGGTAAAACTCACAGGAGCATGTCATGGCTGCCCCTACAGCATGCAAACCTTAAAGGCGGGAGTTGAGCAGGCAATTATGAAGGAGGTACCCGAGATAAAACGAGTTATTTCAGCCTGATTAGGTACTTGTTCTCAAATTTCCTTACCTTTGAAATACTATACACTGCTTTAGTAAGTTATAGTAATAGTCATTTATTGGCTTCAATCAAGACATTAAAGAAATACCTGGTGTTCCTGGGATCTTTCCTGATTCTGGCTGGCTGTTCGGTTGAAAAAAACACGGACGCATCCAGGTTTTATAATGGCATGACGGCCAGATATAATATCTATTTCAATGGATATGAGAGCTATAAAGCTGGGCTGGATAAGATTTCAAGAAACCATAAGGATGACTTTGCCGGGATTATCAGAGTATTCGAATACAGTGATCCCTCCACTCCGTCATATTGTTCTTCCGATATGGAAAGAGCGATTCAGAAAGCGTCAAAACTCATCGCACTGAAATCGATTACCACAAGACCTGAGATTAAAAACAGCAGGGACATTTCTTCCAAGGATAAGAAGCTGCTTGAAATGAAAGAATATAATCAATGGGTTGATGACAGTTATTTTTTAATCGGTAAAGCCCACTTCTACAAACACGAATTCAATGAAGCATCATCACTCTTTGATTATTGCATAGCTAATGCAAACGATCCTGAAATTAAGGCCGAAGCTGTAATCTGGCTGGCCAGGGTAACCAATGAAACCGGAAAGTACAATGAATCAACAAGAATACTTGCAGAAATTGAAATAGATGAAAAGACCCCGAAATCGCTGAGGGCAATGTACTTTACAACTATTGCAGATCTGGATGTAAGACAAAAAAAATACAGTGAAGCTATCGAGCCGCTTTCCAGGGCCATTGATCTCGTCTCCGGCAAAAAAACAAGGTACAGGCTGACATTTTTGCTTGCCCAGCTTTATGAAAAGACAGGTAACGCGTCACAGGCAACCGCAAACTTTGAAAAGGTGATAAGGATGCATCCCCCATACGATGTTGAATTCTATGCAAGAATAAACATTGCAGGCGTTTTTGATGTTAACTCCATGGATCCGGCAAAGATGAAGAAAGAGCTTGAAAAGATGCTCAGGGATTCCAAGAATGTCGATTTCCAGGATCAAATTTATTATGCCCTGGGAAATATGGCGATGAAGGAGGGTAACGAGGAGGACGCTGTTAATTATTATCATAAATCGGCGACTGCAATGTCACAGAATCAGAATCAGCGGGGCAGATCATTTCTGGCACTTGCAAATTATTATTTTGATAAACCGGATTTCATGAAGGCAGGCATGTACTTCGACAGCACGGTCTATTTCCTCGACCCATCATTTCCGGAATACAAGGAGATCCGGGAAAAATCACAGAATCTCAATGCCCTCGTTTCCCAGCTTAACATTATCCAGAGGGAAGATAGTCTTCAAAAGATCGCCCGGATGAGCGAGCCACAGAGAAATGTGCTCATTTCATCATTGATAGCCCAGGCAACAAAAGCCGAAACCGAACAAAAGAGCAATGATTATACCGACAGATATAACCTTGGACAGTTTTATGAGAATGAAAGAAGGTTTCAGGGAAACATTGAACAGGAGGGTAAATGGTATTTTTATAACCAGTCGGCCCTTGCCTTCGGCCGGACAGAATTTCGCAGACGCTGGGGTGACCGTAAGCTTGAAGATAACTGGAGAAGGTCAAACAGAAACAGGGTAAGTACAACACAGTTCGGGGAAGCGGATGAATCGGAACAGGTTCGAAAGGATACAGCTGCCGCCGTAAGAGATTATAAAAAGCCTGAATTTTACCTGAAGAATCTGCCTCTGAATGATTCTTTGATGGCAATATCTGACGATAAAATTGCTACTGCCCTGCTGAATGCCGGAAAGGCCTATTCTGAAAGACTGCTCGACCAGCCAAGAGCAATCGAAACATATGAAGCACTCATAAAACGATATCCGAAGAGCGATCTGATCCCGGAAGCCCTCTATAACCTTTACAGGATAAACAAGGAAAGAAACATGGCAAAATCTGAAGTCTACAGGCAACAGCTTCTCCAGCAGTATCCGGAAAGTGAATATGCCAGAATCCTTACTGATCCTGAATATTATGAAAAGAAAACAGCCGAAAAGAAAATGGCTGAAGAAGCTTATTCCAAAGCCTATTCGGCATACAGTGAAGAGAGATTCAATGATGCTGTCTCAATGTGCATAAGTGGCCTGGAAAAGTTCCCTCAGGATCAGCTGGCACCCAAATTCCAGCTCCTGAACGCATATTCGGTGGCCAGGATAAGCGACGAAAGGAGCTTTAAGATTGAACTTAATAAAGTTATTAAAAACTGGCCGGGAACTGTGGAAAGCAAAAAAGCGGAAGAAATGATCGCATTCCTCAATAAGAAAAGCCCGGAACTGAAAGTGGAGGAAGATAAGCAAATTGCTCAGGAGCTCTACAAAAAAGACACTGCTGCCACACATGTGTTTGCCCTGATCATAATCGATCCGTCATATAATATAAACCAGGCAACGTTCGATGTGATAAGCTATAACATTGATAATTACACAAATAAAAATTATAAAACCGAAGGAACTCTCATTGGCAATAAATTCATTATGATAACTGTTTCCGGCTTTCCCGATTATTCCCAGGCAATGGACTATTATAGAAAATTCAATCCCGAAAAGAGCGTGAGAAATCCTTCAGGAAAAAAGATGATGACATTTATAATCAATGATGAAAACCTTAAACTTCTTAATAAGGATGGCGACCCCGGACGTTACCAGATCTTCTTTATGGAAAACTATTTGAAATGAGGAAAATCAGAATACTCTGGACGGATGATGAGATTGAGGCATTAAAACCTCATATCCTCTTTCTTGTGGAGAAGGGTTATGATATAGATACCTGCTCAAACGGGAATGATACCATTGACCTTGTCAGACAGAATCATTATGACCTTATTTTTCTCGATGAAAATATGCCGGGATTAAGCGGAATAGAAACTCTCAGGCTTATCAGGGAAGTCAGGACAGATATACCAGTTGTAATGATAACCAAGAGTGAAGAGGAAGATATTATGGAGGCAGCCATCGGATCAGAAATGGCAGATTACCTTATTAAGCCTGTCAAACCCAATCAGGTTCTGCTTGCCATAAAAAAGATCCTTGACCAGCGGCGGCTTATAACGGAAAAAACCACGACGGATTACAGGCAGGAATTCGGCAGGATTACAAATATGATTTCCTCCGCTTCATCATATCAAGACTGGACAGAGCTTTACAGGAAAATTATTTTCTGGGAATCAGAACTGGAAAAATCTTCTGACCCCGGAATGGCTGAAATTCTTAAACTGCAGGAAAATGAAGCCAATGTACTGTTTTCGAAATTCATTATAAACAATTATGTCAGCTGGCTCCAGCCGGGGAATACAGACAAGCCATTGCAATCACATGATCTCTTTTCAAAAAAAATATTCCCGATCGTCGACAAACAAAGACCGCTGTTTTTTATCCTGATCGACAACCTGAGGTATGACCAATGGAAAACAATTTCCGCTGAACTTTCAGGCCTTTACAGGATCATTGAGGAAGATCTCTACTATAGCATACTGCCAACTGCCACACAATACAGCAGAAATGCCATTTTTGCGGGCATGATGCCCTCTTTAATTTCTGAAAAACTTCCTCAATTCTGGATTAATGACGATGAGGAAGAGGGTAAAAACAATTTTGAGGGTGAGTTATTTAAAAACCAGTTGCTGCGCAAAGGACTTAATTATACATGGTCTTATAACAAGATCAGCAATAATCTCGAAGGCAAAAAGGTAAACGATAAGCTTCGCAGCCTGCTCGAAAATGATATCAATATCCTGGTATTCAACTTTGTTGATATGCTCTCACATGCCAGGACAGAGATCGGCTTAATCCGGGACCTGGCAAAGGATGAACCGGCTTACAGAAGCCTTACCCGTTCCTGGTTTCTGCACTCATCCCTGCTGGAACTGCTGAAGATGCTGGCCTCTCATTCAGTGAAAGTTATTTTCAGTACCGATCATGGCACCATCAGGGTGCAGAATCCGGTAAAAATTATTGGTGACAGGAACACTTCTCCCAATCTGCGCTATAAAATGGGCAGAAATCTTGATTATGACCCCAAAAAAGTATTTGAGCTTAAAGATCCCGCAAGGGCAATGCTTCCAAAAACAAATATTAGCTCAAGATTTATTTTCGCACTGAACAAGGACTATCTCATTTATCAGAATAATTATAACCACTTTGCCGGATATTACAAGGACACCTTCCAGCACGGAGGCGTATCGATGCAGGAGCTGATATTGCCGGTTGCACACCTTGAACCTGTATGAAGAACAGAAATGAACCTGGTTCAGCCTACTCCCTCCCGGGGAAGATAGTGATCAGGGATAAAAAACATCTTGCCGGCGCGGCTGAAAAATTCCTTAAACAATTCGGAAATTACAGGATATTTGCTTTTTATGGCGCAATGGGAGCAGGCAAAACTACAATTATAAAAGCCATCTGCAAAGCTCTCGGCGCAACCGATATTGTAAGCAGTCCGACTTTTACCCTGGTTAACGAATACAGGACCTCCGGCGGTGAAACACTGTTTCATATTGATTTTTACAGAATTAAAAAGCAGGAAGAGGTGTTTGACTTCGGGATTGAGGAGTACCTTACCGGAGAGAGTTATTGTTTCATGGAATGGCCTGAACTTGTTGAAGAAATTCTTCCCTCCGGTACCATTAAGATCAGAATTTCAGTTGACGAAAAAGAACAACGTACATTGCTTATTTCATAGACAATTACGAATTTGCTCAGTTCTTCAATTTTTTTACCTTTGTGCATTAATCCTCTCCCGATGATGAACGACAAAGGCAAGGGTGGAACTGTAACTTTTGGCAATAACGCATTCATGCCAAAGGAAGAACTTCTTGAGACTACAGTAAGGAACCGGAGAATCACAATAGGGATCCCCTGTGATAACAAGGATGATGAAAAGAGGGTGGCACTCACTCCGGAAGCGGTGAATCTCCTGGTTCGAGGCGACAATGAGGTAATTGTCCAGAAAGGTGCCGGTCTTGGCGCCAACTACTCAGACAAGGATTACAGCGAAAACGGCGCCATTATAACCGAATCTCCTGCAAGAGTTTATAGCGCCGATGCCGTAATAAAGGTTGCGCCCTTTTCCGAAAGTGAGGCAAATTACCTGAAGGGAACCCAGGTAATACTGTCCTATCTGAATGTGCTCAAATTGCAGCAGGAAATATTACAGAAACTTATCAGAAAAAAAGTTACCGCAATAGCCTTCGAAAAGATCCGTGAGACTAATGGCGTAATGCCAGTGGTGGAATCAATGAGCGAAATATCCGGCATAACTTCAATACTCGTTGCCTCTGAATACCTTAGCAATATGCACGGTGGCAAAGGTGTCATGCTGGGAGGAATAACCGGCGTAACCCCAACAGAAGTAGTTATCATCGGAGCCAATACTGCCGGTGAATATGCTGCCAGAGCAGCAATCGGACTTGGCTCAACAGTTGTGATCTTTGATAGTTCGCTGCAAAGACTGAGACGGTTTCAGAATCTTCTCGGACAACGTCTTCAGACATCCGTCTTTCACCCCCAGGTACTGGGGAAAGCCCTGAAATCAGCCGATGTCCTTATTGGCGCCATCGAGCTTGAAGACTTGCGTCCCTGGTATTATATTACAGAGGATATGGTCAGAACGATGAAAAGGGGATCCGTAATCATTGACCTGAGCATCGACAGGGGAGGCTGTATTGAGACAAGCGAGTGCCGCGCCCTTCATGATCCTGTTTATGAGAAACACGGGGTTATTCATTTTTCTGCATGGAATCTTCCTTCCAGGGTAGCCCGTTCTGCATCCATTGCACTTAGCAATATATTTACCCCTATGCTTCAAAGTATGGCAGATGCCGGAGGCATTACCCAACTACTGAAAAGTGATCAGGGAGTACGCAACGGAGCTTATTTGTATAAAGGAATGCTGACAAATGAAACACTCGGACAAAAATTCGGTATACTCTCAAAGGACCTCAATCTGCTTTTAACTGCATTCTGAACCTCATTGGAAAGTAAGAGCTGCTCCCCCTTCCGTTATTTCAATCCTTGCCATCTTTCCGGTATAGAAAGCCCTGTTCTCAGCAATATGCCCTGCCGGAAAGTTGAAAAAAACAGGATATTCATATTCTTCAACCCTTTCCATGATTGTCTCGGCAATACTCTTTCCCCATGGGATACTCGCTTCTTCTATCCCGGTCATACCTCCAACCACAAGTGCGGTTAACTGACTGAGCCTGCCGGAAAGCTTAAGGGAGGTAAGCATTCTGTCAATGTGATAAAATCGCTCCCCGACTTCCTCAATTATCAGGATTTTTCCTTTTGTGGCCGCTTCTGCAGCGGTACCCAGCATACTGCAAATAAGGGAGAGGTTACCCCCTGATATCTCACCTGTTGCATCATTGCCCCTGAAGATGTCACCCTTCCATTCACATGACTTAAGCTCACCGAATAATGCCTGCCTTAGCGATTCCATGGTGTCAGCAGATTTTCCCGGATTGGTGAAATTCAAAGGCATATCACCATGTATTGACATAATACCGCAAACTTCATTCAGCCAGAGATGCAGAACAGTTATATCGCTGAAGCCGGCATACCACTTCGGGCTTTTCTTCAGCGTGGAGAAATCGATTCTGTCAATTATCCTGGAAATTCCATATCCCCCCCTTGAGCAAAGCACTGCCTTAATTGCAGGATCATAAGTCATCTCCTGTATGTCAGCAAGCCGCTCATCATCACTCCCTGCAAAAGGGCCTGACCGCTTGAATGCATTTTTGCCTATCCGTACCTTCAGTCCCCATTGCTCAAGAATCTCTGCCGCATCAACAACATTCTGTTTTTCAATGTAATATGATGGAGAGACTATTCCGATTTCATCTCCTGGTCTCAGAAATCCGGGTTGTATTTTTCTTCGGGACATAATAATTCGAAATTTCTGTAAAAATACCATTATTTGTTCCGGTTTACAACCTTGTAATTCCGGAATTCAGAGTTCTGATTCAAAGACACTGCTGCAGCAAGGCAGACTAAATCTTTAAATTTATTATCTTTGTCCGTTTCAAAAATTCCTTATAGCTCATTATCAGAATCATGAAGAATTATAAAAGATATCTTATCACTTCGGCCCTGCCGTATGCCAACGGTCCAATCCACATCGGTCATCTTGCCGGGGTTTACGTCCCTTCTGATATCTATACCAGGTATCTGAGAATGAAGGGAGAAGATGTGATATCCGTATGCGGTTCGGATGAACATGGAGTTCCCATAACTTTAAAGGCACGTCTGGAAGGGGTCTCTCCACAGGAAATTGTCGACAGATACCATACAATAAATGCCAAAGCATTCCGTGATTTCGGAATCTCATTCGACATCTATTCCCGTACTTCAAATAAAGTGCATTACGATACGGCATCAGACTTTTTCAGGACACTTTATGATAAGGGTGAATTTATTGAAAAGACAAGCGAACAATATTTCGACGAAGAGGCGGGCAGCTTTCTTGCCGACAGGTATATTATGGGCACTTGTCCCAATTGCGGTAATGAGAATGCCTATGGTGACCAGTGTGAAAAATGCGGAACTTCACTCAGCCCAAATGAACTGATCAATCCCCACTCAACAATCAGTGGCAACAAACCTGTTCTGCGTGAGACGTTGCACTGGTACCTCCCGCTTGATAAATATGAACCATGGCTAAAGAAGTGGATCCTTGAGGACCATACCGACTGGAAAGTAAATGTCTACGGGCAGTGCAAGTCATGGCTTGATCAGGGGCTCCAGCCAAGAGCCGTCAGCCGCGACCTCGACTGGGGCGTCCCGGTTCCTGTTGAAGGAGCAAAAGGAAAAGTACTCTATGTATGGTTTGATGCACCGATTGGTTATATCTCAGCTACTAAGGAGCTTACCCCCGACTGGGAAAAATACTGGAAGGACAGTGAAACGAAGATGGTTCACTTCATTGGAAAGGACAACATAGTCTTTCATTGCATAATCTTTCCTGCAATGCTCAACGCAGAAGGAACCTTTATACTGCCTGATAATGTTCCGGCGAATGAATTTCTGAACCTCGAGGGTGACAAAATATCAACATCCCGCAACTGGGCAGTCTGGCTTCATGAATATCTGGAAGAATTCCCCGGCAAACAGGATGTTCTCAGATATTCACTCTGTGCCAATGCTCCTGAAACCAAAGACAATGACTTTACGTGGAAGGATTTTCAGGCACGCAACAATAATGAACTGGTTGCTATCCTGGGTAATTTCGTCAACCGCACACTGGTTCTTACAAATAATTACTATGGGGGCAGGGTACCGGAGAGAGACGTCACTGAAGAGAATGACGAAGCCGTACTTAATGAAATAGGGAAAATATGCGGGAATGTCGAAAACTCCCTGGAAGCTTTCAGATTCCGTGAAGCACTTAAGGAGGCCATGAACCTGGCACGCCTTGGAAATAAATACCTGGCCGACGCCGAACCCTGGAAAGTCATCAGGAGTGATCCGGAGAGAGTAAAGACAATTATGAATATTGCCCTGCAGATTACGGCAAATCTTACAATCGTTTGTGAGCCATTCCTCCCCTTCTCGATGGAAAAACTTCGCGGATGGATCGGCTTAAGTGAGAAGAAATGGGCCATGGCAGGAAATAAGGATCTTATGGTCGGAGGACATCAAATCGGGAAACCGGAACTTCTTTTTGATAAAATTGAAGACGAGGCGATTACCCGTCAGATTGATAAACTCCTGGCAACCAGAAAGTCAAATGAGGCTGTCACCTCCAAAGCCGTACCTGTTAAAGAACCAGTTTCATTTGAGGATTTCTCAAAAATAGATATCAGGACAGCTACTATCCTGGAAGCTGAAAAAATACCTAAAACCACAAAGCTGCTGAAGCTTAAAATAGACACTGGAACAGATATCAGAACCATAGTTTCGGGAATTGCAGAGTATTATGACCCTGAGAAAATCATTGGAAGACAGATATCAATCGTCGCAAACCTTGAGCCCAGGAAAATAAAGGGAATTGAATCCAAAGGGATGATCCTCATGGCAGAGGATAAAGAAGGAAAATTGGTTATGGTAACTCCTTCTGAATCTGTGGGTAATGGCAGTATGATAAAATAGAATCCTATTTCTTCTTTGCGATCCAGACCCCTGGAAATTTTGCAGATATGCTGTCTTTTTTGACCCTGGCTATTTTCATGTCTCTGCAAGTCAGGGCGCATACTCTGTAGAACCCATTGGGGGCAACAACAATTTCAGGGGTAAAACCTTCACTTTTCAGTGCATCAACCTGTGTCAGGGCATTGTCCTGCGATTTGAAACTTCCCGTAATCAGAATATAGACATTATCAATGGCAGCTTCGGGTTGAACAAGTTCAGGCTTAGCGACCTCAGGCTTAGCGACTTCAGGTTCGACACCCTTCGTCCCTGCAGGTTCTTCGGTAACCGTACTGACCATTTCCCCGGGCTTCCCCTGTTCTGCCTTCAACCCCTCATCAACGGCTTTTTTATTTTGCTCAAATTCTGCAGATACAAGCGGATTCAGATTCGTTGCCTCAACCCTGGTCTTGAAAAGGTCTGTCTTCAGGGGAACGATTATTAGTACGGAAAGCAAAGGAATAATGATTGCAGCTCTCCACAGGATTTTTCTGACAGACACTCTTCTTTCAGGATCCTTATTAATCTTCCTCAGGATACTGGTTCTGACATCGTACCCCTCAAGAGGCAACATCTGGAATGATTCCAGACCGTAGGAATCGAGATAATAATTGGAACTCCTGTCAGGTTCAAACTGTATATTACCTTCCGGGTTGTTGACAAAGCTCCCGATATGATCAAAAACAACCTTCTCTCCTTTTTCAATCTTCCTCCGAAGATCACCGGCAAACTCTTCAACAAGGTTCCTTGCATCCCCATAATTCATGCCGGATGAACCCGAAATCCTGCCGACCAGCAAGCCGTCATTGTGATTAAGATTCCTGTTGAATGAAATCTGCTTCACAGGTGGATAGAATGTACCCGATTTCTTGTCAATCCGTGCCGGTGTATAGTTTCCAATAAAGCCCCCAAACCCCGGTACAATCACACAATCGTGATTAAATAATAACTCGCGTATATAAGCAACAATGTCCACCTGAAAAAATGTTAAGTCTTTACAAAAGTAAGAAAATTCTGACAGTACCCATCATAAATCAGATCTAAATAACCTTAAAGATTTCACCGTTTTTACCACCCTTTTTCATAGTGACCGGGAGTGCCGGCGAGAGCTTAAGCCTTAGTGAAAAATTTCCAGGATCATACAATTTGTTTGTCTGTGTTTAATGGATTTTAAAGATAGATTTAAATATACTATCTTCGTAATTTATACAGTTTTGACCCCATGAGAGAGATCCAGATGGTTGACCTTAAAGCCCAGTATGGGAATTTAAGGTCTGAGATTGATGCAGCTATTGAATCGGTTTTGCAATCAACAGCTTTTATCAAAGGCCCTGATGTTAAACTATTTGAAGAGGAGTTACAGGCTTTTATGGGTGTCCGGCATGTTATCTCATGTGCCAACGGTACGGATGCCCTTCGAATTGCAATGATGGTGCTCGGTCTCAAACCCGGGGATGAAGTGATTACCACCGATTTTACATTTGTCGCTACTGCTGAGGCCGCAGCGCTTCTCGGACTTAAAGTCGTATTTGTTGATCCCGATCCCGGAACATTCAATATATCTGCCGATGCCATAGAAAAAGCCATAACCGGACGAACAAGACTAATTGTTCCCGTACATCTTTTTGGCCAGTGCGCCGATATGGAAACTATTATGGAAATCGCAGGCAGGCACAATATTTATGTAATTGAGGATGCCGCGCAGGCAACCGGAGCGGATTATCATTTCAGGAACGGCACAACAAAAAAAGCGGGAACCATAGGAGATATAGGCACAACTTCCTTCTTCCCCTCAAAAAACCTTGGTTGCTTTGGTGACGGAGGCGCACTCTATACCAATAATGACGAGTATGGATCAAAACTGAGAAGTATTTCCAACCATGGGATGAAGGTGAGATATTCCTATTCCGATATTGGTGTGAACTCAAGGCTCGACACTATCCAGGCGGCTATACTCCGGGCCAAACTTAAACATCTCTCCAGCTTCAACGAGGCACGGCAAAAGGCAGCAGCAATTTACGATGAGGCCTTCTCTGAATGCAGTTCCATTGAAATACCTGAAAGAACAGCTTATTCTTCCCACATATTTCACCAGTATACAATAAGGATTAAAAATGGATTGAGAGACAATCTTAAATCATGGCTCTCATCGGTGAAAATACCTTCCATGATCTACTACCCGGGGCCGCTTCATATGCAGGAGGCCTACAGACCGCTGGGATACGGGGAAAATGATTTCCCTGTTACTGCTGCCTTGTGCAGGGAGGTCCTTTCCCTTCCCATGCATCCTGAAATTGAACAGGAACAGCTGGATCATATTATAGTGAATATCTTGAATTTCTTCGATAACAACCAATAAGGAAGATGGATTATTTTGCACATGATACTTCAGTCATCGATGATGGCTGCAAAATCGGGAATGGTACAAAGATCTGGCACTTCAGCCATATAATGACAGGTTCTGAAATTGGTGAAAACTGCAACATCGGTCAGAATGTAGTCATTTCACCGGGAGTCCGCCTGGGAAGAAACGTCAAGGTTCAGAATAACATATCTATCTATACCGGCGTCATATGCGAGGATGATGTCTTTCTTGGGCCCTCCGTGGTATTCACCAATGTAATTAACCCCCGAAGCGCCGTAAACCGTAAAGACCAGTATGGGTCCACCACTGTTGAAAGAGGAGCATCGATAGGGGCCAATGCTACCATTGTCTGCGGTATAAGAATCGGAAAATATGCATTCGTAGGTGCCGGTGCCGTAGTGACAAGGGATGTGAAGCCCTACTCACTGGTTGTTGGAAACCCGGCCAGGCACAAAGGGTGGATGAGCGAGTTCGGGCACAAGCTCACTTTCGGTAATGACGGGACGGCAGTTTGCCTCGAAAGCGGACAGAGATACAGGCTGGAGAATAATGAGGTTTCCAGATTAATTTAGTAATTTTAAAAGTTTTATTCGAAATTTATAATGACAAATACTCCAAAAAATTTTGGAATTATAGGTGTTGCAGGATATATCGCTGTAAGACATCTGAATGCCATAAAGGAAACAGGGAACAATCTGTTAGCCAGTCTCGACAAGTTCGACAGTGTGGGGCGCATCGACAATTTCTTCCCTGAGAGTGATTTTTTCGTTGAGTTTGAAAGGTTCGACAGACATTTTGATAAATTAAAGCGAACAGGTACCAAGATCGACTTTGTAAGCATCTGTTCCCCTAATTACCTTCATGATTCTCATATAAGATTCGCCTTGCGTCATCAGGCAGAAGCCATATGCGAGAAGCCCATAGTGCTCAATCCCTGGAATGTCGATGCCTTGCAGGAGATCGAGAATGAAACCGGCCGCAAAATTTATAATGTGCTTCAGCTGCGACTACATCCTAAAATAATGGAGCTTCACGATGCCATAAAAAATGGTCCCGCGGGAAAGGTATACGATATCGACCTTACCTATATAACAAGCCGGGGAAACTGGTACCCTGTATCATGGAAGGGAGACTTGCAGAAATCAGGTGGAGTTGCGACAAATATCGGAATTCATTTCTTTGATATGCTGGGCTGGATATTCGGTGCAGAAAAGAAAAACATAGTGCATCTTTCTGAGCCTTGGAAAGCAGCCGGTTACCTTGAACTCGAAAACGCCAGGGTAAGGTGGTTCCTCAGCATTGATTTTCAGGATATCCCGGAGAAGATAAAGGCTTCCGGCCAGAGGACCTTCAGATCAATCACCGTTGACGGGAAGGAGATCGAATTCAGCCATGGATTCACCGACCTTCATACCCTGACATATCAGGAAATACTTGAAGGCAGGGGCTTCGGCCTTAAAGATGCAAGACAATCCGTTGAAACAGCCTTCACAATCAGAAATGCTCAGGCCACAGGCCCCAAGGGAGATTATCATCCATTTTTAAAAAAAATATAAAATGTATAAGAAGCTAATAAATAAGGAGACTAAATTATCAGTCATCGGCCTTGGCTATGTCGGCCTTCCAATTGCGCTTGAATTCGCTAAAAAGATCAGGGTCGTCGGATTTGATATTAAGCCTGAAAGGGTCGACCTGATGAAGAAAGGAATAGATCCAAGCAATGAACTGACACCTGAAGCATTTAATGACACCGATATCATCATTACCAGTAATCCGGAGGATCTCAGAGAAGCCTCCTTCCATATTATTGCAGTACCAACACCCACTGACAGGCATAACCTTCCCGATCTCACTCCTATCCTTAAGGCTTCGGAGACCGTCGGGAAAATTTTAAAAAAAGGTGATTATGTGGTCTATGAATCAACCGTTTATCCCGGATGCACAGAGGATGACTGTGTCCCCGTTCTGGAACGCTATTCTGAACTGAAATGCGGAAAGGACTTCAAAGTAGGATTCTCGCCTGAAAGAATTAATCCCGGAGATACGAACCATACTCTTACAAAAATCGTTAAGGTTACAAGTGGCTGCGATCCGGAAGCTTCGGAAAACATTGCCAGAACATATGAACTTATAATCATGTCGGGTGTCCACCGTGCAAGCTCAATCAAGGTAGCTGAGGCTGCAAAAATAATTGAAAATACCCAGAGAGATATTAACATTGCCTTTATGAATGAGCTCTCTATTATTTTTAACAGAATGGGAATCAACACCTTTGAAGTACTTGAGGCAGCGGGAACGAAATGGAACTTCCTTAAATTTTATCCCGGACTTGTTGGAGGCCACTGCATTGGCGTCGATCCCTACTACCTCTCATTTAAAGCCAAATCAATCGGATATCATCCTCAAATGATCGATTCTGGAAGGTTCATTAACGACAGTATGGGAAGATATATCGGGAAACAGACTGTCAAGAAAATAATAGCTGCCGGAAAGAACCTTAAAGGAGCTCGGGTGCTGATCATGGGAATCACATTCAAGGAAGACGTGACTGACATACGGAACTCAAAAGTCGTGGATGTAATTGCCGAGCTCGACGATTTTGGTATCTCAGTGGAGGTTATAGACCCGGGAGCCGGAAAACATGAGGTCAGGGAAGAGTATGGAATTGACCTGAAAGAGAGCCCATCAGGAAAATACGACGCAATTATCCTGGCCGTATCACACCGGCAGTACATAAACCTGGATGAAGCATTCTTTGCCCCTCTTCTTCACCAGGAGGGAATTATTGTTGACGTGAAGGGAATACTTCGCGGAAAAATCAAAGATCACACTTACTGGAGCCTCTAAATGAAAAGGAAAATTATTGTAACCGGGGGAACCGGATATATAGGGTCACATACTGCAGTGGAACTCATTAATGAGGGATTTGATGTTGTAATCATCGATAATCTCTATAATTCGGAAGCTGAAGTTGCTGACAGAATTCAAGCTATCACAGGGGTTAAACCCTCACTCGAAATTATTGATATCTGCGACAGGGACAGCCTTGAAAAGTTCTTTTCCAGGGAAAATGAGATCGATGCCATTATTCACTTTGCAGCATATAAGGCGGTTTCTGAGTCAGTCTGTAAACCCCTTGATTATTATTTCAATAACCTGGTCTCCCTGATCAATCTCCTGGATATGATGAATCGATACACTATCCACGGATTAGTCTTTTCATCATCCTGCACGGTTTATGGTCAGCCCGAAAGATTGCCTGTTACAGAGGATGCTCCCCTTCAGCCGGCAACCTCACCATATGGAAATACAAAACAGATAGGGGAAGAAATTATCAGGGATACAACTTTTGCCGACAAGAATATCAAAGCTATAGCACTGAGATACTTTAACCCGATAGGTGCGCATCCTTCCGGACTCATTGGAGAGCTTCCTCGCGGAGTGCCGGAGAATCTGGTACCCTATATTACACAAACGGCTTACGGATTGAGGGAAGAGCTCAAAGTATACGGAGATGATTATGATACTCCTGATGGCTCGTGTATAAGGGATTACCTTCATGTTGTGGATCTTGCAAAAGCACATGTCATAGCAGTAAGAAGACTCCTGGAAGGGAGAAACAAGAAGGTCTTTGAGATCTTTAACCTTGGTACCGGTAAGGGAGTTTCAGTACTCGAAGCAATCAAGTCTTTTGAAAGAGTTACAGGTATCAAACTGAAATATCGCATTACAGACAGAAGACCCGGCGATATCGTAAAAATATGGGCCGATCCTTCACTGGCTAACCAGGAACTTGGATGGAAAACTGAAAGCTCATTGGATGATGCAATGAAAACGGCATGGGAATGGGAGAAGAAAATCCGGGAAATAAAAGGGCAGGAATGAAGAAAAAAATACTGATTACGGGTGGCGCAGGATTTATAGGGTCTCATGTAGTCAGAAGGTTCGTTAACAAATACCCTGATTACCTGATAGTAAATGCCGATAAGCTGACATATGCAGGGAATCTTGAGAATATAACCGATATTGAAGCTAAGGAGAACTATCGCTTCGAAAAGACCGATATCGTTGATAAGCCGTCTGTAATAACCCTTTTCAGTAAATACAGCTTTGACGCCGTTATCCATCTGGCTGCCGAATCACACGTTGATCGTTCAATTACTGGTCCGGATGAATTCGTTTTTACCAATATCATCGGAACAGTAAACCTTCTGAATGCAGCCCTGGCCAACTGGAAAAATTCCCCCGGAGAGAACCTTTTTTATCATATCTCCACAGATGAGGTTTACGGATCGCTGGGGAAAGAGGGATTATTCACGGAAAAAACAGCTTACGATCCGCAGAGCCCCTACTCCGCGTCCAAAGCCAGTTCCGATCATATGGTAAGAGCCTACAGCCATACTTTTGATATCCCTGTCGTCATTTCAAACTGCTCAAATAATTATGGACCTAACCAGTTCCCTGAAAAACTGATCCCCCTTGCCATAAATAACATCAAAACCAATAAACCCATCCCGGTTTACGGGAAGGGAGAAAATATACGTGACTGGCTGTATGTTGAGGACCATGCCTCAGCCATCGATCTGATTTTTCATCGCGGGAAAAAAGGCGAAACCTACAACATAGGAGGTAATAATGAGTGGAGAAACATCGATCTGATAAAACTTCTTTGCAGCATAATGGACCGCAAGCTTAAGCGCACCGTAGGTGCCTCTGAAAAGCTTATTACCTTCGTTTCTGACCGCCCGGGGCACGACCTGAGGTATGCTATTGACTCTACAAAACTTCAGAAGGAACTTGGCTGGTCACCAATTCCCGGTTTTGCTGACGGTCTCGAAAAAACCATTGACTGGTATCTTTCAAATGAAAAATGGCTGAAGAGGGTTTTGTCGGGTGATTACAGCAATTATTATGATCAGATGTATTCCGGGAGATAATCAGCCACCCTTCACCCTCCTCATACGTTCAATCAGTTCATCTCCAAGAGCTGATTTTTTTCTTATGTGCTCACGGATAGCTGCCACAACGCTGTTGGACTCAAAATCCCCCCTCACCTCTTCAAAGTCAAGTTTTTTTACTTCTTCCCCATCATCAATGCCAAATCCGGTCCTTGACGAAAGATTAAACTCTTTCCTTGCATCTTCGTAAAGCAGATTGTCAAGGTCAATCACACTTTTCTTCCAGCGGCTGACTATCCTTATAACATCTTCCGGAGTGAATAAGCTAACCGCTTTCCCTTCTTCCTCTTCGATCCTCCGGCACGACCAGCTCCATTCCCACTCATAATAGGATTTATGAATCCGGGCAAAAGATTCCGCCAGATCCTGTATTACCGCGATCTTCCCCGTTTCAATTTCCTTCAGAAACCTGTTAATTTCACTTTTCGGTGCTATCAGTCCGGCAATGTCAACCCACTCCTCTTTACCCTGCTGCAGATCAGGCTTTAATCTATGCCTCAGTTCCTCTTCATTAGTGAATTCTCTCTTCTCCAGTCTCTTTATGAGTGAGTTCCCAAGGAACTTATTTATGCCGGTCTGATAAAGATCTATTCCCCTGTCAAGAGCTTCCTTTTTGATAATCATCCCGTTATAGGAGTAACTCCGGATATCAGGCTGTTTGGTTTTAAGTATGCGCAGGATCTCCCTGCCTGCAAACATTTTTCTGATGGTATATGGACTGAGCAGATTGAAATTCACCTGGTCAGTTTTAATAGTATCCTTCCTCCTGTCACGTAGTGGCCATTTCTGTGCATCCCTGATTGTGCCCACACTGCGGAGGTTAATCCCCGGCACAAGAATACTTTCATCATTGCTCTCTATGAGATATGAAAATGGGAGGGATGAAGTGTCCATATTTTTGTAATGCCTTCCCATCACAAGGGTGAAAGGGCCGATTCTTGCAGGCCATAGAAGGTACGAATCGCTGGTTGTCTTGGAACCGCGCTCCATGATGCCCTGATGGATCGGACCCAGTTTATACATATGATTACTCTGGTTTGAGCCGCTACCTGCGTTCATAAAGGAAAATATCCCAGCTATAAGCAGGGTGGATTTATGATGGGTTACAGTGTACGGACCGGCAAATATTGAGGATGCCTCACCATGGTACCCGGCACAGTTGGCAAAAAACAGCGAGTTTTCAGCCGAATAATGCTTTGCCAGAACACAACCCTGCCCTATGAAACAGTTGTCAACCAGTGTAGAATCCTTTACCACCGATCCCGAACATACGATAAAATGCTCCATGATCACGCCTGAACCGATGTATACAGGATCAGATTCCGTGCTGTTAAGGGAACCTTCATTAAGGTCCATTGATCCTTCAATAGAACTGAAAGGACCAACCTTAACATTCCGGATGGTGCTGCAATTGAGGATCCTGGAACGGTGACCGATAATTCCCATCGCGGCCGAAACGGATAAGGCATAGTCGTCCACCATCCGTTCTATTTTAGTGACTGCCAGCTTCCTGTGTCTGTAAAGAGCTGTGATATAGGCCTCATGAGCTGAGAGGCGGTCCCAAATTTTTACAGATCTGCCTCCCGTTTCATTGAGCACCGATACTTCCCTTCCATTCCCAAAGGAACTTATCCCTTCAGTATGGATCCGTCCGCAATTCCTGATTACAACATTATCCTCAATAATATAGTTTGCAATATAATCACCTATATTGCTGATAATAACATCTGAGCCAATCGTACAATTATGAATGCGGGCATTTTGCAGGCCACTGGGCATCACAACTCCCGATCCGTCAATGAAAGATTCCCGGAAAACACCGAGAGAAATATCTCCGGAGAAGATGATATTTCTACACCTGAAAGGATCAAAGCCGTCCTTCACCTTAACCCTGGACCATTCATCGCAGCTGCAGCCGTTTGACTGCAAAATCTCTGTCTCCGTGGTAGTCAGGCTGCGATAATCCTTTTTCATGGTCATCCCATAATATTCTGAAGCTGTTATTCCACAGTAACCGATTTGGCAAGGTTCCTGGGTTGATCAACATCACATCCTCTCAGTACTGCCATATGATAAGAAAGCAGCTGGAGGGGTATTACAGCTAATAATCCGGAGAGTGCAGGAATGGTTTCCGGAACTTCAAGTACATGATCGGCCATTTTGTGGATTATTTCATCCCCTTCGGTCACGATTGCGATTACATTCCCTTTTCTGGCCTTAATTTCCTGTATATTACTTACAATTTTATCGTATGTGTCATCCTTCGTAGCAACCACTACAACAGGCATGTTCTCATCTATAAGCGCAATGGGCCCATGTTTCATCTCGGCCGCCGGATAGCCTTCCGCATGGATATATGAGATCTCCTTCAGCTTGAGAGCCCCTTCCAGAGCGACAGGAAAAAGGTAGCCCCGTCCGAGATAAAGAACATTATGGGTGTCCCGGAAGATCGTTGCCAGTTCAAGGGCTTTTTCGTTTACCTCCAGGGCTTTTTCAATTTTTGACGGTATCGATACCAGTTCGGTTATAAGATCTTTATAATGGTTATCAGAGATTATCCCTATTTTATGCCCGACAGAAAATGCCATCATGGCCAGTACCGTTACCTGTGTGGTAAATGCTTTTGTTGATGCCACTCCTATCTCCGGTCCGGCATGGGTATAGACTCCTGCATCAGTTTCTCTTGGTATGCTGCTGCCAACAACATTGCACACCCCAATGACTTTTGCACCCTTCTCCCTGGCAATCTTCACAGCTGCAAGTGTATCTGCTGTCTCACCGCTCTGGCTTATGGCAAGAACAATATCCCCCTTATTTACTATTGGATTCCGGTAGCGGAATTCCGACGCGTATTCCACCTCCACCGGGATCCTGGTGTACTCCTCAAAAAGATACTCTCCCAGCAGACCGGCATGCCATGAGGTTCCGCAGGCAATTATGATTATTCTGTCAGCACTTGCTATTGAATCAAATACTTCATAGAGTCCCCCGAGCATCACACCGGAATAATCGGGCAGTACACGCCCCCTGAAAGTGTCATGAATTGCCCTGGGCTGCTCAAAAATCTCTTTTAGCATGAAATGGGGAAAGCCTTCCTTATCTATCTCCCCGATCTTTAGGTCAATTTCCTTAACTTCAGGCTGAATGCTCTTAGACCTGATATTTTTCAGAACCAGCTCATCCTTCTTTATGATAGCCAGATCGTCGTCATTCAGATATATGACCCTTTGTGTATATTCCACAATGGGAGTTGCATCTGAGGCAATAAAATTTTCGCCATCACCGACCCCGATAACCAAAGGACTTCCAAGTTTTGCGGCAAAGAGCTTATCCGGTTCACCTGTACAGATTATAACCAGGCCATAAGCTCCTTCAACACGGTTTAGTGCAAGAGTTATTGCCTGTTCCGCATTCAGGTCGCCTTCCAGATAAAGATGTTCAATGAGATTAGCAAGTACTTCAGTGTCGGTCTGGCTTGTAAATACTACCCCCCTGCTCTCAAGGTGTTTCTTCAGACGAACGTAATTTTCAATAATTCCGTTATGGACAACTATAAAATTACCTTTAAAAGAGACCTGGGGATGGGCATTCAGTTCGTTGGGTTCACCATGGGTGGCCCATCGGGTATGGCCCATTCCGGCAAAACTGTTAAATTCTGAATTATTTACAATATCCTCAAGGTCCCTGACCCTGCCTGTACATTTGAATACCTTTGTCTCATCGCCTGTAAGTGCCAGTCCGGCAGAATCATACCCCCGGTATTCAAGTCTTTTGAGACCATTGATTATAATTTCCCGGGCAGGTTTATTTCCAATATATCCTATTATCCCGCACATAATTAACCAGGGTTAGTGCATCAGGAACTAAATTAAGTATTCCGTTTCAAAGAGGCTAGAACTCAGTGTAAGTCAAATCAAACTTTACAGGAATCTTACTGCCATTGGCTCTGAAAATAACACTTTGCAGCCCGTTAGAGCCCTGGTATACATCAAGTTCTGGCAAGTATTCATTCTTCGTATCTTCAAGATAGAGCTGTATATATGTAGGGATGTTAAAATAGTAGGTGCTGTCAACTGTATGAAGAGTTCCGTCAAAGAATTGACTGTTGGCATCAAGGTTATAATCAGGTACATCATGTTTGACCCCATCCTTATCGGTATACAGCAGTCGCAGGGCGGAGGGGACTGTCAATACCGTGTACCTGTCACCGTCATAATAAGCCGGAATGGAGATCCTTGCTTTGTTAATCGAAACTTTGCTGTTGGCAAACTTTTGCTTCAGGCCGTCCAGACCGGGGAACACAATTTTAGTGTAAATACCATTCAGGTATTGAAGATATGTAAGAGTATCCCTGATGGTGGTATCATTAACATGCTCTATCTTCTTGCCTGGCTCAGCCGTTGTAAAATCATGGGTAAATCTGTTATAACATGCATTGGCATGCAAGGGATCAAGAATAAAATAATATCTCTGGGCAACATTTGCGGTATCATGCATATACAGCACAAAGTAATTATTGTATCCCCCTCCGCTGGATATCTCATTGATCAGACTGAAAGCAAAGATCAAAGGATCACTCCCGGCTGACATCCGGAAATAAAGCCCCTTGAAGAAAGTTCTGAAATCAGGTTTGGCGTTGCTGTAAAACAGCTGTGTCGTGTCACGCGTAAGATATTCACCGAACGAAACAGGTAATGAAACTGAAATATCGTTTATAGTGTCCGGTCTAAGGATTGGCAGCTGGGCAGTAACTTCAAAGTCCGTTGTATCAGGTTTTGTGTCCGAATAATATGTTGCATCGGTATATATCTCATCTGCTATTTCAGATAATCTTATAAAATGGGCCACATCAACTGAGCCACCCTTGGCAGTCATCAGATGCAGAATCATTTTTACGGAATCAATCGTAACAGGACCAAAATACCAGGCATTGCTCAGCCTGAGCTGGGAAACGAATTCGGTTGTGGTGGTTCCGAAATAGGGATCATAAATGCTGCCGACATAGCCAAATGACGGATTGCCTGTGGGTACGGAACTATTGTACATATTATATGACCATACACTCAGGGTATCCGTTGAACTGATTGTCACAAAATCGCTGCCCGGAAGGAGCTCGTTGCCTATCATGGTCGGACCCTCCTCACATGAACTGACAAAGACAACAGACATTAAAAAAAATGCAGCACGAAGTACCCTGAAAAAATAGTTACCGGCAAAAGCCAATCTGAAGAAAAATATGGAATTATGATAGAATCTGGTCATAAAAATCATTATAGGCATCAATATACTGTGTCTCATCCCTGAACGGAAGAACCGGCTTGTTAACTGTCTCTACATACTTCGTCAGTTCATCATTTATATCCTCACTTCCTATAATAATTCCATCGGAATACTTGATAGCCAGTTTTGATACGTTGACAAAATCCGGTTTCTTCACCATTTTAAGACTCTCCCCGTCGATACCGTCAAAACGGAGTTTATCGGCGAATGATGATCTAAACGGAGTTTTGAAATCATTATTGTAAATAGAGTATATAATCTTGTAATTATGAAAGAGAGGATCATCGTTATAAATGCTTCTCAGATAGACGGGGACCAATGCTGACATCCAACCCAGACAATGTACTATATCAGGAGCCCATCTCAGTTTCTTTACCGTTTCGATCACTCCCCTTGCAAAAAAAAGGGCTCTTTCATCATTATCCTCAAATTCTTTGCCTGTCGAGTCACTTACTATATTCTTTCTCTGAAAATAATCATCATTGTCAATAAAATAGACCTGCATTCGGGCCGACTGTATTGAAGCAACTTTAATTATAAGGGGATGATCAGTATCGTCAATGATAAGGTTCATGCCAGAGAGACGTATAACCTCATGGAGCTGATTTCTTCGCTCATTGATGCAACCATACCGGGGCATGAAAGTTCGGATCTCCTTGCCCTTTTCCTGAATTCCCTGGGGGAGATACCTTCCTATTTTTGATAATTTCGTTTCACTTAGGTATGGAGTGATCTCCTGTGAAATAAATAATACCTTCCTGCTTTCCATTTATCTGCCTGGATATACCATTCCGATTTAAGCTGCAAAGATAGTAAAAATTAATAATATATTGTATTAAGCGAATTTCAGGCCGATATCTGACTCTCTTATGCCAGTACCATTTCCTGTTAATAAACGACAGATTTATTTTAATTAGAATAAATTCAATTAGGTTTGTAAAAAAGTCATCTATGAAGGTGTTAAGTACAGTTAGTGAGTTGAAGAAAGAAATCAGGAAGACGGCTCTGTCTCCGGTTGGATTTGTGCCAACGATGGGAGCCCTTCACGATGGCCACCTTTCGCTTGTTGCTGCGGCATCAGCATCGTGCCCGTTAGTGGTGGTAAGCATATATGTTAATCCAACCCAGTTCAATGACAAAAATGACCTGATAAGTTATCCCAGGACGCCGGACACTGACCTGAAACTCCTGCAGAGTGTTCTCAGAGAAACCGATATAGTCTTCACTCCTGACGATAAAGAGATCTACCCGGAGAAGGATGACAGGATATTCCATTTCGGTAACCTAAACAGGGTGATGGAAGCCCTGCACCGCCCGGGCCATTTCAACGGTGTGGCGCAGGTCGTAAGCAAACTCTTCGAAATAGTCGAACCCGATACAGCCTTCTTCGGGATGAAAGATTTTCAGCAGCTTGCGGTAATAAAGGAACTCGTCAGACAGACCGGTAATAAGGTTAAAATTACAGGCTGTCCCATAATCCGCGAAAGCGACGGTCTGGCAATGAGCAGCAGAAACCAGCTCCTTGAGCATGAGATCAGGAAAAACGCCCCGGTAATATTCAGGACAATTACCGCTGCCTCAGACATGATAAAAAGCCATGATATCGCTGAATTAAAAGCGTTTGTCACCAATAGTATCAACTCCGTACCCGGCTTTAAGGTGGAATATTATGAAATAGTGGATGATACTGAGCTGATCCCAGTGAATTTCAAATCAGAATTGAAGAGTGGTACAAAGTACTTTGGATGCATTGCAGTAAAAGCCGGCTATATACGTGTTATAGATAATGTGGAAATTGGGTTGGTCTGATTAAAAAGGTTATTTACCTTTGCATAATATATATTACAAGTTACCCGCTGATGCTTATAGAAGTTCTCAAATCAAAAATTCATATGGTTACCGTCACTGCGGCAAACCTGAATTACATTGGAAGCATAACAATAGATGAGGATCTTATGGATGCTGCACACCTGATTGAAAACGAAAAGGTCCATATTCTTAACCTGAATAACGGCGAACGGCTCGAAACCTATATCATTAAAGGAACAAAAGGATCCGGGGAGATTTGCCTGAATGGTGCAGCTGCCAGAAAAGTGATGGTGGGAGATGTTGTAATAGTAATGTCATATGCACTGGCCGATCTTCAGGAGGCAAAATCATTCCGGCCAACTATTATATTCCCTGATACTGCAACAAATAAACTGATCTGACATTGAGAAAAGGTATTCTGCAGACTTCCAAGTTCATAGCTTTCCTGGCAGTTGGAATTTTACTGCTCATGCTTGCCTTCAGCAATGTAAAATTTACCAGGCTTATCGCCGATTTAAAGGAAGCCAACTATTCATGGCTGCTGCTGTCAGTTTTTTTTGGATTTGTGGCATATGTCAGTCGTGCCCGCAGATGGATGCTCCTGATTCATCCTCTTGGCTACCGGCCTACCCTGAAGAATTCGTTCTACGCACTGATGACAGGTTACCTTGCAAATCTTGCCCTGCCCAGGATCGGAGAGATAACCAGGTGTGTAGCACTTGGCAAGAAGGAAAAAATACCAGTCGACCAGCTGATCGGTACGGTAGTCATCGAACGCACAATCGACTTTTTTTCTCTTATGACTATAATGATCTTCCTGATATTCACAAGTGGTGAACAAATAAGTATTTTCCTCAGGGAGAGTATCCTGGTTCCCATACAGGAAAAAATATTATCTGTGTTCGACTCCACCTGGATATTGTGGGTTATCCTTTTCGTACTTATGGTTGCAGGTCTTTTCATACTTATAAAATATAAGAAAAAACTCAGGAAGATCAGGTTCTTTTCCAAATTATTCGACCTCGCCAGGGGGATAATAAACGGTCTGAAAACAATCACAAACCTGAAGAGGAAGTGGGAATTCATTCTGCTTACAGTTTTCATCTGGATAAACTATACTCTGATGACATGGGTAGTCGTTTTCGCTATCCCAAGCACATCTCATCTGACCCTCGGTGACAGCATCTTCCTCCTGGTAATAGGCGGTCTGGCTATGTCAGCACCTGTACAGAGCGGCCTGGGGGCATTTCATTATATAATTTCAAGAGGACTCCTTTTTGTTAAAGGTATACCACTGGAAGACGGTCTGGTTTATGCATTGCTGACCCATGAATCCCAGCTGATATTTGTAGCTATTGTGGGAACTATTGCTTTCTTCATAATGTTCAGAAAACATGAGTCACCACCCTCCGGGTGACTCCACAATAATTTTTGTCCGCTCATTGGTTGGGTTGGGGGGTTGACATTCACATTCAGAGAAAAAACATGGCGAAAAGCAAGACCATATTTATCTGTCAGAACTGTGGCGCGGAATCGGCCAAATGGATAGGAAGATGCCCATCCTGCAAGGAATGGAACACCTATCATGAGGAGATAATTGTTCCGGCTTCATCGCGGGATACTTCGTTCCTTTCCAAACAGGAAAGAAGAAAGCCTGAGCTGCTGGATAACATATTCTCGGATGAAAAAGACCGCCAGAAAACCGGTATTTCCGAGCTAGACAGGATCCTCGGCGGGGGTATAGTAGGAGGATCCCTCATATTGCTCGGAGGAGAACCCGGCGTAGGGAAATCTACCCTGGCACTCCAGCTTGCACTCGCCCTTAAATCCAGAAAAATCCTCTATGTCTCGGGTGAAGAAAGCGAAGCACAGATAAGCCTTAGGGCCAAAAGGTTGAAGAGCTCAAATCCCCAGTGTTACATTCTGAGCGAGACTGAACTGGAGAGTATACTCATCCATTCTGAAAATATAAAGCCAGGCCTGATGATTATCGATTCTATCCAGACCATCAGTACAGGGATGCTGGAATCATCGGCAGGTTCCGTAACCCAGGTAAGGGAATGCGCCGCACAGCTGCTGAAGTATTCAAAATTAACGGGAATTCCTGTATTCCTTATCGGACACATAACCAAAGACGGGACACTTGCTGGTCCGAAGGTGCTTGAACACATTGTCGACGTTGTCCTGTATTTTGAAGGCGACAACAATTACGTATACCGGATCCTGAGGTCAGTAAAAAACAGGTTCGGTTCTACCTCTGAACTGGGAATTTTTGAAATGCTTGAATCAGGGTTGAAGGAGGTTGCCAATCCTTCCGAGATGTTTATTAATCAGCATACCGAAGCGCTGAGCGGTATTTCAATTGCTGCCACAGTTGATGGCATAAGGCCATTTCTGATCGAGACACAGGCTCTCGTCAGCAGTGCTGTTTATGGCACGCCGCAAAGAAGCTCTACCGGCTTTGATATACGCAGGCTGAATATGCTTCTTGCCGTCCTGGAGAAAAGAGCAGGATTCAGGCTTGGAATAAAGGATGTTTTTCTGAATATTGCCGGTGGCTTAAAAGTAAACGATCCCGCCATTGACCTTGCAATTATAAGTTCAGTTCTCTCATCAAATCTTGATATTCCCATTGGAAGAGAGGTATGTTTTTCAGGTGAGACAGGCCTGTCGGGAGAGATACGCCCGGTATCACGAATTGACCAGCGTATAAGGGAAGCCTCAAAAATGGGATTCAGGAAGATCTATATATCAGGCTATCAAAAAAATATTGCATCAAACGGATCTGACATAGAAGTTATTCAGGTGAATAAGATCGAACATCTTGTAAGGTCCTTGTTCAGCTGAATCAGTATCTGTATCTCCTAGAGTTTTCTCCCTGCGGATTTTGTTTCTTGACCTTATCGCAATCAAGTTCCCAGTTAAAGTCTGCAGGTCGCTCAAACTCATCAGTCTCCATAATTCCAAACTGAGGATCATTATAAACTTTTCTGAGAAATATAGCGAAGATCGGTAATGCCATACTTGCTCCCTGTCCTTCATGAAGAGTTTCAAAATGAATTGCCTGGTCTTCCCATCCGCTCCATACACCACCTACAAGGTTAGGCGTGACTCCCATAAACCAGCCGTTGGAATTGTTCTGAGTTGTACCGGTTTTGCCGCCTATCTGGTTCCTCAGATTGTACGGTTCATTGCGCAATCTTCTTCCTGAACCTGTAAGCACTACACTCTGAAGGAGGTTAAGCATCAGGTATGCATGCTCTTCAGTCAGAACCTCTTCGATCTTCGGAGTGAATCTTGAGATCGTATTGCCATTTTTGTCCTCTATGCGGGTAACATACATCGGCCTTGTATAAACGCCTTTATTTGCAAAGGTGCCATAGGCGCCCACCATCTCCTCAAGCTTTATATCAGAGGTGCCCAGGAAAATGGACGGAACAGGGTCAATAAAACTCCGTATGCCCATCCTGTGCATGAGGTCCGTAACGGCTGTAGGTTTGAACTGCTCCATCAGCCATGCGGAAATATAATTTTCCGATTGTGCAAGACCCCATTTAAGCGTTACCATCTTTCCGTGATATTCCTTGGGCCCGGAGCTTCTGGGAGTCCAGGGAATGGAATCGCCCACATCGAACGATCTGGGTATGTCCTCAACCTCATAACAGGGTGAATAACCGTTCTGAATAGCAATCGTATACAGGAATGGCTTTATCGTACTCCCGACCTGCTTTTTCTGTGAGGTTACAGCATCCCATTTAAAATACCTGAAATCGGGTCCGCCCACATATGCCTTCACATATCCGTTGTGGGGATCTTCAACCATAAATGAGGATCTGATGAAATATTTGTAGTACCTGAGTGAGTCCAGAGGAGTCATTATCGTATCCCTCTCCCCCTTCCACGAAAATACTCTCATCTTTACCGGGGTATTGAATGCAAGCATGATTGAATCTTCCGGAACACCGGCCAGCTTCATGGAATAATACCGGTCCGTCCTCTCCACGGAAGACATCATGATCTCATCGACCTCCTTTTTAGTGAGATCATCAGAATAGGGTGGATTTTTGAAACTCCTTGCCCTTCGGTAAAAGTCGGGCTGGACCTCATTTGAAAGATGTTCCGTAACAGCCTCTTCGGCATATTTCTGCATCTTTGAATTGATGGTAGTGTAGATCTTCAATCCATCCTTATATATATCGTATGGTGTACCGTCAGGCTTTTTATTTTTAATGCACCATCCATAAAGGGGATTATTATCCCATTCCCAAAAGGCATCCTGGTACGATGATTCCCTGACATACTTGTTCCTGTCAGGTTCCGGCTTCCTCATAGTGCTCCTGATATATTCCCGGAGGTAGGTTGCGAGCCCGGAGTTGTGGTCCTCAATCCTGAAATCGGTCTCAATAGGCAGCAACTCAACGGAGTCGGCCGTCTCAGAGGTAATATATCCGTATTTTGCCATCTGCGACAGCACTGTGTTGCGGCGCTGCAGCATCAGGTCAGGATTTCTCACCGGGTTGTACCTGGTAGAGGCTTTGAGCATTCCGACCAGTACTGCAGCCTGTTGAAGATTGAGTGAATCGGGTGCAGAATTGAAATAAACTCTGGCCGCTGACTTGATACCTATTGCATTATAGCTGAAGTCGAATTTGTTCAGGTACATGGTTATTATCTCTTCCTTCGTATAGCTTCGCTCAAGCTTGACAGAGGTCTGCCACTCCTTGAATTTAGCAACTCCCAGTTTCACTTTCTGCATAAAGGCTGAATTTTTTGCCGTGTCCCTCGGGTAAAGCTGTTTTGCCAGCTGCTGTGTTATGGTACTTCCGCCGCCGGTGCTCTGCCCCAGAAGAATAGTACGTATGCCCGCTCTTGCCAGCCCGCGAATGTCAATGCCTGAATGACGATAATAACGGATATCTTCAGTTGCTATAAGAGCATTGACAAGATAAGGTGAGATATGTTTGAAATCCGTCCATGTCCTGTTCTCAATGCTGATCTTCCCCAGGAGGACGCCATCTTCGGAAAAAACCTCGGCGGCAAGGTAATATTCCGGATTCTCAAGCTCTTCAAATGAAGGCATAGGACCGAGCTTGCCCCTTGATATAAGTATAAAAATTATTGTGATGACCACAAAGGGCAAAATGACAAGAACCCAGAACCCTATAAGATATTTTTTATTGTCTGTATAACCTTTCATTTACTCAAAAAGTTTGGCCAAAAATAGTAAATAATAAAGAATCTTAACGGTTTATTTTGAAGTTTGGTACCTAATTGATTTACTTTGTCGGGTTAAAAAAAGAATTAATTTCTCCCAGGATGATTGAAAATCTTGTAATTGTTGAGTCGCCCGCCAAGGCGAAAACCATCGAAAAATTTCTCGGAAAGGATTTCCGCGTGGTCTCCAGTTTCGGCCATATCCGGGATCTGTCGAAGAAAAATCTTGGTATTGAAATTGATAAAAATTTCACCCCTGTCTATGAGATCCCGAAAGAGAAATCAAAGGTGGTTGCTGAACTGCGCAAAGCTGCTGCAGGATCAAAAAATGTATGGATCGCCTCTGATGAGGACCGGGAAGGAGAGGCTATTGCATGGCACCTTGCAAATGTTCTGAACCTTGATCTAAGCACTACAAAAAGAATTGTGTTCCATGAAATAACAAAGGAAGCCATTTCGGCTGCAATTGAAAATCCGAGGCTTATTGATATGAACCTTGTGAATTCCCAGCAGGCCCGGCGTATACTCGACAGGCTTGTCGGCTTCGAAATCTCACCTGTCCTGTGGAAAAAGGTTCAGCCAGCCCTCTCAGCCGGAAGGGTTCAGTCTGTTGCTGTCCGCCTGATAGTCGACAGGGAACGGGATATTATCTCATTCGAAACTGAATCAGCATTCCGTGTTACTGCGATATTCAATATCCGTGGATCAGAGAGTGAAAATGCCATTCTGAAGGCAGAAGCAACAAAAAGGTTCACCGGGGAAAAGGAGGCAATGGCATTTCTGGAGCTTTGCAATGGCGCTGACTTCTCTGTTGCCGGCATCAGCATCAAGCCCGGGACCAGATCTCCCGCACCGCCATTTACTACCTCCACCCTTCAGCAGGAAGCCTATCGCAAACTTGGGTTTTCAGTTGCCCAGACAATGGCAGTGGCTCAGAAACTTTACGAAGCCGGTAGAATAACTTATATGAGAACTGATTCCACCAACCTCTCAAAAATGGCTCTGTCCAAATCCCGTGAGGTAATCATATCAGAATTTGGTGAGAAGTATTCAAGAACCAGACAGTTCAAGACAAAGACCCAGGGAGCACAGGAGGCACACGAGGCTATCCGCCCTGCTTACCTGGATAATCCTGAAACTACAGGCAGCCAGAATGAGAAAAGACTTTATGAACTTATCTGGAAAAGGGCCATTGCATCACAGATGGCTGATGCTGAGATAGAAAAAACCTCAATATCAATAGATATGAGCAACTCTCCCGTGACTTTCCAGGCAAACGGTGAGGTTATTAAATTTGACGGGTTTCTGAGGGTATACACCGAATCAACAGACCAGGAAAACCCGGATGAAGAGAGATATGTAATTCCTCCTGTAAAGAAAGGCATGCAGCTGGACGATGAAAATGTAACGGCAACACAGAAATTCACGGCAGCTCCTCCCAGATACACCGAAGCAAGCCTGGTGAAAAAACTAGAGGAGCTTGGAATCGGAAGACCTTCAACTTTTGCGCCCACAATTTCAACCATCCAGAACCGTGGTTATGTTTCCCGTGAAGACAGACCCGGAGAGAAACGCCAGATTAAAATACTAACTCTTAATAATGGCAAGATAACCGCTACTGAAAAGACTGAGATAGCCGGAAAAGAAAAATCCAAGCTCTTTCCTCAGGATATTGGAATGATCGTAAATGACTTCCTGATTGAAAATTTCTCGGATATTGTAGATTACAATTTCACTGCTGATGTGGAAGAGCAGTTTGATGAGATAGCACTTGGCAATCTCATATGGACGAAAATGCTCGATAAATTTTACAACCCTTTTCATAAAACAGTTGTAAGTACGCTGGAGAAGAAGGAGAGAAAGACCGGAAGCAGAGTCCTGGGGAACCATCCCGAGACCGGGGAACCCGTAACTGTCAGAATGGGAAGATTTGGCCCGGTGGCCCAGATAGGCGATTCAGGAAATGACGAAAAACCCAGATTTGCAAGTCTGACAAAGAACCAGCTCCTTGAGACGATCACCCTGGCCGAGGCACTCGATCTTTTCAGGCTGCCAAGGTCACTCGGAGAATATGATAACGACCAGATGGTGGTTGGAATTGGTAAATTCGGGCCATATGTCAGATATAAAAGCAAGTTTTATTCCCTCAAAAAGGGTGTGGATGATCCATATATCCTTACATTTGACAGAGCGGTAGAGATTATCCTTGAAAAGAATGAGAACGACAAAAAGAAAGTGCTGAAGGATTTTGGTGAAATCAGGCTTCTGAACGGCAGATACGGACCTTACCTGGTTAAGGATAAAAAAAATTACCGGCTGCCTAAAGGTGCTGATGCAGAAAAACTTACTAAGGAGGATTGTATCAGTATCATAGAAAAAATTGATAAAACAACCAAGAGCTCATAAATAATTATGGTAGACCTGAATGATTATTTCAATCCTGTCAGCATTGAGGAACCTGTTTTTGAGCATCTCACCAGGCAGGCAGGTTTTGCGCACAGTATCACCATTCATACCGAGAACTATACAATCAGGGACCTGAGTAAATTCAAGATAGCTCTGCTGGGAGTGCCCGATGGGAGGAATTCACCTGATAACGGTTCGGTAAAGGGACCTGATATGGTGAGGTCACAATTATATAAACTATCCAAGGTTCCCGGGAAATCCAGGATAATTGATCTGGGGAATATGAAGCAGGGAGTTACCTTCGGCGATACACTGGCAGGTCTCACTGATATACTGGTACAGATGCTTCACGAAAATCTGTTCCCGGTGATCATAGGTGGCAGCAGCGCCCTGGTACCGGCCATCGACAATGCATTTACCCAGACCGGACTAAGGTACACCCTCATAGCTGTTGATTCACGAATTGATTATAACAATGAAAGAAAAGAGGCTGATTCCTGTAACTACCTCAATGCAATTCAGAACAACCACAAGAGTACATTTGATCAGTATATAAATATCGGTTACCAGACCTACCTGAACGATCAGCAGGTTATAAACCGTTTTTTGAAGCGGGGTGCTGATCTTGTCAGGATCGGGGATGTCAGGCAGGCCATATATCTAACAGAACCACTGTTCAGGGATTCGGATGTGGCAATCTTTGATATGTCGGCGGTGCGCCAGTCAGAATCTCCCGGTACATTCGCCCCCTCCCCCAACGGTTTTTACGGAGAAGAGATCTGCCTGCTTTCACGATATGCGGGTATTTCCGATAAGCTGAAAATGTACGGGCTCTTCGATGTAAATCCGGAATTTGACATCAGGTCACAAACAGCAGGGCTGGCAGCACAGATCCTGTGGTTCTTCCTCGAAGGATTCTCGCAGAAACAATATGAAACACCCGTACTGAATATTGGAAATTCAGGCAGGTTTATCAAGTATCATGTCAGACTGACTGATCTTGGGGAAGATATGATATTTATTAAAAGCAATATGACAGACAGGTGGTGGATCGAACTCCCTGCCGGCGACGATAACAACGTTTATGTTGCATGTTCTCACGAGGATTACCTCAGGGCAAACAGGAACGAAGTCCCTGAAAGATGGGTCAAGGCCGTTGAAAGATTAAAATCATAGTTTCATGATCTCTCTCATGTCGCCTCCCGGGCCCCTTCGTTTCCTTTTGTCAAAGATAATGATACACTCATCAAAAGAGATCGTTTACAAGGGTAAATAATTAACACTAAATTTGTAAAGGATTTAGATTTTTATTTATTTTACTCGTTCAACTAACATGTGAACTGCATCTGCAAATAAAGAGATGAAGAAACTTACTGTCGCAGCTCTTTTATTAATCCTGGTAGCCTACCCTGTCTTCTCACAGCAGGATCCGTTATCCAGTCAGTATATGTTCAATACCCTGACATATAATCCCGGTGTTGCGGGTGTTTCAGGTATGATTTGCGCCACGGCGATTAACCGCCAGCAATGGGTAGGATTCAAGGGCGCTCCCTCCACAACGGTATTCAATATAAGTGCTCCGGTAAAACCTTTCAAAATACCGAGCGGTGCCGGTTTGCTTGTTGAGAGCGACAATGTGGGTTTTGACAAGGACATCAATATTTCCGCCTCCTATTCTTATCATCTCCAGTTAGGGCAGGGGATCCTCGGCATGGGATTCAATGCAGGGATGATAAATAAAACTATTAACCCGACCTGGGAAATACCTACCGGAGACACTCATACGCCCGCTTCAGGAGATCCGCTGATACCTGAAAACAAGGAAAGTTATGTTGCCTTCGATGCCGGACTGGGGCTTTACTTTAAAACTGACAAGTATTATGCATCACTCTCTGTAACCCATATCAATCAACCCAAAATAAAATTCAGTAAAGGAACACCATATATAAGCAGACATTACTATCTGACAGCCGGATACACACTGCAGTTGCCCGATCCGTCACTGGAACTGCTTCCATCAGTTTTTGCCTTCAGCGACGGAAAAGTTATGCAATTTGATGTAACAACACTAATCAGATACAATAAAAAAGTATGGGGTGGCGTTTCATACAGATATGGCGATGCACTGGTTGGAATGATCGGCTTGGAATTGTTTAACGGGATCAGGTTGGGCTATGCCTACGACTTTACTATGTCAGAAATGGGAAAAACCAGTAATGGGTCGCATGAATTTATGGTTAACTATTGTTTTGATTTGGGCCTTGGCAAAAGCCCCACGAAATATAAAAGCATCAGATTCTTATGATAATAATAAAAAATTAACTTACTTGCAATACTAAATATTAAAGTATTATGAAAAAGATAATCCTATCTGCTCTAATATTGACAATTCTGTTGGGTGGGTGCGGCTCCTCGAAGAATAACGGGGAACTTACCGGCGTTCAGGGAAGAAAAAGATTCTTCGAACCGGAACCATTCGAAATGGCATTTATTCCTGCCGGTAATTTCATGATGGGGCCCAGCGACCAGGATGCTGTTTTTGCGATGAACAGCATCTCTAAATCTGTTACCGTGGAAGCCTTCTGGATGGACCAGACCGAAATAACCAATAACAAATACCGCCAGTTTGTTAACTATGTCCGCGATTCCATATTCAGAACTAAACTGGGTAATGCAGGCATTCCTGACCGGGAATATTTTATAGTTGACAAGGAGGGGAATGTTATTGAACCCAATGTGATCAACTGGAATGAAAAGATAGATCCCGAAGAGGAAACAACCAAAGGGGTTCTCGAAGAGATGCTTTATCCACCGGAAGAAAGATTCAACGGGAAAATACAGGTAGATGTAAGGAAACTGAACTATTCATATTTCTGGGTAGACTATCAGCAGGCTGCTAAAGCTACTTACAAATATGATTATGTAAACAATACCGGCAAATACGAAGGACAGGTGACCAATATAGATGGCAGCCGTACTGATGTAAAGGACCGTTCATCATTTATCAAACACGGCATAATAAACGTTTATCCCGATACTCTCTGCTGGATCAGAGACTTTACCTATTCATTCAATGACCCACAGTCAGATCTCTATTTCTGGCACCCCTCCTTTGATGATTATCCTGTTGTCGGAGTTTCATGGGTACAGGCTACTGCTTTCAGTATCTGGAGGACAGACTATATGAACTCTGCACTCCGGAAGAATGACATTGCTGATGTTCAGAGTTACAGGCTGCCCCTCGAAACCGAATGGGAATACGCTGCAAGGGGAGGCCTTGATCTCTCAATGTATCCATGGGGCGGACCTTATACACGAAATTACAAAGGCTGTTTCCTGGCTAATTTTAAACCTCTGCGCGGTAACTATATCGACGACGGCAACGTTTATGCCGGGAAAGTTGGATCTTATGAACCCAACGAATTTGGATTGTACGATATGGCAGGAAACGTTGCAGAATGGACCTGCTGTGCTTACCACCCTTCTGCCTATATGTTCCAGCATGACCTTCAGCCCAACTATGAATACAATGCAACACCACAGGATCCGCCAATCATGAAAAGAAAGGTGATCCGCGGAGGATCATGGAAAGATATTGCATATTTTCTTCAGACAAGTACAAGAGACTTTGAATATCAGGATTCTGCAAAATCCTATGTGGGATTCAGAAATGTAAGGTCTTATATTGGAGTGAATTAAACTTTTAAATTAAATTTATAATAACCTGGGATATGAGCCTAGCAGAAATAGTACAAAGCAGCGGTTGGAAAAATTTTATATCCAAACTTTATGGTTTGGGTGCTTCAGTCGTTATCGTCGGTGCATTATTTAAAATACAGCACTGGCCATTGGCAGGAACAATGCTGACAATCGGTCTTCTTACCGAAGCAGTGATCTTCTTCTTTTCTGCCTTTGAACCGCTACATGAAGAAATCGACTGGTCACTGGTATACCCTGAACTTGCAGGAATACCTGAAGACGAGACCGGAGAACTTGGCGCTCAGCAGGGAAAATACTCAGGATCCATTTCCACCGGAGGTGGCGGCGGCGGCGGATATGGTGGTGGTTCAGGTGCAGTTGCCCTGGCAAAATTCGATGAGATGCTCGAGAATGCTGATATCTCACCCGACCTTTTTATGAAGCTCGGTGCAGGAATGAAAAAACTAAGCGACTCCACAGCCAACATTACAGCAATGGGAGATATCTCCTTAGCTTCTTCCAAATATATGAACACAATAAACGGTGCCAACGAGTCTCTCGGAAAACTCTCTGATTCATACCAGTCTACCGCAAAAATAATAAATGAAACAGGGTCAACATACAGGAATATGGCAGACTCCCTTTCTTCAATCGAGATGGGAGGAAAATCATACCAGCAACAACTTGAAACACTCAACAAAAACCTTTCTGCCCTTAATGCTGTCTATGAACTTCAACGCAAGGGAGCAGATGAGCACATAAAAGAATCGGATAATCTATACAGAGGCATCCAGGGTTTAATGAAAGACCTTTCGGATTCTTCCGGAGATGCTAAAAAATACCGTGAACAGATAACCAAACTCAGTGACAACCTGGCAGCATTGAATAATGTATATGGCAACATGCTCTCTGCTATGAATGTTAAATAGAGTGGCTTTTTAATTAATTAAACTAACAAGAAAATGGCTCACGAAAAGCTCTCTCCCCGGCAAAGAATGATCGGGATGATGTATCTGGTGCTTACTGCCATGCTTGCGCTTAACGTATCAAAAGAGGCTGTTGAAGCGTTTAAAAAAGTCGATAAAGGCCTCACTCTTACAGTAACAAATTACGAAGCAAAAAATAACCTCATCTATAACGAATTCGACAGAGCAGCTGCTGAAAATCCAACCAAGGCAGGAAAATATAAAACACTGGCATACCAGGTCAAGGAACGGGCTGATGAAGCATTCAATTTTATACAGGATCTCAAAATCGAGATAATTACAAAAACAGAAAAGGGTATTGATGCAGAAAAGCCACAGGTAGTAGGCAACGAAGTATTTGTGGAAAATATAAAGAGGATTGACGACCCCAATGTGCCTTCGGAGATCCTTATCGGTGCCAATGAAAACGGGAAAGCATACTCTCTTAAAAATGTCATTAACGAATACCGTGATTTCCTTATAGCAACTCTCGAGGGCAATAACCCCACAGCAGAGGAAGCACTGAGAGTAAGCCTAAACACCGATGATGGAAAAGACCCTGACGGACAACGGGCACCCTGGGCAAACATGACTTTCCAGACTCTTCCGCTTGTTGCCGTTATCTGTATCCTGTCTGAAATGCAGCTCTCCGTGAGAAATGGTGAAACAGAGGTGCTTAATTACCTCTATTCACAAATTGACGCTGCTTCCTTCAAATTCAATAAGCTTAGCGCCATAGTAATACCGACTACATCAAATTATGTTACTGTGGGAAGCGATTATGAAGCTCATGTCTTTATTTCTGCAACCGATACAACTCAGAATCCTGTAATTACAGTCGGGGGCTCTGAACTTTCTCTTGATGATTCGGGCAGAGGTATCTATAAAGTGCATGCAACAAGTGTCGGCCCGAAAAAATGGGGTGGTATAATAGCAATGAAAGCTCCTGACGGCACAATAAAGAATTATAACTTTGATGCAGCATATACCGTCGGCGAACCAAATGTTATTGTATCTCCGACAGCCATGAACGTTATGTATATGGGCATTGAAAACCCGATAGATGTTTCCGTTCCGGGTGTAAGTCCTGACAAAATAAAAATCCGCGTTGTAAACGGAACCGTCACCACTGAAAAGGTTAAAAACTCAAAGGGCGTAAACTTCAAGGGTACCTGGGCAGTAAAACCAACAGCCTCCGGTCAGAATGTACAGGTTATCGTAACTGCAGATATGAACGGGAAACCGGTTCAGTACCCACCCTATGAGTTCAGGGTAAAACCTATCCCCCCGCCAATAGCTGTATTCGGAGGAAAAAGCACAGGCAGCATACCAAGAGCAACAGCCGCTGCCCAACAGGGAGTTTTTGCAGTCATGCCCGATTTTGATTTCGACCTCAGATACCAGATCACAGGATTTTCCGTTATCTACAATGATAAAGGCAATGATTACGAGGAAATAAGCAATAACAGTAACCTGACCGCAAAACAAAAAGACCTTATCGGCAGGCTTACACGTGGAAAAAATTTAATTATTAAAGATATAAAGGCTCTCGGCCCGGATGGCAAAATAAGAGACCTGCAACCAATAATTTTAAAAATCGACTAGTATAAAATAAAAGTACAACCATGAATAAGAAAATTCTTTTTGGAATTATCTCCCTTCTATTATCAGGTGTTGTCAATGCCCAGAGCTTCGGCGATATTTATGAGAAAAACCTTCCCGATGCCAAGAAGATAGATTACCCCTACCTCAGGGAAGCCGATGTTATCTGGTCAAAAAAGATGTACAGGCTGATAGATCTCAGAGAAAAGATGAATCAACCTCTGTATTATCCTACACAGCCAACTCTCGATGGCAGGAAAAACCTTATAAACATCCTGCTCGATGAGATCAAGGCTGGCAGGCTTACGGCATATGATCCCCTGACCCCTACTGTCAATACTACTTACTCCGATATAGAAGGCAAAATGGGAGCTGTAAGTAAAACGGAATCAATAACCATTAATGCAGAGGGGCTAACCAGGGATACCATCATTAAACAGGATGCCAAACCGGAAGAGGTCAAACAGATACTTCTGTATGAAGAGTGGTATTTTGATAAAAAGCTCTCAAAATTGGATGTCAGAATAATCGGCATACAACCATATTATATGGGTTATGATGAACAGTTGGGCTATGTCCTCAGGAAACCCTTGTTCTGGATAAAATATGACGACGCAAGGGATGCCCTGGCAAAACAGGAAGTATATATGTACAGTAATGATGCCCAGAGAATTTCATATGATGATCTGTTCATGCAGAGACGATTCGGAAGTACTATTCAGGGAGAATCAAATGTTTACAATGACAGGAGAATCTCCGAATACGAAGTAGGTAAAAGCGCCCTGTTTGAAGCTGAACGAATTAAAAACGAACTATTTGACTTTGAACATGATCTCTGGGAATATTAACAGGATCTGATTTTAAGATATAGACAAGGGGCTGGTCGTGACCAGCCCCTTGTCATTTTATCCTCCCTGCATATCCTACAGAAATTTATCCCTGGTGGATTTCTTTACATCATCGAGGTATTGCTTTATATTCTGTTCCTCCTCCTTTTTAACAATCAGCAGAACATCATCGGAATCAACTATGATATAGTCACTAAGCCCTTGTAAAACGGCTACCTTCCCCGGCGATATATTAATTATATTCCCTTTGTTCTCATAGGAAAAGACATCTCCATCTCACAAGCGCATTGCCCTTAAGATCAATAGGTACATGCTCATACAGGGAACTCCATGTTCCAAGATCCGACCAGCCGATATCCGTACACTTAACATAAACATTGTCGGCCTTTTCCATTATTCCATAGTCTATAGATATACTCTTGCACTCCGTATAGGTCTTGCTGATATAACTCTTTTCCTCTTCCGTGCCAAAATAATTTCTTCCTTCATCAAAAACAGAATAGGTATCGGGAAGATATTTTTCAAACGCCGAAATAATAGATTTTATATTCCAGACAAATATTCCCGAATTCCAGTAAAAATCGCCGCTTTCCAAAAATACCCTTGCCAGATCGATATCCGGCTTTTCGGTAAATGTCTTTACTTTCAGCAAATTTCCATGACCATGAACGGGTTTTTTCTGATCAGCCTGAATATAGCCATAACCTGTTTCCGGTCTGTCAGGCTTTATGCCAAGGGTAATCAGTGCATCGTTACTGCCGGCAAACTCGAAACAACTCTGAATTTCTTCACAGAACTTATCCTCTTTAATTATTAAATGATCGGCAGGTGTTACCGCAATTATGGCATTGGGATTTTCCTTGAGAATCCTGAAAGTGCCATAGGCAATACATGGCGCAGTATTCCGGCGCAATGGCTCCCCCAGAACATGCGATGGATCAATATCAAGCTGCTCCAAAACCAGATCCTTGTGATCGGCACTGGTTACGACAAATATGTTTTTCTCGGGGCAGGTAGCTCTGAACCTCCTGTATGTCTGCTGGATAAGAGTCTCCCCTTTCCCAAGGATATCAAGAAATTGTTTCGGCTTTTCACTACGGCTAAGAGGCCAGAAACGGCTGCCTACTCCACCTGCCATTATAATTACATACCTGTTATCCATACCTGAATTGATTTTGAAATAGTTTATTGCAAATATATAATTAATTATGTATATGAGTTTCACAACCTTCTTTAAGGAAATACAGTAAATATTCGTAATTTTAACCGCATAAGATATTAATACAATGCTCAGATTTCTTACTCAGCTGGGAAAATACGTACTGCTTCTTAAAAAGGTTTTCTCAAAACCAGAGAAAAGAGTGGTATATTACAAGCAAACAATGAGGGAATTTGTAAACCTGGGACTTACCTCCATTGGCATCATTGCAATTATTTCCTTCTTCATGGGGGCTGTTATCACCCTGCAAACTGCCTATAATACCGAAAATCCTATCTATCCCAAATATCTTATCGGTCTGGGCTGCCGCGACTCCATGATCCTTGAGTTCTCTTCAACTATAGCGGCACTCATTTTAGCCGGAAAGGTAGGTTCCAATATTGCAGCAGAAATTGGTACCATGAGAGTTACAGAACAGATTGATGCCCTGGAAATAATGGGTATCAATTCCGCTTCATATCTGATTCTTCCAAAATTGATCGCCACACTTATTTTTAATCCTTTTCTTACTCTTATTGCCATCATAGTGGGTATTTTCGGAGGAGGAATTGCAGGGACTCTATCAGGCGTTATTACAACGCAGAACTTCATCTATGGAATTCAATATGCCTTCATCCCCTATTATATAACTTACTCTCTCATTAAAACTGTCGTATTTGCCTTTATTATCACCAGTGTTTCTGCCTTCCAGGGCTATTATGTTGAAGGAGGATCACTTGAAGTGGGCCGGGCAAGTACGAAGGCCGTGGTCTTCAGTAGTGTTCTTATTCTCCTGTTCAATGTGATTCTAACTCAACTGCTGTTATCATGATAAGCATCAGAAATCTGAGTAAATCATTTAACGGAAAGAGTGTTCTGAAGGATATCAACGTGACATTCGAATCAGGCAAGACCAATCTTATTATCGGAAGAAGTGGTTCCGGCAAAACGGTTCTTCTCAAATCAATCGTGGGACTTCACGAAATCGATACCGGTGAGATCTGGTATGAAGATACATTGTTTAACAAGCTTAGTTTTGTCGACAAAAAGAAGATACGCAGTGAAATGGGTATGCTGTTCCAGGGAAGCGCTCTTTTTGATTCCCTTACCGTGGAACAAAATGTCCGCTTCCCGCTTGACATGTTCGCAGAGACGAGCTTTGAGGAGAAAGAAGATAGGGTCAATTTCTGTCTGAAAAGAGTTAATATCTTGAATGCAAACAATTTATACCCTGCCGAATTGTCCGGTGGAATGAAAAAAAGAGTCGCCATTGCCAGGGCTATTGCGTTGAATCCTAAATATCTCTTTTGCGATGAACCCAATTCCGGCCTGGATCCCCTTACCTCAATCCTCATAGACGCACTTATCAAGGAGCTGACCGAAGAATACGGGATGACTACCATAATCAATACTCACGATATGAACTCAGTAATGGAGATTGGTGAAAAAATCATTTTTATCAGTGATGGAATGAAAAACTGGGAAGGAAACAAAAATGATATTCTTACTTCAGACTGCGAATCACTCAATGATTTTGTTTTCGCAAATGCCCTTGCGAAAAAACTCAGATCTGCCGGTAAATAATCAATTAAAGATTATTTCTTTAATTCTTCATAATCAATATACTCACCTACTTTTTTCGATACTTTCTTATTCCCCTGCTTATCATCATTGTCCCTACTATTCTGTACGGAAGATGATCCGCCGCTGGCTCCATGTCTGGCAAATGATCTTACAAGCAGGTAGACTATAAGACCTATCAATATATAACGAATAAAAATCATCTGGAAATCATTTATTATCAGTTTCTATCTTATAATTATAAAGGAACCTGTCAGTACCGCCGACAATAAGGTGCCATCCGCTTTTATCCGATAATTTCCCGATTGAGAACATTGATGCTCCCCTGAGAGGAAATCCTTCAATGGTCTTACCCTGCTTGTCTATCAGGTATATGAGTTTCTTATTCACATCAAATATTCCAATCTTCCTGTTGGTACCCGAAAAAATAAAATTAATCGGCCCCCCAAGGTTTTCCGAATCAAAATCTCTTGAAAATATCTTTGCCCGATCATGGCTGTAAAGATACAATACACCTTTGTCAATAAAAATATATTCACCAAATCCATCCCCGTTCACATCAAAAATGTCGAAGGAATGTTCAGGTGAAAACTTCCCGAGACTGAACTTCCGTACCGTGCCGTCGAAATAAATATGCTGTACGGTCCCGTCAGGCGCCGAACAAACAACAGACTGCTCAGATCCGGGTGTAAGGCGCATTGCAGACCCTTTTGCCCTCGTCACAGCCTGACTGAGATTAAGCCTTTTGTTTCCCCTGCGGTCAAGAAAATATATTGAATAATCATCAGAGGCTACAATATAATCCTTGCCGGACACTTTAAAATAATCTATCTCATGTTCAACCGTTCCGGCTGTTCTGAAAGGTTTCCAACCTTTTACCACACTCCCGGTCTTGTCATAGGAATAGATCATCTTATCTTCACCAGCAATAAACAGCCTGTAATCAAGATTATTATCATAATCAAAAATCGCAAGGGAATTGGTTGCGGGTGATCTCAGCCTTACCGGATAGCGCTCCACATAGTTGCCATTTCTGTCAAGAAGATGCAGGAAATCCTTACCTGAAAACAATAACTGATATTTGCCATTCCTGAAATAATCTATCATGTAAATATTGCCGGTTATCCTTTCATTGAGGGGGACTTTCCATAATACCCTCCCAGCGGCATTTATCAGATAGGTATTATTATTCAGATCCTGAATAAAAATCTCCTTCGCTCCTGTTATATGATTAGTAAAAAAGAATGGTTTTATTGCTGCAACAGTATCGAGAAGAGTTTCCCATTCTGTGGTTGATTCCTCCCTTGCCTCCTCCTTGTACCTTAATGATAAGCTGTTATACACCATTCCGTTACTCGATGCCAGTTGATAGCCTGCTGCCTGCAATTTATTGAGAGAGCTTTTATTGGATTTCAATACTTCAATAATATCCTCATTCAGGAATTGTGACAGGTAGTTGATGAGCCTGGAAGGAACACAGTAAAAGAAGTAACTCGCCCTGCTGGGCAGTGTATTTTCAAAATCGCGGTAGATGAGGTCATTCGCCAATGTCTTCTTAAGAAGATTATCATATAATAATCTGGAAACTGTAATATAAGAGCTGCCTGAAATCATGTAGTTATCATCAAATGCGAAATATCTTTCCTCAATCCCCGGATCAAAGCCCGGTTTCACCATTCCGCTCAATCCTGCAAAATGGGTGTTGTAAACAGGAAGTCTAACCTGATCATCAGGTTCAAAATAATCTATCTCCGGGTTTGGACCCAGTTCTTCAAGAAATATCTGTTCGGCCCTGTCCCTGTTGGACAGCTCATATACCACAAGATAATTTTTGGCTATCGGCTGGTTCTTGATATCTACAAGTGCCCTTGTAATTTCTTCTCCGGTATATTCCTTCAGTCGCTCAGCCAGATGGTTTGATTTTCCAAGACCTGAGGCATCCGGATGAACGATCTTATCCGGCCCTGGAAGAATAAAAGTCTCAAACAGGATTGTGGAGGATGGTAGAATTTTATAGTTATTCAGCTCCTTCGGAGTCAAAAACTTGAATTTGTAAAGATAATCCGTGGAATCAGTGCTCTCCATGTACCCGCTGAGAACAAGTCCATTTTCATTTATATAGATATCACTCCCTGCTGTGCCTGCAAGTTTCGGTATCTTTGCCGCAAGGTTCTGCTTTCCTGATGAAAGGCATTTTCTGATGACTTCAGGAAGGTTTGAAAATACTATAAAGATCTTGTCAGCATTCTTTCCCGATGCCATATGAACCCGCGTAAAGCCAGGCATATCCCTTATGTCATTTGATTTTGTAATTTGAGCCACAGCTTTTTCCGCTTCAGCCATAGATGTGCTGCATAGCAATAAGCCCGACGTAAGAGAGAGATAAACAGTGTCTTTCTGATTATTCACATCGAAGGGAAGGCTGATAAAATCATTGGCTCCTGAACTGTTCTCTGTAATATTATTTATCCCTGTGGAATGCAGGATATCCTTTAAATGACGGCTCCTTATGGCATCAGGCAGACTGACAATCAGAAGGGGCTTAAGCCTGCCTTCCTCATCAGGAGTGAATGAAATCAGAACAGTTCCGCCATCCAGCAGCTCAGTATATCCCGGTTTATTCAGCTGGTCGGCAAGAAACTGAAGCTTAATCTTAAAAGTTTCAATTTCCTTTATTTTCTCTACTTCTCCGAATAAACCCTTCCCTGTAGTAAGTGAATTGAGAAAACTCTGAAGATCTACAGTTTCAATAATGATACATGCTGACGGTGTAATCGCCTTGAAAGGATCTGTAAGCAATCGTTTTCTTCCCTGCTGGATATAATAACCCAGGATTGCCAGACTGATAAACAGGATTATAACAGAGAATATAGCTACCCTTTTTCCCAAAATGAGACAGTTTTTATTTGTTTTTTCTCAAAATTAACAAATAAAAGATTAATCTGCCTGATTTTAGTGCACTGGAATTAGAAGTGAATAGCTCCTGCCTCTTAAGCCTCTTCCGTAACTTTCCATCCTATCGCCTCAGCCAGTCCATAAACCGGTTCCTTCAGGTCACCATAAAAAGTTACCCTGTGCCAGCCCCATTTGTCCCACATTGTGAAAAGCTTTTCAATATCTCCTATCGGCTCAGCACACAGCTTGGTTCTGCAAGCACGGTCATCCGGATCATTATCAACAGCTATTGCCTGGTGGAACAGTATCTCCTTCTTATCTTTATCGATCTCCAGAGTGGTGGTCATGTAATTTACCGGCAGTATTGACCTTACTGAAGCACCGCTCCTGTCTTCGGAATGGGTCATAATATGAAAAGGATTGACAGGCCCCTGTGGACCGAATGCTTTGTTTGAAGCCACACAATGTGAATAGATAATTTGTCGCCTTGAAGTATCCAGAACGGGATCTGAGATATATCCGGGCCTGCCACCTGTCATCGTTGTAAAAGCAAGCATGGTGGCAGTTGACCTTATGTCGCATTCACATGCTCCAACAAGTCCCTCATTGTTCAATTCATGGAAACCCAGACAGGGATAAGCATGAATATGCCCCCCATAAAAGCCTCCAAGGCAATTTATGGTAATTGCTCCGGCTTCATGATCCTTAAGTACCGATTTCATACCAAGATACATGGCTGCAGAGGTAAGCAGCGTTTCATCTGAAACTCCTGTTATAGCTACTGCAGTCTTTTTCCATCGTTCAACGATAATGGCAGATTCATCCTTATCTGCATTTTTCCAGGCGTTATTTACTTCAGCAAATGGAATATATTCGAGCGGTATGCCCATTAGTGGTTCCGCTGTTTCAGCTTTCTGATCCTTTACCGCGAGGATCCTGGATTTCGAAAGACGGTTGAGTGTCTCTTCAGGAGAAAGGGCTGTTATTGAATTTTCAGACGGAGAATAATTTCCGGCAGGCTGACAGGTGCTTAATCGTGTTTTTGTTACTGCCTCTGCAAATCCATTGGCTGTTCCGCCGTCCCGCATCAGTTTAAAACACGTCACTGCAGACAGAAGATCTTCAATACGGGAGGAAGCAACAAAACCTACATTCCCTGTTTTATTGCGAAGGAAGGCAGAAGTGTAAACAAGAAATCCTCCGCTCCCTCCAAACTGATAATCAACATAGAGTACCGGTTTTCCTGTCTTTGCAACGCTCTGCACCACCTGGTTCCAGCAGTTCATCTGAAAAACGATATATCCGTCAATATTTTCCAGGCTATCCCGGGATAAGATCTTTTCTGCATCTTCAGGTCCCCTGGCCAGTCCCGGCAAAAATTCAAAATCCGGAAAATTCTTGGTAAGCGCCATGTTGAACCTGGTCATTGCAGGATTGAAATCAAATCCAATATTAGGCCAGTCAGGCTGACCCTGGACAGGAGCATGAAGTGAATAAAGAACACGGATCTTCATATTCCCCATCACTTTTCCCGAAAAGGATGATGAATTGAGAAATCCCATTGGTGCCAGGGCAGCACAGGCAGCACAGGCGGAGCATGAAGAGATAAAATTTCTTCTTGTAAAACAGTTCCCATTTCTCGATTTAAGATTGACGGAATAATCAGGGGTTATGGTTTTCATGGCATTTGAAATATTTAAATAAACTCTTTACGAAGGGTAAGAAGTTATTAAATATACAAAATATTACAGACTAACAAGCTATTCGGAAGTTTATAGCTCTAATGGTTTTTACTGTAAGAAGCAAATCTGTTTAGATCAATTCAGATCAATTTGGCACGCTATTTGATCTTATATCAGAAATACCAGCAATCTCAATCATATACTTGATCTTTCAAGGTCAGCCAGGCTAACAAGCCTGGCTTTTTTTATTGAATGAAAGGCCTGTATCCTATTATCTGCCTGACTTCACGGATTGTCTTCGCAGCACTTGCCCTTGCCTTTTCTGCCCCCTCTGCAACCACTTTTGCCAGGTACTTGTTATCAGCACTGATCTCTGATATTTTTTCCCTTATGGGCTCAGTGAATTTAATTATATCTTCAGCAAGCTGCTTTTTCATATCCCCGTATCTTATCTCACATAAGGAATGCTTTTCCTTGAAATATTTTAGAGTTTCCTGATCTGAAACAACACTCATAATAGTAAACAGATTATTTACCGGTTCAGAAGGTGTCTCATTTTGTTCTGCCGGACCTGTATCAGTTACAGCTCTCATAACTTTTTTTCTGATCTCACCGGGGCGTATCGGCAAGAAAGATCCCATTCCCTTCGCTTTTACCCATCTTTCCTGTTCCATCGAGACCAGGGATCTTAACCAGCTGTTTCCCGAAATTATAGGCATCGGGTTCAGGAAAATAGTCAACACCATACATGGTATTGAATCTTCTTGCAAATCTCCTGGTCATTTCAAGATGCTGTTCCTGGTCTTTCCCTACCGGTACCTTGTTGGCCTTATGAATTATTATATCGGCTGCCATTAATACCGGATAAGTGAGCAACCCGGCATTAATATTATCCGGCTGCTTTCTTATCTTCTCCTTGAATGAAGTTGTTCTTTCAAGTTCCCCAACATAGGCATTCATATTGAGAAGGAGGTAGAGTTCTGATACTTCAGGCACATCGCTCTGGATAAAAACAGTTGCAATCTCAGGGTCAATGCCGCAGGCAAGGTACTCCGCCAGCACCTGTCTTATATTTCCGTGAAGATCGTCAGGGTGGGGATGGGTAGTCAGGGCATGATAATCAGCTATGAAAAAAAAACAATTATTCTCCGTCTGCATTTTCAGAAAGTTCCTGATAGCACCAAAATAATTTCCCAGGTGAAGATTACCTGTCGATCTGATACCACTGACTACTGTGTCCATTGCTTTAATTTATAAAAATCAAGCGCAAAGCTAATAAAAAAGGTGTTATGGCACAACGACTCATCCATCAGGGTTAACAAGGCGGAACCATAAAGAGCTCATGCCATTATACCGTTTATCCTTTTTTATTACCTTTGCCGCATAATATATAGGGCCATGGAATCAACAAGACAGAAAAAAGTATCACGACTAATTCAAAAAGAGCTGGCCGACATCTTTCTCAAGAGAGGAAATGAATTCGCACACGGGAAACTGGTCTCAATAACAAGGGTAAGAATCAGTCCCGATCTATCTTTTGCAAAAGTCTATATAAGTATCTTCCCGGCAACAAACCAGGATGATATACTTCATTCTATACAGGATCACAGCTTCAAAAATAAGGTTTGATCTGGGTCATAAAGTCAGATCTCAGCTTCGTATTGTGCCGGATATTGCATTTCATATCGATGACAGCCTCGACTATATTGATAAAATTGATAAGCTGCTGAAATCCTGATATATGCAATACGAACCTATTAAAAGATCTGTAAGCAGATTCTTCACGGGTCCTCCCGCCATGAGAAAAATTCTCTATGTACTGCTCGACCTGCTCCTGCTGCGCACCTGGCATGTAAAGAGAGCGTTGAGAAAAATAGCTGTTAAATACCCCGGGCACGCTTCTGTACTGGATGCAGGATCCGGATTCGGCCAGTATACATGGCGCATGAGCCGGATGAACACACTGTGGAAGATCAAAGCAATCGATATAAACTCCGAACATACAGAAGATTGCAGAAAGTTTTTCGGTAAAGCAGGACTCGCAAACAGAGTGGCCTTTGAGACAGGTGATCTCACAAACCTGGATGATCACAAAGCCTATAACATAATCCTCTCTGTTGATGTAATGGAGCATATAGAAGAGGACGTGAGGGTATTCCGGAATTTTCACAATGCACTGAAGGATGATGGCATTTTACTTATATCTACTCCCTCCGACCAGGGAGGATCCGATGTTCACAATGAAGAGGAGGAGTCATTCATTGATGAGCATGTCAGGGACGGTTACAGCATCAGCGATATTACTGAAAAACTGTCTGCCGCCGGCTTCAGAAATATTGAAGCTTCATATACCTACGGCAGACCCGGAAATATCTCATGGCGGCTTTCAATGAAATACCCGGTAATGATGCTTAATTTCTCCTACCTGTTTTTCATTGTACTTCCCGTTTATTATCTCATTGTTTTCCCGGTTTCGGTTGTCCTTAACTTCTTGGACCTTTATTCAACACACCAGACCGGAACAGGATTGCTTGTCATTGCCAGAAAGTAAGAAAGAGTGAAGCTCTCATTATATATAGCAAAAAGATACCTGCTCGCAAAAAAATCGCGAAACGCTATAAATGTGATATCCGGCGTTTCCATAGCAGGTGTTGCCGTGGGTACTATGGCCCTGATAATCATCCTGTCTGTGTTTAACGGACTGGAAACAATGGTGAGATCAATATTCAATACTTTTGACCCTGATATAAAGATCACTGCTGCTGTAGGTAAAACTTTCGTCCCCGATTCATCCCGGCTGAAAATGCTGGCAAATGTTGAAGGGGTATCCTGCTATTCACTGACACTTGAGGAAAATGCACTTCTTAAATATGGTGACCGTCAGTATCTGGCTACGATTAAAGGCGTCGACGATAATTATACAAAAGTGACCGACATTGACAGCTCAATGTGGGAGGGTGACTTCACTCTCATGTCGGAGCGGGGAAGACCATATGCAATACCTGGCGTCGGAGTGGCTCAATCATTGGGTATAAGGGTTAACTTTATCACTCCCCTGAATATTTATGTGCCACGAAGAGAAGGCAATGCAACTGATGCGGAAAATGCTTTCAACAGAAAGTTTATCTTCCCTTCCGGCATTTTCCAGATTGAAAAAGAATACGATTCCAAATATGTATATATCCCTCTTGAATTTGCCCGTGAGCTGACAGAAATTGATGATGGAGTGACAGCCATAGAAATCAAATTCAAGGAAAATGCAAATGGCGGATCAGTAGAGAAAAAAATAAAGAAGATCTATGATAAAGGATTCCTGGTAAGGAACAGGTATGAACAACAGGAGATCTTTTACAAAGTGATGCAGGCTGAAAGACTGGCGATATTTTTTATTCTCACTCTGATACTTACTATAGCTTCATTCAATATCATAGGATCGCTGACCATGCTCATAATCGAGAAGGAAAGAGATATTGAAATACTCAAGAGCCTGGGTGCCAACAGCGACCTTATCAGGAAGATATTTATTATTGAAGGATGGATGATCTCAATTGTGGGGGCAGCAATGGGTGTTATTCTTGGATTCATTATCTGCTGGGCACAACAGACTTTCGGAATCGTCAAACTCCAGAGCGAGACACTGATAATGGATGCATATCCTATTGTCATGAAGCTGAAGGATTTCATTATCGTACCTTCCACTGTTCTGCTTATAGGATACTGGGCCGCCTGGTATCCGGTGAGGTTTCTTACCAGGAAATTCCTTAACAAGGAAGTATGAGAATCATTGCTATCTTTAGTTTCTGAACCAAAATACTGATAAAACAGATACTAATTATCCCGCCAAATGATCAGGTATATATTATTTTCATTTTTCACAATCTCTCTGGTTTTTGCCTCATGCGAAAGCAGAAGAACCAGGCTTGACCGGAAAAACCTGATACCTGAAAATGAGCTTGTACCCATACTGATGGATATTTACCTCACTGACGGAATCCTGGGAATGCCCCGGATCACAATGAAATATCCGCCCGTTGACTCCATTTCTACCTATACCAATGTGATCGGGAAACACGGTTACACCAAGGAAGATCTGGATAGGACACTTAAATACTATTTTATTAAAAATCCAAAAAAACTTATAAAAATATACGACAGGGTGCTCAGTAAGCTTAGTGTAATGGAATCGCTTGTCCAGAAAGAAAATCTCATGACCAGGGCAAATGCAGGTAACCTGTGGCCGGGACTGGAGAGCTATTCTTTCCCGGATCCTGCAGGAACAGATTCCACTGAATTCGATGTCACTTTCAAACAATCGGGTTACTATATTCTATCGGCCAGTATAACCCTTTTTCCTGATGATCAGACACTCAATCCCCGGCTGGTTGCATTTTCATGCAATGCCGATAGTATGGAAACAGGAAAAAGGCACTATATCAAACCTGTATGTTATATAAAAGATGGCCAGGAACACAAATACAATGTGACATTCTCCGTCGCTCCCAAATCAAGGATCCGGATAAAGGGGTCTCTTTATGAATTTGACAACTGCCCCGATGATTGGGGAAAGCATGTTGTCATACAGAATATTTCGTTAGTACATTCCCTGGTTGAATTATGAACCATTTCTCCGCCCAGTACATAATAACCAATGCCGGATCTCCATTAAAAAGAGGCATAATATCAGCCGGGACCGACGGTACTATAGTTAATATTGAAGATACTTCCGGCAACCTGAAGGAGAAGAGATCAGTTGAATTTCATAATGGTATAATAATCCCCGGATTTGTGAACTCCCATTGCCATCTGGAATTGTCACATCTGAAGGGAGCGATAGCCCCTGGCAAAGGACTGACAGAGTTTATAGACAAGGTCAGGAACAGGAGGGCCGCCACGGCTGACAGCATTTTAAGCGCTGCAAGAACTGCTGATCAGGATATGTATAATGCAGGAGTGAATGTTTGTGCGGATATCTGTAATACCCCGGTTACCTTCAGCTTAAAAAAAGAGGGCAGAATAAAATACATAAATCTTCTTGAAGTATTCGGGATCGACCCTTTGAAGGCTGACCGCAGAATGGACGAGCTCATGAAACTTTCAGAGATTGCCAGTGAAGAGGATCTTGACTTCTGCCTTGTGCCCCATTCTGTTTATTCCCTGTCACTGCCACTTTTCAGGCTTCTCAGAAAGGAAACCAAAAATAACAGGGTTACCTCCATACATTTTATGGAAAATCCCGGAGAAGCTGATCTTGTTGAGAGACATAGCGGAACAATGATGGACTCCTACATCGGGGCAGGTTTAATATCATCCGGAATCGAGACGGTCACAAGCCATTCAGATGCAGTTCTTAACGAGATCACCCTCAGCGGTAATCTGTTGCTTGTACATAACACCTATGCAGACAGGGATAGCATCAATAAAGTAAAAGTAAGGGACAATCTATTCTGGTGCCTCTGCCCCGGATCAAATATTTATATTGAAAACAAAATTCCTCCGGTTGACCTTCTGATGGAAGAAGGTTGCGACATCATCATCGGTACCGACAGCCTGGCGTCGAACAGTAAACTTGACATACTTGGGGAACTCAAGACACTTCAGTTGCATTTCCCCCATCTTTGCATTCCGGAGCTTGTCAGGTGGGCAACATTTAATGGTGCCAGAGCCCTTGGAATGGAGAAGGAATACGGGAAAATTGAGACGGGTAAAAAACCCGGTCTTCTTCTGCTTCAAAATGTCGATCTGCAAAATATGAAGTTATTGCCTGAAAGTTTTGTAACCCGATTAATATGAACTTACTACAGCTCCCCAAAGATTTGAATATAACAGATTTAACCTCCCTTTAGAGGGGAAGGGGCGCAAACTTCATCAAATATTGTTAATTTTGCAGCCGAAAAATAGATCAAAAATGGGTACTTTTCTTTTTGATGAGATAATTTTCGGGCCTGTAAAAAGCAGAAGACTGGGTGTATCACTTGGCATAAACCTGCTCCCTACAAAAAGAAAACTTTGCAATTTCAATTGTATCTATTGCGAATGCGGCTGGACAAGAAATATCGAAAAAGTATCGGGGCGTTTGCCCTCCAGGGAGGAGGTATCAGCTGCCCTTGACAACAAACTGGCCCTGATGACAGAAAAGGGAGAAAAACCTGATGTGATAACCTATGCCGGCAATGGAGAACCAACCCTTCATCCCGATTTCCCGGAGATAATTGATGATAGTATCTCCCTCCGAAACAAGTATTTTCCCCAGGCAAAGATTGCTGTTCTGTCAAATTCCACAACTATTACCGATCATAGGGTAAAATCTGCACTTCTTAAAGTGGATATGAATATTCTGAAACTCGATTCTGCATACGACACAACGGTTTCCATCCATAACCAGCCAGCTGCAAAGATCGATGTCAGGGAACTCATTGATAATCTTGCAGGCTTTAACGGAAAGCTTATTATCCAGACTCTTTTTCTGAGGGGGAGATACAACGGGAGAGTAATTGACAATACAACTCCTGAGGAACTTGATGCCTGGTTCAAGGCAATAGAAAAGATCAGACCTGAAGAGGTGATGATCTATACTATCTCAAGGGACACTCCGCCTGAAGGAGGAGAGCTTGGTAAAGTCCCGGCGAAAGAGCTCAGGGAAATTGCATCAACTGTGGAAAAACTTGGCATTAAAACTCAGGTGTCTTCATAAAATTGATTAATAATCATAATATACTTATCTGTCCCCTTGAATGGGGATTGGGGCATGCTGCACGAATGATACCGGTGGCAGTAAAACTGATGGAAATGAACCAGAATGTGTTCGTTGCATCAGGAGAAGAACATCTAAACCTATACCGCACAGAATTGCCCGGGATTACCTGCATCCCTTTTTCAGGATTCAAACCAGGGTATTCCAGGCATTTGCCTCAGTACATCCCCCTTCTTCTAAAAAGCCCGCTTTTGGTTTTTCATATTGTCAGGGAACACTTCTTGCTCAAAAGAGTTATAAAGGAATATTCCATCGATATAGTAATCAGTGATAACCGTTTCGGACTCTGGAACAGTGATATCAGGACAGCCTACGTAACCCATCAGCCACTGATTCCTTTTCCCGGGAAATTTAAATTTCTTGAGTTCATTGGTGTCGCTCTTCACAGATTTATCATAAAAAAGTATTCACTCTGCCTTATTCCTGACATGCCGGGCGAAATAAATCTGAGCGGACGACTTTCCCATGGAATGAAACTTCCGGGAAACGTAAGGTACATAGGCATACTTTCCAGGTTTCCGGCAAAAAATAAACCCCGGTCAGACAGGCTTACGGTTTCCGGATACATCACGGTGATCCTGTCGGGACCGGAGCCTCAGAAATCAATCTTCAGGCAAAAGGTTTCAGAACTATCTGAACATACTAAAAAAATTATGGTGATTCTCGAGGGCAGGACTGGAAAAGAGGAAGGGTTTAAAAGATCCGGTAATTTAATCTCTATTAGTCATCTCGCCACGCCTGAAATGGAACGGATCATCGTCTCAGGCGATAAAATAATCACCAGGGCAGGATATTCGACAATAATGGAACTGGTCAGCCTTGGACGAAGTGCCCTGCTTGTTCCTACACCAGGACAGCCCGAGCAGGAATATCTGGCTGAATACCTCTCTTCAGGGGGATTCTTCTCTTACTGTACCCAGAAAAATCTAAAGGAGGGATTTTCATTTGAAAAAGATAACGTCCAACTGCCGGAGAAATTAATTGAAGAGAGTTCCACGCTGCTTGATTTGGCACTGACCGAGTTGTTAAAATAACATCCCGATTGCTGAATATACGATTAACCCGCTTGCAAATCCGATCCACACCTGAGCTGAATTGCTGTGTTTTAGCTGTAATCTGGAAGACAACATAAGCCCTGCAGTAAAAATGACCGGAATAAGGTACCACAGAAGTGGCGTGTACATCTTAAATGAAAGGTTGAGCACAATGGCCAGAAGCATTCCGGCTCCTATGGAATGAAGTGATATTTTCCATCTGAAATTGATCACTGTTACCGTAAGTGACAGAACAGCAGTACCCAGGAAAAATGATTTCAGCAAAGAGGGAACGGAGAACCTGAATATAATAAATGCGGTTACTCCATACAATATAGTGCTTATAATCAATGGTATAACTCTATCTTTTTTATCCAGCATAGACCATGACCCTATAAATTTCCTGTTCACAAGGAAAGGCATCAATGACAGTGGCAGCAACACATTGTTGACCAGCACTATAAGGATTATCAGCCGCTTGATTTCAGCGGGCATATAATTGTACAGAGTGGGGGCTGTGAAGATGATAATCAATCCATAGACAGGTACGAGATAAGGATGGAAAATAAATGATATTATTCCAGCCAGTTTATCCGGGAAAGTTGAAGATCCGCTATTATTCATTCGGGGTGTATAAAATTACTTTATGTCATTTATAGAGAGTATTCGCCGTAGTCTTCCATTCTTTAGATTTCCCTTCTCAGTCTTGCTACGGGAATATTTAGTTGTTCGCGATATTTTGCCACGGTTCTGCGGGCGATCTGATATCCTTTTTCCTGCAGTATCTCAGTGAGTCTTTCGTCAGTCAATGGCCTTCTTTTATGCTCGTTTTCAATACAGTCCTGCAATATTCTTTTGATCTCTCTTGTTGAGACCTCTTCTCCACTGTCTGTTTGAAGGCCTTCAGAAAAGAAAAACTTAAGGGGAAAGATCCCGAAGTGTGTCTGTATAAATTTGCTGTTGGCAACTCTCGATACTGTTGAAATATCGAGACCTGTCATTTCGGCAACATCCTTAAGTATCATCGGACGCAAATTGGTTTCATCACCGTCAATGAAATAATCCTGCTGGTATTCCAGGATGGCATTCATGGTAAGAAGGAGAGTATTTTGCCGTTGCTTGATAGCATCTATGAACCATTTTGCGGAATCAATCTTCTGCTTAACAAAGAGAGCTGCATCCTTCATCTCTTTCTTCTGGCTTTTATCCCTGCTGTATGAATGGAGCATATCGCTGTAGGCCGGACTTAACCTCAACTCCGGAAGATTGCGGGAATTGAGGTGCAGGTCAAATCCGTCCTCGTCGAGCTCGAGTATAAAATCCGGTATTATCGGCTGTGAGACTTTACTGAAAGGATCACTGTAAACTCCACCCGGCTTTGGATTCAATTTAAGAATTTCTTCAATTGCAGCTTTTAGCTGAGTCTCAGTTATCCCGAGACGCAGAATTATCTTGTCATAATGTCTTTTCGTAAATTCTTCAAAATACTGGTCAAGAATGGAATGGGCTGTCTTCAATGCCGGTACAGAATTGCCTCTTTTTTCAATCTGCAGAAGAAGGCACTCCCTGAGAGACCTGGCACCTATCCCGGTGGGTTCCAGATCCTGAATTACTGTCAATACCTCCTGTAGTTCAGCTTCAGTTGTTTCGATATTCTGGAGAAAGGCGAGATCATCCACGATATTAATCAGTTCTCTCCTCAGATATCCATCCTCATCGATATTCCCGATAATATATTCCCCCAGGAGCTTTTGTTTGTCAGTCAGGTCTCTCAGCCCAAGCTGGGATTCAAGATGTTCATGAAAAGAGAATCCGACGGAAAAAGGGATCTCTGTCCTCTTATCCTCATCCTTGCTGTAGTTCTTCTCCTGCAACCGGTAATCAGGGATATCGTCTTCCTCAATATAATCATCAAGGGTGAACTCATCCTGATCCTTATCTGTTTCCTCAAATTGTTCTTCTTCAGGTTCCCCGTTTACATCTTCCTCTTCCGAGCCCTCTTCCAGAGCCGGATTTTCCTCCAGCTCCTTTTTGATACGCTGCTCTATCTGCAATGTAGGGACCTCAAGAAGCTTTATCATCTGGATCTGCTGAGGAGATAGCTTCTGAAGCAGTTTTTGCTGTAACCTTTGCTTTAACATGCTCGTCCTTTCCCCATTAAAATTCCCCTGTAAGTTTTTCTAAAACTCAGCATTTTTTGGTGTCCTCGGGAATGGTATCACATCCCTTATATTTGACATACCGGTAACAAATAGTATAAGCCGTTCAAATCCGAGACCGAATCCGCTGTGAGGAGCTGTTCCAAACCTCCTGGTATCAAGGTACCACCATAGATCCTTCTCGGGCATCTTCATCTCCTTAATGCGTGCAATCAGTTTATCATAGTTCTCTTCCCTCTGGGATCCTCCAATAATCTCGCCTATTCCCGGGAAAAGAACATCCATTGCCCTGACTGTTTTATGGTCGTCATTCTGCTTCATGTAAAATGCCTTTATCTCCTTTGGATAATCGGTAAGTATCACTGGGCGGTTGAAATGCTCCTCGACAAGGTATCTTTCATGTTCAGCCTGCAGGTCACGGCCCCACCCGACAGGAAATTCCCACTTCTTACCTGCTGAAGTAAGAATCCCGACAGCTTCAGTATAAGTGATCCTCACGAAATCATTTTTAAGCACAAAATCCAATCGTTCAAGCAGCTCCTTGTCTATCATGTTGTTGAGAAAATCAAGATCATCACGGCAGTTATCAAGTGCATACTTAATAAGATATTTGACAAACTCTTCTGCAAGATCCATGTTATCAATCGAGATCATAAAATGCCATCTCAGGTTCTATCATCCAGAATTCCGCAAGATGCCTAGGGGTATTTGAATTCTCTGCCCTGAATGTTGGTCCGAATGTGTAAATATCACCCAGGGAAAGAGCGCCAAGTTCCCCCTCAAGCTGACCAGATACTGTCAGGTTGGTTTCCCTGCCGAAAAAGTCATTCCTGAAATCAATACTCCCGTCTTCATTCCTCGGCATATTCTTCAGATCCATCGTCGTAACATGGAACATCTCCCCGGCGCCTTCTGCATCACTCCCTGTGATAATTGGTGTATGAAGATAGAAAAATCCTTTATCGTTGAAATATTTATGAATGGCAAAAGCCATGGCATGCCTTATCCTGAAAACAGCTCCGTAAGTATTCGTTCTGAAACGAAGGTGAGCTATCTCCCTGAGAAATTCCATCGAATGTCCTTTCTTCTGAAGCGGATAGATCTCAGGATCACTTTTCCCGTAAAGCTCAATGGAGGAGGCATTTATTTCTACTTTCTGACCCTGCCCCTGTGATTCAACAAGCATGCCGGTAACAGCTATGCAGGCACCGGTGGAGATATCCCTGAGAAGTCCTTCATCAAATGATGCAGCGTCAACAACTACCTGAATGTTATTAATTACCGATCCATCATTCAGGGCAATAAAAATAATGTTTTTATTCCCCCGCTTGGTTCTTACCCAGCCTTTAACTACTACTTCTTTTCCTACGGGTGCGGAGGCTAATAACTCTTTTATCTTGGTTCTTTTCATTATGATCGGCTATTGATAACAAAAAAATTTATCGCAAAAATAATAAAATGCTACATTAATCTGCCTTATTGAATCGGGTCATTGACATTTTATCAACGGAAATTTCAATATTTCATTATATATGGCACTGTTTTTGTTCCAGGGAGCTCCCTTAATAAATTTTACGCTCTCCCTCTTATAATAATTTCTATTCCCCGGAGTTATTAATATTTAATAGAGAACCCAATAACATATTGGTTTGTAATTTGATAAAATCTGAATAACTTTGAATAATAAACCGAAAAACCAAAAATACTATGGAAGAACATAAGAACTTAATAGTTGTACCATGGGATTTTACCCCTGTTGCGTCAAATGCCCTTGCTCATGCAGCAAAAATCAGTCGTATGGTTGGGAATGAAATAACTCTGTTGCATATTGTCGAAACAGGAATCAGTCAGAAGGCTTTGGCTGAGAGAAGAGCTCGTCTTCAGAGAGCTGCCGAAGAGGGCAGCAAAAAATATAACATCGCACTAGCGTGGCAAATTACAAAGGGAAGCATCTTTCATGCAATAGCAGAATTCGCAAATGAAAATGAGGCCAGCCTTGTAATTATGGGCACCCATGGAATGAAGGGGATGCAGAAACTTACCGGAAGCTGGGCCCTCAAGGTAATGGTCAAATCAAAAACCCCGTTCATCGTAATCCAGGATCCGCCTTCTGATCAGGAAAAATATCATGACATTGTCTTCCCCGTTGACTTCAGGAGCGAAAATAAGGAAAAGATGAAGATGGCAATTTTCATGGGGAAATATTTTGATTCGAAAATTCATATGTTCGTTGCCGGCACCAATGACAAGAATCTTGCCAAAAAGACCAAGGTAAATCTGAATTTTGCAATTAAATACCTTATACAGAATAATATAGAATACAAGATCCATACGGTTCCCAAAAAGAACTTCGCACAGCAGACTATTGATTTCGCACAGGAAATCAATGCTGACCTCATTCTCATTATAACGACCAAGAATATTACTTTCGCTGATTACACATTTGGGGCATCGGAACAATTTATTATTGCCAACAGCTCCAGGATTCCGGTAATTTGTGTCAACCCGAAAGTGACTTTTACCAAGACAGGTCAATTTATGGGTGGATGGGGAGATTAGGAAGCCCGCATTGCATTATCTTAGCAGCCGGTAGTGTAATATCATTAATCGGAATATGTCAATTGTAGTTCAGGAGGTTACAAAGTTGTTCGGGCGGCAGAAGGCTCTTGATAATGTCTCCTTCGAAGTAAAAACAGGTGAGATTGCAGGTTTTCTCGGGCCAAATGGCGCAGGGAAATCAACAATGATGAGGATCATTACAGGATTTATGCCTGCAACGACCGGCAGGGTATTTGTAAATGAACTTGAAACCGGAAACGACAATACCGAAGTACGGAAAATAATAGGCTATCTTCCTGAAAACAACCCTCTTTACCCTGAAATGTATGTCAGGGAATATCTTGGATTCGTTGCTTCTGTTTATAAATCCGGCAAACCTGTCAGGAAACAGGTGGAGGAGATTATAGAGCTCACCGGGCTGGCCCCGGAGCAGAAAAAGAAGATCGGTTCCCTGTCAAAGGGATACAGGCAGAGAGTAGGACTTGCACAGGCTCTCATTCATAACCCCTCTGTACTCATCCTCGATGAAGCCACAACAGGACTTGATCCCAACCAGATCGTTGAAATAAGAAACCTTATAAAGGAAGCCGGCAGGGAAAAGACTGTTTTGATTTCCACTCATATTATGCAGGAAGTAGAAGCAATCTGCGACAGGGTCATAATAATTGATAAAGGTATAATTGTGGCCAATGAAGAGAAAAGCAATATCTACTCGGTGATGAGACAGCCAAAACAAATTGTCCGGGTTGAGTTCGATAAAGACATTCCATCAGTTGAGCTGCAGGGAATTTCAAGTATAAAAAGTGTGCGTAAAATCAACGACAATACATGGATCATTGAAGCTGAAGGTGAAGAGGATGTCCGGCCTGCCCTGTTCAATTTTGCTGTAAAGAAAGGCCTTACCGTGATGTCTCTTCAGAAAAATGAGAGCAATCTGGAAGAGGTTTTCAGACATCTCACCAATGGCTGATGATTTTGTATTTTCAATTTTTTTTACGTTCTTTGCATCCATTATATGATGGTGGACAGATTTGAGCTGATTGCAACCACGGGAAAAAATGCTAAACCGCGTATGATTTCCTTTTATATATCGACTTAAAAATCCCCCACCTGTTTACTTACTAAAATTTAATATTAGGTATTATGGGATATTTATTTACTTCAGAATCAGTTTCCGAGGGCCACCCGGATAAGGTAGCCGATCAGATATCAGACGCACTCCTCGATGAATTTCTCAAGTGGGATCCCGAATCAAAAGTTGCCTGTGAAACATTCGTTACTACCGGACTGGTTGTCTGCGGGGGAGAAGTGAGGACGGAAGGATGGGTGGACGTTCAGGAGACTGCCCGCAAGGTTATCAGAAATATAGGCTATACCAAGGCTGAATACCGTTTTGATTGCGATTCCTGTGGTGTCATATCGACCATCCATGAGCAATCGAGCGACATCAGGCAGGGTGTTGATCGTGAAAAACCTGAAGAACAGGGAGCCGGCGATCAGGGAATGATGTTCGGCTATGCATGCCGTGAGATGGATAACTTTATGCCCTTCACTATCGAGCTGGCCCACAGGCTTCTCCATGAACTTGCCGCGATAAGACGTGAGGGGAAAAAGATGAAATACCTGAGACCCGACAGTAAATCTCAGGTTACCGTTGAGTACGACGACAATAATCAGCCTCTTCGTATCGATTCAATCGTTATCAGTACGCAGCATGATGAATTTATCCTTCCCAAAAATAAATCACAAGCTTCTGAAAAAGCTGCTGAAAAAGCCATGCAGGACCAAATCACTTCAGATGTGAAAGAGATACTTATACCTCGGGTAAAGAAGCTGCTTCCTGCCAGGATCCGGAAACTTTTCCAGAGCGATTTTAAGCTTTTTGTCAATCCTACCGGAAAATTTGTTATCGGGGGCCCGCATGGAGATACAGGACTGACAGGCAGAAAGATAATCGTTGACACCTATGGTGGCCACGGCGCACATGGCGGTGGAGCATTTTCCGGCAAAGACTCATCGAAAGTAGACAGATCGGCAGCCTATGCTGCAAGGCATATTGCCAAGAACATGGTTGCGGCAGGAGTCTGCGATCAGGTATTGATACAGGTGGCATATGCAATTGGCGTTGCTGATCCTGTCGGCCTCTATGTAAATACATACGGAACGGCAAAGGTCAGAGACAGTAAAGGTGCTGTGCTTCATGACGAAGAGATCTCAAAAAGAATTTCGAAGCTTTTTGATATGCGCCCATACTCCATTGTGAAGCGTTTTGGCCTGAAAGATCCTGTGTTTACAGCCACGTCGGCCTATGGCCATTTTGGTCGTGACAGCTATTCAGAGAATGTCGATGTATATTATGAGGTTCCCGGCGGCAAACCAAAAGGGAAGAATGCCAATGGGAAGAATGTTTATCAGAAAAAGGTAGAATTCTTTGCCTGGGAAAAGCTTGATTATGCAGACAGGATCAAGAAAGAATTCAAACTTTAGGACGGTTAACAGGGGGTGTTTAAAAGTCAAAATCCATTAACCGCAAAGTGCGCCAAGGTTTACGCAAAGTACACAAAGACAAAGCATTGTTATTTAGATTTTTGCGTCCAGATAGCTATCGGGATCTGCGTAATCTCTTTGCGATCTCTGCGGTTATTAAAGCCTTTTTCGACAACCCCAATATGCGGATTAAGGTAAACACTGAAAAAGTATGACTATATTAGACGAACTGACAGAACGTAAAATACTTATCTCCGACGGAGCACTGGGTACAATACTCCAGTCAAAGGGACTTAAGCCCGGTGAATGTCCCGAACTATGGAATATAACTCACCGGCAGGACATTAAGGAAATTGCAGAATCTTATCTGAGGGCAGGTTCCGATATCGTTTCCACGAACAGTTTCGGAGCCAGCAGAATTAAGCTCTCACAATATGGCCTTGGTGACAGGACAGCTGAACTTAACAGGTCAGCTGCAGCCATCTGCAGGGAAGCGGCAGGTCCGGGGAAACATGTTGCCGGATCCATCGGACCCACCGGGAAAATGCTCATGATGGGAGATATCACAGAAGAGGAACTGTCGGATAGCTTCCGTGAACAGGCTATAGCTCTTGAACAGGGTGGTGCCGATATAATCATAATCGAAACCATGTCGGCAGCTGACGAGGCATCACTGGCTGTAAAAGCTGCAAGATCCGCCACCAATTGTACTGTTATTGTTACCATGACCTTTTCTGCCGACAATGCTGGCAATTACTTCACTATGATGGGAGTTTCACCAGAGGAGATGACAAGCCTCATGAAGGAATCAGGCGCTCATGTCGTTGGTTCGAACTGTGGAAATGGCATCAGGGACATGATCGGGATTGTCAGGGCCATTCGCTCAGCTGATGCTACTATACCTGTCATTATACAGGCAAACGCCGGTATACCGGATCTCATTGATGGGGTGACAGTCTTTCATGAAACACCTGACATGATGGGTTCATTCGTTACTGAACTGATCGGTGCGGGAGCCAATATAATTGGAGGGTGCTGTGGCACTACACCAGCACATATTCAGGAGATCGCAAAAGCAGCCGGTCGTTAAAAAGAGGCTTTCACGATCCTGGCAATATTGTCTGACCGGCCGAGGGTATAATAGTGGATGCCCGGAACACCTTCTTTTATCAGTTCCTTTGACTGCATGGTTGCCCATTCAATTCCAACCTCACGGGCTTCACTGTCAGTCCTGCATTTTTCTACTGCAGTGACCAGAGCGTTGGGAAGATCAATATGGAATACCTGGGGCAATAATTTTATATCATTAATGGCAGATATCGGTTTCATCCCCGCGACGATAGGCACTGTTATGCCGGCCTTTATACACTCGTCCCTGAAACGGCAAAACTTATTATTGTCAAAAAACATCTGGGTTACTATATAGCTCGCGCCCGCATCGATCTTTAACTTCAGGTTTGTCAGATCCACCTGCCTGTTGGGAGCTTCAAAATGCTTCTCAGGATATCCGGCCACACCTACACAAAAGTTCGTGGGAAAAGTGTCCACCAATGATTCCTCGAGATATTTGCCATTATTCATATTGATGATCTGCTTTACCAGTTCATGAGTATTGCCATGCCCGTCCTTCTCAGCAATAAAACGCCGGCTTCCCTTCTGAGGATCACCCCTTAATGCCAGAACATCATCAATACCGAGAAAGTTCATCTCAATCAGCACGTTTTCAGTCTCTTCTTTGGTAAATCCGCCACAGAGAATATGGGGAACAACTGTTATGTTGTACTTATATTTTACTGCCGCCGCCAGAGCTATCGTTCCGGGCCTGAGGCGTACCACTCTTTTCTCAAGAAGCCCGTCAGGCCTTTCATGATATATGGTTTCGTTTCTATGGGAAGTAAAATTTATATAAGCAGGATCGAATTCCAGCAATCTTTCTATTGCAGTGTATGTTTTTTCAATGCTATGTCCTTTCAGCGGCGGAAGAAGTTCAAATGTGAACAGGGGACCCCTGGCATTCTTAATCTTGTCAATAACACTCATATCTGCATATTATAAGTTTGGTGCGAGCCACCTGGCCGCCTCTTTAATAGTCATATTTTTCCGTTTTGCATAGTCCTCAAGCTGATCTGAATTTATCTTACCTATATTGAAATAGGTTGATTTCGGATGTGAAAAGATATATCCGCTCACCGATGCAGGAGGTACCATTGCATAATTTTCCGTAAGACTTGTACCAATAAGTTTTTCAGCTCCCAAAAGATCAAAGATAATTTGTTTTTCGGTATGATCAGGACATGCAGGATATCCTGGCGCCGGCCTTATTCCCCTGTATTTTGCTTTCAGAAGATCTTCAACTTCCAGATTTTCATTGGCCGCGTAAGCCCAGTATTCCTTGCGTATAGTCTCGTGCAGCCATTCCGCTGCCGCTTCAGCCAACCTGTCGCTCAGTATTCTGATCATGATCGAGGCATAATCGTCCTGTGCATACTTTTTCATTTTTTCATCATCGATGTCAGCTGAAACAACAAAAGCACCAATATTATCTGTCAGCCCGGATGACTCAGGGGCAATATAATCGGAAAGTGCAAGATTCGGGACATCCTTTTCCTTTGGCTCCTGGTTTCTTAAAAACCTGAAAACCGCATCCGGTTCATTCTTCATCCTGTCAGAATAGACTTTTACATCATCTCCATCGGATACTGCCTGGTACAGGCCAAATACACCCTTTGCAGAAAGGAGCCTGGTATCGATTATCTTCTTCAGATACACCTGAGCATCGTCAAATAGCTTTCTTGCCTCAGTTCCCTTTACCGGATCACTGAAGATTGCAGGGTATTTGCCCGACATTTTCCATGAAAAGAAAAAGAAGGTCCAGTCTATGTATTTCTCCAGAATTTTCAAATCGATGTCTGGCAGGTGATGTAATCCCGGTTTAAGAGGTTCGAAGGGGATGAAATTATTCCAGTCTGTGAAAAGCCTGTTCTTCCGTGCATCGCCGATTGAAAGAAGATGCCTTTCTGTCTGTTTCGAATTATGGTCATCCCGCATCCGGTCGTACTTCTCCTTCATTGAAGATATATACGCGCTGTTATCTTTCTTAAGAAGAGATGAGATAACACCTGCTGCCTTTGAGGCATCCTTTACATGAATGACGGTATTGGAATAGGCCGGCGCAACTTTCACTGCGGCATGTATCTCAGATGTTGTGGCACCACCTATAAGCAGTGGAGTTTTCATTTTCCTTCGCTCCATCTCGGAAGCGACATGGACCATTTCCTCAAGTGATGGTGTTATCAGTCCACTCAGCCCGATTATGTCGATATTCTCTTTGATGGCAGTATCGAGTATCCTGTCGGCAGGGACCATCACACCAAGATCCATGATCTCATAGTTGTTGCACGAGAGAACGACTCCCACAATATTTTTTCCAATATCGTGCACATCTCCTTTCACGGTAGCAAGCAGTACCCTGCCTGCAATTTTCTTCTCCTGGCCTTCACTTTCCTTCTCGATATAAGGTGCAAGTTTTGCCACTGCTTTCTTCATCACACGGGCGCTCTTGACTACCTGCGGAAGGAACATCTTTCCTGAGCCGAACAGGTCACCGACCTCATTCATTCCTCCCATCAGCGGACCTTCGATAAGTTCGATAGACCTCCGGAAGAGTGACCTGGCTTCTTCAACATCCTCTTCAATGAATGCATCTATACCTCTTATAAGGGAATGTTTGATACGCTCAATCACTGGTAGCAGACGCCAGGCATCTTCCTTTTCCTCCTTCTTCCCTTCGTTCTTTATGCCTTCCGCGAATTTCACGAGTCTCTCAGTGGCGTCTTTTCTCCTGTTAAAAATGATGTCCTCTGTAAGATGAAGAAGATCAGGATCAATTTCAGTGTATACCTGCAGCATGCCGGGGTTGACTATTGCCATATCAAGTCCTGACCTGATGGCATGATAAAGGAAAACTGAATGCATTGCCTCACGCACCTTGTCGGTTCCCCTGAAGGAGAAGGAGAGATTGCTGATTCCTCCGCTAACCCTGGCAAAAGGAAGATTTTGCTTTATCCACTCTATGGCTTTTATATAGTTTTTTGCATATTCATTGTGTTCTTCTATCCCAGTGGCAACGGCAAGGACGTTGGGATCGAAAATTATGTCTTCGGGAGGAAATCCAAGTTTATCCACAAGAAGCCTGTACGAACGTTCCGCAACCTTTATCTTCTTTTCGTAAGTATCAGCCTGACCAACTTCATCGAACAACATTACAACCACGGCTGCTCCGTACTTTCTTACCTTGTGTGCATGTTCGAGAAATATTTCTTCCCCTTCCTTGAGGCTGATGGAATTCACTACTGATTTACCCTGTATGCACTTAAGTGCTGATTCAATAACCGCCCATTTGGAAGAATCTATCATGAGAGGCAGTTTTGCAATATCAGGCTCAGCCATTACCAGATTCACAAACTTCACCATAGCTTTTTCCGAATCAAGCATTGCCTCATCCATGCAAATATCAATGATATTGGCTCCTCCTTCAACCTGGTTCCGTGCAACGGCAAGAGCCTCATCGTATTTTTCATCCCTGATAAGACGGGCAAACCTGATTGAACCGGATACATTGGTTCTCTCCCCTATATTAATAAAATTGGTTTCTGGTGTGATAGTAAGTACCTCCAGTCCGCTGAGACGTGTATATCTTTTAATTTCCGGCTTAATCCTGGGACTGTATTGCTTAGCCGATTCTGCTATTTTGCGGATATGAAGGGGAGTTGTTCCGCAACAGCCCCCGATAATATTTACCCAGCCCTCTTTCATAAAATCTTCCACTATCGAAGCCATGAACCCGGCGCTCTGATCATATTCCCCAAACTGGTTTGGCAGGCCTGCATTAGGATGGACAGAGACATAATAGCCTGTCTTTGAAGATAATTCTTCAACGAAGGGTCGCAGCTGTTCCGCTCCGAGTGCACAGTTAAGACCTATACTGAGAAGCGGGAAATGCGATACGGATACCACGAATGCCTCCAGAGTCTGGCCGGTAAGTGTACGGCCGCTGGCGTCAGTAATCGTTCCGGATACCATCACCGGCAGTCTGGCACCTTTTTCCTCAAAAACCGAATCGATGGCAAAAAGTGCTGCCTTGCAATTGAGAACGTCAAATATGGTCTCTACCATAAGCAGGTCGACACCTCCGTCCATCAGCCCCCTGATCTGCTCTGAATAGGCCTCTGTCAGCTGGTCAAAAGTCACTGTCCTCGCGCCGGGGTCATTGACATCGGATGACATTGAAGCGGTCCTGTTAGTAGGCCCAAGCGTCCCGGCAATGTAATGATTCCCGTCACCGCCGGATCTTTCATATTCTGCGATTGTTTCGGCGGCAATGCGGGCCGATTGAAGATTCATTTCATAAACAAGTTCTTCCATGCCATAATCAGACATGGAGATCCTGTTCGAATTGAAAGTGTTTGTTGTGATAATATCAGCTCCTGCCTCAAGATACTGCCTGTGGATCTCTTTTATTATTTCAGGTTTGGTTATTGAGAGAAGGTCATTATTCCCTTTCAGGAGTTTTGGGTGATCACTGAACCTCACACCACGGAAGTCATTCTCCTGAAACTTATGTTTCTGGATCATTGTGCCCATCGCTCCATCGAGGATCAGGATCTTTTGATTTATAATATCTTCAATTTGATGTTTCAATTCCTGTAATGTGTTAATTAATTTATAATCTGCTTGTTACAAAATTTATTAATTCATGTTTTGCCCAACTGACGCCCGGGCTGTCTTTCTTCCTCTTATTTTTTGCCCCCCACCCCCCCTAAAGGGGGGCTTGAAACCTGTATCGGATTTGAACCCCCCTTTAGGGGGGCAGGGGGGCAAAAACCGGGGGGTTGTGGGCCTCATCTTCATGATCAGACAACCTTTCTTCCGGTATTCACTATAAAAACATCCATCCCGCCAAGTTGTTCCCTGATGGCATAAAGTCTTTCCAGATTTATTACTCCAATCACGTATTTAAAGAACTTACCGCTAAAGTATTCCGAGACTTCCTCAAATCCAAATAATTCTTTATCCTTTTCATCTTTATACCTCAGGTAGATCTCCAGTTTGTAGTCACGGGTATAATGTGAGACAGTACCCTGCTGGTATTTCTTATATTCATACCGGTATCCGTAGGAGTTGGCAGAAATATCCGACAAAACCGCACTACCTGTGGCATGTCCTCCGGCTCCCTTGCCACTGAAAAACTGTTTGTCGGCAAATGCTGCCTCCGTAATCACCCCGTTATACTCATTATCAACATTATATAGGTATTTATCGGAAGAGATAAACCGGGGAAGCACAAAGCTTGTTATGGTGCTGTCATTGGTCTTTCCGACAAAGGGCACCAGCTTTATTTTAAATCCTTTCTCCCTGGCATACTGTACATCGAATCCGGATATCATTCTGATCCCATAATGAAAAACCTCATCAGGATTGAGAAACAGTCCGTAGGCATGACCTGTAATAATGCACAGCTTAAATTTTGCATCCCAGCCATCCACATCCAGTGTAGGATCCGATTCCGCAAAACCCTTTTCCTGGGCCTCCTTCAAGGCATCTGCATATTGAATTCCTTCATTATACATTTTTGTGAGAATATAGTTGGTCGTACCATTAAGAATACCACGAAGCGAATGCAAAAGTTCATTATCATAGTATTCCTCCAGATTTCGTATAATTGGAATACTTGCTCCTGCGGAGGCTTCGTAAAGGAGCGATACCTTGTACCTGGACTGCATTTCCACGAGTTCCCTGAAATGAGTAGCAACCATCATCTTGTTGGCCGTAACCACATTCTTGCCGCTTCGCATCGCGGTGGTCACAATGTTGAAAGCTTCCTCTGCATCGTCGATAAGTTCCACAACAAGGTTTATTGAGGGATCATTCAGGATCTCATTCTTGTCAAATGTAAAATTCGACATATCGATCCTTCTCTTTTTTGTGCGGTCCTTCACACAGATTTTTACAATATCAGCCTTGAATCCTTTGCTGCTGTTCAGTACATCATGCAGTCCCTGACCTACACATCCGTATCCGAATAATCCTATCCTGAGTTTTTCTCTTGTCATTCCTGATTCAATTTTAAATGTCTTCTATAAAATCTTCCTGAACGCCTGTTCAAAATCATAAATAATATCATCGATATGCTCTATACCCAATGATACCCGGAAGAGTCCGGGATCAATACCAACGGCAAGCTGCTCCTCGGTTGAAAGCTGTGAATGAGTGGTTGCTGAAGGTTGTATGATAAGGGTCTTTGCATCTCCGACATTTGCGAGATGGCTTACCAGTTCAAGATATTCAACCAGCTTTACAGCTTTTGATTTTTCAGCCTTCAGTATAAAGCTCAGAACACCTCCGGCTCCATTGGGAAGATATTTTTTTGCCAGCTCATGGTAGCTATTCTCCGGAAGTCCGGGATAATTTACGCTCTTCACGGCAGGCTGAGCCTTAAGCCATTCTGCAAGCGCCATTGTATTCTGAATTATCCGTTCCATCCTGAGAGAGAGGGTTTCCAGCCCAAGCAACAGCAGAAAAGAATTGAAAGGGCTGATTGCCGGGCCTATATCTCTTAACCCCTCAACGCGTGCCTTGACAATGAAGGCAATATTTCCTGCCGGAGAATTCTGCGAGAATATCTCACCAAAAATCTTTCCATGGTAGCCCTCTGCAGGTTCCGTAAACATAGGAAATTTACCGTTGCTCCAGTTAAAATTACCTGCATCGGTTATCACTCCGCCTATGCTCGTGCCATGACCACCGATCCATTTTGTAGCAGACTCCACCACTATATTTGCTCCATAGTCGGTCGGACGGCAAAGGTACCCGCAGGCACCAAAGGTATTGTCGACAACAAATACCAATCCGTGTTTTTCCGCCAGTTTTGCAAACAACTCAAAATCCGGAATATTAAAGCCCGGATTGCCAAGTGTCTCTAAATAAATGGCTTTGGTTTTTCCGTCAATCAGCTTTTCGAATGAGCCGGGATCCAGATCCCGTGCAAACCTGGCATCGATTCCAAAATTGTCAAAAGTTACCTTGAACTGGTTATGCGTTCCTCCGTATAAAAACGGAGAGCAGACAAAGTTATCCCCTTTTCGCATTATTGTCGTAAGGGCAATGAACTGTGCAGCATGTCCTGAAGAGACTGCAAGGGAAGCAAGCCCCCCTTCAAGGGCTGCAACCCTTTTTTCAAAAATATCGGTCGTGGGATTATTCATACGGGTGTAGATGTTTCCTGGCACTGCAAGATCAAAAAGATCGGCTGCATGCCTTGCATCCCTGAAAACATAGGAGGATGTCTGGTAAAGCGGTACCGCTCTTGATAGTGTTTCCTTATCAGGTGTATGTCCTGCATGTACCTGCAAGGTTTCAAATTTTATTTTTCTGTCTGACATTTTTCTGTTGATTTTAAAATTCGACTGACCGGAAAAGAAGATTTGATTATAATTTCTTAATCGGCGGTATTAATTAATAAGAAGCTGGTTGGAAATCATATTCCCTGCCTGCACATGCGCATAGGCATGAGCGGCATAATGAAGTTGTTGTGAGTGAGATGAATTGAATCCATTGTTTCAGTGTTAAATTTTTATTATCTCCCGGCTCTCCGGGATTAGGTTTTGGCACCGTTCTCCTTTTCTGAAGGAGTGGTTGCCAGGGTTTCACAGAGCCTAATCTCTTCACCCTTCTTAATAAAAACCAAACACCCTTAAAGGAAGGAATATTTGATTTGTGGGACCAAAGGTAAAAATGATTTTCTGAATTACAAAATAAAATCTGATAACGATCACAGGCGATCAATAATGCTCATTTTCTTTCTGTCTTGGCTGTGTTCGTCAGAAGAGGATATAATAAAGGTCCTTTGTGGGTCTTCGCTCAATCGCGGGAGTAATTTGAATCTAATCAGGGATTATTGAAAGGATAATCATCAAAAGCATAAACAAAAATTTAATATTTACCTTACTTTTGTCAGATCAAATCATCCTGTATGGAAAATAAACTATTCATCTACAACACCCTTTCAAAAAAGAAGGAACTATTTAAACCTCTTCATGCTCCTTTCGTCGGTATTTATGTATGTGGTCCGACCGTTTACAGCAATCCGCACCTGGGACATGCACGACCAACCATAATATTTGACCTGCTCGACAGATACCTTCTTCATCTGGGCTATAAGGTCAGATATGTAAGGAATATAACCGATGTCGGGCATCTGGAAGATGAAAATGCAGGAGAGGGCGAGGACAAAATAACAAAAAAGGCAAGGCAGGAACAACTTGAGCCTATGGAAGTGGTTCAGAAATACCTGAATACCTATCACCGGAACCTGGATCAGCTGAATACTCTTCAGCCATCGATAGAGCCCAGGGCAAGCGGACATATTATTGAGCAGCAGGAACTTATAAAAATGATAATAGAAAATGGCTTTGCCTATGAAGTTAACGGTTCTGTATATTTCGATGTAGTAAAGTACAACGAAAAATATAATTACGGAAAGCTTTCAGGCAGGGTGCTGGAAGATCTTCAGAGCAATACCAGGATATTGGACGGACAGGATGAAAAAAGAAATCCCTTCGATTTTGCTCTCTGGAAGAAAGCCGCGCCGGAACATATAATGAAGTGGCCATCACCATGGAGCATAGGGTTTCCCGGATGGCACCTGGAGTGCTCAGCAATGAGCATAAAGTATCTCGGAGAAGTTTTCGATATACATGGAGGGGGAATGGATCTTCAGTTCCCTCATCATGAATGTGAAATTGCCCAGTCGACGGCTGCAAACGGAAAAGAATCGGTCCGCTACTGGATGCATAATAACATGATTACCATAAACGGACAGAAGATGGCTCGTTCTCTTGGTAATTTTATTACTCTCGACGAGCTCTTCAAAGGAGAACATCCGCTCCTGGTTCAGCCATACAGCCCCATGACCGTCAGGTTTTTTATACTGCAGGCTCACTACCGCAGCACAATCGATTTCTCTAATGAGGCCCTCCAGGCCGCAGAAAAGGGTCTACAGAAACTTCTAAAGGCTACGGCTACTCTTGGAAAACTAAAAGTATCTGAATCAACTACTTTCGATGTCGGACAACTGAAGGAAAAATGTTATGAAGCAATGGATGACGACCTGAACAGCCCTGTCCTTCTCTCATATCTTTTTGAAGCAGTCAGGTTCATAAATTCCGTTGCCGATGGAAATGAAAAAATCGATCAGGCAAGTCTCACCGGACTTAAGGAACTCCTCAATACCTTTATCTTTGATATCCTGGGGCTTAAGGATGAAACTAAAGAAAAAGAGGATGAATTGCTTACCGGTAAACTGATCAATATGATAGTTGATCTGCGGCAGGATGCCAAAAACCGTAAGGAATGGGATATTTCTGATAAGATCCGCCAGACTCTCAGAGAGCTGGGAATAATTGTCAAAGACCGCAAGGACGGCGCTGACTGGGAGAGGGAGTGATTTCTGTTGAGATGAGAGTTTTCCCTTCCCAGGAGAGCCTGTCCCGCTTCGGTGGGAGGCCAGGGGTGGGTTTAAACTCAGATGTAACCAATGAACTCAGAAGCAGATAGGATGAACAATGGTAAGGTTCCCCTCCCAGGAGAGCCTGTCCCGCTTCGGCGGGAGGCCAGGGGTGGGTTTAAATATTTATTGGTATGAAGAGAAAAATAATCCCATATAACCCTCATTTAAAAGATCTTGCAAAGGAGCTAAGAAGAAATATGACACTTTCTGAAGTATTATTATGGAAGGAACTTAGAAATAAAAATATGCTGGGTTATGATTTTGACAGGCAACGCCCGATAGGAAACTTTATAGTCGACTTTTATTGCAAAGATCTTGCCCTGGCTATTGAAATAGATGGCGACACACATATTTACAGATATGATTATGATGAAGAAAGACAAGAAGTTCTTGAAAAATCAGGGGTCAATTTCTTAAGATTTGAAGATATTGAAGTAAAAAAGAACATGATAAATGTCTTAAGGGTGATTGCGGATTGGATTGAAAAAAATCAACCCACCCCTGACCCCTCCCAGGAGGGGAACCCTAAAGATGATAATCCGGCTAAAATGAATAAACCCACCCCTGACCACTCCAAGGAGGGGAACCCCAAAGATGATAATCCGGCTAAAATGATTAAACCCACCCCTGACCACTCCCAGGAGGGGAACCCTGAAGAAGGTAATCCGGCTAAAATGATTAAACCCACCCCTGACCACTCCCAGAAGGGGAACCCTAAAGAAGATAATCCGGCTAAAATGATTAAACCCACCCCTGACCACTCCCAGGAGGGGAACTCTAAAGAAGATAATCCGGTTAAAATGATTAAACCCACCCCTGACCACTCCCAGGAGGGGAACCCTAAAGAAGATAATCCGGCTAAAATGATTAAACCCACCCCTGACCACTCCCAGGAGGGGAACCCTAAAGAAGATAATCCGGCTAAAATGATTAAACCCACCCCTGACCACTCCCAGAAGGGGAACCCTGAAGAAGGTAATCCGGCTAAAATGATTAAACCCACCCCTGACCACTCCCAGAAGGGGAACCCTAAAGATGATAATCCGGCTAAAATGATTAAACCCACCCCTGACCCCTCCCAGGAGGGGAACCCTAAAGAAGATAATCCGGCTAAAATGAATAAACCCACCCCTGACCACTCCCAGGAGGGGAACCCTAAAGAAGATAATCCGGCTAAAATGATTAAACCCACCCCTGACCACTCCCAGAAGGGGAACCCTAAAGAAGATAATCCGGCTAAAATGATTAAACCCACCCCTGACCACTCCCAGGAGGGGAACCCTGAAGAAGATAATCCGGCTAAAATGATTAAACCCACCCCTGACCACTCCCAGGAGGGGAACCCTAAAGAAGATAATCCGGCTAAAATGAATAAACCCACCCCTGACCACTCCCAGGAGGGGAACCCTAAAGAAGATAATCTGTCGAAAATGAATAAACCAACAACTGCCCCATCCCAGGGAGACCACAGGGGATATAAATATGTTTCTCCGACTATCATGGTCGGCAACGTCGCTCTTGGCGCTACCCACCCCATCCGTATCCAGTCGATGACAAATACAGACACTCTCGATACTGATGCTTCTGTTGCCCAATGCATAAGAATCATTGAGGCAGGAGCTGATTTTGTGAGGCTTACAGCCCAGGGAGTCAGGGAGGCCGAGAACCTTGCCGCAATAAAGAAGGAACTGAGGAAAGCAGGATTCGACAATCCTCTGATTGCCGATATACATTTCAATCCAATGGCAGCTGAGACGGCTGCCCGGATCGTGGAAAAAGTAAGGATCAATCCGGGTAACTATGCCGATAAAAGAGCGACTTTCATAAACACTGACCTTACAGATGAGCAGTATAATGAAGAGCTTGAAAGAATACATGAAAAACTTCTGCCCCTGATAAATATCTGCAGGGAAAATAAAACTGTAATACGTATTGGAATAAACCATGGATCATTATCCGACCGTATAATGACCCGTTACGGAAATACCCCTTCGGGAATGGTTGTTTCCGCAATGGAATTCATAAAGATCTTCAGGAGCGAAAATTTTAATGATCTCGTGCTGTCGATGAAATCCTCAGATACCTCGGTCATGATAGAAGCGACCAGGCTTCTTGTTGGTGAATTGCAGGAAAGCGGATTGTCATATCCGCTTCATCTGGGTGTTACCGAAGCCGGGGAAGGAGAAGACGGAAGGATCCGCTCAGCAGCAGGGATAGGAGCCCTTCTTGCAGAAGGTATCGGCGATACGATCAGGATCTCCCTGTCGGAAGATCCGGAGTTTGAAATTCCGGTTGCAAAAAAACTAGCTGGCTATTATCCCAGGGATATAGCTGGCACAAACCAGGCAGGACCAATAGTTTATAAAACACCTGCAATAAAACCGGATATCCTCAGGAGCGTTTCCGGTCCACTTGTAGTAATGAATATGACTTCCTATCCGGATTTTGACATAAAGGGCTACAGGGATGCCGGCTTCAATATAAATGAAAATTCAGGTGAGATCAAAAAAACTGACAGCTCGGCTGATTTCATTATCACCAGGGATGTACCCCGGATCTTGCCCGATGACGTTTCGATCATCCTTCCATTTAAAAAATGGTATGACCAGAAGGAAAATGAAAAGCTGTTTCCATTGTTCTCCCCTGAAACTTACCATGATGCTGCATTCAGGTCCCCCAAACTGAATTTTCTGCTTACCGGGTCACACTTTGACATCAGGTATCTCATGAAACCTGATCCTATGATAACGGTCATTGTATTTACCTTCAATCCCGACACTGAAAAATATGCCCCTGACAAGTTTCTCAAAACCCTCGAAGAAAATAATCTTAACCACAATGTTCTCCTGAATCCGGTATTCCATGAAGCGGATTCCGACGATCTGAGGATAAAAGCGGCCGCACTTCTTGGCCGGTTCGTAATTGACAAAAGAGTAGCAGGGATATGTCTCCATAATATAGGCGAGATCAGCATGAAGGATGTAACGGCTATTTCATTTTCCATTCTCCAGTGCACAGAGACACGGATAACCAGAACATTGTATTTGTCGTGCCCAACATGCGGCCGCACAAAATTCAATCTCCCGGAATCAGTCAGAAAAGTAAAGGAAGCTACAAGTCACCTCAAGGGTTTGAAAATTGCAGTTATGGGATGTATCGTTAACGGACCCGGCGAGATGGCAGGATCGGATTACGGATATGTAGGTGCTGCAGATGGCAAGGTACATATTTATCGCGGTACTGTTCCTGTACTGAAGAATATTCCGGAAAGTGATGCGGCAGGTGAGTTGCTGAAGCTTATTGAACGGGACCTCTCAGGAAGCTGATCCATTCACCAGTCGGAAATCCAGCTGCTTCTTCTGCAGATCGGCCTTTACGACCTCTATATTTACTCGGTCGCCCAGGGTATAAACTTTCCCCGTGGAACGGCCCTTAATGCAATAATTCTCCTCATCATATTCATAGAAATCATCTGCGAGTTCCCTGATATGAATCATCCCCTCGCACTGATTCTCAATTATCTCAACATAAATGCCCCATTCGGTAACTCCGGAGATAACTCCCTCAAATTCCATTCCGGTTTTATCGCTCATATATTCAACCTGCTTGTATTTTACAGATGCTCTTTCTGCTTCGGAAGCAAGTCTCTCCATCTTTGAGGAATGCTGGCATAATTTCTCGTACTTATCCTGCGATCCGGGGTTTTCGCTGGCAAGATAGGCCGACAACAGCCTGTGCACCATCATATCCGGATAACGGCGAATTGGAGAGGTGAAATGGGTATAAAACTTGAAAGCCAATCCGTAATGCCCTATGTTTTCAGTTGAATATATGGCTTTTGCCATGGAACGAAGCGCAAGGTTCTCAATAATATTCTGCTCCTTTTTCCCTGCTACTGATGTCAGCAATTTATTCATTGCCTTTGGAAGTGACGACTTTTCACCATCACCAAGCTTATAGCCGAAGCGGGTAATGAAATGGCTGAAATTACTAAGTTTCTCCGGATCCGGCTTATCATGAATACGGTATACAAATGTTTTGCCTTTCAGCTTTTTGCCGACATATTCAGCGACATGCCTGTTTGCAAGAAGCATGAATTCCTCAACCAGCTGATTGGCAGTTCCCATATCACGGAATTTAATCCCCACGGGCTTCCCGTTCTCATCAAGATCAAACCTGATCTCAATCTTTTCAAAGGCAAAGGCTCCGGCGGCAAATCGCTTTGTCCTGAGCTGCTGGGCAAGCCTGTGAAGGACGAGAACCTCATCCTTCATGTCGCCGTCACCAGTATCTATAACCAGTTGTGCCTCAGCATATGAAAACCTTCTGTCTGAGTTAATTATTGTCCTCCCAAACCACTCATTCACCACCTCTGATTTGTCATTCAATTCAAAAACAGCTGAATAGGTAAGCTTGTCTTCAGAAGGATTCAAAGAGCAGATATGATTTGAAAGTCTTTCGGGCAACATTGGCACAACCCTGTCTACAAGATATACGGAAGTAGCCCTCTGTTTGGCTTCTTCCTCAACAAGTGAGGCTTCCTTTACATAGTAAGTCACATCTGCAATATGCACACCGACTTCCCGGTTCCCGTTATCAAGTTGACGCAATGAAAGTGCATCATCAAAATCCTTTGCATCAGCAGGATCGATGGTAAAAGTCGGTATCTGTCTGAAATCGCGTCGCGATTTTATCTCATTTTCGCTTATCTCCCCTTTTATCTGTTCAGCATCGTGTTCAACTTCCTCTGTAAAACTGTACGGAAGCTCGAATTCTGCCAGGATAGCATGCATCTCTGTCTCATGAAGTCCCGGATATCCCAGAACATTAATGATCTCAGCCACAGGATTTTTTGATTTTGAATCCCAGTCGACAACCCTGGCGACAGCTTTTTGTCCCTGAAGTGCACCATTGAGTTTTGAACTTGGAATAAAAAGATCGAAGGGCATGTTTTTATTATCCGGGATGAGAAATGCAAAGTTTGGCATAACCTCAACTGTTCCGACAAAGGATGTCCTCCATCTCTCAATAATTTCCACAACCTCTCCCTCAGGTCTGGATCCTTTACGCCTGGCATACAGCCTTACCTTTACTTTATCACCATGAAGGGCTGTTTTAAGGTTATTGGCTGCTACAAAAACATCATCCTCAAGATCCTCGGTTTTGATGTATCCGGAACCCATCCTGGTCATATCTACCGTACCTGTTATAAAACCCTTGCCAGTCTTGATCTTGTATTTTCCGGGATAGACCTCCGTAATACTGCCCTTTTCTGCATTTTCAGCCAGAATTTCTGAAACCATCTGCCTCATGGAAGGATCGGTAATATTCAGTCGTTTGGCTATTTGCTTGTAGTTTACTCCCTGTTCGGGATATTTAGATAAGGCAGAAAGTATCTGGTCCGTAAGAACTTCTCTTGAAACACTATAACTTTTACCACCTCTTCCCTTTTTACTCATAATTCAGTTTTTGCGAAGGTACAAAAAGGAATTATAAAATTGAATTGATTTATATATGTAGATATACAAGTACTTATAATATTTGAGATAACAGAGATTTATTGCTCTGAAAGGAAAAATCCTGCTGACAATAAATCTTTGATCAGAAATAAGCGGGCTGCCTTATTTAATCTTCGTAATTTTAATATATAAAATATAAACCTATATAATTCCCCGGTCATAGAGTGCCGAACCAATAGATCTCGTATGATCAAAGATTTCCAGAATGAAGAGACTGATTTGTTATCTCGCTGTTTATATCTTTTTCTCCTGCTCCCTGTTACTGGCTCAGACATTTAGTGCCAGGGAGTACTGGAAAATGGAGAATGATTCCTCCTATTCTGTTCTGCTTCAGCATCAGAAAGCCGGAGTTTCCATGTCACAACAGGAACAGAATTACCTGAATGATTACCAGGCCAGGCTCAGTGAATATTTTGCAAATATGCCGGATGAAGAAAAGGCGACATATTACAAAAACCGGACGATGTGGTCGTCGCAACCGGGTACCGTTTATAATACTCCCCAAAGTCAGGAAGAAAACGTCTTTGCCGGGGAAAGAAGCAAGTATACGCAATACATGTTTTCCTCAGGATTCTTTGGATTTCTATATGGAGCCAGTGCCGCTTATATAATCGGTATCGATAATTCAGGTGCCATTTCCCTCCCCTTACTTACAGCCGGTGCTTCGACCCTGATCCCGATGCTCTCACTTAAGGATAAAAATATAACCTACAATTCACTCGCACTGGCAAATCACGGAAAGGCTGTGGGCGGCCTTCAGGGTGTTGCATCAGGATTTCTGATTACAGGTGATAATGCCGGAGATGGGAAATTTATACTGGGAATGGCAACCTTATCGAGTATAGGTCTTGGCAGGTTAGGGTATGTTCTCGGGCGTGATAAACCATGGTCAGAGGGAAGGGTCGCCCTATATACACATTACGGTTTGCTCATGCCTTTGGAAGGATTGGCAATAGATGTTGCATTCGATGCAAGTAACACAAGAGTTCTGGCTGCTACATCACTGGTATTCGGAGCAGGAGGATATATTATTGCGGACCGTGTAGCAGACTGGAATGATTTTACAAGAGGGGATGTCACTGCAACCTCAACACTTTCAACGATGAACGGATTATTAGGATTATTTATTTTGGTAGACTTAGCTGACAGATCAGATTTGCCTTCTGCCAATATATTAATTCCTGCTGCAGGCGCTCTTGGGGGAACAATTGCAGGACATTTTTGGCTTAAAAATGCCAGGCTGACAAGCCAGCAGGGACGAAATACCGCTTTAGGCTCTTTTGGCGGTACTCTGGTTGGCCTCGGGCTGACTGCAATAGTAAGTCCCGAAACTGTTACACCATACTATATTGTGGGCTATGCAACAGGAATGGCAACCTTTGCAATATTGGTCAATCAATACAAACAAACCAATGGTATCGCTTCAAAAGATGATGGGAAGACAAATCGCTGGAACGTAAATCTTATGCCACAAAATCTACTGATCAACAGAAAAATAGCAACTCTTGTAAATGCCAATCCTGGGAAACGCATAAATTTTCTGCCGGCTTTTTCTGCAACTCTGAATTTCTGACATCAGTCTTCAGGCTTATCTGATTATTACCTTAATTGCCCTGATAAAAAATCTGGCATCAGACCGGTTCTTCATCCGGAATCGCATTCTATCATTCGATTTAACTCATTTTATGTCAGGGCTTAACAAACAAACAATAAAATTTTAATACTTTTGAGGTTACAATTTGAAATTCATGACCGGGTTGAAATCAGTACTTACACGTTCGCAATCAGTTGTTACCACCAAAACAGGTAATGAATATGTGCTTGTTCCCATTGCAAACAACATTGCCGATATGAACAGTATGTACACTCTTAATGAGACAGGGGCTTTCATCTGGGAACATATTGACGGTAAAAAGGATGTTCAGGATATTATCAGTGAAATGATTTCAGAGTATGAAGTTGATTATGACACTGCATCAAATGATGTTTTCTCATTTATAGATGACATGAGGAAATATCTGGTAATTGATGAATAATAAATGGATTGTTTAAAATATTTTTTATTGCGGATATTTCTGAAAAATGAGAAACTTTATTTTGAAAATAGCAGGTTACAGCATAGGTTTTGAGGCATCTGCCGGCGGACCTGACCTTGCCGTTGCTCCAAAATTTCTCAGAAATATCAGTCATAATTCACACTTTGATGTCCTTATAAAAGTCCATTCCGGACCTTATATCCTGCCCCCGGATGCCGAACGGGTTTTCCATGCCCCATTTGTGGAGGAGAGATATGGGATCCTTATCCATAATAATCCCGATTTCTGGAGTGTATGGAAGCATAATTCCCTCCTCTTCATAAAAACTATTTTTCCTCTTTCGGAATATCCCAAAAATGCAGTACTCAGATTTTCCGTCTCGGAAAAGGTATGGGACCTTTGGATGGAAACTGATAAACCCGAGACAGATCCTATTGAGTATCCTCTTGATGGCCTGATACTTTACTATCTCACTGTTATCAACAATGATATAATGATACATGCTTCCGGCGTAAATTATAACGGAAAGGGATACCTCTTCAGCGGAGTCTCCGGGAAAGGAAAATCGACAATGGCCAGGCTCTGGGCAGACCACCAGGCCATCGTAATTCATGATGACAGACTCATAATCAGAAAATCAGGATATGGGTATATAATGTATAACACCCCCATTTATAATACTGATCAGCCTCTCAACTCAGAGCTCAGCAGGATCTTCATTATTGAACATGGAAATGAAAACAGGCTGATCCGGCTTAAAGGGGCCTCTGCTGTCAGCCATGTGATGGCGAATTGTATTCAGCATACATGGGGACCTGCAATAGTTTCAGTGCTGCTGGAATCCGTATCTGAAATGTGCAACTTAATTCCCGTTTACAGGCTTCTCTTCATGCCGGAAAAAAGTGTAATTGATAATATACTAAAGTTAGATGAGCAATCCGGATAAAAGGAAGATAGTTAAAGATACAGGACTGACTCTTCTCTCAGAAGGTAAAACGATCCGTATAAAAGCTCACGGCTACAGCATGTATCCATGCATTAAACCAGGCTCCCTGGTACTTATTGAACCAATTAACCTGAAAGGGCCTCCGGTTCCGGGAGAGATCATCGCGATATCAAGAAAAGACGGCATGATAATCCATCGTCTTGAGAAAATACTTACAACAGGTAAGTGCCAAAAAGTACATTGCAAGAGGCGACAGCAACGCATTTGCAGACCCTCCCGTTACACTTGACAAGATTGCAGGAAGGATTGCAGGCGCTGAGACAACAGGAGAAAACCCTCTTCCGGCTGACATCAGGATCAATACAAGACCTTTCCATTTTATAAACAGACTAAGAGTTATCGGCTTGCACTTATGGAAGAAATTAAAGTAAGGATCATGCAGAATATCCGAAAAAAAACACGTCTGTTCCGGGAATCCATCCTTCTGGTCTGGAAGAGTTCTCCGGTCTGGGCGACTGCAAATATCCTGATATCGGTTCTCAGAAGTTTTCTTCCACTGATCCTTATCTGGCTGTTAAAGGTTCTCATCGATGATATCAGCGCTGCAGCAGCAAATGGATCAGGAATTGTTTCAGGAAACCTTCTCCGTATGATCATAGCAGTTGTGACGGTATATTTTATTGATGAAGGGCTGTCTGACCTCAGCAATTTCATCAGGAAGAAGCAGGCACTTAAACTTGAAGTCTACATGTATGACCTTCTTCATATAAAGTCAGTGAAGCTTGATCTGATTAACTTTGAAAAGCCTGAATATTTTGATTGCCTGTCACGCGCCACAAGAGAAGCGCCCTGGCGACCCAATTCCATCCTGAACAACCTTGTTGCCTTTCTTCGGGGACTCATCTCACTGCTTCTTATGGCCGGACTTATACTAACACTGAACTGGGCAATTGCAGTTGTTCTTCTTGTTGCCAACATACCTGCTATATGGCTTCGGCTTCATTATGCCGGGATACTTTATAATTTTCAAAGAGAACAGACACCCGAGGCGCGGAAATCAGCATATTTCAACTGGCTGCTTACCGGAGAGAGGCCATCCAGAGAAATAAGGCTTTTCGGATTGGGTAACTATTTCATCAATCTTTTTAAAAAATCGTTTATAAAGCAAAAAGAGGATGAAATAGCAATTATCCGCAAAAGAACTGCTATTGAACTTGTTTCTGACCTTTTCAAGGCTTCTGCCTTTCTGGTCACATTATGGTATATCGCACAGAAAACTACCACAGGAAGCCTTTCCATCGGGCAGATGGCAATGTTCCTGCTTGCATTCAGACAGGGAATGATGTATATCAAGGATCTCTTCAGCTCGATGGCAGGACTTTATGAAGACAGCCTTTTCATTGAAGATACATTCGAGTTCCTCGAACTCGAGGAGAATATCAAAGCTGAAAGTCCGGTATCGGTGCCATCAACACTACAGAGAAATATAGTTGTCGAAAATCTGTCTTTCACCTATCCGGGCAATAACCGGAAAACATTAAATAATATCTCGTTTGAAGTGGGGAAAGGAGAAGTTATTGCTCTTGTCGGGCCCAATGGAGCTGGAAAGAGTACACTGGCAAGGATTTTATGCAGGCTTTATGATCCGGATTCAGGTTCAGTAATTTATGACGGGCAGAATATAAAAAACATGAACCCCGATGAATACAGGAAATTCTTCTCTGTCGTTTTTCAGGATTTTATGCTTTACAACCTCAATGCAGGCGAGAATATCAGGATGGGCAATATCGATGAAGAAACCGGTAGCGACAAAATACGGTCCGCTGCAGTAAATGCCGGTATTGATGAGCTCATCTCCGGTCTTCCGGACGGATACGACACCCCTATAGGAAATCTGTTTGACAACAGCAGGGAACTGAGCTGGGGAGAATGGCAGAAGATAGCTATTGCCAGGGCTCTCTTCAGGGAGGCGCCTGTTCTAATTCTCGATGAACCATCAAGCTCCCTCGATGCCGATACGGAATATGAGATTTTTAGCCGGTTCAGGGAGATTGTCAAAGGGCGCACTTCAATATTAATCAGTCACAGGTTTGTCAATGTGAGCCTCGCCGACAGGATCATCGTACTTGATAAGGGATCAGTGATCGAAACCGGGACACATGATAAACTGATGGACAATGGCGGTTTATACAGCAAAATGTTCATGAAACAAAGCAGCCGCTTCAACAATTAGCCTTTACCAGGAAGGAAATCATTCATTTGACTGAGGCAATTCCAGTTTAGGGGGTGTTGAAAAAATCTTTTTAACCGCGCTAAATTGGCCCAAATCACTCAACTTCAAAGCATTGATATTAATCCTGATAGCTATCAGAGCTTTGCGTCTCGATAGCTATCAGGATTTGCGGCAATTCTTTGTGAAATGTGCGGTTAATGGATTTTGACTTTTGAGACAGCCTGGAGTCATGACAATGAATCACTGATTATCTTCATTTTAATAGTAATTTTTTTGCAAAAAAGTTTTTTTGTTTAAAAATATTTTGTTTAATTTTATAGTGATGTTGCTAGTCAAATAGGTTTATCATTTAAGGAAGATGAACAAGTTCAGAAAAGAGACTCTGAAAGTCCGGCTTTTAAAACTTGCTGAACTGAAGTGCACAGGGGCGCCTGCAGATCTGGCTTTAAGATTTGAAATCAGTGAGCGTCATGTCAAGAGAATTGTCAAGGAGATCCGGGATGACGGTACTGAGATTTGGTACAGTCCGACAAGGAGGTCATATATTACTGGGGAAGAGTATCAATAGTCAAAAAAAAATGTGATTTTTTGATTATTATGTCCCCGGCTCTTTTTAAAATTGTATTAGCAATGAGATATATCCTGTTCTTCTCACTAAAATGAATATTATGACTTAGTGTTTTGAGATTTGAGGGGTTATGTTTACTCAGGGCTTCGTTTTTTCCAGGGCAAGTCTCGCTGCATTCCGTGCTAATGCGGGTTCTTGATGAACTGCCGGTCTCCTAGGCCGACGACCCCACTCCCCGGGAAATGATCCAACATTTTCCGGGGTTTTTTATGTCTGGACTAAAACCATTACATTATATGAAGCTGATTGGAATGGCAGGTGTCCCCTGAAAGTGATAAGAAATATATCAACAAGAACTATTTTGCATTATTGATTTTACGGATCTCCATATACATGGCCACTGCCCCGAGAAGACATATAAAAGTCATAAAAATAGTCAGAAAGAGATTCCTTCCAGAGGGGCTGAAAATGAGGATAAATGTGAACAGGAGAATTGAAATAGTGAGGTTAGCAGTGAGGAGTATCTTGTACAAAAGTAATTTGCTCATAAGGCTCAATTTTTATCAGTAATAATTCCGTTTTTTCACATTTTCCAGTATCATGATTCCTTGATCAGGGTTAGATGCCCGGTCTTTAATAATTTTCATCACAAAGGTAAAGAAAGGAGTTCTAAATCGTACAATCTGATGTAGGATTATGTAATAATTATGAACCAGTAAGCCGGCCTGATTACGGGCTGAAGCCCGGACTTAGAGGACCCTCCCCTGATCACTCTCTGCCCGGAGACCTGTCATACTGATCGCCGCTCCGCCGGCCAGGGCAGTGGTCCCAGCATGTAAGCAGCTCTGCCTGACAAACGCCGGGCTTCAGCCCGGTGTTGACGATCGCCAGCATGGGTTGGGCTTTAGCCCGGAACAAGCATGGGATGATGACAGTCCCTGGTGGATCCCATCTCCACCATGGCACTCCTTGAAGAGAGTCACTGCCTGGGGGTTAGGATGTCCGGGCTGAAGCCCGGACTTAGAAGACTCTCCCCATATCACTCTCTGTCCGGATAGCTGTCATACTGATCGCCGCTCCGCCGGCCAGGGCAGTGGTCCCAGCATGTAAGCAGCTCTGCCTGACAAACGCCGGGCTTCAGCCCGGTGTTGACGATCGCCAGCATGGGTTGGGCTTTAGCCCGGAACAAGCATGGGATGATGACAGTCCCTGGTGGATCCCATCTCCACCACGGCACTCCTTGAAGAGAGTCACTGCCTGGGGGTTAGTATATCCGGGCTGAAGCCCGGACTTAGAGGACCCTCCCCTGATCAATCTCTGCCCGGATAGCTGTCATACTGATCGCCGCTCCGCCGGCCAGGGCAGTGGTCCCAGCATGTAAGCAGCTCTGCCTGACAAACGCCGGGCTTCAGCCCGGTGTTGACGATCGCCAGCATGGGTTGGGCTTTAGCCCGGAACAAGCATGGGATGATGACAGTCCCTGGTGGATCCCATCTCCACCACGGCACTCCTTGAAGAGAGTCACTGCCAGGGGGTTAGTATGTCCGGGCTGAAGCCCGGACTTAGAGGATCCTCTCCTGATCAATCTCTGCCCGGAGAGCTGTCATACTGATCGCCGCTCCGCCGGCCAGGGCAGTGGTCCCAGCATGTAAGCAGCTCTGCCTGACAAACGCCGGGCTTCAGCCCGGTGTTGACGATCGCCAGCATGGGTTGGGCTTTAGCCCGGAACAAGCATGGGATGATGACAGTCCCTGGTGGATCCCATCTCCACCATGGCACTCCTTGAAGAGAGTCACTGCCAGGGGGTTAGTATGTCCGGGCTGAAGCCCGGACTTAGAGGACTCTCCCCATATCACTCTCTGCCCGGAGAGCTGTCATACTGATCGCCGCTCCGCCGGCCAGGGCAGTGGTCCCAGCATGTAAGCAGCTCTGCCTGACAAACGCCGGGCTTCAGCCCGGTGTTGACGATCGCCAGCATGGGTTGGGCTTTAGCCCGGAACAAGCATGGGATGATGACAGTCCCTGGTGGATCCCATCTCCACCATGGCACTCCTTGAAGAGAGTCACTGCCAGGGGGTTAGTATGTCCGGGCTGAAGCCCGGACTTAGAGGACTCTCCCCATATCACTCTCTGCCCGGAGAGCTGTCATACTGATCGCCGCTCCGCCGGCCAGGGCAGTGGTCCCAGCATGTAAGCAGCTCTGCCTGACAAACGCCGGGCTTCAGCCCGGTGTTGACGATCGCCAGCATGGGTTGGGCTTTAGCCCGGAACAAGCATGGGATGATGACAGTCCCTGGTGGATCCCATCTCCACCACGGCACTCCTTGAAGAGAGTCACTGCCAGGGGGTTAGTATGTCCGGGCTGAAGCCCGGACTTAGAGGACCCTCCCCATGATCACTCTCTGCCCGTAGAGCTGTCATACTGATCGCCGCTCCGCCGGCCAGGGCAGTGGTCTCAGCATGTAAGCAGCTCTGCCTGACAAACGCCGGGCTTCAGCCCGGTGTTGACGATCGCCAGCATGGGTTGGGCTTTAGCCCGGAACAAGCATGGGATGATGACAGTCCCTGGTGGATCCCATCTCCACCATGGCACTCCTTGAAGAGAGTCACTGCCAGGGGGTTAGTATGTCCGGGCTGAAGCCCGGACTTAGAGGACCCTCCCCATATCACTCTCTGCCCGTAGAGCTGTCATACTGATCGCCGCTCCGCCGGCCAGGGCAGTGGTCCCAGCATGTAAGCAGCTCTGCCTGACAAACGCCGGGCTTCAGCCCGGTGTTGACGATCGCCCGCATGGGTTGGGCTTTAGCCCGGAACAAGCATGGGATGATGACAGTCCCTGGTGGATCCCATCTCCACCATGGCACTCCTTGAAGAGAGTCACTGCCAGGGGGTTAGTATGTCCGGGCTGAAGCCGGACTTAGAGGACCCTCCCCATATCACTCTCTGCCCGTAGAGCTGTCATACTGATCGCCGCTCCGCCGGCCAGGGCAGTGGTCCCAGCATGTAAGCAGCTCTGCCTGACAAACGCCGGGCTTCAGCCCGGTGTTGACGATCGCCAGCATGGGTTGGGCTTTAGCCCGGAACAAGCATGGGATGATGACAGTCCCTGGTGGATCCCATCTCCACCACGGCACTCCTTAAAGAGAGTCACTGCCAGGGGGTTAGTATGTCCGGGCTGAAGCCCGGACTTAGAGGACTCTCCCCATATCACTCTCTGTCCGGATAGCTGTCATATTGATCGCCGCTCCGCCGGCCAGGGCAGTGGTCCCAGCATGTAAGCAGCTCTGCCTGACAAACGCCGGGCTTCAGCCCGGTGTTGACGATCGCCAGCATGGGTTGGGCTTTAGCCCGGAAACCTCTCGAAACCATACTTAACCAGATACTCTTCTGTCTCTTCTTTCCAGGACTTTTTACGGTGATGGGCCTCCTGATTGCGGATGTAATTTCTCACACGCGGAATGTGGGAATCACTCACCGAAACAGCATAGTATTCCACCGCCCATTTGAAATTTCGCAGTGTAATATGGTTCTTGTTTATCCAGTGAGATGATTCACCCTTAATCAACCGGATGTCATTTGATAAGGCATGATCCGGGTGGAGTAAAATAAGACAGTGCAGGTGCTGCACGTGGCCGTCAATGATATCGATATAGATCCCTTTCGACTTTGCATTTTCCTTAATGTGCTCAATGACCAATTTCTTAATCTCCTTTGTCAGGAAGGGAACTCTCGATTTGGTACCCCATACGCAGTGGAGCCAGTTTTTTACATATGCCATAGGTTTAATGTTCTGGGCTAACGCCCGGTTACCGTTTGTTGCTGTACTGACCGGGCTGAAGCCCGGACTTGGGGAACCTTCTGAGATCATCCTGCTCCGATCCTAAAGAGATGCCGGGAGACGGCTAGCATAGACCGGGACAAGGACCTGCTGGATACTCTCTTTACCGAACACCAGGCTTCAGCCCGGCGTTATAGATCCACCTACAAGATCGGGCTTTAGCCCGGAACTATGCGGGTTTGAAGCTTGTTTTCGCTTATATAATTCCAACCTGCGATTCGAAATATCCTTCAATTTCCCTCATTGATTCAGCATTGTTATTGCAATCTTTAATAATTTCCCCCTTCTCCATCAGGGCAATTCTTGTACACAAATCAGAAATTTGATCTAAATTATGGCTTGAAAGGATAATTGTTTTTGTATTTCTTTCTAAGGATCTTTTTAAAAGATATCTGAGGTTTATTTGCGAACTCGGGTCAAGAAAGTTGAAAGGCTCATCCAAAATTAATAACTCCGGCTCTGAAATCATTGCACCGATAATTCCTACTTTTTGCTTATTCCCGGAAGAGAGGTTTCTGATGTACTTATTCTTCCCAAGAATCTCTCCATTCATAAATTTTTCATACCCTTCAATCCTTATTTTTAATATGACAGGGGTAATGCTATAGACCAGACCTATAAAATCAAAATATTCTTCAGGCGTGAGAAAATCGATGAGAAAATTATTATCAATATATGATCCGGTATATTTTTTCCAGTGTTCAGATTGATATACTTGTTTCCCTTTCGAGAAAACCTCGCCTCTTTCGGGTTTTAATAGATCAAGCATCAATCTTAAAAGAGTTGTTTTTCCAGCACCATTATTTCCCACAAGACCAAAAATGTCACCCCTGTTAATACGGAGGTATACTACATCAACAGCAATCGTTGAATCAAATTTTTTTTGAAGGCTCTCTAATACAATCATTTTCTGTATCCCTCCAGGTTAGTAAACTTTCTGATTGAAAATTGCCAATTAATAAATCTAAACCAGGCCTTATAATTAATTAAAGAAATTAAACTAATAATATTAATTATGATTAGACTAAAGGTTTGATTTAAGAATAATGTAAATATCCCGACTAATGCTAAAGGCACCAGAATTGAAATACTTATTGAGATAATCTGTATTGGATTATTACCTTGATAATTAAACAATATGCCACTATTTAAATCTATCTTTTCTCTATTAAGAGTGCCTGTTGAGAAAACAATAAAGTAGCCAATGCTTATATTATATAACAATGATGAAACTATAATATGAAAATTATGTTCCCTTAGAATTACTATAGGTAAAGTAGCTATGATTACCAGTGTACTGATTATCACAATTAAAAAATATTTACTTTTCAGATATTTTATAAAATCTACGTTTGCAGCAGAAATAAAATCAAAAAAACTGCTTTCCATTGAGAAAACTATTTGCAAATAACTATAGCCCCAAATTCCACTTAAGCATAAATACCAAAAAAATAAAATATAAAAATTATCAATTTGTCTTAATACAAATATTACATACGTTACTAAAATAAAGTAAAGAGGAATTATAAGTAAGCTACGGATTCTCCTGTTTCTAAACAAAAGATAAATTTCAAATAAGATAAAAGCGCTTAGATATTTACCTGACAATGTATGCTTTGGGATTTGAATCATTAATTTGTTCTTTCCATTGGCTGCATATAAATTATAATAGAATTGTCTTTGCAAATAAAAATAGATCAAGCTCATTAAAGATGTCAGGAGCGCAACTGAAATTATAATTTCCCAATTCCTGAATAAAATGTCATCAAACAAATCAACAGTAAAGGTTTCTGGATCCATTTTATAAAGAAATTTAAGAACAATGACAAGGCTAACCCATAGCAAAGGAATTAAGTTAAATAAAAAATAGTAATAGGATAAAGCCTTTATTAGATAAGTGAAATAGTTAATAATCCCGGTTATGAATAATAGACTGAGTAAGTATAAAGTAAATGAAACCCAGCCATATTCACTTAGAACATTAACCCAAGAAAAAGGTATTACGAATACAAGAAAGCAAATATTAAAAATATTAAAGAGTTTAATAACAAAAATATATTGGCTTATCTTACTTCTTCCAATGGGCAGATGCATATAAGGAATTGCAAGGTTTAAATTATTCTTCTGAAAAAAGAATAATATCAGACAGCCTATGGGGAATATATAAAATAAAAGTCCATTAATAAAATCAATTGGATCAGCCAAAGGTCGAAACCTATGTAAAATTACCTCAAAGTCTCTCCCAAATATGAAAATAAGTGAACATAAATAGAATGATGAAAGCAGAACTAAGATTTTAATGATCAAATTAGCATCAAATTTGGTACTTCTGATAAGACCTTTACAATATTGAATAATAAGGTACTTTAACACTGGCGATTATAAATACATGAAAACTAAAAACAATTAATAATCAATCTGGTAGAAGTTTTCATACTTCTACCAGATCTATAATTTTCAATTAAGAAGGAAACAAGCTAAAGTTGTTAATCCTCCTACAACAGGATTCATACCGGATGCTATTCCAGCGGTTAATCCAAGATAAAAACACCCTACTTGCCTGTTGGACAAGAAGCCTCCTTTTAATACCTCCATTTGTTCAAGACTTAATTTTTTCATAGCGAGACAATTTTTTTAACCTACTCTATTACGGCTTTTCGGCTTCCGCCTGCCAGACAAAATCTATCCAATCCTGAATGGTATATCAAAAGAAAACTTTATGAGTCTATTCATACCGGACTAATCAAAAAAATTAATTATAATCTTCCCAAAAACGCTTATACAAATTATCTGAAGCGAGTAGGTCAGAATGTGAGCCTTTGTTTGTAATCATACCGTCTTCAAGTATGTAAATATCATCACTCAGGCACTTAACCAGGTTAAGCCTGTGAGATATCAGCAGAATGCCCATTTCGGATTTCAGACGGGTTAACAGATGCATAATCAGTGATTCAGTGCGGCGGTCCATAAATGAAGTGCCTTCGTCAATAATAAGGATATCAGGCTTTTGGATCAAAACCCTGATGAAGGCAACCAATTGTCGTTCTCCTCCTGAAAGATTAATTCCTTCCTCTCCCACCAACGTAAATAATCCGGCAGGAAACCTGTTGATGAACACATCTAACCCATATTCTGAGATAGTCGAGGTCATCTCCCTAATTTTGCTTTCGTTAAGATCCGATAAAATGTTTTGCAGAATTGTCCCATTAAATATATGAATTTTCTGTGGAATAATCCCAATTCTTGAATGCCAATTTTTTAAACTTATACTACCTGAATTAGTGGAACCGTTTATGATCATTTCCCCGGATTCAGCATTATAAAACCTCAGCAATATATTTGCAAGAGTACTTTTTCCACATCCGCTTTCTCCAACAAGAGATGTTAGTTTCCCTTTCCCAAGGGACAGACTAACATTCTTCAACAACAGACTTCTTCCAGGAAACCTAAACGAAATATCTTTCACCTCTAATTGACTGATACAGACAGATGCCATCTCATCAATTGTTTCAGTCTCTTCCGGAGTAATTTGTGTAAACTCAAACATCCTGTTCAAAGCGACCTTTGCTTCACTGAGTGGCACACCGATAAGGGCAAGATTAAGAACTGATGGTAGCATCGTTGAACTTAATGAAAGAATAGCCATCAATTCTCCCTGGGACAATCTTGATTCCATAACTTCGATCGATGAATATATCAGAATTATAATAATGTACAGACTGCCGGCGAGCCCTGTAAAAAGATTTAGCTTCAGCTTAATTTTCCCTATTAAAAAAGCCCTGTCCTGAAATTCACTGTAAATAATATTATTCTTCCTGAAATAAAAATCCTGCCAGTTCATACTTTTAATCTCCTGAATGCCTTCAAGGGAACTAATGAAATTACTTTCACTACCGGCATATCCCGCCATTAAATTATGTTGTGCAGCTATTATCCTGATATTCCACCGGTTTACAATCAGATAAAGAACAGGAAGACAGATCAGAGAGAGGATAGCTGAAATAAAAGAATAATAGAAGAGTACTATTATGGTTACGATCAAAATCAGAATGTCTATTGCATAAACTCCGACAATATCCGCAATAACTTTCTGGATTCGCATTGTGTCATTTAGTCTTGCAACAAAATCTCCTGTTCTTCTTGTATCAAAAAAAGATTTTGGTAGAAATAACAACGAATTATAAAAATCGTCCACAATCCTTATATTAAACCACTTTCCCTGTATCAATAAAAATAATTGTCTGATTGCTGAAATAATTACCCTCGATGATATTAGCAGAAATACGAGTATTGATATTATAATAAGCAGTTTAACATCGCCAGATGGTAGAATTTTATCGATTAGTTTTTGCGTAAACACAGCCATAACAAGACCCAGGATTGAAATGATCATTCCTATGACCAAACTGATAAGTAATAGGTCCTTTTCCGGTTTTATAGTTTCCAAAATCCAGATTTTCTTTACCTTTTTTCCCTCCTTGCTTAGCTTAAATGCAGTGGTAGGTAGCAGGCCAAGACATTTTTTTGTCTGCCAGATCTTCTCCAACTCAGCCTCAGACATAAGCGTCAGTCCTTTTGCGGGATCCCATACTATAAATTTGCCTCTCTCATATCCAAAATTGACAATAAAATGCTCAGCACTTTCTGTTGTATTGACATGTAATATGAGAACATCTTTAAAATCCATTATGTCCGGAATTGATGCTTCATAGCCAGTTGCCTCAATTCCGTGGACACTGGCTGCCTGATATAAACCAAGCATTGATGTACCGGTCTGTGTTGTTCCGCTTAGCTTGCGTATTCCGTCTATTGTTGCAGTCCCTCCGAAATATTTAATTACTGAAACAAGACAAGCAGCACCGCAATCCGTTGAATCATGTTGTAATACGGAACAATTTTTAACAACCTTTATCTTATTCACCTATAAGAAGATATTTACGAATTGTCTCAGTCTTTACTTCTCCATAAAGGACTTTTACCAGCTTCAAATCCTTATTGTATATATAGTTGGATGGTACTATATCTTTTCCAAAAATCCTATTAAATGAGTCAGCGGTATCAGCCAGAACTATAATTGAAGGATAATCAGTGTAATTAAACTGTTTAAGAAAAATCCTTATTGAGTCAGGATTATCATTTGATATAAGTAAAGCTTTTGACACAATACCAGGAATATCACTCTGGAGAATCTGAGAAATTTCATACTGGCAATGTTCACACTCAGGATGAAACCTTATAATCAGAACAGGGCCTTTTCTTATTTCTGAAGAATGGAAATCATCCTTTTCCAGTGTTATAAAAGAAAATGATGGTAAATAAGCTATTTTTTCACCTACTCTTGCCTCTTTTGACATCTTTCTGGCAATTCCTGAAATAAGAATGGACAGGAATAAAATGAAAACTATTGCGAGAGATATAAGAATAGTCTTTCTCATGAGTAAGTATTTATTGATATAAACATTACCAATGTTAACCACAATATCAATCCGGGCAGGTATGAAGACAATACAATCTTATCTGAAACATTTTTTGCAATTTTACATACATTATGAAGTCCGAATGATAATAGTAACAGATAGACCAGGTGAAACAGGTTAAAAGTTTGCATGGGGCTAACCCAGATTTGCTTCAACTCCCCATGCTTAAAAAGATTTACCAGTGACAAAGGATAAAAAAAGCCAATATCATTAAGATCATAATTACCCGCAAAAAGGTAAAACCACAAGAATTTGGTTAGTCCTGCCAATAGAAAAACTATATCACTGGCAATAACTATCTTAAATACTAATCCTAAGGATACCCTATATTGCTGGTTACTTAAAATTATCCCAATATAAAGTACCAGACTTACCAGCGAGAATTTAATGAATAGTATTACAGGAGTAAGAACATAGCTTACCCAGGAATAACTTTGAAAACCTTCAAATAACTGCCTGGCACGATCGTAAGTAAGCTGTTCACTATAAGCATTATAGAATACAGCCTCATTAATTAATACTGACTTTGATAACCAGATTAATATAAGATTCCCAAGTATAATTATAAAAGATAATTGAAATCTCTTAAGATTAAAATATTTTTGAAGTAAGGTCATAGCACGAGGAGAATATCCAAAATCAATTTTATTTAATCACAGTCCAATAATACCGGACAATCTTGCAATGCCAGATAATTTTCTGAAAAATCAAGAAGTCTGAAAAACCATGAACAGCACATGTCATAGCGGTACTATTTAGTATTGTTTGAAGACAAAATGTTTTCAAGATCCTGATGAATGGAATTTTCAACCTTAATTTTAATCCGCCGGTTATCTGCGTAATAGTATGATTGCCTGAAGCAGGAGTATTTGATATCAACTCCCATTTCTCTCATCTCCTGGAGTGACTGAAAGAGTGTACTTCGCCTAAGCCCAAGTTTCCCGGCAAATTCTTCAGGTGTACCTGTCGACATCATTGATATCAACAAATCCATCCGTTGTAATCTTTCGATATACTTCAGAAGTGACATGAATTCACGAATTTTGAAATGCAGCTAACCAAATTTAAGAAATATTCTTTTTCAGGGCAATAAAGAATTGGAAAATTTTTAAGTCCCGGGTAAAAATGTTGAAGGAGTTGAAGGAGTTGAAGGAGTTGAAAAGGTTGAGAGGTTGAAAGGGTTGAAAGGGTTGAAAGGGTTGAAAGGGTTTTAATATTGATGGTTTCTTTATATTAAGTAAAACCCACCCCTAACCTCCCGCCGAAGCGGGACTGGCTTTCCATGGAGGGGAACCAAGCTGCACAATGCCTGCCTGATGCCTGATGCCTGATGCCCGATGCCTCTAATGCATCAAAGTCACATCCCCTACCTTCTTGAACGGTGACCCGTTTTCATATTTGCCTTCCACATACCAAACATAAACTCCCTGCGGACATAACTTATGCTGGTAATAACCATTCCAGGGCTTATTAATATCATTAGTCTGAAAGATCAGCACACCCCACCTGTTGAAGATCTGCAGCTTGTACTTCAGTACCTTGACCTGAATCGGAGGGAAGAAGAACTGGTCAATCTCCGGTCCTCCCGTAGGCAGATGATCCATATCAATCTCACCACTCTTATTGGGCGTAAATACTGTGGAAAATCTTATATCTCCGGCAGGCTCGACAGTGACTCCGGGTGATAACAGGTATTTATCACTGCATCCGTTCTGTGAATAGGCCCAGAGCGTAATGTCATAAACACCTTCATACATATATTTATGGTAAGGTTCAGCTACCCTTGATGTGTCACCGTCACCAAAATCCCACACATAGTAAGATGCTCCCTCACTGAGGTTAAAACACCTTACCCTCTCATCATTAACAAATACCTTGATCGGCGATACCTCAAAATAAGCCTTGGGTGAAGCATAGGAACTGACAACCTGAGATTTGATCGATGTACCACCCGGACCGGTCACTGTCAACTCAACACGATATGTGCCGGCATCGAAGTAGGTGTATGTCGGATTTTTGGCCGTTGAAATGCTGCCGTCACCAAATTCCCACTTGTATGTTGTTCCAGGAATATCAGTATTCAGCGAGGTATTGTTGATCACCAGTGACAATGGTTCACAACCTGATAGCAGTGTGTCGAAATCTGCCACCGGCGGGCCGTAAGTAATATTAACCTGATGCGTAACAGATTCAGAACAACTTGAATTGGATGCAATAAGTGTAACATTAAATGTCCCGACATCTGAATAGATATGAGTCGGATCCTGAACATTCGTCGAATCTCCATCACCAAACCTCCAGATCCAGTTCCATGTTCCTCCATTGGTCTGATTCGTAAACTTTACAGGATTGCCGGCTGCATTGAAGATCTGTGACGGCGGATCAGCATTGAACTGCGGCATTGGTACAGGCATCACTACTATATCGAGTGTTTTGACATTTGTACAATTGTAGAATGATGTGGTTGTCAGTGTGACTGTATGAACCTCAGGCACTGTATTTATATTGGTATAGAGATGTGTCGCGCTCTGTGTAGAATATCCGTTCACGCCGTCACCATAATCCCAGAAGTATTTGCTCGCTCCGCTTTGGGCAGTAAATGATACGGAATTTCCGCTGCACACAGTATCCGGATTGGCGGTGAATGTAGCATCAACGGCAGGATAAATGGTAACCAGCGTGGTATAGGTATCAAGACATCCTCCCGGCGAACGTACTGTAAGATTAACATTATGATATTCAATTGAAGATAAATTGACGTTGGTGAACTGATGTACCGGGTTTGCATTGACCGAATCAATTGGTGTACCGTCATCAAAATTCCACCAGAATTTAACGATACCTGCCATATTTTTCGAAAAGGATATTGTGGCAGGAGTGCATCCGCTGTTTTTATCCCATGCAAAAGTAGCATCCGGAGCATCTACCACCACTGATACATCATCACTGCCAATGCATCCTCTGCTATCCTTAACCTGGTATGTCAATGGATAAGTGCCGGCTATCTGTGAAATGAATGTAGGAGACTGAATATAGTAGTTATTCAAAGGACCAACATCACCGGTCCAGAGATGTGAAGCCCATATTCCTGAACCTCCCGACGGATTGCCATTTATAACCAGAGGTACTCCTCCGCATGCATTTATCGGATCCACAGCGCTGAAGTCCACAACGGGGTTCGGATAAACGGTCAGTGTGGCATTGGTCGAGTTGACAGTAGTGCATTTTGCCTTGAGTGAAAGATGGTACTGGTTTCCGTTAAAAGCAAAGGGAGCTTTACTGAGAGTCAGCTGCTGGGATGATGATCCGCTGTAAATTGAGTCATCATAAATATCCGACCAGGAACCTCCGCTGAATACCTGCCATCTAAGGGAATCTATCATACCCGAACCGTTGGCAGTGAAAAGAACCGGCCCTACCCCATCACATATGGGTTTGTTTACAGGATTAAGAGTGATCACAGGTGGATTGAGGACCCTGAGAACCGCAAAATTTGAATAGACAGGGGCACCACATGTACCGCTTATTATGACCCTGAAAATATTGTTGTTGAAAGTACCCGGGGCATTTATAATAGTTAGTATGCTGTCGTTTGCTCCGCTGAAATTAGCCCCATTGATAACATCAACAAATCCTGCTCCCGTATTGACCTGCCAACGGTACACAGCACTTGTTCCGGTTGCTGTGACCCTGAAGGTAGCACCGGCATTCATGCATATTGTTGAATCTTTTGGCTGTCTGACAATCTCAGGCGGGGTATTTACAATAAGTATAGCAGTGGCTGAAGTGTCTGTTGCCGCACAGCCTGAAACGACAACCCGGTAAACATTACCGTTCATCAGCCTTGTTGGACCGAAAAGGTTTAGTATTGAATCAGTTGCACCATAGTAAATTCCTCCATCGGTGACAGGAATAAAACCACCACCTCCATTTACATACCACCTGAATGTCAGGTCTGACCCTGTGGCTCTTACACTGAATTTAACTATCCCGAACTCACATGTTGTCTTGCTGACAGGATCAATAGTTATGGAAGGCAATGCCCGTACAGTAACAGTGGCTTTGCCGATAAGGTTGGGTGAAGAACCCAGAATTTCGCAGTTGTTGGCATCCCTGACTCTGACCAGGCTATATTCGGTTGTGATCAGAGGTGTTACAGGAATATTGGTTCCGGAAGCATAGGCCGGAATAGTACCATAGTTAGTGATCTCCACCTCGAATGGTCCCAGACCGACAGGCAGGTCGACTTTAAGATTGGATGTTTGTCCCGGACAGATCGTTTCGCCGCCGGAAAGTATTGCAAGAGGAAGCAGATTAACTTTTACCTCGACCACATTGCTGTATACCGGTGCGCACATTCCTGATGTGACCATACGCCTGTAATAAAGAGTTGTATTCGCTCCGGGGGCAGGTGTGTACACATTTGCATTCGCTCCGGCGATATTTATAAATGGTCCTGCTACAGTCGAACCATATTGCCATTGATATGTAAGGACAGCCGGCCCACCGCTTGCGGAAACTGTCTCGGTGATCATGGCAGGATCTGACCCTGAGCATATCACCTGGTCAGCATCAATTGTTCCCGGTGTCAGAAGTGCAGGCTGGCCAATAATAATCGTACCCTGGGCGAAACATCCGTTATGGTCACTCACAGAAACTGTCACTGTGCCAGCGCCTGCTCCAAAGAAGGTTTGCGAGTTGAATCCCGGGAATGAAATTGTAGCCCCTGCAGTATTGGCGATAACTGTAAAGACATATGGCATGGTGCCTCCTGAGGCATAAAAGGTTCCGCTTCCTGAATTATCTCCGAAACAGTTCAGTGCAATGTCACCGGTTGATGTCATTGCCAGAGGTATAGGTTCCGTGATAACCAGATTGGGGTAGAGGATTACTGAACACAAAGCGTGGGCACCATCCCTTAACCTTACATCATATGTCCCCGGCAGCACATTTGTATAATTTCCCGACGGCTGCCATGTTGTTCCTCCGTCTATTGAGTAATCATATGTCCCATAACCGCCTGAAGGCAGAGTTATCGAAATCGTACCGTCATTAGCTCCATTGCAGGTAACATCCGTTTTGGAAACTGCTGCCGACAGCAATGCAGGCTGGGTGACCGGATAGGTGCTGTTCAGCACAATAACGCAACCTATATGCGCCGCATCCCTGATGAGGATGGAGTACGATCCTGTGGTAAGGCCTGCAAAAGCAGGTGATGCCTGCCATGATCCACCTCCGTTGATGCTGTACTCATAAGCACCATAACCTCCGGCTGCGTTTGAAATGGTGATCGTACCATCATTCCCGCCAAAACATGAGACATTGGTGCTTGAAATGGTAGCAGAAAGAATGTCCGGCTGTGTAATTATCATACCGGAATTGAGGGTTTCAATGCATAATGGATTGGCGGCATCACGCATCTGAACATCATATGTTGCCGGAGCCAGGTTGGTAAAATAACCTGATCCTGACCATGAAGAACCTCCGCTTATGGTATACTGATATGACCCATATCCTCCTGAAGGAGCCGTTATAGAAAGTGTACCGTCATTCGCTCCATTGCATGTGACATTTGTTGGTGTTATCGTGGCAGAAAGGACAGCGGGTTCGGTTATTACCAGTGTCGGGTTCAGAACCATAAAGCATCCCGGATTTGCTGCATCCTGTATCTGCACATTATATGTATCGGGAGCAAGTGCATTGAATGTGCCCGACGGCTGCCAGGTACTTCCTCCGTCGATACTGTATGCATAAGTACCATAGCCGCCTGAAGCAGATATGATGGTTATCTTTCCGTCAGCTGCTCCATTGCAGGTCACATTCGTACCGAAAACACTCGCTGCAAGAATTGCAGGCTCAGTGATCCTGAGGGAACCATTAAGTGTTTTTACACAGGTAATGTTGGCTGCATCCCTTATCTGGACATTATAGAATCCGGGAGTGAGGGCAGTGAAGTTGCCTGAAACCTGCCAGCTTGCACCTCCGTTAACACTATATTCATAATTACCATAGCCTCCTAGTGGATTGGAAATGGTAATTGTACCATCACTGGCATTGAAGCAGGTTATATTGGTGCTTGATACTGTTCCTGACAGTACAGGAGGTTGTGTGATCACAAGTGCTGCGGCAAGAGACATTTCACATGTAATATGGGCAGCATCCCTCATCCTGACATTATAGGTTCCCGGTGCCAGACCAGTGAAGCTTCCTGAGCTCTGCCAGGTAGTTCCTCCGTTAACTGTATAGTTGTAGGTGCCATATCCGCCAAGCGGATTTGTGATTGTTATCGTTCCGTCGTTGGCGCTGAAGCAGGTCACATTTGCCGATCCAAGCGTAGCAGAGAGAATTGCGGGCTCGGTTATCTCCAATGTTGAATTCAGTATCATTACACAGGCAGAATGTGCCTTGTCCCTTATCTGAACATTGTAGATGGCTGGTGGGAGATTTGAAAATATTCCTGTAGCCTGCCAGTTTGCACCTCCGTCACGACTGTATTCAAACGTTCCATATCCTCCCGTCGGACTTGAAACAGTTATTGTGCCGTTTGCTGCCGCAAAGCATGTAACATTTGTCCATGAGACAGCTGCATTCAATACTTCAGGCTCAGTAATTGTAAGATTATTATTCAGGATAATTTCACAGGCCGGACTTGCAAAATCCCTTATCCTCACTTCATAGGTTGCAGGAGCCAGACCATTGAATAGTCCGGATGCCGACCAGGTCGAGCCACCGTCAACAGAGTATTCGTAAGCTCCGGAACCGCCCGTGGGAACAGTAATGCTTATTATTCCGTCGTCCGCACTGTTGCATGTAACATTGGTGGATGAAACCACTGCATGGAGTACAGCGGGTTGCGTTATCTGCAACGCATTATTGAGAACAATAACACAGGTTATGTGAGCTGCATCCCGGATCTGAACGTTGTAGTTTCCTGGGCCCAGATTAGTGAAGATTCCGGAACTCTGCCAGGAACCTCCGCCGTTGATGCTGTAATCATAGGTCCCGTAACCTCCCGAAGCGGCTGAAATGGTTATTGTCCCGTCACTGGTACCAAAACAGGTCACATTTGTACGGGTCACAGTAGCCGTAAGAGCCCCTGGCTGAGATATCTGAAGATTCCCGTCAAGGACTGTCTCACATGCAGTGTGAGCTGCATCCCTGATCATGACAATATATATTGCCGGAGGAAGATTTGTGAAGTTCCCTGTACCGTACCAGTTGGTACCACCATTTATACTGTATTCATAAGTTCCATACCCTCCCGATGCGCCGGTAACCGAAATTATGCCATTATTGGCGCCGAAGCATGAAACATCCGTGGATGTTACTATTGCAGCCAGAACAGCAGGTTCAGTTATTACCAGGTTCGGGATAAGTGTTATAACACATGCCTGATTAGCAGCGTCACGGATCTGTACAACATAATTGCCGGGAGCAAGTCCCGTAAATAACCCTGAGATCTGCCATGCTCCTACGCCGTCAATCCTGTACTGGTATGTGCCATAGCCTCCTGAAGGAGCGGAAACCGTTATGGTACCATCACTGGTTCCATTGCATGTGACATTGGTATGGTTAACGGTTGCATTCAGTAACTGAGGTTCCGTGATACTGAGTGATCCGTTTATGGTAAATATGCAACCATGATTTGCAGCATCCCTTATTTTAACATTGTAGAATCCTGGTATCAGGCCGGCAAAAATATTTGAAGCCTGCCATGTAAGGCCCCCGTCAACAGTATATTCGTAACTGCCATAACCTCCGGCCGCACCGTTTATCGTAATGGTACCATCGGCAGCACCGTTGCACGTCACATTTGTCTTCAGTAGGGTCGCACTTAGTGCGACAGGCTCTGTAATAACAATCGCCGGATTCAGCGCGATAACACATCCGGCATGAGCCGCATCCCTGATCCTGATATTATAGGTGCCCGGAACCAGCCCGTTGAAGGTCCCTGATCCCTGCCATGAGGTTCCACCGTTAATACTGTAACTATAGGCTCCATAGCCTCCTGTTGATGAAGATATTGTAATGGTCCCGTCTCCTGCGCCTGAACATGTAACATTTGTAAACGCAACATTGGCATCAAGAACATCAGGTTCGGAGATCAGAACTGCCGGGTCAAGATTCAATTCACAACCAATGTGTGCTTTATCCCTTATCCAGACATCATAGGTTGCAGGTAAAAGACCCGGGAAAGTGGGTGAATCCTGCCAGTTGGCACCTCCGTCAACAGTGTACTGATATGTACCGTATCCTCCGGCAGAATTGGTGATAGTGATAATCCCGTCATTGGCTCCGAAACATGTAACATCACTGTCAATGACAAGGGCTGACAGTGGGCCGGGCTGTGTTATCTGCAGACCTGCATTGAGTATAATCTCACAGGTAATATTTGCACCATCCCTGATTCTTACATCATATGTACCGGGAGCCAACCCGTTGAACAGGCCGGCACCCTGCCAGTTGGTACCATCAATAGTGTACTCATAAGTTCCATGTCCTCCAGTCGGTGATGTAATGTTTATTATTCCGTCATCCGCGCCGTTGCATGTTACATTCGATGATGCAACCGATGCATTAAGAACTGCCGGCTGTGTAATTACTAGCGCATTATTTAGTATGATATAACATCCAGTAAAGGCAGCATCACGAATCTGGACATTGTAGGTTCCCGGTGAAAGGTTTGTATAGTTACCTGCCGGTTGCCATGATCCGCCTCCGTTTATACTGTACTCCCAGGTTCCGTGTCCTCCTGAAGGTGCTGAGATCGTTATGGTCCCGTCTGTCGAGCCGAAGCATGAGATATTTGTGCTGTTAACGGTTGCTGAAAGCACGGGAGGCTGTACAATCGTAAGGGATGTGAGCGCCATTTCGCATAGCATATGAACAGCATCCCTGATCATAACGTCATAGTTCCCCGGAGGCAGGTTGGCAAAGTTGCCTGATCCCTGCCATGATGATCCTCCGTTGATTGAATAGCCATATGTTCCATAACCTCCGGTTGGCGATGAGATCACAATTGAACCATTATTTGCGCCAAAACAATTAACATCCGTCGGTACAACCGTAGCAGCAAGAATATCGGGCCCGGTGATTTGAAGGGCGCTATTGAGGGTAAGCATGCATGTAGGGTGAGCAATATCTCTCATTACTACATTGTATGTCCCCGGAGCTAGTCCTGTATAGTTTGGTGAGGCTTCCCAGGAAGTTCCTCCGTTTATTGTATATTCATATGTACCGGTACCTCCTGTAGCTCCTGATATTGTTATTGTGCCGTCTGATGCTCCGAAACAGGTAACATTGGTGGCTGTGGCCGAGCCATTCAGAACCGGAGGTTGTGTCAGAGTGATATTGGCAGTTCCTGTACACCCTTTTGTATCAAGCACTGTAACTGCATAGTAACCGGCCTTTAGACCACTTATATCTTCCGATGTTGCCGTAAACAGATCAGGACCGGTCCAGGATATTCCGAATGGAGCAGTTCCGTCAGTGATTGTCATATCAACAGAACCCGTATTGACATTATAACAGATAAGGTTTGTTCCTGCAAGGGAAAGAACAGGTGGCAGATTAACAGTTATAACAGCTGATCCGGAAAGAACTCCTGTACAGGAATTGCCATCCGTCACCGAGGTCAGGGTATAGGTTGAACTGACAAGTGGTGACACTGAAACAGTATAAACATTTGTCAGATGACCTGTAACTGTTACCGGTGTAAAGCCATCAGTATATGTGAAGGTGTAAGGAGCCGTACCTGTAAATGTCATAGTCAGTACTGTGGAAGCGCCTCTGCACATTTCAGATGTTCCGCTTATCGTTCCTGTGGGTTTCGGGAAATATGCAACTGTAGTGGTCCCGGTTCCTGTGTTTGTACAATTCGCATCTGTTACATTGACAATAGTATATGTTCCGGCCTGGGTAACATTAAGTGCATATGGATCAGCGGATGTGTTTATTGGTGGTTGTGGAACGCCATTCAGTGCATAGGTGAAGGAATAGGGACCTGTTCCGGTAAAGTCCACCGTAAGTGCTCCGGATCCTCCGTCACATATTGTGCTTCCCCCGCTTATAGTAGCGGTCGGAAGCTGATTGAGTGTGACCCCCAGTGGAAAATGGTTGACGATACAACCTGCGGAAGTTGTTTCACGTACTGAAACGGCGCCGCCCACATTAGCAAATATCAGAGTAATTGAACTGGCGGAGGGGTCGCCCAGTATGGCAGTACCACCCGGAATGGTCCAATTGTAAACAGAACCCGGTCTGTTGGTTACACTGTATACATGTGTGCTGTTTGCACATACTTCTGCCGGACCGGTTATATTTTCCGGAGCCGGCACAGAATAAACCTCCACTGTTTTTGTTGATATATCTCCTTTACAGACATAAGAATTGGTCTCATATACTGTAATGTTTCCAGACCCGGGCACAGCAGCAGCATCTACCAGTATGGCATTTGCATTGAAGTCAAAAATCTTGGTGCCGATAGCTGCATCAACAGTCCAGTGGAATGTCGAACCGCTTACATTATTGATATTGTACAGAACATTCTTTTCCGAGATGCAGATCTTATCCCTGCCGGATATTGGCTGAGGTATTGGCTCAGGGTTAATCGTTATAATAGCTGTTGTCGGTGTGCCTGCACAGCCAAATGAGCTTACCGGAGTAATTGTATAAGTAGCAGTTATTGGTGACCCGGAAAGATTGTCGATCATATCATTTATGTGAATGGTTCCGGCAGGGTCGGCAGCTACATCAGTACCCGCTGTGCCCTGGACGGAGAAATCAGAGATCGAAGGCAATGGCCAGTTAAAGAGTGTACCTGCAGGAGTATTTCCCGGCACGAGCACGATCTCCTTACCTATTGCCACACCGCTGCAAACGGTTTTTATCTGTGCAGGCAGAATAACAGGCTGCGGATGTATTGTTATTACAACATCCACGGGATCCCCGAAACAGTCCGGACCGAGTACCGGCTGTACCTTGTATGTGACGGTTTTATCTAACCCCAGTGTATTAATATATACATCATTTGAGAGATATCCTGCAGGAGCCTGAATGACATTTGGCACAGCAGCATTGCCTGATTCACTAAGACCAAAGTCGACGGTTTTACCTAAAATATTATAATATGTCGGAACAACACTACCCACAGCCTCCTTAAGTATAAGTCCGATAGGAGTGTTGCTGCAGGCAAAGGCATCCAGTCCCGGATCAAGAACCGGCTCTGAGCCAACAGTGATAACAACTGTTTCGGGTGTTCCTGCACAACCGTTCTTGTAAGGTGTAATTGTATAAGTTGCTTTACCAATGATACCCGTAGTATTTGTAAAGACATCCGTGATATTGGCTGCAGAGGCAGATCCCCTGGCTGTCCCTCCGGTGAAATTTGGATCTGCCGGATCAAGAACAGGAGCCGCCCAGATGAAAGTGACATTATCACCCGGATTTGCAAAATTATCCAGCAGGATCTGATAATCAAGTACATTCCCTGAACAGGCCGTGGTGGTCTGCCCTGCAGTAATAACGGGTTCCGGCTTAATATTGACAACCACATCCTGGGTATTGCTGCACAGATTCGAGGAGAGGGTATACTGATATGTTACCGCGATCGGGGCATTTGTCATATTCCTCAATATCTCATTCGGATTGCCGGGACCAGTGGTGGGTCCTGCAGGGGTTATCCCTGGCACTGCAGCCCTGATCCAGTCAAATGATGTGCCTCCTGTTGCGCTCGCCGGTACATAGCTGAATACCGTATTGCTGCAGACATCCGGGGGAGCCAGTGAGCTTGAAAGGGTTGGTGTCGGGTTGATGGTTATGGTAAAGGTTTTGGGTGACCCTGCACATCCGACGGCATCATATGTAAAGGTTGGGGTAACGATAATGGTCGCAACAATAGGTGCTGTGCCCGCATTTATGGCAGTGAATGCTCCTATAGGGCCTGATCCGTTCGCCAACAGTCCTATTCCGGGTGCGGAATTGGTCCAGGTATATGAGGTGATCCCGATGGTATTGACAGTCGTGAAGTTGATCACCGGGGTATTTGTATTGTTGCATACGGTCTCATTTGCAGGCTGATCAACCTGCCCAGGAGGATTTACAGTTACCGTAACGGTAAATGTTGCGCCGTTACATGCACCGCTTTGCGGGATTACTGTATATTTTGCAGTAGCCGGAGCAGTAGTGTTATTTGTTAGAGTCTGTCCAATACTTGCCTGGCCTACCACCTGGGCACTTCCGCCTGTTATCGCTCCCGCAGGTGCAATTACCGGTGCTGCCCATGTATACAATGTACCGACCGGTACTATCTCAGCTCCCAGGTTTACAGGGGCAATGCTGAATGCAGCAGCGCTGCAGATTGTGGCTGTTTTGTCGGAGATAGTAGCCTTCGGACTCACTGTGACCTGAATCTGGAATGTTGCTCCGGTGCATCCACCTGATACCGGAGTAACGGTATATGTTGCCGTTGCTGAAGCATTTGTGGTATTTGTGAGTGTCTGGCTGATGCTTGCCTGTCCCGTACCCTGTGCGCTTCCTCCGCTTATCGCACCTGCAGGTGCAATTACAGGTGCCGTCCATGTATAGGTTGTTGCCCCGGGAACTATTTCCGGACCGCCATTGGCAGGAGTGACTGTAAATGCATTACCACTGCAGATCGTTGCTGTCTTGTTCGCAATTGTTGCTTTTGGATTTACTGTTACCGTTATTGTAAACGTAGCACCGGTGCATGCACCTGAGATCGGAGTTACCGTATATGTTGCCGTTGCTGAAGCGTTTGTAGTATTGGTGAGTGTCTGGCTGATGCTTGCCTGACCGGTTCCCTGGACACTTCCTCCCGATATTGATCCTCCGGGAGCAATTATCGGTGCTGCCCAGGTGTATAATGTACCTCCGGGAACTATCTCGGCCCCTCCATTGACTGGTGTGACAGTGAATGAAGAACCGCTGCAGATGGCATCAGTCTTGTTGGAGATTGTTGCCTTTGGACTGACAGTTACCTGAATCCGGAACGTAGCCCCGGTGCATGAACCGGAGGTTGGTGTTACCGTGTATGTTGCCGTTGCATCTGTATTTGTGGTATTGGTAAGTGTCTGACTGATGCTGGCCTGACCGGTAGCCTGAAGACTGCCTCCGGTGATTGCTCCGGCAGGTGCAATAACAGGCGCTGTCCATGTATAGGTCGTCCCACCTGGTACTATCTCCGCTCCTCCATTTACAGGTGCTACGGTGAACGCAGTGCCGCTGCAGATAGTTGGTGTCTTATCTGCTATCGTGGTAACAGGGTTAACGGTAACGGTAACGTCAAAGGTTGCTCCCGTACATGTACCGGATGTCGGCGTTACTGTATAGGTAGCTGTGGCAACAGTATTAGTGGTATTTGTAAGTGTCTGGCTGATGCTGGTTTGTCCTGCAGCCTCCGAGCTGCTTCCTGAAATTGATCCTCCGGGCGCTATAACCGGGGCTGCCCAGGTATATGTGGTGCCCACGGGAACTATATTCCCTGCCCCGTTTACAGGTGTCACACTGAAAGAAGTGCCGCTGCAGATTGTGGCTGTTTTGTTCGTAATTGTTGCTTTGGGATTTACCGTTACCGTTATTGTAAACGTAGCGCCGGTGCATGCACCTGAGTGCGGTGTCACAGTGTATCTGGCTGTAGCCGATGCATTTGTTGTATTTGTCAGAGTCTGGCTTATGCTGGCCTGACCGGTTCCCTGTGCACTTCCTCCGCTTATTGAACCGGCAGGTGCGATGACAGGCGCCGCCCATGTATAAGTCGTTCCTCCCGGGACTATTTCAGCTCCGCTATTAACCGGAGTGACACTGAATGCATCGCCACTGCAGATTGTGGCAGTAGTGTTGGCAATGCTTGCCTTCGGATTTACCGTTACCGTTATTGTAAACGTTGCTCCTGTACATGTCCCCGAGGTCGGCGTCACAGTATAGGTCGCAGTTGCGACTGCATTAGTTGTATTAGTCAGGGTCTGACTGATGTTTATCTGCCCTGTTCCCTGGGCACTGCTGCCTGAGATTGATCCTGCAGGATCAATAAGCGGAGCTGCCCAGGTATATAGTGTTCCTACCGGTAATATATTGCCTCCCCCATTTGCTGGTGTAACAGTAAAGCTATTTTCACTGCAGATGGTAGCAGTCCTGTCTGTAATAGTTGCGGTCGGATTTACCGTCACCCTTACAGTAAATGTTGTGCCAGCACATCCGCCGGCTGTTGGAGTAACCGTATAGGTGGCTGTTGCATTTGCGTTGGTAGTATTGGTAAGGGTCTGGCTTATGCTTGCCTGCCCTGTTCCCTGGGCGCTGCCTCCGGTTATTGAACCTGCCGGTGCAATGACAGGATTATTCCATGTATAGGTGGTTGTTCCGGGTACTATATCACCTCCTCCGTCGGTAGGACTTACGTTGAAAGCGGTGGCGCTGCATGTTGTGGTTATCTTGTTGGCTATCGTTGGTTTGGGATTTACCGTTACAACCAACTGGAATGTTGCTCCGGTGCATGCGCCGGAGACCGGGGTTATGGTGTAAGTTGCAGTTGCCGGGGCATTGGTTGTATTTGTAAGAGTCTGTCCGATACTCAGCTGACTGACTGCCTGTGCACTGCCACCGGTTATTGCCCCCGCCGGTGATATGACCGGAGCTGTCCATGTATATCTGGTACCGGCCGGAACCACACCGTCAGTCCCATTTACAGGCGTTACAGAGAATGCAGTAGCACTGCAGATAGCTGTAGTAATGTCGGTAATTGCCGGTACCGGATTTACTGTCACTGACCTGGTGACAGTAACCGGAGATCCGGGGCAGGCAGTAGGGCCAGGTCCGATCGGGGTAATGGTATAGAAAACACTGACCGGTGCATTATAGTTGTGCTGGAGTTGACGGGTAATAGTTTCTGTACCGTTTCCGTCAGCATCTGTAAGTGATCCGCCAACAGGATCTTTGCCGGCCGACCAGGTATAGCCGAAACCCGGAGCAGATGAAACTGTCCAGTTGAATGTTGTATTATTGACGGTTGAAACAAGGGTAAGCGTTGCAGTCCCGTCGCTGCAGATATTCTGTGAAGCAGGGATCGTTCCCGTGACATCAGGAAGTCCATTTATCGTGATCGTAACAGCAGGTGGCAGAGAGCCTGGAGGAACACTGTTCCCGCATGGGTCGGTTACCGATGTGATCAGGTAGGTATAAGTACCGACCGGAAGTACACCAAGGTTTATCGGGTTACCACTGGTGTAAGGTGTAATGGCCGGCTGTGCAGACCCGTTCCTTGTATAGTTTATGGTATAGGGAGGTGCTCCTCCTGTTATGACTGAAGATAGAGTGCTGGCTGTGCCGAAGCAGATATCTCCGCTGCCTGTAAGTGTGGCAGCTGTAAGCGCTGCTCCAATGCTGATGGTCACATTGTCTGATACTGCTGTGCATACCCCGGCCGGATCGTTAGTAGTTAATGTCAGTGTAACTGTTTTTGCTGCCCTCTCTCCGGCGCTTGGTGTATATACGGCATGAAGGTTATTCGCATTAGGAACATAAGAACCTAACCCTCCGGACCATGTACCCGATACGGCACTTCCTCCGACAGAGCCTGCCAGGGTGGCTGTTCCCAGTGCGCAGATCGACTGGTCGGGTCCGGCATTGACTGTAGCCGCAACATTGACTATTATTGTACCATTTCTGGTCACCACGCCGCAACCACCTGTAAGTGTAATTGTATAATTGAAGGTGCCGGTAGCTGTCGGCGCTCCGCTGATAGTTACAATATTGCCTGCCCAGCCTCCTGATACGCCTGCCGGCAGTCCGCTGAAAGTGGCGCCTGAGGCCCCGGTTGTTGAATAGGTTATATTGGTGATCGTACTGTTGGCACATACAGTCTGGTTATCTGTTCCGGCTGCTGAAGTACGTGTTATGGTGTTGTTCGGACTGACTGTTATTGTTCCGTTCCTGGTTATTACACCGCATCCTCCCGTAAGGGTTATAGTATAGTTGAAGGTACCCGATGCCGTAGGAGTGCCGCTGATTGTGATGGTATTCCCTGCCCGGCTGCCGTTTACTCCTGCAGGCAGGTTGCTGAAAGTGGCTCCTGTTGCTCCGGTAGTGGAATAGGTAATGTTCGTGATGGGAGTGCTTATACAAACAGTCTGGTTATCGGTTCCCGCAGCTGAAGTTCTTGTTATGGTGTTGTTTGGCGTGACATCTATTGTACCGCTCCTCGTTATTGTACCGCACCCTCCGGTGAGTGTAATTGTATAGCTGAAGCTACCCGATGCAGTTGGCGTTCCGCTGATGGTGATGGCACTGGCTGCCCAGTTTCCGGATACTCCTGCAGGCAGTCCGCTGAAGCTGGCTCCTGAGGCGCTGGTTGTAGTATACGTAATATTTGTTATCGTAGTACTTATACATACAGTCTGGTTTTCTGTCGCAGCAGCGGAAGTTCGGGTAATGGTATTATTTGGGTTGACAGTTATTGTTCCGCTTCTGGTAATAACGCCGCATCCTCCTGTAAGAGTTATAGTGAAGCTGAATAACCCTGATGCTGTGGGTGTTCCGCTTATAGTTATATTATTTGCTGCCCAGACTCCGTTGACCCCGGCAGGCAAACCGCTGAAGGTTGCTCCGGTCGCCCCGGTGGTTGTATAGCGGATATTGGAAATTGCTGTATTGATGCATCTTGTCTGATTCTCTGTGGCAGCGCCTGAAGTCCTTGTAATGGTATTATCAGGTCTCACGGTTATTGTTCCGGTTGCTGTAGCCTGGGTACATGTGCCTGTTGTGGTAACAGTATAATTAAAGGTTCCGGATGCGGTGGGTGTACCACTGATAGTGAATACTCCTCCTGAGAATGAGCCGCTCACTCCGGCAGGCAGACCGGCTACCCCGGCGCCTGTTCCGCTTCCGCCTACATTCCAGGTTATATTTGAGATGGGCGTGTTGATACAGGGTGATTGGTTATTGCTGCCTGCGCCTGATGTAAGGGTCAGGACAGCATTCGGATTTACGGTAAGCGATGCAGCCGCAGATTTGAAAGGGCAGCCTCCCTGACCCGGAGGAGTCTTTATTTCGACCCTGTACAGGTATCCATTGAAGGAAAGAGCAACAGGATTCAGGGTGAGGGTATTTGTATTGAAGCCTGAGTAGGGAGGTCCGTTGCCTGTTGTGCTGAAGGAAGCGCCTCCGTTAGTACTTACCTCCCACTGCCAGTTCTGAACAAGATCGGTTGTCGAAGCTGTAAATGTCGCAATTCCGTTTTCACAAACTACAGCGGGAACCGGATTGACCAGGTTCGCCAGGGAATGGATGATCACCGAGACCGCATTGGACTGGGGACCAGGGCAATTGGTAGGGTTGGCTCCAAGTGCAGCGACAGTATATGAACCTGTCTCGGAGCCCTGGCTTAAGGTGAGGTCGATTGCTGTTGCCCCTGGTATTGCAGCGCCGTTTTTATACCATTGATATGAAGTAACCGCAGGTGGAGTGGCAACATTTGCATGAAGGACGACAGTTGTTATGCCGTCAAAGCAGAACTCCAGGTTTCCTGTGTTGGTTATTGTGGGTTTATTGGGAAGCTGATTTATAATCAGAGTAACCTGTCTTGCCGGTCCCTGGCACTGAAGCCCCGTATTTGCCTTATCGACCGCCCAGAAATTATATGTAGCAGGGCCATTCAGGGGTGTGGTAAATGAGACGCCGGTTCCTACCAGGGTTGTAAGAGCGGCATCCGAGTACCAGCTTATTGACCCAACTACCGGGCTTGTGACCGTAAGCGTTTTGTCGCCGCCGAAACATATTGTTTTATTTGCAACATCCGGGGCAGGAGGGGCAGCGACCACATTTATATCGATGGATGTAAATATATACTCAGGATCGGTCCAGTTACACTTGTTCCAGTTTTTAAGATAGACCGTGAAGCTCTGTCCGGCAACACATGTTGCTGGTATAGTGATTGCCTGACTCAGGGAAGATGGCCCATAGGGAACCGGAGAGATACGACCGCTGGTCTGGGGAGCATTTCCCAACCCTGCAATGGAAACATTTCCTGTAATTGTGCTTGCAGGAACGCCACCCGGATCCTGTCCATAGAGCCATTCTATATTTCTGGGTTCGGTATTGGCCACAGGTGTAAGCCCACCCGGAAGAGTCGGATTCTGGCAGTTCCAGATGCTGTTATCCCTAATAGTTATTATGGACTGCACTCCCTCACAGACATTAATTATAGCCGAACCATCGGCGTTATTCACAATCCGCAGCCTGCCATCACCATCGCTATTGATATCCCTTCCGTGAACAACAGCAATATACTGAACGGCTCTGGTCTGTCCGCAGGGATTTCTTATCCCGTTTGAAAAAACATAGTTACAAGTTGTTGCTGTTGAATATGTATGCGTACGGATAGGCAGTGGTGGAATATCATTATCAGCAGTCGATAAATAAGTTACAAGAGGTGTGCCGTCTCCCCAGTCAAGGGTCCATTCCGTTCCATTCAGAATACCATTCATATTGGGATCCGGATTAAGGATAACAACCTCAAACGTTGCAACCGCAGCTTTTATTGACACATACTACCGGTTGGGTAAAACCGGTAAGGACACTAATAGTAGGGCAGGGTTTGGTTGTGGCAGTTAACCTTACCGCATTGGTGGATTCAAATACTCCCGCAGGACTTTCAGCAGCAATATATACAGTATGTGTTGTGTTTGCAGCAAAAACATTTGCAATTATTTGTAAAACTGAATTGGCGTTACCGGCAGTTACAGGTATTGCTGCAACATAAACTCTTGTACCTGATGTCGACCCTGAAAGAAATTTTATCGTAGCAGATGAATAGGTGTTATTATCTAAAATGCTTTGATAACAATATAAACTGTTCCTGCTCTGTCAATTCCATAATTAATCGGTATAGTAAATATCCCAGTAGTTCCAATAGATGGTGTTGTCGGTACCCAAACTGGCTGAGCAATAGTACTCACTATTGATAAAATAGAAATCGATAAAAAAGTAAGAATTTTTCTCAATTTTATCCTTAGTATATTTTTTATTGCACAGGTGTTTAACGTTAACATGACAGGATGTTTGTCTTACTTTTAAGTACGATGCCGGTTTAGCTGATATCAAGACTACAAGATAAGAAAAAAGGTTGCATCATTCCGGAAGCAACCTTGTTGAAAAGGGGGGAGTTATGAACAGGACCGATGGCTCGGGGCACGGGGCACAGGGCGCAGAGCACAGAGCACAGGGCACGGAGCACAGGGCACGGGGCACAGAGCGCAGGGAAGAAATGTAAGATGTGAGTGGATGAGACGTGAGTGGTGAGTGGTGGTGGTAGGAAAAGAGCATAGAGCGGAGAGTGTAGAGTGGAGACTTCTCTGTGAATCTCTGTGATTCCTCTGTGATCTCTGTGTAAGTTCTTTAAATTCTTACCTTATAATCACCACAAAATCAGAAATATACAGGGTGGAATACAAAACCCTGTACAGAGTTATATTCTATCGCCGGCAGCGGAAATTTCAAAACCCCGAATATATTGAACACCATCTTCAGAAATGGTGATTTGGTTTTAATCCTTGTAAGGTCGATGTCAGGTGCCAGGAAATACTGTCGGGTCCGTGCAAAATATGGAACTGGATTTCCGTCTATTTCAGAAGGATTGACCCTGGCGCCTATCATGCCGTCACCACTGTATCCGGCAGCAAGGTTCAACCAGGCCGGAAACCGGGATTCTTTACGTAGAAAAGAACGGATATTGGCAGAGAGCCAGTATGTCTGCCCATTATAATCCTTCATCATTCTTTTCGGGAGAGTACTCCCAAGTTTTTCAGGATTATACTGAGCATATTGCGTCATATGAAATGACCATTTAAGCAAGATCCTCTGCTCATTCCACCCAAACTGCTGGCCGATAAACAATGCAGAACCGGCCGTATTGGCTGCCACATCACCCAAAGATGCTCCCCAGCCTGCTGAGAATCCGTCCATTATTTCCACTATTCCCAGGTAAATAAACCCAGTGGTTCCCCCATACCAGATTGCTTTATTTCTCTTGACACCAGCAATACGGAGAAGTTCATAACCCGTCCTGCCAATGTAATATGAACCAGTTGCATGACTGATCTTATCCATCTGTAACCACTCATTATTGTCATTAATAAAATGAAATGATGACTGCGGATAATCAGCATACCAGAGGACTGAGAGCCCAACCAATGTCGCCACAGCAACAGCGCTCTCTAATATGATAACATTCCGGAGCTGCTTACGGTTAACTGTGTCTGAATTGGCAGTATCCTGTGGGTAGGAAGGTAGGGAAAGGCACAAAATCGCTGTGAACAGCAGAAAATTTCGAGACATGATAGAATTAAATTCTCTGTGTCCCTCTGTGATCTCTCTGTGCATCTCTGTGTCAGTTCTTATTTTTCTAACACAGAGATTCATAGAGGTTTTTTTGAGTTCCACAGAGAAAATTCCTTTAAACACTTAACCTTTTTATAAAAATAATTGTAACGATATAACCTGCTCCTATCCCGACCACATTCGAAAGCATATCCATCAGACTAAACGCCCTGTATGGTACCCATATCTGAATGACCTCCGCCAGAAACCCTACACCAAATAAGATAAGGAAGAAGAATATTATCTTTCTGCTTTTAAACAGACTTAACCCGAAATATTTCCCGGTAATGTAATAAAGCGAGAAAAGAAAATAGGCAATCGCATGCAGGAAATGATCCAGCCTGACCTTAATCTCACCTACACCGACTCTTGTTCTATTGAGCGCGCCGCCGAATTTAATGACTGCAGAAACCAATAAAAGCAGACAAAGAGTATAAAATAAAATACGGTAAACCCTTTCAATTGCATCAGAGTTCTTTTGAATTAGCGAAAATAGTTTATTCATTTTTATTTATTTGGCGGATGGTGGATGGTGGATGGCGGCAGGCTGGCAAAAAATTAATTGCTCCTCCCCATCTCCGTTTCGCCCTATCTCTTTATCTTGTCTTCAACCGCCAGCCTTCTGCCTTCCTCCAGAATTCACAAATAACTATTCCCTAACATTACCAGAAAATCTTCTATCCTATGAAACTATTATCGAAATGTATATTGATAATCCGGATTCTCTTTCATGATTCTGAAACTGTCAGGATAGTTTTCAATGAACCAGACCATAAATGCAGTAACATCAATCTGATCAAAAAGCATTTTATTTCGTCTTCTCTGAAATTCGTCTTCCCTGTCTGCCATGTCAAGAATTTCAAAGGTTTTTTCCAGTACTTTATCAAAATTTCCATGATGAGTCAATAATCCATAATTCTCCTGCTTCTCTATTGTCCCGGCGGTAAGAGTATTAACATATATCGCCGGGGTGCCAAGCATGGCACATTCTGAAGCCATCGTAGCACCTTCACCTACATATAAAGAAGCAAAGGCAAGGAGGTCATGAATTTTTTCCGGAGATATCTTAATTTTAAACTTCCGAATAGCCGCCGGTAGGGGACCTTCAGCTGATATAAAAACCTTCATCCTTCTACTTATTTTAAAAACAAGTTCTGCCTTTACTTTGTCCGGAATTCCAGATTGACCTATGTCATGATTAGCTCCCCATGAAACAAATCTTAATAATGAAAAAGGCTCATTTGCATCAATACCTAACTCGCCAAGAACATTTTGATCAGGAATAAAATAGTTTGGATTTAGGTAACTAAGCTCCATAAATCCATCGAAACGTATATGTTTTAAACCAAAATCTTTTTGAAATGAACCAGGCGTTACAATACACTCTGTAAAAGGAGCGAATGAAAGAATACCTAATTTTGCTTTCTCCGTATCAGTGAAAGAAATATGAGGTTTCCCGAGAAGTCTCGAAGCCTGAGCAGCGTATGGAGATGCAAAACTTAAGAAAACATTCGGATTGAATTCTTTAGCCTTATTATATAATATCCAATCTGCCTTTATTAGATAAATAACTTTACCTGGAATATCAGATGAACCTCTCCCTCTGTTAAAATAGGGTATGTTGTATTTATCAAGGAGTGTAAGGCTAACTTCCTTATCTCTGGATGAAACAAAAAACTCATGCCCTTTCTCCTGCATGAGTTTTATGAAATTTTTAAAATAATGCACATGCGCTGGGTGTCCTATATCAATGAAGATTCTCATAGATTGCGTACAATTCTTTTGAAATGCGTCTGTTATCAAACCTTTCAATATTTTCACGGCCGTTAGTTCTACCATCGAATCTTAAAGCCGCTCTTATTTTTTCCTTAATATCATCCAAGTCATAACTATGACAAAGGAATGCTCCATGGGTGTTTCTTATGATCTCTTCCACATCACCAACGTTTACTGAGACTATAGGACAGTTGCAGGCCATGGCTTCTTTGATCACCTGTGGAGAACCTTCTGTAAAAGAAGTCATCAATAATAATTCTGCTCCATTAATAAGATAATTTACTTCTTCACGGATCCTATTCTTGATTTCAAGTAACATGATATTTTTGAAGCTTGATGTTGCCTCATATGCAAGTCTATAATTCTTTACTCTATTATCCTTATGAGAGGCAAACAGTATATATCTAATTTCTCCGGCCAACCCCAATTTGGCTTTTGCTTTTTCTTTGCTTAAAGGGAAAAACATATCAAAGTCCACTCCGCAAGGGATAACTTCATTTTTACTACCCTTGATAATAGCCTTACTTTTAAGCTTGGTACTTACAAAAATTGAAAATGTAGAAAATAAAGCCGCAAAGGCCGATATAAACCTCATATAGAAGGAGTTTATGTCAGAGCCATGAAATGTAGTGACAACCGGTATTTTTTTTTGAAATACACATAAAAATCCAATATGCCCTCCATGTGCATGAATTAAATCAGGATTTAATTCTCTAATTTTCCTATTAATCTTTTTTATGTTTTTCAGGTACCCAATTACTCCCAAACCTTTGACAAAATAATTTTCAAACCTTACATCCGGGAACTGCCTGGAGATAGCATTTATTTGATCATAGATAAAGGCATGATGTTTTTCAAAATTGAAAAATTCAACATTCCCGCTGCAAACAAGCAGAATCTTCATATTACAATAATAAAGGCTTAAGATTATTATTAATAATATTTTCCCATGTATAATCTCTGGCAGTTTTTTTTATTTCGTCTGAATTATATCCAATTCCTCCATAACTGATCTTTTCTAACGCTTCAGAAATGCTTTCAGGATCATCGTTTATTAAAACTCCATTGTGTTCACTGATAATTCTCCTGTTCTCAAAAGTATTCGTGGCAATGACCACCATTCCAGAAAGCAGGTATTCAAATAACTTAGTCAATGGCTGAACATTATAACCCTCTGTAATAGGCACATATGCCATCCCAACATTACATTTTTCTGTGAATGCCCTTAAATTATCTCCAACAATCCTTCCATGAAAAGTAATTATGTTTTCTAGATTAGATTTCGAAATAAGTTCTCTTAACTCCTTTTCCTCGTTGGGTTTACCATAACCTATAATATCATAGGATAATAGATTCCGATTGTTTTTGACATATTTATTCACCCCAATAATAGTATCTGTTAAATGTCTGTCAGTTAAAACTCCTATATATAAAAGTCTCAGTGGGTTAAAATCCTTTTTGTTAATAAAAGTTTCTCTTGCACCCAAGGGAATAACTGTTGTTTTAGAAACAGGAAGCCGCAATCTTTTTGACAGACTCGCTGAGAGTACCAATATTTGGTCAAAAAACGATGCCTCAAATTTAATGGTTGAATTTAATAGACCTCTAATTATTCTGTTACTGTTCAGGTATCCTGTCCGAATATCAAGATAGATTCGGGCTTTGTTGTTAAGCAATTTATAGAGTAAGCATAGTTTGAAATATTTGATTATTATTACATTAAAACAATTTTGTCTCAGAAACCATACCGCATTTGAATAAAAGTTCAACTGCCTTTTTATTTTATTTGTCTGTAATTCAATATACTTGACCGTAACATTTTCAATACTTTGTTTTGGGAAACCATGATCAAAACACAAATAAGTAATATCGAATTCCTTACATAAGATTTCGCAATAATTATAATAAATTGAGAAATATCCGAATTGATTTAAGGAAATGAACAGTATTTTGTTTCTCATTTTGAATTTAGTTGTCTTTCAACTATAAGATGACACTCTGACTCTGGGTTCTGATAATGTAATATCTCTTCATTATAAGACCAAAAGCTATTGCTATTGTAAATGTAAAAGCATATACTGTGATAAATGTAACCGAGTAAGTAATATAGTCGATAAAGAACACAAAAATAAGTACCATACTTCCCATCCCAATACTTTTCCAATATTTGTCCTTTTCCTTTTTTAAAAATTGATAAATACAAAATCCATAATATAAATAAAGAAGCAACCAAAGAATTCCTCCAATGAACCCTATTTGAATAAACTGGTAGGAAATTCCGGGATATGTTCCAGCAACACCAAATTCCTCAAATCTACCATCACCCCTGGTAGCTCCTTTCAGGGTTTCTGGTCCATAGCCAAATAGCTTGTTTTTCAATTCAGAACTACTCATATATTTATTTACCTGATTAAAACTGGCATAGCGGCCCAGGGAATATTCCCCTTCTAGTGAATTGTATTGAACTGAGGACTCAAATAAGTAAGAAATATCAAAACTGCCCCTTGAGGATTCCTCCGGATTCATTGTTCTAGTTGTCATTGAAGCAAAAATCAGAAGTATTAACGCAACTACTGATAAGAATATGAGGTATTTAAATTTTTTACCAAAGGATCTGGACCGGGCATCGATTCTACTTAAAAAGTAAATAAATAGTATAAAAACCACAGGCAAAAAGATAAAAGTCCCTCTCTTTTGGCTTGCAAAGGCAATCAATGGAAACGCAAAAAGAAGGTACAAATAAAGTTTATCCTTTTTAAGAATATAATACTTGCTTAACAAGAATCCGGCAGCAATCAGAGGCAAAAAGGTCGCTACTCCTCCTCCTGCTATAATTATAGTACCAACAGGATTTTCCGGTCTTCCAAGAATAACTAGTTTGATAATAGTGGCAATTAACTGAAAGACAAATAGGAATTCGACAAAAGCAACAAGCTTAAAAATTTTCACATCGGTCAGATTCATGTTGACAATAATTAACATGAATAAGAACGGGGTCAGAAAAAAACGATAATATAAGTAGGATTGATATAGATTGCTTTCATTGATATAGACAGATATTATTAATATAATTGAGAACATGAAAAAGATTCGTATGCCTGGTAAATGAAAGCTTTTTGCTCTTCTGTTACCAATTGAATAAGTATAAACCAGTAAAAATAAAACCAGCACCTCAGTCAGGAGATTAATATAAAAGGATGGGAAATGTAACAAATCAATTATTCCATTAAAAAAAACCAGTAAAAGTATTATAGTAAGAACTGAACTGGCCAGATACATACTTCGTGCTTTTTGCAAGCCAAACGTTAGAAATGCTATGATTATGATGACCGGATAAAGCATAAGTTATAGACTATTGAATACTTCTATAAGTTTGCCAGAAATTATTGAAAGACTGTAGTTCTCTTTAACCACCCGTGTACCTTCCATACCCATTCTTCTGGAAATAGTTCTGTTTTTATACAAAAAATTAATCCCTTCAAGCCATTCCTTATCTTTAGTCGCAGGTAAACCAATATTTCCTTTGGACAATACCTCTTTATTCATCCCAACCGGGGAGACAATCACCGGTAGTCCGCATGCCATATATTGCAGCATTTTATAGCTACATTTACCCTTTTCCCACTTTGTGTCAAAGAGTGGCATAATCCCTAAATCAGCTTCCTGAATATCTTGAACCTCATTTTCTGCCGACCATGATACAAATTTGACTTTGTCATGCTTAATTTGATTAAATGCTGGCAAAATATCTGAAATAACCGTCAATCTGCTATTTTTTACATTGTTAAGGAAATCCGAAAGCGGCTTTTCAATCGACTTAAGATAATGTACCGTATCTTTTGAACCTGTCCAAACAATATTAAAAAGATCATCAGCTTTTGATTCAATGGGCTGGAATCTTAATATATCAATAGCTGTTGGAATGACTTTAATATTTGAATTATACTTCTCAAGATTTTCTGCGATGAAATCATTTCCTGCCAGTATTACTTCAGCCTTCGAAGCTATTTTACCAATGATTTTTTCATTATTTATCCATATTGCATCGTCAATATCATAGATCAAAGGAGGTCGGATGTACTTTTCCAGGAACAGTGGATTGGTAATGATCCTGTTAATCCATACAGCATCAAAGGGTTTGCTTCTAATAATATCACCTGCCCTCGATAACGCTTTAATACCGATCAATGTTGCACTCAGAGGGAATATATATTTTTGCTTAACTCTCCCCAGAATTCCGGGAAGCTTTGCTGAATAATTGATTTTTGCCGGGAATTCAACTACTTCTATCCCATTATCATATAGTTTTGGGATATATTGCCTGACCCTGAAACGTGATGAGGCAACATTGGTCCCTGGTGTTAGTGCGGCAATCTTCATCATTATCATTTAGTGAGCTCAGGGATACTACTTTTAAAAACCTTATCAAGCATTATCTCAGTCATGTTTTGTGACGTATTATTATAGATCTGATCCCACTTATGAACCGGGATATTAAATCCTCTTTTTTTACGAAAGAGGATATCATCAGGTAACAGATCTTTATAGGCATATTTTACCAGGCCCTTCAACTGGCCTTGAAAGACCAGGATTTTCTCCGGCAACGAAAATGTGAATTCAATTATTTCGCTTGATAGTAAAGGAACCCGTGCCTCGAGGGAAACTGCCATACTTACCCTGTCAACCTTGGTGAGGATATCATCGGGCAAATATGTTTTGAAATCCAGAAGTTGCAAATCTCTCATGGTCGTTTTGCCTTTTTTTCTCAGGGATTCAAAACACCAATAATCATCATAGTCTTTATTGATACTCAGTAACTCCCGGTATCTTTTTTTCTCTTCAGCAAGCATTCCCCCCATCAGTTTAACATAGAGAGGTTGTTTTGCCAGTGTATAATTCAAAAGGCGATTCGAAATTTTACCTATTGTCCGGTACCTGAAATGATTTCTCAAATTAATGAGAGTCTGATTTCCCCAGATTCCCGGATTCCAATGAGAAAACTTCAGGAAATTCTTATACCACATGTAGCCTCCAAATAACTCATCCCCTCCGTCACCTGTAAGGGCTACTGTTACTCTATCCCTGGCGAATTTTGATACCAGGTATGAGGGCAGAGCGGAGGTATCGGCAAAGGGCTCATCATACCATGTCTGCATTTCGGCTAATAGTTGTATAGCATCTTCCTCACAAAGTGTTTGCTCCCTGTGGCTGGTTCCACACAGGTTGGCTACTCTTCTGGCATGAACTGCTTCACTGTGGGCTGATTCCTCAAAATCTATTGTGAATGTCTTATTTTCATTGTTTACCTTAGATGCTTCATAAACTACTATGCTTGAATCTATTCCCCCACTCAGGAAAAAGCCTACCGGAACATCTGACATGAGTTGTTCATTAACGGATTTTCTTATAAGAAACTTTAATTGCTCAGAGGCTTCGTTCATATTTATATCTATTACTTTATCTTCTTTAATTTCCCAGTATTTAGTCAAGTGTGAAGCATATGTGTTGATGTCAATCTCAAGCCAGTGTGCCGGTTTTAATTTAAATACATTTTTATATAGAGTTTTAGGGTGAGGAATGTACAAATAAGTCAGGTAATCATAAATGGAAGTATTATCGGTTTCCAATTGTTCATGAAAATATTTTTCAATCGCTTTTAATTCGGAACTCCATATATACGCACCATTAATTATCCCATAAAATAGTGGCTTAATACCCACCCTGTCACGGACAAGAAATATTTTCCCTTTCTTCTTATCATAAATGCAAAAGGCAAACATCCCGTCAATTCTCTCAATCAACCCCTCAATTCCATATTCTTTATATCCGTGGAGAATTATTTCAGAATCTGATTCGCTTAGAAAATTGTATTTTCTTTTAAGATCTTCCCTGATCTTTTTATAGTTATAAATTTCCCCGTTTATTGTAATTATTATATCTCCATCCTTACTTATCATCGGTTGCCTGCCGCTTTCGCTCAGGTCGAGTATGGAAAGCCTTCGATGTCCCAAATAAAGTTGTTTTTCCACTATTTCCCCCCACTGATCAGGTCCTCTATGTTTCAGAGTTTCAAGAGATAGCCTGGCGTTTTGCAGGTTAAATTCCTTATCTATCAATCCAAAAATTCCGCACATAAATAATTTTCGTGTGTAAGCATCCGGGAATCATACTGATAGTCGTTTAAGGACCTTAGCCGGATTACCCCCTACCAGTGTATTGGGAGGGACCTCTTTCACCACAACCGAACCAGCCGCAACTATTGAATTTTCACCAATGATGACTCCTTTAAGGATAAGACAGTTCATCCCTACCCAGACATTATCCTTGATTATTATTGGTTTGCTGACAGCCTTTCTTCTCCGTTCAACCGGATCAACTGAAATTCTGTGACTATCATTATCTGCAATAACGGTACCCGGGCCTAACATACATTTATTCCCAATGGATACGAACTGGTTGCTATGTATCACAGTACCGTTAATGTTGCAGTTATTGCCAATCTCAATAACCGCTTCTGGGTAATAGGTTGACAAAGAAGTCCTGTATATTGTTCCATTCGGGAACGAATGAAGTGAAACCCGGTTACCAATAGTGATTTTACCTTGATTATTTACATAAAATGAATTACCTAATACTCTGAGCTTAAACCTGACCCCATTTAGTTTAAGCTTAATAATGGTATATAAAAAAAAGAAAGGCTTCTTATATTGCTGCATAAATTATAATAAGAATTTTAGTGTAGCAGGAGATGTTTTAATTTAACAAGAAACTGAACAAACCAGAGTTTTAAAAAGACACTATAATTTGTGTTTTTCGCTTTTTTCATAAATTCATTTTTTTTCTCCAAGTTATTAACCTGCAAACAGATCAGGCTGCATTCCCAATAACATTTTGCCATGACCCGGGTACTTATTTTGCTATAATCTGCCCATTTATCTATGAGACCCTGATAATAAGGGGGCAACTCTTCTGTCCATTTCATTGCTTCATTTATCGATTTAGACATGTCATGTACCCTGAAAAAGGCAAGCGCTCCCGGGATGTAAAGCATTTTGTGGTTTCTTGCTATCCTTATAAAGAAATCACGGTCAAGCAATGTGTGCAATTGAGGATTGAGCACCCCTGTTACATCCAGCACTTTTCTTCTCCAGATGGCAGACTGTTGTGGAATAGGAATTTCTAGTGATTTAAGCATGCTGCAGGAGTCTGTCTGTTTTCCTTTTCGCAACCATGTTTCTTCTGGCTTCATTCCCTGATCTACATCACCGTAAATAATATCAATAACGGGGTTATTCTTGAATTGCTGCACTCTTGAGCTTATAAAATGAGGGTATAACAGATCATCAGAATTGAGCCAGCAAATAAAGTCCCCGCTTGCCCTTAAAAATCCCTTGTTAATTGCATCTGCCTGTCCTTTGTCCGGTTCACTTACCCAATAAGCCAGTTCTGATGAATATTTTTTAATGACATCCACAGAATTATCCGACGAACCCCCGTCAATGATAATATATTCAATCTTTTGATAGTCCTGGGTTAGTACCGATAAAATAGTATCCTTTAAAAACCGCCCCTGGTTAAAGGAGGGGGTTATAATACTGACAGAAGGAATTAGAGCTTGATGAATCATTTCAACCGAATCGATTCATAAAATCTTAAAAATTACACCATTCACAAAAAACAAGAATCTGACTATGCAGTATTCATTTACTTAATCCATAAAAGATAATTACAATAAGTTCTTATCATTATGTACAAAAATCAATTATTGTATTAATTATCAGATCTAAATCACTATCATCTAACTCATAATAGAATGGAAGCCTTAACAAACATTCTGAATAATCTTCTGCATATGGTAACCTTTTATAAACATTTTTCTTTAAATAAAATGAAGATTTATGCAACGATTGATAGTGAAAGACTGCCATAATTCCGTTCTTTTTTAACTTAGAAATCAATTTTTCTCTTGTTAAGGCATTTTTACATAAAACATAAAACAAGTGGCCATTTTTAGTTGCATGTTGAGGAATATAAGGGAGTTTAAGAAAGAGTTCTTCGGAAAGGAAATTTAATCGTTGAAAATACTGATCCCAAATAAAAATTCTCTTTTTTTGAATTTTATCAAGATTCTCTAGTTGAGCAAATAAAAATGCTGCTATAATATCTGTAGGTAAAAATGAAGAACCTATATCGATCCAACCGTACTTGTCTATTTCTCCTCTATAAAAAGACGATCTGTTTGTGCCTTTTTCTCTGATAATCTCTGCTCTTTCAATAAATTGCGGATCATTAATTACCAACATACCACCTTCCCCGCATTGGATATTTTTAGTTTCATGGAAGGAAAAGCATGCCAGGTGTCCTATGGAACCCAAGACTTGTTTCTTATGTGTTATGGGTGAAATATAGTAAGAATCAATAGCCTGGGCAGCATCTTCCACAACAAATAAATTATATTTTTCTGCCAATGACATAATTTTTGTCATATCACAGGAAACTCCAGAGTAGTGAACCGGGACTATTACCTTTGTATTTGGAGTTATTAATTCTTCTATTTTGTTTTCATCCATTCCGGGATGATCTGAACGACTATCTACAAATAATATCTTTGCTCCTCTTAAAACAAAAGCATTTGCAGTTGAAACAAATGTGTAAGAAGGAATTATTACCTCGTCGCCCGGTTGTATATTGCACAATATAGCAGCCATTTCGAGGGCATCTGTACAGCTTGTTGTTAGAAGACATTTTCTAAATCCATATAATTGCTCAAATGTTTCATGACATTTCAAAGAATAATAACCATCCCCTGATATTTTACCTCTTAAAAGAGCGTCTCTGATATATTCTAATTCATTTCCTGATAAATATGGCTTGTTAAATGGAATCATTCAATTCAGTTTTTAATCCAATAACGACAATCTTTATTTGAATAGTTCAAAAACACATTTAATCCCCTGGCTTCAATAAATTCATCAACCGCCCTTTTGCAACCCTCATAACAGCCATAATCATCAATTATAATAAATCCTCCAATTACGACTTTATCATATAAATTCTCCAAACAAATCTTTGTCGATGAATACCAATCACCATCTAAGCGTAAAATTGCTATCCTTTCAATTTGAGTTTTTATGAGTGGCAACGTATCTTGAAACCAACCTTTGTGGTAATGAATATAATCTGAGGGATATTTTATATTTTCTTCTAATAACATCACATTGTCTTGAACTGTTCCATTTCCCCCAAATGAATCGTAAAAACCTTTAATAGGTTCTAACTTACCATTCACTTTTGCATTTTTCATCAGGAATGGATTTACTTCTCTCAGCGCCTTCTCGCCGTCTTTAGAATCATCAGGTAAACAGATACCTTCAAAAGAATCAAATAAATGCAGGTTTCGTCTGGTTTTGCCATATTTCATATTACCTAGCGCCATAAGACCTATTGATCCACCTTTCCATACTCCACATTCAACATAATCGCCGATTATTAAATGTTTTTCACAAAAGACTACCTGCTGATACAACATAACCAGATTAATATAGGTTGTCATGGTGTTTTTTCTAATGATTTTAATTGTTTTATTTGCTTCTTGTTCTAAATCAAGACCCAGATTGTGATCGAAATCCAAGAAGAAGCTTGGTTCTTTCTTTGAGTTTTGTGAGTTTTTTTTGAGCTTTTTTATTTCAAATCCAAATGATTTGAACACTCTGATTACTAGCCTTTTTAAGCATTTAACCCTAATTAGTCCTTTAACCATATATGATATACATTTTGAATAAAAGAGAGACTAAAACCAATTCGTTCATAGAATGAGCGTGCAATGTAATTTTCTCTTTGTGTAATAACCTCTAGTCTATTTATACCGCTATCTATTAATTTTAAAATTACTTCATTTATGAGAATTTTTCCGATTGATTTTCCCCGTTCACTCTCCTCAACCGCAAATAAGCCAATTTTACCATAACTGTTTTTAATATCATAAGTTATAATCCCTTTCTCAAATTCAGCCGGTTTGTAAACTAATACATCTGTGGCTATTAAACCAGAAAGGGATTTTTCAATCCAATATTTATATAATAAATTAAATTCATTGTTACGAAATCTTGAATCAGACCTAAATCTTGAATGAACACCACTTTGAAAAGCCAAATCATAAATTTTTTTATTTGCTTTCACTTTCAAGTAACTATGAATATTTTTATCATGCTTAATTTTAGCATTTTGAGTAATCGGCATCGAGAATACAAATTTCTCATCCACTTTTTTTGCTCCGACTTTATTCGCTAAATAATTAATCTCTAAAGATTTAATACTAATGAACCAATAAACTAAACAATAATTATTCTTTCTCAAATTATTTAAAATATCTTTCAACTCATCTTCATCAATAACTGTGTCAATCGATAATAAAGCAACTTTATAACCAAATAATCTAGAATCAAATTTAAGATATTTATAATGTTTTTTAGCCATGCATTTTTTTAGAATTTATTAGTTGTTCAAATTGTGATATTTGAGTTTGACTACTAGTTAACCGGAGTGCCATTTCTCTACATCGAATTGAATACTTTTTATGCTCTTCCTCACTTAAATTTAAGAGTGTAAATAACCCAATAGCCAAATCTTCACTATCTTTGTTTCGTGCTCTATATCCTGTTTCTCCATTTATAACTAAATCTAAAGCAACACCCATATCAAATGCTACAATAGGTGTTCCTGACATTAAAGACTCATTAATCATCATTGGACCAGAATCTTCAATTGAGGAAGAAATAAATATATCTGCAGCGCGGTAACAATTAGACAAAAGCTTTTCATCCGTAATGTATCCTGTCTTAATAATATTAAATTTTTTAAATATTGATGATCCATTTACCTCGGATTTCCCGGCAAATATCAACGTAATATTTTGTGGACTAAAGTTAAATTGCTGAACAAGAATCTCAAAGGCCTCCACTAAATATTGGAATCCCTTTCTCTTTTCTTTGAAGGATTCTGATCCTATAAAAATTGATTTATTATTTGCAGGAATATTAAAATCCTCATGAATCTTTTTTTTATTTTCAGGACTAAAAAGATCCTTATCAATGCCCAGCATTATCTTTTTTACTGGCTTATCATGAAATAATCCCGAACTTTGAGTTTGATTTAATAGCCATTGAGTTGGAGCAACAACTAAGCAATCTATCTTATCAATATACCTTTTCTTAAATTTCCAATTTTCATTTGATATATCATTTCCCTTTTGTGAAAATATCGCTGGACAAAATCCGCATTTTCTCTTATAATGATCACAATACCAGGCATAATGACAACCACCTGTTATTAATCCCATGTCTAATAAATGAAAAATCACCATCGCATTTGTTTCTTTTTGTAAGCGCCAGATCTCCTTAAAATTAACGAATGCAGAGATCCAATGAATTATTATAACATCCGGATTAAAAGGGATTTTTCTTTTAAGTGACCTATAACTTATAAGGGTACTTTTCTGGTTCTCAAAATAATAATCAGAATTTGATTTCAAATTATTAATAAGTGTATTCTTTATTTTTTTTGAGAATTTTTGAGTTAGCGTTAATGGCAATACAGATATAATATTTCCATCTTTCATTTTTTTATCTAAAACCAATAATTTTGAATTAAATCCAGATTTCAGCATTAAATTATGCAGATTATGTGCAGCGAAACCTGCACCACCATGATCTCTATTTGAAATGTGGAGAATGTTCATACGGTGTAGTTCCTTTTTAAATAGGCCCTTAATTTCCTTTTTATTTTAAAGTATACAGATATATGAGAATCTTTAAAAGCTTGTTTTTTTAACTTAGCGAGAAAAAAGAGATTTACTGCAACGATATCCGGATAAGATTTTATTGTGTAATCATTAATCCAGAATTTGTTAACATGCGGAACTATTTTTTGTGTGTGTGAAGCATCATCATCAAATCCCATGTTTGCAACAAGTGTTCGATCTGGGAAAAGAGCGATACCCTGTTGTTTAAATACTGCCCACCACCATCTTATTCCCCATGAATCAATTCCTGTTTCCATTTGTCTGATAAGCATATCTGAATATGGATAGGAATTTTCCATATCAAATTTTCTTCGAAGCTTTTTATCTGTCTTTAAAATCGTATATTCTAGTGGATTTTTCTCAAAATATTTCCATGCTCTTGCCCAGGTACCCCATCCCCAGGTTGAAGAAATAGGCAGAAAAAATGCTGCGTTTTTGAATTTTGTCTTAATAGGAGGTGTATATCCGACAATCTGGAAGACTTTGGTCTTACTTTCATAGTGGGCTAGTCCATCATTCATATATTCAAGGAAATGTACAGAAGCAAGTAGATCGTCCTCTAATACAATAATTTTCCCATACCTATTAACAATTTCTGTAACTCCATTAATTATTGAGGTGGCAAGTCCAAGGTTGACCTGTGATTCAATAATATGTACCTCTCTGCACCACTTTTCCTTTTTTATAATTTCACGCACATTACCAATTTTTCTCATATCATCTTCAGTTGCTCCTGGTTTGGGTCCGTCAGAATATATGAATAATTCAGATCTGTCGGCCAGTACATTTTGCTGTAAATGTTCAAGGGTCTTCAGCGTACAATGCGGCCGGTTGTAAACAAACAGAACTACAGGAGCAAGATCAGATGAGATTTTATCTGATTTTTCTAACATTATTCTAGATGATGATTTAACCTTTTGTATAAAAATGGCACTATATGTAAAATCCTTCAGCCGGTTTTGCTGAACTTAAACAAATCCCTGGTATATTGAAATTCCTGGCCGATTGAAGCAAGATACTGAGACAGACTCTCAAAAACATAGTTTTGCCAGAAGGGGTATTTTTTTCTGTCATGCAAAATCAGACCGGGTAATCCTTTAATGAAAAAATAGAGAATAGTCTTGAATAAAACATAGGGTGCCCTCTTTTGAACAACTATTATCCTGTCACCATTAATCCACAAATAGGCAAGTGACCTGCCAGAGTTGTAGGATCTCCTTAATTTCCCCTTCAGTTTCATCTTAGCTGCCGGAATTAAATGTTTAATTGTTAATCCCTGATCAAACCACACCCTGAGGTCGGGATATTTCCGCCAGGCTTTTATTTGTACCATCGTCTCCTCTCCATACCAGATCTTTTTACCAGTCATCCCTAAATTTTGATCAAACCAGTTAAATTCCTCAAGGATACCCCGCCTGAAACCTATGCTTGTTCCCGAAATGTACTGGTTAGAGTTAAAAAAGCCGCTAAAACCGTCATTTGTGGTTGAACCGTATGACTCCCTGAACCATTCTGGTTTTTTTGAATCATACATCGCATAAATCGGTCCGCCTATAATATCAGGGTACAGCCTTTCAATAATGTCAAGATACTTCTCGATATAATTCTCAGGTGCTAAGGCATCATCGTCAATATATCCGATATAATCTGCCTGTGCCGCTTTTCCTCCTGCATTTCTGGCTTTTGAGAGACCGATTGAATTTTCAAAAAGATAATAAATGTTTATCTTCTCCCTTGCCTCTTTAACAATTTGCCTGATCTCAGAATGGGGAAGCAGATCATTTTCTACAATGATCAATTCGAAGCTATCGTTTTGTGCACTCTGCTTACAAAAACTCCGGACAACCTGCCGGGTTAGTTCATACCTACGGTAAGTACAAATTACTATTGATATTTTGGGATTTTTGGATTTCACTCTCATTTCAGGACTCTGATCCACTCTTATTGAATTTTGATTTTATCCGGAATGTTATTGAAGCTATTTTATAAAATAACAAAATTACACTAAAAATCAAGGGCTTTGTTTTTGCCCATTGGTGCATCTGCATTCTCTCCGGCTCCTCAAACCAGTCAATATAATCTGACCATATTGCAGCAGGGATATTAGCCTCCATAGCTACTTTCATCTCAGATCTGGCAAGGGAAACATTACCCGGATCACTTGAAATACCTTCAAGGTTATAATCAGATATTACAATATTCAGTCTCCTGGTCGTGCAATTATGAATAATAATAGTTCTGATCCAAAACTCATAATCTGCCTTGAGTTTAAAATCTTCCCTGTAATAGCCGTAATGCTCAAACAATCTCTTTTTTATGAATGTTGACTGATGAGGAATATTCCGGTTACAGAAAAATCTGAGGTTGAATTCATCGGGAGGAGATGAGTAATACAGAGGCTCTCCATTATTAGTGATAAGTGAAGTTCCGCATAGGATATCTTCTGAAGGGTTGTCTTTGAATACATGACTTAAAACAAAGTCATGCAACAGGAAGTCACCCGAATTCAGAAATAGCAGATAGTCACCTTTTGCATTTCTGATTCCTTTATTCATAGCCTGAAAAACACCAGAATCAGTTTCGCTTATCCAATATGCAATTTTTTCATTATATTGTTGAAGGAGTTCTGAACTTCCATCTGTCGATCCGCCATCAATAACAATATATTCATGATCCTGAAATTTCTGAAAAATGACACTTTCGACTGTCTTTTTCAAACCGTTCACATTATTCAAATTTATTGTTACTATTGAGAGTTTTGGATGCATTTGGCTCGAACGGGAATATTATACTTTCATGCCCTCAATGAAAAGTGAATTGGGATCATAAACAAGACCATTCTTAACATCCAATTCATATACAGACCAGTCTGGAATACTACTTTCAAAGGGTGATTCTATTTTAATTTGTTTAAATCCGCATTTCTCCAACAACATTTTTAATGAAAATCTATCGTACATCCAATAATGAATTTCTCCTCTCAACCTGAACTTTCCCAGTTTTAAATATTCGAATTCATCCTTTGTCAGAATAAACTTTAAAAATTTCCAGCGGATTTCTTTGGGAGTTAGATTGATCTTTTTTATTGATCGCTTAATTTTTTTTGCTAATCTTAATAAATCTGAAACTTCAGGTTTACTTACTGAATAATTAATCTGAATTTTAGTTTGCTCCCTTAGTATTCTACCCTTATGACCAATTCTGTTTAGAAGATATTTTTCATTGATAATTTCAGGTTGCCTAAGATATTCCGCCATCTTCCCTCCCCAATAATTTCGTACACTCTGATCGTACATTTCAAGAAGTATCCAATCATAATTTGCTTCTGAAATTTCATCGGATTTGCTGAGGTTCTCATTTAAATATTTTTTGTATTCATCAACAATATTTTCCAAATCAGGAGTAACAATTCTTATTATTCCGTTTGGTTTTAATACTCTATAACATTCTTTAATAAAATCAATAGCCTTATCTTTTGTAAAATGTTCCAGGACCTGAGAATGATATATTACATCGAATTTTTCATCTTCAAAAGGTAATCCATTTAGAATATTACATGGTATTACATACTTGCTATCAGGCGCAATATCAATATTTACCCAGTCTTTATGATATTTTGTCCCGCAACCAACATTCAGATAGTTTACCCTGCTCATTATTTTGAAATGATTTTTTTGAGAATTTCGTTATAAACTACTTTATATAGTTCTACAATCCTTTTCACACCAAATCTTTTAATAACATCCTGGCGTATCCAATCTCTATCATATTCGGTTTTAATTGCTCTCAGTATTCCCTCTTTTAATGCTTCAATTGTGAAATCATCTGCACGCACGCCGTTTTTTTCATTTATCAGTTCAGAGATACCACTACAGGGGAATGCCACCACGGGTAATCCACATGCCATAGCTTCCAACGGAGTCTGAGCAAATGCTTCCTGAAGAGAGGGCAGTAAGAAATAATCGCAGGCTGAATAAACAAGTGAAAGAATCCGCTGATCACTTATTGCTCCGGGGTAATAAATTTCATTTTTGCTGTCAATGTTGACATTTCCTATACCTACAGCACAGATCACTAAATCAGGCAAATTTAACTCATTGACAGCTTTGACTAACATCGAAAACCCTTTACGTTGAACGTTTAAATAATATGAAACAAATAACAATATTGTCTTGTGCTGCGGAAGATTGAATATTTCCCTGCAAAACTTTTTATCCAATGGTTTAAAAACAGTGCCATCAACAGGGTTATTTATTACAAAATGCTTTCTGTTTTTCACTATATTATTTGACAGCGATAACTCAAACATCATTTCTGACAGAGAAACAATCGTTAGATTTTTACACTGTCGAATACTTTTTTGTTTTATTTCAATCAGATTCTCTTCCAGTTTCTGGTAAACTGAAATATTAGCGATTTGCTCAAAACTATAATGAAATCCTCCATAATATAGATTTTCATCGTGGATCGTCCATACAATTGGTTTATTAACACTGAAAAAAAAAGAGGGCCAGTCCAAAAAACCTGAGATCCAGTGCAAATGGATAATATCTGCCTCTTTTACTAAATGGTGAGATGAAAGATCGTATTCGGAAAGAGGAAGAGAATAGACCGGGTTACTTATTCCTCTCAGATCATCCAGCTGAAATTGCAAATATTGTAACTGTGAAGCAGGGATCCTTATTTTCTTTAAAACTAATTTTATAAATTGTATTGGCCATCGATAGATCTTGGGAAGTCTTACTATCTCCTTTTCAAATTTATAAACCTCCGGTTCATTCATTATTTTGTTCAGTACCAAGACCTTGCTTTTAAATCCATTTTCTAATAGCCCCTTATGAATTCGGACAGAGCAAAGTCCCGCACCACCTGAATCGGATGTAGATATATGTAAAATATTCAAAATATCAGGTTATAAAAGTCAACTCGTTTTTTAATGGCCCTGTTATATGAAAACTCCGTTTGCAATTTTAAGGATGCATTAATCACCATTTGTTTCTGTAAGGCAATCTGATTTGCAATGGAACAGATCCCGTTGATAAAATCGGCTGCATTGTCAGCAATTATACACTCCTTCATACTTTCAAGATTCAAACCCTCCACACCGATGGAGGTGGAAATGAAAGGAATTTCCATATTTAAAGCTTCAATGACTTTTAATCTCATTCCACTTCCTATTCGTAATGGCACAATTAGAAGTGAACCAGGTAAAACAGTTTCCAGTTTGTCAATAAAACCAAAGAAACTAACATTCCCTTTTTGATATTTTTTTCTATACGGTAACTCCCAATCACCTATAATTTCCAGTTTGATTTCCGGAATTTGTTTTTCCATTTCGGGAAGCACTTCTTGAATAAACCACTCAATCCCGTCAGTATTTGGCAAATGCCGGGAAGATCCTATAAAAACCAACCTGTTTATGAAAGGTTTAAAAGGCAATTCATTTTTTTTAATAAATGGGATAGTTGCCGGTGAAACGTATATTTTAGATGGGTCAATATCTTCGCTTAATATATTTTTATCGGTTTCCGTAAGAGTAACTATTTGATTAAATCTTCTGAGTAATGCTATTTCTTCGTCTTTTATTATACAAAACCTGCAATAATCAAATGCCTCTATCTTTTTGAAAAGATCCATTTCTCTTTTGATCCTTATATAACGTATCTCATGATGAACAAGAATTTTAACAACATCTTCTGGCAGCAAATAAACCAGAGGGCCTAAACTTATAAAATCTATCTGGATTATATCAAACTGACTTTGAGTCAATATATTATGTAAGTGATTTGCAAAGCCAGCATTATGCTGGAAAATAGGAAGATTGATAAATGAGTAGTATTTAATGGGATCCTCAATTTGCACCAATTCAGATCTTAAACACTTCAGGATACCCTTTTTAAAATTTAACATAATGTGTTTTAACCACCGGTAAAAATCTAAAATAGCATGTTTATGTTTTAGGTTTATCAGAGGATAAAATGTTGCCCCTTCCCATAATTTCAAAAGTTCAACGTATCCGTAATAATTTTTATCATCCACCTCAAAACAAACGGACACATCCATCATTTTAATTATTTCACCGATGAAATGAAATTGAGCATGATCTCCTCCGGTACACAAAGGATAAGGAGGCCGGGGCATAATTATTAGAATGCGTCTTTTCATCCTCCTTTTCGATATTGCATTGATTTCCTGAAGAACACTCTTAATTAAAAATGAGATATGGCTAAAGAACTCTTCCTGTATTTACTTTGTGCATAATCAGGAATTTAAAATAAATGAATCCCGTTTGCAACACTTTCATTTTAGATTTTCCTTTTCGCTTGTGAGATTTAAGCTTCATCGGAACCTCGATAATTGAAGAATTTACATTTATAGCTTTAATTAAAATTTCTAACATTGAAATGAATCCCTTTTCACAGATAATTGTTCCATACCTATTTCTAATGCTTGTGATTAATTCTAATTTATAGACTCTGTAAAATGAGCTCAAAGTTAAAATCTTAATATTAAACAGGCTTCTGAAAATCATGTTTGCAAAGAAGGAAATGAATTTACGAACTATATTAGTTCTCTCAAATCCTCCACCTTGCGCATAAACAGATGCGAGTACCATGTCGTAGCCTAACATACTTATCGATACCATTTTAGGCAATAGCTGAATATCTGAAGTATTATCACCCTCTAGTGTAACAATTATATCTTCTCTATCTTTAGAATCTTTTAAAATCCATTCAAATCCTTTATTGAAGGAATCACCTGGCCCGTAATTTTCATCTTTACTAATTATATGGCATTTAGATAAAGGAAAATTCTTTCTTATTACATCAATTGTATCATCTGTCGAGCAATCGTCAACGAAAATATAAAATTTTTCATATTCATTTAATGCACTTAATAAACTTTCTGAGAGGTCGCCTAAATTTTCACTCTCATTATATAGGGGCACAAGAAAATATATTTTCACTTATTGCATCGTTAAATTCATCTACTCAAAAAAATTATGATACTAAAATCTTAAATAAGAGTTTTGATTAACTATCATTTAATGAGCTATTGTCTTTCATCATTAAATTTTAATTTAGATATAATGTGCGCTTAAAATAATCCAGTAAGATCAGGCAAATTATTTTATTCTTAAAATCCCACTTGTTACGTAACATTTTTCTGCCATAAAATAGTTAAACGAAGACCTTGATCGAGGCTAAATTTCGGTTTGAAATTAAACATAGCTTGTATTTTGGTAATATCCGGAACTCTCCTCATTACATCTTCATAGTTACCGAATGTTTTATAAGGAATATATACAAATTTTGGCTCTGATTTCTCTCCGTTTACTAATTTCCAGATAAGAGTTGCTAAGTCCTTGATTGATATTTCCTCTTCAGGGTTGGATCCTGTATTAAAAATCTCAAAATCACTTTTCTCATTTTCAATGCATTTGACAATAGCCTCAACAGTATCATCAACATAAGTAAATGTTCTTGTTTGCAAACCATTCCCATGTAATTCGATAGGTTCCTTCTGAATCGCTTTTGCGATAAAAACCGATTGAGGTCCTCCCCACCAGGTCAAATTTTGGTTAGGACCATAAGAACCAAAAAACCTGGTAATAGTATAGCGTAAACCATATTCCTCACTATTTGCAACAATGTATTGTTCCCCATATATTTTTGATGTAGCATAAGCCCAGCGTTTTATTTTCGTAGAGCCCAGAACAAGATCAGATTCTTCTGTAAACGGGACCTGACTATTTTTACCATAAACATCTGATGTAGAGGCAAATAATATCTTGGATTTGTCCAACAAACACTTTTGAACTACATTCCTGAGCATTAAATAGTTTTCATCAAGAGTACGTAGTGCATTTGTATACCGCGGAATTTTTTGTGAAGCCAGATGAACTATTAAATCAACATTCGTATCTTTTAAAATCAGAGGATTTGCCAGATCCCCAAAAATAAATTTGAAATTCTTATTATTAGCGAGAACTTCAATATTCCTTTCAAATCCATAACTTAAATTGTCAATACCAGTAATCCTGTGACCATTCTGAATCAATCTTATTGCCAGATTTGAGCCTATAAATCCAGCTACCCCTGTTATTAGTATATTCATTAGTTATATTACAATGATATGGTTACTTGAAAGACTCTTTACAATTGCACTTTTAATTACAATTTCCACTGTAGCAGATTATTATTCAATCACAATTTTAGTTACCGCCATACCGGGTTTTCTCGAATCAGCGTTTACTCCAGAATTAATACTAGAAATCGGATTACTTATCTCAAAAATAATATTATTAATCCCTTCGGAAAGAAGTGAGGACGGTATGGTTGCCTTATATAAATTGTTTTCTTCCATATCCCATCTTGCAATACTTTTCCCATTAGCAGTAACGGTTACAACCTGGCGTTCTATTTTCTCCTTTAACAAATATGGAAATCCAGTTAATTGCAATACTAAATCACTCTGAGGTTTTGTATCCAGTGAAAAACAAAATCCAGCCCGGGGACCAACAGTCCATCGGCAATCTTGCTCTTGAATACTCCAACCAAAAGTAACATAGTCAATAGAATTACCCTGCTTTGAAAAGCTAATTATAGTTCCGGGTTCATACTTTTTACCGCTTCTGTATCTGGTAACCTTGTAAGGCGGTGCATCAAATAGTACCTCTGAGCATTTATTCTCCCATTCTTCAAATGCTTGAATTGGAACAAAATCAACCCATATCTTGTTTCTCACTAATATCAGATCTCTTCGATAATCGTTTTCATTTACTAAAGCATAATGTTTAAAATTTAATACAGAAGGCAGTGTATATTCTAAATCAGTAAAAATAGCCCACCAGCCAGAAATAAACGGTATATCCTGGCTATAATCTTTTAAAAATTCAGCAGTTTTTAATAAATTTTTAACCCTTGGTGTATATTCAAACTTATTTTCTAAAACAAACAAAACTGGGGAAAGGAGTTTTTTGTTCCCTAATGAAAATATAATCATGAACAATAAAATTATGGAAAAAGCTAAAATTCTGGATTTGCTGATGATAATGATACAAGATAAGGCGGAAAAATAGAGAACTAAGCCAATAATTGCATACCGGGGCCAACTATATGATAAAAGTAACCACCATAACATATGCAATAGCGCTCCGACCATTAAAAAAACAAAAACAGTTCGAATGTATTTTTCTTTTTCAAAATAAAATATACTTAAACCAGCAATTATCGCAATCAATAATAGAGTTATTAAAGAAAATCCAAAATTTTCAATGAAGATTTTGGATCGTTCCTGAATAATTGCAATAAAGGAAAAGTCCGAAGCAATGGTTGGTGCTCCATGCTTTACAAAAGAAAAAACTACAGCTATAACATTATGCAAATAAGCTTTAAAACCAAGAGTGAAAAACTTCCATATTTCAAACAACAAAAAAGGAGCAGAAAAAGCAATTATTCCATAAAACAAAGAATAAAATCGGGTTTTACGGTTTGGTTTGTCTTTTATGACATTAATAATTAGCCAAATAAGGATTGGAATAAAACCTAATAAGCTTAACATTTTGGTAATAAAAGCCAATCCGAATATAAGACAGGCAAATGCAATAGTTTTCTTATGGGTTGGGAATGAGGCGAAAATAAAAACACCCCAGACAAAAAATAATGCAGCCGGCAATTCTCCAATGAAGCTATACCAGTATAAAAAGAAATTGCCCGCCAATAAGATATAATAAAATATTAATATGACTGTTATTAGAAGAAGTGACCTGATAATTCCAATTTTACTTTTAAGAGAGAGAAAAATCAGGATTATTAAAATAAAATTTATGGTTGCAGTAACAAAACCCGGGACCCATGGTAAATTTCCAAAAATGCTGATCATCAAAGAAGCTGGTAATATCAACGTGGGACCTATTGATATACGCGGATCAAAATAAATCAAAGCACCTTTGTCAGAAGTTGCATATCCATTCCCAAAGGCAAGGTTTTTAGCAACGACAGCAAAGAAAGAGTCATCAGCGCAAGATAACCCCTCTGAAAAAACATGCCCGTAAACTATATAAATAAAAAAAGAAAAAATGAGAAGGCCAATCAAATAAAACCCTGCTCTAGCAACAGGATTCACAGATTTTGAATTGCTTATCTCAAAATTTTCGTATCTGTTCATTTTATTTGAAGAATTTGCATAAAATTCCGTTCTATATTAAAAATCTCACCCTTTTTCCTTCATCACAATTCAATAAATATAATGTCCTTTTTAAACTTTTAAATAGTATAAAAAATCATTCCAATCGAGCTTAAAAGAAGAACTGCTATTTCTTAGTTTGTTTTTAAAAATCTTCATCGATTTCCTACCCCCAGAATAATAAACATTGCGAATCACCCAATGCTTAAGGAGTCGAGTAAACTCACTCCTCTCACTGATTCCTCTTTTACTATAATGGAGTAACCAATTTGAGTATTTAATCCATGAATTTATTTTTCGATCAATGAGGCTGAAATCTGATGAAATGTTAGCCCCATACCTCCAGCTAACTTCAGGTCCATAAATCGTTTTAATACCTTTTTCTTCAGAAAACTTCAACCAGGTTGCATCATCGCTGCACCATCCCAGATCAAACTCTGTGAAGCCCTGTTTTTCGATATACACATTCCTTGAAAAAATATATGGACACAATGCATTGGACCGCTCCCATTTAAGACGGGCTTCTATGAATTCCCAACCTGTTTCTTCTTCAGGAAAACGGGGAGCATCGAATAATTTATTCCCCTGTGGATCAATGACCCGCATATTGAATCTATAGAGATCAAATCCATTACATTTTTCCAGTTCTTTATAAAAGTGCTCGACACATTTATTGTCAATCAGATCATCATCACCTATAAGCCATATCCACGGTTCGTTTTCAGCAAGGGTTATGCATCTTTCCCATTGCTTAACTATTGATTCTGATCCCATGTTTTCTTTAAACTTAACATATTTTAAATTAAGTTTCCGACAATAAACCTTAACAATTGGCTCAAGATTATCAGGGCTGTTGTCATCTCCAATATAAACATTGAAATTTTTATCTGTTTGATCTGCAAGCGATTGGAGCGTTAAAGCAAACCATTCAGCCTTAAAGGCAGGTATTACAATAGCGAGCTTATTCATTATATGATCTTAAAGCTTCATAAAGAGCCTCCAGATACTGCCTGCTCCATCTCTGGCAAGGTTCCAGGTGAGCCCCTTCACCCCATTCATTCCACGCATTAATAAAAATAAAATTTTCATCATTTGAATAGGGAGTAAAATTATGTAAGATAAAATTTAACCAATTTTTAAAAAGTAGAGGGGTTGAATTATAAAAAATTCCGGCATCATTTTTAATTCGTGATGAATTATCCCACATTGGAGTAATACCAGGATAAAGCTTGTAAGAAGGACGAGGCTTTGAAATGGCCTTCTCAACTAATTTTTCATAGAGAAATACGTGATTTTTTGTAAAAGCATTTTTTGATCTTCTAAAATTAATATTAAAGATTTTATCTAAAATATTTGGAAAGAACCGCTCAGGCAAATTTTTCCAATCAGGCTGGAATTCAATGGATGCATCAAAGTTAATAGTTTTTGGATCAATGCCAGGCAAAAAACTTTCGACCCTTACCAGGTACAACCCACTAAATCCATACTGGATCGCAATATCTTTCCACATTTTAGCTGTATTTTCCATATCCGGAAAGGATTCTGTACGATATACAGCGAACATAGGTTTACCATGAACTTTAATGTACCTTTTATCACTAAAAATTGATTCACACAGGTATCGCATGTGTTTTTCATCATCCTCTTTATTGTATTCCTGCCGGATCAAAATTTCAGAATCATTTCCATCCCATTTTCTTGTCCAATTCTCGTTTGCCCAACACAAACAAAAGGGAAAATCAGGGCTTTTATTCTTTATCCAATTATTGACCGGAGTTTCAAGTAATCTTTTACCATTGAACCAATAGTGATAAAACACAAACCCATCTAAACCATATTTTTTTGCTAAAACTGCCTGTTCCTCCATTACATCATGAATACGCAAGTCATAAAACCCGTAATCGGAAGGAAGATGAGGTTGATAATGCCCGGGAAAACGTGGGGTGGATTTGGTTACGTTTGTCCATTCAGTAAACCCTTTACCCCACCATAGATCATTCTCTGGTATTGGATGAAATTGAGGAAGGTAAAAAGCTAAAGGTCTGAATTTTTTATCCATAGCTAAGAATTAATAAAAGAGACTAATTGATCTCTGAGGTTTCTCCCAGCTATATTTATGTCAAACCCTTGTACTTTCTCAAAAGCCCTGTTCCCCAGTTTTTGTAATAAAACTCTATTGTTATATAGTTCAATGATACGGTTGGCCATTGCATCCAGATTGAGGTAAGGAACAATAAAACCACAATCATTTCCAACAAACTCTGGCATACCACCCGCCTGGTCGAAACAAAGGACAGGTTTCTTAAGCGAGGCCGCTTCCAGAGCAACAACTCCAACGGGTTCTTCCCGGGAACAAAGCATAAATAAATCGGCAAGAACAAAAAAATTGAGAGGATTTTCCTGGGTCCCTAAAAAATGCACATAGTCCTGAATTCCGGTTTTAATAACATCATAAATGAGTTTTTCATATGCCAAGCCGAAATTCTCGCCTCCAATCCAGATAAAATGAATAGGAAAATCTCCTTTGTCATGGACCTTTTTTGCAATATGTACGATTAAATCTACCCCTTTTCTCCAATCTGTAGTTCCAGAAGATACAACAACAAAGTCATCACCCGAAATACCTATCGATTCTCGTTGTTTTTTGAGCATTAACGGACTGACTTTATTATTCAGGACCTGAGCTTCTGAAAAGTTTATGTATTCAAAAATTTTGACAATTTTAGCTTCTGGAATATCATGTTTTGAAATCAAATTTTGTTTTACTGCCTCGGAGTCAGCAATAAATAGATCTATGATTGGGATTGTTAAATGAAATTGGTCAATTCCGCAATATTGAATAATTGAAATTTCCAGTTCCCTGATATGACATATTATCCTACATTTCAATATATTTTTTAATTTTACAATAATATTGCAAGATACTACTGTGTTTGCATACACAAGGTCAAATTCCTCCTGCTGCAGATTCTTGATAAGAAAATCATTATAGGACCCAATACGAAAGAGTCCGAACTTTCTTGCTATTCTTTTAATAAATCGTGCCAAATAATACTTTTCAAACTTCCCTGGTTCGAACTGACCATCCCATTTATAAGTTTTAGCAAGTTTTGAATATTCTTCCTCTAAAGGCCCTTTTCCTGAAGTTAAAATGACAGGGGTAATTGTTGAATTTTCATTCAACCATCTCATCATTTTTAGAAAAAGTAAGGGGTGGCCAGTAAGTGATGCGCCGGGACTTATAAAGAGAATCTTAATTCCTGTATTTTTAGATATCCACATCCCTGTATTTAGATTTGGTATAAATTAATTCCTAATATGATTTATACTGTTTAATATTTCAACTAATTGTAATGCCCTAAGTGATGTATAGTGTTTATTTAGAATTTCTTCGTAAAGAGTTATAGGAACATCCTCTTTATTTAAATAGAATAATAATGTCGTTTCAAGGTCATTATAAGAATTTATCTGAGGACATACTTTTGACACTTCATAAAAACGGACTTCATCATTATCGGGATATCGTCCCAATATAAAGCATTTTGCACTTAAATATTCCAGAAATCTAGGAGTAACTGGGTTAAATCCCCCCGTCCGTTCTTCACCGCCATCAATGCCAGGAGTAGCATAAAAAGCTATTTTACAGGACTGTAATAATGTCATGTATTTTTCACGAGAGTGAAAGCAACCTATATTTCCCTGTTTATTAGATATATAACATAACTTTCCATCAATTTGCTCCTGATATAGATATTCAACAGCCGGATATTTTTCAGAAAATTCCTTCATATAGACCCACAAAACTTTATTTCTTCTGCCAGCTAATATGATATCATATTTTTTTACAAAAGGAGTCTGAATGCCAGATTTGTAAATATCCGATAAACTTAAAGGGAAATGTTTAATATTTACCGGAGAACGATTTTCCTTTAAAAAATTGAAAACCTCAATACTTGTGATAAGAACAACTTCGCAGTTTTTATATGCTTCATTGAAATTTTTTAAATTGGTATATTTAAAAAAATCTATAATAATTGGGACTGAATTAGATCTATTATTGAAAGTGCACCTTGGATTAACAAATAATTCAAAAACAATATATTTGTTCTTTCTTTTGAAATATGAATCTACTTTATAATAGTAAAACTTAACAACATTATAAGAAAGTAACTTTTTAACAAAACTGTTTGTGTATAGTCTGTTTAAAGTAAGACTGCTTTGTAACTTTAAATTTAATGATTTTGATAAGATATCTTCCCATTCATGAACCAGATGCCAACTTGGCCATGATTCATAATCACGATTTGTTAATATTCGCGTTATTTTCATGAATATTGGATCGCATTTGAATTTTATATCTTATTTACTTAAAAATTATAATCGGAAGGACTAAGCTTAAAGGAAAGGTGAACCTATACCTTACTAAAAATCAGTAAATTCAATTATCCCACCAACTTGCATTTATCATTTGGGAGAAAGAGTCACTTCCAGAAATATTTATCTTCTTCTGTAAAAAATATTTTTCTGCAAAATTTTTAGTTCTTCTGAATAATTTTTTCAGGAAATTATCTGACACCTTTTTAACAGGCTCATTATTTTTGATTATCTGATCAGAAAGATCATTTATTCTTGAGTCTTGTAAATTCAGTCTTTTTACTTGTCTTGCAAGATCCAAAGCTTGTATAGAATTTTCATATTGTAAGTAAAATAATTGAATAAATGTCTTAAAACGACTTAGTTCAGAATCAGAGGGCCTAAAATACCGGTTAAATAAAGAATCATTCATTGTGAAAGTTACCATCTGAGTTAACACATCCCTGAATCTAAGCGTCTGCGTAACAGTTCTCTGTGCCATATGCCTCTGATAAACGGCAATATAATCATTTAGAAACCGGCCCTCTCCAAAATGCAGCATCCGATAAAACAGGTCCGCATCAGCACACATATCGAACTGCGATCTCATACCTCCAGCCATTTCGAAAAATTCCCTTCGAAAAAATGTAGTATGTTGAAAGATACCCGGAAAGGGATGATCGAGTAAAAAGCTCTTTGGAGTAATTATTTCTGGTAGTTCATATCCTGCAATGATATTTCCATTTGGTTCCTGCAGAGCCTCTCTTCCACATATCAAAACTGCATCCGGGTTCTTAAAAAATGCTGAGATTACTTTATTGAAACTGTCTTTCAGATAATAGTCATCGCTGGACTGAACTGCAAATATATCTCCTGTCGCAACAACAAATCCTCTATTTACAGCATCCGCATATCCTTTATCTGTTTCTGACCACCAGGTGAGCCTATTAGTATATTTCGTTAATATTTCAACAGTGTTATCTGTTGAACCTCCATCAGAGACAATGATTTCAACTTTTCCTAAGTAATCCTGCTTAAAGATGCTGAGAAGGGTTCTTTCAATGAAATTACCCTGGTTAAATGAAGGAATTACGACTGATATCTTTGGGTAGTTCAAATTTAAAATAGCTTCATTACAATATAGAACCCGCTGAATTGTGAGAAAAACCGGAAACAATCTTTTCGATTATCAAAATAGTTATGAATTGCCAACCGGTTACCCAACAATGCCGGATGACCATAATCTTCAAAAACCATTACTCCCCCGGGAGAAAGTTTCCTTTCGTACAAGTATTCAGTCAGAAATTTTGTAGCTCTGTAAGAATCACAATCGACATATATAAAGCTTAGGTTTTCAATTCCCGTTTCAGGAAGAGTTTTTGTAAAGTCTCCTTTTATAAGGATTGTGTTTTGATATGAACTCAACTTATTTTTTACTTCTTCAAAATCAACCTGATGTGTATTACTCCAAAAAGAATCTATTCCCATAATTTCAGAAGGAAATTCTTCAAAAGTATCGAATAGGTACACTTTTTTGTCCGAACTCATTACTCTCAAAACTTCGGACATTAAATATCCGCTATGGCCTTTGTATGAGCCGAATTCAGCTATGTCTCCGTAGATTTCATTACGCACAATGTGGTTAAGTATCTGGTTTAAATCCATGAAGTCACGAACATCACATTTGGCTGTATAATGAAACCAGGGAGTATTAAGATCAAATTTATCCAGGGAGTCTTCATAGATCTTATTAAATTTCAGATCTGAAATAAGCAAAGGCGAAACAAATGAAAACTTGTTGTAGTTGTCATATTTTTCAAGGGCATTGTATTCTGTTTTTGCAATACAGACATATTCAAAAGGGATATTAATTAAGGATTGATTATGTAACAGGGATTGCCCGATCAGATAAATGGTTACGGCATCAAAAAATGAAGTAAAGAGGCAAGCTGGTTCAGTTTTTCCTCTCATTTGAAAGGCAGGAATATCTTTTATCTGAATCAGATCAAAGACTACATTCTTTATAGTAAGTTGATTTTTAATATAGTCTGCCTTTTCATCTTCTGAAGAGATAAATAACGCATAGTAATTTTCATTAGTTAATTCTGTCACCCTTTTGATTAGAAATTCAATTGCTTCATCAGGTGATTCGGTAACACGGCTTAAAATTTTTAACGGAATTTCAGTTAATGACTTAGGTTTGACAATTTTATGCAAGATATTAATGCGGAAATAATTGATAGTAACTGATATCAGAGTTTTGTTCTTTATGTTCTTAATGATTTTATTGATCATTTTTAGCGTTTAATTTATATGAGTATCCGCTTATTTACCTAATTTATATTAAGTTTAAATCTTTTATGTCTTTTAGCCAGGCTTCAACTAAAGTTAATTCCTCTTTTTTTACGATTTCCTGTTTAAAAAGCGACTCGTAAGAAATAAAAAGGTTTTCAGTAATAGAAAACTGTGAATTAATATTTGCTAACACAATCTCAATGACACGTTCACTTTGTAGAAAACATGGAATTTCAGACTCAAAATCCTTCATATAATCATGAGGATTTCTCTGCTGTAACACTGTTGCCTGAGTAATGCCAAGTGAATAATTATAGAGCCACATTATCGGCTGTGCTATAAAGCCCCTCAGAATATCTGTAAAGCGAAATGTTACAGTAGATGGTAAATATAACAAAGGGAACAGTTCCTTTTTGAAGATGGTATTCTGGGAATTAATAGGTGAAATGGTACCTTGACCTAAAACTACCGGAGCCCTCTTATTAAAATAACAAGGAGTATTATATAATAATCTATAGATTGCATCTACGTCCGGATCCCCATCCGCCAGTGCTTGCCAAATACCCACGTTGCAGAGTTTTGTATGCAGTTTTTTTGAATCTGGCTTCGTATTGACCATATTAAGTGGCAAACCTCTTGGCCATATATTTTGATCTGTAAATAAATTATAAATATTAATGAATCCCATTTCAGGCTCCAGTGAATCGAAATCTCCTTTAAATGAGGGGAAAGACCAATCAGAGTATGGGATATTATCATCATCAGTATCAATAATTACCTCCGCCCCTCCCTGTATAGCATATAAATATCCGATATTTTTTCTGCAATAATGATTATAAGGTAGTCCAGCATTTAGTGAATAACCCAACTCTGATTGTTTTTCAACAGATAAAAACGTAATACCGGATACTGGATATGCCATAGGTGATTTTTTATCACCTACTACTATTATGCTGAAATTTTGCAATTTACTGAATGCAAAGACAGCTTTGGTAGGTGGAAAAACCGAAGTGATAATTATGCTACTTTTCATCCTCTTATTTAACTGCCCATTTAGTTGTATGCCATAGTACCCCATATCCGGCATTTTTAAGGTGCACACTGCCGATTTCCAGGGTCAGTTCATCCTCTGAATATAGTATTGTCTCTTCTTTTTCGTTACGCATCCCGAAACTGACCATATATAATCCCGGAGCTAATGAAGTAATATCAAATTCTGTATCAAGTATCATAATGCCTTTATAGACTGTTGGTCTTTTAAAAGAATGATCGTCGAGCAAGTGAGAGGTAAAAACTCTTTGTCCATCCAACCTGTTTATTCCGATTCCGATATTGAATTGATGAAACGGCACCAAGAATTCAATTTCGAAACGAAGAGTAATAGTATCCCCGTATGTAAAGAACTTGACAATTTCTTCTTTCCTATTTAACCAAAATGGCATTTTTACTTTTACCTTACCATCATTTGAAATAATAAAATCTCTTACTTCCCTTGTCAAGGAAGTCATTTGTAGATATTTTTCGATAGTATTTTCAACCTCTCCCTGGAAATGTATTTGGCCTTGGTTTAATAATATAGCCTTATTGCATAAATATTTTATGGAGCTCATATTATGGCTAACAAATAAAACAGCACGACCTTCCCCCATACTTACATCCTTCATTTTCTGCATGGCTTTTTTGTGAAATTCAGCATCCCCAACAGCCAACACTTCGTCAACTATCATGATATCAGGGTCAAGATGTGAAGCAACCGCAAAAGCAAGCCGGACAAACATTCCGCTTGAATAACGTTTTACCGGAGTATCAATATATTTTTCAACACCTGAGAAATCAATAATTTCATCCAATTTTGTCCTGATCTCATTCTTCTTCATCCCAAGGATAGTACCATTTAGAAAAATATTTTCCTTGCCTGTAAGTTCAGGATGAAATCCCGTACCAACTTCAAGTAAACTTGCAATTTTACCTTTTATCTTAATGGAGCCCAGGGTTGGAGAGGTCACCTTGCTTAAGAGTTTTAGAAGTGTCGATTTCCCGGCGCCATTCTTTCCGATTATTCCCAGAACATCCCCTCTTTCTACTTCCAGGTTAATCTCTTTTAACGCCCATATATACTGATTGTTTTGCCTGCCTTTACCAAGAGTATTGAGCACATTGGATTGACCTACCTTAAGGGCAGGATCTTCTTTCCCCCTAGCTATTGCCCACCAGCGCTGAAAATCTCCTCGAAGCGTTTGTGTACTCACAACTCCCAACCGGTACTCCTTTGAAACATTTTCAATTTTTATTATACTATCGGTCATCAGGAAATGGTTTTAGACTGTATCCATGAATGATCTTTCTACCCTGTTGAAAATAATAATGCCTAGGAAGAGAATTATAAGGGTAAAGACGGTACTGTATAATAAATAACAATAACTGACAGAATTTGTCCCTAAGATCGCACTTTTAAAAGTAATTATTATAGAAGTTATAGGATTTGCCAGAATAACAATTTTATATTTATCAGGAATTATGGATAGTGGATAAATAATAGGAGTTGCATACATCCAAAGCTGAACTCCAAATCCCATAAGATTTGATAAATCTCTATACTTTGTTGTAAGTGAGGAAATAATTATACCAAACCCAAGTCCCAGAAGTGCCAATAGCAAGATCAGATAAGGGATCATGAACAATTTATAAGTCAGAGGAAAAGAAAACCCCTTATAAGCGTAAAGAACTACCGCAATCACAAGCAGGCCCAACTGGATCAAAAACTGGATCAAATTGGAAATAACAATTGATAGAGGAACAATTAACCTTGGGAAATAAACTTTTCCGAAAATTCCGGCATTTGTTAGAAAAGTATTTGAAGTACTGGTTAAACAAAATGAAAAATAGGTCCATGCCACGATACCTGATAAATAAAATAGAATTGGGGGTGCATTATCGGTAGGAATATTGGCAATTCTACCAAATACCAGCAGGTACATCAAAGTTGTAAGAATGGGTTGTAAGATAAACCATAGCGGACCAAGTATGGTTTGCTTATATTTGGTAATAATGTCTCTCCGGATAAATAATAATAGCAGATCCCTGTAATCCCATAATTCCTTAAAATCAATTTCCAACAGACTCTTTTTAGGTTTTATGATCTGTGTCCAGTTATCCCTGGTTTGTAATGTCATTTTTATCCTTGAATGAAGTTAATGCACTGTAATTATTACTTTAGGTGCTTAATTAAATTATTACCTTTCCCCCATATATACATAGTAATAATAGAAAATTGAAAGTTGTTACTGAAAAGGTAATGTTGATTTTAGCAGGCACTTAAACCCTTATTAGAAAAAGAGTCAGTTATAGTTCAGGTCAACATTAATAACCGATTTGACTGTAAGATACTCTTCAAGTCTTTTTACAATCAATTTTGAAAAGCAGGTTGCACCCAAATCATTTAAATGATCTTTATCTTGAAAATAATCAGGATTGTGAAGGAAAAAAGGGTCATTTAAATAATCCCAGAATGGCACCTTATTTTGTTTAAACAAGTGCTCAGCTAAATCAGTAGACTTTGTCTTTTTAACTTTTGCAAAAATAGGGGATTGTATAAAAATTAGTTGGATTTTATGCATATTACAGTATTGAATAATTTCCAAAATTGCATTTACTTTGTTTGTATCTGGCAATTCACTTCTTATTTCAATTTTGCTTTTAATGGTATCACCCAGATAGCCCATAAGAGGAACATAACCTTCTCTATCCTTTTTCCTGGTTTTGTTAATTTCCGTATTGCCAATAACAATGGTTATCAGGCTGGAGTTAAATGGATAAATTTCCGAAACAAGTTTTAATTTTTCATAGGGACTTTTTAGTTCAATAACATTTCGAATTTCTGGGTGGTCCCTATAATATGGGAGCAATGACGAAAGTCTATCATAACTTGCCTTTTCATAATTAAGTTCATCGATATTCACATCAAATAGAACAATTTTTGGAGTATAACGCTTTACAAGTGATTTGAATACTGCGTAATTGTACAAAAGGAAATTACCCTCCCTTCCCAAATTATAAAAACTCAAGTTAAGGCTATCTTCGAATATCTCAGGTACATAATGATGATTAGCTCGAGAGGAACCAAATATCAGAATATCGGCAGTTGTACTGTCAATTGCAAAAGTAGTACGATAATAAAGACCTGATAACTGCTTAAAGTAGTAATGCCTTAAAATTCTACCTATTACCTGATCAGATAATCCTATTAATAAGATTAGGATAAATACATTAAGAAAAAATTTCAAGTATTTATTTAAACAATTTCCCAAGATAGTTTGGATTATTAAAACTGAAAATATATAAATTGCCCACCATCAAATACACCGATCGTTAAAATAAGAATAATAATAAATGTATAGCTTAGTTTTCGGATCCAGGGATTAGGATGATTGAAAAAGCTAAGATTTTTCTTTAAAAATCTTGTTCTAAACTCCATATATAATAAGAATAATATTCCAAAAATAGAGTAGGCTGCAAATGCAGGTGACCCTATATATAAAGGCCCTTTAAAAGTCATAATTTTTTTCAATATTGCAGTGGCTTCTTCAAAAGACCTTGCCCTGAAAAACACCCATGCAATGGTGATAAGAATAAATGTTGTAAAAATTTGTAAGAAATATTGAAACCGAGGTAGTCGGTCTAGTAATAATACATGGTTTATTTTTTTTCTAAGATCTTCCGTTACAATTGCAAATAAGAGGTAGAATCCATTTAGTGCACCCCAGATTATAAAAGACCAACTAGCCCCATGCCACAAACCGCTAATCACAAAAACAAATAAAAGATTGAAATACCAGCGTGGAATTGAAACACGATTACCTCCCAATGAAATATATAAATAATCACGAAACCAACTGGAAAGTGAAATATGCCATCGATGCCAAAATTCTGAAACTGAACTGGAGAAGTATGGATAGTTAAAATTTGTCATAAGCTTAAAACCCATTACTTTAGCTGCCCCTATAGCAATATTTGAATACCCTGCAAAATCACAATAGATTTGAAAAGCAAAAAATATCGTTGCGAGAAGAAGAGTGATTCCGTTATGAAGAGAAGAATTAGCATAAACTGCGTTAACATATATTGCTAATCGGTCTGCGATTACCAGTTTCATAAAAAATCCCCAAAGCATCAGTTTAAGGCCCTCAACTACACGAACGTAATCAAAAGCATGTTTTTCATAAAACTGGTGAATCAGGTTCTGAGGTCTTTCAATTGGTCCAGCAACTAATTGAGGATAAAACATTACGTAAAGTGCATATATTCCAAAATTATGTTCTGCCTTTTGCTTCCCACGATACACTTCTATTGTATAGCTCATTGCCTGGAATGTATGAAAAGAAAGTCCAATTGGCAAGATTATGCTGAGATTTGGTATAACGTTGGTGTATCCAATTGAATTTAATAAAGACGAAAGGTTATCGTTTAGAAAGCTGTAATATTTAAAAATAGCCAGCACTCCAATGTTTGCGATAAGACTTCCAATTAAGAAAAATTTACGTTTTCTACTTAATGTCTTTTCAATATATATTCCGGAAAAATAGTCAATCAGAATTGTGAATCCCAGAATAAGGATGTAAACTGGAATGAAGGCCATATAGAAGTAACAACTGCTTGACAGCAATAGCAACCATCTAAAGCGGTGAGGTACAAAAAAGTAAAGTGAGGTTACGATTAAGAAAAATAGAACAAAATGTATACTGTTAAATAGCACTAAGGATAATGTTTAAGCTTTAAGGATTAATGTCTTAACTTTCTAATTCCGGCAGAATACCTTAATAGAAATTTAAACCTTAATATATAATTATGAATTATAGTATCCGTGTTCTTTATCAGAATATCCATATTTGGTATAAGAATATTGGCCATAATAGTCTTTCCCGAATGAATATCCATATCCTTTGTAATAGCCGTATCTCAAACCGAACCCATAGTAACCTGATAAACTAATATCATTAATAATAATGCCCATATTTTTAAGCTTTTCTGTCTTATATAATTCCTGGATTAATCCCATCGTATTTTTTGAGGAGTACCGCTGCCTTACAATAAAAAGGTTAATATCTACAAATCGGGAAAGCATTAAAGTATCTGAAACAACAGCAATCGGTGGTGTATCAATTATAATGAAATCAAATTCACTTTTGGCCCTCTTAATAAATGCATCCATTCTTAAATCATCAATTAATTCAGCTGGATTTGGAGGAACAGGTCCGGACGAAGCATAGAAAAGATTCTTGATTGATGTTTCATTTATAACTTCTCCATATTCACAATTACTACTTAAATATGTGCTCATACCTTCTTCGTTATCAATCCCAAGTATTTTGTGTATACGAGGCCTCCTGAGATCAAGTCCTATCAGCAATACCTTCTTTCCAAGCAATGCCGTTATTGCTGCAAGGTTTATTGAAATAAATGTTTTACCTTCTGAACTAATAGTAGATGTGATTACAATGACAGGGCTTATGGTATCTTTTATTAAGTATTTTAGAGAGGTTCTGATTGATCTGAAACTCTCAGAAAGTGATGATCCAGGATTAAAAATTACTGGTATCTCTTTTTGGTCCTCATTATGACTGATATAACCAATAATTGGAACATTTGTCCTTTTTATAATATCTTCGTTGTCTATAATTCTGTTATTAAAGTAATACAATAAATTAATTATTATAGCTGGTATCAATAATCCAAGGATTAATGCCTTTAATTTATTTGCACTTGCTTTTGGTTTAATCTGATAGGAATTATAAATGTTAGCTTCATCAATTATTTTATTATCTGAAACGTTTGAGGCCCTGGAGATACCCGTTTCGGCTCTTTTTTCAAGTAAATATGTGTAAACTGTATTATTTATATCAAATTTCCTCTGGATATTTATCATCTTCCTTTCAGTGGCAGGAAGTTTCTCCAAATCAATATTAACCTGCGCTATTCTTTTATTTACCTCATCAATTGAATGTCCCAAGTTTATTAGGCTACTCTCGACATTCTCTGAAAGAGCTTTCCTGAAATTGATTATGTTCCCCTCTATAAGATTTATTGAAGGTAATTTCTCTGATAAATTCATGGAAAGCTCTTTTTTATGTTGCTGCATTGCAGCTAGTTCCTGTACAAGTTTCCCTAATGTCTGATCTTCGACTCCCATGATAGATGGAGAGATAATATCACCAGATTCATTTTTTGAGGTAAGATATTCTTTAAGATACTGATAGTATTGCAGCTGAAGGTCAAGTGATATTTTTTCATTCTCAAATTGTTCAAGATGGCGTTGAATAAGATTGCCTTCAATACTAATGTCAACAATTTTATTTTCCAGTCTGAAATTCTGAAGATTAACCTCCACCTTATTAAGCGAATCTGAAATAATACTGAGTTGTCGATCAATGAATATTATTGTACTGTCTGCAATTTGGTTTTTAGATTCTAACCCCTGGCTTATATAAAGTTCCATAAGTTTATTAAGATAATCAACTTCCTGCTCTGGGACAAATCCTGAAGTGGATAAATTGAGCAGGGTTGCATCTTTAGATGTCGTAGCTACACTGAGTTTTCCTTTGTAGCTGTTAGCTAGTCCCTCAGATCCCATAAAATAGAAATAATATTTATTTGATACTTTTGGGTCAAACAAAAAATGTTCAGGATCTCGTAAATTAATTTTAAAATCAAACCCGTATTCACTAAATCGCTCTCCAAATTTAATTGCCTTCTCTACCTTATAGTTTCCATTAATCCCAAGTGTATATGTTGTGTCAGAATCTATCTTAACATTTATTTTAATCATTCTGGGTTGGGATTCAATAGATTCTGATTTTACTATGAATGGACTTCCCTTATAAAGTCGTCTTTCAACAATATTTCTTCTTCCGACCCCAAAATATATTATTCTGAATTCGGGTAACGAGTCTATTACCCTTTTATTAAGTCTGAACGATTTCAATATCCCAATTTCGTTATTTAGATTTTGTTGATTATTAAATGCCTTGGAACCTGGCACAATATTTTCCGCAATAGACAAACCCCCATTCTGTACATCTTTTATTAAAAGTGTAGCAGAAACCGTGAACATCTTCTCTGAATACCTATTTATTCCATATGCTAATGTTATAGCTAAAAATATTGATATTACAAACCAGTACCAGTTGCTTATGAATAATGATAAAAAGCGCTTAAAATCAATACTATCGTGTTCGAATTGAGGATCGTACGGTTCGGGGTTATTATTGGGATTGTTGGAAGATGTCATGGGGAGTTGAATATTTAAGTTATATGATGTGACTCAAAGATCTAAATAATAAATCAACTTCATCGAGCTTGAATCGTTCGTTGCTTTATGTTATTTAAAAGAATCAATTATTAAAATCCATTATTTGGCAAATATGACATTATAGCATTAGTATATTATAAAGATTCCTTATTTCCCAAAATAATTAATAAGCAACAAAGTTGTCGAGATTGTAGCCAATGTTGTTGAAAGAAAAAAAGTAATTGTCGGAAGGTTCATGTTGAATATCTTCTGCTTTAATGGTTCAATGATTACAACATCATTTGGTAAAAGGAAATATGCCTCCGAACTTAAAATAGACTTATCCTGCAAATTTAAAGTGTAGGTTTTAGTGCCTTTTTCAATGGAACGAACCACAAGCACTCGGTCTCTTTTCCCATAGTCACCGACACCTCCTGCACGACCAATTGCCTCAAGGACTGTGAGATAATTATTAAAATTGATATATGTTCCTGGAGCTCTTGCCTCACCGATTACAGTAAATTTAAAACTCAATAGTTTGCATTCAACAGTTGCATTGTTATAACTTTTATTGAATTCTTGCTGTAGTACATTTCTTATCTCTTCAAGGGTTTTTCCCTCCACATGAACTTCGCCAATAACAGGAAGGAGAATATTGCCGTTCATTTTTACATCATATCCAAATAAATATCCCCCTGATTCCCCTTGCAAATTACTAGTAACTGAACCGGTACCACTCAAGAAATCATTAATTGTTCCCTCAGGAGTCATGGCTTTTAGGGTTATATAAAGGATATCCCTATTTTGGATTCTATAGTCCGGTATTTCCATAGCGAACCTTTCTTCACCAGTGGGTTGAGGAAGATTATTCAAATAAGCAAGTTTTTTCTGACTGGTACAGGAGGCGGCCAGAAGAATGATTGTGATTATGGAAAGGGTCTGGAGTTTCATGAGGTCAGATTTATCGTTTGGTGGTTTGCGGTTTTCTTATTAATTTATGAAGTGATATTTGCTCTGGTGGTTAGGGTTTGCTTCCCCCTCTTACGTCGGGGTCGCAATGACGGGTATTCTAAGTTACACTTGTGTTGGTGGTTATGGGTTGCTTCGTTGTTCCGCGCAGCGGAACGAAGCAATCCTTAACTCGCATCCAGATTGATCGATAAGTCCTGCCACTCCGGATTCATCCCATTTATCAACTCGATTTTTTTCTTCCGTGATCCCCCTTTGATTTGTTTTTCTCGTTTTATCGCTTCTATAATACTGGTAAATCTTTGGAAATATACTAATTTCCTGATATTGTAACGTCCGGTAAAACTTCCGGGGTATCGTTTTTCATTGTGCTCCCTGACTCTGACTTTAAGATCACTCGTGACACCCGTATAAAGAACGGTATTATTATCGTTGGTCAGAATATAAACATAACCTTTCATGTCGACTTTATGAAAGTGTGATTGGGGACTATCGGGAAGGGTTGCTTCGTCGCTTCGCTCCTCGCAATGACAGGTTATGAAAGTAAACCTTGTTTTGGTGGTTAAGCAATCAAACTTGGTGGCACTGTCATTGCGAACCCGACGGTTTCTGCACCGAAGCCTTGGCAAAGGTGCAAAGGAGGGTGAAGCAATCCTTATCTCGCTTCTAAAACCCAGCTTACTTAAACTGTCATTGCGAGGAGCCCCACGCAGCGGGGCGACGAAACAACCCTTAACTCGCCTCTGGATTTATTATTTAGTCATACCACTTGCCCCTTGGGCAAGCTCCCGCCCCGTCAGTCACATGGGTAAAAGTGTCCAACAAGGCCATCCAATCTATGTTTGCAGCAGTTTTTTGTGAAAACTGAAACTGCATTAATTTTATTTATCAGAAACCGTCAGAGACGGACTGATGTAAATTCACTTTAATATTCTCCCTATTCCAAAGTGGCAAAAGATCTGATGGTTTAAGATTCAGAAAATGCTCTTCAGCATCAGCCGGATTTAGTACTATATAATTTACTTTTCGTCCGACAAGTTCTTCTGCCTGTACCACTTTTTTTGACAGATATGTCATATCGATATCGGCTCCTACAAGAATAAGGTCAATAACAGGACCGTCCTTGCCATGCGCAAAATCCCCTATCAGGTAAACTGACAGCAGATTACCCAAACGGTGAATAACCTTTTCGATAACGCGGTCTATCCCGGTCTCCTTTAGTATAATACTATGGATATCATTAAAAAGGGGATGTGCAGCATTTGCCTGGTAGAGTTTTTTATTGCCATCACGGAGCGAGGTCAGTAGACCTGCATCCTCAAAACGGTTAAGTTCCAGGCGTATGCCGTTTGATGATTCACCGAATTCAGATTCAAGTCCCCTCAGATGTGACCGGGTATTACTGTTGAGGAAAAATTTCTTCAGCAGCTTGATACGGGTTTGAGATGTGATGAGACTGTTGAGCATTAGTTAGGTTTAATGAGTAACAAATTTACTCGTTATTTCAGATTATGCAAATCAAGTCAGCACATTTTTTGTTAAATTCCAAACGTCTGATAAGATTGATTTCTCCCCGATCTCATCGGGGCCTCGCAATGAAAGTGAAATACACTTAACTCGGTTCAACTCACAACCACAAATTAACTTACTTTCGGGTCATTGTGAGCCCGACGGTACCCACAATGTAGCCTATGCAAAAACTTGCAGGAGGGCGTGGCAATCTTATGCTCACATCCATAGTGCCAAAAAAGCAATCCACACTACATCCCGCATATAGAAGCGAAGCGAAAATCCGGATTCAGCGGGACCTCCCACCGTTTTTTTCTGATCGTCAATATTCAAATATTTCCTCCAATTCTTAGCCAATTATTATTATCTTTGTAAGTTGAGTGCATATTAATTACTAATGCAACCAAATAAAGTTGTTACGGGTCTTAAAATGGAACATTAAATACATTGCAGAATGAAAAAGATATTAATCATTCTAACTATAATATTGACCCCGTTGACTTTATACGGGCAATTGATTGGTCTTGGTACAATTACTAGCCCATTTAGTGGGACATTTGGTCCTTTGGATAATCTTATATGGAGCGGAAATATATACATTAATGGTAATATCTATGTAGACAATGAGCAGCTAACTATTTCACCCGGTAGTACCATAATTTTTACCGCACTTCGTACAAATCTTATAATTACTGGTACAGGCCAGTTAAATGCTGTTGGAACTCCTTCAAGTAAAATCACATTTACAAAAGGAACTGGTAATAGTTCCTGGGGGCACATATCATTTCAATCCATGGGGGCTGCTGGAGCATCTATTATAGATAATTGTATCATCGAATTTGGTTCTAAAACTGGTAGTGGCATTGATGGATATGGAGGGGGAATTCAAGCAGATTTCAGCAATCTCGTTATTTCCAACTCTTCGATAAGGAATAACTATGCTTTATTCGGAGGTGGAATTTTTATTAACAAATCAAAGTCCCCAACAGTTTTGACTTGTGATATATTAAATAATTCGTCAGCGAATTCTGGAGGTGGAATATATTTGTGGGATTATTCATATCCATCAATATCAAATTGCATTATAGAAAGTAACCGAAGTTTAGGAACTTCATACGGTGGTGGGGGTTTGTGTATTGGAACAATTACTGGTGTGGCTAAAATTACCAATTGCACTATTGTAAATAATACTGCTAATGCAAAGGGTAATAACATATATGTTCAATATGCTAATGCAAGTACTATTACAAATACAGTTATGTGGGGCTTTTCTTCTATTAATGATGTTTATTTTGAAGGATCTTATAAAAAAAGCAATTTAATTAACTCAGCATTACAAAGAGTATACGGACCTGCTGGCACGATTCCACTCTCTAACTTTACAAATAGTATTTTACTAAATTCTTCAAATAATGATTCCTCTGGGCCCAATTTTAACGCAACAAACGGAACTGACTGGTCAATTAATTTTATATCTCCATGTCGAGACGCAGGTATAACTCCAAGTCCTTCAATTCCTACAGATTTTATTGGAAACTCGCGCATAGGGCCTTATGACATTGGCGCTTACGAAGATCAGTATTCCAGGTGGAAAACAACTGCCTCCTCTACAGATTGGGCTACACCAGGTAATTGGGATCAGGGTGTACCCACTTCATCTCAAGATGTTATTATCCCTTCAGGAGCTACTAATTATCCTACAGGCTCCTCAGCTCAGGATTTTACAATTGGTGCCGGTAAACTTATGGTTCTCAACCCGGGAGCTCAAGCAACACTTGGAGCATTAACAAATAGCGGCACTCTCAGACTTGAATCAGACGCAACCGGAATCAGCTCATTGATCTGCAGTTCTTATCTCGGAAATGATGCTCAAGTCCAGCTTTTCCTTAAAGGAGGTGCAGGAACTTATCGGTCCTAACTGGCATTATATCTCTTCCCCTTTTACTTCTTTGAGCACAAATGTTATTACAAGCAACACACTGGATCTTGCACAATGGGTTGAAAGTCTTGCTGCTGCCGATTTACTTATAGGATGGGTAGCATTTGATGGCTACATGTACGGGTCTCCATTAACAGGTCCCACTTTTGATCATCTCATCCCGGGGAAAGGTTATAACCATTACTTTGGTTCAGATCATCTCTATACACTGCAGGGTCAGCTAAATACAGGGAGCGTGGTAGCCAATCTGAGTTATACTGTCAAAGACCCTGATCAGCCCGCAATATTCGGACTTAATCTGCTTGGTAATCCATTTTCATCAGGACTTGACTGGGATCAGATTGCAAATGATCCTGGCTATCCATTAAACACAAGTAAGGCTATCTACTTCAACCATAGTGGTGCTATTGTATATTATGTAAACGGAGTAGGTTCCGCACCTGGAGTTACAGGTATTATTCCACCCATGCAGGGCTTTTTTACAAAAACCTACTCAACTGGGAATGCAATCAATTTGCCTGCTTCTGCAAGGGTTAACGGGAGTATCGCTGCGCGGTACAAAGGGGAAACAATAATACCCCTGGTAAGACTAAATCTTTCTTCAGGCGGTTATGATGATTATACAGTCGTCCGATTCAGTAATGATGCAAAATCAGGTCAGGATTATGATTTCGATGCACCAAAACTATTTATTTCAGATACATATCCATATATTTATACTGTTTCGGAAGGAATAAAATTTGCCATAAACGGATTACCATTTCCTGATCCTGTAACTGAAATTCCAATTGTTGTCAATATTACTTCAAGCGGAAATCATTCTCTCACTGCTACACAGTTACAGGGACTTGATAATTACCAGGTTACCCTTACCGATAAAACTACCGGCATTGAAACAAACCTGAAAACAACACCGGAATTATCGTTTTCAGCTTCACCCGGAATAATATCGGACCGTTTCCTGTTAAAGATCAGTAATAGTTCAACAGCAGTTGAAGATCCCATCAGCTCAACTGGCAATTTTAATATCTATGCCTCGTCAGGCTTTATAAACATCCAGACCCTGGGTGAGGAGTGGAATGGGAAAAATGGATCTGTCAGGGTCACAGATCTGACTGGAAAAGTTGTATATAGATCAGACAATAATTATTTTTCAACTAATTCTTTGATTTCAATACCTGTCAGGCTGCCAAATGCCATATACATAGTTGAGATCAGGGCTGCGGCCAGGAGGTATGTTGGGAAGGTGATGGTGAAGTAGGCTCAGGGCATGGAGCTCAGGGCACGGGGCACGGGGCATGGAGCTCAGGCTTCGCCAGCCGAAGCAGATGCGAAGGCTGGGCACAGGGCACAGGCTTCGCCAGCCGAAGCAGATGCGAAGGCTGGGCACGGGGCAAGGGGCTCAGAGCAAAGAGCATAGGGCACTGTGAAAAAGCTCAAAGAAATTTGAGAGTATGGATGTCAGTTTTTGAACCAGATTGCCTTTTTATTGTTCCTTTAAGCTGTTATGCAATTGTGTCGTTAGGTGTATTATAAATTTGTTTATCTATTTAAAAAAAGTATTTTTGTAACATTAGAATTTATCTCTTTGCAATTGAAGTCTACAGAGAATAAAATATTATCCAGAAAATCATACAAAAAACCTGAGGTTACCATAATAAAAGTGGATAACTTAATATCCCTTGTTATGATGACAACAATACCTCCGGACCCTCCTCCAAGGGAGGAGCTATACCGTAAAAACCAGGGTGTTGACAATACATTTAAAAGTCCGTTTCGGCGATAAACCATTTCGGGTAACAGTAAGATTTAGCACGAATAAGAGCACTTAAGGGTGCTCTTTTTTATTAAGAAAAATCACATCGCCTCCATTTGTCTAAAGATCTAAATCATTTTATTTGTTTTGGAGTTTCTGACCTCGATCCGTATCAGGTAAGTCCTCGCTCAAAAGGAAATCAGAGTGCAGCAGCGGGTGCTGTTCAATAAGTATCAGCCCCCTATTGCACTAACTGTCATATTTTTTCATAAAACTATCTAATAATAATGTATAGGAATATATTTAAAATATTTATTACCTTTAGTCAGAATTTGAAAATTCTTAATAATATATTCAACCCTTTTATATTAAATCAGACTCTTATTGATAACCTCAAATGTAAAATATGCGCTTCAAGTACAACCTCTGACAGTAACACAACCAACCGATAACCTAACCACCCAGAATGAAACTCCGATATATAATTTTTATAGTTTTTCTTTTCCTGGCACTCAGGGCAGCAGCCCAGCCGGCCGAAGAAATATATCCTGGAAATACTGCAAGAACAGGATATTCAAATGATGGCTTTTACGGTCCTTTTAATATAGGCTTTACCTTTACATTTTTTAATAATCCTTATACGCAGTTTTATATCAGTCCCAATGGACTTTTAACCTTTGGATCAGGCCAGGATAGCCCCGTTAATGTCAATATTCCTTCTGCCTCTGTCCCAAACAATTTTATTGCTCCGTTCTGGGATGATCTTGTGGTTGATCCTTTTGGAAATGTCCTGTATAAAACAATCGGCGCAGCCCCCAACAGAAAATTAATAGTCCAGTTCCGGAATATGGCGTTTTATACAACACCGCCTTACCTGGGAACATTCTATGTTATCCTGTATGAATCCGGAAATAAAATTCAGATCCAATACCGGATGATCGTCCTTAAAGACAACCAGAGGGCAACAGGGAACAGTGCAACAATCGGTATCGAGAATATCGACGGGTCCGCCGGAGTACAATATGCATATCTTGATCCTGCTGCAGTTTCGACTTCAAAGGCAATCACCTTTACACCCTCAGGAGATACCTATACTACCGACACTGATGCCATGTACCTTGGCGTTTATCTAACAACAAACCTGACCCTTCCGGAACCAGGGATCACTGATCTTATCAGTCCCACAGAAGGAGCTGTAACCGGGACCGATAATACTTTTCAGTGGGAGGCCTCCACAGATGCTGCTGTCTATGCCCTACAGATCGCTACAAACCCTGACCTGGTAGGCGCCATAAGCTATAATGCCGGTTCTGCGTTATCCTACACATTAAACGGTTTGATTCCCAATACAACATACTACTGGACCGTCTTCACCTCAAATGGTACAGGTTTCACCTGGAGCGAAGTCAAAAGTTTTACAGTCAGCCTGAGCCCGCCGTTAGTTCCTGTTCCCAGAACGATCTGGACAGAGCAGCTTGTGGATAAAAGCATCATGCTGCAGTATACCGGAGGAGATGCAAGCCCTAAAAGTGCAATAGTCACTTCCTTACCTGCACAGGGTGCACTTTACCAGTATAACGCAGGTACCAGAGGCAGTCAGATCACTTCCGTTCCTGCAACCGTAACAAATGCAAATCATTACATCATATATGCCGCAAGCGGGAGTACAGGCAACGGAGTTGGAAACTTCAAGTTTAAATTTAATGACGCCAATGGAGACTCCCCCGAAGGAACAATTACCGTAAATGTCGCTTCTGCCGCTGTTCCGAATCTTCTATATACAGCAAAAGGCAAGAATGCAGAGGTCCAGTTCGATATTACAATGGCTGATCCAACGGGAAAACAAAGTCAGTTTACAGTTTCAGTCAATGGAGTAGAGGCAGCTATCGACTCTGCAAAACTTAAAACAGGTGACCAAAGAACGATTGTTCTTTATCTGGCTACCCCCCTGACAGGTACTGAAACTGTTCTAATATCGTACACACAGGGAACTATTAGCGGATCTGCAGGAGGATTCCTTCTTTCATTCACGGATCAGCCAGTTACACTTAAAGCCCAGACAATAACTTTTCCTGCAATACCTCAAAAAATAATAGGTGACCCGCCTTTTAATCCGGGAGCCACATCAAGCAGCAGTCTTGGAATAACATATTCCAGTTCAAAGCTGTCTGTGGCTACTATATCAGGAAGTAATGTAACTATTCTTTCAGCCGGCACGAGCGATATTACAGCACGTCAGGCAGGTAATGCTACCTATGCTCCTGCCAGGTATACAAACAGACTAACCGTAAATAATCCTGCTAAAGAAGACCAGACCATTACTTTTGACCCGCTTCCGGATAAAACGTACGGAGATCCTGATTTTGTTCTTTCAGCCTCAGCAAGCTCAGGGTTACCAGTTTCATATACAAGTGAAAATACATTTGTTGCCACAATAGTAAATGATCAGATTCATATTGTTGGCGCGGGGTCAAGCATAATAACCGCATCCCAGCCCGGTGATGAAACCTTTAATCCGGCTGATGACGTTCAACAGCTCTTGACAGTAAACAAACTGGAGGAAACAATTATATTTTCCGCGGTACCTGATAAATTACTCTTTGGAGATACTTTTACACTTTCTGCCACAAGCAGTGCAGGAGTAACCGTGCTTTTTGAAAGCCTCGATATCACCAGGGCCACGGTTTCCAATAATCTGCTGACTGGTGTGGGTAAAGGCGATGTTCAGATTCGTGCCTATTATCCGGGGGATCAGAATATTTTTCCGGCAGAGGCTTTTGCAACGGTGGAGATCTATTCTACCCATAAGGATATCATGAATCTCTTTACACCAAACAATGACGGCTTTAATGATTACTGGGAGCTGCCTGACCTTGCCGCCTGGGGAAAAACCAATGTTAAGGTGTATAATCGCTGGGGTAAGCTGGTATTTTCAGATCCTGATTACAACAACCACTGGGATGGAAGATCTGACGGTAATCCATTGCCTGAGGGAGCATATTACTTTATTATTAAGACGGAGCATGAGGGTACGGTGAAGGGAACGGTGAATATTGTGAGGTAGGGGCGCAGGGCGCAGGGGCACGGGCTTTGCCAGCCGAAGCTGCAGCGAAGGCTGGGCACGGGGCACGGGCTTTGCCAGCCGAAGCTGCAGCGAAGGCTGGGCACGGGGCAAGAAGCACGGGGCACGGAGCACGGGGCTCAGGGCGCGGGGCAAAGAGCACGGGGATAGAGCACGGGGCGCAGGGCGCAGGGCACGGAGCGCGGGGCACAGAGCATGGAATAAAGAGCGAGGGGCGGAAGCGAAGAAGGCTGTATATGAGTTAATGTTAGATATAAGTTTTATTGAAATGTATTATGGAAGATTTTAGATTCGAACAGTTGGATATCTGGAAAGAAGCTAATCAGGTTTCAGACATTTTATTTGACTTTGCAGACAAAGCTGATAATAAAAGACTTTACAAAATTGCAGAACAATTGAGAGCGGCAGCAATGAGCATTTCTAATAATATTGCCGAAGGTTCCGGATCTTTTTCCGATAAAGATTTTGCAAATTTTCTTAATATTTCAAGACGGTCAATTTTCGAATGTGCAAATATCCTTCACATTTTCGAGAGAAGAAAAATAATTACAACCGGGGAGAGGCAAGTCGTATATCCCAACCTGATTGTACTAAGTAAGAAAATCACAAACTTCCGTAAATCATTGAATTGTTAAAGGACTCTTATATCTAAAACCATCATGGAGATTCAATTATATAACAACGCAGGCTGTTCCCCGGACACAAAACATTTCCCTCTGTGCCCCGCGCCCTGCGCCCTGAGCTCTGTGCTCCGCGCCCCGTGCTTTTCGCCCTGTGCTCCGTGCTCCGTGCCCCGTGCCCTGCGCCCTGCTTGCCTCCATGCCCTGTGCCCTGTGCCCCGTGCAAATACCAACCTGATATGAAAAACCTATCCTGCATATTGCTCTTCTTGTTAACCATGACCTCAGTGTTTGGTCAACAAGCTCCCATATCCGAGAATTATTTCATGGATAAATATTCCTTTTCGCCGGCATATGCCGGGAATTATAATCCCAAATACCTTATTATGGGATTCAGGAGTGACTGGTCAGGAATAGATGGTGGTCCCAAGACACTGCGAATCTCTTATAATGATGCTTTTGGATTTATGAAAAATGCCGGCTATGGGGGTAAGATAATCTATGACAAAGCCGGCATATTCAACCAGCTGTATATCCTTGGATCTTATTCCTATAATCTTATGATAAACGAGGATCATCATATCATGTTTGGCCTTTCCATGGGAGTTTATAAGAACAGACTGAACCTTCTGGATTTCTACAATGATCCGCATTACACAATTGATCCTTCATTGGTAAGTATGGATATAAACTCGAAGCTGAAGTTCATGAGTGACATTTCTGCCGTATGGACATGGAAGGGTCTGGAGGCAGGGATCCTTTTCTCCAATCTTAGTTTTGGGAATGCAAGTTATAAGGAGGTTGACCTTCAGTATAATCCTCTCTATAATTTTCAGCTCCATGGGACATATCTTTATACTATAAATGAGAAATGGGATCTTTCACCACTGCTGATAGTACGAGGTGGGAAAAATGTAAAAAGCCAGGTTGAGGTTGCCGCTCAGGCTATGTACAGCAAGAAAATATGGGGAAGCCTGGTATTCCGCGACCAGGGAGTTTTTGGGTTCGGCATTGGTGCCAATATTGACAAGGGATTGAAAATAGCGTACAATTTTAATTTTGCAACCAATATTACCATGGGAGCTTTCAATAATCACGAGATATCCCTTGGGATCAATATCTTCAATTATATATCTAAAAATGAGAACCCGGATATATAAGTCCCGGAGATAAGGCGGTTGTGGAACCTGAAATAATCCTTCCATCATCCCTTCAATATCCTTGTATTAATTCTCAATTGATAATTGAATTAACTTTACCCATAATATGAGAGAGCTCCTTTCACTATTATGCCGTTACCCTTTCGATGAAAAAAACAGGGTGCTCTTGTCAAATCTGATAAGAGATGTCCAGGATTGGCAAAAGCTCGTCAAACTGATAAACGACCATGGGATAATTGCTCTTGCCACTTACAATCTGAAGGAGTCAGGACTTGTATCTGAGATCCCTGAAAAAATCATGGCAATTCTGGAGAACGGCTATATGCAGAGCATATTAAGAAATATCTGGCTTTCAGAGCAGTGGAAGGATGTAAATATTATTCTTTCTAATGCCGGGATAAAACATATTCTTTTAAAGGGTATGGCGCTCGAACATACTATCTATGGGTCAAAGGGATTGCGCCAGATGAACGACAATGATATACTTGTAAAGTACGAGGATTCCCTTAAAGCCTGGAGCCTTTTACAGCAAAATGGTTTTTCACACCAAATGATAAAGTCTACCCTGCATAGAAAAATTATACTCAACACCGGCAAGCACTTGCCGACATTATATAAAAATGGCTATGCGATTGATATTCATAACACACTTTTTGAATCTGAAGTTATGAAGAAGGAGAAAAATCCGGATCCTTTTGATAATCCGGTCGGACTCAATATCGGAACTTCTAAGGCCTGGATTCTTTCAAATGATATGCAATTGGAATATCTTATAAAGCATTATACAAGACATATGCTCCAAGGAACCTGTCAGCTTCGGCTTTATGCAGATATCACAATACTTGATAAAGCTGTAAATCTTAATATTCCTGATAGTTTTATTGATAACCCTATACAAGACAATAAACCTGAATATCGCAAAGCAGCATATAAGGCTGCTATTATGAGTGTACCCCTGAAGTACAGATTAAGGTATTTAATAGGAGATATTTTCCCGTCATTGGAATGGATGAAGAAGAGATACGGCTGTGAAGGATTTAAAGTACTGCTCTATTATCCCGGCAGAGTTGGAAAGCTGTTATGGTTATTGTAGATAAAATTTTTGCAGTAATTGAGATAGTGGGTAGTGGTTGTAGTGGGTAAAGGGTTGAAGGAGGTTGAAGGGGTTGAAGGGTTGACGGGGAAAGGCTCTCTCATCTTTTTTCAACTTTTTCTACTTTTTCTACTTTTTCAACCAGTTCAACCAGTTCAACTAGTCCCTACTCTCCGCAAAAACGCCTTCGGGATCTTCAGCATCAGGTTCTGATCGAGTCTGTCTATCCTGATAACAACCCGGTTCTTCTTGCCGATCTGTATCAGTTCACCGGTCAGACCCACAAGGGCGCCGTTCACAACTTCAACCTGATCACCTGCGGCAAAGTTCTCACACGTGACTTCAATTTTAGCATCACTGTTGACAAGAAGTATAAGGTTATCGATCTGCTTCTGCGGTATTGCCACCGGCTTGCCTTCGAAAGAGACAAATTTTACAACTCCGGGAACACGGTATGTAAGGTGAAAATTTTTTGATTTGGTCTTTACAAATAAATAGGAAGGAAGCAAAGGTTTTTCAATAAGCTTCTTGCGGTCACTCCATTTCCTGTAAGTCTTCTGAAGAGGAAGGAAAGTCTCCACACCCTCTTCCATAAGCCGCTGATAAACGAGCTTTTCAGCACGGGGTTTGGTGTAAATTGCATACCATTTCCCTTCAACCTTATTTTTAGGTACAAAAAGCGTTTCTTCAGCTTTTAATGTTTCGTTCACATCCATTGCAGAGTGGAATATTAAGTCCGGTCAAAGATAATATAAATGTTACTTTCTTTGTCTAGATATATATCCTTTGTTCATTTTTTGCCTGCCCTGACGAAACAGGACCGACCGTTTAGAGACTGTATCAAAAGTCTTTCTTAACCGCTAAGCACACTAAGTTGACGCAAAGTTCGCAAAGACAAAACGATGATATTAATCCGATTGTTATCTGGACTTTGCGAATCCGGAGCCTGCACCGATCTAAGTATCGGGGGTTAATGGTTTTGCGGTTAATAAATTAATATACATTGCACTAATTACCCTAATGGGATTTCATTTTTCGCCCCATTCGGGGTAGATGGCCGTGCAACAGCCGGAGGGGGTTCATGTATTTGCAGAAAAAATCATAATAAGTAAGACAAATTACATTTTTAACGCAAAAAGCTTGAATTTACCTTTTAACGTTGTATCTTTAATGAAGAGATCTTCGACCCTTATAAGTAATTTATGTTTTGGATTGTGAAGCAAACTTACTCTGTAATAGGATGTATAGTTATTTCTGTTTCATTGCACTTTGTTGCTAATGCCCAAGTGACAGACTTTGAAGGAAATATTTATAAAACTGTACAAATAGGCTCCCAATTGTGGATGGCTGAGAACCTAAAGTCAACCAGGTACAACGATGGCTCTGCAATACCCCTGGTCAGGGGTGATGAATGGAACGACCTGACTACCAATGCTTATTGCTGGTATAAGAATAATTATAATACTTTTGGCAAAGTATATGGTGCATTATATAATGGTTATACAGTAGAATCAGGAAAACTTTGTCCGACAGGCTGGCGTGTTCCGAGCGATGATGACTGGATAACACTTCTTAAAAATCTTGGAGGTGAGCAATATGCAGGTGCCATGCTTAAAGAGAGTGTCAGCACCCACTGGAAAAGTCAGAATATTGGAGCTGCCAACAGTGAGAACTTTACTGCTCTTCCCGGTGGTGGCAGATGGGCAATCGGGCATTTCGAGTTGCTTGGACAAAGAGGCTACTGGTGGAGCACTTCTCCATACGACAATGATTTTGATCATTCAATCTGGATGATACAATGGGACAAAAGCTCTCTTCGTAGAGTTCCGAGTATAAAAGGAAATGGATTTTCAGTACGGTGTATTAAGGATTGACCTCTGCATTTAAAACCAACGTGGCAGAAGGCTGAAGGCCGCATGCCGTACAACTGAGCCCTGAGCCCCATGCCCTGAGCCCTGAGCCCCGTGCCCTGTGCCCTGTGCCCCGTGCCCCGTGCCTTGCCCTGTGCCCTGAGCCCCTTGCCCCGTGCCCCGTGCCCCGTGCCCCGTGCCCTGAGCCCGTGCCCCGTGCCCCTTGCCCCTTGCCGGATGCTGCCATGAAGCTAACGTATGTTAAATAATCCTATATTTGTTCATAAAATCATTAAATGACCCTCTTGAAAAAAACTCTTTTAATAATATTCTTCCTCAATATACTTATCCTCAATAAGAACCTTTTCTCTCAGGAAGTACCCCATCCTGTCAAAAATACAGGTGTGTACGATTTCCTGGATGAACTGGCAAATAACCAGATAATTGAGATCAATTCAACAGTAAAACCCTACTCAAGACTCTTCATCTCAAACCGTCTGAGGGAAGCTGATGAAAAAAGAGACCAGCTGACTCCACGACAACAGAAGGAGCTCGACTTCTACCTGAAGGATTTCGGTAAGGAGTTTCAACCGGGGAAGGACTGGAACAGACGCCTCGATCTTTTTTATTACAAGGATTCACTATTTTCACTTACCGTAAACCCTATCCTGGGTGGAGAGCTCTTCACAAATTCCTCAGGAAAAGCAACATACATGCGAAACGGTGCGGAAATGCGCGGATATATGGGCAGGTGGGGCTTCTATGCTTCCCTTCGCGACAATCACGAAAAGCCTCTGCTGGGAAAACCTCAATATCTCACTCAAAGGGAAGGCGGACATATTAAAAACGGTACCGACTGGAGCGAAATGCAGGGTGGTGTTACCTGGTCATGGAAATGGGGTAATATAGGACTTGTAAAGGACAGGCTCCAATGGGGTGACAACTATAACGGCGCAAATATTTTCGGCGGCAATAACCCTACCTTTGTTCAGCTGAAACTGGAGATCGCTCCCGTAAAGTGGTTTAATTTCAATTACTTTCACGGTTGGCTGACTTCCATGGTGGTTGACAGCGCCAGCTCATTCTGGGTCATGAACAGCTACGGTACAGATTATCGCGAGGTTTATCACAAAAAATATGTGGCGGCAAACATGTTTACATTTGTACCTTTTAAAAATCTCAATATCTCCTTTGGTAATAGTATTGTCTATGATTATGAAAATGTAAATCCTGCCTATCTGATACCATTCCTGTTTTACAAATCTGTAGATCATTCCCTGTCATCAGGTATCAATAACATGAATTCACAGATGTTTTTTGATATCAGCTCCCGTCAGATAAGGAAAGTCCATCTGTATGCCGACGTTTTTATAGATGAGTTTTCCGTAAGAAGAATTACAAACCCTGATGAATGGAATTTCCTGAGCTACAAAGCCGGATTCCAGTTAACTGATCTTCCCTTTGACAACCTGTCATTCACAACTGAATTTACATACACCTACCCGCTTACTTATCAGCATAATGTCCCGACAACCACCTTTGAAACAAACAATTTCAACATGGGTCATTATCTTAAGGATAATTCCAGGGAATGGTATCTTGCCTTCGACTATCGTCCCGTGCGAACAATGGATATCAATCTGTTCTTCTCAGATGCAATCCGTGGTCCGGATTATACCGAACTGGGCGGCTCACGTATCGGGAACCCTCCGCTGGCTTCCATACAATGGCATAATACATCCGCCGGAGTAAAAGCTTCTTACCAGATAATCAACGACCTCTACACCTGGTTCTCAGTAGTTTCAAGCAACATCAGGGGTGACGAAAGGTGGAGCCCAAAGTATTTTTACGGGAAAAAAACTACCCTTAATTTCGGAGTAACTGCAGGATTTTAAGTTTATAACATCCCTCTTACCTCCTTCAAAGGGGGAATCAGCCTACCGATCACCTCACTTATGCCTTCTGCCTCTTGCCCCGTGCCCCGTGCCCTGTGCCCTGTGCCCCGTGCCCCGTGCCCCGTGCCCCGTGCCCTGTGCCCCGTGCCCCGTGCCCTGTGCTATGAACTAAAACATCCCCCTTATCCCCTTCAAAGGGGGAATCTGCTGGATATATACTCTTACTTTCGGAGTAACACCAGGTATTAGCCCCCCTTTAGGGGGGTTGGGGGGCAAAAACAGCAAAGAACAGAGAATCACACCTGCCTGCCGGCTTATCTTCCCGTCTTTTACGTTAACCCTTCATATTTTTTGATTAATATTCTCTGAACCGGTAATAAAATAGGCCGGTTTTTAGTTACTTTACCGGCAGGTACAGCCATTCAGGTCCTATAACCCTATGGAGAAACGTAAGTTCAGATCAATCACCCTACTGGCAGATATTATCATACTGGCAATATCATTTCTTACCATAGCTGCCACCAAGCCTTCAGGGCTAAAATCGTACGTCCCGTCGCATATCCCGTTTTTTGCCGGTCTGGCCCTGGTTTGGATAATTGTCTCCCTTGTTAACGGTAAAATGCATCGCGGAAAGATCATCAATTTCACTAAACTTTTCACCAGGGTTCTCAGCAGTAATTTCGTTGCCATTTCAATCATTGCCCTGATTATGTACCTTTTCAGGGAATATTCATATTCCAGGATAGTAGTATTTGGTACTGCCGGACTGGCTACAATTTTTGAACTTCTGTTTGGCTCAGCTTATATTGCCTATAAGAAAGCTCTCGTGCAGGACACGGAGGAGTATCAAAGATACAAGAGTTTCAGACTGCCCAGCGAGTATGACCTGGTAATGGGAATGAACGGAAATGGAAACGGGAATCACCATACCGATCATGCGGAAATAAGTCCCGGGATAATCGGCGCAATTGAGAAGGAATGCGGAAAAGAAATGGCCAACGCCGTTCTGCAGATCACGGGTCCCAAACTGACAGACAAGGCAGCCGTACTGTCAACAACAACACTCTTCAATATTAAGGGCCTTGTCCATGATAAATATGATTATATCATCAACCTGCACAGGCTGAATGATATTAAAAACCTAAACAGCTTCATAGAGGCTGTCAATGACAAGCTTGAAACAAAGGGATATTTTTTCTGCTGTGTTGAAACAAAAGACCAGAGAAAAACCAGGTTGCTGAATAAGTATCCTCCTGTGCTGAACTGGATCTACTATACATTCGATTTCATAATTAAAAGAGTCCTCCCGAAAATCAAATTTACCCGTAAACTCTATTTCTTCCTTACAAGGGGTGAGAATGCTGTCATTACCAGGGCCGAGGCCCTTGGAAGGCTTTCCCGGGCAGGATTCATAATCAAGCAGGAATCATTTATTGGGAACCAGCTATGCATTGAGGCAAGGAAAATCGGAGCGCCTATCCCTATGGACGGAAGAATGTATGGCCCTCTCATCGCCCTGCCAAGGATCGGCAGGGACGGCAAATTAATAAAGGTCTATAAGCTTCGTACAATGCACCCGTATTCTGAGTTTATCCAGGATTATGTCTACCAGCTTCATGACCTGCAAAATGGGGGCAAGTTCAAAAATGATTTCAGGATAACCTCCTGGGGCGGAGTGTGCAGGAAGATATGGCTCGATGAACTTCCTATGCTGATAAACTATGCAAGGGGAGATATGAAGCTTGTCGGTGTGAGACCCTTGAGCAAACACTATTTCGAGCTCTATGACAAGGAAGTACAGGAGCGACGCATTAAATATAAGCCCGGACTGATTCCTCCCTTCTATGCCGATATGCCCGATGATCTGGAACAGATCCAGAAATCCGAAATGAAATACCTGGAGTCCTATGATAAATCTCCCAATTACACCGATTTCGTGTATTTCTGGAAGTCGTGGTGGAATATACTGTTCAGGAAAGCGAGAAGTAATTAGCCCCCATTTGGGGGGTTGGTGTGCAAAAACGAAAAGCAGGTTGGGGTTGGGGGGCAAAAAACGCAAAACAGAGGTTCACAGAATGCATGGAAATTGACTTCTATTTTCTAAAATTCGGCTGATTTTTTAATTAATAAAATTTCTCTACCTTTGCCGGATAATTAAACAATTCAAAATCTTAGACTATGGCTGAGAAGACACGATATTCTGATGATGAGCTTGAGGAGTTCAGACAGATCATCCTTATGAAGCTGGACAAAGCCAGGAAAGATTATGAAATTCTGAAGTCCAGCATTACTCATGAAGAGAGCAATGATACCATGGATACCTCTCCTACTTTCAAAGTTCTGGAAGAGGGAGCTACCACTTTATCCAAAGAGGAGGCAGGTCGTCTTGCTCAAAGACAGCAAAAATTCATTCAACATCTTCAGGCAGCCCTGGTAAGGATAGAGAACAAAACATATGGTATATGTCGCGAGACCGGAAAGCTCATTTCAAAGGAAAGACTGAGGGCAGTTCCTCATGCTACTCTGAGTATGGATGCCAAGATGAAGCAGAAGTAAGGTGAGCGGTTTGAGGCGTGAGGCGTGAGGTGTGAGGCACAGGGTTTAGAAGATATAAAAATACAAATCGTTATAACAGAAGCTGCCTAAATCAGGCAGCTTTTTTGTTTCTTCAGAGACTCCGTGCAACTCAGCGAAACTCCCCTGAACTCCGTGGTTAAAAGAAATTATCCATTTATACCAAATCCTGATCAAAGAATTAAATAAAAATATCTCATCAGCATATTATCTTTATAAGATATTTCTGACCTTTAAAAGCAAACCCTGAGATGAGTGCGAAGTGGATCTTATTTATTGGCTTGCTGATCTTATTCAATAACGTCACCGGGCAGGCACCTGATTCCCTGAAATACATTTCACTCGGTCCTGCTGAGTTTCAGATGGCAATGAAGAATGATGACAAAGCAATACTTATCGATGTGAGAGAGTTTTTTGAATACAAAAAATCAAGAATCCCGAATGCAATAAACATACCATCATCCGGAAACCTTGAAATTTCTGCAGATACACTGAATAAAGAAAACTCTCTTTTTCTTTACTGTACCTCCGGATTCCGGAGCAAGAGAGTTGCCAGACGCTTCTCCGGCAAAGGCTTTCCTGAAGTCTATTCACTTGACGGAGGAATCATAGCATGGAAAAAAGAGGGACTACCGGTAAACAGAAAAAGGTTGAAGAAATAGTTATTTCAGACTTGTATACTGGAAATAGTAAAAAGGATCATCAAACCAGATATCTACTCCCACATATTCACCTTCCTTATTATATCTCAGAGTGTAAGCCGTATTCTTGTCAATATGGGTAAAATTGATATCTTCTATATGATCTTCATACTCCTGGTTGCGTTTATGGGGGAATGTCTGAATCAACCTTTCAGACAGCTCTTTAAAATCCTTGTTCACCCTCACTATAATAGTATTTTCCTTTGTCTGGTTGTATATTATGTCGACAAAGATCTCAGACTTATATTGCCAGTATTCATAATAGCCTGTCTTAAGGGTATAGATCTTCGAGCTCTTTACCAGGGTAAACCCATCTCCGGATAACACAGAATTCAAAAAAGCTCTGTCATTCAATCCCTTAAGTATCTGCGAACTTGTAAGGGCTACATAATCATCCTGACCATGCGCTGTTCCGGAACAAAATGCCAAAACTGCAAATACGACTATTTTAATACTTATTTTCATAGGGAGACCTTAAAAAAATTATATACAAAGATCGAAAAGGTAAGATAATACTTTTTTTTTACATAAGCTCCAGTGGCTGTATCAAAAGTCAAAATCCATTAATCCACGATACTGCGATCGGGGCAGGCTCATTCATTCTCCCTTCTCATAAATCCTCCAGCGCTCTTATCCTATTTAAGAGTCATGCTGATCATCATTATGGTAAACCATAACTCTTTCAGCTCCCCGAAACTATAACCCATGATCAGGTCAGGACACAAAATTATCGCATTGAGCCCAGTTGCTGCTTCACTATCCTGGCTATATATTTGCCTAATATATCAAATTCCAGATTTACGATCGTTCCCTTTTTTATCTGGTGAAAATTGGTAACCTCCCAGGTAAAGGGAATAATTGCCACTTCGAACGACTTTGGCTTTGAGTTGACCACTGTCAGACTTACGCCATTCACGGATACGGATCCTTTTTCAACGGTAATGTAATCATCCTGAGCCGGTTCGTACCTGAAGGTATAATACCAGCTCCCTCCAGCTTCCCTGACACTGGTGCATTCAGCCGTCTGGTCGACATGCCCCTGCACCATATGCCCGTCAAGGCGCCCGTCCAGCTTAGTACTTCGTTCAAGATTGACCTTGTCGCCGGGTTTCAGCAATCCGAGGTTTGACTTGTCAAGGGTCTCCTTTATTGCAGTCACAGTATAGGTCTCACCATCCTTCCTCACAACCGTAAGGCATACTCCGTTATGTGAAATGCTCTGATCGATCTTCAGTTCACTGGTAAATGAACATTTCATTGTGATGTGGAGATTATCCTGGTCCTTTACAAGTTTTACAACTTCTGCAGCTTCTTCGACTATTCCTGAGAACATGATTAATAAAGTTTTTTTTTGTTATAAAGATAGTGAAATTTAGGAATTGGACGAACGACACACGGCTAGCGACACAAGACACACGGCGTAATATCAAGTGAATAATTCAGCAACATTGATTTTAATTGTGCAGCTTTCTGTTTAAATTTGTTTTGTAATAGTGCTAACAATTAAATCTCGCTGTGAAATGAGTAATTTTGAAAATCTTAAAGTATGACACAGAGCCGTTGAATTAGCTGTTTCTATTTACAATGTAACAGAGAACAATAAATCCTTAAAAAAGGATTTTGGGCTTAAGGATCAGATGAGAAGATCTTCAGTGAGTATATCCAGCAATATTTCCGAAGGAGACGAGTTGGGAACTGACAAACAAGCTGTAAAACATTTTTATATTGCGAAAGGATCAACAGCTGAATTGTATACTCAAATTATTATCTCCTATAAAGTTGGATATCTTGAAGATACTGAAAAGGAATATTTTTCAAATGAGTGCAAAGGCATTTCCGGAATGCTTTCAAATCTTATTAAATCAAGATATTCAGAATAGATTATATTTAGATATTTCGTGATTAATACTCAATTGAAATGTTGTACTTTTCAGGTATGCCTCTGAGAGGTGCATAGCAATTCTATTGATTATAATCTTGAGCTGCAGGATGTGTGCCGTGAGTCGTGTGTCGTGTGTCGTGTGTCCAGATCAGCTTCTTCCCAAACCCCATCCTGTTATCCGTCATCTTAATATGGGTGAGTTTAACAATCCATAAGGTCGTATCCATCAGGGCTGCCACAGGAAACCGCATTAAATATGCATTTTTTGCTTTCCGAAGCATGTCTGCACCGGGTTCGGAGATGGTCCCCTGGAACTGAATCCCCCGGATCTTTCCGATAACTATGGTCTCCAGTACCACTGATCCGGCGACAAGACTGTTTTTCAAAAACTCCTGCCCGTGACGTGTATCATGATCCGAGGTGAAAACCAGGGCGTTTTCATCCTTCAGATAGACATAAAAACAATTAGCGCACCATGGTTCATTTTCTACCGTAGTGGCTATGGTAAGAACATGATGTTTCCTGAAAAACCTTATGATCCTGTCGTCAACCATTCTCCATCCATCTGAACCCGTTATTCTCAAATCCGGCAAGGTCAATAATCCGGTCAACTACTGTCAGAACAAGATCCTCAATTGTTGCAGGATTGCTGTAGAATGATGGCGAGGCAGGACAAACTATAGCACCGGCCTCAGTCACCGCTTTCATATTATTTATATGTATGAGATTGTATGGAGCTTCCCTCGGTACCAGGATCAACCGTCTTCTCTCCTTAAGCATCACATCAGCAGTACGCGAGATCAGGTCATCCGATGTGCCGTTAGCAATCCTGCCCAGCGTTCCCATCGATGCAGGACAAATTATCATGGCATCGAACCGGGACGAACCTGATGCGAATGGTGCATGAAACGATTTATTGCTATATTCCTTCGCAGGGAAAGATGCTGCAAACTTCTGACCTGTCTCAGCCTCCCAGATCTCCCTGGCCGTATCTGAGAAGATCACAGCGATCTCCTCCGGCGGAGCCTTCAGCAGCTGCAATTTATCCAGCAGCTTCAGTGCATAAACTGATCCGCTTGCTCCGGTAACTGCCAGTATAATCTTTCTTCTGCGTGGTTCGGCGTTTCGCATGGTGTTTGTAATGTTCAGCAAAGATAGTTAAATATTGACTCTGTGAACTCTGTGTCGCCTCTGTGAAACTCTGTGGCAGTTCTTTAAAAGGTTACACAGAGGGCCACGGAGGAGGCACATGGAGCCACAGAGAATTAAAGGCCCATCAACCTCTCCGCCAGGATCTCCACCCCTCGTGATGCCTTTTCCCTGATTACCTCAACTTTTCTATAACCCGGCACTGAAACCTCCTTCGGATCAATAAGCCAAAGCGGAGCATTTTGAGGCGCATACCCAATCAGTCCTGCCGCAGGATATACGTTAAGTGAGCTGCCGATTACAACAAAAATATCTGCCTCAGCAGCGAGTTGCACAGCATCTTCCATCATTGGGACCTCCTCGCCAAACCAGACAATATGTGGTCTGAGCTGACTGCCCTTCCCGCACATATCTCCGTTTTTGATATCATTATAGCCGATCTCGTATATAAGAGCCGGATCAACAGTGCTTCTGGCCTTTGTCAGCTCTCCATGAAGATGAAGTACACTGGTGCTGCCAGCCCTTTCGTGAAGATCATCTATATTCTGGGTTATTATCTGAACAGCAAAATATTTCTCCAGCTGCACCAGACCTGTATGTCCCGCATTCGGACTACTGGCCGCAAGCTGTCTTCTGCGCTCATTGTAGAACCTCAAAACAAGGTCACGATTTCTCATCCAGGCATCGAATGTTGCCACCTCAGACACGTCATATTCTTCCCATAACCCACCCGAATCCCTGAAAGTCCTGATCCCGCTTTCAGAGCTCATCCCGGCACCTGTAAGTACGACTAGTTTCTTCATTCTGTTTAAGTATTGAATAGTATGCAAATATATTCATTTTGAAAGCTAAATTCTCTGTGTAACATTGTCCCCCTCTATGAAACTCTGAATAAGTTCCATTTTGGTTTCGCAGGGAACACAGAAGCTATATATTTTCCACATTTTTCTTATCTTTGTGCGAATTTTTTTAACACAAATAATTATAATAACCATCTGATCCAATGGGGAAAAGATTTCCTGAATATAAAGGTCTTGATCTCTCGAAGGTAAACAAAGAGATGCTAAAAGTATGGGATGAAAATGATACTTTTCGCAGGAGCGTTCGTGAAATAAACGGAAAAGGAGAATTTGTTTTCTATGAGGGACCTCCCTCCGCCAACGGAATACCGGGTATTCATCATGTAATGGCACGTACGATAAAGGACGCCGTATGCCGTTATAAAACGCAGCGCGGATTCGAAGTAAAACGCAAGGCAGGATGGGATACCCACGGCCTGCCCGTTGAACTTCAGGTTGAAAAAGCCCTTGGCATCACAAAAGAAGATATCGGTACCGGAAAGATCTCGATCGAGGATTTCAACAAGGCCTGCCGGACAGATGTAATGAAATATACCGACCTGTGGGAAGATCTTACGCGCAAAATGGGCTATTGGGTAAATATGGATCATCCCTATGTTACTTATGACAACAGGTATATTGAAACTCTATGGTGGTTACTTAAACAAATATACGAAAAAGGCTATCTGTATCAGGGCTATACAATACAGCCATATTCACCTGCGGCGGGTACTGGCCTGAGCTCTCATGAACTCAATCTTCCCGGCTGCTACCGCGATGTAAAGGATACAACATGCATTGCCCTTTTTAAGGTAATCAGGGATAAAAAGTCTGAATTCCTTTTCACCCATACGGATACTCCTGCGGTTCACATTATGGCCTGGACAACAACTCCATGGACACTGCCGTCAAATACCGCTCTGGCTGTGGGAAAAGATATCAGCTACATAAAGGTCAGAAGCTTCAACCCCTATTCCGGTGATCCTGTAACAGTAGTCATTGCCAAAGAGCTCCTCAATTCATTATTTCCTGAATCAAATGCCGGACTTGAGCTTTCAGAATATAAACCCGGTGATAAAAAGATCCCTTTCACGGTAGCCGGTGAATTTACGGGAGGTGATCTGGAAGGCGTCAACTATGAACAGCTTATCGACTGGGTAGATCCGGGGAAGGGGGCCTTCCGTGTTCTGACCGGCGATTTTGTGACAACTGAAGACGGAACCGGCATAGTTCATATTGCCCCGACCTTCGGGGCAGACGACTACAGGATCGCAAAAGAGAACGGCGTTCCTCCCCTTATCATGAAGAGAAAAGATGGCTCGCTGGGACCAATGGTAGACAAACGCGGTTTCCTCGTGCCGTTAGCCGACCTTGATGAGTCATATATAAAAGAGAGCGTCAATAAAGATACATACGGGATTTTTGCAGGACGCCCGGTGAAAAATGATTACGACAGTACCCTTCCTCCAGACGCAGAATCACTGGATGTCGATATAGCGGTTATGCTCAAACAGAATGGCAAGGCATTCCGGATAGAGAAACAAATCCACAGCTACCCTCATTGCTGGAGGACAGATAAGCCCGTTCTATATTATCCGCTCGATGCATGGTTTATTAAGACTACTGCAAAACGCGACCGTATGATCGAGCTGAACAACACTATCAACTGGAAGCCTCAGTCCACGGGTACAGGCCGGTTCGGAAAGTGGCTCGAAAACCTGGTAGACTGGAACCTCTCCCGATCAAGATTCTGGGGAACACCACTTCCAATCTGGCTGACGGAGGACAGGAAAGAGGAAAAATGCATTGGATCGGCATCGGAGCTAAAAGCCGAAATTGAAAAATCGATCAAAGCCGGATATATGAAGAAGAATCCGCTCGAAAATTTCACTGAAGGGGATAATAGCCAGGAAAACTACGAGAAATTCGATCTTCACAGACCATTTGTTGATGACATATACCTCGTAAGCGAATCGGGGAAGAAGATGGTGCGTGAACCTGACCTGATAGATGTCTGGTTCGATTCAGGCGCAATGCCTTATGCCCAGGTCCACTACCCGTTCGAGAACAAGGGGAATTTCAATGAAATGTTCCCAGCCGATTATATTGCGGAAGGTGTCGATCAGACAAGGGGATGGTTTTTTACGCTGCATGCGATCGCAACAATGATCTCCGATTCGGTTGCGTTCAAAAATATTATATCAAACGGACTTGTGCTCGACAAGAACGGTAACAAAATGTCCAAGCGCCTGGGCAATGCCGTTGATCCTTTCCTCACTATTGAGGAGTACGGATCTGACCCGCTCAGATGGTACATGCTGACAAACGCTCAGCCATGGGATAACCTTAAGTTTGATATTTCGGGTGTCGATGAAGTAAGGAGAAAGTTTTTCGGGACTCTTTACAATACATATTCCTTCTTTGCATTATATGCCAATGTCGATAATTTCAGATATAAGGAACAGGATATACCTGTGAATGAAAGACCTGAAATTGACCGGTGGATCATCTCTCTCCTTAACTCACTCGTGAAAGAGGTTGGAAAATGCTATGACGACTATGACCTTACCCGGGCAGGACGAGCCATACAGGAATTCGTGACTGAGAATCTCAGCAACTGGTATGTTCGCCTGAACCGTAAAAGATACTGGGGAGGAGACTATGATAAGGATAAGCTTGCTGCATATCAGACATTATATCAGTGCCTTGAGACTGTAAGTCAGCTTGCCGCCCCAATAGCTCCATTCTATATGGACAGGTTGTTCAGTGACCTTAACAATATTACCGGAAAATATAAGGAGGATTCTGTCCACCTGGCTCTCTTCCCGGAATATGACGATTCACTTATCGATAAGGCTCTGGAGGAAAGGATGGACATAGCACAAAAAGTATCATCTATGATCCTGAGCCTCAGAAGGAAGGTAAGCATTAAGGTCCGGCAGCCTCTGGCAAGGATAATGGTCCCTGTGCCGGATAAATATTTCAGGAAAAAATTTGAAGCCGTAAGGGATCTCATTCTCGCAGAGGTCAATGTGAAGGATGTAGAGTATATTGACGATACAGCCTCTATCCTTGTGAAGAAGATCAGGCCAAACTTCAAGACACTCGGCCCCCGGTATGGCAAACTGATGAAAGAGATCAATAATGCTATAGCCTTACTTACGCCAAAGGAGATAGCTTCATTTGAAAGTACAGGAAATCACCCGGTCACAGTTAACGGGCAGCAGATCAACCTTACATCGGAGGATGTGGAAATAATTTCCGAAGATATAGAGGGATGGCAGGTTGCAAATGACGGCAAACTGACTGTAGCGCTTGATGTAACCGTATCAGATGAACTTAAATTTGAAGGGATTGCCAGGGAATTTGTCAACAGGATCCAGAATATCCGTAAAGACAACGGATACGATGTAACCGATAAGATCACTGTCTATATTGAAGATAATGAATTTGTCCGTGAAGCCGTGAAAAGGCATGCAGCCTATATTGGCTCCCAGACTCTGGCTACAACTGTGGCCCTTTCAGATAATTTTTCAGACGGGAATATGCGTGAAGTGGATATCGATGAGGTGGTTGTGAAGGTGATGGTGAGGAAGAACAGCTGAAAGCCGGGAACTGTCTGATGTTTAGCTGAACTTTCTGAAATGTCCCTGCCCATCAGTTTTTAGCCCCCCTTTAAGGTGGTTGGGGGGCAAATTAGTTATATTTGTGAACATCATTCCTCACACTCTATGAAAAGAATACTCGTAACCGGCGGCGCCGGATTTATTGGGTCTCATCTTTGTGAAAGACTGCTGTCACTCGGACATGAAGTGATCTGTCTGGACAACTATTTCACAGGCTCGAAGATGAACATTGTACACCTGCTCGAAAATCCTTACTTTGAACTTATCCGGCACGATATCACCATGCCCGTTTTCATTGAGACAGATGAGATCTATAACCTGGCCTGTCCAGCCTCTCCGGTTCACTACCAGTATAACGGGATAAAAACCATCAAGACTTCCGTAATGGGAGCCATCAATTCACTCGGCCTTGCAAAAAGAACAAGGTCAAAAGTTCTTCAGGCTTCTACAAGTGAGGTATATGGCGACCCGGATGTGCATCCCCAGCATGAGGATTACTGGGGAAATGTGAATACACTCGGTCCGAGAGCCTGCTATGATGAAGGGAAGAGATGCGCTGAAACCCTCTTCATGAACTATCACACACAAAATAAAGTAAGAATAAAAATCGCCAGGATCTTCAATACCTATGGCCCGAATATGAATCAGAACGATGGCCGTGTCGTTTCGAACTTTATTGTCCAGTCACTTAGGGGAGAAGACATTACAATCTTTGGTGATGGTTCCCATACCCGAAGCTTTCAATATATCGATGACCTGATCAATGGCCTGATAAAGCTTATGGATACGCCCGATAGCTTTACCGGACCCGTCAACCTTGGCAATCCGGCTGAAATCACTATCAGGGATCTGGCAGATATGATTATAAAAATGACCTCATCAAAGTCAAAAGTCATTTACCTCCCGCTACCACAGGATGATCCCAGGCAACGCCAGCCGGATATCTCACTTGCCAAAAGGGAACTTGACTGGTCGCCTGTTATAGGAATGGAGACAGGGCTGGAAAAGACCATTGCTTATTTTAAAGAAATATTGAAGAGATAATGATGTAATTTTGTAAATGGGTGTATCGTCAGCCTGATTGATGGTTAAGAAAATGTTTTCCCTATTCTAAAGCCATGAATGTGGCATTATTTGAATAGTGGCTGTTAAAAAGTCAAAATCCATTAACCGCAAAGTTCGCGAAGCTTTTGCGCAAAGTTCGCAAAGCTCAGTTCCATCATGATAGCTATATGGGTCAATATCAATGCTTTGCCTTTGTGTACTTTGCGTCAACTTAGCGTGCTTAGCGGTTAAAAGAAACTGCAGATTAATCTCCCTACCCTATCCAATCTTCGTCAATTTCATGATATCTTTGTCCCATGATCGACCGTTCCACTATAGATCGTATTCTCGACGCTGCACATATCGTTGATGTTGTACAGGAATTTGTGCCTCTGAAAAAGAGAGGCGTAAATTTCCTGGGGCTATGCCCGTTTCATAATGAAAAAACACCATCCTTTACCGTATCTCCTTCAAAAGAGATCTTCAAATGCTTCGGATGCGGAAAAGTTGGAAACTCTGTCAATTTTGTGATGGAACATGAACACCTCACCTATCCGGAGGCACTCAAATACCTCGCAAAAAAGTACAATATTGAGATCGTTGAAAAAGAGCTCACCCAGGATGAAATAGATAAACAGAACGAAAGGGAGAGCCTCCTCGTAGTGACATCATATGCTGCAAGACAGTTCACTGAAAACCTGTTTCATAGCGATGAGGGCATATCGGTAGGACTTACCTATTTCAGGGAGAGAGGCTTCCGTCAGGATACCCTGAAGAAGTTCGAGGTTGGATACAGCTTTGAGAAGAGGGATGCCTTTTCCAGGAAGGCTCTGGAAGATGGGTATAAACAGGCTTTCCTCGTAAAGACCGGACTGTCAATCCAGCACGAGGAACGGATCTTCGACAGATTCAGCAGCAGGGTGATGTTCCCAATCCATTCGCTTTCCGGACAGGTTCTCGGTTTCGGAGGCAGGATCCTGAAATCTGATCCCAGAAGCGCAAAGTACCTTAACTCTCCCGAATCCGAGATCTACCACAAAAGCAGAATAGTATACGGGATATACCAGGCCAGGAAATCAATCAGCGATAAGGACAGGTGCTATCTTGTCGAGGGATATACTGATGTAATGTCTTTGCACGAAACAGGTATCGAAAACGTGGTGGCTTCGTCGGGAACATCCCTGACCCAGGAGCAGGTCCGTCTCATCAAGAGATTCACACTGAACATAACAATCCTGTATGACGGGGATGCTGCCGGAATAAAAGCTTCCATCAGGGGAATAGACATCGTACTCGAGGAGGGGATGAATGTTAAGATAGTTCTTCTGCCTGATGGTGAGGATCCCGATTCCTACTCGAAAAAAAACAGTAACGAAGAATTTGCTAAGTATATAAAGGAAAATGAAACTGACTTTATCCGTTTCAAAACCAACCTGCTTCTCTCTGAAGCAAATAATGATCCAGTCAAAAAAGCCGACCTTATCCGCGATGTAGTAAAATCTATCGCGGTAATCCCGGAAACAATTAACAGGACTGTCTATATCAAAGAGTGCAGCACTCTTCTTGAGGTATCGGAACCTATTCTTTATCATGAGGTTAATAAGCTACGGCAACAGAAAAACTTCCAGAACAGGAATAAATACCCTGTTGCAGAGGATCTTCCTGTCCCGCCACCGGTAATTGTAAAGCCCGTTAGGCAGGAGGCAGTCACCCTCTATTCCGAAAAGGAGATAATACGCCTGCTTCTTAAATTCGGAAGCATGGAATTCGAAAAGATCATTAATAAGGAAGACGGACAAGAGGAGATAGTTACCATAGCTGATTATATTGTCAGGGAGATCATATCTGACGAGTTGCTTTTTGATAACCCTGTCTGTGCCAGGATATTTGAGGAGGTCAGGTTTCATGTTGAACATGGACTTTTTACTGGTGACCAGCAATTCGTAAAGCATCAGGATCCGGAAATTTCAAGCCTGTCAGCCGATCTGCTCGCCGATTCTCATGAGCTTAGCCGTATATGGCAGGAAAAGCAATCATATGTCGAGACTGAGGAGATGAAGCTGAAAGAGATTGTCGGAGATGTAGTCCTAAAATTTAAAAGCGATAAGATCATAATAAAAAGAAAAGAGATAATGCAGCTTCTAGAAGATGCTGTAAAGGCCAATGATACAGAGAAGGTACTTCTGTTTCAGAAAAGATATGCAGCGCTGAACACCGCCCTGGGAATGATATCCAGAAAGCTGGGAAACAGAATTCTGCTTTAATAACTCTGTGTGCCTCTGTGATCCCTCAGTGACCTCTGTGTAAGTTCTTTAAAAAGTTTCAAAGAGGACCATGGAGGAAACACAGAGGGCCACCGGGAATTTCCGTATTATTTCGTAAATTGGTTTCCCTAATCTAACCTCTCCTGCTAATGAAAGTTGTAAATTTCTTCCTGATATTTCTTGTTTTCATATTCGTTTCCTCATGCGGCCCTAAAGAGAATAAACCTTTGCTGAAACTCAGAAAGGTTCATCCCGGGGAAAATTTTGCAGACATTCCTCTCGATAAGGGATTCAGTGAGTATCATAACAGGATACACATCAGGCATCATTCTTTCAAATGGAGCTATAGAGGTCAGGTTCACTCCCGCATTTGCGGCAAAAGCTGATAGATCTGCCACAGGATTGTTTGTTTTTGATCCTGCTATAAAGGGTAAAACCGAATGGAAAGATGAGACAACACTCGTCTTCACTCCTTCAAAACTCCTTGATCCGGCCACAACCTATACAGGTGAGCTGAATCTTGATAAGCTGGCAGGTGTTCCTGACCGGCTGAAGGTTTTTCCTATGAGAATACAGACGCTGCGAAAGGATTTCCGTGTCTCAGCCGGTGCCCTGGAATGTACTTCAGCAGAAGGAACAAGTTATACACTCCATGGGGATATATTGGCGTCGGATTTTGTTGAACCAGGAGAAGCGGAAAACTGGCTCTCCGCAAAACTGGGAAGAAAGAAACTGGACATATCCTGGGACCATTCCGCTACACTGATCCATAAATTCACCATATCAGGTATAGACAGAAGCAGCTCACGAGAGGAGCTTACTCTTACATGGGATGGCTCATCCTCAGGGATAAAACAGGTTGGCTCATCAACAATAAATATACCGGCCCTGGGAGAATTCAGCATAACAGGTATTTTCCCGGTAAGGGATGAAAACCAGAAAATTGAAATTGTATTTTCCGATCCACTCGATCCTTCACAGGAAACGGAAGGGCTTATTCAAATTTCACCTGCAACCGATGCTACGGCAAATATAAGCTCGAATATGATAAGCCTTTTCCCGGCCACCAGGCTTCAGGGAAAAGTCAGTCTGACAGTTGAACAATCCATACGCAACAGGAAAGGTGCTACCCTGGCATCTGCTTTTCAGAAACAACTTGATTTTACTCCAGTTCCACCAGGAATCAAAATTGAAGGCAACGGGGTTATTCTCCCTTCATCTAAAAATCTGATATTCCCTTTTAAGGCTGCTAATCTGAAAGCTGTCGATCTGAGAATTGTACGTATTTATGATAATAACCTTCCATATTTTCTGCAGGAAAATGATCTCGACGGCAATAACTCAGTTAAACGCTTCGGCAGACCGGTGTATTCAGGCAGGTTCGATCTGGTGAATGGTGCCGGAACGGACAACAGTACATGGAACCTGTATACCATCGATCTGTCCGATTATATAAATGTCGAGCCCGGAATCCTCTATAAAGTAACTCTTGGCATGCGAAGGTCATATTCACTTTATCCCTGCGCTGATACCGGAGAAGAAAGCAATTACGAGAAACTGCTGAGTGAATCCGTGGAGAAGGGCCGGGAATTCTGGGACGATCCGGAAGATTATTACTCCGACAGTGAAGATGATATTTATTACAGCATGAATTTTAACTGGCGTGACCGTGAGGATCCCTGCAAAGATGCTTTCTATTATCCGGAAAGGGGCGCCAGCAGGAATATACTTGCCTCAAACATTGGCCTCATGGCAAAAAAAGGAGAAGATAATATCCTGCATATCATGACTAACGATCTTATCACAGCCATGCCACTTAATGGTGTCAGCGTTGAAGTCTTTGATTTGCAGATGCAGGGGATTGCATCAGGAACCTCTGACCAGAAAGGCTCAATTGCTCTCTATTGTGAAAGAAAACCATTCCTGGTCATTGCCAAAAAAGATAAAGACCACAATTACCTCAAGGTAAATGACGGCTCGTCCCTTTCCCTGAGCTCGTTTGATGTTACGGGCAGCAAGGCTGAAAAGGGAATTAAAGCTTTCATTTACGGTGAGAGAGACGTATGGAGACCAGGCGACTCTGTCTTCCTTTCGATCTTTATCAAGGATATGATAAACGATCTCCCTCCTGAACACCCTGTACAGTTTGAACTCATCAATCCACTCGAACAAAGGGTCGACAATCAGGTACAAAGAGCTGGCGGAGCAAATCTGCTGGTTTTTGGCACAAGAACTCAGCCGGAAGCTGTTACAGGCAACTACAGGGCAGTGTTCAGAATAGGAGGCGCGACATTCACCAAACGGGTCCGTATTGAAACCGTAAAGCCTAACCGGCTGAAATTAACACTGAAATTCCCTTCGGAGATTCTTGGCGGATCCCAACCAATTGCCAGGGGAGATCTAAATGTAAAGTGGTTAAACGGTTCTGTCGCAAAAAATCTTAAACTCTCAGTTGAATATCTTCTGAAACATACCAAAACCGAATTTAACAAATTCAGGCAGTACACCTTCGATGATCCTGCCAATGATTTCTACGCGGAAACGGTCAGGATCTACGATGATAAAACAGATGAGAACGGAAATGCCAAAGTAATTTTTGAACCGGGAAAAGATATCAAAGCTCCGGGGATGCTCAATGCAGTCTTCACAGAAAGGGCAACTGAGCCAGGAGGCGATGAAAGCATAACACAGACTACATATAAGTATGCTCCATATCCCGTTTTTGTCGGGATTAACCTTCCGGGACTGAAGGGAAAAGAGAGGATGCTCTATACTGACGCCGATAATATTGTAAAAATAGCAACGGTTGATGAAAACGGAAAACCTGTTGATTCAGAAGTTGAGATTATCTTTTACAAAATTGCCTACAGGTGGTGGTGGGAATCAGATGAGGAAAATCTGGGATACTATATCTCCAACCATGAGTACAAACCCGTATTGAAAAAGAAAATCACCACTTCCGGGGGCGAAGGCTCAATAACCTTCAGGATCGATAAGAAAGATTGGGGTCGCTATCTGATACGTGCAACTGTACCTTCAGGACATTCCACAGGAAAGATCCTGCTGGTTGACTGGCCCTGGGAATACGGCATGAAGGGAAACACCGAAGGGGCTACATTGATCTCTGTGAATACCGATAAGGAAAAATACAACCCCGGGGAAGAGATCAGGCTCTCTTTTCCGTCTCCGGAAAATTCAAGGGCAATAGTTACCCTGGAAAACTCAACAGGAGTCATAGATGAGATCCGTACCGGAACCTCAAAGGGCAATACCGTCGTCAGCTTCAGGGCCAAACCGGAAATGGCTCCAAACGTATATGCCTATGTTACTGTAATCCAGCCCCATGCCCAGACAATCAACGATATGCCTATCAGGCTGTATGGCATTGTGCCGGTAATGGTGGAAGACCCTGAGACCAGACTTACACCTGTGATCGAAATGGCTGATGAACTGCATTCTCAAAAGCCATTTTCAGTGAAGGTCCGTGAAAAAAACAAGAAACCCATGACATATACACTGGCTGTCGTCGATGAAGGGTTGCTGGATCTGACCGGATTCAAAACACCTGATCCCTGGAACTATTTTTATGCCCGTGAAGCCCTTGGAGTAAAGACATGGGACATTTACGACTACGTTCTGGGCGCTTTCGGCGGAACCCTCGAAAGAATCTTTGCAGTAGGCGGTGACGAAGCTCTCATTGACAAGTCTGCAAACAAAGCCAGCCGCTTTATTCCTGTGGTGAAATTCTTTGGTCCCTTCAGCCTGAGCTCCGGAAAAATCAATACTCACATAATCACTCTTCCACAATACACCGGATCGGTGAGAACTATGGTAATTGCAGGCAGCGACAGAGCATTCGGTTCTGCTGAAAAATCAGTACCGGTGACAGATCCTCTTATGGTTCTTGTGACAGCCCCAAGAGTAATAAGTCCTGGTGAAACAGTTGCCCTCCCAGTTACTCTCTTCGTTCAGAAAGATGGATTAAAAGATATCACGGTAAAGGCCGAATCAAACGACCTGATTAACTTTAAGAACAACACACTTAATATTAAAGTCGCAGGCACCGGTGAAAAAGATACCGAACTTGAATTTACTGCGGGAGAGAAGAGAGGAATAGCCACTATCGGAATTGTAGCTTCAGGTGGTGGTGAAAAAGCAACATATAATATGTCGATTGAGATAAGAAGTCCGAATCCTCCCGAAATACGCTCCGAATTAAAAGTCGTAGGCAAGGGTGAAAAATGGGAAAACTCCTTTACTCCTTTCGGCCTTCCAGGTTCAAATTCGGCAATCCTTGAGGTTTCCACCCTTCCCTCCATCAATCTGGAAAAAAGGATGGATTACCTCCTCAATTATCCTCATGGCTGCTCTGAGCAAATTGTCTCCGCAGCATTTCCTCAATTGTGGCTGAAGGATCTTACAAACAGCGATGATGCCATAACGGAGAATTCTTCCTCAAATATAAAGGAAGCTATCAATAAGATCATCTCCAGGCAGATGGCTGACGGAGGGATAGCTCTCTGGCCGGGCTCAATACAGGCAGACAACTGGGTCACGTCGTACACTGGTCAATTCATATCCGAGGCTGAGAGGAAGGGTTATGCCATCCCTGCCGGATTTAAACAGAAATGGATCAGTTTCCAGAGCAAAACCTCACAGGAATGGCATTATGATCCAAAATTCAAACAATCTGCCACCGATCAGGCCTACAGGCTTTTTACACTTGCTCTTGCCGGGGAACCGGAAAAAGGGGCAATGAACAGGCTTCGTGAGACAAAAGAACTTCCGCTGCTGTCGGAATGGCTGCTTTCCGCTGCCTATGCAAAGACAGGACGTCCTGAGGTTGCAGCTGAGCTCCTTGATATGAGAAACACATCAACCGAACCTGATTATCATGACTATTACTATGGAAGTGAGATCCGTGACAAGGCTATTATTTTATATACGTTGACCTTGCTCGGGAAAAAAGAACAAGCCCTGCCGCTGCTAAAGGATATATGTGACAACTTCAATGACAACAGCTGGCTCAGCACCCAGTCAATTGCCTGGGGTCTGTTTTCGTACATGAAATGGGCAGAATCCATTCCTGCAGGCAGTAAAAAGCCCTCTGCAATACATGTGACACTGAACGGCAGTATCTGGGACCAGGCTGTTATTCCCGGCCAGATATGGTCGAAGGAGATAAAGATGATAAATGACAATAATTCACTTGACATCATAAACAGCTCTGAGAATCCTGTATATGTTAATCTTACACGCAAAGGCATCCCTCTTAGGTCTGATATCACCCGTGAGGAGAAAGGACTTTCGATGAAAGTGGATTATCTGGATATGAATCTGAAACCTGTTGACCAGAAAAACATGGAACAGGGATCTGATTTTATGATGGTAACCAGGGTTACCAACAACACCTTCTCAAATGTTGACGATATCGCCCTCACACAAATGGTCCCTTCAGGATGGGAGATCCGTAATACAAGGCTTTTTGAGGCAGTAACAGGGATCAGGGAGAGCAGCTTTGACTACCGCGATTTCAGGGATGACAGGGTAAATACATATTTTAACCTTGGAAAAGGCGAGTCGAAAACTTTTGTAATGATTCTCAATGCGGCATATAAGGGAGAGTTTTACCAGCCATCGATTTGGTGTGAAGCAATGTACAAGGCAAATTGTTATTCAAGGTTCCCCGGCAATCCTGTTAAAGTTACCGGAAAGATAATTGAATAGAAAAATAAAAATAGTCCTGATTGCAGCCGGGGCCTTGATTGCCCCGGTATTGCTTTCTCCTTTGCCACGGTTCAGAAGCCCGTTATCCACGGTGGTCGAGGCAAAAGACGGAACTCTTCTTGGCGCAAGGATAGCCGATGACGGACAGTGGCGGTTTCCCGGGACAGATAAATTACCGGCAAAATTTGAAAAAGCCATACTTACATTCGAGGACCGCTATTTTTATTTTCACCCCGGAATAAATCCGGTCGCCATATTCCGGGCAATTTTCAGCAATATCAAGGCAGGAAAGATAGTCAGCGGTGGCAGCACTATCACCATGCAGGTGGCCAGGATCTTCAGGGGAGAAAAATCGAGGACCTATCCCGGGAAACTGGCGGAAATGCTGTCGGCCCTTAAGCTGGAATTATTTCGCTCAAAAAAGAAGATCCTTCTGATGTATGCAGACAACGCCCCTTTCGGGGGTAATACAGTCGGACTGGAAGCGGCTGCCTGGAGGTACTGCGGAAAATCATCCCGGGATCTTTCCTGGGCCGAAGCCTCAGCACTGGCGGTGCTTCCCAACTCGCCGGCACTTGTTTATCCGGGGAAAAACCAGGATATTCTCAGGGCAAAGCGTGACGAACTTTTAAAGAAACTATACGGAAGGAGATATTTTGATTCCCTTACTCTCGTACTTTCAATCGATGAACCACTTCCCGGGGAACCGAAACCGCTTCCTTCAAAAGCGCCTCACCTTACAGACTATTTTTACAAAAAGAACCGTGGTTCCAGGATAAGGACCACCATCGACCCCGCACTTCAGGAAAGGGTGACCGAAATAATCAATATGCATCAGAAGGATCTCGAAAATAATTACATATTCAACTCTGCGTGCCTTATCGTTGATGTCGTCTCGGGGAATGTACTGGCATATGTAGGAAACAGTACTCTTGAAGAAGCCGGTGATCATGGAGGCGATGTCGATATCATAAGGGCATTGCGCAGCACAGGCAGTATACTGAAACCTATTCTATATGCCGGCATGCAGCAATCGGGTGATATCCTTCCCAATTCACTTGTTGCTGATATCCCAACCCGCTTTCCGGGCTTTTCTCCTAAAAATTTTGATCAGAGTTACAGAGGAGCCGTACCCGCAGCTTCAGCTCTTTCCCAGTCGCTAAATATCCCTGCGGTAAGATTACTCCGGAAGTATGATCCTGAAAGATTCCTCGATCTCCTGAAAAAAACCGGATTTACCTCATTCACAAAACCGGCAGATTACTACGGCCTCTCACTGATCCTTGGCGGAGGCGAGACTTCGCTGTGGGACCTTACCGGCGTCTATGCGTCGCTCTCACGAGTCCTTATTAAGTATAACAGTGAAAAAAAATATTTTAAGGATGATTACCATCCTCCTGTTATTCTACAGAGCAATGATACACTTCATTCTGTAGAAGAAGAACCTGTGCCTCCTCTTTCTGCCTCGTCAATATGGCTGACATATGAAGCACTGCAAAAAGTAAACAGGCCGGAGAGTGAAACAGGATGGCAGTTTTTTTCTTCATCATCGAACCTGGCGTGGAAAACCGGAACAAGCTTCGGATTCCGCGACGGATGGGCAGTGGGAACAACACCGAAGTATGTGGCCGGGGTATGGACCGGTAATGCGGACGGGGAAGGAAGACCCGGTCTTACAGGCACTTCCGCGGCTGCCCCTATACTCTTCGATATAGTAAACCTTATGGGAACAAAAACCTGGTTCCATGCTCCGGATGAAGATCTGACAATGATTAAGGTGTGCTCCATCAGTGGATTCAGGGCAGGACCAGATTGCATGGAGACGGTTGAGATCCCTGCCTGCATAAATGGCATGAGAAGTGAAGCGTGCCCCTATCACCGGGTTGTTCATCTCAACCGGTCCAATACTTTCCAGGTAACATCTGAATGCGCAGCACCTGATGATATAATAAATCTTCCATGGTTTGTCCTTCCTCCTGCAATGGAATATTTTTACCGGCAGAAACATCCTGAATATAAAGTCCTGCCTCCTTTTGCACCCGGGTGCATTTCCGCGGGAAATTTTGAAGTGATGGAGTTTATTTATCCGACACAGGGGGTTAAGATTTTTATTCCGCGCGACCAGGAGGGAAAGCGCACTGCGGTAATTCCTGAGATCGCCCACCGGAACCCCTCGAAAAAGATCTACTGGCATCTTGATGATACATATGTGGCCACTACAAGATACATCCACAGGATCAATATCTCCGCAGAACCTGGAAAACACCTTCTGACAGCCGTTGATGAGGATGGCAATTCAATCCGCTGCAGATTTACAATAACCGGCAATAATTTCTAATTTTGCCATCTTATAGTGAAAAAATGAATTTATCCCTTCTCAAAAAAATGGTGCCGGGGCTTGTCCCTTTACTCATCTTTATAATTGCAGATGAGATCTGGGGAACAATGGTCGGCCTTTATGTAGCCCTTGGAACCGGAGTGGCAGAATTTCTATTTTACTACATAAAAGATAAGATCGTTGACAGATTTATCCTTCTGGATACTCTGCTGCTTATCATTATGGGGGCAATATCAATTGTTTTTGAAAATGATCTTTTCTTCAAAATCAAACCAGCCCTGATCGAGGGAATACTCCTGGCTGTCATAGCTTATTCACTCTGGGGTCCCAGAAATATTCTGATGGCAATGTCGCAGAGATACATGGGTGATATCCGGCTCGATTCTGCCCAGGAAAATTCCATGCGAAATAACATGATTGCAGTATTCTGGATAACGGTTATTCATATTCTGCTGGTCCTCTATTCGGCCTTTTTTATGTCGAAAGAAGCCTGGTTTTTTATCAGCGGAGGTCTTTATTATATATTCTTCGGGCTCTTCTTTGGGTTTTTGCTTATCAGGACAAGGCTCATAAACAGGCGATACAGAAATGAGGAATGGTTTCCCATTGTAAACAGCGAAGGAAAGGTCATTGGCAAGGCCCCGAGAAGAGTATGTCACGATGGCAAAAGTTTTCTCCTTCACCCTGTGGTACATATTCATATTTTCAATGCTTCGGGGAAATTGTATTTACAGAAGAGATCCATAAAGAAAGATACCCAGCCGGGTAAATGGGATACTTCGGTCGGAGGACATATAGCATATGGCGAATCCGTTGCCGAAGCTCTTATCAGGGAGACAAGTGAAGAACTTGGACTGACCGGACTCAAACCACAATTTCTGGCCAGCTATATATGGGAGTCAAAAGTCGAAAAAGAACTTGTCAATTCTTTTACTGCTGTCACCAGTCAGGTGCCCGTAACAGACCCGGTGGAGATCGATGAGGGGAGATTCTGGTCATTGAATGAAATAAAAAATAACCTGGGAAAAGAGATCTTTACTCCTAACTTCGAACTGAATCTTTTTAACCACGGTGTTACACTGAGTTATTCACGGAGTTACACTGCTTTATTAAGTTATATAATCTGTGAAAACCTTTTAAACACGGTGTTACACGGAGTTATTCACGGAGTTACACTGCTTTATTAAGTTACATAATCTCTGAAATCTTTTTAACCACGGTGTTACACGGAGTTATGCACGGAGTTTCACTGCTTTTTCAAGAAATATACTCCTTGTAACCCCGTGCGGAACTCCGTGCAAGCCCGTGGTTAATCAAAAATAAACTCCATAATTGTCAATTTTCATCCTCCTGTAATATCCTGAGAAATATGTTTTTCAGGGAATGAGATATTGGATACAGATTTTCGTAACTTTACTAAGATAAACCTGAAATCTGCCACCCGATTATGAACCAGAATAAAATTTATTATTCGCTTGCCTTCGTAATTATTGTAACGACAATCTCATGGATCAGCTCCTGCACTCATAAAACTGATACCACAAATATCCCCGAAATCTGTTTCAAGGATGTGCAGACTATTATTGTAACCAACTGTTCCATGCTGAACGCCGGCTGTCATGATGGAACCGGAGAAGCTCCTGCCCTGACAACCTACGATGATATCCGCAAAATAGTAATTCCTTATAATGCTGACAAAAGTTCTTTATATAAGACTATAACATCCAACAGTGGAGAGACCCAAATGCCTCCCGGCAAGCCACTTGCAGAGGAATTAAGATCAGTCATCAGATTCTGGATTGAACAGGGGGCTCCGGATACCACCCAAAATTCATCTTTTTGCCGCAGCAGCAGCGTAGCTCGTAGTGCGGCTGATAACTTTTAAAAATAATGCTGATCATATGAAACGACTATTATTAGTGCTCACTGCCTTTTTAATATTTCCCATATTCTTCTTCTCCTGCTATTACGACAATGAGGAAGCTTTATATCCATCATTCGGTTGCGATACGGCAAATATTACCTACAGCACCCGGATCTCGGCTATAATGGATTATTACTGTACAAGCTGCCACAGCGGACCCGCAGCCCAAAGTTCCATATCCCTTACAACATATGCCGAAGTTGTAAATTATGTACCCCGGATTACTCCTGCCATAAAACATACCGGACCCTATCCTATGCCTAAAAATGCCGGCATGCTAAATGACTGCACACTAAAACAGTGGGATATATGGGTAAGCTCGGGGATGCCTGAATAATATGATTGTCGTATATAATTTCCTAGTATGAAACGATTAGTTCTTGCCACCTGCCTTTCTTTCATCTTTGCCGGAATGTTTGCACAGAATGACCTTATGGCCCTTTTGAACGACAGCACTGCCAAAGTAATTAATTACACAACTGCTACGTTTAAGTCGACCAGGATAATGAATGGCCATTCGATCGAGAGGATGGCTCCCGGACAGCTGGACTTCAGAATATCCCACCGTTTCGGAACGCTTAATTCGGGAGCATATGAATTTTTTGGGCTTGACCAGGCCAATACCCACTTCAGCCTGGAATATGGAATTTTGAAATGGCTTATGGCAGGCGTTGGCAGAGGAACCTATGAAAAGACTTTTGACGGCTTCACCAAATTCAGCATATTGAGGCAATCAACCGGAGCAAGAGAAATGCCGGTATCCGTTTCACTCTTCTCATCCGTTGCTATAAATACATTAAAGTGGCAGGACCCGGAAAGAAAAAATTACTTTTCCTCACGTCTCACATATGTTGGCCAGATCCTTGTTGGCAGGAAAATCAATGAGCTGCTATCCGTTCAGCTGACACCTTCCTATGTACATCGCAATCTTGTTCCAACAGAACTTGATCCCAATGACCTATGGGCCATTGGCGCAGGAGGCAGAATGAAAGTATCCAAAAGAATAAGCTTTAATGCAGAGTACTTCTATACCATAAATCAAAATCCCTACAGTACTCCAAAGTATTACAATCCCTTAACCCTGGGTGTTGACATAGAGACCGGCGGACATGTCTTCCAGCTTCTATTTACCAATTCGCTTGCAATGATCGAAAAAGGATTTATAGGTGAAACAACAGGAAGGTGGAAAAAAGGAGATATCCATTTTGGATTCAATATTTCAAGAGTGTTTACATTAAAAAAGTATTAAACATCAACATTATAGCATAATTATTGTTTACATCAAACTGCATATTTTTGTCAATTCCTTTGCGTCCTTTGCATAATTACATTGTGACCTCCGGGGTCAATTATTTTTTTTGAATTTATAAATCGGGGTCTTTTTTTAAAATATTAGTCCCATACCAATAAGTAAAATCATGAAAATCATTACAATAGTCATATCTCTCATCATTATATCATTCTCTGCCAGCGCGCAGAAGTATCTGACCAAAAACGGCTATATCGGCTTTTACTCAAAAACATCTCTGGAAGAAATCAAGGCTGACAATAACCAGGTTGCTAGCGTAATCGATACCCAGACAGGAGATATTGTCTTTCAGGTCCTTATAAAATCTTTTCATTTCGAGAGGGCCCTGATGGAGGAGCATTTCAATGAAAACTATATGGAATCCGATAAGTATCCGAAATCTATATTTAAAGGAAAGATTGCCGATCTTTCATCTATCAGTTTTAAAAAGAGCGGTAAATACGATGTCACGGTTGAGGGTGACCTGACAATACATAATGTGACAAAAAAAGTCAGCATTAAAGGAACCATCGAAGTGGTAACCGGAGGAATAAATGCCTCGTCAAAATTCAATATCATTCCTGAGGACTATAATATTGAAATCCCAGGTATTGTGCGGGACAAGATTAATAAGAATCTTGAGGTTACGGTATTAATGAATTATACTCCTGTTGAAAATAAGTAGTATATTGCCTGCGGAACAGCTTTCTGAAGAGGTAAAATAATATTATAAGGTTATGAAAACATATGTGAAAGTAGCATTGTTCCTGGTCACCTTTACTGCTTTGGCAGCAATTCTTGCAGCATTGTATTATTACAACCTGCGGAGCACCGATATGGCTAAAGCCAAACCTGATCTTATTCTCACTGCTTCGGCCTTGCAGAAAGCTTTTGAAGACGATGAAACCAAAGCCTCGGCAACTTACATAAACAAGGTACTGGAGGTTACAGGCAAGATTGCCTCTGTAAAACCCGGAGAAAAAGGAGTAGTAAGCGTCTCCCTGGAGACAGACAGCAAATTATCGTCAGTTATCTGTACCTTTCCGGCTGTGAGTGATCCTTCTGTCTTCAGTATCGGTAAAGAGATAACCCTGCGCGGTGAATGTTCAGGGTTCCTCATGGATGTTTTGCTTAATAATTGTGCACTGATAGTACAAAATGCAAAAGAATAAATATATGAATGTAAAAATTCTGGCTTTAGATAATGAATTTGAGGCTAAGTTACTTGATGAAATCCTGAATGAAAAGCATATTCCACATCTGATCAGGTCATATCACGATTCAGTATATGATGGCTTATGGCAGATGCAATCAGGTTGGGGCCATGTGGAGGCTCCTGAAGAATTCAGGGAAGAAATTCTGCTTACTTTTAGTCAGATGTCACCCGAATCGACAGAAAATCAAAATCTGCAATCCTGACTTTTGTTTGCAAATTTACAAATTACAAAAAGCCGGTCAACTTTAACCCATTGATAATGTATCAAACCCCCGTTGATAACTCCAGACTGCTAAAAAGTTCATACCATCTTCATTCCTTCATGCTTGTACTTCAAAGCAAGTATTTCTATTATGGATTGCTGGCAATTTTTGCCGGTATCGGACTCAATAATGCATCCCAGGCCTACCTTCACTATTTCATCAGCCAGGGAAAAACACTCCCGATTTTGTCAGATTTAATACTTGACAAACTGCCTGTCATAAATATTTCAATCATATATGACATTTTTGCAATAATCCCGATACTGCTTGCCGTCATTTATATTATCCACAAAAGGGACTATAACAGAATCCCCTTTATTTTCCTTATGGTTGGAATCTTCTATGTGGTCAGGGGAATATTTATCGTACTTACTCCATTCGGAAATCCTCCAATGTTTAATGGATCCGATCCTCTTTTTCACGGCTTTGCAAACTATGAGCTGGGAGTATTCCCTTCCGGACATGCAGGAAATGTATTCCTGATCCTTCTTCTGATCAACGACAGGACCTACAAATGGCTTATCGGAATATGCCTTATTGTGGTAATTCTTGCATTATTCCTTGCTCATAGCCATTATAGCATCGACATTCTCTCAGGTCTCTTTTTTGCCTACGCCATCAGATCCTACGGAGAAAAACATTTTTCGATGTTCGACCTCGGCAAAGGCATTCCCGGTTGAATAGTTATTAAGCCATTCCGTTTTTATCCCTTCATCCGGAATGATGTTACGGGAGCTTGAATATTGTCTTTAAGTCCCTGCAATCAGGGAAAACAGATGATCTTCGGATACAAGACAAATATCATGTTTATAATAGTATAGCAACCCTTAACTTTGCATTCAAAATGTCAAGACAATGAATAATGCAATCTACAATTTCAGGGAGCCGCAGAATGAACCGGTCCTGTCGTACAGACCCGGAAGTCAGGAGCGCACGCTTCTTGAGGAAGAACTGTCGGCACAGAAAAATAAAGTCATCGATATCCCTTTGATAATAGGGGGTAAGGAGATCCGGACCGGAAAGACAGGGCAGGTTGTTATGCCGTCAGAACATGGTCATGTTCTTGCCACATATCATAAGGCAACTGAAAAAGAGGTTGCGCTTGCAATCGATGCCGCCCTCGAGGCCAAAAATGACTGGCTTAACCTGGCATGGATGGAGAGGGCAGCAATAATGGCTAAAGCCGCAGAGCTGATCTCAAAAAAATACCGTTATACAATAAATGCAGCCACAATGCTTGGCCAGGGAAAGAATGTCCTTCAGGCCGAGATAGATTCCGCTTGTGAAGTGATTGATTACCTCAGATTCAATAATTATTTTGCCTCAATGGTTTACATGGAACAGCCCAGATCTGAAAATGAGGTAATAAACAGGATAGAATACCGTCCGCTGGAAGGATTCGTTTTTACGGTAACCCCATTCAACTTCACGGCCATAGCCTCCAATCTTAACACCAGTGTTGCCCTGATGGGAAATACTACCGTATGGAAACCTGCCACAACTGCCCTGCTTTCAAATTATTACCTTATGAAGATCCTGGAGGAGGCCGGGTTGCCTGCCGGTGTTATTAACTTCATTCCCGGAACCGGGTCACTGATCAGCGGTGTGGTCTTAAAACATAAGGAACTCTCAGGTATTCATTTCACCGGCTCAAATTCAACTTTCAACACGCTGTGGAAGCAGGTCTCCGATAACCTCTCAATTTATAAATCCTATCCTAAACTGGTCGGTGAAACGGGTGGGAAGGACTTTATCTTTGTGCATAAATCTGCAGATCCGGCGGAAACTGCAACAGCCATTGTACGGGGAGCTTTTGAGTACCAGGGACAGAAGTGTTCGGCTGCTTCCAGGACATATATCCCTGTGTCACTCTGGGAAACAACAAAACAACTTATTCTGAGAATGATCTCTGAAATAAAAACAGGTGATGTCACGGACTTTAAAAATTTTGCCAATGCAATTATCGATGAACCTTCCTTCGACAAAATAATGAACTATATCAAAATGGTAAAGGATGCTCCTGATGCCCGGATAATTGCAGGTGGTAACGGGGACAAATCAAAAGGATATTTTATTGAACCTACAGTCATTGTTACTGAAGATCCTGAATTTGTCACAATGAAGGAGGAAATCTTCGGGCCTGTGATGACTATCTATGTATATGAGGATGATAAGTTTGAAGAAACGCTCAGACTCTGTGACGAAACATCACCATATGCTCTCACGGGGTCTATTTTCAGCAGAGACAAATATGCCATGATAACAGCCTGCAGGGCATTGAGATATGCCTCAGGCAATTTCTATATTAATGATAAACCGACAGGGGCTATGGTTGGTCAGCAACCTTTCGGAGGCGCCAGGGCCTCAGGAACAAATGATAAAGCCGGAAGCTATCTGAACCTTCTACGGTGGGTCAGTCCAAGAACTGTTAAGGAGACCCTTATTCCTGCAAGGGATTTCAAGTATCCGTTTATGGAATAATATAACCAGCATCGGGATTCGGAATGACACCGCATCTTTTTTAGGTATGGGGGCAGAGAGAGAGCGGGCTACAGCCCGCTCTCTCTCTGCCCCCCACTTTTACCATACGATGACCTGTCATCCCGAGCGCAGCGAGGGATCTTAAACATGTTGCCTGATCTCCCTGAATCATCATGTTTAATCATTCTGTACTTGCGCAGCGAGGGATCCAAAACTCGCTTCCTGATCTCCCTCAATCATCATGTTTAATCACTCTGTACCTGCGCAGCGAGGGATCTTTAACTTGCTTCTGATCCCTATTAAATCCTTTCTCGTCTGTTCACTGCAACATGTGTAAGATTCCTCATCCCGACGAATCGGGATTCGGAATGACACCGCATCTTTTTTAGGTAGGGGGGCAGAGAGAGAGCGGGCTGTGCCCGCTCTCTCTCTGACCCCCACTTTTACCACACGATGACCTGTCATCCCGAGCGCAGCGAGGGATCTTAACCACATTCCTGTATCGCCTTCAATCCATCCTCTCGTGTTGCCTGAAACATGTTAAAGATTCCTCATCCCGACAAATCGGGATTCGGAATGACACTTCCGATTTGGGACTAGGGGGGAAGAAGCGGCTATCCGAAACAAATTCCAGTTTGATAATTCAATTCAGATCCGGATAGCCGCTTCTTCCCCCCTTTTACCTGTAAATGACCTGTCATCCCGAGCGCAGCGAGGGATCTTAACCACATTCCTGTATCGCATTCAATCCATCCTCTCGTGTTGCCTGAAACATGTTAAAGATTCCTCATCCCGACGAATCGGGATTCGGAATGACACCGCATCTTTTTTGGGTAGGGGGGCAGAGAGAGAGCGGGCTGTGCCCGCTCTCTCTCTGCCCCCCACTTTTACCATACGATGACCTGTCATCCCGAGCGCAGCGAGGGATCTTAAACATGTTGCCTGATCTCCCTGAATCATCATGTTTAATCACTCTGTACTTGCGCAGCGAGGGATCCAAAACTCGCTTCCTGATCTCCCTCAATCATCATGTTTAATCATTCTGTACTTGCGCAGCGAGGGATCTTAAACATGTTGCCTGATCTCCCTGAATCATCATGTTTAATCACTCTGTACTTGCGCAGCGAGGGATCTTAACCACATTCCTGTATCGCCTTCAATCCATCCTCTTGTGTTGCCTGAAACATGTTAAAGATTCCTCATCCCGACAAATCGGGATTCGGAATGACACTTCCGATTTGGGACTAGGGGGAAGAAGCGGCTATCCGAAACAAATTCCAGTTTGATAATTCAATTCAGATCCGGATAGCCGCTTCTTCCCCCCTTTTACCTGTAAATGACCTGTCATCCCGAGCGCAGCGAGGGATCCAAAACTCGCTTCCTGGTCTCCCTGAATCATCATCTTCTATCATTCAATTCCTCCGCAAACAAATCTCAAACCATAGCGATACACCATCTTAAAGCGGATGAGTGAGGAATTTCCTTCCCCCGCAACAGTCTATCAGGATAAATGTTATTCATAATAATGATCTGTGGAATCTCTGACCTGCATAACGAATTAAGGACCTTTTCAGAGTTTATATATCATTAGTTGGTGAAATTGCAAAAATCTTCAGTAAATTTGAGTATGAAAATGCCCTCTACAGAAAATTCCACTAAAGCTCTGTTTATTCTGAATCCAACTGCAGGAGTGCAGCCGGTTAACTTTTTTGTTTCAAAAGATCTGGATCGCCGCAAAAACAAATTATCCATCTGCAAATCATTGAATAAGGCTGATACAGAGTCCTTTATCAGACAAAACTTTGACAAGCATGATGTCTATATTGCAGCCGGCGGCGACGGAACAGTGCATACCGTTGCCTCCGAACTGGTAGGAACAGACAAAATATTCGGAGTCCTTCCCCTTGGTTCAGGAAATGGCTTTGCAAAGGAATTCGGCTTCAGCCTGAATATGCGGTCTTTGCTGGCATCCATCAGTCGAGGCGAAAGTATGGACATTGATGTGATTGAGATCAATGACAAGTTATGTCTTAATGTGGCCGGTATTGGTCTCGACAGTTTTGTCGCCCATTCCTTCAACGATCTTAAGCTTCGCGGATTTATGCCATACATCTGGCTTACAATGAAAACATTCCTGCAGCTCCGTCCCTTCCATGTTCAGATAGAATGTGATAATGAAATAATAGTATCAGAAAAATTATTCGTTCTCACCATTGCAAATACGAGGCAATTCGGTAATAATGCCTTCATTGCTCCCCATGCTCTTCCAAATGACGGTAAAATTGACCTTGTCCTGATAAGACCCTTTCCCAAAATTTTCGGTCCAATATTTGTCATACGGCTTTTCACGAAGAGCATTAATAAGTCAAAATATGTCCGGCACATAAGAACAGATAAAGAGATAATAATTAAAACCGATGAAACAAGGTTCCATGTCGACGGTGAACCTTTTTGCATTTCCGGGGAGGTTCTGGTAAGAATAAAAAAAGAGGTTCTCAAAGTACTGAAAACATCAGGGAATAAATTTGCTGCCCGATCATAGTCCCTCTGGATCTATGATCGTAATTAAAATATTTTATCATGAAATTGAGATTTTCACTGCTAATTGTCATTTTCATTGCAGCTGTTCCGGGTTATGGCCAGCAAACTGCCAACAGGCCTTTGAGAGAGCAGTGGTTCATGGATATGGGTTTTGGGATGTTCATCCATTGGAGTATGGATTCCCAGGTAGGGGCGGTGATAAGCCATTCCATGGCCGGCGCCTCTGAAGATTATCTTCAAAGGTATATTAACGATTTGCCCAAAACTTTTAACCCAAGGAAATTTTACCCTGACGACTGGGCAACACTCGCCAGACTTGCCGGAATGAAATACGTTGTCTTCACAGCAAAACACCACTCGGGCTTTTGCATGTGGGATACCAAAACAACGGATTTCAGTATAACCAATACTCCTTTTAAAAGGGACATTCTCAGGGAGGTGCTGGAGGCATTCCGTAAACAGGGCATTGCCGTAGGAATTTATTTCTCACCGGAGGATTTTCATTTCTTCCATGAAAACCATATTCCGGTAGGCAGACTGCAGGACCCGCGGCATTACCCGGTAAACAATAAAGAACTGATGGCTTACGACAAAGCCCAGGTAAAGGAATTACTGACCGGTTACGGAAAAATCGATATCCTCTTCTTTGATGGCCCTGCAGGGGGACTGAAAGAGTATGCCTGGCAACTTCAGCCGGATGTGTTGGTAACGCGTGGCCAAATGGAAACACCTGAACAGGATATTCCCGACAAGCCAATGCCCGGACCATGGGAAGCCTGTTTTACCATGGGCACCGACTGGCAGTACAAACCAACGAATGATCCCCAGAAAAGTGGTACCGAAATAATTCAAATGCTGATCGAGACACGCGCCAAGGGAGGAAACCTCCTGCTGAATGTAGGCCCGAAACCAGATGGGGAATTGCAGATCGAACAGGAAGCCCTGTTGCGTGAAGTTGCTCTCTGGAACCTGGTCAACCAGGAAGCAATCCATGATATTCGTCCGTGGAAAATAATAAAAGAGGACCCTGTATGGTTTGTTAAGGCAAAGGATAAAAATATTGTCTATGCTTTTATTCCCGCAGGAAACGAATGGAAATATGGGGAGAGAAAGGATTTTGTATTCAGAACTCTTCGTGGAAATGACAGAACAAAAGTGAGTATCTTAGGCTATGCGAGTGAACTGCTGGAATATAAACCGGGATTTGATGCTAAAATTTACTTGAGTTCAACTCCTATAGGACTCGTGATCAGTGCAGTAAACGGCCACAGGTTATATACAAATAACAAATGGCCCAACCCTGTTGTGTTGAAAATTGAAAATGCCGAATATAAACCCGCTGTCAATGAGCAGGATAAAAAATCAGAGCTTGACGGAGCAAAATGAATCAGAATAACGAAATAATCCAAAAAATAATAATATGATCAAAAGAATTTTTCTCTTTTCACTTTTTATGGCCTTTGTAAAGGTCTATGGACAGGATCCTGAAATAAATCTTATACCTCAGCCGGCTGAATTTCAGAAAACCGGGGGCAGCTTTCAGCTAACAGGTTCATCAACCATAAGCTTTAATAATCCTGAAAGCAGCTATATAGCCGGGCTTCTGGCAAAGAAGCTTAAGACTCCGACCGGGTTTTCACTTAAAACTCAGCAGAATACCTCGGGGTCAATACAACTGAACCTGAACAAAACAGCCGACGAAAAAACCGGAAAGGAAGGCTACAGATTTGTCTCCACATCAAAAGGCGTGATTATTTCTGCAAATGAGCCTGCCGGGTTATACTACGGCATTCAGACATTGCTGCAGCTTTTGCCAAAAGAGGTCGAAGGCAAATCAGCAGCAAATATCAAATGGGCCATCCCCGGCGTGAAGATTACAGATTATCCGCGGTTTGCCTGGAGAGGGATAATGCTTGACGTCAGCCGTAATTTTTTCACAAAAGATGAGGTTAAGCAATATATCGACCAGATCACAAGGTTCAAATACAATACCCTTCACCTCCATCTCACAGACGATAATGGATGGCGGATTGAAATTAAGTCGCTACCCAAACTGACTGAAGTCGGTGCCTGGCGTGTTCATCGCGACGGACATTTTGGCGACCGTGCCGCACCGAAACCAGGCGAGCCCGCAACCGATGGAGGATTCTACACTCAGGAAGATATGAAGGAGATCATCAACTATGCCAGTCAGCGGTTTGTGACCATCATCCCGGAAATCGACGTTCCCGGACATAGCATGGCTGCAGTTGCTTCATATCCTGAACTAAGCTGCACTAAAAATCCTGATACACAAGTCGATCCCGGCTCACCATTCTCAGAATGGTATGGCAATGGCACATTCAAAATGCTCGTCGATAATACCCTGAATCCGTCTGATGAAAAAGTATATGAATTCCTCGATAAGGTATTCACCGAACTGGCCGCCATTTTTCCGGCTCAGTACATCCATGTTGGAGGAGACGAGTGCTACAAGGGCTACTGGCAACGGGATGAAGGTTGCCAGGCTTTGATGAAAAAACTGGGAATAAGGCATGTTGAAGATCTTCAGGGTTATTTTATGAACCGGGTGGAGAGTATTCTTAAAGCCAAAGGCAAAAGGCTCCTGGGATGGGACGAAATACTTGAAGGCGGGATCTCTCCTGATGCAACACTTATGAGCTGGAGGAGCCTGAAAGGAGGAATAGAAGCCTCACAACTTGGACATGACGTGGTTATGTCACCCGTAGAGTATGCCTATCTCGATTACCAGCAGGGTGATCCCACTATTGAACCACCGCTTTATGCCGGACTGCGTATGATCAAATGCTATAGCTTTGAACCTGTTCCTGAGGGGGCTGTGGCGAGCCATATTCTTGGAGCTCAAGGAAATCTATGGACCGAGCAGGTACCAACATTCCGTCATGCGGAATATATGACCTGGCCACGCGGATGGGCGCTTGCAGAAGTATTCTGGTCGCCAAAAGAGAAGAAAAACTGGCCTGACTTTGTAAGACGTGCGGAAAAACAATTTGACCGTGAAGATCTTGCCGGCATCAACCATTCCCTCGCAATATATGATGCCATTATCAATGTCACAAGAAAAGACGGAAAGATGACTGTGTCACTGGAGACAGAAATGCCAGGACTCGATATCTACTATACCATAGATGATACCATGCCTGACAGCTATACCCCAAAGTACACAAAACCGATTCTGATACCTGAAGGCCCGGTAACCCTGAGAGTAATAACTTACCGGAATGGTAAACCTATCGGTCATCTGATTACGCTTAATCCGAAGGAACTGGCTAAACGATAATAATCATGTAAAAATGAAAAAAAAGCATTTATTCAGTAACGTACTGATCCTAAAAGCAATAGTTCTACTCACCCTTATCCCGTGCCTTAAAGCGCAGGCTCAGGGAGATACCGGAGGGGAACGCATCTCCCTCCCGAACGGGTGGAGCCTGACACCAGCCGGTAAAACCGTGCCTCTGGGTGACCTGCCTTTGAACATTGCCATTTCACCTTCGAAAAAACTTGCTGCCATTACAAATAACGGACAAAGTGACCAGTCCATTGAACTCATTGATTTGGAAAACGATGTTGTTATTGATTCTGTCCCTGTCGGTAAAGCATGGCTCGGACTCTTATTTTCCAGGAACGGAAAATATTTGTACGCCTCAGGAGGAAACGATAATATGATACTCAGGTATAATGTAATCGAAAACCATCTCTCCCTTGAAGATACAATAGTTATAGGGAAACCATGGCCCGAAAGGATTTCCATTGCCGGTATGGCCCTCGATGACGCAAAAAAAAGATTGTTTGTTGTCACCAAGGAGAATAATTCCCTATATGTTATCAATACAAAAACAAAGAAGATCATCTGGAAATATGATCTTGGAGGTGAAGGATATACATGTATTTTGTCCCCCGACCATAAGATACTCTATATTTCCTGCTGGGGTTGCGATAAAATAATTCTTTTTGATACAAAGGTCCTCAAGATAACCGGATCAGTAAATGTGGGAGATAATCCGAACGATATGTGCATCACATCCAACGGACGCCACCTGTTTGTCGCCAACGCCAACGACAACTCTGTTTCCATAATCGATACACGGGATATGAGGGTAATTGAAACACTCAATACAGCATTATATCCCGATTCAAGAGTTGGGTCGACAACCAACGGCCTTGCGTTGAGCGAAGATGAGAAAACCCTCTATATCGCCAATGCGGACAATAACTCTCTCGCCGTGTTTGATGTTACAACTCCCGGTTCATGCAGAAGCCTGGGATTCATTCCAACCGGCTGGTATCCCACATGTGTCAGGATTGCCGGCAACAAGATACTCGTAACAAATGGTAAGGGTTTATCATCTTTGGCAAATCCATATGGCCCCAACCCCTCTCTTGAACGGGAGGAAGTTGTGTACCAGGAAGGTGGGAAAAGCCATAAAATAAAAGTTCAGTATATCGGTGGCCTTTTCAGGGGAACCATGAGTATAATAGACGTTCCTGATATTGAGCAAATGGCATCTTATTCACAGGATGTCTACAAAAACTCGCCTTATTCAAAAAAGAATGAGATGATATCGGAAGGTGTTGAAGGAAATCCCGTACCTATGAAAGTGGGTGATAAATCTCCAATAAAATATATCTTCTATCTTATTAAGGAAAACAGGACCTACGACCAGGTCCTTGGGGACATTCCGGAAGGTAACGGGGATCCCGGCCTTGTCCTTTTCGGAAAAAAGATTACACCGAATCAGCATGCCCTGGCAAGGGAATTTGTTCTGCTTGATAACTTCTTTGTAGACGGAGAGGTAAGTGCAGACGGACACAACTGGAGCATGGGAGCATATGCCACCGATTACGTTGAGAAAAACTGGCCTACAAGCTATGGAGGTCGTGGCGGGGACTACCCGGGGGAAGGTCAGAGGGAAATTGCCAATAACAAAAACGGATTTCTTTGGGACTACTGTAAACGTAATGGAGTCACATTCAGATCATATGGTGAATTCATCGGAGAGGATGGACCATCCATACCTGTACTGAAAGACCATTACTGCACCTATTATACTCCCTGGGATCAGCGGGTTCGCGATACCGTTCGCTTCTCGCAGTGGCGGCGGGATTTTGATTCCCTTCTGGCTGCGGATGCCTTGCCTCAGTTAAGCACTCTGCATGTGATAAATGATCATACCGAAGGGTTAAGCCGTGGCAGGCCAACCCCCTTTGTTCATGTTGCGGATAATGACCTTGCTGTCGGAATGTTTGTCGACTATATCAGCCATAGCCCCGTCTGGGATCAAAGCCTGATCGTGATTGTCGAGGATGATGCCCAGAACGGACCGGATCATGTTGATGCGCATCGCAGTACTGCATACCTTGCAGGAGGCTACGTGAAAACCGGTTTTGTCGATCATACCGCCTATACAACCTCCTCACTGCTCAGAACCATAGAACTTATTCTGGGACTGCCACCTATGACCCAGTACGATGCTGCAGCAGTACCTTTATGGAGATGCATGAACAACACTCCCGGACATAAGCCGTTTGAAACACGAGCATGCCAGGTTGACCTCGATGAAAAGAACACAGCTGAAAATAAATGGCAGCGCAAGAGTGAGACCTTTGATTTTACACGTGAAGACAGGGTCAATGATGCCGACTTCAACGAAGTCATCTGGAGGGCGGTGAAAGGAATTGATTCTCCCTGTCCTCCTGCTGTGCACGCTGCATTCTATATGCAGACCCACGTCCAGGATGAAGACTGATACTTAAAATTTTACGCGGATCGCGCTGATGTTAGCAGATTTTCAACGCTGGCGCGGATTTGCAATCCGTGCCATTTCCATCAATGCTGGCGCGGATTTGCAATCCGTGCCAGCACTCATGATTCCTATTTCAACTTAAATTCCACAGGAATTTTCATCTGTACATTGACCGTCTTGCCATTCTGGCTGCCCGGATTCCAGTCGGGCATAGCGCTCACGACTCTTTTTGCCTCAGTATCGAGCAAGGGATCTACGGATTTGTTAACCTGCACATTTTGTATTTTACCTGCTTTGGTTACCGTGAAATCAACATAAACCATACCCATGATTTTCTTCTGCGTGGCTTCAGGGGGATATTTAAGGTTCTGGTCTATCCAGCTACGCAAAGCCGCAGATCCACCCGGAAACCGTGGAAGGTCTTCAATAACCACAAATAAAGGCTCTTCTGGTGGCTGAACCGTTTCCGGCACCGAACCGGCTACTGCAGGTGCTTCAGGTGACGGAGGCGGCGGGGGTGGCGGGAGTGGAATGCCGGTATCGTCGTTCAGATTTATTGTATCCTGCATCATTTTAATTGTCATGGCGGAGTTGTAAACTGGCTTTATGACCTTTGACTTGAATCCAACAAATGACACTGCCAATTCAGCATTGTCGGACAGATCCTTAAGGCTAAAGTTACCATCTCTATCAGTTGTAGTTCCAACAGTAGTGCCTAGTACAATAACATTTGCTCCCGGCAAGGGTTCACCATCATTATTCTGCACAATTTTCCCACTGACCTTTTTATCTGTCGTCTGGGAAAAAGAGTTCTTGTTACCCTGAGTATCTCCCTGGGTAACATACTGGTAATCAGGCTTTGCAAACGCATAAAATATGAGTGCAAAGACAGGAAGGATAAGGAGTATCTTCATCTTCCTGTAGGGTGAGTTTATAATATTTTTCATCATGTTAAATCGTTTCTTGTTAACTGAATAATTAAAGGAATTGGCCAGGCTGATGACAGGTGTGCCAACAATCTGGTTTAACAGAGCTGCCCTGTATATTGCCGGGTCGGATGTCCGCTGCAGCGCCACCTTATCAGCAATGTACTCATGGTTTTGCCTCAGCAACCTGAAGTATATCCAGATCACAGGGTTAAACCACTGAACGACACAGAGCACAGAGGCTAGCATCAGATCGAGCCAGTGTTTCTGCCGGATATGGACCAGCTCATGATTCATGATCTCCCTGATTTCAATTTCTGTAACTGAAGGATTGACAAAAACGTAGGAGAAAAATGAAAATGCTGAATCGAATTCGGCAGACTTAATCAGCTTTACAGGACCGAAGGGTTGCGCTACCCCGCGCCTGATGGCTCTGTATATGGATCTGAACTGGTTAATTATCATTAAGGAAATAAATAATACCCCTGAAAAATAGAGATAGATCAGCAATACCTTTAAATCAGGCCCTGTACTCTCAGGTATGCCCTTTACCGCATCAGCAACAATGCTTTCAGACTGTCCGCTTACCACAGCAGGAATGATCACCTTGTAGGTAACGGTTATAAAGGGAAAGATAAATGCTGCCAGAATACCCGAAATCAGAAATATCCTGATATGCTCAAAAAATCTTTCATTCTTCAGGAACAGAATATACACCAGCGCAAAGCCGGTCAGCCAGCAGGCTGATCTGAAAAGGTACAACGCAAATGTTTCCATCACTTTCGTTTTCTGTCTTTCGATAATTCTTTTCTGGCTGCCTCAAGCAGTTCATCCAGCTCTTTAACCGTAAGATCCTTTTCCCTGGCAAAAAATGACGCCATTGCCGGGAAGGAGTTATTGAAGTAGTTCTCCAGAAGTCCGAAAAGCTGACTTTTGGAGTAATTGCTCTTTGAAACAAGTGGAAAGTAAAGGTGAACATTTCCATAAGCCTTATGACCTACATACCCCTTCTTCTCGAGAACCCTCAGAACCGTAGAAACAGTATTGCGGGCCGGTTTCGGATCACCGAAGCTGTCGCGGATATCCTTTACGAGACCGGTTTCCTTGTCCCATAAAATCTGCATTATCTGTTCTTCTGCCTTTGTTAGTTGCATTTCGTACTAATTTTATCTTTTGTAAAATTTACCCATACCTTACCTCTCCGGGGATAATAATTAAGCATTTTGGTAACAAATAATAGCCGTTTTATTATTTTCAAACCACTGAGTCACACGGGCCTTCACGGCTTTTCTTTTTCCAGCTAAATCATCTACTATTAATTCACTTTGAACTATAAACTTTGAACTCTTGCTAACCAGCCACAAGCCTTCGCCAAAGCTTCTGCCTGCAAAGATTACCCCTCCCGGGAGGGAATCCAGAATGAATCTCTTTCTGATTTTGTCTTTTTCCTTTTGTCTTTTGTCTTTTGTCTTTTGCCTTTTGCCTTTTGTCTTTTGCCTTTTGTCTTTTGCCTTTTGTCTTTTACTGTCAATCCTTCAATACAAATATATGACTATTTATATAGTCATGCAAATATTTTTTCATAAAAATGACTATTTTTTTAGTCAGTTTTATAATCGCTTGACTATCTGTTTTTTACAATATATATTTGGTGTTAACCTGCCACGCCATGGCGTAGCATCGGATATTTGCCGGCGCGAATTTGCAATTCGTGCCAATACCAGATATCTAATCGCTTTAACAGACGACAAATATACAAAGGGAAGGAGCACCGATCATCGCTATAGGTTTTAGCACCGATTACTGAATGGTAATACCTGGATATGTTTTTTTTGATTAATTTGCATCTAAAATTTACCTTAATATTCATATCATGAAAAGAAACATTATTTTATCATTTGCGGCTGCGATGCTTATCATCCTCCCATCTTTCGGTCAGGAGCTGAATAAACTCACGGCAAAGGAGAAAAAAGACGGCTGGATGCTGCTGTTTGACGGCAAGGATTTCAAAGGATGGAGACAATGCAATGGCACTGCAATGCCTAAAAACTGGGTCATAGAAGATAACGCCATGAAGGTAGTGGTCGGTCAGGGAAAAAGTCCGGGTGAGGGCTCCGACGGCGATATTCTGTATGGAGTAAAGAAATTCAAGAACTTTGAACTCTCAATAGACTGGAAAGCAAGTAAAATGGCTAACTCAGGGATATTCTTCAACGTCAGGGAAGTGCCCGGAAAACCAATATACTACGCTGCTCCCGAGGTACAGGTGCTCGATAATGTTGATGCTACTGACAATAAGATTGCCAGCCATCTTGCAGGTTCACTGTACGACATGATAGCTGCTGATCCGAAAACCGTGCATCCTGCCGGACAATGGAACACCATAGTTATCCGTGTTAAGGATGGTAAGGTTACGCATATCCAGAACGGAGTCAAGGTAGTCGAATATGAGTTGTGGACACCCGCGTGGGATTCCCTTGTTGCCAATAGTAAATTCAAGAGTTTCCCGGGCTTCACTGAAGGGATTGCCAAAGAGGGCTATATAGGACTCCAGGACCACGGGTACCCCGTATGGTTCAGGAATATTAAAATCAAGGAATTATAAAGGTTCCTGTTCTCCCCGGGATATATAAATTATTCATTAGTATGAGGAATAATCAATGAAAAAGAGTTTCAATTCATCTGCACGGCGACACAATCGCCGTGCTTTTTTGAAGTCCAATGCAATTCTCGGACTGGGAGCTGTAACAAGCGGAATGCTGATGTCAGAGTCCTGCACAACACAAATTAAACCTGCAGTTTCCGACATTTCGTCACCAGCCGGATTGCTTGCTGCCTACCAGGAATGTCTTGGTGGTCCATTTCCCGAAGCTGTTCCGCTTAACACCAGACTCAGGGAGACAATCAAAAAAGATGGGTACCGCATTGAGTCACTTGTTTACGACGTTCAACCGGGCGAAACCATACCTGCCCTGTTGCTTGTTCCTGACAATGTGACGGCGGATAATCCTGCACCGGGAATTGCAGTCTGGCATCAGCACAATGGTGAGTACCACCTGGGAAAATCAGAACCTGCGGGACTGGCAGGAAATCCGATGCATCATACTGCAGTTGCCCTTGTAAAAGAAGGCTATGTGGTTCTTTGTCCCGATTCGCTCTGCTTTGAAGAACGCCAGGATCCGACAGGAATTCTTAAACGTGGTGATTATGAGCGCTTTGAATTCCTGTACCAGGTGGAAAGAGGTCGCAGTCTTGCATGGAAGGACATCCTCGATATGAAACAGTCGATAACCATGCTCTCCTCCCGTCCGGAAGTAAAACCGGACCTTTTAGGTTGTTACGGCCATTCGATGGGCTCTACCCATGCATGGCTGGTGGGTCCGCTTGAACCCAGGCTGAAATGTGTTATCGGTAATTGCTGTCTTCCGACCTATGAAGCGATAGAACAGAATCATCTTCTCCATTGCTTTCCAAATTATGTACCCGGCTGGTTAAAATACGGAGATTCCCCTGAAATAGCAGCACTTATTGCACCCAGGGCCCTGCATCTCAATTTCGGGGAAAACGACTTGGGCAGTCCCATAGATTCTGTAAGAAGGGGCCTTCAGAGAATTGCAGAGGTGTACAAAAAGCAGGGAGCAGCCGGGAATTTCACATCCTATATTGAACCGGGAGCAGAGCATGTACTATCCGATGCCATGTGGGAACATGTAAAGAAGGTCTTCGCCAGGCATCTGAAAAACGCATAAAGGAAAGCCCTCATCAGCAAAAGCTAATGAGGGCTTTGTGGGTTGTACTGGAGTCGAACCGGACCGAGCGTTAAAAAAATGCCCTGTGGGCATTTTTAGCGAAGGGGACAGGCTGCCGCGAGGGCAAGAATCTTTTCAGTAATGCAAAAGGCAGTCTGATGACTGCCTTCATGTGGGTTGTACTGGAGTCGAACCAGTGACCCCTACCCTGTCAAGGTAATGCTCTAAACCAACTGAGCTAACAACCCTCTATCGACCGCAAAAATAATAATTTTATTCAATCATTTGGCTTCGTGAATTCAGATTATTAAATTTCGGTATTATGTTTTACTTAAACCAATATTATTGCCATGGTATCGCATGAAATTGATTATAAGATTTTTGGGGATGACATCCAGTTTGTAGAGATCGAGCTCGATCCGGGAGAAACTGTAATAGCCGAGGCCGGCGCAATGGTCTATATGGAACAGGGCATTACTTTCGAAGTCAAGATGGGTGATGGCTCAACGCCCAATCAGAGCCTTATGGGAAAGCTTCTCTCCGCCGGCTCCAGGATCATAACCGGGGAATCGCTGTTTTTAACTCATTTTACGAACAAGGGTTATGGCAAGAGCAGGGTGGCTTTCGCTGCTCCATATCCGGGAACCATCATAGCGGTTGACCTGAAACATGTCCGGAACAGCCTGATTGTCCAGAAGGACGGCTTCCTTTGTGCAGCCCTTGGTACCAGGCTTACTGTCACACTTAATCAGAAGATAGGCTCCGGTTTACTGGGAGGCGAAGGATTCATCCTGCAGAAGCTCGAAGGCGATGGAAGAGCCTTTATCCATGCAGGCGGAACAGTTATTGAACGGCAGCTGAACAATGAAACATTGCGTATCGATACAGGCTGTGTTGTTGCCTTTGATCCTGCACTGGATTTTAATATTGAAAGTACCGGAAGCCTGAAATCAATGGTCTTCGGCGGGGAGGGACTCTTCCTGGCAACAATGAGGGGTACAGGAAAAGTATGGCTCCAGTCAATGCCGATCAGGAAACTCATAAGAGCTCTTTCTCCCTATGGATCGAATACCAAAAAGGAGGCCGGATCGATTCTCGGAAACCTTTTCGAAACCTGAAAAATCCACTCGGCAGACACAGAAGAGGCGGTATAGTATTCTTATTTTACCACTGAGTCGCACAGAGTTTCGCGGAGTAATGCACGGAGTCTGTTTTGTAAAATAAACTGTCTCCGGTATTTTACATTATAACTCTAATGCCGTCTTTTAAAGATTACATATTAATATAATGAAGCGGGAATCCAATCAGTGGAACTCCGTGCCAGCTCCGCGAGACTCAGTGGTTAATAGAGATTATACCTGAAATAACAATTTTAGCCTGATAGCTGCTTTCAGAAGCTTGCTTTCATGACCCATACGTATTTTGAGGAAGGGGATTTCCTGATCCTTTCAGGAATATTTATAATAAATCCATTCCCTTTTTTCTGCCATTTCAGTGTGGAGCCATTTCCGACCATAGTCACTTTTGCTCCGGAAGGAAGCGAAAAGGATGACATGGCGACTTGTGAAGGTATGGTCTCACTCTCGTCTGCCAGGTAATATATATAGATTGTTTTATCTCCTTTCCTGGATATGCAGACTTTCCCTTCCTTATACGGAGCCAGCGCCCTGGTTCCATAAATTGACTCACTGTTCACCTTCATCCATGCTCCTACATCTTCAAGCAGCTTGTAGGCATCATCATGCCATTGTCCCAGAGGGCCCGGGGCGATATTGAGCAAAAGGTTTCCTCCCTTGGACACAATATCTACCAACATCTGAACCACAGCCCTTCCACTCATATACTTCCCATCGGGAGACCATGACCATCCTTCTCCCGCAGTAATGCACGACTCCCATGGATAAGGGAGAGCTTTGTCAGGAACCCTGTTTTCGGGTGTAAGATAATTCTGGTTCTTACCGTAGACGGCCCTGTCGACAACAATAAGGCCGGGCTGGACTTTTCTGGCTTTTTCAACAAGCTCATCCATGCGAATATCCTGACTCTGAAAATTGGAAGATCTATAACCGTCTGACATAAGATTGTTGAAAAACTTTTCTTCCGGCATCTTCTGAAATACGTCGATATTCCTGTATATCTCATCACGTGTATGTTTCTGTACCTGTCCGCCATCAAGCCACAGAATATCAATTTTCCCATAGTCTCCTCCGAGAAGCTCCATAATCTGTCCCTGAGTATACTGCACAAAGGCTTCCCACCGGTCAGGATACTTCGAGATGTCGTAATTAACATTTCTGTCGGGGGTTGCAAAATTTCGCCACCAGTAATAATCCGAATGCCAGTCGGGCTTGGAGAAATAAGCACCCGCCCAGAGGCCCTCGGCCCTGAATGCATCGAAGATCTCCTTTGTTACATTGGCTTTAGGATTTAAATGGAATGGAGTCTTATCACCTGTAATCCTGTAATCCGTCAGCTTTGTATCGAACATGCAAAAGCCGTCATGATGCTTGGTTGTGAAAACCACATATTTCATCCCCGCATTCTTTGCAGCCTTTGCCCATCTGCCCGGATCGAATTGCACGGGATTGAAGGTAGTCTGGAGCTCCTCATAATCTTTTTTGTATTGCACATAATCAGGATTGTTCCTCCTGCACCACGGTTCATCCTCAGAACATATAGACCAGGATTCAACAACTCCCCACTGGCTATAGGTGCCCCAGTGCATCAGAAGTCCAAATTTAAGGTCCTGCCATTTTGCCAGCTTGTCCTGTACCAGTGGATCGCTGTCCGCCACATATCTTTCGCCCTCCTCCTGAGCTGACACAGGGAATAAACTCCCTGTTAAAATAAGAATCAACAGGAATTTAAGATGCTTCAATTTCATATCGTTGAATATTAATAAAAATGGACTTGAATTAACTGTTTTCCCTGTCTCTCCTGACCATTCATTGATTTCAGGAAAAGTCAAAACCTGAGATGTATGCCGGTGAGTCATAAAAATATTCCTTTTCCGACTCCGTCAGGTTTATGAATTTAGTATAAACCAGTCCGGGTTTAGCATTAAGCATCCTGTTAAGTGCCCCCATCCGTACCCTGGTCCTGATCTTATCAAAAAGTTTGCTCCTGTCATCGAGCCATATCAGTCCAGTATTGAAATTCTCTGAGGCACATGCAGACTCAAAGAGTGGTGCAAGCACCTCTTCCCTGTCATCTTCACAATAAATGGCATCGAAAACAAGGTATCTGAATTCACCTGGTCTGAAGAGCCTGCGTAAATAGGGTGTCTTTGGAAGTACTTTCATCATCACCCAACCCCATACACCCGGAACGCCGTATACTTTGAATGAGGTAGGTATGGCTGACACTCCGGCAATAATCTTTTCGTTTTCCCTAAGCACATAATACGAATCCCCGTAAAAAGCATATTCAGTGGTAAAAAAAGAATAATCCCTGTAATAGTCAAGCAATAGTTTTTCCATTACCGGTTTCTCCTGTTCAGCAAGCCTGGAAACGCGCTTGTCAGTTACCGGAGAAAAACGGCTGAAGGCTACAGTCAGAAATGACCTGATATACTCATAACCCGCCTGGTGAACCAGGTTCTTCGATCGCTCGTTCATTGACTCCACAAAAGCATACATGACATGCTTGTCCCCTTCAATTACATCCTTCAAATCAAGAAGATGAGGCTTGCTGAAGATCTCGAGGGTTTTTTGCTTAAAGCTATCGTCCTTTTCGGGTTGTATCTTTTCCCTGATCCGTTTCCGCCATGTCTTGTCAGTCTGATAGGTAGACTGAAATGCAAGATACCTGAGATAAGACGAAGGATATCTGAGCTTTCCCTGGCCTGAAACACGAAAACAGGATCCGACAGTTCCTTTAATCTGGTTTTTCTTATAAAGGGAAACAAACCGGATCTGGTCCTTATAAGCTTCGATGCGCTTTGAAACATCCTGGAGGGAGAACCTCAACCCTCCTTCAGATCCCTGCACGGCACGGTTGAGTATATCAATGATCCCCTCATTGGCATGGTCCGAAACTCTTACCTCCAGTCCTTTATAACTAAAAACACTTTTTTCAAACATTTTATTCGCAGGTAATTTTATTTTGTTTTGTTATCCAGGCTGCCAAAAACCTTCTGCAACAAGGGTGATATCCTGGCTGAAACATTTTTTCTTATTCTGAATTCTTCAAGTTTAATTTTCAAATACATGCCGTCAAGTGCTTTTTTGGTAAGGTAATCATCCAGATCCGTATTGACGGGTTTAAGGTTGGCAAGCTTTCCGGGAATTGAATTTGCCAGGGAATTCCATTTTCCTGTCAGGGCAACCCATGAATCTTTGGTTGAGATTGACCCAACCAGCTTCTTTTCGGTCGAAGCAGCAATTTTGGGTTTATAAAGGGCGTACAGCTCATTCCCGGTAGTCAGTCTCAGATACTGGGTTGCTGCACTGTCAGAGCCGTTAAGAATATTAAATGCGTCCCTGATGGTCATCTGCCTTATGCTGTTCACAAAAATCGGAGCTGCTTCCATGGCGGCATCCTCAGCTGCCCTGTTGATATTTAATATTACATCATGAACAAGCTTTTCTCCTCCCGGTATCCTGGAGATATTGTCAATTATCACTTTTGCATCATCAGGAAGAAGTATCCTGACTGTGGCATCGCCAAAATAACCATCTTCTACGCCAAGTATGCCAGCGGCGTTTTTGGCTCCGGTAATAAGCGCTTCCTTCAAACCGTTACCAACCTCATTTTCAGTAAGCGGCGCCGGACCAGTTGTTCTGAGAACACTTTGCATTTCTGCGCAACCTGCTGAAATCACCATCAGGCCAATTAGAATCAGGTATTTGGGTTTCATCGCAATTAAAATTAAATTAAAAGTTATGATCCACCCGGATCAGTATATTCTGATGCAAGATAGGAAATAAGTCTTATGCCACAATGCTGGAATCAGAGTGTCAGCTGATAGTTGGCAGAAGAGCGCCGGAAATCAGAAGATCCTCAGGATTGGTGATCTTGATGTTCTCCCGGTTGCCTTCAATGAGGTTAATTTTTTCTCCGATACTTTCAAGGACGGTTGCATCGTCGGAATACTCCGGCCTGTAATCCTGAAGATATGCCTTTTTGATCAGCTCAGCACTGAAGATCTGTGGGGTCTGAATCTGTTTTATCAGCAGCCTGTTAAGAGGCCGGCTGTCATTACCGTTTATTATCCTTAGAGATTCGACTGGTGAAATTGCCGGAATGGCATTTCCAAACTTTTCTGCAGCTAAAAAACATCTCTGAATAGTATCGAGACTCACAAACGGTCGTACGCCGTCATGAATCGCTACAAGACCCGGAATATTCACAAACCGGAGACCGTTCCTGACTGAATTAAACCTTGTAGAGCCCCCTTTTACGATAGTCTGCTGTATTGTAAAGGAATATTTTTTCTGAAGCTCAATCCAGTTGCGGAGCTGATTCTCCGGAAGTACGGTAATTATTTCAATGGATTCACTGAATGCCCTGAATCTTTCGATAGTATGCATCAATACGGGTCTTCCGGCAAGTTCAAGAAACTGCTTGGGTATTTCAGCCCCCATCCTCTTCCCACTCCCGCCTGCTACTATCACAACATATAATTGCATGCCTGAGCCTCTATTCTTTAGTGTATAGAAATCTCTTTATGCTCCTTTTCGGCGTTTTTACAAACTCTTCCGGATGTATCCTGAATTTGCTTACATTCATAAAATCAGGCAGTCTCTCATTAACCTCCTTCCTGGTCTGATCAAGAATGACAACAAGCTCTTCCTCCGTTATATTATCTCTTTTCATCATTTCATAATCCGGAAAAATAAGTCCGATAAGCTTGTTTTTTTCAGATATAACAAGTGACTCCGTAATATAGTTCTTGTTGTTTATAACAGATTCTATCTCCTCCGGATAGATATTCTCGCCTGAAGGCCCAAGCAGCATGCTTTTGCTGCGTCCCTTTATGAAGATATTTCCCTCCTTGTCTATCACACCCAGATCGCCTGTATGCATCCAGCCTTTACTGTCAATCATCTCACTGGTAGCCTTTTCATTCTTGTAATATCCTGTCATAACATTTTCTCCCCGAAGAATTATCTCTCCGACAATCTTCTCCGGGTCGGGAGAATCGATTGTTACTTCGAGAGTATCCACGGCTCTTCCGGAGGCTTGGGGCTTCGTGGTATCCCATGAAGCATAGCTTATAAGCGGTCCGCATTCAGTCATTCCGTATCCAACAGTAAACCTGAATCCGATTTTTTTGAAAAATTTTTCAGCATCCGCGTTGAATGCAGCTCCTCCGATAACAATCTCATGGAATTTGCCACCAAAGGTATCTGTAAGTTTTTCCTTTATCTTCTTATAGAGTATCCTGTTTAATCCCGGAATGGCAAGCAGAATTTTCATATGCGGCTTACTGATAACGGGCAGAAGCTGTTTTTTAAATATTTTCTCAATTACCAGTGGAACCGAGAGAATAAGCCTTGGTTTAATTTCATTGAAAGCCTGAATCAGGATCTGCGGAGAAGGTGTCTTTGTCAGTATGGTTATGTGGCATCCGAATGTAAATGGAAAAAGAAATTCAAATGCACAACCGTATGTGTGGGCAAGGGGGAGGAATGAAACGAGAGGATCTCCGGGTTTCAGAGGCATATGATTCTGGGCAAACCTGACATTGCAGGCCAGGCTGTTGTGCGTTATCATCACTCCCTTGGAAAATCCGGTTGTCCCTGATGTGTAGCTGATAACAGCCAGATCGTCATTGGAAATATCTGAAAATTTTATATCCTCCTTTCGTAATTCGGGGTAGGTTTTTGTATATTCATTATCAAGATGCTCAAAGCTCTCTTTGAAAGAAGGGTCTACAGAGGACAACATTGTGAGACTATCAAGCGACACTACACCAATTATACCGGCCATCCTGGCAAGCTCAAAACTATCGTATATCTTTTCATCAACGAAGAGAAGCCTCGAATCGGAATGGTTTATAATATTTATCAGATCTTCAGTTTTAAAGTCCGGAAGAACCGGTACAATCACTGCGCCATATGAAACGGTTGCAAGGTATGTAATACACCAGTTTGCAGAATTTCTTCCGACAAGAGCGATTTTATCTCCCTCTCTCAGACCCGATCCTCTGAAAAGTATATGCAGCTTAATTATCTTTTCTGCAATATCCTTGTATGAGTAACCTTTCTCCCTGTAGTTCGACAAAGCCTCAATTTCCCAGTTCTGGATAATGCTTTGCTCGATATACCCAATTAATCTTTCACTGATCATGGTTAGTTGTTTAAATCAGATAAAATACATCAGTAGAATTGTCACTATTGAAAGAATATTGACTACCGTGAAGAAATAGTTGTACCCCTCCCTCTTTTTACTGAATTGTCCGAGTTTACGGGCAAAAATACCTACTGTAGGGGCGAAGAGTACAACAAGAAATGCAAAGAACTCTACATTGGGAAAGACTTTTTCCAGGCCTCCGTTAACTAGTGCCGAAAGATAAACGACTATCAGCAAAACCAAAAGATAAAGGAGGTAACTACCCTTCAGGAGCAGCGTTGAGACGAGCCTTCGTTTATGAAGCTGGTGGGGTTTCAGGTAGGCATAAGCCAGTGAAAATACAATGATAATAAAGACTATACCAAGAATGTGATTCAATACTGCGTTGAAATTGGCCATGAGCATGAAAAGATATTATGGATCAGGATTCTTTGATGGACCAGATCAGTGAACTTGCACCAAGGACAGCTGCATTCTGTGTGCTTAATTCCGAAGCCAGAAGTTTCACTTTGTCCTTGTAGATGCTCAGGAGGTTTTCTTCCATAAATTCCTTTGCCGGCTCAAATATCAGGTCCTTTGCAAGTGCAAGACCGCCGAATAGGAATATTGCTTCCGGGTTCGTATGGGCAACAACATCGGCAAGCTTGAAACCGAGCATCCTTCCTGTATGTGTGAATGCTCTTTTTGCCAGATAGTCGCCCCGGATGGCAGCATCATGAATAATTTTTGAATCCAGTTCATCAAAGCTTAGCCTTCTGAGTTCACTGGGCTCATTGCTGTCTGCCATTATCTTGAGCAGCGACCTCTTTAGTCCTGTGGCCGAAACATATGTTTCCAGACATCCTTTTCTGCCACAACCGCAGTCACGGTTAGAAGGACCTGGACGAATGGCAGTATGACCTATCTCTCCGGCAAATCCATCATGCCCGTAAACAAGTTTTCCGTCGATGACAAAGCCGCTTCCCAGACCAGTGCCGAGAGTAATTACCACAAAATTTTTCATCTCCTTGGCTCCTCCGTATACCATCTCACCAACAGCAGCTGCATTGGCATCATTGGTCACAATAACAGGAAGGTCGGTATGTCTTTTGAAAATATCTGCAAGCGGGACAATCCCTTTCCAGGGAAGACCGGCGGCGTGCTCTATTGTACCCTTATTGATGTTTCCCATCGGCGCACCGATACCAAACCCTATAACCTCTATGCTATTTCCTATCTTCTGGCCCGTTACAAGAATCTTCTCATACAATGCCGCAACGAATACTTCGATCTCATCATATTGCGAAGTTTTTAAGCTGTCTTCCCCGAGAATGTTGCCCTGCCTGTCAACAAATCCAAATGCGGTATTAGTTCCACCAAGATCAATACCTACTGCTACATCTTTCTTTGCCATAATTCAGAAAAATTATATTTAGTATACGTAAATATACATCTATAAATAGAAAGTTAATCCAAATTCTAAAAATCCTTTTATTCCGGAGGTTAAATGAAATAAAAAAAGAGGCTGTCTAAAAAGTCTGCCTTAACCGCGAAGGACGCGAAGCCTGCGCAGAGTACACAAAGTTAATGGATTGAAATACTTTACTTTGCGTTCTTTGCGAAAAACTTTGCGAACTTTGCGTTTAATTGTCTTTGACTTTTAATACAGCCTCCTTTTTATTGAAATCCACCTGAAACGTTCGGTTTGAATCCGGCCAGGAGCTATTCAGCAAGATACTCGTTACCCACCTTTCGTGCCCTTTCAGGTTTATCGAGGTCAATGCCAAGAGCAATTCCGGTTTCAACCAGGATGTTCCAACCGGCGGCAAGCTGAACATATTCGGAATATTCACCCCCATCAGGAATTATAATGGTTGGGAACATCGTTTTTTTTGTTGATACGGCGATGATATTCATCCCGACTCCCTCGACCAGGCATTCATTGAACTTTTCCTGCTCAGCTGCGAATGGTTCTATCCATATAAGAACCTCACTCTTATCCATCACCTCTTCGATGCCGTGAACCGCAAAAGTTCCTTCAAGATAATCAGATTTTTTTCTGGTGATCTCATTGGTCTTAAGAGCCAGCTCTTCAGCAACACCATTGTTCCTGCCTGCAAAATAGATCTTTGTCGCTTTCTTGATTATGTCTGTTATGCTGCTGTCTATTTTGAGCGTAAGAGCTTCCTCCGTCTTCCCTGCAAATTCTTTAAGTCCTTCCATTTTTACACCATGAAGCTTCCTCAGAAGGGCATCATAGAAGAGACCCTGTTCAACTACTGATTTTGTTGCTGCAACTGCATCTTCCTTGCCACATTTCAGGATGTGCGTGTCATCTGAAATCTCTTCAAGCTTTGTGGAGGGATTTGCGGTAAGTCCGAAAACCGCTCCATGACCCTGCTTTTTCAACAAAGTGGCCAGCCTGATCACCTCTTTGGTCTGACCGGAGTTGGAGGCAGCAAACACTGCAAAATCCTTCAGGTTATATTCTTCAGCCTGAGTGCTTCCCTCTGTGGTCAAAGGTCTTGAGAAGTCCCATTTAAGGGATGCCCATATAGCCCTTTTCGCAGGAAATATCCTGCTGCTTCCTTCACCCGTAAGAAATATTCCTCTGCGAGTCTTCACCCTATCTATATACCCGGACACAACTCCCGGATCAAAACCCCTGATAATTCCGGGTGTCTCCATCATTTCCCTTACGAGGGCATACCTGTTATACAATACCTCTTTTAAATTCATGACTATGAGATTTTATTAATAAGAAATTCTGAAAGATCATTCTGTATCTGTTCGTCTTTCTGGAAGCCTCCACCGAGATGCTGCCAATAAACTTCAGCATATTCGACTCCGGCCATTTTACCGTAATTCCTGTTTCCTTCCAGAACGAATCCAAAGAAATCATCCATCTTATGCATATGCTTCATCAGGTCTATCTGTGAAATATGATAGCCAAGCATTTTCTTCTTTGTTTCAATGACTGAGGTAACATCCACAAAAAAATGCGGAGGAGGGATCTGAGATCCAAGAGGATCAGACAGGGTAAAAGGAGATGAGTGATAGAGAAGCGGTGTTATCTCAACAGGTTTTTCCTTGACCGGCACCGTATCGAGTGATGATACCATGGCAGCCGCCTCGACAATATTTGCCGTGGTACGATGATCCGAGTGATAATCGTAAGGGAGGTGTGTGAAAACAACTCCAGCACTTACCTGTCTGATCAGTGAAATTACTTTCAATCTCAGTTCTTTGGTATCGAACAGAAACCCATCGGTTCCGCCAAGTGTAAAATATTCGGCATCCAGCACGGCCGCCGCTTTCCTGGCTTCCTCATTACGGACGCGGGCTGTCTCCTCCATATTCATGTTACAGCCCCCGAGGTCGCCACCTGTCATGGTGGCTATGACAATCTTGTATCCCTTGTCCTTCAGAAGCTTCAGGACACCGGCATTCCACGCTTCTGCATCGTCGGGATGAGCATTGATGGAGAGCGCTACTTTATTAAATACTCTAGACATTCTTATGGTTTTAAATTATTTCGCAAAAATTTTCTCAAGTCTTACAAATTCCGGAAGATCACCGGCCAGAGGTTTCATATATTCCAGAAATCTGTCAGAAACATGATTACCTTCAGAGTTAAAATAATCGGCTGGCATAGGCTTGGCTGATACAGCTACTTCCCTGAGTGGCACCTTCCCGTATCCGATCTTATAGGGAGAATCTGATAGTCTCGTGATGCTTACCATTACTCCCGATTCTTCCGCCGCAGCCAGCTTTACAGCCTCAACACCGCACTGATATGCCTCGCTTAGATCTATTTCAGAAGCCCTTACGAAATCGCACATAATGAGAGATTCAGTAATCTGAAACTCTCCACGGTAACCAAATTCATCAGTAATCATCCTGTGCAGACTGGTAGCCACACTCGCACCACCCATTGCACCGAATTCAGTATTATTGAACTTATCCTTTGTTGTCGAGGCACTGACGGGTGTTCCGTCGGCAAATTTCAATCCCTCTCCGCAGACAATCGAAACCCATCCAATATTCCTGATGCAATTGTCAACATCCCTTAGAAATTTCTCACGGTCGAAATGAAATTCAGGTGCATATATCAGATGAGGAGCATCATCGTCATTCCTTCCTGGCCAGCCCAGTTGCTGCCGCGAGCCATCCGGCATCCCTGCCGATGGTCTGATATATTACGAACTTGTCGACTTTCTGCATATCGCGGGCAAGAACACCTGCCTGCATTACATTCAGAATATTCGACCTTGCGGCAGATGCAAAACCCGGCGTGTGGTCCGTACCGAAAAGATCATTGTCAACAGTTTTAGGAATTCCTATACCCCTTAGCTCGTACTTCTCCTTCCTGCAATATTCCTCGACACGGTGAATGGTGTCCATCGTGTCGTTCCCACCTATAAGGAAAAAATACCTGATATTGAACTTTTTCAGAACATTCAGAATTACAGGAAGGTCATTCTCCTGAACCTTGTGACGCGATGAGCCGAGTGCCGAGGAGGGCGTATGCCGCAATCCTTCAATTACTTTTCGGGGCTGCTTTCCCAGATCAAACAACCACTCCTTCATGAATCCTTCAATGCCAAAATTCATCCCGTACACATTTTCAATAAAGGATGATGACAGAGCTGTTTCAATTACTCCGGCCAGGCTAGAATTTATTACTGATGTAGGCCCTCCGGATTGTCCTACCAATGCATTGCCTTTTAACATATTTTTTTTATGTTGATTAAGATACTTTGTCTTCCTTCTTACGAACTCACTACCTAAATGATTCCGTCCTTTATAAATCTCACCCCTGCTCCCCTGAAATTTTTGCCCCTACCCCTCAGCTTATGCCACCTAATGAATGCCGGGAGCTGATCCCCTATATCAGGGGACATACTCTTACTTCGGAACTTAAAGAACCAAATTTACAATAAATACTTCATTAAACGACTAATTTAATCTATTTCTTCAACTCATTCCAGGCAAGGGCAGCAGCTCCAAGAACAGCTGCATTGGACTCGGAAATACCTGAAGTCAATATTTTTACACTTCCTTTGAATATCGGCATTATATTCTGATCAACATAATTCCTTATCGGTGCAAGAAGGATCTCTCCAGCTTTTACCAGTCCGCCGAAGAGGAAAACCGCTTCAGGGCTTGAAAATGTTACTGCATTAATGATCTCAAGACCAAGCATTTCAGCTGTGTAGTTTATTGCATCAAGAGCTATCCGGTCGCCTTTCAGTGCTTCCTCGACAATTATCTTGGATGTAAGCCCGGAGGGCGGAATATCTCTCATCCTACTGTCACCTCTTTTCTCACTTAAATAGCTAAGCACCGTCCTTACAAGTCCTGTAGCAGATGCATAATTCTCAAGGCAGCCCCGGCGACCGCAGCCACATTCCCTCCACCCGGCACAATTCTGGTATGCCCGAGTTCACCGGCAAAACCCGTATGACCGTAAACAACCTGCCCATTGACGACAATCCCGCTTCCGAGCCCGGTTCCAAGGGTAAGTACAATGAAGTCCTTCATGCCCTTTGCGCCTCCGAAGATCATTTCTCCCATGGCAGCTGCATTGGCGTCGTTGGTAACACTTACCGGTACATTGATTTTTTCCTTCAGATACTCTCCCAGCGGAACAATTCCTTTCCATGAAAGGTTTGGGGCAAGCTCTATTGTCCCTTTGTGGTAATTGGCATTGGGAGCGCCAACTCCCAGACCGGTTAACCTGAGATCCGGGTGTGACTCAAGCATCCTGGTGATTCCCTCAGACTGGGCTGAGATATAATCCCTGATGTCGGGGAATTCAACCGTTTTAAGCCTGTCCTCAGCTATAACATTACCTGATTTATCAACCAGGCCAAAGGAAATATTGGTTCCTCCAATATCAATACCTGCTACAACGTCTTTCATTTGGAAACAAATTTAATTTATTGGACAATATCTTATTCTACTCCTGAATTATTTCCTTGACTGTTCTCTTTTCCTTTAGCTTTTGCGGCTTCACATACTCCTTTCCTACGTCCCATTCCTGGTCCATATCCAAAACCCATCCCGACTTAAGGATAATTTCCTGGGGATAATAGGACACAGGCTCAGGTTCCAGTCCTTTACTGAAATTACCCGTGGTCCATTTTCCGTCACCATTGAGATCATAGATTACCTTAATTCTATAGGTCCCTGCATCCAGCAGGTCGAATACTACTTTCCCGTCGGAAGTCAGGGTCGTTTCAGCGACCACTTTTTCGGTATTGTTCAGCAGCTGGATAATACAGTTTGACTTGCAGTTTATGATTGACATTGTGAGCTTACTGTAGGAATCAGCCTTCCTGACATTGAAATTAAATCCAGTAGAATCGGAGTTTTCATCATATATGTCGCCAAAGGCGGCCGAATCAACCGAAAAAACATATTTCTTATCCTCCTCCAGATCAGCCTTTAACTGGTACCTGCATGAATTGGAACTGTCCCTCACCAGGCTGTAGGGAACATGCGGCCTTAAGGAATCAGAAATCTGAATGAATTCTATCCTGGAGGTGTCGGGTTGTCTGAAGGGAGTTATTGAGGTGAAAAATATCTGCTGACCCGGTTTTAATACTCCTCCCTTAACGCTGCACTCAAATGAGAAGGTACTCTTTTTGATTTTTGTACCCCTGGTGGGACGAGGCGCAAGAAAACGCATCAGTATGGTATCTTCCTTATTTACAAGGTTTCCGAGCGTATCCGTAAAAGGATAGTCTACAATGGTAGGGAGCTGCGTTTGCGAATAAAGTGTACTGTCGGTCAGCCAGACCTTAATAGTATCCCTATCCCTGTTCCTTTCAACAAAATAACTGCCTTTCCTGCTCTCCGGTATGGAGAAGCGGAAATCAATCGAATCGGGAGGCAGTGAAAGAGTATAAATTAGCTGATATTTAAAAGGCCTCGACGATGAGGTCAGGTAATGATTCGTTTTCTCGGCAGCAAACAGCATCAGAGGATAATCTCCTATAGTCACAATTGTATCCTGAGCCAGAGTCTCCTTTTTGGTCTGAAGTTCCTTCTTCTTCGGAAGCTCTTTTATTTTAGGCATTGTATCTATGACAGGCGGGATATAATTCCTCTCCGGAGTTACCTCTATAGGAGAATTCATAAATGCAAACTCCTCATCCGGCAGATTATAATTCTTGCTGTTGTCAGCATCCTTTAAAGCGTATAACCTGTAGATCCCTGTCTTGACATTGTTTATCCTGAAATATCCTTTCAGGTCAACCCTGGAAATATAATCGGGAAGATGTTTCACAACAAACGAATCTGCCAGTTCCCGGTAGAGAAGAACCATGGTCTTCTCCGGAGTTTCAAGGTCAAATGCATTGTATACGTTCCCTGTTACGGAAAGAGAATCAAGCACCGGCCCTGTAGACAGAACAAACTGATAATCTTCTATGGTATTCCCTTCGTTCAGATCCCTTATGGCATCCTGAAAATAAAAAGTATAAGTGGTACTGTCCTTTAGCTTCTCATCAAAGTATACAATCACATTCTTACTCCTGATATATACCCTTGGTTTTTTTTTCATAGGAGGGGAGACCATGAATTTATCATTTATATTATTCAGGGTGACATATTCATTAAATGTAATGGTAATGCTCGTACCCCTGAAATTTTTTGCTCCTAGTTCAGGAATGGTTTGCAAAACCACGGGCAGTGTCCTGTCCCTCGGCCCGCCGGATGGATTACTGACTTTAGCGCATGCTCCGGAAAGGATAAAGAGTGTTGAAATAATTACATAATGTTCAACTGTGCGCAATTTCATAAAATGATCCTACGGTTAAAGAAATACAAACTTACATCATTTTTTAAAGAATCATTTCCTTAGCTAACGAAAAACCCCCATGTATAAGGCATAATTAAATTATTCATAATTTTATTTTCTACCTTTGGGATCAATGTAATTTCAATTTTATGCACCTACTGATAATTCCCTGGGATGTAAATCCGGAAATATTCCGGATCGGCTCTTTCGCTGTAAGATGGTATGGCTTGTTATTTGCGTCTTCATTTCTTTTCGGCTACTTAATCATGAACAAGATTTTCAAAAATGAGAATCTTGGAGAAGATGTACTCGACCGGCTTACCATCTATATGGCAATAGGAGTGGTCGTGGGAGCAAGACTGGGTCACTGCCTGTTCTATGAACCCTCATACTACCTGTCTCATCCACTTGAAATACTGATGATCTGGCATGGCGGACTTGCCAGCCATGGTGCCTCGGTAGGGATACTTATTGCAATCTGGCTCTTTGCCAGAAAGGAGAAAAAGGATTATATCTGGGCTCTCGACCGGATTGCGATTGTAGTAGCCCTGGCAGGCTTTTTTATCAGGATGGGAAACCTGATGAATTCGGAGATCTATGGTGTTGAGACCACTCTCCCCTGGGGATTTGTCTTCCTCAGGAATCATGAGGTCGCTCCCAAACACCCTACGCAGATTTATGAGGCACTGGCATATCTGGCTATCTTTGTTCTCCTGTACAGGATCTATTGGTCCAAAAAAGGGGAACATATCCAGGGATTGCTGATAAGCCTTTTATGTATACTTGTATTCACAGCCCGTTTCTTCATTGAATTTCTCAAGGAAGATCAGGTTGCCTTTGAAGCATCAATGAAATTAAATATGGGGCAGTTGCTGAGTATCCCCTTTATTCTCATGGGACTCATCGGCTTGTACCTCAGCCTTAAAAAGAGAAAGCGGGCTGTAATCAAACGGAAGTGATTATTTTTTGACTATCCCGTAGAATAGTACATCCAGGATAGCCTCAAGCCGGCTCTCCAGATCGACCTCCCTTTTTTTCCAGAAAAGAGGAACTTCCAGACCTTTAAGGGCGGTCTGGACCGCCAGGGCGGTATATTCACTGTTATCGACATTAAATACCTTTTTCCTTGCTCCGTCATACAGAATAAGCCTTAGTATCGCAAGCTCCTCACGGTCATACTTTGCACGTATATGCTCAATAAAATCAAAATGATCAAGATTCTTGTCAAAGATGGCATTATAATAGTTTGCCAGCTTTTCGAACGCTTTCATCCTTACAAAAACATAATTTTTCATTTTATCGATGGGCGAATCAACTGACTTGATTGCTGTAGTAAGTTCATTTCTAAGGATATTGGCTTCCCATAGGACAACTGCTTCAAATATCTCTTCTTTGCTTTCAAAATAATAGTAGATGGAACTCTTTCCCATTTTCAGCGCCTTGGCAATTTCATCCATGGTGGTTTTTTTAAAACCGTAACGGCTGAAAATCTTTCCCGCTGAAACAACAATTTTTTTTCTAAACTCCTCTTTATTAACCATATACTTCAAAATATTTATAATCGCAATGATATATTACAAAGATAAGAATATTAAAAAAGAGATCAAAATATTCGAATTATCCGGTCGATAATTCTAAAATTATTGAATTCAGACCTTTTCCTGAATTATCTTAAAGCCAAAATCCATTTCCGCAATGAATGGAAAAAGACAAGCATGTACTTCCGGATATTACAGCCAGTGCTCAAGCCATGCAATCATATCGTCCTGCATTTCCACATTAAGGGAATGGGGAACGTCGTACCATCTTACAACAAAATTTCCTGATGCTCCTGCTTTTTTATAGATATCACCTGCTTTATTCGCCGCAGCCTTCATAGCATCCATTGTATATAACAAATCTCTTTTACAGTTAATGATCATCAGGGGTTTGGGAACGCTGAGAGATACAACATCAGGCAAATCAAGAAATTCCAGCTGCCCCGGGATATAAATCATCCAGGTGTGATGTCTGAAGTGATTATCTGCCTGCATGCTGTATGATGTCATCCATCCGGCATCCACAGCTGCGCTGATGCGCGGATCAAGTCCGAAAAGGTGCGCACTGCGGAATCCGCCTATCGACAAGCCCACGCTTGCAATCCGGGCGGGATCAACTTCAGGCCTCGTCAGAAGATAGTCGACAGCAACCCTGTCTGCATGAAACATAACGCCCGGCCAGGTAGTTCCTGTTCCGAAAAAGTATCTTGCAATAATTTCTTCATACCGGTTGCAAAAATTGTTATACGCTTCTATCGCCTTGTTCTCATCCTGAGACCTGATTTCCGGAAAATCATCAAGCAAATAACCCGACTTAAAGCTTAAATCCAGTTTCTGTGATCCGAAATAAAATGCATCGGGACACAACACTACAAATCCGTGTCTCGCCAGTTCATCTGCATAGGTACGTCCTCCATAGGCCTTATTAATAAATTCCTTCAGGATCTCCGGCTGGTTTTCTGTTTCAACTATTTTTTCCTTGCCATAGTAATAAAATCCACCATGATCATGGAGGGCAATAACTGCGGGAGCCGGTTTCTTCAAACCGTCGGGAATGAGGAGATATGCTTCAGTCCTGCGAAATGCAGTCAGGGAATATGAAACTTTATAGCGTGTGTAGCCCTTCTTTTTGGTCTCCTCCATAATTACCGGATCCAGGGGAACCGGAGCAGGAGTATAGGCTAAGAGCTCCAGCATCTTTGCCCTGCCCTGAGCGCGCCATTGTTCAAGATCAGGCCAGTCCTTTGCCAGATATGACAATGTCATGGGCCTGTTGTTTGAGTATGCCTGAAACTCCTGATAAAACTGCCCAAGGTCTTCAGGCGTTGTCTGGGCTATCAGAATTGAAACCGGCTGAATCAAGCCCAGCAGTAAAATGAATGCTGATTTTTTCATAAGTACTTTGCAAATGGATTGTTAATAAAACCTTGAATGAGCATCAAATTGTTATCATTAACCAAAATACTAATAAAACTTCAGGTTTTCACAATAATCGTATATCCCGGAAAGAGAAACGTCTGTTATTTAACAGAAAATGATAGAACGGGGGAAATCAATTAAATTTAAACCGGGTATTTGAATAATAAAATTCTTAATTTTATAATGCATGAAACCAAACATTAACTGCTAAGGATGAAGGTTGGAAATGAGGATATTCAAAGTATCTGGATCGATAAATCAGATCCTTCGGTTATTAAGGTGATTGATCAGCAGAAGCTGCCTTTTTCCTTTGAGATAAAAGAACTGAGGTCGGTTGATGACGTGTATGATGCTATTGATAACATGACAGTAAGGGGAGCACCTCTTATTGGGGCAGCAGGCGCATTCGGGCTTTATCTCGCTACACTTGAGATCACCTCTCAGACGAACATAAGGGACCATCTTTCCAATGCTGCAAGATATTTGATATCATGCCGTCCAACTGCCGTGAACCTTTCCTGGGCTGTAAACCATGTCCTGGGAAAACTTCATGACAATCTTTCCTCCATTGATCTGCAGGAAACAGCGCTTAATGCAGCAGTCGAAATATGTGAAACTGACAAGGAATACTGCAGGCAGATCGGGAAGCACGGATTGAAGCTGATTGAATCATTAAGTAAAAAAAAGAAAGGCAAACCGCTTAATATCCTGACTCATTGCAATGCAGGCTGGCTGGCCACAATTGATTATGGAACGGTGACGGCTCCGCTCTATATGGCACATGACAAAGGCATTCCTCTGCATATCTGGGTGGATGAGACAAGACCAAGGAACCAGGGGGCAAAACTCACAGCCTGGGAGCTGGAACAACACGGAATACCTTATACACTAATTGCAGATAACACCGGAGGCCACCTGATGCAACAAAAAATGGTTGACATTGTTTTTACTGGAAGTGATCGTACAACAAGTGCCGGAGATGTAGCCAACAAAATCGGGACTTATCTGAAAGCGCTTGCAGCAAAAGACAACAATGTCCCTTTTTATTCATTATTCCCTTCAACATCAATTGATTTTAGTATTAAAGACGGAGTGAAGGAGATAGAAATCGAGGAAAGAGACCCGGAAGAGGTTACGACCATCTCGGGGCTGGCAGACGGGAAATTATTGTCGGTTCGCATCTGTCCTGAGAAAACGGTCGCAGCAAATTGGGGTTTTGATGTGACACCTGCACGGCTGATAACCGGCCTGATAACAGAAAGAGGGATTTGCCGGGCAACGGAAAAAGATATCAGGGAAATGTTTTCAGATAAACTCAAATAAAAATGGAAGGGGTAGTTAAGTTCAATTGCCACTGGAACCAGTCAGGTCCTGTAATATCGGATGAACAGTATGAAATAATAAATTACTGGAGGGAGATCCTTTATAATATGGATCTGATAGGGGCCTATGAAAATGGCGTAGGATTTGGAAATATAAGCATGAGAATAGCCGGGGGTAACCAGTTTGTCATAACCGGCTCAGCTACGGGAGAAATTCCGGAGCTTGAGCCCGGCCATTACGTCAGGGTCAACTCATTCAATATTGATGACAATGCCGTACAGTGCGTGGGACCGCTGAAAGCCTCATCGGAATCGCTGACTCATGCAGCTATATATCTTGCCGATCCGGGTGCAAATGCTGTTATTCATGTTCACAGCATAGAGTTGTGGAATGAGCTCATTTACAAGGTTCCCACAACGAATCCATCGTTGGATTACGGAACTTCAGGACTTGCCAGGGATATCCTCAGGCTGTTCGGGGATTCTGATGTCATTGAAAAGCGGATCATCATCATGTCGGGTGACAGGGCAGGGATCCTCAACTTCGGGAATGATATGGATGAGGCCGTAAATGTACTTATGGAATATCTCAGGAAGAAGTGATGACAAAAATAGGCATTATAGGCGGATCAGGCCTTGAAGATCCGGAAATCCTCAAATCTCCCATGGAGAACAATTTTGATACTCCCTATGGCAGTCCATCATCACCTCTCCTGAGTGGTTCACTCAATGGCATCGAAATCGTGTTACTTTCGAGGCATGGGCGTCAACATACAATACCTCCTTCAAAAATCAACAACCGTGCAAACATTTATGCCTTAAAAGAGATTGGCTGTACTCATCTTATAACCACGACAGCATGCGGAAGCCTGAGGCAGGAGATCGGCCGGGGCGACCTGGTAATTCCCGATCAGTTCATCGATTTCACCAGGCACAGGGATATTACATTCTTTGAGGAATTTGAGCCGGGGAATATGAATCATACCCCTATGGCGGATCCCTTCGACCGGGGACTCCGGGAGCTTATAATTGCTGCAGCAGGGGAAATTGGCCTGATGGTGCATAATGGGGGAACGATGATCACGATAGAAGGTCCGAGGTTTTCCACCAGGGCTGAATCGAAGATGTTCCGGATCTGGGGAGCTGATGTGATCAACATGTCGGTGGCTCCGGAGGTTACTCTTGCCAATGAGCTGGGGATTCCATATGCCACTATTGCTATGAGCACCGATTATGACAGCTGGAAGGATGATGAGGCTCCTGTGTCATGGGAGGAGGTAATAGCAGTCTTCAAAGGGAATATAAACAAGGTGATGAAGTTGTTGCAGGAAGTTATTCCACTTATAAAATAAGCTGAAAAAATCTGACCGGAGATTTATCCTTATCTCATAAATATTTCATGTATTGCGTTACATATAATATATAACATATACTATGAAAAAGAAGTCAAGTAATTCTTTTCAGAATACACTTGCGAAAGTTCCTTAATATTGCTAATATTGCAATCCGTTTTTACGGATGGGGCCCATAGCTCAGATGGTTAGCAGCACCTGACTCATAATCAGGGGGTCGCTGGTTCGATCCCAGCTGGGCCCACCTTCGCCCGCCATAGCTTTAGCGACGGCGGGTTTTTTATTATCTTTATCCTTTCTCTTTGTATAACCAATCTCCTCAATATGGCGGGCTACGGCGGGCAAAGCCCACTTTTGCAATCTTTCTGGTATGTGTACATCTTAAAATGTAGCAATGGAACAATCTATACCGGATGCACTAATAATCTTGAAGATAGGATTAAACGCCATAACGCAGGAGAAGTTATCGCTACAAGGAATAATTTGCCTGTTGAAATCGTAACATATATTGTGTTTACAGATAAATATAAGGCATACGAATTTGAAAAATATCTAAAGAAAGGCTCCGGGAGAGCTTTTTCAAAAAGACATTTGCTATAATTTATAAAAATGCATTTTAGGGGTTACTTTCTTTTCACGCCAGGTTTACGCCAGGTTTTGAAGATTTTGATCGTTTCGTCCAATTTTAAACGATTGTCAAATCTCTCGTTCTTTGCGCAATTCATCCAATTCTTGTTTAATAATTGTTCCCCGTTTTTCTTTTAATGATGCAAAGGCCAAAAGAATCTCTCCTGCTCGATCCAGTCCAGTTACTTCAAAGTCTGAGTGGGTGTTAAAACAATAAGCCTTAATATCGAACATTATTGATTCGGTGAGATCAATAAGAGAATTAATCTCTTCAAAACTAATTTGAGCTTCAGTTAATTCTACACTCGGATTCTTATCTGTATGAGCGAAGTAGTTGTCTCTCTGGACACTTACCCTATCTCTTATTGACTTTATGCTACCAGTACTCAAAGAGATTAACCATTCATTAAGCTTGGCTTGTGGTAAATCCACGAGCCATGCATATTGAATATAATTCTCATTTAGATTACCAATATAGTCAACAAGGTTGTAATGTTGATTTTTCGATCTTTGAAAAAGCTTAGCAATCTCTATAATACCAATTCTCCAAAAGGCGACTCTTATCCGTCTTATTATAAAATTCTCTGCTACTGCTATTCTTTCTTCAGTTGTTTCTGGATTATTCAGGTATTGGACATCCTTAAAGTAGTATTTAGCATCGAAGTGAATATTTAGAATTCTTTCAAGCTCAGATTCAAAGAATTCCTTGGTCTTAATGATCATCTCCATGTTTTAAATATTAATTTCAGGTATAAAGGTAATTACAAGCCTACAGCAATTGAGGAGTTAAACCCTTGTTATTTTGAAAAATATGCTGAGTATTACTCTATTTTCTCTGAAGTGGTCACAGAAGGATGGATGTTGCACTTCGTTTTCAGTTTAAAGGAGGTTTTATTCAAGTAGAAGATAATTTTTAATACTTATCTTTGATTATTAACAATTTACCCAAAAAACAATGGCAATCATTATAACCAAAAATGGTAAAGAAGCCCACAGGATTTCAAAATCAAGTTTTGCATATGAGGACAATCTTCAGAATTTCATACATGAGAATCCTGATACTGTTCCTTTATATGATATTGATGAGGACATAAGGTTGCTGATTTTAGCCAGGGAGGTTCCTACCAGAAGCGGGCCAATTGATGCTATTGGCACAGACGAAAGAGGTGAAGTGTACATTATTGAGACAAAACTTTATAAAAATCCTGACAAGCGATTAGTTGTGGCTCAAATACTTGATTACGGTGCATCAATTTCTGAAAATCCAGATCATCAGGAGGATTTTAAACAAGCTGTTGAAGATAAGATTACCTCGCATTTTAAGTTGTCTTATAATGATAAAATAAGTCAGTTTTTCGAGCTCAGTAAAGATGATTCCCAAGCCCTTATTGACAGGTTCCATCAAAATATCTTCGAAGGGAAGTTCCGCTTTGTCGTCCTTATGGATGGAATTGAACAAAGATTGAAGGATTTGATATCATTTCTTAACAGAAATTCGAGTTTTGACATTTTCGGCGTTGAGCTTGAATTCTATAAATATGAAAATTATGTGATTACCATTCCCAAGCTCTTCGGAGCTGAAGTAAAAAAAGATGTTAATATACTCTCGGGCTCCAATAACAGAAGAAAATGGGATTATGAGGCCTTTTTTAATGAGCTGCATAATAACCTTAAAGAGAAGGAAGAAAACCAAGTCAGGGAACTATATAGTTTTTTTAATGATCATGCCAATACAATCAGTTGGGGAAGTGGGGTAAGAAGGGGATCATTCAGCCCCGTATTTAACAAGATTAGTCAGAAATCACTTCTATCCGTATTTACAGACGGCACACTTCAATTAAACTATGCATGGTTAACACAAAATGATGAACAAATTCAATTCAGATCAAGGTATCTTGAGCTGTTAAGTAGAATATTCCATATACCCCCAGACGATGGTACTTTCAGATACCCTACTTATCCAATTAAAACCTGGGGTCAATCAATTATACAATTAAAAGACCTGTTTATTAACCTAAAGATTGATTAATTGGCAAGCCCAAATTGAGTATAATGTCTGGACTTGACGGGCAAGATGACTGTAAATGATAAGGATTAAATTCTTGTTTTTTCTATGTATGTCAATGGTTTTCAGACCTTCTTTTGAAGTGGTCAAAGATGGACGGATTTTACACTTCGTTTTGCCTTTTTATAATCTGATTAACAATATTGTCTTGTTGTGATCAGGAATTAGTCATCTCTGTTTGACTAATGCCCTATCATATACCATGAATATAAGGAAATTGGGGTAACACTTAGCTAACTCACTTTTAGAATTAGTTTAACTTTACAATTGTTTTTATACTGATTTATTTAGTCTTGGTCTGAATTGATTTTCTCTTCTCGTAAAGTGTATCCATAATTAATCGTAGGTAGTTTATAAGAATTTTAGAGTAATCAATGATATAATCTTTTGTTAGGATAATTTCATCATTGAACAATGATAGATTTGGTTCGGTTTCAATATATTGACGAATTCTATCGTTGTTTAAGATATTTCCGTTTGAGTGAACGAAGAAGTTTCTAATTTTTCTGAAGTTATCAATTTTTTCCCAATCCCTTTCTATGCCGTCAATTTTAAAGGTATCAATCAAATAGAGTCTCGATTTTTGAATTCCATTGGTTCTTTTAAGGGGGTTCTTTTTATGCTTCTTTTTAAGTATTACTGATTCAAAAAGCTCATTACTCCTATTAGAAATCTCATCAAGAAGAAACTCAAATTGAGAATAAAGATAACTTAGTCCACTGGATAAAAAGGTGTTCTTCAAATCAATGTTTCTTAATCTTGCTGGTTCATATTCATGTTGGTCGAAAATCGCTGCTTCTTCAGAATCAATTTTTTCTATTTGATCGAATAAATCATCCATCAGTTTTTGCTTATTATCGACTAATTTAATTCCATTATTTAAAAAATCATTGATTACCTCCTCAATAGTATAAAGTTGAGAATCAATAGACCCGAATGCATTTGAGAACTTGTAGTTGTCTTCGATTTTATACATGGCATATTAGCTTATTTTATTTTTGATCTAACCACTGACTTATTCTAATAACTATAATAAACCATCTCTATTGACAAAATTAATTTTACCATTAGAAATCGCTAACCTACTGGATATTTTCAATATGATGAAATCATGTGTATTTATTAATTTAAAAAAACTCTATCATTAGTTACTTAATAATTCTTACCTTAATGTTGTCATAGATATCCTTTTCACTCCAAGTACTTCCGATATCACCATTTCTATTTCTTGTGCTCGATGGAGGATCTCCGCCCATATTGCTTACTAGTTTATAAGCCTTACTTTCCTTTAGATCAATCACAGAAATAATTGTTTCTATTCTAACCGCATTGGCGCCATTTGAATATTTGCCGACTGTATGAGATTTTGTTTCGGATACAATTATGTACCTCAACCTATCTTTCGATAATGTCACTTGATAACCGTTATCTTCGAAAATTTTGTTAAGTCCAGGATACGGGGCTATTTCAGTATTTCGAGTTTTCCACATACAGTAGAACCCTGAATTTACTTTATCGAAACCATCATAAATTGTTAATCCATCTTTTAAAAAATTGTTAATTAATGCCTTCGCATTAGGAGACATGTTAAGATCATACTGTTGTTGTGCTTTTCTTTTAATTTCAAAATAGTCAGAATCACCTGAACCATTGAAACATCCAGAAATAAAAATAGTAATTGAAAAGATTAATATTGGGGGCAAGTTCTTCATTTGATTAAATTTATAGGTACGAAAACTCGAGAATATTCATAGGTTCTTGAATTATCTTTATGGAAGCTAGAAAAGAAGGAACTCTCCAAATAATTATAATATGGATAAAATTTGAAGTAAACATAGATGTTTCACCGCAGGTTTAAATTAAGACAGTAATTTAATTTACAAAGACCAATTAAAGTTACATAATTTTAGGAACAATCGATTTATAATAAGCAAGTGGAAACCCTTAAAAATCTCTGACTTATCAGATCGAACTTAAAAGTGGTCAAAGAAGGACGGATCTTACACTTCGTTTCAGGTTACAGGAGGTTTGAGCTCAACGATAGATTTTTAACATATTCTGAGCATATAAGGTATTAGAAACAGAAGAGATCAGATTTGAAAACAATTGTGAAAACACAAAAACAATCATATCGGTGGTATTAGTGTACGCTAAGAATATGGATGATTGAAGGTTCTTATTTTAGAATTATCCCATTTTCAGCTGATTGAGGGGTCAATTAGTCCGGAATAAACAGCACTCTTATTTATGTTGTCACTTATCAGGATAAAAAGTTCTTTTACAAATTCTTTGCTTTTAGCAACTTTGTTAGTTCCTCCAAGACTTTCATATACAACGATCACCTCATTAATATAATTTTTAATTTCTTCAGTGTCAATACTATCAGGATTAATAGTAATTATTTCGGTAATTCTCGGAGATGTTGATTTTAGTTCTGATAGAACAAAATACATGCAGACATGAAATTTTATATCACCAAGTTTTGTTGATGTAAGTTCTGGATAATCAGTCTTGAGTACTTTTTCAATTCTTTTAAATATCTTGATTGCTTTTAAATAAATCTCTATTGGATAATTATCGTTGAAAATTCTTAAATAATCGTCATTCTCTTTTAGTAGGGTCGTTGGCCTTGCGCGTGAAAAATCAGGTTCAAATAGAACGATAGCAGTTATTATTTGAGCTAAAAATGGAATACTAATGATATTATCATAAGCTTTACCTTGATTCTTATAAAAATTTCTTCTTCTTTCATAGAAAATGTTATGTGAGGAGAGAAAATCCTCAATATCCCTATGTATTAAGTCGGTAGCCCTTAACGAGGCATATGGAATCCTAGTTTGACTATTTGTTGCTCTAATTATTTTTAACCTTTCTTCTTCGTTACTTGGTTTAATGACCCTAATTAATAGGCGTCGGCTATCATCTATAGAAGGATTATCAAAATAGAAATTATAGATTTCATGCGATGTTTGTAATCCATTAACAATTTGAGGATCCTCGATTAGAAGCCTTTTACCTGTTAATGTTGCTTGCGAAGCTGTAATCGTGACGCCGTTATTTAGCCACCAAAATTCTTCTGTTGAGGGATGCTTCAAAGTATCAAAAATGCTATTATTGACTTCTACTTTGCCTTCATAATCTCTAATATTAGCTTCAAAAAAATGTTTAAGTAATCGTCTATTTTCATCTGTGATGAATTCAAAATAGGACTTTAGTTTTGCTAATACTATATAACCTCCATCTTCAGTCGTTATTGGATTATCTGAGATTTCCAAAAATTTTGAATATGACGGCTCTTTTCTGGCAAATGTTAGTAATTCATCCGCTCCAATAAAAGAAAAATTGAATTTGGCTGTGGGAAAGAAACTGTTGATTGTAGTCTCTAATTGTCGAACTTTCCTGTCTACATTTGGGTGAACTTCTACCGATTTTGAGGAATAATAATAAATAATATTGAATGTAGGGAATTTTGATACTAGATGTAGGTAATGGTTCTTAAAATTTGTTTTTATATTAAGCAATTTGGCATTATAGACAGATTTAAGTGAATCTAGATTTGTATTGAGATTCAGTAAATCAATCGCAGAACTGTTGAATTTTTCAATTGCACTTTCCCGAAAAGAATCAGAGTTCTTTGATTGAATAAAAACAAAATCAATGCTTATGTTCCGTTTGGCCTGAATCAATGGCGTATCATCTTGGATTAACTCTCCGTTGATAAAGAAATATATTGAATCTATTCCGCCATCCCCCCCGCCATCTACTATTCCAGAATCAAGTTCGTCAAATGACAAATCAAAGTCTTTCAGAATTTGTTCTGGAACAAAGTAGTTAAAATAGCAGTCCAATGACTTGTCAGCCATTCTTTCACTGTGCTTTTGTTCAAGCAGTTTCTCTAAGACAATTTGTTGATTTTGTGACATTTTAGTAGCCTTTAAGTTTCTTTGAAGATTAAGGATAGGTCAGTTCACGATTAATTCTATATGTTTAAAACTAACTGAGTGTAAGGACTAAATAAACTTCCCCCCGTGCGTTTCTTAAGCGTAATAAATTAACTTACTGATCAAGACAATAATAATAGCCTTATGCACAACTTTTAACAATCACAATCGAATCTAAGTTAAACAAATTCTGAGATATATGAAATCATATTCTTCATAATAATTGGAAAAGTCAAAGACCTCGACTCTTTTTGGCCAGAATAATTTGACCACTCAAATAGAAGTTAAATCCTTGTTATTTACATATATATGTTTTGTGTTTTCAGACCGTCTTTTGAAGTGGTCAAAGAAGGACGGATTTTACACTTCGTTTCAGGCGCCAGGAGGTTTTGTCAAACGAAAGGATAATTCAGGGGTTGATAGTTGGTTCTTTGCTGGTTCCACTTCAAAAAATCAACCACTTACGAGGAAAATCATTAAGCGGTTATTTTACTTTAATTAGTCAAGACCCCTTATCCAAAAAAGTTCCCATGGGGATGTGAATGCCTCACTCTCCACCGTAAGAGGCGATTTCTTATCAGAGACCATTCTGGTTATATGCATTTCAATGGGTGTTGCTGGACTTTATATTTCAGTTATCCATCTTTATCATGATCAAGCAAAAAAAGGAGAGCTTCATCAATTACCAAAAACATTCAATGTTTCAGATGATCATTTCGGAGGAATAAGTCTGACAAGATACGGACATAGCTTCAGTTATAAACTGACAATTTGATACCACAGCTAGAAGGATAATAAAGTAAAAAGGTTAGACATATGATCCTTATGAAAATATGTAACATGAAAAAACAGTGCCAGCTTTACTACCAGTATTTGTACCAAATCGGTGTAAAACCATGGAATCTTTCACAATTCTGTTACAAAATAAACTGGTACAAACAGATACAAATCTGTGTAAATCCATGGAAAGTTACATACGAAGCCCTAATTTCCAGGAATATTTACTAACATTGTTGCAGGAAACAACCTTTATAACTAAACAATGAATTACGATATCTTTAAGAAGAATTTTCATCCTGTCTCTTCAAATCCTTTTGACATAGGGGATTGGAAGACTTTTTTGGAATTTTCACGATCAGCAAATTTGATTTGGGGTGCTGGTGTAGGAACAAACATTGACATTATTGATTTAGATGTAAATGCAATGGAAAAACTTTATGTTTTTACGGATGAATTCCCAGCTGACCAAATCTATGATTTTATATATCCTATCGAAATTCCTAATTTTCAACTAGTTGATGTTCAGGACAATCAAAACATTGAACAATTAGCTATTACAACATTAAATATTACTGAGATACAACTTTCTAAAGAAATCGGAGTTTGTTTTTGGAAGAAGGTACTAGACTCCATCAAAAACAACGAAAATATTGATGGATTCGAGAACGAATATAATAACAGGCGACCAAGAATAATGCATCTCTCTCAAAAGTCTTTTAGAGAAGTGTTAAACAGTTTGGAAGAAGATGATCGAGCAAAAATACTGATTGGTCGTTCCTACTTAATTAGTTTAATTTTAGGAGATGTAGATATTGAAAATAACAGTTTATCAAGGCAATACATATTATACATGTTTGTTGATAAGAACTATTTTGTTAGAACCTTAATCGATGGAATGGGATTGAAGTGCGAGAACTAATATTGAGGCTGCTAGATATTCCCGTATCGACGAGAACTTAAAAAATTAGATTTCGGTTATATCAGTGGATAGATTTTTTCTGCGAGTGCTTGAAGATTATTCAATTTAAAATTTCTGTTATTGAAAAAATCACATAAAAATACATGTATTAATTTTCCATTTTCCATCGATAATTCAGTATAATGGCAGAAACTATTACCAAGATCGAGTATATCGAAATGAGGATTATTAAATGCTTGAGTAAGAAATCTTTTCTTGATGTCTTTTTTCCCAATACCAATCAAGATTTTTGCTTGTCCACACTTATTCAATAATCGTTTAATAACCTTCGACCGTTGTAAACTTAATTCTAGATAGTAATTATCAATATTATCCTGGTTCTCGTATGAAAATGCTCTGTCATATTGTCTTCGGTTAAGATTCTCATAAAGCCAAGCATTTCCATTGGAGCGAGGGAGTGGTCCCAAATCGACTAAGGCAGATTTAATCAAAGGTGAAGTTTCCTTGTAAAGTAAATATGTCGTATATGCTTTAATACATTCAAACCTAGCTGGCTTATTTGCTTTTGTTTGGAACCAATCAACCTTCTGATTAATTAGATGTAATAGAAGCCTGGCCTGAAATTGTAGCATAGGGATATTACCTATAATATTATTTTGTGGAATTATATAAAATCCAGCCTCAGGATTTCTAGAACAGATTGGTGTACCTTCATTAAGGTATTGATGGCACCGCTTATTAATTTCGATTTCCAGATCGGGCCCTCCAGCTGTTCCCTCTTCATTTCCAAAGAATATAATTTCTGCATTTGAAAAATCTCCATAGCCGACGAATGCTATCATTCTAAATAATTGGTCTATACTTATGTACATCTTATGATATTTTTCTATATTTAAAAGGATTGTTTTTAATAGATAGAGATTTCAAGTTAATAAAACTAAGCTTTTTTCGAATAAAAGTCTCTATCCAGAAGAAGAAACATTTGAATTCAATTTGGTGCCAGTTTTGGTGCCAGTATTTTCACCAAATCGGTATAAAACCCTGAAATCTTTTACAAATAATTTACTTTAAAAAGAACTGGTACAAACAGATACAAATCTGTGTAAATCAGTGGAAACCCTCATTTGAAGCTCAAAATCAGGGGGTCGCTGTCCAGAGAGCAATCGGGACGATCCAAGCCGGGGCCACCTTCGCCCGACGAAGTTTTAGCGTAAGATGTCTAAAAGATTCTCATTTGTAGCATTCATAAGATCCGCTTTTAGTTTCAGCAGAACTGTCTTATTTAACCGGTTAGCTGAAGAAATTTATATTCTTTTTCGTCCGATATCCGGCAGGAAAACCGTGAGTATACCTATAAGCGGCAGGTAAGCACAGACATGGTAAACATAATCGATGCTGGTTTTATCTGCCAGCATTCCGAGCAAAGCCGATCCCAGTCCTCCCATGCCAAAAGCAAAACCAAAGAATAATCCCGAAATCATTCCTATCTTACCCGCAATAAGTTCCTGTGCATAAACCAGGATCGCTGGAAATGCAGAGGCAAGTATCACACCAATCATTAAACTTAGTACTGTGGTCCAGAAAAGGTTGGCATAAGGCAACAAAAGGGTAAAGGGCGCGACACCGAGAATAGAGAACCATATAACATACTTTCGTCCCACACGGTCACCAATGGGTCCGCCCAGGAGAGTTCCTGTGGCTACTGCAAATAGAAACAGAAACAGATGCACCTGTGAAGCTTGTACCGATACATTAAACTTATGCATCAGGTAAAAAGTAAAATAACTGGTGATGGATGCCAAATAGAAATATTTTGAAAAAATAAGGAGGAGCAGAATCACCACGGACCATACGACTTTTGCCTTCGACAAACCATGTCCTTTTGTTATTTCAGTAACTTTTCCCCGCATCCTGTTCATATGATGAGTGTACCAGCTTCCAACAGTTAAAAGCACAATAATTGCAAGCAGCGCAAGTATTGAAAACCAAAGGATACTCGACTGCCCAAAGGGAACGATGATCATAGCTGCAAGTATGGGCCCCAGTGATCCTCCCAGGTTGCCACCTACCTGGAAAATGGACTGGGCCAATCCCCTGCGGCCGCCCGAAGCCATATAGGCAACCTTCGATGCTTCAGGATGAAAAACAGACGATCCTGTTCCGATTACAGCCACCGAGATTAAAAGCAAAGCATAATTTTTTGCCTGAGAAAGGAGGATTAACCCAGAGAGTGTAATAACCATGCCAGCAGCAAGAGAATAAGGCTGCGGTTTACGATCGGTATACAATCCGATAAGCGGCTGAAACAAAGAGGCTGTTGACTGAAATACAAGGGTAATGATCCCTATTTGCGAGAAGTCAAGGTGAAAAGAATTCTTAATTACCGGATATATGGAAGGGATAATGGACTGAATTGTATCGTTAAGAAGGTGAGAGAAACTAATGGATAATAAAATGGAAAATATTGTTTTCCTTGCTATATCGCTGGCTAATCCTGCAGAAGCCTGATCATCTTGTTTTTGCATATTTCTGAAAATAAACCTGGCAAAAATAAAAATCAATTGGCAAAGCAAGTAATAAAATCAATCAGATTTGAACCAGTAAATAATTTTGTGAACACAGAATTTGAGAATATATAAGAGAAAGTTTTTAAGATTACTATTTAATTTTACAGGATCCCGGAGCAATGCTTTTCATAGCGCCGTCCAAGTGAAAGTATTTTGCAATTTATTCTCGTTTATGAGTTTCTATAGAGTATGAATATCATTATTCCCTGACTGACATTTAAGTTTCATATATTTTCCCCACTTTTGTATTCATCTCAACTGTCGGATGAAGTGACAACAGGAGAAAAATAATAATAATTAAATGCCAATTAAAAATATCATTTTTGACTTTGGTGGGGTTTTGCTTGACTGGAATCCCAGGTACTTTTATAAAGATGTCTTCAATGACACGAAAGAGATGGAGTATTTCCTCAGTGATGTATGGAGTCCCCAATGGAATATGAAGCACGATGCCGGATTTTCATTTTCTGAGATTACTCATGAACTTCAGGAACTTCATCCTAAGTATAGAAATGAGATTGAAATGTATCAGCATAACTGGGAAGTAATGATAAAAGGTGAAATATCTGAAAATACAAAATTGCTGAATCTCCTAAAATCAAAATACAGATTGTTTGGATTAACAAACTGGTCGGTTGAGGCATTTCCGGTTGTTTATCAAAAATATGAGTTTTTTAAAGTTTTCGAAGGTATCGTTGTATCAGGGGAGGAAAAGGTAGTAAAGCCAGGCAAGGAAATTTATCAATTACTGATGAACAGGTACGGCCTTCTTGCAAATGAGTCGTTGTTTATTGACGATAGTTTGAAAAATATTGAAACAGCAAATGAGCTTGGGTTCAGCACAATTCATATAAATGGAACCCAAAGTCTGAAAGAACAGTTAATAAGCCTGGGATTAATCTAAGCGTAGCAAAGCCATGTCATGACAGTATTTGCAAAGTCACAATAGGTGGATGAGCGTTTGGAGTCACGATGAAATAGTCTGGATAGGTTTGCAAAACCCATGACATCTCGGGCATCATCCAACATCCCAATATACTCTGTTTCGGAAAATGGAACAGTCCGGATGCTACAAGATTTAATAAGTTGCTGAAAGTTCATTCTCATAATCCTTATAATGCAGTAGGGATTTGAAGTATCCGTAATGATCGGAGGCTGCTCTTTAAGGATCTTGCGGGCTCACCGGGGGAAAGACGACCAGTTATGTCCAGGCAATTGCACATAATAAATCCGGCGACTTCATCTTTACAGACGAAATCATCATCAATTAACTTCCGGTTTAGAATTTTTTACCGTTAATATTATTGCTCTCTTTCTTAAATATTATTCTCCAGGTGAAAGCAATTCTGAAACTTTAGGCATCCAGGTGCTGATTGGTATCTGTTGCGGGCACTTATCCTCGCACTCCCTGCACGCAGTACATTTGTCCGAACGCTGCGAAGGAGTGAGATAGATAGAATACCTGAATTTTGCCGCTGCCAGGTCGTTATAAAGATATGAATGGTTGAAGAATTCAAAATTGGCAGGGATGTCAACACCGTGGGTACAGGGCATGCAGTACTTGCAATTTGTGCATGGCACTGCAATTCCTGACCTGTAATTTTTTCTTAAACCGGCAATGGCTTTTTTCTCAGCCACTTCAAAGCTGTTTACGGCTGACTGATCTGCCGAGCGAAGGTTTTCTTCAACCTGCTCCATTGTACTCATCCCGCTAAGAACCATGGAGACCTCAGGCTGATTCCATATCCATTTCAGGGCCAGGTCGGCCGGAGTATAACGATCGGCCACCTCATCCATTGCAGTCCTGATTGCTGCCGGAGGATCCGCGAGATGGCCACCCATCAGTGGTTCCATCACTACAACACCTATACCCCTCCGGGCAGCCAGCTTAAGACCTTTTGTGCCTGCCTGGTTTTTGATGTCCATATAGTTGTACTGGATCTGGCAGAACGACCAGTCAGATGCCTTTATGATCTCTTCAAAAACATCATAAGAGTCGTGAAACGAGAAACCCAGATAACGGATGCGTCCGTCTCTTATGGCCACCTGCGCCTTTGTCAGAAGATCGTTCTTCAAAACATTATCTGTCCATCTTTTCCTGGTAAGAGCATGCAATAAATAGAAATCGATGTGATCTGTCGAGAGCTTATCAAGCTGTTCACCAAGCAGTTTATCAAAATCATCCGGTTCATTTACCAGCCATACAGGAAGCTTGTCCGCAAGCTTAACTTTTTCCCTGTATCCGTCACGAAGGGCCTTTCCGACAACTATTTCACTATTCCCCTGGTGATATGGATAGGCAGTATCAACATAATTGACTCCATTATCAATGGCATGGCGGATCATCCTTATGGCAAGATCTTCATCGATATTTAAGCCTAACGGCTGGTTATCAGTCGTAGGCAGACGCATGCATCCGAAACCCAGTGCAGATGGCTTCCAGTCAAGCCTGCCGAAATTTCTGTATTTCATATTCCGTCTGCTCTTTAAATATTCTCATTATAACCGGCACGAATTTAATCTGAATGAGAAGAAATTACAACACCTTTTAAAAAATAAAACCAGCGAACTGAATTCTCCTGCAAATTCCCATTTACTTTTCCCCTGCTGTCGGCTCCTCAAAGCAGGTCCAGCCGAAATTAGTGTCAAATCGGAAAAGCCGGGACTCAAATTTATTTTAACATGCTGATCGATTAAATGTTATCAGATCTCCTATTGAAGTGGTAAAATAAGGACGGATTTTACACTTCGCTTCAGGAGCAGAGCGGTTTGGGTGTAAACTAATTTTAAACAGTCAGGGAAGTCAATTAAACCGGAGGTGCCTGATATTTTTTGCACACTCCGGTTAAATGTTAAAAACACTCCTGAAACCATAAACCTGAGCGATTATCAGGTTTCATTTCAATTTGCCCTTACGCATTTTGTAACTTATGAAGAATTTCAACCATTGCGGGGGAGAGATCGCTATGATGATGGATAATCTTCCACGTTCCGCCTTCTTTCTGATAGATGTTCGTTACTCGAACCTGATCAGTGACCTTCTGCCCGGCAATACTGAAACCTGCGTTCTCGACGCCAATTTCATAAGCCATATCCCCGACTACCCGGATGAACTGATCCTGTAGTTTGACCTGACCTTCTGAAGCTACCTGGGCGGTTTGATCCCATGTTGCCCAAACGTCCTTCCATCCTACCTGCCGTCCTCCAATCGGGTGCATAGTGGTAACTGCCGAACCGTGCGACCAAATATCTGACAAGGATTGAGAACTTCCATTTACCATTTTGTTTAGCGCTGCATAAAACTGATTTGATGCATTGCGGACTTCATCTTCAGTTGACATAATTTGTTTCCCTTTCGTTAATTTGTAGAACTAAATTTTGATTAGTAAAACGAAACCAGCCATAACACTTGTTTGGAGATCAATAAGATATGACCGTAAACTATCCTAATGCAAATTGCAACTGGACAGAGAGGAATTAACCTGAGATTTGGTTAATTAAGATCACCCACTTTTTTCTTAACAGGTTATCATTTGCCTGTTTGGAACAAAATACTTACCATAAACAAATCACATCAAAAAACGTTCATCTTCACTATCCTGATTCAAATGCTCAAATATGACAGGAATGGTATGCACAAATTATTCCGGTTACCGGTGCTCAGTCTGACCGTCTTTTGAAGTGGTCAAAGAAGGACGGATTACACTTCGTTTCAGGCTACAGGAGGTTTGTGGTCAACCTTTTTTCTCGTACTCACTCTCACACGCACACTTTTTTCAATGCGTCAGGTTTTGGGAAAAACGGATGAAAAATGATAATTAATGATGATTATCTAAATTGTTGAACTCCGGAAATATCCCTATAAGAATTTCTAAAGAATTCATTCACCACCTGGTTAATTTGATTTTTATAAACAATTGGAGCTGAATGTCCTGAATTTGGTAAAATCCACAAATACGATTTTGGAATTGATTCAGCAATTAATAATGTATGGTTTGTTAATAATCCATCATGATCACATCTAAAAAATTAATGGGCAATCTATATATGGAAGGTTTGAAGGATATTTCCCGGAGGGAAAACTTGAGAGTCCATTTGATGATATTAAGTGGACTTATGAACAAAGTTTACAAGCAATTTGAACGCAGCTTTGATTCCAAAGTATCATATTGAACAACAAAACTCTTTTTGGCCAATAGTCCGGAGAATAGGATTAATTATTCCGGAAGGGTGGAACAGTCAATTTTGGCATGTACAAATTCTCAGCTTTTAATGTTGGCTTAAATTCGTATGGCAGTAAATCTGCAATTCCATGCAATGCCATCTCTCCCTGCCAGATAATATTGTGCCCCTTATAATACCCGTCCTTATTAAAATAAATGTTATTTTCCAAAATCTGCATGCCGCTCTCAGCCTTAGCCGGTTCGTATATTATTGATAGATCGGCAGGCAGATGGCCAGGGTAGTAAATGTACTTTTTAGCATTATCCGGATCGAGGCTCAATTGATATCTTACTAATTCTTGCTCAGTAATTTCCCGGTTCCCACTTTTAACAGCGAATCCTTCCGATTTAAGATTTTTTTGCCAGAGAGATCTGAAAAAATGCATTTTTGATCCATAATATACGTAATTTCTTTTTTGTTCCTTAACCTGGGGATCCAATACCGAAGAAGTGTCATCACTAAACAAAAAATTTCCAATCAAATGGTTGATTGTCTTTGATTTAGTAAATTCAAACTTATCAAGATAATAAGTAATTTTATACCCTAATCCCTTATTATTAATAATTATAGGGTTAATGGAAAACGCTTTCAATGTGTCATTATCTGCACTATTGATAAATCTAATATCATTTTCGTTGACTATTTCGCATTGCCTGGAATTTCTGGTTCTTCCCAGGAACTCCCTTCTGAAAATTGCAAGATTCTTTTGCCGTATCTTTGGATTCCCTTTTTCTTCAACAGTAATTTCCTGCAATTCAAAAAGTTTTTGTGTAAGATAAACGACAATGTTTTGTTGAGGTGAAAAGTCATTGACACTGACAGAATAATATCCTAGTGCACTTATTGTTAAAGGCATTGAAGCTATATTTTTTGTATCCAGTACGAAGTTGCCATTCCCATCTGCAAAAGACGCTATGGATGTTCCTTCAAAATAAATGGTTGCGTAAGTAATAGGATTTTTGGTATCCTTGTCAAGAATAGTGCCTTTGATAACCTGAGTGTAGCTGGTCATAAAGAAATTCAATAATATTACCAGAAGTATTGACTTTTTCATTTTAAAAATAAATTCTAAGTCTGGATTTTAATCAGGATTAGATTGTGTTACTTTCATTATCCAGATCAGGTTGTCCAGGTCATAATGATGGAATAAAAAAATGTTTAAGTTCTATTTTTCGAGCTATTTTATTCATTAATGGCTTTAGATGTATATGTTTCAGAACCAATAAGATTTGAAATCGAGATCCCGTTCACTATTATAATTGCAGTTCCCCTTATCAGATTGTTTGGGTACTTAATTGTTATCTTGCCCGAATCATCAACTACTACATGGCCCTTCCATAGTAACGTTGATCTGAACTGATATTTTTGGTCAGGAGCTGTCTCCTCTTTTGTCGGTATATAAAATTCATTTTCTGTTCGGAAAAGTCTTACCTGTTTAAATATATTATCATTACGTTTTACCTTAGCAACGCCACTCAATTCTTCCTCTGTAAACTTATCACCGAATTTTGTAGAGATAAAAACTACTCCTCCGATTGCTTTTGTTCCGTACATTGTGAATCCTTGTGTACCTCTTAAAAAAGTTACGGAAGCTATACGAGATGCAGGCATATCGGCAATAGACTCATAAGTAGTTCCGATTTGATTGTTATCCAACACAATTAAGGCGGGTTGAATTGGCTGATCTGTACCATGTCCTTTAATGGAATTCGGTGCATTACGAAGGTATACCTGTTTTGCCGTTATTCCGGCGGATATTGATGTCGTAACAATTTTGTAGGGATTACTCCGGTATATAATATCCTCTAATGTAGATGTCGGACTAAAATTTTTCCCATATACTGTAATTGCACCTGACGATTGATACATCATGGAATGATTGTCGCTATATTCTTTGGATTCAGTCTCTTCCGATGTGCTGGTAATTACACTGGTTTCTGTTATAAAATTATCATCCGCGTTTAATCCTTGCTCCCCTTCACCTGTGATAGGGGTTTCATTAGCAGGATTGGCCGGAAAATTTGCTGATAGCTTTGCTTTCTCTATAAAATCTTTATTAGAAGGAAATTCAAAGCTCACCGGGTTAATATTTTTAGATGATATATTATCAGGCAATATCATTATCTGTCTGACATTGGGATCCAGTGAATCGAGACTGATTATCGCCTCTCCTTTATTGTTGGTTTTTAGTGATATAACGTCGGAGCTGGCATCAGTTATCATATTCATTACAGACCTGTCATGCAGGGGCAGATCCGGATTACAAATCTTAAGACAATCGTAATTTACAAACTCTTTTTCAGGGCCTTCTGCAATTTTTTCTATAGAAGGTTTTCGTGATCCAAAAGCAATAAGCATTGCATCAATTGAACTTAGGTCGAAATTTCTTAACCCCCTGGTATTTTATCTGTAAAGGAAGGTTTTCATAGAAACTTCTATCATATAGGTATGTATTCTCAATTTGAGGCGAAGGTATTGAATTACAATAACCTGACGCGGAATCTATAACTGCGACCGACAGAACTGAACTTATTCTGTTTCCGTTCCCGTCAGTAGTTGAGAGAGTGAGTTCTGTTTCCCCGCCCGGATTGACAAAGGATGATGAGGCTTCTATTTTGATATTCAATCTTTTGTAACTATTTATCAATATCAGTCTTTCAGCAACCAGATTTAATTTATAATCATAAAGTGAAATATACGCTGTACCTGAAGGCAATTTATCGGTTTGTAATTTCTTATTGTATATTGTATCGACCATTACATCTTCAGTAAATACAAGAACATTATTCATTGTTAAGGTTAGCAGATAAGACATCTCTTCAATTTTCCTGCCTCTGAGCATAATGTTTATCAACCCATCACCAGTGTTATTGACACTCAAAGCTACTCCTTCAGCTTCAGGATATGGCAACGGCCATTTCGTACCCGTGTACTCTTCACTCTCAATCGAAGCGAAATAATTATCACCTTCAAATGGTGTAAATTCGACAATGCCAGTCCCATATGAAGAAGACTTGAAATCACATTTCTTTACTCCTTTCTGATTCAAAATTTCGCCAATAACTTCAGCACCTTTACCATCAGATTTTACAGCATAAAAGGCAACTCGCTGGTTTATTCCATATATAAATGTGCCTCCTTCGGGAAAAAACCTTAAATCGATTGTGGAATTTTGATGTGACCTATCAGAAATTGACGAATTTAGTATTTCCCCTTTCTGCTTTTGGGGATTCACGGAAGCTGTAAATCTATCAATTATGATTGGAGTACTGAAAGTGTAATCCGGACTAAAATTCATATCTGTGCTAGTAAAGGCCAATACAGAATAGTCTCCTGATAGCGTATAATCCGGTATTTCTAACCATCCGGAAACGGTTGGGAAATTTATTCTAAATCTGGCACTATCTATGGTTTCGCGTTGTGAATTGATTAAAATTGCAAATAACGAAGTGCTTTCCGTTCCAAAGACTCCTGTACGGCTGTCTCTGATAAATCCCTGGAACCTGATTGTATCTCCAGGATGATAGATATTTCTATCTAGTTGCAGAAACAACTGGTCCGAAGGTATATTTTCCCCCAATTGATCAGTTCTTGAAGCCAGTTCACTTTTCAGATCTTGTGCACATAAGTAAGTGGGAATAAGAATGCAGAACAGAAGCTGGAAAAATCTTCTCATGACAATCCTGATATTATACAACAGTTACACCCGATAAAATCATCAAGTAACTATGCTAACCAATATTAAATGGAAATTCCTGACTTTCATTTTGATTTTATATATATAAAATTAAGAAACTTACAGGGATATTGAATAGAACTAAACAATATTTTAATTGTGAATATTAAATGCCCGGGCAAACCTTCATCTACCCGGGTATAACCTTCGTGTATCACAGTCCAGAATCAGCATCACCAATCATGTGCGGGTTGATATCGAAGTAAACGGCGACAGGTTCATTTAATATCCGATTGTATCCACCACTCCCCGTTTTTAAAATATGCTAAATCTATTTACAATTACCGGAATTTCAAGATAATCAGGATTAATTGTTCCATTCGCTGACCTTAAAACCTCTTATTTTAATAATAACATCTTAATTGTCTCCCTGAAACTTTTTGTCCTCATTGAAAGGATATATACTCCTCCTTGAAAATTGTGCGAATCCCATTTTATTTTATAGTTGCCTGACACCATATAATGGCTGACAATTGTTTCAATTTTATCTCCATCTGAATTGTAAGCATCAATCGTTACCATTCCGTCTTCAGGCAGATCGAATTCAATCCAGGTGAATGAAGTAAACGGATTAGGATAATTCTGATGAAGCATGATTGGATTCACTTTAAGGTTTACATCAATATCAATAGGATAGAAATTATCATCAGGAGAAATGATTGTGACAGTCTTCCTGTAATTGCCAACCGGCAGACCCCTGCTATCCACAGATATTACAACGGAATCATTTAAGTAACCTGATGCGGGAGATATTTTTAATCCCCAGTTCGTGCCTTCGCTGTAGACAGATGCACTCCATCTGACCGGACCGGTTCCGTCAGTCATAATATAAAGTGACTGATCAGGGGGATTCCTGTTGAAAAGAGTATTGAAATTCAGGGTATCAGAACTCAGAGTAATTATAACAACAGGCTGAGTCCTGTAAACAACTTCCACCTTTTTGAAAATATCAGGCTCCGGTCTTATATTGAAAAGCAGAACCCTGTTCCCGTTCAGAACTTCTGTCTGAAATGGATTTTTTATCCCATTGATCAGAACATTTTCGACGACCCTGTTATCATCAATATCTACTTTCAGAGTAGTCATATCATCAGGCTCAAAGGACTCTTCAAAATTCCTTGAGGCAGTTATTGGTATCGCCAGACGTGAAACATTAAAAGTTATCTGATCTGAATTTTTATTGTATCCGCTCAGAATAAATCTGTCCCGCTGCAATATATATTTGATCACTGAACCTATTGATGCTATCCAGATATCCTTTGAACGGGCATAATTGATCGCGCCGTCATCATTTGTCGAATTATGGAGTACCAGGTTGAACCATTTCTTCAGCAAAACAGCTGAATCAACAACTGCTTTCAGATCTGAAGGAGGAAATGGAGTATGCTCATGAGAATTATAGCTTTTAAGGTTCATGAAATTCTCTGGAGTAGGATCTTCAAGCTTATTAATATTATAACCCCTTGCACTTAAAAAGAATTCATAAGCAAGCTCCTGTTCCCTATAGTTAGTATAACCGCATGGCCAGACCAGGGTAATGATCTTATTAATTGTAACCGGTGTATAATTGCACAGGCCTGTCAGATTAGGCAGAATTTCAACATTCATCAGGTCATCATCAGTTACCGGCCCGCATGGGTGATTTACCAGGTGTGATCCCAACTCCATTCCGGCCTGATAGTAAGCTGTATAAAATGAAGGGGGTGCAGAGCCATTCATCACATATGTTCCCTTGAAGCCATTCTTGTTCAGTTCATTGAATGCCGATGGCTGGCCATCGTCCACGGAAACACTCATTGCTCCTGCTTTCCCGTCTTTCCATGCAGAGGGTTCAACCGCCACTGCCGGATTTATAATCAATGTCACAGCAATAGTAACAGGACCCCCAACCGACTGTGAGGATTCTAAAGTAATATTCCCGTGATAGATCCCGGTTTGAAGTCCTGCAGTTAAGTCATGTACCTTTAAAATTCCATCTGATACTCCATTTTGTAAATCAGCGGCCAGCCAGGGTACATCGGTTGACTGATTCCATCTGATAATGTTACCCTGAGATGTTGAAATAAAGACTGACCTGGTTTCCTGTGATTCTTCACCCTGCCTGGAGCTGAAGACTAATGATCCGGGGAAGGCTTTGAGATTATCTTCTACTTGTGGCAGAGGTTGTGTACTTACCTCAGCCCACCCGAAATCTGCATTTGGAAAACCTCCGGGCGATGCTCCCGTTTCTATTGCTAACCTGGCATTATTAAGGGATTGAGAAACGTCTCCAACCTTAATCCAGGCCTCACTATCAGATGAATAATATGATGTTATAATCTGTGCAATAGTATCCCTGTCGAGCCGAAGATATATATTTGTGGTACTTGTCTCAGGAACAGAATTAAGATTCACCGCATTCCCCCCTGATTCACTTGTAAACATTATCTGGTTAAGGACTTCAAAAGTCCGGGATATCTGGACATAATGGTCATCATCCTGGTAGGCTACGAGAGTTGCCTGCTGATTATTCTGTGAGGGATCAAATGATGCTATCTTCAATCTGATGCTTGTCCATCCTTTAGGTAAACTTCTGAAAAGTGTATTACGTGTACTGTTTATTCCCTCCCAAAGGTCTCCTTCATCCACCGGTATACGTATAACGCCCGGGTGAACCTGCTGGTCATATGATATTACTGCCCCGGTTGTCTGTTCAGTATTACGCTGAATACCCGACGTTGTGAGAGCCATGAAATCCCAACCATCAGCCAGGAGACTGGCTCTGTCAGGATAAACAAAGTTATAGCGGTCCTGAGCTGACAGAACGTTAAGGATACCAAAAACCAACAAAAGGAGAAATAATCTTGCTTTGTATTTTCTCCTGAATGATGCAGAACTGTTTTTCATAAGCTATAACAGGATGCCTGCACTTTTCTTTTCCATTATAGAATAATAGTATTTGTTTTTATCGTTTTTACTTAACACTTCATATGTCGGGAACATTCTTGCCAGCTTCGAGCTCTTTAATGACACCGCTTATGATGAACATTTCCTATTTTAAGACAAAGAGCTCCAATATTTTTTGTCATAGATTCAAAGTTAATTTCTTTGGCAACACCGATTACTTTTATCGTTTCCCTATTCGTGATAATTTGTTGACCAATGAAGCTATGCCTTAACTCTAATCTGCCAGATTCAATTGATTCCGGCGAAATGTAGTCACCAGGGCTGGCTTTTCCAAATATTAATGAATTAACAATTCATAAATTAAAAAAACACCGGAATGTAAATTGGTAAATTATTTAGTAGTTTGGCAGTAATGTAAAAGACGGGTTAATTAATAATAGTATAGAAAACACTATGACTTCTGGATTAATCCCTCAGTCACGGATACACAATAAGGCAATCTATTATTACCTGGTATTGATTTTGTGGCCAATCTATCTTTTCCTGCTCCTTCCTATCTTTGTTTACAGTGGCTGGCTGTTTCTGCTCTTTCTGATCTTCCCGGGTCTTTACCTGTTTACCTGGCTTGGATATCTGATGCATGAGAGCTGGCACAAATATGTTCCAACTATAAAGAATAGATTTTTCTACAAGGCCTTTGCATTTATGATTTTATCTGACCCGCAACTTTTTTATATGATCCATGGTTCGCATCATGGGCAAATACATATTATTTTGCCTTGTATATAAGATTAATCTGACCGGCTAAAGATGGTCCGTGAGCCTGGCTTTTCCAAAATACCTGAATAACAACACCAGGAAAAATTAAAATAATGTATATTTTATTTGACATTATGTATATAATATTTATCTTTGTGTCGTATATTTATTACATAAAGTAAATTTATTCATACACAAAAACCTTAAAGTCATGTCGTACAGAGAAAAAGAAAACATTGTCAACATTTTCAGCTCCCTGCTTATCACAATTGTATTTGCCCTGATTGTTTACAAAAGACAAATGACGGGAATAATTGATTTAACGGATGATTTCCAAAAATGGGGAATTGTTTTTCTGGCCTTTGCTGCTGTATCTATTGTAGCCAGGATCATAATTTACATTATTTTCAGTATTATCAATGTCATTGCGACCAGGCAGGAAAAAATTCCTCCAATAGATGAGAGAGACAAACTAATCAAGTTAAAAGCTACGAGGAATTCGCATTACTCATTCTCGGCAGGCTTTTTTATTGCAATCATTGCCCTTTCAATCGGGTTGCCCTCCTATTGGCTCTTTATAATCTTTGTAATAAGCGGAGTTATTTCTGAATTAATTGATAATGGATCACAAATGTACTATTACAGGAAAGGAGTTTAAAATGGCCAAAGGGAACATCCAAAATAACATCCGGAAACTGAGGTTTTATGCCGATGAAATGACCCAGCAACAACTGGCTGATGAGGTTGGAGCCTCCCGTCAGACTATTGTAGCTATTGAAAAAGGGAATTACTCCCCTTCTCTGGAACTGGCATTCAGGATTGCCCGCGTTTTTAATTCTACAGTTGATGAAGTATTTTCCTATAATACCTAAGCATATTAACCCAGATACAAATAAAATGAAAGCTGTAATTTGTGCTCAATACTGGCCACCGGAAGTCCTTCAACTCTTGGAGGTTGAAAAACCCGTACCAAAAAATAATGAGGTCCTCATTAAAATTCTCACCACTTCGGTTACAGCAAGTGATTGCATTCTCAGAGGTTTTAAAATCTCCTTATGGAATCCCCTGGGCTTATTGATGGGACTGGTATTGGGATTCAAAAAACCCAGAAATCCCATATTGGGGATGGTCCTGGCCGAAAAAGGCAAGCTGAAAACAGTTATAGATCGAACTTATTCCCTGGAACAAATTGTGGAGGCCCACAAATATGTCGAAGAGGGACATAAAAGAGGAAATGTCGTAATTACTATTTAATGTAAAAATTACCTGATAATTAACTAATTAAAACAATCAAATTATATGGAACCTTCATCACTTTTTATTAAATTTTTACAGGCCTGTATTACACCGGTAGCAATGATCTCCGGTGTAGGATTATTACTACTGACTATCACAAACAGACTGGGAAGGATTGTTGACCGGACAAGACAATTGGTTACAGACCTGGATATGCCTGAGGTGAAAAGGCAAAAGATAAAAATGAATCAGATCCGGATTTTAGTGAAAAGAGGGAAATTTTTAAAATATTCCATAGCATGTCTCCTGATCGGCATGATCGCCAGTTGCCTGATAATTCCCCTATTATTTATTATGAGCTTAATAGGAGCTGACTTGAAAACAATAGGATACTCGTTATTGATTATTTCCATATTTTCATTGCTCCTCTCCTTAATTTATTTCTTTAATGATATTTTATTGGCACTTAATGCCGTTAAACTGGAAGCATCAGATTATCTAGACAATAATTAAGTTATGGCTGAAACTCTCCGGTTCAGAAATAACTGGACTGGAATTTTTGATGATGAAACGTTCCCCTCTTTTGCATATTCACTGACTGAAGGTTTACACCTACTGCACCGGTATCAGATGAGAGAAATAAAATTCTTCTTCTGCTGTTTACTACCATGTTGTTTTATGGATCGATTGTTTCCTGCGGGACAAGGTAAAACTTTTCAGCTTTTTAATTATCGGGCCAGGTAAAAAAATTCCCTGTATGCAGCGTTTACATCTCTTTTTACGTATTAGTTCTAAAACCCTCTTCTAACAGTACCGTCAGTATCAAACGAAATTTTTGAAAATGAAAAGGATAATCATAATAGCTATTTACTTAACACTCACTGGAATATACATTTCATGTGAAAAACAATCACCGGAGTCCGACCTTACCCCAAAAAGCCTCGAACTGACAAAAGCTGCACCGGCCGCAATACAGAGCAGTAATGATTTTGGAATAGACCTCTTTAAAAAAGTCTCTGAAAGTGACAAAAGAAATCTGATGCTCTCACCTCTCAGCGCCAGCACTGCCCTTACAATGCTGCTAAACGGATGCGGCGGCGAGACCTTTACACAGTTGCAGGGAACACTCAGGTACCCGTCAGAAATGACGATCAGCGAAATCAATGAAGCATATAAAAACCTTATTGACCAGTTGCTGAATGCTGATCCGAAAGTGAAGTTTGCTCTGGCTAATGCAATATTCTATCGAAACGAATTTACAGTTAAGCCTCCCTTCCTCAACACTATGAGCAGCGACTTCTCGGCTACGGTCAGGGGACTCGATTTTACGGCTCCCTCGGCTCTTCAGGCTATAAACAACTGGGCCAGTGATAACACCTCCGGTAAAATACCTAAGGTGCTCGATGGGATTTCGGAAGATGCCGTAATGTTCATCATGAACGCCCTCTACTTCAAGGGAGACTGGAGTAACCGGTTCGACAAATCAGCTACCAGCGACCGCCCCTTCTATCCCGACGGAGGACAGGTGAACGATGTAGCCACAATGAACGGGGAAACAGGGGCAAAGATCGTTAATGGAAGCAATTATAAAGCAGCCGAGCTGCCATACGGGCGGACCAATTTTACAATGGACATAATCGTCCCGGCAGGGACCCTCGATGAGTTCTATTCATCATTTACCGCCGATGAATGGAATATTATTACCTCAGGATTTGATAATACTGATGATTACGGGAAGATAAAAGTATACATGCCGAAATTCAAATTCACGTATGAGAAATATCTGAATGACCAGCTGAAGGCAATGGGCATGGCAGACGCTTTTATACCTTTCCAGGCGAATCTTCAGGGAATCTCCGATGAGTCAATTTATGTGAGCTTTGTCAAGCAGAATACATTTGTGGCGGTGGATGAGGAGGGAACAGAAGCAGCTGCCGTTACGACAATAGGCGTGAGTTTGGTCAGCATGCCTTCTCAGCCACCTGTTTTCATTGTAGATAAATCTTTCGTGTTCGCAATTCGCGAACGAACCACAAATACTCTGCTCTTTATAGGTCAGGTTGTAAATCCCTGATGCGGCAGCAAATAAAAATGCAACCTTAAACCGGCAAAACCACAATAATGTGATGAAAAAATGATTAACAGAAATACTAAACCTAAATGAATATGAAAACCTACATTAAAACATCAGTTCTGTTTCTTATCCTGGTAAACGCCCTGTCAGGTTGTACAGACCGGACAGTGGAACGTATTACCTATACTGCCAATGTGCCTGTTTATAAATCATTTAACGAATTCAGAAGCAGTTTTAAGAAAAGTAGTCCCACAGAGATAACGACCCCCGGGAAAATATACTTCAAAGACGGATACCTCTTTATCAATGAGTACGGAAAGGGGATACATGTAATCGACAATTCAGATCCTGCCAATCCCGAAAAAATAGCTTTCTATGAAATAATGGGAAATGTCGATATGGCAATTAAAGGCAATATTCTTTATGCCGACAGCTATATAGACCTGGTTGCCATAGATATATCTGATATCAGCAATCCGAAGGAGATTGGTCGTCTTATGAACGTTTTCCCGGAGGTGGTACCTGAAGGTGAAGCCGGGTACTCATATGCCATGGTAGATAAATCCAAAGGTGTGATAGTAGGCTGGGAAGTCAGGACAGTAACTGAAGAACATAAACCAGATGAGTTGTACCCTGAAAGCTGGATATACAAGGGGGTCTTCAACTTTATGCCAGCAGCAGCTAATACAGATATCAGCTGGACCGGCGGCGCCGGTACAGGCGGATCAATGGCCAGGTTCATGCTTAACAACGATATCCTTTATGTGATTGCGCATCCCTGGATGCTAAAGAGTGTCAATACGGAGAATTCAGGCAATATGAGCGTAGCCGACAGCATAAACGTTCCGGCTAACATGGAAACTCTTTTTAAGATCAATGACAAATTGTTCGTCGGGACTACCACCGGCATGCTTATATATGACCTTGCTATCGCCACACAACCCAGGCAGGTCTCCTCTTATGATCATATCACTGCATGTGATCCGGTAGTCGCTGACGGGCAATATGCATACGTTACACTCCGTTCCGGTAACATGTGCCACAACGGCCAGAACCTTCTTGAGGTAATTGACATTTCATCTGTTGCGAATCCTTACCTCATCAAGTCATACCCGATGTTTAATCCCCATGGTCTGGGTATAGACGGTAATCTCCTGTTCGTCTGTGATGGTGAGGCAGGACTCAAAATCTACGACAGGACAGATCCGCAGGCGATAATTACCAGTCAGCTGGCCTACTATCCGGGTTTTCACGCCTTCGATGTAATACCAATGAATGGTATTCTGATGCTCATCGGCGAGGACGGGATCTATCAGTATGATTATTCAGATCCCGGCAACATAGTACAGATAAGCCATATTAATATATCCGCCACCAGAAAATAACATGAACTTCTCCAGGATTCTGCTCTTTGTTATCTTGCCTGTTATAACTCTCTCTGTTTCAGCACAAAAATCTAAAACAGAGACAGTTATTCTTAACGATGGTACCATGATAAGGGGGACTATCATAGCTGATTCATCAGATTACCTGAAACTCAGGATAAAAACCCCTCAGGTAATTATTCTGAAAAAATCGCAGGTACATACAGCCATCAACCACGGGAAAATTAGCATAAGCGATAAGCATGGTTATTACCTAAGGTTATCGGCATCTTATCTGGCAGGACATAACAGTAGTGGCAACGACGGGAATACGAGCATACAAATTCTAAATGCATACCAGTTCAGGAACGGACTGAGCGTGGGTATTGGCACCGGTATTGAAAAACTCGATGTTCTTATATTACCGGCTTATGCAGATATCAGATTCCATCCTTTAAAATCAAGAGTCTCCCCGTTCGCCTGGTTGAGCAGCGGTTACGGTTTCCCATGCAGCAACCGGGATGACGAGAATAATTATCCGTATTACTCCTATGGCGAGACAAAGGGAGGGATAATGTTCAGTGCCGGCTCCGGGATAGCCATATATTCATGGGAAAGATGCGCAGCCACTATGGCAATCGGCTACCGGTACCAGAGAATAAAATCGGAAATTAATAATATCTGGAGTGGTGAATCATCCAGAGAACTACTTACAGATTTCAACAGGATTGAACTCCAGTTTGGTATTATATTCAGGTAACTAAATAAAGATGAAAAATTTAATCATGAAGTCATCATGAATGAGTTAATTTGAAGGAGCTTAATCATGATGCTGGCAATGGGCAAACTGGGGAAAAATGGGCAATTATTTTCGGACCTGGAAATTATCCGGCGTTGTTCAGCGGGAGAGGTCAATGCACAGGAAATTTTATACAGGCGATATTTTTCATTTGCCATGTCAGTGGCTGTAAGATACACATGTGATAAGGGTGAAGCGATGGAGATAGTGAATGACAGTTACATGAAAGTTCTGGATAAAATATCGGAATTTGACGCCACAAGATCTTTCCGGTCATGGTATGGGAAAGTTGTGGTAAATACTGCAATTGACAATTACCGCCGGAACATGAAACATGCGTCTCTTTTACCTTTAGCCGATCTTGGACCGACAGAAGAATTTGAGCCTGAAATTGAATCCGAACTCTCCGCCGGTGATATCCTGTCACTTTTCGGTCAGATGCCGGAGAATTACAGGGTAACATTTAACCTGTTCGAGATTGAAGGTTATTCTCATGATGAGATAGGTAAAATGCTTGGCATTACTGCATCAAGCTCACGCTCCAATCTGGCAAGGGCTAAAAAATTACTGAGAGAGCTTTACATAAGGAATTTTACTCCGGAGGAAAGGAACAATGAAGCGATTTGACGACATATTCAGGAATAAGGTTGACAAAGCTTTCAGCAACTATAATGCCGATCATCTGGCCGATGAGGGATGGAATTCTTTTTTGGCCAGGAAGAAGGAGAAACAGGAGTCTGAAGCCATTTTTATTTTACCGGTCTGGGGCAAAGCAGCTGCAGCAGCACTAGTCGTTGGTTTAGGAGCACTGATCATCTACCTGTCAGTCAGTCACAGGAGCTCCAGCGAGAGTGACCTCAAAGTAACAGAAAACCGTCCGGTAAAGGAAGCTCCTTCCCACGTAAAAACTGGAAGTGCGGTGCCCGCTTTAAGAAAAACTGAACTTACTCCAGGGCAGAACGCTGTGATTAATTCAGGAAGTCTTACCGGAGATCGTCCGGCACTGTATGCCGGCGAGATGGATCAAAAGGTGCTAACACCGGTGAATACCAGTATGATTACGCTTCCCATTCTTGCTTCAGACATTGTTCGGCCGACTAATGACACAATAAAGTCAGAGAAAAAAAATGAGTCAGGGAAAAATGCTGAAGAAGGGCCATTGCAAACTATTTACCCCGAAACTGAAAAACAATCCCGCGGGCCTGCATTCCTGACCGGGCTGTCAGGGAAGATGGCATATGTTAATGATGCTGCAAACGCCACACCGGGAATGTCAGTGGGCTTCTATCTCGAGCAGAAGATCGCCGGAAGGATCTCTTTCAGACCAGGGCTTGCTATTGGCATGAGCTCACTCGGGATTGACAACACCCTGGGCACTTCTGCCGCCTTTGCTGCCTCAATTCCGCTAGTCAATGGCATCAGTGGTACTCATGAATCATTCAATGGCCAGCTCAACATGGTCACAATGGAAATACCGCTGAATATTGTTTTAAAGCTTTTCGAAAGAAAGAGTTCGTCGGTTTATCTGTCAGCTGGTGCATCGAGCGTACTTTATATCAGCGAGCATTTCACGGGCGATTTTGTGAATGAGTTCACTCAGGATAAGTACAATGAAACAACCGGGACAACATACACAGAGACAAAATATTCAACAGTCTCCCTCGATAATACTTATGGTGCTTTCAGTCGTATGGATTATTTCGGCCTCGCAACCGTTTCAGCAGGGTATTCCCTTCCCCTGGGCAATACTTCAATGCTGCATATTGAGCCATTCATGCAGATTCCTCTGAACGACCTTACATCTCTTAACCTGCGTGTATATTACACAGGGCTATCTATGAAGATAAGTCTTAGAAGGAAATCTAACTGATCTCCTGAATGCTATTACCTCTAATTCTATCCCGGCCACACAAATATTCCTACAAAATCAGATAAAATTACCGCCTTTATCTGTGCTTCACGGAGCTGACATATAACAATTGTAAAGGTCGCATTATAAAGAATCCGCTGATGGCATTCCTGGCTCTTGCCATAATTCCGATGAATGTTGTAGAACAGAATCAGGAAGCGCTCTTATCCTATATGAGAGTAATATCGGGTGGATCGTGGCTTTCAGCTCTGATCTCCGTTGATGCAACGCTGGTATTTAGCGGTACTGTCCTTACCTCATTTACCGGTGTCAGCGGATTAGCAGAAAGAATTACCCTTGATCGTGTCCTGCCTCCGTTTTTATTAAAAAAGAACAAACGTGGCGGTGATGCAATTATTTCCGGTCAGGCTTCTGAGTTTAAGATAAATATTGACGGTGGCGGAGATGTGTATTACTCCGGAAATCCGAATTGTAAAATGTTACTCACTTTCTTAAAATATGACTAAATTCAGGCACTCAGTTTTTATGTCAACCAGTCCCATGATTCATTTTGTGAAACAGGAGGGATATTTGTTTGTCAGTTAACTGTGCAAGACAGGTTTTATTCCTTGTATTCAGGTTCATCAGAGAATATTGTAAAGTCAATGCAACAAATAAACAATATGATTAAAAAGATTTTGTTCCCAGCTTTTTTATTCTTAATCAGCTGTAATTCACCCAACCCTGCGGCAAAAACAGTTAATACCAGAACTCATTCAAAACGTAAGACGACTGCTTCCAGACCTCCGTCTGGTCCTTGGATCATTAAGGCCTATCCTGCTGCGCAAGACGGAACAGACGCCAGAAAATATGTAATGCTTGAAACGGATGGCAACTTTTCAAATTCAACCTCATCAAAAAATTACCTGAATGCCGATATTATTGTAGACAAAGTCAATGCAGGGATCCTATTGCACCCATATAAAAAATCCAGTCCTTTGCAAAAATTTACGGGTCCTGTCCGCATAAGGATGAAAAACTCTGCCGGAAATGAACTGGAGATGACCTCGTCGAGAGGATGGAATAAATCCGGGGGAATCCTGATAGAAAGGAATAATAATGATTACAGCCAGTTCAGGATATTCATGCTGCAGAGTGACGGTATAATTAATGTTGAAATTAGCGATGATTCTTCCTCACAATATCATTTCGATATAAATGTATCAGGATTTGCTGATGCATTCGGCCAGATCTGATAATATACCTACCAGACAGGTATTAATCCCGGATTATCCCCTGTTATACTTATGCCTCCCTGCTTTGTTACAATGTAAGTATTTTCGGTTCCGACAAGGCCTACATCGGGAATGCCCTTCTTGGGCTCAACTGCAAATACCATCCCCTCACTGACCGGTTCATTAAAACCAATCGCAATGACTGGTGGTTCATCAATGGTCAGTCCGATCCCATGCCCGATAAATTTTACCGTACTTTTCCCGAATCCCATAAAATTCTCGAGGAAGGCGGGACTTATAGTATCCATAATCTCATTATAAATTACCGATGGCACAGCCCCCGGCCGTAGCATTGATGCAACATTATTCATAATATCAACGCACTGCCGCTGTGCTTCAATGGCTTCATCCGGGATGGACCTCCCGAACATGTATGTCATGGTCTTGTCTGTATGATAACCCCCAACCCCGCAACCGGTATCTATATATACTAGATCCCCGCTTCGTAAACGGCGGTCAGGATTGCCATTCATTGGTACAGCCGGACTCATTCCATAATTTCCGCTGGGACTGTTCATTGCAGTCGGATAGAGTGAACTTACACCAAAAGCAGCATGGCCAAGGATAGATTCTGCTCCGAACATTCCCCACCGTACAATTCCCTGATGCCCCTCCTTAATGAAAGTCGTGAACATATCACAAAAGAATTCAAGCTCGCTCATACCCTCCCGGAGCATTCCCGGAACCAGTTCCTCCATCACCCGCTGATGGATCTTGCCGGCTTGCCTCATCAATGATAGTTCATATTCGCTTTTTACTGATCTGACCCTTGAAATCTGGACATCGGCAGATTCAATAACAGTAAACGGGAAATATCTGAGAAACCGTTCGAGTATTGACACGGGAATAATATCTTTTTCCAGATATACTGTCCCTGGAAGATTACCCATCGCGGAAGCAGGATCCCTGTAAGTTCTCATTGGCCTGATCAGGGGAAATTCCGACTCTTCGACGGCCCGTTCATAGCTCCTCCTCACCCAGAAAACTGCCTCATCGGAACGAGGGATGAACAGGACCCCATCCTGCATAGTGCCGGTAAAATAATATTGATTTATCTTGCTGAAGATTACAGATATTTCCCATCCGGGATTGCTATCGTCCATAATATTCCTGAATCTGGCGATCCGGGAATTCATTTCTGTCAAAGGTACTTTAGTCTGCATGTTACAAATTTAATCGTTATCATTAAATGATTACCTATCAACCCTTCAAAGACTTAATCCGGCAAAACTGCATAATCTGCAATTGCGCAGCACCAATTTAATAAGTTATTACAAACTGCAAAGTTATTTAACAGAAACCTTTGAGTCGAATTCCTGTTCTTTAATTTTGGTCGATAAATATGCTCAGGCTTGATTCCAAAGCGGTTTAATTCAGGATTTTTTATCATATTTACTGCAAGAAACCACTACTAAACGGATAAGAGATGAAATTAGCCGGAGATTCCCAGAGACACCTGCTTAGACCAACAAGTACAGACTTTTCTTACCACGGGTCCTGTTATTCATGGTTCATAATTGTACTTTTTATTTTAATTCCGTTTTCAAAGGTAGAATCCCAGAAATCAGGAGAGTGGCCTTGTTTCCATGGTTCAGACAGGTCAAACATTTCATTCGAAACAGGTCTTCTTAAAGCCTGGGATGAAAAAGGACCTGCCCTGCTCTTCACAATCCAGGGGCTTGGAGAAGGATACAGTTCAGTGGCAATAGCCGGAGGACTGATATACACCGCCGGAAGCATCAGCAACCAGTCATTTCTCTATGCCTTCGATCTTAACGGCAAGCTTGTCTGGAAAAAGCCCAATGGTCCTGCGTGGTCAGTGACGGTATCCTGGGCCAGCTCATACAATGGTCCCAGGAGTACTCCAACGGTTGATAACGATGTAGTTTACGATCTCAGTGAGGCAGGCAGTCTCGCTGCTTTCCGGTCGAAGACCGGAGAAATTATCTGGTCGAGAGATCTGCCTAAGGATTTCAGTGCAAAAATCCCTATGTACGGTTATGCAGAATCAGTTCTTATCGACGGTGATAATCTTTATGTCAGAACAGGAAATCAGAAAGCATACCAGGCCTGCCTGAACAAACGGACAGGCAAAACCATATGGACAAGTGGGGAAATACCTGGTGATTACGGCTATAACTCAATGGTAATTAAAGATTTTGGAGGTTTTCGACAGGTTATCGGAGCCACCAACACTCTCTATTACAGCCTTGATGCCAGAACTGGCAAACTATTATGGAAAGCGGATTTCAGGAACAAGTATGAAATTAATTGTTCAGATGCAATAGTCTTTAAAGAATATGTGTTTCTGACAAGTGGAGAGGGAAAAGGTTGTATGCTTCTGAAGTTAATAAAAACAGGAAACGGTATCACGACTGAAAAGGTATGGGAAACGGAATTACTGGACAATTATCATGGAGGTGTCATACTCTCCAATGGATACCTGTACGGATCAGGCAGTGAACCAAGAGCCTGGTACTGCCTCGACTTTCTTACCGGCAAACAGATGTGGAAAACAAATGGCAGCGGTTCCCTGACTTATGCCGATGGAATGGTTTATTTATATGATGAAAAAGGCATCATGAAACTTGTTAAAGCTTCACCTGAAAAATTTGAGAAAACGGGTGAGTTCAGGGTACCTAAAGGTGGAGCAGGACCATACTGGGCTCACCCTGTTGTATGTGGAGGAAGACTATATCTTCGCCATGCCGATAAGATATTCGTTTATGACATAAGGAAGAAATAGACGGCTCATATGATCGCTCTTGCATTTGCAGATTATCCAATACCTTAGTCCCAAACCCGATCTGTCATTCCGAATCCCGATAATCGGGATGAGGATTCTTTAACATGTTGATAGGAACAGGAGAATGGATTTAATACATTCTGGCAGTAAAGATCCTCTTGTTAAATCCGTCAGGAAAATAGGGGATCGTGATTGTTTTTTTAATATATTACCAAATATTCAGGTATAAGCCCATGCATATACTTCCTCTCTTAATCCTGCTGTCGGTCATCACAGCAACCGGCACAAGACATACGAAGAATGACCCTCCGGTAAGTGACCACCATACCTTCAAGACAAGTTTTAATACAGATGAAAATCCGATTTCCGAAAATGGAAACTGGATAAACGGCAGGGCTTCCGGAATAGACTGGAGCGATGTTTCCACATTGAATGGCCTGGCAATCGGTCATCAGAAGGGCGATGTTCATTATGTCGATGCAACTGCCCTTCTGACAGGCGAATGGGGTGCCGACCAGATAGCTATGGCAACGGTTTATGCGGACAAAACATACTTTAGAGATTATCCGGAAGTCGAATTACGTCTCAGAAGTTCACTCTCAGCCCACATTTGTTCCGGTTATGAGATAGCTTTCAGCGTCGCCGGAAAAACAGAAAAAGCTTACCTGATCCTTGTAAGATGGAACGGTCCGGTCGGCGATTTCACCTATCTGAAGGATCTCAAAGGTCCTCAATATGGTGTAAGGAATGGCGATGTAATTAAGGCGGAAATAAAAGGCAGCACGATCACAGCATATATCAACGGAATGGAGATGGCACATGTCACCGACAGTGTTTACAGATCGGGCAATCCGGGGATGGGATTTAATTTCGACTGGGCTGGGCAGGCCGGTCCCGAAGGTACAAATGAAGGCTACGGATTTACTGACTTTTTCGCCACTGACGACCTCACAAAAGGAGACCTCTGATCATAATCATTATTTATTTTGAAAAGGACTTTTCCTGCTTGCTCTTCCCAATTATTGAAGGTTAAGAATAATTCAATTAACCCGAAACTTATATATTATACACAGGGAATTGTCTTTTAGTGCTCTTTATCCTGATAAGCAGGTTAACATTTTTGCCTATTTCAGATAATCGTCAAAATAACCCGATATCTTAGTGAAAAGATGTACTCTTGATTTGCCAGCCATATTGTGTTCGGCTCCGGGATAGACAAAATAATCAACCTGCTTATCCAGTTTAATACACTGGTCAATAAAAGAGAGACTGTTTTGCCAGACAACCGTATTGTCATTTGTGCCGTGAATAATCAATAATTTCCCTTTCAGGTTACCCGCATAGTTCAACAGGGAGGCTTTTGCATATCCTTCCGGGTTTTCCATCGGTGTGTCCATGTATCGCTCGCCATACATAACTTCATACCATTTCCAGTCGATTACAGGCCCACCGGCACAGGCTACCTTAAAAACACCCGGATTACGAAGCATCAGGGATATTGTCATGAATCCTCCATAACTCCATCCATCTACTCCTATCCTTGTGGTATCAACATAATCAAGGGATTTAAGATATCTGACTCCGGTCATCTGGTCTGCCATCTCTGTCTCACCAACCTGTCTGTGAATAATACTTTCAAACTCAAAACCCCGATTGTCAGAACCGCGGTTATCAAGGGTGAATACCACATAACCCTGCTGTGCCATATAATTCAACCAGAAACCGGCACCGCCGGTCCATGATTTATCTATCATCTGGGCATGTGGACCTCCATAAACATAAATCAAAACCGGATATCTCCGGGCCGGGTCAAAACCTGCCGGTTTTATAAGCCGGCAAAAGAGGTCAGTGCGGCCATCGCCTGCTTTTATTGAAAAAATCGACATCTCACCCAGTTTGTAATCCCTGTAAGGATTAGCATCTTCTTCCAGTGTAAATATTTTCGAACCTTTCAGATCAAGCAGATAATATGCGCGTGCCATTTGTGTACTGCTATAAACGTCTATAAAATATCCCATGTTTTTGGCTGCCATAATGTTATGCCTCCCCTCTCCGGTTGTTATCAGCTGTGTCTTGCCTGATTTAAGTTCCGTTTTACAAAGATGCCTCTCCAACGGGCTTTTCATCGTAGATTCAAAGAAAACAGCGTTTCCCTGAGGATCTGAACCCAGTAAGTCTGTCACTTCCCATTCTCCCCTTGTGATTTGTTTAATCATATTGCCCTCAGTGTCATAAAGGTACAAATGATTCCATCCGTCACGCCGGCTTTGCCAGATGAACTTTGACGGATCTGATTCCGTAAAAAACAGGCTATGCAATGGCTCTACATAACGATCGTTCTTCTCTTCAAAAAGAGTTCTGACAAGTTTTCCGGATTGAGTTTCATACTTATTCATCCAAAGGTGGTTCTGTTCCCGGTTCAGGATGCCTGCATATATAAACCTGCCTGAAGGGTCCCAGGTTACTGATGTTATATACTGATTTTCAGGACCAGGAGTCTGGAGATAAACGATTTCGTTCAGATAAGGATTAAAGATCCCAAGTTCAACTTTCTGGCTCTTCATGCCGGCCATAGGATATTTTACAGGCGATGGCTCTGCAATCCGATGAAAGATATCTACCAGTGGATAATCTGTCACTTCACTTTGATCGGTCCTGTAAAAAGCGAGTAACTTACCATCTGGTGACCAGTATGAACCGGCATCTATTCCAAATTCATTTCTTGACGGGATCTGACCGTATAAAATGGCATCATTTTTTTCATCACTTACCTGTATCGTTTTTTCATTTATGGCGATGAACAAATTGTTTTTTATAGTGTAGGCCACCATCAGACTCTTTTTAGAAATGGTCACATTCAGGCCTTTTTTATCATATTCATTGACTTTCCCAAGGGAGGAATCTGTAAAGTTATAGACATAGAGCCTTTCCTCATCCCTGAAATAAAACCTGTCATTGTCGAGCCAGGTTAAAGACGGGAAACGGTTGAGGCCATCATGCTTCAGGTTTTTAAGTTTTAGATTCAGTGTTGCCAGAGTAAGAATAGTATCTGATATCTCCGGCTTTGCAACGGTCTTTTGAACAAGGTTTTCATTTTCAACATAAGTAAATGCATCCAGATCTCCCCTCCATGATAGGTTGTAAACAGTTTTAGGATATAATTCACGGTTCAGGTAATCGCTGATGGAAAAAAGCTTGTCCTGAGCTGCCAGGTTTAATATTCCGGCAAAAGAAACCAGAATAAAAGCAAGAAATGCCGTTTTTTTCATTTATGATTTTATTATCAGTAATTTTTCATAATTGGTTTTAAATCCCCTGATAAACCGGAAACACTGCTTATCAATTGCCATATCCTCATCCATTTCAGCACCCGACGCCAATCCTTTTGCCGGAAATACGATGTAAATGAAATTATTATTCCAAAGATAACATTTACCGGTTTGCAGGTGCAGCAAGACAGACTAAATTTGACAGTCAGCCAGGCAATATAGATGAAAGTGGCTAAACAAAATATTGCAGCCGTTGTTATGAAATATCATTAAATAGTTACTTTTCAATATCCCAACCACTTAAAACAGGTCTTATTAATTAATAAAGACTTTATCATGCGCAGAACACATCTCTTTCTTATTATGGTTATATTTTATTGCACTGCACAGGCGCAATCAAATTATATTATACCTCCGGCTTGCAGTGAATCCGCCAGTAAATCACTGGTAGTTTATTTTACCGGTGATTCAGGGTGGCACTCCTTTGATGAAAAATTATCAGATAGTCTGTGCTCAAAGAATATTCCTTTAATGGGCATTAATTCATATAAATATTTTCATAAAAGGAAAACACCCGAACAAACCTTAGACAGTCTTTTACCTTATATTGACTCGAATTTAAAAAAGTATAACTGCCAAAAATTTATTCTTGCAGGTTATTCATTTGGATCTGAAGTGGTGCCCTTCCTTTATAATTTAATGAGTGATCAATGGAAAAGTAAAGTGCAATTTATAATATTGCTTTCCCCATCTTATAATTCAGATTTCAAAATTCATTTTTCCGACCAGATAGGTCTTACCTGCAAACATTGGCCTTACGATGTACTTGGTGAAATAATGAAAATTGACGATAAAAAGATAATCGTGTTTTGGGGAGTAGACGAAAAAAAGTTCACTAAAAAAGAATTTACAAAACATAATATAACTGTACATCGTTTGGAAGGCGGTCACAGACATACTGAAGTAAAACCAGTAATTGAAATAATAAATGATAGGTTAAAAGCTCAAACGCTCAGCTGATTTCGCAAAAAGTTATACTGCGGAAAATAAAATTAAAAGTTAAGCTTTCTTTCACCTTAGTAACTATTTTTACAATTCATCAGGACTAAAAATATGAAAATTGTATCGTGGAATGTAAACGGACTTCGGGCAATAGCAAAAAAGGACTTTTTCAATGACCTTGAACTCCTGGCTCCGGATATCCTGTGCCTGCAGGAGACCAAGGCGCAGGACATTCAGGTTGCCGAAGCCCTTAAGCCACTTGATGGCTTGCATATCTATTCAAATTCTGCTGAAAAACCTGGATACTCGGGAACAGCAGTCATTTCAAAAATCAAGCCCCTGAATGTTACAAAAGGACTCAATATTGAGAAGCATGATACCGAAGGCCGGGTGTTATGCCTGGAGATGGAAACGTTTTTTCTGGTTAATGTCTATGTGCCGAATTCAGGAAGTGAACTTAAGAGGTTAGCCTACAGGCAGGAGTGGGATAAAGCTTTTTTTAGCTATCTGAAAGATCTTGAGAAGGTTAAACCCGTAATTGTGTGTGGTGACTTTAATGTAGCTCATAAACCTATCGATCTGGCACGCCCGAAAGACAATTACAATAAATCAGCCGGTTATATGCAGGAGGAGATAGACGGAATGGACAGGTTTACAAGTGGTGGACTGGCAGATACCTTTCGCCGTTTATATCCTGAAGCGACTGAGAGATACTCCTGGTGGAGCTTCAGGGCAGGTGCAAGATCAAAGAACATTGGCTGGAGAATCGATTATTTCCTGGTAAGTGAATCCCTGATGCCAGCTGTAAAAACTGCTTTTATTCTGGAAGAGATAACCGGCTCTGATCATTGTCCTGTAGGAATTTTAGTTAATCGTAAACGTAAAAACTCGCCACGACCAGACCTGATAATTCAAAGATTGTCAATCTTCTCAGGGATGACCGCTACTATCATCAATTCTAAAATTTGGTCTGATATTTGCTATTATTCTGATATCCGCAATTATAACTTCAGAATAACATAAATAGAACTGCCTGTTACCTGATAATTTGATTCTTCTTTTAAGCAATGAAATTCAATCATATGCATACAAACAGAAAGAATATAGCAATTATCGCAGTATCTGTGATAATAATGTGCCAGAATGCGAAAGCCCAACCAGGTTATCCTCCGGTTGTACGTATGCCACCTTACCATTCAGCCATCGTTCCGTATCCGCCTGCGCAAAATTACCGGCAAGTTTATAACCCATATATAAATAACGTCGGTGGTCAGCCTTTCTTAAGCCTTGGTATTCATTTTGATCCCCTGATCAGCTGGTTTTCAACTGACAGCTATTATACCCGCAATACCGGGGCAGTTCCCGGATTTAATTTTGGCATTTCATATAACAGGTATTTTAGTCCCAACTATTCCTTTTCCTCAGGGATAAATATTATTAATGGCGGCGGAAGACTCATCAACAGTGAGACCACTCATTTCGAGCTGAAAAATTACGACCACGGAATTATTATCGTCCAGCCTGGAGAGGAAATTATGTATAGAATAACCTATCTCTCCATACCTCTGGGATTAAAACTCCAGACAAGCCAGATTGGTTACGGAAGATTTTTTACGGATCTTGGATTCGATCCGAAAATTGTAATCTCAGGCCGGGCAGACATACCATCACTTTATATAAAAGGAGGTAATGCTATGCCGGAACTGAACATATTCAACCTTTCATACCATATAATGGCGGGCATGGAATATCCTCTCGCTGGAAATAATAGTCTTATTATTGGTATTGGATTTGACAATAACTTATTTGACATTACCAGGGATAACGGAGATCAGCCATCGGATATAGTTTCACAGAAATCTGTTATCATTCCGGTTCGGTATCACCTTTTAACTTGCTATTAATCAAGAGTTATCGTTCTCACTATCATTCTATGTCAGGCATATCAGACTAAATTTTGAAGATGATTCAGTAATTTCTCTGTATACATGTGTCTTTGTTCTGACTTACAAAAATATTTTAAATGCATAATTACAATATGGGGTCATTGCAGTACTCCTTTCGCTTGCAGCTTTTGCAGTACTTGCCCATCCAGACTTCATCAAACTGGTTCATAATTGCCTGGACTATTTCGGATTGGTTGTAACGAAACCTGACTCAAAATTTCGGGTATCTGCACTTTTTATACCTAATCCCGCTCCGGTAAGATTTGCAGAACCCGAATAGGCAAATTTGCCGTCAATAATAATGCATTTGAAATGAATCCTTGGGCATAGCTGCCTCTCCATACTATTCCATAACAAAGGATATTTGTCAAAGCTTTTTCTGAAGTTTACACCCGGTTCCTTAGCATGCAAAAGACGAATGGAAATTCTCTTTTTCAGAAGACTATCAAGCACTGCCAGAAATGACTGAACACTTCCCTTGTGATGCACATGCAAATCCTTAATATCGGCCGTACCTATCCACACAAAGGATTCAGCTCCTGACACAGGTTCTATAGCCTGCTTATATAATTGCTCATTTGTAATAAAATCTATGCTCATGTTTCTCATCCTTTCTGTCAGCTTTGCAGCTCCATTTACCCTGCCTGCAACTTTATACTATCTTATAAACAGCTTTATTAAAGTTTGTCGTTAAAGGTAGGAATAAAATATAAATGCATTGGAGAATTCAGTGGCCCTGAACATTGTTATCTTAGTATTTCTGAACACCTCAACATTTCCAACAAGGAAAGTAGTTTGATAAACTTTATAAGAGTGTAAATTTGTACTTCCAATTAATTCGAAAAATCAGATTGTTATTCCTTCATACACTCCGGAGTAGGAATGAAGAAAGGTAAGCACAAATGAGAATTTGGTCAATACATCCCAGGTACCTCGATGCAAAGGGTTTTGTAGCTCTCTGGAGAGAAGCTCTATTGGCCAGGCAGGTTTTGGAAGGCAAGACAAAAGGTTACAGGAACCATCCACAGCTGAACCGGTTTAAAAGTTCACTCAATGCGGTCGATTGCATTAATCAATACCTTGCTGCGGTTTATGAGAATTCATTGGAAAGAGGATATAATTTCGATAAGAATAAAATCAATCCTGACTTTATTCCGACCATGTTAACCGTTACTGACAGGCAAATAAAATTTGAAATGAACCATTTGCTTAAGAAGCTGGAATCAAGAGATCCGGAACGATTTAAAAAGTTATCTCATATTTCTAAAATAGATTCTCATCCTCTTTTCAGAATAGTGGACGGAGATCCTGAAAAATGGGAAAAAATTGATTGATCTTCTCTCCTGGTCAAAGCAAAAATAAGAGACTGACTAAAATCTTATTCCCATCAAAATCACATCGTCAATCTGCTCATTATTGCCTTTCCATAAATTGAAATTGATTTCAAGCAGTTCATTTTGCCTGTTCATTGGTACTTTGTGGATCTCCTGAAGATACTCTTTCAGGGAATCATACTTATATTTCACCCTGTCTGGTCCACCAAACTGGTCGGCGTAACCATCTGAAAATATATAAAAAATATCGCCCTGATTTACTTTGGCAGCCTTCAGTTTAATATGACGGCAAATTGTCCTTATTTTTACATCCCGCTTGTATCGGATACTGAAGCATTAAATAACTCCCTTGAGCTTTTCCTGAATCTCTTTTGGAATTGCATTCTTATTGACCATAACCGAAATTGTTTTGAGAAGGAAGTATTTTTTTGACATATAGAGGTATCCTCCACAATCAGCGTAATCACTTGAGTTTTTCACAATGTAAAATTCTTTTCCCATGTTGTTGCGGGCAATCCCGATAATATGCATATTATGCTGATCTATAGTTGTGTAGTCATCAAATGCATTTTGTCTGATCTGTTGTGTTACCTTGATGGAAGAATCAGCCAGGTCGGCAAATCCATTTCTGTAGCCTTCCCAGATATCACCGTCCCAGCATACCGAATAATTATTCAAAAGAGCATAATCTACCAACTTGCCAAAATCATCAAGGGGAAGGTTTAGATAGCTGCCGTTATTCCAGTTTGATTCTATCTCCAGAACGAATCTTGAATAAAAGGGATGATGGCTGAAGGATGTAATTTCCACATAATCATCAGGATTGATGCCGATCATCTCATCAGCGAATGATTTTGGTGTATACTGCTTCTTATTGTAAGTGAACATAGTGGGGGCAGCACCGAGGGTTCCTGATAGAATTTCGGCAATATTTTCCCTGTATCCTTGCGCCGTCATCTTACCCCGACCGGAACTGACATAATATTTGACCTTATTAAGCAACTGATAATCCATCTTTCCATGATTAAAGATGGAACCGGAATCTTTTTTCCCGGAATAAACCGATTCCGGCACTGCACCAAAATTCCTGTATGCATGCATAGCACTGAATGTAAGATCTCCGGGACCGAAATAAGTTTTGCCCTTCATCCTTATATATTTCTCGGCTTTGTCTATATATGTAGGAATGACAAAGAACATCGGTGAGATCACAACTGGCTTTTTTCCCAGCCGGATAGCTTCCGTTTCAATAAAAGATGTCGTTGCGAAAGACCAACACAGACCCGTCTGCTGCTGGTCTTTTACCGGAGTGCTTTCAATAAGCCTGATTATATCGAAACCTTCCAGCCTGGGATTCAAATTGGTCTTCCTTGGGATGGGGATATAGACGTAGGTTGTTGTTCTCAGCCTCAGAGGGAATGAACCTCCGCCTTGCATCCATCTGCCTTCAATCACAGAATCCCCGGGCAGTAATAATCCTTTATAATAGCTTTCAGGTCCGATTGTGGAAGAATGGTCTGTAATCACACTGTCCTGAAATATCCTGACTGAATCGATGTATATATCTTTGGCGGACTGGGCGGGAATGTCAAGGCTGCCTTCAATGCCATTATCAATGAGATCAAAATTCATTACAACAAATATCAATGAACTATCAGGCAGTACAATATTGCCAGACCACGATCCCTTTAATCTTTCGGGATGAGTATTCTGACCATTGAGTGTCAGAACGGCGATGAACATGATTAATGCAAGAGAGGTTATTGTTCTCATAACAGGAAGAATTAATTAATATTAATATGATGTTATGATTAAGAGACATGTAAATTGCTGAAATGATGCATCATTTCAGCATAAATTTTTCAGCCGGGAATTATGAATTCTCATGATCGGGGCTATCACTACTAATGGCTAGATTGCGATTGATTTTTCACCCACATTGTTCCTGTTAAGGTGATAGGTACAGCTACAGCAGGAATAAGCCAACAGCAGTGGCAAGCAAAAAAAACAAGAGTAGATAAGCAACTCTGACCCATAAAACATTTCTCCCTTTCATTTTTCCCCTTAACGGCAACTTCCACGCTTGTGAAATCAGTGACTCTCTGCCAGTGGCTGAAATTCCCACATGCTTAATTCCCCTGATGATCTCTATGATAGCATTTGCAACTTTCTTAACCTGATCATGGTAAAGAATTTTACCCTGAGGTCTGACTTCATCATCCCCGGAAGTTAATGGACGGTTGACTCCTGGGGTTTTATGGAAAAACTCAATTGCCCTTAGTACTCCACCCAATTCACATTCCAGAATAGAGGTATCCTTACTGTCAATATCGTGGATTTTTATTGGAAGTATCCGGCTCATTATGTTTCCATTGGCCAGATTAATATCCATGCCGATCTCATCTTCCCGTGCCTGTTTATTGAAAACGCAAAACTCATTCTTCCAGGCAAAGCCTTTTGTGTCGCAATAAGTTTGAGAAATAACCGGAATAAAAATCAGGCACCTGAGCTTGCCTTTAAGACTCCTGACTACACTATAGTTTTCAAGAAAGCCATAGCTGGGATTAGTATCACAGCAAATCGAGATTGGAACCTTAACAATTCCTTTCAATTCCTTCGCAAGATCCGCAACAAAACCGGAAACCCACCCATCGAGGTTCTCGTTGTGCCTGTAACTGATAAAGACGTCGAATTCAAAACCCCCGACAATGCTTGCCATAGGTTAATATATTTTTGCACCATCATTTATCCTGCACCTATCTATAAAAACAAAATTACCTTGATATTGTTAATGGCAAGAGAATTTTACTCCTTAAGGGCTTTCCATATTGCATATAGATCCTGATCCCCTATGACTGCATGAAAAGGGATGGTTTTGAGTAAGATTGAGTATTGCTTCTGACCTTTTTTATGGTAATATCTAGGACATTAAACCTGAATTTAAGTTCGAAGGAAGACATATTGCAATATACTCTGTTTATGGATGCAGAAACACTTCAGGTGTTGAAGGATATTCAATATCGGATGTGAACAGCAGTTCCCTTCAGGTTCCATCAGTAGGATGTATGACGATGCTTTTTAATATTCAATACATCATTATATGTGGCGCACTCTTTTACCTTGGAATCCTTTCGTTTTGCTTTGAACTCATGGCTTCTATATTTTTCGGATGCACAACCTGAAAAACCCAGTATCAGCAGAATTATTACTGACAATATTATCCGTTTCATCTTTCAGATATTTTAAATATAAGTATCTCCTCCATACAAGAAAATATTATCAATGGGATTTTGTTCATTAAAAAGCGATAAAATCATCTGAAAGAATCCATCAGGTACATTATTCAGTGGGTTCAGCAAGGCGTCCCCTGATGACAGAATGATTTTCCAGGGTCTGAAATAAATGGTCTGTTCCTGACAAAAATTGATTGAAATAGATACTATTCAATCCGTATGTTATAAGCTCCCCTGGTAATAATTTTTGTGATATCCGGTTGATTTAAGATCTCAATAAATCCTTTGTTTGTCCGGCCAATATCCACTTTTACACTTTTCAGGATATAGTTATCATTTTCATTTTTCACAAAGGCCAGAAGATAATTATTGCCGCCGGATCTTAACACAGATTCTTCAGGAACTGCGGTTACAGTATCTATATTTGTGATTATTGCCCCTTCAACATATGCATTATTTACAAAATTTGAGCTTTTAAGATTGTCAATATCAGCATAGCATAGAATTGTTTTTAATTCATTGTCGACATTCTGCCCAATGGTTTTAAGTGTTGCTGAATAAGATTCTTGAGTATTTCCCAATAAATTAAATATTATCTTCTGGTCTTCCATCAGCTTGCCGAGATCCTTCTCAAATACTCCAATTCTCAGCTCAATCCGGGATATATCATATATCTCAGCAAGCATTGTTTGCTGATCAGCATACTGCCCGATCGAAACATTTATGCGTGAGATATAACCATTTATCGGAGACTTAAGTGCAAAGAATTCATAGAAATTACCATCCTCAATTTTAGCATCATTTAGCCCAATAATCTTTAATTTCATTTTATAAGCAGAGTATTTTGCATTAGCTGTTTTGTAATCACTTTCTGCTAAAATCATCTCCTTTTCAGTTCCGATTTTTTCGCTAAAGAGCGATTTTACTCTTTCATATTCCGATCTTATCCGTTTTAACTGGCTAGCTGTTTCAGCGAAGTCTTTCTGAAGTTCAATAAACTCATTCCCCGAAAGCTCGAACAAGATCTGACCTGCAATAACCTTTTGCCCTTCGGAGCAATTTATCTGTTTCACGAGCCCCGGAACAGAAGTGCTTATTATTGCAGAGGCTGAAGGTTCTGTCACTATATTTCCATTGCATTTTACTTGTTCATCAAATCGCATTTTACCAGGCTCTCCAATAACCAGCTTTTCCATATCGAATTGAGCACGGGTAATGGTAATAAGATTATCCGGGCCCTTAACCACCTGCTCCTTTGATTTGTTATGATTGCAAGACATCAGAATTATAGTGGCAGCAAGTATGGTAAATATTGATCTGTTTTTCATGATCATGATCTATTAATTTGACATATATGTCTGTTCCAGAATATTGGTGTTGTATAGAAGCACATTATCCAGATAGTTAAGTTTGATCTGCAAAGCTATTTCATAGCTGTTGGTAAATTTAAAGAGATCTATCTCGCCACTTTGTAAACTTTTTAAGGCAGTTCTCAAAATTTCATCATACAACAATTTGCCATAAGTATTGTAGTACTCGATACCTTCCCTGAGCTTTAACTCTTCCCTCTCATATTCTCTTATTTTATTTCTGAGAGACATGATTTCATATTCCGTCAGGAGCTGTTGCACATTAAGAGAAATCTTAGACGATTTTATTCTTGATTTCTGGCTTCCGAAAAATAGCGGTACTTCCAGACCAACCTGGAAACCATTATAATATCTGGAGTCTTCATAACTATTGGTTCCTGTAAAGTAATGAAGTGAAAAATCCGGAAGCATTTTATTTTTTTCAATTTTCAGAGCTGCTTCCCCGGAGGCATTCTGTAATTTTAAAAGTTGAACTGCCGGATTTGATTCTATATCCTTTCCCTGTGGAAAGAGAATCTCGATTTCACCGGATACATTAAAATCGGTCTCATAATTCATCAGAGTTTTTAGTTTTTGAAGATCATTCAGGACACTGTATACTGTAGCGTTCAAGATTTAATTTTGCCTGCTGCTGCCGTGCTTTGATATTCAACAGATCGAGCTGGCTAAAGTCTCCTTTATTGTATCGTGATTCAGCATTTTCCAGTAAACTTGCATATAAACTGTCAATGCTTCCGTAAAGCGCATGTTTGGCCTGAAGATTCTGAATATCATAGTAACATAGTGAAATATCTTTTTTAAGTTTTTGTTTACGCGATTCAAGAGTAACTTCAGCTTTTGATACATCTATATTTTTTGCATTCTTTTCTGCCACATAGAGGGCCGGAAAACTGAAATTCTGCGCAATACCCCATACTTTCAAAGGGTATCCGTTCGGTGAAATATTGTTTTCATCATAGCCATAGGTCAGTGCAGTTTTATCCGGATTAAAGGCAGTGGATCTGAGAGCAATGCTTTCATCCACTTTCAGTGAATAAGCATTGATCTCTTTATTATTAACCAATGCTATATCAATTATTTCATTTAAGCTCAGTTCCTTTTGCTGCGAGTATAATGACAATGCCGGTAAAAAAATCATAAGTAAAACAATAATAGGTTTATGCCTTATAACCCTGAAAGGGAAGAATCTGAATCCTTTCACGTTATTAAAGATTTCGTAAAGTAACGGAAGGGCTATCATGGTAAGCAAGGTTGAAGTAATAAGGCCACCAATGACAACTGTGGCAAGCGGACGCTGTACTTCGGCTCCTGCACCGGTGGAAACTGCCATTGGTAAAAAGCCCATTGCTGCTGCGCCAGCTGTTAACAGTACTGGCCGCAAACGGTCTTTTGTGCCTCTTAAGGATCAGTTCTCTCATACTTTCAATACCACTATGCTGAAGTTCCTTCAGGTGCTCGATAAGTACAATCCCGTTGAGAACTGCGATGCCGAAAAGAGCTATAAACCCTACTCCTGCCGAAACACTGAAAGGCATTCCTCTTATCCATAATAAAATTACACCTCCGACAGTAGCGAGAGGTATCGCAGTAAAGATCATAATTGCGTCTTTAAGTGATCTGAACGCGAAATGCAGAAATATGAAAATCAGCAACAAAGCAACCGGTACGGCAAGCATTAACCGCCGGGTGGCATTCTGCAGATTTTCAAACTGACCGCCATATGAAATATAAGTGCCGGGGGTAAGTGTAATATTATTGTCAATTGCCTGCCTGAATATCTGTTATTACAGATTGTAAATCACGGTTACGAACATTTACACTGACGACAACCCTTCGGTGAGTATTTTCCCTGGAAATCTTGGCCGGACCCTCAGCGTACTCGATATCAGCAAGCTCTGCAAGCGGAACCTGCTGTCCATTTTTGAGTGGTACATATAATTGCTTAATATCCTCAATGTCAGTTCTGTTTTGTTTTTGAAATCTTACCACTATGTCGAACCGTTTTTCACCCTCAAAAACAGTACCTGCGATCTCGCCGCCGAAAGCGGTGGATAAATAGCTGTTTAATTCTTTGATATTGAGACCATAATAGGCAATTTTTTCACGATTGTATGCTATCCTCACCTGTGGAAGTCCTGCGGTTTTTTCCAGGATTACATCACTTGCTCCCGGAATTCCCGAAATCAGATTTTTTATTTCTATACCTTTCTGACTTATATAGTCCAGGTCTTCACCGAATATTTTAATGGCAATGTCGGACCTGACACCGGTTATTAATTCATTAAAGCGCATTTCAATAGGTTGTGTAAATTCATAGTCAATGCCGGGAATCACAGATAAAGCCTTTTTGAATTCTCCTGCCAGTTCTTCCTTGTCGGATGCACTGACCCATTCCTCCTTTGGCTTAAGCTTTATTATCATATCGATTTCTTCCATCGACATCGGATCGGTCGGAACCTCAGCTGCCCCAATACGGCTGACTATCTGATCCACTTCGCTGAATTGCGAGATAAGGATATTTTCCATTTTTGTGGTCAGCTCAACTGTTTTGGACAATGAGGTGCCGGTTTTTAAAACAGGCTGAATAACAAAATCACCTTCGTCGAGAGTCGGAACAAATTCTCCTCCTATTCTCATAAACAGGAAAACTGTGAAAATCAGTGAAAAAAGAGCCATCCCCAGCACAGCCCTTTTATGACCGCACGACCATCTGATCACGGGTTCATATGATTTGTGAATTATTCCCATGAGCCAGCCGGATATGTCAATGCTTTTTCTTTTTTTCAGCCCTTAAGAAAATTGACGCAGCTACCGGCAGCCATGTTAAGCCGAAAATCATGGCACCAATTATGGCAAAAGAAAATGAAATAGCCATCGGTCTGAACATCTTTCCTTCGACACCGGTCAGGGAGAGAATGGGGATGAATACTATCAGGATAATTATCTGCCCGAAAACAGCAGAATTCATCATTTTTGAAGCTCCATCGAAAGAGATGCGGTCAAAAAGCAATTGTTTCTCCACACCGCTGACACTGCTTATTTCATCTTTGCGGACTGTCAGACGCAAAGCTATGTACTCCACAATTATTACCGCCCCATCAATTATGATCCCAAAATCGAGGGCTCCTAAACTCATAAGATTGGCATCTATACCAAAGATGTACATCATCGAAATTGTAAATAATAATGCAAGGGGAATCATCGATGCAATAACAAGAGCAGAACGGATGTTTCCGAGGATCAGCATAACTGTCAGCAATACAATTATTGCCCCGAGAATGAGATTTTCCGCAACAGTGGAAGATGTTTTTCCTATAAGCTCACTGCGCTCCAGGATAGGATTTATGAATACCCCTTCAGGCAGGGTCTTCTGAATCTCATTCACCCGTCGCTTCACTTCATTTATTACCTCCTTTGAATTAGCATCTTTAAGCATCATAATCTGACCGAGAACTGTTTCTCCCTTCCCATTGGCCGTAATAGCCCCAAAACGATTTGCATATCCAAAATGTACATCGGCAATATCCTTTATCAATACGGGGATCCCGTTTTTATTTGCAACAACAATGTTCTCTATATCAGCTAAAGATCTAACCTGCCCGTCACCCCTGATAAAATAGCTTTGATTCGTTTTCTCAATATAGGCTCCTCCGGAAATGCTGTTATTGGTGGAAATCGCATTAAAAACATCCATTAATGTAAGATTAACTCCTTTCAACCGGACAGGATTAATAGCAATTTCGTACTGTTTCAGGTATCCTCCCCAGCTGTTTATCTCAACAACCCCATTTATGCCTGAGAGCCTTCGTCTTACAAGCCAGTCCTGGATGGTTCTTAAATCCATCGGAGTGTACTTGTTTTCGAACCCCGGCTTGATATCAAGAGTATATTGATATATCTCACCAAGACCGGTTGTTATAGGCCCCATTTCAGGTGTTCCGAAACCTTCCGGAATTTTGGCCGAAGCGCTTTTAATCTTTTCAGCAATTAACTGACGCGGCAGATAAGTACCCATATTATCCTGAAAACAATTGTAACTACGGAAAGTCCAAACTTGGATATGGATCTGATTTCCTGTACGCCTGGTAAATTTGCCATCTCCATTTCAACAGGTGCTGTAATAAACTGTTCTATTTCCTGCGTGGAAAGGTTTCCGGAGGTAGTAATAACCTGCACCTGGTTATTGGTGATGTCAGGTACTGCCCCGACAGGTATCTTATAAACTGCAAACAGTCCGAACAGAGCTACTGTTGATGTAAAAAGGATTACAATGATCTTGTTTTTCAGACTAAATTCCAGGATTTTATTTAGCATGCCAATAGGTATTATTTTAAACCTTCTTGTAGTACTCCACTTTATTCCCGGCTTTACCTGCAACCTTATCAATTAATGCGAGCCTCTCAGCCTCCGTAAGCCTGGTAAAATTTCTTGCAAGCTCAATTTTCTCCCGGATCAGCACTTTGTTTTCGGCACCGGTTATCAAAATGCTGACAGGCAGTGACCAGACAAAATAAAGAGCATCTTTTACGGATATATAGTTCGGTACTATCGGGTCATCTGATTCCCAAACCTTCTCATCCAGCACCATTTTCTCCCTGAAGAAACGTCCGTCTGAAAGGGTTTTCATTGCCATAATACCGAAATTCCGATCAATGGCTACCGGCATCACATTCCTGATGAAGCTGTCGAAATGTGAGTCAATGACATTCACAGGCATCTGAACGGTCTCAAAGATATCACTGGATGAGGTTTTATCAAGCATATGCAAGTGAGCAGCCGGATTCTGATGTCCGGTGAAACCAATATGTTTCACCTTGCCTTCAGCCTTTGCTTTCACGAAAACTTCCAGGACTTCGTTTTTTATCCGGTCATCAACATCTTCCGGGGTCCGCAGGGAATGAACCTGCCATAGATTGAGATAATCGCACTTCAGCCTGCTCAGGGTCCCTTCCAGATGTTTTTTCGCAGTGACACCATCCGGAGCTGTGGTTTTGCTCATTATGAAAACATCATCCCGGTATACCGGCACAAGATATTTGCCATAGCGCATTTCACTTCTGCCGTCGTCGTATGATTCTGCCGTATCGAAAAAACGGATACCGCCTTCAATTGCTTTTTCAATGACCTCCTGAGCATCTTTTTCGGTGGTCCAGCCTACATGATAACCGCCCAGACCAAGCATCGTAACTTTTTCACCGGTTTTGCCAAGAGTGCGTTTAGGTAGAATTTCTCCCCATTTATCTTTGCCGGAAACAGGAAAACCAGGAAGGGGCAGCATCAAACCTCCGGTGAGCACAGCCAGCTCTTTCAGAAAATCACGTCGTCCTTTCATAGTATTTAATATTAGAGGTAATTATTAGAGTAAACCTTAAATCTTTATCCGAAAACCAAACTTTCTTAACGGCATGAAGCTGTAAGATAATTCAATTTTATTATACTTCGCTCAATATCTGATGACTTCTGAACCCCTGTAATAAAAAATGGGTCCAGGCTGAATTTAAAATGCCTTTCCTACACCTATTCCAATTCCGGTATAACCAATAAATGCCTTGAATATCAAGCCTTTTCCATCAGGCCTCTGATATCTGTAGCCAAAGTTTAATATTGGGAAGAGTGGAGACCTGTCTGTATCTGACTGCTCATTATAAAATGTGTATCTTATTCCCAGGTCAGCCTCAAAATGGTTATTTCCTGAGCCTTCCATGAAATTAAAGCTTAATGGAACTGATAATCCGGAATACTCCCTTGGCACAGGAACAAGATACCAGCCGCCAAAACCGGCATTTATTGACAGGCGGTGACGATCATTAAAAAGAAGAGCCCGTTCGTAATTTAAGGAAGCCATGCCCCAATAGATCGCAGTCGCACCATCGGCGACGATGGCGTTTTTCGGGATAGCTTTATTAATCGTATCCTGACAATTGGCAATCATTGTGCAAGGCATCAGCAATATCAATAATAATACCCGCTTTAATAAAAATTTAACTGTCTTCCGCGCCATAAATACCTCTTTGAATTTCATCCTGACTCTGACTTTCACAATCGAATTAAAGTTAATCATTTCAGCAATTATTGGAAAATTATTAAATATTTTAGACTGATTCTGACCCGGTCATCAACCAAAATGACCTTAAAATTGAATACAAAAAGAAGATAAGCTTTGTAAACAGCTTCATGATCGGTACAGGATACATGTTCTGACAGGCGCCGAAACGGAACCCAATTGGGTCAGCAACTGTTATAATAATGTTAAAAATCGCGGGAGATTGAACAATGGATCATTCTGGTCTGTTGAATTCGAAAAGAGAACCATGACCTATATAAAAACTGATATTCCCCAGCCAGGGATAGTTGAACTGTTGTTTTACAAAGGTCCGACCGGCAAAGCTTTGTCAAAATTAGCTCACACTCTGTTGCATGGACCCTCCGGACTTACTCCGGGTGAACGTGAAATAATAGCATCCTATGTATCTGACTTGAATAAATGCGAATACTGTCATGAATCGCACAGTGCTTCGGCCAATTTCCATTTTAATGATGGCGGCGCTACGGTTAATTCGGTAAAGGCTGACCTCGATAAATCATCGGTATCTGAGAAAATGAAAGCCCTGCTTAAAATTGCAGGGCAGGTTCAGAAAAGCGGCCGTGATGTAACACCGGAAGCTATCGAAGCCGCAAGACTTCAAGGTGCTTCAGATGAAGATATCCATGATACGGTTTTAATTGCTGCAGCTTTTTGTATGTATAACCGCTATGTTGACGGATTGGGGACAAATCTCCCGGCGGAAAAAGGTGAATATATCCCAATGGGAAAAAGAATGGCAGAGATAGGCTATAAATATCCACCGCTTTTTTTAAGGAAATTTGTCATCTGGATGATGAAAAGAAATGAGAGAAAAAAACTCCACCTTACTACTTAGGATAATTATTTCTGCGGTGTTCGCCGGCATACTTGCCATTCCTGTCATACTGGCCGGCTTATCGCATAAGGCGGCTGAACAGATTCAGGCCATGGCAAAAGAGACTGCCATAAATAAGCTTGGATTTTATTTTCAGGAAGTCTCCCGGCAATCGGGCGTTAATTTTGTCCACCATTCACCTAAACTGGATCCGGCTATCGATCCTATTCTTCCACAGATCGCCTCAATGGGAGCATCGGTTTCTGTATGCGATTTTGACAGGGATGGCTGGAATGATTTCTATGTAACGAACAGCTGTGTTGGTTACAAGAATGCCCTGTATCATAATCAAAAGGACGGCACTTTCACCGATGTCGCAGAAAGCATGGGAGTAGCAAATCTAAATACTGAAAATTCAGGCGTTTCGATGGGTGCAGTTTGGGCCGATTACAACAATGATGGATATGAGGATCTGCTTGTCTATAAATGGGGAAAACCTGAGTTATTCAGAAATGAACAGGGCAGGACGTTCACCAATGTAACCGGCAGCAGCGGACTACCCGGATGGTTAAATGCCAATACCGCAATCTGGTTCGATTATAATTCCGACGGGTATGTTGACCTTTTCCTGGGCGGATACTTCCGGGAAGATATTGATCTCTGGCATCTCAAATCTACAAGAATATTAACGGAAAGCTTTGAATATTCACAAAACGGAGGCAGAAATTATCTGCTTAAAAATAAAGGCAATGGAACATTCGTTGATGTGACCACAGAAACCGGATTGACTTCCACTCGATGGACCCTGGCAGCAGGCGCCACGGATATCGACAGGGATGGCTACCCGGAGCTTTTCATCGCAAATGACTATGGAATAAACGAATTTTACTTTAATGAAGAAGGACGGAAATTCCATGAAAAGGGAGAAAGCACACTTATCGGACTTTCACCCAAGAGCGGCATGAACGTCTCTTTCGGCGATATAAGCAACAAGGGACATTTCGGTATATATGTCTCGAATATTACCGAAGAGGGCATACTTCTGCAGGGTAATAACTTCTGGACCCCAATATCGGAAAAAGGGAAAATACTCTTCGCCAACCTCGCCCAGCAGACAGGAATTGAAGCCGGAGGATGGAGCTACGGAGCCCAGTTTGGCGACCTTAATAACGATGGATTCATTGACCTGTACGTTGCCAATGGTTATATATCGGGAGAAAGGAAAACAAGCTACTGGTACGATTATTCAAAAGTTACCTCTGGCAATAAGGCCATTATCTCTGATATTAAAAACTGGCCTGCGATGAAGGGCAGAACCCAGAGCGGATTCCAGCGGAACAGGATATGGCTTAACGATGGATCGGGCCATTTCAATGATGTTGCAAAATATATGACAGACAATGATAGTTTTGACAGCCGTTCCGTTGCAATGGCTGATTTGTGGAACCGTGGAGTATTGGACGTAATAGTTGCAAATCAGAATAACAGGGTGCTCGTCTACAGGAATAATGTTACTCCTGAAAATCACTGGATAGCCTTTGACCTGGAGGGGACCAGTGGCAACAAAAGCGCCATAGGTGCAATTGTAGATCTTTATTGGGATTCCGGATCGCAGTCGCAGGTAATTTCCGGAGGGATTGGCTTCTGTTCCCAAAACCAGCGCAGAGTGCAATTCGGGCTTGGAAAAAGCTCAAAGGTTGATAAGGCGGTAATTTCATGGCCAGATGGAAAACACCAGATTATATTGAACCCTGAAGCTGATCACCTGATGAAAATAACTGAAAAAGAATGAATAAGATCCCTGATAAAACTGATGCACCACAAGTCAGAAAGCATAATAAGTTTTTCAGCATGCAGTATGCTCCTCCACTGCTTATAACCTTGATTCTTGTTGCCGGTCACTTTACATTTGGCATACTTGAAGGATACAGGAATATTTTACTTTCTATAGGATGCAGCATTCTCACCGAATTAATTCTTGCAAGGCTGATGTTCGGCAAGTGGAAAAATCTGTCCAGTGCCTATATCTCCGGCATCAGTGTGGGCATCCTGTTGCGCTCAACATTTTTATGGCCTTTTGCCGTCACGGCGATAATCTCAATTATGTCGAAATACGTATTGCGTTTCAGGAACAGGCACATATGGAACCCTTCCAATTTCGGTATTTCATGGATGTTGGCTTTCCTGCCATATGGGGTTGCAGGACTTAGTATACAATGGGGAAATAACATATGGCCCATGATTATTATCTGGGCACTCGGCCTTATCATTGTTTGGCGGGTAAAACGCTTGCATATCACCCTTACCTACGTTGCGGGTTTTGTTTTCTTTTCTTTTCTGCGAAGTATGATTACCGGTGATACCTTTCTTACTGAGATTTCACCACTCACTGGCCCTATGTATCAATTATTCGTCTTTTTTATGATCACTGATCCTGCCACCACAGTAAAGAACCGGAATGGTCAGATCCTCGTCGCCTTCCTGATTGCCTTTGTTGAATTTATTCTGCGGCTTAATCAGTTGATTTACGCCCCATTCTATGCCCTTTTCATCGTAGGGCCTGTCGCAATGATCATCTACCTCAGCCTGAACAGGAAAAAGCAGGAATATCAACCATCAATATCAGCTTAAAGACCGCACATTCACTCATTTCTCAACGTTTCAGCCGGATTCAGATTAGAGGCCCTGAGTGTGTGAAATATAAGTGTTATGGATGCTATCGTGATGATAATTAAGATTGATGCCAGGAAATAAAATGGATTCAGCCCTACGTGATATGCATAGGATTGTAACCACTTCCTGATGATAAGATATCCGGCAGGCAGGGCAATGAAAGATGCTATCAGCACAAGCCTTCCAAAATCCTTCTGAAGCATGATCAAAACACTTGCCGATGTGGCTCCGTAGGCTTTCCTTATCCCTATTTCCTTCCGTTTTTTGCGTATTGTGAACGCAGTAAGGCTGAACAGCCCTATACACGAAATAACAATACTGAGAAGAGTCGCTGCATTTATAAGGGTATTCAGCCTTCTTTCATCATCGTAGTACTTGTCAACCTCTTCATCCAGAAAAATATAACTAACGGGAAACCCCGGAGTGCTGTTTTTGACTATGTCTACGATCTTATCGGCTACCTTAAAATGGTTGCCGGGTTCAAGAGCCACAAAAATCTTTTTCATCCACCAGTCTTTGTGTTTATAAATAATGACCGGCTTGACCTCTTCCTTCAGATTGTGAAAGTAAAAGTCCTTTACCACTCCTGTAACTGTGAACCTTTCATCACCCATCCATATCGATTTCCCAATAGGGTCCTCCAATTCCATCTTCCTGACAGCTGTTTCATTCAGAATGACTTCGGTGCCCATGGAACTTGTATTGAAATATTTTCCCTGCACGAGCTTTATATCAAGCAGGTCGATGTATCTGTCATCTACCTGCATCATAAAAAACATCAATGGTCTTCCCGTTGTATTGCCATCCCATTTTGTAAATGTACTGAAATTGCCCATGTTCACAGGAACATTGCCACCGAGAGCGACCTTTTTTACCCCGGGAACCTTTTCTATCTGATCCGCAATTACATCAACCTTCCCGGGTCTGGCATGAGGAGTAATGACCATAACCCCGTTTTTGTTAAAGCCAAGATTTTTAGCCTGAAGAAAACTTAACTGCCTGTTCATAACCAGGATACAGAAGATGAATACTATCGATAGCATAAACTGTGTGACAACCAGAATTTTCCTCAGGCCAGCACCCTGCATTCTGTCTTCCGGGAGAGGTTTGATCACCTTCACCGGGTTAAATGAGGCAAGGATAAGTGCCGGGTATATGCCGGCTATTAAACCGGTTGCCAGGGTCAGAGCCACATAGATGACTAAGTTATTTAATGAGAACATCTTCCCAAGGCTCATCTCTACTCCACTGACCTTAGTAAATACAGGCAGCATGGCAACTACCAGTATCAGCGCGGCAGCAGTTGCAATCAGCGTTTGCAGCAATGATTCGCCGAACAGCCTGATCAGTAAGTTTGCCCTGCTGGCACCGTTTACCTTCCTGATACCTATCTCCCTGGCTCTCTGCGATGCAAACGCTGTAGACAAATTGATAAAGTTGATACAGGCAATTATCAGGAGAACAATTCCAATTACGGCGAACAAGATCACCCTTGTAATCGGTCCCTTGTCCGGCGAAGGATATTTAACGGATTTAAAGCCGGGATCATGGTAAAGGTAAAGCCTTGTCAGCGGATTTATAAAAAGGGTCGCAGTAACAAATTTGTCCTTTGTTTGCAAGTATCCTTCGATCTTCTTATTAAATTCTTCGGCATCAGTTTGTTTCTTCAGCAGAAGATAAGTAATAAAATCAAACCTTCCCCATCTTTCGAGTTCCTCCCCTTTACCCAGAAGAGAAAACGATGCCAGATAATCAACCTTCAGATGTGTATTCGAAGGCAAATCTTCAATTACTCCGGTGACAGTGAGCAGATCAGTATTGTTCAACAAAACAGATTTTCCTTCCGGGTCTGAATCCCCGAACAATACAGTTGCAATATGTTTCGATATTACCAGTTCCCCGGGACCCGTCAGAAGGCGTGAAGGATCTCCGGAAAGCACTTTCGGTGAGAATATATTGAAGTACGAATGGGTAGTATAATAAAAATTATCGGCTGTGAACAATTTTTCATCCGCTTTCAATGTCACATTCCTGTAGGCTGCAAGTTTTACCGCATCCTCGACTTCAGGAAAGTCATTTATAACAGCATCTGCAAGCGGGGCAGGAGTGATGGTCCATACTGAAGGTTCACCTGAATAATTGAAAAGGGATTCTACCCGGTAAATGCGATCTGCATCAGGATAAAACTTGTCATAGCTTATTTCATAACCGATCCAGATTGCAATAAAAATGACACTTGCCAGTCCAAGGGCCAGACCGGAAATATTCAAAAGTACCAATCCGTTGAATCTTCGGAATAGTCTGATGAATTCGGAGCTGTTGTTCTTTACCATCGAATTGTGAATTCAGAAAACATGAGTCCCGGTAATGACTGTCATTAAAAAAATTTGCTGCATATTTTATAAGTAAAATTTTTACGATAGAGGCTTTTTGCTAAAAGCTATCAGACAATCTTTAATACATTTGTATTTCGGATCTGAGAAGATCCGGGTCAGCATTAGCTGGTAACTGTAATATTCCAGATTAAACAAAAGGACCCACATATGAAAAAGAAATTCATAGTTCCGGCTTCGGTCATGTTTGCCATTTTTTTCTTTGCCTCACAGACCGGATGCAAAATAAATCCTCCTTCTCCGGCTGTCACACTATCCGGGATTATTGTCGATCCTGCCAATCCAAGACACTTTTCCGATACCCTTGGGAAGCCTGTACTGCTTATCGGTGATTCACCCCAGAATCTTCCTCAGAAGCTGACAATACCCGAAATGCACACCTATTTTGCGGATTGCCGGTCAAAAGGTATTAACCTTTGCTGGGTATGTATCGACGGACAACCAACGGACAGGGCCATAGAGGCTGCTCCTGTCGACAGAAAAGGCAACTTTGAATTTATGCCTGGCGGTTCTCCGCTTAACTGGGATCTCAGAAGAGTCAATGCGGAATATTTTTCCCAGACAATAGACAGTGTGCTTATTCTTGCCGAAAGCTATGGGATATATATAAATCTGATGCCTATGAGCCAATGCTATTGGTCTCCGGCCAATATTACAGCCAATACTCCCGAAGCATGTTTCGATTACGGTGTCTGGCTAGGAAACCGGTATAAAAACAGACGGAACCTGCTTTGGCTCTTCGGCAACGACAATATCGACACATCAAGGCAGTGCCCGATTGCAAGAGGGATCATAAGTACCGGCGATAAACATTTAAAGTCGATCCATGTCTTTAACCCGGGGATCTGGGGAGCAGACCCGCTGAACAACGCTCGCGGTGAATCGGGCAATTTTTTCAAACACCTGCCGGCCTCGACCATGGGATGGGTTACATATAATAACCTCTATTCCGACATGGTGGTGGTAAATCAAAGCCTTTTCATTTACAATGAATACAATAAACCTGATATCATGCCCATTTTAATGAGCGAAGGGCCCTACCAGAAGCTAAGCGGGTATGAATGGCAGATAGCTACCAACCAGGTTGAAAGAGGTCTGAATTACAGGGTAGCACTGGGAGGGGGTTTCGGAGGTGCCTATACATATGGCTGCGACTGGCTCCAGAGCCGTACTTCTCCATGGAATAAATATCTGGATCTGGGTGCAAGACCGGATATTAAATATTTCAGCGACCTCTTCAAAAGCCGTCCCTGGTGGAACCTCACACCCGACTGGTCGCATAATTTCCTTACCTCGACATCACTGGAAGGTGGTTCGGATCTGACAAATGACAACTATACTATAGCAGCTTTCGATACCGTAAATGGAAAGCTTGGGATAGTATATTGCACAACCCTGCAAACCGTTACCATTGACCTGTCAAAAATGTCGGGACCTGTCAGCGTGCGCTGGTATGATCCCACAACCGGCGAATTCACCAATATTCCTGATTCTCCCTTCCTGAATAAAAACAGGCAGCAGTTTACTACCCCGGCTACTCCCCATAACGAAACGGATACGGAAAACAATCCGGAAAGCTCGAACGACTGGGTACTTGTAGCAGAATCCGACTGAGACATAAATTAACCTGATCCTCTCCCGGTCTGAAGCATCTGTATCCGGATTGCTTTGAAGTTTTTTTCCCTTATTCTGAAAAGTTACTTTTTCTGTGCAGCAAAGTGTTTTAATTGACGTCTTTTAGAGAAATGTCATTTTTCATGACAAATTCTTGTGAATAAATGACATTGATTGAAATTATTAAAACCTTAATCTGCCCCCGAAATGTTTACAAACCTCATTAAACACAGCCTGAGATCATTTAAAAGACAACGATCTTATATAATCATCAATATTACGGGCCTTTCCATCGGTATAGCATGCAGTCTGCTCATTGCGCTTTATGTACTCTATGAAACGAGCTATGACTACGTTTAATGTTAAGAAAAACAGAATCTACGACATTGTTCTTAATCTCAGGTTAAGCGATCAGGAGTTTACTTATGCCTCATCCTCCTATCCGATAGGCCCTACAATGCTCAGGGAATTTCCTGAGGTTGAAGATTTTCTGAGAATGAGAAAAATGTCGGGCGCATCTTCAGTCACATATAATAATCAGACTTACAATGAAGAGAATATCCTTCTGGCTGATTCTTCCTTCTTTAATTTTTTCTCGGTCCCGGTATTGAACGGGAATCCTGAAAGTCTTCTTAATGCGCCACGAAAAGTTGTTCTTTCCAGATCCCTGGCAAAAACAATATTCGGAAAGGAAAACCCAATTGACAAGGTCCTGAAGATAGGAAGAGATACCACGACATTTATTGTCACAGGAGTTATGGGAGATATTCCGGGCAATTCTCATTTCAAGGCGGGAATGCTGGTATCCATGCTGTCTGACAGGGATGCAAACAGCCCGGAATGGGGAAACAATAACCTGAACACCTACCTGCTTCTGAAGGAAAATATCAGATTATAAAAATATCAATGAGAAATTCCCTGCACTTGTTAAAAAATACGTCGGTCCGGATATTCAGCGTTTTCTGAATATCTCGTTCGAGGAATTTCTTGCCAAAGGAAACAAATTTGGATATTCACTTCAGAAACTTACGGATATTCATCTGGATACCTCCGTTCACCCATGCTTCCTGGCGAATGGAGATCCCAAGTTATTAAAAATATTGGGCTGCATTGCATTTCTTATTCTGCTTGTGGCGGCTGTCAATTTCACAAATCTTTCAACCGCGCAGGCATCTTCAAGAGCAAAAGAAGTCGGAATTAAAAAACTTGGAGGCTCAACCAGGGGAATGCTGGTTACCCAGTTCCTGACTGAATCTGTTATTATGGCAATCGTCTCTACGATTGTTGCACTGATACTTATCAGACTTGTTCTTCCGGCTTTCAATGATCTGCTTGGCACAAGCCTTTCACTGAAATTATCAGCAGCATTTTTCATGTTACCATTTATGTTGCTTTTCGCAGTGGTTACAGGGATCCTTGCAGGCAGCTATCCTGCTTTCTTTCTCTCCTCATTCAGTCCCTACCGGGTGCTCAAGGGAGGTATAAACAAAGCCGGTAATAAAGCTTTGTTACGGAAGGCACTCGTTATACTTCAGTTTACCATCTCAATATTCCTAATTGTGGGTACATTGATCATGTACAGACAGATACTCTTATATGATCGACAGGGATCCGGGCTTTAACAAAGAGCAGTTGCTTGTACTTGATAACGAGGAATTTCTCGGGACCAATGCAAAATCATTCAAAGAATCATTAAGAATGATACCCGGAGTTATATCCGTGACCAGCTCCTCCATGGTGCCCGGACAGAACAATAATAATAATGGATATATGATAGAGGGGAAAAAGGATGAAACAGTACTGATGTGGACAAATTATATAGATTATAATTATCTGGAGACATATGGCATCAGGCTTGAGTCGGGAAGAGCATTTGACAAGGAATTTCTTGCTGATAATCAGGCCTGTATCCTCAACGAATCTGCAATAAGAAAATTCAATATTGATCCGGCAAAAATAAGAATAATGGGCTATCGCGATTCGGGAAAAGTGGCATATTATCCGATAATCGGGGTGGCAAAGGATTTCATATTCGGATCGCAGCGGATTCAGATTGAACCCTTTATTTTCCGGCTTAGACCGGAAAATGCCACCTATGGATACATAACAGCCAGGATCTCACCTAAAAACCACAATGAAACAATTAAAAAAATTGAAACTGCCTGGAAAGAATCCGCACCCAATGACCCTTTAAAATATCATTTCGTCGATGAAATAATGACAAAGCTGTATGAAAAAGAGAAGCAGAATGCCCTTATTGCAGTGATAGCATCAATTCTTGCAATTTTCATTGCAGCACTCGGATTATATGGACTGACATCCTATACAGTGGATCAACGGACCAAGGAGATCGGAGTACGTAAAGCCATGGGGTCTTCGGTTCCCGGCATATACTTCTCAATATCGAAGGAAATTATTGTATTGATAACTGTCTCTGCGCTGGTCTCCTTCCCATTAATCTATTATGTGTCAGGCAAATGGCTCGAAAATTATTACTACAGGATAAGCCCTGGCCTGCTTACCTTCATAGGTGGATTGATAATAGTATTGGGAATTGCAGTCCTGACAATCAGCTACCGCACCATCAGGGCAGCACGGGTAAATCCGGCCCAGTCATTACGGTATGAATAAATTTATATAGCCGATACGCCATTTACTTATTAATATTTGCCCGTAGAGCATCCGGCATAGAAGTATTATTTCCATCGAATCACAGAATCTCGGTTTAAGATTTTATATTTGTTAAAAGTCTGCCATGAAGAATTACAGATTTTTAATATTGGTTTTCCTGGGAATGTCTGTGTTACACGTAATCAGCGCCCAGCAGAAAAAGATATATATAGCCCCGGACGATCATACCGATTACATGTGGAGCGCCAATGAATCTGATTACCGGAATGCTTTTCTCGAGACTCTTGATTATTATATCAGGTTGAATGATTCGACCCGCAATGAGCCTTATCCTTATCAAAACAAATGGAATTGTGACGGCTCCCTGTGGGTTTATGAATACCAGAAAAACAGAAGTCCCGAGCAGTTCGAAAGGTTAATCGAACAGATCAGGGAGGGCAGGATCACTGTACCGCTTAATACACTTGAATCACTATCAGGCATCGCTCCGCTTGAGATAACCTTGCGTGACATGTATTATGCCGGGTCGCTTGAACGCAAATATGGCCTGAACCTGGAACTGGCAATGAATATGGAAGATCAGGTATTGCCCCTGGGTTTATCGTCCCTGTGGGCAGGCTCAGGAGCGAAATATTCCTGGCGGGGAGTTTGTGCCTGCGCCACTAAAGTGACAGGTCTCGAAAACAGGCCCCATGAGATCTACTGGTATACCGGCATTGACGGCCGCAGAATATTAATGAAATGGTATTCAGTCAACCCTTCCATGATCACTGACAGGAAAGCTTATCGCTATTATCTCGGAACATACCTGGAAGCTTCCAATCAGTTAAATGCAATTGAAGACTGTAAAGCATTGATGGACCGGAAGGAAATTTATCCCTATGACATTGCTGCAGCTTTCGGCAAAGGAGGCGATGATCTTAAAACCCTGACTGACAAATTTCCGGTGGTGGCAGAAGAAAATACTGATCGCCGGTACCAGATTATTGTATCCAATGAAATTGACTTCTTTAAAGATTTTGAAAAAGAGTATGGTGCAATCCTTCCTTCTGAAACTGTTTCATACGGAAGCACCGAATGGGGTAACAGTATCGCTTCCCTGGCTGAAGTTTCGGCAACAATCAAACGCTCTGCCGAAAAACTGCGCGCTGCTGAAGCTCTGTATACCCTGGTGGTACTGAAAGATAAAAAATTTGCTTCAGGCTTGTCAGAAAAAAAAGAAAGAGCCTGGCTGGCATGCGGAAAGTATTTTGAGCATGACTGGACTGCAGATGGTAATATAATCCCGCGAAGGCAACGAGCAGAATGGCAGCGTAAGATTGCACTTCAGTTCACCAGTTACGTCGATACCCTTTTCACAATGTCTGTCAATCGTCTTGGTGAATTGATATCACCTCCCGACAGACTTTCAGAAACATTTTTCGTTTTCAATTCACTTGGATGGTCAAGGACCGACTATGCCGATTACCCTTTCAGCGGCAGCGGAGAGATCAGGGTATTGGATATGACAGCCCACCATGAGGTCCCTTTCCAGATCATAAGCAGGCAAGGGATAAAATACCTTCGTATACTGGCAAAAGACATACCTTCACTGGGTTATAAGGTATTTGCTATCAGGAAAGGCACACCGTCAGCCAGATCGGCTATGGCAGCTTCCGTGTCGGATTCAGTGATTGAGAACGGGCACTATAAAATTGTATTCTCCCGACAGGGAGTTATTACCAGCCTTATCGATAAGGAGAATAATAACCATGAGTCTATTCTGCCCGTTAACAGCTTATATGCCAACGATCTGGGTTCAGGTAAAGGCAGCAATGGCCGGCAACTGATAATTGAAAATGCCGGTCCTGTTTCAGTCACAATCGTTGCTCAATCGGATAAACCTGTAAGCCATTTATCAAGGCTCACATTATTCGGAGCAAGCGACAGGATCGAGATTGAAAACTGCATTACTCAAAATATAGGGTCAAAACCAGTGACCTATGCCTTTTCATTCGATCTTAAGGATCCGGAAACCTGGCATGAAGAAGCCGGTGCTATCCTGAAAGCCAGCCAGAAATCCCGGGGAGGACATTATTCAGATAGCATATGCAGGCTCGACTGGCTTGCCTTAAACCATTTTGTACATATTTCTGACGGAAATAACGGAATGATAATATCCAACCGCGATGCATACTTTATGCAGACGGGGAACAGTACCCTTACCTGGCTGGACCCTGTGACACCACAGCTAAAAGTTCTTGCGGGAGGTCAGATAGACGCCCCGGGACTGGGTATAGAAAATCAGGATGGAGACAGATATTTTGAAAACTTCTTTGCCCTGAAACCTGATAATAATGGCTTCGATGCAACTGCTTCTATGAAATTCGCGCTCGAACACCAAAATCCGCTAATAACGGGAAAGATAACGGGTACTACTGGTGGTTATGGGCCTCAATATTCAATCTTTTCAATAGACAATCCGGATGTTCTCGCCTGGGCTGTAAAGCCTGCAGAAGAGGGGATCGCCTCAGGAATTATTCTTCGGCTATGGAACATGGATGACCATGACAATGACTGTTCAGTGTCTGCCGCCACTCCCGTTGTAAGATGCTCCAGAGACACACATATTGAAGTTGATAAAGAGAAAATTGATCCGGTTGAGGGAGAGCTTAAAATCAAAATCGGCCATAACCGCATCGAAACCTTCAGGATCTTCTGCAAAGGTGAATAAGTGAAAGAAGACACAGGAAATGGTCTAATTCCGATAGTACAATTTAATTCTGCCTATCAATGAAAAAATATTCTGAAAAAATGACAAGACGTTCATTTGTTGAAGGAACTGCTGCAATTGCCGGTAGCCTGACTATTCTCCCAGGCTCTGTAATAAGTGAATTTGACAAGCAAGCCAGGAGGGAGACACATATCCTGGAAAAATTGCCTGATTATTATAGCAAGGGATATTCCACGATAAAAATTGCAATGTGCCAGGTTTATACTGAGGAATGGGCAATTGAGGCCAATATTAACAGAACACTTGCAGCAATTGATCTGGCTGCCCTGCAAGGAGCTGAAATAGCTGTTACGCCGGAGTGCGTCTTTCACGGTTATCCTGTCGATGAGACAAATGGTAAATCTGAATCATTCAGGAAGAGATTATTTTCAATTGCAGAATCTCCCGAGGGTGAAAACTTAAAATTATTCAGGACAAAGGCAAAAGACAAAGGGATCTATATCCTGGTCGGCTTTGTTGAGAAAGGAACCGGCGGATTGATACATAATACGGCAGCCCTGATATCTCCTGAAGGAGAGTATGTCTACCTCTACAGGAAAGTACACTGCAGGCATTTTGAGAACATAAACCACTGGGGCTATTTTTCACCTGGCAATAATTTCTATACGTCAGATCTGCAGCTCAATGGAAGGAAATATAATGTGGGAACCATCATTTGCTTTGACAGGGAAGTCCCTGAATCCCTAAGGTGCATAAGAGCATTAGGAGCAGAACTGGTTCTCTGTCCACTCGCAACCGATACCAGTGATATGAGCATTTATAAAAACGAGGTGGATAATGAAATAATTACCAGGGTCGATTCCACGTTCAACGAGCTGTTTATGGTTGTGGTAAACCATGCCGGCAGATTTAATGGAGGCAGCTTTATCACAGGTCCAAAAGGGGAGTTGTTTTGTCAGATGAACACTGAGCCCGGTGTGCTGACATATGATGTACCGGTAGGCATCATTTCGGAAGAATTTCATAATAAGCCCCTTGGATGGATGGGGTGGGGTTACCGGCAGCCGGATGTTTACAAGAAATACATTTAGCTTATGATTTACTGGTAAGATGCCAGAATCCGCATATCGTACATTTATATGCCGAGAGATCTTTTACATACCTGTTTTCCTGAAGATATTCAATCGCCTCCTTTGCCTCCGCTAATGAATTATACATCGTCTTCTTGCAAGGAGACTCGACAGGATAGACCTTTCTGATGCGTGTAGGTTTATATTTCATTTGATTTATTTAAACCCGATCTTTGTCCATTGAATATTTCAAGGCGGCTCTGGCAAGTATGCGTGTAGAATCAAGAACAGGCAATGGCGAGTCTTCCGGAAGTACTATCAAAGGTATCTCAGTGCAACCCAGAACAATGGCATCGCATCCTTCCCATCTTAGTTCATTAATGACCCCCATAAAATATTTTTTTGAACTTTCCAGCATTTTACCGTACACCAGTTCATTAAAAATAATTTCATTTATTTTAACCCTTGCTTCCTGTGAAGGGACTTTGTACCTGATCTCTGCTGCATCCAGCACTTCAGGGTAGACAGGTCCTTCCATTAAAAATTTTGTGCCCAGGATCCCCAGTTTCCCATAATTGCTCTGACTGGCTGTTTTTGCCACCTCTTCCCCTATATGAAGCCACGGAATCGGCGATCTTTTTTTTACAGAGGCAAATGACTGATGTATAGTATTGTCGGGACTTATCAATACTTCAGCTCCGGCATTGAATAATTTCACTGACGAAGATAACATAAGATCAGCCACCCCTTCCCAGTCGCCTGTCCGGATATATCTCATATATTCGCTGAGGGGATGATTATGAAGGCTCACTTCCGGATGAGCATGTTCACCCATATATACTGATCCCTCATTGCAGATCGTCTGATAGCAAAGGGCAGCGCCTTCATAGCTGCATGCGACTATTCCAATATGTTTTGACATTCAGAGAAATAGAGTTAAATTAAATCCCGAAGAATCCGGAATTGAATATAGCACATTTATTGTAAAAACGGGCCGCTCCCAACTAATTCAGGCCTCTCAGGTTGGCAATTGCATCGGGAACATATTTATGTATGCCCGCTACAATACTGCAGGTCTCCATCTCATCACAATCCCCGCATGTGCTGAAACCTTTTGCCTTCACACAGTTTCTTATTTCACACTCTGTGCAATGAGAGAATTTGGCACCCTCAACCCTGCATCCGGTACAGTTTATCTTATCAAATGTCAGTTCCGGTGCGTTAAAGGCAACCTTCCACTTATCAGCCGTGATTTTCCTTAATCCGTCATCATTTTTGATGGTCGCAATTCTTGCGTCACAGGTAGCGCAATTTAATCCGCAACAGGCAATCAGCTTTTCCATTATAGTCAGTCTTCTTGTAAATTATAAGTTTAAAAATATAACGACAGGTTTTTAATCAGTTTTAATTTATCAAGTTAAGAAATTCTTAATATTCCGCCTAAAGGCATTGAAAAAAATTTGCCTCTCAGTCAGGTATGATGAAATTATTATTCACATCGATCCGATCGCAGCATCCATAGAACCGAATTTCCGAACGATTTTAAAGATTACCTTTGTATTTTTCGGAATATAACAGAAATTTTTATTCATATGTCAACACTTTTTTCATCCTTAACCATTAAAAATATCAATCTGAAGAACAGGATCGTGATGTCGCCGATGTGCCAGTATTCCTCTGCTGACGGGTTCAGCAATGACTGGCACCTGGTTCACCTCGGGAGCAGGGCTGTCGGAGGGGCTGCACTTATATTCACGGAGGCAACGGCAGTATCCCCTGAGGGGAGGATATCGCCATCCGACCTTGGCCTTTGGAAAGATGAACATATAACTGGTTTAAAGAGGATTACAGATTTTATACACCAGCATGGAGCAGTTTCAGGGATTCAGCTGGCCCATGCAGGTAGAAAAGCTTCGTGCGCTGTGCCATGGGAAGGAAGCAGGCAACTGGATGTCAGAAACGGCGGATGGCAAACTATTGCTCCCGACAAAATCCCATATATTGCAGAAGATAAGATCCCTGATCCCCTGAGCAAAGAGGGAATAAGCAGGGTAATATCGGATTTCAGATCCGCTGCCCTGCGTGCAAAGGCTGCAGGATTCAAAGTCCTGGAAATTCACAGTGCTCATGGATACCTTCTGCATGAGTTTCTTTCCCCGCTCAGCAATAAACGAACAGATGAATACGGAGGCTCCTTTGAGAACCGCATCCGTTTTATACAGGAGATTGTAAAAGCCATCAGAACCGTTTGGACCATTGAAAATCCCCTTTTCGTCAGGATCTCTGCAACTGACTGGACGCCGGGAGGATGGACACTGGAAGATAGTGTATCGCTTGCAGGAGTACTCAGGAACGCCGGTGTTGATCTCATTGATTGCTCATCGGGCGGAAATGTACATCATACACACATAACAGCTTCACCGGGATATCTGGTACCATTCTCGGAAGCCGTGAGAAAAACAGGCATCCTTACCGGAACGGTTGGATTGATAACCTCCTCCTTACAGGCCGAATCAATTATCAGAGATGACAAAGCCGATCTTGTCTTTATGGCAAGGGAACTACTCAGAACTCCCTACTTCCCCCTGCAAGCAGCGCTGGAACTGGGATTCGATGCCAAATGGCCGCTTCAATACCTCAGGGCCAGAAAGAAATGACAGGATAATAATACTGTTAATATCAAAATAATAATCGCCCGGGATTCTGATCCGCTCCTACTGCTTAATAAGCTGGCCTCTTATTTCCCCTGCCGGAAATTCGACAGAGTGGATATTTACATAGTACAGGTCTTTGTTAAGATCAGCGTCTTGTGTGGAATCCAGGGCTACTGAAGTATAATTTATAGGTGATGTAACAGGATCAGGGAATCCGAATATTACACCGCCTGCAACACCTATTTCGCCCTTGTGAATATGAGCTGCAGTAGCTTCTACCCCCGTGTAATTAACAACAATTGTAAATATCCTGGTATTCATGTTGTATGTCAGGGTTGCAGTTCCTGTGGCAGGTGATTCATTGGGAGGAGTTTCACTGGCGCCATTTAAAATTGCCTTAAAGGTAACATCACTATTGGTATCCGAGCTTTTGGAGCAACCTGCATCAGCAATTAAAAATACTGCCAGAACTGTATACATAACATATCCGGAAATTCTTCCGGTTTTCCACTGTACCGGTCGGTACACAAACCTCTTTCTCTCTGTTTTCATGGCTCATTAATTTGGAAATTATTGTTGAAAATCAATTCCGCTAAAACCAGTTATCCTTTTGAAAATATATAACAGACACATACCTTCTAATTGTGCCCTTTCGATAGTATTCAACAGGTAACAACAAGACCGGGAAAATGTTTAGACAGTTACAGATATAACAGTAAAAAGATGAAGATCCTGGTTGTCATTAATGATTCTTATTCTTTAATGATTCTTATTCTTTTTTGGTGGAAACGCTTTTATAAATTCAACACGTTTCTTTACAGATTCAATGTAATCCGGCGTGAATTTCATCTTTGACTTTTTATAATTAGCAAGAAATTTTTGATAATAACGGATAGCTTTATCAGGATCGTTTAGTTTATTATCATACAAATTTGCAATAATCATATACAGATTAGGATCCGGCTTGAAATTCATTGCCTTAAGGGAACTGTTAATGGCCTCTTTGTACATCCCGCTTTCTTTTTGCGACTCGGCAATTAATACATATGTTAATCCCAGTTGTGCACACACCGGTGAAAGAATGCTGAGTTCCCTTTCATAATAATAAATGCTGCCTATCATATCCTTCAGTTTAAAATAGGACTGCCCCAGATAACTGCATGTCTCATAATCAGAAGGATCTTTATCATAGGCTTTTAGGAGAAAACTGATTGCCTCATCCGGTTGATGATTGTTGCAATATCCGATCCCAATCCTCTTTAAGCATAATTTGGAAGAGTCCCCGTAAGATAAAACAACCAAATAATCTTCAAGGGCCTTTTTCGTGTTGTGATTTGAATAATTAAGAGCTGCCCTTCTCAGATAAAGGTCCATATCTGTAGAATCAATTGCTATTCCTTCAGTAAGAAGGATAATCGCCGTATCAGGATTCATTTCCGCGCTATACAGGTATGCTAAATTCTTTAATGCTGTCAGATCCTTGTTGTTTATTGACAAAGATTTGTTATACAAATAAATAGAAGTGTCATATTCTTCTTTTTCTAAATATGCAAATGCCATTCTGTCGATATAGCCAAAGTTATCGGAATCCCGCAACAGAAACTGCCTGTAAATATCAATCGCATTGTCGAACTCGTCAAGGTTCATATAAATACTGCTCAGATAATATGCGTATGACCATTTAAGTGAATCAATCGACCTGAGCTTCATGAAAAGGGGTTCTGCAAGGTTGTATTTCTCTTTGCCATAATATCCTTTCGCCAGCATGAAAGTATACACTTTGTTATCAGGGTCCAGCTTCGCAGCTTCATTAAAACACGAAAGAGACAATTCATCCTCCATGTTGCTCTGGTAGGCAAGTCCCATCTTATAATAGACCCCCGCGTTCAGACTGTCGTAGGTCAGGATCTGCCTGCAGGTATCTATCAGCCTGTCATATTCTCCGTGTATCAGCATCATATCGAGCCCTGAATTGACAGGGATGTCCTGTGCCGCAATGGTATTGATACCCAGGGCAGCCATTACTATCAAAATAAAAATTGATTTCATTGGTTTTGATTTATTTATATGGACCTTAAATCCCTTATGATATTTTAACTTTTATTCTCCATAACAAATATATAACTAATTTTTTAGTTATATGATAAAATTGAGATAATTTTAATATTCTGATCAGAACAAATATGCAAATGACTGGCAAGGAAGAACAAACAAGCTTCCTTAATTGCTCTTTGCGTACACTCCTTAAGCTCTGCATATTCATTAAAGGTCAACCCGGAAATCGGGTTTTACAGAGATTCCCGAAAGCTCATAATTGTTACACCGCGGGTTAAGTACGAATACGATTCTGTCAGGCTACGTGGTCCCGGCATCTGATTGCGAAACAAAATACAGCTTTCCGGACTTAAAATATTTGTTACTTTTATTGCGTTAATGAAGAGAGGAAACCTTGCTCAAATCGTTTTTATGATAAATCATATATGATTTCAATCAAATAAAATATTAAACCCATGAAAAGAAGATCGCTGATGAGTTTTTGTTTTTTTATCCTGATACTGTTCACAGCTACAGGAACAGATCCCGGTCAGATTGCGCTCATTCCTAAACCCCGGACCATTGAGTCACAAAAGGGTACTTTAAACCTCCCACAGGTGTTCAGAGTTTATCAGGGTATCTCCGGCGATATGGATTATGTACCGTTCTTGAACAGTATATATCAGGCAGGTATCGATTATAAATGCATAAATTCATCGGATGCGGGAAGCGAAATAGTTATCAGAAATGGAGTCGGGCAAGGTAATAAGGAGAGCTACACTCTTTCCATCCGGCCAGATGGCATTGAAATCAGTGCTCCCGGTAAAGCCGGCGTGCTATATGCCATTGAAACGCTTAAGCAAATGCTTGTTCAAACCTGGAATGGAAAGGAATTCGATATTCCCTGCATGATAATAAAGGACGAACCGGTCTATGAATTCAGAGGATTTATGCTTGATGCCAGCCGTCATTTTCAACCCGCCTCAACTGTCAAACATGTGCTCGATTACATGCTGACCATGAAACTGAATGTTTTTCACTGGCATTTGTCCGATGATCAGGGCTGGCGTGTTCAAAGCCTTAAGCATCCTGAGCTTAACAGGTACGGCTCATTCATGAATGACACCGACAGATTTCAGACTAATGGATTTTATACCCTTGAAGAGATACGTGATATTATTGCTTATGCAAATGACCGGAATATTAAGATCATACCCGAATGCGATATCCCCGGTCATTCGATGGCCATTCTAACTGCGTTTCCAAATCTCAGGTGTCCTTATAAACCGGAGTCGAACGCCTTCTGCGCAGGGAATCCAATGTCTTATGTGATCATAAAAGATATTTTCGGTGAACTGATAGATATTTTTAAACCTGAATATATCCATATCGGAGGTGACGAACGTGCGAAAAACCTTTGGAACAAATGTGACCTGTGTCTTGCCAAAATGAAGGAGGTCGGGGTTACAAATGAGAATGACCTTCAGAATAAAATGCTTATTGAGATCTCTGATTTCATACAAAGCAAGGGAGTCAAGACTATTTCCTGGGCTGAAAATCTTGAAGGGGGTTTGGCCGATGGACAAATTATCCAGTCATGGCGTCTGCGGGATGAGGCATACAAGGCAATTAAGCTGGGACATTATGTGATAAATTCAGATAATGCCGAGACCTATCTTGATTATCCGGAAAATGCAGAAGATGCAAAGCATAAACCTGACTGGATGATCGTTTTGCCGGTAGAAAAAGTGTACAACTTCAATCCTGTACCGAAAGGGCTTACAAAAGAGGAAGAAAAAATGGTAATGGGAAGTGAATGCTGCCTGTGGACTGAAATGATAACTGTTGATAAGATCTTCCCTCAGATAAAGGACAGGCTGGAGGCGCATGCCGAGAAGTGCTGGACCCCTCTGAAACAGAAAGATTATGCCGATTTCTCCCGGAGGCAGAATAAAGTTCTCCACGACTATTTCAGAACACAGTTTTGCCAGGAGGCGAACAGCATGCTGTGAATTTAGTCAGCTAAAATTCCACCAGGAAACTGGTCTGATTTTCTTCTGACGAAATAGCCACGAGCGATCCGTTATGCATTTTCATGATCTCCTGGGAAATACTTAATCCGATACCCGATCCATTCTTCTTTGTAGTAAAGAAGGGGATAAATATTTTTTCAATCAGATCTGAAGGTATGAGAGGTCCGTTATTGGTGACCTTAATCAGTACCCTGTTTTGCGGATTTTTTGTTACCAGGATCGCGATCTTCCTCTCATTTTCATTTTCCATAACCGCATCAAAGGAGTTGTTAATGAGATTTATCATTACCTGGTTAAGAAGTTTTTTGTCAGCAATGATTTGTCTGGCTGATTTCTCAGCATATACTCTGTAATCAATATTATTCTCAGCCATTCTTCCTGAAAAGGCTATTTTCAGCTGTTCGATCCATTCTTCGCCACTAAATGATGTGAATTCAGGTTGCGGTATTTTTGAGATCTTCCTGTAGTTGTTTACAAAATTTAAAAGCCCATTGCTCTGATCATTGATGAGTTGCAATCCATTTACTGTTGTATTAACCATATTTTCGTCAATAGCGGATATCCCGACAGGTAAACCGTCAGGCCGGAACATTGAATAGAGCTCATGTGAAACTGAGGTCAGCGGTGACAGCAGATTCATTATCTCATGGGTCATAACACTCATAAGTTTCCGGTAAGACTCAAGTTCCCTGGATTCAAGCTCAGAACGTATATCCTGTATTGAAACAAGTTTCAACTCGGCATCATTCCTGCGGATCACCGTAGCCCTGAAAGAAAGCAACTGAAGATTGTTTGATAGCAAATTCCTGTATGTAATACTTTCTCCCGGTTTCAGCCGGCATACAGCATCATAAAATTCAGGATATCTTATCTTCAGCAGGTTAGGGTTTGTGGATTCTGTGGATATCCCGGCGTACCTGCATGCTGCCTTGTTGATCAGTTCGATGTTGTTATTGCTGTCAAGCACCAGTAATCCGGCCGAAGCATGTTGGATAAGGGTTTTATAGTATGATTCATTGTACTCATTTTTGATCCTGATCTCCTGAAAATGTTCATTGAGGCGGTTCATGCTTTCATAGACTCCCTTCAAAGTCCTGTTTCCAATTTCAGATTTAAAATGAAGAGCGGTATCCTCATTCCGCAAAGAATCAAAAAATGAGGATATGGCCTCATTGGTAGCGTCCTGTATCTTAATAATCAATCTGATAAATATGAAACCTGTCAGAACCAAAATAACAGCCGGAAAATATTGGCCGTGTGCAGCAATATATCCTCCAACCACAAATGAAAGGGCTGATGATATTATTAAAAGAACCCTTGCACGTGAATTCAGCAGCTTTTCAGATACCATATTTCTTTATTTTGTTATATAGAGTCTGTCTGGTAATGCCAAGCTGTTCGGCTGAAAGAACCTGATTAAACCCGTTCTTCTTAAGAGTGCTTATGATAACTTTTCGCTCTATTTCCTCAAGGGTTTCAGTCTGACCCGTGAGATTTATATCGTTGCCCATAAAAAGAAAGTCGGAAGATCTCAGCCTGTCTCCTTCGGCAAGAATTACGGCCTTTTCGATCGTATGCTGTAATTCTCTTATATTGCCCTGCCAGGGATTCTTCTTAAGCTTGCTGATTGAATCATTATCGAGTTTCAGTTCCTGCTTGTTGTATTTTTTGCAGTAAACCCTGAGAAAATGTGCCGCAAGATCTTCAATATCCTCAACCCTGTCCCTGAGAGGAGGAAGATGAATCTGTATAGTGTTCATTCTGTAGAGCAGGTCCTGACGGAACTGATTGTTTGCCACCATTTGGGAAAGATTTTTATTTGTAGCACTGATCAGCCGAAAATCTAGTGGGATTTCCTTGTTGGACCCTACAGGGGTTATTACCCGTGTTTGAAGCACTGTGAGTATCTTTGCCTGGAGATTTACCGGAATATTCCCTATCTCATCGAGAAACAGGGTGCCTTTATCTGCCATTGCGAACCTGCCCGTCTTATCTTCATATGCATTTGTGAATGAGCCCTTCTTATGACCGAAAAGCTCGCTCTCAAAAAGGGTCTCTGTAATTGATGTCAGATCAACAAGTACAAATAATTCATTGCGGCGGGCAGATTGTCTGTGAATTTCCTTTGCAATCAACTCTTTGCCTGTTCCATTCTCACCCGTTATCAGAATATTGGCATCGGTAATGGCCACTTTCTCCACAAGGTTCATTATCTCCTGCATCAGAGGAGATTTACCTATAATAACCGGTTCACTCCTGCTGGCATCCTGCTTGTACGATCTTTCCCTGGATCTCAGGTCGGAGATTTCCAGATTTGATTTTCTCAGTCTGCCGGCAGCCTCAATGGTTGCTTTTAACTTATCATTATCCCAGGGCTTCAGAACAAAATCGAATGCTCCTTCCTTCAGGGATTTTACCGCAAGCTCCACATCACCATAGGCCGTAATCATTACCACCTCTACCAGCGGAGCCATCTTTTTTATCTCCCTGAGCCAATACAATCCTTCTGATCCTGAATTTACACCCGCTCTGAAATTCATATCCAGAAGAACCACATCCGTATCGTTCTTTTCAAGGTCAGCCCGAAGCAAATTAGGATTGGATATGCTTCTGACAGTTTCCAAGCCAGGACTGAGCAATAACTTAAGGGCGTTCAATATCGCGGGATTATCATCTACAATCAGTATCCTGTTTTTTCTCATATTGTTTCAAATAATCCTCTAAAGTAAAAATTTTATACCACGTGAAGTAAAAAAATTTTACTTTTCATAACGTCTTAATTTAATATGGCATTGATTATCAGATATTAAAAAACATGGCATGATGTTAGGATATCAGTGGAAAACCATAATTATGATACGAACAGTCAATTTGTCCAAAATTTTTCGAGCCGAAATGGTCGAAACAACAGCCCTGAGCAATGTTAATTTTGAAGTAAGCTCAGGAGAGTTTGTTGCAATAATGGGCCCCTCAGGATGTGGTAAATCGACCCTGCTCAACATCCTTGGCCTTCTCGATAATTCCGATTCGGGGGAGTATTTCTTTGAAGGAATAGAAGTATCAGGCTTCACTGAGAAGCAGAGAACGAACCTGCGAAAAGGCAATATCGGGTTTATATTTCAAAGCTTCAACCTTATCGATGAACTGAACATTTACGAAAATGTTGAATTGCCCCTGCTGGCATTAAATGTACCGCAGTCGATGAGAAAGGCGGAGGTAGAAAGGATCCTCGACCAAATGAGGATCAGTCACCGCAGGAACCACTTTCCCAGGCAGCTTTCAGGGGGTCAGCAGCAACGTGCAGCAATAGCCAGGGCTCTTATTACAAATCCGAAGCTTATCCTGGCCGATGAGCCTACCGGCAACCTTGATTCCACTAACGGGGAACAGGTGATGCAGCTTCTCGAGGAGATGAATGCCGGCGGTACAACTATTGTTATGGTCACGCATTCAATGAATCATGCTGACAGAGCACACAGAATCGTGAATCTCTTTGACGGACAGCTCCTGATGGAACGGACTGATAAGATATTTGAACCTGCCAGAAAAGCTATTTGACAAATCCATATTGATAACAAGCAAAAGTTGAATATCATGACTTTACAATATTTATACATCCTGCTTCGAAGAATGGCAAAAGATAAATTATTTTATCTTATTGTATTCACCAATCTGGCGGTTGGTTATGCCACATTCATAATTCTGGCTCAATATGTCGACGATGCATTCGACTGGGACAAACAAAACACGAACTATGCCAATATTTACAGGGTTCAGCTTTTTATGGACCAGAAGGGGAATTCAATCATGCATACATGGAGTGGGCCAGCGGCATTAAGCCGTAAAGACCTGGTCGATCTGCCTGAGATAGATAAGGTAGCCCTGATCCATGATGTTGGAGATAATAACAAGAATGGGGTATTTCTTTCAATGGATAAGAAAAATCAGTTTCTTACCCGTTATGGCTATTATGCTGATCAGACTGTATTCGATATTTTCACCTTCAAATTCCTGGAAGGAAATATGCAGCAGGCTTTAACGCAGCCTTTTTCTATCGTATTGTCGAAAGAGCTGTCCGACAAGCTTTTTCCCGGAGGCGATGCCATAGGGAAACAGGTCTATGGCGAGAATAAAGTCGTTTTTAATGTGACAGGAGTGTATGAAACCCTGCCCAAAAGATCGACATGGAGACCGGCGTTCCTTCTCCCTATGTCATGCTTCGCGCCCATCACCAACTGGACCAATTTTGAAACAGATTACTGGGGCTATTCATTCTATACCTATGTATTATTGAAACCAAATGCAAACGCTGCCTCAGTGGATGCCAAGATCCATTCTGCGCTCCAGGACTTCAGGAAAGAGCACTATCCTTACCTGCGGCCGATGTCCAAATTGCATCTGAACCCTTTTTTTGAAAGTGGTTATACAATTGCCCTCATTCTCATATCATTTATATCAGTACTTATACTCTTACTCTCCTCCATCAATTTTGTCAACCTGCAGACTGCCAACGCCACAACACGTTTCCGGGAAATTGGCATAAAGAAAACTGTCGGTTTCAATAAGAGGAGATTATGGAACCAGTTCATTTTTGAATCCCTCGCCCTCACACTGGCAGCAGCACTGATCGGGCTCTTTCTCACTCACCTGGCAATGCCTTCACTGAACAGGATGCTGGGAGAAAATTACTCTTCAAGTCCTCTTGAAAACTGGAGACTGCTTGGGATAATTCTGGCCGTCACACTTCTTACAGGATTCTTATCAGGTATCCATCCTGCTTATGTGATCTCATCCTATAATCCGGTTGCAGCGTTGAAACAGAAATTTTTGAGCGATGACACCAGCCGTATCAGCCTGAAAAAGATCCTGATCACGATCCAGTTCAGTATTTCGGTCTTTATGCTTGTCGTTGGGTTTATCTTTTTCCGTCAGACGGAATATATGCTGAACAAGGAGATGGGGTTCAATTCTGAGACCGTTCTCTTTGCCAATATAGTAACCAATCGTCATGGCTCAATAGCACCTTTAAAGCAAAAATTGCTGCAACATTCTGAGATAAAGGACGTATGCATATCAGATTATATTCCTTTCATTCTGCCGGGAGGCAACGACATGAACTGGGAAGGGGGGTATCCTGATCAGAGAGTATTTGTCCGTGTCAGTAATGTCAGTTACGATTTTGTTCCTACCTATGATATGAAAATTGTAAGCGGCCGGAATTTTTCAAGGGATTATCCTGCTGACGGCACCAAATGTCTGATCAATCAGACAGCTGCCAGGGTATTCGATTGGAAAGACCCTGTCGGCAGACACATGAAGGTATATAACAAGGATTATGAAGTGATCGGTGTGATAAAAGATTATGTTGTAAGTTCAGTATATATGCCCACGGAACCTCATTTCTACGCTTTAATACAGGATTCGATTATCAATGACAGGGAATATAGTGTAAGCTTTGTTAAAGGTCAGGAAAAGAAAGCCATGCAGATCGTTAAAAAAGAGTTCGAGGAATTTTTCCCGGATGATGCCTTTAATTTCAGCAACATCTCTTCACTGATTCAAAATGAAGAGGCTGTAAAGGCCTGGAAAATGTTCCGCAAAATGACCGGTTTGACTGCCATTCTGACAATTCTTATCTCATCAATTGGCCTGTTCGGACTTATACTGTTCTATACCCAAAGGAAAATGAAAGAGGTCGGGATCCGAAAGATGCTTGGATTTTCGTCAGGAAGCCTGTTTGTGACACTTTCAGCAGAATTCTTTAAGCTTATAGTCATGTCGGTCATCATTGCATGGCCTGCTGCCTATTACGTATATAAAGTAATGCCGGCGGGAGCCAACAGGTACAATCTGCAGATCTGGGAATTCCTGATAGCAACCATCATCATCCTGATTGTAGCCATGGGAACGATAAGTTACCAGATAATCAGAGCTTTAAAGGTAAAACCTGTCGAGATCCTCAAGGATGAATAGCTTATACGAAATCAGGGAAGGGGGATCCTAAGCAATCCTCTTCCCTGCGGTGGGTCCGGGCTTCAGGCTGTATATTTCATCAATATGAACAAGTATTACCGCTTTTGGTCTTGACATTCCTGCTTTTAAGGACATTTCAGCAGATCTTTCAAAAATCTTCCCACTCGTCAGAACCTCAGGGGTGCCTAAAAACTTATACCCGTCGAGTATATCCCTGTTGACAACTGCAACTGATACCCTCGAGCCATCGAGAATATTCCTGTAGGTCGTTCCTCCTGTTCCTTCGGAAAATATAAGGGTTTCATCGTCTAAAACCCTTGTGGAACGCTTGGGTGCATTATTTGGTATTCCCTCTTTGCTCACCGTTGCGTGGAAACATTGCTGTTTCAGGATCATATCCTTCATTTC
>CAWBLL010000017.1:0-12234 GCA_963789465.1 uncultured Bacteroidales bacterium
CCCGTGCTTGAAATCTATTTTATAAAGTTACTTAAATACTTGTTAAACCCCAAGTGCTGATATTAATATCATTATTAAACGGATAAAATGTGAAATTTGCGAAAGATTGCCTTGGGCGAGCTTCACTTCTTTCTCTCAATCTCAAACTTTTTATCGGACAGTACTCTATTAATATAACAAAATAAATATTATTGTGTTGTGAAAGAATTCATTGAACACATTGATTAACATGATAGCCTGGGTTCCGGATTTGGAAATCGTTCCAGAAATTAGTATCTTTGTGCCAGGTCTCCGGGATTTATTCCTTTGTGTACAAATTTAATTTAAACGGGCAAGATGAAAGAAAAATTCATTCTTAAGAGAGTCGTTATTGTAGTACTGCTTATTGTGTCGGTTGTCGCACTGATATATTTTGGCAGCGGGAGATCTGTAAATGAAGAGGCAAAAAATATTACAGAGGTAAAGGAGGGCAGTTTTAAAATATCTGTCATTGCCTCCGGAGAGCTGATGGCTGAAAAATCGATTGACCTGAGGGGTCCGTTGTTACCGGGTAACGGCAGCAGACGAGGACAAGGGAGAGGGAGACGAATACGCGCCATGAGTGTCAAGATACTCGATATTGTTCCTGAAGGTACTTTAGTCAGGCCAGGCGACTATGTAGCCCAGCTCGACAGGACCAATTACGACAATACCCTGAAGGATCAGATTGAGACTCTAACGACCTTGAGGAGAGATCTGGAGATGAAAAGGCTGGATACGGCTGTGGTCCTTACTGACCTTCGCAACGAAATCAGAAATCAGGTTTTTACTGTAGAGGAAGCTGAGCTGACGCTGGCGCAATCGAAATATGAACCTCCTACGGTAATCCGGCAGGCGGAGCTGGTACTGGATAAGGAAAGGAGGACCCTGAAGCAGCAAAGAAAAACCTATGGTCTCAGGCTGGCGCAGCAGAAAAATGAGATCAGTACCATGACACTTAATATTTCGGGGCAGAAACGACTTGTTGAGGATCTGCAAAATTATCTTGCTGATTTTACAATCAGAGCTCCATCGGGGGGAATGGTAATTTATAAAAGGAACTGGAACGGGACCAAAAGGCAGGCTGGTTATGACATGAATCCCTTTGATATGGTTGTTGCAACCCTGCCAGATCTTTCCTCCATGATCTCCAGAACATATATAAGTGAAACAGACATCAGAAAAATTGCCAAAGGACAGACAGTTGATATTAAAGTTGATGCTTTCCCAAAGAAGAGTTTTAAAGGAACTGTCATTAGTATTGCAAAGATAGGTGAACAGTTTCCGAATGCAGATACGAAGCTGTTTGAAATCATCAGCCGCATCAATGTATATGATCCGGCGCTCAGACCTTCGATGACAACCACGAATGAAATAATTATCAAGTCATTTGAAAATGCAGTATATGTTCCGCTTGAATCTGTTCAGGCTGATGCTGACGGGAATACATATGTCTATACAAAAGATAAGGAAAAACAACTTGTAGTTCTCGGCAGATCGAATGACAAGAGTATAATTGTCGACAAGGGGCTGGAACCGGGAACCAGGATCTATCTTTCTCTCCCGGAAAATGCCTGGAAATTTACCCTCACGGGTGAAAATCTTTTAGGAAAATGATCAGTCAGTCATATTATTGAAATACAATCCGCAACTAACGGTTGAATTACTTCGCATAGACAGTTTTTACATTTACAAATTCGCGGATTCCCTGATGGGAAAGTTCCCGTCCGTATCCCGATCGTCCCGTTCCGCCAAACGGGAGTCTGGGATCTGATTTCACAAGATCGTTAATGAATACTGCTCCATCCCGGAATTCCCCTATCAGTTTCTGAGCCTTATCCTGGTCAGTTGTAAAGAGGGAGACTCCAAGTCCGAACCGGGTATTATTAGCCAAAGAAACAGCTTCAGCAGTGTCCTGAGCAATTATTACCGGTGCTACCGGTCCGAAAACCTCTTCATCAAAAACGGGCATGCCCGGCCGTACATCAAGGAGAACAGTCGGAGAATAGAATGCTTCGTTCCTCTGGCCTCCAAGCAGTATCCTTGCGCCTATTTCGATTGATTTTATTACCTGTCGCTCCAGGTCTTCAGCCTGTTGCAATGACGCCAGCGGGCCAATATCTGTATCCGGATCATTTGGGTCGCCCTGCCTGAGCTTGTTGACATTTTCAGTAAAAAGCTCAATGAAGTTATCGCTTATTTTTCTGTGAAGGATGAATCTTTTCGCTGAAATACAGCTCTGACCCGCATTCATCATGCGTGCCTGAACCCCTATACCTGCAGCTTTTTCAATATCGGCATCCTCGAGTACAACAAAAGCATTGCTTCCTCCGAGCTCGAGAACACACTTCTTAATATTTCTGCCGGCAGCCTCTGCAACCTTTTGTCCTGCAAACTCGCTACCTGTTAGTGATACTGCCTTTACTGCATTATTATCGATTATTTTCCCGACTTTCCCGGATCCTATGACAAGATTGGTAAATACATCAACAGGAAATCCTGCCCGCATAAAAATATTCTCAATATGGCTGGCACATCGCTGTACATTTGAGGCATGTTTCAGAAGGACACTGTTGCCGGCCATTAATGCTGGCACGGCAAACCTGAATACCTGCCAGAACGGAAAGTTCCATGGCATTATACCAAGGACCGGGCCCAGCGGTTCGAAGCGCACATAACTCCTGGCAGCATCTGTTTCGACGTATTCTTCCTTCAGAAAATTCTCTCCGTTTTCAGCGTAGTAATTGCATACCCATGCACATTTTTTTATTTCTGCCATTGATTCACTGACAGGCTTACCCATTTCAGCCGTTATTGCCTGAGCATATTCCACAGCATTTTCAACGAGAGTATCTGCTGCTGATTTTAAAAGCCGCTTCCTGTCGGAAAAACTAAACTTCTTCCATTTATCAAAAGCAACCAGTGAGCCTGTCAGCAATTGCTGCAGTGTTGAATCGGAGTACTCTTCAAACTCTTCGATCTTTGTCCCGGTGTAGGGATTAATGCTTATCAGCGACATATTTTCTTATCATGTTGAATAAATTAAAATGGTGAGGCAATTATCTGCAGGGATAATCAGTGAGTATTTTGACTATTTAGTCCATATTTCAATCTTCCCTTTGCGAGGCTGTCGTCAAACATATCCTCCAGCTTCTTGTTCACCCCACGGAGGCCTGCAACCACGGCCTCTGCCCAGTCGAAATAGTCCGAGATACGCTGAAGTTCCCAGCCTGCAGGGGGATTAGAAGTAATGTCACGCAGGTTCATGATCTTGTCTGCAATCTCCAGTTTCCTGGCATTCATCGATTTTTGGGATGCAGTCTCCACCTGTAAACGTTTTCTCTCCTTTTTTTCAAGTGTTTTATCGTCTGTGACCTCAAGTGTAAGTGATAAAATTGTTTCACCAAATATCTTCCTGATAAGGGTAATAAGTTCATCCCGCTCTTTTACAGAACTTACTGTATCCTCGATGACATCGTGGAGAACAGTGGCCGCAAGAAGGTCAGGATCGGTCTCCCCTGCATCGTTTGCAAGAAGATTTGCAACCTGTATAGGATGGTTTATATATGGAGTCTTGTCAAGTCCTTTGCGAAACTGTGTACGGTGCCGGCCGGCTGCAAATTCGATTGCTTTCAGTATCAATGAGGTATCTGACATTATATTTTTCTTATTTTATCTGGTAATTATGGATCACGTGAATTGAACAACAATTTTTCCTCTGGTTCTGCCTGTCTCAATCTGCTGGTGTGCTGCCCGGATATCATCAAAAGCGAAAATTCCGGAGATATATGATTTTATTATCCCTTTTTCCAGCAATCCGGCAATCTCTTTCATGTCATTCCCGTCGGAGCGGACTATGAAATGATCGCCAAAGAGACCTCTTGTCCGGGCTTTTTCAGTGATGTCCGCAGAGGTTCCAGACGGTATGCAGATGATGGTGCCACCCGGTTTTAACACATTGAATGACCTTGTGGTATATTCGCCTCCTATTGAGTCCAGGACAAAATCCAGATCAGACAGCTCATCCTCAAAATTCTCTCTTTCATAATCGATGTGGTGGTCGGCGCCGAGATTTAATATAAATAACCTGTTGCCGTCTGAAGCGGTTCCTGCAACCCATGCTCCGAGATGCTTTGCCATCTGTACTGCATAATGCCCTACTCCACCTGCAGCCGCGTGTATGAGAACCCTGTCTCCTTTTTCTATTCCCGACTTGTATTTTAATACCTGCCAGGCTGTCAGGGCGGCAAGTGAAGCAGCTGCAGCCTCTTCATGTGAAATCATTGCGGGCTTTAATGCAAGATGTGCTTCAGGGGCTGCAACAAATTCTGCATAGGTTTTCCCGTGACCGGGGAAATTTACCATGCCAAATACTTCGTCTCCTTCCTGTAAGCTAGTTACTTTTTTCCCGGTCATTATAATAATTCCTGAAATATCCCAGCCTGGAATTATCGGATCAAATTCACCCAATGCTGCTGCCAGACCTTTCCCTTTTCTGGTCTTGATATCTACAGGATTGATGCCAATGGCTTTTGTCTTGATTATTACCTCATTATCTGACAATGCAGGAATAGGAAGTTCGGCCTTTACCAGATTTTCTACTCCTCCGAATCCTTTCAGGATGATCGCTTTCATAATTTTGATATTAGCATGCTGTTATTTTTAACATCTGACGTAGAGATTTGTTTATAAGGAATATTGACTTTAAATATATTAAATCGCCGGGAATAATCATCTGAGCAGGAAGACGATCGATGATCGAATATCAGACAAATTGTCGCAAAATCTCAGATTAATGAAAGAAATATTCCGGTTATGTCATTTGGTCCATCAAAAGAGGTATTTTTTCATTTGGCTTTAATTTTGCACTGAAGATTAAAAAAAGAAAGGGAGGGGTTATGGACAGCATATCTGAAATAATCGTTTCGGCAGTTGATAAAGTTAAAAATTCGGTTGTTAAAATTGACAAGTTTAATAATGTTATGGGTAAGGAGAGAATATCCGGAACAGGTTCCGGATTTGTCTTCTCAAGTGACGGTCTGATCTTTACAAATGCCCATGTTGTTGAGAATTCTGACAGGATCAATGTTGTGCTTCTTGACGGGGATGAATTTAACGGAGAGATGGTGGGAATCGATAAGGATACTGACATTGCAATAATCAAGATATTTGGCTCGGGTTATACACCATCCAGGCTTGGAACATCATCGGAGCTAAAAACGGGACAGTTGCTTATAGCAATCGGCAATCCTCTGGGATATCAGCATTCGGTAACTGTAGGTGTCTTAAGTGGTGTAGGGAGAACAATGAGAACCCCCGATGGTCATCTTGTGGATGGAGTTCTTCAGACGGATGCCGCTTTAAATCCAGGCAATTCAGGCGGTCCTCTCATTGAAACGGGAGGGGAGGTCATAGGAATAAATACGGCTATGATTCCAAGTGCGCAGGGATTGAGTTTTGCAATAGGAATAGATACTGCGAAGGAGATTGCCCGCTTCCTGATAAAGGATGGCAGAGTAACCAAAGCATATCTTGGGTTGTTGCTTCATGAAATCGAAATCAATCCACGAATAAAAAATTTTTACAGGCTGGATTCCAAAAAAGGCCTTATGATAACCGGACTGGAAGAAAAGTCCCCGGCATCCAGAACCGGGCTGAAGGAAGGCGATATCATAATTGAGTTTGATGGCTTGCTTATAACGAGCTCCGGCGACCTTACCAGGAAATTAACAGGCGACGAACTGATCTCAAAACCCACAAGGATTAAGATTCTGAGGCAGACACTGGTTAAGGAACTGGATATTGTTCCGGTTGAACGGCCGGCAGCTTAAAGGTCGTTTTCAATATTTTGTTTACTGCTCCGTTTTTTCCTTTGAACATTTCTGTAAGCAAAAGTGTTTACTACATACTTTTGCTATTTTAAAATTGTGTTTCTGCTTAAACAACTGGCGGAATGACATTTAAGTGTTGAAGCCAGCCAAAGAAGCGGAGTTTGACAGTAAATCCCAAAACAATATTTTTATGAAGGTTGTAGGGGGCGTTAGAATTTTTTTTTCCTTGGCAGGTTTTCCGGCATTTGCAGCATTATTATTTCTGACTTCACCATATCTGAAGGCTCAGAATCAGCCCCGTGTTTTCAGTGACAGTGTTACAGTCAGGGAGTGTATAGGCTATGCACTTAAAAATCAGCCATTGGTCAGCCAGATAAAAATTGATGAACAAATTGCAGAAAAAGATATTCAGATTTCGCTGTCAGACTGGTATCCCCAGATAAGCTCAAGTGCAATGCTCCAGCATTATATAAAACAGCCTGTATCTATTTTTCCGAACTTTTCAGATCCAACTGGTCCTAAAATGCAGATTACCACAGGAGTCATGAACAATTCAAATATTCAGTTCAATGCCAACCAGAAAATATTCAGCAGCGATCTCATATTTGCAGGGAGAACGGCAAAGTACTACCGTCAGCAGGCAGGTCAGTCAACGCAGAAGGTATTAATCCAGCTGGTAGTTGATGTGCGGAAAGCCTTTTATGATGTGCTGCTCACGCAACAAATGCTGAATCTGATCAATGACGATATTGAGAGGCTCAGCACCAGCCTGAAAGATGCTCTCTCAATGTACAATAACGGGGTAACCGATAAAACCGATTACAGCAGGGCAACCATTTCACTGAATACAGCCCGCTCACAGAAAATAAGCATAACAAATTCACTCATTGCGAAGATAACATATCTTAAACAGTTAATGGGCTATCCTCAGGATTCGGGACTGGCTATAAAGAGCGGTTTCAATGAGATGAAACAGGAAGCTATGATAGATACCCTTCAGCCTGTAGAATATAATGATCGCATTGAATTCCAATTGCTTCAGACAGAACTTACCCTGGGGAAACTTGCGATTGGCTATTACCGTCAGAGCCTGCTACCCACCCTTTCAGGTAATGCAACATATAATTTAATCTACCAGAATGATAATTTCGGGGATCTTTATAATAATTCATTTCCTAATTCATTCGTCGGACTCTCATTGTCGTTTCCCCTGTTTGAAGGAACAAAAAGGATCCAGAATATAAGGAAGTCCAAACTGGAATACAACAGGCTGGTACTTGACACTATTAATTTAAGGGATGAAATTCATACCGGATATATTGATGCGCTTTCTTCGTACAAGAGTAATCTGGCAGCCTACAGGCTAACGAATCAAAATATTGAACTGGCCAGGGATGTTTATAATACAATTCAATCGCAGTATAAGGCAGGCATAAAACCTTATCTGGAAGTTATTGTTTCGGAGACTGAGTTGCGAACTGCAGAGCTCAATAATCTGAATTCACTGATAATGCTTATGTTCAGTAAGATTGATCTTGAACAGGCTCTGGGTAAAGTTTCTATTGACTATTAATTTATCCTACTGAGAATATGAAAAACAACAAGTTCATAATATACAGTCTGATTATGCTACCTGTCATCTTTACCGGTGCATGCAAATCAGGCGGCCAGACTGCGCGATTTGGAGGCGCTCCAGTCGCCGTTACAGCCTATACCGTAAAGAAACAAAATGTTGTTTATTACAATACCTATCCTGCGACCGTGGTTGCCTTGAATGAGATCCAGTTAAGAAGTGAAGTAAACGGCTACATAACCGGCGTTTTTTTTAAAGAGGGAAGTCATATCAATAAAGGTGAGAAGCTTTATGAGATCGACAGAAGAAAATATGAAGCAGCTCTCAATGCCGCCAGGGCAAATGTAAAAATCTCGGAGAGCAATCTTGAAAAAGCTCAGCGTGATGCAGAAAGGTACAAAAGACTTGATGAGGAAAATGCAATTGCAAAACAGGTCCTGGATGATGGCATGACGGCTCTTGGAAATGCCCAGGCTCAGGTTAAGCTTATGAAAGCCAATTTACTGAACGCAGAGACGGATTATAATTATTCAATGATAACGGCTCCATTTTCAGGTTTAACCGGATTCTCGTTTGTCAAGCCCGGAGCATTTGTCTCTGCCGGGCAGACATTACTTACTACCATATCTTCTGATGATCCTGTCGGGACAGACTTTTACATAGATCAGAAATCCTTGCCATATCTTCTTACTTTAAAGGGAAATAAAATAACAGACACTGTTCCCTTATTTAAGATTGCACTGCCGGATGGGTCAGATTATCAGCATTATGGCAAACTCAGCGTTATTGACCGGGCCATCGATCCCCAAACCGGAACCATACGGGTCAGGGTAATCTTTCAGAACAAGGATGGCATCCTCAGGCCGGGAATGAGCTGTAACCTTGACGTCCTTCATGAGAATTCGGGATTACAGCTTGTGATACCATCCAGTGCACTGATCGAACAGATGGGAGAATTCCTGGTATACGGCATTGAAAACAATAAAGTGGCTGAGAAGAGGATTGCAACCGGAGTCAATCTGGGAAAATTTACAGTAGTTAATGAAGGACTGAATCCGGGTGACTCCATCGTACTTGATGGTATTCAGAAAGTGCATCAGGGATCGGTCGTGGCAATTGATGATTCACTGAATACCCCAACAAACGCAAAACCAAGATAAGGCTACAATTACCTCAGAAAAGATGATATACGATACGTTCATACGGCGGCCAAATACTGCGATTGTGATTTCACTTATTATACTGATCCTGGGGATTGTTTCAATAGTGAACCTTCCTGTCAGCCAGTATCCGGATATTACACCTCCTGTGGTTCAGGTATCAGCCAACTATACAGGAGCCAATGCACAGGTTGTTGAAGAAACCGTTGCAACACCAATAGAGTCTCAGGTAAATGGTGTTCCGGGTATGTCCTATATACAATCAAACAGCACGAGTACTGGTTCAATGGGGATGAGCGTGACATTCAAGATAGGCACTGACATTAATATTGCTGCACTCGATGTTGAGAACAGGGTGAATGCAGCTTTGCCAAATATCCCGGATGAGGTTAAAGCATTGGGAACCATAGTCAGAAAACGAACTCCCAGTATCCTTATGGTTATAGGTGTTTATTCACCCGGAGAGACACACGGGATACAATTTATTGATAATTATACAAATATTTATATCAGAGAAGCCCTGTTGAGAGTCGCCGGTGTTGGTGATGTGTTTGTGAGGGCGGATCCGTTTGGCATGCGCCTGTGGCTTAATCCGGATAAGCTCGCAAATCTTAAAATAACTGCCTCTGATGTCTTACAGGCAGTCAGGGAGCAGAATGTCCAGGTTGCAGCAGGAACCATAGGAGCTCCTCCACAGGAGAATTATCAGGCATTTGAATACACCTGCTTTGTAGAAGGGCGGCTGGCATCAGAAAAAGAGTTTGGCAATATTGTCATAAAAGCCAATCCATCGGATGGTTCCATTGTGTATCTTAAGGATGTTGCAAGGATTGAGCTTGGAAAATTCAATTATTCAGGCAGCTCTTATGTAGATGGGAAGAGGGCTGCGTTTCTGCTGGTCTTTCAGCTGCCAGGAAGCAATGCACTGGAGACTGCAAATGGCATATATGCAGAGATGGAGAAGCTCAGTAAAGCATTTCCGGCAGATCTTGAGTATTCAGTTCCCTTTGAAACAGTCTCGGTAGTAAAGGTATCGATTCAGGAAGTGGTGAAAACACTTCTGATTGCCTTATTGCTGGTAGTAATAGTCGTTTTCATCTTCCTTCAGAGCTGGAGGGCTACATTAATTCCAGTGCTGGCAATACCGGTATCTATAATAGGGGCATTCATCTTCTTTAAGCCATTAGGATTTACGATTAACACTCTCACCCTTTTTGCCCTCGTGCTTGCCATCGGTATAGTTGTCGATGATGCAATAATTGTCGTTGAGGCGGTCCAGCATAATATTGATGAGCTGAACCTTGCACCAAGGGAGGCTGCCATCAAAGCACTCCAGGATATATCAGCTCCTGTTGTGGCAATAGCCCTTATACTGGCTGCCGTATTTGTCCCGGTGGGATTTATCCCGGGGATAGTCGGGAAACTTTATCAGCAGTTTGCAATTACAATTGCCTTATCTGTATTGCTTTCCGCATTCGTTGCACTTTCCCTGACGCCGGCCCTTTGTTATCTCCTCCTGATACCAGGTAAATCTATACGTGCAGGCCGGGTTTTGAATCGCTTCTTTGCCTGGTTCAACAGAATGTTTAAAATAAGCCTGGATACATATTCGGAGAGTGTACTTAAAGTTATAAAAGGTTCCAGATATATAATTATCCTGTTGATACTTGTAATTGCCGGGACACTTATTTTATTCAGAAGCAAGCCAACAAGCTTTATCCCCACCGAAGATGACGGCAGATTGTACATAACGTTTGAACTGCCTGAGGCCGGCTCAACTGCCCGCACTGTAGAGGTCCTCAATAAGGTTATGGACCTGCTGAAAACAGTCCCTGGTGTTAATCACTATGCAGCCATTGCAGGCTTAAATGTCATTACATTTTCCACAAAATCAAATGCCGGAACGATCTTCTGTCAACTGAAACCATGGGAAGAGCGTAAGAGGAAATCAGAAAAGCTTGAAGGGATCATGACTGAGCTTAACAAACGGTTTGCAGCTGTCAAGGAAGCCAGGATAATTGTGATCGCCCCTCCATCAATTCCGGGGCTTGGAAGTACTGGCGGATTTTCATTTGTTTTGCAGCAACGCGAGAGCAACGATGACATAAAAGGTTTTGAAAGTGTTGTGAGGAAGTTCATGATTGCTGCAAACCAGCGCCCCGAGATAGGCAGCGCATTTACATTCTTTACGGCAAGTACCCCAAGATATAATATTACCGTTGATCGTGATATGGTTAAAAGGATGGGAGTGAATCTCACTGATCTTTTTGGTACCCTCCAGACCTACCTTGGCAGTTCCTATATAAATGATTTCACAATTTACGGCCGTAATTTCAGAGTAATGGCTCAGGCTGACACTTCATTCAGGGAGAATATTACCGATATAAACAGGTACTATGTGCGTAATATGCAGGGAGATATGCTTCCTCTTAAAAATTTCATCAGCTACAAGATGGTGGAAAGCGCTCCTCTTATTTCTCATTTTAACCTGTACCGATCCACTGAATTCAATGGAGAGGCGGCTCACGGTTATAGCAGCGGACAGGCGATCCAGGCTCTGAGAGAGACTGCAGACAAGGTCTTGCCACCTGGTTACGGATATGAATTTTCCGGGTTGAGCCGTGAGGAGATTGATGCAGGATCAAAATCCATTCTGATCTTTTTTATCTCAGTGGTATTTGTATTTTTATTCCTTACAGCACTTTATGAAAGCTGGTCTGTCCCCTTCTCAGTGCTCCTGGCAGTTCCTCTTGGAGCCTTTGGAGCAATTCTGTCGCTCACCTTTGTAACGAAACTGAGCAACAATGTCTATGCTCAGATCGGACTTGTGACTCTTATCGGACTAGCTGCAAAAAATTCAATACTTATAGTGGAATTTGCAAAAACCCGTGTCGACTCCGGCATGGACGTCATTAAAGCCACATTCGAGGCTATCCGTTTGAGACTGCGTCCGATACTGATGACATCGCTGGCATTCATATTCGGGGTTTCCCCCCTTATATTTGCCTCAGGTGCAGGGGCTGTGGCACGTCAGACAATAGGATGGACTGTCTTTGGCGGTATGATAGCCGCCACTTTCATCGGAATATTCATGGTCCCGGTGTTGTTTGTGTCAATTACAAAGCTTTCCGTCAGAAACAAAAAAACTGATGATTCAAGTTCATGATCTGAAAAATCCTGCCGTATTTATTATCCATATTCAACACGAAATATCAGCTTCCAGTATCCATCATCCATAAGGCCGAATTTCAAAATGCCTTCATTTATATCTGCATCTACCTTTTCAAGGTATTCCTTTTTCAGGCTGATACGCACTGATCGTCCCTTGCGTGTAAAAATTGCAGTCGGTTTTGCTATACTGTCAGCGGCAAGATGAATAGTTCCCATTCCCAGAGTTGCCCCTGTACTTACCTGTAATCCATCATTCAGACAGCTGTATGGAGGTTTAGATCCTGCAAAAGTGACAACTTCAAGCATATCGGGCCCGACACCAAATATCTCCCGCTGATCATATCTTCCATTGCCTACCTTATACCCGGGAGATCGTAATCCTTATCATACCTTACATTTATTCGGCTGGTCAGTGTATTTATGGAGAACAGTTCAGGATTTGTCAGGTAGACAGCAACCAGATCAGATGATCAGAAAGTTC
>CAWBLL010000018.1:0-26203 GCA_963789465.1 uncultured Bacteroidales bacterium
TTTCGCAGTGCTCCCTGGATCTTCTGACTTCATAAAATTTTCTCCGATCAGAAACGCATCATATCCCACCCTAAAAAGAATCCTTTACATCTTCAATGGTCCGGATGCCGCTTTCCGCAACCTTCACGCAATGTTCCGGAAGGTAGCTGAAAAGATCATTTGAGTTTTCCGTACTAACTCCGAAAGTCTTTAGATTGCGGTTATTGACACCAATAATTTTTATATTCTGACTCATCTTGTCAAGGTCTTCGGGATCATGGACCTCAAAGAGGACATCCATTCCTAGACTGCCTGCAATACCTGAAAGCAGATCAACCTCCTTTTTACTCAGGATAGCTGCTATCAGGAGAATAGCTGATGCGCCAATAGACTTTGACTCCAGAACCTGGTATTCGTCGACGATAAAATCCTTCCTGAGGGCTGGTATTGTCAGTAATCCGGAAGCTCCTTAAGATCGGAGCCTGATCCACCGAAGAAATCACTGTCGGTAAGAACAGATATGGCTGCTATCCCTGCATCCTGGTAACCGAGCGCTACCTTAAGGATATCTGCAGATAGATTTATATCTCCCCTGGAGGGAGACTTTCTTTTGAACTCGCCGATCACCGAGGGTCCTGGATTGGCTAATGCTTCCAGGAATGATGGCATCGCTTGTTTAAAGTGAAGCGATTTTTCAAGCATGTTCACCGGATTCAATCTCTTCCTGTATCTCACCTCTTCCCGTTTGACCGAAACGATTTTTTCGAGAATATTCATCTTTTAGAGTTCAAGGAGTTTATTCAACATTGATTTTGCCTTTCCTCCCTGCAATGAATCTTCAGCAAGGGCAAAGCATGCCTGCAGATTCTTTGAGGGGGAAAAGCTTCTTAAGTGCCAGTCCGGAATTGGCGATAACTACTGACTTCTGGGCATCAGTGCCTGCACCATCAATTATTCTCATAAATATTCTGACCGATTCTTCGACTGTTGAACCACCCTTAATGTCATCATGCATTAGACGGGTAAAACCAATCTTTTCAGGGTCCAGGAGATCTTCCTCATGATTTGATATCATTTTGAACTCACTTGTCAGAGAGATCTCGTCATAACCGTCGAGGGAATAAATTATTGTATAATTTTTATCAGTCTGCTGGTAGATATAATTGTATAATCTGGCTGTCTCAAGATTCCAAACTCCAACAAGCTGATTTTGTGGAAATGAAGGATTTACCATTGGTCCAAGCATGTTGAAAAATGTTTTTACACTTAGTTCCCTTCTTATCGGGCCCACAGCTTTCATAGCCGGATGGAACAGGGGAGCATGCAGGAAACAGATATTTGCCTTGTCCATCTGATTTCTGAGGGAATCCCGGTTGCTTGTAAATTTATATCCGAGATATTCAAGAACATTGCTTGAACCGCATGCTGATGATACACCGTAATTGCCATGTTTTGCAACTTTTCCACCTGCTCCGGCTACCACGAATGATGACAGGGTTGAGATGTTGAAGGTATTTTTCCCATCGCCACCTGTTCCGCAAAGGTCTATCGCATTGAATTCAGAAAGGTCGGTTGCCAGGCAAAGCTTCCAGCAGGGCATCCCTGAAGCCGGCCAGTTCATGGACGGTTATCATCCGCATCATATAGACGGTAAGAAATGCAGAGACCTGTGAGTTATTATATTCACCTGCTGCGATCTTTTTTAATACATTTTTTGCCTCCTCCCTGCCGAGTGTGAGATGGGAAGTCAGTCTTTGAAGAATTTCTTTCATTTATTCTAATCTTTTAACATATATTTTCAGAATTATGCTTAAAGCTCCATCCAGTTACGGAGTATCTTTTTTCCATACTCCGTCATAACTGATTCAGGATGGAACTGCACACCTTTTACATCATATTCCCTGTGAGAGAGAGCCATTATCATTCCTTCTTCATCCCTGGCGGTAATCCCGAGGCCGGAAGGAAAGTCCATTTCATTTACAACCCATGAATGGTAGCGGCCGGCTTCAAAATTTTGAGGCATACCCCGGAATAATTTTTCGCTTTCATCGGTGACAATAATGTCAGTCTTTACACCATGATAGACTTTCTGTAGATTTATCAGGCTTCCTCCGAATACTTCAGCTATAGCCTGACAACCCAGGCATACACCGAGAATGCTTCGTGAAGAGGCAAAATGGCTGATGAGGCTTTTAGTTATGCCAGCTTCATCAGGAATGCCGGGACCGGGAGATATAATAATCTTATCGTATTTTCCGGCTTCCCCGAGGGAGATCTCATCATTCCTTCGTACATCAACAGGCCCTCCGGTCAGTTCTTTCATAACATGAACCAGGTTATATGTAAAGGAATCGTAGTTATCAAGTACCAGAATTTTCATCATTGCCTAATTTAAATTCAGATGCCGGTTGCCATTTCAATTGCGGCTTTCAGGGCACCAAGTTTATTATTCACTTCATTAAGTTCATTTTGTTCAACTGAGGCTGCAACTATTCCTGCCCCGGCCTGATAATAGAGAGTATTATTCCTGCTTAGAAATGAACGTATCATAATAGCATGATTTATGTCGCCATTAAATCCGATATATCCTATTGCACCCCCGTAAAAACCGCGATTCTGATTCTCCAGGGAGTCAATAATCTCCATGGCTTTGAATTTTGGCGCTCCAGACAGGGTTCCTGCCGGAAATGAATCACCGAATACCCTTATTGGGTTAAACCCTGACTTAAGTTCTCCCACCACCTCAGATACCAGGTGAATCACATGTGAGTAAAATTGCACCTCTCTGAATGTCTTTACATATACCTTGTCGGAATTCCGGCTGAGATCATTTCTGGCCAGGTCGACCAGCATGACATGTTCTGAATTTTCCTTGCTGTCATTTGCAAGGTCGATTGCAAGCTGCCGGTCCTCCTCATCGTCACCGGAGCGCCTGAATGTTCCTGCAATTGGATTGATCTTTGCAAATCCCTTCTCAATAATCAGCTGTGCTTCAGGAGATGATCCGAAGAGCTTGTATCCTCCATAATCGAAGTAGAAAAGGTAGGGTGAGGGATTGATATTCCTTAATGCACGGTAGACATTGAACTCGTCTCCGATAAATTGCTGGCTGAACTGCCTGGAGAGCACCACCTGGAAAACATTACCCCTGAAACAGTTCTTTCTGCCTTCTGATACCATTTCAATATATTCTTCGTCCTTAAGATTCGATTTTTCATTATTTAATGGCATGAACTGAAAAGATCCGAGACTCCTGTTCCTGAGAAGACTCTTTACCTCCTCAATTCTACCGGTTTCACCCTCGGGAAGATTTTCAACAAGAAAGATCCTGTTGTTAAAATGATTTATTGCAATAATATACCTGTAAACAGAATAATACATATCGGGTATCTGGTAGCTGCCCTCTCCGGCCTGTTTGAACTTTATGTCCTCGAAATATTTCACTGCATCATAGGTTGTATATCCGAATAATCCGTTCGCAGGCATTCCTGAATTATCAGAAGATTTCTCAATTACAAATGATTTAAGAAATGCATTGAAACTTTCAGCCACTGTCTTTTTATCCCTGACTACAATGCGTTCCTGATTGCCATCAGGAAAATTAATCTGTATTTTATGGCATTCGACTTTAAATTCTGCAAGGACATCAAAGCAGATATAGCTCATGCTGTTATTGTTGCCATGGTAATCAGAGCTTTCCAGCAAAATGGTGTTGGGAAACCTGTCTCTGATTTTCAGGTAGATTGTTACAGGAGTTATAATATCTGCCAGTCCGGGTGGAAAGGGATGCAGGCTGGTAATTAATTTTGATGCTTTCATTTTGTTCTGATTAAATTCCGTTTTAAAACAAAACGACCTGTCGGAAGTCCGACAGGTCGTTGTTATATTGCAAAATATAGCAGGGCTATCTCATCTCCGGGCTCTCAAGAGTAAGATCTGCCACCACCAGTTATTAAGTACAAATTTCATTTCTCTTTTTTCAATATGCAAATAAAACACTTTTTCTTTAAAAACAGACTATGAACCTGTCTTTTTTTTGTACAGGCCTCAAAATTTGCCGGTATATTGCTGCAATTTACCTGAATTTATTGATTATACCCCTATTCCACTACCTCAGCCTGATCGAATTTCTGAGACTGAAAATTAACCCTTCCTGTTCTTACCCTGCTGGCACCTTTGCTGCTGAAAAATCCCCATCCACCGCTGCCAAGCAGAAATCCCAGCGCATACAATCCTCCGTTATTGTTCTGGGCATACATCGTGATCTGCTTATCGAAAAGCATCCCGATAAAGTCAAACGGAGCGATAAATCCATGCCAAAGTCCGCCCAAAAAACCATATTTATGTCCGGTAAGACATTGATCAACAGCTTCATTATTAGCGCATCCTGCAAGCAATATTAATGCTGAAATTAACACGAGCGGAAGGATGAGTCTCTGTAAATTACTGGTTTTCATCTTGTTGTATTTAAGGTTTTAAATAATAAGAATTTGTCAGAAGAGAAGTAATTCGACAGATTTGCCTGAATATTTTTTCTCGTGATCGAGTAGCCATCTTTTTCTTTTTAATCCTCCCCCATAACCGGTGAGGCTCCCATCAGAGCCTATTACCCTGTGACAGGGAATGATTATGGAGATCCTGTTCATACCATTGGCATTCGCGACTGCCCTTACTGATTCCGGCCTTCTCAGAGCATTGGCCTGTTCCTGATATGACCTGGTAGTGCCGTAAGGAATTTCCATCAGTTCCTTCCATACATCTTTTTGAAAATCTGAACCGGGAGCTACAATAGGGATATCAAAATCTTTTCTGGTTCCTTCAAAATATTCATTTAACTGTTCACGAAGAGCTGCAAGATGAATATTGGAGCCATCCACAACTGTCATTTTTAACAATCTGGTAAGATCCTTATATTCTGTTGGCAACATTCGTCTGTCCGTAAATTCAAGAAGACATAGTCCGTCGTCGGTCGCCCCGCCAACCATCTCTCCCAAAGGAGTCTCTATCTTAATAGTTTTAATCATAAAACAGAGAATTGGGCGTTCATTTTGCAAATTTTGCTGAAGACGACTTAATAAATTTTACACTTCTGAATCTCATGGCCGACCAGTCATCGTCTATTGCCACCAGTCTGATCCCATAAAAACCGACATTATTCAGGGTCTTCCAACCGTGATCCCTGTCTATTGTGGAAGTATATTTCTTTGAGGTTTTTTTAGGATAACAAAACCATAACAATCCGTCACACAACAAGTTATGAAGCGCAACCAAGGCTAAGTTCTCAATTTCAGCCTGCGTTCTCACGAATATCATTATGAATTCATAAGGAAAACGCGGATCAATCTCTTTATCAATAGTTACTTCCCTTAGTTCCTGAAATATATTCTCCACAAAATTAATTTCTGCATTAAGTACTGCAATTCTGTTATTTCCTTTATAATTAAGCTTTTCAAGCAGTCTATTCATTATTATCCCCCTGTTTAACCTGCAAATTTACAAATAAATTGAATCCACAAACTGTTGAACATTCATGTTATTAATAATTTGAATATCAGTAATATTTTTCATTAATCCTAAAAATTGGGAGTAAAATCTCCGATTTATTAGTTTAAAAGGTAGTATCTTTACCACATTATAAAATGGGGTGCCTTAATACTACGGGCTGAGATCACACCCTTAAACCTGATCCGGGTAATGCCGGCGGAGGGAAGGAAGAGTATAATACACATCAGCTTCACACACCAGCCTCATTTTATCACACTTAATAAAATAATTATTAATTGTCATGAGAAAACTGGCATATTCGATACTGATAAATCTTTTAACCCTGGCACCTCTTTTTGCAGTACAGGATAACGCATTAATCATCAGTGGTAAAGTAACTGATACATCTGGAAAGGCTCTTGCCGGGGCAACCGTAACAATAGTTAATACTTCAGGAGGGGTACATACGGATTCCAATGGGGCTTATATGATAAAAGGCCTTAAATCCGGGGACTACACTTTGTTATGTTCCTATGTTGGGTACGAAACAGCAAAAAGGGAGATACATCTTACGGGTGATTTAAGCCTTGACATTTCGCTTGCTGAAAAGACCTTTCAGACAGGTGATGTGCTGGTGAGCGCAACCCGTGCAGGCGCACATGCTCCGCTGGCTTATTCTGAAGTTGGCAGAGAACAGGTGAGAAGGCAAAATACTGGTTATGACATGCCATATATATTAAATCTGACACCATCTTTTGTCGAAACTTCAGAGGCAGGCAATGGCATCGGTTATACCAGTATGAGGATCCGGGGTACCGACGCCAACAGGATTAATGTCACAATTGACGGCATTCCCCTGAACGATGCCGAGTCTCAGCAGGTATTCTGGGTCGACCTGCCTGATCTGGCGTCCTCTGTTGAAAATATTCAGATCCAGAGAGGTGCAGGAACATCGTCAAACGGCTCCGGAGCATTTGGCGCCACAATCAGTCTTCAAACGGTAAATCCTGAAAATCAGCCTTTTGCCCAGGTATCCTCATCAGCTGGATCTTTCAATTCGATCAAAAACATGGTTTCGGCAGGGAGCGGGATGCTGGGAGGAAAATTTGGACTGACAATGCGTTATTCCGATATAAAAAGTGACGGATATATTGAACGGACAGGTTCAAAACACAGATCAGAAAACATTACCGGAATATTCAGATCCGGGAATTCAATGCTTAAGGCAAATATCCTTATTGGTGAGGAACATACCGGAATAGGCTGGTGGGGAGTTCCTAAAGAAATGCTTTCAGTCAACAGAAGATACAATCCGGCAGGAGAATATACGGATGAATCAGGAAATCTTAAATATTATGATAATGAGAGCGACAATTACAAGCAAGACCATTTTCAGCTGACATACAGCCAGAAACTGGGCAATTATCTTTCCCTTCACACTGCCCTGCATTATACAAAGGGCAAAGGTTATTATGAAGAATACAGGGAGGATCAGAATTATTCCGATTACGGGCTAGCGAATATTTCACTGGGTGATTCGGTTCTGACAACTACAGATCTTATCAGAAGGAAATGGCTGTCAAATGAATTTTACGGACTTATTTATTCCCTGAAATACCAGAAGGAACGTCTTGAAGTTACTGCCGGCGGCGGTTTGAACACCTATCGGGGCGACCACTTCGGGAATATTATCTGGATGAAGTATGCAGGGAGCACGGAGAAAGATTATCAGTGGTATTTTAACAAAGCCAGAAAGGATGAGGTGAGCATTTATGCAAAAGTAAATTATTCCCTGTCGGACAGGACAAGCATTTTCGGAGATATCCAGTACAGGCACATTCTCTATAAAATGAGTGGTATTGATGACGATCTGAAGGATCTGGGCCAGGAACACAATTTTGGATTTTTCAATCCCAAAGCAGGCATTTTCTATTCAATTACCTCCAACCAGGATGCATATTTGTCCTTCTCGGTTGCTAATAGGGAACCCTCAAGGGAAGATTTTAAAGAGGCTGCAGGAGATCCCTCCGCTATGCCGAAACCTGAAACACTTTACGACACAGAACTGGGCTACAAACTAAGGACCGGAAATAATTCATTAGGTATAAATCTCTATGGCATGATATACAAGGATCAGCTTGTCCCCACAGGTGAGCTGAGCGATGTAGGATACTCTATAATGACAAATGTCCCGGAAAGCTACCGGGCCGGAGTTGAGATAACCGCAGGGATCATACCGGCTGGTTTTATAGTCTGGAATCTGAATCTTACCCTGAGCCGCAGCCGGATCAGGAATTTTACGGAATACTATACTGATTATAATACTTCAGACGGTTCATCCGGTTATTATTCCAGAAATCTGGGAGAGGTAGATATTGCATACTCTCCTGAGGTAATATCCGCAAGTGATATTGGTTTTAAGATCCATAGAGGGACAGAACTGCATTTTATAAGCAAATATGTCGGCAGACAATACGTCGATAACACAATGAGTTCTGACCGTATGATCGATCCCTATCTTGTAAACAACATCAGGCTCGATTATGAACCTGTCGTCAGAAATATGAAAGGTGTTCAGTTTCAGATTCTTGTCAATAATATTTTCAATAACCTCTATATTAGTAATGGTTATGGAGGTAACTGGTATGAAGATGGCATTGAACAGTCATGGTCGTATTATTTCCCTCAGGCCGGCACTAACTTTATGGTCAGAATAGGACTTAAATTCTGATCTAAATACAATTAATTCATGATATTTGATTGGATCACAGGTAATTTTTTTGAAATTTTCGGTGCGGTGACCGGGATTTTGTATGTTTTTCTGGAGATCCGACAGACTCTTTGGCTGTGGCCCGTAGGCATCATTACCTCTGCCGTCTATATCTGGGTCTTTTTCTCGGGGAAGCTCTATGCTGATATGAGCCTTCAGGGATACTATCTGGTGATAAGTATTCTGGGATGGTACTGGTGGGCCAAAGGCTCAGGCATAGCTGGCCGAAACCCCGGTGAAGGCCGGGCACGGGGCACTGGCTATGTCATGGAGAAGGGACAGGAAGATGACCTGGAGATACTTACAACGGATTCCACATTTGAAGGGAGCAAGGGGGATGATAGTAAAGCAAATCAGGAACTTCAGGTAACTCATCTGAAATTTAATACGGGGATTATACTTGCAGCAATTTTTATTTTATTATACGCAGTCATGTGGCTGGTACTTACCAGGCTGACTGATTCTCCTGTTCCTGTGAGGGACTCATTCATAACATCTCTTTCAATTATTGCAACATGGATGCTGGCACGCAAGATTTATGAACACTGGTTCCTCTGGATTGTTGTAAATACCACGGCATCAGTTTTGTTCTTTACACGTGGACTTTATCCGACGGTCGTGCTGTATGTGATTTATGGTATAATGTCATTTGCAGGGCTGAGAGCCTGGAGAAAAACGATCAGAAAAAAGTAAAGATTATCTTCATATGGATAAAAAATCAGATACCTCATATACAGTAATAGTTGCCAACGGCAATTTTCCCCAACATGAGATACCACAAGGATATCTTAAAAATGCTGTCAGGATTATCTGTTGTGACGGCAGTGCTGAAAACCTTATTAAAGGAGGATTTATGCCTGACGCAATTATAGGTGATATGGATTCGCTCAACAAATCAATAGCCGGAAGGTTTCATGACCGGATTTTCCAGAATTCAGACCAGGAAACGAATGACCTCACAAAGGCAGTCCTATGGTGCTCGGAAAGGGGCTTCAAAAATCTGATAATCCTCGGTGCGACAGGGAAGAGGGAAGATCATACCATTGGAAATATTTCACTTCTTGCGGAATACTCAGGGGAAATGAAGGTAATGATGGTGACAGATACAGGAGTACTGGTTCCTATGAAGCAAAGTTCCACTCTTTCATCCTTTCCGGGTCAGCAAATTTCCATATTTTCCATTGATCCGGAAACTGAAATCACATCTAGAGGACTCATGTACCCACTGGAACAGAGGAAAATACGAAATTGGTGGATGGCAACATTAAACGAATCAATATCCTATAGTTTCTCTCTTGAATTTAAAAACGGAGCATTAATCGTTTACCTTAAGTTCCCGGACCAAATCAATCCTTCTCCCGGATGGCAGCCCGAACTAACATAAAATATCATCTCAGCTGATTACCGATTCCGTGACAAGATTTATAAGCTGGACCCGGTTTCTTACATTTGTTTTAATATAGATCCTGTGGGTATGATCCTTAACTGTCTGCAGACTGATAAATAACTTGTCCGATATCTCCTTATTGCTTAGTCCGTTGCATATTTCGCGAACAATGTCTGTTTCTCTCGGGGATACTTCAAATCTCTTGCAGAAATCATCAAGTGAGATATCTTTCTTATTCTCATCGGGTATACTGGAAAGCAATGTGCCGTAATTCAGGTAGAGCGGCAGAAATGTGTTGCCTGAAAAAAATGCAATTGTAAAAATTAAAGCAATATATGGTTGCGAGCTATAAAACAGTAATGGTAAGCATTGCAAAACCATTACGAGGAATATTCCGGGACCTATTCTCCTGGTGTCATATGCATGAATAATTGATTTTCCCTTCACTGGAAATACTATCAGCAAAGAGGAAATAAGAGAATAGATGAAGTGCATAGAAATAAAGTAATATTTAATCAGGGAGATTGGAATCAGTGAAGTTGTTTTGGCAATGAAATATCCCAAAATAATAATCAAGGAGAAATTAATCAGTAGGAACCATGGTACTAACCATTTATTTATCTCCCTTCCTGATATTCCAAATGAAAACTGAATCAGCATTAACCATGCAAAAACGAGAAATGGCAATCCCATTAGCATTGAAATATCACAGAACCTCTGAAGTAGTTCTGCTGAGATGAAGGATGACAGAAAAGTTTTTATTACTACCTGTCCCCATATGCCATAGAATCCGAAAGTAAAAATAAAGACCTGGAAATATAGCAGCGTTGTAAATATCCCATGGCGATATCTGTTTCTTAGCCTCGATGACAGTACCACACTCCCGGAAGCGAGAGCAACCGTCAGAATAAATATTAAATATCCGAGATATTGCAACATCATATAAAGATATGTAAATCTGTTTAAACCTAAACTTCAAAAATAGCCACTACCATAGTATTGTATTACATACTAAAGTAGGAAATAACAAAATCACTACTAAAGTATGCTGCCCGTTAAAAACCGGCGATATAAATTTGCTTCATAAATGTTCACAGGTTCTTAAATTCTAAAATATGTAAAAATGGAAACTAGTAATGAATACACATTGGTACCTGGTTTTGGAAACAGCTTCAGTACGGGCTGGAGGGTTATGATGGATAATTTCCTCAGGTTGTTCCTGGTAATTCTGATTTTGGCAATTATTACCTCGCCGCTTAAAATGTTCAATTTTAAGTTTAATATTTCGGATCTTCATGATCTTCCATGGAATATGGGCCATCATTTCGGACATAATATGGATTTTCTACCCGTTATTGGTATGTTTGGAATATTCGCTGCTTTCTTTGCATTACTGGCAATGCTTTACACATTTCTGGTAAAGCCGGTATTTGAATATGGTGGCAATATGATCTTTGTCCAGGCAGTTAGGAAGACAAAACCCGATTTTGAATACCTGATAAAAGGATTTTGGCAGAACTATCTTCATATCATACTCGCTAACCTGTTGGTATTTGCTCTGGTAGTGCTGGGTTTATTTGCACTCATTGTTCCCGGAATCATAATCGGATGCCGTCTTGCTTTTGTCTCCTATATAATAATGGACAAAAAGCTTGATCCTATCGAAGCGGTTGAATTAAGCTGGAAACTGACAAAAGGACATGGATGGCAGATTTTTTTCATGGGTTTTGTATCGATCTTTATAGTGATTTTCGGGATCATAATGCTGATCGTTGGTATATTTCCCGCACTAATGTGGATTAGCAGTTCATTTGCCACTCTGTATGAATCAGTGCTTCGTGAGAAAGAGCCTGTTGTTGAGGTGGCAGCAGCATAAACCCTGTTTATAAGTAGAGCCGTTGCATGCAACGGCTCTACTTATATATGAAGGTTAATTCTTTTGAACCCTAAACCGACAATATTTGTTTAAATATTGTAAATTTACTTACTAAATTCTTCTAATATTAATTATTATGAAAGCAAGATCTATCCTTCTTTTTATGGGATTGTTGTTATTGCTGCCCAATGTATCCCGTGCCCAATTTGGAGCCGTTCGAAGGGCAATTAACAGACAGATCGATCACAAAATTGATTCTTCTCTGGATAAAAGTGCCCAGGACGAAAGGGACAAAAAAGCAAGAGAGGATAGTATACATAATAGTGAAAATACCGGGGGATCCAATGGAAATACAACTTCCGGGAATAGGAACACAGGACTTTTTGGCGGGAAGATCGATATTAAATACAAGGACAATTATGATTTTACGGGCAGAATCTACATGCAAATGGAGAACTATGAAAAGAAAGATGTGATCAAGTCTGATTTTTACACATACTATAACACCGACAGTAGAGATGCAGGTGTGGACCTCCAAACTGTAGACCCGAAAGACAGTAAAACGGTAATAACGACATCATTCATATTTGATAACGATAACCGGGCTTTTATGAGCCTTTTAAATATGCAATCAAAAATCGGCACAATTTCAGCAATCCCATCTGATTCAGCACTGGCTGCACAGGCCAAAAACAGAAGTGAGAAGACCAGGCAGCCCGAAGTGACCAAAACAGGTAATTTACGCGCTATTGCGGGTTATAAATGCGAAGAATATAAAGTAGTAGACCCTGAAAGAGCCGGATTCTCACTTGTATGGATGACAAGAGACTTCAAAGTGAAATCCGACACAAAATACTGGGGAAAATCGGGAATGCCTGCATACTATAATTACCCCGGTTTTGAAGGTGCAGTAATGCTTGCTCTACAGGAATTTGATAAGAATAAAGATCTCATTATAAAGATGGAAACCAAAGAGATCGATGAGCATTTCAAGCATACGATATCCACTGAAGGCTATACATTTTCAAAGATAAATTTCGGACAGGGCACTAAGTAAAAGATAGAGGGTTATTGTTTTCATATCTTTACCAGCCTGGCAAAGCGGAGCAGCAGCTTTTTACTCCCCTCCTTTTCGAATTCAACAGTTGCTGTTGTATTTGGAATTTGTCCTTCGATTGCCAGGATCTTTCCATTTCCGAATCTTTCATGCTTTACAGAATCTCCAACCACGAAAAGAGATGGATCAGTACCATTATACCGGGTGGCTGATGAAACAGTTGTTTTTCCGATCTTTTTCAGCCTTTCTTCATTGATGAATTTACCCGGTTCCTCACGTACGGAAGATGGCTTTATACCGGCATTCCTGTTTGGTCCGAATGGTTTGCCTCCTGTCTGTGGATAGTGCAGGTATTTCTGGTCTATCTCACGGAGGAACCTGCTGGGGCTGCATCTTTCAAGATTACCCCATTTATATCTGTTCAGTGCGTAGCTCAGTGTTGCCTGCTTTTCAGCACGTGTAACAGCCACATAGAATAATCGTCTCTCCTCCTCAAGTTCACGGGCGCTTCCTGATGACATTGGCGAAGGGAAAAGTGTATCTTCCATTCCTGCAATATACACATGTTTGAATTCCAGTCCCTTGGCTGAATGCATGGTCATCAGGGTAACCTTGTTGCGATCCTCTTCCTTTTCGGTATCCTGGTCAGTAAGCAAGGCAACATTTGCCATATATGCTTCCAGAATCGACGGTTCGCCGTTTGTTTCGGCATCCTCTGTGAAGACTTTTATGGCATTAAGAAGCTCTTCCAGGTTTTCATAGCGGCTGACCTCCTCAATAGATCTGCCGTCCCTTAACTCTCTCATAATCCCTGAAGCCAGTGTAATCTCCTTTGCCTTTGCGTATGCATCGGTAGTATCTGCATTAAGTCTTACGCCATTGATAACAGTGACATATCCCGATAATTTTTTGATTGTTCCGGAATTGAAATGTTCGTGGTATTTTTCTGCCTCCTGAAGAATATTCCACGCGGCAGTACCCATTGTGATAGAAAGTTCCAGTATCTTCTGAACAGTGGTGTCTCCGATTCCGCGCTTTGGATAATTGATGGATCTCTTGAGAGCTTCCTCGTCTTCAGGGTTGATGACCATCCTGAAATAGGCCAGGATATCCTTGATCTCTTTCCTCTCGTAGAATGAAAGCCCTCCATAGATCTTATAAGGAATGTTTTTCCGGCGAAGCGTCTCCTCGAATATCCTCGACTGGGCATTTGTACGATATAGTATGGCAAAGTCGGACCAGTTTAGCTGCAAAGAAAATTTCTTGTCAAAAATATCGGATGAGATATTGAATCCTTCATCTGAATCTGTTACAGATTGAAAGACCTGTATCTTTTCCCCTGTCTCGTTCCTGGAAAAAACATTTTTCTGTATCTGTCCTTCGTTGTTTGAAATAATTGTATTCGCAACATTTACGATAGTCTGGGTCGACCTGTAATTCTGCTCGAGTTTATAAAGCTTATAATCAGGGTAGTCATTTTTGAATTCAAGTATATTCTCTATTCTGGCTCCCCTGAAAGAATAGATGCTCTGTGCATCATCCCCGACTACGCAGATATTGTGATGTGCGGCTGCGAGCTTTTTAACGATCAGGTACTGCGAATAGTTTGTATCCTGGTATTCATCAACCAGTAGATAGGTGAACTTCTCCTGGTATGATGCGAGGACCGCAGGAAAGTCCCTGAACAGGATGTTGGTATTTAAGAGGAGGTCGTCAAAGTCCATCGCATTTGCCCTGAAGCAGCGGCCGGCATAGGTTCTGTACACTTCTGAAAGGAGCGGCATCCTGCTCGACCTGTCATAATCCTGCATGGATGAGTCAGCTGCATACATTGCGGCTGTTACAAGGTTATTCTTTGCAGCGGATATTCTGGAAGCAATCGCTCCTGGCTTATAGATGTTGTCATCAAGATTCATTTCCCTGATTACAGATCTGATAAGGCTCCTGGAATCAGAAGTGTCATAGATGGTAAAGTTTCGCTTGTATCCTAAATTTTTACCCTCCATCCTCAATATTTTAGCAAATGTTGAATGAAAGGTACCCATCCAGAGGTAACGGGATATTTCGGGTGAAACTATCCGGGTGATCCTTTCCTTCATCTCCTTTGCAGCCTTGTTTGTAAAAGTAAGTGCAAGAATCTTGCGGGCTGCCACACCATTATTCAGCAGGTGTACTATACGGTAAGTGAGAACCCTCGTTTTCCCCGCCCCGGCTCCGGCAATAACAAGAGAAGGACCTTCAGAGTTTATAACCGCCTGCTTCTGAGAGTCATTCAGATCATTAAGATAATTGGTTGTCATATTATTATCGGAATTACAGCATATCCGGGACCGCAAATTTAGCAATAAGAGTCTTTTGAAGGAAGTATGTTAAAAATTAAAAACCAATACTTATCAACACTTATTTAAGGCTGCCCTTCGCCCTCCAGGACCTTTGTCCACCAACCCCACTAAACGGGGGCAAAAGCACCGGAGATCTGGAATGCTGTTAACCAGGCCGGGAATTTGACGGACAGAATCCCTTGATATCTATATTTTTATTATAATTGTATGAGCTTATGAAATTCATATTTCGTGAACTATTTTCGAAACCGATCTGAGAATTTATTTAATGAACCTGACCATCTTTAGCGGATTATTGCTTATTTCCACAGGTGCCTTTTCCGCAGGCAGTTTTGCAATTCCATTTGGAAAGATAAAAGATTGGAAATGGGAAACATACTGGTTTATTTACAGCGCCGGAGCATATATCCTCTTTCCCCTGGTTGCATGTTTAATTTTTATTCCGGGTTTTTTGAATATTTATAAAGCTGTTCCATCGGATGTATTGTGGAGGGTTTTTCTCCTTGGTGCAGTTTATGGAATAGGCAACCTCTCATTTGGATTATCACTACGCTACCTTGGGATCTCGCTCGGTTACGCTCTCTCCCTGGGGTTGATACTTGCCCTGGGCACTCTTATTCCTCCCATGCTTGACGGACGTTTGAAAATAATGATCGAGAGCTCGGGCGGAAACCTGCTTATTGCCGGTGTGGCAGTAGCATGCTGTGGCATCGCTCTTTCCGGGGTGGCGGGATATCTGAAGGACAGGATAACATCAGCCAATGAAAAGCAGAATGCCAATGTTGAATTTGATTTTGTTAAAGGAGTCTTTGCTTCAATCCTTGTAGGAATAACAGGTTCGGCAATGTCGCTGGGAATGGAACAGGGAAAACCTCTCGCTGATTTTTTTGAGCGATCCGGAGCCAATCCCTTATTTACTACCATTCCTGTAATGCTGATCTTGCTTTCAGGCACCCTTGTTACCACGATAATATGGTGCCTCTTTCTGGGAATACGCAACAGATCACTTAACGATTACCTTAAATGCTCTACTTCAAAAGTGTTGATTTACAATTATATATTCTCACTTTCAGCTGGATTGCTCTGGTTCTTGCAGTTTATTTTTTACGGAATGGGCAAGAGCAAGATGGGACCATTTACCTTTACTTCCTGGGGTATTCTTGTTGGTCTGACCATCGTATTTGCCACTCTCTGGGGTTTATACAGGAAAGAGTGGAGGGGAGTTTCAGTAAAGGTGTATGTCCTTATGATATTTTCCATGTTTATAATTATACTCTCATCCTGTCTGATCGGAATAAGCGGATCAATTTAAGCAAGAAGCGGTCATGCATCTTGTTCCCGGTTTGAGAGAAGGGTTTAACAGCAATTTTGAAGACTAAAATATAAATTAACATATTATGAAACGATACGGACAGATAATAGGAGTAAGACCTGAAAAATTCGAGAGCTACAGAAAATATCATGCAGCTGTTTGGCCCGAAGTCCTGGAGATGATAAAAAAATGCAATATCAGCAATTATTCAATTTTCCATAAGGACGACATGCTTTATGCCTATTTTGAATATACCGGCAACGATTTCGAAGCCGATATGGCAAAAATGGCAGAAGATTCCAGGACACAGGAATGGTGGGCAGTCATGGAACCGATGCAGGACCCGGTAGCCACCAGGAGGAAGGGCGAATGGTGGGCAAATATGGAAGAGGTGTTTCATCTCGATTGAGAGGCAGGGATTGATCATATTTTATTATACTTGCAGAATGAATACCAAAATGTTCCAGTGACCGTTTTTGTTATTAAGATCTGACTAACCTTGCGTAATCTTTTTTTGATCATAGTCCTACTGGTGCCTATCCTTGCCAAAGCACAGCTTTCAGCTCCCGGGATGCAGGCTGTCCGTTACACATCTTATCCATCAATTCCTGCTGAAAAGGATCCTGTTTTTATTTACTGCAATAATACAGGATCCCAGAAAGGAACACTCATTGCTTCCAGTCCAAAGGGAACCGCACCGTTTAACTTTTCCTGGTATCAGTGGAGTGATGCGACAAAAAGTTTTAGCTCCCTGATAAAAACCTCTTCGGGGGTTATTACATCCACCGCAGATAATCTTTCGGATGGAGGCTACAAGGTGATTATCAGCGGAGGCTATGATACAAGTCTGGTGGGATGGATCTTTGCCGACAAACCATATTCATCTGCCAGACTTCAGAACAGGACATGCGATTATGTGGCTTTGAACGGGGAAGCTGCTGCCGACACCTTTTACTACAGGAATCCGGTTAATGGCCTTCAGGTAAAGCTTCCAAACGGAGTTGGTTTTCTCTGGTCATCTGATCCTTTCTCGACAATACCTCAGCCTGATTTTTTGCTAAACCCCCAGACTTTCGATCCTCCTCTTGTCGATGTTACTTATAACCTGATGGTTACAGACAGCTTCGGTTGTGTCAGTGAATCATCCTTCTTCTATGAATCTATCCATGTGAAAGCAGATTTTTCCTTTGAGCCAATCAAAGGAGAAGCGCCACTGGAAGTAGCCTTCACCGATAAATCCATACATGCTACTATCTACAGATGGGAATTTGGCGAAAATAAGGACAGTATTTCCACCCTGATGAATCCCCCTCCCCATATCTATTACAAGCCCGGAGACTATACGGTAAAACTGACTGTCGAAAGCGCTCTGCATTGTGTGGATTCACTCAGATCCGATGCAATAAGTGTCGACCCCTCCAAACTTGAGATCCCCAATGTTTTTACTCCCAATGGCGATGGGCTGAATGACTATTTTATGGTGGCTGCTCAATCGCTCAGACAGCTGAATATAGAGATTTTCAGCCGGAGCGGTCTGAGAGTTTACAGCTTCAACGGCGGAGGAGAAAGACTGAGGGCATGGCGGGGATGGGATGGAAATATTAATGACTCTTCCAGAAAGGCGTCACCGGGGGTGTATTTCTATATCATTACTGCATTCGGCTGGGATGATATTGTTTATGACGGCAAGGAAACCAGGGGGATTGTTTACCTCTACCGCTAATTACTGCCAGATTCCGATTATTAGTCCCATAACTGTAAGGCTTACAATGCTGTAGCCTGAGTTGATCAGAAAATGCGCAAGAGTACGGGATTCAAAAAGATAGCTGATTCCCATGAATGTGAATACCCAGCCCAGTCCTGCCATGAATCCCTCCATTGCACCATATCCGCCACCTGCATTTGCCCCGATAAACATGGCAAGGAAAAAGGATGCTATAAGTGAAAGTATGAAGCCAATGGAAAAAATTCTGGTCATATTGGCATTCTTTGTAGTCTCCTCAGTAATGCCTGTTTCTTTCATCCATCTATTCGCAAAAAGGATGGGGGAGTACCATAATCCGCCCAGGACAAATGCACTCACAGCGGCAACAATTATGGCAAACCAGTTCAAATTATGCAAACCATTATTCATCTCCATTAAGTTAAGCGTTAAGATTTTACAATAAACAAATCTGATCCTGAAAAGTTTATTGAAATCTTATCTTACCAGGACAGAAATCAAATGGTTATTTGCCTCCTTCTTGCCTCCACCTTCCACTGGCCTGTTACCGAGGAGCCATCAACAATATTTACTGTATCATAACGGTCTACAGTAGGGCAGATATGCCAGGGGATGGCATACAGGGCATCACCGGGCTTCATATTAATGGCATGCGAGGTTTTAATGACCATATGCTCTTCATTATGGCCGATGATCGACAGGTCATCAATCCCGGGAATCATTATTCTTGGCTGGGGCATCTCCGATGCCACGGCTTTATGGCCCAGGTCGAGGCAGGCAATATCATCGGCCGGTTTGCTGATAACCCTGGTGAAGAGAACGGCTGCATGCAAAAAATTCAGATCGGCATATGAGGAACTGTAACCATAGTCCCATAAAATTACTGTTCCGGGACTGGAATCAACATCCCCTCTAATAGCATGGACGGGGAATGTGGGCGTTCCTCCTGCAATAATTTTTATTTCTCCGTATCCTTCTGATTGCAGATCATCGCGCATTTTTTGGACAGGCATAAATGCTTCATCACAGTTCTTCTTCCTGAGGATGAATTCCCTGTCCCTGATATGCCCGTCGTAGATGTGCAGTCCGGCTGCTTTCAGATTTGGCAGCGTGCCAATCAACCTGTATATCTCCATGGCTTCTCTTCCCGGTCTGATGCCAGTTCTGTCCATTCCAGCATTAATGTCAAGCCATAGATCGGCAATGGTGCTGTAGCGACCCGCCATTTCGGAAAGTTCCCTGAGAATTTTAATGGAATCGACCATGCATGAAAAGCTGGTAGTCTGAAAAGCTTCCTTCAGCCTGAAGAACCTTTCAATATTGGGCCCGACCAGCTGGACCGCCAGCATAATATCGTGAGCTCCGCACCGGGCTGTCATTTCTGCTTCGGATACCGTTGCACATTTAAACTTGTTTATGCCATGATTCATCTGCATTCTGATTATTTCCGGCATCTTGTGCGTCTTGATATGTGGTCGTAATCTGGCTGGGTCTCCCGCAATAACTGTCATCTGTTTTATATTGCTTTCAATACGGTCTGGATATACCAGAAGAGAAGGTGAAAATACTTCCTTCTCATTCTCAATGGCATACCAGGGCCTTTCAGCAGACATCTTATTGTTCTTCATTGATCTCAGTACAATTCAAACATAGCCTCCACCTCAACCGCAATATTTGATGGAAGGATCATTCCAACAGCACTTCTCACTCCGATACCATTATCATCTCCGAATACTTCAGCCATAAGCTCACTGAATCCGTTGATTACAGCTGGCTGTTTGTCAAAGCCGGGGGCACTGTTAACCATTCCTAATACCTTGACAACCCGTTTTATCTTCTTTAGCTCTCCAAAGTGAGTTTTTATCGTTGACAGCATTGTAAGCCCTACCTGTCTGGCTGCCATCTTCCCTTCGTCGGTGTCAAGATCAACACCAACTCTCCCGGTTATGAGACTTCCATCGGGTTTTAAAGGTCCCTGTCCGGATACATACAGAAAGTTACCGACTGCCAGAACCGGTTTATAAATGCCTACAGGTCTCGGTGCCGGGGGCAGAATAAGACCTAATTCGGTGATGCGGAGATCAGGATCGTGTTTCATATTTCAGTTGTTTCGTCATTCACCGGTAAATTTCGGCTTTTTACTGATTTAAACCGGAATTAAACTTATAAAACTTTATAAACTAAAAAAGTTTTCTGATTATTACATCTTCAATATTCAAAATTATGGAAATAAGAGAAAGGATAATTGAGGGTGCTGCAAATTTATTCAGGACATATGGTATAAAGTCGGTTACCATGGATTCAATTGCTGCCCAGCTGGGGATATCCAAGAGGACCATCTATGAAGTATTCTCTGATAAGGATGAGTTGCTTCTCAGTGTTCTGCACTTGATGGCCGGAAAACAAAAAGCGCTGGTGAGCAGGATACTGGCGGAGTCGGAGAATGCCATATCTGCTATATTCAGGCTTCTGGAGAGCACCAGGGACCATTTTCAGGATATGAGTCCGGCATTTCAGGCAGATCTTAAAAAATATCATTATGATGTTCTCCTGAAGAGGGATGACAAGACTGCAATGCCTGACTTCAGGAGTAACATCCAGGTGATAGAAAGGGGAGTTAAGGAAGGACTTTTCAGAAAAGAGATCAATCCGGATATAATAAACCGCTGCCTTTATTCACTTGGCCGCTCGATTATGGATTTTGAACTCTATCCCTATGAAGACTTCACACGGCGGGAGGTAGTAAAAAACGTGTTTATCAATTACCTGCGAGGAATCTCTACACCAGCGGGTATGGAACTCATCGACAAGTTGGAAGCTACATATTAAATACTTACATAAACGGCTAATGAAAAACAAGTTATTTCTTCCTGTAAGCCTGTTGATCTTACTAATGGGCACAATTCTGCGAGCCCAGGATCAGGGCACGGAATTAAGGCTTTCTTTAAAGGAGGCTCAATTATACGCCATTGACCATAACAAAATGGTCATTTCTTCAAAACTCGATGTTGAGGCATCTCGTATCGCCCTGAAGGAGATGATCACAAATGCATTGCCACAGATCGATGCATCAGGCAGTTTTAATGATAACCTGAAATTGATGACTACTCTTCTGCCGGGCGATTTCTTTGGTAAACCGGGTGAAAAAGTGCCGGTCACATTTGGATCGCAGTTCAATTCGGGTGCTGCATTTCAGGCAAGCCTGCTGCTTTTCAATGCACCTGTCTATATCGGGATACAATCATCAAAGCTTGCGAGGACACTCAGTGAAGAAAACCTTGTACGATCTGAACTGGACACAAGGGAAGCTGTAGCTACTGCTTATTTTCTGATACTCATCTCAGAGAAGTCCCTCACGATACTCGATGCCAATATATCCAATCTCAGGGAGACCCTTAAGTCCACTCAGGCTATGTATAATGCAGGCATGGCTGAGGCGACCGATATCGATCAGATGGTTTCAAATGTCACAGCGGTAGAGAACAGCCGTAGTTCCATGCAAAGAACCATCGAATTCAATTACAACCTTCTTCGGTTCCAGCTGGGACTGCCGGCCGACAGCAGGGTGATTCTGACTGAAACTCTCGACAATCTGATTGCTGAAATAAATGTGGACGCTCTCCTGTCACAACAATTTGATCACAGGCAAAATGTTGATTATAAGCTTATTGAGAATCAGGAAAAACTGTCCTACCTGAGTCTTAAAGCAGAAAAAGCGGCTGTGCTGCCAACCATATCAGGGTTTTATACATATGGTACCAATGGAATGGGGGATCAGCTGGGCAGTCTGAGCTGGTTTCCGAATTCAGTGACAGGATTTCAGATTTCGGTTCCTATTTTTGCCAGTGGTAAGAAATACCTCAGGATCAGTAAAGCCACGATCAATCTGGAAAAAGCCAGAACAACCAGGGATATGGTCGCCGACCAGTTGCTCCTTAAGGAGAAGCAGCTGAGATATGACCTTGTAAATGCAAACCTGCAATATATTAGCCAGAAGGATAATATTGACGTATCCAAAAGGGTCTATTCCAGCATGGAAAATAAATTCAGGCAGGGTATGGCATCGAGCCTCGAACTTACCCAGGCGAATACCTTGTATCTCCAGGCGGAGAACAACTACATCACATCACTGATGGAGCTCCTGAATACCAAGCTTGCCCTGGATAAACTTCTAAACAACCTATGATCAGAATACTTTGTAATTTTTAAATTCCAGATAATGAAATACACTAGATTAATTCCCCTGTTAGCTCTTTCCGTGCTGTTGATTACAGCCTGTTCATCCAAAGGAAAAAATTCTGCTTCGTCTTCTGCCGGGTCGTTGAATGAAACCAAACGTGTCATCATTCCCGTAAAAACTATGGTCCTGGCAAAGACAAAGATTGCCAGGACAATTGAGTATACTTCAACTATCCTGCCTTTTGAAGAGGTAAATGTTGCCCCTTCAGCGCCGGGGAGAATAGATAAAATTTATGTTGAGACCGGTGACAGGGTTAATAAAGGGGACAAACTATTCCTTATGGACAGGTCACAGCTGTATCAGCTTGAACTGCAGTTGAGCAACCAGCAGAAAGATCTTGGCAGGATTGACACTCTTCTTAAATCGGGAAGTGCAAAACAACAGCAGTATGATCAGATGAAGACCCAGTATGATGTTCTGAAAACGAATGTCGATTTCATGAGAGAGAATACCGTTATGAAGTCTCCGTTTTACGGGGTGGTGACAGGAAAGTATTTTGAGGATGGAGAGATGTATTCAGGCACGCCGACCACACAGTCAGGCAGGTCTGCTATCGTAACGGTAATGCAGGTCAATCCTCTCAAAATCAATGTGAACATTTCTGAGCAGTACTACCCGCTGATTAAAAGGGGAATGAAAGCTGATATTATGGCTGATGTTTATAAAGGTGAAAAATTCACAGGCACTGTTTACAGGATCTCACCCACCATCAATCCGGCAAGCCGATCGTTTATTTCGGAACTGGAGCTGCCTAACCCGAAGGATATTCTCAAGCCGGGGATGTTTGTAAGAGTATCGCTTGACCTTGGAGAAGTTGAAACATTCGTAGTGCCCGCCCACACTGTACTGCTGCAGGAGGGTACCAATATCCGCTTTGTCTTTCTCGAAAAGAATAATGTGGCGGAGAGGGTTGAAGTGACGCTGGGGAAAAGATTTGATGATCAGCTGGAAATATTATCATCCGGCATAAAAGAAGGAGACATGCTTGTATCCGAGGGGCAGGCACGGCTGATCAATGGCGACGAGGTAGAGCTTATAAAATAGTTTTCACAAATTCAATTTAAGCAAGATGAGTATATATAGTGCCTCTGTAAAAAGACCCGTTACCACGATCCTGATTTTTATCGGACTGATGGTCATTGGGATCTATTCGCTGATGCAACTGCCTGTAGATCTTTATCCTGAAATGGAATTGCCCTTTGTGGTGGTATATACAACCTACTCCGGGGCAAGTGCATCAGATATTGAGTCAAATGTTACCAGACCTCTGGAAAATGCGCTTAACTCTGTCAGTAATCTGAAAGAAATTACCTCAACTTCCAGTGATGCCACTTCAGTTGTATTCATGAACTTCGAGTACGGTACCAACCTCGACGAAGCTTCCAATGATATCAGGAGTGCGCTCAGCTTTACAGAGCGCCTGCTCCCGGAAGATTGTGAAAAGCCGACCATCATAAAGTTCAGCACAAGTTTCATGCCTATTATCTTTTATGCAATAACCGCAAAGGAAAGTTATGCCGGTCTGGAAAAAATTCTCGACGAGAAGATTGTAAACCCGCTGAACAGGATAGACGGTGTTGGCTCGGTGGCCCTCTCTGGTGTGCCGGGACGCAAGATCTACATAGATGTTGATCCCAGGAAGATGGAAGCTTATAACCTTACTATTGAACAGATCGGGAACGTGTTGAGGGCTGAAAACATAAACATGCCTGCAGGATACCTCGAAATGGGCAATACAGATTACCCTCTTCGCATCCAGGGGGAATTTCCTGAGAGCAATGTGGTCAGAAACCTTGTGGTGAGCAATTACAATGGCAATAACGTATATCTGAGAGATGTTGCAGAGGTACGTGACACGATCCGTGAATCAAAGCTCGACACTAAGATCAACGGTGTGAAGGGAATGAGCATGTATGTTCAGAAGCAGTCGGGTGGCAATACTGTAAAGGTCACCAGGGAAGTCGAAAAAATGCTTTCCAGGCTGCAAAAGGATCTTCCTGAGGATGTAAAAATAGAGAAGCTTTTCGACAGTTCCACATTTATCCGTGGTTCGATCAGCAATCTTACTGAAACACTGATGTATGCGGCAATATTTGTAATTCTGGTCGTGCTTTTCTTCCTGGGAAGATGGCGGGCAACATTTATTGTTATCCTTACCATACCGATCTCGCTAATCGTGGCTTTTATTTACCTGTTTTTGACCGGTGCTTCAATAAATATAATCTCACTCACTTCACTGTCAATAGCGATCGGGATGGTGGTGGATGACGCTATTGTGGTACTTGAGAACATCACCAGGCATATCGAAAGGGGAAGCCGCCCGCGGGAGGCAGCAATATATGCAACAAACGAGGTCTGGCTGGCAGTAATCGTAACCACCCTGACGGTTGTCGCTGTTTTCTTTCCCCTGACCTTTATTACCGGCCTGACAGGTGTTCTTTTCAAACAGCTGGGCATGATTGTGACAATTACAATCGTTACATCAGTTTTTGCAGCGATCACTCTGACCCCAACCCTTAGTTCACTTCTCCTTAAGTGGTACCCAATAAAAAAGGATGCATCCTTTTGGACTTATGACGGTAGCATAAGGAAATGGCTTGACAGGTTTGACCGGTTTTATGAAAAAACATTGCGCTGGGCACTAAGGCATAAGACATTCATAACAATAATAGCAGTAATGGTATTTATAGGGTCGATGAGTCTATTTGCAGTAATAAAAACAGAATTTTTTCCACAGGCAGATGAATCCAGGATATCAGCAACGGTAGAGCTTCAGACCGGAACCCGGGTAGACCGGACTGTCATGACTGCCGATAAGATTAACAGGCTGATAAGGGAAAAGTATCCTGAAGTAAAGATTATTTCCACTTCATCAGGTTCCGACGACCAGGGCAGTTTTGCAGCAATTTTCAGTGCAGGAGGAACCCACAAAATTACATATAATCTTAGTCTGGTGCCAATTGAAGAGAGATCAAAATCGGTATTTGAAATTGTTGAGGAGATGAGGGCCGACCTCTCAGGGATGTCTGAGATTGTCAATTTCACCCTGAGTACATCAGACAATATGGGAAGTTTCGGAGGAAGCAATGTTGATGTGGAGGTTTATGGGTATGATATTTCCGAAACGAACCTCGTAGCAGAAAAACTCTCTGAAAAGATAAAGCAAATTGAAGGCTGTAAGGATGTTACCATTAGTCGTGCTAAATCAAAGCCTGAATTACAGATTCTTTTTGATCAGAACAAGATGAGCGCTAGCGGACTGAATACTGCCATGGTTGCAACAGCTGTAAAGAACAGGGTGGACGGTCTGCTTGCCACCAGGCTCAGGCAGTTCGGAGACGAATATGATGTTGTTGTGAGGCTGAAGAAAGAAGCCCGGAGTAGCATAACCGACATCGAGAATATTGGCATAACAAACCCGATGGGACAGATTGTGCGACTAGGGGAGATAGCAAATATCAAAGAGTTCTGGTCGCCTCCAAATATAGAGAGAAAACGAAAGGAACGCATAGTGAGAGTCTCCTTTACCCCTTACAAGAGGTCACTTACCGACATACAGCTCGATGTTCAGAAGGCAATTGATGAGACTATAATGCCGGCAGGGGTGATGGTGCAGATATCCGGAGCCATCAAGGAACAGATGGATGCCTTTAAGGATATAGCAATGCTGATGCTTATAAGCCTTATTCTGGTATATTTGATCATGGCTTCGCAATTTGAGTCGCTTAAAATGCCATTCATAATAATGTTCTCTATACCTTTTGCATTTTCCGGTGTAGCCATCGCACTTTTCATCTCAAATACTGCTTTAAGTGTAATATCAGGAATCGGGGCGGTAATGCTCATAGGAATAGTAGTCAAGAATGCCATTGTCCTTGTTGACTTTATTAACCTGACACGGGAAAGAGGATCTGAACTCTACGAAGCCATTGCAATCTCAGGCCGTTCCAGACTCAGACCGGTAATTATGACATCTGCAACTACTATCCTTGGAATGCTTCCCCTTGCCATAAGCAGGGGTTCCGGGTCTGAA
>CAWBLL010000019.1:0-1962739 GCA_963789465.1 uncultured Bacteroidales bacterium
ACAAGCAAATAGCATTAAATACTTTATCCATTAACTTTAATGGGTGCGTATGACCACTCATCAAACCCTTAGCTTTGCTTTCAGATATATTGAAAAGGACTGATGTGACCTCAGCCCCTAAAAGAATAACTACTATAGGTTTTGCTAATTCTAGTTCCCTATAAATCCAAGGGATGCTTTTTATAGCAAAGTCATTAAACATAGAACGATTCTCATGAATATCTTTTCTCCCCAGCTTAATATAACGATCCACATGACCTGGCTTAAATAGAAAGACTTTAATAAGATCTGTTATCCAGCAATCTTCTCTTTTAATTCCGATCTTTTGAAGAATTACCTCATTTAATTCCCTTCCAGAAGGAATTGTTCGTACCCTGGATCCATCAAAATATGATTCGTTAGAAAATGGTGAATCATTATCCATCATAGGCACATCTGTGACACCATTGATTGTATAAAACTTTGCCGATGGATAGGCCCCGATTATCATAACTTTATTTATGATAGTCTCAATTGGAACCAAAACATTTATTGGATTTCCAGAAAGGTAAGTATAATGGGGTGGATAATCTATATCTGATTTATACTGCAAAAAACAATCCTTTTGATATACCTGAATTTTTTGTTGGATTGTCATATATAATGAAATTTTAATTAAAGCATTTAATCACTTTAAAGAACTTATCAACTCATCAATTCCCTGCTTGATATCAGAATAACGAATAGCTAATACTTTGTAACCTAACTTCTTGAGTTTAGTCCTCTTCTTCTCATCATCAATCATAATATGTTCCTTATCATGGTCCGGACCATCGATAAATACACATACCTTTGGATCATAATAGAAATCGGCTTCCGCAATCGGCTCACCGTCCTTTGAAACTACTTTATGAATATCTGAGGGGATTCTAACTTTTTGCTCCTTAAGTCTTTTCAGGACTTCTGTTTCAAGAGTGGTCAGATTCATTTTCAAATATGCATCATATTGAACATTATCATCGATGGAGGAGTGCAATGTCTCCAAAGCTGACAACTGAAGGAGAAAATCCCTGACCATATTCCGGTCAAAGAATTTATGATCACGCTGATTATAGAAGTTACAGATACAAGAATAACACGATTTCAGACATGAATCCTCAAGATCGTTGCCATCGGAACCAAAATGAAGAATACTCATTGCTTTTGCTGCTATTCTTTTTAATAATTCAGCATCGCCAATAATAGATGACAAGGTACCTGTCCCTCCTTCTGAGGTCTCATAAATTACCATCTTGCCATTTTGTCCGGATATTGGCTGATATAGTCCGTGTATTTCATCATCATCTAGATTTAAAACAGTACAGATACTCTGAACAAGAGCATTTATCAAGGTCTTTGCAAAGATCTCTTCTTCTCCATTAAATGGGTTGGTTAGTTGAATAGTAATAACATCATTCCTTGATTCCGTAAGAAGTGAGATCCCTTTCCTTAATTGGTTTTGAGTAATTTTCTTTTCGAGGCAGTAATCTTCAATTTTTGAATAATGAACCCAGTTAAAGTTTACAGGATCAAGATTGAATCCATACCTCTGTTCATTATAATCTGCCATCTGTCCAAGGTTCAGATGATAGAGTTTTGCGCTTCTTTCAAAGGCTATTTTACAAAATGATACTCCTTTTAATTTTGCCTCTTTTACAACTGCCTTTGCTGTAGGTTTATAACTATTAATTATCTTATACCCCCCCCTAAGCCTCTCTTCCTCATCAGCTGTTATTCTTGCCTGCCTCATAGCCCTCATACGTGGAAATTTAAGTGAAGGAATTGGTCGGTTTGATTCCCAAACGGCCCCACAATTTGGACAATTACTTGGTAGGCCTGTTGAAACTGATATAATTTCGATATGCTCACAGTCGGGACATATGGCAGTGGAAATTATGTTATTAGGATCTGTCTCTTTACTAAGAGCTCTTACAACATATTTCTGACCTCCATAATAAACTGTGTTAAATGGAGCAAACTCTCTTATAGCAATGCTATGATCTCTTACCAACTCCTCTTCCTCTTTCTGATGAAGAAATTTTAATGATGTAATCTTCTGGGGAAATGCATAATTAGGAAGAAAACCGACCTGGCTCAGATATCGGTAAACATAGAACTCGTCTTTCCCGTTTTTAAGATTTTCATTCCTTTTTTCAAGGGCTTCTCTCCTGCTTGAAAGCACAAAATCATGTGCTCGGTCTTCAAGACGCATCCTGTTAATCTCTAATATTTCTTTAAGTGATTCTCTGTAGTCATCTCTCATCTTATTAAATGCTACATCGAAGTTATACACAAACTGATCTACCTGTTCATTAACCGCTTGCCAGGAAATATGCCCACCAGACTCATCAATCTCTTTACCGAATGCCTCCTTGATATTGTCAAGTATTTTTGACCTGTTAGAATTGGTAAGTAGTAAAAGCTCATCTAAATAACTTGAAAGTATTGGAAGTTCATTATAATTTGAAAAATCAATAAAAATATGTGGCTTTGTCTCAATCTTTTTAGAAACTACCTGGATTATAAGAGAGTTAATATGTGCTGAAAACAAAGTGGGATTTGCCAAATTAAAACGCGGAGTAGCAATTTTCCCTGAGACAATTTCTACTGGGTTTCTGTAATAGTATTGGTCATGAGCCCCTCTGCCTGGTCCACTTCCACAGAATGTTTGCACTATTGATCCTTGACCGCTGCGACCTGCCCTCCCAGCTCTCTGAGCATAATTACTGGGATTGGGTGGTACATTCCTCAGATATACTGATGATAATGTCCCAATATCTATTCCCAGTTCCATTGTTGGAGTGGCCATCAGAAACTGAATATCAGGAGGTGTTTTTTTAAATTTATTTTCCCTCTCTTTCCTAATCTGGCCTGGTACTTGTCCTGAATGATCTTCTGAAACTATGTTTTCAGCTCCGATAAAAGGCAACGTATACTGATTAAAATAGAAGTTATTAGATGGAATGGGTAATATAAGTTCTTCCTTACAAGTCGCCTTTAAACAGTATTTCACCATATTCCAATTGTACTTTGAACCACATTTCCTACATTCCTCCTTAAATTCTTTATCTGGGGCTCTTACTAACAATACCTCAGGTTGAAGAAAATAAATATCATTACCCTTAAATTTCTGGGATGTGATATACCCTAAATCACAAAGAAATGTAATGCTCTCCTTGATTAAGGATACAATTTCACCTGTCGTATTAATATCGAAACACTTCTTTAGCCAGCTGCTAAGAGCTGGAACCGTCAAGTGCGTGAAAGGTAAATCCAGAATACTTGAAAATATCTGCCTCCGCATTTGTAAATACTCCAACATTGGTATCTTCTACTGCCTCAAAAATTCTCTTCTCTGGAGCAAAGTTCTCAATCAGGTTGATTGTCTGTTGTTTAAAAGTAGCTTTGTCTATAAGGTTAGGATGGCCAATAGCCATTTCACGCCTGAATATTTCAAGAAACCCTTTTATGTAATCATTTAATAAAAGAGGGGCGACGTTTTTCAGAAAATCGCATCTTTGTAGTGATGGCTGTTGCAAAGCCACCTCCAACTGTTCATATCCGACTTCAAGAAGCCCAACATCTTCAAGATTAATTGAAAGGAATCTTTTTGTACCTCTGATCTCAACATATAAGTAGGTTTCTAGATATTCGAGAAACTTGTTTTTAAACATCCGGCGTTGAACAAAAGGAATTTTTGACTCATCATTAATTATCAGTGGGTACAATAGTTTTGGGAGTTCATTTACCGGGATAAAGTCCCTCTGTTCTCTTAAAATATTATACAAAGCACGTCTGAAGTATATCTGATTGTACCACTGATCCATATGTCCCGCCTGAAAGGCAGCATCTTGTCTATTATCAGTAAATCCAATTACTTTTTTTTCATCACCTGGAGAGGCATTTATTGAGGATGCTACTATTACATCAGTACCTGTTGCCCTACCAACTGAGTTAAGTAGAAATATTTTAGAGTACTCGTTTGATCCTGAATGATAAGTTCTGCAATTCAGACAATATGCCAGTGGTTGTGGCATCAGAGTACCCATTTCTTCTTCATCATCAAAATATTCAATAAAAGTATTGTCCTCTGTATTCAGTTTTCCCAGAATTGGTTTTCGTTCCTTGTACTTACTTTTCAACTCCCTCTTCTTGGGAGTAAGCCAATGTTCAGGATAATCTTCCAGAGTCTCTTTGAAATCAGGGGTAAAATATCCACAAATTCCTGAAGTTTTGTCTTCATTGAATGTCCATGGTTCAGTATTGCTGTTGTCAGGGTCATAGCTTACACCATAATATTCCTGGCCACACGTACGACAGAAATGTAATGGATACAACGTTGCTTCAGATCTGTTGTTCTCCTCACAACGAGGGCATGTAGTTTCACCTGTATCACTTAGATAGCCACAACCAGGAACAAGACAGCCATTAAGCTTCGGAGCCCTGATTATAAAATGCATGTATCTTGGGAACAAATCTTGGAACCTCTTTTCCCATCCCAGAAATTACAGTTCCTGCCATTCCAAGCAAAAGCCCGGCATGTATCTCCAATCTGCATAGGTCCTCAGTTTCATTATTTCTATACCTGGTTTTATATTCTGCTATAAGGTCTCCTAAACTCCTAACTTCTTTTAATGACTCTTCAAGAAATGAAAGTAGTAATGACTTCTTTAATTCATTCCCCAGGGAAATTCTGTCAGAATTTCCAGAATATTTGTAACCCATTACTGCTTCAAGAATAGGGATAGCACTTGGTATATCATTTAAAATAAAAGCATCAAGCATAGCCTCTGTTACAGTCGCTTTCTGGGCTAGAACATCACCTTTAAACCAGATAGTTGTATCTTCTTCTTCAGTTACAATATTTTCAGGAAGGAATACTTCCCCAAATAGCCTAGTAGCAAACGTTGAGACGGCAATATTAGAATTATCATCAGGTTTGTCACTGACCATTGTTGCAGAAGTTCCAATACAGGTTAGTTTCCCCTTAGTATTTGTTTTTTGTTTTAGCCTTCTCACTAAAAATGCAACATCAGCACCCTGCTTGCCAGTGTAAGTATGGATCTCATCAAGAATAAGAAACTGCAAATTTTCCTTTATCCCATCCCTGAATAATGCTGCATCATCATTTCTTGTAAGTAATAATTCCAGTTGGGCATAGTTAGTGATAAGAATATCAGGAGGTGTCCTTCTTAGTTGTTCTCTGTCAATGATTTCACATTTTTTGGGCTCAGCTGAATCTCCGAAGATTTCTTTATATGCGGCCAATGCTGCAGTACCTGTGGTTTCTGTATCCCCTGTATATAACCCAATAGTAATTCCACTCAGGGAAAGCATATCAGCCAGTTCCTGATACTGTGAATTAGCCAGGGCGTTCATGGGATAAATTATTATCGTTTTAATCCCTGGAAGACCTGCTTCCTTTGCAGTTAGACAATAATTAATAGCAGGTACCTCAAAACAGATCGATTTTCCTGAACCGGTACCAGTTGTAACAACAAGATTTTGCTTATTAATGCATGCTATCTCAATTGCTCTTTGTTGATGGAAATATGGATCAATCTTAAAAATTTTCTCAATTTGTGGATGTAAGGAATTTTCCTTAACCATCTCTTTTAGTGACTTACCGGATTTAAACCTCTTTGAAATCTGAATAATAGGCTCTTTCCATAACATCTGCCTGTTGACCACAGCGTATGCCACATAAGCCTCTATCTCTTTATTTTTAAAAACCTGGAAAGTTCTTATAAAAGAGTAATACTGATGTTTTACTTCATCATATACCTTAAATGGATCCATAATCCTTAGATTAGTTTTGAGACGACAAAGCCGGTGATTACGGCAAATGAAATGCTTATCAGTGTTCCAATCAGAACATATTCACTCATTTTTTGATCGCCATCTCTCAATCTTATAATCGATTTTGCAGCTACCAGGATGCCCATTGCTTCCCATTGTTGAATGAGTACAAGAAAAAACACAATTAATCTCTCCAGAATCCCTATCCACGTACCTGCTTTAGCAAGTGTATTTTCATCAAATTCTTTTATTTGTTTTCTGAATGGTTTTGTGATTAAACCTATAACAACTCCTATGGGGCGGGTCAAGAAAACCATGGCTAATAATATTATCCAGAATGAATTTTCGGGAATGCTATTATTAATTAGATCAATTATATTATTTTGTTGTGGAAATTTTATTTTCCAAATAATCAATATTACAGAAAGGTGGAGAATTTGGTCCACTACAAACATTATCCATGAATCTTTCCTACAACTCTTCCACCAATCTATTAATAAGTGGGTTACGAAAATAGATGGAGCAATCCACCACCATCCATCAAAACCAATAAAAAGAATTGCAAAAAATGTCGAAAGTGTGACATGATACCAAAATTCCTTTGCTTTAAGATGATTTTTTCTTTTTGCTTCTACCCATGAGTTAGGCTGAAAAAGGAAGTCAGAAAACAAATGGGCTGCAAGAAGACGTATTAACCAAATTACTGCATTATTCATTGGATTGGGATATTATCTGGATACACTTATGATATATGTCAAGCAAGTGTTCCATTTCACTCCAGCCCAGCGCCTGCACGTGCCTGTTTATTGTAGATTGTGATTTTTTTAAAATTTTTGCAACTTCAACCTGGGTACACCCATTCAGAAGATGTTGTAAGACTTCTGCCTGTTTGATTGTTATAAAGCTGAAGAGATACTCTGTAAAAATGCTCAATGTCTCAAGTGCTATATTTATTGACTTGTCCTCAGATTTAATGACAAACTTCCTCCCGGTTTTTTCAAATTCATCCAAACCTCTTCCTGAAAGAACAAAAGCTTCACCCATTGCACTGTTGATATTCTTTACCGGGGTATCAATACCACCGATACCTACTGAAATTTTCAGATCTGTTTCGACATCAGGAGCTTCAATCCTGAATAGTATTGCCTCTGTTCTCATACGTAGGGCAAGTTTATATGCCGGGTATGGATCTACAATATAACTCTGGAAACTATCGCCACGGTAGAAAGATAGAAACTTCGCCTGATTTGCATTTATCAGGTCTTTTAGCCTGTCCGACAGCCTGTTAACATCAGCTGTCTCAAGAAGTGATGAATTTACTATGTCTGCTGTTATTACAGCTCCTGAGATGACCATACCCAAAGATATACCATTTTTTATTCAATTTCCAAAATTATCGCTAAAAAAATCGATAATTAGATATTATCGTATAAATACACGAATATTTAAATATATGCTATAAATACACGATTATTTTGAATTATCGCTTGTATTGGCTTTAATATCCTTACTTGCTTCCATCTCATCCCTTATCCAAGTAAATTCATCATAGAGTTTTAAAATTGTATCTTTAGTACAGTAACTACTATACTTTGCTATATCCTTTCGCTTAACGATTGGAAACGTTTCAAGGATATAATCCATCTCATCTTTCTCCAAACCATAGAGATGTGCATAAATTGCATCAAGCTCACATTGAAGGAGAAACCGTTCTCTGTCATTCCATAGAAATGGATTACCAAAATATTCTAGGTCCTTAGCAAAATCTCTAAGAGAATTTGATGTATAACAAAGTTTTAAAACTCTACTTGATATTTCATTTAAGCATATCTTTGAATAAGAAAAAGGTGGGATAATTGGTATCTGATCAAAGACATAGACAGATAAATGAGATCCCCCAATCTTCCTTCGTGAAATAAAATCAAAAACAAAGGAATTAATATTAGCTAAAAAGCAAGCTTTCTCTGTTGATGAATGTATTTCATCAAACTCTAAAATATATGCACTTAATACAACTGGCAATCTTGGAATTATTGTAGCAACAGTCGTTCTATTATTAACAGCCCCAGTGACATTTCTATAAATGATGAACCAGTTGTTTTTATAATTATTAAAATACTTTTCGTTGAACAAAGTTTCAGTTAAGTAGTCTTTGGTTAAAATTTCGAAATTCAAATCTTGTTTTTCTATAGTATTCACATACCTCGGTTTACTATCAAGTATCTGTTCCTCTGTAACTTTCTGATACGTTCCAAATCTATGATCATATAGCCACATCAATTTAGACTCATAAACGGGCAGAAAAACAGTGCTATTCATCTCAATTTTTAAGGCCCCGATTCTTGAATTTTCACCAAATTCTGATAATACTTTTAAGTGTTTAGAATCGTCAGAACCATTTATCATCCTATGATTATTGATAGTCCATGGATTAGTTTGGTTTAGCCGTGATACAATTGGGTATTTGTAAAGTTTTTTAATTAAATAATAATCCTTTACACTTCTTAAAATAGGTGCGGTTTTTGTATTTGGATTTATCAAGAGGATCTCATCTGCACTCAGAGTCAGCTTCCGGTCCGGAATATTGAGTTCATCATATGAAATAATATTAAAAATAAATTCTGTGTTAGGAGAATTAGGACAAATAGTTAAAAGAGCAAATCGTGTATCTCGATGAATATCAAAGAAATTTCCACGGTTATGAAAATGATGAAACCTTTTAAGTAATTTGTTCTGAATAAGAAAATCAAAGATTCTCTTAGTATCAAATCCGGTTGCAATGTCACCTTGAACAATTATCCCACTAGCTTTTGAGGAATAAAGTATTTTTTCGACGAATTTAGAATACAGATTAATCTTCCCATCAGAGGTTAGGGGAAATGTACCTGAAGATTTTAAGAATCGCTTAATTGCTTCAAATTTGTATTCTTCAAGTTGAAATTCATTAAATAAAACGGGATTTGTAACTTTAAGTTTGAGTATTTCTTTGACTCTTCTACTAGTATTACTAATGTTGGAAATCTCTGGAATGGAGTTCCTGAAAAACTCTTGCGTTTTAAATTCAACAGTTTCCCAGGGTGGATTCCCAAGCAAGCAGTCAAATCCTCCATTCTCGAATACCTCTGGAAACTCTAAGTGAAAATGGAAGAACCGATAATGTCCTGAAACTTGCAGCACATTCTCAATAAGATTCTCATCTACTCTCTGGTTTTCCCGGATTGCCTCAAGTGTGGCATTGGTAGGAAATTGTTTTAGGTCATGATCAGTTTTTGGAATAAAAAAAGAAGCTGTCCAAACATCTGCAAGTATCCACTCCTTAAACTTATGCTCAAGTTTTACTAGCTGCTGATATTCCTCTTCTACCTGATCTACCTCTCTTGAGTGTTCCTGTTTTCTACTATTCAGTCGTCCCCTCAAATCAAGTAATTCGTCTTTATCACTTTTTTTGAATTGAAGCCCATACTGTACTTTCGGTTCTCCTGCTTTACTAATTTGCAGAAGCTCTTTCCTGATTTTCTTTTTCATTTCTGTACAAATCTCAGGATTGTCAGTACTTACAGCAAAATATGCCCCCTCTGGGATACCATTTTTTATCAAATTAGGTGTTGCACCAATGAGTGAGTTACCACATTTGAGTTTATGATCAAGAAAACTCAATGGCATATCAGGCAAGGAGGCTGTTATCCACAAAGAGAATTTTGCCAGCTCAATTGCCATTGGATTTAAATCGACACCGTATATACAATTTAGCAAAACATCACGCTTAGCTTCACGCAACTGCTCGTCAGTGGGACGTTCTTCATCACCCATTCTTATCAAAGCCAACCGCTCTCCCAGCTTTTCCATGGCGGCACACAGAAATGCCCCTGAACCGCAAGCTATATCTGCAACCTTCAATCCTAAGAGTGCTTTTTCTTTATCCTCTGGACTTTTTTTATCATTAATCGCATTATCGATTACCGGAACCAGTGCACTTTCAATCAATTGGGCTACGAGGCGACTATCAGTATAATATGAACCTGTAGTTTTACGATCAGTTCCCCTATTATCAAGATAAAACTCTCCTCTTTTAATTTCTCTGGTCCCTAATTTAACATTTTCGGTCGCAAGTTTAGGTTCATAATCAAGCAGACTCTCATAAACTGAGCCTAATTCATCAATTGCTAAATTCGCATAATTAATACGGTTTGAAAGCTTGTCTAGCTTAAAGTAGCTGAGCATGTAAATTGCATCCAACAGGCTTTTGTTTTTCAATTGGAGTCCAATAATTGTACTAATCTTTCGGGTAGAAAAGAGTTGTCCCCCAAAAGCATTGATCTTATCTCCATCTGAAAAACTGTAGCCATCTGAGACCAGTTTAAATGTTATTTTAAGGCCCTCCCAAAGATCTTTTTCTTCATCATGACTATAGCTACCCCTCTCTGCCATCTCACGTAAGGCGCCGATGCTATATGTCCGGGCATAGATAGTATTACGCACAGGCAACCAGCCTTTCTGCTCAGCAAACATAAGGAATAGAAACCTGTAAATAATATTCAGGATCTCAGCATAATAAGCTTTTACTTTCCCATTCTGAAATTCATCAGGATTAAGACCTTCTGCAAAACCATTACCAAGGATTTCAATAGCCTCAACTACCTGATCACGTAAATGGTTCCCTACTTTGACCCCCGTTTCACGTGACTTTTTATGGAAACTCTCAAGCAGGCAGTTATCTTCAACCTCAATAGCATTTCCTTCATCATCGTATTCAATTTCCCGATTACCGGTAAATTGATTCTCCATACGGGAACGATGTAAGATCCGATACAGAACTCTGAATTGTTCAGTACTTCCGGTCTCAAAAATACCTTCCAGGTCAAACTCAAGAAATCCCTTTGTTATTGAATGATAGAAATCACGAAGGATCCGTATTCTTTTCCCATTACTCAGGATCGCCCATTGATGAGTGCTGGTATTAAGAAGTTGCTGGATACAATCCTGTGGACTTTTGTTAGGATGGGTACGGCTGGTTTTATCCCTGGAATCGAAATCCTGTGAGGAATGGATCATGTGTATGACAGGAGCATAATCACTATCCCAACCTTTATAAGGAATTTGGTAGTCAGTCCCAGAACCGCTTTTTACATTAGAAGACACATAAACGGGACTATAACCAAGTTTCTCAAGAAGGAAAATGATCCATCTCCTCCGCAATGTGGCAGTATCAAGTTTGTTTTCAATGATTTGAACTCTGATTTCTTCCCACCTGACCCGTAACTCCTCAAATGAGACAGCTATGATTTCATCTATTTTCTTTACCCCGGGACCAAAACTTCTGTCTTTTACATACTCAGCTTTAGTTTCTCCGGCCATGGCCAAACAGAAATCTTCAGTTATAATATTACCGCTTGATTTTATAAAACTTAATGCCATGTTACCAGTTAATTAAGCGGGTGTATTATAGTAATAGTGAGTAGATCATAACCTGCATCCTCAATATGAATTATATCATCGAGCCAGGCAGGCTGGTCGGTATTCTTACTCTCTACGAGTATCTTTTTATAAAGTTCCTGCCGTTCATCAATAAGGATTAACCTCCGTTCAAGGATTTTCTCCTGGACAATCTGATCAAGTCTATTGAATGAAAGTGCTTCCCTGATAGATTCTGCAAGTTCAGGTTGTGAAAGAGCCTGAGTTGTCTGCGCAGGATGGAAAACAGTATTTTTAATAGCCTTCCCCATATAGCTATCTATAGTAATCGTCATTAGTTCCTCAATAACCCGTTTTTCTTTTAGTCCTGTCGTATAGCGGATAAGAAAATTGTACAAATAAATAACTGTATCAGTATCTGAAGAATAGAAATAAGCATTTCTCCCATAGAAAGCACCAGTTGTAAAGAAATCTGCTTTAACCAGGTCAATAAGCTTCCTCACAACGGGATGGCCGGCATCAAGAATAATAGCCTCAGGATGGGTCAGCGCAATCTCAGGATCAAAGGTTACTTTTTTTAAAATGTTTCCAAATCTTTGAAGTAGCAATCGTGGGTTCCTGAGCTGAATCTCAAAAAATCCTGCACCAGTATCAATCATTGCGGAATCAAACCTGGATAGTCCGGATTTAACAAAAATCTGAACCTCCTCCTGTGATCCAACAATCCTTTTGGTCTCTGCTATGCGTTTATCTATCTCAGGGAGTTCAATATCAAGGCTGCTATAAAAAGTCTCTTCTATAATTTTTTTCTTACGTTTCAGATCTTCTTCAGGCGATGAAAATGACTGTCTTACAGCCTTTTTTGTCTGATCAATACCAACCGAATTAAAAAGGTTGGGAGCATCAGGATCAAATCCTTTTTTACGATTTCTGTTTCTGGAGGAAGCTTGTGATATAACATTTTTTAAATACTCCTCGTCGCCAAAAAACGCAGCAGCATAGTCGCGATCAATTTCAATTGTACGTTGTTTTTCCAAAAGAAGATCGAGTATCTCCTTATCAAGCGATTTGTCAATTACTAAAGTCCTTATACAAACTATCTCTTTCTTTTGTCCGATCCTGTCAACACGACCGTTTCGTTGCTCAAGCCGATTTGGGTTCCATGGCAATTCATAATGTATTACATTAGAAGCCAGACGTTGCAGGTTCAGACCTTCAGAAATGACATCAGTGGCTATCAGGATTGCTTTTTTTGCCCTATCAAACTTTCCAAAGATCTCAGTACGTGCATTTAGACTCATATTTCCATGCATTACAAGAGTCTCAAATTCTTTTGAATTGCAGTTTTTTTCCAGATAATCAAGAGTGTCCTTATATTTTGTGAATATGATTATTTTGGGATCTTTAAGTAGCAATTCCGGAATGATTATATTTTTAAGTTCCTGCAATTTTTCATCATCACGTGGGGTCATAGATTTTGCAAATACAGCTATCCGCCTAATCTCATTTATTTCATCATTTGAGAGTGCTTCAAAGTCTAACCTTAAAGAAACCTCTTCTTCTGATATCCTATCATCGTCAAAGAAAAGATCATGAACATAGTTTTCCAGATTGCTGTCGTCTTCTCCGTTCTGATCGTCAAAAGCTTTCTCAATAACTGAGATTCTATTTTCTAAAGATTTCAAAACAGCATAAGGTGAACTAATTGCACGTTTCTGCAAATGGATAGCAACCCAATTAGCAATATTCCTTGTTTTGTAAGCATTATCCTTACTATTGGCAGTTAAGATATAATCGCCATATCGTTCAACCGCTTCAAGCAATTGAAGGTTTTTACCAGATGGTTTGGGATTTATTATTACCTCTTTCTGATCACGTGTTGGAAAAGGAGATTTCTTTCCCTGCTTTTCATACCATGCTTCAAGTTTATGTCGGTTACGTTGTATTACGTTAAACCGTGCCTTTGACTTATCAAAAGTAATTTCACCATTTCTAAGCCTGATTACGATTTCAGGATTTATCATTTCGAGAATACTCGCAAATGAATCAGTATAACCATTATGGGGTGTAGCTGTCAAGAACAGTACGTTTTTTATCTTGCTACTCAGGTCCCGAACCAACTCATATCTTTTTTGCTGCTTTGTAGATTTGGTGCTGGTATGAGGACAGGCACAAAGATGAATCTCATCAACCAGGATGAGATCCCATGATTGCTCTGAAACCTGCTGTTTTATATCGGGTGATTTTGCATAATCAAGAGAAGCTATAACAAATTGAAAGTATTGCCATGGGTTTGCACCGGAAGGAAGATCTTTCTCAAATTCCTTTCGCGTGAAAGAATCTATTATTGTTGCCTTTATATGAAAAAAATAATCGAGGGCCTCCTTCCACTGCTGTTTAAGGTTTGCAGGAGTGAGAAACAATACTCTTTTCACTTTTCCCCTTTGTATCAATTCGGATATTATGAGTCCGGCTTCAATAGTTTTTCCAAGACCAACATCATCACCGATTAGCATTCGACATTCAGGCCTTTCAAGAGCCAATACCAGAGGCACCATCTGATAGTTGTATGGTACCACTGAGGAACGATGGAGGCTTAAAAACGGAGCAGAGCCATGAATAAGGTCAAACTGATAAGCTCTAAGAAGTAACCTCTGAGCGGAAAGGTCTCCAGGAAGATCAGCGTTTATCTCTTCAAATCGTTGTTCAGTTATTTTTTCAACATCAGCAAGAAAAGTGCGTTTATCGGAAGAATCGCCAGTTATTGGTGTTGCAACAACCTCAGCGCCATTATATTCATCAACACGCCAGAGACGATTGCGCATGTTTATTATTATACCGGGTTTTATAGTGGGACTACTCATTAATTATAAGTTGAAATCATTTAAGGATAGTAGGGATGTTAAAATAGTAATTATTTTCAAATATATAGCTTTATTGAAAGTGACTTTGAAAAAGTAGGAAGTCATCTGTTTCTATTGTAACCAATATCTCGTTTTATCTTCAATCCACCAACCTGATCTCCCTTATAAAACAAGGTAGTTTTTATTATATAATTTCCTTCCTCAATAATTATGGATTTTTTTAATCTAGTAAATAAATAGACGAGCCTGTCATAAGGGATGGAAGTCAGTATTGACAAAGTTCTTTTATTTGTACAAACAAACTTTATGCAATCTGATAAATCATCTCCGATTTTCATACCAGCCAAAAAAATTACTGTGTATAGTTCCCGATTTTTACTTTTTGTCATCATTAACCATTCTATTGCTTATTAGGCTGATACAATAAAAACAAATATATGGAATTTACAAGATAGCTGGCATAACATTGTAAAATGTTTTCCAGCAATTATCTGTTTATCCTAAGTGAGCTTACTGGTGTAATCCATGTATATAAACGGGCCTCGTAATTCGATTCCGAAATCGAAACCGCGAGACCGCCCCCCCCTGTAGTTTGAGTGACCCATTCTTTATGATCACCAAAAAGTATCAAGTTGCTTTGTCTGATTTTTCCTTATGTAAAATAATGTAAATGATTGGTAATGCAACATAAAGAGAGCATGCCCGAACAGCTATTACCCGATTTAATTATTCATTAGTTAAAATCTCCTAACAGCACGAACTCTAAATGAACTGGTCTTATTAGTAAATCCCCATCCGTCTAAGTATGCACTGCCACCACTAAGCTCGGTTGAACTCCAATAGTCGGACTGGAAACCATTTGTGACACTCAAAATAGTATTTACAATAAAAGTAACGTTTTTACATTGCTCTAATTCCCAAACAGCAGGCAAATACCAGTCGCCAAAACCATCTGATGAGTAATCATCACATAATTTTGCTGCACTTACAATATGTCCTGATTGTGCAATGATAGCATTGGTATTGACTTGACCCTCATATTCACTCTGTGCTGAGACACCTATTTCCTCTGTTATGTTACTCCACGCTGCGCTTGCGCTTATATCAACTAAGGAGGCAATCAAGCCATGTTCAACACCTCCTTGTCGCCACACTGCTACTATAATACCACCGCCATAAAGTTCTCCTACATAATGTCCACTTGTTTTAGCGTATAACGCATACGGTACACTCAACAACTGCGTAGTTCCCATCTCCACATAACTTGTTCCACCTGTAGGGTCAATCTCAATTTTCAAATAGTAAGAATTACCACCCCAATTTATCGTGGAGAAGGTTCCGGAAACTTGCGTTCCTTTACCAACTTGGAGATCCAATATCCCAAGACTGCTTGTTGTGGCTGAAAATGTCTCAACATAGGCTTCCGTTCCGGTGGGACTACCAGATAAAATACTGAACCGGCCTTTCATTGCCTGATCAGGATATGTCCCTCCTGATGCGTTGCGAGGAATAGCTTGATAGTTGAAAGATTCAGGGACCTGCGCAAATGAAATAATGTACAGCATTAATAAATTAATTGAAAAAACTACTCTTTTCATTTCATAGATTTTTGTTGCCACATATTAATTTACTTTGTTAAAGTTATGAAAGACAAAAATGTAAAACTAATAAGAATCCACTTCTTCTGGAAATGCCCAGATGGATGGAATTAGCACTGTTGTTTTTTAGTGGTTAGCAGGATTCTTTTAGGTCCTTTTACATATTTATCGACAGCTAGTGTGTAAAATATTTTTTTTTACCCATTATGAGCGTCCTTGCACAGTCAATGTATATATTCTGGCCTTGCGATCGCATTCCGAAAGTCAATTTGCGAACCCACCTGGGGGCCATTAATTAGGGCTTTGCGATTATTTTATAACCATAAAAAGCATATCAGTTGGCCTGGTTGTATAAAATAAAGCATAATTACAGCACCTCATTATTTCATAGTTTATGGTTCTGATTTAATATCGTTTAATTTATGACGCTTCAACCAATGAAGCAAAGCTGCTGGTGTAACTCCATAACGCTTGGCGACAAACTGGCGCATTGAACCGTTCTTTAACAGAGCAACGATTTCCAACTCGTGTTCGTCCAGTCGGCTTTTCCCAATGCCTTTCGGACGGCCCAGGATAAGCCCTTTGGCACGTGCTGCTGCCAAACCTTCTTTTGTCCTGGCACTGATCAGATCCCGCTCGATCTCAGCGAATAAAGCTAGCATGGTGCGCATGACCTTCGATTGCATATCATCGCCATTGAGTTGGAAGGCTTCTTTTACTGAATAGACTTTGACATCCCGTCGGGAAAGCTCATTCAGTACATCAAGCACGTTGACCAGTGAACGACCGAGCCGTGAGAGCTCTGGTACGATCAAAACGTCACCGGATTCCATGCCCTGTACAACATCCGCAAGCTTGCGATGCCTCCATGATTTCATCCCACTAATTCGCTCGGTGATGAAATCCACCTGACCAAAGTTATGGTCGTTGGCAAACTTTAATATATCAGCTTCATTCTTCTCAGTATCCTGATCAATAGTGCTGACCCGGAGATACCCGATTACTTTGTTTTTGCTTTTAGGACGTGTCATTGCTATCAATTTTAATAATAACCTTTATTGCGCATTAAAGTTAAGAATGAATTTAATGTAAAGCAATAGTATATATTAAATTAATATGTAAACATTAATGATCCTTTATATTAAATCGCTCTCATTATGTACATGGCTTCATAGGAAGATTGATCATAATTTAATCTTTCATTAGTTAAGCTAGAATTGCTCCCGGTACGTATGTCTGTTTCCTCAATTAATGAATACATATGAAAACCTTTAAACTATTTAACAGATAGTATTAATATACGTATATTTGTGAATATGTTTGAATTATGAATAACATAAACGAAAATATCACTCCTGCGCCTTCTCTCCCCCCAGATCTTTCCTTTCTCTATTCTTCTCTTCCTGTTGATATGCAGAGGTTATTTAGAAAAGTGTTCGTATTCCTCTGGAATAAGATTGCTCCAGCTCGAAGTTTTGTTTCTAATAGTGGTGTTATATATTCTTATTGGGCAGTTGATATGCTCAGGATTAGGACTAATCTTACTACATCAGAACTGTCTGCTCTGTCTTATCTATATCAGATCACAGAGAAGGGTGCGAAAACTGTAAAATCAGAAACAATCTATAATGGAATGCTCCTTCCAGAAATGGTTTCTGAATCTAAGATTACCTTATTACACACATTAAAACGAAAAGGCTATATTATCCGATTAACTCGTGATCCTTCTGCTCCTTATCTCCTGAGATCCATCTCTAGGCAACCTGTTTTTATGCAAATGACTCCTAAAGGTGTTGGTGTTATTCATGATATTGAGAAAGGTTTGTACAAAATATTACTTAATACATCTTTCAATGAGATTACAGGCGCAAACAAGAAACCCGGATATATTGAATCAGCTTATTAAGTAGTTAGTATAAAAAAAGGTATGGGAAACGATCTTCGATACGCACTATCTAATACTATGGTTGTAAATGTAACATCAACGGCAGCAGATTATGTACCCAAAGAGCATCAGGAGCTGATTTAGAGCCTTTACCATTACAGTTTACATCCATTTTGACATTGCCAGGATCCTCGTTTGTATTTACATCCTTTTGATAAAATCGCCAATGTTTATTTCCACAAACCTTACAAACCATTAATCCAGTCTTAGGATCAATAAGTTTTATCACTTTCTTTGTCATAATTACTTAGTTTTTATATTATTAGGTTTAAAAATCATTACTATTAAGTGGTTTTATATGAAATTTTGGAACTATTCCGAAGCATTTATCAAATACCTTTTCACACAAATACAATGCTTTAACTACCTGATCCTTTCTAACAATTATAGAATCATGTATTGTAAGAGGCACAATACCCTTACTTACGAGATCAGGACAAATAATGTCGATAAATACTTTCGACTCTATTCTTTGCAAGAGAATTGATAGCCTGGTATGGTCTTTCTTCTTCAATGAATAAACTTCCTTATATAATGAAGGATACACTTTAGCAAACAGTTTTTTCTCCTTCACATAAGGGATTGACCTTCTGTAATCCGTATAAATCTCATTTCTGGAAAATAGGACTGCAAAAATCATTTTCTTCACATCATCACGTGATAACATCTCATCGACAAGATTTAATCTCAAATCATCGTAAAACAAACCTGAAACAACTGACTTTTGAAATCTCAAAAGTTCGCCATTTTCAAAAAATAGATCATTTTGGTGAATTTTTAAAACATTATTAAACTGTTGTTTACCAAACCATTCAACTATATCTATATTCAATAAACCAGAACATAAAGGAATATCTTTAATGTTATTGTAAAATATATTATCCTTTATGTGTTTAATTAAAATATAAAGAAAGAATGGTTGTGAATTTGCTAAATCTATAGATACTAAATCACCTTTAATAAATTGTCTTAATTCGGATTTTAAATTGGTAAGGTTCGTATCCAGTCTATGGTTTGTATTGTTGCGTTTGAAGTATCTGAACCTTTTATCCTTTAACATCTGTAACGATGTGTGATAATAATATGTCTTGGTTTCATCTGGTTGTGTTTTTATCCATTCTTTTGCCATTTCATAATCTAAATCTATATTCTTGAATAATTCATACATTTCCTTCAAATGAGGTGTTAGCCGGTTTGTATGAGATCTTCTTAATATTTGTTTGTGAATCAACTTAGAAAATAACTTTGTCCCGGGTTGCACTTCATATTCTTGAAACCCTTCTAAATAATGAGGATTGATCTTGTAGTGATAAGACTTTTCTCCTGTCTTATAGGTGTCCCGAAATAAAAAATCACCATTTACAAGATATTTCATATATAGGTCTATATTCCAGATTGTTAAATTCTTTAGATATTTTGGATATATTGAAAAATATTCATTTTTTTTCTGCTGGATTTGTAGGACTGTTAGATAGTGTGTTAGGTAATAGAAATACTCAATTTTGTATTTCCAGTATGGCGGATGCGTTTCTAAATATATTTCCAGTTTATTCACAAATATTTCTGGCAGATATAATATGACTGGTCTGGAAACTTGCACATTATTGGCATATTAAATTGATGGAAATTCCCATGCCAGTAATCAATGATCCTAAATAGACCATTTGAAATATACTCCTAACCTCAATGTTGAGATAATTTCTTCTAAGTATTATATTTTCATTAACTTTACTCATTGATGTTTTAATTATTTCCGGAGTTTGTCATTAGCCATGCAACTCCGGTTTTAATTTAGTCATACCTGCCTGCCGTTAGCCAACCATGTATCTATGGCAGATTTGCGGAAATACAAGAATTTTCCATGCTTTTCAAAAGGGACCAATCTTTTACATACTTGATCATACACTGTTTGACGCGCAGGACGCTTGCCGAATTTTTGTTCTATATAATCCTGATATTCCCTCATAGACATTAATCTATCTCCCTCCGGTTCAGGGTAAATTTTCTTTTCCTGTAATTCAGAAACCATCTGGTAAATCTCTCCGACCACCCTGGGAACATCCTCAAAAGTTATTGGTTTTGATTCCATAGTGCTGATATTTATTTAATGTATTTGCTGCAATATTAATTTATAAATAAACCATAAACAACTAATAATCAGTATTATAACAGACAATAACTGTCTGAAAACTGTCTGAAAATATTTGAGGGAAATAAAAAGGACCTGACATGCAGGCCCTTATATTGTCTGAAAAAATTTCAGATCGAGGTCCTATTTATTGTTAAGTACCTTTACTGCAGCCTCAACTATAGTTCTCAAATTCTTATTGCGAAGGGTTTTTGCTCTTTGTCCTTCTTTAAACGGATAGCCGTCTTTACTACTGAAGCAGTTATTAAACTGAGGCATAGAAAATCCTAGATTCTTCTGAAAGTGTAGCGCATCTGCCTTTGCTGTTAACCATAAAATTTTATCTGCGCCTTTGGGAAGATGCCTATGCTGCATCACATGTTCAAAGGTCTTTTCTGATGTATCAATATATCCTGAATCGATCAGATCCTTATAGGTGCCATACCAGATTTTTGATTTGTTATACTTATCTACCCGTCGTTCACTATAAGCTCGCAAAAGATTATCTAAGTCAATCTGATCAGCAAGCAAATCAATTTGTAATAAATATGAATCAAGTGACTTATTAAGTTTAACAGGGAGTTCATTATATTTTAAATGACCATCTGGCCGCTTGATTGTCTTTCCTAATTTTTCCAGATAATCAATTAAAAAAGCTTTAAATCCATCAGGGTCAGGGGTTAGTACAAAATCCCTTTCAATGGTAAGTTTCATTTCAGAACGTGTTTTTTCTGCCTCTATTATTTTCTTAGTGAGAACCTTCATCATTTTATCTACAAAAATCCCCAATTCCTGTTCACCTTGCGCTTTAACGTGGTCCACTATTTCTTTGATGCGTTTCTTCCCTTCATCACTTTCCATATCCTCTAAACTCCACGTTTCTTGGTGTGTATTCATGTTATATGGTATTTTGTTTATAAATTTCTTTTTCCATCTTGTCTGAATGTTCTTCTCTGGTTGACTTCTCAAAGTCTTTAAGGTATCTTTTAGTAACAAGAATAGAACTGTGCCCCAGGGCTTCTGAAATGAACTCTGTTGAAGTTCCGCTGTTCTTTGCGATTGTACTCCAGGAATGTCTGGCAACGTAGCTAGAAACGTTCTCTGTGATACCTACAACCAAAGCAATACGTCTGACATATTTATTAACCTGTTTAGTCAGTTGTTTAATTTCTGCATAGTTCCTTTCCTCATTCCAATCACGTTTTAATATCGGGAATATGTATGAATCGAATCCGACAGATTTATTACCATGTCTTTCAATTATAGACTGCATGGTCTTAGAAATTTTTACATGAAGTTTATTCTCGTCCGACTCCTCATTTTTAGTTTTCTCTCGAATAAATTCTAATTCTCCATCGACAATGTTTGAAAATTTAAGTCGTGCAATGTCGGAAAGGTTCATTCCGTTCGCCAAAAACGAGAACATGAAAATATCTGTGTAAAACCGTTCTAATGGATGTTCAGTTTTGTAGTTTGCAATTAAACTTATCTGTTGAGCTGTCAGGGCTGTTTTGCGTCCGCTTGCGTTCTTCGGCTTGTGAACAGTGAATGGATATTCAGCCTTAACTTTATGTATTTTAATTGCAAGATTGAAAATAACACGGATATTCCTGACATATATTCCAATTGTGGATCTTGACTTCTTTTTTTTGTTCATCCATATTTCAAATCTCTTTAACCATGCCGGAGTTATATCTACAAAATTCAAAGGTTTGCCACTTAAATAGTCACTTTGTCTCTTTTCAATTTTGTCGGTACGTGGGTTGTATTTAAAGCTTTTACCGTTATGAAATTCTTTTATAGCTCTCAATGTACTTTCAAATGATGAGGCATAACCGAATCTTTCTTCTGCTTTCAGGTCTTGAATATGTCCCCACATAGCAGAAAAAACATTATCCCAGTCCTGTACTTTGTTAAGATACTTTTCCTCAAACTGATTAAAGCTGAATGGTTGAATATCATCTATAATGGTCTGAGCTTCATTTTTGATACGTTCATATTCAAAATGAATATCTCTGAACTTACCTCGTGGCTCTTTGGCGGTCACTTTTTTAACGTCATCTTCAGATAGAAATAGCCATTCATTCTTTTTGATCCGCTTAGCAATAGAAAAATATCTTCGTTCCTGGTCTTTTCTTTGAGTGACACAAAGTTTAACAGGGCAAAGATCATTCACTGTCCTTTTAGCTGGTGCCTTTTGAAAAAAGATTCGTGCTGTTGCTTCCATAATTACTACTTATTAAAACCTCATTACCTTTAATCATGAGTTTAATTCATGTATTCAGTGAATACATAAGTGAATACACAAATATAGTAAATAACACATAAATCAGCAAAAGTAAGTCAAAAAGATACTAACATAATATGCTGAAACATAGAAACATTAAGAATAGTTTCAAAAATATGTAAAACCATTAATATATGATTCATAATCATGAGGTCGGGAGTTCAATTCTCCCTCTCGCTACACCGGAAAGCCATTGAGCTTGCTCAAAAGGCTTCCCGACAAAAAAGCCCTTGACAACGCGCAGCGTTGAAGGGCTTTCCGGTGTAAAGCACCCCCCAAGAGAATCGCCGGCCTTGCCGGACATAGCCGGTTTTTCCGGCGAAGTCCGGAGGCAATTCTCCTTTTACTGCTGACAGGCGGACTGCTTAGTGAAGGATATTTCCTTTCCTGCTTTACAATCTGGCTTTAACCAGTGAATAAACCGCTTCAATACCATTACCTGTTTTAAGATTGCAGCTGTACTTTTTGTTTGTCGGATTATTCCGGTGCTCCGTTACACCCAGGCTGGTGAGTCTTGTACACCGTCACGTTCAGGGTGGAAAACAACATCCGGAGGAGGATTATTGGCGAAAGCCATTTATTCCATTGTATAGTCACTGTACATCATATCGGGTGCATCAGACCATTCGGAAAGTGCAAAATCGAGAACAACAGATTCAATTGCAACCCCATCCTGAGAAGCAAACAGACTGTTAGGCCACTGGTTTTCTGTAAACCAGTCTCAGCAGGGTAGGGAATACCATCAGAAGCAGGGGCATCGCAATAATGAAACCCCCGATTACCGCAATTGCAAGAGGCTGTTGCATCTGGGCCCCGACACCGTGTCCCAGGGCTAATGGTGTCAGTGCCAGGATAGCGCCGATCGCAGTCATGAGTTTGGGCCTTATGCGAAGGGAAATGGCATAATTTATTGACCTGTCGATATCAGAAGTTGTCTGGTAGGTTGTAAGAAACTGGTTGACAGTAAAAATTGCATTCTCCGCTATAATACCGACGATCATTATGATGCCCGTATAACTCCCGACATTAAGCGGAATATGTGTAAGATAGAGAGCCCACACACAGCCCCCGATACCGAGAACCGAAATAAAAATTATTAAAAGGGATATACGGAGATTTCTGAAAAGTGTGAGAAGAACTGTAAAAACCAGCAAAACTGCAGTCAAAAGTATGAGTAAAAGTTCCCGGAATGATGCCTGCTGTTGTTCATATGTGCCGCCATACTCGATATAAAATCCGGGAGGAAGAGGTATATTCCTGGAAATTACTGATTGTATTTCATTGATAGCGCTTCCTATGTCCCGGTTTTCGAGGCGGGCTGTTACCTCAATATTGGATTTGAGATCCTCCCTCGTGAGTTCTGGATCGCCTTTCGACAATAATACCTGTGCAAAGTATTGCAAGGGCTTATATGAACCGTCAGGGGCATATACTGGCTGGTTGCGTATCAGTTCAATGTCGTTGTCCTTGAATTTGGTACTGCGAAGCAGGATTGTGAGCATTTGTTCCCCTTCCATTATCTCTCCTGCAGGAAACCCTTCATTATATACCTGAAGCTGCCTCTGAAAGTCAAGCGGAGTAATATTATACTGAGCCAGCTTTTCCTGATCGGGTACGATTGTCACAGATGGTCCGTCATAAATAATTCCACTCATGACGTCGGCCAGACCTTCGATATTATTTAGTTTATCCTGTACCTTCAGTGCCAGTTCCTGCAGTTTTGCCTGGTCATCACCAAAGATTTTAATGACGACAGGCTGGGGGCGTCCGATCAGATCGCCGAGCAGGTCCGCAATCCGCTGCCCGAATTCAATTTCAAGAGCCGGGGCAACGGCTTCGGCCCTTGCGCGCAGTTCGGATATGACATCATCTGTCTTTCTTTCAATGTCTGGTTTCAGCTGGATCAGGTAATCACCGTAATTAGGCGGTATGACACCTGACGCCATACTTATCCCGGAGATCATATTTGTGCCTGTTCTCCTCATATATGTTGCCACATCCGGATGATCAAGAACAACTTTGTCGACCTCTTTCAGGATTGCATCGGAGGCTTCCAGGGTCGTACCGGCGGGGGCAATGTAGTCGAGTACTATTGATCCTTCGTCAAGTTCGGGCAGGAAACCTGTATCCAGTCTGGTGATAATCAGGATCGTTGAAATTACCAGAAGAATTATAAATACTGCCGCATACCATGGTTTGTTAAAGAACCAAACAAGCCAGCCAAGTTTCTGTTTTTCCTGTTTATGATCACCTGTGTCTGACCTGATGCGTTTTTTGTGTGGTTTATATCCGAAAAGCAGGTGAAGGGCAGGCAGTCCGATCCATGTTGCAATATACGAACAGACCAGTGTTATCTCCATGGTCAGGGTAAGCTCCCTGAAAAAGCTGCCTGCAACACCGCTCATCATTACAAAAGGCAGAAAAATCACAATAGTACTCAGCGATGACCCTATCATGGCCGGGAGAAACATTTTCATCGTCTCACGAACCACAGTATATTTGTTTTTTTCAGGATTTTCCTCATGTGTGCGGTGGAGCTGCTCAATTATTACAATGGCATCATCGATGATGAGTCCGATTGATGCCGCTACAGCTCCCAGAGTCATAATATTCAGTGTGAGATGAATGAAATGCAGCACAATCACGGAAAGAGCAAGGGTGACCGGAATAATAAATATTATGTGAAGGCTTGCCCTGAAGGAACGTAAAAAGAGAATTACAACAATAATTGCCAGGAATAAACCTTCATAGATACTCCTCAGAACACTCTCTATTGAATTCGTTACAAAGACAGACTGGTCATAATATGGTTTCATCACCATGCCGGCCGGTAGTTTTTTTTGGATGTCAGCCGCTTTCAGCTTTACAGCGTTTGTAAAATCCACAAGATTTATTCCTCTTTGTTTTACGAGGTCGATAAGCACGGCATCATGACCATTGGCATTGATCCGTATAAATTCCTGCCGCTCCTCCAGGTCGACAACTGCGACATCATCGAGTCTGATAATCCGGTGACCGTCGTTTCTTACAGTCAGTTTCTTTAACTCCTCAATATTATTGAAACGTGTATCGGTAAGAGAGAGGTATAGGCGTCTGTAATTTGACAACAGCCCACTCGACTCTATAAAATTGGTGTTTTCCAGGGCAGTAATGAGATCAAGGGGGGTAAGCCCCGCAGAAATCATCTTCTGGGAAACAGGTGATATTACAAATTCCTTGGTTTTTCCACCCCTTACAATTACATTGGAAATGCCGGGTATCTGTGAAAACTGGGGACGGAGAGTAAAAAGCGCCATGTTTTTCAGATCAATCTGGCTGAATTTGTCACTTTCAATTGTGAAGCCGATGACAGGGTAAATATTCTGACTCATGGCTTCAACAACGATGTTGAGCGTTGAAGGAAGGATGTTTTTGATTTCATTTATCCTTTCGTTCAACTGGGTTTTTGCAAGGTTTATATCAACATTCCAGTTGAAATAGGCATCGATAGTGCAGCTTCCCCGGTTAGTACTGCTTCTGACGGTAGTTATGCCATTTACTCTTTTGATCGCAATTTCCAGAGGCTTGGTGACGGTTATCATCATCTTGTCGACGGGTTGTTCTCCGTTATCGGCAATTATGGTTATCTTGGGAAAGGTGACATCCGGGAAAAGGGATGTCTGCATTCTGTGGTAGGAGTACATTCCCCAGAGCAGAACAGCTAGCAGGATGAATAGTATGGGCTTCAGGAAATACCAGTAAAAGCCTTTATTGTTCATGGCCGGCGGTATTGAGAACATTGACATATACTGTATCGCCAACCCCGTAATTACCAGTTGTCAGAAATGAATCGGAAGGGGCAAAAACAGGCCGGGTGATTTGTACATAGCCTTTTTCTGTAATACCTGTCATAACCCGGATTTTTATCGCCGTGGTGTCATTTATAAGCTTCATCACCCAGAAGCTCTTCATCGTCTCATCGGTCAGGACACAGGCTTTTGGAAGGCTTGCGGCTGATCTGACGGATTCTTTTACGATTCTGATTTTCACCGTCATGTTTTCCGGCAGATTTCCCGGACCTATGGCTTTTACAATGAACTGCTGAGTTTGTGAATTAACTGACATTGATGGGAATTTTGCTTTTATAAATCCATTAAACGACTGGCTGTCAGGAAGTATAATTTGGCATGAGGAGTTTGGTTTGATAAAATGAGACTGTTCGAAAGGTACATCGAGTATAAATGCAAAACTTTCTTTAATTGCAACCTGACACAGCTGATCACCTTCGGCTACATAATCACCTGCAGGATGTTCGATAGAGGAAATTAATCCGGCAGCAGAGGATTTTACCTTAACGATTCCGTTAAAATCCATTTCATTCAGGGAATCATTCATTATTGCTGCAGCTTCCCTGGTCCTTATCCTGAATAACGGCTGGCTTCTTGCAATAGCCTCACCCTGGGTTACAAGTACTGCATCAACGTATCCTGTTACCGGCGATTTAACAGAGGCTTTGAACATAAATGAGGAGGTGGCGCTCAGATCGATATAACTTGTCATTTCACCGGTATGAAGTGGTGAAACAGTCACAGGCATGCCTGCCTGAACTGTCTCCACCGTGTTGATCTCCTGATGTCTGCATCCTGACAGAGTTATTTGAATTGTAAATAGGGTCAGTATGGCATTTTTGATAATTAGGTTCATATAGAGTTTCATGAATTCCCTGGTTTTATAAGTTTATAATCCACAGACCACCTTCCTGCTCCAAATATTAACAAGAAAATGAGTAAAAAGGTCATTGCAAAATCAGTCCGGTAATCATGTGCCATCGGCCAGAAACCCTTATCCATCAGAATAGGCCATTTGGTTGTCACAAAAGCCGTAGCCATGATTATAAGCAGAGGAATTGCTGCCAGCCGGGTAAGAAATCCGATCAACAGGAGTATCCCGCATATTATCTCGAATGTTCCAGTGAAATATGCCCAGAAAGCCGGATCGGAAAAACCGATTTTTGCGAATCGGCCTGTACCATCCAGTTCCGGGAACAGGAACTTCTGAATGCCTTCGGAAAGAAAAACCAAACCGACGATTAGTCTGACTATTACAGCCCTGTTATCATATGCCGTAGATAAGATTATCTCTTTTAGACTTCTTTTTGAGTTCATGGTCCTGAAATTAAATTAAATTAAATTGAAATTAAAGCTGATGACAATTTAAAAAATGTTGACATTAAAGCTACAAGATTATTAACAAAACAGAGAGTAAATCTCGCCTATTTTCTGTCATAAATGTATTTCAGCCATTACATTCAGTATTATCTGAAGAAAGCTGATCAGTCAATGGATATACTCTCCTGCGGCAGATCCTCTAATAAAATGATTGCCGGATCACCTTCTTAAATAAAATAAATTATATTTAAGAACTTATTATTAACCAAACAAAGCCGATGGAAGGGATATTTGATTTTTTAAAACAGCTGGTAAATCCCGAAAGCATAATTCTGTATGGAGGAATTTATCTGCTGCTTTTCATTGTATTTGCCGAGACCGGACTCTTTGTCGGTTTTTTTCTTCCTGGCGACTCGCTTTTGTTTACTGCTGGTTTATTTTGTTCTACAGGACTCCTTAAAATGCATCCTGTGATCCTGGTTATTTTAATAATACTTGCCGCAGTTACAGGGAATATGGTAGGGTACGGCTTCGGCAAGAAAGTGGGACCTTTGCTGTTCAGCAGGAAATCCAGCCTCTTTTTCAGGCAGTCACATCTTTTGAAAGCTCATGAATTTTATATTAAACACGGGAAGAAAACTATCATTCTGAGCAGGTTCCTTCCTATAGTCAGGACATTTGCCCCGATTGTGGCGGGCATAGTAAAACTGGATTATTACAAATTTTTTATTTACAGTCTGGCAGGTGCTGTTCTTTGGGTTAATATCCTGGTTCTTACCGGTTATTTCCTTGGGAAGTATGTTCCGGGAACAAAAGATTACCTGGGATATATTGTTATATTCTTAATAGTGATCACTTCGCTGCCATTCCTTTACAATTCTGTCAGAAAAAGAACCGGAAAGTCCCCTGTCAGGTAGTATGATCTTATGATGAAGCATATTTGCTTCATTGGTTAAAGGCTGGTACCAGAACTCCGGAGAGCTTGATTTATAATCATTGAATCCATTGTCATTTTTCTATTCTTCAAGAATCTGTTCGCTGATGGACATTTTTGGTCAATTGGTCAAATAAAATATTATTTCAGTCTAAAAACTTTTAATTTTGTCCCATGAAACAAGGTTCAGGAATGATGTTTGCAGGTAATTTGATGGGTGAATCAGGGAGGAAGGTACAAATCCGGGAATTTGCTGCTGAAACATATTCCAGAACATGATTTCACGGTCTTTGAATGGATTATTCTAAAAATAATCCTTAAATTGTAAACTGAAATGCTATATTTTTTTACTCTGTAGTACAAAAAAACTTTATCAGAAATTACAAGCATAACAGGTTAATATTTGCCGGTATTGGCGTTTTACGATAACATTTTAACTAATTTATTGTTGAATTACAGTATGAAAAATTAATTAAGAGCAGCCTGATACATAACTTAAAATTGAATTCAGATAAAATTGAATTTTTGATAACCAGGAATAACTGCTGAAATATAACCCGACATTATGAGAATTACCTTTTTATTGTTACTGACTTTTACATTAATTACAGTTAAGCTCGTTGCCCAATGCGATGTAGTGATTACCAATCCTGCTCCGGTTTGTTTCCCGTCTACGGTAAATCTTGCGGCACCAGCAGTAACCGCCGGGAGTACATCAGGTCTTATCTTTACTTACTGGACAGATGCAGGAGCGACAATCGCATACCCCAGTTATACGGCTGCGACTGCCGGAACATATTATATAAAAGGAGATAACGGAGCGGGCTGCACACAGGTACAGCCGGTAACGGTTACTGTTACCACGCCTCCTGCCGCTAATATCAGCTATGCGGGGACTCCATTCTGCAAGTCCTTAAGTGTGAGCCAACCTGTTACTCTGACGGGTACCGGATCATATTCAGGCGGTACCTTCAGTTCAACTCCCGCCGGATTAACCATTAATGCAAGTACGGGAGCCATAACACCCAGCTCAAGTACTGCAAATACATATATCATTACATATACCATCCCTGTATTCGGTGCATGTCCTGCAAGTCCTGTGACCACTTCGGTTACAATTGTGGCAGTTCCCACAGCTCCTGTTGTCGGTTCAATCACACAGCCAACATGTACTATTTCGAATGGAAGCGTCGCATTGAGCGGTCTGCCTTCTTTCGGTGACTGGACAGTTACTGCCACCCCGGGAGGAAGTACAATCTCCGGTAGTGGTCTGACGACAACATTTGCAAATCTCATTGCAGGGACTACATATACCTTTAAGGTAACAAATTATGCCGGATGTATTTCCCCTTCATCGGGTAATGCTGTAATTCAGGATCAGCCAACTGTTCCGGCTGCACCCCAGATCGGTATCATTACACCTCCCACTTGTTCCGTTCCTACCGGGAGTGTTATTCTGAACGGGCTGCCTGCTGCCGGATGGACATTAATCCGATACCCGGGAACCCTCTCAACGCCGGGGACCGGTTCTAGCACAACTATCACCGGCCTTGCCACCGGAACTTATTTCTTTACAGTCACGAGCCTGGCAGGCTGTACATCCGGCTTATCCTCCAATGCCGTTATTCCGGCGCAGCCCTCAACTCCTTCTGCGCCCATGGTGGGAACCATTACACAACCAACCTGTGCTTTAGGTACCGGGAGTGTGGCATTAAGCGGATTACCCTCAACAGGCTCATGGACTGTAACCATAAGTCCAGGCGGACAAACGATTACAGGCTCATCGTCAACAGCAGTTTTCTCCGGTATTTCTCCGGGATCATATACCTTTTCAGTTGCAGGCACTAACGGATGTCCTTCTCTTCCATCCTCACCTGCAGTAATCAATGCACAGCCGGTAACCCCGGCTGCACCACAGATCGGATCCATAACACAGCCTACATGTGCCGTTAGCACAGGCACTGTGGTTCTGAACTCTCTCCCTGCGGGTTCCTGGGTGCTGACCCTTAATCCGGGAGGCATTACAACTGCAGGCACAACTACAAGCTTCACGGTTCCGAATCTGGCTACCGGAACCTATACCTTTACAGTAACCAATGCAGCAGGTTGTACATCAGTGCCTTCTGTAAATGTGGGTATTAATGCAAGCCCACCTGCCCCGGGTACACCGGAATTCGGACTAATTGACTGTTCTTTGGGTTTTGGCCATGCGGTCATTACAATTACGACTCCTCTTGGTGCCGGTTTGCAATATAGTATTGATGCCGGTACATATCAGACCAGTCCGGTTTTTCAGAACGTTGCAAACGGGAATCATTATCTGTCAGCAAGGAACGCGGCAGGTTGCACCACCTCCACGGGTATCTTTGCTGTTTCCTGCGGTTGTACCCTGCCACCCACAGTTGAGTTGAGTTCCACAAGCGGAAGAACCTGCGGCATCACTCCTGTAACAGTCGCGGGCAATGCATTTTCAAATGCCACAGGCATAACAATAACCGAGAATGGGGGAGGTACTGTCAATCCTGCTTCCTCTTCCGTTTCACCCTTTGATTTCACTTATACTCCATCCGCCTCAGACGGAGGAAAAACAGTTACAATAACGGTGACCTCCAATAATCCACTGGGCGCGCCATGCTCACCGGCAGTAGTTACCTACCTGCTGACCGTCGATGCAATTCCTTCTGCCCCAATAATCGGGACCGTAACAAATCTGACCTGTACTACTACCACCGGTAGTATAGTTCTTAACGGACTTCCATCTTCAGGTACATGGAGCCTGACACGGCATCCTGATGAACTGGTAACGACAGGAACCGGAACTACCACAACTGAATCCGGAATACCGGCAGGAACTTATAATTTTAATGTAACAAGCCAGGCAGGATGTATCTCTGCCGTTTCAACAAACGCTGTAATCAATCCACAACCGGGATCCCCCACCGCACCGGTTATCGATTCGATAATACAACCAACCTGCTCAGCTTCTAATGCACGCATAATGCTCAAAGGATTGCCGGCGGGTTCGTGGACACTGACAAGAATGCCAGGGGGAGTTACAGTGTCAGGTTCTACAACAACTTATACTGTCACCATTACGTCAGGAGGAACATATACTTTCACCGTTAAAAATGCATCAGGATGTGAGTCTCCACCTTCTGAGGGTTGTGTAGTTAATGATACACCGGAAATTCCTGCTCCTCCCTCGAAGGGAACTGTTACGCCTCCGACCTGCACACTGGCAACTGGCAGCCTGGAATTACTGGGTCTGCCTTCAACTGGAGAATGGACTCTTACACGTTACCCCGGATCCATTCAAACCAAGTCTACCGGTTCAAAAACTACAGTTTCAGGATTATTACCGAATAGTTATCTCTTCACTGTAACCAATGCAGCAGGATGCACTTCAGCACCTTCAGCCAGTATGGTTATCCCGGCCCAGCCTGTAACGCCTGCGCCACCCGTAATTGGCAAAATTACACAGCCAACTCTGTCAGTACCGACAGGAAGCGTCGCATTAAGCGGGTTGCCTATACCACAAGCCTGGGTATTGACACGTCTGCCCGAGAAGGTCAATACTGCAGGATCAGGCGCAAGCTTTACAGTTACGGGATTGCCCGGAGGTTTATATTATTTCACTGTAACAAACTCTGTCGGTTGCACCTCTGATTCTTCAGCAAGTGTAACCATATCCACGCCGGGCAAACCTAATCTGGTAATTACAGATCCCCCTGCAGTCTGTGCTCCCGCCAAAGTTGACCTTACTGCACCGGAAGTTACTGACGGCTCAACTTCGGGACTGACTTTTACTTACTGGACTGACATAGACACTACCCAGAAATATCTTACCCCTGAAGCTGCAGATTCAGGAGTATACTATATAAAGGGAACAACGGTATCAGGGTTTTACAATATTAAACCGGTTACCGCGGTTGTTGATCAGATGCCTGTTGCCAATGCCGGCCCTGATCAGGTATTGTCATATGAATTCAGTACAACAATGGCTGCAGAGCTCGGGATGAACGAAACAGGCCTGTGGTCGGTAGAAAAAGGAAAAGGGATCTTCGATGACATTCATGACCCTTTAAGTAATGTAACCAGCCTGGGAGTGGGAGATAATATCATCAGATGGATTGTAACCTATGGTGCTTGTCCTGCTGATACTGACAAAGTCGATATAATTGTTGGTGACCCAAAGATACCTACGCTCATTACCCCCAATGGAGATACAAAAAATGAATACTTTGTAATTCAGGGCCTTGAATCTCTGGGCAAAACGGAACTGATAATTTTCGACAGGAGAGGTGCTGAAGTATTCAGGGACAGCGACTATGACAATATGTGGAATGGAGTCGATTATAACAAAAATCCACTTCCCGATGATACCTATTTCTATCTTTTGAAAGCTGGAAATGGCAGGAAATTAACCGGATATATTGTAATCAGACGATAGATTTTTTAAATTATGTTAGAACAATTCAGCACTTAATTGTTATAGTTTAGGATAAAGTGTCCGTTTCCCGGATTGGCCTGAGAGAATCAGTTCCGATGAGACAGTTTAAGGATGCGGACAAGCAAATAAATTTTTTACCTATGAAAAGGATACTTAAAACTGTTTTCCTGGCTCTGGTTCCCATAAGCCTCGCAGGGCAGTTAGCCCCCGTGACGAATCAGTACGTTCTGAATCCCCTTACAATAAATCCGGCTGTGGCAGGGAACAGGGGCGTTCTTAACATTGCAGCACTCTACAGGAAGCAGTGGGTTGGAGTTCAGGGTGCACCTGAAACTCTTACAGTTGCTGCCGATGCTCCCGTCTTTGAAAATAAGGTAGGTCTTGGACTTACTGTGATAAGCGATAAGGTAGGAGTAACCAGGGAGACACATGTTGTTACAAATTACTCCTATATTGTTAACGTGGGGGGAGGTTCTCTGGCCTTTGGACTCGGTGCAGGAATAATCACGACAAATACTGCATGGTCTGATCTGGTGGTTCTTGATCCGGGTGATGAATTATATCTTGTGGATACACGTCGTTTTGTTGTTCCAACGATCAGTTTCGGAACCTATTACACCAACCATAACTATTTCCTTGGTTTTTCAGTTCCAAAATTCATTGGTTACAAATTTAACTATGACAAGAATAAATATGCTATGACTGTCGATCCTGCACAATATAATTTTATGCTTTATACGGGTTACGCATTTCCATTATCACCAAAAGTTAATTTTATTCCTTCAACCTTGCTTAACCTGACTCCGGGAAAGAAAATGTTGTACGATCTTAATGCTAATTTCGTTTTCAGCAACCGCTTCTGGGCAGGGGCATCCTATAGAAATTCCCGTTCTTTTGGAACGCTTGTGCAATTTCAGATAAACAACCAGTTAAAAGTTGCCTATACCTACGACTTTGATATTGGCAAACTGGGAAGCTACAGCAACGGGTCACATGAAATAATGTTAAGGTATGAGTTCCGTTATAAGGTCAATGTAGTTGATCCTCTGGTATTTTAAAGGAAATTTATGCCGCTGCATGGAACCATTGAATATTTGACATTTTGGAGAAGGTTGAAGAATTTATTAAATTAGGCACATAATCTACTTCTGACTTTGGACACATTTTAGCTGAATAAAAACATATGAATTTCAAAACTGCCATCCCCGTTCTCATTACGGCTTTCATTAACACACTGTTACTCGGACAATCAGAAACTTATTCAGTGGGAAAAGCTTTTTTCAGTACTGACAAATATGATGAGTTCTCTCCTGTTTTTTTTGCAAACGGCATTGTTTACTGTTCAAACAGCCCAAGCTCAAATATTCTTAACTACTCAAATGAACGAAATAAGGGGTTCATAAAAATACTCTTTATCGATACTGCATCCCATAATTTAGTTGATGCAAGATACTTTTCAAAACAATTGAATACGAAATTAAATGACGGACCCGTCACCTTCAATAGCGGTGAGGATACGATTTACTATTCCAGGAATCTCATGGTGGATGGTAAAATTTCTGAAGTCTCGAGCGTTAGAAATAAACTCGGTATTTTCTATGCTGTTCATGAAGGAGGTGAGTGGTCAAAAGTAAGAGAGCTCAGAATAAACAATGAGTGGTATAATGTTACAACTCCATGGATATCTCCCGACGGCAGGAAATTGTATTTTGCTTCCGACAAGCCCGGGGGGTATGGAGGTTCTGACCTTTATTACTGCCAGTGGAAAAACGATTACTGGGAAGATCCCATTAATCTCGGGCCTGTAATCAATACCAAGGGCAATGAATCGTATCCTTTCATAAACCCTGCAGGTGAATTCTTTTTTGCCTCTGACGGTCATCATGGCTATGGCGGAAAAGATATTTTCTTTTCCAGATATGTCGACAGTACATGGACTGAACCAATATGCCTTGATCCTCCGATCAACTCTCCATCAGATGATTTCGGTCTGCTAACCGATACACTTATGTCAATGGGCTATTTTTCCTCCAACAGGGATAAGTCAATAGATATTTTTGAGTTCAGGACAATCATGCCTCAGGTATTTTACAATGAACCACAAAAGGAAAATAACTATTGCTTTCAGTTCAATGATAGTGGTTCAATCGTCATTGACACTTTAAATCTTCAATACAGATGGACATTCGGCGATGGGAAGACAACAAGCGGGACTGTTGTTAGCCATTGTTTCCCCGGACCCGGAAATTATAATATCAGTCTTGATATAATTGAACGATCAAGTGGCAGAATATTCTTTACCAAACTGAATGATGAAGTTGAAATACGGGATTTTAAGCAGGCATATATCAATTCTCCGGATTTTGCGGTAAAAGGAGATAAAGTATCCTTTGACGGAACCAAGTCGTATCTTCCTGGTTATTCGATATTGAGCTATGCCTGGGATTTCGGCGACAAGAGCAGATCCAAAGGGGAAAAGGTTACGCATACATTTACGAAAAAAGGTGAATATGACGTGAATCTTGAGCTGGCCTTGAGATCAGATTCCAGTGGCCTGATTAAAAAAACCGGCATAACGAAGAAAATATTGATTTTTGAAGATGCCCAGGAAGGCACCTCAATTATTGGTCGGGGCAAACTGGATAAAATGGTGGTTCCGAACGTCAAACACAGTGACAATGCTGAAGTTGTAAACAAGTACTCAGCAGAGTCAGAATATAGTAAAGCTGCCGTATTTGCTATAGAGATACTGACATCAAAAAAACCTTTAGCCCTAAACTCAGGTATTTTCAGGAATATTCCTTCGATATTTACTGTCAGGGAGAGGATTGACCCCGTTGACAGCATCTATACTTATACTGTGGATCAGCAGTTGAATCTCATGGCTACCTATCCATCATATGTAAAACTGGTTTCACTTGGTTTTAAGGATGCCAGTATCAAAATGGAAGTACTGACACAACCCGCAGAAAAAGAGCTTCATAACCTTATCAGGATAAACGGAGCATTTGCTGATTCCTATTTCGATTACTCTGACAGACTGACATCTAATGCCTTTATCATGCTCGATCAGATAGTCAAGCTTATGAACAAGTATCCTGAATTAAGGCTTGAAGTTGCCGTGCACACTGACAATACCGGATCAGCGAGTGGTAACCTGGCAGAATCTCAGAAACGTGCCGGTTTGCTGGTTGATTATATTACCAACAGGGGTATAAGTGTTAAAAGGCTTGTTCCTACAGGCTTTGGTGGGGCAAAACCTATCGCTTCAAATATGTATGAAAAAGACAGGAAACTGAACAGGAGAGTAGATTTTATAATACTAAACAAATAGGATCCTGAAAGCTGTTTCTACTGATAGGGAATAAGAATTATATGGTAGTAAAGTAAACCGGCTGCTTCCCTCAGTGTTTTTAAAGTCATTCCAAAATGTGAATACCTTCTCTGGTTATATGGAACAGGAATAATTCCTATTTTATATTTATTATTCAGCACTTTGCTATAGGTCATCCATGTTCGTCTGGCATGTGGTCCCATACTCACAATATTTATGCCCTTGATATCAAGATCGTGACTCCCCAGCCAGTCCCTGAAAGCCAGGGCGCCAGAGAGTGTTCTGTTGATAAGTACTTTTTTTGCAGGAACCGAGGTGATCAATGAAGAATCAATCCCTGACAAAATAAGACGCATCCTGGCATTTTCCGCGCTGGAAGTTATGTTGTTGACCAATCTGAGGTGTCCGTCGGATTTAAGCATATCATAAACCGTATTGTTCAGCCAGGGGATTGTTATACTATGATCGGCACAGATACTTTTAATATAAAGATTCCTGTCTCCCGATTCATCAATGCTGTCGTTATCGAATTGTACCATTACCGAATCGACCTGGTTTAATGATCCCTTCCAGGTGATACTATATTTTTTCTTTCTTTTTGATGCAAAAAAATCACCTGCCATGGTGTTGTTAATGTAGACTTTAAAGTGAGCGTTACCGCCTCCTCCCGGCTCACAGTAAGCATTGACCTCGATCGTGTGAGATGTCCGGCTTTCATTGACTGCAAAGCGCTTGCCAGGGTAGAAAATAAGGTATCCATTACTGTGAATATTGAAATAGTCCGGGGAAGAATTTATGCCGGTAGTTATGATATGATCATATCCGTTTTTTCTAAATTCCTCGCATGACTTAATTATGGCGTAATCGGGAAGCCAACCCTCTACGAGAAGAATATTGGCGGAGACTTGTTCTGATTTTGAAAGGTAGTCATTTAGATATCCAATCAGCTTGTCTCCTTTTAAGATCCATAATAAAATCATGGGAGTGACAAGAAATAACAGAATAATCAATCCCCTCTTCTTCATTTCAAATTTCTCCTGTTTAAATTGCTTTCAAAAAGTATAGTGAATGTTTGCAGTGAAAATAGTCATTTTGTTCAGAAATGGTTTCCTGAACAGGTGGATTTAAGAATGTGTTGACTTAATTATTGATTCGAGACATCTCAGTCAGTCTTAGTTTCGAAGGGCCCCAGGTCCGGAGCACGACCAAAGAAGGGGAGGCCTGTATATACCCCGGCATCAATCAGATCTGATCCCTTTTGAAGATGCAGAAATGTTATCCCGGGCAGGCTTCCGTCAGGCTGCCTTGCAGATGCAAGCTGCGAGGCATCAAGACTCACAAAATCGGCATCTGTGACAGTCACCCTGGTATCCCAGGAATTATGTTCATGAATCCTGTTTATCCCCTGGTTCTCTATTTGCCCATTCACATTTTTATAGCTTATATTATTGCGCAGGGTATCAGGCAGATCGTAATAATAAAATGAGAATCCCCATGAACCGTTCTTATATGCCAGATTATTGTAAAACAGCATCCTTACATTTGCAGATTCCTGTGAAAAACCTCTCTGCCTGTTTGAAAAGGCAATGCAGTCAAATAATGTACGTCTTATCCTTTGATCAGGTGCATAAGCGTTGTCAGTTCCGAGCTTAAAACCGTTGCCGTCACCGGATTTTGAAATACCGTCAGGCAAGTATCCATTTTTCCAGGCCCAGCATTCCTTAATAACATAAATACCGTGATATCCACGATACTGATACATGTCAAATCCATCGTCTGAATTTGACCACGACCTGCAACCAATAAGTGTATTGACCCTGTCATTGCCCGAACGGGCGGCAATAAATCCGATGTCAAATCCGTCGGCATCATCACCTGCTACTTCGGTATAAGGATCATAGTTATTGAAGGCATCACAATTAAGGAACAGATTTCCTTCACTGGCATCCCTTAGCTGTATACCCGGTCCTTCGATGTTATATGCTGATACACATTCAATCCTGTTGTTATTGCCGCTCTGTATCAGCAAACCCTGGGCACGCCTTGAGGGAGGACCTTTATATTGCCTTACCGCGGTTATTTCAATTCCCCTGATATACCAGTAATCACAAGCTGCCAGAAGAATCCCTGCTCTTTCACTGGCGGAACCGGTCATATTACTGCAATCGATAACGGGTGTCTCGCCGGGATACGAAAAAATATTATACCTTCTTGCTTCCGTTCCCTTTCTTCTGGCAGCGAAAACACCCGATATCATTCCGCCTCCTGGTGTTCCGACAGGAAGATATATTCCGCCTCTTATGTAGAGAGTGTCCCCGGGGAACAGAGAGTTGAATCCCTTCTGTATAGAAAGCCAGGGCTGTTGGAATGTCCCGGGATTGGAATCACTGCCATCAGTTGCGACATACCTGGTTGCACAATCGGCTGCAGCAAACAAGAACAGGAAAGTTAAAATAAAAGTATTTTTCATCATGCATGATTTTTGACCAACATAATGTTTTGAATGATTATTAAAAATAATTTAAATATATCTTTGACCTGATTTTTTAATAAAGTTATTCAGACAAAATAAACTTAAAAATAATCTTTTCACCTTGGAACGAAAGGTTATCTGTTCATTAAGTATATTTATCATCTCAGGGGATCTGTAAAAACCAAACTTGACCGATGTTTAAGAAAATCATCAGCAATTACCGGAATAATGAAAGAGTCAGACAGGTAACCGCCTTATTTTCAGTGAATATTCTTGTAATTCCGGTTTCCTTCATTTCAAATATTATTATTACAAGATTCCTGGGAGCTGTTGCATTTGGGGATTTTAAGTTCATAATAAATGTTCTGAATTTCAGTTGCGTGATCTTCAATTTCGGATTTTTCCATGCGTGCAACAGGGCTCTGGTACTGAATACGGATATCAAAAAGTCAAGGGAATTTTACGGTTCCATGCTTGTGGTCCTGTTGTTTATGTATCTGGTAATGTCTCTTATCCTGGTGATTTATGCCTTTACCGACCATAATATACAGCAAAAGGGACTGCAGTTATCGCTGCTTTGGGTTATTCCTTTCGGCTGGACCTTTCTTTTAAATTCCTATTTCGAATCTTTATTTCAGGCTGACAATAGAATCAATCTGCTTGCTAAAAGCAGAATATATCCCAGAATGGCCTTCTTTCTGTCGGTTGTGATATTGTACCTGATGATGAAAGAATACAAGGGTAACAGGTTAACCCTGATCTGGTTATTATTTCTTTCCACCCAGATAATTGGATATATATATATCCTTATTAAGGTTAATCCCTCCTTCAGAAATCTCAGGCCAAGAATTAAGGAAATTTGGCATTATAATAAAACATATGGTTTTAATGTATATTCAGGTGCACTGTTCGATACCGGGTTCACTCATCTTTCCGGACTTCTTATCGGATATTTCGGAACGGATAATTCCGGGGTAGGATTTTTTGCATTGGCGCTGACAATTTCCGAACCTTTGGGATTCATTCCGAATGTGATTGCCACAACACATTACAGGGATTTCTCGTCTCGCAATGAGATCTCCCGCAGGTTGATGCTTATAACCATCAGTATCACTTTGATTGCTTTGATATTAAACTGGGTACTTGTAGGACCATTTATAAACTATTTTTACAGTCCGAAATTTTATCCTGTAATTTCTCTGACATATATTGCAAGTATAGGAGTCCTTATGAATGGTTTCGGTGATTTTTTTAATCGGTTTTTGGGTTCTCATGGACAAGGAAAAGCTCTGAGAAACAGTGCTATAATAGTAGGATCCCTTGTTCTTGTACTGAATATCATACTTATTCCTGCCTTTAAGGAAATGGGTGCCGCATATACCAAGATTTGTTCGGGTTTATTATACTTTTCGATAATGTTCCTGTTTTACCGCCGGTTGATCAGAAGGCTGGGTAAGGATAGCTTATAGGTAATGAGTCTGACCAGGGAGGCAGCAGGAAATATGAACTCTTTTGATCAGCTGTGTTATATATTTAATGAAATAGTTAATTTTAATGTCTGAAACTCTGAATGGCTTATGCAATGCCTATGAAAATACCGGAAATAACAGAAATAGAAACTGTCGGAACAGGGCCTGAGAAAAGCCTGGTCTTTGAATATTTTGTGTTGTTCATTTTTATTATTTATGCAGGGCATGCCAATGCATTTACGGATCCCTTGTCCTTCACTGAAAATCCGATAGGAGCATTTGTCCCGGCTATTCTCTGTGGAATTCTGGCAGTGAGATCGAGAATCGTGTTTAATGTGCGTTTTTTTCTGCTGCTTTTTGGTTTTGGCATCTACTTCCTGGCTCTGACTATTAAGTACAGGGAGATTCATATGACCTTTGTACTTACCTATGTCTATCTGTTCTTTTTGGTATATGTGCTTGTTAAGGCATTGGGATTTAAACTTTTCAAAATCTACGAAAGCGTTAATTATTATCTTGCAATACTTGCCCTGGGCTTTTGGATCATTCAGATTCTTCTCAGAGGAGATACACTCTACTCATTCATTGCAAAAATCCCCGGCATGGATAAGTTTTCACACGTTACAGGGGAAGGTTATAATATCATTCTCTATTCGGTTCAGCCCGTCGTTAGTTCAATTCTCTATAATTTTGCAATTCCCAGAAATTGCGGTTATGCCTGGGAGCCGGGCATTTTTGCCGTTTATCTGTGTCTGGCTATCTTTATAAATCTTTTCTTTTCAGGGCCTGACGAAAAAAACAAAACCAGGTTCTGGATACTTGTAATCGCTCTGGCAACAACACAGTCGACTACCGGTTACGTTATCTTCATGATCATGATTCTTACATCATTATTCAATAAACAGCTGAATATTGTTATCCTGGTACTGCCGGTTGCCGTAATTGCACTTATTTATGTAGCTTCCCTGCCATTCATGAGCAAAAAGGTCGTTAACCTGATCGATGATACTAAACGGATAGATCAGCTGCTTGAAGATACATATGGCAGCGAAACAGCCGCCAATCCACAGCGTTTTACTTCTCTAATGATCGCACTTGTGGATTTCCGTAATAATCCGGTTCTAGGGATAGGCGTGCATTCGGAAGACAGCTGGACCTATAAGCTGGGATCAAATATCTCAACAATTTCAGGGATTGGAAACCTGTTGGCACAATTTGGACTGGTGGGATTTCTATTCTTCATAATATTATCCCTGCAGTCTTCTTTTTACTTTTCAAAATATTTCAATTTTCACAGCGTTTTCTTGTTTTTATTTATAATGGTATTTATTTCAATTAGTTATAGTATTATATTATTGCCTTTGGTAATGAGTTTCTGGATGTTCAAATACTTTGCTCCCGATGATCTCAGATTGACGGCAAAGAAGATCCGAAATCCGTTTCCTGATAATATACAGATCGATGAAAGCTTAAATTAAGTTACAACCTGATCTGCTAATTAAATGACACTGACCTGCTCTATCAATAATAAATAAATATATTTTTGTCTTTATCTCATCGGGGATCACTGTATGCCTGGTTTTAGAAATATAGTTCAGGCTTACCTGCAGACAAATTAAAACTTGAGAAGAATGAGTATTGTAATTATTGGTGATATGTTTACATTTCCTGAAGGTGATGCGGCAACAAACCGCGTTTTAACTTTTGCAAAAGGGTTTTATGAGCAGGGATTGAAAGTGCACGTAATCTGCTTTGGAAGTGAATATACTTCTGATCTTGATGGCATATATGATGGGATTCATTACTATCATCCCTATGGTCAGAAAACCAGGAACAGACATTTTATTGTAAGAAGATTTCAAAAACTGATAAAATATTTTAAAACCTTCGGTTTGGTGAGGCGACTGAACAATGAAGAGAAAATTGTTGCAATGAATATCCTGACAAATCTTTTCCTCACTCACTTCTATATCTGGTTTCTGTCCAGGATCTTCGGAACCAAATTTATCGTCGAATGTTCTGAACATCCGCTGCGGCACTTTCAGAAAGGAATCTACAGGAAGATCTCAGGCAGGATCAAGTTTTATTTTGAGGCACATTTCTGCGACGGGATTTACTGCATCTCACGATATTTAATTGAATATTACACAGATCACGGTGTAAGCCAGGATAAATTGTTGCTTGTCCCAAGTACTGTTGATCCTTCCAGATTTATTAAAAGAGAAGATTCTCCTTTCTCCTTTCCTTATGTTGGATATTTTGGTGCACTTACCTTCTGGAGAGATAATGTGGATCTTCTGATAAAGGCATATGCTGAAGTATGCAATAATCATCCAGGAGTCTATCTTGTACTTGGCGGGTTCGGCTCCGATGAGGAGAGGCAGTCGATAACAGATCTTGTTGCACAACTGAATATCGGAGAGAAAGTTAGACTGCTGGATTATATGCAGAGGGATGAAATTCTCAACTATATAATCAATGCATACATTCTTGTTATGGTCAGAACCAACAACCTCGATGCCATTGCTTCATACCCCTCAAAGTTAACGGAGTATGTGGCGACTGAAAAGCCTGTAATAACAGTGAACGTCGGTGAAATAAGCGATTACTATACCGACGGAATAAATGCCTATGTTGTTGAACCCGAAAATGTGAGTGCGCTTGCAGCTAAACTCGATTTTGTTCTTAATAACTATGAAGATGCCAAAAAGGTAAGCGCAAAGGGGAAGGAATTAATAGATACGACTTTTAATTATAGTTTCCAGGCAAAAAGGATGATCGATTTTATTGGATCTCTGAAGTAAATTATTTCCTCCATCCTGACTTCCAGGATTTACTTAAACTTTCATGTACAATTCAGGGCCTGTTCGTAAATAAAATATGACCTGTCATCAAATCGAATGTGATTTTGACAAACATAGGAATATTTTATACGAATGCAGTAAATTCTTTGATTAACTTTTTAAATCAGGTGATAACCATTTTTTTTTTGTTCATTTACAGTCTTTCTGAAGGAGTTCAGATTTGATTTTAAACTCCTTTAATAGTATTTTTCAGCCTGAAATTTATAACATTTCAATGCTTAAAATTAAACAAGACCTGATCCGATATACACTCTCTATTATCTTTCTCCTGGCTGGATGCTATTCATCCTCAGCGCAGGGTACTCTGGTAAATTTCAACACAATACCCAAGAGCGGTACAGCACTTGTTCTCGCCCATATGGATGATGATGTGATATGGATGCTGCCCTGGTGGCAAAAAACCGAGAAGTTTATTTGCGGGGCAATGCCTCCCACTCCGGTATATCAGACAGTTGTAGATCAGCAGCAGGAATATATGGATGCCCATGGCTACAACATCGAATATAAAGACAATTGGCTGACGCCATGGGGAATGATAACCCAGATGCAGTATTCAGATTACTACTGGGATGATTCGCCCTCCGCACAATATCTCGCTGCCGACCATCTTATTGCCTACTGGGATAATGGTGACCTGCAACTTGTGCGAAGGGAAATCGACAAGATCAAGGCAAAACTTGAACAATACATAGCAAATCCTTCAGTATCGCGTATTATAACTCATAATAACTGGGGAGAATACGGGCATCAGCATCATAAGGCCATCAATAAGGCTGTAAGGGAACTGGCAGTGAAGTACAGGAAGGATGTTTGGATGCTGGGTTGTGATAACGGGGATTTTGAAGATATCGATGTTCCAAACGGAATTACGTATACAATGGGCAGTTTTAATGATCCTACTCTCTTTACAAGCATAAGGACCATATATCAAAACAACTGGTGCTGGACATGGCCTGACGTTATCCCTTCAGGCGATCATAAATTCATTAAGATCGTGGATGCCGGAGTGGATAAGTCTAATATCCTGACAGGTGAAAGCGTAACAATTTCAGGACCGGTACAGAGCGAGGCAGGTGCCTATATCTTTGATGGGGTTGATGATTATATGACGCTTCCGGGCTACAGCACATCGTCGTTCACTATTGCAATGAAGATAAGACCGGCTGTGATTGCCAGTATGGACATTTCAAAAATGACAGAATATCCTGAAAATCCGACCAGCGACAGAAATTTTTATCTTAATAGTGATGGTAGGGTATCAGCACGTATATTTGACGGAAGCTCAAGGGTTGTAACCTCTACAACAGCTCTGACATCCGGTAACTGGACAGATATAGTCATGACTGGAGACGGGAGCAATCTAAGAATCTATGTTAACGGGATCCTTGAAAACACGGTCCCGGCAGGTAGTGCCATAACCAGTTATGAAACACCTGAATTCGTAATGGGACAGACCGCGATGACTTCCTCCTTTTTCAACGGACAGATCAATGATGTGAAATTATTTGACCGCACTCTCACCGACAGTGAAGTTGCTGCGCTGAGCGGCGTCGTGTACACTATAAATGCGAATGCAGGTACAGGTGGCGTTATTACACCTGCAGGTGCTGTTACTGCTATTGTTGGTTCAAATTCCACATTCAATATTACTCCGGACGCTCCTTATCTTATTTCCGACGTGAAAGTTGATAATGTTTCCATAGGTGCTGTTTCAACCTATACCTTTACTAATGTACATGCCAGCCATACAATATCGGCCTCTTTTAGCCCAAAGGTCCCTCACACCATTAACGTGGCTGCGAGTGGATTTGGCACAATCTCACCTTCCGGAGCAGTTATTGTGGCTGAGGGAACAGATCCGGTCTTTACAATTACCCCCAATGCAGGATATCAGGTCTCCGATGTTCTGGTTGATAATGTTTCCGTTGGAGCGCTTACTTCATATACCTTTGTAAATGTACTGACAGATCATACTATCAGTGCAGTATACACTACTGCTTCAACCTGGTCGATTACCGCTTCAGGCAGTGCGGGTGGCTCCATTTCCCCCTCCGGGACAGTGCTTGTCAACCATGGTTCCAATCAGACCTTCTCTATCACTCCGAATTCCGGTTACAGGATATCCGGAGTTCTTGTTGACAGTAACCCGGTTGGTAATGTTTCTTCTTATTCTTTTACAAATATAGTTTCCAATCATACCATTTCTGTCTCATTTTCTCTGATTCCTACCTATACAATAAATGCGACTGCCGGATCAGGAGGCACAATCAGTCCATCCGGAAGTATATCAGTTACTGAAGGAGCAGGCCGATCATTTACCATTACTCCAAATATCGGATATTATATAGCCAATGTACTGGTAGACAATGGATCCGTTGGGGCTGTGCCAAACTACTCATTTAATAACGTAACCTCAAATCATACAATTTCAGCTTCCTTTGCACGATTGACTTATAATATTTCAAGCACTGCCGATGCCGGAGGTACCATAAATCCGTTGGGAACCGTATCGGTCAATTATGGGAACGACCTTACATTTGATATCATTCCTGATACCGGGTATAATATCTCGGGTGTCCTGGTCGATAATGTTGACATAGGAGTTGTCTCTGAATATACATTCAGTAATGTGACTTCCGGTCATACAATTTCTGCGAACTTCTCACTTATTAATTTCACCATAACGAGCAGCGCAGGTCCGGGAGGATCAATAACTCCACAGGGAACGGTAACATCAGGATATGGAACAAACAGTACTTTTTCCATTACTCCGAATGCCGGATATTATATCTCTGATGTGAGGGTGGATAATATTTCGGTAGGAGCCCTTTCATCGTATACTTTCAGCAATGTTACGGGGAATCATACAATTTCGGCAGTCTTCACCCTGTATAATTATACAATAAATGCAAGTGCCGGTACAGGAGGGACCATCAGCCCTTCAGGCAATCTTACACTCGATTACGGGGAAAGCCAGAGCTATTCAATTACCCCGAATGCAGGTTATCATGTAACCGATGTTAAAGTAGATAACGTCTCTATGGGTGCAATCTCCTCATATTCATTCAATAGTATAACTTCCGCACATACTATCTCAGCTTCCTTTGCCCTGATTACATATACACTGACAGGAACAGCAGGTACCGGAGGTATAGTGAGCCCTGCTGGCACTTCAACAGTTACTTATGGAAGCAGTAAAACTTATACCATAACGCCTTCAACAGGATACAGGATAGTTGACGTCAGGGTTGATAACATATCAGTTGGTCCTCTTTCCTCCTATACTTTCAGTAATATAGTATCAAACCATACAATTTCTGCGAGTTTTACCCTATTGCAATACACAATTACATCCGTTTCGAACAGCGGCGGATCAATTACCCCGGCAGGGCTTACTACGCTTACACACGGAAGCAGCCAGACTTATTCCATTACACCTTCAACAGGATTTGAGATTAAGGATATCAAAGTTGATGGAGTTTCGGTAGGAAAAGTTCCGGTTTACAATTTCACAAATATTACTGGTAGCCATACAATAGCAGCCACTTTTGCATTGATCAGCTACACAGTTACGCCAAATGCTGGAGACGGAGGCAGCATCAGTCCTGACAACGAAGTCGATGTGGATTATGGATCAGGTACTTCATTTACTATTACACCCGATATAGGATATTACATCTCGGATGTACTTGTTGATAATGTTTCAGTAGGTCCGGTGGATAGTTATAATTTCACTGATATCACGACTGATCATACCATCACCGCTTTGTTCACGATAAGGAGTTTTGCAATAAGTGCCAGTGCAGGAGACAACGGTACTGTGACTCCTGCTGGTTCAGCATTGGTAAATTATGGTACTGGCATGGCATATTCGATCACTCCCGAACAGGGATACAAAATCTCTGATGTAAAGGTAGATAATGTTTCAGTAGGAGCGGTCTCCTCCTACAGCTTCGACAATGTAGTGTCGGACCACACCATATCTGCTTCATTTGAAAACATAAAAATTTATACTATATCCGCATCAGCAGGTATCGGTGGGAAAATTGATCCACCGGGGAAGATAAGCATTCAGGAAGAGAGTAACCAGACATATCGGATTGAGCCTGACAATGGATATAGGATACTTAAAGTGACTGTGGATAATCAGAGCCTTGGTGAGGTGTCTGAATATACCTTCAGTTCAGTTTATTCTGATCACTCCATTGATGCGGAATTTACATCACTGACTGCGGTGAATGCTTATCCCAGTCCGTTCAGCGATGAATTCAGAGTTAAAATAGAAACTCCTCTGGAAGGCAAATTTGATTTATATGTATTTGATATGGCTTCCAGGATTGTCTATGTTAAAAAGGGAGTTGACGGGAATATGGAGACTGATGTCAATCTACAGTCGTCACCGGGTGGTGTATATATAGTCAGATTATATTACCACAATGCTGTTGTCAATACTATTAAGGTGGTAAAGTATTGAGTGAGGTAATGTTTAAACCATCGATTATATATTTCAGGGTTAATTCATTTTGCTTGCCATTCAGGAAGCGCCCTTAATTAATCCGGCTCTTTCATCCGTATCTATAAGCTCCAGATTCAGACCATACCTGGCAAATAAAAAGGCGATATTGTTGTTATTAAACGCCTCCCCTGGCTGTGGAGGGACAAGCAAAATGAGACCTTTGCCTTTGAGCTCTTCTATTTTTGTATTGATATTAAGGCACTTGAAGCAGATATGATGGAACCCTCCCCCGTGGTTCACAAATCTGACCAGAGATTCATTGGTCTCAAGAGGTTCGATAAGCTTAATATCAATGCTGCCTTCTTTTTTTATAAAAGTAACTTTTACCTTCTGAAGGGAATTGGTAACTATTTCCGTCATCTGTTCATAGCCAAAAATATTATTCCAATAGGTAATCCCATCCTGAAGGTTTCTGACAGCAAAGCAAATATGATCTATTACCATTTTTAATTTGATTTTAATTTTGATCGACACAATAAGGGATAAATTTAAGAAAAATAAGATATCTGAACCCTGAGTAGTTTTAAACAAAAATCTAAAAATGCTGTCGTTTTTGTAATAAGATATCTCAAGAATAGTTTTTAAAGTTAAATTTGTAAACTAAACCCAGATTAAGAAAAGAGAATGAAATTCATCATCTCGATAGATACCGAAGGCGATAATCAGTGGGACTACGGCAGTGAACTTACTGCGGAGAATATTAAGTTCGTTCCGAGGTTTCAGAAATTATGTGAAAGATATCGTGTCAGACCTGTTTACCTGGTGACTTCAGAGATTTGTTCCAATAGATATGCCAAAGAGATTTTTTCTGATTACTGGCAGGAGGAGACGGCTGAGATCGGGGCCCATTTGCACTTATGGACTACCCCGCCTTTTCTCGACACTGATGGCTACAGGTTTAATGACAGCAATCATGGTTTTGCCAACGAGCTGACTGATGATCTGTTAAATGCCAAACTTGGAAATCTTACAGAAGAGATACATGCTTCTTTTGGTAAAAGGCCTGTCTCTTTCCGGTCGGGCAGATACGGGTTTAATGAGGATGTGGCCAGGGTTCTGGTTGATAATGGATACCTTATCGATTCCTCGGTCACTCCGTTGTTAAGCTGGTCTGGTTACAAGGGGATACCAGGCGGAGCAGGGGGACCCGATTTTGTTGACCGAAATCCATTTCCTTCAACTTATGACTTTCCAAATGGATCCCTCCTTGAAATTCCCGTGTCAATTCTTTCAACAAAATTTCCGTTGAACAAATATGATTTCCTTTCAAGAAGCTTCTTCAGGAATGTCGATCACAATCTTATCCTTAAGGCATTCAGAAAATTATTCTTCAGGGATCAACCCTTATGGTTCAGACCGAATCCGTGGATGACCATGGGCCATTTTAAGGAACTTATTAAGGAAGCTGAAAGAATCAATCTGCCCTATATAGTCATGATGTTCCATTCGAGTGAATTAATGCCGGGCTGTTCAATTTACAGGCCAGACAGTAATTCTGTAGAAAAATTATACGAACTTTTAGAAAATTTTTTCATTATGCTGCAGAATAAAAACATTGAATCTGTTACATTGACAGAAGCAGCTAAAAATTCAAAAGTATGAAGATATGCACCTGGGGCGATGTTGCCAGCGCACTTGAAGGTAAAACAAGCGGTGGCGGAGAATTGCAGATAGCATTATTATCAAAAGTATTGGCAAAGTCAGGCCATGAGGTCGCCATCATTGACCTTATGGCAGAAAAGGATTATGTAACTGCCGATGGTGTTAAAGTTGTTCATATTGAAGGTTATAAGGATGGAGTAAGACTGTTGAGATTTTTTACGCACCGAATACCGAAGTTATATAAGAATTTAAAGGAGCAGAAAGCGGATATTTACTACAGTCAGATCCGTGACTGGAGACATATTCTTGCACTCTGGGCTGCCCGCAAGACAAAAGGAATATTTGTGATTCAGCTTGCATCCGACCTGGATGCCCTTGGATTGAGGAAACGAATGAAACATGATTATCTGACTCACTTTGACGGATTATACTGGTTCCTGAACACCGTACTTGTTGAACTGATCTTTCCTTTCATTGTGAGGAATGCGGATATGGTGCTCGTACAGCATGAAGGCCAGAAACAAGTTCTTGCTAAAAAAGGAATTAACTCCATAATATTCAATAATCTGATCGAATTGAATGAAATTCCCCATGATCCGGCTCCGGTAAGGACAGACTTCAGCTATGTTGGAGCTCTTGACAGGAGGAAAGGCTTTGCTGAATTTCATGAACTGGTAACGAAAGCTCTTTTTGCTACTTTTAAGGTGGTCGGCTCTCCAAGAGACAGCACCGGATATAAGTACTTCAAAATATTAAAGGCATTTAAAAATGTCACACTCTTCGGAAGTCTTTCCCATAAAGAAACAGTGAAACAGATATATAATTCAAAAGCTTTAATTTCTACCTCACCAATGGAAGGTTTCCCAAATATTTTTATTGAAGCCTGGGCATGCGGTATACCTGTATTATCTTTATCATTTGATCCGGGAGACGTGATAAAAAAAGAAAATCTGGGCATAGTAGCTGATGGCAATTTTGAAAAGCTCACTGATGCAATGGCAATGGTACAACCTGACGGGGATTTTGAAAAAAGGGCCAGGGAGTATGTTGAACATAACCATATTGTCAATGATGCCAAAATAGAGGAAATAAACAAACTCTTCAATGAGCTTTTAAAGTTCAAATCAAAAACGGACTAGCGGTTTGATTCCTTCCTCTTCTGGTCTGTCGCCGGGAATACCCCCGGAGATCAGATTTATTTTATTAAGCGATTTCAGACCTGTAGAGAGAATGTGAAATTTATTATTTATACTTGTTTATTATGAGCAAACGGCTTTCAAAATATCTGGCAAAATTATATTTCAAACAATGGATTATCGGAATGTGCCAGGCCGATATAATGGAGATCATAAGGAACCGATCCTTTAATCCGGATATTAAATGGTTCTATTTGAATTCCTTTGATAAATTCGTGGCTGATCCTTTTTTCGTGACTTCAGGGGATAATAATATAAAAATTATTTACGAAGATTATACTTTCGATGATGACTATGGGAAAATATCCCTGATGACCATTGGAAAAGGGATGTCCCCTGTCGGCGAGAAATCACTTCTTGATACAGGCAGCCATCTGTCATATCCATTCGTTTTTTACGAAAACAATAAAATATACATTATTCCTGAAGCAGCCAGAAGCGGCAGGTTGCCATGTTATGAATATGATCATGCTGATGAATCGCTCAAATTTCTGACGGACCTGATCGAATTACCTCTGCGTGATGCTACTGTACTGAAGTACAACAATAAATACTGGATTTTTGCCATAATTTCAGAGAATGAGGCTGACTATAGAATGCATGTCTTTTTCTCTGACACTCTTCTCGGTCCATATTCACCACATAAAAATAATCCGATCAAAACAGGCCTGAACGGTACGAGGTCTGCTGGTAATTTTATAGAGGTTGATGGCATAATTTACCGGCCCGTACAGAATTGTCAAAATGGATACGGAGAATCAATCATGATCACCAGGATAACAGAATTGTCAGAACAAAGCGTCACCGAGGAGCCTTATCTCAGTATAAAAATCAATACAAAAAACATTAATAACAAGGGTATACATTCTATCCATACTATTAATCAGACTGATGGTGTTCTGGTGGTAGACGGGGAGCAATGGACCTTTGCCCCTTTTAGTCAATTGAGAAAATATCTCAGGAGTATGACAACAGCGGGGAAAACGGCAAGTATAAAATAATATGGAACCAGTTTGCATGCCTGCCCAAAGCAGCCTGGGTTCAATATGAAAAGAAAATTATATGCGAATTCTCTTTTTTACAGATACGCTTGACGTCGGAGGTAAGGAAAGAAGACTGACAGAACTCATCAAAGCTCTTTTATTACACAGGGATATAGAATTTGAACTGGTTGTAATGAGCAGGGAAATACATTACAGGGAGATATTAGATCTGAATATAAAAATACATTACATTACAAGAAAATCAAAACACGATCTTTCCGTTTTTTACAGATTCTACAAATTATGCAGGTACTACAGACCCGATATAGTTCATTGCTGGGACAGCATGACTGCGATTTATCTGGTTCCTTCGTGTAAATTACTGAATATTAAATTACTAAATGGCATGGTGGTTGATTCGCCGGTCAAACAGAATATATCCAATAAGTACTATTTAAGGGCGAAGCTCACCTTCCCTTTTTCGGATGTGATCACAGGTAATTCAGAAGCGGGATTGAAGGCATACAGAGCACCTGCAAAAAAGAGCATTGTTATCTACAATGGATTTGATTTCATAAGGACAAAGAATCTTTTAAATCCGGAAGTTGTTTTGAATGAGCTTAATGTTAATTCAGGCTACATTGTCGGTATGGTGGCTTCTTTCTCCGAAAACAAGGACTACCCTACATTTTACAAAGCGGCAATGCTGCTTTTGGAGAAGAGAAAAGACCTGACTTTCCTTGCAATCGGGAACCGGACTGATTCGGATGAATCAAGGAACATAATTTCTGAAGAACATCTTGATCATTTCAGACTGCTGGGTAGAAAATCAAATCCAGAGTCATACATTAATGTTATGGACATCTGTCTTTTATCGACATTTACCGAGGGTATTTCAAATTCCATTATGGAATATATGGCACTCGGGAAACCTGTTATAGCAACAGACGGCGGAGGCACAAAGGAAATTGTGGAAGATGGTAAAACTGGCTATTTGATCGGACCGCGGGACCCTGTCCAGCTTGCAGGTAAACTCGAGATGCTTCTGAATGATGCCGGGTTGAGGCAGGTTATGGGAGCACAGGGAAAAGAAAGAATTGCAGAGCTTTTTTCCATAAATTTAATGACAAAAAAATTTCATGATCTGTATTTGATTATGTGAAGCATATTCTTTGAGTATTGATTTCTTTGATTTCAGTAACTAAATTCAGAAAGTATTAAATTAACCTTACCCATCAATATGCATAATCTGGCAATTCTGGCCCTGGATGATTTTGAACACTGGAGCAGCACGGAATCTCTGAGCATGGGAGGTGCCACCGGAGTGATCAAGAGCATTCTTCCTTATCTGAAGGCTGATTCCATTTACCTGATCGGTATTACTTCCAATAAGAGCAATTTATATAGGGAAATTCCATATCATAACAATATTGTCATCGTGCCTCTCATATATGTCCCCGCGGTATCGGTGATCCCGGTCCGCATCCGTGCCATCTGTTACAGCAGAAAGCTTAACTCAGTATTGCAGAAATATAATATTGGTTCTGTTTATTCCCATGCCGAGGAGATGTCATTCTGGATAAGGCCGGGGGTCACAATTCTTTATCATATGCACGGCGGTGCAAACGCTATTGTTAAAGCCAAGAACAAATGGCTCAGGTTGAAGATCATTCAGAATGTCTGGGAATATGTAAGAAGAAGGAATATTCAAAAAGCCAGCAGGATAATTGCGATCGATGCCTTTTGTCTTGACCTGGCAAATGAACAGAATGCCGGATCAAAGACACTCCTGATCCCTAATTTTGTCGATACAGGGATCTTTTACCGGGATGAAACCCCTTCATCGGTTCTGGCTCACATAAAAGAAAACATACTTTTGTTTGTTGGCAGACTCGAGGAGGTGAAAGGTCTGGAATTATTTGCAGATACACTGCTTGAGCTGAATAAAAGAGAAAGTGGAAAATGGACCGGAGTGTTTGTGGGACGTGGCACGTATCGACCTGTAATTGAGAAATATATCAGGGATAAATCAGCTGCTGATGCTTTCTTTTTCGCAGGACCTGTCTTTAAACAGGATGAGTTGCGAAAGATTTACAGCCGGGCTTCCGTTCTGATGATTTCTTCTCATTACGAGGGCATCCCAATGGTTATTCTGGAATGTCTGGCTTGCGGTACACCCGTGATGTCAACTGATGTCGGTGGGATAAAGGAATTAATAGCAGATAATATCAGCTGTTTTGTCGGCAGCAGCAGAGATCCTTCAGAATTTGCAGACCTGGCCCTGAAAATAAGAGATCCAGACACGGGCAGCAGGGAAGAACCATGGTTTTCCTCTGTAAAAGCTTCTGTTATAATAAATGGTATTTTATCAGACCAGGAGCCTGAATTGAAAAAAACGAGATATGACAGATAAGGCATTGCCCAGGCTTCTATTTATATTTCAACTTCCTCCTCCTCTGCACGGGGCAAGTATGATGAACAGTCATCTTCTGGCCAGCAAACTGATCAGAAGCAACTTCGCTGTGGAAAGTGTAAATCTTCACTTTGCAGATTCGGTACGGGAACTGGGGAAATTCTCATTCGGAAAAGTATGGAGGACATTCACTTATGCCCTGCAAATAATAGGTAAAGTAGTTAAATATAATCCACACCTCGTGTATTTCAATCTGACTCCCAAGGGCTTTGCGTTTTACAGGGATTCATTATATGTTCTGATTCTGAAGGCTCTTGGAAGAAAAATTGTACTGCATCTTCAGAGTAAAGGGATTAAGGAAAATGTCAGGACGAATATATTTAAGAGACAGTTATACAGCATGGTATTTAAAAATACCAGTTTAATCTGCCTATCCCCCAGACTTACCGATGATTTTGAAGAGATCTACAAAGCGAAACCCTATTTTGTGCCGAATGGCATTGAGATTCAGCCTGCAAATACTGAATCTAAAGGCAACAAAGATGATGCTTTGCCTCAGATCCTGTATTTGTCACACTACATGAAAACAAAAGGGATACTGGTATTAATTGAGGCTCTGAGTATACTCAAAAGCCGCGGCCACAGGTTTATGGCACGACTCATTGGACCACCCGCCGATTTGTCTGTAGAAGACCTTATAGAGGCAATAGCGTTGAGAGGGTTACAGGAAAATGTCGTGGTGGCAGGTCCGAAGTATGGTGATGAAAAGGTACATGAATTTCAGATGGCTGATATATTTGTTTTTCCTACCTATTATGAGGTATTCGGGCTTGTAATTCTGGAAGCGATGCAGAACAGTCTGCCAGTAATATCTACTCTTGAAGGAGCTATCCCGGATATTGTGATAGAGAATGAAACAGGCTTTCTGGTGGAAAGGAAGGATCCGGTTATGCTTGCTGAAAAGCTGGCAATACTGATCGAAGAAAGAGATTTAAGAATAAGGATGGGCAGGAATGGTTATGAAAGGTTCATGAAAAATTATACAATTGATAAATTTGAGGAGAACATCAATAATACCATAAAGGCCATATTAAATATCTCCTGATCATATAGAATAATCAATTAAATGGTATGAATAATATTCTTCTGTCGGAATACAACATCTATAACCAGGACCTGAAAAGCCTGCCTGAGCGTAAGTTGCTGATAACAACTATAAATGCATATAGTTATAATCTTTCAAAGCGCGATGAGTATTTTGCCGAATCCCTTGCCAAATCCGATGTCCTTATTCCTGATGGTATAAGTATCGTATGGGCAGTCAGATTACTTACCGGAAAGAAGCTTCGTAAGATAGCCGGCGCCGATCTGTTCTTTTATGAACTGAACAGGTTGAATGCGACCGGAGGGTCTTGTTTTTTTCTCGGAAGCAGTGAAAGTACTCTGCAACAGATAGCTGACAGGATCAGGACTGAATTTCCAAACATACATGCAGGATCTTATTCTCCTCCATATAAATCAGTGTTTAATGCTGAAGACAATGCTCTTATGGTACAGTCGGTCAATACTTTCAATCCTGAGGTCCTTTTTATCGGTATGACTGCACCCAAACAGGAGAAATGGGCGTATGAACATCTGGCCGCACTTAATACCGGACATATATGCTGTATTGGAGCGGTATTCGATTTTTTTGCGGGAACAGTCAGTCGTGCCCCACGCTGGATGATAGGTCTGGGGCTTGAATGGTTCTACCGGCTTATCAGGGAACCGTCGAGGATGTGGAGAAGGTACCTGATTGGAAACTCAAGATTCATTTGGTTGGTAATTATGGAAAAGTTCGGTCGTATTAAGATATTCCGAAATGCTTTTTAATGATTTTGTTTTTCTTTGATTCAGGCATAATGGAAGTCCTCATCAGTCCGGGATTCTGACGATACAGGAATCTCTGGACATTCATATTCAGGACTACTTTTGCCGGATTCCCAAAAATAACTGAATTCTCCGGGAATTTTCCCCGGACAACACTTCCTGCACCCACAACACTATTATCGCCTAATACGGTATTAGGCAGAATTGTACAGTTATTTCCGATAAACACATTATTCCCTATTTTTATCTTACCAAAGACATCTGCATTTTCCAATTCATCCCTGAAACACCATATTGCACCATCATGGGTTATGATTTCTGTACCGTTGGCAATAGCAACATGATTGCCTATCTCTATCAGATAAGGTTCCGTTGAGAAAGCAAGAGTATTAATGAGGCACCTTTCGCCTATTTTCATTCCCTGCCTTCTCAGATACTTGATTTTTACATTATTGGTGGCTTTTTTCATGAAAAATATCATAAGCCGTCTGAAGAAACCTTTTAAATTCATCGGTCTGTAAGAATAAATTCGAACAAATATTATAAGGTGCCGGATTCCAGTACCTCTATTATAAATTTACCGAATATCGGGGCAATCCTTGCCGAAAACTCTTTATTCGGATGAGAATTATCAGGCTGGTAAGCATTCTTTTCCGGCAGGTAAAGGTCGCCCTCAGTTTCATATTTATAAAAATCCCAGAGATAGATATTATCTCCATTTTCATTCCACTCTTCTGTCAGCCATTTATGAAAATCAGCCGTTCTACTTGCCTCACCCTCTGTCATTTGACTCCTGGTATTTACTGCCGGAGTCCAGACAATAAATTTATTATCCGGAAATTCATGCATTTTCCTTTTTAATGCATTATACTGCAACTTGTAATTTTCGAGCCTTTTTACATCAGATTCGATATCAGGCATGCCTGTATCCTCAAGAATTCTGCTTCCCGGAAAACAATGCTTGAAAATGATGACATCATATTCCTTCGTAAGTATCTCTAGAGTCGGTTCATCCATATACAGCGATGAACCAGCGTTTTTTACCCAGATGTTGTAATAATCATAGGGATAATTATTCCATCCATATGGATTCTCTTTTGGGAAATACTGTTCGGTAACAGAGTAATTCGTATTGTTTTTCCTGTTATACCTGTCGATGTATTTCTGTACATCACCCTTCTTTGTTAATTTATAGAGGTACCTGTTTGTACCGCCAACCCAGATATTGTAGCCCGTACTATGATGCAAAAATATTACTTTTTTCATTTCCTTTGAATCTGAATCACAACCAGTGAAAATTAAAAACACCAATCCAAATATAAGTACTAATATTCTCATGAGCATTTTGTTCAAAGATAGTAAAGTTAGATTTATGATATATCTTATACTGCTGGAATATAGTATTTTATTATTGATTATAATTTTTTTCAGGAATTTCCAATTCAATATATTCTTGCCCCGTTCTGCCATTTAGCTTCCTGAGGTTTTGTAGCAGGAGATGAGCCCTTTACCCATCCTGCAGTAATTGATAGACCTTCCTGCCAGGTTTCTCCCAGATCTGTTCCATAGTAAAGTGGTTCCCCGGGGACAAAATTGATCAGGTCCTTAAACTTCGGGTTAATGATTTTTGAATGAGTATCGTAACCAAGTGCCTTCCATTGAATGAATGTAAGATATTTCCCCAGATAGTTGAAAATGGGGGTTCCTGCTTCACAATAAAAGATGTTATAATCGGATTCAAAACCCGGAAGATCTGCGGAATCATAGATAGCTATGTTATATATTTTATGAATGGTATAGAAAATATTATTTTTAATTTTGGTTCCTGAGGAATTACTTAGGGATACATCCTGGCCTTCATCTGTATTGGCATAGATATCTATCAGACCTCTCCAGACCCCGACTGAATCATTTTTGTAAAAGATCCTGTCGCTGTAAAATACATTATTATAGATTTTTACATTCTTCATTCCCTTTACGGGTATGGCGGCTTGCCATGGATTGTTAAGAATATTATAGGCTACTCCTCCTCCTGTGTTCGACATTCCCGCTGATTTCATCTGAATGCCGGAGGGAACATTATCGAGGTAATTATATTTGATGGTTGCATTTATGTTATATCCGGTAAACAGTGCATGAGTATTGCTTTTTGTGCTCTTCCCCCTCCAAACAAATTTATTTCCGGTTATTATTTGACCATCCAGGTTGTTATTTTCACTGCCAGCCTGTTCGTCTCCGGCATGCAGCATGTATCCTGAAGAGTTTGAAGAAGTTATGGAGTTATTGCTGAAGATGAATTTTGTCGGGGAGCTGCGTGCAATATTGAGGCCTTCCCAGTCGCCAGTATCTGTATTGACAGTTGATGTACCCGTTATAGCCAGTTTTTCCTGAGCGGCAATCAGCAAAAGTATTATTGAAATGGGAAATATAGCAGCTATCCTTTTCATGGTGAAAAAATAAAGTTAAAAAAAGGAAGCTACCGGTGAGGTAGCTTCCTTTTATATTAATCTCACTTAAAAATTAGTCTTTGACGCATCTGATATATTTGCCAGCCGGTTTTTCGGTGGCACCTTTATCAACAGTTGTAAGTGATCCGTCGAGACGTCTGTACCAGCCTCTGGTGGCATCGAGTTCATCTGAACCCCAGAAGTATGTCAGGACTCCGACATTATTGTAAGTACCGTCTACGTTGTACCTGTAACCGCCCGGGAGAGCTGAGAAACCGCTGGTATTGGTTCCATTCTCGCCAGTAGCCCATCCTGTAGTATTTTTGAGCTGTGATCCCTGGTCAGTTCCTCTAGGTCCCCAGTTGGGAATAACGCCTGGATCCATTCCAAGATAGATCTCAAGAGTACTGAACTCTGATTCTGCAGGGACATGCCAATCTGTAGGACAAAGCAGTTCATCGTGTGCAGCATACCAGTTATAGAGAGCACCATATAATGGTTTGTAGGTTGCTTCTGTATTATCATACCAGCAATATGCTGCAGTTGTTGCTGCTATCCAGGTTGCGTTATCTGTAATCAGGGTAACATCTGTGTTATTGCTGAATTTTGTGGTTTTAAGGTTTTCTGCCATCCAGATCTGAGTGCCGATTGTAACCGTTTTATATGAGTTGCCATCAATATCCGCTACATTGGTATTGAATGCGACCTCATTTCCATAAGCGGTACCAGCGTCGTTAGTAGCATAGGCTCGTACAAAATACTGGGTTCCCTGAGCCAGACCTGTCAGGCTGGAAGTGAAAGCGCCAACTCCTGATCCTGTTGTTACAACTGTATTTGCCGTGGTTGGATTGTGAGTGGTGGCAAAGCAGATACCCCTTGCAGTTACAGTGCCTCCTCCTGCATCCGTAACATCACCTCCGGAATTTGCTGAAGCAAGATCAATTGCAGTAATATTGGCTGTTGTTACTGTAGCCATCATGACAGAGCCTGATGTAAATGTTATGTCATTTCCATAACCGGTGCCTGAGCTGTTGGTTGCATAAGCACGGACATGATACATTGTTCCGGGGGTCAATCCGGTAAGGTCACTTGTAAATACACCTGTTCCTGATCCGCTTGTTACTACTGTATTACTGAGCGTTGGATCTGCTGTAGTTGCAAAGCAAATACCTCTTGCAGTTACTGCTGCACCGCCGTCAGAAGTAACATTTCCTCCGCTTGTTGCACTTGTCTGTGTAATAGCTGTGGCCACGGCAGTTGTAAGTGTCGGAGCAACGACAGGATTGGTATCGAATGTAATCTCGTTTCCATAAGCGGTACCAGCGCTATTGGTGGCATATGCCCTGACATAATATGTAGTTCCCGGTGTTAACCCAGTAATACTGGTTGTGAAAACGCCTGAACCTGTACCGGCAGTTGTATGACCATCAGAGATTGTAGGAGCTGCAGTTGTAGAGTAGCAAACGCCCCTTGCAGTAACGTTTCCTCCGCCATTATCGGTAATATTACCACCAGTTGCAGCAGATGTCTGTGTTATAGCAGTTGCTGCAGTAGTTGTAAGAGTAGCTTCGGTAACTGCCGTAGTTGTAAAAGATATTTCATTTCCATAAGAGGTACCTGAGCTGTTTGTGGCATATGCTTTTACATAATAGGTAGTACCGGGTGTAAGTGCTGTAAGGTTGCTTGTAAATACGCCTACACCTGAGCCGCTTGTTACAACTGTATTGGCGAGTGTCGGGCCAGTTGTCGTTCCATAGCATATCCCTCTTGCAGTGACTGATCCTCCACCTGCATCGGTAACTTCACCACCTGATACAGCTGAGTTATACGTAATGGCTGTTGCTGTTGCCGTTGTTACTGTAGCAGCAGTGACAGGAACAGTTTCAAAGAATATTTCATTACCGTATGAAGTACCTACGCTATTTGTTGCATATGCGCGGACATAATATTTTGTTCCGGGAGTCAGTCCGGTTAAATCACTTGCAAAGGTCCCGGTGCCAGTTCCGTTTGAAGTTTTGTCACCGCTTGTTGTCGGACCGGTGGTAGTTGCCCAGCATACTCCTTTTGCAGTTACACTGGCGCCTCCGTCAGAAGTTATATCTCCTCCTGATATGGCGGATGTAAGGGTTATTGAAGAAGCATCAATTGTTGTGAGTACAGGAGCAGTAATGGAAGCAGTTGTAAAGGTCACTTCATTGCCATAGGCTGTACCAGCACTGTTTGTGGCATAAGCGCGCACGTAATAAGTTGTAGCAGCTGTTAATCCGGTCAGGTTGCTGGTAAATGCACCACTACCTGTACCATCCGATGTTTTGTCATCACTTGTTGTTGGGTTAGCCGCAGTTGCCCAGCAGACACCTCTATCAGTAACGGAAGCACCGCCATCAGCTGTAATTGTTCCTCCGGCAGTGGCAGTAGTAATAAGTATATCGGTGACATCTGCTGTTGTAAGTGTCGGGACTACTATCTCAGTGGTAGTAAAGGAAACTTCATTACCGTAAGCGGTACCTACACTGTTGGTTGCATAAGCCCTGACATAATACTTTGTATTAGCTGTCAGTCCTGATATACTGCTTGTGAAGCTTCCTGTACCAGTCCCGTCAGTTGTATGGGAACCTGTAATGACAGGATTTGTGGAAGTGCTCCAGCAAACTCCGCGGGCTGTAATATCCGCTCCTCCGCTGCCTGTTATGTTTCCACCTGATGTAGCAGAATTGATTGTGATTCCTGTTACATTCGTTGTGGTTAGCTCAGCCAGGGATTTGTCCTTCTTGCAGCTGTCGGTAAGCAAGATCCCAAATAGCAGGCATGATAAGATTAAAAGGTTAGCAATTTTTTTCATATCTTAAAATTTAATTTATGTTGGTTAAAGGTAAAAACAAAACTTGTAGTTTCCTCTACATATGGCTTCTAATTCTTAACACATCTTACATATTTACCACCTCTTTTATCAACAGCTCCCTTGAAAACACCCGGCTGATTTCCATCAAGTCTGCGATACCATGCCTGTGCTGCATCAAGTTCTGTTGAACTCCAGATGTAGGCAAGGTCCGAGTAATTGTTAAAAGTGCCATCTATTGCATAGCGGTAGCCACCGGGAAGAGCCGTAAATCCGGATGTATTGGTTCCATTTTGTCCTGACAGCCATCCTGTCGTGCTTTTGAGCTGGGTTCCCTGGTCGGTACCTCTGAATACCCAGCTGTCATTGATCACTCCAGGATCCATTCCAAGCTGAAGTTCAAGCGTGCTGTATTCCGAATCGGCTGGAACATGCCATCCTGTAGGACACAGATTCCCGGTATTTACAGCGAACCAGTTATATAATGCTCCGTAAATGGGCTTGTTGGAAATATCGTTATTATACCAGGAATAAGCCATTGTCGAAAGTAGGGTCCAGGCTGTATTATCCGTTACATTTGGTATGGATACTCCGGTATTAAGAGTAGAAGTACGAAGGTTTTCCACCATCCATACCTGGGTTCCTATTGTGACAACATCATACATGTTACCATCAATGTCGGAAACTTTGGAGCTGAACATCAACTGGTCTCCATAGCCAGTACCCACGCTGTTGGTTGCATAGGCACGTACATAGTAGGTTGTGCCCATGTCAAGTCCTGTCATTGTGCTTCCGAAACTTCCGGTAGTGGTTCCGTCTGTTGTTTTACTGTCGGCAGTGGTTGGATTGGTGTTTGTACTCCAGCAAATTCCGCTGATGGTTACCGGGGCACCTCCATTTGATATAATTGTACCGCCTGAAACTGCAGAGGTTGTAGTAATGGAACTGATAGAAGCAGTAGTAAGAGAAGGCATTGCTAAGGCAGTAGTTGTGAACTGAACATCATTCCCATATGCTGTACCTGCAGAATTGGTGGCAAAGGCTCGTACATGATAGACAGTCCCGGGCTGAAGGCCCGTTAAGCTGCTTGTAAAACCGGCCGTGCCTGATCCGTCAGAGCTTTTGGAGTTGCTGATGGTTGGACTTTCGGTCATTGCCCAGCAGACACCTTTTTCAGTTATTGCGGCACCGCCATCAGATGAAATATTACCCCCTGAGCTGGCGGAAGTAAGTGTTATAGAGGTAACTGCCACCGTGGTAAGGGTTGGCATAACGGCTTGAGATGTTGTGAATTCCAATTCATTGCCATATGCCGTTCCGGCGGTGTTTGTGGCATAAGCACGTATATAATAGGTTGTTCCGGGAGTCAGTCCTGTAACAGAGCTCGGAAATGTTCCTGTGCCTGTACCATTTGTTGTTTTATTACCGGCTGTCGTCGGATTTGATGATGTAGACCAGCAAACGCCCCTTGCCGAAACATTGGCTCCTCCATCAGAAGTGATATTGCCACCCGATGAAGCTGTCGTCATCGTTATTGCTGTTACTGTGGTAGTTGTCAGTGTGGCAAATCCAACTGATGTCGTGGTAAAAGTAATTTCATCACCATATGCAGTACCGGCACTGTTGGTGGCATAGGCTTTAAGGAAATATGTGGTACCGGGAGTCAATCCGGTGATATTGCTTGTGAATGTGCCGGTTCCTGAACCGTTGGAGGTTTTGTTATTGCTTATATTAGGATTCGCCGTTGTTGACCAGCATACACCCTTTATTGTAATGGCTCCACCTCCATCTGAAGTAATAACTCCTCCTGAAACAGCTGATGAGTAGCTTAAAGAAGATATGGCAGTTGTAGTCAGGACCGGAATTCCAACAGGTTCAGTATCAAATGATATTTCGTTTCCGTAGCCGGTTCCAATGCTATTGGTTGCATAACTGCGTACATAGTATTTGGTTCCTGGTTCCAGGCTGGCAAGATCGCTTGTGAAGACTCCTGTTCCACTGCCATTGGTCGTTTTAAAGTCAGCAGTAGTTGGATTTTCGATTTTTGCCCAGCATATACCGCGGACCGTTACATCTGAACCACCATCTGAGGTAACATTACCTCCGGATGAGGCACTGGTCAGTGTAATTGAGGTGATCCCGGCAGTTGTTAGAACGGGAACTGCAAGAGCTTCCGTGGTGAATGTAACGTCATTTCCGTATGAAGTGCCAACACTGTTTGTTGCATATGCGCGGACATGATATGTTGTTGATGCGGTAAGTCCGGTCAGGTTACTTGTAAAAGTTCCGGTACCGGTGCCGTCGGAGGTTTTATTATCATCAGTCGTAGGATCTGCGGAAGTCGACCAGCAAATCCCTCTTTCAGATACAGAAGAACCTCCGTCTCCGGTAATTTCCCCTCCAGAGACTGCAGTGGTAAAACCAATTGAAGAAATGGCTTCAGTTGTCAGAACAGGCGCCGTGAGGGCGGTTGTTGTAAACGAAATCTCATTTCCATACCCGGTACCTGCGCTATTGGTAGCATAGGCCCTGATATAATACATTGTATTAGGGCTCAATCCCGATATATTTACATCGAAAGTTCCTGCTCCCTTGCCGCTTGCTGTGTGAGAACCAGTGACTGAAGGGTTTCTGGAAGTGCTCCAGCAGACTCCCCTGTCAGTTACATCGGCACCGCCGCTATTAGTAATATCACCACCACTGGTAACGGAGCTGATTGTAATATTGGTTGCGGAATTGGTAGTTAAAACCGGTATTGAAACATCTTTTTTGCAGCTTGTGAATGATAGTACTGCTAACAGAAAACAAACTAAAGCAATTTGGTCTTTTAATCTTTTCATAATCGGACTTATAAATAATAATTTGAAATTAACGGTCGATAATATTTAATTTTTAAAGAATTAATACTATGTACGATCTGAATATTATTTGGTATCCAGTCAGTATCTTACAACAAATAAAAACCATTTTAATGTACTTTCAATTTTTTTTTTGATCAACTGCAGAAAAGCTATGATAAATCAAGGTTTTTACTCATACTGCTGTTTTTAACAATTGCAAGGGAACTATTGTTCTACTTTTTTATTTTTTTCCCGGTAGCACTTATCGTCAATTCCTCCTTCAGTTCATAAACCTGAGGAATTTTAAACAAAGCCAGATGTTTTGAGCAATGCTCCCTGATGGATTCGCGAGTGATATTATTCTGCCTGTCTTTTCTGATTACTATGACCGCTTTCAGCATTTCGCCCTCTATATCGTCCTCTATACCTTCAATGGTGCAGTCAATGACTTCCTTTAATTCAAGTATCACTGCTTCAATCTCCTTTGGACTTATTCGTTTCCCGCGTACCTTTATAATCTCCTTTTTGCGTGCAGTCAGATATATATACCCGTCTTCATCAACAGTTCCAAGATCGCCGGTATACAGCCAGCCGTTTCTGAGAGTACTGGCTGTCCCATCTTTGTCAGCGAAGTATCCCAGCATTATATTGTCACCACTGGCGATAACTTCTCCGGTTTCACCCGGCTTTACCTTGTCGCCTTTTTCGTTTATGACCCTGAGTTCCACACCGGGTATGCCCTTTCCCATAGATCCCTTCTTTAATTCATACAATTCAGGGGGCAGGTATGATAGCCGTGCTGTAGCTTCAGTCTGGCCATACATAACTATAAATGTTACATCAGGAAAGCTTCTGCGGAACTCATCAATAAAAATAGGCGGCAATTTCCCTCCTGCCTGGGTTACGTATTTTAAATCGGGGAATGGAGTTTCCTTAAAGGAATCCGATTTTCTGAGCAGTATCTGAAAATGGCTGGGTACGCCTGCAAATCCGGTACATTTCTGCTCTTTCAGATCCCTAATAATGCCTCCGAGGAAGATGAACGAATTATTCAGAATTATGGATCCTCCCGCTCTAAGATGTGTATGGAGAAGAGAGAGACCGTAGCAATAATAAAATGGCAATACTACCAGCATCCTGTCATCCATATTCAGGTTGAGATACTCTATAATTGAGCCTGTATTTGCTATCAGATTCTTGTGAGAGATCATAACCCCTTTAGGTTTTCCGGTTGAACCTGAAGTGAATATTATTTCAGCGCAATTCTCACTGTCAAATCCGGCTTCCGGTTTAAGGAAGGACTTCCCATTATGCTCAGGTATCGTATCGGGGTAAATGGAGGCAGGTTCCTGAAGGGCAAGTTTTTTTTCAACTTCGCGTGTAATGAAAATAAGGGATGGCTTTGTGAGATCGTTGATATAACTGAAATTCTCCTTCTCTATGCCAGGATCAAGGGGGATGCAAATATTTCCTGATTTTATGACTGCCAGGTAGACTGTAATAAAAAACAGATTATTCGGAGAAAGCAGGATAATATGCTTATTATGTCCAACTTCATTCTCAATCCATGCTGCCAGAGAAACTGATGATTCATGCAACTTTCTGAATGAGGTCTCTTCCTTTCCGCCAAGAAAAGTCTTTTCAAGAGTTGAAGTCTTTTCGAAAAAGTAGTCAAAAGCATTCATGGTTATCAGTTTATCAGGTTCATTGCACTTAGCATCTTTGTAATAGAAGGATCGTTTCACGTCCCTGCGCATCAGGGTTATCAAAGCAGTACCCGCCCATATTAAAATTTTATATGCCGAAATAATCCCTTACGGGTGACATCCTGAGGTATTCGGTGGTCTTTTTCTTCCTTTCAAAATTGCTGAACAGCGATGCCACTTTTTCTGCAGGTTCTCCCATCACTTCTGCGACTTCTTCCGGACTATAGCCATGCTCAAAACCGTACCAGAATCTGTCCATAACACCAAATGGCAGCTGGAAGAAAAATTCCTCCTGAGTCTGTTCAGCAGAATAGGTATCGGTCGTTGGTGTTCTTTCTATAATTCCATGCGGGACACCAAGATATTCAGCGAACTGGTATACCTGTGTCTTATAGAGATTTCCTATTGGCATGATATCTGCACCTCCATCTCCGTATTTTACAAAGAAGCCCTGTTCCTGCTCATGTTTGTTCGGAGTACCAATAACGGCATAATGAAGGGCCTCTGCATGGAAATAAAGAGTAGACATCCTTGTCCTTTGCTTGAAATTTGAGGCGGCGACAATTTTTAAATATTCCTTAACCGGGAGTATCTGATCCTTCTGCTTGCCATCCTTGTCGATTATTGTGAGTGAAAATACGGGAGGAAGATTATTTGATAAGCCACTCTGCCTTATCCCTATTTTCATTTTATAGGTTACGGGATTATATTCCGGAAAAACATTCTTTACTGCCTCATCACGTCTGTTATAACATCCGAATCCCCCCAGTGCGGGCGTTATGTCTTCTTTAATAACCCTGACTCCGAATTTTGCGGTCAGCTCCCTGGCCAGTTGCTCACTCTCGGGACTTGAATCTTTCTCAGGCATTATTACCCCGAGGACTTTTTCAGGGCCGAAAGCCCTGGCAGACAAGCGCCAGGCAAACAGATGAGTCTATTCCACCGCTTGTTCCGATTACAGCCCCAAGCCTTTTTAAATTGTGAAAAACATCTTCCCGCATTTTACGGGTTATAAGATCTACAGCCGACTCAATATCGTTCAATAGTATTATATCTTTTGAAAATGGTTTTTTGGAACTCATGGAATTTATTGTATTAGTAAATTATCTATGGATTATTACTCATAAAAATTATTCATTCACGATTTTGTGGTTCATTAGTTCACCGCGCTGAAACTCTTTATTATTATTTTCAATAAACTGATAATGTATCAGATGCGTAGAGATAACAGATGTCAGGATCATGTTGTCTATTTCAGAAATAACAGCTGATTTTCTCATTCTTGAAATAGCTCCGGACAATGATTCAGAATTGAATATGCCAGCTTTTCTGATATATGAATCCGAAAGCATCATTTCAACATAGTCAGGAGCATTTTTATCGAGAAAGACGCTCTTTATGGGAGCCCTGTAAGCTTGCTTGGGCCTTTTGAGTATATTCTCGGGGATCTTGTTTTTAAGGAGTTTTTTCAGCAGGTATTTTTCATTTAACCCCTTAAGCTTATAATCAGGAGGCAGGGAAGAACAAAACTCTATTACCCGGTAATCCAGGAACGGGTATCTTCCCTCAACCGAGTTGGCCATTGCCATTCTGTCACCCTGCGAAGAGAGCAGATATCCCGACATGAAGACGGTAGTCTCAATCCATTGTGATTTTGAAAGCTGATCCCAGCTGCCGAAGTTTTCAGGCAGTATTTTTTCAAGGAAAGTTAAGGTGGGGTAATCTCTTAGTTGCCGGGTTACATCTTCTGAAAAATGTTTTTTGATATGGTTTGAATTGTTGAATCTCAGGAGATGAGAATATAAGGGATTGCCGACGTCTTCCAGTTTGTATCCATAAAACATTTTCAGGATCTTGGGACTGACGTTGTTCATCTGAGACAAGTATGGATATAGTTTTGTCAGCAGGAGAGGTCTGATTGCAGACTCTGGCTGGGCAGCCCAGAATTTTTTGATTTTGGCCTCCTTGAATATATCATAGCCGCCAAGGATCTCATCGGAGCCCTCTCCGGTAACAACAACCTTGATTTTATTGTTTCTTACCAGGCCTGACAGCATCATCATTGGTGCGGGAGCAGTGCGGAGTACAGGAGTCTCAGCATGCCATATTACCCTGGGGAATGCATCAGCTATATCCTTTGATGTGCATTTCATTGACCTGTGGGTAGTTCCAAAGAATTTTGCAGCCACGGTCTGGTAAGGAGTTTCATCGAAATCCTTTTCATCAAAACCGATTGAGAAGGTATTTAGTATCCCTGGTTCAATATCCTTGATATATGCAACCGTTGCACTCGAGTCTATGCCGCCGCTGAGATAGGCAGCCACTTCGACATCAGCCCTTAAACGGATCCTGACGGCATCGGAGAATAACTCATGGAAGCCGTCAATGGCATCCTGAATAGAGAGTCTGTACAAGGAATTGTCAAACTTCAGTTCCCAGAATTTTTCAATCTTCATCCCCTGTCTGCTGAAAGTGGCACAGTGTCCCGGAGACAATTCACAGATGCCTTTAAAGGGGGTGCCGGGGGTGATGGTCGACCAGAAAGTAAATACCTGTGACAGATGTTCCATACTCAGTTCCCTGCCTATAGTCCCCGTTCTGAAGAGTGCCTTTATTTCGGAGGCAAAGGTTAATATCCCATTGTCAGTATTGTAAAACAATGGCCGGATCCCTACCCGGTCTCTTGCAATAAATAACTCCTGTTTCTGATTGTCCCATATTGCAACGGCGAATTGCCCGTTTAATTTATCGAGACATTTTTTCCCATAGAGAGAGTACATCTGTACAAGTACTTCTGTATCAGACGAGGTTCTGAAAACAGTTCCCTTGTCTTCAAGGTCCTTTCTTAGTTCTTTATAGTTGAATATTTCACCGTTGAAGACTATCCAGAATCTTCCGGATAGATCGGAGAGAGGCTGTTGTCCTCCTCCGATATCTATAATGCTTAATCTGACGTTTCCCAAAGTTGCACAGGGAGAATGATAGACCCCGCTTTCATCGGGTCCTCGGTAACTTATGGACCGGAGCATCGATTCTACACAGGAACGACTGTTTGCCGTGTTTTTATAATCAACTATGCCGCAGATTCCGCACATAACCGGTTATTGATTTTTCCGGATAATAAAATCGGTAATTGCATTAATCGATTCAAAATTTTCTTCAAGCAGATCTGAATCATTTGTTTTAATCCCGAATTCCTCCTCAATAAAAGTGATCAGAACCATAAACCCCATTGAATCAAAGTACCCTTCCTTGAAAATAAGTGAATCATCTTTAATTTTTTCCTTTTCAACATACACTGCCTGAAGAACATATGCTCTTACCTTTTCCTTTACTAAATTGTTGTCTGCCATTAGGTTAATTCGAGTTTGGTTTAAAATTCAATTCTTTTATATTTGATATAAATCTTTGTCTTGAAAATCAGCTCTGACCTGCAAAGAAGAGGCCTGGCTATGCTTTTTTATAGTAGTGGTTATAACGCCCATACCGGCTTTTCTTGATGCTGAGATCATTGAATATGATATCAAAATTTTTGATCTTGTTAATGTTCAGTATGTTCAGTACATCTCTGAAAACATCTTTACGGGTGTGATTATTCCTGCAGACCAGCAGGTTAATGCTCGAATACTTCATCATCAGTGAAGCATCTGCAACAAGACCTGCAGGAGTTGTATCTATAATTATATATTGATACTTATCCTTAAGATAGTCCATCAGAACATCAAGCGATCCTGATTCTATCAGTTCAGCTGAACCAGGTAAAATCGGACCCGAAGGTATAAATGACAGATTCGGAACATCTGTCTTCATAATAATATCATCTATGGTTGACTGATGGATCATATAGGTAGAGAGGCCAATGGAGTTATCCATTTTGAATTTTTCATGAAGAGTCGGTCTGCGCAGGTCACAATCGATAATTATCGATTTATATCCGACAGAGGCTATTGATGCTGCCAGGTTGAAGGAGATGAAACTTTTCCCGTCCTGCGGCTGCGAGGACGTAATCATTAATACCTTGAGCGGCTCATCCTTGAACCTCAGGAACAAACTGCTTCTCAGATTACGGAATGACTCGGCTACAGATGATCCAGGCATTTCACTGACCACAGCCTCTGTTTTGTAGGGGTTACTGTAAATAACGCTCAGAGCAGGTCTGTTAAAAAGGTGTTCAAGTTCGAAGGGGCGAGTAATCTTCTCATTGAAGAAGCTCTTGAGGATAACGAATGCGGTTGGAATCATTAAGGCAATAAAGATTGCAATCATCAAGTTGAATAGTGTTTTGGGAGAAACAATTACACTTGAAATTTCCCGTGCAGGTTCCAGAACCTCGTAATCGGGATAGTTGGAAGCCATAGTAATCGCTGCCTCCGATCGCTTCTGGAGAAGGAAGGTATAAAGGGCATCGCTCAGATTGAATTTCCTCTGCATGCTTACCATATTGAGCTCAGTCCGAGGAAGCTTGGATATATCCCTGGACAGCTTCTCTGCCCTGTAATTCAATTCATTCTGTGTAAGATTGAGAGTATTCAGGTTATTTGTCACATTCTCTATAATAGCCTGCTTCTGCAACTTTATCTTGTTCTCGATCTGACCTATGAAAAGGTTTTTCTCGGCATTATTGCTTGATATGCTTGATTTCTGGGTGTTCAGGGCAAGAAGTTCCATTATGAGCTGATTCATAATAGGATCAACAACATTGGCGGATGACGGAGGTGCAAGGCCGGCTATATCCTGATTCTTGTTGAAGTAGTCAAGAATATAGTTGTAATAACGTTCCTGAACCTGAAGAGAGGCACGTTCTGATTCAATCTTGGTCATCTGCTCAAGCGCCTGGCGTCCCTGGTAACTAAGATCCATGACCTGGTTAGCCGACCTGTAATCCTTCAGCTTCGATTCAGATATCAGCAGGGAATCCGAAATTTCGGAAAGCTGCGATTCGATGAAGTTTATGGTACTGACCGCAAAATTATTCTTTTTCGAAAGGTTGTCATCAAGGTATGCCTGCAGATACTTGTTTAAAAAGTCTATTGTAAGATTCTGATTTTTCCCCTGGAATGAAATTTTTATCAATGAGGATTTAATACTGACTGGCTGGGCAACAAGTTTTTTGAGATATTGCTGCGACAAATAATCGAGATGATAAAATTCAACGAAGTTACGGTTATCTTCTTTTGGCATTGCTTCGTAAACATCCTTATTCAGTGATACTGAAAATTTGAACCACGTATTGGTGATTGTCTCGTTGAACTTGCAGATAGTGTCTGTTTCAAGAAGTTTGTGCTCGCTGACAATCTGGTTGTCAACATAATTGTACATCGAGACATCTTTTTGGTATGCCCTGAGTCTGAATGAGTTATCGTCAAGAATTTCGATATAGATCCTGGCATATATCGGCTGGATATGGGATTTGTCAATTATTACCGTATATGGTGCAGACGGATAAAGTTGTTTTACCTGTCCGAAAAGTTTTTTGCTTTCAATAAAATAGCCTATTTCCAGGTTAAGCTTGCTCAGTGTCGAGGAGACAAGAGAAAAGGAGATAAGGCTGTTGAGATCGTTTTGCAGGTTTCTGGAGTCTGCAAATGATTCTCCTCCACGGAAAAGACCACCGGATTCAAGCAGTGACGACCGCTTGTCCATAACAGGGCCAATAATTGATGACACCTCAGTTACGGTAGGGGAAAATTTATTTATAAAGAAGGCCGCAGTCATACATATTATAAAACTGGCGAGATAGAGATATTTGTATGAAAAGGCAGTCAGGAAAAATTCCTTGACATTAAAAGCCTCGGATGTGGAATCGTTGTAATTTGGCATTTAACAGATGTTTTTTTGATTTTTGTTTTTAGACAAATACTTAAAAAGTTAACCCCGCAAACAACAATATCGCTATCATTGTCGTGATTGAAGAAAGAACAGTTGTGTATGTAATATTCTGATAACTTGAAGAAACGGCTTTGAGCGGTTCAACAATAATTACATCATTGGGCATGACATAATATGAATCCTTTCCTGAAATTTTTGAATCAGACAGATTCAGCCTGTGATGCATAATTTTGTCACCTTCATTCCTGACCAGAATAACATTCTTTCTGTTTCCATATCTTGTAATTCCTCCTCCGAGTCCGAGAGCTTCATAAATATTCAGTTTATCCTGTGAGAAAGTATACACTCCCTGCCGCTCGACTTCGCCGAGTACGGTAATCTGGTTGTCGACATATTTAACCGTAATGGAAGTATTGGACACATAATCATTCAGTGCTTTCTGAATCTTTTCAGCTGCTTTTGCAGTTGTCAGTCCACCAACATTGATACTTCCCACAAAGGGAAAATTAATATTGCCGGCTTCGTCAACCAGATACCCTAAAACACTGCTTCCGGTAGCACCATACCTGATTTCCTCAGTAGTATTGAAAATCATACTGGTTTGAGGATCAATGCTTAGGACTTTGATGTACAATTTATCAAAGGGGGTTATCAGCTTCTGAGTTCTTGGATTGACTCCGGGTTCTTCAAGTTCGTTGATGTCGTTAAAATAACTTACTTTTTCGACCGGCACACATGAAACAAGGAAAACCAGTAATAATAGGGAACTTGTTTTGAGATTATTAGACTTCATGCTTTTTGGTATAAATCAAATTAAATAATGTATTATAATCCTGTTCTCTGAAAAACCGTGGCAATTGTTTTGAGTAAAATTATAAAATCTAATCGTAGCGACCAATTGTCAATATAGGCCAGATCCATTTCCATCCATTTTTCAAATTTAATGCTGTTCCTGTCGGGTTTTATCTGCCAGAAGCATGATAAACCCGGTTTTACCGATAATCTTCGCAACTGCCAGCGTTTATATGATTTAGTCTCTTCCTGAAGTGGCGGACGGGGCCCTATGAGCGACATTTCGCCCTTGAGAATGTTGAAAAGCTGAGGAAGTTCATCCAATCCTGATTTCCTGAGAACCTTTCCAATTCCGGTCACCCTCGGATCATCTTTAATTTTGAATACCGGACCATCAGCCTCGTTTTCCTTGGCAAGCTGCTTTTTCTGGTTTTCCGCATCGGCGATCATCGTCCTGAATTTAAACAGGCTGAATTGCCGGCCCCTGAGTCCGACGCGGGTCTGTTTAAAGATTACCGGTCCGGGGGATGTCAGCTTTATCATAAGGGAGATGCCTAAAAGAAGCGGCGAAAGAATGATTATCAGAAAGAGAGAAATGCTGATATCCATGATCTTCTTGATCGTGAGTGCAAATAAATTATGTGGTATATTAATAAAGGTAAGGAACTTTTCATCCCCTATTGTCGTTTTAATCGCATTTGTGAGTTTGATATTACTGTCTTTGTACCGAAGACTGAATATAACACCAAGCTCCTCACATGATCTTACCGTCTCCCTAACTTCAGAAGGTATCACCTTCCCTTTCAGATAGAGCACTTCATCCAGAATGTCTACCTCCATGAGATCATTAAGAACCAGGAGATACTGCTCCGGAAGCAATATGATGCTCTTTTCATACTTCTCCTTAATAACATCCGAAGCGGTGAAAATTGCTAAAATCCTGTATCCCCACTCCTTAGTTGCGATTAGGGTTTCAATAAATGGCAGAGATGATTCATCAGCTATGAGAACAATATTTACCTGGTTGAATCCTTTTGCCCTGTAGGTTTTGAATACATGATACTCGATCAATCTTGCAAAGAAGAGGAATATAAATCCAAGGATTGCAAATTCAATGAGGAAAAGCCTCGAGATCTGGTACAGCTTGAAAATGAAATAAAATACGAGAAGGAGTATGATAATCAGTATTGTTGATTGGAGGTACTCCATGAAAAGTACCCTTGTTCTCTTTGTTCTCGGAATTTCAGTGATCTGTATCAGATACAGAATAACCAGCCAGAAGGGTGTTATCAGAAGGAATAGTTTTAATAATCTTGTCTGGGTGAAAAAGAGCCCTCCGAACTCAGAATAATTTATAATATATGAACACTGGAAAGCTAAAATGATAGCCAGAATATCAATCGTTCCCAGAATAAATTTCTCCCACCTCTTCAGGAAGGGGATTGTTTTTTTAACAAACAGGGAAACATTAGTATCCATATTCCGGCTTATTATAATTATTCAGATCAGGATCATAAACGAGTGCAGATTTAATAACCTTATTGATATAAATCCGGATTTTATCTCTTGCAACCGTCAGATTTTGACCGAAGGAACTGATTTCCGAAAGCTTAAATGATTTTTCAACTGAATGCATTGGGGTTGTAACTATTTGGTTACTAGCTGTTTTGAATTCAATTTCATAAATCGTATTTGTCATAGAGCTCTCTTTAAACTAAAAAATAAAATTAGTCTTAAAGAATATCTCAATCAATAGGTTGATACATAATGATATTTCTCAAGACAATTTTATTAAACAGTTAATCTTTTCAAACTGTAATAATATCATAAAATTTATAACGATTGATACTATAAATAGTTCGATTTGTCAAAACCAGTTCAAATTTATAAACAATTTTCAGAATTTTAAAGCAGTATATATTGGAAAGCTTGTGAAATATCATGTAATCAGTCAGATATGCCTGATAAAAATATTAATGACAGGTGCAGGCTAAGCTTCACGCTTTTTGACAAATGGTACTTTTTTTGGGATAAATTTTGCTTTTATCAGAGCAGCTGTATTATTGACTAATTAGCTGACAGTTATGTTGACCGGATAGGAGTCGGGTTCAGGTCAGTTGACAGAAGACCTCTGGCTTTGAGCACAAAAATAGGTCAGCCCGTCAAGTTCTGTCATATCCATTACCTTGAATCCATTATTACTTAATAGCTGAGTCACATTCTTTCCAGTAAGGAATTTATTGGTCTTTGCATCCAGGAAGCTGAACAGGGTATTGAGGAAAGGTATTCGTGATCTGATTCCGTTATTCAACTCTTCACTCCTGATGCCTGTCTGGTTTTCCTGAGATTTTCTTTTTAATGAAAAGAGGCTTTGTCTTGTGTTATCGATAAAACATCCGATGAGATAACATTTTGAAGGCAGAATCAGGAACATGGAATGAAGAAAATTGTTAATCTCCCTGGTATGGTTGAGTTCCCTGAGGTTAACGACTGTTTTTACATTCGTCATCTCCTCGGCATCATAATAATAATGGTGTATGGATGATAAAACAACAAGTTTTGGATCGCGCGACAGGCCTAACCACTCAATATAATGTCTGAAGCTCTCATTCCCCTCGGACGTTAGTATTTCAGAAATATTTTTTACTTTAATTAAATCAGTGTCCGAATGCATACGTTTTTTATCAATCATAATAGTCTGATTATTAGATGTATGCGTGTCTATGGTCTGAGTTTTGGTTTTCATATTGGATATGTAAATCGATAAATATGAAATTACGTCATTAATAATCCAAAGTCAATATCCCGGCGGGTATATCATAAATATGAGGTTATTATTTTTTTATCATTTATCTTCAGAAAACGTCAATTAGTCATTTATACTAAACATTTCATCAACAAATTTGGGTATTTTGTCAAAAATGATTTAAATTTATCAACCATTTTAAAAGATTTCAACAATGAGAAAAGGCTCTTTTTGCTATATCACAGATAATGAGCCATTAATGGTACTTTTAAACCTGTATTTAAAGGCTTCTTTTTGTTTAATGTATTTTGACCAACGTCTGATTTCTAATGGTAAAAATTCATATATTGCCTGGACAAAAGTTTGATAAAATACTGATCTTGTTGTTAGAGGGAGTCTGGTAGAGTGTTGAATCCTGCAAGTTGGCATTGAACAGGAATGAAATTCAGGATCTGACGGTGAATTCACATAGCGAAGGCATAAATAACAGAGGTAAAAAAAGACAATGATCAGCTTTTATACAAACGACCTGATTTATTTGATGATTATCACCAAGTTTTTGATAAAAAGCTTGTGGCATATAAAATAAAGAACAAAATTTATGTATTAATTAATAGGGGATAAAATTTCCTTTCAGATAAAAAATATGAAAGAATTTACCAATCTTTTTGTCGAGCAGACTCCAAAAACTCCTCAGGTTGATCTGAATCAGTACAATGGAGAGCTTATTCTCTATGGGAAATCAATCCCTGAAAACGCCGCAAAGGTATATGAACCTATAATGAATTGGGTTTCCCAATATGTTCTGAATCCGCGACCAACAACTAATTTCAGGATAAACCTTGAGTATTTTAATACCTCATCCTCGATCTGGATTGTTAAAATTCTTAAGACTCTGATACAGATAAAGGATCCGGACTATGTACTGATACTTCATATCTATATTGCCCTGGAAGATTTTGAAGACATGGAGGAATCAGGCGATCTTAAGGATGCATTCTCACCCATTTCGGATATTCTCTACGATGCCGTTGTAAGTATAGGGATAAAAGTTTATGGTATCGACGATAACGAAAAGATTCTTAAAGACAAGCTGATATTTATCTGAGAAACTTTCCGGTCAAAGATAATTCTGACGGAGACCGGTAATTTTAATTCCTGACAGGAATTAGATGGCTGTTCTACTTAAATAATGTCAGATCAAGCGATCTGCTTTCATTTTTAAATGCTGCTACAAACGCCTGGGGATAGCCCGATTTTCTGCACAGACTCTGTAATTCCCTGGCCGGGGCAAGCGATGTAAATTCTCCGATAGTGTACCTGTAAGCTCCCAGATAAAAATATTCGAACGTTTTATACTCCACCCCATTCATTATTATCTGATTTTCCTTCCTGGCATTGGTGGTGGTAAGAAACTGGACCCTGTAAACGACTACATCCTTCAATGCGTCAGGTAACGCACTTGTATTCTTTATTGTAACTTCTTTGGCCCCGGTTGATTTTTTGACAGGTACCGCAATGGTCTTCTTTTCTTCAACTGGCGGCTCTTTCTTAACTTCAGCCGGCAATGTCTTGATTGTGTCTGGTGCCGGTGCCGGGACCTCCTTTGGAGGATTAAGCGCTGTCAGGTTTGTCCTGGTTCCGGGTTTACCATTATATATGTATGAAATCGATAAGGGATTATTATCAACCACAATCTTCTTAACTGATACCCTGAAAAGTTGCATCTCTCCCTTCCCGGATACAGGTCTTTGCGTATAGAAGGCTGTTTTACCGTCAATCTTGTCTATGCAGAAAGAAATATCGTCGTATGCCGAATTAATTCTGCGTGACAGGTTGACAGGTTTATCCCAGTTCTCACCGTTATATCTGCAGGTAAATATATCGTAACCTCCGAATCCCTGAAGTCCGTCAGAAGAGAAATACAGATTATTATCCTGATCAAGATAAGGGAAACATTCAAATTGATTGGTATTTATCGATTTTCCCATATTTTCCGGTTTTGACCATTTTTCTCCGTTTTTCCTCACTATGAAAAGGTCGAGTCCACCTGAACTTCCTTCCATGTCTGAGGCAAAAATCAGCATATTGCCATCGGCAGATAACGCCGGATGTGTATAGATGTAATTGCCTGTACAGAAATCCAGTGGATTCTCATCTGAAAACCATCCGGATTCACCCTTCGCATTAGTCTTATATATAGCCCTGAAGATCTTTTCCTTTGTTGCCTTCTTTGATATTTTGGTAAAATACATGGTCTTGTAATCGCTGCTGAATGTTGTGGCTTCGCAGGGGAATGAAAATGATAATGAAGGTGAGAAAAGCAGGTGCAATCCGAGCGATGTGTCTTTTACAATCGCAGTGTAAGCTTCAATGGATCCAAAAGAAACATGTTTTGGAAGCATCTTTCCTTCAAACTTGGTATTTGAAAGGAAAAGGATGCCATTCTTGAAAAACTGGACTCCCGACGAGGGTGGAATTATATCCAGATTGAAGCTATCTACGGTCAGAAAGTCCATAAGGTTCTTAGAGTCCTGTATCCCCTTTGCATGCAAATTATTGGCTGCAGAGGGATGAGATGTCACTCCTGCTGTCCCTGAAGCCAGAAGGCATGGAATTATACAACATAATAATATTAACTCAGGAACTCTTTTCATAACACTATAGAATAAAGTTTACCATCGGCTTTGCCTGGAAAGTTTTGACTGGTCACTCATAAAATTAAATCCCAGTGTAAATTCAACAATCGGAGATTTTTTGAAATAGGCTGTATTTTTCGGCAGTTCATAAAAAGCTCCCAGATAGAACCTGGGATACCTGTACTGAAAGAAAAATGAGGTGTTGCCCTTGTTCAGGAAGTATGATCCCAGACAGAGATTATCGATATAGATCTTCAGTATTGGATTTATGTTGTCTGCTATTTTTCCGACGGTTGAATCTACTGCATCAATCAGAACAGATGGCTCAATAACAATATTCTGACTTTTGCTTATGATAAACTTATATCCGAGGGTAAAGTAATAGTGCCTGGATACAGGTATCCTATAACGGGCAATACTGTCTGTTCCTCCCGGAGTACCAAGTATATTGATGACGGAAATTCCCGCGAATAAATTTGTTCCATAATAATAAATTCCGGCATCTGCATTCGGATAAAAGGTATTTTTTGCAGGATCCCCTGCATCAATTTCACTCGTGTCAAGCCTGTTGGAAACTCCTTTTATGGCTGCTCCGAATGACAGGAAAGATAATTCTTTTGTACTGAGTGGTATCTGATAGGATCCGGCTGCATTAACGCCGATATTATGGGATCCGGCAATCTGATCATTGAAAACAGAGCCCCCGAGCCCGATACTATTAAATTCTTTCAGCCTGGGAGAGGAAAAATATCCCGGTCTGGTTTTTGAAAGCCTGGCATTACCGCTCAGTATCTCTGCTTGAGATTTTCCCTGGAAGGCGGCATTAAAATCAAGGGTGATGTAATCCTTACTTCCTACCATAGCCGGATTATAGAGATAAGGAGTAAAAACCCAATAGGATAGCGGATTTAAAGGTGTCTGTTGTGCAAATGACGGAAGGCAAAAAAGTATTCCTGTTTGAATCAGCAAGACCCTGAGCAAAATCCGTTTAAACGATCTTATGTCCATAAATTCCGGATGAGAAAAATGTTAAACTGGTTTTTTTATTTTATTTCCGCGATATATGATTGGCTTTTCATTAGTTAAACGAAAACCAAAATAGTAAATTATTCGCAAAATATGAAAAAAGTATTTGAGATTCAGCCCGATCATTCATGAGAAACACAGTATCCCTCTGAAATGTTTTGAAAATGCGGGTATTTCTCTTTTTGTACAAATTCATACCCTAATTTACTACAACTACCTTCCAGCTGCCAGGCTGATTTATTAAAAATTCGAAAATCACATTCGACTGAGAGGTCATAAGCTGATTCCATGTCCGGTACTTTAATTTTACAGTCAGAGGGAACCTCACATTCTCAAGACCATAATAATTTCCGTTTCTGAATTCAGTTCCGCTGTCGTAAGCAAGAGAAAAATCTTCAATGGAGATGTTATCGAGGCCGCCCTGCATTATACGTATAAGGATAATATTGTTTTTGTCCGCTGATTTTGTAAAAGTATATCTTGAAACGCTCAGGCTGGATACTATCCGGTAGGGATATGCTGCCTTCTTCCCCATATATTTATCCTCCTTCCATACACCAGTGACAGTGGAATCCGGATAAACCATCTTCCCTTCCCCGTCCCTGAGCCCCTTTTTCCAGCTTCCTTCATAATATACTCCGCTGGCCCATGTGTAAGTACCATACCCGTAGGGAAGTCCCTTGCTGAACTGTCCTTCGTACCTGTCGATACCCTGGGCAACACCTTTACCATTAGCCAGTCCTTTTTTACAGCCTCCCGAATAAGTCCCGGAAATTCCGGGTATCAATACCTTGCAGTCTGTTTGCTGAGCAAAGACACAGGTTGCTGAAATAAGCAGTATATAAAGAAATGTGCTTCTTAACATAGTTACTGGTTTTAAAGATAATGTAATTGACATCGCAAAAAAATGGAGTTATTTTTTGAATTCCATGACAAAGATATTTAATTTAAGGCAGTAATGAAAAATACCAGGTGAACAATATCCCGAATGACATAATACGATTGTTATCGCTGCCGGGCACATGTTCTTTTAAGCTTTACAAGTATATTCGCTGAATTCAATAAGCCAGAGGTTCGGTTCAGCTTTTCCTGAAATGTGCTTGCAACAGTAAGCAATGAAAATATTTAGATTGAAAAACAGTTGGTTTTTTTACTTACCTTTTGGAATAATTTAAATCCGGATATTATCTTACTCAAATGATGAGTCAATGAAAAAATCAAATTATTTTTTAATTCTTCTTTTTGTTTCATTTATGCTAATTCTGTATTCATGCAGGCAGCAGATGGAATCTGCTTCAAAAAAGGAACTTGCGCTGCTTGAAAATGAAAAGTGGTGGGGAGGAGCAGTTCTCGATGGGCGAAATTCCCCATTGAACGATAAGCCTTTCTTCTATAACCAGTGGGCGAATTGCAAGACCAATCAGGCAGCTCCTTTCTTTATTTCAGACAAGGGTCGCTATATCTGGAGCGAAAAGCCTTTGAAGATAGAATTTAAGGATGATAAAATATTTGTTGAGTCCATTGGTGGCATTGTGTGGCAGGGCAAGGCCGGGGAAACCCTCAGGGATGCTTTTCTCTATGGTAGTAAAAATTTCTTTCCCCCTTCCGGAAAAATTCCCGATCCCCTTCTCATAACTTCACCCCAGTATAATACCTGGATCGAATTGCAATATAACCAGAATGAAAAGGATATTCTAAAGTATGCCGGGGATATTGTCAGGAATGGATTTCCTGTCGGTGTCATCATGATTGATGACAACTGGCAGGACAGATACGGTACCTGGAAATTCGACTGTGAAAAATTTTCCAATCCGAAGGCCATGATAGAAAAGCTCCATTCCATGGGATTCAAGGTAATGCTATGGATTGTACCTTTCATTAGTCCGGATTCACCTGTTTACAGGAACCTGTCAGAGAAAAAGCTGCTGATATTTGAAGATCAGGAGAAGACAAAGCCTGCCAAAATAGAGTGGTGGAACGGAGTGAGCGCATTGGTAGACCTGTCAAATCCTGAAGGTTTAAAATGGTTTAAAGACCAGTTGAACAACCTTGTCAGGGAATTTGGCGTTGACGGCTTTAAACTCGATGCCGGAGACCCTGAAAGTTATGTGGGTACATACTCCTTCGGAGATTTCAGCCCCAATGACCATTGTGAGGCTTATGCAAAACTGGGGCTTGAATATCCTCTGAATGAGCTCCGTGCGTGTTGGAAAATGGCAGGGCAGCCTCTCGTTCAGCGATTAAGGGACAAAAGCCATACCTGGGACGATGTTCGTGTTCTGATACCTGATATGATCGGATTAGGGATGATAGGTCACCAGTTTGGCTGCCCCGATATGATAGGAGGAGGGGAGTGGACATCCTTCCAGGATTCCTCAGTCCTGGATGAGGAACTTATTGTCAGATCCTCAGAGGTTAGCGCGCTGATGCCCATGATGCAGTTTTCCGTTGCACCCTGGAGGGTCCTGGGCAGCACGAATCTGGCAATATGCAGGAAAATGGCAGATCTCCATAACAGAATGGGCAGCGAAATACTTGAAATATCCAGGGATTGTGCCACTTCAGGTGAACCTATGGTGCGGAATCTTGAATATGAATATCCCGGCAAGGGATATGAGGAGGTGAAAGACCAGTTTATACTTGGAAACAGGATAATGGTTGCACCGGTTGTAAATAAGGGTGAGCGATCCAGAACAGTAATTTTCCCGGAAGGTACATGGAAGGGCGATGATGGCAGCCTTGTTACGGGACCCGCCGTTGTTACAATTGATGCGCCTCTTGACAGACTGCCATGGTATAGAAAGATGCTGGAGTGATCAGAAAATATTGATGATCATGGACAATATTGATTTGTTATTTAATCTTTCTTTGAAAATTTAATATTCCGGAACATCCTTAAAAAAATGGATATGAGTATAAAACTAATTTTTCTGGCTGCCTTGTTTGTGCTGGCTTCAGGTATAGCAACAGGTCAGAAGTTTGCTTCTTATTCAGGTGATTTGCTTACACTGGACAATGGAGTAGTGCATCGTGTGATTCGAATTGGTTCGGATAATCAGGGTATTGTCTCAAAAAATTACATCCTTAAGAAAACCGGCGATGAATTTTTATCAGAAGGTTCAGCAGATTTTTATTTTGAAGCTGATGGCAAACCATTTACCGGACTCGACAATTGGAGGATGGTGAATGTTAAAATCATTGATAGTGAGAGTAATGGCAGTGGAGCTCTTGTTGAACTGGAAAATACATCGGCACATCTCAGGATAGGTATTACCTATATGCTATATCCCGAACTACCGGTAATCAGGAAAAAAATATCGTTTATGAACACAGGCAGCAAGGATATCAGGCTGGAAGCTCTCGATATCGAAGACCTCCGGTTTGGTAATACTGCTGTTGGAATAGAATGCTGGGTCATGCACGATTATGCCCGGGAGAAATCATTAGGACAGTTCATAGGTAATTGTTACGATCCGGTTGTTGTTGTACATGAGGTGAATATGCACCGTGGATTCGTTCTTGGAAACGAAGCACCGGGAGTAATGAAGCGTACCTCGGCCTTTCTCAAACAGAATCAGGTGACAATAGGCCTGACACATCCTGACCAGACTTTCGGATTCAGGAAATGGCTCAGGCCTGATGAACCATGGGAGAGTACGTGGGTATTTACAGCTGTATATGATAACTCAGACGATCCCTATGCTGTCCTCAATAGTTCCGTTAGCGATTTTGTAAGAAGACATATGGGGACCAGACTTTCCAAAATACCACAGAAACCGGTATTTGTCTATAATACCTGGGAACCTTTCTTTCACAACATCAACGATAAGCTTATCCATGAGCTGGCTGATGCTGCCTCCGAATGTGGGATAGAGGAATTTGTGATCGATGATGGATGGCAGGATTCCTACGGTGACTGGGGTATTAACAAGGAAAAATTCCCCAACGGATTGAAACCTGTATTCGACTATATCAAATCAAAAGGAATGAAACCGGGAGTATGGATTAGTCTTGGTTCGGCAGAATCGAAAAGTATGGTTTATAAAAATCATCCGGAGTGGCTTGTGCGCAAAGCTGATGGCTCACCTGTAAGCCTTCATGCCGACTATGATAAGATGTACGGCTGGGAAACCTATTCAATGTGTATGACAACGGGGTGGTACGATTATATTAAGGGAGTTATTCTTAATCTTGTCAAGGAGCATGGTCTGGAGTACATCAAAGGTGATTTTGCTGTTGTCACTGGTGCATATACATCAGACAAGACACGTTCCGGTTGCTGGGCAACCGATCATCCTATGCACCGCGACCGCAACGAATCTCTGCTCGAAATGTACCAGCGGACGTGGCAATTGTTTGATGATCTGCACAAAGAGGCTCCTGATCTTTTCATCGATTGCACATTTGAAACTATGGGAGCCCAGCAGCTTATTGACCTCGATATGTGCAAGCATGCTGAAGGCAACTGGCTGTCAAATTTTGGCGACAAAGCTCCCCTCGGATCCATGAGGGTAAGGCAGATGTCGTGGTGGCGGACTCCAGTTATTCCCGCCACAGCGATGGTAATCGGCAACCAGCATTTTGATGATCCTCAGTTTGAGCTGTCACTGATGTCACTGGCCGGATCGTTGCCAATAGTACTTGGTGATCCAAGGCAACTGTCAAAAGAGCAACGGGCCCATATGAAAAGCTGGGCTGACTGGCTTAGAAAGATGCAGACAAAGCATGATTTTATGTCATTCAGGCAGGATCTAAAGGGGTATGGTGAACCAGCCGAAGGTAACTGGGACGGTTATCAGCGTATAAACTCGGAAACACATTCGGGCGGCATTGTGGGGATCTTCAGACAGGGTTCCCCTGAAGTTCAGAGGACAGTGACAGTTCAATTCCTCGATCCCTCCTTAGTATACGAGGTAAGAAAAGCTCCATCCGGAGAATTAATTATGAATTCAACCGGCAGTGATCTGGCTGAAACTGGATTCAAAGTCACCCTTGACAAAAAATATGACGGATCGGTATTTGAAATTGTGAAAAGGCCATGAAATAATTATCGCGATTATGAAAAGAAATAAATATTATCTGTTGCAAGATATTTGTCTGATTATTATGCTATTTATACTTTCTTCCGCTTGCAGGGGGAGGAAACCGCCTGATCCGGCACAGGAAGAAAAAAAACTTGAAGAACAGGGCAGGGATGAGCTTAAAAAACTTGAATCACTATATTCTGACAAAGAAGAATGGGAAACACGAAAAGCTGACCTGCGGGAGGAGATTCTTAAAGGAATGAATCTCTGGCCTTTGCCTGAGAAGACGCCACTGAATGCAGTAATAAAATCAAAAAGGACTTATGACGTCTATTCAGTTGAAAATATCAGTTTTGAAAGTATTCCAGGATATTTTGTCTGCGGTAATCTTTACAGGCCGCTTGACGAATCCAAAAAGCATCCTGCAGTACTCTGTCCTCATGGCCATTTTGAAGGCGATAGTCTGGGTGCCTGGGGTCGTTTTCGCCCGGATCAGCAGAAGAGGTGTGCAACTTTAGCACGCATGGGAGCCGTAGTCTTCAGCTATGGGATGTTTGCATGGGGTGGTGAACCGGTATGGCAGCTTGATACGACCGTAATAATTGAAAAACCTGATAAGGAGGTGATCCGCAAAAATCATGATAATCCACTAGCCCTGACGATGCAGACCTGGAACAGCATAAGAGCTCTTGATTTCCTTGGAACATTGCCTTATGTCGATACGACAAAATTTGCTGTTACCGGTGCATCAGGAGGTGGTACCCAGTCATTTTTACTGGCTGCAATCGATGACAGGGTCGCAGTCAGCATACCCGTATGCATGGTTTCGTGTCACTATAAGGATCTTTGTGTGTGCGAGAAAGTTATGCCCACCGGTAAGTATCCTGGTCAGATACTGAATATGGCTGAGTTTTCTGCAATGATGGCCCCCAAACCCATGCTGCTTATTTCTGACGGGGATGACTGGACAAAAAATACTCCCGTAGTGGAATATCCTTTCATTAAACGAACTTATTCGTTCTACCACGCTGAGGAAAATGTTGAAAATGTGCATTTCCCTGATGGAAAGCATGACTATGGGCTTGAGAAAAGAGTGCCAGTCTACAAATTCCTCGCAAAACATATGGGATTGAGTCTTCAGGCCATTTCAGGACCTGACGGAGCTATTGATGAAGGTGGCAGTATAATTGAGAATCCGGAAACAATGCTTTCTTTCTCTTCAGTGAATCATTTTCCGCAAAATGCCCTTCTTGGGAAAGATGCAATTCAAAGAGAATTAAAAAAGCTTCAGAAGTAAAATACTCTAAACAATCCTAATTTTATCATAATGCGTTTTGTATTTGTAATAATAAGTTTTCTGTCATTTATCAGTTTCAGTTGCAGTGAGATAAAACCGGTAAATCAGCTCCATAAAGCGTCATCTGTTATTGCAGGAACGCCTCCTATGGGATGGAACAGTTATAACTGCTACGGGGCAGCAGTTACAGAACAGGAATTGAAGGATAATGCCCATATGATGTCTGTTCATCTTAAAGAATACGGATGGCAGTATGTGGTAGTGGATTATTGTTGGTTTTATCCTTTCCCAGGGGCCATGAATAACCCGCCGCAAACGAGGGATTTCAAACCCGGGCTGACAATGGACGGCAATGGAAGATTGATGCCTTCTCCGGAAAGATTTCCCTCTGCTTTGAATAACGCCGGATTCAGGCCCCTTGCTGATTATATTCACGGTCTCGGACTGAAATTCGGCATTCATGTAATGCGTGGCATTCCCCGCGAAGCAGTTGAGAAAAAGCTTCCAGTCGCAGGCTCTTCAGTAACAGCAAATATGATTGCCAATACCAGTGATACCTGTAAGTGGCTGAATTCAATGTATGGCGTAGATATGTCAAAAGAGGGTTCACAGGCATATTACAATTCACTTTTTGAATTATATGCCTCATGGGGCGTTGATTATGTCAAGGTTGATGATATTGCCACTCCATATCATGCTGCGGAGATAGAAGCCGTACGCAAGGCCATTGATAATTGTGGGAGGCCGATGGTTCTGAGCTTGTCACCTGGTGATGATATGCCTGCAGAACAGGCTGACCATGTCAGAAAGTATGCGAATATGTGGAGGATATCAGCAGATTTCTGGGATCAATGGGAGAAACTTAAGAACCAGTTTGAATTGTGTAATAAATGGTCATCTTTTTCCGGACCAGGACATTGGCCGGATGCAGATATGCTTACTCTGGGAAGACTGAATCGCCGGGGCCCTAACCCCGGAATGGAAAGGATGACTAATTTCACAGAGGATGAGCAGAAAACAATGCTGACACTCTGGTGCATTTTCAGATCACCTCTTATGATAGGAGGAGACCTGATTGTTCTCGACAATCTGACAAAAACCCTTCTTTCAAACAGGGAGGTACTGGAAGTGAACCAGAACAGTGCAAACAACCATCAGCTGTTCAGGGATGAGGACAGGATAGCCTGGGTGGCTGATATTCCAGGTAGCAGGGATAAATACATAGCTTTGTTCTATACCGGTGATGTGCCAACATCATTAATAAAATTAAACCTCGCCGATATTGGATTCAATGGCCCATGCAAATTCAGGAATCTCTGGACCCATAAAGAAGAGGGAACCTTCTCTACGGTCTTCAGTACAACGCTTGCTGCACACGCAGCCGGGTTATTCCGGGTAACCAAGCTTTAAATATATTGGCAACTATCAGGTTATTTCCGGTGAAATGATTACCATTTCGGTCAGATAATTAATTATGAGACCATAATAACAAGGATATCATAGGATTCCATATCGCTAAAGAAAGTCAGTAAATTCAAGAACCAGTTTTAACAATATAATAGCTCTGATTATGAATAAATTATTATTTAGCTTCTTGCTGTCTGCCGTCCTATTCCCAGGCTGCTCAGAAAGAACAAAAGAACCCGATAAGAAGAGCAGTCCGACGGTTCCTCCGATTAATAAAGCGCTTGCCATAAAGCCGCCAATGGGATGGAACTCCTGGGATTGTTTCGGATTTGATGTTAATGAAGCCGAAGCAAAAGCGACTGCAGATTTTATGGCAAAAAATCTGAAATCACTTGGCTATGAATATATTGTCCTGGATATGAACTGGTATGCCCCTGTCTGGCCGGCAATTAAGGATGCCCAGGCAGCCAGCTATCACATTGATTCTTTCGGAAGACTCCTGCCTGATACAGTAAAGTTTCCTTCTTCTTGCGGAGGCAATGGGTTTAAACCTCTTGCCGACTACATACACAGCCTGGGTCTCAAATTTGGAATTCATATCCTGGGAGGTATTCCAAAAAAGGCAGTTGATGCAAACTGTCTGATTAAAGGTACATCACAACACGCACAATCCATTATACATTCTGAAAAAGGCGGGTACTGGTATGAATCTTTTAATGGTATTGACCTCTCGAAACCGGGCGGACAGGAATACTATAATTCTATATTTGAATTGTATGCACAATGGGGTGTAGATTTTATTAAGGCTGACTACCTGGCATTCCAGACCGAATTAATCGGAATAAGCCGGGCCAGCAGGACCTGCGGACGAGATATGATAATCAGTGCAGTCCCTGACCGGATTCCGGAACAGATTCTCAAGGAAAACGCTCACATGGCCAGAACCGGGATTGATCTGTGGGACCAATGGGAATGGTTGAAGAGAAGCTTTTTCATGGCCGCCATAGTGGTTAAAGAGGCTGAACCAGGTTACTGGCCTGATATGGATATGCTTCCAGTTGGTAAACTTACTGTTAAGTCACCGAGATCAGGAGAAAAACCTCATATATCAAATTTTACCAATGATGAAATATATTCACTTTTTTCGCTCTGGTATGTCTCCAGGATGCCACTGTTTATTGGAGGATACCTTCCTGAAACAGATACCTTTACACTCGGACTCATTTCGAATAAGGAAGCATTGGAAGTGAATCGTAACAGCTTCAATAACCACCAGATCTATCAGTTCGAGACTGATTTTATAGTCTGGACCGCAGATATTTCCGATTCGAAGGATAAATATGTTGCACTTTTCAACATCAGCGACAAAAAAAATCCTGTCGAAATAGGGGCCAGCTGGGAACAGTTGGGACTGACAGAACCTCTTTATAATGTAAGAGATTTATGGGAAAGAAAGAATCTGGGTACAAGTAAAGATGGTCTGAAGTATACCGTAAATTCTCATGGCGCCAGACTTTTCAGGATATCAAAAGCGAAATAAACTGCCATAATGAAATATTCAGCAGATTCACGCCGTAATTTTTTTAAAACAGCAGGTCTCCTTTCTGCAGTGATCACAATCCTGCCTTCAGTTACAGTGAAAGGGGTGTTTTTACCCCGCAAAAACTCCAGGGGAGGTACGAGAACTGTCCGGCCTGTTGACGGAAAATGGGCCCCGGGTGGCGGCAACAAATCACTCCGCTGGAAAGATGAATGGGTTCGCATAAGCTGGGATGAAGCTTTGGATATTGTTGCCACTGATCTGCCAGAGAGTAATCCCGAGGGAATTAATACTATCATACAAAACATTATTAAAGAATCAATAGGATACTTATTTTTGGTGCTGACTGGTGCCTCAATGACAAGAAAAATATTTAACTAAACTTAACTGATATGCCAGGATACCTGATCAGAATTAAAAATGCAGTAATAATTTGTATTCTGTTTTCCTTCCCTGCCAATATAACAGCTGCTCATAAAATATTTAACATCTTGGATTACAAGGCAAAAGGAGATGGTATTGCACTTAATACCAAATCAATTCAGGCTGCAATTGATGCATGTTCAAAATCAGGTGGAGGAACAGTCTTGTTTCCTGCTGGCAGATACATTTCAGGGACTATTTATCTGAGAAGCCACGTAACATTATTCCTTGATGCCGGTGCCGTTCTGGAGGGAAGCAAAAATCTCAGCGACTATCCCTTGAATGTCTCAAAAGTCAGATCTTATACAGATAATTACACAAATAAAAGCCTGATTTACGCAGAAGATCTTGAGGAGATTGCCATTACCGGACAGGGGACAATCGATGGTCAGGGAGCCTCCTTTAATGTCGATAATATGGCCAATGATGACGGATTAAGAAAAAAGGACGGGTTTTCGTTTTATAAAAGCCGGCCTTATCTCATCCGGGTAATAAACTGTAACAAAATTCTTGTCAGGGATATAACATTGCAAAATTCACCCATGTGGGTTCAGCATTACCTGAGCTGCCAGGATCTGAATATAGACGGGATAAGAGTCAGAAGCAGGGTAAATCACAATAACGACGGTATCGATATTGACGGATGCAGCAGGGTGCGGATCTCAAATTGCGATATCATAAGCGGTGATGATGCCATAGTTTTGAAAAGTACACTCAGTGAATCATGCAGGAACATTACAATCACAAACTGCACAATAAGTTCAAACTGCAATGCATTCAAGCTTGGCACTGAAACCAACGGGGGATTTCAGGATATCGTATTCAGCAACTGTACCATATACGATACTCCGCTTGCAGGAATTACATTACAGATGGTTGATGGTGGCACATTGGAACGTGTTTCAGTTTCAAATATTACAATGAATAATGTCGGGACTGCAATTTTCATTCGTCTTAGTAATCGTGCCCGTCCATATAACGATAGTCTGCCAAAACCCGGGATGGGAAAGCTGTCTTATGTAATAATAGACAATGTACAGGGAACCAAAATCAGTAAAACGGGTTGTTCAATAACCGGACTTCCAGGTTATATGGCCGGGGATATAACCCTCACCAACATTCGTCTAACCTTTGAAGGAGGAGGAACAAATGAAGATGCAAAGCGTGATATTCCCGAACTTCCTGCTGCCTACCCGGAGTTTGAAATGTATGGAACACTACCTGCATATGGATTCTATTGCAGGCACTGTAAAAATCTCAGGTTTGATAACATTGATCTTGAATTTATCAGTCCGGAAGCGAGGCATGCAATGGTTTTTGATGATATTGAAAATCTTGAGCTGAGTGGCCTTAAAGCAGGAACCGATGGAACAGCATCTGTAATTGAAATGACTGATGTGAAAAAGGCATTGATCCGGTCATGCATGGCCACTGATGGTACCGGGACCTTCCTTCGGCTTAAGGGAATGGATAACCTCCATATAACGATGACAGGGAACGATCTTGGAAATGCTAAAATTCCTGCAGACGGCGACAACAAGTCCTCTGTCTTCCTTGATGCTAACAGGCTGCCACCCCTGTACGGCCTTTCAGAAGGCCCTTATGTCAACTGTGGAATGCAATATACTGACGACAGGGAGATAAGGATTCACAGTCCTGCTGAAGTTAAAGCCAAACGTCTTGACATTATTAATGCCATATGGGGTTCTTCAAAACTGCCTGACCGGTCTGACGTAATAGTGACACAAGATATTGGAAGCCCTCTCAGTCAGAATTCTTCTGTAGCAAGGGTAGACAGGATTGAAATTCCTGTAATTGCAGCTTATGAGGATGGTGATATTCCTGTTAAAGACCTGGCCTTCTTGTTTGTACCGGTAAGGAGGAATAACAGACTGGTACTTCTGAATCCGGGTCATACCTGTAAATTAACTTCCCTCAGGGTGAAGACTATCGCATAGAACCTTCAATCATTGGATTGCTACAGGCGGGATTCGATGTCCTGGCAGTATTTATGCCTCATGTTTCAGACACAAGCTGCAACCTGGACCACTGCAGTATAATAAATACCTCACTGGGGCCGGGAGAACATCCTGCAACTTACGGACTGAGATTTTTTCTTGAGCCTGAAATCGTCAGCCTTAATTACCTTCTAAAGAAGAACAGTTATAAGAACATTAATATGGTTGGTCTTTCCGGTGGAGGCTGGACGACCAATCTTCTGGCAGCCATCGATGACCGCATCGGGTACAGCTTCTCTGTTGCAGGTTCCATGCCCCTCTATTACAGGTCAGTCGCATCGATGGGTGACATAGAGCAGTTTCTGCCTGAATTGTACAGGGATATCGCAGGATATCCAGATCTCTATGTTCTCGGCGCATATGGCAAGGGACGAAAGCAGGTGCAGATACTGAACAGAAATGACGATTGCTGCTTCGGACAGAAGCAGCATGATCCGGAGCGTAATTACGACCTGGATCTCAGGACATTCGATACCAGTGTAAGGAAAAGGCTGAAAGCACTGGAAGCAGATGGACATTATGGTCTGGTTATCGATGAAACTGCTTCCTGTCATCAGATCTCAGCTTTTGCCCTCAATAGTATAATATTGAAGGAGTTGAGAGGAGAATAAAAAAAATTCAGACAAAGCCTTCAGAAAATAATTTCAAAGAGATGGATACACTGAAAAGTTCTGGCAGAACAGAAATCGAAAGGATTCTCGATTTAAAGGAGCCATCCCGGTTCGTTTATTCGCCTAACTACTGGCAATGGTTCAAACATCAGCAGGATCATGATTTGTTACCGGATGAAATCAGGCATTGTCAGACATTGCTGGATCTCTATAACTATTTAGAGGTGGATGTCTTTAGCAGAAACATTTATTCAGATCCCGAAGCTTACTGGTTTGGAGGTATCTGTGATGAAATTATTGATGATTTTGAAGTTTTGGAAAAAAAATCGCTCTCAGGAAATGATAATGTAACTGATAAGGAATACAGGAGTTCCAAAGGGATGCTGAATGAGAAACTGATATATATATTTAATGAGTCGACACTGGTCCAGAACAAGTTTTTAGTGACTGATTATGTAAAGGAATTTGAAATTTTTAAACAATTCCTAACTAATAGGAGATGGGAGTTTAATAAGGATAAATTCAACAGCATTTGCCGTTTGACCGGGGATAGTGGTATCGCTGTAGCAGGAGAATTCTTCAGCCCTTTAAAAATGTTTCATCTTTCAATGGGTCCGGTGAATACTGTATATTTTCTTATGGAATATCCGGAAAAAGCGAGAGAACTTGTTGAGCTTCATGAAGAGTCGCAGCTGAAATGCATTGAGCAAACTGTCAAAGGGGGGGTAAGGGTAATCATGTCAATGGATAATCTTGATACGATGTTCCATCCTCCCGATTATGTCCGGGAATATTCTTCTTCATATTATAATAAAGCCAGTGAGATTTGCCACGCCCATGGAGCAAAGTTTTTCATTCATGCCTGCGGGCAACAAAAAGATAATCTGAAAATTATTTCGTCCTATGGTGTTGATGGTCTTGAAGGAGTGGCTTCACCTCCTCTTGGCGATGTCATGCTTGATGAGGCTATGAAGGAGACCCGTGATGATTTTATAATTACAGGTGGCATAAGCGCAATGGAGACCAGAGACCTTAAATCGAGAGATGAAATATTCAGGTATGTCGAAAAGCTTTTCAAAAAGATGCTGCCTTTTAAGAAAAGGTTTATTTTTTCTTCAAGCTGTAATACCGCGATAGACACCAGTTGGGAAACAATAATAAATTTCAGGGATGCGTGGCTTGAATTCAGGGAAATAAGTTGAGCCGTAATGACATCTTCCCTTCTTTCCCCGGCAAAATAGTACGTCTGTCGTTCTGATGTGCTCCGTCAGGATATTGAACTTATTGTCAGATAGCTTAACTTTGCATAAAAACTAACAGCCATGATAGTAACATGTGTTTATGTCCATGTCAAACCGGATGCGGTTGATGCGTTTATCAATGCAACGATATCCAACCATAGTGAAACAGTGAAAGAAGATGGAAACATACGGTTTGACTTTATACAGCAGGCGGATGATCCGTCAAGGTTTATGATCTACGAGGTGTTCGAGAGTGAAGATGCCGTGGCAAAGCATAAGAAAACTTCACACTACCTGACATGGAGGGATTCAGTGGCCGATTTTATGGCGGAATCCCGTCAGGGAATAAGGTATAAAATAATAGAACCCAGTGACAGAACACGATGGTAGAGCCTTTTAAGTTTGCCAGGGTGCCAGGGATCATTTTCAAAAATGGTTCAGTAGAGTCTTTACCCGAACATATTAACTTATTCGGTTCAAGGATAGCACTTGTAACCGGGAAAAACTCCTTTATTCATTCCATGCAAGGCTCAATGTTGCTCGGGGAACTGGAGAGGAAAAAAACCGGATATCATCTGCTAACAATCAGTTCCGAGCCATCCCCTGAAGACATTGATTCTGCAGTTCTGACACTTGTTGATCAAAAAATAGAAGTTGTCGTTGGTATTGGCGGAGGAAGCGTGCTCGACGCCGGTAAGGCAATATCGGCTATGATCAATATGAATGAACCGGTTGTCAGGTTTCTGGAAGGTGTGGGAGATCTGGTACATCCGGGAACTAAGCTTCCCTACATTGCAGTACCAACTACTTCCGGCACTGGCAGCGAAGCTACTAAAAATGCGGTTATATCCAGAATTGGCATCCATGGATTTAAGAAATCACTCCGTCATGATAATTTTGTTCCTGATCTGGCACTTGTTGATCCTTCTCTCACAATTAATTGTCCGGCGGACATAACTGCGGCAAGCGGTATGGACTGTTTTTCCCAGCTCACTGAAGCATATCTTTCGGATAAGTCGTCAGTGTATACCGACGGACTGGCGATAGAAGGCCTGAAGGCAATCAGGGATTCCCTTGAAAGATGCTGTTACGACGGGCACGACATTGAAGCCAGGACCGGGATGTCGTTTGCTGCACTGACTTCAGGGATATGTCTGGCGAATGCCGGTCTTGGTGTTGTTCATGGTTTTGCATCCTCAGTTGGCGGCTTATATGATATACCTCATGGGGTCGTATGCGGCACTCTGATGGCAAAGGCAAATGAGATAACCGTGCGGGAACTAAGGAAAATCCGTGAGTGGTCAGATTGCCCTGAAAAAATATTCCTTGCTTGGAAAACTTTTTCTGGGTGACAAGGGACATAATGATGATTATTATATAGACGGATTTATCGCATACCTTGACAAAATGACAACTGTCATCGGTTTGCCTGGCTTGAAAAAATATGGTCTTGAGGAGAAAGATATTCCGCAGGTTTGCTCCCTGACTGAAAATAAAAACAATCCTGTTAAACTTTCTCCCGAAGTTTTGCAGGAGATCATTAGTGCGAGACTTTGAAAATGAGTTCCATTCGGCATATGCATGGAATGCAATGATTTACTTGCAGATACAGCCCGGGAAGATATCAGTGAAAAGTTATTCCCAGGGATATTGGAAATTTATTATAATTTCAGAGATACAATACATGTGGCAGAATTTACTGGGAGGGTTCGCACTATGAAAGGATGAGAAAGTATATGGAATCTGTAATAAAAACTGTAAATTAGAAGTCAAATTTCATGTAACCCTGAAAATTACTATCACTTAAAATAAAGACTTATGAAAAAAAGAACCTTCATGACCGTGATTTTATTATCTGCGCTTTTGTTGTTTTCACAGATGGCCCAGTCGCAGCTTCCAAAAGAGACAGAGTCACAGAAGACACAGAGGTTGAAATGGTGGACCGATGCCCGTTTTGGAATGTTTATTCACTGGGGATTATATGCCCTTCCTGCCCGGCATGAATGGGTAAAGAACATGGAAAGGATGACAAATGAGCAGTACCAGAAATATTTCAATGTATTTGATCCGGATATGTATGATCCTCATGAATGGGCAAAAATGGCAAAAGCTGCAGGGATGAAATATGTAGTGCTCACTGCCAAGCATCATGAGGGCTTCTGTCTTTTCGATTCGAAATATACCGATTATAAGGTAACAAACACTCCCTACGGGAAGGATATCATCAAGGAATATGTTGAAGCTTTTCGGGCGGAAGGGCTGAAGGTAGGATTTTATTACTCGCTGATTGACTGGCATCATCCTGATTATACTATTGACAGGATGCATCCGCAGAGACAGGAATCAGACAGCGCATATGCCCGTCTGAACAAGGGGAGAGACATGAATAAATACCGGGAATATCTGAAAAACCAGGTAACGGAATTACTTACGAACTATGGCAAGATAAGTATAATCTGGTTTGATTTTTCCTTTCCCGGGAAAAATGGGAAGGGCAATGCTGACTGGGATTCGGAAAGCCTGTTAAAGCTTGCGCGATCACTTCAGCCGGGAATAATTGTTGATGACCGCCTCGATCTGAGCAATGTAGAAGGAGGATGGGATTTTGTCTCACCGGAACAGGTTCAGGTTCCAAAATGGCCTGAGGTAAACGGCAAACGAGTTCCCTGGGAAACATGCCAGACCTTTTCAGGTTCCTGGGGTTATTACCGTGATGAGACAAGCTGGAAAAGTCCCCAACAGCTTCTGGAACTCCTTATTGAATCTGTAAGCAAAGGGGGAAATCTATTACTTAATGTTGGTCCTACGGCGCGAGGCGTGTTTGACTACAGAGCACAGGACAGGCTTGAAGCAATGGGCAACTGGATGAAATTCAACGACCGTTCAATTTACGGATGTACGGAAGCGCCTGCGGGAATTGATGCTCCTCCCAATTCACTGCTTACTTATAATCCTTCCACGAACAGGTTGTATGTTCATTTGCTGGTTTACCCACTGGGAAGAGTGGTTTTAAAAGATATGGCGGGTAAGGTCAAATATATTCAGTTTCTGCATGATGCTTCGGAGATTAAATTCAGTCAGGGAAGTAGTGAGAGCGATAATGACCTGATCCTTCAGTTACCTATATTGAAGCCAGATACAGAAATTCCTGTGCTGGAAGTTTACCTGAAATAATAAAAGGATACATGGTGCACGGTACAGGGCTCAGCATCCTGTGCCAGGTGCCATGTGTCACGGATATTATCAGATACTTACCGAATCATAAACCACCACCTTCTCCCAGAGATCTGAACACTCATCAATGAACTTAAGGTGTGTGGCATGACTCTGGTAAATATCCTGTTCTTCCTTGCTTTTAAAAGTCGTAAGAAGGGAATATGTGTATGACCGGTCCACCACGTCACGTCTGGTCGGAGCTGGTACTCCGAGATGCATTTCAACTATCGTCTCTACGGTAACCAGCTTTTTAAGGGCTTCCTCAAAGCTGGCTCTGTCTTTTTTTGATTCGGGTTTTTTGAACCAGAAATACACATGATGAATAAAATAATTAAGTTGTTTAGCCATTTTGCCTGTTTATCAATGCTTATTTAAATGATATCAGTTACCGAGAGCCTTATTTAGGGCATTAATCAGCGGCTTCACTGAAATATCTGCACTTGTGGCTCCCTTCATCCATTGACCGGGGGTTAACTTACCCTGTTTATAGATACGATCGACCTCGTCTGAAAATTTCCTGCCCCTGATATAATCCTCTATCTGGTTTTCAATGATCTGACCATATGCATAGTTAGGCAGATAAAGAGGTACCTCCACCATGTGGGAATATATGGCAAGTATAGGAGATTCCTTCACACCTGTAACCGGAGTGAAATATTTGCTCCACACTTCCCCGGCAAATTTCAGAGTAGCTTCCCTGAGTTCGGCAGGAGTTGTCTCCGGATTCTGGTAAAGCCATTTCCATATCTTCATTTCAACCATGCCTACACCCATTATCTCCATCAGCGACCATGCAGCGTTCAGTGTCTCCGTTTTTTCAGCTTCTCTGTTTTCCTGAGTCAATCCCAGAAGGAAAAGGTCACGGCTCTGGAAAAGAAATGCAAGAGCTTCGGTAAAAGCCACATTCGGAACGCCGGCCATCATATAATAGTCGACATCATACATGGAGATGGTCTGTTCAACGTTATGCCCAAACTCATGAACGGCTATGTTATAGCCCTTGTAATCCATGCCCTTATCTGAAATCCTTGTGCGAAGGTGAGAAACTGCACCCTTCATGGCAGTGCCTGCTGCATGACCCGATCCGCGGGCAGGATCTACAACTATCTTATCCGCTATGTAGGATGCCCTTTGCGGTGACCACCCAAGTCGCTTCAGCATGGATGGCATATCCGCCTTGAAAGCGGCGGGATCAGGAAATAGCCGGGAAGTTTTTGCCGTAAGCAAATCTTCAGAGATTGTACTCTGTGACCTGAACCCGTTGTACCAGATATCATAGGGCCGCAGATCGCGACCCAGCCTCTCTTTCACAATTTTTCCAAGAGCAATCAGTGAAGGAGAACTCAGGTAGGTATCGAAAAGTGATTCAACTTCGTCCTGAGAAATTTCCATCTCCCATGAGAATTTTCTGAGTATGGCTGTATTCATCTCAGGGTTGAAGGGGTCGATATTCTTCTGAGCCCTGAAAATATCTATGATATGAGAATATCTGGTATCAGGCTCTCTGGCGGCATCGAGTTGCACCCCATCTTTTGTAACTTTGTTGGAATAGGGGTCCCATTCACAATCAGGATTGTCAATAACAATTTTCGGTATCTCCTGTGTAATAATTCTTTCCATCACCTTATAGATCATCTCCTGCTTCTCCATACCATTTTCCGTGTCTGCATAATCAGCCTTGAGTTCATCACGAAGATTCCAGTGAGAAAGCAGAACCATCCCGTCAGGGAATATCTGACGGTTGTCCCCGGTTCTCAATTTCCCCATATGAATATTATATTCTGCAATATACATCTCGGCATTTCCTGTTGCTGTTGCCAGTGCCTGGTTGAGTTCCGAAGGCACACGCGAAACATACATATCTCCGAGCCTGGCCATCGCCCATTCCAGTCTGCTCCATCCCTGGCAGAGCTGGTCCTTTTCGGCAAGTGGGAAATATGGAAAGTTGAGTGCAATTACAAAGGCTATCTTGTTGGAATAAAAGTCATCCTGAAGATGCGAGCCGACAGAATAATTGCCAAACATCCTGTCTGTCTCGTTAATTTGACCGATAGCCAGGTCAAGAGTCTTTCTCAGATCAAGCGTTATTTCGTTGAAGTTTCCGTTGAGGGATTCCAGGTAAAAGCTTATCTTGCTGAAGACTGACTGGCGCTCAGACGGGTCAGCAATAAAGTTTCCGTTTACAAATTCTATAAATGCTTCCTGGGTTCCATCCTCTTTCCTCCAAAGGGAGGCAGCATGCCTGACCCCTTTTTCCAGAAGAAAAATATTTACATCATTGTGCTTGATTTTCACACTGTCAATGGCCGCTTTTTGCGCGGCAGCATCTATAAATACTGCTGACTGAGCATTTTCGTCAATGACAGTCGGAGAGGAACATGCAGTAATAAGTGCAAACAGCAGCAGAAGCGACTTTTTCATTAGGTGGGTATTATGGTGATTGTAATATTATTCACATTTCGGCTTTGGAGATCATTTTATTGAATATTGAGAGTTGCTCCTTCATTGCTGAAATTTTGTCAGCCGGATCTGTCCTGGCTTCCAGAAGGATCCATCCGTCATAATTAATTCCGGTAAACAGGTTAAAAAGCTCCTGGTATGGATAGTTGCCGTCGTTAAGCTCACGTATGTGCACTGTATCCCCGAACCACTTTTTTACCATGTTGAAATTTCCTTCGAGTCCGGGAGGAAGTAGATCCTGATCATTGCAGTTCCAGCAGATTTTTACGTTCGGTTCGGTTACCTGGTCAAATATTGCTTTTATATTTGGGATCTCCTGAGTGTGATTTCCGTGAACCTCGACTCTTACCAATTGGTCATAATCCCTGGCAAATCTGCCTACTTCATTAAAGGAAGCTGCGATCTGAGCAATTGTCTTCTCCCTTGGCACACCGTCAGGCAGATCATTTGGCTTTATTTTTATTCCTGTGGCGCCGATATCGCGACATAGCTTAATATATTCTTTGGTCTGTTCTATATTTTTACGAAGGATTGCCGGGTCCGGACTATGATATTCAAAATTGGAACCATAACCTATGCATTTCACGGTGCTGTCAGCAAATCTTTTCTTTACTTCTGCCCGCTGTGCCTGATTAAGGTCTATCTCTACCTTGTGTGCATGCTGGGTCCTGAGTTCGACCCCGCCGTAGCCTGTTTTTTCACAATTTGCTATTATTGTCGGAAGGTCCCAGTACTGTGCCCAAAGGTAGGTAACCAGCCCAAACTTCATTCTTTTTTTTGCTTTCGTTGATATCTCATCAAGGTGTTTCATGGCTGCCAGCCCGATTCCGGCAGCAAAACTCCTTTGTAAAAACAGACGGCGGGATAACATGTTTTTCATTTTATAAATTTTTAATTCCTCTAAATTACTCATAAAAGTTTAAAAAGAACACCATGGGATTTAGTACCTTCACATGACCTCGCAGCGAAAAGGTAGTTCATCTGTATTTATTTAAAAATCTTGTACAATGGCCAACAGAATATTAATCCTCTTTTTGCTTATTCTCCTGGCAGGCTGTATTGGGAAGAATAATAAAAAGCCGGTAACCAATGTTCATTCGCCGGAAATCAGCGATATTTCCGTGGACTTTAACGACAAGCCTGCAACCGGATGGGAAGTTACCAACTTCGGTCCGCAGGGTCCGGTATACGTTTCAGGTAATGATATCATACTGGGAATGGGTGAAGGGTGTACAGGTATTACCTGGAAAGGACCTTTCCCCACAACCGGTTATGAAGTCTCGCTCGATGCCAAAAGAGTAGCAGGCAATGATTTTTTTTGCGGATTAACCTTCCCCGCCGGTACGGATCCATGTACGCTGATTGTTGGCGGATGGGGAGGAACTACTGTCGGATTGAGCAGCATCGATGGTCGGGATGCATCTGAAAACGAAACCAGAACCCTAATGCGTTTCGATAAGAACCGATGGTATCATATACGTCTGGCTGTTACACCACTAGCAATAAGGGCGTGGATTGACAGCGTCAGGGTGGTTGATTTCACCATCGGCAGGAGGAAACTATCCATCCGTCCTGAAGTTGAGCTTTCAAGACCTTTTGGAATAGCATCATGGAATACAACTGCAGCCTTAAGGAATATTAAAGTCACAATCATTCCAAAATGAAGCCATTACAGTTTTTAACAGTATTAAGGGATCATTGATATTCTAATGCTGATGCCTTTCGCCTTACATCTTTAAAAATCAGCTTTGAACTCATGAAAAAATTATATCTTGCTGCCATATTTATAAAACATATGCAATCAGCATGAAGAAATTAATTATTTGGATCCCTGTAATTCTGATGTTGGGTTCCTGTAAAACGAATCAGCTATATCTTAATGTTTGGGAGCCGGCTCCTGTTACAATACCTTCATATGTTAAAAGTGTCGGAGTAATAGACCGAAGCAAGCCCACCGATGCGACAAAAGTTTTTGATGAGATCGATAAGGTATTCACACTTGAGAGCGTTGATCTCGACAAGGATGGTGCAGTGGAAGCAATTAATGGTTTGTCGGCTGAACTGCTGAACAATAACAGATTTACGGAGGTTAAGAATCTTAATAACATTGATTTCAGAACATCGAGCCTGGAAAACTTTCCCACTCCTTTATCGTGGGATATTGTTGAGCAGATATGCAATGAGACATTTACTGATGCACTCTTCTCACTCGAAAAATTTGACACTGATACCCATGTAAGCTATTCTGCTAACAAGGTGCAGATATCTACCCCATTAGGATCGATACCTGGAATCGAGCACCAGGCAAACATGGAGACTATTGTAAAGACAGGTTGGCGAATCTACGATCCCGGCAGCAAAGCTATTCTTGATGAATATATTGAGGCTCAGACATCTACAAGTTCCGGACGAGGTATTAATCCACTGGTGGCTGCTAAAGCTCTTACAGGCAGAAAAGCTGCGGTAAGCCAGGTGAGTACCATGGCAGGGCAGAATTATGCACTCAGGATCATTCCATACAGGATCAGAGTATATCGTGACTATTTTGTGAAAGGGAGCAACAATTTTAAGATTGCAAAAAGGAAGGCCCAGATGGGTCAGTGGGATGAAGCAGCTAAACTTTGGAACAAGGAAACCCAGAATCCCAAAATGAAAATTGCCGGGAGGGCTTCATATAACATGGCTATAATCGGTGAAATTAACGGTGATCTTGATGAGGCTGTCAACTGGGCCAGTAAAGCATTTGGCGATTATAATATAAAAATTGCCAGGGACTACCTCCGGATCCTTGAAAACCGCCAGTATAAAAATGATGTTCTGAATGAACAGTCAGGTAATTAGATCGCCTGACTCTCCATCACCGGTCAATTCCTGAGCCCTTCGCCCTGCGCCCAGCAGCCCTTACATCTGCCAGTCTAATTTTTCGACCATGGTATTCAAAATTAAAACTTTTGCGTACCTTTAAGAGAAATTCATCAATCTATTTAATACCAAACTTTAAGATCTATGAAAACTATCCTTATCATTGTTGCTACAGTATTGGTTTCATTTTCAGTAAGTTCGTGCAAAAATGAAACAGGGACTGAACCGGCACAAAAAACAGGTATTTCTGAATTCCTTGGGCAATGGACCATCGATATACAGGGAGGGTCTGTTGGCTGGCTTGAGGTAAGACAGGAAGAAAATTATCTGGATGGAGATATCCTCTGGGGCGGCGGAAGTGTATTGCCTGTTTCAGACATATTTCTGGCTAAAGACCATATATTGGTGGTTCAGCGTTCCAATGATGTTGAAAGGAAGGTCGGTATAAATGATAGCCCCAGCAGAACACAAATTGTGACTGACTGGCTCGAGATTGTCAGAAATGGTGAAAAAATCGATGGCATTCTTCTCTCTCCACTGAAAAATGGTACCGGAGTTGACAGTACAACTTTTACGGGTACCAAGCTTCCTCCGGTGCCACCTGCTCCTGATCTGTCCAGCGTTAAATACGGCGAGCCCATAAAATTGTTCGATGGAAAAGATCTGACGGGCTGGAGACTGACGAATGACAATCAAAAGAACGGATTCTCGGTTGTTGACGGTATATTGACAAATAATCCGGTTCAGGTTGAAGGGCAACCTCATATAAGTTATGGGAACCTCAGGACCAACCAGGTTTTTGAAGATTTTAACATTAAGCTGGAAGTCAATGTTCCTCCTGATGGCAACAGCGGGATTTATCTTCGGGGAATGTACGAAATACAGGTTTCGGATTCATACAAGAAAGAACTGGACAGCCACAACATGGGAGCAGTCTACAGCCGGATAAAACCTGTCGTCAGCGCAGAAAAACCAGCCGGGACGTGGCAGACATTTGACATTACTCTTTGTGAACGCCATATTACTGTCATTCTGAACGGTATTAAGATAATCGACAATCAGCCCGTATACGGACCGACAGGTGGAGCATTGCAGTCTGATGTTTTTGCTCCTGGCCCTATTTACCTTCAGGGTGATCACCTCGCCGTCGAGTACAGGAATATTGTCCTGACTCCGATTTTGAAGTGAGAATACTGAGAAGTTATTCTCTTTCTTTAATACATTTCCTTAGCCGGTAAGAGTTTAATTATTCGACAGGAATTTTTAAACTCTCCACCGGCATAATTTTTATCGTATTGGTGATTCTGAATTATGAAAACATTTACAATACTTATATTTTCGGTTTTGCTATTCAGTATGAATCTGTCAGCCCAGAACAACAGAATTATATTAGCTAAGGCCGGAACGAAAATTACTGACTATTATCCTTACAATGAAAGATTCCTCTACCCGGAGTTCGTACCCGGGCAGGTATTTTTTAAAAATGGTACAGTTAATACTGTAAACCTGAATTATTTTTATATTACAGGGGAAATTGAATTCCTTCAGGGTACAGATACTATGTTTATTTCAAAGAAAAAAGATCTCCTGAATGTGGTCGCACAGGATACTTTTTATTTTGATAACGGTTATATAAGAGTATTATCGGGAGGAGAAATAAAATTGGGGCTCAAACAATATGTGAAATTAAAGGATGTTTTAAAGGAAGGAGCAATGGGTACAGTAAACCGGGTTTCATCAATTGACACATTTAATTCCGTATGGGCAGATGGGAACTCTTTCGGGTTGATACCCAATGAAAATATTGAAGTGCAGATGACACTGGAATATTATCTTTTTAAACCAGACAATGGATTTGTACATTTTAACAAAAAAAATGTTCAGCAGCTTTTCCCGGAATATTCCGATAAAATTAAAAGCTACATTAAATCAAATAAAGTGAACTTTGATTCCAGGAATGACCTGATGAAATTTACAGATTTTTTACGAAGTTTATAACATAAGTAATTCGTGGTGAATTTTTCGGATAAATTTCCTCTGTACGGCCTCAGTTCAGGGCAAGATTGAAAATAATGATTACAAAATGAAGTCATCAGAAGTCTATTTGTGGATTTATGGGTTGATTCTGATACTGACTATACAGGCAGGATGTACGTCAGGGAACCTGAATAAACCCTTGCCTTCAGGACGGGCTCCTTCCATTGAGCCCGATTATACAGGTGTCACGATTCCTCCCAATATTGCTCCCTTGAATTTTAATGTAATGGAGAAAGGACGAACATTCCGGATCACTGCAACATCATCAAATGGTAAGAGCATTAAGCTTGTTTCAGGAAATGGACAGGTTAGATTTCCCGTAACTGCATGGAAACAGATGTTGAAGGGGAGTGAGGGCGGTAAGATCGACGTAGAAGTAATTGCAGATGAGGATGGAAGCATATCTGTTGAATATACACCTTTCCGGATTAATATTGCCACTGAACCGATAGATCCATTCCTGTGCTATCGTTTGCTCTACCCTGGTTACAGGTCATGGGTGGATATGAAAATAGTACAAAGATCACTCGGGGATTTTGAAGAAGAATCATTGTTTGAAAATCAGCTCATGGATGATAACTGTGTTAACTGCCATTCATTTAATCAGAATAATCCGGACAGGTTTTTGCTTCATGTCCGGGGCTCCAGGGGCGGAACTTACTTTTATGATGGGAAAACTCTTACCAGGACAGTATTGAAAACACCGGAGATGAAGGCGAATACAGTTTATCCTGCCTGGCATCCGGCAGGAAGATATGTTGCATTCTCATCAAATAAGACAATCCAGTCTTTTCATATGCGTCCTGAAAGAAACATTGATGTTTATGATCTATATTCATCCCTGGTGATATATGATACAGAAAAGAACGAGATGTTTGACTGTCCTGAAAAGGATACTGTTAAATATATGGAAACATTCCCCTGCTGGTCTGCTGATGGGAACTATCTTTATTATTGCAGGACTCCCCAGGTAACAGAAGGTTTCGACCTTACAAAAGTAAAATATGACCTGGTCAGAAAACCATTCGATCAGGTTTCCGGAGTTTTTGGCAATGCTGAAGTTATTTTTGATGCAAAGGCGGTAGACAAGTCTGTATCTCTTCCGGTTGTATCTCCTGATGGGAGATACCTCGTTTTCACACTTCATGATTATGGTACATTCTCAATCTGGCACAAGGAGGCAGACCTTTACGTACTTGACCTTCAGAATGACAAGGTCAGCAAAATGAGTCTTAACAGTGATGCGACCGAAAGCTATCATTCATGGTCGTCAAATAGTAAATGGCTGGTATTCAGTAGTAAGCGAGGAGACGGGCTGACTGCTCGCCCCTATATCTCATATTTTGTTTCACCGGACAGCATCGGCAAGCCATTTGTTTTGCCACAAAAAGACCCTTCTCTCTATAACCGGCTCGAAAAGACCTTTAACCGGCCTGAATTTATGACCGGGAGGATAAATATCGGACCACGTGATTTTGCGAGGGCTTCTAAACAGCAACCGGTAAAGCCTGTGTGGACTGAGAAAGGAAAATGAAAAGAAGAATGAATTTCCTGTAAATAAATGGAAAAGAAAGGTAACTCTTTATCGGATTTTAAAAAGTGGATTCAGTCAATCGGTATGACCCGGCGGTCTGAAAGAGTGTTCGCGGCCTTTTTCCTCTTTGCCTTGTCTTTTATCTATTTTGCATTTTCAGGCACAGGTATATTTTATTATCAGGAGAATAATTCACTCTTTATATTTTCATCGGATTATTTACACCAGTTTACAGATAAGCCTGGCGGCCTGCTCAATTATGCCGGTAACTTTCTTACACAGTTTTATTTCAGTAATCTGGCAGGATCCCTGATCATTTCCGTGATGATACTTCTTGCCTTCCTGGCTTTCCTGAAGATCACCAGGCTGCTGAATACTCCCGGGCCGTTTTCACTGATATTAATTTTATTGCCTGTTTCGCTTATTTTGCTGCTGCAGACACGCATGGATGTTCAGGTATATCATTTGATGGGATTCCTGATTGTTCTGGCATCCTTTATACTTTCATCGTCACTTCAAAAGACAGTTTTTCAGGTCATTTCAATGCTGGTGGTTCCATTGCTTTACTATCTGGCAGGCTCATTCACGATTATTTATCTTGGTCTGTACATACTTTATAATCTCCTTTACCGGAAGGGGTATTTGCGTTATTTGCTTCCTGCTTTGGCGATCTTTATTGCTGTAATTACATTTATTGTTTACAAAAATTACATCTTTTTTCAGCCGGTGGACAGACTGCTTGCCTATCCGTTACTTATCAGTGAAATACCAGGTTCAATAAGCTGCATGGTCTTATTTTCAGTAGTGATTATTTTATTACCCCTTTTCAGCAAATTATCGGAGACCGTTGTCCGAAATGGCAGACTGTTGAAATGGTTACCGGTTATCGCACTCATAACAATTTTACCTTTGACGGTTATTATACTTTACAGGAATTTTGAACCTGAGATTGCTCATATAGTAAAGTTTGAAAAAATGGTTCATGCTCAGGACTGGGATGGAGTGATCAGGCTTCAGGAAAAGCTCCGGTCAGCCTCAATCGTAGAACAATTTTATTATAACCTTGCCCTGGCTGAAAGGGGCCAGTTGTGCAGCAGAATGTTTTTTGGCCGGCAGAGTTACGGATCCATGTCACTTACTTTGACACGTGACAACGAACAGTCTTTCCGGGCAATGTATTTTTATTACGCGATCGGCCTTACAGCTGAAGCTCATCATCTGGCCTATGAACTGATGGTTCAGCACGGCTATCGGCCTGAATGCCTTAAGATGCTTGTAAAAACCGAACTGATCAATGGTAATTTCAAAGTTGCAGAACGGTATATCAATGTCCTGAAAAATACGTTTCATTATAAAAAGTGGACTGAAAAATATGAAAGGATGCTGTTTAAACCTGAATTGGTGAAATCTGATCCAGATCTTGGAGAAAAGTTCCGGTTGCTGCCAAAGAAGGATTTTTTTATTGTCACGGATGATTTTGGGAATTTGGAAAGGTTGCTTGCGAGTAATCCCGATAACAGAATAGCATTTGAGTATAAGATTGCCAGGCTGCTTCTGGAAAAAGATCTTATGGAGGTCGGCTCTAACGTAAAGAAGCTTAAAGATCTTGGTTATGTTCATATTCCAAGACATATTGAAGAAGCGGTTGTATCGCTTGTCAATGTTACCCGGGAGTTCCCTGATCTGGGCGGTCTTTTGATAAGCTCTGATACAGATCAGCGCTTTATAAAGTATTTCTCGGATCTGAAACCTTTCAACGGTAACCGGAAGCTTATTGAAAAGGATCTGAGAAAGGCGGATCAAAATACGTTCTGGTATTATCTTCAGTTTGGCCGGATTCAAAACGGTTTGATTAAAAGTGGCCCGGTTGATAACAGCATCTATTAGTGGCGCGCAAAGCTTAGTGCCTTCTCGTCTTAGTGGTAAAAAAACATTTAAGGTGGATTAAAATTAAGCTCCAATGAAAAGGACAATGTTTTATATATTTGTAATTCAGATGATTATTCCATTGTCATGCAAGGAAAAATCATTTGTAATCGATAAAAATGAAATTGGTTCCATTTCGATCGTTATACCGGATAGTGTAAACAGCATATCTTCTTTTGCTGCCGGTGAGCTGAAGAAACATCTTGACCTGGTATTTGGAGTAAATCTTTCAATAAACAGCGCTGGATCGGGAAAAAAGTCTGAAATGCAAATATTTGTCGGTATAAAACCCTCAGGATTTAACAGACAACTTAAGCCCGAAGAATCTATATATGTTATCGAAAGTCAATCGATCTATATTTTTGGTGATGATGCCGTTAATACCAAATACTCTGACTATAACCCGGGCAGGCTTAAGAATAAAATACTCGAAGAGGTTCTTAATATTTCAGATAACAGGACCGGTACTTTATTTGCGGTTTATAACTTTCTCGAGAATGAATTTGGAATCAGGTGGATCAAACCGGGAGATAATGGTATCTTTTTTCCTGAACAACAATCTGTCGCTCTGGTTCAAAAGGTAGTATCATGGGCACCATCCCTTGTCCAGAGGAATATCAGGACCGGACTTTTTACTTATGGAAATCAGCAGCTTTATGGCCGATATGCACCTGAAGAGTTTAAATTGTCAGAGGTTGAGGCAATAAAGAAAGAGACTGATGTGCTGATCTGGATGCGAAGGATGAGAATGGGCAGAAGTGCTAATTTCACGTTTGGACATGCATTTACCTCTTATTGGGAAAAATACAGGTACAGCTATCCTGATATTTTTGCCCTGAATGGCAGAGGTCTGAGAAAGCCTGTCGGCAGGTACGAAAGGGTGAAAATGTGTCCAACCAACCCTGATTTAAGCAAAATAATCGTGAACGAATGGAGAGAAAGCTATCAGAAGAATTCTCTTCAGAACGGGATTTCCATTTCGGGGTGCGAGAATGATTCCGACGGTTACGGGGATGATGAATGGTGCCATTGCGATAAATGTATGACCATTGATGCCAGGAAGAAAGGAGAGGTTCTGACTGACTATGTAACTGACAGGTATGTTCATCTATGGAATGCCGTATTGAGGAAGGCAAGAGAATACGATAGAGGGATAATGGTGACAGGTTATGCTTATGAGAATATGCTTCAGCCTCCGAGGAGTGAGAGACTGGATGACGGAATTTTGATAGAATTTATCCCGAGAATGGGAGCTGATTTTGAAGTTACCCGGAAGTTGTACGAAGGATGGAGAAATGCCGGAATGAAAATGATGATGTACCGGCCAAATGATATGAACTGGGAAATAGGCATTCCCTTTGGACAGGAAGAGAGATTATTCCAAAACTATAAGCTGGCTATTGAAAACGGTGCCATCGGTACCGATTTTGATTCAATGCTGGGATTCTGGGATGGAATTTCTGATATGGCATACTATATACTGTCAAAGGGACAGGTTGATACAAATGCTTCATTCGACACTCTCGAAAGTGAGTATTTAAGCTGTTTCGGTGAGGCTCGCGAGGATATAGCAAAATATTACCGTCACTGGAGAAATATCTTTAACACTAAAATTATTAAAGAGGAACTAAGCAATAACGATGGTATAAATACCTACTTTCTTGAATGGCACAGGCTCTACAGACTAACCGGAAGAATCGATGAATTTTATACCATGGAGGATTTTGATCTGACAGATTCGTACCTGCATGATGCTGCAACCCGTAATATTTCAGAGCAGGCCAGGAAGTATATTATCCGGATGCAACTGGCAAATGAACATTCAAGATTGACATTTTTGAGTTTTTTGTCCGGAGAAACCGGAAACAGCGATATAATTGCTGAAAATGCCAGGAATCTTATTAATTTCAGGGTCCGGCATAAGTCTGAAATTGATATTAACTGGAATGTATTGTTTCAGTATCAGCATTATCAGATGAACGACCAGATCGGTACCAGGTATCTCGGATTTTTACCAAAGGACCTTAAATTAAATGATTTTTGATAGTTTGCAGCAAGGTTTTTATTTTAGACATTCAATAATAATTTAATACTTACATGAAAAGAGTTCTGATTTTTTCTATTCAAATACTGATAATCAATATTTCGCTTTTTTCTCAAAAGTACGAACCTGTAATCGTAAGAGCTGGCATGAGAGTGGTGGATTGCTTTCCTTTTAATGAGAGATTTCGCTATCCTGAGTTTGAACCGGGTAAAATAGAGCTGAAAAGTGGCACTCATGCAGAATATATGATGGATTACAACTTCCTCAGCGGCGATATGGATTATATATTAAAAAGGGACACCCTGGCAATTGCCAACCCGGAAGATATCAGATTTATCGTTATCGCACAAGATACATTTTTTTATGATAAAGGTAATTATCTGGAGCAACTCATGGGGGGGGATATTAAAGTTGTTCTTAAACAATACATAAAACTTAAAGAGATTCAGAAGCAGGATTCATATGGCACTACGAGTGCCGGTTCGGCAATGACCTCGTATGGCTCCCTGCCTGCCAACGGAAATTTTTACAAGCTTGTCGCAAATACAGACTTGCAGATGCAGCGAACCCTTGAATATTATCTCTCAGATCCGGCTGGAGGCTTCGTTGCATATACCAAAAAGAATGTAAAGCAATTATTCCCTGAGAATAAGAGTGAAATAAAGGCCTACCTCAAATCCAATAAAGTAAATTTCGATAGCCGGGAGGATCTGATCAGATTGGCAGATTACCTGAAAACGCTGTAATTTTCTGTCATCGGGTAGGCATGGTTTTTTCAAAAGGGAATTTTATTTGCTGATTAATACTTCTATGCTTTCTGCAACTTTCTTCCTGGCCATAAATATGTCGTCGGGCGATCTCAGAATCCTGGTTGAATACCTTCCCATGGCACATGGGATAGTGATAAGTTTCATAGCCTGATTTAAAGATTCCCTGGCTGATATTAAAGCAGGATCATCAGTAGCTGCTTTTTCAATAAGATGACCAAGTATCGAAAGGTATTCATAATCTTCTGCTCCCTCCCTGACCTGTTTCAACCGTATTGATCCTATCAAACCCTCATATCCGATTGGTTTGCCCGGATAAATAATGAAACCATCACCATTTGGATATCTCTTCCACGATTCCTCTCCCGGTGCCTGACTCTCAAAAATATAGCTGTGCCAGCCATACTTATATGGATTGTATGTAAGCCAGTTTACTCCCCAGAACTCATACGCTTCAGCTCCATATTTATATCCAAACCATGGAAGCAAACGCTCCAGAGCGAGATAAGGGGTCTCAGTACAGAAATTGCCATCTGTAGTGTACCAAATCCTGCCGCCTGTTCTGGTTATATGTTTTATATCCTCTGCAGTTACATAATGGCCATAATCTCCTTCACCGTTAAACCCCAACCCCCAGATATCAATATAGCCTTCCCATTCAGGTCTGTACCACCAGGTACTCACATAAATAGGAATTTTTGGATCCACCTCATGAATCATGTCGCAAAGTGCTTTCATCTGGATCCTGATGTCATTACTCTTACCGTTATTATTATCTGCTTCATGAGGTTCATCTGACAGGTAAAGGATGCATCTGCCGGCCCATCCCTTTTCTTTAAGATGATCCCAGAATGTCTTGAGTACAAGCTGGTAAGCTTTTTTGTATTCAGGACGCAGCTTGCTCCTGTCAGCACCTTCATAGGGATAATCTCCGGGATAAGGTTTCTCTCCAAATTTATCTGAAGGAGGGAAGGCCCATCCGAAAAGGTAAAAAAGGCTCGCAGGCAGGTATGCAAACGGGTTCTTAAGTTCGTCAAAATAGAATGATGCAGCCTTGTCATATTCCGTAAAATCAATTGCAACAGAGCCATCAACGTATTTGACCTTTGGAACAGGATTAATTTCTCCTGAGCTGATCCGGTGTTTTGCCATAAATGGAAGATACATATTCCGCAAATCGTCCCCCGAAATATCATTCCGAACCAGTACCTTCTCAGATTCCGGCGTCTTGTGAACAGATCTGTAATCATATAGAGCTCCGAATGAATTCATCTCAGGAAGGGTGAAGTTCCAGACATGAACATTCCAGGGAAGCTGTTTCACCATTGTATCTCCGGTGTAGATTTTTATCTGACCTGTATAATCACCGGCTGAGGCTCCCTCAGGGACAGATACCTCAATCCATACAGGCTGAGTCGTATTGGCCTTAAGGTCAAATGGTTTATACGGCAGAAGAGGGTCTGGCCAGAACCCGCTCCAGCCATCACTGCCAATAGGTTCTGTTGGATATTTGAGATACCAGTAGGGAACCTTTTTTTCATAATAATTAGAAGGATAATCAATTGGAACATACCCGACTAAATTAACTGAAACCTGATCAAGCTTCTGACCTTCTGAATTAACAGGTTTTGTAACTTCAATCCTGACATTACTATAATCTTCATTACTTCTGAGTGCCATCTCAAGAGGTTCTTTTTCATTTTTAGCTGCGGAGATAAGCAATGATCCGACCTGTATCGGAGGAAGGTCTTCGCGAAATACCTTAACAACCGGATTCACAGGCCATACAGTCAGTTCCTCCGTCATGTCCTTTTGTCTCTGATCAAAAAACATACTGCTCGAATATCCCTCAATAACCTCCATCATTATCATTCCCTGGGACCAGACTTTTCCAGTTTCTGTTCTGGCAAGGCTAACCCTGGCTGAAGATGCCTCTTCCGGTGACCTGAAGACTCCTGAAATAAACTTCCAGTCACTTGTTCCTGTAATTCTATCGCTTACTTCCTGACCATTAATAATTGTATCATTTTTATCCCTGAGACTGATCCGCATCGAAACGCCATCTGATAATTCAGAACATTTCACCATTGCTCCGAACATATAGGCTTTTCCGGGCCCGATAGCGATATCCTGAGTCCAGCCAGTACTGTTTAATTCTCCACTTGCCTGCAATTTCAAAAGCAGATTTCTTTTATCATTGCACCAGCTGCTGAATTCTTTCTCCTGTTTTGATATATCTTCTTTCTCCCTACTGCTGAAATAAGCATAAACGGTTTGTTCTGAGCTGGCTGCGACCCGGTCTCCAAATAAGAATGCGTTTTCAAAACGAAAACATGATTTAATTGCATTATTTCCCAGCTGCATGGGAACATCCTGAACTGCATAATTATGAAGTCGCAGATAAACCTGCTCCATTTTCACATATACCGGTAAATTATCTGATTTGTTTTTTTCGAAGTTGAATACCTTCACGGGTACCCTGAGATCCCATTTTTTATCTCCTGGCCATTCTTCTTTCTTACCATCTCCGGTTAAAGAAATTGTCTGGGTGGCTTTAATTTCAGAATGAAGCTTATCCTCCTTCCTGAAATCAGAGGCTTTTCCATCTTTTCTGCCATACCTCTCTTCCTCGAGAACGGCTCCCACGGGCCATGCTGCCTTATTGTCAAAATAAATATAAAAGGTGGCTGACTGTCCACCCTTCACTGTAACAGGCAATATAAACCGGCTGTTGTCACTTATAAATCCTTCAGTTACCAGTGCCCCTCCAGGCGAAGTTATCCTGCACAATAATTCTGTGCCATCTGAATTTGTTACTCTAACTCCTGATACATTTTCACCGGTCAGATGAAGCTGTCCTTTGCCTGTCCCTATAGTAAATTTTACTGGTTCCCCAAAAACATCCTGAGTTGAAGAATTCTTAACAAGTATCGGGATGCGTGAATGCCAAAAGCCCATATTGGCCAGGTAGAGAGGGTAATGCCATTTACTGTCTGATTGTGCATGAGTATATACCGGTGATATCAGAAAGGCAACGGCTGCAACAAGAACAGGCAAAAAGCGATTCATTCTGAATATTATTATGATTTATCCGGGTCTTACTGATTACTCTCAATCCATTTATCGATCATTCCGAGAAACAAGGTCTCAGGTTGAATCATCCATGTGAGGTCTTCACTTTGACTTGCAAGGTGAAAATATCTATCAGGAATAAATCCCGGAGGGTAAGAAACAAAGCGTGTCTCACTATAAACATTTTTCAATTCTGCCCATGCCTGATCGAAATCGCTTATCGCTTTCCTTACTCTTACAAATCCGGCTTTTTGGGCGTTCCTGTCCTGCATGTCGCAGGCTTTAAGGGCCAACAGGATTTCGGGTGCAGTAAACTGGAGGTTGTACAGTGCCTCGGAGAGCTTCCAGTAGTACCTGTTTCTAATGGAAGTCGCTTCAAGATTTTGCAATTTCTGAGCTAGCATGGTATGTCTGGTCATTTCAATGACAGCTCTGTCAAGTTTCTCTTTATACTTTGCACTCCAGGCGCCGGGATTTTTCAAATCCGGAAGTCCGATAAGTTTGGATGTATAGTCAAAACATACTTTTTCCTGACCCTCCATCGGGGGAAGCCAATGTTCAACCCTCTGCATGCTTTGCAGTGCATTGTCCTCATCCAGGCGGCTGCCTTTCTTACAGTAGGCCTCGTACCATAAAACCGAACCTTTTCTTAGCTGTTCGAAAAATGCAAGATAATCAGGCATTGTGAGCCCGAATTCTCTCTGGAGCCATGCCTTGTCATATTCGTCGAGGGTCCTTTCTTCCGGTGACCAGCTGTATTCTGCAGAGGCTATAAAACCTCGCCAGTAATTTTCCATATGCGGTGATTTGTCATCCCAGGCTGTACAGAGCATCCCCCCGATGTTGTTTTCTGCTGCCAGCTGTATAAAACTCCTGATTGTCGCAATTCCTTCAGAGGCGTTTCCCTTGTCACGTACCTCAGGCTGGAAAAGCATTCCGCCTTCAGAATTTGTTGCAGTAGCTATCATGGCCTTCAGCCCTCGATTTTTATACCATTCCAGCGCCATGATATTCCCCGGCTGCCGGGCCATGGAGTAGTTCCACCTCATATATACACAATTTTTCGGAAAATCTTCGAGGAGCTTATCGAGTTTTGGGGTACCCTCTTTCCATGCCTTTGAGGCTTCGTCTGATGTCACAGCATCGCTCCATGTTGATTCATATACACCACCCTCCTTCAATGGCATATCATCCCAGAATACCGGTATACGTCCATTTTCCTTTGCAAACTCACAAACTCTTTTAAGCCAGTACAGACTTAAGCTGAGCATCCCTTCCTTATCTGCCATGGGCTTACATCTCGGGCATAATCCAATATTACCGATCTCGTCGCCTCCGATATGAAGGTATCTCGATCCGGGCGTTGCGTCAATAGCATCCCTGTAAAGGTCAAAGAGTACCTGATAGGTTCCTTCATTTAGCGGACAAAATGCCCAGGTATTCCATGGCAATTCTCTCAGCCCTTCATATTCCTGGTGCTTAAGTATGAAAGTAGCATGCCCAAGTCCCTGAACGAGAGGGGTGATCTCTATATGCCTTTCCATGGCATAGCGGGTCAAAGCTGCCATTTCATCAATGCTCATCGATTGCGGAGCACCGACAAGAGGCTGCCGCCTGTACCGAAGCTTGTCCTCAAACTCAAATACGACCGCATTTATCTTGTACTTTGCGAGTCTGTCAATGCTCTCATAATAATAGTTCATGTGATCGAGATGGTGTTTCACATCAAAATGTACGGCACGGTAGGAGAGAGCAGGAAAGTCTGTTATTTTGCATGCCGGAACCGGTTTATTGTAGTCTCTCGAATCTTCAAGTAGCTGATCAAGAGACTGGCATCCATAAAATATCCCTGCCTCGCCTTTTGCAATGATCTCAGCTTTGTCTCCGGAAATTGTAAGAATATAACCCTCATCTGAAGGAATATTTTTAATTGTTTTATCAAGAAGTAGGGTAAGCGTTCCTTCACCCGGGGAGTGTGCAATTGTCAGCTGTGAAAGTAAATTTCCTGTTACCGGCCGCTTCACCAGGCCTTTCAGAACAATATTCTGAAGCTTGCCATGTTGGAGACCAGATCCCTTAAGCAGCACAATTTCATGTGGTTGCGGCAGGATAATGAATGGAGATGGAAGTTTTTCTGTTGCCTGTCCTCTGGTGAGGTTAGCAAATAGTATTACACATACCAGAACTAAAAGCTGAAAGTTTTTATTCATTGGATTATTCAATTGGATTTTGTATTTCTAAATATTCCCATCACCCTCACATATTATTTCTTCTTCGAAAACATCTCTTCATAATGGGCAGATGGCATGAAAATTCCTCCGCTTTTTGCATAGTAATCATCATCAAGCTCGAATACTCCTTTTACTGTCTTAGCCCATGTAGAATCTTTGCATGGATTGTATCCCCTCATAGTCTCCCAGTTTTTATAATTCTGATGGCCATTGGTTTCCAGTAGGCCAATACCTATTGCAGGAAATGGAGAGAGTCGGGCAGCTATGTTCTTGTTCCATTCCACAAGTATCGGATTTACAGTAAGGTCGGCACAGAAGCAGGGAACATTGTTTTCATAAGCTGTCTGCGCAATTTTCATAGTCATACTGAGCGTTTTTGCAATTGCTTTAAGTGCGATTGCACCATAACCCATCTGGATCCGTTTCAGGGCGTCTTTTTCAGTGTGTGCGCTCTCATCAGCTGCAATGCGTATGGGAATATCCTTTACATCGATCTCGAGCTTTTCGTCGAAAGGTTCCTCAATAATGGCTATCTGGTCGAAAGCTCCGATCTTTTTTGCATGATCAAGCAATCGCATCAGGTTCTCCTTGCTCTCATACCTGCCGTTTGCATCGAAATAATAAGGAAGTTTGCCACTCTTTGAATAAGAGGTTCTGACATCTCCGATAGCCTTGTGGATCTCAGTAAGCCGATTCATGTCCTTTTCGACCATTTCTGACTGTGTGCCGGGCTGCCCGATCTTGATTTTCATGAAGAAATAGCCCTGATCAGTTGCAGCTTTTATTTCACCCACAGGAATAGTATATGCCATTAAAGGTATACTGGCAATCTTCTTATGATGGCGGGACAATGCCGGTTTATAAACAGACGGTATCAGACTGTCGAAATCCGTTATGTTATTTTCTGCAGCATACAATAGCCAAAGTGCATTATCAACACCAACAAGTGAATTCAGTGCAAAGGTCTGTCTGAGATCATCTTTAGAACAAATCTTTTTGCCATATTCATAAACCAACGGCCAGATCTCATCAAGAAGTGACACCGGATCAGTAAAGCTTCTGCCTCTCAGTAAACCCAGGCCATATTCGGTCATGGCATACATCAGGGCATTTCCTCCGCTTTCAGAATGCCCCGAGAAGACCTGTGCATCCGACCAGAGGATACTCTGTGAACATATACCGATTTTATGAATTCCTGAGTCGCTCTTTACAAGTGCGGCTGACTGCCAGATCTCCTTCATATAACCTCCTTTGAAACCGAAAGGCCGTATAAGGGGTTCACGTTCAAAATTGGAATCAACTTCTGTTATTTTTATATTCTTATACGGCATCGGATCGATATCCCTGGATTCTCCGTGCAAATGCAGTTGTCCAAGTATAGTTCCCCCTGCCGCTAAGGCAGATGTCTTAATGAATTCCCTCCTGTTTGCTTTGATCGTATTCATAATTTTTCTATTCTTTTTTTTGCAGCTCTTCAATTGCCCTTGCTATCTTCTCCCTGGTATCCAGAATACGTTCCGGCTGATCGGGATATCGGAGTGTGTTTTCAAGTGTTACCTTTATTTTTCTGGGATACTTGTAAAGCAGGTATTCCTCAGGATTAAGAAGCTGCCGGTATTTATCAAGCGCTGCGTCAGTCATATTCCCCTTATAGTTATCGAGCAATTCCCTGAGCATGAACAGATATTCATAATCCTCCATGCCATCCCTGAAATTTTCAAGCCTGATCGAGGAATAAGGTGTTCCGTCAGGTCCGGGATAGAGGAGTTGTCCTTCTCCGTTAAAATAATAATATGTTCGGGAATCCCATGGCACATTAGGCCATTTCTGATCCATCGGCTTGCCTGCCCTGACGTTTCTCCAGAAATAGTTTGAACTCCAGTGCTCAAAACCATCAACCCCGTACATCCAGCAATACCAGGCAATGCTTCGCTGATAGATTGCGGGACAGTCAATATAGAAGTTTGGTGCGCTCTCCCTGGCCAGGGTGCAGAAATAGGTCCATATTTCACCACCTTTAGCTTGTGTCTCTGGAGATTCAACAATATTGACTGGTGCCCAGATATTGATAAGCCTGTTGAGTCCGTACTTGTCGGTGGACTTTTCCCAGAAGTCGTATGGTCCTCCTTCAGCAAAGAGCTGTAGCCTCAGATCAGGATCAATTTTCTTCAGCCTTTCAGCCCGTTCCCTGATAAAAGACCACTCCAGGTCAGTGGGTTCGTCCCAGAGTTCAACAAGTGCTTTGTCGAGCCACCCTTTATCTTTCAGAAAATGATCGTAGGCTTCAATAAATTTATAAACCTTTTCATCCTCCTCTGATGTATAAAGCCCTTTCTTCATCTGTAAAATAGAGAACCTTGTGATCCCACGGTCAATGCAATAGCTTAAAACCTTTTCGACTTTACTGAAATCATATTTTCCGGAGCTGTCAGGTGTCTGACTTATATAATTCACTCCTGCGGAACCGGGATTGAACCTGTGCTTTAAAAGCATATTGCAGAATTTCATGTACCATTCGACCGGGAATTCCTTCTTGTTATAAAAATCCCTGTAATACTCGATCTCATCCCATGAATGGGTTTTCAAATGACTCTCTGCCGGAAGATTAAAATCCCAGACACGGCAGTTAATCTCAGCCGTGATGCTTTTCATGCCCCTTGCTTTAACGGTGATGGTTCCTTTGTAATGGCCTGATTTTGTACCTGGTGGGGCATAAACGGTGATCCAGAATGGTCTGCAGACATCTTTCCCGTCAATATCAATGGCTGAGATAACGGGCAGAAGAGGATCCGGATGCCAGCCTTTCCTTTTTGCAGCATAATCTGCCTGCCAGTCTATTTTATTGTAGCCAACCAGTGATACCTCCACGTTATTCCCCGAAATGACCGCTCCCGTTTTATCTCTTAAATCGCTCACTTCCAGCGTAAGTTGTTTCAGATCCTTGCCAAAGGGCAGTATAACGAGCTGAAATGACTCATATTCGTTCCTTGCCAGAGAGATATCTGCCCTGTCAGTCAAAGGCTGTGGAAAAAGGGCATCTTTCCTCAACTTCAAAATTGAATGGGTGAGCGTTACGGCAAAATCATCCTCTCCGTTCCAGTTATGCAGAGAAGCCCATCTTACCTTATGCAGGTGCCTGGCAATTTCTTGATCTTTCTTTTCTACCTGGGCTGTCAGATCATTCCACCTGCCTGTAGTCCAGGCCGTATCAGAATAGGTCTCAAGCTGATTTAATGACGAGAGAAGTCCTTCCGCTTCACTTTTAAACTTATTTGTGACAGGATTTGAAACCCTGGCCATTGCAGCAATTGACTCACCTATTGTTTCTTTAAGCGCGCGAAGTTTTTCCCTGTTTGGTTCCAGAGTAAACCAATAGTCGACACTTCGCCTGATTATTTTTCCATCATTTGATTTTACCGTGGCGGAGGCAAAGTAGCTGCCTTCCGAAGGCAATTCATAAGAGACATTTTCGTTTATGGACCCTCTGGCAGGGACAGTATAATTGAGGGTATAATGGAGAGGTTCAGAATTGAGCTTCAACTCCGGATCGAAAGAAGGTCCCTGTCCTGTCTGATTTATAAATTCCGGTTTTTCCAGCAGAGGTAACAATTCAAGTTCAAATACTAAGTTAAGATTCTCTTTGCCTGGATTTTCCGCCCTGAATGCTATCCGGTTTTTACCCGGAACAGGTTCGGGCCATCGGCCATATTGAATGAGAGCCGTGCCTGCCCCTGACAAAAGGCACCTTCCTGACCAGCTGGCGGATTCACCTTGAGGGTAACTTCTCGACAGGCTGATATTGAGTTCCTTGTTGTCCGGAGTATCGTCAATACCGAACTCGCTCAGTGGAATGCTGTATTCAGCTGTCCAATCTGACTGATTTATAGAAGCATTATAGATCCAGTTTCCATTCCATGAGATATCATCGTTTTTCCAGTCAGTCATGGTTCCTTTTGGATCAGCCATCATCCTGATGGAAACATCTTTAAATCCAACCGTTACAGCAACATGGTTGCGTCCCCATAGAAAAGTATCTCTTGGTCCTTTCGGGCTGACAGTTCTGTTAAGTTCAGCAGCTGACGGATCAGCGTTACGAAAGGCAACATAAAGGTTTTTATTATCGTATGACAGGAAAACTGACACCATGTCTTTAATGTATTTATCGTGTGACCAGTTGATGAATTCCGATAATTCAGAGCTTTTAGCCCATGAGGGATCACTAAGCTTTCCATCAATGGCAGGCCTGGTGCTTATCCTTGGGATCTGTAACTCAGCCTGATGGATCCCAGCATTTATCATCAAAGGAAATCCAGTGCAAATGAAAGTTGTGATTATAATTCTTGTAATGATTTTTTTCATACTCATTATTATTAAACGAAAAACTGATTATTTACTGGTAAGCTCCTCAAGTCTTTTAGCCATTGCCCTGCGGGTAAGGTAAAGTTCTCCCACATTGCGTGAAAAAGCGCTTACATCCACTACCATATCATTAACTGTTGTCTCAGCAAAATCCTTATCGCCGAGATCTTTCAACATCCACAGATATTCATAATCTTCAATACCCTCGCGAAGAAGTTCAAATCGTAAGGATGAAACCGGACCAGTGACATTCGGTTGTCCCGTATATCTTTTGGTGTGATCGCCCGGATATATCAGTGATCCTTCACCGTTCAGCACCCATCCGTTGCTGCAGTCAAATCCTGATATATAGGTAACCGGGTCGAGCCATGGATCAGGGGTTTGGTTCCAAAAGTTTGTGGCCCAGTAGAGTATACCATTCATGTGATATCGCGCGGTTATCCAGGGAACCATTACCGGGTCCATTGCCGGGGCATCAATGAAGTAATTGGGTTGAGGATATTCCTGATCGCACGAAATGTACCATGTAGCTTCACCGCCTTTTGACTGTTCCTCAAGGAGCGCCTGCCTTACTTCAGGATCATTAAGTTTGTTGCCGTGAACGCAGAAATCATTGACATATCCCCTGAGCGTACCCCATTCCGGATTATCGCTCACCGGGGATTCTGTGGCAAGAAAATGTACTCCGGGTGCAGCCTCATGAACCAGCATAGACCACTGACGAGTCTCCTCATAGTCCTTCATGGTATTAGGCTCATCAATTGGGCTGTTAAACACCAGGCGGTCTTTCCATCCGTTTTTCGTGAAATAGGCGTCGACGGCGGATAAGTATGCCTTTACAATCTTATTGAAGGAAGGTGAAAACGGATCAGACTTGATCTGACTGGTTAGTTCATTAGGTCCTGCTTCGAGTATCACCCTTTTAGTCTTCCGCTTGTTCATATAATAGTCGTAACGCTGGTCATTGAATTTAACGTCCACGTTTTCACCAGTCACAGTCACTTTTGGAACAAGTGGTTCATTAAACCAAGATTCAAGACGGTGATTGAACAGGAAATCGAAATATACCTCTGTAAGCTGTTCAATATCCGGATTCGATACCGGTTTATGGTAAAGCCTTCCAAGTTCACTTTTGGAAATGTTAAAGTAAGTTATCAGGTGGGTCTGTTCCGGTAGAGAAAAGTTATATACTTCCAGCTGCAGGTCAAGGATTTCGAGTGTATTACCATCCTTCGAGACTGAGATTTTACCCGTATATATGCCGGCAGGAGTACCTGTTGGAATTACGATGTCAGCCCAGACAGGCCTGTTTCCTACAACTGCATACTGGGCCTGCATGCTGAACGGTTCCTTCAGTGGGGCCAGGGCATCAGGCCAATACCCTGTAGCTCCTACCGGGCTCGATTTTGCATAGATCTGGATATAGTGTTCCAGATATAGGTCGATACTGTTATGCGGAATTAATTTACCACCAGATGCAACCAGGTCAGAAACCGTTACAAAAAATCCATCAGGTGCCTTAGGCCTCCAGCCTTCCGGCACAGGAACAGTAATTACTATCTGGAAAGGGACATGCTCGTTACCGGCACCGGCAACCGTAATGAGCTTCTTCGCACCGGACCAGACGATATTGGTGGTTTCCGGTTTGTCGGCAGGTCTGACCTTCTGCTCTGCCGGCACAGCCCATATCCTGATGTCCTGATTTGCACCGGCAGCTTTTGCCAATGTTGCTCCGGAGATATAGACAGCCAGCACAAGAAGAAGAACAGAATGGGCAATTCTCCTGTTTTTAAGGTTCAGAGAGAAGAGGTCTGAAATAATGTTTGAAGTTCTCATATCATAATAAGATTAATTATAGTGTCTGTATCGAAAAGATTTTAAGACAAAGCAACCTTGCTAAAGTTACTAAAACTTGTTCAGGAATGCTTTGCCTTTGCTTACCATCTCCACAGCAGGTATTGTTTCCAGATTTCTCGTAGTAAATAGTGACAACACGTCATTCAGTTGGGCAAGGTGCTTTTCATCTTTATTCTTTAAGAATTCATACTTCAGAATTCTGATTTTTTCAAAATCCTGAATGCCTTCGATAAGTTTTTCGAAGCGGACAGATGTTCGGGGGCCTGGATAGATCTGGTAACAATCACCGGCAGGCCATGTCCTGTAGCGTGTATCCTGCAGAGGTTCTTTTGTCCAATTGTTATATGCCCAGCGCAGATAGCCTGTAAATCCTCTATTCGCAGCATACCAGCTTATCCAGGTATTTTCGGCAGGAGGAGAGAAGGTAAAGCCGTTAGGGTGGTTTTCGCCGCAGGCTGTATAAAATGTGCTTGGCCTGCCCTCAGCCTTTCTGGCTTTCAGAACATCAGGATCGAAGCTGTCATGTATTATGATGCAATAGTCGTAGATCTCTCTTGCAATCTCCGGATGATAATTACCAGCCAAAGCTGTTTTCCATTGAGGATCTATTCTTTTTAGCAATGCCAGAACCTCCTTCATACTCTCCATGTCTCTTTCGTCCATAGCTATGGCTGTTTTATCAAACCATCCCTTTGATTTAAGATGTTCAGTAAAATTTTTTATCATTGGTTCCCACAGATCATTGTACTCAGGTGACCCTGGTTTTGCAGTAACTGATACTGTATCTCCTTTGCTTTCATCAAAGTAGATAAAGGAAAGATTCCATGTGACCATTGAATAGCAATTAATCCGCTTGTCAATTCCACAACTCATTACAAACTCGATATACCTGTCAAAGACAGAATAATCGTATGACCAGCTCCTGTCCTTTTTCCTGTACCACTTTATGAATGTCGGGTCCCGGTAGTAAACATGGTCCGGTCCCCAGGGCTGGTCGATTATAAAGGCTGTAATGCTCTTTTGTCCGGCATTTGCAAGCATTGTGTAATAAGGCCGCATAAGCCTGAAATGCTCATCGCTCCATAACCCGACATCATGCACTTTTGCGACGGGATCCGGATTTTGCCAGAGATCCAGGTCAAATTTCCAGTCGCGGGGAGGGGGGAGCAGATGGTTGCCAACAGTGACAGACAGCTTTAATATGTGCCTGCCATTGGCATTTATGGTGAATGAACCTGTGTATTTTCCTGAAGGAACGTCGGCGGGGACCTTGACCGAAAGCCAAACCGGCTGTACGGTATTGGGCTGAACCTCCAATTTGTCAATGATATCTATCGGGTCTTCAACGAGTGAAGAATCATATTTTCCAGGAGTACGGTCGTCGCAGCCTTCGCCGAATTCATCCGTCATAACATATCGTACAAAAGCAGCTTTAATATTTTCACCTCCTATCAGATGTCCCTTTCCATCGGAAAGATCTCCTGTCTGGCAGCTGAGCTCATGAATGTACTTTTTTGACCAGACCAGTATCTGGGTATGGACTTTTTCACCCTTCCAGGCTTTGACGGACCATTCTTCTGAAGAGACATCCGGTACCTGTTCTTTTGGGTATCTGACATTGTCACTGGCAAAACTTACATTAATATCGTTGCTGACTCCTGACCAGGCTGCGACAGGCGTTTTCGCAGGATTTGGCATTTCTCTGTAAATGGTGTTACCTGGAAGTGAAAAGCTCATATCCTGAGCCATCAGTGTGTAGCCTGTTAAAAACATGGCTGTTATTATAATTATTTTCATCTGTGGAGGAAGCTTAAAAGATTTAAAAATAATTTATGCTGAGGGTTTAAAGGACAGTGGTTAAATCTTATTTATTCGAATTCCTTTTGATAACCAGTTTCCTGGATTCACCCTTATAATTTGTAAATATCACGGAAACTACACCTTCCGGGATGCTGCATACTCTCGATGAGTTGGAAAGATAACCGCTTCCGTAATAGAATTCCCTGTACTCTCTGGTGCCATTGCTGAAAGTAAGTTCTGCAGATACTTCATCATTCTTAATTCTTATTGTTTTCTGAGGCTCTCTTAATGTTTTTATGACCCTCAGGCTGTCTGAATTTCTGGCAACCAGTATAAGTGAACTGCCATCCTTTAATGCCAGTTCTGCCATACCTTTGGTATCACCGTCAGCAAAGAAACCGCTTTCTCTCCCGGGGATTGCCGTAAACCCTCCCTTGCCGTCTCCTGCAAGAAATAATCCGATAAGAGCATCATATTGTCCTGTAAAAACATTTGAGGAGTAGGAATTGCCAGTCAGGAGGATATCACTATTTCCATCAGAATTATAGTCACCTGCAAGGATCCCGAATACCGGAGATACCTGAGCTTCAATTGGAAGAGCATGGATTTTAAACTTACCGTCACCTAGATTTTCAATCCAGGAAGATTTAAAATACCTGCTATCCCTGATATATGCGCCTTTTAAATCCTCAGCAGTGAATATATCATCAAAAGAGGCCTTCGCATAATCCTCATATTTCTTGAATCTGTTTTTGAGCGAGGGGATCTGAGAAATAAGGAGATTCCTGTGGTAGATAGGATAGCTTTTTCCTTGTACGTAATATGTACAGATTGGGTCGAGAGATCCGTTGCGGTCGAAATCCTTTGCAATGATCCTCATAGGTTCTTTCTGCGATACCTTGTATTCGGTATTAAGGCCGAGGTTTCCGGCAACATAGTCAATATCTCCATCCTTGTCAAAATCCGCTGCGGTAATGCTGTTCCACCAGCCTGTATATTTATCCAGCCCGGTTGTGGAAGTAATATTCTTTAATTTCCCGTTTTCGTTTTTAAAGAATGTAAGGGGCATCCATTCTCCGGCTAGTATCAGATCGGGCCAGCCATCCCTGTTAAAATCACTCCAGATGGCGGAAGCCAGCAGCCCTGGCTTTTCCAGATCTGCAGAACCGGAAGAAGTAATGTCAGTGAAGCGGACGTCGTGTCCCCTGGAGTCGTTGCGAAGCAAATAACTTCTGGGAGGTATGGGATAATTCTCCAGGGTTACTCTTCCGCAAACGAAGAGATCCAGATCGCCATCCCTGTCAAAATCGGCAGCCGTGACCTGGGACCCGCAGACACGTGTGTCAGGCAATGCATTTTTCTCCATTGTAAATTTCCCTGTTCCATCATTGATATAGAGTCTGTCGTTATAGAAGGAATTTCCGGGAGGTAATCCCGATCCGCCGCTTACAACATACAGATCGTTATCACCATCGCCGTCGGCATCGAAGAGAAGGGCACCCATATCCTCATAGGTATTCGGGCCGGGCAAAGGGTACGAGGAAAAGGATCCAGGCTTTACCTGCATAAATATCATTCCCGAAAAGCTTGTTGATCCGCCGATAAAGAAGTCATCAAGGCCGTCTGAATTAATATCCCCTACAGTAATACCTGGTCCTTCCTGCGAATAGAGATGAGGTACAAGAGGCTGGATATCGAAGTCAATAAACTGTCGTTCGTTATGCCTGAATTTAATATGTGTATTCTCAGTCCGGGATGTAAATATCCTGGTTTTTTCGTGAATCAACCTGGGGTTTTTACTCAATGAGGCTGTCTCATGACTTATTGTGAGTAGCTGGTCGCACTGAATATTGGACATAAGTTGTTCCTTCCCGTCAGGCCACCAGATGTATAATGAATCTATCAGAGTATTTTCACCAAGGCCGAAATGAATTTTAGGATCTACCATTGACTGAAATCCTCTTATGGGGAAGTGTTCATAATATTGCAATTTCCCGTCAGAGTAGAGAGTTAATTTTGTTCCGATTCCTCCGGTGTTCAGTGAATCGCCTTTCAGTATAATTGATATATAATGGTTTTTGCTGTTTACAGAATCCTTGTTAATCAGTCTGTTCTCAAAAATTGAAGCCTGATCATTTACATTATTCAAAACCAGGTCGAGATCACCGTCATTATCCATGTCTGCAAATACTGAGCCTGTCGAGTACAGAGGCTTCTCAAGACCCCATTCTTTGCTCTTGTTCTCAAAAACAAGGCCGCCTGTATTATGGAACATGACATTGGGCTTTTTGATATTCCCAATCTTATCCATCTCACTCTTCAACAGTTTGTAGAGCACACTGAACTTAATTCCCCTGTTTTCCCTGATAGTTTTCATCCAAAGCTCAGAGATGTCCATGTTTGTCACATCATTTGGAATTCCGTTTCCGATAAAAAGATCCTTGTTGCCGTCATTGTCAAAATCGGCAAACAGCGGAGCCCAGCTCCAGTCAGTCTCATAAATACCGGCAAGCTCTCCAATCTCGCTTAATGTGACTTTCCCGTCTATTTCCCCGTTATTGAGCTGCAGCATATTCCTTATAAACTGTGGTGAATAGCCTGTTTCAAGTTCTTTCAGATACCTTTGGTAGTCACGCATGGTCAGTGCCATCGTCCTTTTCCTGTTGTAATCCTCCGGCTGCATATCGAGGGAAAAGATATCCACAAGACCATCGTTATTAAAATCCGCAATATCCACTCCCATTGTGCTGTTGCTGATGTGCTTTGTATAGTCCTTAATCATTTCCCTGAAAGTGCCGTTCCTCTGGTTTACGTATAGAAGGTCGTTTGATATATAATCATTGCCTACATAGATATCAGGCCAGCCATCGCGGTTTATATCGCATACGCTCACTCCGAGCCCGAACCCGTCCCATGTAATGCCTGCTTCCCTGGATACGTTGTGAAAGACAGGCAGTCCCGTGGCTGGATTTATGCCATCATTCCTGTAAAGCCTGTCGGTATTGATCATAGACCCGTCATTTTTCCTCTGACGCAGAGCATTCTTGTTAGGAATGGTCAGCGCTGCGGTGACCAGATACATGTCGAGATCGCCATCCCGGTCATAATCAAAGAACTCAGCCTGTGTTGAATAGCCGTTATCGTCAAGACCTGTGGCAGCAGCACACTCTTTGAATGACAGATTGTCTTTATCCCCGTTACTTACATATAACAGATTGTGGTAGTCATAATTGATATTACCGGCTACACAGAGGTAGATATCAAGCCACCCGTCATGATTGATGTCGACCAGACTGACTCCGGTGACCCATTTACCACTGGTATTCACGCCACATTTTTTTGTGATATCGGTAAAAGATAAGTTGCCGTTGTTCAGATAGATTTTGCTTTGAGTCATATTGGCTCCAAAAACAATATCGGTCAGGCCGTCATTGTTAAGATCTCCGGCAGCCAGACCGGCCCCATTGTAATAATACTCGTAAAATATTGCATTGGCACTGTCGGTTTCGTGGAGCTGGTTGGCAAACATTATATGTGTCTGGTCAGGAGAAAGAGGACGGAACATAGTATTTTTCCCAGGTTCTTTTTCCTGACCTTGTTGACTGCAGGATGAAACTATTACTCCTGTAAATATCATCAGGATGAAAAGCCTGAAGCAGATTGTAGTCCCCATAAATTAATTTTTAGATCTCTCCAGCAGAAGTGGTCTTTAAAGATAGTCAAGAACCGGTTAACAGTAAAATTTATAATTAAAATAAACCCCACCGTTTATCAACGTGGGGTTTATTTTAATGAGGCCTGCTAAAGGCAGGAATGCTTGCTAATTTGCAGGTGTTCTAAATGATATATCCTGGCCATAGGAAGTACCCTCAGAATTGGTTGCGTATGCCCTCACATGAAAAGATTTATTTGGTACCAAACCAGTTATGGTACTTGTGAAGATCCCGGGTCCTGTACCGTCAACAGTTATTGAATCGGGATATATTATACTTGGATTAGCTTTGGTACTCCAGCATACTCCGCGTGTGGTTATTGCGTTTCCTCCATCGGAAGTAATATCGCCTCCGCTTATTGCTCCGGTTGTGGTACTATCTGTTACTGCTACAGTTGTTATTACAGGAAATACCAGTCGTACCGGATAGTCTTCCTTAATACAACCTGCGGCAAGGAAAAGTATAGAAACTGTAAAAAAGAATGAAGCAATCAACGGTACTCTTTTTTTGATAATAAACTTTGGAATGTATTTTCTGACAAATGTTTTCATAGCTGAATGAATTTAAGTTTAAAAAAGTTTAACCCTGCTTGAAATAAATTCATTATTTCCCGTTTGGATTTGTATAACCAGGATTCTGAGTCAACATTTTATTAAGCCGCAGATCTTTCTGAGGGATTGGCAGCAAATATTGATACGGATTCGCAGGATTGAAATTTACGAGGAATAACGGATCGCTAACCTTTTCCAGTAGCCTTTTCCTCTGAATGTCAAACCATCTGTCATATTCGAAGCATAACTCCAGGTTTCTCTGCTGAATTACAAACGCATCGAAATCATCTTTGGACATTGAAGTAGTTGCAAGGGGATCGGCTGCTAAAGGCACTCCTCCTGTGGCTCTGTTAATTATCTGGTTCACAGCATCAACAGCTGCCTGAGAAGGGCCTCCGTTTACCTGGTTTTCGGCCTCAGCGAAGAGCAATAATGCATCAGCAAATCTCAGAATCGGCATGCCCTCATAATTGACATCCTTTTCAAGGTTTTCCTTGGAATCATATAGGTATTTTCTTACATATGGAGTTGTGCCATCCCAATCCTTATATGTCGTGCCAGTTCCGAATATGGGGTCTGCAAACATAAGATAAGCTTCTCTACGTGGCTCATCAGGATAAGCTTCTCCCCATCTTTGTTCCGTTTTTACATCACCCCAGCCGCCGGCCATATCTCCGGGTAACCAGATTTGAGGCTCAATTACATATTCTTCCTTGGAATTATGGAATCCCCACATGAATTCAGGTCCGTACTCATTTTCAAGTTTAAATACATCTGCAACATTCGGTACAAGTGAATAGGTGCCTGCGTCCATTACCTGTTTAGCCATATCCCTTGCCTTAACATAATTGGAGGCATCGTTCATAGGAGCCGTGGCCATAGTGATGTAGACTTTTGCAAGCAATGTCCTTGCAGCATCCTGAGTCGGACGGGCCTTGTTCTCTGCGCCCCAGGAAGGGGGAAGATGCTGGGTAGCAAAAGTGAGGTCACTTACTATGAAATTGTAAACATCGGCTATCGGAGTTCTTGTAATCTCTTCTGTTACAACATCCGTAGTTTCTGTGATTAAAGGAATGTCCCCATAATAGCGTACCAGCATAAAGTAATTCCATGCCCTGAGGAATTTTGCCTGTGCCATTAATTCGTCTTTTAGTTCCGGTGAGGCGCCAACTACCTTATCATCATCTATCGCTTTTATGGCAGGATTAAGATCTGCTATTGCCACGTAATGCTTATTCCAGCAGTCATTTCCGAGATCGTCGCCAATCAGAAGATTACCGCCATACACCTGGTCATCCATATCGAAGATCTGAGGATACCTGTACCAGTCATAGAATGTCCAGCCTCCAAATAAAACATCCATTGAAGCTACAAATGAAGATTCGATTTGTGCCGGCGTACCGTAATAGTTATCAGGGCCTACAAAATCGGTAGGCTTCTCCGTCAGTTTCGAACATCTGACAGTAAGAAGGAGCATTACTCCTGATAACATTGCCAGACTTAAAATTTTTATTTTTTTCCTCTTCATGATTTTAAAATTTAATATTGTTATCAGAAAGTAAAATCAACGCCAAAGGTATACATCTTTGCAGTTGGATAAACACTAAGGTCAACACCGATTGTTGCATCATTACCAGGATAAGCTGCTATTTCAGGATCATAACCGGTGTATTTCGTCAAAGTAAGCAGATTTGTTCCGGTGATATATAATCTTGCTTTTGAAAATCCGATTTTCCTGAGCAGGCTCTGCTGGAAATTATAAGCAAGGGTTATAGTTTTCAGACGTACAAATGAAGCATCTTCAACCCATCTGGATGTTGTACCTGAAGACGTTCCGAAGTTATATGTATTTTGATGATCCTTAAGTACGGCCTGAGCCCATGCGCCGTCATAATGAGCCGGAACATCGGTGTCCTGGTTGCTAGGCGTCCAGTAATTCCAGACTTTGGGATCTGTTGCCTCATAGGTTTCTCTTCGGATTCTCAGTGTATTGAAGAGATCGTTTCCATAAGAACCGGTGATGAGAAATGAAAGCTCAAAATTGTCATAAGTAAAAAGGTTTGTAAAACCGAAGTTGAATTTCGGGTAACCATGACCTATGGTTGTTTTGTCTTTGAGGTCGACGATACCATCATTATTTAAATCGGCATATTTTGGTGTACCCGGGAGCTGACCATAACTTAATGCTTCATCTGCCTCGGATGACTTCCATAAACCCTGATATAACCATCCTTGCATCAGCCCCATAGGTTGTCCGACTTCCAGAAACATATACTCTGTGCCGAGACTGTATCCCCCTGATGTCGGCGTGTAACCAATTTTATCTACACCAGGTCCGAGATCAAGAACTTTATTCTTGTTAAAGGAGATATTAAAGGAGGTATTCCATCTGAACTTTCCAACAATGGGATCACCACCGATCAGGATTTCAAGTCCTTTATTTTCGACCGAACCAACATTGTCAATAACACTGCCTACCCCTACATATCCTGGCAGCTGCCTTGGCATCAGCAGGTTATCCGTGACTTTTCTGTAGACGTCAATTGTTGATGTCAATCTTCCCTTGAATAAAGATATATCCATACCTATGTCACTCTGGGCAGTACTTTCCCATTTGAGGTTAGCATTGGCAATGTCTGAAAGGCCGAAACCTATATTCAGGTTTTCACCGTTATTATACGGGTATCTGTAATATGAGGCCAATCTTGCCAGTGAACCGTAAGGACCGATAGCCTGATTACCAGTGATACCATAACTTACTCTTAATTTCAAATCAGATATTACTTGAGAATCTTTCAGAAAGCCTTCCTGTGAGATTCTCCATGCGAGAGAACCGGAAGGGAAATAACCCCATTTGTTATTCTCACCGAAAACTGAAGAACCGTCTGCCCTGTAGCTTAATGTCAGAAGGTATTTATCCATCAGGCCGTAATTGATACGTCCCATATAGGATAGCAGTGCCCTTTTACTTCTCCATGAGTCTACAGAAACTGATTTGGCGCCATCCATATTATCTGTTCCAAGCTGGTCTACCAGGAAATCCTGGCCTGTCATCGAGCTTCCGTTAGACTGGCTGAAGATATCTTCGATAACACCGGTGAAAGTGAAATGATGAATCCCTATTGTATTATCATAGGTCAGGATATTTGTATTTTGATAATTGTTATAGAAGTTGTCGTATACAGATCCAACTCCATTCATGGCATATCCGTTTCTGGTTTTTGTATTCTCATATTTGTTGTTATAGGAATTTGAAAAGGTTCCTCCACCCATTATCTTTAAACTGAGTCCCTTCATAGGTTTAAAATTGAGGAACAGGTTTAAGTTATTCTGGTAAGTTGGATTTTCAATTTTTGTCTCAAGTGCGGTGGCAACAGGGTTCCATGTATCGTAGGCACCATAGCCCGCCCTGTGTCTCCAGTAGTTCCCGTCCTGATCATAAACAGGCTCAGTAGGAGCCCACCTGACTGCATCATTTATAGGTTGGAAAAGAACATCTCCCTGGTCTGAATTGAACGGAGGTGACTGGTACATCTCACTTGTGTATGAATAGTTGAGTCCGAAATCAACCCAATCGGTTATATCAGCTGCAAGATTGGCACGCAATGAAAGCCTGTTGTACTGGGAATTTAACAGGATACCTTTATGATCGAGATAAGACGTTGAAATCATGTATTTTAACTTGTCGGTAGCACCACTGATAGCCAGATTGGAATTCTGCATAATGCCTGTTTTATAAATCTCGTCCTGCCAGTCGGTGGAATGGGTTTTATAATATTCAATATCTTCCGGTGTAAAATAATACTTGGGAGTAGCACCGCTACCGGTATTGAAGCTGTTATAAAAATTATTATACCTGGCAAAGTCGTAGGCATTCATAACCGGCAGCTTGCGGGCCAGGTTCTGGATACCGACGCTGTAACCGGCATCAATTACAGGTTTTCCTACCTTACCAAGTTTTGTAGTTATCAGGATTACACCATTTGCTCCACGCGAACCATAAATTGCAGTGGCGGAAGCGTCTTTCAGAATCTCCATAGAAGCTATGTCATTAGGGTTAAGCTGGTTGATATTTGCACCCTGCAGTCCGTCAACAATTATCAGAGGATCATTACCACCATTTATTGAGTTGTTACCCCTGATACGGATCATTGTATTACCACCGGGAGATCCATCTGTGTTTAGAATAAATACACCCGTGGCTTTTCCCTGAATAGCCTGGTCAACACGCTGGGTTGGCAACTGCAACAGCTGTTCGGTTTTGATTGAACTCACAGATCCGGTCACATCACTCTTCCTGACGGTTCCGTAACCGGTGACAACAACTTCCTCCAGGGCTTGAACATTAGATTCAAGAGATGCATCGATTACCGTCAATCCGTTAATGGGAATTTTTACAGGCGAATATCCAATATAGGAAATAGCCAGTGTCCCATTCAGATTCGGTACACTTAACGAGTATTTCCCGTTTATATCGGTCATTACACCAATTGTAGTTCCTTCAAGAACAACATTGACACCGACAAGTGGCTCTTTGGTTGTGGCATCAGTAATTGTACCGGCAACTTTTACCTGCTGCGGTGCCGAACCATCATCATTCCCGGAAAGCGCAGCATTGGCTCTGACCGGTAATAATAACATTATCATGGACATAAGTCCGATGCAGATGGCAAACCTCATCGCCGGACTAAATCTGCCCGGCCGGTGAGATACAATCATTAATCTCAATTTTTTTTTCATGCATTTGAGGTTTTAAATTATAGATTAGGAGTAAGAGTAATTAGAAAATAAAATTCAAAAGGTGATGTTGGGTTTTAGGAAATGCCTTAGTACCAGTATAATTTTCTTAGTCATACTTAATTAATTGTCGGGTTAGTTCAGAAGCAAGTCTGATGGTTAATCAGAAACAAATATAATAAAATCTAATTTAAAAACAAGTTAATAAATATTTTTGATAAGATAATAACAAGTAAATGTAAATTATCACAAGTTTTAAAAGGTAATTATTTTATTTAACATTTTTAAAACTTAAAATTTGTGATTAATTTAATATGGACTCTGAACATTGCTCAATGATCTTTATAAAAGCCGGAATTATCATTGATAGATCTGATAAATCATAAGGCATACCGCCTCATAATGTATGTAAAAGATATTCTTGTCTTGTTTTTCCTTACGGGATTCCATGATTTAAGGAATAAAATTAGAGTTAATCTTTGTTAAAAACATAATACTAATCTTTAAAAACATAATACTAAATTCGATTATATCAGTTGAGGAAAATAGTTTAATATCTCTAAGTGATCTGATTATACTGCAACCTGTAACTCGCAGGGATTATTTTTATTCCAAATAGAGATCAGGCTGTGTTGAGAGAGTAAGCTTATTTGTTTAACTTTATTCGCTTCATTACAGGATGGCCCGGATTTATAACATAAGACATATTAACTTTTATTGATCTATATTCAGAATACTCAAAATAAATTAAATCAATGGAGGACAATTTATGGGAATAGGCAATTATTTCAGACAAATTTTAATCCCTGTTGCAGGAGGTCTTGCAATGACTGGATGTCATAGTCAGGTTACCGCTCCTGAAGCAAAACTTACCGTACTTAACAGTATGGAACGTATCTGTCAGGATCAGGTGATATACGGAGCTGATCAGGCCTCAATTAAGGCAGCAAAGAATGAAGTGGAATCTTTCCAGGTTGTAGTAGCTGCAACAGGGAAAAATGTCAGGGTGACAGGAGCGGAGATCTCTGATCTTAAAGGAGATGGAGGCATTATATCCAGGGAGAATATCTCTCTTTTCCGCGAAGAATATGCAAGGGTCAGACGCTCTTCTCCGCGTGCTCAATTGCCCGTAGGGCTATATCCTGATCCTTTGGTGCCTTTTATAAATCCTCAAACGGGTAAACCCATAGAACCATTTAACGAGTACCGTAAGAAATGGGGAGAACCATTCATAAAAAGCGGATTCGAAATGTATGCCGTGCCATTCGATGTATGGAAAGGCCAAAACCAGCCCATCTGGGTTGATGTCACTATTCCTGCTTCAGCAACTGCGGGTGAATATAAGGGTGTTTTTACAGTGACCCTGGGTAATATTCCTGAACAATTTGGTGTCAGCCCCGATACCATCCTGACTAAAAGCATTTCAATACCGGTTTCGCTTACAGTGTGGGATTTCACACTGCCCGACGGACCGACACACAGAAATCATTTTGGTAGCGTCGACCGCATCATTCCCAAATTATTTGGGGCGGATCAAAACTCCGATAAAGCAAACGACATAGAAATGAGTTATTGCAGGATGATGGCGCAACACCGGATAAATCCTCCTATTCCTGACAGATTTATGCCTCAGGTAAACACCGACGGTTCGTTGAGAATATTACCTGAACAGCATCAGATGCTCAAGAAATTCATTGATGACCTGCATGTTACGGATTTTATGATCCCAAAAGCACCCTTCGGTGATATAACAACGACAAACAAGATAAAAGCCATTAACTATTACAGGGACTTCTACAAATATCTTAAGGAAAACGGATGGGATAAACGGGCATACCTTTATATGCTGGATGAACCTAACCTGAAGGAGAACTACCAGACTATACTGGATATGGGCGCAGTGGTTCATGAAGCAGCACCTGAGATCCGCTGCCTGGTGGTGGAACAGACCTACAAACAGGATCCGTCATGGCCGGATATTGATCCTGCTGTAGATATATGGTGCCCTCTGTGGTCCTTCATAGATTCTGCCTCGATTGATTCAAAACTGAAACATGGAGATGAGGTTTGGTCATATACTGCACTCTCCCAGAGAGCCCCCAGATATCATCCGGATTATCTCAAGGTTAAGGATTATGATCCCCCATACTGGCATATCGATGCCAAACTGACCTCATACAGAGTGCCCACATGGATTAACTGGCATTACAGTATAACAGGACTTTTATACTGGTCATCCGTTCAGATTGCAGATTCCAAAACAGGTTTAATGGATCCGTGGCTTTTACCGGCATTTACCGAGTCTGACTCTCAGTTTAATGGAGGCGGTTACTTGATCTATCCAGGAGTGCCTTGTGGAATAGACGGCCCGATTTCCTGCATCAGGTTAAAGAATATTAGGGATTCAATGGAGGACTGGGAATATTTTGCAATACTGGAGAAACTGGCAGGGAAGGATGCCGTCAATAAAATCGTTTCAGAGGTAGCTCCAAACTGGTGGGGTTCCTCGGAAGACCCGGTAGTAATTGAAGCAGCCCGTGAGAAAATAGCTGAGGAGATAGTCAAATTGAAAAAGTAAAAATAAGAGCAGAGAATGTATCAGAAATCTTTTTAACCGCAAAGTACTCAAAGCTATAGCAAAGTACGCAAAGACAAAACTATCCTGATAGCTCCGGATAGATATTGGGACAGGCCTTTGCGATTTTTGCAAAACACTTTGCGCTCTCTGGAGTTAAAGGATTTTGATTTTTTTAACAGACTCCGGCACATCTCCATAGTTAGATTTAAACTTCCGGGAAAATTTATCAAAATAGTAAGTATATGAACTCAGACAGAAGGACATTTATTAAACGATCGGCAGTGGCAGGCGCTTCCCTTGGATTAGGATCAGTCCGATCAAACCTGTTTGCAAATTCGGCCCGGGATGTAATCCGTATTGGAATAATCGGACTGGATACATCCCATGCGCCTGCATTTGCTGTGCTCTTCAATGCTGAAAATCCCGAACCCGGATTGTCAGGATTCAGGGTTGTTGCAGCTTATCCGAAGGGAAGTTCAAACATCAAATCCAGTTTGGAGACAATACCTGAGTATACTGAGAAGATAAAGCAAATGGACATAGAAGTTGTTGACTCTATAAAATTGCTTTTAAGAAAGGCAGATGCTTTCCTGATTTTAACAAATGACGGTCAGGTCCACCTTGAGCAGGCCAGGGAGTTGTTCAGGGCCGGCAAGCCAATTTTCGTTGACAAACCCGTAACATCATCCCTTTCTGATGCAGTAATATTGTACAGGGAAGCAAAGGAAAAAAATATTCCCCTGTTTTCAGCATCAGCCCTTCGTTATCTGAAGAATGCACAGGCAGTTAGATATGATAATATAATTGGTAAGGTACTGGGAGCAGACACCTTTAGTCCTGCAAGCCTGGAACCGCATCATCCCGACCTTTTCTGGTATGGAATACATGGCGTTGAGATTTTATACACTGTAATGGGAACCGGTTGTGATACAGTTACGAGATTTCAGACACCCGATACCGAGTATGTAGTTGGTAAATGGAAGGATGGAAGAATAGGAACAGTAAGGGGTACAAGAACGGGGACCCACGACTACGGGGGAATTGCTTTTGGCAGTGATGCTAATTTAACTCTCGGACCATTCGATGGCTATGATGCCATGCTTATTAAAATTGCAGATTTCTTTAAAACCGGAATTGCTCCTGTCGAATCAGCCGAGACACTTGAGATCTACGGATTCATGGAAGCGGCAGATGAAAGCAAGAGGAGGGGAGGGAATCCTGTTTCAGTTGATGAGATTATGAATAAAGCTGGCTATGAGTCATGATAGATTTTGTGAAAAAAGTTTAAATAATACCTGATATGAGAATAAAAGATAATGCAGTTTTCTGCCTGGTGGGTTTGTTGCTGGTTTTTGAGATAGGCCAAAGTTCAAATGTTCTGGCAAATGAGTGGCATGTTTCAGCAAAGACTGGTTCAGACTCGAATTCAGGAACTTTAGAACGCCCTGTACTGTCAGTCCGGAAAGCCTTATCCCTTGCCAAACCGGGAGATACTGTAATAATTTCAGCCGGAATATATCCATGTGCTAATGAAAATATGCCGGACGGCAATCCCGGAATGACTGTTAGTCTACAATCTGCAGGGGATGGCAAGGTCGTTTTTTCGGGTGATGGATCTGAAAGCCTGCTTAAAGCCGGCTCATATTCAATCATCCAGGGCATCGAGTTTAATATGACCGGTGATCACCCTGAAGGAAACGGTATTTCCATTATAAGGAAGGAATATGTCGGGATAGCCAACTGCCGGTTTTTTTCATGTCAGAAAGGAATCGGGGTTGAAAGTTCCCATCATCTAAAAATAGAAAATTGTGAAATGGCATTTTCCGGAACTTATGGGGTTCATCTTAACGGGTCTGGCGGAGGTGAAGAAGGCCGCCTCGATCCTTCAGATGAATGCGCCTGGGTGGAAATCCGCAATTGCTGGATGCATGATGCCGGATGGAATATCGAAGGGACAGAGGGTTATGGATTTACCAGTAACGGGGCTGTGGAATATCTGGTAATTGAAAACTGTCAGTTCGACAATAATACGGGCGACGGAATTCTATACGAGGACTGGGCAGTCCATACGACAGCAAGATATAATGTGATAAGGGGGTCAGGTATTGCCGGCATCTGGATTGACAATGCATCTATGAGCATTTTCGACAACAATTTTCTATATGGCAACAATGTTGCGGTCTGGCTATCGGGGGAAGAGTCGAGTAACCGTCTGCGGTGTGATATGATTTCTGTCCGCAATAATATTATTGTGCACAACGACTGGGCAGCAATTGATCCTTCAGTTTATGGCAGGGTTACGATTCTCTTCACGCAGAATACACGGGACTTGTATTTCGACAACAATACCGTTGTGTACAATAACTGTAAAAGTGTTGTGGGATTCAGCAAGCGTGCGCCATATACTGAATTCAGCAACATCTGGTTCCGTAATAATATCTTCTGGGCGAATACAGGAGGAGTAGGTATTGATGCTGGTCTTGACACAGCATGTATACGTTTTATAAATAACCTTTGGAGTAAACCTTATCCGGGAGATTCAAGGGCACATACAGGCGATCCGGCTTTCGTTGATCCGAAAGCATCCACACCGGAAGGTTACCGTCTGAAAAGCGGCTCACCCGCTATCGATGAGGGAATGCTGCTTACTGAAAATCAGCTGGATTTCTGGAATGGTCAACGTCCGCTCAATAAGAAGGCCGGAGTATATGATATTGGTGCCAATGAGTACGGAACAAAGGGTACTGCACATATCGGCTTGAATCTTGAAACATTCCCGTTCAGGGTTACTCAGTATAAATTGCAGTTCAAGGCCAGACCCCGGAGATAGAAGGAGATCAAATAATTCAATGTTTTATGACAATCAAGAAGAGTTCATTCATGATTATGAAAAAGCTGATATCAGTTTTGCCCTGGATTTTCATATTTAGTCTGATCCTTACGCTTGCAGGATGCTCATCTCCTGCTGAAAAGAAAATAAAATGGCCCGAAAAGATCCAGGTCATACTTGACAACACAAGTATTCTTAAATATGATAACGGACAAAGATTACCTCTTTACCTGTGGCCTGCCATTGATCCCGGCATATTAAGCGATGTTATGGCTGAACGGCTTATTTCGGAAATGGCTGCAAGGGGAATTGGTATAGTCTGCTCCTGGAGCATGAAGGATACTTCAAAGGTATTTTCACAATGCCTGCCCATTGCCAGGGCGCAGAAGAAATTAGGACAGAGGGTTAACATTAGTGCCACGGAACTCCTCGATGCCTTTTTCAATGGCGACGAATCAACAGCACATATCGACTCCGATGGAAAGCCATTCTTTGACACGAGTTTCGGAAATCATAAAATGGGATGTCCTTTCGCTCTGGATTCAAGGAAAGAAGAGATAAAAAGCAGGATGGAACTCTTTGTGAACAGGTATAAAAAAGAAGGTCTGCCTGTTGATTTTATCTTTACCGACTGGGAAATTGACGGTCCGCTTGAGGTCAATAATGCCTTCGAAGCCTCAAAAAAATGCGAAAGGTGCCGCAAATACCTGGGCAATGATTTTACCTTTCCCTTGTTTCAGCAAAAAATGAGGGAAATGAGAGCCTACCTGCAGAGTTATTCATACAGTGAACCTGTACTGTCACAATTCCCTCAAGCTCTGGTAGGTAATTACGCTGTTTACCCGAATGACGGCTACAGGTACTGGTATGACTATTTTGAGTATATTGCAGATGGCCAGCCATATAAGCAGGAACAAAAGGCAAAGTACAGAAAATGGTACAATGATTTTCCATTGACAGGTTTTACCTATGCCATGCCAGTTGTTTATCCATGGTCTGGAATATATAACTGGTATGATTTCGCAAGCACAGATTACAGATGGCTCTACAATATGCTTAAGATTACCGGTAATGCCGGTAAAAGTACACCCAGGTCAATACCAGTGATAAGTTTTGTACACTGGCATACAATATTTGAGGGCAATGGCGCCGACTCCTCAATCCGGCAAATGAGCAGGGAGTGTTACCAGGAATTACTATGGCATATGCTTCTGAGGGGAACAGATACTTTTTTCCTGTGGTGTATGGAAAATGAAAATCCTGAAGAGGTCAGGCTTCTGGACGAGGTATTTGCTGATTCCAGACAATACGGAAAATTTCTCGATCATGGAGTGCCAATAACTTTTGACCTTCCTGAAGAACCAGGGACGGTAATTTCAGGATTGGCCTTCAATGACAGTGTCCTTCTCCGGCGGACTGATTTTAATGGGAACCATGGTATAGTTCAGGTTCTGGCCGGAACAAAACTCATAGATGTGGGTTATACTCCTGGAAGATGCAGTGTAATTTCAATGAAATAGGATATCTGTGCAATTTATTTAAAGATAGTTGGGATTAATAAATAAAAAACGGGAGTGACAAATCGTTTGAGGACTGGTAAATTTATTTTTTGGATTCATGAAACATTATTTCAAAAACTCTTTCAGATCAATACTGATAGCAATTTTCGCCTTCCTCCTTTTTACTGTTGCCATAGCTTGTTCTCGATCCGGCAAAGTACTGGACGAGGTGCTGCAGGAAGATGACGCTTACCTCCAGATTCCGGGCGTAGGATGGCAGACTTTTGGCAAGACTGCGGCAGAAGATGAATCCATGACCGGGCTGCCCTTTAAATCGGGATGTGCGTATGTCCGGTGGACATGGGGCGATCTTGAGCCTGCAGAAGGTCAATACGCTTTTGATATGATTGACGACTGGCTGCAGAGGTGTCGTCAGTCCAATCAGGCTCTGGCCTTCCGTGTTATGTTATCCTGGCCGGGCCATGAAGGCACCATTCCGCAATGGCTGCTCGATAAGGGAATCAAATATACCTATTCGGCTTGTCCGGAAGAAGGAGCTCACTATGAGGTCGATATGGAGGAGCAAATTGTAAAGTATTATCATGAACGGCTTATTCGGGCACTTGGTGAAAGGTACGACGATAATCCTGATCTGGCGTTGGTAGATATAGGATCGGTTGGCCTCTGGGGCGAATGGCATAACTACTGTGATCCGTCATTAATGCCTGGAGATGAAGCCAGGAAGGCTGTGATTGATCTTTATTATGAAGCATTTCCTAATACTCCGCTTACAGCCCTGGTTGATGATAAGCCTAATGTGCTGTATGCTAATTCCAAAGGACATTCCGCATGGAGAGGCGACTGCTGGGGAAACGGAGAAGGCCCGGGTGTAGGTTGGAATCACCACAAGGATTCCTACTGGCCTATGGTCGATCTGATGCCTGATGGCTGGAAGCAGGGGACAGTCGCACTTGAACCATGCGGAACCTTTGGCGGATATCCTACTCCACCCGGGGTTGTTGTGGATGATGCCATATCATGGCATGCAACGTTTGTACAGAATAAGTCTCATTCAATCCCCGCAGGATGGATGCCAGATATTGAGAGGCTGGTCAAAAAGCTAGGCTTCAGGCTTACTTTGAGATCTGTCTCCTTTGATGATAAAGTCAAATCCGGAAAAGCTGTCACAATTGCCATGAAATGGGAGAATCTGGGTATTGCCCCGCCATACAGGGATCATCGTATAGCTCTGCGCTTAAAGGACAACGTTGGCCAAACCAGCGATGCAATGGTAACTGAGATCTCAATTCAGGGATGGCTCCCGGGTGTAAAAAATGTAAATATTTCCTATAAAATACCAGATGAAATTCCCCAGGGAGCTTATGATCTGGAAATGGGAATCGTATTCCATAATGCTACGGACCATACAATCCCGATTGCAAACAAAGGAAAGACGGAAGATGGGTGGTACACCCTCGGAGAAATAAATATCCAATAATCCATATAAGATACTTCTAAGATACCATCATCCCTTACTTTACGAATTCCTTTTCGAGAAGCACATTTCCTTGATTTGTACTGCAGTTTCTCACTTCTGCGCCTTCCCCGTTGCTGATTCTGATTGCTGAGAGTCCCTTTGATGGAGGTGCCGGATCAGCCTCTATGTCCTCCAGCAAGATATCGCTGAAATGATTAATATCGAATGCCCTCGTGAAAAAGGAGGGTAGTCCGTTTCCCCAGTCAAGATCAAAATGGGAAACGGTGAGATGCTTTACATATTGAGCATAAAAGCCTGGAATGTCATGCTTATAAAGGGCTTCTTCCAGTGGCTGAGCCGGCCGGAGATCGAAATTACCCCCATATGATTCCGTGAACTTACCATTGTTTATTGTAAGCTTAATATTTTCAAGGCTTACATTATCAATAATGCTCTTTTCAGTACCGTAAATTATGATACCTGCTTCGCTCGTCGCAGTGATATCAGAAAAACGGATATTATTGATCGTTCCCGGTGTACCTTTCTCCGTATCCTTCACAGCTGAAATGTGAATAGGTTCTCCCTTTCCCCACCAGTGGCCTGAATGAATTCTGTTGCTTATAATTATATTGGAGAAGAGTACATTTTCAATATGACTGTCGTCTCTGGCAAATATGCCGATCCCCCGGTTTGAGTCATACATAACCAGGTTGCTGAAGACCAGATTCCTGATAGGATGAGCTCCATATCCAACCCTTATGCAGGCGGACCTTGAGGAAAGTACGCAGTTGGTAACCGTAATATTTTCTGAGATACCCATTTTGTTCCCGATGGTTAAAGCTTCTCTTTTGCCTGAGGCAATTTCGTCAGGAAGAGGGCTCGCTCCAAAGCCGGTAACAATTATCGCATCATCACCGGCAAATACATTGCAATCAGAAATGCGGACATTTCTTGAGGTAGTAACATGGATGCCGTCATTGTTTGGAACAAGGGGATTGTTCAGGATCGAAATTCCCCTTACATCAGCGACGTCACAGTCACCTATTCTTATCGTCCATTCCGGAGAATCCTTCAGAACCACATCGCTGATCAGGATATTCTCACACCGTTCAATCGTTATCAGCAGCCCTGGCCTGAACGGGTAGGTGAGGGGTCCGTCAGGAATGGGAGTGCCGGGTTTCATAAACTCCTCGCCCTGACGTGTAAATTTTCGTCTGAAGTCGCTTTCACCGTATTTTGGCTTATCTGGGCCGTTCATAAAATGAGTTCCATTGCCGTTGATTTCACCTGACCCGGTAATTGATACGTTCTTTACATCAACGGCACATATCATTCCAAAACGGTTGTAACCCTCCTCGAAAAGTGTTGATCCCATCTTAAGATAATCTGATGTGTCATTGCTGCCCATCAGAACAGCTCCAGGCTGGAGATGAAACTCCACGTTGGACAGCAGGACAACGGTTCCTGTTACAAATTTTCCGGGAGGAATGAGGACCATACCCCCTCCATTCTTACTGCATGTTTCAACAGCTTTGTTTATAGCTCCTGTATTCATAGTTTTTCCGTCCCCCCTGGCTCCGAAATCGGCAATGTTGTAGCTACTCATTTTATTTGTGCAGGAAATTACAGCAAGCGCTGACATGAACAATAGTGCATGATGTGAAATTTTCGTTCTCATTTGTTGGTATTTTAAGTAGAACGGGAGTGATGGCAACCGTTTGTTACGAACCCTACAGTTCCTCCACTGCCGTAATATTGTTTTTACAAACCGGATAAGCTTCACTGGTTAACAAATTAGATATGAAGTTAGGTAAAAATTCAATATAATTTTGTTTCCTTCGTATTGGAAAGGATATACTTATATTACCTTAAATTAAATTAGACGATAATGGCTATTTCTCACTTCAAGAGTCGACAACTCATTTTAAGTTGTCTAGTGATCTCCCTATGTGCATCAGCATTTGCACAAGCTCAGACAGCAACAGTAAAAGAATACCAGAAGATCTTTACCACTTATCCGTATTCGGATCCGAGCCCGATTCCGCTTACGACGTCACTCTATCCATATTTCAGATATGAAGGGTACACCGATAAGCCTGTTCAGAAATCATGGAAAGTTGTTGAGCTGGAGAATGATTACATAAAGGTGATGATATTGCCCGAAGTTGGCGGCAAGATTTGGACTGCCATTGAAAAGTCAACAAATCAGCCATTTATCTATTATAACCACGCTATTAAGTTCCGGGACATAGCTATGCGCGGACCTTATACCAGTGGCGGCCTTGAACTTAATTATGGAATTATCGGACACACACCTGATTGCGCAACTCCTGTGGATTATGTTATACGGAATAACCCTGACGGAAGTGTCAGCTGTATAGTGGGTGTTCTGGATCTACTTACCAGAAGCAACTGGAGGGTAGAAGTGAGGCTACCCAAGGATAAGGCATATTTCATAACACGTTCATTCTGGTACAACTCCACACCGACTGATCAGCCCTACTATCACTGGCTAAATGGAGGTTATAAGGCTTCCGGGAACCTGGAATTCATATTTCCGGGCACAAAGTACATTGGGCATGAGGGAGAATACGCCGACTGGCCGGTCAATAAGAGCAATGGCAAAAAGATATCATTTTATGAATCAAACAATTTTGGAGGGTATAAATCTTATCATGTTTTTGGAAAGCTTACTGATTTCTCAGGAGGCTACTGGCATGATGACGATTTCGGAATGGTCCGCTACGGATCATATGATGACAAAGCCGGAAAAAAAATCTGGATCTGGGGACTCTCAGGGCAGGGCATGATATGGGAAAAGTTCCTTACAGATACTGACGGCCAGTATGTGGAGATGCAGAGTGGCAGACTCTTCAACCAGAATGGCTATACAGCAACACTTACTCCCTTCAAGCACCATGGTTTTGCTCCTTACGGAACAGACATATGGACAGAATACTTCTATCCTGTTCTGCGGACAAAGGGTTATGTTGAAGCAAATGAATTTGGGGCCCTTAATATAAAAAATGAGGGAGGTTTCCTTAAGATATATTTCTCACCTGTACAGGCAATTGATGACCAGCTGGAGGTAACGGAGGGACAAAAGGTTATTTACAGCAGAAAGCTTAAGCTTGATCCCCTCCGTACCTTTGGGGATTCCCTTAAGTTCAGCGGTAATGATCAGGACCTTACAGTTACCCTGGGAGGCAACAAGCTTATTTACCACTCGGATCCAAAGTCGGGTAACCTGAGCAGGCCTGTTGATGCACCGAAGGATTTTGACTGGACCAGCGCCTATGGTCTATACATACAGGGAAAGGAAGACATGGATCAGAAGATGTATCCACAGGCTGAAGAAAAACTAAAGGCTTCTCTCGCGAAAGATCATAACTTTCTTCCTGCCCTCATAAAAATGACGGAACTGTATTATCGCAATATGCTTTATCCTCAAGCTCTTGAATTGGCGACGAAGGCTCTCAGTATCGATACCCATGATGGTGCATCCAATTATTATTACGGACTTGTAAATGCCAGGATGGGAAATACTACTGATGCTATAGACGGATTCAGTCTTGCAACTTTGTCGTCTGAATACCGGAGCGCTGCCTATACAGGGTTGTCCAGGATATTCGTGAAGGAAATGAACTTTGAAAAGGCACTTGGTTATGCAGAAAGGGCTGTTGACTATAACAGGTACAATATTGAGGCCCTGCAATTACAGGCTGTGGCCTATCGCTATATGGAGCAGCCTTCAAAAGAGGATGAGGTTCTGAAGACCATTCTGTCATACGACCCTCTCGATCATTTTTCAATGTTTGAAAAATACCTTTTAAATTCGGATGATGCATCCAGAGATCAGTTTATTTCCCTTATAAGGAATGAGCTTCCACAGGAAACATTCATCGAGCTTGCAGTATGGTATTACAATTCAGGTTGCCCGGCTGAGGCGGAAAAAGTATTCTCATTATCTCCGCAGAATGCTGAAACTATCTACTGGCTCAGTTTTCTCCAGCACAAAAAAGTAAACTGCAGCGAGATCAATCCTGCATTTGTATTTCCTTTCAGATCTGAAACCGGAGCAGTGCTGGAACAGTTGCTTTCAGGTCAGCAGGACTGGGTCCTGAAATTTCACCTTGCCCTTATATACAGGGACAGGAACAGAATAGATGAAGCAGTCAGCCTTCTGATGTCATGTGATGACACACCTGATTTTGCCCCATTTTATGCCAGCAGGGCAGAAATTTTAGCCGGAGAAAATGATTCAATGTGTGAGACAGATCTTAAAAAAGCACTGTCGATTGATAATCAGTGGCGATATCAGCTCAGATTGGCAACCTACTATTTGAATCATATCCAATACGATAAATCCCTGGCTATTGCTGAATCTTTTTACAAAAAGCATCCTGGTAATTTTGTAATCGGATCACTATATGCAAAAACGCTTTTACTGACAGGCAGGTATAAGGAAGCCGATGCGCTGCTGACAAAAATCAACATAATACCGACAGAGGGGGCTACCGAAGGACATGAACTGTACCGGGAAGCCAAACTGATGCAGGCTGTTCAGCTTATGCAGAAGAAAAACTATAAAGGTTCACTGAAATACATTCAACAGGCCAGGCAGTGGCCTGAAAACCTGGGAGTGGGGAAGCCTTATGATGAGGATATCGACTATCGTCTCGAAAACTGGATGACCTACCTGTGTGATCAAGAACATGAACAGACCTGGTGAAGCAGAGGGTATCTTGAAAAGCATAGTTAAATTTGAGCCTAAGGTTGAGAATACTGTCAGGAATTTTCTGCCGGCAAACACTCTTGTAACTGCCTGGGCTTACGATGCACTGAACCAGCAGGTTGAAGCTATCCGGTTTATTGACCGGCAAATGAATTATTTTCCTGATTATAAGCTTATTAAATGGAGTAAGGCTGCTTTCGAAAAAGATTCCTCTTTTAAACTGGCTGAAAATGAGAAGGATGCTAATGCTCGTATCATAGAGAAACTGATGCAGACCATGAATTAGATACAATTCCCGCAGATGAAGCAGATTCGTAAGGTCTGCATTTAATGCGGATTTGTAATAATTGACATTATACCATGAGTCCACTCAGAATAATACAAAAGACCCGTTACAGTAATTTTAGATAAATTGCCTTTTCGGAGCGGACTCAACCAATATACTTAAAATTTATATTATGAAGGGACGGATCTTTTTGTTATTGCTGTTGATTATTCTTTTTTCCTGTAATCACTCCGGTTCAAAAAAGTTTATTGCCGCAGACAGCAGGGACATTGCCTATATCGGCAGATTTGACCTTTCCGAACGGAAAGCTCCTGTATTCATGTATTCGGGCAGCGCCATCCGGACAATCTTCAGCGGCAGATTTGCAGAAATGATCCTGAAAGATGACAGCCTGCAAAATATGTTCAACATTTTAATCGATGACAGCCTGTTTGTTCTTACCACTAATAAACCGGACGGCATCTACACGCTGGCATCCAATCTTAAGGATACAAGACACTCGCTTGAAATCTACCGCAGGACTGAATGGCATGGAGGAAACACAACCTTTAAAGGATTTAATCTGGAAAAGGGAAGAAGATTGTATAAACCGGAAGTTAAGACGAGGAGGATTGAATTTATTGGTGATTACTATACCTGCGGATATGGCAATGAAGGTAAGAGCAGGGAGGAACATTTCATGTTTGATACCGAAAACAATTATCTTACTTATGGTTCTCTGACTGCTCGTGCGCTTGACGCAGAGTATACAGGAATTTGCAGGTCAGGAATTGGAATGTGGCAGGGATACGGAGGAGATTCAACATTCACCATGCCAAAATTGTATGACCAGATAATAATTGGCAGCAATAAGTCCTGGGACTACAGGAAGCATCAGCCACAGGCAGTTGTTATTGATCTGGGCGGTAATGATCTTTCTGCCCCTTTGGATTCTGCGGCATTCATAAATACTTATATCAGGTTCCTTAAGCGTATCAGGAATAATTATAATTCGGCAAGAATCATATGTGTAGCCGGACCGAATGATACGGGTTCTGATTGGGATAAATGGCGCTCCTATATTCACACTATTGTAAATCAGTACGGTAAGACTGATCAGCTGGTAAATTATTTTGAATTTTCTCCGTTCCGGCCGAGTGGCAGCGACTGGCATCCCAATGTGGAGGAGCATTGCAGAATGTCTGAGGAGCTGATACCCTATATGAAGAATCTGATGAAATGGTGATCAAAGCGCCACGCCATGGCGTGGCGCTACGTTTTTAATTTATGGATCGCAGGTCATGCCATGGCATGACCATCTTGTATCAATAATCAATTTCAATATCGGCCTTGCCTCCGAATGGGTTTATTATTACCGATTCGGATACCGGGTCCCAGACGCCTCCCGTAACCTTTAATGGAGTCTTCTTATCCGGGTTTGGGATCCGGATTATAACATCATGCGGCTTGCGGCTGCCAGTGCATTCAATGGATGCAGTAATCCTGTTATTATGAAGATCGGATATCACTGAAAATGAGACTGGTCCAAAATAGCTTACAACATTTTTTACCTCTATGTTATTTCCGGCGTCAAACCATTTCCCGGGTACTCCGGATAATAATTTAAGCGTCTGCCCTTCTTCAAGATAAAGCATCCACCTGGTCTGCATAAGAAACCAGGCCTCTTCATGTGTTTTATGAACACTGACCTTGTACAAATGTTCCCAGAAAGTGTATGTCTCACGGTCAGCCAATGCCGAGAATGTATTATAATAGGTTTTAAGAAAGGGTTTTACCATTCCGAGCCTCAGCTGGATCCAGTTGTGCCGGCTGTAATAGGGCTGGCTGAAGGCGGCATTACGCTGGTAAAAAAGTTCAGTATGGTAGCTGAGCATCATCCGTGAAGCTTGTTCATCAGGGTCCAGAACTTCACAGAATACCAGGTAGAGAGGGCCAAGCATAGCATCGGAAACAGTGAAAGTGCCATGCGACATAAAAGTTTCCGGGTCCAGGTATAATAATCTTAAAGATCTGGCTTCAGTCCAGGGTGGAACCGTAGGACACCAGGATCCATCTCCCAGGGGAACTACTGGTGATCCTGCCATCGAGTTAAAGAAGGAGGTCCTTATATCTTTTTTCCATGCCTCAGATTCTTTTCTAATGCGTTCAGCATTTGCAGGGTCGATGCCTGCAAGCATTTCAGCCACCCTGCTGATGCCAATATAGGCATACCCGTTGAGCATGAACTGGTGAAACTGATCCTCAGGATCAGCTACCTTTCCGTCTATCATTCCATATCCTTTCCCTGCAAGGTTATCTTTTTTGTTCTTATCGCGCCACAGGATGAGAAAATTGCACGCATTAAGGAGTTTCGGCTCTACCTGCCTTACCCATGAGGTATCCCTTGTATATCTGAAATATTCACCCATGCTCCAGAGAGCAGCCCCGGTTTCAACCATATATCCTCCGAAATTCTGTATCATGCCGTCATCATGCTGCTTATCCAGGAAATACATAAGTGATCTTTTCGCTATGTCTTCCCACCCCATCGACATAAAGAACTGCATTATGGGAGAGCTTTCCGTACCGATAGGAGAATAGACACCCACACAGGGAGCCAGAGTACCGGCAGGCTCTTTCCCATAGGTTATAAGGTCAAGATGAAGAAGACCCGCCCTGATCATCTCCTCAATTCTTTTCTCCGGAAGTTTTATTGTTGCCGCTTTTGAAAGCTTTGAATTCCAGAAGTCAATGCATTTATTATATTTTTCCGTGAAAGCTATAGAGGCAAGCTTTGAAGCCCGTTCCTGTGAAATGGGATTATGAGGGAGGCGGAATTCAAAAACTGCTTCTTCTCCGGGCTGAATAAGAACAGCGATCTCCTCATCGGGCAATGGATTTCCGTTTAACATTGAAATTCCGAATATCCGGTCAGGCGAATAGCTTGAAAAACCCGTTTCAGGGTCATAACTGTGCTTTATCTTTTCATACCAACCGGAACCGGGCCTGAGCGTTCTGAACCATGAATACCTGGGCACGGAAGCCATGTTTTTTGCTGTAAGCCTGAAATACAGGATAGTCTCTTCGGTTTTTTTTGCCTCCTCCGGGATAAGAGTTTTTAACAGATCTTCCTGAGCAGAGGTGAACATATGTCCGAAACTGCTGTTGTCGGCAACCAGGAAATCTGTTCCGAAAGAAGTCCCGCTTTTAAGTTCCGATTTTTCAAGAGTAACGAAAGCAGTTGTTTTGTATTCAATATCCCCGTCAGTCTGAGTCGTGTGAAGAATCGGCAATGACCCCTCTTCGAGCTTTCTGACACGATTGTTTTCAACCCCCTGTCCACGTCCGGCCATAAAACCATATGTGACACCGGTATTATTGGTTTCAGGAAGAGTCACTGGAGAAGAGGCCATCCTGGGTGTTATCAGATCCATATCCCGGGGAGAGCTGATCTCAAATATCCTCATATCCCGGCTAAGGCCAAGCCATGTGGGGCAACTTTGATTTCTGGTATGAGCGGCAGCTGAATCAAAGGAAGCTTCCGGCTCCGATTCGATCTTCTCCAGATTAGTCAGCAAACCCTGTTTTTTGATATCGTAAGCTATCTGGTCGTAAGATCTTTTATCTTCAGAAAGACACACAATTACATTATAATCTGGTATATAGATTGGGAATCCCGCTGTTACATCCCTGAGAAAGAACGAAAAAGAGTTCTTTCCCGAACGGATTGAAACAAGAGTTGTTCCGCTTCCAAAGTTGAGGTTTGCTTCGCTGAATGACATTTCCATACGAGCGTAATTATTTGATCGGAAAGAAAATTTATCACCATCTGTTTTGCCTTTTCCTGAAATGATGCAAATTTTGTCAAGCTTTCCGTTAAGCACTTCAACGTAACCTGATGGATTAAAATTCCGCCATTCGACGGCAATTTTCTTCGTACCATTCAATGACTGTGAAAAAGAAAAATTCTGGGATGAAAGCGTCAGAATAATTATAAATAAGATTAACGGCTTTGTCTTCATTAGTGTAAATTTTTCGGTGACCTGCCTCAGGGTGATGATCAAATATACATTTTAAAAAGGTCATTTTCTGATCTTCCATTAACATATTTTCTTCTACATCACCAAAATATTTATATCCAAACCCAGCTACTCATCCTTTCTTTATAGCCTAAAAAAATATGGTGGTCATTAGGATACTATTTTGTATTTTAGATTTTTATTGTGAAACCGGGACAGGTACGTAACTGCCTGATAAGCCTTCAACCGGCATAACTGAACTGTTGATATCTTGTTGCCAATTTTTAAAGCGCTTAATTTAAGGCATGCGATTCCTGACCTGATGAATATTTCAGTAAAATATACTCTCTCACTGATACTTCTGGTATTCCCATCAGTTCTGATGGCCCAGAAGATCAATTTACAGCTTAAAAATCAGATCAGTCTATGGTCAAAAGGTAATTATGCCACTCAGACAAATTACCAGTTGGGAGCAAGGTATATCCCATCACTTAGTATAACTGACTCTCTTAAAAACGGCCGGCTACTGGATGCAGAGTTGTCTGCAGATGTATATGGTGATCTGTTATTTACAGGCAAAGGTTATGATTCTGCAAACGCTGCTATTGCACCTTACCGGTTCTGGATACGCTACTCAGGTCCACGCTTTGAAGTGAGGCTGGGATTACAGAAGATTAATTTTGGCTCAGCTACGATACTGCGCCCACTGATGTGGTTTGACAGGATGGATTACCGTGATCCGCTTCAGCTTACCGATGGTGTGTATGGTGCTCTTGGCAGATACTATTTCAAGGGGAATGCAAATATCTGGGTCTGGCTTCTTTATGGTGATAACAAGGTAAAGGGATGGGAGATTGCGCCGACACTTAATATGTCGCTGGAATATGGAGGCAGGATGCAGATACCTGTTTCGAAAGGAGAAATGGGACTTAGTTTTCATCACAGGGAGGCGGATTATTCTTCGTTTTACCAGGATACTCAGCACAGCGGACCTTCTCACTTTCCGGAAAACAGGATCGGTCTTGATGGAAAATGGGATCTTGGACCAGGGTTATGGTATGAATATGTGGTAAAGAAGAATGATCCTGATAACGGAGTTCTGGAGCAGTGGGAAACATATTTGGATGTCGGACTCGACTATACATTCGGTATTGGAAATGGTCTGAATATGACCACTGAGTTCTTTCGATACAATAATAAAGACAGTTGGAAGGGAGAAAACAAGCAGAATAATTTTTCAGTGCTGGCCTTGAATTATCCTTTTGGACTCTTTAACAGGATAACCGCTGCAGTATATTACAACCTGACCGCTAATGAATGGTACAGGTTTGTTAATTTTCGGCGTGATTATGACTACTGGAGTTTTTATGCTATGTTTTTCTGGAACCCTGAAAGATTTTATCTTTATAGTATAACCAATGATAGAAATCTTATGTCTGGAAAAGGTATTCAACTGATGGCTGTGGTGAATTTTTGAAATTGGTTTTATTAAGGCAGAAGATATGGAAACGGACAAAATTATTTTTCTGGAAGGACTTAAAAAACACTTCAGCATGGGAAGGGGCAGGTTTACTGCTTTGAACGGTATAGATATTTCATTCATGAAAGGGGAATTCACGGGGATTATCGGACCCAGCGGATCAGGTAAAACAACCATGCTGAATATTATCGGTTCGCTTGATAGCCCGTCTGAAGGAAGGGCTTTTGTCTTGGGACAATCGGTGGGGGAGTTGAGCTCAAAAGCTTCAGCAGCCTTACGCAAGTCAAAGCTGGGATTTATCTTTCAGAGCTATAATCTCTTTAATGTTCATACTGTTTTTGAGAATGTCGAGTTTCCTCTGTTACTACTGGGGATAGAGAGCGGCAGGCGCAGACAGATGGTACTTGATTCCCTGGAGTGGGTTGGTCTTACCGATAAGGTCAAATCAAAACCCCCGCAACTATCCGGTGGGGAATGTCAGCGGGTAGCAATAGCGAGGGCTATGGTGAAACGGCCTGACATTGTCCTGGCAGATGAACCTACGGCAAACCTTGATGCAGCCAATTCCCATAATATCCTGCAAACAATGGTTAATCTTAACCGTGAATTCCGGACCACTTTTATTTTTGCCACGCATGATGAAAAGGTAATCAGTTATGTCAGACGCAAAATTTACCTGGCAGATGGTAAAATAATTAAGGATGAGATAGTTTTAAAAACCAGGATGTAAGACATGAATACTTTTAAACTGGCATTAAAGAACCTGCTCGGTGCCGGGCTTAGAACCTGGCTTAATGTTGTCGTATTATCCTTTTCGTTCGTTATCATAATTGATATCAAAGGCATGCTCGACGGCTGGGACCTACAGGCAAAGAAGGATATGATTAGCTGGGAAATAGGAGGAGGACAGTACTGGCAGGAAGATTATGATCCCGATGATCTTTTTACTCTTAATGACAGCCATGATGAAATTCCTTCCGGCTGGTCAGATATAATTGCAGAAGGTGAGATGACACCAGTGCTGATTAGCCAGGGAACTCTTTATCCCTACGGAAGAATGAAGAGCATTCTGATAAAAGGAATTGATCCCGGCCAGACTATACTCTCACTTCCGACATCTTCCCTGTTAACAGGTGGCAACGAAACAAGCGCTATAATCGGAAGTTCAATGGCTGGTAGCACCAGGCTGAAAAAGGGTGATATGGTAACCCTCCGGTGGCGTGATAAAAATGGTGCCTTTGATGCAACCGACATAATCATTGCTGACGTTTTCAAAACAAATGTACCCGCTGTTGATGCCGGGCAGATTTGGGTTTCCATCGATAAACTTCGCAGAATGATGCTTTTACCGGATGAGGCAACTCTTCTTGTAAAACGTCCTTCAGATAAAATCATCCCTGATTATGAAGGCTGGAAATTCAAGAGCCAGAAGGTTTTACTGGAGGATATCGATAGAATAATAAAGATAAAGACTCTGTCCAGTTCAGTACTCTGGGGGATTTTACTGATGCTGGCCCTGTTGGCCATATTTGACACCCAGGTACTGTCAATATTCAGGCGTCAGAAAGAAATAGGGACTTATGTTGCCCTTGGCATGACACGAAGGCAGGTAGTTGGTCTGTTTACTGCCGAGGGCGCCCTGCATGCCGTCCTGGCCGCCCTCCTCGGTGCTTTGTATGGCATACCTCTTTTGGCATACCAGGCCGTTAAAGGTATCGCCCTTCCGGTAAAAAGCTCTGATTATGGAATTGCCATGGCAGATAAACTGGTGCCTGTATACAGCCTGGGACTTATTTTCAGCACCATATCAATAGTGTTTTTAACGACTGCCATTGTCAGCTATTGGCCGTCAAGACGAATATCAAAGATGAATCCCACAGATGCATTAAGAGGTAAGATCCAATGATTAAATTTCTGCTGCTAGGATTAATTCGGGACAGACACCGGAGCCAGTTTCCAGTAATGATTGTTTCTCTGGGAGTAATGCTGACGGTAGTATTTCACTCATGGCTTTCAGGAGTTATTGGTGAAAGTATCGAATTCACCGCCCGGTTTTCTACCGGCCATGTTAAAGTGATGACTGCTGCTTATGCCGAAAACATAGACCAGGTACCTAATGATCTGGCTATTCTGAATTCAGGCATACTTCTTGATTCTCTTGAAAAGGAGTTCCCGGAGATGACCTGGAGCGAACGAATATACTTCGGCGGTCTGATCGATGTGCCCGATAGTGCCGGAGAGACCAGGGTTCAGGGTAATACTGCCGGTTTTGGAATTGACCTGCTGTCAGGAAACACTGCTGAAATAAGCAGAATGAATTTACGACAGTCAATAAGGCAGGGAAGGCTACCGGAAAAAAATGGAGAGATCCTGATCAGCGATTCTTTCAGCAGAAAGCTTAATGTAAAACCATCGGATACAATAAGCCTCATAACATCCACAATGTATGGCGAATACTCGGTATATAATTTCGTAATCGCCGGGACATTGGAATTTGGAACCAACTCCCTTGACCGCGGAACAGTTATTGCAGATATTGGTGATATACGTAAGGCACTCAATATGGAGAATGCGGCAGGAGAGATCGTGGGTTATTTCAAAAATGGCTATTATGACGACAAGCTTGCCAGGAAAGTAGCAAGTCAGTTTGACAGCCGGCATCATATTACTGGTGATGAATTTTCACCTGTCATGAAGAGTCTTAGTGAACAGAATAACATGGGCGCTATTGTAGATATGACTTCAAAGTTATTTGCTATTATGATTGCCGTATTCCTTACGGCAATGTCGATAGTTTTATGGAATGCAGGACTCCTCAGCGGTTTGAGGAGGTATGGTGAATTCGGAATGAGACTGGCCATTGGCGAAGAGAAGGGTCATGTTTACAGAACATTGATCTATGAGTCGCTTATAATAGGCTTTACAGGGTCCGTTGCAGGTACCGGTTTCGGTTTGCTGATTGCTTACTACTTGCAGTACCATGGCGTCGATTTCGGCTCAATAATGAGAAATGCAAGTGTTATGATGCCTTCAGTTTTTAAGGCACGGATCACTGGCCAGACATGGATAATAGGATTTGTCCCGGGAATATTTTCCACCCTGATAGGAACGATGCTTTCTGGGATTGGAATTTACAAGAGGAAAACGGCTCAACTTTTTAAAGAACTCGAGGCATGAGAATACTGATTTTGCTTTTGGCACTAAATCTTTCTTCACTGTCCGGACAAACTCCCGACGGTAAAGAGATACTCAGAAGTATAGATAAAAATATGTCAGCAGATACCCGTGTATTCACATCAAAAATGATCATTCACGGAAGAAGAAGCGTCAGAATAATAGAATCCAGATCATGGGTGTCCGGAGAAAAAAAATCGTTTACTGAATACCTGTTTCCTTCACGTGAACAGGGCACCAAGATGCTCAAACTGGAAGACCAGCTCTGGATCTACTCTCCCTCCTCCGACAGAACCATACTTATTGCGGGGCATATGCTCAGGCAATCGGTCATGGGTTCAGATATGTCATATGAGGACCTTATGGAAGACAAGAAGCTCACCGACCATTATAATGCGGTGGTAACAGGCTCTGAAAAAATCGAAGACCGCAAGTGCTGGGTAATCACACTTACTGCTTTCGATCCGTCTGTCGCTTACCAGATGAGGAAGATATGGGTTGATGTCGAACGGAATATCCCGCTCAGAGAGGAACTCTTTGCAAAAAGCGGGACATTACTGAAACGGACCGGGTTATCAGATATTGAAAATATTAACGGACGATGGTTTCCGAAAAAGATCGTATTCAAGGATATGCTGAAAGATGGGGAAGGTACGGAATTCATTATTGAGGATATTGAGTTCAATGTCAAAATAGACGACTATGTCTTTTCCAAGGCAAATCTTAAAAAGTAAAAGACTTACTACACATTAAAAATATTTAATTTGCTCGTGCTTATTCACTATATTTAGTAATCGAACATTAAGCAAAAAGTAAGCCTTATGATTCCAAGACATCTGATTTCCATGGCTTTAATTCTGATAATTTCAGGATTAAATCTATCTTTTGGCCAGAAGATTTATCTTTCTCCACAAGGTGATGACACTAATCCGGGTACGGCAGATAAGCCGCTTGCTACCCTGACAGCAGCCCGTGACAAGGCAAGAGAGTACAGGAAGAATGAAGGAATGTCGCTACCGGTGGAAATTATTCCGCTTGAAGGTGAATATTTCTTATTTCAGCCGCTGATGCTTTCTCCTGAAGATAACGGGACTCCCGATTTCCCTTTGACCATAAAAGCGGAGACTGGAACAAAGGTAATTTTCAGGGGAGGAGTGGAACTAAGAGGAATCGAAATGATAAATCCAAAGCTCTGGAGGATATTTGTACCACAGGTGGCATGGTACGATTCATATTTTGACCAGCTTTATGTAAACGGGAGAAGGGCCGTAAGGGCAAGAACTCCCAATTCCGGATTCTATACCGTGAAGAAAGTTAAAGAATCCGTGCTTATCAGGGGAACGGGTCCTCAGCCTCAAGCTTGCCGTTCAGGACATTCAACTCGATACCGCAGGTGCTCAATGCGTAAGGAAATTCACAAAAGCGGACTACCAGGATGCAGTGGTGACCTTCTATCACAAATGGGATAATACCATGAAGCATATTGCCGGCTTTGATGACTCAACCGGCTCAATACATACAATTGGTACGGGTATGCAGCCCTGGAATATGATAGACGGGGAAAGCCGTTATTTTATTGACAACATCCGTTCAGGTCTCGATGCCCCTGGAGAATGGTATCTTGACAGGTCCGGTTATCTTTATTATATTCCTGAGGACGGGGAGACAATTGAAACGACGTCTTTTTTTGCTCCCGTGTTAAAGGATTTTGTCATAATACGGGGTGATTCCCTCTCGGACAAAAGGGTGGCAAACATACGGTTCGAAAATATGAGGTTTGAGGTTGCTGTATATACACTGCCACCGGGTGGCAATGAAGCGATGCAGGCCGCCTCTCCGACAGGTGCAACGATTACCCTCGATTTTGCTGATAATGTTGCCTTCCGGAATTGTGAGGTGGCCCATACAGGTACTTACGCCTTTTGGTTTCGAAGGGCGTGTAGTAACTGCACTGTCAGTCATTGTTATCTTCACGATCTCGGGGCAGGAGGAGTCAAAATAGGAGAAACGGAGATCCGTCCGGTTACCGCTGAAATCACCAATAATATTGTAATCGATAACAACATAATTACCGGATGCGGCAAAGTATTTCCTTCGGCTGTCGGTATTATCATTTTCAATGCAAGCGATAACAAGCTTACTCATAATGAAATATCTGACCTCAGGTATTCAGGCATCTCCGCAGGGTGGGTCTGGGGATACTTGCCAAGTCCTTCAAAGAGGAACATGATTGAATTTAACCATATTCATCATCTGGGATGGGGTGAACTATCAGATATGGGAGGAGTATATACACTTGGAGCATCTGAAGGAACCACTGTTTCAAACAATGTAATACATCACATATATTCTTTAGATTACGGAGGATGGGGGCTATACACCGATGAAGGATCATCTGGCATCACTGAGGAAAACAATCTTGTATATGTCTGCAAAAGTTCAGGCTTTCACCAGCATTACGGAAGGGAAAATATCATTCGGAACAATATCTTTGCCCTTAATATCAGGGCTCAGCTCCAGGCAACAAGAATAGAAGAACACCGGTCACTGTCATTTACCAATAACATAGTCTATTTCAATGAGGGCACATTGTTCAGCAATAACTGGAACAAGTTTGACCTGTTCTCTGATTATAACTGTTATTGGGATACGAGGACGAAAGATGTCGATTTTGGCCAGACTTTTACGGAATGGAAAAAGTCAGGTAAGGATCTTCATTCCATAATTGCAGATCCACATTTTGTAAATCCAGAGGGGTTTGATTTTCATTTTAAAAATCTCTCGACTGCAAAAAAAATAAAATTCACTCCATTCGATTATTCCAGGGCAGGAGTTTATGGTTCCGATGAGTGGAAAAAGCTTGCCACTTTTGATCCTGACCTGGCAACACAATTTGATGACATACTAAAAGAACGGGAGTCTTCCAGATAAGGAAGATTGTAAAAAATCTTCCTTATTCACAGATGTTGCAGATGAAAAAAAACAAACTTCTTTATATTCTGTTCCTGGCTTTTCTTGCAGTCGGATGCAAAAAGGAGAAGATCAGTCCCGACATCGGAGTTACAGGCCTGACACGTGTATGGGCATTGGACGACGGGGAAAAGATCAGGAAAGATGACATTGATAATCCACTGGCATCTGATGTCAATAACGAAGTATGGAAGGACCATAAGATAAATATTTTTGGAGGGAGGAATGAAATAATCTCTTTCCAGCTTATGCTGCAAGCTGAAAAAGATGGAGCGGAAAAGGTAAATGTAGTTGTCAGCGCCCTTGACAATGGCTCATACACCATACCCGGATCTGCCAGCGGATCGCCGGATCCATATTATTACAATGACCGGTATATTGAGCTTTTTACCGAGCATTACCTTGATATTACGCAGCGGACGCCCCCCTTTTGGGGCCTGTCCGTAACGGCACTGCCTTCTGCTTACTACACGGGATGGATACCCGATTGTCTGATTCCTTTCGCCGCACAGCCGGATAAAGGAGGAGCCCCATTTTCAATCGGGGGCAGAAACAATCAGGGTGTATGGATAGACATACTTATTCCAAGAGATGCAACACCCGGAAATTATTCGGGATCTCTAACAGTTACCTGTCATGATTCAGTATTTGTCACCATCCCTGTAATAATGCAGGTTTATGACTTTGTTCTGCCCGATTCCACCCATATTCGGAATATGTTCGGATTTGATACCTGGTATGTTGCCCAGCGCCATGGAGTATCAGAAAACAGTCCGGGCTTCCGTAATATTGAGGCAAGATATTTCCAGATGGCTCACAGGCACAGGTTTGACCTTGTAACAAATGTTTCAAGCCTTAATGACATGGATGATTTCTATAAAAAATACTATACAGGTGTGGAATATACCCCAGCTTATGGATATATGGGCCCCGGTGAGAATACCGGCAACTCCACCTTCTCTATCGGTTATGGCGGAAGTATTCCAGTTGAATATGGCTCCGGCATAAATAGCCTGACAGAGGCAGGATGGCGGACGGGTTCTGATGCCTGGGAACATTGGTTTGTAGTGAATGCGCCGACAGTAAAAAGACATAAATACCTGTTCCCGGATGAACCTGACTGGAAAGGCCCCACCGGTGCTTTTGGTACGGGATCGATCGATACAATACGAATGCAGGCTGAATGGACTCATAACAATCCCGGTCCGGGAAGGAATATTCCGTCACTGGTTACCAATAAAATCAAACCAGCACTTTTAGGTTATGTTGATTTCTGGTCGGTTTCAAGTGAAGAGGTGACGGAAAATGGCAATGCCGAAGAGGTGGCTTCGGAACAAGCGCAGGGTCATAAGTATGGGATTTACAATGGATACCGGCCCGGAATGGGTGCCGTTGTGACTGATGCGGATGCAGTTGAATTCAGGGTAATGCCCTGGATTATCTGGAAATATAATTTGGACCAGTATTTTTACTGGTCCTCTACATTCTGGACCAATATAAATGTTTTTGTCAATCCGCTTACATATAACAATTTCTTAAATGGTGACGGCACATTTTTGTATCCTGGGAATGATGCTTTATATCCCTCAGAAAGCAGGAACCTGGCAGGCCCTCTCTCTTCCATAAGGGCAAAAAACTGGAGAAGGGGCGCTCAGGACTATGAGTACCTGTGGCTTGCCAGACAGGCAGGTCTGGAAAATGAAGAGAAAATCATCGTGGACAACTGCGTCCCGGCTGCATTATGGGACGCCAGGTCACTGGCCAACATAAGCTGGTCATCCAGGGGTAATGCGTTTGAACGGTACAGGAAGCAGCTTGCTGAACTGCTCTCAGTCAAAACAGGAAATCACTAAAAAATAAAAATAAGCCTATATCCCTCATAATTAATCCGACAAATTTGATTTTAATGAGAATACTCTCGTGTTTCCTTTTCCTGTTCATATTTTCTCTGACTTATTCAGCGGAGAGTATGGACAGCACCAAACCAAAATTAAAAATATCTGGAAACGTCAGCCTTAACAGCAACGGTATGGCGCCGATACCTTCCTTTTCTCTTGGCAAACCTGCCCTGATAGGAGCATTTTCTCTTCAAAGGAGAAGATTCAGTTTTGATCCCCAAATCGCCTTCGGAGTTGACATGAGACCCTGGATAATAGATAACTGGGTGCATTACAGAATTATTTTCAATCCGAAATTTGAGCTCAGAACAGGCATTGATTTCAGTATGTTTTTCAGTAAATTCAGTACGGGAGATTATAAGATATTGCAAGGACAACAATATCTTACCTTTGAAATAGCAGGTATATTTAATTTAACTCCCACGAGTTCATTCTCATTAATGTACTGGAGTGATAACGGACAGGATCCGGGATCGATAAAAGGGAATTTTTATAATGCCGTTTATGAAAAAAATGATATTATTATAGGGGATTCCATGTTTTTATCAGGCAGTGTCCAGCTTTTTTACCTTGATTATACCGGCAGTAATGATGGGTTGTTTATTTCACCAAGAATAGCAACATCTGTAAGAAATGTTCCATTATCACTGTTTTTTCAGGCGACCCAGTCTGTTACCAGCAATATTGAACCCTGGCCTGGATTCAGGTGGAATACAGGTTTAGCCTGGTTGTTTTAGATTTGAAATATAACAGATTCTTGTAAGAAATAAATAAATAAACAAGACACTAAGATGAAAAAAGCACTTATCATTATTCTTTTAATCCCAGCCTCTTTTGTCTTTGGCCAAAAGCAGGTCAAATGGCAGCACTTATCGAGCAGCACAGGTGACATCGAGGTCCCCAACAGCGGAAAGGAACAGACATCTGCCGCAGTTGCCGATTTCGATAATGATGGCATTAACGATTTCTGCATAACCGAAAGGACAGCCGCACCTGCAGTTGTCTGGTATCAGCGTTTAAAGAACGGATGGAAAAAGCATGTCGTGGAGGACAGTATCTGTTTTATTGAGGCCGGTACAATAGCCTTCGATGTCGATAATGACGGCGATATGGATATCATAGCCGGTGGCGAAATCAAAACAAACCAGGTCTGGTGGTGGGAAAATCCTTACCCCGACTTCAGCAAACCTTCCTGGAACCGCTACCTTATCAGAAATTCAGGGGGCAATAAAATCCATGACCAGATGGTGGGTGACTTTGACGGGGACGGTAAACCCGACCTGGTATTCTGGGCTCAGGGAGATCAGTCTCTTTATTTTAGCCGGATACCTTCAAATCCCAAAAAATTGTCTGAATGGAAACTGATCCAGGTCTATAAATATTTCAGTGACGGCCAAATGGAACAACATGGTACTTACCCTCCATTTAAGGATATTAATGAACATGAAGGGCTGGCAAAAGCCGATATAGACGGAGATGGTATAGATGATATTGTAGGGGGAGGAATGTGGTTCAAATATCTTGGCAATGATAAATTTTCCTTCAATGACATTGACGGAGCCTATACCTTTAGCAGATGTGCGGCCGGTCAGCTGGTAAAAGGCGGAAGGCCTGAAGTGGTGCTTGTTGTGGGTGACGGATGGGCACCTATGTATATGTATGAATTTCAGGATAAGACATGGGTTAGAAAGGAGTTGGTACACAAGGTGAGCAACGGCCATTCACTGGCGATTATCGACTTTAACGGTGATGGCAATGCCGACATATGGAATGCTGAAATGACTCTTTTTAACAATACTGAAGCTGTAAATCACATTCTTCTGGGCGATGGAAAGGGTAATTTCCCTTCTGAGATAATTGTTTCAAAAGGAATTGACGTTCATGAATCAGAAATTGCCGACCTTGATGGCGACGGTGATCTGGATATCCTGGGTAAACCATATAACGGAGATACCCCAAGGCTGGATATCTGGTTGCAGAATGGGACAGGTACGGTATCTGAAATTAATAAGCGCTGACCTGTGAAAACTTCAATTCCATGGTCATTGGGTATAATAAGTTTATCTCTGGTTTTTGCAGGTTATAACTCCGGGACAAATAAGGCAACTCCCCCAATGTATTGATAATTCTCGCCGATGATATGGGTTGGGGTGATAATTAGTGTCAATGGGAATACTCATGTTAAAACCCCTGCGATCAATAAACTTGCCGGGAGAGTCTGGACTTTGACAGGTTCTATATATGTCCCCTGAGCGCCCCAACTCGTTCAGAGATGCATACTGGCCGGTACTTCCTGCGGACAGGTGTTTCATCCGTAGCCCTGGGTTTCGAAAATATGAGGACAAATGAGGTGACAATTACAGGAATACTTAAGGCAAACAACTTGTCAATAATCATTTGTGGGTGAGTACGCTTGCGTAATATTTTTGCGCTGAGGTCCGACAGCTGTTCAGAAGGGACTTTTAAACAAACACGGTTCATCTTCTGATTGATTCTTCTTATCTTTGCAGAGGATTCTTTTATGCAATAAATCGCAAAGGAAATCCAGATTTTTTCTTTTGATCCGTTTACCGGTTGGTAAAATAAGTTGTTTTGTGTATAAAGGGTTGACATTGTGCATATTATTTATAACAATGATAAATGTCAGTTTTTAGTTTTCAGTTTGACCCTCTTAATAACTTGTACAGCAATATTTCAACAGGAAAATTGTCTGAAATGCAAGCCCAGTTTGGTTAATAAGTACTTTTGATGGATCTCCTGAAATATTCAGATTAACTATCATCCATTCATTTTTTATATTAAATTTGCAGCAAATTGCAGATTAATAAGTGATAATAGTAACAAATTGAAAAATATCAAACCGGGATTTGGCAGGATAACTGTCAAAATTGGGAGTAATGTAATTACACAGAGTGACGGATCGCTTAATGATGAGAGAATATTGCGTATTGTTGAGGATGTTGCAATTCTTTATAAGCAGGGCATAGAGGTTATTCTCGTAACATCAGGGGCAGTGGCTGCAGGTCAGGGTGGGGTAAATCCTTCCAGGAAGACAAATATTGTTGCGGCAAAGCAGATATGGGCAGCGATCGGACAGGTAAAGCTTATGTCAAGTTATCAGTTTCTGTTTGGTAAATATGGAATACAGGCGGGTCAGCTTCTTGCAACAAAGGAAAGTTTCAGTGACCGAAGGCATTACCTGAATATAAAAAACTGCATCTCGGCAATGCTTGAAAATAAAGTCTTGCCTATTGTAAATGAGAATGATTCGGTATCGGTGATTGAGCTTATGTTCACAGACAATGATGAACTTTCAGGTCTGATATCATCGATGATGGATTGCAATTCTCTGTTTATACTGTCGAATGTGGATGGAGTTTTTACAGGACCTCCCGGAGAGGAGGGGAATGAGCTTATTGGAACGATAGATGAAGATTCGGAAGCGCTTGATCAGTATATTTCGACCAAAAAATCCGGATTCGGCAGGGGTGGTATGATTACAAAGTGCACAATAGCGAGGAAAATAGCCTCCCAGGGCATAGATGTATATATTGCGAATGGGATGCGTGATGCAATTATAACTGATATTATCAGGAGTAAGGACGTTCCGTTTACTCATTTCCAGGCCAGCAGGAAGAAAGAGACAGGTGTTAAAAAGTGGCTTTCCCATTCGGATACCTTTGCGAAAGGCGCAGTGGTAATAAACGATGGAGCAAGGGAAGCACTCCTTGGTGAGAAGGTTACCAGCCTGCTTATGATCGGAATAACCAGGATTGACGGGTTTTTTAAAAAGGGAGATATAGTAAGGATTATTGACAGGAAGGGAAATAACATCGGTTTGGGAAAAGCTCAGTTCGACTCAAAAAAGGCTGAACAGAATATCGGCGAAAAGCTGGATAAACCATTTATTCATTATGACTATCTGGTAATTAATGATAAAGTAAGGGGGAGTACCCATATCTGAATATTGTCAGAAGAAAAAAAAAGTTATGGATTGCACAAACATATTTAAAGAGGCAGTTATTGCCGGAAGGAAGCTCTCAGTAACAGATACGGCAAAAATTAACGGTATTCTTCTTAAAGTTGCTGATGCGGCTGAAGAGAACTCCGGATTCATTATTGAGGAGAATAAAAAAGACCTTGAACGGATGGAGCAGTCAGATCCCAGATATGACCGTCTGCTGCTTGATGAAAAAAGGATTAAGGGCATTGCTGTGGATATGCGGAATGTAGCATCGCTTCCCAGTCCGCTGGGCAGGGTCCTTTCCAGGGAGACGCGACAGAACGGGCTCGAAATTTCCAGAATATCGGTTCCTTTTGGTGTAATAGGTATTATTTATGAAGCACGTCCCAATGTGACATTTGATGTATTCTCGTTGTGCCTGAAATCAGGTAATGCCTGCATTTTGAAGGGTGGCAGCGATGCGATAAACTCAAATCAGGCGGGTGTGAAAATAATACGGTCAATTCTCAAGGCTGAGGGTCTTGACGAAAATATTCTCAATCTCCTGCCGGCAGGCAGGGATGAAACAACTCAGTTGCTGAATGCCAGGGAGTACGTTGATCTCATAATCCCCAGAGGAAGCAGGAGCCTGATAGATTTTGTCAGGGAAAATGCATCTATCCCTGTAATTGAAACGGGTGCAGGTATATGCCACACTTATTTTGATGAATACGGTGACCGGGAAAAAGGACGTACAGTTATTCACAATGCAAAGACAAGAAGGGTTAGTGTATGCAATGCACTCGACTGCCTTATTATTCATAAGGATCGCCTGGAGGATCTGGATTATATTGTCGGTTTATGCTCAGGTTCGGATGTTATCATTTATGCGGATGAAAGAGCCTATCAGTCTCTTGAAGGAAAATATCCTTCCAGACTGCTTCAGAAAGCTACGCCGGAATCTTTTGGAACGGAATACCTTTCCTATAAGATGGCCGTTAAGACAGTTGACACATTCGATGAAGCTCTGATGCATATAGCTGAATTCGGGTCGAAGCACAGCGAGGCTATAATATCTGCGGACAGGAACCGTATACGGATCTTTACCAGTCTCGTCGATGCGTCCTCTGTTTTCGCCAATGCATCCACTGCATTTACCGATGGTGCTGAGTTCGGATTGGGAGCCGAGATTGGTATATCGACACAGAAGCTTCATGCAAGAGGTCCCATGGCGCTGGAGGCACTTACCACCTATAAATGGATCATTGAAGGTGATGGTCAGGTTAGAAAATAAAAAAAAGAGATATGATTTTTAATATTGAAATGATCAGGACTTTTTACAGTGAGATGCCTGCCCTGATCGCGGAAGTCAGAAAAAAGCTTGGACGTCCGCTCTCCCAGAGTGAAAAAATACTGTACAGCCATCTTTTTACTAAATCGCTGGCAGGATTATACAAAAGGGGGAGCGATTATGTGGATTTTGCTCCGGACAGGGTTGCAATGCAGGACGCTACGGCGCAGATGGCCCTTCTGCAGTTCATGATGGCCGGGAAGGACAAGAGTGCAGTACCTGCGTCAGTACATTGTGATCATCTTATTATGGCCAGATCAGGGGCTTCTGAAGATCTGGAAACTGCCATCTATACCAACAGGGAAGTATATGATTTTCTGAGCTCAGTTTGTAATAAATATGATATCGGGTTCTGGAAACCAGGATCAGGGATCATCCATCAGATTATCCTTGAAAATTACGCATTTCCGGGAGGAATGATGATAGGGACAGATTCTCATACCCCCAATGCCGGCGGATTGGGAATGGTTGCAATTGGAGTCGGAGGCGCTGATGCAGTCGATGTAATGACCGGGATGGCATGGGAACTCAAACTTCCAAAGATCATTGGCATTAAGCTTAAAGGAAAACTGAACGGGTGGACTGCACCCAAGGATATTATTCTTAAGGTGGCTGGCTTACTAACGGTAAACGGAGGAACAGGATCGATAGTTGAATATTTTGGAGAAGGAGCGGAGTCACTTTCCTGCACAGGGAAAGCAACTATTTGCAATATGGGAGCTGAAATAGGAGCTACCTGTTCGATTTTCGCATATGATACTTCCATGCAGAGATACCTTGTCGCCACAGGCAGAAAAGAGGTAGCTGACCTGGCCGGCAATATAAAGGAGCATCTTGTCTCTGACAGAGAAATCTTGTCGGATCCAGCTGCCCATTTTGACCAGTATATTGAAATAAACCTTTCTGAGCTCGAACCTTATATCAATGGCCCTTTCTCCCCGGATGTAGCAACTCCTATCTCCAGGATGAAAGAAACAGCAGAAAAGAATGGATGGCCTGTGAATGTTGAAGTCGGACTCATCGGATCATGTACAAATTCATCATATGAAGACATATCAAGAGCAGCTTCCGTTGCAAAAAATGCTCTTGAGCAGAAGCTTTCAGCTAAATCAGAATTTAAAATAACTCCGGGATCCGAACAGATCCGTTTCATTACTGAGCGTGACGGTTATCTGGATCTGTTCAAGAAAATAGGAGGAGAGGTATATGCCAACGCTTGCGGACCATGTATCGGACAATGGGACAGGAAAGGTGCTGAAAAGAAACCCGTTAACACTGTAATTCATTCTTTCAACAGAAATTTTGCCAAACGTGCCGATGGCAATCCAAATACCTACGCTTTTGTCGCATCTCCTGAAATTGTCACAGCTATAGCTATCTCAGGTAAGCTGACCTTCAATCCAATCACCGATACACTACTTAATGCTTCGGGTGAAGAGTTCATGCTTGCCGAACCTTCAGGCTACGAACTTCCGCTTAATGGTTTCGGTTCTGTCGGGAACGGTTATCAGGAACCTGATAAGGATGGGCGCAATTTAAGTATTGCAATTGCTGAGGGATCAGACAGGCTTCAGGCTCTGACACCTTTCGCGGAGTGGGACGGGAAAGATTTTACATCTCTTCCACTGCTTATCAAGGTTAAAGGGAAATGCACTACAGATCATATCTCAATGGCTGGTGTGTGGCTCAAATTCAGGGGCCATCTGGAGAATATATCTAACAATTACATGATCGGGGCAGTGAATGCTTTCAACGATAAGACAAATCTCATTCTTAATCAGGTCACCCGTCAGTATGATACAGTTCCCTCTGTTGCCAAAGCTTATAAAGCAGAAGGTATCGGTTCTGTTGTTATAGGTGAGGAGAATTTCGGGGAAGGCTCTTCCCGCGAGCATGCAGCAATGGAACCGCGTTACCTCAATGTGAGGGCAGTCCTCGTCAAATCCTTCGCAAGGATACATGAAACTAACCTTAAGAAACAGGGTGTTCTACCCCTTACATTTGCCGAAAAGGAGGATTACAACAAGATCAGGGAAGATGATATAATTGATATTACGGACCTTGCAGAATTCTCCCCCGGTAAGCTGATTACCCTGGCAGTGCACCATAGTGATGGAGTAAGGGAGACCATTCAGGCAAAACATACCTTTAACGATACCCAGATAGCCTGGTTTAAAGCCGGTAGTGCGCTAAACCTTATCAGAAAATCGAACAGTTAAACCCAGGGAATTTAGAGATCATTAAACCAAAGAAAATAATATTAAAAATATGGTACCTGAAAAAATCAAATTGGCTAATGGCAAATTAAATGTTCCGGATAATCCTGTAATCCCATTTATTGAAGGTGACGGTACAGGTCCCGATATCTGGAAAGCTTCCGTAAGAGTTTTTGATGCAGCTGTAGAAAAGGTTTACAAGGGTAACCGAAAAGTTGAATGGAAAGAAGTCCTCGCCGGAGAGAAGGCTTTCAGGCTTACCGGTAGCTGGTTGCCGGATGAGACGCTTGCTGTTTTCAGAGACTACCTGGTAGGGATAAAGGGACCGCTCACCACGCCTGTAGGAGAAGGAATGCGTTCACTGAATGTGGCTTTAAGGCAGCTTCTGGATCTGTATACCTGCTACAGGCCGGTCAGGTATTTTAAAGGAGTACCCAGTCCTGTAAAACACCCTGAGAAAGTCAATATGCATATTTTCCGTGAGAATACAGAAGATATCTATGCCGGAATAGAATTTATGAATGGAAAGCCGGAGACAGACAAGCTGAAAAAGTTTCTCATAGAAGAAATGGGAGTTAAGTCAATACGATTTCCAGCCACATCATCAATAGGTATTAAACCAGTTTCATTAGAGGGCTCTGAACGTCTTATCCGGCAGGCCATCAAATTTGCAATTGAAAAGAAATTGCCTTCAGTAACACTGGTTCATAAGGGAAATATTATGAAGTTTACCGAAGGCTCATTTATGAAATGGGGCTATGCACTGGCAGAAAGAGAATTCGCAGACCAGGTTTTTACATGGTCACAACAAAAACAAATTTCTGACAAACAAGGAATTGAAGCCGCTGACAAAATACAGAAACAGGCTGAAACAGACGGTAAAGTAATTATAAAGGATGTTATTGCTGATGCATTTCTGCAGCAAATTCTTACACGTCCCAATGAATATTCGGTTATCGCTACATTAAACCTAAACGGAGATTACATTTCCGATGCCCTTGCAGCTATTGTGGGTGGAATAGGCATTGCCCCCGGAGCGAATATTAATTTTGAAACAGGTCATGCCATATTTGAAGCTACTCATGGTACTGCGCCCAAATACGCCAATCAGGACAAAGTAAACCCGGGATCTGTTATCCTTTCAGGAGCACTGATGTTTGATTATATGGGTTGGCCGGAAGTTACAGGAAGTATATATGCAGGCCTGGAGCGAACCATACTGAATAAAAAGGTCACTTATGATTTTCACCGGTTGATGGAGAATGCAACGCTGGTAAAAACATCTGAATTTGCCGATGTTATTATCTCAAATCTTTAGATTTAAAATTTTTTAATACAACTTTTATGACCGACAAGAGTTTTTTTCCCCTTCTGGAGAAACAGGTAAAGGAAGCGTGCCAGATTGATAATGAATTATTTGAACAGTTTGATGTAAAACGTGGCCTGAGAAACAAAGATGCTACCGGTGTTCTGGTAGGATTGACAAACATTGGCGATGTGGTGGGTTACAAGAAGGAGGATGGCAAGGTGTTGGCCATCCCCGGAAGGCTGTTGTACAGAGGTATCGATATAGAGGATATTACCCACGGTTTTCAGAAGGAGGACAGGCATGGGTTTGATGAGACGGTTTATCTGTTGCTGACCGGGCATCTGCCTACCATCGAGCAGCTTAAGGAGTTCTCGGAACATATGGCATCGTTACGGGCCCTGCCTGACGATTTCGTTAAAGATATGATTTTGTCAATGAAGGGAAAAGATGTGCTGAATATTCTGGCGAGATCCGTTCTCGGATTGTACACTCTGGACGATAATCCTGATGATATTTCCCTGGATAATATGATCAGGCAGTCGATGAATATAATGGCAAAATTCCCGACAATAGTTGCTTATTCGTACCAGGCCTTGCGACATCTCTATCAGTGGAAGACACTGTCGATACGCCATCCTCAGATAAATATGACTACTGCGGAGAATTTCCTTTATCTTATAAAAGGAGATTGTACGGGTTTTACAAAACTTGAAGCCGACCTGCTGGACCTGCTGCTGGTACTGCATGCCGAACATGGTGGAGGTAATAATTCAACCTTTACCATGAGGGTTACAAGCTCTTCAGAAACAGATATTTATTCCTCTGTAACCTCTGCAATAGGATCCCTGAAAGGTCCTCTGCATGGTGGCGCAAATGTAAGGGTATTGGAGATGATGGAGAACCTGAAAGCCCATGTGAAGGACTGGACAAATGAAAAAGAGGTGGAGGGGTATCTCCTGAAAATACTTAATAAAAAAGCGAATGATATGTCAGGAAAAATATATGGTATGGGGCATGCTGTATATACTATTTCTGACCCGAGGGCTGCTATTCTGAAAGTAAAGGCAAGAGAACTTGCCATCGAAAAAGGTCGTCTTGATGAGTTTGAGCTTTATGCGCTGGTCGAGCGATTAACACCAGAAGTTTTCAGGGTTTTTAAAGGAGAAAAATCAACAAAAGTTGTTTGCATCAACGTCGATTTCTATTCAGGATTTGTTTATGCCTGCCTTGACATTCCCAAAGAGCTCTATACTCCCTTGTTTGCTGTTGCACGGGTCGCCGGATGGTGTACCCACAGGATAGAGGAACTCACCTTCAGTGCAAAAAGACTTATCAGGCCTGCCTTTAAGAACGTCTACGGCAAACACGAATATATTCCAATGGATGAACGAGAATTAATAATAAAGATATGAACCAATCAGATTCCAGACTTGATGTACTTATTGTTGGCGGAGGTGTAACAGGGACCGCACTTCTTTACACTCTGAGTAATTATACGAATATTAGGAAGGTAGGACTGATAGAAAAGTATTCCGATTTTGGCCTTGTAAATTCTGCCTCGTACAATAATAGCCAGACTCTTCATTTTGGTGATATAGAAACAAACTATTCACTCCAGAAGGCTAAAAGTGTCAAAAGGATGGCTGATATGGTTATGAAATATGTTGAGGCTGAGAAAAATTCAAATAACGGACTAAAAATCTTCAGCAGGTATTCCAAGATGGTCCTTGCTGTCGGCACAAACCAGGTAAGGGAGCTCAGGGACCGATATCCGGTGTTCAGCCAGCTTTTCCCTAATCTTAGAATGATAGAGAAGGATGAAATCGGAAGTATTGAACCAAGGATACTGGAGGGCAGGGATCCGGACCAGGAAATACTTGCACTGGTTACAAAAGATGGATATACCGTTGATTTTAAACAGCTATGCCATTCATTTATAAATAATGCACTGAAGAAACACCCTGATCTGGAAATTAAACTCGATACAAAGCTACTTACAATTGCTAAAAACGGCGATCATTATCGTGTAAAAACAAACAAGGGAGAGATCTCAGCTTCAGTAGTCGTCTTTGCAGCCGGAGGGCACAGTCTTCTGTATGCGAAATCTTTGGGATATGGCAAGAACTTGTCTGTGCTGTCAATGGCCGGTAGTTTCTACACGGCTCCAAAAGTCCTTAATGGAAAGGTATATACCATCCAGGTCCCCAAGCTGCCATTCGCTGCTATTCACGGAGATCCGGAGGTTCATAACTCAGAAGTAACCAGGTTTGGACCCACAGCAAAACCGATCTTTCAGCTTGAAAGACATAACTGGTCAACTTTTACCGAATACTGGAAAACCTTCGGGATAGGCATCAACCCATTGATCAGCCTGCTTAATATTATATTTGACAGGGTTTTGTTCAGTTACATTTTTGTAAATTTCATGTATGACCTGCCCTTTTTAGGCAGACGCCTTTTTATCAGGCAGATAAGAAAAATCGTACCATCTATAAAACTCACGGAGCTTAAATTTGCCAAAGGGATAGGAGGAACCAGGCCTCAGATTGTAAACAATACCACCAGAAAACTGGAAATGGGTGAGGCAAAGCTTCTGGGAGATAACCTGATATTCAATATAACTCCCTCTCCCGGAGCATCAACCTGCCTGGGCAATGCCTATTCAGATACCTCCAAAATTATTGAATTCCTGGGCGACGGTTTTAAATTCGACAAGGAGGCATTTGAGAAAGATCTTATGTAGTCAGGCTCCTGCATAAACCAGCAGGGCCAGCCCTGCCAGGTAGGCCAGAAACATAAAAAATATCAGTCTGCTGACCGTTCGGGATGCCCCTGCGAACTCTTTCCAGATGAATACGCCCCATAATGCCGCAATGAGTGTGGCACCCTGTCCAAGTCCGTATGAAATTGCAAATCCTGCCTTGCCCGATGCAATAATGCTCATGGCCATACCCAGGTTCCAGATGATACCTCCCAGGATGCCTGTAAGATGCATCCCAAATGTGCCCCTGGCATAGTCGCTGAATGACAAAGTTTCTCCGTCAAACGGCTTTTTCATTATAAAGTAGTTAAAGAAAAAATTACTTACCAGAACCCCTACAGCAAAGAAAAACAGGGCAGAATACGGGGTCATCTTTCCGGCTTCCGGTATAGCAAAATCAGTTGCCATAGAACTCGCTACAAACCTGTAAAAAAGAGACATAAGCACACCTGCACCCACGGACAGCAATATTCCTTTTCCGGAGACTTTCTTCAGTGAGGTGCTGTGTTTCTTATAAGCCACTGCATCGGTAATGATTGCTGCTACAATAAACGCTACTCCCAGAAAAAGCCACAATGCGTTACCCTGTGGGGCAAAAACATAATTAACAACCACCCCCAGGGCAAGAGCAATTCCCACCCCTACAGGAAAGGCCACTGCCATGCCTGCAATAGCCATAGCCGCAACAAGCAGGATATTTGAGGCATTGAATATAACTCCTCCGAGAAATGCGTTGAGCATATTACCTGCAGTAGCCTGTTTTATGTCTTCAATAAATCCTCTGCCTGCCTGACCATGGCTTCCCAGGGTGAAACCAAGCAGAACAGAAAACAATAGGATACCAAGAACATAATCCCAATAAAATAACTCGAAACGCCATGATTTGCCGGCAAGCTTCTGGGTATTTCCCCAGGAGCCCCAGCAAAGCATTGTTACAACACAAAGGATGATAGCCAGGGAATAATTTTGAGGTATAAACATGTTATTTAAAATAAAAGTAAGAGGATATTATTTTTCGAAAGAGAATTTATAAATTTCGTTTTTCTTTGGTTCTGTTTTAAAAATTGTAGCTGATACAATATATACCCGCTCCCCATCTGATTCCGGTCGTTTCTCTCCTTTTACAACGATCCTTACGGTATGATCGCCGGGCTGAAGATTGAATACATGCCAGATGCTTACCGTATGTTGTTGATTTGCAAAGTTATAATAGGTATCGATGGTGCGATTCAGCTTGCCATCGACATATATGTCAGCAAGGCCGCCATCCCTGAACCAGTTGCCTGTTATTGAGATCCCGGTTCCGTTAAAGGGAATGATCACTTCATCTCCCTTCCTGTCACTGTACTTCGCTTGCCTGACCATCTCCTTACCCGTACCCGACGGCACTTCATATGTACCCCATTTCCCGTTAAATTTCCAGGCGTTATTTTCAAATACGTATTCCAGTTTGTCAAATACCACATTAGGGAACGATACTTCATTTGCAGGAGGCACCGGATCCTGTAGCTTGATCATAACCTTTTTTCCGGTAATCTTTCCGCCGTCTTTTAAAATAAGTTTACTTGCATACATCTCTGTAGAAGTAACGGCAGTATTGAATGAATAGGTGGTGTTAATAAAGATCGAGTCGCCAATAGCAGTTACACCTTTTTGCATATCTTCAGGCAGCCCGCTGAAACCTTTTATCACTCCGAGAACAGCCATTGCATTTGATGGATTACAGTCGGAATCCTCTCCGCACCTGGTAGTAATTTCAAGCGTCTTCTTCGGATCTCCTTCTCCATAAAGAAGCCCGATTACAATGTAAGCCCCGTTTAGCTTTGCATCTATGTTAAACGGGATGCCGGCCCCGCATATATCAACCTCTCCCCATTTATTCTGCAGTTCCTGCCATGAGGCTTTCCAGTCTGTGGGATATTGTTTGTGAAGCAATATTACATCATTTATGATTTTTGCATAATCGCTTTCAGCAGGTATCGATTTTAGAGCCTTTTCGATGATCTTGGGTATATCGTTATCAAAGTATGCTTCGGAATAGAGGGCAGCGACAAATATCCCTCCGTAAACCCCATCCCCGTAATTCATTATATGACCTATCCTGCCTGCTATTTCGGTAGCGCTGCGGGGCATCCCCGGACACATAAACCCAATATAATCAGCTTCTATCTGGAAGTCGATATCATCGGCATGAATATTAAAATCCGGACTCCCTGACAACGGTGCAAAAATGCTGTCGAAATAGTTTTTCCTGGCCTGCATGTTTGCATGCCATAAAGGATACCCGGCTTTTGCAAGCATTTCCTGGAATTTTTTTGCAGGTGCATCCATACCATATTTGTCCATCGACATGAGAAAGGTCAGCTGCACATAAATGTCGTCCTGCCAGATACTTCCGTGGATATCGGAAGGGCTCCAGTTGATGGGGCCATCAAATATCCTGCCAGTTGCCCGGAATTCTGTGGGAGCTCCGTAAGTCACACCAATCATTTTTCCTGCCCAGCCTCCTGCAATCTTGTCTTTAAGAACTTCAGGGGAAATGCTCCTGTACCCGGAGGACGAGTTGCTACAGGACCAAACCAGCATAATCACGATCGAAAATGAAATTAAAAAGGTTGCATTTTTCATAACTGTAAGTTTATTTTTCACTTGACAATAACTTTTGACTTATGCAAAACAGGCTGTCTCAGATATAGTTATTTTTCAGAACGGATCTCAGTGTGAGGTGAATCCCCGTATATAATATCAACATTTTGTCCATCCCTTAAAATGGATAACCGTGCCGCTTCGACAACCAATTCGTTAATATAGCTGTTGGCCGGAGTTGCGATAATGCCTTTCCTGTCGACATCCTTTATCATTTCCCTTCTCTTTTTCAGGGATTCACTATCAGTCATCTTTTGTACCGCATCTTCAATCTGAGACGCGGTTGTTACTGACGCAGCAACAGATTCATAGCCATAGCCAACAGGTTTATAACCGGAACCTTCCCAGGGGACAAGTTTATAAAAGTCAGGACTTACATAATTAAAATAAGATCCGCCACTTCCTATCCCTTCGAGATATGAGTGTTCGACTCCGCGAAACTGATCATTATGCTTTATCATGCCTGTTTTGCCCTCTCCCTCAAAGAACATCTGAAGGCTCTGATCATTGCTTCCTGCTCCCTGATCAGGATATCCCAGACCATCAATTACTGAAAGTATGGCTCCATTTTCGAACCTGACTCTTCCCTGTGCCCACATATATCCTTCATTGCCGTTCGGGAATTTACCCTTAATTCCTGAAACGGAGACTGAAACAGGTTTCAGTCCTGTTATAAAATATACCAGATCGACATAATGACAACCTATGTATACGAATGGATCCGTTTTGTCACAAGTGAACCAGTTCTGGAAATTTGATGAGCGATAGTAATAAGGTTCAATGAGCTTTGCCTCACCCATGACAAACTCGCCGAAATGTTTCAGCTCACAGCTTCTCTTTGCCATCAGCGACCTGCGATCGAATCGTTTATGATATTCAATGCCGACAAATAATCCCTTTTCATGGGCAATCTTCTCAATTTCAGCTGCCTGTTCATATTTCAGCACAAGTGGTTTTACACAGAGGATATGCTGGTCATTCCTCAGTGCATCCATAACGACGGTATAATGGTGCTGATCAGGCATTGCAACTATTACCAGCTGCCTTGGTCTCATGCCTGCGAGCACCTCCTTGTACAGATCGGGAAATTTCCTGTCCCCGCTTTCCGAAATGTTTGGAAATGCTTCAAAATCCTGGCCAGGGAAAGCAGCTGAGATCTCCGGGTTCGTTTTCAGTGCCTTAAGCGGAGCTGAATCAAGCGCACATATCTTTATATTATTCACAAATCCGGTTCGCTGCAAATGATATATGGAAGGCAATAAAAGATCATTGGTGATCATTCCTCCACCGATAATTATAGTATCTAAGCTTCTCATGGGTCAGAATTTTGAATAATGTTTATTTTCCGAGGATATCATCGCATGCCTCCTCGAAGACACTTATACCCTCGCGTAATGCTTCCTCCGTTGTTACAAGAGGTGGGGCTATTTTCAGGCATTCGCCTGCTATTCCGACAGGAGCAAACATCAGAAGTCCTTTATGAAAGCATTTTTCATTTATTTTTTGAGCCATTTCCGAATCAGGGACTTTTGTTCCCTTTTTGACAACCTGTATGCCTGCTACCATGCCCAAGCCATGGATGCATCCAAGCACGTCAGGATATTTGTTTCTGATCCTTGTGAGTTCAGGAATTAAAATTTCACCGAGTCTTGCAGCATTTTCTACCAGTTTTTCCTTCTGTATGATCTTCAGGCTTTCGACTGCAGCCGTAACAGGGATGGGGCTTCCTGAATGAGTAGAGGTCATTGAACCGGGTGCAAATAAACTCATGATCTCTCTTCTTCCAATGACGGCCGATATCGGCAGTGATGAGGAGATCCCTTTTCCACATGCTATAAGGTCCGGTTTAACACCGTAATGTTCATAGCAGAACATTTTTCCTGTTCTGCCAAAACCTGCCTGTACTTCATCGAAAATTGTAACTATATCATGGATGCGACAGAATTCTTCCAGTTTTTTGGCGTATTCAACAGGCAGGAAATCAGGACCTACGCCCTGGTAAGATTCAGTCATCACTCCGGCAATATCTGCGGGTTGGATGCCCTTGTCCCGAATTGTACTAAGAAAAAGATCAAAGGAAGTATTCTCATTCTTATATCCGTCAGGAAAAGGCACCTGGATGAATGTACTGCCCTCATCGATCAGCCAGGTCTTCAACCTGTCATTGCCACCTGCCAGCTGGGCACCCATGGTGCGGCCGTGAAAAGCATTGTTGAAGGAGATGAAATATTTCTTTTTGGGCCCGTGCTTTTCGATTGCATAACTCTTCGCCAGTTTGATGCAGTTTTCCGTTGCTTCACTGCCTGTGCTCAGCAGAAACACTAAATAATCGGAAGGATCAGGGGAGATGGCTTGTAGCATTTTAGTCAGCTCGGCACGTTTCTCATGGATAAAAACGTAGGTGGCAAGAAGTTTTTTGTCAAGCAAATCCTGAATGGCTCTGATAATTTCTGTTCTTCCATGACCGGCATTCGTGATAAGGACGCCCGATGACCAGTCTATCCATTTGTTGCCCCACTTGTCGAAAACCTGAAATCCTTCTGCCTTATCCCATATTACGGGTGGCTGACCCATCATCGATACCGGTTCCGATTCAGCCAGAGCCCTGAAAATTTCTTCAGACTGGGGAACGGGAAGTTGTGTTTTGATCCTTCTGTATTTCGTGTTAACATGGGGGACATCGACAGGGGTAAGATTATATTTTGCCATTGGAGGTAAGTGTTTGAAGCGATTAGTATGAATAAAATAGTTATGTAATTATAACAAATTATAGCCGGTTTTGAAATAAGGAAATCGTATGGCGCTATTATCTGACTTTTTGTACCGGCTGGTGCATCATCCTATCCTCAATAAATTTGCTCATTTCACTGACTGGCATCTTCTGCACCACATAAACATCTCTTCCCTCAGGATCATCTTTCCATCCATTGCTTCCATCCGGATGAACAATAATACTTCCCCTTACCGTATCGAAAAAGCCTGCGGTGCCATAGACACCAATCAGCACTGCTGTTTCATCCCAGCTCATTCTTCCGTTTCGGTCTTCTTCAGACATCGGAATCGATATACTAAAAACATCCTTCACAGGACTATTGTTTATACCGGAATTAATTAATTTCAGTCCGGTAAATATTTTGGAACCAATTTCCCATCCGGTGAATATTACCTTTCCCGGCCAGTTCTCATAGACATATTCCGATGAAACTGAATCCATATAAATGTTGAACTCTTTACCTTCAGGAAATCTCCCCGCCATGGATACGAGTATCTTGATTTTTTTAGAAATAAGTTCCCTGCCAGAAAGAGGAGAGACAATATCTGGACCTGACTTGAGCAGGTTACTCAGATTTGTAAGAAATCCAACCGTCACAATAGTCACACTGCTATCAGGCTCTGAACTGAGGACTTTTCTGTAAATTTCAACGGCATCCGGAACATCTGAGGTTGATTTTACCGTGTGAGGATAACGGGCAATGATTGTGTCAGCCCAATGGTAGGGAGAATTAATATTCACTCCTGCTGTTTTTGGGGCGCCAACCGGCAATCCGGGCCTGCCGAAATATGTATTTATAACATCTATGGATGGTGCTACCAGCTCGTGTTTGTTGGACGACACGGTAGCCAGGATCTCAACTTTTCCGCTGTCGGCCATTGCATTTAAAAAGGCCAGAGCTCCTACGTCATCATAATCAGGACCCAGGTCCGTGTCAAAAATTATCTTCACTGGCTTGACAGCAGGCTCTTTCGACTTGTTCGAACAACTCCATGAGAGGAGGATTATCAAAATAAATAAAGTTGAGATGTTTTTCATTGATTATAAGGTATTTGATATTGTTTTTATTTAGCTGTTTCTGTGTCCCTGTCCTGCAAAAGTAAGGCATGAACCTTTCATCTGAGGTTTTCAAGCCCGCTAAAATGGCTTCAGGAGTTAATTTCTTTTCGGTAAGGGGCTGAAGCCTGGGCACCCATGCGTGACACTGAAATAGCAGCGGCCTTATTTGCAAAGGCCACTGCCTCCTCGTCAGTTTTTCCTTCAGACAGGGCGACTGCAATAGCGCCGCAAAAAACATCTCCGGCAGCCGTTGTATCAATTGCTTTAACAGGGACCACAGATATCATCCTGGAATTTTCCCGGGTATATAGAAACGCTCCAGATCCACCCATTGTGATGACTACATTCCTGGCTCCCCTCGAATGAAGTTTCCTTGCCGCCTTTTCTGCACTTTCCCTGTCAGTAACTTTGATGCCGGTCATGATTTCTGCCTCGGTTTCATTTGGAATGATCATATAGAGGCAGCTCATTAGATCATCCGACAACTGCCTTGCGGGAGCGGGATTTAGTATTACCCTGGAACCATTGGCAGCAGCTTTTTGTGCAGAATATTCAACGGTGCTTACCGGTATTTCCAGTTGCATCAGCAGGATATCATCGGGTCCGGTTTTAAATACCTCCTCATGGATATCATAAGCCGATAAGGTGCCATTTGAGCCTGATGCAACAACTATGCTGTTTTCGCCGTTTTCGTCCACATTTATAAGGGCAACTCCTGAAGGAGTACTTTCATCCCTGATAAGATACCTTGTATCGATATTTTCATTGTCAAAAAGTTGTTTTGCCTCTGAGCCGAATATATCATTCCCCGTCTTGGCAACAAATGTCACCTTTCCATTTAGTCTGGCTGCTGCAACGGCCTGGTTGGCTCCTTTGCCGCCAGGATTCATTAGAAATGTTCCTCCGATTATCGTCTCTCCCGGCACAGGCAGTTTCTTTGACTTTATCACCATATCCGTATTTGAACTTCCGATTACAATAATTCTGCTCATATTTTGATATTAAATACAGTTTAAATTTTCCGAGCCTTAAATTATAAAAATTATATCAGAGTAATATAATTTATTATTACAAAGGTTTTGGCCTGGCATATTCCTGAAATTCAATGTTTCGGACAAGCGGGCCGGTCATGAAAAGTACAATCAGGACACCAATCAGGGCTATGACTCCATATCCTAAAAAGACGAAGTTATATGCAACAGCATAATTGAATCTGGCTGAAAGATTTTTCACTGCAACACCAGAGAGGGATTGGAAGATTGCTCCGCCTAGCCCGGACCCGACACTGGCAATGCCCCAGACTGAAGCAGTGGCGCTAAGGGGTACCACGTCTGCCGGAAATGCCAAAAGATTCGCGGAAAGGGAGGCATATCCGAAGCCTGCCAGTGCCAGGACCGTTAACGCCGAGAGGGGGCCGTTTATCAGCAAAGGGCCGAGCAATAGCGATAATGCCATTACTGACCCGAAAAGTCCTGCGCCGATTTTCCTTGCCTTCGGAATAGGAACCCCCTTTTTTATTATCATCTGGGTAAATAATCCTCCCAGGATATTTCCAATATCTGCAACAAAAAAAGGAAAGACTGCGAACCATCCGATTTTGGCCAGATCCCAGCCATAGGTGTCGGCAAGATATCTGCCAATCCAGAATGTGATAAAATACCACACTGGATCAATAAATACCTTCGACAAGGTCAGATAAAAAACAAATTTGTTTTTTAGCAGCTTGACTGGTGGCAGCGTTCTGGCTTTTGCTTCCCGGATTAACTTCTCAGGAGTATAGTAAGTAAACCAGAAAGAGGCAAGCCAGAGGTAGCCCAAAACACCAATGACTAGGAAGGAGACCTGCCACCCGAAAGTGGTTCCAAGCCAGGCTATCAGTAAAGGTGAAATGACCGCTCCTGCAGCTGCCCCGCTGTTGAAAATACCTGAAGCGGTTGACCGCTCCTCAGGAGGGAACCATTCGCTTGTCAGTTTTATTGCTGCCGGCCAGTTGCCAGCCTCACCAATGCCGAGCATAAAACGGAAAATCCCAAACTGAAATGGGGATCTGGCAACGGCATGCAATATACCTGCTGTGGTCCAGAAGGCCATGCAAAGTGAATAACCCAAACGTGTACCCAGTTTATCGATTATAAATCCGGATACGCCATTCGAGATAAGATAGGCAATAAAAAAGCTGGTTGCAATGTATCCGAACGAGTCATTTGGAATAAGTTCCCTCAGAAAGCCATTGGCAGAAAGATATACAAATGACAACCTGTGAACATAATTGAGAATTGTGGCAACCAGCGCAAAGCTGATCATTACCCAGCGCATTCTCAACGGTTTGTCATTCAGCATGATAGCTATATTTAAGGCATTTCCATAGCAGCATGAAGATGTTTTTATAAATAGGGTTAACAGGCTTAAAATTTCAGCCGAAGTAAACGCCTCCGTTTATGTCAAGGGTCTCACCTGTTATGAATCCATCATATTCTGATGCCAGGAATACTACTGCTCTCGCAACATCCTCAGGACGCCCTGAACGACCCAGGGGTATCCCCATAACAGTATTTATTGCCGATTCTTTCGTGGTGAAGGTGTCATGGAAGGCTGTTCCTTCAATAAATCCCGGTGCAACCGCATTCACCCGGATCCCCCGTGCAGCCAGCTCCCTGGCAAGGGCCCTGCTCCATGTAAGCATTGCGCCCTTGGTTGCAGCATAGACAAGTGAACCGGGATGACCACCAGCCCTTCCTGCCAGGGAAGCAACATTAATAATTGATGATCCCTCTGTTTGATTAAGATATGCCAATGACTCCCTGGTAATCAACATCATTGTCTTGAGATTTATATCGATTACCCTTTGCCAGTAATCACTGTCAATTTCAGCCAGAAATCTGCGTTGTACCAGGCCTCCGGAATTATTTACCAGAACATCGAATGTGTCAAGAAAGTCAGCGCATTCCTTAACACATCTTATTGCATCATGTTCGTCCGTGAGATCCGCCTTTATGATCGTAGCCCTCTGGTTACGAGAGTCGGCAAGTTTTTTCAATCTTTCAGGCTCCTCCGACGAGTGAAAATAATGCATGCAGATGTTGCAGCCTTCCTCTATGAGGACTTTTGATATGGCGGCTCCTATCCCCTGTGATGTCCCTGTGACAAAGGCATTTTTTCCTGTAAGTCTTCCCATAATTCTTTAAGTTGATTATCCGGATTTGTATTTGATTTAAATTCTCAGTGCACCCTGATTTTAATCGCTTCATAAGCGCCTGCCTCAGGGAGTTTGATTTCAACGATCTCTTTTAAGATATTAAAGGAGATTCCTGAACCGGTCAGACTCTTTACTTCATCTACTGTTTTTCCGGCAGGTATCAGAAATCTGATGGTAACATTCTTCACCTGTGATATATAATCCTCGATTACATGTGTTTTTTCAAATTTATTGCCTGTCCAGTTTGTCATCTGCAAAAGGTAAGTGTTTCCGGAACGCGTGAGATTAGTTATTAGTCCGGCCGGGGCATCCACCGTATATGGCGCCTGAGACGGAGATACAGCTGAGATCAGGCTTTCAATAAGATCTCTTAATACAATATTCCCATTGCTGTAATAGAGGCTTTCAAGTGAAGAACATGAATAAATTACCTTTCCCTTGCCAGTTTCAGACATTACTATGCCTGGTAATAGTGGCCTTCTGCCGTCCCCGGTAACTATATCCATTATAACCCTGCCGCCTTCAAGTACTTCCACAGGTTCATAATACCATAATGGGATGAGCTGGTTGTTCCACCGGGGGCCGGGTACACTGTAATCATTTCTTTTCAAATAGTAGAGATCGTTCGGACCACCTATCATGGCGTGGTAGCTTTTCAGGGTTTCCGGCAAGGGGACAGGCCGTACCTTAACCAGATCCTGGAGGGCAAAAGTAGTCCTTCGTTCCTTATTCCTGTCATAGAGAGATGTTGCATAGCTGACTATCAGTCCTCCTCCGTTATTAACATAATCCCTGATGTTTTTTATTTGATGTTCAGTCAGAAATACATTATCGGCAAGGTAAACCACTTTGTAGCGGGACAATTTGTCCGGATCGTCGAGCAGTGACTGCATGGCAGATGTTACCTGAATATGTCCGTAAAGGCAGGCAGCAAATGCTCCGAGTGTTGACGTACGAACATCGGCTTTCCACCACCAGTTCTCCTTTGCATGTCCTGGCGGATCAAAGGAATCATATATTACAGCTACGTATGGCTGATTCTCCATGGAGCTGAACAGGTTTTCATATTCGCCTATGATCTTAAAAGGATAAGTTACAAACCTCCGGTTAAGTGTATCATATATATATGGATACGGTTGTGAAATAATAGGGGCACCGCCAAACATGAGAGTTGTAAATATCTCCTGCTGGGCATCGAGCTGGTTGTTAACCAGCCTGGGCCAGTTGTCGTAACCGCCGATATAGGGCATAACCTTTATTCCCAGGGCTTTTGCCAGGCTGACACCCTCGGCGCGTTCGAGCATTGACTCTCCTCTTTCGTACAAAAAAGCATCCATGGAAGCTATAACACGCGGATCTTCACGCACAATCTTTTCAGGATTATTAATATTATATATCAATGGGATATCCCTGAACGATTTAACAATTCTTCTTACCTCCTTCAGCACACCAATCAGCTCCTCCCGGTACCAGGCATGGTATTTTTCTATTGTTTCAAGATCACCGGCTGAATAATCAGAATCATTTTCATGCCACGGAAGATCCAGCCCGGTAGCTTTTTTGAATCCTTCGACACATCCTTTGCAATAGCATACCTGTTTCCCAGGCCAGAAATAGAAAGGCATCCAGGAGTCAAAGTAGATCCCATCGATATCATAGTCCCTGACCACATGAGTCACATAGTCCAGATAAGCCTGGCGATAGGATGTATTCCAGCAAACGGCGCCCATATCTTCTCCAACATACATATGGTCAACGACCGGACCTCCACCGGGTTTTGTCCTCTGGGCATAATCTGGATAATCCCTTGTAACCATTGACCAGGCCAGTTTATGTCCTGTGGAGATATATGGGATAACTCTTATGCCTCTCGGCCTGGCAGCAGCTATCATCTCCGACAAGAGATCCCTGTTTCCCTGGTCGGGATGAGTAGAGAACCTTATGCCCTGTATAGTGGCATATTTACCCATGGTTGACATACGCACCACATTGACATGCATCTCCTCCATGGTTTGTGCCAGTTTTTCTGCATCGAACTCAAGTCTGGGAGCAAAAGGGGGCTGATAGGCATCAATAAGAAAGATACGGGCTGTATTCAGCCATCTGAATTCATCCTTCTCAGCCATTTTGGGTGCAGCCTGGGAATTTAATTGTCCAAGGGGCAGAATAGACAAGAAGCCTGCAATAATTATTGATGGCAGGACCACTGATGATCTCTTCAATAATAAAGCGGGTTTTAAGGATATCTGATGGCTTGTGACTCTCATGAGATGAAATTTGAATTATTACACTTGTGAAACTTTAGAGACCGGGCTTGTAATCTTCAGATTTTACCTTCCTGAGGTATTCAGGATGATTATCTGGTCAATGGCATCAGACTTTAAGGGTGGAAGCCTGAATCTTATTTCACCGCTTGCATCGTCAGCAGAGAAGGCAACAGGTCTTCCTGTTCCAAACCACTCGGCTTTAACTGCCTTATATGGAAAACCTGACAAGACCAGCTGATTTCCAAGTTTTCCGGGATCAATGATATGCAGGAATACAGTGTCACCCTTCTCGACCGCGACCCCCCATTCGGCAGGTTTCATCCAGCTTCTTCGGGTCCCGTAAATAGTTTGTCCATATGTATTCATCCAGCAGCCAATTTCGATAAGGCGCTGACGATGTGCCGGACGCACTTCTCCTTCCGGGGTCGGTCCGATATTAAGCAGAAAATTTGAACCCAATCCGGCCGCTTTTATAAGCAGGTGGATAAGTTCTGTGCTGGAACGGTTAAGAGTATCATTGGTCACATATCCCCAGCTATGGCCTATAATATCGCTCATTTCAAGGGGGAGTGACTGTGAGACTTTGGCATCGCCTGAAAAACCCCCACCTTTGTTCTCTCCGGGGAGGTCTCGTTCAAATGTCTGGTAATCTTCGCCGGGAAATGGTGCCAAATGGTGATTATTTACGATCATGCAGCCAGGCTGAAGGTCGTGAATAAGCTTATAAATCTCATCATAATGCCACTCTCTCTTCTGAGTTCCCGTGGTGTTATCCGGCAGCATATTTACCTGGTCCCAATGGCCATCAAACCAGATTCCATAAATTGGGCCATAATTTGTCAGGATTTCTGTAAGCTGATGCCTGAGAAACTGAAGATATGATCCCCAATCGCAATCCCCAATGATTCCTGTTGCTTTGGTTACATTTCCCTGACAATAATCGGAACGGTAAAAATCTGCCAGGGAATAATAGCAAAAGAGCCTGATACCCTGTTTCTGACACTCGTCGGCAAGCATTTTCAATACATCCCTGCCGTATGGAGTGTGCATAATGCTCCAGTCGGAATACCTGGTATTGAACATGCTGAAACTGTCATGATGCCTTGTTGTAAATGTTATATATTTCATCCCGGCTTCTTTGGCCAGCTTTACCACGGCTGCCGCATCAAATTTTTCAGGATCGAACAGAGTAATGTTCTTTCTGTATTCATTGATATCTTTACCCGAAAGAGCCCAGCCAATCTCCTCTCCAAGGACACTCGATACTCCCCAGTGGATAAACATACCAAAGTGTGCATCCTGGAACCATTGCCGGTTTTCAAGATTTTCAACGGAAGGAGTGTAATTGACCTGACCCTTGTCCAGATCGTTACCCTGACCGTATGCCGTAAGAGCAGCAAGCACAATGATTGGAAAAATGATTGCTTTTTTCATGGATTCCTGCCTGTTTTTATTGGGAAATTGAATATCTAAAATAAGCAAAAGCTGCCAGATAATAACAATACTGGCAGCTTTAACCCGAAATTTTTCCTGCATCTTATCAGGATGATCCCATACAGCTATGAATTCCTTCATCAGATGTCGGTCCGCAACTGGCAGCTAAAGGATGCCTGAAATTAAGATATTTTAATTTTCACGACAACTTTTTTGACCGCTACAGGAGAATTGTTTACTGCAATCTTTGGCTGATGGGCATCATCCGGGAAGAAGATACCATACGAGCCTTTCGAGAAAGTTATATAATCTCCTTCTCCCGACAGGAAAGCTATATCCTTATCAGGATTGTATTCGGTGCTTACCTGCATTTTATCGATATTGTTGCAGCCAATTTGTTCCATGCCCTCTGCAATATATTGAATATCAATATATTTTTGATGACATTCCCATTTGCCCTGCTCCCTTGGAATTGAATCGTATGCCTGTACCAGAACAAATAGATTTGATCCGTCGAGTTCATATCTCCCCGGCTCAATTAGCGAAAAATCGGTTTTTGCAATGTATTCGAGGGCAGTTTTAATCCTGGGGGATATAGAGGCATAAATCTGCCTGTTTTTTAATACGTCTGCTATCATTTTTACCTAATTTAATTGTTACAATCTTTCTGATATTCAGTTCTGTCATCTAGAGCCTTGCTGGGTATTGCTGCCTGATTTTTCTTACCAGTTCAACAGCTTCCTTCACATCATGTTCTATCTGCCTGAAGTCATTTGCCTTGATAAGTGCAGATTTAATGAGCTGGGATCCCATTCCAACACAGATGGCACCTGCCTTGAACCATTCGGTGAGATTCGATTCAGTTGGTTCAACTCCGCCGGTAGGCATTATATGTGTCCATGGCATCGGACCCTTAATTGACGATATAAATTTGGGCCCGCCAACCTGTGATGCGGGGAAGATTTTAATAATCTCGGCGCCCAGTGATTCGGCCCTTGATATCTCAGAAGCAGATCCGCATCCGGGTGACCATAGTATCTTTCTTCTGTTCAGCAAATCAGCCATATCTTCATTCAGTATCGGAGACACAATGAAGTTTGATCCCAGCTGAACGTAAAGAGCCGCTGTAGGTGCATCAATGACGGAACCTGTTCCCAGGATCATATCGGGAAATTCTGCAGCTGCAAACTTGTTAATCTGTTCAAATACTACATGGGCGTAGTCGCCTCTGTTTGTAAACTCGAACAATCTGATTCCTCCTTTATAACATGCTTCGATAACTTTCTTGCACACTTCGGCATCGTTGTGGTAGAAGACCGGGATCATTCCCTCTTCAGCCATTTTTAAAGCCACCTGTATTCTTGTAAACCTTGCCATTTTATATGATTTATTTGTAATTTAAATTATCAGAATGAATTGTGTTTGTTGCTTATAAACTGCTTATCTGGAGACCCGTCCTGAGGCATCTCCACCCATTAATGTTTCCACCTCCCTGACTGTCATCAGGTTAAAATCGCCTATAATGGTATGTTTAAGGCACGATGCCGCAACTGCAAAATTAAGAGCTTTCTGGTCATCTCCCGGGTATGTGATTAATCCATATATGAGTCCTCCCATGAAACTGTCTCCTCCGCCAACCCTGTCGACAATATGAGTGATATTATACAGGGGAGCCTCAAGAAGTTTTTTCCCGTCAAACAGAACACCCGACCAGGTATTATGATTGGCATTTACGGATCCCCGCAGAGTTATAATTACCTTTTTTGCTTTAGGAAATTTCTGCATCAGCTGTCGGCATACTGATTCATACGCAGCTGCTTCCACCTGACCTTTGGTTACATCCGTATCCGCAGGATGTATCCCGAAAACCATTGCTGCATCTTCCTCATTCCCGAGGATAATATCACATCCGGATACCAGATCAGGCATTACTTCTCCTGCTTTCCTGCCCCAATTCCACAGGTTCTTCCTGAAATTGAGATCGGTCGAAACTGTTATCCCCCTGGTGTTTGCCGCTGCTATAGCCTCTTTGCACACAAGGGCTGCCCCTTCTGAAATGGCAGGAGTTATTCCTGTCCAGTGAAACCAGGTAACTCCTTCAAAAACGGAATTCCAGTCAATCATCCCGGGCTTTATTTCGGCAATTGCAGAATTTGCACGGTCGTAAATAACCTTACTTGCACGGGCAACAGCACCGTTTTCAAGAAAATAAATGCCCATTCTGTCACCTCCGAACACAATCTTGTCGGTTCCGACCTTGAATCTCCGAAGCTCCATCAGGCATGATTCAGCTATGTCATTTTTAGGCAGGCGGGTCACATAATCAACTTTTAGTCCGAAGTTGGCCAGTGAAACGGCAACATTGGCCTCGCCGCCGCCAAACGATGCCATAAACTGCCTGGCCTGGCTGAACCTCTCAAATCCTGGCGGAACCAGCCGGAGCATGATTTCTCCGAAAGTCACTATTCTGTTGTTCATATCTTAAAATATTTAATTATTTAATAAACTGTTTTTGCTTTTCATTTTCTTTATAACCAAATGTTTCACAGAGTCCCGATAGCTGCCGGGATCACAGAGTTCCATAGTTTTCAGTCATGAAATAAATTGGTCAATCCGATCTATGCTCTAACCTTTACTCTCATCATTATCAGTCGGCTTACTCCTCCACCAGCTGGCAAGTGTCGACCCTGTTACATTCATCAGTGGACCATAGATTGCCGGGGCAAGACCTATGGTAGCAATGTTGCCCATAGCAAGTGCCAGACCCGAAGCCAGTCCTGCATTGGGCATACCAACTTCAAAAGCAATGGTTCTGCGGTCCTGTTCTGGCATTTTAAACATCCAGGCAGCTCCATATCCAAGTACATATCCTGCAACATTATGTAAAATAGTCATTATCAGTAATAAAGCACCTACCTTCAACAGGCTGTCACGACCAGCAGCAGTAATTACCGTCACGATAATAGCAATTCCTACCATCGACAGGAGTGACAGTATTTTTTTCATAAGTACCTTATCTCCCTTAAGGAAATAACGGAACAGGATTGCAACGAATGTAGGGAGGAGATAGAAGAGACCCAGAGACTTGGCTGAGGCTATAAGATAACCTGAAAAACCGGTTTGGTGAACCTTCACATAAATCAGGTTTGCAACAAGGATTATTACCATATAGGCTGTTAACTCAATAGCTTTTGACCTTGAATTTTCCTTGCTTCCGTTTATCAGGTTGAAAATAAATCCGGCTATAATCGGAAAGATCATCATGTGAATAATATCCAGCATCATTTTCCATACATCAACTGCTACATACTGACCACCGATCACCTTCATAAGAAAAGGTGTGACAAAAGGGGAGATGATGGTTGTGATGGCGCCTATTGTAACGGCCAGTGCAAGATTGGCATTTGCGAGAAGTGACATTACGTTCGATGCAAGTCCGCTCGGGACACATCCAACCAGTATAATTCCTGCTGATATTTCAGGGGGGAAGTGGAAGATCTGGGTAATAACAAATGCCATTACCGGCATGACCAGATAGTGGGCACTGACACCGATAACCACGCCCTTGGGCATTTTGATAACACCGGTGAAATCGTTAAGACTCATTTGTGATCCCATGCCAAACATTATTATCTGCAATAGCGGCACAATAAGGCTTTTCAATGGAAAGCCGCCCATCGAAACAAAGTACTGGGGATAAAACATAGCCGCAGTGACTGCCGTAAACATCCACATGGTAAAAGATAAACCTTTAGTAGCCTGAAATCCTTTTACAGCAAACGATAATACTATAAAGCAGGCTATGAGAAGAGGTCCGGTTTTTGAACCATTCCCCGTCATAACCATCACGAGTGTAATAAGTATTAGAGTCAGAGCAAAACCAAGACCAATGGTGTATTTGTTGCGATTCTTCATGGTAAGCTGTTTTAAGGAGATTTTTTAATTAATCAGGTTTGTAGGGTTTTCAAGTATAAATAATAAACACAAAGACTGCCAAATCCTGCAGTAACTCCATCTTTCAGACAAATATAGTATATGGTTTTTAAAATGCCTAAACTTCATATTATCTCATTTCTGATACCATTTTTAAGAATATCAGGTTGTTATGTCTGCAAAGCGAATGCAGCTGCAATAATCCAGTTATGGAATTAACAGTTTTTAACTAAAAAATTTTTCTGATTTAATATAGAATTATTCAGATATGACTTTTATTCACAACACAGATACCTGGTAATATTTAACCACTGAGTTCTTTAGAGTGTCGGGTAGTTCCAATGTTATTTCGATAAGTAAGAAAGCAATAGCTATTAGAGCGACACCATCTGGCTGATGATTCTATTGATCGGACTTTGCAAGCCTTACGGTTAATGGAAGCTGACTTTTAAGACAGTATCTACCCTCAAGTTAAGTGCAGGCATAAACAGATTCGTGGAAAACATCCTGGTTGAATATATTTTTCATATATTTAGATTTATAATAGTTGAACTTAAAATGACCATTCCAGCCATGTTGAAAACGAATTTAGGTTTCAGTGTTATCCTTGGGTTAGGCATGCTTTTAAAACCAGCTTCACTCATTTCCCAGGATGTAGTAAAGGAGACTATCCTGGATGAAAAGCTGTTCCACTATCACAATCTTCATCTCAATGCTGCTGACAATAGCATTCTTCCATGGTACTCTCCAGATCCGGGCAAATCATTCGATTTTGTAATTAACAAGGTCTGGGATTTCTGGTACTCCATGCGTACGGATAAGAACGGCTTGCCATATTATATGGACCATCAGGTTTGGCGTCCTGATTTCAACGACAGGAGGGGAATTGGCGGAGATCAGTTTGCCATGGCACTTTCTTCCTGGAACCTGTTGTATGGTTATACCGGCAATGAGACTATTAAAGAGGAGATGAAGTTTATTGCCGATTATTATATTACGCACTCCCTTTCGGCCCCGGATGCTGCCTGGCCAGACATTCCTTACCCTTACAACACTCTCATCTATTCAGGGATCTATGATGGCGATATGGTTATAGGAAGGGGATATACCCAGCCGGATAAAGCAGGTTCTTTCGGTCTCGAATTGGTTAAGCTGTTTAAAATGACATCCACCACTTCCTACCCTAATATCACTGACAAAATATATCTTGAAACTGCCGTGAAAATTGCAAATACTCTGGCGCTTCATGTGGAGAAGGGTGATGAGAACTACTCTCCGCTGCCTTTCAAGGTAAATGCAGCTACCGGTGAAACTGGCCGTCTGCTGAATAATTCGGGTGACGGAAAGCCTGATCAGCTTAGCAGTTATACTTCAAACTGGTCCGGCACCATGGAATTGTTTCTTAATCTCATTGATATGAAGGTAGGAGATACGGAGAGCTATAAAAAAGCCTTTGACAAAATTCTGGATTGGATGAAAAAATATCCGCTTCAAAGCAACAAATGGGGACCGTTCTTTGAGGATGTCCCGGGCTGGAGCGATACGCAGATAAATGCCATTACATTTGCGCAATTCATAATGAACCATCCAGCTTATTTTCCTGACTGGAAAAAAGAAGTCGGAGGAATTTTTGACTGGGTTTATGAGACTCTGGGCAATAAGGAGTGGGAAAAGTACGGTGTGGAAGTGGTAAACGAACAGACAGCATATCGTGTACCTGGTAACAGCCATACTTCACGCCAGGGATCTGCCGAACTTCAGTTTGCAGCCCTTACAGGTGATCAGTCCGGCGTTGTCAATGCCGTCAGGCAGCTGATTTGGGCTACATATATGGTTGACAATGACGGGAAAAACTGTTATCCGAGAGATGAAATCTGGATGACCGACGGGTACGGCGATTATGTCAGGCACTATCTGCGCGCTATGGCCTGGCGGCCCGAACTGGCCCCTTCGGATCAGAATCATCTTCTGAGTTCGACCTCAGTGATACAGCTTATGGAGTATCCACCCGCAATAAATAAATTTTACGGATCCCCTGTACCGGCAGATCAGATAGATAATACAATCCTTGATTACCGTACTTTCGATAAGAAATCTACAGAGCTTATCAGGCTGACCGCAAAACCTGGCAAGGTGCTGGTTGACGAGAGACCGGTGCCGGAGAGCGACAGGGCAGGAGAGGAGGGTTGGAACTGGAAGCCTATGCTGCAGGGAGGCCTTCTTACAATCAGGCATCTGAATGGAAATATGATTTCTGTTATGACCAGGTGACCGGACTCCTTAAGGATTGGACAGGATTTAAGATCAGTGCTGGCTGAGGAGGAGTCGGCAGACTTTCTTGTGATCAAGGCTTGCAGTCCGCTGCTTCTGATCTGTCTCAGGTTTCATACTAAAAGGGAACACCTGTCAGTATACAGTTCATTGTTATGCAATACTGAAAAATATTCTTTCGGGAATACATTATAATTAAGTTTTAAGAAAACTTTTTATGAATGCGGACTCTAATGAAAAAATAATATTTGTCTTACAGAATAACAGATAACAAACCTGGAAATCAATAATTAATAAGAAAAAAATGATAAGTGAAAGAGAACTGGCAAAAATGATCGATCATTCCATCCTTCAACCGACACATACGGATGATGATCTTAAAAAACAATGTGAAGTTGCTTTAAAATACGATGTGGCATCGGTATGTGTCAAACCTTACGCAGTTAAGCTTGCTGTTATACAGCTGAAAGGTTCTGATGTTAAGGTGGGCTGCGTAATAGGGTTTCCGCATGGCAACAGCTCGACAGGAGTTAAGGTTTTTGAAGCTGAACAGGCATGCAGGGATGGAGCCAGTGAAATTGATATGGTTATCAATATTGGCAAGGCACTGGGAGGCGAGTGGGAATATGTTGAAAGTGAAATTAAAGCTGTTACTGACACCTGCCATAAGAACGGGGCGATCGTGAAGGTTATCTTTGAGACAGACTATGTAACCAAAAAAGAGGACAAAATCCATCTTTGCGAAATATGCACAAGGGTTGGAGCCGATTTTGTCAAGACATCAACAGGATATGGATTCGTAAAGCAGCAGAATGGTGATTTTAATTATAAGGGAGCCACTGTTGAGGATATTGAACTTATGAGGAAGCATTCTGGGCCCAAAGTTCAGGTAAAATGTGCAGGAGGAGTACGCACCCTTGATGATCTTCTGAAAATGAAAGCAGCTGGTGCCACCCGTTCCGGTGCTACCGCTACCGCAGTTATTCTTGCGGATGCGCTGAATCGTTTTGGAAAATAATTATAAATTACATTAAGTTACCTTCAGACAATCTGTTGCTGTTTTTCTATGGTGCAGGACTTGTTGTTATTGCCATGTTAGTTAATGCCATAGCCTCCGGAAAAATCTCTGCTTACGTGGGCAAAGATTTTAAAAACGAAATGAAACCGATGCATTTATTAAAAGATTTAACAGTAAATTATGAAAATATTGCGACTTTTTCCTGTACTGCTTGTCCTTTTTACGTTTTCTTCAGTCTCCCTTGCTGATGATATAACCTGGAGCGCACAATGGATCATGCATCCCACAGTACAACCTCAGGAGCATGCGGTTATAATATTCCGTAAAAACTTTAACCTTCAGTCAAAGCCTTCATCATTTGTAATACATCTCTCGGCAGATAACCATTACAGGCTATTCGTTAACGGAAAATATGTTCTCCGCGGACCTGCAAGAGGAGATCTTTCACACTGGTTATATGAAACCGTGGATATTGCAGAATATCTTCAGTCCGGGAAGAATACCCTGGCTGCTGAAGTCATAAACTGGGGACCAAAAAGATCCTTTACCTTCTTCTCCCAGATGACCTCTTTCATACTTCAGGGAGACTCTGAAAAGGAGAGATTTGTCAATACAGAGGGAGGGGCATGGAAGTGCTTTCATAACAAGGCAATAACAGCAAAGAATATCGACTGGATGAATGACAGGAGCACCATCGATTTCGGTCTGTATGTCGGCAATCCTACCGACAGTGTCAGGGCAGAAATTTATCCCTGGGGATGGGAGAGGACTGAATTTGATGACAGTTCATGGCTCCCTGCGAAATTGGGTGATATTGCCGGTGGCAGGGGTCATCAATATGCGGGAGGTATACTATATGGCGGAGGTAAGATGCTAATACCAAGAAGGACCGCTATCCTGGCTGAGAAAAAAGTCGGTTTTCCGGCCATTAGAAGAATGTCAGGCATTGAAATGAATGACGGATTTATAAAGGATAAAGGAAGTCTCATCATTCCTCCCGGACGAAAAATTTCGATATTAATCGACCAGCAGCATGAAACAATGGGTTACCCCGAGCTGATAGTCAGCGGCGGCAAAAACTCATTGATCCGTGCAATGTATGCCGAGAATATGATAGTCGACAATAAGTCACCAAAGGGAAACAGGAATGAGATTGAAGGCAAAAGGATGGTTGGGTTGAAAGATATCTTCATTCCTGACGGAGGCAGCAACAGACTTTTTAAACCGACCTATATCAGAGCTTTCCGCTATATCCAGCTTGATATTGAAACCGGGAAGGAGCCGCTTACAATAAATTCATATTATAATGTAGAGTGCAAAGCCCCTCTTGAGCTAAAGGCTTCTTTCAAAACCGGGGACAGTGATTATGACTGGATGATGGAGGCAGGATGGCGAACTGTCAGCAATTGTGCGCAGGATATGCTGCTCTCCGATGCAGCTTATGAGCAAATGCAGTATACCGGTGATTCACGCGTTCATAACCTTTCACTGCTGACTTTGTCAGGCGATGACCGCCTTACACGAAATGCCCTCATACAGTTTGACCAGTCAAGAATTCCTGAAGGATTGACATTTGCCTGTTATCCGAATCCCTTCTATCTTATAATTCCCTCTTATTCACTTATATGGATAGACCAGGTTTACGATTATATGATGTGGAATGATGACAGGGAATTTATAGCAGGTTTTGAACCCGGGATACTGAATGTCCTTGACTGGTTCGAACGAAAAATGCAGCCTAATGGTCTTATAGGTAAAATGGAGTGGTGGGGAGCCTTTGCATGGCCCAGGCATTACATAAATGGTGAATCTCCTGATATTTATAATGGTAATAATACTCTTTATACACTGCAATATGCGTATACCCTGAGACATGCATCAGCGATTTTCAGCTTTCTGGGCAAACCTGAAAAAGCTGATGAATTGAAAAGAAGAGCTGATGAGATATGTATATCAGTAAATAAGCTGTGTAAGAATCAGGACGGGTTCTATACTGAATCTATCTCAAATAAACAGATCAGCCAGATAACAAATATTTTGGCCGTTCTTTCCGAAGTGGTGAAAGGTGATGAGGCAAGGTCACTAATGACCAGATTACTAAAACCAAAGGATTGGTTCGGGCAGGTCGACCTTTTTCTTCATCTCTATCTGTTTGAGGCAATGAATAAGACAGGACTGCAGGAACACTTTTCTGATGAATTGTCCGAGTGGAGGCTGATGAAAGAACGCGGTATGACTACCTTTGCCGAGGTGCCTCTGGAATGGGGTGAGGATAAACAACGATCTGAGTGCCATCCCTGGAGCAGCTCGCCAAACTATTTCATCTTTAGAACGGTATGCGGTATTAAACCTCTTGCTCCAGGCTGCAGGGAAATAGAAATTGCTCCATCTATGGGAAATTTGAAGAGGCTTGATGCCATATATCCGGCACATCCCGGAAATATTGAACTTTCATTTGCACGACGCGGAGCAGGTATCGAAGGATATATTGTTTTACCTCCGGGAATAAAGGCTTCATTCATCTGGGGAGAAAAACGCATTGAATTGATTGAGGGGAAACAGAATATATCTTTATAAGTACATTATTGGTAAACGGATAAAATGTTAAATTAGCAATAGATTCTACGCTTCACTACGTTCCGCTCAGGATGACAAACATTTGTGATTTGGAGCTATAACAGGAGATATTTTTAAAAATCCCGGGACAGTGGAGTCAGTAAAAGTTTATGTCGATTATCTGAATGAAGCATTCAAACCACTGGGAATTTATGTAAGTTATTTTCCGGGAGCGGCAAAATAAGACACTGACGCAATAATTCCTGTAATGATAGTCAATGATGAATACAGGAATCTTACCGGTAACATAAGGATGTTACTCCCGGATGATCAGAATCGGGAAGTGGCAAGGTCTGATGCTCAGTTTAGAGTAACTTACCTTTCAGGGAAGACTTATAATCTTGTCCTGAAATTACCACAAGCGACCAGCTCCTACTGGTTATTAACCTATGCTGAAATGCCCGATGGATCTAAAACATTATGCCGTAGAAAAGTAAAATTTGTTTAGCTTTTATAGCAGAGTTATTGTTTTTTGCACTTAGTCCTTTAATTGCAGAACCTTGGCATAGAATCTGATGTTATAATCTTCCATCCATACGACGACGGCCGCAGAAACTTTTATAAAATGAACCTAGTCTATCAGCGCAGCAAGCCCGGCTCCTATAAGACTGGATTGAGTTACCTCTGTAAATTCAAAATATCTCTTTCTGCCGTCAGTCAGGTATTCATTTAAATAGATCTCAAACCTCGGTCTGAAATTGATCAGTTTATAAAATGTTGTACCCTCCACTGTGATAAGTATCGGTTTTTCAGGAGTTGTTCCTTTACCGCATTTAAGAATAACAGCAGACATGCTTCCAGCAACAAGTTTTGCTGCCCGGTCTGTCAGTGCATCAATAATGGTTTTGCAGCTTTCAGCATCACTCAGATTCAGTCCGGATTCCGAAAGAGGATTTTCCTGTGTGGCCTGTTCAGCAACATATGAATTAGCATCCCACGATGTTAATTCAGCAATTTCAGTTATTCTTTCCGCACTATGATCCTCAAAAACGCCCTCCCTGGCAGCAGCCTTCAATACAAAAAGTACCAGGCCCCCGAAATATCCTCCTGAGAACATTTTCTCAAATGTATAGCTTCCCGGATCGGCAGTTGTCTTGTCGAAAAGGATATCCAGTCCTGTTCTTGGTGGTCTTCCGAAATCCCCTGATTCAATGTTTATTATCTGGCTTTGTCTCGGGTTTAGCAACTTGTTTTTTAATATGTTCCGGTTCTTTTCGATGTAACAGGTATTTGTTCCGGTGCCAAGGATGAATCCGATAAATGAATCATAGGATCTGCCCGATATGGCTGATTTTCCTGCAAGCAGCGTCGCAACCGTATCGTTAAGAAGCACTATTTGTTTCCCGGGAGTTCCAAGTGTCTCAAGAAGTCTTTTCCCGATAAATTGACCTTCAACTTCAGGTGCCTGCACCTCCTTGCAGAACTTCAGCAGGCGGCCGTCTTTATCCGGAAGTATTTCCGTAGGATATGAAAAACAGAATCCAATCCTTTCAACCTTGTCTGAGAGGGGCCTGATATAGCCCGCTATGGTTGCAAAAAACTCCCTGCTGCTTACTTCAGTACCGAGACCCGGCATTCTATAGCTGACTGGATTTTCGATCAATGTTTCCCCCGAACCGGTGATTGTTACAATTGCTGCCCTGAAATTAGTACCTCCGGCGTCTATGGCCAGAACAGGAGTATCAGTCAGAAAATCATTGTCGGCTTCAATATAGGTTGGAATCATCCGGAGTGAATCCTTCTTGCCCTCCAGACCAAAATTCATTTCTTCAGTAAATACTCCTGCCAGATCCTCAATGTCAATAAAGGAAGAATATAACCGGTAGTCAGTAAGAAACTTATCTGCAGAGATTTTCATTAATTTGTGTTTTCTTTAAATCACAGTTCACTCTTTGCTTTTTGTATTGCTTTTATCAATCCTCTTTAATTTCAGCACTTGCCCATCTTCAATATTAATAAAAATTACTTTGGAGAAAGTACTTCAATATGAAATTAAAAACTATTTTTATTACTTCGTTCCCTGGTTTATTTAACCTGAACCGACAGTATCTGTTAAGCCGGAAATGCTGTAAGATTTGACACTACTACTGATTATAAATTTAAAATAAATTCCAATGGCAGAAAATAAACAAGTAAAACAGAATAAGAAACTCGTTGTTGTTATAGCTACCATTGCTGCAACAGGAGGATTGTTATTTGGCTTTGATACAGGTGTCATTTCGGGAGCGATACCATTTTTCCAGCAAGCTTTTGGTATTGCCGACAACTGGATTGAAATAATTACCACAGCCGGGCTTGTGGGGGCAGTTATCGGCGCAATGTTCAGCGGAAGGATTGCAGATATTGTAGGCCGGAAAAAGGTTATCCTTGCCGCTGCCATAATCTTTATTATTGGTGCAGTATGGTCAGGTGCCTCTACAGGTCCCTTAATGCTGGTATTTGCAAGGTTATTTCTGGGTGTTGCTATAGGCGTTTCATCATTTTCAGTACCTCTTTATATCGCCGAGATCTCTCCCACAAAGACAAGAGGTACCATGGTCTCTATGTTTCAGTTGCTTATCACAATAGGAATTATGGTTTCATACCTCAGCGATTCAGCCTTTGCAGTACCTGACGGAGATCCTGCTTTTAATGCATGCTGGAGGCCAATGTTTTATGTAGGTGTGATCCCTGCCCTGATAATGTTTATCGGAATGGTCTTTCTTCCTGAAACTCCCCGATGGCTGATCAGCAAGGGATATGAGGACAAATGCCGTGACGTGCTCCAAAAAGTGGAGGATCCTGAGCTTGTGGAAGAGGTAATTTCAAGAATGAAGTCAGATATTGAGGCAGATAAGGCAAATAAAGTTAAATGGAATGAGGTCTTTAAAAAATGGCTCAGGGTACCGCTAATCATTGCTGTTGGAATAATGTTTGTTCAGCAGTTTACAGGGATCAATACAATCATATATTATAGTCCGAAGATATTTCTCATGTCTGGCTTTGAAGATGCACAGGCAGCTGTCTGGGCTTCTGTTAGCGTTGGAGTGGTGAACGTTGTCTTTACGATTCTGTCGTTATTTATGATCGATAAGCTCGGCCGTAGAAAACTTTATTTCATCGGAGTTACCGGAATTGTTGTGGCTCTTATTGCTATGGGGACTTGTTTTGCCCTTCAGTCGACACTTGGCGACTCAATTAAATGGGTTACAATAGGTCTTATATGGGTCTATATTGCTTTTTTTGCTATCAGTCTGGGGCCTCTCGGATGGCTTATTATTTCTGAAGTGTTTCCACTCAGTGTAAGAGGTATAGGTTCGAGCATAGGAGCATTATCAAACTGGCTGTTTAACGGGATTGTGGCCTTTACTTTTTTTAAGCTGGTAAAGGGGCTCACACTTCATGGCTCTTCAATCATGCTGAAGGGAGAGGATCTGGGTAATCCGGCAGGAGCGTTTTACCTTTACGCACTGGTTGGAATAATAAGTTTAGTCTGGGGATATTTCTTCATCCCGGAAACCAAGAATGTTACACTTGAGAAGATTGAGGAACACTGGAGGAACGGTACCCGACCGAAGGATATTAATAAATGATTAAATATTGAAAAAAAGGGACTGTAAATTCAATCCCTTTTTTTTCAGAGTACCGGTAAACCTTTCTTTTTTATTAATTGATAACTGATTATATATGAGGAAGATACTTGTAATTATTCTTATACTGGTTAATGTTTCAATTGCGATTGGTCAGCCCCGTTTCCCACTGAGAATCAGCGATAATCACCGCTATTTTGTGGATCAGGATGGAAAGCCATTTCTATATCATGCAGATACAGGATGGCAGATATTCGCCCAGCTGACCACTGCTGACGCTGTTGAGTATATGAATTACAGGAAGTCTCAGGGCTTCAATACCATACAGGTTCAGCTTGTGATGTATCCGGAACAGCAAAACGTGTATGGACAAAAGCCATTCTATGACGACAACGATTTTGCCAAACCAAATGAGGCTTACCATGACCATGTGGCTGAGATAATCGGTAAGGCTGATTCCCTTGGCTTGCTGATTGTTATGTCGCAGCCCTGGCTTGGTTGCTGCGAAGAGGGATTCGGTGGTCGCCCGGATAAGCCTTTCAGGAAGAACGGACCTGAAAAGAACAGGCAATATGGTCAGTATCTGGGCAGGAAATTTAAGGAATTTAATAATCTTTTCTGGATTATGGGTGGTGATAACGATCCGAAAGGAGACAGGGAGTCACTGTTTGCATTTTTCAAGGGCCTTAGGGAAACGGCTCCGAAGCATCAGCTCATGACCTATCATGCTTCTCCTCCCCATTCCAGTACTGATCTATTTCAGTATTCTGACTGGCTCGGATTCAGCTTCATCTATACTTACTGGCGTGAAAAGCCGAACGAATGGGTTACCGCTGACCTGGAGCCCCATGTATATGAAGCAGCACTGCGTGAATGGAGTAAATCTGATACTATGCCCTTTGTTCTGGGAGAATCCCAGTATGAAGGCTCAGGAAGAAAAGATAACGATATGGGAGAATCACAGGTTATCAGAAGACAGGCTTACTGGACAATGCTTTGCGGAGGGGCTGGAGAGGCATATGGCTCCGATTTGTGGAATTTTCCATCCGACTGGAGGGAAATATTACATTATCCTGGTGCTGACCAGCTCGGACACTTTATCCGTATTTTTGAACAGCTTCCCTGGTGGACCCTGATCCCGGATATTAAGCATCAGGCAGTGGTGGCCGGGTATGGTGATTGGTCAAAACCAAACTATGTGACCACAGCCGTGAGTCCTGATAAGAAACTTATGGTTTCCTATATTCCGCAGCTACAGTCAGTTACTGTGGATTTTGGCTACCTTGCCGGTAACAGTTTCTCCGGCAGGTTCTATGATCCGCGGTCAGGTGAAATAGTGAAGCGATTCAAGGTTGATAAAAAATCGGTACAAAGAGTGGTCTCACCTTCCGGTGAAGATCTTTTGTTAATTATTGAAGAAGACTAAATAAACATTTCCAAAAATGAATTCACTTTCCAAATCCTTGTCCACCCTTGACAGAGAGACGATCTGGCATGGGAGCCATGGTGAAAACAACAGACAGATCGCCCTCAGGGCCGGTATGCTGTCAATGATATATGAGAACGGGAACATCAGATATCTGTCGGCAGGAAAAAATGAACTGATACGGATGATCTATTCAGCTGTCCGCGACAAGGACTGGCTGACAATTGATCCGGTCATATCCGGAGAAAAATTGAACATAAAATCTGATTCTTTCAAAATAGAGTATGAATGCCTATACAGGTCAGGAGATATAGATTTTTCAGCCACTTACAGGATCGAGGGACATTCTGACAGCAGTCTGACCTTCAGTTTCGAAGGGGTGGCACTGAAAACTTTTGAAAAAAGCCGGATAGGCTTTTGCATTCTCCATCCTGTGGAAGGCTGTGCAGGCTATCCCTGCTCAATCACTCACAGCAATGGTAATTCAGAAGCAATTACATTCCCGGTATTTATCAGCCCTGTTGAGATCTTCACAGATATAAGAGCTATGAGATGGAATCCTTCAGGTTTAGAGTGCGAACTTAAATTTACTGGTGATATTTTTGAGACTGAAGATCAGAGAAACTGGACAGACGCTTCATACAAAACCTATTGTACTCCGGGCAGTCTGCCTTGTCCTGTAACAATTGCAACAGGAGAAAAAATATCTCAGAAAGTTGAATTTATACTCAAGGGAAAAGTTGCCCATGAAGCAATTGAGGATGACAGGAATAATATAGTGATCGATAGACACCGCACATTTGCCATGCCCCATATTGGCATAGTAAGGTCTACACGTCAGTTTGCCTTAACGGAAAATGAAACCGGTATTCTGAGAGCTCTCTCTTTTGATCATTACCGTGCCGATCTTTACCTCTTCAATCCTGACTGGATCAGGCAGGCCGATATGGCTGTCAGGGAAGCCGTAAGCCTTAACTATTCCCTTGAGCTGGCGCTGTTCTTTGATAATGATTTCTTCGCACAGATTAATGAATTCGCCGCCTGGCTGACTCATTCCAGACCTGAAATTTCAATTATCTCCCTTTTTCATAAATCGGAGGCAGTAACCTCTGATCAGCTTATCAATGCTGCCAGCCCTATCCTGAAGAGGATTCTTCCCGGAATAAGAATAGGCTGCGGTACCAATGCAAATTTCGCCCAACTGAACGGTAAGGTGCCCCAATCGACATTCACAGATATTATATGTTATTCAGTACATCCACAGGAACATGCCTCCGATAATACCACGATGGTTGAAAATCTGGCAGGCCAGGCTTTTACGGCTATCAGCGCCCGGGAGTTTGCAGGGGAAAAGGGGATCTGGATCTCATCCGTTAATCTGCAGAGAAGATTCAATGCAAATGTTGAAAATTATGAAAACCCGCTTGAAGAAAGGATGATTCCTCCACAGGTTGACAGCCGTATTATGACATTATTCGGTGCATGCTGGACAGCAGGGAGCATCAAATACCTTGGCGAGTCAGGGGTGAAAGGTATCACATTTTATGAGACTGCAGGCGAAAGGGGTATTATACAGGGTGATCATGATTCCAGATGGCCTGAACATTTCAAGGCATTCAAAGGCATGATATTTCCTGTTTATCACCTTTTCCGCTGGCTGCTGAAGGATAAATCATTCAGCCTGATTCTCAGCACATCATCACATCCTCTCGAAGTTGATAGTCTGGCTTTGTCTGATGGATCCAGGCTTAAACTGATTCTGATGAATTTCACCTCTGAGAAACAAAAAGTAATGGTCAAAGGATTTTCAGGGAATATTAAAATCAGGGAGCTGAATGACAGAACCTTCGCTGATGCCGCTTCTGATCCTGATTGGATCGAAAAGAATTGGGAAAGCAGAGTCATGGAACCGGGTGAAAGGGTATTGGACCCGTATTCCCTGACCTTTATTGAAGGAATTCTATTGTAGGGACAGGTCGCGATTTGTTGTTGTGCGGACAGGTCGCGATTTGTTGTTGTAGAGACAGGTTGCGATTTGTTATTGTGCGGACAGGTCGCGATTTGTTATCGTGCGGACAGGTCGCGACCTGTCCCTACAATTTTTTTTATATTATTGTTTTATTATCTTTATTTTATAGACCAAAACCCGAAATATGTCTGTACAACTATCTCCCATGTCAGAGCGCATAAAAATCTATGCGCTTGCCTTGCTGAGGATCGTAATAGGCTGGCATTTCCTGTTCGAAGGAATCTCAAAAGCATTTACCCCTTCGTGGTCGTCTGCCGACTTCTTGTCGCTCTCCAACTGGATATTTGCCGGCTTCTTCCACTGGATTGCCGGCAATCCGTCAATTCTGGGAATCGTTAATTTCGTAATCATATGGGGTTTGATAATGATTGGGCTGGCACTTCTTACCGGATTGTTTGACAGACCATTTGTCATTGCCGGCATGGTGCTTATTGGGCTGTTCTGGATTGCAAATCCTCCTCTTACAAGGCTTGATTTCGGTGTCCCACATGAAGGGAATTACCTGGTGGTCGACAAGAATATTGTTGAGTTCTTTGCACTTTTTGTTTTATTTCTTTTTCCTACGGGTAATTATTTCGGACTGGGAGTTTTTCTTAAGAAGAACAGAAAAAAGGGGATTCCTGTCACTTTAAAACTTGACACTGGCCTTTTTTCTGAACCCCAGGATAAGACGGATAACGGCAAACTTGACAGAAGATCGGTTATACGTGGATTATCATCCCTTCCTTTTCTTGGTATATTTGGATATGCAGTGTTCAGAGAAAAGCAATGGCAAAGCTATGAGGAGAGAAACCTTGTGGATTCCGTGACCGGAGCAAGTGCAAAAGTTTTTAATAATGCCAGTCTCAAAGATCTTAAAAGTAAGATCCCTATGGCAAAAATAAAGGACAAACCCTTTAGCAGGGTGATCCTGGGCGGTAATCTTCTTTCAGGATATGCTCACTCACGCGACCTTATTTATGTTTCCCAGCTTGTAAAGGCATACCATCAGAAGGAAAAGATCTTTGCCACTCTTTTACTGGCAGAGCAGTGCGGTATAAACACTTTGCTGACCAATCCAATTTTATGTTCACTGATAGATGAATACTGGAAAAGGGGAATCGGTAAGATACAGTTCATTTCAGATTGTGCAGGACTCCTTTATGATGACAAGGGTTCCTCTCCAATGCCGTTTGATCAGTATATCACCAAGGTTAAGAGGGCAATTGACGGAGGCGCCATTGCATGTTATATCCAGGGAGAGACTGCTGATTACTATATGGGAAACGGAAACCCTGATGCGATAGCAAAAGTACTTGATCTGATAAAGGAGAATGGAATACTGACGGGTGTAGGAGCACATAAAATTGAAACCATTAAGGCATGCGTCGATTTCGGTTTTAAACCTGATTTCTGGATGAAGACACTTCATCATCATAACTATTGGTCTGCTAAAAGCCCCGAATGGCACGATAATATTTTCTGCTTCAATACTGACGAGACAATTGCATATATGAAAACGCTGGAACAGCCATTCATTGCATTCAAGACTATGGCGGCGGGTTCAATTTTGCCAAAGGATGGATTCAGGTTTGCATTTGAAAATGGCGCAGATTTTGTCTGTGCCGGAATGTATGATTTTCAGATGGTCGAAGATGTAAATATTGCCTGTGATATTCTTCTGAGTGAAGTCAAAAGAGAAAGACCCTGGTATGCGTAAGTTCATTCTTGTAACGACTATGATTCCGGTTTTGCTGATCCTTAAGGTTTACTCATCTGAAATCTCGGGACAGCCTGCTCGGGTGAAAATTTTAAATAAGGATAAGTCCTGGAAACTTGAGGTCGATGGTCAACCTTTTTATATAAAAGGTGTTGTGGGCAATGAGTATCTGTCCAAAGTGAAAGAATATGGAGGAAATTCAATCAGGACAGGATGGCACAGGAAAGAGCTTGATGAGGCACAAAGCCTGGGACTGAATGCCCTTGTCAATTTGCCTGCAAATGCTGAGCGTTACGGGATGGATTACAACGACACCGCAGCCATCAGAAAACAGACTGAACATATTATTTCAATTGTACAGAGAACTAAGGACCATCCTGCCGTATTAATGTGGGCAATCGGAAATGAACTGGATTATGTTCCTCCCCTTCAGCCCTTTAATCCGGAAGTGTGGGATGCCGTGAACCAGGCAGCCAGGGCAATTCATGCGGTGGATCCAAACCATCCGGTAATGACAGTGATTGGTACCAGTATGATGGGTAAGGTGGCGGATATTGTAAAGAGATGTCCCGATCTCGATCTCCTGGGAATTAATACCTATGGCGATATTTATTCATTGCCCCAGACTCTCAGAAAATATGGCTGGACAAAACCTTATCTTATCTCGGAATGGGGACCTGATGGCTATTGGGAAGTGAGGAAAACTACCTGGGGAGCGCCGTATGAACAGACAGGTCTCGAAAAATATGCCTGTTACAAAAAGAAATATAAGGATGCCATAAGCTCTCATAAGGAACAATGCCTGGGATCTTATGTCTTTTACTGGTCTGGTTTTAAACAGGAAACCACACATACCTGGTTCTGCATGTTTGATTCTACTGGCCTTGAATCACCGCTGGTCGGACTTATGCACTACATGTGGAGTAGCGAAAAGATGGAAAATTCTGCACCACTGGTCGATTCCCTTAATATTGGGAATTATGTCAGGTATCAGCAGATTGTACTAGACAGGGAGACACTTCAGAGTGCCAGAGTGACTACTTTTGATATTGATAAGGATAAGCTTACATATAAGTGGGAGATCAGACCGGAAGCAAAATATGCTTCGTATGCCGGACAGGGTGAGGCAGTGCCTGAACCCATACCTCACCTGATAAGAGGAGAATCTTCAGCTATCAGTTTCATGCCGCCGTCTGAAACAGGAGCATACCGACTATTTGTTTACGTTTATGATGGTAAAGGACATTTTTCAACCGGCAATCTGCCATTTTATGTCAGATAGATGAGAAAGTAATTCAGACTAATCAGTCAGGATTTTATTTATCTTTTATTATTTATCAGTATTGCATTTCTATGCCATGTATCTGCATTTGCCCAATCCCATCCCGTGCCGGTACTGCCAGATACGTCACTGCTGGGGCAATAGACTCCGGGAACGATGAGCCTTCTGAAACATAATACACCGGAGAAAAGAAACAGGGTAAAGATCTTAGTCTATGGCCAGTCAATAAGCGAGCAGGAATGGTGGCTGGAGGTGAAGCGATGTGTAGAAAAACGATTCCCGGATGCAGGTATCATTATGGAGAATAAAGCTATAGGAGGATTCTCAACCCAGTACCTGTTCAAAACCGTTGAGATGGATGTAAGTTCTTTCCATCCGGATCTCGTGCTTCTGCATATTTATGGAAATTTTCTGATGGCAGAACTGATCAAACCTCTTTTTAGTTTCAAAGGCCGTTTTGCCAGTGATCCCTACAATCTCCATACTATATATTAAAACGGAAAGGATTTTGCCTTTCATGGTGATACCCATGCACTTTTATTTCAGGGAAACAAAGTTGAGATAGTTATTGAACCTGCGATTACATCAGGCGATTCTGCAAAAATCCTGCTGGACGGACAGGCTCCATCCAGTTTCCAGGGATGTTATTACATGTCACGTCCCTCTTCAGATAATGGGAAGAAGTGGCCGTGGGATCTGCCTGCCATGATAATTGTGAGACATACCCAACCCTGGATTTCGGAAGAGTGGTCATGCATATTCACTGAAGCCAGCGCACCTTATGAAGATTTGCGGTTAATGGCTTTAGACTTTTTCTACACTCCCGGTCTGTTACCTGTATTAAGTCTTTTAAGGGCTTTAAATCAGTAGGTTAGCTGCACTCCAAGCTTCGCCGGAGCTTATTCATATTCAGCCATTTTGTGGCTGGGGAAAAAAGCCATACAAACATGAGATATGCGTGAACAGCTTTCAAATTTATTTTATTTACCTTGATTTATAGCGGAAGAAATAATCGGGATATCAAATTCAAATTCAAATTTTATTTACCAACTTTATAGAATAATGAGTTTTACTCCTGTAATTTGACAAATTGCTTCAAATATTGCAAATCCGGAATAATATGAATTTAAATCGCAGGAATTTTCTCGATTATGTCAGATCGCACAATACCCCCGTTTGTCCTCCGGAACTGGGTTGTGTTGCTGCCTTGCGTGCTCTTATTCCGAACATTGCAGGCAGAACAGACGAGCCATTTCTGATTTGGAATGATGACAAAAACCGCTTTGACAACAGTGAAAAGGCTAATACATTGATTAAACCTGAATACCGGTCTTCCTGGACATTTCCGATAATCTGACAAAGAACTTAATATTCATTCATAATGGTTACACGAAGAAAATTTATTCAGACTCTCACTGCAGGTGCAGCTGCCTCACTGGCAGTAAATCCTCTTTTAGCAATCGGACCCCAGGGGCAGAGAAAGCTAAAAAACATCGGGTTTATTGAAGGAATTATCGCAAAGGAACTCGAGGGAGACTGGAAATCCATTCTCAGGGAAACAGTCAGTTATGGCTATACTGAGATTGAGGTAGGCAGCTATATGGGTGAATCGGCTGAAACCTTTTTAAGGGATTGCAATGATATCGGCATAAAACCGGTCGCAGGAGGAACCGTGTTTTCAAAAAACAGGGATGAGGTAAATAAATCCCTTGATAAACTGAATGCGCTTGATCTTAAATATGCAGTTATTTACTGGCCATGGCTCGTAGGAGGACCTTTTGAACTGGTCGACTGTAAGAGATCTGTGGATATGCTGAACGGTATAGGCGAACAATGCAAAGAAAAAGGACTCGTGCTTTGCTGGCACAATCATAATAAGGAATTTATTCCTATGGAAGGAGGCGGGCTTCCCTTTGATTTTATAATGAATCATACGGATAAAAACCTTATAAAATGTGAAATGGATATATACTGGGTGCAAAAAGGGGGAGCAGACCCATTGGAGATGCTTAAAAAATATAAGGGCCGGTACAGTATTCTCCACGTAAAGGATATGGCCCCTGGGGCGACACAGGATTTTGCCTGTCCGGGAAGCGGTATAATCGATTTTCCTTCAATATTTTCAGAAGCTGCCGATCAGGGAATTGAACACTATTTTGTCGAGCGTGATAATGTTGTAAATGGTTTGGATTGCCTGAAGACAAGCGCTGAGTATTTGCAAAAAGTCAGGTTTAAATAAAAATCAGAAATAACTTCTTTTATCCCTGAGATATTTGAACTGATTATTTATTTTTATACTACAATCGATACAATTATTATCTGATATGGTACTGGTAGGAAATTATACACTGGCTGTCATTCTTTGCGCTGTAGCAATGATATGCTGGGGCTCCTGGCAGAACACACAAAACCTTATTGGAAAAGCCTGGCGTTTTGAACTTTATTACTGGGATTTTTCAATAGGGATTTTCCTGTTTGCTTTAATCATGGCTTTTACTTTCGGAAGTATGGGTAATCAGGGCAGAAGCTTCCTTACTGATCTCAAACAGGCTGATCCGGGAAATCTGCTTTCTGCGTCGCTCGGGGGTGTTATCTGGAACATAGGCACTCTGCTGCTCGTAGCTGCAATTTCCATTGCAGGAATGTCGGTGGCTTTTCCTATTGGCGGAGGGATCGGATGGACACTGGGGATACTGATAAATTATATCGGCAAGCCGGAAGGAAGCCCGCTATTCTTATTCAGCGGCACGGCATTCATTGTTGTAGCAATACTATTGAGCATGCAGTCGTACAGAAAACTTGCCATACACCAGAAAAAACCAACACTGAAAGGCATCCTTCTCTCATTTATGGCTGGTCTTTGTATTGCATTCTTTTACAGGTTTGTTGCATCGTCTCTTGCCACCGATTTTTCACCGGCTGAGGCAGGCAAGATAAGTTCATATACTGCAGTTGTGTTTTTTTCAATAGGCGCACTGATCTGCACTGCAGTTGTTAATCCGTTTTTCATGGCGAGACCCGTACAGGGCGAACCGGTAAAAATGGCTGAATGGTTCAGGGGCAGCTCATCAACCCATCTTCTTGGAATGCTGGGAGGTGCAATATGGTGCCTTGGAAACTCTGTAAGCTTCATGGCGGTGGGCTCCGCAAGCCCAGCCATTTCTTATGGTTTAAGCAATTCGGCGCCTGTAGTTGCCGCTTTGTGGGGCATTTTTGTATGGAAGGAGTTCTTGGATGCACCTAAAGGGACAAACCTGCTTCTCAGTCTGATGTTTGCATGTTATCTAGCGGGTCTGGTCTTTATCGTGTATTCAAGGTTTGCATGATGTCAGGATAATCTCCCCAGTCTGAGGTCTTCCCGGAAAAGGATTGGAGTGAGGAGGAGGAGATATTCAGACACAAATTTTAAGGTATTGTTACCAGACATAAGTAAAATGATGAAGTATCCTTTTAATAAGCTTTTTTTAGGCCTTTCTTTTTTATTGATTTGTTCTTCCTGCAGACAATCAAATAATCAAGTCTCTGATAAAAAATTGATTAATGATGGAAGTTGGGAAAATCTGATCAATAATGCTGGCAGTTTGGGTAAACCCGAATGGCAGCCAATGTTAAAATATGTTGCTGAATTGCATAAAAGAAGTACTCATCCGGCGAGGTATCCCTTTAATTATGAATGGGAAGAAATTGGACCAGGTTACATCTATGGTCCTGCTTTCGGACATTGGGATCTTATTCATCAGGTCCTGGATGTAATGAATTATTTTCCACAACATGCACTTCATCAATTACTGAATGATATTAAAAACCAGGAACCGAATGGAATGATCCCGGGGTCAATATGGATGCCTGGCTTGCCATCAGGAAGAGATACAGTGACATGGGATAAAAATGATGAAGGACATCCTCCTGTATGGGTAGTAGCAGTACAGGATTATATTGATATGACGGACGATAAATCAAATCTGCCAGATTTTTTCAGCGCACTGATACGTCAGATTACGTGGTTTGAAAACAACCGTAAAGCAGATGGTGAAGGATTCTATTATAACGATATTTTACTAAAAAGATGGGAAAGCGGGATTGACGAAGGGATTCGTTTTGATAAAACCGGGATGGGCAAATGGGCCTGTATTGATGCAACATGTCATGTTTTTCAGATGTACCATTATGCTGTAAAATGGTCAAAAATACTGGGAATTGATTCAGCATTTTATAAAAAACGCGAAAATGAATTATTGAAATTCATTCAAAATCAGCTTTATGCCTCAGATGATGCCTCGTTTTATGATATCTGGGCTATTAAAGATCGTTCACTCAGAAGCAAAGCATTTGAGAATCTCTGGCCTTTAATGGTTGGAGCTGCAACAAAAGAGCAGGCTGATAAACTTATTGATTTATACATTTTAAACCCTGATATATTCCTGACCTGTCATCCAATCTCAACAGTAGGAAGGAATGATCCGGGATTTGAGTACAGATTATGGCGGGGACCAGCCTGGAACAGTATGACCTATTGGGTGGCTCGCGGATGTCTATCTTACGGGAGAAAAGATGCCGCAAAAATACTTCTTGAGAAAGCACTTGATGATTCTGCCAGACAATATGAAAGAACCGGGACTATCTGGGAATTTTACCACCCTGATGGTGGAAGGCCTGAGGACTTAAAACGCAAACCACAGACTGAGCGTAATATGCCATGTTCTGAATATCTTGGCCATAATCCATTGATAGCCATGGCATTAATGTATGTTAAAATTAAATGATTCCAATGAAACACCTGTCAAATCCATCCATTCCCATCGGGAATGTCTATCCGGGCTAATTGGGCTGAATTAATTCATTTATGCCTGAACTGATCCTCCATCAGGAGGGCTGGTTCATAAGTTTGATAAAAGAAAGCTTGTTGATTGAAAAAATAATTATATGATTAGACTGTTTACCTCCGTAATCACATTTATTTCACTTGCACTTGTATGCTATTCCCAGGAATACCCATGGATCGGACCTTCAGCGGATTTCTCTCACGGGAAACTCAGGATATCCGAAAACAGGCGATTCCTTGTTTATGAAGACGGGACTCCATTCTTCTATCTTGGGGACACGGGGTGGGAATTGTTCCACAGGCTTACAAGGGATGAATCTGAGAAATACCTCGAAAATCGCAGGGCAAAAGGATTTACAGTAATTCAGGCAGTTGCGCTGGCAGAACTTGATGGCTTGAATACTCCAAATGCCGAAGGCAATAAGCCCCTGATCGACAATGACCCTCTCAAACCGAATGAAGCTTATTTCGAACATCTTGACTGGGTCATCAGAAAAGCTGCTGAAAAAGGGCTGTTTATCGGACTTCTCCCGACATGGGGAGACAAGGTAGATCCGATGAGATGGGGTAAAGGTCCAAAGATCTTTAACAGAGAGAATGCATACAAATACGGACAATGGATAGGCAAAAGATATAAGAACTTTCCCAACATAATCTGGATAAACGGAGGTGATCGTGCCGGCGGAGGTGACAACAAGCCTGTTTGGGAAGCTATAGGCGAAGGAATAAAATCAGTTGATCCCAATCACCTGATGACATTCCATCCCTGGGGAGAACACAGCTCTTCGGATTGGTTCCAAAACAGTTCCTGGCTTGATTTTAATATGTGCCAGACAGGACATGGTCAGCGCAGTTATGCAATCTACAAACGGATGATTGTTCGTGATTACAAATTAAAACCAGTAAAACCCTGTTTTGACGGAGAGCCAAGGTATGAAGATCATCCTGTAAACTGGAATCCGGAAGTTCTCGGCTGGTTCGATGATGCCGACGTGCGTCAGGCAATGTACTGGGACCTTTTCAGCGGAGGATTCGGACATACCTATGGCTGTCACCCGGTCTGGCAGATGCTTGCTCCTGGAAGGGAAGCGATAGGCCTTGCCCGTCATAACTGGTATGATGTACTTGATCTTCCGGGCGCATGTGATCTGATCCATGCCAGGCGATTAATGGAATCCCGCCCCTTTCTCTTGAGAGTACCGGATCAGGATCTTATTGTACCGGATTATTTTCCTGAAACAGACTATGTTGTTGCAACGAGGGGAGACGGGTATGCTTTTGTATACTTTCCTACAGGCTGGCCTGCAGAAATCAGGTTGGAAAAGATAGGCGCAAAAACTTTAAATGCTTTCTGGTTTGACCCCCGGACCGGTGAAAGCAAGCCCCCGGAGAATATTTCCGGAACCGGTATCAGAAAGTTTACCCCTCCGGGCAATGGCAGAGGAAACGATTGGATACTTGTACTTGATGATGCTTCAAGGAAATTCAAATTCCCGGGTCAGTAGCCATGCAGCTGGGAATAAGTTCATATACCTATACCTGGGCAGTAGGAGTTCACGGGTCCGCGCCCCCAATAACCTTGTCAGCCTATGACCTGGTCGACAAGGCGGTGTCACACGGATTAAACCTACTTCAGGTTGCAGACAACCTGCCTCTTGAAGATATGACGGATGAATATCTTCAGGATCTCTGTACTTATTCCATTAAACAGGGTATTGCACTTGAGATGGGCAGCAGTGGACTGACCCCTGAACATACTCTTAAATGTCTTAAAGCAGCGGAAAGAATGCATTCCTCAATTCTGAGAATGGTAATCGACAGGCAAGGATTATGAACCGGATTTTCAAACTATTATTAATGTAATTTCAGATTTGATACCTGAGTTTCAAAGCAGGAAAATAAGGCTTGCCATTGAAAATCACGACCGGTTAAAGGCACAGGAATTTGAAGAAATTATCCGCTCTGCTGACAGTGAATGGGTAGGCATATGTCTCGATTCTGTTAACTCGATGGGGGGAGGCGAAGGTTTTGCTGAAGTTTCAAAAATACTTATCCCTCATACGATAAATCTTCATATTAAGGATTTTACAGTCAGGCGAGTCTCGCACAAAATGGGAATAATTATAGAAGGGGCACCTGCAGGACGTGGAATGCTGGATATCCCAGGGCTGGTTTCAGCACTGGAAGATGCCGGCAGGTGTAAAAGCGCTATTCTGGAACTATGGACACCACCTGAGCCGGCAATTTCAGACACCTTGCTCAAGGAAGAGAATTGGGCTGCAGAAAGCATTGATTATTTAAAACATATATTTATGTGATAAGGTTATTCTGTCAGATCATAGGGATACTAATAAATATTTCCCGCTGATTGCGCCGGTTTTCGCAGATTGAAAGAAAGTAAAAACAAACATTAAAATATGACTAAATTAAAATTTGCAGTACTGGGTTGCGGATTCTGGTCAAAATTCCAGATAGGAGCCTGGAGTGAGCTTGACGGAGTTGAGCTGGTCGCTGTTTATAACCGGACTATATCGAAGGCACAAAATATTGCTGATTATTTTAATGTTCCCCATGTGTACAATAATCCTGACGAGCTTTTTGCAAGAGAAGAGCTTGATTTTGTGGATATTATAACAGACGTCGACACTCATGCACATTTTGTAAATATGGCTGTCAGGTACGGGATTAAGCACATTATATGTCAGAAACCAATGGCTCCCGATTTTGAGACAGCAAAAGAGATGGTGAGTTTATGCAAAGCTGCAGGAGCTAAGTTGTATATCCATGAGAATTATCGCTGGCAGGCTCCGGTAAGAAGATTCAGGCAGATTGTTGATTCGGGTGTCATCGGAACGCCATTTAAAGCCAGGGTATCCTTCCTTTCTGGTTATCCTGTTTTTGATAACCAGCCTTTTCTAATGGAGCTCGATCATTTTATTCTTACAGACATGGGGTCTCATGTTCTGGATGTGGTAAGGTACCTGTTTGGGGAGTGTGATTCACTGTGGTGTCAGACCATCGCAGTCAATCGTGAAATAAAGGGAGAAGACCTTGCCGTAATTCTGATGGAGATGAGAAATGGCATGCCAGTCTATACGGAAATGTCATATGCCTCCATAGTTGAACATGATACTTTCTCTACCCTTAATATCCTTGTCGAAGGAGATAAAGGAAGTGTTTTTCTGGGTCCCGCATTTGAGATAAGAACTACAACGAGTAAGGGGACAAAATCGGAGATTGTTAAATTTCCATCATACGCATGGGCTGATCCTGATTATATTGTTAACCATGAGAGCGGCATCCACATTAACAGGAATATACTTGAAGATATTCAGGGAAAAGGCAGGGCTGAGAACAGTGGTGATGATAATTTCGAAACGGTGAGGCTGATCTGGGCCTCATACGATTCGGCTTTGAAAAAGAAAAAAATCAATGTAAAGGATTTTAATTAATAAATAAATACAAGTACTATGCAAAAAGTTGTTTTAGCAGGTGCAGGGGGTAAGATGGGAGTTCGTCTTACACATAATCTTAAGAATTCAGACTATGAGATGTCGTATCTGGAGATCAGTCCGCAGGGGATGCAAAAACTAGGAGAGAAAGGTGTCACGGTAACCAGTGCACGGGATTGTATTCCGGAAGCGGATGTTCTGATACTGGCTGTGCCTGACGTTGCGCTTTCAATGGTATCAGCAGAGATGATTCCCATGATGAAGGGCGGAGCACTGGTGGTGACCCTCGACCCTGCGGCCGCACTTGCAGGGAAACTTTTTATGCGTTCAGATGTAGGTTATTTCATAACTCACCCGACTCATCCTTCAATATTCAACTGGGAGTCGGATGAAGAAAAGATGAAGGACCATTTCGGCGGAGTGGCGGCAAAGCAGTCGATTGTATGTGCCCTGATGAACGGTAATGACGATGATTACCTTACAGGGGAGAGACTCGCCAGGGTATTTTATGGTCCTGTTTTGCGTTCCCACAGGATAACAGTGGAACAGATGGGCTTGCTGGAACCAGCACTTGTCGAGACACTTGCATCGACCTGCATTTATGTGATCAGGGAAGGGATGGACGAAGTTATTAAAAGAGGAGTACCCTCAGAAGCAGCCAGGGATTTCCTGCTCGGACACCTTAGAATACAACTTGCCGTTCTGTTCAACGAACTGCCCGATGCTGTATTTTCTGATGCGGCAAATAAGGCCCTCCGGCGAGGTCTGAGAGAATTCATAAAAGAGGACTGGCGAAAAGTATTTGATCCGGAAAATGTCAGAGATCAGATAGAATCCATAACTTAAGAAACGATGAAAAAAGCGCCGGGAGTAATCCTGATTCTGTTGCTTATTGAGATTCTTCTCTCATCTGTATGGGGCCAGGGAGTTACACTTAAGCAATCAAATATATCGGGTATCTATAAGAAGTTGCAGAAAATTTCCGTAACTGCTTATAAGGAAGGAGATCATGTCGATTCTCTCCAGCTGCGCGTCTTGAAAAATGACTTCACCGAACTTGTTAACATTGAAGTGGAAATGAAGGATGAAAGCCTCCTCCTTTTCCGCGATTTATTCGATGAGCCTTGTTCCGTGATGGCTATGGCTCGTGACAAAGATAGTTTTACAGCGATAGGGATGGTCGTGGCTCCAAAAAAGCTGAAGCCGGGAGGCGAACGGCCCCCGGATTTTGATGAATTCTGGAAAGGTGAGAGAGAGAAGCTGGATGCACTTCCACTTAAAGTACAAACCGCAACCATACCTTATACATTGGTTGAAACAGGATATTCCTGCGTAGATATTGAGCTTAATTGTACAGGTCCCAGACCTGCGAGAGGCTATTTTGCGAAGCCTGTGATCGCCTCTCCGGGATCACTGCCCATTGTAATCCTGGTCCATGCCGCAGGAGTAAAAGGCTCCTGGTGCCGTTCCGAACCTCAGAATGCCATGAAATATGCTGAAATGGGAGCACTCTGTTTTGACCTTAATGCACATGGAATGCTCAATGGTCAGCCCGAAGAATATTACGTCAGGCTCGATACAGGGGAGCTTAAGAACTATTATTTTCAGGGCTTGACAAGCAGGGATGACTTCTACTTCAAGGGAATGTATCTGAGATTAATGCGCACAATTGATTTTTTGACCAGGCAACAGGAGTGGGACGGGAAAAGAATCCTCGTTATAGGGGAGAGCCAGGGAGGAGGACAGGCCCTGGTAGCAGCAGGTCTCGATAAAAGAGTGAGTGCAGTAGTGGCAATCGTACCTGCCATGTGCGACTGGCTCGGTCCTCTTGCCGGAAGGGAAGGAGGCTGGCCGCAACCTTTAAAAGCCGATGCTCCCAGGGAAGAGATAATTAAAACTGTTTCTTATTTTGATGCTGCCAATATCCTGAAAGGCTCCAGAGCGACTCTTTTTGTTGAGATCGGATTAATTGACGTTACATGCCCTCCTGCTTCGATATATGCCGCTATCAATCAATCAAAGGGGAAAAAGATAATCTATGCTGTGCCTTACCGGGGGCATCATCAGCCTGCGAATAATATGACCAAAACATGGGAGGAAACAGTATATAAACCCCGTGAGGATTTTATCAATAACTATTTAAAATAAACAAGGATAGACTAAGGACCAATGAACAGAAGAAACTTTATTTCGAAGGGCGCTGCAGGAGCAATGGGGTTATTGTCCCTCGACATATTGAATTCCATTCCTGCAAAAGCATTATCAGTGTCACGCGGTTTGCGAATTACAAAGATTGAAACTGTGAGATTCAAAAATGAGCTATGGATGTGGCTTAGGCTTCATACCAATGAAGGTATAACAGGAACCGGTGAAACATATCCCTTTAATGAAGCCAATTCATCTGTTATCAAGGATCTGGAATGGCATAGCTGGGCAGGAAAACTATTGGGTGCAAATCCCCTGGAGATAGAACAGATATGGGAACGGATTTACCGGCAGAATGCATTCAATGTTTCAGGTGGTGCAGAAATGCGGGCATTATCGGCCATTAACATAGCCCAGTGGGACATAATGGGCCAGGTGTGTAAGATGCCGTTATATCAGCTCCTGGGTGGATCTTATGATAAAAAGATAAGAGTATACAATACTTATACAAACGGCAGGGCAATTAATGGCTGGACAGTGGAAGACGACCTTGAGAAGATTGCCAGATTCCTGGCAGACCAGGGGATTAAAGCTATAAAGTTCTGCCCCTTTGATAAGGTAGCAGCAAAAAATAATGGTGAGTATATCTCAAAGAAAGAGATTGACGAGTGCCTGGAATGGATTAAAAGAGTCAGGAACACTACCGGTTATGAACTGGAAATGGGATGCGAGTTTCACAGCATGTGGAACCTTCCCAGTGCAATGCGGATAGCTAAGGCTCTTGAACCCTATGATATTCTCTTCCTCGAGGATATTTTACTCCAGGACAACATGCAGGCATACGTTTCTCTTAGGCAGGAAACTGATATTCCACTGGTAATCAGTGAACGGCTCGCTTCAAGATTTGGTTTCAGGGAGATGATTGAAGCAAAAGCCGGGTCAATCGCCATGTATGATCTTACGTGGTGCGGCGGTATTTCTGAAGGGAAAAAGATTTCCGACATGGCCAATACCTATTATGTGCCTACCATGATGCATACTGCCGGAGGACCAATATTATGGTACGCATCAACACACCTGGCAGCTGCTGTTACCAACCTCTTCTTTGTTGAAAGCGTATATCCGACATGGCATGACCGTGATCTGAATTTCTTTAAAAATCCGCCCCAGGTCAAAAACGGACTTGTCCTGCCTCCTGATCTGCCCGGTTTGGGCTTGCAATTCCGGGATGGACTGTTTGAGCAAAAAGACATTGTTGTTGAAACGATCGCTGAACTAAAGTAGTTATAATACAGCTCAAATGTTATATTTATTTTACTACCCTGCAGGACGACATAACCCAATATTCCGGGATTATATTGGTAATTTGCATTTTTGCCATATTTTAAGAAATTCAAACTTCTCATGAAAAATAAATTCATCATTATCATCATTGTTGCCACTGCTATAATTAATAACTGTACTCAGATATCAAATACGAATTCAGGACAACAGGCAGTGGTTGATTCAAAGCAAATCCCTCATCTTGAAAGGCAAGGGACAGCGGCAAGGATGGTTATAGATGGGAAGCCATTCCTCCTGTTAGCCGGTGAGTTGCACAATTCAACAGCAGGGGGGCTGGATTATATGAGACCTGTATGGGGCAAAATGGCTGCTAAAAACCTTAATTCCGTGATCGCCACTGTATCGTGGGAGCTTATCGAACCGGTGGAGGGCAGATTTGATTTTACTCTTGTTGACAGTATAATTGCCGGTGCCCGGAAGGCAGATCTGAAGTTGGTGCTGATATGGTTTGCAAGCTGGAAGAATGCCGGTTCTGTCTATATGCCGTCGTATGTAAAAAAAGACTATATTAAATATCCAAGGGCGAAGGATGAAGCAGGAAAAACTCTGGAGATCTTATCAACTTTCGGGAAATCTTCCCTTGAGAAAGATGCAAATGCCTTTGGGGCACTGATGAGGCATATCAGGGAAGTTGACAGTTCTGACCACACGGTTCTAATGATGCAGGTTGAAAATGAAGTGGGGATACTTGACTTTACCGGCAAGGCGCCCGGTAATGCTAGAAGAGATTTCAGTGATGCTGCAAATGAGGCATATAATGGAAATGTACCATCGGATCTCACTGCTTATCTTATTGCTAATAAGGATACCCTCTTCCCTGAGCTTCTTAAAGTCTGGTCTGAGAATGGCTTTAAAACATCAGGAACATGGGAAGAAGTTTTTGGTAAAAGCAAATTTAAGCCTGAACCTGAGAATTGGAAATTTTACTCATATTATACAGAGGAATTATTTATGGCCTGGAATTATGCACGTTACATGGGTGCTGTTACGGAAGCCGGGAAAAAAGAATACCCGCTGCCAATGTACGTGAATGCATGGCTGAAACAGCCCTCCACATACTGGCCCGGTCGTTACCCTTCAGGCGGTCCCTTACCGGAGGTGCTTGACATCTGGCGCGCAGCTGCTCCTTCCATTGATTTCATTGCCCCGGACATTTATACTGATGAATTTAAATGGACCTGCACGGAATTCACCAGGGGAAATAATCCTTTATTCATACCTGAAACTATTGGAGGAAGATCCGGCGCAGCGAGAGCTTTCTATGCAATCGGCCAGTTCGATGCATCCTGTTTTGCTCCGTTTGGTATAGATGGTGAGACTTATGCAGATAATGATCCTATTGATGAGACATATGCTGTCTTGCAGAAGATGGCACCGATTATCCTGAAGCATCAGGGCAGGGGAGAGATGAGGGGAATTTTTCAGGATTCCATATCACCTGTCAGCAGCTTTAAGCTGGGTGATTACGATATGGAAGCCAGACTTGATAAGAGTGGCAATAACACAATTTGCGGAGGGCTGATTATAGAGACCGGGAAAGATGAGTTTATATGTGCAGGATATGGATTTGACCTGTTTTTTACCCTAAGGGGGGATTCCATGAGGATAGGTCTGAACACCGTTGATGAAGGCACCTTTGAAGATGGGAAATGGATCCCTGAGAGAAGGCTTAACGGAGATGAAACCCATGCCAGCACTTTCGACGGAAGCGGACTCAGGTTCCCTCCGGGGAAGGCGAGCATCCAGAAAGTCACCCTCTACCATTACAGATAAACCATTTCTACAGGGCACTCAACGTTGGTGGCAGAAAATTAAAAAGCTGCTGTCTGTGATGACAGCAGCTTTTTTATTGAGATTTATTGATCTAACTCCATAGCCTGTCGTGAGAACGTCTCTCGTTCCATTCGGGAGTAGGTTCAAAGAATCCTTTGTCTCTCGGACTCAGATGCTCTTTTACAACCTCTTCGTTCAGTTCAATCCCCAGGCCAGGTGCATCATTTGGTACATTTGCAAATCCTTTTGTGATCAATTGCCTTCCGTCAGTTGTTTTAACAAGGCTTTCCCACCAGGGAAGATCTACACTATGGTGTTCCAGAGCCAGTACATTCTGAGTTGCTGCTGCGCAATGAACATTAGCCATGAATGATACAGGTGTACCTGCCTGGTGCATTGCCATGGCAACTGCATGTTCCTCGGCATAATCACCAATCCTCTTGGTCTCAAGCAAACCACCTGAAGTGGCAAGGTCAGGATGTATTATATCGACTGCATGAATATCAACAAGTGGCTTGAAGCCTTTTAGCAGGTATATATCCTCTCCCGTGGCAACAGGGGTTTCAAGAGCATCGGAAATAGTCTTCCACTGATCTGTCAGTTCCCAGGCTATTATGTCTTCCATCCATGCCAATCGGAATTTCTCCAGAGCTTTACCAAGTCTTATACCATTGTTAAGGTCGAAATGGCCGAAATGGTCCGTTGATATAGGGATCTCATAACCCACCATGCTGCGTACATGATCCACCAGCTTGGCCAGTTCCTCGAGGCCTTTTTCAGTTATCTGAACCTGTGTGAAGGGGTGCTTGGTATTTCCATACGACATGTACGAACTCAGATCATACTGACCCTGGGCTCCATCCCAGAATTTTGTATTGACCAGGGTACCCGGAATCTTTCTGATCTCTTCAATCGACACATCCATTTTAAGCCAGGTGTATCCCTGTTCCTCAGTTCTGTATTTTATAAGCTTCATTTGCTCATCAGGGTTATCATGGGTGGGTGTATCCGCATACATTCTTACCTTATTACGATATCTTCCACCAAGCAGCTGCCAGGCCGGAACGTTATAAGCTTTGCCAACCAGGTCCCATAGTGCCATTTCTACTCCACTGACTCCGCCACCCTGTCTACCGTCATATCCAAATTGTTTTATAATTTTGAATATCATCTCCACATTACAGGGATTAAGACCAAGAATCCGGCTCTTAAGCATGAGGGCATAGCGCGGGTCTGCGCCGTCTCTAACCTCTCCGAGTCCGTATATACCCTGATTTGTATCAATACGGATAATGGCAGTTCCTCCTAGAACAGTTGTCAATGCATAGCGCAGATCGGTAATCTTAAGATCAGAGGGGCTCGAAGCCCTTTGTACCTTCGAGGTTGTCTCTGCTATGGTATCTTCAATTGACATGTGCATAATCCCTCCCAGAGCAATTCCTCCGAGAGCTGCCTTTTTAAGAAAATTACGGCGGTCATTGCCAGTGGCGGGATTTTCAATTTCCCGTCTTATTTCTTCAGCCTCGGCTGCTTCATTCTTTCTGTTCTGTTCGGTGATCTGTTTTATAATACTTTTCATTATGCCCGGGATTAAATAAAGATAATTTGTCTTAGCTGCTCTGGCTCATCACCAGTTTCTGTCCTTAAAATATTCATCCAGCTCTTTCTGGCTCATGGGTAATTTGCCAGGGTATTTGCTGAGCCAGTCCATGAAGTCCTTTTTGATATCGTCCGTCCACTGGCTGTCAATCTGGCCGGCAAGATACTTTTTCTCCCTGAGACGCTGATGACCAAATTCATCCCTCAGCATGGTAACTTCAGAGTTAATTACCAGATCGTTGGCAAGATAGGCAGGAATGAAGATAACTCCGTATTTGTTTGCCAGCACAACGTCGCCGGGAAGAACTATTGCACGCCCTATTCTGATAGGCGCATTGATCGTGGTAAGCATCATCTGATAAATATATGAAGGATCCGAGCCTTTCACCCAGCCGTTGAATCCTTCAATTTCAGTGAGACCCTGCTGGTCCCTTACACCGCCATAGAAAATAACGCCTCTCTGGCCCCTGGTATAAATAGCATTTCCGAGATTATCTCCTATAAGCGTGCCATCGGCAATTTTACCATATCCGTCAGCTACATAAACATCTCCGGGGACAAGCACATCAATTGGCCAGGAATTTGTTCCGCCTTTCTGTGCCCTGTTCTCCTTCTTTCCCTGTTCCTTTACATATTTTTCAAGATCAGGCCTGAGGGGCATGTACTGAGCAGTAACAACACGTCCGGTCATAACCTGGTCCGGATGAATTATCGTCCAGTCACCTTCATACTGATTTAAAAATCCTTTATTTCGCAGTACTCCCCATGCTTCTTCCATCGATATACTCCTAAGCCTTTCCAGAATGTTATCAGATACTTTTGGCCTGCCATCGGGAAAACGTTCACCCTTCCATTCCGGAGTCAGTGCTTTAATATATTCAGGAGAGGAACCTACATTCTGCCCATAGGTCAATACACAACCTAACATAAAGGTTGCCAGTAAGATAAGTTTCTGTTTCATAATTTCAGGTTTTAAATAATGGTAAATATATTCCTTTCAGTTGATTTAACATTTTTAAACGTGTTAAATAATATTAAAAGAGCAACTGGTATGATTTCATTTTTGTATAAAGTAAGATATTCTGGTAATTCAAATCATATTAATATCTTACGATATTTAATTTATTGTACCAGCTTAGATAATCGGCCAGATTAAACGGAGGCTTGCCGTTAAGATAGTGATTCTTGTACTTTTCATCTCCCACGGAGTAATTTAGAAGCCACATAGCCTGTTTCGCCTGGCCTGGAATATAGCCGATCACTGTCTTCCCGTTTGCAGGGATTGAATAAGATGAGGAAAAGAGGAGTTTCCCCGTAGCAGCATCCGTTACCACAACATCACCCTTTACGTTGGTTCTTGTGTCATTTACTGCAACGACAGGATGTTTCCCGTCAGTTTCATCACCTATCATAACACAGATATTTGTCTGCACCGTTTTTATATAGTAGTAGGCCAGCTTTTTGCTGTTATAATAATCGACTATGGCATCTGAGATGATTGGCCACCCGTCGCGAAGATTCCACCAGATAATTCCCGATTTTCTGAATTTGTCCATTCTCCAGAATTCTATAAAGAATTTCATTGCCTCAGCCTGGACAGCCTGTGATGCAAAAATAAATTTGTCGAGATCTCTCGGGCACTCTCCAAAAAGAGCGTTAACCTGCTTCACCATTAGATCATTACGCTTATCCATCAGTGTTGATTCAGGATGGGCCCTCACAGCCTTGGTCTGCCATTCATCATTCCATTTTCCTTCGCTTGTCCAGGGGTACACAAAACCCGGATCGAACATTTTATCAAGGCTTTGATGGTTAGGACATCCATGATAACCGATCTCGCTCACAAAATGGGCGGAGACATCAGTATAAAACGGAGCCTTATAATATCCCCGTGGTCCCCAAAGATGTACTTCAGGCAAGAGGTCAGGATTTTTTCCCATTCTGTAGTACTCTTCACTGCAATAGGGGGAGCTGGGTAAATATGTTCTCAATGGGTCAAATTCCCAGATTACACTTGGCAGGATATCCCGGCTTATCCTGTCCATACCGGGATCCGTTATTTTTGTGAAAGTCCATTCAAGGCTGGCATCATTTTCATTATTTCCCGACCAGAGTACCAGCGATGGGTGACTGCGTAACTTAAGGACAATGCTAAGCGCCTCGCTCCGTATTCTGGCAGCAAAATCATCATCCTGGGGATAGGTAGTGCAGCCCATGGCAAAATCCTGCCAGACCATCACCCCGTTCTTGTCACAGAGATCAAAAAAATCGTGGTCTTCATAAACATTGCCTCCCCAGCATCGTATCATATTGCAATTCAGATCAGTTATCATGCCGAAAACTTCCTTAAGATGATCCTTGTCGCGACTGTGGAGCGCATCGAGCGGTACCCAGTTAGTGCCTCTAATGAATATTTTTTCACCGTTTACTATGAAAACAAATTCTCCGGGCTGCTCTTTTGAAGTAATGTCAGAATGGATTAATTCTGCGGTCCTGATGCCGACTTTTCCTGCATTCTCATCCAGAACCCGTCTGTTATTGTCTATAATCCTTACTCTGCTATCATACAAGGCAGGGTTACCATATCCTCTGGGCCACCAGAAATCAGCATTTTCCACCGGGACCCTTAATCGTCCGCAATAACAGATCAGTGGTAGGGATTTTCGATAAACGGTATCCCTGTTATGCCAAAGAGAAACTTCCAGTGTCAGCCCTTCGAGCGGTATGAAGTCTGAAGCAATTTCCCAGTCGAGTATCAGCTCGGCCTCTTTATGCTCAATATCAACATTATTAGTCATCCAGTAAAGCTGTCTGATCTTCACCGGCTTTATAATCTCAATATTCACATTCCTCCACAAACCGGCACTGACAAGTCTTGGCATAATATCCCAGCCAAACATATGGGGCGCCTTTCGGATATTTACACTTTCGGGGCTAAAATCGCTGCGGGTTCCGATAACTCCGTTGGTGTATTTCTGTCCCTCTATGACAGCAGGATCAATACAAACATAAATAGTATTGCTGCCTGCCTTTTTTAGCTGATCGGTAATATCAAACCTGTACTCAATAAGCATATCGCTGGTTTTACCTACGAGCTGGTCGTTAATCCAGATTTTGCCAATACAATCCAGTCCTTCAAACACAATTTCCACCCTTTCTCCCTTTGCACAGGGAGGTGAATTGAATGTCCGTGTATACCACCATTGGTAGCCTTCAAATTTACGGAGTGAATAGATGTTATTTCCCTTTTCCGGATCCTTGATTATTCCGGCAGCCATCAGGTCGATCTCGACATTGCCGGGAACCATCGCAGGTATTGATGGCCACCTTTGCCGGGATAATTCACCGGGATTTGAAGGAGCATCCACCGGCTGACCGTAATACAATATCCACTCACCGTTCAGAGAACTGCTGAAATTAGTCTGACCTGGAAGTGAAATGCTTGAAAATAAGGCTATAAGAAGAAAGAGTGTTTTATTCATCAAATCAGGTTTGAAACTATTGTAAATATATGCCTTTCATCTCAAAATAAATATAGTCAGTCATCCGGAAATCAGCCCGGGAAAAACAGTTCAGTCAATAGCCAGGAAAGAATGGAGACATTAGGTTTTAAAGTTGACATTTAGTGAATTATGTTCATCTGTGTCGAAGCGGACCAAATTTTCAGAATGAAATTTGCAGCATTTGAGTATGGTAAACGTCATTAGGGAAAATATAATGTTTCCCGGGGTTAAATGGATCGCGGCTTATGTTGACGACCGATACTCCCAAGCCTAAGCAAAAACCATGAATTCTTCAATTTTCAAAACCTCATTAAGAAATCTTGCAAGAAATAAATTGTTGTCATTTCTTAATATTGCTGGATTAACAGCGGGGCTAACAGTGGCAATCTTAATCTTTAATTATTGCTGGCATGAAATGCAGGCTGATAATCAACAGGATAAAGATGGTAATGTTTACGTTGTACTTAACCATAATTCAGTCCATCTTCAGTATGAAATGGCTTCCCTGTTAAGGGATCAGGTGCCTGAATTTAAGTATGTTTCAATTGTCGAGTCGCATGCCAGAAATGACTTCATTTTAAAGTATAAGAATAACCGGTCATTAAGAAGTGATGTAATTTTTGCGGACAGCAATTTCACCAGGATCTTTACCTTCGAACCTGTTTCCGGAAATCTTGAGGATGCACTCGTTGCACCCGGGTCCGTTATTCTTACCCGGAGCGAATCAAAACGACTATTCACTAATGAGGACCCGATAGGAAAGATCATCTCAATCAGGGGAGACTATGAATATAATGGGATCAGCGATGTTGAGGTGAAGGCTGTTATTGAAGATCTTCCTGAAAATTCAAATTTCCAGTTCAAGGCTGTCGTATCATATGGCACAACTTCCGCAATGATGCCCTGGATAAAGGAATGCATATGGTATTGTTCAAATGTCCAGAATTATGTGCTTTTGCAAAAAGGTGTGGATCCCGTAAAGCTGGCATCACGCATTGACAGGGATCTGAGGCCTTTGATACCGGAGAATGTTAAGTGTAGTTTTTCTCTGCTGCCATACAGGAATGCTTATTTTTCTTCTATCAGGGATTATTTCAGGCATGGTAATATAAAGCTTATTCATACTCTTGCTGCAATAACGTTGCTGATAATGCTTATAGCTGTCATAAACTATATTAATCTTTCCGTAGCCGGATCTGTAAAGCGGCAGGTCGAAGTTGGCATAAAAAAGATAGTAGGAGTAAAGCCAGTTCATCTTACTGTTCAGTTTCTGGGAGAATCAGTGATTATAAGCTTTACTGCCATGATCCTGGCCGTATTCATGGCCTGCATTCTGACGCCATCAATAAATAATCTTTCCGTAATTCATTTGCCGGAGATCCCGATTGGATCCTCCGGTTTCTGGCAGTTTCTTGCAGGAACCTCAGTTTGTATCGGAATATTTGCCGGTATTCTGCCTGCAATCACCTTTAATAAATTCAGGCCTGTCTTTCTAATAACAGGGAGAACGATAAACAACGGCTCCGGCCTGAATCTGAAGAGGGGGTTGATAGTCTTTCAGTTTATTATCTCCATTGTGTTAATTATTTGCACTATAACTATTACCAGGCAGCTTTCTTACCTTCGAAATACAAGCATGGGCTTCAATACAAATAATATTGTAAACATTAAATTGTCTCCTGAAGTAAAAACTGATGTTTTTAAGGACAAATTGGAGCACATTCCTGGTATTACAGCGATATCATTTTCGAGATGGTTCCCTTGTAATATCGGAGAAAACTGGGGAATGACACTTTTGTCTGACGGAACTGCAAAGAGTGTGGAGGCCGCTGTTGAAAATGCCGATGCTTACTATCTTGATATGATGGGTTTGCAAATAATTAATGGCAGAAACTTTTCAGATAGTCTGAAGAGTGATGTTGGTTGTGCCATCCTAAATGAAGCGGCAGTAAAGGCATTCGGACTGAAAAATCCGCTTGAGGCAGGGTTTGAGGAAAATGGCAAGATAAAAAAAATCATAGGTGTTGTAAAGGACTTTAATTTCGAATCACTGCATAATAGAATAAGACCTATGGTGATTTTTTGTGCTGACCGCATGTTGTTCAGCGTTAATGTCAGACTGGCAGGAGGGAGCTTTGATGAAGTCTCGGGAATATTAAGCAGGATAGATGAATCATGGAATGAGGTATCTCCAAATTATCCTTTCGAATTTAAATTTATTGATCAGACAGTCGAAAACCTTTACAGATCGGAGATTATATTTGAAAAGATTTTCAGAGTTGGATCATTTTTTGCGATCTTTATTTCCTGTCTCGGGTTATTCGGGCTGGTACTGAGCTCTACCGAGCAGCGCAGGAAAGAGATAGGAATCAGAAAAGTATATGGCGCCAGGATCAATGAGGTCATCATGATGCTTAATAAAGACATTATCAAATGGATTTTGATAGCCTTCTTAATTGCAAGTCCTGTTGCGTATTACTTAATGGATCACTGGCTAAGGAATTTTGCCTACAAAGCAACTTTAAGCTGGTGGATTTTTTTAGTTGCAGGTTTGATGGCCTTATCCATCGGACTGATAACTGTCAGCTGGCAAAGCTGGAAAGCGGCCAGGCGTAATCCGGTTAAGACACTCAGATATGAATAATTCCAATATATTATGATACAATTAACTAACATAGATAAATACTATGATTCAAAGTTCCAACGGACTTTTGTGCTGAAATCCGTCGATCTGGAAGTAAATGAGGGTGAATTTTACAGTATTATGGGCCCCAGTGGTTCAGGAAAATCAACTCTTCTGAATATTATTGGTTTGCTGGATAAACCTTCGGCGGGAGAATATTTCCTCAATGGGAGATCAGTCCTGGAACTGAAAGAATCGGCCATGGTTGATTACCATCGAAATTTCATGAGCTTCATTTTTCAAGCTTATCACTTGATTGAAGAAATGACAGTTTATGAAAACATTGAAACTCCCCTGATTTACAAGGGTGTAAAAAGCCGCGATCGTCAGTCCCTTGTGGCAGACCTTCTTGACAGGTTTAACATGGTTGCCAAAAAGGATCTGTTTCCGCAACAGCTATCCGGCGGGCAACAGCAGCTGGTTGGTATTGCACGTGCGATTGCCAGTAAACCTAAGCTTCTGCTGGCAGATGAGCCAACCGGAAACCTGCATATTAGTCAGGGTAAAATGATTATGGACATTCTGAAGGAGCTTAACAGGGAAGGCATGACAATTATCCAGGTAACACATAACGAAAAATTTGCCCGTTATGGAAAGAGAATCATCAGGCTGGAGGACGGGATCATAAGAGATAATGTTATAAATCCTCACTTTAAGGTCTGAACAGAATATTTTTTGCAAATGAATTTATCCTTATATCCGCATCACTGATTTTTGTGAGGATTTTTTCACCTGCCCTGCAGTTTTCGAATATAATATCTTCTACCAGGTTGTCGGGGGAGTATCCCCTTATGATAAAGGGTTTGGTTTTATTTTCCCAGGAGATGTTCTTTAGATATACGCCTTTTATGTGACCAGGAGGGTCCGTCCCATATAATGAGCCATCTGTCACGATGAGTTCCATATTCTTGAATTCCACCTGGTTTTCCACCCTGATATCCTCAAAGTGAATATTCCTGACCATGGCGGGTCCGTCACACACTATACTGAAGGCGGCATGGCCCTGAGTTCGTCCGTCACCCCGGGCATATAGAATATCGCAATTTTTAACGAAAATATTTTCTACTGGTCCTCCATTAAGCTCAAAACCTATTGTTACACCATCGCTACATGCCCAGCCAACCATCACACAATTTGAAATAAAGACAGAGTCCACCCTGAGTTTAATGTCACCTGATTTAATTGCAACGCAATCATCACGGCAACGCATAAAACAATCGTCGATTGTGAAATTTGTGCAGGATACCGGATCTATTCCGTCTACAGAATATATGGCTTCATAGCTGAAAACCTTGACATTGCGGTAGCTGCAGTTGTGACAGTCCGTGAGCGTATTGGTCCAGCCCTTTGTATTCCGGATAAAAATACCGCTGACATTGAAATCAGTACTGCCGGTTATATTCATTTTCCCCTGCAGGATCCCTCTTCCCTCTATAGAAACATTCCTCAGATCCTTGCCTGATATATCCGCATTGACAACTGCCCCTCCTTCTATATACAAGATCATATTGCTTACCAGATTTATTTTTCCGGGATTGTGTACACCCGGGCCGTAATAAATTACGCCCGGATCACCCTTTTTCCGTGGATTTACCTCCAGCGGATTGGCAAATATTGCAAGATGTGGCAGTTTGTTAATTTCAATATAAAGTTTCTGAGGGCCATTAATCGAAAAGGTTAATTCAGAACCTTTCACTGTACCCCTGATATTCCGGCTTACGGGCCGGATTTTAAATGAGTCAATTTTTACATTTGCCTGAATAGTTATTGTGATAGCTCCTGAACAAGAAAAGTTAGCCGCGTTGAGATCTTCCATATCCCTGCTGCCATAGAGAGCATAGTTGAATTTTCCCAGTTTGCTCCCAATGCGTTCTACCCAAACCTCCCGGTTATTTGCCATCACCCTGAAGTCAGGACTTGTTGTGAGTCCTGGGGGTGCCGGATAAACTACAACATCTGCCAAAGCGCCATAAAACGGGAAGATAAGTAACTGGCTTATCAGAAAATTTTTTAAAATAACTGATTTCATTTTATTTGTTTAATTGATTTTAGAAAATCCTTCCTCAGAGGGAAAAAACTGTCAACCAGTCTGGTGTGGCTTGTCAGTGTTTGTATGCTGTGTAACATTCCGGGAGGGATTGTCATCAGATCTCCCTTTGAGAGATGATACTGGTTAGTCTCTTTAAAAAATAGAAGTTCACCTTCTGCCACATATGTTATCTGTTCGTGGGGATGAGAGTGGGGTGGATCAGGATTAGCCATTGGTCCGTCATCGAAGTCGAAAACAACAACCATCAGATTTCCTAGATGGGCAATACGCCTGCTACGTCCTGGGCCTGCGTCCTCTATCGAAATATCATTCCTCTCTTCCTGCTTCATAAAAAAGTTACAAACTTCAGTTAATAAATTTGCCTATCTGACAGCCTGAGCAAAAGTAACGCTCTGCCCTCCTTTAAGTCCCGGATTTATGAATACCAGCCTGATGCGGGTCACTCCCTCAGGCCAATAGTGTTTCAATGCCTTGTCTGTAATAGCAATGTATTCAATTTCAGGTTTTACAGACTTAGGATCGTATTTCATGTCAAGTGCAAAACCGTTACCTGTGAATCTAAGAATTCCGGATCTGACCTGTGACACTTTACAATAGGTAATCAAATTAGAGCTCGTTGGCGAATTGTTTTGCCCGCTCAATTCATACTTATCACTAATTATAAAGTTCTTCCCCCTGTTCAGGGTGTATGTCCTGACCCAGCTTTTTACCATAGCGTCAGAGGTATAAGCGCCGGCAATATCCGTAGAGAATATTACTTTTTTCGGACTTGCAGAGTAGCTGGAATTCCTGGCTTTGAAATTCTTACCCTCTTTCTGATCCGAGCCATTTATTACAGGCAGGTTATGATATCCTGACTGCATTGTCCATATCTCATAGCGTCTGGAACTGAATGTTTTAGCATTATACTCCTCGCGACCCAGATCGATCAGGCATGGTTTGCCATCATAATACATTACACATGAGCCTGCATCATTATGATTATGGCTCTCGTCATTAAAACCTCCTTTGGCACCGAAAAAGAATCCTGAAAAGCTTCCCTCTTTATCGCGGGCTCCGCCAACTTCAGTATCGGGAAGCCAGAAATCGGAAACGAGGGCCTCTCTGGCAACAGCGTTTTTCATCTCATCGGCCAGGGTGAGATTTTTGATCTGTTCACAGATTTTCCCGTGCTGGATGTTTTCACCGAATTTAACAAGCCGCCCGAGGTAAGCTCCAAACTGCTCCATTACAGGATCTTTTATTGCCTTACCATACCTGTACACTGCAGAAGCATCTCCCATAGTCGTAGCATCAGCGTCTGCAAAATTTATGAAATAAGGGGCATGAATATTTACTTTGTAAAAATACTTGCCTATATTTTGGACAAGTGGCTTGTCGAATACATCGAAACTGCCTCCGGTGGCATCTTTCAGGATTTCCAGGCTCTCATACAGGAGCGCTCCTGCAGCTCCCCAGTAGGAGGGTCCTTCATCACAACCGCCGTCATCAGAGTATCCGTTCAGAAATTTATCGAGTGAATTGACAATTTTTTCAACCTCCGCAACTTTTTTTGCAGGATCAGTTTCCATAAGGAGGAAGCAGTTCAGCATATTATTGTTAATCCACGGGTTCCAGTTATTGGGTCTGCCTCCCATAAAACCCATATACCAGAAATCGTCTCTTGTAAAATATGGGATCAGAGCCTTATTCATCAATTCCTGTCTCAGCCTCACCGATATAAGAGGATGTATCTTATCAAATTCCTCATGGAAAAGATACCATGTCCATGACAGATCACTCGCAATTTCCCCTACACCGAGATCCACGAAGGGATCATTTATGTCAGGCAGTCCGGCACCTGCCTTCTGTGAACCAAGATGTGCCGACCATCCCCACCATGTCTGTTCACTGAAGTACCAGACAGCATTTACGATCTGATCCATGAATCGCCCTTTCCCTTCGACAAGCTCTCCCATTACGAGGGAATTAAGTGCATCGCTGCAAGCCGCATAGACCTGCTGCCGCCTGTCACCGGAACGGATGAATTCGAGATAGTCGGTAGCTTTGACAACAGGCCAGTCATATTCCAGATATCCTTCCGCCTTCGATATATATTCCTGTCTTATTGCTTCAGGCAGGCTCTGCCAGAAAAGACGGTTTTTATAGTCGGGTAACTTAATCCACGAATTGTCCTTTACAAGTACACTGCCCAGGTCAACGGCTTTTGCCTCTGTCGCGAGAATATTTCGTTCCTTCGGCTTCAGCTCCGCTTTTGACGGAATGGAGGTAAATATCAGCAATACGGCAGATAGTGCAATTACGCTTTTCAGAGTCCCTTGTACTTTTTTCATAATATTAATATTTGAAGTATGGTTGAAAATGAGATTTACCATTTCGTTAAACTTTTATCTTATATTTGGTAAAATAAGGGATTTAAAAATCAAATTTAATTTAAATACGGTAGATCCTGCGATGAAACTTTCGGGAAAATCTGATTTAAGATAGTTTAAACTGAAACCTGTAGAATATTATTATATGAAAAGCAAATTCTTTTGCCTCACCATGGTCATTTCTCTTATCATCCAGGGAATCCATGCTGAAACAATACATCAGTGGGATGTATATTCGATTTCCTTTAAAACGCGAAAGATATATTCCAATCCCTATATCGATATTCCTGCAGAAGGTGGCGGTGATCTTCTTAAAGTGACCTTCACAGGAACGGGTGGCGAGGCACTTGGCAGGCACATTACGGTTGTCGGATTCTGGAACGGCGGGTCGGAATGGCGAGTTAATTTTGCGCCCCCGGTCACCGGCACCTGGAAATTCAGTTCAGTATCATCCGACCGGGAAATGAATGGCAAAAATGGAACTCTGGAAGCAGTGGCATGGAGTAAGCAGGATAAAGATTCCAATCCTGTCAGACATGGTTTGGTGAGGGTCAAAAAGGACGGTGATAATCCAGGTCACTATTTTGAATATTCCGATGGCCATCCTTTTTTATGGATCGGCGACACGTGGTGGAACTGGACTGACAGCAGAATTCATTTGGAGACATTTAAAAAGCTTGTAGATGACAGGTCTGCAAAAGGGTTTAACATTGGCCAGCTTTTTGTTCCGGGCAATGGATGGGGAAGGGAAAGTTCGATGCTTGATGAGTCTTATACTGTTCTGGATCCTGATCACGTTAAAAATGTTGAGGAGATGATCAGGTATGCAAATTCCAGGGGAATCACAGTCTGGATACACGGATGGTGGAGCAGGCCTGATCTGAAATCAACTGTTGGAGCAGAAAAGATTGACCGATGGTGGAGATACCTCGTGCATCGTTTCGGGGCTTACAATGTAATCTGGGTACTGGCAGGTGAATATAATATGAATGATTATGGCGGCTTTAGTCTTGATTTCTGGAAGGATTTAGGGAAACTCATCAAAAAAGAGGATCCTTATGACAGAATAGTCAGTCTGCATTGTACCCCTCCATTCTGGGAGGGAGGTGCGGCAGCACCCCAGTGGGCTACGGGTGAAGTCTTGCATAATGAAGAATGGCTCGATTATAATCAGAGTCAGGTAGGGCATGGAAAATTTGCCAATGAGATGATCCCCCTTGTCGTTACTGAGGAGTATAACAGGGTACCGGCAAAACCTATAGTCGTTACAGAACCATGGTATGAATTCATTGAAGGAAACCCCACAGGTAAAGATATTCGATTCGGTGCATGGTCTGCAATCCTGTCTGGAGCAGCAGGGCATTCGTACGGAGGTGGCCATGTATGGCTGGCCAGTGTGCCTGAAGCTCCGGCTGGCGAAGGTGACTGGCCTATGGAGAAGGGCTTTGCAAATACAACCTATGATTATGAGGGAGCTGTTTCTATGAGTAATCTTGCCGCATTTTTCAGGAATGTCAAATGGTGGAATATGAAACCTCATCCTGAACTGGTAATGGAATATCCCCAGCCATTCTGTCTGGCAAAACCCGGGGATGAATATATTATCTACCTTCGTTATGCTGGCACGGCAAAGGTTAAAATGGATAACCCTGCAGCTTCTGTCAGATATTCCTGCCAATGGTATAATCCCTCAACAGGGAAGTTTTCCGTGGCTAAAATAACACCCGGAGACGGCTTTATGCAATTCAGTTGCCCGGAAGCCTTTCCGTCAACTCCTGATTACAAGGACTGGGTGCTGTATCTCCATAAAGAAGGAGAATAAAATAAGCTAAATATACTATTGAAAGTCGATCATAGCCTTCATCACTCCATCGCCATATTCTGCAACCAGATCAAACGCCTCTTTTGTACCGGCAAATGGGAAGCGATGGGTTACCATATTGGCTATGCTGATTTTACCGGCTTCCATCAGGTTAAGGGCTGTTCCAACGCTGTCGACCTGCCGGCGTATGAACTGAAGTGAGATTTCCTTTCTGCGTGTGCGTTCGACATTCATCGACCACTTGTCGAATTCTGGTATTCCGACAACTACCAACCGGCCTCCCGGTTTTAATACATCTATAGCCTGATCAAATGCTTCTTGTTGTCCGCAGCATTCGAAAACCACATCAAGTCCCAAAGGATGATGCTCTGTGAGCATTGAAGTAAAGTCTTCTTTCAGCGGGTTGAATATGGCTGTGGCTCCTTCCTTTAATGCCAGCGCCAGTCTGGGCTGGATTTTGTCAGTAACTGTAAATGATTTTGCACCTTCTGCCTTTGCGGCAAGCATAACACTCATTCCAATGGGACCAAAGCCCAGTATACCGACATCGAGGCCTCTGACACCGTCGGATTTTTTAACTGCGTATACTCCAATGGCAAGTGGTTCGGAGATGGATCCATGATCTGCAACCAACACGCCGGACAGAGGAAAGCAACTCTCCTCCGGCATTACTATGTATTCCATCAGGCACCCTTCAGCTTGCCCCGGACATCCGAGAAATCTTAGGTTGCGGCAGGTATGATGCCTGCCTGCAAGACACTGGTCGCATTCCCAGCAAGGCATGGCAGGCTCAATTGCTATGACATCCCCCGCTTTGACCCGCTTTACGTCGCTGCCTGTTTCAATAACTATTCCAGCTCCTTCATGGCCTACCGTAAAAGGATATTCAACAACCTGCGACCCTATCTGGCCCTGGGTATAATAATGGATATCCGACCCGCATACCCCTACAACCGACATTTTTATCAGGACATCGCTGGGTTTGACTATTACAGGCTGAGGAATCTCCTTCATCTCCATCTGCCTGATACCGGTGAGCATCATTGCTTTCATAAGGTGTGATTTATAATATTATTTATTCTTTTCACTTATATCCGGCTAAACTAATAAAAGAAGAATAACTACCCATAGGTTTAATCAGATTGTCGGGAAGAGGATTGTGTAAATATAAAAAGACTTTATTTAATGTTCAAGCGGAAGCACCGGAGAATATCTTTTGAAAATGGTTTATAAAAGTGTTCTAAATTATTAAATTCACCACTTATTATCTCAGGCCATGTTGATGAATTAAATTCATATTAAATTATGAGGATATTAAAAGAGGAAACAGTTGCAGTTGTCGTAGATATTCAGGAAAGACTTTTACCGCATATTCATGAAGGTGACATCATTCTGGAAAATTGCCTGAAACTTATCGGAGGTTTGAAGCTTCTTGATATTCCGCTATTAATTACACAGCAGTATACTAAGGGACTGGGACCTACTGTTCCATCTATAATTAATATATTTCCGGATTTCAGTTTTTTTGAGAAGATTTCATTCAGCTGTTGCGGGGATCCTGCTTTTAAAAATGAACTTGACCGGCTGGGCAATACGGATGTTATTCTTTGTGGGATTGAAACACATGTTTGTCTGCTGCAGACCTGTCTTGACCTGCTGGCAGAAGGTAAACGGCCTGTAGTGGTTGAAAATTGTACCTCTTCAAGAAAACCAGCCGACAAGAACATTGCAATTGAACGCATGAGACAGGAAGGGGCCAGGATCACAACAATGGAAAGCATACTTTTTGAACTTACCCGTGTGGCAGGGAATGATACCTTTAAGGGTATTTCACGTATTGTTAAATGATATAAAGGAAGGGTTAAAAGGGTTGGAAGTGTTGAAAGGGTTGAAAGGGTTAAAAGGGTTGAAAGGGTTAAAAGGGTTGGAAGGGTTGAACGGGTTGGAAGGGTTGAAAATTTGCAATTTAAAGGATTTTGAAATATGAGAAGAATTTATGGAATAGGAGAGACTGTTCTGGATATCATTTTCAAGGATGGGCAACCACAGGCAGCAAAGGCAGGAGGATCAGTTCTGAATAGCATGGTATCGATGGGAAGAATGGGATTGCCGGTATCATTTATCAGTGAATACGGAGCTGACGATGTTGGAAGCCTGATAGATGATTTTCTCAGAACCGATGGAGTTGATACGTCGTTTGTCCACCGTTATTCCCAGGGCAGCACCGCACTGGCACTTGCTTTTCTGGATGAAAAAAACGATGCCCATTACACATTCTATAAAGATTATCCTGGCAGGCGTCTTGCTATTGATTTCCCGGTCATCGAAGAAGATGATATTATTCAGTGCGGTTCCTTTTATTCAATTTGGCCGGAGATAAGAGATAAGTTCAAAACATTCGTCAGTGGCGCTTATGCAAAGGGAGCAATGGTTCTTTATGATCCTAATTTCCGCAAAAGTCATCTTTCCGAACTTGGACAGCTCAAACCCCTTATCCTCGAAAATATTGGGATCTCCGGCATGGTGAGAGGATCAGATGAGGATTTCAGGAATATTTTCGGTGTCAATACTCCGGATCAGGCATGGGAAGAGATCAGAAAGTATTGTAAATGTCTGGTTTACACTGCTAATGCAGATGGGGTTTTTGTAAGGACTCCGGGTTTTTCAGGAAAATTTCCTGTCAGAAGAATAACTCCTGTCAGTACTATTGGTGCAGGGGATAATTTCAATGCAGGGATAATCGCCTCGATACATCGTAAAAATATTAAAAGAGACCAGCTTGAAAAACTATCACACGCTGATTGGTCTGATATTGTTGAAACTGCCGTTGCTTTTGCGACTCATGTCTGTATGAGCTATGAAAACTATATCTCCCGGGAGTTTGCCAAAGAATTGAAAAACAGATGGATGATTTAACCTCCGGGAGGTTCTTTAAAACTAAAAGCCAGGAACTTTCACAGAGTTTAACAGAGCAGACACAGCGATTCACGGAGAGATTTCAGCCTTACCAATCAGATCGGTTTGGCATTTGCAAGCAGATATTGCTCTGCCTCCAGTGACCATATGTAATCGTTCTTTTTCACTATTTCGTGAAGGGCAGCGTAGAACTCATCCTTTTTCCCCACTTCACCAAGGTTTTCCAGGGCAATAAGAGGCATCGATATATTTGTATAGATAAGCTTTTTGCCCCCTGGAATACCCGGCAGATTCAGAGTTGTATCCACAACTGCATCCAAACCTCCAACATGGGTAATCATCACGGCAGGATTTATTCTGCCCTCACTCATAAGCTGAAGCGATTCCCGCATATCATCGGTATTACCTCCTGATGTTCCAACAATATGAGTGAAAGCATAATGAACATTATAAAAATTGAATTCAGCCTTGAAATCCGGGTTGGTGGGTCCGGCAAAGAAATTGAGACAACCGTCAAATGCAAGTATGGCGTCGCCCTGCTCAATAACTGATTTAACCGGGGCAAAAACGAAAACATCGTCAAATCCTGTTCCTCCGGTAAGTTCACGTAAATATCCGACAGGATCATTCACCTGGCCTGTATTGACATAGATGAGTTTTATCCCCTCTTTTTCTGCTGCTTCAGGCGTAAAGAGGCCGGATGCCCTGGCCAGTCGATTATCGTCAATATCTGTTACAACGATAAGTCCAGGTTTCCTGTCCTGATGCAGCGCATAATCAATTGCCCCCAGTCCCATAGGCCCTACACCTGCAAGAATAGCCATTTTGCCATCCTTTCTTATTCCCATATCATGCACATACGTGCCGGGCGGAATATGGTAAAAAGCATGAAATGCACCTACAATGCATGACATTGGTTCTGAAAGGGATGCAGGGAAAAATGCCTCGCCATTATAATCTAAAAGACAATCAGCTTCCATTATGATACCCGGAATTATAACATGCGTGGCATCTCCGCCAATATAACGGAATGAATATCCCGGTGCATTAAGTGATCCCGTCTGGTTCATGGCCGGCTGTATGGAGAACTTTTGGCCTGCTTTGAACTTATGCTGCCATTTTTTGCCTACCTCAAGGATTTTGCCTGCAAATTCATGACCAATAATTGTGGGGTTTATATGAATATCATCTGGAACGCGCTTGTGATCAGCGCCCTGTAAAGCAGCCTTATGAGATGACATGCAGATACTGTCGGAGATCACATGTGCAAGGATCTCATCATCCTTCATTTCAGGAAGTTCAAACTCCTCGAGCCTCAGATCCTTCTTTCCGTATATTCTGACTGCCTTTGTTTTCATAGTTTTTCTTTTATTGTTTTTTACTATGGTGTTTCACTTAGTTTCAACGGAGTTACACAGTCCCTCAGTGCCTCAGTCCTTCAGACTCAGTTACCCCAGCATAACCTGTCCTCCGGTGACGGGAATGGCCTGGCCTGTTTCATATTCCTGATCGATAATATACAGCAGGGCCTTCATAACATCCTCAAGCTTGCAGCCCCGTTTCATAGGTACCTGATCTTCATAGTAACTTCTTACATCATCGATAGTCTTTGCACCTGGAACCTTGCCTGTTTTAAGATATTGCACAAACAACCCGCTATGAGGATCAGACCATAAAGGACCTTCATAAAAATTACCGGGACAGATCGAATTTACTTTTATTTTGAAGGGAGCCAGCTCCATTGCAAATGATTGCGTGAGGCCAATGCCTCCGAACTTGGCTCCGGCATATGCAAAGTTCCTGTTGCTGCCACGGAGGCCTGATTTGGAATTTATCTGAATTATATCGGTGAAATAATCGGGATTCTCCTGATTCTGAAGTTTCAATACCTCTGCAGCAAATTTGGCACAGTGAAAATATCCCGTGTAGTTTACATCAGTCATCCTTGCGAAAGTATCAGTTTCCATCTCATCCAGCCCGCCAGCTCTCAATATGCCGGCATTACTTACAATCAGATCAAGCCCTCCGAACTCTCTTACGGTGGCAATCAAAAGTTCGCTGACAGAAAGGGCATCCGATACATCCGTTTTGACAAAAACAGTCCTGGATGGCCTTTTCAGAGAGTTCAGACGGTTGGCTATGGAATTCCCGGCTTCTTCGTTCAGATCGGCAATTACTACATGAAGGTTTAAGGCAGAGAGAGCTTCCGCGATTCCGGCACCAAAGCCCTGTGCTCCACCGGTAACAATGGCTATTTTCCCTTTAAGTTTGCTGGCGGGGTTGCCTGAGTGCGATACTTTCCTTCTGTAATTTTCTACTTCCCATTTGTCAATGAATTCAACCTGTTCAGGGGTCAGGAACTTAATACCTCCACACTGAAGAGCATAATAACAGATCTTAATGAGATCTTCATAGACATCCAGGCATGCCTCAGCCGAAGCATAGCTATCGGCAATGGTAAAGATCCCCATATCTTTTATTACCATGACCTTTGGAGGGTAACCGTACTCATTGATGAAATGCGGCAGCTGATACTTGAATGAGTCGATTATCTTTTCAGCTGTTGAAGAATGCTCGATGTACAAATATCGTGTCTTGCAATAGACGATAATGTCGGGGGTCAGAGGCAGGGATATTTTATGGAACTCATTCTGATTCTGATAGAATTTTGCAATCAGAGAATTATTTCTGAATCTTATAACCACAGGTTTCTCTCCTCCAAGCAGCATCCTGACTGCAGGTAACACATGGTGAAGCAGCGGATTGTAAGGTATGGGTGAAATTTCAGGAAATGAGGAGATTTGTCCGCTGACCTTACCGATAATATCATTGTATATTACTTTTACCTCCTCAGTTGAATCTGCTCCGACGAAGACACCATGGTTCTCAAGAAATATTATCTGGGGCTCATGAAAAAACTTCTGCCGATAACTGGTAATTTCCATTTCCAGTTTCTTGAAAAGTATATATCCGGGATCGGTATACGGAACAAAGAGAACACTATCACCAAAGAGTTGAATGGTAAGGCTCCTCGCATTTCTGCTGCAGAGCAGGCCATTTATAAGGGTGGGATGGAGGTGTACTACAAACTTAAACTGAATGATCTCGTGAAGAGAGGTCTCAACTGATGGGCGCAGATTTTTTTCAGGATCTAGAATACTCAAAGACATGTCTGCCTTGACCTGCTCTTCCCTTTCCGACGGATCCAGGGAATATTGATTAGTTGAGATAATATGAAGTTTTTCCCTGCTCAGGGCTACAAGACCTTCCTCTGTCATTTCAGCAAGCGGATGACCGCTCGCTTTTATCCAGATGGTCTTATCATCCTTGAACGATGTGTTTCCGCCTCCTGCAATTACATAATCTTTATTGTATCCGTAAAATTTTGAAATCTCAATCAGCTCTTTAATTTCCGGTTTCATTTTATTGTTTATTTAAAAAGTATTCAATGACCAACTGTCCGAGCTTTATCAGCTCCTGCTTCTGATTATTACTGTGAGTACCGTCGGGCAGAACATATCCCTGCCTGCCGTCGGCTCTAAGATACTGATGAGCAGCGATCACACATGCACCTTCCCAGGCAATTCTCTTCAGTGAAGCATCAAGGGCAACTGATCCTCTTGCCGATATCGTAAGCGGAATCATTTCTGGGGTATTGTGCTCGGTTCCGAATGTTATGATAAATCCCTTCTCATGAAAAAAATTGACAAATTTTGTGAGATTTCCATAGTCATTTCTTCCTGGTATCAATTCAATGCATTCTATCCCAAGCTTATTTAATGCCGTAAACAGCCTTTCATTATCGTTTTCAAATTCGGTATACCTGCCTGCGGGATCATCGAGCAAAACAGGATAACATGGTATTCCTCCCGCTTCGATAATTATCCTGATAATCTTTTTGAGCTCGAGAAAGGACTTGACATCCTCCTCTACAAAAGCTGCTCCTCCGCTTTTAAGCAGATTTGACCTGATTTCATTTTCGAGAGCGGCACTATTTGCCATACCGGTTCCGGATTTTTTTCCACCATAGAGTGTCTCGAGGAATTGCATCTGCTCTTCATCCGATTTAAAACTCTCCTTTGCCAGATCTCCTACAGCTTTAGCCAGATGTCTTTCACGGACCAGATCATGAGCATATCTTTTGCGTATTGAATCGTACGACAATGACAATGAGGAATCACTCTTCCGTATAAGGTCGTTAAGCTTCACTATCATTGCCTTAATCTGGTTCTGACTTTCCCTTATGACTTTATTAAGTTCTCTTTTTCGCAACCAGCCGGAATGAAAGGGATAGTCAAGTCCCTTGCCGGAAAAATAGATCCTTCCCGGATTATTAGGATCGTTTATGCGTATACCTTTTTGCTGTTCTTCCTTCAGAAGACCAATAAATTCTATATTAAAAAGGGGAAATATTCTATTGGAAACACATCCCTTATGAAAGGCATCATAGCCATCTGTTACGAAGAAGTCATTAATGCCCAGCAGCGCAATCTGCTCTTCCTTTGCCATCCTGAATATTGTCTCCATTGAAGTGAATGCGCTGAAGGAGTATGGCGTATGAATGTGACCATTGACTTCATGAAAGTCAGGGAACGGGAACCCCTTCATCTCTTTCTTTATTTTGTCAAAAGGAGGAAACCCGGCGAGAAAATTCTTCATAGCTTATTTTTAATATGTTACCATTCAATAGCTTCCTTTGGTACATCAGCGAGTGAACTGCATATCCAGTCGGCTTCTGCCAGAGCTTCTGCAGCGAAGGATGAGGTAATTCCCAGACACCGGCAACCTGCTGCCTTCCCGGCTTTTATCCCGCTTACTGCATCTTCAGCAACCAGACATTCAACCGGATTCAGGCCAATCCTTTCTGCGGCCAGCAGATAGATATCCGGAAAAGGCTTCTTGTTTTTGACTTCAAGGCCATTTATAACAGAATTAAAAGTGGAGGGAGGCAATCCTATCTCTCTAAGATTAACATCCATCTTGACCTTGTCGGCACTGGTTGCCAAAGCCAGTCTCAGCCCTCTTCTCCTGCATTCTGAGATGAACTCATGTACGCCGGGCAGTGCGGCGAGCTTGCCTCTTACAATGAGTTCGTAGATCTCGTAGGTCCTTGCCTTGACTTTTTCAATATCGACCTTGATGCCATATTTCTCAGCGACTCCGCCGATATACCTGTTCTCACCCATTCCCACAAAAGGATGAAAGTCATCCGGAAGTACATTGACTCCCAGTTCATCAAACATCATAATTGCTGCCTTACAGATAAATGGCTCGGAATCGACCAGCACACCATCCATATCAAAAAGAACACCTTTTATCATCTGAAAAATTTTTCTATTTCCTGAATCCTCGCTCTGGTAAGCGGACTTTTCTTACCGGTCATTTCAACGATAAGTGTCATTCTCGCTGCATTTTCGAGAACCTCAATTTTGTCGAAAGCCTGCAGAAGATTTGACCCTGCAGTAAGGATCCCATGATTTTCAAGGAGCAGAATGTCTGAATAAATAATATTCTCTGCAGCAACAGTTGCCAGCTCAGGAGTTCCCATCAGAGCGTAGGGGACCATTTTCGGTTCGCCAAGGATTGCCATGGCTTCAGCAGTAAGCGTTGTATTGATCCTGGATTTCATGGCGGTAAAAGCTGATGCACAAACAGGATGGGCATGTACAATTGCTTTAACCCCTTTTTTCCTTTTGTATATGGCAAGATGCATCTCGAATTCAATAGAGGGTTTGAGTTCCGGTGTCAGGTTTTTGCCCGAGATATTCATTATTCCGACCTCCCGCCATCTCATTCGTCCCTTATCAGTAGCCGATGGTGTGATTATTATGGTATCATCTGATATACGCAGACTTATATTCCCTCCGGAAGTGGAGGTTAGTCCGTTTTTGTAGAGCCGCCTCATGAAACGGGCTACCTCTTTTCGCTCTTCCTTATATATGCCGGCCTCGTCCATACCCTTATCAGCTTACAAGATCCTTAACGCCGCTGAGTATATAGCGTGGACGATATGGAAATTCATCTATCCCATTCCTGTCTGTTATTCCACTGAGTACCAGCAGGGTATCAATCTCTGATTCGAGTCCGGATCTTACATCTGTATCCATCCTGTCCCCAATCACGATCGTGTCCTCACGTTTGACTCCAAGCCTTTTAAGCGCTATTCTCATCATCAGGGGATTTGGTTTACCGACATAATAAGCCTTCTTGCCTGTGGCTATTTCAATTGGTGCAATCAATGCCTTGGTAGATGGTGCTATCCCGTTTTCAACCGGACCGCTGACATCGGGATTGGTGCCAATAAGTCTGGCTCCTTTTAAAACCAGGTTTATTGCCTGTTGAATCATATCAAAATTGTAGCTATGTGTATCCCCAAAAACAACATAATCGGGATTTACATTATTCACAGTATAACCCACGCTGTACATTGCATGTATAAGCCCTGCATCTCCTATGATAAATGCGCTCCCGTTGGGCTTCTGACTGGCAAGAAAGCTTGCAGTGGCAAGAGCGCTGGTGTAAAAATGGTCTTCTCCTACAATTATCCCGAGACGTTTCATCTTTTCATGCAGCTCCTTTGGAGTCCTTTCGGGCGAATTGGTAAGAAAAAGAAATCTCTTATCCGAACTTTCAAGCCAGGCAAGAAAATCCTTGACTCCTGGTAATAACAGGTTTCCATGGTATATCACTCCATCCATGTCAATAATAAATCCTGATTTGGATTTTATGTTTTCAACTGATTCTTCCATATTTAAAAAATTTCCCCGCAAAGATATCAATGATTTGTTTCATTTGTGTTAATTCTATGAGAATTAGCTTTCTCTCATCCTGCAGCCGATCAAAAGTATTATTGAAGGAATTAGGATTCTGATAAGGGCTGACATTTCAGGGAATTTACTGCGTGAGAAGGAAATTCATCTCATTGATAATACGTAGCTTTTGAATATTCAGAATAATCAGGTTTCTGTTTATTGTTCTGAAGCTCTTAATGGCATTTATATACTCTGTCATCTGGATAATTCCAGTTTCGAGCTCTCCTTTTAGTATCTTTACAAGCATATCCGAGGTAGCAAGTTGTTTTTCTGTCCTGCCGTAAGTCTCATTGACAGTTTTAAGCTGGTCATTTAGCTGCTCTAGCTGCTGAAAATATTGTTGCCGGTAGGTCTCCTCGTATGTTCTCCTGCTGTTCTCGTTAAATTCAAGCTTCTGTTTTTCAATATTCCTTTGGTGACCATCATATACAGGGAAATTCAGGCTTATCCCGGCGCTGTATCCAAAATGCTGGTAGAAATTCCAGGGGTTGCTGGTGAGGAATCCTGCATCTGCAAACCAATTGACCTTTGGCTTGTATCTTACATCAATGGTTGTCTTTTCGTTTTCGATTCTTAAACTGTCAATTTTATATTGAATATATCCGGGAGATTTTAAAATATCAGGGATCCCCCGGATGTCTATAACCGGTTTATTAAGTTCATAATAATCAGTGTCATTCAATCCGCATAGTCTGTTAAGAAAAGATTGCTCTGTCTTGAACTGGCCCTCCAGCTGATTGATAAGGATTTCCTGTGATTGGGTCTCGACCTGTAATGAAAGATAATCAGTCTGTCTGGCAATTCCACTCTTTACAAACTGGCTGACAAATTCATTTTCATCAAGCGAAAGTTTCAGGAAAATCCTGTTAAAGAGCAGATCATTGTACACGGAATATGCATTTAGATACTGGTCCGTGATAACTTTAATCAATTCATTTGCTGATAATCTGGATGAATTATCGATGGATTTTTTTTGAAGCTCAACTGACAGGTATTTGGAGGAGATCTCCTTTTTATTGAAAATAGTTTGCGAAACACCCATTAAGGCCATATAATTACCTCCATCGGTTATTACTTCATCGTATCCGAAATTATCATAAAACGGCGAATACAGCAGCTGGGATTTTGCTTCAACCTGTGGCATTCTGCCTACCCTTATAAGAAGACTGTCAGATGAGGCAGCATTAATCTGGTTTCTGTAGTCATTCAGCAAAGGACTGTTGCGGAGGCCTTCCTGAAGATAGAAATCCAGATTGCGTGACTGTCCGCTTAGCACCAGGGTAACGCAGTAAAACAATAAAATCAGACAAAATTTCCGGTCCATAATTTTAATTGTTCAACTATACAGGGCTTGCAAATTAAGCAAAATAGAATCAATACCGTTATATAACCATTAAGATTTTTTACTGAATCCGCTTATGCCTGATTTATACTCCTTCCCTGTTAAGGGCGATGGACTTGCCGGAAGAGAAGTCATGGCTGACCGAGTGCCCTTTTAATGGCATTATCTTTTGGTGAATGGCATCAAGTATCCAGTCGGGCTGCGGGAAGAAAAACTCTTCCATCTCATACGCAGGTGTGATCCAGTTGCGTGATCCTACTACTACCGGTGGTGCATCGAGGTAATCAAATGCAAGCTCGGTAATTGTTTGTGCCATCTCCTTCAAAAATGACCCTCGGGTTGAAGCATCGCTTGCGAGAATTATCCTTCCTGTTTTCCTGACGGATTGTATTACCGGTTCATAATTGAAGGGGACAAGTGATCTGGCATCGATCACCTCAGCTTTCAGATTATATTTTTCCTGAAGTATATCCGCCACCTTAATCACCTGATAGAGTGTAGCTCCAACTGAAAGGATGGTAATATCATCTCCCTCTCTTTTAATATCAGGCTCTCCCAGAGGGATTTCATAATATTCCTCAGGTACACCACCTTTGTGGAACATCTCACCGATATCATATATTCTCTGACTCTCAAAATATATAACAGGATCGGTTCCCTGTAAGGCAGTATTCATTAGGCCCTTGGCATCATAAGGTGTAGCCGGAAATACTACTTTAAGCCCGGGGATATGAGCTGTAAGCGATGACCAGTCCTGAGAGTGCTGAGCTCCGTATTTCGAGCCTACTGATACCCTTATGACAACCGGCATTCTGATTATGTTGCCACTCATGGCCTGCCATTTGGGAAGCTGGTTAAATACTTCATCACCTGACCTTCCGAGAAAATCGCAATACATGATTTCAGCAATCACCCTTCCTCCGCACATGCCATATCCAATAGCCGTACCCACAATAGCTCCTTCGGAAATTGGAGAATTGAAAAGCCGGTGATATGGTAGCGCTTCGGTAAGCCCGCGATAAACAGCGAAAGCACCACCCCAGTCACGATTCTCCTCACCCCATGCCGCAAGTGTAGGATCCTTGTAAAACCTGTCGATTACAGCCTCGAAGATGCCATCACGGAATTGAAAGAGTCTTGCCCTGGATACAGGCTTTCCTTCTTTGTCAATATAGAACCGTTCTTTATTTTTCAAAGCCTTAACCCTTGGATTATCCTCCAGTGGCATAAGGACCTGGGGAGTACGGTCTTCCATCTTGTCAACGGAATCGTTCGAGAACATCATTTTTCCGATACAGTCAGGATCTTGTGCCATATTGATCCTTGGCGATATTGTGTCATCAATGCTGAGTTTTAGGATTTGCGACAATAACTCCCTGGTCCCGGAAGCTGTTTCATCAAGCTGATCCTGTGTAGCAAGACCTGCATCCACAAGTGATTTGCCAAATGAAATGATTGAATCTTCTTTCACCCAGGCATCGATCTCTTCCTTTGACCGGTATGAGGAAGCATCGGAAGGAGAATGCCCGCTGATTCTGTATGTCAGAGTATCAAGAAGCACAGGACCTCTTTTTTCATCGATGATCTGTTTCTTGCGCCTGAAAGCATCTATTACTGCCAGAGGATTATATCCGTCGACCCTTTCAGCATGCATTGCCTCTGGATTGACACCTGCCCCAACCCTGGCAAGAATGTCATAGCCCATTGTCTCACCCATTGTCTGTCCGCCCATGCCGTAAAGATTATTCATGAAGTTGAAGATCAGAGGCAAGCCTCCCCTGTACTCGCCACTCCATAAAGTACGGTACTGATCCATGGTGGCAAAAGTGATCCCTTCCCAGACAGGACCACATCCCATTGAAGCATCACCAATATTGCAGACTACTATTCCAGATTTCCTGTTGATTTTTTTGTACAACGCAGCACCCACTGAAATATCACCTGACCCCCCCACAATGGCATTGTTCGGATATATGCCGAAAGGAGTGAAGAAGGCATGCATTGAACCTCCCAGCCCCTTGTTGAAGCCATTCTCGCGGGCAAAGATCTCTGCCAGTGCACCGTATAGAAGAAAGTTGATTGCCAGCTCCTTAATCGTGCCATTAAAGCCTATTTCAACCACACTAAGGGCGGAACCTCCGAAATAATTCTTCATCACATTATAGAGAGTGTCTTCATCAAGCTTATGAATTGCGGATAATCCCTTAGCAAGTATCTCTCCGTGGCTGCGATGAGATCCAAATATATAATCTTCATTATCAAGAGTATAAGCCATGCCTACGGCTGCGGCTTCCTGACCGATTGATAGATGCGCAGGTCCCGGATGATTATACGGAATTCCATAATATTCATTTGTTGTCTTGATCATATTGAGCATTGTCTCAAATTCCCTGATCACAACCATATCATGGTAAATCCTGATGAAGTCCTCCCTGGTGAAGTTGATCATCTCATCTTCAAATGTCTTATTGTACTGGTTAACAGGGATTTTCCCGAATTCAATGAACCTGGGCTTGCGAACAACGTCGGGCTGTATGTTTTGACTCTTTGGCATTTTACTGGTATTTTATTATAATAATGTCTTAAATAATTTTGCTTCACCACTAGTTGAACTGAGTTTTACGGAATAGCATGGAGTTATTACTCTGTGATTCTCTGTGACTTCTCTGTGCAGCTCTGTGTCAGTTCCCAATATATATTTTCCCTTTCAGAAGCTGAAATTCTCAATCTGCTCTTTTATCTCCTTCAGGAATAATGTAGCAGGCCCTCCGTCGATAGCCCTGTGGTCATATGTCAGCGACAGCCCGATGTATGGCACGAAGCCGAAAATGTTATTGCCCATGTCAGCCGGGCGGCTGATGATAGTACAGACTCCAAGAATACCTGCCTGTGGAAGGTTTATTACCGGGGTGAACATCTCCACTCCGTAATTTCCAAGATTTGATACAGTAAAAGTGGCTGCAGTGCTTTGGATTAGTTCGGGACTTACATTTCCCTTCCTGCACGACTCCGCAACAGATCTGAGTGCGGCTGACAGGCCTGGCAGGTCCATATTATCTGCATTCCTGACTACCGGGACCATCAGCCCTCGTTGCGTATCCACAGCAATGCCCAGATGGACCTTATGAAATGTTTTGATCCGGTCTTCCAGGAAATGGCTGTTGGCTTCCGGAAATTTTTCAAGTGCCCTGATAACGCACCAGCAAACCATGTCGTTAAGAGTGATGTCGTATTGTGATTTGCCTGATTTAAGATCCTCTTTTATCTTTTGTCTTGACTCAAGCAACCTGCGTACATCTGCAGACATGTGATGAGTGAGCTGTGCGGAGTTTTGCAGTGATGAGTGCATAGCCTTAGCTATCAGTTTTCTTACATTGCTGAGAGGATGTTCGGAATATTCCGGTCGTGAGGAAGGAATATTGATGTGAGTAACCGAGGTGCCCGCCAGCAGGTTTTCAATATCTATTGTTATGATTCTTCCATTTGGTCCCGAACCTGATATGTTTCTGTAATCGATCCCTCTCTCCTCAGAAAGCCGTTTTGCCCTGGGAGAAATCCTGATTCTGCCATCCTGTGTTAATGGGGTAGTCGCCGATTGTCTTTCCGCTGAAACAGTAACCCTTTCCTGCTGTTCGGGAGCAGGAGTTGCGGCAGATACAGGACTTGCACTATCAGCCAGGTTGAATGAACCTGTTTCCTCTCCGGTTTTCCCGATTACGGCTACATTTGCCAGTACAGGAACTTCCGAACCTTCAGGGTAGAATATCTCGAGCAGGATTCCATCGGCTGTTGACTCGAGATCAAACGCCGCCTTGTCTGTTTCGTATGAGAAAAGGATATCACCTGCAGAAACACTCTCACCTTTCGTCTTAAACCATCTGGTTATGATGCATGTTTCAACCGACTGTCCCTGTTTTGGCATTATTACCGCTGTAGCCATTTCTTATTGAATTGTTGGATGAATGTGATTATGATTGAAGGATGTTTGTACTTCAGTTATTAATTTCTGATAACTAACTTGTTATAATAAGTAATCCAAATTTTAATATAACTTTGTTCGATATTATTATGTATCAGCGCTTACAAAAATAATTTATTTCACTTGTATTAACAAGTAAAAACTTATATATTTACATTAATAATTGGTACAGCCATGATTTTGTATATTATAAGTACAATTCAGAACGTATCATCATCACCAGTTTGAAATCCCGTTATGATCAGCGACAAAACAATTCCCAGGTACCGGAAACTGTATGAGATTCTCAGAAGACACATACTGGATTCGGTATACAATGAGGGTGATCTGCTTCCGTCGGAAAATGAACTCTGCAGGTTATATGGCATGACGCGTCCGACTGTCAGGCAGGCTCTTGCAACTCTTGCCAATGACGGGTATATCAGAAAACACCAGGGAAAGGGAAGCATAGTTCATCAGCTTCCCAGGGAGATCGGGATACTTTCGGTTTCGGGTACCACATCAGCACTGGGCGACAGGAATCTGAAGACCAGAATTGTAGTGAAGCCCGTTCTTTCTGGTTGGCCCGACAATTTTATGTTTCCTCTGACGACACTTGAATTGGAATCGGGTTGTATTTATATGGAGCGTTTGCGGCTTCTGGATGAGAGTCCGATATTTTACGACATCAGTTACATAGGCAACATTAATCTCCCGAGGATAACATCCAGGAAGTTCGAGAACCAGTCATTGTTTCAGATTCTGAGAGATTATTACGGGGTGGAAATTAAGGGAGGAGATCAAAGGATAAAGGCAATACTGGCCTCACAGAAGATTAGCCGTTTTCTCGGGCTTAAGAAGGATCAGCCTGTACTTCATCTTGAAAGGAGGATGGAGACTAATAAGGCAGGATTATTTTTATATTCATCCATTTTCTGCAATACAGGAAAATTCTCTATTTTCGGCAGGTTTTGAATGAGTTTCCGGCAGCAGGCTTAGTGTTTATTTCAGGATGCCTCAGGAGATTTTTCATTCAGTTATAAAATTTTAAGGTTTAATTGGAAAAAATCTTATTTTTATGGATCTTAAAATGGACTAACTAAATTAATATCAACAATAATTATAAAAGTTTATTATGAAAGATCAGAATAACAGATGGTCAAGGCGCCGTTTTATAGGTTCTTCGGTTGCAGGAATTGCCGGGGCAATGCTTATCCCTGGTACTATAGGCTGCAGCAGATCCAAATCCAGGGGTGATATCCGCCTTGGATTTATTGGTATGGGACGGCAGTCAATGTTTCTCCTTGATGGCTTTATTAAGATTCCAGGAGTTCAGGTTATCGCAGGGAGCGATGTTTACGGGATCAAAAGGAAGCGTTTCGAAAAAAGGGTAAAAGCATATTATGCCCAGGCAGGGAAGGTTGTTGAGCCAAAAACATATGAAAGATTTGAGGATCTGCTTGCAAGGAAAGATATAGATGCGGTAGTAATAGCTGTGCCGGATCATTCGCACGCACGGTTAGCTATTGCGGCATGCAGGGCAGGCAAGGATGTATATCTTGAAAAGCCAATGACCTTTACAATCAGGGAAGGGCAGGAATTGAAGAAAGTTGTAAGGCAGACCGGCAGGATTCTTGGCATTGGAAGCCAGCAGCGTTCAGATCCCAACTTTCAGCATGCGGTAAAACTTGTACAAACCGGAACATTGGGGAAAATCAGTCTTGTAAATGCTTATGTAGGAGCCCCGCCGACTCCCTACAATCTTCCTGAAGAACCGATACCGTCAGACCTCAACTGGGATCTTTGGCTTGGTTCGCTCCCGACGGCCATACATTTCAACAATGAGCTTGATCCACCAATATCACTCGATCCTGATGAGGATGAGAAGATCTGGGGTGCCTGGCGCTGGTACAAGGAGATGGGTGGAGGTTTTACCACCGACTGGGGAGCCCATATGTTTGACATTGCTCAATGGGGACTGGGGATGGACAGAAACGGACCAGTCGAAATTTCACCTATTGGCGACGGAACTGAATATATGAGCTTTAAATATGCCAGCGGAACAATTATGACCTCCGAGCCATTCAATACAGAACTGACCAAGGGAGTTAAATTCTGGGGCGATAAGGGTTGGATCGAGGTAGCAAGGGGATTCTTCAATGCTTCCGACAATGCCTTTTATCCTCCGGAAGCTGAAAAGAGTGAAGGTCCCTATGAAACCAGGATCCCTCACCAGGTGAACTTTATCGAAGCCGTCAGGGCAGGCAAAGACCCTGTGGTTCCTGTTGAAATAGGTCACAGCAGCTGCACGGTCTGCAACCTTGGCAATATAGCCTGTGCTCTTAAGAGAACAATCAAATGGAACCCTGAAACAGAAACTTTCGTGGATGATGCCGATGGTGCTGCAACCAAACTATTGCATTATGAGTACCGGGCAGGATGGAAACTGGATTGATCCGGATCAGTGGCAGATTTCCTGAAAGTCGGGCAGAAGGCCAATGTCCAACGATATAAGAAATCAGCGAACGACAAAAAAAAGAGGCTGTAATTCTGTTACAGCCTCTTTGGTATAAATTTGAGTAAGATTAATCTACTCTTTTTACCTTGATGGCAACAGGTCCTTTCTCCCTCTGTTCAACTTCGAATTCAACGGCCTGACCTGCCTCAAGTTCGGTATTGGAAACCTCTAAACCTGATCGGTGGATAAAGATATCCTTGTCATCTTCTGTCTGAAGGAATCCATAACCTTTCACCCTGTCATACCACTTAACAGTGCCTTTCATAGTTTTAGATTTATAGTTAACTACCTGTAGCTATCTCTTCTGTTTCCGCCACCGCCACCTCTGCGGTCATCACCACCTCTGAAATTACTTCTTCTCTCAGTCCTTTCAATAGATTCATTAACAATGATATTTCTTCCGCTTACTTCAGCCCCGTTAAGTTCCTCGATGGCTTTTTTTGCTTCTGCATCATTCGGCATCTCAACGAAACCAAATCCTTTGCTTTTTCCAGAGTACTTGTCAATAATGATTTTTGCGGATGTTACTTCGCCATACTCTTCAAAAATTTCTTTTAATTCTGCTTCATTCATTTTGAAATGAAGACTTCCTACGTAAATGTTCATAATTCAAATATTAAAGTATTTATAAAACAGTGTCAAAGGTCCGATTTATTTTTGAAATCTAAAAATAAAACTTCATAATATATTGTATTTAAATAGCTTTTTGATATATATATCATTTTTTTAGTCACAAAGTATATGCTTTTATAAATCCTCTTTCATACGCGGATAACATGAAATATGAAACTTTGTTCAGAAAGCAGCGATTTATTTACAGAATTTATATAATTTGTTCAGACTGACTTTAGAAATTAAATGTGAATTTTACCGGGAAAAAGCAAAGAACCGGGCATTCAGTAGCATCCTTCCTCTTGTTTAAAAGGTCAGTTCAACCTAAAATCCCTCAGTCATTACTTCCTGTTCCTGATATAAATATGTTTGATATGATTCTGACCTGATTCTCTCTCATCAATTTCAAAATCGAGTGATTTGATCAGTGGAGTCAGTTTAGGAAATCCAAAATTTCTGGGATCAAAATCGGGTTGTTTCTTGAGTATCAGGTTTCCCACATCCCCAAGAAATGCCCATCCGTTTTCATCGGCCAGATCGGTGATGGAGGTGGCTATAAGTCTTTTTACTGCCCTGGCTGCTGCCAGCGGACCACTTTCCTCGCTCTTTTTCTTCTTTACAACAGGTTTGCCTTTCCGGCGTGTTTCGGGTGCCTGTTCGACCGGAGTTTCCGCAGATCCCAGAATTTCCAGGTAAATAAACTTGTCGCATGCTACAATGAAGGGATGGGGCGTCTTTCTTTCTCCTATTCCGATAACCTTCATGCCTGCCTCGCGAAGCCGCGTGGCGAGGCGAGTAAAATCACTGTCACTGGAGACGATGCAGAATCCATCTACTTTACCTGAGTAGAGAATATCCATTGCATCGATTATCATTGCCGAGTCAGTCGAGTTTTTGCCTTTCGTATAACTGTACTGCTGAACAGGGGTTATGGCATTTTCAAGAAGTACAGTTTTCCATCCTGCTACCGTAGGTTTAGTCCAGTCCCCATATATCCGCTTGAATGTAGGTGTACCGTACTTTGCGATCTCTTCCAGCATCTCCCTGACATTTTTAAAAGGTATATTGTCAGCATCAATCAGCACCGCAAGTCGTAAATCATTTAATGTCTGCATAGTTATTGATAAAGAACTTTCGTGCAAGTTACTCTTTTTGCATAATAAAAATCAAAATAAAATAACTGGACAATAATTTATTGTCAGAATCTGTCATATCCTGTTACCGGCTGGCCGGCCACATCCTGACCATTACTGCACCATGTCTTCCGACTTCGGAGGAGAAACTCTCATCAACAATACCCAGGTCTTTCTGTCTCCAGAGATCTCTGACCCTTTGCTTTCCTTCAATCCCGAGGTCAGCCCAGAATGCCGTAACCATGGCTGCCTTTTCTCCCCTGTTGAAGAGGCCTACAGCGATGGATCCATCTTCCATTGGTCTTTTCCAGACCTCAAAGTCACCGTCCCTGCTAACCCTGTAGCCCGGCTTGCCCAATGGATCCTGATCGACCTCTATTATTTCATCGTTTGTAAGAAGGGCGAGGGTGAAATCATCCATCCTTGTAATATCGCCGCTGAAAATAAGAGGAGCGGCGACAAGGCTCCAGAGGGATACCTGAGTATACTGTTCATTTGGAGTCAGTGGTGTAGGTACAGTCTGTCCCTTCCAGTTGCTGAGATAGCCCAGAAGCAGGTAATCGGGATCATTCCATCCGCCAGGTCCTCCATAAAGGTGAAGACTGTCAGCTGCTGTAAACATCAAATCCATCCCTGAACAGAGCCTTGCCTATCCCTTCGAATGATCCGCCCAGATCACCTGCTGTTCGCCAGCTCTGGCCTCCAACCTGCTTTACCCCATTTCCAGACATCTCCCATGCCATACTGGCAGATATTCAGAATAATATCGCGGTTTTGCTTTTCTAAGATACTGCTTATGAGGATGTATGGCTTCTTCAGATCTGAAAGCAAATCCGTATTTCCAATTTTGAATATGAACACCAGTCATATTTCAGGAAGTCATATCCCCATTCAACATACCGGGCAATATCCTTTTCCTCATACCCATATGCAGCAACATATCCGCCGCATGTCAGTTCCCCGGGTGATGTATAGATTCCGGCTTTCAATCCTTTGCCGTGAATATAATCAGTTAAGCCCTTCATATCCGGAAATCTTTTATTGGAATTGATCATGCCGTTTTTATCCCTTGGCTCACCTTCAAGGGTTGAATCGGGTGACCCTGGTTTCACTGACCAGCAATCATCAATATTCACATACATATAGCCATGGTCAATCATTCCGGAACTTACCATGGCATCTGCCGCATCGCGCATGATCTGTCCGGTAACATGATTCTCCCATACATACCAGCTATTCCATCCCATATGCGGTGTAAGGGCCAGAGTCTCACCGCAGACAATCTTAAACTCCTTCTCTGATGATCCAAGTTCATTGCTGACACGGAACATGGTCAGATATTCACCCTTTGAGGTTAATGTACCTGTAATCATGCCAGTTTCAGGATCGCATTCAAGTCCTGCGGGAAGGTCCAGTACTTCATATTTAAGAGGCTTTTTGCCCGTTGCCGGAATTTTAAATAGAAAAGGCGAGCCGGGTCTTACCCCGAATATTCTCGTGCCGTTAATTCTGACCTAGGACAAGGGGCAGGAGTAAGGATCATTTTGGGTTCTTCCTGTGAACCTGAGACACCCTGTTTCTGTTTGCAGGAGTAACTTATGATCAGAATAATAGCTGTGAATGCAAATTAATGAAATAGTGGATTTTTTCATGCTCATTTGATATTATGGTTTCTATATTTTCTTTTTTCCTGTCATCTCCTCAATATCGAGTCTGAGGATGGTGGTATTTACCAGAACTTTTTCGTCATAGGAGAATTGCGTTCGACCTGAATAATGGGACATTATACAATCAAGCCCTGTTATTCTGGGTTCCCTCTCAGTGATGATGGCAATTCGTCCCCAGCCCACAACGCTGCTGTATTTCATTCCCCAGTCACATCCGTTATCTCCTTCATAAAGTTCGTGATCTGTGTCAAGTTCAAAACATACACAATTATTTTTCTTTAGCATCTCCAGCTTTTTGCCTTCATTCGCGCAATGAAAATAGAAGCATGGCTGGTCTCCTCCTGAATATCCGAAATTCATGGTAACAATGTACGGGTTGTTGTTGTCGGCAAATGCAACTCTGCATACATCAGATCCTGAAATAATTTGTTCAAGATCGCTGATCTCATTGATCTGTCTGTCTTTTCTTCTCATTTTTGTTCCCTGATCTTTCTAATTTTTTCATATACAGGACAATCAGGTGAATGAGCTCCAGTAAGATAACCGGTACTCATCAGGAATTCATTGACAATCTCTCCTCCTGTGAACCTGAAGGTCTTTTTAAATAATTTGATCCATTCTTCCAGGGAATCCGTGTCCGAATGATTTATTATCGAGCCATTTACGGAAGGAGCCTGACTCTGTCCTGATTTTTCTGATTACTTTTGCATTTTCAATGGCAGCATTTATTTTCAACCTGTTTCGTATTATGCCGGAATCATTCATTAATCTTAAGATATCCGCTTCATCGTATTCAGATACCTTATCAATGCTGAAATTGTCAAATGCCTTGCGGAAATTATGCTGCTTTTTCAGGATCAAAATCCAGTTAAGTCCGGCCTGATTTATTTCGAACATCAGTCTTTCAAAAAGTTCATCGTCATTCTGCAGGGGAAATCCATAGTGGTTATCATGATATTCCTTATGAAGTCAAGGAGCTTATCGCCTGAAATTGTTTTAATATATTCGCAATATGTCATAAAAGATATTCTTAAATGTTAACATCTGTCAGCCTTTTTACTCAATTAAACATTGGTCAGGTTTTGTCAGGCTTATCGAATAATTTTGAATAAAAGTAAAGAAATTTGTTAACTTTGCCTATAATCCTTTGAACAGGATTGCTTAATAAATCAAATTTGTCAGTTATGGGAAAAGGTGATAAAAAAACAAGAAGAGGAAAAATTATACTTGGAACATTTGGCGTCAGAAGGCGTCGCAAAACAGTTGAGAAGCCAGAGATTAAACCTTCAGTTGCCGCAGGCAAAGAGGTAAAGGAAAAAAGAACCGTAAAGGAGAAAGCAGAAGTTAAGGAGGAGAAAGTTGCTGCAGAGGTAAAGGAATCTAAAGGAGCTAAAGAAAAAGCAGCTCCGAGGGCTCCAAAGGCAGCCAAAGAAAAAAAGGAAGTTCCGGAAAGCAACGGCGAACCAAAAGCTAAAAAAGAGAAGAAGAGTTAATCATTAAGATGGAAATTCTTTTTGATGGGATAATTCTCAGGACCTGGTCAATTGATGATGCCGGACGACTTGCTGAAATAGCCAACAATAAAAATATTGCTGACAACCTAAAGGATCAGTTTCCTTTCCCATATACAATAAGGGATGCCAGAAAATGGCTTAAGACAATCATCCCGGTCGATCCGCCCCGTAATTTTGCAATTGTTTCCAATAGAGTGATAGTTGGAAATATCGGAATTATAACTAAAGATGATATTCACAGGAAAAATGCTGAGATAGGATATTTCCTGTCTGAAGAGTACTGGGGACAGGGGATAGGCTCCAAAGCAGTAAAAGCGATCACATCATATGCCTTCAGCAACTTTGATCATGATAAGGGTTTATGCTGAGACATTTGCCGGGAATATACGTTCAAGACGAACGCTGGAGAAGGCCGGTTTTAAACTCGAGGCGACATTTAAAAATTATATCATTAAATCCGGAGTTATAAGAGACGGATGCATATACTCAGTTCTCAAAGAAGATTTCAGATACTTCCTCTCTGCTGATTAAGAGATGTTGCTTCAAACGCTGTAATTACAAGGAGTTATCACGACATATCACGGTTATCTCTGTCTAAGTTCCTTTATCTTCGCTCTCCGCTCTCGCTCACCTCTTCACAATAAGCCATTTGTATTCATCAGGATCAATTACGGCATTTATTATTACAGGTTCGTTTGATGCGAGTGCTTCAATTATGGATTTTCGCATTTCGGCATGAGAATCTGCTCTCAGGACTTTTACTCCAAGGAATTTTTCAGCCTCGAAAAGATCACCCTGGTATAAAGCTTGTTCCATAGGGTGAAAGGTTTTTCCATGACTGCTTTACCTTTATAAGGTTCAGCTCTCCATCTGAAAAAACGACTACAATCACCGGCAGGTTATATCTTTTGGCAGTAATCATTTCACCGCGTTCATAAGGAAGCCGCCATCCCCTGTAACACAAACCACAGTTGATTCCCTGTCGGTTAGCTGGGCCGCCAGGGCAGCCGGAATTCCGAATCCCATTCCTGACCATCCGTTTGACATAATTACTTTTCCCTTGCCATATGTATCCCAGAATTGTCCTATCAGATGGAGATGAGAACCAACATCAGCAGTTAGGATAACATTCCAGGGCAGCTCTTCACGAAGTATCCTGAGTACTGCCGAAGGTCCGAAATGGTTGGTAAACCCATTGAAGACGGATATCATCTCATCCGTATAGCCGCTTAACAGCGATTGTTCGAAGACCAGTGATCCTTTATTCAGATTGCCCAGGATTCTGAACCATTCTTCAGGTGGTCCTGTATATTCGACTGAACTGCCTCCGGCAGGCATGTCAGCCTCCCTGGTATCAAAATGCACGAGCGGAACATCGGGTAACCATGATTCATAATTGAATTCGACCGGATCGTATCCAAGACCGATAACAAGATCGGTTTTTTCATATATATCTTCAAGATAATCACTTAGATGAATGGAACAGTACTCCGGCATAGCAAGGATGAGTTTCCGGAATCAATCCTTTTGCCATGGGAGTTATAACAACCGGAATTCTGAAGCTATCAAGAAAGATTAATAATGCAGGACCAATATTCATGTCTTGCAGCAGTCAGCCCAAGGGCATAAGGGGATGGCGGGATCTGTCAAGAGGACAGTATCTTCTGAATGTTGTTATTATAGGTAACCCTGTCAGTACTATACCCGGGTGTGAATGTTGATATCTGCCTCCTTATCGCAGATATCGGAAGGAAGACCTATATGAACCGGACCTGGATATCCTTCACAGCAGATATCCAGGGCGGAATCCATTACCTCTGCGTAGTTCATGTCATTAACCTGAATGTTGCTTTTGTTAAAGGTTCAAAAAGCTTCTGATGATCAATATTCATCTGGGCAGTCCGGTTTAGCATCCTGTCATCCATCTCACTCGTGAATACAATTACTGGTGAACGGTCGAGGAATGCCCCTCCGATACCTGTGGAAATATTTGTGGCGCCAGGGCCAAAAGTAGCATGGCAAACTCCAGGGATTCCGGTGATTCTTGCCGATACATCAGCCATTATCCCTGCCGCAGCTTCATTTGATGTAAGAATGAATTCAATGCCGGCAGCCCTGAAGGCCTCGAGCAATGGTATTGAGGGCCCTCCAGGGATGCCAAAGGCAAACCTCACACCCCTGTCCGACAACTGGCCGGCAATATATTCAGCGATAGTCATGTGCGGAGCTCATTAGTCAATAACAAAACTATCAAATATAATGATCCGGTCACTTCAAATCAGAATTCAAATTTTTGAACACCTATGAGAGCGATTTTTTTCTGATATTTGCCATCTCATATTTCTTGATTGAACCAAAAAGTAAATACTATTTTCTGGGCTGTTGTCGCATGTCTTTTATGGTCTACTGCCTATGCATCTATTAAGCTTGGACTGCAGTATGATAAACCGTTCCATTTTGCAGGAATGCGGTTTATTATTGCCGGACTGCTGATCATGCCCTTTACAGTTTCACCCGGCTTTATATAGCGGAGGTTAAAAAAAACTGGAAAATTATCGTCATAATTACCTCTCTCCAGATGGTTGTCAACTACTCGTTTTTTTATATAGGAATGCAACTTGTTCCGGGAGCGCTGGGAGCGGTGATTGTAGGATCACAGCCCTTAGTTACTGCCATTATTGCATCTTTTTGGGATGAAGGAGATAAGCTTACAAAAAGCAAAATAATTACAATAATTTGCGGCATTTCCGGCGTAATACTTATCAGCGCCGGAAGACAGGCTTTAGGATTGGGCTCTGCTTCAGAATTATTGGGTGTGGCTATGATACTTGTCGCAAATATAGGAGTATCAATTGGCAATATTATTGTATCCCTGAAGGGCAAAGGTATTAATCCTGCAGTTCTGAGTTCCTCCTCCCTTTTTTCAGGTGGACTCGTACTTTACCTTATTTCCATACCTGTTGAGGGTATCCGGCCCTGGTCATTCCCGATGGAATACTGGTTGATTTTGCTGTGGTTAAGCTTCATGGCAGCTACGGCTTTTTCAATCTGGTTTGTTCTTCTTAAGCGCCCTGGCGTCAGAGTCTCCGAGCTGAACCTGTGGAAGTTTATCATACCTGTATCAGGGGCTGTTTTAAGCTGGCTCCTGATACCGGATGAGAAACCCGAGTGGATAACCATTGCAGGCATTGTAATTATTACAGGATCACTGATTCTGTTTTTCAGGGATGCGAAAGGATCTCATTCCAAAAGATAACTCTATCAATTATGAAGAAAAGACTTATTGCATTGGGCTACTACTCTATTTTCTGGTTCTCTTTTTTCATTTTTGCCAGACTGATATTCATCATATTCCAGCATCACCTTGCTTTCAGGAATAGTGCACTGGAACTTCTCTCAACCTTCCGGCACGGATCCAAACTTGATATTTCCACAACAGGATACTATCTCCTGATACCTGTACTGGCTGCAATCCCGGGAATCTGGTTAAATGGAAACTGGTACAGGATTTTAGTCAGATGGTATACCTACCTTCTCATTGTTTTTTCTTCCCTGATAGTGGTATCTGATGTGAATCTCTATTCATACTGGGGTTTCAGGATGGATTATACTCCTATGTTCTATCTCAGGACACCCGGTGAGGCAATGGCTTCAGTCAGTACCCTGAAGGCAATAACATTCTTTGCCTCGATAATTATCCTGTCAGCCATCTTCATTTTTATTTATAATAAATTTATTGACAGATTTTTTTCTGACTTTAAAAAGCCAATGTACCGGTTTCCCTGGACTATTGCCTTTATGCTGCTGTTTGCATCACTGATAATTCCAATAAGGGGCGGATTCGGCATAGCCCCTATAAATGCCGGATCAGTATATTTCAGTCAAAAAATGTTCCTGAATCATACTGCTATAAATGCAATCTGGAATGTAGGGACATCTGCATTCACCCAGAAACCGGTAAAGAATCCATACAGCTTTGGTGATCTTTCGCAGGCAACGGCTCTTGTTGACAGTCTGACGGTCAAAGGAGGAACAACTGAAAAAGTTTTGAATAATCCCCGGCCAAATGTGATAATAATTATTCTCGAGAGCTTCAGCGGATACCTTATAGGCGGTCTGGGAGGCGATTCCCTGGTAACGCCCAATATAAACAGATATGCAAAGGATGGTATCCTTTTTTCGAATTTTTATGCTTCGGGAACCAGGACAGACAAGGCTATCCCAGCTGTTCTTTCCGGGTACCCGGCCTTGCCCACGCAATCAATCATCAAGGAGCCAAAGAAGAGCCAGTCGCTGCCAAATATTGTAAAAATGCTTATAGATCAGGGTTATAACAGCAGTTTCTGGTATGGAGGAGAGATAAATTTTGCCAATTTCAATTCGTTTGTGATAGAATCCGGATTCCGGCAGGTAATAACAAAGGATAATTTTCCGCCCGAAGACTATAATTCAAAATGGGGAGTACACGATCATATTATGTTCAGGGCACTTGAAGATTCCATGATGAATGTCAGGGAGCCATTCGTAAATGTTGTGCTTACCCTGTCGAGCCATGAACCGTTTGAAGTTCCGATGAAACCTGTCTTTTCCGGTGATGGGGTAGTGGAAAAATATAAAAACTCCGTATATTATGCAGACAGCTCCCTGGGTGCATTTCTTGACCATTCGAGGCAGAGGGAGTGGTGGAAAAACACACTCATCATTATGGTAGCAGACCATTGTGCCAGGGTTACTTCTGAAATACCCATATATTCCCCTGAGGCTTTCCGGATTCCAATGCTTTGGGTTGGCGGAGCACTCACAAAGAGCGGCATTCGTGTAGGTAAATTCGGTTCACAGACAGATATCCCATCCACAATTTGCGGCCAGCTGGGACTGCCTCAGCTCTTCCCGTTTGGGAAAGATCTCCTGTCGGGAAGATCTGATTCATTTGCCTTTTACACGTTCAATGAAGGGTTCGGCTTTGTCACAGACAGCTCCGTTGTGGCATATGATCAAAAATTGAGTAAGCCGGTACTTATGGAAGGAAAGGATCCTGAATATTCTGAAAGATGCGGGAAGGCCTTTCTCCAGGTCCTTTTTGATGATTATCTGAACAGGTGAGCGGGTTGCAGCCTGCTGCAATCAATAAAAGCCTTATGCTTAAGAGACGGTGCAGCATTTTATTGTATATTTATCCATTCTTTGCATTTTTTGTCGTATATAATAGTTCAGATCGGAAAATATTTCATCCTGTCCTATAGAATGACTTTATGAGTTATCAGTTTTCGACACTTTGCTATATCCGTTTTCTTTCAGGTATATTTGCCCTGATTCTCGTCGTCTTTTTATGGAAGCACAGACATTCAAAGGGAGTGCTTTATCTTATGCTTTTTGAAATCACTGCTGCAATCTGGGCAACAAGCGACGGCTTCGAAACAGCTGCACTTACACTGCAGCAGAAGATCCACTGGGCTCAGTTTGCATATATGGGAATATCAACATGTTCAGTCATGTTTCTGATGTTTGCCATTTCATATACTAACCAGACCAGGTTCAGTAATGTCCGGACACTTTTGTTTCTGCTGGTTGTTCCGGTGATTACAGTGATCGTTGCAATGACCTATCCTCTGACAGATCTGCTGTGGACTAAAATAGAAATTGTCCCTGAAACAAATCAGGGAGTGTATTACTATGGCCCCTATTTCTGGATTCAGGCTTTTTACCAGTATGCTCTGCTGATTCTGGGAGTCGTTATCCTCATGGCCGGTTCCTGGAAAGTATATTTGCCATACAAAGCTCCATTTCTCATAATTATAGTTGGAGCACTGTTTCCCTTCTTCGCCAGCATCACATATGTGTTTAAGCTGTTTCCTATCAGGGGATTTGATCCTACGCCCGTCTCATTTATAATAAGCGGATTCATAGTGGCACTGGGTGTCTTCTGGTTCAGAATGTTCAATATTATGCCATTGGCTCGCAAAGAGGCTATCAATAATCTGCGGGACGGGATGGTAGTCGTTGATTCAGTAAACAGGGTCGTAGAAGCAAACTCTGCCTTTTACAGCATGACCGGATTTAAACATCAACAGGTTATAGGGTACCCGGTGAACCTGGTATTTGCAGATTTAAAAATTGATACAGCCAGCTTTACCGCGCAAAATGATTTTACTGCTGAAACACGACTGGTTACAGGTCAGGAACCTGAGGATATAGAAGTTAAGTATCATATTATCAAGGATAAAAGTGAGAAAATACTCGGAGGCATATACATGCTTACGAATATTACCATAAAAAAGATGATCCTCGATGCCATTGCTGATTCAAATAAGAGCAGGAAAATGGAACTTATTGAAAAAGAAAAGCTTATTCTTGATCTGGATGCCTATGCAAGATCCGTAGCCCATGACCTTAAGAATCCAATCGGATCTGTTGTAAGCCTTTCAGAGTTGATAAAGCTGAGGCTCTCCGAGAATAATCTGGCTGATGTCAGCCAAATGATTGGCTATGTTCATGATCAGAGCAGAAAAATGATTGGGATCATCGACGGCCTGCTCATGCTGTCAAGGATAAGAAAAGAAGATATTGTTCAGACTCCTGTCAATACGGGAGAAATTATGAATGCTGTGTTGAGCCGGCTTGAAAGTGAGATTGCAAGCCGGAATGCTGTGATAGAACATCCCTCCGGATGGCCCGAGGTAAAGGGCCATCCCCAGTGGATCGAAGAGGTTTGGGTAAACCTTGTCAGCAATGCCATTAAATACGGGGGAACACCACCATTAATTAAGTTGGGATACGAAAAGGCAACTTCTTCATCTGTCCGGTTCTGGATCCAGGACAATGGGAACGGTTTACAGGAAGAGTCACTTGGCAAGATCTTCATGGATTTCGAGAGATTGGGTGTCAAAGATATAGATGGATTTGGCCTTGGCCTGCCAATTGTCAAAAGAATTGTCGAGAAACTAGGTGGGGAGATATTTGCAAAAAGTTCAAATCTCCCGGGCGAGGGTTGTGTGTTCAGCTTCACACTTAATATTTAGCAATGGAATAGCATTATGCCTGATTTTAGTTCCATCTCCGAAATTCCTGCGCTGCGATGAAAAGAGGTAGCAATAAAAGGATCCCGTCGGTGGTTATTGTCCTTGGCTTTGTCAGCCTGTTTACAGATGTTGCCTCTGAAATGATCTACCCGCTCATTCCTGTTTTTATCACAGCTCTTGGTTCCGGTGCAATTATTCTTGGGATTATTGAGGGTCTGGCTGAAACAACAGCCTCATTGCTAAAGCTTATAAGCGGTATATTGTCGGACAGGATCGGCAGAAGAAGGCTTTTTGTAATTACCGGTTATACGATATCTTCTTTGATAAGGCCGCTCACGGGTCTGGTATCATCAGCCTGGGAGATCATACTGATCAGAATGTTCGACCGTGTTGGAAAAGGAATAAGGACGGCTCCAAGAGATGCCATGATAGCCAGTTCGACGGATGAGTCCATGAGAGGAAAAGCCTATGGCTTTGAACGAGCCATGGATCACATAGGGGCAGTTGCAGGACCATTACTGGCAATTGTCACACTGGTGATACTTTTCCATAATTTCGGGATAAGAGATTCTCTTCAGGCTTTAAGATGGACATTCCTTCTGGCAGTTATTCCGGGAATACTGGCAGTGCTGACAATCATTTTCTTTGTGAAGGAATCTGCCCCGGCAGCAAGGAAAGAGTCTGCCTTCAGTTTTCTTCATGGAAGCTTCAACAGGAACTTCAGAAATTACCTGCTGATAATGATATTGTTTACCCTGGGGAATTCATCTGACGCTTTTCTGCTGTTCAGGGTGCAGGAAGCCATTCAGAAAAGCGAGGCAGTTGTCAGGATCGTGAACGGTATACCGGCCCTGGAGAGAATGATCTCTCTCTTTGGAGATCAGAAGACCCGGATAACTGTGATCAATATCCTGTTTTTACCCCTGGTCTGGGCCTTTTTTCATATAATTAAAGTTATATTTTCAACTCCACTGGGAGCACTGTCTGACCGTATCGGAAGAAAAATAGTAATAAGCATTGGATGGGGAATCTATGCTTTCGTTTATATCTTATTTGCATTGCTTGTTTTTCTGTCGCCGGGGATGCAGATAATTGCTACTTTCCTGTTGTTTGCTGTATATGCGCTTTTCTATGCATTTTCGGAGGGTGCTGAAAAAGCTTTTGTTGCAGATCTTGTTCCGGAAGAGAAAAGAGGAACTGCATTCGGCCTGTTCAACTTCTCAATAGGACTCGGAGCACTCCCTGCCAGCATAATTTTCGGATTACTGTACACCTGGTTTGATAAAATTCTTCCCGGTTACGGTGGTACTGTAGCTTTTGGGTTCGGCGGCGGAATAGCAGTTATATCATTGCTGTTGCTGGCAATAAAAATCAAGGAGCCTCCAAAAAACTCAAAATCTCCCTCAATTCCCTGTGCTTCTTGTGCTCCTTAGTGCCTCCCTGTCTTACTTAAAAACAAGAATTTATTCATAGAGGCAAAGAACTATACAGATTGATAATGCTTTATCTGGAGTAGTTCTTCTTATCTTTTTTACCGAACTTGCTTTCTCTTTTATACTCCCTGGATCTTTTATCAGGCCTGGCTCCACGCTTTTTATCCGGCCTGCGGTCTGACCACTTTGAGGCTCTCTTCTCCGGAAATTCACCTCTTGGTCTTTCCGGTTTTTCCTGTGCGATTTCCACGGCAACCTTTCTGTTGTCAAAGGTTGCATTATTAAGAGCTCCCATGAGGTCGTTGGCGTAGCCTGCTTCAACTTCAAAAAATGAAAAGGTCTTTAACAGATCGATCTTCCCGATAGGCACCTTTTTCCCTTTCGTATTCGAATTTACCAGTTCGATTAGTTGTTCAGGGTAGAATCCATCGGATTTTCCGAGGTTGATAAACAGCCTTGTATAATTACCGGTATATTGCTCACGGCCTTCTCTTTTGCCTGAACGGCCGAATGATACTTCCTTTTCAGATACAGGGTCAATCAGATCTTCCCCATGGCGGTAATCATCCAGAAACCTGTCAAATTCCAGTGATACAACCCTTTTAAGAAGTTCCTCCCGGTCCAGTCCTGCAAGCTTTTCTTTAATGTCCGGTAAAAACTTCTCTATTTCCTGGTGATCTGTCACTACATTTTCAAGTTTACTTACCCAGTTGAAGAGCTGTTTCCCGCATATTTCGCTTCCCGTTGGGGTTTTCAGGGCTTTGAAGGGTCTTTTAACCTTTCTCTCGATCTGTTGCAGAATATGTTTTTCCCTGAGGTGTACAAGGGATAGAGAAATACCTGTTTTTCCGGCCCTGCCTGTCCTGCCGCTTCTATGGGTATATACCTCTGTATCTTCCGGCAGACTGAAATTAATCACATGTGTCAGATCGTCTACATCGAGGCCTCTGGCAGCTACATCGGTGGCTACAAGCAACTGAAGATTCCTTATCCGGAATTTCTGCATTACTGCATCACGCTGAGCCTGTGACAGGTCGCCATGAAGTGCATCGGCATTATAGCCATCGTTTATAAGTTTGGATGCAACCTCCTGAGTCTCCTTCCGGGTACGGCAGAAAACTATACCATAGATATCCGGCTCAAAATCGGCAATCCTCTTGAGTACTTTGTATTTATCCTTGGCATGAACAAGATAATAGGCATGACTTACATTTTCAGCTGAAGCGTTTTTGGTGCCTATGGTTATTTCTACCGGATCATTCATGTATTTCCGTGCTATCGAAGCGATTTCGGATGACATCGTAGCAGAGAAGAGAAGTGTTCTTCTGCCTTCGGGGATCTCCTCCAGAATTTCATTTATGCTGTCGAGAAATCCCATATTCAGCATCTCATCCGCCTCATCCAGTATCACGGTTTCAACGGAAGATAGTCTTGCAGCTCCCCTGCCTATCAGATCTATGAGCCTGCCGGGTGTTGCAACTATTATATGTACGCCTTTTTTCAAACCCCTGATTTGATTGTCAATGCTGGCGCCCCCATAAACGGCTAAGATCTTAAGATTACCTGTAAATCTGGCAAAGTCGGTAAGATCACCGGTTATCTGCATGCACAGTTCACGAGTAGGACAGAGGATCAAAGCTTGTGTATCATTTATGCCGGTATCGGTGGCCTGTACCAGCGGCAGCCCGAATGCTGCAGTTTTTCCTGTACCTGTCTGGGCGAGGGCAATTATATCAGTGTCATCACCAAGCATCAGAGGAATAACCTTTTCCTGCACAGGCATAGGCTGTTCAAATCCCAGTTCATGAATCGCCTTCAGAACTCCGGGAGTGAATCCCATTTCTTCAAAATTTATCATTCTTATTTTTTATGGTGTGCTTCCGGGAGCGATCGATTTTCTAATCCCGACTGAAATGAACTCAAATGCAGACTGGGCAAAATGGCTAACAACGCTTCGTGGAAATCACTTTGTTAATCGGGTGCAAAGATAATCAAATTATTCTAATTATTACATAGTTAAAAGATTATAACCGGATCACTCAGTAGTTGTGAAGGTTGTGCAGGTCGTTTTGGAATATATTCTTCTGAGCTGACCGTGGCTGCCATTTCACAAAATTTAATTATCAATACAATAGGATAAAATAAAATTATTATTTAGATGCATTATGCCTTAAATAACAAGTAATTACATAAATTTGTAATTATGGAGACGAAGCCTGTAAAGATATATTCTTCGGCCGATCTGCCGCGACTGAAGTATATTGCCGGGATAATACTTGGTGATATTCTTGGGTTTGCAATGGGAGATAGTCACTGATAAACGAAAGTTAGGCAAACATCCTGTCATAAATTATTCCACCGAAAATATTTCAGGTAGTTTCAAAATATCTCCTGACGGACTTTTATCTGAAACTGGAATAAGCGCCAGGGAAGTGGAGGTAGGCGAATGGAAAGCACTACCCGTTTTCTTTCAGATAAATTCCGGTTCAGATCTTCCGTTTGATATTTTTGCCGCATCATTTTATCTGATAGGAAGATATGAGGAATACCTGAATACCGAAACTGATGCGTTTGGCAGATACAAGGCATCTTCTTCCATTGCATTCAGAAACGGATTTCTCGGTAAGCCAGTCGTCGATCTTTGGGCACGGGAGATGGCAAAGGCACTGCTGAAAAAATTCCAGACATTGACCTTCCGGAGGAATGAGTTCAGTGCGCTTCTGACTGTTGATATAGATCAGCCATTTGCCTATCTTGGCAAAAACCTGCTTAGCTCATTAGGTGGCTTATTAGTTGATCTGACGACTACAGATGGGCATCCGGGCGAGAGATACAGGAGTGTGGTACGAGGAGAGAAGGATCCATATGAGATTTTTGATTATATAGCAGAAAATATTGAAAAACATCCTTCGGATGCCAGGTTCTTCTTCCCCGTAGGGGATCATTCTAAATTTGATAAAAATCCTTCATGGAAAAATGAAGTTTACAGGAATCTGATTCAAAGAATTTCCGGAATATACCAGACCGGTTTGCACCCGTCTTTCCGTACATACGGGAATGAGGACATGATTGGCACTGAAAGACGCCGGCTTAAGTCGATAACCGGTAAAGAGATCTTCATGAGCAGGTTTCATTTATTCAGATTCCTGTTGCCAAGGTCATTTCATGATATAAGAAAAGCTGGCATAACAGAAGATTATTCCATGGGTTATCCTGAAGAGCCTGGCTTCAGGGCCGGTATTGCGAGACCTTTTTATTTTTACGATATAGCAGGGGATCAGCCCACAACACTGAAAGTCGTCCCTTTCCAGTTTATGGATTCGACCTTTGCAAATCATAAAAAGATGGACCCTCAGTCAGCGAAAGAGATCATCCTGAAACTAATTAATGAAACAAGAAAGGTTGGTGGAACTTTCGTTAGCATCTGGCACAATACTTCCCTGCTTGACCGTGCAGAATGGCAGGGATGGAGAGAAGTTTTTGAATTTATGCTGAAAACCCAGATCCAATGATAATCTATCTTAAGAATGATGAAATCGACAGAGTTCTCTGGGATAATTGTATTAAGAACTCAGCTGTAACAAAACCCTATCCATATTCGTGGTACCTGGATATTATGTCACCCGGATGGGAGGCTTTGGTTGACGATGATTACGATTCGGTTTTCCCTGTACCATCGCAAACAAGATTTGGGGTGCAATATGCCGTCACCCCTGCATTCATTCAACAACTCGGAGCTTTCTCCCCTGATAAGCCGGCTGCGGATGTGATTGTTGAATTTCTTGACTTCATGCCGGAAATATATAAGCTGACAGACCTGTGCGTGGGCCAGAAGGTCGAATATCAAGGCTATAAAGTGCTCATGAAACCTCATTTTCAGCTCAACCTTTCTCCAGATTATGAAAGCCTTTATCAGGTATACACTCCCGAATGCCGTAAAATTATTTCAGATTCAGGCAGTATGACATATGAACTCTCAGATAATATCACCCCTGAAGAGCTGGTAAGATTATGCCTGTCACACAAGAGAGCTAATATAAGTGGTGTTAAACAGGCAGATTATGACCGTCTTACGGAGCTGATTAATTATTCTGTCAGTAATGGAAAAGGCAGGATAACCGGGGTTCGTGAAGAGGGAGGAGGGCTTCTTTACGGTTTGTTCCTGATTAAGATTCCAGGCTCCATAACCATGATCCTTGAAGCTGCCACACAGGAAAGCGTTGAAAGGCATATAAATTATTTCGTAACGGATGAAATAATCAAGAGAAATGCATCAACACAGACTATTCTGAATTTTGCCCCACCGATCAATAAAACAGCTGCCATGTTGAGCCATCCTTTCGGAGGAAAGTTTATCCCATATTACAGGATCTATAGAAACAGGCTGTTCTGGCCTGTCCGGACCATGAAATAGCTTTCATCTTTTGTGGATGATGTCTGTTAGATATTTATTAAAACTATTTGTTGTAAATATTCTCATTGAAGCCGATTAACCGTATCTTGGCGGGCTGTGAGGAGTTGAGTTTTTTATTATGGTAAAATTTTTTATTTGTTTCATCTTCTTGCTGTTGCAGAACCTCCTTTCGGAGGGTACAGGTAACAATCTTACTGAATTGCAGAAGAAAGTTACAATCAGCGGGTATGTAACCGACAAGGATAACGGTGAGGTGCTGGCCGGTGTTACCATCTATGAAACCAATCTTAAAACAGGCACATCAACGAATGCTTATGGTTTTTATTCCCTGACAATTCCTGCAGGTAATTTCAGCCTTCAGTTTTCCTATATAGGATATCAGGCCCTTACTCAGTCCGGGATTGCCGATGCCGATACAAAGCTTAATACAGCGATTAAGAGCGTCGAGACTGCTCTGGGAGAGGTTGTTGTTGAAGGAAAACGGACAGACGAAAATGTGCGCTCTACTGAGATGAGCAGGGTCAGTCTTGATATAAAGACAATAAGAATGGTTCCGTCACTTCTTGGTGAAGTAGATCTGATAAAGGTGCTTCAGCTTCTTCCGGGCGTTCAGCCTACTAGCGAAGGGGCGACAGGATTCAGCGTAAGAGGAGGCAGTGCCGATCAGAACCTGATTATTCTCGATGAAGCTACTGTCTATAATGCTTCCCACCTCATGGGGTTTTTCTCAGTATTTAACAATGACGCTGTGAAAAATGTAACTCTGTACAAGGGAGATATCCCTGCTGCCTATGGAGGACGGCTCTCTTCCCTTCTGGAAGTACAAATGAAAGACGGAAATTCAAAAAAAGCCGCTTTAAGCACCAGCATTGGCACCATATCCAGCAAACTTACGATTGAGGGCCCTCTGATAAAAGACCGGACCACTTTTCTGATAGCAGGAAGGAGGACATACGCCGACCTGTTCCTCCCTTTAGCCAAAGATAAATCGATCCAGGATAGCAAGCTGTATTTCTATGATTTAAACCTTAAGTTGTCTCAAATTATAAATGAGAAAAACAGGCTGTATCTGTCAGGATATTCCGGACGCGATGTTTTTAAAAATGTCTTTTCCTCTATAGCATTTGGAAACCAGACAGGCTCTCTTCGCTGGAATCATCTCTTTTCCCAGAAGCTTTTTTTCAACCTGAGCCTGATCTATTCGGAATACAATTATGAAATAGGGACCCCTGAAGATGAACCTACTTCATTTGCCTGGAAGTCAAAATTACGTGATTATTCTGCCAGGTTTGACTTTACTCATTTTCTTACAGGGAATCATAAACTGCGATACGGTGCCACAACAATGTACCACCAGTTTTACCCGGGAACTGTAAAGGGTCTTGGAAGTGTTACGATTTATAACGATTTTGTCTTACCTGCAGAATACGCTCTTGAGCACAGTCTCTACATATCTGATGAATATAAGGTTACAGGAAATTTCAGCCTGAAGTATGGTCTCAGGGCAGCATTCTTTCAGAATATCGGTCCGGCGACAATCTATACCTATGACTCCGGCCATAACCCTGTTGACAGCACTTTATACCCGACTCATAAGATCTTTAATGCTTATACCAGTTTTGAGCCCCGCCTGGCTCTAACCTACATCCTGAATGATGTATCTTCGGTAAAAGGAAGCTATTCGCATACCACGCAGTTTATAACGCTTGCTCAAAACTCCTCGGCAGGTACACCCCTCGATATCTGGTTTCCGGCCTCACCCAATGTCAGACCACAGGTGAGCGACCAGTTTTCGGCGGGCTATTTCAGAAACTTTAGAAAAAATATGTATGAAGTATCTGTAGAGACCTACTACAAAACATTCAACAGGCTCATTGATTTTAAAGATCATGCACAACTTTTTCTGAACAATTATCTTGAGGGTGAATTGCGCATTGGAAGAGGGTATGCATATGGCATAGAAACACTTTTAAGAAAGAATGAGGGACGCTTCTCCGGATGGATAAGCTATACATGGTCACGATCCTTCAGGATCGTGCCGGAGATTAATAACGGAAAACGTTATTGTTCTCCTTATGATAAGCCTCATACTATAAATATTGTGGCCAGTTATGAGTTTTCGAGACGTATTGCTGCATCGGCCACCTGGATCTATGCTACCGGCCTGCCTGTGACATTTCCAACAGGCAGGGCAGTTGTCGGGAATGCAATAATTCCGATCTATTCTGATCGCAATGCCTACAGGATGCCTGATTATCACCGGCTTGATCTGTCGGTCACATTCAGGGGAAAACCCGATAAAAAATGGCACGACGAACTCAACCTGTCAATTTATAATGTTTATGACAGGCACAATGCATGGTCGATCAATTTTGTACGGGATAAGTCTGATCCCAATATGACATATGCCGAAAAGACCTATCTTTTTTCAATTATACCTGCAATTACATATAATGTTAAATTCTGAAACAATTAAAAATACAGGGACAGGTACAGGCCTTTTAACCATCCTATTGTCAATGCTGATCACTTCTTGTGTGGAAAAGATAAATATTAAGCTTGATGACAGTTATACCAGGCTGGTTGTGGATGGCTCAATTACTACAGATCATATTGCACAGACTGTGCTGCTCTCCACTACAACCAGCTACTATTATGACCAGCCAGCACCTCCGGTCAGAGGGGCCAGGCTCAATATCTCCGACGGAATAAATGACTATCCGCTTACGGAGGCAGCTCCGGGAGTCTACCATACTGCATCATCGGTCTATGGAATTCCGGGAAATACCTATACGCTTGATATTGAGCTGTCTTCTCCGGTGGGTGGTTACAGTTCATATACAGCCAGCTCTACTCTGTACCCGGTAAGCCCTCTCGACTCAATAAGCCTGGCATTTCATGCCGACTGGGCCGACAATGGAGTCTGGGAAGTAGATTGTTATGTACAGGATCCGCCTACAGAGGATTTTTATCGATTTTTAATATCCAGGAATAATATAATGTTGTCCGATACTCTGGATGAGTGGTTTGTAACAGATGACAGGTTTTTTAATGGTAATTATGCCTACGGAGCACCTATAGCTTATCTCCGGCAGGACATAAATGATGAAATTTTAACAAGCGGTGATACCATAAATATTGAAATGAACAGTATCGGTGTCGATTATGCCAATTTCATATGGGATTCCCAATCTGAGGTAAGAGGATCAAATCCTCTGTTCAGCGGTCCTCCGGCCAATGTGAAGGGAAACATCAATAACGGGGCATTTGGATTCTTTTCTGCATACTCGGCGACCAGGGCCTATACGATTGTGTCTGACACTATCAAATCAATTCGATCTCTTCATCGTCATTGACCTCGACAAGCTTGCCACCCTCACATTTAATAGTCTTGGCTGAGAACTTTTTCAGTAGTGTGTAATTATGCGTTGCCACAATAACCGCCCGCCCCGTTTTGCTGATATCGGTAAGAAGGGTCAGAATGCCTTCCGATGTTTCGGGATCAAGATTCCCTGTCGGTTCATCTGCCAGTACAATGTCGGGATCATTGAGCAGTGCCCTTCCGATCACAACTCGTTGCTGCTCACCACCTGACAGCTGATGAGGCATCTTGTAGCCTTTTAAGCCCAGCCCCACCTTCTCAAGAACTTCACCAATCCGGGTCGAGATCTCATGCCTGTTTTTCCAACCTGTAGCTCTCAATACAAATTCAAGATTTGCATTGACAGTCCTGTCGGTGAGTAGCTGGAAATCCTGAAAGACAATGCCAATTTTCCTTCTGAGGTAAGGAATATCCTTACTCTTGAGTTTTGACAGATTGTACCCCGCCACAAGACCGATTCCATCTTTTAAGGGCAACTGCCCGTTAAGAGTTTTAATGAGACTTGATTTTCCGCTGCCAACCCTCCCCACAAGGTAAATGAATTCTCCCTTGGCTACACTCAGACTGACATCGGAAAGGACAAGGTGATCCTGTTGCCATATTGTACAACCCGATAGTTCAATAATTATATCCAGCGGAAGAATTTCCTGCATTATTAATCTTTTGATTGCAAAATAAGGAAAGAATTGATAATTAACATTTATATGTTGATAAAATCAGTAATAAAGGCCGGTACCCGCCGTTTTATAATTGTAATTTTACATTTAACAAATGAGCCTGTAAAGTGCTCTATATTGCTTATAATTAACGCTTTAGGTGTAGTTTGTGAAAAATATGCTGAAACAGAGCCGATTCCTGTCTGGCCTCAAAAAAATAAGTTATGAACAGAAATAAATTCATTCTGATTTTTAGTACTCTCTTTATTTTCCTTTTACGGGCTTCATCTCAGGTTCCGTTTGTAAGCCATGAAATTGGCTCGGATTTTAACAGGGGAATGGAGCTGTTTAATAAAGAGAAGTATCCGGCTGCCATCAGGATCTTCGATTCCTTTCTTGCCGGAAATGATAAGACTAATCTTCTGAATGTTGCCGATGCAGAATATTACAGCGCTGTTGCTGCCCTGAAATTATTCAACTCTGATGCTGAATACAGGATGGCAATGTATATCTCAAAGTACCCGGAAAGTCCGAGGATTAACGATTCAAGGCTGCTCCTGGGTGATTATTTTTATCAGATCAAGAACTATAGAAAAGCCGTAACATACTATGAAAGTGTCAACAGACAGGAACTCAATGGAGACAGGCTGACCGAGTATTTTTTCAGACTGGGATATTCACTATATATAAAGGGGGACAAGAGCAGAGCGCTGTTGATGTTCTCAGAGATAAAGGATGTTGATACCGAGTATACGCCGCCGGCTATTTACTATTTCTCCCAGATAGCATATGAACAAAAAATGTATCAGACTGCTATGGAGGGTTTTATGCGGCTGAAGGATGATGAGACTTTTGGGAATATAGTGCCTTTCTATATAGTGCAGATATTGTATCTGCAAAAAGATTACGACGGAATACTGTCAATGGCCCCGGAATTATTGAAATCGGCTGGAAAGGAGAGATCGGTTGAACTGTACAGATTCATAGGCGACGCCTATTATAATAAGGAGAATTATGCCGAGGCATTGACCTATCTTGAGAAATATGCCTCCGGTGCTAAAGCATCAGGAAGGGAAGATAAATACCAGTTGGGTTACTGCTATTACAAAACAGGAGATATTGACAATGCTATTAAGCTATTTCTTGAAATAGGTGTACAGAACGATCTTGTAACGCAGAATCTTTGGAACCTTCTCGGCGATTGTTATCTGAAAAAGGGAAATAAAAAGCGCGCTCAGTTTGCATTCGGCGAGGCATCAAAGATGAAGATTGACAAAAACATCAGGGAAGAATCCTTGTTCAACTATGCCAAACTCACTTATGAGATTGGGTATTCTCCTTTCGGAGAGGCAATTGCGGCTTTCCAGGAGTATATCGAAAGTTATCCTGGTTCAGAAAGGATACAGGAGGTTTACGATTACCTGGTTGCAACTTATATGCAGATCAAGAACTATAAGGCGGCGATGACATCACTGGACAAGATAGCGAACAAGGATCCAAGGTTGCAGGAAGCTTACCAGCGGGTTGCGTTTTTCAGGGGTCTGGAACTGTTCAAGAACATGGAGATTGAGGCATCGGTTGATATGTTCGATAAATCGCTCAAATATCAGAAATACAATATGTCTGTCAGGGCAAGGGCTATCTACTGGAGAGGAGAAGCATATTACAGACTGGGCCAGTACGACAAAGCCAGGGATGATTATGAAGTATTCCTGGGATTGCCCGGTTCAATGCAGCTCGACGAGGCAAAACTCATTAATTATAACCTGGGGTCGGCCTTTTTCAATATGCAGGACTATCCTGATGCTCTTGTCAGCTTCAAAAGGTTTGAGTCCGAAGCAAAAAATGTTAAGCCGGAGATTTTTTCCGATACGAGGAACCGAATAGCGGATTGCTACTATATAACCACTGATTATCAGATGGCTATCAATTATTATGACAAAGTCATCGATTTAGGTATTCTGGATGCAGATTATGCCATGTTCCAGAAGGGATTTTCGCTGGGACTCATTAACAATAACAGGAGCAAGGTTGAGGTTCTTACAAATCTTACAATGAAATACCCCTCTTCACCGTTTGTCCCAAATGCCATATTTGAGCGGGGAAGAGCATATGTTGTCCTTGAAGATTTTAAGAACGGAGAGGCAGATTTCAATGCAGTTATCTCCACATATCCTACCAGCCAGTTCGCACCGCGGTCTATTGTCCAGCTTGGACTCCTGTATTACAATCTTGGTGATAACGGGAAAGCCATCGCACAGTTTAAAAAGGTCATTGAAAACTACAAATCCACGCCGGAAGCAAGATATGCTATGACCGGATTAAAGAATGCCTATGTTGACAGCAATGAGATAGACGCATATTTTTCCTACATAAAAACGGTGGAAGGATATGGCAATATAGATTTGAGTGAGAAGGATTCACTCCTCTATGCCTCAGGTGAAAAGCTTTATATAACTGCAAATTATGACAAGGCGAGGGAGACCTTTGCAGAATATCTGACTGAATTTCCTTCCGGAAGCTTCAAACAGAATGCTCAGTTCTATCTGGCTGAGTGCTTGATGAATGCAGGCAGTAAAGATGAAGCGCTCAAGTTATACGAGGAAGTCTCTGCCGATCCAAACAGTCAGTTCCTGGAACAAACTCTGATAGAGGCTGCCTCAATACTTTATGATAAGGAAGACTATGAAGCGGCTCTCAGTTATTATGAGCGGCTCGAGAATAATACCACGGATCCGGGAAATAAGCTAATTGCCCTGAAGGGCGAACTAAGATCTGCCTATCAGGCAGGAGATGCCCGGAAGACAATAATTGTCGCCGGAAAGATCAACAGCATGGGCAATATCCCTGAAGAACTTACAAGGGAGGCAACATTCATGAATGCAAAGGCTAATTACAGTCTGAATAATTTTGATGAGGCTCTGAAAGATTTCAGGAAAGTTGCAAGGGAGGTAACCAGCGTTGAAGGCGCTGAGTCGAAATACAGGGTCGCTGAACTGTTGTTTAAGAAAGATCAGATAAATGAATCGGAAAAAGTTGTGACGGAGTTCATAGATCAGAATACTCCGCATCAATACTGGATGGCAAGAATCTTTCTGCTTCTTGCCGATATAAGTATCAAAAAGGGTGATACTCTCCAGGCAAGAGCCACACTTCAAAGCCTGAAAGAGAATTATACTGTCGAAAATGATGGTATTCTTGATGAAGTAAAGGCAAAAATGGCAACACTGGGAGATGAAGCAGCCAAATAATATTTAATTGTTATCAAATTAAGAAGCCAGGAAATGACAAGAAATAAATCATATATGACAAAAGCGTATCCAGCTGTTGCAGTTCTCCTGCTGCTGTCTCTTTCTCAGGCTAAGGGGCAGGCGGATAAACAGAATCCTGATCTTAAAAGAGAGGTTACCCTTTATAATCCATACAAGCCCTCACTATCAGTCATGCGAAAGATGAGCTTCCTTCCGGATATGAGCGATACAGCTAAGGTAAAACCACAGTTCCATTATGTTGTGAGCGCCAAACCTTTTCAACCGGAATACAATATAAGCCCTATTAAAGCGGCTGCATTGCTGCCAGACCCTCTGCCCAAGCTTTATAAGAGTTTTATAAACGCCGGGTTTGGTAACCATGTTTCTCCACTGGGAGAATTAAGCATTACCAACGAGCGTTCGAAAAAAGGAGCGTTTGGGATCTATGGTCGTCATTTCTCAACAAATGATGATATCGTTCTTCAGAATGCAAAACAGGTATATGGCGGTTATATGGACAACGATGCGTCTCTGTTTGGCCGAAGAATTTTCAGGAAGAGCACACTCGAAGGTTCAGTCGATTTTACCCAGAAGACCAGGTTTGCTTATGGATATGACCCTGAAATATTTGATTATAATCCTCAAAAAAAAGATATCAGGATGAATTATGATAATTACGGGGCTAAAGCTTCATATTCCTCCATGAATCTGGATTCATCGGATTTTTACTATGATTTCAATATTTATTACAACTATTTCCGTCAAACAAGCTTTTTGTACCAGCATAACGGCGGTTTGGACGGGATAATGGCAAAATCGTACAAAGGATTGTATTTTGGGTCCGGAATCAGCTATGTACACTATAATAATTCAGATTCCATAAATACAGGATCTGAATTCATAGCATCAATAAATCCATTCCTGAAAAAGAAAACAGACCAGTGGAACTTTAAACTTGGATTCCAGGCACTGATAGACCGCAGCTCAATACTTCACTTCTATCCTGATGTGGAATTGGGATTCAGCATAGTTCCTTCCTATCTGGGATTCTTTGCAAGCTTATCGGGAAAAATGGAGAGAAATGAGCCTCTCAAGATTGTTTCAGAAAATCCTTTCCTGGTAAGTGACCAGTTTCCGGAATTCGTGTCAAAAGGGGTATTGTTCAAGCTGCCTGATACGGACCATAAGTTTATTGTCACATCAGGATTGAAAGGGAACACCGGAGTAGGTGGCAGTTACCTGGTCTCAGCATCCTATTCAATAATTGACAATATGCTGTTCTACACTAATCTGGTCTTCCCTGACAGTGTTACACCAAGGGCAAGGGGTAACTATTTCCTTCCTGTCACCGAAGAGGTGAAGCTCCTGAATCTCCATGCGGAGATGGATGGTCCGGTCAGTGATAAATTATCCTTCAAATGGATCGCAAACTATTACAGCTACAGTTCAAATCAGAAGTATGCGTGGAACAAGCCTGACTGGGACGGGCAGTTCGGGCTGAAATATAATCTGAGGGATAAGATAATTGCAGGACTCGAACTGACAGCCATGGGAAAAAGAAGACAGATTGTCAACGGAGATATACTTAGTTTCCGTGCAGGCTATGCTCCGACAATCATAGATATGAATGCTCACTTTAATATGAACCTGACAGCGGAATACCGTTATTCAAAGATACTTTCTTTCTGGACAAGGTTGAATAATATTGCCATTGACAGGTACTACGAATGGGCTTATTACCCGACACAGAAATTCCTTTTCATGCTTGGATTTACATACAGCCTCTGACAAAAACTGTTCACGAACTATCCTTGAGATACATTCCTGAGCCCTTCATATAAGTTAAATGAAATGGCAGGATAATGATTGAAAAAAAAATCAGCCTGGAACTCTTTTTTAGAGATATGAAAACCCTGCCAGGATGTTAATTTCTTGATAAAAATTGTGTATTATTTTTATCAGATTTTTGTGAAAAAACCGTTTAAAATCAGTATATTTGCCAGGATAATTAAAAATCAATATATCAGTAATTTATAACGGGGATTTTGGAGTTGATTCGGATGGATACGGGGTTAAAAATTTCATTCATATTTTTTTTTTGGAAAGACAGATTTAAATGTCAGTTTAAGGAGTATTAACCAGAATTCTCCCGGTTATGACTTTGGTTTTTATCAGAATATGGTTTTGTTACAAAATGTTTAATAAATAAAATAGATTGATGAGCGATAAAGAAAAAAAATTGCAGGAGAGCATAGAATATTCTGCAGGGAATATTCAGGTTCTTGAAGGTCTTGAGGCTGTGAGGAAAAGACCTGCAATGTACATTGGGGATATTGGGGTAAAGGGTCTCCATCATCTTGTATATGAGGTTATTGATAATTCCATAGATGAAGCTCTTGCAGGGTACTGTTCCAGGATTGATGTTCTAATTCATGAGGATGGTTCTCTTACTGTAACAGACGACGGAAGAGGAATACCAACAGGGGTAATGGAAAAAGAGCAGAAATCTGCACTGGAAGTGGTAATGACTGTGCTCCATGCCGGCGGAAAATTTGACAAGGATTCCTATAAGGTATCGGGCGGACTTCATGGGGTAGGTGTGTCATGTGTAAATGCTCTTTCTGCAAATCTTTCAGCTGTAATAATGAGAGAAGGCAATATATTCAGGCAGGAATACGAGAAGGGAAAACCCGTGACCCCGGTAGAGGTCATAGGCAATTCCGGGAAAACAGGAACTATTATTACCTTTAAGCCCGATGGGACTATATTCCAGACTACGGAATTCAACTTTGAGATTCTTACAGCACGCCTTCGTGAACTTGCATTTCTTAATAAAGGGATCTTGCTTACCATCAAGGATATGAGAGAGCTTATTGACGATGGAAACGGAGGAAGTCCACGCTATGAAGAATTTCGTTCTGAAGAGGGCCTGAAGGAATTCGTGCAATATCTCGACTCTAACAGGGAAAGGATTATTGAAAAGATAATTCATATCACATTCGATAAGGCTGAGATCCCGGTAGAGATCGCATTGCAGTACAACAGCTCATTTTCAGAGAATGTGCATTCCTATGTTAATAACATAAATACAATAGAGGGAGGAACGCACCTGGCAGGATTCAGAAGGGGTCTTACCCGCACATTGAAGAAATATGCCGAAGATTCCGGAGCAACTTCGAAACTCAAGTTCGATATCAGCGGTGATGATTTTCGGGAAGGCCTTACCGCAATAATCTCGGTAAAAGTTGCTGAACCACAGTTTGAAGGTCAGACTAAAACCAAATTGGGAAACTCTGAAGTAATGGGATCAGTGGATCAGGCTGTAAGCACCATGCTTTCAAATTATCTGGAAGAGAATCCAAAAGATGCCAGGATCATCGTACAAAAAGTAATACTCGCTGCAACTGCCAGACATGCCGCCCGCAAAGCGCGAGAGCTTGTGCAGCGTAAAAATGTGCTCTCGGGATCCGGACTACCGGGTAAACTTGCCGACTGCGCAGACAGGGATCCGACCCATTGTGAGATTTACCTCGTTGAGGGTGATTCCGCCGGAGGAACTGCAAAACAGGGTCGCGATCGCCGATTCCAGGCTATTCTGCCACTTAGGGGCAAAATACTGAATGTGGAAAAGGCTATGCAGCACAGAATCTATGAGAGTGAGGAAATTAAAAATATATTCACTGCTCTGGGTGTCAACATCGGAACTGAAGAGGATAGCAAAGCTCTTAACCTTGTAGGATTGCGTTATCATAAAATAATCATTATGACTGATGCCGATGTCGACGGATCACATATAACAACCCTTATTATGACTTTCTTTTTCAGGTATATGCAGGATCTGATCAAGGGAGGGAATATTTTCATAGCCACTCCTCCATTATATCTTGTCAAGAAAGGAAAGGCCGAACGCTATTGCTGGTCAGAAGATGAACGTGAAGCTGCAGTTCTTGAAATGGGACAGGGTAAGGAATCCACAGTGGGTGTGCAGAGATATAAGGGTCTTGGTGAGATGAATGCTGAACAATTGTGGTCAACTACCATGAATCCTGACACAAGGACTCTCAGGCAGGTAACTATTGAGAGCGCAGCTGAAGCAGACCACATATTCTCAATGCTTATGGGTGATGAAGTTCCGCCACGCAGGGAATTTATAGAATCCCATGCCAAGTATGCAAAGATAGATGTCTAAACACCAAAGAGCTTAACTCTTACGTCGACTGCTTTGTCTGAGCAGACCTCGGCACAGCAGAAGCATCTGATGCATTTTCTGTCGCTGAGCACTATATGCCTGCTGTTGGAAGGGAGAGGCTGAATGGCCCCGACCGGGCAGATGTCGACGCATTTTCTGCAACCGGTACACGCGTCATGAAGAAATACAGGTCTTCTTTCCAGCTTTCGGCCTAATATAGTGCGGCCTGATAAAAAGCGCAAACCACTTCTGTTGTTGCTTGAAACTGGAATCTTAACGAAGTCATGTTTTATAAGTGTATTAATATCGGGACCATTATATATAATATCAGATTCGGATCGTAACCATTTTTTCCTGAAGAATGCCGTTTTATTCGTTGGGACAACCAGAGGGTTGTAACCAGCTATCCTGCTGGCAATAATATCAAGTGCAAGTGGATTGACCGATCCCATAAGCACACCGGTTGAAACAGGAATACCGCCGGACCCGGGTCCTGGTCCTTCCATTCCCATTATTCCGTCAAGTAAAAAATAATCGGGTATTATAGTTTCATTCAGATCAACAAGAAATTCACCAAAGCTGTTTCTGTCCCTGAATATTCCGTGCTGCATGGCTTTGCTGAATCCGGGTACAAGTCCGAGGGTATTTTTTATTGCACCTGTGAAATACATGAGTTCGTGATTCTTTAATTTAGGAAGGGAAATGATAATGTCTGTCTCTCCTACAATGCCTGCAATTTTAACTTTTCTGCCATTGATCTTTTTTTCAATCGGATTTGCCATAAAGTCAACCCAAATGGCTCCGGTTGTTTCACATACCTTTGATATGCCTGATTTTTCAGCCCTGAACCCTTTCCTGTGGACAGCAGGGGAATCGCCGACGAATACTGTGGCTCCCATTGACTGCATAAGGCGGATCATGGCTTCAACTACTACCGGATGAGTGCTTATGCATCTTGAAGGATCATTGTCACTGAGAATATTTGGTTTGATAAGAACTTTTTTGCCTTTTACGTCAGGACCATCTGTCCATGAATAGATCTCACGTATCTTGTCGTAAACTTCATGCAGCTCATACTCCGGACATCTCCTGACAGAAATTTTATTATTCATGCTTCCTTTTAGTTAAATGAAAAACAAACACCATAAACTGCTTATGAGAAAGCTAAATATAATCTTAAGATAAGATTAAAAGAAGCAGATATTATTTATATAATATTATTTCTCGAACAATATTTTCAATTCCTGAAATTACCTCCTGTGAGGTTCCCGTGAAGTTGTTTACCAATATACTGAATGCAAGGTTCTTCCCTGAGTTAGTAGTGATATAGCCAGCATAACATCTGACCCTTGTCATTGATCCGCTTTTTGCACACATCCTTCCTTCAAAGACAGGATCCCTGAAATATGATCGAAGGGTGCCATCTTTGCCTGCTTCAGGGAGGGATTTAAAATATTCCGGAAAGTACTTGCCATGATTCTTCATATAAATAAGAAAATTTACAAGAGCCTCTGAATCAATGGCATCTTTTGGCGACAGGCCGCTTCCATCCTCAATAAATAATCCATCGGTTGGTATACCGGCATTCTCCAGGAAAGTTCTCACAACATCCGATCCTGATGTTGTTGACCCCTCTTTACCGAATCTTTTTCCCAGTTCCTTCAGCAGTGTTTCCGCATAAAGATTTACGCTTTCATGGTTAAGAACCTCAATTATGTCGGACAAGAGAGGTGAGGATATTTCAGAAATTGGCTTTAATTCATCCGTCTTAATTGTACCCTTCAGTCTTCCCGTCGAGGCTTCATCTGTGATTTTTATACCGGAAGCTGCAAGTTTTTGTTCCAGCAGGCGCGCCGTAAAAAGAGGAGGGTCGGCGATAGAGGCTCTAAGAATAAAATCATCGTTATTAACCGGGATTGTGCCCGTGATCCAGCCGTTTTCGCTGTAGGGGGCAGCAAAAACATAACCCTCATCTGAGTTCCCGTAAGCGAAAAGGCGATTCACAAAATCATATCTGTACTCTGAAGGATTTATTCCTGTTAATCTTACTTTTGAACTATCGTCTGCACTCTTCAGATGAACTTCAACAGTATTGTCAAAGACTGATAATCCGAATACTCCTGCGCCATAATAATTCCCTATATCTTCCCACTGCCATTTCGATGGCACAGGAAGAAAATCATAGTATGAATCATCAGTAATTACAGAGCCTGAGATTTTTTTTATGCCTTTCGCCTTTATTGCAGATACCCAATTGTTTAGGAAATCCTGGTAGTGCTCAGGGAAATACCTGGATCCGAGGGTTGGATCTCCTCCTCCCTTAATAATAATATTTCCGCATAACTTCCCGGTGTTTTTGTTGAGCGATCCTGTGTATCCCAGAATAGTCCTGAAGTTATGACCGGAACCAAGCATTTCAAGAGCGACTCCCGAAGTGATAAGCTTCATTACTGATGCCGGTGCCAGGCTTCTTCCTGGATTGTATGCCACGATCGTCTCGCCGCTGTCAGCATCTTTAACGCATAATGATACAGAGGCATGGATCATAAAGGTATCAGAAACAAAATGTTGAATTGCCACCTCCTGTGAATAGGAGAGAGGTGTAAGCAAACAAAGTGCAATCAACTGATAAATTCTCTGCATTGTGATCAGGATCTATTCTGTTCCAATGTTGACAGCAATCCGCAGGCGGCCTGGATATCAACTCCCCGGCTGGCACGGATTGTTGTCAGTATTCCTTTTTTGTTCAGGGCTTCCCTGAAGTTAAGCGTGGCCTCATTATCCGGACTATGGAACTCTGATCCCGGAATCGGATGAAATCTGATTATATTTATGCGGCATTTAATCCCGTTTAAGATTTTTGCCAGTTCCCGTATATGTCCGGGGGTATCATTCATCCCCTTGAACAGTATATATTCAAAGGAGACCCTTCTCTGGCTGTTAAAATCGAATTTACGGATTATCTCCAGAATCTCTGTGACACTGTTTGACCTCTGCACTGGCATCAGTCTGCGACGCTCCTCCTCGAATGGTGAATGCAGGCTGACGGCAAGGTGACAACGGCTTTTTTCCAGGAATTCCCTAATTCCGGCAATAATGCCGACAGTGCTGACGGTGATCCTTGTCGGGCTCCAGCCATATCCCCATTCACTGGTAAGGATCTCAAGACTATTAAGTACTTCCCTGATATTGTCCATCGGTTCGCCCATGCCCATATAGACCATGTTTGAGAGGCTTTTGAACTCGGGCAGGCTCCTGAACTGGTTCAGTATCTCGTTTGCAGTCAGGTTACCCTGAAAACCCTGTTTGCCGGTCATGCAGAAAATGCAGCCCATTTTGCAGCCCGCCTGAGATGACACACATATTGTGGCACGGTCTTTATCAGGAATGAAGGCAGTTTCAATATATTTGTTTGTCAGGACCCTATATAGATATTTCTTTGTTCCGTCAGAGCTCTCACTGGCGCTTACGGGGGGATAAATGCCAAATTCATACTCTGCCGACAGCTGGTCCCTGAACTTTATTGATAGGTTTGTCATCGACTCAATGGATGAGATCTCTTTCCTGTAAAGCCAGTCGGCTATCTGTCTTGCAGCAAATCCTGGCAATCCGACCCGTTTGGTGACAGCAATCAGCTCATTTAAGGTCTTTCCAAAAAGTCTTTCTTTTTGCATCTTTTGTACTGATACCCCGAACCTGGCCATTATTGCCTGGTATTTGGTATCCGGTCATTATTAATTTTCTGCAAAGGTAAGGGTTTTTTATTTTAAACAGGGGGTCTTTCTTTCAGGCACGCTATGGATGGAATCCCTTCGGGGATTGATTTCACTTGTTATTCAGATGTGTCAAAATGTCCTGACCAGAGATGTGTATCATTTGGCTTCATAATATATTTCCTTATAAGATCAGCAAAGCAGGCATTAAATGTTTCGTGGCTTTATTCTCAGATAATGAGAGTGTTATCTCAATAGTTGGTATTGTTAAATGGAATATTGCTCATTGTTAAAGTGTTGTTAAATTATTGAAAATCATTTGGGAAAGGTATGATCTTTGTTAAACAGAAATACATCAAATCGGGTATAACGATATTAAACTTTTAAGGCAGTGATAATGTTGAAGTACAATGATCAATCATATGAAATTTAATTAAAACCAAAAAATTATGAAAGGGAAGTTTTTATTAGGAGGTTTATTGATGGCAATACTGGGAGCAACAATTGCTTTGTTTGCCTATACACAAATCATAGAGAGACCTTCTTCAGCCATTTCACAGAACACTTCAAGTGTTCAGGTGAAAGATGCTCAAGCATACATGACATCTATGGAGACACAGGAAGGACCTGCTGATTTTACATATGCAGCCGAACACACAGTTCATGCTGTTGTGCATGTTCATGTAAAAGAAATGGTAGGCATGCAGCCTGACAATCCGATAATGCAGTGGTTTTACGGCGACAAGTATTCAAAACCGAGGGAGATAAGCGGATATGGATCAGGAGTAATTATTTCAAGTGACGGTTATATCATCACAAACAATCACGTAATTCAGGATGCTGAATCGGTTGAGGTTACATTGAATGATAAAAGGACCTTTAATGCCAAAGTGGTTGGAAGGGATCCGAGTACCGATATCGCATTACTAAAAATAAAGGCTGATAATCTGCCATATATAAAATATGGTGATTCAGACCAGCTGAAGCTTGGGGAATGGGTACTGGCTGTGGGAAATCCATTCAATCTGACTTCAACTGTAACTGCAGGGATCGTAAGTGCACTTGGCAGAAACTTAAATTTGCTGGAAGGTGACTATCGCATTGAATCTTTTATTCAGACAGATGCAGCTCTGAATATGGGAAACAGTGGAGGAGCCCTTGTAAATACCAAAGGACTTCTGGTGGGAATCACCTCTGCCATTATATCTCCCAGCGGTGCATACGCTGGAAACTCATTTGCGATTCCTGTTTCTATTGTAAAAAAAGTTATTGACGACCTGAAGGAATATGGCGAAGTTCAGAGAGCCATTATAGGCGTGAATATAAGGGATGTTAATTCCGACGATGCCAGCAAACTTGATCTGAGTGAAATAAAAGGTGTGCTTATAACAGGGATCATACCGGATGGAGCTGCTCAGTCAGCAGGTCTTAAGGAAAATGATGTAGTAGTCAAATTCGACGGCATAGATGTAAATACCACATCAGAACTGCAGGTCCAGGTCGGGAAGCATCGTCCTGGTGACAAGGCTACTATAACCTATCTGCGCAAAGGCAAGGAAAATACCGTACCAATTCTTCTGAAAAACGTGGCCGGGAACACAGGTATTGTTACTGCATCCATGAATGGCGAAGAGGTATTCGGTGCCAGACTTGCACCACTGAGTGCAACTGACAAGCGGGATCTTAATGTGGATTCCGGAGTGAAGGTAGCGGAACTTAAGGACGGGAGGTTCAAGGACCTCGGAATTAAAGAAGGCTATGTAATACTAAGTGTAAACGGGAAAAAGGTAAAAAGTGCTTCCGATATAAGGCAATATACAAACAATGAAAATAGCCTGAAATCTATCGGAGGAATACAGAGTGATGGAACAGTCTTTAGCTATACGTTTGGCAATTAATTTGTGGCAATGTAATTAATTGTTTGACAGGGGATTTATAAAAATAAATCCCCTTTTCACAACAATACACTATTATTTTTGTTATTAAATAATAAAGCAATATCTTTGCGGAAATTTTTTGGAGGCATAATGAGACAATTAAAAATTACCAAATCCATAACCAATAGGGAAAGTGCATCACTTGATAAGTATTTGCAGGAGATTGGTAAGGAGGAGTTGATATCAGTGGAAGAGGAAGTCGAATTAGCACAGCGAATAAAGAAAGGGGACCGCGCAGCACTTGAAAAACTAACTAAAGCAAATCTGCGTTTTGTGGTATCTGTAGCAAAACAGTATCAGAACCAGGGCTTAAGTCTCCCCGATCTTATCAATGAGGGAAACCTGGGCCTTATAAAGGCTGCTGAAAAATTCGATGAAACAAGAGGATTTAAGTTTATATCTTATGCTGTATGGTGGATTAGACAATCCATTTTGCAGGCGCTGGCTGAACAGTCAAGGATAGTCAGACTGCCTCTGAATCAGGTTGGTTCTCTTAATAAGATAAACAAGGCATTCTCCAAATTTGAACAGGAGAATGAACGAACTCCATCACCTGAAGAGCTTGCAGATGTTCTGGAACTTCCTAAGGAGAAGGTGACCGATACACTTAAAGTATCAGGACGCCATGTTTCTGTTGATGCTCCCTTCATTGAAGGAGAAGACAACAGTCTGTTGGATGTCCTCACAAATTCCGATTCGCCGGTTGCAGACAAACTGCTTATGGACGAGTCTCTCTCAAGGGAAATATACAGGGCTCTTGCAACACTTACCGAAAGGGAAAGGGATATTATCCGATTCTTCTTCGGCATTGGCTGTCAGGAGATGACACTTGAAGAAATTGGTGAAAAATTCGGCCTGACCCGTGAACGGGTTAGACAAATCAAGGAAAAAGCTATCAGAAGGCTTAGACACGCCTCAAGAAGCAGATTATTAAAAGGATACCTTGGTTGAATAATATTTTAAATCAAAAAATGGCGCTTGTCAAAAGCGCCTTTTTTTTATATTCCGCTAAGCGAAATCTCCGGATTTCGCTTACCACTGCCACAATCCTGCTACTTCAGCCAACAGATTACCATACTACGGCCATCCCAAAACTGTAATATCAATTGGTGCATTCAGATTAGCATAATTTCTCGCACTTAAATGTCCATAACTGCTATTAGCTATCAGATGTATATGGTTTGACATAATGACATAAGCAAATAACCGGAATCCCTAATTTGATATCGAATATTTAAAACTGTCAATTATGATGTCCTTATAAATTTCCCTTGTAAAAATATCCAACCAGTCTATAACCTGAAAAGTCATAAGATACAGGGCTTCCTGATCTTATATCTGGTAACCGGTCGACATCAGCCTATGGTTTAGCACTTGGAGAAGACATATTCTCAATACCAAATTTACTAAATGTTTTTTTAAAGATTAGAAAAATCCAGGAAATGAGTTTGGCGGTCAGATTACGGACATTTTCTGAAACAGTTTGCGGCGAAGTCAGGGGACTTCGCCGAACGGTTTGAAGAAAAATGATTAGGTTTGCAGAACTATTTTTCAGGTAAGGAATATGGATTTCAAACTAATTTCGGACTTTCAGCCAACAGGAGATCAGCCGGAAGCAATCAGACAACTTGTTGAAGGCCTGAATAAGGGAGTGCCATTTCAGACACTTCTCGGAGTAACAGGGTCGGGCAAGACATTCACTGTAGCCAATGTGGTTGAGCAGGTGAACCGTCCAATGCTGGTTCTTAGCCATAACAAGACCCTGGCTGCTCAACTTTACGGCGAGTTTAAACAGTTCTTTCCTGAAAACAGGGTGGAGTACTTTGTATCATATTATGATTATTACCAGCCTGAAGCATACCTGCCTGTCTCAGATACCTATATTGAGAAAGATCTCTCCATAAATGAGGAGATTGAGAAACTTCGGCTCAGCGCTACTTCAGCACTGCTCTCAGGCAGGAAGGACGTTATTGTTGTTTCATCGGTTTCATGTATCTACGGTATAGGTAATCCTGACGATTTTCATTCCAACACTGTTCATATCAGAAAAGATCAGACAATAGGCAGAAACATTTTCCTGAGGAAGCTGGTCGACAGCCTCTATTCCAGGAATGAACTTGAATTCAAGCACGGTACCTTCAGGGTCAGAGGCGATACAATTGATATTTTTCCTGCCTATGCGGATATAGCCGTACGAGTGGAGTTTTTCGGTGACCAGATTGAGGATATCACCACATTTGATCCATTAGACGGCCATAAGATTGACATGCTGACTGAATATATAATATACCCGGCAAACATCTTTGTGACAACGAGGGAGAGGATTAACCTGGCAGTCAGTGATATCCAGGATGATCTCATGAAACAGGTTACGCACTTTAACGAGATTGGGAAAAAAGAAGAGGCTAAGAGGCTGGAACAAAGAGTTCTATACGACCTGGAAATGATAAAGGAACTTGGGTACTGCAGCGGCATCGAAAACTATTCCAGATACTTTGACGGGAGAAGGCCTGGAACAAGACCATTCTGCCTGCTCGATTATTTCCCAGATAATTTCATTACAGTCATTGATGAAAGCCATGTCAGTCTTCCCCAGATCAGGGCAATGTTCGGAGGCGACCATTCCCGTAAACAGACACTGGTTGAATATGGGTTCAGGCTTCCGGCAGCACTGGATAACAGACCCATGAGGATTGAGGAATTTGAATCCCTCATAGGACAGACAATTTTCGTGAGCGCCACACCTGCTGATTATGAGCTTGAAAAAAGTGAAGGTGTCTTTGTGGATCAGGTGATAAGACCTACCGGACTGCTTGACCCGCCGATAGAGGTACGTCCCAGTCTCAATCAGATTGACAACCTTATGGAGGAGATCAGAAACAGAACCTCAGCAGGGGAAAGAACACTGGTGACTACAATAACGAAAAGAATGGCTGAGGAACTATCTTCTTACCTTGTGAGATATGGAATAAAATGCAGCTATATCCATTCCGACATAGATACGCTCGACCGGATCGATATTATGGAGGGACTCAGGGCAGGTGCCATCGATGTACTTGTGGGGGTGAACCTTCTGAGAGAGGGACTTGATCTGCCTGAAGTATCCCTCGTAGCTATCCTGGATGCGGATAAAGAGGGGTTTCTCAGATCATCCAGATCACTTACGCAGACAGCAGGCAGGGCAGCAAGAAATCTAAACGGGAAAGTCATTATGTACGCTGATAAAGTCACCCGTAGCATGCAGCAGACTATTGACGAGACCAACAGGAGAAGGGACAAGCAATTGAAATATAATGAGTTGATGGACATTACGCCAACACAGATTTTCAAGAAAACCGGAACTATCCTGAGCGGATTGGGCAAAAAAGGAACTGCTCTAAAAGCATACATAGAACCTGAGAGTTTTGATGTCGCTGCTGATCCGGTAGTCAGATTCATGAACAGGGAAGCTCTTGAAAAAGCTATCGACAAAACAAGAAAGAGCATGGAAAAAGCGGCTTCTGAACTTGATTTTATAGAGGCAGCCAGACTGCGTGATGAGATGGCCGACCTTCAGAAACTTCTCAGAAGCAAAGTTTAAACAGAAAAAGACTAAGTCCGTTTTTATGTTAAAAATATCTAAATACAAGGTCTTGTTTGTGAAATCCGACTTTACTTCTTTTAATTTAGCCGGAAAGAGATTATCTGCTTTTTCCGGATTTTAAATTCATCTTATGAAAAATTTCTTAAGAAATCTTCTGCCGGGTATTCTTATCCTGACTTTCACTACTGGATATTCCTATGGCCAGATACATGTTGCAGTGAGCAAGAGTTACAGAAGTTATGAAGCATGGCTTCATGCAGCTGATCCGAATCTGATTATAGTCAATATGTATGGTGTGCCGGTTGATTCTGCAATATTAATGCTGTCAGGCTGCCAGGGATTATTGCTAACGGGAGGCGAGGATGTAAATCCTGTTTATTATGGCAAGGAAAATGAATTGTCAAAATGTGAGGAGATTGACAATTACCGGGATTCCCTGGAAATTGCCCTGATTAAGCGGGCAATGCTCATAAAGATGCCTGTTCTTGGGATCTGCAGGGGTGAGCAGATAATCAATGTTGCTCTTGGAGGTACTCTGCTGACAGATATTCCTTCAGATGTGGGAACTCAGGTTACCCATAGATGCCCTCCCGGCTCAAATGATTGCCTTCATTCGGTTATTATCGATAAGGAATCGAACCTCTTCCGGATGACCGGAATTGAAAAAGGTATTGTCAATAGTTTTCACCATCAGGCAGTCGATCTGGTTGCCCCAGGAATGAAAATTACTGCAGTGAGCGAAAACGGTGTGACCGAAGCTATCGAACGGGATTCTCCTGAAGGGAAATCCTTTGTAATGGGTGTTCAATGGCATCCGGAACGGCTGTCAGCCGATCCGGGTTTGTCCAAACCCCTTGCAGATTATTTTGTTGCGCAGATGAAATCATGTCAGAAAAACATGGTTTCAGACACTCAGGACCGAAGTTACTTTGTTACACATGACCGTGGTGAATTAATCAGCAAACTTATTGCATTGCCCTGTGGAATAAATGCTGGTGATCCGGTAAATATTATTTTGAAAAAATTACATGCATATCTTCAGGCATTCCGTCCCTCTTCAGGATATCCCGATGATGTTTATGCCAGGGAGGCCAATCTGCAAGCCCTGAAAAGTGTGATGGAAGGAGGGTATGGAATCGGATCAGTTCTGATAGATCACGACGGGAAGATTATTGAGGTTGCACATAATGATCAGATTCAGAAACACCGTTCTGATCTTCATGCTGAAATGACATTGCTGACGAACTTTGAAGAGAGCCATAAGGCAAAAAAGTTTATGAATGTCTATATTTATAAACCTGGACTAATTGTCTTCAGTTCGACTGAGCCCTGTCCGATGTGTTATATACGAATAAATACCACGGGGGCTGATACAAAATATTGTGCGCCAGGACCTGATGATGGCATGGCAAGCAGAATTGATTATCTCCCGCCTTACTGGAAGGAGATGGCGCTAAAAAGAAAAATAGGTCCGGGTAATTGCTCTCCGGAGATGCAGAAAATTTCACATCTCCTGTTTTATTCCTTCCTGCTTGATAATCGTGGTCCCGGGCAGGATTGAACCGGTCAGATTTATTTTGCTGATTGTAAGCTGTAATCATTTAATAAACAAATCATAAAATGAATAAGTTATCTTTTTTTGTATTGATCATCCTATCCTTGTGCATGCTGAATTCAGAGCTTCAGGCACAGAAAATGGTAACTATCCGGTTTAAAGATTCTGACGAGGTTCTGACAAATCCGGGCATAGGATTTACCACTTTTCAGAGATTTAATGGTGACAAAACCAATGAAGGTGTGGGCTGGACAGAGGGTAAACCCATTGAATACCAGAAGTTTGATGGAAATCTTGTAACCGCGGATCAACCCCTTTCTTCAATTGCCTATTTCAGGGTATATTGGAAATACCTGGAACCTGAAATGGGTAAATATAACTGGGAGATGATAGATAAGGCTCTAAGAACTGCCCGGGAACGGAAGCAGACACTTATGTTGCGCATTGCACCATATGGTTCAGGAACAACAAAAAACGATGAGAATGATGTTCCTGCATGGTATCGTGCCATGATAGGAGACAGAAATGAATGGTTACCCGATGGTGAGGGATGGAGGGCTGATGCTGAAGATCCAAGGTATGTCAAATATTTCGGGAACCTTATTGCTGAACTCGGGAAACGTTATGACGGCCATCCCGATTTTGAATCAGTCGACCTGTCCATTGTGGGATTCTGGGGTGAAGGCAGAGGTTCTGAAATATTGACAGATAAGACCAGACAGGCTCTTGTTCAGGCGTATACTGATAATTTTAAAAAGACGCCGCTGATAATGCTTCTGACTGATAAGAAGACAAACGAATTCGGTCTTTCTCAGGAAAATGTAGGATGGAGGGTGGACTGTATTGGTGATCTGGGATTTTGGGCAAAGGATAAAGCCAAGCCAGGCTGGACTCACATGTATGATTATTACCCTCAGGGAATAATTAACTTCGGAATGAGGGATGCATGGGAAAAAGCTCCTGTAAGTCTAGAGGTGTGCGGAACAATAAAGAGCTGGAAAGGAGCGCCTGGCAGCTGTGAATATTGTCAGGGATATACCGTTGCTGATGTAAACTATATTATCGATGAGACTTTGAAATGGCACATATCCTCATTCAATGCAAAATCGTCAGGTGTTCCTGATGAATGGAGGCCGCTGATTGACAGATGGCTTAAAAGAATGGGATACCGGTTTGTGCTTAGGAGTTTTTCGTATCCTGAATTTGCTGAAAGAGGTCAGAAAATAGGATTTCTGTCATGGTGGGATAATAGGGGAGTGGCTCCGATATACAAAAAGTTTCTTCTTGCATTAAGGCTTAAGAATGAAACCAGATCAGAGGTCCTGATAACAGAGGCAGATATAAGGTCGTGGTTTCCAGGCGACAATGTATTTGATGATGCAGTTTTTGTTCCAGGGGATCTGCCTGCTGGAGTCTATCAGCTACAGATTGGAATCGTGGATATCCAGTCACATGAACCGAAAGTGAACCTCGCCATAACCGGCCGTGATCCTGAAGGATGGTATCCTCTGGGGAATATAGAGATAAAATAGATTAATTTTAAATTATTGTATTAGCCACGGATTTTAATCTGTGTCAGAAATATTGTTAAAAACCGAGTTAAGCGTTATTTAACCGTATTTTCACAGAGTAAAGAATGTGCTGATATTCTGAAACGGCTATGTGCCTCCATGCAAACTCCGTGTAACCCCGTGCAACTCAGTGGTTAAATGAATGGTAAGTAAAGCTAATTCTTACCTCTAAGAATAAAATGGAAGAAGGACGGTATTGAACCTGTTGCAGATAAACTATTTTTGTATTATCATCAGATTCTTACAAATGTTTTTGTACGGAACATCCAGTAAAGGAAAAGCCACAGTATGGTCAGCGCAGCTGCGGAAGAGACAAAATCATCCCAAAGCCCAATCCTGGGGAGAAGACTTCCGACAAAAACATTGCCTATCTGTTTGAAACTGACAAGCATGGCCACGACATAAACAGTTATGGAGTTCATTCCGATAACCTTAAAGAAGAATGCCCACCGTTTGTATCCCCTGACCTCAATTATCCAGTAGAACAGGGATAGCATTACGAAGCCGAAGCCAGCCCCCAATAGTACAAATGAGCTGGTCCACATTAGTTTTATTATAGGGAACAAAGTACTCCATAGAAGACCGATTATTAAGCAGGCAAAGCCTGCCATAGCGAGAAGAATGACCTTCCTGCCCTCAGTAACCGGCATTTTAAGAAGATGGCCGGCCATTACACCCATCAGAACGGAGGCTGCAAAAACCGGATAGCTAAGGAACCATGTGTTCTCTCCATAGTGATACCTGCCAAGCACAAGCTGGTCAAACCAGGTGGCCAGATTGACTTCGGGTGTAAGTATGCCGGCTCCTTTACCAGGGATGGGAACAAGCATTATAACTGCCCAGTATACAAGTAGGAAAAGAGCTGTAACAAGTGCCTGATATTTTGGTTTAAGCTCTACAGTAACTATAACTGCTATCAGGTATCCTGCAGCAATACCGTGAAGAACACTATAACAGGGGTGAAGTTTTGACAGGTCCCATTGAAGCAATCCTCCCTGAAGTATCATGCCAAGAAAAAAAAGAACTACTGAACGACGAACAGCGTGCAGATAGAGACTCCTTTTTGAGGCTCCTTCAGCTCTTCTTTTTTCAATTGAAAGCGGAATGGAAACTCCGACAATAAACATGAACAGAGGCCAGATTAGGTCAAAAAAATGCAATCCTTCCCATCTGACATGTTCAAATTGCGGTAGTATGGCATTCAGCGGTCCCCCCGTAGCTTTTGCCAGTCCTGCTATTACAGTACTGCCACCAATTATCCAAAACATATCGAAACCACGCAAGGCATCCAGTGCAAGAAGACGACCTGGTTTTTTTGTGATGATTTCAGATTTTTCCATACGACACTCCGATTTTGTAAGCTTAATTAATCACTAAATACTTCTAAATATATTAAATCAGCCTGAATATTATGCGAATAAATATCTATTAATTTTTGTATCTTATAATTCAATTTAAATAACCGAGAATTGAGCAGAATTATTTCATATATAATTGTCTGTCAATGAAACAAAATCTGATACTGCTTTCCGGATTGATGCTGATCGCTACTGTTTGCATGACTTCATCGTTGAACGCTCAGGAGCTGAAGCCAACCAGGAACATGCACCTGATTGAATCCGTACCAGATACAGATCTGGATTATTATGTAATATTTCTGACTGGAAACGGCGGCTGGAGGAACCTGGCACAGGCAATTACGGCATACCTGAATTCAAAAAATGTCTCCGTTGTGGCTGTCAATACAAAGAAGTATATGTGGAAGGAAAAAGAACCGGCACAGATAGCCTGCGACCTGGAAACATTAATTGACCGCTATAACAGCAAATGGGGAAAATCGCAGGTAGTCCTGCTGGGCTATTCAATGGGAGCGGAGGACCTGCCTTTCGCTGTCAATTGCATGAAAGATTCATATCTTCACTTTCTTAATGATTTTATTTTAATAGGTCCCTGGCAAAAAGCAACATTTAAAATCAACCTGCTCGATTATGTTATGGAACTTAACAAGGGGCTCGACATCTATTCGGAATTGCAGAAGATGAAAATCAAAACAGGTTACGTCATTTGCGACGATAATGAGATGTCAATCTGCCTTAAGGATCTTGACGGCGTAATAGATCACGATTTTTTGGGAGGAGGTCACCATTTCGGAGGCGACTATGATACGCTTTCAAAAATGATCGGCAAAAGATTAAACCTGGAATAAGCGGTTTAGTCTATTTTTCCTTAAGAGGATCGTATGACATCCAGTCTACCTCGGTTTCGTAAGGATGGAGAGGTTTTTCAATCGAATTGGGATTAGTTTCGACCGGCCAGCTGTTTGTATGCCAGAAATTCAAGCGGTACCTGGAATGATTCTGAGGTATTCCTACTTGTGATCCACTATAGTCCCACAGTACAACCGTGTCAGCTTTTACAGGGTTTATCATCCACCATCGGATCCTGTCCGGATACCAGTCAAAACCGTAAGTGTAGAATTGTGATGAAGCATCATAACCATCAACTGCAGGTATGGTTTCCGGCTGGTTCTGCAAACCTGTGAGTGGGCTGCTGACGCCGTTATGACCCACCCTGAATGAAGTGTTGTATATGATTCCATTTGCAAGATTAAGGGTACGTCCGATTCTTTTGAGGCCACCACGTTGACCAGTCCATGTTCCGATATAAATTATCTCCGGATCTGCGACAAGCCATTCAAAGTCTATCTCACTGAGACCAGGTACACTATCGACATGATAGGTGAAATATCCGACTACAGCGCCGGCATCAGGCTGGATTTTTCTGACATCCGGAACTTTAATACTGGCGGCATAGGTACCGAAATGGGTGAATTTTTTTGAGATAATTTCCGGTCCGCGCCCTGCACCTGGGGCACCTTCAGGATCAATTTTCAGGACACCAATCTTTGTTTTCCGTTCTTCAGGCGAACGCACGCCGAATTTGCATGTGTAATCAGCTCCCTTTCGGGCAATACTGGCTTGAAAATACCTGGACCTTGCCCTGCTGAAATTTTCTACAAAAGACTTCTGGTTTTCATCCTTCTGAGGATAAACTGCGATCCCTGCGATAAGGATAATAACAGATACTGCAAATAGTCGTTTCAAATTATGCATAATAGGTGCCTGTATAAAACGGAAAGATAATATTTACTCTTTTTCCAAATCTAGCAATGTTTGATTGATTTTTCAAATCTTTCTGATTATATGGATTTGGCTTGCAAAAACCGGAAGGAAGGTGACAGCTATTGATATATTTAATCCGTGGGAAATTTGAATTTTTATTTTAACTTTGCCGTCGGTTTTATTTCGGGGTATAGTATGAAATTGCGTGATAAACTCTGTAACAAAATTATCGGAGGGTGGTTCAGCAATAGGAGATAGGCCAGCGCATCACGCATTGCGTGAGGGTCGTCTGAGAAGTAGAATCGGTTGGTCGAAAATAAAAATATCGGGGTGTGGCGCAGTTGGCTAGCGCATCACGCATTGCGTGAGGGTCGTCTGAGAAGTAGAATCGGTTGGTCGAAAATAAAAATATCGGGGTGTGGCGCAGTTGGCTAGCGCATCACGCATTGCGTGAGGGTCGTCTGAGAAGTAGAATCGGTTGGTCGAAAATAAAAATATCGGGGTGTGGCGCAGTTGGCTAGCGCATCACGCATTGCGTGAGGGTCGTCTGAGAAGTAGAATCGGTTGGTCGAAAATAAAAATATCGGGGTGTGGCGCAGTTGGCTAGCGCATCACGCATTGCGTGAGGGTCGTCTGGGAAGTAGAATCGGTTGGTCGAAAATAAAAATATCGGGGTGTGGCGCAGTTGGCTAGCGCATCACGCATTGCGTGAGGGTCGTCTGAGAAGTAGAATTGGTTGGTCGAAAATAAAAATATCGGGGTGTGGCGCAGTTGGCTAGCACATCACGCAATGCGTGAGGGTCGTCTGGGAAGTAGAATCGGTTGGTCGAAAATAAAAATATCGGGGTGTGCGCAGTTGGTTAGCACATCACGCAATGCGTGAGGGTCGTCTGGGAAGTAGAATCGGTTGGTCGAAAATAAAAATATCGGGGTGTGGCGCAGTTGGCTAGCGCATCACGCAATGCGTGAGGGTCGTCTGGGAAGTAGAATTGGTTGGTCGAAAATAAAAATATCGGGGTGTGGCGCAGTTGGCTAGCACATCACGCAATGCGTGAGGGTCGTCTGAGAAGTAGAATCGGTTGGTCGAAAATAAAAATATCGGGGTGTGGCGCAGTTGGCTAGCGCATCACGCAATGCGTGAGGGTCGTCTGAGAAGTAGAATCGGTTGGTCGAAAATAAAAATATCGGGGTGTGCGCAGTTGGTTAGCACATCACGCAATGCGTGAGGGTCGTCTGGGAAGTAGAATCGGTTGGTCGAAAATAAAAATATCGGGGTGTGGCGCAGTTGGTTAGCACATCACGCAATGCGTGAGGGTCGTCTGGGAAGTAGAATCGGTTGGTCGAAAATAAAAATATCGGGGTGTGGCGCAGTTGGTTAGCACATCACGCAATGCGTGAGGGTCGTCTGGGAAGTAGAATCGGTTGGTCGAAAATAAAAATATCGGGGTGTGGCGCAGTTGGTTAGCACATCACGCAATGCGTGAGGGTCGTCTGGGAAGTAGAATCGGTTGGTCGAAAATAAAAATATCGGGGTGTGGCGCAGTTGGCTAGCGCATCACGCAATGCGTGAGGGTCGTCTGGGAAGTAGAATCGGTTGGTCGAAAATAAAAATATCGGGGTGTGGCGCAGTTGGCTAGCGCATCACGCAATGCGTGAGGGTCGTCTGAGAAGTAGAATCGGTTGGTCGAAAATAAAAATATCGGGGTGTGCGCAGTTGGTTAGCGCATCACGCATTGCGTGAGGGTCGTCTGGGAAGTAGAATCGGTTGGTCGAAAATAAAAATATCGGGGTGTGGCGCAGTTGGCTAGCACATCACGCAATGCGTGAGGGTCGTCTGGGAAGTAGAATCGGTTGGTCGAAAATAAAAATATCGGGGTGTGGCGCAGTTGGTTAGCACATCACGCAATGCGTGAGGGTCGTCTGGGAAGTAGAATCGGTTGGTCGAAAATAAAAATATCGGGGTGTGGCGCAGTTGGTTAGCACATCACGCAATGCGTGAGGGTCGTCTGGGAAGTAGAATCGGTTGGTCGAAAATAAAAATATCGGGGTGTGGCGCAGTTGGCTAGCGCATCACGCAATGCGTGAGGGTCGTCTGGGAAGTAGAATCGGTTGGTCGAAAATAAAAATATCGGGGTGTGGCGCAGTTGGCTAGCGCACTTGCATGGGGTGCAAGGGGTCGTCTGTTCGAGTCAGATCACCCCGACAGAAGAGGGGCAGTATTATCTTCCCCTCTTTTTTCTTCAGAATGTTTGTAACTTATATTTTATATAGTGAAGTAATACACAGGTATTATACTGGTCAGACTGAAGATCTGAGCCGGCGTCTTGAGGAACATAACCGTGGGAAAACGTCAGGAATGGAAAAGGGAATTCCCTGGAAGATCGTTTATACCAGGGAATTTAATACACGCAGTGAAGCAATAAGACTCGAGAGATATATCAAAAAAAGAGGAGCTTACAGATTTCTTGATGATATTAGAAGAGGTGCCACGGGCTAGCGCATCACGCAGGGCGTGAGGGTCGTCCTGCCCGATGCGGGATCACCCCGACAGAAGAGGGGCAGTATTATCTTCCCCTCTTTTTTCTTCAGAATGTTTGTAACTTATATTTTATATAGTGAAGTAATACACAGGTATTATACTGGTCAGACTGAAGATCTGAGCCGGCGTCTTGAGGAACATAACCGTGGGAAAACGTCAGGAATGGAAAAGGGAATTCCCTGGAAGATCGTTTATACCAGGGAATTTAATACACGCAGTGAAGCAATAAGACTCGAGAGATATATCAAAAAAAGAGGAGCTTACAGATTTCTTGATGATATTAGAAGAGGTGCCACGGGCTAGCGCATCACGCAGGGCGTGAGGGTCGTCCTGCCCGAGGCGGGATCACCCCGACAGAAGAGGGGCAGTATTATCTTCCCCTCTTTTTTCTTCAGAATGTTTGTAACTTATATTTTATATAGTGAAGTAATACACAGGTATTATACTGGTCAGACTGAAGATCTGAGCCGGCGTCTTGAGGAACATAACCGTGGGAAAACGTCAGGAATGGAAAAGGGAATTCCCTGGAAGATCGTTTATACCAGGGAATTTAATACACGCAGTGAAGCAATAAGACTCGAGAGATATATCAAAAAAAGAGGAGCTTACAGATTTCTTGATGATATTAGAAGAGGTGCCACGGGCTAGCGCATCACGCAGGGCGTGAGGGTCGTCCTGCCCGATGCGGGATCACCCCGACAGAAGAGGGGCAGTATTATCTTCCCCTCTTTTTTCTTCAGAATGTTTGTAACTTATATTTTATATAGTGAAGTAATACACAGGTATTATACTGGTCAGACTGAAGATCTGAGCCGGCGTCTTGAGGAACATAACCGTGGGAAAACGTCAGGAATGGAAAAGGGAATTCCCTGGAAGATCGTTTATACCAGGGAATTTAATACACGCAGTGAAGCAATAAGACTCGAGAGATATATCAAAAAAAGAGGAGCTTACAGATTTCTTGATGATATTAGAAGAGGTGCCACGGGCTAGCGCATCACGCAGGGCGTGAGGGTCGTCCTGCCCGATGCGGGATCACCCCGACAGAAGAGGGGCAGTATTATCTTCCCCTCTTTTTTCTTCAGAATGTTTGTAACTTATATTTTATATAGTGAAGTAATACACAGGTATTATACTGGTCAGACTGAAGATCTGAGCCGGCGTCTTGAGGAACATAACCGTGGGAAAACGTCAGGAATGGAAAAGGGAATTCCCTGGAAGATCGTTTATACCAGGGAATTTAATACACGCAGTGAAGCAATAAGACTCGAGAGATATATCAAAAAAAGAGGAGCTTACAGATTTCTTGATGATATTAGAAGAGGTGCCACGGGCTAGCGCATCACGCAGGGCGTGAGGGTCGTCCTGCCCGATGCGGGATCACCCCGACAGAAGAGGGGCAGTATTATCTTCCCCTCTTTTTTCTTCAGAATGTTTGTAACTTATATTTTATATAGTGAAGTAATACACAGGTATTATACTGGTCAGACTGAAGATCTGAGCCGGCGTCTTGAGGAACATAACCGTGGGAAAACGTCAGGAATGGAAAAGGGAATTCCCTGGAAGATCGTTTATACCAGGGAATTTAATACACGCAGTGAAGCAATAAGACTCGAGAGATATATCAAAAAAAGAGGAGCTTACAGATTTCTTGATGATATTAGAAGAGGTGCCACGGGCTAGCGCATCACGCAGGGCGTGAGGGTCGTCCCGCCCGAGGCGGGATCACCCCGACAGAAGAGGGGCAGTATTATCTTCCCCTCTTTTTTCTTCAGAATGTTTGTAACTTATATTTTATATAGTGAAGTAATACACAGGTATTATACTGGTCAGACTGAAGATCTGAGCCGGCGTCTTGAGGAACATAACCGTGGGAAAACGTCAGGAATGGAAAAGGGAATTCCCTGGAAGATCGTTTATACCAGGGAATTTAATACACGCAGTGAAGCAATAAGACTCGAGAGATATATCAAAAAAAGAGGAGCTTACAGATTTCTTGATGATATTAGAAGAGGTGCCACGGGCTAGCGCATCACGCAGGGCGTGAGGGTCGTCCCGCCCGAGGCGGGATCACCCCGACAGAAGAGGGGCAGTATTATCTTCCCCTCTTTTTTCTTCAGAATGTTTGTAACTTATATTTTATATAGTGAAGTAATACACAGGTATTATACTGGTCAGACTGAAGATCTGAGCCGGCGTCTTGAGGAACATAACCGTGGGAAAACGTCAGGAATGGAAAAGGGAATTCCCTGGAAGATCGTTTATACCAGGGAATTTAATACACGCAGTGAAGCAATAAGACTCGAGAGATATATCAAAAAAAGAGGAGCTTACAGATTTCTTGATGATATTAGAAGAGGTGCCACGGGCTAGCGCATCACGCAGGGCGTGAGGGTCGTCCTGCCCGATGCGGGATCACCCCGACAGAAGAGGGGCAGTATTATCTTCCCCTCTTTTTTCTTCAGAATGTTTGTAACTTATATTTTATATAGTGAAGTAATACACAGGTATTATACTGGTCAGACTGAAGATCTGAACAGGCGTCTTGAGGAGCATAACCGTGGGAAAACACCTTATCCTCGCGTGTATTTCGAATATCAGAAAACCGTTCGTATATTTAGGTTGTGAGACTTAAATGCAATGCAAATCCTTCTGGATATTTCAATAGGAGAATTATCCAAATATAAAATTTTATGATATGCAGGCACATTTTTACAAAATTTTAATAGCGCAATATACTGGAAGCTATATGGCAAAGTACATCTTCCATGGCAGCTAAACCGTAAGTAAAAGTTTAATAAATAGTCTTAACTCCGGAACAAAGGTTTTTTGCAATCAGGGCTTTTTTTAAAAGGAATTGATTTTAAGATAGTTGATAAAGTGGACATAATATTATAATTTTATGAAGTGGAAATGAGGTAATTTGAAAATTTAAAAATTATGAACCGAGTACCGCCCTGGAAATACGAGATCCATCATACTATTAAAAAATAATTATATTATGATGAATTACCACGATAAAACCAAAGGCCAACTAATAAAAGAGCTACAGAAATTGCATCAGGAGAGTGATTTATTAAAAACATCATACTCAAAAGATATCGCCGGATTTAAGAAGGCAGAAGATGCGCTGTCCCGGCAGGAAGCTATCTTTGAAGGATCACTTGATGCAATTTTTATATCAGACAGGAATGCCCGCCTTATAGCAGTTAATAAGGCTGCAGGTGACCTGACCGGATATTCAAAGGAACAGTTGCTTACGATGAGTTTCCCAGACCTCTATGAAGAAAACGATCTTGAAGCGTATAGAAAGTATAGCGATAGAATCTTCAGTGGCGAAAAAGTCCTCAGTGAGACAAAAATTTTACGACAGGATGGAATTAAAGTTGATGCTGAATTTAATAACAGTTGTATCTGTATTTCAGGTAAATCATATATACATACAACTGCCCGTGATATAACGGAAAGTAAAAAAGCTGTTGATAAAATCCGTGAAGGATATTTTTATGCCCGCAGCCTTATAGAAGCAAGTCTTGACCCTCTCCTGACAATTAATATTAATGGAAAAATAACAGATGTAAACATTGCTACAGAAGAGATAACAGGGATAAAGAGGGAGAAGTTGATAGGAAGTGATTTTGTGGACTACTTTTCAAGACCTGAAAGAGCAAAAAAAGTATACCAGACAGTATTCTCAAATGGAATTGTGAAAGATTATCCTCTTACAATAAAACATTCGAGCGGCCTGAAAACAAACGTATTATATAATGCGACCTTATTTAAGAACAAAGCCGGTGAAATTCAGGGAGTGTTAGCTGCTGCACGGGATATTACTGATCAGAAAAATCTTCAATCGGATCTTAAAAGATCGAAGGTACTCCTTGAAAAGCTTAATCGGCGTCTTGATGAGATCCGTGAAGACGAACGAACCAAGATTTCCAGAGATCTCCACGACCAGCTTGGTCAGTCCTTAACTGCAATTAAAATGGATTTGAATATGCTGCTGAGGGATTTTCCGTCAGGATCTGATGCTGTTAAAGGGAAAATAATTGAGGTTATTGAACGCGTTACATCCACGAGCATAGACGTTCAACGAATCTCTTCCGAATTAAGACCGCCTATATTAGATGACCTTGGTTTGGCATCGGCACTGGAATGGTATTGTGAAGAGTTCGGTAATAGATCTGGTTTGAATATTTCAGTTGCTCTTGAAGATGTAAAAACCGATGATATTAAAAAGGACCTGGCAATGTACAGGGTTTTGCATGAATCGCTCACAAACATTGTCAGGCATGCAAATGCAGATAATGTCTCGGTAAATCTTTATCAGAATAGAAATTTTATTGTGCTGTCAATAAAGGATGACGGGATTGGCATTCCGGTTGATAGAATTAATTCCTCAAAATCTCTTGGATTACTTGGTATGTCAGAAAGATTAAAACAAGTGAAAGGAAGGTTGGAAATATTATCACCAAAGAAGGGTGGAACAATTATCAGGATTTATATGCCAACTAAAAAAAACTTACAATAATGAAGATACTGGTAGCTGATGACCATTCAGTTGTTCGTGAGGGTCTGATTAATATCCTGAAGAAATATAACAATACTGATTTAATTGAAGAAGCAAAAGATGGGTTGGAGGCATTTGAAAAGATCAGATCGGACAATTTCGATTTGGTGATCCTGGATATTTCCATGCCGGTTTTAAGCGGCCTGGAAATTCTTGAAAAACTGAAAGCACTGAATATAAAAATTAATATACTCATTCTTAGCATTTACAATCAGTCACAGTACGCTGTCAAGGCCTTAAGACTCGGTGCATCAGGGTACTTATCAAAAAACAGCACATCAGATGAGCTGGCACAAGCAATAAAAAAAATTTCCGGCGGCGGAAAATATATATCATCAGATGTAATTGGAATGCTGATTACTGAAGAGAATTTCCAAAATGAACAACCTCTGCATAAAAGACTATCCGACAGGGAATTTCAGATTCTACGCCTTCTGGCCAGAGGAGCTTCATTAATTGAAATCGGAAAGAAACTTTTTATAAGTGAAAAGACCGTGAGTACTTATCGTGCCCGACTTCTTAAGAAAATGGGATTAAAAACCAATACAGAACTTGCACTTTACGCTTATAAGAATAATCTCACAGAATAAGGGCATAACATGGTGAACTCACCCCCATCCCCTCTGCCAACGCTGCAGTCTGGATCCTCGCTCCTCGATGGCGCCGATTTGTAATCGGTGCCAAAGAAATACCAGCGCAGGATTGTAATTGGCAAACAAAAGGCACGGATTGCAACCGAGCTGAAGAGGCACGGACTGCAAATCCGCGCCATCTTTTGCGAGCACTGCGGAGCCCAATCTGCTTCAGCGAGTGGCATCATAATTATTAGGTTTACCGTTGAGCCTTTCCGCCTTCCTCCTTCCGCCTTACCCTGAGCTTGCAGAAGGGTTTGTAGTCTATCCCTTACAACAAATCAGCCTAATCCTACATATGACAGCTATAACCCCTACACCCTGAGTAATTTGTAATTATTAACTTTCCACTCTTCTAAACCTGATCTTAAATTTGGATATGAAAAAATTTGATATCACGATCAATAGGAAACCTGAAATTCTTATTGTTGAGGATAGTCTCACACAGGCTTTACAATTAAGAGCTCTTCTTGAGAATAGTGATTTCAGTGTTACTCATGCCATCAATGGAAAACATGCATTAACTATTCTTGAAAAATTTATTCCTGATCTGGTAATCAGCGATATTATTATGCCTGAGATGGATGGCTATCAACTTTGTATCAGGATAAAAGAGAATGAGAAACTAAAGAATATTCCTGTTATTCTGCTTACTTCACTTACAGATCCGGAGGATGTATTAAATGGATTGACATGTGGTGCTGACAATTTTTTCACCAAACCATATCAGGAAGATTATCTTCTTGCCCAGATCAGACAGATATTGCTTCAACCCAAGCTAAATGCTAATGAGAATATCCGGATAATGGTTGAAATATTTTTCGCAGGTAAAAAACGGTTAATTACTGCAAACCAGATGCAGATGCTCACGTTGCTTCTTTCTACTTACGAAGCAGCTGTAATGCAAAACAGACAATTGCTCAAAGTGCAGGAGGAGTTAAAAAACCTGAATGATAGTCTGGAGGAAAAGGTTTTGGAAAGAACAGCCGAACTGAAAGTCAGTAAAGAGGAGGCTGAGGAAAGTCACAAATTGAAATCTGCTTTTCTTTCGAATTTGTCGCATGAGATCCGTACACCCCTGAACGGAATTCTTGGGTTCACCGGATTATTAAAGGATAAGAACCTGACAGATGCAGAGAAGGATGAATATATTAATATCGTTGACAGGTGTTCCCAGGAATTACTTCATACTGTGTCAGATATACTTGATATATCAAAAATTGAGGCAGGGCAGGATAAACTAAATGTTGAGAGTATTAATATAATTGACTTCACTAAAAATATCATATCACTTTTTCAACCCATTGCAGCCGGAAGAAAATTGGCTATAACACTTAAAAATTATCTTCCGGACAATATAACTACAATCATCAGCGACCCGGATAAGCTGCGCCGTGCGCTGAATAACTTAATCGATAATGCAATAAAATTTACTGAAAGAGGGGGGGTCGAAATTGTTTTATCCGGAATCAAAGATAATCTGCTCTTCCAGATAAGGGATACAGGTATTGGAATAGATCCTGCATTCCACAAGATAATCTTTGACAGGTTCCGGCAGGTTGAAATATCAGATGCCAGAACATATGGAGGGACTGGATTAGGATTATCTATCGCGAAATCTCTCTCTGAAATAATGGGTGGTTCAATTGAAATAGATTCATCTCCTGGTACTGGCAGCACTTTCACAATAAGTATTCCATTTATTCCTGGAGACTCATCTGGAACAGTTCAGCTTGATACGAAATCTCTGAACGAAATTACTGTCGACCTGAGTACTAAAACTATTCTGGTTGCTGAAGATGAATTTGCGAACTCACTTGTCATTAAATCAATGTTAAAATCTACAGGGCTCAAAATTTTGCTTGCTGTTAACGGACTGGAAGCTGTTGAACTTTGTAAAAACGAGCCTGCCATATCCCTTGTATTAATGGACATAAAAATGCCCAAAATGGATGGACTTACAGCCACCCGTATAATCAAATCATTAAGAAGAGATCTTCCTGTAATAGCAACTACTGCCTATGCTTTCATCAACAACAGAAATACGTGTCTTGAAGCTGGTTGTTCTGACTATCTGGCGAAACCATTCAATAGAGAAGAATTGTTAAACCTTACAAATAAATATCTGTCCTGAGCTTATAGTAAAATACAACGCAACCTGTATTTTCCAAAATGGTCTCGACTTTGGTCTAATAAACTCAAAAATGCGAATACTTATAGCAGATGATTCATCCTTATTCAGAGAAAGAATCAAAGATCTGTTTAAAAGTCTGAATAATGTCGAAATAATCGGTGAATCATCTGATGGTAACGAGGCAATTCAGTTTATTGAAGACAATTCCCCCGATATGGTATTTCTGGATATCAGGATGCCGGGGTTAAATGGGATTGAAGTGCTTCGAAATATGAGAAGCAGAGGGAATAAGGCTGTAATATGCATGCTTACTAATTTCCCCTATAAACAATATCGGGAGCGGTGTATTGCAGAAGGGGCGGATTATTTTTTTGACAAAAATCTGGATATAAATCTGCTTCTGGAGGTCATTTCGAAAATAGCAAATAATTAAGAATAAAACATGAATGATTCACTGAATACTACTTTGGACAGGATTTTGGTTTTTACGCTTGATGAGCTAAACTTCGCCCTTCCTCTTGATAATGTGTTAAAAGTTATTCATGCAGTGACAATCAGGCCACTTCCAAAAGCTCCTGAAATAATTACCGGGATTATAAATGTTAAAGGGCAGATTATTCCTGTGGCGGATATGCGTAAACGGCTGCGATTGGCAGAACATGAAATTGACCCTGAGGACCGGTTAATTATTTCGGATACAGGAAAAAGACAGATTGCTCTCCTGGTTGATTCTGTAACTGGCATCAGAGATCTCTCCACTGCCCAAACGACAAGTGCCATTGACACTTTACCTTTTGCAAAACATCTGAAAGGTGTTGCAAAAATGGAAGATGGCATGGTACTCATTTATAATCTTGATCAGTTTCTAAGTATAGATGAAGAACAATTGCTTGAAGAAGCCATGATCAAAAGAAAAGCATGAAAACAAATCTTACTGAAATACAGCTCATAGCAATATGTGAGGTTATCGCAAACCACATGGGATTGCACTTCCCCAAAGAGAGGTGGCCAATCCTGAATAAAAATCTTGCACTGGCGGCCCGTGAATTTGGTTTTGACGACATGGAAGTATTTGTCCAATGGCTACTTTCAGCTGAATTAAACAAGGATCAGACAGATATACTTGCCTCACATCTGACCTGTTCGGAATCATATTTCTGGCGTGAACCATACGTCTTTGCCGCATTGACCGATTTTGTTCTTCCCGAGCTTGTTAAGTTGAAAAAGAATAAAGAACAGAGAATCAGGATATGGAGTGCGGGATGTTCAACAGGCGAGGAACCTTACTCCATCGCGATTGCATTGAAAAAAGCGATTCCTGATATCGAAAAATGGAATATTTTAATTCTGGCTACCGACATAAATCCAATGGCGCTCAGGAAAGCCAAATCGGGGATTTATAGTTCCTGGTCATTCAGAAACTCGCCCGCATGGCTTAAGAGCGGCTATTTTGACCTTAAGGAAGACGGCCATTATGAAGTAAGCCAGGAGATAAAAAAGATGGTGACATTTTCGTGTATGAGCCTTGTTGAATCTTCTTCCCTGAACATTAAAAGCAGCATTGATATTATATTCTGCCGTAATGTACTTATGTACTTTACACCCAGTTGGATTACGAAAATTGCCAATTCCTTTTTTGAGGAGCTTTGCGATGATGGATGGTTTGTAGTTTCATCATGTGAACTCTCTTCGCAGGTATTTCCTCAATTTTCTTTCGTAAATTTTTATGGGGCTGTTTTATACCGAAAGACAAAAAATGAGGCGATGCAATATAGGGTTCCGATACCTGAAGAGCAACAGGAATTGTCATATCAAACATTCTATGACCAAGTGAACAATGTGAAGTGGGTACCGCATACCGATTTTCAGCCTTATCTCATTGTTGACCAGTTACCCGCTTTGCCCATCCACCATTCGACATTTCCATTAGCGCCTTCTGAACCTATGATGACCGGGGTTCACAAGGCTCATAATGAGACCTCAGAAGAATCTCTTAATACAAGGATATCTGAGATAAGATTATTAGCTGATCAGGGACTTCTTGACAAGGCACTTTCCATTTGCAATGAAACAATTGAACTTAATAAACTCGAGCATGGATTATATTTTCTGCGCGCTTCCATTTTGCAGGAACTAGGCAACGTTTCTGAAGCCATTGCATCACTGAAACAGGCAATCTATATTAATTCTGAATATATAATGGGACATTTCATGCTGGGGAACTTGTTCCTCAGGCTGGGGAATAGCAGAAATGCGAAGAAATATTTCAATAATGTACTTGGGATGTTAAAACAGTGTGAGACAGATCATAATGTTCCCGACTCTGAAGGATTATCATTAGAATATCTGAAGGAAAGTATTTTCTCCAATATGAAAACACTGATGACAAAATGAAAAAGGAAATTCAGACCATACTTAAAAACCGTGCAGTTGCCCTTGCACAGGAACCTGAACAAAAAATTGTGGCTTCTGCTGTTTGTGAGATCATAACATTCACCCTTGCCGCCGAAACTTATGGCATTGAATCTGCTTATGTGAGGGAAGTCTATCAATTAAAGGATTTCACTCCTCTGCCCGGCGTACCTACCTATATTTTTGGTATTATAAATGTAAGGGGGCAAATCATTCCGGTAGTTGATCTCAAAAAATTCTTCAATATTCCTGAAAAAGGATTAGGGGAACTCAATAAGGTGATAATCCTTCGTCACGCACAAATGGAATTTGGCATTCTGGCCGACGTGGTTAATGGAACACAGACCATCGGACTTGAAGAAATCCAGAGTGTTCAACTTTCTCAGTCTGGTATCGGAGAGGAATATCTGAAAGGAGTTACAAGAGAGAGTCTGATCCTTTTGGATGCTGAGAGATTATTGTCTGATAAGAGCATTATAGTCAATGATGAAGTAAATTAATATGATAATAATGCCTTATCCTTTCATTCCAAACGAAAGAGATAAGATTAAAGAATAAAGTAAAAGTACTTAAATAAAAAAGTTGCAGTACAAACTAATTACAGGAGGAATTATCAATGCTTAAGAATTTAAAAATCTGGATACGCTTAGTTTTGGGCTTTAGTTCAATTCTTGTAATCATGTCTGCAATAATCATTGTAGGTTTATCATATTTGAGATCCAGCCATGACAGACTTAAAAGTATTATTGAAGTAAACAACACCAGGGTTTCTCTGGTAACTGACATGGCTAATATTGCGAGAGATAATTCTATTTCACTGAGGAATATAATTATTGCCTTCAAGGATATCGGAACCATTAATGCAATGCAAGACAGCATTAACAGAAGGAGAATGCGTTATGACGAAGATAATAAGACTCTCCATGTATTAATCCCAAATACTGATACGGCAGGTATTGCTGCTATGAATGAAATTGATATTGTCAAAAATTCGACGATCGCAGATAACAACAAAATAATTGACCTTGTGCTGGCTGATAAATATAATGATGCGTTGAATATTTTAAATAGTCAGGCACGTGCCCATAGAGTACAATGGGTAGATGGTCTGGAGAAGTTTATTCATTTTTCTAAAGAGCATAACCAATATAGTTACCAGGAGGCAATAAAGGAAGAAAATAATGCACAGTCCTCAATGATAATTCTTGGACTTCTGGCTTTAATTTTATCGGCGATAATAGCATTTTTTCTTACAATCGGTATAACCAGACCGCTTCGGATTGCTACAACTCTTGTCACTACCAGGGACCTTTCAATGGATATTTCATCTTATTTAAAAGGAGGCGGGGAATTAGGTCTCATGATTCAATCCTTCAGCAAAGATATATCAGAAAAAAAATATGCTGAACATCAGCTTCAGTTATTATCAGACGAGTTGGAAATCATCATCGACAATATTCCAGGTTTGGTTTTTTACAAGGATACAAATAACAGGTATATACGGGTAAATAAATATATCTGTGAAGCACACAATATGTCAAAAAAACAATTGGAAGGAACTAAGCTTAATGACCTCTACCCCAAAGAACAGGCACAGGCATATTGGGAAGATGACCTGCAGGTAATACGCAGTCGCATGCCAAGAATAAACATTGATGAACCCTGGGAGACCAAGGAGGGCATACGGTGGGTAAGTACGTCCAAGATCCCCTATCTGGACGAAAAAGGCGAAGTTGTCGGTGTCATAGGTATTTCGATAGACGCAACTGATCGCAAGCTGGCTGAAGAGGAGTTAAAAAAGTATCGTGACCAGCTGGAAGATATGGTTAAACAACGAACTGCTGATCTGTCGAATGTACTCATGGAAGTTAAGGAAACTGTTAATATCCTCGTTTCCTCCTCCAATCAGATACTGGCTGCAACTACCCAGGTTGCTTCAGGAACTTCAGAAACTGCCACAGCTATCAGCGAGACTACCACAACCGTGGAGGAGGTACAACAGGCTGCAAAACAATCAGCTGGAAAAGCAAAAAATGTAGCCGATAGTGCACAACGTGTAGCCCAGGTATCTCAGAACGGACAAAAAGCAGTAGAAGAAACTGTAACCGTTATGAATCGTGTCCGCCAGCAAATGGATTCTATAGCACAGACAGTTGTCAGGCTAAGTGAACAAACCCAGTCAATAGGGGGTATCATAGCATCTGTTACTGAAATTGCCGACCAATCTAATTTACTGGCCGTCAATGCAGCAATAGAAGCCGCAAAAGCAGGTGAGCAGGGCAGGGGATTTGCAGTTGTAGCCCAGGAGATTAAGAATCTGGCGGGCCAATCGAAGCAGGCCACATTGCAGGTGAGAAACATACTGAATGATGTTCAAAAAGCAACAGTTGCAGCAGTGATGGCAACAGAACAGGGCAGTAAAGCTGTGGAAGCAGGAGAACAGCAGTCGGCAAAGGCTGGTGAAGCCATCCTTTTACTTGCAGAAAGCATCAAAGAGTCGGTCCAGTCAGCCACCCAGATACTGGCATCGAGTCAGCAACAAGTTGTCGGAATGGATCAGATCGGCGTGGCCATGCAGAACATCAACCAGGCAGGAACTGAGACTGCGGTAAGCATGTCGCAGTCAGAGAAATCAGCAAAGAACCTGAATGACCTCGGTCAGAAACTTAAAGAGTTGGTGGATAGGTTTAAAGATTAAAAGATTGCCTCGTCGCTTCGCTTTTCGCAATGACTGATTGTTTCAGAAAGATCCCCTCCTGGGAGGGGCGATGGGTGGGTTAAAATTAATTAAAAAGTATAAAGGGAGGAACGCACAATGTTTAAAAATATGAAAATCGGGATCCGTCTTTTACTTGGATTCAGCATAGTACTTGTTTTACTGATTGCCATAATCATAACAAGTTTAACAGAAATGAATACAAGTCAAAATAAACTCAAACGTATCGTGGAAGTAAACAATGCCCGCTTGGTATTAGCAAGCAAAATGGGTGATATTGCCAGGAATAATTCTATTTCGATGCGGAACATTATGCTTTCTCCCAATGATATAGGCAGTATTAAAGCAATGGAGGACAGCATTAAAACAAGAAGAAAGATCTATGATGAAAAAAATAAGACACTTCATGAATTAACTCCCATTGATGATATTAAAGCTCATAATTTATTGGACAGAACTGATAATTCCAGGGACTCTACCAGATCAGATAACAACAAAATAATCGAATTGGTTCTTTCAGGCAGGTATAATGATGCATTATATGTACTGAATTCAGGGGCAGCGGCTCAAAGATTGCAATGGATAAATGATTTAGATGCTGTAGTTAATAATAATGTTAGTCGTAATATTCTCCGTTATCGAGAAGCGGAGAAGACGGCTGTTAATGCACGTTCATTCATGCTCTTACTTGGAGTATTCGCCATATCTGTGGCAATAATTATATCAATTTTTTTGACCCAAAGTATCACCAGACCTTTAAAAATAAGCGTACATGCAGCCGATATGATCGCTTCCGGAGATCTGACTATAGATCTTTCTGCCGCTGAGAAAAGAGGCGATGAGTTGGGCTTGATGTTAAAAGCTTTCAGCCAAATGGTAAAGAATTTAAGTGGATCTGTCAAAGATATTAATGAAGGGGTCAATATGCTCGGCTCCTCAGCAAACGAGATACTGGCTGTCACTACCCAGGTAGCATCAGGAACTGCTGAAACTGCTGCGGCAATAACAGAAACTACTACTACCGTGGTGGAGGTGCAACAGGCTGCAAAACAAACTGCTCAAAAAGCAAAAAATGTCGCAGAGAGCGCACAGTTGGTAGCTAAGGTCTCTCAGAATGGTCAAAAAGCTGTTGAAGATACTGTAACCGGGATGAATCTTATCCGCGAACAGATGCAAACAATCGCGCAGACAGTAGTCCGTCTGAGTGAACAGAGCCAGTCAATCGGCGATATTATTGCCTCAGTTACTGATATTGCTGACCAATCCAACTTACTGGCAGTTAATGCTGCTATTGAAGCAGCAAAAGCCGGTGAGCAGGGTAAGGGTTTTGCTGTTGTAGCTCAGGAGATCAAAAACCTGGCCAGTCAATCCAAGCAGTCCACATTACAAATCAGAAACATACTTAATGATGTACAAAAAGCAACCAGTGCAGCGGTAATGGCAACAGACCAGGGCAATAAAGCTGTGGAGACAGGTGTAAAACAGTCACTAGCGGCTGGAGAAGCTATCAGGGTCCTGTCGGAAAGCAGCAATGATGCGGTACAGGCTGCAACACAAATCGTTGCCTCGAGCCAGCAACAGGTGGTCGGAATGGATCAGATAAGTGTGGCTATGCAGAACATTAACCAGGCAGGGACTGAGACTTCTGTAAGTATGGTTCAGTCAGAGAAAGCGGCAAAAAACCTTAATGAGCTGGGGCAAAAACTTAAAGAATTGGTGGAACGGTTTAAGGTGTAATGCCAATAGGCCCCCCTGCCCCCCTAAAGGGGGGTTAATTCTCATTTTTTAAAAAGATTTAGTAAGTTATGATAATCAAGAAGTTACAAATTATAAAAAATGTAATTTAATCATTAAACTCTTAGGAAATATCTCCGAATTAACCCCCCTTTAGGGGGGCAGGGGGGCAAAAAACAGGCAGTGGCAAAACAGTTGGAGAATAAAAATTTAGAGCTTGGGTAGCAAAATATTTAACAACATGGAAAAAAAAGAGGCAGACTTTCTGAAACGAATCCGCGAAACATTCCGGGTTGAAGCCGAAGAACATCTCCGTGCATTCTCTTCTGGATTGATTGAATTGGAGAAGACTCCCCGGGAGGAACGGGTTACTGAAATTATTGAAACTATGTTTCGTGAGGTTCACAGCCTCAAAGGAGCAGCCCGGTCCGTCGATCAAAAGGAAATAGAATCGCTTTGTCAGCCTCTGGAGAGTGTCTTTTATTCATTGAAATGCAAGAAGATCACTTTGTCTCCTTTTTCATTCAGTCTTTTTTATAAATCGGTAGATCATCTCACAAAAATCATAACTACAACCGACAAGGACCAATCTGGTGCCGATCATCAGATCATAAGAGAATTGACTCAGCAATTAAAAGAGATGGCAGCCGGAAAACAAGGTGAAAAAAATGATGTGCCGGTGCCAATGTCAGATATTAAGACTGCACTTCCGGAGATTGTTCATTTTCCTGAAACTGATATTACGGGTGGTATAGCTCCGGTATCAACTAAAACAGTGCGGATCCGGATTTCCAAGCTCGACCCTCTTCTTTTGCAGGCAGAGGAAATGATTCAGTCGAAAATAGCTATCGACCAGAGGATACTTGAACTCAGGGAACTATGCAATGAGCTGAACGTTTGGAAAACCGAGGCCCAAAAATGGAGAGAACGGAGAGCTTCTGCCACGCTGTCAACATGGCATGAGTGGTGTGATACCAGTGAAATTCACCTGAATAATACTGAAAGTCGGATGGTTGAAATTATTCGATTACAGGAACGTGACCAGCACAGCCATGACCACCTGGTCAATCTTCATCTTGAGGCGATGAAACAGGTGCTGATGCTCCCCGTGGGCTCTATGGCTGAGGTATTTCCCGGAATGGTGAGGGATATCGCTCATGAACAAAATAAAGAGATCGAATTCACTATGACAGGAACTGAACTGGAAATTGACAGGCGTATCCTGGAAGAGCTTAAAGACCCGCTAATACACCTTATTCGGAACGGTATCGATCACGGAATCGGCAATCCACTGGAGCGCCTTCAGCAGAATAAATCCTCCCATGGGAAAATAACCCTCGCTTTCGCTGCCAAAGAAAATGGTCAGTTTGAAGTAATTCTTTCCGACGATGGGAAAGGCATTGATAAAGATAATTTACTTAGAGCAGCTGTAAAATCAGGAATCCTGGACGAAGAAGCTGCAGGTAAGCTTGAAGATGAAGAGATATTGAATCTTATCTATCAGTCGGGAGTTTCCACCAGTTCAATTATTACAGATATTTCCGGACGTGGCCTTGGATTGTCAATCGCTAATGAAAAAATTGCAAAACTGAATGGGGTTATAACTGTGGAAACTGTAGCTGGTAAAAGCACTACATTTCGCATTCGTCTGCCCATGGCGCTTGCCGCCTTTAGGGGTATCATGGTCAGAGTAAATGAATTCTTATTTATCCTTCCGACTGTGAATGTTGAACGGGTATTGAGAGTGACAGAGGCAGATATTAAAACCGTGGAAAACCATGAAACGATAATGATTGACTCCAGGATTGTTTCAGTGGTTGAGATCGGAGAAGTATTGGGTTTACCGGAACATAAACATGCAGACTCAGACAGGAAAAACAGAGATTTTGAGAAATCAGATAAATCCCGCCTGGTAGTTCTTTCTTCAACAGAACAACTTATCGCCTTTAAGGTTGATGACATTGTTGGTGAACAGCAGGTACTTGTAAAAGGACTTGGAAAACTACTTAAAAGGGTAAGGAATATCTCGGGAGCAACAATCCTTGGATCAGGGAATGTGGTACCGGTACTTAATATCAGCGACCTTATGAAATCTGCAGTGAAGACAAAAGGCAGGAAAAACGAAACAGGGGAAAATGAACTTTTTGTTCTGAAAACAGGTAAAATTCTTGTTGCAGAGGATTCTATAACCTCACGGACATTAATAAAGAATATACTTGAAACGGCAGGCTACCAGGTGACCACTTCAGTTGATGGCGCTGATGCGTTTACAAAAGCCCGTTCCGGGGATTTCGATATCATCGTTTCAGATGTGGATATGCCAAAAATGAATGGTTTTGAGCTTACACTAAAGGTGAAAAATGATAAAAAACTGTTTGAAATTCCAGTTGTCCTTGTTACTGCGCTCGAATCACGTGAAGACCGTGAACGGGGTATTGAGGTTGGCGCAGATGCTTACATTATTAAAAGCAGCTTTGATCAGAGCAACCTGCTGGAAATAATAAAGAAATTATTATAGGTACTGGATGCCGGGTACCGGGTGCTGGGAAGAATAGCTTAGCGAGCATCAGGCACCAGGCATCAACCAACTAACAACAGTTTAAATATGATTAAGGTTCTTATTGTTGACGACTCGAAGGTAATCCAGGATTTTCTTGCCCACCTTCTTTCTTCTGATCCTGACATAAGGGTGGTGGGGATAGCCAATTCTGGTTATGAGGCTATTCAACTTGCGAGATTAAAAAAACCTGATGTAATAACCATGGATATTCATATGCCTGGAATGGACGGGTATGAAGCTACACGGTCAATAATGGAAACATATCCGACGCCAATTGTTATTGTGACAGGAAGTCTGAATAAAAAAGATATCTCTAATACATTTAAACTAATTGATGCGGGGGCCCTTGCTGTTGTTACTCGACCGCCAGGATTCGAACATCCTCAATTTGCTGCTTCCCGTAGAGAGCTGATTCAGACTGTTAAGCTCATGTCTGAGGTCAAAGTTGTCAGATTGTTCCCGAGAAGCAGAAAAGAACAAAACAAGCCAATCGTTTTAGTACAAACCTTTGAGAATGATTTAAAGCGAGTTCAGCTTATTGCAATCGGAGCATCCACGGGTGGTCCAATGGCGCTGCAGTTAATCCTTTCCGGATTACCTGCGGATTTGCCTGTGCCGGTTCTTTTAGTACAACATATTGCCAAAGGATTTGTATATGGATTTTGTGAATGGCTATCCGCTACCTCCGGAATTAAATTGAAAATCGCTGAAAACGGGGAACTATTGTCATCAGGCATCGGGTATATTGCTCCCGATAGTTCTCAGATGGGTATAAGCAATGGAGGGAAAATAATTTTAAGTGATTCACCACCTGAAAATGGATTAAAACCTTCTGTCAGTTACCTTTTTCGTTCTGTCGCACAATGTATGGGACCAAATGCCATGGGTGTATTGCTCACCGGAATGGGAAAAGATGGAGCCGATGAGCTGAAAACTATGAAAGAGATGGGCGCCTATACCCTGGTTCAGAATGCTGAAAGCTCCGTTGTATTTGGTATGCCGGGTGAAGCATTGAGGATCGGAGCAGCAGATCAGGCATTATCTCCGGAGAAAATCGCTGAAATTATGGCAAAAGCAGGTTCAAAAAAAGCTCATGAGTAAAAAAGTAAAAACTTCAGATATCCTTACCGATATCTTAATCGTGGAAGACAGCGCCACACAGGCTGCCCGGATAAAATATCTGCTGGAAAGCTGCAATTACAAAGTTGATGTGACAGAAAATGGTCAAAAAGCTCTGGAGTGGCTCTCAAAACATACACCATCATTGGTTATCTCGGATATTGTAATGCCAGAGATGAATGGTTTTGAACTCTGTGAAAAAATAAAATCTGATGAGCTAACTGAAAACATACCCGTGATCTTATTAACCTCACTTTCTGATCCTGAAGAGGTTATTGAAGGGCTATCGTGCGGGGCTGATAGCTTTATAACTAAACCATACAATAATGAATATCTGATATCCAACATTAAAAAGTTACTATCAGAGAAAGTTGCTACGAATTCCGGAACAAATACAATGGGTATTGAAATTAATTACAATGGGGGGAAAAGGCAAATCCGGACAGATCCTCAAAAGGTTATTAAACTCCTGCTCAATATTTATCAGGGGGCCATTTACCAGAACAAGGAACTTATTCAGACCCGTGATGAATTGAAACAATTGAATGATAGGCTTGAAGATCTGGTCGAGGAGAGAACCAGGGAGCTTAAAAAGGATGAAGAGAAAATTCTTGCCTTCAATGCAGAACTTGAGCAACGTATTGCTGAACGAACCTCTCAACTCGATGCTGCAAACAAGGCTAAAAGTGAATTTCTTGCCAACATGAGCCATGAGATCCGGACTCCAATGAATGCTGTGCTGGGCTATGCTGAGCTGCTGGGGTTCATGCTTGAGGATAAAACACAGAGGGACTATGTTGAATCCATCAAATCAAGCGGAAGAAGCCTCCTTACCCTTATTAACGACATACTCGATCTGTCCAAGATTGAAGCCGGGAAACTGGAGTTGCAGTTTGAGTTTGTGAATTCACAATCTTTTTTTTCAGAATTTGAACGGATCTTTTCATTACGGTTATCTGAAAAAGGACTGAGATTTATTCTTGAAATTTCATCAGGCACACCGGCTGGTATATATATAGACGATGCGCGGGTACGTCAGATCATTCTTAACCTTATCGGAAATGCAATAAAATTCACCGAGAAGGGGAGCATTAAATTAAAAGTATATTCTGAAAATCCGCAAATCATTAATTATCCGGAAGGGAAACCCGATGAATTTATTGATCTGATAATTGAGGTAACAGATACCGGTATTGGAATTTCAAAAGAGATGCAGAAGGAAATATTTAATCCATTCGTACAGGTGCAGGGACAGAATGTAAAAAAATATGGAGGGACTGGACTGGGCCTAGCAATAACTCACAGGCTGGTACACCTTATGAATGGGACCATATCGCTTCAATCCGGATTCAATATTGGAAGTTCATTTAAAATAAGGATCCCCGAAGTCTCGTATTTGAGGGATATTGAAAAAAGAATGGAGGAAATCCAATTTGATACTGAGGATATTGTATTTGAAAAAGCGACAGTTATTGTTGTTGACGATGTTGAACATAACCGGAAGTACCTGATCGATGCCTTGAAAAAAACAAATATTAAAGTTCTTGAAGCTGAAGATGGACAGAAAGCATTAAGCATTATAAAAAAGTTAGTGCCTGATCTTATTATTACCGATATCAGGATGCCGGTTCTTGATGGCTTTTCATTCCTGGAAAAGCTAAAGAATGATGATAAACTGAAACATATTCCTGTAATCGCCTATTCTGCCTCAGTAATGAAAGCTCAGAGAGACAAGATACGAGAGAGCGAATTCTCAGGATTACTGATCAAACCGGTTCAGGTTGCGGAATTGTTCATGGAACTGATGAAAAATTTACCATATAAATCAATAAAAGCTTCTGAACCGGGAATAACCATAGCAGAAACTGATTTCATAAACACGATTTCTGACCTTCCCGGATTAATTAATTCTCTTGAAACTAATTTCAAAGATACTTTAAAGACGTTTGAAACAAGGCAGCCAATCAGCGAAATTAAAGCCTTCGGAAATCAACTCTCAGAGCTGGGGAAATCCCACAATGCTGATATTATTTCAGAGTATGGGATAGATTTAATCAGTTCAGCAAGCAGTTTCAATATTGAAGCACTACTAAATCTGATCAAAAAATTTCATGCAATTGTTGAATCATTAAAAGTTGTAAAAAGTTAAAATGTTGCAGAATATGGAAACAGCACACCCAAGCAGCCCGGTCATCCTGATTGTTGATGATAACTCTCATAACCTTCAGGTTTTAGGCAACCTGTTAAAGGAAGAAAAATATGAGATCGAGTTTGCTGTGAGTGGTGAAGCAACTTTGGATTGGTTAAAAAACAGGCAATTTGATTTGATTCTACTTGATATTAATATGCCGGGGATGAACGGGTTTGAGGTATGTAAAAGAATTCGCACCGACAAAGAAACCCATGAGATACCAATAATATTCCTTTCAGCAGAATCTGAAAGGGAAAGCATTCTGAAAGGTTTTGAGGTTGGTGCCCAGGATTTTGTTATCAAACCATTTGACAGCAGGGAGCTTCTTGCAAGAGTCAAAACTCAGCTGGATCTAAAATCGAAAACTGAAAAGCTCGAAAAAATCAATGACTGGCTTGGTAAAAAGATAGATAACTGGCTGAAGATGAGTGTTGGAATGCCTGGAGGCAAGGAGACAACCGATCTGAGTGCTAAACTGATGGAATTTGATAAGAATCAAAGCTTTGTACTGAAAGATATTTGTCTTGAGCTTAATACATTTGTAAAAGAGATTGAAAAATTAGTTGGGAAGAGTTTTGATTCAAAGGATAAAAGCCAGATTAAAGAGATTGTAAAACGAATAACAGACTTACTGATAAAACTCGAGTGGTTATACATAAAAAAATTGTGATGATATCTGATGAAAAAAATACGGTGAATACTCCATTAATATTAATTGTGGATGATAATCCGAAAAATCTTCAGGTGCTGGGAAATTATTTACAGTTGGAAGGATACCTTGTCGAATTCGCTATGAATGGGGAAACAGCCCTTGATTGGACCAGGAAGACAGAATTTGACCTGATCCTTCTTGATATCATGATGCCAGGCATGGACGGTTTTCAGGTTTGTAAAATTATCAAAAGTGAACAATTAAACTATAAAACACCAATAATATTTCTTACGGCTAAAATTGATACTGAGAGCATAGTAACCGCATTTGATATCGGGGCTGTGGACTATATAATAAAACCATTTAACCAAAAAGAGTTGATTGCAAGGGTCAAAACACAAATTGAAATTAAAAGAAGCAGGGACGAAATTACCACGAACCTGAATGAGATCGAAATTAAGAATGAGCTTATTACAAGCAGCATTCGATATGCTCATACGATTCAGTCAGCAGTTTTGAAAGCATCACTGACCGGTTCAGATTTTTTCCCGGAGATGTTTTACTTTATTCAGCCAAGGGATATTGTCAGTGGTGACTTCTTTTGGTTTCATAAAATAAAAAATAAAATATTTGCCAGTGTTTTTGATTGCACGGGACATGGAATTCCTGGTGCATTCATGAGCATGCTTGGAGTCACGCTGTTAAACGAAACCGTAATCAGGGAAGAAATTACTGAACCTGATCTGATACTTAACCGGCTCAGGGAAAAGATCATTGAGGCATTGGGGCAAAAAGGGAATACCATGGATGTTACAGATGGGATGGATGGTTCAATAATCAGTTATGACCTGTCAAATAAGAAGCTGGTCTTTTCGGGAGCATTAAATACGGTTTATCTTATTCGAAACAATAAAATAATTGAACTCAGAGGAGATAGAATGACATTATCTTATCAGGATCATATTTCTGATTTTTCCCGTCAGGAAATACAAACCAAACCAAATGATCTGGTTTATCTTTTTACCGATGGATATGTGGATCAATTTGGCGGAGAAAGAAAGAAAAAATTCAGGTCGGCTCAATTTAAAGAGGTTTTGTTACAAAATCACCAATATACGATGTCGATTCAGAAAGAGATGCTTATAAATACTTATCATAACTGGAAAGGTATTGAGGAACAGGTTGACGACATTACTTTGGTTGGATTGAAACTTTAGTTCGCATCATGGTACTCTTTAAGGATATATTGCAATGATGTCATAGATTATAAGCGGGATTGACAATAAAAGATCAACCGATAAAATAAATCCGAATGAAAATAGCCGTGTGCGAATAACTGTAAAAATGGCTCTGTGTGGTTTGTCTTTTGGCTCCCGGATTACATTCAGTTCTTTCTGTAATTCAACAAAAACACCTTTGGCACCAGGAAGTACTGTGATTAGTCCGGTAACGGTTGCTGGTACTGATTTATTTGTCAGGTTTATGTTGATAATCATACCCTGAAGCTGTCTTGCCTTTTCAACACCCATTATGGAAGAAACCTGAGTTGTTCTTTATTCTGGCTTTTAAAAACTAAATTGTCGGTTTCCTGTGCACAATTTGCATTATTAGAATATTTCACTATTTGTTGGTCCATAGCAAAAAATAATTTGTACTGATTTCTTGAAAATTTTTATCTTGCAGGGCATTTACTTGTCTGAGAAAGAAAATTGTATAGAATGATTGTCCATTTAAAGCGGATTGTTTTATTATTGGGAATAGTTTGTCTCCCGATAAAGACAATTTTTTCGCAGCATTCAAGTAAGGATAATTATACCGGCGCATGGGAATCTCCTACTAGCTGGAGCCCGACATGGCCAGTACCCCAGACTAACATTAGCGGGAACGATATTACTATCAATGGTTATATTACGTTAAATGGATCACTTTCTTTTTCAGGAAGTGCCAGTATATTTATTATTAATGACACCCTTGTTGTCAGAGGAGATTTTTTAATTGATAATAATAATGACTTAAAAATAAACGACAATGGAATTCTTATCGTTTTGGGAGACTTTACAATGAGCAACCAAACCATTGTAACAGCAAATGGTTATCTGATCATTACAGGAAATTTTACGAAGATCAGTGCCCAGGGTTCATTGACAAGTAATGACAATCCTGTTAAGGTATTTATTGGCGGTAAAGTATCTCCTGCAACGGTGACCAGTGCTAATGCTGCCTTCCCTGCACTTAACTGCGAAACACCGGTTACATTCCGATATCCGGATTCAAACTGCAGCTATGGGAATATGAGGGACCTTATTAATGACCCCATATATCCTTTCTTTCAAACTACTCTCTGTACTGTGGCTACTCCTGTTATTTCTGCATCAGGGCCAACAACTATATGTTCCGGTGATAATGTGACTTTAACCTCAAGCGAAGGCACGAAGTACTTATGGTCAACAGGTGAAACAACTTCAGATATAAATGTAACTACGACGGGAAGTTATACAGTACAGGTACTTGATAATAGCGGATGCAAAAGTGCAGCATCAGTAGCTACTGTGGTTACTGTTAATGAGAGACCTGTTGCAGTTGCGGGGCCTGACCAGGTGCTCAAATTCTTTTTTGAAACCCGGATGAACGCTGTATTAGCTGCATCTGAAACAGGTGAATGGTCTTTAATTTCAGGTTCAGGACACATGAATGATATTCATTCTCCCACAGCCATTGTAACTGAGTTGTCTGTCGGCGACAATATATTCTTATGGAAAGTGAGACTTGGAAATTGTGAGGATAGTTCAAAAGTTATAATTACTGTAAATGATCTGTTTGTACCATCAGTAATCACACCAGACGGCGATGGCAAAAATGATTATTTTAAGATTGGAGAAATTATTGGTAAGGTCGAGCTAATAATCATCAACCGGTGGGGGAATGAAGAATTTACAAATAGAAATTATTTAAATGACTGGAACGGGCTAAATAATAAAGGTCAGGAACTTCCAAATGATACTTATTTTTATATATTGAAATTTGAAAATGGTAACATAATCAAGGGGTCTGTATTAATTAAAAGGTAAATGAACCGAATTATTCTGAGCCTGTTGGCATTATTCTTTTCATTCAATCTTCTGGGACAGATGTTTCCGTTATCTGATCATTATGATGTAAATGCCCTTGCTATAAATCCGGCCTATGCCGGTTGTCAGGATGCGCTCAGTTTAACTGCCTCATATCGTAATCAGTGGGTTGGGTTTAAGGATGCTCCAAAAAGCTATCTTCTGTCGGTTCATTCACCGGTTTATAATGACAGGATTGGACTGGGATTGCTGATTGAGAATAACAGCATAGGAATATTCAGGGAGACCAGCTTGTTTGGCAATTACGCATACAGGATGGAACTGGGGGAGGGAAAACTGGCATTGGGATTAGGTTTTGGAGTTACTGTATCAAATATTGCATGGAATGAACTGATTGCCGCAGATCCAAATGATATTCAACTGATGAATTCTGCTGAATCGACAGTTTTACCAAATTTCAGTTTTGGCCTGTACTATTATACAAAAAAGTACTATTTGGGCATCTCCCTCCCGGTATTCCTGAACCATGACCTGGATGAAAACACGGGTAAATATAAAATCAATAACAATTTCTCGGGGTGCAACTATTTCCTTTCAGCAGGCTATGAGCTTGGAATAAGTCCCCACGTCAAATTCCTCCCTTCAGTCTTAATTAAATATCATCCTGATAATCCTGTCCAGATAGATCTTAATGCACGTATCAGTATGAAAGACATAATTTGGATGGGTGTGGGTTATCGCAGTAAAGATATGCTGATCGGAATGGTTCAATGTCAGCTTAATTACCAGCTCAGATTGGGATATTCCTATGATTTTAATTTTGGTGATATTGGAAAATATATAGATGGTTCTCATGAGATCGTTTTAAACTACGTTTTCAGATATTCACGAAAAGTAATAGGACCAAGAAAGTATTAGCACTTTGATTTTATGAACAAATACATTTATTTATTATTATTTGTATCATTCTTATTCATAGCTGAATCTTATTCTCAGCCTGGTAGTTATATTGTGAATCCAACCTCATTTAGCTCAAGATTAAATGATGAATTTTCACCGGTATATTATAAGGACGGGATTGTTTTTTGTTCAGACCAAATTGACAATTCACTTGTAAGTTACAGAGATGATCAAAAGAGGCTTTTCAAAATATTCTTTGTAACCAGAAAGGGCAATTCCGGGTGGACCCATCCAAAAATACTTGCAAAGGAAATCACAACAGCGTTTAATGACGGACCAGTTACATTCAATGAAAATGGCAATATAATTTACTACTCCAGAAATAATTCCATTGTAAATTCGCTTCGAAATATTTCTGATACCTCCAATAAACTTGGTATATATTCTGCTGAATTAACAGACGGAATATGGACAAATATTAAACCTTTTACACATAATAACCCTTTATACTCTTTTTCAACACCCGCACTTACTCCCGATGGAGCGAGAATCTATTTTTCGTCTGACATGCCCGGCGGTTTTGGAGGAATGGATCTTTATTATTGTGACTGGCATAATAATGACTGGGATAAACCTGTGAACCTCGGACCTGTTGTAAATACACCCAAAAATGAATCTTTTCCTTTCGCATGCAGATATGGCAGGCTATATTTTGCATCGGAAGGACATAATGGTTTTGGTGGCAAGGACCTGTATTATACACAGGAAATAAACGGAGAATGGATGTCCGCAGTGCATCTGGATTCCACAATAAACTCCTCAGCTGATGATTTCGGGCTTTGTATTGATTCAACATATAAAAACGGGTATTTTTCGACAAACAGACGGAAAAGTGATGATATTTTCAGTTTCAGTTTGCCCCCGGTGGAATTTACGAATTGCGACAGTATTATTGAAAATAATTATTGTTTTACATTCTTTGATGAAAAACAACAATTTCTCGATACTGTAAAGGCAATATATCAGTGGACCTTTGGTGATGGCATAATATATACAGGGAAAGAGGTGAGACATTGTTTTCCTGGTCCTGGAAAATATTCAGTTTCTCTCACCATAATTGATGAACTCACTGGGGATACCATAGCAAAACAAGTTGAATATAAGGCAGAACTTGAGAACATCAGACAGGCTTACATTAAATCAGATGACGTTGGCTTGGTTGATAAACCAATATCATTCAACGGGGTAACTTCCGATCTGAAAGGAGTCAGAATTACAGACTATTTTTGGGATTTCGGAGATGGATTTAAACCGGGCGGACCTTTAATTGATAACATATTTAAAAAGAAAGGTGAATATGTTGTTAAATTGGGCTTACTTGTTGAAAAAGACAGTTTGGGTATGGTCAATAAAATGTGTTATATGAAAAAAATAAAAATAAATTGATTTGAAAAGTTATCTCCTGATATTATCATTTTTTTTATGTGCAGGATTTGATCTGTTTTCACAATCCGCTCCGGCGATTGATGAGAATATCTCTTACCTGATGACCTTTGGAGGAAATTCGAGCACATCGTGGGGAGATGATGATTTTTGCCAGATATTCTTTTGCATCATTCCTCCATCACAAACTGGTCCTGTATATATCCGTGTTTATGATCCTGATACTGGAGGAGCTCTGGATGAAGCAAAGGGAGAATTTAATACTGTTGTAAATTTTTCAATTTATGGAGGTAACGATTGCTGGTCAGATACTTCGGAACTGATTATTAATAAAACCGGAAATTATAAAAGCGGGTATCTGTTGGCAACAAAATCATTTGGGTCCGATCCGCAATACGATAAAAAATGGTACAGTTTTGGACCATTTAATCCTTCCGAAGGCAAGAATGTTGAGAAACTGGGGGGCCGTGTATTTAAGATAATTGCACAGGGGATATCAGGAGATGACGGGAATATATATAAATACTTTTTGAGTACGAGTGCAGTTGAAAATACGCCTGTTGAAGGGGGTAATTTATTTACATATAAATATCATTTCAGGCTTTCCGATGATCAAAAAAACGTATGTCAGATTTATCCTTTTGTGGATGACAAGACAATTTCTATCCAGATTTCAAATTTTGACTGGGACGATGATGGAATAATCAGGATTTTTTCAGTTGCCAAAAATGGTGTCTCATGCCCTGTTTCTGGTGAAGATAATTGGATAATAAGGGAATTTCCGATAGTTGCTGAAGAAAAAAATTCGACTATTGAGATACAATTCATTAAGAACCAAATCGTGCAGGTTAAAAACAATAATGTAGTAGTTACTGTCAGGAATCAATATGGGATTTCATTACCATTTTATGTTGTTCCGATAGGAGGTGTACCTGTTTATTCTCCTAAAATACGAATGAAATGAGTACTTTATCCAGTATTGGCATCCTATTTTTTATGAACTGTTTAGTTACTATGGCATTATCTTTAAAAAATCTTAAAAAGACTCATATTAAATGGAAAGGAATATTGTTTTGTTTCTTTTTGATTCCATCCACCCATGCATTTCCCCAGGGCTATAATTTCCGCACTTTCAATACAGAAGATGGTTTAACCCAATCCTATATTTATTCTATCAGCCAGGATGTCCATGGTCATTTGTGGATTGGCACAGGTAGCGGGTTGTCGAGATATAATGGTACTGTTTTCGAAACCTATCCGACCGGTGACTCATTGACCGACAGTTTTATTACTTGCAGTATTACAGATGGGGAATGCATGTGGTTTGGGCAGTATACTGGAGGGTTATCTTTTTTTGACGGGAAAAAGAATCACCCTGTCAATTTAGGTTATGTGAATCAAAGCCCTTTCACACATTTTGCAAAAAGCCCTGATGGTGCGATCTGGGCAAGTACATATTCTGATGGTTTTCTGAAATTGGATAAAGATTCCGGTGTTATAAAACATTTCAGGTTTAATAAGCAGACAGTTATAATATCGTTTGATTTTCTTGATGATGGTGATGTACTTGCAGGCACAAATTCTGGATTAATGTTTTGCAGATTTAAGGAATCAGGAGAGATTGAAATAATACGCGATATTTCAGAAATTCCGGAATCCAAGGTGACATGCATTCAAAAAAGGAGGAGCAAGTCCGGATTTTATATTGCAACCGAAAATGACGGTATTTTTCAACTCACATATAAGGACAGCCTGTTTGAAGTTTTAAAATTAGTTCCAGATCCGGATCCGGACTTTACAAACATTCAATATCTTTATGAAGATAGTCAGTCCAACTTATGGTTGTGTACATTTGGAAAAGGGCTCATCAAAATGAGCTATACAGCGTCCGGGAAATTAAAAATTATTAATTATTTCAATAAGACAAACGGATTTCCGGCGGATGATGTAAAAACTATTTATGAAGATCGTGAAGGAAATCTTTGGAGCGGTAATTATGGTCACGGACTTACACTGATTACTCCTAAAACATTTTCAGTATACTCATTCGATAATCCTTTATACGGGAATGACATACTTTCATTCTATTTTGATAAGAAATACAGATGGATAGGTACTGAAAATGGTCTGGTCAAAGTGGATCAGCTGACGAGTAAAGTTGTTAAGTTTTATAGTCGTGACAGTGGATTGCCAAACGATAAGATTACAGCGATCTACTCCGCTGATGGTAAAGAGCTCTGGATTGGTACGGCGGAAAATGGTGTTTTCCTGATGGAAACAGAGACCGGGAAAATTATTAAGTACCCTCTTGGTAACGGAGCACTTGAAAACTCGATATCTATAATAACCGGAAAAGGAGAGCAGGTTTGGATTGGTACACATAAAGGATTATTGAATATTAATTCAAGTACCAAAACAAAGACCTGGTATTCCATTAACCGTGGTGGGTTACCCCATAATTTTATTAACAGTCTGTATATTGACACGACAGGCAAACTATGGGTAAGTACGCCGGGGAGTACGCTGGCATACATACAGGATGGAAAAGTCTTCAAGCTAACTCTAAGTTCTACTGGTGGTAATTTGACATTAGGACCTATCACAGAAGATACAGACTCCATGATTTGGGTCGGGTCAAACGGTAATGGCGTATTTAAGATACAATCCGATTCCATTGTAAATCTTACTGTAAAAGAAGGTCTGGCATCAAATTATTGCTATTCTCTTATTTGTGATGATCAGAAAAACATTTGGATCGGTCATAAAGCCGGATTATGCAGAATCAGAACAACTGATTTCATGGTAAAACCATTAGAACATATTGAGGGAATTCCGGATAATTGCCAGTTTAATCCGAATTCGATAATTAAAGACCGGCAGGGAAAAATCTGGTTTGGATCGGCGAAAGGCATGGTTGTCTATGACCCATCAATGGAGAATCAACGGTTCCTGCCACCCCTGCTGGAAATAACTTCAATTAATATTGATGGTGAAGAAAAAAACATTACCGATAAAATATTGCTTACGCCAGGCAGTTACAAAATCAGGATAGATTTTTTAGGCGTCAGTTTAAAGGAACCAGGTCTTGTTACATATCAGTATAAACTGGAAGGGTATGATCAGTGGTCAGAAATTACAAAGAACACAAGTGTCACCTACCCTCGGTTGACAGATGGGAATTACACATTTATCCTGAAAGCACGCAGCGGAGATGGTGCTGTATCAGAAATTCCGGTTACGATAGATATAATAATAAAAGTACCTGTCTGGAAGAAATGGTGGTTTTACCCTGTTACTATTCTTATCCTGTTTCTTCTGACTGTCATATATATTAAAAGACGCGAATACAGGTTTCTGGCTGAAAAAAGAATTCTCGAAGAAAAAGTCAGGGAACGGACGTATGAAATTCAAAGTCAGAAAAATGAAATTGAGTTGCAAAGGGATATGATCAATGAAAAGAATGCAAATATCACTTCAAGTATAAAATATGCCAGCCATATACAAAATGCTGTTTTGCCTCCGGTAGGACTTATTGATAAATTACTGCCTGAGAATTTCGTCCTGAGCAAACCGAAAGATATTGTAAGTGGCGACTTCTACTGGCTGACAGAAAAAGAAGATAAGATTATTATTACAGTAGCTGATTGTACTGGTCATGGAGTACCGGGAGCATTTATGAGTCTCCTTGGCATTACATTTCTAAACGAAATTGTAAATATTGAAAGAATAACAAAATCGGTTGACATTGTGACGGAACTGCGTGAAAAAGTCATCGATTGCCTTCAGCAAGGAAGGAAAGATGTTCCTATCACAGATGGTATGGACATAGCTTTATGCGTACTTGATCAAAACACAAAAAGCATTCAATTTACCGGTGGAATTAATGATCTTATTTACATCAGCAAAGGGGAACTTAATGTTATAAAGGCAGATCAAACTTCTGTGTGTGCCTTTATGGACAATTCCCGTTCTTTTACCATGAAAGTAATTAATTACAACAAAGGAGATATACTATATCTGTTTTCAGATGGATATCAGGATCAGTTTGGGGGAGAATTTGACAAAAAATATTTAGCCCCGCATTTTCGCCTGACGTTGCTGGAAATACATAGATTGCCAATGTCAGAACAAAAAGACATCCTGGAAAGCAAACTTAAAGAATGGAGGAAAGAAGAAGTTCAGACGGATGATATTACAGTGATTGGTATCCGTTTATAGATTACATTAGAGTGATCGGTTTTTATTTTGCGTCTTTTCCCTGCTTGTATCATAGAAAATATTTGCTTAGAGGACTCAAAAAGGCAGAAATAGAAGTAAGGTTACTATCTCTATACCACTGTGGAAAAACACCTGGAATGGAAACAGGAATTCCATGGGAAATTGTTTATCCCAGGTAGTTCAATACACGAAGTGAAGCTATACGACTCGAAAAATATATCAAAAAACGAGGAGATTTCAGATTTCCTGACGATACTAAAAAAGGTGACACAGGCTGGCGCATCATGCATGAGGTGAGAGTCGTCCTGCCTGAGGCAGCTTTAGTGATACGAACCAGGTGAAGTCATCTTACATGAAAAATGATAGCTGCCGGAACCGACCTGGTACACCAGATATTTATTTCCGGTTCTGAGGTAACGGATCCCCTTAGCCTTTGAAGCTGTCATTCCGTTAGCATATACGGCGGCCGGATTGTCTCCGGGAATATAAACAATTGCAGAGGTGTTTACGGGAATATCTATATATTGATGAAACTCGTTTCCGGATTTGTCCCAGTCAGAAGTGATCAGACCCATAACGGTTTTGACAGAAGATTTGACAAAGGCCAGGCCGTCAGGGATGCATGGTTTAATACTTATTATTTTGTAACCTGGAACCAGGGGTCGTATTCCGCCAAATCTTGTATAAAAGGTCTTGTCTGCCCCAGAAAACATGGCATGGTCATAGGTCTCCATTTCCCTGCCGGAAGAAACAATGCCCCACTGTTCCCATGTTGTTGTAGCCCCATGGTTTTTTATCTGTTCGCCAAATGAAGGATAGGTAGTCTGGCTGAAAAGCTTAAGCGCAATATCAGCCCTGTCATAGTCACACAGTATGTCAGGCAGAAATGATGTTCCATATATTCCTGATCCGAAATGACACGAACATTCGCGGGTTACATTGGCCACAAGATTATCAGAAACAGCAGCTTTCTTATCAGCGGGGACCATAGAACACAGCAAAGGCATAATATATGTTATCTGTTTGCCGCTGCTGTACGTTCCTGCCGAAGAGTCAAAAAGCCTGTTATTGAATGAAGTCAGAATAGATTTTGATATGGAAGAGTAATAAGTTGAATCTTCTTCTTTTCCAAGAATGCCGGCTATATGTGATAACAGATTAGTTATCTTATAGTATAATGAAGTATTAACCACCTCACCTTCACTGAAGCTGTTTTTATATGTGCCATCTGTAAATGGAGGGCACCAGTCACCAAAGGAGTCTGACCAGTAATTTGTTTTTTCAGCATTTGCAATGCAATAATCAACTTCTTTCTTTGATGAAGGATAAAATGATTCCAATATTCTCCAGTCTCCGTAATACTGGTACAATAACCATGGACCCAGCACCTGGCCGGCTGACCAGTCCGGATTACCGGTGCTTCCGGAGATATCATTCAGCCAGTTCTTAAAATATTGCTGAACGTCAAAATTCTGTATTGCTGCCTCATAAACACAATTCTCGTCCATCTGGCAGGGAGTTCTCTCATCACGTACCGGATTATCAGTAGTTATGCTTACCATATTGTTTAATATCGTCCACTGAAAATTGCTGTGAATTCTGTTGAGAAGTGTGTCTGAACAGTAAAAACTGCCTGTTGATTCAACATCCGAATGTACAGCGCAGCCTTCAACACTTGATAAAGCCGGGATACCGTGATAACCTTTGATTTCTACATAACGGAATCCATGATAAGTAAACCTCGGCTCATATATTTCTTCTCCTGATCCTCCCTTACATATATAGGAGTCGGTTGCCTCAGCATTCCTGTTTGTGAAGGTATTCAGAGCTCCGTCTCCATTAACAGCTTCCGCATGGCGCATCACTATCGTGTCACCACGGGATGACCCCCGGATACGGAGTCGTATCCAGCCTGCAATATTCTGACCAAGATCAAATACATAATTACCAGGAGCAATTTGTCTGACGGATACCGGTCTGATCATTTTTGCCACCCTGACAGGAGTCGACATATTGGATTGCAAGCTCCCGGGAGGAGAAGAACATACAGCAGCATTTTCCCAGCTCCTGTCATCGAAGCCATAGACATCCCATCCCGGTTTTTCCAGTGTGGCATCATATGTTTCACCATTGTAAATATCAGCTGTTAAAATCTGACTGTCTGCAGCTTTCCATGTTTCATCTGTTACAACACTCATCCTGCTGCCATCGGTGAATTCAATATTCAACTGCAGAAGAGCTCTTTTCGGCTTTATCCATCTCCACCCGTATTTACTGAAAGTGGCGCCGTAGCCATTCGCAAGCCAGAGGCCTGATGCATTCCCTCCTTCCTTTAAATATGGAGTGACATCATACGAATCATAAAGACAGGTCTTTGTATAATCAGTATTTGCAGGAGTCAAAACCCGGTCCCCTACTTTTTCCCCATTAAGGTGCAGTTCATACCAGCCCAGTCCATATACAAAGGCTGTCGCTTTTTTAACAGGTTTAGAAATTGTAAAATCCTTGCGGAAAAGAGGACTAGCTTTTTCCATTGTTGTCCCTATCCATTTACCCTGCCAGTCACTCCTGTTAAGCAAACCCATTTCCCAAAAGGCTGCAGCCGACCAGTTGGAAGACTTATTGTCTCTGTCCCAAATTTTTACTTTCCAATAATACCTGGATCCGCTATGCAGGATAGCTCCTCTGTAAATAATATTTATCTGTTCAGCGGAGACGACATGTCCACTATTCCAGATATCACCATTGTCAGCAGCCAGATTTGATTCTGAGGATGAGACCAGTACCTGGTAGGCAAGCTGCTTTTGGTCCCTTTCCGAAGAGGTGAGCACCCAGCTTAAGCCTGGTTGCAGAACCTCGATACCCAGAGGATTTATCATCCATTCGGTTTTCAGATCTGCCGGAAAAACTGAACCTGAAGCAAAAGCAGATAAACTATAAAAACAGCTTATAATTGTGATCAACAGGTACTTAAGCGATTTTTTCATGATTTCAATAAGCACTGATTCCATCTGAAGTAATTATGAAAAGTAATGTATGCTATTTTTTAACATAATGTCAATATACCAATATTTTCAAACTGTGGAACATCGGGCCATATTATGGTTTTACAAAACAGGACAAGGTTCAGAACTTTTCCGGTTTGCCCTCGCAGATTCTAAGGGCCTAAGTTATTTATAACCAGTGAATAGGAGGATACCTCCTTGTAAAACCTCTTTCAGACTCCTTTGGTTGATGGTTATGGGCAGGAGGATGTCCCGTCCGAGGTGGTATCACCCCGACAATTGAAAATTATTCACTCACTTCACTTTTGCAGGATAAGTGATTTCTTTTGCTGGCTTTTAAATACAATGCTTGGTTCCAGGCATTTAAAATATTAATGAGCAGAGGTAACTGAAATACCAGGACTTAGGTATTTCTTTAGAATAGAAATTAGCTTCTCGGGATAAATTGGTTTTAACACATATTCATTGCATCCTGCGATAAAGGCTTCCGTTCTGGTCTGCTCTGAATTATATGCGGTGATCATAATAACCGGAGTTCTTTTGCTTTTCTTCCTGAATATTTTTACACAATCAATTCCATTTATCAGCGGAACAAGAAAATCAATTATGATGAGATCAATATTTTTATTCTCAAGGGCCAGATAATCAACAAATTCCTGACCTGTTTGAAAGATTTCAAAATCAATTCCGGTACCATGGCAGACAGTAGTCATTCTGGTCAACGATGTGCACCACTTTCTTTAATTTGTCTGTGGCTTGTAAATTTTTCTAAAAGTTCGGCTGCTTTGGTTGGGGCATCATATTTAGCAAAATCTTCTTGTATCCTCATTGCCTGCTTATTAAATTTTTTATCATTCAAAATCTTTATAACAGCATTTTTTATTCCTTCGGGTTTTGGAGCATCACTTTTTAGATTTATCCCGACTCCAAAGTAATTGAGCCTCTGACATACTTCTGCTTTGTCCTCCGTTCTTCCAGAGCAGACGATCGGAATTCCATGGGAAAGGGCTATCAGTGTCCCGCCATAGCCCCCGTTGGTCACCATGACATCTACATGTGGCATGAGGGCAAAATAGGGGATGAATTTTTCAAGGTGAATATTCGGCGGAAGTCTGCCGGTTTCAAGTTCCGGAGACTGTCCTTTTGTAGTAACAATAACAAGGAGATCTTCATCAGCGAGTCCATGGATCGAAGGGATCACCAGCCTGTTTGGACCGGTTTCCAAAGGCAGATAACTGGCGCCTGATGATTCAATGAGATTTTTATAACGCGGACTCGTGTACCATCTAACTTCATGTCCCCGCTCCACAAGCCGCCTGACAAGAGGAACTCCCGGATTGCCATGTCCAGTGGCTGTCACGGTCGCCCTAAGAATTTTCATGCTTACTCTCTTTTGTCATTGAATAAACTTCTGGATAATGAGCGAATTTGTACATTTTGATTACCAAGATTCCGGGCCGGGGCTGTATGCATCCCTGCTTAAGGCCGCAATAAGCCATAATTCTTAATGAATTGGCCACTTTCATTACTGAGTCATTTTGGTTATAAACCAAGTACAATTAAGTAGCAACTAATGTTCATGTTGTGTATGAAGTTTTATCAACCACAAGTATTAAGAAACCAGATTATTAAATCCTCTGGTTGCCTTAGTTTTGAAAAATTCTAACGGACAATAAGATAGAGTTAAACCCTAAATAAAGGATTCGGGCTATTTAATTTAAACAACCGGTTGCATGCTGTGTTTATTCCTATGCTTAAGTAAAGAATGATATTTCCACAAAAAACCGGATAGAAAGTAAAGCAAATAATTCTTAATTTCACTGTATAGTAATTGATTTTCCCTTTTTCAAGATTTAAAAAGTGTTGAAATTATACAGGGGTTGTAGATAATGTCAACTCATTTAAGATCTATTTAGGTTGATTACTTTTGTTGGATTAGGTATTACATATGTCTCAGGACTTACATGACTTGCAGTCACTTGCAGATCAATGATTGGCATAGGGCCTTAAATTTTGTTCTGTAAATTGTGATGTATATGAAGCAAAAAAGAACGTTAACTTAGGGGTGGTATTTCATAGCCAGAGAAGCGCAGTCACTCAAAAACGATTAATAGCGGTCAATATGACCGATGTTTTCCAATATTATTAGTTAACATAAAATCAAAATAATTTTTATATGAAAAACTTAATTACAATTATTATTTTATCCTTTCTAATTTCATTTCAGACCTTTTCAAAAAATTCAGATACTACGAATGTCGAAGGACTTCTGTACCTTGATGGAACCCCGGTATTGTTGCAGATTGCGGATGGCAAGATTGTCAGGTTCAGGCATTTGCCTTCCGATACCAAACCAGCCGAAATCTATATAGCACCAGGCTTGATTGATATTCAGATAAACGGATATATGGGTATTAGCTTTTCTGATCAGGACCTGACAAGTGAGAAAATGAACAAAGTTACAACCGCTTTATGGAAAGAGGGTGTTACAAGTTATCTGCCAACAGTTACAACAAGTGACAAAGCCCGGCTTCTAAAAAGTTTCTCGCTGCTGGCAAAAGCTCTTGACGATAAAGTCATTGCAATGTCGATTCCCGGATTTCATCTGGAAGGACCCTATATTTCACCTGTCAAAGGTTATCGCGGAGCACATAATGAAAAATATATCAGACTGCCCGACTGGGAAGAATTCCAGGAATTAAGGGAAGCATCCAGAAACCAGATAAGACTTATTACTATGGCTCCTGAAATAAAGGGAGCCATGTCATTTATTGAAAAATGTCATGAGGCAGGTATTGTTGTATCATTGGGTCATCATAATGCCAATTCTGAGACAATAAAACATGCCGTTGATGCAGGCGCTACATTATCTACCCATCTTGGTAACGGTTGTGCTAATGAAATAGATCGTCATAATAATCCGATTTGGCCACAATTGGCCAATGATGGTCTTTCTATAAGCATCATCTCCGACGGATCTCATCTTACCAGGGATGAAGTAAAAACTTTTTATAAAGTCAAGGGTGCTGATCAAACTATCCTTGTTTCAGATGCGGTATCTTTGGCCGGACTCCCTCCGGGTGAATATATAAAAGATGGAGATACTCTGCTATTAACAAAAGATGTTGTAAAATTTCCATCTGAAAATGTTCTTTATGGTGCAGTTACTCCCATTAGCAAATGTGTCTCGAACATGATGATTTTCACCCAGTGCAGCCTCAAAGATGGAATACAAATGGCTAGTACCAATCCGGCTCATTTAATGGGCCTTGATGACCGGGGTGAGATAAAACTGGGGAAGCGTGCTGATTTGATTCTGTTTACTATTGAGGATGGGATTCTTGTTATTCAAAAGACAATTGTTGCAGGTAAAATAGTATATTCCAGATAATTATGGACGATACGAAAAAATTTATTATGCCGAACCCAAGTTAATTTTATAATTGATGAAGAAGATTATTTGTCTATGCATCAGAGTCACTTTGCTTATAACATTTTGCCTCATTGTGATGATATCATGTAAAGAAAAGAGAGCTGAACCTGCCTCACAGGTTAAAATTTCAGCAGTAATGGATTCTGTAAAACAGAAAGCCATTCTGGAAAAATTATTGGATCTTCTGCCACCCGACCGTCTGGCTAATGGACGTGTCTCATTTCTTGATGCGACATTTCAGGATTGGCTTAAAAGAACCGGAGAGTTGCCACCTGATTTTGATAGGATGCCATCCATACCATTTCTTCCTGATCCGTTGATTCTGGATGAAGGAGGAAAAAATATACCTGTAAAAACGATGGCCCAGTGGCAAGAAAAGCGTGAGTGGATGAAGAAACAACTCGAGTATTACATAACAGGTACCTATCCTCCTAAACCTGATAATCTGAAAATTAAAATATTAAGTGAAAAAAAGAATGGAGAAACTCTTCTGCGAATGGTTGAGTTAACATTCGGACCGGAGCACAGGGCAAAGCTAACAGTTGAAATGATGATTCCCCCGGGCAAGGGACCATTCCCGGTCTTTCTGACACAGTGGACTCATCGTGAATGGGCACAGATTGCAGTCAGACGGGGATATGTGGGATGCGTATATGCAGGGGCTGACTCCAGGGATGATACTGAAGAGTATTCTGAGATATGGGCAAATGAATATGATTTTACCCGACTTATGAGAAGGTCATTTGGTGCTTACAGGGCTATCGATTATCTATACACGCTTCCTTATATTGATAAGGATAAAATCGGAATAACGGGTCATTCCAGAAATGGAAAGCTCTCTCTTATGGCTGCAGCCTTTGATGATCGTATTAAAGCCTGTATACCAAGCAGCGGAGGAACCGGCGCAGAAGTTCCATGGCGGTATTGCTCGCAAAATTACGATGTTGAGGACATTGCCTTATTGGCATGTGCACAACCGGCATGGTTGCATCCGCGATTAAGATTTTTTACCGGCAGGGAGAACAAGCTGCCTGTGGATCAAAACTTTTTTATGGCACTGATAGCTCCCCGGGGATTGATGTTGAGTACAGCCTTATCGGAAGGGGCCAGTAACCCATGGGGAATTGAACAGGTATACCTTGCCACCAGGAAAGTATATGAATACCTGGGTGCTGAAAATAATCTGGCCATTAGGGAACGTTACGGATTACATAGCGTCTGTGCACGCGACATAGAAGATTATGTTGATTTTTTTGACTGGGTTTTTAAACGCGGTGACCATAAACCTGAAAACAAGTTGTTTTCTTACTACTCTTTTGATAAATGGTGCCGACTAAGCGGGGAAAAGATAAATCCGGAGAGTTACCCTGTTAAAAATATTTATGATATGGATCTGGATGAACAGAATAACAAAATTGCAAGTTTGGAAGGCTGGGACAAAAAGAGAGCTGAGATCACGAAAAAGATTCAATGGGCATTGGGTGATGAACCTCCGGGCGTAATCAATCCAGGACCAGGCCAATTTAGCAAAGATGGTAGCGGGGAAAACAGTTTTGGTTCATTTCTTGTAAGACCAGAAGCCACCACAACCATGGGAAGGATGCCAATCAGCCCTTATAAGGGTTTTGGTGATGAGCTGTTCGGATACCTGTACTATCCCAGTGATGAAAAGGGAAATCTTAAAAATGAAAAATCTCCTGTCGTTATTTACCTCCATGAATACGATTATTCAAAAGGTTTTAATTCATACCACCAGGTCGAGTCTTTGTTTCAATCGATAGTTGATAATGGTTATGCTGTTTTCTCATATGATATGTTAGGTTTTGGTAACCGTATTGAGGAAGGAACACGTTTTTATAACCGCTATCCACACTGGTCAAAAATGGGGAAAATGGTTGCTGATGTAAAAGGGGCTGTTGATGCTTTGGAAAACCTGAAATTTATTGACAGCACAAGAATATTTGTAACAGGTTATTCTCTGGGTGCCATGGTAGGTTTGTATGCAGCAGCACTTGATGACCGGATAGCCGGAGTTGTATCCGTTGCAGGCTTTACCCCCATGCGTGTTAACACACAGGATAAAGGCACCGAAGGCATCAAAGCTTATTCACATTTACATGGTCTGCTACCCCGGTTGGGATTCTTTGTAGGTAATGAGGCCCGTATCCCTTATGATTTTCATGAGATATTAGCGTGCATAGCCCCAAGACCCGTGCTGGTTATAGCCCCGGTTATGGATAAAGATGCCTCTCTTAAAGATATTGAGAATTGTGTAGCTCAGGCCGGTAAGATTTATACCTTATTTGGCTTGACAGACAATATTCAACTATTTTCTCCGGATGATTATAACAGATACTCACCTGAGATGAGGGAAAAGACATATAAATGGTTACAGGAAAGATAAAATAATCCGGGTATACTTCATCGACCCTAATATCAATACCCGTATTAAAATTAACTTTTAGTTATTCTCATGCGTGATTTTAATCTTTTCCAAACCAATAACCGGCAGATATTGCTAAAACCCTGTTATTAATTTTAGTGCCGCCATCAGTTGTTGGATATATATTTATTAACCCCAGATCATATGATATCCCAACCTGAATGGCATTAATTTCAACTCCTGCACCAAAGACTAAACCAAAATCGACCCGCTTTAAATCATCATCTGAGCTTGAGCCCCATTGAAGAGTGTAATCAGGTGAGTCTGAGGTTTTATATTTTCCGGATAATCCAATGCCAATGTATGGACCAAATGCACCGTAAATTATAAAACTGCCAATGTCATATGAAGCTTTACCAGTCAACGGGATGTCAATGGAAAGTGCATTTACTGATTCATCGTAACCTGGTTCACTGTACTTATAACCTTTTGTCGAAAGAAGAACAGCGGGTTCAAGTGAAAACATTTCATTCAAAGGAAATTCAGCTGTTAGACCAATATGAAACCCAGGTTTCATGTCGTTAGATTGACTCCATCCATCACCTTTTAAGATCATATTTGTTAAATTCAAACCTCCCTTAATGCCTAATGACTGAGCAAAAGAACTTGTGGAAATAGTGATTAGAAAAACCACAACAAATAATTTTGTAACGTTTTTCATAGGTCCTATTTTTTAGATTAATATACTAAAAACGGTTTTCGTGTTCGCCCGGTTGAACTTTTTTATGGTCTTCACTGTTGAAACAATTTGAAATCCTAAAAGTTCAAAATTAAGAGATCATGGCTAAAAAAATATCATACTACTCTGATGAGTTGACCATCAAGCTTTAACAGTATCAGGAGGTACCAAAATCAAATGCAGAAATAAAAGGAAATGTTGAACCTGTAGCATAATATTAAAAGAATCCCTGCAAACCGAGACTCCTCTTACCCCGGGTCACCTTATTTTTGGCTAATGTTCATTCTTTTTATGAGAATACCTTTATCAAAGATTGCCCCTCAGAAGGCCGTGGAGTGGCTATGCTTCCATGGTTTAGACCGGAGCAATATTTAAGAGGAAACAGGTATTCTGAAATACTGGGATGAAAAAGGCCCGACACTTTTTTTATTTTAATCTTATACCTGCGAATCCAGATTTCGATATTCTTCGTTCTGATCCGCGCTTTCTTGCTAATATCAAAGAAATAGGGCTTGCCCCATATAATGCGAGTAAAACCATTGATTTATAAAGGTTTGGTTAAAATAATTACTGAAAAAGGAGGTTGATCGATTTTAGCATAAATGTTTCCACACGTAATTTCGCTGTCCTTACCAAATAGTATTAAGCCGTATAGTACGTTTGCCATATTGGAAAATCTCACCCCGGCAAATACAAATTACTGGTTTAAATCACTTTTGCAGAGTAAGTGATTGTTTTTAAACGTGTTTAAAACAAAGCTTGCTTCTAAGTTTTAAATACGTTTAATAAGCAGAGGTAACTGAAATACCAGGACTTAGGTATTTCTTTAGAATAGAAATTAGCTTCTCGGGATAAATTGGTTTTAACACATATTCATTGCATCCTGCGATAAAGGCTTCCGTTCTTGTCTGCTCTGAATTATATGCGGTGATCATAATAACCGGAGTTCTTTTGCTTTTCTTCCTGAATATTTTTACACAATCAATTCCATTTAACAGCGGAACAAGAAAATCAATTATGACGAGATCAATATTTTTATTCTCAAGGGCCAGATAATCAACAAATTCCTGACCTGTTTGAAAGATTTCAAAATCTGTTCCAGTACTTATCAGTAATGCCTCATAGTACCTGCTCGATGACAGGTCATCTTCAACGATAATTATATTTTTGCCAATAAGATCTAAATTACTGATATTCATTGGTATAATACAAATTTTAATTAACCGGCAGAATGCTTTTGCCCTCATCCTTTTCGGCACACCTATCCCAATTTCTTCGTATATATCAGAAAAGGTGCCGTCAATACACTATGCCTTTATTTACTCATTAAAAATAATGAACCTGAAGACACGTGTCAAGTAGAGAATACCCACTCATAGGGAATATGTGAGAGTTTTGACTTCCCCTTATCAATAAAAAACGAAAGACTATAAATAATTCAAATCAACTGACAACCGGAATAAAGTCATTCGTCAAATTCAGTACAATATTTACCAGAAATCAAAATAAAAAGGAGATTACTTACTTGTTGTATATCCTAAGGTGTTAATTATCTGGAGAATATAGAATAGGTTGTTTTGATTTAGAGGAATGTTGTCAGTTTTGACAAACGGTGGATTTTTTATGATGAGTTTTGGTTCTAAAGTCTTACATCTTTATTTGCAAGGCCCCAGAAATGTTTAAAGTTATCTTGTTTCTGTCCTGAATTTCCCTGATCTGTTTTATAACTAGGAAGATAAAAGTGACAATGGCAAAGATAGAAAAGGTGCAAGCCGTAAGACGGCAGGTGAAGTGGGTTATTGCATTCAGAAATAAGTGAATGATGTAACTTATTTCTGAAGTTATGTAAGACTTATCTGTACAAAGCCTCCACCTTTGTAAAATAATTTTTGACCATTTATCTAGTAACCTGAATAAATGAAAATGAAAAAATCAATTGTAATTATTTTATTGTCTTTCATCACTGCTTTGGCGGTAAATTCTCAAAGTCCGCTTGGTAAAGGCAACCATCAGTTAAATGCCGGTCTTGGCCTTTCAGGCTGGGGCGTTCCTATTTTTGTCGGATTGGATTTTGGAGTTCAAAAAGACATTTCTTTAGGTATTGAAGGTTCCTTCAGATCCTATAACGAAAAATATACAGGCAGTAAATATAACAGCTCGATCTTTGGGTTGTCATTCAATGGTAATTACCACTTCAATTCAATCCTTGAAATTCCATCCAACTGGGATCTTTATGCAGGTCTTAACATAGGATACTTCTTCTGGTCTACCCCGAGAGACTACCCCGGAACATCCTCTTCCGGGCTTGGTCTTGGTGCTCAAATCGGTGGCAGATACTTTTTCAGCAGAACTTTCGGCTTGAATCTGGAATTTGGAGGCGGCAGCGCCTTTTCAATGGGCAAATTCGGAATTACTTATATCTTCTAAGGATATTAATAAATATGCAGATGAATACAGGAATGCAGGTACTTTCACACTCTATGGCAAGGATTTTGCAGGTGAACAGTTCTTCCGTAACTTTTGTCACTGACTAGAAACCAAAGTTCTGTATATTTGCGGAAACAATTTTATTAAGTAGTATATGGAGATATTTAAGCCACTGGACATACAGGGAAACTCAAAAATTACCAATATTGAACATACAGAAAAAGTAAAATGCCTGATAATAGGCTCAGGGCCTGCGGGCTACACTGCGGCAATCTATGCTTCCAGGGCCAACCTTAAGCCTGTACTCTATACAGGGCTGCAGATGGGCGGCCAGCTTACAACTACAACAGATGTGGACAACTATCCCGGATATCCTGATGGAGTAACCGGTCCGGAAATGATGGAGGAACTGAAAAGGCAGGCTGAGAGATTCGGCACTGAAGTGCGCTTTGGCATAGCCATTGATGTTGATTTCTCCGGGAAGCCTCACAAAGTAACTTTCGATAATCATAAAGTTGTCGAAGCAGACACCGTAATAATTGCTACCGGGGCAACCGCCAAATATCTTGGACTTGAATCTGAAGCAAAATATGCCGGGATGGGAGTTTCGGCATGTGCAACTTGCGATGGTTTCTTTTATAAGGGAAAAGATGTTGCTGTTGTCGGAGGGGGAGATACTGCGGCCGAAGAGGCCACTTATCTTTCCGGGCTTGTCAACAAAGTCTATCTGATCGTACGCAGGGATGAGCTGAGAGCGTCGAAAGCAATGCAGGATAAAGTTATGAATGCAAAAAATATTGAAATCCTCTGGGAGCACCAGACGATTGATCTCTTCGGAGAGAATGGCGTTGAAGGTGCAAGGCTGGTAAAGAAGAAAGGTAAACCTGAGGAAGAGATTGTTGAAATCAAGATAGATGGCTTTTTCCTGGCTATCGGTCATACTCCTAATTCACAAATCTTCAAGGAATATCTTGATACTGACCCCGTGGGATATATCAGGACAATACCAGGCACCTCCAGGACAAATATACCCGGAGTATTTGCCGCAGGAGATGTGCAGGATCCCATTTACCGGCAGGCAGTTACTGCTGCAGGATCAGGATGTATGGCAGCCATTGATGCCGAGAGATATCTGTCTGATTTGAAATAGATTTCCATGTGGCTATCCCTGACTACCGGAAGGCAGGTTTTTGACCTTTTTAAGATCTAACCAGAATACGGAGATCGGCGGAGGTTCCTGGATATTAGATGAAATCCGCTTAGTTTCCTTAGAGAAATCTGCAAAATATGAAGACCTTCAAGAAATCGTTCAGAATTAATACAGAACCTTCTGATATATATGCTGCAATAACAAATCCATATACCATTTCACTATGGTCCGGGTATCCTGCCATTATGGGCACCGAACCAGGGAGCGAGTTTTCTCTCTGGGAGGGAGACATCACAGGTATTAATCTTGATTTTGTTCCCGGAGAGAAGCTTGTGCAGGAATGGTATTTCGGAGAACAGCCAGAAAAATCTATTGTTACAATTACGATAAAGTCGGACAGGGAAAACTCAATTGTTACAGTTGAGCATACCAACATCCCGAACGAGTCCTACGACGATATTGCAGAAGGGTGGAGGGAATACTATATGGGAGCGATAATGAATTTTTTCAATCCTAATTTTTGAGATATCCGGCTTGCTTAAAAGGTGAAGATGAGTTGCTGCAGATTGCGTAGATATCTTCAACACAGGCATGAATAAGAGTGGAAATGCCCTTGTAGCACATGGAGTTTGCATATTCCTGCATTTTTGAGGTCCAACGCTTTATCCAAGGAAAAATATGAAGGTCAATAAACCTCCGGATCTCATTCCTCATCTCAACCAGGCATACCTGATCATCAAGAACAAGATATTTTTCGACCAGCAATGTCAGAAAAAGCAGTTCAATACCCAGATGATCATCCTTTATCTTCCCTTTATATTTTGAATTCCATCCGTAAGAATCATAAAATTCGGCTACCGAGGATTTGTGACCAGGAGAAGATGATTCCTGCTGATAGAGTGATTCAAATGCAGGGGCAAGAGGTGCTCCCTGCCCGTCAAATAATCGTTTATAGTCTTCCTTAAGTATTTCCAGACATCTGGATTTATCCTGGCATGAGGATCTGAGCTGTGATGCCGCTTTCGTAAAATTAGGATTTGAGCTCGATACAGGTAATTTGGTGAGAATACCCTGTTGCCAGAAATCCACAATACATTCCTCATTGGGTTCATACATTATCATGCTGCCTGCAAAGTACAGAAGCAAATTATATCCCTTTAAAAGATTATGATTCTGGTCTCTTATTTCCATATCAATATTTTTAGATAATGCAAAAAATTCTAAAAAGCCTAAGTAGCCTGAAATGAAAACAATCGGGTTTGTCTGACATCAGAGTATATAACCAAGGATTGTATTAATTGTTCAAAGGAATCTGCACTTTTGGGGCATACTCATGAAATAGGTTGTCTGTCGCCAATTCTGTTTTGTAGGAAGGGGGAAAAAGAAGGGGTTACCCTGGAAAAGCAACCCCGTATCTTATACTAAGACTTGTAATATCAGACCTTGCTGAAGTCAGCCATTTCGTGAGGGTATACACCTGAATTAACCTTTTTCTGGATCTCACCGAAAACCTTGATAGTATATTCCACATCCTGCAGTGAATGAGATGCTGTCGGGATGAGTCTCAGCATTACAACATCCTTGGGAACTACCGGATATATAACAACTGAACAGAAGATGTTGTAGTTTTCCCGGAGGTCATAAACCATCTGAGTTACCTGTGTAAGAGGACATTTCATAAATACCGGAGTCACAGGTGATTCAGTATGACCAAGATCGAGCCCTGCCTCTTTGAGGCCTTTCTGAAGAGCCCTGACAATTGTCCATAGTTTTTCCTTGTACTCGGGATGTGCCTGAATAAATTCCAGCCTCTTGATGGCTCCGATTGTCATTGCCATCGGAAGAGATTTTGCATAGATCTGTGATCTCAGGTTGAAGCGCAGATATTTAATTACCTCTTTTGTGCCTGAAACGAATGCCCCAATACCGGCCATAGATTTGGCGAATGTGGCAAAATAGACATCTATCTGGTCCTGTACTCCGAAATGTTCACCTGTACCTGCTCCTCTTTTTCCCATAGTTCCGAATCCATGTGCATCATCTACCAGGAACCTGAAATCATATTTCTTTTTCAGGGCTACTATCTTATCAAGTTTCCCAATGTCGCCTGCCATTCCGAATACACCCTCGGTTATTACAAGTATTCCTCCGCCAGTTTGTTCTGTGAGTTTTGTTGCTCTCTGAAGCTGTTTTTCGCAATTTTCAATATCATTATGATGGTAGACAAATCTCTTGCCCATATGAAGCCTTAACCCGTCCATAATACATGCATGGGCCTCGGAATCATACACAATTACATCATGCCTGTCGACAAGGGCGTCTATAATTGATACCATTCCCTGGTAACCAAAATTCAAAAGATAAGCCGACTCTTTGCCCGTAAATTCAGCTGCCATTTTTTCAAATTTTTCATGCATTGAGGTATGTCCTGACATCATCCTCGCACCCATTGGATAAGCAAGTCCATACTCCGCTGCTGCATCGGCATCTGCTTTCTTTATTTCAGGCAGATTTGCCAACCCCAGGTAATTGTTCAGGCTCCAGGAAAGCACCTCCTTCCCTCTGAATTTCATTCGTGGTGCTATTTCACCTTCAAGCTTTGGAAACATGAAATATCCATCAGCAAAGTAGGCATGCTGCCCTAAAGCTCCTTTGTTCGTCGTTATTTTTTCGAAAATATCCATTTTGATGTGATTGGTTGTTAAATTTTTCACAAAACTAAATATAAAAGAGGTATCAGTTGCTACCTATTTATACCTAATTTGCATTTGGTAAACCTATAACGGGATTATGGCAAATTAAGTTGCCTCACCGGACTCCGTCATTATAATAAATGGATAAATGTTGCGTTTTTATGTCTGAAATGAAAAATTATCCGTAATTTTGCGCAACAATTTTTTATATGAAGTTCAGATTATTTATAGTTCTGATTATTTTGGTATTGACCAGTTCCTGCGGGGAGTATGAGAAACTACTGAAAAGTACGGATACGGATCTTAAAAAGGAGAAGGCAAAAGAATATTATGCTGCAGGGCAGTATGTTAAGTCTTCCGAACTTCTCGGACAGATACTTCCCCGGTTCAGAGCTACTGATGAGGCTGAAGAGCTTAACTGGATGAACTGCATGAGCTACTACGGAATGAAGGATTATTTCATGGCCGGTTCCTATTTTAAAATGTTTGTAGATCAGTTTCCCTTCGGAAAACATGCAGAAGAGGCTCATTTTCTGGTAGCAATGTGCGATTATAAAATATCCCCCAGGCCGGAGCTCGATCAGGACAATACAAATCATGCAATTGAAGAGTTTAATGTTTTTATTAACAGATATGCCTACAGTCCCAAGGTGGATGAATGCAAAAAGCTTTTAACAGAGCTTCAGGACAAGCTTGTGGAAAAATCTCATAATAATGCCAAGCTATATTACGATATGAAGCAGTACAAAGCTGCAGTTGTTGCCATAGACAACAGTCTTAAAGAATATTCAACATCAAAGTACAGGGAAGAGATGATGTTCCTGAAACTGAATTCACTTTACCTGTATGCACTGAACAGCATGGCTGATAAGCAAAAAACTAGATACCAGGATACCTTAGATGATTATTATTCCTTCATGGAAGAGTTTCCCAATAGCGAGTACTCAAAGGATATAGACGATATCTTTCAGAAGACAAATAAATATCTTAAGAAGGTGATGCCTGTCACTGAAATAACTAAGTAATACAGTAATATGGATTATAGAAAATCAGCAGCACCCGTAACAACGGTTACAAGAAACCTGGACCTGATGACTCAGGGAGACGGAAATATTTATGAAACTGTTATTGTGGTTTCAAGAAGGGCAAACCAGATATCAGTTGAGATGAAACAGGAGCTTAATAAAAAACTGGAAGAGTTTGCTTCCTACAGTGATAACCTGGAGGAGGTTTTTGAAAACAGGGAGCAGATTGAAATTTCCAAATTCTATGAAAGGCTTCCAAAGCCTACTTTAATTGCGTTACAGGAGCTCGAAGACGGTAAAATATTTTACAGGAATCCTGAAAACAGTGCAAAACTGAAGTAACAGGTTAATAAAAATGCTGAAAGGCAAACATATACTGATCGGTGTAACCGGAGGTATTGCCGCGTATAAAACTGCAACCATCGTCAGATTGCTCGCCAGGGAGGGCTCGGAGGTGAAGGTCATCATGACCGATCATGCGAAAGAGTTTATCACCCCTCTGACCCTTGCAACCTTATCAAGGAATCCGGTTCTTTCAGCATTTTCCAACCCGGAAAACGGCGACTGGAACAGCCATGTGGATCTGGGCATCTGGGCTGACCTTCTTCTGATCGCCCCGGCAACAGCCAGTACTATTGGCAAAATGGCAAATGGAATAGCCGATAATCTTCTCATTACTACTTATTTATCTGCCAGGTGCCCGGTATTTGTCGCACCTTCCATGGATCTGGATATGTTAAAACATCAGTCAACTGTGATAAATCTGGAGACACTGAAAGCCTTTGGTAATATAATCCTTGAACCCACGGCAGGTGAACTGGCCAGCGGATTGACCGGCAAGGGAAGAATGGCAGAGCCCGAGGATATTGTAAGGGAGTTGAAAAACTTCTTCTTAAAAAAAAAAGAGGTAAGCCTCTGAACGGCAAACATCTTCTCATTAATGCCGGACCTACCCGGGAACCACTTGATCCTGTCCGGTTTATTAGCAATTATTCATCAGGAAGAATGGGCATTGCACTGGCAGATGCCGCAATAGAGTACGGAGCATCTGTCGATATGGTTCTTGGACCGGTGAATATTTGCCCGGCAAACAGCCATATCAGAATCATCAATGTAAGCTCCTCGGAATCTATGGCATCTGAATGCATCTCCAGATTCCCGGAATGCGATATAGCAATACTATCTGCTGCCGTTGCTGACTTTACTCCTGAAAAATTGAGCGAGACCAAAATAAAGAAGGGTGAGGGTACCTTGGTTATAAAACTTAAACCGACAACTGATATAGCCGCGGAACTTGGAAAATTAAAAAAGCCAACTCAATTCCTTACGGGATTTGCCCTTGAGACAGACAATGAGATTGAAAATGCAAGGCAGAAAATGTTGCGTAAAAATCTTGACCTGATTGTGCTTAATTCCCTGAGTGAGAAAGGCGCAGGTTTTGAGTATTCTACAAACAAAATAACAATGATAGACAGATACAATAATATTGATAAATTTGAGCTTAAGTCAAAAGTCGAGGTCGCCAGGGATATTCTTGACAAAATAGTTTCAATGATTAAATAACCCTTGAGAATGTTAAAGATCAGCAATCCCAGATACTACCTGATTCTAACTCTCTTATGCCTGCCTCTGTTTGCAAATTCTCAGGAGTTAAACTGCAATGTGCAGGTATCGGCTCAGATGATACAGGGTTCCAACCGTGAAATATTTACAAATATGCAGCGTGATATATACGATTTTGTAAATAATACGGTCTGGACAAACCATGTATTCAGCTATGCTGAGAGGATTGACTGCAACATGCTTATAAACCTTACGGAACAGATCTCCGGTGACGAATTCAAGGGAACGATTCAGATTCAGCTGCGCAGACCTGCCTTCAATACAACTTATAATTCCACAATGCTGAATTTTGTCGACAATAACTTCCAGTTCAGATATGTGGAATTTCAGACTCTCGAATTTGATCCCAGCACTCACCGGACAAATCTTATTTCAGTACTGGCCTATTATGTTTATATTATACTTGGCGTTGATTATGATTCATTTTCACCTCTGGGAGGTACGGAATTTTTCCAGATGGCTGAAAAGATAGTCACAAATGCTCAGAATGCTGTAGAATCAGGATGGAAACCATATGACGGATCACGAAACCGGAACAGGTACTGGCTTGTTAAGAATATTCTTAATAAGGAGTATGAAGGTGTCAGGCAGTTCATCTATGAATACGATATTAACGGACTCGACCGGATGGAATCAAGAATAAGTGAGGCCCGAAACAATATGGCAGAAAGTCTTAAACTCCTGCAGGAAGTATATAGAAAGAAACCTGACCCATACATGTATTTTCTCCAGATTATTCTGGATGCAAAATCAGATGAACTTATCAATATTTTCTCGGAAGCTTTCCCCGAGGAAAAAAGCCGTGTTGTCCAGATCCTGACTGAAATCGATCCGGCCAACAAGACAAAATATGAAAAGATCACAGCAGCATCTGCACGTTAATACTAATTTATGCTAGCCAAACTGTTTGTCCGGAATTATGCACTGATAAAGGAACTTGACGTTGAATTTGAGAACGGACTGACCATTATTACCGGTGAAACAGGTGCTGGCAAATCAATCCTTCTCGGGGCTCTGTCGCTTATTCTTGGAACCAGAACAGATACCTCAGTACTACTCGACAAAAAGGAAAAATGTATTGTTGAGGGATCATTCAGGATTGATGAATATGACCTTAATGACTTCTTTATTTTGAATGAGCTTGATTATGAGCCAATGACAACACTGAGACGGGAAATAAATCCTGCAGGCAAGTCACGTGGTTTCATAAATGATACACCTGTGAATCTTAACCTTCTTAAGGAACTGGGGGAGCATCTTATTGATGTACATTCCCAGCATCAGACTCTCATGCTCAGTGACAATTTGTTCCAGATGAGCATCATTGATTCGTTTGCTGGTACTGGCAAACTGAAAAACGAGTATAAGATGTCGTACCATACATTCCAGGGGCTGAAGAGGGAACTCGCCGGACTGCAGGAACAATCTGAAAAGAATAAATCAGACCTGGAGTATTTCCGATACCAGTTCTCTCAGCTTGAGGATGCTAAACTCAAAAGAGGGGAACAGGAAGAGCTTGAGGCTGAACAGGAATTGCTGACACATGCCGAGGAAATCAAATTGGTATTAAGCACCTCATCAAAGCTTCTTGGAGAGGATGATTTATCAATACTTTCAATGTTGGGGGAGATTAAATTATCCATAGGGAAAATAAGGAACTTTATCCCGGAGGGTGACGAACTCCTTAAAAGAATTGAGTCCTCTGCGATTGAACTTGATGACCTTGCACGTGAGATTGAAAAGCTCGACATCTCAATAGAAGCGGATCCACTGCGACTGAACCTTGTAAATGTGCGTCTGGATCTGATTTATTCACTGATACAGAAACACCGGGTCAATAATCTCAAAGGGCTTCTGGATAAAATGGATGAAATAGCCACGATTATAAATTCGATCTCTCAGAGCGATGAGAGACAGACTCATCTTGAGTCTCTGCTGGAAGATGAATCAGTACGGCTGAAACTTCTTTCTGAAGAGATGTCAGAAATGAGAAAATCCGTATTGGACGAGATCGAATCCAAAATAACCGATATGCTCAGGCAATTGGGAATGCCTAATGCCAAATTCAGAGTATCTCTCTCACGGTCGGGGGATTTTACTCCTTCCGGCATTGATCATGCGGATTTTTTATTTTCTGCCAATAAGCAGATTGCTCCTGAGAATCTTGCAAAGATCGCTTCAGGTGGAGAATTGTCGAGGGTGATGCTGAGTCTTAAATCACTTCTGACAAAAAATAATAATCTTCCCACAATAATCTTCGATGAGATAGATTCAGGGGTATCCGGGGAAGTGGCAGATAAGGTGGGACAGATACTTTCGGGCATGGGGATGTATATGCAGGTTGTCAATATTACCCACCTTCCCCAGGTTGCTTCAAGAGGTAAAAGACATTACCATGTATACAAAGATGATACGGAGGATTCAACATTTACGCGAGTAAAGTTGTTATCCCCTGATGAAAGAATTATGGAAGTAGCCAGATTATTAAGCGGGAGCGAAGTAACAGAGACTGCAATAAAAAATGCAAAGGAGCTTTTAACCGCGGCAATTAACTAAATTAAAGAATAATGAGAGAAGGTCTTTTACACGGGAAAAAGGGTATTATTTTCGGTGCCCTGAATGATAAATCGATTGCCTGGCAGGTAGCACTCAAAGCATGGGAGCAGGGTGCTGAACTGGTTCTGACCAATTCGCCTGTGGCGTTGAGGCTTGGCACCATCAGCCAGCTTGCTGCAGTAACAGGCAGCAGGGTAATCGCGGCTGATGCCACCAGGATGGAAGATATTGAAGCCCTGTTGTCTGAAAGCATGAAAATCTTCGGGGGAAAATTCGATTTTATTCTCCATTCGATAGGGATGTCTCCGAATGTAAGGAAGGACATACCCTACGAACAAACAAGCTATGAGAACATGCTTAAAACGTTCGACATATCCGCACTCAGCTTTCACAGGGTTCTGCAAACAGCCTATAAGCTTGATGCACTCAAAGAATGGGGATCCGTTGTCGCACTATCCTATGTTGCGGCTCAAAGAACGCTTTCCGGTTATAATGACATGGGAGATGCAAAAGCTTTGCTTGAATCCATCGCACGCAGTTTTGGCTATATCTACGGACGTGACAGAAAGGTTAGAATAAATACCGTTTCACAATCACCTACAATAACCACTGCAGGTGTAGGAATTCATGGTTTTGATTCACTGGTTGACTTCTCAGAAAGGATGTCGCCACTCGGAAATGCCTCAGCAGAAGAGTGTGCAGATTATTGCGTTGCTCTCTTTTCGGACCTTACACGAAAGGTTACGATGCAAAATCTTTTCCATGACGGTGGCTTCTCCAGCATGGGAATGAGCCTGAAGGCAATCGAACAATACCAGAAAAGTTTCGAGGAATGCGACTGTGATCAAAAGCAGTAACTAAGTATAAAAACCTATTTTAGAAGCGATATGCCACACGGTGTATCGCTTTTTTTATATTTGATACTAAGATATAATTCCCGACATGGTAAAAATCATTCTTATTGTTATTTTCTATTTCGCATTTCCTCTTCTTATTATTTACCTGTGTAAAAGATGGTCATTGCTACAGAAAATCGGATCAATCGTTCTGGCTTACGGCTTCGGGCTGGTTCTCGGCAGTTCGGGTATCCTTCCTCACGGAAGCGACAATTACCGTATTGCCTTGCAGGGAAGAGCATCTCTGCCTCAAACTGAAGAACAGGCACTGCTGGCTGCCGGTACAATTGATCAGAATGACAGCTATGTCAATTCAATTGCAGCAATGCAGGATATGCTGATTTCTATCATTGTCCCGTTATCATTCCCTCTGCTTCTTTTTTCCCTTAATATTAAAAGATGGCTGCGTTTTGCCAAAGATGGCTTTATTTCCATGATACTTGCCCTTGTTTCAGTACTCATAATCGTATCTTCAGGATATTTTATTTTCAAAAATGTCGTACCTGAATCGTGGAAGGTTGCAGGCATGCTTGTCGGTGTCTATACTGGAGGCACCCCTAACCTGGTATCGCTCAAAGTGGCTCTGGGAGTCGATCCCAATCTTTTTGTGATGACAAGTACTTACGACATGCTGGTGGGAGCCATAACACTGATATTCTTCGTATCAGCCGGACCGAGGATCTTCAGGGCAATTCTGCCTCCCTTCAAACACAATGCAGATTCTGAGACAAACGAGGCAATGCTGAAAGAGGCAGAGAATTTCGAAGACTATTCAGGTATGCTCAGCAGAAAAAGAGTTTTCGCTCTTGCTGGTGCTCTGGCTCTTTCAATTTTAATATTTCTGATATCCTTTTTAATAAGCCTTCTTCTTCCTCATATATCACAGATGGTTGTTGTAATTCTTTCCATTACAACATTTGCTATAATTGCTTCCCTTGTAAAAAAGATAAATACGATAGAAAAGACTTTTCAGCTTGGTATGTACTTCATCCTGGTCTTTTCCTTCATCGTCGCTTCAATGGCTGACCTTGGTATAATCTTCAGCATCGGATTTCTGGGTCTCTTCACATATGTCCTCTTTGCTTATTTCGGGACTCTATTTCTGCATATCCTGCTTTCAAAAATCTTCAGGGTCAACGCCGATGACTTCTTAATAACAACAACTGCATTTGTTTTCTCTCCACCCTTTGTGCCTGTGGTTGCTGCTGCTCTGAAAAACAAGGATGTAATAATTACAGGAATAACAATAGGTATACTTGGCTATGTTATAGGTAATTACCTGGGTATTGGATTGGGATTCTTCCTTAAGGGTTTCTGAATTTTCAAACAGCTGTTTAGAACAAATAATTCAATCCGATAGAGAACCCAATATTTCCATCCTGCTTATCGAATGCTTTTCCTGTATCTATTGCAATAACGAAATTCTGATTCATGGCAAGCATTATGCTGATACCTGCACTCTGGTGAAATTTTTCTCCCCCCGGATTGAAATAATCTGAAAATGACTCTTCCGGATATATCGTATTGAAATTAGACTGCAGATTATCAGGTAGTTTATAGTTGTTTGTTACTTTGCCCAAATCGTAGAAACCGTTAAGTCCAAGATAGCAGTCCTGCTTGAATAGCTTGAAATAAACCGGTTTCCATCTCAGTTCAAAATTGCCCATAAAATAGCCATCTCCGATCACCCGGTTTCTCAAAACACCTCTCAGGGTTTTAGATCCGCCCAATCCTTCGGAAGTAGCTCCCGTGAGTCTGGATGTAATGACCTGTGACTCATAGAAGAACGGAACATCCCCGCTGATTTTTGTCTGATAGCTTAACCGGTAAACGAAGGAAAGATTTTTTGGAATTAATGTAAAGTACTGGCGATGGATGATATATAATCTTGAAAAACTCCAGTCATTTCCCAGGAACCTGGGAGCCAGTTCAACTCCTATTTCTGTCCAGATTCCTTTCATTGGATTTGGCTTGTTATCACGACTATCCCATGTTATACCTGCCTTAAGGGTATTCACCCATCCTCCGGAGGTCTCATTTCCCGGAATTATACCCAGTGTTTTGTACCTTTCAAATAAACCCGGTTCCGTCACGTTGAAAGGTAATGTTTCTGATTTGCCTTTATTGAGTTTTGGGATATTGACCGTGTCAACACTGAATTTCTGGAAAGCAAATCCGGCACTCCACTTAATATGCTCTCCAGACAGCTTACCCTGAAAATCGTTTTTAAATCTGAATTGGTTTCTTTCAATATTATAGAACATTCTTGATTTGTAAGGACCGTCAGGATAGCTGAGTAAATCATCATCAATCCAGTCCTTATTATATACAGATTCATAACCGTTGAATCCGAAAAAATTGTACGCTCTGTCGGGGAGATAGCTGAGATCACTTATCCATAACACATGAGGGATTATGTGATTGGATTCATACATAAACCTGTATATTCCACTTCCCTTAGTGTAACGCGAGATCTCGGTATAGGTATGATCGAGGTATTCGGGAAATTTTGTGCCATCACCATAGTTGAAAAATTCAGCCAAAGCACCATACTGAAATCCAAGGTCAGAATCATAAGTGATAGTAGGCAGGGCACCTCCGAATTTCCATCCGGTTTTAACCTTTTTTTCCTGAGCCGATGAAGAAAGAGTCAGTACTACTGCCAAAAGAATTAGGAGAGTTTTTTTCATTGATTAGGGTTTAAGTTCTCATTTATAAAGATAAAGAAAATTGATAATGACAATCTCATTTTTTAATATTTGCTACCTTAGATGTTGAATATTACAGTAAAATACAGATGGCCTTGCTTATTACTAATATCAGGTGTCTTGTGCAGACGGAAGAATCTGTCCGTATAAAGATATCCGGAAAAGAAATGTCTGTGCTAAACACTGTTAATGATGCGTTTCTCTACATAGATAAAGGCATTATCCTTGATTTTGGCAGCATGGAAAAGATTGAACTCGCAGATATTCCTCTGGCTGATTCCCGGATCCACAAAGTAGATGCCACCGGAAAGCTTGTCTTTCCCTCTTTCTGCGATTCGCATACTCATCTTGTATATGCTGGAAGCCGCGAGACTGAGTTTACCGACAAAATAAGAGGTTTATCGTATGAAGAAATTGCAAAAAGGGGAGGAGGAATTTTAAATTCAGCACTTGAGCTTCATAAAACATCTGAGGAAGATCTTTATGAACAGTCGATGAGAAGGATCAACGAAATCATTGGATCAGGTACAGGGGCCGTAGAGATTAAAAGCGGATACGGGCTTAATCTGTATGATGAACTTAAAATGCTAAGGGTGATACGGAAAATAAGGGGGAATTGTCCGGCGGAGATAAAATCGACTTTCCTTGGAGCACATGCTGTACCTGAGGAATACAGGGAAAGAAGGGAAAAGTATGTTGATCTGGTAATCAATGAAATGATACCGGTTGTTGCTTCTGAGGAACTGGCTGATTATATTGATGTCTTCTGTGACCGGGGATTTTTTACTGTCGAGGATACCGAAAGGATATTGATGGCAGGGATGAAGTACGGATTAATTGCAAAAATTCATGCCAATGAACTTGATTTCTCAGGCGGGATACAGACAGGAATTAAATACAATGCTGTTTCTGTGGATCACCTGGAATGTACCGGTGACAATGAGATAGAAGCTCTTCTGGCTTCGGAAACCATGCCCACTCTTCTTCCCGGTTCAGCTTTTTTCCTTGGATTGAAGGATCCACCTGTCAGGAAGATGATAAACGCCGGACTGCCGTTGGCTCTGGCTTCGGATTATAATCCCGGATCTTCGCCCTCAGGAAATATGAAGCTGATAATGTCACTCGGTTGCATAAAGCTAAAGATGCTGCCGGAAGAGGTCATCAATGCTGTAACGATAAACTCTGCATGTGCAATGGGGCTCTCCGCTACACATGGCTCAATTGCCAGAGGTAAAGTGGCAAATGTTTTTATTACAAAAGAGATCCCATCGTATGAGTTTATGCCATATGCATTTGGCAGCGACCTTATTGAAACAGTTATACTTAAAGGGGAAATAATTAAATATTAAAACCACTGTTACTTTTGCCCCCGGCCTACTGACGGGTTCTGATAAGCAATTAACCACCCTATACAGGCAGGGGGGTAAAAATTCAATGGGAGAAAATGGGCTCAACTAATATATATGGAGTTTTGTTAAAAGATGGATAATAGAATTATTGAATGTGTCCCAAACTTCAGTGAAGGCAGGGATATGGAGTTAATCCTGCAGATAACAAATGAGATTGAATCAGTCCGGGGCATTAAGCTGTTGAATGTGGACCCCGGAATAGCTACCAACCGTACAGTTGTTACTTTTGTAGGAGACCCGGATTCAGTTTCGGAGGCTGCTTTTCTTGCAGTGAAAAAGGCATCTGAGCTGATTGATATGTCGAAACACCACGGTGAACATCCGCGCATGGGTGCCACTGATGTCTGTCCCTTCGTACCTGTTACAGGGGTTAGCATGGAGGAAACAGTGGATATTGCCCGAAGGGTGGCATCAAGAATCGGAGAAGAATTAGGGATTCCTGTCTACTGTTATGAAAATGCTGCTCTTTTTGAAGAGCGAAGAAACCTTGCTAATTGCAGGTCAGGGGAATACGAAGGACTGGCACAGAAGTTAACTGATCCTGATTGGAAGCCCGATTTTGGTCCGGCAGTTTTTAATGAACGATCCGGTGCTACAGCGGTAGGAGCCAGGGACTTTCTTGTAGCATATAATATCAACCTTAATACCACTTCTACCAGGAGGGCCAACGCTATTGCCTTTGACGTAAGGGAGAAGGGCAGACCTGCACGTGAAGGCAATATGCTTACAGGCAATATTATTTACGACACACATGGAGAAAGAGTGATGATCCCGGGATCGTTAAAGGCTGTGAAAGCAATAGGCTGGTTTATTGAGGAATATGGATTTGCACAGATCTCCATGAACCTGACTGATATTTCAGTTACACCTTTACATGTTGCTTTTGATGAAGTCTGCAGGAAAGCTGAAGCACGTGGCATAAGGGTAACCGGCTCAGAAATAGTCGGACTTGTTCCCCTCAGGTCTTTGCTTGACGCCGGAAGGTATTTTCTTCATAAACAGCAACGCTCTTCCGGAGTACCAGATGAGGAGCTGATAAGAATTGCTGTCGGAAGCCTGGGCCTTGACGAAATAAATCCATTCAAACCGGAAGAAAAAATAATTGAATACATTATGGAAGATAAAAGCAAAAAGAAGCTGATTGGAATGAGTCTGAAATCGTTCCTTGATGAAACAGCTTCAGAATCTCCTGCACCCGGCGGAGGTTCTGTCTCCGCCTATATGGGAGCACTTGGAGTTGCTCTCGGAACGATGGTTGCCAATCTTTCAAGTCACAAGAAAGGTTGGGACAGCAAATGGAAGTATTTTTCAGACTGGGCTGAAAAAGGCAAGACCATTCAAAATGAGCTTCTCAGACTGGTCGATGAGGATACCGAAGCATTCAATGGATTGTTAAGAGCATTTTCACTTCCTAAGAAATCAGATGAAGAGAAAAAGATCAGAGCAATTGCCATACAGGATGCCACAAGAATTGCTACAATGGTCCCCCTCAAAGTTATGGAAACGGCTCTTTCAGGTTTTGGCCTGATCAGGGAGATGGTCGAAGAGGGAAACCCGAATTCCGTTACAGATGCCGGGGTGGGGGCCATGGCATTGAGAACATGCATCAAGGGAGCCTATCTTAATGCCAAGATAAACGCATCAGACCTGGCGGACAAGGATTTCGTAAAAGAGGTATTGATTAAAAGCTGTGACATAGATTCGAAGGCAAAGATGGAGGAAGAGGCGATCATGAGAATGGTTGATGAAAAGATCATAAAGGCTCATTCCGTCTGAATTTACCGATATTAAAGCAGATTCCCGAACAAGTGATTCTGAACCACAGGTGACAGTTTACCTTGATTCTCAGGACTCTTTTACTATTCTTCTTATAGTCCTGAGTTTATGCGAATAGCCGTTTATATCCTTTTTGAAGATGCCATGATGGTCGATAAGATCTATTCTTACCCTTCCCGAGGCATGTATCACTAGTCCCTTTGAAATTATCATTCCGACATGGGATATTTTGCCCTGGGAATTGTCGAAAAATACCAAGTCGCCCGGTATGGTATTATCGATGAAATCTATTTCAACACCCTCATTTGCCTGATCAGCAGAATTCCTGGAGATCTCGGTATTCGATATCTTATAGGCCAGTTGGGTAAATCCGGAACAATCTATACCTGATGGAATGCGTCCGCCCCATAGATAGGGACTGTTGATGAATTTTAATGCAATATCAGGAACAGAAGCACTGGTTGAAATAAAGTCTTTGCTGAATTCCTGCGGGGTGCTATAAATATTCTTCCCGATTGTAAAAACCTTCTGCTCAAAGTCCGGATTGTATATCTCGCAGCCTGCCTCCAGCATTATCCTTGTCCCGTCATTTTTAAAACACAGCAGGGATCGGTTCAGTACGTGTCCGTATGAGCTGCCATCATCGGCAATGGATTGCAGGTGGTCGATGTCAATCCATCCCTGAAAGTTGTCAAAGAGAGTTTTTATTTTAAGCCAGCTGCCAGATACATCAGATATGGTGTATTTTTCACCGAACAATATCTGGCTTACCATTTCGGATTTATGCGTCGGGCCGGATCTCAGAGGGACAAAGATATTCTCGCAAATAAAGGTTTCCATTAAAATTATTTTGGTCAAAATTACTAAAAATATCCTCTTACTTTCTTTTGCATTTCCCGGTGAAACTTTGTACTTTATCCAGATCCCCGCACATAAAATATGAACATACCGGAAGCATCCCGGGTATCACACATGGAGTTGGTTTTATATGCCATACGAAAGCACGGATCATCCGGGTAAAAATCCCAAAAGTGTCACTTTGAAAAATTTAACCTAATTTTGTTGACGTGAAAACAGGTCATCATTAATCTGTGAGATTAATTAAATCAGTAAAGTCTTGAAGTACCCGCGCAAACATATTATTAATTTATTCTTATTCCTGGCAAGCATAGTAATCGTCGTTGCCGTCTGGCCGCCTGACAAGAAGGACAGCCTGACTGAACTTCTTGGCACTCTTCTTATTGTTTCATCCTGCTATCTTATCCTTTATCTTTTTCTCGTCCATTTCAGGCTCGAGATACTTGAGGTAACAAGGAAAACACTATTTATCATTCTGATTATCCTTGCTTTTGTTATTCTCACTAGAATAATTATCACGTTTGATGATCCGGAACTTCTCTTTTTGATTCCTTTCGGGATAATACCAATAGTAATTTGCACCTTTTATGATGCCAGGCTTGCATTGTTCATATTACTGATAACCCTTATGCTGGCTGGCTTTATTATTCCTGAATCTTTTGAATTTGTCTTCATAAGTTTTGTTTCAGGAGTCTCTGCTATTTTTTCCCTTACAAATATTTACAGACGAGCCAGATTGATTTTTGCCTCCCTGGCTGTCGTTCTGACCTATTCGGTTCTCCATTTCGGCGTAACGATAATGAATGGCACCGGTATTTCCGGCATTAACATAAATGACTTTAAATTACTTGTCGGTAATGGCATACTCATTATGCTGAGTTACCCATTGATTTTCTTGTTCGAAAAGAATTTCTACTTTCTTTCCGACGCAACTCTGCTGGAATTATCCAATATTAATAATCCCCTTTTGAGAAGGTTCGCTGAAGAAGCTCCTGGTTCATTTCAGCATTCACTTCAGGTTGCAAACCTGGCAGAGGAAGCTGGACGATTTGTGGGGGCTAATTCCCTGCTTGTTCGTGCAGGGTCTCTTTATCATGACGTTGGAAAGATCATGAATCCAGAATATTTTATTGAAAATCAGGGCTTTGCCTCGAATCCTCATCAGAATATGGATCCTGTAGACAGCTCGAGGGTTATTATTAATCATGTACATGAGGGTGTATTGCTGGCTAGAAAATACAAATTGCCTGTTCAGATCATCGATTTTATCCGCACTCATCACGGCACATCAAAAGCCTATTACTTTTATATGAAATATCTTGAAACTGAGGGATGGAATGTAAATGCTGAAAAGTTGTTTGAGTATCCTGGACCAAAACCATTCTCCAGGGAGACAGCAGTAGTGATGATGGCAGATGCTGTAGAGGCTTCATCCAGGACGCTTGAAAAGTACAATGAAAGTAATGTAGGTGAGCTTGTTGAGAGGATCATTTCAATGCAAGAGCAGCATGATCAGTTCTCGGATGCTCCAATTACATTCAGGGATCTGACAGAAATAAAAAATATTTTCAGGAAAAGATTATTGAACATACACCATATAAGAACTGCCTATCCTCAAAGAGGTTTGACAGAAGACTAACGCATATCATTTATCTCCACTCCCTTGTACTTTGCCGGCTGAAATACGAAGGTATCCGGATCAGGTTTCTTCTTTAGACTATAATCAGAAATTCTTAGAGTGATTACGAACCCGTCACGTCTTTTATATTCCAGGCTGAGCAGGCTGAGATCAGGTCTTTTAAGGGCAAGCCTGACCCTCACCAGATCGCTTTTGATATCTTCCGGATAGAGGTCAACAATGTATTCATCTGGTTTCTCTGCAATAACCCGGCTTTTGTAATTTGATTTATACATTGTGAAAATTTCTGATGGACGATTCTGAAATGAGTGATCCTTTTTGTCAGGTTTTGTAATTGTAACTTCTTTTTCGGCAATAAGATAGTTCCATGATGTTTCCCCGTTATACCAGACAATATTATCCCCAAGATAAAGCTTGTATTTATCTTTGCTCAATATAATAGATCCATCTAGTGAGTCGGATGTATTCTCGGTCAGATCCGTTTTAATCATTCTGAAGTCCATGTAGACGGATGGTGCCCTGGATGCGTTTGATGAAAAACTGTCCAGAATTTTTATAGCCTCGGGGTCGCTCTGGCCCCTTATGCCAGAAAACTCTGAAATGAGAACAAGGATTGCTATTGTCAGGATCTTCATGTAGTGCGTTTATTCAAGACGACTCAAAATCTGTTCCAAAGAGATAAAATCCGATACCAGAACATCTCTTGCCTTGCTTCCTTCGAAAGGTCCTACAACTCCTGCCGCTTCAAGCTGGTCTATTATTCTTCCTGCCCTGTTATATCCTATGGATAATTTTCTCTGGATCAGGGAAGTTGATCCCTGCTGATGCTGAACAACCAATTTGGCAGCATCATCAAACATCGGGTCTCTTTTACGCAGATCAACTTCGACAGCTCCTGTTTCTTTGTCATCGACATATTCAGGGAGATGCATGGCGTCGGCATAGCCTTTCTGTGATCCGATAAACTCCGTCAGCTCCTCTATTTCAGGAGTATCGATGAAGGCGCACTGGACCCTCACAGGTTCATTACCGGATGATACCAGCATGTCACCCCGCCCGACAAGCCTGTCTGCTCCTGTTGAATCCAGGATGGTGCGTGAATCGATAGATGAAAAGACGCGGAAGGCGACCCTTGTAGGAAAGTTGGCCTTGATAAAGCCAGTTATTATGTTGGCCGAAGGCCTCTGTGTGGATATGATAAGGTGTATCCCGATCGCCCTTGCAAGCTGCGCCAGCCTGCCGATAGGCCCTTCAATCTCCCTTCCTGCAGTCATTATAAGATCAGCGAATTCATCTATGATAAGAACTATATAAGGAAGATATTTGTGCCCTTTTTCAGGACTTAGCTTCCGGGATACAAATTTTTCATTATATTCCTTGATGTTGCGTGACTGAGCGGCTTTAAGAAGTTCAAGCCTGTTATCCATCTCGATGCACAATGAGTTGAGAGTATTGATCACCTTCTGGGTGTCAGTTATAATGGCATCATCTTCTCCCGGAAGCTTGGCAAGAAAATGTCTTTCAATCTTCATGTAAAGTGGCAGTTCCACTCTTTTCGGGATCAATAAGCACGAATTTGATCTCCGCAGGATGCTTCTTGTAAAGGATTGAAGTAATAATTGCATTGATGCCAACTGATTTTCCCTGTCCTGTTGCACCGGCAACAAGAAGATGGGGCATTTTTGTGAGGTCAACAATGTATGGTTCATTAGTTATTGTTCTTCCCAGAGCCAGCGCAATATCAAATTTTGTTTCCTGAAACGCCTTCGATATTATCAATGATCTCATTGATACCATTTCCGGCTTTTTGTTGGGTACTTCGATACCTACTGTTCCTCTTCCCGGTATAGGAGCAATTATCCTAATGCCGAGTGCGGATAGATTAAGGGCGATATCGTCTTCGAGTGATTTGATCCTGGCGAGTCTGACCCCGCGTTCGGGCACAATCTCGTAGAGTGTTACTGTAGGCCCAATGGTTGCAGAGATACTTTTAATATTGATCTTATGGTCGCCGAGGGTCTTAATAATGTTTTCCTTGTTTTCAAATACCTCAGTATTGTCAAAAGCGGTCTCGGATTTATGCTCTTTAAGTATGGATACCGGAGGAAATTTATAATGAGACAGGTCGAGACGGGGATCATAATTCTCCATTATCCTGTCGACTTCGTGTTCTGAAAGAGATACTCCCGTTTCAGGACGGTTGATATTAATAGGTACATCGTCGACTGGCTGCATCTCCCCGTGAGTGTCCCTGTCTAAGTCCCTTATGATTGCTCCCTTTGAAAACACTTCTGGTATGCTATCGTAGGAATCTGACTCTTCGCGCTTAATATTTGTGTTTCTTACAACAAAGCTTACAGGCCCTGTATCCTGAATTTCCGCCTCCGCTGGTGTGTCATCTGATGAGGCCTGATCTGATCCTGGTGGATCATCTTCCAACGCTACAGCCTTTGCAGGCCCTCTCATCTTCCCTATTCCGGATAACATGGATGTCAGCTTCCATCCAAATGACTCAGGTTTTACTTTCAACGCATAGACCAGGTATGAGACAGAGATGAACAACAGAAGAATGCCGGTTCCAGGCTTGCCCATAAAAGCATTCAGCCACTCGGCCACTTTGTAGCCGTGGGCACCGCCAGGCCCGCTTCCAAGAAAGATTTTTGTATTTCCAAATAAGAATCCGATATACCCGAGTATAAGGGACAGAATGATTGCGGCAAATGTGAACTTTAGTACCAGGGTAAATGGCTTTATCTTAGGGAATCTTAGAAGGTATAGTCCGATAACACCGAAAATGAGAGGAATGAAAAAAGCTCCAAAACCAAAGCCATTGCGGATTATCAGGTCTGCCAGAAAATATCCGCTCTTGCCCGACCAGTTTTTTACCACTACTTCCGGTCCTGAAACCACATTGCTTAGGGGAAGGCTCTGATCAGCTTTCCAGGAGAAGAGATATGAGATGCATGCAAGAAGGAGATAAAATGCGAATCCGGTTATCAGTATCCCTAGAATAAATTTGATCCTCTCGTCTGTAAAGAAGGATTTGGATTTTACAGATCCTTTGGCAGATTTAGAACTTTTTTTGCCAGCCTCTTCCTTCTCTTTACTCATTGCAGTTGCATATTTTTTATTTGGCAGTCCAAAGGTAATAATTTTGAACCTCACACAAAATAAGGACAGATGATTTTGATTGCTGTTGCGGATTTTGCGGTTTAGATTGCCACTTTTTCCATAAGGAATTTAAAAGGTCGGCATCTTACTGATAAACTTGACAATATCTTCTCTGGATACTCTTACAAATTTTTCCCTTCTTTCGAAAATCTGGTCAGGTATATCTTTTTTGTATACTGTTTCGGCCATAAAATGAAGTTCTGAATGACCTATCAGCATGAAAAAGCTCAACAGTACACCATCAATATCATGGAACGGCGAACTTGCATTTGGATTTTTAACCCGTATCTCATCGGTGTACCATATCTCAAAGATCTTAAGACTGTCGGATGGAAAGGTAACTTCAGCATTTTTGCAGTCATACCCGCATATTATTGCAGTCTTCCCGGTCTTAGTTACCTTCATACCCTCCATAGACTCAAATCCCGGATACATTTCGCCCTTCTGTGCAGCATAATAATACTTGATGGTAAAAAGGCTGATATAGGTGTCATAAATGTCTTTATCAGGATTGGAAAGAGTTAGTATACCTGAGTATCCAATTGGAGATAACATCTCAAATAAAATCTTGTTATCCTTAAAGGAAACAATAAGACTTTTTGGAAGGACCTCCTTAGGCACAGATCCTACGTAAGCCGGATAATCAATGCTGTAATGGATTTCTCCCTGGTCAATGTATTTGGTACCCCTTGGTGAACATGAGTAACATATCACTGCAAAAATGGCTGCAATGAACAGCGCAAGTCTTAATCTCACTTAACTGGCCTTATTTTGATCTAGGTAAATGTAACGATTTTTTTAATATCAATCATTCATACACATAATTATAAGGTCGCATCTGGAAATGATTCTATTTAACAGAATCAAATATTTAGTACATTTGCATTCTCATTTTAAAACATCACAGCTATGCCATATAATCTTCGCAACAGGAATTTTCTTAAGCTACTTGATTTCACGACCGATGAGATAAAATTTCTTCTGGATCTGGCATCTGATCTGAAAAAAGCAAAGTACTCCGGTACCGAACAGCAGAGATTGAAAGGCAGGAACATTGCCTTGATATTTGAAAAAGCATCCACCAGGACCAGATGTGCCTTTGAGGTTGCCGCCCTCGATCAGGGTGCTCATGTTTCTTACCTTGGACCGAGCGGATCGCAGATTGGACAGAAGGAATCAATGAGGGATACAGCCAGGGTACTGGGACGAATGTTCGACGGGATTGAGTATCGCGGCTATGGTCAGGATATTGTCGAGGAACTCGGCAAGTATGCAGGAGTGCCCGTATGGAACGGGCTAACCAATGAATTTCATCCGACGCAGATTCTCGCAGATTTTATGACAATGCTGGAACATTCAGATAAGCCCTTGAACAGGATCTCATTCTCTTATCTTGGGGATGCCCGTAATAATATGGGCAATTCACTAATGGTGGGGGCAGCCAGGATGGGAATGGATTTCAGGGCAGCAGCTCCGAAAGCATGTCAGCCAGCCGAAAGCCTCGTGGATACATGCCGGCTTATAGCACAAGTTACCGGCGCCACAATTACAGTTACTGATTCAGTCGACGTAGCGGTAAAAGGAGTGGATTTCCTTTATACAGATGTATGGGTATCCATGGGTGAGCCTGAAACAGTATGGGACGAACGAATCCGGCTTCTTAAACCTTATCAGGTCAATATGGAGGTGATTAAGAAAACGGGTAATCAAAAAGTAAAATTCCTGCATTGCCTGCCTGCATTCCACAACCGTAAAACCAAGGTAGGAGAGGAGATTTATCAGAAATTCGGTCTGGATGGCATGGAGGTAACTGAAGATGTATTTGAGTCGGAATATTCAATAGTCTTCGACGAAGCAGAGAACAGGCTTCACACAATTAAAGCTGTTATGGTAGCTACTCTGGGAAGCTGAGTAAAATCTGATGGCGGCTGCTGGGTGCCGGTAGGGAAAACGAATTATCTTTTCATCATCCGGAATCCAGATAATGTTTAGATAATCCACTCCTTTACAAAGTAGAAAGTCATAATAAAGGAGGCTGCAAGTTTTAATCCTACGCCGGTAAGAAAACCAATCAGGCTGCCAAACCCGGCCCGAATGGCATAATGTATGTCATCCTTGAATATCATTTCCCCCACAAAAGCCCCTATAAAGGGCCCTATCACTATACCCATGGGTCCGAGGAACAAGCCGATCACCAGGCCAATTCCGGCACCTCTTGTACCATACTTTGACCCTCCGAATTTTTTTGTTCCCCAGACAGGCACAATAAAGTCCAGCATCGTCACCGCTACTGCAATGATACCCAGAATGATCAAAGTTGATTTTGAAAATTGCCCGAAGTGTGAGAAGTGAAGGAATAGTAGCCCTAAATAGCTTAATGTTGGTCCTGGAAGGACAGGGACCAGGCAACCGATTATTCCCAGGATCATGAGAATAATCCCCGATATCAGGAGTATATAGTCTGACATTTAAGAATTATTTGCAAACAAATTATTTGAAAAGCCTTTCAATGTTTTCCAAGGTCTTCAAACTCAATGTCTGTAAATTCTGCAGTGACCAGGGTGTCTTTCTGGTCCGCTGATCCTGTTTCAGTTTGATGGGACGATACTTCAGGGTTGAAGTTATTCTCATCAATAAATGTTACTGCATCTTTCAACCCTTCGGTAAATTTGTCAAAATCCTCTTTGTACAGAAAGATCTTATGCTTTTCATAGAAAACCTTACCTTCTTTTCCCAAACGCTTTTTGCTTTCGGTAATAGTCAGATAATAATCGTCCTTTCTTGTAGCTTTCACATCAAAAAAATAGGTTCTTTTTCCGGCACGTACTACCCTTGTGAAAATTTCTTCCTTAGCGATTTTTTCTTCATGCCCGTTAATACCATCTTTAATATCAGCTTCTTCTTCCATTTCCAAGTCGGTTAGTGTTAGGGTTTTAATTTGTATTGTCAAATGTAACAATTATTTTATCAAATCAAAACGAAGTGAAATATTTGTACATCGCAGTAACCATTTTTATGCAGTCAGGTGTTCCTAAATAAAAGAAAATTAATTGAATAGATCTTGCCTTCCTGAACTCTGTTTTTATGTATCTGCCTAATTTTCGGAAAGTTTCTTTGACAATTATGGAAAAAGAGTAATTTTGCCACGGAAAAACCGATGTTCCTTTATTAATGATAAGTAGAAGATTACTACGTATAAAAGCCTTGATGGCTATATATGCCTTTAACCGCAGAGAGGATGCTAATCTGGCCCAGGCAGAAAAAGAACTTATGTTCAGCATTGGTAAGACCTATGATCTGTATCATTACCTTCTGCTGCTTGTTCTGGAAATTGCTGATATAGCAAGCGAAAAGATCGATTTTGCGCTCCAGAAAAGAATGCCAGCCCCGGAAGACCTTAATCCCCAGCGAAGATTCGTTGATAACCAGTTGATTGCACAACTAAGAAAAAATACGCAATTCAATAAATTTGTCTCCGGTAAAAAGCTTTCATGGGTTAATTACCAGCATATTCCCCGAAACCTTTACAACAGAATGATCGAATGGGAAGTATATGAGGCGTATATGACTGTTGAGGCACATAATTATGCTTCCGATAAAAAGTTTATTATTTCCCTTATTCTGGATCTCTTCCTGAATTCCGAAGACCTGCAGTCAAATCTTGAAGAACAGAGTATCTACTGGAACGATGATCTGGGGTACATTTCAACAATGATTGAGAAGACACTGAAAAGGTTTAAAGCTGATTCGGGCGAAAATGTGGCGATGATGCCTTTGTTTAAAAATACGGAGGATGAGGAATTTGTTAAGATCCTGTTCAGAAAGTCAATAATGCATTCTGCTAAATGTTCTGAACTCATTGATAAAAATACCACAAACTGGGAAGTCGACAGAATCGCGCTGATGGATATCCTGGTAATGCAGCTGGCAATCACCGAAATCCTTGAATTCCCTGAGATCCCTGTTAAGGTAACACTTAATGAATATATTGAAATTGCCAAATTTTATTGTACTTCAAAAAGCAGTACCTTTGTAAATGGTATTCTGGATAATATTGTTAAGGAAATCCGTCAGGAAGGACTTCTGAATAAGACAGGAAGAGGTCTGGTAGGTGACAAAGCTCCTGGCAGTGAAAAATAATATACTGGTATTGTGAACTCAATGTATAGGATCATTTTATTTGGCATGGTGATGGTAACCGCGTTATCGTCAGGCTGCAGAAATGCAAACAGAAAAAATCAGGCCACAACTGCTGCCGGGGATACAGGGGTTGCCAGGATTGTCTTCAGGGATTATGAACACAGCTTCGGGAAGGTATCAGAGGGAGAGAAAGTCGCTTACGTATTTAAATTCGATAATACTGGTACTGCTGATCTGGTTATCGAGTCGGCAACAACAAGTTGCGGATGTACAGTTCCTGACTATGACTCTAAACCCATACCTCCGGGAGCCAACGGAGACCTGGAAGTAGTATTCGATACCTCTGGAAGGAACGGTATGCAGACAAAAACTATTACCGTTAAATCCAATGCTAAAACACCTGTCGTTCTGCTCAGGATTACGGCTGAGGTGGAACCGGCCAGGCAGTAATCAGTAATCAGTAATCAATAAGCAGTAATCAGTAATCAATAAGCAGTAATCAGTAATCAATAAGCAGTAAGCAGTAATCAGTAATCAGTAATGCAGAATTCATTAACAAATTAATATTTAAACTTTTAAACGATGGTCAATCTAGCAAATGTGTTTTTAATGGGGCAACCGGCCGGAGGTGCCAGTCAATCCAATCCTTTACTTACTTTTCTCCCTCTTATCCTTGTGTTTGTTGTGTTCTATTTCTTCATGATAAGACCACAGATGAAAAAGCAAAAGGAGATGACTAACTACCGGAGCTCTCTCAAGAAAGGAGACAAGGTAATTACAACCGGAGGAATCTATGGCAGAATTTCTGATGTGAAAGACAACTTTGTAACTATGGATGTCGGTGGCGATGTCAAACTTAAGGTTGATAAGAGCGCTTTGCTTAAGGATCCGTCAATTGAAGAATAGACTCTAAAGCATGTCTCATTTTGTTTTTTGTGAAAGCCGGTGATGAGATACAGGACAGTAAACTTACAAAGAAAGAGGTAAGTGTCATCAACAGGGATGTTTTTGTATTTGCTTTTTTCCTGTTTCTCTCCTTTTGTCTGTGGTATTTCAATTACCTTGGCAAGGAAATGGAGGCAGATATAAAATATCCTGTAAAGTATATCAACATGCCGAACAACAGGGAAGTGATCGATAAGGTTCCTCCCAGGCTTAACCTTTCGCTCAGGGGACCTGGCTATTCCGTTCTTAAACTGAAAGTAACCGGAAACAAGCCCCCGGTTATAATTGACCTGTCAAAAGTCAGTTATAAAAGAGTTTCAGGAAGTAAGTCATCCGAATATTTCGTTGTAACATCAGTGCTTGCAAAGAGCATGACCGTGCAGATCAGAACAGGATGTGAAATTACAAATGTTAAACCTGATACCATCTATTTTATTATGAACAGGGAAATTTCAAAATCTGATCCCGGAAAGCATTGACAAGGGATGATTTTGAACCCTGGATGCAATCTGTCGTTATTATGATGATTTGATGAAAAAGATGAAATGGCCGGTACTAAAACTTGGTGTGACAGGAGGCATAGGGAGCGGAAAAACATCGGTCTGCAAAGTCTTTAAAGTGCTTGGTATTCCGGTTTTTTCAGCCGACAGGATTGCCCGGAAAATAATGGATAGCGATGAAGAGATTATACGACAGATAAATATCATCGCCGGAAGTGATATGTACTATAGCGGGACTCTGGACAGAGCAGCCCTGGCAACACTTATCTTTAACAATGATAATCTGCTGGCTAAAGTCAACTCTCTGGTTCATCCTGTGGTATTTGAAAAATTTGCAGCCTGGGAGAAGATCCAGACTGCTCCATACGTAATTATGGAAGCTGCGATACTTTTCGAAAGCGGTGCTTCAAAGCTTATGGATAAAATTGCCACAGTAGCCGCGCCGGAGGAGGAAAGGCTCAGCAGGGTAACGATGAGAAGCATGTTGACAAGGGAACAGGTGCTTGACAGGATGAAGAACCAGATGGATGATGATTCAAGGATCAGATCTTCTGATTATGTGATCTATAATTCGGAAAATGACATGATAATACCTGCCATTCTGGATATTCATGAAGATATTATAAAAAACTTAAAAAGATAAATTGAGATTATGGGGATGTTTGGAAAATGGCTTGGAGGCGGACTCGGTTTTGCAATGGGAGGACCTATCGGCGGCATGCTAGGCTTTCTTGTCGGCTCGATGATAGATAGCACCACAGGCAATACCGAGACATATACAAGCAGGTCAGTCAGGACTGCCCAGGGGGATTTCAGCATGAGCCTTCTCGTCCTGGTTGCAGCAGTGATGAAAGTCGATGGTACTGTTGTTAAGTCCGAACTGGATTACGTGAAGCAATTCTTTGTGAGACAATTTGGTGCGGAGTCGGCAAAAGAAGCTCTCCATATGCTTAAGGACATTCTTAAGCAGGACATTCCGGTCAGGGATATATGCCTCCAGATAGGAAGAAATATGGACTATTCATCAAGACTGCAATTACTTCATCTGCTTTTCAATATTTCACTGGCTGATGCCGTGATTCATCCCAAGGAGATCGAACTTCTCGAAAAGATATCAGGTGCAATGGGCGTGGCAGCCAATGATTTTCTCTCAATTAAGAATATGTTTATTCCGGAGACTAACTCATCATATAAAATTCTGGAGATTGACCCGGCTTCCACAAATGAGGAGATTAAGAAAGCTTACAGGCGCATGGCAATGAAATACCACCCTGATAAGGTAAGCCATCTTGGGGATGAATTCAGAAAGACTGCCGACGAAAAATTCAAGAAAGTTAATGATGCTTATGAGAAAATTAAAAGAGAGAGACACCTGAATTAACAATTACACAGGGAAAAAATTACGATAAAAGACTGACTTTAAGATTCAAGGATTAAATTTGCAACAAATTAAAGATAAAATGGTTTTAAAAGATATTCTCGCAATTTCAGGAGAGCCGGGGCTATTCAAATTTATTGCCCAGGGTAAAAATGCAATTATTGTTGAACAGCTGGAAACCAGGAAAAGAAGCAGTGCCTATGGCTCGGCTAAAGTAAGTTCTCTGGAAGACATTGCAATCTTTACCGAAAAGGAGGATATTCCCCTGGGGAAGGTTTTTGATATGATCTTTGAAAAGACAAACGGAGGTGCCACCATCAATTCCAACTCTGATGCAAAAAATCTTAAATTGTGGTTTGAGGAGATCCTTCCTGATTATTCCAGGGATAAAGTGTACGTCAGCGATATGAAGAAGATTGCAGGCTGGTATAACTTGCTTCATAGGCTAAACCTGCTGGTTAAAGAGGAACCGGCAACAGAAACGGAGGAGGAATCTGAAACTTTGGCAGCGGAAGATGTTGTTCCTGCTACCAAAAAAAAGAAGAAAGAACGAAAAGCGAAGGAATTATAAACCGAAAATGATAATATAGAGCCCGTGAATTTTGGTGGAGATGAAGTCGTCTATGGTTATGAGGAGTCTAAAATAATCGTGGTTCCAGTGCCTTATGATGAGACCAGCACATGGATCAAAGGCTCCGACAAGGGACCTGACGCAATTCTTGAAGCCTCTGTAAATCTTGAGTTTTACGATGTGGAGACATCCTCGGAAGCACATCTGAAAGGTATTTACACAATGCCTCCGATACTACAGAAGGAATCACCCGGGAAACTTGTTGAAGAGGTCTATTTAAGAGTACTGTCACTCCTGGCTGATAATAAATTTCCTGTAACTATAGGTGGCAATCACACAGTATCCATAGGCTCTATCAAGGCTTTTTCAGAGTTTTTTGAAAACCTTTCCGTCCTGCAGCTGGATGCCCATGCAGACCTGCGGCAGGAATATGAAGGTTCTGCACTGAACCATGCATGTGTAATGGCCAGGGCACGCGAATTTGCCCCTGTAGTGCAGGTAGGCATACGAAGCATGTCGGCCGGGGAAATACCTTTTACCGACAATGACAGGATATTCTACTCACATCAGCTTTATTATGACAAAAATTTATACGGAAAAGCTATCGGCAAACTCGGCGAAAACGTTTATATTACTATTGATCTGGATGTTTTCGATCCCTCTCTAATGCCATCCACCGGTACTCCTGAGCCCGGCGGACCTGAATATTTTGAGCTCCTGCATTTTCTGAGGGATGTAATCAGGCATAAGAATGTTGTTGGTTTTGATGTTGTTGAATTGTGTCCTTCTCCCTCAAATAAAACGCCCGATTTTATTGCAGCAAAAATAATTTACCAGATCTTGTCGTACCGGTTTGGTTCATAGGGACGAATCCTCCTTCTTCGCTTCTTCCCATATAACATTCATTTCATCAAGGGTCATGTCATGCAGGGAGATCCCTTTTTTCAGGGTCTTTTTTTCGAGGTAATTAAACCGTTTTATAAATTTTCTGTTTGTCTTCTCAAGAGCTGCCTCAGGATCAATTCCGTAAAGTCTGGAAGCATTGATAATTGAAAACAATACATCGCCAAGTTCCGCCTCTATGGTTTCATTGTCCATTTTCTTAATTTCTTCCTTCAGTTCTGATATTTCCTCTTCAACTTTATCCCATATCTGCTCACGATTTTCCCAGTCGAAACCAACACCTCTTACCTTTTCCTGTACTCTGTTTGCCTTTACAATAGCGGGAAGCGACGAGGGAACACCTGACAAAACAGGCTTATAGCCACTGGTTTCCCTTATCTTTAATTGTTCCCAGTTTTCTTCAACTTCTGAAGCATCCTTTACCTTAACATCACCAAACACATGGGGATGCCTGTAAACAAGCTTGCTATTGATTCCTTCCAGAACATCCGTCATGGTGAATGCTCCCTTCTCCGAGCCTATTTTGGAATAAAAAACGATGTGTAGCATCAGGTCGCCAAGCTCATTTCTAATGCCTTCATCATTCCCTGAGAAAATTGCATCCGCCAGTTCATAGGTCTCTTCTATCGTCAGTTTTCTGAGACTATCATTGGTTTGCTTCTTGTCCCAGGGGCATTTTGCCCTTAGCTCATCTAAAATATCGAGCAGTCTGGCAAACTCCCCGAGACATTTTTCCCTTTCATCCATTTGTAAATGATTTTAAAATAATTTGTTGGGAGATGCGGCCTTATGGGGAAGGTCGACCCTGACTACCGATCCCACATTAAGGCTGAGCAATTCGGAAACATCTGCACCATTTATTGAGATTTCAAGAAGGTCAAACTGGTTAAATTTTGCAAGCATCTCTCCAACGGGCACATCGCTGTATCTCACTGAAATGCTGTCGGTATAATTTTTATTGCTCTGTATCTGGATCCTGAAACCCTTATTCTCAAACACCCTGTAAAATATCTCCCTGGTTATATTGGAAATAGCGTTGCCATAAGAGTCGATGAATATTATACTTCCAATAATAACATCCTTATCTATCGTTGCTCTGAGCGGCACCCTCTCACTCACGTTTTTTACTGAAGATCCCAGTTCAGCCGGCTTCTTTCCCGCAATAATTTCTGCAGCAGCTCTGGCAAAAACCTCAAGTTCATCTGAGCTGCCGGAATGGTCGATTTTTACTACATCGTCCGGCTCTGAATTGAGTATGAGGTTAAAAATACCGTTGTCTGTACCGATAAAGAAATGGTCCCTGGCTGATACGATAAGATAATCCTGATTGTCATTTGCTTCGGAATGAACGCAAATAATATGTACGGAACCCTTTGGATAATTATCAAAGGTATTCCTGATTATGAATGAGGCCTGTGAAATATTGAATGGGGGTATCCCTCCGGCATTGTCAATAATGACGGTTCCTGGACACATTCTGCTTAATTTTCCTTTAATGATCCCGTTATAGATATCATCAGGCTTCCATTCTGTTGTCAGGGTAACTACCGGCATATAAAAAAACTTCTAGCAAAGATAATCTTCTAAGGAAAAAATAAACTTACTTTGTACTGTTCATTGATTTTTTTTTTAACTATTCGGAATATTGTCAGGTAAAAGAGCAAATGATTGGCCAGACTGTAAATTTGTGTGATATTTAATGACAGAGATAATAATATTTCTTGAGGATATTGATCCGGTTGTCTTTTTTGGCACTAATAATACGCTGCTTGATAAAATCCGCAGTTTTTTCCCAAAAATAAAGATAATGGCCAGGGGCAATGAGATAAAGTGCCTTGGAGAGGAGGCTGAGATTACTCTTTTTGCCGAGAAGTTCAATGAACTTGTTGAATATTATCAGAAGTATCACAGACTGGATGAAGAGGATATAGAAAAATACTTCTTTGATGCTGAACACATGAAGTCAGCTTCGGAAGGTGCTTTCGAGAATGTCATTGTCTTTGGTACCAGCGGGAAGCCTGTAAGAGCCCGGACAATTAATCAGGTTCAGTTGATAAATGATTATAAGTCAAATGATCTGATAATTGCCGAGGGACCTGCAGGAACAGGGAAAACCTATACTTCAATTGCCCTTGCGGTGAGGGCACTCAAGGAAAGAGAAGTCAAGAAGATAGTTCTTACCCGCCCTGCAGTGGAGGCAGGTGAAAAGCTTGGATTCCTTCCCGGAGACATGAAGGAGAAGCTTGATCCATATCTTCAGCCATTGTATGATGCGCTGCATGATATGCTACCCTTAAAAAAGCTTGAAACATGGCTCGACGACGGAACTGTGCAGATAGCTCCACTGGCATTTATGCGGGGCAGAACACTCGAGAATGCATTTGTTATCCTGGATGAGGCTCAGAATGCCACCATTAACCAGCTGAAGATGTTCCTTACACGTATGGGAGTTAACTCAAAGTTCATTATGACCGGGGATACAACACAGATCGATCTTCCCCGTAAGTATGATTCGGGTCTTCTACAGGCAATGAGAATCCTGACGGGCATAGAAGGGATCTCCATTATCAAGTTCGATGAAAGGGATATCATCAGACATAAGCTGGTGAAGAAAATAGTAAGGGCGTATGAGGATGAAGAGAATGAAGCGGACAGAACAAAATGATAATTGAAGCCCTCAGCGGCCGTCTGTGATCACTCCGTGTTCCTCTGTGAAAGTTCTTTAGGAAAATTATACAGAAAACTACTGTGAAGTACAGATTTTCAGAGAGATGCATATATAACAAAAACAAATCTGAAATATGGTAAAGACAATTTTAAGTTCCAATTACAGCTTCCCTGGCCAGAAAGGCATATATAAGGGCAAAGTAAGAGATGTTTATAACATTAATGATAATTATCTCCTCATGGTCGTGTCGGACAGAATCTCGGCCTTTGATGTCGTCCTGCCAAAAGGTATTCCATACAAGGGACAAGTACTGAATCAGATCGCAGCAAAATTTCTGGATGCCACAAGCGATATCGTACCTAACTGGAAAATTGCCACACCAGATCCTACGGTAACCTTCGGTCACAAATGTGAACCATATCCGGTTGAAATGATTGTGAGAGCTTATCTTACAGGCAGCTCCTGGAGAACATACAGCGAAGGCAGACGGGAGATCTGCGGGATCAGGATCCCGGATGGGATGAAAGAACATCAGAGGTTTGAGAAACCTATAATAACCCCTACAACAAAGGCTGAACAAGGTAAGCATGATGAAGATATTTCCAGGGAGCAGATCATAAGCAGCGGGCTGGTTCCTGAAAAGGAATATGATCTGATAGAAAAATATACAATGGAGGTATTCAGGAGAGGTTCGGAAATTGCTGCAAAGCATGGACTGATATTAGTGGATACCAAATATGAGTTTGGCAAGAAAGATGGAAAGATATTTCTGATCGATGAGATCAATACTCCTGACTCATCACGCTATTTTTATGCTGACGGGTACCAGGAAAGGTTCGATAAGGGGCTGCCTCAGAAACAACTCTCTAAGGAATTCGTACGGGAATGGCTCATGGCACATGGATTCCAGGGGAAGCATGGTCAGAGTATTCCAGAAATGAGTGATGAGTTTGTAACCGAGGTATCGGAGCGCTACATAGAACTTTATGAGAAAATTACAGGAGAAAAATTCATAAAGGCAGATATATCGAATGTTCCGGAAAGAATAGAAAAAAACTGCAAAACATTTCTTAAATCCATCTAAACCGGCAAGAGACTGATGTCAGGAATACAATCAAGAAAGTTTACAAAGATAGTCTCAGCATCGCTGATAATGTTGATAGTCTCATTCAATGCCTGGTCACAGGTTATTGTACAGAGATCAAATGACAAAGTCGTTATTTCCGGTGTTACATATTATATTCACCAGGTGAGGAAGGGAGAAACAGCTTATTCTATTTCCAGGGCATACGGAATAACTGTTGAGGAGTTGACGAAAGAGAATCCTCCTGCAGTTTACGGGCTGCATGAGGGCCAAACCCTGAGGATCCCTTACAAGCCTGATGCAGTTGCCCCTGCCGCAAACTCAAATTCTCAGGTGATTAAGCACGATGAATCAAAGTATATCTACCATACACTAAAGCCTGGTGAGACTGTTTATTTCCTTTCTAAGACTTATGATGTGTCCGAGAATGAGATCATAAAGAGCAATCCGGGGATTGATATAACTAAATTGTCTGTCGGCATGGAAATTGCCATACCTCTGAAGGATTTTATGAGCAACCGGCAGAGATTCGAATCACCTGAGAAACAGCCGGTCATAATGCCAGAAAAAGAGCAGATACAAGTTATTCCGGCACCTGAGTTGCAAAATAAACCCCAGGAGAAAGGTTATTATTTGCACAAGGTTCAAAGTGGAGAATCCCTGGCATCTATTGCTGAACAATACGGACTTTCGCTCAGAGAATTGAGGAGGGCGAACAGGGATCTGAGATTTCCACAGGTAGGAGATTATGTAAAAATTCCGGGAGTAATGCCACCTGAAAAAATTGAAAATATACCAATAGCGGCAGATACCGTTTCAAACTTTGAGGAAGCTCTGCTGATAAGACCCATGAGACCGACTGCATATACCCCCGTTCAGAATCTGGGAGGTGTGCTGAATGTGGCCGTCATGCTTCCATTTTATCTTTCTGAAAATGCCGCCCGTGTCAAAGTGGATTCTTCCAAGCTGATAAGGGGAAGGAGAACTTATAAGGTAACCAGGATGGAAGATGACTGGATTTACCCAAGGAGCCTGGACTTTATTGAAATGTATGATGGGATACTACTTGCAGCCGATACGCTCTGTTCCATTGGCCTGAATATTAATCTCCATGCTTTCGATATTAAAAGCGATACGATAGAGCTTACGAGAATTATAAAGTCCGGTGAACTGGAGCGAATGGACTTGATTATTGGTCCTGTGTATTCACATAATCTTTCAATTGTTGCCTCATATGCAAAAAATCTGAATATTCCGGTCGTATCTCCGGTACCACTCTATGATAACTCAGTTCTTTCAGACAATCCTGACTTATTTCTTGCCAGCGCATCACTTGAAGTTGCCCAGCAGGCTCTTGCCAAAAGAATCTGTGAAGATCCTTACAATAATTTTATTTTTATTCATTCAGATACCTCCGGAACTGATGAGGATGTACAGCGATTCAAACAGCTGATCCTCGCTGATCTGAGTGCGAAAATCCCTTATGATGATATTAAGTTCAGGGAATTCCCCTTTTATAGCAGGTCGATGTTTGATAATGATTCAATAAACAGACTGAGTCATGCCCTTTCCGAGGGGTCAAAAAATATGATCATTATTGCATCAGAAGACCCGCCGGTTATCAGTGAAACAATTATAGATATACATAGTCTGTCGAAAAGATTCGATATCCAGGTGTTTGGCTATCCGGTAATGAGGGACCTCGATAATCTTGATCCCAGTTATTATTTTGATCTTGACCTGATGATCTTTTCCCCTTATTGGATCGATTATTCAAAGAATGTTGTAATACAGTTCAATGCGGACTTCAGAAAGAAATTCCTTACTGAGCCAGTAGAAAAAAGCTATGCCTGGCAGGGTTACGATCTCGCATACTATTTCATGAGCGGGCTTGCACTTCACGGAAAAGATTTTATCAGGTTCCCCGAGATTCACCGGCCTCTCCTGCTTCAGACAGATTATGACTTTGTGAACAAATCAGACGGAAGCGGCTTCGAAAACAGGAATTTGTATCTTGTCAGATATACAAAAGATTATGAAATTAAGCTGGTTGACCAGTAGTGTGCTTTCCGTAAAAGACAATTCATCATGGGTTATTCATGACAGAGAACTCCTGTTTTGATAAAAAAAATACAGCGACCGGGAATATTTGCAGCTTAGTTATTGTCTATATGATTGAAGTATGGTCAGGGAATCGTACAGCAGTTACAATGAAAAAGAACTTATAGAGGCTTCCATTAAGGGAGACAAGAGGGCTTTTGGAGAGATAGTGGAACAAAACCGCAGAATGGTTGCGCGTACTGTAAAAGGGATGCTTGGCGATTCGGTTGTAGCTGAGGATATTGGACAGGAGGTATTTATAAAGCTTTATTACTCCTTGCCGGAATTCAGAGGGGATTCGAGATTGTCGACTTATATTCAGAAGATCGCCATTAACCTGACCTTAAATGAGATAAAAAGAAGAAAGAAAATTTTCTCCTTGTTTTCTCAAAAGGGTGATGATGAGATACGCGGAGCTGAAATTCCCGACAGTGATGCCGGTGAGAGAAATGAGGCTGCTGAGATAGTTAATAAGGCGCTGATGGCTCTTGAACCTGACTTCAGAATAGTTGTAACTATGAGAATGCTTCAGGGCTATTCCACCAGGGAAACGGCAGAAATACTTGGTCTGCCAATAGGTACGGTTCTTTCAAGGTTATTCAGGGCTCAGGAACAATTAAGAATTATTTTGAAAAAACTATAGAAAAATGAAGCCAGCTGAGATAAAAGAATTAATACTGAGTTCACTTGATGCTGAATCTGTTTCGGAAGATGTATACTCCGGGCTTGAGAAGGAAGGAGTGTCTTATGATTTTGGCAAAGGATTCCGAGATGCTGTTCTCAACAGAATATTTCCCGTAGCTGTAAAGGTAAAGCAGGAAATAGAGTTTATACGCAACATGAATTTTGCTTTCAGAAGCGTGGCAATTTCAGGGGTTGCTGCAATAATCGTACTGGTGATATCAATTTTTCTCATGGAAGGATCTTTTACCATCAATTCTTTCCTCGGTCTGAAAGATAATTATGATGAAAGCATTATTTGCCTTTTAACCGGAAAATAATTCAAAATGAAAGCAAAGCCTGTATTGTTAATTCTTGGCACACTGATAATAGGTTTCATTCTTGGTATGCTTACCTCGGCACAGATAAGATATCACAGGCTCAACCCTGTGAGGGTATTTTTCTCTGAAGAGAGATTCCGTGATGGATTTTACAGGGTAATTCAACCGGATGAACAGCAAAAGGTTAAAATTGATCAGGTACTGGATAAGTATGCAAGGATAAATAGCGATCTTCAGAGTAATTTCCGGAAAGAGCTTGATTCAAATATGAAGGATTTCCGGAAGGAGATGGATACCTACCTGACAAAGGACCAGATAGCACGCCTCAGAGAAATGGATGAGCGGATGAAGCAGATGACCAGACATAATCATATGGGACATCTTAACGATACCAGCGGTTTCAGAGGAGAGAGACACCATTATCATGAAGGCAGGCCACCTTCAGGGCCTCCTCCGCCTTTTTATCCTCCACGTCATCGGTCTGATACACTAACCTCAGTCGGTAATAAATAAAAGATAGTCGAGCAGAATGGGTAAATCGTCAGGATTTACGCCATGCGATACAAGGAGAGGCTTGTCTTCGGCAAAAATTGACATGAATTGTTCTTTTGACAATTCCCCCATCTGAAGGCTCAGCCTGTACATGTTTATTGCGTCTCTTTTATTTCCCCTGCAAAGTGCAAGATGCCCTATATTAATGTGATCATGGGCATTCAGCTTGCCTGCAGACAGCCTGTCATAATATTTTTCGGAATCATCAAACTTCCCTAGCGCAAAATAGCAGAAAGCTATAGGCCTCAGAATTTTCAGATTGCCAGGGTCATTGTATTCGATCTTGAAATAATATTTGAGCGCCATCTCATAGTTTTTTAGATCAAGATAGCAGTGAGCTGTCATTATTACCGTATGGATATTTTCAGGTTCCATCTCGGAAGCCTGAAGGTAATAATCCAGAGCCTCTTCATTCAGCCCAAGCCTTCGCAGACAAAAACCTATTTTTTTCAGCGTCCAGGATTTCTTTTCTATCAGCTCTGCCATTTTGTAATTCTTCAGGGCCTCTTCATAATTTGCATTCTCCTGATAACAATAAGCTATTTTTTCATATAAATGAACCTCAGAAGGCTTTTGCCTTACCTGCTTCAGAAATAATTCAAGAGCATCATCGTAAAAATTCTTGCTGAAGAAATAATCAGCAAGACCTGCTTCGACCTCCGGCGCATTACAGGTCATCCTGAAAAATTCAGAATTGTATATATCCATTCTCCCAATAAATAGATCCTCAAACTCCTTACGATAGGGTGACAGTTTGAAAAATCTGTACAGATCCTGCAGATACTGAGTCACATTTATCCTGAAATTACGGTACGGATCCGTAACACTCTCCTCTTCATTCAGCTGCTGCAGCCCTTCAAGCTCCATACGGAAGACTTTGAGCATCATGGTTTTCTGTGAAGAGGGAAGATATTTTAAATTCAGGAGAAGAGAATATTTGTCAGAATTGCAGATGAAGGGTGTCTTGTACAAAGCCTCTGCAAGTTCGTTTGTTCCAGGTCCGAGGATTGCATCCTTGTAAATCTCATTTACAGTCTCATGATCAGGATAAAATGGAACAAACCAGTTTTGAAAATCCTTGAAGAAGTCGAATTGTTTCATATTGGCAAACGCCGACATATAAACATCCGCACCTTCCATCTGAAGCTTTGTAAGCTCTTCCATCGTCTTGAAAATCTCCTCTGAATCGCTGAATACTTCGGACCAGTCAGGGTTCTTTTCTTCGTTTTTTTCATGCGGCAGAATATTGTCGAGATCCAGCTTCTCCTCTATCCTGGGCTTAAGCTTGGCAACATGAGGAAGGATCTCCTCCTGTAGTTTTCTGCTCAGGTTTTCCGTTTCTCTTGACCTGATGGTCTGCAGTACAATTATCCGGCAATGTTCACGAAAATCCCTTCCCTTACTCATTTCTGTGATCCTGGCTGTAAGGTCAGGGTATAGAAGAAGTCTGACATTATAGTAATGAAGATTAAGGATAAGGCCTGAAAGAGCTCTTTCCATAACCTGTTCCTCTCCGGATTCATAAATCTTCATCAGGTGGAATAATTTTTCAGTCTGCCATGTTCTGAGAGAACTGAGTGTAACGGCAGAGGTAAAAATACTGGATTCATACCACCTGAACTTCCCCGAATTCATGATAATATCCAGAAGGCTGTTTTCAGCGTCTCCGTAAAAATCAGTAAGCCATAAGTGATTGAAAATTTTACTTATCAGCAGCCTGTGTTTTTTTGCAATTTCAGATTCCGGATCCGGATTTATATCTTGGGTGAATTCAAGCCATTCATCGAGCTCTGATTTGAAAATGAGGTCATCTACAGTTTCTACTATCGTTTTTCCGCTGAGCTTTGTCTCTTTCTCGGCTTGTTGTTTTACCCAGTAGGTATGCCATCCGGAATTGTGTGACAATATGTCCTGCCTCACACTGTCGGCAAGCCTTAAAATTGACTGAATAAGTTTAAGATAAACCTTATTTCGCTCCGGGTCCTCTACCCCGTCAATGGTGTAGGTAAGCATATTCCTGTAGGTCATTACTATATTATCATACTCATCACGCAGATCTCCTGATGAAGCGTAGACGATCATATCTGCAAGCAAATCAAGACTTTGCTTAATTTTTTTCTCAGAAACCCAAATACAGAGCTTTTTATGTTGCTGTATCATTTTTACGACATCCATAAGACTGGTCCTTTCAAGATATTTAAATTATAAAAATCTCCCGGTAATTAAATAAATCAAATCTGCAACAATCAGACCAATTGACTGATATTTTTCATCTTCCGATTTAAAAGTCAAATCCTATGCTTACGTAACCCTTTATTTTATTGAAATATTCATCACGAGAGCCATTTCCATACATTATTCCGATGGTAAGGGGACCAACAACAGACATATAGCCGATACCTGCTCCGAAGCCTGTGAGGAGAGAAAAACCATCACCATGGTAAATCTCCTGAGCTGCAAAGATATCTGCCATCAGATTTATATGAAAATCATTAAATGCCTCTATATCAAGTCCTGAAGTTATACCTGCAAGTTTTTTTACAGGAAGCTCATTGGGGTGAAACCCAACCATCGCTATTGATCTTTTGTTAACAGGAGTTATCCCCCCAAGCAGAAAAAAATTATTCTGTGCAGATACTGAGTCAGAATTGGTGACCAGAAGTGCCTCACATCCAATTGAAAAAGTAAATCTGTCGCCCGGTGAAAAATATTCTTTAAAGCTTCCACGAATCGTAAAAAACCTTTCAAAATGATAATCTCCATTGCTGCCTTCTTTAAGCGTTGTTCTTAAGGTATCTGTTCTGGTGGTCACCGAAAATAATTTGGATACGCTTCCTGATATATTAAACAGAATGCCATTGTCGGGAAATTGTTTTATGTTAACTGTATTTATCTGATATTCATATGATCCGGTTATGTAATTATATGAAAGACTTTGAAGGTGATCATTCGTGGAATAATGCGGTATCAGTTTCATGTTTTCATAATTCAGATAAACACTCATCAGATGATTAAGTCCCAGGCTCTTGTTCAGGGAAATCCCGGGAATGAAATTTCTGCTGATTACGTCGATTCTATTTCCTTCTGATTCCAGCATAGGTAACAGCGTATTATCGGCATAGAAATTTGCTGATAATCCAAATTTTTGATTTTTGTCAACAAACTGGATGTTATTGAATTCAAACCTGAAAAACTGGCCCACAAAAGAGTTTATATTGGTGACAGATTTTTGGGTAAGAAGGTTTTTTACAGATAGCTCCAATATCAGACCCGCAAGGATTGCATTATCGTAATGGACAGATCCATAAAACATTGCCTTAGGTTTTTCTATACAATCTATAACCAGGATGATGGAATCATTTCTCGGGACAAGCCTGTATTTTACCTTCTCAAACAATGCCTTTCCGTAAAGAAGATCAATTTTATCCCTCAGAAGATATTTATCAACTTTTTCGCCGGGTTGAATATCCAGAACCCCAAGTATTTGCAAATCAGGGTATATTTTGTTGCCGGTAATTTCAATCTTGTCGATTGTATAATTTTCCTTATAAAAAATATCCTTAACCGGTTTCTGAGGAGAGATCCGGTTGAGTGAATCTGCCAGTCTCACGAAATAATCTTTAAAGGGAAGGGCAGCTTCATACCCCTTTTGAAAAAGGGAGTCTACATTTCCGAACTCGTTTATTGGAAAATCATCAGTTTCAGGCTTTATAAGCACATCGATCAGTTTTTTCTGTTTTTCAAAATCATCCAGCCCCCTGAATAATCCTATCTGTTTCGCTATGCCGGCTACATTATTTAGCTGTTCTTCCACCAAAGGGCGGGAGCCGGTATAGGATCCGATTAAAATATCCGCTCCCATCTCTTTAATCTCACTGGCTGCAAAGTTTCTTATCAAGCCTCCGTCCAGGAGAAGCAGGGTATCAACCTTGAGCGGGGAAAATATTGACGGGACTGCAGCGCTGGCCCTCAAAGCATCAGCCAGGTAGCCCGTTTTCAGCTCAATTTTTGTAAATGTTATAATATCGGTTGCCAGGCACATGAATGGGATAGGGAGCCTTGAAAAATCGTTTATATCAGCTGCAGGCCAGGTGTAAAAGCTAAGGGCACTCTCAATCTGCTGACCGCTTCGCAAACCCGCCGGAAGGGTAACCTTCCCCGATGAAAGAGGCAAAGAGATAATGCTGTGGTAGAAATGCGCCTTTTCAAGAAAAACAACCTTGTTTTCCGGGATCTTATTTGACAAGATCATTTTCCAGTCAATGGATTTTAAAAGGTTATGAATACTGTCGGCTGTATATCCTAAAGAATATAGACCCCCGATAATAGCACCCATGCTAACACCTGTAATATAATCTGGTCTTAATCCGGCTTCCTCCATTACTTTGATTACACCGACGTGAGCAATTCCATGGGCTCCGCCACCGCTCAGAACAAGACCGACCGATGGTCTTTTTTCAATTTCCTGGGCTTGTGAATTTAAATACGATGAAGATAAAAACAGGACTAAAAAACTGTTTTTGAGGAATAATCCAATGATTTTAAAATTCGCTGGCATGTGATATCTTCATATATTTGACATATTCGAATGTCAGCACGAAACATGAGATCTAACACTAAAATACTAATTTTGTTAAATTTGCAGTGTGAAATTTCAATCAAAATTCAATAACGACTGGCTCCCTACTACCAGTAAGGAGGTAAATTACCTTGGATGGGATGAGCTCGATGTTATCCTGTTCAGCGGCGATGCATATATTGATCATCCTTCTTTCGGGCCGGCAGTTGTAGGTAGAGTGCTCGAGGAGGAGGGTCTGAAGGTAGCGATTGTACCGCAGCCAAACTGGCAGGATGATCTGAGGGATTTCCGGAAGCTGGGGAGACCAAAATATTTTTTTGGCGTCACTGCTGGAAATATGGATTCAATGGTAAATCATTATACCGCTGCACGCCGTTTAAGGTCAGATGATGCCTATTCTCCTGGCGGTAAGTCAGGTTTCAGGCCTGATTATCCCACTGTCGTTTATACAAAGATTCTAAAACAATTATTCCCTGACGTGCCTGTTATTATCGGAGGTATCGAAGCCTCTATGCGCCGGCTTACTCATTACGACTACTGGAAGGATAGGCTGGTGCCATCCGTCATTGTGAGCAGCTCTGCTGACATGCTGATATACGGAATGGCGGAACAGCCATTAAGAGAGCTTGTACGGCTTCTTCTGAAAGGCGTTCCGTTTACCTCTCTGAAAACTGTACCTCAGACTTGTTTTGTCATAAAAAAGGAGGAGCCGCTTCCACTACAAAAAATTTGGAAAGACATAACGCTTCATTCATTTGAAGAATGTGTAAGAGATAAAAAGCTTTTCGCGGAGAATTTTGTGAAGTTTGAGAAAGAATCCAATAAAATGGTTTCTGCAAGGCTGAATGAACCTTCAGGCGATCTCAATATTATTATTAACCCGCCCAGTCCGCCAATGGCAGAAGATGAAGCCGACCGTTCATATGATCTTCCCTACATGTACAGCCCGCATCCCAGGTACAATAAGAAGGGGGATATTCCTGCCTGGGAGATGATAAAGTTCTCAGTAAATATCCACAGGGGATGTTTCGGTGGATGCAGCTTTTGCGCAATAGCTGCACACCAGGGCAAGCAGATAGTCAGCAGATCGGAGGAGTCGATTCTGAAAGAGGTCAGAAGGCTAGCCATGATGGCTGATTTTAAAGGATATTTATCAGATGTGGGTGGCCCGTCTGCTAATATGTACAGGATGAAGGGAAAGGAAATGTCACTTTGCAGGGTCTGCTCGAGACCTTCCTGTATATGGCCAGCTGTATGCGTGAACCTTAAGGTAAGCCACAAACAATTGACAGAGCTTTACAGGAAAATCGACAGTATCAAAGGTGTTAAAAAATCATTCATCGGCAGTGGTGTCCGCTATGATCTCTTATTCCCGGAATGGAATAACAACGCCGGCAGGGATGAAGCAGAATACCTTGAAGAGCTTGTCAGCAAACATATTTCAGGCAGATTAAAGGTTGCACCGGAACATTCATCACCCGGAGTCTTGTCACTTATGAGAAAATCACCTTTTGAAATTTTCCGAAAACTGAAGGGACGCTTTGACAGCCTGCTTAAGAAGTATGACCTTAAATATGAGCTGATTCCATACTTTATTTCGTCACATCCCGGATGTACCGACCAGGATATGAAGGTTCTGGCTGCAGAGGTGAAAAGTATGGGCATCAAACCCGAGCAGGTACAGGACTTTACTCCGACTCCAATGACACTTTCAACAATTATGTACTATACCGGGTGCGATCCCTATACTGGTAAGAAAGTATACGTGGCAAGAAACAGTGAAGAGAAGAAAAAGCAGAAGGAATACTTCTTCTGGTACAGGAAAAAACCGTCACTATGATGGCGGTCACACGAAAACCTGATAACTGCTTTAGAAATCAAACTATTATCGTAAATTTGAATATGCTAAAAAACTTTCTGCTTCTGATCCTTGTGGTCTCCTGTTTATTTTCCTGCAATGTAGAAACTGTGAAAATCAGGGATTCCGCGGGAGCGTTTTCCCAAACCGGCTCTCCGTTAAAAATTCGCATAAAAATGAGCAAACAGCTTAAAAAGGCTGAAGCAGAAAATCGGCTTGGTCTTTCGACTCCTGAGAGGAACCGAAATGTCATCCCTTTGCAGTCCGGGACAGCTGAAGATCAGATGATCTGCATCATCCCCGAGGGTGCTCTTCCGGATTATGAAATCACTGAAACAGATTCTCCGCTTGTCAGTAATGTCAGGGTCAGACATGACAATGCAAGCGGACAATACGTATTTGAGGAGAATGGTACGCCTGTATTGCAGTACAATTACAAAAAGGTTTATGAAAAGGATGTTGTGCGTCTTGAGGATAAAGATAGTTTCCATCTTGAATTCAGCGAGGTTACCGGTGTCTACCTGGAAGAATATCAGAAAGAAAATCAAAAAGCCGGAAGAGATTCCGTTGTTACTTCAAGTATATATTCAATACCACGGAGCGACTATATTCATCCATTATACGGAATGAATGGTGAAATGCTGACCAGGGACTGGCCCGATGGTGGCCATCCGCATCATAGGGGGATCTTCTGGGCATGGCCGGAGGTGGAACTCGGATCGCAGCGCGGAGATCTTTATGCTCTTCAAAGGGTATTTGCCCGGCCGACAGGAAAGGTTGAACTTACAGATGGTCCGGTGTTTGCCCAGCTTGTTGCAGAAAATCTCTGGATGTGGGAGAATGTTAAACCGATTATACGTGAAAATGCGGCTATCAGAGTATACCTTGCAACTACAGGTTCAAGAATCATTGATATAGCCATTAAACTCGAAGCACTTGAGGACAGTATTACAATTGCAACTAGAGGGACCAACAGCTATGGCTCATTCAATATGAGGATGCAGACACCCGAATCACAGGATATATCCTGGTTTACAGATGAGACAGGTTCGGTTCCATTGCGTTCCTGGGCAGATTTCAGCGGGCGATTCCAGGGCAAACCAGAATCCGGACTGATGGTTTTGCAGTACAAGGGCAATCCTGAATATCCCGGACCATGGCAGAACTACCCTGAACTCTCCTGGTTACAACCTGTCTTTCCGACGCATGGTACAAGGTATCGATTGTTTATCGGTGAACCTCTTATTTTGCGTTACAGGCTGATAATTCATTCTGGCGGTAAACCGGGCAAGGAAATTTCTGAGAGAAGATGGGATGCATTCAACTCGGATATGACACCTCTGTATATATTCACCAACTAAAAACAAAGATCTGAAACCAGTAAAAAAAGGAATAATCATGAAAAATAGTAGCAGCTCATCATTTTCCAGGCGGCAGTTCGTAAAATCAGCATCAATGGCTGCCATAGGGGCTCCCATTATTCTTAATTCTTCAACTCTTAAGGGTGAAGCTGTTTCTGCGCCCAGCGATAAGATCAACCTTGGGATTATAGGATGCGGCGGCCTTGGAAAAGTAAATCTTGAAGCATGTGTTGCACACCCCGATATAGTTTTGACAGCAGCCTGTGATGTATGGAAAGAAAGGCTGGACCCGGTTGTTGCAAGGTTTAAAAATACTTGCACAGGATATTCAGATTACAGAAAATTACTGCAGCATAAAGGTCTTGATGCCGTCATCATAGCAACACCGGCACACTGGCATGCCATTCAGGCAATTGAGGCAGCCGAGGCAGGTCTGGATATATATCTTCAGAAGCCAATGACTATGCACATGGGGGAAAGCCTTGCTGTGAGGAATGCTGTAAGGAAGAATGGCGTTATGTGCCAGATCGGAACACAAATACATTCAACTGATCATTACCGCCGCATGGTTGAGCTGGTCCGTTCAGGTAATCTGGGCCACATAAGTACTGTAAGGACCTTTTTTACCATGAATGAAGCACCGGATGGAATCGGTCTTGGGAATAATACAAGGAAGATACCTGAAGGTCTTGACTGGGATATGTGGGTGGGCCCTGCACGTATGCAGCTCTTTAATCCGAACCTTGTAAAAGATGCATTTTATCATTGCTTCTGGATGGATTTCAGTGGAGGCTGGACACCGGGAATGGCACCTCATATTACCGACCTGCCGATATGGGCCCTTGAGCTGGGTTATCCTGCTGAGGTCAGCGCCACAGGAGGAAGGTATGTCATTAAGGACGACAGTGATGCATATGATAACCATGAGGTTATATGGAGGTATCCCAAAATGACTATGACATGGATGCAATCATCGGCAAACAGTCACGGATTTGCCTTCCAGGGCACTGATAAATCGGGCCTGGGATATGAAACAGGAACGAGAAGAAGACTGGGGATATATTTTCACGGCTCAAATGGGACCCTGATAACTGATTATTCTTCCCATATTCTTATTCCTGAAGGCGATAGGATGAAAGGACTGGATACACCACCTGTAGCAATACCCTCTTCCCCGGGTCAGGAGATCGAATGGATTGAAAGCATAAAATCACGTAAACAGCCTCTGTGCAATCCCGAATATCATATTAAGGTTGACCTTCCGATACAGCTGAGTATTTTATCAATGAAAATCGGAAGATCAATAAAATTTGATCCTGAAACCGAAAGAATAATCGGTGATGATGAGGCAGCACGTCTTGCTGTTCCTGAATATCGTCATCCCTGGAAATTCCCGGCAGAATACCTGAATGCCTGATTTGCTATTTTACAGGATATGGAGGATGACCAGGGATCTTTTTGCCCTGGGTTTTCAGATCCTGCAGTATAACTTCAATGGATTTATTTAATTGCTGGTCTGTTCCTGTGAACTCAAGATAAGGATCATTGTCTACAGTTATATCAGGTTCCACACCAACTCCCTCTATTATCCATTTTTTACCTTCAAGATCGTACCTTGAAAATTCCGGTTTGTTCAAGGTTCCCCCATCGATAAATGGCAGAGTGCCTCTTATGCCGGTTACACCACCCCAGGTCCTTTTACCAACTACTGTTCCCAGGTGGTAATTCTTGAACCTGTATGTTACAATATCACCGTCGGAAGCTGAAAATTCATCGCATATCAGTGTCATCGGGCCATATAATGTGCCATCCGGATCTACAGAAGGCTTTGTATTACGTGCAATAGTGATCTGTGATGCCACCCTTCGCAGGTTCTCAATAATTATTGGAGAAACAAAGCCTCCGGCATTGCCGCGTACATCAATAATTAAGGCCTCTTTTTGTAGTTGGGGATAGTAATATTTTATAAAATCGTTAAGCCCTTCAACACCCATATCGGGAATGTGAATATATCCAACCCTGCCATTGGTCGCTTTATTTACCTTCTCAATATTATCATTTACCCATTTCAGATAATACAACTGAGATTCATCACTTATAGGAACAACGGTTATTTCATGCTTACCCTGCTCCATAGGACTCGAATTGACAGTGAGCTTCACCTGTTTTCCTGCTGTATTCAGAAGGGCTTCATATATATTATTCATGCCGGTAACACTTACACCATTAACGGCAAGTATATAATCACCTTCCTTAGCGTCAATGCCTATCTCTGTTAAAGGTGACTTCACCTTGCTGTTCCAATTCTCTCCTTTCAGGATCCCGTCGATCCTGAAATACCCGCTTGTTTTGTACCTTGATATCTCTGCACCTAGCAAGCCGGTTTGAATTCTCTCAGGCTGTGGTCTTTCACCTCCACCTACGTAAGCATGACCGATATTAAGCTCTCCAACCAATTCGCCGAGAATGTATGTTAAATCATTCCTTTGATTTACATATTTAATAAGTTCCTGGTATTTTGCCCCCTCAGCTTTCCAGTCGACTCCATTCATAATCGGGGAATAGAAAAAATCCCTCATCTGACGCCACGCTTCATTGTATATCTGTTGCCATTCGGCATGCTTGTCTATTTCCATCTGAAGGCCTGACAGATCTAATTTTTCACTTATTTTTATTTCTCCTGATGGCAGGCTTATTATTCCGTAAGCTCCGTTTTGAGCAACGATCATTTTCTTTTTATTTGCTGAGATTTCATAACCATCGACCGATCCTAAATTAATTTCTTCTCTTTTATCAAAATCATACATGAGAAGAGATACTTTTTCATCTTTCTTCCCTATGCGCTGGTAAAAGAGGTTGTTCCCCACTGAATTCAGATTTAAATAATTGGACGCTTTCAGAGGTAGTTTTCCGATCCTGTCCAGGATACCATCAATGTCAATCTGCAATTCCAAAGTATCAGCCGGTGGCTTTGCAGTTTTCTTTTTACCGTCAGGCACTGACTTGGCTTCAGGAGCTGGCAATACAGTTTCATCACTCTTAAGATTAAACAGTGATTGTGTTTTTTTATTCAACGTGATAAAATATATTCCATTCATGTCGGAATAACTTATTGTCGGACCGACATTACTGAAATCAGGGTGAAAATCACGGGACGAGACAAAAAACAGGTATTTGCCATCGGCACTGAATAGACCACTGAAGGCATCGTACCAGTTCCCTGTCACAGGGTATGATCTATCTTGTCTGAGCGAATAGAGATTTACCTGCTGCATCCGGTTCTCACTGTTTTTTGTATAAACTATCCATTTGCTGTCGGGCGACCAGGAGTAATCCCTTATTTCGAAAACGGAATCTACAGCAACCTGTGTTATTATTTTTGTATCAATATCGACATAATGAAGGATCTGATTCCGATCCGACCAGAGCAATTTTTTGCTGTCAGGCGACCAGTATGGCTGATATTTGTAATTTGCGCTGCCGGATGTGATCTCAACAGCAGGCTGGCTGCCGTCTTGTGCCTGGATAAATATCTCATCTTCACCTGTTTTGTCTGAAATATAGGAGATCCATTTTCCATCCGGTGACCATTTTGAATTTCTTTCATGTATCCCTGATGACCGGGTAAGATTCCTTGTTTCACCATATTTTTCCGGAACAGTAAAAACATCACCATGAGCTCCGAATAATCCCCGTTTACCATCCGGGGATATTTCAAAGTTCGTGATGTTTTTCCCCACATCTTCTAAAATCTCCCGGCCTGAAAGTAAATCTTCAGCAATTATAATTTTTACTTTCTCCGGTTTCTCGGAGACAAGATCCATTTTATATATATATCCGCCATTTTCATAAACAATTGCATTATTGCCCAAAGAAGGGAATTTAATATCAAAATCCTTGTAGGAAGTAAGTTGCCTCGTTTCTCCCGAACCAAGATCAATAACATATAGATTCATCCTTTTTTTCTCGTCCCTGTCCGACAGGAAATAGATCTTATTGCCATACCACATTGGAATAATATCCTGGGCAGGATTATTGGTTATGTTTTCGATCTTATGGGTTTTAAAATCAAAGATCCAGATATCGTCAGCCATTCCTCCGCGATATCTTTTCCATGTTCTGAATTCTCTGAATATCCTGTTGTATGCCATTTTCTGATCGTCGGGTGAATATGAGCAGAAGCCACCACGTGGGACAGGCAGCTCTTCCGGCAGATCTCCGTTAATATTTACCGTAAATAATGAACCATTGAAATCATTAAATGACTTTTTTCTGGAGCGGAAAATAATATTTCTGTTATCATGCTTCCATCCAAAGACAATATTATTAGGTCCCATCCTGTCAGCAACATCATCCCGTCCAAGGGTGGCAGTAAACGTTACCCGTCTTGGTACTCCACCCTGAGAATTCATAACGAATACTTCAGTATTGCCATCATATTGTCCCGTAAATGCAAGAGTTTTACCATCAGGAGAGAATCTTGCAAACATCTCATATCCATTATGATTTGTAAGTTTTCTTGCAATTCCGCCATCCGAAGATACCGTATATAAATCACCGGAGTACGTAAACACAATCTGATTATCATAAATAGCCGGAAACCTGAGCAGGCGTGCTTCATCCTGAGAATGGAGCCTGATTTGTCCTGAGAGCAAAATCATCAGGATTACTAGTGCTGTCTTATTCATGGATTAAATTAAGTGAAGAAATCTAATATAGGAAATGACACAAATCGGTTTGACTTTAAAAACAAATGTATTGAATTATTTTATTCCAATGTTTATAATTTTATTGACACTGCTTAATTAATAAATTAACTTAGTTAAAATATTAATACAAAAGACAAAATGTAATCGCCAAAGGTAATGTATGTAATCTGCCACGTGGGAAAAACTAATAATCAGTGTTTTGCAAATTAGAACTTTAATAAATTGTCATTTGATGGCCAGTCTGTCAGCCAATATCGCTCACTGCAATGTCTAAACGGATGGTGGAATTTTAATTCCGGCAGGACTTAAGAAGGAAAGCTCAGACTACAGGAAGTTTGCGGGGAAGAATTAATAAAAATAATTTCATCGGTATCAGGATTCTATAATATCTCAAAAATCAAATTATATAACGATGAAACGACGAAAGAAATATGGATATAATGAAAAAATCATATTATTGAAAGGTGAGATATTCAATGAAAAATAAATAAGCGATAAGAATGAAAAAGTTGTGTTTAATTCTCGTTATGTTCTCTATTATTCTTCCCCTGACTGCACAGAACAACAGTTGGCTTGAAAATGCCGTCGAAAAATATGCAAACACGTCAACGGAATCACTAAATACGTTTTTAAAACAGGTCAATGGAAAAATGCGAATGGTTTTATGCAAATACGATAGCACCAGGCTGGTTCAAAAAAAAGTATTTACAGATGATTTTTTAAAAATGGCTGGATCGAGCTGGCAGACAAGTATTTCCCTGGTCAATGATCCGAAAGAAGTAGATGCAATTGAATTTACTGTCACGTTTAAAATCACAAAAGGAAGCGAGAAAAATACCGGAGTTGCTATTGCCTTTGACTTTGATGACTGGTCATTAAATAATTATGTTTTTGCTCCAGCCGTTCTGTATGGCGGCAACAGGTTTAAAATCGAACCTGTAGGTTATCCTCCCTACATTTATAACCCTGAGAAGCGGACTCTGGATATGCCTGTTACAACTACCAATATCCTTCATCTGAATAAAGATGGCAGTTCTGCAAAAGTTGAGATGCTAACCGGCAATTGCGCTACGCCCATGCTTGCATTTTTTACTCCTGAAAAACAGCAGGCCTTCATTTTAATTACCGGGCAAGGCACACGGTTTGGAAACTCAGGGATGTTTGTTGAGGAGGATATGGCTGTCAAAAAAGCAACATTTGTAGTTTCTTCTCCGGGGGTGAGAGAACAGAGATATGTAATGTGCGGCAGGGAAAAGAGTGGAGATGCTGCTGCAGATTGGAATGCAGGGGATGAAGTAAGCCTTCGATTTCGCGTTTTCATTGCTTCTGTAAAAGACATTCCCTGTTTCTTCGAAAAAGTATTTGATGTTCGCAAATCGTTAAGCGGAAAAAATGATTACCGCAACGTTATACCTTACAGCGCCACTGCAAATATGATTTTAAATTTACATGATCGCACTAAATGGTATGAAGATGACAAAGTTGGATATGTATGTGAAGATCCAAGGTCAGAAGTGTGTTTTAATCATTTGCAGTTAGGATGGGGCGGCTCACCTGTCTTTACCTTACCGATGGTCATAAAGCCAACCCCTGAGCGTATTCGCAGAGTTGTAAAAACCTTTGATTTGATTGTGTCACTTCAGGCCCCGACAGGATTGTTCTATGGGATATTTATGAAAGGAAAGATTTTTGGGGATAATTTCAAACAAAATACTGAACGCCCCTTCATAGCAATGACTCGTCGTACCGCGGATATACTCTATACTGGAATTCAGCAAACCGAAATTTTACGAAAGCAGGGTTATGGGTATGCAATAAACCCTGACTGGGATTCATCACTGAAGAAAGCTGCTAATGCACTCGTCACAGTGTGGAATAAATATGGTCAATTTGGTCAGACTATCAATGTTGAAACCGGGGAAATGGAAATTAATGGGTCAACGGCAGGATCGGTTAGTGCAGGAGCATTGGCGTTAGCTTCAAAATATTTCAGTGAACCACGTTATCTCGATGTGGCTAAAAAAGCATGCAGGTATTATTTTGAGAGAGATTTTAAAAAGGGATATGCCGGTGGGGGAGCTGCGGAAATTCTTCAGAGTCCCGATAGTGAAACCCCCTGGGATATGGCCGAATCTGCAATGTGTTTATACGAAATAACGGGAGAGAAGGAATGGCTGAAAATAGCTGAAAATGCGGTATATATGTTATCGACCTGGACTGTATCTTATGATTATAAATTCCCTGAGGATTGTGATATGGCACGTAGTCACTGCCATGCAACCGGTTCAATCTTTGCAAGTTCTCAAAATAATCATAGTGCGCCCGGCTTGTATATTCTTTCAGGTGATTTTCTTTTGAAACTTTACCGGGCCACAGGCGATAAACGATTTTCAGAGTTTTATAAAGATTTGGTTCATAATACAATCCAGTATGTAAATACAAGCTATAATCCTACCATCAGGAATGCTGCTGAAGGGGCTACATCGGAGCGGGTGAATCTAAGCGATTGGGAAGGCAGGGGAGAGGTCGGCAATACATGGCCAGGATCTTCATTGGCCTCATGGGAGACTCTTGAATTGCTTACTTCCCTTCAAAATCCGGGTATATATATTCGAAATGATACCGGTGAAATCCTTGTACTCGACAATATAGAAGCTACAATCATTAGAAGAGACAAAAAAAGTGTAACCATAAGAGTCACAAATCCGACACCTTTCGATGCCCAGGTTTCTGTCCTGTCAGAGAATGCAGTTCAGACGAAGGATCCACTTGGTAAATATGCATATCTGGACTGGAAAAAAATTGAGGTAAAAGCTGGTCAGACTGAAGACTATTTAATTAACAATTTGTAACATCATGTTGCAGGTGGAAAAGACAGTGACGATATGAAACAAACAGTATTAGAACAAAGTACTTCCACAAATACAGTAAAAAATCTGGTTTTCTCCAGAGACGAAAAACATGTCTTACGGAAACTTGCCGGAGATGTTGGTGCATTAGCTGCACGCCCCATTGAATCTGAAAAGAAAGTTTTATGGACAAGGCATAATGATCTGGAATGCACCAGACCTTTGATTTTTTGTGATCCTGAGAATGGCTGGAATGAGATAATTCCTGAGAATACATTATTGTGTCAGAACGAACTTGCGCGAAACTGGGAAATGACGCTTCGCAAGGAGATCTTTTGGGCAACGAAAATGGGTGACGACCGGGTTACGGAACCATATTTTAACATTCCTTATTGCTATACTGAAACGGATTGGGGTATGCACCATATACAGGTTGGTGGTGAGAATTTTGGTGCGTATACATGGGAAGCCCCTTTGAAAAACTATGCTACTGATTTGCCATTGTTGAAATATCCACATATCACAGTTGATTACAAAACTACTGAAAATGTCAGGCAATTGGCTGAGAATATTTTTGGCGATTTAATCACAGTACGGGTAAAAGGTATGTGGTGGTGGACGCTTGGCTTGACATGGCCTTTAATAAATTTGCGCGGATTGGAAACCTATATGCTTGACTTTTATATGTATCCGAATGAACTGCACCGCTTAATGGAGATATTGAGAGACGGGCATATGGCTAAGCTTGACTTTCTGGAAGCCGGCAATTTGCTGCCTGATAATACGGATATGTATGTTGGCTCTGGTGGATTTGGCTATACGACAATGTTGCCCAGGCAAGACTATACAGGAGAAACACGTCTTATCGATATGTGGGGCTTTTGCGAAAGCCAGGAAACTGTTGGAGTTGATCCGGAGTTGTTTGCCGAATTTGTGTTGCCATATCAAATGCCTATCCTTGAACGTTTCGGACTTAATTGCTATGGCTGTTGCGAAGGGTTGGATATGCGATGGGAGTATCTTAAAAACATACCAAGACTCCGTCGTCTTTCGGTATCTCCATGGGCGAATGAGATAAAAATGGCTGAGCAATTAGGACCGGATTATATATTTTCAAGGAAACTCAATCCTGCAAAACTCGCTGTTGCTGACATGAACGAAGATTCAGTGAGAAAAGAATTGAGGAAATCAATCGATGTTGCTACAGCTAACAAATGTGTTATTGAATTGATCATGAAAGATAATAACACCCTTGGCAAAAAACCACTGAATGCTGTAAACTGGTGCCGGATAGCCAGAGAAGAAATTGAAAGATAATTAGCTAATGAGTTTCAGATATAAATATTCTAAATGATGAAGATGAAAACTTCCAATCAGGCAACCCAATATAATGTAACCTATGTTTATTCAATCTGTCTTGTCGCAACATTGGGCGGATTAATGTTCGGATTCGATCTGGGAATTATTACAGGAGTTGTGCCTTATATTGAACATCAGTTTAATTTGTCAGGATTCAGACTGGGACTTGTTGTTGCTGTTTTTGAGCTTGGTGCCATGACAGGAGCCCTGGCTACTGCCCGTATTGCAGATAAATACGGGAGAAAAAGGACAATGATCGTTTGTGCCATGTTGCTTTCTGTTACTGCTATAGGTGTGTCATTTGCAGGCGGCGCGACTTTACTTGGCCTCTGGCGTTTTGCACAAGGCCTGTGCGTTGGGGCAGCATCTGTTTTATCTCCTATGTATATTGCTGAAGTGGCACCTGCCAAAGTCCGTGGCAGACTCGTTTCTTTTAACCAGCTAAGCATCATTCTAGGTATCCTGATAGCAAGTGTTTGCAATTTCTATTTTGGTGACAGTGATTTGAACAGTCCGAACTGGCGATACATGTTCCTGTCAGCACTTGTACCTTCAGTTGTTTTCCTTATTCTCCTGTTCTTTATTCCTGAGAGTCCCAGATGGCTGATCCTTCAATCGAACAATGATGTGGAAGCCGACCGGATTTTTCTTAAGATCAATAAGGGTAATGAATCATATGCACGGGAAGAGATATCTGAAATCAGGAACTCTGTTAAAGCCGATTCTTCACGCTCACGAGTAGCTCTTAGGGTGCTATTCGGGAAAACCTTTCTTCCTATTGTACTTACCGGTTTTGGTGTTGCCTTTTTACAGCAGTTCTGCGGCATAAATAATGTTACCCCTTATATGCAGAAAATCTTTATAATGGCCGGAATTAAGCTGAAAGATGGGCTACTTAACGCAGTTTTGGTGCAAATGGTATTCTTTTTATCGACATTTATTGCAATTGCGTTGATTGACAGAATAGGACGGAAATTCCTGATGCTCGCCGGCACAGGATTGATGGCTATTACCCTGTTTCTGTTAGCTATGGCTTTTCAGTCTGAATCGGTTTCAGGAATTTATGTATTGGTAATGGTCATGTTATATATTGCGGCATTTGCGTTTACACTTGGGCCAGTAGTATGGGTATTAATCTCAGAAATGTACCCTAATGAGATCAGAGGAAGGGCAATTGGATTGTCTTCAGCCGTATTATGGCTTTCCACTTTTTTGGTTGTCCTGGTTTCTCCTTATATGTTGAGCATAGGACCTGTATTCAATTTCGTATTTTTTGGCATATTCAACGTTGCAGGTTTCTTTTTCTGTTTAATTTTTTTGCCCGAAACCAAAGGTATTTCTCTGGAGCATATGAACGAGGTCTGGCAACGTAAAAGGCACCTGAAATATTAATAAATAATAATTTATAATGAAAACTTATCTGCTGCTGTCCTTATTGTTACTCTGTATTGCATCCTGTACCTATGCACAGCAAAAACCATGGATCGACTATAACAAAAACGGGCTACTCGACACTTATGAAAATCCTGACGCAGAGATTGACAAGCGTGTCAGTAACCTTTTGTCATTGATGACGATAACTGAAAAAATGGAGTTGCTGACAGAAGTTGCTCCTGCCATTCCCCGACTTGGTATAGCGAAATATGATCATGGTAATGAGGCTTTGCACGGAGTGGTACGTCCCGGGAAATTTACTGTTTTCCCGCAGGCTATAGGTCTGGCAGCTACATGGAATCCCAACTTGATCTATCAGGTCTCAACAGCAATATCAGATGAGGCCAGGGCTCGCTGGAATGAACTCGATCAGGGGAAGAAGCAAACGCAGAAGTACAGCGATTTGCTGGCATTCTGGTCTCCTACGGTGAATATGGCAAGAGATCCGCGCTGGGGCCGTACCCCTGAAACATACGGAGAGGATCCTTATCTTACTTCACGGATCGGTGTAGCTTTTGTAAAAGGGTTACAGGGTAACCATCCGCGATATTTAAAAGTCGTTTCAACGCCAAAACATTTCGTTGCGAACAATGAAGAACACAACAGGTTCGAATGCAAGGCAGTAATGTCAGAACGTGCCTTGAGGTCATATTATTTACCTGCATTTAAGGCCCTGGTTACCGAGGCTGGTGCTCAATCGATTATGACAGCATACAATGCAATAAATGGAGTGCCCTGTACCGCCAACAGATGGCTTATCACAGATATCCTGAGGAACGAATGGGGATTTAACGGCTATGTTGTTTCAGATTGCGGTGCTCCTGGCTTTCTTTATACACCTCATCATTATGCACCTACACGTGAAGATGCTGCTGCAATGGCTATGAAGGCAGGGCTTGATCTGGAGTGTTCCGGATATTGCAGTCAATGCTATATATATCGTGACTATTTGCCGAAAGCGTATGAGATGGGGAAAGTGGTTGAAAGCGAAATTACTTCGGCTGCCTTCCGGGTATTGCGCGCCCGCTTTAAATTAGGTCTGTTTGATGATCCTTCCCTAAATCCCTACACATTAATCCCGCCTTCAGTTATTGGGAATGCAGAACATCAGCAGCTTGCACTTGAAACAGCCCTCCAGTCTATTGTGCTTTTAAAAAACAATAACATACTTCCTCTCAACTTGAAGAAGATCAAATCAATTGCTGTATTTGGAATCAATGCGGCTACCTGCGAATTCGGTGATTATAGCGGTACTCCGGTAAATGAACCTGTATCGCCGTTGGAGGGGATTATAAACAGGGTGGGTAAAATGTGTAAGATTCATACCCTTCCATGGGTTGCAAAATCCGATAGCGCTTTGGCGGCAGATAATCACGACAAAAGAAATTCCGATCCCTACCATGAAGAAAAACATCTGGCTAAAAGCAGTGATGCTGTGATTGTAGTATTAGGAGTGAATAAATCAATCGAGATGGAAGGACGTGACCGGTCTACCCTTGACCTTCCGTCCGATCAGCAACAGTTTATCAGGGAGATTTACAAAGCCAATCCTAAAACAATTGTTGTTCTTATTGCAGGCAGTTCATTGGCAATTAACTGGATAAAGGAAAATGTCCCGGCTATCATAAACGCATGGTATCCTGGTGAACAGGGCGGAAATGCCATTGCAGAGGTATTATTCGGAGATTACAATCCTGCAGGAAGGTTACCGCTGACTTATTATAAATCGACCGAAGATCTGCCGGATTTCAATGATTATGAAGTATTTAATGGGCGGACTTATATGTATTTCAATAAAAACCCATTATATGCCTTCGGGTTCGGATTAAGCTATACAAGCTTTTCATACTCTAATATAAGAACAGACAAACCTTCCATAACAGCAGAGGATACTATTACAGTAAGTGTGGATGTTAAGAATTCAGGTGCTTTTAACGGGGATGAAGTTGTTCAGCTGTATCTTCAGCAAAAGGGAGGCACTCTAAAAATGCCTTACAGGCAGCTAAAAGCATTTAAAAGGATTAATCTTAAAAAAGGGGAAGTCAGGACAGTCAGCTTTGCTTTGTGCAGAAAGGATCTGTCGTACTGGAATGATAAGAATGAATTTGTACTTGAACCGGGTGACTTTGATATTCAGGTAGGAGCGGCTTCTGATGATATAAGACAGGAAATCGTGTTTAGCGTGGTAAATCAGCCCAATTGAATATGGAATATCCAGATTTTAATTCTTCAAAGCTACCCTAACGACCTAAAAATTACCACAGTATGAATAATTCGACAAAATTGTTCTTGTCTTCAACATTGGGGATTATGGTCTCAATGGCTTTTTCGGTCAATGCACAAAACCTGACGGCCGACCTTATGAAAAATAACGGAACCATTTCGGCGCGTATTAACAGATATGACACAAGCAGATACAACTATCTGACCGGACGTAAGTCGGTTGAAATGCTCTCAACCAGTGAAAAAATTGACTTTGAAGGTACATCATGGCAGATTACTGATCAGGTAACGCCGCTCGAGAAACCTGGTAAATATGAAATTACTGTTGCCTTTAATTGTATTTCAGGGGAAGTCCGGAATGCCTCCGTTTCGGTTGACATTAACTTCAGAGAGTGGGCGAAAGAGAATTATGTACTGATGCCTGCTGCAGTTTACAATGGAAACCGTTTCCCTGCAGTTGTAATGGATTACATGCCATTTTTTTATGATTATGCCCAGTTAGGGCTAAATAATCCTATTTTGTTAAGCGACCAGCCCCGCCTGAACTATCGTGACGGAGTTTCGAGGATCCAGGAACGCAGTGGCAGTATGTCGATACCCGGATTAGGTTCCCGTTCAGAAAAATCAAAAAATGGTTTTTGGTTGTGCTGTAAGCAGGGCGGAGATTACGGTGATTTTGGAATAGATATTGAGGAAAATGAAGCGAGAGACAAAGCTACAATCTCCCTCACTTCACCAGTAGTGCGTGAAGTGCATCGACATTGGCTTTGCAGGATGGATGTTAAGCCATCTACTGACACACCTGTTACATTTAATGCTGGTGACAAAACAAAAATCACTTTCATTATCGATTTCTTTCAATGTCTTGAAATTCAAGGTCTGTTTGACGAACTTGCGGATATCCGCACAAAAAACTACCCATCGCCTGAAAAACCTGAATTGATCCCTTTCTCAGCAATCTTCCCAATTCAGGAAAAGAAATTCAATCTGGAAAACTGGCGGGATGCCGGTTATTATGCTGTTGGAGTAAGCAATGATTTTTTCCAGGATTGGCAAATTGGCTGGGTCGGCGGAATGATGACCACTCTTCCCCTCCTGGCTGAGGGCAATTCTCAAACCAGGGAACGGGTACTTGAAAATTTCGATTGGTTATATAGCAGGGGTGTCTCACCCTCGGGTTACTATTATGGCACACTGTATAAAGAGAAACCGGAAGGAGATTTCCCCAATAAACCCCTGGGAAAGGATTTGCACCTTATCCGTAAGAATGCAGATGCCACTTACTACATTTTCAAACAGTTTGACCTGATGAAAAAAATGAATATTCCGGTCAAAGATATTTGGAAAGAAGGGAATTTGAAAGCTGTAAATGCCCAGATCGGGACATGGGAGAAATATGGGCAACCGGGCCAGTATGTGAACGAGCAAACCGGTGAACTCATAATCGGCAACACATCCAGCGGAGGCATTCTCCCCGCCTCATTATGTGCTGCTTATATGCAAACAGGCGATATAAAATACCTGAATACAGCCGAAGCAATCGGAGAATATTACTATAAGAATTTCATTTCAAAGGGGATTTCGTGTGGAGGACCGGGCGATGCCATGCAAAGCTTCGACAGCGAATCGGCCTATGGTCTGCTTGAGGGAATGGTCGAATTGTATGAAGCCACTTTAGACAATAAATGGCTTGCCAGGTCAGAAGAAATGGGTCGTCAGTTTGCCTCATGGATTGTTGCCTACGACTTTCAATTTCCGCCCAATTCGCCCCACGGTAAATTAGACATACGCTCCACTGGCGGTGTTTATGCAAATACACAAAATAAGACAGCTCCGGGCGGTATCTGCACCCATTCAGGTTTAGCCCTTTTAAAACTTTACAGAGCTAGCGGTGATGTCTTCTTCATAAATTTATTACGCGATATTGCCCATGCCATACCACAGTTCATGTCATGGAAAGAACACCACCAACCTGGTTTTCATGATGGCTGGGTTTCTGAACGCTGCGACCTCAACGACTGGCTTGAGGGCATCGGCGGCACTTTTGCCTATTCGTGCTGGGCTGAGACTTCATTATTGTTATCCATCGTCGAATTGCCAGGAGTTTATGTGAACCTCAATAACCTGCAGGTTTTTACAATGGACCACATCAAGGCAACAATCACGGAATCCAGCAATGGAGAAGCTTCATTATCGCTTTATAATCCAACGATTTATGATGCAAAGGTGAAAGTGCTTGCTGAATCAAAAGATCAAAAGATAAAACCGCTTGGAATGAACGCTTTTTTAAACTGGCCAAAAGTGGATGTGCCTGCTGGAAATAGAGTGCTGGTCAGGTTAAAAAGATGATAAAGTGAGAATTGGGGAGAGGAGCTATATTTCTCAGCATATTGGCAAAGTCAATTAATTCGTTTAGAAGTCGTTAAAGACCCCATGAGCGGGACGCAAATCACCATCCATAGTGATGAAGTGCATCGAACTGGCTGAACTTATTATCCCGAATTGCGGACGATGCAAGTCGCCTACAAGACTCTCCTGAAGAGCATGGGCGAGGAAGCCTATTCCGGCCCGGGAAAGATTGCCACAATCAGATATTACGTTCTTTGCCCGTTCTTCATCATCCAGTGATCCCCAGCAACACTCGGTGGCAAGCACTCCTTTACTTTTCTGCCTGGCAAAATTTACAGTTTCAAATAACATCTCCGGTGTTGCGAAATAAGGATGTATAAAAAACAGATCACTGATTGCCTCAACTGCCCTCAGCTGTTCAAGACCTCCCTGTATACTGACACTGACTGGCTGTGAGGCACCGATTTCCTTGCACATTTTGTAGCTGTGAGCAAGCCACTCCTGTGTGAGCTGCCATGTACCGCTGTTGTGAGGCTCGTTGCACAGATCCCATGCAAGAATGCGATTATCCCTGGCGTGTTCGCCCACGATTTTTTCAATGTAGGGGCGGAACACATAGCTGGAAGACTCTCCTTTCTTACCATAGCTGGTGAACCAATACCGTAACATCTCCTCTGAAATGCCGCCGAATCCTGGTACACTATGCCAATTGTTGAATAGCGTGGGTATCACTTTAAGTCCAAAGTGATGAGCAATGTCCAGAGCCGTCCCGAAATTTTCGGCAAAGCCGGATTGATCCACTGCAAAGGCATCGAAGGATAACCAATAGCGTACAGTGTTGATTTTTGGAAAGAATTGCTTCCCCAACCCAAGTTCCACCTTGAACTTATCAGGACGAAACTGTCGCCAGATGCTGTAGCCGGTTGCCTCGTAGCTTGGCTGATAATTAAATCCACGGATATCGCGGTAGGGATTCGACCATACAGGTATCGTCGCCTCCCGTCTCTGCAATAGGGAAAGAACGCTATTATCGGCAATTACTGCGCCGGATATTACTCCCATCCCCATTTTCAAAGCATTACGCCTGGTTATTGATGATGACATTTACTTGATTTTTTTATTAATCATTCAGTTAAATGCTATGGCTTGCAAATTTTGATCTTTAAAACCTCTCTAACCATAAAAAGCAGATTCGGTTTTTTAAACATCCGGCACCTGATTCCATGTAACCACAATTACATCATCAAGTCCGTTCGATTTTTTTGGTAAATCAAATAACAAATAATTACCCTCCTTCTTAAATTTTACCTTTTCGTTGGTTTGAAGAAGTCTGACATTTGCAGGTTTTAAAGCGATTTTCAACCGGATCTCTTTTTGTTTTTTCGGAAGTATATGCAGGTACCATACTTTATCTTTCCTGATAATAGGTACATTACTGATTTCTTTCCATGATTTGAGAGGGTAGGCACCGATAAGAGATTTTTTACTGTGTACCATCCATTTGGCCAGTTCGGCAGTTCGTTCATAAAACTCAGCCTGCATAGTGCCATCAGGCGCCGGACCAATGTTTAATAGTATATTTCCGCCCATAGATCTTGCATTTACTAAATTTTCAATTACCCAGGAGACCGGTTTAATTGATTTTGGGTCGGGTGAATATCCCCAGCTGTTACCCCATTGCAAACAGCTTTCCCACCAGGAATTGGGTGCTTTTTCGGGAATATAGGTCTCGGGCGTAATATAATCGCCGATTTCTGCCTTCCCTCCCTGGTAATCCCAACGGTCGTTGATCACAATGCCAGGTTGCAGGATCCTAATCCATGAATAAATCTGGTTCGTGTGCATGTCTTTAACATCGGACCACTCCACACAATCGAACCACAGCACATCAATTTTGCCATAGCGTGTAAGCAGTTCGCTGAGCTGCCCTGCAGTATATTCAAAAAATTTATCATAATCATACTGGTTTTGTTCCGGAGTGCGGCAACGATTTATATATTCGGATTTGCCGTATTGCCTGAAATCCATGCTTACGGGAAAGCCTGGATAACTCCAGTCACGAGGAGAAAAATAGAAACCCACCTTAATCCCATATTTGCGGCATGCATCCACATAAGGTTTCAGGAGGTCGCGGCTGTTCATGTATTTTTTTGTACCCAGATTTGTATATTCACCTGGCCACAAGGCATATCCGTCGTGATGCTTGGTTGTTAAGACTGCATATTGCATACCTGCTTCTTTGGCTGCTTTTATCCATTTGTCTGGATCGTAGTTTTCCGGATGGAACTGCCAAAGCAAGCTGTAATAATTAGGATAGAAATATAATGTATCACCATCTCCCCATGGTTTGTTTCTCATCATGGCCCATGATGGATCAATGGCAGCGACACTGTGGATTCCCCAGTGCAGAAACAATCCAAAACCAGCCCCGGGGAACCATTGTGCATCGGGGTTGGTGTTGCGCCCTACCGGAATGGGCTTCACTGTTGGAAGCAATTTAAGTGCATCATGTGCTTTTTGCTGCAACAATTCTTCCTGACAGACAGCACTATATGTTACTGAAAACAGGATCAGAAGAGTGATAATTAATTTATTCATATTCCCGCTTTATTTTAGAGCAACAGTAATAGCATCAATCGCTACATTGTTTTCTGCACATGATTCTGCAGACAATATTAACTCACAAAATCCCTTGTTCAGATTAATATCTGCGGAAACAGTTTTCCACTTTTTGCCAGTTGGCTTAAATGTGACCTTTGTATCATTAAGGGAATATTTCAACTCCTCATTGCCAGGCAGGTTGTATCGGATATCAATTTCACAATTTCCTTGTGTTTCCAGCTCATACCTGAATCGCAGGCTGAAAACACACCATTCGTGGTTGATACCCTGCAAATAGCCCTTTCCGGTATAACCGGGTATTGTTTTATCGATTTTGGCTGCTTCGAAACTAAAAAAGCTATCTTCCACCTGGATGGGTGAACCAACAGGCAAGATGGGCATTTTAAAAGCTTCTATTTTTACAGGATATTCATTTGCAATCACTTTAAGCATTACACAGCCATGAACAGGAACCTCAACTTCACAGGGTTTTGAAAACATCCCCAAATCAGAATGTGACCATACGTCGTGCAAATAGACCGGATTCTTTAAACCCAAATCTCTGTAATCGAAAATCATTTTTGCGGGTTTATCTCCTTTATTTAAGAGAATGACCGCATAGTCGCTGTATTTATAAAGGTTTTTGGCCCATAGCTCAAGCCCGGGTGCAAATTCCTTTACAAGGGTTCCCTGATTTGCTGTTGGATCCTGATCTATGGCAATTGCCTCGGGATTTGTAAGTATTTTTGTAATGGAAGGTGTCATCTTCCTGAGGTCGTTACCGGCAATGAGGGGCGCGCCAAACATACACCACATGCTAAAATGCGTTTTGCTGTCCTCGTCAGGCATATTGCCAACCTGGAGCATATCCGGGTCATTATATCCGGAAACAGTCTGATGAACAGGCGAATAAAGATTAATCTTAAAAATATCAGTTATCCCGGGGAATATCTTAAAGTTATAAGGGTCAGAGGCCCATATTTTTTGAATATCGCTGCCAGTGCGCCACATATCGGAATACCTTACAATTGATGGCTGCAATTTGGCACCGCTTGCACTCAGAACAATAGGGCGCGATGCATTATTTAAGATTTTCCTCCAGCGTTGAAGCACTACTGTATCGCTTTCACTGCATCCGCACCAGTCGAGTTTAATAAAATCAACGCCCCATTCGGCAAATGTATTTACATCAAGCTCCTCAAAACCCTTGCTGCCTGTAAATCCTGCACAGCTTGATTCACCGGGTACAGTGTATATTCCAAATTTTAAGCCCCTGGAATGGACATAATCAGCCAGATATTTGATTCCATGAGGGAATTTCACCGTATCTGCCAGAATTCTTCCCCGGGAATCGCGACCATTTGACTCCAGATTATTCACAACATTTTTTTTCCGGCCAAGTTGCCAGCAATCGTCAATAACAACATATTCATAACCGGCGTCTTTCATCCCGCTGTTTACCATAGCATCGGCTATACCCATAATCAGCTTTTCGTTTATATTTCCCCCGAAACTATTCCAGCTGTTCCAGCCCATTGGAGGAACGACTGCCCAACCGGGTTTTTGAGCAGGTACTGAAATTGTACACGCAACTGATAATATGAAAATTAAAAATTTAGTTTTCATGGCTTTATAAATTTCATGTATCAAAAATTCAACTAAAGTTAAATTGAGTTAAAATTAATCAATTAGGTTCATTGATAATTTTCGGTCAATTAATTCTCATTATGAATTACACACATTTACTTTAACAGTTTACCGATAAGCAATACATATCCTGCATAATAATTGTAAGACTTATATTCATCATTTAACTCAACATTCTTGTTATCAGGATTTGCAAGTAATACTTCCCGCTTATCAAATTTTTCATCAGAAACCTTGAACGTGACTTTATATTCACCTGTTCTACTGACCTCATTTGCAATGAAATAATTGATGCGGTACCATGTACACCACGGGTCAAACCTTTTGTAGAGTTGAGGAGCCGATCCGTTTACACTAACATTCAGATAACAGGAAGAAGGTCCCAAAATGTCAAGTAAGCCAATCTTTGAGCCTTTGAATCTTAAACTGAAGGATGCATTACTATTTTTTGACTTTGCCAAAACAGGTAACAAATGTGAAAACTTATCGAAAATGATATCGCCTTTTGGAAGAAATTCCCAATTGGGATCGTTTTTAATTACTTCAGAAACTGGAATCATGGTCGCCCGTTCGTAATTGTCTTTGTTGAGTGGTTTCGGCAATTTGTGTTTCTGAAGTTTTGAATCGGTCTCCATCTTCTGGAAACACCTGATTATTGATTCGGTATATAACTTATGCCCCGTTTGACTGTATGGATGAACTCCATCCGGTGAGAAAACAAATTTTCCAGGATTATCCTCAATTTTGCCTTTCCAAACCAAATTCCCTGCCCTGGCAATTTTCATTATTTCGGTTGCTAAAAAGATGGAAGTAATGCTATAATGCGCTGCAACCTGCTCCATGGTGGTGGCTGAAACCGGCAGATGACCTTCATCAAGCGATTTTTCCATGTCGTGATGAATGGTGTAAACAAAACATATTTCGCATGTTGGCAATGCTTTTCTGATCTTCCGCACAATTCCTTCCATCGATTTTGAGATTTCCTCCCGTGGTCTTCTTAAATCATTCACTGCAAATTCAATGAATACCAAATCAGGTTTAAAAGAAATAACATCTTTGTCGGTGCGAAAAGCACCAAAATCGGAACCGGTACCGCCAATTGCAGCATTTTTTAGCTGAATGTTGCATTTCGGGTATTTTACCTTGAGCCAATCCGCTGTCTGGTCTCGCCAACCGGAAGCGGCATCTGTAATACTTCCTCCAAAATAGGCAATTTTAACACTATCGCTGTGTAGCAATTTGTAGAAAAAAGATGGTAATCCATTGCGTATTTGCAATTCCTTTATTTCTGAATTATTTTCAACAGTCTGCGCTTGCAAACCTAGAATCAAACAACCTGAAATTAGTATAAAAGAGAATTTTCGCATATTCATTATAAATTTGTTTTCATGCTTGTTAAAAGCAAATATTGTGAGTAACAGACTGGGAGATAGCATCTTTCTCATTTACTTAATTTTATTTCTTAATTAAAATCATTAGTGTCCACTAAAAATTAAATTTCGTTATTTGAAATCATGGGTACATCGAGTTTATCAAGTCTTTTCAGATCGTGATGATTTGAAATGGAATACTTCTGAGATTCGGCTCAGGATAAAATTATATTCAATTACCGTTGGCTTAAGCCAACGGTAATGGACTTCGACAATGAAATTGTGTAAACTTCACAATAATCTAAATTATCAAAAAGCCTAGATATTAGGTACTCATAAACCAGGATTACCAGGAAGTCAAAGAACTAAATTGTATATAGTTGAAAATCAATTATATTTAAGTGGACACTAATGCTATTTTATATTTATTAATCCAATTTCAGAGAATGGTATGGATTTAAATTCAGGGAGCTTCTTAAAAACCTCAGCATTTTCTTTTAAAGTAAAATTCAATCCTGATGCATTTATAAAACCAGGGTCCTCAGTGGTGGTAAAGTTCTCATCATGGATAGGACCCCATTCCTTTTGTCCGATATTAAGCTGCTCTATATTTACAAAAACATTGTTTTTAATGTCATTGTGTTTAGGTATTTCAGGATGGTCTTTGAAATAGGTTGCCAGATCAGGATAGGCTTCTGAATATGGTGGTTCATTATAATTTACTTTATTCATGCGTATTTCAAAGATTCCGCCGGGAAAAAGGCTGTTCCTGGCCCAGTTATCGAGCCGGTTGTCTAAACTAAAAACAACTTTGGATTCAATGAAGATATTATTGAATATCGGATTGTAGCTTCCGCCACCAACCATGATGGTCCTTGAACCTGCCTTGTAAAATACATTTCCATAAAGCTGGGTACCGCATGCGCCGTCATCATAATAAACAGCCATTGTCATTCCGAATTTGCCAATGTTTTTAAAAAAGTTATACCTGATAATGTTTCCAAATTCAGAAGGATCCCGACCAATATAAATCGCTCCCTGATCATCCATAAAACTGCAGGCCTCACTAATTACATTATATTCGATAAGGTGGTTATTGCCATGCACATAGATCGAAGTTGCCGGGCAGGAATTAAATTGACAGTGTTGAATTTTATTTCCCACGCCATCAATATTTACCGGGGATTTATAGGAATAATTCAAACGGGCGCAATTTGTAAATTCACAATTAAAAACATAATTTCCGGCAGGTTCAAGCGTCAGTCGGTCTCCGCCGCCAAGGCTGATGCCACCGCAACCGGTGTTTTCAATTTTACAGCTGATGATGCCATTGTTTTTCCCTCCTTCACGGTTAAACGTGGTGTTTTCATAGAATAATTCATAAAGACTGCCAATGCCTCCGGATAATTTTTCATCAGGATAAAACGGGTTAGCCTCATCCGGATGACGGTAAACCTGTGATGGTTTGCTGCCCATGCCTATACAAACGCCTACGCCACCCATATTGCGGATTGCACAATTTTCGATCTTATCGGAAGAGGTATTTTCCATGTAAATTCCAATACCCCTGCCTGCTTCAAATGTGATATCTTTAAACTGAACGTAACTGGCCTCTTTCAATGAAACAAGGGCATCGTCAAGCATTGAAACCATTATAGTATCTGATGCCTTTAATTCGTCAAAAGGGTAAAAACAGAGCTTGCCCCTTTGATTGTCAATATAGTATTCGCCAGGAGAATCTATTTCTTCCAGTAAATTAAAATAATAATACTGATTCCAGATCTCTTTTCCTGAAATACCATACATGTGAGAATCGGCAAACCTGACCTCGCCCTTATTCGCATCCATATTTTTAACATGGAGTTCATCATTTGCCCAGGCATATCTGAAATTTCCGCTAACCATTATATTTTGTGCCAGGCTCCACTGTGAGATCTTTTTTTTATCGAAACGAATGCTGCCAGGAAAATAATCATTCTCACTGTTCTGACCGCTATCAATAACATCCTCAGGCTTTATCCGGATCTCATCTTTGTTAGGGTACCTGGCAAGATGGCAGGGCCTTCCATTGATAAACAGCTCCATCGCTGCATTGGTATATGGTCTGCGGAATCCGTTTATCTGATTTGTTCCGCAATCTGAGATGCCCAGGGCAGCAAGATCAATTTCCATGATTCGCGGAATTGCTTCTTTATTGGCGATCCGTTTGGCCGTTTCGGGCGAAACAGATTTTACGTTACCGAAACTGATTCTTCTGCCTCCGGCGATAACAACCTTTTCACCCGGATATGCACTGTAAGTAATTATTCCGTTTTCAGTCCCGGAATCATCTTTCAATAAGGCGAAACCCGATGGTAATTCATAAATCCCTTCACGCAACCATACAGTAATATCCCCTTTAGTCAACCGGTTTTCTTTCTTTAATTGCCGGATAGCATTTTTTGCATCCTCAGGAGATGAAAAAGGACTGGTTTTGGTTCCTTTATTAGTTGATGAACCGTTACTGGCAATATAAAATTCCAGGTTTTTATCTGTTGAGCATCCTGATACAGTTAAAAACACCATCAAAATCAGAACGGGAGTCAAAAGTTTCTGTTTCATTTTTTAAAGCTTTGAATTATAATACTTTGGTAATCATATTGAATTTTATCTCCTGCCTTATATCATCTGAGGATGAACCAACCTGAAGATTAAATTCACCGGGATCAAATACAAATTCATTTTTGTCATTCCAGTTGGAGAGGTCCTTTTTGCAAAGAGCAAAGCTGACTGTCCTTACTTCATCTTTTTTAAGGCTGATCCGTTTAAAGGCTTTTAATTGCCTTAACGGTATCTTTACTGAGGCATCCTTCTGCTGAAGATACAACTGGACCACTTCATCTCCATCGTACTTTCCTGAATTTTTAATATCTATGCTTATTGTAATGGTATCTTCTTTCAGCATTGAACTCTTGTCAACCCTGATATTGGAATAGATGAATGTTGTATAGCTTAGTCCATATCCGAATGCATATATGGCATTTCCTCCCTGTTCGCCGGGATACCAGGCATTGATAATTCCCGGAATATTATCCTGGATCCAGTTGATTGCCAGTGAGCTGCCTGCAATAAGAACAACGATAGTCTTAGGATTGGCTTTGTAAATTTCTTTAATGAACTCCTGCTGATCTTCAGGAAGATCAAGAGTTGAGCGATTGCGGCCTTCCATCTCGATCACCCCATTTTTGTTGAAATCGATCCATGGTTTTTGTCGGGCATTAACACCAAATTGAAATGAGCAATAACACACTATGACGATTAGATAAAACCTGATTTCTCTCTGTTTCATAATTTTCGGGATTCACTGATAAATTGTACCCCATGATTTATTTGGTTTATCCCCCATGACAAATTCCAGCTTTCCTCCAGCTTTTATTTTGTCGTATTTAATAAACGGGTGATTCAAAGCTGCACCATTTATTTTCGCTGATTGTATGTAGATATTTTCCTTAGAGAGGTTCTTTGCCAAAACTGTAAATTCCTTTCCATAGCCAAGGTTCATTTTCACTTCATCAAATAATGGAGAACCGATATCATATTTCTGGCTTGCAGGGTTCATTGGGTAAAACCCCAAAGAAGAAAAAACATACCACGCAGACATCTGACCTGTATCTTCATCGCCACATATTCCATTGACAGTAGTATCGTAAAGTGTCGTCAGAATCTGATTTACGAATTTCTGAGTTTTCCAGGGTTGGCCTGCATAATCATACATATAAGCAATATGATGGCTGGGTTCATTTCCATGTGCATATTGACCGATCAGTCCGCTGATATCTCCTGAAGCACCTTCTCCTGCAACAGCTGACGATACCGTGAAGAGGGAGTCCAGTTTGACCGCAAGTTTCTCCTTCCCACCAAATAAATCGCTCAATCCATTAACATCCTGTGGAACAAAAAAGGTCCATTGCCAGGCATTTCCTTCACAAAAATCATCTCTCCTGTGATTCGAATAAAATGGATTGAGATTTGGCCTGAAATCTCCATTCGAAAAACGGCCATTCATAAATCCCGTGTTTTTATCAAATACGTTTTTATAATTCATCGAGCGGTTTGCAAAATATTCATAGTCTTCATTTTTACCCAAAGCCCTGGCCATTTTGGCCATGCACCAATCAGCATAAGCATATTCCAGGGTTCTTGCAGTTGCCTCAGCCTCCAGGTCTGCAGGAACATATCCAAACTTCTTATAATTTATCAGACCCTGAAAATAGCGCATTGAGAATCCGGTTGTATCCTTCATAAGCGATACCTTCATCGCTTTGTAGGTTTTTTCTACTTCAAGACCTTTAATATTCTTAAAATAGCAATCGGCAAGTACAGGAATTGAAGGTAACCCGATCATGCAAAATGTTTCGTTGCCTGCCAAAGCATAAAAGGGCAATTGTCCAAAATACTTATAGTGTTCCAGAAAAGTCTGCACATATTCACCGACAATATCGGGGTTAATCAGTATCAGTAATGGAATTGCAGCACGAAAGGTATCCCACAAACCAACCACACCGCCAAAATACCTGAATCCTTCAGCATGGTGAACAAGATGATCAGGCCCACGGAAGTTGCCATCTGCATCAGAATATAGCATTGGATAGACCATAACATTATAAAGGCTGGTATAGAACAACTCCTTTTTAGCCGGATCATTTGTTTTTACTTCAACTTTTGATAGTTCATTATTCCATAAATCCTTTGCCCCGGCTCTTACCCGTTCAAAATCCCAGTCGGGGATCTCCTGCTCCAGATTTAATCTGGCACCTTCACAGCTAACTGGTGAAAGGCCAACTTTCACCAATAATTCGGAACCATCCGCAGGATTAAAAGTTAATATAGACCTGATATCAGTGCCAGTAATAGCTGAATCCAAATCACATTTATTTCTTTTACGGAAACCTTCAGCCTTAATAAATGGCCTGGAAAACCTGGCATAGAAATAAACATATTGTTCTTTTGCCCATCCGTTGGAAATCCTGTACCCTTCAATTGAAGAATCATCTATAACTTTTATTTCTGATATCTTTACAGTGTCATAATTATCCTGAGGTACTATGGTGCAGGCACCATCACTGCCATGTTTTAAGTCAATGGCTAAATAATTATTGCCGGTACCTCTGAAAGTATACTTATGTATAGCACATCTCGCAGTAACCGTCAATTCTGTTTTAAGATTGGCCATCTTCACCTGATAATAGCCCGGCCGGGCAATTTCATCCTCATGTGAAAATTCAGTAGGGAATCCACCTTCAGGGTAGATCAGATTACTTGTATCCCAACGGTCACCGCTCAATGGTACAAACAATATATCATGAAAATCGCTGCAACCTGATCCTCCCTTATTTATGTGACTAAATCCCTCAATTTTAGTATCATAATAATTATATCCGACATCACCTTCTCTGGTATTAGGTCCGCACTGTACCATTCCAAAAGGTACTACTGCCGCCGGAATTATTTTGCCATGCAGTCCGGAACCGATGAACCGATTTACATAACCGGTATAATCTTTCCTGGTATTACATCCTGCACATACGAGGCAAATGAAGATAATGGTCAGATTAACAGATATATGATTCTTCATGCTAACTTAATTAAACAGAAATTCGGCTTCCGGAATACTTTGGCGGTTTCTCCACAACATCTTTAAACCACTTTTCTCAGGTATAAAGTGAATCAGAATGGAATTCCAGTTCTGGTTTAAATTGATATCGGGAATATTTGCTTTTGAACCGTCGGGGTTAATGGATTTGTACTCCGCTCCATTTACGTACAGGGTAACGACTCCTTTGCCGTACAGATCAAGAAGTGTCTGCTGACTCGGATCAGGCCATCCTCCTACCACTTCCTGCAATTTACGGGGTCTGCCCGGCTTTAGTTCATACTCAATAATTACTTCACTGCAACCGTCCGGCAAAAACAATTCACCTTTCTCAGTTTTTATCGTGCTCCAATTAAATCCCTCAATAATACCCTGGTTAGTAAAGCGTTCACTTGTTTCACCCGGGTCACCTTTTGCAATAATACTGGTCACCAGCTCTTTTGCCGGGTTTATAATAATCCGGATACTATCCGGATACCCATTGCTTTTTTGTGCTCCAAAAGTTACTTTATCACCTTCAAATAAACTGCATGAAAATGAAACATTAAGGTTTGTCAAAAACTGAGACCAGAATATTTCAGATTTTCGATAACCATTTGCGGGAAGCGGAACCTGAGTAAAAATAAGTTGCCCTTTCCCAATTTTAAAAATCATCATTCCCGATGCATGCTGACGGGGACCATTAAACAGGAGATTAGTTACAACCGGCATCCGCAACCATTCTGATTGTCCCCCCTTGGTATAGAATTCGCGCCAGCAGCTCTCCGATTCGCTGGATAAAAGCGAGACGCCTTCAGACGACCTCATAAGCCAGTCGGTCATCTTATGATTTTCATTTGTCATGGGAGTATAATGTGCCTTATCCAGCCAGTAAGTTTCCTGGTTGCTGATGCCATTCAGCAATTCCGAATTCACATCCCTTACCAGGTTATATTGAGGGCCAAGGTTGACTGGTTTTAAATCGATCCCCCACCTGCTTGCAAGCATAACCATTCCGGCACTGTCAAGGTTGTGAATTATTAGTGTTGCTCCTTCTGTTACTCTTTTAGTAAGCCTTGCTGAAGTTTCCGCATCCGGAATATTTTTACCCGAGCTCATAATCACATTGTCTCCTTTTGTCTCTGTGATTTTAATTCCAAGCTTTTCCACCACCGCCTTATCTCCCGGGTCTGTTACGGTCAGACTGTTTGCTGGCAGATCCTGCTTCCAATCCGATAAGTAATTTATAATTTCTTCAGTCATCCTGAGAGCCGAAGGATGCGTAGCCATTTTTTCACTTAGTCTTAATTGCGAAGCCACCACAATCCCTTTTCCCGATCTCATTTCGAACAACGGAGTCCAGAGCAATCCCCCATTGCCAAAATCGCCATAACCTCCATCGAGCAAAATGGTGGTATTTCCAAAGGCTGGCTTAAGGTAAGGTTTCAGAACAACCCAGGAGTCTGAATTGCTTTTTCCGTAAGGATCATTACCCCAGTAGGTTAAATCTTCATCTGTAAACTTATCCGTCAAAACATGATGATAAGCCCTTACATAACAGTCTTCGGCAGGCTTTGATTCAATCAACAATCGTGGCATGGCACTGTTGTCCTGTTCCATGATAAAAGCCTTTCCTCCCATATTTATAAAGGTTTCAAGTGTTTTGTTCTGATCAGATCCGGCCTTTATGGCGTTTTTCTCAATAATCAGAATCTTATTTCTAAGGAATAAGATTGAATCTAACTGAGTAATACACATATATTTTATACCATGAGACTTAAGCAGTTCAGCCATATTGCCAGGTCCGTATATGACAATCTCATTCGCTTTCCATGGTTTCGACTTTTCAGAAGAAGATGTGAGCCAGACCTTCCTCGAAACCGAATCGATTATGTTTTTTCCCTGCAGGAAAGCAGATTTAATAATTAATTCTGATTTCTGATCGACTTTCGGTACCGGGACTTTGAGAGCCTCCTTCAGCGCAGAACCATTTTTAATTGTCAGAGGATAAGATTTGCTATATGCCTTTTTGCCAGACAGGAATGTTTCAACAGTAAGATTACCTGTGATGTCGGTACCCAGATCATTTATCAATGAAACTGTATGGATAACTTCCTGATCATCAAATGACTGATTGAGCTTCTCACGAACATACAGTGCGAACGGCCGGTCTGCATGCTGAATGATCCTGAAGCCTGCTCCGGGTATATAACCTTTACTTTCCGGTTCCCACCAGGCAAATTCTGAGGCATAAGGGCCGGTACGGAATGGTTTTGCAAAAGGCGTCGCAAAATCACCCCACTTGTGCAGAATCTCCTTTGAAGAAGGCCGGTAGTTATCAAGACAGGAGATATTCCATGGGAACATGCATGCAACTTCATTCGAGCGTGCCTGCTGAATTATATCGGCAGCTTCCTCTGCAACTGCCGTAGCGCATTTCTCAAAGGAGGCAAATATATCATCGTTACCCCAAACCAGGTTGTCGATAGGCTGGCCATAATGCCATTTCCCAACTTCTCCGACATGAAGCGGTTTTGTCTTGTCCCAGAATTCCTCACCGGTGCATTCAACACCATAATGCCGGCTTATTAACTTTTGGGAACGCTCGTCCCAGAGCGAGGTACTGCCATCCGCAAAAGTAACCCTTGTCGGATCTTTTTCTTCATATATCTTTTGAATCTCAGGACCGTGCTTTATCACTTCACTGATATTCCAACCCCATCGGATCTCATTTCCTATACTCCAGAGAATAACCGATGGATGGTTTTTATAATATTTTATATTATCCAGTGCGTGGTCTTTTGCATTATCCCAGAATTCACTTTTGTCCATAGCCTGACTGCCGCTCATGAACCATGTCGATTCCAGGCAAACCAATATCCCCATTTCATCGGCCATATCTATAACAAACTGTGGATGAGGGAAAGTGTGGGTCCTTATATAATTCATATTCAGATCTTTCAGCATCCCGAACCATTGACGAATATATTCGGGTCTGAAAAAGCCGAAATGGTCTTTGTGGCCCCATTCTCCAAGCATATGCACAGGGCTGCCATTGAGAATAAAATTGTGGCCTTCAATCCATATTTCCCTGAATCCAAATCTTTCTGTAAATGCGTCGACGGCTGCATTCTTTTCTCTTAAACCAACAGTGAGATAATACAACTGCGGGTCTTTAGGCGACCATGGGATATAGCCCGACCATGGCTCAACTTTTGTGAGTTCCTTGGTTTCGCCGGGTTTGAGGCTTACGGAAGTATCAGAAAATGAAAGGTGTGTTTTATCTTTGGTAGAAACAGTCATTTCAGGGGTCAGGGTGACTGTTTCTTTGCTCTCGTTTATGATGGTATAGATTAGTGTGAGCTCATTTTTCCTTGTGCTGGTACGAATAGTCAGATCTTCTATCCTTATCAGTGGGCGTTCTTCCAGGTAGACATCTCCCCAGATACCCATTATTGCGCCCATCTGGTCGGTACCAACATGTACGAATGTTCTTCCGTTCTCATCGCGTTTATAGTCTGTAATAAATACAGCTATTTCGTTATTACCTGGTTTTAAGAGGGAAGTTATATCATGCTCAGAGGGCAGGCTTCCTTCTTTCCTGTGTCCGACTTCAAATCCGTTTACAAATACCCACGATTCCCGCAACACCCCGTCAAAGCGTAAAAAATAAGCCCTGTTTTTCTTAATCTCCTTAACCTGGATACTCCGTCGATACCATGCCGTATTGGTAGAATCCCATTGTTCAGGGAAGGAATAACTATCTGAAACTCTCCAATCAGACCAGAATTCAGTACCTGTCTTTAACTCAGATCCGGATCTTTTCCACGAACCCGGAACAATCATGGCATCTTTTAGCCATCCCTGAACAGGAATTTTACCAGGCTGGTTGAAATGCTTACCCTCAGCCGAAAAAACGGGGTAAAAATCCCACCAGCCGTTTAAACATTTTTGAGAGCGATATTCGCTTATGGACTGGGCCAGAAGTAGGCCGGTACTTAAAACTGCCTGCAGTAAAAAACTGAATACTATTTTCTTCCCCATTGTAGTGAGCTTATTTTTAAGATAGTTAAATACCTCATATCCGGTATATAGCGTGCTATGGTGCTTGATTCCACTTAACCACAATTACATCATCAAGTCCGTTCGATTTTTCTGGTATATCAAATAATAAATATTTACCCTCCCTGTTGAATTTTACCATTTCATTTGTCTGAAGCAGCTTAGCACCTATAGGTTTTAAATCCGTTTTCAAACGTATTTCTTCCTGCTTTCCGGGTATTATATGCAGATACAATTCTTTACCTTTTCTTGATTTACGGCAGGCATCAACATAAGGTCTAATCAAGTCGCGTCCCTCCATATATTTTTTAGTTCCCAGATTAGTGTATTCGCCAGGCCAAAATGCATACCCATCGTGGTGCTTGGATGTAATAACAGCATAACTCATACCTGCTTCTTTGGCGGCTTTCATCCATTTATCGGGATCATAATTTGAGGGTTGGAACTGCCACAGCACACTATAATAATTACGGTCGAAATATGTTGTATGCCTGGTGCCCATGTTAAGTTTTTCATCATTGCCCATGATGGTTCCAAAGCCGCCACGCTATGAATCCCCCAGTGCATAAACAATCCGAAGCCGGCTTCAGGGAACCACTGTGCATACGGATTGGTATTACGAACAACCGGGATTGGCTGGACGGTGTAAAGTAATTTAAGGGCATAATGAGCTTTTGGCTGTAATAATTCCTCCTGGCAAAAAGTACTGGAGGTTACACTTAAGAAGATCAGAAGGTTGAAAATCGATAAATTCAAATTCATGGGTTATCAGATTTTTTGTACATTTTAATCACTGATAGTTCACTCTTCGAAACAGAAGATGTTTTTGATACCGATGATAAGCATAGCGTATTTTCCGTCACCGATCCATTTTATACGATGTTTCCCTGATTTGGAACATGACAGGGAAGGCAAGGTAATCAGGCCGCCTGTTGCAATGGCGGACTGAAGAAGGAAATTTCTGCGTGTAATCATATGCTTATTATTTAAAACAAATGAAACAATGTTTTTATCATAGTCACCTTCTATTCAGGAAGCCATCATTAACCTTCCTGTACCACTCAATATTTTTCCAGTTTGCCCAGTATGGATGACTATAATTCCAGGGCGTTGCTCCCCATAAGCCATAATCCGAGGCGAGTCCCATACATTGTTCGCACCAGTCATAAAGCCATTTCCAGTCTAAATCCTTATGATCCATGTGCCACCATGGGCCCCATGCCTCCGTAGTGACCAGGGGAGCTGCAATCTCTTCTGACCAGTCTTTTGCAAAGGCCAGCCTGTTGTTCATATCCTTAAGAAGCATTGGACGCACGGACTTCATTGTCTGGTTGATTCTATCCATGTAGTCGCTGTAATCATGTACGCCTCTGTCTTTTACAATGATATTAAATTGAGACCTGGTTTCAAACCTGGGACTTGATGTCATCCAGATATGCAATTCCAGAACGTCAAACAGATTCATATTCAATGCTCTCACCTCATCCCAGAAGGCTGTAAGTGAAAATGTAAATCGTAATCCCGGATATTTATCCTGAAAATGAGATAAGGTTGAACTCATCAGATCATGAACGAAATCCATTTGTAAAGGGTTCCATGCATACCTTTTATAACCTGAACCTGCTTTCCCTGCTTCTTCCATTGCCCCGGCAGATGAAGTCTTCTTATCCGTCTGAATGGCTCCGAGTCTGTTTATCTCAAACTGAAATGGACTGAAAAAGGGAAACTCCTGATCGAAATCCACATAAACAACATGGTCCAGCAGATCCTTTTCCTTTAATAAATTCAAAGTTCTTTCCCATGCATCCCAAAATACTTTCTTATTAGTATAAACTTTTAGAATATCAGGGAATTCAGTACAACTGGTTCCCCATGAAGATAATATAACATTAATATTCTTTTCTTTGGTGACCTCCATAAATGAGATCAATTCCTTAGCTGGCGAGTGTAATCTGTTTTTATCACTTGGACCCCAGTTGCGCAGGCTATCTCCCGGGATGGTAATCTGCTGGTTCAGGCTGTCCAGTTTACCTATTATCAGAGGGAAAGCATCTATCCTGACTGTGTTGAATCCGCGAGCCAGCAATTCGTCTGTCACTTTATCAAAATCTTCAAAAGCACCGCCCGGATAATGCATAAAAAGCCACGAAAAATCCCACATTGCTATTGTCAGCCTGTGAGGGGATAAGTCGTCACGCATATCATAAACCTTTAGGACATTCCTTTCTGATGTATTTTCCCGTGGTGACTCCTTGCAGGATTGTATTAACTGGCAAAGGAAAATGGTCATGATTATAAATTGGATTTTTTTCATATCAGATTTATTTTATTCATTAAAAAGAGTACCAATTCAATATCTTTTTAGATGGAGAATAACGCGTGTTTTAAAAAGCCGGCATTTCTGGCGTATTATAAGTTAAGAAAATGGTCTAACCCTTTAAGATAATATTCTATTTCGTGTTATTTTCATATATTAAGAGCGAGTCATTATTCCTGGCAAGAAATATCAACTGTTTATCAGATCTGTTCCTTATGCTTATCATGTCTCTTGCCTGTCCTTTGTAAAAAAATCCTGAATATTTCGGTTGTACGTAAAGGAACTCATTGTGAGCCAATCCCTTATAATATACTCCGTAGTTTGCATCGTAACGTCCTAATTCAGGTTTTAAGCCGAACAAATTACCTGCAATTAGTATATCATTTAATCCGTCCTTATCGAAGTCATCTATAAGTATTGCATAGACTGTTGAAAACTGAGCCTCGGGGGGCAATGGCTCTTTTTCAAACTTTCCGTTATCCTTATTTATGAACATGCAGGTTCGAAACTCATATGCCGTTTTTACTTCAGCCGATCCCAGTTGAACATTACTAAAAATCTCTTCGATTGTCTTGCCCGCGTAGTCCGTATGTTTGGAAAACTTCTTTCGCAAAGTGGGTATTTGAGTCACCATATCATTTTTCAGGTAATAAGGATAGCTTTTTCCGTCACTTTTATAATATGTCAATACGCATTCCCGTATACCATTATTATCAAAATCATTCAAATACAATCTGGCTGGATGCAGACTGTCAGCTTTTATTTTTGTATTTAGTCCCAGGTTGCCTGCTATTATGTCCGGTCTGCCATCATTATTGATATCGACTGATTTTATACAGTTCCACCAGCCACTCGTAAAGACAAATTGTTTATTTAAATCAGGAGAAAGGTTAAGATGTCCATTCTCATTCTTAAAGATGGTTATTGGCATCCATTCACCGGCCACTATCAACTCCATCTTGTTGTCATTGTCGATATCCACCCAAATAGCATCTGTAACCATTCCGATATTCTGTAGTTCAGGAGCTACTTCTGCAGTGACGTCACTGAAAAAACCCTGCTTATTTCTGAGCAGGTAGCTTCTGGGAGTTGCTCCGTATTGCCCGGGCACACTTCTTCCTCCTATAAAAATATCAGGATCGCCATCACCATTAAAATCCAAAATTTTCACACAGGAGGCATTTACAGTTATTGGGGGCAATCTTCTGTCATCACGATCAAAAATGCCTTTGCCATTATTTATATATAATCTGGGCTGGAGCAATTTACTTCCGGGAAGATCAAGATTGCCGCCGCTCGCAATAATAAGGTCCATATCACCATCGAAATCTGCATCGAGAAATGCCATTCCCGCATCCTCATATTCTTTATCATGTGACAGAGCAGGTTGTGGTAATAGCTGCCTGAAATTTCCACCTGTCGTCTGAATAAATACTTTTGCACTGTCATGCTTGGCTGATCCGATAACAAAATCTTCCAGAAAATCCCCATTAATATCAGCTTTGGCTATCTTTGGCCCTTCATTAGAAAGCATATGGGGCATGAGAAGTTCCCTGTTAAAATCGACAAAATCATTCTCTTTGTGAACAATATTGCCCCTGATGATATCTGAAGTTATTTCTTTGAATTCAGTATTCACTTCTTTCAATCCGGGATTGAACTTTGCATTCGCTTCATCCTGTTTTAAAAACAACTCCCTGTTAACTGAAATATTTTTTAAATGTTCCGATCTGTCATCAGGCCAGATGACAATCAATGAGTCAACGCGGTTAATAGTATCCAATCCGAAAGTGAGAACCGGCTCCACACACGATTGAAAGCCACGGACAGGAAAATTTTCCAGAGTCTGTTTTAATCCACCTGCATAAATAGTAACTAAGGCACCGACTCCAAAGGTATTCAGTCCTTTCCCCCTTAACTTCACCCTGAGGAATTTCTTCTTATATTTTTCAGTAGAATTATTGCGATATATAAAACATTCACTGTTAATGTTATTGATGACCAGATCCAGATCTCCATCCCTGTCCAGATCAGCATAGGCCGCAGCGTTGCTATATCCTGGTTCGCCAAGGCCCATATCGTATGAAAAATTTTTAAATGTCAGGTTGTGTTGGTTTAGATACGCGTAATTGACAAGTGGGGGAGAGACTGACATTTTCTTTAATAACTGGTAATCTGATGTGGTTTCTCTGTTTAGAAAACGGGCCATGCTTTCTCTGTCAAGAAAATCAGAGTAGTCCTGATCTGTTAAATCAAGATAGATGCCATTGCACGCTAAAATATCCTTCCAACCATCATTATTCATATCGAATATCAGTGCTCCAAAGCTCCAGTCTGTTGCAAAGACTCCCGCATATTGCGCGATTTCGCTGAAGGTATTATCACCATTATTAATCTGAAGCATATTACTTGAAAACTGATGATGATAGCCTGCTCTACTTCTTCTGCTGTAAGTGTCAAATCCATCGAATCGGGCATTTGTCTTTAACCTGTAGTCATCCTCAGGCAGCATATCCGTGGTAAAAATATCTGTCAGGCCATCATTATTTATATCTGCAACATCCCCACCCATGCTTGCCAGCGACATATGTCCAAGATATGTATCGCTAAGCTCAAGAAACCTGCCATTTCGCTGATTAATATACATGTAATCCTTTTCATAGAAATCATTGCTGATATAAAGATCCGGCCAGTTGTCGCCATTCAGATCGGCAGTCATTATTCCCAGTCCAAGAGCAAAAGATGGCCCAAAAATACCTGCAGAATCGGTGACATCTGTAAAATACCCATTATCATTCCTGAGTAGTTTATCGCCTGTCTTTTTATTGCGGAAGTTTCGCATTGAGCCATCAGGATGCGAAGTGGTTATCACCGAGTTATCATTGTTCAGCAGAAATACATCCAGATCTCCGTCTTTATCGTAATCAAAAAATGATGCCTGGGTATTTATTCCACCCTCATTTTCGAGATGATATCTGCCAGCCTCTTCCTTAAAAGTAAGGTCTCCCTGATTGATGTATAAGGCATTTCTCCTTTTGTCTCCGGCAATACTGCCAGCCGCACTTACATAGATATCCAACAGGCCGTCCCCGTTAACATCTGCCATTGCAACTCCATTACTCCATTTTTGTTCCTTAACAATACCAGCCCTGTCTGTAATATCTTCGAAATGAAGATCTCCTTTATTCAGGAACAATCTGTTTTTACCCTGATTTGCAGTCATAAACACATCCGGCAACCCGTCATTATTTATATCTCCGATAGCTACCCCGCCGCCATTGTAAAAATTCCTGTAAGTAGCCTCATTAAAGAGCGAATCATCTATCACATCGTTTCGGAAATCAATTCCGCAGTCAGAAGAAGTCAACCTTATAAACAGAGCATCTTTGGGTGGCATGTAACTGGCATCCCGGCAGCTTTCAACCACGGCAAGAAGGATTAAGAATAAAATTGCTGTCCTGATCATAAACGTTTTGAATATTATTCTGAATGTAAAGTTATGTGGTTTAATTATTCCGGTTGATTCTTAAAAGTCTTAATTTTCCTGAATTGATCCCTACCATCAGGCAGGATGAATTTGCTATACGTATAATAGCTGTCGATCTTGTATCGCCCACAATGGAAATACCACTTAATCCGGATGGAACCGGGGTAAATCCACCCTTGCCATCTCCTTTTAGTAAGAGTCCATATGATGCATCATATCGGCCGGTATTATAATCGGGACTAAAATAATTTCCGGCCAATACTGCATCAAGGTTTCCGTCGCCATCAAAGTCAAATGGCTGAATAGATTGAATAACAGAGAACTGAGCCTCTGTTGGAAGATTTGTAATTTCAAATTTCCCGTTGCCTTTGTTCTCAAGATAGACAGAAGCAAAATCTGTAGCTGTCAGATGAATGGCAGTACTAATATTATCTTCAGTAAATATTTGGCTGAAATCAGCCTTTGCAAACTTTTCGTAAGTATCAAATTTGTTTTTAATGGATGGCAATTCCAAAATTAACATATCCCTGTCTGCAACAGTGTATTCTTTACCATTTAAATAAAATGTAAGAATGGATTCTTTTTTCCCATTACCATCAAAATCCTTCGTGTAAACAGATAAAGGAGTCTGCTGCGAAACATTGAATTTATTATTTAATCCCAGGTTTCCAGCTATATAATCCTTATCTCCGTCATTATCAAAATCACCTTCTGCGATACTGAACCACCAGCCGGTTGCGGAATCCACAGCTGGATTGTTTTTCCATTTTTTTAGTTTGCCATTAATATTTTTGAAAAACTGAACCGGCATCCATTCTCCGGTTAGTATGAGATCGGTCCAGCCGTCATTGTCAAAATCAGACCATATTGCATCAGTAACCAGTCCAGTGAACATTAATTCCGGGCATACCGACTCAGTTACATCACGAAACCGGCCTTGACCGTCATTTTGAAGTATAAAGGAGCGTGGAGGCAATGGATAATTACCGGGGATAACCCTGCCGCCAACAAAAAGATCTATCGATCCATCCTTATTGAAATCATTGGCAACGACGCAGGAACCACTTGTCGTTTCCTTTGGCAATGCATCCATATCCCTTTTCAAATGCCCTTTTCCGTCATTTATATATAACCTGTCCTGATAGGATGCCGAATTTGCCTTGAATTCATTTCCCCCGCTAACTACATATAAATCTGGCCAGTTGTCACCGTTAGCGTCAAAAAAAAGGCCCCCGGCATCTTCATATATTGAATCCGGCATACTTTCAGACAAAAAAGTTCCTCTTTTTTGCTGAAGGAATAATTTTCCCGGAATATGATCAGGGCCTCCGATCCAAAAGTCCACCAAACCATTCCTGTCAACATCGCCTGTCGCCATCCTGGGACCTTCTCTTGAATATTTGTGAGGCAATAGCGGCTCATAATCAAAGTCTTCGAATGGAGTCTCAAAATGCGTATAATTTATGCCTGCAGTCTCTGTTATATCAGTAAACACTGTGGAAAATCCGGATTTCCTGCTTAAGGCTTCAGATGAACTATTCTTTTTATCAGCAGGCTTAATATATTCCCCTGTATTTACGTCTTTAGAAGTTGCATTTTTATAGTCAAGCGTAAGAAGCTGATTGGCTTTTACATTGGACATCTGCTGTGTTTTTCCATCCTGCCAGACAATTTTAAGTGAATTGATTATACTGTCCTTGCCAAGACCAAAATGTTCAATTGGATCCTGCGAGGATTGAAATCCCCTGACAGTATTATGTTCGAGAAATTGTTCCTTGCCAGAACATTCAATAGCAATTTTCGCACCTATTGAAAACTGGCCAATAAGTTTGATTCTCAAATAATTATTGGAAAGAAAATTCTCGCAGTTATTTCTGTATATTGAAGGATAGTTGTCTATATCGTTAGTTACAAGATCCAAATCACCATCATTATCCAGGTCCACATAAACGGATCCGTTGTGGAATCCTTTTTTAACCATTCCCCAGGCCAGAGATTGATCTGTAAACCTGAGATCTCTATTGTTTTTGAAGATGAAACTAGTTTTTTCAACAGGTATTAAAGTTCTTATTTTGCCAAGGATTACCTTTTTAAGGGTAGTATAATCAGAAGAATTCTTTATAGCATCGGTCCGGAAAGCTATATAATCGTTATTGGTTATATCCAGAGGGATCCCATTTGAAATAAACAGGTCTTTCCAGCCATCGTTATCAAAATCGGCAAAAAGTGGTCCCCAGCTCCAGTCTGTCATAAATATGCCTGCTAACTGGCCTATCTCAGAGAAATTGTATTGTCCATTTGCATCAGGGCCATTATTCAACTGAAGCATATTGCGGAAATACTGAGGGGAATAACCAAGTGATAAAGAATAGTTGAACCGGTCATTGTTCATAGCGCCATTCATTATTTTCTGCCTGTAGTTGGAATCAGGCAGCATATCCAATGTCAGTATATCAGGATAAGAATCGTTGTTGTAGTCTGCAATATCGCAGCCCATGGAAAAGCGGGAGGTATGCTGGATATATTTATTGAGGCTCTCTGTAAAAGTACCATCCTGGTTATTAATGTAGAGGTTATCATCAAAGCTAAAATCATTGGTAATATAGATATCAGGCCATCCATCCTGGTTAATATCACTGATACAAATACCGAGCCCATAGCCTTTTTCAATTATACCTGCCAATGCTGAGATCTTTGTGAAATGACCCTTATCATTCCGGTAAAGCGTTGCGCAATCAGGTGCACGGATCCTGCCATCCTTTGGCATTGGATAATTGGGGTTCGTTTTATCCTGAGTATGATTTATCATCAATAAGTCAAGGTCACCATCCCTGTCGAAATCGAAAAAGCATGACTGAGTGGTATAACTGGTATCTGCCAATCCATATTTTTCGGCTTCCTCGTCAAACAGGGGAATACCTTCAGAATTTATCTTCCTGTTAATAAACAACTGGTGTTTTCTTCTCATTGGATCTTTATAGCCTGCATATGAGATATAAATATCAGGTAATCCGTCATTATTGATATCTGCCACGACGACACCGGTTGCCCAATTTATCGTCTGCACTCCTGCCTTTACAGTCACATCCTCAAATTTGAAATTCCCTCTGTTTAAATATAGTTTTGATGAAACCTGGTTGCCTGTAAAATAAAGATCGGTGAGACCGTCATTATTGAAATCAGCTGCAGCTACTCCTCCTCCATTGTAAAAATAGTTGTATTCCATAGCATTCATCTCATAGTCAGGAATGAGTGTATTTTGAAAACTGATACCTGTTTTTTCAGGGAGGAGAGATTCAAATAAGGTGCCGGAAGCTTTCAATTCATTCTTCCTGTCAGGTGAGGATGTACAGGAAAACAATAAACTAGCTCCAAAAAAACAACCTGTTTTCAATATAATGGAATAGCGCATAAGTTTCAATGATCGTATTAATTATAAACTAATGCTAAGATAAGGATTGGTATTAATTTCTACTCTCAATCCGGCTCCCGGGGTATCATTTTCATTAAATTAATAGAGGGAGGGGTGAATAATGTCCCCTCCCTCATAATCTAACCTTTGATCTGTATAAAGATAACTATGCTAATATCCGGTATTTTGGCACAAGTTGGGGTTTTGATCCCGTTCTGCCTGCGGAATAGGCAATTTACTCCACGCAGTATTCCATGTAATGCCATATTCCGTTTGAAGGAAACTGGCTGCAGTACCGGTTCTGGTATAATGGAACCACAGATTGGGTTCAAAATTCAGTTCAGCTCTTCTTTCTTTCATCAGCTCAGTCATAAAGGTAGCCGGATCTGCTTGTTCCGGAAGGTCGGCCAGCAGCGCCCGTTCCCTTACCAGGTTCATCTCATGATATGCTTCAGGAATTTTACCCTGGTTGAAAAGAATCTCCGAATAATTGAGCAGGAACTCGGCATAGCGCATCACGGGAACGTTAGTTTTAAACAGATAATCAGTACCTTCCAAATCGGATGGTCCATACCAGTATTTGGTAGAAAAGCATGAATGATCCCATGTAGGGTCCATCGGAAGTGTCAGTGTGGTTGTCATTAATTCTCCCTTGTAATCTTCCCCGGGGGCAACTATCAGTTTTGCTCTGCGATCATCACCAGGTTCAAAAGAGTCTGCGAGCTTAATGTTCCCTGTCATTTCACCCCAACCAGCTGCAGGGGCCCATTCATTGCCGATATTCCTTGGAGAAGTATATTCGGGAAGGACCGATCCGGCTTCACCATACCCATTCCAGTTGATTTTACCGTTCAGAATATCTCTGTATTGTACTTCAAATATAGATTCAGCATTATTCTGGTGTGCAAGTGAAAATACTGATCTGACATCTGGCATGAGACTATATGAGCCAAGGGCAATAAGGCTGTTTGATGCTGTTTCTGCGTTGGCCCATTCTTCCTTATACATATAGGCATTAGCCAGGAAAGCATAAACGGCTCCTTTTGTAGCACGTCCAAGGAACTCAGATCCCCAGTCCTCAAGAGCAGGAATTTTAGGTGCCGCAGCAGTAAGATCTGCAATTACCTGATCCCAGATCTGGGCTTCCGGTGTGCATTCCATTATATTCTGAGATATGTCATAGGGTCCAAGAATTAAAGGAGCACTTCCAAATGCCCTGGCGATTTGAAAATAAGCGAATCCTCTGAAAAAGAGTGCCTCCCCTTCCAGTCTTGTCTTATCTGCATCAGGAATCGGGGCGTCGGGCAGTTTTGCCAATACCTGGTTGGCCTTGGCAGCTATTTTATAAAAAGTGATCCACATATTGGCAATCTGACCTTCAGATGCCGATATATACTGTGCCAGTGGTTTTGGTATCTGATCAGATCCATAAATATCCTGGGAAATAAAACCAGTTACCTTTATCCAGTTGGCAACTCCTGATCCGTCGAAACTGCCACCAACATCAATATAAGCACCATACATAAAGGCATCAAAATCTGCTGTGGTCTTAAAAAAGCTGGCATCGTTTATAATACCACTTTTGGGAGTGGTATCCAGAATGTCAGTGCAGGCAGCTATCAGAAAGATAACTCCTAAGCATAAGATATATTTATTTTTTTTCATACTATTTTTTTTTATATTATATATCCCATTAGTTAAAACTTCATATTTACACCCAGGCTTATCATCCTGGCCAGGGGGTAACGACCGAAATCTGCACCGGTCTGAAGAACATTCTGGCCAGGGCTTCCCACTTCAGGATCATATCCAGAGTATTTGGTAATTGTTAGCAGATTCTGTCCTGCAACATAAAACCTTAAGTTGGCGATACCAGCCTTGCTCAATAAATTTTCAGGGAGTGTATATCCAATCTGCAAATTACTCAACCTTAAGAAGCTGCCATTTTCAATATAGACATCTGAAAACCAGTCATTTGAGGTAGGTGCTATATAGTTATTGCGCGGCATGGTATTCGATGTGCCCTGTCCGGTCCACCTGTTCAGCAGATCTGCTGAGGCATTTACAATGCCGGTGGAGTTGTGGTACCTCATATCATAGATTGCACCGTGCAGCATATTTGCTATCTGAACACCTGCCTGACCGTTGAAAAAAGCACTAATATCAAAACCCCTGTAATCAGCTTTCAGGTCAAAGCCAAAAGTGTATTTAGGCAATCCATTTCCCAGAGATACCTTGTCACTTGCATTTATAATACCATCAGGAGTTACATCGACATAAAGTCTGTCACCTGCTGAAAGTCCTCCCAGAGGCGCTGCAGCTGCTTCTGCATCGGTTTGGGCAATACCCGCAGTCTCATATCCCAGGAAATTACCTATACGGCCTCCTACAGCTGTTTGGGTAATTGCGCCTCCATCATGGGCAGTAAGTGAAATGCTTTGAGTTACATAAGCTCCCTGGTTATCCGTAAGCTTAGTGACTTTATTGTCGAGGTAGGCAAAATTGGCACCGACAGTAAAATTCACCTGGCCAATGCTCTCACGATAATCGGCTGCAAGTTCAACCCCACTGTTTTCCATTGAAAAACCGTTTTTTAACAGGGTCGACCCAAATACTCCTGTGTATGCGGGTACAGGAAAATACCCCAGAAGGTCCTCCAGCTTTTTCTTATAGTAATCAAAAGTGAATGACAGTTTATTTTTCATGACTGAGAGATCAAATCCCAAATCTATCTGGGTCGATTTTTCCCAATGGATGTTGGGATCCCCAAAATTATTCTGATAGATAGCTGGAATAGGAGTCTTATCCGGTCCAAAGGTATATTGGTAGGTTCCCGCATCATTTGAGTATGTACTCAGGTATTTGAAGGGAGGTATATTCTGGTTGCCTACTGTTCCGTAACTGGCTCTTAGCTTTAAATCACTGATAAAATCGATAGATTTCATGAAATTTTCCTGGGAGATCCTCCATCCGGCGGAACCTGAATAGAATACCCCATATTTATTGTTGGGCCCGAAATTGGAAGATCCATCTCTTCTTACGGTTCCGGAAATTAAGTATTTACCCTCATAATCGTAAGATGCCCTTCCGAAATAGGATAACAAGCCATAGTCGCTCGGATAACCGCTGGTAATACGCGTGTCGATATTTGAAGCGCTAATGGATTGTTGGTCGTCAGGGGCATTTGTCGTACTGATATTCACAAAAGTGGAATTGAGCTGCAGGGCATCAATTCCCGCAATTGCCGAAATATTGTGATTGCCGAAGCTTCTGGCGTAAGCAATAGTGTTCACCCAGTTCCACTGGTCAGATTTGCTCCAACCCTGGTTATAAGTAGGTGTAGAATTTAACTGAGCCATTAAGTTGAGAGCGTCAGGCGCGGCTTTCCTTCCGTTTTCGCTTAATCCATTACCATATGTGAGGTTTATGGTGCTTTTAATTTTTAAGCCTGTAATCACTTCCAGTTCAAGGTAAGCTGAAGCAAGAGCATCCTGACTTGAATTCAGGTCTCTTAAATATTTATCGCTAATACCCACAGGATTATTGACGTTCTGAGGGAAATAATTGACATTTGAGAATCTTGTATGGTAAACATATCCGTCATAGCCATAAAATGAATTGCCGTTAGGATCCATACTGCCATCGGGATTTAGTCCAAATAAACCCTCCTTGTCGGTTTTGACGGGAGTGGTCGGGGCCATATAAAGAGCCGCATTTATTGCAGACATATCACCTCCTGAACTGATATTTTTCTTTTGGGCAAAAGCGCCATTCACAATTATACCCGCTTTCACTCTTTTGGATATGTTGAAATCTGTATTTAACCTGACTGTGTAACGTTTATAATTGGAACCGATTATAATACCGCCCTGGTCAAGGTAACCGAATGAAAACATTGTGGTTACTTTATCTCCTCCCCCGGAAATATTAAGGTTGTAATTTTGCATGGCGGCGGGTTGGAACAGTGCTGCCTGCCAGTCATTGTTCTGAACAGTCGACGGGCTGCTCCACATTGGGTTGGCAGGTAATCCACCATTGACAAGGTTTTCATTAGCCAGTTCAGCAAACTGGGAACCATTAAGTACTTTGATTTTTTTCCCAACGGTTTGTACCCCGGCAAACGCATCGAAACTGACAGCAAAGCCTTTCTTTCCGTGCTTCGTTGTTACCAATACCACACCGTTCGAAGCCCTTGATCCATAAATGGATGCAGCAGCTGCATCTTTCAGGACGTCTATGCGTTCTATATCATTTACGTTAATGGCGTTGAGATCGCCATAAGGAACACCATCAACGATGTACAAAGGTTCATTGGAAGAATTGATCGAACCTACTCCGCGGATTCGGATTGACCGGCTTCCTCCTGGTTCTCCGCTGTTATTGGTAACCTGAACGCCAGCCATCTTACCCTGCAGTGCCTGGTCGAACCCAACCACTGACGTTTTTAGAAGGTCATCACTTTTCACCTGAGCAACGGATCCAGTCAAATCTTTTCTCTTCTGGGTACCATAACCTATACTGCTTACTACTACCTCACCTAGTGCCATAGCTGAAGTGGTCATTTGTATATCAACGGGAGTTTTACCATCTGAGGTCACTTTTTGTGTGTTGTATCCCATAAATGAAAAAACGAGTACGGCACTTTGAGTGGGCAGATTGATTGAGTATTTCCCGTTAGCGTCAGATATGGCACCGATAGTGGTCCCTTCAATTGTAATATTGACACCAGGTAACGGGCTCCCGGTTTCATCGGTAATTGTCCCGGAAACTTTATTCTGCTGTTGAACTGCTGCCTCTGTCAGAAAATCAGGGGCAAGGATAATCTTTCGGTCGATGATAGAAAACTTAACATCAGTACCAGCAAACAGATCATCCAAAATTACGTTGATTGGCTGGTCTTTTTCCGTGATGCTGACTTTACGGTCTGTGTCAAGCAGTTTTTCATTGTACAGAAAGAAGAATTCGCTTTCAGCCTCAATTTTATCAAGTACCTTGAGAAGTTCGGTTTGAGAAAAATTGACAGATAGCTTCGTCTTCTGGGAATAGGCTTCACTGGCACGTGCTTGCAGAATTCCGAGGATCATAAGAATAGCAGCAATGCGCATAATTAGTAGGGTTTTCTTCAGAGAACTACAAAACAATTCCCCGAAAGGTTTGTTTTTTTTCATAAGTTTGTAGTATAGTTTGGTTAAAAAATATTGAAAAATGTTTTTTAGGGAAATTGTTGACGCAATTTCCCTTTTTTCAATTATGTCTCTACGGTACGTTAGTTTTTTTCATGGCTTTTTGGATTGAGGTTTTGAAAATAATTATTTCAGATTGATTGTAACTTCTTCTTTTTTGTATGTCCCATCTTGCAATAATTCTCTTTGAGAAACACTATATGTGATAGGTGAGGTCATGCACAAAAATCTAAGGACATCTTCCAGTGAATCGTCAAGAAAAATTCCTCTGAATGAATACTTTTCCAGTTTTTTATCAGCGATATTTATCTTAACGTTATACCACCGTTCTAAACGCCTGGCTACTTCCGCCATTGGATCACCGCGGAAAACAAGCTTGCCCTCCGTCCATGAGTTGTACTTTGCCGGATCAGTAACTATTTTAGTTATCTTCCCATTCTTAAAAATCAGCCTTTCTGATGGGTAGATTGGAACGTCTTTAAATGACTCCTTATTCTTATAATTGACTTTTCCTTCTTCAAGCACAACTTCAACATATCCATCATAAGGATAGGCGCTTATATTGAAACGAGTACCAAATGCCGTAACTGTGGAAGTGCCTGACGTAATTTCAAATGGATGTTTTTCATCATGGAAAACATTAAACCATGCTTCTCCTTCCAGACCTACCCTGCGATCATTATTAAATGGCATCGAATAAACAAGGCTGGAACCGCTGTTTAGCATTCCGGTGGTACCATCAGGCAGTTTGAATGAAACCCTTGCTCCCAAAGGAGCATATATTGAAGATTGCGAGATTTGGTCCTTTTCTGCTTTGGTTTCCAGGAAATAGTATCCCGACACTGCAACTAATAAAGGTATAAGTAATATGGCTGCTGCTTTCCTATACATCTGCAGAATTATCAATAACGGTTTCTTCCGGCGTGTATTCTCCTCATTTCTGATCATATGATGAACCCTGTCCAGAACATGACTGAGATCAGTGCCATTGCCGGACTTATCATTCACCATACCAAACCAGTCTTTTTTAAGTGAATTCCTAAGTGTCTCGTTAGTCTCTCCGTTTAAAAATAAATCCTCAATCAAGGCATATTCGCTCTCCTTTGCCCTCCCCTCAATATATTTTTCAATTTTTTCTTTATCTTCAGATTTCAACATTGTTAATTTGCGTTTTTGGTCAGATACTAAAATTCCCCGTGTTAATCCCTATTATACCCACATATGGGGTGAATCTCATATTAAAAATGCACTTATTATACCCGCAATCATCTTTAATATTTGTTTTTTTAAAATTTATTCATTTCCTGATATTTATCGGAATATTACCCAATTTGTAAAGTTTCTGGTTTTTCAGCAGGAGAGGACAGGTTCAAAAATAAAACTGACAGGTATTGCGGAAAAATACTTATACATTGAGCCGCAAATACCTGCCAGTCAACTCACAAAACCTCTTACCCTAAGAACCAAACAAAAATGATTATCAAAATTCTGCCTTATAGTCAATTTACCTGTTTGTTAATTTACCAGAGATACGTAGTTTTTTCTTTTCATTTTTCTATTATATGCTTGAGAAAGTTATTTCTCATATTTAAATGGTGATTTTTTATCAACAAAGAAAATTTTCTTGGAGGTGGAATCCTTTCCAAAGTATAATAACCTTATTTTAAATATATTAGTAGGAGAGGACTGAATTCGATATGTGAATGAAAAATAATTGCAGATAATTAATAGGAGAAATAAATAAAAGAAAGATTGTTAAATGGTTTCTTTCAGGCGGTTACGAATAATTTTGAGTGAATCTGAAATATAATTGTCTACTGTGCCGGGCGACAGCTCAAACTCTTCGGCAATCTCCTTAGTTGATTTTCCTTCATTCCGGCTTTTCATATAGATCAATTTTTGCCTTTCGGGGAGTTTATTGACGATTTGTTGAACATGTTCCAGGGTAGACTGTGCTTCAACACTATCTTCCGTGTCGGATGATGAGTGGACATACTTACTGACAGCATCGTCAACGAATCTCCTATGATAATTCCTTTCCCGGAAAAGATTGCATATCTCATGGTATGCTATTGTAAATAGATATGACTTAAACGACGCCTCTTTTTTGAGATTTTTATGGTTTCCCCATATCTTTAAAAATATTGACTGAACAAGATCCTCAGAGTCAGAGGCCGACCGGAGATATTTTAAACCAAAAACGTAAAGTATTCCTGAATATTTTTCATACAAACTGTCAAATGCCTCAGTGTCACCTTTCTGAAGACGCTCGACCAATTCAATATCACCAGTAGTTAATTGCAATGGCGGCTGTTTTTGTTTGACCAATATCAAAGATACAGATTAATATATGAAATTACTCAAGAGTCCAATTAAATAATTTATAAACCTTGTCCCGGGCATTTTGAATTTTATGAATATTGGCAGATGTCATCAGGCACTAAATTCATTGCTGTTGTCATGGAGCTAATTATCAAGAGAATACCAAAAAAAATATGCATAAACATTTCCACTGGTCTTAATCACATTATATTTAGAAAAAGACAGAAGCATAAGTCAATTTTAATTTTTAATTTTAAGTGCGCGATTCATAAGAATAAGGTTGAAGTCTTTAGACAATCTGCTCCGGGTTTATCATACGATTATATTTAAATCAATACGACCATGAAAAATACATTATTGATTTTTGTTATGCTACAATTGATAAATTACAGCATAAAAGCCGATTCTGTTGAACAGGAGGATAGGACGATCACTTTCTATATTTCAACCAGGGGATCAGACAATAATAATGGAAGCATTGATAATCCGTTTGCTTCGCTTGAACGTGCAAGGGGGGCTATTGACGTACTGATTAAAAAGGATGAGGGAAAGTCAGTGACTCATATTGATGTTTTATTCAGAGAGGGACTTTATTTTATTTCCCATGGAACAACATTTGATGGAATTATGCCTGCCGTTGGAACATCTATAACAATTGCAGCGTACAATAATGAACAGGTCATCCTTAGTGGCGGGAGAAAAATAAATGGAGAACATTTCCGGGAATTGAAGCAAAAATCCATGCTGGAGAGGCTGCCTCCGGAAGCGAGAGAAAGTGTTTGGTTTATTGATTTGAAAAAGGAAGGGATTGCTGATTTTGGAATACTAAGGCAACATGGCTTTGGTACTGTCCCTGAGCCGGCTCCGCTTGAACTTTTTATTAATGGGAATCCTCAAATCCTGGCCCGCTACCCCAATGAGGGGATATTAAAAATTGGTAAAGTGTACGATAAAGGCTCTGTTCCCCGCGACGGTGATTTCTCAAATCGCGGTCCCGAATTTGGATATGAGTACGATCGGCCCGAACGATGGAAAAATGCCAGAGATATCTGGCTCCATGGAAAATTTTCGTACGGATTTAATGATGACAACCTTAAAATTGAAAGTATTGATTACCAGAAAAAGAGTTTTAAAATAGAGCAACCTCATATATATGGAGTCATGTCAACTATTTATCCGGCCTCAAATGAATATGCCGGTCTTTCCGTCCGTGGGTATTACGCATACAACCTGTTTGAAGAAATTGATCAGCCCGGGGAATACTACCTTGACCGTACTACAGGAAGGCTGTATATTTATCCTTCATCATCACTGACAAAGTCCGATATTGAAGTTTCTCTATTGGAATCGCCTATTATAACAATTCGAAACTCTTGTTCAATTAATATTAAAGGGATAAATTTCATATGTTCCAGGGGTATGGGAATTTTACTTGCGAAATCACATGATGTCTGCATCGACAGTTGCCGGTTTTCCAATCTGGGGACAGTGGCTGTCAGCCTTGGCGTGTCATTGAAAGACAATAAACAAGACCTGGATATAGATTTTGGACCAAGGCAGTATTTAATCAAGGATGGCGAGTTTAAAAACATTACTATAAGGAACTGCCTGGTTTCAAATACCGGAACAGGTGGTTTTATTATTTACGGAGGCGATCGGAAACAGCTCGAACCAGGAAATAACCTTGTTTACAATTGTGAGTTTAAAAATACAGACCGGATTAATAATACTTACTCACCTGCAGTTTCATTGATAGGTGTGGGTAATATAATACGCAACTGTTACTTTCACGATATGAAGCATCAGGCAATCTACTTTATGGGGAATGATCACCTTATAGAATATAACAAAATCGAAAATGTGTGTACTGATGCTGATGATATGGGTGCTATTTATACTGGAAGAAATCCCTCTGCCCGTGGCACTGTTCTACAGTATAACTATATTTTAAATATTCAGCCTGAAAATCCGGAAACCAGCATGTGTGGTATTTATTTCGATGATGGTTCAGGAGGAATGGCTGTGAAAAACAATTTCTTTTATAAGGTAGGCAACCCGGGGCATTTTTCCTGCTTTGCGGCAGTCTTTTCAAATGGAGCACATGATAACAGGGTATCAGACAATATTTTTATGGAATGCAAAGTGGCAGTTGGCAATAATCATTGGGACGATAGCTACTGGAAAGAATGGCTGGAAAGCCCTCTGCTGCAGAACCGGCTCAATAATGAGGTAAATATCATGAGTGAGGTTTATCAGAAAAAATATCCCGAACTCAAAAACTATTTTAGCAATCCGGGAAGACGGTTGATACTGGTAAAGGATAATGTCATGATCGGAACCCCTGTCGCCCGGTATGGTGACTTCATGCTTCAGAATGATATAACACTCAGCGATGTTGGGGATCTTCCGGAAAACTTAAATTATGAGGAAATTCAAAAGTTTATAAATATCCAACCATTTCCTTTTGATAAGGTGGGATTACAGATACAGGTTCATAATTAATGGTCATTTGCGCTTCTCGCGTCATTTGCCTGCGGCCCTCATTGATGGTCATTTATGCTTCGCATGTCATTTGCGCTTCTCGCGTCATTTGGCCTGCGGCCGTCATTGATGGTCATAATATTATTAAATTTGACTACTTAATGACTACTCAATGACTGCATCATGACAAAATTACTGCCTCATGCCCTGATCTGCTTCTCCCTCTGGATGACCGGACCTGTATTTTCACAGGATAAATTTGCAGACATAGGAACAAATGAGTATGACAACCGGACTAAGTTGCTTGTTGTTCCTCAACCGCCAGTTTTACAAGATATTTCATTGGCTGTAGCTCACAATCCATCAGCAGTTTTTAAATCTGTTATTGAAATTTCCACCAAAGAGGAGCTGTATGCCGAGTTGGATAAATTGAGAAAGCAGTATGAGCCGTTTATGCAAAATGTGGCTCCTGCTGTTGTCTCTCTTCGTCATCAGATCCCTTTAACCGAATTTGGCTGGCGAATGGAAACTCAAAGTGATATTGACAACTTTCCAGCCTTGCTCAGGGGCGAGGGTAAATGGGGAAATGTTAAAATACCACATTTTGGTCCGCCGCTTGGCAGAGCAGTCACCTACTATTTTAAGGAAGTTGATTTGTCAAAAGATGACTTTTCATTGGGGACCATATTTATTTGCTTCAAGGGAGTGGACTATAAGGCCTCTGTATTCGTGAATGGGAGCTATTGCGGATCTCATGAAGGGTTTTTTGCTCCCTTTGAATTTGAAATATCTCAGATTGCAAAGGTCGGACATAACTCTATCCTGGTAAAAGTCGAAAATGACTACACTACAACCACAATGGTTGATGATAAAAATAATTCAGTACAGGGCAACAAGATTTATGCCGCATCCGGGCCAGGTTACAACGATCCTGGAGCAGGATGGCATCACTGCCCACCAGGTATGGGTATTTACCAGGACTGCTACCTGGAGTCCCGTTCGTCGCTTCATATAAATGATATTTTTGTCCGCCCTCAACCAGAAAATTCACAGGCTGAAGCATGGATAGAGGTAAATAACTATGATAAATACCCCGTAGATTTGAAGCTTAAAATTTCAGTTTATGGGCAGAATTTTTCTGAAAAAGTAGCAGAAAGCGTTGAGTATATTCCAAGAACCACCAACATTCCGGGAATTGGAGATCTGGCAAAACCAACCGACTGGGAAAACAAAAGGCTGAAAATGGGTTATGGTTCCAATTTTATGAAGATCCCAATAGAAATGAAGAACTTTCGCTATTGGGATACCAAAACCCCGTGGCTGTACCAGATCCAGGTAAAAGTGTACGATGAAGACGGCAACCTCAGAGATACCCGGGTGCAGCAGTTTGGTATGCGAAGCTTTACCATGGATACTATAAATATTCCCAGGGGACGAATGTTTCTCAATGGTAAGATGGTTCGTTTGCGTGGAGCTAACACTATGGGTTTCGAGCAGCAAGATGTCATTCGCAAAGACTGGGACCAGCTTCGCGACGATATCTTGCTGGCAAAGCTATGCAATATGAACTACTTACGTTTTACCCAGCGACCCGTACAGTCGGAGGTTTACGATTTTTGCGATATGCTTGGGCTTATGAATCAGTCTGATTTGCCACTGTTTGGAAGCCTGACCAGAACTCAATTTGCTGAAGCTGCAAGACAGGCGGGAGAAATGGAACGATTGGTGCGCAGACATCCTTCCTCTATTATGGTTACGTATATTAATGAGCGATTCCCAAATGCGGAAGGATTCCCTCAAAGAAGTTTGAACACTTCTGAAGAGTACTATCGGCTGTTTGCCGCATTGGATCAGTCGGTTCTGATTGCCAACCCCGACCGGGTTATCAAGGCCGGAGATGGTGATTATGACCCACCTTCGCCGGGTCTGCCGGATAATCACTGCTATAATACCTGGTACAATGGTCATGGCCTGGGATTGGGAGAAATGTACAAGGGTTACTGGCAGCTGGTAAAGCCAAACTGGCTCTACGCTTGCGGCGAATTCGGAGCAGAAGGACTTGATCCGCTCAACGTGATGCTAAAGTATTACCCTAAGGATTGGTTGCCCAGAGACAAAGAGGATGAGAAGAATTGGACTGCCAACAGGATTTCAATGGCACAGACTCAACGATTTCACTACATGTGGTACAATACCCAGCACTCACTTAACGACTGGATAGAGTCAAGCCAGGAGTATCAGGCCTGGGCTGTCAAATTTGTGACAGAGACTTTTCGCCGTGATCCAAGAATGGTTTCTTTTGCGGTACACCTCTTCATTGATGCCTGGCCTGCAGGATGGATGAAAAGTATCATGGATGTAGACCGTCAGCCGAAGAAAGCCTATTTTGCTTACCGGGATGCCCTGGAACCACTGATGGTTTCATTGCGCAGCGACCGGAGAAATTTTTTTGGAGGTGACACAACTGCTGTTGAACTCTGGGTCTGCAATGACCTCAATTCAATTCCACCAGGATACCTGTTGAAATATCAGGTTGAAAAAGATGGTAAAGTAGTGTTTGCAAACCAGGTTGCAGCCAATATCCCGATAAATAGTTCCCAATTTCAGGGGTTTTTAAATTGGAAAACTCCATCTGTTTCCAATCGCACCTCTTATACCTTGCGTACTGCACTGGTGAATGAAACGGGTGAGTCCGTATTCCAGAATAAATTTGAATTTGAAGTTTTTCCAAAACCTGCGAAATCGAAGAGCAAAGTATTTGTAGTTGGCAAATCAAATGGAAGGGCAGAACAGCTGGTTCAGCAGGCAAAGTGTCTGCGAGCCCCGTCTATAGAAACTGCTGATTTGATACTGATAGATGATTTCACAATATATGCAACAATAGAGGACCAGGTAAATGCGTTGGTCCATTCCGGGAAAAAAGCCTTGTTTATAGAGCTTGGGGCCAGGCAATATAATATAGTCAACACTATTGTTTCAGTAGAGAAAACCAGCATGGGAGACTACTATTTTGCCTCCCCTGAAACAGGCCATTCTCTTGTAAAGAATTTCGAACCTTTTGATTTCCGCTTTTGGTACGACGGAAAAGAAAGCCTTATCAAACCTCTTCTGGCATATACCTTTTCTGCTACCGGCTGGGATCCAATCCTCTCAAGCGGAGCTTCCAACTGGGTAGCCGATAAAGGTACTGTTATGGCAGCCGGTGAGCTGAAATATGGTAAAGGTATGTTCCGGCTTTGCGAAGTTCAATTAGTTGACAGGGTTGAATTTAATCCAACTGCTTTGATTTTTTTGAATAATTTACTGAATAATTAGATTCTTCCAATATCCAAATGAATAAGTAAAATTTTAGTCTGGCAATTCCATTAGCGTTTGGTTCATCAGTTGCCTGAATTATTAGTTGTCCTGCGAGCAGGCTCGATGGATGCATGAATTTCTATTTTATATGCCATGGATGGATTGATTACCAGAAGTTGTTTTATCTCCTCCTCAGAAAAGTTTTCATTCCGTAACGCAGGGATAAGTTTTTCAAAAAGGGTTGTGTAACCCCTGTACTCACCACCATTTTCCTCACCGGGGTGATACCATCCGGCATCGTGAGATAGCAGCACTTTATTCAGTAGGTTATTTGCTTTCATGTTTTTAATCATTTTTATATAATCTGAAAGATTATTTTCATTTATCCCATCAAGACTGATATAAGCACCCATTGTGGCAGCTTTTATATGTTCACTGATATCACTTTCCATCTGGGCGTGGACCCATATAAATGCTTCGGGTGCGACTCCCTCATTTTTCAGAATTTCAAGCTCTTCAAATGCCGGTATCGCAGGACCGGTATGCGAGGCAATTGCCAGTCCGGTTTTTAAATGTGTACGTGCTGCAGCTACAACCAATTTTTTATGAAGTTCCGATAATTTTCCGTCATCAACTCCTATCTTAATAAATCCCGGTTTAATACCCGTATCATCAATGCCACTCTTCCACTCCTCTATCCATCTTGCCGATAGTTGATCAGCTGTTTCCGTAAAAGCATATTCCGGAATATATTTATTATTCCCAGCTCCGTAATATCCCGTATTTGTAATAATATTAAGTCCGGAGGAATCTGATAAAGCTTTAAGCAGCAGAGGATCCCTCCCAAGATATGCCGGAGTGCATTCAATGAATGTTCGGCAACCCAGATTCTTAATTTGCTTCAGAAATGGTAATGCCCTGGCAATAACTTTTGATTTATCCCATCTTTTTTCAGTTATCGAATCAGCTCCTATGAAATCGACAAGAATATGTTCATGAATAAGAGTTACCCCCATATCTTTGTCTGAAATAGGTCCTTTTACTGTCATTATTATCCCGTCCTTCTGACTTTTACACTGCATTAGAATCGTCATCAGGTAAAGTGCAGCTATAAGATTCTTCCTTGCCATAAGTATCCTTTTTATATGATTTGCGAATAATTTACTGAAATAACCTTTTCTTCCAATTCTAATTTCAATTTACTTAAAACGAATTTAGGCTTTTCATCTGTAATTAACCAGAAATAAATTCCGGATACCAGTAAAGAAATTAACATAATAGTCAATTCCAAATAGAATTATTATTAATTTTATTAATTAGGTATATATGTATCACAAGATTTCTATTCCGGATTAAAAATTGCAGGTATTCAGGTTCATAAACCCATAAGGGTAACAATTTATAACTAAAATGCTACAGTCACTCGGAAAAATAATTGCTTATCCTGATAAATAGTTACAAATGAAAACCATTAGCAAAAACGACATGCCAAGAAGGCAGTTTATAAAAGGTACAGCGATGTCTTCTGTTGGGTTAATGATCCTTCCCCGTCATGTTATCGGTGGCAAAGGATATATTCCACCAAGCGACATGGTAAACATTGGTATTGTTGGAGCCGGAGGACAATCGATGTTCAGCATCAACGAGCTTCTAAAACTTAAAGATATCAGGTTGACATCGATTGCGGATCCCTCCAACATTCTGGACGAATGATATATTATATAGTTTTGACACTGGTCGCGGACCAACAAAAAAGTTTATTGAGGCTTTTTATTCCGGTAAAACACCAAACTATAAAATTGCCGAGTATGAGGATTTCCGTTTGATGCTGGAAAAGGAGCGATCACTTGATGCGATAGTATGTGCCTCCCCTGACAATACCCATGCCTATATATCTATCCTCGCTATGCGCGCAGGGAAACATGTTTACTGCGAAAAACCGTTAACACATAATATCTGGGAAGCAAGGAAGGTACGGGATGTTGCTCGTGAGACCAGACTGGCAACCCAAATGGGAAACCAGGGTACCAGTGATGACAACCTCCGGCTGACTATTGAATACCTTCGGGCCGGTGCAATTGGAACAGTGCGGGAAGCTCATTCCTGGGTTAATGCTACGAGGTGGCTGCCCGGACTAAGTGGATTCCCAAAAGACTCTTCTCCTGTCCCGACTGGATTTAACTGGGACCTGTGGCTTGGCCCTACATCATGGCGACCATACAATAAAGTTTATACACCTGTAAAATGGCGTGATTTCTGGGCATTTGGCTGTGGAGCTCTTGGAGATTTTGGTTGCCATGATATGAATTCAACAACATGGGCTTTTAAACTCCATGCGCCTGAGAGTGTAGAGGTTTTTCCTGCAGGGAATAATGGAAGCAAAGATATCGCCCCGTATGGAGAAATTGGTAATTACCATTTTAGCGAAAACGGTGAACAACCGGAGTTCAATTTGACCTGGTATTCGGGTGGACTGAAACCTTTCCTCCCGGACTTATTGCCAAAGAACTTCTCTTTAAACAGCAGGGGTGCCATGTTTATTGGTGATAAAGGTATAATAATAAATAATGGAGGTACCAGTAGTCCTCCGCTTATCTTTCCGGAGAGTCTGCAAAGCTCATTTAATCCACCTGTCCCCTCCATTCCACGATCGAAAGGACACCACCGGGAATGGATCGATGCAATAAAAGGAGGACCAGCAGGAATGTCTAACTTTGAGTATGCTGCGCGGCTTGTAGAGATCGTACTTCTTGGCGTACTCTCCCTGAGACTTGGTGGTAAGAAAATTTACTGGGATCCGGATAATATGAAAGCCGTTGGCTTACCTGATGCAGACGAAATTATAAGGGAACCAGTCAGAAATGGTTGGGAAATGGTTTAATCTATACTTGCACGGAACACCTGTCAGAGGTTACCGTACAAGTAATTCTTACCACGGTAATCTGTATTGATAAATCAATTTTCTGATAATCAATCTAATTAATCATAAAATGGAAACTATATTTATTGGTGGCTACAGTTTTATCTTCAGGTAATTATAAATATAGTATCTTAATATGCAATTTAATTTCAATGAAATACTTTATAATGACATGGTATATCAAAAAAGTGAATCCTTTTAGTGAGATTTTAGTGATAAGTAATATAAAACCAAGATAAAAATGACCTTAAGAATTTACAAAATCATTTTAGGCATGACGGCATTAATAGTTGCCGCTAATGTTTATGGAAATTTTGATAAGGCAAACGACCAATCCGGGAGAAAAGTAATTTCCCTGGACGGTACCTGGCAAATTGCGGAAGGAGGAATGGATAAAACTCCAGACAAGTTCGACCATGAAATAGTTGTTCCTGGCTTACTGGATATGTCGAAACCGGCGTTTATAAATGCGGGTCCAAAAGTTTCTGACAGAAGCTCCATTTCGCAAAAAGATCCGCGAAGAGATGCTTTCTGGTATCGCCGAACATTCAATATTTCAGAACCTGTTCCTGCGGTTGTTCAACTTAAGATCGGCAAGGCGATGTATGGTACCCGCGTAATTCTTAACGGAAAGTTGATTGGTGATCATATTCCATGTTTCACAATGGGATTGTTCAATATTAAAGATGCATTGAAGCCAGGCGAAAACGAATTGATAATCCGTGTCGGTGCTGATCGCAATGCTGTTTCAGATTTAGTCGAATCTGGTACAGATGGTGAAAAAAGCCGCTTCATCCCCGGCATATATGACAATGTAGAACTGATTATGTCAGGTTCTCCATATATCGTTAATATACAGGCAGTCCCTGATATTAAAAATAACTCAGTAACTGTACATGCATGGGTAAAGTGCGCTCCGGTATCTGTTGATACGAAATTGCATATCATTATACGCGAAGCAGAGTCTCGGAAGGTTGTGGGTGAATCCGATTATATTATTCCGGCCTGTTCTCCTGAAATCGAACAGACCGGAAGTACAAAAGTGCCCATTCGTAGATGTCGTCTCTGGTCACCCGAAGATCCTTTCCTCTATGAGGTTGAAGCACAAAGCGCTGCCGACAATTTTACTGCTCGATTTGGAATGCGTTCCTTCCGGCTCGACCCGGCTACAGGTCATGCTGTTCTTAACGGTAAGCCCTATTTTATGCGTGGTACCAACATTACTATGCTTCGCTTCCTTGAAGATTCTTTACGCGGAGACAAGCCCTGGAATGAAGAATGGATCAGGCTCTTATACAAAAGATTTCACGAGATGCACTGGAACTCCTTTCGTCTATGCATTGGCTTTGCCCCTGAACTTTGGTACCGGATTGCCGATGAAGAGGGCTTTCTGATCCAGGATGAATACCCGATCTGGTGGGGTGTTTCAACAAGGGTAAATGCGGATGTACTGGCGGTTGAATTTCGTGAATGGATGAAAGAACGCTGGAATCATCCGTGTGTGGTAATCTGGGACGCCGCAAATGAAACATATTCGCCGGAAACAGGCAAGGCAATTCAAAAAGTACGATCACTCGACTTCTCAGACCGTCCATGGAACAATGGGTGGGGAGAACCTGTAGATGAAGGAGATGCTGACGAATGTCATCCATATCATTTTATTTTTGGACCAAATCAGCCTTTCAGAATGCCTGATCTGGCAAAAGATCCCGGTACGAAAGCAGGACTGCTTATTGCTCAGCCTTTTGCAAAGGAAAAATTGCTTCGAAATAATCCGGTTATTATCAATGAATATGGAGGATTATGGCTCAATCGCGATGGTTCCACCACAACACTCTCTAAACTGCCATTTGATTACCTGATGGATCCTTCAGCTACAGTAGAGCAAAGACGCTTGCTTTATGCCCGTGACATGGCCGCAATAACTGAATTTTTCCGTGCCCACAGGCAGGCAGCTGCAGTTCTGCATTTCTGCGGCCTTGGTTATTCTCGTCACGATGGCCAAACCAGTGATGACTGGATAGACGTGGAGAAACTCACCTGGAATCCTTATTTCTATAAGTATGTCCGCGATGCTTTTGCTCCCGTTGGATTAATGCTTGATGTATGGGAGGATGAATTCTCATCAGGCGAAACTCACGAATTTCCCGTTATCATCTTCAACGATCTTGAAAAAGACTGGAAGGGTAATGTCCGGTTCCGGTTGTCACTTGGCGAAAAAACGATATTTGAAAAAACCGTTCGCACAAATGTTGCAGGATATGAAACAACCAGGCTGGCATTCACAGTCGGCATCCCTGAACAGGCAGCACATTATCAGGCTGAGGTTCTTCTTACTGATAGCCCAACAGATACTGTCAGGAGTTTCCGGGACTTTTCAGTATTGACTCCACAACAAAGGGAATCTCGCCGAAATTTAGCGCAGGGAAGGCCAGTTAAGGCATCATCCGTATTGGTAAGAGATAATGGTTCAAGCCGGGCAGAATATGCTGTTGATGTTGACAGAAGTTCTGGTTGGATATCTGAAAAGGGTAAACCTCAATGGCTGGCAGTTGATCTTGGTGAAATACAAACCGTATCGCGTGTTGAATTATCCTGGGATTGGAGCCAAAACCCGAAATCTTATCTTATTCAGGTCTCTGACAATGGTGAGGTCTGGGAAACTGTATATTCTACAAATGAGGGAACCTTAAGTACAGGTACCAGCCGTTTTTCACCATCACAAACCCGTTGGGTCCGCCTATTCCTGACTGGTAAGGACAATGAGGAAGGGTACTCCATAAATGATTTTGCTGTTTACCATTGATCAGTTAATCGTGAAATTTGTTAATGATTATTTGAATCATTCTTTCTGTACTCAACTAATTCATATATAAGCCGTATGGCAGAATTTATCTGCCTGACTCCATTGTCAGCAATCAACTTTGTCACCCATGAAATGATTCTTCTTTTGGCTACTCTTTCAATACAAAGCTAGCTGGAGCATAAGCATTCAGGAAGAAAGATAACTTGCCATCTGTTATATGAACAGGAACGTCGCATTTTTCACCCCGCAGGTTCACCGGAACTGCAGAAACAAACCTGGAGCCAGTGGGCAGGGTAATTTCAAGTTTACCTGATCTGCCTCCCTGTTCCCAAACCCGCAGAATTGTTCCCTCACCATCAGGGTTATGGCCGAAGGCAGTAAGAGCAACCCCTTTGCGCGACAGGGAAATGCCGGATTGAGTAACGGGCAAGCTGCCATGCTTCACTTTGGAACATGCTACAAGCAAGGGCATGCGGACTTCCATCGCCGGCGTATAAAGGGCGCTTTCTGAATTGAATTTATCAAAGGTCCATATTCTCACTCTGGCACTCATACGTTGACCGTTACCAATCCAGGAAGGGAAATTGGTTCGCCAATGGTTATTATAGAGATTCAGATAGATATAGGGTTTCTCAGGCTCATAACGTTTATCAAATTTGTACTCACCAGGCTCACCAAGGCTCACCAGAGGTGCATCATCAGAACAGATACCGATGCCAGTCCCGCTTTCTCCATCATAAACAGCGACTCCTGTATCGATCCACCAAAGATGATAATTTGCATTATCTACAACCATATCTTTTACCGGATCGGCGTCGGCACCCAGTCGGCCAAGCCTAAACTTAGGGTTGTCGCACTTAAAGGGAAGGCAAATCCATGCTGTTTCAGGCCATGTATCAGGTTGTTTCTGCCAGCTTACTTCAAGATCGGCAACAGGCATTAATCCCGATAGGGTCAGGGCGATTGTAATCTGCTGCGGTTGTCCGGGGCCAGGTATGGTTCCGGTCATCACTGCTTTTACATCGATGGGCGATTTTTCTAAAGTAAGGGTCATGTCTTCAGGAAGAGCTGAGCTATATTCAATATCCTGAGGCATATCATAAGCTGCAAAAATAAACTTATGGGCCTCATACTGCGGGTATAATGACCTTGCAATCCAATCATGAATTTGCTTGTATCCGAACCGTTCGTAAAAATATTGGCCGAACCCCTGTGGTGCATCACTGTCGACTAGCTCTTTTGAACTCCGTTTGTCGATCAGGCTTGTAATTCTACCTCGTTTAGCATCAATAGTCGCTATAAAGAACGGGCTTTCAATAATACCTCTTTTAAGATCTGTTTTCATCTCAGGAATCCCTGCACTTTCATCTGATGCAATATATGTACGATACCCCATGGCGGGGATATCTCTTACAACAAACCGCGACATAGGCGCTTTATCTTCAACTGCCGGATATTCATGGGAGACCACTATTACAGGACCTCCGTCAACAGGCTTCAGTGAAACAAAATTATTTCCGAAAATAAGACGGGTGTCAAGATCAATTTCGCCATCCCGTTTCCAGGGAAGAGGGTTGTAGACCACTATCCGATTCTCTGGATAGCTGACATTATCGGCAAGCGATGCAACCTCGTCATGATACGGGTTGGCCACAAGCTTCTGAACATTATTGATATAATCAGCATGATCTTTCCACGACCTTTCCATCAGTTTGTACTGGGGAGGCAATCCTCTTTCCCATAATTCATTCCAGGCCTTTCCATACGGTACTTTAAGGTAGTGCTGGTTGGCAAGGCCCCACGTATGTTCACTGTAAAGCAGGCTTTGTTCGTATGCATCTGAAGTAACCTTGCGAAGGTCGGGCTGATAAATGCCCCATATGGATTCCAGTGTTGCCAGCATATCCATACCTCCGATGGAAGGTCTGATATTCCGGGCCAGTTTGCTTGCCTCCGGCATGCTCATAGAACCATGGATCCATGGATCGCCTATATCGGTGCGGACTACCGGCAATTTGCTCAGGTCTTCCTTCATGATCATTTCGGCAAAATCATCCATTGTACCTACCTGAGCACTTATTCCCTGATTTGCATAAAATTCAAGATCCTCAGCAACTGTTTCCGGATCCGGAGGCCCCTGATTATCACCAGTCATGTTTATATAAATCCATGTTTTGAATTTCCAGTTTGCGGGAGGAAGCCTGTCGCTGCCATAACCATTATTGTAAAGTGTGAGTAGTCTTGAACTATCTGGTCCTTCCCACCAGAAAAAGGGTGGCAGTCCCAACTCCATATTTACGACTGGTCCACCCATGTGGTAAAATTTAATGCCCGCATGGGTAAAAAGTGTGGGAATAATCCAGGATTGCCCCGGAACATCACTCATCTTTGCACTGATTGAAAGCTTTCGGCCATACTTTCGTGCGATGGTTGAAGAGATATTTAGCCCGCGTACCAGATCTTCCGGATCAGAAGTTTCAACATGCATTGAAAAGGGAAACGCATGAATAGCAAGGTTGCCGTCACGGATTGCCTGTTCAATTTTTTTCTTACGCTCAGGTGCCTGCCCTTCCCACAAAATTTGTTTCATTGGCCATCCTGAAGTTGTCCATACAAATTGCTTATCCTTTGGTTCGCTCCTGTTTTTATCTATGGCCTCGAGTACACGGTCCACCATCGATGTGCGATAGTCATGGACAACCTCTTGCACTGTTTCCGAGTAACCTATATCGAAATGTGTTTTATAGACAATGACAACACTTTTCACATCTGATTTTTTTGGAGCGACTCTGTCATTTTGATGCTCCAGGGATGATTTTATTCCTGTCTCTGTTGATTTTGAATCATAATTCTGTGCTCCTGCCTGAACGGATAGAAATAGGCTTGCTGAAATTAGTGTGAATGAAATGAGAAATTTCTTCATAGAATTTGAGTTTGTAACGAATCCCGGATAAAACAAAGTTAGCAATTTCCTCTTTGTCTTTGTCAATATATTAAATGTTAATTAATTATGATCAACTATGCTTCGCTCATTTTGTAATTTCTCCATTTCACCGGGTTGAATTCCAAAGTTTGTAATATTAGTACGGCCGGCAGTTTAGTTTCAATTTGCATATAAAATTATTTAAAGGCATTATTCTGATAAGTGAAAGCAGATTACTATTTTTATTAAAATAAATAACTAATGTCCTGATTATGTCAGATTGCTCTAAAAGAGCGAAAATTCTTATGTTATTAATTTCTATTATAATGAAACAAATAAAAAGTAATTCAAAGTCGATCCTGATGTGTAAAAAAAAGCGCCCAATTATTCTGATTGCTCTTTTAATAATAGTTGCAATGCAGGTTTCTGCACAAAATGGTCAAAATAATTTTGCCATCCGGTTAGATAATGGGAAATATATGAGTGTTCAATCCTGTTCCGAGAAAATTATCAGGGTAAGGATATCATCACAAAATAATTTCCCAGAGTCACTTATGGAACGTTATGAATTGATTAAAACCGATTGGCCAAAGTCTGATGTTAATTACCATGAAAAAAATAATCTGCTGACTGTGAATACAGGTACTGCTATTTTAACAATTGACAAGAAGAACGGAACACTCAGCTGGAAGGATAACCAGGGCAAGATTCTGGTGAATAAGATAACAGTTGACCTTACTGATAAAAAACAAAAGTATGATGATTTTGTCAGGTCAATAGGCGCCTTATTTGAAAAGGAGTTATTGACTAATGAGATAATTGGGGTAGATACCTCCTCTATTGAAGACAGGAATATCCTGGAAAAAAAACGGATAGCAATGGAAAAACAGCATGATCTGTTAAACCCGTTGAGTAATGCCGGAATTGCCGAATTTTCATTAAATAAAACAGAACGCTTTTATGGATTAGGCAGCGCTGTACGTGATAGGATCCAGCACAGGGGAACTGCAGCCAGAATCTGGCCTCAGTATCAACATTCTGAGTCTCCATTTCCATTTATAATGAGCACTGGTGGCTGGGGCGTGTTTTTTAATACAACACGGGTAAATTATTTTGATGTGGGTCGTTATCAGCCCGATAAAATGATTGTATTGTGCACTGATGATGCACTTGATTTTTACCTTATGGCTGGCTCAATGCCTGAAATCCTTGACCAGTACACCACTATTACTAAAAAACCTTACCTGATGCCCAAATGGGCTTATGGACTTGCGTTTGGAAGCAATATGATGGAAAATGAATTAAATATTCTGGAAGATGCATGGCATTTCAGAGATGAAAATATTCCATGCGACATTTATTGGATTGAACCTCAATGGGAAGAAAAGTATTATGATGCCTCAGCAAATAAAAACTGGGATCCTGTAAAATTTTATAATGCAGGCAGATATTACTGGGAAAAACCGTCTGCCTCAAGAGACGTTAAACCCGACCTGTTCATTAACAGATTAAACGGCATGGGTTTTAAACTGGCGTTATGGTTAAACAATAATGAGGATCTGAGCATTGAAGAAGAAGATTACCTGGCTGCCAGACAAGGAAAAGCCCAATCAGGAAAGGATCATTGGTTTCCTCATTTAATGAAGTTTGTAAATCAGGGCGTTCAGGGCTTTAAACTTGATCCCGGAACTACTATGGACGAACATCCGGATAGAAAATATTACAATGGGTTGACTGACAAAGAAATGCACTCTGTTAACCAGGTTTTACTCCCTCAGCAGTTGTACCGGTTAATGAAAGACAGTACAGGAATGAGGTCTTTTCATCATTATTGTGGCGGGTATGCAGGGGAGCAACACTGGACTGCCGCAACATCTGGCGATAACGGTGGCGGGCATCTGGCTCTTTTCGACCAGCTAAACCTCGGAATCTCCGGACTCATGAATAGTTCCTGTGATGTCCTGTCTCTTGGGAAAGGCGAAACTATCGAACAGGGAATGCATTTCGGATTTTTTTTGCCATGGGTGCAGATAAACAGTTGGGCTTCTATCCTTCATCCATGGTTTCTAAGTCAAAAAGAAAAGAAAGAGTTTCAGTTTTATGCCCAGCTTCGTTACAGTTTAATTCCTTATATATATAGCACAGCAATTAACGGGAGTTTAAGCGGTATGCCAATCCTGAGGGCTATGCCACTGATATTTCCTGATGATCCAGGAGTTGAAAATATAACAACCCAATTTATGTTTGGTGATTTTTTCCTGGTAAGTGTATTTTCTGACAAAACATATCTTCCCGAAGGCAATTGGATAGACTATTGGACTGGAAAGAAATACCACGGAAACCAGGAAGTAATTTCTGAAAAGCAAATTCATGGCGGTCCGTTGTTTGTTAAATCGGGCGCAATTATTCCTTTTCAAAAACCAATGCAATTTGTTGATGAAAACCCGGCTGACACCTTGCTTCTTAAGGTATTTCCTGAAAAGAACAGTTCGTACACCTTGTTTGAAGATGATGGCACTACCTTTGATCATGAACAGGGGGCAATTGCAAAAACATTATTTAAATGCCAGGATGATGGAAAATCTATCCGTTTGGATATTTCAAAGCGGGATGGCAAATATAAAAATATGCCTCAGCATCGTGTTTATAAAGTGGAAGTCTTCTGCGATGTATCTATGCCATTGATTGTAAATAATCTCCCACTGCAGAAGGAAAATATTGAATTTGACAAAAAAATGAATTCTTTGAATTTTATTGTTTCTACAGAATAAAAAAACAGGTTCATATTATGCTGACAAAAAGACACTACCTATTTCAGTAATTACATTAATAGTTAATACTCTAAAAATGTCAAAAACTATTTTTATCATATTTATTTGTTTGTTCGCAGCTAAAGTAAGTTTGGCTCAAAATTCAAATCAAGTTGATATACGTACAGCCAATAGTATTATTAAAGAGTTAAATGGAAAACTTTCATTTCAGGTATGGCAGTACGATAGCAGTAAAGTCAGTCAAAAGCACATCATTCCGATTGCAGCCGGCAATTCCGGCCATCTGAAGATTGAAAACTCCGAATGGATATGTGAAATTACGGAATGCCTTCCTGCCAAAGATGGATCTGTTAAAGTGGAAGCTAAGTTCATTCTTGAAAAAGGAAGTTTAAAAAGTTCCGGTGTCGCTGTTGCATTTGATTTCTCCGGGTGGAGCACAAATAATTATGTTATGATTCCTGCCATCGTATATAATGGCAATCGTTTCAGAACTATATATGGCGGCTATATGCCGGTTTATCCTGCAGATATGTATTACAACAAAAATTGTCCTCTGTCATTCTCTGATGACCCTCGTTTGGCAATGAATATTGGAGAACCTTCAAAGATCGAATTATCTACAAGTAATGCATCCACACCTGCAATGACCTTTTTCTCTCCATCGAAAAAGCAAGGATTTATTTTGCTTACAGAACAACAAACAAGATTTGGAAATTCAGGAATGATTGTAGAGGAAAGTAGTGAAAGAACAAATGCTTCATTTTCTTTAACCGCACCTTGTGTCAGAGAAAGAATTCCCGGGTTCGGCGGGTTTTTTAAAAGCGGAGATTTAGCAGTGACATGGAATGAAGGTGATGAAGTCCTTTTGAGCTTTTCTATATATTCTTTCCCGGTAAGTGATATTCCGATGTTTTTAGAGAAATTTATGGATGTAAGAAAAGCAGTGACAGGTGATAATCATCCAAGGAATATCACTCCCATGAGTGCAATTTTAAAGTATACAATGTGGCAGACTGATAACTATCGTTGGTATGAAGATCCGGATTGTAAATTATATTCGCTTGATGTGTTCGATAACTTCTTCGGATATAAGAAAGTATTTCAGTTAGGCTGGGTTGCCGGAATGATGAACACTTTCCCTGTTTTGTACGATAGTGACAGTCTTCATATTGCCCGTGCAACCAGCACTATCGACTTTGTTGTGGACAGAATGCAGGGCAAAAGCGGTTATTTCTATGGTTTCTGGTGCGATGGAGGGGTAAGAACAGAATTAAAAAGAGAGATTCCTCCAGAACTGATTAAAGAACATCCTGATGTAAAGGTGGCAATGGTACGTAAAAACGCTGATGCACTTCTCTGGTTTTGTAAACAGTTCATGCTTTTAAAGGAGCAAGGGAATAAATCTCTGATTAAACCATCATGGGAAGCCGCTGCAAGAAGACTTGCCCATGCTTTTGTGAATACCTGGGAAAAGAATGGCGAATTGGGTCAGTATATTGATCCGGAAAATGGCGAAATAGTAATTTTCAATTCAACAGCTGCCGCTATTGTACCTGGAGGGCTTGCTCTCGCTTCAAAATATTTTAATGAACCTGATTTACTTAAGGTTGCAATAGAAGCTGCAAATTATTATTATAATCGTGATGTTGTAACACTGGGACTTACAGGCGGGCATTGCGGAGATATTAGCCAGGATGCGGATTCAGAGTCTGCTGCCGGATTCTTGGAATCGTTAATGGCCCTTTATTGGGCTACAGGAGACCAGCAATGGCTTGAAAAGGCTAAAGTGGAGGCCGCGCTTTGCTCTACCTGGACATTGTCGTATGATTATAAATTCCCGCCAGCCAGTGATTTAGGTAAATTAAAAGTTCATGCTGCCGGTGCTTATTTTGCAAGCACTCAAAACAAGCATGCCGCTCCGGGAATTTGTACTTCATCCGGAGATTATTTATTCAAGCTTTATCGTGCTACCGGTGAACGTAAATATGCTGAACTAATCAGAGATATTCAGCATGCTCATACTGAAGTTGTTGAAACTCCTGGGCGACCGACTGTCAGCATGGGCTCCAGGGGTGCCTGGGAGCCAAATACAAAAACTAATTATTACGGTTGTTCTATGGAACGAATTCAACCATCAGATGCTGAAGGAAAAGACGGTGTTGGCATGCTGTATAGAAACACTTCAAATGCCTGGAATGAATTGAACGGGATGCTTATGGCAATCGAGTTACCTGGCATATACCTTCAGCTGGACAAAAACGAAATAATGGTTTTTGATCATGTCGAAGTAACTGTTGTTGAAAGAAGTAAATCAGGTATCCTCCTCCAGATAAAAAATCCTACAGCTTTTCCGGCAAGTGTTTCTCTGTTTGCCGAAACATCCTCAGAGGCTAAGGTACCATTAAGTTATACAGCTTTCATGAAATGGCAAAGAATTAATATTGAGGCCGGAGCAACACGTAAAGTTCAAGTTGGAAGCCAGGGTAGGTTAGCAGTCAATTAACTCAGTGTACGGGTCAATATATAAACAAATAATTCCTCTGGTTAATGCCTGTAAAAAGCAGGGTGAATGGCAAATTATCAATCTGCTATTTCATATTTCAGGAACAGGTACCCTGCAGGTTTTTCAATGGACAACTTAATCCCTTTATCATTAACCATTTCATTATATGAATTTCCATTTACCAGATCCGTAATCCTAATTGATTTATCTTTCAAAAATCTTAATTTCATATTATTATACCTTTCCTTGTTATATAGCTCCCTGAATATCATAAGGTATCCTGTCTTTTTTTCCGGATTGCAGATCTGAAAACCGGTCCAGGATTCATTATCTGGTTCACTGCCAATGGGGAATACATAACTCTCAAATATTTCCTTTCGGTTGGCTTTGTAAATGGCGATGATTCTTTTTAACTCATCTCTTTCTGCTGGCTGAAGAAGTTGGGTGAGCATAAAGCAGGACGGAGCTCCGGCAAAAGCTGATAAAGCACAATAAGACTGGCTATAAAGGTTGGCATCGGAAAATTTGGGATTGGTGAGTGATGGATTTTGCCAATTACACTGTAAATCGTTCATGTTGTAAAACTTACTGAGCATCCAGTGATGCCGCAGTGTAATATAGGGAACATAAACAAGATGATTGGGAAAGTTGTTTTGTATATTCTGGAAATACATGGGGCCGCACTCACGTACTGCACTGTACCAGCCATAACGCTGGTCGTCATATTCCGGGCACCAGGATGTCTGAGTAGAATAACCCGATTTTATAATGAATTCACGAATTTCCCTTAGCCGGTTGGCAAACGAATCATGACCATCAAGTTTGTCAAAATCAAATTTCCATGTCGCTACTCCCAATTCTTTTTGATTGGTGAGCAATTCTTCGGGACTAATAAATCTTACCGCAGCCCATAACCCAATCCTGACGTTGTATTCTTTTGATAATTTTATTACGTTTTCCCAATGCGGTGAATATCCTACCGCAGGATTAGGATGCCATATATTTTGGCCAAAGGTATCCCCATCCTGCCAGCCGTCATCAATCCGTACGATATCGATTCCAAGATCAGATGCTGATTTTATTTCTTTTTCAACTACAGGGAATTCGGAATTTTCACGACCATAGTATTTGTTGTAATCTCCATGCTGAAAATCGCTCCCCCAGGTGTCGATCAAAATATGCATATCTGTTTTTAGGCTGACAGGATATCTAGTCCTGTCAAACTGTTTGAAAGCCAGTTCCATCTCATCCTGTCCACCTGAATATAAAATTGTCCAGGTTGGCCAGCAACGCTTAAACTCTTTACTGATTTCATCTGGCCTGAGACCCCAGCCGGTTACTTCAACTCCGGTCGGAGTACAATAAAATGCCCCAGTCTGAAGGCCATATTTATTTACAGTTTTATTGGATTCCTTAAGTAGTATCAAACCTTCATTTCCTGCTTCAACAGAAAGACCGCTTGCCCATGTATTTTCTTCATCCTGAAATAGCGGATATCCCTTAACAACTTCCTCTAAAACCATATTCTTTGTATTGACCCGATGTCCCGGGTCGTTATAGATTCCCCAATAGCGACGCTGATTCTTTTGTGAAAAATCAACAGGAACAAACTCATTTCTTGCAATTTTCAACGGTTGATCTGACCCATACGATTTATAAGTTGACAGATCAGCAGGGATACCTTCCGATGAGAAGCTGTCTAAAGATTTTACTTCAAGAGCTGTCCATATTCCGGTACCATCAGGATAAACCCTGATAAGAAATCTTAGATCCAGACCAGTGTCATAATGAATCAATGCCGATAAAAGCAAGTGATTACTGGTAAAATGTTCATCATCGGTTTCGGTGCAATCGACTGATATTAATTTTGCCGTGCTTCCGTCATCAATCTTTGTAGGAAGGTTCCAGTCGCAAAGATGTCCAGACCTGTTCCCGCACCATTCTTTGCCTGAAAGCACATTTTTCAGACTGATTGTCAGAAAGCCTGAACCTGTCCAACGCCATTGCCGTATTACCTTTCCTGTAGTTACGGTTAACAAGCCATCCTTAAATATTGCTCTTGCATTATCAAGTGACCTGTCAATAGCAGATGGAATACCTGCCTGGGTCTGCAGTATACACAGGGACCATAAAAAAACAAATGCTGCAAAAATCCTGAAGCTAAAAAGATTTCTCATAGGTGAATATTGTTAGAAAAATATAAAATTTAACAATAACCAGGAAAGAAATGTATTATTTTTTAAGCAACTTGTTCATAAAAAGTAATGCTGTCGGATTAAGCTTTACCCTGATATACTTTACATAATCCCTCTTATTATCTTTCCTCAAAATCTTTTAATAACTAAAGTTTAGAAGTACCTTGCAGTATCAAGTAAATTACGAGGGAATGAAATTGAGAATTGTTTTAATCTTACTTATAACTTTAGTGGCTGGTACAATTTTATCCGGTCAGAATAACAATAAAAAGATTACCATTAACGGTCTTGTAGTTGATCAGGCAAAGAATCCGATTGCTAATGCTATTATCTTTATTGATGGTCAAAAGACCAGTCATGTTACCAACGATAAAGGATTTTATAAAATCAAAATTAAAGCAGGAAGCAGCAGGATCGGGATCTTCACAATTAAGAACGGAATAATTGAGGAAGCAATTAACGGGAGGACAACTATCAACTTCAATCTTGATGTCTCATTTCATCAACAGAGTGAGAATCAGAAGAATCTCAATGGTGAAGAAGATATCAATGTTGGTTATGGCTCTGTAAAGAAGAAGAATCTGACTCAGCCAGTTAATAAATTAGATGGGAAAAATAATAGGTTTTCATCATACACTAACATCTATGAAATGATTAAAGGGGAGTTTCCCGGAGTAAAGGTTAATGGTACCAACATCAATATCCAGGGGTCTTTTTCAATATATTCCAGTACTGAACCTTTATTTGTTGTTGACGGGGTACCGACAGAATCTATTGGTAATATCCCTCCTCAGATGGTAAAATCTATTGAAGTTCTCAAGGGTGCTTCTGCCACAATTTATGGAACAAGAGGTGCTTGTGGAGTAATTCTGATTAATCTTATCGGTCCAAAAGACATTAAGTAAGATCGACTTCCTTTTAGGGTGGAAATAAATAGAGTTATAATACAGAATTGCAAGCCCTCGGAAATCATCTCCGGGGGCTTTTACATTATCAAAAATACAAATGGAAGGCAAATGAATTCAATTTCAGAGATAAGTTTTAACTGCAACTAGTATAAAAAGGAATAACTAATATCTTTTGGCTGCCCAATCCACTGCACAACCGATGTGCTCTTTAATTTTGGGGTCCTGAAAAGCTTCCGGCGTATGCCCGAAAACAGTATAAAATGACCGATAGCTTTCTGTTTCCTGATACCAGATAAGAGGGTGGTCACCCATTTTCCATTTATTGTCCTTAAGAGTAGCTTCATCAAGGGATGTTTCGTCAAGGCGGGCAAGCACATGCACTTTCGCCCTGGGATTTTCCTTAAAGCTATACCACTCGTCGAAAGTTCGATAGGTTTTCATTCCTTTGAAAGGAGCCATTGATGGATGATCAGTGTTTTCAAAAATAACAGTCCCCATCTGAGCAGGAGGATGGGTTTTAAAAAATGCTCCTATCAACTGACCGTACCATGGCCAGTCATATTCACAATCAGCCGCCGCATGAATACCGACAAATCCTTTCCCTTTAGTCATAAATGCTTCAAAATTTTGCTGTTGAGTGTCATTCAGAACATCACCTGTCGGATTCAGGAAAACCACAACATCAAAAGTTTTCAGAAATTCAGGAGTAAATAGATCCGCATTTTCAGTGGCCGTAAGGATCCAGTTTCTCTCCTGGGCCAGCTCGCTCATCATTTTCAGTCCTGATGAAATGGAATTATGTCTGTAACCACTTGTCTTGGAGAATACCAGCACATTGATCTTTTTATCCTGAGCAAAGCAAAATAATACCGTAACAAGAAGAAAACAAATAATTGAAATAAGTTTTTTCATGATTTATTGGTTTTAGCTAAGTGGTATTGAAAATTCAATTGTTACTAAGTCTTAGTCCAATCCCTGTATTTGCTTGTAAGCCAGTCAGGGTTCCCTGTCCCTCCGGTAAAACGGAATTTGGCAGGATCCCATTTAATTGGAGTATTGTGGAAATAGAGCTGATTCATAAGATGGCAGCATATAACCGTGCGTCCACCAATCTGTTCACTGGCAACCGGTTTCTTCCGGCTCACGACACATGAAAGAAAATTGCCATAGTGTGATGTGCTTTCATAGAGTTTGATCCTGGCATTCTTCAGAAGCAGGTTTTCTGCTTTCTCAACCTCAGCCTCGCAGGTAGTGTCTTTGTTTTCCGAGTCTACAAAGGAGGCAATTGTCTGTCCTTTAACGATTACTTTGAATGAGCCGCGGTTTACCATGACTTCTCCATCACTTCCAAAGAAGTGAACACCAAAACCATTTTCCCTGCGGATAACGGTAATGCCGTTCGAGTAAACCAGTGCAGCTTCATTATTGATAAATCGAACCTCGACAGGGCCACTATCATCCATGCCAAGACCCCATTGAGCAATGTCAAGATGATGGGCACCCCAGTCGCCTACGCCTCCGGTGCCATATTCCCTGTAATTACGCCAGTCAGGATAATTATCATGTACTCCACGTGGACTCAGGATTGAGTTATATGGACGCATTGGTGCCGGGCCGAGCCACATGTTCCAATCAAGTCCAGCCTCCATTTGCTCCTCCGGAAGATCACAGAATATCGGTGGCCCTCCTATACTGCACTCAACATGACTGATCGTTCCGATGCAACCGTTGCGTACCAGTTCACATGCTATGCGGAACTCTTTCATCGAACGCTGCATCGAACCAGTTTGAAGCACCCGTTTATGTTTATCCACGGCATTGATAACATCTACAGCTTCCTGAATATTATGAGTAAGGGGTTTCTCACAGTAAACGTCCTTACCCTTCTGAAGAGCCGGCAAAATTGCTGCAGTGTGCCAGTGATCCGGTGTTGCTATGCAAACTGTGTCGATATCCTTGCGATCTATTAGTTCCCGATAGTCATTATATGCCTTGCAATCAGCAACACCTTTATTCGTGTTGTCAGTGTAGTATTTATCAACTACCTGTTGTGCATTGGTACGCCGGGTAGTATCTACATCGCAAACGGCAAGAACCTGTGTCAGAGGTAGAAATTTAGCAAGCAGCCACTGCGACTGTTTGCCCATACCAATAAATCCCATAGTGATCCGATCACTCGGTGGAAACATCCAAACCCTGGATGGTAATATAAAGGGTACTATCAGAGGTACCATTGCAGTTTTAATAAAATTCTTCCTGGTTGTTTTCATATCCCCGACTCTCCTTTAACTTCAGTTATAAATAATGAATTGAATAATAGCTTATTTATTAGGTAACTTATCAAAAATACTATAATTCTTCCTGACTTATGTATTTGGATTCATTTTAATTTTCAATAACCTGTAACTTGACATTGAGATGCCTGTTATTTTGGTAAATGAAGCCACCATCATCCCTTATCCACCTGTTTCGCAAAATTCTCACTGTATCCCGATCCAACATTTGGGAACCTGCCAGGCAGAGACTCTATCTTTTTTATGTCATCAGGGTTGAGTTCAATATTTACTGCACCAGCATTTTCATCGAGATATTTCCTGTGCCCTGTCCCCGGTATAGGAATTATATTTTTTCCCAGTGCAAGGTCGCCAGGGATTCTTTGTCATTCCGACCGGTATAAGAATGGCTCATGCCCATGCATCCCAGCCCGATAGCTGAGAATTGTATTCCTGTGTCTCCCAATGTCCTGTATTTAATTGCTTTGGCATATTAATAAAAAAAGAATTTGCCTCCCGGTTTACTATATGCTAAGATAGATTAAGATTTCCGAGTTTTAAAAATTTATTGTATTACGACACATAGATCGTTGTAAATTAGCTCAACTACAAATATTCAGGCGGGTTAAAGAATCAATTTACAAATTGCCAGCATTTCTCAGTGTGAAAGAAAAGGAGCGACACTTAATCCTGATCCTTATGAACTTAAGTCCCTTCGATGCTACATTTTCATAATTGATTCAAAACATAATTATTTTTTCATATTTTTACCCCCTGACCACTTGAATCCTGTGTAACAATCAACCAACAATATTTTTATGACAAAGACTGCCCATACAATTTATATAAGCATTTTAGTCAGCATCGTTTTCATCATCCTGATCAGCCTCATTTATAGGGGAATGGCTTATTATGGACTCTCCCTTGATGAAAGGGTTTACAGTACCGGCCATGCTCAGTTAAAGCCCAGCGGAATTCTTGGGCATGGCTTCGGGATCATAGGATCTTTCTTCATGATAGTAGGAGTAGGCTCATATATGGCCAGAAAAAGGTATCGTTTTCTTTCCAGGCTTGGAATCTTGAAACACTGGCTCGAATTCCACATATTCCTTTGCACTTTGGGGCCCATCCTGGTTCTTTTTCACACGGCCTTCAAATTTGGGGGCCTTGTGGCAATAAGTTTCTGGAGTATGGTCGCGGTCTTTATAAGCGGAATCATCGGCAGGTTTATCTATCTGCAAATTCCTCATACAATAGATGGCCATGAACTCACTCTGAATGAGGTAAGAGGGATGAAAACTGACGTAGGTCAGATAATCAGGGACAGATATTCCCTGGATGAGGAAACGCATGGTATTTTGGCAGATTCTGTCCAAAGGAGGGCCGCAACGTACAATAAGAATACCTTTATCCGTTATACCAGTAATTATGTTAACGACCGGAAGTCAATCAAAAAAGTCAGAAGAGCACTTAAATACCAGAGTCTGCCTGGAAGTGAGAAAAAAATGATTCTTAGTCTGATAAAGGATGATCTTAAACTTAATGAGAAAATAGAGAGGCTCGATACCATGCAAAACTTATTTAAGTACTGGCATGTCGTTCATTCACCGTTTGCATTGGTAATGTTAATAATAATGGCTATTCATGTTGCAGTAACAATAGTGTTTGGCTACAGATGGATATTTTGATTATGGAGCAGTTTCTGGAAAGCATATTAATATATTCTCTTGCAATCTTACTTTGTGTGATTGTGGTATTCCTTTATCTACACAAAAAAAACAAGGCATCAAAGATTGCTGAAGCAAAAATAAAGAAGGCAAAAGAGGAAGGCCTGCATGAACCGGTCTCATTGCATCCTGTCGTTGATACAAACAGATGCATTCAAACCGGAGCATGTATTACCGCTTGTCCGGAGCGTGATATTTTAGGAATAGTCAACGGTAAGGCTACAATAATAAACGCTTCGAGGTGCATTGGTCATGGAGCATGCTTTCATGCTTGTCCGACTGAAGCCATCAGTCTGCGCATAGGCACTGAGAAGAGGGGCGTTGAGCTGCCCCATGTCAATCAGAATTTCGAAACGAATGTTCAGGGACTATACATAGCCGGAGAACTTGGAGGTATGGGGCTTATAAAAAATTCCGTGGAACAGGGAAGGCAGGCGGTAGAGAATATTTTCCGCACTTTTAACAGGGATCATGGTGCAGAGCTGGACCTGATAATTGTCGGGGCAGGTCCTGCAGGAATATCAGGCAGTCTAATGGCCAAGAAGCATGGCCTAAAATCCTTGCTTCTGGAACAGGATTCCCTTGGTGGTACGGTATTTACTTTCCCAAGGAAAAAAATAGTAATGACATCTCCAATGGATCTGCCACTTTATGGCAAGATAAAGCTATATGAAACCTCAAAAGCGGAGCTACTGGAATTATGGAATAATGTACTTACAAAAAACAATATTTCCATTAAGGAAAATTCCAAAGTTGAATCCATAATATCCGAGAACGGAATATTTAGGGTTACTACCTTGAAAGGAGAGGAGTACACGGCTGCAAGGGTATTGCTCGCTATAGGACGCAGGGGAACTCCAAGGAAACTTAATGTGCCGGGCGAAATGAATGAAAAGGTGGCATATCGTCTTCTTGAGCCGGAGGGTATCTCAGGGAAAAATATTGTCGTTGTGGGTGGAGGTGACTCTGCGGTTGAATCCGCCTTGCTGCTGGCCGATAACAATCAAGTAACTCTTTCGTACAGAAATGAGAAGTTCAGCAGGATTAAGCCTCTCAACAGCACAGCTCTGAATAAGGCTGTCAGCGAAGGTAAAATAGATCTGCTGTTAAACTCGAATATCCTGGTAATTGATGACAGCTCAGTAAAAATTTCAATAGGCACTTCAGGGGAGGTTCGTCAGTTGGCAAATGACCTGGTCTATATATTTGCCGGTGGTGAACTGCCAATACAGTTCCTTGAAAAAACCGGAGTCACGATTACAAAAAAATTTGGTGAAACAGTCATGAAACATTAGGCATTAAGCATTAAGCGTTAAGCATAAGACAAAAAACATATCAGGACCAATGCATAAACGTACCTGGAAATTTATGGGAAGCCTTGCCGGCATGATGCTGACGGTATTTAATCTGGCGGCTCAATTATCGCCGGGCGACCTGTCGGCTCCCCATGCCAGTATGGAAGGTATTTCCAATTGCACGAAATGCCATGTCCTTGGGAACAAGCTTACTAATGAAAAATGCCTCGACTGCCACACTGAGATAAATAATAGAATTTCGGAAGGGAAAGGTTACCATTCTTCAACAGAGGTAAAGGGCAAGCAGTGTTCAGGCTGTCACAGTGAACATAATGGCAAAAATTTTAAGCTGATCAGGCTCGATATTCAGACATTTAATCATAATCTGACCGGGTATCCCCTCTCTGCCCCTCATGCAAAGAAGGCATGCAGGGATTGTCATGCTCCCGGATTCATCGGAGATGTAAAACTTAAGAACAGGAAAGATACGTACCTGGGCGTTAAAACCGAATGCCTTAACTGCCACGAGGATTATCATCTCAGAACCCTCTCGTCCGATTGCCTTGACTGCCATACTCCTGATTCATTTGTGCCGGCATCCAAATTCAATCATGACAACGCAAAGTTTCGTCTGGCCGGCAAACATAAAAGTGTTGCCTGTGTCAAATGTCATAAGATTGACAATACTGAAGGCAAGAAATTCCAGCATTTCAGCGGGATCCAGTATACCAATTGTGCCAGTTGTCATAAAGATCCCCATAATAACCAGTTTGGACAGAATTGCCGTCAGTGTCATAGTGAGGAATCATTTAAGATTCTGGAGGGAACAAAAAAATTTGATCATAATAAAACAAAGTACAAGCTCGAAGGAAAACACATGATAGTGAACTGCAAAGCATGCCACAAAGGTAAATTTACAGATCCTTTAAAATTTAATAAATGTCTTGATTGTCATGCAGATTATCACAAAAAACAGTTTATAGAAAACGGGGTTGTCACGGATTGTTCAAACTGCCATAATGTAAACGGATTCAAGCTTTTTACATTTACCATTGAACAGCATAATGAAGGTGCTTTTCCACTTAAGGGAGGACATCTCGCAACTCCATGTTACGAGTGCCACAGAAAACAGGAAACGTGGAGTTTCAGGAAAATAGGTATTAACTGCAAGGATTGCCATCCTGATATTCATGAGAATTTTATTGCGGAAAAATTTTATCCGGAAAGAAATTGCAAGATCTGCCACTCTGAGGAGAGCTGGTCTGATGTCCGGTTTGATCACTCAAAAACCACATTTGACCTCACAGGAGCTCATAAAAAGGAGAGTTGCAGGTCATGCCATTTCAAAACTTATTCTACAGGTACATTTCAGCAGACATTTGCAGGCTTGTCGGTGAATTGTTCAGATTGTCATGCCGATAAACACCGGAAACAGTTTGAAAAGGACGGTGTGACAAATTGCATGGAATGTCATTCTACTGATAACTGGAAGGCCTCAAATTTTGATCACAATAAAACTGCTTTCAAACTTGACGGAAAGCATATTAACGTGCCTTGTGCGAAATGTCACAAACCTCAGACGGAGGGATCTCAAATTTTTGTTTTGTATAAAATAAAAGACTTCAAATGCGAATCCTGTCACTTTTAGTGTTGTGCCTGTGTATGGCGTTATTTAACCAGCAAACAAAATCTCCTCACGGTGCTGATTTTAAGGTTAGTTGCAGTACGTGTCACAGTGCCAAGGGCTGGCAGCTGGATAAATTGATATATTCTTTCAATCATAACAAGACAAAATTTGCGCTCACCGGCCAGCATAATATGGTCAATTGTCGCCAGTGCCATACATCACTGATATTCTCAGAGGCGAAAACCGAATGCAATGATTGTCACTCTGATGTGCACCAGGCTACTACCGGATTGGATTGCCAGCGTTGCCATACCCCTGCATCATGGCTTGTAACCAATATAAATGATATTCACCGGGTGAGCCGTTTCCCGCTTCTGGGAGCACACAGGACTGCCGATTGCATCGATTGCCACAAATCAGGGTCCTATGTCCGTTTCGATGTCCCTGGCATAAATTGTATCGATTGTCACCGGGAGAATTTTATGTCCACCACAAATCCAAATCATATTGAAGCCGGATTTTCTGATGATTGTTCAACTTGTCATCCCATCAACTCCCTGGAGTGGACAGGATCGGGATTCAATCATAATTTTTTCCCTCTGATGCAGGGCCACAGCGGAATAAACTGCTCGGTGTGTCATACTTCGGGTAATTATAATGATGTTAGTCCTGATTGTTACTCATGCCACCAGAAAGATTGGCTTGCAGCCACAAATCCGGATCATCCTTCTTCCGGCTTCCCTACAACGTGTGGAATCTGCCATTCACTTATTCCGGGATGGAAGCCGGCAAAGTATACCCAGCATGACAGCCAGTTTTTCCCGATCTTCAGCGGAAGCCACAAAGGTGTCTGGGACCTGTGCTCAGAATGCCATACCGATCCGAATAATTATACTCAGTTTGACTGTATAAGATGCCATGCAAATGCACACAGGGGCAAAAATTATACAAATGCACAATGTTATAATTGCCATCCCACGGGAAGGGGAGATTAAAGCTTGAATATGAGACAATACCTTATTATAATATGTTCATTGATTTTTCTGGCAAATCTTGACGGACAACCGGAAACCGGAAACATAAGCGGCCAGGTGTCATTTATCAGCACTAAAAATGTTTATGTGAAATTCCGATCCACAAGCGGGATATCAGTTGGCGATACTCTTTTTACAAAATCAGGAACATCATTTACTCCGGCGTTAATAGTAAATAATCTTTCATCACTCTCATGTGTGTGTACTGCTATTGCGCCGGTAAAACCAGAGGTGGCTGATTTTGTCACTGCCCGTGTAAAAACAGGGGGAAGAGAAGAAATAAAAACCGTTTCAGAACCTGTCTCTGAAGTAGTTCCTGTACTGGAGGTACGGTCATCAACAGCTTCTGTCACCCGGAAGTCAGGAGAGTTAAAGCAACAAATCAGCGGAAGCGCTTCCATTAGTTCATACTCTGATTTTTCAGATACTCCCGCCGCCAATTCCCAGCGATTTCGCTATACTCTTTCTCTGAATGTAAGGAATATTGCAAATTCAAAATTTTCATTCGAGAACTATATGTCTTTCAGGCATAAGATAGGAGAATGGGACGTGGTGAAGAATGATATATTCAATGCCCTTAAGATTTTCAATCTCGCCGTTATCTATGATCTGAGCAAGAGCACAAGGATTAGCCTGGGAAGAAGGATAAATCCGAAATTATCCAATATTGGAGCTTCTGACGGCCTCCAGGTTGAAAAAACGTTTGGAAGTTTTTCAGTTGGAGCACTTGCGGGTACAAGACCGGATTATATGGATTACGGATTTAATAAGGATCTTCGCCAGTTTGGAGGCTATTTAGGATTTAATACAAAGAAGCAGAACATCTTCAGTGAAAGTTCAGTTGCTTTCATGCAGCAGATGAACGGATCCAATATTGACAGGAGATTTCTCTATTTTCAGCATTCCAATTCGCTGGTAAAAAACCTCTACTTCCTGGGAACTTTTGAAGTTGACCTTTACCAGCTGGCAGTGGATACTGTTAACAATACTGAAACCGCCACGAACGGATTTAATCTTACAGGATTATATCTGTCTCTGAGATACCGTTTTTCAAACAAGTTTTCCATCTCAGGTTCCTATGATGCAAGGAAAAATGTGATTTACTATGAAACATACAAAACATTCATTGACAGGATCCTTGAAACAGAAATGAGACAGGGCTTCAGACTCCAGGCCAGCTACCATGTCACAAGGGATATTACTCTTGGAATCCAGACGGGGTATCGCTTTCTAAAGTCGGACCCCCATCCCTCAAAAAATATAAATGGCTATCTTACTTACAGCAATATTCCCGGACCTGACATTGCAGTCACTCTTTCGGGTACATACATGGTGTCAAGCTATATGAATGGCCAGATTTACGGAGTGTCAGTGTCACGTGATTTTTTCAGTAACAAGTTACAGACTAGCCTTGGATACCGTTATGTTGACTACGCTCTGCCGGAGAGCCAGCAGACAAATATTCAGAATATCGGCGAAATAAACCTGTACTGGATGTTACCGGCTAAAATGTCTCTGGGATTTAACTATGAGGGAACACTGGAACAGACCTATAAGTACCATCAGTTATATCTTCAGTTACGGAAAAGATTCTGAATAAATGAGACCAGGAGTGGATACCCGCTACGGGATTAACCTACTTAACCAATATAACCAAAACATTATTCGTATTCCTTGAGAATGTTTCTGACATCATCCGGGGCCACCCTTCCGTATGTCTTGTCACCCACAAGCACTACAGGCGCGAGACCACACGCGCCAACACATCGCAGACTGGATAATGAAAACTTATTGTCCTTTGTGCTCTGTCCGACCTGTATCCCTAGCTCCTTCTTAAACTCTTCCATCACTTTTTCAGCACCTCTTACATAACATGCTGTTCCAAGACAGATACTTATCGGGTTTTTACCTTTTGGAGTCATCGTAAAGAAAGAGTAGAAAGTCACCACTCCGTATATCTTTGATACCGGTACCTCAAGGCATTCCGAAACAACCTCCTGAATCTCTGCCGGCAGATATCCGAAATGCTCCTGGCAGGCATGCAGTACATTAATGAGTTCCTGAGGATCTTTATTAAAGGAATCGCAGACTCCCTTTATAAAGTCAACATCCTCTTTTCTTAATTCTATTTTTATATGAGACATGGCCTTACTTTTATTATTGTTGAATTTTGTTACACTATTTTTTGATTATCACCTTTTTCTGTTTGTCAAAATAATGAGTGTGAAGGAGGTGATGTGATTTTTCACTGCCCGGTTTGCCAAGGTATTCATCATAAAGTTTAATTATGAATGGATTTTCATGTGACTTTCTTATGGGTTTATTCCTGTCTTCCATATAGAGAGCGGTTGCCCTGGCTTTAATTATCTCTGAATTTCCATGATGCAATGGCTGTCCTCCACCACCGATACAGCCTCCGGGGCATGCCATGACTTCAATAGCATGGAACTGTGATTTTCCTGATCTTACATCATCGAGAAGCTTTCTTGCATTTCCAAGACCATGTGCGATACCAATGTTGACAGGGAGACCGTCAAAATCTATTGTGGCGGAACGCACACCTCCCATTCCCCTTAATTCGTTAAAGTCAAGTCTTTCGAGTTTTTTACCTGTATAAAGCTCATAGGCGGTACGGATTGCCGCTTCAATAACACCACCTGTGGCGCCGAATATGACACCGGCTCCCGTCGATTCGCCGAGTGGTGCATCAAACTCCTCATCATGTAAGGTGTTGAGGTCAATGTTGGCCTGTTTGATGAAGGCAGCGAGCTCTCTTGTGGATATTGAAAAATCTACATCAGGATTTCCGTCAACAGAAAATTCATCTCTCTGGCATTCATATTTTTTTGCAAGACAAGGCATTATTGAAACAACAACCATATCCTTCCGGTCTATTCCGATTTTTTCGGCAAAGTAAGATTTTGCAATTGAACCAAACATCTGCTGGGGAGATTTTGCTGTTGAAGGTACATCCTTGAGATCGGGGAAATATTCTTCAAAGAAGTTAACCCAACCCGGGCAGCAAGAAGTCAGTATCGGTATTTTTGCTGTAGTATCTCCCTTCAGGTGCCTGCTCAGTCTGTCAAGAAGTTCTGTACCCTCCTCCATGATGGTAAGGTCGGCTGCAAAATCTGTATCGAATACATAATCAAATCCGAGAGCCCGCAGGGCTGCTGTCATTTTACCCGTGACAAGCGTGCCGGGTGCAAGTCCGAATTCTTCACCAAGGGCTGCACGGACAGCTGGTGCCGTTTGTACTACAACAGTTTTACCCGGATCCACAAGAGCTCTGAGTACCTGGGGAATATGGTTAACCTCTGTCAGAGCGCCCGTTGGACAAACAGATACACATTGTCCGCAATATGTACATGTTGAATGTTCCAGATTCTGCTCAAATGCCGGAGCTACAGTTGCCATAAAACCTCTGTTGACTGCCGAAATAGCCCCAACAGTCTGGATCTCATTACACATCAATTCACAACGCCGGCACATTATGCATTTATCAAGTTCCCTGATGATTGAGGGTGAAGTATCTTTCCTGTAAGTAGACATTTCTGCGTATTCTGCCCCGGGAATTTCCCTTATTCCAAGTCGGTGTGACATATCCTGCAATTCGCAGTTGCCGGATTTCGCACAGATAAGACAATCTTTGGGATGGTCAGAAAGGATAAACTCCATTACTGTCCTGCGGGCATTGAGAACTCTGGGTGTGTGAGTTTTAACAACCATTCCGGGTTCACACTTTGTTGAACAGGTAGGAGCAAGGTTCCTTCTTCCTGAAACTTCTGCAACACAAATACGGCAACCCGCGGGTTTGTTCTCAATATTCATGTCATGCAGCTCCATATAACACAGGGTAGGAATATCAATTCCCAACTCCTTTGCAGCTTTATATATTGTAGTACCCCTCGGTACATCAATCTCTTTATTATCAATAGTAAGCTTTATTGTTTCCATTATTATTTTGATTATCTGATAAATATTGCATCAAACTTGCATTTCTCAATACATGCACCACACTTGATGCAGATAGCAGGGTTGATGAGATGGACCTCTTTTCTTTCACCGGTAATGGCACCCACAGGACAAACTCTGGCGCAGGCTGTACAACCCACACAGTTTTCCGGATTTATGACATATTCCATAAGGCTGCGGCACTGACCTGCCGGGCACTTCTTATCAGTCACATGTGCTAAATACTCATCATAGTAGTTATCCATCATTGAAAGAACAGGGTTTGGTGAGGTCTGTCCAAGACCACATAGTGCAGTATCCTTTATCACCACACTCATATTCCTTAGCCTGTCAAGATCCTGCAGGGAACCTTTACCCTCACATATCTGGCCAAGAAGTTCATGCAACCGTTTATTTCCTATTCTGCACGGGGCACATTTTCCACACGATTCTTCTACTGTAAATTCAAGGAAAAATTTTGCCATTGAGACCATGCAATCATCCTCATCCAGAACAATCATTGCACCTGATCCCATTATTGATCCGGCTGCTATCAGGTTGTCAAAATCGATAGGGGTGTCAAGATGTTTTTCTGATAGACATCCGCCTGATGGCCCTCCGGTCTGGACTCCCTTGAATTTTTTTCCGTTTCTGATTCCTCCTCCAATCTCAAATATTACCTCTCTGAGTGTCGTTCCCATAGGTACTTCAACTAGTCCGACATTATTGATTTTTCCCGCAAGAGCAAATACTTTTGTGCCTTTTGACTTTTCTGTTCCGATGCTGTTGAACCATTTTGCGCCTTTAAGTATAATGGCAGGTATTGCGGCAAATGTTTCAACATTGTTGACATTTGTGGGTTTGTCATGATACCCGGATTCTGCAGGAAATGGCGGTTTCACCGTAGGTTCACCTCTGAGTCCTTCCATAGAATGGATAAGAGCTGTCTCCTCACCGCATACAAATGCCCCGGCACCAAAACGAAGAATTATATCAAAACTGAAACCTGTACCAAATATATTATTGCCAAGTAAACCATATTCTCTTGCCTGTTTTATAGCAATTTTTAATCTTTCAATAGCCAGGGGATATTCGGCACGAATATATATCAATCCATTGCTTGCACCTATGCTGTATCCGCATATGGCCATGGCTTCCAGAACGGAGTGGGGGTCACCTTCAAGGACTGAACGGTCCATGAATGCTCCCGGGTCTCCTTCATCGGCATTACAGACCACATATTTCTCCTCAGATTGATTTTTGCGGGCGAGTTCCCACTTGAGCCCCGTTGGGAAACCTGCACCTCCGCGACCTCTTTGTCCGGATTCCTTAACCTCCTTAATAACCTGCTCAGGGGTCATTTCTGTAAGTACCTTACCAAGAGCCTGATAGCCGTCACGGGCAATATATTCATCTATATTTTCCGGATTAATAAAACCACAGTTGCGAAGTACTATCCTGAGCTGTTTCTTGAAAAAGCCCATGTGTTTTGAATCGCTCACCACCTCTTTGCTGACCGGGTCTTTGTAAAGCAGTCTTGTTACTTTTCTTCCTTTAATAATGTGTTCCTCAACAATCGCCTGCGCATCTTCAGGTTTGACCTGTACATAAAATGTATTATCAGGCATAACCTTTACAATCGGTCCTTTTTCACAGAATCCGAAACAGCCTGTAAGTATTACCTGTACGGTGTCCATGAGTCCCTTTGCCTCAAGTTCGTCCCTGAGATTGCAGACAATAGCATCGCTTTCCGAAGCATGGCAGCCCGTGCCACCGCAAACGAGAAGATGCATACTGTATTTTGACATAATTTATCCTCCTTATTCTTTAAAATCAATAGTCTGGTAATTCACAGGGATTATGCCGTCAACCAGTTCCCCCGTTTTAATATATTTCTCGATTATCTGGTCTGCTCTTTTCAGGTCGACAAAGCCATAAACCACCGGATCCTGCCCCGGAAGCTTAACCTCAATCGTCGGTTCTGCATAACAGTAACCCATGCAACCCGTCTGAGTAACAATTGCTGCAACATTTCTTCTTTCGAGCTGTTCCAGAAAAAATTCCATTACCGTCTTAGCTCCTGACGCGATGCCGCATGTTGCCATTGCGACTTTTACCTGGACAACACTGTCAGGATCAATTGCCTTGACCCGGATGTCCATCCCGCTTTTTAATTCATCGCGTTTCTTTTTGAGATCCGCAAGAGATGTGATTTTTGACATTCTACTGTTAATTAAGTTTGATTATTATTTCAGAGCATTTCATCAACAGATTTGCTCATTTAAATTTATTCATTTTATTTGCTGCCGTCCAATAATAATTTCTAAAAGGTTGCTTCGAACTGCACTCCTGATGCATTTATTTCTTTAAGGTTTTCATTTATCATGGCTTTTATATCTTTAAGTAAACCGCTGTCATTAAAATTGTCAACTTCAAGAAACTCTTTAGTTTCGTTTGAATTGAAGTAGTATTCTCCTGTATCAGTACAATGGCGATAGGAAAAAATGATACCCGGATTTGTGGCTATCAGTATTGCCAGTACCCCTGAAATATCTCCCAGAGGCTGACGGTCAAAGTGACTGAAAGAAAAGACAGCACTAACTTCTGTCCCTTTTCCAGGTTCACTTTCGATCTTCAACACTCCTCCGGTGATCTCTGCATGGTACTTTAAGAGGGGAAGACCAAAGCCCGTCCTCCTTCTGGTCCGAGTTGTGACAAATGGATCAGTTACCTTATCCAGTATCTCTCCGGGGATCCCTGCACCATTATCGGTTATTGTGATAAGATACCGGTCCTTTGTCGCAGATTCATCAATCCCGATCGAGATAATATCAGCCTTTGCCCGTAATGAGTTCTGGACTATATCCAGTATATTCAGCGACAGTGCGTTCATAGCCCGGCAATCCTCCTTCCCTTTTCTCCCCTGAGGGCAAGTGACACCTCTGAAAATGATCGTTTTTCAAGAAATAGATTTGTCATTACCATTCCGATATTTTCCGGAAAGTGCGCATCCGATGACCGGAGAATCGGGAATCGGTATATTTCCGGATGTAAAGCGCCAAACTGTTCAGGTGTTGATTTCCCTGAAACTTCAAGTGCATCAGCATTCAATCCTTCAGGCAGAAATCCCAGCTGACTATAAATACTGTTCTTCTTTTTATCAATATGCGCCGGAATAAACAGGCCGCTCAGTGAATGTACATAAGCTTCGAGCTCTTCAAGTGATTTATTGATAGCATTTATCAGAAGCCGGGGCTCTTCAAAAATTATCCTCTCATTTTCATCTACCTGAACCTGGTATCCGAATATTTCAGTGATGTTCAGTATGTCAGGCAGACTGGCATCCAGGAACTCCTGAAAAGTGTTAAGTGCATCAGTTTTTTCAAAGAACACAAGACAATGGACCTCCTCTTTTGTAGTGACTTCAGCGCCCTGCAGTACAAAAATATCTTTCCCGGCTGCCAGCTTAGAGATCAGTGCACAATGACGGGTACAGTTATGGTCCGTTATACCAATGATATCAATGCCCTTCTTTGATGCTTCGGAAACTATATTTACCGGGTGCATCTCCAGATCTCCGCAAGGCGAGAGAGTTGTATGAATATGCAAATCAGCCCGGAAATTTTTCATTCCTTTCTCAGTAAATCAAATAAACGTCCGGTAATGTTGAAAGTATCAAGCCTGGTTGACAGAACCGGGATATTTTCAATATTACTTTTTTTAATAGTATCGGTCTCAGGAACAAGTCCTTTTACTATAATTATTGCTGCAAGCTCTTTCAGTGACGCAACAGCAATGATATTCTGATGTGTCTGGAGTGTGATCCATACTTGTCCTTCCTGGGCATTCCCCATCACATCACTCAGTAAATCGGAGACATATCCTCCTTTTATTTCCTCAGACAGGTCTGCCTCACCGGAAATTATATTCAGGTCCAGCGCTTTTATTATATCAGTTATTCTCATCTTCCGCTCCCAGTTTATTGCAGTTTTTTTCAAGTCTTTCAGCTCCCCAGATGTTTCTGCTTATTCTGTAAGCATGGCTCATGCTGAGGAGATTTTGTTTTACCATCTGTTGCTGCATGAATATACAATGTGATATTTGAGCATTTCCTTTTACGATATCCTCCGACAGAGTCTGGCAATCCGGAGCTCCACAGGCTGCACAATCGAATCCGGGCAGAAAGCACATCAATCTGCGCTTTCTTTCCATTTTCCTCAGGGCAGTTGAAAAATCATCATCGAGCTTTTCCATCGGTCTTGGTTCAATATTCCCAAGGAAACCGTGTTCATTGATGTCAAGTAATCCTTCTGCCAGTTTAAGACTTCTGTCATCTTCTCTTGCCTTGTACTCTTCGGCCCTGTTTTTGAGGCGTTCCACCGTCAGAAACCTGTTTCCTCGTATGAGAATTCCACCGGCGCAACTCTCATCACAAGCTCTTAGCTCCAGGAAATCAATATGATCAAGTTTTTCATTTTCAATATTTTCAAGAAATTCATTGACGTTTTTTATCCCATCTATGGCCAGGCCACGTCCGTTGAAATGCAAGACCTCTCCTCTGGTGAGACTCCACAGTATTCCTCTCGAACTCAAACGGTCATCGGTCTGGGGTGATTCAGTTTCAGTATATTTCAAAGAGAGGAATCTTAATATCCTGTTATATAGAAAATCAATATTTATAACACCGGTAATAGCAGATTCTGTTCCTCCGACAGGACTTTTAACCGCAGCTATTTTTGCAGCACACGGAGTTGCATAAAAAAGGCCTATATGTTCCTCAGGGATGCCACTCATCTTAAGTTTTTCCCTGTAATACATTGCACTGATGTCAATAGGAGGGTTTACTTTCATTATATTATCCACAAGAGACGGGAACTTGACCTGGATAAGCCTGATTATAGCGGGGCAGTAGGATGAGATCATGGGTCGTTGTTTATGTTCACGCATATACTGCCTGCCGGCAGTGACAACCATATCAACGCTGTTTTCAACTTCAAAAACATGAGTGAATCCAATATCCTTCAGCGCTTTGTAAATGCTGGAAGTCATAATCTTCCTTGGGAACTGACCTACAAGAACGCTCGGGATCAGGATCACCCTGACTGGAAATCTGAATATCATATCCAGATCATCCTGTTCCACTTTAATTGCTGATACAGGACATGCCTTGTAACATTCACCGCAATCAACACATCGGTTGGCAATGATTATTGCTTTGCCATTCCTTACCCTTATTGCCTGAGTAGGACAGACAGTCATACAATGTGTACAACCAATGCACTGATCATTCCGGACAGCCAGTGCATGATGAAAATCCATATTTCCCCTATTGTCCTGCATTTGCTCTGGTGTAATTTATCAGTTCGACAATGGTTCCGTCTCCCGGGACACTTGAAATATTCATTGAATCACTGTTCTTTCTCATATTCGACAGTCCCATTCCGGCACCGAAGCCCATTTCTCTTACCTGCGGTGTCGCTGTTGAATAACCATCCTGCATTGCCTTATCTATATCGGCTATACCTGGTCCCTTGTCTGATATAGTTATTCTTACCCTGGTTTCATCAATTTCAACTTCAATAATTCCTGAATATGCATGAGCTACTACATTTACCTCTCCTTCATACAATGCTATTACAATTCGTTTTGAAACTGCATGGTCAATATTCAGCTGACAAAGAATTTTCTTTACGGAACTTGCTACCTTCCCTGCATTCGCAAAATCACCACCCACTATTTTGTGCCTTAACTGCATAGCCTAGTAAACCGATTTTATCCCTGCTTTGTACAACTCACCCGAGATATAATAGAGAGTGTGCGGGCTCCCAATCAAAGTCATTTTGTTCTCTCTGGCAACGGAAATCATCTCTTCACCGATTTTCTTGTCCCGGGCGAAGATAATACAATTAATGTCTGACATCTCGGATGTTCTGATAGTCTGCATATTAGCAAGTCCGGTTATTAGAAGCAAATTTTCCTTTTCAACTGTCAGTACGTCGCTCATAAGGTCCGAAGCAAATGCATATTCCACTGAAGCGTCGAGCCTTTCTTCACAGCAGAATACCTTGCCGTCAACAATACCTATTATCTCTTTTATCGTCATATCATTTATTACTCCTTTAATATTTTGAGCAGTATAGATGGTCCTGCTTATACTCTTTTTCAAATTACGCTACAAAGATAATAAAGAAGTTGTGAAAATATTAACAATGTTAATAAAATAACAGAAGTTTAAAATTGTTCTAAACTATGAATGATTTAGGTGAGGATGGGTGTGCTTGTTAATATATGAACAGTTTCACGTAATTTTCCGGCATGAGTAAGTACTGGCTCAGGGTGATTATGAAATATATCTGAAATTTGAAGATGATGTTAAGCAGACAGGGTGAACCAAAACGAAAAATTCTTATTTTTGCTTTCCTGTTTTTGATAATTACAGTTTAATATAAATATTTATGAGAGGAGTCAGAATTCTTCAGGGTATAATCTGTATGATAATTTTACTGGAAGGACTCCTTCCCGGCTCTGCTGAGGCACAGATGTACAGGCGCAGTGGCAGTCAGATCGCTGTTACAGGCTGGGCTGACGATACGCATTATCTCTTCAGGTCCTTCGATGAGAATAAAAATCTCGTTACAAAGCAAGTCGATGTAAAAACTTCAAAGGAGAGTAAGTTTACAGCTGAACTTTCTGGTCTTGATGCTATTGAGAAGATGCTGCCTGCCGGGACAACCTTGACAGGCAGCTCTGTTCTCAGTCCCGATTCCCGAAGTATAATCCTGTTTAAAGAGAATGATCTGTTCCTTTTCACATCTGATGACAGAAAGATGAAAAGGCTTACAAATGACGGTGTTCCGGAGGTCAACGTCCGCTTTTCTCCCGACAGCAAAAAGATCGCATATACAAGAAATAAAGACCTTTATTACTTTGATCTGGTTGCCGGAAAAGAAACAAGACTTACCTATGATGCCTCCGAAAAAATATATAATGGCTATGCCTCATGGGTATATTATGAAGAGATTCTCGGCAGACCAAGTCATTATGCAGCTTTCTGGTGGTCACCCGACGGGTCCAGGCTGGCATATCTCAGAACTGACGAAACAGATGTTCCCGTTTTTACACTTAACAGGCTTGATGAGCCAGATGGGATCCACGGGAAGATAGAGGCTACTCCTTATCCCCTCCCGGGTGATCCTAATCCAAAAGTAAAAATGGGAATAGCTGATCTGTCTACGGGGGAGACAACATGGATAAAAACAGATTATAGTGTTGATCAGTATATAGCATGGCCATTTTGGACCCCCGACAGCAAAAAAATTGCTGTCCAGATTGTGAATCGTGATCAGAATCAGCTTCAAATTATCCTGGCAGATCCGAGATCAGGTGATTTTAAGACTATTTACACCGAAAACCGCGAGACCTGGGTGGAATTCTTCGAGGATGTTTACATCCTTGACAATGGTTCCGGATTTATCCTGAGAAGTCCGAGAAATAACTGGCATAATCTCTATCTCTGCGGATGGGATGAAGGACAGCTTAAGCAGATTACTGATCTGGATTTCATGGTTACATCTATTGACAGAGTTGATGAAGCAGCAGGGGTAATATATTTTTATGCCACAGGTAAAGAGTCTACCGGGAAGCATCTTTTCAGGGTAAGGCTTGATGGAAAGGATCTGATCCAGTTGACATCCGGAGAGGGAACACATTCGGTAAACATTTCACCGAAAGGCACTTATCTGGTTGATACCTGGAGCAGCATTGCAGATCCCGGAGCAATTGTTTTGCTCGACATGAAAGGAAAACGAATCAGGGAAATCTACAATATGGATCAGCACCAGGCTGATCAGTCCATAGGCTCTAAAGCAGAGATGGTAAAAATCATGACATCCGACGGCCTTTTCAATATGCCTGCAATAATTACTTACCCCGTCAATTTTGATCCTGCAAAAAAATATCCCGTGGTCTTCACTATTTATGGAGGACCCGGCTTCAAGAATGTCAGTGACAGCTGGCAGGGAAATAATCCGTCATGGTATTCCCAGAATGATATAATAACCTTCACGGTTGATCATCGCGGCTCAGGGCAGTTTGGGATGAAGGGGATGGACTGGCTCTACAGGAATCTTGGAAAATGGGAGATCCTTGACTATGAAGATGCGGTAAAATGGCTGAGAGCCAAACCATTTGTTGATAGTACAATGATGGGGATCACGGGAACTTCCTACGGCGGATACATGACATGCCTTGCACTGACAATGGGAGCCGGCTACTGGACCCATGGTATTGCAGGTATGCCAGTCACTGATTACAGGCTTTATGACGACATTTATACGGAAAGATACATGGATACCCCGGCCGACAATCCGGACGGATATAAAAATGGATCCCCACTTACCTATGTCAAAAATTATAATGGCAATCTGTATTTATATCATGCCGATATGGACGACAATGTTCACATGCAAAACTCCATCTATCTGATCTCCCGAATGCAGGATGAAGGCAAAAGCTTTGAATTCATGCTTTACCCCGATGGCCGACATGGCTGGGGAGGACCCAAAGCTATCTATATGAGGAATGAATCGAATAAATTCTGGTTAAGGAACTTTTTCGGGAAATAGAACTTCCGGAGACTTAAGCACACCCTCATGAATACCAGACGACTTATTTCATTGATAATCTTATTGTTCCTTGTATTCCACTTAAAATGGCGGAATACGCCTGTCGCCGATAAGATCATCAGTCCGGCTGCCTCTGATAACAAAGCAATGGAACATATGGATGTTCTGGTCAACCGTTTCTGTGACAGGCTTAACGGATCTGACAGTTATTGCAGAGCATGCCTATGGGCTGTCAATGCCATGAGGTCATGGGTCATGAAAGCTGAAAAAGCATGAAAACAGGAGAAAAACGACTGTTTGTGATACCCCCCGGAAAAGGATTTGGCGTAAACAATGCATATTACAGTAAGGAGATAAAGGGTCAGAAAAGGTTTGTAATTTTGCCCGGTGAAATATTGATTCTTTAGGTGACATGGAATAAGATTTACCCTCCTGTCAGATAATAAGTTAATGTTTGCTATCTTGTGACCGCAATAGAACTTAAATACTAAATTAACAGAATATGATCTTAGGGATTCTCAGGGAATCTGGAAATGAAAACAGGGTGGCTATGCTGCCAGGGGAAGTTTCCATATTGAAAAAAATGGGTGTGCAGGTCATTGTTGAGCTGAAGGCAGGAGAGAAGGCTTTTGCATTTGATAATTCATATATCGAATCCGGTGCTGCAATCGCTGAACGCAAAGAAATTATTTCGAAAGCTGATATGTTGCTGTCAGTCAATCCACTTCTAGGCGACGATATCAAGACTTTCAGGGATGGGCAGGTACTTTGCTCTGTTCTCAATCCGGCCGAAAACGGTGAATGGCTGGATAAAATAAGAAAGAGAGGGCTTACCCTTCTGGCACTAGATCTTGTTCCTAGGACTTCTCGTGCACAGTCGATGGATATACTTTCGTCAATGGCGACTGTTGCTGGCTACAAGGCTGTGCTTGAGGCTGCTGGCAGATTGCCTCGCTTCTTTCCGATGTTCATGTCTGCCGCGGGTACGATAAAGCCAGCCAGGGTATTGATCCTGGGTGCCGGAGTAGCAGGTCTGCAGGCGCTCGCCATTGCAAGAAAGCTTGGTGCTGTTGTTGAAGTGTTCGATGTAAGGTCGGCAGTCAGGGAAGAGGTAAAAAGCCTGGGTGGAAAGTTTATTGAAGTAGAGGGAGCCAAAGAAGATTCTGCTGCAGGAGGATATGCCGTCGAACAGAGTGAGGAGTTCAGGAAGAAGCAACAAGATCTTATACAGCAAAGGGCGCTTATTGCAGATGTCATAATCACCACTGCTCAGATCCCCGGCAAAAAAGCGCCTGTGCTGATTTTGAAGGAGACAGTCAGGATTATGAAACCAGGATCGGTAATTGTCGACCTTGCGGCTTCTTCAGGCGGAAATTGTGAACTGACCTCCAATGAAAAAAACATTGTGGTAAATGGCGTCAAAATAATCGGAAAAACTGATTATCCCTCCGACATGCCCAGCGATGCAAGTAAAATGTTTGGTACTAATGTGGTCAACCTCCTTAAGATTATGGTCGATAAGGATGCAAATCTTGTTCTGAATATGGAAGATGAAATTATAAGGGGAACCATTGCCGTCCACATGAAAGAATATGTTGGTCATAGGGTAAAACAATTGCTTAACATAAATTAATTCTATAATGGAAAATTTACTGAGATTCTTCCTGCTGCACAGAGAGGCGATTTTTATTGTCATACTTTCTGTTTTTCTGGGTATTGAGGTTATCAGCAATGTTCCGGCCATACTGCATACACCCCTTATGTCGGGTGCAAATGCAATTCATGGTGTGGTAATTATCGGAGCAATTATTGTACTCGGCCATGCTGATACTACCGGAGCCAAACTACTTGGTTTCCTGGCTGTAATACTTGGTACCCTTAATGTGGTAGGCGGATTTGTCGTAACTGACAGGATGCTGGAAATGTTTAAAAAGAAGAAATAATCATACCACCCGGAATATTTAAAATATCGGCAGAATGAATGATATGTCCAATTTTTCAGATGGTCTCTCTGTTCTGGAGATTACTTATATTGTTGCTTCAGTGCTTTTTATCATTGGATTGAAAATGTTAAGCCATCCACTCAAAGCCAGACGTGGGAATATGCTTGCTGCCTTCGGTATGGGATTTGCCATAGTGGCTACAATATTGCTTCATAGGAAAGATGGCGAGCCTATTGGTAATATATCTCTTATCCTGGCAGCTATTGTCATTGGAACAATAATAGGATTGATTATAGCCAAAAAGGTTAAGATGACTGCCATGCCACAGCTTGTTTCCTTCTTTAACGGTATGGGTGGGGCTGCGGCAGCGCTTATTTCCATGATGGAATTTCCTCATATCAGTCCCGAACTGATTGCCAAAAGCGGCATGGCAAACGGAGAGGTGCTGGCTATTCTTTTAGGTTTAATGATAGGGACGGTATCATGGGCCGGGAGTATGATCGCATTCGGCAAGCTTGACGGATGGATCGGGGATATGCGTATTAAGGCAATGAAGTATGTTAACCTTACCATACTGGCCGGGCTTCTGGGATTGATAGTTTTTATCATGACCCGCAATGTTGCATCCAGTGCCGAGCTGACGCCATATATATATTTAATGTTTTGCATATCAGTTGCATACGGCGTTCTCTTTGTCATGCCTATAGGTGGAGCGGATATGCCTGTCGTAATTTCCCTTCTTAACTCATTTACAGGCGTCGCTGCAGCTATGGGCGGATTCCTCTATAACAACCAGGCCATGCTTACCGGTGGTATCCTTGTTGGCTCGGCAGGTACGATCCTGACTATTCTGATGTGCAAAGCGATGAACCGCTCACTTTTAAATGTTATTGTCGGCGTATTCGGAGGAGGTGGTCAGAGTTCCGTGAATGTTTCAGGTTCAGTAAAAGAAATCTCACTATCCGATGCCGCAGTTCTCCTGAGTTATTCAAAAAAGGTTGTAATAGTTCCGGGTTATGGTTTGGCAGTGGCACAGGCTCAGCATATCTGCCATGAACTCGATAAGCTGCTCGACGAAAAGGGAGTGGAGGTGAAATATGCTATTCATCCTGTGGCCGGACGGATGCCGGGGCATATGAATGTATTGCTGGCAGAGGCAGATGTTCCCTATGAACAGCTTGTCGAAAGCGATGAGATAAATCCGGATCTTCCAAATACCGATGTACTGGTTGTGATCGGTGCCAATGATGTTGTAAATCCTGCTGCAGAGGATGATCCGTCAAGTCCGATATATGGAATGCCAATCATAAAAGCCAGGGACGCAAAAAATATCATTGTCATGAAAAGAGGGATGGGAAAAGGATATGCAGCAATTGAGAACATGCTTTTCTATGACCCTAAAACCAGAATGTTGTTCGGTGATGCCAAGGCCACTCTACAGAGCCTGGTCAATGAAGTGAAGAATTTGGAACAATGAATATTTATAATGCCAGACTTGCTTCACTTCGTGAAGCCATGCGGGAGAATCATATTGATGTTTATATCATTCCTACCGGTGATCCTAACCTCGGAGAATATATTCCTGATCATTGGCAGATAATTCCATGGCTGACAGGCTTCACCGGATCAGCTGCTACATTGGCCATAACCGATTCCTTTGCAGGCCTATGGACAGATTCAAGATATTTTGTTCAGGCCCGGGAACAGCTTCAGGATTCCGGATTCAGATTTATGGAACATCTCCCTGATGCAGGGAATGATTTAACGGACTGGTTGTCAGGGAACCTTGGAAGCGGTAAGGCCTTGGGGATTGACGGACGCACCCTCTCGATAATGAGAATGAGAGGGATTGAGAGATCACTCGAAGGTTTTGCTCTGAATTATATCACTGAATCTGATCTTGTTTCGGGTATCTGGACTGACAGGCCCCCCATGACAGATTCTCAGGCTTTTGATTTTCCTGTCACCTATGCAGGGAAGGAGAGAAGCACCAAGATTGCTGAAGTCAGAGATCAGATGAGCAGCAGGAGAATTGATTATCATCTGCTTACTTCAGTTGACGATATAATGTGGCTGCTTAATATAAGAGGGAATGATGTGAAGTACTCTCCTCTGCTTTCGTCCTTTTCAATTATCAGCCAGGATCAGGTACTTCTGTTTGCTGATGAGAACAAAATCCCTTTCAGTCTCGCATTTGAATTTGACAGGAACGGTATCGTCATACTTCCATATGAGGAGACTGATGCCATCCTTGCCTCTCTGCCTTCTGAGTCTTCAATCCTGATCTCTCCCTCATCGACATCAGTAAGTCTTTACAAGGCTATCTCCGGTGACATGAAAATTATTGAGGATCTCAGCCTTCCGGGAAAAATGAAGGCAATAAAGAACAAAAAGGAAATTGAGAATATCGGATATGCCATGATAAAGGATGGCATAGCACTTACCAGGTTTTTCTGCTGGCTCGAAAAAAATTCCGGTGCGAATAATCTGACAGAATTGTCGCTGAGTGACAAGCTGACGGGCTTCAGGTCGGAACAAGAGGGTTTCCTGGGTCCTAGTTTTTCGACAATAATGGCATATAATGAACACGGTGCATTGCCACACTATTCAGCAACAGCAGCATCTGATACTGTCCTTGGAACTACAGGGATACTCCTTGTAGATTCGGGCGGTCAGTATTTCAGCGGGACAACTGATATTACCAGGACTATTTCCCTTGGCAGGCCATCCCCCGGGCAGATCAGGGATTTTACCCTTGTGCTCATTGGCAACATTGACCTATCAATGGCCAGGATCCCGGCAGGTACAAAAGGAGTACAACTCGATATCCTCGCACGCAAAGCATTGTGGGAACAGGGACTGAACTATGGACACGGGACAGGACATGGGGTAGGCTTTTGCCTGAATGTTCATGAAGGTCCGCAGAGCATCAGTCCTGGAAATGCTGCAGAGGCCAGAACAGTCATTGAACCGGGCATGCTGATCTCAAATGAGCCGGCAATTTACAGGGAGGGGGAGTACGGAATAAGGACCGAAAATCTAATTCTTTGCCTGGAAGATGAGGTGACCGAATTTGGAAAATTTCTGAAATTTGACACGGTCTCTCTTTGCTATATCGATAAGACTCTGATAAATATTTCATTACTCGACAAGAGGCAGCTTGACTGGCTCAACAATTACCACGCCAATGTTTATGAGAAGCTGGCTCCATATCTTGATGAGGATGAGAGAGAATGGCTTAAAGAGAAAACGGCCCCTATTCACTCTTTCCAGGCTTAATCACATCCTCCATTAGCATGATATCCATCACTGGAAACTCGGTAATCCTTAATTTTGCACATCCGTAGGGCACCAGGGTTATTAATTCCGGATCACCCTCAGGCTTTACAGGACTCAAAGGAGGCACATCAGCAGAGTTGTCCTTAAGGCCCCATTCCGGGATCCTGATCCCTCTGGCAGTCATAATGAGAGGCGCTTCACCTGTCCATGACATGTACCGACCCGAATCCGCCGACCAGATCATATCTCCCTTGTCAGCAAAAGGATACTTGCCGACAGGATTCTCAGAAACTTTAATTCCTCTGGTAACGTTCTGTCTGTCGATCAGCAGTCCGTAGTTCCATGGACTTATAGGATCAATTTCCCAGTCAACGCTTCCCTTGTACGAATAATTTTCGAATCTTGTCTTTATGCTTTTATACACCTTTTCGATGCGCAGTGAAAAATAGAGTGGTCCCCTGAGCAGAGACAGTGAATTATTGTATCTCTTTTCAGTCCTTAACTCCATTGGTATCCCGATTGTGATCCTGTCACCGTTTTTCCATCTCTCATCAAGCCTGAAATGCGATCCTCCCCTGGCTACTTCTGTTTTGTTTCTGTATTGCACCTTTACAGAATCGGCCCATCCGGGTATCCTCAGTTCAATGGGGAATTTCACTGCATTTTCAGTAGCAATTGTAAGAGTAACTTTTCCGCTGAATGGGTAATCGGTCTCTTCCGTGATGGTGACCTCATAGCCTTTTCCTACCCTGGCTTTCACAACTGAAGGTCCGTATGCTACGAGGGCCAGTCCGTTGTCGTTAGTTGCCATCCACATGCTTTCGACAAACTTGGGCCATCCCTGGTGCATATTGGCAAGGCAGCAGCCAAAATTCGGCATAAAGCCATAAATATTCGAATCATCGTCATTTGAGCTCCAGTCTCTTTTTGCCACTGAAACCAGAACCTGGTTGGATTGCTGATCATACTGATGTGACCAGATATCGGGAGATGTCGTCCCGGGCAAAGCATTGTAAGCCAGCAATTCAAGCCTGTCGGCTAACTTGCTGTCACCGAATATTTCGTAAAGCTCTTCTAGCGAAAACATATATTCAACTACTGTACAAACCTCTGTTCCCTGGGCAGGGCTTTTGCCTGCAAGATGTTCATCGGCTGAAAACCTGCCTGCTACCTGCCCATGGTTTTTATCATATTTTTCTATGCCAGCGTAGACAGCATTTTTGAAGCGCTGATCCCCGGATTGCTGGTACCACAGGCCGGGATATTTAATTGCCATTGCATTATTGACGCCATGAGCAGTCATCCCTTCAGGAGTCCCGTCATGCGGTATCTTTTTGTCAGCAGCTGCAGCCGAATCCCAGGGAAATTTCTCATAATAGCCTGTCCAGTCTGTCCCGTTAGCCTGTATGGATGCAATCGTTTCAAGTATCCACTTTTCACCCGTTTGCCGGTACAGCCAGTATCCGGTGACTGCATTCTCCATTGCCCTTACACCCCGCCAGTCCTTATGGGGCCAGTCGGGAGGCGTATCGTGTAGGTATCTGAAATATTTCATAAGGACATCCATTGCCCGTTTATCGCCTGTAGCCTCATAATACTGCATCAACACCTTATTGGAGACCGAAAGCGGCCAGCGATCATGGTTTTTTGAAGGACCATACCAGCCTGAATCGCTGCTGCTTGCAATTATGGGCGCTATCCAGGATTTGACCTTGTCAGTAAGGCGTGCATCATCGAGCAGGTAGGCGAGAGGTACAAGACCATCCAGATAATATGGCCCTCTTTCCCATCCGTCTCCGTCGCCTCCCTTCCAGGCTGAGTTGACAAGATCGGGCCAGTAGTCGTCAAGATTACCGGTCAGTCCCGCAGCTTCTGCCTCCAGCTGTGATCTGAGCCATCCATGTGGTTTAACACTGCCAAGAGGCAGTCTTATATACGGATTGCTTCGAAGGGGTTCAGGATTATTCCTGTAGTTTGTATTCACAGTTGGTCCGGAACAGTTAGATAGAATAACAATTAATACCATTGGGATCAGGGGAAGGCATTTATTCATATTATTGGGTTTTTATCGATTGTGCCGGATTCATAACCGAAGCCTGGTAAGCTTTGACACTTATCGTAATAAATGTTATAATGATCGTCAGAACAGCCGAAAGAATAAAGACTGATGCTCCCAGCTTATTCCTGTATACATAATTCTCAAGCCATTTGCTCATAATATAGTAGGCGAGAGGGAAGGCGATCAATATTGAAATTGAAACAAGTATGAGAAAATCCCTGGAGATAAGACCGAGTATGGTTTTATTGTCAGCACCGAACACCTTTCTTATTCCGACCTCCTTTGTCCTTTGTTCCACGGTATATGAAGCCAGCCCGAAGAGACCCAGACATGCGATGAGAATTGCCAGAACTGTGAATAATGTAAATATCAGTCCCCGGCGCTCATCCGCCTCAAACTGCCTGTTAAACCTTTCAGAAAGAAAAGTATAGGTGAAAGGCTGATCCGGAAATACTTCCCTCCATTTTGTTTCAATGAAATTTATTGTGGGCTGTATATTTTCACCGGCTACTTTGATATAGATAACATTATTTATAACCCTGTAGGCAAGAAGAAGCGATTCGATCTCATTATACATTCCTGTCTGGTGATAATCTTTCATTACGCCTATAACTCTGGCACGCAGCATATTAGTATCGCCTATTTCTACTTTTTTCCCTATGGGATCAGCCCAGTTCATGCGTTTTACAAAGGTCTCATTCACAATGACGCTTCTCAGGGTATCCGATGGCATATCCCGCTGAAAATCACGACCGGTCTTTATTTTTATCCCGAGTGCCTTTATGAAATCATGATCGATAACAGCATAATTGACCCCTCTCTGTGACATCCCCTGGTCCGTCTCCACATTGAACAAAAGCTTTCCGGATCCTTCACCCACAGGAGTATCTGTGGCAGTTACATATTTTATCTGCGGATCATCAAGAAGCAGCTGCTTGAGCACAGGGTACTTGCTTTGCATTCCCCCGTTCAGCCTTAGCGTCACAACATTCTTCTGATCAAAACCCTGATCCATGGTTTTTAGGTAATTGAGCTGACGAAATACAACAAGTGTACAGATTATCATAACTACAGATACCGTGAACTGAATGACAACCAGGACTTTTCTGAAAAGGCTCCCGGCAGATCCCTGGGTGATCTCTCCCTTCAAAACTGTCAGCGGACTGAATCTTGAGAGAAAAAAGGCCGGATAGCTTCCCCCCAGTATCCCTACTATAAGGATGACAGAGCCCATGGAAAGCAATACTGCCGGACTGTAAACAATATGCAGGCTGAATGATTTTCCCGCCAGCATGTTGAATTTTGGAAGCAGTATTATCAGGATCACAAGGCTTATTATAAGTGAGACTGCCGTAAAAACAACAGACTCAGTAAGGAATTGCAGGACAAGAGGTCCTCTCTGTGATCCGGATACTTTTCTCATACCCACTTCCCTTGCCCTGCTAGCCGACCGGGCCGTCGAAAGGTTCATATAGTTCATTGCAGCTATGAGGATCAGGAATATGGCTACGATGGCAAAGATGTAAACATATGTTATGCTACCCGTAGGTTCAGGCTCGCCAGCATTTGTTGAATACAGGTGTATCTTCGTAATTGGTACCAGCTTGTATTCAATGTTAATATTTAACGGCCCGAATATCTGCTTCATGTAACGGTCGTACATCCCCTTCAATTTTGTCTCGAATTGCCCCGTATTGAAATTTTCAGGAAACAGCAGGTAGGTGTATACTCCAAAATTGCCCCACGATCCCAGCTGTTTTGGCAGGTTATTCCTGGCAGCCAGGGCATCGAACCTGAAATGGGAGTTGAACGGGACGTCCTGGATCACCCCGGTGACTTCAAAGGTGGTGGTCCCCGTGGTGAGTGTCTTTCCGATCGGATCTGTATCCCCGAAATACCTTGCCGCAATTCTTTCAGTCAGGATAATTTTGTTGGGCTCGGTCAGGGCACTTTTGACATCACCTTTTATAACCTTATATGTAAAAATATCAAATAGGGTGGAATCAACATAATAGAAATTTTCTTCATTGAACTCCTTGTCTTCATACTTGTAAAGTGCCCGCGGCATATTGATAAACCTTACAAATGACTGAACTTCAGGGTAGTCTTGCACCACCTGGGGACCAAAGGGGATCTGTGCCACTATCCAGTTGAAATGATCATCTGGCTCTGTGATGCTCGATTCAACACGGTAAATCCTGTCGGCTTTTTCATGATATCTGTCATAACTTACTTCGTCCGAAACATAGATTATAAGAAATAATGCACTTGAAATGCCAATTGTCAGGCCAAGAATATTGAGAATACTATAGCCGAAGTGCTTCAATATATGCCTGATAGCAGTTTTTAATAGGTTTTTTAACATAGCCGGGAATAATCTTATTAATTGAGGTATTAAAAGTAAATCACTTATGCTTTAGTTCCAAGTGCGTATCGGTTATTAACGCGGTATTAACAATAATTGCATTTCCGATATCTCCCTTAAGTACTCCTGCCTTTCAGGGTTTTTCTTCAAAAACTTTCATGTCATCGATCCACGCGACACCCTGCCCCGTCATTTTTATTGTCATATTGGTTCTGAATGACTGAAGGGTATCCACAGGTACAGAAACAAATGCCATGTAGCGTCTCCATTCAGCGTCCGGTTCAAATCTGGCCTTTCCAAAGCTGCCCAGACTGATCTCAACATACTGTTTGATTTCATTAATAGGATAAAGACGGGCAGAATCCGAATTTGTTACATACGAAAGTCTTTGTTCGGGATCTGATTTGGCCCACACAGATATGGCATAGGATGAACCAGCTTTAACCCGGAAAGGGAAAAGCCTTAATGTTATGCCCTTTCCCTCACCCGGGGTGAAAAGTCTTATGGAATGATTTCCTTCATGGTGTTCACGGCTGTCAAGAAAATATGTCGCACCCCTGTCTCCCCCAGGCCTTGCGTAGCAGGCAGAAGGTACTCCCGTAGTGGATATTTCTTCGAACCCGGGATCTTTGAGAAGATTTTCCCGGAAAGATTCGCTGATGGTTTTCGGGAGACGGGTGTTTATCAGATAGACCTGTGAGCCAAAAGGAGCAATATTATCGTTGATCTTTCCTGTGCTTACAGGCAGGGAACGATTCTCAAATATCACCCTGGCTGTACTGCTGCCCATACCCCTGATCCAGATTGTAACAGGTAGTGGCTGATTTATTTTATTGACAGCCATAACAAGGAGCTGACCGTTATGCCTCCTTGATGATACGATTATATTTCCTGTGGATGATTCAACAGGCATTGTTTCCTCATCTGAAAGGAGCCATGGAGTTATCTCAGCAACTTCCATGGCCATTCGTCCGCACTCATTCCAGGCAGCCACGGATTTTGGAAAATAGTTGAGGCCCTGCCGTACAAAATATTGTATACCGGTAGCCCCTTTTACTATAGACTGCCAGGTCATTGATCTAAGCTCCTGAAGGGTAGGTTCACGGCCCCACCATTCGCCTCCTCCAAAGGCCTGAAGCACCATCCATACGGATCTCTTTCCGGCGAATTCCCCGGTCAGCTGACCGGCTACATTTCCTGTCATGCTGATTGGATAATCGGGTACCGGATAGGGATCTGCCATTACTATATCCAGGGCTCCGGCGTATTCTTTGGCTGAGAGAAAAGGCGCCATGAAAACCATTGAAACAGGGTGCCATGGATCGGTATCCTTTACAATCCTGTACAGCTTTATGAGAGAATCGGGCGGTATTTTATAACCATTCGGTTCGTCTGAGATATACCAGGCAAGCAGAGCCGGATGATTCATAAAGGTCCTTATTTCTTTTATCAGCATGGTTGTCTTTTCCTGTGAACTCATTGGTCCGGTCTTTGAATCGACCCCTCCTCCGCCGGTAAGTGATAAAAGATTATAATGCACTTTCATACCTACCTCAGCGCATCGGTCCATATACGCTTTCCTTTCACCCAGCGTTTCGGGCAATATCGTCTGATAGGGCGAAATCATATTGAAGCCTTTAACTATCTCTTCCTCGGGCAGAGTTGGTGAGACGGGTGAGTAGCAATAGAATCCGAAAGGAAAAAACGGCCGTCTGTTTACAATTATGCCGCCTGTAAATCTGTCACTCTTTACTTCGTTAGGTTTGTGAGTAAGAATCAGCAGATCAGATGTCGCGGTATACACCTGTCCTGCTCCTCCGACTGTTGATATTCTGGCTGTAACAGCATAATCAGAGGGTTGCATGTCAATAGAGAATGGGATTCTGAGCAATGGCTTCCCTGATCTACCTTTCCAGGAAGCAATTATTTTTTCACCGGAAACAATAGTAACTGATAATGGGCTGTATATAAGTTTTTTAGGTATGTGAAGAAGAAATTCCCCATCCTTTTCATATGAGTAAAAGGTGAGTCTTGAATAGATACTGAAGGAAGATGAATCAACTTTCTGGCTGCAGAGATCCCTTAAAGGTATAAACGTCAGTAAAGATAAAAGCAGGTAAAATATTTTTTTATTCACTACGCGAAAAATCATTAGCGGTGCAGATGATAAATGTAACTATTTTTAGTACTATTATCCAATGTATCTGATAACGGGATTTTATTATTTTATATTATGAAAGCAGAAAAACCTTTCAACAGGCCCCTGGCGGGCACTCTTCTTTCTATAAGTGCACCACAGGTCGCTGAGATAATTTCAAATGCGGGATTCGACTGGGTTCTGATCGATATGGAACATTCAGCAATTTCTCTTGAGAGTGTGCAAAATGCCCTTCAGGTGATGGGTAACAGGATCCTTAAGATTGTCAGGGTACCGGGTAATGATGAGATATGGATCAAAAGAGTCCTGGATACGGGCTGTGACGGAATTCTTGTGCCAATGGTCAATAGTAAGGCTGAGGCTCAAAGGGTTGTTTTCTCTTCAAAATACCCTCTTTATGGGCGACGCAGCGTTGGCCTTTCCAGGGCTCATAAGTACGGGGCTGCTTTCACTGAATATGTTGAAAATGCGGACAGAGATTTGGTTATTATGATACAAATAGAACATATTGACGGAGTTAAGAATATTGATGAAATACTCAGCGTGAAAGGTATTGACTCTGTATTTATCGGTCCATATGATCTTTCAGCCAGCATGGGACTGACGGGCCAGCTTTCTCATCCGGATGTGAGATCTGCAATTAATCTGATAAAGGAAAAATGCCGCAGTACCGGAATGCCATATGGTATCTTCGGTATGACAGCAGAATCAATGGCAACTGAGCCGGTGGAAGGCTGTACCTTCATGCTTTGCGGAGTCGACTCTGCCATCCTTGTTAATTCCTATGGGGAGATGCTGAAGACTTTGAAGAAGTAAGCGGTTTTACCTGAATAGGATATCTATCCTGGCACTGTCTTCAATCATCCGGTTGTTTCTCATGGCAGGTTTCCATTTCGGACCTTCCTTTATCAATCTTACAGCTTCTCTGGTGTAAAGTACCCCCGGACTGCTTACTACTCTTATCCCCGTTATGGTACTGTCTTTATTAACCATGAAGACCAGGGAAACCCGATATGGCGTCATTTGTCCGGAATCAGGAATACTGATATTATTTTCCAGATAACTGTTAAATGCATCCATGCCTGTTACTGGCATTGGTGGCTGATAATCCGGAATTGAGCCATTTTCTTCACTCATGGATACAGGTGAAGATTGTGCTGAAGCTATTTTCCTGTTGGTACTATAACCTTCTGCTGCAGCCGGCTTTTCTGATCTTGCAGGCTTGTCAGTATCTGCGTTCTCATCAGCTTTTAACCCGGAACCGGCTAATTCATTTGGAGCAACTTTTTCAACAGTTTGTTTTTCAGGTATTACTCCCCTTTTTTCAGGAACTCCGGTATCATGATTTCTTTTTTCCCCTGCAGCAGCTTTCTTTTCGGAGGAAGGTCTGCCTGCAGGAGCCATGATTTTCTGAGGTTCAGGGATGAGAGCAGGATTTTTGGTAGGAACTTCCCTGCGTAGGTTTTCACTTATTACTGCAGGCTTTTCTTCCAGCCATTTCATTATAAACAGGGATGAAATGACAACAAGCGCTGCCAGTACGGCTGCAATGCGGTAATAGATTACATGCCTTCTTCTGCCTGTTCTGACTCTTAAGTTTCTTTTCATCTCCTCAATATCGTCTGCAGCTTCATCGGCAGATATACCGGACAAGCCCTCGGTTGCATCCCGGATAAAGGGATCCCTCTGAAGCTCTTTCTCAAAAGCATTCCTTTCTGCACCTTTCATCTCATTATTGAGATATCTGGTGAGATTTTCCCAGGCGCTCTTACTATGTTTATTCATGTCCCGCATGTTTTTCATCAAGGCAAAGTTTCAGATTTCTTTTCGCATTCTGAAGATGACTCTTAACCTTTTTCTCATCGATCTTAAGACTGAGAGCAATCTCGTTATAGCACCTGTTCTCAAAATAGAATAACCGGATACAATTTCTCTGCTCGTCTTTTAACCTTTTAATACATTCCGCCAGATTTGCTTCCATGTCCGATCCGTCTTCATCAATAGGATGCAAACCAGGATGGTTTTCCATAAAAACTGACTGATCCATGGCCCATTCGTTAAATCGCTCTTCCTGTAATTTCATTGATCTTAACTGCATCAGGCAGTAATTCCTGGAAACAACATATAACCAGTTTCTGAAGTTTTCGATATTTTGTCTGGGAATCTCTGTTATCAGCTTTTCAAATATCTGTATTACTGCATCCTTTGATTCATCCCTGTCTTTAAGATATTTAAGGCAAACTCCGTATACCAGGTGCATATACGTCGAATAAAGCTCTCCAAGCAGATCCAGGTTACGGGTGGAGAGGTATTCAGCTATCAGCTCATCATCAGTTTTTTGATGAGATATTTTCCACGGGATTATAAATGACATCCTTAATTCCAATCGTGTTTTCAATCTAAAGATAGCTGAATAGTAATAAAACATAGTTGAGTTTTATGGAATTCGTGAGATCCCTGCATCATATGATAAATGTTTAACTAATAATCATAGTCATGAGAAACAGGTTTTCAATTATTGCAACAGTTATTCTTGCAGCAATCATGATTGCTTTTGCAGAATCAATTACAATTACCGGTAAGGTAACTGATAGTTATGGTCAGCCGCTTGGGGGAGTTACTATAACCGTAAAAGGGAGATCTGCCCCGGTAATATCGGATAAAAATGGTAATTATAAAATTACGACTGATCGGCCTTCGGGAGTGCTGATTTTCTCTATACCTGGTTTTAAAACTGCAGAGGAGAAAATTTTTAACAGAACCGTAATCAATGTCAAAATGCAGGAGGTTCTTACTTCCCTGAACGAAAAGGCTGTTCCTGAGCTGGCTATTAAGGGTGAAAGAGTTGCAAAATCAAATGACGTGGAGGCACCGGTGGCCTCTGGAGTGAATTCACGGCAATTTTTTCAGGCTTCTAAAAACAGTATTAATACAGAAGGGTATGCCACTGTTCAGGAAAATGGATATAAGAATGTGATCAGCAATCCATTGTCTACATTTTCCATAGATGTGGACAACGCTTCCTACTCAAATATCAGGAGATATATCAACATGGGTGAGATCCCTCCCCCGGATGCGGTCAGAATAGAAGAAATGATTAATTATTTCAAATACGATTATCCGGAACCTTCCGGAGACTCCCCATTTTCCTTATCTTCTGAACTTGCTGTATGTCCATGGAATACGAAGCATTGGTTGTTGCACATAGGGCTCAGGGGAAAGAGCATTGACAAAGCGTCGCTGCCATCCTCAAATCTGGTTTTTCTAATTGATGTATCAGGATCTATGAATAATCCCAATAAGCTTCCATTGCTAAAATCAGCTTTCGGATTGCTGGCGGGGGAGTTAAGGCCCCGTGACCATGTGGCAATTGTTGTTTATGCCGGTGCTGCCGGACTGGTTCTCGAATCAACGCCGGGGAACAGGAAAGAAACTATCCTGAGGGCAATAGACAATCTTCAGGCTGGTGGTTCAACAGCCGGAGGGGCAGGATTGAAGCTGGCATATGATGTAGCAGAAAGGAATTTTATTGAGGGAGGAAATAACAGGATCATTCTGGCTACCGATGGTGATTTCAATGTAGGGGAATCAAGCAATGGCGCAATGGAGAGGCTAATTGAAGAGAAGCGGAAAGGGGGAGTGTTTATTACTGTCCTCGGCTTTGGAATGGGAAATATTAAAGACGACAAAATGGAATTGATAGCAGATAAGGGTAATGGCAATTATGCCTATATAGATAACCTGCAGGAGGCCAGGAGAGTGCTTGTCCGTGAATTTGGCGGCACCCTCTTTACTATCGCAAAGGATGTAAAATTCCAGATCGAATTCAATCCTGCCAGAATTGATTCTTACAGACTGGTGGGCTATGAAAACAGGCTTCTGTCTGAGGAGGATTTTAATGATGACAGGAAAGATGCCGGGGATATGGGATCTGGCCATACAGTAACTGCTCTATATGAACTTGTACCTTCAGGTACCGGTGAATATACTCCATCAGTCGATCCATTGAAATACCAGGTTTCGGAAGAAAGGGTAAATAATAGAAATTATACCAGTGATGAATACCTCACAATAAAGATCAGATACAAGAATCCGGAGAGCATGGCAAGCAGACTCATGGTAAAGCCTTTAAGCGGCTCGGTAAAGCCAATCAGCCAGGCATCTGAAAACCTGCGTTTCGCTGCATCGGTTGCTGAATTTGGAATGGTCCTGCGTAATTCCGGGTTTTGCGGAAATGCTACGCTGGAACAGGCAGCAACACTAGCCGGGTCGTCCAGGGGAGAGGATGTGGATGGTTACAGGGCTGAAATGATAAGGCTGATCAAAACAGTAAGCGGTATGAAAGTCATCACGGACAGGAACTGAAGAAATTTTCCCGCAGATCGTGCAGATTAACGCTGAAACCTGATTCTTCATCTGTCATGATCTGCACGATCTGCGGGAATTAATTATTTTACGCGGGAGAGCAGCATTCCTGTTTTTTTCATGTCTTTGATGTAAAAAATTCATACAAACGAACCCCTTCAGTCATGATCAAAAACTTTTTTATAAATGCCTTCCGTAATATGCGAAAGCATCGCGGATATATTATCCTTAATGTCGCAGGTCTTACAATTGGCCTTACAAGCTTCCTGTTCATTACATTATATGTTATGCATGAACTTAGCTTTGACAGGTTTCACAAGAATTATCAGAATATCTACAGGGTCAAGGTTGTGGGGCAGTTATCGGGCAGTGTGCTCGACCAGGCAGTCACATGTGCTCCCATGGCTGCAGCCCTGGTGAATGATTACCCTGAAATACTGGTCTCAACAAGGGTAACAAGGCTGGGTTCATGGTTGATCCAGTTCGGGGAAAACCGTTTTAACGAAGATGGAGTGCTCTTTGCTGATTCAACTTTCTTCAAAGTCTTTGATTTTAAACTATTGAAAGGAGATCCGGAAACGGCACTGATAAGGCCGAGGTCGATGATCCTGACCGAGAATTACGCCAGGAAATATTTTGGGAATCAGGATCCCATGGGCAAGCAAATGATTGTTGAGGATGATACAATACTTTATACCGTTACCGGAGTTATCCAGAATATTCCGGATAATTCCCACATGAAGTTTGATATGTTGGCCTCATTGAGCACTTATCCAGGCCGGGCAAATGAACTGATCTGGCTAAGCAATAATATATATACCTATTTTGTGGCCAGGGATGGCACCAGCAAAGAGCAGCTCCAGACCAAACTGGAAGGACTGGTTACAAAGTATGTGGGGCCACAGGTAAAACAGCTTATTGGTGTATCGTTTGAAGATTTCAAAAAATCGGGAAATGACTATGGTTTTGCCCTTGAACCGCTTAAGGATATTCATCTGAAGGGTGCGCCGCAATATAATCTCGAACCAATGGGTTCTCCAAGTACCGTTTATATTTTCAGTGCTATTGCGATTCTGATTCTTGTGATCGCCATAATTAATTTCATAAATCTTGCCACCGCAAAGTCGGTGAACCGTGCTAAAGAAGTAGGCGTGAGGAAAGTTTCAGGTGCGAACAAAGCCGGCCTGGTAGCCCAGTTCCTTGGAGAATCGCTATTGGTTACTTCCATGTCAGCCATCATTGCTGTCTTGCTGGTCTATGCCCTTATGAATTCATTTAATCAGCTTATTGGAATAGATCTTACAGCGGGTCCGTTGAATACCGTTTCAGGAATAATTGCAATTCTGATCCTTATACTCGTGGTTGCAAGTGCAGCAGGCTCCTATCCGGCATTCGTTCTTGCCTCCTTTAACCCGGTTGAAGTTCTGAAGGGTACGATGAATCCGGGATCCATATCCAGAAAGCTCAGGGCCATGCTTGTGATATTCCAGTTTACAGTTTCTATAATCATAATTATTGGTTCAATAATTGTTTATGATCAACTCAGCTTTGTGACAAAGAAAGACCTGGGTTTCAATAAGGATAATCTTATTATAATACGCCGTTCAGATGCTGTGCACAGGCAGTACGAAGCATTCAGGGATCAGATCTTGCGGATCCCCGGAGTCGAAAATGTTGGATTTTCACGTTCTGTTCCCGGCACCGATTATAATAATAATGCCTTCTTTAATGATGATGATCCTGAAAAAAAGACCTACCTCTTAAATCAGACCCAGGTAAGTTTTGATTATCCACAGGCACTGGGAGTTCAACTTGCTGAAGGCAGGTTTTTCTCCCGTGAATACGGTAGTGATTCGAGTTCTGTAATGATCAATGAATCGGCAGTGAAGTCACTCGGACTGAAAGATCCCGTAGGTAAATATATTCTTCAGCCAAGGGGACCGCAGCAATTTCAGAAACTCAGGATCATAGGCATTATGAAAGATTTTAACATCGAATCGATGCATAAGGCTATCACCCCAGTTTGTTTTACGGTATTATATCCCGGAGGGGGGGATCAGTACGCTACAATCAGGCTTTCCGGAACTGACAATAACGCTGCAATCAGGGCCATAGGCCAGAAATGGCAGGAATTTGCCACAAAACAGCCATTCCAGTACGATTTTTTCTCTGATTCCTGGGAACATCTCTATGCCTCGGAAATGAAGACCGGCAGAATCTTCATCATCTTTTCGGTATTGGCTATCTTTATCGCATGTCTCGGACTTCTTGGCCTTATAACCTACATAACAAACAAGAGAACCAGGGAAATAGGAATAAGAAAAACATATGGAGCCTCAATAGGAGTTGTACTGGGGATTTTGTCAAGAGAAGTAGTATACCTTATTCTTATTTCATCCCTGATAGCATATCCCCTTGCTTACTTCGGATCAGAATATTGGCTGGAGGGGTTTGCACAAAAGGCTAAACTGAACCCGCTGATCTTTTTGTCTGCAACACTGGTAGCTTTACTTATAGGCTGGCTATCTATAAGTTACCAGACTGTCAAGGCTGCTAACTACAATCCTTCAAGGGCTTTGAGAATCGAATAGAAAATAAATGATCCTGAATATTGTAACTTTTCAGTTACAGGGCAGTTATTATTCCCGGACAGACTAATTCTCTGGAGTTGGAAGACAAACAGATAATGATTGAGGTAAATGCCGGAAATACCGGTAAGATGGCGATTTTGTACGAAAAATACAAAATGCCTCTTTATGCTTATTATTTCAAGGTAACGGGTGGTGACAGGCAGGCAAGCGAAGATCTGGTGCATACTGTTTTTTACAGGGTGATAAGGTACAGGAACACTTTTACAGGCCAGGGCAGCTTCGTTAGCTGGCTTTTCAGGATAGCACACAATACCGGGCTTGACAATCTCCGTAGTCAAAAGCTTCATGAGACCTGGAAAAGGGAAATCTCATACAGGCAAACCAATTACTATGAGATGTCTGACCTTGAAAAAGATGAACGGTATGCCATTCTGAATCTGGCAATGTCGAAACTTAAACCGCATGAAAGGGAGCTCCTGGTCCTGGGTAAAATAGAAAATCTTAAACAAAGGGAGATTGCAGAAATTCTGGGGATGTCCGAGAGCAACGTTAAAATCAGAACCTTCAGGGCACTTAATAAGCTGAAGAAGATCTATTCAAAAATTGAAACTAACAGCTATGAAAGAACAGGATTACGCTGGAAAACTGGCTGATCTTCTCCGCAGGGATATTCCGGCCGGTAACAGCGAAGAGATCATGGCAGAGCTCGGAAAATCGGGGGTGAGCCGTGAGGAGTTGGAGTCGATTCTTTCAATCAGTCAGCTGATTGAGGATATGCCTGTAACGGAACCGTCAGGGAAGATGGATAAGCGTTTTTATGCCATGCTCGAAGGAGAGGAACGCAAGCTCCTGCTTGGTGAGCCGGTAGGCTTAAATAGTCACTTCCTAAGTCGTTTCACCAGGAGTATCGCATTCCGTCTGACGGCGGGTATAGCTCTCTTCCTTCTGGGTTGGTATTCATCTGAATGGTTAAGCATTGTACCACAAAGTCAGGGACAGGTCAGAAACCTAGCAAATGAGGTGAAGCAGCTGAAAGAAACATTAGTGCTTGCTATGATGCAGCAAAGCTCTTCAATTGAGAGGATCAAGGCAGTTAATATGGTCAGCGAATCAGGCAGGGCTGATGATCAGATAATTGAAAGTCTTTTTGATCTTCTGAATCACGACAGCAGTGATAATGTGAGACTACTGGCTCTTGATGCGCTTTCAAATTTTGTTTCAGAAAAGGAAGTCCGGCAAAGGTTAATTGAATCAATATCAGCCCAAACCTCACCGATGGTTCAGTTAAGGTTCACCGAATTGATGCTCGCTCTGAATGAAAAACGGGCAGCGCCCGAATTTCAGAAAATACTCGACAATGCAAACCTGAACTATAATGTCCGTGGTAAAGTGAAAGAGGCCCTGACAGTATTACTATAATATCTTTACATCATCATGCTTAAGAAATTACTCTCCTCCCTGTTTATTCTGTTTCTCCCGTTCAGTTCAATATATTCCCAGAGTGAACAGCTGACAATAAGAATACCTTCCTCTGCCCTCCCAGGTATGCTGTCATTCGAGAATCCAAAGGGCTCGATCAGGGTTACAGGCTATGATGGAACAGTAATGGTAGTTACAGGTATACCAAGATTCACCGGTACCGCCAGTCAGTCAGGAGAAATGCACAGGATAGGGAAAAGCGATTTTAATATCTCTGCAGAAGCTGATGGTAAGAATATAACCCTTATGTGTACGGCATCAGGTAAAACAGTCGATTTCGATATAAAGCTCCCGGCAAATTTTTCGATGAAATTAAAGTCGCTCGATAACGGTGATATAAATATTGTAAATGTAAGGGGAGAAGTAGATGCTGAGAATGCAAATGGAGACATCACTCTTGAAAATATCTCGGGATCAGCTGTTCTCAGTTCGGTTTATGGTAAGATAAAAGCCATTTTCACCGAAGTGAGCGAGGGAGAACCCATGATGTTCACTTCGCTTGAAGGCGATATCATGATTGCATTGCCTGAATCGACCAATGCAAGGCTAAAGATGAAAAGTGAAAAGGGAGATATATTTTCAGATTTCGATATTAAACCCGGCAGACGGCAGCCCATAGTGAAAAATGTGGAAAATTCAACTATCTATTCCCTCGAGGACTGGGTTGTAGGTACCCTTAACAGGGGAGGGGCAGAGTACATTTTAAAAAGTTATAACGGAAATATCACAATAAGAAAGAGATAAATTTTTGTAACCGATTCTTTTATGGCAGGTTCTTATAGTAAAGATAACCAATTGAAAATAAATGCTATGAAAAAAGTTGTATCATTTCTCTTAATTGTAACAGTCATTTCTCTTACTTCAGCCGGATCTTCTGTCTCTCAATCAGGCGAGAGCCGCAAAAATGGCACCTGGGTCATGAAGACAAAGGATAAAGGACTCTGGTTTGAATTCAAACAGGATAATGGAAAAATTAACGAAAGCTCATCCCAGTCATGTATTCTTAAGAATTCAGACCTTCCAGGCTTTGCAACAGGAGACAATGTCACCTTCTCACTGGTCAGGCCGGCAGGGACTATAAGAATGACAGGCACCGTTAAAGCTGACAGGGGTTATGGCGATTATATTTTTACTCCTGATGCCGGCTTTATTAAAGCAATGGCAGACGAAGGCCTGAAAAACCTGTCGGAGTCTGCCATGCTGCTGTTCACAGTAAAGGGTACCGATGCAAAATATGTCATTGAGGTCAGAAAACTGGGATACACCAATCTGTCTGAAAATAACCTGACGTCGCTGGTGGCCCTGGACGTTTCGGCAGAGTATATCAGACAGGTCAGGACATCCGGTTTTAAGGATATAGAACTAAGTCAGATAATCAGCTTTAAAGCCCTCCATATTGACCCCGATTATATTTCCAGGATGAAAAAGCTATCGGGAGGAGACCTTTCCGTCGGAGAAATAACATCCTTCGCTGCTCTTGGAATCGACGAGAATTACGCCACTGAAGTGTACAAATCTGGTTTCAGATTGTCAGGGAAAGACCTTATTACATTTAAAGCAATGGGTATTTCGCCGGAATATATAAAGGAGATGTCTTCCTCTGGTTTCGACGGGCTTACCGCCGATGAGATTGTGCAGTTCAAGGCACAGGATATTAACGCTGATTATGTCAGGGAGGTAAAAGCAATGGGATTGGGTGATGAAATTTCAGCTTCGCAGATCATAAAGCTTAAGATTTTCAAGGTGAGCAAGGATTTTACAGACCAGATCAGAAAGGCAGGTTATCCCAATATTACAAGCGATAAGCTGGTTGAATTCAGAATTTTCAAGATTGATGCTGCCTTTATCCAAAAAGCACAGAGATTCATCGGCTCAGTTCCTTCTCCTGACAAGCTCGTACAGCTTAAGATAGCCGAGGGAGATAATTGAGCTGAACTGGTCCTGTCAGGTTAGTCAGCAATTCATGAGGAACCTGTCGATATCCTTGGCCACTTTGCGTCCCGAAGCGATGGCATTTACTACAAGGCTTGCCCCGCTGACAGAGTCTCCAGCTGCAAATATTTTCTCACGGTTTGTAAGGTTATTGTCATTGACCTTGATATTTTTTCTCATATTTAGTTCCAGTTCAAGCTCAGACAATAGTCCTTCAATAACCGGATGAATGAAACCCAGGGCCAGAAGAACCAGATCAGCTTTAATTATCCTCCTCGTATCCGGAACAGCTTCCATGGTATATCGTCCATTATCATTCTTCCAGGTGACATCTTCCGCTTCAATGCCGGTAACCCGGTTGTTTTCACCAATAAATCTCAATGTGGAGATACCCCAGAATCTTTCACAGCCCTCCTCATGCGATGTGGATGTCTTTAGTATTTTTCCGTAATATGGCCATGGGTTATCTTCAGACCTGGTGAGTGGAGGCTTCGGAAGTATTTCAATCTGCATCACCCTTTCAGGTTTTTGTCGTATTGAAGTTCCAACACAATCCGATCCTGTATCACCACCTCCGAGTACAAGCACTGTTTTGCCTTCTGCGGTAATTTTATTCTCATTTGCATGCAGGCTTCCTGAATTTACACGATTCTGAAGAGTAAGAAATTCCATTGCATGGTGTATTCCGGGAAGTTCTCTGCCTTCGACCGTGAGGTCACGTGGCTGTCCGGCCCCGATTGCAATGCATATAGCATCGAACTGATCCACAAGCTCTCTTGCCGAAATATCTTTTCCAACGGATACGCCGGTTTTCAAAATCATCCCTTCTTTTATCATCAAATCAATTCGCCTGTCTATAACCGTTTTGCTCAGTTTGAAATCAGGTATCCCATACCGGAGCAAGCCTCCGGCCTGGTCATCTTTTTCAAAAAGCGTTACCAGGTGTCCGGCCTGGTTGAGAAGGTCAGCTGCAGCCATTCCGGCGGGTCCGCTCCCAATCACTGCCACACTCTTGCCGGTCCTGGTTTCGGGGATAACCGGTTTTATATATCCTTCGGAAAAAGCTTTCTCTACGATTGCAGCTTCATTTTCCCGAATGGTAACGGGTTCCTGGTTGAGATTCAGTACGCAGGCATGTTCGCATGGCGCAGGACATATCCTGCCTGTGAACTCAGGAAAGTTATTGGTCGAATTAAGGCGAGCGTAAGCTCCTTTCCAGTCACCCTTATAAAGAAGATCATTCCATTCAGGAATTAAATTATCCACCGGACAGCCCCAGTGGCAGAATGGGATTCCACAATCCATGCAACGCGCAGCCTGAAGCATCCTGTCCTCACTGTTTAGGACCTGCTCTACTTCACTGTGATCACGAATTCTGTCTCCTATTGGTCTGTTGCCTGAAACTTTTAGTTTTATTTTTAAGAAACCATATATATCCGCCATAATTATCTACTTATAAAATGCTCACTAATAATCATTTGTCATAAACTGCTGGCACTGATTTCAAGGTCAAGCTCGACATCGGCTATTTTCTTTTTGATCTCATCCAGTTTCTGTTCCTGCAGTACCTTTTTATAATCATAAGGGACCACCTTAATGAACATTGGCAGGTACCTGTTAAGATCATCAAGAATCATTTTCGCTTTTTTACTTCCCGTATAATTATAATGACTTCTGATCAGTCCTGTAAGTTCGTTTGCATCTCCGTAATCCTCAACAAGAGAAAGTTCTACCATTCCCATATTGCAGTAATAGTCAAAATCTCCGTTTTCATTGAAAACATATGCAACTCCTCCGCTCATTCCTGCTGCAAAATTGCTTCCCGTTATGCCAAGAACGATAACACGTCCACCGGTCATGTATTCACAGCAGTGATTCCCGACGCCTTCGACTACGGCTATAGCACCGCTGTTTCTGACTCCGAAACGTTCACCTGCCACTCCGCAGATGTATGTTTCACCCCTGGTGGCTCCGTAAAGTACCGTGTTTCCTATTATGATATTCTTGTCCGGCTCAAATCTGGACCCCACTGGCGGAACTACTATTATCCTTCCTCCGGAAAGTCCTTTTCCCAGGTAATCGTTGGCATCTCCTTCGAGGTACAATTCAACCCCCGGAGAGAGAAACGCACCGAAACTCTGACCGGCCGATCCCTTAAATTTGCATTTTATAGTACCATCAGGCAGTCCCTCGGAACCGTATCTAGTGGCAATTTTCCCGGACAGCATGGCTCCGATAGTCCTGTCTGTATTATTGATAGCCTTTTCTATCACAACCGGCTGTTTTTCATCAATTGCTATGCCTGCCAGGTGGATCAGCTCCCTGTCGAGAATATTGTTGATTTTATGATCCTGCACATCAACGCAATGCATTGCATTTTCTGCAGCCTCAGCCGGTACACTGAGAAGGTCTGACAGATCAAGATTTTTTGTCTTCCAGTTATTGATTTCCGGGTTCCTTTCGAGTAGGTCGGCCCTTCCAATAATATCATCCATTTTTGTATAGCCAAGTTCTGCAAGGTTTTCCCTTACCTCCTCCGCAAGGAACCTGAAAAATGTAACCAGGTTGTCTGCCTTGCCGTTGAACCGTTTTCTCAGTTCCTCATTTTGTGTTGCCACACCCATGGGGCAGGTATTGAGGTGACATTTGCGCATCATTACACATCCAAGAACAATAAGTGAACTCGTGGCGAAACCGAATTCTTCGGCACCCAGAAGAGCAGTCATTATGATATCCCTTCCTGTTTTAAGTTGTCCGTCGGTCTGGATCACCACCTTGCGGCGCAGATTATTCATTACGAGTGTCTGCTGTGTTTCGGCGAGTCCCAGTTCAAGTGGCAATCCTGCATGTTTGATGGAGGAGGAGGGACTTGCACCCGTTCCGCCTTCAAAACCGCTTATGGTTATCAGGTCTGCTCCCGCCTTGGTAACCCCGGCTGCTATTGTTCCTACACCACTCTCCGATACCAGCTTGACGCTTATTTTTGCTTTTGGATTTACATTCTTGAGGTCGAAGATAAGCTGTGCCAGGTCTTCAATGGAGTAAATATCATGGTGTGGCGGCGGAGAGATAAGCGTAATACCCGGTATGGAATACCTGGTCTTCGCAATTATCTTATCTACCTTGTGACCAGGTAGCTGTCCTCCTTCACCAGGTTTAGCGCCCTGAGCAATCTTTATCTGAAGCTCATCGGCATTTACAAGGTATTCGGTTGTAACCCCGAAACGGCCGCTGGCCACCTGTTTTATAGAGCTTCTTACGCTGTCGCCATTCTCCAGTGGTATGAACCTTTGAGGATCTTCTCCTCCCTCCCCCGTGTTGCTCCGTCCACCTATCCTGTTCATGGCAATAGCCAGTGTCTCATGGGCTTCACGGCTTATCGATCCGAATGACATCGCGCCTGTCACAAAACGCTTCATGATCTGCTCCGCCGGTTCTACCTCATCAATGGATATGGGATTCTTTTTAATCCTTAATAGACCACGTATAAATCCTGGTCTGTCAGTATCGGCGTTAACCTTGCTGCTATACTCCTTGAACTTTTTGTAATCACCTGTTCGGGTACTCCATTGCAGAAGGGAAATTGTCTCAGGATTCCAGGCATGATGCTCCCCGTACTTTCTGTAGGCATATACGCCCTCTGTAAGTACCTCAGGCATGACATTCCCATCCCTGAAGGCTTTTCTGTGGGGAATAAGTACTTCTTCGGCTATTTCTTTAATGCCAATGCCGCCTATTCTTGAGGTAGTCCCGGCAAAATATTTGTCTATGACATCGAGATGGATACCGACTGCTTCAAATATCTGGGAGGATCTGTAACTTCTGAGTGTACTTATGCCCATTTTCGACATTATCTTCAGGATCCCCTTGTTAATAGAATATACAAAGTTTGCTTCAGCCTTCTGAAAGTCGAGCTGAATAGCCTTTTCTTTTACAAGTTTTTCAATTACCGCAAAGCACAAATAAGGATTGATTATGCTTGCCCCGTAACCAAACAATAAAGCGAAATGCATTACCTCACGTGGTTCAGCGGATTCAACAACTATGTCAATCTGCATCCTCTTTCTTTTCTTTATCAGGTGATGATGCACCGCCGAGACTGCCAGGAGTGAAGGTATGGGAGCCTTATCCTTATTTATGCCCCTGTCGGACAGGATTATATAGTTCTTTCCCTGATCGACGGCGTTTTCCGCATCACGACAAAGTTGATCAACTGCATTTTCCAACCCTTCCGCACCCATATTGGCATCGAAGTGAAGCAAGAGATTTGCCGCAGAAAATCCTTTGTACCTGAGATTCTTGACAACCTGAAAATAGGTATTGGAGATTACCGGATTCCTGAAACGCACCATCTTAACATGATCAGGAGATGTTTCCAGAAGATTCTGCTGCAATGATCCAAGATAACCCGCAAGTGTCATGACCATCCCTTCCCTTATTGAATCTATGGGAGGATTTGTCACCTGGGCGAAATTCTGTTTAAAATAGTTGAATAAGCGATAGGGCTTTTTTGAGAGCACGGCAACAGGAACGTCATTACCCATTGAACCTATGGGCTCTTTCGCAGTTGCTGCCATCTCCTTGATAATGCGGTCAGTATCTTCAAGTGAATAATTGAAGGCAGTGATGTATTTCTCATATTGATCCCCAAGGTCAGATGTTTCCTGATGGCCTATTTCAATCCTCTCGAGTTTAACCATGTTCTGCTGTATCCACTGAGCGTAGGGGTACTCATTGGCAAGCTGGGCTTTCAACTCTTCATCATAATATATCTTTCCGGCCTTTGTATCCACAAGAATCATTTTTCCTGCTTTAAGACGTCCCTTTTCCCTGACATCCTCCGGAGCAAAAGACTGTACTCCTGTTTCAGAACCCATTACTATCAGGTCGCTTGTTGTGATTGTATATCTTGATGGCCGAAGACCATTCCTGTCAAGCATACCCCCTATATACCTTCCATCCGAGAATATCAGCGACGCAGGTCCATCCCATGGCTCAAGGAAGGTTGCATGATATTTATAGAATGCTTTGAGATCCGGGGAAATGGGATTTTTGTCATCTGCCGATTCCGGAATCAAAACAGACATCGCATATGGGATTGATTTGCCGCTCATTATCAGAAACTCGAGCACGTTGTCGAGTGATGCGGAATCACTCTTGTCAGGCTCTATAATGGGATATAGTCTTTTCAGATCCCCGAGCTTGTCAGATTTAAGAATAGATTCTCTTGCCTCCATCCACATGCGGTTTCCCTTGATAGTATTTATTTCACCATTGTGACCCAGCATCCTGAATGGCTGAGCCAGATCCCAGCTTGGAAATGTATTTGTGCTGAATCTTGAATGGACAAGCGCTATGGCACTTTGCAAACGTTCATCCACAAGATCCAGATAATATTGCCCGAGCTGAATGGAAGTCAGCATACCCTTATAAACCAGTACTTTGGTTGAAAGACTTGGAATGTAAAAGAAATCTTTCTGTTCCAGGTCCGAATTCCTTATTGCATTTTCTGTACGTTTCCTGATGATATATAGTTTGCGCTCAAGATCCTCCTGAGGAATATCTGAACCAAGAAGTATCTGTACTATATCAGGCTCTGCTGTCCTTGAAATCTCTCCAATTACAGAGCTGTCGCGGGGAACATCCCTGAAGCCGATTATGTTCACACCCTCTTCCTTTATTATTTCACAGAGAATTTCCCTGCACCTTTCTGAATCACTGCTATCCTGTGGGAGGAAAATAAGCCCTGTTCCAAACTGCCCTTCAGGAGGAAGGGAATATCCCTGTATAAGATAAAAATCGCGTGGCACCTGTATGAGTACTCCGGCTCCATCACCTGTTTTACTGTCAGCCCCTTCAGCTCCTCGATGGGTCATATTGGTAAGTATCTCCAGACCCTGCACGATTATGGAATGAGACTTTTTGCCCTTCAGATGGGCAACAAATCCTATTCCGCAGTTATCATGTTCAAAATCACGCCGGTACAATCCCTGCTTTTTTGGCCGTTCTTTTTTCATAATTTATTCCTCTCTATAAAAAAAACCGCTCTCTGTATTTTCCAGAGAACGGCCATCCCTTATCCGATATCAAATACCATTCTCAGTATAAAACGGTTAACCTTTTAATAAGGCATAGTGATATGACGGACCTGTAATAATACATTATATCTTAATATTTAACCGCAAATATACGGCTTTTCTTACAAATTATCGCAAAAGTGAATATCATTATTAATAAATTCCATATCACAACCTGCAATATTTTCTAAAACATTTTAATTATCAGTTAGTAAGCATAAATATTTTAGAATATTGACACATAAGAGAAACAATCTATTACAAAAATTGTTAATTTGTATACCGTTAAGAGGTAGCACTGACAAAAATTCTTATTCGTTTGTACAAATTTCAATGGAAAATCCTAAGAATCTTATACTTGTTATATTCGGCGCATCTGGCGACCTGACATCCAGAAAACTTATTCCTGCACTGTTTTCTCTTAAGAATCAGGATCTTCTGCCGGAAAAATATGCTGTACTCGGTATAGGAAGAACAAAAATCACAACTGAGGAATTCAGGGAAAAAATGAATTCCGCGATCATTGAATATTCTGAAGAACCAGTGGTCAGAAAGGATGAAATTCCGGAGTTTACAAGGAATCTCCATTATTTTTCAATGGACACTTCCAGCCTGAGCGACTATGAAGAACTTAAAGTGCTTCTGAAGGAATATGACGCTCAATATGGAAGCAGCGGAAATTTTATATATTACCTGGCTACTCCTCCGAGCCTGTTTGAGGTTATCGCAGTCAACCTGGCCGCTACCGGCATGTGTGATCAGCAAGATGGTTTCCGCAGGCTTATTATAGAGAAACCTTTCGGCTATGATCTTGAATCTGCGAAAGCGCTCAACAAAACATTGCATAACCTTGCTTCTGAAGATCAGATCTACAGAATAGATCATTATCTTGGCAAAGAGACAGTTCAGAATCTGCTTGTTACACGGTTTGCGAACGGAATGTTCGAACCGCTGTGGAACAGGAATTATATTGACCGTATAGAAATTACCTCAGCAGAGAGCATTGGTGTTGAACAGAGAGGCGGATACTATAATTCCTCCGGAGCCCTGCGCGATATGATACAGAATCATCTGCTTCAGATGGTAGGGCTGACAGCAATGGAACCACCTTCATCACTCGACCCGGATGCCATACGGAACGAAGTTCTTAAAGTGTTTCAGTCATTGCAGCCTATCAGGGAAGAAGATGTCCCGCTGCATGTCATCAGAGGCCAGTACACTGGTTCACTTATCAGGGGAGAATGCGTTACAGGTTACAGGTACGAAAAAGAAGTAGATGTCAATTCGAGGACTGAAACTTACGTGGCGATAAAGTTCTTTATAAATAACTGGAGATGGGGCGGTGTCCCATTCTATATCCGGACAGGCAAAAGGCTGCCTACCCGTGTCACTGAAATAGTGATTCACTTTAAGCCGACACCGCATCACCTTTTCCAAAGGCAGTCAGGAAAATTGTCTAACAATCAGCTTATTATAAGGATCCAACCCGATGAAGGCATTTTGCTTAAATTCGATATGAAAGAACCTGGTGCAGGCTTTAATGTGAAAAATGTTAATATGGACTTCCATTATTCCGACATCGCAGGCATGAGAGTCCCCTCAGCCTACGAGAGATTACTTTACGATGTGATGCTCGGTGATTCCACGCTTTTTTCACGCGATGATGAGGTTGAGACCGCCTGGAAATTCCTTCAGCCTATACAGAACGCCTGGGCGAAAAACCCTTCAATCAAGGTATATGGTTATCCGGCCGGAACCTGGGGCCCTGAACATGCGAATGACCTGATTGAGGGAGAGGGGATTACATGGAGGTATCCTTGTAAAAACCTTGCGGATGACGAGCTCTATTGTGAACTGTAGAGGAAAAACAGATAGATTATAAAAAAAGGAGCGAAGAGTATGATAGAGAGAGAGAACTGATTTTGAATATAAGACTATAAAAACTTTTATTGGCCCGGGCATATAAAGTATATTTGGATCTATGGGCTTTAGGCACTCTAAATGAAAGCTGTTAATTTCAAGGATAAAAAAATAAAGATATTTGATTCGCCACAGGAACTGGCGGAACGATTTGCAGAAGAGGTGGTCAGGATTGCTGATGAATCGGAGAAGGCCGGTGTTCCTGTTTGCATTTGCCTGTCGGGTGGTTCAACTCCTGAATTGCTCTACAACATAATAGGCGACAGGTTCTCAAAGGAGATCAAGTGGTCAAATGTTCATTTATTCTGGGGTGATGAAAGATGTGTTGCCCCGGAGAATCCTGAGAGCAATTTCAGGATGACACGAAACTCCCTTTTGGAGAAGATTGATATTCCGCCATCAAACATACACAGAATTCAGGGAGAAAATGACCCTGTCAATGAGGCGTTTCGTTATTCACTGGAAATAACTGAATTTACAAAAACAAGGGACGGTTTGCCGGTATTTGACCTTATTATTCTTGGCCTGGGAGAGGATGGCCATACAGCTTCAATTTTTCCTTCCGCCATTTCACTCATGGATTCAGACCGGATTTGTGATGTTGCAAGTCATCCGGTATCAAAGCAGATCCGTATTACCCTCACAGGCAGGGTTATAAACAATGCTGAAAGAGTAGCCTTTCTGGTGACTGGTTCGAAGAAGGCAGGAATTGTTGAAAAAATTATCAGAAAAATATCAACAGAAGAGCATTTCCCGGCTTCAGGAATTGCTCCGGTGTACGGAGAATTATCATGGTACCTGGACAGTGAAGCGGCTTCTTTGTTGTAACCTGTTTGACAATTTAAAAGATCAAACCGGTAGTATGATCATTTGATTTTATTATATTTGAATTACCTTTTTTTAAACTTAATTTTGATTAGTCATGTCACACGAAAAAGCAAAAGAACAGACAAAGCATAAGAAGGAGCCGACCAAATCCCTAAAGGAAAAGCGTCTGGCAAAAAAGGCAAAAAAGGAAGAAAAAAGCAGACAGTAAGTCCTTTAGTTATTTTTTACAATGCCTGACACTTCGTGGGATTTAAAGGGCAAATAAATGACGGCTCCCCGGATGAGAGCATTCTATCGCCATCCCATAAAATAAAAAAAGCCCCGGAGATCCGGGGCTTTAATCATTAAATCTTCGTATAGAAAAATTATGCGAGTTTTACATTAACTGCATTAATTCCTTTTTTTCCTTCGGTAAGTTCAAATGTAACTACATCGTTTTCTTTGATCTGATCCTTAAGACCTGAAACGTGTACAAAATATTCATTATCCGAATCTGCATCTTTTATGAATCCGAATCCCTTTGATACATTAAAAAATTTAACTGTTCCTTTGTTCATTGTATTTGATTTTTAAATTATGGGTGCAATTTACGCATTTATTTTGAAATAATCTAAACAATTTTCTAATAAACTGATATTTAATTTATTTGATGTACAAATATTTCCTTAACATCGGGCACTGAAATTATTTATATTTTTGCCTTCCATAATTAATAACAGTAAAATGGTTGCCAGGTTCATTTTAATCTCCATTATTTTATTATCATCCATGTTAAATGGATTTTCCCAAACTCCTCTCCGGACACGTGCAGAAAAATCTGATTTTAAATCAACATCTGATTATGAGGATGTTATGGATTTTATCCGGCAACTGAAAAGCACGACAAGTTACCTCAGGGTTGAGACTATAGCAAAAACGACGGAAGGCAGGGACATTCCGCTGCTGGTTATCGGAAATCCATTGCCTGATTCTCCTGAAGATCTTGCCAACGACCACGGGATATAATCCTTACCCGGTGTACAAAATATTGAAAAACGCCTCCTTAAAAACAATTCCGTTTTTGAATTGATAATTATATTGAATATACGATATTCTACATCGATATACCGATTATATGGCATAATTGTTATTAATAGTTTTTTTTCAGACCTTTGCGGACTGATTAACCAAGGAAAAGAAACCTGGCATGAGAAAATGGCGTGTTGAAGATTCAGCTGAACTGTACAATATTAATGGTTGGGGTGTCGACTATTTTTCTATCAACGAAAGAGGAAACGTTACGGTCACACCACAGAAGAACGGAGTATCGGTAGATCTTAAAGATCTCCTTGATGAACTTATCCTTTCAGATGTATCTACCCCGGTACTTATAAGATTCCCGGATATCCTGGATGATCGTATCATCAGCATTTCTGAATGTTTTAAATCGGCCTCGGAGGAATACGGGTATAAGGCTCAGAATTTTATAATTTATCCGATAAAAGTCAATCAGATGAGACCGGTGGTTGAAGAAATTGTAAGCCACGGTAAAAAATTTAACATTGGCCTCGAAGCGGGTTCAAAGCCTGAACTTCATGCAGTGATCGCAATAAATACTGATCCTGAATCCCTTATTATATGTAACGGATATAAGGATGAAGATTATATTGAACTTGCCTTGCTGGCTCAGAAAATGGGAAAGAGGATCTTTCTGGTTGTTGAAAAGCTTAATGAGCTGAAGCTTATAACAACCATATCAAAGCGGCTGAAGGTAAAACCTAACATAGGTATCCGCATAAAGCTTGCGAGTATAGGGAGCGGTAAATGGGAAGATTCGGGAGGTGATATAAGTAAATTCGGACTTACCTCCAGTGAGCTGCTTGAAGCGATCGATTTTATTGAAAAAAACAGGATGAGGGATTGTGTCAAACTCATTCATTTTCATATCGGGAGTCAGGTTACTAAAATCCGCCGCATTAAAATAGCATTACGGGAGGCTTCCCAATTCTATGTACAGCTGAGAAAACTGGGATTTGATGTGGAATTTGTAGATATAGGTGGCGGACTGGGAGTCGATTATGACGGTACCGGATCATCTAACAGCGAAAGCAGTGTCAACTATACCATACAGGAATATGTCAACGACTCTATAAGCACGTTTGTGGATGTAAGCAATAAGAATAACATCCCTCACCCAAACATAATAACTGAATCAGGCAGGTCACTCACAGCACATCACTCCTTGCTTATTTTCGAGGTCCTCGAAACAACTACTCTGCCATCATGGGACCATGAGGATATAATTACAGATCTTGATCATGAACTTGTAAAAGAGTTGTACCTTCTCTGGGATAATTTTAATCAGACCAGAATGCTGGAAACCTGGCACGATGCCCAGCAGATCAGGGAGGAGGCTCTCGACAGATTCGGATTCGGACTGATAGATCTTAAAACCAGAGCCCAGATTGAGCGTCTTTTCTGGTCTATAGCCCGTCTGGTCTATCAAATGGCTAATGTTACCAAACATGTGCCTGAAGAGCTCAGACAGATTTCACGAATGCTTTCTGACAAGTATTTTTGCAACTTCTCCCTCTTTCAATCATTGCCTGATGCCTGGGCAATAGACCAGATCTTCCCTATTATGCCTATCCACAGGCTCAATGAGGAACCCACGCGAAGTGCGACAATACAGGACATGACATGTGATTCAGACGGTAAAATAGATAATTTCATCTCAACACGTAATTCATCCCACCATCTGCCTGTGCATTCACTGAAAGGGAGGGAGCCATATTATATGGGTGTCTTTCTCGTGGGAGCATATCAGGAGATCCTGGGAGATCTCCATAACCTGTTTGGCGACACTAACGCTGTCCATGTCTCGGTAGATAGCAACGGTTATAAGATCGATAAGATCATCGACGGAGAGACTGTGGCAGAAGTTCTTGAATATGTACAATATAACTCCAAAAAGATGGTGCGTACCGTTGAAACATGGGTTACTACATCGGTAAAAGCCGGAATTATCTCGCTCGAGGAAGGAAAGGAGTTTCTGTCAAATTACAGATCAGGTCTTTACGGGTATACATATCTGGAATAACCATACAGACTGATTTTAATTAAATCCAGTCATTGAATGAAATATTTTTTTAACTTAGAACTGTTTTTAACTTCTGGTTATTAAGTATTAACCCTATTAATCATTCTGACTATGAGTAATGAGACCTTCGATTTGAATGGATTTATTCAGGAATCTAAGGAAGTCCTGATAAATCCGAAATCTTTTTTCTCCACGATGAGGACATCTGGAGGGATGACTGAGCCCTTGATAAAGGCAGTAATTTACGGGGCAATTGCTGGTGTTATTGCATTTATCTGGAGTATTCTGAGGCTTGGAGCAGTTAGTGGAATGCTGGGAGGTGGAATTGGGATCACTGTTTTTATCTATTATCTCATTGGATCTGTTATTGGTCTCTTTATCGGTGCCGTTATTCTTCTGGTTATTTCTTCAATCTGCAAGGGCAGTACGGATTTTGAATCAAATGTAAGGGTTGTTGCAGCTCTCATGGTTATTATGCCTATCAATGCCTTCCTTGCCTTTACCGGTCATTTCAATCTTTATCTGGGACTCCTGTTGGGTCTTGCAGTCAATATTTATTCTTTATGGCTTTTGTATAATGCACTTATTGAATCTCTTAAGGCTAAGCCTGAGACTACGAAAATTGTAATCTATATCCTTATAGCGCTGTTTGTTCTCTTTTCCCTGATAGGACTTGGAGCGAGGAGAAGGGCAAACCAGTTTATGAAAGAATTCAACACCTCGGAATTCAGGGTGATGATGGATCAGCAGAAATAGTATTTTAATAAAATACCATATCGCCAGGCCACTGCTTCCTGTGGCCTGGCTTTTTTTTAGATTACCTGCCAGAGACTTAAATCACGGATTAAAAAGCTTCCGATAAAAATCCTGTTTGGATCTCAATGGTAGATTTTATAGTTTTAACATCTGTTTTCCATTAATTCTGAACAGTTATGGAGAAGTAGTGTTGAGTAAGTTATTTGAATCAATTGTTGCTTTATGAAAAACTGGCTATTCTCCAGGAATATTTTTGTAGTGCTCGCATACAGGATACTTATTGTTATGCTGCTCTTTTCTCTGGGGAGGATGGGTTTCTTCCTGTTTAACTTCAAAATGTTCCCAGGTATCTCTCCCGGGGAATTCCTGTCAATACTGAAAGGCGGTCTGTCATTCGACATTTCTGCCATTGTATATATAAACATCCTGGTCATTCTGCTCAGCATTATTCCGCTGGATATCCGTTATAGTGATGTATATCAGTCAATTCTGAAGTATATCTTTTTTATTACTAACGGTATAGCTATTGCCATGAACGGGATGGACTATGTCTATTACCGGTTCGTCGATAAAAGAGCCACAGCCGACGTTTTCAAGACTTTTGAAAATGAGACCAATCTTGGAAAGCTGTTTTTCAGGTTCCTGTTAGACTATTGGCCGGCCACTCTTTTTACCCTTGTGTTGTTGTTCCTGATGGTTTACCTCTATCAAAAGGTATCTCCGGTGAAGCCGGTTGCAAAAAACAGGATCTCATACTATGCGATAAATGTTTTAATGATCCCTGTTACTGTGGCTCTTGTAATAGGCGCTGCCCGCGGAGGATACAAACATTCTACACGGCCTATAACTATCAGTAATGCTGCGCGGTATGTGAAAACTCCCCGGGATGTGGCTGTCGTTCTGAATACGCCGTTCAGTTTTTTCAGGACTTTTGATAAGAAAGCTCTTGTGAAGTATAAATTCTTTGATGAAGACAAACTGCATACACTTTATAATCCTCATTATATTCCTGAGATCACAAAGCCCTTTGTTTACGATAACGTCGTCATAATTATTCTCGAGAGCTTTGCAAGGGAATATATAGGGTCGCTGAATCGAGATCTGGAGGGCGGCAAATATGAAGGATACACGCCATTTATAGACTCCCTCATCAGTGTAAGCCTTACTTTCGATGTTTCCCTTGCCAACGGGAAAAAATCAATAGATGCCATGCCCTCAATCCTTGCTTCCGTACCTTCACTGGAAACACCCTATACTATCTCTCATTATGCCAATAACTCGATAAACGGTCTGCCTGGGTTACTTAAGAGAAAAGGATACTACAGTGCATTTTTCCATGGCGCACCAAACGGATCAATGGGCTTTGACTCTTTTTCCAGAATGGCCGGATTTGATGATTATTTCGGACTTGATCAGTACCCTTCAAAATCAGATTTTGATGGAGTTTGGGGTGTCTGGGATGAGCCTTTCTTTAAGTTTTTTGCCGATAAAATGAATGGCTTCAAACAACCATTTATGACTGCTATTTTTTCTGTTTCGTCACACCATCCGTTTAAGGTACCGGAGAAGTACAAAGGAAAATTCAAAACGGGACCTGCTCCAATAGTTGAAGTAGTAGGGTATACGGATTTTGCTCTTCATGAATTATTCGACGAGATCTCAAAAACCGAATGGTTCAAAAATACACTGTTTGTTTTTACAGCCGACCATACCAATGAATCAATCCATCCTGAATTCCAGAATAACTTCGGTTCATATTGTGTCCCTATAATCTTTTACAAACCGGGCAGCAACCTCAGGGGAGTCAAAAAAAGAATTGCTCAGCAGATTGATATAATGCCCACTATACTGAATTTTCTTAACTTTGATGAAGAGTATATTGCTTTCGGAAATAATCTGTTGGATGATTCCTGCGAGTCATTTGCATTCAATACCTCCGGAGATGATTACCATTTGTATATGAAGGATCATATCCTGGAAATGATAGATAATAAGTCAATTGGTTTGTTTAATTATAAAAATGACAGGTTTCTCGAAAAAAATCTTCTTGGTAAGGAACCTGATTTGCAGCTCATGATGGAAGATAAGCTAAAGGCTATTATCCAGACATACAACAGCAGACTAATTGATAATAATATGGTAGTTAAAACCACAGATAACAGATAAATTTAAGAAATTAAACATGAAATCACGTCGTCAGTTTGTTAAGTTGGCAGGAACCGGCATTCTTTCCGCCGGAGTCTCATCCGTTTACGGATCTTCAGGAATTATTCCCCCCGCAAGAGATACAAAGGATAGTTTCAGCCTTGGTATGGCAGGTTATACTTTTAGAGGTCTTTCTATAGAGAGAACCATCGAAATTATGAACTATGTAGGTGTTAAATACCTGTCAGTAAAAGACTTTCATATGCCTATGGACAGCACTCAGGAGCAGATAAATTCGGTAATAGGCCAGTTCAGAGCCGGGGGAATAACTGTTTATGCAGTAGGAGTCGTATATATGAAGACTGAGGCAGCTGCTGATCAGGCCTTTGAATATGCAAAAATGGCCGGAGTGAAAATGATCGTCGGTGCACCCGATTACGATCTTCTTCCCTATGTTGAGAAAAAGGTAAAGAAATATGACTTCAGGCTGGCAATTCATAATCATGGTCCTGATAATCCTCTCTATCCCAATGCCACTGATATTATGAATCATATCAGGAACATGGATCCGAGAATGGGAATATGTATCGATATCGGCCACACTGTGAGGGACGGGCAGGATCCTTCAGTTGATATAGAAAGATATGCCAGCCGCATTTATGATATGCACGTCAAGGATGTTGATGCAGCTACAAAAGAAGGCAAAACAGTTGAAACCGGACGTGGTATTATCGACTTTCCAAAATTTATTGCAACCCTCAGGAAAATAAAGTACAGCGGCAAATGCAGCCTGGAATTTGAAAAGGAGATGAAAGACATTCTTCCCGGTGTTGCAGAGTCGATAGGATACTTCAGGGGCGTTATGGCTTGTGATAAATAGAAGGCTACAGGCGTCAGGCGTCAGGCATCAGGCATCAGGAAATCATATTTTACCTGACGCCTGATGCCTGACGCCTGACGCCTTTAATACTTCTTAAGCATTTCCAGCAGTTTACTGTCGAGTTTATGACCGTACCAGTCGGTGTATTTTACGTCGGCCCGTCCGGAATCGAGAATACCGAAATCGCCCCTGAAGTTCCACAGTGCATATCCGATCTCCGCTTTTGTAAGGATATCGATGACATCACCAAACCAGGCGAGAAATACTTCATGTGGCGTGTTTCTCCAGCATCCGCATTCACCACAATGTACGCCGATTCCCTTGTCCACAAGTTCGATCCATGGCTTGTAAAATTCTTCCAGCTGCGGCCTTCCGAACTGTTTTCCGTCAATGACGCCCGGCCATACTGGTGTGGGGGCCTCTGAAGGATCCTTCCAAACCCACGGTGCCTGGTAGTGGGAAATATAATGAGGCCAGTAACCACGGCAGCTCTGGGCAATATCCAGGTCAAAAAGTTCCGGGATAACACTGTTTCCGCCACTGTTGCCATCGGCAATAATCAGTCTGTCAGGACTGGCAGCCCTGATAGCTTTGGCGGCTCCCTCGGCTACCTTCCGGTATGTTTCTCCGGGAACGGCAGTGCTTTTTGAAAACTGATCATTCATATCCTCCTTATAACAGGGTTCGTTAAGAAGATCAAAACTCAGCTTCCCGCTGGGGATACTTTTATATCTCTCAGCCCACATCCCCCAATGGAAAAAAAAGGCATCCTGTGCTTCCTTATCCTTCCAGAGATTGAATGGTTCATTGAAGCCTGCATTTATACAGAATCCGGGTCCGCGGTGAAGATTCAGGCTGACATGCAATCCATGTTTTTGAACCATGAATACAAGCTTGTCAATATCGTCAAGTACCTTTGGATTGAGATTATATGTCTCCTCCTTGGTTATTGGCCTCGACCTGTCGAACGACAGGTAGCTGGGATAAGCCATTGGGATCCTGACAAAATTGAACCCCCAGTCAGCCATCCATTTAAGATCGTCTTCAGTTGTATCGTTCCGTGAAGAATTACGGGGAATGTTCGGTGAAAAATAATCGAGAAGATTGAAACCCTTCCATCGTGGAAGCTTGTTTTTTGTGGCCGGGCTCAGGGCAGTGAAGGCACTCTTTCCAGTAACTGCAAGTCCTGCTGCGGCGATGGAGGTACTCTTTATAAAGAGGCGGCGGTCGATTTTATATTTTTTCATATAATGTGTGTTTGTTCATTTCATAAATTTAATCGATTTTTTAACACATTCCGAATATGGGGTAATTACATGAGGAACTTTTCCGGGATGGCATACCATCAGGCGAAAAATCCTGATCGATGAAGGATTTCCGGATGGCCTCAATTTGTTAATGATTGGATCTCAAGACCCGATCAGTTCCGACATGTTAACAGTTCTTTGCTCCTTCCTTGAAATTTCAGCTGCAAAAACAACTGCATGTGTTCGAAGTGCTTCACTGGCATCAACTGTTACTGCTGTGGAGTGGACGATTGATTTCAGCCATTCATCGACTATTTCCTGATCCTCTGGATGATACGTCTCAGGAGCTTTTATTGTAACTACTTCATCTTCCTTTGCTGTGAATACTTTTGTGGTAATTGTTCCGTAAGCCTCTTCAAATAAGATCTCTCCACCGGTACCCTGCAATCTGACCCTTCTGCCATTGGTAGCTGAATATCCAGTAAGTGTGCAGGCAGCAGTGGCTCCTCCTTCAAATTCCATAAGGACTACCTGATGATCTACAACGTCATTTCCGGCATGCCAGACGCAAAAGCCGTAGGGGCCATTTGCCAGGGCTTTAAGGTGCTCTTCCCTTGTATGAACAGTACATACCTCTTTTGCAGGCCATTCATCAAGCGGAGAATCAACATAGATCCTGATGGCCGAATACGGGCAGGCTTTCAGTATCATGCATCCGTCGGTGCACCGCTGAGTACTGCCTTCCGGAGCATGGGAAGAATTAAAATATTTAAGCGACCCGAATGAAGAGACCCTGATACAGGGTCCGCTGAAGAGCCAGTTTATATAATCGATGTCGTGACTGCATTTGTGGAGAAGGAGGAAGGTATTTTCCTTTTCCCTTGCCCAGCGACCTCTCACATAATTATGGGCAAAACGGAAATGACCAATAGCCTCCATATGATCAACATGAACCAGATCACCGATTATACCGCTTTCAAGGATCTGCTTTACCTTGCGGAATCCGTCCATAAACCTTAGTGTGTGACAGACAGCAACTATTTTTTCGCTTTCAGCCTGCGTTTTTACAATCAGCTGGCAGTCACGATAGGTATCGGCAAGTGGCTTTTCAAGCAGAATGTGCCAGTTGCGCCTGAGACATGCAACTGCGGGACCTGTGTGTTGGTTATCAAGTGTTGCGATGATAGCTGCATCACATCCGGGTAATTTTTTGATCAGTTCATCCCAGCCGGGAAACTGAGCATCCCCGGATAAACCAAACTCCTCCGCAAAGGCTTTGCGTTTCTTCTCGTCAGGCTCGGCTACCGCCACCACCACACTCATTATTTCGGAATGTGCAAGTTTCCTTGCAAGGTTTGTTCCCCGGACTCCTGCCCCTATGACAGCTATCCTGAGTTGCCGGTGTGAATTTTGTTTCATAATACTAATTTAATGCCGGATCAGTTTAATGCGGTTTAATAGCAGACTGTTTCTGATTTTGTCAGTTTTGAAACGGATTGTTAATGTTTTCTGAGTTTCAGAAATGGTAATATCTGATATGTACAGGTCTCTTACCCTCTCCTCCCTTGATGAGTATGATGAAAGCCACCCGGAAACCTGCTTCTGTCGCTGCCATACTGAGAACTCACATCCTGCAGGGTCATTTATAAGGTCAAAGTATATGGAATACTTTCCTTCAGTGATCTCCTTAAGCGATAGTCTCAGCCAGGATTCGGTTCCGGGAGTAAACAGATAGCTTTCACCTCCTGTGCCATATTTCCAGGTTGTTTCTACCCCCATGTTTCCATAAAGAGTAAAATTAGTAAGCTGTGGATACATATACAGCGTATCCGGAATAAAAACCTCTGATAGTATTTCAGGTGGTGAGCTAGTGACTTCTGCCGGGGAATCTGAGTAATAAAATGCCATTGAGGTATAGTCTGCCGGAAAATCATTCTTCACAGGTCCGTGCTCGATGCTGTGAAAAAAGCTCTTCTCAAATGAAAGCTTATCAGTCAGGTAAAGCCTGTATCCCCCGGTACGGCAATAAGGGAGAGAGTATCCGAGGGAGCCGTGGAGTGGCAGGCTCATTTTGTCATCCCATCTGTCCATCATTGCATACCATCCTCCATTGAAATAATCTTCGGAACCTGTACCGTGAAGTCTGAAGCTTCCATCAATTGAAGTTGAATCGTCACCTTCGAAAAAAAAAGTCATTCCTGCTTTCAGACCCTGAGCCTGAAGTATGGTGCCGACATAATGCCCCTTACCTTTTATATCTGCAAATATATGAGGTTTTCCTTGTTGCTCATGAGGGTTTCTCTCCCAAATGGCATAAAACTTTCCCTCATGCTCAGGATCTCTTTTCTCCGAGGAATACCATATCGTTGCTTTAATCTTGTGCGGAATATAGGCTGCACTTTTGGAATCCAATTGGACCAGTTCTATCCTTGCTGATCTGTCAAAGGGCATTGGGAAATAACAGTATGTTATATCGCCCGACGATCCAAGCAGGAGACTTCGCATCGAGGCAGAACCGAAGGCAAAACCGAAGAAATCAGCGGCAGGACAATAAACTGAGGGAGTACTTTCACCATCCCACCATATTCTGATATATGTATTCTTATTCAATCCCTCAAATTCTTCCGCAGGGTTTAATTCAATCCCAAGGATACGCCCGCCTTTCCTTGTTTCAAACAGGACCGAAGATTTCCCGGGTTCTAAAATACAAACCCTTGAATTAACTGAAAGTTTTTCAGGATAAAAATCAGTAATCGTCCTTCCGGAATTATTCCACAGCTCCTTAATTTTACTCAGAGCTTCTTTTTCTTCAGGCGTAAGGCTGAGACTGAAGGATTTGATTTTTGAACCTTTTTCATAAAGCCTGTACTGGATCTGGTGAAATTGTTCTTTTTTACCTCTTGATACTATTCTGCAGCTTTTTTCGAAGGGAATTGGCAGGTAACAATAAAAGCCGCCAAGCTCGTTACCACAAAGTGGTGCGGTAAACGGGTCTTTTTTGCCTGAAAACAGATCGGTGTAACAGATTGAAAAAGATGGCTTAAGTGTATCGTCAATGAAAAAATCAAGAGTATCAAAAGTTGGCGTAGGTGTCCAGATCCTGTTTATTACTCCCCCTCCGCGGATGTCAAGGAGAATAAGGCTGCCGTCCAGGTTTTTCCTCAGATAGGAAAATCGTCCGCTGAATCCGTCATCGTTACCCCATGTAGTATCATATGAGGAAACCTGTGCCGAAAGGGTATTATTGGCATAGAGAGGTAATAAGCTTAAATCATAGAATGCCCTGAGTTCCCCAGCAAGAGAATGCTCTGCTGTGTATGTGAACTTTTCATAATTATTTTCCTCTCTCCTGCATTGGAATACTACCATAATTAGTGTAATTACAGGTAAGAAAATCATTCTCATAATATTGCTTTAAGTATAATGTTTTGATTACTGTTGTGGAATCTCTTTCCTCAGGCACCTCAGAAGAGCTACTCTTACAGCAGTATTTTCTCTCCTGGAAAGCAGCTTTTATTCTTTAAAATTGTCAGCATTTACTTTTTGTTTTTTACTTCTCGAAAATTCTGATTTTTTGCTAATGTATTTAAAAAAGAGGAGTTCACAGGCGTTTTTCACTTAAATATCTCGATCAGAAATCGGCTTTGGAATGGAATTTTATTAATTTTTATCGAACTAAACTGCCCATTTGTCAAAATACAAAAAAATGAAATTTATCGGGTACTTAATTGATGGTTAATTGTTATGTATCACAAATTCAGAATATTAACACGTTGAAATGGTCGCTGTGATTAACTTTTGTTACCGGTTTTGCTAAAATAAAGCCCGGTTTTGACGAATCCCCATTTTTCTGGTATTAACTGATATTTCCTTTGTCCGATCGTCATGATTCCATTGACAAAGGGGATTTAAATCATTCGCATTAGCCCATTAATTGGGTATTAGAGGCTTGATAATGGTGTTTTTATGATTTATTTTTACATCAGGAACAAACAAATAAAAATGATGGAAGATATTTCAACTTTAACTGTAACACGAAAAATTAATAAGCAAAAAATCATGAGTGATTTTGGAAAAAGAGGATTTAGCGAAAAAAAAGAAAACAAAGAGTTTGTAAATCCGGCTATCAACGACCTGATATCTGAAGGAGGCGAGAATTTTTTCAATTATCTGGATTGTCATGGTCTGGCAGACGAGGATAACCTTCTTGTACTTTCATCAAGACACCACTTTTATTATGATCCGAATGAACTGCAAAGTATAACAACATTAATAAATGTAAAAAAGCTGAATCTTATAAGGCATCTTGACAGCTTTCTTCATTCGATAGTTCATGTATTGTCACCCGAAAGCAATTTTATAGGATGCTTTTCTGACCGGAAGACTCAGAAGGGATCCGGGCTGTCATCACGAATGTATAAAGGGTTCATAAATTTTATCGATGCAAAGACTGATACGGATTTTGACAGGAAAGATGTTTCAAAACTATTGGAATCTCATGGATTGAGGGTAATGGATATGACAGAAATAAACGGCCTTACTTATTTCAGGGCTCAAAATTTCAGAGCACAGGCAAGTTAGGTTAATAATAAGTTTTTGATTCTTAGAGTTAGAGTTAGATGTCACTGTTGGATAATGGCTAACAGATGACAAGGTGTCCCAGAGTTCATACTAATTGTATGGTACAGATTCAGAGGGGAAGTTTTTAGATCTTCCCCTTTTCTGTTTTTATTTAATGAAATTAGGGTTAAGCCCTGAATCGCATTCTTGCCTTCCAGATTAGTCTTTCCCGTATCCCCGAACCTGTAAAAAGAGTCATTGGTACATTTTACTATCACTAAAAAGTTACTGTAAGGTTTTTCGAATAAGTTTTTTTAAATATTCAATTAAATAATATCTTTAGGGCATGCGTATGGGGATAAAAACTTTCAATAAGTCCATTATAACGGCATTGGCAGAAGCCATATCCTCTTTTAATATTGGAGAAGTTGGAAATCTGCTCTCCGATACCGGTGAATTTGCGTTTCAGAATGAAAGTTTTGAAATCATCATGTCCGGCAAAAAGGAATTTCTTAACTGGCTGGAATGCTGCTTAAAAAGGTCCCCTTTATTCACCAGGTTAAGAAAAAAGCTCAGTTTTGAAATAGTGCAGAGTTTGCATCATGTAGCAGGGAATCCGATTATTGTTTTTGAAGATGGACGATTTCCTTTATTTTCACCAGGTCAGACTAGAAAAGAACATAGCGGACTTGTCATTAAATCATTTGAGAATAAGATAACGGGCATCGAGTTATGTTTTCTTATAGTGAAAACAGAGAATCCGTTTATTTATGAAAAGAGGAGACTGAAACCGGCTTTATGATTCTGCAGATTGCCCTTAATTTCTCTAAACTGAGGAATTTTCAGGTTAAAAACTTCAGGGGACCTGCTCAGTTTTAACATTACATTCTCCTTTAGGAAACGAAATACAGGGGTAAAATAAACAAAGCTGACTTTTTCAACATCACCACATAACCTTGTAAATGCGATGGTTGTGTTTTTAATTGTAAATGCTATATTTACCAAAACTAATTGAAATTAACTGACAAATTATGGCAAAAAAATCTGTGGCGGTAGGGATAGATATAGGTGGCACAAATACAGTTTTTGGTTTTGTTGACAGAAGTGGAAATATCATGGGAGAGGATTCTTTAAAGACCTCTTATTATGATGAAGTGGAGGTCTATGTCGCAGCCCTCTATGAAAAAATCATGATCACCAGGGATAAGATCGGAGATGATATCGAAATTGCAGGTTTTGGTATTGGTGCCCCTATGGGCAATATTAACAAAGGAACCATCGAACATGCCGCTGACCTAAAATGGAAGGGGATTGTTCCTCTTGCAGATTTACTGAAAAAACATACTGATCTTCCGGTCGTTGTTACGAATGATGCAAATGCAGCAGCAGTAGGGGAGATGATCTATGGTGGGGCCAGGGGAATGAAAAACTTCGTTGTAATCACTCTTGGAACAGGTCTTGGAAGCGGATTTGTCATAGATGGCAAGCTCGTTTATGGTCACGATGGATTCGCAGGAGAGATTGGACATACTGCCATCCGTCCGGGACCGTCAAACAGGGATTGCGGATGTGGAAGAAAAGGTTGTCTGGAGACTTATGTTTCTGCTACAGGCCTTAAAAGATCACTGCTGAAAATCATGGCAGACAGCAATGCTCCCAGTGAACTCAGAAAATACAGTTTTGAAGAGCTGGATGCTGTTCTGATCCATGATGCTGCCGTGCGGGGCGATTATATAGCCATTAGAGCTTTTACCCATACAGGTATGATGCTTGGTTTTAAACTGGCCGATGTGGTTGCTCATACAAATCCTGAAGCTATCTTTCTTTTCGGAGGACTGGCACTTGCCAAGGATCTTATCTTTGAACCGGCAAAAAAATTCATGGAGGAAAACCTTCTCAGCATATATAAAGACAAAGTTAAGCTTCTGGCTTCGGAATTAAGTACTCAGAATGCTGCAGTACTTGGGGCAAGTTCACTTATCTGGACCAACAGGGAATAGTAGTTCCTGTTTATCTTTTTATAACCAGATAGCCACTGTATGATTTTCCTCCGGTTGATTTAAGAACATAGAAGTAAGTGTCGCTTATCAGTGGGCGGCCATTATAGTCTACTCCATTCCAGGTATTGTCATAATTATTGGTAGTGTACATCAGGCTTCCCCTTCTGTCAAAAATAGTCAGTTCAGTCTTGCCCAGAGATTCAATTCCCCTGATTATAAAATACTCATTTTTGGAATCTCCGTTTGGGGTAATAAATGTTGATACTATAAGTTCACCTGTGTTAATAATAACCTTATCGGTGTCTGCCGGACATATGCCATTTGATACGATCCAGGAGAGGACATTTGCTCCGAATGACAAATTACTGACTTCACTCGATGGATCTGCAGGATCGCTGAATGTAACATTTGCTGAATCAGAATGCCAAATGCCTGATTCCCCATCGTCCAGAACAGCTTCGAGGTTTGTGTCAAATTTATACCCCAGTGTCTGATCAGGGCCCGCATAGGCAACAGGAGATTGCCTCACGTTTGCGGTTACGGGTTTAATATCAGATAGCCCTGACGGAGCGGTTCCCTTAATATAATATAACCCGTCGGGGACACTGTCTGGTTTGGGAAGTGCTACCCTCGCGTCAACATCGTTCCAGTATGTAAAAGTCAGCCCGCCGGTTGAACCGGTCTTTATCTCCGGTGCCGTGAGATCGATAGTGGCAGGAAAGCACACTGGTGGCGGATCTGTTATCATAACCTCTGGCAGCACAGGCAAAATCAGATTCAAAGCAGTGGATTCAGGTGAGCTGCAGCCGGAACTGTTGGTCACACTGAAAGTATAAGTGCCGGCTGCGATTTCCGATATTGTTGAAATGGTGCCGGTACCTGTAGTCACTATTTTGCCGGGAGTCCGGGTCACTGCCCATGTGCCTTCAGAAGGTAGTCCGGTCAGAGTCACACTACCTGTCTGAATATCAATTGTTGGCTGTATCACTGTGCCGATTATGGGTGCTGTTGGAATGGGTGGCCGGGAAGGTATTGTAATGTTCGTTGACAAACCTGATACACAACCTGCTGCAGTGGAGACTGTGTAGTTGTAAATCCCCGGAGGAAGATCTTTGATCATGTAAATGGACCCTGTACCGTTCGTACTCACTGTTCCGGGATAGCGTGTCAATGTCCAGCTGCCTGAGGGAGGCAACCCGGTAAGGGTTACTCCGCCAGTAGCAACATTACAGTCGGGAGGGGTTATTGGTCCTACCTCCGGTGTAGAAGGTATTCCGGGTTGTTCTGTTATCAAAACAGCCGATGATGGCTCAGAAAAGCAGTTATCCGAAAGGGATACTGTGAAAGTATACGTCCCCGATGGCAGATCACCTATTATTGTCTCAATTCCAGTACCCACGACGGTCATTCCTATAGGATTTACAGTCACAATCCAATCTGCATTTATGGGCAGTCCGCCCAGTGTGACACTACCGGTTGATGAATTGCATAACGGTTGTGTAATATTTTGAATCAGTGGCACCTGCAGACTGGAATTTATACCCAGTAAATAAGTTGCCTTTACCGCTTTGCAAGTGGATCCGGCAGGATTATTAGTCGTCACTGTAATCTTAACAGAACGTCCGGCTTCGCTGCTTGAAGGAGTATAGGTAAAAGAGAATGGAGAGGATGAGGAAGATTCCGGCACTATGGTACCAAGTCCGTTGCTGGTTATTGTAACAGCAGTCGCACTGCCTCCGAAGATATTATTATCTAAGGTAAATGGTATAACTGAACATGTGGAACCCTGGGTCCCATTTAGATTTACTGTTGGTGGATTGGTGCATTTTTTCTGTCCGAAACTATCTATTGGTAAAAGGCTCAACAAACCAATGGAGATACACCCTCCTGTCGTTTGGACAATACTAATAATTTTCAGAAGAGAAAGGAGCGTTTTTTTTCTTACCATAGTTTATTATTAAGCTTACCAGTTAGACTTTCATCCATTGCAAAAAATACATAACAGAAGTCGCCACGGATCGTGGAGATTTCTGTTGTTAAAATTATAAACAAATAAATTCGAACTTTGTCCGATCCCTTTGATAGTTTTCTTTCAATAAAGGAATATTTGTTTCATTTTTGTTTTCCGGGCTCAGGCAAGATGGATGACATACTGTCTATTACAAGTACCCAGTCGCCTTCAGATGCGGGCGTGAAGCTTTGGTAGCCAGATGTTATGAATGTTCCGATCAGGATCGTATTACCGCTTGCCGGATCAAACCACCAGCATCTGGCCTGTTTACCTGAAACACGGCCAAGATTGGCTGTAATTGTATGTTTTGAAGGAAGATAGGCAATTATTGTATTCCTGTCACCATCAACAGCAGCTGTGACATAATCCATATGACCCCAGGTACCAAAACCCCCTGTTATTATTTGATGATCAAAGTCAGGGGCAAGGTTAAACCATTTACGGGATCTGAATAAGCTCTGGAAATGGCTCATACTTGTAGATCCGGAATTATTTAGCTGGGTCTTCCAGTCGCTCGAATTGCACCATGATTTGCTTGCCCCAAAATGCCATATGGGGCAGTTGCCGAAAATACAGCCCATAGAGCCGCACAGAACCGCCTGATAAGCCTGTGATCTGAGTTGCTGCGGTGTGGAATTATGTTCATTTTCATAAGCCGATTCGCAAAGGTAAAATGGCATGACAGGATTTACATAGTAAGCCTGCCGGAAATGACTATACAAAATGGAATCGTAGCTGTAAACATTATTCACTGTAAGCCATTGTTCCCCAGTCCATGGGGTTATGGCCATTGATTCCGGCTGATTGTGGGCCGAAAAGAGATGGTTTGGGTCATTTTCCCTTATTCCGCGTATCATCGCAAGAATCCTGTCTTTAACAACTGAGGGATCAGTGTCGCCACCGATCATCCAGACAATATTGCTGAAATCTTTATACCTTTTGCCAACAAACCGTCCCCACTCGTACAGATCATTGCCGGAAGAATTCTCTACCTCTGCACACCAGCCTTCATCCTTGCAATCGTAACCCAGGTACAATGGATCGAGCAGTATGACTATGTTTCTTTTAGCCGCGGCATTTATAGCCTCGTCTGCATGCTCAAAATATTTTTCGTTCGGAGTGATGAATGGCTTGCCGGTAAACGGCAGTTCACCGTAATAATCGGAAGGTGCATCTGTGCAGAATTTATGTTCAATGAGGCTCACAAGCAATACTGAAAATCCCTTTTCACTTCTGTCATTAAGATAAAAATCAATATCCTCACTGCCCAATTGGGCTATCATTGACCAGGCTGCATCCCCAAGCCAGAAAAATGGCTTATTATTCTGGTCAACCAGATACCGCAAGCCTTGTCCGCCGGATTTCAGAGGGAATTCATATTTCTCCACCTTGCCGGTTGACCCGGTTGACGATTTTATCGGTTGTCCGTAAGTTAAGGACGTCAATGTGGTCAGTGCAAAAATTAAATGCAAGATTTTAACTGATAGCCATCCTTTGTTTGTCCCCATTTTTCCTCTATATATTGACATTTTCAGTTCAGGCTAAATGATACAGTAAATATACACAAAAATATTTTTCCTCTTTTACCGTTTTCGATAGGCTGCAGAAAAGGCTGTTAACCAGCCTAGGTTTATGCCTCATATAATGGTAGGGGTGATTATTAAACTGAAGCTCTACCAGAGCAGACCCTGGTTATTTTAGTTTAACTTTAATAATCACCGGGTTATGATCTGAATTTTCAAAATTCAGATTGATGCATTTTACAGAAACAGCTTCCACATTTGGTGAAACAAGGAAGAAATCGAATATGGTAGTCGGTGTTACCTTAGGGTTATAGGCTGCGACTACACTGCGCTCCGAAGGATTCGTATTGTCATAAACCCATTTCCATCCTGCTGGCATAAATCCTGCAGGAATGACCATATTGCTGGTGTCAGCTACATTGCTTATAAAAGCAGGATTGAATTCCGGAGGAGTCTGGTTCCAGTCACCACCGGTTATTACAAAGTTGCCTTTGCTGAATTCCCCCAGAATAAATACTTTCAGATATTCCATTTGTGCCCTCCGAATATTGCCCTTATCAAATGCCTCATTATGTGTGTTGATGATTAACAGTTCCTTTCCTCCGGAGAGAGGATAACGATTCACCAGGAAGCACCTGTCCAGCATGAAAAGCTGCTTTGGGAAACCGTATACGCCGGGGAAGGAATAGCGAATGGAAGACGAGGGCAATCCATTGCTGAAGGTACAGAGACCAGACAATACCTTTCCCATTGGCGAAGCAGGAGGAACCGGCACAAAAAAGACATCGTAGTTGGTGGCAAAAAAACTTTTGTAGGTGCTCAGCTTGGCTGTAAGCGAGTCGTATTCATTCAGATGGTAGCTCCTTTTACTATTTTTGTCAATCTCCTGAATGAAGATGAAGTCGATGCTGTCGTTATTCACAATGAATTTCTCCACAGCTTTAAGGTTTTTGATGCATTTTTTCATCGGTGTAAAAACTTTTGTTCCTCCATCATAGAAAAAATCCATGTCCTTATCAAGACCACAGTAACCGATATTCCATGTCAGCAGCGAAAGAGCCGCTGTGTCGCTGATTGGTGAAGGAGATTCATTAACTGCTATGGTGATTTTTTCAGCCGGCTTATAATCAGATATCAGAGCATAAACTATCAGGCAGCAAAATCCGGCAATAAGCAAAATTATCAGGATGACCATTGCCTTCAGAATTTTTTTGAGCATCTTCATTTGTTCGGGTAATCAATTTCAGGTTGGTTGTAATCAATTTCAGATTGAAGATAATCAATAAACTGTTAATTCTGAGGATTCCCAGTCAATTATTAAATTATCCGATGCCGAAAAACTATATCTGACCGAATAATAAGTAAAGTTCCCGTGCTTCTCCAGTTCATAGGTGAATTCAGCTTCATTGATCCGGGCGATTTTAGGCTTAAGGCCTGGAAATTGTTCTTTTAACTGTTTTGCAATTGCATCCAGATGTTTTTGTGTTATCTCAGTCATTTCCTGAAAATTATCAATTTATTATCAAATCTCTGTTTATTTTACATTTCAATGGTCACATAAAGATCGGAAAGATTTTAAATACAATGCATTTACTTTGCATTACCTGTTAAAACTTTGCGGTTTTTGCATTCAAAAAGATCAGGTGTCAAATTTATTCAAATTAAAATTATAATTTTCAAAATCAGGTACCCATCTTGTTAAAATAAATTTGATTTTAACTTCAACAAGGTCTAAATTTGGGGTAAGCATGAACTGTATAGTATATAATGTGGTTGTTGAATCAGATTACCTCTGATTCATTAATAAAATTAAAATACATGAAAAAAATCAGATTTATTTTTGCATCCCTGTTAGTTGCAGTCGTGACTTTTAATGGTTACGGTCAGACTAAATCGTGGTTCAATCCTGACCAGATTGATATTCCGTTCACGAAATTTGTACTCGATAACGGGTTGACCCTTATTATCCATGAAGACCATAAGGCACCTATTGTAGCTGTAAATGTATGGTATCATGTGGGATCTAAAAATGAAAAGCCAGGACGTACCGGCTTTGCACATCTCTTTGAACATCTGATGTTCAACGGGAGTGAAAATTTCAATACTGATTATTTTAAGGCGCTGGAGAGTATTGGAGCAACCGACCTCAACGGAACTACAAATAATGACAGAACGAATTATTTCCAGAACGTTCCTGTTTCAGCGCTGGATGAGGTGCTTTTTCTCGAAAGTGACCGTATGGGACACCTTGCCGGTGCTATCGATCAGGCTAAACTGGATGAACAAAGAGGTGTAGTACAGAATGAGAAGCGACAAGGTGAAAATCAACCTTACGGAAGAGAGGAGGAAATCATTACCAATGCATCATATCCAAAAGGACATCCATATTCCTGGACGGTCATTGGGTCGATGGAGGATTTGAATGCAGCCAGCCTGACTGATGTAAAGGATTGGTTTAAAACGTACTATGGTCCTTCAAATGCCGTGTTGAGTATTGCCGGCGATATTAAACCTGATGATGTACTTGCCAGAGTCAAAAAATATTTTGGAGATATACCTCCCGGGCCATCACTGGTGAGGCCTTTAGTGGATATAGCGAAACGTTCTGAGGATACCCGTGGATATTATGAAGACCGAGTTCCTGAAGCAAGGATAACAATGGAGTGGAATGTTCCGGAATGGGGGTCAAGAGAAGCCGTTATGCTTGATCTTGCAACCAGTATACTTTCATCGGGCAAGAATTCGAGGCTTTACAGGAAACTTATCTATGAAGATCAAACTGCCAGCGGAGCCTATGCGTACATTGACAATCGGGAAATATCCGGCAATGTTGTCATGGAGGTAACTGTCAGGCAGGATAAGTCGGCTGAAGAGGTCGAAAACACCATGGATGATATATTGAAGGATTTTCTTGAAAAGGGGCCTACTCAGGAAGAACTTGAAAGGATACGGTCAGAATATTTTTCAAGCTTTCTGAAAGGTATTGAAAGGATTGGCGGATTCGGAGGCAAATCAGATATTCTGGCCAGGAATCAGGTTTTTGGGGGCGCGCCTGATTACTACAAGAAAGAACTTAAATATGTTGCAGAAGCTACGGTGGATGATATCAGGGATGTATCTCGGGAATATTTGGGCTCAGGCAAATTCACCCTGGTATGCAAACCTTTTCCACCCTTAAAGGCGGTCGGGCAGAGCGTTGACCGCAGCAAATTGCCGGAAATGGGCCCCGCTGTACCTTCCACATTCCCCGCTTTGCAAAAGGCCACGCTTAAGAATGGTCTGAATATTATTCTTGTTCAGCGTAAAGGTGTGCCTACAATAGTTGGGAACCTGGTTGTCAATGCCGGGTTCGCTACCGATGTTCTTTCAAAACCAGGGCTGGCAAGTCTGGCACTCGATCTAATGGATGAAGGGACCAGGACTCTGTCATCGCTGGAGATTAGTGAAAAGCTTCAGCTGCTCGGTGCATCTCTGCGTACCGGAGCCGGGCTAGATGTCTCTTCTGTGAGCTTCACAACGCTGAAGCAGACTTTCGATCCTACTCTCGATATTTTTGCCGATGTTCTTTTAAATCCCTCTTTCCCACAGAAAGAATTTGAACGTCTGAAAAAGCAGCACCTGGATAATATACTTCAGGAAAAATCACAACCTTTCGGCATTGCCATCCGGGTATTTCCAAAGATCCTGTATGGTGCCGGACATCCTTACAGCAATCCTCTGGGAGGGTCGGGATATAAGAACACTGTGGAGGCAATCACACTTGATGAAATCCATAACTTTTACAATACCTGGTTCAAGCCAAACAACTCAACCCTGATAATCGTGGGTGATGTGGATATGGGCAGCCTTATGCAGGCACTGGAAGCAAAACTAGCCTCATGGAAGAAAGGAGATGTGCCAAAAAATGCGATAGCGCAGGTCAAGAATGAGAGTGGTAAAAAGATTTATCTTATCGACAAGCCTGAAGCATCACAGTCAGTAGTTCTGGCTGCATACCTTATATCTCCCTACGGACAGATTTTTCAACCGGCACTTACAGTACTGAATAATGTCCTCGGAGGTGATTTCATCTCAAGGCTGAATATGAACCTCAGAGAAGATAAGCACTGGTCATACGGTGCGGGCAGTTTAGTGATGGACGCCAGAGGGCAGAGACCGTTCATTGCGTATGTATCTGTACAGATGGACAAGACGAAGGAATCAATTCAGGAAATCCAGAAGGAAATGACAGCAATCACCTCCGATAAGCCGGTTACCTCTGATGAATTCAACAGAGTGCAGAAAAATATGATACTCAAGCTTCCGGGCATGTGGGAGACAAACTCCTCTGTCGCTGGCTCAATGGTTGAAAAGGTTCGGTTCGGACTTCCCGATGATTACTTTAAAACATATGACACGAAAATCAGGAACCTGACACGCGATGAGATCCAGAAGTTGACTTCAAAGGTAATATTGCCTGACCAGACCATATATTTTGTTGTTGGTGACAAGGGAAAAATCCTGGACAGCCTGAAAGAGACAGGCTATGAAATCATTGAAACTGATGCTGATGGAAATGTATTGAAGTGATCACTCAATAAATCAAATGGTTGTCTGGAAATTCATGTTCAGCTTTCCAGACAACCTGCTGATTTAGTTCCTCTGCCGGAAACTATTTCTTATCATAAATCATAGTGTTCTTAACTTCCCCGTTCTGCCCTACACGGGTGCTGACAATTGAAAGGGTTTTGGGATCAACCATTGTCCATGCGTCCGTAATGGTTCTTTCATTGCCATCGAAGTTCATCTTCGTAACAATTGTAAGTGTTTTTCCGTCGGATGACCATTTTGCAGTTGATTTGCTCTCACCCCTGCCGGTAGTATTAATGCTCTCCTTCCCGTCGAGAGTATATTTGGTGACTCTTGTAGTGCCATTTTGCCCGGTCCTGGACCTGGTAAGAACATTGGCATCCTGAGTAATGGAAAAGCTGCCTCCGCCCATTCTCTGATAACCACCATTCTGAGACATAGTGCTTTTTTCAGTGTTCAGTTCCCAGGTGCCTGCAAAGTTAACCTTGCCCTGCTGTGCGAATGTCACGGCCGGTACAATAAGTGCCAGCATAAGCGCTAATGAAAATAATTTCATTGAAAACGAAAAATGTTTTTTCATAATTATAAATTTTCTGAATTAATATTTATTAGACAATCGACACTAAGTTATTATTCCTTAATATACTGAAATTATATTGATACAATCGGGCAGTAATGGTGTAACTTATAGAGAGCTAACAAAATGAAGTGAAATATTTTTGATCTTCCTGCTTTTTACTGTGACTTCCTGTCTTTGCCTGACTTCAGTCTCCACTGATGTTGGTATTGACTGCATTATGACAGTGGTCATTTTGAGAAGTAAACATATCAGTTTAGCTATTGTTCTTCTTTTGATTAGATTAAACTGCTGCTTTGTAAAATAATAGTGGAACGTTTAAAAAAAAATTGGAAAGGTGTAATATGATGAAAACAAAAATATTTATATCAAAATTAGAGCCCTGGATTTATTCAATTATGAGAATGATTGCAGGTTTCCTGTTTCTTTGGCATGGTTCTCAGAAACTGTTTGGAATTCCTCATGCAGGTTTTCATTTCCCAACATATATTGTATTAATAGCAGGACCGATAGAATTTTTCGGCGGTTTGCTGATAATGATAGGACTATGGTCGAGATATGCAGCATTCATTAGCAGTGGTGAAATGGCCTATGCTTACTGGACATCACATGCCACTCATGCCTTCTTGCCTCTTTTGAACCATGGGGAGTTGGCAATACTCTATTGCTTCCTGTTCTTATTTATCTCTTCAAGGGGTTCAGGTCTTATCAGTATTGATCAGTTTTTGAAAAAGAAAAGATAAAGGACGGTTTTCCATTTTATGGCACATATTTATTAAACCAACAGCAGGCTGGTTTGTTATAAACATTATAGTCAGGGGATTTCATATCTCGTGATATTAAATCAAAATACAGGTATGTTACGGTATTTCTATATTAAATAATTGTACCAATTGATTAGATACATAAAGTATATATTATCTATATGACAGACGATTCTGAAAACAAAATTTATGAATATGAAAATCAGGAATGGATAGATTCTATTGATTATCTTATTAAAAATGAGGGACCCGGGAGGGTTCATGAAATTATTGAACTGATAAGGAACAGGGCTGTCAACAGTGGGATCCCCTTTAAGATGAGATTGAATACTCCGTACATCAATACTATTTCAGCAGGTGATGAAGTACCATATCCGGGAAACAGGGATATTGAACGTAAAATAAAAAGCATTATACGTTGGAATGCCATGGCAATGGTAGTACAGGCGAACAAAAAGAAGGAAGGTATTGGCGGTCATATCTCCACCTATGCATCAGCGGCTACATTGTACGAGGTAGGGTTTAACCATTTTTTCCAGGGATGGGAGGGAGATAAGCCTGCAGATATTGTTTATTACCAGGGACATGCCGCTCCAGGTATTTATTCCCGTTCCTACCTGGAAGGAAGGTTGTCGGAAGAGAAGTTGAAAAATTTCAGACGTGAGCTGAGTCCCGGTGGTGGTCTGCCATCATATCCTCATCCGAGGTTAATGGACAGTTACTGGCAATTTCCGACAGTCTCCATGGGACTAGCCCCTATAATGGCAATTTACCAGGCCCGGTTCAATCAATATTTACAGGATAAGGGTCTGCTGCAAAAATCGGGTCAGAAGGTCTGGGCATTTCTGGGTGATGGCGAGATGGATGAACCTGAATCTTTGGGCGCAATAACTCTGGCATCAAGGGAGGAACTGGATAATCTGATCTTCGTGGTCAACTGCAACCTGCAGAGACTGGATGGTCCGGTAAGAGGCAATGGTTCAATTATTCAGGAATTGGAAAGTGCATTTCTGGGAGCCGGATGGCATGTTATTAAGGTAGTTCTGGGATCAAACTGGGATCCCCTGCTGCAGAAAGACAAAAAAGGCCTTATTCAAAAACGCTTTGGTGAAATGGTCGATGGTCAGCTTCAAAAAATTTCTATTTCAAAAGGTGATTATATAAGAAAGGAATTCTTTGGTGATAACCCTGAACTTCTTTCGCTCGTTGAAGACCTCAGCGATGATGAGCTTGCAAAACTCAAAAGAGGTGGCCATGACCCGGTGAAAGTTTATAATGCATACAAGGCTGCAGTTGCGCATAAAGGCTCGCCTGTCGTGATCCTGGCACTTACAATAAAAGGTTATGGCCTGGGTGAAGCCGGGGAAGGTCAGAATATTACCCATCAGCAAAAAAAACTGAATGAGGATGAGCTTCATCATTTCCGTGACAGGTTCAATATTCCGATTTCTGACGAATCACTGGCTGAAGCTCCATTTTACAAACCCGGGGAAGATAGTGAAGAGATAAAGTATTTAAAGTCACAACGCATCAAACTTGGAGGTTATGTTCCATTTCGTAACCAGAAGGCACCAGGATTTGTTATGCCTGACAGTGAGATTTTTGATGAATTCTTTAACGGTTCAGGCACCAGGGAGATAGCAACAACGATGGCTGCTGTTCAACTCCTGTCTAAAATGCTTAAGGATAAAAATGCAGGAAGTCTTATTGTGCCCATCGTTCCGGATGAATCACGTACATTCGGGATGGATGCCCTTTTCAGACAGGTGGGAATATACTCCCATAAGGGACAGCTTTATGAGCCTGTTGACAGGGATAACCTGTTATATTACAAGGAAACTCACAATGGGTCAATACTTGAAGAGGGAATTACTGAAGCAGGTTCCATGTCGTCATTTATAGCTGCCGGGTCGGCATACTCGACTCATCATATTAATTGTATCCCTTTTTTCATTTTCTATTCCATGTTTGGATTTCAACGAATTGGTGATCTGATATGGGCAGCAGCGGATGCTCGCGTAAAAGGTTTTATGCTTGGCGGAACAGCAGGACGTACAACCCTTGCAGGTGAGGGGCTGCAGCATCAGGACGGTCAGAGCCATCATTATGCTATGTCAGTACCGTGTATTCGGGCATATGATCCCGCTTTTGCCTATGAGATCGCAGTGATTATACGGGAAGGATTGAAAAGTATGTATGTTGACGGGAAGGACGAGTTTTATTACATTACCGTAATGAATGAGAAGTATCCAATGCCCAAAATGCCTGAACTAAAGGGAATTGAAGAAAAAATAATGAAGGGAATGTACAGGTACAAATCCTCTGAAAACAATAAATATAATCTGCATCTGCTTGGAAGTGGCTCAATATTATTGCAGGTACTTGAGGCTGCAGATATATTGATGGAAGATTATTCAATTGAGGCAGATGTATGGAGCGTTACCAGCTATAAGAAATTATACGATAATGCTGTTGAAACGGAGAGTCACAACCGAATGAATGATTTAAATAAAACGAATTTCATTCAGGAAAGCATAGGAGACACAAAAGGAATTTTCATTGCAGCTTCCGATTATATAAAAGCCGTTTCTCTGGCTGTTTCGGGCTGGTTCCCGGGCAGATTTGTCGCACTGGGAACCGATGGTTTCGGGTTAAGCGACCACAGGGAGGAACTGCGCAACCACTTTGAAGTAAGTGCTCATCATATTGTATGGGCTGCATTAACCGGTTTGAGAGCCGAAGGTAAGGTCAATCAGGACCTGCTTGAAAAGGCAAGGCATAATTTGCTGTTAACTGGGAAAAAGCTTCCGGTATGATATTCAGATGTATTTTGTCATGAATAAAACAAGTCCATGAAGATTGAAGTAAAAATACCGGATATAGCTGAAAATGTTGAAAAAGGCATCATCGCGACTGTTCTTGTCGCTGCTGGTGACAAAGTTTCTGTTGACCAGCCACTGGTTGAATTTGAAACCGATAAGGCTACTACGGATATCCCTTCCCCTGTTGACGGAGTTGTAAGCGAAGTCCTGGTAAAAGGGGATGATGAGGTAAAGGTTCATCAATCAATAATGATCATAGAAGTTTTGGATAACAAGGAAATCATTGCCCCAAAAGTTAAAACGGAACAGAAAAACAGCTCCGATAAAAAGCAACAAATAGATGAAAGCTTAGCGAAAAGTGAAAAAGGAGGGAATAATGCCCGCAATGATCACCAGGATGATCTTAGCTCTGTACCGGCTTCACCACTGGCAAGAAAAATCGCAAGGGAGTACAATGTTGACATTACCAGATTGGAAGGGACAATACCAGGACAAAGAATTACGAGGCAGGATGTTGAGGACTACATTAAACAAAAGGGCATAACAATTGAATCTTATGACCAGAGTGGAGCAAAGCCTGTTACTGAAAACGAGAATGCCTCCTACGAGCCAATGAGCAACATCCGAAAGCTTATTGCCAGAAATACTCAGGAAGCCTGGCAAACAATTCCTCATGTTACCCAATTCGATGAAGTGGATATTACTCTCCTTGAAAAATTCAGAAAAGAAAATACTGAGAGGATTGCCGGTGACGGAGGAAAACTAACTCTGACAGCTCTTCTGGTCAAGATTACTGGATATGCCCTGTATAGATTCCCAAAATTCAATGCTGCAATCGATATGTCCGGTATGAAGATAATCCATTATCCATATTTCAACATTGGTATTGCAGTAGATACTCCAAAAGGCCTGTTAATACCAGTGATAAAAAATGTAGGGAAGAAATCCATCTCAGAGATATCGGCAGAATTAACTGATCTGGCGAATAAAGCCCGTGACAACAAAATATCATTGGATGAGCTGTCTGGCGGTACATTTACGATTTCAAACCTTGGAGGCATAGGAGGGACCGGATTTACACCGATAATTTACAAGCCTCAGGTCGCAATACTGGGAGTTTCAAAAGCAAGCATGAAGCAGATTTACATTGATGACGATTTCACCGGAAGATTGATACTACCTCTTTCCCTTTCGTATGATCATCGTTTGATCGATGGAGCTGATGGGGTAAGATTTTTAAGCTGGATAAGGAATGCCATAGAAAAACCTTTCGGAATCATGCTATAGACTTTGTGGCAGATAATGCCACATTGTATGGCAATTGCATAAATATCATTATTGGTATAATCATGGATATAAAAGATAAAACTCGCAAATCAATTTCAACAGCTCTTGGTAACTTCTCGTACTATTCCCTGGAAGAATTCAGTAATGACAGACTGGAGGTCAGGGAACTTCCCTTTTCCATAAGAATATTGCTGGAAAACATAGTACGTAATTTCAACAATGTGAGCTTCAATAAGACTCATCTCGACAATATACTGAATTGGAAATCAAAACAGGAGAATAAGGAAATCCCCTATTTGCCTTCACGGGTTTTAATGCAGGATTTTACAGGAGTCCCTTCGATAGTCGATATCGCTTCCATACGATCGGAGGTGGCGCGGAAGAATACTGATCCCGGACTTAATCAATCCACAGGTTCCGGTAGACCTGATAATAGACCATTCTGTTCAGGTGGATTATTTCGGGACTAACTATGCATACAAGAGAAATGTAGAATTGGAATATGAGCGCAACAGAGAGAGATATTCCCTGTTGAAATGGGCCGGTTCATCTTTTGACAATTTTAATATTCTTCCTCCCGGAATGGGAATTTGTCACCAGGTAAATCTCGAATATCTTGCAAAGGTAGTTACTGTAAGGGGCGATCTGATATTTCCTGATACTCTGGTGGGAACAGATTCGCATACGCCGATGATAAACGGAATAGGTGTCCTGGGATGGGGTGTCGGAGGAATTGAAGCTGAGGCTGCAATGCTGGGTCAGCCGATCTATATTATGTTGCCGGAAGTGATTGCCTTGAAATTGACCGGCACTTTAAGGGAAGGAATAACATCTTCGGATCTGGTTCTCTCTGTTGCAGAATTGTTAAGGAAGAAAGGTGTCGTGGGAAAATTTGTTGAGGTTCTGGGTGATGGTTTGAATAGCTTATCAGTACCAGACAGGGCGACAATTTCCAACATGTCGCCCGAATTCGGCTGTACGGTAACTTATTTTCCACCTGATATCAAGACAATGGAATATCTTAGGATTACAGGAAGAGATGAGAAACATATAGAAACCGTTGAACAATATTTGAAAACCAACCTTTTATGGCGGGAAAATGAGGAAAGGATAAAATTCACAGAGGTTGTAGAATTGAATTTAGGTGATATTGAGCCATCAATTGCGGGACCGAAACGACCTCAGGACAAAATTGTACTCACCAGGGTAAAAAGCAAGTTTATTGATATTTTGAAAAACAGTTTTGAGAGGGAGTATGTCTCTCTGGATGACAGGGCTGAAGAAAGATGGTCAAATGAGGGTGGCCAGATTAAGGAAAGTATTACCAATAGAGTCCCTGAAGGTCAAAAAATTATGGCAGCAGGTATTGAAGTTGAACCTGAATCCGTTAAAAATAAGGGCCTGAAAAGTGTAAAAATAAGAACCGGAAATTCAGAGTACCTGATCAGTGACGGATCTCTGGTGATCGCTGCTATTACCAGCTGCACAAATACTTCCAATCCGTCTGTTATGGTCGGCGCCGGATTGCTTGCCAAAAAAGCCATTGAAAGGGGACTGATGACTAAGCCCTGGGTTAAGACAAGCCTTGCTCCCGGGTCAAAAGTGGTAACTACGTATCTTGAGAAAGCCAATTTGCTTCCATTTCTTGAAGCACTGGGATTTCATACCGTAGGATATGGATGTACTACATGCATCGGTAATAGTGGCCCTTTACCCGCACATATTGCAAAAGCTGTTACGGAAAATAAATTAGTAGTCGCATCTGTTCTTTCAGGGAACAGAAATTTTGAGGCGAGAATTCATCCTCTTGTGAAGATGAATTTTCTCGCTTCACCACCTCTGGTCGTAGCATACGCTATCCCGGGAAGGATTGACATTGATTTTCAGAACGAACCACTTGGATTTGATCCTAATCTGGAACCTGTATATTTAAAAGACATCTGGCCTTCCACTGAAGAAATACAGACTGTCTTGAATAATGTTCTGGATGCAAAAGATTTCCTTTCGAATTATAAAAGCATGTTTCAGAGTGACGCAAAATGGGATATGCTTGATTCACCTGCGAGCAATATCTACCATTGGGATGACAATTCTTCCTATCTTAAGGAGGCACCCTTTTTTAAAAATTTATCGGTGGAGCCGGAAAAGATTTTGGATGTAAGATCGGCCAGAGTGCTGCTGAAACTGGGTGATTCAATCACGACAGATCATATTTCTCCCGCTGGTTCAATAGCTGAAGACTCCCCGGCAGGCAAATATCTGAAAGCTCAGGGTATCGAAAAGAAGGATTTTAATTCCTATGGCTCACGACGTGGGAATCATGAAATAATGATGCGGGGAACATTCGCCAATATTCATCTTAAAAATGAGTTAGCCGAAAGAGAAGGTGGGTGGACAAAGTATTTCCCAAGCGATAAATCCATGACTGTCTTTGATGCTGCGATGAATTATATGCAGGAAAAAATACCCCTGTTAATTCTCGCGGGAAGGGAATATGGAAGCGGTTCCTCGCGTGACTGGGCTGCAAAGGGAGTATATCTCCTTGGAGTTCGCGCCGTGATAGCGGAAAGTTTTGAACGCATACACAGGAGTAACCTGGTTGGCATGGGAGTCTTGCCTCTCCAGTTTTTAAAGGGTCAGAATGCTTCTTCCCTTGCTTTAAATGGGGATGAATCTTTTGATATTCAAAACCTTGATGATCTCACACCCAACATGGAAATAAGTATTACAGTGAAAAAGCCTTCAGGTGCAAAATCTCAGTTCAATGTAACTGCAAGGCTTGATTCTTCAGTTGAGACAGATTATTTCAAAAATGGAGGAATATTGCAGTATGTTTTGAGAAGTTTTCTGAAAAGAAACAGCTCCTGATTTCAATTTACAGCCGCTTTATTGAGCCAGGATTAAAAAGATGCTTTGTTGAAGTACAGTATATGTATGCAGAAATAATTTTTAATTTTTAGCCAGAAAGATCTATCATGAATTACAGATTGGAAAAAGACAGTATGGGTGAAATCCAGGTTCCTGCAGATAAATACTGGGGGGCTCAGACTCAGCGGTCCATGATAAATTTCCGGATTGGCCCGGCCGGATCAATGCCTCTTGAGATCGTTCATGCATTTGGTTACCTGAAAAAAGCTGCTGCTATTACTAACCATAAATACGGATTACTCTCCAATGAAAAAATGAAGATCATTTCACGTGTATGTGATGAGATTCTGGAAGGAAAGCTCGACGACCAGTTTCCGCTTGTAATATGGCAAACAGGTTCAGGTACCCATACTAATATGAATTGCAACGAAGTCATTGCAAACCGGGCTCACGTATTGCTGGGTAACCGTTTGGGTGAAGGCAAAAGGCTGTTACATCCCAACGATGATGTGAATAAATCACAGTCCTCGAACGATACTTTTCCTTCAGCAATGCATATTGCTGCATACAAAAAAGTATCGCAATCCACTATACCGGCTATTAGGTTACTAATGAGTACTTTGCATAAGAAATCGGCAGCAATGAGTGATATTGTAAAAATTGGCCGTACTCATTTAATGGATGCAACGCCGATATCCCTGGGACAGGAATTTTCTGGCTATGTATCCCAGCTGAAGCATGGAATAAAGGCACTTGAAAGCACATTACCACACCTTTTGGAATTAGCTGTCGGAGGTACTGCAGTGGGAACAGGACTTAACTCACCGGAAGGTTATGACGGTGATATTGCAGCAACGATTTCTGCATTGACTGGAATGCCTTTTATTACTGCTGAGAACAAATTCGAATCCCTGGCAGCCAATGATGCCCTGGTTGAAACTCATGGAGCTATTAAGCAGCTGGCCGTAAGCTTAATGAAAATCGCAAATGATATCCGGATGTCGGCTTCAGGTCCGCGTTCAGGAATAGCAGAAATAATCCTGCCATCCAATGAACCAGGCTCATCCATAATGCCTGGCAAGGTAAATCCCACGCAGACAGAAGCTTTGACTATGGTTTGTGCACAAATTTTGGGTAATGATACTACAATTTCGGTTGCAGGATCCAATGGGCACTTTGAACTCAATGTTTTCAAGCCGGTAATGATCAGTGCTTTACTTCAATCTGCCAGCCTTCTCGCAGACGCATGCAGATCGTTCAACGATTATTGTGTTGCAGGAATAGAGCCAGGCATGAAACGAATCAAAGAAAATCTGAATAATTCATTAATGCTGGTCACTGCATTGACAAGCCATATCGGATATGACAATGCTGCTAAAATCGTCGGTAAAGCATATTCCGGGAATTTAACCCTGAAGGAAGCCTCACTGGAACTTAAAATGCTTACTGAAGAACAGTTTGACGAATGGGTTGATCCCCGTAAAATGATATATCCTGAACGGAGGAATAAGAGCTGACTCAGAACTGTTGCCCAATTTGGCAGTGTTATGAAGAAACTCATTGCGAGCTATATGTTAATAAACATTAAAAGTTCGAACAATCCATAGTAATTATTGTTTTTGGAATGACTGCATGTGTCATATTTATGTTGGGATCCGTCCTTGTATAAAGTTCATTTTTTTTTGGAAAGTGCTGGAAATAAATCAAATAATCCGGTCAATTGTTGAGGCTAATGTAAATCGACATGAATTCATTATATATAAAACCACTTATTTTTGCCCTGGCTTTTCAGATCTTTTTCTCTATCAACGCTTACCCTCAGGCAAAATCAACTTTCACCCTTACTGGTAAAGTATTCGATAAATCGACAATGCAGCCTTTGGAATATGCCACAGTATCTGTAATAGATCTCAAAACCGGCAAAACTGTTACGGGAGCAGTGACTGATGAGAAAGGAGTTTTCGGGATTCCTGGTATTTCTTCCGGAAAATATAAGATCAGTACGGGATTTATAGGATATGAAAACAATACAATAGACAGTATCTCCATCGGCGGCAAAAGGAGTACTGTGGCGATGGGAAATCTGTACCTGTCACCTTCAACGCGCTCACTTGAGAATGTGATAATAACAGGAGACAAACCCATTATTGAAAATAAAATTGATAAAATTGTCTATAATACTGCCAATGATATTACTTCACAGGGAGGTCAGGCAATAGATGTTCTTAAAAAAGTTCCGCAGGTAACTGTCGACGTCGATGGGAATGTCGAACTGCAGGGTAATTCAAATATTCGTTTCCTGATCGACGGTAAACCATCCACCATTTTCGGGAGTAACCTGGCGGATGCTCTTGCCTCGATCCCTGCAAGTCAGATAAAGAGTGTCGAGGCGATAACAAATCCCGGAGCACGTTACGATTCACAGGGAACGGGAGGAATTATAAATATTATCCTGAAAGAAAATAAATCAGAAGGGGTCAACGGAAGTTTCAATCTATCCGCAGGAACGAGACTGGAAAACGGATCGGCAAATTTTAATCTAAGACATAATAATTTTGGGATCAATGCATTTTTCAGCGGACATGCAAGGTTAAAATCCCAGGTTCCATCTTTGCAGCAAAGAGTCAGTACTGATACTGCAGCAGGCAACATCACCTACCTGTCACAGGATGGTGTGTCAGACTTTCAAAGACACGGTTTCAGGTCAGGGCTCGGATTCGACTGGAGCATTTCTAAAAAAGATGACATCACGGGTTCAATCGGGTATAGTCAGTTCGGCAGTCAAAGCGTGGCAGTTACCAATCAGGAGGAACTGTCAAGAAATTTTTTCAACGATACCTTATCTGATATCTATACTTTACGTAACTCCAATAGTCATAATAATTTCAATTCGATTGACTGGAGCCTTGAATATAAGAAGAAATTCAATAAAGACGGACAGATACTTGATATCCTGTACAGTGCCAGCGACGGACGACCAAATGGCAATTACATGCAGACACAATCCTATCTGGGTGAGATTTTCCCTTATACAGGGTCGGCAAGTATTAACCCGGGTTCCAATAAGGAAACAAATATTTCCATTGATTATGCTGATCCTTTAAGTGAGAACTTTTTGTTTGAAACTGGAGTTAAGGCAATCGATCAGAATATTGTCAGCCAGTCCAATGTAAGCGTTTTCAATCCGTCTGACGATCTGTTTGAGCCGGATAACCTGCAGTCATACACCATGAATTATAGAATGAGGATATATGCCGGTTACCTTTCAACGACATTTCCGCTGTTTCATTACCTGAATATAAAGGCCGGTGCCAGATACGAATATACAGATGTAAATGTTGACTTCCCAAATTCTTCCATCCCGTCATATGGTACCTTAGTACCCTCAGTCATCATTTCACATAATTTCAGCAAGAATGCAACTTTAAAATTATCTTACAGTAAACGAATTGAGCGTCCGGATTACAGAAGGTTGAATCCGTTTCTTAATATTAGCGACCCCTATAATATTACAACCGGAAATCCATTATTAAAGCCTGAGATAGGAAATAATTTTGAGTTTGGCTATAGTGCCAGTTTTGAGAAGGGCGGTAATATTTATGTAGCCTTGATAGAGCGAATCAATACTCAGGACGTTAAACAAGTTACTACTTTTTACCCTGCTTTCACTGTCGGTGATTCTATTTATTCAAACGTATCTGTTACCAACAGTCAAAACGTTGGCGAAGAATACAATACCGGGTTCAGCGGATCCGGATCTTTTCCTCTGACATCACACCTGAATATTCGGGGCACTCTAATGCTTATGTACCGGTATGAAGCAACCAACCTGAGCTCCGGTAACACAGTAACAGGAATGAGGACAAGGGTTAACATGAACCTCACATACCAGCTTCCGAAGGATCTTGTTCTTGAGATGTTCGGGTTTTACAGTGCGCCATCTCACAGTATCCAGGGTAAGATACCGCAATTCTTTATTTATACCTTTGCATTCAGAAAACTGTTCTGGGATAAAAAAGCAAGTATCGGATTTACTGCAACCAATGTATTCAGCAAATATATAAAACAGGTTTCCACCATTTCTACTGAAGGTTACGTTTCGAAAAATGAACGGCAACTGCCCTTCAGGTCATTCGGGATCAGCTTGAGCTATAAATTCGGAAAGCTCGAATTTAAAAAGAATAATGGGACAGAGGATAATAATTATTTGAATAATGAAGCTCCCGCTGGTAACTGATCATCGTGAATGAGATTGAAAACCATCAGCATTTACTGTGGTAAAACCTCAGCCAGCCCTATCCCGGAACCAAAAGGTTACCAATCTGTTTTTAAAATGAAATCCCCGGATTGCCCAGGGATTCCAAATTAACCTATTTTACCTAAAACTAAACCATATGTATAACAACCAAATTCTATTTATGTTCAATTTTCTTTTTGATTTACCGTAAAATTGTTGAAAAAAAAGGAGTTTTTTTAAAATAATACAGATAGAAAGGCATTGCAGGAGGATTTCTCATTTTCTTATTACGCGGTTTTTATCCACCCAGTATGCCCATATAATAAATATCCACTGCAATTCACCTGCCCATGCTATAGCTTTTACATTTGGAGGTGGAGGCCCAAATAAATTACTGATATATATTAAGATAAGAAAAATAATCATGCCCCAGAATCCATAGCTGCCTTTCTTGTTTTTGGCTGTCGTTGCCTGGAGATAGAACCCCAGTCCCCAAAGAAAAATTAATCCTTCCAGGATGACTGCAACAGGTTTAAAATTCCAAAGTCCAAATCCAACCAGTGCTGAACTTCCCGGATAAAGAGGTAAATCCGGGATGTGGACAAATAAATCAAGAATCCAATGACTTATCACACATAATGTCAGTATAATTGCTGCGGTAAACTTCCGTTTGACCAGAAAGTAGACTAATCCGAAAAGTATACCCCATATGCATGCCATTAACAGACTATGCGACAATGGATAATCTGTGAAGTTAAGCGGGGTCATTTTTGAAATGCCTGGCTGAATTTTAACATGTTCCCAGCCAAGAAGCAAGAATGTTGGCCATAGTAAATCCAGGAATTGAGAAGCCAGAAAGAACGTTCCAAGCGATACCGCAGGAGCAGCTTTTTTCGCACCTAATCCTACTCCAAAATGACCTATAAACATGATTTCTGATTTAAAAAATTATTAATTTGTTCTATTACCAAATCAATTATTAATTATATCAATTAAGAATACCATTCTGCCTGATTAATAGACCCTCAACACTTATTGGAAGGCAGTTTTATCTATTTCAAAGCAGCCTTACTGATCCGGTTACTTAAATTAGAACGCACAGAGGACTGTTTTAAATCATCCAAAAGGATTTTCTGAGTTTAAAAGTAAGTCAACGTATTGTGCTCTTTTATAAATAAAAGGATGCTTTGTAAGATTGACTTGCGACAGTTTGCCTCGGAATTCAGAGATACTGTTGTAATTTTTATTATCCATCCATTCCTCCAATTCATTCTTAATTTTATTAATTTGTTCCAGTCCATTTTTATATACAGTACTTACCACCTGTACACAGGATGACCCTGACAATAAAAGTTTGATTACATCTGAACCGGTAAATATTCCGCGACTGCTGCATATGTCAGCTTTTATATTATTGAACAGGATTCCGGCATATCTCAAAGATTTCTTATAATCTCCCTTGCTGCTTAAATTAAAAGATTTGATATGCTGCTCGATTTGAATATCTATATCAGGCTGGAAAAAGGAATTAAAAAGGACAAATGCATCTACTCCGGCCTGGTCAAGTTTTTTAATGAAATTCAAGATATTTGTGTAGTCAGAACTTAATTTAACACTTATCGGGATTGAAACATTTTTCCTGATCTCTTTTAAAATACTGATCTGTTCGTTTTCTATATCTTTTGAATCCCTGTTAAAATCTGACGGGACCTGGTAAAAATTCAATTCAATCCCATTAACACCGGTCTCACTTAACAGACTGGCATATTTGACCCAGGTCTCAGAGTTGATTGCGTTAAGGCTGGCTATCAAAGGAATTGATAAACTTTCCCTTGCTTTTCTTAAATTTAACAAATGTTCTTCAGGTCCTGCATGTTCAATATTTGGATGTATTGTAAGCATTTCAGCATAGTGATCGTTGAATTCGTTCAGCCTCTCATCCAGCTGAAATCTCTCAAGTTGTATCTGTTCCTCAAACAGCGATTTATATATGATCGCTGCTGCTCCAAGTTCTTCGGCCTTTTTAAGCTTATCCAAATTTGTTGTTATATTTGACGCACCTAAAATTACAGGATTGTCCAATTCTATTCCCATGTACTTTGTTTTAAGATCTTTCATTGGAGTAATTTTTTATAAGGAAATATTCTCCTTTAAGGAGCTTGTAAAAAAAACAAATTTACTTTCCATATTGTTCATTTAACCTGATTTACATGTAAAACCAAGCCTGTTGGATTTCAATTGGTTTGAATTATCATGTCCTGTACATTTCAGGCAAATGATTCTTGAACACTGAATTTCAACAGAAGTATGTTTTACACTCATTGGGTTATTTTTAATTGACCTGATACAGGAGAACGGGTGTCTCAATTCGTTTGATAATTTTCAGGGAGGTACTCTCGCTGAAAAGACTTTTCAGGATATTCTCTTTTTTATAAAAAAGCAAGATTAGGTCAGGCTTGTTCCTGTTGATATAATTAACAAGTGAATCCGGATAATCATTACCTTCCAGCAGAATGGTCTCAAGGGTGTCCACTTTAAAATATTTCAGTGCTTCATTCTTCCACTTGGCTTCAATCGCCTCTGCTTCAGCATTATTTCTAGTTTTTAAAACACCGACAGCATTAATAAGTGGTTTAAAGCTCCGTAGCAGGAACAAAATCTGCTTGTATTTTTTAAAATCCGATGAGGAGAAATCAGCAGGAATCAAAAAGTTTTTAAATGCATTGTATTCTTGACCCGGAGGGATTATAAGGCTTTTAGCGCCTGTTTCGTTAACCGCATCAAAGATTTCCCCCATAGTAGTAAATATATGACCATCGGGTTTAGAACTTAGGAGGAACAAGTAGCTACATCCTTTATTTAAGTAATCCCTGATTTTCTGCTCAATGCTGTTTTCCTCAATAATAATGTTTACTTTAAGCGGATAGTGCAGGTTTGAAGCATCATGGCTGATTAATTTATCAAGCAGCAGTTTTGCAGTTCTCTTTTCACGTTCCATGGTTTCCTTATAGGATAGTTTCTTGCCATCCAGGGCAAATGTTTGAGAATCTGAATATGAACTGGGTACTGCATGTTCTGTTCTTGAATCAATTGTATGTATAATATCAACCATAGATTTAAGTTGTCTGGCAAGCTTTAAACCAAAAGGTATGATACTTTCTGATTTGCTCCTGATATCGCTGATAATAATAATTTTCATTTTATGAGTTTGCTCGTTTTTTAATGAGTTCCTGAATCGGATGCCTCCTCCATTTCAGCACATCCAGAATCAATTATGTAATAGTATCCGGCTTCCTCAGGATTCCTTGCATCCGTTGCACTGGCCCTGCAATCGTAAACTGCAGATTAATCAACAGTATTAACATCAGGATCAGCATTTTGTTGGATCATTGTTACTATTTTTTTTGCTGAAGAAACAGTTCAGATTACGATATAGGATATATTGTAAGAATTTCTTCAAAATGTTATGGGTATAGCCTATCATCCGTGAACAAACGATGAAAAAATATGTTATTATCGATGAAAATCAACTAATATCGGAGATGATTTGCAAATTTGAAATTGAATGTTCGTGGTAAATGAAATAATTTCGGTTTAATATGAGCTGTTTCAGACAGTTTCTGTTTGATTACCCATTTAAGATTCATTTAGTTCCATAATATGTAAAATATCTCCTGAGAAGTTTTGGAATTTTATTCGAAATGGAAAAAAATAATAAATCAGGAATCGAGAATGACCTAAGTCAATTACCTGATAACTTGATTAAACTTATTAAAGCGTCACTGGACGCTAAAACAGCCTCTAAAAAGATTAATGCCAGAAGTTGCCTGGTAAAATTAGGTAAAGCTGTCATTCCTCATATGAACAAGCTTTTGGATTCAAAGGAAAGATTGCTTCGGATCGAAGCTGCAAAAATAATTGAGCTTATTGCAGACAGCGGATCGATACCGGTTTTTATTAATCTGCTTGATGATGAGGAATTTGAAATCAGATGGATTGCGGCAGAAGGTTTGATTAAAATTGGAAGAAAAAGTATCCGTCCGTTGCTTTTGGTAGTTCGCGATGGCGATAGTTCATTTTTTCAGAACCAGGGTATTCATCATGTCCTCGAAAGTCTTCTGTATAAGAGAGAGAAGAAGGATTTGGTTTCGTTGCTTCGTACTCTGGATGACTATCAGGAGCTTAGAGAAATTGCTCCGGTAGAGGCCTCACTCGCTTTAAACACATTGTTTAAGGAGAATTCCAAATAATAACAGACAATTCCTGAAATCCGTAGGATTCTGAATCGAACCTGAGATCAGATCCTCATTCAGCATATTATCCTGAATAAATTAGTATGTTGAAATTATTAGTTTTCCCGTGAACACGACAGCTTCTATAGTCCGGACAATATCCGGATCATATTTTCAGCGTTAGTAAATGACAGCAGGATAGCCAATGAGGAAAAGGTAATGAAATTAACATTTCAGGCAAAATAAGTATTTTTTTTCTGTAACAGGGAAGTTAAGTCAAGGCATAAAACAGACACTCATTTTAGGTCAGTTCTTTATTACTGCATTCCTTCAAAAATTCGTTAAATATGTGCGTCTTATATGATATGGTTAAATATATGATCAAGGCCATTGGCTTTTCCTGTTAAATACATTTGTATCAATTCAAAAAAGCGTAAATTATATAACTAATACACAGAATTATGTAATGTATTCTTTGAATGATAGGCTGACCTTTGTTATGTGAAACTTTATTCACCACTGTATCACCTGTATCCAAAATACACAAGCCTGGCTAAGGTCAACGATTTCGCTGAGTATTCTATATGAAAGTACTATAGTTCAAACAAGAGCGTATTTCGACAATCATAGCCAAGTTGGTCTTTGAAAATCGAAAATTGCAGCTATTTTCTATTCCATAAAGGAACATTAAATTATTTATGACAGCTGAAAAATATTATATAAACTTTTAAAAAATACTAAAAGATATAAGAATGAAAACGTACTTATAGCCCTGGATTTTAATCTAACTGCACAAAAAGTGATGAAGGTGAGTTTTTAATGCCTGGAAAATATAGTTATGGGAAGTGTAACAGGAAAAGTATTGTAACCCTTCTTCAATTCCTCTTATTATCCTCACGGTGCATCATGGGTAATTTTATAAGGAAGGAATAAACGAAGACGTTGAAAACTCAGCTGACCCCTTAATAAAATCTTTCATTATGTAGAATGGATAACAAGCCATTTAACCTGATCAACAGAATGAGAACATTTAAAAATAAAATTTAATGGAAACTTACACTCATAAATTTAAAGTAAGATTAGGGATATTTGTTATAGGAGGATTGACACTTTTTGTACTTGCAATATTTATGATCGGAAAACAAAGAAATTTGTTTAATCCTGTAATCAGACTTTCCACAAATTTTCATAATGTCAGCGGACTACAGGTTGGAAACAACATCCGTTTTTCAGGAATTAATGTTGGTACTGTTGACAAACTTACCATCGTGAATGACACGACTGTTAATGTAACTATGCTGATTAAAGAAGAAGTAGGGCAATTTATTAAATCAGATTGTGAAGTGACAGTAGGATCGGAAGGACTTATTGGTGGCAGGTTGCTAATAATTTCGCCGGGAAGCACTGATGCAAAACTGGCAAAAGAAGGTCAACAACTTGCTTCTGCAGAACCTGTTGAAACAGATGCTATCATTGCAAACTTGCAGGTAACATCGCGTCAGTTTGAAGATATTGTGGTAAAAGTAAACAGTGGGCGTGGAACACTTGGAAGATTAATTCACGATACAATTATTGCAGAAAATCTGAATCAAACCATACTAAATCTTAAAAAAAGCTCCAAAGGATTAGGTGAAACTATGGAAGCAACCCAAAATAATATATCTGCCATAATGGGGAGTTTACAGGTAATATCGGGTAATACGGAAATTTTTTCGAAGCAACTTGGGGAGACTATGGTTCAAATAAACAGCGGGCGTGGAACATTTGGCAGATTACTTCAGGATACAATCCTTGCAGAAAATTTGAATCAAACCATACTAAATCTTAAAAAAAGCTCCCAGGGATTAGGTGAAACTATGGACGTAACCCGAAATAATATATCTGCCATAATGGGAAGTTTGCAGGTAATATCGGGTAATACGGAAATTTTTTCGAAGCAACTTGGGGAGACGATGGCTCAGATAAACAACGGACACGGAACACTGGGAAGGTTAATTCAGGATACAATAATTGCAGAAAATTTGAATCAGACTATGATAAATCTTGAAAAAAGTTCAAGGGGATTAGATGAAAATATGGAAGCACTGAAACATAATTTCCTTTTCAGAGGATATTTTAAAAGAAAGGCAAGAGAACCAGAGAAAATGGAGAATGACTCCTTAGAAAAAAACAGCAGTACTAACAGCTACAGATGATTTTAAATTATAATAACCTTGATATTATGTAATTATATTAAAAAGGGAGGCCAGGCAAATTACCTTAAAGGAACATACTTTGAGACTGCATACGATTGGCCTGCAAGCATAGCGGCTACGGGTCTGAAATTGGCAATCTACCCTATAGCAGTTGAACTTGGATTCATCACCCGCGATACTGCCGTTCAAAAAGTACTGATTACACTTCGTTTTTTCTGGAACAGTATGCGGGGTACTGAACCTGATAGCACCGGATACCATGGTCAACCGGTTACGAATGAATGGAAACCTGAAAGAGGATTTCTAAGATTCAGAAAATCCATATGGCTGGGTTTCGCCATGGCATTATGGGATCAACCAGGGACCGATTATTCTTATGACTGGGAATTATAAAACGGCCTTTTATGGAGGCTGATGCAAACCAGTCCTTATATAATAAAGGGTTTGCGGCGAGCTGGTTTTACAGGAGGTTGGTTGAACTGAAGCTTATCCATTATTCAAACAATGACCTTCTAGATATTACCGATTGAATTGACTGATAAAATAATAAACAATGAAAAAAGGAATTCCGGTCACAATATTGTTTTTAGATATGGCAGTGTATTGCTTCAAATGGATGGAGACATGAATCACGAAAACTTACACTATGGGAATACCTCAGCCGGGTTGGATTTTAAAAGAAGACTGCATTCACCCCTGAACCTTTCCGGAAGTTTATGTTTTATCAATTTAACAATACAAGGAGATGATTGAGTTTCTCAAAAAGGTGAAGAAATGGTAAAATCGTTAATGAAGACTTTGAAAAAGTAAAGCCTTAATTGAAGGTGAATAAATGAAAAATAAGTTATCCATAAAAACAAATGACATAAGCGTTCTGGCTATTAATGGTGGCTCGTCGAGCATCAAATTTGCTCTGTATCGCATTGATGGAACCTTAGAAAGAATTATGTATGGAACGGTTGATCGGATCGGGTTAAAAGGTACTTGTATGGGATTTAACAGCATAATAAAGAAAAAGAAGGGCAATTTCAGAATCGGAGTCTCAGATCACAAATCGGTGGCAAATTTTTTGATTGACTGGCTTGAAAAGCAGATAGATTTTTCTTTGATCAGCGGGGTAGGACATCGTATAGTTTTTGGAATGAAACACACTGAACCCGAACTTATTACACAATATTTGATGGATGAGCTGCATCGAATCATTCCTTATGATTCAGACCATCTGCCTTCAGAAATTGAATTGATTAATGTTTTTAGCCAGCGTTACCCAAATCTGAAGCAGATAGCTTGTTTTGATACAGCATTTCATGCTACAATGCCACGGGTGGCTAAATTGCTTCCGATTCCTCGTCGGTTCGACAATATTGGAATTCAACGATACGGGTTCCATGGTTTGTCATATGCTTATCTGACAGAAGAACTGATAAGCTTAGCCGGTAAAAAGGCAGGCAAAGGCCGTGTGATATTGGCCCATCTGGGTAATGGTGCAAGTATGACTGCCATTTTTAAAGGCAAAAGTGTCGACACCAGTATGGGATTCACACCTGCGGCAGGACTAATAATGGGTACACGTCCAGGTGATTTGGATCCGGGTGTAGCATGGTACATGATGAAGTCAGAGAATCTGACGCCTGAAAAGTTTAATAATCTGATTAATCTTGAATCAGGACTCCTCGGTATTTCTGAAACCAGTTCCGATATGCGCGATTTGCTTGCTAAGGAATCTAATGATATCCGGGCTGCAGAAGCCGTTTCATTATTTTGCTACCAGACAAAGAAATGGATAGGGGCTTTTGCCGCTGCACTGGGAGGACTTGATGCATTAGTTTTTGCAGGCGGGATAGGAGAAAATTGTCCTGAGATTCGCTCCCGGATTTGTGAAGATTTGGGATTTCTCGGAATTAAACTTGACAATAAAGCAAACAAGCAAAACGCTCAATTTGTTTCAAAAGATATGGGGAGTGTTCCTGTATGGGTAATTCACACTGACGAGGAATTGATGATTGCTAAATCGGTTATTGAGATTATAAATCATAAAAACTAAGTGAGATATGAGAACGAATACAAAAAAAAGTTCTGAAAAGAAAAAAAATAAGGTAGTAATCAAGGACATTGAAATGTCAAATGGTTTACATCCGAAAAAAATGAATATCAAGGAGCGCCCATTGTCGGATGATCTTCTGGGGAAAATGAATGCATATTGGAGAGCTGCCAACTATTTGTCGGTGGGCCAGCTTTACCTGTGCGATAACCCTCTTCTTCGGGAACCTCTGAAAATGTCGCATATAAAGTCTATTCTCCTCGGACATTGGGGAACTACTCCGGGGCAAAACTTTATATATGTGCATTTGAACCGGATCATCAAAAAGTATGATCTGGATATGTTTTATATCGCCGGTCCTGGGCATGGAGGTCCTGCCCTGGTAGGGAATACTTATCTCGAAGGTACATACAGTGAGATATATCCCAATATCAGCCAGGATGAAGGCGGGTTGAAAAAGCTATTTAAACAATTCTCTTTTCCGGGTGGAATTCCAAGTCATGTATCGCCGGAATGTCCGGGCTCAATTCACGAGGGAGGGGAGTTGGGGTATTCCCTGAGTCATGCATTCGGTGCAGTCTTCGACAATCCCGGGCTGATTGTTGCATGCGTGATCGGAGATGGAGAAGCTGAAACAGGACCATTAGCCACTGCATGGCATTCTAATAAGTTTCTTAATCCTGTAACCGATGGAGCTGTCCTGCCAATTTTGCATCTCAATGGATACAAAATAGCTAATCCAACAGTTCTGGCCCGGATCAGTCATAATGAACTTGATCAGCTTCTCCGTGGTTATGGTTGGATACCTTACTTTGTTGAGGGTGATGATCCTGAAAAAATGCATCAACTAATGGCCGGGACTTTGGAAAAAACCATCAAAAGTATAAGGCAAATACAAAGCAGGGCCAGAAGCAAAAACGATGCAACACGACCACTCTGGCCGATGATCGTATTCAATTCGCCAAAGGGTTGGACCGGGCCTAAAGAAGTTGATGGACTGCAAATTGAAGGCACCTTCAGAGCCCACCAGATTCCATTGCTGGTAGATCCTGAACATCCACATCATCTGAAGATTCTGGAACACTGGATGAAGAGCTATAAGCCTGAAGAACTTTTCAATAAGCATGGTCGTCTTTTGGCTGATCTTGCAGAACTGGCACCCAGTGGTGAACGAAGAATGGGTGCAAATCCTCATGCCAATGGCGGACTATTGCTTCATGACCTGTTTATGCCTGACTTTCAAAACTATCAGGTAAGTGTCCCATCACCAGGATCAGTTCAGGCAGCCGACACTCATGTGCTCGGAGAGTTCTTTAGAGATGTGGTTAAGCTTAATCGTCAGCAGCGAAACTTTCGGATTTTCGGACCTGACGAGACACTTTCCAATCGTTTGAATGCCGTTTTTGAGGCTACTGACCGGCAGTGGATAGCAGAAACGAAAGAGAATGATGAGTTTCTTGCCTCAGATGGACGGGTAATGGAGATGCTAAGCGAACATCAGTGTGAAGGCTGGCTCGAAGGTTATCTGCTTACCGGAAGGCATGGGTTATTTAACTGTTACGAGGCGTTCATTCATATCATCGATTCGATGTTTAATCAGCACGCCAAGTGGCTGAAAGTTAGTGCAGGGTTGCCCTGGAGGAAGAAAATTGCATCATTGAATTTTCTGCTCGCATCTCACGTCTGGCAACAGGCACATAATGGTTTTACCCATCAGGACCCTGGCTTTATTGATCATGTAGTCAATAAGAAGGCTTCAATTGTTCGGGTATACCTTCCCCCCGACGCTAACTGTCTGTTGTCGGTTTGGGATCACTGTCTGAGGAGCCGGCATTATGTAAATGTTGTGATTGCAGGTAAATACGTTGCCCCACAGTGGCTGACAATGGATGAAGCGATTGAACATTGTACAAAAGGTATTGGCGTATGGCAGTGGGCAAGCAGTGACAAGGGTTCGGAACCGGACGTAGTTATGGCATGCTGTGGCGACGTTCCAACATTGGAGACTCTGGCCGCTGTTTCTATCCTTCGCAAGCATCTGCCTGATCTGAAAATCAGGGTTATCAATGTTGTCGATCTCATGAAACTGGAACCCAATACTGAACATCCTCATGGACTTAGCGACCAGGAATTTGATGATTTATTCACTAAAGACAAACCCATAGTATTCGCTTTCCATGGCTACCCCTGGCTTGTGCACAGGCTTACCTACAGACGGACTAATCACGAAAATATGCATGTCCGGGGCTATAAGGAAGAAGGCACGATTACAACATACTTTGATATGACTGTTTTAAACGATCTTGACAGGTTTCACCTTGTAGAAGATGTGATAAACAGACTTCCACAATTGGGAGAAAATGGCACCATACTACTTAGGATGGTCCAGGAGAAGCTTAAAAAACATACCCAGTACATTGATAAACATGGTGTGGACATGCCGGAGATTATTAATTGGAAATGGAGTGACTCAGAATGAACATACAAGATTTAATAAAAACCGCCAATAAACTTGTAGAAAATGACAAGGGTCTGTTGGCTATGGATGAAAGTAATCCAACCTGCAATAAAAGATTTGCAGCGGCGGGAATTCCTCAAACGGAGGAGTTCCGGCGTTCTTACCGGGAAATGATTATAACAACTCCTGGTCTGGGTGAATGTGTCAACGGACTTATTCTATACGACGAAACAATCAGGCAGAAGAAAAAAGATGGCACTTTATTTATTAAAGCCATCACAGATCTGGGAATCATTCCCGGAATCAAAGTAGATGCCGGTGCAAAGGATATGGCAGGTCACCCGGGAGAGAAAATAACAGAGGGACTGGATGGATTGCGCGACCGCCTCCGGGAATATTTTCTAATGGGCGCCCGTTTTGCCAAGTGGCGTGCAGTGATTGCTATCGGAACGGGTATTCCCAGCCATGGTTGCATAGAGGCTAATGCGCATGCATTGGCCCGTTATGCCGCATTGTGTCAGGAAGCAGGAATAGTACCCATAATAGAGCCGGAGGTGCTCATGAATGGCGAGCATACCCTGGAGCACTGCTTTGAAATAACAGAGGAAGTTTTGCGGACTGTTTTCAGACAACTTTATGTACAACGCGTGACACTGGAAGGAATAATCCTGAAGCCAAATATGGTACTTCCGGGATTGACTTGTCCTAAACAGAAATCAGTGGATGCTGTAGCCGATCTGACAATAGAGTGTCTTTTGAGAGCCGTCCCTGCTGCGGTTCCGGGGATTGCCTTTTTATCAGGTGGCCAATCCGGTGAATTGGCGTCTGCCCGATTGAATGCAATGAATGTCAGATTTAAGTCGCGATTACCATGGGCACTGGCGTTTTCGTTTGCCCGTGCCATCCAGCAGCCGGCTCTGGAGATCTGGCATGGTGAAGAGACCAATGTGCCAGCAGCCCAAAAGGCATTATATCACCGGGCAAGTTGCAACAGGTCTGCTCGTCGTGGCGAATATACTGAGAAAATGGAAATGAAATAATCATGACAAACAAATAGAATTTATGGAAAAGCATTTGTTAATACTGATCTTATTTGGCTTAGTATTTATTGTATTGATAATCTTTATGATTAAGAAAAACCATAAAGACAGAAAAAGTCTATTTAAAAAATTGCCAGGAGATTATCCGGATCCGAAAGAGGTTGACTCTGAATTTGATATTAAGAATTAAAATGACTCGCTTTTCTGAACACTGCCATTATTGAGTCTGATTTAGGACCTATTGAGTCTTTATTTAATTCATGATCAGTATCTCCCAAAAACTTTTACCATTTTCATAATTTTCTTTTCAATAATTCCATTAATCTGATCCTTTTTCAGTCTCCAAAGCCAATTTCCCTTTGTCGTAGATGGATAATTCATTCTGCTTTTTTCATCTAAGCCCAGCCAGTCCTGCATTGGAATAACAACCAGTTTTGCCACAGAAGCATAAGTAATCCTGATTGTATGCATATGGCAATTTTTTTCCGTTAGCTTGTTACCGGTGTAGTTTTCAAACCTGTTTTTTGTAGATTCACCTATTTCCTTACGAAACCATCCCTTTATGGTATTATTGTCATGCGTTCCTGTATAAGCTATGCAATTATAAGTATGGTTATTTGGTGCATGCTGATGGAAAGACATATTTTCACCAAAACCGAACTGGATGACTTTCATCCCTGGTAATTCGTACCTGTCTCTGAGGTCGTATACTTCCTGATCTATATCCCCTAAATCTTCAGCAATAAACGGCATATCCGGAAAGACTTTTTTGACAGTATCAAATAAATCTGCTCCGGGTCCTTTTACCCATTTCCCATTTATTGCAGTTTTTGCATCAGCAGGTACTTCCCAATAAGCTGAAAATCCTCTAAAATGATCCAGCCTTAACAAATCCATCCATTCCAGGTTTTTTCTCAGACGATTAAGCCACCAATCATAACCGTTTTCCTTCATCGCTTTCCAGTTGAATAAGGGCATTCCCCATAGCTGACCATTCTCATTAAAATAATCTGGTGGTACCCCTGACACTGACTCCATTGATTTATCAGGTTTTAACTTGAATAATTCCGGATTAGACCAGACATCAGAACTATCATAATTAATATATATGGGAAGATCTCCTATAATACTTATTCCCTGGTCATTAGCATATTTTTTTAAGCGACTCCATTGTTCGCTGAAAATAAATTGGAAGAAGCTGACTTTTTCAATATCATAATTGTTTTTACTGGCAAATATTTTCAATGCTTTATCATCGCGGTTACGAAATTTCAGTGGCCATTCATTCCACGGCTTATCATTAAATTTATTTTTCAATACTACAAAAAGAGCAAAATCATTCAACCAATATTTTTCTTTTTCCAGAAAATCATCATATCGTTTTTTAATACTTCTATTTGATGAAGCATTAAATGCCTGAAAAGCTTTTTCAAGAAAATAACTTTTAGCCTTTTCAGCCATGGTAAAATTAGCTTTGTCGTTTTCTTTAGTTTTGAACTGATAGAGATCAGAATTATTAATTAATTCAATCTCAGCAAGATGTTGAGGATCAATATATAGCACATTACCAGCAAAAGCTGAAAAAGAACTGTAGGGTGAATAGCCGGTTAAGTTACCTGATATAGTCATTGGAAGAATTTGCCAGTATCTTTGCCCTGTTCGGTTCAGGAAATCAATGAAATTCTTTGCACCCGGACCAAAATCGCCTATTCCATAATCACCCGGCAGGGAAGTAATATGCATTAGAATACCCGACCTTCGCTCTGGTTGAAAATCAATTCCCTTAAAGATCCCAAAAGGTACCTTATTAAAAAGTTCGTTTACCTTGAGATTACCGTTTGTCTCCAGAATGCTGTTTGTCAGAAGGTTTTTCCATTTATAGGATGCTAAATAAGGTAATTTCAAACGTGTATCCTCCCAATTGTGATCAACAGGCAGTCTTGCTGTATTGAGAGGCAGTACTATCATTAGGTGTTCATCCTTGTAGCAGCGATAAAATGCAACGAGGTGATCTTTATATTTTCCTACGGTTTGAAGAGGGATATATGTCCCTTTTAAGAACAGATTCCTATGTTGAACTCTTTCCTGTAAAAGTATATAAGTGACCCACTGCTTTATCTTTCCGTTAATGGCCGCACTCATTAATTTTTCAGCAAAAGTGGAAGCATCTGATTGATACTCCGTTATCATTTGATCCAAATCACTGGAAAGCTGCTGAAAATTAACAGGACGTCTGTTATCCGGGTCCACAAAACTCAGATTCCATGTTTCAGAGCCCTGATATGTATCCGGTACTCCCGGGACAGTATTTTTAAGTATTGTTTGAGTGATAGAATTAATTATACCATGAGGTATGATTTCTTTCATAAAATTCAGGTAGCTTCCGGCAAATCTGTTTTCTGGCGACAATATTTTTCGGATAAATTCCAGTGTTTTGCGTTCATAATTATTATCAGGATTAATCCACGATGAATTCACCTTTGCCTCCCGTAAGGCTTTTACCATATATTTTTGAAAACGTTTAACATAAGATGCTTCTATCTTACCATTCATTGGCAGATGAGCACATAATTCCTGGTAAATAAAATATTCATCATTAGGCGATGGTATTTCCTTTTCTCCATTAAATTGTTTAAGTGGTTTATTGATTTTGCGCCACATCCTTGTTGAATCTATCCATAAATCAGGAATATCACTCAATACATTTAACCTGGCTCTGGCATCTTCGCCTCTTTTTGTATCGTGGGTAGATGTAGTATTCATTGTTAGCGGAGTCATCTTTTGCCGTTCCTGCATAAAACGATGAAATGTAACTGTATTCAAGACCAAGAATAGCCGGAGAATCGCCAACCTCATTATGTCCAATAAAAGGATTAAAAGAATAATAAGCAGTATCTTCAATTCCTTTTGCCATTAAGGGACCGGTAAACTGCATACAATGTCTGAAAAATGTATCAATCTTAGCAATTGCTGCATTATTGGTAATATTATTTAACAAAAATAAATCTCGTATAACATTTAGTACATCTTTAAGTTTTCATTATATGTTATTGCAGTTGCGATAATATCTGTCAATAATTTTTTTTCTTCTTTTGAAAATAAGGAAGGTGCCTTGTAAATTTTATATACAGGACAAAATACCAGGAATTCAGCCAAAGCCATCTTAATCGATTTATTGGTAAGTCCATTGCTTAGTAACTGATTCAATTAAAAGGCATTCGTTAGTAAGGTTTTCAAGGTCACCCTGAAACCGGGTGTATAGAATAAATCTGGTTTTTTTGTAAAAAACATCTCGGAAATCAATAGTTCCGTCAGTCCATTCTTTGTAATAAGATAAAAAAATATGTCCATTATCTTTACTGGTCAATAAATTATTAACGAATCCCAGAAAATCATATCCGGTTGATCCATCCACCGGCCATATTTTAAGGAGTTTTTCCTCTTCTTCCAGAATTTTTTCAACCAGAATATAAGTTTCTTCACCACATAAATTTCTTAACCGTTTAAGGTATTCAGTTGGATTGTGTAAACCGTCGATATGGTCAACCCTGATACCATTGATCAGTTTACTCTTCACCAGATTTTTGATCAGCTTATGGTAAGTATTAAATACTCCTTTATCCTGAATGTTAATACAAATAAGGTTGTTAATAGTAAAAAATCTACGGTAATTAATCTTACTGTCGGTGTTTTTCCACAATGCCGGCAGATAAGTAAGTGCATTAACTAAAGTTCTCATCATATCAGGCTTACTATTGACCTCAGATAAACAATAATTGATATACTGAGAGATTTCAGCATTTTCATGGTAGCTGGCATAAAACCTGTTTATTTTTGCTTTCCAGTTTTTAGAAAGGGTATCGTCAAAGTTAATATCTGACAGGCTTAAGGGGACAGCTAAACCTTCTCCTGCATTTAATAAGACAGCATAAGCTTTTCTGGAAAGAGGATACTTATTGTCAAAATACCTGATTTCAAAGCCATTTTCATTAAACTCAACATTCAGTTCATGATTATCGATTAGTCTATTCAATACTTTCCCAAAAAAGGGCAACATTAATTTGTCCTTTAATTTTCCATCCGGATGACTGGAGAGGATATCAAAAAAATGATAATATTCTGAATTTTTACCATTTTCAAGAACATCTTTTATCCATGGATTTTCGGGGGAATACGCCATATGGTTTGGCACAATATCCTGTAACCAGCCCATGTTTTTTTCATGAATACTGTCAATCAGGCTATTAAGAATTCTTTTTGTTCCAATTTCAATGTTTATTTTTAAAGGATTGGTTATGTCATATCCATGCATACTCCCTTTTACTGCCTGAAAAACAGGAGAAGCATAAATGGTTTGGATTCCTAGGAGATGAAGATACGGTACTATTTTCTCTGCATCTTTCAGAGTGAAATCTTTGTTGAATTGTAATCTGTAGGTTGAGCCCGGATTGTATTTTGTCATATACAAAAATTATTCCTTTGCAAACATAACAATGCCTAAGGGAGGAAGTATAATATTTATAGACTGGTTTTCTCCATGATAAGGCACTGGATTTGATTCGACACCTCCCAAATTTCCCATTCCGCTTCCTCCGTATTGGGTAGCATCACTGTTAAGAATTTCTTTCCAGCGAATATCTTCCGGTACACCTATTCTGTAATTATATCTTGGAACCGGAGTGAAATTAATTATGATCAGTATTTTTTGAATTCCTGCTTTATCGTATCTCGCAAAACTTAAAATTGAATTGACCGAATCATTTGCATCTATCCATTTAAAGCCCTCCGGAGAAAAATCGTTTTCATAAAGCGCCGGGAATCTTTTATATACACTGTTCAAATCCTTTATGAAAAACTGAAAACCTTTGTGAGAGTTCCAGTCAAGAAGATGCCAGTCAAGGCTGTTCTTATAGTTCCATTCATTCCATTGTCCAAACTCCATCCCCATGAAGTGCAGCTTTTTACCAGGATGGGCAAACATAAATCCGAACAGAGCCCTCAAATTGGCAAATTTCTGCCAGTCATCACCGGGCATTTTATTAATCAGACTCTTTTTCCCGTGAACCACTTCATCATGAGACAGAGCAAGCATGAAATTTTCACTAAATGCATACATAATGCTAAATGTCATTTGGTTATGGTGATAACTCCTGTAAATGGGCTCGCGCGAAAAATAATTCAGTGTATCATGCATCCAACCCATATTCCATTTCATTTTAAATCCTAATCCACCCGTATAAACAGGTCTGGTTACCATAGGCCATGCCGTTGATTCTTCAGCAATTGTCTGGACATCAGGGAAACTGGTATAGATTGATTCATTTAAATCCCGAAGGAAAAGAATTGCATCAAGGTTTTCTCTTCCTCCATACTCATTGGGTATCCACTCATCTTTCTTTCTGGAGTAATCCAGATAAAGCATTGAAGCCACTGCATCGACTCGAATCCCATCTAAATGAAAATACTCTAACCAGTAGTGTGCGCTGCTTATAAGGAAATTACGTATTTCATTTCTTCCGTAATTAAAGATATAACTGCTCCAGTCGGGATGAAATCCTTTTCTCGGATCAATGTGTTCATACAGGTAAGTCCCATCAAAGAAGTGCAGCCCATGCTGGTCTCCGGGGAAATGAGAAGGAACCCAGTCGATTAGAACACCTATATTGTTTTGGTGGAGAGTATCTATCAGATGCATAAACTCATCAGGATCACCAAAACGGCTGGTGGGTGCAAAATAACCTACGACCTGGTAGCCCCAGGATCCGGAGAAGGGATACTCTGTTACAGGCATCAATTCTATATGTGTGTAACCCATTTCTTTTACATATGCAGTCAACTGATCAGCCAGTTCCATATAGTTTAACGGTCTGTCTTCTTCCACTGATTTCCGCCATGATTCCAATTGAATTTCATATACTGAGAAAGGACTATCAAGTGAATTATAATTTTTTCTGTTTTTAATCCAATTTTCATCCTTCCACTTGTAATCTTGTTTCCATACTACTGAAGCTGTCTTTGGAGGTTTCTCACTATAGAAGGCAAGTGGATCAGCTTTTTCAACAGAGTAATTGTCATAGATAGATGTGATAAAGTATTTATAGGCATCTCCTTTGCCTATTCCCGGAATAAATCCCTGCCATAAACCAGATTCATCTTCGCGTTGTATTAATTGGTGTGAGTCTTTTGTCCACAAGTTAAAATTGCCGATTACTGAAACAGATTTTGCATTTGGCGCCCAAACAGCAAAGAATGTACCAGGTGAATCATTATGCTTCATTATATGAGCTCCCAATTTATGGTGCAGGGAAAAATGTTTTCCCTCTTTAAACAGGTAGATGTCATATTCGGTGATAAAATCAGGCACATCCCACACGGATTTAGTTTCAACAGGAGATGCCTTGTCACGTTTGGCACTACTCTTCGGTACTTTTGACATAGCTTCATTAGTTTTTTTTATACCTGCTGGTTTTATATTTGATTCGGTTCCTTTTATCTTCATAACTTGACAATTAATTGTTTCAATTTTCCATATTCATTATTCCTGCTCAATCAGATCATTCAGAATCTTATTTAGTCCGTTAAGTGGTATATAAAGCCATTCAGGTCTGTTGTTAAGTTCATAATCAGCCTCATATATCGCTTTCTCAATGGTATAAACGGATAATAAATTGTTAACCTGCTCTTTTTCTTCAGGAATGAATGAAGCCTGACCAGCTGTTTTCAGATAGCTGTCTATGAAAGTTTCGTAAACCAGCTTGTACCATGCTTCCAGCCATGGTTTTAGATATTCTGAGTTCTCTGGCATCTTCGAATTATTTTCAATTTGTGCCATATAGATAGCATAGTGAAATGATCTTAACATTCCGGCAACATCTTTGAAGGGGCAGTATTTTAATTGACGTGCAGTAAGAGTTCGGGTAGGCTCACCCTCAAAATCAATGATAATAAAATCTTTACCTGTAAATAATACCTGTCCCAAATGGTAATCCCCATGAATCCTTATTTTGGAGGTACGTATTTTCTTCTTTTCAAGAGATTCCTTGATTGTCGATAACAGCAGATCCTCATTCTTAATAATATCATCTATCAATAATTTCTGAGATTCATTCATCTGTTTCCCGGATGATTTTATCTGGTTAAAAGTTTGCTTAATTAATGTTCTGAAAGATTGATACAATGATTTTTGATAAAGCAGGGAAAAGGATTCTACTGCAAACTCCTTTTTGTCTTTAACCGATTCTAAGGCCAGATGCATTTCGGCAGTCCGCTGAGCCAATAACCTGACCATATCTAAAAAGAAGGGACCTATAAGTTCTTCCATCTTCTCATCTTCAACAAAAGAGAGGCTATAGCTATTCTTTTCTGAATAGGTCAGCATTAATTCTTCCTTGTCGGCCGTTATGCGATCGAAATACCTCTCGATTGCTGAGTGGGTAAAATCCCAGGCATTTCCCTCGCTGGGCACAAAATCAACCAAAATGCCCAGAGGCATATTCTCCGGACCTCCACTACTGTATTCCAGCGAACCGGCATAAGCTGGGAAATTTTTAAAAGAAGTGTTTTCCGTTAATGTCTTAATAATTTCCAGTTCCGGATTTTTTCCTTCTTCAGGACTGCGATACAATTTGAAAAAGAACTGGTTATCATATAAGATTGAGGTATTAGACTGTTCGGAACTCAATACTCTGGAAGGCAATGGGAGATCTTCCTTCCTGACTTTTGAAGTAATCGTTTTTGCCGGAAATCCTAAAATGGTACTATTCTTATTTTTTATTACACCTCGCTGAAGAATAGTATGAAAAATATTGTCCCTTAAACTTTTGTCATATGATCCGTCATACATAATTCCGGTAATTCCATCTACCTCAACATACATTACAAAAGACTCCGGATTTTTGTATTTTATTTCGGCGAGTTGATCTCCGGTAACAATCGAAAGCGGAATAATGTAATTCTCATTCTTGCTTTCAAGATACCGTATACCTATAATCAGGATATACGAGTTAAGATTCCCTGTTTTAAGTGGTATTGCATCCGAGATCTTCATTTCAAGGATCTTTTTCGCTTTTCCTCTAAACCATCTGCTTTTGTTTATATATTTAGAAAGGAGGTTGGTTAATGAAATCCTGGTTGATTCCATCATGAGATTCCATTCCCTGGATGAGATAATAAATTGGTTTTCAGTGGAAAGTGTGTCAATCCTTTCTTCTTCACGTGGTTTGGTCAGTTCAAACCAGAAATAGTTTTTAAATTGAAGTTGGAATATATAAGGATCCTCACCAATAGCTACAAATTCGTTTTTGCTGAAAATTTCGACAGGAATGTAACCGGCAAATTCGGAGAGATATAACCTGGCTTGTTGTGAATACCTTGACAGGTTAATAATAACTAATAGTATTTGCTCCTCAAAACTTCTGGTGAACGCAAGTATTTTAGAGTTGTTGGTTTCAATAAACTCAATATTACCCCTGCTGAAGGCCTTGTATTGTTTTCTTTTAGCAATGACCCGGCGCATCCACCAAAGTAAGGAACTTAAGTTTTTTTCCTGGTTTTCTACGTTGATGCTTTCATAATGGTAATCATGGTTGAAAATGACGGGCAGAAACATACGTTGGGGCTCTGCTGAAGAGAACCCGGCATTTTTATCAGCTGACCATTGCATTGGGGTTCTAACACCATCACGGTCGCCGAGATAATAATTATCGCCCATTCCAATTTCATCACCATAATAGATAATAGGAGTACCTGGCAGTGAAAAAAGAAGGATATTCATTAACTCGATATTTTTACGGTCGTTATTAAGAAGTGGAGCCAAACGCCGTCTTATCCCAAGATTGATTCTCTGTTTGGGGTTCTGAGCAAAGGCTTTATACATATAGTCTCGTTCTTCATCAGATACCATTTCAAGCGTCAATTCGTCGTGATTTCTCAAAAATATAGCCCATTGACAATTGTCAGGAATAAAAGGGGTTTGTTCCAGAATATCAATCAGGGGAAATCTGTCTTCCATATGCAATGACATGTACAAACGTGGCATAAGTGGAAAATTAAAATTCATATGACACTCATCATCCTTCCCGAAATATTCAGAAGCGTCATCCGGCCATTGATTAGCTTCTGCCAGTATCATTTTATTCTCAAATTTGTCGTCAATATGTTTTCGAAGTTTCTTTAAAAACTGGTGCGTTTCAGGTAAATTCTCACAATTGGTGTTTTCACGTTCGTATAAATAGGGCACAGCATCCAGCCTTAATCCGTCTACCCCTATTTCGAACCAGTAATCCAAAACTTTCAATACTGCCTTATGAACACTGGGATTATCAAAATTTAAATCAGGTTGATGGGAATAAAAACGGTGCCAGAAATAGGCTTTGGATATTGGATCCCATGTCCAGTTTGATATTTCGAAATCCTGGAAAATGATACGTGCATCTTTATACTTGTCAGTATTGTCACTCCATACATAGAAATTACGGGCAATGCTGCCAGGTTTGGCATGTCTGGCTCTTTCAAACCATTTATGCTCGTTTGAGGTATGATTAAGTACCAATTCTGTAATTACCTTAAGTCCCCTCTTATGTGCTTCCCTGATAAAACGTTTGAAATCGGCCATAGTACCATAATCATCATGAATGCTCGTAAAATCGGCAATATCATATCCTCCGTCTCTCAAAGGTGATTTATAAAATGGGAGTAACCACAATGCGTTAACACCTAGTAATTTAAGATAATCCAGTTTTTGAATCAATCCTTTAAAATCACCTATCCCGTCATCATTGCTATCATTAAATGACCGTACATGACATTGATAGATAATGGCATCTTTATACCATGTTTTTATTTTTTCCTCTGTCATACTAAATAGATTTACAAAAAGTAATCAAAATCTTTCTCGGAACGGATTTTTCGTCTTATTTTGAAAATATGAGCAGGCATGATACCGGGATTCACCTCAATATAATTATGCTCTCCATTCCAAAGAAAATAAGCGTCGCTCAAAAGATCGTGCACCTGAAATGGCATATTTTTATCCATTTCAAACTCTGCAAGCGAAAATTTTAACCATCCGGAATGTGTGTAATGTTCATCAAGGCTGACGACTACCAGGATAATATTACTAAGATCGTCAGAAGTTTTGCTGAAGCATACAAGTGCTTCATTATCAATTTCATGAAACTTTAATGAATGTGTATTTTGAAGTGCAATATTTTCTTTGCGGATTCTATTGACCCGTGTAATAATTTTTTTCAGGTTATTTGGATTATTGATATCCCAGTTTTTTATTTCGTATTTTTCAGAATTAAGATATTCTTCTTTGCCCGGGCTGGTCGGAACATTTTCCATTAATTCAAATGCCGGCCCATAAATGCCATAATTTGAACTTAAGGTAGCAGCAAGAATAATCCGCTGAATATAACCTGCCCGGTTTGTGACCTGTAAAAATTCAGGCAAAATATCAGGAGTGTTGGGCCAGAAATTTGGCCTGAAGAACTCCTTTGCCTCCGTGGTTACCAATTCCTTACAATATGTGGTCAGATCATATTTTGTGTTTCTCCAGGTAAAATAAGTGTAGGATTGGGTAAAACCACGTTTGGCTAAATTATACATGAGAGATGGGCGTGTAAAAGCTTCAGCCAGAAAGATAAGGTCAGGTTCTTCATTTTTGAGTTCTCTGATAACCCATTCCCAGAATAGAAACGATTTTGTGTGTGGATTATCGACGCGAAAAATTTTAATGCCCTGTTCTATCCAAAACAAAAATATGCTTTTAAGTTCATTCCATAAATTATTCCAATCGTCGGTTTCAAAATTCAAAGGATATATATCTTCATATTTTTTTGGTGGATTTTCAGCATACTGCAAAGTTCCGTCAGGACGTTTTTTGAACCATTCCGGATGTTCTTTCACATAAGGATGATCAGGTGAACACTGAAAGGCTATATCCATGGCAATTTCTATTCCTGATTCAGAAGCTTTACGGATAAGTTTCTTAAAATCATCCATGGTTCCAAGATTGGAGTTAATAGACTTGTGGCCACCTTCCTTTCCTCCGATTGCCCATGGAGAACCAGGGTCGTCTTTTTCAGCTGTCACGCTGTTGTTTTTACCCTTACGTTTGGTTTCTCCAATAGGATGAACAGGAGGTAAGTAAAGTACGTCAAATCCCATTTCAGCTATATAGGGTAGAAAATTTGCACAATCATTAAATGTTCCGTGGCTTACTCCGTCAGGATTTAATGACCGCGGGAATACTTCGTACCAGGCACTGAAATTTGCCTTTTGCCGTTCCACTGACACTTCAAATTCTTTTTCAATCCGGGTGATAAATCTTTTAACCGGATAGTTTTTCATTGTATTAAAGAGATCATTGCTTCTGATCGCTTTTATTTTATTTTCCGTTATCCCGTCTTTCAATTGAAATTCAACTATGATTTCTTTAAGAAATATTTCATCATTAACCGCAATGTCTTTATAGGTATCAAGCGATTGTTGAATAATTTCTGCTCCAATCAACAAATCAATTGAGTAATCAGCCTGTACTTCGATCTTTTTCAATATATCGCTGTGCCATGTTTTAAAATGGTCAATCCATGCATTAACAGTGTAGTGATATGTACCTGTTTGTGAGACTATAAATTCGCCTCGCCACCTGTCGTTCAGCACATGTTCCATTACAGATGTACTCCACTGTTTTTCATTTTGGTATTTATACAATACTTCTGCACTTAACACATCATGGCCATCGCAAAAGATGGTTGCATCAACCATAACTTTTTCATTGATTACCCGTTTTATCGGAAATTCACCACAATTAATCTGTGGCTTAATTTCTTCTATAATAACTCGTTGCTGACCATTCATAATTCCTGACTTGAATATATTATTATTGATTCCTTTGATATTTCTATTTCCTGGTTTGCCGTTATAATAAGAGGACTCAGTTCCATCGGACCATTCCATTCTTTACTTGCTGAATCGATTATTTTAGTAAGATTTCCCTTAATGTCTGATGAAACTCGCGCAATAGTATTGTAGCTGTTAAAATTCATAGCAACCAATATGAAATGAGATTCGTGCCATCGTTCCATAATAAATAATTTTCCATTTTCTGATATCCTTAAATTATTATTATCCGGATGTTTCAGGACAGGATGTTCTTTGCGCAGGCGGATTAAAGTCTGATAGTAATTAAACATTGCCTTATGCTCATAACGATCTTCAATGTTCCATGAAAGCTTCGATTCATTAAATGTTTCAGGTGAAGCAGGATCAATGGATTTATCATCGCTGTTGTAGAATTTTTCAAATTCTTTTTCCCTCCCTTCTCTGACCAGTTTATTCAATTCAGGGTCTGTATGACTAACAAAATAATAAAACGGTTTGTTCTCTCCATACTCTTCACCCATAAACAGCATAGGGACATTTGGAGTCACCATAGTTACACCTGCAATCAGTTTAGCCATTTCAAATCCAGTAAGAGAAATAAGTCTTTCACCATTCTTCCTGTTACCGACCTGGTCATGATTTTGATTAAATATTACAAATTGAAAAGCTTTATTATTTTCCGTTGAATTACCATATGATTTTTTTCTGTAACCTGAGTATTGCCCATCATAAACGAACACTTTTTTTATCGCTTTTGAAAAATGCAAGGGCTCACCAAAATCTTCGTAATAGCCTGTGCGCTCATTGGTTGCAAGAGTATGAACAGAGTGATGAAAATCATCTGACCACTGAGCATCCAGGCCATAGCCTCCTTTATAAACAGGATTGATATAGCGCACGTCATTGAGATTTGATTCTGCTATTAAATAATAATTCTTACCTGTATAAGCACTTAATTCCAACAATTTCCCTTTCAACTTTTCAAGAATATGCACAGCGCTAAAATCAAATAATGCGTGGACTGCATCCAACCGTAATCCGTCAATATGAAAATCCCGGCACCACATCAAAGCATTTTCAATAACATAATGGCGAACTTCATCGCTATGTGCACTATCAAAATTCACAGGATTTCCCCAGGGCGTGGAATATTTTTTCGTAAAGTAGTGGCCGAAACTGGACACGTAGTTTCCTTCAGGGCCGAAATGATTATAGACTACATCTAAAATGACTGCTATACCATTGCGATGGCAAATATTCACCAAATTCATTAATCCTTTAGCCCCTCCGTATGAATTCTGAACGGCAAAAGGATAGACACCATCGTACCCCCAATTCCTGGTCCCACTGAACTGGGCAACAGGCATTATTTCAATGGTGTTGATGCCCAGGTTATTAAAATAATCAACTTTCGAACTAATTCCTGAAAAAGTACCCTCCTGCGTAAATGTACCGGTATGCAACTCATATTGAATCATTTCAGCCAGAGGTATATTTACCCATTCATTATCTGTCCAGTTAAAATCGTTCAGGTTAATCACTTCTGATGCCCCATGCACCCCGTCGGGTTGAGAGAGTGAGGCAGGATCAGGATAGCATTCTCCTTCATCAATCCGGTATTTGTAGCGGGTACCGGAGTAAATATGATCCAGTTTGATGTTCCAGTATCCATAGTCCTCCCGGTTCATAAGTACTTCACGGTAAGGAGAGTCAATAATGATTTTAACCCCTTCAGCTTTTGGAGCCCAAAGATTAAACTCACAGGTATGATTATCCGAAAATGTAGGGAAGATCGATTTTTTTTTCATCCGGGCAATTTTTTTATTGACATTTCATCGAAATTATGATTACTAAAAGAGCAATAGAATAACTGGTTTATTATTATATATTTTCAGGATTTTAATAAAACAAATAATAAGCCGGTTGGCTATCGTAAACAGAAAAATTATGATAATGATATATCACATATTAATATTCTGTACTGTGGGATAAAAGAAGAAATTAATTCAATTTTACAATTGATTTGATTATTTACTTTATATGTTAAAATCATTCTTATTTTACCCTGAAGAACATAAATATAGTAAAATTAATTGTATTTTATGCAGATATGGAAAGATATTTGCATTTGACGATCCCCGGAAAAGTATTAAATGGTTAAATGGGTATCGGCATTTAATAATATATCGTATATTGATTTTCAAGCATTTTGTAATTTTATATAACTATTGATGCATTAACTTGAGAAATAGGTTTTTATGCTCTTGATAATAAATATAATATAAGTGTTCATTGATTTTTTGACTTGAATTGATCTGTTAACCCCGAATGGGGTTTATATTTAAATCAAACACATCGATACGTAATTTTATACTATTGCTGACCAATAATCATTAAAGGTATTATACTAAGTGTCCTGCTTTAAAATACGAAGTTTGATAACATATAACTGATAAAACAAGCTATTCTGAGAAAGGTTGTTCTATTGAGTATTTGAATCGGGTGAACAAAAACAATATATTTGGCATTATACTTTCAACACTAACAGAAAATAGCTTGTTTTATTTGACAACATAAATTTTCAAAAATGAATTTATTACAGGCTATCAGTACCGAAAATTTTATATACCAGAATGAATAAATATACGGAAAAAGTATTACCTGGGAAGCCCTATCCTTTAGGTGCAACTTATGATGGGGAGGGTGTAAATTTTGCAATTTTTAGTGAAACAGCTATAAATATCAGATTGTGTCTGTTTAATTCCACGAAAGACGAACAGGAATATGAGCAAATTGAATTTACCGAAGTAACGGATTATGTCTGGCACGCATATTTACCTGGCATCAAGCCAGGTCAATTATATGGTTACAGAGTGTCAGGAAAATACCAGCCTAAAGCAGGTATGAGGTTTAATTCACTGAAATTATTAATTGATCCATATGCCAAAGCTATTTGCGGAAAGATTGATGTTCTTGAGAGCATGTACGACTATTCATTTGATGAACAAGTTAAAAAACACGGTCTGAAAAAGAGCATTATAGACAATGCCAAAGAGATGAATAAATGTGTCGTTGTTGATACAAGTTTTGACTGGGAAGGTGTTAAAAAGCCTGAAACACCAATGCATAATTCGATTATTTATGAACTTCATGTAAAAGGCTTTACAGCTCAGCACCCTGACATCCCTGAAGAGGAACGAGGAACTTACAAGGGATTGGCTAATCCTGTAATAATAAACTACTTTAAGGAATTGGGAATAACAGCTATTGAACTTATGCCAATACATCACTTTGTACACAATAAGTTTTTACTTGACAGAGGGCTCACCAATTACTGGGGATATAGTTCGATAGGTTATTTCGCTCCGCATGCCGAGTACAGTGCTTCCGGTCAAAACGGAGAACAGCTGAAAGAATTCAAAGAGATGGTAAGAGCTTATCACCGGGCTGGTATTGAGGTGATTCTGGATGTTGTCTACAACCATACAGCCGAGGGAAATCATTTAGGACCTACCCTGGCTTTTCGTGGTATTGATAACCTGAATTATTACCGTCTTAAACCTGGAAACCTGAATACCTATACAGATTATACAGGAACAGGAAATACCTTGAATTTACTTAGCAGTCGTACCTTGCAACTTGTAATGGATAGCCTCAGGTACTGGGCCAATGATATGCAAATTGACGGATTCAGATTTGATCTGGCTTCGACTCTTGCACGGGGATTATACGATGTAGGTAAGCTTTCCACCTTCCTTGATACGATTCACCAGGACCCAACAATCTCTCAGCTTAAATTAATTGCTGAGCCCTGGGATTTGGGGGAAGGAGGTTACCAGGTTGGTAATTTCCCGGTATTGTGGGCAGAATGGAACGGGAAGTTTCGCGATTGTGTCAGGAAATTCTGGAGAGGTGATGAAAGCCAGGTAAGCGAACTGGCTTTACGGTTAAGCGGTAGCAGCGACCTGTATAAAGACAACGGAAAGATGCCTTCCTCAAGCATTAACTTTGTCACAGCACATGATGGCTTTACACTTAATGATCTGGTAAGTTATAATCGAAAATATAATGAGCTCAATGGTGAGGATAGTAAAGATGGATCAGATGATAATTTAAGTTGGAACAGTGGTGCTGAAGGTCCTACAGATGATGATGAAATAATTCAGTTAAGGGAAAGAAGAAAGAGAAATTTTCTTGGCACGTTGTTGTTAAGTCATGGAGTTCCCATGATTAGCCATGGTGATGAATACGGCAGGACACAACGCGGAAATAATAATGCATACTGCCAGGATAATGAAATAACCTGGATGAACTGGAACTGGGATGCCAATCAGAAAAAGCTTTTCGAATTCACAAAAAATTTGATCAATATCAGAATAAACTATCCGGTGCTCCATCCCAGAAAGTACTTTAAAAACAGAAGAATCCAAAATAACGGAGTGAAAGATATCAGATGGATTAACACCGATGGGCTGGATATGAACCGGGAAGAATGGGAAGTCACTTTTATTCGTAACATGGGAATGATATTGAATGGAGAGTTAATGAAACAAGTTGATGATAAGGGAGATATTCTGGCGGATGATATTTTACTGATATTGGTAAATAGTTATTGGGAGCCCATATCGTTTAGCTTGCTTCATGAAGGGTTAAGTCCGGAATGGGAAGTCTTACTGGACACATACTTTGACGAAATTACCGGGCAAAATAAACATGTTCAAAATGTGTTTGAACTTCAAGGCAGGTCTTTGGCCTTACTCAGAAATATTAAAATGGATAATCATAACTGACTTCATTACCATCATTGTAAGAATTTTGGCTTCTTTTCAAAAAATACCGTCAGCTGGTGTACTCTTCTGGCACTCTGTTATACGCTTGAAATGATTCAAAAAGAAGACGATTCAGGTAAATTTGGCAATAATGTTTGTCATTAATTTTGACAGGAAGTCTCATGTCAGCTATTTGCTAAATTACTTTTTTATACAGTGTTAGTATTAATTATGGAGAGGAACTAATATGTAATTCATTATAAAAGTTTAAATAAACCTATTATGTACAAACTACTGGGAATTTTTTTACTGGTTACATCTTTTAATTGCACCTACGCTCAGAAAGTATTCTCTGTTGAATATCCAAATCAAGCAGATGTAAAAGTTTTTGTTGTCAAGTATGAAAATCAGGCAGATCTAAAAGTTTTTAAAGTACAATACGAAAATCAGGCTGGGGATAATAATGGTAAATGGTTCTTTACAAAATATGATAATCAGGCAAAGAAGAAGATATATTTTGTGCAGTATGAGAACCAGGCTGAGTTAAAAATATACTTCGTTGAGCATGAAAACCAAGCAGGGTGGAGAAGCAGGAAGAAGATGCATTTGATGTATTAATTAGATACTTAATTAATAATTTGCATTATTAGTGTCTACTTAACTATGACTGATTTTCACCTATATACAATTTAGTTCTCTGACTTCTTGGTAATCCTGGTTTGTAAGTGGCTAATATCGAGGCCTTTTGATAATTTAGATTATGTTCAAAGTTTGCACAATTTCATGGTTGAAATCACTTACCGTTGGCTTTATCTAACGGATGAAGATACAGCCTAAGGTCGGGCTTTAGCCCAATTCAAAAGGACTAAAGTCCTTTATAGTGAGCCTGATATAGAGGGTGTAGAAAAAGTCAAAATCCAGTAACCCCCGATACTTCGATCGGGGCAGGCTCCGAGGTCGCAAAGAGAATACGCAGATCCCGATAGCTATCGGGACGCAAAGATCTAAATAACAAGCGTTTGTCTTTGAGAACTTTGCGTAAATCTTTGAGCACTTTGCGGTTAAAAAGACTTTTTCTACACCCCTAATTGAAATTAATCTTTATCGGTTCAAAGTCTAAGTTGATTTAATTTCAAATCGTCACGCTGTTAAAAAACGCTATAACCTGGATATATTCAAGGTTTCAAAGAACGGTGCATATTCTTGCTGAAAACGGACAGCAGTTCTTGCTGAAAACGGTATCTAATTTTAAATGGACACTATTGATAGGGTCACATTAAAAATGATACATATGGAAACTTTAATTTATAGCCGGGTTTCTTCGAAATCTTAAGATAATCTGAGGAAAATTTGTCAACTCGAGGAGATTCAGCTTGCCAAGATTAAAGAAGTGTACAATGGCCGGGTTAATGGGGTTTGGTCCAATCTTTCAGTTTTAATGAACATATATTAGAATATCTCAGATCTCCTTGATAAAAGCGAACTATCTGTAAGGCGGATCGCCGGAATAACAGGACATTCTGTTAATACTGTCCGGAAAATCAAACAGTTAAAAGAGATTTGAGTTTAGTAAATATTTCACCATATTATCACTTAATGATACTTTTGTGAAAATTATACTATTGTAGAAAGTTCATTGATTTTGACCCTCAGAAAACTACAGTTTCTATTTATTTATATTTGTTTTTATGCAATGTATTCAAAATGTAGCTATATTTATGCAACAAAATATGTTTTAATGCAGAAAGGTTTAAATTTTAAAATATTTGGCATATGTCTGAAAAACCAATAGGAAGTACATGGCTTAAACAGTACTATCAACTTTCAAATATTAAATTATCTCATGAATCTTATCTTGGTACAAGATCAAAAATTGAAGTGCTGCAAGATGGAACAATAATAGAAACTTTTCAAAAAGCTCAGTATACTCTTAAAGCAGATAATACTTTAAACCATTTTGAGTTTGCCCTGAAGTATGATGATGTTCAAATGAATTTCTTTCAGGCTGTCCTAAAACGTATTCCTGTGAAAGATATAGTTGAATTTATAGAATCTGCTCCAAACTTTAAATATTCCAGAAAGATTGGATTTTGGTACGAATTTCTAACTGGAAAACGTCTCCCCATTGAAGATAGACCAAACATTAACTATGTTGATTTGATAGATTATAAACGATATTTTACTGGTGTAGTAGTTAAAAACAGCAGATGGCGCATGAATAATAATTTGTTAGGGGATGTGGGTTTTTGTCCTACTATAAAGAGAACGAATGTTATAATGAAAGCGGTTGAACTTGATTATCCTGAGATGCTCAGGGAACTCTCAAAAAACTATTCCCCTGAGATATTAAACCGGGCTAATAATTATTTATATAAAAAGGAAACACGTTCATCTTACCAAATTGAAAAGGAAGAACCAACACCAGAACGCATTGAAAGATTTGTTAGTTTATTGAGTAATGCCGGTAAGAAAGAAATTCCAGATCTGCTTTGTGAGGAATCTTTGGTAATGTTACAGAATCAAATTGTTGATCCACGTTTTGCAGCGACAGGATTCCGGGATTTTCAAAATTATATTGGCCAGACAACATGGAATTATGATGAGATCATTCATTACGTTTGCCCACCACCGGAATTTCTTTCAGATTTAATGAAAGATCTTTCGAATACTGCCATTAAAATGGAAGGTGTAAATCCTATTGTCAGGGCAACTGCTATAGCTTTTGGATTTGTTTTTATTCACCCATTTGAAGATGGAAATGGAAGAATTCATAGATTTTTAATTCATGATTTTTTGTCGAGGGATAATTTCTTACCTACTGGAATGATAATACCGGTTTCTGCTCATATGGTAAATAATTTGAAACTTTACGATGATGCTCTTGAAGCATATTCTACACCACTAATGCAAGTGCTTAAGTACACAAAAGATGAAAAAGAAAAACTAATTGTTTTAAATACCTCTGAGGTTGAAGGATTTTATAGGTTCCCAGATCTAACCACGCAAACTGAATATTTATGTAAAGTTATTGAAACAGCTATATCCCAGGACCTTCCAAATGAATTAAATTTCTTGCAGAATTATGATGAGGCAAAAGAATTGATGAAGCAGAGGATCGATATGCCAGATAAGCTAATTGATTCATTTATCCGATTTACTCATCAGAATAATGGAATCCTTCCAAAAAGGAGAAGAAATACCTTCCATATGCTAAAGGATGAGGAAATTGAAGCACTTCAGTCTATTTTTCAGGATGTCTTTACTTTAGATAAGTAGTTAAGATACGTTATTATTGGCATCTATTTAATATTATGCAACAACCCTTTAATATATCTATTTTTATGCAATAATATTTGTTTTTATGCAAAACCTATATTCCTTAATTTAATAGTGGATTAAAAAAATATTCCGGAAAAGAAATCTTAATGGCCAAAATGTCTCTCTTTGAAATTTTTTATAAAAATTTATAATATTTGAAGTAGATAGGTTTTAAGTGATTGATATATAACCTATTTTATAGGTAATTTTTAATAATATCTGATCATTCTTGAAACCAAAGGTTAGAAAAAAAATTGTGGCAGATTTTGGCGGATTTTGTGGCTTATACTAATTAAACTCTATAATATCAAGTGGTTATGGGGTATTAAGTGCGGTGCGGACGGGATTGATCTCCTTTCCATCGATCGGACCCTTTCATCCTGAGGTTACCAGGTCAAGAAAAACAAAAATGATGCGCAGCATCATTTTACGTATTTTAATAAGTCAACTTTTAACAGCAAGCTGTCAACGCTGCCTTCTTAAAATACTAAGCCGGTCCTCAGGGACCGGCTTTTGTTTTTCTTGCGGTGCGGACGGGACTCGAACCCGCGACCCACGGCGTGACAGGCCGTTATTCTAACCAACTGAACTACCGCACCAAACTTTTTCTACATACAGGCCGATATTCTAATCCCGATCCATCGGGAAACTACCGCACCAAACTTTTTCTACATACAGGCCGATATTCTAATCCCGATCCATCGGGAAACTACCGGCTATTTAACGCGCTGCAAAATTAAGCGAATTTTTAACTCCGCAAAATAATTATTGTAAAAAAATGCTTTAGCCTCCGGATAGCCCCTCCTGAATATTGCAGAATAAAATAATCCGGCTGCAGGTTGTTACTGTTTGAGTATTTCCGGTCTGAAAAAACTAAAATTGACTCCCCCGTAATTTCTGTGCTCAAAAAAAAGCCTGTGATCCTCAAAATGCATACTCTTTGGATGTTCAAGAATTAAAAAACCATCCTCTGCAATCACCCCCGATCCTGCAACAAGGTCAGGCAGCTCCTTCAGCCATGGCAGATCATAGGGAGGATCGGCGAATACAACATCGAATCTGGTCCTGCATGTTTTCAGAAATGCCCTGACATCAATATGTACCAGACGGATATTGCCGAAATCCAGCTCCCTGATTATTTTTTTTATGCCCGATATATGATGTTGATCTCTTTCAACAAGATGTACGGAAGCTGCACCTCTGGAAGCAAATTCATAGCTTATGCTTCCCGTTCCGGAAAAAAGGTCAAGTACTGTTGCAGTCTCAAAATCAATTCTGTTATTAAGTATATTGAATAACCCTTCCCTGGCAAAATCTGTAGTAGGCCTTGCTTTAAAGCCGGAGGGTGGATCAATCCGTCTTCCTTTATATTTTCCTCCGATTATTCGCAATTTATTGCACTGAAGAGATTTAGGAATCTGTGCAGGTCAGTATCATTGAATACATAGCTGAAGGTGAAATTGCCTGCAGGTTCGGCAAATTTAATATTCCGGATATACAATGAAAGGTTAGATGACAGATCATCGTATTTCTCTGTTAGTCCGCTGAGATGAATAGTCTCCTCCTGTGGGATCCCCAGATTTCTGAATACATTCAGGGTAAAATATAGAATGTCAGTTATGTTTCTGTATTTAAAAGAATTGCAGAATTTCATCTGGTTGTGGTCAAAGATGATGAGATTGAAATACTCCCTTTCTACATTAAGATGTATATAATTGCCATTTATACTCTTCCTGCTGTGTGAAATATGATTAAGCAGCGGTTTGACCTGATGGAAGGGAAGTATTCCTGGATGGTAACTGACAAGAAGATCAACAACCGGGCCAGGCACAGAGAATACGAGAAATGAATCAGGGTCATTGAGCTTATTGGAAATGATTGCAGATTCCTCACTTTTCAGATGGTTGAATGTAAAGTACTCATCTTTTTTACCCGGGTCAAATAGTGGGGCAGGCACAATTGTGAATTTGGGTGATGGCATCACTAGATTAACCTTCCGGTATTTCCTTACAAGAAAGTCATCCTTGGCCAGAATATCATTTATCTTATCGGCATTGAAATACCTGTTTCCTTCAGGTTCAAACGACCGGAGGAGAACAAATTTATTTCTGATCGCATCGAGAAGGCAAAAAGCAAAGCCATCGGGACTGACCTGCAGGGATAACTCGTAGTTTTCAGTGGAGTTGATATCAAGGGTCTCATCAAATAATTCCAGAAAAGGCATGCACGCTAAATTTTGTTCAAAGTTACTTAAAATCTTACTCTGCGACTCTTATTTTTTAATCCGGGGTGCTCTCAGTTTTTCCACTGGTGCTCTCTGTGCAATAAACAAAATAACTTTCAAAGAGACCCATGGAGGGACCACAGAGTTAAACAGAGTGTTAGTTTCTGATTTCAGGGTCATTTAGGTTCAGATTCCATAAGGTTTTTATATAAGATTGCTTAAGTTTACCATCAAAAGTAATAAAAGAATCATTATCCCAAACCTCTTCTGAAACTCTATGGTGCGAGATACCATCATATATAACAATTTATGCAGTAACCTGGGTAATATTCCCACTGAGGATCAGTCTGATGCTCTCATGAAAATTGCAGGTTATGTCTGCGACAATAACAATGATGTGATCTTCCTCATGACCGGATATGCCGGTACCGGCAAGACAAGTGTAATTAGTTCGGTAGTCAAAACCCTTGACCTGCTCAGAATGAGATCAGTTTTGCTCGCGCCAACCGGCAGAGCTGCAAAAGTGCTCTCTTCATATGCCGGACGTCCAGGCATTTACCATACATAAAAAGATCTACAGGCAAAAATCTTCCAGGGATGGAATGGGCAGTTTTTCTCTTGACAGAAATCTTCACAAGGATACTTTTTTTATAGTTGACGAGGCGTCCATGGTATCCAACTCATCGGGTGATTCATCGCTGTTCGGTAGCGGAAGGCTTCTCGATGATCTGATTGAATATGTATACTCAGGCACCGATTGCAAGCTTATTATTGTGGGAGATACCGCACAACTGCCCCCGGTCGGATCTGTTGTCAGTCCCGCTCTTGATCCTGCCGTACTGGGAGAATATGGTTTCGGACTGATTACCTGCGAACTGAAACAGGTAGTTCGACAGAGTGAGACTTCAGGGGTACTGATGAATGCAACAAGGGTCAGATTGCAGGTGGCAGGCCATGACCTTGTTCATCCCTCAATCGATTGTATAAATTTCAAGGATACAGTCAGAATAACAGGTGAGGAGCTGATTGAGGAGATCTCATCGGCCTATGGATCATGCGGGATGGAAGGAACAATAATTGTTGTGAATTCCAACAAACAGGCAAACCGCTATAACCAGGGGATCCGTAACAGAATATTCTACAGGGAAGAGGAGATCAGTCCCGGCGATATGGTAATGGTTGTAAAGAACAATTACTTTGTTATTGAGGAGGATGGGGATGGAACCGGTTTTATAGCCAACGGGGATATTGCGGAAGTTAAAACGATCAGGAAATATGAGGAGAGATACGGATTTCACTTTGCTGATATGGTACTCAAATTTCCCGATTACGACCTTGAGCTGGAGTCTAAGGTAATGATTGATGTCCTGCATCTCGATACCCCTGCCTTGCCAGCAGAGAAAAACAGGGAGCTTTTCCATAGCGTTGTGGCCGATTATGTCAGCATTAAAACCAGAAGTAAGCAGTTTGAGGCAGTCAGAAAAGATCCCTATTTTAATGCCCTGCAGATAAAGTTTGCCTATGCAGTAACCTGCCATAAAGCACAGGGTGGCCAATGGGAGAGGGTCTTTATAGATCAGGGGATGTTCAACAGGAATGAGGTCTCAATTGACTACCTGAGGTGGTTCTATACCGCACTGACCAGGTCGACCGACAGGGTTTACCTGGTGAATTTTGCCGACGATTTTTTTAGTCCAGGCTGATCACCCATACCGTTCGGTGAAAATCAGCATGATCTGACAGGAAAGTTACGTAACAATTAATTTTATTTAAACATGAAATCTTTCAGAAAGGAACTATGGTTTGAGACTCCGTCAAGAAGAGCATTCCTGAATATTACAGGACAAGTGGAAAAATGTTTATATGAATCAGGCATAAGGGAAGGCCTGATTCTTGTAAATGCGATGCATATCACAAGCAGCATTTTTATCAATGATGATGAATCCGGATTACATCACGATTTTGAGGTTTGGCTTGAAAAACTCGCTCCTGAAAAACCCTATAGCCAGTATAAACATAACGGATTTGAGGATAATGCAGATGCCCATATTAAACGTACCCTTATGGGCAGGGAAGTGGTTGTGGCTGTCAGTAACGGTCAGATGGATTTTGGTCCCTGGGAACAAATATTCTATGGTGAATTTGATGGCAAACGACGTAAAAGGGTACTTGTTAAGATTATAGGAGAATGAAATGTCGAATATTGATATCTTTTCAGCTGTAAGAGATAATAATAACTATTTAACAGACACAGAGCCATGCTGAATTTTCACAGTGTCGCTCTGTGTTTTCTTATAGCAGACGCAGTGAAACTTTTTGAGTACTCCATACAGCCCGGTGGTTAAATAATGATAGTCTGAATCACAAGAGCTTCATATCCTGAATAATATCGCTTATTCTCTGATCCAGAATTTTTTCAGTTTCTTCGAATTTTTCATGTGAGTCCAGTTTGGTGTTAACGCTGAAATAAAATTTAATTTTGGGCTCTGTTCCTGAAGGTCTCACCGAGATCTTTGACCCATCTTCAAGGAAAAACTGAAGCACATCAGACTTAATAAGATCTATAGCTGTATGCGACCCGTTAAGAATATCATGGGAGATCTGCTTTTCATAGTCATCGATCATTATTACCCTGCTTTTATTGATCCTTTCAGGAGGATTTGTCCGGTAGGTATTCATTATCGACTTTATCTCCTCTGCGCCATCTTTTCCTTTTTTTACAATATTTATAAGTTTTTCCTTATAAAAGCCATAACTGACGTAGATATCCAGAAGAAGATCATAAAGTGATTTGTCCTTACTTTTAGCCCAGGCAGCCGCTTCTGCCACGAGGGCGCAGGAGGCAACTGCATCCTTGTCGCGGACATATTCGCCGGGAAGAAAACCATAACTCTCTTCACCGCCTCCTATATATTTTTTCTTTCCCTCATTTTCCCTTATGAGTTCTGCAAAAAATTTAAATCCTGTAAGGACATTAAAAAATTCAACGTTAAACCTTTCGGCTATTCTTTCAAGAAGATCTGTGGTAACAATGGTCTTGATTATGTATTCATTTCCCTTGTATTTTTTTTTCTCACTGAACTGCGACAGGATATACCAGATAAGTATCACAGCAGTCTGATTCCCATTCAGGAGTATGAATTCACCTTTTTTGTTCCTGACGGCTATCCCAAGCCTGTCAGCATCCGGATCGGTAGCCATAACCAGCTCAGCTCCCTTCTCAATGGCTTTTGCTATTGCCATTTTCAGGGCGTCAGGCTCCTCTGGATTCGGTGATTTGACTGTTGGAAAATTCCCGTCGCTGATATCCTGTTCGGGAACACTGATGACATTCCTGAAGCCAAACATCTCAAGGGCAGGAGGAACAAGTTTCAATCCGGTGCCATGAATAGGGGTATATACAATGCCAATATCGCTGTACCTGGCTATGATTTCAGGATTAATTCTCATCTTAAGCACCTCGTCCAGAAAAAGCCTGTCAGTCTCCTGTCCGATAATATTTATCATTTCCTTCTTCCCTCCAAACTTGATCTCCGTTACCGATTTTATTTTCCGTACCTCATCCATAATAGCGGTATCATGCGGGGCAACAACCTGTCCTCCGTCATTCCAGTAAGCTTTATATCCATTATATTCCGGCGGATTATGCGATGCCGTGATTACAACTCCGCTCTGGCACTTATAATGCCTGATGGCAAATGAGAGTTCCGGTGTCGGCCTTAATGATTCAAAGAGAAAAACTTCAAAACCGTTTGCAGAAAAGATATTCGCTGTTGTGTCGGCAAAGTACCTGCTGTTATTCCTGCAGTCATAAGCAATTGCTACCCTGATTTCCTTATTTCCCCACTGTTTTATAATATAATTTGAAAGGCCCTGGGTAGCCATGCCCAGTGTATAAATATTCATCCTGTTCGTTCCGGCGCCCATAATTCCCCTGAGTCCGCCTGTGCCAAATTCAAGATCCTGATAAAATGCATCGATCAGTTTCTTTTCATCACCGTCAAGCATCTCTCTTACCTCTTTGCGGGTATCATCATTGAACTCTTCTCCAAGCCAGCTTTCGGCTATTTTTCTTATTCCATCTATAGGTATCATACTCAAACTATTAAGTCAGAAATTTCATACATTGCTTTAAACTGTTCCTCCAGTGCGGTATCGAAAGGCCATAATTTTCCTTTATCTTATATTTGTCCATTACTGAATAGGCAGGTCTTTCAGCCACCTGCCTGTAGTCTCTGGTCAGGACGGGTCTGATGGTGCAATCCAATCCTGCTTCCAGTACAATTTCAGTTGCAAAATCATACCAGCTGCATACCCCTTCATCCGAATAATTATAGACTCCGGCTTTCATGGCAAAATGGTTCCGGATGACTCCCGAAACTATAAACATAATTGCCCTTGCAAGATCTGCTGCATAAGTAGGTGTGCCGGTCTGATCAAAAACTACCTGAAGGGATGCCTTTTCTGCCGCATGTCTGAGAATTGTTTTTACAAAATTGTTCCCGAATGAAGAATAGAGCCAGGAGGTCCTGATAACCATTGTTGCCGGATGCAAGAGTGCCGCCTTTTCACCGGCAAGCTTAGATCTGCCATAAGCTGATGCCGGACTTGCAGGAGAATCTTCATTGTAGGGAACGCAGGACCTGCCATCGTATACATAATCAGAGGAAACATGTATGAACCGGCAATCTGTGCCGTGAATCGCATCGGATATATTTCTGACGGCAGTGGAATTCAATAAAATCGCCTTTTCGGGTTCACTCTCGGCCTTATCAACCAGGTTGTAAGCAGCGCAATTGATTATCCAGTCAGGTTGAGATTTTTTTACAAAATCTGAGACCAGATGTGGATTGGTTATATCAAGATTGTCAATATCAGTGAAAATGAAATCATATCCATAAAAGCTGCCGGATACAATCCTGAGCTCATTGCCCAGTTGTCCGCTTGCGCCTGTTATTAGAATGACTGCCATCTTAGATCTGATTCAAAAATTATATTCTGCGTTCCTGAAAAGTGGTTGGTCGGAGTCTTTCTTGCTTATTACCTGAGGTGTCGAACCTGTTTTCCAGTTAATATCCAGTTCAGGATCATTGAGAAAGATGCCTCTCTCAAATTGTGAATTGTAAACGGTATCGCACTTATACTGGATAATGGCAGTATCGCTGAGCACTGAAAAGCCATGGGCAAAACCTTTGGGAATAAGTACCATGTCTTTGGTCTCAGAATCAAGGTCGATTCCGAACCATTTTCCGAAAGTGCGTGAGTTTTTTCGGAGATCGAGGGCAACATCGAATATTTTTCCCTCAATTACCCTGATCAGTTTTGCCTGGTCATACGGCGCCAGCTGGTAGTGAAGTCCCCTGATCACTCCTTTGGAGGATTTTGATTCGTTGTCCTGTACCGGAGTGAAGGTTATCCCGGCATTGCCAAGTACTAGCTGGTTGAAGCTTTCAAAAAAATAGCCTCGGTCATCCTTGAATAATTTAGGTTTGATTACTACCAGTCCCTTGAATCCTGTGTCAATAATTTTCATCTTTCATTAACGGTTATTTTGGCTCTTCGTATATATTAATCTCCTCAGCGGCAAGTTTCAGGAGGTATTGGCCGTACTGGCTGTTCCTGTAAGGTTCCGCAAGCAGGTAAAGCTGCTCTCTGTTGATAAACCCCCTGGAAAGAGCTATCTCCTCTATACAGGAAGCTTTCAAACCCTGTCTTTGTTCAAGGGTCGCGATAAAATTTGAGGCCTGGAGAAGACTTTCATAAGTGCCGGTGTCAAGCCATGCCATGCCTCTTCCCATTAGTTTTATTTCCAGCGACCCCTCTTCCAGGTATCTCCTGTTCAGATCTGTTATTTCAAGTTCGCCCCTTGCCGATGGCTTAAGTGATTTAGCTTTATCCACAACAGTATTATCATAAAAATAGAGGCCGGTGACGGCATAGTTAGACTTTGGTTTTGAGGGTTTCTCCTCAATGCTCAGCACCTTTTTATCCCTGTCAAATTCCACAACTCCGTAACGTTCCGGATCATTAACATAATAGCCGAAAACACAGGCTCCATTTTTCAGTTCCGCAGTTTTTAAAAGTGTATTTCCCAGTCCGACCCCATAGAAGATATTATCTCCCAGGATCATACATACAGGTTCCTTGCCGATGAACTTTTCGCCTATTATAAATGCCTGGGCCAGTCCGTCAGGAGAAGGCTGCTCGAGGTAATTGAAATGCATGCCCAGCGATGCTCCGTCGCCAAGCAGATTTACTGAATCCAGGAAGATCGCGAGGAGTGGAGATCACCAGTATCTCCCTGATCCCGGCAAGCATCAGGACGGATAAAGGATAGTATATCATTGGTTTGTCGTAAACCGGGATCATCTGTTTGGAAATGGAACTTGTGATAGGATAGAGCCTTGTCCCCGATCCTCCTGCAAGTATTATCCCTTTCATATCAATTTATTTATTTACAATTAGGTATATTTAACCCTTAGTCCTTCAGTCCCTCAGTCCCTCAGTCCCTCAGTCCCTCAGTCCCTCAGTCCCTCAGTCATCTTCTCCCTATCCCGTAATAAACCCATCCGAAACGTTTAAGTTCAGCAGGGTCATATATATTCCTTCCATCGAAAATCACGTTGCCTTTCATAAGTTCCGACATCCTCGTGAAATCAGGCAGGTGAAACTCTGACCATTCTGTCATAAGTACCATTGCGTCAGCTTCAGGCAAGGCCTTATATGGATCAGCGGCATAGCTGATGCTGTCGCCCAGCAGATTTCTCGTTTCCTCCATTGCTGCAGGGTCATAGGCTTTGATATTGGCTCCGGCCGCCAGCAGTTTGTTGATCAGTATTATCGATGACGCCTCCCTGATGTCATCTGTTTTGGGTTTGAATGATAGTCCCCATACTGCAAATGTCCTGCCATGAAGCTTATTATTGAAATGCCGGGTTATCTTATTGTAAATGACGTTTTTCTGGAATTCATTGGCTTTCTCGACTGCCTCTATCACATTGAGTTTACAGCCAATGTCGTGTGCAGTCTTCAAAATTGCCTTTACATCCTTGGGAAAGCACGACCCGCCATACCCTGTACCGGGATAAAGAAACTTGGCACCGATACGTGAGTCGCTGCCTATGCCTTTCCGTACATGGTTTATATCTGCTCCGAGCAGGTCGCAAAGATTTGCGATCTCATTTATGAAACTGATCCTTGTGGCAAGCATCGCATTGGCTGCATATTTGGTTATTTCAGCAGAAGAAATATCCATAAAAAGAATCGGATGATTATTGAGTACGAATGGCATATAGAGCCTTTTCATTATCTCCCCGGTTCTTTCATTATCTATTCCGATAACTATTCTTTCGGGTTTCAGAAAGTCTTCCACTGCAGCGCCCTCCTTCAGAAATTCCGGATTGGAAGCCATATCAAAAGGGATGGAGACCATTCTCTTTTCCATTTCATGCTGAATGGTCCTCCTGATCTTTTCGGATGTACCGACAGGAACTGTACTCTTGGTCACCACGACAATATGGCTGTTAATATTCCGGCCAATTTCCCGTGCAACATCAAGAACATGACTGAGGTCAGCAGATCCATCTTCCCCCGGAGGAGTTCCGACAGCAATAAATATTACATCCGATCCATCAATCCCTTCCTTAAGTCCGGTCGTAAAAACCAGCCTGTTTTTCTCAACATTTCTTCTGATCATGTTCTCCAGCCCCGCTTCGTAGATTGGGATGGCTCCTTCCCTGAGCATCCTTATTTTTTCACTGTCAACATCGACACATGTTACATTTACCCCGCTTTCGGCAAAGCATGCCCCTGTGACCAATCCAACATAACCGGAACCAACAACTGCAATACGCATATATTTTTTGAATTATTTTCTTAAAGTAGCTTCATTTGTGCAAAGATAATATAACAAGTTAAATACGAAAATAATTAAGTCGGCATCTGGCGTCTGTTTTAGAGTCTGTCATCTGATACCTGCCGCCTGCCGCCTGACGTATGACAATTTAAACCTCATGAAAATCCGTCTTTAATTAGGCCTGTTTTAAAAAAAGTCCTATCTTTGCAACCAATTTTTCCAACAAAATAATGTCTAACTTATTAATTATTAGTTCTTTTAATTTAAAATTATGACTGAAAAAAAGAAATCAGCTGGAAAAGAGGAAGCTGAAAAGATTGATGGTCCTGTAAAACAGGTAAAAAAAGTAAAAGCTAAAGAACTCCTGGCAGATGAAGAACTTGAGTCTTTAGATTCAGAACAGATTATTGATCCGGTTGCTGAAACGGAAGAAGAAACAGAGTCAGAAGAAGCAGCCAGCGATATAATCACCGCCGAAACTTACGGTTTTGAACCGGAAGCAAAGAAAGAAAAAAAAGCTGTGAATCAACGTGGAAGATCTGGAGCCGGAAGCAGAAGATGAAACTGAGATCACAGGGGGAAAAAGACACATAGCTACAGCCGAGGAATTTGACTGGGAAGCTTTTGAAAATGAAGAATCACGCAATGCTCCCAAATACAAGGAGTATGAATCGATGTATGATGAAACGCTTTCTACAGTTGCTGTCGATGAAGTGGTTATCGGTACGGTAATTCAGATGACTTCACGTGAGGTTGTCATTAATATCGGTTACAAATCGGAAGGCGTTGTGAGCCTTAATGAATTCCGTTATAATCCAGGACTTAAGGTAGGAGACACGGTTGAGGTTTATGTAGAAAGTCAGGAGGACAAAAAAGGACAACTGCTGCTTTCACATAAAAAAGCGCGTGCTATCAATTCATGGGACAGGGTCAATGCTTCTCTTGAGAAGGATGAGATCATAACCGGCTATATCAAATGCCGTACTAAAGGTGGTATGATAGTTGACGTATTCGGCATCGAGGCTTTCCTTCCCGGATCACAGATTGATGTCAAGCCAATCCGCGATTATGATGTATTTGTAGGCAAGACCATGGAATTCAAAGTTGTGAAAATCAACCAGGAATTCAAGAATGTGGTAGTTTCTCACAAGGCTCTTATCGAAGCTGAGCTTGAACAGCAGAAAAAAGAGATCATTGCCAAACTTGAAAAAGGACAGGTTCTTGAGGGAACCGTTAAAAATATAACTTCCTATGGTGTGTTCATTGACCTCGGAGGCGTAGACGGATTAATTCATATTACCGATCTGTCATGGGGAAGAGTCAATCACCCTGAAGAGATCGTAAAACTTGATCAGAAACTTAATGTTGTAATTCTCGATTTTGATGATGACAAGAAGAGAATTGCCCTTGGTCTGAAACAGCTTACTTCACATCCATGGGATTCCGTTGATCCTAATATGAACATTGGGGATAAAGTAAAGGGGAAAGTAGTAGTGATGGCCGACTATGGTGCATTTGTCGAAATAGCTCCTGGAGTCGAAGGTCTTATACACGTATCGGAAATGTCATGGTCGCAGCATCTCCGCAGTGCGCAGGAATTTCTGAAGGTTGGTGATGAAATTGAAGCTGTAATACTTACACTTGACAGGAATGAAAGAAAGATGTCGCTTGGCATCAAACAGCTGAAGCCTGATCCATGGCAGAACATTGATGAGAAATACGCCATTGGAGCCAGACATATTGCCAAAGTCAGAAACTTCACCAACTTCGGTGTCTTTGTCGAGATTGAGGAAGGCGTTGACGGACTTATACATATCTCAGATCTGTCGTGGACAAAGAAGATCAAGCATCCTGCAGAATTCACATCCATCGATGCTGAAATCGAAGTTGTTGTTTTGGAAATTGACAAGGAAAACAGGCGTCTCAGCCTGGGTCATAAACAACTTGAGGAGAATCCCTGGGATGTATTCGAAACTTTATTCACTCTCGATTCAGTTCATGAAGGAACTGTTGTTGAGGTTTTCGATAAAGGCGCTGTGGTGGCTCTCCCGTATGGTGTTGAGGGATTTGTTTCCCCGAAACATCTTGTTAAGGAAGATGGCCTGATGGCTAAAGTAGACGAAAAAATGATGTTCAAGGTTATTGAATTCAATAAATCGGCAAAGAAGATCATAGTTTCACACAGCAGGGTATATGAAGACGAAAAGAAAGCTGCTGAAGCTCCGGTAAAAAATTCAGAACCGGTTTCCCAGAAAAAAACGGCAAAAAAAGCAAAATCTCCTTCTGAAAAGACTACACTCGGTGATATAACACAACTTGCAGCCCTGAAAGAAGAAATGGAAGAAAAAGAGAATAAAGCAAGCCGTAAATTGAAAAATTGATTAAATTTAGGCTATCAAAACTTATTATTATGTATTTCAATATTGAGAGCCGGAATAACAGTACAGTTATTCAAATACAGTCAGAAAAGCTTGACACGCACATTGCTCCTGCTCTTAAGTCGGAACTGGTGCTCGTATCAGGAAAGGGTCAGAAAAATATCATCCTTGATCTTGAAAAGTGTCAGTACTGCGATTCCTCAGGATTGAGTGCTATTTTGGTAGCTAACAGGTTATGTAAGAATGCAGGTGGTATGTTTGTCCTGTGTGGCCTTAATGAGGCTGTCGAACGGCTTATCACTATTTCTCAGCTGGATACTGTTCTGACTATAACAGTTTCGGTTGATGAAGCTGAAAAAATGATATCTTAAAACGGGACTGCCCTGCAGAATGCAATGAAACTGACTATTCTGGGTAGTAGTTCTGCATTACCGACATCAGAAAGATATCCATCCGCTCATGTGCTTAACGTACATGAGCGTTTGTTTTTGATAGACTGTGGTGAAGGTACCCAGATGCAGCTCAGAAAGAACCGGATCAGGCTTTCAAAGATCAACAATGTTTTTATAAGCCACCTGCACGGCGATCATATCTTCGGTCTCTACGGCTTATTGTCCACATTCAGCCTTATGGGCAGAAAAACACCTCTGCGCCTGCATGCGCCGGAAAAATATAAAAATATACTTGCACTCACATCTTCTGGATTTTGATGTTCATCTCAGCTTTGAAATCGATTTTGTTCCTCTGACCGGCAAGGATCCGGCCCTGATCTTTGAGGATAAAAATATCACAGTGACCTCCTTCCCCCTTCTGCACCGAATACCCTGTTTCGGATTTCTCTTCCGGGAAAAAACGGCAGATAGAAATATTATAAGAGAGTGCATTGAAAAATATAATATTCCGCAGGTCAGGATCCCTTCCATCAAGAAAGGCGCTGATTTTGTAACAGCAGAAGGAAAGATAATTAAAAATGAAGAGCTGACGATTCCTCCTCCTGAACCACTCTCATATGCTTATTGCAGCGATACAAAATATTTCAGGAGGCTGCCGGATTTTGTCAGGGGAGTGACCCTGCTGTATCATGAAGCTACTTTTGACATGAGCCTGTCAGCACTGGCAGAGACTACAGGCCATTCAACCACTCTCGATGCCGCCCGAACAGCCCTGGAAGCAGGAGCCGGTAGCCTTATTATCGGGCATTTTTCAGCTCGCTACAAAAATACAGGCCCCCTGGTTGATGAAGCAAAAACAATTTTCACAAATACCTATGCCGGCCATCGACAGCAGGAGTTATGATGTGCGCAATCTTATAAATCCATTGGAAAAGAATAGTTATCTTTGAAGCCAATTATTTTTTAACACAAATGTTTTGCAGGAAAAAATTTTAATACTCGATTTTGGATCTCAGTATACTCAGCTTATTGCCAGAAGGATAAGAGAGATTAATGTTTATTGTGAAATTTATCCCTTCAACCATTTCCCTTTACCTGACACTGAGTGTCAAGGGTGTTATCCTGTCGGGAAGCCCCGCTTCAGTTAGGGATAAAAATGCACCTGTGCCTGATCTGTCAGTCCATCAAGGGACATATTCCCCTGCTCGGGGTATGCTATGGTGCACAGCATCTGGTGCATAACTATGGTGGAGAAGTTTCAGCTTCAAATTCAAGGGAGTATGGCAGGGCTAACCTGGTATCGATTGATCCTGACGATCCGCTTTTTGCCAATATCAAACCGGGTACACAGGTGTGGATGTCACATGCTGATACCATTACTTCCATTCCTGAAGGCTATGAAATAACCGGTTCCACATCAGACGTGAAAGCCGGAGCTTTTCATATCAAGGGTGAAAATACCTGGGGGATACAGTTTCATCCTGAGGTTTACCATACAACTGAAGGCACCAGGATACTTGAGAATTTTGTGGTAGGTATATGCGGTTGTTCACAGGACTGGACTCCTGACTCATTTGCAGAAACATCTGTTACAGGCCTCAGGGAGCTTCTTGGGAACGATAAGGTTATCCTCGGCCTTTCAGGTGGTGTAGACTCATCTGTTGCCGCTTTTCTTCTGCATAAGGCTATAGGAAAAAACCTTACCTGTATTTTTGTGGATAACGGACTGCTTCGCAAGAATGAATATGATAAAGTGCTTGATTCCTACCTGGGACTAGGCCTCAATGTTATAGGCGTGGATGCAGGCGACAGATTCCTCGGGCAGCTGAAGGGTATAAGCGACCCGGAGACAAAACGGAAGATAATAGGGCGGGTATTCATCGAAGTGTTTGACGAAGAGGCCGGAAAAGTAAAGGATGTACGATGGCTGGCACAGGGTACAATATATCCTGATGTGATTGAATCTGTTTCGGTAAATGGTCCTTCGGCAACAATAAAATCGCATCATAATGTAGGTGGCCTTCCTGAAAAGATGCATATGTAAGGTTGTAGAACCCCTGCGGCTTCTTTTTAAGGATGAAGTCAGAAGGGTTGGAAAGGCACTTGGTCTTCCTGAATTCATACTGAAGCGCCATCCCTTTCCCGGTCCTGGCCTTGCAATCAGACTGCTCGGTAAAATGACCAGGGAAAAGCTGGAGATACTCAAGGAAGCCGATGATATCTTTATAGAGAACCTGAAAAAACATGGACTATACGATTCAGTCTGGCAGGCAGCCGTGATATTGCTGCCTGTTCAGTCAGTAGGAGTAATGGGCGATGAAAGGACTTATGAAAACGCTGTTGTTCTGAGGGCAGTCACCTCAACAGATGGAATGACTGCAGACTGGTCACAGCTGCCTTATGAGTTCCTTGCAACAGTTTCAAGTGAAATAATTAACAGGGTGAAAGGGATAAACAGGGTCGTATATGATATCAGCTCAAAGCCCCCTTCAACAATAGAATGGGAGTAACGGTGAGATAATATTAAGGATACACGATATAAGAATAAAATCTGCAGAAGCTGATCTTTCTGGTTATTGAACTCTTTCCGGAATTTAAGATTCAAACAATTGTAGAGAACATTACGATCAAATTATCGTTATACTGTTGTTCCAATAAATATTTTTAACGTTTTACAGGGTAACCGGTAAGATTAATGTGCTGGTTATGGTTCCTTTGTAATAGAAAACAGACAAGAATGAAAAAAATTATCAAAATTAAGGTGCTTGCAGGAATAATTTTTTTATTGTTCTCAATATCTGCTTCATCACAGATTCTTAATGAAGAGACATTCAAATTAGGCCGGACTCTTAGCCTTATTGAATCCTATTATGTTGATTCCGTTGATCTGGGAGAGCTGACAGAAAAAGCTATAATTGAGATTCTTAAAAATCTCGATCCTCATTCCACATATATATCTGCAAAAGATGTGAAGGAGATGAATGAGCCCCTTAATGGAAATTTTGAGGGAATAGGAATCCAGTTCAATATCTTGAACGATACCATATTCGTTATCGAACCCATTGGGGGAGGTCCTTCGGAAAAAGTCGGACTAAAGTCAGGTGACCGCATATTGACCATAGATAAGGAAAAAGTTGCAGGGATTAATATTACCACTGCCGGAGTACGCAGCAGACTCATGGGGCCAAAGGGTACAAAGGTTGATATAACAGTTCTGAGAAGGGGGTTAAATGATCTTCTCGATTTTACGATTATCAGGGACAAAATACCAATTTACAGTCTGGATGCTGCTTATATGTTAAACAAAGAGACAGGTTATATCAAGCTTAATAAATTTGCTGCGACAACAGATAAGGAATTTTCGGATGCAGTTGCTTCACTTCAGAAAAAAAATATGCAGAACCTTGTTCTTGACCTGAGAGGTAACGGGGGAGGCTATATGCTGGCAGCCACTGCCATTGCAGATAAGTTCTTTCGCGATAAACGGCTGATTGTATATCTTGAGGGAAGGAAGACACCACGGCAGGATTACAACTCACAAGGAAACGGCATCTTTATCGTCTGCACGTGTTGTGGTTCTCACCGACGAAGGGTCTGCATCAGCGAGTGAGATTCTGGCAGGAGCACTTCAGGACTGGGACAGGGCAGTTATTGTGGGGAGACGGACCTTTGGAAAAGGGCTTGTGCAGAATGGATTCTATCTCACTGACGGGTCAATGATCAGGCTTACAGTGGCCAGATACTTTACCCCATCAGGAAGATCAATACAGAGGACCTACAAGGAGGGCTATGACAAATACATGGAGAATTTCTATAAAAGATTTACTGACGGCGAGCTTATCACCGCCGACAGCACTCATCTTCCCGATTCCCTGAAATATCAGACTCTGATAAATAAGAGGACTGTTTATGGCGGTGGCGGGATAATGCCCGACGTTTTTGTGGGGATAGACACACTTGATTACACACCCTATTTCAGAAAACTGGGCGCCAGGAACGTCCTTAATTCATTTGGCCTGGATTATTATGACAAAAACAGGACAATTCTGACAACCCGCTACAAGACTTTTGAGGATTTCAAAAAGAACTTTTCCTTTACTCCCGAAGATATCAGTAATTTTATTGCCTTGGGTGAAAAGGATGGCATTCCATATGATGAAAAGGAGTTCAATACTTCCAGAAATGAGATTTTATTGATAATGAAGGGTCTTATAGCGTCAAATATCTGGGAAATAGGAGAATACTACCAGATAATAAATCAGAATGACAAAGTGATAGACAAAGCTGTGGAAGTAATTTCGAACAGTAAGAACTACAATTCAATTCTCGGATATAAATAAGGGCTGGAAGGATTAAAATGAAGTTTGTTGCGAAGACGCTTTATGGGCTTGAGACAGTACTCGCCGGAGAAGCTTGAAGTTCTTGGTGCAACAGATATTGAAAAAGTGAACCGGGCTGTAACATTCTGTGGCGGCAAGGATCTGCTGTACAGGGTCAATTACTGCTCCAGGACAGCGCTCTCTGTTTTAATGAAGGTTGCCGATTTCAGGATCAGGTCACGTGACGACCTTTACAGAGAAGGCCTCAGGATAGAATGGGAGAGATACCTTGATCCCTCCATCACTTTTTCGATAGTTCCGGTTGTTAATTCACCACATTTCACTCATACCGGTTACCCGGGCCTTGTATTGAAAGACTCAATTGCCGATTATTTCAGAAAAAAGTCAGGCAAAAGACCTTCTGTCAGCACTGCCGACCCGGGAATAGTTATAAACCTTCATATTAGTAACGATAACGTTACTGTGTCGGTTGATTCCTCGGTTATACCCCTGTTCAAACGGGGATACAGGAAGGAACAGGCAGTCGCGCCGCTAAATGAGGTGCTGGCTGCCGGCATCCTGCTTATTTCCGGATGGAACACTTCTGGGCCGCTTCTTGATCCTATGTGTGGTTCCGGAACAATTCCGGTCGAAGCCGCTCTGATGGCCTGTAACATAGCTCCCGGCAAGTTCAGGAAGTTTTTCGGATTTCAAAGATGGAAAGATTATGATGAGGATCTATTCCATAATATTAAAAATGAAGCTGATAACAACATTATTCAACCTGCAATGAAGATAGCTGGCAGTGATATTTCTGAAATAGCCGTCGCCCAGGCCAGGAGCAATGTTGAGATGGCTGGACTGAGGGAGGTTATTTCTCTCAATGTAGCTGATTTCAGATCCCTTAAAGCCGATTCCGATAATGGCTTCCTGTTCCTGAATCCTCCCTACGGAGAAAGGCTTCAGCCTGATGAAACCGATGAGCTGTATAGCATGATAGGTACAACCCTGAAGCACAATTTTCCCGGGACGACAGCATGGCTGATAACATCGAACAGGGATTCCCTGAAGCAGGTGGCTCTCAAACCTGCGGCAAAATATACACTTTTCAATGGCGCCCTGGAATGTAGCCTCCTGAATTATAAGATGTATGCCGGATCAAAGAAAACAGTCCATACATGAGACACCCTTTTTTGCCCATTAATCACCACAATCAGATACGTTTATCAAAATCAGGATGGAATATTTGATATTCCGGTGAGATGCAATGTATAAATTTGGTAACTTCATATTTTTATTATATTTGTTATTGAAAAACCTGACTGCACCAAAAATGGAGCTTCCATGAGCTTTAATGTAGAAAATTATTTTTCAGAGAAGTCGGATGGTAATATTATACTTTTCTATAAGGGTAATGTTGATTCGGAATTAATAAATCATGTTCTGGACACAGTCGAGGATAAGATGGTTGCAGTTAATGGAACAGTCAAGACTTCGAAAAAAAGTTTATAATGTACTCGTTGAAAGCCTTCAGAATTTGTATCATCATGTTGATAAGGTACCCGCCGATTTCGACGATCAGAGCGCTGAAAAATATGGCATGCTCGCAGTAAAAAAGGTTGAAACCGGATACAGGATAATCACCGGGAACTTTGTGAATATTGACAATGTTGAAAAGCTTGAAGAGAAAATCAAGCGTATTAACAGGTCGAGTCACGAAGAGATAAAGGAACTGTACAAATTCATCCTGAACCACCAGCGGATATCCGCCAAGGGAGGAGGAGGACTCGGCCTTGTTGATATTGCCAGAAAAACGGGTAACAAGCTGGAATATTCATTCAGGCATTACAATGATATATATTCGTTTTTCTATCTTGACATACTTGTAGACGAAGATAACTAATTAATAAATAAACATTATACATATGGAACCGATCGTAATCGAGGGAACCCCCAAAACTCCGACAATTAAATTTGACTCAGGACAGGGTGTCTTTGAAATCAAGGGGAGATCAATTCCTGAAAATTCCGTTGAATTCTACAAGCCGCTTGTCGACTGGCTCGACTCATATAAAGAGTCACCGCTTCCAAAGACTGTTGTGAATATTCGTCTTGAATATTTTAATACAAGCTCTTCAAAATGTATTCTCGATGTGTTCAAAAAGCTGGAGGCAATACATAAGGCCAAAAATGAAGTGGAGGTGAACTGGTTTTATGAGGAGGATGATGAGGATATGCTTGAGGCCGGAGAGGACTATGAATCTATCATAAGAGTCCCGTTCAAAATGATTGAGATCGTGGAATGACGGTCATCCGTTATTCTTTCTTACTGGGTCGGTTGTCCCGGAATAAAAATGATGAGGCTGTCTCTATGCAGGCAGCCTCATCATTTTTAACATGGGTTCATACCCTTTTCAGCTCTGGCCTGACCTTCTCCTTCTGGCAACCATCGCTTCGCCTGAGTCGAGTAATTTTTTAAGCAGCCTGAAGTACAGAGCCAGATAAAGCAGAAGTATTATAATCCAGAGAACAAATACATTAATTATATATGTGTCGGCATACCATCCGAAAACTCTCTTTTCAGGACTGTAAAAATGAGCCTTTATGAATCTGAATTCAGGATCCATGAATATAGGGTCCATTTTCTGAAACAATTCCCCTTTGAATTCAATTATTTTGGTCGGCTCATTTTTGTTTGTTACAAATTCCTCAAGAGATGCGTTATGGTATTTATTCCTCAGTGTCTGATAGGCATTACCATCCTGCATCTGTAGCTTTTCGACGAGAGAATTCTTTTTTGAATCGGCAAAATTATAATAATCAATGTAGTAGCGTCTCAATCGCTCTATGAGATTACTGGCAGCGGCAGCTATCTCCGGAGTAATCATTTCAGGAGTCAGGGAATTGGCATAACCAAATTCAAGTTTCGGCAGTGCATTAAGCTCTTTCTTTATCTCATTCGAGACTACCAGCAAATTATTGTCAAAGTCGCTGCTGCGATTACCGCTTTCCAGATCATTTGCAATCCCATCAAGTTTAAGCTTAAGATTATTGCACCAGAAATTCCGTTTGAAATTTCCCTCGCTTTTCATCTTATCATAATCGTAAAATTGCCTTTCAAACTGGTTGCCTGTGAACTGTTTCACCGCAAGCGCTTCATAGCCCCAGCGGGCAGTGATTAGTTCTCCGTAAAAGGGTATTACCGTTGGGGAAGAGATATTTGGATTGAGTTTTTCGAATTTTACTATCACGCCACTTAAAATGATTTGTGGAATGACGAGGAAGGGGATAAGGATATAAATTGTGACTACTGTTTTGAAGCTGTCAGAAATAAGCAACCCAAGCATGTTGGCTCCTGCCCAGCATGAGAAGAGTATCAGCCAATACTCGAACATCATGCCTCTGATCCCGGTTATGCTGTTGCCAACCAGCACAAAGGCAAAGGCTTGTATGGCAGAGATTATAATCTGAACAAAGACTTTAGACATCAGATAGCTGTTCCAGCTAAGATTGAGGAACGCCTCCCTTTTCAGTATTTTGCGATCCTTGATGATCTCCTCGGCGCTGACAGTCAGTCCCATAAAAATTGCAACGATAACGGACATGAAAATGTATATGGGAAGATTGCTGTTGTCAAAAAGAGTATATCTGGCATGTTTTGTACTTTCATCGAAATATCTGATAAGAAAAGCCAGGAAAAATGCCAGTATTGGCGCCTCCAGGAGAGTGATGATCAAATACTGGGTATCAGAAATCTTTGACAGCACATCCCTCTTTGCGAAAATAATAAACTGACTGAACCTGTTGGGGGTCTTGAAATTTATCTCCGGGATGGAACCTCCCGGTTCCCTCTTGTCCTCCCTCTTTTCAGATTTGTAAAGACTGCTCCAGTCAGCAGGGGAGATCCTCCGCGTATCGGTAGGCTGACCGCTCTCCGTAAAAACCCTGGTCTCGACAATATTGAAAATCTGTTCCGGATTTACATTACCACAGACATAACATTCACTGGCGTTGTAATTTGCATGTTCGATCTTTCTTTTGAAATATTCTATTGAGTCAATTGGATTCCCGTTGTATATAAGGTATCCCCCGGTATCAAGAATGATAAGCTTGTCGAACATCTTGAATATTTCGGAGGAGGGCTGATGTATTACTATGAAGAGCAGTTTTCCCTTCCTTGCCAGCTCCTGCAGGAGGTCGAGAATATTCTCAGAGTCCCTGGAAGATAATCCTGAGGTAGGCTCATCAAGGAACATTATTGCTGGTTCTCTTATTAGCTCCAGTGAGATGTTCAGACGCTTTCTCTGTCCGCCGCTTATTTTTTTATTCAGTGGAGTGCCAACCTGGATATTTCTTATTTCGTAGAGCCCGAGATTTTTGAGTACGCTATCTACCTTTGCGACTGTATCTTCCTCTGACAGATTATCAAAACATAATTTAGCGTTGAAATAAAGATTCTCAAAAACTGTAAGGTCTTCAATGAGAAGATCATCCTGGGAAACGAATCCTATAAGTCCGGTTATCTTCTCTTTCTCCTTGTGTATGCTTATGCCATTGATGAGAACATCTCCGTCAGAAGGAGGATTTGTCCCGTTAAGTACATTCAGCAGAGTTGATTTGCCGGCACCGCTGGCACCCATTATGCCTACCATTCTCCCTGACTCTTCCTTGAAACTCATATGATGTATTCCGACTTCTCCGCTTGTGAACCGGTATTCCAGGTTATTGACCTCATATAATACACGGGAAGACTGAAATTCCTCCTTCAGGAATTGCTTGGTGATATCCCAGTAGTAAATGGGAGCAATCTTATAACCTTTTATGGATGATCCCTGCCCAAGAGGATACACTTTGTCTTCCTGTAGAAGTTGTCCATTCATGGTAAGCTCGCCCAGACCATGAAATCTTACAAAATACATCCTTATAGAGGGAACAAAAAGAATCCAGATATCTCCCTGCAAAAGATTCCTGAATATGTGTTTAACTTCTTTTGATCCAAAATTCTTTGTGCCATTAATTATCAAAAGATTGGAGGTTAGCCGGTATCTCACTGAACGGGTTAAGTACAAATTTTTCAATTAAACCGTATTCCTCTGACGAGATATTCAGGCCCTCTGCAAGTGTAACAATAAAGCCCAGTTCGAGCTGGCTGACCTGCTGGCCTCCTGATTTGCAAAATTCAAGCAGTTGAATTACAACTACATTACGCTGAGTCTTGTCTAACTGACCCTGTTCATTTATCTCCTTGCAAAGCTTCTGTATTCTGATGGCAATGGCGCCTTCACGTCTTTCAGTACTGCTCTTCTCCAGCCTCTTACGGGCTTCTTCGTACTCTTTATCATATATGGAGAGATATTTCCTGACCAATTCCTGGTTCAGCATTCGCCTCAGAAAAGACTCAACCACTCCCCGTCTGTCGCTGTCATTCCTCTGTGGCTTTGCAATGATTGCAAACAGCTGCATCAGGGTTTCCAGAATCTTCTCGCTCATGTGAAGTCACTTTTTATTGCGGCATTGAAAGTATGAATATAGTTATTTGATGCAAATATTCCTACTTTTTTTTCTTCTCAACCGAATAGCCAAATTTGCCGATCAACTTGCCAAGCTCATAGTATTTACCATGTGAATAGCAGATCGGGACAGCTTCACTCAGCCTGAAAAGCCCCGTCTCCGGGTCAATGTATTTGTCATCGGCATTTACCGCAACGACTTCGGAAATGAACATATGATGCGATCCCAACTCAATAATCTCTTTTACAACACACTCAATATTTACCGGCGATTCCCCGATCATCGGTGCATTCACCTTTGAGGCAGGCACTGGAGTCAGCCCCATTTCACTAAATTTGTTGTACCTGCTGCCGGATTTTACTCCGCACCAATCAGTTGCATAAGCAAGTGATTTGGTTGTAAGATTAATAACATATTCTCCCCGGCTTTTAATAATCTCATAAGAATGCCGCAAAGGTCTGACCGAGATATAACACATTGCAGGATCAGTGCATATTGTACCAGTCCATGAGACTGTAATAATATTATATTCCCCTGCATCTGCGCCGCAACTTACCATAACCGCCGGCAACGGATATATCATCGTGCCTGGCTTCCATATAATCTTAGACATGCAAAAACTTTTGCTGCTAAAGATAATCCTATTATAAACAGCATAAAACTAAATTATGCTGTCATCTTAACACACTAAAAATTTAAATATATGACAAAAAGGCAGAAGGGGGTAAGTCTGATCTGTCTTTCACTTTTTCAAAAGTTTATCAGGCAGCAGTTTCCCTTACTTTCTCATCCCGATGTATTCCATCCTTCATAATATTGGATATTTTATCTTTCAGATTGTCGACATATTCTTCTCCCTTATTAACAATTTTCTTACGGGTAGAAGTACCTTTTTCTGGTGCGAACAATATGCCAATCAATGCACCGGCAGCCAATCCTGCCAATGCTCCCAAAATAATTTTCCCTCGTGACATGATAGTAAATTTATTATAATTTTCAAAAAAAAGAGTTAAACTCATTATATTTCCATAATAACCAGATTCGGGATACCTGTTATCCTTTACCTCATGGCCTTCCGGTGTTATGGAACAATGAAAGATATTGTAAGCCCAGTATCTTTCGTACATGTACATCCGGTCCTGAAACAGCTTAACAAAGACCGGTGACCCAATTGTTTCTTTTTAAAGTCACATAAAAACCGGACTTTCTTACTAAACAGAAATCAGAACAAATAGTTCACTAAAATTGCCGGATTTCCCTTAAAAATAAAAGATCTTAGCATAAGAGGGGTATTTTTGAAAAACCTGACTTTTGTGAAGTTTTCAGTGACCTTTTTTTTTGAAGAATTGAGACCAATAGACCATACGTCCTGAACCTGTTTCCTGACAATGACTGGTGGGCACGCACAATGCTATCTTCCCATGAGATGGAAATGGTACAACATTTGAAGGCTATGATATCAAAATAAGATAGAAATGAATTTGAACAATTTTACATTAAAGGCTCAGGAATCGGTTCAGCAGGCATTCAATATTGCCGGCTCAAAGGGCCAGCAGTCGGTAGAATGCGCACATCTTCTCAAGGGCATTATGAGTGAAGCCGAGAGTATTACAAGTTTCCTTTTCGGAAAACTGGGAGTCAGTACTGGTGCCATTATGAAGGAGATCGATGCACTGATCGACACTTATCCCGAGAGTTTCGGGCGGTGAATCATATATTTCATCCACAGCATCTGAAGCCCTTCGCAAGGCGGGTGATCAGGCGGCAAAAATGAAAGACAAATATGTGTCGTCTGAACACCTGCTCATGGGCATCCTTGATACCAATGACAGGGCAGCGGCTGTACTTAAGGATCAGGGCGTTACTCTGAAGGATCTGAAGGCTGCTGTTGCTGAACTGCGCAAGGGAGCTACAGTGGACAGCCAAACATCGGACGATACGTTCGATGCATTGAACAGGTATGCCATAAACCTGAATGATCGTGCCAGGTCAGGAAAGCTCGATCCGGTAATAGGACGCGATGATGAGATAAGGCGCATACTGCAGATACTCACCCGAAGGACAAAAAATAATCCTCTTCTGATCGGTGAGCCGGGGGTAGGAAAGACAGCCATTGCAGAAGGCCTTGCTCACAGGATAATCAGAGGTGATGTGCCGGAAGATATTAAATCAAAGGTCATTTATTCCCTGGATATGGGAGCACTGGTGGCTGGCGCCAAGTATAAAGGGGAATTTGAAGAGAGATTAAAATCTGTTGTCAATGAAGTGATAGGTTCAAATGGGGATATTGTATTGTTTATTGATGAGATTCACACCCTTGTGGGAGCCGGAAAATCTGAAGGTGCCATGGATGCGGCTAACATACTCAAGCCTGCCCTGGCAAGGGGAGAACTCAGGGCAATAGGCGCAACAACATTAAATGAATACCAGAAATATTTCGAGAAGGATAAAGCCCTTGAACGAAGGTTCCAGGTGGTAATGGTACAAGAACCCGACAGAGCGGATTCAATATCTATCCTGCGTGGAATAAGGGAGAAATATGAAACCCACCATAAAGTAATTATCAGGGATGAAGCCATCATTGCTGCGGTAGATCTGTCAACCAGGTATATCACCGACAGGTTTTTACCCGATAAAGCCATCGATCTTATTGATGAAGCTGCATCCCGTCTCAGACTGGAAATGAATTCAGTACCTGAAGAAATAGATGCTGCCGAAAGAACAATAACCAGACTTGAGATCGAAAAAGAAGCGATACGAAGGGACGGAGATACCATAAAAGCTGATAAAATTTCCAGGGAACTTGGGGAAATGCAGGCAAAACGTGACGAACTGAAGGCTGGGTGGAAATCAGAAAAAGAGATGATCGAAAAAGTCCAGGCAAAAAAAGAGGCTGTTGAATCTCTTCGGTTTGAGGCTGAACAGGCTGAAAGGTCAGGCGATTACGGCAGGGTGGCAGAGATAAGGTATGGCAAAATAGTTGAACTGGAGAAAGAGATTGCTGACCTTAAGGAACAGATTGATAAGAAAAGAAGCAAGGGGTCACTCATACAGGAAGAGGTCAGATCGGAAGACATCGCTGCCATTGTTTCCAAATGGACAGGCATACCCGTATCCAGGATGCTCGAAAGTGAGAAGGAGAAACTCCTGAAGCTGGAGGATGAATTGCACCGGACAGTTGTGGGGCAGGAGGAAGCTATTTCTGCAGTAGCCGACGCCATAAGGAGATCAAGGGCCGGTTTGCAGGATCAGAATAAACCCCTCGGATCATTTATATTTATTGGAACAACAGGAGTGGGGAAAACTGAACTGGCCAGGGCACTTGCCGGATTGCTCTTCAATGATGAAAACATGCTCACGCGAATCGATATGTCTGAATATCAGGAAAGACATACGGTATCACGTCTTATCGGGGCACCTCCCGGATATGTGGGATACGACGAAGGTGGACAACTCACGGAAGCAGTAAGACATAAGCCTTACTCAGTGGTTCTGCTTGATGAGATTGAAAAAGCCCACCCTGACATTTTTAACCTTCTTCTCCAGGTCCTTGATGATGGGCGGCTGACTGATAATAAAGGCCGGACGGTCAATTTCAGGAATGTGATCATAATTATGACCTCAAATCTTGGTTCCGATATAATAAGAGATAAAATGGAGAAATGGCATAACAGTATGCCGGAACATGAGGAGGAATTGTTGCGGAATGAGATAATGTCACTTCTGAGAAGATCATTCAGACCCGAATTCCTTAACAGGGTCGACGAAATTGTGATGTTTCATCCACTGAACAATGAACAGATCAGAGAAATCGTACAAATCCAGCTGAGAAAAGTAGAAAAAATGCTGGAAGACTACAATCTTAAAATGGTTGTTACCGATGCTGCTCTCGATTGGCTTTCAGGCAGGGGATATGATCCGCAGCTTGGTGCAAGACCTGTAAAACGGCTTATCCAGAAGGAAATAATCAATGAATTGTCGAAAGAGATAATAAGCGGAAAACTGGTTTCTGAAGGCTCAATAAGGATTGATGCTGCCAATGGGCATCTGCTTTTTAGTGCAGGCGTAAAAGAATGAGAGAGGCTATCTTAAAGTTCTGATACACACATCAATGTCATCATAGATCTGAAATACCGTATGTAGGTGAAGTGTCTGGAAAAGCTCCATTATAGGGGGAGCGGGATTCGCGAATTTCAATACGCTGTAGTTGTTTTTGGCCGTTCTCATGACAGAAAGGAAACACCCGAAGCCTGAACTGTCAATGTATTCCACTCCATTGAGATCGATGATCACTTTTGAATTTGAAACTTCGAATACTTTATTGATCAACTCCCTGATTTCATCGGTGACCATGGCATCGATCCGACTGACATTGAAGGTAATGATATCTATTTTATCCCTCTTCTCAATACTGATCATTCAAATTATGTTTAACTGCCTGTTTACAAGATCTTCCAATTCTTCAACAGCCGATCGGGTCTCAGTCTGAAACCTTAATATATAGGACTCATACAGCTCAGGGTCTTTTTCCTCCCTTGCCTGCAGCTCAAAGGTTTTCAACATTGCAGCAAGATCATTCATACCCATGATTGAGACAGATGATTTTGCCTTATGTGCCAGTAATCCGAGTAATTTGAAATTTTTAGCACTGTAGAGTAGTTTCATCTCCTCTGAGATCTCAACCGTTTGTTCTTTGAACAGGTTAACGAGCTCACTGATAATTTCACTATCGCCTCCTGACACTGAATCAAGGTATTCTGTGTTTATGAACTTGTAATCCATATCTGATCGAGTCTTAATTCTTCATTAAAATGAATGTAACTTAAGGCAAATATAATAATATTTTTGTTCGGTCTGAGGGTTGTTGCCAGATGCCACTATTCATTTTCATCATGGCTTGGCTTTCCAGTTGAACAAAATAAGTACTATTTTTACTGGCGGAAAAGAAATAGTTTGTGACCCGTTAATTAGCCGGAAAGATTAATGAAAAATACTCCATTTACAGAATTTCACAAAGAAGCCGGAGCAAGGATGATTCCGTTTGCCGGATTTAATATGCCTGTTGAATATACGGGTATTACTGAAGAACATATTGCAGTAAGAAAAGGAATAGGTGTGTTTGATGTTTCCCATATGGGAGAGTTCCAGGTCACCGGGCCGTCATCACTTGAATTTCTTCAATATATCACATCCAATGATGTTTCATCACTTGTAGACGGTAAGATACAATACTCATGCTTTCCCAATGGCAGAGGGGGTATTGTGGATGACCTGCTGGTTTACAGGTTCGGGGATGAGAAGTTTATGCTGGTTGTAAACGCGTCAAATATTGAAAAGGATTATGAATGGTGTGCAAGGCACGCTGCCAGGTTTGGGCTTGAACCGGGCAGGGATCTTGTTAATGTTTCCGATAATACTGCACAGCTTGCGGTTCAGGGTCCCCTGGCACTGAAAGCGATGAAAAAACTAACCTCAGTTTCAGTTGAAGATATGGAATACTATACCTTCAATGTAATAGATTTTGAAGGGGTTGGGGATGTGCTATTTTCCACGACCGGTTATACGGGATCCGGAGGTTGTGAGATCTATGTCCCAAACGAAGACGGACCAAAATTGTGGAAAGCTGTTTTTGAAGCTGGAAAGGAATATGGTATCAGGCCTGCAGGTCTTGGTGCAAGGGATACACTGCGCCTGGAAATGGGATTTTGTCTTTACGGGAACGATATTGACGACCATACTTCCCCTATCGAGGCAGGGTTGGGATGGATAACCAAGTTTAATGACAGCAAGGAATTTATTGATAAGGATCTGCTGCTCAGGCAGAAGGAAGAGGGAGTCGATAAAAGGCTGAAAGGTTTTGTAATGGTTGATCGCGGGATACCGAGACAACACTACGAGGTTTTCAATTCCTCTGGTAAGGTGATAGGAGAGGTGACCTCCGGTACCATGTCTCCTATGATGAAAGAGGGTATAGGCATGGCGTACCTGAAAAATGGCTACTGGAAGCCTGATACAGAAATATTTATACGTATAAGGAATAAGGATCTCAGGGCCAGGGTTGTAAATCTTCCATTTTATAACCAGACCTGAAACTATTCCGTGATTCTGCGTCGATATGCATGCTTCGCAGGAAACCATTGCCTGCTGTTTTCGTCGGAGTGCAAAGACTAAAATGATTAAAGTGACCTGCAATTATGGTGCAAAGAAAGCTTGAAACCTGTTTTTCCCCGGCTTTATATCATCCGGATGATCATGTTGATTCAATAGTTATTATTCTGGATGTCTTACGCGCATCTTCTGCCATATGTACCGCATTTGCAAACGGAGCTTCCTCCATTCTTCCGGTAGCAAGTGTCTCTGAAGCCCGCGAGTACAAATTAAAGGGATATCTTGTTGCTGCCGAGCGTGACGGATTTGTGCTCGACTTTGCAGATTTCGGCAATTCCCCCTTTAATTTCACAAGAGAAAAAGTTGAAGGAAGAATAATAGTCTACAGCACAACCAACGGCACAGGAATCATCAACCAGGCTGCTTCAGCCTATATAATAGCGATAGGGTCTTTCCTGAATCTGGGCGCTATTACAGCATGGATCCTGCAACAGAAGAGAGATACCCTCTTATTTTGCGCCGGGTGGAAAAACAAGTTTAACATCGAGGATACAATCTGTGCCGGAGCCATTGCTGAAGGGCTCATGAATAGCGGATTCTTCCATACTATATGTGATTCCACTCATGTCGCAATGGACCTGTGGTCGATGGCCAGACCGGATCTGCATGGATATATAGATAAGGCTGCCCAAAGAAGCAGGCTGAGAGATAAAAATCTCGACGATTGCATTGAATTCTGTCTGACAATTGATTATACAAATAAAATTCCTGTAATGAAAAATGGATTTCTTGTTGATAATATTTTATAAAAACGGGTGAATGGTGTTAATTATTTAACAACAAAGATCGATTTTTATATATTTTTGTAGAAGAAACGCAAACCGATTTTTATTTATTAATCATAAATATTGCATTATGAAGAAACATAATTTTTATGCTGGTCCTTCAATACTGCCTCAGTACACAATTGATAAGACCATTGAAGGAATAAAGGATTTTGCAGGTACAGGTTTATCCATTCTTGAGATTTCACACAGGAGCAAGGAATTTATAGCCTGTATGAATGATGCTGTTTCACTTGTCAGGGAATTATTGGAGGTTCCCTCCGAATATAAGATCCTTTTTCTTGGCGGTGGTGCCAGCATGCAATTTGCAATGGTCCCTATGAATCTTATGATTTCAAAGGCAGCTTATCTGAATACAGGCGAATGGGCCAGCAAGGCAATCAAAGAAGCTAAATTCTTTGGAGAGGTAGTTGAGGTTGCATCATCAAAGGACAGGAATTTCAGCTATATCCCGAAAAATTATTCCATTCCTTCAGATGCAGATTACTTCCATGTTACAACAAATAATACAATTTTTGGTACGGAATTAAAAAAAGATCCTGACGTAAAGATTCCTCTTATCGCCGATATGTCATCCGATATATTCAGCCGTCCGGTCGACGTTTCCAAATATTCAATAATTTACGGAGGCGCCCAGAAGAACCTGGCTCCTGCCGGAGTTGCACTTGTAATAGTTAAGGAAGATATACTTGGAAAAGTTGCCCGGCCGATACCGTCAATGCTGGATTACAGGACTCATATCAAGGCTGAATCTATGTTCAATACTCCTCCGGCTTTCGCTGTTTTTGCCGCACAACAGACGCTGACATGGCTTAAGGACATGGGAGGAATCAAGGTTATGCAGAAAAAGAATATCGAAAAAGCAAAAATTCTTTATGACGAAATAGACAGGAACAAATTATTTGTACCCACAATTAAAGATCCTGAAGACAGATCGATTATGAACATCTGTTTCGTAATGGCTGAAGAGTACAAGGAACTGGAGGCACCTTTCGCTGATTTTGCCAAGTCAAAGGGGATGATCGGTATTGCAGGTCACCGTTCAGTTGGAGGATTCAGGGCATCAACATATAACGCCCTTCCCAGGGAAAGCGTCGTAGCCCTTGTAGATGTTATGAAAGAATTTGAATCAAAGAATTAAAACCTATACTATGAAAATCCTTGTAGCTACTGAAAAAGCTTTTGTTCCGGTTGCTGTTAAGCAGATCCGTGATGTGGTTAAATCATCAGGTCATGAACTTGCCCTGCTCGAAAATTACAAAAATGTTTCTGACCTGTTGACAGCGGTCTCCGATGCAGACGCAATGATCGTAAGAAGCGATCAGGTTACAGCCGAAGTTCTGGATGCCGCCAAAAAGCTGAGAATTGTTGTCAGGGCCGGTGCAGGATACGATAATCTTGACCTCGCTGCATGTACTGCCCATAAAGTAGTAGCCATGAATACTCCCGGACAGAATTCGAACGCAGTGGCTGAACTCGCATTTGAAATGATGCTTTACCAGGCAAGAAACGGTTTCGGAGGAAAATCGGGAACTGAACTCCGTGGAAAAACTATCGGCCTGCATGCATTCGGCAATGTTGGGAAATATATGGCGGAAATTGCAAAGGGATTCGGTATGGATATTTTTGCCTATGATCCGTTTATCAGCGGAGATGACATCACGAAGCAGGGTGTGAAAGTCTGCAAAAGCGTGGAAGAACTTTATTCAGTATGTCAGTACGTATCACTTCATATTCCAGCCAATGATAAAACCAGGAAAACAATAGGATATGATCTACTCAGGAAAATGCCGGCAGATGCTGTGCTTGTAAATACCGCAAGAAAAGAGGTGATAGACGAGGAGGGACTCCTGAGAATATTTGAAGAACGTACCGATATCAAATACCTTTCAGATGTCGAACCTGACAGCAGAGCTCAGTTCGAAGAGAAATACAAGGGCAGGTTTATCTTTACTGCAAAAAAAATGGGAGCCCAGACTGAAGAGGCAAATATTAATGCGGGAGTTGCAGCCGCACGTCAGATTGCAGATTACTTCAAAACAGGAAACGAAAAATTTAAAGTAAACAAGTAATAACAAATTACCAGATAAATGTCAGTTGTCAAACCTTTCAGGGGGCTTAGGCCCCCTCGTGCTATTGCCGAAGACCTGGCTTGCCTCCCTTATGATGTGATGAATGCGGAGGAAGCAGGGAAAATGGCAGAAGACAAAGAATGTTCTCTTCTTCATATAACAAGGTCTGAAATAGATTTTCAGTCAGATATTGACACACACTCCGAGGCGGTATATCAGAAATCGGTCGAGAACTTCAAAAAATGGCAAAAAAAAGGATGGCTTGTTCAGGATAAAGCCCCTGCCTATTATATCTATGCCCAGACCATGGAAGGAAGGACCCAGTATGGAATAGTCGGATGCGCTTCGGTTGACGATTATATGAACGGGATAATTAAAAAGCATGAGCTTACGCGTCCCGACAAGGAGCAGGACAGAATGGTGCATATACGAGCCAATAATGCAAATATAGAACCAGTATTTTTTGCATATCCTGCAGTTAAAGAGATAGATGATATAGTGAGCAAAATCGTTGCCGGTGAAAAGCCCGAATACGATTTTGTTGCGGAAGATGGATTTGGACACCACTTCTGGCTTGTCAGACAGGAGGAGACAAACCGGCAAATTGAAAAACTGTTCGCCGAAAAGGTTCCCTTTACCTATGTGGCTGACGGCCATCACCGCACTGCCGCTGCAGCACTTGTTGGAAAAGAAAGGAGAGAAAGAAACCCTTCTCATAACGGATCGGAAGAATATAACTATTTCATGGCCGTACACTTTCCGGATAATCAGCTTCGGATAATAGATTACAACAGAGTTGTAAAAGATCTTAACGGACTCACCACCCCTGAAATGATTGCAAAACTTGAAAAAGGTTTTATTGTTATTGAAAAGGGCACTGGAACATATAAGCCGTCGAAGCTGCATAACTTTTCAATGTATCTCGACGGTAAGTGGTACAGCCTCACCGCCAGGGAGGGAACATATGACGATGATGACCCTATTGGCCAACTTGACGTTACAATTCTCACCAACCAGATATTAAGTCCTGTTCTCGATATCCAGGATCTCAGGAGATCCAAGCGTATTGATTTTGTGGGTGGCATCCGGGGACTTGAAGAGCTTAAGAAGAGAGTCGACAGCGGTGAGATGAAAGTTGCCTTCGCACTTTACCCGGTGTCTATGAAGCAACTGATACTGATTGCCGATTCTGGAAATATTATGCCTCCGAAAACAACCTGGTTCGAACCTAAATTAAGAAGCGGACTGGTGATCCATCTTCTTGACTGATTGAATGTATTGCCTTAAATGCCCTTCCTTTTCTCTCTGTTCCTCCTGGCCGGCATTCCTTTTATTATACAGTTCAACAGGGAGAAAACCGATTTTTACAGAATAAGACGTCCTTTACTTTATGTCAGAAATTGCCTCAAATATTATTTCCCTTTCCCGGTCGCTTCCCGGGTATGTAAAGCTTATAGCTGTCTCAAAAACCAGGCCGGTTGAAGCCATTATGGAAGCTTATAATGCCGGACAGAGACGATTCGGGGAGAACAGAGTGCAGGAATTTCTGAGTAAAAGAGAACTTCTTCCTTTTGACATAGAATGGCACCTTATCGGCCATCTTCAGCGCAACAAGGTTAAATACGTAGTTCCATTTGTGGGAATGATCCACTCAGTCGATTCATTCAGACTACTATCCACTATTAATGCCGAAGCGTTAAAGATAAACAGGGTGGTGGATGTTCTTCTTCAGGTCCATATAGCCAGAGAGGATACAAAATTCGGATTCAACAGGGAGGAAATTGAAGAGATGATGAAATCGTCTGAGTTCCATGAACTTAAATCTGCAAGGATTTGCGGTCTTATGGGTATGGCAACGTTTACTTCCCACCATGAGAGGGTCCAAAAGGAATTCAGATCACTGAGCCAGTTGTTCAATGATCTGAAAAATAAATATTTTCAGTCAGATGAATACTTCAGGGAGATTTCAATGGGAATGTCTGGTGACTATGAAGAAGCTATTAAGGAAGGAAGCACAATGATAAGGGTGGGAAGCCTGATTTTCGGAGAGAGATCCGGGGTAGCCGGCTGAAAGAGATCCTTCGGATAGTTCTTAGGACTACCATTTTTCCCTAATCCTGTTTAAGAATAAGTATAAGTTCCCTGGTCAGATTTGATTTTTCGTTTGAGGACTCAGTCGGATACTCTTCGATAATTTTTAATATTTCATTCTTTTTTGCCTTACCCAGCTCATGTACGGATTCCTCGATCACAGTCAGACATTCAAGTGCGGTTAAATAATCCGACTTAAGAAAAATATCTGCCAGATCGCGTGTGAAGTCGGAATAGTCAAGTCCGGATTGCCAGCAGGATGCTAAAAGCATAGTGATTGTTGCCTGTTTGAGTGGCTTTTTTATCTCCGTCATAATTTCCTTTCTGACAGACTGATCCTTAATATCATTCAGGAATCCTTCAATGTTTCTTTTAACCGGCATGTCCTCAGTATTGTCATAAAAAGATGCAAGCAAGCCAACAGCTCCCTCGAAAGGTTCCTCCTCTCTTAGCAGAGCTATTCCTTCGGCTATCAGCAGACTGTCGGTATTTGAGAGCAGCACTGAAAGTTCTTTCACTTTCTTGTCAGATCTTATCATTTCACGGATATTTTGTACAAAGGTATAAATCACATCAATTACTTAAGGCGCTTTTTGAAAAATTAAAATAATATACTAATTTAGTGGGCAATTAGTTGTGACACCTAAAATTTTCTACCATGAATAAAAAATATGGAATTGGCACGGGTATCTTTGTGGGAATCTTTCTTCTTGCAAGTATTCTTACCTGCTGCAAGTCTGGAGGAAGGAAAGAATCAAAAGTAGGGGATACTGTGGAAGTTCCAAACGGCAATACAGCTGTTGTTGATGAACTTAAAAATGCTGAAAAAATCTTCAATGCCTTGCCCTCACCTCTGGAATCAGCCATGCTTATCAAATCAGCGGGAGCCCGTTTTGACCAAAGCCTGCTCAATCCTGTGAACAACACAGGTAATTATGTAACGAACAAAAGCATGGCCCTTAATCTCGGTATATATACTTGCGATCTTAGTTTTGCCAGTCTTTATGAGCAAACCCAGCTGATAATAGATTACATGAATGCCGCCAAGAAGATGGCTGATGGTCTCGGCATTCTGAAAATTATTGATCAACCGACAATGGACAGGCTGGAGGAAAATATCAATAACAGTGAGGTAATAATGGAAATTGTGAGTGAAACATTTATGAACTCAAGTTCCTACCTGGAAGATAACGGGCAGGCTGCTATTGCAGCAATAGTTCTTGTAGGCGGATGGTTTGAAGGGCTATATATTTCTACACAGCTTGTTGATATGGATGATTTTAACGGGAATAAACTTGTTGGCCGGATCATCGACCAGAAACTTTCCATCGATATCCTTCTGAATCTTCTCAATAACAATAAGGGTAATCCTTCAGTTGACGAGATCATTCTTCAGGTTAACAGGCTGAAGACAGTATTTGACAAGATACAATTACGACCTCACGGGTCAGACCAGAGTATGACAAGAATTCGAATACAACGGTTCTCAAATCGGAAGTAAAAACGGATATGACACCTGCAGTATTTAAAGAGCTTGCAGCAGTGGTAGCTGAAATCAGAACTTCATTTGTAAAATAACAATAGCCATGAGAATATACAGAATCATCCCGATCCTTGCTTTGTTTATATTAGTCACTCTTAATGCTGAGGCTCAGTGCAAGGCTTTTGCAAAAAAAGTATGCCTGCCTGAACTTGGAAATTATATTCATGATGGTAATTATCATGCCGCGATTCTTGTTGAAGGAGAAGAGGCAGAACTTTATAAGACATTTCTATTCCGATATGGATTACAGGGTTGCAATATGCGGGGAAGAAAAACTTCCCGAATATCGAATTCAGGGTCCTCGACGCAAACAAGAATGTCCTCTATTCAAATAAGGATGAAAATTATGCGACAACCTGGGATTTCAAGCTTCAGTCAAGTCAGCAGCTGAAACTGGTTATTAAAGTCAATTCGTTCAATAAACCGGGAGAAGCACCTGCCAGCGGATGCGTATCAATAATGTTTGGATTCAAGGTGAAAAAATAGTAGAGACGTTGCATGCCGTAGAGACGTTGCATGCAACGTCTCTACTATTTCAATTTCTCAGAGAAATACCTGCCGGTATATGATTCTTTGCATCTTACAAGATCTTCAGGTTTTCCCTCGAAAACGACATATCCTCCCTCTTCACCACCCTCAGGACCCAGATCAATGATCCAGTCGGAACTTTTTATAACTTCCTGGTTATGTTCTATAAGAACTACTGAATGACCATGATCTACTAGCGCATTGATTGATTTTAACAGTTTGTTGATGTCATGAAAATGTAATCCGGTAGTGGGTTCGTCGAAAATGAAAAGGATGTGTCCGCTTCCACGTTCCTGGCTCAGGAAATAAGCAAGCTTAACCCTCTGGCTTTCTCCACCGGAAAGCGTACTCGACGATTGCCCCATTTTGATATATCCCAGTCCTACATCGGAAAGGGGTCTGAGTTTTTCAATAATTCTCTTTTCACTTTTTCCAGGGTGCTCGCTGAAGAAATCAATCGCATCGTCAATTGTCATCTCAAGCATGTCGTAAATATTTTTGCCATGATAACGGACTTCCAGGATGTCTTTGCGGAACCGCATACCTTTGCAGGTCTCACAGGTAAGCTCAACATCCGCCATAAACTGCATTTCAACCCTTATGATGCCTTCACCCTGGCATTCCTCGCATCTTCCCCCCTCAATATTAAAGGAAAAGTGAGATGGTTTGAAATTATTCTGAACTGATGCCTGCTGTTCAGAATACAGCTTACGGATCTCATCATAAGCCTTCAGGTATGTGACGGGATTTGATCTGCTGGATTTACCGATAGGATTCTGATCCACCAGTTCCACAGACGTGATCCGTGATATGTCTCCTGTCATTTCCCTGAAGTGACCAGGCTTCAGATTATTCCCGCTGATCCTGTTTGACAGTACTCTGTAGAGGATATCCGATACCAGGCTTGACTTGCCGGAACCGCTTACTCCGGTTACGGAAGTTATTATATGTAGCGGGAACCTGACATCGATTGATTTCAGATTGTTTTCCCTGGCCCCTTTTATCTCAATATAGCTATTCCATTTTCTCCTGCTGCGGGGCACAGGCACCGACAGTCTGCCGCTCAGATAACCGGCTGTGAGTGACTTGTTCGAATCGGTAAGGTCAAGGCCTCCCTGGTAAATGACTTCACCTCCGAGTCTACCGGCTTCCGGTCCCATATCAATTATCTCGTCAGCAGCCCTGATTATCTCCTCCTCATGCTCCACCACAAGAACGGAATTGCCCAGATCCCTTAACTCCCTCAAAACATTTATTAAAAGATTGGTATCACGCGGATGCAGACCTATGCTTGGCTCGTCGAGGATGTACATCGAGCCTACCAGATTGCTCCCCAGGGATGTGGACAGATTGATTCTCTGTGACTCCCCTCCCGATAAGGAGGATGAGAGCCTGTCGAGTGTAAGGTATGGCAAACCTACATCAATTAAAAACCGCAATCTTACAGTGATCTCCTTTAACAGACGTTCTGCAATTTTTGCATCTTCATTTTCAAGTTTAACATCCCGGAATATTTCATAAAGTTTTCCGACGGGGGTTGATACAAGATCCTGTATGGTAAACCCGGCAACCTTCACATACCCTGCCTCCTTTCTAAGCCTTGATCCTTTACACTCGGGACAGATAGTTTTCCCCCTATAGCGACTAAGGAGGACCCTGTACTGTATCTTGTATTTTTTCTCCTCCAGATGTTGAAAGAAGTGGTCAATTCCATAAAAATACCTGTTTCCTTTCCACACTAACTGTTTCTGTTCATCGGAAAGCTGATAATAGGGTTTATGTATAGGGAAATCAAAGAGTTCCGCACTGGATATCAGCCTTTCCTTCCACTTCTTCATGGTTTCACCTTTCCAGCAGACAATAGCATCCTCATATACAGAGAGATTCTGATTTGGTATTACCAGGCTCTCATCAATTCCGATAATCTTGCTGTAGCCCTCACAAACGGGGCATGCTCCAAGCGGGTTATTGAAACTGAAAAGATACTCGGTCGGTTCTTCAAAAATTATACCGTCAGCTTCAAACTTGTTAGAAAAACTTTCCCTGCGAACACCACTGTCGTCGAGTATAACCGCCTGGCAAAATCCCTTGCCGGTCAGAAATGCGGTTTGTGCCGAATCGGCAGCCCTGCTGAAATTGTCGGAATTATGGTTTATGACAAGCCTGTCAATGACAATATTCACACATTTCCCTGGCTTATAGGCTTCAAACGATGTTATATCCTCAAGTTTGATTATTTCACCTTCAACCTCGATTCGGCTGAAACCCTGCTTGACAAGAAAGGAGAAATACTCGGATAGCTCAATGTTGTCAGGTACCACACCACAGGAGGTGATAATAACTTTGGTTCCTTCCTTGAGAGAGGCCAGAAAATCAACAATATCATCTACGCTGTGCTTCCTGACCTCCCTGCCTGAGACAGGGGAATAAGTGCGACCTATCCTTGCAAACAAAAGTCTCATATAATCATAGATTTCAGTCGATGTACCGACCGTGGATCTCGGATTACGGCTGTTTACTTTCTGTTCTATTGCGATGGCAGGGGGTATACCGTTTATAAAATCAACCTCAGGCTTGTTCATCCTCCCAAGGAATTGCCTGGCATAGGAGGAGAGACTCTCGACATATCTTCTCTGACCTTCGGCATATATTGTGTCAAAGGCAAGCGACGATTTACCTGAGCCCGATACACCCGTTATTACAACAAGCTTATCTCTCGGTATATTAATACTGGTATTCTTCAGATTATGTACCCTTGCCCCCTTGATCTCTATGAACCCCTGCATCACTCCCTTTTCTAACTATTTTAAAAAAAAATGCTAAATTCATGTAAAAATCCAAAAGTAATACTTTCAAATTAAAAAAAATTGTTTTCTTTGTATTCAAACTAATTCTAAAAAACGGAGGACTGCCTATAAAGAATCTCTACTCTGATTAATTAAAGAGAGAGTTATGAATGAAATCAATTCCGATTATGAACTGATAATGAGGTTCATAAAAGGTGAGGAGTCTTGTTTTGAAGAACTAATCCACCGTCATAAGAACAAAGTTTTTGCGTATATAAACCTTTATATACGCGATCAGGCACTTGCTGAAGATATCTTTCAGGATACATTCCTGAAAGTTATTCAGTCTGTTAAATCCGGTCGCTATTATGATAACGGGAAATTTATCTCGTGGGTGATGCGAATCGCCCATAATCTCATTATCGACCACTTCAGAAGGATCAAACAGATGAACACGGTGTCGAATGACAACTATGAATCCGATATCTTCAATTCCAGACGATTCTCAGATAGCAATGTCGAAGAGGACATGATAAAGCGCCAGGTGCAGAAAGATATAAGGAAAATGATAACCCATCTTCCGGATGATCAGAAAGAGGTGGTTATATTGCGCCATTATGCTGGCCTGAGCTTTAAGGAAATAGCAGAAATAACGGATGTCAGTATCAATACAGCTCTCGGACGTATGAGATATGCACTGATCAACCTCCGGAAGATAATGGATGAGAAACAAATAACACTCACTCTCAGCTGATCTTATTTAACTGCTTTTTCAGGGATTCGTTTTATTGAATTTTTTTTCTGATTGTGCAATATTATTTTTTCCCGGTCGTTTCTATTTAAAAAAGAAATGATGATGCCTATGGGATTAAATTCTACTCACTTTATTTCACATCATGAGATCAAAGTCAATGAAACAGACCTTATTGAAGATGCCTGGGGCTTAAATGCCCAGTTTTGTGATGTGATTGATCTTCTCTGTTACATCAAACCTGTACCGGAGCGGGAATTGACAGATAAACTGATCCAAAAAATCAGAAAAATGCAATAAAGAAAAACACAGGAAAATTTTCCTGTGTTTTTCTTTATATAAATATATTCAAAATAATATCTTTGTGATATTAATATAATATCATAAGCTATGAAAAATGAATTTACCGTAAAACCTGTTTCAGGGTATGTGGCACTTCTGCTGGCTATCCTCCTCCTCGGCGGTGCCATAGGGGGATTTCTCCTGGAAATGATCTGGCCGTGAGTAATATTGGCACTGCTGTTTATAATTACTATTCCGGGTTTACAGTCGTAGATCCTAACTGATCCAGTGTTTTAGTCCTGTTTGGGGCTTATAAGGGGACAATAAGGGAGAGACTTCAGATCGCCGGGATTGAAGTTATTGAAGCCAGGATCAATTATATAGCTTATGCTGAGGAAATTGCAAACGCAATGCTGAGAAGGCTGCAGGCCTCCGCAGTTGTTTCCGCCAGGTTCAAAATCGTCGAGGGTGCGGTTTCAATGGTTGAGATGGCACTTGAGCAGTTGTCTGTAAAGAAAATTGTTGAACTGGATGAGGAGAAGAAAGCCGCAATGGTCAGCAACCTGATGGTGGTTCTTTGTGGTGATAAGGATGCTACTCCGGTTTTAAATGCAGGAACATTTAATAATTGACATGAGCGAAAAAAAACCGTTTGTTCTTAGGATTGATACGAAGAAGCTAAAGGCTTTGGAGAAGTGGGCTGCTGATGAGTTCCGCAGTACCAACGGGCAAATCGAATATTTACTCGATCAGGCACTGAAAAAATCAGGCAGACGGAGACCAAATTCGGAAAATTCCAAATCAGACTAATAATGGACCAGATTTAAAGTACAAATGCCCCAAATGCGGGAACGGCCAGTACGAAACAGGTGAAATATGGGCTTCGGGCTCTTTCCTGTTAAAGTCAATAGGCTTGCAAAACTGAAGATTCACCTTTATATCCTGCGGTATGTGCCGTTTCACTGAGTTTTACAAGGTACCTAAAAAGGAAATCGGGGAAACGGTAATTTTTAAGGCCAGGTAAAAGCTTTGTTACAGGTTAATGCTGTAAACGGAATAGCAGGCAGCAATGCCTGCTGTTTCGCTTCTCAGCCTGCTCTGTCCAAGATGGACAGGCCGGAAGCCCATTTCTTCGGCTGCATTTATTTCAGCTGATGAGAAATCACCTTCAGGACCAATCAGTATAACGGCATCATCACCCTTCGAATAAATCTCAGCAACCTTCATTCGTCCTGATGTTTTATTGCAATGTGCTATCATCTTCATTCCACCCTGTTTACTTTCGATAAAATCACTGAACAGGCAGGGCTCATTCAGCCTGGTAAGAGTTGATTTCAACGACTGTTTCATTGCAGATATGATCAGGTTCTTGATCCTCTCCCTCTTAATGCCCTGTTTTTCAGTATTGGTGCAGATAACTGGTGTTATTTCATCAACGCCTATCTCAACACTTTTTTCTATGAACCATTCAAACCGCTCATGATTTTTGAGCGGAGAAATCGCAATGTGGAGTTTGTAATTACGCTTTTCGAAATCCCTGATGACTCCCGTAATTTCCAGGGAACACTTCTTCGGATCTGGATTGACTATTACAGCTTCATAGAGGTTCCCCTTTCCATCGATTACCCTTACTGCAGCACCTCTTTTCATCCTGAGTACCCGGATGCAATGACCCGACTCTCTCTCATCAAGAATATATTCATTGCCAGAAATGTCGGGTGCATAATATATCTGCATGTATAAATGTTTGCACAAAATTAGAGAAAAATTGCATAAGATTTGAATCTTATTCTTCACCTTTGTGTTACCAGGGAATTGGAGTGACGGGAAAACTCAGGCTTCAGCCGAAGCCTGGGTTGAAATATAATAATCATATAGAAAAATATCACTTATGAAAATAGGTCTGTTATCTGATACTCATGGCTGGATCCATCCCAGTCTGCCGGAATATCTTGATTCATGCGATGAGATATGGCATGCAGGTGATATTGGTGGCATGGAGATTGCTGATACTCTCGCAGCAATCAAGCCTCTTCGGGCAGTATATGGCAATATCGATGGGGATAAGGTCAGAAGAAGCTATAAGGAAGATCTGTTTTTCCAGGTTGGGGATTTGAAGATATGGATTACTCACATCGGTGGTATTCCAGGAAACTATGACCGGCGGATAAGAGCCGCCATTTATGAAAATCCACCCGATATTTTCATATGCGGTCATTCTCATATAGCGAAAATAATGTATGACAATAAGGCGGGGTTATTATATCTGAATCCAGGTGCAGCCGGATATAACGGATTCCATAAATTTATGACTGCAATACGTTTCAGCATCGATGGTAAGGATATTCATGATATGGAGCTGATAGAACTTGGAGAGAGAGGACGGCACGATGTTATTTAAGCGGAGCTTCCTGCACTCCTGCGTCTTCAGTCATTCTGCTCAGAAAACGTTCAACACGATTCTCAACGGAAATCATATAGGTATAGGGAGTTTTGGAATTTGAATCAGGATGCTTTCTTGCATTCTGCTTAATATTGGCTATCAGAGTGTTATAATTGTTGTTGCTCGACTGGGTCATCATGACACCTCTGAAATATGAGAAATAGTACCAGGTTGACGGGTCCGCTTTAAGATAAACATCTATCAGGTCACCGGTTCTTCTCCGCTGGATTTCAATATAACCATCAACATATACGTTGACTGCCTGGGGCCCGATAAATCCTATCCCTATTTTCCCGGTGGACCGGAATGAAGAGGTGGATTCATTCCAGTAAAGTTTAACATCGTTGAGCAGAAGCTGATAATCGAATTCCTTAGGAAGTGTTTTTGTCGAACCGAAAAGATCCAGATCCTCTTTGAGTTGTGATGCAGCGGATACGCCTAAAAGATCTTTCATTCCCCTTACATTCAGGTCAGAATTCAGGTTAACCGGCTTTAATGAGGGTTTCAACCTGATATCCTCCGCCATCATCTTAAGGGCGTCGGCCGAGAAAAAGAAATTGAGACCCAGGATGGCATCTATATTGACCTTTCCGGAATCGATGATTTCAGTAACACTACCTGCACTGTTCAGCTTAACCAGGTCAAAATTTGCACCGAAATTCAGATTGCCCTCACCTGTAAGGACACAATAGTTCTTATCAAATCCAACCATATTTCCCGGAATTTTATGGTCGGCCAGTTTTTCCATCGAAGCAATCAGGTATCTGCCCCTTGCCTTCTCGTACCATAGATAGCCTTCCGAACTTACTAGTGCGACATCGCTCCATGATTTTTTAGGTGAGAGAAACGCGGGGTAAATATGTGTTGAGTCGGTATTGATCATTGAACCTGAAAAGACAGGATTGTCATTCATATCCCTGGGTTTATCGCTTACCGGTATCATGACATTCCTCTGATCAATCTTCGATTTGAATTTAATATTGTAACTGTTAATATTGCTGCATGTGTTAATAATGCCTGCAGAGCCAGTAAATGTCAGCTGTTCAGCTCTGGAAGAAAGCATAACATCTCCTGAAAATGTAAATGCAGAACTTAACCTGAACTTTTGTTCTGCCGGTATAAACCCTATGGCGGTCGTGGTAAGTGTATCTACATGCAGCTCAGGAAATTTTATCTCCTGTACCTCGTTATTATCATTGACATAATCATAGACAGCACTTCCGGAGTATCTCTTCGTGGACTCAATATCGATTTTGGCCGAATGCAGTATATGCCTGTTATTAAGGGCTATAATGGCGCTGTCCAAAGGCTGGATCCTTGCTCTTCTTGTAATTGTTACTGTTCCGTTTTTAGGCTGGATTAAAGCGTCGGCAATATGGATATAGTTTATATTTTCAGCTTCAATATATTCCTGATCAAGATGATAGCTGCCCTTCCATGCAGAAAAAGTAATTGTGTCACTCTGATTATTTGTGGAAAAGAATGTAGGGTTGTCAAGATTTGCATAATTAACCCTGATTAGCTTGTCGGGAGTAAGGAGAGGTGTATTGGATTTACCTTTCTGCTCCATGCTCAGGATCCTTGTCTCCATGTTATATGTAAAGTCCGTCATGGTACAGATGTATTCCAGTTCAGGAAACTTAACCATGGAGGAATCGGTATTGAGATGGAAGTTGCTCATCCTGGTCTCAAAATTAATGCTGGTATTGGCATTCTCAGCTATGAAAGAGTAGCCATTGGCAGTAAGTGATTTCAGATTATAGTCAGCAGTATCGGCCTTTATGGAATTTCCATTGAAACTGAACTGGTTTGAAGTGATTCTTGAATTGGTCATATCAACTATTCCCGACCCGTTCATTTTTTCCGGGGTCAGTTTCAGCTTGCCGTCCAGAGTCGTACCGTTATCAAACATTCTAAATGTCTTTCCCGGAGAGTTGGATGCCAGCCATTCATCTTTATCTATCAGCCATTTGATATCAACTTTATTGCTGTTGAGCACCGGGAATAATCCGGTTGAATCTTTTTTCATATCAAAAGCTGCGGCAATGGTTGTCATTGAGTCCGGGAAAAACTTATATTCCCTGGAGTTGGTCAACGACGTAAGATGACTGAGTTTGCCGCTTCCAATCAATCCCATGTTACTCATGTTTATTGTATCGAACAGCCTTGCCTTGCCACCATAGAGTTCAATTCCTTCAGCGGGAATTGTCATGTTGAATCCAAAAGAATTATTTTCCAGAATTATCAGACGCTGCCGTGTAGGCTTAAGTATACCGCCTCCTACAAATTCCCCCGAGAGATCCATATCTTCTACATTAAAATGATCGATATCCTTATAACTATATGGATCAACCTTAAAATAAAAATCCTTCTGTTTATAGATGCCTTCGAGTCCTGGGATCTTATCGTAAAAGATATAGGAATAGGCATTTGTACTTATTATAGGATATTCTTTGAAGCTTTTAAGTCCTGATTTATTATTTGGCTTGTCAATCAATAATTCAGCAGAGCCTTTCTGCAGAATATTGTTTACCTGTTTTGAAACAGGATTTCCGTAGAGATCCATTCTGTCAGTCTCTACTGCTACCCGGATGGAGTCTATCCGTCCCAGCCTCAGGTTGAAAGTATCGTAGCTGAATGTAACATTATGGGCAAAAATAGTAAAAAGACCTGCCTCCACGACTCCGTCAAACTGAAGGCTTCTGTTCCTGCCAATAAGAAGCTGCTTGCCGTAAGGAAAGATAGCCACGCGCTGGGAGTCACTCAGGGCAACGCCGCTAACTCCGTTGACAGTTATCTTATAATCAGACAGATCGAGGATAGCATTATCTGTGGGAGTTGTTGTTTCACTTAAAACAATAAGGTCATCATAGTCTTTTCTCTTTGCGTAGGAATCAATATAGTCTTTTGTTTTTTTCTTTATCGTAACCTCATTATTTGCACGGTCGTAGAATATGAAACCCTTATTGGCAAGATCTATGCACAAGCCGATAACAGACTCCTCCGGTTTGTTGAGCCAACGGGCAAATTCCGCAACAGGAAATGTTTCCGAGTAATAATATTCAGCAAACTTAAGGAGACGATTAAGGGGATGGTAATTGTCGAGCCCCATAAGGTTCAGAAAATCTTCAGAGTTGAAGTAAGATATTGATTCAAACTTAGCCCTGCCGATGGATGACCCCCTTGCCCTTGAAAGAATTATTTTTGAAGTATTCATATTCCAGGAAAGGTATTCAAAGTACATGTCCAGACCATGGTATGAATTGAAAAAAGGACTCTTGGAAATAGGGTTATTGGTTTGGAACAGGTTCACCTGCCTTGTATCGGCGATGTATGAAAATCCGAGATTGGAATGGTAAATAGAATCCTTTTTAAGGTAAAGTGAAACAGCTGTTTCCTGGCTGTTAAGACCGGTTTTTGAGAAGAGGAATTCTTTAGATGCGATATTAATATATAGAGTATCATTTCTGAAAAGAGTTACTCTGGCCGGGGAATAATTTTCACCTGTTCCCTTAACATTTGCTCCTTCAAAGGAGAGTCCTCCTTCATAATTGACACCCTTGAAAATATTTTCAAGGCGGAAATGCTTAGTATAAGTTATAAAAAGAGGAAAGTTGGCCTTTTCCTGTGCTCCTGAAACTGGTTGTTTTATCAGAAAGCTGTCCTAGCTCAGGCTTCTGAAAGTATGCTTTGTTGGTTAGCTTTGCAGAATCTATTGTGAAGTTGTTCTTTGAAGTATTGATCGTGTAATTTTTTATTTCGGCAAATACATCCTTTCTCTGATAACCTGCCTTTTCCCAGGTGATAATCCCTTTTGTGCCTTTAAAAATCTGAATTTCAGGATAATATGTTCCAGTGGCATTATAAATTTCAGTACTGTCATTCTGTGAATAGCAGGTAAGCGTTGCATCCGAGATCAATACATAGAATGTGGTGTCGTGCTCAAACTGCAACCTGCTGTCTTTTACCTTCCATCTGACGCTACCTGACTCAGAAAGTATATTTTCCTTGAGCATCGATCCGGTATTTCTGAAATACCTTATGATATTGTCACTGGAGATCCGGGGATTAAAGGCAATTTCACTTAAACCCCGGAGCCAGTTGGTAAAGAACTCATTATCTCTTTTGTAATCGATAAAATAGTTGATTGTAACAAGGAAGTCGTTGAAATGGGGATTCGGCCGCATCAGTCTGCCTGACATCTGACTGGCGATATCAACAATCATGGTCATATCGACTTTATTGAAAGCAGCGCTATCCCATCTTGTAATAAACTTATTCAGGTTCGCTTTCTGCTCTGCATTGAGGTTTGGTCCCATAAAGCTTGTAAGCTCCTGCCTGAATGTCACTATATCACCGGTGAAAGCTGATTTTACCTGTCCTGATAGACTTAATGGTATCAGGGAAAACAACATTATGAAGTAAAATATCAGCTTTCTTGGCATATGAAATTGTTGATTGTTTATAAAGCTTCCACAATCGCTGTAAAATCCTCTTTCTTAAGCGATGCTCCGCCAATAAGGCCACCGTCGACATCCGGCTTCGAAAATATTTCAGCAGCATTTGATGGCTTGCAGCTTCCTCCATACAGTATAGGCAGCTTTTTTGCGCAATCATTTCCATATTTCTCCTTAACAAGGTCACGGATATATTTATGCATCTCCTGTGCCTGATCAGGGGAGGCCGTCAATCCGGTTCCTATCGCCCAGACAGGTTCATAAGCAAGCACTATCATATCCATTTGTTCTTCAGTAAGCGTGAACAATCCTTCTTCCAGCTGTCTCTTAACGATCACGAAATGTTTTTCAGATTCTCTCTCGTTCAATGATTCTCCACAGCAAAAGATCACTTTCAGGCCGCTGTTGATAGCCAGTAATGTCTTTTTATTAAGAAGCTTGTCGTCTTCCTGATAATAACTTCTCCTTTCTGAATGTCCTATGATAACATATTCGGCACCTGTGCTTTTTACCATCCAGGCGGAAACTTCACCCGTATATGCTCCTGAGGCTTCAGAAGCACAGTTCTGAGCACCGAGGGCAACCTTGCCATGCTTTAAAATTTCAGCGGCACCTGCAAGATGAATGAAAGGAGTGCACATTATAACCAATCCCCGTTCCGATGGTTTTTCCCTGAAGTATTTATCTACTGAAGCCGCAAATTTCAGCCCTTCCGACAGATCCATATTCATTTTCCAGTTACCTGCAACAATCTTTTTTCTCATAAAATTCAATTTTTTAAAATTATTATAATTCAAAGGTACAAATCATTAAAGGTTTCAGAGCATCACCTGTTTAAGCTTTGCTTTACCAGGCCACCAAACCATTCTTTGTCGGGGCAGCCTGCCGATGACCATTTATCTTTTATAACACCATCTTTAAGAAGCATATACCCCGGATTAGCCCTGACCATCGTTTTCAATGTCGTCTCATCCGTCGAACAGAAAATGAGCCCGTTGTCAAAACTTTTTACCTCTTCGCTGCCTGACGCCGTAAGAATCAAAAAATTAATCCCTAATGATGAACAGTATCTTCCGAGATCAAATCCTTCCTCAAGATGAGTTCTCGTAGCCTCTTTAAGTTTTTTGGTGACCATTAACAATGTATACCCCGTATCTGTCAGTATTTTTTGTGTAAGATCCTCACCATCAGGTCCGTTAATACTGAAATCGTGTATGGGAGGGGTGTATCCCCTGCTTATTAGAACGGATTTCTGGTCAATAAATTTCCAGGAAGTATCATTTGCAGGATAGTTTTCAAGCGAAAACTCTTTCTGTTGTCCATCCTTTTCATAAATAAAAGTCGTATTGTAAATATCTGCCTTAGCACCCACCGGAATGACCATTTTATCGGCAATTTTAACGCCGGTTTTGTATGGCAGAAAGTCAATGACCGGCAGGTACCTGAGGTTGAATATGTTAAACAGGATGAAGATTGCAGCTGCCAGGGTGACCATTAACCATTCGGTCGATGTTTTGAAAAGTTGTATAGATTGTTTCATGCCTGCCATACAGAACAAATGCCGCTGCCAGCAGAATGATGTTTTTTCCGAAAGTCTGCCAGTTGGTAAGATGAATGGCATCTCCAAAGCATCCGCAATCTGAAACAGGATTCGTCAGTGCAAGAATGAATGTCAGTGGTGTGAAAATCAGCATCAGGATCATTACTGTAATTATGCCGGTTTTTTGTCTTATGCCTGAGAGAACCGACAGCCCTGCAAGAAATTCTGCCGTGCATAACAATATCGCCAGAGGGAGGCCGAGACTCTTAAGAAAATTTAAATGGAAGGCCTGGAAATAGTCCTGAAACTTATATGCCGAACCCCAGGGATCAATAGCTTTAACGGTACCCGAGAATATAAATACCAGTCCTGTAATGGTCCTGCTTAATAACCTGATTATCTTCATGTCAGATGAATTTTCTTTTTTTAAGCAAACCGGAAAGAAGTTCAAAAATCTCCCCTGGTGGCAGCATTGTTTCCATCAGAACTGCCGCAATCTACAACCGCCAGCCTGTCGTCTGATTTGGATACTTTGAGGTACATATCCCTGACCCTGGCCTGGAAATCCAGACTCTCCTCATGAATATCCCTGGATCCGTTAAGATAGCTTCTGTCTTCTCCCGTCCTTGTCCCGGCAAGTTTCTTCTCTGTAAAGGCAAACGGTACATCGAGAAAAATATTGAGATCAGGACGGGGAATCTCAAAATGTTCAAACTCAAGTTTAAGGATCCACTCCATTAGCTTGTCCTGTTCGGATATTTCAGTCAATTTGGCACACTGGTATGCTATATTGGAGTAGGTGTATCTGTCCAGAAGGACTATCTTTCCGCTTTTAAGCCAGCTGGTTATCATATGCGAGGCATCTTTCCTGTCGCCGGCATAAAGCATGGCTACCAGGTAGGGATCGACATCCCCTATGCTGCCGAATTCACCTCTCAGAAATCTGGCTATCAATTCCCCGAAATAAGGTGCCCTGGTTCTGGGGAAGTGAAGATACTCACATTTATAGCCTTTATCTGAGAAGAAGTCTTTCAACAGTTTTAACTGGGTGGATTTTCCGGCACCATCGACCCCTTCTATGACAAAAAGCTTCATTTTCGTATTGATTTCTTTGATTGCAAATGTAATAACCACTCTTCAAAGAAGGAAATCTGAAGGTGTTATTGTTGAAAGAATTCGGGAGATAGTGAGTGACATTGTTTAAATTCATTAATTTAGTCAAATAAAATATTTTTTTGCTTTCAAAACCGAGATATATAAATGCCGGTGGTAAACTGGTCGACCTGGAGATACCAAAGGTAATGGGAGTACTTAATATTACTCCTGATTCCTTTTATAAGGATAGCAGGTATAATACTGAAGAAGATATCATTGCAGCAGCACGCAGGATGATTGGGGAAGGCGCCTCAATCCTGGATGTGGGAGGGTATTCTTCCCGTCCTGGAGCTGCCGATATAACGCCTGAAGAGGAGAGGAGGAGGGTGCTTTGGGCAATAAAGATTATAAGGAATGAATTCAGTGATGTAATAATTTCGGTCGATACTTTCAGATCGGAAATTGCTCTCGAGGCAGTATTGGAGACCGGAGCTGACATGATTAATGATATTTCGGGTGGCGATGGCGACAGTAAAATGCACAACGCTGTGGAAAGGCTTAATGTACCGTATATTATGATGCACATGCAGGGAATACCGTCGACTATGCAGAAAAATCCCGTCTATGATGATATTGTTGCTGATATCCTGAAATATTTTGCCAAAAGAATTTTCCGGCTTAAATCGGCAGGAGTGAAAGATATAATTATTGATCCTGGATTCGGGTTTGGAAAAACAATTGCCCATAACTTTGAACTTATGAGACACCTCGACGATCTCCTGGTTGCAGGATTGCCCATAATTGTTGGTATTTCCAGGAAATCAATGATATGGAAAACGCTTGATGTTTCCTCTGACGAAGCTCTTAACGGAACAACAGCCATGCATACTGTTGCTCTTCTAAAAGGGGCTGATATCCTTCGGGTCCATGACGTTAAGGAAGCGGTTGAGACTATCAGGACTGGTGACAAAAATAAAAAATCTATAATATGCCTTTTCATATAACAACACTTGATATAATCGATATTGTGCTGGTAGCTTTTATTATGTTCCAGATCTACAGGCTTATAAGAGGAACCGCAGCATTCAGCATTTTTATCGCGATCTTCTTTATCTACCTCTTCTGGCTGATTGTGAAGGCTCTAAATATGGAGTTGATAACCGGTTTGCTCGGACAGGTCATGGGTGTCGGTGTCATCGCTCTTATTATTGTATTTCAGCAGGAGCTCAGGCGATTTCTCCTTGCTATTGGTAATAGATATGTCTTCCGAAGCAGATTTTCATTAGGCAGGCTCTTTTTTCCTGTAAAGGATGAACAACGTAGTCCGCGTGAAGCCGAGCAGATTGTAAGAGCATGTGAATCAATGGCTTCAAAAAAGACAGGAGCTTTGATAGTGATTGGAAGGAAGAGCAGCCTGGATCTCTTTACCGACGCCGGAGAGATACTTAAGGCCCGTATTAGCGCTGAATTGCTCGAAACAATTTTTTTCAAGAATACGCCCCTTCATGATGGAGCAGTTCTCATTGAAGGTGATATAATCCTGGCTGCACGATGTCCTCTGCCCATAACCGATCAGGTGTCGCTGCCTCCTCATTTTGGGATGCGTCACAGAGCAGCAGTTGGCATGTCAGAGCATTCAGATGCACTTGTAGTTGTTGTTTCCGAAGAATCTGGTTTCATTACAGTCGTAAATAACGGGATTATAAGGGAAAATATTACGCCTAATGAGCTGAGAAATATACTTCTAATGGAGAAAATATGGTAGGAGACAGGCATCAGGCATTGGGCATCAGGCATTGGGGAAGAATTACACCTGACCAGGGACCCCTTACACCTTTTAAGCCTTACGCCTTACACCTTACACCTTACACCTTACACCTTACACCTTACGCCTTACGCCTTTTACGTACTATAGGTATTAAAGCAGATGCATCATAAGGGATCAGTCAATCAGACTATACTAATTACCGGAGGTACCTCCGGTCTTGGGCTTGGACTGGCGAAGCATTTCCTCCGGGATGGATTCAACGTAGTTGCAACAGGACGTCAGCTGGTGAAATTAAGTGGCTTTAAGGGTAAATATTTTCTTTACAGGGTTGATTTTAACGATTTGTCAACAGTAGCGGCTTCAGCAAGAAAAATATGCAGCGATCATTCAATCAGTTTAATAGTAAATAATGCCGGTATTCTGAGTCCCCCGTCATTCACCGTAACGAAAAACGGGCTGGAATCTACTTTCCAGATCAATTTTCTGGCTCACCTGATTATTGATGAGATCATCCTTAATAGTATCAGTGATATGCGGGAAATAAGGATTGCTTCAGTCACCTCACCTGTATACAGGATGGCATCTGCAAGGAAGGGTCCTTTGTCTGGGCCAGATAACTACAGTCCGGTCCGCTCATATTCATCTTCGAAACTTTATCTTGCCATGATGTGCGAGTTTCTGCATACCCGGCACAGAGAGGCGAGCCTGCTCTGTTTCAGCTTTAATCCGGGCACCTTCAGTTCCGGGATCTATAGGATGCAGAAAAAATGGTTTTGGATTATGTATCGGATTGCAGCTCCTTTCATGAGGTCTCCTGTCAGTGTGGCAAAAGTGCTTGCTGAGCTGTTGCTGAATAAAGGGGTTGAGAACGGGATGATATATGACATTCTGAATCGAAGGAAGTCTCCTCCTGAGTTGAATGGTTCTGAGAAAGAGGCCCTGATAAGGTCATGTTATGAAATTATAGATGGATTTATAAAATAATTGACTTATTTTGTGTGAGCTGACTCTCATTTTTTATAACTTTTACACTTCAAAAATTAACAATCGGCTTTATGAAAACAAAATCAATTCTTTTTATTTTAATATCAGGCCTCATTGGTTTAGCCGGGTGCAATTCATCTAAAGATCCTGCACACTGGAGTAACAAAAAACTTGACAGCTGGTTTGAGAAACAGGAATGGCTCAATGGCTGGAACATAACCCCTGATCCATCGATAAACAAACGGGAGTTAGCTGCTTACTATTTTAAAAACCCGGAACGTTGGGCGAAAGCGTTTGCTTTTCTGAAAGAGAATGATCTGTCAATTCTTGAGCCCAGGCGATATGATCTTGACGGGGATAACCTCTATGCTACAATTAGTGTTTATATGACTAAGAATGAAGAAGACGCACGGTTTGAGGTGCATCGTAAATATATTGATATACAGTATGTTATTACAGGAGAAGAGCAGATGAGCATAACACCCCTGTCGGAAAAAAAGGAAGACATAGTTCCTTATGATCCTGCAAAGGATATTGCATTTGTAACAGTTAACAAAACAACCAGCTATGTGGCAACCCCTGATAAGTTTTTTATCTTTTTTCCCTCCGATATTCACCGGCCAAGCGTGAAAATCGGTGAGAATAAAGAGGTCCGCAAGGTTGTTATAAAGCTGAAGACAGATTAATTGCGACCCTGAATAGCATATTCTCACCCGCTGTGCGTAATATGACGTATACTACCTGCCGGTTCCTGTTATCCTGAATCTTGAGCCTCTTGTCTGAACATTCTTTTATTATTGATGTTTCTCAAGGGAATGATGTTTCTCAAGGGAATTGTATATAGATGACAACATTATATGATCTGATTGAAGGGGAAGAGGGGATAATACTGAAGATCAAGGGAAGAGGCCAGTTCAGGCAACGCCTTTCTGAAATGGGATTTGTAGTCGGGAAAAAGGTGTCAGTAATAAAGAAGGCACCTCTCAGGGATCCCATTGAGTACAGGATTATGGGATATCATATCTCATTGAGAAACAGTGAGGCCCAGTTGATTGAAGTTGAAAAGGGCAGTAGATCCAGGGAGTTTCATTCTTCTAACGGGGTACTTATAAGTGAAGAGGAGAATGGTTCATGGATTGAAAAATCAAAGCATATTCAGGTTGCCCTTGTTGGTAATCCCAATTCAGGAAAAACTACTCTCTTTAATCAGGCATCAGGATCAAGGGAAAAAGTTGGCAATTACTCCGGGGTTACTATCGAATCAAAGGAAGCTGGTTACAGTCAGGATGGCTATTCTTTTTCTATAGTCGATCTGCCCGGAACTTATTCGATAAAAAGCTATTCTCCCGAAGAGCTGTTTATAAGAAACTATATTTTCGAAAACAAGCCAGATATTGTGGTCAATATTATCGATGCCTCAAATCTTGAAAGGAATCTTTACCTGACCTCACAGCTGATAGATATGGGTGTTCAACTTGTAATTGCCCTTAATATGTTTGACGAACTCGAGAGAAAAGGCGATATTCTCGATTACATTGCTCTGGGAAAATTATTGGGAGTGCCTGTCATTCCTACTGTGAGTACAAAAGGAAATGGAGTAAAGGAACTTTTTAAAAAGATTATTGAAGTGAATGAGGACAGGGATCCTGTTGTTCGTCATATTCATATCAATTATGGTATTGAAATCGAGAATTCCATAAGTGCTTTGCAATCAAAGATCAAAATAGAGGAAAACAGATCATTTACAAATATAATTTCAGCCCGGTATCTTTCTATTGAACTCCTGGAAAATGATAAGGAGTACTCTGTGAATATTGCAAAATGTATTAACTCTGCCGAGATAATCGAGACGGCTAATAAAGAGTCAGGAAGACTCGAAAAACTCTATGCAGAGCCCATAGAGACTGTAATTACAGATCTACGCTACGGATTTATCTCCGGAGCGCTGAAGGAGACCATCAGAGTGAACAAATTTGAAAAGATCAGAAAAACTAAGCTTATAGATAACTGGCTCACAAATAGATATCTCGGCATACCAATTTTTATCCTTTTTATGTGGCTTACCTTTTTCTGCACTTTTAAACTGGGAGGATATCCAAAATCATGGCTCGAGTATGGCATTTTCAGGTTATCTGGGCTTATAGGCTCCAGTATGCCGGCAGGTATTGCAAAAGATTTTCTTATTGAAGCGATTCTTGGCGGGGTCGGCGGCGTTTTGGTATTTCTGCCAAATATTATAATCCTTTTCCTGTTCATCTCCTTCATGGAAGATACGGGATATATGGCAAGGGCGGTCTTCATAATGGACAAACTGATGCATAAGATAGGTTTGCATGGAAAATCAATTATTCCCCTTTTTATGGGTTTTGGATGCAACGTTCCGGCTATAATGGCTACAAGGATTATAGAGAGCAGGAGGGATCGTCTTGTAACTATGATGATTACGCCTTTTATGTCGTGTAGTGCGAGACTCCCGGTCTATATCCTCTTTATCAGTGCATTTTTTTCCAGGAACCAGGGAGTAGTTTTATTTATGCTCTATTTTCTTGGGATCATCTTTGCGATATTGTCGGCATTGCTTTTAAAGAAGTTCTTTTTCAGGAGTGAGGAAATACCTTTTGTAATGGAATTGCCTCCCTACAGGGTTCCTACCTTGAGAAGCGTAATTAAGCATGTTGTCTTCCGTACGGAGTTATACCTGAAGAAGATCGGAGGCATAATTCTGCTTGCGTCAATATTTGTCTGGATATTGAGTAATTTCCCCAGGAATGTTCATTTTTCCAGGGACTATGCCGGAGAGATCAGCCAGATAAATAAATTGAATATTACTGAATCAGATAAGGAAGAATCTGTCAAAAAGCTCATTGCTGAAAAGAAAAGCGAAGAACAAGGGAAGTCGTTTATTGGGATACTCGGGCATTCAATAGAACCAGTGATGAGGCCTCTGGGATTTGACTGGCGGCTCAGTGTAAGTATTCTGTCAGGCTTTGCTGCAAAAGAGGTCGTGGTAAGTACTCTGGGAGTTTTATTCCAGGCTGACGGCGTTTCCGGAAACAGTTCCCTGGTGCAGAAGATTCAGAATCAGAAAAATTCTAATGGAAAGGCACTTTTTTCACCTCTGGAGGCCTTCGCATTTATGCTGTTTATTCTGACCTATTTCCCTTGTGTCGGTGTTGTGGCCGCAATAAAAAGAGAATCAGGAGGATGGCGATGGCCGGCATTCATTGTTATTTATACTACGGGAATAGCCTGGCTTCTCTCGTTCATAGTATACCAGACAGGCAGGTTTCTCATTGGTTGAGAAACCTGCCTGCAGGTTTTTAAATTATCCCTTTACCTAGTAATGATATTCGTGGTCGTTGTAATAGATACTGATGGCAATATAGTCTACGATATTCTTTGCAAAGTACATGTTGTGCAGGGCATCGCTGAGCATGCCGAGTTGCTGTTTGACCGGAGATATCAGTTCGCTTAGTTTTGCCGTAGTTCCGTCGTCATATGTGAGTAGAATATCCCTCTTCCTGCATACGGAGGCGGTTGTATCCGATCCGGCTGTTATAAAGGTGGCAGCATGCTGCTGGAGAACTCCACCAACAAATACCTGTATTGAATCAAGCTCAGTGGACTTCATTATCTGAACATCGCCTATTGTGAGGTCATATTGTTTTTCCCTTTTGTGGTAATCCTGTCTTATGAAAATATTGCTCTCCTTAAAAAGCGTGTCATTATCTTTTGAAAGAGAAAATGCCGAGCTAGTCGTATCACCATCCATCCACATGGCTGAGATTCTGTATCCGTCAGGAAAAGAAAAAGAGGATGAATAAGAGTTGCTATGGAACCATTTGGAGGTAGAAGATACATCCATACTTCCAGCATTCTCATTATTCAGCATGAGACCGGCCGTAAGCTGATACTCGTAGTTGTGCCACCAGTTGTAGTAAAGATGGTAATCACTTGCAGTAATGCTGAAATTGTTCGGATAGACAGTATCAAGAGGCTGAAAAAAATGAAGATGCCTGGGATGCATAACCAGCATTTCAGGAAGATTAATTATCATGTTATCGCTCTCACCTGTCTTTTTAAACAATTTGTAAGGAGAAAAATAATGCATGCGCATTACCGTATCGGGTTGAAAGTCATAAATACCTGAAACAGCGCTCAAATTGATTGAATCATTGAAGCTGTAGTCAGATTTTGCAGAAGGATCATTCAATGTAAGAAGCTGATAGCCTGCGGTCCCGGATATATTCATCACTGCACTGGAAATATTGGCCACCCCATTTTCAACAGATTGCTTAAGCCCGTTATTTCCTGTGTCAACTTTTGAGCAACTCCATGCTATCAAGCCCATCATAATAACGATTGCTGCAACATTCTTTTTCATAGTTAATAGTATTAATTAATAAATTGGAATATGTCACTGGCAGATAAATACTCATCAAACTTGATGCCATGTCTTTATAAAAAAACATTCTTTTTTTTAGAAAAACAGTTGTTCAGTTAAATTTATGAGAGTATTGCATCTGCTTTACAACATTTCGAATATAGAACGCAGATAAAGCCAGAATGTTCTGCAGACAAGATTATTTAAGCCAATTAAATTTCAATGAAGGAATGTTACATCGCCTACTTTGGTAAAGTATTCTCCGTCTGCATACTTTCCGGTAACCTTCCATACATATACGCCCTGCACAGCCAGTTTTTTGTCCTGTGTATAGCCATCCCAGCCTTTATTCAGTTCGCTGCTTTCAAAGATAAGAACACCCCATCTGTTGAAGATCTGTAGTTTATATTCAATGATGTTCTCAAAGAAGGGTCTGAAAACATAATCCATTTCAGGGTACACACCTTCCTGCCATTGCCCGCCTGTAGGGCCTGTCCCGTTCCATTTAAAAACATTGGGAAATTTTATGCTGCCTGTCTTCCAGTCGACTAAAACAGGAGTCTGTAAAAATGAAGTGTCTACACAACCTTCCGGGGATGTTACTGTGAGTGATACCCTGTAGCTGCCCTCATTTTCATATTTATGGTATGGATTTTCTTCGGTAGAGGTCTGTCCGTCGCCAAAATTCCAAAGATTCAGGGAATCATAGTGACTGTAGTTATAGAACACCACTATTTGTTCATTATTTACGATAGTCGTAGGATAGGCATTGAAAACAGATGTCGGATTCTGGTAGACATTAATAATCCCGTTATGGGTTGATTGTCCTGTGATGTTTACCACAGTCAGTTTTACCAGGTAGTTTCCCGGAACGTAATAAGTATGAGAGGGATTTGCCTCTGCTGAGAAAATATTATCGCCAAAATCCCAGATATATGACTCCCCGAACGAACTTTTGTTCTCGAATTGGACTGTAAGCGGTGTACAACCAACGGTATCAGGTTCAAAATCAGCCGATGGCATTGGCTTTGAACCTACCTCGATCTGTATTGTCCCCACAGCAATACATCCAAATCTGTCGGGTATTGTTTGGTATTTGATAGTATGAATTCCGAGGCCTGCAATTGCAGGGTCAAAGATATTCCCGCTAACCCCGTGCCCTGAGAATATACCACCTTCCGGTGTGGCTATAAGTACAACCGGTGGGCTGTTTATGAATTGAAGTCCAACATCCTGAATTGTTATTTCTGGAATTCCCACAACTGTAATTATCGTCGTATCAGAATCTTTGCAGTCCTGATTTATGATATTATAACTTATAATATGATTCCCGACTCCTGCTATTTCAGGGTCAAAGGTATTTCCTGTAACCCCTTCTCCTGACCAGATCCCTCCAAGGTCATGGGCAGTCAGAAAAACGATCGGACCATTTACGCACAAGGTATCGACAGGATTAATAGTCGCATCAGGTACTGCAACAGTAAGAATTGTCTGATCCGTGTCGGTACAGCCATGTCCATCTGTTATAGTGTAGGTTATAACGTGATTTCCGGAACCCGCAATGGCTGGCGTAAAAACATTGCCTGTTATTCCGGGTCCTGACCATACGCCACCCGGATCATGAGCCCTGAGAATCATTGGCGGGTCTGAGATGCATACTATTCCCACAGGGGTTATAGTCGCATCAGGAGTTGGGACCACTGTGATTACTATCTGATCATAGTCTGAACATCCGTCGGAATTTGTAATGTCATACCTTATCGTATGATCTCCTGCTCCGGCAGCTGCAGGATTAAAGGTATGACCTGTGACTCCCGGTCCTGACCACCTGCCTCCCGGATCATGAGCAGTCAGGGCTACAGGAGGGTGATCTTCACACAGCGTATCAACAGGCGTTATGGTAGCATCGGGATAGGGAACAATTAAAATTATTGCAGTTGTGACTACAGGCGGATGATCTCCATTGATGGGATCGACCGGACCTCCCGGTATGTTGGGATCGTCATAGGGGTTACAGTAGTTCCAGTTGCGTAATGTTACCTGGAAATGCTGGCCCAGTAATTTATCATTTGCAACATTTATCACGTCTGACCATATGCCCGAGCCTGTCACAGGGCCAGGCAGGGTAATTACAGGATCCGAATACGGGAAGATTCGTGCCGTACCGTTTATCGTGACGGGAACTCCGGTCATTGTAATGTCGGTACCATAGATCCATTGTATCCACCTGGTGTTCACATTGGGGTTATCCCTTTCCTGTGGAGGGACACAGTTGAACTGTGTCAGATCCCTGAATCTCACATCCGCCCCATTACCCAGGCATATGGGATATACAGTGGGATTGATGTGCATATGACCGCCATTATGGTCATCATTGTCCCATACTGTTACGATCTGTTCCTGCGCAGATGAGGTGCAGAGAACACCATTTACGATCAGCGTAGAGCGCGGATGATAATTACATACATTCCCGCTTGACGTATATGTTGTGTTGGCAGTGGCCTGAAACATTCCGGGTGAAACCATCGTAGCGGGTACAATTTCACTGGTACCATTATCCCAGTCATATCTTATGCTTACAGGTGTACCTGCATTGTTGACACCGGTATAGCTGACCTGCCAGTTCACTGTGACGGGCGAACAAAATTTATCGGGAATAATATTGTTGGCTTTGGATAAAAGCGAGCAATCCTGTCCGCTAAGCACCCCTGAGATTAATATTAATAAAAATGAAATTAAAGATTCTTTCATTTTATATTATATTGATTGAGCTTCATTTATCTGATCCTGTTTTTAAACCAGAGATTAATCCTAAATGCCACAAGACCATCACATCCAGCCAACATCCCATGAATAACAGACATTTATATTCACTAAACCGGATTTTTCAGAAGAAGGTTGCATGGACCATGCATATTTCTTTAAAAAATAATGAAAACAGCAATGGAGGATATTTGGATCAGGATAAGGAAGAGCACGGAAATCATTTGAGGTAATCAATATTCATGTCGTAATCCCATTTATCAAAGTACAAATTACCGCCTTTCCATTCTACTTCACCTCGTTGAAAGTCATAAGGTTCACTTCTCATAAAATGTTTTCCGGGATATAAATTTCCCGCAACTCCGTCGTTTATAATAAGCCTGTAGCTGTCAATTCCTGAGAGAAAATATTCTCTGATCTTTTTTATTTCAGTTTTTTGCAGGTCATATGAAATATCTGAAGGAACCCATCCTGCCCCTTCGAAATATACCTCGCACCAGTCATGCAGGTTTTCTGAACCGGGGGGCACCATCCAGCCACTCTGCCATCTGACCGGTATACCCTTGCAGCGCAGCATTGATATATATAGAAAGGTCTGCATACCACAATCCCCACGCCTGTTTTTTAGTACATAACCAGGTATGTCCGGCATTATTGAATACTCCAGTGCTCCCGTCCATGGGATATTTTCCTTGAACCACATGTATATTTTTCTGACTACCGCTGCAGGATTTTCTTCATTCTCCGTTATGCTGTCAGCCAGATGCCTTAAATTTTCTGAAAAGTTTATCTGAGGAAGTTGTTCTGAGGTGTATTTTTTATAAGTATATGATTCCTTATTATATGGCAGGATCTTGAGTTCTGACAAATCCGAATACTGAGCGCTGGATTCGTAACGGTAGGAGATCCGGAAAACCGTGGGGATTCCTTTTTTTGCCCTCTCCTCCATGTAAAGAGTACTATGGATTGAAGTATCCGGGGAGATAAAGTATTCTTGATTCGAGGCGCTCAGAAGTTCAACTTTTTTCTGCCGTGGGTGACCTGATTTTGGCCATGGCATCCAGCATCTGATTGTTTCCCCTTCTGGTACGGCATCAGGATGGACGGTGATCGTGTAGGTTATTGCCATCTTTACTGGAATGACAGGTCCACTGCGGGTTTGGGACATTCTGTATGATTCGGAAGTATTTTTAAGACGCAGCGACATTTCCGGATCATCAAAAGGTTTTTTAGTGTTCAGATCCCTTTCCTCATAAAATTTTTTCAAAAGGAGGAGGTTTGATACTGCCCTCTTGAAATACATCTTTTTGCCATTAAGGATTCTGTACTCAAGCCATCCCCTTGCTTCCCATTTTAATTTATCTTCCTTGCTGAATGGACCTGATTTTTTTTCAATCTGCATGTCAGCCTGTTCTTCACTCACAGTAAAATCTTTCATTATCCTTGATGCCATCTCAGTCACGGAATCGGCTTCCTGAACAAGATCATTGCTTGCAGGACAGAGCTTCCTGACTGAATCAGCAATTGTTAAGGCATATGTGAGATTTCCTGCATTTAGTTCCGAGAGACTCTTTTTCATTAAGAGCGTACAGTCGCTTCCATGCCGGCAGCTTAAACTGGCAGATAGAATGAAAAAAAAGATCAGGTGTTTTATCTTTTCCATTTGGGCAGACTTTTGATCATAACCGGTTATTGGCAGATTATTTGATATCCGACTTAAAATGGTAACTGCCCGAAGCTACCTCAAAAAGGGCATAACCATTTTCCATACGGATGAAAGTAAGGTCGCGAGAAAGTTTTGTTCCTTTTCCTTGTTCCTTCACTTTATCGGATGAGCTGGCCGGAACATGGACTGTTGCGCTGCATCCTACCGGTACTGTTATATCCATCAGGAATGTGTTAGCTTCTTTTTTCCAGTAAATACCGGCATTCCCATAGGGTGTAAGGTTGAAATATGATGCTGAAGTTATGTCACCTGCCGGCCTGGGCCAGAATATTATATGCTTGTACCCTGGCTTCTCAGAGTCAGAATTCATACCGGCAAGAGAATTGTAGAACCATGAAAGACCTCCCCCGAACATGGGGTGGTTTCGTGATCCGCTGCCGCCCCATTCTTCCCAGGTTGTTGTGGCGCCCTGGTCAATCCACCATCCATATGAAGGTTTGGTGCGCTGGTTCATAATCTTGAATGCAAGTTCGTTCAGCCCGTTTTTTGCCAGTACTTCAAAAAGATAGCGTGTCCCGAAAATTCCAGTATCAAGATGGTCTCCATTTGCATGAATTTCAGCTTCAAGCGACTTTATTACAAGTGTTTTCTGGTCATCGGGCAGTCCCATTTTCAGGGCAAAGATATTCCCTCCGTATGGTCCATAGCTTCCCTTGCTACTATCATAAAACCTTTTTTGGAAGGCCACCCTGGTTTTTTCAGCAAGTCTGCCGTAGGTCAATTCTTCCTCAGGAAGCCCCAGTGCTTTTGCCGCAGCTGCCGTAAGAGTTGCGCAATTCCAAAGGTAGAAGGTGTGAACCATTGGGGCGGGGGGTAATTTGTCCGGAGCTACCCAATCACCCAGGTTAATCCATTGGTTGGGATTGTTCTTATCCGGTGCCTGTGAGAACATGATTCCATCGTCATCGGTCCAGGTAAGCATATATTTTATATAACCCTTCATACCTTCAAAGTTTTCCCTGAGCAGATCGTAGTCACCATAGTGCAGGAAATATTCCCATGGCATGATATTCATTGCAGCACCCCATGCGACACCTCCACCGCATCCAGGCTGCCATGGAGCTCCATTGGGAACATATCCGGTTTCCGGATTCTGTGCTCCGAAAATATCCCTGATCCACTTTGTATAAAATGTTCTGGCATCGAAATTATCCATGACAGTGGCACATGCTACCTGCCCGTCGCCTGTATATGGCGACCTTTCCCTGTGAGGGCAATCGCTGGCTATACCTCCATGCATATTGTCGGTCTGACTTCGCCACCAGATCCTGTTGATCGTATTGAAAAGCTTATTTGAGCATTCGAATTTGCCGGTAGTTTCAACATCTGAATAGACAGCTTCAGCCCTTATCTGATCGGGTTTTAATTCCCCCGGCCAATTGGTAATTTCCACCTCTCTGAAAACATACCATGAAAACCTTGTTGCATAGGATTCTGAAGTGTCACCCTTCATGATGTATGAGTTGTCTCCTACAGGAGATTCGCAGATATATTTGATTTCAATCTTCTGTCCACGCTCGCCTGACATATTGATCAGGTGCAGCCAGCCTGAGATCTCCTGCCCGAAATCGGCCCGGTAATGTCCCTGCCCGATTTTTTCAATTTTAATGGGTACGAGACTTTCCATTACTCTGTCGGGTGGCGACATCTGTGCCTTCATGACTCCCTCAGGAGATCTTTTCTGAGCAGCCTGTTCCCAGCCCGAATCATTGAATGATGACGTGCACCAGCCAGCCTGCTCAAGCCTGGCATCATAGTGTTCCCCGTCATAAACAAGGTCCATAAGGACAGGACTTTTTGAAGTTTTCCATGTTTTATCGCTTTCAATCAGTTGTTCTGTCCCGTCGGTGTAAGTAATATAAATCTGACCGATAAACCTCGGTGTTCCGTAACCTTGTGTCCAGTAATACCCCGGATTGTAGAATCCGTTTCCCAGTATTGCCCCTATTGCGTTTTCTCCTTCATGAAGAAGATCTTTTATATCATAGGCCAGATACATTACACGGTATTCCCTGAAATTGTTTCCTGTCATCACTCCGATCGGGCCCGGATCTTCCCGTTTACCATAGAGAGTAAGATTTGGTGCAAGGACATCCTTTCCTGCTTTTTCACCGTTCACATAAAATTCAAAGAATCCAAGCCCGCTCACAAATGCATGGGCAGCTGCTATCTCTTTAGTGACAGTGAATTTCTTTCTTAGCATCGGAGCGGGAGGAGGTGTATTTTCCGAACCCGGATGCCTGAATACTTGCCCGCTATCTCCACCAGGCGATGAAGGACGTAAGAGAGGTTCTTCTCCCTGCCATGGCGCCCCTATCCATTGAGCTGTCCATTCTCCTGTTGTAAGTAATCCCATGCTCCAGGAACCGGGATCACTCCATGGTGATACTTCCCCGTTTTTGTCCCAGACCCTCACCTGCCACCAGCATTCTTCCCTGGAAACCAATGACTTGCCATCATATGGGATATTAATTGAATTATCTGACATAACCTTCCCACTACTCCAGAGGTCAATATCTCCGACAAGAATTTTGTTCCTGGTTGTGGCAACTCTGATCTCCCATGCTGTCTGTAATTGCCCCCTCTCTTCATTATGACAAATATTTACCCATGATAACCTGGGTTTCAGAATATCCACGACAAGCGGATCTTTCAGATTTTCACATCTCAGATCAACAGGGGTTATTGATGCCTGGGATATACTGGTTAAAACTACCAGTAACAAACAGATGAATAATTGTTTTTTCATCTTTTAAAACTAATAAAATAATGGATGACAATATAAAAAAAGCATTTACATTTGAACAGAGACTACAATATTAAACCATGTTTACATCCAATATTTTAATATATGATTACTAAAAACAACATAGATTGCCTGATTCGAACTTTCTTTCCGGCTATTGCCCTGTTGTTGTGCGGCTCATGTTCAAACAAGAGTCCTGAGCCGGTGGATTTTGTCAATCCAGACATAGGAGGCATAGCTCCCTTGCTGCAGACAACAGTACCCCTGGTCAATTTGCCAAACAGTATGATGCGGATCCACAAGTTGCCTGGGAAATACCAGGCTGAAAAGATATCAGGATTTCCCTTTATGCTTGTTGCCCACAGAAACGGAACAGCAGGATTGCTGATGCCGGTTGCCGGGAAGATATCATCAGAACGAAAGGAGTGGGCAAGCTATTATGATCATGATTTCGAAGTATGTAAGCCATATTACTATTCGGTGTGGCTGGAGGATCCTGATATAAACATGGAACTCACGGTTGGTGAGCGGTCGTCCTTCTACAGGATTGCCTGGAACCGGAATGAACCTAAATATTTAATGCTGGCCGTAACAGGCAGGGGAGAAATAAATGTTCCCGATAATAATACTGTTGAAGGATATGAAGTCTATACAGGAAATGTAAATGTTTATTTCTACATCAAAACGGACAGAAGCTTTTCATCAGATTCCCTCTGGAACGAAGAGGGACGTTCTGGGAATAATATTTCGGTAATTGGGGGCGAAAAACCATCAGCATCACTTTGTTTCGACATAAAGGAACAGGAAAAAGCAGGAATTAAGATGGGAATTTCATTCATCAGTACCGATCAGGCACGGCAAAATCTCGAAAAAGAGATTCCCGGCTGGAATTTTGAGGAGCTGAAGACTGAAGGAAGAAATAAATGGAATAAGGCGCTCAGTAAAATTGAAGTGGAAGGAGGGAGTACAGATCAGAAAACCGTATTCTATACAGCTATGTACAGAACATATGAAAGGATGGTCAATATTTCTGAAAACGGAAGGTATTACAGTGGATATGACGACACAATTCACATGGATAATGATACTTCATTTTTTGTCGATGACTGGATGTGGGACACATACCGTGCCGCACACCCTTTGCATGCGCTTATCAATCCGGACCTTGAAAATCTCAAAATTCAGTCGTATGTCAGGATGTATGAACAGGGAGGCTGGATGCCGTCTTTCCCTATAGTCTCTGGCGATTTGCCATGCATGAACGGTCATCACTCGGCGGCAATAATTGCTGATGCATATTTTAAAGGCGTCAGGGGATTTGATATTGAAAAAGCTTATGAAGGACTCAGGAAAAACGCCATGGAGGCGACCATGCTTCCATGGCGTAATGGTCCGATGTGTTCTCTCGATACCTTTTATCTGGAAAAGGGTTATTATCCTGCTCTGAATCCTGGTGAAAAGGAGACTGTAGTACAGGTGCATCCATTTGAAAAGCGGCAGGCGGTCGCCGTGACCCTTGCCCATAGCTATGACGACTGGTGCCTTGCTCAGTTGGCGAAGGCGCTGGGTAAAGATGACGACTATAAATATTTTATGGAGCGTGCTCATAATTTCTACAGGCTTTTTAATCACGATACAGGCTTTTTTGCCCCACGCACTGCAGACGGAAGCTGGGTCCGCGATTTTGATCCCAAATTCTCGGGCGGGCTGGGAAGTCGTGACTATTATGATGAAAATAATGGATGGACTTACCTTTGGGATGTTCAGCATGATATTGCAGGACTTATAAATCTGCTTGGAGGAAGAGAGAAATTTGTGAGCAGGCTCGATCAGTTGTTTACTGAGGATCCGGGCAGGTGGAAGCCTGATTATCTGCAACAGTTCCCGGATGCAACAGGTCAGGTCGGCATGTACGTAATGGGCAATGAACCCAGCCTTCATATTCCTTACCTGTACAACTATGCCGGAGCTCCATGGAAAACACAGAAAAGGATCAGAATGCTTCTCGACACCTGGTTCACAAATTCTCCTTTCGGAATTCCAGGGGATGAGGATGGAGGTGGCTTGTCCGGATTCGTTGTCTTCTCCAGCATGGGCATTTATCCGGTAACACCCGGCCTTGCCGCCTTCAATATCGGCAGCCCTGTATTTACTGATGTCAGAATTCACCTCAATAATAACAGGACATTTCACATTTCTGCAAAAAAATCGGACAGGCAGAATAAATACATCCAGGGGGCAACTCTCAATGGCATAGAATGGAATAAGCCATGGTTCAGCTGGGATGAGATAAAAGATGGTGGTGAACTCGTGCTGGAGATGGGACCCAGACCTGATTTCGACTGGGGTTCTGCTAAGGAGGATGCTCCACCCTCAGGACTTTCAGATTAAATTGAACCGATAAACCTGATAAAGAATATGATTGAATACAAAATTGAGAACGACCTTAGTGTTGAGGAATTCAGAATGGTATTGATAAACTCAACTCTCGGTGAGAGACGACCCGTTAATGATTATGAAAGATTGTCAGGCATGCTGAAACATGGAAACCTGATAGTTACCGCAAGGGACAATGGAAGGCTGATAGGCGTCTCCCGCTCCCTGAGTGATTATGCTTTTTGTACCTACCTTTCTGATCTTGCTGTGGATGAGCAATATCAGAAACAAGGGGTCGGCAAAGAGCTGATAAGGCAAACTATGCTGGCATCTTCAAGTGCCAGACTTATTCTGCTTTCAGCCCCTGCTGCAACCTCATATTATCCTAAAATTGGCATGAAGCGGTTTGAACACTGTTATTATATTGATGATATCTCTGACCTTCAATAAATCAGTCAGCTTTCGCATCTTCCATAAGGATCTCATATGAATAACCGTAGCCAAAGTCCTTATTGAGAACTATTTTGCCTTCAAAGGTAACCGTTTCGCCCATTACCGCGCTTATATCGGTTGTTACAGTAAGATCGAAGCTTCCTTTATACTCGGTACCATCCTGAATATGAACCCAGTTTTTACCCATAATACCGCTATTATATTTAGTGACCTCACCTTTTACCTTTACTGTTTTTCCTTCATAATCCTTTTTATCCTCCATTAGTTTGGCAATTGTAATACAATCAGCGCACGGCTCAACCTTAACATCAGCCCTGGTTACGGCTACCCGGCCCTGATGTGCCTCACTGCCCGGAGCCTTGTTCTGATGAGTTTTATCAAATGATTCCTTTACAAGGGGGCCTGAGTGAGGTCCTTTGCAGAAAGTCAATGCCATTATTGCCGTTAACAGTATGATTAGCTTCTTCATGTGAATAGATTTTTTTATATGATGACATCAATTATAAGTTTATGTGAAGCCCGATCTTATAATACACAAATCCTTTGCCGGAATAAACCTGGCAAAGGATTTGTTTTATTATTCAGGTTAGGTAAGGGTTAATTTTTTTTGGCTGCGGGATCCGGGTGAGCGATTTTTGCTGATGCAGTTTCAAAATTAAATTCCTTGAAAAATGGATTTTCTTTGTTATGGCATCCAAGGCAAACACTCTTTTCGGGCATTATCAATCCGTTCTCCATGGCCAGTTTCATATTCTTCATAATTGTCGGAGATTTGTAGTTGCTGCCGGGACCATGGCAAGATTCACATGAAACACCTTCCTGAGCTGTGATACCTGCGCGAAGGCTGGCTCCGGCTTTTTCATACGTCGAATGGCACTTCAGACATTTGGGTTCCTTGGCAGGATCGGCAATACCATTCTTCTTGGCATAATCAAGTGCTGCCTGGCTTGAGAGAGTTTTCATAGCCTTGGCATGAGGATCCTTTAACCATTTATTATACTGCTCTCCTGTCGAAGGCTTATTGTGACACATCTTACACTTTTCGGCCCCGATGTATTTGAAGGTCTGAGCAGAAAGCGTATTGACAATTAGTAATGAGAAACAAATAAGTAATAAATTCTTCATAACATATATGTTTAGATTAAATATTCAAGAACGTTTGACAGTTTGGTTTTTATAAGTACAAATATAATAAAATAGAGATATACCAAACCTTTTATTACAAAAAGCATGTTATCCATGCCTTATTATTTAAAGAATTCTCCTGCTTGTTTATTCCCTGCTATTTACTAATTTTGCACCGCCAAATGAAAACGATAATTTTATATAAGGGTAAAATCACTCCACCTTAAATTGCCGGCAGGGGCAAACCCTGCAGGAGGCATCTGCTGCTGCCTTAGCTGCATTCCCTCAAGAAATGTGTTTTAGTTAACAGAAAAATAATTATGGTTATACTGTAATATATTTATGGATTTAAAAAGTGAAATTGGCAGGAGGAAAACATTCGCCATCATCAGTCACCCTGATGCAGGAAAGACTACGCTTACGGAAAAATTACTGTTGTTCGGAGGAGCCATTCAGACCGCAGGGGCAGTCAGAAGCAACAAGATAAGAAAAACCACAACTTCTGATTTCATGGAGATCGAAAAGCAGCGTGGTATTTCCGTATCAACATCGGTAATGGCCTTTGACTACAACAATATGAGGGTAAACATCCTGGACACTCCCGGACATAAGGACTTTGCAGAAGATACCTATCGTACCCTTACCGCAGTCGATAGTGTGATACTCGTCATAGATTCGGTAAAAGGAGTTGAAGAGCAGACACGGAAACTGATGGAGGTATGCAGGTTGCGGCACACTCCTGTAATGATCTTCATAAACAAGATGGACAGGGAAGGCATACATCCATATGATCTTCTTGATGAACTGGAAAAGGAATTAAAAATTGCAATCTGCCCCTATACCTGGCCAATAGGAAGCGGCAGACTGTTTAAAGGTGTTTACAACCTGTTCAGAAAAGATGTCCAGATATTTGCCCCTGATAAAAGTACAGTTCAGGAGAGTCTGATAAGAACCAGAGATATTCAGGATCCCAGGCTGAGGAAATATGTAGGCGAGGAGAATATTCAGAGATTGTGGGAAGAAATTGAGTTTGCAGGCGATCTGTTTGAAACTTTTAACATGTCATTATACCGGGAAGGATACCTGGCTCCGCTTTTCTTCGGAAGTGCCCTGAATAATTTTGGTGTCCTGGAACTGCTTGAAACTTTTCTCGAGATTGCACCATCACCGGGAGCCGTACAGGCAACTGAGCGTTATGTCGAGCCTCAGGAGGAACAGATGACTGGCTTCGTTTTCAAGATTCATGCGAATCTGGATCCAAACCACAGGGACAGGATTGCATTCATGCGTATATGCTCCGGAAAATTTGAAAGAAATAAATTTTATTTTCATCCACGGTCCGGAAAAAAGATCAGATTTTCTTCACCTGCCAGCTTTATGGCAAATACGAAAAGCATTGTTGAAGAGGCTTATCCCGGCGATGTGGTGGGCTTATACGACAGCGGCAACTTTAAGATAGGAGACACTTTATCGGAAGGTGAGCTGCTTCATTTTGAGGGTGTCCCGAGCTTTTCTCCGGAAATTCTCAAGGAAGTTGTTAATCTCGATCCCTTAAAAACAAAGCAGCTGGAGAAGGGTGTTCGCCAGATGACAGATGAAGGTGTTGCGCAACTTTTCATTCAGCAGCCGGGTAACCGGAAAATAATCGGAACTGTAGGGGAACTGCAATATGAGGTTATTAAGTTCAGGCTGGAACATGAATATGGCGCAAAGTGCAGCTTCTCTCATTTGCCTTTCGTGAGAGCATGCTGGATAACATCGGATAACAAAAAGGAGATGGATGCCTTTTTTTCTCGAAAATACTCTGCTATAGCATATGATAAAGAGAATAATCCTGTGTTTTTTGCTGAAAGCGAATGGATTCTTAAAACAGCAAGAGAGAATTTTCCTTCGATCACTTTTCATACCAGCTCAGATTTTAAGCTCCGCAAGAATCAGGAAGCCTGACTCTTTGATATGACAGATCTAATAGATTACAATATTCTGAGAGGCTATTTCCACATTGTCCGACAACAGGATAACGATATAAATACCAGGTTTTACTGTCAACGGAAATACTATTTCCGAAACTCCATTTTCCAGCATTTTCTCCATAAAAAGCTTACCGGAGATATCAAAGACCCTTATGGTCCTCGAGGGTGCGCTTTCTACCATTGTATCATTCTCCAACCTGATATTTATTATCAGGTGGGCAGGATTAGGATAAACTGTCATTTTTAGTTTGCCGGGAAGGGTAACCGGAGCAGGATCAGGCGTCTGAGCAATAATATTATTTACGGCTACCTGGGCTGAAAATGAAGCAGCCTGCCCGCCTGAAGTCGTTTGCAATGGATTGGACGCTGGTTTTGCATATGAAACTTTGATTGCATCGCCAAAAGCTGCCGGACTGGCAAGAGTCAGACTGACTTTTGATCCGATTATCGCAATTGAATTTACTTTTCTTTCAACAGAATTTATCTGGACAGTGAATGCGGAAATTGATGGAGTGCTGGTAGCCAGATCCAAATTAAAAGTCATTACCAGCACCGAAGGCGCAGCATTTTCTATTACTGAACCAATATATTTCGGGATCGCCGGATTTGCAGGGGCTGTATTATAGACCCTCGCACCGGCCTGCCATGTACCGTTCTGATTTGCAGTGGATGGAGACGTTCCGGGTACCCAGCCTGCTGATGTGGACAATCCGGTCTGCCAGGCAGTACCAAGATCTGTACCGTAATCAAGACGGGAAGCAGGAACAAAATCAACGGTATTAATGAAATTGGGGTTGATTACAGTGGAATGTTTATCATATCCCAGCGCCTGCCATTGAGCAAAAGTTTTTTTCGATTCGAGGTAATTGAATACAGGAGTACCCGATTCACAATAAAAAACATTATAGTCACTCTCAAAACCTGGCAAACATCCTGCATCATGTATTGCTATATTGTAAATCTGGTTTACCGTATAAAAAATGTTGTTTTTAATTTTTGCCCCGGTAGCTGGTGAACTGGGAGTAATGTCAGTGTTGGTATAAATATCCACAAGACCCCTCCACGGGCTGGACAGACTGCTGTAAAAGGTATTGTTATAGTAACTTACATTATTCATTCCCTTAACGACACCGGCAGTAGCTACCGGGTTCTTTACAATATTATAGGAAACTCCTCCGGATGAATTTGTCATGTTATTGGTTGACTTCCGGATTATTGCCATTGGAACTTTATCCAGGTAATTATATTTAATAATCACATTTTTATTGTGTCCCGTAAAAATTCCATGAGTTATGCTGCTGGCATCGGTTCCGTTCCATACGAGTTTATTGCCGGATATTACCTCTCCGTCAAGATTGTTGTTTTCGCCTGAAACACTTTCGTCGCCGGCCTGCAGCATATACCCGGCCGTATTGACTGATGTAACGGAGTTATTCCTGTATATAAAGGTAGTTGGCACAGTTCGCTGAATATTGATGCCGTTCCACGAACCGGTTGTTGAATTGTTGGTAACTGTGCCTTCAATTGTCAGATTTACCTGCGCAAACAGTATGGATGAATTAATTCCCAGTAATATTGCCAGGATTATGATTGGCTTCTTCATTATTCATTTATATTTTGGTATAATTTCAGAAAGCTGGCCTTATTGAGAAACTCATCCATGTGTTTGCACTAATGTAACTCTAATAAACAATCATTTTTTGCGAAGAGATGTCCTGACCTCCTGATGCGACAACCACGCTGTAAATTCCGGATCTGAGATTCACCGGAAATTTGATGCCTGAAATTCCCGTTTTTACAACCTTCTCGACAAAAAGCCTTCCTGATACATCAACGATCTTTAAAACCTGTGGTGAAGATTCAGGATCATTTTTTGAAAAGTTGCTGGCGTATGAAAACGAAATATTAACCATTCTGTGAACAGGATTCGGCTTAATAGTCAGTGTAATTTCTGGCGATGTTCCGCTTGCCACGGGAGCAGTTACATGGTTTGTTACCGCTTTCGCAGATATTGAAACTGCTGTGCCTCCTGTTGAAGTCTGCAATGGATTGCTTGCAGGTTTTGTATATGATAAATTAATGACATCACCTGATTTAATTGCACTTGCCAGAGTAAGCTTTACAGTATTTTCGGTAATTGCTACGACATTCACAGCCATGGCAGCCGAGTTAACCTGAATATTGAAGGCAGATGTTGCAGGTATTATCTGTGCATTGAGACTTAAGTCATATGTTATCACGAGCTGGGCTGGAGCCGTATTCTCAACGACACCTGATTTAAATACTGGAGCTGTACTTACAGGGGGAGTGGTGGCAGCTGATTGCTGTTCAAATGCTCCAAGGTCAGGCGCGTTCCCGTTGAAGGCAAGCCCGGCGCTGACGCCTTTGTCGATCAGATCGGATCCGGCAACAAGGTGCAGGAACTGAATAGTTGGCAGGCTTCCGTCTGATTGCCTGGAATTGGCAAGTTCATTTCCATCTGTACTTGCAAAATCCGCCGCGGTAACGGTAACCCCTGTTGCAGCGTCCCAGCTGTTATTTGCAGAGACCCTTGCTGCATAAAAAGTTCCCCCGTGAAGGTTTTCCACTCCATCGCCAAAAGCGATATTGTTTTTCAATATATCTGCCACCTCAAACGCACTGGCATCTCCGGGCCATCCGAAGGAAAAGCCCCATGAATGGTTTGCGTAACTTATGTTGTTGTAGAATTCTTTTTTCACTTTGGCTGATTCCTGAGAAAATCCCCTCTGCCTGTTATTATATGCAACGCAGTTGGTTGAGTATCTTTTTGTTACTCCGGTATAATTCTGTCCGTCAAAGCCATACTTGAAACCATTTCCATCACCTGCAGTTGTAACTCCGTCAGATTTGTATCCATTATGCCAGGCCCAGCATCCGGTAAGGTAGTAGATCCCGCTGTATCCTGAATACTGATACATGTCAAATCCGTCATCTGAGTTGTCCCATGACCTGCATCCCGTGAGCCTTATGATGTAATCGCCACCTCCATATCTTCCAAATCCTATGTCAAAACCGTCGGCGTTATCACCAGGTGTGCCAGTGTATGGATCATAATTGGAATAGGCGTCACAATTCAGAAAATTATTTTCATCGCCATCCGGGACCCTTGTACCAAACCCAGGCCCTCCATTATGATGTGCTGAACAGTTTTCAATAAGATTGTGATTTCCGCTGTAAAGTTCCAGCCCCTCACCAACCAAACCGGATGTTGCCTCATCTACTCTCGTTATATCCAGTCCTTTTACGTGCCAGTAACTGCAGCTGGTGAGCAATATTCCTCTTCGTTCAAGGTTGCTGGTAAGGTTGCGGCAGTCCAGAACCGGTTTTTCTCCAGGATAATTATATACCTGGTACTGTTTGGAGGAACTTCCCCGCTTACCATTTACATACACGCCGCATGCAGTAGTACTTTCCTCCGGTACCGGTAGTTGAAGTTGCAATATAGGTTCCTCCCCTTATATACAGGATATCGCCGGGAGATATTGAAGCGAATCCTTTTTGCCATGTCGCCCAGGGTTGAGTTATCGTGCCCGGATTATTATCGTTTCCATTGGTTGCCACATAATATTCTGTTGCATTAAGGACAACAGGAAGGCATAAAAATAAAATAAATATAGCTTTTTTCATCTAATAAAATTTAATTATTTGACTAACACATGAAATTATTTGACTAACACAATTTATTAAACGATATGTCTATTTATTTATTACACTAATTTTTTTTTATTTTTTTTTATTTATGACGTAAATCTGAATGAAATCCGCTATTAATGCAGCTAAGCAAATAATGGGCCCGTTGAATAAAAAAAATATTTTTTTTTCCGTACAAAACAGGTAAGACAATCTATTTAGCTGAAATTCAGTTCAAAGGAAATAGTTTATTATTTTTTTGACAGTTATTCTATGAATCGGGCATGAATTTCCGGATAACAATATAATTTTTACATGCCCGTTCTTAATTTCGTATGCAACATTTTAGAGAAAGCGTGTCTGCATTCCAATGATGCATTAAATTTTTTTTACTAATGGAAACAGTGGTTATTCGACTGAATGAATGACGCTGCATAAAAACGTCTTAATGTAAAATATGAAAGCTATGAAAATTAAAACTATTTCACTTGGTATACTATTAGTTGCGGCAATTGTCTCATGCAAGAAAGAGGATATGTCCGATCCCCTGGCAACTGAAGTAATGTGGCTGAGCAGCCTGGAATTGGATGGACATCCATATTATCAGTATCAGTACAATGATTCGGATCTGGTAAGTGATGAAAGTGGAAAATTCGATTATAAGAAGAACCATTATAATGAACAGAACCAGCTGATCTCTTCAGATTATTACTGGAATAAATCTATTCTGGCCAGCGATATTAAAACAATTGAAACATCCTTGTCCCAGGCCAGTTTTGTATCAACTGCAAACGGGAGCAAGGGAGGAACAATAAAATATGAGTATGACTCGGAGAACCGGCTTGCCAAGGCAACCTTCGGTCATCCCGATGCCAGCAGCTCTGAATATTCAGAGTTCAGCTATGATGAACTAAACAGAATTTCAAAGCAGGTTTTGTACTGGAATAACTCTGAAACAGGACATATCGAGTACAGGTATGATCTCAAGGGAAACTTAATAAGGGAAACACTTTACAATATGTCAGCTGACGGAGTCGCTGAAATCAGCTCGACTACAACTTATTCCTATGATAACAGTCAAAATCCGTTCAAGGCAATTACAGGTCTTATGATGCCAGGTATCAATACCAACCGGAACAATATAACCAAGGAGACATCCACTATTACTATGGATCCTTCTGTTGGCGGCACAAAAACCGAAACTACTGTCAATACATATGAATATAACATGAACGGATATCCCATCAGCAAAAATGGGAATATAATATATATTTACAGAGAATAACCGGCGGTATTGACCGGATTCAAATCCGGACGGAATGCCTGAGGATATTTACCAGTATCCATAGAGTGAGGTTTATTTTATTATGATTTATATCAATTTTCTTATAAAATAATTGTAATGTCTGTTATTTTTATAGGAAGATGAACAAAATGCACTGTTTTTCGTTAAAAGACAAGCAATTGTTATATCAAATCAGTATTAAAATCATTCTCTATGTCGCAAAATGCTTCCGGCGCTTATCTGCCGCAAAAAGATCTTTTTAAGGATTCGTATGTCTCCTCCATGGAGCAGTACAGGGAACTGTACACTGATAGTATTGAGAATAACACGGCATTCTGGGAAAGAAAAGCCCGTGAATTTCTTTTCTGGCAGCATGACTTCCAAATGGTCAGCGATTGTGATTTCTCCGAAGGATTGGTTTCATGGTTTCTTGGCGGCAAATTAAATGCGTGTGAAAATTGTGTTGACAGACATGTGAAGGACAGGGGTGACCAGGTAGCAATAATATGGGAGCAGGATGAGCCCGGTAATGAGGTGAAAATTACATACAGGGAGCTCCAGAGAAAAGTTTCACGGCTGGCTAACGTTTTAAGGCATAACGGCATACACAAGGGCGACAGGGTGGCGATTTTTATGCCAATGATCCCGGAAGCCGTTTATTCAATGCTTGCCTGTGCAAGAATAGGGGCTGTTCATTCGGTAATTTTTGCAGGATTCAGTGCAGAATCACTGCGCGACAGGATCAATGATGCCAGGTGCAAGGCAGTCATAACTTCAGACGAGGCTGTAAGGGGAAGAAAAATAATCCCGCTGAAAAGAATGGCAGATGAAGCTGTGATGGCCTGCCCGACTGTGGAACGTGTATTTATTGCACGACGCACAAATGTTAAAATCCCGTTTTATCCGCCGAGGGATATCTGGCTTGATGAAGCAATGGAAGGTGAACGTCCATATTGTCCGATCGAACATATGGATTCTGAGGATACGTTATTTCTCCTCTATACTTCAGGAAGCACAGGCAAACCAAAAGGCGTCTCACATACCACCGCAGGATATCTCCTTTTTACTGCAATGACACATAAATATATCTTTGATTACAGGGAAGGAGAAACTTTTGCCTGCGTTGCGGATATTGGCTGGATAACCGGCCACTCCTATGTCGTTTATGGCCCATTGTTAAACGGGGCTACAACCGTTCTTTTTGAAAGTGTACCGAACTATCCTGATGCCGGCAGGTACTGGGAAATGGTAGAACGGCTGAAGATTAACCAGTTTTATACATCTCCTACTGCCTTGAGAGCCATACAGAGGATGGGCGATGATTTTGTGAAAAAATATGACAGGTCGAGCCTCAGGATACTTGGTACAGTAGGCGAACCGATAAATCCGGATACCTGGAGATGGTACTATGATGTGGTTGGGGATAAGAGGTGTTCAATTGTGGATACATGGTGGCAAACCGAAACCGGAGGAATACTCATTTCTCCGCTTCCCGGAGCTGTGCCAACCAAGCCAGGCTCTGCTACCCTGCCTTTTTTTGGAATCGAACCGGTACTGCTCAACAATGAGGGAGAGGAGATTAAAACCACTGAGGCATCCGGACTTCTTGCCATAAAAAAACCATGGCCAAGCATGGCTAGAACTATACAGGGTGACCATATGCGTTTCTTTGAAACATATCTTAAACAGTTCAGTGGTTATTACCTGACCGGGGATGGCGCCACTCGTGATGCCGATGGATATTACTGGCTCACCGGACGTGTCGATGATGTACTCAATGTTTCGGGCCACAGGATTGGTTCCGCAGAGATCGAGAGCGCTCTGGTATCCCATCCTTTCTGTTCCGAAGCCGCAGTAGTCGGATATCCACATCCAATTAAGGGAGAAGGTATTTTTGCCTATGTGATCCTGAAAGATGGCTATGAAGCCGACGAAGAGCTCGTTGGAGAATTAAGAAACGAGGTAAGACGTCATATCGGAGCATTTGCAACTCCTGATCAGATCCTTATTGCTCCGGGACTGCCTAAAACCCGTTCCGGCAAAATAATGAGACGGATTCTGCGAAAGATCGCGGGGCAAGAGACGGGAGACCTCGGAGATATATCCACTCTGGCTGATCCACCGGTTGTTGGTCAGCTGATTGAGTTGCGGGCGGAATTGAAATAATAGCTGGAATAGACAATACAGAATAGAACCGGCAGACAACAGGGAAGGCTGGGGGATTAAAGCTTAAACTTCCAGCCTATTCTTATTTCAAGAAAGGTAGCCTGCCACGATTCCCAGGAGATCATGCGGTTAATGCTTAAGGATGCATTTACTCCCATGCCGGTAAGATAATTGATCCCGGCCGGAAGTTGTAAAATACCGTCTCCATAGTAAGAGCCTACAAGCACCCCGGCAAATGGAGTCAGCCTATGGGTGGAATACCTGGAATTCAAATGGAACCTGCTCCCTGCAGAATAATATATCTCTCCTGAAAGATCCGATGTGCCCAGGTTTACCTCAAGATCTATCTGTGGTAAAACAAAATAATCAGCTATAGCCGAGAAGAGGGCTCCTCCGCTGGTAAGTTCAGCTGCATATCCGGCACTGACGCCAAGTGGCCTGTTTTTACGGGGATTCTGATACCCCATTAAATCGGTATAACCATTCTTATATTCAATTTTGCGGATGCGGTTTGTCTTCATCATTAACAAGGGGCCATCCTCATAATCGGGCATCCTGTAGCTTACTGATTTGTCAGTCTGCTCGATAATCTTCAGGTTGTGCTTCTCCCCGTCTTTTGTAGTAATAACATCCTGCCCGTCAATATGCAGAAATGCAAACATAAAAAGAAGGATTATGAGAGTATTTTTCATTATTAAGCAGGTTTGATGTTATAACTATTTTATATTAAAATCTCATAACAGGGACTCTTATTCTATTTCAAAATCATCAAATTCAGCAAAATTGAAATCTGAGCCAAGTCCGGCAAGACCATGAGTGTATTTAGTATCGGTCACCGATGTAAGCTCCTTATCGTCGACAAATATTGCAATATTGCTTCCATTCAGTCTCATGACCAGTTCATGCCATTTAAACGGAGCAAAATCAGCATAGCCTGATGCCAGATTTTTATCACCCGCATTAAGAGTCCAGTTGTTGCCTGTAGTTATTTTGAACCAATAACCTTGAGGTGGTTCATTGCCGCGGTGAACTTCCATCAACACGCCCCAGTATTTTTGCCGATCCGGTATTTTCCCTAATGTTTACTTTCGAACGAACTTCATAATCCGTCCAGGAGGTATCACCTAATATGGTCTCAACCGATGGATTCTGCCCTGCTTCCCACTCGATACCCTGTTTATCGATCACTTGTTTCATGCACTTTCCCATACCGTCTTCTCTTTCTGTTATTTCAAACACTCCTGCCTGATCCATAAAATATTTTGCCGGTGTCCCGGTCTTCTGATCCTCGAAATCAGCCTTGTAAGGAAATGGGAAAGGTGTATTTTCCGGGGCAATGTAAAAGCCTTTTGTCTGTCCTGTTGTTGTTGTAATTGAATAAGCCGATTTTCCGTCAAGCCTGATAGTAAATTTGTGATTTTTGACTATAATGTCAGGTTGTTTTTCAAACTCGCAAATATTACGGGTAGTCTTCCAAACATGCAGGACATTCGTTTTGAAGGAATTGTCAAGATGAAAAGAGAGTGACTGGGTTTCTGTAGTGTCGGTAGTTTCTATTATGATACTGAATCTCTGATTATCAGGCGATTTAAGAGTGACATAGCTGCCGCCCGGAAGGAATCCGCAGGCTCCGTCTGCATATCTCCATCCGGGTTCAGCAAACTGAGTGGTATGCGCTGCAGCCCATATGGCAGGCTGTATTTCGAAATGGCCGCTCCATGGGGTCTTTGCCAGCATAAGTCCGGAGTTGGGCAGTGAGAGATTATCGTAATAGGAGCTTACCAGGCTCCACGTAATTACATTCGTTGCTTTTCCAAGTATATAATTACTGTTATAGAGCTTTACCAGATATTCAAATCCGTCCCAGTCGCCCCTCCAGGGGCCTCCCTCACTATTCCGTAGTGGCTTGTTGAGGCTTTGTGCCACTTCAGAACTTGCAAACAGCTTATTTTCAGGTCTTTCGTTATAGTGAATGCCTATCCCATATACTGCGTCAAAAAGCTCTTTGTCGTTAAGCATGACGCCGGCAATATCCCAGTTGAAATAATCGGGAGCTATGATCTTTATATTCTGAAAGCCATTCCTGTCCAATGTCTTCCTTAATAACTTAATCCATTCATAATCAGGTTGCCTTTCATTCCATATACCAGTAAAGTCAAACCTGAGATCATGAAATTTTAAGGCGCCTTTAAGAAAAGAAATGATATAATCTGCATTATCCTGTGAATAGTATATGCCATTTCCTATCCATCCGGGACAGCCCCATTCCAGGCAATCAAGAAATATAGAGGGATTTCGTTTCCTGGCTTCTTCAAGGATCATCCACTCATATCCTCGTCTGAAACATTCTGGCTGAGGATCCATAAATTCACCTCTTGTGCGTGCATGACTTGGTTCTGTTCCATCGGTGGAATTTACATCACCGCCTATTTCTATTTTGATCTGCTGAAGGCTTGCACCGAATTTTGGCTTGAAAAGAAGATCAAGGATCTGGTTTCTGTATTTCTCAGGGTAATCCGATAATAATTTTGAAGAAGCTCCTGCACTCGAGAGCTCCAATGCCTTCAAAAAGCCTGCCTTTATTGTCGTCATTCAGGTTGATTGTGTGGTTCTGTGAGTATGCACCCTGGCACGTCAGAGCGAGAAGGACGCAAAATAAGGAAGTGCTGCCGCTTCATGATTACCGGTTTTCAGCTGGTTCATCGTGCCCCGGATGCATATTTGTCAGTGTGCAAATGCCCAGAGCAGGTATCTTAATCTCAATCTCGCTGTTATCCTTTAGTACGAATTGCTTCACCGGATCCATCCTGTAATCGGGATTTACTGCCTCGTAACCTGTAACTGAGTACAGGTAAAAACTGGTGTTGGCAGCTCCTGATATGCTTAGACTGACAGTGCGTTCGGTATTATGCTTGTTCAGAATATAAGTCGTTATCCCGCCCTTTGGATTTTTAAGTGTCTGAGACAGAATCCCTGTATCTGCTATCTGGTCAGTGAGTACAACGAATGAATTTTTTGTAAGGAAACGGGTGATGATGCCATAGCCATAAAAAGCGGCAGGTTCTATTTCTACCTTATCGTAATACTTCTGATTATCAATATCCCATGTGCGTATTAGCTGCCATTGGCCATCCAGATCCCCCCTGTTTGTGAAGCTCCATCTGTTAAAGGCACTTACTCCTGCTGCCAGTCCCCGAAGGATTGTCTCTGCATTGGAAAGGGCAGCCCCGAACGTCTTTGGCCCGGGATTAGAATCTCTCCAGCCGAGTTTCATATTACCCATTTCAGAGAGGAAAAGCGGCTTATTGTGCTTATCTGCCCAGGTGGCCCAATCCTCTAGGATCTTTTGCCCGGAATCGTCTATTCCCTGGTAGGAGTGGATATCATATGCACCGATATATTGGTCAAAATCAATTTTGTCCGGATCAAATACCGGTAAGTCTGTCCAGTCTGGTCCCGAGAGTTGGACCTTGATATTTTCCCTGTCAAGCACTTTCCTCACCTCTTTCAGTGCAGGTGTAAGCGGTGCAGCTGTTTCCCCGGTGCTCCACCACGAACCCCAACTGCCACCTGGAGGTTCATTCGTAATGCAAATCCACTTTATGCAGGTATATTTTTTTACATTCACCAGATGGTCAAGCAGAGCTCCGATACCATCAGGCAAAATCCTCAACTGACTTTGGTGCACTCAGCAGGGGCTGTACATCAGGGAATGAGTTCCACTTAACATTGCTCCACATTTGCTGCAAAAAAACATCTGCATTTCGGGCTTCTGCCCAATCCAGGATTTTGTAGAGTGAAGCCATCTCGTCATTATCCCAGTCGAATTTCTTTCTTTGTGGTTCATACATTCTGGCACTGAGTTCTACCCTTATCCATGAAAGACCCAGCCAGTCGGCATGCTGGCAGATCTGTTCCCATGCTCCGGTATTTGTTACAGGAGGATTGCCTCCCCATGCGCTTCCCCTCGAATTCTTACTGTGTAAAGCCCATTTATATAGCGGTGACTCATCAATGCTGTCCTGTCCGATGGCATGCCATGATGCACCGGCGCCACCAGCCATCCTGTATCTTATATTGTCAGCATGGATAATGATCCTTACATTGTCATGCCCTGAACAACAGTTCAGAGTCAGCGCCAGCGCCCAAATTGCAACTATTCTGAATGCTCTCATTCTGAAACGGGGTCAACTTCCTTAATATTCTTGTTAACCTTGCTTCCCTTCTTCTGGGGATAGGTGCCGGGCAGAATCACATTTATAAGTTTTTTGCCCCATAGTCCCAGCTGTACACCGGCTCCCAGGCTAAGAAGACTCAATATTATTGTCAGGATGTAGTTGTTTTCATCAGGTGCCGCGAAGAAGATAATTATCGACAGAGTCGAGTATAATGAGGCTGAATATTATTTTAACCCGTAGCAGTGGTGTGGCGAGAGTCTTAAACCTGGTAAGTCCGTCAATGATGCCACGTAATTATAGCCAGTCCCAGGGTGAAAGGAAAAACAAAAACTGAAAATTTCAGAACATTTCCGATCACTTCCGGCTGAAAATTGCTGAAGAAACTCTTTAAGAGAATAAATACAGGAATTGTAATCACCAGGGTCTGGGAAAGGTGTATGGCAATAGGATGGAGATCGAGATTCAACATCATTAACCTGTTCAGTGAGACTCTTTCCCTGTAGGGTTCAAAAACCTTTCTGGGCATCCCGCATGCAGGACATACATCTCCCAGCTTATCCGATTCCATTACAAATCCGCACGGACGGCAACGTACAAGTTCTTTCATGTTTCAATAAATAAATGGTATAACCCGACAAATTTAAAAATTTAAACTTACAAGAATACATCAAACGCTTATTGACCGGAAAGAAATTAATCATTTTTACGGATAGTGCGATGATTTGGGATAACGCAGTTAAATAATTACCTTTGATGACTTTTTTCGGGATAGAGCTACACTACCTGTAAATTGAACTTGTTCGGATAAATTTCAAATTCCATTAAAATGAATTACAAGATAAAACTTCCTCAACCACTTAATTCTTATACTTGTTTCCATTCTTATTACGGCATCATGTAAAAAGGCCAGCCTGCCCGACGTAACAACGGGATCTGTAACACGTATTACACAGACCGACGCCTATTGTGGTGGCCAGGTTACAAGCGATGGAAACGCCCACATTTCGGCCAGGGATGTGTGCTGGGATACTTCAATTGATCCTGACCTTAGCAAAAATAAGTCAGCCGACAGTACTGGAACCGGTCTCTTCTTAAGCCATATTACCGGCCTGACACCGAGTCCAATTTACCATGTAAGAGCGTATGCAACCAATAGTGAAGGCACATCCTATGGCGGGAATGTAACATTTACAAGTGAATAGGAAGCTGTGCCGACTGTGTTGACAACCGGGCTTAAATCAATTACTTTTACATCAGCTTCAGGTGGAGGTGAGATTACAAATGATGGTGGTTTGCCCGTCACTGTGCGCGGTGTCTGCTGGAATATAACAGGTGTTCCGACAATTACTGATAATCATAGTTCCGACGGGAGCGGCGCAGTTATATTTTACAGCACTCTAACGGATCTCACGATACCAACAATATATTATGTAAGGGCATATGCCACCAATAGTCTTGGACTGCATACGGAGATCAGGTGATGTTTACCCAGATTGAACCCATAACTGACCATGACGGAAATGCATAGAGCATTGTTACCATTGGAACACAGGTAAGGATGGGGGAAAATCTTAAAACTACAACTTTCAATGATGGATCTGCAATACCCAACATTACAAACGGAAATGAATGGGCAAATACCGAAACACCGGCATACTGCTGGTATAATAACGATGCGTCTGCATTCAGGACTTCCTATGGTGCTCTATATAACTGGTATGCAGCAAATACGGGAAAGCTTTGCCCGGTCGGCTGGCATGTCCCGTCAGCAGATGAATACACTACCCTGGTGAACTACCTGGGAGGAACTACTGTTGCGGGAGGAAAGCTTAAAGAAGCCGGTCTTGCACACTGGATAAGTCCAAATATCGGTGCCACAAACGGAAGCGGTTTCACTGCGCTTCCCGGAGGAGGCCGGTATAATATCTATTCTGAGGGAGGCGCATTCTCGGACCTTGGTTATTACGGGTATCTTTGGACATCCTCGGAGAGCACAAATAATTCCAATGCTTATAGTTTTGATATGACTTATCTGCTTGATGAAGCGGGCAGAGACGAATATAGCAAAAGGGATGGAGGTTCTGTCCGTTGCATACAGGATATCAATTGAGTTGACATTACTGCTTTTGCCAGCTATAAACACTTCTTATCATCTTGTCAACCGGGTAACTGGAAAAATTATTGCTTCATTTTGTATTTTACATGAAACAGTCTGTTGAGATTCGCTATATTTAAGGAGTTTCATTGGTAAGATTGCATTTATCCGGTTAACTTGAAATAAATCAGTTGATATGAAGAAAATCAAAGCAACCGTAAACATAATTATGATTATGCTCACAACAGGTTTAACTGCAGGTTTTGGTCAGGATCTGCCATGGCATGCTTCGGGTAACGGAGGCATTGTAGCTTCAGGTGCACAGGATGCTACCCGTGCTGGTATCGAAATGCTTCAAAATGGTGGCAATGCCGTCGATGCGGCTGTAGCTGCCATATTCAATCTTGCAGTATCTGATTACGGTCTCTTCTGTATCGGGGGAGAAGTTCCTTTTATGTGTTATAATTCCAGGACGAAAGAAATTGTTGTATTTAATGGCATGGGAGGTGCGCCTTCCGATCCCGAAGCAATTAAGTGGTACTATAAAAACGGCATTCCTTCAACCGGGATAAGATCGGCTACCGTGCCCAGCGCCGTCAGTACTCTGCTTGCGGCTCTCGGACAGAAAGGCACTATGTCGTTTGAAGAGGTCATTGGACCAACACTCAGACTCCTGGATGCCGGAGGGAAAGGCTGGTATCCTGCCCTGGCGCTAACCCTCAGAAAGCTTGTGGCTACTGAAAAGAATACCACCGGTACCAGGGAAGTGAAGATTAAGGCTGCAAGGGATCGTTTTTATAAAGGTGATATTGCTGATGAGCTTGACAGATATTATGTCAGCTCCGGAGCTTTTCTCAGGAAGGCAGACCTTATGGCCCATGAAACAAAAGTTGAGAAGCCTGTTTCGATTCAGTACAGAGGATATAGTGTCAATAAATGTAACACCTGGACTCAGGGGCCAGTGCTTTTGCAATCATTAAGACTTCTCGAAAACTTTGACCTTAAATCCATGGGCACTTTTTCTCCTGATTACATACATGCCACAACAGAGGCTATGAAGCTTGCCTATGCGGACCGTGATAAATATTACGGAGATCCTGATTTTGTGAAGGTTCCTATCAGACGGCTGCTATCAGATGAATATACAAAAATCAGGTATCCGCTCATTGATATGAAACAGGCTTCCCAGGAGATAAGGCCGGGAGATCCGATTAATATGAAAGCTCTCAGCGGTCCGGGAGAATATTGGCCCGGAGAAAAAGGCACTACTACATGCACCGTCGCAGATAAATGGGGAAATGTTGTAGCCGCCACTCCGAGCGCTAATCCGGAATATGGGATTTGTGAGAGTCTGGGAATAGCACATAATACGAGGCTGAGTAGTCTGAATACTCAAAAGGGTCACCCCAATTGCCTTGAACCGGGTAAGCGTCCAAGAATTACACTGACTCCCACAATAGTATTAAAGGATGGCGACCCGTTTATTGTGATGAGTGTTGCCGGCGGGGATATGCAGGATCAGGTATCGCTGCAGCTTCTGCTGGATGTTATTGAGTTTGGCATGAAGCCGGTGGATGCCATTTCTGCTCCGCGCTTTCTCACAAAACATATTCAGGATTCCTTTAATCCGTCACCTGATCCAAAAGCAAGAATGGGAAAAATTGCAGGGGTTGAGCTTAATTCTGAAGCTAAATCCCTTATTGCCAATCTTGAGGCTCGGGGGCATCTGGTTACACCCTCCGGTGCGACACTCGGATGGCCGGTTTTGATTTATCTCGACAAGGCAACGGGTATCGCTTATGCTGCAGGACAGCCCGGGGCAAAAACCTGTGCAGTCATAAATCCTGTAAAATAGCTTTACTGTGGCTGATGAGCTAAATACCTTTGCCAGTTGCAATATGGCTAATAAATACAAATTGCAGGGGAATTATATTAGAATTAGAAAAATATTGATACTTTTGCGCTGCCTTTACAGGAGAGCAGCAATAGTTTCATAAAACAAGGCCTCTGCTGCAAGGGCTACGGTGGACAAATCCACCTTCGCTAAAGCTACGGTGGACAAATCCACCTTCGCTAAAGCTACGGTGGACAAAGCGGGGTGTAGCGCAGCCCGGTTAGCGCATCTGGTTTGGGACCAGAGGGTCGCAGGTTCGAATCCTGCCACCCCGACAAATGAAAAAGCCCTGCACACAAGTGCCGGGCTTTTTTTATTGAAGCAAACCCAGGCTGGCCTGGAGTTGCTTCAATAAAAAAAGGCCGTGAATAAGCGAAGCGAATGAAGGACTTTTTCATTTAAGCCACCCCCGACCATGATCACCTCAGGTAATCCTGCCACCCCGACAAATGAAAAAGCCTTTCCGCGAAAGCGGAAGGGCTTTATTTTTGCGTTAACTGAATGCAGACATTCAAAGGCATAAGAAAAAATAATGCCACTGAGAGAACAAAGCGAGGAATCTTTTGCTAATTTCATGGATTATCAGTTCAGGACTGGTAACTTTAAATGATTATTATTGTCATGTACCAGCTTGACATTACGAGCTGAACTTAAAAATATCTGCCATGGAAATCAATCGCCGGAGTTTTATGAAAAAAGCTGCAATCGCAGGACTCACAACAACCACTTTTACCAAAGCCGGACTCGCGGAAGAAGCAAGTGATCAGAAATCAAAAAAGCGGTCGGGCAGGATTCCTTCGGACCGGATTCGCACCGGCTTTATAGGAGTCGGAAACCGCGGACAGGGTCATCTCCGTACCTGCCTTGAATCCGATCTGGCAGATATAATTTCAATTTGCGATATTTCTGAAAGGTCCTTGTCCGATGCAAAGAAACTTATAGCAGGATCTTCCGTTCCTCAGCCCAGGGTCTATACAGGCAGTGAGATCGCATACCTTGATATGCTCGCAAATGAAGAGCTTGATGCGGTGATCATAGCCACACCCTGGGAGTGGCATTCACGCATGGCAGTGGCTTCGATGAAGTGCGGAGCCTATACAGGTGTGGAGGTACCCGCTGCCATAACAATCGAAGAATGCTGGGACCTGGTCAACACACATGAAGAAACGGGAACTGAACTGATGTTTCTTGAGAATGCAAATTACGACAAATCCTTACTTGCTGTTCTCAATATGGTCCGGCAAAATATTTTTGGCGAATTGCTCCATTGCAGATGCGGATACCTTCACGATCTGAGAGGGGTTAAATTCAATGATGGCCTCGTATATGATTACATCCCGGGACATCCACTGAAGTTTGGACACGATGCCTATGCCGAGGCACAATGGAGAGGATTGCATTCGCTGAGAAGAAACGGAGACCTTTATCCTACCCATGGCATCGGACCGGTAGCAAAGGCGCTTGATATCCATAATGGCAACAGGTTTTTATCCATTTCTTCTTTTGCTTCGAAGGCCCGCGGATTAAAAAAATATATCAGTGATTACGGCGGGCCAAACCATCCGCTTTCAAATGCTCAATGGAATTGCGGAGATATTGTTACATCCACCATTAACTGCGCAAACGGTGAAACCGTACTCGTTACTCATAACTGCAATAATCCCAGACCCCATGTCGGGGATTATATGATGCAGGGTACTACCGGTTTGTGGTACGAAGACTGGAAGTCAATTTATATTGAAAACCAGAGTCCAGTGAAAGATACATATGAGCCTGATGAACGCTGGATCTCAAAATATAACCATAAATACTGGCGCGAACAAGGTGACAAAGCTGAAGGTTCGGGACACGGAGGCGTTGATTATATGGTTCTGAATGACTTCTTCAATGCTGTAAGGGAAAACAAACCTCCGTCTATTGATGTATATGATGCTGCAGCCTGGAGTGCAATCTCGGCGCTGTCTGAAATGTCTATCGCAAGAGGTAATGCTTCTGTCGACTTTCCTGATTTTACAAGGGGGGAATGGATAAAATTCAGAGAGAATAAGGTTTTCGCACCCGATGATATGTTCCCGATGGTGTCCGAAAGATTTATTAAGTATTAATTCACTGAAACCGGCAGGCTAATCGGCATAGCTTAAACTAAAGCATGCGCAGTGGCTTCTAATATATCTTCAGCAGACGAAAAACTTTAAACTTCTGTGACCTTTCTGTTATAATTTGTGTTTAACTTTCTGAAAGTTCAGATTACAGGTATGGAAAAGGCTCTTATTATTGAGGATGACAAAGATATTGCTGATCTTATTGCTATCCATCTGGCTGATCTTGGATTCAATGCCGATATTGCTACCGACGGCGTGGAGGGATTGTTGAAAGTTCTGAATAATACTTACAGGATCATTCTTCTGGATATACGTCTTCCCGGTCTCGATGGGATGGAAATCTGTAAAAAAATACGACTGGAGAGGATCAATACACCCATTCTGATGGTAACGTCCAAATCGGAGGAGATAGACAAAATTATCGGACTGGAGATAGGGGCTGATGATTATATCACGAAGCCATTCAGCATCCGGGAACTGATAGCCCGGGTGAAGGCAATTCTCCGGCGGACCGACCTGACTCAGCAAACTGTCGCAAATGGCGCAAATGAAGAAATAAAAGGTGAGAATATTTATATTAACATTACTCTCAGGAATGTGGAGGTGCATGGAAAACGCATCGAGCTTTCACCAAAAGAATTTGATTTATTGGTACTGTTCGCTTCCAATCCTGGCAGAACCTATACAAGAACACAATTGCTCGACATGGTTTGGGGCTATCAGTTCGAAGGATATGAACATACTGTAAATTCTCATATTAACCGGCTCCGTTCAAAAATTGAACAGAACCTTAATGAACCTGAATTCATATTGACAACATGGGGTGTTGGATATAAATTCAGGGAAGCACAACAATGAAACGGTAAAATTTACAATGAAACCATATAAAAATATGAAGTTCAGCCGGCTTTACTGGCAGATATCATGCTATTTTTCTGGCTATACTTGGATTGTTTACGGCTGTAACTCTTTATATTGCTGTTAATTCTGCCAGAAATTATTCAATAGAAGTTAACCAGAAGCTGAACTGGAACCTGGCAAATACCACAGTAACGCAAATCAAGCCTAATTTTAAGAATGGTGAAGTGAACAAAGACGCTGTGGAAGACATAGTTCATTCACTGATGGTTATTAACCCGAGCGTTGAAGTATATTTGCTCGATACCAGTGGTAAAATTTTGAGCTATGTCGCTCCTGAAAAAGTGGTAAAACTTAAATCAGTCTCTCTTGGTCCTGTTCAGGAATTCCTGAATGACAGCCGTCACAGTATCATCTACGGTGACGACCCCAGAAACCCCAATGAGAAAAAAACATTTTCCGCTGCAGAGGTAAGGGAAAATGGGAAAATTACAGGCTATATTTATATAGTTCTGGCGAGCCAGGAATATGTTTCTGCCGCTCAGATGGTAATCGGCAGCTACATCCTTGGATTGTCCATTCGTTCGGTGATTGCCATACTACTGGTTTCTGCAGTGGTCGGTCTTCTCGCTATCTGGCTTATTACCAGTAAACTGAATATTATCCTGAATGGGATTCACCAGTTTCAGACTGGTAACCTGCAGGCCCGAATCGCTGTAAAAAACAATAATGAGCTGGATACTATTGGCCTGGCATTTAACGAAATGGCGGGTATTTTAGCAGAAAATATCCAGAAATTGAAAGAGACAGATGAATTTCGTAAAGAACTTATAAGCAATGTGTCTCATGATCTCCGGACTCCGGTGGCATCGATCCAGGGTTATGCTGAAACGCTCATACTGAAAAAAGATACCATTGATGCTTCTGAACAACTCAGGTACCTTCAAATTATCTATTCCAGCTGCGACAGGCTGAAAAAGCTGGTCAGTGAATTATTTGAGCTTTCAAAGCTTCAAACCAATCAGGTAAAGCTTAACCCGGAACCTTTTTCGATAACAGAACTTGTTTCAGATGTAGCCAATAAGTACAGGATCATCTCACAGAAACAAGGAATCAGCATTAACACCTTTATCCCGACAGATTTGCCAATGATTGAGGCTGACATATTTCTTATTGAAAGAGTTTTACAGAACCTGATAGATAATGCCCTGCGGTTTTGCAAAGAAGGTGATTATATAAATATAGATATCAGACCCGATATTCCCGGAAAAATCAAAATAACCATTGCTGATACCGGCGAAGGTATTAAACATGATGAATTGCCTTACATCTTCGAACGATATTACAAGGCGAAAAAATATACCGACAGTACTGGTCTTGGTCTGGCTATTGTCAAAAAAATAATCGACCTTCACCATACCGATATTTCAGTGTCGAGTCAGCCGGGTAAAGGGACTGTATTTTCCTTTACTCTTCCTATCATCAAAGCTGCCTGAAAAAAGTTATGTTTAATTGAATTTTCCGTGACCTCCCTGTGACACTTATCAGCGAATTTTGGTGATGTTAATTAATAAAAACATTACCATTAAGCAAAATTATTTGCATCACGTTTAGTCCTTATTGAAAGAAAATCAATTAAATACATACACAATGAAAAACATATTCTTGATACTATTGGCGGGTTTTTTCGTTTCATCCGGATGTGCTCAGGAGGCAACGAATAAAACAGCAACCCTCAGGCTAAATAAATTAACACCTGAGGAAGAAAGAGTCATAGTTTATAAAGGTACTGAGGCTCCGTTCAGCGGAAAATACAATGATTTTTTTGAAAACGGAACCTATGTGTGCAAACAATGCGGAGCACCACTTTACATGTCATCCGGTAAGTTCAAATCTGAGTGCGGATGGCCAAGCTTTGACGATGAAATTAATGGCGCTGTTAAGCGGATCCCTGATCCGGACGGTATGCGTACAGAAATCGCTTGCGCTGCCTGCGGGGCGCACCTGGGACATGTTTTTACGGGAGAGCGGCTGACCCCCAGGAATACCCGGTTTTGTGTCAATTCTGTTTCACTCGTTTTTATACCTTACGGGTCAGACAAACATGAAACAGATACTGCTATTGTAGCAGGAGGGTGCTTTTGGGGCGTGGAGTATTATATGCACCAGATACCCGGTGTTATTTCCACTGAAGCAGGATATATAGGGGGGCATATCAAGAATCCCACCTACAGGGAAGTGTGCAGCCATAAAACAGGTTATGCCGAGGCAGTGAGAATAGTCTACAATCCTGCAAAAACCAATTTTGATACTATTGTCATGACGTTCTTTGATATCCATGATCCTACACAGGTGAACAGGCAGGGTCCGGATGTCGGAGATCAGTACCGTTCCGGGATCTTTTACCTCAATGAAAAACAAAAGGATACTGCTGAAAGGCTTATAGGAGTATTGAAACAGAAAGGATACAAGGTGGCAACAAAAGTTGAAATGGCGGGCACTTTCTGGAGAGCTGAGGATTATCACCAGCAATACTACGAAAAGGAGGGAGGAACGCCTTATTGCCACGCCTATGTGGATAGGTTTCACTTGAAGAATGAACCCAATACAAAAATATTTTCAAAAAATTAAAGATTCTTCATGGATGAAAAAATGAAGATATAACAAAGGCAAGCTTATTTTCATAAAAATGATCCGTGAATACAGCTAAATTTACTTTGACCATCGGAGCCCCGTTCGCATGAAGCCGGACGGGTTTCCTTTTCTTATGGTCTGCCGGGCACCTGGGAATTAAAGCAGACAGCTATTTTTTTTCTTTGAATGAGTTACCGATCTTTTCAATAAATCCTTTGCCTCCAATGGCTGTAAGGACAATTGAAATCAACCCAAGAGTGATGAATACTGTTGCAAAGCCGATTATTACGATTTCATGTGCAACATCGAGTTCGACCAGGGCAATTGCAGAAAAGAAGAGAAGAACAATGACTTTTACAAACCTGGCAATCAGAGTAGGCCTTGGCACCTCTTCACGTAAAAGGGACTTGTAAATTGATTTCTCAGCCCAGAAGGACAATAACCATCCTAACCCGAATATTGCAGAAGCAATAATGATTTTGGGAAGAAATAAAATGCCCCTGCTTAAAAGATCTGATAACATTGTTAGTTTCAATGCTATAAGTGCATTATCAAGAAAGATCAGAAAAGTAAGAACATAACCGGTATTTCCGATTAAGTTGTATAATCCGTAACGCACATCTGCTTTGGCAAAATCAGCTTCCCATCGTGACCGTCGCATAAACCGGTCGATCCTTAATAGTATGGAGAGCTGTACCAGAACGCGCTTTATAAGCCATCCGGCAATCCAGCCAATCAGAACAAGTACAATACCCGCGAGCAGATTAGGCATATAGGCAAGTATTTTGTCTGCCAACCCAATGAACTGATCCTGAACGTGTGTTTCCATATTTTACCTTCGTTATTTCTTATAAGGTTTGAATAATGATAAAAAGAAAGATTCTCTTTCCTCATATTCTTTCAGCCATAGGACAGGGCAATGAATCTGTTCAGTAATTTCCCTGACCAGGGATTTTGAAAATAGCAGTTCTATGAAATCACCTGTTTTGCCCCCCATAACAAGTAAGTCAGTATCAGCAGATACTTTCAGAATGCCATTGAGAATATCTGAATCGATAGTGGTTACTATATTTGCCGAAATATTATTTTCTGCAAGGATGCTATTTATTTTATCAATTTTTTCCTGCTGCCGGATAAGCGCCATTCCGGGGCCGAACACCAGGGCGAAAGTGATTTCCGCTCCGAAAAAGTCAAACAATGCAGGAATTATCTCCGCTGCCAGTTGTGTGTGGATATCACCACCAAACGGGATAAGTATTTTCTTAATTTTCCCCGGCATGATCTCCCCATGCAGAATAGCTACCTCTGTTGTTGATTTTTGAAGCACAGAGTCAACGACCGAAGCATAAAACCGTTCAAAGAAATTCCTGGTTTTCTTTCGGTCCATAAGTATGAAATTGGAATTCTCCTCCAGGGCAGTATCGTGTATTCCCTGTGAGATACGGTGTGAGATTTTGATGATGGATTTGGAGGATATTCCAGCCTCTTCCGCAAATGCCTGGGCCTGCTCCATCAAATCATTAGCCATTCCGGTAAGCTTGATGCCATCCCTTAATTTTTTATCTTCCATTAATTCAATTATATACAGGAAGATGATGTGTGCCTTATGCTTTTTAGCTATGGCAATGGCAATCTGAGAAATGCTGATAATATTACTCTGATCAGAAAGATAAACGAGCAGGTTATATTCTTTTTTGGATATCTGTTCGAGTGTACGTATTCGCCTTATATGTTCAATCTCGCGTTTGGATGCATAAAACCGGTAAACAAGCAGCCCCAGGGCAGTCCATATAGCAGTTACCACCCACGCCAGTATACTGTATTTAAACATATATATGGCCAGGAAAAGAAGAAAAATAATTCCTGCAATTGAGAGATACGGAAAGAGTGGTGCTTTAAAGCCCCTGTCCAGATCCGGTCTCTTCTTTCTAAGTCTTATCATAGCTAAGTTAACCTGCAGGAACAGCAGAAGAAACATAATATCAGCAGCACTCGCCACATCTTCTATCGGCAGCGAAATGGCCATGATTACAATAATTATCAGGGAGACCATGATAGCCCACTGCGGTGTGAAATTTTTCGGATGTATCTTACTGAAAAAAGTAGGGAAATTATGGTCTCTCCCCATGGCAAAAGCGACACGAGAAGAAGAATAGATTGTAGCATTCAATGCTGAGATGGTTGATATCAATCCTCCTACCAACAGCAATATTCCCCCACCTATGAAAAAATTCCTGGCAACATTTACCAGAGCTATCTCTTTTTGTTGTGCAAGATAATCCCAGGCCCGCATTCCATTCTCTGGCCTGACTGTCCCGATTGCAGCAATAGCTACAAGAATGTAAATGGGTACTACTATCAGTAATGAAAGAAAAACTGCCCGCGGTATGTTCTTTTTTGGATTCTTTATCTCTTCAGAGCTCTGGGCGATAACTTCAAAACCCTGAAATGCAATGAAGGTTAGTCCCATTGCCTTGAATACCCCTCCAAACCCATTCGGAAGAAAAGGACTGAAAGTCGTTCTCCAGTCACCTTGGCGAACTATGAGTTCCAGCCCGAAGCCAATAAAGATCAGGAGAATAACTATTTTAGTGAGGGTAACCAGATTCCCTATTTTTCCTGTTTCTGATGCACCACGGAAGTTTACATATGCAAAGATGATGGCTATACCTGCAGCAAGAAGCTTCTGTGGAGCCAAAAAGCCCCAGTGCGGCATAATTATTGAAAACTCTCCAAGAACATGTTCAAAGTATGCTCCAAAACCGAGTGCATAAAGGCTGCAGGCAACGGCATGTGCAAACCAGCTCATCCATCCTGATAAAAATCCATTCCATTTTGGGAGCCCCTCTTTTACCCATAAATAACCTCCGCCTGCATCATGGTAGCATGAGCCTAGTTCTGCATATGACATCGCAGTAAGTAAAGCAATAATGGCATTAAGGAGGAATGTAAGCAAAAGTCCAGGCCCCGCTACTCCGGCTGCAATACCTATGAGAACAAATATCCCGGCTCCGATCATCGCCCCGACTCCGATCAAAGTGGCATCCATTAAGCTCATCTCACGGGCGAGACGGATCTCAGTGTCAAACTTATTCATCTTATGTCAACTATTATCTGAGGGACCTATTCCTGACTTTTAACAATTGCTTTCTGACTTTGCTAACAGTATACAAATATAAATATTATTGAGTTGCAAAAGATAAACAAAATAGTAATATCCTGTCAGCAAATAAAGATTATCTGAATCATTATCAAATTATTGAACTGGGATTGGTTTCAGGATAACACGAAATGGTTATATATGTCTGATAATAAGTACTTAACTGGTTGATTTTTTGCAAATAACCGACTCAGGCAAGCAAAGGATTATGAGAGACCAATCGAAAGGTCAGGATCTAATATATAAGTAATTTGTACCATAAATGGATGGATAAATTACATGGCAGAATGAAGAGCAAGTAGTATCTTTATGGTATAATACAATTATAAAAGTATTAAAAATGATTAATAATCAATTACATAATTCTGAAAATAATTTTTTGTCCGATTTTATTTTATTGAATATTAATGAAATAGAAGAAAGAAGTATTTTTCATGAACCAAGTGGCAAATGGAATTCAGTCCTTTACATAACCGGAGGAAATGGGATACTGGAAATTGATTTTGAAGAATATATTGCTTTGGAAAACAGAATTTTCTTCATAGAAAGATATAAGGTATGGAATTGGTCCAAATTAAATGAATTACAAGGTATTCTGGTACAATTCACGGATTCATTTTATAATCAGATCTATACTGGAAATCCAAAATTAAAAAGTGATCAGACTTTAATTGGTGAAATTCCACCATTCATACTAATAGGCCTTGACGATAAATCCGGATGGGAGCATGTTTTTGACCTTTTATTCCTGGAAAATTCCTTGGCAAAAATTAATTCAAAAGAGATTATTTGCCTTACCCTTAAGGTTTTAATACTTATGTATCGCAGAAAAAGCCTGTCAACAGACACTTTTTTTGAATCAAGCCAAAAAAAACAACTGCTGAATGAATTCAGGAAGATTGTCAATAACAGGTTTGTTTCATTGAGAACCACAAAGGATTATGCAGGGGAACTTAATATTACTCCCAACTACCTGAATGCTCTCTGCCAGGAATACTACTATAAATCCGTGAGTGAGATAATTCAGGAACGTATGATCCTTGAGGCAAAGCGCCTGATAAAACACTCCAGTCTGAATATCGCGGAAATAAGTTATAAACTTGGATTCAAGGATAACTCATATTTCGGGCGATATTTTAAAAAGGCTGTGGGAGTGACTCCAAAAGAGTTCAGGAGCATTAAGGTTGAATCAACTGAAGTTTAATTTAAAATTTAATTATCATGAGATCACATATTAAATCTATTCTGATACCAACCGATTTTTCAGAATCGGCAGAAAGGTCGCTGGCTGTCGGGATGTCTATCGCAAAGAGACAGAATGCAGATGTAACACTCTTGCATGTTATGGAAAATAATGACCTGATTCAGCCCGTGGAACTTCTGCTTCCGGGAATTAACCTTCATCCTGATATGAACACTTTAATGGAAAAACGGCTGAATGATATATCAAAAAAATTAAGTAAAAAAGCAGAAATAAAAGTTACAGGTAAAGTATTGTCCGGGCATGCCTACGACCAGATTTGCAAGCTTGCCTATGACGGAGAATTTGATCTTATTGTAATTGGGATGCATGGGACCTCTGGAATAAGGAAATTATTCATGGGCTCAGATGCATACAGGATCGTAAAGAATGCCTCATGCCCGGTTTTATCAGTTCCCGGACATTGGAAGAAAAATGAATTCAGGAAGGTTCTCTTTCCAATAAGATTAATACCTGGAGCCCTGGATAAGTATTTATATGCCAGGCCTATAATTGAAAAGAACAATTCCGAGCTCTTTTTGCTTGGGCTTACCGATATTAATGACACTTTTCATTCGAAAGAGGTTATAATGCTTATAAATGACCTTAAACAGAAATTAAAGAAAGACAGTATCAAATTTCAGACTGCATATATTAGTGGTGAAGATTTTCCAACTGAGGTATTAAAAACAGCAGAAGAACTTAATATTGATTTGGTCGTTCTCACTACCAATCTCGATTATGACTGGAAGTCTTTTTTCATTGGCCCATTTGTACAACAGGTACTTAACCATTCAATGTCACCTGTCCTGAGCATCAAACCTTCCGGTGAACTGACTGAAAAAGTCCCTGTCATAAACCTTGCCGACCAATGGGGTAAAACTTTGGACCTGGCAAACGCATAAGAAGGAGTAAAGATCATATAAGATGATTTTTGACCTGTAAATAAAGTTCTCAAAATGTTGAAGGATAACTGTTTTCATCTAAATTAAAATTATAAAAATGAGCAAGATCGTATTTCAATCTGTCCAGTTCAAGGCCAGTTCAAGGCTCGAAGAATTAGTAACTGAAAAAGTATCAAAGCTTTTTGAACAGGACCCTGCAATAATCAGAGCAGATGTAAACCTGTTCGAAGGAGACTCAGGAAATCCCAGGAATCAATTCTGTGAGATTCATTTATCTGTTAGAGGCGATAATCATTTCGTGAAGAAAAACAGTGAAAATTATGAAAAATCTGTTATGGCAGCAGTTAAAACGATGCAAAAAGTACTCCGGCGGCAAAAAACAAAAGAGATTGTCAGGCGACGGTCAGCATGAACCTTTTATTTCTTATATTCAATAAGTTGAAAATAACTAATCTGGAATTAATATGTTCCGTATACGTAAAATAACAAACCCATTTACCGAGGGCAACAAGCAGGTCATGGATAAGATAAAAGCTATAATACGGCTTCAGTTTTCGGGTATTAAGGAGACTCAAATTGAGGAGATCGCTGTGCACATGACTGATCCCATAAGAACCAAATACCACACTTCCATTGTGATGGCTGATGATTTCCGGGGTAATATAAGAGGGTTTGCAATCCTTATGTACATGTCGGATCTTAAGTTCTGCTATCTCGATCTGCTGGCAGTAAATCCCGGGAGACCAACATCGGGTGTAGGAGGGGCAATATATGAGAGGATCCGTGAAGAAGCCGCCTCGCTCGGTACCATCGGGCTTTTCTATGAATGTCTGCCTGATGATCCGTCCCTGTGCCAAAACCCTGTTGCATTAAAGCAAAACATGAAACGCCTGGCCTTCTATGAGAGGTTTGGAGCATATCCAATCATAAATACATCTTATGAAACTCCCGTAAAACCTGGCGATGACTGTCCTCCTTACCTCGTCTATGATGATCTCGGAACCAAAAGACAGCTGAGTGCCGCAGAATTTAAAAAAGTATGCAAAGCAATCCTCACGCGCAAGTATTCACAAATTTGTCCACCGGAATATATAAGAATGGTTATTGGCAGCATTAAAGACAATCCGGTCAGACTGAGGGAGCCCCGTTATATTAAGAAACCGGAAGACGAGAGCAGGCTGTTGAAGCATAACAACACAAGGCTTCAGCTTTTTGTCAATGGGAAGCACCAGATACACCACATAAAGGAAGTTGGTTATGTGGAATCCCCTGTTCGTGTAAAAACTATTTTCAGGGAGATTTCAAAGCTGGGTATTTTATCTGAAGGGAAAGTGAGGGAATTTCCCGACAGGTTTATTCTTGAGGTACATGCCCCTGCCTATGTAAAATATTTTAAGACCGTTTGTGCAGGTCTGGAACCCGGGAAATCAGTCTATCCTTATGTCTTTCCACTGCGTAATGCAGCAAAACCTCCTAAAATGCTTTCAGTCAGGGCAGGTTATTATTGCATCGACACTTTTACTCCTTTGAATATGAATGCCTTTCTTGCAGCAAGATGGGGAGTGAATTGTGTCCTGACTGCGGCTGACTCTTTACTGGCCGGAAATCAGATGGTTTATTCTCTTACCCGACCGCCTGGTCATCATGCTGAATACTCATCGTTCGGAGGGTTCTGCTATTTTAATAATACTGCAATTGCTGCAAATTACCTGAGCAAGTATGGCAGAGTGGCAATACTTGACGTGGATTATCACCATGGCAACGGGCAGCAGCAGATATTTTATGAAAGAAATGATGTCCTTACTGTTTCCATTCATGGGCATCCATCCTTTGCATATCCCTATTTTTCAGGATTCAGGGATGAAAAGGGCAAAGGATCAGGTTTGGGCTTTAATCACAATTTCCCATTAAAGGAAGAGCTCGATGGAGAGGAATACCGTGAAACCATGAAAAAGGCACTCGGTATTATAAGTAAATTCAGACCCGATTTCATGGTGATAGCTCTTGGCCTGGATACTGCCAAAGGAGATCCAACAGGAACATGGCTGTTGAATGCCAGGGATTTTTATTTAAACGGGAGAATGATGGCAGAAATGTTGTTGCCTACCTTATTTATACAGGAAGGCGGCTACAGGAACAAGGATCTTGGAATAAATGCCCGCTATTTCTTCAAGGGATTCTATGAGGAATACAGCCATTCGGCTAAATAAGGTCAGATATTGAAGCTACTCATCGTTAACGAAATGCTATATGGAAGTAATTGACAAAATTCTTGAATTTGTAATCATCCGGGTAGGAACTCATGAACTAAGGGTTTATACGGTGTTTGCTACTCTATTCATTTACATGGTTACTACCATTATAATATGGATGGTCCGAAAAGCTGTTTTCAGAAAAAAAAGATTCAGCAAGCTTGACCATAGCAGCTCCTATTCGCTGTTCCAGATTTTCAGGTACCTGTTATGGATTATTGCGATAAGCCTTATCCTGGAGACACTTGGGATAAGGATCACGGTTTTGATAGCAGGTTCTGCAGCCTTGCTGGTAGGTGTAGGACTCGGGTTACAACAAACATTCAATGATTTTATTTCAGGAATAATCCTTCTATTGGAAGGTACCACAAGAATAGGCGATGTGCTTGAAATTGACGGTGATGTTGTTATAATTCAAAAAATTGGATTGAGAACATCCAGGGGATTGAACAGGAATGATATAATTGTTATCATGCCAAATTCATTAATTACAACAAACAAGGTTATAAACTGGAGTCATCAGTCAAAAAAAACACGTTTTGGCATAAATGTTGGAGTAGCCTATGGCAGTAATGTCGATCTGGTCATTAAGATCCTTGAAGCAAGTGCCCTGGAGCATCCGGATATAGCTGACAAGAATCTTATTGAGGCACGTCTGACAGATTTCGGAAACTCATCACTTGACTTTCAGGTTTTATTTTACAGTGATAATGTCTTTAGAATTGAAAAGGTGAAAAGTGATATCAGAAAAATTATAAACCGGAAATTCATTGAGAATAATGTTATCATTCCATTTCCCCAGATGGATGTTTATATCAAGTCAGAAAAAAAATAATGTAAATATAATTATCACGAAACAAGCAGATACAATATAATCTGAAAAAGGATCAGATTGAGTATCTTTAGCATTAATAAAGTCTGTATATTATGAAAAAAATAATTGTCCCGATTGATTTTTCTGATGAATCGTTATCAGGATTAAATCTGGCCCTGATGTTAGCTAAAAAAGCAGGATCTGAAATTCTTATGGTTCATGTTATCGGAATGGATTCTGATAAAAATAAAGATCAAACTGACACGGAGCGCCAGGCTGTTGAAGAGAGATTCAGGTATGTCCTGAAGAAATACAACCCGAAAGGAACAGTAAAAGGTTCCCTTAAATATACTATTCTGGAAGGCCAGGTATTTAAGGAGGTGACAAATCTGGCGAATATGTATGAAGATGTATTGACAGTACTTTCAACGCATGGTACCTCAGGTTTTGAAGAGCTGTTCATCGGTGGTAATGCTTATAAAATAGCCTCTAATTCACAAAACCCTGTGGTGACAGTCAGGCGACACTTCCTTTCATCAAATATTGACAGGATAGTAATGCCCCTTGATATCACTTTTCAAACGCGTGAGAAGGTCCCGTTGACGGTTGAAATTGCGAAGATGTTCAATTCAGAGATCCACCTGTTAACCCTTAGCATGTCAAGGATGAAAAGTATTGGTAAAAAACTTCAGACTTATTCGCAACAGGTGGAAGCATACCTGGCCAAACACAATGTCCCTTATAAAACCGAACATCTTCAAGGTAAAAACCTGACTGACCTTACTCTGGAATATTCAAATTCAGTTAAGGCTGATCTTATATCCATAATGACTGAGCAGGAAAAGAGCTCCTCGAATTTATTGTTAGGTTCGTTTGCTCATCAAATGATAAACAAAGCTGTTATTCCGGTTTTATCATTTCCGAATTACAGATTACGGATTATTGCGGAAGATATCTGGACTCTCGGCGCATTTAATCCATGATGCCAGGGGGTTTCAGGTAGTTTAATAATATAACATTAAAATATAATCAAAATGAATAAGAAAAAAATATACAAAGTTCTGATTGCCCTTGACTATAATCCTACAGCTCAGAAAGTTATAGAAACAGGATATTCTTTCGCCAAATCAATGGAAGCTGAAGTCACACTGCTGCATGTAGTTACAGATCCGATGTTCTATGCTTCCGTGGGGTATTCACCTGTAATGGGAATGTCAGGATATATTGATGTGAGTCCTATACAACTGGAAAGCGTAGAGGGCCTGAAGCAGGCATCTGTTCAATTTCTGGACAAAACAAAAAAACACATTGGAGACAATAGCATAAAGACCCTGGTAAAGGATGGAGATTACGCAGATGCAATTTTAAGCGCTGCAAAGGAGATGCATGCTGATATTATAGTTTTAGGGTCCCACAGCAGGAAATGGCTGGAGAATATATTAATGGGAAGTGTTACAGAGAAAGTCCTACATAATACCAAAATCCCTCTTTTCATTGTTCCGACTAAAAAAATGGACTGATCAGGGCTGAGACTTTATTCCCCTGAACGTTATTGAGTGAACCCTTTGGCAATGCAGGCGTTTAATCGATAATTAACAATCTTTTTATTATGGAAACGAATGAACAACTTCAGCCGACTATATTGGCCATTTTTGGAGGGTCGGGAGACCTGACATGGCGAAAGCTTGTACCTTCTCTTTTTGACCTGTTTCAGGAAGTGAGTATGCCTCCATGCTTTTCAATAATTGTTTTGGACCGTATAGAGCTTACCGATAATGATTTACGTCAGCGTTTCAGAGATGGGATTGAAAAATTTAGTCGAAACAGGAAAATCACCAATAAAGATTGGTCTAAGTTTGCAAAACATATCTACTACAAAAGAGGAGACTTTACAAAGCCGGAGATCTATTCCGCGTTGAAAGATCAATGCAGCTACCTGGAAAAGGAGTGGAAGCTTAAAGCTCAGGTTATATTTTACATGGCTACACCTCCTGCCATGTTTGGAGAAATTCCAGGTCATCTAAAGAAAATCGGTATGGCTGCTTCCGAATCATCAAGGATAGTGATTGAAAAGCCAATCGGTCATGACCTTAAATCAACTAAAAAGCTGAACAAAATACTTACCGATAGTTTCAGGGAATCACAGATCTTCCGGATTGATCATTATCTGGGTAAGGAAACAGTACAGAACATACTGGCCTTCAGGTTTGCCAATCCTATTTTTGAACCGATATGGAATCGGCGTTACGTCGATTATGTTACCATAACGGTTGCTGAAGACCTGGGTATCGAGCATCGGGGTGAGTATTACGAACATGCAGGAGCATTGAGGGATATGGTACAAAATCACCTGATGCAATTGCTTTGTCTGGTGGCTATGGAACCAATGATCTCATTTAATGCGGATGAAATACGTAATAAAAAAGTGGATGTTCTTCATGCTGTAAGGCCAATTCCGAGGGAGATGGTATCTGATTCCACAGTAAGGGGACAGTATGGAGAAGGTATTTCAGATGGGAAAGAAGTATCAGGATACCGGGAGGAAAGCGGAGTTTCACCTGATTCTCTTGTCGAGACATATGTGGCACTTAAATTGTTTGTGGATAATTGGCGGTGGCAGGATGTTCCCTTCTATCTCCGTACGGGAAAACGTCTTCCCCGGCAGCTATCCGAAATTACAATACACTTTCGGGCAGCCCCTCACAAGTCTTTCCCTCAGGAAGCCATTATTGACTGGTATTCTTCCAGCCTGATCATTTCAATCCAGCCTGACGAAGGAATAACACTCTGTTTTCAGGCGAAGCAGCCAGGAACGAAACTCCTGTTGAGACCCGTTACTCTGCGATTTAATTATGAGGACAGCTTTTCAACAGCAATACCTGAGCCTTATGAAACATTGCTTTGGGATGTGATGACAAACGATGCCACTCTCTTTATGCGGGCTGATCAGGTAGAGGCAGCATGGGAAATATTGATGCCAATCCTGGAAGAGTGGTCAGAAAATCCGCCACGCGATTTCCCAAATTATGCTTCCGGCTCATGGGGCCCCGAATCAGCTGACCGTTTGTTCGATACTGGTCACCACTGGCCAGTACCGTCTAATCCGGTTGATAAAAAATAAAATATCTTAATATGAAAAAGGATTTACTATTATCGGGCGAACTTCAGCGAAAGATAAAAGCCTGCTGACGCGGATATGTCTGAGATTCTTAAATGGAAATGGATACAGGAATGAAAACAGAAAATGAAAATACCGGGCACAATGGAGAAATGAAACGCATTGGCATAGCTGCTGACCATGGGGGATTTGACTTGAAAGAGCAGCTAAAGGGAGCTCTTATTGACGATGGCTATGAGGTGGAAGATTTTGGCGCGCATGAGCTGGTTGACGGGGACGATTATCCTGATTTTGTTGTGCCTTTGGCCAGGGCAGTGGTCAGCGGTAAGGTAAATAAAGGTCTGGCAATTTGTGGCAGTGGTGTTGGAGCCTGTGTAGTCGCCAATAAAATTCCGGGTATCCGGGCGGCTCTGATCACCGATTCATTCTCGGCTCACCAGGGGGTAGAGGATGATAATATGAATATTATGTGTCTTGGAGGATTGGTCACGGGATTTGCCCTGTCCAGAGATCTGAGCCGGATATTTCTGAACTCCAGTTTTAAGGGTGAAGAACGTTTTATCCGTCGTCTCAAAAAAGTTGAGATACTGGAAAAACAGATGAAATCAATTTAAGGAAGTCCGATCTGCTGCGCTGGCGTTTCTGATATACATTATTGCTTAATGAAGAGCAGAAGTGAAGGTTACCTAAGTTTTTCCCTGGTGTCCTCAAGAGCGGAATCCGTTCCAAGAATGTTGACAACATCTCCAATCCTCAGATATGTCTCATTATGCGGAATAAACAGGTTCGTACCCCTTTTTACCATAATTAATATGGCATCTTTATGAAAGGTGATTTCATGGATCTGATGTCCATCCAGGGCTGGATTGATCACAGGGATTTCTTCTACACTGAAATTTTCAAATGTCTCAACCAGAGCATGATAAGTGCCTGGCCTTACAATAAGGTTCTCAATGGTGGTTGCCATGACCCTTCTGACATCTACTGTCTCAACATTCAGGTTCTTGAATCTTCTCTCAACATCCTGTTTATTGGTAAGTGAAATTATCTTTTCATGGTTATATTCCTTCCTCAACATCCCGCAAATTGAGATATTCAACTCATCCGATCCTGTCTCTACAATTACGAAGTTCGATGATCTCATTTTTAAATTTTTGTAAGTCAATGGATCAAGTCCGTCTGAAAAATATGCCTTTAATCCTTTGGAACACAAGTCTTTGAATCTGGCTTTATTGTTTTCAATTATTACTGAATCCTTTCCATGAATGTTAAGCCTTCTGGCCAGTAAAACTCCTTTGCTGCTTCCCCCGACAATAATTGTTTTCCCGGCAGGTTGTCCATCCTTGCGATTCAGGGAGTTGTACAGAACGGGGCCAAGGAAGCAGGTTACAACAGCCATTATCACAAAACTGGCATTGGTGCCGGGAGAGATGACTCCCAACTCAAGGCCTATTGCAGATGCTGCAATGATCAGACTCAGACGGGAGGATAATAGAAAGCCTGCTGATAGGGCCTTTTTAGAGCCAAAATGTCTGATTAGCAGTACAGAAGGGATTAGTTTTACAACTACCAGTATTAATAGCAGAAGAATCAGGAAGGGAAAAAGGGTTAATTGAAACTCCTTCAGAGAAGACGGGTCAAATTTTACGCCGACCATGATAAAAAACACCGGAATAAAAAATCCATAGGCCATGCCATCCAGTTTGATCATCAGGAGAGATCTGCCCTTATGAAGAAAAAGAGACAGAAGAATTCCACTCAGAAACGCGCCCAGCAAGATAACCTCATGACTTATATACTGACTGATTACTACAAATATCAGCAGGAGCAATATAGTGCCCCTGATACTGAGCTGAGAGGCAGCATGAGACAACTGGAAGGATATTTTTTTTAGGATGGAGATATTTCTGAACCGGTTACCAATCCAGTATAAGAGGTAAAAGAATGCGAAGAGGAAGAGAATGAACAGGATTTCAATCCTGAAGCCATTCTTCATAATATAAGCTGTGAAGGTAAAAAGGATAATGCTGAGTATATCGGCAACAGCAGCAATTATTATCACCATTTGACCGAATGTGGTCATAGCTTCTCCCCTTGTTTTTATCACCGGAAGGATAATACCTACTGATGTGGTGACCATAATAAGGGCAAAGTACCAGCTGTTCCTGATATCAACCATTCGCGAAAGATACCTGGCTCCTGCGTATGATAATATCAATGTAACACAGAAATAGATCACTGCTATCAGCAAGGGATTTTTAAACAACCTCGAGAAATTTATTCTTTTACGCGGAAAAGAACCAATCACCTGATCCATATCTATTTCAAGACCACTGAGGAACATCAGGAATATAAATCCCGTGAGACCCAGGAATTCAAGTATATTTATGCTCTCCGGGTTGGCATTTAACAGAAGAGACCTCCCCGCAATGTAACCCATCACAATCTCAACTATCACAGAAGGGATTCTTTTGGTCCTTAATAATGACAAAACCATAGGAATAAGCCATGCCAACGCCATAACAACAGTCAGGGGAAAGTAATCAAAATGGAGGGAGATATTTTGAAAAGTCACCATATGAGGATTACCTATTTTGCCTAAACGCAATATAACAAATTTTCACAGTTTATTGAAGGTAGTTACGGCTGGCTATCAGTTAAAATCTATCTTTTTAAGATCAGCCAGTTTCATGGCCTGCTTGTGATAGAAATTCTTGTGTTCCCTGTCTCCATTATAACCGCTTATGCGGCTCAATCCGAAATAGGCATAGGCAGTGTATTCGTTGCCGTATACTTCGAAAGGGGCCATTTTTTCTATAGTCTTTTTAAAGTATTGTTCCGCAATTTCATAATCGTGGTACTTCTTCTCCATAATAATACCATTGAAAAATGTACTCTGTGCCAGGTAATAAACGTTATTGCTTGGGGGTATACTGGAATCGACGATTCTTTCTGCTTCATCATAGTCTTTTATCAGCAATAGGTTCTTGATATAGTCGCCAAGATATTCAGGATTGCCAGGATAAACATCATAGAGATATTTACTAAAGTACAATGCCTGCTGATAATTATCTTCGTAGCTTATGTATATATACGATAGCAGCGAATATGCTTCAGCCTTGAAAAATATTGAATTGCGGCCTGCTGCCTGAAGTTCCTCAAGCCCCTTGTCCTTATTGCCCTTTGGAAAAAGAAATGCAAGGGGCCTGTAGAACGGATGCTCCCGCGGATAAGCTTCCCTGTAATAGTTATATAATCCTGTGAAAAAAAAGAAATCAGAATATACCGATGTAAATTCAAATGATGTTCTAACGTGACGGTAGGTGCTTCGTACCAGTGGATATACATAGGTCCTCAGATCATTATCTGCATCAAATGTCAGCAGTAATCCCCTGGCACACAGGTTTGCAAGCAAATATTCAGCTTTGTATGAGGGGTTTTTGTTTTTCTCACATATGTCAATGCAATTGTTCATGTCTTCCTCGAAAGAGAAACGTTCAGAAGAGGAATAAAGCAGAGGATAATTCTTCCAGTAGGTAATGATTCCTTTGAACAGAACTACAACCGGACATTGCGGATAGGACCGGTGGATTTTTCCGTATACGTCAAGCGCGAAATCAAACTGTCCGTTATAGATACTGTCAATACCATCTTTTATTAGTTTTAATGATGCCGGATCCTGAAATATCTGCGCATTAATTGAGGCTGTGCTTAAACAGAATGAAAGTATGATATAGTATTTAAGATTTTTAAATCCAATTTTCACGGTAACATGGATAATAGAAGTTCTAAACTAATTTCTGTAAATTTTTACTTAAAAAATTCTTCTATTAAAGAAGTAACAATATAACAACAAAAATTCTATCTGATAATTGTACAGCCAATTTTATCTCGGCAAAGTACGTTCTAAAATTCGCATTTGTACGTACTACAAATTAACTGACTTTTATCTATATAACTTATTGATAGATAATAAGAATTTTCAAGTCCTGATCTTAATAAGCCTAAAATCCGGTCTGACAATAATATTTATAAGTGTTTAAATTATTCCTGCTGGATCTTATCGCTGACCAGATATCCAAAACCCTTTTTGGTATGGATTAGCTTCTGGTTGAAATCCTTATCAATTTTTTTCCGGAGAGAATTAATGTGTACATCAATAATATTGGTGCCGGAATTGAAGGTGTATCCCCAAATCTTCTCGGCGATAATCATTCTGTCCAAAACCTTGCCCTTGTGCTCCAGTAATAATTCAAGTATCTTATATTCAGTGGCGGTGAGGCTTATGTTCCTTGCGTCCCTTCTTACACTTCGGGTGATAGAATCAATTTCAAGATCAGCAATCTGAAGGGCAGGCTTGACCATTGTCTCCTTGTTCCTCCTGCTCAATGCCTTTATTCTGGCAAGAAGTTCCTGAAATCTGAACGGTTTGGTCAGGTAATCATCGGTTCCGTACTGAAATCCCTTCAGCTTATCTTCAACCGAATCAAGGGATGTAAGCAAAATTATTGGTGTAAGGATATTTTTGTTCCTGATATTTTTGCATAACTCATATCCGGAGATCCCTGGTATTATGATATCAATTATGAGTACATCATAATTTTTGGTCGTTGCCAGGTCCTCTCCGATAAGGCCATCATATGCCACATCTACAGCAATTTCGTTGCTCTCAAGTCCGATTTTTACAAAAGATGCTATTTTAGAATCATCCTCAACGAGAAGTACTTTCATATCTATCAGGATCTTTAGAAAACAAAATTTTCTTAAAGATATACTTATTAATACGATACCTGAATTATTTTATATTACAAATCAGATATTATAAAATATAAATGTATTTCCAGGGTCATTATAATTGTATTTATTATATCGGTCAATGTCCCGATAACATTGAACAGGTGGGTGATGGGCTGAGGAAATGTCAGGAATTTACAGAACTTAACGGAAGAAAGATATCTGCGGAAAGAAAAATAAACAAAGGCCGTTAATTTTTACCATTTCTGGCAAGGGAGTATTAAAATGAAAAAGGGACTTGATGAATAGTCCCTTTTTCTTGCAATTAAGACCCGAACCTAAACCTATAAAAAAAACCTATTTCTAATTAGCCGTCAATAATGATGTTATTTTCTGCCAGGCAAAAAAGATCCTGCATTTAACACAACTTTCATCCAATCCGAGTTCATCGGATATATATTCATAATCAAATCCATCGAGATACATTTTTATCGGTAATCTGAGTTCCTCTGCCAAAGATTCGATGGCTGTTTGTATCTCTGCATTATTATATTCATGTCTGCCTGCAAGCTTCTGTTTTTCAATAGCATAAGTTTCCAGGACAGCCTTCCTGTTTACTTCCATTGAAATGTTCTGGTTATTTCTGTAAATCGTTTGATCATTAATCATTACTGATGTTTTGTAGATTGTATACTCACTAACAAAGAACTTGAGCTAAATTTATCTGATTAAACTATACAATTCAAATTTACGCCTTTAGTGATCAGGCAAGATTAATTCTGGATTAATAATGGATTAAATAAATGTTAAGAATCAGGAAGGGCAGCCTGAAGGTCTATCTGACCCTGATAACTATTCCGCTATAGGGCACCTTGCCCCTGGTATTGACTGAACCGGGACCTTTAATCTCATTTTTGTCTGAAAATATCTGGATATAATATAATCCTTTCTTTGAAAATTTAAGGGGTATATTATATTCCGTACCACTTCTGAAAGGAGCAAGGTCCCACGCAGGCATCCTGAGGTACTGTTCATCGGTAAAATCCGCGTAACTTCCTTTTTTGTTTATTTGTGCTGCCGTCATCGGCTCGGGAAAACCTTCATAATATACCATAAGGTAATATAGAAAATTTCCCGGATCTGTTTTTATGACTATTTGAAAGGGTTCGTCAGGGGCGACGACGGAAGGTATATGCTCAAATTCAAAATACCTGTCAATATACTCCTCATAATATCTGAACTGTTTTCCGGACAGGTAATAACCGATACCGACAAAATTATGAGATTTTTCGGTGACATTTTTCTTATGACCGTCATAAGGAGCCTTTTCAGCCATGAATGTACCATGGCCAGCCTGCATCATTGAGAGTATAACGGAAGAAGAGATCTGATATTGATCAGAGGACCATTCGCCGAAAGCATTCTCAGAGACATGGTCATAACCCCCTGCGAAGGCGTATCTCTGATAAGGTTTTTCTCCCTCCAGATTCCAGTGTCCGAGAAAGGCATTTTCTGCAGCTTCCCGGCACATCTTGTTAGCAACCCTCGATGCCAGGATATCCAGCTTCAAAGCACCCGCATTGTATTTTTTCCTGCTGTTATTTATAACTGCCAGTTGAGTCAGCTTCAACCTGAGAGCCTCTTCATCATCCTTGAACTCCGGAAGCCTGAATTCACTGTTATTTTCCTTTATGTAGTAATCCAGGTCCTCATTTTTAAAATCGGAACTCTTCTTCGGAAGAATGGAATGGGGAAGGCTGATCAGTACGATCCCCAATACAAGAAAAAATCTCACCGTTTTCCATAGTTTTCTGAACATATGCCAATTCCTGTTGTTAACCTCCTGAGTTTATCAGGTAATTAAATATTCCTGCCGGCAAAGATAAGTAAGAACAAATAGAAATGAATAATAATAATCAGCAGATGATTACTGGTTTTAGTAAAAAACAATGTAAAGATGAGAAGACTCAAACTATTATTTTTGGCAATTCCCATAATATCAGGTATTACCGGATCTGCACAATCAAAAAGTTTCTACGATTTTAAAGTAAAGACACTCGAAGGAAAAAATTTTGACCTGAACACCCTTAGAGGAAAAAAGGTAATGGTAGTCAATACTGCTTCAAAATGTGGCAATACTCCACAGTATAAGGATCTGGAGGAGATCTGGGAAAAATATGGCGGTGATTTGGTGATCCTTGGATTTCCTTCCAATGATTTTGGGAAGCAGGAACCGGGCACTGCAACTGAGATCCGTAAGTTCTGCACAGATAATTATGGGGTAAGTTTCCCTATGATGGAAAAAATTTCTGTTAAGGGAGACGACATGGATCCACTCTATAAGTGGCTCACATCCAAAAAGGAGAATGGAGTTATGGATTCTGAGGTTACATGGAATTTCCAGAAATATCTTATAGATGAAAACGGAAAGCTTGTCGATGTCATAAACCCAAAGGAAAAACCCAATTCCGACAAGGTCTTGGCCTGGATCACCTCAAAATAAATTTTTGCTTCCAGCAGAGGCAGGTCACATCATGAATGAACCGAAATCAATGTACTATTTCGTTATTGTAAGAATATTGCCTTCAAGGCTAACGGTATAGGACTGCAGGGCAGCCGGTGCAGGTCCGTTTATAACTGTACCCGATGTAGAATACACCGAACCATGGCAAGGACACTGGATGTTGCCTGTAGCTGAATTGAACCCTACAGTGCATCCCTGATGGGTGCATATGACTGACACAGTTTTACAATGATATTCCTCCTAATCGATATAGTCCAAATAAGCTGCCTGTTATTTTTCAGACGCTTTATCATGAACTTTTTTGATGTAATTGTAGACTTCGATCTGTGAATGGACCTGCTTCTTGCCAGGCTTCATGAATTTATTGGACAACGTGGAATCTATTTTCCTGGCCTTGACAGAATCAGACCATTGAATTGCAAAGATCTCCCTTAATTCATTTTTTATCGTCTTGTCAAATACCGGGCAGATAACTTCAATCCTGTGCTCTATATTCCTGGTCATAAGATCGGCGGATGAAATAAAGCATTCTTCATTTCCCCCGTTGCAGAAAATCATAAATCTGGTGTGTTCTAGAAGCCGGTCAACAATGCCTATGGCTTTAATATTGTCACTGATATTCTTAATTCCAGGTACAAGGGATATCATACCCCTGATGATTATCCTTATACTTACACCCGCCTGACTGGCCTCATAAAGATGCTCAATGACTTGATTGTCAGTAATGTTGTTGAGTTTAAGGTATATGTACGCTTTCTTACCTTCCCTGGCATTTTTTATTTCATTGTCAATAAGAAGTGTCAGTTTATTCCGAAGGAAGAATGGAGCGATGACCAGATGATAAAAATTATCCTTTTTATAGTTAATATTGAAAAAGCTGAATGCCTTGAATACTTCGTACGTTATCTTCTTATTAGCCGTTAGAAGAAGATGGTCAGTATATACTTTTGCAGTATCTTCATTAAAATTCCCGGTGCCGATAGCGGCATACCGTTGTGTAATACCATTTTTTACTCTTGTTATCAGGCAGAGCTTGGCATGAACTTTTAGTCCGGGTACACCATAAATAACTTTCACTCCCTCTTCCATCAGCTTATTTCCCCAGAGAATGTTTGCTTCCTCATCGAATCTGGCCTGAAGCTCAACTACTGTTGTGACGCTCTTGCCATTCCTGACGGCATTCAGCAGGGCATTTATCACGCTTGAATTTCTGGCAAGCCTGTAAAGGGTTATCTGGACGGAAGTAACATAGGGATCAATGGAAGCTTCCCTGAGAAGATCAATGAAATGGTCGAAAGGATGATAGGGAAAAAAGAGCATAAGATCCTTTTTCTTGATGGCTGACAGGATGCTTTTTCCGGGCAGAATATCACGGTGACTTATTGGTACAACAGTATCATAAAAGAATTTCTTCTTGCCCAGTCCCGGGAAATTCATAAAATTTTTAAAATTATGATACCTGTTAGCCGGTATTACAACATCATTGGGACTGAAGTTAAGCTTTTTTGTAAGAATTTTCAGCAGATCTTCCGGCATATCCCTGTCATAAATAAACCTCACGGGAGGGCCCCATTTTCTTTGCTGCAGGCTGCGCGAAAGTTTGTCAATATAGCTCTCGGAAATGTCATCGGCAAGCTCAAGTTCCGCATCCTTGGTAAGCTTGATGGTATAGGCGGCAAAATCGTCAAAATCAAAGATAAAGAAGATATCCTTAAGCCCGAACCTGATGATATCATCAAGGAAAATAACAAATTTATCATCTCCTTTCTCTGGCAGAACGATAAACCGTGGTATGATATCCGTCGGAATCTCGAGAAGGGCGAATCTCTTTTTTCCTGTATCTTTCTTGACGAGGTAAATGGCCAGGTATATGGCATCATCCTTGAGGTTGGGCAGCTTCGTATCTTTTTCAATAAGGAAGGGCATCAGCCTGGTACGAACCTCTTTATGAAAAAAATCCCTGACAAATTCAACCTGTTCGGGATTTAGTTGTTTTTCATTGATTATGTGTATTTTATGCTTCTCCAATTCACATAATAGTCCGGCATAAATTTTTTCAAACTTAGTATTCTGAACCAGAACAATATCATGAACTTTCTTGAGTGTGGCCTTTGGGCTGTATCCCAGTATTTCTTTAGATCCTGGGACTAAAAAGTGAGATTCTTTTAAGTGTTGCCACTCTGACTCTGAAATATTCATCCAGATTGTTTGAGTAGATTCCAAGGAATTTAAACCGTTCCAGGAGGGGTACATCCTTATTCTCAGCTTCCTGCAATACCCGCTCATTGAACGACAGCCAGCTTATTTCCTTTGGTATGTATGTTTTGATCATATATCCTTTTCAGGTTTAAGAAAGAACTCCTGCCTGCCCTTTGTTTGCCTGATCTCCTGCCATGTCCTTACGTCGAAGGAGATGCATACAGCACTACTTTTAGGCATAAATGTGCAACCTTCAGGTGATAAACTGTCAGCTATTTCGGTAAAGGCCGGATTATGGCCAAAGAGAATAAGCGTATTGTTTTTCTCCCCGTGCTGCGCCAGTATCTCCGCCAGATACTTCAGATTCATCTTATGATAGAGGTTGTTGTCAAGAATAATCTTTTCGGGTTCAATGTTTAGCTCTGTCGCAAATATTATTGCTGTCTCCAATGCTCTGAAAGCGGGACTCGTAATTAATGCAGATGGTGAATTCCCTTTCTCTCTGAGCTTTCTGGCAATCGACCTTGATAAGATCTTCCCCTTGGCGGTCAGTGATCTTTCGAAGTCGGAGATCCCGGAAACAAGTTCTTCAGCTTTGCCGTGCCGGACAAATATTAATCTTTTCATCCTGAGTCAGGTTTAACAGCGGGTTATCGGAATTACTGCTCAGACGCCAAAGCTTGTGCCCATGCTATGGGCCTGCAGTACCAGGGGGTCGTCCGTCTGAATAAGCTTTAATTTTCCCGAAACATCATCCAGGGGAACCGGCACAATCTGTCCATTTCTCAGAGCAACCATTTTGCCATAATTGCGTTCAGCTATCATATCTGCGGCAGCAGTCCCATACCTGGTTGCCAGAACGCGATCCATAGGAGAAGGAGTGCCTCCTCTCTGTACATAGCCCAGCACTGTTTCCCTGGTTTCAAGTCCTGTAAGCTCATTGATCTTTTTGCTTATATACTGGGCAGCAGAACAGTCTTTCCCCGGACATTTAATGCCTTCCGCAACAACGACGATTGAATATGGTTTGTTTTCATTGGCCCGGTGAAGAAGATATTCCGCAATTTTTTTGTCATCATGTTCAATTTCAGGAATGAGTATTACATCACCTCCTCCGGCAACGCCGGAATAGAGTGCTATCCATCCGGCATTATGACCCATGACTTCGATGATCATAATTCTTTTGTGGGAGTTTGCCGTAGAATGCAGCCTGTCAATAGCCTCCGTTGCAATATTTACAGCGGAATCGAAACCAAAAGTAAGGTCTGTTCCCCATACATCGTTGTCTATTGTTTTCGGTATACCTACGACATTCAGCCCTTCCTGGGAAAGGAGGTTGGCCGTTTTCAGAGTTCCGTTGCCACCTATACAAACCAGGCAATCGAGCCCCATCTGGTCATAGTGCTCCTTGATCAGAACCGGCTTGGAGATTTCGTTTTTGCCTTTCCCGTTGCTTTTGAATGGTTTTTCCCTCGATGTTCCGAGGATTGTCCCGCCAACTGTGAGTATGCCAGAGAGATCCTGTTCCGAAAGCTCCCTGAATTCCTTGTTGATCATGCCGGTAAATCCGTCGCTTATCCCAACAAGCTTCATCCCGTATTTGACTATTGCTGTTTTTCCTACTCCGCGAATGGCAGCATTTAAGCCAGGACAATCACCCCCGGCAGTAAGGATACCTATTCTTTGCCCCCTTGTTATTTTACCCATTTTATATATTTCTGTTTAATTCCAAACAAATTTAACTCTTTATTTTTTAATTCCCGAGGATCGTGCTGATTAACACGGATCCCGGGAATAAGATCAGTTTATATCCTTGAAATATGCAGGAAGATATTTCAAGGTTTTATTCAGCGGGCCCTGTAACTTTAAAAAATTGATTCAGGTAACATTCCGGGATTATAAAAAAACCGGAGATTTTTTAATCTGATAGTCCTTCTGATTTTGACCTGCATGGTTAATTGCTTATTTTTAGGGAATTCATTTAAGCAGGAGAGTTTTTAAGATGTATCCCGATACGATTAGATTAAAGGAAATCAAGCCAGTAATTGAAGGCTGTATAAGGGATTCTCTTTCGATGCTCACGTCCGACTCCTTTCCCTCTGATCAGGTGATCCATGATGTACGTGTACTGATGAAAAAGTCCAGGTCCGCACTGAAGCTTGTGGCTTCACATCTTGATACAGAATTTATTTACATGGATATAAATGCGCAAAGAAAGATAGGGAGGAAGATGTGTGTGTGGAGAGAGGATTCAGTCATGAGGAAAAAAATGAAGTCACTTAAAAAAGAATATCCGGAACTCTTCTCGCGGTTGGATGACAATGAAAAAATCAATTTCATACTCCATCATCATGCTGCCCCAGAGGAACCTTCGGAAAAATCGGGAAAGGAATTGGGAGAAATTGCTGCACTTCTCAGGCGGACCGGATTCAGGATCCGTTTTCAGCCAATAAAAAAAATCGAGCCTCAGCTTCTTCTTGGGGATCTGGAAGAAACCTATGCGAAAGTGAAGGATACCTATCTGATATGCAGGACTAATCCAGGACGGAATAAACTTCATGAATTCAGGAAGAGAACAAAGGAATTTCTTTATCAGCTAGACTTTTTCAAGCCGCTCAATCCCAATGCGATAAAGAAGGTGGAAAGGAAACTTGTAATTATATCCAGGTATCTGGGACGCCATAATGATCTTTCTCAACTGCTGCAGAAAATTGATTGTAAATATTCCTGTGACAAAAATCTCCCCGCTTTGGATGAACTGGTTATCAGGCTCCGTGAAAAACAGGATAAGTACCTGTCCAAAGTATGGCCGGCAGCATCTAAAATTTTCTTCCCGGGGGAGAAACTGGAGAATATCCTGGGATTTAAATCGCTGGCAGACTAATACACTGTCAGGGTATCAATCATCATGTCAACAGACCTATACAACAAGCTTAAAGTTTCATCGTGCATCAGCTTACGACCAGTAAAATGAGCTTGGTGTAATTTATATAAATTCTAAATAAATGACATTTATCAGATTGTTAATTTGTTAACAGTGCTCTTTTGGTTTAGACATATTTAGTTATATACATATATGCATAAAATGTACTTTTTTTTTTCATTATTTTGTGCTGTAATATTTAGCAAATGACTAGCAGACGTAATTTTATCAAGATTTCTGCAATAGGTGCCGGGGTTCTGGCAGCCGGTACCGGTTCCTTAAATATTTTAAAAGCCATTTCCACCCCGGATGAGGTGAAAAAACTGGTGGTCGATCTTAAACGAACACCTACCTACTGTGAGGTATGTTTCTGGAAATGTGCAGGATGGGTTTATAAGAACTCGGAGGGAAAGATATGGAAGATTGTAGGAAATGATGAGGACCAGCATAGTAACGGACGATTTTGTCCCAGGGGTACAGGTGGAGTAGGAATGTACTACGACGAGGATCGCCTTAGGACCCCGCTTATCAGGGTTGAGGAGCGAGGCAGCCAGGTCTTTCGGGAAGCTTCATGGGATGAAGCCCTGGACATTGTTTCCGGCAAAATGAAGGAAATTGCAGCAAAATGGGGTCCTGAAAGTATTGCCCTGTTGACTCATGGTTCCGGTTCTCCCTACTTTGTTAATCTTATGAAGGCATTTGGGTCGCCAAACTCTACTGAGCCATCGTATGCCCAGTGCAAGGGTCCGCGGGAGGAAGCATTTTTTGCAACATTCGGGGAGGAGGTTTCCTCACCTGAGGTTACGGACATCAGGGATACCAAATGTCTGGTGCTTATAGGTTCCCATATTGGAGAGAATATGCATAATGGCCAGGTTCAGGAGATGTCTGATGCCATCGACAAGGGTGCCACCATAATAACTGTAGATCCCCGGTTTTCAACGGCAGCCGGCAAATCTAAATTCTGGCTGCCAATAAAACCCTCAACGGATATCGCCTTGCTTCTGGCCTGGATGCATGAACTGATCTATAATGATTTTTATAATAAGAAGTACGTTGATCTCTATTGTTCGGGCTTCGAACAGCTTAAAGCACATGTCCGGGATTTTACTCCTGAATGGGCATATGGCATTACCACAATCTCCCCGGAACTGATCAGAATGACAGCTAAGGAGATGGCGGATGCCTCACCTTCGGTGATTGTTCATCCTGGAAGGCATGTGACCTGGTATGGTGATGATACGCAGCGGGAAAGAGCTATTGCTATTTTAAATGCACTTCTTGGTTCATGGGGTCAGCGTGGAGGCTTTTACAGGCCATCAAAGTTCAGCCTTGCACCTGTAAGCCTTCCGGCCTTTAAGAAGCCTTCGAAGGAATTTCAGGATATATTTCCCGGGAAATATCCTATTGCAAGCATGCCGGTATCGAATGCCCTTATAGATGCTTCAATACCTGAAAATAATCCGGCCTATCCAATCAAGGGCTGGATTGTCAATGCAACAAATCTCATTTCGAGCATACCCGACAGGGCAAATACGATTAAGGCTATCCAAAATCTTGATCTGCTGGTTGCAATCGATACTATGCCAATGGAGATAACAGGCTGGGCTGACGTCGTCCTGCCTGAGTGCACTTATCTTGAAAGATATGATTATCTCAGAGTAAGCCCTCACCGCAAGCCGGCTATAGCTTTACGTATGCCTGCTGCTGAGCCTATGCACATCACAAAGCCCGGATACTGGATTGCCCGGGAGCTATCAAAAAAACTGGGGCTTGCTGATTATTTTCCCTTCGAAAAGATAGAGGATCTGCTTAATTGGCAATTGAATAAGGCCGGAACCTCTCTTGAGGAGATGAAGAGAATAGGGGTGAAGACTTTTGAGAGGGATAATGAAGACCTGTACATTACTGAAGGAGAGCCAGTTGAATTTCCGACTGATTCAGGCAAAATCGAACTATATTCTGCCCTTTTTGAAGGAGCAGGGTTTGATCCGCTGCCCAAATATGTTCCCCACCCCGAACCTGCAGAGGGTTTCTACCGTCTTATCTACGGCCGCGCACCGATGCATACTTTCGGACGTACCTCGAACAATCCTAATTTACAGGCCATTATGGCAGAAAATACCGTTTGGATTAATCCGAAGGTAGCCAGGGAGTGGGGCCTGAATACTGATCAGTATATCTGGCTAAAGAATCAGGATAATATTACATCAGCTTTCCCTATCAAAGTCAGGGTTACGGAGCGGATACGCTGGGATTCGGTTTACATCGTACACGGTTTCGGACATACTGAAAAGCAGATGAAAAGGTGTTTTGAAAAAGGAATAAGCGATACGGAATTAATTACGAAAGTCCTGGTTGACCCTCTGATGGGAGGAACAGGAATGAGGTCAAATTTTGTAACCTTTGTTACAGAAAAACCTGAAGAGGAGGTTGCATCATGAGATACGCAATGGCAGTAGATACCAGGAAATGTGTGGGTTGCAGCGATTGTGTTGTGGCCTGTCAGACTGAAAATAATGTGCCTATCGGCTTCTGCCGCGACTGGGTTGTTGAAGTGATGGATGGGACTTACCCTCAGCTTGAGGAGGAGATCCGGTCGGAAAGATGCAATCATTGTGTAAACGCCCCTTGCGTAAGGTGCTGCCCGACAGGTGCAAGCCACATAGTGGAGGGGGGGATTGTTGTGGTAGATCATGGCAAATGCATCGGATGCGGAGCATGCATGGCGTCCTGTCCATATGATGCGAGATATCCGCACCCGAATGGTTATGTTGACAAATGCACATTTTGTGAACACAGGTTAAAAAACGGCATGTTGCCGGCCTGTGTCGACGTTTGTCCCACCAGGTGCCTCTACTTTGGAGACCTGGATGATCCTCACAGCGATGTATCAGTTGTGATGAAGAAAAGAAAATCAAAGACACTAATTCCTGAAGCAGGGACCAACCCTCAATTGTACTTTCTTATTTAGGCTATTAAATTTTAATTCAATATGAAAGAAGAGCTTATTGTAAGCGGAAGGATGAATCAGTTAATAGATCCCCATCTGCATATATGGGAATGGCAGATATCACTCTATCTTTTTCTGGGAGGTATGGCTGCAGGGATCCTTGCTGTTGCTGCTGTCTATTATATCAGGGGCAGGGAGAATGACTACAGGACAGCTGTAAGAATTACCCCTTTCCTGGCTCCGATATTACTTGTAATTGGATTGCTGGCTCTTTTCGTTGATCTGCGCCATAAGCTTTATTTCTGGCAGCTCTATACGAATATACGGCTTCAGTCTCCCATGTCATGGGGAGCCTGGACCCTTATGGTCATTACCCCTGTGTCATTCGTATGGTGTGCGCTTCATATTAAGGATCTGTTTCCGCAATGGGACTGGAAATATCAATGGCTATATGACCTGGAAGCTTTCCTTAACAAATACAAAAAGGTTCTTGCCTGGATAATGCTAATATATGCCATAATACTAGGTATTTATACAGGTATTCTCCTCTCTGCTTTCAATGCCCGCCCTCTGTGGAATACTTCCATTCTGGGACCATTGTTCCTGGCATCAGGATTATCTGCAGGAGCGGCAGCCACCCTCTTCCTGTCAAAAGACAAAAAGGAGAGGAAGCAATTTGCCCGTATCGATCTTGTTCTTATCGGAATCGAGCTTTTTCTGATAATACACATGTTTATGGGATTTCTGGCAAGTACACAGGTGCAGATCGAGGCCGCAAAGATGTTTCTGGGGGGCCAGTATACTATGTCCTTCTGGATATTTGTCGTGATACTAGGTATGTTGTTACCGGCTCTTCTCGAAATAATGGAACTGGGGAAATTTCATATTCCTGTCAGAATCCCTGCCTTTATGGTAATCTTCGGAAGTCTGATGCTGAGATTTGTTATAGTATATGCCGGCCAGATGAGCAGGTGGCTCTATTAGGCCTTTAATATTAAATGATACCGATTAATAATTATACATATGAGTGAATCAAAATCGATAAAGAAAACAAAGTACCTCAATCCTTATATTGGCGGGGTATTGCTGGGCCTTGTTCTTCTGGCTGCAAATTTTGTTTCGGGTCGGGGACTTGGAGCAAGCGGTGCAATTAAAAGCACAATTGTATCGACAATGACTACTATTGCTCCCACTGCCTCAGCCAATAATGGTTTCGTCAGGGAATACAGCGAAGCACACCCGGGAAAACCTATGAAAACGTGGCTTGTTTTTGAGATGCTTGGAGTCCTTGTCGGAGGATTTCTTTCCGGAGCTCTGGCAGGCCGTCTGAAATTTAAAGTCGAACATTCTCCAGCGATCACATCAAGAAGGAGAATGATATTCGCATTTGCCGGGGGACTATTGTTCGGCTTTGGTGCAGAGCTTGGACGAGGTTGTACCAGCGGATCGGCTCTTAGCGGAATGGCCGTCTTGTCGCTCGGCGGGTTCATTTCCATGGCAGCAATCTTCGGAACCGCCTTTGCCCTGGCTTATTTCTTCAGGAAAAACTGGATTTAGAAGGGGTTGAAGGAGTAGAAGTAAAATAGATCAATGAGACCGCAAGACCGCACGACCACATTAAAGACAGACGATTAAAAAACCAGATAAAAAGATAAAAAATGGGACCATTATCAGTCAACGAATTAATATCGGAGAATACCAACCTTTTCCTTGCATTCATTATCGGAATAGGGTTCGGCTTTGTACTCGAGTCGAGCGGATTCTCTTCCAGCAGGAAACTTGCCGGAATGTTTTATGGCTATGACACGGTGGTATTGAAAGTATTCTTTACCGCAGCAATTACAGGAATGCTTGGCTTGCTGTTTTTCAGTCTCTTTGGCTGGATCGACCTCAACCTGGTTTATATTAATCCTACCTATGTTACTTCTGCAGTTATAGGGGGAATCATAATGGGGGCAGGATTTATTATGGGAGGTTTTTGCCCGGGCACAAGTTTCTGTGCTGCTTCCATTGGCAAAATCGATGCAATTGTCTTTATTGGAGGGCTTTTTATTGGAGTATTCATATTCGGTCTGGGATATAACTGGTGGCATGGGATGTATATGGCCAATTTCCTTGGCTTTCCTAAATTGAGCACCAGGCTTGGCCTGACCGACGGAGTATTTGCTTTCCTGCTGATAATCGTAGCCCTCTTAATGTTCTGGGTTGCAGAATGGGCTGAGACAAAGTTCGCCAGGGAGGAGTATTAAAACTAAATCTATAGGAAACCAAATAAAACTATCATCATCATGAAGCCACGTACCTTATTAGCAATGTTCATTGTGCCAATGGGCCTCATTATTGCAGCAGTTCCGCAGAATAAGACCAAGCCTTATAAGCTTACTGCAGCTCAGTTACTGGGAGAAGCAAACGCGCGAACTCAATACATTACTCCTGACGATGTTGCCGATATGATCGTAAAGAAGGATCCTTCGCTACGGCTTATTGATGTCAGAAGCCAGGATGAATTTGAAAAATTCAGTCTGCCGGGAGCAATCAATATTCCTGCTACAGATCTTTTATCTGACCAGTACACGGATATTCTGAATCAGGATGTCAGGATGAATGTTTTTTATTCAAATGGCAGTCTGGTAGCAAATGAGGCATGGATGATTACTCAGGCAGCTGGGGTATACCAACAATTTTGTTCTGGAAGGAGGCCTGAATTATTGGTTCGATGCAATTCTTAATCCTCAGAAACCACCTGTGACCAGTCCTGATGAAGAGTTTGCAAAATACGACTTTCGTAAGAGCGCCGGGCAGGCCCTTGGCGGAGGCGGACCAGTTCAGGTGACACAGGAGCAGGCTGCAACATCGGACAAACCAGCCATTAAGCCGATTGCCAAGAAAAAGAGGGCAGCCGGTGGTTGCTGATGCTTTTCGGGATCATTATCTGCCTTCTGATACCCTCCTGAGAGCATTTGGTACCTGAAGCAGGTGGAAATCATAGTTGTAGACCAGGTGCTTTTTCTCCCACTGTGGCAGGAATTTGTCCTTGTATTTTCTCAGACCTTTAAAATGGCCGAAAGCCTTCAGGTTTTCATAGGCATAATGAATAGTCTTTTCTGCAAGGTTTTCGCCTTCCAGGCCCGACAAGGGCGCAAGTCCAAGGTTTGCCCTCCTGAAGCCGTTTTCCTTCATGTAAAGGAGAGTTTTTGACATCAGCAGATCAAGTACACCGTTTGGCGCATCATCAATCTTTCTTATGAGATCATAGGTTGCCTCCCCGGGGGCAAAGTCAGGTACAAGATTAAGGAAGGCAAAAACCTTTTCTTCCCGGTCTTCAACAGTAATTATCGTTTGTTCCTTGAGGATGGATTTATCGAAGACTCCCTGTGTGAAGGCTATCTCTTTTTGTTTCATTTCAGAGAGCCACTTATCGGAAACCATTTCAAGCTTTTGAAGAAGGCCCTCCTTTATCGGAGGCTGGTAGATTTTTATATCAAAACCTTCTGATGTCAGACGGTTAATTGCACTTCTGGTAGTTTTCATTTTTCCTCCATCCATCGTAAACGTTGTCAGATCTACAATCGCCTCCTCTCCTATAGGGAAGCTCTTTTTTCCCAGCCTCCTGTAGATATGGAGCGATTGCTGGGGAACACGGTAATAAACGCTTACAAAACCATTCTCGGCACAGAACTTGTCAAACTGCTTCACCAGTGATGCCAGCGATTCTTCATCCTTGCTGACAGGATCTTCAAGTACAAAGGCAAAATACCTGGTCATCTTGAAGGAGACAAAACCTTCACGGTCTTCAGATAAAAAGATAAACTTGTCAGGATAGGTCTTGAAGAAATCCAGAGGCGATTTGCCATAGCGTTTTACCAGTTCTTTGGCAAGAATAAAATCTTCCTCAGAATTGTAGGGCTTACTGAAATAAGGCTTCAGAAGGCTATAAAAAATAAAAATGACTACAAGGGTGTCAAAAATATAAATTGAATACAGAAAGTTTCTTCCGAATCCTGTCAGTGGGCTGAGTCCGCTGTCATCGAACAGAAAGAACATCCTGAATATGATTTTAACTGAGGCCCATAGTTCGAATTCAGTGCCAAAATGGTGCCTGTCAATGAAATAAAAGCCAATAATCCCGTAAATAAGAACGGCACCGAAACTGTAAATAAGTACGAGGTAACTTATGCGAGTAAGTCTGCGATGAGGCTTAAGTGTATAATGACTCCTGGTATAGAATAGCGAAAAGAATGATAATAATGCCAGCAGTGCCTCCTCATAGTCAGCTCCTTTCAGCAGGTGCCCGACTGCAGATAATCCGGTAAGAAATAAACCTGTGTACAAGGCCCTTTTTGAGCCCTGGAGGAGGAAAACACTTAAAAGAATCAACAGTAAGCCTACTACAAGTACAAGCTCGTTGCTGCTCCGGATCATGGCTGAAGGAATAAATTCATGAACCAGCTTCAACCTGCCGGGCAGGGCAGGCGTTATGGCTGAAATTATATTTACTATCCCAAGTGAAAAAATGATAAGTGGAGGAAGTATCCTGAGAACTATATTGTTTTTTCTTGAGATGAAGCTTCCTATGCCTGCTATTACGGGCAGCCAGAATTCAAAAAACCTGTATAACAGTGTTATTGATGCTGCAGCAACCAATGGAAACCCGAACTGCCCCAGGATGAATGTCAGAGTGACTTCTATTGCTCCCAGTCCCCTTAAGAAAGGTGAAGCTATCAGGATCAAAACCATTGCAATATATCCGATAAAGGCTGCAGGCCATGATGGTGTAAATCCCAGTGCCAGCATTGCCACGTAAAGGTGCACAATACCGATGATCTCAATCCCAATAGAGAATAGCAGAATGACGCCCAACTGCTTCCTGTTGATGTCCTGTCCTATCATCTCATCAAATATAAAGCCCAGTGACGGACGTATCCTTGACAACAATGCATATGCCTTTCCTTTCCGAGCAATGGAATATAAAACAATGAAAAAGATAGAAATAAGGATAATCAGGAATATGAAAGCAATGAGCACCGTTTTGCCCAGTTTATAGCGAAGAAGAGCAAATCCTAAAACAGGGAAAGCCACCACCACCACCGACAGGATACTGAAAAATGCAAAAAATGTCGAAGCCAGATGTATCTGCGATTTACTTGCACCTTTGCTCTCTGCTTCACTGGTAAAAAATGCCAGAGATGAGAATCCTCCGGCTGGAAGAAAAATACTCAGCAGATTTCGCTTCAGGAACATTCTGAGTGCAACCTTAAGTGGTATCCTTATGTCCATTGCCCTGTAACTGTGGACATACATTTGTGCCTGGAAAATAATATAAATTCCCGTAAGAGTGATTCCGGCGAATACGAACCATGGCTTGCTAAGGCTCAGCTGTTCCCTGATACGGGAGAGCTCGACATTTTCATGCTGGATGAAAAAGACTGCTGTCCCAATAAGAAATGCAGAAAAAATAAGCTGCCATAAAAATTTATTGTACAACAACTTAGATATGTAAGACTTTGCACTATTCATTGTCAAAGGTCTTTTTAGAGTGAGAGTCGACATGGTTTCTCAGGTTTATTCAAATAGATCTGCAGATGCCATTAATGTCTCAGGTTCAATTTGATAAAAATTTCAGTAATTTTCAAATTAATCCCATAAAAGTATTAAGATTTATTTTGAATTTTATTATTAAAAAATATTTGACAACTTTAATCATTGATAATTCTTCATAGCAAAACATTCAGTTTATGAAAAAAGGCTCTCTTCTGTTTTCAGTATTATGGATGCTGTACATTCCTCTAAATTCCCAGGTTGTAGTAAGGGAACCACTTAGCTCTCGTCAGACCTATTACAAAATTGAAGCCAGACTCAACACTGAAAGTAAGATAGTAGAGGGGAGCATGGAGACTTTCTGGGTAAATAAATCAGATGATATAGTGCCTGATATTCAGATGCATATGTATATGAATGCATTCCGCAGCAACAAATCTACATTCAACATGGAATCAGGCTCATCGACTGCCAGGAGAAAATCTGATTTTGGATGGATTAATATTAAAAATCTGACAGACCGGAATGGCAGGGACCTATTGTCTGATCTTCAGTACATAAGACCGGATGATGGAAATATTTATGACAGTACCGTTGCAAGGATCATGCTGCCTCAGCCGGCAAGGCCCGGGGATACAATATTTTTGAACATTCGATTTGAAACAAAGCTTCCGGGACGCATTATCAGAACCGGTTACAAAGATGATTTTTATTTTGTGGGACAGTGGTTCCCAAAATTCGGAGTATATGAATCGAAAGGAATGAGGTATGCTTTAACAGGCAGCTGGAATTGTCATCAGTTTCATCGTAATTCCGAATTCTATGCCAACTTTAGTGTCTATGACGTAAAAATTGCCCTGCCTGAAAAGTATGTGGTTGGCTCAGGAGGGATGCTTCTGAATGAAACAAAAACCGGCGGAAACGAAAAAATACTGACATACAGGGCTGAAGATATTGTAGATTTTGCCTGGACAGCATGGCCATCCTATACTGTGTTTACTGACCAGTGGAGAGATGTGAAAATTACTCTTCTTCTGCCAGGGGAGCGGGCAGTTCAGGCGGAAAGACAATTTGCTGCGGTTAAATATGCACTGGAATATTTTGACAAAAATGTCGGACCTTATCCGTGGCCTTATCTGACCATTGCCGACCCTCCTGCAAAGGGTGCAGGATCAGGCGGAATGGAGTACACAACGATTTTTACTTCAGAATCTTTTACCGGCGTTCCTCAATTTTTGCATCTTCCTGAGATGGTAACCATTCATGAATTCGGACATGCATATTTTATGGGAATGCTGGCAAGTAATGAGTTTGAAGAACCATGGCTTGACGAAGGTGTCAATCAATTCTGGGAAGGCAGAATAATGGGTAACTACTATGGCAAGGAAACAAGTATGATAGACCATCCGCTGCTGGCAATTTCCGATCAGTCGATTGCCAGATCATCATACGTATATTCCGGCAGCAGGCAGGTAACAACAAATAGGGAATACTCATGGAACTACCCGCATGGTACCTACGGCATGATGTCATACAGTAAGACTGCAGTGTGCCTCAGGACACTTATGGGAATGGTCGGCGAAGAAACAATCGATGATATCTTCAGGCAGTACTACAGGGTATGGGCTTTCCGGTATCCTTCCGGCAGGGATTTTATCGATATTGTCAATAAGGTTGTCAGGAAGAAATTCGGAGATAAGTTCGGACCGGATATGAACTGGTTCTTTAACGAGACTCTTTATGGAACAGGGATCTGTGACTACAAGGTATCAGGGATCTCCAATAACAGGATTACATCATCCGGCAGGCAGGCCGACAGCAGTGAAGCAGCCATCCGGAGATGGACTGAAAATGATTCGCTCTATACAGCCCGGGTTGAACTTGAAAGAGTGGGGGATGTGATGCTTCCTGTCGAACTGCTGGTTCATTTTAAGAATGGAACAGAAGTCCGCGAATCCTGGGATGGGAAAAGCAGGTTCATGGATTTCACCTACTCAGGAAAAGGGGAAGTGGATTGGGCTAAAATCGATCCTGATTACAAGATAGTAATGGACGTCAATTATATCAATAATTCCATCACACTTGATCCTGACAGGGTGCCCGTCCGTCGTTTGTCCGGCAAACTGACGACACTGATACAGTTTTTAATTAGTTCCATCTCACTTTAACGAATCTGATATGAAAATTTTATTGGCAATTCAATCTGGGTTCTCCAGATCGTTCAGGTCCTGGAAAGGGATATTAATTTTCTGGTTTATTTCATTCGCAACAGTCTCGATGCTTGTGCTTCCGATAAAAGCCGGACTTAATACAGCCCTGGGGCAGAGCATGGTGACTGAGAAGCTTGCAAATGGTATTAATATGGATGTACTGGGCGATCTGGGGAAAAATTTACGTTTAATTGGCTCCACCCTTTTTGCAGGGGTAATTGGGTTGGCTTTTGCCGCTGTAGTAATAGATGTATTCATCGCAGGCGGACTTTTCAGTTCCGTCGGTTCTGGTTCTGATGAACCCACTTCTGAAAATATTTTCAGGGCCTCATCAAAAAAATTCTGGCCCTTCCTGTTGATCTCCCTGGTCATCTATATGATCCTGATTTTACTATTTGTATTTCTGATCATTATTCCAGCATCAATTGCAGGAAATGCAGAATCAGCGCCGGAAGGCATAATGTTCAGGACACTTGCCATTACCATTCCGTTCTTTATACTGGCGGTATCGGTAATATTGCTTGTTGCTGATTATTCCAGAGCCTGGCAGACCGCCGGATTGAAAAATGCCTCTTTCAGAGCCCTTGGGTTCGGATTCAGCCAGACTTTCAAAACAATTTTCCCTTCTTTTGGCCTCATGATAATTATGCTTTTGCTCCAGGTACTTGTTGGATGGCTTATGATAAAAATAATCGCAGGATTCACACCAGCCACCGGGAAAGGGGTAGTTTTGCTGTTTGTTGTTTCACAGATTTTGCTGATAATAAAATTTTTTCTCAAGGTGGTAAGATATGCCAGTGTAACATCGCTGATGGAATTAAATTCCTTAAAAGAAATTTCCGGAGCCGGAAATCCGGTGGTTCCTGCTCATGATGCACTATCTGAAATGCAGCATGAATCAGTGGCAGATGCCGATGCCGTATAATCGGGTACAATTTCAGACTTTCAACAGGCCTAGAACATTCGCGATACATTCGTTGTTAGTAAGGCATAGCATATCGTGAATGAGAATTTTACTTACAGGTTCAACAGGTTATATTGCTCAGCGTTTATTGCCTGTTTTATTGGGCATGGGGCATGAGGTAATATGCTGTGTGAGGGACAGGAAGAGGTTTAATGAAGAAAAGTACAGCTCTTTCCCGATAACTGTAATTGAGGTGGATTTTCTGAATCCAATGACTTTCTCCTTAATTCCTCAGGATCTGGACGCTGCCTATTTTCTCATTCATTCCATGTCGGCAGTTAAAGGTGATTTTGAGGAGATGGAGGAGAGAACGGCCATAAACTTCAGGGAAATGGTTGAAAGAACAAATATCCGTCAGGTAATTTACCTGAGTGGGATTGTCAATGATCAGAACCTTTCAAAACATTTGTCGAGCAGGAGAAATGTGGAAACAATACTCTCCTCAGGATCATTCGCCCTGACCATCCTTCGTGCAGGTATAATTATAGGCTCCGGTAGCGCATCATTTGAAATTATCCGTGATCTTGTAGAGAAACTGCCTTTCATGATAGCTCCGAAATGGCTGAACACTGCATCACAACCTATAGCGATCAGAAATGTTATTGAATTCCTTTCAGGAGTTTTGATGAACAGAACCACCTATAATTCATGTTATGATATTGGAGGTCCGGATGTTATGACTTACAGGGAGATGCTGCTGACATTTGCCAGGTTAAGGGGACTGAAGCGCAAGGTTTGGGTGGTACCTGTTATGACGCCAAAATTGTCATCATTCTGGCTCTATTTTATCACTTCGACTTCCTATCCGCTTGCCGTTAAGCTTGTTGAGAGCATGAAGGTGGAGGTTATCTGCAGGATGAACTCTTTAAGAGAGCTGCTGGGGATAAGATTATTGAGCTTTGAGGAGGCTATTAAGGCTGCATTTGAAAAGATTGAGATGAATATGGTAACTTCAAGCTGGAAAGATGCCCTGTCTTCCGAAATACTGAATGAGGGAATTTCAAGATATTCAGAGGTGCCGGTTTATGGATGTTACTCGGATTACAAACGACTAAAAATCAGTGACCCTGATAAGGTTCTTAGTAATTTCTGGAGCATAGGCGGAGAAACAGGGTGGTACTATGGAGACTGGCTTTGGGGAATACGAGGTTTTATTGATAAGATTTTTGGAGGGGTCGGACTGGGGAGGGGAAGAAAAAACAGGAATGATCTTTCCCCCGGAGATGCTCTTGATCTTTGGAGGGTTCTTATTGTAGACAAAAAGGGGAAAAGACTCCTTTTGTTTGCTGAGATGAAACTGCCCGGAGAAGCCTGGCTTGAATTCAAAATCGATAATAACAACATTCTGCACCAGACTGCGACTTTCAGACCATTGGGCATATGGGGAAGGTTGTACTGGTATTCTCTCCTTCCATTCCATATTTTCCTTTTTAGAGGCATGATCCGGAATTTGGCAGATATTTAAATTATTTTATGAATAGGATTCCATCAATACACACGCTAAAAGATGAAGCAAATAGGGGTAGGGGATATTGTTCCTGATTTTTCGCTCAGGGATCAGAATGGAAAGCTGTTCGATATCTCGTCAATAAAGGGTAAAAAAAAGATAGTCCTCTTTTTTTATCCTCAGGATGGCAGCCTAAACTGTACCAGGGAGGCATGCTATTTCCGTGATCTTACCGATGTATTCGAAGAAGCCGGTGCAGTAATTATTGGAATAAGCAGTCAGTCAATTGAGAGTCATAAGGAATTTGCTGAGAAAAACAATCTGAATTATATCCTTCTTAGTGATGACCAGAACGCTGTACGGAAACTTTTTGGAGTACCAGGAAAGATTTTTGGATTGGTCCCGGGTCGTGTTACCTATGTAGCAGACAGATCGGGCAAGGTAGTGTATCTTTTTAATTCTCAGAATGATGTAATGAGACACGTGGATGAAGCCCTGAAGATCTGTCTCCTTTTAAAGAGAGCCGATGTCATCGTGCCCGAAATATGAGAAAGGAAATTGTCTTTCCCGCTACTTCTGGTAAATCTGACCGCGCACACTGTACCCTTCACCCCTAAGTATAAATACCCCATATAAATAGGCTTTAATCTTCTTTTGGCTTTTTCCCCGATGAATTACATTTGTGTTAAGAAATTAACACTTGCGATAAAATCAGGTTAATGGAAAAGCTGTATGATCTGCTTTTAAAAGATATAAGATTTGAAGAGGGACTGAATGCCTGTATGAATTGCGGAGTATGTACTGCAATCTGCCCTGCTGCTGAGTTTTATAACTACGATCCGAGAAAAATTGTAGATATTGTCCAGGGAAAGGATAATGATGAGATTGAGGCACTACTGAAATCGAATGTGATCTGGTATTGCGGTGAATGCATGTCATGCAAGACACGTTGTCCGAGAGGCAATGCCCCGGGCCTGATAATTATGGCGCTGAGAGCCTTATCCCAGGAGCTTGGATATTTCGTGAAGTCAGAGAAAGGGAGGCAGCAACTGGCAGTAAAAAGGACTGTCGGAGACTGGATCCTGAGCACCGGCTATTGTGTTTACCTCGATGGGATAAGCATGGCATTGCATCCTGAACAGGGTCCTGTATGGGAGTGGGTACAGGAGAACAAAGCGGAACTTATTAACCGGTTAGGCGGCAACTATAAAGGAGATGGCCCGGGTATCCTCAGGAAGATCCCCGAAGATACTCTTGAAGAGCTCAGAAGGATCTTCGAAGTGACAGGAGGACTGGAAAGGTATGAAAAAATTGAAGAATATTCAAAGCAGCAGGCTGCAGAGATGAACATGGAGCTTGATGACAGCATTGACTGTGAATATTTCAGACATATCTATAAGACTAATGACGGCTCACACACCAGGTAAAGAAGCAAACTGAAATGAAACACGAAGGGAAAAAGGCAGTATGGAGTGAATACCAGAAAGAGATTGCAGATGACAAATACTTTTATGTAAGAAGCTGTATCAGGCAAAATTTCTTTCCAGGCTCTGAAGTTGCGTTTCTCAGAATAATGAGGGATGTCCTGAAAAAAGACGTTTATGAACATCCCTGCCATACTACCTGTTCAGGCATAGGGTACCATAGCGATGTTGTCCCCGTTGAAACTGCCATGACGGTAGTGGCTCGACAGTTTGCCCTGATGACTGAAGCCGGATACACAAATTATGTGCCTTCCTGTATAACATCATTCGGACTCTATACTGAGATAATTGATTCCTGGCATCACTTTCCTGAAGTGGAGGAGAAGGTACGCCAGAAATTAAGGGAGGCTACAGGCCGTGAGTTTCAAATTCCTGGTAACCTGGCCCATGCCAGCGATGTAATTTATAAATTCAGGAAGGAGATTGCCGCAAAGGCAAAACATAAACTTGTCAATCAGATATACCGGTGAACCCTTAAAGGTTGTCGATCACATAGGCTGTCATTATTCCAAAATGTTCCCCTCGAAAGGTGTCGGAGGTGCCGAATATCCATATGTTCTTGCAGGAATGATTGAGGAATGGGGCGGTCAGGTTGTTGATTATCCCGAGCGGCGCCACTGCTGCGGATTTGGTTTCAGACAGTATCTCGTTCAGGCAAACCGCGGATATTCAGTTGCATGTTCGAAGGAGAAATTTGAATCCATGAAACCATTCAAACCCGATATGATCATCACCAATTGTCCGGGTTGCCCAATGTTCCTCGACAGATGGCAATATGTTATTCATGAGATGGAGGGTACACGATATGGGCAGAATGGTGAAGGAATTCCTGTTTTTACCTACGAGGAAGTTGCAGGCCTCGTTCTTGGCTTTGATCCCTGGGATCTCGGACTTCAAATGCATCAGACGGATACTGAACCTGTACTGAACAAGATAGGAATTGAATACTCCCCTGAGGACAAGTTTAAAACTGATATTGCTTCTCTGTCAGTAAAATATAGTAATCTGGTAAATGTTTGATTGTAAATGAGTAAGCATGTAGTTGTGATTGGAGGGGGGGTAGCCGGTCTGGAAGCTGCCGGACGGCTGTCAATGGAGGGCCTTGAGGTAAGCCTTCTGGAAAAGGATAGCATAACAGGAGGACATCTGAACAGATGGTTCAGACTTTTTCCTGACAGAAGGGACAGTACCGAAGTAAAAAATTATCTGGATGAACTTACTCTATTGAACCGGGTAAAGTTGCTGACAAATGTATCGGTAGAAAAGCTCAGCAGAGACAAGGATCATTTTTCGGTTCTTACAAGTGAGGGAAAAGAACTTATAGCAGATGCTGTAATAGTGGCAACAGGTTTTGATCTGTTCAGGAGCTCCAGGAAAGAAGAGTATGGATATGGTATTTATGATAATGTTATCACCTCGCCTGATCTGGAGGAGATGTTCAGGAATGGGGAAATACTGACAGGCGAAGGGAAGACACCTTCCATTATAGGTATGGTTCATTGTGTGGGATCGCGGGATGAAAAAGTCGGAAATCTTTATTGTTCAAAATTATGTTGTGTGACTGCAGTCAAACAGGCAATAGAGATCAGGGAACATCTTCCTGAATCCAGGGTGTTTTGCTTCTATATGGATATGAGGATGGGAGGAGCGTATTATGAAGAACTATACCGTGAAGCACAGGAGGTCTGGGGTGTTAATTTTATCAGGGGAAAGGTCTCTGAAGCCAGTGAGGCGATCGATAAGAAAGTAGTTGTAAAGGTTGAAGATACCCTCGCAGGAAGGCCACTTAAGATGAAGTCTTGACATGCTTGTGCTAATGGCAGGAATGGAGATGTCTGCCGGTGGAAAAAAAATTGCCTCCCTTGCAGGCCTGGAGACAGGGGAAAACAGATTTTTTGCAGTCTCTGATCACCATTACGGAAGCAACAGAAGTAATATTGGTGGGATATTTTATGCAGGTACATGCACTGCTCCGATGAACATTACGGAAACAATATCACATGCCCGTGCTGCGGTAACAGATGTTATGGAATACCTGAAAAAAAGTTGACGCTCTATGGAAAAATTCGGCTTCACAATATCAAAAGGTCGTCAGATTGATTATGATGCGAATGACAGGAGTATTGCAGAATATATCTATGCACAGGAGCCCAGTTTCAGATTGTGTATTGAATGTGGCGGATGTTCTGCAACATGCACTACTGGTAACCTCACTAAATTCAGTCTGAGGGAGATTCATATCCTTATTAAGCGGGGTGAGAATGATCAACTTTTGAAGAGTTTGAAAAAGTGTATGCTATGCGGAAAATGTACATTGGTTTGTCCGCGTGGTGTAAATACAAGAAATATTGTGGTTTTGGCTAAACAGGCATTACAAAAATCAGAGTACCATGCAATTTGATCCGTTTGTCATACCCTTCAATATAGGATTGAACTTCATCCTTATTTATACTGTAGTCAGATGCATAATCTGGTTTCGGGAACTCTCCCGTGCTGATAAACTTCGGTTGCAAAGAGCTTTTTTCGGAATAACATTTGTTCGGAGCTTAAAGGAGATTTTTCTTGAGAGTCTTCTTCACAGGAAGATTCTCAAGACCAACTTCAGACTGGGCTATATGCATATGAGCCTTGCTTTCGGGTGGTTTTTGCTCATTTTCTTCGGGACTGTGGAGGCGGATGTGTTCGGGACAAAGCATCTGAATGCGCCATACAGGGCTATCTTTTTCAGATTTTTCAATCCCGACCATGGCAGAATGGGACTTGAAGCAAAATTCGGGTTCCTGATGGATCTGATTCTTGCATTTATTCTCTCCGGATTATTGCTTGCGGTTATTAAAAGATTCTGGTCCGGGATTGTCGGAATGAAAAAAACGACCAGGCTGAAACTCACGGACAAAATTGCACTTACATCTCTCTGGATGATTTTCCCCAGCCGTCTTTTAGCCGAAAGCTTTACCTGCGGAACCTATGGTACGGGCAGTTTCCTTACCGGATCCCTCGGAAACTGGCTTGCCTCATTTCTGCCGGCGCACCAGCTGGCTTATCCTTTCTGGTGGCTCTATTCACTTTCCCTGGGTACATTCTTCATCTTACTTCCCGTTACCAGATACATGCATATACCTACTGAACTGTTTCTCATATTTATGCGAAACGCCGGCATCACCACCGGCGATAAGGCCGGTTCATATTCTGAGGTTGAGGTCTTTTCCTGTTCCTCATGCGGCTTATGCATAGATGCCTGCCAGTTAAACACTTCAGCCGGGATAACGGGCATCCAGGGCACTTACATGATGAAGGCAATACGAAATAACAATAATATAGCAGAAATAGCATACAACTGCCTGATGTGCGGCAGATGTGATCAGGTTTGCCCCGTGGGGATAGAGCTTTCTCCTGTAAGGATGATTCAAAGAAGAGCAACGGAGAGTGATGTTGTATTCACAAATTCATACAAGGGTTATTTCAGGAAAAGACAGAACCTCTCCCTTGAAAAGGTCAACGGAGCTCCGGCTTATGATTTTCTGCCTGTCATGAACCCTGAAAAGGTTGATGTAATATACTTTGCCGGGTGCATGACACATTTGACTCCGTCTGTTAAAAATTCAATGGTAAAAATTCTTGAAGCTTCAGGATTGAATTACAAGTTTATCGACGAAGAAGGCGGAGTATGCTGCGGACGGCCATTAATGCTTGCCGGGCAGGACAGGGAAGCCAGGGAGCTGATAAATTACAATTCTCAGCTTATCTGGAAATCTGGTGCCCAAACCCTGGTTACTTCATGTCCGATATGCTATAAAGTCTTCAGAGAAAGCTATTATCTGGATGTCAGGATACAGCATCATACGCAGTTCATCAAGAGCCTTATCGATGAAGGTGAAATAAAACTTAATTTTTTGAGAAAAAGAGTGGTCTATCACACACCATGCGATTTGGGAAGGGGTTCAGGCGTTTATAATGAACCAAAGGAAGTGCTAAAGTATGTCTCGCGACTGGAGAAATCAAAATTCGAGGACAGTAAATCTCTATGTTGCGGCGGCAGTCTCGCCAACATGAAGATAGGATCAGAAAAGAGAAGCATGATAGCCAGCAGGGCAGCAGCTGAACTTACCAGATCAAAACCTGATATTCTTGCCACTGCTTGCCCGCTGTGCAAAAAAACCTTTTCACCTGCAACTGAGACAAAAGTTGCAGATATTGCAGAAATTGTCGCCGAAGCTTTAATTGTCCCTCCTGTTAAAAAAAATATACCTCTTAAAATTTTTTCTGGTAAGGAAATGGCAGGAATATATTAAGTTACCTTCATTTCCTGCGGCTGAACTGCAGTAATCCATATCACATTTTAAACATTCCGGGAAATTCCGGGTTTTATTTGTAATTATTTAATAAGTCGTATACTGAAATTTATTACTATGCGTTATTATATATCAACAATTAAAATCCCTTGTGAGATGAGAAAAAAAATTTTCGTGTGGATTGCATTGATAGGGATTGGCTTGATAGTCTCATGCAACAACAAATCCCTATCCAATGAAAAGACGGGTATTCTCGATGAGAACCTGGTCTTACAGCAGAATGATGGTACTATTTCTTTAAATATTGCTAAAGCTGATTGTTACCACGACAAGGCTAATCCCTCAAGCAATACTGCTGAATGGAGTGTCGTTGTTTCCAAATCGGGTCGTTATGATGTGTGGTTGTCCAGTGCCACTACTGATACGACCAATCTAAGATATGATAATTCGGTTTTGCTGAGTATTCGTGACAACAGGCTTGAAACAATTCCGATAGTAAACAGGGTAGTACACAGCTCGAGCGAGGTTATGAGCCCATATTACCGGGCCGACTCTTTTATGGGTTCACTCTATATCCAGGATACCGGAGTTTACAACATTCAGGTTATTAGTGATAAGGTATTGCCTGTTGATTTCAGATCCAGCGATTCTGCAGCTCCGGAGGGCCAGACAAAAATTCTGGCAGTTTCTTTGAAGCCTGTAAAACACTGATTTTTCTGAGAGACTTCTGAATTATATATTTTCCGTTAATTGAAAAGCCACTTAAATGCGAGTTAGTGGTTTTTCTCTTTTATCCAGTTACGTGCATTAACAAAAGCCTTGATCCATGGGGTGATCTCATCATCTTTCCTGTCGGAGGGATAATATCCGCACTGCCAGGGAAAGTATGCACGTTCGAGGTGTGGCATCATAACAAGATGGCGGCCATCGACGGATGATAATCCGGCAACATCGTAATCCGACCCGTTGGGATTGGCAGGATAATCATGGCTACTGAACTTTAATGGGATATTATATCTGGCTTCAGGATAAGGCAAACGGAAACGACCCTCTCCGTGAGCCACCCAAATTCCAAGTTCCATACCGGAAAGATTCCCGAGCATAACTGAATTGTTCTCAGTAATTTTCACCCCTACGAATCCGGATTCGAATTTGTGAGAAGAATTATGAAGTAGTCTTGGTTTATCCTTATGATCGGAATAGACCAGGTCAAGTTCTACCATCAGCTGGCAACCATTGCATACTCCAAGAGAAAGTGTATCGGTGCGTTTGTAGAATTTATCAAGGGCATTCCTTGCTTTGTCATTATACATGAATGCACCAGCCCATCCTTTTGCGGAGCCCAGGACATCAGAATTTGAAAATCCGCCGACAAATACTATCATACTTATCTCCTCAAGGGTTTCACGCCCGGATATCAGGTCAGTCATATGCACATCCTTAACATCGAAACCGGCAAGGTAAAGGGCATAAGCCATTTCCCGGTCGCCGTTAACTCCCTTTTCCCTTATGATTGCAGCCCTTATGCCAGTCTTTTTCCTTCTGTCAGGTGAAATACCCAATGATTTGAAAGTACCTTCAAAATCTCCGGAATTAATTTTAAGATCATTTTTCATGTATGTGGTGAACCTTTCCAGAGCATGTTCAGGGCCGCACTGCCTGCGGTCAAGAAGGTAAGAGGTGGAGTACCATTTTTCACGGAGGTGGTCGATATCGAAAGCTATTGTGTTATTGTCATTTCTGACAAATAAGGTTCTATCGCATATCGGGTGGCCTATAGAATAATATGATATTCCATTCTCAAGCAAAATCTCTGCTATCTCATTCTCATCACATACCTGGATAATAATTCCCGGATTCTGGCTGAAGAGAATCTTTGCCGTATCGCTTTCACCAATAGCAGAAAGGTCAACGGTAGCACCCCCGGATGTATTTGAGAAACACATTTCAAGGAGAGTTGTAAGCATCCCGCCCGCTGAGATGTCATGTCCTGACAGAATCTTTCCCTTAGATATCAGATCCTGGATCGTATTAAATACCAATGCAAAATATGCAGGATCTTTCACCGTAGGAGCTTTGTCACCCAGTCTGTTAAGGATCTGTGCGAAGCTGCTTCCCCCGGGTTTGAACCCGTCACGGCTCATGTCGATATATACAAGACTTGTAAAGGGATCATTAACAATTACGGGTTCAACGATTTTCCTGATTTCATTTATTTCTCCTGATGCCGAAATTATGACCGTGCCGGGTGAATAAACAACCTGGTCACCATATTTCTGGGTCATTGAGAGGCTATCCTTCCCGGTAGGAATATTGATACCCAGTGCAAGTGCAAAATCACTGGCTGCCTTCACAGCAGAGTACAATCTGGCATCTTCTCCGGGATTTTTGCATGGCCACATCCAGTTGGCTGAGAGTGAGACGCTCATGAGCTTGTCGGAGAGGGGAGCCCATATTATATTGGTAAGAGCTTCCGCTATAGACAGAACAGATCCTGCTTCCGGGTCGATAAGACCTGCTGCAGGGGCATGACCGATAGCCGTTGCCATTCCATATCTGCCCCGGTAATCAAGTGTTATTGCTCCAAGGTCATTCAGGGGGAGCTGGAGCGGACCGGCACACTGCTGCTTGGCCAGTCTGCCTGTCACCGACCGGTCAACCTTATTCGTAAGCCAGTCTTTGCACGCAACCTCTTCAAGCTGAAGGATTTGTTCCGTGTATTCAAGTATTCTGTCCCGATCATATTCCAGCTTTAGATATCCATTTGTTGCGGGAATATCATTCATAATCGTTTTCGGAGGGTTTCCAAAGAGGGAGCTTAGTGCAATATCAATAGGTTTTTCACCAGTCAGAGGGTTCACGAGAGTAAACTGCATGTCGCCGGTAACCTCTCCGATGATATAGATCGGAGCTCTCTCTCTTTCTGCAATTTCCTGCAATATTCCAATATCCTTTTTCCTCATCACCAGACCCATTCGCTCCTGTGACTCGTTGCCTATTATCTCCCTGGCAGAAAGAGTAGGATCTCCAACCGGCAGTTTGCTTATATCTATTTTGCCTCCGGTGGCTTCAACCAGTTCTGAAAGGCAGTTTAGATGGCCTCCGGCTCCGTGGTCGTGAATTGATACAACAGGATTATGCTCTGATTCTCCCAAAGCCCGGAGAGCATTGTAAACCCTTTTTTGCATCTCAGGATTTGCCCTTTGCACAGCATTCAGCTCAATGGAGCTGTGATACTCGCCCGTATCAACTGATGAGACGGCTCCGCCTCCCATTCCTATCCTGTAGTTATCTCCTCCAAGCAAAACTATTATGTCGCCCTTCTCAGGAATATCTTTCTCACTGTCCTTCTTTTTTCCTATCCCTATTCCGCCGGCAAGCATTATTACCTTGTCATAGCCGAACTTCCTGAGATTCTCAAAGTGTTCAAACGTCATCACTGAGCCACAGATCAGCGGCTGCCCGAACTTATTGCCAAAGTCACTCGCCCCGTTGGATGCCTTGATAAGAATATCTTCCGGGGTCTGGTAGAGCCATGGCCTCTCTTCAGTAGCACGTTCCCATGGACGGGGACCGTCAGGTCTGGGATATGAAGTCATATATACTGCAGTTCCGGCAATGGGGAATGCTCCCTTCCCTCCTGCAATCCTGTCCCTGATCTCACCACCTGTTCCTGTTGATGCTCCATTGAAAGGCTCTACGGTAGTTGGAAAATTATGTGTTTCGGCCTTCAGGGAAAGAACCGATTCAAAATCATGTATGCTGAAGTAGTCAGATGTGTTCTGGGTTGCTGGTGCGAATAATTCAACAACCGGTCCCTGCACGAAAGCGCAGTTATCCTTATATGCCGATACGACTTTATTGGGATTTTCCCTGGTCGTCTTTCTGATCATCTGAAACAGGGATTCCTCTTCTTCTTTGCCTGAAATAATGAAAGTTCCATTGAAAATTTTATGCCGGCAGTGTTCCGAGTTGACCTGCGAAAACCCAAATACTTCACTATCTGTCAATTTTCTTCCAATTGACCTGGCAAGGCCTTCAAGATAGGCCACTTCATCTTCGTTCAGGGCGAGGCCTTCCCTTTTATTGTATGAATCAATGTCGTCGATATACATTACAGGATCAGGCTTCCTGTCAATTGTGAAAATGTTCTGATCAAGATCTTTATAAACTGCCTGGAGCATAGGATCAAAATGAGGAAGCTCCGAACCGGCCGGCTGAAACTCTTCAATTCTTTTGATACCTGCAATTCCCATATTCTGAGTGATCTCAACGGCGTTTGTACTCCAGGGAGTTATCATCTCCTTCCGTGGTCCTGTAAAAGTGCCCTCAAGTTTATCTTTCCTGAGAAGGGTAGCATTACCGAATAACCAGGTAAGTTTATCCGTATCGCTTTTCCCGATGGCTTCCAGGGTGCCTGCGGCAATTATACTTTTAGAGCTGCTTTCGAAAAAAAGGATCATGTTGTTGAGGGTAATAGATTGATTAATAGTAGATTAATTGGCATAGAGATTCTTGTAAACGAGTAAGCAAATATAATTCAAGTTTTATAAAGAGGTTCTATTTTAATCCGCTTCTTTTCAGAAATGGCTCCAGTGAAGGTTCTTTTCCCCGGAATCTCACATAAAGGTCCATCGGGTTTTCCGTACCTCCCTTTTCAAGAATATTCTTCCGGAATGAAGCCGCAGTAGTTTTATTGAATATTCCGGTCTCTGTAAAGAAGCTGAATGCATCTGCATCAAGTACCTCGGCCCATTTATAACCGTAATAGCCTGCAGCATAACCCCCGCCGAAAATATGACCAAATGAGGCACTTGTACTGGATCCTTCAATTGCGGGAAACATTTCTGTTTTTTTTAAAATTTTTGTTTCAAAAGCATTGATATCACTCTCTACAGGACTGAGAATAGTGTGCCATGCCATATCGAGAAAGGCGAACCCCAGCTGTCTGAAGCAGGCATAACCTTCATTAAATGCAGAGGCCTCCTTTATCCTTGTTATTATTCCTTCCGGGATCCTCTCTCCGGTCATGTAATGTGAAGCCCAGGTGTCAAGCCAGCTCTTTTCATATGCAAAATTCTCCATGAACTGTGAAGGGAGTTCAACAAAATCGCGGGCAACATTGGTGCCGGAAAGGCTCTCGTACGTGCATCTTGAAAAAATGCCATGCAGTGCATGTCCGAACTCATGGAGAAAAGTTGTCAGTTCACTGAAGGTAAGGAGGGCGGGTCTGGTTTCAGTAGGTCTTGTGAAGTTTCCCACCAATGAAATAAATGGCCTGATATCTGATCCTGCTCTGATACTCTGTTCCCTGAAACTTGTCATCCAGGCTCCCCCGCTTTTTCCCGGTCTCGGATGATAGTCAAGGTATAGTATTGCCAGCAACGAGTTGTCAGAATCGTAAACTTCGTAGGTTTTTACTTCCGGATGGTATACCGGTATGGAGTTGTTCAGGATAAAGCTGATTCCGTAAAGTGACCCGGCCAGATCAAGGATAGCCTTTTCAGCGCTTTCAAGGCTGAAATATGGTTTGAGAATCTCATCATTAATCTCAAATCGTTTTTTCTTAAGCTTCTCCGCATAATAGGACCAGTCCCAGCGTTCGAGGGAACCACTGTGGCCTGATTCCGAAGCATACCTGCCAATATTATCAAAATCACTTAATGCAGCGGGTCCCGAAGCTTCAAAAAGCTCCTGCAGGAAGTTCTCGACCTTCTCCTGCGTATTTGCCATACGGTCAACGAGAGTCAGTTCAGCAAAGTTGGTGAAACCCAGCAGCCTTGCCAGTTCGAGCCTCAGATTCACAATACGGACCACAATTTCCCTGTTGTCATATTCATTTCCCCTGAATCCGCGGGAGGTGTATGCCCTGACCAACTGTTCCCTGAGTTCACGTCGTTCCGAATATTGAATGAAAGGGAGATAGCTGGGGAAATGAAGGGTAAATACCCATCCCTCAAGACCGCGTGAGGCAGCTTCCATGGCAGCCATTTCAATATGGCTGTCAGGGAGACCGGCCAGGTCTTTGGTTTCAGTCAGGTGGAGCGTGAAGGAGTTGGTTTCTTCAAGTATGTTTTCATCGAATTTAAGTGACAGCGTTGCAAGTTCTTCAGAGATCTCCCGGAATCTTTTTCTCCTGCTTTGATTTAACCCGGCACCTCCAAGTAAAAAGCTTCTGTATTTTTTATCGGTAAGCATTTGTTGTTCAGGGTCCAGTGCTGCATCTTCCCTTGCTTCATAAACTTTGCTTATCCTGAGGAACAGTTTCCTGTTCAGCGTTATATCATTTGAGAACCGTGTAAGAAGTGGTGAAATTTCACGGGCAACGGCCTGTAGTTCTTTTGAGGTCTCAGCACTGTTCAGATTGAATAGTACAGGGGTAATTTTACCGATAATCTCACCTGCTCCTTCAAGTGCTTCAATAGTGTTCCGGAAATCAGGTGGCTCAGGGTTGTTTGTGATTGCTTTTATTTCTGTCCTGGCAGATGTTATGGCTCTTTTAAACGCAGGCAAAAAGTGCGTGTGATCAATTATCCCGAACGGTGGTGTAGCGAAAGGTGTATCCCATTCCTGAAGAAATGGGTTAATGCTTTTTGTCCGGCTATTCATCGTCATCATCATCGTCGCCTTTTGTATCGGCATACCTGGAAGGATACGGGATATCTCCTTTTGAAGCAAACCACAGGATCCTGTTGAGCAGATCATCATCGCCACGATCAATTCCATCGAACTCAGGAAGCAGGCTTTTTTCAGCGAAATACCTGGCTCTGCCATTTAAAGTAAGAATGGGGGGATTCATTTCGTCAAGAGGTATATTATTGGGGACAGCAATATATGGAGTTTTGTCAGGCACAGATGTAAAACAGGCTGTCATTGGATTTGCAATCGCATCTTGTATATTCATCGGATCGAGTCCGAGTATCTGTTCTATTGTCCTCACCATCGATGGCTGGGTATAGTAAGTATGTATCGTTTTCTTCAGTCTGGAGTAAGGGCTTATAACAAGAGCCACAGTCCTGTAGGCTGACACATGATCCCAGCCGCTCTGTGAATCATCCTCTACAACAAAAATGACTGTGTTCTTCCAGAAACGGCTTTTGGAGAATGCTTCGACTATTTTTCCAAGCGCATAGTCATTATCTGCGATCATAGCCCGTGGGGTTGGAGATCCGGGTCTTACTCCGGCAGTGTGATCGTTGGGAAGGGCAGTTATCATCAGTTCCGGAAGCTGATCACCCTGCATTGATTCATAATCATGCAGCTCCTTGATTAAGGCATCGGCGCGCATGACATCAGGGAAGATAAGACCACCAACCGAGGGATAATTCGGACTCAGAATGTTTTTTACCGGCTCAATTGTAGTATGGTTGGTGAAATCAATCTTCTGTCCTGAGATATAAGATTTATAAATATCAGTCCAGTCGAGTGTGTCATTTAAGTCAGGCAATGAGGCTTCACCATATATCCGGACTGACCTGCCGTGGCGTACTGCATTATCCCAGAGGAACCCCGAAGGCGCATATACCAGGGCGTCCGTCTGGACATGAGGATAGCTTCGGAACCATGCTCTCATATTTTTTTCAATATAGTCGGTAACTATCGATGCATCAGTCCATTGATGCCCTTCAGCAGAACATTTTCCGGAAACATAGAAATTGTCGAGGAGCATAAATTCCTTTGCAAGCTTATGTGTATTCGGCGTTATCAGTGAGCCATAGGTACAAAGTCCGGGGTCACCGTCTCCGTCTTTCATATCGCCCAAAACCTGATCATAGGTCCTGTTTTCCTTAATTATGTACAAAACGTGCCTGAATACCGATGGCTCGCCAATTCTTTCCGGTACTGTTGCGGGTCTGGCTGATTCGCGCGGTTTGTCCCTGCCTGAGAGAGCCCTTCCGAGATTATTGATGGCTATAACGGTATCAGTATATGCACTCAGATTAATCGAATTCTGAAATGGGATGACCGATACCGAAGCAAGCATATTATGAGAATTATAAATTAAATTGGTCGTGGCCGGGTTGTGAATCCCGACACGGGCAGTAAATGCCTCAAGATTTGATACATAAAGGTAACCGTTTCCTGACATTGTAACTGATGAAGGGTATGCCCCTGTGGGAATGAAACCTTCCACCCTGCTGAATTGACCCGAATTTACCTGCCCCCCTTTCTCCCTGAGTCTAATAACGGCGAGTGCATTATCCATTCCGTTGGCCACAAAAAGTGTTTTTTCATCGGTTGAGAGACATAATCCGTTCGGTGAGTCACCGAAAAAAGGGTTGATGTCCGGCTGGAGCCTTACACTTATTGTCTCCTCGATCTCATCCGAAGTTGTATTTATAACACTGATATTATCACTGTTGGAATTTGTCAGATAGACATATCTGCCATCCTTATCACTTATTATCTCATTAGGGTGCAGCCCGACAACGACTTCCTTCAGTATTTGGCCATTTGATGGCTGTATAACAGCCACGCTGCCTTCCCTTGTTGAACCGCCGGCATCATTGTTTACCCTGGCAATACTCCATGGAATTCCTGCCACATCCTTGTCACCTGCCTCCGGATATCTGCCTGCCCAGTTTGTCACGTACAGCTTCCCTGCGGCCATGGTAATTCCATAGGGGGCAACTCCCGGGTTCGTTACCCATATCGTGTCGCCGGTATTAAGGTCCTGTTTGATAAGCCTGTTATTTCCATTAAGAACGACATATAAATATTCCCTTCTACCTTCCCTGGTAACAAGTATTTCATTTGGAAGGGCAAAGTCGGCATCGAGTTCTGGCTTATACATGAAAATGGTGCCAAACACGGCCTTTACCCCGTCCCAGCTGGCAGATGCCACATAGCTGTTGCTGCCGGGTCCGGCCACGCTCCAGTATACTTCAGTACCTTTCCTGTTTATGTGCCAGGTTATTCCGGAATATGTATTCATGGCGCCCCTGAGAGCCGGATTGGCGATGTTCCTTAAAACAAAGGCGACCTGGTTATTATCAGTGTTTATAAACACGATACTGTACCTTTCTTCAACAGCCAGCCATTTTCCGTCAGGAGACAAGACTGCATCGAGAGCATGATTTTCCTGGGAAGCATCGCCAAAAGATATCTGGATGCCAGCCGGCTGGATAAGCCTGTTATAGGGTAGTTGTATCTGACGCGGATATGATGATACCTGCGCGTTGGTAAACGCAGCCGTCAGAATAAATAAAGTAATAAGGACGTGCTTCATAGGAATAATAATTATTTTTAATATTCACAAAATTCAATGGACAGACATTATGCCTTAAAGAGCCATCAATCTTAAATTTCAGCAGTTAATATATTTAAAAAAGGCCGTCAGATTATCTGACAGCCTTTTTAATGATTTTGTTCAAAACGGGAGATCACTTAATTCATCTATCTCAGGCGGAATATCCTCCAGGGTAGTATTTGAAGGAATATTCTGATCTCTGTCCTGGGTAGATATTTTCTCAATTTTCCAGGCATCGAGATTGGTAAAGTAATTGACCTTGCCATCGCGTTCCCATTTGTTGCCCTTCAGATTGAACCAGATCTTGATCTCTTCATTAAGAAATGACTCATTTATAAGGTCGCATTTATCCTGTACCAGCTGGAATTTTATATAGTCAATAAAGACTGCAGCTCCGCCGGTCTCTTTTTTTTCAATGACGAACTCTCTTTTTTTGAATTTATCACTTACCTGGTTAACAGGAGAGATATCAATGACTTTTCCGGATATTTCAAATGCCATTTCAGTTTATTCTTCGTAAATGATTATTTTTTCAATTTTGTCTCCCTGCCGTATAAGATCTATCACCTCAAGACCTTCGAACACTTTTCCGAAGCATGTATGCTGTCTGTCAAGATGTTTTGTATTGGTACGGCTATGACATATAAAGAATTGTGAGCCACCGGTATTCCTTCCGGCGTGAGCCATCGAGAGCACACCCCTGTCGTGGTACTGGTTTCCCCCGGTAAGTTCACAGTCGATTTTATAGCCAGGACCTCCGGTGCCTACCCTGGGATCGCTCATATCGCTGGAATAAGGACATCCGCCCTGGATGACAAAATCCGGGATAACCCTGTGGAAAGCAAGTCCGTCGTAATAACCCTGCCTGGCAAGAGTAATAAAATTCGCGACCGTATGTGGAGCATCGTCTTCAAAAAAGCTGACTTTCATGCTCCCTTTCGGAGTTTGTATCTCTGCCTTGCTCATCTTATTTCGTAATTTCAAGAAGCTCAACCTCAAATATAAGTGTTGAAAATGGTTTGATTACATCACCTGCTCCTCTGGCGCCATAAGCGAGAGACTGAGGAATGACAAGCCTGAACTTGGAGCCAACCGGCATCAGCTGAAGTGCTTCTGTCCATCCTGGAATTACACCGGAAACAGGAAACTCTGCAGGTTGATTTCTTTTTACGGATGAGTCAAATTCAGTTCCGTCAATTACAGTACCCACGTAATGAACTTTGACTGTATTCTGAGCTGTAGGTTTAGGGCCGGTGCCCATTTTAATAACCTCGTACTGAAGACCGCTCGGGGTAACCTTTACACCCGGTTTCTCCTTGTTTTTTGCAAGATAAGCTTCATTTGCTTCAATATAGTCTTTATAGGTTACTTTATTCATCTCTTCCTGTTTCTTTGCCTTCTCAGCTTCCCTTCCGTTTACAAACCTCATGATGACCGCACGTGCAATATCCTCAGTCATTTCTGGTTTCCCGTCTTTCCCATCCTGCATAGCTTTGGCAACAAGAGCCGGATCCAAAGTAAGACTGTCAGCAGCAAGTGAGTTGTAAATATTCGTGCCAAAAGCGTAGGAAAGTGAATCCTGAGTGCTTGCCATTTTTGCATTTTTGAATGAACTTTGTGCACAAGAGCCTAACATGAAGGCTGTTATGACGACCATAATTAATAATCCCCTGATTTTCATACAATACTTTTTTAATTTTAAAAATTTCCGCTAAGATAATACTTTAGGGAAAGCAAAAACTCCATTGATAAATAAATTTTAGATTTTTACTGCTCTAATAATCTGTCTCTTTCCGGGAGGTCCCGGGAGAAGCTCAACTTCAAACCCACACGCTTTGAGATTTCTTTTAACTTCGCCCTTGGCTGAATAGGTAACTAAAATTCCCCCCTTCACCGTGATGGATGAAATCGATTCAAACACATCTTTTGTCCACATTTCAGGTTGCTTGTCAGGTCCGAAAGCATCAAAATAGATCAGATCGAATTTACCGGAAAGGGCCAATTGTTTTAAATCCCCCCTGATCTTTCTGAGATTGAAATTTTTACAGACTGGTACCATTTTTCCCCAGGGAGCTCCATGTATCAGACCCGACAGTTCCCTGCCGGCCTCACCGGCATATAAATAGTGATTAAGAGAAGCAATTATATTCTCCTCCAGAGGATACTTTTCGATAGTAGTATAATTTACCACCCGCATTCCTGCCAATGCTTTTTAGTGCGGTGAGAAGGGTATTCAGACCGGTACCGAAACCTGCCTCGAAAATATTAAGGGGGCTTGCCGGGCTGACCTCAAACCCGTTACCTATAAAGATAAAATTTGATTCCTGAACTGCGCCGTAAATTGAATGATAGTGTTCATCGAGTTCAGGTACGTAAATGGTGTGTGAACCGTCGGATGTTGTTATTAGCCGTACCAATTTGAAAATTTTAATATGTAATGATAATATTTTTTTAAGGCACAGTTTTATTTTTTATATTAATTTTAGCGGTGTTTTACTCAGTAATTACAATTATTTACTTATAAGGTCTAAAATGAAAACAAAACAATCAAGACGGGATTTTGTGAGAGTTTCTGCCACGGGTGCTCTGGGGGCTTTGGCATTTTCGCAATATGGATTCAAAGCCGACAGGAAAACTTCAGGTTTAGGACTTCAGCTCTATACCATACAGGGATGCCATGGCAAAAGATGTTCCGGGATCACTTAAAAAAGTCGCTGATATCGGATATCAATATCTTGAGCTTGCAAGCTACGCTGATGGAAAATTCTACGGCATTGCGCCAAAGGAGTTCAAAAAAATGGTAAATGACCTCGGAATGGAGATATTGAGCAGCCACACACAGGTGGAAGCACAGGGTATTACTCTTGATAATGCAAAAAAAATGGCCGAGGACCATGCAAAACTTGATGTTAAGTATTGTGTTCAGCCATGGGTGGTAGAGGAAGCAAGAAAAACTGTGGCAAGTTATCAGAAAATGGTATCTGACTGGAATAAGGTCGGTGAGATTATGAAGAAATCAGGCATACAATTCGGATATCATAATCATGATTTTGAATTCGGTACAGTTGAAGGAAAAATTCCTTATTACGATATCTTCCTTGCAGAACTCGACAAGGATCTGGTCACAATGGAACTCGACCTCTTCTGGGCAACAAAGGCAGGACAAAATCCGGTTGAAATGTTTAAAAAATATCCCGGGAGGTTCCAGTTGTTCCATATGAAGGATATGTATACAAAGCAGCCTCCTTTTTACACTACCACAGGTGTTACCGATTTTGCACCGGTAGGTGAAGGATTAATAAATTTCAGGGAGATACTGGCTGCCAGGGATACTTGCAGGTTTGAAATACATGATTGTGGAGCAGGACCTTAGCAGGGAGGGCAAGCCTTTTGATGATATCAAAACCAGCTTTATAAACCTTAAAACAAAAATTCTGGTTTAATAAGCGGAATTTATTTTTGGATAAGTTGCGGATCTTGTTGAAAAAGTTAAAGCTGCTACCTTATTTATCTTTGTGTAACCTCTATGTTCCCGATAGATGTCGGGAGCATGGGGAGTTCTACAGAGGACTTTTTCAACACCACCGACTACATTGGATTATATTAATAATTATATATATTTGCCAGGGATTCGATAATTTCAGAATATTTTAATTGTAATGATTATTAAATCAATACGTTCATTTTTCCTGCTGCTTGCCGGCTTCTTGTTTTTCACTCATATGATTATCCCTCATGATCATCATATGCCGGCATTTTCCGGGCAGAAGGAAATTGTCCCGTCCCAACATCAAAAATCGGATCACCACCCTTTGTTTCCTATGCATTGCCATGCTTTCAATGATCTGGCTGCCGAGAAGTTACACCCAAATTATTATAAAGCAGGAATATCAAATAAGTTTTGTTTCAGTTATCTGGCACCCTGTTACCCTTACACCTGTATTGTTTCTTCCACAGGGACCACTGGAAAATTTGCTGAAGCCATTTCAGGATATCTCAATACCTGATTTCTCCCCATTCAGGGCTCCTCCCTGCAAGGGCTGAATTTCTGTCTTTTTCCGGAACATCATATTAATGCGGCATAGCCCTTTAATATGATCTCAATTTAGGGGTCAGCAATTCAATGAATAGTTCAGATATCAAATAATCAGGTATTAACAAAATCAATTTTCAGTAAAATGATAGATGGAATCATTTCTTTTTCCATTCGGAATAAATTTGTTGTGGGTCTGTTTATTCTTGCATTGATAGGCTGGGGAATATATTCATTGTCAAGGTTGCCTGTCGATGCCATACCTGATATTACCAATAACCAGGTGCAGATCATTTCACTTGCCCCTTCCCTGGCAGTGCAGGAGGTGGAAAGTTTTATTACTGCTCCCATTGAGGTGGCTGTTGCAAATATTCCGGATATTGTTGAGCTCAGGTCAATTTCACGTCTTGGATTGTCCGTTATCACCGTAGTATTTGAAGACAATGTTGATATTTACTGGGCCAGACAACAGTTGTCAGAACGACTTCTAGAGGCAGAAGAGGTTATTCCTGCAGGAGTGGCCAATATTTCCCTTGCACCGATATCGACAGGTCTGGGTGAGATATACCAGTACCGGCTTGCAGTTGAAAAAGGGATATGAGGCAAAATATAATCCTATGGAATTAAGAACCATTCAGGACTGGGTGGTACGCCGCGAAATGCTTGGAACACCAGGAGTAGCAGATATTAACAGTTATGGTGGGTTTGTGAAGCAATATGAAATTGCCGTCAATCCTGAAAGGCTCAGGGGAATGAACCTTACGCTGACTGATATTTTTAATGCGCTTGAAAAAAATAATGAGAATACCGGAAGTTCCTATATTGATAAAAAGCCTAATGCATATTTTATTCGAGGTATAGGCTTGGTAAAGACTCTCGGAGATATTGAAAAAATTGTTGTAAGCATCAAGCAGTTCCGGAGTACCTGTGCTGATCAGGGATATAGCAACAGTTCAGTATGGAAGTGCAACCCGCTACGGAGCTTTTGTTGTTGATACGGCGGAAGCAGTGGGAGGGGTGGTAATGATGCTGAAAGGAGCAAATGCACATGAGGTAATAGATAATGTCAAGTCAAGGATCCGGTCAATTCAGAAATCATTGCCTGCAGGAGGTAACGATAGAACCTTATCTGAACAGATCTGATCTTGTCGGACAGGGCTATAGTAACAGTGTCAAGAAACCTGATTGAGGGAGCTTTGATTGTTATTTTCATTCTTGTTCTACTGCTTGGCAATATACGTGCAGGTCTTATAGTGGCCTCGGTCATTCCTCTTTCAATGCTATTTGCAATTTCCATGATGAATCTTTTCGGGGTCTCCGGCAACCTGATGAGCCTGGGGGCAATAGATTTCGGACTTATCGTCGATGGGGCTGTAATAATCGTCGAAAGTGTTGTCACACAGGATCTATTCGGGAAAGATCAGTAGCGAGGATTCACCAGACTTACCCAGGAGCAGATGGATGAAAGTGTGTTCGATTCTGCAAAAAGGATGATGAGTTCTGCCACTTTCGGCCAGATAATTATCCTGATAGTATATCTTCCTATAATGGCTCTTGTGGGAATTGAAGGGAAAATGTTCCGTCCGATGGCCCAGGTAGTTACATTTGCACTGATTGGAGCAGCAATTTTGTCACTTACATATGTGCCAATGGCTTCTTCATTATTTCTGAGCAGGAAAACACAGCCGCATTTCCAATTTGTCAGACAGGATAATTAACTGGCTCCACAGAATTTTTGATCCTGCAATTGCTTTTTCTCTCAGGAACAAAGTCTGTTGTGTCAGTTTCTCTGTAGTTCTGTTTCTTTACAGTATATTTTTATTTACCCGGCTGGGGGGTGAATTTATTCCTCAGCTTGAAGAAGGGGATCTGGCATCAGGTGTTATGACGCTTCAGGGCGGATCCCTGACCAATACTGTTGATAAAGTAATAATGGCAAATAAGATACTGCTGGAAAATTTTCCGGAGGTCAAGCATGCAGTCTGCAAGATAGGAGCAGGTGAAATACCTACGGATCCCACACCTATGGAAACAGGCGATTATATCATTACTCTGAAGGATAAAAGTGAATGGGTATCAGCCTCAACCCGGGAGGAACTTGTTGCGAAGATGGAAGAGAAACTGGTTGTTCTGGCAGGAGTGAAATTCGAATTCCAGCAGCCTATACAGATGAGATTCAATGAATTGATGACAGGTTCCAAACAGGATATAGCAATAAAGATATTTGGAGATGACCTGAATACCCTCTCCGAAAAGGCAGCAGAAATTGAAAATGTAATTCAGATCGATTCCCGGAGTTCAGGATATAAATGTTGAAAAAGTTACCGGACTGGCCCAGGTCCAGGTTGAATATAACCGTGATCGTCTGGCACAATACGGGCATCTCTGTTGAGGATGTGAACAGTGTTTTAAGAGCTGCTTTTGCCGGAAGCCAGGCAGGTGTGGTATTTGATGAAGAGAAACGTTTCGGACTTGTTGTACGTCTCGATAAGGATTACAGGCAAAATCTCGATGACATAAAAAATCTGACAGTGGCGCTTCCGGGGGGCCAGCAGATACCATTTGAACAGATAGCAGATATCTCTGTTAAATCTGGTCCGGCACAGGTCTCAAGGGAGAATACAAAACGCCGGATTACCATTGGATTTAATGTACGTAACAGGGATATAAAAAGTGTAATAAATGATGTATCGCAACAGATTGATAGTAAAGTCAAAATGCCGACAGGTTATTATATCTCATATGGAGGGCAGTTCAAAAATCTTGAGGCTGCTCAGAGAAGATTGTCTGTGGCTGTTCCCATAGCATTGCTACTGATATTTGATCCTTCTTTATTTTACTTTTCATTCTGTAAAACAATCGCTTCTGATTTTTACAGCTGTTCCAATGTCTGCAATAGGAGGAGTTTTTGCACTTTGGCTGAGAGGAATGAATTTTTCAATTTCTGCCGGGGTAGGTTTTATTGCTCTCTTTGGAGTAGCAGTGCTCAATGGTATAGTGCTTATTGCGGAATTTAACCGTCTTGAAAAAGAAGGAATAACTGATATTACTGAAAGAGTGCTGAAAGGACTGAATACACAGATTGCGTCCTGTCATTATGACTGCTGCCGTTGCTTCATTTGGTTTTCTGCCCATGGCACTTTCAACATCTGCCGGAGCAGAAGTGCAAAAACCACTTGCAACTGTGGTCATAGGGGGCCTGATAACTGCAACACTTCTGACATTACTGATTCTTCCGGTATTTTACATTTTTAATGCATCCGAGTAAATTTCCAACAGGATTAATTAAAGGCAGGTTTCAGAAGACTGGTGCTATTGTAATTATTCTGTTTTATCATCTCAGCTTTTCAATACAATGCAAGCGCAGCAAACTCGTCCGGTAAGTTTCAGAATGCCATACAGACAGCACTCGACAGCAACATGGTTATAAGATCAGCAGGATATTCGGTAGATGCAAGCAAGGCTCTCAGGGGAGCAGCAGTGGATATTCCGAAAACCTCTATTGACGGGGAATACGGCCAGATGAATTCGTACACCAATGACAACAGCATAACTGTTTCCCAATCATTCGAGTTTCCGTCAGTTTATGTAAATAAGTATAAACTGGCGGATGCCACTATAAAAGGCAGTGAATGGAAATACAAGGCAATCACAGCTTGACATTGCGACACAGGTAAAACAGCTCTACTGGCAATATGTATATCTCTATGAAAAGCAAAAATTGCTTATTTACCAGGATAGTCTCTATTTCAGGCATACTAAGGGCTGCTGAACTGAGGGCAAAAACAGGAGAGACAAACAAGCTTGAGATGATTACCGCTCGTTCCCAGAATCTGGAGGTAAAAAACCAGCTTTACCAGATAAATGCCGATATCGGTATTCTGAGCAGAAAGACTGAAAATAGTTTTGAACAGTGAATATCTGCCTGTACCTGAGGAGACAAAGCTGCGAAAGATACCCTTTGCCATATTTCCCGACAGTACTTCGCTTATTCAGAATCCATCCCTGGGGTATGTAAAGCAGCAGGTCGAAATTTCTAACATCTGAAAAAAGCTGGAAAGAAGTCAGATGTTGCCAGATCTGAATGTGGGATATTTCAGTCAGACAATTATCGGATCACAGGATGTAAATGGCATTGCGCGAGACTTTCGGAAATGATTACCGTTTTAGTGGCATCCAGGCAGGAATTACCAGTTCCTTTATGGTTTCCTGCATATACTTCAAGAACAAAAGCGGCAAAAATAAATGAGAAGATAGCAAGAACTGATGCAGAATATTACAGCCGGTCAGTGGCCGGAAACTATCAGACGCTTCTTGATGAGTATGATAAATTCTCGTCAAGTGTGGATTACTATGAGAAGCAGGCTGTGCCGGAAGCAGATATGATTATTGAACAGGCTAACCTGAGTTATAAGGCAGGTGCCCTCGATTACCTTGAATATGTGTTTACCATTAACAAGGCTCTGGTAATACAGGCAAAATTATATTGATGCTGTGAATAACTGCAATCAGACTGTCATTTCACTTGAATACATTACAGGTAAAATATTTTAAATATTAAAATCATGATAAAATCAAAACATTTCATATGGATTATCCTGGCCGGATTGATAATGGCTATAGGTTTCTGCAGAAAGGCAGACAAGCCGGCTGTAAACTCTGAGAGTGCTGAGATTCTTCCTGAAGATATAGTGGAATTGAGGGATGATCAGATAAAACTGGCAGATATTGGTTTAGGAAAAATTGAAATGCGGTCGCTCGGAAATATAATAAAGGTCAACGGTATAATATCGGTTGCTCCCAAGGAACCGTGCAACAGTTTGCATGCCAATGGGAGGATTTGTCAAATACACTTCCCTTGTGCCGGGTAACAGTGTAAGAAAGGGACAGACTCTGGCTGTAATTGAGAATCAGGATTTTGTTGATATCCAGCAGGATTACCTTGAGACCAGGAATAAACTCGGGTTTGCGGAGGAGGATTACAAGCGTCATACCGAATTATACAAGGATGATGTATACAGCAGGCAGAATGTTCAGCAGGTGACTGTTGAATACCGGAATCTGAAGGCAAAGGCAAGGTCGCTCGAACAGAAGCTTCAGCTTATCGGGATCAATCCTGGATCACTTAAGTGAAGATAATATAAGCAGTACTGTTAATCTTGTATCACCGATAACAGGTTTTCTCAAGAGCCGTTAATGTTAATATCGGCAAATATGTAACTCAGACCGATGTGCTCTTTGAAATTGTGAACAGCGATAAACTATTTCTTGAACTGACACTTTTTGAGAAAGATGCCGGCAAGGTTGCTGCCGGTCAGAAATTAAGATTTTTCATAACTAATGAAGATGAGGAACATATGGCTGTCAATTACCCAGACCGGAAAATCAGTGGGGGATGACAAGACCTTCAGGGCATATGCTGCTGTAACAACTCTATGTCCCGGTCTTCTTCCGGGCATGTATGTAAATGCCTTTATTGAAGAATCTGATAACGAGGTTACAGCACTGCCTTCTGAAGCAGTTGTAAATTTTGATGACAAGGATTATATTTTTGCTTTTGAGAAGAGAGAAGGAAGAGGCAGGAAAACCATTTACTGAATACCGGATGGTAGAGGTTAAAAAGGGCATTACAGGATTCGGGATATACCCAGAGATAATTCTTCCCGGAAACTTTTCAGTCGATTCGGCAAAAGTCGTAGTAAAAGGTGCATATAATCTGCTGTCGGCAAAGAAAAATGCAGGGGAAATGGCCTGCTGAGAACCGGTATCTACCAGTTTGAATCATACCATGAATCGTACGTCGGTGACTGTCATTCCTGCCAGTTTCTGCGGCTCTCATGCCAAGCTCCGCGTCTTCAAAGACTTCAATATATTCTGGTTCAACATTCATCATGCTTGCACATTTGAGAAATGTTTCAGGATGAGGTTTGAAATTTTCCACATCATTGGCAGTAACGATAATGTCAAAATATTTTCTGAGGTCCGTAACCTCAAGGGTACGTTCAACAGCTTCCCTGTGTCCGCCTGTTCCAACTGCCATAGGTAAGATGTCCGTGATATTTCTTCACTATGTCAGCAACGGGAGCAATAGCTTTGACAAGATGCTGTTGCTTATAAAACTCCTTCAGCTTTTCATTCATGATCTGTTCAACAGTCACACTTCCGTTTAGATTACATGCTTTGATGATCTCATCGGCAATTATCCATCCGGGACTGCCGGTATGTTTCCTGAGAAAGGCTGTATCAATTTCAGCACCATATTTTCTGCAGGCCACTTTCCAGCCTATAAAATGGTATGGCATGGTATCGGCAAGGGTACCGTCAAGATCAAAAATAAGTCCTTTTATGCCTGGTTTAATGTCGTAGAGCATCTCTGAAAATTGAAGCCGTAAAGGTAACAAGAATTACCAAAGATGAAAATCTTTTAAAGAGCTTACTCCATGGATTGCATTATTTTTTTTGTTACTGATTTGAGATGAGCACAAATGCCTGACATTCATTAGATTTGAGTAACAGTGACATTCTTTTGCTCCTTTATTTTACCTTTTCATGTTTCAAGAGATCTAATCGTTGTTCAGGGATGCATAATCAGGGCAATGGCAATATAAGTAAGTTCTTATTCCAGTTATATGGCTAAATCTTGACGAAGGTTTTGTTCCTGTACATCCAGTAGAGTATTAACCAGATGACTGACAGTGCCGTTACTGACCTGATAAGTTCATGCCAGTTTCCAAGCCATTGTCCTAGTCCTCCCGTGAATACGTCTCCTATCAGCCTGAAATCGAAAAGATGTGATGCGACATAGACAGCTATTGCATTCATACCGATAACAACAAAGACAAATGCCCATTTTTTAAAGCCAAGAATATCTATTACGAAATAAAATAATGAGAGGAGAAGAAAGCTTAATCCTCCTGCAAACAGAACCAGTGAACTTGTCCAGAGGTGGTGTATTACAGGAAACCAGATTCCCCATATTTTGCCGGCAATTATGCAACCTGTGCCCGCTATTGCAAGCATTATGGCTCTCCTTATCTGGGTAGCAGGGGAAAGCAGTATCCGGCCGGCAAAGGTGCCCAGCATCACTGAACAGATGAAAGTCATGTTTGTGAGAATGTATGTCCAGCCTTCACCCTCCTGCCAGTGGCCGAGAACAGCATTGTCGACAAATAAGGCAAGGTTTAGGTCAGGTTCGTAATGGCCGGAACCATGACCGGGGATAGGAATAAGTGCCATTACTGCCCAATAGGCGAATAACAGCACAACGGTTATTCCGATCTGCCATTTAAGATTTGTCTCCAGGATAAGAACTGAACTGACCATATATCCAATCGCTATTGCATGTAGCGTATCAGTCCAAAGGTGAATTCTGGATATATCGAATGTAAGGAGATGACCCGAAGCAATCAATCCCAGGATATAAAGTACGACAACCCTTTTTAAGATGTGCCTGTAAAGTTTCTTTTTACTGTCCCCGTGACTAAGCCTTTTCCGAAGGATTGGCATTACCACGCCTACAATAAACAGAAACAAGGGCATTACGAGGTCATAAAAATGAAACTGGCCCCAGGCGTGGTCAAAGTTCTTATCCATATTGCTCAACAGGCCTATTCCAGAGGCTTTTGAAAATGTTACTAGAACATCCGCACCGCCGATTATCCAGAGCATGTCAAATCCTCTCAGGGCATCGATGCATACCAGCCGATTGGCTCCTGGCTTAGGTTTTAATTTATCCGTCATGAAAATTTCCCAGGTCAGATTTTAAAATGTAAAATCCTGCAGATACATGAAATTGCAAGTTCCTGCATATCATAACCGATTAGTCCGGTTCCGGTCAATAAATTAATATTTTTTCAGATAGGAAATAACCTGATTATAGATATTTTCAGCAGTAAATCCCAATTTTTCATCAAGTACCTTATATGGTGCTGAGAAACCAAAACTGTTCATGCCAAAAACAAAACCATCCGGACCAACAAGTCCCTGCAAAGTGACCGGTAATCCTGCAGTAAGTCCGAAAACAGGAATATCTGTCGGGAATCACAGATTTCCTGATATTCTTCTGCCTGATTCCTGAAGAGCCTTCCGAAGGGCCGATACGATCCTGATGTTCAGATTGTCTTTCCTCAGAAGGACGGCACCGTCAACCAGAGTAGAGACCTCTGAACCGCTGGCAATAAGTATTATATCAGGTTTTCCCTTACAGTCTGAAACAATATATGCTCCTCTTGACGGACTGTAGCGCATCATGCATATCTGTCATTGCGTTCTGAAGGAAGATCTTTTATATTCTGTCTTGAAAGAATAAGGGCAGTAGGGGTTTTATTATTTTCGAGCGCAATTTTCCAGGCGACAGTTGTTTCAAGTGAATCAGCAGGCCTGAAGCACGAGCATGCTGTTTTCCCCGTGATGGTTTTTAATGTGTTCCAACAAGCCTTAACTGAGCTTCCTGTTCAACAGGCTGATGTGTGGGGCCATCTTCTCCTACACGGAAGGCATCATGTGTCCAGATATATTTAACGGGTAATCCCATCAGACATGCAAGTCTTACTGCCGGTTTCATATAATCAGAAAATACAAAGAAGGTACCGCAGGCAGGTATAACTCCACCATGCAAGGCCATGCCGTTTATAAGTGCTGCCATAGTGAGTTCTGATACACCTGCATGAAGAAAGGCGCCTGTAAAATCTCCCTTGGTGAAGGATGAGTATTTTTCAGGAATCCATCTGTCTTGTCGGAGTTGGCAAGATCGGCAGATGCAACTATCATATTTTCAATCTTTCTGAGCAAAGTGGCCGAGACATGGCGGATGATGCGGCCCTGGTTGCTGATCCTTCCTTCTGGGGAATAGATCCGAAATCGATTTCAGGTAGTTTCCCGGCATAATAGGCATTGAAGCTTTTTGTCAGATTCAGGGTTTTTCCCGGCCCATTCGATTTTCTCTTTCTTCCATTCGGCAGCATATTTCGCTTTTTCTCCAGAATCATTTTATATAATGATCCTTTACATCTTCAAAGATCATAAATGGATCATGCCATGTTTCCCCCCAGGTTGAGCAGTGATTTTTCAAACGATCCGCCGGCTTCACTGACAGGCATGCCATGAGTGGATGTTTTTCCTTCAAAGCTTTTTCCTTCATTGTCCAGCAAGCCCTTTACCCATAATTGTTTTTCCGATAATTATGGTGGGTTTCTCATTTTCGGCTAATAGCTGCTTTAAGAGCAGTTCTTATCTGATCCTGATCATTGCCATCGATATTTATGACATTCCATCCCCATGAAGTATATTTCATTGCGGTGTCTTCAATCGTAACCACTTTTGTTTCCGTGGAAAGCTGAATGTCATTGGAGTCATAGAACATGATAAGATTGCTGAGTCCAAGGAATCCTGCAATTCGGCCGGCCCCCTGGGATATTTCTTCCTGAACTCCTCCGTCTGATATATAGGTAAATATTTTATGTGCAAACAGTTCACCAAACCTGGCCGCAAGAAATCTTTCGGCGATGGCGGCGCCAACAGCCATCGTATGTCCTTGACCAAGAGGACCTGAGGTGTTTTCAATAGCTTTGGCAATATCAAGTTCCGGATGCCCGGAGTGGAACTGCCCCATTGACGGAATTGCTTAAGATCTTCAACAGTGAAGTGACCTGTGAGCGTAAGAATCGAATAGAGCATTGGCGACATATGGCCCGGATCGAGAAAAAATCTGTCACGATTGATCCAAAAAGGGTCTTCTGGGTCAAAATTAAGAAATTCAGAGAAAAGGATGTGAATGATAATCTGCTCCTCCCATAGCACCCCCGGGGTGACCGGATTTTGATTTTTCAACCATTGCCATAGCAAGGATTCTGATATTATCTGACTGCTCTGTAGTTAATGTCTGCCTTCATAATTTTTGTTGTAAATGAATCGTCCTGATTACAAAAATAAGACTATTCGACGAGAGTAAAAACTGAAAAATGCATTTGGATTATATTTTGAGTGAACATGGGATCACGGAAAACAATACGGAAGTAGGGGCCTGGATGAATAACCGGTACTTTACCCCCGTTTTAAGCAATTGTTTAAAAAGAATATTAATTTATTAGTCAAGAAGGTATATTGAATTAGTTTTTGTATTTTTATAAAGGAATGTCAAATCACTCTGCTATATGGAACAAAAACTGAGCGCTTTAATTGTTGATGATGAAGAGAGTGCCACGAAGATTGATGGCAAAGCTTCTGGAAGAAACTCTTTATTTTTCAGACATCAGATTGGCTCAGTCTGTTGATTCAGCCTTAAGCGAGCTAAATAATTTTATCCCGGATCTGATCTTTCTGGATATCAAAATGCCGGGAAGATATGGGATAGAATTTGTTAACGAGCTTCATTTTTATAATGGTAAACCCGGAATCGTTTTTGTAACAGCTTATGATCAGTATGCCATACAAGCTATCAAAATACAGGCATTCGATTATCTGCTGAAACCTGTTAACAGGAAGGAGTTGAAGGAATGTGTTGAAAAGTACATTGTACAGCAGGAGGAGAATCTTTTGCATTTAGCGGAAAGCAGGAAACAGCAAGGAAAATTACAAGGATAAGGTAAATACCCGTACAGGCACCGTATTTATTAATCCATCGACAATTCTCTTCTGCAAGGCTGAAGGCAATTATACCACAATATGTACTGGTGAGAAGGAATATTTGTGTTCGATGAATCTGGGCAGGCTGCAGGAGCAGCTTCCTCCTGCTGGATTTATCAGGATAGGAAGATCACTGATTGTTAATTTTGAGTATATTACTTTGCTGGACAGAAAGAAAAGTACTATCACTCTTGTCAGGGACAATGAATCAGTGACATTAAAAATACCTCATCAGCATCTGAAAGATCTTGATATTATGTAGACCATGAAAGTGGGCACCCTTTTTAGAAAAATCATATATTCATCTTATTTTCTTGCAGGTCTTCCCGCTCTTTTAATTATCCTGCTTCTTCCTCCTTTAGGAACAAAGTCGACGCTGGTTGTTGAACCAGTGGATAAATACTCCTCCATTAATGTTTATGAGGATCTGAATTCTGATTCCATTTCAGAGTCTGTCAATACCGGTAAAGGGACTCCTTATTACCATATCCTGGTTCGGGATAATGAAATGAGGGTGTATGATCAGTGGAATCTGCCCGACAGTATTGACCCGGATATGTCGGATTTTTTTTTCGGTAATTTTAATCACAATATCTATAAGGAGATCTACATTTTTACTCACAGGAAAGATTCTCTTTTCCTGAATATCAATGAGTTTTTCGATTCCGGAGGGATAAAATCTGATCATATATACATTACAAAAATCCGGATTATCAATGGAAAGATTACCTCTGAAGTTCGGCCTGCCGGCTTTTATGATACGAACGGTGACGGGAAAGATGAACTTTTTTTCAGTATTCAGACAGGTTTTGGTGTCCAGCCAAGACGGCTCTATTCTTATGATATTAATAACATGAACTTGAAGACCAGTCAATTGAGCGGCGTGGCATGCCAATTTCCAAAGATGACCGATGCTGACGGAGACGGCAGACCTGAAATTTTTGGATTAGTGGGTGCTTCTGGAAATTCAAAAGAATGGTATCCATACAGTGACTGGAGTAGCTGGCTGATGGTATTTGACGACAGTTTAAAATTTAAATTTCCTCCTGTTGAGTTTCCCGGATTAACTAATCGGGTGGAAACAGAAGCCTATAAAAAGGATGGATTTATGGGTTATTTAGCATCCTATGTAACGGCTTCAGCAGATACCACAGTGCTCAAATCGCGAATTATGCTTTTTTCTTCGGAAGGAAAAAAGATCAGAGAAAGATTATTCGATGAATTAGGGTTAACACATACCACACGCCTGAAGGTATTGGAAAACAAGAACACTGAAAGGATTTACCTTTTTGATAACATTATCCTTGAACTCAATGATAAACTGGAAGTTATTAACAAAATTGCCGCTCCATTCCATTCCGACTACTGTATTTACAAAGCAGACATTAATTTTAATGGTGAAGATGAATTCCTCCTTTTTTCCACAGATGAGGAAAAACTGTGCATATATAATGCAGATCTGAGAAAGATTGCCGAGTCCAAACTTAAAGGTGATGCATATAAAGTAAGGCTTTCCCGTTATTCATCACGGGAGCATGGAAACAAAATATTTATGAATGCAGGGGAGGGGTACGGCTACTTTCTGAAATTGAAAACAAACAGGTATTATTACATGGGATACCTGGCATATCCGGGTATTTACTTTTTAATTTTCTTTTTTATAGTACTTATAAAAAGAATAAATACTGTGCAGGTATCACAAAAAGAGAGCTTGAACCGAAGGCTTGTATCGCTTCAATTGCAGGCAATAAAGGCTCAGCTCGATCCTCATTTTACTTTCAATACCCTCAATTCCATAGCTTCACTTATCTATCTTGACGACAGGCAGACTGCCTATGATTATATGAGGAAATTTACCGAGCTTTTAAGATGCATGCTGAATGATGCAGAAAAAATCTACCGTAATCTGGGTGATGAAATTGATTTTGTAACAACTTACCTTGAACTGGAAAAACTTAGATTCGGAGAGAAGTTCAATTATGAAATTGAAATAAATGAGGGAATAAACCAGCTTGAACAAGTGCCGAAACTGGTATTGCAAACCTTTGCTGAGAACGCCGTAAAGCATGGTTTAATTCCATACGAGAAGGGTGGAGTTGTTAAAATATCAGTGATAAGGGAAAAGGACTACCTGAAACTTACAATTGAAGACAACGGGATTGGAAGAGCAAACTCTGCCGGACAAAGTAATTCAACCGGCATAGGTCTTAAACTTACAAGCGAATTCTATGAAATTCTAAATCAGATAAACAAGAAACCCATAAGACATCTGATTACAGATCTGTACAATGAGGCAAATGAACCTTCCGGCACCAGGGTTGAGGTCTGGGTTCCTGCAGATGATTTCAACAATCATCTGAAAGGATGAACCATCTCATCAGTTTATTGTATGTGCTGAAACGGAGCCTTTTCTAAATTAAATGGTTACAGATATTTCCTGTCTTCTTCGGGAACTTCAAAATACTTGTTGTAGATTCTTGCGTCGGGTCCGATCTCCTCTTCGATTTTATTTCCCCTGATCTTGTAGGTGCATTTTTCTCCTGCAATGCCTGAAAAGTAGATATTGTACTCTTTTCCCTTATCGTCAATCATTATTATCCTGACCATATGAAGATATTTCATGCTGTTCAGCTGTGCCGAGCAAATAGGGCAGGTATAGATGTATTCCTCCCCTTTTTTGATCTGAAAGGGGGATGGGTTGTTTTGGTATAGTTCCCGATTTCAGGGTTTAATAATACCAGACCTCTTTTTGATCGGTTTTTGAGTTTGGTAGCTGCCAGGATGATGGATGTCTTTACATTCAAATGACCCCTGCAAACTTTACAAAGATATTGTACAGCCATAATGTTCCTCCTGTTTGTTATTTGTTAAATTTTTGTATTTGCAACAGTCCATCCAAGATAAGAAAATTTTATACCATTATCAATTAATTATTACGTTTCACTTTATTTAATGAATCATGAGTGCACGGAAATTTATTAAGCTACAAAATCTCAGAATCTGAATCCCAGCTTGACTTCCAGCCTGTTATAGGTATTTTCAAAAGTGGTATCGTAGTTATTATAGTTTTCTGAACATAACTTGTTTCCGCATACCTGTAGGCAAAGGTCAGATAAGTCTCAAAATCCTCTTTTGCCCATGAAATTCCGGTCCCCAGAGGTAAAGGAGAAACCCACCTTTGAAATCATGTTGGGTCATAATTATTTATAATCGGAAGAGCTTTTACTTTCATTTCCTATATAGAAAAGTTTTCCTCTCCTTGAAAAGAAGAAAGGGGTAGCCCGTTTGTCATGAATGTAATATTTATATTCCAGAAACAAGGGCGCAAAAGCTTCACCGATAAACTCTACGCCTGAACCTGCGACTGATGGATATTTTTAGTATTTACAGTATACCCGGCAAGACAGTTAAAGCTAAAAGGTGAAGGATATTCATTATTTTGTGATCCGACAAGGAAACCTGCTTCCAGACCAAAACCAAAGCCGTTTTTCTTTCTGCCATCAAAGAGAGCGAATCTCATTGGACAAATTTTTCAACTTCAGGACAATGAATAAATGAATATACTGCCATCGGCAGTCTGCATTTTATAGTGATTATCCGTTACCTCCAGGAGTTTGCCATAGATCCTGCTCCCGTTTTTAAGATACAGAACATCTTTCGCATTTCTGGGCGGTCAGAATGGTAAAATCGAGAAGATAGATATGAGTAGATTAATGCAAGGTATTTTTTCATAGTATTTTGGATTGAGGTAATTCGCGTAGTTTAGCATGATTTTTGTCAGGGTTAGCAGACTAAATCTAATCCTGATGAAAGCAAAAATCATTCCAATTATGTTGCAGCTATCTCACTTAGTTTCATCGTTTTTCTTTTCATGTGAAGATACTACCTACAGGGAATATAAGGGGAATATTCCGGTTTATATGTCGTATTCAGAATTGCGATCGGAAATTTCAAAAGAACAAAATGTTGATCTGAAAAATCCGGGTAAGATCTATTTTAAGGATAACTATGATATTTATAGTTGAAGAACTTAAGGGAATTCATATTTTCGATAATACAGATGCCGTCATCACCTGTTAATAAGATATTTGTAAGGTTGCCCGGGGTAGTGGATATCTCGATATCCGGTTCAGTAATGTATGCCGATAGTTATGTTGACCTGGTTGTACTGGATGTTCAGGACGTGGATAGATATCCATGAGAGCAGGAAGAATTAACGGATGTGCTTCCGTATGCAGTTCCTCCCGACAGGTAATGATTTCCCAATGGGTATTCATAGATCAGACAAAAGGGTGTAGTTATTGGCTGGGAAGTGAAGGACCATAAGGGAAAAGGTTAATCATCCAAATCCATATCCCTATCCATATCCTGTTTTCCTGGGGAAAAGGAGGCCTATATTACGATAGGGTCAATGCAGGCGGAGCGTCTACCGGGATAAGCGGAAGCGGGACAGGTGCTGGTGGGTCGATGGCAAGATTTGGAATAAATGCCAATGTACTCTATGTTCTTGATAATAATATCATCAAAATTTTTGATATTACAAATAAAATCAAGTCCGGTAAAATATAATGAGGTATATCCCGGATGGGGAATAGAAACAATGTTCCTGACTGATCAGAAGCATGTTTCTCGGAACAACAACCGGAATGGTTATTTTTGATATTTCAGTACCTCTCAGCCCGGATAAAGGCATTCTTTACCCATGCCACAAGCTGTGATCCTGTAATAGTGGATGACACGCTTGCATACATTACACTCAGAAGTGGTAATGCCTGCGGAGGTTCCCTGAACAGTCTTGACGTGATAAACATAATGAACCTTGAATCGCCAACACTCGTAATGTCATATCCGATGGCAAATCCTCATGGACTTGGGAAGCATGGAGACCTGTTGTTTATCTGTGACGGGAACTCGGGACTTAAGATCTTATGATGCCAATGATCCGAAGGAAATAACTGAACATCTGATATACAATTATTCAGGCTATTAATGCCTACGATGTCATACCGGTCGGAAATATACTGATTCTGATAGGTGAAAATGGATTATATGAGTATGATTATTCCAATATGCAGAATATTAACCTGATGAGTTCCATCACTGCAAAACCATAAAAAGGCTGATCAGAATAGCTGAAGAATGCAGGGTAAAAGACAGATATTTCCTGAATTTCAATAATATTGTCTCCCTGTGATTTAATTATTGACAGCTGTTGTCAATAATTGACAATGCACAGTAAATAAGGACAATAACCTTAGATAAATCAAAGGTGAAAAGGGAATAATCTTTCTTTATTTTCATTCTAAATTAGAAAGTTTGATATTTTATTGGTTTTATTAAAAGTATTGTTATTAAATTAACAGCACTTTTTAACCACGTGTTTTAAAGCTTAAAAATTTATTTAATTACTTAAAAATCAATAAGAAATGTACCAGGTAGGAAATCTAGTTAAGGAATTGTCCGACAAACATGGCCATGAGCGCGAGAATCTTATACCGATTCTGCAGGATATAGTTAAGAAACATAATTATCTGACCGATGAGGCTATGGTTGAAGTTGCAAAAGAACTCGATATTTCAGCTGCTGAGGTTTACGGGACAGCTTCCTTCTATACTTTCCTCGACACTAAGGTGAGGGGAAAGTATGTGATAAGAATTTGCAAGACAATTACATGTTCAATGAAAGGGAAAAGTGAAATTATTCAGACTCTCGAAGATATTCTGAAAATAAAGGTAGGAGAAACAACGGCCGACCTGCAATTCAGTCTTTTGGAAACGAATTGTATCGGATGGTGTCACAAGGCGCCGGCAATACTGATAAACGATATGCCGTATACGGAACTGACTCCTGAGAAGGTTAATGAGATAATTAAAGATTACATGACAAAATAAATATCCGGATATAATGGAAAATAAAGGTTTAAATAAGGTTGACCTGATATTTGAGAAAATTGATGCAAAAGAGGTTTTAACCAAAGCTTATAAAATGAACAGCAATGAGATAATACAGCATATGCTGGATTCGGGTCTCAAAGGACGTGGTGGAGCAGGCTTTCCCACCGGGTTGAAATGGAAATATACAGCTGCAGAGGATAGTCCTGACAAATATATTGTATGTAATGCTGATGAAGGTGAACCTGGAACTTTCAAGGACAGGGAGATTCTGGACAGGGTTTCCAGCAAAGTTCATGGAGGAATGGCTATTGCAGGTAAGGCTATCGGTGCAAAAAGCGGTATCGTATATCTGAGGGGTGAATACAGATATCTCCTGCCAAAGCTTATGCTCGAACTTGATGCATTTCATAAAATGATCCATGAGATTGGTTATGAGTTTAATGTTGAATACAGGATGGGCAGCGGAGCCTATATATGCGGAGAGGAAAGCGCATTGTTCGAGTCAATTGAAGGTAAAAGGGGAGAACCCCGCAATAAACCTCCTTATCCGACGGTATCCGGATTATTCGATAAGCCTACCTCAATAAATAATGTTGAAACCCTCGTAACAGCCATGATGATAATCTTCCATGGATCAGGGAATTTTACCCAGTATGGAACAACAGATTCCAGGGGATCGAAAGTATTCTCCGTTTCCGGAGATACACCCACCCCCGGCATTTTTGAACTTGAACTGGGAATGAGCGTGCAGCAATTTGTCAATGAATTTGGTGATGGAGATACCAAGTCTGTCCAGGTCGGAGGGGCATCGGGATTCTGTGTTCCCAGGAAGAAATTCCCGGAGACAATAATTGGTTTCGAAGGAGTGCCAACAGGTGGTTCCATGAAGCTTTTCAACAGCTCCCGGTCAATGTATAATGTCCTGCATAATTACCTCGAATTTTTTACTGAGGAATCATGCGGACAATGTACTCCCTGCAGGGTTGGTTGCCAGCAGCTTCTGAAAGGAGTTGAAATGGTAAAAAAAGGAGAAGTTAAGTCGACTTACCTTAATGAACTTATCAAGCTTGCCGATACCATGAAGATAGCTGCCAAATGCGGTCTCGGACAATCGGTAGGTAATGCGTTCAAATCCATCGTCAGTAACTTCAGGGAAGAGATCATTTATTAACAATCCAATCAAATCAAATTAAAGAACCATGATAAATCTATTTATAAATGACCAGAAAATATCGGTTGAACCTGGCACCACAGTTCTTGCGGCTGCACGTAAGCTGAAAATCAATATTCCAACATTATGTAATCATGATGACCTTTGTGTTGCCGGAAACTGCAGGGTATGTGTTGTTGAGCAAAAAGGGGCCAGAACCCTTATTGCTTCCTGCGCCACTCCAGTATCAGAAGGAATGGAAATTCATACAAATACCCTGAAGGTAAGAAATGCACGCAAACATATTGTTGAACTTCTTCTTACGGAACACAGATCGGATTGTACAAAATGTTACAAAAACCAGAATTGCGAACTTCAGTCACTTGCCAATGAATTTGCTTTCGGTGATACGATTTTTCTGGATCTTGTCGAGGATCATAAATATAATATTGACAGGTCGTCGCCATCATTTATCAAAGACGATAGCAAGTGCATCAGGTGTCAGAGATGCGTAAGAACCTGTTCCGAGTTGCAGCACGTTTCAGCAATTGCGGTTGCAAACAAGGGGGCGCACCAAAAAATATCATCATTTCACGACAAGCCCATGAGTCTTGTTGTCTGCACAAATTGCGGACAGTGTGTTAACCGTTGTCCTACGGGCGCCCTTGTTGAAAAGACCTACATCGATCAGGTCTGGGATGCAATCTATGATACTGATAAACATGTTGTTGTACAGACCGCGCCTGCCGTCAGGGTCGCATTGGGTGAGGACCTTGGATATGAACCTGGCGAAAGGGTTACCGGGAAAATGGTAAACGCACTGAAGCAGCTGGGATTCGATTCGGTTCTCGACACTGATTTCTCAGCAGACCTTACGATTATGGAAGAGGGAACTGAACTTCTGGTAAGGTTAAAGAATGCGCTCACACAGAATGACAAGAAAGTCTCACTGCCAATGTTCACTTCATGTTCCCCCGGATGGATAAAATTCATAGAACATAAGTATCCTGACTTTCTTCCGAACCTTTCATCCTGCAAATCACCACAGCAGATGTTTGGCGCTCTGGCAAAAACTTTCTATGCAAAAAAGAGGAATCTTGATCCGTCTAAAATTGTTTCCGTCTCTATAATGCCATGTACTGCCAAGAAATACGAGGCAGACAGGCCTGAGATGAGATCCAGTGGCTATAAAGACGTCGACTATGTTCTTACAACAAGGGAACTTGCCGTAATGATCAAGCAGGCAGGAATTGATTTCAGAAATCTGGAAGAGGCTAATTACGATTCCATAATGGGAGAATCTACTGGTGCTGCAGTCATTTTCGGTGCAACAGGAGGAGTGATGGAAGCTGCTCTTCGTACAGCATATGAAATTGTGACAGGACGTGAGGTCCCGTTCGGTAACCTGAACATAACACCTGTAAGAGGTATGGATGGTGTCAAGGAAGCTTCGGTGAAGATTGAAGGTTGTGTAGATGACTGGAAGTTTCTTGAAGGTGTTGAGCTTAAAGTCGCTATAGCTCATGGACTGCTTAATGCCGACAAAATTATGAAACTTGTGAAGTCAGGAAAAGCAGTATACCATTTTATTGAAATAATGGCTTGTCCGGGAGGTTGTATTGGTGGTGGCGGACAGCCGATACCGACCAGCATGGCGATCAGGCAAAAACGTATGCAAGCAATTTACGCCGAAGATGAAAATAAGGCACTCCGAAAGTCACATGAGAATCCTGATGTGATTGCCATCTACAAGGAATTCCTCGATCAGCCAAACAGTCATAAATCACATGAGCTGCTGCACACTCACTATCTGGAACGCGATAACTATTAATGTAAGTTCTTATAAGAGGACTAGCCGGTTCAGCTGAACCGGCTATTTTATTTATATATTTGCATGAATTTCAGGAGCCGGAATAACTTTTTACAGTATTCAAATGATATTACTGTCAGGGATTTAAATGATAATTGAAAAATGGCAGAATTTTTAACAAGGGAGGAGATTAAAGACTATTATGACAGGATCCTCAATAAGCCCGGATACATCAAAACCTTGAAGAAAAGCATAAGTGAGGTTAAGGTGGAGCAGGTTTTAAGTTACGCCAGAGAAGTCTATATGGAGTCTATAATGAGAATAGAACGTGAGGACGGTTATTTTCATCCGGTAGCTCAATATAATTTTCCTCCCTGTCCATTATCAACCGAAATATTCATTCTGCCCAACGGTATTAAACTGGATGCCTTCACCTATCTGGATCAGCTGAAGTACTGGTTTTCGTCATCCAGGAGAGTGATTCAGATAATAGAAGAGAATATGAAACCAGGGAGGCAAAAAATCATTCTTACCCACGATTTAAGGCTGGCAGATGTTCTGATTGAGGGCGAATCGGCTGAAAAGGTTAAGAGTTACTATAACTTTCAACAGCATAATTATACCTATCTGACAAAATTTCTGAGGATACTTCAGCTGCTGGGATATTTTAAACGAAAACTGTCAAGCCCTGAAATACAGGCTATAGGAAGAAACGATTTTGATGATGTTACATTTAAGGTCCGGAACGATTACAAACCTCCTCCTCTGGACGAATTAGATAAGTTTCCTTTATTCAGGGATATTCCACGACCAAAAAAAAATGAATAGTCTTTAAAATAAGTTTTTTTGAATGCATTAAAGCCATTCACGGTAGAGAAAACTCCGTAAATGGCTTTATTGTTTGTCGGTCCGGTGGGAATCGAACCCACGACCCCATGATTAAGAGTCACGTGCTCTGCCAGCTGAGCTACGGACCGGATGAAACTGCAAAATTACTCAAAACGATTAATATTATAATCATTTAAGAAAAATCTCATGCCTCATCTGACAGAATCTGAGGTATTGAAGCTGACCTTGTATCTGCAGGCTTATCGTCCTGATCTTCTTTCCTGTGTTTTCTTCCTTTCTTTGTCCGCCGAAGCCCTGACGGAGGTAAATTATCTTTTGTTTTATTCCCGTTACCTTCCAGCCTGTTCATCAGCCAGGCCATATTCTCCCCGAGAACCTTCATTGTTCTCATTCCCTCCTCATCTTTCAGAACATCCCCTTTTGCCCTTCCTATGGCGATATTCCAGTAGGAGGATCCGGGTACGATCATCTCATTGATAAGGAAAAAATGATTTATACTGTCGAAGGCGTGTATGGCACCGGCTCTTCTGACAGCTATGACTGCAGCTCCTGGTTTTCTCTTCAGGGGATTGCCGGCTCCCCTGAGGGCATAGCCTGCCACATCAATAAGAGCTTTAGCCTCAGTTGAAAGGTCTGCAAAATATACCGGAGAACCAATAAGGATTGCATCAGCCTTTACCATCTTTTCAATACATTCATTTATGGCATCATTCTTCTGATGACACCTGCCATCCATCTTTTTTATGCATTTCATACAGGCGGTGCAGCCGCCGACTGTTTTGCCTCCAAGCTGAAAAAATTCTGTTTTTATTCCTTCCTTTTGCAAAACCTTAAACACCTCATTGATCAGAATTTCCGTGTTGCCTCCTTTTCGCGGACTGCAGTTTATGCCCAATACTTTCATGATAATTTTTTAATAACAGGTAAGTTGCAAAGATATTGATTTTCAAATGGCATATGTAAAATTATGCTATCCTATTATGTCAAGAATCTGCTTAATATCAATGTCTTTAAGTGGATTATTGCTTTTAATGAATGTATCTGCAAGCTTTGACTTTCTTTCCTGCAGCCTTGTTATTTTTTCTTCAATAGTGTTGCTTGTGATATATTTATACACAAATACATTTTTATCCTGACCTATTCGGTGGGCTCTGCTCATGGCCTGCATTTCAGATGCAGGATTCCACCATGGGTCGAGAATAAATACATAGTCGGCTGACGTTAGATTAAGCCCGACTCCCCCAGCCTTTAAAGAGATGAGGAAGATTTTGTTTTCAGGATCGTCCTGAAAACCAGTCACAGTTTTTTCCCTGTTGGGTGTAGTACCTGTAAGCATGGAGAACCTTATTCTTTTTTTAGTCAGTTCAGCGGCATACAGGGCAAGATGCCTTACAAAGGAAGAGAAAACCAGTATTTTATGCCCCTCGGAAATAACACTTTCCATATCCTGGAGTACAGTCTCGAATTTACCGGACCCTGATTGGTAGTCTTCATCCGCCATCCTTGGATGATTTGAGATCTGGCGCAGTTTCATAAGACCCTGGAGAACTATTATGGCTGGTTTTTCCACTCCTGTTGTTTCAATGCTCTTGAATATGCTGTTCCTTACCGATGATTTTTCTTCCTCATACAGTTTAAACTGTTCTTCAGTCATGTCACAATAGACTGTCTGTTCGGTAATGGGTGGCAGGTCCTTAGCAACCATCTCCTTTGTCCTTCGGAGAATAAAAGGTTTGATTATCCTTCTTAATTTTCCCTCCTGCCTGTCATCGCCTTCCTTTTCGATGGGTTTTGCAAATTCCCGCCTGAAGAATGACAGTTCCCCCAGCAATCCGGGATTTACAAAGTTTAGCTGCGACCACAGATCAGTGAGTGAGTTCTCTACAGGAGTACCTGTCAGTACCAGTTTGAATTCGGATTTTAATCTGTGTTATGGTCCTGTATACCGCTGATCCAGGATTTTTAATCATCTGACTTTCATCCAGGATAATATAATGAAAATGGAAAGAGCTTAATAAATCAATATCTTGCCTTACAGTGTGATAGCTTGATATGACTATGTCAAAATTCCGGAACCACGAAGCAGTTTTTTTTCTCTGGTTCCCTTTATGGCAGCAGGCAACCATCCCGGGAACAAACCGTTTAATCTCTTTTTCCCAGTTATATACAAGTGAAGCGGGAACGACAATAAGCGAGGTTAATCTGGTGTCATCAGGGCCAAAAAGAGTTAAGTTTCCGTATTCCTGGCAGGATGTCCGGTTTTATGTTCTCCTTGTTGTGCTGAAGCAGAGCCAGTGTCTGGATAGTTTTGCCAAGGCCCATATCATCGGCAAGACATCCGCCAAGACCTGCTGTCTGCAGAAAATTCAACCAGCTGAGACCTTCAGCCTGATATTGCCTCATTGTGCACCTGAGCCCTGCAGGAGGATCAATTTCAGGGAGGTGTTCAGGAATAAGCAATTTCTCCAGTTTCTCAAAAGCGGGTTTCTCTGACTCATTAAGAGTATCTGTAAGCAGTGAAAAATGCTGTTTATGAAGAGTGAGCAGATCATCCTTGTTCTTACCGAATTCAAATATGTTCTTATATTTTGAAAACCACAATTCCGGAAGAACAGCCATTGTACCATCTGGAAGCTCAAACTCCCTTATTCCGGAAAGGATATGTTTTCTGAAGCGGGTAAAAGGAATTTCCCATTGTCCTATCCGCACAATGGCTTTCAGGTCAAACCAGTCGTTGATCAGTGTGCTGCTCAGTTCAATGCTGACAGGCTTAAAATTAAAATCAGTGCTCAGCCTGGAACTGAGCTTAAATCCTGCTTCCGTTATATCGGGATAATTCCGGTTTATCGCTTCAATCATTGCATGCAGCTCATTACCATCCCTCTTATCTGATGATACAGGGAAAAAAGTTGATGTCATCGTCAGAGAAAAAGCTTAGTTCTTCCAGCCTGATGCGGCACAAATTTTCCCATTCCAGATCACGGTGATACTTCCTGAAAATAAACCTCTCATTTATGCTCTCAAACGAGGTGAATGATTGCCTTGTTTCATTCGCAAATATCATATTACCCTCATAATTATAGGTAAGTGTAAGTACGGGCGATCCCCTGAGACCAATTTCAAGCTGCAGGCATGCCTCCTTTTCAGGTGTAAATTCAATAATCTCAAATCCGGTACCTTCAACTTTAAAGTTATTTATTGCATTTGCTACGAAGCTTCCAAAATATTTTAACTCAGTTTTTTTGGGAATCTGAATAAATTCCTTCGACATAAAGGGTCTAAGTTTCGAACCGTCAACATCGGAGACAAACAGGATCCTGTGATCTTCCCTGATCAGGCATGGAGACATGCAGAGGATATCGACAGAACCTTTTTTCATATCGATAGGCCTGCCGCCGTTTTCCAGACTGAGGTTGTATGTACTGCATGTTTCATCTCTTGTAAATCTGAAAACAGGCTGGGCATACTCTTCATTAATATACAGAAGGTCTTCGGAATGAAGTGCGGAGGATTTCGTTTTTTGAAAATATACGGGGATATTTTCATCCCTCGCCGATGCAAAACATTTGAGAAGCCTTCTCTCAATATATGGCCTGATAAATGTTTCCATCAGATCAGGGGTGATTTTGGAGAGGAAATCCTTTACGGATTTTTCTTTTGAAAAGAGTCTGAATAGATTTCTTTCATTGTACTCATTAATTATAGTTACAGCTGCTCTCTCTTCCAGAGTGAGAGTATTCAGTGTATCCTCAGGAGCATAGGGGAAGAGGCATTCTGACAATTTGTAATAACTATGGTCAGATTCCGATTCTATTACATAGGGCATTAACATAAACCCCCATAATCTGTGGCGTGTAAGTATAAGGGCAAATGTTTTCAATCTGTTTTCCGGTCCCGTACCACTCATGTCCAATCTCTTTTATCCTGCAATGTTGCTCAATGTTGGCCAAATATCAAAGGATTTTCTTATTAGATTTGCCAAGAAAAAAACCTGAAGTCTGTGATTTTTGTATAGTCTCTGACTATTTCCGTTATAACATCAAGGGCTCCAGGTACTCAGGACTTTGGATTTTGAGAAAGATAATTCATATAGACATGGATGCTTTTTTTGCATCCGTTGAGCAGCTTGATCATCCCGAGTTACGGGGAAAACCTGTTGCAGTAGGTGGCAGTGGTCCACGTAGTGTTGTCGCCGCTGCAAGTTATGAAGCCCGTAAATATGGCGTCAGATCCGCCATGCCCTCTGTTACTGCAAAACGTTTGTGTCCTGACCTGATATTCGTAAGCCATAGCTTTGACAGGTATACAGCTGTCTCATCCGTTGTTTTTGGTATTTTCAGGGAATATTCAGATCTGGTTGAACCACTTTCTATAGATGAGGCATTTCTTGATGTGACTGCTGACAAGCAGGGAATTGGTTCTGCGACCCTGATTGCAGAAAGGATCAGGAATGACATAAGGCAAAATACCGGACTCACGGCATCAGCCGGCATCTCAGTAAATAAATTCCTTGCTAAAATTGCCTCCGATATCAATAAACCTGATGGGATGTTCATTATAAAGCCCGATGAAGCTGAAAAATTTATTGAAAATCTCAGGATCGAAAAATTCTATGGCATCGGCAAGGTTACTGCCCTGAAGATGCACAACCTGGGGATTCATAATGGTTCAGATTTGAAAAAGTGGGACCTTGTATCACTTGTGAGGAATTTTGGCAAGGCAGGAGTTTTCTTTTACGATATTGCAAGAGGGATCGACTCACGTCCTGTCGAACCTGGTCAGGAGCGAAAATCGGTCGGCACGGAACTTACTTATGAAAAGGATCTTACAACCTCATTTGAGATTATTGCGGAGTTGTATAAGCTTGAGATGGAACTTATGGAAAGACTTGAAAATTCTGCCACTGCAGGCCGTACAATAACTCTGAAGATCAAATTCTCAGATTTCAGGCAAATAACCCGGAGCCGTACCATACCGCACTATATTAAAGACTTTGAGACCCTGCACAGGGAGGTGACGGCTTTGCGGAAAACCATAAAACTGGAAAATCCCAGAATCAGACTCCTTGGCGTATCTGTTACCAACCTTGAGTCGGATGAGTGTGAAGACCGACAACTCTATTTGTTTGAGGGGCAGGATGAGTGAAGTGGAGAGTGAATAGGGGAGAAAGGAGAAAGGGGAAAGAGAAAAGGGGAAAAAGGAGAAAGGAGAAAGGAGAAAGGAGAAGAGGAAGGGGGCGACAAACTGTCTGTAATATTAGGCATGACGTCACCCCCGGGCAAAAAAATATTTTCCTTAAGCTTTAATTATCAGAACAATCCATCTATCGATAAATACCTTTCGCCTGTATCGTAACTGAATGTTATGATTCTTGATCCTTTCGGAAGATCACCCAGTTTTTTGCTTACGGCAGCCAGGGATGCTCCTGAAGATATCCCGACAAAGAGGCCTTCTTCCCTGGCTGCTCTTCTGGTGAAATCGAATGCTTCTTCCTTGCTTACTGTAATAACCCCATCCAGAAGTTCGGTCTTTAATATTGAGGGAATAAAACCTGCACCAATGCCCTGTATCGGATGCGGACCTGGCGCCCCTCCGCTTATAACGGGAGAGAGCTCAGGTTCCACCGCAAATACTTTCAGTTTTGGGAATTTTTTTTTCAGGGCTTCAGCACAGCCTGTTATGTGGCCACCTGTACCAACTCCGGTAATAAGGTAATCAAGCCCTTCAGGAAAATCATTAATGATTTCCTGTGCAGTAGTTGTTCGATGAATCCGTGTATTGGCTTCATTGTCGAACTGCATCGGCATCCATGAGTCAGGAGTCCCGTCTATTAATTCCCTGGCTTTATCAATTGCTCCTTTCATGCCCTTTTCTCGTGGTGTAAGGACAAATTCTGCGCCATAGGAACTCATTATTTTCCTCCTCTCGAGTGACATTGATTCAGGCATAACAAGGATAAGCCTGTAGCCTCTTACTGCTGACACTATTGCAAGCCCAATGCCTGTGTTACCCGATGTAGGTTCAATTATTACACTTCCGGCTTTGAGGAGTCCCTTTTGTTCCGCATCATCTACCATCGACTGAGCGATACGGTCCTTGATGCTTGCCCCCGGGTTTGCTCTTTCGAGTTTGACCCAAACTGTGTAATCAGATCCGAATAACCTGTTGATTCTGACGTGGGGTGTATTACCTATTGTTTCAAGAATTGAATTTGCTTTCATTTTAAGATTTATTAAATTTTTTTCAGATGATGAAGTTTATCGGTTCTTCATAACCGCTCTGATTCCTTACTATAATTTCACTTTTGTGATAAACGACGGAAAAAGGTGCTATACTTTCAGTAAGCCAGACGTTTCCTCCGATAATGCTGTTTCTTCCCACAACGGTTTCACCGCCGAGAATGGTGCATCCTGCATACAGGATCACATTGTCCTCTATTGTTGGATGCCTTTTTGTGGAAGCCTTGCTTTTATCCACACTCAGTGCACCAAGTGTAACTCCCTGATAAATCTTTACCTTATTCCCGATGTTTGCTGTTTCCCCGATAACGATCCCTGTTCCGTGGTCAATTGAGAATGGAATCCCGATAGTAGCGCCCGGATGAATATCGATACCGGTTACCCTGTGAGCATATTCAGTGATCATCCTTGGAAGGAGAGGGACCGCAAGCTTTGAAAGGAAATTAGCCATCCGGTAACAGAATATTGCATGAAATCCCGGATAGATGGCAATGACCTCTATTTGCCGGGTAGCTGCCGGATCAGATTCAAGTATGAAATCAGCATCCTTTAGCAATATTTTCTTGATGTTGCCCAGATTATTGAAAAAACGGTGTGTGATCTCCTCACTTTTTTCAGTAAGACCGGAGATTATTTCGAGGATCTCTCCTTCAAGGTTCTTCTTGTTACTCTCGATTTCTTCATCCTCAAAGGAACGAGTGGTCGGGAAAAGCATTTCAAAGATTGATTTTACGATTTTTTCAACGGCTCTTTGATTTGGTACTGAGATCTCTGACATGGTAATTTGCTGTTAAGTTAGACGATTGGTAGTATGACATTCTAAAAACTTAAGGTGTTCATAGCACATTTTACCATACAAGATACACTGTTATTCTGAGATATCCGTCAAATTATTTTGAATGCCTGTTCAAGATCGGCTTTGATATCCAGTATGTTTTCAATGCCCACTGAAATCCTCAGTACACCCGGTGCCACACCGCTGCTTAACTGCTCCGCTTCAGAAAGCTGCTGATGCGTAGTTGAAGCAGGATGGATAATGAGAGTTTTTGCATCTCCCACGTTTGCAAGGTGACTGATCAGTTTAAGATTGTTCACCAGTTTATCAGCAGCCTCTTTTCCTGCCTTAACCTTAAAGGAAAGGACACCTCCAAAACCGTTTTTAAGGTATTTTTTCCCCAGCTCATGGTAAGCATTCCCGGGCAGGCCAGGATAATCAACATACTCAACTTTGGGATGTTTCGTAAGCCATTGAGCGAGTTCCAGGGCATTATCAACATGTTTCTGCATACGCAGTGAAAGTGTTTCAAGCCCCAGCAGAAGAAGGAAGGAGTTGAACGGACTCAGAGCTGAACCATAGTCGCGCAATCCTTCAACGCGTGCGCGAATTATGAAGGCGATATTTCCAAAGGGTCCCGGTGTTCCGAATACATCCCAGAATTTCAGACCATGATAACCTTCCGAAGGTTCGGTGAACTGTGGAAATTTTCCGTTGGCCCAGTTAAAATTTCCTGCATCAACAATTACCCCGCCAATACTGGTGCCATGTCCACCGATCCATTTGGTGGCAGACTCGACTACAATATTGGCTCCGTGCTCAATAGGCCTGAAAAGATACCCCGCTGCGCCGAATGTGTTATCGACAATGAGGGGAATCTCATGCTTCCTGGCAATTGCAGAAATGGCATCGAAATCAGGAATGTTGAATTTTGGATTACCAATAGTCTCAAGGTAAACAGCCTTGGTTTTACTGTCAATAAGCTTTTCAAAATCAGACGCTTTATCCCCGTCTACAAATTTTACCTCTATGCCAAGGCGTTTGAACTGTACTTTAAACTGGTTATACGTACCTCCATAAAGATAGGATGTCGATACCATGTTATCGCCTGTCTGCAGAATGTTCGACAGGGCAATAAACTGTGCTGCCTGACCGGAAGATGTAGCCAGCGCTGCAACTCCTCCTTCAAGGGCTGCAATACGTTTTTCAAATACATCCGTTGTCGGATTCATTATTCTGGTATAAATATTCCCAAATTCTTTCAACCCGAACAGATTTGCGGCGTGATCGGAATCGTTGAAAACATATGAAGTTGTCTGATAGATGGGAACAGCTCTTGAGTTGGTCACAGGATCCACAACCTGACCCGCATGGAGCTGAAGTGTTTCAAAGTGTAAATTTTCAGATGCCATATAATTATTTTTAATTGTTTGTTATGTCCTCCGAAGCTTTCTTCGGAAACCGAAGTTTTTGCTAAGGAGGACTGTTTGTCGTTTATAGTTTATTGTTTCTCGTTTATCGTTTTCAGTCAGGAGGTGACTGATGGTTGAAGTATGTTTTTAAAAGAGAATGTTATTAATGAAAAATCATGATACAAAGATGGTTAGGCAAGGTGAATTGGGAAATACCCTCTTTTAGGCATTTTATATACCATAAAGATGGTATGCAGATTAAATATGATATTCGATTATATTAATCCAGCCGGCCCTCAGGGCATACATGATAAGTTCTGAAACGCTTGAAACCCCCAGTTTTCTGAAGATATTCTTGCGGTGTGTTATAACGGTGTGAAAGCTGATATATTTACGGGCTGCAATCTCCTTCGTGGTTAGCCCGTCAGCAATAAGCCTCACTATTTCCATTTCAGAGACTGTAAGCTGGCATGATTCATCGGCCTGGCCTTTTTTCTCATTCTGTTCAAACAAAAGGTCGAGCAGTTCATTGGAATAGTATTTCTTTCCTTTCATAGTGGCAGCCAGAGCTTCAAGAATCTCCTCCCTGCCCGCTGTTTTAAGTATGATGTCGATTATACCTGCATTGTTTAATTCAAGCATTTCGTTTCTGGTCAGCCCATTGGTGATTACCAGCATTTGCAGATAGGGATAGGTGATTTTTAATTCTTTAAGTTCGGAAAAACTGGCAAGCTCAATAAAGGATGGATCAATTATCAATAAGGAGGTCTCTTCCCTTGCAAGTTCCTTTGTAAGCTCCTTCTTTTCCATTACAACGCAGCTGACATGAAAACGGATATCATCGAGAAGAATATGCTTCAGTGATTCTGTGATCAGATACTGGCTGTCTGCAATCAGTACCCGGATATTGTTTTCAGTTACACTCATTTCTTTGTATGCTTGCTGGCATTAATGCCAATCCAGGTGCCTTTGCTTTGCGAAAACCCTGGCGATATCCTGGTTATATAAAATATTTTAAGAACGCTTAATTCATCGTAGCAACAGGTTATACGTTTGTCGTGATATTACCTCAGGGCCTCTTTCAGATCTGAAAGTAAATCGTCAATATGTTCAATGCCCACCGATAGTCTGATAAGATTTTCATTAACTCCTATTTTTTCCCTCAATTCTGCCGGGAAGGCCTCATGTGTCATCAGCGCTGAATAATTGGCAAGTGATTCAACTCCCCCAAGGCTGTCTGCAAGCTGAAATATCCTGAGCTTTTTAAAGAAAGCACTGGCCCCAGACTGTCCTCCCTTTATCTGAAATGATACAACACCGCCGAAACCGGTCATCTGGTTTTTCGCAATTGAATGCCCCGGATGGTCTTCAAGTCCGGGGTAATAAACCTCAAGTACATTTGGTTCTTCCTTGAGAAAAAGAGCAACCTTCATGGCGTTTTTCTCATGCTGTCTCATCCTTATGGCCAGTGTTTTAACACCTCTAAGGGTCAGCCAGGAATCAAAAGGGGAGGGTACAGCACCAACAGATTTCTGCACTAGTTTGATCTGGTCATATAGTCTGTCATCATTTAAGATTACGGCTCCTCCAATCAGGTCGGAATGTCCATTGATATATTTTGTTGTACTGTGAACAACAATGTCTGCTCCCAAAAGCAGTGGCTTCTGAAAATAGGGTGTTGCAAATGTATTGTCAACTACAGAGGTTACATTTCCTGAACGGCTGAAAGCAGCTATTGCAGAAATATCGAAGATCTTCAGAACGGGATTTGTAGGTGTTTCTATCCAGATCAGCCTTGTTGAGGGCAGGAATGAATCCCTTATGGCATTTAGATCGGTAAAATCCGTGAAGGTAAATTTTATCCCCAGGGGTTCCAGTATCTGTTTTATTAACCTGTATGTTCCTCCATACATATCTTCGGGCACTACGACGTGGTCACCTGGGCGGAGAATCGAAAATATGGCATGCTCAGCAGCGAGACCTGATGAAAAAGTCAACCCGTGCTTACCTTCTTCCAGCGATGCAATGCATTCATCGAGGGCTGTCCGTGTAGGATTACCGACTCTTGAATATTCGTATCCCTTGTTTTTGTTGATTTCTTCCTGGGTAAAAGTCGAAGTCTGATAAATCGGAACTATTGTGGATCCGGTAGCCTCGTCAGCAGCCTGACCGACCCAGATTGCCTTTGTCTCAAATTTCATAAAGGGGGAAAATTAAAGTTTTCCAGAATTAAATATTTTTATTTGATAAATTTATGGAGTACACTATATATGCTTTAGAATCAGATTGTAAGAGTTAAGCCATTCATCTCCTTCAGGGCAGCCTGTTAAGGCTGTTACCTTCCTGAATTAAGAATAGCCTGTTTTACAGAATCTGACAATATTTCATTCATGGATCCTGACCTGTACCCTTTGAGATCAATAGTTACGTAGTTGAATCCGGATTTCTGGCAAATGTCAGTCAGCTTATCTTTCATCTCCCATGCCTTGTCCATTTCAGCCGGGATGAACTCAAACCTCGCAAGGTTTTCGTGACTTCTTATCCTGAACTGGGTGAAGCCCAGATTTCTGACTGCATATTCAGCTGTAGCCAGCCTGTCAAGTTTAGGTTTGGTGATTGCTTCGCCATATGGAATACGTGATGCGAGACATGCATAGGATTGTTTGGAGGCAGTAGGAAGATTGTATTTCTCAGAATAATGGCGGATATCGGACTTGGTAAAACCGCTGTCAGCCAACGGGGAAATTACACCTTTTTCCTTTTTGGCCTTCATCCCAGGTCTGAAATCCTTAATGTCTTCTGCATTGCTGCCGTCAAGTACTGTTTCAAATCCTTCCTTCAATGCTATATATTTTATTTTGGTGAAAAGCTCGCTTTTACAGAAGTAGCACCTGTCGGGAGGATTGGCTGCATATCCCGGATTGTCGATCTCTTCCGTAACGATTATCCTGTGCTTTATATTCATTAGTGATGCCAGCGACTTGGCTTCCTCTAGTTCATAAAAGGGATTAGTACTCGAGGTGGCTGTTATAAGCAACAGATTGTCACCATATACATCCTTTGCCACCCTGGCCAGAAAGGTACTGTCAACCCCTCCCGAAAACGCAACAACAGCATTCTTATATTCATTCAGCCTGGCTTTCAGTATGTCAAGTTTTTCTTCCATTAATTTGTGTTTAGATGACTTTATGTCTGACTGTTTAACAAATAAATATTGCTTTTGTTCTTTAAGTCAAAACGGCTAAAACGATATTACCGGCAAGACACGGGAGTGTCCATTTTGGTCCATGACCCAATATATCTTTTATCTTTTTTTCAGCCTCAGGGCGTTCGAAATGACGGTGACTGAACTGAAGCTCATGGCAGCTGCCGCAATCATGGGACTAAGTAAAATGCCAAATAAAGGAAAGAGAACGCCGGCCGCTATAGGTACCCCAAGAATATTATAGATGAATGCAAAGAATAAATTTTGTTTTATATTCCTCATTACATCTCTGCTAAGATTTTTTGCGTGGGCAATGCCATTCAAATCACCTTTCACCAGAGTGATTTCAGCACTTTGCATTGCTATATCTGTTCCGGTACCCATTGCAATACCAATGTTGGCCTGGGCCAGCGCAGGAGCATCATTAATCCCATCCCCTGCCATAGCTACTACATGGCCTTGCTTTTGTAATTCTTTAATTTTATTGTATTTATCATCAGGGAGACAGCCTGCCTCAAAGCCGTCGAGGTTTAATTCTCCGGCTACCGCTTTTGCCGTAAATTCATTATCGCCAGTCATCATGATAACCTTTACACCCATTTTTTGTAAAGATTGAATGGCTTTTTCCGACGTATCCTTTATTCTGTCGGCAACGCCGATAATACCTTCAATTTTGCTTTCCAGTACCAGAAACATCACCGTCTGACCTTCAAGTTGCCAGTCCTTTACCAGCCTCTTTTCTTCATCATTAAGGCTTGCCTTAAAGTCTTCCATTAACCTGAAATTTCCAAGTCCGATCTTTTTTCCCTTATAAAGAGCCTGAACTCCTTTCCCGGTTACTGACTCGAAATTATCAAGTTTCTGAAGTCCGATTTTATTATCCTTTGCCCCCTTCACAATGGCTTCGGCAAGAGGATGCTCACTATTATCGTCAACCGAAGCAGCGAGCATCAGGACAGCCTCCTCGCTTAGCTTACCAAATGATTTATATCCTTTTAGGCTTGGCTTGCCTTCTGTTATCGTGCCAGTTTTATCTATTATAAGAGTATCAACCTTGTCCATCTCCTCAATAGCGCGTGCATCTTTGACAAGAATACCCATTTGTGCCCCCCGGCCGGTCCCTACCATAATTGAAATAGGTGTAGCGAGTCCCAGCGCACAAGGGCAGGCAATGATAAGAACCGACACAGCATTGACAAATGCGTAAACGTAAGCCGGCTCCGGCCCCCAGATTGCCCATATTGCAAAAGTAATAATCGATATTCCCACAATGATCTGGACAAAGTATTTTGCTACAATGTCTGCAAGTCGCTGTATCGGAGCTCTTGACCGGCTTGCTTCATTAACCATTTCGATGATCCTGGCCAGCAAGGTATCGTTCCCTACTTTTTCTGCTCTCATCTCAAAGACGGTCTTTCCATTGATTGTCCCTCCTGTTATCTTATCCTCTTTGGCTTTGTCGACAGGCATTGGTTCGCCAGTAATCATACTTTCATCAATTACCGCATTACCATTGGTTATCACTCCATCAACCGGGATCTTTTCACCAGGCTTAACACGCAGCAAATCACCGGCTTTCACCTGCTCCAGAGGGATTTCTTCCTCTTTTCCGTTTTTGATCAGCCGTGCGACAGGAGGAACCAGATTCAACAGGGCTTTAATAGCGGAATTGGTTTTTCCATGTGCCCTTAACTCAAGAACCTGTCCCATCAGCACAAGAGTAATTATAACGGCAGAGGCTTCAAAATAGAGATGAACATTTCCCTGCATATCTTTAAACTGTGCCGGAAAAACAGATGGAAAAAGGAGAGCAAAAACACTAAATAGATATGCTGCTCCTACTCCAATAGATATCAGGGTCCACATATTGGGTGCCCACCTGCGTATGGAACTCCATCCCCGCTTAAAGAACACCCAGCCTGAATAGAAAATAACAGGAGTGGCCAAAATAAATTCGATCCAGCTCCATACTTTTTTTGGGGCAATTGACCCGGTGTGCAGAAAGGGGATCATATCTGACATTGCAATAATAAATACCGGAATACTTAATGCGAGAGCAATACGGAATTTCTTCAGCATTAATTTGTAGGATTTGTCTTCTTCGCTGGTTTCTGCTCCTTTTTCAGGGACCAGTGTCATTCCGCATTTTGGACAGGATCCGGGCTTATCCTGGCTGATCTCCGGGTGCATTGGACAAGTATAGATAATGCCGGACTTGTGAACCGTTTCGAGTTTTTTCAGATGCATGCCACATACAGGACAATCTCCTGGTTCGGGATATGTCTTTTCACCCTCACACAGCATAGTGCAGTAATATCTATCTCCGCCTGCTGACTGTTCCGGAGCTATCGCTTGCATGTTTATGTTGACCATGGTCATCGTGGTGATGATCTGCTTTACCATTGTGATCATCTTCGACCTTAACAAGTTTCATATTGCATACGGGACAATTTCCCGGTTTATCATATACTTTATCTCCTTCACAATGCATGGGACATATGTAAGGTGACCCCTTTTCCTTTAAGGTTTCTTCTTTCATTTTATTATTGGAAAACCAATAGTTATTACAAAGAATATATTTACAGCTTTTGTTTTATGCCTGCTTCTTTAAGATGCAATCCACTCAATTTTCATGGGTTGGCAGGTTATGTTTAACAAGTATCCATTTGTCGATATTTTCGGAGTTGATTACCCCGGTTAATTTGTCATTTCCTTTTACCGGGAAAAGGGATTGTTTTCCCATCCTTATCACAGGAAAAATATCTGAGAGCTGATCTTCATACCCAATCCAGATGAATTCTTTCTGCATATATGCTTCTACTGTTTTCTGACCTTCTCCGTTATGCAAGGCTTCTATAATGTCTTTATAATCCAGGATTCCCTCAACATTATCGTCTCTCATTACAAGAAAAGATTTTTCATTGGTATTGACAAGACTTTTGGATGCCTCATGAATAGTGGAATCGGTGGTTAAGGATGTAAATTTTGTTACCATGACGTCCTTTACCCTTATACCCTCCAGTGCATACTTAATTTCTCCTATCCTTGACTCTGAACTGGCCCCAAGGAAAAGGAACATCCCGATGAATACCAGCCAGAAGTCGTAAAAGAAGCCAATGAAAACGAAAACAATAGCAAGAAACTGGCCGATTCTTGCTGCTATTTCCGTGGCTTTCGAATGATCCAGTTTCATTGCCAGCAATGATCTCAAAACCCTTCCTCCATCCATGGGGAAAGCGGGAATTAGATTAAAGACAGCAAGTGCAATATTTGCATACATAATACTGAATGCAAAAGGGAAATTAAATATAGTGCCTGATCTTATTGTTTCAAGATCAGGCATTTGGTTTGTAATATGCAGGTAGATCCATAATAATATGCCAATAACCAGATTAACTGCGGGACCTGCCAGGGTCACCATTAATTCCTGTGAAGGTTCCGTTGGTATTGACTCAAGGCTGGCAATTCCGCCAATAGGATATAAAGTAATATCTCTTGTATTTACCTTGAACCGCTTTGCCATAAGAGCATGTCCCAATTCATGCAGAATTACACAGGCAAAAAGTACAAGTATAAAAATTACTCCATCCAATCCCGCACTAATACTATGTCCCAGTCGGAAATACATCAGGAAAATCCATACAAGGAGTATGAGAAAACTCCAGTGTATATATAGTTTTATTCCCGATAAGCTACCTATATAAAGAGACCATTTTTTATGCATTGTTTTAAATATTTTACATAATGCCAGTCGCTATAGCTGCTGATCACCGAGGCTGATATGACATGTGACCCTACCTCCTGTTCGCAGGAAAATTCATTGATCCTGTCATTCCATGTTGCTTTTCATCCTGATTCATCATTTTTACCATTTGTGGATGGCTATACATTCTGTTTACCATATCATGGCTCATGACAGAATCAGTGGCGACTACATCAGTCATCGTGTTAATCATCATTTGCATAGTTGCAGGATCATGATTCATCATGTTCATCAAATAGGAGCGGTCCATCATATGATTTTGTCCGTTCATGCCCATCTGGTTCCGGTTGCCCTTCATATCGCTGACGTTATTCATACCCATCTGGTTATGGTTTCCCATCATATTGTTGCCGTTATTCATGCCCATCTGGTTCTGGTTACCATTCATCATCATCATGGAATGTTGGTTTCCATGCATATCCTTTATAAATTCAGACATGTAATCGTGATTATTTAAAATGCCGTTGATGATTTCCTTACGGGTTTCCGGTTTTTCCAGAAGCGCATTTACATTTGATTTTTGACCGTAACTGTTTACGGAAAAAAATGCAATAATTGCTATAATTGAAACAAGTGTTTTCATAGCTGAATAATTTAATTAATTTATTTACGTCAATTTTTATTTGGACATAAATTGATGTCTTTAAATCAGATATCAATCAATTAACTTTTCCGGTAAACTGTTGCTCTTGAATTTACCGGATAAAAGCGTTCGAAATAAAGTGTGCTAAATGTGATTATTGCACAACCTGATGCTACTAGTCCTTTATTCCGAAAGAAACCGGGGATTAAATTCCAGGTTCTATAAGATGTCTTTCTTTTTTCCTTCGAATTCCTCTTTGCCAATCTCACCCCTGGCATATCTTTCTTTCAGAATGTCGAGGGCACTGTTTTTCACGGATTGATTTGAGGAACCTGCGTGTGTTTGATTGGTAACCTTAACAATCAACCAGATCAAAACGACAAGGAAAATTATCCCTGCCAGCCATCCGAAACCCATGCCCCATCCATGGTAAAATCCATTCATCATTATTATTAAAATATATTGTTTACTTAACAATAGTTAATATCTACTGTTCAATGCTTTCATTATCAGTACAAATAGAATCCGGCTTCATGTTACATGCCATTCTATTTTTTAATTCTTTCAGTGTTTATGCCCATGTTGATGTCCATAATGGTTATGTTCATGATTCTTATCAGAGTTCTGATTATGGTCATCCACAGGCGCCAGGTGCATATTACAAACAGGGCAGTCCCCTGGTTGATCATAGACTTTATTGCCCTCGCATTTCATAGGGCATGAGTACTGAATCTTACTGTCCGATTGCCCTGCATTTTCTGAATATTTCATAATCGTTATTTTTTTATTGTTAAACAAAGATTATACCAGACTGACAATCATATCTTTAAATTTTTCTTAATATCACCGCTTATTCCTATCAGTCAGTGGTTTTCAATTGACTGCATGGAAGCCCTCATATAGAAGCCGGAATAGACAGATCCCGGTATATGCAGGAGGAAAAACTACCCTGATTTGTTGCCCGGCCTCACAACTCTAACCAGTCCCCATATTAATACAGCCAAAACAATAAGGCCGATGATCCAGCCCCATCCCATTCCAAAACCTGTTCCCCAACCATGTCCTCCGAATCCTTCCATCATAATATGCCTCCTATCTGATCTTAATTATTATATTTATATTTTTCGTTCAAAGGTACAGGTGTGAGGCATCGGGTAAATTACATAATTGCTGAAAATAGTTGTATAATTGTCAGATATTCAGATTAGTATTTTAATGTTTCTATTGTTTCACCGCAAGTGAGCATCGATTCCCCAAAATAAGGATTGCGGATATCGCTGGTTTCACTCAGCCAGAAAGCTCCAGTGCTGTTATTAGCCATCGGACAAAATTGATAGTATACCGTTTCTCCCATTAAGCCGAAGTACTTTATTGTCTTGTAAAACTCAACATTGAAAAGCGAAAATATTTTCCTCTGTTCTTCAATATCATCTGATGACTGCATTTGTTTAATTTGTTTATTAAGTTCAGGTACGAGTTCCATCCATTGCGCCATGGCATCATCTTTCAGAAGTTTCATATCGATTTTATCCATGGCAGCATGAACCTCACCGGCAGCTTTTTTTACCTCTTTTGAGTCACTTTGAACAAAGGCATTTTTTAATATAATATACTTGTTGTATACCATGTTGAGTTGCATTATAAAATCCATGTTAACGTCCATTTTATCAGAATTTTCTGATGGTTTGATCTTTGGCTCATTGCTTTCAGGTCCGGTACCGGCAGTTTGCTTATCAGTTTCCCCGGAAGGTTTTTCAGTGTCAGTCCCGGAATCACCAGGCATAATCATACCTGGCATTGATGATGTTTTTCCGCCGCCGGTGTTCATCATGCTTGGTTTCCCGTTTAGCTGGGCAGAGGCATCAACACTGAATGTTCCATTGGTCACTATTTCTTCGCCTTCATTTAATCCGGAAAGTACCACATAGCTGTTTCCCAAAGCAGGCCCGAGAGTTATTTTCCTGCCGATGAAAGTGGGCTCTTTTGCATCCGGAATTTTTATGTATACCAGCGATCGGGTCCCTGTCCAAAGTACTGCAGATTGCGGGATTACCAGACTTTTTCCTTTTGTTGAAAGCCGGGCATTTACCATACCGGTAGCGAACATTTCCGGTTTCAGTGAATTCCCCTGATTGGGAACCTCTAGACGTACCCTGGCCACACGTGTCTGAGGATTAATAACAGGATCGATAAAAGCAATTGTACCTGAATATTCTTTACCTGGCTGGGACTCCAGAGTGAAAGAGATCTTGTCACCCTTTCTTATCCAGGGCAGATCACTCTCATATGCATCAAACAATGCCCAGACGTGCGACAGGTCTGCGATTTCAAACAATGGAGTGCCCAGGGATACATAATCCCCGACATTTACATCTCTGGACATTACTATTCCGGAAACTGAAGAATATACGTCAAACACGTTTTTCACAGTTCCCGTGCTCTCAATTTCTGAAATCTGACTATCGGTTAATTTCCATAGATGTAATTTCTCCCTTGCAGCAGCAAGGATCTGCGGATGCAAGTCTTTCATTTTAACTGCCTCCTTCAATTCTTCCTGTGCCGTAACCAGCTCAGGTGAATAGATTTGGGCAATGGCTTGTCCTTTCTGAACCTCCTCGCCTGTAAAATTCACCAGAAGCTTTTCTATTCGTCCTGGGACATGTGCCGGCTGGGTTTGTATAAGGCGCTCGTCTGCCTGAATTTTGCCATATAACCTGACTTTTTTAAGCGGCCTCTGACGGGAAACAATACTTGTCTGAACCTCAGCCAGCTTTATACCCTCCTCTGTCATAACTATAGCATCGGGGTTCAGGGGTGCTGTCTCCTGTACAAGAGGAATAAGTTTCATTCCGCAAATGGGGCAATTACCAGGATGATCCATCCGGATCTGCGGATGCATTGCACAGGTCCAGATTGTCGTCTTACTCTCCTGAGCAGTTTCTTCCTGTTTTGTTACTTCTTCATGCCTATGGTGAAACATCACACGGCCAAGAATAAAACCGGTAAGTATCAGTGCTACCCAGAGGGTATATTTATTTAATATAACAGTTTTGAATTTCATATTATGCAGTATTATTGTTTCACGCTCTATCTTAGTTTCCGCTTATATAAACCATCCGTGCGACTGATGTATTTTTATCTACCACTGCTTCTACCTTTTTAAACTGATAATCGAGCAGTTGCTGCTGCATCCGAAGCACTTCCGTAAAGTCGGTTTCCCCGGCTGAAAAAGAGGCGATCAGAAGTTGCACACTCTTATAGGCAAGTGCTGCCTGTCCGGCATAAAGCTTTACCCGTCTTTCAGCATCATTCATACTCTCCATTGTTTGCTGAAAAGTTACCCGTAGATTATTTATCGCATTCTCCGCCGACAATGTGGCAGCATCCCGCATAAATTCGGACTCGTGGCGCATGGCTTTATATTTCTTCCTGTATATGGGAAGTGTGAGGGAAACCATTGGCATAACCATATCGTTCCCGTTCATCATGGCAGTATTGCCCTCGCGTTTCTGTATAATCATATAATTCAGACCCAGCCCGACCATAGGATAGCCCATCCGGGTAACCTTGTCCAGTTTTGCTGCATTTGCTTCCGATTGTGCTTCATACATTTTGACCAGAGGATTGTTTAAGAGGCTGTCATTCAATGCTAAGATATCTGCAGGTACCGGCAATTCAACTAAAGAATCGCCTGTAAATACTTCAGAATATCCTGGTCGGTTTAGAAACCTGTTAAAACTTATTTTGTCAGTAGCAAGCTGATCCTTCATCAGTGCAATGCGGTTTTCAAGATTATTGATTTCAATCTGAACGCGCAGCACATTTACCATATTATTTTGCCCGTTTCCTGCCATTGGGCTTGCCATTGCCTTGCCTGATACTGTGCCTGGACCACCGTCACGAAATTTTGCAAGAGCAAGATTCTCAAGGGTATGCAGTATGTCAATGTTCTTTTCGGCAATTTCGATCTCTTTGATGGTCCGATAGACCTTATAATATGAGGATTTTACATTGAAATAAAGATCGTTTCTGGCATCATGGAAAGTCTCAAATTTTGCCATTGCCATTTTGGATGCTTCATCTTTTGCGAATCTGAGTGTTCCGAACCAGGGAAACATCTGCATAAGACTTAATTCTCCCACCTGATTTCCTCCGAGTAGTTCCATCGGTTTGATGAAATAGCCAAACTGTAACTGAGGATCCGGTAATGATGCTGCCTGCGGTGCTTTTTCCAAAGCTGCCGTATATTCCAGATATCTGGCTTTTACCCCGGGATTGTTCATCGCTGACTGCTCCAGATAATATGACAGAGAATCCTGAGAATAAGTAGTTTCATGTATAATTCCTGCGATTATTAATAAGATAATGTATTTATAATTTCGTTTCATCTTTTTCAATTTTTCAACTTTAGCTCACCCCAGACTTTAGCTCACTTTTAGTACTTTTCTTTTGATCTCTCCTTCTCTCCAAATGCATTGTAATACAGGCACTACGAACATCGTCATTATCTGGATGATCATTCCTCCGAATGTAGGAATTGCCATTGGAACCATTATATCGGCACCTTTCCCGGTGGATGTCAGCACTGGCAGAAGAGCGATAATTGCCACCGCTGCAGTCATCATGGCAGGTCTTACTCTCTTTTTGCCGGCCATTACAACTGCTTCACGTACATCATGGACGTTTGACGGCTTCAGCTCTGCAAATACCTGGTGAATATAGGTACCCATTATTACACCATCATTGGTTGAAATTCCAAAGAGGGCTATAAATCCAACCCAGACGGCCACACTAAGATTTATGGTATGCATCTGAAAAAGATCTCGCATATTAATTCCTGATAATGAAAAATTCAGGAACCATGGTTGCCCGTAAAGCCAGATCATTATAAAACCTCCGGCAAAGGCCACGAATACTCCTGAAAAGTGAATTGATGAAGCTGTAAATGTCTTGAACTGAAAGAAGAGCAGCATAAATACAAGGACAAGGCTTATAGGCATTACAATAGATAGCCGTTTGGTAGCCCTGACCTGTTGTTCATAATTCCCTGCAAATTTGTAAGAAACGCCGGCAGGCAGACTAAGTTCCCCTGATTCGATCTTCGACTTTATGAATGCATCAGTTTTCTCTACTGCATCAACCTCTGCAACCCCTTCCTGTTTATCGAAAATGACATATCCTGTAAGGAATGTATTCTCACTCCGTATCATCTGCGGCCCTTTTGTGTAATTCAGATCAGCAAGCTCTGCCAATGGTACCTGAACGCCTGTCATGGAAGGAACAAGTATTTTTTTAAGATCTTCAGGCGTGGTACGCAATTCCCGCGGATATCTTACCCTTACAGGAAACCGTTCGCGTCCCTCAACTGTTGTAGTCAGGGTCATGCCGCCCACAGCACTTTGCAATACATCCTGAATATCGCTGACTGTCAGTCCATACCTGGCAATTGCTTCTCGTTTGAGCTTTATTTCAATATATGGAGCGCCAACTGCCCTGTCGTAAAATACTGATGAAGGCACTATGGAAGGAACTTCTTTCAGGATTTTTTCAAATTGCAGCCCTGCTTTTTCAATTGATTCAAGGTCGGGTCCGTAAACCTTTAATCCCATTGGAGCCCGCATTCCTGTAGAAAGCATCACCAGCCTGGTTTGAATAGGCTGCAGCTTTGGAGCAGATGTAAGTCCTGGCAAATTTGTTACCTTAACAATTTCATTCCAGATATCATCAGGTTTCCTGATCCCGGGTCGCCACTGTCTGAAATAATCGCCCTTCTTATCCGGGATAAGCAGTTTAGTATTCAGATCTTTCAGATTATCCTTCTTAATATCAAATACCGTACTGTCAGATAACAAATACTTACCATCCTTATTTTTCTTAAACCTCAGTCGCTTTCCATCTGCATCGAGAATATATTCAGACTTATAATTGATAGTGTTTTCAAACATCTGAACAGGGGCCGGATCGAGTGCAGAATTGACTCTTCCCCATTTACCTACGGCAACCGCTACTTCAGGGATTGTTTCCAGCCGTTTATCCAGCATTTTTACATATTCGATATTCTGTTCAATTCCGGCATGAGGCATACTGGTCGGCATTAAAAGAAAAGAGCCTTCATCAAGTGAAGGCATGAATTCCTTACCTACTCCCGGGAAAGTTCCGGAAGCTGTCTGCCAGGCAGCTGTTTGACGTAAATGGAGTCCCGTTTTTTCGAATCCTGTAGCGACAAATCCGAAAATTCTGTCAAAGCCAAGCCAGATAGTGATACCAAAAAGAAATGTTGTCAGAGGAATAAGAAGAAATTTCCATTTATTTCGCAAACACCATCTCAATACAGGTTCATAAAAATGTACCATAAGCATCAGCAGGGATATCACAAACCCGACTATGAAGGTCACAAACAGGAAATTCGCAATAAAAGAATTATGCGCACCAAGTGGAAGCCACTCAGTTGAAAGGTAATAAACGGCTACCAGTACAGTGATCCCGATATTGATCAGATTGGGCATTTTTTTGTGACTTTCAGGCCACATGGATTCTGTCAGGTTATTCAATCCTATCAAGACCAGGGCAAGAGCAGGCCAGGTACCCCAGAATATTGTAAAAAACAGACCTGCCAGGATAAGTGAACCATTCCAGATCCTGCTTACACGACGTTTATCGAAACGGATCGAAAATATGATATCCGCCAGCATAGGCAGAACCAGGATGCCCAGAATAAAGGATGACAGGAGTGCGAAAGTTTTTGTGAATGCAAGTGGTCTGAAAAGCTTACCTTCTGCTGCCTGCATTGCAAATACAGGCAGAAAGCTGACAACGGTGGTTGAAAGCGCTGTGATTACTGCTGACGATACTTCAATAGTTGCATTATAGATCACCGAACGGAGTTTCGGCCCTTGCACTCCGTGGTTTTCCGGCATCTCCAGGTGTCTGAAGATGTTCTCCACAAAAATGATCCCCACATCAACCATCACTCCAATGGCAATGGCAATGCCTGATAAGGCCACTATATTGGCTTCCACACCCGTCAGGCGCATTATAATGAATGTCATCAGCACGGCTACCGGAAGCAATCCCGAAATGATTACTGACGCTCTGAGATTAAACATCAGGACTATAATCACTATAATACTGATGAGTACCTCATGACTCAGTGCTGATTCAAGCGTGCCAATTGTTTCCTGGATAAGCCCGGTACGGTCATAAAATGGAACAACAGTTACTTTGGAAACGGTTCCGTCAGCTAATGTTTTTGATGGCAATCCGGGAGCAAGCTCCTTTATTTTTTCTTTTACATTATTAATTACTTCCATCGGATTGGAACCGTAACGGGCTACTACCACAGCACCAGCAGCTTCAGATCCGCTTTTGTCAAGACCACCCCTTCGTGTAGCCGGACCGAAGCTTACTCTGGCCACATCACGGACCATTACCGGAATATTGTCTCTGACAGAAACGACTGCATTCCGCAAATCGTCAAGGTTTTTAATATATCCCAGGCCGCGGACTACATATTCAACCCTATTAAGCTCCACGGTTTCAGCTCCGATATCCAGGTTGCTGTTTCTTACAGCCTTCATAATATCCATAACTGTCACGCCATGAGATTTCATGGCATCAGGATTTATATCTACCTGGTACTCTTTTACATATCCGCCAATGGATGCTACCTCTGAAACACCTTCGGCCGAGGCAAGAGCATATTTTACATAATAATCCTGGATCGTTCTTAAATCCTGAGGGTCCCACCCTCCGGCAGGTTTTCCTGTTTTCGGATCGCGTCCCTCAAGGGTATACCAGAATATCTGTCCCAGGGCGGTGGCATCGGGACCCAGACTGGGCTGCACCCCTGCCGGCAATGTACCTGATGGAAGAGAATTCAGCTTTTCAAGTATACGGGAACGGCTCCAGTAGAATTCAATTTTGTCATTAAAAATGATATAAATAAACGACATTCCAAACATTGATGTACTGCGGATGGTTTTTACTCCCGGTATCCCCAGCAGAGCAGAGGATAGGGGATAGGAGATCTGGTCTTCAATATCCCTGGGAGATCTGCCCATCCATTCCGTGGCTACAATTTGCTGGTTATCGCCAATATCGGGGATCGCATCCACAGGGACGGGATTCCTGGGAAGAAAGCTAATATTCCAGTTAAACGGGGCTGAAATAGTTCCCCATACGATAAAGACCAGCAATAACATAATTGTTATAAGCCGGTTTTCCAGGAAATATTTTACTAATCGATTGAACATGGCAGATGATAATTATCCGGGGTCAGGTTGAGCGAAGACTAAGCCTAACCCGGAATGTAATGTTTTGATTATTTGGCTCTTTCATAATGACAGCAGCCGGGAAGTTTTTCATAGGACTCATCTACTGAGTTAATAAAAATTACTTAAACACCATTGGCCACTAAGTTCACACCATGTTGCACAAAGGAGTTCTACCACAACCTCCCTGAATGGGAGATCATGAATTCAGATACGGAAAATGCAGATTTTTTGTTGTTTAACGTCTACAGGAGAGTAGACGCCGGGTGGTCGTTTGATGCCGGAGGAGAGTGAAAACAGATTGTCCTGTGAATTGACCGGCTCATTATGTATAAGAAATGAAGGAACGATGTCCTGGCCTGTCGCATGAAAAACAGAACATTCTGAAGGTACATAATTTGTACTTATTGACAATGAAGAAAGCTTATCCGAGCAGCAATGCCTGGTAAACAGATCCTGAGCTGATGGGGCAGGTGAGCCCTTTTCCATTCCGCATGATGCAAGCTCTCCGGTGAGGGAAACTTTTGTTGCGGCCAGACTGCCCATGCAATAATGAGATGCAACATTCACCCGTATCCCTGAAAAAAGGATAAGCAGACTTAAAGTTATGGATGCGGCTATCTTCATTAATCGATAAACAATCAATATGTGAAAATGTTGTGTAAAGTTGAATTTGTAATATTATTACACAATCATACCTGCAGCAATGGTTTCATTTGTACCCTCATCAATGAAGATCATGCTGCCGGTGATATTATTTTCCTTATAGGTATCGAAATATACAGGTTTTGAGGTTTTTATGCTGATGAGTGCAATATCGTTCATGTTGACAGCAATATTCTCATAATCGTGTTCAAGGGTATTAATATTCATCCTGTACCCGACGGATTTTATAATGCATCCGGCTTCATTGCTGTTTATCCTTATCAGATATTTCCCTCCGACTTTCATTGGGCGTTCGTTGAACCAGCAGATCATAAGGTTAAGATCCTGGCTTACCACGGGGAGGTCATTTGAACCGGCAAGCAAGTCACCCCTGCTGATGTCTATCTGATCCTCAAGAGAAATGGCAACAGAATCTCCTCCTATTGATTCTGAAAGGGTTTTTCCGAACATATCTATGCTACTGATCCTTGATTTCAGGAGGGAAGGCATGACAGTCACCTCATCGCCCGGCCTGAAGACGCCACCCGCAACTCTTCCTGCATAACCTCTGTAATCGTGATACTCTGAGGTATGGGGACGGATTACGGCCTGTACGGGGAAACGCTGATGCAATGGCTTTTTATTCTTTTTGATTTCAATCGTCTCGATAAGATTCAGGAATGTTTTTCCATCATACCAGATCATATTCTCAGAACGGTCGACAACATTGTCTCCGTATTTTGCGCTGATTGGAATATACTGAGCATCTTCAATTCCGAGTTTGATCACCAGCGCTGCCAGTTCTATTTTGATATCCGTAAACATGGATTCAGACCAGTTTACCATGTCCATTTTGTTGATACAGAATATTATATGCTGTATGTCAAGAAGGGAGGCAATATATGAGTGCCTCAAAGTCTGTTCCAGGACACCTTTGCGGGCATCGATCAAAATTACCGCAAGGTCGGCAGTGCTGGCTCCGGTTACCATATTACGTGTATACTGGATATGTCCGGGTGTATCGGCTATAATAAATTTTCTTGCAGGTGTGGCAAAATATCTGTAGGCGACGTCTATCGTAATACCCTGTTCCCTTTCAGCTCTCAAGCCATCTGTGAGCAGTGATAAATCCAGTTCTTCCCTGCCGAGCCTTTTGCCTGACTGCACAATATGCTCCATCTGGTCCTCAAATATTGACTTGCTGTCATACAGAAGCCTTCCTATCAGGGTACTCTTTCCATCATCCACGCTCCCGGCTGTAGTAAATCTCAGAAGGCTTTTATTTTTGCTTTTTCCGTTTATTTTCATGTGAATCTATATTCTTTAAACCTTAAACATCCCACTGTCCCCCTTCAAAGTGGGAATCAGAAAACACTGCACTAGAAATACCCCTCCTTTTTCCGGTCTTCCATGGCTGCCTCTGAGCGCTTATCGTCATATCTGCCCCCTCTTTCAGTAGTCCTGGTGACTGCAATCTCCGATATTATCTCCTCCAGTGACTGAGCCTTGGAGAGGGTCAATCCGGTGCAGGTGATATCGCCGATAGTACGACAGCGGATATCCGCTTCAAATACCTTCTCCCCAGGTTTAAGCTGCATGAATGGTGCCCAGGCAAGATAAACCCCGTTACGGCAAAATATTTTCCGTTTGTGTGTATAGTACAGATCAGGAAGCTTTATGTTTTCAGTAAGAATATATTGCCATACGTCAAGTTCTGTCCAGTTACTAATTGGAAATACCCTGAAATGTTCGCCCTGGTGTTTCTTCCCATTAAAAATATTCCAGAGTTCAGGACGCTGATTTTTAGGATCCCACTGACCGAATGCATTACGATGGGAAAAGAACCGCTCTTTTGCCCTGGCTTTTTCCTCATCCCGGCGCCCTCCGCCAATGGCCACATCTATTCTCAACTCTTCAACTGCATCGAGCAAGGTCACCGACTGTGCCTTATTCCGGCTGGCATTAATACCTTGTTCTTCCGTTACCCTGCCCTGATCAATGGATTCCTGCACATATTTTACTACCAGGTCTGCACTGAATTCCTTTGCCAGGTCATCGCGGAATTTAAGAGTCTCCTCAAAATTATGACCCGTATCAATATGCATAAGGGTGAAGGGTATTTTTGCAGGCCAGAAGGCTTTTCTGGCAAGATGAACCAGAACGATTGAATCTTTACCTCCTGAAAAGAGCAATACTTTGTTTTCGAACTGGGAAGCAACCTCCCTCATTACAAATATTGCTTCATTTTCCAGCTCTCTCAGGTGTTCACTATTGATCTCAAGCATCACTTTATCGATTTTATCCTGTATTATTACTTCACATGGCAACCACACTCCTTATTTCCTTCGTGTTCCCACCACCAACGGCCGGAGCGGAAATCGTTTCCCTTCAGGACAGGCCTTGTGCAAGGTTCACAACCAATGCTCAGATAACCTTTGTCATACAAGGCATTATATGGAATATTGTTTTCTTTGATATATTTCTCAACATCATCCAGTGTCCATTCATAAAGTGGATGAAAATTGAACAGCTTCTTGTCGCCATCATATTCCAGATCGCTCATCTGTCCCCTGTTATCAGACTGGTCTGCCCGTATACCTGATATCCAGCAGGTCATTCCTGCCAAAGCTCTGCTGAGAGGAACAACTTTCCTTAAGCGGCAGCATTCCTTGCGATTTTCAATTGAATCATAAAAACTGAATGGTCCCTTTTCAGTAACCATCTTTTCAACTGAAATATAATCAGGAAAGTAGACATTAATACTTTTGCCGTATTTTATGACCGTCTGGGAAAAAACCTCATAGGTTTCCGGAAACAACCTGCCGGTATCAAGAGTTACTACTTTGATTGGCAGGTTATTGCTAAATATTTTCTGTGTGATAACCTGGTCTTCCACGCCAAAGCTTGTAGTGAAAATAACCTTTTGCGGGAATAGGGTGGCAAGGGTGTCAAGGCGTTCTTCAATTGATCTGCCCGACAGCAGATCTTTCAACTCCTTTAACTTCATATCTGGGATATTGTTTTCCATTTGATCTGGTCCAATGTTTAAGTTTAATCTTGTGTATATGAGCCCAAAGCCTCTCATGGAAATAGTAAAGAACTGTCTTTGTCAGTACTTCAATGCTGCCGATAGATAAAGCAAGCGTAACTTTCCCGGTAATGAAATAGCTGATTACAATCGTATCAATGGTTCCAACTACTCTCCACGACAGGGATTTCATAATACTTTTTATAGGCTTGTCAGCGCGGTCACTCACTTTAAAAACCCCGTCAGGACCGGGCCTTTCTTCAGGTTGGTTTAGCAGTACATCAAGCATAATCTGTTTTTTGACCAAATATATGCTCTAGAATTATATGATTCATTGGCAATTATGCGATAAACTGATCAGTATTTATACATAGCGGCCTATATGCAAATAGCCCCATAGTGTGGGTTATTATCGTAAACTTATTATAGTTGGCTCCTGAAACCAGCTAATGCCATAATCCTTCCGGTTAAGTCCTGAACAGTCTGAAGGTCCGGTTTTAAGCCTGCTTAAGCATCATGAGTGAGGGGCATGCCAGTCTTCGGGATAATGATACTGTTGCCCGTTCAGGACTACTGTTGTTGATATTAGTGTTATTCCCGTAACAGCAGCTGTGAAAATATTAACAGGACTTTTCCTCCTGATTAATTAAAAATTCAGTTCCGATCTGAGTCCGTTCAGAAACGTAACGATGATGATATCATCCGGGAATTTTGAGGAATAGTCAAAGAGATCCAAAAATGATATTTTACCTTCAAGAACAAGTATAAAAAGCCTTATCAGACCGCAGTAACCTGAGAGATCTTCCGATTGAAAATCATATGACCCTGAGAGTTCATCATATCCGGTAAAAAACTTATTGAGGACTTCAAATCTTGCCCTGTGCCTTCTTACATAATCAATCTCTTTATGGAAAATCCTCTCAAAGTTAGCAAATCTTCTTCCGGCGTTCTCACGGATTTTCTGTCCGATCGAATGAGGGCTGATTCCCCTGGCCAGGTAAATCTCTGAATATCTGTAGATGCCCATATAACCAAATGCATCGAGGTCATCAGCCACGGCAAGGATAGTGAGCAGATCATTTCCATTGATTTCAGTCAGATATTTCTTTCTGTCGTGAAACTCAATTGCGTCCAGTGCATCAATATATTCAGCCGGGTCAAGATTATTTCTTGTCAGGAACAACTCGCAGATTTCCCTGCCATGTTTGCCGTGCTGTGGTCCGGGATCTGCGGCCATGCCAATATCGTGCAGATAGCATGCAATAATAAGTTTAGAAGGGTTGCAGGATGGGGGAGGATCAAACGGTCTGTAGCGGAGCAACAGAAGTTCCCTGGCATAATACCAGACTCTCCGGTGATGTTCAATCCCGTGTGAGTAAAGATTTTTTTCATTGTAAACCGATATAAAAAAATCTTCAAGCAACTGACGGAATGAGTATTCCGCAGTTTCAACAGATGCAGTCAGATTCATGTCAGGTCAAAAAAAAAGCAAAAGACGAGCCTTTTGCTTTCAAACAGGCTATGGAATGACGGATCAATAGTTGATCATCTTCTTTGCAAGATCGAGTATTGTCGTATCATCAAAAGTAACAATTCCTCCATCCGGCCCCTGTTCAAAATGTATTCCTACGCTTTGGCCCTTATCAAAATTTCTCCCTCCGAAGTAGTTTCTGACTGTCTCTTCATTCAAATCCAGTTCATCTGCAATCTGTCTTATACTACCGGAGGGTAATTGGTCTTTAATCTTCCGGAGTTCATTAAAGGTGATTATTTTAGTCATCTCTTTAGTGATTAGTTAGTCAAATTAAATTGTTTGAACAGCATCAAAACCCAAAGTTAATCATAAAATAGATAAGATGAAAATCATCTGTTTATTTTTAAAATAAACAAAAAATAAACAGTTTTTGTATTGGAAAGAAAGCCTGGTATGCGACAGAAAGATCGTTGATCTGCTGAGCTACAGTTTTTTCATCAGATCCAGAAACAATTCCAGACCTTTATGTTTTCGGTCATCAAAGATATAGTCGATGTTTTCCGTAAGGTATTTCTGAAGTTCATCTCCCTGAATGGTTCCTGTTTGGCCTAGTTTGTTCACGACTTTATCAATGTTGTTTACTCCGAGTCTGAGAGCAGAGTTGAACTCATCGGTGAATTCCTTATCCAGTGCCCGGTTTGCCGTCCAGCATGCAAAGACGAAAGGGAGACCTGAAAAATTTTTCCACTCCGACGCAAGATCAATATTGTACCGGAAGCTTTTTTCATATTCAAAGCACTGATCTCCGATTAGCACAACAGCCTCTTTTATTCCTATATTTCTGAAATCAAATCCCTTAGAGGTGTTCATCCATCTGAATTCCCTGTTCCAGAAGAATTTTGCCAGTACTTTTGAGAGTGCCACCGATGATCGTGGATCTGTAGTCAAGAAATATAGTCTCAATATCCTGGAAATCACAATTGCTCAACATCAGCACAGTCCTGACATTGCCATCAGCACCGATACAATATTCGCTTATAATATGATGTTCTTTCAGCCTGGGAAGCGAGGCTACCGGTATAAGACCCAGATCAGCCTTGCCATTTATCAGTTTCGCCGAACAATCAGATGGATGATCCGTTTCGAGGATAACCTTTTTATCGAATCCGGATTCCGTTAATCCATAAATGAATGGATAAGTATTTGCATATTTTACAGCTGATATCCTGATTTTGTCCATACCCTTTTTTTACAACGTCTAAAATACTACTTTTGCACATATGTTATAACAACGGAATTCTCAATCTGATTTAGAATGGATTTAAATTTTCTTACTGCCATATCTCCGCTTGACGGAAGGTACAGACAGAAGGTTGATGAGCTGGATCTCTATTTTTCTGAATTTGGGCTTATCAGGTACCGTTTGATGGTAGAAATAGAATATTTCATTGCCCTCTGTGACATACCGCTTCCACAACTGGCCGGTTTTACAAAAGATAATTACAAGAATCTAAGGTCAATCTATGAAGAATTTGATCTTCTCGACGCTGAAAAGATCAAGGAAAGGGAAAAGATCACGAATCATGATATCAAGGCGATAGAGTACTTCCTGAAAGAAAAGTTTTTTCAGTCGGGGTGGGGCAAATGGTCAGAATTTATTCATTTTGGACTTACATCCCAGGATATTAACAATACGGCTATTCCCCTTTCTATAAAGGATGCCTTGATAAATGTATATTTCCCTATACTGTACGAACTGAGGGAAACCCTGGCAACATTCGCTGATGAATGGAAAGATATTCCCATGCTGGCGAGAACTCATGGACAACCTGCCTCTCCCACAAGGCTGGGCAAAGAGATAGAGGTATTCGTCGCAAGACTCGACGGGCAGATAAAATATTTTGGTCAGATCCCCTATAGTGCAAAATTCGGAGGTGCAACCGGAAACTTAAATGCTCATAAGGTTGCATATCCTGATATTGACTGGATAACATTTGCAGACAACTTCGTCAATGAGGAACTGGGACTGCTTCGGTCAAATCCAACGACTCAGATTGACCATTATGACAATCTTGCTGCATTACTCGATAACATGCGAAGGATAAACGTTATCCTGATTGATCTGGCGAGAGACATCTGGTCATATATTTCGATGGAATATTTCAGGCAGAAGATCCGCAAGGGTGAGATAGGTTCATCGGCCATGCCGCATAAGGTTAATCCCATCGATTTTGAAAACGGAGAGGGCAATCTTGGCTATGCTAATGCAATCTTTGAACATCATGTCAATGAAATTGCCTTTATCCAGGCTTCAGCGTGATCTTACCGATTCAACAGTTTTAAGAAATATAGGCGTTCCGATAGGCCATTCCATACTTGCCTTCAATTCCCTTCTGAAAGGGCTTAATAAACTGATTGTAAACACCGATAAGATAAACAGTGATCTTGATAACAACTGGGCTGTGGTGTCAGAAGCTATCCAGACCATTCTCAGACGCGAAGGGTATCCTAAACCATATGAAGCTCTGCTTGAACTTACGCGCACAAATGAAAAGATCACTGCCAGATCCATTTCAGAATTCATTGATAACCTTGACCTTAGTGATGATATAAAAGCAGAGTTGAAGGCAATCAATCCGTTTAATTATACAGGTTATTAAAACAGTTCCGGCCAGATGAATAACATCAGATTGCTTCTTAAATACTTTGCTCCTTATAAATGGTCTGCTGTACGTAATATAGGCTATAACATTTTAAGCGCCGTTTTTGCCCTTGTTTCCTATACTCTTGTTATCCCTTTCCTTAAGATCCTCTTCGACAGGGTCGAGGCAGTGAGTTACCCGGGCCCGTTTCAGATGACAACCAGCTATCTGTCGGAATTCAGCCGGTATTATCTTTCTGCATTCATAGAAAAGAACGGACAGGCAGGTGCCCTGATGCTGGTGGTAGTGATTGTTGTTGTTGCCAGTCTTTTCAAGAACGGCTTTATTTTTATGGCCAATAACAGCATGGCTTTTATACGGGCGAGCACAGTCAGGGATCTGAGGCGACTGGTATATGATAAAGTGTTGAGGCTTCCTCTCTCTTTCTTTACTGATGCCAGAAAAGGGGATGTAATGACAAGGATATCGAACGATGTACAGGAAATAGAAGTATCAGTGATGTCTTCCCTCAATATGATGTTCAGGGATCCTATTTATATAATCATATATATTGTATATCTTCTTGTGAGCAGTTTTCAGCTTACACTTTTTGCACTGGTCCTGTTGCCGGTAAGTGGCTGGCTTATCGGCAGGGCAAGCCGTACGTTGCGTTCTTCATCGCTTATCAGCCAGCAATATCTCGGAAGGCTGCTTTCCGTTGTGGAAGAGACACTGACTGGCTTGAGGATAGTAAAGGGATTCAATGCAGAGGAGAAGATGAAGGAGCAGTTTTCTGAAATAAATGAGAAGTATTCAAAAATATTCAAAAGGGTAATCAGGAAGGGATATCTGGCCTCACCGATAAGTGAATTCCTGGCAACCATTGTTGTCATGATCCTGATGTATGTCGGTGGCAACATGGCCATGCACGGTGCGGGCAATATGACCCCTGATAAGCTTATAGCTTTTCTGATAGTTTTTTCTCAGATCATTCAGCCTGCCAAAAACATTACAACCGCCTGGTTTGCAATCCAGAAAGGAATGGCTTCTATTGACAGGATTGACCAGGTATTGGATGCAGAAGAAAAAATTGCAGAGAAGGAGGATGGAATAGCGATTGGCGGATTCAATGAATCGATAGAATTCCGTGGGGTGTGGTACGCCTACAACACTGAGCCTGTGCTGAGGGATATAAATCTTAAGATCAGGAAGGGCCAGACTGTTGCAATAGTTGGGAAATCAGGAGCCGGAAAATCGACCCTTGCCGACCTGCTGCCACGATTTATGGATGCAGACCAGGGAAGTATCCTTATCGACGGGATAGATATCAGGGACCTTAAGCTCCGTAATCTCAGGTTCCTAATGGGAATTGTCAGCCAGCAGCCAATCCTTTTCAATACCTCATTCATGCAGAACATTGCATTCGGGGTTGATAAGTATGATATTGAGCAGATACAATATGCGGCCACCATAGCAAATGCTCATGAATTCATAAAGGAAACCAAAGATGGGTACGATTCTCTTGTGGGGGAATCAGGAAATAAGCTAAGCGGAGGACAAAAGCAGCGCATAAGCATTGCCAGAGCAATTATGGCCAATCCTCCCATTCTCATTCTGGATGAAGCAACTTCGGCCCTCGACACCGAATCGGAAAGACTCGTGCAGGATGCAATAATCAAACTCATGGAAAATCGCACTTCCATCGTGATCGCGCACCGACTTTCCACAATCCTGCATGCCGATCTGATCGTAGTTATGGATGATGGGCGGATTGTCGAAACCGGAACACATGCGGAACTTATGGAAAAAACTGACGGTCTTTATAAAAAACTTCATAGCTTTCAGGCCATTTAACAAGATAATAAATACCTACATGAACAACCTCGTTAAAATATTCACGGTACTCATACTCATGTCAGGCTCAAACCTCCTGGCTCAATCTGCCAAGCATACCTTTACTCTTGGAACATCAGAATTCCTTCTTGATAAGCAGCCCTATCAGATAATCAGTGGAGAACTGCACCCTGCCAGGATTCCTCAGGAATACTGGCGGCAGCGTATACAGATGGCCAAGGCAATGGGATGCAATACGATAGCTGTATATATATTCTGGAATTACCATGAAACCGAACCAGGCGTTTACGATTTCTCAACAGGCAATCATAACCTCCGGGAATTTTTTAAAATGGTTGATGAAGAGGGGATGTGGCTGATTGTGCGGCCTGGTCCATATGTCTGTGCCGAATGGGACTTCGGCGGTTTACCTCCCTATCTTCTGAAGATACCCGATATAAAAATAAGATGCATGGATCCGCGCTATATGGCTGCTGTAGAAAAATATATCTCAAGGCTGGCTGAAGAGATCAAGCCATATATGATAACAAGGGGTGGACCCGTTCTGATGCTCCAGATTGAGAACGAATATGGCAGCTACGGTAATGACAGGAATTACATGACACGATTAAAAGAATTGTGGCAGGAAGCAGGTGTCGACATTCCGACTTTCACGGCTGACGGGGCAACAGATTATATGCTTGAAGCAGGCTCTCTGCCTGGCAGCGCTGTTGGCCTCAATCCGGGAAGCACGGAGGCAGATTTTGACCTTGCCAGGAAAGTGTGTCCCGGTGTTCCCTTGCTTAGCAGCGAGACTTATCCCGGCTGGCTTACACACTGGGGAGAAGAATGGGCAAAACCTGATACCACGAAACTCCTTAAAGAAGTAAAATTCCTGATGGATACAAAAAAATCATTTAACCTGTATGTTATACATGGCGGAACCAATTTCGGATTTTCTGCCGGTGCAAACTCAGGCAGGAAAGGCTATGAGCCGGATATTACAAGCTATGATTATGATGCCCCGATAAATGAACAGGGAGAGGCAACACCAAAATACTATGCACTCCGCAATCTGATAGGATCCTATCTTCCAAAAGGGAAAAAACTGCCTGCTATGCCCGATCCTGTTCCAATAATGGAAATACCTGCAATCGGACTGCAGCCTTTCGCTAGTGTATGGGATGAACTTCCCCAGCCGGTGCTGGCTGTTCAGCCAAAACCCATGGAATCGTATGACCAGAACAATGGTTTTATTTTATATACCACCGAGCTTGTAGGACATAAATCTGGTCATCTGGTTGTGACTGATATTCATGATTTTGCAACGGTTTTCCTTAATGGTGTCTATCTTGGAAACCTGGACAGGAGAGAAGGCATAAATTCCATTGAATTACCGGTAACAAATGTACCTAATCCCTTACTTGAGATTTTGGTAGAAGATATGGGCCGCATCAATTTCGCAGAATACATGATTGACAGAAAAGGGATAACCGACAGGGTAACCCTCAATGGCATGACACTGATGAACTGGAAGGTGTATAATCTGCCGATGGATAAAAAATTCATTTACGATCTCAGATCCTCAGGACGAACCCATAACAAACCAGGGATATTATTCCGTGGGAGTTTTTTCATCAACAGAACCGGCGATACATTCATTGATGTTTCAAATTATACGAAAGGCGTAGTATGGATCAATGGTCATAACCTTGGCCGTTACTGGAACATTGGCCCCCAAAAAAGGCTTTTCTGTCCGGAATCATGGTTATTTGAAGGACCTAATGAGATAATAATCTTTGATCTTATTCAAACTGAGCCAAAACCGGTGTTTGGAATGAAAACGATGGAATAAGGGTCACCATATCGCATAGAACCTATATTCAAAACTGCTCGCGGATAGCCTGCCTTGATAAATTAACCATCATTATCTCAGTGAGAATCACGCAGATACTTCGATTATTAAAGTCTAAGCGAGTAACGTTCATTAAGCACAGCCATCATATCGGCAGGCCTTTCCCTTCAGGAGAGACAGAACGGTCTGAACAGTCCGTCTGCGCACCAGCTGCCAGACAGAAAGCCATAAGTATGCCTGTAATACTTTCAATATTTAATGGTCGGTGTAAGGTTTCCTTGCATCTGTTTTAAAATATCATATTTTTCCACCGGGCAGAAGAGATCTGAGGATATAAATTTCCAATCAGGTACGGCATCATCATCATGAAACTGTACCCCGTCAAAGCCAAGTTTTTTGTAAAAGGCAAGCTTAGTGGTGAAACTCAGTGATTTGCGTACTGCCAGACCAAACGGATCGGCCCCTTCATGTATATTCCAGTGGCCAAAAGTAAATCTGAAAATTCCTGCCATAATTAAATTTTTTGAATTGTTTTGTACTTTAGGATCTCTTTCTCAGGATAGAGGTTTATTCCACTTCAGGGTTGTGATGGAGTGTTTCTTGAGTTTACTTATCGCCATTTGGTTTTTCCAAACCACTTTGCATGTTGTCGCATCCCCGTTGTTAATTATGTTGAGGACTATGCTGCCATCTGAATTCTGGAACCCGGCAAAATTAAGTTGCTTTGAACTTCCTGATGTATTGATACGATAAGCTCCAGGCCTGACGAATTTGCTGAAATGTGCCAGGTAATAGTAGAGTCCTGTATATGTGGTTTTCTTAGTATTTCTGTCTATTATGATAACAGGTTGCTGACGGTTGTCATCCGGGTCGGAATGTTCAACTGAAACAAGCCATGGACCTCCGTCCTGGTCCAGAATCATATTCCAGTAAATCCATCCGGATACCCAGTTTTTCATGTCATTCATAATCATGTTACCCCAGAATTCACCGTCGGAAAAATCATAGACCGGCAGTGGGAGGGGTCTGTCTTTTGGTTCATTGGTAGGCATATTGCCAACCCTTGCATAGCAGACCTCTGTCATCCAGATAGGCAGCTCCGGAAATTTGTTATGTAACTCCATTACTGAGGAAAATTTGTCCCAGTCGTAGCCATGTATGGTCAGGGAATGAATATCTTTCAGAATATCAGGGTCGCTCAGAACAGGTGGGAATCTACTGACTGCCTCAGGTCGGGTTGATGTCTCACCAAACTGTATTTCAGTTGTCAGACCGTCAGCCTTAAGACGAGGAGCAACGTAACCTTTGATCATCTTTCCTATCTCTTCGTATGTTACATTGGAGTACCATGGATTATCGGCTTCATTAAATAAATCCAGATAATCGATTTTTATTCCTTCAGCAGCATAAGCCTGAATAAATTTTGAATAGTATTTGGCAAGGGCTTTATAATATACGGGTTTAATATGTTTTTCTCCATCTTTCAGTCCGAAGTACATCCAGTCGGGCGCGAAATCCATGGGAGATTCAATTTCGAACTTTCCGAACGCCGAAGCCTCCTTAATAAATGTCACCAGCCCATTTGGACCAAGATCCCTTTCTATGGTAAAATGTGACATAGAAGTATCCCCGGGTGTATCATCATAGGTATACCATTGACCGGCAGAGGCAAAATCACAGGCTGCAATGGGCGACTTCATAAGCGTATATCCGGAACCAGATTCAGGATCAAACAGGTTTCTCAGCACGCTGTCCCTGGATTCAGCGCCAAGGGAGTTTAGACAAATCATCCCTGCCTCGTTAAAAGTAGCACCGAATCCATCAATCTTCTGATAGCGGGAGGCTGTGTCAATGACTATCGCCGGCATATCGTCAGCTTTCATTCCTCTGAAGGAGATTCCTTCAAGTCTGGTCAGCCGGTCACCATCGATGGAGGAGGAATAGACAGCAATGTCAGCTGCTTTCTGTCTCTGGCACTGAATATTTACCAGAAGGCTGAAGAGTAAAATACTGAAACCTGTTATGCGGTTCAGGTCAGAAGTGTTTTTAATTTTCATTTTTCAGATTTTATTAAGTATTTGTAACATTCTCTCATTCAGCTACCATTCATCGTCCCAAAAGCGACATCAATCGATTTCAAGGATAGTACCGGCAACATGCCTTGTTCCATTCTGCCTGTTGAAATAATAGACAACAAGTACCCTCTTCCCTGACGAATGCCCATCCGTAACTGGTACATATCAAAGTACCTTCACTCAGCTGCAGAAGACAGGGGTTCTGGGATCTGCCGAAGGGATGGGCATATATGAGTTGTGGTTCTTCTGACCAGGTCTCTCCATCACTTGAACCTACCCTTACCAGGTAACTTTTCGGGTCCACATGGCTTGTCCCTCTTTCTCCGAATATTTGACGGTCGGGAGCGCGCCGGAACGCCACAATATATTCACCGGAAGGCCGTCTGATAACCGATGGAAACGTGGAATAAAAGATGGGATCCTCATATATAACAATATCTTTTATTTTGCTTATGCTATGAACAGGTTCCGCAATATTCCGGTCGTTTCCATTTAAGACCATAATGGGAAAATACCCGACTAATATAATTAAAGCCCATCGCTTTAATAATTTCATTATCATATGTTTAAAGATATCTGGATAAAATATTTTACCGTTTTACCCTGGCGTTGCCCTTCCATATGCTCCAGACCTGATCTTCATCGGCAGGATGGGCATAGTCGGTCACTGAGGTCGTGGCAAGGGCACCGCATGCCCATCCGAATTCCAGCCATTTTGAAGGTTCCCACTCCTTCAGTATTGCATAGAGCAAACCTCCCACAAAACCATCGCCTCCTCCTATTCTGTCAAGCACATATATTTCCCTTGGTTCAACCACATACCAGTTTTCACCCTCCAGCATTATCGCGCCCCAGAGATGATGGTTGCTAGTGATGACCTGGCGCAGGGTAGTGGCAAATACTGAGGCATTGGGGAAAGTCTTCTTCACCCGGCTGATCATTGTTTTGAAGGTGTCGATCTGTTCGGTTACAGCTTTTCCTCCCTCTTCGGGTCCTTCAATCCCCAGGCAAAGCTGAAAATCCTCTTCGTTTCCTACAAGGATATCTGAAGCACTTGCTATCTCTTTAAATATAATGCTTAATTCTTTCTCACGACCCTTCCAGAATGAAGCACGGTAATTGAGATCAAAAGATATTTTGGTGCCGTTTTTCCCTGCTGCTTTTGCAAGCTCAAGACAGAAATTACCTGTTTCAGGTGAAAGTGCGGCTATCAACCCTGACAAATGAAGTATACTGACTCCCTCTTCTTTAAATATCCTGTTTAGGTCAAAATCGTTTACATTTAGAGTTCTTCCTACCTCGCCGGCCCGGTCATTATGTACTCTGGGGCCACGTACCCCGTAACCGCTGTCTGCAATATTGAACTGGTGACGGTAACCCCAGGGGCCTCCCTGTTCGACCTCTTTGCCTTCATAGCTCATATGCCTGCCTGCAAGACTATCCTTTATCCTTCTTGCTATGGGACTCTCCTTCACAAAGGTGGTCAGTACTTTCACAGGAAGGCCAAGGCTGGCGGCGATGTTGGCAACATTCGTTTCAGCACTGGTGGCATGCATAAAAAAAGTGTCACTGGTATGTGTAGGCTGCGCATTGACAGCAGTAATGCGAACACCCATGCTGGTCGGTACAACAATCGACCAGGTTGAGTTTTTTCTGAGTCCCGTTTTCACAGCTTTTGAGATTTATTGGTTAAAGTTTAATATTAACCGCAGGCTTTTATGAACATTTCTGCTGCATTTTCTATTTCAGATTCTGTTGAATTGATATTAATTCCCCATCCGGCTCCGAGTCCGCCATCAACAACACCGACACTGATATTCATGCTGCGGCTGAGTATATCGTCGGTTTTTGGATAAGATCCTTTAGTATGAGGTTGTCCTATTGTTTTGAGATGAGCCATAACATGTTCCATATTGGCATAGACATGCCATCCGCTTTGATCTACAGTTTTTGATCCGAGTGCCTTTGATACTTTAAGAGCCTTTTCCCTGCTGTCAAAAATCACAGTGCAGAGTGTCGCGCAATCTCCTTCCGGATCATTTAAGGTTCTGAATTTAAATCCATTTGCTTTTGAGATCAGCTTTTTAAGAAGGCTCCTTTTTTGACGAAGTGTGGAGACTATCATATCAAGCTTGCCTAACTGGGCAAGCGCCACAGCAGCTGAAAGTTCATTCAGCCTGAAATTGAGGCCTAAAAGGATCCTTTTTCCGACTTCGACACCGGTCCTGTTTGGCTTATGTCCCTGATCATGCATCCCGAATGCAATTTCATAGAGATCAATATTGTCAGTGATCACAAGACCACCATCCCCGCTGTTGATGGTTTTGAAGATGTTGAGTGAAAATGCTCCCATATCGCCAATCGTACCTATTTTTTTGCCTTTATATGAGGCTCCGGCTGCCTGACAGCAATCTTCAAGCACATACAATCCGTGTTTTTTTGCTATAGCCATGATTCTGTCAAGGTCGCAAGGATTGCCAAGCATATGAACCGGCATTATTGCCTTCGTGCGTTCTGTAATCCTGTGCTCGATGTCTGAAGGATCCAGACACAGACTCTCGTCAATTTCAGCAAGTACAGGTACAAGCCCCAGGAATATAAGTGCCGAATAACTGGCTACAAAGGTATAGGCGGGGACAATCACTTCATCACCCGGTTTGAGGCCGAGTGCGACAGCAGATACAAGCAATGACGATGTACCTGAGGATGTTGCAAGCGCATATCCTGCTCCGCAGTATTTGGCAAACTGTTTTTCAAGAGTATAAACCTTCTTTAAAAATTTAGGATCAGATTCATCTCCATAACGGAAAAGATAACCGCTTTGCAATACTTCCAAAGCTTCATCCATCTCCTCTTTTCCAAACCAATAAACACCTGGTCCTGGCATAATAACCTCCTTTTTTAATTAATTAATGATTGGTCTCAAATTTATAAATTATTGCAGGTTCAGGCACTCAGCCTTAATAAATTATTTTACTTCAAATAATCTGCAGATGTGCCTGCTGTAAATATTTTCATAGACTTCCCGGGCAACCTGTGATTTGTATTTGTCAAGTAGACCGTAAAAAGTCTGCATCCTGTGGGCCGCCAGTTTATAAGCAACATGGAGGAGCTGTCGCATATCGGAATTATATTGCAGGTTACCGGGAATATGCCTTATTGAAGCCGCGAATTGTTCCGGGTCCCACTTAGCAACTTCCGGTTTTGAAGGCAGATTTTCAATCCTGATGTCAATTACATCGGCATAGGGAGCACATAGTTCTTCTATCTTTTCAAGCGATTCAAAATAAATTTCCTTTGCGAAGCCGAGGGCTTCCCCTCCGGATTCGGACAAGCCTATTAATTCCTCAAGCCAGGTAGTGCCGGCCGTTTTAACATGTATTCCCTTGTCGTATCTGCGGATCAATGATCCGATGTGCGGGTATATGGCAAATTTATCGGAACCTGAATGTATGCTCATCTTCAGATTATCAGGCAATCCGAATTCCTTTATTGCAAAGTCGATAACTTTAAGGTCAGATTCAAATTCGCTGGCAAAGGCAATCGGATCACCAGAGTAATCAACTCCTTTATTAAATCTGCCTGTGAATTTGGGTGCTATTGTCTGAAGTGGTATATCTTCCGATGCCAGCATCATCAGTATAAAAAAGAGTTCGACGGGTGTCTGGGGTTCGGGCACTTCATCCATAGAGACTTCCGTTATAAAATTGCCCTTTCCTTTGATTTTTTCAATCTTTCCATAGATATCACCTGCCCTGACAGCCGCAAAGAGATACTTCTCAGCAAACCCGGTAAGCAGCCGTTCTGATATATTGAATGATTTCGAAATACCCGGAATATTAAGGTCACCCAGGTACCTTACAGCGGCAGACAGGAACTCCTTGATCTCATCATCATCAGCCTTCTTCCCGATATATGATGCCACATCTATTGTAAAAAAATCGGAGCAACCGATGAAGCGGTCGACGGTATCTATATTTATATGATCTGCATCGACAAAATAGTCTTTAAGAAAACCCGCTTTATTAGTCACATGGTCAGCTTCATCCCTTACATCATCAGGCTGGGTCCCAATGGTTATATGTTCCCTGTTTGATTTGTTCCATACAGGCGTTATATCAATTCCATGGGCGGCTGCTTCAATGATTGCTTTCAGCTGTGCTTCTCCCTGATGCCCGAATCTGTCGCCCAGGCCAAAGGAATATTTTCCAAGTGTCTTCATGTGTGTAGTTTAAAGGTTCTTCTCAATTCAATTTACTGCTTTAGTTAAAAAGAAATCTACATTTTCAGATGTAATAATATCTATGGGCAGGTATTCCATACTTTCAGGCAGCCTGCTCAGGGACAGATACTCAAGAAGCTTTTTTACTGCTTTATAGGTCTGTTCTTCCGGTCGCTGTCCTATCAGGAACCTGATTATCCCTGATCTGAGATACCTCACGTTATTATCCAGAAGGTCATAGCCTATAAGATGTACCGTTTTAAATCCTTTTAATTCAAGATATTCTGCGATCAGGTATGATTTTGAACCCGACATGAAAATGGTGCCTGTATCAGGATATCTGGCAAATGCCTTATCGAGTTCTGTTGCTACGCTTAATAACGAAGCATCAGGTATGGTGACCTTTAATTTCCTCCCTCTGTTTCTTCCGGATTTTTCAAAATAATCAAGAAAACCCTCCATCCGGTGGTTAAGATGGTGGACATTCTCAATATTTCGCGCTATGCTGACAATCAGAATATCACTTTTTTCCGGAGTAATGAGGTCAGCGAGCTGACCGGCTACTCTTCCGCTGCTGAAGATGTCCTCACCGATATAGGCCAGGAATTCTGTATTCTCTATGAACCCGTCAACAAATACAAACGGTATTCTCATTTCAGTCAGAAAGTTGCAGAATGTAATTGATTCAGATTTAAATATTGGTGCCAGTAACACACCGTCAGGGTTAAGGTTTAACACATCATCTGCTTTAAGCTGAAAATCCTTTTCATCCAGCATATCGAAACTGACCTGTGTGAGCGTGATATGGAAAAAATTAAGTTCTTCCAGTGCTCTTTTGATACCTGCCGAATGCTTTTCCCAGAATACATTATCCTTTGAGGGTTCAGGCAGCAGGGAAATTATATGATAGCCTTTCCTGGATTTAAGTACCTGAGCCATCAGATCGGGAGAATACTTAGTTTCTTCAAGAATCCGTTTAACCCTTTCCCTTGTTTTCACCGCTACTTCTCCTCTTTCATGAAGAACTCTGTCGACCGTGCCAATGGATACTCCGGCAAGCCTGGCTATATCCTTTAATCTGGTTTTTACAGCGGTCATAATGAGAATCGTTGGTTAGGCAGGGCGCAATGAATAATTAATTTTTAACAGGTTTAAGATCATCGCCCAGCGGGATCATATCAGGCATCATCCAGTGGACTATTCCAAGGATAACCAGATAAAGAGTTCCGGCAATCAGAAAAGCATAAAAATAACCATCCTTACCCTGTGCATCCAATACGGATCCCAGGCTGAAATCGGCAATTATGCCTGAAACAGCCCCGACCATACCACCTATTCCGACTACCGATGCGGTTGCTTTTTTAGGAAAGATATCACTTGCAAAGGTAAAGACATTGGCGGACCAGGCCTGATGGCCAGCTGCAGCTATTCCTATAAGCACAATAGCTATCCATTGATTGTCTGTTTTAGTGGCAAATGATACCGGAAGGATTATTATTCCGCATATCAGAAGTGTTATCTTCCTTGAAAAGTTTATGCTTCTACCTTTTTTTATCAGCATTGATGAGAACCATCCTCCCAGGACACTTCCGAAATCAGCGAGGACATAGATGATTAGAAGCGGAAGAGCCAGTGTTTTAATATTTATCCCGAACTGATCGAACAGGAATTTACCTCCCCAGAACAGGTAAAACCACCAAACTGCATCCAGAATCTTGGTGAGGGAGAAAGCCCAGGTCTGCCTGAGAGGGAATACTTTGGACCATGGAATCTTCTCAGTTGTTTCAATATCTGAATCACTTAGAATATAAGTCAGTTCAGCGGAGGAGACTTTTGGATTGATTTCCGGTTTTTTGTAGATTTTAAGCCAGATAAATACCCACAATCCTGATAATGCGCCGGTTAAAAGGAAGGGATATCGCCATCCGTCACCATTCTCCGCTACCAGGAACATTACCACTATGGGTGCCAGTATTGCACCTATGCTTGTTGCTGCGTTGAATATCCCCGTTGCCAGTGCTCTTTCCTTTTTGGGAAACCATTCAGCAACTGTTTTAATACTTGCAGGAAAGTTGCCTGATTCTCCAAATCCGAGGCCAAACCTGGCAAGGATAAAGCCGATCAGTGCAAATCCTCTGGAAATAGTTGCATGCAGCATTCCGAAAATACTCCAGATAAGTATTGACAAGGTAAATCCTTTCCTGGTCCCCAGCCGGTCAATCAGTCTTCCCATAAGCAGCAGACCGATAGCATAGGCTGTTTTAAACGACATGTTTACAAGAGCATAGTCTTTATTTGACCATTTGAAGATCTCCATCAGCTTCGGTGCCATTACCCCGAGGAGACTTCGGTCAAAGTAGTTGATGGTCAGGGCGAAGAAGAGCATTGCCAATATCCGCCAACGGTAATTTCCGGTTTTACTCATAAAAGGTTAACTTAAGGTTATTTTCAAAGTTCAGGCTTATACATTATACGTTGAAGAAGCGGTAGTCCCACCACGTCCGGTCCAGTTGGTATGGAAGAATTCACCTCGAGGTTTGTCTGTCCGCTCATATGTATGAGCTCCGAAATAATCGCGCTGGGCCTGCAAAAGGTTGGCAGGCAGCCTTTCGCAGCGATAACCGTCGTAATATCCAAGTGCAGAGGCTATTGCAGGGACAGGTATGCCGTTCAATACTGCGGTTGAAACGACTTTTCTCCATCCGGCTTCAGCCCCTCCAACCTTAGTCCTGAAATAGGGATCAAGAAGAAGGTTGGTAATTGAGGGATTATTTGCAAAAGCCTCCTTTATCTTCCCCAGGAAGGCAGATCTGATTATGCATCCACCTCTCCACATAAGCGCTATGCCTCCATAGTTGAGGTTCCATCCATATTCCACTGCTGCCGCTTTCATCAGTGCATAACCCTGTGCATATGAGACTATCTTGGAAGCATAGAGTGCATCCCTGATATTATTGATAAACTCTGTTCTGTCACCTTCAAACACAGGAGTAGGGCCATGCAGTATCCCGGAAGCAAGGACACGCTCATCCTTTACAGCAGAAAGACATCTCGAAAAGACTGCTTCCCCGATCAGAGTAAGAGGAATTCCAAGGTCAAGAGCTGCGATACCAGTCCACTTGCCTGTTCCTTTTTGTCCGGCGGTGTCAAGGATCTTATCCACCAGAGGGCTTCCGTCGGTATCTTTATAAGCCAGAATATCACGGGTAATCTCGATCAGATAGCTGTCCAGTTCGCCTTCATTCCACTCCCTGAAAATCTCATGCATCTCTTCAGCATTAAGCCTGAGGAGATCACGCATTATCTGATACGCCTCAGTAATAAGTTGCATATCGCCATATTCTATCCCGTTATGCACCATTTTTACAAAGTGTCCGGCGCCATTTTCACCAACCCAGTCACAACAAGGCGACCCATCCTCAACTTTTGCTGCAATTGCCTGTAATATGGGTTTTACAATTGGCCAGGCACCAGGTGATCCTCCGGGCATTATTGAAGGCCCGTGCAAAGCTCCCTCTTCACCTCCCGATACCCCCGTGCCGATGTACAGAAGTCCTTTGCTCTCAACCAGCGCAGTTCTTCTGTTGGTGTCAGGGAAATGCGTATTTCCCCCGTCAATGATAGTGTCTCCTGGTGACAACAGGGGCAGGAGCGTGGCAATCATTTCATCGACGGCATCTCCCGCTTTAATCATCATCATAACTTTCCTCGGACTCGAGAGGGTCTTAACCAATTCCTCAATAGAGTGTGTGCCGGTTATGTTTTTGCCCCTGGCTCTGCCGCTGAGAAAGTCATCGACTTTCTTTGTGTGGCGGTTGTAAACGGAGACTCTGAAACCCTTGCTCTCCATATTGAGTACAAGGTTTTCTCCCATAACAGCTAATCCTATTAATCCGATGTCAGAAAGTGTATCCATGAGTATGAATTTAATTATGTTATTATGTCATTTTATTGTAGTAACCCCGCACAATATCATCCATAACATGGCTTGTTCTTGCACCTGAGATACCGGTACTCGGTGATTCCCCTTTCCCTTCAAGGGCCCTCACGATCTTTTCAATCAGGTAATACTGGACATGCTCAGGACGTTCGTTCCGATATTCCATCCGGCCTGACTCATTTGCGACCACTATTGGCTCAAAACTGAAAGCAGAGAACTTAATAAATCCTTTTGTGCCTGTTATCTCAATGGTATCACGGTTGCTTTCCGCTGAAGCATTGAAACACCAGGTGCCGGTTCCGGCTATATTGTCAGGAAATTCGAACTCTGCACTCACAAAATCTTCGGCTTTGTAAAGACCTCCCTGGTTCAGCACTAACGACTGAACCTTCTGTATGGATCCGAAGAGAAAGTCAAGGTAATCGAGCTGATGACAGGCAAGGTCAAAGAAATGCCCACCCCCTGAAATAGCAGGATCGACACGCCATGGTAGCCTTCCGGCTTTTTCATCTTCAGAGGGACTCTTGAAGAGCTGCATCTGGAGAAAACGCACCCTCCCGATGCTTCCGTTTTCGATGAACTCCTTTACCTTGAGAAATCCTGGGAGCGCGCGTCTGTAATATGCCACGAATACCGGTATTCCTTTCTTTTCAGCAGCTTCATTGATCCGTTGACATTCGGCATGATTCACTGCCATAGGTTTTTCAATGTAAACAGGTTTTCCGGCCTCGATAGCCGCAATGGCATATTCCATGTGACTGCCCGGAGGTGTGGCGACATAAACAGCATCAATATCCTTATCACTGATTAGGTCAAATCCGGTAGAATGGACTTTTGGTACATTGTGTCGCCGTGCATAATCTTCGGCAAGCGCTTTATTCCTTCTGGTCACAGCAATAAGCCTTGATCCTTCAATTTTATTGAATGCGGGCCCGCTCTTGAGTTCTGTGACATTTCCACATCCTATGATTCCCCAGTTTATCATATTATTGGTATCATGTTAATTTAGCCGTTCAGTCTTTCCCCTGATGTCCATAATCCGAGTGCCGGATTTGATATATAGAATATTTCTTCGCCATCACTCATCCTGTTGAAACCTTCATTCATGTTGTCAGGATTGTATTTTTTCAACATTTTACTGAGATCCTGGTATCTGAAATTTACCGACTCAATCTCTTCCTGTGATATGAAGCCCGGGCAGTAAGTTATGGAAAACCTGCTTTCAGAACTGCCATGAATGAGGTGGGCAGCCGCACTCAGGTTATTTCTCAGTTCTTCATTTTCCCCAAGGGATTTCAGTGTTTCAGGTGTTCCCCTGTAACCGTATTTTCTTATCAACCGGTCAATTTCCCTGTCTTCACCGAATTCTTTCAGCCCGGGAGCCAGTACAATGAGTTCACCATTGTCTGCCATAGCCATTCTGGTTCGGTAAATGCTCTTATTTCCCAGCCAGGTGCTCTTGAATTCTGAAGGATTGAGATACACGATAACTTTTTTCAGGGGTTTGTCCAGCCTTGAAAAGTTCACCTTTATGGAGAGTTCGGAAGCCAGCCGGAATACCTCTTCATCATCCCCTATATAGAGGCCCCGGATAACAAGCTTCCCGTCACTTTCACGTCCGATCACGGTCTGTACATAAACTACAGGAAGATGAGACATAAACTTTGAATCGGCATAATTGAGCAGGTCCCTTACCGGATTGTGGTACTTGCCCATTATCCGCTCCATTCCATATACTGCTCCCAGGAAGTGACTTTTGTTAATACCCTCAGGCCCGCCTGTGCCGACCAGAAGGTTTTTGTTATAACTCGCCATTCCTATTACTTCATGCGGAACAACCTGTCCAACCGAGAGTATAAGATCATGCCCCCCGTTGAATACCAATCTGTTCAGTTGTGCGGGCCAGGAATAATCCAGTGCTCCATTGGTGATATTTGAAACAAAGTCACCAGGAACAGTACCTATAGTAACAACATCCTTCCTCCAGTCATGAACACGGAACAGACCGCGGGGAACACCATGAAACATGATCTCCAGCTGATCATCAGACATTTTAACGTGAGTGCCCAGAGCCGGAAGAATGTCCTTGAGCCTGTCTTTATAGTAATTGTATATCAAGGTTGTCAGTTCACCGGCCCTGGAATGAAAACGGGTAAAATCAGGGGGAACAACGAGAACTTTTTTCACTGTACCCAGTTTGTCCAGTGCAGTGCAGAGACCCTGTTCCAGATCCTTACCGTCAATTACTGTATTTTCAGAACCTGACTGGAAGTATATCATAACTAATATTCCGTTTTATAGCATTACAAATTTCCTCTTTCTTATCCCAAATAATATCAGGCAACAGGAGTTCTTCTCCTTTCAACCTGTCTCTAAGCTTAGACCTGCAGTATATAGTCTACACTCCGCTATATGCACTGAATCCGCCGTCGACAGGAATGACTACACCGGTCACAAAATTAGACATCTCAGACACAAGATAAAGCAGTGTGCCTGTTAATTCTTCAGGTACAGCATAGCGTTCCATCGGTGTGCCCTTCAGTACCTTCAATCCCCTGGGGGTTGGTCCGCCAGTTGTTTCATCTATCATGAGGAACCTGTTCTGATTTGTAAGCAGGAAGCCGGGAGCGATGGCATTTACCCTGACTCCCGTTTTGGAAAAGTGTACGGCAAGCCATTGTGTGAAGTTATTTATAGCCGCTTTTGCAGCGGAATAAGCTGCAATTTTTGTGAGGGGGCGGTAAGAATTCATCGATGATATATTTATTATCACTCCGGATTTCTTTCTGACCATGTCGGTAGCAAAAACCATGGAGGGTATAAGTGTGCCTTTAAAATTAATGTCAAAAACCTTATCAAACCCTTCAGATCTGCAGGCCGAAAAAGGTGTCCTCAAGATTTTCGTTCACGGTTCCATCCATCTTTTCGACCTTCGTGGTTCCGGCCGGTGAGTTTCCGCCCGCTCCATTTACCAGTATATCAATGGGACCAAATTTATCATTGATCTCTTTTTTTGCCGCAATCAGAGAGGCTTTGTCCAGTACATTGGCTGAAATCCCAAGGGTGGCAATTCCCAGATCTTTTTCTATATCTGACGATACCCGAAGGGCGGCTTCCCTGTTCAGGTCAAGGACAGCGCATTTTACACCCTGTGCTGCGAGTGACCTTGCCATCACTGAACAGATTATCCCGGCACCGCCGGTAATGACTGCAACTTTATCCCTTAAATTAAATTCATTCATGTCAGCTTGGTTTTTTATTAAAGTTAAAATAATTCCTCGCATTTTTATAGGATATACCCTCGATCAAGGGTTTAAGCAGGTCATCATCATCAGGTATGAGGCCTTTTTCAACCTGTTCGCCAATGAAATTGCAGGCAAGCCTCCGGAAATATTCATGCCTGGGGTAGGAGAGGAAGCTTCTGGAATCCGTCACCATTCCGACAAATCTTCTCAGAAGGCCCAATGATGAAAGGTCTTTCAGATGTTTTTCCATTCCGTTCATCTGATCATGAAACCACCATGCAGCACCGTACTGGACCTTCATGGGATAGGAGCCGTCATTGAAATTGCCGGCCATTGTAATCATCATTTCATTGTCAGAAGGGTTCAGATTGTAAAGGATTGTTCTTGCAAGCTGATCAGTATTGTCGAGCGCATCGAGAAACCTCGACATTTTAACTGCATCCTGAGGAACACCGATCGAATCCCAGCCCGTATCCGGGCCCATCTGCCTGAATTTCCTCGAATTGTTATTTCTCAGGGCACCTACGTGAAATTGCTGGGTCCAGCCTCGCTCATGATTCATCTTGCAAAGCTCAATCATTACTGCCGATCTGTATTTTTCGCTATCCTCAGCTGAAACTTCGTTTCCTTTGAGTAGCTTCCTGAATACGGAATTTACCTCTGAGGGGGTACAGTCGGCAAAATAGAAGCGGTCAAGACCATGGTCGGAAAGACGACAGCCTGTTTCGTGGAAGTATGTATGCCGCCGGTGAAGAGCTTCGATAAGGTTATAGAAAGTCTTGATCGTGGTTCCGCTGGCATGTCCGAGTTGATCCAGGTATTTTTTAAACTTTTCAGGATCACTTGTTTTCAATACGTTATCCGGTCTGAAGGTAGGAAGCACAGTTATCTCAAAAGATTTCTTAAGGCTGATGTGATGCTCAAGTGAGTCGGTAGGATCATCCGTAGTGCAGATTATCTCAGCATTCATATTCCTTATAATGGATTTGATGCTGAATTCTTTTGTTCTGAGCATGGCAGTTGCCTTTTCATATATTCCCTCTGCAGTAGACGGAGAAAGAAGCTCATAAATATTGAAATACCGTGCCAGTTCCAGATGGGTCCAGTGATATAACGGATTTCCCAGGGTAGCCGGAACAGTCTCTGCCCATTTCCGGAACTTGTCAATGTCAGATGCATTGCCTGTGCAAAATCTTTCAGATATACCGTTACTCCGCATTGCGCGCCATTTGTAGTGATCTCCCTCAAGCCAGGCCTGGGAGAGATTTCCAAAATGCCGGTCCTCTGCGATCATTGCAGGTGAGAGATGACAATGGAAATCTATTATGGGCTGATTTTCAGCATATTTATGATACAGATTAACCGCAGTTTTATTTCCCAGCAAAAAATTATCATTAATAAATGACTTCATAATTTTACAGGATTCTAAAAATATCTAAATTTGAAAATTTAACATCGTTAACGATCACGAAAATAGGAAATTCAAACCAATAATTCAAGTAATATGTCAAATGTCAATATTAAATTTACATCCGTTTTAAAAGACAAAAGACGATTTTTCATATGATTTCCGTAACATTGTTGCAGAACTTTCTCAAAAATTTAAAATTTGAAATATACCTGTCAAAACTTTAAATAATATTCAATGAATCACTCGAGGACAATATTCGTATTTCTTTTGCTGATATCTTGTTTGTCAGTCAGGTCGCAAAACAGGCAAGCTGCATCCTTCCGGGATGACCTTACGAAGAATGATATTAAAAAAGTTCTGAAAACTATAGCCGACTGGCAGATCAGGACGCCGCTCGTTCACCCGGCAGCTGACTGGACCAATGCTGCCCTTTATGCAGGAATGGTCAAGTGGGCTGGCATATCGGGCGATGAATCATATTTTGAATGGTTGAGAGGCAAGGCAGAGGAAAATTCCTGGTCTTACAAGCAGCCGGATCAGCCTTTGGGCAGGTATCACGCAGATGATTATTGTGTTGGTCAGACCTACGTTGAACTATACCGAAAATATCATGACATAAAAATGATCGGGCCGGTACGTAAACATCTCGATAATATACTTGATGATCCTGCAACAGGGAGCCTTGAATTCGTTTATACCGACGATTACTGGCCGACCCAGCGCTGGGCCTGGTGCGATGCAATTTTCATGGGTCCCACGGTCTGGACAAAGATGGCAAATGTTACAGGACAAAAGAAGTATCTTGACTTTATGTTTCAGGAGTTTAAGGCCACAACGGATTACCTGTACGATAAGGAGGAACATCTTTATTACAGGGATTCACGATATTTCGGCATGAAAGAAGCCAACGGCACAAAAGTCTTCTGGGGAAGGGGGAACGGTTGGGTATTGGCAGGACTACCCGTGATATTAAATGAACTTCCGTCAGGCTATGAGCATAAAGATTATTTTGAGGAAATATTTAAAGATATGGCTTCAAAAATACTTTCACTTCAGGGCCCTGACGGCTGCTGGCACGCTAGCCTGCTTGATCCCGGGAGCTATCCCAATCCTGAAATGAGCGCCACTGCCTTTTTTGTATATGGCTTTGCCTGGGGAATCAATAACGGATATCTCGACAGGGAGACTTATCTTCCTGCAATCATCAAAGGATGGAAATCGATGGTGGCAGATGTTGACCCTGATGGTAAGGTTGGTTTCATTCAACCAATCGGTGCTGATCCCAAGAAAGTCACCAAAGAGATGACCGAAGTATATGGTGTCGGTGGTTTTCTGATGGCAGGGACTGAAATAACCAGACTTATAGATAACGGGATCCTGAAAAGCAAAAGAGAAAAGTAAGAAGACGTCAGGCGTCAGGCATCAGGCATCAGGCAAAAAGTAAGGATGATCGGCAGGCTGATTCCCAATTTGAAGGGGGCAAGGGGGATGTTTTAGCTCAGGGCTCAAGGCATAAGTCATAAGGTAAAAGTTTATGGTAAATAGAAGCGGAAAACCATCAGGACAGGACATCCGCGGATTTTAAAAATCTTTAAATAATATAGATATGAAAACGGAAATAAGATATGCGGCACATCCCGATGATTTCAAAAAATACGATACGGCAAAAATCAGGGAACAATTTCTGGTAGAGAATATCTTTATCCCCGACGAGATCTCTCTTGTCTATTCAATGTACGACCGTTTTATCGTTGGCGGAGCGATGCCGGTAACATCGGAACTTTCGCTGACCAGCCCGGATGAGCTGAAATCGGGACAATTTCTTGAAAGAAGGGAGATGGGTATCATTAACGTGGGGGGCGTATCTGAAATAGAAGCCGGAGGACAGCTCTACAATATCGGATTCAAGGAGGCATTATACCTTGGGAAAGGAACCTTTGACGTAGTATTTAGGTCAGTCGATCCCCGTAAACCCGCCAGACTTTATATAAATTCAGCACCCGCTCATTATATCTGCAGTTCACGTAAGATCACCATGGAGGATGCGGAAAAAACGGTGCTTGGCAACCCTGAATCATCAAATCATCGCACTGTTAATAAGCTGCTGGTAAACAGTATTATAGAGACCTGCCAGCTTCAGATGGGCATGACGGAACTCAGGACCGGAAGCGTGTGGAATACGATGCCTGTTCATACACATAACAGGCGTATGGAGGCCTATTTTTACTTTGAGGTTCCGGAGCAACAGGCCATCTGTCACTTTATGGGATCTCCCGACGAAACCCGGCATATCTGGATGCGTAATGAACAGGCAGTACTGTCGCCTTCATGGAGCATTCACAGCGCAGCAGGGACATCCAATTATACTTTTATATGGGGAATGGCGGGAGAAAACCTGGATTATGGTGACATGGATGTAAGACAACCAGATACACTTAAGTAATGATAACTTTATGACGCTCCTGGTAATAAAATAAGAACTTACAAAGAGTAACATGTCGGGTGCCCGGAGTTTAACAGTGGCATTCATTAAACTTTTCATATTATGACGGATTTATTTGATTTAACAGGAAAGGTAGCCCTTGTAACAGGAGGAACACACGGAATTGGTCTCGCAACAGGCATTCTGCTGGCTAAAGCAGGTGCCAGGGTTTGTGTAAATGACCTCAGTGAGGATAAGCTTCAGATATGCAGGGAAAGTTTTAAAAAGGAAGGACTGGAGGTGTTTGCCCTGAGATTTGATGTTACTGATGAAAACGATGTTGACAGGGGTGTCGGTATCATTGAAAGGAAGGTGGGACCTGTGGATATACTTGTAAATAATGCAGGAATAATAAAACGCATTCCGATCCTGGATATGTCGGTATCTGACTTTAAGCAGGTGATCGATGTCGATCTGGTTGCGCCCTTGATTGTCTCCAGGAGGGTAGCCCCTGGGATGATCAGCAAACGTTCCGGAAAAATTATCAATATGTGTTCAATGATGAGCATATATGGTCGTAATACCGTATCAGCCTATGCCTCTGCAAAGGGGGGGCTGAAGCTGCTTACCCAGAATATGACATGCGAATGGGCAAAATACAACATTCAGATTAACGGGATCGGACCCGGATACATCGCTACTGCTCAAACAGCCCCTATCAGGGAGAACGGACATCCTTTCAATGACCTTGTCATGACCCGAACACCTGCTGGCAGGTGGGGAGAACCGGAGGATGTGGCGAATGCGGTACTGTTTCTTGCATCAAATGCAAGTAATTTTGTCAATGGTCATATTCTCTTCGTGGATGGAGGAATATTGGCCAATTTCGGATATGTAAAGGGTGAAAATGATCTTTAGCCGGCTTCTGTTCAAGATAAGCAGGACAGACTCTCAGACAACCTGAAAATCAGCCTTTATTATCCGGATTATCAGGATGGTCGTCAGAATATGGTTTTGCATAAAGGTCTTCAACTCTCACCCTGCTGATTTCAGGATCAGTGCTGATTATCTCGCTGGTTATATCCTCCCTGGCTTTTCCATTAAAATAGAGAATACAGGAAAATAAAGGAATCAGAGGCATTGTAAGTGCACCTGCCAGGGCCGAGAGAATTAAAAATAATGGATTGTTGACCATGTTGACAATTTCAGATGTCTCTCCAGGATTAAAAATTGTCTTTATGAAACTCCCTGTGAAAGGAAGCAGGATTATCCCTGACAAGATCAGCGACAGAACAATAAGTATGATGATGAATACGGCCACCCATCCAATGTTGGCCCAGAAATTTCTGTGAGCCAGCGTGATGGTCCTCCTGATAGTCTGGCTTATATTTGGTCCTTCAACCATCATCACGGGTAATATGAAAAGATACAGGGTCATGATATATAAAATTGAAAAAAACACTCCCACTACAAAAAGCAATATACCCAGTGCAATGGCAATTGAAGCAGCAACTGCCAGTAATACCATGATTATAAGATAAGGTATAAAATACTTCATAGATGCGATTACCCCTGCAAAAAAACTGTTTTGTGTGTCGAGAGGACTGAAAATCACATAGTACTGAAGAATAACATTAAAGAACAGATTTACTATTGAGATTATCAGGATGGGAACGATCACCGCCTTTAATTTTTCCAGTATGAGCATGGGATCAGTGACTGTCGAAAGATCCTGCAGATTGACAAATGTGGAAACATATTGCAATACCAGTGACATGGCAAATGACAGAATAAAAAGAGGCAGGAATTTTTTTTTGTAAAAATCCCATAATGAATTCATTGCACTGTCAATATTGTGAGGCTTATAAAGAGGATGATTGCTGAATTGATCCATGATATTTCAAGATTTTTTGCCAAATCTAAGCAATAATATTTAATTATCCACTCAGTCAATGAGGTGCTTTCAACATTATGCCAAGGTTAACGTCACCCTGCTTTTTGTCACATAATGCAATAATTAAAGAATAAAATTATCAAATTTGTACTCTATTGTTAATTAATTGATACATATTGGCTGACAAATCTTTTTTAATAAGAATATTTGATAAATATAATTAATACGACCAAGAAGATGAAACTAAGAAAATTAAGCATACCGGTAGTAATTACCGTTTTGATTGGATTTGGCCTGGTATCGTGTACAGGCGGTGCATCTAAAAAGGGTGGGCATTCAGGCGTGGAATATTACAGGGCTCTTCAGTTCAGTGAAACACCGTATGATATTGAAAGGGGGACGCATCCTGTTACTCCTGATCAGGCTGCCTCGGTAAACAATTATAAATTTACCTATGACAATTCAGGACATCTCCTTTCAGTGGAATTTGGCCGCAACAACATTCTCCTTGATTATTCATCGATGGGAGGTGCGTCTAAAATCACATATGAGTATAAGGACAATAAACAGATAAAAAGGTTCTTCAATAAGAATAATGAAGAGATTGAATCATCAGGCGTATATACTGCTGAATATACTCTGGATAAGAATGGATTAAGGACCGGATTGAAATTTTACGGGAAGGATGGATCGCCTGTGGAAAACAGGAATAAGATTCACTCTTATGACTGGAGTATCCTGGATAATGGTATGGTCAGGGAGCTCAGATATAATCTGGCGAATGAGGAGGTTGTTATGAATCCTTTCTGTCCATTCTATGAGTTGCGATTCAGTTACAATGACAAGGGATACATGACAAGAATGGCCAACTATAAGGCCGATACGCTATATAATTGCACTGCAGAAAACTGCGGCGATATTGGAGTCTCTTACTTTTCATTTATGCCAAATAAAAACGGCGATAATGAAGAGTTCTCTGTTTTTAATGTATTCGGACAAATGTCAAATCTCTACTGGGGATGGTCAAAGAGGGTAACTAAATTTGATGAGAACGGCTATCCGGTCGAGATCCAAGTCTATGATCAGGATGACGAATACGTAGGAGGGAAGCTTACCCCGGTAGAAGTTCATACTTACGATACTCACGGAGCTCTGACCGAAGTCAGAAACATGGATAAGGACAGGAATCTGATCAACGACGAGGAAAGCGGGATCGCGATCACTGAATACAAATATGATGAACTTGGAAACAGAACGGAGACCTTAAAATTTGACAAGGACAGGGTTCCTGTGAATATCTGATCCCTGCATAAAATCCTGATATGAATAAAAAATATATTCCGGCACTTGCCGCTGTATTCTTTTTACTGGTTTTTCTTACAGGTTGCAATGGGAATAAAACCGGAAATAAACCAGGTGGTGAGCATGTTTCCATCAGTGCAGAAAAAGCTCCCGTAATAATTGGAAAGGAGACCACTCTGCTTTTAAAAGACCTGAAGGAAAATGGCGATTATGTCAATAGCCAGGTCTTCCCGTCATTAATTAAGGCATCGATAGTTCACGACAATATAGGTAAAAATATATTGATAGTTGATCTGAGATCACCTGAAAATTATTCAAAGGGGCATATCAAAGGGGCTGTCAATAAACGCTTTGAAGATCTTCCGGCATATTTTGAAACAGGTATCAAACCATTTCAGTATGACAAGATCGTTATGGTATGTTCTGATGGTCAGCTCTCCAGCTACACTACATGCCTGCTCAGGCTCATGGGATATGGAAATGTTTATGCCATGAGATGGGGAATGAGTGCCTGGAACAAGAGTTGTGCAAAGGAAGGGTGGCTGAAAGGTGTTTCATCCAGGCATGAACCCGATATTGAGACTAAGGTGAATGAGAAACCTGATGCCAGGGAGATGCCTGAACTGGGTACCGGAAAAAGTACCGGTGAGGATATAGGTGCAGCAAGATTTCACAGGCTGTTTGCCGAGGGTACTGGCAATATCTTAATATCAGCCGATGAAGTATTCTCTGATCCTCAGAAATACTTCATTGTAAATTATGAAAGAAAAGATAAATATGAAGATGGCCATATCCCGGGGGCTGTCAGATATAAACCTGAAGCAACGCTGGGATATACTGATGAGCTGGCTACAATTCCTACTGATAAAACTATAGTCGTCTATTGTGGCACAGGTCATAACTCTGGTTTCGCAACAGCATACCTGAGATTATTCGGATATGATGCCAGAACTTTGAGATTTGGCAACAATAGTTTTATGTATGACAAGATGGGCAGGGAGAGAGTTAAGCTGTCATGGCTGCCTTTCACGGAGGCTGAGGTGAATGATTTTGAGACTGTAAAATAGCTCTGTTATTATTTTAGATTATCAGATTTCCGGTCTGACAGTTGTGTCGGGCCGGAATTCGTTTTTAAAATCTTCACCAGTATTAACATAAGAGAAAATATACAGGTTTTTAAAACCGGTCTGACTGAGTATCATCCATAACCTTGCCGAAAGTGCCGGATCAGAAGAGGACAACAATACCGGTCCATTATGTTCCCTGATCCTTTTAAGGTTCGATTTGTTAATGAGGGAATCCGGTGAAATATGGATTAATGTAACGGTTCCGTCATTCATCTCCTTCATGCTGTCGTCCAGATCAACTATTAGTTTCTGACCGGGCAGGTTTCCCATTCCCTGTTCCGTTACTACATTTGAAAGATCGAATGATGGTGCAGCCCATTTTTTTGCATTATATTTAAATGTATCGTTGCTGCAGGTTTTTAAGACCAGTAGGATAAGCAATGGCAGAACTGCCGCAATTATTATTCTGTATTTCTTTACCAGGTTCATCATTAAGCCATTTTATTTCATTCACAGCCCCCGTCAAGCTTTTTGGCGGCAATGTGTTGCGCATCTATGAATTTCTGCTTCAGGCTGTCAGGAAGGCTGTTGATCTCAGTGAACATTCTCCTGGCCTGCAATCTGGTCTCAAAGAGTGCGTTTTCCCTTGCTGATATCCTTTCTCCCGTGAAGGTGCTGTTCATTACCTTGTTGAACCATTCGTTCAGCCCCCCCTTCATTACATAAGTATTGTTGTATTTCAATCCCCTTGCAATAGTCAGGGCATAGTTTGAGTACAAATCTCCATTGGAATAAAATATATATTTTGCCTTACCGCTGTTTAATATCGCTTCAGGATCCTGGTCAAGAAACTCATTATAAGGTATATTGACCGAACCGGGAATATTGAATGCCATGAATTCTTTCCTTGACCTGAGATCAATGAGTAGAACCGTATTATCTTCTGAGGCAACTACTCTGGCCACCTGGTCCGCAGTAAGATAGCTCTCCGGGTCAAGCATTTCACCCAGGACCTTATGAGGACTTGCATTGAATGATCTGTTCGACGAAAGTGGCAGCAGGGCCAGTATCAGGCCAAATGTCAGAAGTATAACTGATATTTTTTCTCTTGGATTCATTTTTCTGATTTTTAATTTTCACTTGTTATCTCCGGCCTGGCAAACCTCTTCTCAGCGGCGTCGCCTATCCTGAACATAGCAACAGCTGCTATTATGAGCAGGAATATAAAAATACCGGTAGGGATTCCCAGCGCCTCATCTATCTTAAGAGCCCCTTTATAGGACCCATTAGCCAGACCTTGTATTGCGGGATAGGTTTCAGCAAAGAGAAAAGCGCCGGCAAATCCCCCAATCACATACGCCAATGCGTCTATCTTGCCTATCGACATTGCACTCAACCCTGTTCCGGGGCAGAATCCTCCCATAACAAAACCTGCACCCATTATTATTCCTCCAACAATAGATGCTGAAACATAAAATTCATTCACATATACCTGATTGAGATTCAGCAATCCGAAATAACTCAGGAACTGTGAACCTACAAGTGCTACAATTGCCGCAGTAAAGAAGACCTTTAAAACTGTAGTATCGTATCCGTAGAACATGCCGACAAGCTTTCGGCTCGAAGAGAATCCTGCCTGTTCGAGGGAGAATCCAAATCCTGTCCCGATAAGAAGGGGGACGAGTATCTGAAGCCAGCCTGCACCTGAGAAATGTGATAATATTGGACCCATGGCTTTATTTCTTATTGAGATTTGATCATTTTTATGTCCGGGGCCTGCGAAAGGCTCCTGAGCTGTTTTAAATCCAGTTCTTTCTGAAGAACCATGCAAACAAATATGCGGAACCGAAGATGGCTATCATTGTAACAAATCCTGCAACTGAAAGAACAGCCATTCCGGATAGTGCGGCGCCACTGGTACATCCTCGTGCCAGCTGGGCACCGTATACAAAAAAAACACCTCCCAGGAATGCCAGGAGAAGACGTCTTGAGTTTGAAATACGAGGTGATTTTTCAATTCTGAATTTCAATCTTTTTGATACAGCTCCTGAGATGAATCCTCCTGCCACCAGGCCAAGAATTTCAAATGTCAGCCAGTTGTTCAGGGGTTTCTTCCCGTTTTCAAAATATTTGCTGTAATAGACGGAACCTTCAGCGTGTGGCCTGTCAACGGCTCCTACTATCGAGACAACGCAGTATTTCATTCCCCCGCTTGCCCCAAGACCCCTTCCGGAAATAAACATTGCGAGAAGAAGCACTAGACCAAGCAACGTACCAGCAAGGTACGGATTCATGTATTTGCTTTTTCATTGCTTTTACTTTTCAGTATATTCGGGTTCCTATTCATGCAAAAATAATAAATGTGAACCTCAGTCTAACATACGTGATGTCATTAAAGTTCGACGACTATGCCGGTTGTCTGTACATCAGGTTGTAAAAGACATTGTTAACCCTGTCATGACTCTCCCGGATAAATTACCGCTGTGACGGATATACGTGCGTCGTGTCAATGTTTAACTGACTACCTTAAATATTAATAAGTGTTCATGAATAGTTATACCTTTGCCATTTATAATTATAAGAAAAAGATAATGAGCCGGTTTAAACTTACAATAGAATATGATGGAACCCGATATGCAGGATGGCAGATACAGAAAGGAGGCAAGACCATTCAGGGAGAAATACTTGATGCCTGCAGGGACTTATTCGGAACAGGAGAAATCGACTTCTTTGGAGCCGGAAGGACAGACGGGGGAGTTCATGCTCTCGGACAGGTTGCTCATCTTGGTGTTGAAACTGATCTTGAGCCTCTGAGAATAAAATATGGGATCAATGACAGGCTTCCTCCGGATATATGCATTATAAATGTCGAAGAGGCTCATCCTAAATTTCATGCAAGATATGATGCAAACGCCAGAAGTTATATCTATCAGATAAGCAGGAGACGCACCGCATTCGGGAAAAAAATTGTATGGTGGATAAAAGATCAGCTTGATGTTGAAAAAATGAAGGAGGCGGCAAAAAATTTTCCTGGTCTGAAGGACTACAGGTCATATACCGATGAAGACCATGAACAAGCCTCCACAAAAGTTGAAATATTGCACGCATCAGTGAATGATTATGGTGATCTGATAATTTTTCATGTTATAGGTTCGCACTTTTTATGGAAGCAAGTCAGACGTATGACAGGTGTTCTGGTTGAAGCAGGAAGGGGCAAGCTGTCAGCACAGGAGATCTCCTCCTTCTTCAGGATAAGATCCGGGATGCCTGCCAGGCTTACTGCTCCCCCCAGCGGATTATTCCTTGAGAGGGTTTATTACCGTAATGAGGAGATTGTATTACAGACAAAACCGGTTATACAAATCTGAGAACTCCTAACCCCGGACTGACCACAACCATTTGCACGTGCAAATGTTATTATTCACAGATCTGAAATTAATATTATTAGAATATTATCATACGATTTCTTGTCAGATAGCTAATAATTTGTTAACTTTTACCATGGTAAATAAACAAAGCGATATGAAAAGACGTGATTTTCTTAAAACATCTGCGATAGTAGCGCCTATGATAAGGATGTTCCCGGCAGATCTGAATTCAGTTATGAGGGAATCGCTTCCGGGCAAGATCGAGAAAAGATCTCTCGGACGGACAGGCGAAATGCTCAGCATGATCGGTTTTGGCGGAATACTTGTCATGGATGCCACTCCTGAGGAATCTTCCAGACCTGGTTAAACTTGCCATCGATTCAGGTATCAATTACTTCGATGTTGCACCTACATACGGAGATGCAGAAATAAAGCTCGGACCTGCCCTCGAACCATATCGCAAGGGTGTTTTCCTGGCATGCAAAACCACTGAACGGGATAAGGAGGGTTCACATGAAAGAGCTTGAACAGTCACTCCTGAACCTTCGCACAGATCATGTTGATCTGTATCAGTTTCATGCAGTTACAACACCCGAGGATGTCGAAAATATTTTCTCTTCGGGCGGTGCAATGGAGACATTCCTTGAAGCAAGGAAGGAAGGTAAGATCCGTTTTATTGGTTTTTCGGCACATTCAGTGGAAGCAGCAATGTCTATGATGGACAGGTTTGATTTTGATACAATTTTGTTCCCCGTTAATTATGTAACATGGAATGCAGGAAATTTCGGACCGCAGGTACTGGAAAGGGCGCATCAGAAAAAAATGGGCATTCTTGCACTGAAAGCCATGGCTAAGGGGCCCTGGCCAGAAGGTGCCGATAAATCAGAATATCCAAAATGCTGGTATGAACCGCTTGTAACTCCTGATGACATAAAAATGGGTCTCAGTTTTACCCTGTCACATCCTGTAACAGCTGCAATTACACCAGGGGATCACAGATTATTCCGGACTGCCCTTAGCCTGGCAGATAGTATTAAGCCACTTCCGGAAAGTGAACTCCAGAAAATCAAAACCAGGGGAATGGCCGGTGTGCCTTTGTTTAAATATCCCAGGGCATAAGGCTCTCAGATCTGTCAGAGGGTATATTTTAATTTCAGGTTACATTTCCTGTCGTAAATGTAATAACAGGGATTATCACACTGTGATTTATCATATTTCACACGTGGCGTTGCCGAGTCCACTGCAATGTATTTATCATCCTTTACATAGTAAGTTGCGGTGATGGTATATTTTCTGTTCAGCGGCACATCCCGTGTGAATACCTTGGAAAAGCTAGTAAAGCTTTCATTAAGGATACTGTCTTCCAGATTGCCTTCCCATATCTGTACAAGAGCGCCGTAAAAATATTCCGGGTCAAGATCGGCATATAACTCTGCAGTCACCGGCTCATCAGCAGTACAATCCGAACACGTTATAATAAAAGTCTGATCCTCGCATGAAAATGAGAATACCAAAATAAGAAATGCAATTAGCCTGATAGAATTTATGCATGCCTAGTACCATTTAATTGGGGATATCTGTGTTCTTACCCTGTCGAAAAACAGAGTATAGGAAAGTCCTGCTCTCATCCAGACGGGTCCGATACGATAGAAGGGAGATTTGATATATTCCATCCCTAAAGATGCCGAAAATTTCTTTCTGGTCCACTTAAATGTAAGGTCAGGAATTATCATGAATTTATTTGCAGGCACCATTAAAGTACCTTTCAATGTGTGGCCAAAGGAATATCCTGCCATCAATGTTGTAGTGAATGAGTAAGTGGATTTGAACGGATTCTCTGAAAGAACGAAATCCTTAAACACTCCTGCATATACCATATATCCTTTATCAAAATACTGATAATATGTATGTTCCGAATCTTTTTCCAATACCCTGGTATCCCATAATTTCATATCCAGCCCTGTTATTATGCCACCGTTAAGATATGGTTCCTTGAAAGACATACTGATGCCTGTATAATAATCCCTGGTGGTTAATCTTGATGAAAGAGTAACAGCTGTCTGGTCGATTCCTAATTTTACCTGACCGGGCACATTGTTCTTTTTCATGATACTGATTATTTCCTTTCTCCTGTATTTTGCCGCAACAAGATACGGATCGACGGCTTTTTCAGATATGTCAGTCCATTTATTCCCAATTCTGAGAAGATAATTCACCGCTTCAGGCTGGTCAGAGGAAATTGCCAGATCAAGGGCATTGTAATGGTTTTTAGTGGTGGCGTATATATTAACCCCATTCCTGAAGAGAAGATCCATAATAAGGGTATCCCCATTAACCGAGGCCATAAGAAAAGGAGTAAATCCCAGATTATTGCTGGCTTCCTTATCGGCACCATTCTGTACAAGCAAATCAGCGAGATTTGCATAGCCGGCTGTTACTGCAGCCAGCAGAGGTGTTGTGCCGTCATCAGATTTCTGATTAATGGATGCATTATAATATAGAAGGAGATCAGTAATTTCAAGATACCCGTTGATGGCAGCATAATGCAGTGGTGTAGCTCCGTTCCTGTCTACGAAATCGACATCAGCGCCGGCACGAATCAGGGCTTCACAGATATCAAAATCGTTATTCTTGACTGCCATAATTAGAGCCGTCTCAAAACTTGAAGTCAATTTTTCCAGATCCGGCTTGTATTTCAGCAGGGCCTTAACGGCAGGCAGGCTGTTATTCAGGACGGCAAACATCAGCGGAGTGACTCCAGTTGTGGTGGTGGTATTGATATCAGCCCCTTCGCCAATCAAACGGTCGATCTCGGATACATAGCCCTTTGAAGCAGCTATCATTAGATTGTAATCCAATGATGATTCATAGAAAGCAGGCAGATAATCGGATGTGTCTATTGCCTCCGTCATATCGGATTTCTTTAATGTGTCCACCTGTTGGGCCTTGACGAGAACTGAGTGGCATATAAAAAAACCAATAGGGAGGATCCATGAAATATATTTTTTGTTGGCCGGCATAAATACAAAGTTAATTTTTTGAATCTTCATTCCTTGCATCTTGAACAGCATTATGAGGAATATTTATCAAAAAAAGTTATTCAAAATCCGAAAATTTTTAACAATCCGGGGTAAAGTTACCCGTGATGAGCCGAAAGGATGATCAACCCCTGTTCATCCGGTTTGGTGCACCAGCGTCCAGTAGGCTTTTCACTCTCATGCCATATGAAACGATGTTTCATGCTGTTTTGTTATTAAATATTCCCTTGGTGATGATAAATTTTCCAAAATACTGGTTGTCAAAATAAAATAGTTTTTATTTTTGACGGATAAAATAAAAATGTTGATCAGACTTGCGAAAATATTTTTGGTAACCTTGTTACTGTCCTTGATGAGTTTTAACCCTGGTGCAAGGGAGAACAGCCTGGTGCTTGTGGATAAACTGGTGCCCGAAAATATAAGGATAACAAACAATACTCCTGAATCTCAGGCATTCCCTGCGGCAGAAAAAATTGTCAATTCATTCCTTCATAAATGGTCGATAGCCGGGGCATCAATTGCGGTGGCAAAGGATGGAAAACTCATTTATGCAAGAGGCTTCGGCCTGGCTGATACTGTGGAAAAGATTCAGACTCAGCCTTTTAGTCAATTCAGGGTAGCCAGTATTTCTAAGCTTGTAACGGCAACTGCCCTGATGAAACTTTATGAAGAGGGCAAACTGTCACTCGATGCCAGAGTCTTTGGTCCCCAAGGAATACTTAATGATCCGTACTTTGCTGAACCTAAGGACAAGCGGGTTTTTGACATAACGGTTGAAGAGTTGTTGAGTCATGAAGGAGGATGGAGTCAGAGATATGGAGACCAGATGTTTATGCCAATTGTCATCGCTGAGAAATTGAATCTCAGACCACCGGTAGATACCAGGGACATTGTCAGATTCGCTTTGGACAAAAGACTTCAATATACTCCGGGGAAAGGACGTGCCTACTCAAATCTTGGCTACAGTATACTTGGGCTGGTAATCGAGAAAATTACAGGGATGCCTTATGAAACATACTGCAGGAAGGCAATACTGGAACCACTGGGTATTTATGATATGACGATAGCCGGAAATCTTCAGACTGAAAAGGCACCTTTTGAAGTAACATATTACGAAGCAACCGATGTTGTTCTAAAACCATCGATATACGGCACAGGAGAATTGCTTCCTCCGAGATATGGCGGAAACGATATCAGGGCACTGGGTGCTGCCGGTGCCTGGATTGCAACGGCCCCTGACCTGATGCGCTTATTGCTTGCCGTTGACGGATTTCAGACAAGGCCTGATATCCTGTCACAGCAAAGCATAGAGTTTATGACTGACCTGAGCAACGGCTTTGCTCCGGTTGGATGGAAAACAACTGTAATGAACGGAAATTGGTGGAGGACCGGTTCTTTCCCCGGAACTGCCGGTATGTTGAAGAGACAGCCAGACGGAACAGCCTGGGTTGTGCTCCTTAATTCCAGCGCCTGGAACGGTCCTGAGATCTATTCATATATCAACAATATGATGAACAGGTTGATTTCTAAAATGGATCCCGATGCCTGACTATGACCTTTTTAATAACTCACTGCCCCTGCCATTGAATACTTCGCTTAAGGGATATTCCTCAAAATAGCCATGTGCTTTACAGTAAATGTAAATCTTATTAAAGAGGAACTGGAGAACAGGTATGGCGCAACGCTTATAGATCCTGATAATTACAGACCGAGTTACTATTATCAGGCTTTCAGCCTTCCGGATATTCCTGCAATTTGCTCCCCTGAACCTGACAAGATAAGGCTTTTAAAATGGGGACTGATACCATCATGGACAAGAACACTTGACGACGCAAGGGCAATCCGGTACAAAACATTCAATGCCAGGGCAGAAAGCATTGAGAAGAAGCCTTCTTTCTCTGCTTCAGTCAGGTACAGAAGGTGCATTATCCCTCTTCAGGGGTTTTATGAGTGGCAGCATACAGTAAAGGGGAAAATACCCTGGTATATTTATCATTACAGGAATGAAATACTCTCAGTAGCCGGAGTGTTCGACGATTGGATTTCCGGTGAGACAGGTGAGAAATTCACAACATTCTCGATCGTCACAACCGATGCTAACGAACTGATGGCTGAAATTCACAATTCGGCAAAAAGAATGCCTGTTATCCTCGAAAAGTCCTCAGAAACTATATGGATGGAACAATCAACATCCCTGGATAATGCCCTCGCCGTTTTGAAACCATGTCCTTCTGAGATTTTAAAGGCTTATACAGTGAGCCCACTTATCAATGACCGGAGTATCAACCGCAACACTCCAGAAGCTTATTGAACCTTATTCCTATGATACCGGGAATCTGCTTTTTTGATTTAAGGCTTCTCCCGGTATAACCATGATTGCATCGTTAAGAAAATCCCGATGACGTGTCTGTATAGGAATTTTTAACATTCGGGGCAATGGCATCGCCCAATTATTGCGCCACAAAATGATAAGTGAGTGTTCCGGTTTCGATCTTTGGGGAATTCATGTCTGGATTGAAACGGGAAATAAGTGCCGTTGATACAGCTTTTTCAACAAGACAAGGATCGGAGGTAGTACTTTCGCCTTCCAGAACTTTTACCTTTTCTACGATCCCCTTCTGATTAACCTCAATTGACATCACAACTTTACCCTCACCCTCACATTCATAGATTGGAATAGGAAGATAAGTGTGAGTCCGGCCAGGCAGGTTATAATATATGCGGGTAGGCCCTTTATAATTGGCAGCCATTTCCTGTGACTTTTCAGGCTTGTTTGTTTTTTTCCCGGCACTATCCTTTTCAGCAACCGAAATATTGGCATCTTCATTCAAAGCGGCCTTTTTTTGTTCATCGATAAAATTGTCCTTGCCAAGCTTCCCGCTCTTGATGAGCTCATCCTTCACCTTGTCAATATAATCTGCCGCATTGATTTTTGGATCGCCCTTATTTGCCATATTCCGGGCTATGTTAAGCAATTCCTGATCTCCCTGAAGAACCTTTTCGACAGTTGTTGCAGGCAGAGCGATCTGCTTTTCCTTATTATCATCTTTGGGTTCGGGCTTTACCGTTTCTTCGGGTGCAAACTCCACCTGGAAGACATCGTTCATTTCATTATGCAATGATCCGATCTGAAATGACATGAAAATAATAGCAGCAATAAGATGAATTATCACAGTTCCAAGTATTCCCACGAGTCTTCCTTCATTCTTTTTCATGAATGCGAAATTATAAAATATTACTTTTATCATGGCTATCAGCCATCCTTATAATTTAATGGGTGGTTTTGACGTGGGGCTATGCAGTAGGTTTCTGCCTGAGTATTGCTTTGTAATAATCAGCTGGCCTGGTGAAAACCTTAAACCTCCCGGAGCAATAAGAGCCCCTGGCAAAAGTGATTTAATTGTTTTTCTGTCTTTTATTCTTTTTCCTGACCTTAGCCTCTGTGGGTTTGTCAAATTTTTGATTTTTAAAGAGACCATGCTTCAGTCCGTTAACGAATTTTGCCCATGCAAATGGATTGAGCAGGTTATTGACAGGATACTGATTTTTAGTTGCCATGGCATTGAAGTTCTGCTCCATGGCATATCTGTAGCCGGCTTCGGGAGCTACCCTCAGGCCGACCTGGTTTGACATTGCAACATAAATGGAAGCAAGATTGTCATTCATGTTTTCTATTATCGGATCGATAGGCTTTTCCCTTGTCATATCCTTCAGAAAATCATTGTAGGTCTTCCAGGGCAGAATTGTCACTTCCTTTATTGAGATGGTATCTATCTGGAGTACAATGTCAACATTAACCTGCTTCCCATCATATGATTCCGGGATAATTGTATGATATCTCTTATATCCGAGAGCTCTGAAAAGGATAGTATCGCCAGGTGTACTGGGAATAGAATAGATACCTGAATTCTCGCTTACCGTTCCTCTCTTCAGTTTTCTTGAAATTACAGCTACCCCCGATACCGGTTGGTACGCCTCATCTACGATTATGCCGCTTACCTGTATATAAGACTGTCTTCCGGCTATCTGACCGCGTACGGTAAGAAAAGAGACAGTCAGCAAAATGATAGTATAAATAACTCTGTACAAAGCGAACCTCGTTTTCTTTTAAAACTTTTTACCGTTGCAAATTAAGCAATATTGAATGTAATGTTTAAACATTTAACCATTTTTTAACGCGAGTGTTCAACAGATAGTCACAGTTAAGAACCGATCTTGATTAATTTAAAACTTTGGTCATATTAAAGTATTGAAAATATTTCAATATTTGCTCCTGGTTTCACAGGCATAATGAGACATTATAAATAATTTTGGATGAATACCCTGGATTACCAGGACCATCCGTTACAATATTGACATATGGAAAAATTACTTTTACTTGGTGATGAAGCCGTGGCGCAGGCTGCCATGGATGCAGGATTGAGCGGGATGTATGCTTATCCCGGGACTCCGTCCACCGAGATTATGGAATATATTCAGGCATCCGGTGAAGCAAGGGTCCGTGACGTGCAAAGGGAATGGTCATCTAATGAAAAAACGGCAATGGAAGCTGCCCTGGGCATGTCATATGCAGGCAAAAGAGCCATGGTGGCCATGAAACATGTAGGCCTGAATGTTGCTGCCGATGCCTTTATTAACTCAGCAATCACAGGTGTAAACGGGGGGCTGGTCGTTGTTTCTGCTGATGATCCTTCAATGCATTCATCGCAGAACGAACAGGATTCCAGATTCTATGGGAAGTTCGCCTTAGTTCCATGCTACGAACCTTCAAATCAGCAGGAAGCATACGACATGATATCTGATGCATTTGAACTTTCTGAAAAATACAGGACTCCCGTTTTGGTCAGACTCACAACAAGACTCGCACACTCCAGGGCTGTCGTTTTAAGGAAAGAGACATTGCCCGAAAATAAAATCTCCCTGCCGTCTGACCCGAGGATGTTCGTTCTGCTTCCGGCAATTGCCAGAGAAAAATATAAGAGTCTTTTATCTTCAAGCGAAGCGGTTAAATATGATATAAGAATTTCAAAGTACAATCAGTTCAGGGATGGCCGTAAGAGGGAACTAGGAATCATAGCATGCGGCATTGCGCATAATTACCTGATGGAAAACATAATTGATTTATCGGATGATATTCCTGTTCTTAAAATCTCTGCCTATCCTTTCCCAAAAGAACTCATTGAGGATATGACCAAAAGATGCAATGAAGTACTGGTGCTTGAAGAAGGAGCTCCCCTCGTTGAAGAGGCTTTGAGGGGAATTCTCGACAATGGGATAAAAATTTATGGCAGGCTTGATGGCACACTCCCCCGTGACGGGGAGTTAAATCCTTCACTTGTTGCAAAAGCTCTCGGATTGCCATCTGGCTACGGTGCGGATGTACCTTCCGTCGTAAAAATGAGGCCTCCTTCCTTCTGCAAAGGGTGCGGACATGCTGATATGTTCACTGATCTTAATGAAGCGATAAAATCCTATGGTCCTGGCAGGGTTTTCTCAGATATCGGGTGTTATACACTTGCAGCACTACCTCCATATTCTTCCATTAATTCCTGTGTCGATATGGGAGCATCAGTTACTATGGCAATCGGAGCTGCAGACGCAGGTTTGTTTCCCTCCATCGCAGTTATTGGCGATTCAACTTTTACCCACTCGGGAATGACAGGTCTGCTGGATGCCGTGGTGAAAAATTCACCTGTCACTATAATTATAGGCGATAACTCCACAACGGGAATGACGGGGGGGCAGCGTTCTCAGGCTACAGGCAGGATCCGGCAGATATGCGAAGGCATAGGAGTGCTGCCCGAACATGTGATCACAATAATACCACTGAGGAAGAATCACGATGAAAATGTCCGCATCATGCGCGAAGAATTTGAATATATAGGCGTCTCTGTGATAATTGCTGCCAGGGAGTGCATTCAGATGGCGACAAGACGAAAAAAAGGTGAAGTGTCAGCTGAGTAATGAATAAATAGTTCAAAATGAAGAATGATATTATTTTATCAGGCGTAGGAGGTCAGGGGATCTTATCCATTGCAGCGGCAATAGGCCTGGCCGCGGTATCTAACGACTTGTTCCTGAAACAGTCTGAAGTCCACGGTATGAGCCAGAGAGGCGGTGATGTTCAGTCGCACCTGAGGCTTTCTGACAAAGCAGTGTCATCCGACCTTATTCCTCATGGTAAGGCCAGCCTGATAATTTCTGTCGAACCCATGGAATCGTTAAGGTATCTGCCCTGGCTGTCAAAAGAGGGCTGGCTGGTTACAAATTCAAGCCCGTTTATAAATATTCCTGATTATCCTCCTGTAGATGAATTGCTTGCAGAGATCAGGAAAATAAAAAACCATCTCATAGTTGATGCCGACCGTATTGCCAGGGAATGTGGCTCGGCACGTTCCGGGAATATGGTAATTCTGGGAGCCGCCTCACCATTTATTGATATGCCTGCCAGTAGTTTAGAAGAGGCAATAAAAAAATTATTTGCCAGAAAAGGAGAGGAGCTGGTTGAAATAAACCTGAAAGCCTTCAGGGCAGGCAGGGATTCCGCAGCTTCCTCATCATAAAATAAAATCAGGATATAATCAGACGGCGACTTCTGATTTCTGTAACAATTGCTTAATTTGCCTGCTAAAATATTTAAGATGTCAGACAATTCAGCAAAAAAAGCAGAAGATTTCCTTTCAATATCTTCTCAATATAAACTCGGTGGACTTGTTACAGAATCACCTCATCCTGAAACCGGAGATCTTTCATACCTGGCTGCCGGGAACCTTTCGAAAGCTGTTTCAATACTAAAAAAGCTTGACGATCATGCGATTAAGGTGCTTTTGGAGAAAAAAAGCGAGATATGTGCACTAAAGAGAGAAGTAAGAGATACCCTGATGTCGGGAGGTGACATATATTTCTGCGGTTGCGGAGCAACAGGAAGGCTTTCCCTTACAATAGAGACACTATGGCGACAGGTTCATGAGCGTAGCCCTTTAAAAGACAGAGTCTTCAGTTTCATGTCTGGAGGGGATGTTGCCCTAATCAGATCTATTGAGAATTTTGAGGATTATCCTCTTTACGGAGCCAGACAGCTGGTTGAGGCCGGCTTTAAGGATGGAGACCTTCTTATAGGCACCACTGAGGGGGGTGAGACTCCTTTTGTGATAGGGGCTGTAGAAAAAGCTGTTGGATTATCGCACAGGAAACCATATTTTCTATACTGCAATCCGGACGACCTGCTCATCAGTGCTGCCGAGAGGTCACGTATTGTCATTCAAAACCGTGGCATAGAAAAAATAAATCTTACAGTTGGGCCAATGGCCGTCACCGGAAGTACACGAATGCAGGCTTCAACCATCCTTCTGGCAGCGGCAGGGATCTCATTGCTTTCATATAACGATACTGATGAATCTGTATGCGGTTCCATCGATTCATTCCATGAATTCTGGCAAAAAACAGATATACATTTCATTGAGAGGTTTATTATTCAGGAGAGCGCCTGTTACGACAAAGGCAATTTTCTCCTCTATGAAACGGACAACAGCCTTGGAATCACCATTATCACCGACACTACGGAAAGATCCCCAACATTTAGTCTCTATCCCTTCGAAAATGAGAATGAACCTACCGAGCCGCCTTCACTCTGCTATATTTATATGCCCGGTTCGGGAAGCAGCCGTGAGGCATGGGAGAGTTTGTTGCATAGAGAACCCCGGACTCTCGAATGGCCGGAAATAAACGGAATAGCTTCCATGAAAAGACTGCTTGGATTCGATTTTAGTTCGGAATTAATAAAGAGAAGAGCACGGAGTGTAAAAAGTGGCAGTCATCATCTCTTCAGGATAAACTTTGAAAATTCTGCAGTCCATTTTGTCCTGGATAAAGAAAAATACTCATTGTCAACACCGTTTAACAACCCCCTCTTTACCCATCTGATGTTAAAAATGATATTGAATACTCATTCGACCATTGTGATGGGGAGGATGGGAAGGTATGAGGGGAATATAATGACATATGTACGGGCGAGCAATAATAAGCTTATCGACAGGGCCATCAGATATATCGATCTGATACTTAAGAAAAAACATATCAGTCTCTCCTACGAATCTCTGGCACATGTTCTTTTCAGCATGCTGGAAAAGACCCCTGTTGACAGTTCTATAGTTCTGGCAACTGTTGAAGCAATTGAAAAGCGGGAAGATAAAACAAACAGGGGCACCCTTTGAGTGTCCCTGTATCAGCGGAAATGCAGCGATTATTTTAAAATCGCCCGGCCTTTACAACTCACCTTCTTCATCCTTGCCAGTGCCATTGGCTTTACCGGATCCGAGGAGCATGAGATCATTCAGAACTATCTCAGTGATATTCTTTGTTAACCCTTTTTTGTCCTCATAGCTGCGGTATACAATTCTGCCTTCCACTGCAACCTGGCGTCCTTTCTTCAGAAATCTGTCGGCGACATCTGCGATACCGTTCCAGGCAACAATGTTATGCCATGTGGCTTCCTTTATCTTCTGGCCTTCGGAATTCTTGTAACTGTCGTCAGTTGCAAGGGTGAAACGGGTTACTTTCTTCCCGTTGTCAATTGTTTTTGTCTCAGGATTCTGTCCGAGACGACCGATCAGGAGTACCCTGTTTTTTAATGTGTTCATGATTTGAAAATTAAGTTTGACATTCAGTTTATTCATGTACAAACTTACACCACAACCCTGTACTGTCCCGGTTATTAAGTATTTATACCCGATTCGGAATCATTTATAATCGTTTGTAAACGTTTCACAACGATTTTTTATATCTTTATGAAAACATTAGTGCTGTGGAAAAGAAATGTCTCGATTGCGGCGACACCCTGCGTGGCCGGACCGATAAAAAATTCTGTTCTGATCAGTGCCGGAATAATTATAATAACAGGCTTAACCGTGAATCAAACAACTTTGTCAGAAATGTTCATGGATTGCTGAGAAAAAACAGAAGGATACTTGCCGATCTTTACGCTGAGAATAAACTGAGGCTTCATAAGGATGCCTTGTTCGCTCTTGGCTACAATTTCAGTTTCTTTACACACATTATTGAAACCTCTGAGGGACATAAATTTTATTACTGCTTTGAGTACGGGTACAGGGATACGGGAAATGATTTTCTTGAACTCAGCGTAAACAGCCGCTACCTTCAATATCAGTGATCATTCCCGCAATTTCATCCGGATCACAAAAGTAAGTCATCAGGGGCCGCCTTTTCCACCTTAGGTTTAAGGGGTATGAAATTCCCCGTATATCTCACATGGTCTATCTTGTAATTGTTGACCGATGCATCACAATATCCGTCCTTCGAAATTGTAAGATAAACATCAAAGGTATTTGTGTCGTTTTTGACCTTCATATTGATTTGATAAGTACCCTTCGAACTATTATTTTTCAATTCAAATGCAACGACCTTTCCAACCATGTCTATTCCCTTGATCGGTCTAAAACTGTATTGTCTTCCGACATAAGCAGCGCTAATAACAACTCTGTTCCCGTCAAGGATAATATAATTGCTCCTGGCTATAAGATCTACCTGGCCTCCGTTTAAAATATGGAGCCGGTCAAACTTGACCAGGAACCTCCTCATCTCAACTGCCTGCTTTATGTCGGCCAGCCTTGTAGTATCAATTTTGTTCTCAGGTATATTTTTTGAAGTTTCCGCTACCCTGGAGGTAGCACAGGATGTCAAAATTATCAAACCCGACAAAGCAACAATCAGTTTATTCATGGCATTCTGTTTACGTGTAATCATTCAAATATCATGCCACATGCTCTGCCGGATTTTCAGGGATTTTTAATAAATGGAAAGTAATAGTCTATATTACCGGCAGTCAGTTTAGTCCCGTATCCTGAATCCTGAAATGCCTCGCAATACCTTATGGATTCACCCTTCACCGGCCCGTAAAGCTCTATCAGTTTGTCGCGGTATGGTGCAGCCTCGAAAGCCTTTTTCCTTGTCTCCCCCAGCCATTTGCGCCGGTCGGCATCAGAGACCGGGACCTGGCTCAGAACTCCCCTGTTATACGGCAGCCATTCATACATCTGAGACTTATGCTGATGATACATATCCATTTTCTTTTCAATGACATCGTCGATATCAATGCATACGTCTGCTTTAAAAGGCTCAGGATGAATGAATCCGTCACTCATGAAGAGGAAAAGCGGATTCTTTTCGACGATTGGTACTTTTGGAAGTATTGTCGGGACCGTTACCATATATGCCGCATCCAGTACCAGTACACCTGTATATCTGTGGTCGGGATGATAATCATAGGGTCTTGGACAGATTACAATATCAGCTTTTGCTTCCCTGATTATTTTTATTATCTGCAGCCTGTTCTTGTAAGTAGGCATCAGTTGTCCGTCATGATTGTTGAGAGTGATATACCGCACACCGATCACTTCGCCGGCCTTGCGGGCTTCCTCCCGTCTGAGCTTAGCCAGTGGCCTGGCCTTAATGGTCTGGTGTCCGGCATCGCCATTGGTAACTGACACCAGAAGCACATCGTATCCCAGCTGTGCCCATTTACAGGCTGTCCCGCCTGCTTTGTCAGGATCGTCAGGATGTGCCCCGAAAATAACTACATGAAGTTTTTTATTCTGATCACCCTGAGCATGTGTGGAAGGAGCCAGGACAAACAAGACAAGCAACTGAATCAGAACGATAAGTGTTTTCATTTTTTAGTATTTTATTTGCCGAAATTGTAATTCTATACTACTGCACATGTATCTGCCACCTGGCATTCGCCAGGTCCCAGGTATCGGTAAAACCAATTTTTACAATTTTTTCCATGATATCCCAGTCAAGGGTGCCGGCCTCATCCTTTGGTGTATGGTATTCTTCCCTGTGTCCGGACTTGATTCTTATTACAGGGATGCCGGCTTCAACAAATGATCTGTGGTCGGTGCCTCCGGGAGGATCGTCGGATGGCTGATAATCAATGTCTAAATCGATTCCGTACTTTTTAATATTGTCGGAGGTTATATTCCGGAACCATGGAAAGGAACTCGTATAAGTCATGGTAACTTTATTTGGCTCATTATCGGAGATGTATCTTGAGATCATATCGAAATTCATGTTAAGCTTAAGTTCATTAACAGGAAATTCCGGATTTCTGACAAAGTATCTCGAGCCCAGAAGCCCTTCCTCTTCAGCTGTCCATAAGGCAAATATTATGCTGTTTTCAGGCTTTTCCCCGGTTGCCGATACTGCGGCTGCAATTGACATTACACCTACAGTCCCGGATCCATTATCGTCTGCTCCGTTCCATATGTAACCGTTTACCTTGCCAATATGATCGTAATGGGCTCCGATAACAATAAAACTATCCGGATTTTTACCTTCTATAATGCCAAGGACATTCCTTACGGCCAGCAGCGAGTTTTTTACGGTCGTCTTAAGATAAACTGATTTGCCTTTTAATTCGGGAATTGTATATTTTCCCTTGCCGTCGGACCTTAGTATATAATCATCCGTATTTATTTCCGAGCCACGCAGGATCTCATTTGCCGTTCTTACTGAAACTTCGATTCTGATAAAGTTATCCGGGTTATTCTTCGCCGGAAGCGAGAGGTGTGAATGAGGTCTTCCCGACAGATCCGCCCTCTCGGAAGGGGACATATTCATAAATTCCTTCATTTCCGGTCTTCCGGCCACTGTTGCCTTTGGATCGTATTCAAGCACACCGGCTACACCCATTGACCTGTACCTGGATTCCATTTCCTTTCTTAGTGATGCAGCTTTTTGCCAGGTAAGTGTCTCAAGTACAAATTTTGGGAATCCTGCAATCTTAAGAATATATTTGCCTCTCACATCCAGTTTACTGAAGTCATTGTAATTCATTGAATCATCAATATATCCGTAACCTGCAAATACAACAGGAGCCTCAATTTCAAGAGACTGGTAACCAGGCCGGATTGTAAAATCAACATCGCGGGTCATATCGACTGATCTGACCATTTTATTATTTGAGTCTTTGATTTTCAGCACCTGTTCATCCCCGGGAACGGTCTTCACAAGATTGAAATTCTGAAAGTAGGATCTTTCATTTTTTACAAAGTCATTTCCCCGGTTCAGATCGGACAGATAGTCGCCGAATGGCTGAATACCATAGAGTTTCAGCATGCTGGCAATATAATCTGCCGCCAGGTATGCACCTTTTTCTCCTGCTTCACGTCCCTCCATCCAGTCGGAGGAGAGGAATTCCAACTGAGCCTTGAGTCTGTCGGTTGTTATCGTATGAAGGCCTTTTTCAACAGCCGTCAGCTGGCCGTAATTTAAAGTTGTTTTAGAGATCAATAATATGAGGGCCAAAAGAATATGACGTTTCATCTGTGTCTGATTTTATTTTACCCTTACCGGATATTGATTTTACTAAGGTAATTATTAATTGCTTTTTGATGAACAATTCTATCTTTGAAAAAATTATCTGACAAAATGTAATGAAAAAAATATTCCTGATTGCAATTATGTATTTATCAGTAACACTGTTCTCAGATGGACAGGAAAAGAAGGTCTATGAAAATGGTTACCTTGTTAAAACAGGCGACATGGCGCCGGATTTTATGATAAATGAAGCCGGAGGAAAATCGTACCGTCTTTCTGATCTGAAAGGGAAAGTGGTAATGCTTCAGTTTACTGCCAGCTGGTGCAGTGTGTGCAGGACTGAAATGCCATTCATCGAAAAGGAGATATGGCAGGAAAAAAAAGGGCAGGACTTATTGTTATCGGGATTGACAGGGATGAACCGGTAGATAAGGTTGTCAAATTTAAAAAGGATATTGCTGTTACCTATCCGCTGGCATTGGATCCGGATGCAGATATTTTCGGTCTGTACGCACTGAAAGAGGCCGGGGTTACCAGAAATGTAATAATTGACAGATCCGGCAAGATCGTATTCCTGACACGTTTATTCGACAGAAAGGAATTTGATGAAATGAAGAAGGCAATATTCCGGGAGCTGGCAGCAAAATAATTTACAGGGTGCATTTTCATTATGGACGGATAGAATGAATATTGCCTGTAACAAAAAATGAGCGAAGTACCCGGCAGGCACTCCGCTCATTTTCAGAAATCGCAGCAAAATTGAAATCTTTACTATTTCGCCCCAAATAATGTCCAGCCTGCATAGATCTGTAAAGTGCGGTTTTTAATAGTCTCTGTCGATACATCCGAAATATTGGTGAAACCAAACACATACCTTGCCCCAACATTGAGGCCGAGTGGCAGATGCAAGCCTGCTCCCAGGGCCAGTCCGAAATCATTGTTTTTGAGCTGATCCTTTACATCACCCACACTTTCCACATGCGCTTTGGTAAGAAAACCGAACTGAGGGCCTGCTTCCAGACTGATCAGACTAATTGGCTTGAACCGCAACATGACAGGGATAGATACATAGTCAAGATCTACCTTGGAATTATTCCATTTACTTCCATAAGCTGAATATAATACCTCAGGGGTAATCCCGAACTTATCGGTAAAATTCAAATTTACATAGCCGCCCACAAGAAAGTCAGTTACTGATTTTATGGTTACATCTTTTACATCCTGATTGGCAAAATTAGCTCCTGCTTTTATACCGATTCCTATGCCTTGTCCCTGGATAAGAAATGGCACCAGAAATATTACTACGAACAGAAAGGATTTTTTCATTTTGCAGATTTTTTGGTTAAACAATAGCTGTAAATTTAAGAATTAATAGATATAATATTCTCCCTACTAACAATAATGTAACAGATATTCCCTATAAGTGGTATAAAAATATCGTTTTTGCTGATTTATATTTTGTTTCCTGTCAGCAAAACTTTCCCCAATGGTCAGGAACCCCACCTTCCCGGCATCTTCTCAATAATCCATAACGATTAAACGTTAAAATTATTTCGTCAGGAGCATTTTTGCCGCAACCAGCAGGAGAAGAATTCCAAATATTTTTTTCAGTGTGGCCTGGGGCAGGGTCAGGGCATATTTTGACCCGAAATATGAGCCTATAAGGAAGGCTCCCGCAAGGATTAAAGCAAAAATTAGGTTCACCTGACCTGCTTTATAATAATTATAGGCTGCAATGATGCCAATAGGGGGCAGCATAACGGCAAGACTTGTCCCCTGGGCCATCTGTTGGCTGAAACCCAAAAAATAGACCATAGCAGGAATCATGATTATCGCTCCGCCTATTCCAAGCATCCCTGCCATAGCGCCGGTTACAATTCCAATCCCAAGAAGGATCAGTAGCATAGAGATTGACATTTTCATTCTATTTTAATATGATTAATTCTTATTGCAGGCAAATGTAAAAAAATCCGGGGAATTATAAGGGCTACTTGTCAGGATATCGTGCAGGTCTGGAAGGTCATACAAGTTATCCTGGTCGTATTGGACGGCACGACCGGGCTGAGATTCTTTGTTAATTCTTACTTTATCCCTAAATTTGCAGTCTGTTGAAAGGACATGAAAAAAAGAGCATACTATATATTTCGATGGTAGCAGGTCTGCTGATTATGGCCGCAGCTATCATGCTCTGGAAAACCATTTACGGGATCTCTATCCATGCGGAAAAACCGGGAAAGACTTTGATTATATCGACAGGCGCATCGTATGATCAGGTTGTAGATTCAATTATTGCGAATCACATCGTAAGTAATATTAGGCTTTTTGACTGGCTTGCACGGCAGAAAAATTACCCTTCACTGATAAAGCCCGGAAGGTATGTAATTGATAAAAGCCTGAGTTATAATGCCTTTATTAACATGCTGAGATCAGGTCATCAAACACCTGTTCGCATTACCTTTCAGAATATAAGGACATTAAATCAACTCGCCGGTAAAATTGGAAAACAGCTCGAAACTGACTCGGCAACGATTAATGAAATTTCTTTCTGACGAAGGAAATTATTTGTCAGACGGTTTTAACAGGGAGACGGTTATTGCACTTTTCATTCCGAATACATACGAAATATACAGGAATACGGATGCCCGGGGATTATATACCAGGATGCTCAGGGAGTACAGGTTATTCTGGAATGAAAAGCGTTTGGACAAGGCAAGGGAGGAGGGGCTGGATCCCATTCAGGTATCTATCCTGGCTTCCATTATTGATGATGAGGTGGCAAAGCCTGATGAGAAGCCCCGGATAGCAGGAGTCTATCTGAATCGTTTAAAACAGGGAATACCCCTTCAGGCGTGTCCCACGATTAAATTTGCCCTGAATGATTTCACAATTACAAGGATTCTTTATAAGTATCTTCAGATAGACTCTCCGTATAATACTTACAAACACAGCGGGTTTCCTCCTGGTCCAATAGGATGTCCTTCCATCGAAGGCATCGATGCAGTATTAAATGCTGAAAAGCACGATTATTTGTTTTTTGCCGCCAAAGCTGATTTTTCAGGATATCATAATTTTTCAAGAACCCTGGCTGAGCATAATCACTATGCGGCGATTTACCAGAAGGAACTCAATAAGAGAAGAATATTCAGGTAGAACCGATTACCTCTACTTCCCTTTCAAGCTCAACTTCAAACCTGTACCATACAGATTTCCTCACCTCTTCAGAAAGTCTCAGTATCTCCTCTCCGCTGGCTTTGCCATAATTTATTATGACGAGTGCCTGGTTATCGTGAATGCCGGTATTTCCTGATCTCTTACCCTTCCATCCGCACTGCTCTATCAACCATCCTGCGGACAGCTTAACTCCTCCCGAATAATCAAGGTAGCAAGGTAAGCCGGGATATCTCTTTCTCAGCGTTTCTGCAGTCATGGTGTCAACAACAGGATTTCTGAAAAAACTCCCGGCATTTCCAATGATTTCAGGATCAGGTAATTTGCTTCTTCTTATATTTATAACTGCCTCCCTGACATTTTTTAGTGAGGCTTCACCATACCTGGATACTTCATCAGCCAGAGAGCCATAAATGAGATTCAGAACCGGATTTACAGATAGTTTAAAGTACACTCTGTGTTATCAGGTATTTACCTTTAAGATGATCTTTAAATATACTGTTTCTGTAACCGAACCGACATTCATTATTATTGAATTCCCTTACCGATCCGTCCGAAGTTGAGACAGCCCTTACCTTTTCAATTGAATCTTTTACTTCAACTCCGTAAGCGCCGATATTCTGAACGGGAGCAGCTCCCACCGTGCCCGGGATTAAAGAAAGATTCTCAATTCCGCCAAAACCGTTCCCAACACTCCATTCCACAAAAGAATCCCAGTCAACACCCGCTCCGACTGATGCTATTACATACTCAGCTCCCTTTTCCTCAATATCTATTCCTGTGATCTCCGGATGAATTATTGTTCCGTAAAAATCACTGGTAAATAGAATATTACTCCCTCGGCCCAGAATGAGTACGGGTCCTATGAGGCCTTCCTTAACTTCAAAAAGCCGGATGGCCTCATCTTCAGTACTTAGCCTGACAAAAAACGAAGACTTATAATTCAGGCCAAAGGTGTTGTAATTTTTAAGGGACTGGTTTTTCAGGATCATATAGCCGGCTTTGCCGTAAATTTATGAAATCATATTGATAAATAACCTCATTTACCGGGAATAACCCGGCCTGGTTTATGGAGGTTCTATCGTCGCATGATTTTTTGTAATTTTGTGGCTTCAGTAGGGACGATAGTGGAAACTATGGGCCAAATGCCGCAAATGACAGAAAATAAGATATGGCATGATTTGATCCATAGTCTTTTAAAGGTATTTTGGAATAAATTGCAGAATTTCAAATGGACAAACTCGAATTAATAAGAAAAACATACCCTTTCCTGGAGAAGGATTTGATCAGCGAAATAAACAGGGTATCTTCCCTCTATGAGCTGAAGGTCGATCAGAGCATTCTGGGCGAGGGTGATTATATTAAATCGTTTCCGATGGTTCTGGAAGGATGCCTCAGGGTAGTACGCCTTTCGGAAACAGGGAATGAGCTGCTGCTCTATTATCTTAACAGCGGGGAGATATGCAGCATGTCGCTTACCTGCTGCATAGGCCTTCAAAAAAGCAATATAAAGATGATCGCCGAGCAAGATTCAATAATTCTGACTATTCCGGTTGATGTACCGGAAAAATGGATGTCAGAATTTAAATCATGGAAGGAATTTATGATGTATTCCTATAAGCACAGATTTGATGAACTTCTTGAAACAATTGATTCCATTGCTTTTACGAAGCTGGATGAACGACTGGTGCGGTTTTTTGAAGACAGGTACAGGTCGACCGGTCAAACAATATTCAGGGGAACACATCAGGAGATTGCCCTGCAGCTGAATACCTCACGCGAAGTTGTTTCTCGTCTTTTGAAAAATCTTGAAAAAAAGAAATATCTGCTAACAGGAAGGAATTCAGTTGATTATATGAATTTGGTTAAAAATAATCGGCCTTTGTGACTAAAGTCACTGACCAGATATCCTGGCTTGGGGATATTTGCATCAAAATCCAATATGAAAGAGTTTATAAGAAAACACATTATCCCGGTCCTCTTTTCAGTAGCAGGATCTGCCGGAGGTTTTCTCTACTGGAAGTTTGTCGGATGTGCCTCAGGGACTTGCATAATAAAGTCGGTATGGTATCTGAGTACCCTCTATGGACTGATCCTGGGCTGGGTCCTGGGCGGCGTACTGGAGGATATTATTCTGAAGTTCAGAAAATCAAAAAAATATGAAGGAGAAGTTTGAAGATATAATAAAAGGTGATGTTCCGGTTCTTGTGGATTTTTCTGCAGAATGGTGCAGCCCTTGCAAAATGATGGGACCTGTGCTCGGGCAGCTTAAAGAAAGGATGGCCGGCAAACTTAGAATAGTAAAAATTGACGTTGACAGGAACAGGGAGCTGGCAGGCCGATACCGGATACAGAGTGTACCGACCCTTGTATTGTTTCAGGGAGGTAAGACCAAATGGTCGGGAGTTGGAGTAATGACATCAAATTATCTTGAAAATGTTATTAACAATAATAGTAGTCTCATATCTGATAAAAAAGATTCATGAACGCTATAAGAATAGAAGCATCAAAGTGCCCGCAAAACCATGTTTGTCCTGTGATTAATATTTGCCCTTCAGGGGCAATTGTGCAGAAAACAGACTTCAGTGCACCTGAGATAATTGGTGAAAAATGCGCTGAATGCGGTCTTTGTACAAATTTTTGTGGATTTGATGCAATTCAAATGAGTTAAAATCCAAAGGTAGATTCTATTTCGTTGCCCTGGCCGTCAGAAATGACGGCCTTTTTCTTTGTGTTCCCTGTGCTGTCCTGCTCTACAGTTGTAATGCCTTCACTGATTTTAACCGGAATATGACAGAGTTTATACTTCCTTTCAGATTAATTCTTGTGTTTTTAAATAAAGTGTTAATTTTCGGACTGGAAACTATGGACTATTAACCAGAAATATAAAATCATGACAACAAATCGCCGAAACTTCCTTAAGGCCGCGACTTTCGCCGGTGCTGGCGCTATGACCGGTGGACTTATATCCGGATGCGCTCCTGAACAACCTGCCTCGAACATGGCAGCAATATTGGAATCTGCCAGGAAAACCCATACCCAAAAGTTCAACATGTGTGGATATGCTGCTCCTCCAATACCTGTTGTAAGAATAGGAGTTATCGGATTAGGAGACAGAGGCAGTGAAGCCGTCAAGCGCTTATCATTCATCGAAGGAGTAGAAATAACTGCTATCTGTGATATTCGCAGGGCAGCCCTTGATGGCACTCAGAAGTTTCTTGACAGTACGGGGAGGCCTGCAGCACGCGAGTTTACCGGGGATGATCTGGCCTGGAAAAAGCTTGTAGAGCTGCCAGATCTGGATCTGATTTATATAGTTACCCCTTGGATATGGCACACAAAAATGGCGGTATATGCAATGGAAAATGGGAAACATGCCTGTTCCGAGGTGCCCATTGCCCGTACCCTGGATGAAGCATGGCAGCTAGTTGAGACTTCGGAAAAGACAAAAAAGCATTGCATGATGCTTGAGAACTGTTGTTACGATTTCTTTGAACTGCTTACCCTGAATATGGCCAGGCAGGGGATGTTCGGAGATATTATTCACGGTGAGGGAGCATATATTCACAACCTTCTGGAAATGAATTTCAGAAAACCAATAGATGACCAGCAGACAGATGATGCTTATACAAATATGTGGAGGCTTCGTGAAAATGCAACAAGGAATGGTAATTTATATCCCACTCATGGTCTGGGACCTGTATGCCAGGCCCTGAATATAAACCGGGGTGACAGGATGGAGCACCTCAGTTCAGTTTCAACAGCTGACTTTTCCATGGCTCCGAAAGAGAAGGAACTGGATGCCACTGACCCCTTCTATGACGAATGGAAAAACTCTAAATTCAGAGGCAACCTGAATACCTCAATAATAAGAACTGCCCTTGGCAAAACCATTATGGTTCAGCACGACGTGTCATCCACTCAGCCATATTCCAGGATACATCTTGTTAAAGGAACCAAAGGAATGGTCCTTAAATATCCGTCTGAACATATAGCAATCGGTGAAACATGGGCTGATGAATCTCAAATGAAAGAAATTTACGACAAATATACCCCCGAGATAGTTAAAAGAGTGGGAGAGATGGCAAGAAAGGTGGGCGGACATGGTGGAATGGATTTTATAATGGACTGGAGGACAATCGACTGTCTCAGGAACGGACTGCCTCTCGACCAGAATGTATATGACGGCGCATTATGGAGTTCAATCGCACCACTCAGTGAATGGTCGGTTGCAAATAATTCCCAGTCAATTGTAGTTCCGGACTTTACCGGCGGATCATGGAAGGCCAACAAACCTCACGATATCAATCTTGAATCTGGCGGAAACACAAAAGTATTGGAGAAGCAGAATGCAGAAACAGTTATTTAGCCTGTCATTGAAACAGAATTGTTCAGATAATTAATAAGGATTGTTCTAATATTCAGACATTGTTAAATATCTTTTTTGCAATAGTTGCTTTTGTCCTTATAAGCGTTTTGTTTCTAAATATCAGAGGCAAAGGCATTATTACCTTGTCAGCAGTCTTTGTAATTGCTGCACTTAGCAGTGTGTATGCAGTGAGGGCTCTTTCCGGAAATACCTTTGAGGCATTATTCAGGGGAAATGAGCTTTTCGGAAATGTCTTGCTGAAAATAGATTCATTGTCGGCCTGGTTTATCCTGATTATAAACTTCACTATGCTTACCGGTTCGTTCTACGGTTTCAGCTATATGAAGCAATATGCCGGAAGGAAGAGCGATATTACCCTTCATTGCGTCGCATTTATTCTTCTTCAGGTCTCCATGATCGGAATCTGCACGGTTCAGAATGGATTTGTATTTATGATATTATGGGAACTGCTTGCGATATCCGTATTTATTCTTGTAATATTTGACCATGGCAGGAATGATACAGTAAGAGCTGGATTCAATTATCTGGTGCAGTCGCATTTAAGCATAGTTTTCATTATGCTTGGATTCATTTATGTCGGTTACAAAACTGGCAGCTATAACTTCGATGCGATTTCAGATTTTTCCAGACAGCAGTCGACACTTGCAGGTACAACACTATTCCTCTGTTTCTTTATCGGTTTTGCCTTGAAATCCGGCTTTGTCCCTTTCCATACATGGTTGCCATACGCTCATCCTGCAGCTCCTTCACACGTTTCAGCAATAATGTCGGGCGTTGTAATAAAAATCGGCATCTATGGTATCCTCAGGATGTTGTTGCTGATCAGAACAGATTATACCACAATAGGTTATATAATTCTGATCATTTCTGTACTGACCGGGATCTATGGAGTTATGCTTGCTATCATTCAGCATGATCTCAAAAAATTACTCGCATATCATAGTATCGAGAACATTGGAATCATTGGTATCGGGATAGGAGTTGGCTGTATCGGATTGGGAGCGTCAAACAAATGGATGGCGATTCTCGGCTTCTCGGGTGCCTTGCTTCATACGCTTAACCATTCACTGTTCAAATCACTATTATTCTATAGCACAGGTAATGTATTGCAGGCTGTTCATACTGTAAATGTAGAAAAACTTGGCGGATTAATTAAAAAGATGCCTCATACTGCCCTTCTCTTTCTGGCTGCAGCCATTGCAATTTGCGGTTTGCCTCCGCTTAACGGGTTTATCTCCGAATTTCTCATCTATGGAGGACTTTATAACTGGCTATACAGTGCCTCACTGTTATCCCTGATAACAATAGTGTTTTCAATTGTTGGTCTGGTTCTTATCGGAGGCCTGGCCATATTGTGTTTCACCAAAGCTTTCGGGATAGTTTTTCTTGGTAATTCACGCTTTGTGGATATATCTGAGGTAAAGGAGACTGGAGCCGGGCAGCTGATACCAATGTATGCTGCCGCTTCCCTGATGATCATGATAGGTCTTTTCCCTTCGTTATTTATCAGTATGCTTCAAAGGCCCGTGAATCTTTTTACCCATGATGTTGTTTTCAATCTGAATCTCATAAAGGTCGGGTCAATTGATTCCCTTGAGGTAATTAACAGGTTATTCCTGGTATTTATTCTTCTTGTCCTTTTCATCATGCTCCTGAGAAAGATGGCAGGGAGGAAAAAGATAATTCATTCTGGTCCGACATGGGGTTGCGGCTATTCTGCTGCTGGCAGCAAGCTTCAGTATACTGCTAATTCTTTTGTGAGGAGTTATTCAAAACTTGCTAAGCCGATACTCGATATTGAAAAGAAAGAGATGGAGATTACAGAAGTATTTCCTCTTGAAAAACGTTATGAAACAGAGTCTTATGATAAGATGGAGAGAATACTTATCGACAGGCCTGTCGGACTTATTAACAAATTTCTGGAGTATTTTACGTTTTTGCAGAACGGAAGGCTCCAACGATATATTCTGTATGGCATAATTTTCATTTCGGCTCTTGTCATAGTGCCGCTTGTTTTAGAAAAGATAACCATATTGCTGCATTTTTTAAATAATCTGTAAATGCTGAGTCTGATTCTTATATTGTCTGCCGCAGTTATTTTTCCCGGAATAATTCTCAGGACCAAGAGTATTGCTTCAGGTCGTAAGGGACCGGGTATAATGCAGCCGTTGAAGGATATTGTCAGGTTATTCAGAAAGGGATCTGTGTACAGCGAAACTACGAGCATTATATTCCGAATCGCACCTGTTATAAGCTTTTCATCGGTGGTTATGGCTTGCCTTGTGATACCTTTCAGCAGCTACAAGGGTGTGGTTAGTTTTGACGGCGATTTCATATTTTTTGCATACATACTTGCTCTGGGACGATTTTTCATCATTATCTCGGCTCTGGATACGGGAAGCAGTTTTGAAGGAATGGGAGCAAGCCGTGAAGCACTCTTTTCCATTTTTGCAGAACCGGCGTTTTTTATCCTGATCGGCTCGTTTGCCCTGTTTACTGACAACACCTCTTTCTATAAAATATTTTCTATTCTCCATCTGAACTCGTCAATAACCTATACGCTGGGTGTACTTGCAGCCATGGTATTCATTATGCTCTCAATGATTGAAAACAGCCGTATGCCCGTCGATGATCCGAAGACTCATCTTGAACTAACAATGATACATGAGGTTATGGTGTTGGATAACAGCGGATTTGATCTCGGATTAATACTTGCTTCGGGATATTTGAAATTTGCCATCTATGGTGCCATTATCGCTGATTTCTTTATCGCAGGTTTATCTGTACAATTTGCCATACCGCTCTTCCTGCTGATCCAGGTTGTTGTCGCGGTTTCAGCAGGGATGATAGAATCATTTATGGCCAGGTTCAGAATGAATCACAACCCTCAGTTTATCCTGGTATTATCATCTGTCAGCTTCCTGATTTTCATGGGCGTATTGCTTGTTCTTGAAAAATTTGCCTGAAAAATAAAACCATGACAAACGTATTGCTTATCATATTCATAATTAGCTTATTATATTTTTCAATCGCGAACAGGATTAGTACCTATGTCAGATTACTTGCCTTACAGGGTGTCATTCTATTCGGCGTCACCTTTCTCCATCTTCAGGAGGTAAGAACATGGAACCTGATCCTGATTCTTCTGGAAACGGTGATTTTTAAGACAATTGCCGTGCCATATTTCCTGTCATACATTATTAAAAGAAACAAGATAACGCGTGAGGCAGAGCCTTATCTGCCAAATTTTATCTCATTGCTGATCATTACCATGATTGTAGTTGCAACCGTATTGCTTGCCAACTCAATTCACGATAGCCATCTTGATAAGCTTTTCTTTATAGTTTCACTGTCAACTCTTTTCACAGGGCTCTATTTTATTGCTTCCAGGAAAAAGATCATTACACATGTAATGGGATATCTGATTATTGAAAATGGAGTATTCGTACTCTCCCTTGCAGTGGGGAATGAGATGCCAAATCTTGTGAACCTGGGCATTATGCTAGATGTGTTTGCCAGCGTACTCATTCTCGGTGTTTTTCTGAATAAGATCGGTGATGTTTTCAGGGATGCGGATGTTGATCAGCTGAGTGATCTGAAAGATTATTAAACAAAAAGATGATGACCGCACTATATCTGATAGGTTCATTTTTGATAGCATGTCTTCTGCTGGCAAACCGCAGTACAACTATTAACAATATGCTGGTTATCGCTTTTGCCGTTCTGCAGACCTGTTTTACATTTTCATCCTGTCTCAGTTACCGGACCACGGCACTTGAATATTTTACATTCGATTCCCTTGGATTACTCCTTATGCTGACTTTAAGCGTCATAACCATTCCTGCCCTGATTCATAGTCATATCTATATAACCGGGCATGATGAGACCCCGGAGTCAAGGAGTATTTATTTTTCTTCACTTATCCTTCTCATCACCTCAATAACTGCTGCATATATTTCAAATCATATTGCCGTAATCTGGATCTTTACGGAGCTGACAACCTTATCTGCATCAATGCTGATATATCATCACAGGAACAAGCTTGCTCTGGAAGGCACCTGGAAATATGTATTTATCTGTGCAATAAGCATTACGTTTGTCTTCATCGGTATTCTCTTTCTCAGCCTGTCACTGCAGCATGCCGGATCGCAAGATCTCTCCTTCGCCAATCTGCTTGCATATAGAGACAGGCTGAATCCATTCTGGCTTAAGCTCTCTTTCCTGTTTATATTCACCGGATACACAGCAAAAATGGGTCTTGTACCTATGTATACCGCAGGAATTGATGCAAAGGATATTGCACCTGCTCCCGCCGGAGCCCTTCTTGCAACTGTTCTCATGAATATGGGTTTTGTTGCCATTTTCAGATTCTACACTATTATAGCGCAAACCAGCCTGTTTCACTGGACCAACATGGTTATAATCATTGCAGCCACCCTGTCAATATTTTTCGCAACTGTTTACATGACAAGAGTGGTGAATATCAAACGGATGTTTGCCTATTCCGGCATAGAACACATGGGGATAGTGATGTTGGGTATTGCTGCCGGGGGTATCGGATATTATGCAGCCATACTTCATATTATCCTGCATGCCCTTGCCAAGTCGGGTCTCTTTTTTCAGTTTAATCAGCTCTACAGGACTTTTCAGAGCAAAAGCATCCAACATGCCGGTAATTATTTTAAATATAATCCTTCCGGAGCTATTGTCCTGTTGCTCGGATTTATGAGCGCAGCGGCAATGCCCCCTTCAGGATTGTTCGTCAGCGAATTTCTGATCTTCCGGTCGCTGTTCGAGGCCAATCATATTATACTGCTTCTGACTGTTCTGCTGCTCCTGACAATTGTGATCTGGGCTTTCGGGAAAAATATATTCAAAATATTATTCATACCGCTTCCGGGACTGGACGAAACTCTCATCCCAAAAATTAGTCCCTGGGAATCACTTTCCCAGTATCTTCTGATCTTTGCAGCAATTTGGCTGGGGTTTTTTCCTCCTGATTTATTTGTTAATCTGATTAAGGATGCCGTTAAAATTCTACCACTCTGATATGAACCATATAACTCTAAAGAATCATCAGTCGGTCCCAGTCAGTTCTATTCCGGAAAGTGATTACGATGGTTTTCTGGATCTGAATACCAGCTTGCTTGACGGGCATCCGGAAAGACACTGTGTCCTTTATGTCGCCTATAATTCTGATAATGGGATAAGGCTTATCTGCTGCATTGCAGATGATTCAGATGGGAGCATCTTGATCTCATCATCGTATGCTGACACGACCAGGCATTTCCGGTCTTTAACGGCAATAAACCTCTCATTTGAGAAATTTGAACGTGAGATACATGAGAATTTTGGAATTCTATACTCTGATCATCCATGGTTAAAGCCTCTCCGTTATCCGCAAAGCAGTGCAGGCAAGGCGGAGAAAATATCAGACTACCCCTTCTTCAGCGTAAGTGGTGATGAGATCCATGAGGTTGGTGTTGGTCCTGTTCATGCCGGTATTATTGAACCTGGTCATTTCAGATTTGTCTGCAATGGGGAACAGATCCTTCATCTGGAAATTCAACTTGGCTATCAGCACAGGGGGATAGAAAACTTGTTCCTTGAGAGGAAGAAGCTTCTTCAGAGAACCATCCTTGCTGAATCAATTGCCGGAGACAGCGCTGTCGGACATACAACAGCATTTGCATATCTTTGGGAAAGTCTCTGTGGCATTCCTCAGACACCGGCAATATTATATTCAAGGACTCTTGCGCAGGAGCTGGAACGTATTGCCATACATACGGGTGATCTCAGTGCGATATGTACCGATGTAGCTTATCAGCTTGGAAGTTCCGTGTTCGGAAGGCTCAGAACACCTCTTATTAATTTCTTTCAGGAATGGTGCGGTAACCGCCTGGCCAAAGGGTTGATTAGGGGAGGATCTGATCCCTATCCCTTCACCGGAGATCTGGCCGGCCGGCTGAATATGGTACTTGATGAATTCGAGCCTGATTTTACAGAAATGAATAATGAGCTTTCAAAAATGCCAAGCTGTCTTTCCCGATTCGAGAGGACGGGTACAATGAGTTACAACCGGCTGCTGACTATTGGGGCTGTTGGAATGACAGCGAGGATGAACGGGTTGAACAGGGATATCCGAAGTTCCCATCCATACGGCCTGTACAATGAGATTGCCCATTCTCCTGTAATTAAACATCATGGCGACGTATATTCACGGGTTCAGATCAGAAAGGAAGAGGTCAGACAATCGGTGTCATATATAAGGCAACTTCTTGGAAAAATTCCTGGAAAAACTGAATTTGAAGGAATGAAGCTTAAACCAAGGGGAAAGATGTTCGGAATTTCTCTTACCGAAGGATGGAGAGGAGAAATATGCCATGCTGCAATAACGGATAAGAATGGGGATTTGCTTCTATATAAAGTAAAGGATCCCTCATTCCATAACTGGCTTGCCCTGGCTCTTGCCGTCAGGAATAATGAAATTTCGGATTTTCCTGTCTGCAATAAGAGTTTCAACCTTTCCTATTGCGGGCACGACCTTTAATAAGTCAACTGAAGAAATAATGATAAGGACAATTAAAATATTATATCACCAGGGGAAACAATATATTCCCGATCTGACAACAGCAACAGTTCCGGGTATTTTCAGAGGACGACCTGAAATAAGCTGGACAAAGGCTGAGGGAGAAGCCATAGCTGAAATTTGCCCGGTAAATGCAATATATACTGCACCTTTAAGGATTGATATGGGAAGATGCACATTCTGCGGTGAGTGCTCACGATTATTCCCCGGTAAAATACGGTTTACTACGGACTACAGGCTCTCGTCGAACAACAGGAAGAGCCTGGTGATCTCCGAAGGCTCACATGAGCCTGTCAGACTCGATCCGGATCTTATACGAAAAGAGATCCGCAGCTGTTTCAAGGGCTCTCTCAAACTACGGCAGGTTTCGGCAGGAGGGGACAATAGTTGTGAGCTTGAGCTGAATGCATGCAGCAATGTCAATTTTGATATGGGACGTTATGGCATTGAATTTGTTGCTTCACCACGCCATGCCGACGGGATTGTCATTACCGGCCCACTGTCCTCTAATATGGCTGAACCTCTTCAGATGACATACGACGCAATACCTGAACCCCGGATCATAGTGCTTGCCGGTACTGATGCTATTAGCGGAGGTATTTTTGAAGGAAGTCCCGCTCTTGACAGAAAATTTATTGAACAAAATCATATTGATCTGTATGTACCGGGAAATCCTATACATCCTCTGACTTTCATTAACGGGATCACCGATCTCGTGGGAATAAAATCCCGGTAATGAATACTAACCAGCACCGCAGGCTGTCTCTCCTTTTTCTTACATCTCCCTTACCCCCTTCAATGGGAAATCAGCCTGCCGATCATCCTTCTTTTTGCCTTACTCCTTACTCCTGACGCCTGACGCCTGACGCCTGATGCCTTCAATATCCCGCAGCCTGTCCGTCTTTCCTCGATTCTGAAGCGCCGTACCAGACCTTGTTTTTGGCATCCCACATAATTGCCTGATATCCACCGTAACCTCCCAGATCCCACTGCACTTTATGTCCCATATTTATCAGTTTTTGAATAACCTCCCAGCGGAATCCGGATTCCAAAAGCAGGGTCCCTCCGTCAGTCATCTGCTGACCAGTAGGTTCGGATGAGCCGACATGATGAATTCTGGGAGCATCCCCTGCTTCCTGAAGATTCATCTTGAAGTCGACCAGATTGATAACTATCTGTGCCTGTCCCTGGGGCTGCATATCTCCCCCCATTACCCCAAAACTGATCCAGGGTTTTCCTTTTTTTGTGATGAAAGAGGGGATTATTGTGTGAAAAGGTCTTTTTCCCGGAGCATACATATTATTGTGGCCTTCGGACAGACTGAACATTTCACCGCGATCCTGGAGAACAAATCCGAGTCCGGTCGGACACATTCCTGATCCCATGCCCCGGTAATTGCTTTGTATAAGTGATACCATATTACCGAATCTGTCTGCTACAGTCAGGTATACGGTATTGCCGGCCTCAATTTTACCACTGTCATAAATATTTGCCGCCTTTTCAGGATTAATGAGTTTTCTTCTTTCGACAGCATACTTTTTTGATATCAGCTTTTCCACGGGTATATCGTTGAATCGTGGATCGGCATAATACCTGGCACGGTCCTCAAAAGCCAGTTTTTTGGCCTCTGTAAACACATGAATGTATTCGGCAGATCCAAATCCCATTGAAGCTATATCAAAGCCTTCGAGTATATTAAGGATCTGAAGGGTAGCTATACCTTGTCCGTTTGGAGGCAGTTCCCAGACTTCTACTCCCCTGTAGGTTGATTTGACGGGTTCCACCCATTCTGAATGATGACGGGCAAGGTCCTCATACGAAAGAAACCCCCCCTGCTTCTTCATGAAAGCACCAATGTCCCGTGCGATACTGCCCCTGTAGAACTCATTTCTTCCACCTCGTACGATTTTTTCAAGAGTCGATGCCAGTTGTGGATTTTTAAAGATTGTGCCTTTTGCCGGAGACTTTCCTCCTGGCATATACACCTCTTTTATATTCGGATAGTCCTTGAGAATTTCAAGGTTTTTTGCAAGGGAGTAAGCTATAACTTCGGTAACCGGGAAACCATCCCTGGCATAATTAATTGCAGGCTGCAAGATATCCTTCATTGGAAGCCGGCCAAACATCTCATTCATCTCATACCAGCCGTCTACACAACCCGGAACTGAAACAGGCAAAGGACCATACGACGGTATAAGCTCATACCCGTTATCCCTGAAATATTCCATCTTAAGAGATCTCGGTGATCTGCCGCTGCCATTCAAACCATAAAGCTTTTCCTTGTCGGCGCTCCATATCAGAGCAAAAATATCACCACCGATACCGGCTCCCGTCGGTTCTACAACACCCAGAACTGCATTGGCTGCAATTGCAGCATCTATCGCATTGCCCCCTTTCTTTAAAATGTCAAGTGCAACCTGAGTTGCCAAAGGGTGACTAGTAGCGGCCATCCCGTTACGTGCAATGATTTCTGACCTGGTGGCAAACTCCCTTCCCGTGATACGGTCCTGAGAGAACAACCCGGCATGAATGGCCAATAAGATCGTCAGAAAGAATATTCTCGTCATCGCTGAATTAATTTTATCTGTAAAGGTAAAAAACTGAAGTTACTATTTTATCATCGCCTTTGCTTTTAATTCCAGCGGCATTTTTTCAATCGAGTATCTCAGGGATGTTCTCGGCATTATTGTCCTGTGGCTCATAATATAGTTGAAAACTTTTTCCTGGTGAGCCTGGCTTGCTGCTTTAAGCATCCAACCGTAACCTTTCTGAACCATGTCATCCTTGTCAGTGAGGAGTAAGTCAGAAATTTCAAAGATATCTTCCAGGAATTTGCCATTCCTGGCAGGCACAATAAGGGATACTGCAGAAGCACGCTTTACCCATCTGTCTTCTGATTTTGCCCATTCTTTTAGTTTTGCCAGCAGAGAAGGATACATTTCAACCAGAGTCCCGACCGAATGATTGCATAGAGTATCACATGATGCCCAGTTACCGACATAGTTCCTTACCCAGTTGTCGAAAAATCCAAAATCTGAGTACTCATAATCCTTATGAAGATAATATGACCAGTTACATGCAATGAACGACTCTTCCATAATGCCTGATTGCCACAGTGCATCACAGAGGGAGAATATTTCCGTTTTGCTTTTGTGCTCTATCCGCCTGAAGTGATCCTTTCCAATATTCTTAACAATGGCAGATTTTATGCCATACATCCGTACCTCTTCTTTGAAGAACCTCTCACCTGATTCTTTTACCTTATCATCTGCATTGCGGATAAGCTCCTCCCTTAAGTCATTCAATAAGTTTCTCATTTCCTGAACTTTTATTGAAAGTCAAAGTTACAGGAATCGCTGACAGACACAATATGCAGCAGGGAGATAAATTAAAATTTCAGCACAAATCCATTATGTCACATCTGTGGCTGAAGAAGACTCAATCTGTTGCCTTCAGTATCGATGAAAGAGATATAAGAACCCACACCAGGAATTTCCACTGGTTCTCCAAGTACCGTACCTCCCGATTTTTTCACTCTATCTGATGCTTCCTTAATGTCATCAACTGCAATTACGAGAGAAGGGTGTTGAGCAGGGTCCCCGGGTTTAACAGTATAAAATCCGCCGTTAATAGCTCCTGGCGTTACAGGACGTCCCTTCTCATCAGCTTGTGTTGTTGATACAGTTATGTAGTTGCCCATATCTTCTCCAAGCATCTGCATCTCCCAGCCAAAAGCTCCGCTGTAGAAATTTGCCATCCGCACCCTGTCTGCAGCCGGCAGTTCAAAATGTACCACAGGATTCATCTTTTTCATGATATCACATATTTGAGGTAAGTAAAATCATATATAGTTTCAGTCTGGTTTAAAATAATCTTCACAATAGTTAGAAACAAATAATCAATCGGCAGGTTCAAAATGGCATTAGTATTCTTACAGGCTTTTTTGTCCTATCACTCAACCCTTTGTGTTTTCTTGTGTTTAATAAATGCATAATTTAGTGGCTTGGTCCCGATCAAATGATCAGAGCCATGAATCTGTGCACGAAACATCTTATCTTCTTTTCTATGACTTCAATAAGTTTTATTTCCAGTAAAAGCGAAAAAAATCCGCCAGCCGAAACAAGTGATGATTTCTCCTATTTCGTCGAGCAGTTCGACGATATGCGCGTTCTGAAATATAAATTACCTGGATTTGAAAATCTTACGCTTCAGCAAAAGGAATATCTGTTCTATCTGAGCCAGGCAGCTCTTTCCGGCAGGGATATATTGTGGGATCAGAATTTCAGGTACAATCTGAAAATAAGAAAGACACTTGAAGCGATTATACGCAGTTACTCCGGCGACAGGGAATCATCAGATTACAAATTGTTTCTGACCTATGCAAAAAGAGTATTCTTTGCAAACGGGATTCATCATTTCTATTCAAGCGATAAAATGAAACCTGATTTTACTCCTGAATATTTTGCCGTACTCGTTAAGGGAAGCTCTGCAGGTGAAATGCCTCTTTCGGCCGGAGAGAAGGCTGACGAGCTTGTTTCAGCGCTTACTCCAATAATTTTCAATGAGCATTTATTCCCGCGTAAAGTTGAACAGAAAGCTGGCTCTGACATGGTTGCAGAATCGGCTTCAAATTTTTACGAGGGAGTTACCCAGGCAGAAGCAGAGAATTTCTATGCAGCCAAAGTTGTACCGGATGACCCTCACCCTGTTTCTCTTGGTCTCAATGCAAAATTAGTGAAAGTAAACGGGAAGATTACAGAGGAAGTATATAAATCCGGAGGCAAATACGGACCTGCTATTGATACCATTATAACCTGGCTTGAAAAGGCTGCATCAGTTGCAGAGACTGATCTCCAGAAAAAGGAGATTAACCTTCTTATAAACTATTATAAGTCAGGTGATCTCAAACAATGGGATGAGTACAATGTCACATGGGTCAGGAATGCTGATCCTATGGTGGATTATATAAACGGATTTATTGAGAATTATGAGGATCCACTCGGTATGAAAGCGACATGGGAAGCTATTGTTGATTATACCGACATGGACGCGACAAAACGGACCAGGATCATCACTGACAATGCCCAGTGGTTTGAAGATAATTCTCCTGTCCAGCCGGAGTACAGGAAAGATAAAGTTTCCGGAATTGCTGCAAAGGTGATAAACATTGCCATGCTTGGCGGTGATTGCTATCCTGCTTCGCCCCTTGGCATTAACCTTCCCAATGCCGACTGGATCAGAAAGGAGATAGGATCAAAATCCGTCACACTGGCTAATATTACAAATGCCTATGATGTGACATCACAGGGAAACGGTTTCCTGGAGGAATTTGCTGCGGATGACAGAGAAGTCTCCAGAATAAAAAAGTGGGGTTCTATTGCGGATGCGCTCCATACTGATCTGCATGAATGCGTAGGCCATGCCAGCGGCAAGCTGGCGGCAGGGACAGATCCGAATGCCCTTAAGAATTATGCTTCATCGCTCGAAGAGGCACGTGCGGACCTGTTTGCACTTTATTTTATGATGGACAAAAAGATTACAGACCTTGGTCTCCTTCCTGATGGCGAAGCTGCCGAAGCAGGATATGATGCCTATCTCAGAAACGGTTTGCTCACACAGGTTGTCAGGATAAAACCAGGAAAAAATATCGAGGAGGCCCACATGCGTTGCAGATCAGCTATTGCACACTGGGTTTTTCAAAAAGGCAAGAAAGACAATATCCTTGGGTTTGTCAGGAAAGATGGCAAAACTTATATAAAGATCAACAATTATCAAAAGCTCAGGAGCCTCTTCGGTAATTTACTGAAGGAAATTCAGCGTATCAAATCGGAAGGTGATTTTGAAGCAGGCAAGAACCTTATAGAAGGATATGGCGTCAGAGTCAATCCAAAACTTCATGCTGAAGTGCTTGAACGCTATGCCAGGCTCAAACTTGCACCTTACACAGGATTTCTGAATCCTGTTTTATCTCCGGTATATGATGAGAATGGAAACATTGCCGATATAACCGTGAGGTACATAGATGACTACCTCGGACAGATGATGTATTACGGGAAAAATTATTCTTTTCTGAATGGCTCCTCATAAGACAGGTAATAAGGAAGTGCTTAATAACATTGAGAGTCGGATGAAAAATTGAAAAATCAAAATCTCCTGACCTGTGAGTCAGACAGTGTTTGAGCTAAATCAAAAAAGACTTTTACCGCCGGATTGAATTCAGGGGTGACGGAGGATATTATTTCATATTCTTCCAGAACCGGGCTTCCGATTTTTGCATATCTTTTCTTTTCTTGCTTTCAAGAAGGAGATAATAAACCATCCCGACCACAAATGATCCAAAAAGCCCCAGGATGATGTATCGTACGATGCCTGAGATATTTCCCTGTTCTGCAATAATAGCTGTACCGGGCTGAGCCTGGATTCCTGCAAATTCTCCTGTTTTGTATGCCACGACAAGACCGAAAATATTCTTCATAAAGAAAAGTGAGAGAAAGGCCAGCAGTCCTGATACAACAGGAGTCGCAAGCCAGCCCAGTGCAATTTCACCAAGAATTTTTAAATTGATATTCCTGGCACCCTTATACAATCCAATCCCAAGGAGACATCCCACTATTACCTGGGAACTGGAAACCGGTACCATTGGAATTGGTGGCAGCCCGATTTTTATAAAGAAGTTGGAGAGAGCTGTCGAAGAAAAGATAAATAAAACCATCGATTGTGCAAGGACAACCACCAGGGCCGATTCTGAGGAAAGCTCAACAATATTTACTCCGATTGTTTCGATTACTTTTTTCGAGTAGGTAAAAATCCCGAATGCAATAGCTATTCCGCCAAGAAGAAACAACTGCTGATTGGAATTAAGGGAAAAAATATTCAGATCAAGAACATGAAGGTTGAATGCAGGAACAAAAACTCCCATAACATTGGCAATGTTATTTGCACCAAGGCTATAGGCGGCAAAAGCTCCAACTACTATCAGGCCGGTTTTAATATATGATTCAAATCGTATCAGATGTATTTTTGCAGTTCTTTTAATCTTTTTCAGGGCCACAAACAGAAGAATTGCAAAAACAGCTCCAATAACTGGTCCGGAGATCCATGTGGCAACGATCTGCGACAGAGCCTTGCTGTCTGTAGGGTTGCCTGTGAAAAAGTTCCAACCGATGATGGCTCCTACAATTGCCTGTGTGGTAGAAACAGGAAGAGCAAATTTAGTCATCATATATACGGTGGTTGCAGCGGCAAGAGCAACAGTGAATGAACCACCCAATGCATTAACAGAGCCCAGCTTTCCAAGAGTCTGGGAAGCTCCTGCTCCCTGAATCACTGCTCCCAGAATAACAAAGACAGATGAAACTATTGCCGCTGTTCTGAAATTCACCAGTCTTTGAACCTACGGCCGACCCGAAAATATTTGAGGCATCATTTGCGCCAAGGGACCAGCCAAGGAAGAGACCGCTTGTCAGGAAAAATAATATCATCCTTTTGTTATTAAGAATTGTTTTGTGCCAAACTGATCATTTATTATTTGTTGTGATTGTTGCTGGGTGCCTGGTGCTGGTGCCTGTTGCTTGTTGCTGGTTGCTGGTTGCTTGTTGCAGTACATGAGTCGTGTGTCTCTTTACATCATAATCTTTATCGCCATCCCCGAAAGAGATCCGCTGCTTTTTGAGCAAGATCTGAGATATTTTCAATATGATGAAGGATATACCTCAGATGTGATTTATGAGCCAGGTCAAGTTCCTTCATCTCCTGGAAGATGATCTTCCTCGTCGACAGTGAAATTTTATCGGTCTCGGATTCAAAGTAATAAACTTTAAGCAGTTTCTCCCTTACTGTAAAAGGAGCTTTGAAGTAGGCTCTTGCAGCGGGGATCAGCTCTTCAGCGGAGTTTACAGATGTTTCTGTCAGGCTGATAATGTGTCTTGTTGAGTGATGCGGGAATTTCCGGAACTTCAATGCAGAACTCGTTCAAAGTGCTTTTAATGGCATCTATTATTTCATCCAGCTCATCGATAAGGGTGCTGACCTCCGCCCTGTGCTGAGGCAGAATGGAGTGAGTAATCATTTCATTCTCTATGGCTCTCTGCAATTTATCTGCATTGTTTTCAAGCAAATCGACCTTCTGAAGATGCCTGTCAAATGCTGCCATATCCTTATCCAGATAAGCCCTGATACCCTCCCTGAAAACAAGAAGCCCAAGTTCAATATTGTCAAAGAACTCATCTATCTTCAGAATAAGCTTCTTTGTAGTTCGTGGTAAATACCGGCATATTATATGATTATTAGGATATTAAAGCAAATTTAGCAATATTTGGATTATGGACAAGATGACCTTCGTATGATCTTTGATATGATATCCCCGGGAAGGCATCAGAAGTCTATGATCTTCTCCACCCTGTTGTTTTTAAGATACTGTTTCAGAATAACCTGGATATCCCTGTTGTCGGAAGAGGGCTTAATGCATTCATGCAGGGCAGCTAGTCCGAATCCCATCTCATTGATATTGAAATAACCATATCCCGCATATTTTCCATTGATAATTTTGACGGCGCAACGTTCATCATCGTAACGTCCTTTATCGATGACAAAGAAATTACGTCTTGTGAAAATAAATTCTTCTATTGCCTTTGAGGCCCGTTCATTATATTCACCGGGTAATTCCTTGCCACAGCATGCTCCCCGGCATATTCCGACCTGATGATGGAAACACGGTCCTTCCGTCTCGTAGAGTCCTGATAATTTCTGACAAAGGTTATATCTTTCAACTATTGAATTCGAGCTTTGACCTGGCTTTGTCCTTTGAGGAGAAAACCGAAACCGGAGTATCATCATTGTCGAGGTTTCCAAACCTGTAATTTATATAACCGTAAAGATCGACGAAGCTGAAAATACCCCAGTTGAAGTTTGTCCTCCTCTGGGCCCTGTTGTAGACAGGTTTGTTCTTCTTTATTTCCGATGATTCCTTGAGCAGAGCTATCAGTTCGCTGCCGGTCACCTCCCAGGTGATATCTGCTATCAGATCCCTCATCTCCATAGCACGGTTAGTGGCGTTATTTGACAGATGAGTGCTTATCCTCTGCTGAAGATTCCTGCTTTTCCCGATATAAATCAGATCGCCCTTTTCATTGTAGAAATAATAGATTCCGGGTTCATCAGGGATATTTTCAATTCTGGATATATCCAGTTTAGGATGAAGTTTTGATAACCGAGTATTCTTCATCAGCCTGGGCCTGCTTCCGCTTAGCTCCCTGTCGCGTTCAAGAAGCAACTCAAAAAGTTTAACGGTTGCAAATGCATCTCCGGCTGCACGGTGCCTCCTGTTAATATTAATATTCAGATCACTGCAGATATTTCCGAGACTGTATGATCTGTGACCCGGGAAAAGTTTTCTGCTTAGGGCAACAGTGTCCAGGATGTTTCTTTTAAAATTAAATCCAAGTGATTTGAATTCCTGTCTTATGAATGAATAATCAAACCTGGCATTATGTGCTACAAATGTGCTGCCTTCAGTCATTTCGACAATCGTTTTGGCTATCTCATAAAAACGGGGAGCCTTCTCTACCATCTCATTTGTTATTCCGGTAAGATTGGTAATGAAGTAGGGAATATTTCTTTCAGGATTTATAAGGGAGGAAAACTCTCCTGTTATCTGGTTGCCATCATGAAGATAGATGGCAATCTCAGTGATTTTTTCGATCCTCGAACTCCCTCCGGTGGTTTCGATATCAACAATCGCATACATCCCCTGTACTCTCAGTTCCTTTCAATATGCGAATATACTCAGAATTGGCGCCAGTAATTCCTAATGTTTGTACTTTTGTTGATTAAATATCCACTGGTATGAATGAATGTTTCGGCAAGAATTTTATCCTCAACGGAGAGCTGTATCCTTCGGAGCAATTTGATAATTCCTTTATATATGAAGGTGATTCGGTGTATGAGGTGCTTCGGATGCTGAATGGCAGCCCTGTATTTTTCAGTGATCACATGGTACGTCTTGCATTAAGTGTCAGCCTTCAGGGTAAGGAGATGCTGACTGGCAGCAATGAGCTGAGAAATGCGATTGTCAGCCTGAACAGGTCGGAGAGGAGGAAGGAGGCCAATCTTAAAATTGTATTTAACTTCAATGGAGATTCCGTTAACTGGCTTATCTATTTCATTGAACCTATCTACCCTACTTCACAGCAATATGTTAACGGGGTCAAGGGAATACTGTTTAACGCCCAACGAAAGAACCCTGAATCGAAGGTAATAAATCATAAACTCAGGTCGGAGATATATCACAGGCTTATCCTGGAAGGTGCCTATGAGGCCCTCCTGGTGAATGATAAAAAAATGGTTACGGAAGGTAGCCGTTCAAATATTTTTTTTATCAGGGATAATATTCTGTATACTGCTCCTGATAATCTCATCCTCAATGGGATAACAAGAAAACATATACTCATGATATGCGATGAGGAAGATGTGAGGGTTGAGCTTACTCCCGTCAATGAGGATGATATAGGGAAATTTGAATCGGTTTTCATGACAGGCACTTCACCCATGGTCCTTCCTTTCTGTTGCATTGGTGAAAGGGCTTTTAAAGTCGAATCAACACTTATCCTGAGGCTTCGGCAACTTTATTTGATAAGGGCAAAGGAGAGCATGCGCAGTTTCCGGTCACAATATTGAAGGATCAGGGAAAATACCGGAGGATAATTTATTATCTTTGTGGCAGTTTTAATCTAAAGTGTATTGTATGGCAAGCATCAGAGACCTGAAAAAAGATATCGATTACCTGATTTACGAAGTCATTTCCGACTGTTTCGTTTTTTCAAATATTCATCCTGATATTAAATCGGATGAATTATCTGCACTAATTTCAGAAGCAGTTGATTTTCGCAACGATTTGATTGCGCGAGTCAACAATCCTGATGGGAAAGACAATGCAAAAATTGTAAAGGCCTATTACAAAGCCGTTGAAAAAGACCTTCTTACAGGGGTAGATAAACTTTTCACCAGGCTCAGCGAGATGACGAAGAAGGAGGCTTAAAATATTTGTAAACTATATTTCCGCAGCCAGTACACGTTCCGTTATCATCAAGGTTTAATAGTTGTGTTCTGTAACCTGAACGTACTGTTACGGTTTTGCCGCATACAGGGCACGACGTGTTCTGTCGTGATCCCGTCTGACTGTTGCCAGTGTAAACATGATCAAGAGATCCTGATGCAATCCCGGCAAGTCTTTCGATTGTATCTTCAGATGTGGGGTGTTCTTCCCGTTTATACATTGGGAAGTATCTGCTGAGATGGAGTGGTACATTTTTCCCAAGTTCACCGGAAATCCATTCCGCCTCCATTGACATTTCCCTTTCATTGTCATTATGACCCGGGATAATGAGGGTAGTGATTTCCAAATGTTTGCCAGATCGGCTGATCTGCTTTAATCCCTCTTTTACCGGTTCGATATCTGAGCCTGTAAGTGTCCTGTAGAAGTCATTGTTAAAAGCTTTAAGGTCAATATTGAATGCATCGATGAAGCTGATTATCTCCTCCAGCGGTTCAGGATTTACAAAGCCGTTGCTTACCATTACCGTATACATTCCAGCCTTTTTAACTTCAATGGCAGCATCTCTCATGAACTCAAACCAGATTACCGGTTCATTGTATGTAAAGGCTAGTCCAATATTTCTTTCCGAGGAGGTGGCATCTTCTGCCAGCTTTTCGGGTGAAATGTTCCTGATCATGCTTTTAGGAATATTCTGGGAGATATGATAATTCTGGCAAAAGTCACATCTCATATTGCAGCCAAAAGAGCCGGCAGATAAAATATTATATCCCGGGAAAAAATGATAAAGTGGCTTCTTTTCCACAGGATCGAGTGAGTAACCTGATAATACTCCATAAGTTTGCAATTCAATTTTATTTCCAGTATTCTTCCTTACACCGCAGATACCGCTATTGCCTGATGTTATCCGGCAGAAGTGGGGGCAGAGCAGACACTCGGCTTTTCCCATGCTTATCTTATAAAGCTCAGTCATAATCATAAGTCCCTATTGCAAAATTACTACTTTATGCCCAGGATTTTCCGGTTTTTTGCAGAACGTATGCCTAAGAAGGTTATTTTTGCTGAACGATCCGGTCTTATGATAGCGTAGGGGAAGATAACAAATTCACATATTGAATATTATACCTGACAAATGGGAAATTCAGAAGAACACATCAGAATTCCGTCCGACCAGATGAAAGCCGAGTTTTTCAGAATTCTGCTCAGACTTGGGTTCGCTACTGAAAGAGCCTATAAGTGTGCCGAAATATTTATGCTTAACAGTCTTGAAGGAGTCTATTCTCACGGGGTATACAGGTTTCCGAAATTCGTGGAGATGGTCAGGAGGGGCCATGTCAGGCCCGAAGGAATGCCTTCCCTGGTTCAAAAGACTGGATCCATTGAACAGTGGAACGGAAACCTGGGGCCCGGCCCTCTGAATGCCTTATTTGCCACCGAGAGGGCAATGGAGATAGCGGCAGAAAACAGCATTTCTCTTGTATCACTTGCAAATACGAATCACTGGATGAGAGGAGGTACCTATGGCTGGCATGCTGCAAGAAAAGGCTTTGTATTGATCTGCTGGACCAATACATGCCAGAATATGCCGGCATGGGGTGCAAAAGATCCGCGTCTTGGAAACAATCCTTTCATAATGGCCGTACCTTTTCACAAGGAGGCTATTGTGCTCGACTTTGCCATGTCGCAATTTTCCTATGGCAAGATGGATACCTACCGGAAAGAAGGATTAAAGCTTCCTTTTCCGGGCGGGTTTAATTCGGATAACAAACTTACCGATGATCCCGGAGAAATACTTGAAACATGGCGGGCTTTGCCTGTGGGATACTGGAAAGGCGCTGGCCTGTCGCTGTTGCTGGACATCCTGGCTACGGTGCTTTCAGGAGGTCTGTCAACCCATCAGATCAGTTCCTGTGACACGGAATCAAGTGTCTCTCAGGTGTTCATTGCAATACAGCTAAAAAACCTGAAAAATTTTCCGGCCATTGTTAATTCAATCGATCAGATCATTGAAAACCTCCATAACTCTGTACCGGAAAAGGAGAGTGTAAAGATTCGTTATCCGGGTGAAAACATTGCAGGCATCAGAAATGAAAACCTGATGAATGGCATACCAGTAATAAAAAAAATCTGGGAGAAGATAGTTGCCATGTGATATTTACCATTACAGCTCTTCTTCAATAATTTCAAAATCAATTTTATTTAATCCGGCAAATTCTTCAGTTTTAATCTTTATTGGTTCTATTACATCGATAAAAGAAGTACCGAATCTTAAGATTGTTTTTCCACCCTTGTTGAAGTAAAAAATAAGATTTAGTGGAAAAATCTCAATTTTTTTCAATTCAGACGCAACCAACTCCTTCTGTGGAAGAAACGAGTTCTTCCTGAGTATTATTTTATCAGCCTGTATCTGAATGAACCTTGTTGCCCGGCCAACACCCGCCCAGATCTGGTAGAATCCGAATCCCGATAAAAAAAAGACTGTGATCCAGAGTGTCCTGTCTTCTTTTGAGGACCTGATATTGAAGATCATCCAGAAGAGAGCGATGCCTAAGCATACTATTCCGAACAGGATCCTGACTATCTTTAGAAAGTTGCTGCCTTCAGGCTGTCCGAGAAGGAAATATTCAGTTTCCATATATATTATTTGCCGCAATTTATAGTTTTCCCTGCAGATTGGCAAAACAACCAATATTGTCATTCAATAATATTACTGTCTTTCACGAAATTATTCTAATTTTATGCATTGCCTTGTTACCCGTACGACATAAAAGTTCAGGTTTAAATTGAGGGCTGAAAGGATTAGATAAACGGTATTTGAGGAAAGAGCAATAAATCGTATAATTTTTTTCATAGCATTGACCAATTTACTAGTAATTAATATTTAAATCTTTATCGAAATGAAACAATCATTTGCTATCAGTTTAATAGTGTTCCTGCTTAGCGGCACTTATTTGAAAGCTCAGCAACAGGTGCTTATACCGGTTGATGACAAGATAACACCGGGTATGACTGAGATCTGGGATCCGGAAGTTAAAATTGTCGAGCCGGGAGAAAGGCCGGGAGATGCTCCCGCTGATGCCATAATTCTTTTCAATGGCAGTGAGGTAAACAAAGAATGGACGGATAATGACGGTAATCCGACAAAGTGGATCGTAAAAGATGGAGCTCTAATAAGCGTTAAAGGGGCAGGGGTGATCAAGAGCAGGCGTAAATTTTCCGATTTCCAGTTGCACATAGAATGGAAAACTCCATCGGAAGTGACAGGTGAAAGCCAGGGGAGGGGTAATAGTGGTGTTTTCCTGCAGGAACTTTATGAAGTACAGGTGCTCGACAGCTATAATAACCGTACCTATCGTAACGGCCAGGCTGCCAGTATTTACAAGCAGTTTGCGCCATTGGTGAATGTCTCAAGAAAACCTGGAGAATGGCAATCTTATGATATTATTTATACAGCTCCAACATTCAACAGCGATACGGTTACCTATTATACCCATCCCAGGGTTACTGTTCTTCACAACGGAGTATTGGTTCAGAATAATGTAAGCTTAAGAGGACCAACTGTTTATATTGGGATACCAGAGTATTTTGTAAAGAAACACGGCCCTGGAAGCCTCGTACTTCAGGACCATGGAAACCCGGTTGCCTACAGGAATATCTGGATAAGGGAATTGTAGTTAAATTGCAATCAGGTCTCCTTTTATATTGTTAAATATGCTTTAAGAATGTCATAATTTCATATTATAATTATTAATTTTAACGGAATAAATTAAATTTTAATCTACCTGACAATGAAAGAGAATACAAAAAACATTACACGCCGGTCATTTATAGAGAGAACTGGTGCTGTTGCTGCAGGTCTGACTATTATCCCCGGGTCTGTTATGAGTGGTTTTGGACACAGAGCTCCGAGTGACAAGCTTAATATTGCTGTTATAGGTATTGGGGGAATGGGTAATTCAAACCTTAAGCATGTGGCTCCTACAGAGAATATTGTTGCCCTTTGCGATGTTGACTGGGGATATTCCAAAAAAGTCTTTGATGCAAATCCGAATGCTAAAAGATTCTGGGACTGGAGGAAAATGTATGATGAAATGGGCAAGTCAATAGATGCCGTTATAGTAGCTACTGCTGACCATTCCCATGCTGTTGCTGCATCCAATGCCATTGTCATGGGGAAACATGCATATGTGCAGAAGCCATTGACTCATACAGTATATGAGTCGAGGTTACTGACCAAACTCGCAGCCAAATATAAAGTGGCTACCCAGATGGGTAATCAGGGATCGTCCGATGAAGGTGTAAACCTTACCATGGAATGGATTCAGAACGGCGAGATAGGTGAAGTAAGAAGAGTCGAAGCATTTACAGACCGTCCGATATGGCCCCAGGGATTAAATGTTCCTCCCGGAGAATGGGTTCCAGATACACTTAACTGGGATCTGTTCATTGGCCCTACCAGGATGAGACCATATAACCATATTTACACTCCATGGAACTGGAGAGGCTGGTGGGATTTTGGTACAGGTGCTCTTGGTGATATGGCTTGCCATATTCTGCATCCCGTATTCAAAGGACTCAGATTACAATATCCCATCAGGGCTCAGGGAAGTTCAACTCTCTTGCTTACCGACTGTGCTCCTAATGCACAGATGGTAAATCTTGTTTATCCTGAAAGGGTTGCTCCAAAAGGATCAAAAGTAAAGTATCCCGAGGTAACTGTTACCTGGTATGATGGCGGTCTCGAGCCTCCAAAGCCTGCAGGATGGCCTGCCGGAAAGAATATGAATGATGCCGGCGGCGGGGTTATTTTCCATGGTTCCAAGGATACCCTCATCTGCGGTTGCTACGGTGTTCGCCCATGGCTGTTGTCGGGGCGTACCCCAAATGCTCCCAGGACCGAGAGAAGGGTTGCAAACGCTATGGAAGGCGGTCATGAAATGGACTGGGTACGTGCTTGTAAAGAAAGTCCTGATACCAGGGTGAAATCAAAATCTGATTTTTCGGAAGCTGGTCCATTTAACGAAATGGTAGTAATGGGAGTCCTTGCCGTCAGGCTTCAGGGTCTTAACAAAGAACTGGAGTGGAATGGTGACAGAATGGAATTCACAAACATCAATGACAACGATTCACTCAAAATTTGTATCTCCGATAACTTTACAATTACCGACGGAGATCCGAAATTTGACAGAAAATGGACTGAGCCAATGAATGCAAAACAGTTCGCTGCAGAGATGGTTAAACATACTTACAGACCGGGATTCACACTGCCCGAGATGCCTGTATAATAAAAACAGTTTATAATATAAGAAGAGGGTGCCCGAAAAGGACACCCTTCTTTGTATCCGGATATTTGTTACTTAAATTATTAATAAGAAAGAAACCAATAATCTTCTTTTAATCTGTTGATTATTCCTTCAGGAGGTAAGGGGGACACTGCCTTTCAATCCTATCTCCTCTGCCACTGTCCTCATCCCCATAATGCAATCAGCAATAAGCTCATCAAGTGACACACCAAGCATCAGAGCACCTTTCTCAATTACGGACCTGTCAACGCCCGCTGCAAATCTTTTGTCAGTCCACTTTTTTTTCACAGATCTTACTTCCATATCCAATACACTCCTGGAGGGACGAACAAGCGCACTGGTAGTAACAAGGCCGGTGAGTTCATCCATTGCAAAAAGAGTCCTTTCAAGCAGTGATATCGGTTCTATATCAGAAACAATTCCCCAGCCATGACTCACTACCGCCCTGATATATTCTTCGGGCCATCCATTCTCAGTAAGGATAGTACGTGTCATTTTACAATGCTGATCAGGATACATCTCGTAATCCAGATCATGGATGAAGCCAATAATTCCCCATTTATCCTCATCCTCGCCTGCCTTCACTGCCATATACCTCATTACGCCTTCAACCGCAAGGGCATGTTTCAGAAGACTTTCAGACTTGTTGTACTGTCCGAATAATTCAAGGGCCATTGTGCGCGTTGGTACCATAGTAATAGCAACTGTTGGATTAATCCGGCTAAATTAACGGCTAAAGTTATTATTATTTTTTCATCTTTATAACCGGTATTGTTCTGTCAATTGTCGATCCCTTGATTTTCAGATAATACATGCCTGGAGAAAGGATAAGACCCGGGAATATTATGCTGTTCATTCCGGAAGTGATCTCCTTCTCCATTTCATAAAACTTTGTCCCGGAATTATTTATGACGGAAATTCTCAACCTGTCATTGTTAAGCGACTGAATGTATAAAGTAAACTGAGTGGAGAAGGGATTGGGATAGACATTCAGCGAATCAGCCAATTGATTGTTTTCCAGATAAACCCTGGCAGTATCATTCAGGAGATAATCATCATCGTTGCCATATGCATATGCAGTTATATTATAAGCTCCATACGCTGATAGATTTGCTTTTGTGCTGAATGATACTGTCACGGAATCAGAATAAGGCATAATAATATTATCAAATGATTGTGCCACAGTATTTCCATGGTCATTAACCCTGTAGGCGAGGTTAAATCCGCTTATCGGATCTTTGCCCAGGTTGAGGAGCTTGACTGAAACTGTCTCCTGGCCAAATTTATTCTTCTGCACCGGAGCCACTATCCTTGCAACCTGAAGATCTTTTTCAATGTAGGTTACAGGACTTGATTCCGCAAAATCTATAAGGTCAATCCAGGCACAGTCGGCCCCGCTTGATACTGATTGGTCTTTACTATACCTCCATTCTAGTTTATTTGTTCCTGCAGCAACGGGTACTGCAATCCTTGACCATGGGATCTCTCCCGACTTCTTGAAGACCTCAGTATCATTAATTCTGAATGACAGGTTATCATAGCTGGGTTCGGATGACATCTTGTAATAGAATTTTAACGAATCATCGCTGGCAAGCTCTGTACGTATGATAAGTGAAGTGCTGGAGTTGTGGCCAATGTGGCCTGACCTGGCCGAGACGATTCCATCGTAGGGGCTGGTATCCGTAATTATCCAGGGTACTTCGCTTACATTGATCCATGGAAACACGTTGAAACCGAGAGATTCAAAGCTCTCTCTTATCTTTCCAACCCTGAATGAGAAGTCTTTATTCAGGATGAAAGGAGAGCAATCGAGCAGTGATGACAAGGAGATAAAGCTTCCTGAAGATATATTTTCTGAAAGTTTAACTTTTACAGGAATATCGACTGTAGCTCCGAATTTAATATCCCCTGATTTAACGTTAGGATCCAGAACGGTGAGATCCGGACTTTTACTTGTTACATAAAATTGTCCTGAAACATTACTGCTGCCCTGATTGATAACCTTAAAGATCAGGTAAAATGTTTCCCCTGGATCGGCTACATTATTCTTATTTCCTTCGATTGTATCATTTATCACACAGTTGGCTATGGAGAGTTCGGGAGCATGAACACAGATATCAATTTTATAATGTTTCTCTGTCTGTGTATCCTTCAACAGCAGGTCAACAGTCACAATTCCCATATCAATTACATTGCCGGATATTGTCATGCCAAGATCACTGGCCAGTATTTTCTCTGATCTGGCGGCAAGGGTCCCTATATAAACGGAGTCCTGGTTTATAGTCAGCAGGCCTGAGGAGGAAGAGATCTTTGCATAAAGGTTTGAGGCGTTGGACTGACCAAGGTTGCTGATGGTCAGGTTAAGAAAAAATGTCTCCCCGAAATCAACCCGTTTGTTATTATTGCCCTCACTGTCATTTATAGTGCTGGAAGAAAGATTAATAAATTCTCCCTTAATTTTTGATATTCTCACTGTTTTTATAAGCGGGATCTTATTCTGTCCGGTAACCACTATCAGGCATGAATCGTTTGATAATCCAGGCATGGTGAGTTCGACGGAACCAGACGGACTTGCAAAAGATGCATCCCATAGAGTGTCGGCATGAGAAACAGCGAGGTAAGTGAAAGGGTCAGCTTTCAGTGTAAGTGATTTTATCCCGTTGGGAAGTGTGTCTGGTATTGAAACAGTCAACGATCCTGGTTTGCCGATAATTGGAATAACGCTTGGATCTCCTATGAGGTTATAAGTCTCCCAATAGTATTGTTTCCTGGCGGAAGTGCTGGCGCTTACTGCAAGATTTCCGGCATACACTACCTGACCCATTGTAAAATACCAGTCTGCCGGAGATTCTCCGTATCGATGAAACAATCTGTCAAAGGCCCCAAGACCAGTACCCGGATAGGAAGGTTTCAGGGAAACAGCTCCTGACCCGACAGCCCAGAAATAATCCTCATCCCAGTAAGAGTCATTTGAACAGCCAATAAATCCAATTGCTCCTTTGTCTTTTGACAAAACCATCCTGTTGCCAAATGATGTCGCAGAGCTGAACTGCGCAGTCCTGCAGGCATTGCTGATGGTGAATGGATACATGTTTTTATTTCTGAGGGAATCGACATCCATGGACCTGATTACTGGATCAAGCCAGCCGGAGGCATCTCCGTGACCCGTATAGTTGATGAATGAAACTCCCTTTCTAAACAGTTTTTTGATTGAATCTTCTACCAAAGGCAGGGTAGACTGTGGGTAAAAAAAGTGATATTCATCTATTTTATTGGAAATCTTAAGGTAGTTATCGAGGACATAGTTTAACTGACCATTCATATTCAGGGAATACACAGCATCATTCCCGGCAGTTATCAGAGCCCTGTTGTAGAATTTGTTAGTATCGGAAAACTGGAATTTTTCGTATTGTATAATTTTATTCACAACATTTCTTACTTGAGATGTATCTGCTGCGGGTATTCTGCCAATATACATATCGGGCAAATAATCGCCGCCTCCATCAAATTCGCCGTAATACATATCTGATATATTGCTGGTTACATCGGATCTCGGGATATGACTGACATCACCTATGATCAGAAGATATTCCGGAGCGGGATCATCTGCTGAACCTGAATTATATATTTTGGCAAGCGTGTCCTTCAATGCAGTATAGGTAGTGCCGGCAAGTCCTGCACCCTTATAAAGTACTTTCAGTTTGAATCCTTTCTGGGTTTTCCATTTGAAATAAGGCAGAAGCTGCTTACGGAATGAAGTGTCAGTTAGTATGACCATCCTGACAGGCTGGGTGGAATAGCCGGGGATAACTTCTCCGGGATCATAATTAATCAGCGATTTATCCAGGACCCTGGCAAACAGCTCTGATTCAGGGTGTGAGGATAATGATTTCGCGCTCTGCGCAGTGGTAAAAGTGATATCAACCTTCATGGAGGTAATCACCTCTATTATGTTTTTTCCCGGATTATAATGGACAGGGTTAATAAACAGATTGGCCAGGCTTTTATTCCTTACAGTGCCAAGGGGTTCTATTCTTACAGTATCAGAGGGTACAAATCCATGAATTGAATAGACATTTTTATCAATTAAAAATTTGCGATTATCCTGGATTGTGGCTTTCGTTTCACCAACCTGTACCGGATACAAAATACCTTTGAATTTCTTTCCGGAGGGTTTTATCCTGGAAGACTTTATTTCTGAGATCCTTACACTGTACCGGAAGCCTTCCGGTACAGCTATAATGCGGCTGAATACAGGCAGTTCAGGGTTACCCGGGACGGATGAAGAAACGTGCCCCGGGATTGATACCCTGTAAAAGGTACCATCGGGATTATTCAAATTTACAATAGTGAGCTCCGAAATGGAATACATTATTGTAAATGACTGGTTCCCCGGGATCAGTTCACATTTTGCCGAATCTCCATCGAAATGGTAATTGTAGCTTAATCCTGTTTGTCCGAATGATGATGCACAATAAAACAGGAAACCCAAAAATGAAAATACCCGTTTATATTTCCCTAAACGCATCAATGTTAATTAATTAACACCTAACCTAAATTCTGATGGCAAGTTATTAAATTTTCAGGAACTATCTGTCATCTGCCGGATTTATTTGATTAACGCATCCTTACTGTTGATCTGAGGTGATGAATTCATCTTGCAAGAGGCAGAAGTCATACCTGCGTAAATATCTGATGTCATGAGATCACACCGGATTACCTGAACCTGATAATCAATAATCCAGAGCTTGCTCCATAAAATGAATCATCTGAATAAAATAATTTTACTAATTTTATGGCAGTAAGAATAAGTTTCAAAACATGAAAGGTAGCGACAGATGAAGAATAGGGGGAGTCGCACTGACAATAATTATTACCGACATGATTTTCCAGGTTAAAATCTATAAATTAAACTCAAATACCTGATAATGCTAAAGAGATTTTTCACCAGCCTGTCCCTCATAATTCTTGCCGCATCACTGCCGGCCCAGGAGTTTCAGTTTCCGGAGCTGAAAGGGTATAAGATAAATACTGATTTCCAGGTGTTTGGTCCGGATAACCTTTGGGATTTTATTAATGGCGCTGCAGAGAACTATCTGTCATATGGTTTTGAAGATCTGCACGTTGCGGAATACAAAAAAGGCAAGAATATAATAAAAATGGAGATTTACCGGCATAGCGACCATATAATGGCATTCGGTATATATTCCACTGAGAGGTCACCTTCATTTAAATTCATGAAGTTAGGATCCCAGGGTTATACTGCGGATGGTTCGATAAATTTCTTTAAAGGGAATTATTATGTCAAGATCAGGACTTATTCCAGCAGTGAGAAAACCTTGCAGGCGGAGCAGACACTTGCCGTGAGGGTGGCGGGAATGCTGGATGGCAGCACTGATATGCCGACGGAACTATTACTTTTCCCTGCTGCGGGAAAGAAGGTGAATGAGGAGATGTACATAAATGAGAGTGTTCTGGGGCACAAATTCCTGAACAGAGCTTTCAAGGCTGATTACGAATCGGGGCCTGACAATTTTTCGGTGTTTATTTTTGATTGCAAGTCCCCTGAGGAAACATGGAATCTGGCAAAAGCATACCTCTCTTCGACAGGAACGGAGGCTCTCGAATCAGGCAGTGGAAAATATGTCTTGGCCGATGGCTATAACGGAACTATATTCCTTGCCTGGAAGGACAACAGCCTGGTAGCAATTTCCGGTCTGTCAAAGGATCAGGCAGGGATCGCCGATGAGTATACCTCGGATATACTTAAATAACAGCCCTTAAATCAGGAGAACCAGGACCTTTCCCGTCTGTTGAGGGCGGCAAGTGTTTCACAGGCTGTATTTACGTTGTCGACTACCTGAAAATCAAACATACCGACACAAATAAAGTCAGCCCCGTTTTCAAAAGCATATCTGAAGCCTTCACCCGGTTCTATTGCACCTGCAGCCAGAACCTTAAATGCAAACCAGGGTTTGTTTATTCCATGCATGTATTCTATGGTCTTCTGGGGAAAAAGATCCCACATGTTTTCATGCTGTTGATTGTGATCAGGTGAAGTGGGTCCTATAACACTGTATTCCACCCTGTTCTCAATTGGATGGGCTGACCAGTATTTGTCATGATGCAGGGTTTTTACATAAAAGTCAACAGGTATCCCGGCTTCCTCCACTGACTTGATCGATTCAATGGAATGGGCACCCATTCCTGCCATAAACCCATTCTTCTTAATATATTCCACTGCCTTGTGTATCATATCCACTTTTCCGGCATTGCAGTATCTGTCACCTTCACCTCCCTGGACATAAATGGCCGTTGCACCGGCATCTATGGCCATATTTATATTTGAAAAGAAATCATTGTCGGGAAGCATAGCCTGGCATATCGACTGCATCTTGCTGTTATATATGCTTTTATATTTGTTGAACGTATCATAATACTGGGTTACCATAAAAGTGGTATTAATTCCAGACAGTTCTGCCAATCTGAGAGTCTCGATAATTTTATGCTCATTATTGTAGGCCTTGAAAAGTTTGTCGGAGTAGATCAGATCACGGGCATGGGACCATCCACCAATGAGATTGCAGCCTAGTATCATCCTGCTTACCGTCAGATCGCCGAACTTACCTTCAGGCAGCTTGCCTTTCAGATCCTTCGGTTGTTTGAAGTCGACTTTTATAGTAGCCCCGGACATGGCATCAGGACCCAGTTCTGCCATATTCCTGGCCAGTGCACCAGAGAATACAGCCAGTACGGGTATTCCTGCAAGTCCCTTTAGCAGTTCGCGCCTTGAATTGGGTTCATGTACTACAGGCTCTTCTTCTTTAACCACCTTCTCCGGAATAAGCACTTTTTTATTCCGTCTTAGTCCGTCTATTCCATAGAAGATACCTGAATTTGTAAAAGCAAGCAAAACCAAAGCAAAAAGTTCGATCATGTTTTTATTCACTATCAGATAGCTGCCTTCGGAAGGGAAGCCATAGCTGTAGCCTCCGAATGGAGGATAGGCTATATAATACATAAGAAGCAGCGTAACCCCACCCCATGCGGCAAGCCGGGTGAACAAACCGAGGATAAGGGCAATTCCAATCAGGGTGAGACCGTAAGCATTGGCATTATCCACTATCCATGTGCCGGCATTGCCGGATACCATCCACCTGAATATATCACCGAATATCCACCGTGATCCTTCGAGGAATGGCCGGGCCGTCCATGCCGGATTAGCCAGTTTAATGATTCCTTCGTACAAAAACTGCCAGCCAATAAGTATCCTTATCAGTGTCAGCAAAAATGATACAATACGATTATTTGCAAATGTTGATTTCATAATTTTTGTTTTGTATATTTTGATAGTAACTATTCAAAATTAATTGCCGGGTCATAGTATTTCATGGTTATATCAATACAGAGACTGGTGACACTCTGAACAATTAGCCTCCATCCATGCTGTCCCGATGTCCACAGGATGCCTGAACTCCAGATTCTCTCTGATATTGATGTAGGTTATATTATCCGGAGTACCCTGCCCGACGATGGTATGGCAAAGATTACAGTCCTTCGTTATTATCCTTCCCTCTTCAGATCTGAAAGAACCATTGTGGCATCTGAAACAACCATTCGATTCAAGATGGCCTATGTGTTCAGGGTACTTGTCATAAGAGACCTTCATTTCAGGAAAAGTGTTATGGGCGAAAGATTTTTGCAATGAAGCAATTGCGCCATTTATGAGATCCCTATGTTGTTCGTAATAATCGCTGTAATCCGTTTTGTAAAAACTTGTTATGCTTTCATCAATTTTCATCAGTGCCGTGTCAGTGTCTGTAAAAGTATCTCTCAAAATATCCATTGCAGCCTTTTTGATAAAAGGGATGTTTTTCGAAACAGCGCCGGTAAGCATGGCTTTATTGAAATATACTGAAGGAGAATTATAATTGTGGGAAGGCCTGTTATGGCAGTCTATACAATCCATTGTTCTTTTAGAGGAAGCTTCGATCAGACTGTCTGAAACGGGATTATTTTCATCCCTGTAAATTGTCACCTTTCCGGTGGATTTATTTGTGTACCTGACATAGGTGATGTTTTCCCTTTTATCGTTTTCTGAGATGTATTCTATGCTGACATCAGGGTTGATATGCCAGTGTATACCTTCCCTCAGACCAAGACCACTGTATTCCGGACCTGTCTTCATCAAAAGCATGATATCCCATTCGGTATTTGTGGAATCTGCCAGAAAATACTTGTTTGTCCAAAGCGACCTGGCATAGAATTTCTGAGGCCAGTGACATCTTTCACAGGTCTCCCTTGCGGGACGCAGATCGTGAAGAGGTGTTTCTATAGGTCGTGGATAACTGTTTGTGAGAACGGCGATCACCTGATGAAGCCCCGAAAGCTTTGATTTTACATACCACGAAGCCCCTGACCCGACATGGCACTCTACGCATGCCACGTTGGCGTGAGGTGAATTAAGATATGCCGTGTGTTCAGGTTCCATTACCTGGTGGCACAAAGTGCCGCAGAATTCAACGGATTCAGTAATATGATAAGCTTTGAAACTTCCGAGAGTCGATAGAAAAAGTACAACAATAGTAGTTACTGTGAAAATTACAAATGCATTTCTGTGGCTGGGATCATTAAGGTCTATATACGGGAGACGTGAGGTATCTGACGTCGGGCTCTTTAAGATCCTTTTCCTTTCGAGAATCATCCCTACCGGTATAAGCACCAGCCCGAAAAGAAAGAACCCCGGAAGAATTATGTAAATGAAAAGTCCAAGGTTGGTATTACCTTTGTTAAAAATCGTTGAAATGATAAAGAGAAGCAGTATCAAAATGAGGTTAATTGCTGCAATAATGGACCCAATGATTGTAAGCCAGTTTTTGGAGGATGGCGGTAGTTTCATAGATTTAGGGCTTAAATTTCAGTTTAGGTAAAAATAGAAAAATATTATTGCAAACATCAGTCTGCCAGAAAAAATGATAAATAAATGTGATTATTATAAGGTTGTCTTTCTATTTATCGCTATCCAGCAACAGTGAAATAACCTTCTTCAGATCGCCGTAGGAATTTACGACCATAAGATCCTTGTTTTCCTCAATTATATTCCGGGGTGCATTGAAGAGAATCCCCAGTTCAGCTTTGCGCAGCATATTGAGGTCATTATATGAATCACCAATGGCAATAACCTTGTAATTAAGGTTTTGCAGTGATTCGACAACCATTTTCTTTCCGTTCTTCTGCCTGAGATTGTAATTTGTTATATTGCCATCGGCATCGGTAGTAAGGTTATGACAAAACAGCGTAGGCCTTCCAAGCTGTAAAAGGAGGGGGCCGGCAAATTCTATAAAAGTATCGGAAACCACAATCAGTTGTGCGCATGACCTGACCCAGTCAACAAATTCAACTGCCCCCGGAAGAGGCCGGAGCTTTGAAATAACACCCTGAACGTCATGAAGTGTAAGCTTATGCTGATGCAATAATTCCAGCCTTCTTTTCATCAGTACATCGTAATCGCTTATGTCTCTCGTTGTGAGCTTCAGCTCTTCAATGCCGGTGTGGCTGGAAACATTTATCCATATTTCCGGTACGAATACCCCTTCCAGATCTGAACAAATCACATACATACTTTGCCGGTTAATATTATTAATAATGATTCAGGACAAATTCCCTGAACAATTCGTAGTTATTTTCCAGTTTTATATAGTTTTCGGATTTTGCTTCCAGTCCTGCCAGTGATTCAGGAAGCGGAGGTTCCGTTTTAATTATCCTTACAAGTTCTTCCGGAAATTTTGCCGGGTGGGCAGTTTCAAGAGCTACAGATAGTACTGCCTCTCTGTTGCCGGTGAACCTGAGATACTCTGATAATCCTCTCCATGCTATCGCCCCGTGGGGCTCCAGCAGGATGCCATTATTAGTATACATCTCTGAAATTGTCTCTCGGGTTCTATCGTCGGTCAGGCTGACACCAAATAAGTCATCCCTCATATTTTCCATGTCGGGGTTTATATGTATTTTCCCGCTCTCTTCCATCATTCCGCCATAAAGAGCAACAATCCTTGCCAGATTACTGGGATGTCCCACATTCATTGCACTGGATATGCAGTTGACTGACGGGACAATTGGCTTATATATTCCTGTCCTGAGAAATTCAGGTACTTCGTCATTTTCATTGGTGGCAATGATGAATTTATTAACCGGAAGGCCCATCTGCCTGGCGATGAGGCCACCCATGAGGTTTCCGAAATTACCGGAAGGAACACTGAATACAGCTTTCTCGTCAGTACTTGATGCCAGTCTTGACCATGCATAAAAATAGTAGACTGACTGCGGCAACAGCCTGCCGATATTTATGGAGTTCGCAGACGATAACGGAATATCTGAAAGGACGGGATCGGTGAATGCCTTCTTTACAAGCCTCTGACAATCATCGAACTTGCCATCGACCGCGATTATCCTGATGTTATCATCGAGAGTTGTCATCTGCTTCCGCTGCATTACAGTTACTTCTTTTTCAGGAAAGAGAATGATGACGTTAATATTTTTAAGCCCGTAAAAAGCATTTGCCACTGCACTTCCGGTATCGCCGGAGGTTGCCGTGAGGATTGTCAGATGTTGGTTGCCGAGTGACAGGAAATGCTGCATAAGCCGGCTCATCATCCTGGCGGCAAAATCCTTGAAGGAGGCGGTAGGACCCCTGTCAAGCCGCATAATGTAGCTGCGTCCGGACACCTTCTCCAGGGGAACATCAAAGTAATAAGCATCCCTGCAAAGCTTCTGCAGATCGCTTTTTTCTATCTCATTACCGATAATTTTATCAAGTACCGTAAAAGCTATCTCATGATATTGCCTGTCAGCAAATTCAGAAAGTTCTTCCTGGCTTATTAGCGGATATCTGGATGGCATGTAAAGACCACCGTCGGGAGCGAGACCCTTGAGAAGTGCCTTCCGGAACGATGTTTCATCCGATTTCAGATTGGTCGAGAAATATGACTGGTTCTTCAAAATTTCAGACATTTACACGTTTACCACTCTCATCAGGTCGGAGAAAACACCGGCTGCAGTTACCTCAGCACCGGCGCCGTACCCTTTGATAACCATAGGGAGCTCATTGTACCTGTTGGTGGTGAAAAGAATTATATTATTGCTGCCCTCGAGATTAAATGAGGGATGTTCAGATCCTATGGTAAGAAGCTCCACCCGGGCTTTCCCCTTCTCAAGTGTTGCAAAAAACCTCCATTTTTTGTTCTCTTTTGCCAGTTCTTTCCTCTTTTCCTCAAATTCTGCATCGTACTTTCTGACTTTTTCAAAAAAATCATTCAGATCGCCTTCGAAGCACTCGTCAGGCAGGAATTTATTTACCTGGACATCACTTTTCTCCATGCAGTAACCTGCTTCACGGGCCAGTATTAAAATCTTTCTTACCACATCGGTTCCGCTTAAATCGATCCTGGGATCTGGCTCGGAATAACCTTTTTCCCTGGCTTTTCTGATTGCACTGCTGAGTGGGGTCTCTGGACTGAGTTCATTGAATATGAAATTCATGGTGCCGGATAGTACCGCTTCGATCTTAAGTATGCGGTCCCCGCTGAGGATCAGATCATTAATGGTTTTGATTATTGGCAGCCCGGCGCCAACAGTAGTCTCATACATAAATCTCACTCCACGCTCGACAGCAATGGTCCTGAGTTTCTGATAATAGTTATAATCGGAGGAGCATGCAATTTTATTGGCGGCAACTATCGATACATAATTAGTAAGAATCTCGTCGTATCTCGATGCAACATTTGCGTCGGCAGTACAATCGATAAAGACCGAATTACGAAAGTTCATCCTTGTCATCTGCTGAATGAAAGACGAAATGTCTCCCTTCTCACCACTATTTTTCAGAGCCTCCCTGTAATTCCCGAGTGAAATTCCTTTCTTGTCAACTATCATTTTTCTGGAATTGGTCACCCCCATGAGATTTACCTTCAGACTGTGTTCTGTGAGCAATTTTGACTGCTGTTGCTGAAGTTGTTTCAGAAGGCTCGAGCCTACAAGTCCTGTGCCAGCAACAAACAGGTACATCTCTTTTGTGCGGGAAAGGAAAAACCCATCGTGGATTACATTCAGAGCCTTTTTTAGACTGTCATGCCTGATAACAACGGAGATATTCAACTCCGATGATCCCTGCGCAGTGGCAATAACATTGATCCCGTTCCTGCCAAGTGCCTTAAACAGAGTAGCGGATATTCCGGGAGTATTTTTCATTCTTTCACCAACAATGGCAATAATGGAAAGATTCTTTTCAATATGTACCTTCAGTTCCCCGTTGCGGTTAATTTCCTCCCTGAATTCCTCATGCATGGCCAGAGCTGCTGTTCCGGAATCCGCAGGAATGATGGCAAAGGTTATTGAATATTCTGAGGAGGCCTGGGTGATAAGAATGATATTAATGTTCTGGCGGGCAAGTGCTCCGAACAACCGCATCGATACACCGGTGACTCCAACCATTCCCGTCCCCTGAAGAGTGATGAGATCGATATGATCGATTGAAGAAATGCCCTTTATAGGACTGATATTGTCATCTGATGATTTACTGCTTATCACGGTTCCCTTTGACAATGGATTGAAAGTATTCAGAACCCTGATAGGAATATTCTTCCTGTAGACCGGCCGAAGGGTAGGGGTATATATTACCTTGGCACCGAAATGTGATAATTCTATGGCTTCGCTGTATGTCAGGTTTTCAATCGCATAGGCTTTCTCGACTTTTTTCGGATCGGCTGTCATAAAACCGTCAACATCAGTCCAGATTTCAAGCAGCTCCGAATTTAGGGCAGCCGCTATTATAGCAGCCGTGTAATCAGAACCGCCCCTGCCAAGGGTTGTTGTCTCGTTGCGCTTGCTGCTAGCAATGAACCCCGGGACGATAATGTGACTTACTGAACTGTTAATTTGTTCTTTAATGAGGGTGTTTGTAAGTGCAAAATCCACAGCGGCAAACCCGAAATTATTGTCAGTCTTTATAAAATTACGTGAATCAAGTAGGATGCTGTTGTCGATCAGACTGCTAATTATCAGTGATGAAAGCAGTTCTCCTTTGCCCATCACCTGATCGAGTGAATGTTTGCTTAATTCCTGAAGAAGAAAAATGCCATTCAGTGTCTGCTGAACATCTGCAAATATTTTGCATATTTCATCCAGAACCATTGACCTTTTATCTTTGAGAACAAGCTGTCTTGCATATTCGATATGTCTCAGAAGAACCTTATCGAGGAAGACTTTATATTCCTCACTGCGTGAAGAAGCAAGTTCGCTTATCTGTTTTAGCTCATCCGTAATGCCCTGGAAGGCAGATACGACAACCACGCATGGTGAATCCTGTGATTCGATTATCTTTTTCACTCCTCTTATCCGCTCCGGTGATCCCACGGATGTGCCACCAAACTTCAGGACTTTCATCGTATACTTTTATAAAATAAAAATGCATCTCTTAAGATGCAGACAATAAGAGTGTAAAAATAATAATATTCAGCTAATTTTCATGTATGATTAGCAAATATTAAAGGAAACAGCGAAAATGCTAAATACATTTCAGAAAAGGCGATAATGCGATTAATAGATTTGGAAGTGCCCGGCGAAGTCTCCTGACTTCGCCGGGCCGGGGTTGTTTATGTCAAATAATGGAATGAGCTTAATTTTAATTATTCCCGACCTTTTCGAGTCTTCTTATGATAGAGAAGATAAAGGCAGCAGATAAGAGGCAGCAAACTATAAACACAGACCATAGTGTAGTTAAGGCTACCTTATCCCACAATATTGTTCCTGTTACAAGGAGTTTGTTTCCAACAGCCGTTGCAAGCAGCCATCCTCCCTGCATCAGACCCTGAAAACGGGAGGGAGCTACCTTGGATACGAAGGAAAGTCCCATGGGGCTGAGGAATAACTCGGCAATAGTAAGGATCAGATAACTGCTTATCAACCAGTATGGTGTTACTCTCTCTGCTTCATTAACCGGGGCGCCTGCCAGCGACGAGGGAGAAGGAAGCGAGATTGATGCGATTAGTACAACTATGAATCCCACAGCTGCGATGATCATTCCTATCCCGATCTTTTTTGGAGTAGATGGTTCGATGCCCTTCTTTGCCAGCCAGGCAAAAGCTCCCATAACAGGAAATGTAAGTGCTACAATGAACAAGGGATTGAAAGACTGGAAAACCTCGGGAGAGATGGAGTTTTGTGAACCAAAGGGTTCCAGCCATCTTCCCAGCAGGGTAGTTGGATCAAAGCCTGTCAGTAGAAATGAAGAATAAAGAAAAGACAGGACGAGTAGTACTGCACCTGAGATCCGTGTCTTCCCCGCTATATTTTTCCGTAACAGAAGTACAAGACCGGCAATGGAACCTACAACTGCCAGCATTGAGGGCAGTGTGAAGAACAGGTTGGTGAAAGGGCCAACCTGCTTGGCGGTGTAGTCCCGGGCAAAAAGTGTAAGCGTCAGGCCGTTCTGGTGAAACGACATCCAGAAGAAAATCACCACAATAAAGACAAGGACAAGAGCCACTATCCGGGCCATCTCTTCCTTTTTGGAGCTCAGGATTATCCAGGTAATAAAAGCCGTAAAGAGGCCGAAGGCAAATCCTGATGTCCAACCTACATTCTTAATGAAATGCAGCGCATATGCAGTAATACCCATTACTCCAGCAGAGATTAAAAGAACAGACGGCTTGAAATCGACCTTTTCCATAACGCCTGTACTCTTCTTTTCCTTATTTGGAAGGAGCCTTCCGAAGATAATATAGACCGTAAGGGAAATCACCATTGCTACTGCAGCAATTCCAAAGGCATAATTGTATCCCCTTGAAAAGACCTCAAGGTATCGGGAAGCAAAACCGGCAAGATCTGTTACTGGTCCGTTAAGACTCACCTTGTCAGCAAGCTGCTGAAGAGTAGCTGTATCGGCAAGCGTTCCGTTTATATACTGATGGCACAGCGACGGGATGCTGCCATCATGAAGAAATCCGTTCGTTTTAAGCCACCAGTTGCGCATAGCCGTAGCTGCAAAGGGTGCAAAGAAGGCACCAACGTTTATTCCCATGTAGAAAATCATGAATGCAGAATCCCTGAACCTTGAGTACAGAGGATCATCATACATCTGACCCACCACCGCCTGAAGATTGCCTTTGAAGAGTCCGTTACCCAGGGCTATCGTGAAAAGACCTATAATGGTTATAGTGAGTGTCATACCCGGAATGGACATGACTATGTATCCGGCAAACATTATTAAAATACCTGTAAGTATTACCAATTTATACTTCTTTGTGGCATCTGCCAGCAGACCACCAGCAAGAGCGAGGGCATATATGCTGAAATAGAACCAGCTGTATATTGTTCCTGCTTTCTCTGCGGAGAGTCCGAATTTTGCCTGAAGAAAAAGCACCAGTATGGCCATCATGGTGTAAAATCCGAATCTTTCACCCATGTTTGAGAAGAAAGCTACCAGTAATCCTTTGGGATGGTTTTTCAGCATAATAAAATATTATATGGGTTTAACTAGTTATTTGTTAGTATGTTATGATTTTGATTGTTCGGGTTGTGCCTCGCTGAAATTGTGCAACAATTTTTTTGACAGAAACAAATATATTAATCTTTTGCGAGTATGATAATCATGGCAAATAAATTCACTCAATATTGCTGTTCTTGTTTTTATTCACGGATGAAGAGTGTAAATTTGCGTACAATAATGCAATGGCATGAAAATATTCAGCTGCGGGCAGATCAGGGAAATCGATGATTATACTATCAGGTATGAGCCAATAACGTCCATCAGTCTTATGGAACGGGCTGCAGGCAGGTTGTTCAGCTGGTATATCTCAAAATTCGACAGGTCGTACAGGATTTTGATTTTTGCCGGGCCTGGCAATAACGGCGGGGATGGGCTCGCACTTGCACGCATGCTTTCGCTTCAAAGGTATGATGTTGAAGTTCATTTTGTTCAGTTTTCAGACAAAGTATCTCCCGATTGGGAAAAAAACCGGCTGCGACTTCAATCCGAAACTGATGTCAGGATTAATTACCTGACGAGTGCTGATCAGTTTCCGGTAACTTCATCTGAAGATATTATCATAGATGCAATTTTCGGATCAGGACTTTCACGGCCCGCAGAAGGTTTTCCAGCTGACATAATCAGGGAGATAAACAACACCTTCTGCAAAAGGATCTCAATCGATATACCTTCAGGATTATTCGGCGAAGATAACAGCAATAACCTGTACAAAAATATAATCAGGGCTGATTACACCCTTTGTTTCCAGTTTCCCAAACTTTCATTCATGTTTGCAGAAAATTCCTTATACACGGGAGAATGGGTCATATTGCCCATTGGACTGCATCCTGATGCAATAAGGAACACTATGTCGCCTTACTCTCTTATCGGGAAGGCTGATATATTGCCGTTGATTAAAACCAGATCCCGTTTTGATCACAAGGGGAATTTTGGCCATGGTTTGCTTGTAGCAGGCTCTTCCGGAAAAATAGGTGCATGCATACTCGGAGCAGGTGCTGCGATGCGATCAGGTATAGGATTACTCACCTGTCATCTCCCTTCATGCGGTACATCGGCTCTTCATTCCGTGGTTCCTGAAGCTATGATTGTTCAGGATCCTTCACCGGAATTTATTTCAGATGTCGGCATTACAGGTCGTTTCAGCGCTGTGGGCGTAGGACCTGGATTAGGTACAGGTCATGAAACACAAAAAGCATTATTCAGACTCCTAAATGAATGTAAAAAACCTTTGGTAATCGATGCTGATGCGCTGAATATACTTTCAGAAAATAAGGAATGGCTGACCATGATGCCTGCAGGTTCAATTCTCACTCCGCATCCGGGAGAGTTTGAAAGACTGGCAGGTAAAACCTCAGACGGATTCGCCAGGCTTGCCAGGCAGGTGAAATTCAGCAGGGAATATAATTGCATTGTTATTCTTAAAGGTGCGTTCACCTCCGTAACAAACGCAGACGGAGAGGTTTGTTTCAATACTACAGGCAATCCGGGAATGGCAACTGCTGGCAGCGGTGATGTTCTGACAGGAATCTTGTTATCTTTGCTCGCACAGGGTTTAAAACCCGTTAATGCAGCCTTGCTCGGTGTTTTTCTGCATGGGATGGCAGGTGATATTGCCGCAGATGAAACAGGCTATGAATCATTAATTGCATCAGATATAATTAATTGCCTCGGCAAAGCGTTTATAAGAATAAGGGAGAGCTAACATTGATACAAAAATAAAAACTATGAAAAAAATTCTGAGATTATCCGCATATCTGCTGACAGCTCTGACAGCATTTTCATGTTCTGCGTCAAAAATGGCGGAGCCCCAAAACGCGATATTGCCCATCTCTGATGCCAAGACACTCAGGGAAGGCAGTATTGTATATGGTCTGCCCAGAACAGTATTTACATTCACTGTTGAATTTGAAAGAACAATAGAAGAGCCTGGTCCCTATGCCCGTTATGCCGGCGACCTGCTTGGCCTTGATAACGTGGTAACCGGAGAAAACGAATCATGGACGATTGAAGGTATCAGCGTCAGTTCGCACGATGAGCTCGATCCCTCTGAATTTTATATCATCGAAAGCAATACATTGTTCCAGACAAATGTTCTTGCTCTGAGAAAGGAAGGTCTGATTCTCGACCTGAATCCGAAATCATTACATTCATCCGGAAATGTGCGTCTCACAAATGAACAGGATATAAATCAGTTTTCGAATGAGGACCTGGGTTCGGATGAATATTACATGATTCAGCGTGACACTGCCTATAGACGGTTGAGTATAGACTCCTCTTTTGTCAGGGTTCCATATATTGTTGAAAAGAAAAGAAGGCTTGCAACCGATCAGCTGGCAGAGCGTGCCGCAAAACGTCTGATGGAGATCAGGGAAGGCAAGCATCTGATACTCACAGGTGAAGCCAATGTCTTCCCGCAGAGTGGCGATGCCATTAAGGAGATGAACAGGCTGGAAAAGGAATATATGGAACTGTTTACCGGAAAGACCATTAAGCAGAAAGTCATTTATGCTTACTCGATTATTCCAGTCAAGGATGCGGACAAAAAGCAAATTGTGCTGTTTCAGTTCTCGGATCTTACTGGCCCACTGAGTGGTGCCGGTAAGGGAGGCACCCCTGTTACACTTGATATTGTACCCGAACAGAAGACCAAAGACCTCACAATCATAAAGAAGCAAAATTCTGAGCCCGCATCGGAGTCATACGATAAACTCTATTACAGAGTCCCTGATATGGTAAACCTGAAGGTAAGCATGGGAAATGATGTTTACCTGAATACCAGGAAGCTGGTTTATCAGTTGGGTCAGGTACTTCAGCTGCCGGCGAATTATATCATCGGACAGTAATACCCGGCACCCGTCACCCTGCTTACTGTACTTTCCCCTTGAAGTTCTTCTGGAAATCATCCCAGCTCTGGGTGTCATATGCCTTGCCGGCAAAATAATCCAGAAGCATCTCCATCTCTTTGGGTGTTTTATATCCGGGAACGGGAGAGACACCATAGTTTCCATCCTTCGCCATCATGAAGACTACGGTCGGGTATGACATCTGTCCGTTTAGAAGGGCAACGGCCAGCTGGTGGGCATTGCCTGATTTCCCGTCATTTACGAAAGTTCTGCCTAGAAAGGAGACGCTATCCTTTCCTTCTGCATTGAATTTGACAGGATAAAATTTTGTATTGAGAATATCTGCAATAACCGGATTGGTGAACGTATCCTTGTCCATCTTTTTACACCACCCGCACCAGTCGGTATATGTATCAATAAATAATGGCCGGGGCGTCACGGCAAGCAATTTTTCAGCTTCCTCTATCGTATACCATTTTACTGAAGACCCATCTGCAGGAGCTGCAGCCTGTGAAATTGCAGGAAGCGCTAGAGCAAGGGTCAAAGCAAATATCAGAATTGTTTTCATAATAATATCTTTTTGTAGCATGTCAGAATTAAGAAAGCTTTGTGTTTTCTATCACGGGACAAAATAAGTCAAAATCTTTTTAAATGATCTCCCCGGCTGATGCTTTTTTACCTGAGAACAATTTTTCCTGACTTTAGTTCAGGATAACTGATACTGATAAGATTTTTCATGTAATTTATTTTCTACATTTACCGGTCATAAATTCATAAATAACAGTAATAACGATGGAACATATCACCAATACTCTAAGGGATTCTAAAAAGATCAGATGGACGGCTCTGATTATTGTCTCATTCTCCATGTTTGGTGCGTATTTTTTTAACTATGCACTTTCTCCTGTCAAGCCGATGCTTGAAAGTGTACTTGGATGGAACAGCTCCGATTTCGGGATATATACATCTTCCTATACCTGGTTCAATGTGTTTTTATTCATGCTTATTTTCAGCGGAATAATACTCGATAAGATGGGTGTCAGGTTTACAGGTGTTGCTTCCACCCTTATGATGGCAGTAGGTACCGGAGTGAATTACTGGGCTCTCAGGCATGTGTTCCCTGATGGAGCAATGATTTTCGGAATTAAAACACAGGTCATAATATCCGCGATCGGTTTCGGTATATTCGGTGTTGGTACCGAGGCTGGTGGTATCACAGTCTCCAAGGCAATTGTTAAATGGTTCAAGGGAAAGGAAATGGCTCTGGCCATGGGAATGCAGATGTCTATTGCCCGTCTGGGTACTGCCCTGGCGCTTGGGATTGCCCTGCCGGTAGCAAAAACATATAATTATGCTTCACCTGTCCTGCTTGCCTTTGTATTCATGCTGATTGCACTTGCGGCTTTTATAATTTATACCTTCATGGATAAAAAGCTCGATGCATCAGTTGCACTGAACAGAGAACCTGATCATGTTGAGGATGCTTTTGAACTTAAAGATATATTGTTTATTATCAGGAACAGAGGATTCTGGTATATAGCAATCCTTTGCGTTTTGTTTTATTCTGCTGTCTTCCCGTTTTTATTTTACGCAACCGATTTGATGATTAATAAATATCATGTCAATCCGAATCTGGCAGGTTCAATACCCGCGCTGCTTCCCTTTGGCACTATCTTCCTCACTCCTTTATTCGGTACAATTTATGACAAGAAAGGAAAAGGGGCAACGATCATGATCATCGGTTCGGTAATATTGATTTTCGTTCATGGCATATTGACTATCCCATTTCTGAATGCATGGTGGCTGGCAGCATCTGTAGTTATTATTCTGGGAATTGGTTTTTCGCTGGTTCCTGCGGCTATGTGGCCCTCCGTGCCAAAAATCATCCCCGATAAACAGCTTGGAACCGCATATGCTGTAATTTTCTGGATTCAAAACATTGGCTTATGGATAATTCCTCTGCTGCTCGGAATTATTCTTAATTCAACAAATCCGGATGTAACTCCAAATAAAATTGCTGTAAAAGAGGCGGTCGCGAGTGCATATGCACAGGTACTATCAGATAAATCCTTCAATCTGACTGCCAAGGAAATTTCCCGGCTTGCTGAAAAAGCAAGCAGCCGTACAATAGATTCCCTGGTGCAATCGACAAACTATGAGGCTGTATCTATTACTTCAGCTGAGAAGGAAGCTCTGAAAAACAGTATAACCGAAAGCACTGCCAAAGTTATTAATGAGATTCGTCAAGGTGAAAATAAATCTGCATTCTATAACGAGATTGAGTCTAAAACATCCGAAGCGATCTATCCGATCATTGCAAAAAACAGGTTAAACCTCAGATATAACTATTTCTTCGATCTGTTAATGTTCACCTCACTGAGTATTCTTTCCCTGCTGTTTGCGTTCCTTCTCAAAGCCGAGGATAAAAAGAAGGGCTATGGTCTGGAACTTCCGAATATAAAAAGTTGATTTTTACATATGATATTAACAATACAACCATTGACATGGCCTTTTAATTGATATTTTTGAATTAAAGAAACAATTTTAATAAATAGCTGACCTTATGAAGAAAGTTCTTATTGGAATCTCGGTTGTTTTAATTTCGGTTTTTGTCATGATTCTGGCGGTAAATGCACAGAATGGCCCGCAGGAGACCAGGAAGTCATGCCCGGAAATGTCAAAGAGAGGTACAAAATGCCCTGCAGCTTCTTCCTGTTGCAAGATGAAATATGGCAGCACGGCACAGGCCAAAACATGCGATCAGTCAAAATGTAAGGAAAAGGGTTGTGATCCTGCTACTTGCAAGGAAGACAAATGTAATAAGGCAAATTGCAAAACTGCCTCTGCTGCAGCTCCTTGTGCAGCAAAAAAATATGATCAGGCTAAAACCAAACCCGGTTCTGCGAATTAAATTTCATAAGACATACTGCTTCGTTCGATGCACTGATACAGGTTGTGGATGGGAGAGGAGAGATAGTCATTGGCGGGAAATCCTTTATCCTGGAACCAGGTGAAAGTATAATCATGCCTGCCAATATTTCCCATGCCGTGAAGGCGGTTGAGAACTTCAAAATGGTGCTCACCATGATCCGCAGCGACTAGAACATTTATCCAGATGACTAAATTGCATATGCCATCTGGTATGAATTTCTGATCGAATCCCTTGTCTCCTTTATTAATTCATATTTCATGGTTTCTGTATCCATCAATATTCCCTGGAATCTTCCAAGCGAGCAGGTACCGCAATTTAGATAGCGCTTTTTCTTATTTAAATAATAGGCATGATGTGATTCCAGCTTATGGGTATGAGCAAGAATTACCACATCATACTTTCTTAGCAGCTTCAGAGCATATGTGAGATATTTCAGAGTGTTGTAGTTCTTTGGTATATGATTTATCTGATCTTCAAAGGCAACTATTCTGAAATATATGTCCATGAGGATTTTGGAGTGTGACATTTTCTTTAAAAGTGACAGACCTAATTTGCCCAGAAAGCGTCCAAACTTTGAACCATTAAACCAGTCAGCATTATGGCCATGCTCAATATGAATTATCTGTCCGGAGGAATTGATTATCTGATAGTTTTCAATCCCTTCGTCATTCATCATGTCGTGATTACCCTTGATAAAAATAAAATTATTGTCTCTGAAATATCTCATTAATATTGGATTAGCCTTAGATATATCCTCTAACCGGTACTTAAGTAATTCAAAAATGTCTCCGTTGAAAATCACCTTGTCTACATTATAAATGTCCCTGAGCCCTTCGATTTGCATAATAAGGTCCATTTCGTCCCATTGGAATGTGCCGAAATTGTCGGAAGTATCGATATGCAGGTCCGATAATACGAGGATGTTCATTTTATTTCTGTTTGTTATTGAAAATTTAATATATAATCTGATACCTGGCTGACACCATTTCGCAGAGATGCTTGTGTGATGTTGTTGATCAGTGAATTATGAAACACATTGTCCTTAAGAAGTCTGTTGATGATATCAGGCAGGTAGTCTGTATTTCTTTCAAGGATTCCCATATTGCCGTTGCAGACAAATTCCATGTTCCCTTTTTCCTGTTCCCAGATGTAGTTGTTAATTACAGGGATTTTACCCATCAGAAGAATCTCCATCGATGTTGACGCTCCACATTTAGTTACTACAATATCTGAAATACTTATCAGTGGGTGAATAAAATCGATGAATCCATATATTTTAAGATTTTCAGTTTTATATTTCGCTTTGATTTTCTGTGCATCAGAGTATAATTTCATATTTCGGCCACAGACAATCGCAATTTCGGCCTGCATATTTCTCTTAATGATTTTTTTAAGGATCTTTTTTCCCTTAGGCATACCTTCACCACCTCCCATAATCAGGATTATTTTGGATTCGGGCGCAAACCCCAGGTTCATCCTTATCCTTCTTTGTCTTCTTGCACTTATTTTCCTTGAAAACTTGTTGTCTAGGACAAATGGAAAGACCTTCAGCCTGTTTTCATCGATTCCCTTTTCAATGCATTTAGCCTTTAAGATATCACTGAAAATGATATAGTTCTGTCCTTTGTGCAGAAACCAGATTGGATGTGCCGTAAAAGGATCTGTCACAACAGTAATTACAGGTATTTTAAGTTGGTGTTTTTTTAGTATTTGAAATACCGGCCTGATGAGAAAAAAATGGAACAGTACTATTTTCTTGGGTTTGGTTTTGACGATCTGTTTTTCAAGGCCGGGTTTAATGAAATACCCCACTATTGAAGAGGTACATCTTGATACGAACATTATCTTATGAATCAGGTAGAGAAGTTCATAAGTCCAGGCTGCCTTATTGACTGCGGTTTTGTAACCGTCTTCTATGATCTTTTTTATGATCTTCCCTGAGCCGGATAATCCATCTGCCAAATCTATTTCAACATTGGTTTTGTGCTTGGCTTTTATCCTGTTCGCAACGGCTTTTGCCGGAGCGAGATGTCCGCCTCCGGTCTTCAGATATAGAAAAAGATATTTTTCCAAACTTTCATCTCTTTACAATTTACATTGTCAAAAGTATATATACAATGTTTTGTAGTTGTTACACAATTGTAAAGAATATGTTAATTATTAGGATCTTATCGTTTCAGTGGATCATTACTGGAAGTGAAACTGCCTGACTCAAGAAAATCAATAATATTATATGTTCCGTATTTTCTGGCTTTAAGAAAACCGTTCCATGCAGCTTCGGCAAGACGTCCCCTGCCAAGCAAGTCATGGAGCCACTGGTTGGCATATTCAGGGTTCTGTTGCCTGATGCCGGCACCTATCTCTCTAAGCCACCTCTGGTTACATTTTTCCTGGGGACCTATAGCAGGTGACATGATTATAGGAATACCAAGAGCACAATAAAACGACAATTCACTAGGCTTTGTCCATAAAATATCTGTGGTGTGCAAATATTGATTGAACTGTTCAAAATATGACTCATTATCTTTGGCCCAGATGATATTGACATTTTCGCTTCCTGGTGTAATCTGCTCCCTCACATCGTTAAAGTAATCCCGGAGCTCTTTTCTTGTTCCTGCCACGAGGTTCAGTTTTACTTTACCCTTAATAATATCACTGGCCAGGCTGGCGAGAATCTGTTTTCCGATTTCCTTCTGCGCACCTGCACCTCCGACAGCATATGTTATAGTCAGGGGCCATTCCCCAATAGAGAGATCGGAAGTATTATCCTCCATATTATGAAAGTATGCATTAACACTATGCCTGTAGAGGTTAAAGAACGATCCTGACGGATCAAGATTTCGTATACGGCGCTTCAGATTCATTTTGAGAGTGGTCAGGCTTCTGTCACCCAGGAGCTGGAGTGGAAGAGGAAACCCGGTGAGCATGATGTTTTTTTCCGGCACGCCATATGAATGCAACCTCTGTGCAGCTACTGTACCGGGAGCAAAATAGAGGATCCTGCCGGATGAAGCATTCTCTGTTACCCACACCCTGCTCATATCAGTATCACAGATTATGCAATACACAGGGTCATGGCCGGCCATTTCTGCCGCTATGGCAGATGAATAGAAGGATGTGATAACAGGAAGCACTGGTCTGCTTATCTGTTCAACAACTCCACTGCATAACCCTTTTGTTATCCTCAGTTTTAAATACCTTACCTGGATTGTGGAATTAGACCTGTCTTTGAGGGGATAGAAGCTCGGAATATAGAGGAGGCTGTCAAGGGCTTTTGAGAGAAAGCTTCCAAATATGGGCAGCTTTCCGGCTCTTGAGATAAATTCATAAGTTTTCAGCATCTCCTTCCAGAGCCTCCGTTCCTTTATTGAGGCATGGGGTGAGGTGTTTGCATTAAGTATTATCCGGCCCCTGGAAAGATCTTTCAGAGGGTAGACAGCCCTCTGATGACCATATCCCATATCGGCAGAAACAACCCAGAATTTTTCCTTCAGGCTTGAAGGGATCAAATCATCTTTATTCATAGGCTGCAAAAATACTGAATGTTGTAATATAGCAGCTACCGCATGAGCAAAGGATTTTTTCAGAAGCTGAAGCAGCCACAATATTGTAAAGTCGGTAAACGATTGTTAATCAGACACCCAGCAAAACTATTACAGAAAATATAATAATCGCTGCAAATATTGTCGTCATCGCAACTTCCATAAAAATGTTTCCATGGGGATTCCTGCTTCTCTGATCGATATTTCCGATATGTTCGTTCATAGAAGGAACGTTGGGTTTTTATTAAATTTTGTCCATTTCAAAACTATCTAACCTTTATTACATTCCTATGTCAAAAAGATTAAAGTTCTGTTAACAAAAATCTGATCACTGCTGACAGAGATTATTGCAGGTAAAATACAGGGTGATTAAAAGGGAATAGATTAAAAGCCAATGAATCCGGTGAGCATCTTTAAGTAAGACGGAAGGTCAGATTATTTTCAGTACCACTACCATTATTACGACACAAGCCGCCGGTATCAGGGCAACTGGTTTCCATGAGAATTCAATAATCTTCCTGACAGCCGGACCCATTCTTCTGGTCAGGAATGCCAGCAGCAGGTATTTTATTCCATGTCCGGTGAGGGTTGCCAGTATAAAAATGATTATGTTGATATTGAATACACCTGATGAGACCGAGAAAAGTCCATAGGGAAGAGGGGTTGATGATGCCAGAAGTAAAATCCAGGAACCCCATTTCGAATACAGCATATGTATTTTATCGTAACCTTCAATTGAAAAACCCGGAAAATGATTTATCATCAGATGGGCAAATCCAGTGAATTCCATCCTGGGATCAAGCCATGCAAAGCGCCCGGCCAGATAGCCGATCGTGGCGCCGCCAACAATCCCTGCAGTAAGGAACAATGCATATTTTAAAGTGCTTTTTATATTCAGCAGACTAAGCGCAAGGAAGAGAGTAGTAACAGGCAAAGGTAAAAAGGATGCATCGATTAATCCCCCTACAAGCAATATCCATGGTCCCCACTTTGCATTTGCATATTGTAAACTCCATTCATGGATATTCTTAAACAACTTATTCATTCTTACTCTGATTTTAGCGGGCAAAAATAACAATTGTTATTAATATACTATTATTAAGTTTAATAATTTATGGTTAAATATATGTTAAACCTGAAGAACACCATGTAAATCCGGAGATATTTGTCAAATCATATTTGAAGAACGGATTTATACTACTGACTGGCTTTTAAGGAATTAACGATGGTTTTCTTCGCATTCAACGGCGGTCAGACAGAAAATTAAGAAATATTGATGCGTTAGGTTCAAAATTGATAAATGACCAACTTATTTGTCATGCCGACAGTTCTTTGCCGATAAAGGATTTAAAAACCTGCATTCAGGATATTTCGATTGTCATCGATTCCTGAATGCAGATGAGGAAAATCTGATCAGATCACCTGGCTCTGTTTGGATTTATTAACAGAGCAGATTATGGGTATTGTCAGAAGGATCAGTTTATTCCAAATGCACCGAAATGTGCAGCAGGAGCAGTTGTCTTGTACTCAGTGCCATTTACCGTAAGCCCGCTTGCTGACCAGTAAGGAGCATATGCACCGGAAAAGTCACTGTATGCTCCTGTCAGAACAGGTGAACCTGCCTGAACATGGAAATCCCAGCTGTTATCAAATGTATAGCTGTTAAGGGCAACCGTGTTGAAACCATAGTTTACAAACCTGGGGTCTTTTTCAGTGTCTCCGGCTGAGGCGCTCACGGGACTGTTCAGATCAACCATGGGTGTACCGTTCCGGCCATCATGCCAGTAATTTGCCTGTGCAGACGTGTAACCCAGGTATGATGTAAGTGTAGTTGGATTGTCCTGGGCAAGAGGGCTTTCCTGGGAACCTGATGCATAGAAATTATAGTCAATTATTGAGTTATTATCTGCACCGTTGGATGGATCGGGCTGATCAAATTTAGGTGTCATTGCCATGAATTTGCAGTTGACTTCCAGATTATTGAATACGCCTGCAAGTGCTCCCTTTTCAACATAGATACCACCGCCTTTCACTCCGTTTCGTCTCCAGCCGGCGTTGATGATGGTATTATTAAATGCCTTAATGAGTGCCTGTGTCCTTCCTGCTGCATCATCCTGTCCTGAGGATGATAGTTTCAAACCGTTTGTGTTGGGGGAGAAGATCAGGTTATAGGCAGCATCGACCTTGCAACCGGCCTTTATGTTGATAGCCTCAGCACCTGTTTCTCCAATAGCTATGAAAATATTGTTTGTAATAATTCCCTGCCCGCCTATGAAATAGAGAGCGTCAGACCTGCCGTAGCGTAAAATGCAGTTTGTAACTATATACTTACCCTGGGGATTATTGGTTGTAATATGAGGAGTGATATCATCACCGGCAGTGTAGATTCCTGCAATAGCCGACGGGGAATCTGTAACTACATCACCCCCGGTATATTCCATTATAACATTGTCAAACAGCATTTCGGGACAATCTTTTGTTGCTACTATTCCGCCCCATAGCCCTCCGAATGTATTTGCAGGAGTGCGTTTGCTTGCTGCAACTGAGAAAAGGACCGGATTCGATGGTGTCCCCTTGCAATAAAGGCTGCCAGCAACCATAAACTCGATCCTTGTATGACTTGCTCCAACGCCATTATCATCAAATAGTACCTGTGCTCCTTCTTCAATAGTTAGTGTTTGTCCGACAGGAACAGTAATATGCCCTGAAACATTTACAGTTGAGTTCTTCTCCCATATGCCTGAAACATCTCCGGAGACATTATTCAGGGTGTCCCATGATACCGTAACATCACAGGTTGCTTTCAGTGTGCCATCCTGTGAGGATGTTACAGTGATAGTGGCACTACCAACACTGACCGCAGTAATTAAACCAGTATTGTCAACGGTTGCAACTGACTGATCTGATGAGGACCAGGTCACCTCCTTATTTGTGGCATCTGAGGGGAAAAATGTAACTGACAGTTTTTCCATAACTTCAGGTTTGAGCATTGTCGAAGTCTTGGAAAGGGTTATGCCAGCAAGATCAACGGTTGAGTCCTTTTTACAACCTGTGAAAGGTATCATTAAAAGTGTCGCCAGTAAAATTAAAAACAGATTCTTTTTCATTGATTTCGTGATTTAATGTTTATTAAAATTTCGCTTTGATTCCTATTATAAAATTCAATCCATAATATTCTTTTCTCTCTACTACCCCGTCATTATATCTCTCCACATTAACCAGGTTTTCATTCTTCTCATTCCTTTTAATGTACTGGATCATAGGGCTGTTGAGCAGGTTTGATGCTTTTGTGTAAAGAGTGAATCCTTTCTTGAATTTCCTTTCGACTGAAGCATCCATTGTGCCATATCCTGCCTGCCAGCTATCCTCGTCGAGATAACGGGATACTATGCAGAGTCTGTCTCCTGTATACGCAAGGGCCAGCTGACCGTCCCAGCTGTTGCGCTTATCCTTAAAAAGCAATGAAAGGTTCACCACATCCTTAGCCTGTCCGAACAGCGGACGTGTCTGATTGACATATTCTGTAATAATATTTGTTTCTGCATTCGGATCAGGGTTGTCAATCACTCTCATCTTGGTGGTGGTAATATCGGAGTTGGTATAGGTGTAATTTGCTTTGATCCCAAACCAGTTGAAATATTTTATAATATCCAGTTCAACTCCGTAATTCCTTGCATTCCCAAAGTTCATGGGCATATAGAATACATCCTGACCGAAGCCGTTCATCATACCGAATTCTATAGGATCCTTGATCTTCTTGTAAAATAATCCTACCATGACTTGTTCCAATGGTGTGGGGAAGTATTCATAACGAATATCGAAGTTATCTGCCTTTGTATGCTTCAGATCAGGATTGCCACGCTCTTTATATTCTTCGTATATCATGCTGTAGGGGACAATCTCAAAAAAGCTGGGCCGGTTGATTGCCATTGAATAGGAGAGGCGCATATTTGAATTCTCATGAACGGAATATTTAAGGCTTACACTTGGGAGCACATCTACATATTCCTGGTTACCTTGATTTTTTGCACCTTCGGTAGTAAATTTCAGGCTGTAGCCCTGATTGGTGTATTCAGCTCTCACTCCTGCAATAAACTGTAACTTTCGCAGTGAATATTTTTCCATCAGATATACAGCTCCAATCTTTTCGTTAGCATCATAATTAAGTGGATCGCTCAGGTTGCCGTAACTGTTGACTGAAAATTTGATCTCATCAAAATTGTTATAGTCCACACCTTTTCTTATCTCCCTCGGATTTTCCTTCGTTTCATCGTAAGGCTTGAAATGATATTCATTGAAATAACTGCCCCTCACCTTGCTCCTGAATAATCCACCAGTTGAAAGGTCAAGAACAGATTCATTTTCAAATTTTTTACTGTATACAAGATTAATATATCCTGCAAGGTCTTTGTCCGAATTGTGTTCCCAGCGGCGGGAAGCGCCGTCATTCTGGTCGATACTTGTTACTCCGTTTATTATGAGCGCATTTATCTGAGTATTATCAGGTGTTTCATTTATTGCGTTCCCATAGGCCAGCGACCAGTCGAGGTTCAGGCCGGAATTATTAAAACTGTGCAGTCCTTTAAGTGTGGAGTTAAAGATAGCCTGTCGGTTGTACCTTAAACGGGTGGTTTGTGAACTATAAGAAATTGCATCCCTGACCTGATCATTGCGGAAATCCATATAGGCATTATACCAGATTATTTTATTGTCAGGTGACAACCTGAAATCTAACTTTGCATGGAGACCCAACCTTGATTGCAGGTTTGAATAGAATCTGTGGGTAATTTCCTGCTGATCATCCGGTGTTGCAGAAGTACTGTAAATATCACTGGAGTTGCCTCTCCTGTACTTTTGATAACTGCCCGCCGCCATGACTCCCATCCTGTCTTTTAAAAAGCGGCTTCCGAATGAGAAACCACCTGAAATGTTGGGGATGGCAATACCTGAATCCATATGAAGGTTTTTAGTTGTAAAATTCTTCATCTGAACGGGGTAGGAGAGACCATATCTTTCATTTGGCGAATGGGGACTTATAGCAGAAACATCAAAGGACTGGTAGTCATTTTTAAAGAACAAACTGTTATAACCTGTTGCCATACTGGCAGTCAGCTGTCTTCTGAAGGGAGCATCCTTCATAACCATATTTATAGCTCCGCCAATACCATCGCCTTCCATGTCAGCTGTAAGAGACTTAATAACTTCAAGACGATCAAGTAGTTCTGAAGGAAAAATATCAAGAGGAACAAAGCGGTTCTTATTGTCAGGACTTGGGATCTTTACTCCATTAACCAGAGTGTAATTGAATCGCTTGTCCATTCCCCGCAAAAGAGCATACTGGCCCTCACCAAAGGCATTTCTCTCAACAGTTACACCTGACACTCGCTGAATAACAGAAGCGACTGTAAGATCCGGCGATATTTCAATTGATTTTGAACTTATGACGCTTATTACCTGATTTGACATTTTCTCTGAACTACGGGCGCTTATATCAGTGTTATGTTCACCCTGGGCGGTAATTACTACCTGGCCCAGCTCTTTAGTCTGAGAAATGAGATTGAAAATAAGTTGCTGTTGGTCGTTCTCTTTTATGGTGATTTTCTTCTCCATGGTCTGGTAGCCAATAAAGCTGCAGGTAATTGAATAATCACCGGGAGGTATGTTTTTAATATTGAAAGATCCGTCCAGCCCTGAAAATGTTCCTTTTTTAAGCTCATTTATATAAATAGTAGACCCGACCAGTTTCTCGCCGGTTAAAGAATCCTCAACAGTCCCTTTCAATACTGCTGAATAGATGGTATTTGAGAATGCCATCAAAAAAAACTGAATTATCAGTAGGCGATACATATTTTATATTTATCAATGAAAGTATTTGTTTTCTGTTACAGGAATGTTGCTAAAAAGACAAGTTTATGTTACTTATAATCAGGATAATCAGATCTTAAAATCGTAGAACAGACAAAGGCAGCGCCATGGGTTGACAGAATAAAAAAACCCGTACCCGGATTCATCTTTTAACTGAAATCCTGAGTACAGGTCAGGGAAACTTAACGAAACCTGATTAATTCTGACTAATTCTAACTAATTCTAACTAACTCTGACTAACTCAATAAAACTTATTTATATATCCTTACAAAGCTGTATATAATATTTCCTCCTTTTGTTCCAATAAAGTAAACCTTCATGCTGTCGGCTTTCATGGAAATTACCGAAAATCCTGGCTCTGACCCACTGAAGACTGATATTTCATTTTTGCTGGCGGGACGAGGCTCTCCACCTGTACCCGTCACGATGTACTCAACATTGCCTCCTTTTTCATGAAGATGCTGAAAGTCGTGATCATGTCCGCAGAAATAAAACTGGGCATGATATTTTTCCAGTAATGGTTTCACACGTGTAATCAGTTCTTCAGTATTTCCGTGCTTATTGCTTGCCGAATAGATCGGATGATGTCCGAAAACCAGCTTCCATTGTTCTTTTGAATTTGACAGGACAGCCTTCAGCCATCTCATCTCCCTGGCTGTATCCTGTAGTGCAATTTCAGGATATTCAAAAGGTCTTTTATGGTATTCTGCAATAAGTGGTGGAGTATCCAGAAAGATAAACCGTGCTGATATTGAATCGTTTATTTTTTTTGCAAAGGTGTAGTAATGATCAGTCAGTCTCCATCTACGGCTGACCTTTGAATAATCTATCTCAGCCTGGGGGCTGCCTTTGTAGTCATGATTGCCAAGGACCGGATACCAATCCGTCTGAAGTGAAAGGCCTTTGTAAACATTCTCATAGTTCAGCATCCATAACGGATCACGGGTGGAAGCTATACCACTTATCTGAAAGTTGTCACCGCAGGTTGCAATAAATTTAATACTGATACTGTCCGCTGTCCGGGCCATTTGATCCGCAACCTCCTGCTGATGTTTAGAGCCGTTCCATCCCCAGTCACTTAAAATCATAAAATTGAACGATCCTCTGAAAGTTTTTGATATTATTACATTTGTAGTATCTGCAGATTGCAATCCTGTTTTTGCTTCTGTTGCAGTAGTCTTCTCTTCAGCACACGAAGCAAATATTGCTAAGGAGGTTAATAAGAGCAGACAAAAAACTTTATTTACCATATAATTAATATTATCTAAATGATCTCTGCATGACTGTGAATTCATCCGGGCAGATGTAATCCCATTCTTCATCTCCTTAGGGATTTATTTTATTTACAATTTTCAGGGTTGAAGCTGTCGGCACTTATAAATACCGAAAGCAACTGCCAATAATTATGGTTAATATAGATATTGATTTCTTCATCATATTTTGTCGATAGATTTTATATCGCTCGTTTTTTTATTCAACCGGCAGTCTGCCCTAATAACTCCGGAGTTTCTTTATATCCGGATTTCATCTTTCGACAGTACTGGAATATTGTATTTGTAATTATTTTTTAACAATATCAAACTTACCATGGGATTATGACAGAAATGTTAAGGAATTGAAAAAATATTATTTCTTTTTCGAAACAACCTTCGCCTCTTTCTAACCGCTGGCAATGGAGCTCCTCTGCCTTTATCCTTATCTCCTCATTACCTGGCCGGGGTTTGTTGGCCGAGTTTGTATCATTGCCTCCTGCCTTTTCATCTTTCAGCGCCTTTTCCTATTTGTTTTTTCTATTATTGCTTTCATATTCCTAATCTTTAACTAATTATTATATGACTGCAAATTTAATAGACCCCAATTTTCCGCAACGATTATTCCTTTTTTAATTTTTGTTAGGTTTTTGTTAAGCAATTAGAAATTAAAATAATGAGTATACTCACGGGGTTTTTTCTGTGTTGCAGCCTGGTAGCCGCCAGATTGACACTGGTACCGCTAATCGAAGTTAATATATTTGAAATCAGCCAGCTCTTCAGCTTTCTTGCGGTAAGTTCTATTAAGGTCTGAATCTGATTTTCTCCCGCTTATGCGGCTTAGACCAAAATAACCGTATGCTGCAAATTCGTTTCCGTAATGTCCGAATGGCGCGATTGCCTCTATACCTTTCAAATACAATTGTTCGGCAAGTATGTCATTGTAATATTTCTTCTCCTGTAATACTCCTCTGAGGATAGAAACCTGTGCCTGGAAGTAAGGATTTTTATTTTTTCCGGCTGATGATTCAATCAGCTTTTCCGCCTCATCGTATCGTTTTGTAAGAAGAAGATTCCTTATATGAAATCCCAGAAATTCCGGATTAGCGGGATATAACTCATGAAGTGACCTGCTGTATATATAGGCCTTTTCGTAATTATTCTCAAAACTCAAATATATGCCTGTCAAAAATACTGACGCTTCTGCTTTTAAAAAAATGGAATTCCGGGCAGCATTCTGCAATTCCATCAGTCCTTTTGCTTTATCGCCTCTTGGAAAAAGCATTGCGATAGGCTTATATCCCGGGAAATTTTCAGGATAAGCTTCACGTGTGTAGTCGTATAATCCTGTGAAAAACATAAAATCAGGATACACGGAGGTGTAATCATATGATCTTCTGATATATCTGTAGGTGCTTGTTGCAAGGGGAATAACACTCATAGTAAGATCGTTATCCAGATAAAACAACAAAAGAAATCCCCTGGCTGAGAGGTTTGCAAGTAAAAATTCCGCCTCATCCGATGTGTCATTTCTGGTTTCACATATTCTGATGCATTCTCTAAGTTGTTTTTCAAAATCAGTACCGGTTGGAGAGGAAGACAGAAGAGGATAATTTTCCCAATATATTTTCATTCCATCAAGCAGGTTGACTACCGGGCTGCCAGGATAGGATCTGCGTAGTGCCTCTAAGCCCCCGGCATATTCATTGAAGCGTTGATTATAGATATTTCCGATACTCTTTTTAACCAGGTTTAGTGAAGAAGTGTCTCTCAGTATCTGAGCATTAACGGCAATAGGAATCAAGAAGCATAATAACAGAGACATTAGCAATATTTGGAGTTTTACCTTCACAGCATGAAATTTTTTTATCTTGTACAAATAACCGATATACGTCGAAATTGTTGAAACATCTGTTGACAGGAGTGTTGAATCATGGTATGAAAGAGATGATAAAATCGGATTGCAATGGTAAATGACTTATTTGTATGATACATTAATCCGCGGCTTTTGAAAAGACGAAATCCTTAAATGCGGAGCAGGTAAAAGCTTCGCGGAGATTTCAAATATAAGTAATTAAGTATTTTAGCTCTGAGTGTCCGGAGGCTGAAAAGGCCCTTCTCAACAACTTCAAAAAAAATCCGGCATTTTGACAATATGCTGATTAATCTATGTTGAGACAGATCAGGCCATTTTTATCAGTATTGCCTTGATTGTATCTGTTACATCTTCCTCCTCATCGACGCATCTTTCGAGAATCTCGAGTATCTTGTTATTTTTGAGCAACTCCTTCGTATCTTCTTCTTTTTCAAATAGTTCAGCTACACCTACATAATAGATCTCATCAGCAGAGTGTTCAATTTCCGTTACCCTCGCGCATGCTTCGGAAATTTTGCGCTTGTTAGCAACCGGATCCTTGAGGCAATGAACGGCCTTCTCAATTTCATTAGAGGCCTCGCAGATGAGATTCGCCATACTGGAATATACCGGTATGAGTTTTTTTGGCTTATACAGGCATATCCTCCTGCTGATTCCGTTAATCAGATCCACAACATCATCGATATGCGCTGTCAGTTCATGAATATCTTCCCTGTCGAAGGGTGTAATGAAGGACTTGTTCAACTGCTCATATGTAGTATTGGTTATCTCATCTCCAATATGTTCGACATCCCGAATCGCTTTATAGATTCTTTCATGCTCATGACCTTCCGTGCTTGACATAAGTTCTTTTAGAAGGAAGGTTGCTTTTACAAGATTGCTGGCACCCCTTTCGAAGAGAGGAAAGAAGGAGTGGTCCTTTGGAACAAAAAACTTAAGAAAACGATCGATATTCATGATATATTTTTTTTTTGATAAATACTGCTGGCTAAGTAATAATTCCGTTGAGAATAAAATACACGGTACCCCCGACTATTGCCGATACAGGAATTGTAAGGATCCATGCCCAGAAGATTTTTGTTGTTACTCCCCACTTAACGGCTGAAACTCCTTTTCTGGCACCGGCACCGATAATGGCACCAGTTATTACATGTGTGGTACTCACCGGTATTCCAAAGTGAGTGGCTCCAAATAATGTCAGCGCTCCTGCCGATTCGGCACAGAAGCCCTCAAAGGGCTTTAGCTTGGTTATCTTTTGTCCCATGGTTTTGACAATTCTCCATCCACCCAGCAATGTCCCGAGGGCAATTGCTGCCTGGCATGAAAGCACGATCCATAACGCTATGGGATCATTTTTCGTAGCCAATCCTGAAACTATAAGAGCAACCCATATTATACCCATCGACTTCTGGGCGTCATTTCCCCCATGACCAAGGCTAAAGGCAGCGGCAGATAGAAGTTGTAACCTCCTGAAATGCTTATCTATACCAGATGGAGAATGATTCCTTGCCAGGTAAATAACAATTGCCGAGATGAAAAATGACATTACCATTCCAAGGACCGGTGCTATAACTATAAAAATTACAATTTTTATTACTCCCGCCATTACAACCGAACCCCAGCCTGAACTGGCAACGGCTGCACCGACTAATCCTCCTACAAGGGTATGAGAGGAACTTGAGGGCAGTCCCAGCCACCATGTTGCTAAATTCCAGGCTATTGCTGCAAGAAGTGCAGCGCCGATTACTGTAAGGTTTATTATATCCGGATCTATTACACCCTTGCCCATTGTGTGAGCAACTTTAGGTTCAAAAACCAGGAAGGCGATAAAATTAAAAAAGGCCGCCATGCTTACTGCGGCGACAGGTGACAGAACTTTGGTGGAAACTACTGTTGCGATTGAATTTGCTGAGTCGTGAAATCCGTTGATGAAGTCAAAAATCAAAACCAGTGCAATTACAATATATAAAAATGTCATTCTGTCAATTTTTATTATTATATCTCAATTTTAAATTGTAGTCTGTTTATTGTACCCAGTATCTGGTTGATTATTAGGTTGATATAATTATATCTACATCGGATTTCGGGCGATACAAAATAGCAAAATTGAACTAAGATGCAAAATTTAACTGCATTAAGTTATCTAAATATTATTCACCAGGTCCGGATCAATAGGGCAAGCAAAGGAATTATCATGTTGTAAAACAGTAAATTTGTTTATATTGACAAAAAAATACTAATTTTACCATATATTATATTGAATTTAAAAACAATTGAATATGAGCGACATACTTAATCTTGAGCCGAAGGCGGTCTGGCATTATTTCCATGATATAACCCAGATTCCCCATCCATCAAAGAAGGAGGAAAAAGTAATTGAATATGTGATGGAATTCGGGAAAAAGCATAATCTCGAAACCTCCAGAGATAAGGTTGGAAATGTATTGATCAGAAAGCCTGCCACTAAAGGCATGGAAAACAGGCAGGGCGTGATTTTTCAGACACATCTTGATATGGTCCCACAAAAGAACAATGATAAAAAACACGATTTTGAAAAAGACCCGATCCAAACTATTATACAGGGAGAGTGGGTGACAGCTAATGGAACAACCCTGGGATCAGACAACGGTATAGGAGTTGCAGCTGCATTGTCAGTTCTCGCTGCAGAAAATATTTCTCACGGACCCATTGAGGCATTATTCACCATAGATGAAGAGACGGGAATGACGGGAGCATTCGGCCTTAAAAAGGGTCTGCTAAAAGGTGATATTCTACTGAATATGGACTCGGAAGATGAAAATGAGATATGTGTCGGTTGCGCAGGCGGCATCGATATTAGTGCAACAAAGGATTATTCGGAGGAAAAGTCGCCGAAGGACTTCATTGCATATAAAGTAATTGCTTCCGGACTTAAAGGCGGCCATTCGGGCGTAGATATTGCACTGGGCCGTGCAAATTCAAATAAAATCATGTTCAGGTTCCTCATGCAGGCTGAATCCGACTTTGGGATAAGGCTGGCCGAAGCATCAGGAGGTAATCTGCGAAACGCCATACCAAGGGAATCATCAGCCATTGTCCTCGTAGCTTCGATCCGGATCACGGAGTTTGAGAAATTCGTAAAGGAATATGAAAAAATGTACAGGTCGGAATTTGCGGAAACTGAACCTGACCTGAATTTCAGTTGCAACAAGGTGGAGATCCCCGGCAAGGTGATGAAAAAAGATGACCAGTACAGGATAATAAGAGCTGTTTTTGCTTGTCCAAACGGAGTACAGAGGATGAGCCAGGCGATGCCCGGACTTGTTGAAACGTCAAACAACATGGCTATCGTGAAATGTTCAAACGGCCTGTTTGAGTGCCATAATCTGGCCAGGAGCTCGGTTAATACGGCAAAGGAGGCAACCGCCTGGAAAATAGCCGCAGTTTTTCACCTTATTGATGCTAAGGTAACTGTAAGCGGCGGATATCCGGGATGGAATCCCAATATGCAATCTCCCGTTCTGAAAGTTATTACCAGGGTCTTTACAAAAATGTTCGGTAAGGAACCAGATGTGAAAGCAATACACGCCGGCCTGGAATGCGCAATTATAGGTGGCACTTATCCAAATCTCGATATGATCTCATTTGGACCGACAATAAAATTTCCTCATTCCCCGGATGAAAAGGTTAATATTGCATCGGTTCAGAAATTCTGGGATTTTATAATTGAAACGCTTAAGAATATACCGGTCAAGAAATAGGATAAATACTAAGATATTATTAACCATGGTGTTACACGGTGTGTCACGGAGTATCACAGAGTAAATTGCAGTGTTAATCCGTATTCCGGATTTATATGGCCTGTTTACCTCCAGGGCTAAGTGACGGGAAGATATATGAATCAACTGCCTGTTACCGTGAAAAATGAAGTGTGATTAATGTATTTAGCTTATTATTAGATATATATGACAAGAGCAAATGTACATATTTTTATTTCCGATTTCAAATCAATTGTACGGAAGCCGTTGCTCTTATCCCTGCTTTTATTTCCGGTTTTCGTAGTATTGTTCCTTTTAATCTTTTATCCCGTTATTTCACATGCTGCCTATCCCGGTGAAACCGTTTCCCACGGAAGATACTTAGGTTTAACCGGTATTACGCTTATTTCCGCCATTCCATTCATTTATGGTCTTTTATTTTCATTTATACATACTAAAAAACATCCTTCTTCACGGAATTACGAAGGAGGGGCAAGGGACCCGGATACCAGAAGTTCCCTTTTGACCAGGCTTGAAGTTTCTGCTATTCTCAGCTTTATTACGGCACTCGCTGTAATATATCTGACCAATCCTGTTTCAACTGAGGGATGGCTGAGAGGCATATACGCAGCTCTTCTGCTTGCCATTAATGCCCCGTTCATTTTTCTGCTTACTTCCTGTTGCCGGACAGGGAATAAAAGACGCTTTGTTTTTTCTGTGATTTCAGTGATTCTTCTCCTTGCTGTCCCATCTGGCCTTCTGCTCCATCATCCATGGAACTATTTTGTCTTCTTTTCTCCCTTTTACTGGGTAGGCTGGGCATGGGTGATAACTTCGCCTTTTGAGAGCATGATGTATGGAATGATTTCACTGGCAGTAACTGCTGCCGGCATTGCGATATTTTACAAAGTTTATAAAAGAAATTCAAGCCTGGTCGGATCCTGATTATCCTGTATACCTCGACATGTGCGCAAGGAAGAGGTCCTTCCTGTTCCTTGAGACTGGAACCTGTGCTCCGTCAGTCATTTCAATATAACCTCCGTCATTCCTGATATATTTTTTCACATAATCAAGATTGATAAGATGTGAATTATGTGGACGGAAAAAATTCCTGTCATTTAAAAGATCCTGGAATTCCTTAAGGTGTTTTGAGACAAGAATCTTACGCTTATCTGTGAGATAAAACCATGAATAGCTTCTGTCGGCTTCGATCCTGATGATCGCTTTTGGATTCAGGTACTCTCTGCCGTCGGAAGTAGGTATGACAAGTCTGGTAGGATTTGCTGTGCGTAGATTCTCAAGAAGCACTTCGAAATTTTCACTTGTTGGATAGATATTTGTTGAACGCTTATGGATCACTCTGTTTACGGCCTCAATAAATTCGTTGATATTGATAGGTTTGAGTATGTAATCGACAGCACTGAATTTTATTGCCTTGATAGCATAGTGGTTAAAGGCGGTTATGAATACAACGTCAAAATCCTTTTCGGGGAAATGTGTGAGAAGGTCAAAGCCTGTTCCGTTAGGCATTTCCACATCAAGGAAAACAAGTTCCGGCTTTACCTCACTGATAAGTTTAACCCCATCCTTTACACTGTGAGCTTTACCGGTTACCTCCAGCCCCGGGCAATATTCCCCGATGATCGAAGAGATGAAGTCCACTGCATCGGGTTCATCATCGATTACTACAGTTATGAGTCTGTGTTTCATGATAGTATAGGAATTTGTATCTCGACGCGCGTTCCTGCCGGTTCTCCGTTTTCGTTATTCAGGTCGGTATAAAGAGTCTTTAAGCTCGTTCCGTACAATGAATTCACCAGATCCAGCCTGGAGGATACGATCCGGGTACCCAGGGAATTATGGTTGTTATCACCGTTCATTTTTCTCTTACTTGCTGCTTTTCTGCCAATACCGTTATCTTCTATAGTACACAAAATATATTCCTTTTTCAGTTTCAGGTCAACTGATAAGAAACCTTTACCCTCACATGGCATCAGTCCATGACTTATCGAATTCTCAACATATGGCTGGATGAGCATTGTGGGTACTTTATACAGCAGTGTGTCTATTTCGTCATCTACATTTATTTCATACTCAAATTTATCCTTAAACCTTACCATCTCCAACTCCAGATATAGATTTAATGCATCAAGCTCATCTCGCAGAGGGACTGATGTATGCTGTGAATTTTCAAGCACTTTTCTCATGAGGCTTGAAAATTTTGTCAGATAATTGTTTGTTGCCAGCTTATCGTGCTGGTACATGTAATATTGTATTGAGTTAAGAGTGTTGAAAATGAAATGAGGATTCATCTGCTGGCGGAGGTTTGCCTGTTTTATTTCTGCGATCTGCCTGTTCATCTCGCTTATCCTGCGCTTGGCATTTATTTTTGCCCTGCTGAGAAGCAATATAAGTACTGTAACACTAAGTCCAAATACCCCAAGGGATCCGTAAATAAGGAGCCTCTGGTTATCTACCCTCAGATTTAGCAGCTCAACTTCTTTATTATGAGTATCAGCCTCATAGCGTATTCTTGCATCCGTAAGTCCCTGATTGTTTCTAATCTTTAAAAGGGAATCGCTGTAAATCTTGTAAAGTACATAATTTTTATAGGCATTTGATGAATCTCCCATTCTGAGATACATATCACTCACATCTTTGTATACCCATGACAAATGAAAGATTACTTTCCCCATTTTTGCCTGTTCAATTGACTGGCGATAATACATTATTGATTTTTCCGTTTCACCCAGATCCCGGTAAATTGTACCGAGATTACCAAGTGCATTACAGGATAGCGAATAATTCTTCGAAGGTATGCTGTATTCGAGAGATCTGTTATAAATATCTATGGCTGAATCATACTTCTTTTCAAGGTAATCATTCCAGCCCATGTCAGTCATGGGCCAGGCAATATAAATTGTATCTTTATTAATTGTGGCAATCTCAATACACTTTCTGAAAAGTGAATCTGCCAGTTTATAATTCCTGTCAGTATCCACATAGGTTTTTCCAAGACTTTCAAGTCCGGCCTCAAACAACCAGGTGTTATTCTCTTTATTTGAGGCTTTTATCATTTTTATTGCTGCGTCTCGTTGCTTGTTTAAATTTCCAATAGCATCATATACATCCATTAGGCTGTAATAGCTTTCAGGAATTATCCCAATAAGTTTATTCTTTTCTGCGATGGAAATGGCATTCTCCAGGTATGAAATACTTTCCATAAAGAATCTGGTCCTGAAGCTATAGTGCCCCAGAAAAATCAAAATTTTTGCCTGCATTTCGACTTCTCCGTTGTTCCTGGCAATTTTCATAGCCATGGTGCCCTCCTGGGAAGCGCTGTTGAAATCATCTGTATAAAAAAAGTATTCCGCTCTTGCCAGATGAAGAGAAGAAGGAATTTCAATGTTTTTATCGACGCATATTGATTCAGCTGAATCAATATATGCTTTCATATAGCTCAGATCCCTGGATTTGGGTGGCACTAAAGCTTTCTTTATAAAACTGAAGAGTCTTGAAGTATCAGTAGGAGAAACAGAATGCCTTCCGAAAATATTATCAGATGCGGACGCAAAAGAAGATGGGGACAGAATCTGGAACACTGTCGTAATACTCAGGATCAGCATCCTGATTCTAAAAATTTTCATAATTGCTGCTGACACTTTTCATACGTTTTTACAAATCACATTGAAGGAGAAAAAAATCTCCCCGGATAATTCTACTTAAAGGTCGGTTGCCATCGGGTTTCCGAAAGAAAATTACCCAATCAGATTGAAAAAGCCAGTTTGAGTTTACGGATTACAGCTTTGAGTTGACGGATGACTTATCAGAGCTTTATCTCCACAAGCAAGTCATCCTTCATTACGTTTGTATTGGCTTTGGCTTCCACCCTTACAATGGTCCCATTTACCGGGGATAAAATTTCATTCTGCATTTTCATCGCTTCCAGTATCACAACGGGTTCGCCTCTGAGAACAGTAGAGCCTTCCCTTACCAGTACATCGATGATCTTCCCCGGCATGGGAGCCCTGAGGAACTCCTGTTCGACCTTGCCTTTTTTGGAATTCAATACCTTCATTCTCTGAAGGGAAAATGGGGTTTCGACAGTGAAAGTGTAGCTAATGTCATTGAAAAGAATTTCATACTTGTTCTGACGTGACCGTACAATCTCGACAGGGTATTTCCTGTTCTTCCATAAAATGTAAGTGCCATGCTTCTCGTCAGACTTGAGTTTGACTTCATAGTTTCTTTTGCCGATTCGGATTGAATTCTTTAGCGGGAGGGAAAAGCTGAATTTTCTGTTCTCTGAGGAGAGGGCATAAAGTTTTTTTATGTGAGACTTTTCGTTTGTCATTACCCCTAAGTTTTTTTTAAAATTGGTTTATTCTCTTGTTAAGCAACCATGGACTCATCTCTTTGCCATGCTTGAAATCAACATTGATGCTGTTATCGTTGAGATTTTCCTCCACAAACAGCTTTGTTGCCAGCCATGCGGCAAGCATCTCCTCATATTCACTGTTAAAATAATACTTTTCCAGATCTTTTTCAATGAAAGCAGTTGTAAAATCTCCATCCTGAAATTTCTGATGCCTGACCAGCATTCTGAAAAACGGAAGAGTGGTCTTGGTTCCTTTTATCCACACCTTATCCAGAGCCATTTTACAGTTTTTGATTGCCTCTTTCCTGTCTTTGCCTTTGACTATCAGCTTTGCTATCATGGAGTCGTAGCTTGCAACGATGGAAGAACCGGCCTGCACGCCTGTATCGACCCTTACACATGGATCAGAAGGCATGTTAAGGCTTTGGATTTTTCCGGGATCAGGTGCAAATCCTGCCTGAACATCTTCGGCATTGATCCTGCACTCAATTGCCCATCCTTTAAGCTTTATATCGTCCTGACTGAATTTTAATTTCTCATCATTGGCTATCCTTATCTGCTGCTCGATCAGATCGATTCCTGTAATTATTTCAGTGACAGGGTGTTCAACCTGAATCCTGGTATTCATCTCCATGAAATAGAAATTTTTGTCAGAATCAAGAAGGAATTCAACGGTGCCGGCTGAATAATAGCTGACAGCCCTTGCTATCTGAACCGCCATGGCGCCCATACTGCTTCTCAGGTTTTCATCAAGGGCGCCGGAAGGAGCTTCTTCCAGAAGCTTCTGATGTTTTCTCTGGATCGAACACTCCCTTTCTCCCAGATGAATAATATTTCCATGTTTATCGCCAAGTATTTGAAATTCTATATGCTTTGGGTTCTCAATATATTTTTCAATAAATACAGAAGGGTCATTGAAGGCTTTCTCAGCTTCCTTACTGGCAATGATGAACATCTTCTCCATCTCCTCCGACCTCCTGACTATCCTCATGCCTCTTCCGCCGCCGCCTGAAGCCGCCTTGATAATAACCGGATATCCTATTTTTTCGGCAACCTTAACGGCTTCCTCCTCATCAGAGATATTGCCTTCGCTTCCCATTGCCATAGGAATGCCCCCGGCCAGTGCAATTTTTCTCGCAATGGTCTTGTTTCCCATTTTGTATATAGCATCCGGATCAGGACCGATATAGATTATCTTATTATCAATGCATTTCTGGGCAAAGTAGGCGTTCTCAGCCAGGAAGCCATAGCCGGGATGGACAGCATCGGCATTTGTTTTCAATGCAATGTCAATAAGTTTCTCAATATCCAGGAAGACCGGTATGTCGGAAGCATTTTCAGTGTCGTCATAAACAACGTCGGCAGTGGCAAGATACATTGCATTTGGCTCGACAGCTGTTCTTACTGCTACGGTTTCAATCTTCATCTGCCTGGCCGTCTTCATGATCCTTACAGCGATCTCACCACGGTTGGCAATCAGGATTCTCTTTATAGTCATCACATTATCTGTGTTAAGTGAATTAATCTTTCTGTATAATGATCTTGTGCCTGGTGCCTGGTGCTTGGCGAAGTCTCCAGACTTCGCCGTACATATAATGCAATCTGAAGATTACACACTACCTCAATGAGTCCGGCCACCCTACAATGGCATATTCCCATGCTTCCTGGCCGGCACTTTTACCCACTTATTGCTGAGTGCCTCGAATGCCGACAGGATCTTCTTCCTGGTCATAGCAGGATCTATAACTTCATCTATATAACCGCTTTCATCGGCAATAAACGGATTAGCAATTTTATCTCTGTATTTTTTTACCAGTTCTTTCTTTAGTTCTGCAGGATCGGCCGATTCCGCCAGTTCCTTTCTGTAGAGTATGGCAACAGCCCCGTCGGGACCCATTACCGCAATTTCCGCAGAGGGCCATGCGAAGCTGAAATCGCCTCCTAGAAACTTGCTGTTCATCACAATGAAAGCTCCTCCATATGCCTTACGGAGTATTATTGTGATTTTTGGCACAGTGGCTTCACTGTAGGCAAAAAGCAATTTCGCCCCATGACGGATGATTCCGGCATGTTCCTGATCGACTCCAGGCAGGAAGCCAGGCACATCTTCAAAGGTCAGGATAGGAATATTGAAAGCATCACAAAACCTTATAAACCTGGCGCCCTTAACGGATGAATCAATATCCAGAACGCCTGCCAGCACCTTTGGCTGGTTTGCAACAATGCCAATGGATTTCCCTTTCAACCTGCCAAACCCTATTACCAGGCTTGCTCCGAAAAGTTCCGATATTTCGAAAAAGCTGTTCCTGTCAACAACCTGGTTTATAACGTCTTTAACATCATATGCTTTATTAGGATCATCCGGAACAATATCCCTCAGCTTCTCATTGTAATCACTCACGGAGCCATCATCTGGCAATACGGGAGGGTTCTCTACATTATTGGAGGGCAGGTAGGCCAGGAATTTCTTAAGGGCCAGTATCGTGTTCTCCTCATCATCATATATCATATGAGCGACACCGCTTTTGCGGGCATGCACTACTGCACCACCCAGACCATCTGAGGTAACATCTTCATTCAGTACCTCCTTTACCACATTGGGTCCGGTAACAAACATATAACTTGTATGATTTACCATGAACACAAAGTCGGTCAGAGCAGGAGAATAAACTGCACCTCCTGCTGCAGGTCCCATAATTACCGATATCTGCGGAATTATGCCGGATGAACTTATGATATTATGAAAAATGGATGCATATCCGCTGAGACTTGCCACACCTTCCTGTATTCTTGCTCCTCCGGAATCCATCAGTCCTATGATTGGTGCTCCCATTTTGAGAGCCATCTCCTGTATCTTTGTAATCTTCTTTGAATGGACCAGTCCAAGCGATCCTCCCATAATGGTGAAATCCTGGGCATAGGCAAAAATCAGCCGGCCATTGATTTTTCCATGTCCCACTATGACTCCGTCTCCGTATTTATGTCGATTTTTCCAAACTCAACAGGCTGGCTGCTGGTGTTACAAAGGCATCAATTTCTTCAAAGGTTCCTGAATCAAACAGGAGCTTGATCCTTTCGTGTGCTGTCAGTTTCCCTTTGGAGTGCTGTTTTTCGGCGTTTTTAGAGCTATATTGTTTTTTTAAAGCCTCCTGTCGGTCAAGAAAGGCTTTGAAGTTTTTTCCTGATACATCCATACCCTGTTTTTTAATAGTGTCAAAAGTAGTCAATATCGGCCTAATTCCAAAAAATCTCTTCGACTGCAATATATTGAATTCTCATAAATTCATGAAATACAGTTATAAGGACTGTGCAGAATTTCGAACGGAAACTTATCCAGTAGAGCCTGTGTGAAATACAACATTACCTGGGCTTGAACAGACCTTCTTCATTGGATCCAAGCATCCCGGCCTCCAGCATGATTTTGCTTGCCCTCTTAAGATTAACGATCATGTCGTTGTCTATTACGGGATAGTGGTGCATGGATTCCAGCTTATCTCCGATAAATTCAAGATCTTCATCGGTAGTAGCCCATTGCCGCTTCCTGTAAATATTCAGGTTAAGAGGACGGGAATAGGAGCGGAGTGATTTATCCCCGTTGAGATTGAAATAGAAATCAAAGTAAGACATTATGAGTTCGCGCAGGGAGCGGTAAACAGGTTCCCTGTATCTAAGGGTTGTGAAGTTTGACTTGGCAACAGCTCCCCAGTGCCTGTGTTCCATAAAAACGGCTATCACATGATCATCGTCATTGAATGATTTCATGTCGACTATTAGGGGGCTGAATCCGTTGAATTCAAGGGCGGCAGCTGCAAAAAGTGCTCCCTCAAAACAATGCGCCGACCTTTTCCTGATAACCCACCTCGGCGATCTGCACTCGTAGTTGGGATTATAATCTATTGTGTCAAGAAATCCCTGGATCTTGTCGGGATCAGAAAGAGTTTTAAGAAATTTTATTTCGTCTGGTTGTCCAGTTCATATTTTATTTAGCTTGTTGCTTGATGCTTGCTGCCTGTTGCCTGGTGCCACTCAGATTTTTTTACCGGCACCCGGCACACTTACTTGTCCCGCACCAGTTCCGAGATAATCTTCTGCATCTCTTCGTACTGCTCTTCCATGCTCATTACAAGCTTAAGCTGCGCCCTGCTCCTCTGAAGGTTATGGTCCTCATGGTGAATCTTGAAATAGTTGTCACCATCAATATAGTCTGTCAGGAACCTGATTCCAATAGTATAGGTTATGAGTTTCGGTGCAAATGCCAGATATTCTTTTTCTACCTGGTTCAGGGTACCTCCGGTTTCGGAAAGGTAGCCTGAAGCATATGCCTTGAACAGGTTAATATCCATCCTTATTTTTGTAAGGTCTTTTTCATCCTCAGCTGCGGTATTGGTAACCGTTCTGATGGCATCCCCGAAATCATAGTGGACATATCCGGGCATTACTGTATCCAGATCAATTACACATAATGCCTTATCATTTTCATCAAGCAGGATATTATTGAATTTTGTATCGTTATGTGTGATCCTCAGAGGGATCTTGCCTTCCCTTCCAAGCTTAAGGATGGTCTTCATTTCTTCTCCGCGGCTGCGATACTGCCCGATTTCCCATTGAACTGAGGCAACCCTTCCGGCAGGATCTTCCTTAATTTTGTTTTCAAATATCATCAGCCTGTTTTCGATATCATGAAATTTCGGAATGGTCTCGTGGAGTGGTTCACCGGGCATATCCGAAAGCATAGCCTGGAAGCGTCCTATTGCCTTGCCTCCTTCAATGGCTTTGTCCGGACTGTCGACAATATTGTACGATCTGTGATTGGAAATGAAAATGTACATTCTCCAGTAATTTCCGGCCTCGTCAAGGATCCAGCTTTTTCCGTCACGTGCGGGTATGAGGATCAGGCATTCCCGTTTGATATCCGATCCGGGCACTGACATTAGTTTATTTCTCAGATGGATGGTAACTCTTTCTATATTTTGCTGCAGATCCGGAATATTCTTGAAAATCTTATTGTTGAGACGCTGAAGTATATAGTTGTCCTTGTCACTCTCTTTTGTCTCAATCAGGAATGTATCATGAATATGTCCGCTGCCGTATGGTTCCCCTGTTCAAAAAAGTGCCATCAGCTGTAAAACGATCAAATATTTCTTTCAGATTGTATTCCATTATTCTCTTCCGACTTTATGACCTATAAAGGCATAATACATAATTATAAGATATGATGGCACACATATCCAGTAGGCGGATTGGGTTGAAAAAGTCACAGCAAGCTTGCCATAGAGCAAGGGAATCAGGGCACCACCGGCAATAGCCATTACAAGAAGCGCAGATCCGGTTTTTGTGAATCTCCCGAGCCCGGTAATGGTAAGAGGCCACATGGCAGGCCATACCAGTGAATTGGCAAGCCCAAGCAGAGCCACAAAAAGTACAGTTAAAGGTAGTACAAGTTCAATCGACTTAAAAGTCATTATATCAATAAATGGTATAGTGAAAACCAGATGCGATGGGGAGAAAATGGCTCCGAGGGAAAAAACAACTCCTAGCTATCGCGCATGCCTTAAGAGCCGTTACCTGACTAAAATATCTGGGTATAAAGATAATTCCGCAGGTATACCCGATTATCATACCCAGTAAGTGTAAGTGAGGTATAGATATTTTGCAGACTCCATGGCGATGCCGATCGACTGGCCATATCTTATTATGCTGTCACCGGCAATAACCTCAACACCAACATAGAAGAAGAGAGCTACAACACCCAGCATGAGGTGAGGGAACTGCCATACACTTGTTTTTTTTGAGTTTGATTCGCTGCTTGCTGCATCCTCTGCCTCGGTATCAACTTCCGGAAGATGTGCAAACCGGAGCAGAAGACCGAGAAGTACAAGAATGATTGCCATTACTATATATGGCGCTATTACCCTTCCGGCAAGCTCATCGAGAAGTCCGGTTCGTACAACAGTATCAGTAGTCTCGGCAAGCTTTGCTTCGAGCACTTTTGAATCCTTCAGAATAATGCTTGCAAGAATTATAGGCGCTATAGCTCCTGCAAATTTATTTGCAATCCCCATGATGCTCATTCTCTTGGCAGCAGTTTCAGGAGGGCCTATAATTGTTATGTAAGGATTTGATGCCGTCTGTAAAAGTGTCATTCCGGTTCCTTCAACAAACAAGCCGACAAGGAAGAGTCCGAATGTTCTGGACATTGCAGCAGGTATAAAGATCAGAGCTCCTGCAGCCATAACCCATAGACCAAGTGACATGCCATTCTTAAATCCTGTTTTTTTCAACACTGCTGAAGAAGGGCAATGCCATCACCAGGTAGGAGACATAGAATGCAAATGTCACAAAATATGCTTGAAAATCGTTTAATTCGCATGCAGTCCTCAGAAAAGGGATCAGAATGCCATTGAGCCAGGTTACAAACCCGAAAAGGAAAAAAAACAGACCGATAATCGAAACTGAAAAAATATAATCTTTTCTGCTGATGCCGGTGGAAGCGCTGGTAGTAGTCATAATCTGCAAATTAATTATGGTTAAGGTTCGGATGAAGGATTCAAAACTAATCTTTTTATCTGACTGCGAGCAAGAAAAAATAAATTTGTTTTTTTAGTTCAAAAGCCATAGAACTAACTGCTATTTAGCTACTTTTGTTTCCGACTAAAGCTTAGATAAATAGATATGCCTGACAAGAAAAAAATTTCAAGGGATACCATTGAAGAAATAGGCAAGGTATTTGAGAAATTTGGGCTGACGCCTATGCAGGGCAGGATTGTAGCCTTTTTTACCATCAGTGATCCTCCGGAGAAGACATTTGATGAGCTGGTTGAATATTTCAAAGCCAGTAAAAGCTCGGTAAGTAATTCCCTTAATTATCTGCTGCAGAACAAAATAATGGATTATAAAACTTTTGCATCTGATCGCAAAAGGTATTTCTTTCTGACTGATGCTTTCTTTCCTGGTCTACTTCCGGAAGGTTCTTGAGAATGTTTCAGAGCTAAAGGAATATGCTTACAGGAGCGTTTCGATGCGCACACCGGAATATCCGGTGGCCAATGAAAAAATACTTAAATGGATTGAGAATGCCAACAGGTTTCAGGAAGCCCTCGAAAATACCATTGAATCGCTTCGCAGCGACTCTCTCGGGAATTCCTTATAGTCTATTTCCTCTTATCATTTTCTGAGATCATTCTCGAAACTGACCCGAGGTAACCTCCATGATGCCTTCTTGAATAATCGGTTGCATTGAATCCGATCTTTTCCATCATAAGTACAACAAGCGTATCCCCGATGACTGTCATAACCGTTGTGGAGGTCGTAGGAGTAAGTCCGAGGGGACACACTTCGGCAGGTGCTCCTGTAAGGATATAACAGTTTGCCTTTTGTGCAAGCGGACTGTTTTCATTGCTTGTTATTACGATAACGGGTATTTGAGGGTATAGGTTGTCCTTAAGATCTATCAGCTCTATTATTTCCCTTGTCTTTCCCGAATTGGATATCGCCAGCAGAACATCATTTTCCTGAAGGATCCCAAGATCGCCATGCTGAGCCTCGCTTGGATGCAGATATGCTGCAGGTGTCCCTGTGGAGCTGAAGGTGGTGGCAATGTTATGCGCAATCTGACCTGCTTTTCCCATTCCGCTTAAAACAAGCTTGCCTTTTTTACCATGAACATGGCTGTAAATTATGGCAATAGCTTCCTCAAACCCGGATGTGACCGGTATATTAATGATGGCAGATGCTTCATTTTTAAATATTTCCCTGATCCTATCTATCATATCATACTTCCTAAATGTCTCATAAATAAAAGCATGCCAAAGTTATTAAAAATAATTGCCGGTAAGCATGATGTTTATTTTTTTACCTTACTTTCATTATATATTATAAAAGCTATTTTTGTAATGTACCAGCAGTTTTTGGATAATGTTTAATCATACAGCAGCCATAGGAGCTGACATAGGCCGTTATTCGATAAAAATAGCTGTTGTAAGGATCGATGGCGAAATTATTGCAGTAAAGTCTTATCCTCTGGCTCAGAAGCAGACACGGGATTACCTTATAGAAAAGATCCTTCAGGCTGTGAGGGATATCAGACAGATTGTGGCAGCTGAGGGGGTTAATCCTATCTGTATAGGAATATCCGCCAAAGGATTTATTGATAACAAGGCGGGTATAATCGTGGGTCCGGATCAGGGAATAAAAGACTGGACAGATGTTCCGCTTGCAAAAATGGTAAAACAAGAAACAGGACTGCCGGTATATGTTGATAATGATGCAAATATGATGACCATAGCCGAGCACAGGTTTGGTGCTGCAAAGGGATATAGAAATATTGTTTTTGTGGCCCTTCGCACCGGGATAGGAGGGGGTATTATAATAAACGGCAAGCTCTACAGGGGATCAGGTAATGCGGCAGGTGAGATTGGTCAGATGATCATAAACTGGGATAATGGAACCAGCGATAAGGGCATACGTGGTTCCTATGAACATTTTGCCTCAGCAGCTTCGGTTGTCAGGAGATATAATGAGGAAACAGGATCATCGGAAGGAAAGACTGAAAAAACTGTCTCATGCAAGGAAATTTTTGAACTCAGTTACAGGAGTTCGCCTGAGGCATTGAAGGTGGTAAGGGAGAATTCCGATATGGTCGGGATCGGTCTTGCCAACCTTATAACTATTTTCGCCCCTGAGATTATTGTTCTGGGAGGTGGAATGTCTGAAGCGGATGACAGTTATATTTCAATGATAAAGGAAAGCGCTTTTGAAAATTCACTGCCAAATTGCAGATCTGACATTAAAATAGAAAGGGCACAACTGGGAGCAGCAGGGTCATTGCTTGGTAGCGCCTACTGGAGAATGACCAGTCTTGCTGGTCAGAGTATATGAAACAAAATATTCATTTAATATATTGAATCCGGAATGGGAAAGAATATACAGAAAGAAATTAAAGGCCTGCCTACACTCAGTTCTCAGCCATATGTCATAGCAACTGCATTTTTAACCCTTTTTGCACTCGTGGGATTTGCTTACTATGGTTTGCCATTCTTTTTTGATTTCATAACAAAAGAATATGGATGGTCACGAACAGTTGTCACTTCAGGCAATGCTCTCGGGAAACTGCTTGTAGGACCTTTGTTTGGCTTCATTGCAGGATGGCTGATTGACAAGTATGGACCCAGAAAATTAATGATGTCAGGAATACTGATGATGGGAATCGCTCTTATCGGATTAAGTTTTGCTGATTCTCTTGGCCTGTTTTATCTTTTTTATATTTTCAATGCCCTGGGCTATGTATGCGGTGGCCCGCTGCCATGCCAGGTTTTGATATCGAGAAGATTTGATAAGAACCGGGTAAGGCGATGGGAATCGCCTATCTTGGCATAGGGACAGGAGGCGCCCTTGTTCCTTTAATAGCAGCGGCGCTGGAGAAGAATTGCGGATGGCATGTTTCCCTGGCCGGTCTGGGAATTATTGCTGTAGTAATAGCTTTCCCATGGTATTTTTTCTTAAGGGATCTTCGCTAAAAGGCTTGCACGCAAAACCGAAGCTGCAGTACCAATAAAAAATATACTGACAAACCGGAACTTTTACCTGTTGGGCATTGGCAGCATGTGCGCAATTGGTGCAGTGGGAGGAATAAATCAGCATCTGAAACTTTATCTTCGTGACCTTAACTTCACTCAGACACAGGCTGCTCATGTAATTTCGCTTGTGCTGTTGTCAAGCCTGGGAGGCAGGGTACTGATGGGCTGGCTGGCTGATTTGATTCACAGAAAATATGTAATGATTTTAATATATATGATCGTGGCTTCAGCAATTCCCTTATTGCTATTGCGGATTTTCCCGGCCGTATCTACATCTTTGCCGTTATTTTTGGCATTGGGCTGGGAGGGGATTATATGATCATTCCCCTAATGGCTGGTGACCTGTTTGGAGTGAGGGCGCTTGGGAGGACAATGGGTATAATCCTTGTTGCAGATGGTATTGCGGAATCACTGTTCCCGATGCTTCTTGGAGCATTGTACAATACTGCCACAAAAAGTTACTCCATTGGTTTTATCGTCCTGATAGTCGTGGCCGTGACCGGAGCAATTATTGTATCATTTTTACCAAAGCCTGATCAGGGACATGAGATCAGTGAAGCCATTGAGGCATCTGATCATTTCACTAAATTCTCCGTCCCCGCTTAACCCATGAGCAGCATCCCTGTATGCCACCATATTTTCTAACGGCGTATCAGGTGGTATCTCACATCCGGCAGATACAATACCTCTGTAATTGGTTACCTGTAACATTCACTTACACTTTCCGCTATGGATTCTCTGTTGCCATCCCTGATAACCGAAACAGGATTACTGTTGCCTGAGGGAACCTGCTCTGGATGAAAAAGTGGCATAAAATCAGCCATTGTGGTCACAAGATGATCAATATCAATAATATCTGCACCGGTATTGATCATGTCCGGCAGGATTCCGGTGGTGTTTCCGCAGATATGAAGCTTGACTTTCGCATTCAGGGAATGTGCATGATCGACTAATGGCCTTTTCCAGCGGGAAAACAAACTCCTGGTAAAGATCCGGTGAGATAAGGGAACAAACAGCGTCACCTATCCCTATGCAGTGAGCTCCGGCATTAACCTGTGCAGTAATGAACTGCATCGCGCTCTCAGTCATAATGTCAAGTGCCAGTTTAAGCTTTTCAGGATTCTCAAACATATCGAGGCATGCGGCTGACACATCCCTTAGGTCACAGTATTCAGCCAGGGGGCCTTCCACCCAGCCGCAAATAAACTGGGTATTCCCGACGAGCCTGCTGAATTCCCTGATCTCATTTACTATTGTCGTCATTCTCTCATGCTCACTTACCTTTAATACCTTAAGCTTGTCAATATCATCAATTGACTGATCAAAAATTCAGTCACCTGCGGAAGATTATCTTCAGGGTATGTGAGTTTTGTTCCATAAGCGCTTGCCTCAGTATAGGGATCCGACATGACATTGACCCAGTCATACTCAAAATCATGGGAGCAAAGAAGATTGGCCTCAGCATTTGGTTTTGTAATCCAGGCAAAAATCTTTGTATCTGACGCCGGCATATTTAGCAGCCAGCCTCATCAGGATAGGATGAAAAGGGGGCCTGTCAACTGTCAGGCCATCTATAAAGTCCTGGGTTCTCTGAAGTGAATTCATTATTTTTGTTATTTCTACTTGTCAAATTGAGAAAGGTTTAACATCGGGTCAAGTCTTGCATTTGAGTTCCGTAATTCATCCCACCCGGTTCTTTCACCTGAGATAGCAGCCTCACGTCCAAGAATGGCCGTTAGGGTAGATTCGCTCCGGATCGTGTTTCATTCAGATAGTTCCCGGATTCGATACTTTTTATAAAGGCTATCTCCTTATTTGCATCAGCATCCTGAAGAGCGGAAAGAAAAACTCCGGCTCTTCTCTGTTCTTCGGTGGGATTTCGCTTGCGCATTTAGGAACACCGGAATCCCAGGGCTATCTCCGCTTATATATACACCTCCTGAATAATGAGCTTCAGCCGTTCCTTTTGTACCAATGAATTTTGCACATACATCACCGAAATGATTTCCGAACTGGGTTGCCAGAACATTCACATTTATACCGGGGTATTCATAGATTACCTGGAAATGTTTCCATGTATCGCCGAATTTATGTGATTCATCCTTGCCACCTGCTCCAATGGCACTGACGGGAAGTTTCTGCAGAGCCCAGTTGCAGACATCTATCATATGTATAGCCTGGTCAAGCATAACCCCTCCTGACAGGGCATGAAAATTATACTGGTTGCGGATCCGGGCTTCATCCTACGACATGCCGCTGATATTGCCAACAGCTGATTCAGTGGCCAGATAGCATAGATGCACATTCAGTATTTCACCGAGATCCCCCCGCTGTATCCTTTTGACCATTTCAACATATGGAGTGGCATACCGGATCTGGAAGCCGATTACTATACTTAGCTTACCGTCTACCAGTTTGCCAGCATGCTCAACTTTCCGGCAGCCTGCCACATCGGGTGAAACCGGTTTTTCACAATAAATATGCTTGCCGGCCATTGCAGCAGCTTCGAGGAAATCTGCATGGGTATATGCCGGGGAAGAGATCTGAACGGCATCCACATCTTTATTCTCAAGAATTGCAGATATGCTTTTGACCCAACATATGTGTTTTGTTTACAACTGCCGGAAACCCCTTTTTAATATTCTGATCATCAAGAATCTTTTTTGCATTATCAAGCTTATCCCTGAAAATATCAGCCATGGCAATAATGTTAATATTGGTATGGTTTGACATGGAGGTAATTACCGAAGTACCTCTCGCACCGCATCCTATAAGTCCAATCCTGATAGCAGAGTTGGCTTTTGATCCGAATGCTGTTGACGGACTAATTAATGTGAATGCAGAAAATGCTGCTGTGCTTTGTAGGAAATCTCTTCTTTTCATATTATATATTTTATTGTAATTTGTTTGATTATTTATCCTTAATCCATTTATAAACCGCAATATCTCCGGGATCAATTTCCGTTTTTGTCTGATAGGCGTTTGCAGGAACCCTGGAACCATCCTTAAGTATTTATTTACATAATCCTCACAATCAATATATAGTTTCATCGGTGCTTTAAAATCACGATTCACAACAACAAGATAGGAATTTAATCCATTTTCCATACTTGAAACCACTGCTCCGTTACCTTCAGTTCTCAAGGCCTGATAGCAGGAGGGAGTGATCCTAGTGGCCTTGTACCATGGGGTATGCTTCCGGTATGGGAAACAGATTCACCTTTGCTCCTGAAAATACATCTGAAAGATTTTCAACTTCCTTGTTTACCTGTCGGATCCTGTCATATACAACGCTTCTTTTACCTTCAATTGTAACGGGTCCGTTATTAAAATTCCAGGTAGTGTCGTTTGGCGTCCAGTAAGTAAAATATTGAATCCCCTGTGCACCATAAGCCAGGTCACTGAATAACTGAAGTCTGAGCTGGGCGGTAGTCGGTATAGGATATTTACCGTGAGCGACTGAAAGGGCGAATGCCCAGAAAGACTTACCTGCTTTTGCAGCAGCCCCGGAAATAATTTCCAGATTCTCATACCAGTTAGCTCTCAGAGAATCGCCGAGTACAGGATAGTGATCAAAGGAGATGAACTCTGAAGGAACTTCCCTCATAAAGAGATTACATATTCCTGGTATGTTTTTGTCCCAAGCTGCTCTTCAGTGGCATAATCAGGAAAGAGATTGAGATAACAGAAATGGCTGTCATCTGTCTGCCGGATTTTTCTTGCCCATTCGGCGAGTTCGGGAAAATCTGCCCGGTTTGGTTCATCCCTGAGCATATAACCAGCTACGGCAGGATGGTGCATGAATCGTCTGACAGTTTTTTCAGGATCGGTTTTGAGTTCAGGACAATATACAATCATTTTTATTCCGGCTTTAAATGCAGTGTCAAGTGCATGCGACATAGTTTCTGCATCGTTGAAAAAGCTGAGACTGAAAGTGATGCCTGACTCCCTAAGTTCCATGTACCTTGCAAGTGTGGTTTGTTCAGGAGGAATACTGTACCATGCCAGGATCGGAATAGGGTTCCCCTGATTTATCTTCTGCTGGCAATTTGCCCGGACAGGAAAAATAAATAAGGAGAACAGGAATAAGCAAAGATGTTTGATCATCATATAATTTATGAGCGGTCAGCTTTAAAGATGATTTCATGCGTATGAAGTGCATCTGTCCAGGCTTGTCAGAGGCATTTCCCTGTTATGATCGAGGGCGTGAAAGAATGCTTCAAACTGGGTCTGGTAAGGATGGTCAGAAACATCGCCCGAATCAAGCATTTTCATTGAGAGCTCACTCCATTTTCCCTTGTTGAGCCCTCCCAGCCTGGTTGAATAAAATTTATTGTCGAGAAGGCTTCCCTCACTACCGACAAGATGAATATGAAAATAATAAGGCTGAAGGCAATCAATCACCGATGCTACTTTCCCTACACGTCCGTCCTTGAATTTAAGAAGCGTTACCGATGTTGTAGGATATTCATACCTGGCAAAATCCGGATTGGCAGAAAATGCCGATAAGCTGCTTACTGTATCAACATCATTTCCCATGAACAGGAGCAGGGCATCCAGGGCATGGCATCCGGCAGATAAGAGACTGCTGCCGGCAGCATCTTTCCTGATATTCCAGCGGTATTGTCCATACCATGGCCCAATGCCGTGATAATAATCAACTTCCCCATAGTGAATCTGTCCGAGCAAACCCTGATCGATAATAGCTTTAACAGTAATCAGCTGACTTGAAAACCGGCATTCAAAACAGACACAGGTTTTGACTCCTGCTTCATCAACTGCCTCTTTTACTGAAAGACAATCGCCCCAGGTCAGGGCAACAGGCTTTTCAATGATCAGATGTTTTCCGGCCTTGGCTGCCATAATAGCCTGTTTTGCATGTTCGGCAGGATAACTGCAAATTGAAACAACATGAAGGTCCGGATCAGCAAGCATCTTGTCAAGGTCGGTATAGCATTTTATTTTGCCTCCATGCTTTGAACTGATTTCGTCAGGATTCAGTTTTCTGGATGAACAAAGAGCATGTAACCTGTGCCCGGGAGGTTTTGTTTATTGCTTCAATATGGGCGCCGGCAGCCCAACTGTAACCAATGATACCAACATTGTATTTTTTCATGTTTAAGGTTTTTATGACAGCATTAATTCTATATTAAATGTGAAATTGAATACCATATAAAAAATCATAAGGATGCAATGATCTTCTCAAGATAACTTTTGTTTTAAGAATATAATCCTTGTTCTGTTCACCCAGTTCATATTCTATTGTAACATGTCCGTTAAAGCCTAAATTCCTCAGGAATGCAAGTATGCGGGAAATCGACCTCCCCGTTCAGGAATAGGAACTTCCCTTCCCAGTTCGTCGCGGATTAACGGGATAGAGGCCATCCTTGGCATGAAGTGCTTTTACATATTTTCCTATCACTTTAAGACCGTCGAGTGGATTTGCTTTTCCATACATAACAAGGTTGGCAGTATCATAATTTACAAAAAGATTTCCTGTGCCAATATCTGTTAAAGCCCTTAAAAGAGTGACAGGTAGTTTCCTGTCCGGTCTCGAAATAAATATCAATTCCTTTATTATGAGCATATTCTCCGATAGGTTTCATTGTCTCAATAAATTCTTTATAGAGCATATCTGCCGGATCTTCGGGAATAAATCCAAAGTGTGCATGAACAGCTGGTATTCCTGAAGCTTTGCAGAAATCTATGCCTTGTATTAGCCGTTCAACACGTGCAGACCTGTATTCCCGGGGTACCAGTCCTATTGTTGAAGGGCCTTCCGTGAAATTCCATTTGTATGTTCCCGGTCCCATGCAGATCAACGATGTAGGCATCAAATTGTATTTTATGAGTGATTCCGAGAATCTTTTAGCCAGCTCAGGGGAATAATTGCCAATGTCTAGCTGGCACGTATGAAAGCCAAGCTCTTTGACAATTTTAAGATCTTCTTCAGGATTATTGGCATTGGAAATCACGCCTGTAAGTATATTCCCGGTTTTTCCCGGTAGCTGGTATTTTTTTCACTTCCTGCGAAAGATGTCACCCTGGTATGGCAGCCAGCATTGCAGAAGAGTATATGAATTTTCTTCTGTTAATTTTTGTCATTTTAATAATGCTATTTTGATTAATAATAACTATCTGCTCATTTCGGATACTAATTACCAAATATACTTTTTTTGAAATCAATTCGGAGAGGATGAGATCATTTTTAAAAGTGATGCGATAAAGCTCTGCAGAGCAGATTTCATTAAATGCAATATCCTTGCAGGCGGTTTATTGACGAATCTATTCGGATTCTCTATCGGTTACTGATTAATGGGCAATAATCTTTCCGTGATCATAGTAACCTGTACCCTTGAGCTGACTCCCTGGTGTTCCGTGCATCTGAAAGAGATATCATTTTTGCCGGCTTTCACTAAGGGATTTTGCCTTCAATTATGACGTTCTTATGAATTCTCCTTTTTGCCATATAAGCTTACAGTCCGCAGGCGAATTGAATTCAAGGTACATTCCCGACTCCATCTTCACTTTAAAGGTTAATTTCGCTCCTCCGATTGTAATTTCAGGATTGGTAACAGTTATAGGCATCAATGGCAGTGCTTTTACAGTGCCTATCACACAGCTTACATCCCTGCCCGGCGGAAGATTATTGTACCACAGCTGCAACTTGTCGACATTGTTGAACTGAACGGTATGACGAAATGAATCATATACATAGAATCCTGAATCGGGCCAGATATAGTTACTGAATTCAGATGATTCGATCTCCACAAGCTCAAAGTATTTCCATCCTTTGAAATCAATTTTTACATAATGATCACCCCGGGCTCCACTCGAAAGATGTTTTGGGCTCTCAATCCTGAAATTAAGCAGCTCTCCGTTGCCATCTCCTTTTACCCAGACTCCAAGAGCCTGATTTTTAATTAAGTCCAGCCATGGATCAAATCTCTTTACCATTTTGATATATAATCCTTCCCGTGTGCAGCCTGGTGACGCATTGGCAAAAAACAGTCTCCGATTTTCCCGGAGCACTGAATTCTTCGGATGAAGCTCATATTCCTCCTGTTACATCCTGCAGCACTTCCTTCAGTGATGAATTCTCCAGGGTGTGAAAAATCTGGTCAGAACCACATCTGACGGGTCATTGAAAGGTTTTACAGACATTAGAAGCTCGATCCTCAGTCTGTGCAGGTTGAGAACCAAATTCATTGGTGATGTCCAGTCTGCAGATGGATGATCAGCCCAGCCACTTTATGCTTCTGATAGGAAACAGGTTGAAGCTGCCATATGCTGTCATTCCCATGAATGAGAGTGAATTCCTTTCCGGGCTGACGAGGAGAGCACGAACAGTGTCGCTGAAATAATTTTTATGTCTTAATTCTTCATACCGCTTTATTATCGGGATCAGCCGTCTGAAATCCGGGATTTTCATCGAGTGTTTTTTCATCTGCTCCTCCCAGCATTGACATGCCGGCATTATTTCCGATCATCTTGCAGCACAGATATTCAATATCATCCGTGAATGTCGGTTCAACCTGTGGCGGGTTCCATGTCTGGTTTCCCCACCAGCCCAGGTGAAGAGGGAAAAGAAGACCCCCGTTTTCAATTGCCGCATATTTATTGATCAGTGGCGTATGTCCCCTCCATAAGCCCATGTTCATATTCATTGGATTTTATTGTTGGAGGAAGAAAAAGCCGGCCCGATTTTATTGCTGCTGAATGGATGTCTACAAATCGCTTATATCCTCTTACAGGCCTGTCCCATGCCTGCCACCTTGAACGGTAATGCCACCAGAGATGAGACATGGAACTCATCTCCATTCCAACAGGGTGTTTAAGATTTTTGCAACTTCAAAAATAAATTTGGTGCCATAGTACCAGAAATATTCCTCTCCTGCCAGGATGTCACTGCCGTCGATTGCATCAAAATAAATCCCGTCAAATCCACACTCGATTGATGATTTCAGCAGTATGTCCTGCTATCTCGCTAAAGAGGGCCGTTTCAGGGCCGGGAACAAACCTGCCGAACATTTCCCGAAGGTGATATGCCTTTTCTCCTGCTCATGTCCTGATACTTTGGTAGCATCAGCCCCTCGTTTACAACCCGTAAATTTATATGGTGGAGCATGTGTTACGCCGGTGAATTCAATTATCTCTTCCCCGATCCTGAGGGAGAGGCTGTTCCTTACAAAAAAGCCGGTAATAGTTGAAATATTCCCTGTTGATTCATTTACAAATATTTCAGTATCGTCTTGCCTGACAGGTCTGGCAAGGGTAAAGGAGCTGAAATAGCCGAGGTCCTGACTGGGAACAGGAGTTACATATTTAGTGTTTTTATCGATAAAGAAGGCATAAGTATGAAATATTGACGAGATACCTGCATTATGCAGCCTGTCATTAATTTTTTTGAATGATTCCCAGCCTTCAGGCCATTTTTCGCGGTTTAGCTCAAAATCTCCGAATCTGAAAAAATCACCGCCTCCATGATTGTCTATCTGATTAAAACCCAGACTTTGGCACATTCTGATCCATTCATCTGCTGTTTCTTCCGTAAGAGTGCCAAAGTTCATAAGGTATGAGCCATAACCCTCTTTTTGCATGGATGCCCAGGCGCCACCCTTATCGGAGTGTGGTATATCACTGGCATGCGACATCACATTCCGGATTACCGGCAGTATTTGATCACAGGGAACGCCAATAAGTGTTATTTCTGCTCCTTTGATCCCGAATTGTTTGTAACAGATGGCATTGAGGTTACTTTGGAGCGCAGGAAGTTCCCTGACCCTGGTGAACAGATTCATTGACAGAACGCAACATGCAAATGGTTCGTATGGCATCCCTTCAAGAGTCAGAGGGATATTGACAAATGTGAGAGCGTCTGCCTTGCCTGCAACTGACTTTATTTTAAGAGCGACATGGTCCCTTGCCTTTTTTACCCTTATTGAAACAGTTGTTCCGATATCACCAAATTCAAAGGTCAGAATGCCTCCCCTTTGAGACACATGGGTGATATTGTAATCTTTCCCGTCTGCAGTAAGTTTTGCACACCAGCTGAACTGAATCCTTTCTGAGATAGTCTATCCCGGTGTGCTTGTCAGTAAAATTCAGGTTTTTACCATTTGCCGAGATCTGGTAACTGAAATGGCTGTTGCCGATAGTTATATTGTCATTTTTATCGGAAGAGCATCGTAAGGATAAAAGGCACATGCAAAAAATGGCAAATATCTGTAAACTAGTATTCATCTGAGGGCTTTAAATTTGGTATACATAGTACATCTCTATAAGCCACCCATCGCTTTGCAGCCAGAACCGGCATCTGCCAAACCATTCCTCAAAGGGAGGATGTTTAAGAAAGCCATGTTCTCCGGACTCATAGATATGTATCTCAGCCGGAACACCATTTTTGCGAAGGGCATCGTAGAATATCAGGCTGTTTTTCGGATTGACCACAGTGTCGTCGCCGGCAAGCACCAGAAATGTCATTGGTGTGGATTTGTTAACCTGAAGCTCATTTGAGAAAAACCTGATCTGTTTTTCAGAAGGTTCTCCCCGAGCAGGTAATCTCTTGAGCCGAAATGGGTGAGACTGTCTGTAAAGCTTATCACCGGGTACACCAGTATCATAAAGTCAGGCCTTAGACTGTCCCTGCTTTGTTGTCAATTACGGCGCTGTCAAAATGAGTGCCGGCAGTTGAAGCCAGATGCCCTCCGGCCGAAAATCCCATAATTCCGATTTTGTGGGGATCGATGTTCCAGTCAGCGGCTTTTTCCCTTACCATTTGTATTGCTCTTTGAGCGTCCTGAAGAGGTCCTATCGACTTGTCAGGCATTATCCTGTCATCAGGAAGCCTGTATTTCAGAACAAAAGCCGCAATTCCAAGCCTGTTGAATTCCCTGGCAATATCACGCCCCTCCCTGTCCATAACAAGAACATGATATCCTCCTCCCGGGCAAATTATTACCGCAGTTCCATTTGCTTTATCCTTGGTGGAAGAAAAACGGAAATGGTGGGAATCGAAACGTTGGTGGCCAACCCGTCCTCTTCTTTATTAAAGACCACATCACGAGTCATTTTCCGGTATTCTTTGAATTTGGTATTTTCCCCTGGTAAAGAGGAATTTCCTGCTGGGCAAAACTTCCTGATGCCAGCATAATGAACAGAAAAGCAAAAATTAGTCTCATATTCAATAATATATAAGAAGGTTTCTCACAAAACGATTTTACGGACTCCGGAATTCTTTCAAATTCCACCTAATATGTAATAACATAATTGCCTTTACCAATATGAAAGAAAAACCCGAGTCTTTTAAATTTTTCTTTCTGTTATTCCCGAATCGGTATTTTTAACTTCAGCAAACTTTTTTGATCTGTCGGGAATAATAAACTCTGCAATTGAGTTTTCAGGAACGCTAATTTCAAATCTGGCTCCTTGTCTCTCTTTACCCAGTTTGACCTAATAATGCCATATGGCGAATGATAGGTACATTTTACATATGTGAGACCTGGTGGCAGCGATGGTCTGATGGTGAATTTCCTGAATCCCGGATTATCAGGATCAGGCTGTATGCCTCCGAGCCATCTGAAAAGCCATTCAGACACAGATCCAAACATCGGATGGCAATTGGAGTAAACATTGTCGCTCTCCTTCCATGTTTCCCATATGGTTGTTGCCCCACGATCAATCATATAGCCCCATCCGGGAAATGCCTTGTTGTCAACGACGTTGTACACTCTGGCTGGCAGTCCTGCAGCGGAAAGAGCCTCCAGGATATATTTTGTACCGAAGATGCCTGTCGTAAAATGTCCGGCAGGAGCTTTGTCAAGTGCTTTAACGAGAGAGTCTGCAGCCGCTTTTTTCTCACTCTCCGGGACAATATCATAATACAGAAGAGTCGAAAAAAGTGTCTGTCTGTTAATTGTATCAGGAACTGATTTTCTCCAGTACATATTACGGACTGATTCCTCAAGGTGATCAGAAAGTTTTTCGAATTTCTCCGCGTTCACACTGTCATTCATAATCATGCAAATCTCTTCATTATTCTCGCGCAATCGAGATAATGTGTTGTTCCTATCAGCATTACAGGAACCTTCACCAATGATTCATGGTCGCTCAATCCTTTGTCCACAATTCCGGAGGGATGGATCCTGGCCGCTTTTTCCATCCATTTCAGATCCATCGGGTAAAGTTGCTTTATGAGTGAAGTGTCGTTATAATAGAGTAACAGCTTATATTGCGTGATAATGAAAGCAGACTCCCAGCTTAGTCCGCATGATTTTATGCCGACAAAAGGAGCGGTATCGATAAAAACAGAATCCTGCATTGCATCCACCCAGTCATAAATTGTTTTGCGATAGAATGAATGCATGTCGAAATTGTAGATGAAAGCATCAGCTGTGGCATTTAAATCGCCTCCATATCCGAATCTTTCCCTTCCCGGGACAATCTGACTGAACAGATATGAGATTATCCAGGAAAGTTCTCCTTGTAGCCGTTTGAATCGAATTGATAAGGTCGGATGAGCAGGAGAAACTATTTTCATTTTCAACATCAGAATGAAATACCAGGGCTTCAATATCCGATGGGTCTGGTTTATAGTTCAGTCCGGTGATTTCCATATAGCGGAAGACATGAAATGTGAAAAGAGGAGTATGTCTGACTTCCGTTTTACCACCGAAAATATATCTGTCTGTTTGCCATGCAACCGGGGGGCAACCAGGTCCATTGTCAGTATTAAATACTGCCGAATTCCATGTTGCCTCATTGGCTCCGCTGCCCCGGATGTTTATGCGCTTGATCTGTCCTGCAACTGAAGTCATCGGATTTAGGGTTCCGTCTTCATAAATTCTTTCCCCGAACCTGAAAGTTACAGTATCACCAGGCTCGCCCCTGAGCCTGATATTGTAGAGGCCTGTAAAATTGACACCCATGTCTGCTATCCAGGTATTTTCCGTCGGAGAGTAAATTTTTACAGGGTTAAATTTTGCTGTTACCCTGACAGGGGGGAAGAATGCTTTTTCCAGTTTGCCTCCCGGGCCATTGTCCGGAACGGAATTACTCCATCCGGTATCGTTGAAGCCGGGTAGATCCCATCCCCCCGTCTCCCTGGAGGCATCATAGACTTCACCCAGATAAACACTGTTCCTGGTTACCGGGCCATATGAAAATTTCCATGAGGCATCTGTATTTAGCTCCTGAACTTCCCCGGTATTATATACTATTTTAAGTTTTGCAATGAAGGAGGGTTTTCCGACGGGGAGATAATCGCGAAGATTATAGGTGCTCCACATTTTCATGGGAAGAGGATTGTAGAAGCCATTCCCAAGTGTTGTACCCATGCAGTTTTTACCTGGCAGAATATCAGATGTCAGGTCATAAACCGAATAGTAAACTCTTTTGGAAAAATTGGTCCAGGCCGGATCCAGAATTTTTTCGCCTATCATTCTGCCATTCAGTGTAGAATGGTAATAGCCGGCAGCTGTTATGTACAGAGTGGCTGATTTGATGCCATCCTTCACAGAGAATTCTTTTCTGAATATTGGAGCAGGGAAATCACCATACATTAGTGAATCGGTTACAGGCCATACCCGGGAATCGGTTATCCACAGGGCTTGCTTAAAATCCGGATTTTTGCTTTCCCCGGACTGTTCCAATGAACTGTGGCATCCGGTAAACACCAGAAGCATTGATGATGCGATGATAAGTTTTATCGTTCCCTTTCCCTGACTACCTGTTTTCATAAGCATGCTGTATTCTGATTCCTGATTCCTGATTCCTGATTCCATTCCTGATTATATCTCTTATTCATTTGCAATATGCAATGTTACAAACGCCCAAGTCCTCTGCTCAGGCTGTGGCATGAAACACTGCCCCCCATCCTTAATACCCCGTGCCCCGTGCTCCGTGCTCCGTGCCCCGTGCTCCGTGCTCCGTGCCCCGTGCCCCGTGCCCCGTGCCTACTTATGCGTCTCTCTTCCTTCCCAGCCGCTTTTTCCCTTATCCATGAATACCTCCTGCAGAGTTTTGGAAACCCTGGGGTCGACCTCTTCCACAATTTGTACCCTTAAAGGGTTGGTAAGACGTTTCTGCCATTCCACGACCTTAGCATAGGGTTCAGTGTTTTTGTCAATTTCATATACAAGGTAAGCCCACTTTTCAGCGAAAACATTTCCCTTCAGCACTGGAACTACCTGCTGCATATTCGAGGAAAGGTAAGGATGAGAAAGTCCACGGCACCAGTAAATCCATGGTCCTGCGGTGATATAGAAGAATGGATTCAGAAGTCTAGGAGGTGATTCTACGCCGGAATTGGAATAGTCAAGCTGGATTCCGGCGAAACCAATTCCCTTTTCTTTATTGAAAAAGATTATCCATGGTACGTCAGCTTCCATTTTCAGGTCAGTCAGATCAGGCATATTCGACACATCATAAACAATGACGGAATCCCTCAAGACATCATACCATGCGGCATGGGTAATAAGCTCGCGTTTGAAAACCATCTCGGCGTTTCTGAGGGCAAGAGAATTGACAGTTTCATTAATTCTCATACATGTCGAGCTTATGAAATATGGCATACCAGGGAAAAACTCATATCTGACGGAAGCATCGACCTCTGGTACCTCTCTCAAGCTCGTCCCAGACTTCACTTCTGGCTATTATTGCTCCGGCAACCGTCTTTACATGTCTTGGCGGTTTCCAGTCGGCTGTGTGTGTCCATGCCCGTGGAGGAACATAAATATCCGGATTCCAGTGCATGGCGCCGTTGGTTTCCAGTCTGTGGTAGAATGGTGCATCAGGTCTGCTTTTTAAGGTTATCTGATCAAGATGACCTGAATTTGGATGCAATACTATGGATAGCTTATCATTTTCTATCTGGAGCCCGGGGGCTTCACCCTGGACTCTCAGATCGGTATGATAGATCTTGTCCATGGCATCGGGATTGTTGTAATAAACCAGGAAGACCTGGCTTGATTTGCCAGATATATCGGCAAGGAAAGCTACCCTTGCCGATACTGTTGGAAGCCAGAGTGGTACAGTCCTGGTTGGCTTACCTTCCTTATCCGGGCCAAGATCATCTTCTTTAAGATCTTCCATCACATCATAGACCTGGCAAGGAACTTCAGTGACAGCATAGGTATGAGGATCAACGGACATTACCCGGATATCTCTGGTAATCTGCTGTGCTTCATCCGGGTAAAAAGCAAGGAGTACTTCGACAGGCTCCCTTGTCCGGTTTATTCCGGCAGTTTCACTTACGACAACCGACTTATAGCTCTTCCAGTCGCTGCTAAACACTGATACGCCCTGGGGAGCAGTAACAGTACGGGTTGCAGTTAACATAATATCATCCTTGGAGGCATGAGTAGATTTCTTTGTCAGAACGGAGATCCTGATGTTGTATTTCTGTCCTGGTTCCCATCTGACCCATCCGACAACACTGAAATTCTTATAACTGGTTGCATCCTGTGATACGCTGTAACCTGATGGCGGGCGCTCGGAAATGGGAGGACGGTTAAGGTTTTCGATGTCACTCTCCCTGCGGAGGTCAGTAGCTCTCAGTACCTGTCCGTCAACTGCCGCCTCAACTTCAATGATTGCAGGCTGCGGCAATTCAATATCTGCCTTGAAATGGTAAAATGGTATTCCAGGTGACGGGTAACCCAGCTCCAGTTTTTTTATAACCAGGTCGTTTGCCTGCTTTGACTTCTGTGCATTGACGTTCACAGCAAGTATCATTGTCAGCAGGAAAACAACTGTTTTCGCCAGTATGTAAGTTGCAGGTTTATTCATGACTTATTCTGTTTAAGGGTTTATTTATTATCAGTTTATCTCATTTGAATATTGGAATAGAAGACTATTCATACAGACCGTATCTACTGTTCTGTTATCAGATTCCTCTCCCTGAATTCCTTTAACCCATTCTGCCATGGTCCTCCTGAGCCCCAGAGATAATATGTAAAGTACATAGTGCTCTTCTGGTAAATGGGGGTCCATGGCTGGAATTCAACATAATAGTAATGAGCCTCAGTATTGGAAGGATGGTTCATCCACATATGAAGAAAGAGTGGTTCCGTAACCGGAAAAGCTCCGATGAATGTAATATCCTGACTGGTATCATAGCCGGAGTACCATCCCTCTTTCATATTGAATGCCCTTCCGTAGTACATCTCCGGTTTCATACGGTACTCATGTGTTCCGTCTTTTTCAGGTATGGTAAATACGTCCTCCGTCCAGTGCCTCTCTCCAAGCTCCAGTATCGGCTGCGGACCCAGCACATTTGCTTCAGGATTCTTGAAAGTCAGAGCAAACCGAACCTCCACAAGAGGGGAATTTCCATATAGAGTATATATTTTTTCAATCTTGTTGCCATAGTAGTCAGCTGTCATCCTGACCCTGACATAATCGCCTTCCTTCTTGAGTATTTCGGCATTGTAAACCTTATGGGTCTCCATGCTTCCCTGGCCAAGAAAATCTTCAAATCCGCCGTATGGATAGTATCCTCTTTTTCTGAAGACCCTTTTATCGTCACTCGGCTTATTGGGCCAGAGCTTGAATAACACATTATCGTTTCTTGATTTTACGATATACTCGATGATCCTGGCGCCAGTTGTGAGAAGTGTCACTCTGACACTGTCATTTTCCATCCTGTATTCCGGGATACCATCACTGTTAAGGTCAACTTCATACAGATATGCATTTCCCGTTGCCGGACCGACGCCCAGCTGGCTGATGTTCTCCAGACCGAGAGCAGAAACTTTTACATTATAGCTTCCCGGAGGCACTTTCAGATCGAATGACATATTCCGGAAGGTGGCAGTGGCAGCGCTGCAGGTCTGCGAACTGGTGAAAACAACCTTTTTAGGATTGTTCTTTTCAATAACTTCAACTTTTACGGGAAATGAGGTTTTTCCTGTGAAATTATGAATTGTTACCGGGTATGATACACTTGGAGTAACTCCGTACAGAAGCTGCTGAACAGAGATCGCCCTTGGCAGATCCAGTATGGTAAGCGTGCTTTTTTGTGAGGTTGGCCATTTAAAATGCACTGCTATCGGGTTTGTCTTCCGCATAGCGCTCGCCTGAGGATTAATGGCAAACTGGAGTGTTCTGGTAGTATTGGCAGGAAGGCTGACCTGTGTGGTTCCGGAGCCTGACATTTTCAGTTCAGGAGGAAGGACAATCTCCAGTGTTCCTGAAACAGGATGAGGATAGGTATTTGTAACTGTAACATTCAGCTGATAATCAGTCGTGTTTGCCTCCAGACTTATACGATCGCCGAAATACTCCTCCAGAAAAACACGGTCGAGGAGCAATAATTCAAGTGCATTACGGTAAAGTGCGGGGCCCATCATCTTGCCATCGCCAAGCACGCCCACTTCACGACGATCCATTATGGCTTTCCACATGACTTCCTTTGACAGCTTCTCTCCTTTGGGTGTAAAAAGAACCATACAGGGAACAGCATCTCTTTCAAGTGTCCCTGTTGTTGTTACAAATGGTACATTTTCATTGTCTATCTGCTCCTTGTTCCCTTCACCTGCCATATATCCGTCGTAGTGATATGCATCGGCGGCAGTATCATATACCATTCTGAAAACGTAGCCATCCTTCTCATGAGCAAATTTTACCCAGGATTCAGGCGTGAACATACTCTGAACCTGTAACCCGTCATAATTTTTGCAGCCGTAGATCTCTCCGAATCCTACATCGGCTATGGCCGGATAATTAACTTTTGCCAGCCACTCATCAAGCTCTTTCTTCATAAGAAAATCCATATATCCGCTGAAGGTGAACCAGCTGTTTCCTTCATTCATCCCCTTGCCGATAACCTCCAGGGGATGCCCGGGGGTACAGGTAACACTCTTGAGTAGCGTTTCCGTACCGAACCAGCCGCGACGCAGATCATACTTGTCAAGAAGTGGTTTAACACTTTCGATCAAACCTGCAGCATTGTCCCTGAGCTCTTTGCTCTTTGATGCAATCACAAAGATCTTTTTGTTCCCGTTTTCCAGGATAAAAGCTTTTACCTCTGTAAAATCCACTGCATTGAACTGGTGACTTTTCAGTCTGGCTTTCCATGGGTCCTCCTTCGGCAGCTTGCCGGTAAGCTCCTTTCCGGCATCGGAATTAATGTCGGTAAGAACCAGTAAATTGCCGGCAGCCGCCGATTCAGAAATCTTCAGCAGGGAAGGCTCATCCAGTTTGGTATATGGCATCGACAGGAGTTCATTGAGAAACCCTTCCTGCAAGGATAAGCCTGGAATTTTCATGTCATCCGCTATATCCACCTTGCTTTGGGCTATGGTATAATCCACATTCGGAATCGCCATTTTGAACAGATTGCCGTAGCTGATCCAGTCATGATCTGTGTCATGCCAGTAATTTGTGTATCCATTGAACTGGAAATGAGTTGTTACGGCATTTTCCGAAGGATTGAATGACCCGTTGTACTTATAGCCGTCCAGATTCTGACCGTAGGCTGCACTGCTCAGTAATACACTCATAATTACTGCAAGTAGTTGATGATTTTTAAGAAAAGTTTTCATAGTTCGAAATTATTGTTTGTAGTAGTTAAATTATTTTCATTCAAAACTCCGGCTCTCGTTAAAACGAAAGGGCTCAGGGCAAGGTTCAATTATTGCATATTGCTTAGTACTTAGTGCGTTCAGGTTACTGCTCAGTTATCAGATTCCTGTCTCTCAGCTCCCTAAGACCGTTTTGCCATTTACCACCGGCACCCCACAAATAGAAAGTAAAATACGTGGTGGTCTTCCTGAGTATCGGCACCCAGGGCTGGAATTCATGACAGTAGAAATGTGCATCAGGATTTCTGGGGTGGTTCATGAACATGTGGAGAAACAAGGGCGGAGTAACAGGAAATGCGCTGAGGAAGCTTATGTCTTCCTGTGTATCATATCCAGCATCCCATCCTTCCTTGAGAAAGAATATCTTCCCATAGTATCTTTCAGGCTTCATTCTGTATTCCTGAAGACCATCCTTCGATGGCACGGTAAATACGTCCTCAGTACCGTGCCGGGCACCTAGTTCAAGAACAGGAACAGGTGCTATCATATTTGCCTCAGGATTTTTGAAGGTAATGGCAAACCGCACTTCAACAAGTGGCGAATTACCGTATAAAGTGTATGTTTTCTCAAGTTTGTTGCCAAAATAATCTGCTGTCATCCTGACCCGGACATAGTCGCCGTCTTTTTTTATGATCTCTGCATTATACAGTTTATGGGTCTCCATACTCGCCTGACCGAGGAAATCTTCAAAACCGCCATAAGGATAATATCCTCTCTTTCTGTAAGGGCGCTTGTCATCCACGGGTTTAAGGGGCCACTTTTTGTACAAAGCATTGTCATTTCTTGATTTTATAAAGTATTCAATTATCCTTCCTCCTGTCGCCAGAAGAGTCACTTTAACGCTGTCGTTTTCCATAACATATTCATCTACACCATCCCCATTCAGGTCAGTAGCATAAAGTATTGGTGCACCTTCTGCTTTACCTGCGCCAAGCTGTGTTATAATTTGAGACCCGAGTGCCGATACCTTTACATTATAGTTTCCCGGCGGTACTTCAAGATCAAATGTCATGTTGCTGAATGTTCCCGTTTCTGTTGTACAAGATTTTGAGCTGGTAAAGACAACCTTTTGAGGGTTGTTACCAGCAAGAACTTCAACTTTTACGGGAAACTGGCTGTTTTGCGTGAAATTATGAACTGTTACCGGGTAGGAGATTTCAGGTGCATGACCGTAAAGCAGCTGATGGGCTGAAATAGCCGGAGGGAGATCCAGTATTGTCAGAGTGCTTTTTTTACCGGTTTCCCATGTGTAGTGTACAGCAATTGGATTGGTCCTGGCCATGGCACTTAATGTTGGCTCGAGTGTAAACTGCAACGTTTCTGTCCCTCCTGCAGGAAGTTTAACTTCCATAGAAGAAGAGCCTTTTAGTTTCAGGTCAGGAGGGAGGACTATCTCGAGACTGCCCGAAACGGCATGAGGGTAGGTGTTTGTAATATCCACAACAAGTTCATAATCCCTTGTTGTGGCCTCCAGGTTTATGCGGCTTCCAAAATATTCCTCGAGAAATACGCGGTCAAGGAGAAGCAACTCCAGTGTATTTCTGTAGAGGGCTGGTCCCATCATCTGTCCGTCACCGGGAATAGCCACTTCCCGCCGGGCCATGATAGATTCCCACATGAGCTGCTTTGACATCTTTTCGCCCTTTTCAGTAAAAAGAACCATGCAGGGGACTGCATCATTTTCCAGAGATCCGGACGTTGTGATAAAGGGGACATTCTCGTTGTCAATCTGTTCCTTATTACCTTCCGATGCTATATATCCGTCATAATGATACAAGTCAGCCTCAGGGTCATACACTGAGCGAAATGCATATCCATTCCTGTCATGTGCAAACTTCAGACATGATTCAATAGTATACATATCCTGAACCTGTAATCCCTTGTAGTTATCACATCCGTATATCGCCTGCCTGTATCTGCTGGGAGTGTAGTCTATATTGGTTCCAACATCTGTTACAACAGGAAGGTCAACCATAGCAAGCCAGTCTGATAGTTCCTTTTGTGCAAGAAAATCCATGTAGCCACTGAATGTGAACCATGTATTCCCCTCGTTCATTCCTTTCCCGATCACCTCGAGAGGATGTCCTGCAGTGCAGGTAACACTCTTCAATAATGTTTCGGCTCCAAACCAACCGCGTTGCAAGTCGTATTTTCCAAGAATTTCCTTTGTCTTGCCTATCAGATCGGATGCTGCCTTTCTTAACTCTCCACTGTTGGATGATATTACGAAAATCTTCCCCGGTCCCTTCTCCAGTCCCTTCTCCAGGAAGAAAGCATTAACCTCTGTAAAGTCAACGGCATTAACCTGATGACTCTTAAGATAGGCTTTCAGAGAATCATCTTTTGGGAGATAAGCATTAAGTTTCCTGCCTGTTGCTGATCGGGGATCAACCAGGACCATAACATTTGAAGAAGCAGCAGCATCTGCCAGATCCTGCAGTGATGGCTGATCCAAAAGTATATATTTGTCCTTCAGGAGCTGGTTTATAAATCCTTCCTGGACCGTCAGACCCGGGATCCCCAGGTCATCTGCAATATCCCTTTTGCTCTGGGCGATAGTATATGCAGCATTTGGTACGACTGTCTTGAAAAGGTTCCCGTAGGTGATCCACCTGTTCCTGATATCATGCCAGTACTTTGTATATCCGTTAAACTGGAATCCGTTGTCGACGATATTTTGCTCAGGGTTAAAATTGCCCTTATACCTGAAATCATCCAGATTCTGAGACTTAATTGCAGAACAAATCAGGATAAATACAAACAATGCAAAAACATGACGGGTTTTGTCAGAAATATTCATGAATGGTGATTAATTTATGAAGGTCAAATCAACTATTAAATCAAATCTGCCGGGAAGGTAAATTTAAGAATAGAATTTGAAAAGGTGGATATAAATGGGATATATTTTCCACGTGGTTTTTCTCAGTCATGGATAAATTTTCCGTAATTTTAAATATCATTATAATTTGGACATGTTGGGGTTGAAATTTTTCAACCCCGACAATTGCGAAACGGACCAGTCGGATATGGGGTTGAAAATTTTAAACCCCGGCGAAATGAATATCAAAAAATGATCACGCATTCCATTGGTTCAATAGTGAAAGGATTTAAAATAGGTGTAACAAAATAGTTTCGGCATAATACAGACCTGGGAAAAATATGGCAGCGCAATTATCATGAACATATCATTCTCAATGAAAAATCATACCTATATACTATTCATTATATAATAAATAATCCGAAAAGCTGGAATGAGGACCAATTCTTCGGGTCCAGAACATTTCTCTTTTTTACATTCAGGAAGGTCTGACTTTTTCTGATTTATTAATTATTATTACATTGCCTATTTAAATCTGCATAATGGAAAATTCTAAAAGACTCATTTCCCTGGATGTATTCAGAGGAATTACCATCGCCTTCATGATTATTGTCAATAACCCGGGAAACTGGGGATCAGTATATCCGCCTTTGAGGCATTCTGTCTGGAATGGCTGTACACCGACCGACCTTGTATTCCCTTTTTTCATGTTCATTATAGGGGCTGCAATGTGGTATTCGAACAAAAAATTCAATCATAAAATGTCATGGCAACTTGTTCTGAAGATTATTAAGCGTGCTGCCATCATATATCTCATTGGGTTAGCCCTGAATGCCTTTTCAACCTATAAACTGGATTTTTCAACAATACGGATCATGGGCGTTCTGCCACGTATTGCTCTCGCATATCTTCTGGCTTCATTTCTGGTTCCTTTGCTCTCTGCCAGAGGGATTATAATTCTTTCAGCTGGCATTCTGCTTTTATACTGGGCTGTTCTTGTCATCTTCGGAGGTGATAATCCCTTCACTCTTGGTGGAAATTTCGCAAGGACCTTTGATATCGGAGTCTTGGGGATAAATCATATTCCGGTATTCCACGATGTGAAATTTGACCAGACAGGTCTGCTCAGCACTCTGCCATCCATAGTAAACATCCTCTTCGGTTATCTTGCGGGAAGACTGATCGATACTACCCAATTAAAGAGTGCTGCCGTGAAAAAACTTTTAATATACGGTGTTGCAGGTATTGCCGCCGCAATGCTCTGGAATTTTGTTTTTCCTGTGAACAAACCTCTGTGGACAAGTTCCTTCGTGCTTCTTACCTGTGGAGCTGCTGCAATATTTCTTGGTATGCTTTTATGGATAATAGATATAAAGGGATACCAGGGATGGGCACATCCCTTTATCGTTTTCGGGATAAACCCATTGTTCCTCTATGTCTTTTCAGAAATAGTTGCCATCACTTTCGGTATTGAACTTGCTCATATTGCATCGGGTGAATCAACATCCATAACCAACTGGATCTATGTATCCGGATTTCGTCATATAGCAGGACCTTTGAATGCCTCACTTCTCTATGCCCTGGCTTTTGCCACAGTCTGCTGGCTTGCAGGACTTGTGCTGTACCGGAAGAAAATCTATATTAAACTGTAATGCATTCTTTATAAATAAGTTAAATGTATAGCAGCAAACCTTTTTTCAACAACCCCTGACCTGACCTCAACAAGAGATTGTTATTTGCAGGCAGCGATCTTCTTAAAAAAATAAAAAACTTAATTAAATTGCTGCTTTAAATTCACCGTAGAAACAAGGGCCTGGTCAAACGGCAGAAAGTGCATGAAAGTTGAGTCACAGGTACCATGAAGGAGTATAATCGGGAATCAGCCAGAGGATGATTCTTCCGGAATCATTAAACATAAAAAGTTGTGCAATGTTCTTCTCTCAGGTTGCTAATACTGAATGGACTCTTCCTGCAAGAAATAAAATTATAACATTAAAGGCATTTAAAATAATCATCAGATTCAAACCCATTAATTATGATAACACGACAAATTTCTTTTCTCGCGGTCTTACTTCTGGTAGCTTCCTATAGTTGTAAAACGGGGCCGGCAGACCATTCAGGAAGCACCGGCAAAAACCTGAATATTGATGGTACAGTCACATACCAGACCATTGATGGCTTTGGAGTAAATATAAACCCTGCGTGGTGGTATAATGGAGAGTATCATGACGCAAAAGTCATTCGTCCGGCAATTGATATGCTGGTGGATTCTCTCGGAGCAACGATCTTCAGGGCAGTAATTGAAGAGATCGACTGGGAGGAGGTAAATGACGACAACGATCCAAACCATTTCAACTGGACTTATTATAACAGTGTCTTTTCCAACGCAAGGTTTCAGGGAGTGTGGAATACACTGAGATACCTTAATCAAAAGGGAATAACCAATGGTCTTATGATCAGTTTTATGGGATCGGCACCAGCTGCACCGCCTCTGGAAAAGCCTGACCGGAAAAGAAGCTGGATGGGAGGTACAGACTACAGCATTAAACCTGCCATGGAGGATGAACTTGTCGAGTCGATGGCAGCATTTCTGTACTACACAAGAAACACGGAAAAGATCAGGTTTAGCCTTGTTTCACCAATGAATGAGACGGATGTGGTCTCAATGAGTAAAGGTGCCGATCATCCGGATGGCATTGTGGAAGGCCCGAATATCAACGATCCGGTTCAATATGTCAGAATTGTAAAGAAACTTGCCGCCAAGCTCGATGCAATAGGTATGAGCGACATTCGGTTTGTTGCGCCGGATGCAGCTTCGGACAAATTATTCAGGGGGATCCTCGAAGAAATGGACAGGGACTCCTGTCTTATGGGAAAGCTCGCATGCTGGGGTGTTCACCAGTATGGCAACGATGCCGCCAATTACTGGAAAATAATAGACCAACCGTCAAATATGAACAAATCGTACTGGGTAACGGAGACAGCCGGCATCAGGAATCTTCTGGGTCAGCTTGACGACAATGCCCGAGCCTATATTTTCTGGGACGGATATGATTGTGTATACCAGCATGCCAGAAGGAACGGTTACGGCAGTGTCCCACCTAACGACTGGGTCTTCTGGTTCGGACCCGGTGAGGGAAAACCACTGATCCGGTTTGATTCGGTATCCAGCGACTGGAAGCCCAGAAAACAGTTCTATCAGTTCGGACAGATCATGAGGTTCATAAAGCCCGGAGCAATACGGATAGGTGTAAGCGGGGCCGACAGCAGCCTTACAGCCTATGCCTTTCGTAATCCAGATGGCAATGCTGTGATAGTTGGGAGAAATAACAGCAATGCCGCTATTTCTCTTTCTGCTACACTGACCGGCATTCCGGTTCAGAAGGACCTGATGCTGATATATACCGATTCTATTTCGGATATGGCAAGGAGATACGATATCAATGTCTCCGGAAACGGATTACAGGTTTCAATTCCGGCTCAGTCTGTTTTTACGATAACTGGCAAGGACTACCTGGCCATGGGGATATCAAAAAGCTCAGGACCGGAACCCTCTGACTGGTATGCTGGCGATATGCATATCCACCGGAATTGCGGGGAGGGCACAACCATACTGCCAGAGGCACAGTTCACAACGATGATGGAACCAAATAACCTGGCCGTCATATCAGTACTTGCCGATATGGGCGATGGAGAGGTTAAGGACAGCTATTCTGACCTTCCCAAAGTTAACGGTAAGGATGCACCCGAATCTCAGCCCGGACGTTTAGTCCACTGGGACGCGGAATGGCATTTTGATCCTTTTGGCACTACGTTTGAACATAAGGCGCTTGGGGGGCATCTGGTACTGCTTGGTCTTAAGGAAGCTCATACAATATGGGACGAATCTCCCTATAAAATCATCGAATGGGGGAAGGCTCAGAATGGTATAGTCGGATTCTGTCACATGGAATATCTCACAGATTCCATTCAGAAGGAGCTTAACTGCTGTATTCCGATCGACTACCCTGTCGAGGCTGCCCTGGGAACAATAGATTTTCTCGCTGAGGATGTATGGATAAATGACGCTGCTGTTAAATCCTATTACAGGCTTCTGAACTGCGGCTTCAGGCTGGGATGGGCAGCAGGTACAGATTTCCCATGTAACGGAAGCCTGCCCTTCGGCTCCCTGCTGACATATGTGCAGGTAAAAGACTCCCCGCTTACATATAGAAGATGGGTGGAAGGCATAGCAAAAGGAAGGACTGTGGTGACTACCAACGGTCATAAGGAATTTCTTGATCTGAAAGTGAATGGAGACGCTTCACCGGGTGATGAGATAAACCTGAAAGGAGAAGGAAGCGTCAATGCTGAAGTCAGGTGGACCTCTGTAACTGAAGCAACCGGAAGAATCGAACTCATCTGTAACGGCAAGGTGGTGGCAGAAAAGGAGGGAACCGTGGAACCCGGCAAACCTGTAATTCTTACTGCAAAGCTTCCGGTGAACGAAAGCAGCTGGATATGCGCCAGACGCATGGATGAAACAGGTCATAGATCACATACTGCACCTGTTTATATTACCCTTGGAGATAAACCCGTAAGGGCAAGTGCTGAAGATGCAAGGTTTTTTATAAGCTGGATAGATAATATACTTGACAATATTAAACCATCAGGACCTTGGAACAAGTATTTTACGCATGACCTGGATATCGTTCAGAACAGGTATAGGAAGGCAAGGGAGGTATATGAAAAAATTGCTTCGGAAGCCTCTGCAGAGGAGAATAAGAGCAATTAAGGAAAAGGGTTGAAAGAGTTGAAAAGGTTGAAATGTTGAAAAGGTTGAAAGTGTTGAAATGGTTGAAATATTAAGATAATGGACCTGAGTATTATGCCGGTATGAAACCATGGGAAAACAGGTGGATTTCTTATATCAGAAACCACGGAGCATAAATAAGAATAATTCCAGATCATCATGAATATTGTAAGATCCATAAATCGGACAATGATTCTCTTTCATGCAATTCTCCTTATTGTCATGACGGGTTGTACAGGCGAGAGATCGCGACAACCAATACTTCTTCTGGCGACCAGGGCCAATTTCGGAACGTATACCGGGGAGATTCTTAAGGCTGAAGGATTTAATGAGTTTATATGCGATTCTCTCACCGGAAAAAACCTGAGTCGCGGATTCCTGAAACAATTCGACATAGTAATACTGGGAGAAAGCCACCTCGATGAGTCTGGTAAAACATTGCTGACAGATTATGTCAAAAGGGGCGGGAATCTTATTGCCTTCAGGCCTGATAAGATCATAAGCGGGATATTTGGGATGACTCAGACTGCTACTACGGTTAAGGAAGGTTATATCAGAATTGACACACTGGCAGAAACCGGAAAGGGGCTCGTCAGTGAGCCAATCCAGTTTCATGGCACCTCTGCCACATATCATTTGAATGGAGGAAAAGAGATAGCATCCCTTTTCCTGAATCCCTTTGAGAACTCGGGCTTTCCTGCCGTGGTAATAAACAAGTATGGAAAGGGTCATACCGCTGCCTTCTCATACAATCTGCCTCAAAGCGTTGTGCTGACACGGCAGGGCAATCCGGCATGGGCTGGAGAAGAGAGAGACAAAGTCGATGGTCCCACTGCCACAGATCTGTTTTATCCGCGAGAAGGTGAGATGCAATGGAATGATCCAGGGAAGATTGCTATTCCGCAGGCCGATGAACAGATGCGACTGCTTTCCCATATATTGGAAGAATTTACGGGTTATACAAAACCACTTCCGCATTTATGGTATTTTCCGGGATTGACAAAATGTGTCTTTATTTTTACAATTGACGGCGAGGATAGCCGCGAAACTGACATAGATAGTGAAATTAACGACGTTCAAAGTAAGGGAGCCCATGCAACCATTTATGAAATAGGCACATACATAAGTGCTGAAACGATAGGCAGGTGGGTTGCCAATGGCAATGAAGCAGCCATCCATTTTAATGATGTGCCGAACTTTGCTGATCCGGAATATTCTGGCATGAGAACAGTGTTCGATACCATGCTGACAAATTTCCGGAATGCCTATGGCATATCACCTGTGACTGTACGTAACCACTGGGTGGTCTGGTGCAGTAAAGATTCACTGGGTAATAATGATTTTGCCGAACAGGCCAGGATCGAGATGAAAGAGGGACTTGGCCTTGATTGCAATTATTATCATTTCGGTGGAAACAAAGTCTTTCCTAACTGGATCGGCGATGTCGGCCATTTTACGGGAAGCGGTATTCCCATGAAATTTGCCGATCCCTCCGGCAGGGTCCTGAACATATACCAGTCGAATACTCAGCTGCCTGATGAAACCTGGCTGAAGGAAAATATAGAAAGCAAAAGCAAAACGCTTATTGACAAAAGCCTGGACAAGGGCTATTTCGCTTACATAAATTCAAATTTCCATACATGGTACTGGAGCGAGTGTCGTGATGCAGGACTGAAGATTCTTGACTATTGTAAAACACGGGAGGTGCCCGTAATGACGGCTGCAGATGTTTATAAATTTCTGAAGATGAAGGATGAAGCCTGTTTTACTGATGTTAAATGGTCGCATAGGAAGTTATCCTTCAGATTAAATTCGTCTCTTACCTGCGATCAGGCACTGACCTTTTTGCTACCCTTCCGTTTTGGACAATCGGAGATAAGGTCTGTTAATTCAGACGGGAAAGGCCTCGTTTTTCAAAAGGTTAAAATAAAAGGCAGGGAATATGCCTTATTGATGGTGACTCCGGGAAAGATACACGTGATTTCAGCATTCTATATCTAATATTTGAATATTTTATTGAGTTTTGAATATTACAGCAGCAGAAAAAGATTGGGCATTATTTATTACATCAGGAAGAACATGTATGTTGCTGCAGGACGCAACTTCCTTTATGACAGGAGCGTCTGAAATAGTTTATGGTGGTTTCGGATCAGGATTGCCCCTGAATTAACAGGTAACTTATTATAACCAGAATATGAAGATCACCAGCGTAAAAGCAATTGTGCTGAAACTGCATGAAATATCATCTGCGGCAGATGGCACACAGGACGATTTGATAATAATCGTTGAAACAGATGAAGGTATTACCGGCTACGGTGAAGTTGATACTGCTCCCTGCGTAGGGAAAGCCATTATCGATGCATATATGTCGCATGGTACCTGCTATGGCCTCAGAGAAGTTGTTGTGGGATCGGATCCTTTTGACTATGAGCAGATATGGAATGAAATGTGGGCGAAAACCTACTATTATGGCCGTGGTGGTCCCGTTATGCATGTTATGAGCGGAATTGACATGGCTATCTGGGACATCATGGGCAAAGCCACCGGAAAGCCTGTACATAAACTTCTGGGTGGCAGCTATACCGACAGGGTAAGAGCCTACGCCAGCGCCCTGATGCCTGAGAATGTCATCGATGTGAAAAGAATGGTCGAAACCTATGCGGCAGTTGGTTTTACTGCCATTAAATTCGGATGGGGTCCTCTTGGATATGATGTCCACAACGATCTGAAGCTTATCAGGACGGCAAGGAAAAATGCTCCCCCAAATATGGATATAATGATCGATATTGGCAAAAGGTATAAACTGAAGCAGGCAATGTATATAGCCAGGGCCCTTGAAGACCTGAATATCTACTGGCTGGAAGAACCTCTTCCTGCAGAGGATTACGCAGGTTACAGGAAACTTACTGAATTTACAACAGTCCGTATAGCGACAGGTGAAGAGGAGAGTGGCAGACTTGCATTCGCACGGCTGATGAATGAGTCGCATGTAGATATTATACAGCCTGATCTTTCAAGATGCGGAGGGCTTACCGAGGCAAAAAAGATAGCTGCGATGGCTTCCGATTATAATATTACCCTGGTACCCCATGCATTCAAGACAGGAGTGCTTGTTGCCGCATCCATCCAGTTCATTGCATCACAGCCCGGCATTCCTTTTCTCGAATTTTCAGTCACGGAATCGGCAATCAGAAAGGAACTGCTGACAGAACCTTTCGTCCAGAAGGATGGCTTTGTCGAAGTGCCGCAGGGCCCCGGGCTGGGTATTGAGTTGAATCCGGATGTAATTAAGAAATTTGGACATAAAATCAGCTAATCTGCATATATGAAACTACCTGCAACAAGAGTCATTGTTTCTTCCATATTATTCGCGGTACTAATCTCTTCCAGCCTGTTGCACTGGGAGATCAGCAGTAACAGTTTTGCAGGCAAAGGAGATGGCGAAGGAGTAACTTTGAGGGTATATTCATGCTCAATAACGAAAGCAGGTGGCATAGAAGACCTGCAGTTCAGGTTCAAAGGTGATCCTGACGAATTATTCTCTCTCGATTCATTCGTTTTTGATTCGGACTAATTTTAATTATTATTACAATCAGATATAGCAAAAATCCATATTATGATTAAAAGAAAGCGGTATTTTAGAAAAGTTTTGGTTACTATGTTTTTTATGATGGCACTTGCAGCTTTCAGGCTGTATGGTCAGGGTGAGTACGATGTTATAAAGGATAACTGGCTTCAATACACCGATGCGCCTAATTCTCTCTACCATTATATATCACGCCAGGCTTATGTCATGCTTGCGGCCAGAAGCAGGGAGCTTGACAATATAAACACTCTGCAGGGATGGCAGGAGCGGCAGAAAACTGTGCGCCAGACACTTTCTGAAATTGTGGGTCCCTTTCCGGAAAAAACGCCCCTGAATGCCAGGATAATGAGGACAATCAAAAAGGATAGCTTCAGGGTTGAACATATCGTTTATGAGTCTCAGCCCGGGTTCTTTGTCACATCCTCTCTATTCATTCCGGGAGATCTGAAAAAAGGCAGGAAGGCGCCTGCAATAATATACTGCAGCGGGCATTCGGAGGATGGGTACAGAAGTGATGTCTACCAGCATGTGATTATCAATCTCGTGAAGAAGGGCTTCATAGTTTTTGCATTTGATCCTGTCGGGCAGGGGGAAAGGCTTGAATATTATGATCCTCAAACCGGCAAATCCAGCGTCGGAGGTCCAACAACAGAACATTCATACCCGGGTACACAAGCATTTATTACGGGTAGTTCGGAAGCAAGGTATATGATATGGGACGGTATAAGAGCCGTCGATTACCTGCTTGGAAGAAAGGAGGTTGATCCTGCAAGATTAGGTATTACGGGTCGTTCAGGAGGTGGCACTCAATCGGCATATATTGCAGCTATGGACGACAGGATATATGCAGCTGCACCGGAATGCTATATAACCAATTTCACACGATTGTTTCAGACCATTGGTAACCAGGATGCAGAGCAGAACCTCTTCAATGAGATCTCACGAGGAATTGATCATGGTGACCTTCTGGAGGTCAGAGCTCCCAAACCGGCACTGATGATCACCACCACCAGGGATATGTTCAGCATTCAGGGAGCAATGGAGACTGAAAGGGAAGTCTCGGGGATTTATGCAGCTTATGGTATGCAGGCTAATTTTGGTAGAGTGGAGGATGATTATCCTCATGCTTCAACCAGGAAAAACAGGGAGGCAATGTACGCTTTCTTTCAGAAGAATCTTAAAAATCCCGGCGATCCTGCTGATGAACCAGTTACAATCCTGACAAAGGATGAGATCAGGGTCACAACAACGGGACAGGTTTCGACCTCCCTGGGTGGTGAAACGGTCTTTTCCCTTAACCGTATCGATGCAGGTAAACTTGAGGATGCACTTCAGTCTGTACGAGATGATCCTCACAGGGATATCCGCTCTGTTGTGGTCTCGGCAAAAAGACTTTCCGGATACATTGATCCTCCTGCCAGTGATGAGCCTGTATTTTATGGACGCTATCAAAAGGATGGTTATGTAGTGGAACAATATTTTCTGAAAGGTGAGGGAAACTATATTATTCCCTACCTTCTGATGATACCCGCCGGGAAAAACAATAAGGCGCTTATCTATCTGCATCCATCGGGAAAATCAGCTGAAGCAGCCGAAGGAGGAGAGATGGAATGGTTTGTAAGACAAGGATTTACGGTACTTGCTCCCGATATGGTTGGGGTCGGCGAAATGGGCCCGGGAGTCTTCCAGGGCGATGCATATATTGAAGGAGGATCACATAACCTGTGGTACGCTTCAATGCTCATAGGCAGGAGCATTGTCGGGATCAGGGCCTCGGATGTGGTTAAACTCACCAGGTTGCTTGAGAAGGCCAGAAATGTCAGAGATATTTATGCTGTGGCCAGGCGTGAAATGTCTCCGGTTCTGCTGCACGCAGCTGCCTTTGATGGATCCATATTGAGAATTGCCCTCATAGAACCTTTTTCCTCCTATATGTCAATAGCAACCAACCACTTCTACATCTCATCATTCATACCAGGGGTGGTCCCGGGAGCGCTGAAGGAATATGATCTTCCCGATATCGAGGCGGCTCTTGCACCAAGGAAAATGCTTATTGCAGGAGTTACGGACGGATTTGGAAAAACAACCGATACTGCCGGCATCAATGATGATCTTTCCGTTGTAAGGGATGAATACCGAAGGAAGGATGCAGAGGGGCAGTTAATGATTCTTTCGTTGCCTGACTATAATAAATATGATGCCGTTTACGGGGATTGGATAAAATAGATCCGTTGCCTTGATAAATCATTAATTACAATGTTTAATTATAAAATAATCTGAAAATTCTGTCAGCAATGCTGAAAATCCCGCGACATCTTTTTGTATTGATTGCACCTTTTTTATCAATCATGTTATTTAATTCCGGACATGTTTCCGGTCAGGCGCCAGAAAAACTAAAAATCAAGTTTGTCGACTATTTTTTTGAAAATGGTTCACCTGTTGATTGGATCATTCAGGGCGATACGGCTTTGAAAATCTCACTTACTGCTGACCATGAACGAAACTCGCCAAACAGCCAGACGGATCACTGGAATATCAGGGTTCTTGCTGACAGGGGTTCCCATGTTAAACTTGTCATCTCCAAGTTGCAGGCAGGTGAATATAACGGCCGTCCGGTGACCGACTGGTGGCACTTTGACCATAATATAACCTGTTACCTCTCATATGACCGGAAAAACTGGGAGCCGATAGAGACTTCATCTCTTCCCGGGCATCAGCTTCTTGCAGACTTTGTAATGAAGGAAGATTATATTTATGTGGCCAGGCTTCCTGTATATTCTGTTTCGGACCTTGAAAGTCTCAAAGAGCTTTATAAAGGAAACAGCCTCTTCAAGGTGATAAACATTGGCATGACACTGGAAAAACGGCCGCTTGAAATAATTCAGCTTGGAAATCCAAATGCATCCCATTCTGTTATTATCAGAGCAAGGGCTCATCCCTGGGAGCCTGGAGGAAACTGGGTTATCGAGGGACTGGTGCGCAAATTCATAAATGAAAACCGGGAGGAATGGAAGAAAACCTTCTGTGTGTATATTATGCCAATGGCTAATAAGGATGGAGTGGTGAGAGGAATGACCAGATTCAATATCGCCGGTATGGACCTTAACAGAAAATGGGATAAATTATCTGACCCCGCTCTGTGCCCGGAAAAATTTGCTTTGGAAGAATTTCTTGAGGGGTTGATAAAAAAAGGGATCAGACCATCCCTGGGTATTGATATTCACAACGATGACGGCGGTGGCATAAATTACTCAACTCATGAACAGAATGATACTTTGTTCCTGAAAAACACCAGACTTTTTGAGAAACTCATGAGGGAAAAAACCTGCTTCTCGGAAAAGGCAAATTATACCTGGCAAACTCATGGCAAACAGGAGTCTGTGGTTATGTTTGAGGACGGTTTGTACTCCAGGTATGGAATAGAGGCTCTTGTATGGGAACTGAATGCCAATTGGAATGGCCGCACCCATGGAATGCCCACGCAATACGACTGGGTTGAATCAGGTGAGAGGCTGAATGAGGTTTTTTATAAGTTTTTTACAGAGGAAACGAAAATTGATTAATCAGATTTCCATTTCCGGCAGGTTGGTCTTATGGGTTCAAAGGCATGCCATGTTCTTAAATTTGGAGATGAGCGATTTTTTAAAGACCTTGGTAAGACCTTTTGCAGTTTAATTTTGAAATCAGGAAGTAATTATGAAAACAAAAACATTTCTTCTCCTTGCAGTAGTAATTTTTATCTGCTTTTCAGTCTGCGGTCAGACAGATAACCCTTCCGGCGGGACAGGTATCCTGCGTGCAGGAATTGCAAAAATTGACATAACTCCCGATGCTCCGGTAATGCTTTATGGCTATGCTTCCAGAAAGACACCATCACAGGGGGTCCATGACCATTTGTTCGCCAGGGCTGTGGCTTTTGAAAACGGAGGTAAGAAAATTGTCATGGTTTCTTCCGATCTGGGTTCATATACTGATACTCTTTATTCAGTAATTAAGAAGAATATAATGGATAAGTTCGGTCTGAAGGATTCGGAATTCTTTCTTGCAGCCATTCATTCCCACAGTTCCCCTATCGTATCTCTCAATATGACTAAAGCAGATGCCAGTAATGTTCAGTATACCCAATCCCTTCAGCAAAAGCTCATCAGGGTTGTCGGTGATGCAATTAAAGATCTCAAACCTGTAAATACGGGCACAGGAGTGGGTTATTCACCTGTCGGCTCGAACAGGCGTGAGACAACCGCCAGCGGATCAATTACATTGGGTAGAAATCCCTATGGCCCGACTGATAAGGAGGTCCTTGTTTTGAAGATCACCGGAACCGACGGTAAGCCCGAAGGTGCTGTTTTTGACTATGCGACGCATGCAACTTCACTTGGCCCGGATAATTATCAGATAAGCGGAGATGTGCTTGGAATATCTGAACAGTTTGTGGAACAGATCCTGGGAAAGGATTTTATTTCGCCGGTTTTTGCGGGCGCCTCCGGTAATATTGATCCATGGTACAGGATACTTCCCTCCTTCGATACTGAAAACGGATGGATCCCTGAGACAGTACTGCTGGGCACACTTCTGGGAGAAGAGGTTGTGCATGTTTACAGGGATATTCAGGAGATGGTTCCGGGAGGAGAAATAAGCTCAGCTATTAAAACAATACAATGCCCGCGCAAGAAACTGGATGAAAAGGATGAAGAACTTCCTGCTCTTGATAAGCAGAATACTGTTCCTGTAACAATTACTGTGGCTCATATTGGCAATGATGTGGCTTTCATTGGTTTTAATGTCGAAATGCTTACGGAGATAGGGATGGCTATTAAAGCAGGATCTCCGTACAAACATACTTTCATTGTTACTCATTGCAACGGTAGCAGCGGTTATCTTCCTCCTGCCTCCTTGTATAAGGAAGGGGGATATGAAATCAGTTCAACACATTTTGCAATCGGGTCAGATGAGATAGTTATTAAAAATGCTCTCAGAATGCTCTATGATCTGAAATAGTACATTATACTTTCAAGTCTTTTTACATTGTTGGCTTTGTTCCCTTTTTTCCCGGTTTGGAGAGGAAGAACTTTTCAGATTTGAAGAGCCTCCCATAGATACCATCCTTTTTGCTGATGAAATAAACGTCGGGATTTATGTTTGAATTGAGGATATATTCGTTTTCAATATCTCCCTTATAACAATTGACGGTAATATTCAGAAGGTTGTTGCCTTCAATGGATAGCTGGCTTAGCGGATTGCCTGCCGGTTTGTATCCGTCCCTGATATCCTGTCCATTCATGTTACTCAGGGAGCTCAGATATCCGGCTACCGAGGCGGAATCTGCAACCGAGCTGCCCTCATACCATACTGAATCTCTCCTGGTGAGAACAAAACTACTGTCAGCTGGCAGCCTGAAATCTATTTTGGATATATCTTCCTTCTTCAGATTCAGAAATGATTTGTCCCTGTAATCGTTGAATTTACCACTGAAAGACAGCGACAGAAAACCATCGACGCCATAGACTTTTTTATCATTGGTGAGTCTTACAAAAGATGTTCCCTGAATGTTGCCCCCATATGGACTTGAGTATTGATTGGAGGCCTGATTATATGCAAATCGCCCTATCATAAGATCTGCCATGGTTTTACCTTTCGCATCCAGAAAAGTGACCCTTGTTGCGAGGCTGTCAGTAAGACTGAATTCTTTCCATTTCGCTTTGTCAACCGCTTCCAGACTTGATGGTTTAATGCTCTGAACCATCATCAGGATATTCTGTACGGCATCCCTTTCGGGAACGGCAGTAATGTTTTCCTTCCGGATGATCCACTTTCCACCCTTTCTTGTAAATTCAAATTGTCCGCCTGCGTTTTCACGAGGGTATATTATAATCTTATTCACCTTCGAGGTGTCAATATCTACAAGCTTTTCCGGCAAGGTTGCTCTTTCAGCCGGCATCCTGACAAGAATGGTTACTGCGAGCAGAATTGTCAGGACGGCAAGAATGTAGAAAATTCTCCTGTTGTCAAATCGTTTACTCATAACTGACCTCCATCCTTTTTACGCGTTTGTTGTGATTAACCTGGATCCGTATTAATCCATAAACAATAATCAGAATTATCGGCAGCAGGAAATTGAGCCATTTTATTAAACTTTTTGTGCCAGGCTGCAGCTCCCTTATCGGCCTTGAAGTTGTGCCTTTTGTCCTGAGATCGATCAGGCCCGTTTCATCGGATAGCCAGTCAATTGAATTCGCCATTAAGCTCACATTATCCTGAGGCAATTGCATTCCCGCCTGTGTTCCGCCTACGGCAAAATCTCCGTCCGAAACAAGCACGATCTTTGAATTTCCGTTGCCTGCCAGCCTGCCTTCAATAATTGCCGCCACAACCAGACCCGACATCGGGAAATCGCTTAATTGCCACTGCTTCTGAATATCAAAATACAAGGGGGCCTTCTGACTTCCTGATTTATCCGATGTGAATGCAATGGGAATGAATTTCAGAGTGCTGTCACCCGTAAAGGTAATCGGGCTTGCAAACTGTAGGTTGACTGATTCAAGGCCCTTTGTTATCGGATTGTCAGCAAATTTATGTATCACCGGCAGGTACGGGAACTGGATCTGTGAGGACATGGTAAAACCTCCCTGTTGTTGCTGCAGGGTAACTGCTCCACATGTTGCATCAATTATGAAATTATCAGAAACATCGATGCCTTTTCTTTTTAACCAGTCACCAATGCCCAGATTGAGGGAAGTTCCGGTCGCGTTTGTAAAATTGCCCTGGACCCGGTTCAAAGCGATAAACATATTTCCTCCTCTGGCCAGATAATTATCCAGGATCGAAAGCTGAGCCGGAGGGATGGTGTCCGTAGGCCGGATTAAAGCAATTGTTTTGTACTTTTCGGGTATTACAGTGGTGTCTGTCAATTTTAATGGCTGTACATCGTAAAGGACGCTTAACTCCTTATAGACCTGCATTATCTCATTGAGCTGAGGTTCTCCATTACCCTCTATAATGGCTATTGACGGCTTATTTATAACAGAAAGCTTTTTAATCGCGGTAGACAATGCATATTCCATTGCTGAACCAGGCTGGATAAAAGGGATCTTTTCCTTATTGTTTCCCATCGATACCAATGCGCCCAGATAAGCCTTTTGCTGTTTCATCTGATCCTTATCCCTGACATTTATCATGATCGGCTGGATCCCGTTCTGTACTGCTTCGCGTTCTGTCGCCTCATTCTCATTGGGATTTACAAATTTGTAAACTACCATGCCATTCGACCTGTTTCCATATTCCACAAGCATATCCCGGAGATTTTCGGATATGTTTCCGATATCAGGTGGGAGATCCTTTGAAAAGTAAGCTGTTATTGTGACCGGTTTGTCAAGACTTTTGAGTATGTCCCTTGTTGCCTTACTCAGTGTATATTCTTTGCCTTCAGTAAGATCAATCCTGAAATAATAATTTTCAGAAAGAATATTCACAACAATCACTACTGCAAGCATAAGGAGTATTGTAGTTGATATTTTCGCTGATCTCATCATTTTAATATTGATTTTTGTGTTTTGTGCTCAAAGACTTATTAAGGTTCTGCATTTTCTGTCGTTAATCAGGGTTCCTTTAGTTGAAAGAATTTCTTTTTGCCAGTGATACTTCAGTGAGGAATAATCCCAGAAAAATTATTGATCCGAAATAGACAATATCCTTTGAATCGACTACACCTCTGGAAAGGCTTTCGAAATGAACCGTTGTGCTAAGTGAATTGACGATCCGACCAGGCAGACCTGTCATTCCCCCGGCTATCACACCGAAAATAATATGGAAAAACAGACCAATGAATAGCGCGGAGAGAAAGGCGACGATCTGGTTACTTGTTATACTGCTTGTAAAAATACCGATACTAGTGTATGCTGCACTCATCAGGAATAATGCAAGGTAACCACATATGGTTCCTCCTGTATCGATGTTTCCCAGTTTTGAGACGGTTATTACATACGGAAATGTAAATGCAAGTGCAATGGCTATAAGCAGCAGTGTTGCCAAATATTTTCCAATTATTACCTGCCTGTCAGTGACGGCTTTTGTAAGAAGCATTTCAATTGTCCCGGTCTTCTTTTCCTCTGCAATAAGTCGCATTGTCAGTGCAGGGATGAAGAAGAATAAAGTCCAGTAGGCTATTGAAAAGAAGTTACGAAGACTGGCCTGTCCCACCATGAATATATCCGAGCCTGATATCCATGTAAAGAACCCACTGAATCCAAGGAACAAAACAATCATAATAAATGCTATCAGGGAATCGAAGAATGAATTCAATTCCCGTTTTGTGATCAGCCAGATTATTTTCATCATTATTATTTTTAATTCATAGTTAACTCCCTGAAGATATCTTCAAGTTTAGTCTCATAAGGGGTCATCTCAGTAAGGACCCAGTGCTTGCCGACACAAAGGTTGAAGATTTCCCTTTTTACTTCAGCGGCGCTGAAATGAATATCGAAGCGGTTCAGATTGCGGTCGGCAAATTCCACCATCGATACGGATTTTATTTCCCGGAGACAATTGAAAATCTGATTTGAATCCCCGTCTTCAATTTTAACTCTCAGGATATCTGAACCCTGTGCTTGTTTTCTGAGCGATTCGGCAGTTCCGTCCGCTACAATTTTACCCTTGTTTATGATAAATATCCTGTCACAAGTAGCTTCAACTTCGGGAAGTATGTGAGTACTTAGGATAACAGTTTTTTCACGTCCAAGCTCCCTGATAAGTTTTCGTATTTCAGCTATCTGGTTAGGGTCAAGCCCCGATGTAGGCTCATCGAGTATCAGTATTTTCGGATTGTGTATTATTGCCTGCGCCAGACCCACCCTTTGCTGATAACCCTTTGACAACTCGCCGATTTTCTTATGCTTTTCCCTGTTCAATCCGGTAATCTTTACCATTTCCGCGACCCTTCCTGCAATATGCTGTTTTTCAATTCCCTGAATTTCAGCACAGAAATTCAGATAATCAATAACCGGCATCTCCTCGTATAATGGATTATTCTCCGAGAGGTATCCTATATTCCGTTTGATCTCTTTGGGATCATCAGCAAGCGATTTTCCGCCAATCAGGATAGTTCCCTCATCAGGAGCAATGAAGTTGGTAATCATTTTCATTGTTGTGGTTTTCCCGGCGCCGTTCGGGCCGAGGAACCCCAGAATTTCACCAGTGGCTACCTTTAGGGAAATGTTGTCGACTGCCTTCTGAGTCCCGTATCTTTTTGTAAGGTTTTCAATAACTATATCCATACTTATAATATTAAATAGTTATGAGAATGAAAAACGGGATGAAATTAAAAGTGAGTTTATTAAAACCAAAACAGTTAGAGTTAAAAATTTGTTAAAATATCTTATGGTTCCTTTAGACACCTGAAGGGGAGCTATTCTCTCATATGGTAAAATTTTTTCTGTTACTTTTTATCACTGCAAGCGATTTATTGTTTTGACAAAATCTCATCATTATTTGGCAAAAGTTTATACTACTTATCTGTTCTATTTTTATACTTTTGAATTATTGCAATATCCACGACGGAGATCAGGCAGATATTCATGTTTACCCAAATAAATTCAAAATGAAAAAAGTTGCGGTTGTTGGTTTCGGATTTATGGGCAAAACCCATGCACTTAATATTCTGAAAAATCCTGATCTTATTTTAAAGGCTATTGTTGATATAAAACCGGAACTTATCGAAAAGAACCTGAAATCAGGAGTTGGCAATTTTTCAACTGGAACCATCAATAGCGATGAACTTGAAGGGATCAGCCAATATTCAAGCCTGGACGAATGTATTCGTTCAGAAGACCTGGATGCAGTGAATATCTGCACTCATGTGAACCTGCATTTCGAGATGGCTAAAACAGCTTTGCTGAATGACAAGCATGTATTTCTGGAAAAACCGTTCTGCCTGAATATAAAGCAGGCTGAAGAGCTGATTGTTCTGGCTGAAAAAAGGAAGAAGATACTCATGGTTGGACATGTAGTCAGGTTCATGCCTCCATATCAGAAGCTTAAAAACTGGATTGACAATAATGAATTCGGAAATCTGAAATTTTTGTCCCTTTCACGCTATTGCGGCATTCCTTCCTGGGGCCAGTGGAAGGAAAAGAATGTGAAGGAATTGTCCGGAGGCGCTTTATTCGACCTTGTAATTCATGATATCGATTTTGCAAATTATATCCTTGGAATGCCTTCAGATATAAGGTGCAGCTATCTTCAGGGAGAATATACCCGTCATGATTACATCAGTGCCATGTGGAGCTATGATAACAGCAATTTGCATGTAAAAATAGAAGGCGGTTTTACCTTTCACAGCAACTTCCCGTTCCAGGCTTCCTATATGGCAAATTTTGAACATGCGAGCATTCTTTTTACTACCCTGAGAAATGAGATCATTCAGATAGCAGATAATTCCACAATTAAAGAGATCCCAGCCGGAGACGGAGGAGAAGGCTATTTCAATGAAATAGATTACTTCGCAAAATGTCTTTTAAACAGTTCGCAGCCTGATGAATGTTTGCCTGCATCCTCTCTTCAGGCAATTCAGTTATGTTATAAACATATTAAATAGAAAAAGAACATGAAACAAATTCTGGCAATTAACGGCGGCCTTAAGACAATTGAAAAGAATTTTGAATGGCCTCTTTTTGATGAAACTGAAGTAAATGCCGTGACGGAAGTTGTGCGCAGCGGTAATTGGGGAAATCCTGACTGTGGAGATCTTGTAAAAGCATTTGAGGAGGAGTTTGCTGCCTTCTGCGGTGTAAAGTATGCCCTCACCTGTGTAAATGGCTCAGTCGCATTGCGACTGGCACTCATTGCCTCAGGTGTAAGACCGGGAGACGAAGTGATTATACCGCCATATACATTTATTGCCACCTCCACCATTGTACTGGAGGCCAACTGCGTGCCCGTCTTTGTTGATATCGATCCTGATACATATAATCTGGATCCTCAAAAAATTGAAGCTGCCATTACCAGCCGTACAAAAGCAATAATACCTGTACATTTTGCCGGACAGGCCTGTGAAATGGACAAGATAATGGCAGTCGCGAAAAAACATAACCTGAAAGTTATAGAGGACGCCTGCCATGGTCACGGAGCAGAATATAAAGGCAGAAAGTTAGGAAGTATCGGAGATGCAGGCTGTTTCAGCTTCCAGTCATCAAAAAACCTTACAAGCGGGGAAGGAGGGATGGTCATTACCAATGATGAAAGACTTTACGATATGATGAATTCTCTGAGGAATGTAGGACGCGTGAAAGGAGGACAATGGTATGAACACCATTATCTTGGCTGCAACTACCGCATGACGCAGCTTCAGGTCATTCTGCTTAAAACCCAGCTGAAAAGGCTTAAGGCACAAACCCTTCACCGTCACGAAAATGGTACATATCTGAATTCCCTGATGGAAAAGATAGATGGGATTAAGCCACTGGCAAGGGGAAAAGGAGAAACGCTCCATAGTTATCATATCTATATTTTTAAATATGACAAATCAAAATTCAATAACCTGCCCAAAGCAGAGTTTGCCCGGATGCTTGCAGCCGAAGGGATCCCCAGCTTTATGGGATATCCGGAGCCATTATATAAACAGCCTCTTTTCCAGGAAAAGAATTTTATGTGCTATGCAATTCCTGAAGAGGTAAGTTATAAGGATATACGCTGCCCCGTGGCTGAAAAGGCATGTTACGAAGAAGCCGTGTGGATATTGCAGCATGCCATGCTGGGACCAAAAGAAGATATGGAAAAATTTGCCGCAGCTGTTGTTAAGATAAAGAAGGCTGTTACAGAATAATTTTATGCCAGTTATACAGAGATGTACAGAGAATCACTGAGTTACACAGAGAATTATGTGAGTTTCTCTCTGTGGCTTTCTATGTGACCTTTATTGTTTTATCTGTAACGAACCTTATGGCCCTTCAATGCAAAGAAAAATACATAGAGATAGATAGGAATTACAATCAGGTAGGCAGATTTCGGAGAATAGATGTCAGCTATCTTTCCGTAGAGGAGAGGCAATACTGCAGCTCCTGAGATTGCCATCACCATCATCGATGAACCGACTTTTGTAAAGCGACCCAGTTCGGTTATAGCCAGAGGCCATATTGAAGGCCACATAAGCGAGTTGGCCAGACCCAGCAGGGCAATGAACATGACTGAAGTGAATCCGTTGGTCAATAATGCCATGCTGGCAAATATCAATCCCATTACTGCTGAAATAACAAGGGCATCCTTCTGCTGAGTGTACCTGGGTATGACAATTATGCCAATAATATATCCGATCAGCATTGCAAAAATCGTAAAGGATGAGAAGAATTTTGCGGTAGCTATGGGAATATTCAGAAAGACGCCATAGCTGATTATTGTATTTCCGGCTATAACTTCGACCCCTGTATAGAGAAAAATTGCAAGAACCCCAAGGAGCAGGTGCGGAAACTGGAATATACTGGTTTTGGCGCTTGCTTTTTCGTCTGCAATAGCGTTCTCCCCTTCTGCATCGATATCAGGCAGGCCTGAAAGATACAGGAATATTGCAAGCAGGAGCAATGAGACCATTATAAGTATATATGGAATTATTACCCTTGTGGCAAGTGCATCGAGTTCAAGGCTTTTTTCAGCAGGAGCCATGGTTCCAATCCTCTGAAGAATTTCATCTGCTCCCTTAAGGGTTATAAAACCCAGTATTGCAGGTGCAATGACTCCGGCAATCCCATTGCATATTCCCATGATACTGATCCTCCTGGCAGCGCTTTCAATAGGTCCTATTATGGTTACATACGGATTGGAGGCTGTCTGAAGCAAAGCCATGCCGGCGCCCTGAATAAATAATCCGGCAAGGAACAAGCTATATGTCCTTGTAAGTGCTGCAGGTACAAAGAACAGTGACCCGAGGGCCATTATCACCAATCCGGCTGTCATGCCTTTCTTATACCCCGTGTACCCAAGCAGCCAGCCTGATGGAACCGACATGAAGAAGTAAGCGATATAAAAAGAGAAAGCCACAAGGTAAGACTGAAAGTTGGACAGCTCACAGGCAATTTTAAGGTAGGGTACGAGCACTGCGCTCAGCCATGTGATGAAACCAAAAACAAAAAACAGTGCTCCTATGATGATAACTGGACTTGAGATGTTTTTGTAGATCTTTTTGATTGTGCTCACCCTCAGTGATTTAATTGACGCATTAACAATTGAATATTGCAGCTGAAAAATACAACTTTTATGCTAATGCGCAAGTGCCTTAATCCTTCCTAAAATTGTTTCATCAGCATCCATAGGAAATACATTTGCCTGCCCATACCAGAAAAAAGAATCAAGACCTTCATAGTTTTTAGCCTCCAGATGCATATGGGTCGGGAGGTAACTTGAGACATCATTTGTATAACCGGCTACTGAAACAAGCTTTTCCGGCCATAACTCCTTGACACCTAAACCATATCCGGTTGTTGTTTCCCTTGAGAATCCTACCAGCTTCCATTCGCCGATATTAATGGTATGGATATATACTGGCAGCGTTTCCGGCATTGTACCTTTCCTGTAATAATCCATCATAAGATCACACCATTTTACATTTTTCTCAGCATAAACATCACCTGGCTTATCAGCATTCTGCTCCCTGAAAGCAAGAATTTCCTCCCTGGTCCATGGCCTTATTGGTATACTTATTGTATCAAGGAAAAAGGATATTGATCCCTCAATTTTTTTCATCGGTTTTTTCAGAACATCAATTACGTCATTTGACAGTTTTTCACCCGTAATATATTCCCCGTCGTCTTTGGGATTGATATCTCCGGCAGTTCCCTGCAAAAAGAGAGAATTGGATGTGGATGTCCTGCGCTCGAGTAATTCACGGGCAACTCCCGGATAGTTGGCGCTTATGGTATAATTTAGCTTCCCGGCTGTACTAAAGACCGGATGGCAGGCGGCGATAAACAGGTAACTTTCCGACCCGTTGCCGGGATATGAAATTTTTATTACATCAACATTGCTGTCGTACAGCTCAGGGTGATCCTTCAGACTCCTGTTGTAGCCAATATCAGTTGTGCCTCGACCAAACCACAACTCAGCAGGAGCAGTAACTGAGACAGCCTTTGCTATGGCATCCAGTATCCCGTTCCTGACTGTTGAATATAAATAAACGCTGTCCGGCCTCTGGTTGGCTTCCTGCCATGTGAGCCAGTTTTGGGTTACAGGAGCGAAATGAGTGTGAGAGATATTTATAAAAATAGCTGCGGCAGGAAGATGATACTTTTCCCATAACTCTTTCTTCAGCAAACCGGTGAAATCGGCCGTGAGTCCGCAGAGGTCCACATTCACTATAACAACTGTCTTTTCTCCGCTTTTTATGGCCAGGGCCCGGGCTGTAAGGTTGCCATCGCTTCTTTGTTCCCCAAGACAGAGTTTATTACTGCCGGTTATCCCGTATATCCTGTCGTTTAAAAATGCTATATGCCTGATATCTTCTTTTATCGTTTCCTTATTCCTGTATGCAATCTTTAACCAGTTCCGGTTAATTCCGGATATTTCACTCTTGTAGATGACACCTTCCCGGGTGAGGGCATACAGACTGCCATTGTTCCCTGTGAGACTGACTATGTTGCTTGCCATCTCACTTTTTACCCATTCAGGGGCCTTGAGTGAAAGGGGAGAGAACCATAATGTTCCCCTGCCGTCGGTGGCAAATAATTTATTGGCTGTAACCGCAAGAAGAGTGGCGTTCTTGTCTATAATGCCGAACTTCTTCCATTTTGCCTTTCCCTTAGCCGGAGCAGTCATGAGTTCACCGGTATTGGTTATCCCATAGAGCTTTCCATTGTAGCAGGCAATTGATTTAATATTATCAGCCCTGCCGGCAGCTTTCAATACCGGATCAGTGCCAGACGGAATGCAGGAAAAAAGCTCTCCTCTGCCAACGATAAACAAATTATTGTCAGATCCTGTCAAAGCGACTGTTTCGGGCACATTTCCCTTGTTTACCCATTGAAGGGTAAAACGTCCGTCTCTGGGTGCTCCATACCCTGCGAGATGGAGGGATATGAGAGTTTCTTCCGGTTCAATCCCTGACTGTCCGGTCCCCGCCAAATACCCGTTTTGCGAAAATAAAAGCCCTGTTTTGAGGCAAATTAAGATCAGAACAGAAAATATTTTTGATTTCATGTCTTATAAAATAGTTAATTCACCTGATTAAGGAAATATCCCGGTCAATCTGAACGAAATCAATTACTAAACTGCTGAAAATTGAAATTGTTCTGCTGAAAGAAAAAAAATCAACTGTTTGCCAGGTCAAGCAAATGCTTAACGGCTGAATTGGGATTCGATATTTCATCTGCGGACTCAATGGTAACAGTTGGAATAGCTCCGTGTTCCAGATGGATTTGCATCCTTAGCTCTTCATCCTTATCCTTGCCGCTTAATCCGGAATAACCGATCGTTCTGCAAAGCCTGCCGAACATAAATTGATTCAGGTTACATCCTCCTGTCCTTTCCAGCCCGCTGACTGATGTCTGCCAGCTTTTAAAAAGATGGGCCTGTGCAAAGGAGAGTCCCTGCATGGTAATTTCATTCAATCCTTCTCCTCCCACAACCAGTCCGCCCATCAGTGCACCGACATGTGCGATCAGCTTTTTCATTCCTTCCGTGGATGTCGTTGATTCGACCAGGCAGTTGTGAAGATTCTGCGTTACCAGGGTCACATCAATAAAAACTGTACCTAGGTTCAGATCCTCGCCGGCTTTTTGTATGTTCTCACCGAGAATTGACCTCCACATGCTTAATCCCGGATGCACCTTGATCATTACATTCTTGTCACGGTTTTCGATACGGCTCAGGTTGGATTCAGGAACGCCGAGTACCCTGCCATCCACCCAGCTCCATCCCAGAAGCTTCCTGGTCTCTAAATGACGGTACTGGAAATCCCTGATTCTGGTGTAGATGGGATTTGAAGGATCCATATCAATCGAATTGAAATGCGGCATTACATGAAAACCCATCTTATGGCATCTCTGAATGAAGCTTTTTCCCTTGTCACTGGCCACATACGTTGGATAATTCTGGTCGTAAATATCAGTTCTCCAGTCAGGGAAATGAAGAAGTACTTTTGAGGGAGCTAACTTTTTGGCCAGAGCATCCAGTATTTCTTCATCGCCGGGGCACCATGAAATGGCAAATTTAATGTCATTGATCCAGGGTTTTCTATTTTCCTCCTCTTTTTTAAGATCATATGAACTCCACAGCCACTCTCTGTAACGTTCTGCAGGAACCTGCCAGCTTCCCTTATGCACGTTTATTCTCCAGCTTAGACCTCCTGCAGAGAGATTATCATCTAGCGGTCCATATGCTTCAGAATCGAATCCCAGCATATAAGGATCGGTTTTGGACCCTATCATCAATGCTTTGTATCTGAAGTTTGTATCCTGAGTGTGTATATAAAAGCCGCCGGAAGATGACTGAAGGATCGCCAGGCCGGCTTCCCATGCGGAAGGCCAGATCCATTTGGTGCTGCGGATCAGCGGATCGTCAAGTTTTAATTTTATTCCCTGGAACAGTGGAGCAGTGAGGTCAAGATCATGCCTGATTCCGGGAATATTCCACCTGCAGCCCATCACACCTGGTCGTGAAGTGTAGGCTGACGGTTCAATAATGAGGTCACCCGTCATGTTATCGGTAGAAATGGTTATCAATCCATCACCGTTCCAGCTGTGAATAATAACTTCTGCCTTCTGGTCAGAGACCTGATGAAGGATTGTTTTGCCGTAGTTGTCTGAACCCAGATCAACTACTTCTGAAAACGGGTAAACAATCTGAAGGGCGGAGGATTCTTTACCATCAAAGGGTGTTATGAATTCTTCCCCGCTCATTTTGCTCTTCAGGGATGTCAGAAATCCATTGGAGAGGATGGCGGACAGGGTTGCTGTTTCAATGAAAACCTTGTCATCCCTTATCTGAACAGAGGATGTTCCTTTCTCTGTGGTTCCTGTCGGACTTTTAGTCTTTCCTTCCCCGGATCCTTTGGCTATGAGTGGTATTACAGGACTTATCAGAGCAGCTTCACCTGCAGTTTTAAGAAATTTTCTACGCTCCATTTCGTGACTTTTTTATTATTCACAATAACTATTTTATCTTAATTTTGAAAGCCCAGGCATAGCTGCATGAGGTAGGTCTGGCTTTTTCCTCAGGATAATAAATGGTAAGGCCTGCAGATTCATCCCATGACCATTTCAGGTTACCGGTCACCCCGAGCATTGTGATTTTTGAACCGGCAATCGGCTTCACTGATCTGAGATGAAATTCGCTTCCCTGCCATTTCAGGAAGATAGCATATATATAATCTGCCTTTGAAGTGAAGCAGGCATCATTCTCCTCCTGTATCTTCCAGGGCCGTGTACCGTAGATGGCCTCGCTGTTGGTTCTGAGCCAGTCCCCAAGCTTAAGGAGGGGATATTGTTCATATTCCGGAATAAGGCCTGCTGAAGTAGGCCCAACATTGATATCGAAATTTCCGTTCTTGCTTACCCCTTTGATTACCTTGTCGATAAACTGCTTTGGCGACAGGCAGTCCTCCGGATCAGTATCCCTGTTATATCCGAATGTCTTTGCAATACCCTGCCAGTATGACCATTTATGTGAAAGCAAGCCCTCACTGCCCTTTTCGAAACTGTATTCAACATTATAAAGATCTCCGTGCTTGCCGCGTTCATCCTTTCCAAAGCGATCATTGACAAATACTTCCTGGTTCCTGGCCGCTGCCTGGTTATAATAATACGCAACCACTTCTTTCATCTTCCAGAATGATTCCGGATGATCCCATTCTCCGTCAAAGAAGAAAAAGTCGGGATGATAGAGGTCGATGAGTTCTTTGATCTGAGGGATCATGAAATCGTCGACATAGTCATCCACTTTCTTAAGACCTGCATAGGGGATCTCAATTTTGGTATAGAGCGGATTGAACCATTCATAGAGAGAGTAGTACAGGCCAACCTTAAGTCCCTCTTTCCTCCCTGCTTCAAAAAATTGTCCAAGGAGATCCTTATGAGGCCCCATCTTCATCGCATTCCTGTCGGTATATTTTGTCGGCCAGAGGCAAAAACCATCGTGATGCTTGGATGTGATAAACATATATTTAGCTCCCATCTCACTGGCAAATTCAGCCCATTCTGACGGATTGAATTTTTCAGCCTTCCACATTGGGATAAAATCGTCATATATAAAATTATCTCCATAGTTTTCCCTGTGATACTCAACTGTTGGATTGCCCTTTTCCTTCATCCTGAAACCGTACCATTCTGCATATGAAATGCCATCCTCCCGCGGGGCCCATGCCGGGACGGAATAGACTCCCCAGTGCATGCTCAATCCTATTTTTGCATCATCGTACCATTGGGGCATCTTATGGCTGTCGAGCGATTCCCATGTTGGTTTGTAAAGTTCCTGAGCTGAAAGGTGACTGGAAACTGCTATTTCCAGCAAGGTGAGGCAAAAAACCGAAATTAATGTTCTCATAATTTTTAAAATAAGCTTAAAGATATTATTTTTTGGGTCTGGATCTCTTTAAAAGTCTTTCAAAATATTTTATTTCAGGTAATGAAATATGCCCCGGAAACGATTTGCATACAATGAATAGATTAATTTACTTTAAAAGAGGTTAATTTTTTAGTTTATTCTTATTACTTTTAACGGATTTTTAAAAATTCTCTTCATTTATTTCAAAATTTAATATTTCAATACAGATGAAAGAAATTACAGGTTACACCCCAATGCAAAGATATGTACTGGTTGCATTGCGGTTATTGATCGGCTGGCACATACTCTATGAAGGTTTTTCAAAATTACTTATCCCGAACTGGTCATCAGTAGGTTTTTTGAATGAATCACAATGGCTGCTGTCGGGATTTTCCAGGTGGATAGTTTCGAGTCCGGGAATACTTCGTACAGTAGATTTTTTAAATACATGGGGCTTAATTGCCATCGGCCTGGGATTGATCCTTGGCCTTTTCACCAAGCCAGCGGCCATCTCAGGAGCTATCCTTTTATTTATTTACTATTTAAATAATCCCCCGCTTATCGGATTGGAATACTCAGTTCCAACAGAAGGCAGTTATCTGATTATCAGCAAGACTCTTATAGAAGCGTGGCCCTGGTGGCACTGGCTGTCTTTCCGTCAGGTTACTTTGCAGGCCTTGATATGCTGGTTCAACGATACAGAAATCGAAAAAATTAATTTGGAGGTTTAAAATTATGGAAAAAGATAAGATGACGAATTCTGATAATAAGAATGAAACGACACCACAGTCGGGAATCAAAAGAAGGACATTGTTGAAAGCGCTTGCCGGAATTCCTGTACTAGGGGTGTTCGGATTTGAGTTATTCAGGAAATGGACATATGATCAGGAAAAGAGGAACCGGGTAGTCAAGGAGCTGGGACTGGATAATCTCCAGGTTCCAACCATTATCAAAAGTTCATCGGCCAAGTCAGATCTTCTGAGAATAGGCTTGATCGGTTTTGGAAACAGGGCAGTATCACATGCCAACGGATTAGGTTATATGCACCCTGATGATGTGGAGTCAAGAAAGAAAGATGGCAGTTTGAAAGAGTGGCTTGCCCAGGACGATCTCAATGTGGCAATAACAGGGATCTGTGATGTATTTGACCTGCATGCCGAAAATGGTCTTGCAACTGCGCGCAATGAATTCAGGGCAGGAGGGGCTACCCCTTCAAAACTGCCTGTTAAACGATACAATACATATCAGGAAATGCTTGATGATAAGGATATTGATGCTATTATGATTGCAACTCCCGATCATCATCATGCTCCGATTTCAGCAGCAGCTGCAAGAGCCGGTAAACATATATATTGCGAAAAATCACCTGCTCATTCTGAAGCACAGCTTTATGATATGTATGATGCCGTAAAAGGCAGCAAGGTCGTTTATCAGCTTGGTCATCAGATAACGGAAAGCGTAATTTTTCAGCAGGCACAGGATATCATCAGCAAGGATATTCTCGGAAAAATTACCCTGGTTGAAACCACTACCAACCGTAACACAGCAGATGGCGCATGGATAAGGGATCTGGATAAGAATGGCAAACCAAAACCGGGCGATGAAAGATCTATTGACTGGGCCCAATGGCTCGGCTCTGCCCCAAAAGTTCCATTCAGCACAGACCGTTATTATAACTGGACAAAATTCTTTGACTATGATATAGGTCTCATAGGGCAGTTGTTTACTCACGAATTTGATTCTGTAAACCAGCTTCTGAGAATAGGTATCCCTCATGCGGTTGTCTCCTCCGGAGGGATTTACTACTGGAAGGATAACCGTGATATGCCTGATGTGCTTAACTGTGCATTTGAATATCCTGATCATGATATGACACTTCTCTACAGCGCCACTCTGGGAAACAGCCGGAACCGCGGTCGGGTCTTTATGGGGCATGATGCTTCAATGGAGATAGGAAGTGCAATAAGTATAACGGCTGACAGCGATTCAACCCGTTATGCAAAACAGATTGAATCAGGACTTATTGATCCTACGGTGCCAATGGTTTCATTCAATCCAAACAAAGGAAGCATTGATGCGGTAACTTCAGCAACAGAAAAATACTATGCCGCAAGAGGTCTCACGACAACTACAATAAATGGAGTACAGGTTGACGTTACCTATCTGCATATAAAAAACTGGATCGATTGCATTCGCAACGGGAAAACACCGAAAGCTGATATTGAAAAGGCTTTCGAAGAGGGTGTCGCCTGTCTGATGGCCCATCTGGCATACGTCGAGAAACGCCGTACGGTATGGGATCCGGTTAACAGAAAAATTGTGTGACACAGAGTAAAAAGATAATTAGAAAGAAACATTTCTTTGCCGGATCATGATGAAGTATTTTATCCTGGTACTTACAGTGCCATTGCTTTTCCTTTTATTCTGCTGCTCAACGGATGCTAAACACAGCTCTCCTTTTAAAATTACGGAGAACGATCAGAAAATTGAGCTGAAGGAAGATACCACTGCTGTTTTTGTATATCAGAAGATGCCCAAATCACTTACAGGGGAATACGTTTGCAATAATTATATTCACCCTCTGTATAACCTGAACGGGGAAATACTTACTGAAGAATTCCCTGCCGACCATCCATACCACCGTGGAGTATTCTGGGCATGGCATCAGCTGTATGTTGACGGTAAGAGGATGGGAGACGGCTGGACCAACGACAGCATAACACAGGATGTAGTCGACGTAAGGAGCGCCTGTCTGGACGACAGGGCTGAATTTAATATTCATGTTCTCTGGCGGTCACTGGTCTATGGGAAGGGAAAGCCCTTCATGAATGAGCAGTCAACTATCACAGTTCATAAAATAGACTCGGGTATCCGTAAAATAGATTTTGTCATAAGATTAACCGCCACGGAACCGGGCCTTCAGATTGGAGGGTCTGACGATCAGAAAGGTTACGGAGGTTTTTGTATCAGACTGAGGCTTCCTGATGACATGGTATTTACTTCTGAAAATGGTCCAGTTACACCTCAGGAGCTACAGATAAAAGCCGGACCCTGGATGGATTTTTCAGCCAGGTTTGATATAACTTCTATGGTAAGCGGAGTGACAATTCTATCTCATCCTTCAATGCCGGACTATCCTGAACCATGGATCCTGAGGCAGAAAGGCAGCATGCAGAATGTTGTATTTCCGGGACGTAAAAGGATAGATGTCGGCATGAACAAACCTGTCGTACTGCGATACCGCCTGATCATTCACAATGGGAATGCAGCCAGCATTAATATTCCACGGTTGCTGGATGAATACGCAAAAAATTAAAAGTCAATTTGCCTCTAGTAACTGTTATCCGAATTCGGGTCCGCTTATCAGATACTGATTTTCTGTGATACCGGGGGACGCATTGCTTTTCAGGTACATCCTGAGGAAGTTCCGCTGTATGACAAATCCTTTCGATTCGAGCCAGGTTATCATCTTCTTCCTGTCCTCTGGAATGTCGAGGGCAACAGGTTGATCATTCAGTGATTCAAGGACTTTGGATAAAAGCGCTTCGGCAGCATCGTGAGACGTGGCTACGAGGGGCCCGACATAGTTAAACCGGGAACCGTCCCTGCCTAAAATGTAACCCTTTATATTTTTTTCCTCTTCCATATAGTATGCCTTTCCGGGGTAGTAATCCAAAAGAGTTTCTAACAGATAACTCCTGTCGGATCCAAACATGATCTTGTCGTGTTCCAGAATATCAGGCAGATTCTTCCTGGTTAATGCTGACATTCGCGTGTCTGGAAGCCTGTCCTCCCTGAAATCAAGCCTTTCACAGGTCATTCTGATAATTTTGTATTCCCCCGTGAATCCCAGATTTGTATATAGCGGCTCACCTGCCGGAGTCGCGTCAAGTTTCACGGATTCAATATGGTTTAGCCTTCCGAGGATATATTCAAGCAGCATTTTGCCAGCGCCCTGACCTCTTAATTGCTTGCTGACAAGAACCATTCCTACCCAGGCAACTTTATTTGCATAGTTAATTGCTGTTGCGCTGCCTGCCACATTACCTTCCCTTTCAGCGACGATACATACATTATCCGGGTTGTCGAGCAGTAATTGCCAATCCTTCAGGGTCTGGTTCCACCCTTCACCCAGGGACAGCCCGAATGCCTGGGGCAGGTCTTCCTGTCTCATGGCCCTGACAATAAAGCCTGCTTTTGCCTGCATAATAAGATTTTGTCAATGATTTATGAGGACAGCCATTTATCCAGGTTTTCAGCTATAAAAGCATCATCATTAAGATCGGGATAAGCCGAGTACACTCTGTCTATTTCTGCCAGCTGCCCTGGTGAAAGGACCTCTGCAGGATCAAGTGTCCATAACCCTTCCAGTAATCCCTGTCTACGGAGGACCTCATGAAGCCCGACTATGCATCCTGCAAAATTATTTGCCGAATCAAAAAAGGCGGCATTGCTGTCAGTGATCCGGTTGGAGAGGGCCAAGGTCTGCTGGATATCACAATCGAATTTTCCGTCATGTACATCCTTGAGAAGGCTGACGGCTGAATGGGTCCATACAGCCCAGTGCCCAAGCAATCCGCCGGCTATGTTCTTGTGAATGATCTGATTTCCGTCTGACAGCCGGTACTCTGTCAGGAGGTCGACCAGTATGTTATCATCATTTCCCGTATATAATGCTATCTGGTCTGCCCGACCGGACTCTACAACCCCTCGTACAACATCGAGTGTCTGATAACGGTTAAAGGGGGCAATTTTAATTGCTATAACATTATCTATGCCGGCAAATTCACGCCAGAAATTTACATCAAGTTTCCTTCCTCCCACAGCCGGCTGAAGATAAAAGCCGATAACAGGAATGACTCCGGCAATTTCCCTGCAATGTTCTATTATGGCGGCATTTGAAGAATCCTTAAATGCAGCCAGGCTTAAAAGAACGGCATGATATCCATTCCGGACGGCAATAGCCGCCTCTTTCATGGCCTGCTCTGTATGGCCGATGACACCTGCAATACGGATAACCGGTTTTTTCGTACTTCTGGTATATCTGGAAAACTCTTCACTGGCAAGTTCCAGCAGGGGTTCGTATAATCCCACTTCCGGTTTCCTGATGGCGAACTGTGTTGTATGAACAGCAACAGCCACCCCTCCGGCTCCTGAATCAAGGTAATATCGGAGCAAGGCCCGCTGACGCCTGATATCCAGTTTGCGTTTATTGTTCAATGCCAGGGGCAGGGCAGGAATGACAGTTCCCTTTATTAAAAGATTAAGAACATCTTCAGGTATTTCATTGTAGTCCATAACTAATTACTTAATGTTAATATTTACCGTCCCTGACTTCAAAATGGGTCGGTTTGCCGAGTAATACCCTTTCATCACTGATCCAGTGAGCAATCCATTTAATAACCTGGCTGACAGGCGTTTTAGGTTTTCCGAATAATTCAAAGGCCCTGGATGCATTGTTCAGAAGGGCCGTAGGAGCCTCGCTGTTTTCAAAAGCAGGTGTTACCCCGAACAACTTTCCGAATTCAAGTGCTACTTCCCTGACTGAAAGTATTTCCGGACCTGTAATGTTAAGAACGGCTGCGGGGCTCTTTGCCTGTTCAATCGAACGGAGCACGAAATCATTCATGTCTCCCTGCCATATGACATTGAAATGTCCCATGGTCAGATCGACAGGTTGATTATTTTTAACTTTAACTGCTATATCGACAAGGACTCCATATCTCATCTCCACGGAATAATTCAGTCTGATAAGAGCAACCTCGGTTTTGTTCCTCGCACTTCCGAACTCAAACATCCGTTCCCGTCCAAGACAGGATTGAGCATATTCGCCGATAGCAACAGGCAGATCCGTTTCCGAGGAGCCTCCTGATTCGACAGGGACAAGCGGATAAACGCAGCCGGTAGAGAAGGCAACTATCCTTGATTGTCTGAAATGGTCGGCAATTATTGCCGGGAGATAGGTATTAATCGCCCAGGTGAGGGCAAGGTTCTCGACCGATCCGAACTTCATGCCTGCCAGATAAAAAACGTTTCTGACTGCTGGCAGGGCATCGGTAAACTTTGTATTCAGCAGGTCCCCGCTGATTGTTTCAATCCCAATTCTGCCGATCTTTTTCTGATCCTCCTTGTTCTCAAAGTTGGAGACCCCGATAATCCTTTTCTTAATTCCTGCCTCATCACAGGCACGTTTTGCCATTCTGGCCAGGGATGGTCCTATTTTGCCTGCAACTCCCAGAAACATAATATCGCCATCGAGCCTGGAAAACATTTCAATGAGCTCAGGTCCCGGCCGTGATATTATCTCCTCAAGCTGCTCGTCATTTTTAATTTTATCCGGATAATTATCCATAATCAATTCCTCCATTTTGTAATTATTTTGTAATAAATTTCAACTGCTTCCTCTAGTTTGCTTACATAGCAAAATTCGTCTGTCTGATGTGCCATTTCCTGTTGCCCTGGCCCCAGGATAATTGCAGGAACTCCTCCATACAATCTTTGCAATACCGATCCATCGGTAAGGTAGGGCATTGTCCTGGGAAGGGAATTGGTAATCCTGTCGATACCGCAGGTCTCGTATACCAGCTGAACAAAGGGATCATTTTCATCTGTAAAAACAGGCCCCATGTCCACAAGGACCTCAAGAGCAGTCTCCGGTCCTAATTCAAAGGCCAGTCTTGAAAGGATCTCCTGGTGGTCAACCCTGGAGGTTGATCTTATATCAATTGTAAACTCTGCATGGTCAGGTACGGAGTTTATGTTCATCCCGCCGCTCATTCTTCCTACATTGATTGTCGGCAAGCCGAGCAATGGATCGCTTTCCGTCTTAAAATCAAAATCCCTGGCCTTAATAATTGCCATTGCCGCTTTATAGATAGCATTGTCACCCAGGTGTGGCATTGATGAATGGGCCGATATTCCCTTTGTTTCTGCATTAAGATATAATGCTCCCTTGTGCCCTGTATAAGGATGATTTGAAGTAGGTTCACCGACTATTATGGCACGGGCTTTTCCCGGACTGCTTAGTTCTTCTGACAACTGCAGGATGCCTGTGCATCCCAGTTCTTCAGCAGCAGTGAATATCAGCCTGATGCCTCCGTCGGGTGAAGATTCCTCAAATGCTCTTAATGATGCCATGATCATCGCCGCAAGACCACATTTCATGTCGCTGGAACCACGTCCATATATTTTTCCATCCTGAACATCGCCACTGAACGGATCAAAGCTCCATGGTTTATTACCCAGCGGCACTGTATCAAAATGGCCCGAAAAGACAATAGGGGCCTTGCTGTCTGATAGTCCCCGTTCTGCAATTAAATGCAGACGCCCATATCCAAAGGGGTGATATTCCACATGGAAACCATTCTCCGAAAGAATATTTCCGGTAAACAGTGCTATTTCCTCCTCATTTCCCGGTGGATTGATATTATTGAATGATAGCAGGGCTCTTGTTAATGATATGACATCCATATAAATAAAATTTGACGCAGTAAGACCTGATTTCCTTCCGGCAATGATTGCATTAAATTATTATTCCAAAGATAATAGTCTTTACGAACTTTGCGTAAAATCAAACATACAGAAAGAATATTTTGATCAGTTGCAATGGATAAAACAGTCGGTCGCTCAGGCTGGTTTCATAGCATTTGCAGTTAACCGGAATTTATTATAATTTGCATTGCCTTAATTAAATCCTATAATATGAACAGGAGTATTTTTATTTTTTTATCCCGCTTTCTGTTTGCCGGCCTTTTTTTCTGCAGCAGGTATCTTTTTGCCGGTGATGTTACAATAATCGATTCCAGGCATTACAGTAACGTCTTCGGAGAGATAAGGAATTTCAGGATCTTTCTTCCTCCGGACTATTTCGAAAAGCCTTCGAAAAGTTACCCTGTTATCTATTTCTACCACGGATGGTCGCAGCGATATTTTGGGAGCGGCCCTGATTCCTATAGCGGTTTCGAAAAAGGAGATGATAACAATGGCGACAATATTGCAAATTTCGTGGCCGGCCATGATGTCATCGTTGTTAAGCCTGATGGATATAACCGCAGCCCCGGCCAGGAGTATTACCTGCGTCCCTATAACGTATCACCCGTAGAGACATTCCGTCAGTTCCCGCTCTATTTTCCCGAACTCGTTTCATTTATTGATGAAAATTACCGGACAATAGCTGACAGGAATCACCGGGCAATTTCCGGTCTTTCAATGGGTGGATTCATGTCTTTCTGGATTGGCGGAAAATATCCCCAGATGGTATCTGCCATAGGAAGCTTCTGTGGTTCGGCTGAATTTGTCGTTGGACCGAAAGATTTCCCTGCAGAATACAGGCATATTGATATGTATAAAAACTACGGCGGGATAAATGTACGCCTTAATTTTGGTAATCAGGATTTTATCAGGTATTACCACCGTGACCTGAATAAGATCTGGACTCAGGTGATGGATAACTATGAATATAAAGTATATCCCGCAGAGCACTCTACCTGCGGCATGGGAGAGATGTTCACATTTCTGATGAAGACCTTTGAAAATCCTCCCGGCAAGCCGGCAAGGTGGAATCATATAGATGTATATCCTGAATTTTCGGTCTGGGACTATGAGGTCAGCACAGACAGGGATGTCAGCGGATTCACTATACTTGAGAATGTAGACAAAAGGGGATTCAGATGCTCCGTAAGAGACCATCTCCCTGACGGGACATTATTGACTTTTGTAAGCCTGATGGTCACCACACCTGCGGTTTATGATAAAAATACCTCCTATCTCATAAACGATACTGACCTGAGAAATCAAAAGTCAAAAAGCTATGACCTGATAAGCGATGATATGGGGAGACTAAAGATCGGGTTCAATGGCAGTCTGCATGAGATAGGTATAAACAAGTCGGGTGATGGTGCCAATATTTCTGTGGCTTCCTTTACTGTTGGCAAGGATAATATTGCATATTCCGGTCAGAATGTATCCATTAAAATAGATCTTTTGAACAAAGGCGGCAATACTGCCACCGGAATAAAGGCTTCGCTGACCGCAACCCGCAATAGTACCTCAGTAATAAAGGGTGAATCCGCCTATGAGACCATAGAAGCAAATAAGATCTCTGACCGGGGAACTCCAATGATATTTCATGTTAACTCCGATACTGTCGAAATTGAAAGATTAAGGCTGACTGTCACCGATAAATTCAGTAATGAATGGGTGGAATTTATTGAAATCCCCATATTCAGTAAAGATCTACCGGAATTGAAGGATTTTGAAGTGGCAGACGGGAAAGTTGTTACTGTTGCCAGGGAAGGAATTCATGAAGAGACAATAATGCTTGGTAAAGGCAATGGCGATGGGGTGGCAAATCCCGGAGAATCGATTGTAATTCTTGCAAGGGATGAAGGTAAGCTCTGGCGTACCAGCCTGACATGTCATAGCAGCTTTGTCAATCCAAACGGAATAAACTTAAGATACTCTGACAACTGGGGCTCCTATGACCATGTCGGAGGATCGGCCAAATATTCCGAGCCTCTGATCTCATCAGAATGTCCGGAAAATCAGGAGATCGGTCTTATTGCTGAATACTGGCTTCCGGACTATCCGAATCATATTATTAAAAGGGGTAAGGTCAACCTGAAAATATCAGGAAAGGACAATACGCCGCCTGATATGCTGTGGGTAAGAGTTACAGGGGACAACGTGGTCCAGGCATGCATTTCCGACGGTTCATCAATCCGGAATGCAAAAGCCAGGCTTATACCCAAATCGAAGCCTGACAAATATCTGGAATTTGAACTCAGTAATAATGGGCAAACCAGTCTGACGGAATCTGATGATATCTTCAGCATCCGGGTACCCGAACAGAGATTCGGAATATATACCATTGAGTTAACAGCTACCGATTCGTATGGCAATTCCATGGACAAAACAGCGCCGGGAATTTACGTTCTGCACTGATTGAAATCTCATATGGTCAATAATCCATGAAAAAGATAATCTTAATCAATACAATAGCCATGAAATCAAAGATCAATCGTTTATCCCCGGTAACAGAGACGCCCGAATTGAGAGCCTCGGTGAAAATGTTTACATTATTCCTGTTTCTTCTTGTAATGCCTATGAACAGTATTTTATTTGCCGCGGTACCGGAACCAGGTTCAACAACAGTTAAGAAATGCAGGGATTTCACAGTGACCGGTGACGGCAGTTCTCCTGAGTGGAAGAGTACCGACTGGCTCAATGTGGTTCAGAAAGGGGAGTCCACCCCGGGGTATTCCACCAGGGTTAAGGTCCTCTATTCTGAAACTGGCATCTATTTCCTTTTCAATTGCGAAGATAAAAAGCTTACCTCAACGTTGAAGGGAGATTTCCTTGATCTCTACAATGAAGATGTTGTGGAGGTTTTTCTATGGCCGGATGAGAGCTTCCCCGTATATTTCGAATATGAAGTTTCTCCCCTTAACTATGAACTGCCTATAATAATACCGAACTACCAGGGAAAATTCTTTGGATGGAGGCCGTGGCATTATGAGGGTGAACGTCTTACTCAGCATGCTACGTCAGTTACAGGAGGACAGAAGGTCAGCGGAGCAACCGTTACCGGGTGGATGGCTGAATTTTTCATACCATATAAACTTCTGGTACCATTGAATAATGTTCCGCCTGTTTCAGGTACCAAATGGAGGGCAAATATGTACAGAATCGATTATGACAATGGTACGAAGCATTTTGCATGGCAGAAGATCGACAAAAGCTTTCATGAATATAATCACTTCGGCACTTTCATCTTTGAATAAATATTATCAGAAAGGAGCAAGTGAAGTATATATTATTTTGCCATCCAGGATAGTCATAAGCGATCTGATCTCTTTTATGCTGTCGGCGGGGCAGGTGAGGATGTTATCACTTAGAACTGCCAGGTCAGCCAGTTTTCCGGGTTCGATCGATCCTTTGATTGTTTCTTCGGATGTTGCATAGGCATTATTGATTGTATAGGCCCTGAGAGCCTCCTCTCTTGTAAGGCTTTCTTCCTGATTGAAGACAGAACCTCGTTCAGTTTTTCTTGTAACCATTGAGTACATGGCAAGGAAAGGATTATAGGGATTAATTGAAGTGCTGGCATCCCATTTTACCATATGATCGGAGCCTCCGTTGATCATTACACCAGCATCGGTCAATCTCCTGTAGGGATGGAAGATTTTCAGCTTTTCACTGCCTAGTATCGAATTCATCGCATCGGCATCCTTATAATACCATGCCGGCTGGATATTGGCATAAACTCCCAGCTCCGCCATCTTTCTGATTGCATTATCATTGAAAAAATTACCATGTATGATGGAGAATCTTTTTTCTTTTATCGTTTTTTGTCCGTTTACAGCCTCATACACATCAAGCAGCATGTCAACGGCTGCCTCCCCGGTTGCATGGGCCGTAAAACTCCAGTTTAATTCATTGGCGGCCGAAACAACCGATAGTAGCTGTTCCCTGGTAAAATTCACCACTCCGCGGTAAGCCGGATCACTGATACCATAAATCCCGGCTGCATTAACACCCCAGGGCTCTTCCATAAAGGCTGTTCCCGTAAGTATGCCTCCGTCAAGGTAAACCTTTAACTGGCCTATTCGAACCCATTCATCCCCATCGCCGGTGACCCAGGGATACTGCTTTATTTTTTCACCCGGAGATTCCAATGTGCTGTCCCACATTGACGCCAGCAGTATATTCTGGTAAATCCTGGCAGTAAGTATCTTTTTGTCTTCCATATCTTTATACATTCTAACCGACTCAGGATCACCCTGTCCCGAGACGAGACTTGTGAGACCATACTCGTTGTACCGCCTGAGCATTGCACAGAGCGCATCCTCTTTTTCGCTGTATGAAAGAACCTTTTGTTCAGGTATTTTCAGAAGTCCGAAAGCTGATGATCTGATAAATCCGGTAGGGGCCCCCGTCTTTGGGTCCTTCAGGATACCCTTGTGCGGAGTCGCCGGAGTGATCCCCGAAATCTTCATGGCGGTGGAATTTATCATCCCTCCGAATGATCCGTTAAGAAAAACAGGATGGCCGGGAGAGACACTGTCGAGCTCAGACAGTGTCGGCTGCCTCATTTCCATTAGTCTTGTCGGGAAGAATTTTGGCATTATGATCCAGCTCCCTGCAGGCTTTGACCCTTCACATTCCCTTATCCATCCTAGCAGTTGTGATATAGTATGAACATCAGGGATTTTCTCTTCGAGTTCGCTGACAGAGGCTGATTCAGGGTGAAGGTGAGAATCTATCAAACCCGGGATGACACATTTCCCGTGAAGATCCAGTATCCTTGTTCCGGAGCCGGACAGTTTTTTCATTTCACTGCTGGTTCCGGTTGCGGTGATTTTGTTGCCGGTGATGGCAAGGCCCTCGAATATCGTGAAATCCTTGTTTACCGTTATAATTTTCCCGTTCAGAAGTATAAGGTCGGCAGTTTTCATAGTTTTACATGACGGGTGAATGATGAGTGAAATTGAAATAATAAACAACTGTACGGCATATTTAACTTTCATATTGCTTTATTAATTATTTCTTGTGATCTTTAATTCCAAATGATCCTGAACATAACGGGTTCAGTAAATGTCATGTTGATATTGCAATTTAATAAATAAATAAAGTTTCCATACAAAAACAACTCAAAATGAATAAGATTTCCAATAACTCATCTATCAGAAGATTACTTAAGCTTTGTCTGGTTTCTCTTCTGTTTCCTCTTGCTTATTGTACAGCACAGTACAGGCCCGGACTTTTCTTCAGGGAAGACTGGAAGGAGATCCCTGCAGCAACACCAGTTACACAGGCGCATGTGGCGAACAAGGATCTTTTACTGGGATTATATGGTCCTGGTTGTGACAGCATTAAGAAAAGTCACCATGATACACCTTCCGATGATCCGTATTATATATGGTCCGGCTTATGCCTGGGCAACTGGGCAGTAACCCTGAAAAATCCAAAATTTTATGTTGATCTGAGCAGCTATCGGAAAGATAATGTGGAGATCAAAGCAAGCCGGCCTTCGCTGCCTGCATCCACTCCTGAAGCTTGCTGACGGTACCTGGCTGGTGGGAAACCTGGGCGACTGCACATCAAAGGACTGGCGGATAACCGAATTCAATATTGCAGATATAACCTGGTACACACTTGATATTAAATCTGTAATCGAAATAAGACCGGTTTCGGATCCCGATCTCTCGAAAGTTGAGGAAGTGGGTTTTACAGATCTTATGACAGGCGGGGCAAGCGATGCGTGTTCCAGGCTTGACTGGATTGAGGTCTATGGTAAACCTGTAAAACGGTAGCGGAAAATATAATTAAGTAATTTAACCACGGGGTTACCCGGAGTTTTCACCTAGTCGCCCGGATTCATACTCCGTGTATCTCCAGTTTTAAGACTCACTGAATTCAACTCAGTGTCTTACTCCATGCTACCCGGTGAAACTCAGTGGTTAAATTTTAAATTGCAAATATTTTAGTTCAGATTAAAAGCTTCGATGGCTATTTGATCTCAGAAAAGATACAAGCTCCCCAGGCTTGTTTGTCTGTATTCCATTGAAATATAGAAATAATAAATTCATTCGCTAATTCAGATATCCAATGCGGATATAAACTATCATGTAACAATTATGTAATGGAATATTAACCTTATTTGTCATATTGCTATCTGTTTGCAAGTATCTTTGTTAATATTTATGAGAAAAGGTTAATATTTGATGTAAGAAGACTAATATTCTATAATCTTGATCCAAGTTAAAAGCATAACTTTGAATAACAATTTAGATAATTGTGTATAAACTCTTTACTGACCTTAAGATTTGGGAATGCATTTAATTATTATTAACTAATCTTTTATCCTATGAAAAAAAAGGTGTTAGAACTGCTCCTCATGGGCTTGTTTGTGCTATGTTCCAGCAGCATTTTTGCCCAGGTCAAAGTGAGTGGTGTTGTCAAGAGCTCAACGGGAGAAGTTCTTCCGGGAACTACTGTCGTTGTAAAAGGTACCTCTACGGGGGCCCTGGCGGGTCCTGATGGGAAATATACCATTACTGCTCCCAATACGGAGGCAACGCTGATTTTTACATTTCTGGGAATGGGGAGCCAGGAAATTCCCCTGAATGGAAGAACGGTTGTTGATGTGGTGATGACCCAGGAGAGTATTGCAATGGATGAGGTCGTTGTGACTGCTCTGGGTATTACCAGAGAAAAGAAATCCCTGGCTTATTCTGTCGGCGAAGTCAAGTCCGATGAGATGGTAAGAGCCGGAAACACAAACGTCATGAAATCGCTTGAGGGTAAGATCAGTGGTGTGAACCTTACAAGCTTGAGCAGTGACCCCACTTCCTCTGTACTGGTAAATATCCGCGGAACAACTGCAATGCCATCAACAAGTGATGCCAACGTTTCAGTCAAAGGTCAGCCTTTATATGTGATAGATGGCGTTCCGGTGGGAACTCAGTCATTTACAAATAAAAACGGGGTTGATTTTGGTAACATCCTTTCTCAGTTGAATCCTGAAGACATTGAAAATGTAACAGTGCTGAAAGGCGGCAGCGCCGGAGCACTATATGGTTCGGATGGAGGTAATGGGGTAGTAATGATCACCACCAAATCAGGACGCGGAGGCAAAAAAGGCATTGGCGTATCAGTCTCCACTGCGCTTACGTGGGATCAGCCTTATCAGTTCATAGAGGAGCAGCAGCAGTTTGGACAGGGTGAACGTGCCTATGAATGGGAGTATGACAATACTGACACCTGGGGACCTCCTCTTGACGGGAGTTATACTGCCGATTACTGGAATGTGAAAGACCAGCAATGGGAAACAGGACCGCAGGTCTCGTCAAAGGAGAACAGGATGAAGGCCTACCTGCGGACCGGAACTACCATGACCACAAACGTCAATATTAATGGCAATTATGACAAGGGAGCCTTCCGTCTCTCCTTCAGCAATTTGGGAAACCAGGGTGTTATGCCCAATACCCAGACAAATCAGAAATCAATTTCTCTTAATTCTGAATATAAACTGACGAATAAGGTAAAAATATCTGCAAATGTGAGCTATGTACGTACATTTTCACCAAACAAGGCTAACGTGGTAGGATCGAACAGTATCCTTAATAACCTGCTGTTCAATTTTCCGACCAACCTTCAGCCACTTGCGGATATGAAAGATTACTGGCTCACAGGTTTCGACGGAGTGCTTATGAATGGCGCAATCATGAAGGACAACGGGATAGATGTTGATACGGAAAATCCCTGGTGGTCAACCTATGAGAAAATAAACATTTTTACTCGTGATAATTTTTTTGGCAAAGTTCAGATGGACTGGCAGTTAAGTAAAGACTTTTCCCTGATGGTTCGTTCGGGGCTGGATAATGTGGTAGAAAATTATGAATACAGGCAATCATTCGGAAAAAGAGCTCTCTCTCAGCGCGCGGGTGCCGGTGACGGTCAGTTCCAAACCAGCAATTCGAGCAACCTTATGATTAATTCTGATGCTATCCTGACTTTTAATAAAAATGTCGGTAAATTTAACATCACAGTTAACGGAGGAGCAAACTATGCCTATGTTAATTCAAGCAGTTATGACATGAATGCAGCTTCTCTTGTTGTTCCTTCCCTCTTTACGATGGCCAATGCTTTTCCGGGGAAGCTGACCGCATCTTATGGGTGGGGTGCATCTCCTTCCTATAGCGTATATGGAACAGCTGACGTGGGATGGAATAATCAGCTTTTTGTGGGAGTCACGGGACGTAATGACTGGAAAGGAAACCTGCCTGAAGAAAAAATCCATTATTTCTATCCCTCCTTTTCTGCTTCGTGGGTTGCGTCAGAAACATTCCAGCTTCCTGAAGCGATTGACCTGTTGAAAATAAGGATAGGCTTGGCGGATGTAGGTAATGGACTTGTCAAACAGAGATCCATCGATACATATACCTTTGATTCACCTGACTGGTCAGGAACTGTAAAAACAGCCTCCCTTAATGCTACACTGGTTGATCCTGACATCAAGCCGATGCATTCAATTACGAAAGAAGCCGGAGCTGATCTGTGGTTATTTAAGAGAAGAGTGATGTTTGACTTTACCTACTTCATTAAAAACCAGAACGATCAACTTGGATCTATTCCCCTGGTTCAGGGAACCGGTTATTCAAGCATGACTACTAATGTAGGTGATGTCGAGAGCAAAGGTTATGAATGGGGATTGACGGTTACTCCTGTAAGAACACAGGACTGGAGCTGGGATCTGTCGGTTTCGTTTACCCATTATAAAGCACACATTACCAGCCTGTCTGATAAATTTGCCCCTAAGGGTTACGTATTCGCCGGGTATGATGGAAAGACTGTTGTAAAAATTGCGGTAGGTGAAGAGATCGGTAATATTTATGAACAAAACCCGATCCTCAGGGTAAAAACAGGCCGGTATGCCGGAATGCCTCTTCTTGATGGTGCTGGAGGTGAATTCCAGAATTCACCCGATGAGACTGACAGGGCTATGCTGGGGAACTACAACCCGGATTTTATACTTGGCGGCAATACCACTATAAGATATAAGTCATTTTCACTTAACATTGTCAGTAGTTTTCGTAAAGGTGGAAAGTATATATCAGTTAACCAGCAATACCTGGAATCCAACGGAAGGGTTAATACCACTCTGGGCTCAGGTCCTGATAATCCCTGGTGGAACGGCGGACGTACTCCTGAACTTGGCGGTCTTCCCTGGCCGGCAGAAGGATCCAGCATGTACGAAGCCATCAATACCAACAATGATGGTCAGCGCTCCGACTTCAATGATGCCAGTTATGCAAAAGGTGTTTTCCTGAATCCCGATTATTCCGGCGACCCTGCCGAAGCTACTGATGCCGATTATATTGTCAATGGTGCTGATCCGAATAATACATTCTATCAGTTCCCTTACAATAGCTATGGCGACGTAATATGGAACTTCACCTCAACTAGAACTTATGATGCTACTAATTTTAAGATGAAAGAGGTCTCCCTTACATATACACTTCCAAATTCCCTGACAAGCAAGATCAGTGTCAGTAATGTCAATATTTCCCTGATAGGAAGGAACATTTTCCAGTGGAATAAATCGGGCAGGCATGAAGATCCTGAGTCTGCATTCACGGGAGTTGGCATAAACCAGGGAATTCTCAGGGCAACGTTGCCAAGCATCAGGTCAATGGGATTTAAGCTGGCGTTCGATTTTTAATGTCTGACTTTCATTTAAAAACAGAAAAATATGAAATCATTTATCACAAAAATATTCATTCTTTCTTTGCTCATAGGAATATCTTCCTGTAGTAAAGAGGCTCTGCGGCAAAATGACCTGCTGCAGCAAAAGGATGCTATCGAATCACTCAATGACCCATTCCTGTTATCCTCCATAATCAGGCAATCATGTATTTTTTACCAGGACAGGGGATGGGGAGATACAAGACTTCCCGGTGCTGTTCAGTATACCATGCGTAATTACCAGGGTGGCGATAACTATTACAACTCTTTCAGAGGGCTGCCAACCGATATGTATGATGCAATGACTATTCTTAAATTCATTGATTCTGCAATTGGTTTAGCCAAAGACAGAGGCTCTGATACCCATGTTGGTATTTTTACAACTTTCAGGGTTCTTTTTTTCTCATTCATGACTGATTATTACGGGGATGTGTATTACAGTCAGGCTCTTAAAGGCCGGGAAGGGCTCCTCTATCCCGTTTATGACAAACAAGCCGATATTTATGCCGGTCTCCTGCAGGAGCTGGATGATGCAAGCGCAATGATCACCGGCGGAAGCGACGTAGTAAATTCTACATATGACCTGATGTTTGGTGGTGATAAAACCCAATGGCTGAAATTCTGCAATTCACTTAAGCTGCGTCTGCTGATGCGTGAATCCGCAAAACTTTCCGATGCCGGCGCAAAGATCAGTGCAGTAGCTGCTCTTCCCCTGCTCTCTGAGGAATCTGACATGAATGCATCAATGCCTTATGTGGGGACAACCCCTGTAAACTCATGGGTAGGTGGATCAAATAACTGGGCAAACAGCGGTGATTTTGAGAAAAGAAGGCCATGCAAAACACTCGTTGACCTGATGGCAGAGCTGAAAGATCCCAGGATGGAAGTCTGGTTTGCTCCGATCGAAGAACCATGGACCGGCGATATTCTTCAGGATGGCGTTTCATTTAATACAACTGACCCGAATGGATATACCTATACATCCACCTGGGAATATATTGACAGGTCAAATCCGGAAATCGCTGCCCAGATTTCCAATATCCTTGATTCAAATAAGGTGTATGCCGGATGGATAGCCGGGATGAACGGAGATTTTAAAAATGGCAACGGACATTATAATACAGCTGCAGGAGGAACATATGGCAATTTCAAAGTTTCCAAATATTCAAAACTGTTCCAGGAAAATTCCCATGAACTGATCAGGGCTCAGATAATGAACAAGGATGAAGTTCAGTTCATTCTTGCTGAGGCTGCTGTAAAAGGATATATTACCGGTAATGCCGATACCTATTACAGAACAGGTATAAGGTATTCCATGGAACGCTGGGGCATAAGCGAATCAGATATTGCTGATTATCTTGCTCAGCCGTCTATTGCCCTTCCTGGCGATAATGCCGGGGATCTTGCTAAAATCGCGGAACAGAAATGGATTGCCCTCTTCTCGGTGGCTGTTGAGACTTATCTTGACCTGCGCAGAACACAGCTTCCGTATATTTTTGATAACGGCAACCTGACAAGTTATAAATTCCCGATACGGTTCAGGTACCCCGGGAATGAATCGGGTCAGAACAGGGAGGCCTATGATATGGGCGTAGCCACTCTCTCTCCCGCTGTTGACGATGAATTTTCAAAGATCTGGTTATTGCAATAGAGCTTTTTGAGGTTTTGTTTTGTAAAGATCAGGGTGCTGTAAGTTCATGCGTACAGCACCCTTTCTATCTGGGATTTTTGCTTCCCTTTCTATCCATTAAGGCGGAATGGTTGATTGCCGGGAATTTTTAATAAGTTCGTTTCTATCCCCAAATCCCCCCTAAGCCTGCGCATCACCGCTTCGGCGGAGCAATGCTGTGGTCCGGATAGTTATAGAGACAGGGGTGAAATAAGCAAGACAGACCTTTTCGATAGGACACAGGAAAGGGGTTAAATGCATTTTGTTTATCCAAATAATTACAATAGTCAGCCATGATGAAAAAAAACTACCCGCTTTTGTTAGCAGTGCTAATAAGCCTGACAAACTGTACTGGCAATAATTCAAAGCCAGTATCTTCAGCAGAGACAGTATATACAGATGTACCTTACCTGCAGGATTACAGCATAAAGTACTATTCCCAGGATCCGGCTGCTCAGTTAATTAACGTAGTCTCCGACAGGAATGGCTATATTCAGATTCTGTCGTCCAAAGGCTTGTTGCGTCTGAGAGATGGTCAATTTCTTTTTCCGGGAAATATTGTGAAGGATGTCCAGGACCTGCAGACCTCCGATAAAAAAATTTCAGCGATCGGGACTTATCGGAATCAGCTGGTCTATGTCGACGATAAGGCAGTTTTCAGCAATGCGTGGGCAGGGAATCTTTATTCTGTACATTCCCTTCCCGGTGCAAAAATATTCAGTGGAGGGAAGGATTTTAACTTTCTAATATCCGACGGTAAAAAGATTATCCTGCTGAAGAATTCAGAGCAGCTCTGGAACGGATCCCTGAATAATGAGGAGGTGAAGGATATAAAATTCGATGATTCCAGGGCTTTGTTCTTTGTGCTGGGAACCAAATCAATAAGCTCTTTCAATCCTGAGACTAAAGTTCTGGAGCCAGTCTTCACCCGTGATAATCTTACCTGTTTCGAGGTATTTCCCGAAAAACTGATTGCAGGAACATCGGCAGGATATATTGAGGTGGATCTGAAAAGCGGTAAGCAGATAGGGGACCTTCACGATAAAATGCCATGGACAGAACTGACCTGTGTAACCGGGATAGATGGAACTGTTTGGTTTGGTTCCACATGGGGAGCAATGAAACTGCGTGATAACGGGAAATTTGACTATTATGCCTCTGAACGATGGATCCCTTCCGATACAGTGGCAAAAATTGCCAAAGGTCCGGATAACTCCGTACTCATATTAACAAACAAGGGGCTGGGAAGGATTAACTTCGGTGAGATGACACTATATGACAAAGCCATGTTCTATGAAAAAGAGGTACGGGAAAGGCATATCAGGACTGGCTTCAATGCAACAGTCTCCTCTATGAAGAATGGGGATGTCACTACAGGAAGCCTGGAAGATTCTGATAACGATGGCTTATGGACCTCAATGTACCTGGCCGGCGAAACATTCCGGTATAGTGTAACAAAATCGGATGAGGCTCTGCAAAATGTAAGGGAATCACTTGACGCCATGGAGAGATTATACACCATTAATTCGATTCCGGGCTTTCCCTCCCGCTCTTTTGAAAGACGCGGTTACAAGTATAATGACAAGGCATGGCGAAGGGCTGAAGATCCGGAGTGGGACTGGAAATCCACCACCAGCAGTGATGAGGTGATCGGACATGTCTTTGCCTTTGGCGCAATCGCTGAACTGGTTGATGTGCCGGAGGTGAAGGCTAAAGCCGTTATGCTCATTGATACACTGATGTCCTATATCGTGAAAAATAATTTGTACCTTATTGACTGGGACGGTAATCCCACCCTGTGGGGAAAGTGGAATCCTGATTATGTCAACGCTTTGCACAGTACATCGGGAGACCGTAAGCTTAATTCATCAAATATCATTGCCATGCTCCAGACGGCTTATCATTTCACGGGCAAGGAAAAGTACAGGGAGGTGGCATTTAACCTTATGGAAAAGCATGGTTACCTTCATAATCTTATGATACCGATGAACAGAGTTGACAGTGCTCCTGAAGAGGCAAGCGAATGGAATAAGATGCTTTCAGGAGGGTGGAATCATTCCGATGATGAGATGTATTATGTTGGCTACTGGGGTCTGTACCGCTATGCTTTCAACGATACCCTCAAGGCTGATTACAGGAAAGCAATAATTGATCATCAGAAAGCTGAGAGTCCGGAAAAGGAGGGATTATGGAATATTATGACAGCACTGGCCGATACAAAGGATATTAATCTGAAGGATGCAATCTGGTACCTGCAGGAATACCCGCTTGATTTGATTGTGTGGTCAGTAAACAACAGCCACCGGAAGGATATCGAATTTATTGAACCTAATTTCAGGGAACAGACTATTAAAGAGGTGTTGCCACCCGACGAACTGAGGATCTCACGTCATAACACCAACCGCTTCGATCTTGACGGAAACGGTGGCGGCAGGGAGGAGATGAGCGCTGGCGACATATGGCTGCTGCCCTACTGGATGGGAAGGTATCTGGGGGTAATAAGCGAACCTGTTTCAGTCAGAAAGCAGTAGGCAGTAGGCAGAAAGCAGTAGGCAGTAGGCAGTAGGCAGTAGGCAGTAGGCAGTAAGTGAAAAAGTAAGTAGTAAGTAGTAAGTAGTAAGTAGTAAGTAGTAAGTAGTAAGTAGTAAGTAGTAAGCAGTAAGTAGTAAGCAGTAAGTAGTAAGATACTCATAAATAATTAAAAAGTTATATGACAGGAGTTTACATGGATTTGAGTTTAGGTTAAAAGGCTTTTGCCATTGCAAGTATTGCTAACTGCATTTTGCCAATTGACAGCTTCATGTTTGCAACATAATAAATATGACTCGATTAAGTAAAATATCCGGATATGAAAAAACAATGGATCAGTATTCTGATAGTCGGTTTGTCATTCGGAACTGCCTGGGCTATCAGAGGCCAGTTCGGACATGAACAGGGAGCGGCATGGGCAGGAGCTATAGGAGCTCTGGCCCTTGTACTTGTTTCCGGGCGCAGGGAGTGGTATTCCAAAATTCTTCTTATTGCCATGAGCTCTGCTATTGGCTGGGGCGCAGGCGGGATGATAAGTTACGGGAAGGTGGTCGGTTACGGAAGGAGTACGGATTTTATGAATACATCGTATGGCTTATTGATGCTGTTCGTAATAGGTGCCCTCTTTGGCCTTCTGGGAGGAGGATTCACAGGACTGACTTTAGGATCTTCTGATCAGAAGCGTGTCAACTGGGGATGTCTGGTTGCCGAAATGGCTGCCGGTGGCCTGATCGCCTACAGCTTTCTTATAAACCAGCTCGAAGTACTCATGACCCCTCCCAGGTCTGAAGCATGGGCCGTCTGCCTTGGAGCAGGGCTGGCGATGATCTGGCATATGGCAAGGAATAATTATAAATCGCCACTGCGGGTGGCACTGTTCTCGGCTTTAGGCGCTGGTTTCGGATTTGCCTTCGGAAATTTCCTTCAGATACTGGGTAATGTCCTGGAGATCCGCTTTAATATGTGGAATGTAATGGAATACAGCATAGGATTCTTTGGAGGCAGCTTAATGGCATACGGAGTGTTCACTTCTGAATGGCCGGAAGAATCATTTAGTGCAAAACCATGGGAGAATAAAGTTGCCTTTTTGCTGGTTTTCGTTTTTATACCATTATTCGTTATTACCAATTCACCGGTATTTGATGTTCTTTCGGGGGATTTGACACAAGCAAAGAACCTCAGGGATATCACAATGTTTGGGAGTATAGCCGCCATTATATCCCTTATCATCGTAGCAATAACCGGGTGGGTAGTAACAGTGAAGTCAGGAAATTCCTTCGAAAGAAAAGATGCACTGCTGTTTTTTATGATGTATCTTGGTGCCTACATATTTATCAGTTATTGCGTAACCGGGCTGTTCGGAGGCGTCTTCCTCCTTAATCATCACCTGTATGTAGTAAATTATATTGTAGTGCTGGTTTTATTGAAAAAGCAATTACCTGCGTTCTTTCAACAACCGGTTCCGGATATCACGGGTTCAAAGTGGTTGCTGTATACTGTTGCAATAATTCTCTTTTTATTGGTTCTTGCATTTATATTAATAAATATCCATGACGAAATAAACGGTGCCAGCTCCCGGTTCTCCTGACAATTGGATGATTGAAGACCTATGACCAGATCTCCTTATTCCTGATTTAGTCACTGATCTTTTAGTCGAAGTTGTTGAAAAAATGTTGATAATTGGTTAATAAACTGTTGATAAGCGGTTAACAGACAACCTTCAGATGGTTGGTATCTGGTTTAAAAGTTGTTTCTAAAATGGTAATTTGCAGTTGATATATGGTTGATAAATGGTTGATATTTGATCAATATACTGGTCATATGCTGTTAATAATTTGTTCAATGGCAGTTGATATGTAACACATAACTTAATGATCGCCAGGATAAAAGAGGAGCATTTCGGGAATACAGGAAGATATCTGGCAGCGCTTTTTAAAGTGCTTAGCCTTATCTCGCATAAACACAATGAAGAAAGCGTCAGGGATCAAATGGATATAATTAAGCAATAATCTATCACCAGGCTATGAGATTAAAATTACTGATGCTGATACTGGGTTCCGGCATATTTATCAGCATGGATGCTCAATCAGACGATCCTGTTGATTATGTTAATCCGTTTATTGGTACGGAATTCTTCGGGCATACATTTCCGGGAGCTTCCCTTCCCTTTGCCATGGTCCATCTTAGTCCGGATGTCAATGATCAGGGCTGGACATATGCTGCAGGGTATGTATATTCAGGAAGTTCAATCATGGGCTTCAGCCATACGCACTGGAGCGGGGTGGGGATGGTGAATGGCGGCGATATTTTGCTCATGCCGGCAACTGGCAATAAACTGCAAACTGTACCGGGATCAATTGAAAATCCCGGTGAGGGTTACAGGTCAAGATTTGATCATGCAGACGAGACAGCCTCCCCGGGATATTACTCTGTCATTCTGAAGGACTATAATATAAAAGCGGAACTTACCTCCACCAGAAGAGCCGGATTTCACCGTTATACTTTTCCGGAATCGGACAATTCAAGGATAATACTCGATTTGGGTCATCAGATTGGCAATAACTCCTCCGTGGAACTTTCGGATCTGATTATCAGGGCTGACAGCATTATTGAAGGGGTAAAGAGTTCAGGTTCCGGGAATGTCTATTTTATAGCTGTATTCAGCAAGCCGTTCAGATACTACGGTACTTTCGACAATGAGTACAAGACACCGGAATCGGGAGGAAGCATATGGCCGTATAAAAACGGAGAAAAAGGCAGGGAAATCGGGGCTTTTGTGACCTTCAGAACGTTGGAAAATGAACAAATACTTGTCAAAGTGGGAATTTCCTATGTTAGCAGGGACGGCGCCAGAAAAAACCTTCAGGCTGAGATCCCGGACTGGAATTTCGACAAGGTAAGGAATGATGCCAGAAAAATATGGAATAGGGAGTTGTCACGCATCAGAATCAAAGGGTCCCCGGATCAGAAAGAAATTTTCTATACAGCGATGTACCACTCATTCCTGGCACAGTATATATCCCAGGATGTTGATGGCAGTTATATCGGGCCGGATAAGGCAATACATGAAGCCAGAGGATGGGACTATTATGCATCGTTTTCATGCTGGGATACTTACAGGAGTCAGCATCCTTTACTGACTCTCACTGCACCTGACCATGTAAATGATTTTATTAAGTCGATAGAGGCAAAGACAAGACAGTACGGATGGCTTCCTGCGCAACATTTCCGGAACGTATTTGTAGAGGCGATGGTCGGTGACCACCTGATCCCCATCATCGTGGATGCATATGTTAAGGGTTTCCGGGATTTTGATGTGAATTTTCTCTATGAAGCTATGCGCAGGAAAGCATTGGAAGAACCGAAACCTCCGGTACCAGCTGCAGCCGGCAGATCAGGTCTGAAATATTATATCAGTTCAGGTTACACTCCGGTGGACAAAGTCACGGAGTCTGTCCCTAATACACTTGAACTGGCTTATGACGACTGGTGTATAGCTCAGCTGGCAAAAGAGCTGGGTAAAATTAGTGATTATGAGCTTTTTATGAAACGCGCATCAAATTACCGCAATCTTTGGGATCCGGTGACTGAGTTCATGAGACCTAAAAAATCTGACGGCTCGTGGCTTGAGGCACTCGACGGTCATGAGCAGGAAATAGTAAAGGAGGGAGATCATTCCTATTACAAATATTTTGATCCTCTGCTTGTCGGACGCCGTCCAAACCGTTATTATACAGAATCAAATGCCTGGCAATATATCTGGTCGGTACAGCATGACATCCGTGGCCTTATTAACCTTTTTGGCGGAAACACCGGATTTGTCTCAAAGCTTGATACTCTGTTTGAGATGAGTTCTGACATAACTCCTCCAAAGTATGTGGGCGTTGTAGGAACGATCGGCCAGTATGTTCAGGGAAATCAGCCTTCTCATCATGTGGCTTATCTGTACGATTATGCTGGTGAACCATGGAAAACACAGATGAGGGTCAGGCAGGTATGTGAGCAATTGTATCGCAGCGGACCCGGAGGAATTTGCGGGAATGAAGATATGGGATCTCTTTCATCATGGTATGTTCTGAGCGCTATGGGATTCTATCCGGTTACCCCCGGAAGCGTGTATTACACAATCGGCACACCTCTTTTTGACAAAGTGACGATCGAAGTCAGCAATGACAGAACATTTGTTATCAGTGCCGTGAATAATTCGGAAAACAATAAATATATTCAGTCGGCATCATTGAACGGCAAGACCATGACCCGGACCTGGATTACCCAGAAGGAGATAACCGACGGAGGTATCCTGACATTTGAAATGGGGCCGTCACCAAATAAAATCTGGGGAACAGGGAAGGATGATGCTCCTCCTTCAATGAGCAAATAAGGATGTGTACATTTAATAAGAATTAATCTTTTAAAGCAGATAGGATGTCGAGGATAGCACTTATTTTCTTAATTTTTATTTCTGCTGTTATTGCCTCAGGTCAGGACAGAACATTGGATCTTATGCCTGTACCCCGTGAAGTCAGGCGGACAGGGGAAAGATTCCGGATAGAAAAGAATTTCACAATTGGTGTTACAGGAAACCCCGGAGAGCGGGTTTATAAGGAAGCCTCGCGTTCGTTGCGGCGGCTGGATAACCGTATGGGATTCTTCTTCAGGCAGGGGATGATAACACCGAAAGATAATTCAGAGAATGCGAGCCTGTTGATTAAGGTAAAGAGGCCTGCAGAGTTAAAGTTATATGAGGATGAGAGCTACAAGCTGCTTGCAGGTGAAAAACAGGTAACAATCATTGCAAATACAGATCTTGGAGCTCTCAGAGGACTTGAGACCTTGCAGCAACTGGTAAGCGTTGATAATGACGGATATTATTTTCCGGGAATCGAAATAAGTGATGCTCCAAGGTTCCCATGGAGAGGCTTACTGCTCGATATAACCCTTCACTGGATGCCAATGGATGTCATAAAAAGGACACTTGATTGCATGGCCTCGGTGAAGATGAATGTATTGCATCTTCATCTTACTGAAGATCAGATGTTTGGTATAGAGTCGAAGGTCTATCCGAGGTTGCAGGAGCTAGGTTCTGAGGGCAATTACTATACGCAGGAGGAGATGAAGGAGGTTATTGCCTATGCTGATCAGAGGGGAATTAGAATTGTACCGGAATTTGATGTGCCGGGTCATTGCACCTCATGGCTCAAGGCATATCCAAAGCTTGCCAGTGTTAAAAGGGATTATGAGCTTCAACGCTATTTTGGTGTTTTTGATCCTGCTCTCGATGTCACAAAAGATTATACCTATACATTTCTTGACAGCCTTTTCACTGAAATGGCTCATCTTTTTCCAGATGAGTATTTTCATATCGGGGGTGACGAGAATACCGGAAAGGACTGGGAAAGAAATCCTGAGATTAAAGCCTACATGCAGAAAAAGGGCATGACTACATACCGGGAACTTGAAACTGAATTTATCAGCCGGCTTCTTCCGATTCTGAAAAAGAACGGTAAGAAAATGATGGGATGGGATGAGATCCTGCGCCCTGGTATTCCTCATGACATTATGATACAGTCATGGCGGGGTACAGAATCTCTGGTTGAGGCAGCTAAGAACGGCTATACCGGACTGCTGTCAACGGGGTACTATATTGACCTTATGCAGCCGGCGGACTACCATTATCTTGTCGATCCTGTTCCTGCAAATACGGAACTGACACCGGCACAGCAGAAACTAATCGTCGGTGGTGAGGCTACAATGTGGACAGAACTTGTCACGCCGGAAACTGTCGATTCCAGGATCTGGCCCAGAACTGCTGCAATCGCAGAGAGGTTCTGGTCTGCCTCCTCAGTAAAGGATGTGGATGATATGTACAGACGTCTCGACTTTATCAGCCTCCTGCTGGAAGGCAATGGCTCCATGCATATCAGGAACAAGGGAATGCTGATGCGCAGGCTGGCAGGTTCCTGGGACACAAAAGCCCTGGAGGTGCTGGTAGATGTTATAGAACCGCTTAAAATCTATGAACGTAATGAAGGAGACACGATGTACACGGTCTTTTCACCACTGACTAAAATTGCCGATGTGGCAACCCCCGATCAGAAAGTGGCCCGGGAGTTCAGGAATAACGTGACAAAATGGTGTAATGCCAGGGATGGGGCAATGGAAGAAAATATAATGGCCTGTCTGAGAATGTGGAAAGAAAATGATGGCTCCTTCCGGGAGCTGGTTAAAAGATCTCCTGTACTTGAGGAAGCATCGGGTCTCTCTGAAAACCTTGCAATAATATCAGAGCTTGGCCTGCAGGCTGCACGATATATTAAAAGCGGAACCAGGCCACCGCCGTCATGGAAAGAGAAATGTCTCGAAATTACGGGGAAAGCAAAGGAACAGGGTGGCAGATGCGACCTTCAGGTAGTCAGTGCAATTGAAGAGCTTATTGAGACAGCTGCGAAATAAATTTGCCGCTTATTGCAGACTCGCTTAAGGGAAACGAATGAGTAAGATATTCTGATCCGATTTTGAAATAAAGAAATGACAAATGAATAAATCAGCAATTAATGAAAGCAGCGGGAGACTGATTTCGCTTGATGCATTCAGGGGAATCACAATAGCAGCAATGATACTTGTAAATTTCCCTGGAAATGAAGAACATGTCTACGCCCCTCTCAACCATACGCACTGGAACGGAATAACACCGACGGACCTTATTGCCCCGTTCTTCCTGTTCATCGTAGGAGTGGCAATTGCCTTTGCTTACACCAGGCGGCTGGATGCAGGGATGAGTCCCTCTGCAATCTATCCGAAACTGATTGGCAGAGCTGTCAAAATTTATGTTGTTGGCATGTTGCTTAATATTTTGGGACTTTTTCCTGATTTTAATTTTGCCGATATACGCTACACCGGGACCCTGCACAGGATTGCGATAGTTTATCTGGTATGCGGAATTATATTTCTCAGGACAAACTGGAAAACACAGGCAATTATTGCAGCTGTGATACTCGTTGGCTACTGGCTCGCCATAAATTTTATCCCGACTCCGGGTTATGGAAAGGTGATGCTGGAGCGCGATATCAACCTTGCGCAATGGATCGATTATAAATTCCTGCCCGGTAAATTATACCAGGGTGTCTGGGATCCCGAGGGCATATTGAGCACTTTCCCTTCAATCGCAACAGGGATAAGCGGTATGCTGGCCGGCAGACTATTGCTGAAAGTAGATTCCCGGGAATACAAGGTGATCTGGCTGTTTCTTCTCGGATTCATTTCAACGATTACCGGGGTTATCTGGAACTGGGTATTTCCTTTAAACGAAAATATCTGGACCAGTTCATTTGTATTGTTTACCTCCGGCCTTGCTGCAATGACCCTGGCAGCATCCATTTTCGTTGTTGATATCCTGAATTTGCGGAAAGGAGCACAGTTTGGAGTGATATATGGGTCAAATGCAATAGCGATATATGTTTTGGCAGATATCCTTGCACTCTTATTTTATGAGATAAAAATGGGTGGAAGCACTTTAAATCAGCACTTCTGCAACTTTTTCACTTCAATGGGAAGCGCACCTGAATTTGTGAGTATGATCTATGCAATAATCTATGTGGGGGTACTGTTTATTCCGGCCTATATCCTTTATAAAAGAAAAATATTCATAAAATTATAGCACTAAACGGATTATCTGCCAATATTTGATTGGTGCGAACAAATGACGGCAGGATCAATGACAACATGCTTGATCGTCTTCCTGCCTTCCCCGGGGGAATAGGAATAGGAGATATTTATTAAGCCATCGTTTGTCTGTATCATGCATGGATATGAAAAGCTTCCTTTTTTGTCTGGCTGATACTCGATCAGTTCTTTCCATTTCCATGTAGAGCCTTCATCATCCGACAGATACAGTGATAGCTGATAGCGGCCGTCAGTAATGTCATTGCCAAAAAATGCCCATTTCCCATCCTTCAGTACACAGAGCTCCACACTTGCCTCATTGGGAATATCAGTTTTTTCCGAAAGTGTCCATGACTCTCCGTTGTCGGATGAGGTACTTATCTGCACCCTGTTGGGAGCATCTCCGCTGTCGCGCATATAAGCTACTATTGTCCCGTCTTTCTTTACTGCCAGCGCAGGTTGTATAGGGCCTCGCCCTACTATCGGGAGGCTGTTTCTCCATGTTGAACCATCATCATCGGAAATGGCAATCATGGAAAAATTAAAACCGTCAGAGTAAAGAGGCAGGAGGATTCTTCCGCTTTTAAGGGTAAGCGGATGAATTCGGGTCATCCATCCGAAGCTTCTTTTTGTTAAATCTTTACAGGCCTCTTTGATCATGTCATCGTAAAGCGGAGCGTATGCAGCCCAGCCTGCCTTGTTTTCCGGCATCTCATCGAATTTTTTGACGACCTCTTTCTCAAACTTATCATCCGGCTTGAGGAGGATATCGTCCTGCCATTCCCACTTTGGAGCTCCACTGCCTGAAAAGTCGGTGGTTGTACGGTACCTGAGAATTGAATTTTCCCATTTGTTAGCCATTACAGCAATCCAGAACATGAAGAGCTTGCCCTTCCTGTCAACGAACAGCACCGGATTGCAATCCGGAATGTCCCTGGTGTCTGCCATTAGAAAAGGGATGGACCACTTGTTATTACCTTTACTCTTTCTGGCTCCCATTATCCTGACATCGTCGGCAGATCTTTCACCGTTACCCTGGAACCAGCAGGCCAACATATCTCCATTTGGCAGCACTGCAATACTGCTGCCATGTACGTGCTCGTTCTGAAAAGGGAAAATATACTCCTCGCTTACAATGGCTCCCGAACTATTTCTGGTCTGACCCGTGACATTCAGATAGCTGTATAGCAGCAGTAGGGGAAATATCCGGATTATTTTTGAAATCATAAGGGTAAATATTTATTGAGTAATACAATATAGTAATTTTTGCAGGGTAATTATCAGTACCAGATCATGCAATTCCGAAGAAATTTTCAGGAAGAAGGAGATAATTCTGCAAGGGAGACAGAGATTCCTGTTCATCGGACTCAATAAATTATTCTGTTCAATTCCTCTACATTGATTTCAATCTTTCTCCTTTCCTCCGATCTGAATTTCCTGAGAGGCAATGCTACATGGTCATTGCAGATTCCCATTACAGACAGGGCACATTTTATGCCTTTTATGGTTCGTGATTTATGTTTGCCAACGCTGAATATTTTATTGTCGATCATCATGACTTTCTCACGGAGAAATGCGATTTTTCCAATGTTTTTTTCCAATGCTGCATTGTATAAATCGACAAACAGATGAGGATACAGATTTGCGCCTCCTGCCACTGAACCATGTCCTCCCTGAAGAATTGTTTCCGGCAGAAACAATTCAGTGCCTGCTATAATTGCAAACTCAGGTGAATCCTTAAATTCCCGGATCAATGCCAGCATATATGCCATGTCGCCCGAACTGTCTTTTATTCCTACTGCCCCAAGCTCCTTGGCTCTTTTTATAGTTTCAAGCGACATATGCATTTTAGTGCAGCTCGGTATATCGTACATCAAAAATGGTAAGGGAAGTCTGGGCGCAATATTTTCAAGGTATTCCCTCATCTCTTCCTGCGATATAGGCAGATAATAGGGGGGAGCGAGCACAACTCCATCCATTCCGGCATTCTTTGCATATTCAGCTATTTCCAGTGACCCATGAAGTGAAGTATCGGTGATTCCCACAACAATGGGTATCCTGTGATTGACCATTTCACCCGTCCTTCTGATTAGCTCCTTCCTGAGATGATAATTAAGACTTGTAGTTTCTCCGGTTGTACCAAGAATAAATAACCCATGAACTCCACCGTCTAAAATATGTTCAATCAGTCTTTCCAGTCCTGCGACATCAAGAGTATTATCGTCCAGAAGTGGTGTAACTAAAGGTGGAATTATCCCATTTAACGGTAATTTCATAGGAATTCAGATTAAAGCATTTAATTTAAGCTGTACCTGCCTGTAAGTCCTTCCGGTAAACCGTCTTATTAGTACTTGATTATTGTAATACAAAGTAACCAGATTATGACTTTGGTTACTTATATTATCTTGTTATGTTTACATTGATTTTTAACCTTCAGAATTAAAAAAACTCTTATTTTTGTATTAATAGGTTAAAAAGCTTGCAATGGAGATCATTTATGAAAAGATATTTGTTTCCCATGAACATTCATTTATAACCAGGAAAATGTGGATGGATCCCAATTCTCATAAAATCCATTCCCATAAGAACTTTGAACTGAATTATATCCTGGCAGGATCGGGGAAAAGAATCGTTGGAAACAGTATATCCAGTTATACCGCAGGTGATCTTGTGTTGTTGGGTCCAAATATCCCTCATTGCTGGAATGTCCTTGAGGCTTCCGAGATTTCCCCCCCGGAATGTATAGTCACCCATTTCTATGAAAATATAATCACCTCTGACTTTTTTAATATTCCTGAACTTGATGAGGTGGTGAGTATGCTTAAAAGTGCAGTAAACGGCATCTGTTTCAGAGGGAAAATGACTGATAAAGTAGGGCAGTCCCTTAAGAAAATGGTTACTCTGGAAGGCTTGCCTGGATATATAGAACTACTGAGGGTGTTCAGCCTGCTGCTTCAGATAGAGGATAGGGAGGAGCTTACGCTTCCATCCTCACTGCCCGACCATTATGATAAACATCATGATCAGATAAATAAGATATACGAATATGTTTTTAAAAATATACAGTCGGGTATCAGGCTGAGAGAAGCCGCTGATCTGGTATATATGGAGCCAGGCTCTTTTTGCAGGTATTTCAAGAGGAAAACCAACCAGACATTCATGAATTATGTCAAAAATGTTCGTATCGGCCTGGCGGCTAAAATGCTGGCTCATACTGACAAGCAGATAACCAGGATAAGCTATGAGTGCGGATACAGTAACCTGGCTAATTTCAACCATTATTTTAAATGTGTTATGAAGAAAACCCCTTCCGAATACCGGAAGGATTTTCAATAATTGAACAGATGCCTGGTTTCATAAATACCTAGGGGAAATTCAGATTATGCAGAAAAAAATATCATGCTGTTTCAGAGGCCTTGTTAAAATAGTTTTCTTTATTGCTTTTACGGCCATTCTGTCCTGTAATAGCCAGAAGATCAATCAGGTAAATATCCCTGACGATTTTGTTTATTTTGACCATCCCTTTATTCAGGAGTATCATGAACCCTATATTGTTGGAAATGAGACGGCTGATAATGATGTCAGAGGAATCGCAGTCGACAGGCAGTCAACTGTTTGGATTGCGACCGCTTCCGGCGTTTTCAGGAAGGAACCTGGGAGGCAGCAATGGGAAGAGGTTATTAACGGTGATGACAGGGGACCTGCCTATTCGATTAAAGCAAATGGCAGTGGCGACATTTTGATCGGAACATGGAATGGTCTTTACCGGTTTAGCAATGGGATGCTTGAGAAAGAAGAAGGACCCCAGCCCCCTGTTTCTCAGATCTGTTGCGACATGAATGGCGATTACGCACTAGGCCCATTTGGAATATGGCGTCATTCGGGTAGTAAATGGGAGCTGCAAAATTACAAAATTGCCCGTTCCGTCCGTGATGCTTTAAGTGATAATCATGACAATCTGTGGGTGGCAACAGATGCAGGACTGTATCTGTGCGGGCATGGGAAATCCACTCTTTTCCAGAATGTGACGGAATTAATTAGCTGTTACGGCAGGGCACTTGCCTATGACCCTGATGGCAACATCTGGACAGGTGTTCTCGGTGGTATATCTGTAAGGGACAGCATCAGTCTGCTCAGGAATCTGACGCCTGAAAACGGGATTCCTTCCGTATTTGTGAATTGTGTGACGAAATCTCCGGATAATATTATGTGGGTTGGAACGGATGTCGGCATTGTCCGTTATACTCCCGACGGATCACATTCCCTGAGGTTCAGCAAAAGATGGCTGACGGATAATAAAGTAACTGATATAGCCTTTGACAATGAGGGAAATGCATGGATTGCCACAGCCGGTGGAGTAAGTGCTATAAAACGTAGGACAATGACTCTGGCGGAAAAAGAAAGCTATTTCTACAGGGAACTGATGAGAAAGCATATACGAGAACCCTGGATATGCGGGGTTCTTACCCTGGGGGTGCCGGGTGATACTTCCACATGGAGCCATACTGATGATGACAACGATGGGGAATATACCGGCGGTTATCTTGCAATGGAGAGTTTCAGATTTGCCGCTACAGGTGATCCTGATGCACGCATTAAGGCCAGCAAAGCTTTCGCTTTTCTCAGATTTTTACAGGAAGTGACAGGTACCGAAGGTTTTTTTGCCCGCACAATTGTACCTTCTGACTGGAAAAGGATGAATGATCCAAACCGGACATATAATAAGCGGCAACTGGCAGAAGAACTGGTAAAAGATCCCAGATATAAGCCTGTTGAGGAAAGATGGCGAAGATCAAAGGACGGCAGGTGGCTCTGGAAGGGAGATACCAGCAGCGACGAGATGGACGGGCATATGATGAGCTATTTCTTCTACTATGAGCTTGCTGCAGATGAGGAGGAAAAAATACTCATCAGGAATCATGTGGGTAAAATAATGGATCAGCTGATCAGAACCGGATATAATCTTGTCGATATTGATGGCACTCACACCCGATGGTCAGTCTGGTCGCCCGACAAGCTGAACAATGATCCGGACTGGGCATCGGAGAAAAGCCTTAATTCCCTGGAACTCCTGGCGTACTTAAAATTTGCCGGACACATTACTGGCGATGGCAAGTACGAGAAGGAGTATATTCGCTTGATAGAGAAGGATGGGTATCTTGAAAATGCAGCCCAACTGAATTCAAAAAATCCTGCATGGCAGATCTATTTTGACCGTACAATGGAAGGATATATCTTCCCGATCCTTTTAAAATATGAAGAGAATCCGGAGTTAAGGGAATTCTACACAAGACTGGCTGAAGATTGGATGGAAAGCCAGGAGTCAGGCGAGAACCTCATCAATAATTTTACCTATGCATATGCGACAGGCAAAAGAGTGAATATTCGGCAATCAATTGATTTTTTGAAAGATACACCTCTTGATCTTGTTGACTGGCCTATAGATCAAACTCTTCGCGAAGACATTCATATTGTCAGAAAACCTATTCTTGAGGAAGTTCAGATATCTGAACTTCCGGCTGCAAGTGAAAGATCCACGGTAAGGTGGGACAAGAACCCATGGGCAGCAATCCAGGGAAATGCACGGCAGGTGAGGGAGCCTGTTTTCTGGCTCTGGCCATACTGGATGGCCAGATACCTCGAAATTATACGCTCACCGGAACATGAATAGGATCTGTATTTCCTTTTCCATTTGATAAGAGTCTGAGAACACAGAATTAATTCTAAATTTGAATACTATTCCAAACAGTATGATTCACCTAAAACACATTATAATGATTTTGTCAGCCCTGGTGGCAATTCATCAGGCTGATGCACAGAAATATGTTGATGTGCTGACAGTTCCAGCAGGGGATAAGGTTACCGGGATTAACCCCGGAGGTACAACAATATTGCCGAGCGGCAGATTTCTGACACCAGCAGGATATTTGTTGAGAATTACAAACGATCCCTTTGGCATGGCTGTTTCTCCTGATGGAAAAAAGGCTGTAACTCTCCATAACGGGGTTTTTACAATTATTGACCTCTTATCACTTGATGCGATCAGAATTCCAAGCTACGATGGAACCATCAAATCTCCCCTGTCAGACGGATCATACCTTGGGGTTGCATTCTCGGGCGATTCAAAGACTTTATATCTGAGCGGTGGTGATAATGGTGCAGTTATTATTTATGATATAAATACTTTCACACGGCTTGACTCCATTTCACTTAATGGTAAAGTAGGGAATGTAGAATATGATGACAGCTTTACTTCAGACCTTTTATACAATGAACCTGCGAATGAATTAATTGTACTTGACAGGGCAAATTTCAGGATGGTTCGCATCGATCTTGGTACAAAAAAAATTACTGCATCTGTCAAAGTAGGAAGGCAGCCATTCGGACTATCAATGAGTCCTGACAGGAAAACAGCCTTCGTAGCAAATGTGGGAGTGTACGAGTATCCGCTGATAACGGGTGCAACTCCTTCAAATTATGATTCCCTGATGATTTCCCGTCATCCATATGGGGATAATACTCCCGAATCAATAAACGGGACAGTAGTGGAAGGTCGTGAAATACCAGGAGTAGGAAGCCCGCTTCATCCGGATGCCATGAGCGTCTTTACCATCGATCTGAATACCAACAGGGTTATGGATAAATTTAAGCCGGGGTTTCAGATCGGGACAATGATTGAAGGGGCTGAAGTAGTGGGTGGAGCCAGTCCAAATTCACTTGCAGTTGGTACCAGGTATGCTTATGTTTCAAATGCCACAGACGATAATATTTCAGTGATCGACTATAAAAATCATAAGATCATGGGAAATATCCAGATCCGGGTTGATAAGCGGATTGACAAATATCGGGGTTTATTACCCTTCGGGCTGGCTTTATCGGCTGATGAAAAGACATTATATGCGGCACTTCTGGGATTTAATGCCGTTGCAGTAATTGATGTTGAATCGGGTAGGACAAAAGGACTGATCCCTTCATGCTGGGGGCCCTCAAGAGTTAAATTGTCAGCTGATGGAAAGGAACTTTACGTCATTACAATCCGGGGACTGGGAGCTGGTCCCAACGGCGGCCAGGGGTTTGTTTCTCCGGTGCAGGGATATTATGTCGGAGACATTCAGTTAGGCAGTTTTCAACGTCTGAGAGTTCCTGATGATGTACAACTCGCAAAATATTCCAGGCAGGTTATTGATAATACATTCACTTCGGTAAGCATTAAGGACCAGCTAAATAACCCGATGCCTGCTCTGCCGGGATTGCATAAATCACCGATAAAGCATATCGTTTATATTACCAAGGAGAACAGAACCTACGATGAGATTTTCGGGCAGCTTAAAAATGCAAATGGGGATAGCACTCTAGCCCGGTATGGTGTAAACTGCGAATATACGCTTCCTGTATTATTCAGGGACGAATTTCCGAATCTAAGGATCTCTCCCAATCACATAAAGGCTGCAAACCAGTTTGCCTTTTCAGATAACTATTATTGTGACAGCGATGCCTCCATTCACGGACATCACTGGATGATGGGTGTAATACCGAATGAGTGGGTGGAAGCAAATTCCAGTGTCACCAGGACAGCAGGAATATTCTCAAAGGCACCCGGAAGAAGGGATCCCGGATCAACCGGAAGTATGGACCCTGAGGACTATGCTGAGACTGGTGGCCTCTGGGAAGCACTGGAAAGACAAAATGTATCCTTCTACAATTTCGGTGAGGCCAATGAAACTGCTCATACCAGGGAGGAGTGGTCTGATACCTGTACAGGAGCTGCACATGGAGTTATGGTTCCAATGCAGAAGGCCCTGTTTTCAAGGACCAGTCACGATTATGCAGGGTTTAACATGAATATCCCCGACCAGTATAGGATGGATCAGTTTGAGAAGGAGTTCACTGAAAAATGGATTACCGGCAATGAGCCGATGCCAACACTTCTTGCCATTCAGATTCCCAATGATCATGGCGCTTCCATCAGACCTGAAGATGGTTACCTGTTCCCGCAGTCATTCATGGCTGACAATGACCTTGCCGTTGGCAGAATACTTCATTTCCTGTCCAGAACAAAGTACTGGAAAGATATGCTGGTGATAATTACGGAAGATGACCCTCAGGGCGGAGTCGATCATGTTGATGCACATCGCTCGGTGCTCATGATGGCAGGCCCCTATGTGAAAAGAGGATACGTCTCGCATACACATGCCAATTTCGGATCCGTTCTGAAAACGATTTACAACATACTTGATGTACCCTATGTTAATCAGTTCGATGTAACTGCATCTTTGCTGCAGGACTTTTTTACTCCAAAGCCTGACTTCTCCCCATATACCATGGAGATGCACGACTCAAGAATTTTTGATGCCGATAAGGCTATGAAGAGATACAACACGACAATTGACTGGAGAAAAATAGAACAGGGGCCGCCCCTTGATGATGAAAATGTTGAGAGGGCTGTTCATTACAAAAAATAATCATTTTACATTGATTTGTTATTAATCTCAATTGTTATCTGGTCTTTGAGAACTCTGCTGTTTCTTTACGCCCGGGCCAATTAACGACAAATGGATTTTGACTTTTGAGCCCCCTTGCTTCTATGATACAGTGTATTGTTATTTCGCAGTTGCCCGCTAAGGATAATTTTGTATAAAGTTTTGGTTAAAAATGCTTACTTTCATTGTGGCATTTGTAGTTATATTGTACATTAATTTATCTAATTCAACTGTTTTATGACCTCAGCGGACAATTCATCCGGAGATATATATATCGGTTTGGACATTGGCGGAACAAAATGCAGTGTCGTAGTTGGCGACAATTCTTTTTCAATCAGGAGAAAGATTGTCTTCGAAACACGTACAGAACGAGGGTATGAAAAGATCCTTGAAGAATTTAAGCAGAATATGCGGTTGATTCTCAATGAATTCAGGGATTATAATCTGAAGAGAATCGGAATAAGTTGCGGTGGCCCACTTGACTCAAAAAAGGGAATGCTATACTCCCCACCCAATCTGCCGGGATGGGATAATGTACCGGTTACCGCAATTTTCAGCGAAGAGTTTGGTGTTGAGACAGCTCTTCAGAACGATGCCAATGCTTGCGCACTGGCCGAATGGCTGATGGGAGCGGGACAAGGTACTTCCAACATGATCTTCCTGACTTTTGGTACGGGAATGGGTGGCGGACTTATACTGAACGGAAGGTTGTACAGTGGAACAAATGACCTTGGAGGTGAAGTAGGACACATCAGGCTTGCGAAGGATGGACCTGTCGGCTTTGGCAAGGCAGGTTCATTTGAAGGGTTTTGCAGTGGCGGTGGTATTGCACAGCTTGCGAAATCTATAGTCTCGGACCGTCTGGACAATAACCTGCCTGTAGGTTTCTGTCCCTCGGCTGACAAGATCGGGGAGATTGATACTAAAATGGTGGCCCTGGCTGCAGTTGCCGGTGATCAGGTCGCACTGGAGATAATAGAAACGGCTTCCGCTTATCTTGGTCTTGGACTCTCGATCCTTATCGATATCCTCAATCCGGAGTGCATCGTTATTGGCAGCATTTATGCCCGTAATGAGATGCTCTTTAAGCAACTTATAGAACCGGTACTTAAGAAGGAAGCAATACCGGCAGCACTTGAAGTCTGCAGAATTGTTCCTGCGGAACTGGGTGATTCAATCGGCGACTATGCAGCATTATGCGTTGCCATTTATGAGGATAAATTTTAACCATCATTTTATGGAAAACAAAAAGTTCATAACGGAATTGCTTGGCAGATATCCCCAGCTTGCTGGTCTCGCTGAGAAAATAGTCACCGTTGCTGACTCTCTGATACAGTGCTACCGGCATGGCAATAAAGTGCTGATCTGCGGTAATGGTGGAAGCAGCAGCGATTCAGACCATATAGCAGGCGAACTGTTGAAGGGATTCGAACAAAAGCGACCCCTTAAGGAAGCTCTCAGAAAACAGCTGTTCTCTGTTTCCCATGAGAGAGGACCGTACCTTGGTGAAAAACTCCAGGCAGGACTTCCGGCTATCTCCCTTTCAGCTCATGCAGGCCTTGTCACTGCAGTTGCCAATGACATCGATGCAGATCTGATCTATGCCCAGCAAGTTATAGGATTCGGTAATGCAGGTGACGTACTTATTGGACTGACCACATCAGGAAACTCGCAAAATATACTCGATGCCGCTATTGCTGCGCGGGCATTGGGTATGACCGTAATTGGAATGACCGGCGAAACGGGTGGAAAGCTTAAATCCTTCTGCGATATACTGATAAATGTTCCTGAAAAAAGGACCTCCTATGTTCAGGAATTACATCTACCCATATATCACACGCTATGCCTGATGATCGAAAATCACTTCTTCGGTTCACAGATTGAATAGTTTTTGGTTTTCAAGGGTTCGTTAAAATGATCAGCAATGAAAAAAGACAGCAGATCGGTCAGAATCAGGGTGGAACAGATACTTTTCCGATTTCAGGATCAACCAATGAAGAGCTTCATGGCCTTTTACAGAGCAGGCGACCATGGCGGAGGCGCAACTAAGGAAAATATTCAATCGATTGAAGAGTTAAATGCAGACAGCAAGGCTCCTTCCCTTTTTTTCCGACAACTGACAGCTATTTCAGGGAATCCTGATGTATCTGCCCTTAAGCAATCTGAAAATGGTGATGATATAATTGTCAGGATTGTTGAAACATCCGGAGAACCTGTTTTTGCATCGATCAATATGCTATTTGCAGGCAAGACCCGGACATGTAATTTCAGACCATATGAGATTAAGACACCCAGGTATTCCGGAAAATCCGGTGACCTTAAAGTTGTTACACTTTTGGAAGAATAGGTGCATTTTTATTTCCGGTAAAATAATCCTGATTAATTATAAACTTAAAAATTACATTGTGAACAAATCAAAAACTGGACTTGGAAAGACACTCCCTGTGTTTATGTCATTCATTGTTATGGGGTTCGTCGATATTGTAGGTGTTGCTACAGGATTTATTAAAAAGGATTTCGGACTAACCGATGATCTTGCCCAGCTGATTCCTTCCATGGCACTCTTCTGGTTTTTTGTAATGTCAGTCCCTTCAGGCATTCTTCAGGATAAATACGGGAAAAAGAGAATGCTTAACATTGGCATGCTGCTGACCGGGCTGGGTATGGTGATCCCGTTCTTCTACTATTCATTCCCAACGATGCTTGCTGCATTTATAGTGCTCGGAATAGGCAATACAATTGTTCAAGTCTCTGCAAATCCACTTCTTCACGATGTGGCTCCGCGCGTAAAATATGCCAGCTATATGAGCCTTTCCCAGTTTATTAAAGCTATCGTGTCGCTTCTGGGTCCTATTATTACAACTATGATGGCTGCTGTTTTTGGCAACTGGAAGCTTGTTTTCGGAATTTATGCCCTTACCTCCGTACTATCTGTGATATGGCTTTATCTTACAAATATTGAAGAAAGTACATCAGTACACAGTGCAGCGACTTTCAGGAGTTGCTTCAGTTTGCTTAAAAACAGATTTATTGTGGTGATGGTACTTGGAATATTTATGCTTGTAGGCTGTGATGTTGCAATGAATTCCAACATAGCAAACTTTTTGCAGAATAATTTTGGACTTACCCTTGAAAGGGCTTCACTCGGAATCAGTCTTTATTTTGCCGCACTGATGATCGGAAGGTTTTCCGGAGCAATAATCCTGAACTGGATTTCATCGCGGAAATTTCTTCTCCTCACGGCTGTCGTTGCCCTGATAAGCCTTCTTGCCATGCTTGTTGTAAAGTCCGTGTTTGTGGTGCAGATTGCAATATTCATGGTAGGACTTGGATCCGCCAATCTTTTCCCCCTGATCTTTTCGATTGCGGTCGAAAAGATGCCTGACAGGGCAAATGAAGTCTCAGGACTCATGATAATGGCCGTTTCAGGTGGCGCATTTTTACCTCCGATTATGGGCCTTGTAAGTACATTTGTCGGGATAACTGCAAGTTTTCTTGTCCTCGTTGCTGCGATGATCTATCTCGTTGGAGCCGGATTTTATTCCCAGAAAACATAATACCATAATTGATGAAAAAAGAGAAACTGCAGAAAATCATTGATGATATAAGCTCAGCCAGTATTGCCGTGATTGGTGACTTTTGTCTTGATGCCTATTGGTTTATCGATGAAACCATGAGTGAGATTTCGATTGAGACAAATGAAATGACCCGGCCCGTGGCGAACCAGCGTTATTCTCCCGGAGGTGCGGGCAATGTCACTAATAATCTTGCAGCGATGGGGATTAAGGATATCCGGGCATTTGGTGTCATCGGAACCGATCCCTTCGGAGCTGAAATGGTGAGAATAATGCAGGCAACAGGGATCAATGCCGAAAACCTGTTAATACAGAAAGAATCATGGCATACACACACATATGCAAAACCCTATATCGGTGACAGGGAACTGAACCGGGTCGATTTCGGTAACTATAATAAACTTGCCGAAGAAACTGCTAACCAGCTGATCAGCAATCTGAAAAAGACGATCACTGAAGTCGAAGTAATAATAATAAATCAACAGGTACCTTCAGGTATTCATACTGACTACTTCAGACCTCTTCTTGCAGAAACCATTCTCCGGTTTCCTGAAAAGATATTCATTGCTGACAGCCGGAACTTTAATGACTTTTACAACGGAGCCATACGCAAGATGAATGATACCGAGGCAATGAGACTGTGCGGAATTATTAGGCAACCTGATGAAGCTATACCTCATTCTGAAATAATCACTGCAGCCGGCGTATTATATGAGCGTTACAGGAAGCCACTTTTTATTACAAGAGGCAGCAGGGGTTCCCTGACTATTGACGAGAATGGAATATTCGAAATACCAGGACTGATGATACTCTCACGCGTTGATACTGTCGGCGCAGGCGACAGCTACCTTGCCGGGGCGGCTTCGGCACTGGCCGCAGGCTATGGCATGGCTGAAGCTGCCACACTGGGAACATATGTTGCAGGAGTAACCGTACAGAAACTTTTTCAGACTGGAACTGCTGCTCCCGGGGAGATCCTGGCCATCGGAGGAGATCCTGATTTCATATTCTCCGCTGAGCTTGCGGAAGATCCCAGACAAGCAACCTACCTTGAGAACACAGAGATTGAGATTATCAACAGATGGAAGAACCGGCCGGCTATCAGATATGCAATTTTTGACCATGACGGAACAATATCTACCCTTCGGGAGGGCTGGGAGCTGATAATGGCTCCCGTAATGATAAGGTCTATACTGGGAAAACAATATGATGATGCTGATGAATCACTCTATAATAAGGTAAAGATGAGAGTGGCCGGATATATTGACAGGACAACCGGGATCCAGACACTTGTACAGATGAAAGGCATGCTCGGTCTGATAAAGGAGTTTGGCTGCGTTCCCGAATCGGAGATGCTAGATGAGTTTGGATACAAGAAGATCTATAATGACGAATTGCTGAAAATGGTGAAAGGGCGTGAGAAGAAGTACAACTCAGGAGAGTTGTCGCTTGACGATCTCACTATGAAAAATGTCATCCCTTTCCTTCAAAATCTTTATGCTTCCGGAGTAAAACTTTACCTTGCCAGCGGTACTGATGTACAGGATGTGGCAACGGAAGCCGGAATGCTTGGATATGACCACCTCTTTGAAGGCAGAATATTCGGAGCGGTGGGAGATATAACAAAAGAGGCAAAAAAAATGGTTCTCGACCGTATACTCGATGATATTGGCCCGGCTGCCTCCGGAAAGATTGTTACCTTCGGTGACGGACCCGTGGAAATAAGGGAAACGAATAAAAGGGGAGGATTGACAATTGGCGTGGCCAGCAATGAACTGCGCCGTTACGGTCTGAACGAAAACAAACGTGCCAGGCTTATCAGGGCAGGGGCTGACATCATAATCCCTGACTTTTCCCAGATATCACAGTTACTCGATTTGCTGAATATTAACTAATCGTCTATGCCTTACCCCAAATTCGACAGGAACCGGCTCCTTATCAGGAAACTGGACCTCAGAAAGAACAAGATCTATATTGAAAGCGGTAATATTCCCGTTACCCGTTCGCCTGCCGGTATTATGGATACGGGAAAAGTTCTTATTGACAAAACAGTAAAAAGGATCTGCGAAGCAAGAAAAATGAACAGATCCGTCATGCTCACTTTCGGGGCTCATACGATAAAAAACGGAATGTCCCCTACTCTCATAGCATTGATGGAGGAGGGATGGGTTACTCACCTCTCTACAAACGGAGCGGGTATTATACACGACTGGGAGTTTGCATACCAGGGAAAATCCAGTGAGGATGTCAGGGAAAATGTGGATCAGGGTCAGTTCGGGATATGGAATGAGACAGGTTTTTATATAAATCTGGCGCTTATCGTAGGTGCCCATGAGGGACTTGGGTACGGTGAATCAATCGGGAAGATGATATCGCGTGAAGGATTGGAGATTCCTGATGAAGCTTCTTTGCAGGATGAAGTTGTCAGGATGACCGGAACAGATCACGACAGAGCGGCGGCAGCTCTTGACCTTGCCGGGATGCTGAAGAAATTCGATATCAAACCGGGCTTCATGGTAATTCCTCATCCCTTTAAAAAATATTCCGCACAGGCAAGGGCATATGAGCTTAAAATCCCGTTTACCGGCCATCCTATGATTGGTCACGATATTATCTATAACCATCCGATGAATCATGGAGCAGCGCTCGGGAGAACTGCATTGAATGACTTTCTCTCATTTACAGATAGCATAAGCAGGTTAGACTATGGGGTTTATCTTTCAGTAGGATCTGCAGTAATGTCTCCGATGATTTTTGAAAAAGCTCTTTCCATGAGTCAGAACGTAGCATTACAGGAAAATAAACATATCGAAAACCATTTCATCCTAGTAGTCGACCTGGCTAAGTCAGAATGGGACTGGCAAAAAGATGGTGAGCCTCCGATGGATAATCCGGCATATTACCTTCGTTATTGCAAGACATTTAACAGGATGGGTGGAGAGATGCATTATCTTACCGCCGACAACAGGGACTTTCTGCTGGCACTGTATCAGGAACTGATGAAACTAAATTAAAACTACCACATTTTGTGCTATGAAGTGCTTGGAAATCATTTGATCTTAATTAGCGGTTTAATATTAGCAAATACAACATCAATAAATTCTTAATCGATGGACAGGAACGAAATTATTTCACTCAAAAATGAGGCTGAAAACCACCTTGTAAATGAATTGCTTCCTTTCTGGACTTCCAGGATGGCAGATACTGAAAATGGGGGCTACATAACTCATTTTGACAAGGAAGGGAGGGATTCCGGCGAAGATGAAAAATCGCTTATTGCCCAGGCAAGGTGCCTTTATACGCTCTCCTCAGCCCACCGTGCCGGTTACGGAAACGGCAGTTACGAAAGCCTGGCAAGGCATGGTGCCGACTTTCTGATCAATAAGATGTGGGACAGTGAGTTTGGAGGTTTCTACTGGATGGCAGACCGTAAAGGTGATGTGAAGATCGATCAGAAAATTGTCTACGGCTTAAGTTTTGCAATCTATTCGATGAGCGAATACACCCTGGCTACAGGTGATCCCAGGGGACGGGAATATGCTGAAAAAACTTTTGACCTCCTTCAGAAATACAGCGTCGATTCCATGTATGGCGGCTATTGGGAGATGTTCCATCGCGACTGGACCCTGTGCGGCCCCGGAAGCAAGGGGGGTGACCGCAAGACCCTGGATGTTCATATGCACCTTATGGAAGCCTTTACCACTCTTTATGAATGTACAGGTCTGGAAGTACACAGGAGAAAGCTTCTCGAGGATATAGACCTTCTTATAAACCGAATTATTCATCCGGTATACAAAACAGGTATTCCCCAGTTTTACAAGGACTGGACCGTTGCCCCGCAGATAAAATTCGATATCATATGGGGATGGGACCGGTTTTCTCCCGACGGATTGAAGGGAAATGCAACAGATAATACAGCATATGGACATAATGCAGAATTCGCATGGCTGCTCATACATGCACTTGAGATTCTGAAGAGAGATCCAAAATCATATTCAGAGCTTATTAAGATAGTTCTTGATCATACCCTGAATAATGGCATAGATTATGAATTCGGCGGGGTTTATGTGGAAGGGCCTCATTCAGGCGGAGTTTATGATATGGAAAAAGAGTTCTGGCAACAGGCCGAGGTGCTTATAGGAATGCTTGACGGAATATTGATGTTCGGCGATGAGAAATATTTTGATGCCTACAAAAATGTGCATCGCTTTGTCCTCGACAAAATGGTGAATAAGGGAGTTGGAGAGTGGTACCCGTTACTTTCGAGAAAGGGAGAACCAATATGGACTCATATGAGCCACTCCTGGAAGATTAATTACCATACTGTAAGATCGATGATCCAAAGTATCAGGAGGCTTAATGAAATGCTTGAAAACAATTGAGGGTTATCATGTAAGTAGTATGTAGTAAATAGTATGTAGTAAGTAGTATGTAGTAAGGAGTAAGTAACTGTATTTATTATTTATCTTAGCATTGACTTTAACAATTAACAAAAATAATATGAAAAGGCAGTTTTTCCGGTATGTTGGGTTTGCAGTGTCGGTGGTTTTCCTGACGCAGATGATCTCTTGCGGCAAAAAAGCTCCCGGTGTATCTTCACGAGTCGAGGTTTTATCTTCCGGATGGAAAATGGAGCCCTCTGATAAGTTAAATGGCACCGATGAGAAGTCCCTGTCTGTTAATGACTACGATGACGGTTCATGGTATGAGGCAGTGGTCCCGGGTACTGTGCTCGGCAGCCTGGCAACGAAAAAGGTAATTGAGGATCCTTATTTCGGGATCAATATGCAAAAGATAGATCCCGCACAATTTAAACAGCCCTGGTGGTACAGAAAAACCTTTGAGCTTTCTGGTGCCGACATAGGGAAGAAAATCTCTCTTCGTTTCAACGGGATCAATTACAGGGCCGACTTGTATGTCAACGGGAATCTTGTTGCCGCAAAGGATACTTTTACCGGTGCATTCAGAATGTTTACCTTCGACATAAGCAAATTTGCGAAGGAGGGGATAAATACTCTTGCCCTGAAAATATGGCAGCATGCTGATGGGGAATATTCAATCGGTTTTGTTGACTGGAATCCGCATCCAATAGATCGTAATATGGGAATATTCCGGGAGGTGTTTCTTGAGGTCAACGAAGGTGTCAGGATCCGCAGCCCGTTTGTATATTCCAAGGTAAACAAGGAAAATTTAAAGGATGCGCAGCTTTTTATCCAGGCGGAAGTTATTAACAGCGGAAATAAGCCTGTGAGTGGCATCGTTCGTGCAGATTATGGCCTTGGTGTAGTGGAGAAAAAAGTTGAACTCAAAGCGGGAGAGAAGTTAAACTGCAAATTCTCTCCTGATGAATTTCCTCAGCTGGCGGTGAAGGATGTGAATTTATGGTGGCCAAACGGGATGGGTAATCCTTACTTATATAAGATAAATGTCACGTTTCTGAAGGGTGGTAAGGTGCTGGATACAGAGGAGCGGAACTATGGCATCCGTGAGGTAGACAGCTATCTGGACAGCAGGAAGAACCGTGCATTCAACATAAACGGAAAATTCGTGCTTATAAAAGGAGGAGGATGGACAGACGATCTTCTTCTCCAGGATACGAAGGAATCGGTGGAAGCACAGCTGAGATATGTCAGGCACATGAATATGAACAGCATCAGACTCGAAGGCATCTGGGGGAAGGATCAGAACCTTTACGATCTGTGTGACGAGTATGGTATTCTGGTTATGGTTGGATGGAGCTGCCACTGGGAATGGGCTGATTACCTTCTGAAGGCATGCGATCCTAAATACGGAGGCGCTGTTTCATCGGAGGATATAGACCTGCTTGCACATTCATGGTATGATCAGATGATGTGGCTCAGAAATCATCCCTCTATTTATGTATGGATGACAGGCAGTGACAAAATGCCTGCTCCCGATCTGGAAAAAAAGTATATTGAGCTTTTTAAGGAATATGATCCTTCACGCAGTTATATCACCTCCGCAGGTGGCGTTGGAACAGGGGATGAAACGGTAGTCACAAATGTTCCTTTGTACAGTGAACTGAGCGGCCCTACAGGCATGAAGATGCTGGGCCCCTATGATTTTACACCTCCCGGTTACTGGTATACCGATACAAAGTTCGGCGGTGCATACGGGTTCAATACGGAAACCTGCCCGGGTACAAGCATACCCCCGGTAGCATCACTCAGAAGAATGCTGCCTGAGAAGAGTCTTTGGCCTATCGATAAAAAATACTGGGAATATCATACAGGCAGAAACCAGTTCACCACTCTCGATCGTTTTCGGAAAGCTCTCTCCTCAAGATATGGGGAATCCTCTGGTGTTGAGGAATTCGCCTTCAAATCACAGGTAAGCAACTATGAGGTAATGCGCCCAATGTTCGAGGCCTTTGTTGCCAACAAGCCGGTGAGCACCGGATTGATACAGTGGAAGCTTAATTCCGCATGGCCAGATCTTATCTGGCAGCTCTACGATTCCTATCTTGAGCCGAATGGATCATTCTATGCGGTCAAAAAAGCATGCAACTCCCTCCATGCTATTTATCGCTATGGGCTCGACGATATTTACCTGGCTAATGAAGAGCTGAATGATATCGAAGGTCTTACGGTAAAGATCAGGGCATTTGATCTGAAATCAAGGGAGATATTTGCTGACCAGTGGAAAGGTGACATTAAATCCAATACTTCAAAATTCATATTCAAGCTTCCTGAAATTAAAGGTCTTACGCCTGTTTGGTTTCTTGATCTGCGTGTTTATAACAGTGATAATAAGGAAGTTGATAATAGCATCTACTGGCTTTCAATAAAAAAGGACATCCTTGATTACGATGCTGCAAAGAAACTTGAGTGGGCATTCTATACACCCACTAAACAGTTCGCTGATTATACTGCACTGGATCAGTTACCAAAGGTTAAACTCGATCTTGATTACCAGTTCACAAAAAACAATGATTCGGGTGAGGTAACCCTGAAAGTGAAAAATCCTTCCGATGCAATTGCATTCTTTATTTACCTCAATGTTGACGGTCAGACAACCGGTAAACCCATATTGCCTGTATTCTGGAATGACAATTATGTCACTCTCCTGCCGGGAGAAGAGCGTACATACAGTGCAAAATACTTTCTTCGCGACGGAGGAAATGAAAAACCGGTGATCAAAGTGAAGGGATGGAACGTTGATATGGTAACTATTAACTGATAATGGGTGAAGCTGAGACAAAGATGCTGAATGACTGATAGCCAGATAATAAGTACATAATACACTTTGTCTTTTGATAAAACGATATGTAAATGCTTTATTTGCAGTTACATGTAAAATGTAAAATACTAAAATTCTTCTATATGAGCAAATTAGCCATTCTTGGAGGAAAACCAATTCGCAATACAGGGATCAACCCCTGGCCACAATGGCCTGTCTGGGATAAGAATGAAGAAAAAGCTCTTATTGATACCCTGAATAGCGGGATCTGGTCGTATAACGGACCAAAAGAGACTGAATTCAACAGGAAATTTGCAGAATATACGGGTGCAAAACATGTCATAACAGCTGCAAATGGAACTGTTACCCTTCAGCTGGCACTGGAAGCTTGCGGCATCGGGATCGGTGATGAAGTGATATTGCCTGGTCTGACCTGGCAGGCAACTGCAGCAACAGTTCTCGATGTGAATGCAACACCCGTGCTGGTGGATGTATGTGAGGATACATGGTGCATAGATACCAAAGAAATTGAGAAAGCCATAACTCCAAGGACAAAAGCTCTTATTCCTGTTCATCTCTATGGAAGTTTTGCCGATATGGATGAAATACTGAGGATAGCCAGGAAACATAACCTGTATGTTATTGAGGATTGCGCTCATAAGCACGGAGGGGAGTGGAACGGAAAGAAAGCCGGAACAATAGGAGATATAGGAAGCTTCAGCCTGCAGCTCTCAAAACACCTTACTGCAGGAGAAGGAGGTATACTGACCACAAATAATTTTGAACTGTTTGAGAAGCTCGATGCGCTGAGGAACTGTGGAAGGCGTCCGGAACCTGAAAACCTGTCGGGGATCGATAAGGGAGAAGGTCAGTACTTTGACCAGGGCAACTTCATTCAGTCAGGGAATTACAGGATCACGGAATTTCAGGCTGCAATTCTTGTCGAGGGACTGAAAAGGCTGCCGGCCCAGAATCGCCTTAGGGATGAAAATGCAATCTATCTGAACCATGTTATAAAAGATCTTCCTGGCATTTTGCCTGTACGGAGAGACAAACGTGAAACACAGGAAGCCTATTATAATTTTTCATTCAGGTATAAAAAAGCTGAATTCAAGGAGCTGCCGGTTGAAAAATTCAGAACTGCACTGACAGGTGAGCTTGGAATTGAAGTTGCTCCGAGCTATACACCGCTTAACAATTGCTCCCTCTATGTTCCATTAACCAAGCCTGCACGTCACAAACTCAGCGATGAATACTGGGCCTCCATCGATCCTTCACGGTTTGTGCTACCTGTATCTGAACGTATACATTATGAAGAATCTGCATGTATTCACCATAAAATACTGATGGGCAGCAAAAGTGACATGGATATGGTCGCGGAAGCGATCAAAAAAGTATATGATAATGCTGAAAATATTTAGCTCTCTTCTTCTGTTATCTATATATACTGTTTTCTCCGGTGCGCAAACTCCTTCATCATCAGGACGGAAAGTTTGTCTGGTTGAAACATGCCCTTATCCCGGAAAGGATTATGCTATGTGGGATGCCCTCTACGCGGCACGCAACGGTGATGTTTATACAGGACTGATAACTGAAGGCGGGAGCGCACATTTTTATGTCTACAGGACTTCATCTGACAAAAATATTCTGATCTCAGATCTTGCTGATTTTCTTGACGAAAGGGGAAAGGGTGTCCGCTCATCGGGTAAGATCCATAATAAACCTGTCGAAGATGCGTCGGGCAATATATATTTTGTCACCATGAACAATGGGGCAGGGCCCCGCAATATCGATTATACCAGCTGGGCAGGCGGACATTGGATTAAATACAATCCGTCAACAGGACTGCTTGAAAACATGGGGCTTGTGGATGAAGGGATTGGATGTTATCCCCTGGCAATAGACCCGGAAGGCAGATACCTTTTTGGTGTCGGCTTTACAGGTTATTTCTACCGCTTCAACTTACAGACAAGGACAACCAGAAATTTTGGAAGAGTAGCCAACTGGGATATCTGCCGTTCCATTTTCTGTGATGACGAAGGTAATGTATACGGCAGTTTCCCGGTAGGAAGAGTCTGGAAATATGATTCCGCTAGCGGGAAGGTCATAGACCTGTCGGTAAGGATACCATATGATCCGGCCATCTATCCTACTGAGCTTTACAATCCTATGATAGACCGTACTTGCGACTGGCGTGCCATAGAATGGGATCCGGCAGCAAAAGTAGCTTACGGCGTGACCTGTGGCAGCGGGTCCATTCTTTTTCGCTATGATCCCCATAAGGGGAAAGAGGGTAGCGTCACTCCCCTGACAAAATTGTGCGATTCAAAATTTCTGGATTCCTCCCGTGCCGATATACCTTATTCCACTCTTGCATTTGCACTGGACTACAGAAGGAAAATAGTCTATTTTGTCCCCTCCGCCCGTGCCTATTCTACAGGGGAATATGTCGAAACATTCGGGAGCAGTCAACCCCATCATCTCATAAAGTATGATATAAAATCGGGGATCAGAACGGACCTTGGAGAGATGGAAACAAGCGACGGCCGGAGGATATTTGGATGCGAAGCAGCATCTGTAGGCCCCGACGGCACTCTTTACATATGTGGTCAGACGGAATTGAAAGACCCGGCCGGAGCAACAGGCAGGGTTGGCAATACGCCTGTTTCACTGCAATTGATCATTTATAAATCCGAATAATGCTGAAATACAAAAAGAGAAACTTTGTCTTTCCTGAAAGAGTTTTGACCGGACAGGTGTATATCTCACTTCTTCTTTTGCTTATCTTTTCCCCGGTTAGTGCCCAGGACTGGGCGGGAACAAATATTCATGACCTTCAGAGGGTGGACATGCGTGATCTTGGCTATCCCGGGGTAAATGAAATTCCGGAGAACAGCAGCGCTATTACCAGTCTTATTACAGCTCATGACGGGCTGATATACGGAGCTACCACAGGAGATGAATCATGGTTTTTCCTGTTCGACCCTTCAATCAATAAGGTCAGGCATCTTGGCAGGATCCCCGGTCAGGAAAGTGTCCACCATTCTCTTGTGGAGGATAAGCAGGGATATATTTACCTGGGTACCGGCAGGGATATGTTCCGGGAAATAACCCTTTCCAAAGGAGGAACAGGGCAAGGAGAAACATTCGATAAAACATTGTGGGACGACATTAAGAATTATTTCAGGGACTATCGTGGGGGACATCTTTACAGGTATTCCCCACTTGTGAGTAATGGCAAAGTGAAGGTAGGGGACGCTCCGTGTGAACTTGAAGATCTGGGGATTCCGGTTGCTTCAAATTCAATTTATGCACTTGCAATCAATTCTGCAGGTGACGAAATATATGGACTCACATATCCTGATGGTCATTTTTTTATCTATGAGATTGAAAATAAAAAATTCAGGGATGCCGGTATAACAGATGAGAGCATAGTATTCCACGGACCCGAAAGATACTGGCGAAGCCTTTCCAGAGCACTTATATGCGATGCTTCCGGAAAGGTTTATTTCTCTTCGACAAACGGAAGCCTGAAGTATTATAATCCGCGCACAAGGAAGCTGGAATCTACCGGATTGAAGATCCCTGGAGATTACTATTACTTGCAGTTTTATGAAGATTATGCTGTTATGGATTATTTTGCCAGAGCCCCGTCTGGCTTAATATACGGAGGTACTTCCGATGGCTATCTTTTCTCCTTTGACCCGGTCAGGCAAATACTGATCAATCTCGGAAAAGTAAGGGCATCACGACGATTACGCTGCATGTCTGTAGGGCCTGACTGTAAGGTATACTTTATGGCCGGAGAAAGATCTGCTTCACGTCCGTGCCAGTTTTACAGTTACGATCCTGCATCCGGTGGATTTGATGACCTGGGTCTGCTTATTGCTGACCGAAGCCCCTACTACTATTGGAGGGGTCAGCAATTTGATGCAATGACTACCGGCAAAGACGGTACAATCTTCATCGGCGAGAGTGAACGAAGATCACATCTGTTTCTCTTTATCCCATGATATGCAGAATATCTCTGAGCCGGCATATTAATGCTCAAGAATTACTATCATATAGACCGGAAAGGTGGGAATCTTCAATTCTGATATTCCATACTCTTCAGATACCGGGATGATATATTTATTTTCTTCGTCAGGTGATACTGACCAGGCTTTTTTTACTTTCCCACTGTATTCCAGAGTAATTCCTCCTGCCTGAGTATCAGTATTGTAATTGAACAGATGAACGATTTCACGGTCCTTCTGGCTGTCATGGGAAACTCCGATCCATTCAGGAGCCCTTACATACAGGGGAAATCTTTTTCCTGCCGACCAGTTTACAGCCGATATCAGTTCACCCGAATTTTCAGGCATCATCCACACAGATTCCATTCCAAGTTTTACATCCATTTTTGGCTGGATCAGTCCGGCAAGACATATTACCCTGCCATTACCATAGTTGAAGGAGATTGGGTACTGATGTTTTGTAGCGCCTGACTCTTCAGACAAATCGCTTTGCCTGAGTAACTCATCAGTAAAGCTGACCTTTCTTAACCTCCGCCATTTGTCAAATTTGCCAGTATTTCCTGTAATTACAATACCCCCTCCATTCCTGGTAAAGTTTTTCAGGGCAGTAAAAGATTCATCGGATAGGCTTTCCTGGTCGGCCAGAACCACTACATAATATTTCCCGAGTTTTCCAAGCTGCTGGTCGAAAATAATATCGAAAGGAATTTGTCTCTGCTGAAGGGCCTGTTCAGCCATATTAACCGCCAGCTGGGTTTCTTCGTTATTGTAAGCCATTGAAGGATAACTTCTGAGAATGGCAACTTTTTCAGCACCTTCTGCATTTGTAAACAAATCCAGATGCTCTTGCCAGAAATCAAGATATTGTTTTGTCACTCCTCTGGGAACCTCTGTCCCCAAAAATCCAATTGTTCTGTTAAGCGCAAGATTTTCTGCAAAGTCATTCGGTTTGCCACAATAGGTCATTATATAATTATTTGTAGTACGACCGAGTTTGAAATGGCGGAATTTGCCTATGGCAACGCCATTTTCCCACCTTGGATTATTGTCATCCTCAGTCCAGATCACATTAGTGTACTGCATAAGGTCGGGGTGATTGATGCCTGCTTCCCATGCCCGGTTGCTGCCCACCAAGCCATGTGGATTTACCTCGATGACAACTTCTCTGTTAAGATTCCGAACAAATCTGGCACATTCTGCCAGCCGTGATGTCATCGTCCAGCATCTGAAATCGATCCACTCCTGTATTACCGGGTCATTTATAGCCACCATTTTAGCTGCAGGATTTTCATCATTCCACCTGGGCGGCATAACATATGAAAGATCTTCAAATCCGAAACGCTCAATCCTCTGTTCAGGGGAATATCTGTCTGCCAGAAATTTACGGAATGCCGCAATGGCAGCAGGATTAAAATCGGCAGCAGGAGGGTAATTAAGGTCAAAATTATCGAAATGGATAAAATCAGTTTTAACTTTTTCCACTACATACCGGATTATCTTTTCCTTGTAATATTTCATATATCCGTCATTGTTAAAACATGGTCTGTAGCGGTAAGCCTGCTGGTAACTGTAAGTCAGAAGCAATGGCTTACCGTTCTCATCGATCTGATACCACAGGTCAGTTTTGGCCTCAGGAACTTCTGAAAAAAAAGTCTCATATGCCATAGTGTTCCACTGTACATATGTATCAGCCTTCATGCCATATTTATGAGCAATGGCCACAGCTTTTGCTACCCTGTCCATATAATCCTTCTCGGCCCTGAAGCCGAATCCTTTATAGCATCCGACATGATAAACTGTGATTCCGGCTTTGGCAAGCTCACTTATATAAGCTTCTGAAAGCTGATATTCAAAATCGTCTTTCTGCCACTGATTGAAATCAGGGTTGTTCCTTCGTGTCTGGAAAATCCATGGTTCATGTGTGGCACCGGCATCGGCAAAGCCATTCTTAATCCAAAGGGGTGTATACCGTGCAGGGTCATGGGTGTCTGTCTGACCTGAAATGCCAGTGGTTCGCAATACCATGGCCAAAATGATCAAAAATAGGGGTCTCATTGTTATTACAATATGATTTGAGTAATTTTAATTGTGTCTTTTTACTTACTAAGATAACTCAATTTGAACCATCTTAAATGATTTCATTTCTTTAACCTCTAAAATATTGCCTTATGAATTGCAAGCTTCGATCAAATTTCCTCCTGACAATGATTCTGGCATACCTGACCTCTTCGGCAATAATGGCTCAGTACAGACAGCCGGAACACCGGTTGCTACAGGAAGGAGCTATCCCGGTAACGAGGCCCGGATGCTATGACAGGGCTGGTTCAACCTATATGCTGATGAATGATATTCATGGAGAGAAAAGTGCCATCTTTCTGGGGAAGGATGTCACACTCGACCTGAACGGATATACACTGACATACGCTGACGCTGATTATCAACATGTAAAAAATTATGGCTTTGAGGAAGGACTGACAGGGTGGGATATATCGAAAGCTCCGGGTGCAAAGATTGAGAACACGGCGGACGTTCACGCTTTCATAGGTGATAAATTATTGAGCCTTAAGGCCGGTGATGAAATAACATCATCATATGTTTATCTTCCCATAGCAGGCAGATCATATTTTGCCATGTGCGGCATAACCGGGAACTATTATGAAGACATGGGAGGAGATCTCAGCAAGGATATGAGGATAAGTATTTTTGTTGAAGATGCAAATGGGAAAGAACTCAGGATAAAAACAAGTTACGGAGATTCTGTTCTTATAAGCTGCCCTGTGCTAAACCGCTCTACCCATCTGGGAGGCGGATTTGTTTTTGCACATCTCAACAATCTGCCTGCAGGAAAGTACAGGATAAGAGTCAGAGCCGAAAACGACTGCCTGGTTGACGAAATAGATATCCGGCCGGCTATGGATGCAGGAATAGGAATTGTCGGAAAAACTAATCCTATGGGCCATTATGATCATCTTTACAACAGGAACCATTCTGCCTTTTTCGATTATACTGCTGATGTTTCAGACGGAAGACCTGTCGACAGCATACCTGTTGTAAAGGGCCCCGGAACGGTTACGATCAGAAACGGGATAATCAAAAACGGAGTAACCGGCGTCTTGTCATGGGGCATACAATCCACAGCGGAAGATGTCAGGATTATTCTGGAAAATGTGAAAATAATATCATCAGGGATCAATACAACTGCTGCAGACCTGTTGCAGGCAACTATCACCAATTGCACATTTGATATTCATAACCCTTTTATCATCAACAGGCATGGTTCGGAATTTTATGCCGTTGATCTCCGGGGGGAGGAGGCATCTGAAGTATCTTTCTGTGATTTTTACGGAGGACAGGGATGCCTCTGCTTCAAGGGAAAGCTCTCGGATATACATCATAATTATTTTGTGAACCGGCAGACTGTTACCAACCATTACAGCGTGATGGCTATGGGGGACGGATCCAGGGTATTTGAGAATATCTTCAAACCTGAGATCGGATCAGGGCTCGAGATTTTCAGGCACAGGAATATAGAGATATTTAACAACGAATTCCATATTACTGCTGCACCACCAAGCTGCGAATACAATAAGCACTTGAGTACAAATGCCATCAGGATGGCTGATTACGGTGCAGCTAAAGGATCACCCGACGGATGCTATGGCGTAATGGTATATAATAACAAGTTTTATATTACAGGCAGAAAATATGAGAAATACCCTGATTACATTCCAATGGCTTCAGCATTCTTTTATAGTGCCAGTGCCGGCGATAATGAAATATTCGGCAATGAGATCACGATAAATCAGGAAGACCCGAAAACTGATGCCCAGGCTTTTGCCTTTTATATTGGCAATGCCAGTGGTGGTAAAATATATAACAATCATATTATCTCAAATGTGACACCAATCTGGGTAGGAAGCTCATATGGAAAAGCTATTGGAACTGTACTTGAAGGTAATATAATTAAAAGGGCACCTGGCACAGAACCTGAGTTCGTCCCGGTCAGGATGGGATCACATGAACAGCCTGATTATGTTGCAGAAGGAACAATGTTCCGTTCCAATGAATTTTTGGGATTAAATTTCGGGATCGATCCAACAGACCAGCACCATTCCTATACAGTCTTCTGGACACTCACAGTAAAATTGCTTGACAAAACCGGAAAACCTTTAAATAAAATGGAGGTAGTAATTACCGATAAAAATCAAAAGGAAGTACTGCATCAGAATACCGACGATCATGGATCCGTAAGTGTTGAATTACCTGAATATTTCGTTAATGGTAATATAAAAATATTTTCTGCACCCTATACGGTTAATGCCGGAAAAAGGAAGATGAAAGTTGAGCTTAACAAAAACACAGTTCTTAGCCTGGAATTAAAATAGACCCGGTTAAAATGCCGCTTTTCAGACTATTGTGCTGAAAGAATGCCCTCCTTGATACCCAATGTCAGTGTAATCTGGCCTTGCCCAGCATAATGCATGGGGACCTGCAAGATGAGCCAGCCGCGCTTCAAGTTCTTTCCGTTTGTGAAAGTCAAAGTTGCCTGTTGTGAAGGATTGTGCAACCTGGATATTTTCCGCCAGAGGATCCATCCCTGCATGACCTATGAGACCGGTGGAAACTCCATCCAGGGACAGTGCATAGTTAAAGAGCTCACCGGATGATGCTTCCTTGCCTACTAAATCTCGCATGAGTTTCATCGCCATAACTCCCGTATTTTTCTTCTTTGCCACGGGTAAGGCATATTTGGCGAAATTGCCATACTGCGTTGCATTCATGGCTAGCAGGACAACATCGAAATCTAGTTTGTCCAAAAGCTGACTGGCATGTTCAGCATCTCCCATAGATGAAAATCCTATATTTTTTGCTGCACCTGAATCCTTCAGGGATACAAGAGTCTTATAAACGCCATTTTCTATATCAGCAATATTATCCGCCATTTCAACAGCATGGATAAACAGTATATCAACATGATCTGTTTTCAGTTTTCTGAGGCTGGCTTCGAAAACGGCCTTTGCCTCTTCGGGTTTTCTTGAGTCCAGTTTTGTGGATAAGATTATCTGCTTTCTGTACGCAGGAAGAATTTGTCCGTACCTCTCCTCACTGCTGTCAACTGACTTCCCGTCCCAAATCTCACCCATTTGGGATGCTATATAGCTGGGAGCAGTATCAAAGAGATTTATACCCCCTGCCAGTGCAGCTTCAATGAGCTTTTCCCATTTTCCGTCAGGATTTTTGAGGAACTGAGATCCTCCTCCGAATGACAATATGGCCGGATTCAGCCCTGTTTTCCCCAGTAGCCGGTGCAAAAGACCCGGACTGGCACCTTTGCCTTCAGTGCCATTTGCGAAGGTTCCTGCAAATCCTGCTGCAGATATGGCTGCAAGCGCTCCGGATGTCCTTTGTATAAACTTTCTGCGCGTCATCGGAAATCTGTTTCTTTTCATATCGTTAGGATTTATTTGTGTTTTTAACAGCCTTAAATCAGTATATTAATTATATAACAATTAAACCGGGAAAATGGTCAATTGATAATTATTGAGTTGTTTTTGCCGGCTGCCTGACAATTAATGGCTCGAAGCCAATGACAATCAATGATGGACAGCATACAAAAGAAATGTATTATTCATCTCCTTATCACCGGAAGAATAATATGCGAGGGATATTCTGTACTGTGATAAATGGTCTGTTCCGCTTTCATTATTATTGTATCGGTTGCAAAATAGTTCCCTGTATTGAGGTTTCTGTCAAATCTGGGGAAATTACTGCTGGAAATCTCCACTCTTATCTGATGACCTTTTTTAAACAGATTGCTGGTTGCCCACATATCTATATTGTAACGGTAGATTTTGCCTGGCTCGATAATGGATGGCTTTTCTGTAGGATCGCGGTGATCGGCCCGGATAATCCCCTCACAGATACGCATAGCCCTTCCGTCGGGGTAAACATCCACAAGCTTTGCTGTAAAATCGGTATTTCTGGCTGAAGTGGCCGCATAAAGGACTGTATTTACGGGTCCCGTCACTTCAATATCATCCTTCAGGACCGGAGATGTGAACACCAGGACATCTTCCCTGGTTTCCACGCTGCCCTGATCATAAGGCCCCATTCCACCAATAGTCCTGACAGGGTTGGAAGGATCATAAATATACTTGTCGTCAGGCTCTTTGTCAGGCACTCTGGCATCAATTGATCCGTTGCCGGAACTGGTGCCGGCATTACCCTTACTGTGAAAATAATAATTCCGGTAGTCAGTACGTGCCAGTGGCCATTCATTTTCAAAACGCCAGGTGTTTTCACCCATGACGAATATTTTTACCGGAGGTTCAGCCATAATGCCATTGTCGAGGCCTTTGAGCTGGCTGTCGAACCACCTTAGCATTAGTTTTGTATCATCAAGGTCGGCAGATTCCCCGAAATCAAGCTCTCCCACCTTACGATGTCCCATGCTGTGTATCCATGGTCCTATCATCAGCTTTTGCTTTTTGCGGACTTCAGGCCGAATTTCGGGAGAGGTCATTTTAAGGTAATTGGTTATGGTCCCATTAAGGAGGATATCATACCAGCCACCAATCGAATATGATGCAGCATTTATTCTTTCATAGCCATTGCCGATGCTTGTCCTGTCCCAGTAACTGTCATGTTCAGGATGTGACAGCCAGTCTCTGAGAAACGGGATTTTCCAGCCCAGCATTTTGTCCTGGTCTATCAGTGGAAGGTGCATCAGGATTTTATCCGGGTCTTTCATCAGGGAATCGATCCTGACATTATATGGGGATGTCATTTCGTAGCTCCATGGTCCGAAAAGATCCAGAAAGAATGCTCCGTTCTGATAAGCGACATCATGCAGGTCAGAGAAGGTAACCTCGGGGAACATTGCTGTTACATAAGGGCAGCCTATCGATGCAGGTATCCATTGGGTAAACCCTACATAAGACCCTCCGAAAGTTCCTATTTTACCATTGAACCAAGGCTGACTGCTTATCCATTGCTGTGTATCATAACCATCGAGGGCTTCAGGTTGCATCGCGTCGAAAATTCCTTCTGATTCGTATCTTCCCCTGGTATCCTGTAAAACTACAATGTAACCACGTTCAACGGCAATTTTCGGATAACGATTTCCTGCACCTCCGTTGCCGTATGGAGAACGCATAAGCAAAACCGGAAATTCGCCCGGAGAATCGGGCCTGTAAATATTTGTGGATAATTGTACCCCGTCGCGCATCGGGACTTTCGTGTCAATTTCCTCAAGGACCTTGTAAGGGGGGCCTTCCGACCCGGACTTCTGGCAATATGATACAGTAACTTGCATCAGAGCGATACAAATGATAACTTCTTTAAATATATGATTCCTCTTCATAGGTATTACCGGTATCTATTATCTGCTTTCAATTATGATCCTGTGTTCCGGACCTGAAACATCAGCTAGGTTAACTGTCCGAAACGCTAATTCGTATCTTTTCTTTTTCAGATTGATGTCCAGTTTATTGTCGGTCTTTACCCAATTCCCGTCTGAAAGATCCTTCATCTGGTACTCCCTGAGATTTGGAGTATCTGAAGTCAGTGCTATATGAGCAACCCTGCCTTCAATATTTACTTTTGAACTGATCGTGTTAGGCGTCCAGTAAATAGAATCCCTGTCTTCGACTCTTTTCATGAATGCGGGCTGGGCATAGGCCCAATGCGGCTTACCATCCCATATCCATACGTTGTTTTTAAAATAGTCGTCGTCATACATGATAAGAAGTTCCTGGTAGTCAGGCCAGACTGTGAACATATTATTGAATCCATGCCATTCGATCCAGGTATAGGTTCTGGCGTTTTGTTCCCTGCTGAGACCTGTCTCCTGATCAATATCGAATGGTACACGGTCGGGACCTTTTACCTTGACAATATCCGCTGCTTTATTTTTTAAGTATTCATCACGAATTTCAAGCGCTGACAGAGGGATCCCGTTTTTTTCAAAATGATGATCATATTTTGCATCTGAAAGAAACCATTTATTATAACTGTTCAGCCAGATTTCATTTATGCCATGATGACCGTCAGGACCTCCTTTAACTCCCGGACCCGCTCCGAGTGTTCTTGTAACATACCCAAAGGCATTCATTACAGCATTCTGTACTTTCATAAAATGACCGCAATGAAAACCATGACCTTTCAGTGCAGCATCGAGTATTCCTTCTGCATATCCGCCACCAGGGTACGGATCTCCGAAATCATCTATTTTTATAACAGACTTTATCCAATGTCTCAGCAGTAATATTCTTTTAAGTTCATCGGTCTCTCCATGAAATACGGTATCCAGCTGATATTTGATCCTGAGATGCTCGAATTTTGAAGATAACAGATCTTCGGAAGCCTGAAATTCCGTATTCGGCCTGTATACTGGATTTTTGACTTCTGTCTTGTAGTATTCCCTTTTATTACAACTGATAAATAAAATACCAAAAAAAAGAATCAAAATTTTATCTTTCATAATCTTATTATATTTTTGTTCACAAAGGTAAATATACAAAATTTATTATCGAAACCTTGTTTGTCTGATTTTAATTTTTTATTTTTGCTTCAGATAGGAGGGAAATGATGAGGAATAGCCATAATATATTTAGATTATTTAGAAAAGGTTATTATACCTTAGCCTTTATTCTGCTTTTTTTATTTTCAGGGGTTTCATATTCTCAAAATCCGGATCACCTTACCGTTATAAAACCAAAGGAAACCGAAGATGTACTAATTAATCCGGGTATGGGTTTTATGACCTTTCAGCGCTTCAACGGCGATGAACTTAACGAGGGTTCGGGCTGGACTGAAGGATTTCCCATCGAGTACCAGAAGTTTGACGGTGATCTGACCAATAAGGATCACCCTTCAACGACGATTGCCTATTGGAGAATTTACTGGAAATTTCTCGAGCCTGAGATGGGGACCTACAGGTGGGATATGCTCGACAAGGCGCTGGAGGTTGCAAAATCAAGGGGGCAGACCCTGCTTCTGCGAGTTGCACCCTATGGTACCGGCAAGGATAGAGATGTCCCTTTATGGTACCGTAATATGGTAGGATCCACTACAAAATGGAAGTATGCAAGTGATGTGAACGGGTGGATGGTTGATGCCGAAGATCCCAGGTATGCAGAATATTTCGGAGGGATGATCAGGGCTCTTGGCGAAAGGTATGACGGGCATCCGGATCTTGAGGCAGTTGATCTTGCCATAGTAGGTGCATGGGGAGAGGGGGCAGGCTCCGAACTGTTGAGCAGGACAGCCAGGGAGGCGCTTGTGGACGCATACACCGGATCATTCAGAAAAACACCGCTGATCGCACTACTGATGGACAAGGAAACCAATATGTATGCTGATTCCAGGATTCCTGTAGGATGGAGGGTTGATTGCATAGGTGATCTTGGTTTCTGGGCCAGCGAACAGAACGGCTGGACTCATATGTACGATTTCTATCCCAGGGAAATTATAAACTGCAACGTTCAGGATGACTGGAAAAAATCACCAATAAGCTTCGAAATATGCGGTACCTTCCTGAATTGGAGGGATGTTCAGAAATATGGGCGCAAAGAGGTAAAATATATATTCGACCAGTCGCTGAAATGGCATATGTCCTCCTTCAACGCAAAATCATCACCTGTACCGCCGGAATGGAAAGATCTGGTCGATGACTGGCTCAAAAAGATGGGTTACCGTTTTGTCCTGAGACGTTTTACATATCCTGATGTTGTAAGTAAAAATGGCAAGCTTCCCTTTACCTCATGGTGGGAGAATAAGGGTGTGGCCCCCTGCTATAAGGATTTTACCATGGCAGTACGGCTGAAAAGCGGCAACAGGGAGGCTGTTTACCTGACCGATGCCAACTTAAAGGACTGGCTTCCGGGGGATATAGTCTGTGACGATGCTTTTTTTGTTCCGGCCGATTTTCCTTCAGGTGTATGTGATGTACAGGTAGCCATCGTGGATAAGATCAACCACGAACCAAGGATCAGACTTGCTATTGACGGCAAGCTAGGTGATGGCTGGTACCAGATTGGAACTGTAAAGGTTGCGGAATAGGTTTTCCGGGATATTTTTTGACAGGAAATTTGTTTTGTTGATATTTTAAAAATACAATTTAAGATTTTTTTAGTTCGTCGGGGATCTCCTCGAACAATTTTCATCAAATTGTCAGATATCAAGGCAATACGTTCTTTAACAGGCTGATAGTAACTTAATTGAATTTAATTTAATAACGGATGTAATCTAATGATTTTTTTAGATAGGAATGACTCAGGCTCTGACCCCGGTTTAAGCTCTTTCATTAACACCTAAATTATATATGTGATTATTAATACTCTAAATCTAAAATTCAATTACTATGAGAAAAAACCTATTGTTCACATTAATGCTGTTTCTGGCAGTAATGGGAAGCGCCTTCGCCCAGGAGCGGACCATTTCCGGCCGGATCACATCTGCGGATGACGGATCGCCTTTGCCAGGAGTGAATGTTGTCGTTTCCGGAACAGCTAATATTGGTACAATCTCTGATGTTAACGGGATGTATTCAATAAAAGTTCCGGCTGGAGCAAAATCTCTTGACTTTTCATTTGTAGGGATGGAAACCTACACTGCACCAATTGGTGCTGCGAATACCTTAGACATAACAATGAGGACCTCACAGGCAATGCTGGAAGAGGTAGTAGTCACGGCTCTGGGCGTGAAGCGTGCCGTGAAGGCAATCGGATATGCGCAACAGGAAATAGGCACTGCAGAACTGAGTGCCGCCAGGGAATCAAACCTGACAAGCCTCCTGACTGCGAAAGCTGCCGGTGTGCAGATATCCAAGAATGCTTCCGGTACCGGGGGATCGCAATCAATTACTATCAGGGGGGTAAAATCACTGCTTGGTAACAACCAGCCCCTTTTCGTTGTTGACGGTGTCCCCGTTACAAACATTGGCCATTCATCAGGCGGTACTTTCAATGACCTGGACCTTGGCGACGGTATGGGCGATATAAACCCGGAAGATGTGGAGAGTATCTCAGTACTGAAGGGCCCGAACGCTTCTGCCCTTTATGGAGCAAGAGGAAGCAACGGAGTTATTCTTATAACTACAAAATCAGGCAGGCAGAAGAAAGGTATCGGCGTGGAAATAAACTCCAATACCTCATTTGAAACTCTCAACCTGGTTCCTACATTCCAGAACTCATATGCAACAGGATATGAAGAAACAAACATCTATCCTGATTACTCACTCGAGATCCCGGTCGGAAGCGGCAATTTTTATGAAAACCTCCCTTCATGGCACGGTGATAACTGGGGCCCGCCACTCGATGGAAGCAGAACAGTCATCGATCCCTTCGTGTTTCCGGAGGATAAGGACAAGAAATTGCTGACCCTTCTGCCTCAGTCTGTTAACAATGTCAGAGACTTCTATCAGGTAGGTATCAATACAGCCAATACAGTCTCCATTTCAGGCGGCAATGACAAAACCACTGCAAGGTTTTCAATCGGAAATACAACAAACAAGGGGATAATTCCCAATTCCAGCCTGAATAAGCAAACTGTTTCACTGAATATTAACTCACAGGTCACAGATTTCCTCACCTTTGACGGAAAGATAAATTATAGCCGCGACGAAGGAAATAACAGGCCTCAACTCGGTGTAGCTATCGCTGGAGGTAATGTATCCAGGGTGTTTGCCGCAATGGGAAGGTACGTTCCACTGGACTTCCTGAAAGAGTATTATGAAAAGACAGGGGAACCTGGAACATGGCCCGGAGTAAACTATAATCCCTATTATATTGTCAATGAATTGAAAAGTAATGACATCAAGGACAGGATTATAGGCCAGGTATCAGCTACTCTCAAAATCAAGCCATGGCTGAGCCTTCTGGGCAGGGCAGGTACGGATTATTATAACCAGAGCCTTGTAAGAACATGGCCAATAGGAGCCAAGGGAGGTGATAACTACCTCGGAAGGGTTTATAATGAGATCAATGTAGTGAAGGATATAAATGCAGACGTTCTTCTGACTGCAAACAGGGATCTTTCGGATAATTTCGCAATGAATGCCTCCATAGGTGCAAGCATCCTGTACCAGGGAAGGAATACACAATCACTCGACGGAAGGGTATTCAAGGCAAACGATGTATTCGATATAAGCAACTGTACCGATATTCGCCCTTATACCTTCATGTCAAGGAAGGAGATGCAGTCGGTCTACTTTATCGGACAACTCTCCTACAAAAAATTCCTGTTCCTTGATCTTACAGGCAGGAATGACTGGTCATCGGCCCTTGGAATAAATGATTATTCGTTCTTCTACCCATCGGTCAGCACAAGCTTCGTCTTTACCGATGCCTTCAAGGACACTTTCGGCAGGATTCTTTCGTTTGGAAAAGTGAGGGCATCCTGGGCCCAGGTAGGTAACGATTCAGATCCCTATCTTACTATGAACGGCTATGCTTCAACCACAACAACATATGCCGGACAGGGACTATCATGGATGAACTCCACAATCCCGCTCTTCAACCTGAAAAACGAGCTAACATCCTCCTGGGAACTTGGTACCGACCTGAGATTCCTTAATAACAGGATAGGTGTCGACATTACCTACTACGACGGTAAGACAACAAACCAGATCATGCCTGTTAACATTTCAAACTCCAGCGGCTATACTAACGTTGTGATCAATGCAGGAGAGATTCAGAATAAAGGACTGGAAATTTCCATGAACCTGACACCGGTAAGAACCGGCAGTGGTCTTACATGGGAAATAAATGCCAACTATGCCCGTAACAGCTCAAAGGTTGTTTCCCTGGCTCCCGGAATTGAATCCCTGATCGTTGGTACAGGTGCCTCCGGGAGAATCGAAGCCAGACCTGGTCAGCCTTATGGAAATATAGTGGGTTATGCTTACCAGAGGGCTCCCGACGGACAGCTGCTTGTATCGGATGGCGGAGTGTATATGCCGACAGCCACACAGCAGGTACTGGGAAATATCACTCCCAAATGGATAGGGGGCTTAAATAATACCCTCACCTTTAAAGGATTCTCTCTGAATGTGCTTCTTGATTTTGTACAGGGAAATGATATCATATCTGAAACCAAATACAGATGTGAGGCTAGTGGGGACGGAGCATGGACAACTGAGGGACGAAGGCCTCAGGACAGGGATGCCCAGGGAAATCAGCTGCCGCTTACCGGTGTACTGCCGGGAGTGGTCGCCGTTGATGACGGGAACGGGAATATTACCTATCAGACCAACACAAAGGCTGTTTACGGACAGGATTACTGGGCTAACCGCGCATGGTCCGACATAACCGAGGAATTTGTAATGGACGGGAGCTATATCAGCCTCAGGGAGGTCATGCTCTCCTACAACTTCAAGAAATCGATAATCGCTAAAACACCTTTCACGGGTATTATTATAAGTGTACTGGGGAGAAACCTGATGTACCTGGAAGAGCATATGCAGGGCATGGGTGTTTCACCGGAGTCTGCACCGAATACCTCGGCAGGTTATGCTGGTTCGGAAAGCTTCGCAATTCCCACAACAAGAACATGGGGATTCAATGTTAAGCTTATCTTTTAATTGAGTGATGAACCGTAAAAATATAAGAGATATGAAAAATATAAATAAAATACTGATAGTGCTCTTATTTGCGTTGAGCATCCTCCTGCCAAATGCATGTACGAAAAACTATGCGGATCTTAATAAAGACCCGAAAACCGTTTCAGCTGACATAATTGATCCGGGTCTGTTGCTCACAAACGTGGAATGGAACGCCATTGTCGGCTCAGGGGCATACGGGAACGGAACCTATGGCTGCTTCTGCGGAATGTGCAAAAGAGACGATGATGCACCTTTCAACGAGCAGGATGCTCCCGGAGCATGGAATTTCGCCTATGAGGTAGAACTCAATAACCTGTCGAACATCATCCAGCTGATAGATGGTAAAACAAATAAGGATGAGCTGGTTAATAAGCAGGCAATTGCCAGGATACTGAAAGTCTGGGCTGTTGCAAATCTGACCGATACCTACGGAGATGTACCGTATTCGGAATCGTGCCTGCCCCAGGATCAGGCTGTATACAGTCCGAAATACGATACCCAGCAGAGTATCTATTCGGATCTGTTCAAGGAACTGAAAGAAGCTGCCGCACAACTCGACGAAACGAAGGATAGCTACGGAAGTGCCGACCTGATCTACAATGGCGATGTGGTAAAATGGAGAAAGCTGGCTAATTCACTGAGACTGAGGCTTGCACTGCGGGTCAGGTATGCTGATGCAACACTCGCTACGCAACAGCTGAGCGACCTTTCCGAAAGCGACCTGCTGAACGGGGTATCTGATGATGCATATATTCTAAATAATGCAGATTATCCGGATCATCTGAATCCAAGATATTACCGCATAGTTAACTATTCAACCACTCAGGAAAGCGTCTGGACACACCAGGTCATGATCGACCTGCTGAAGAATGACTCGGTAAACATGGATCCCCGTATTAAAATTTACGCCGATACGGTGATGGCTCCTTTCAAGGGAGCAACTTCTCCACATGGATACTTTTTTCCCCCCTTCAAATACCGCGGGTCTCCAACTCTGGGCCTTGTAACCGTGAATTACAAATACCCCTGGGGGTCAAATACCGTATCCCAGTTATCAGATTTCTGGAGAGTCCCCATTGTAGCTCCCGCCCTCATGAGGAGCTCGGAGGTCTATTTTGCCCTTGCTGAAGCCAAGCTTGAAGGTCTTTTACCTGCAGGTTTCGGATCGACTGCCGAACAATATTACCAGAAGGGTATAGATCAGTCGATCGACTGGTATAAATGGTTCTATGATCTGACAGCACCACAGATCCCGGCTCTGATGCTCGACTTTATCCATAATACCGCATATAGTCCGGGCGAACCATGGACTGATGCTGATGTGCAGCAATTTCTCGCCTACAAGAAAATTACAGATGCTGAAGTGTCGGCTTTCAAAGGTACGCCAATGTATACTCTGGCAGGAACACCGGAAGAACAGCTCGAGAAGATCATAAATCAGAAAATTGTTGCTCTGTATCCTGATGAATTCCAGGGCTGGTGCGAATACAGAAGGACCGGATATCCTAAGGTGCCGATCGGACCTGATGAGGCTGCTCTCAAGGGTAAGGTGCCGAGGAGAGAGCCATGGCCCACGACCGAGGAAACCATTAACAGTGCCAGCTACGAGGATGCCCTTTCACGTTACGGCACCGACAGCAGGCTTTCGAAAATGTGGTGGGATGCAAATACAAGCGCTCCTCATATCTATGACTGGGTCGCTCCGACAATGCCAACCGACTGGTAAGAATTAGTTGTTGTAGATTAATCCAGGACAGCTCATTACCTTTTATCCGGAATGAGCTGTCCTTTTATTTTGTCAGCAAATCTGTACACGGAACTGCCCTGACAATGAATGCCGGATTATTGTAACTTTGCAGAATATGAAAGAAAAAAGAGGACAAAGGAAATGGAGGATATTAATTCTTGCCGGATTGCCTGTTTTCTCCATTGGCCTGTTAGTTAATTACGGGAGTAATACCAACAAGGCAGGAAACCATGGTGTGGACCAGCCAGCTGTGGAATGGAATGTATTAGGACCCGGAGCCGGAGGCGGTGTTTTTATTCCATCCGTCAGTCCCTTTGATACCAGCCTGGTTTTCGCAAAAGGAGATATGACTGGTGACTTTGTGACATATGACGGGGGAAATTCATGGAAGTCATTCAACCTGATGTCTGTAGTTCAGGCCTATGAGTATGATCCTGATGATCCGAATGTTGTTTACGCTGCAAGCAGGGGTTATTTATATGATGAAGATCGGGGTTCTGGTCTTTCAATGCTGTACAGATCAGATAACAAGGGCAAAACATGGAAAGTCATTTATCCGGATATAAATAAAATCAAGCCACTTGAAAAACTTCAGTCACAATCTTTTTTGCCTTCCGGGCTGGTAAGTGGTATACCTGATGGCTCAATCGATATCATAAAAACAGATCCTGATGACAATAAAAAGATTTATCTGGGCCTGTCTCCGCTCAGACCATATATTGGGAAGCTAGATGACAGCACTCCCAGGATGATATATCTTATGGAAACTGATGACGGAGGAAAAACGTGGAATCAGATTACAAAGGTTCCCGGAACTGAAGTACTGGGCATTTTTACCCAGGCATCTCACCGGAAAAGCGATGAATTGACTGTAATTACAGAAACAACAATAGCAAAAGTCAATTTAAGAACCTATGGCACAAGGATTTTATCACATCCGGGTGTCAGGATTCTGAAAGCTGCAGGCGGAGTGGAGGGCGACAAAATGCTGACTTATATTATAACAAGAATTGAGAGAGACAAGGATGGAGAATTAATGGGAGGCCTCTTTCGTAGCACTGATGGCGGAGAAAAGTGGGAGGATGCAAACGGTAATCTCAGGATGGATACCTCCGGAGGAACATTACCCATCTTTATCTGCATGGGAGTTTGTGCAAAAAGTGCCGATGTCGTTTATCTTTCGGTGTATACTCCGGATAACGGACTTGATAAAATGGATAAGGTGAGGTATGAGATTTATAAATCAATTGACTCTGGAAATACATGGAAACCTGTTTATTCAGCAAATTCAAATGAAGTATTATCAGGCAATTTTAATGACTCATGGCTGAACAGGGACTATGGTCCGGGCTGGGGAGGAGATGTCCTTACCCTGGGTGTTGCTCCCCGTGATCCTGATATATGTTATGCTACGGATTATGGTCAGATGTATAAGACCTCAAACGGAGGAGTCACCTGGAGCCAGGTTTGCAGCCGGAACAATCCTGATGGTTCTGTCAGCTCGAGAGGCATCGATCTGACTTGCTGTTACGGTGTAGTATTTGATCCCTTTGACAAAAACCACCTGGTTATTTCTTACATCGATATAGGAATCTTTCATTCCTTTGACGGAGGTAAATCCTGGTTTCATCTTATTGAGGGAATACCCGATAGCTGGGTAAACACCTGTTATAATATTACTTTTGACCCCGCCGTGAAAGGGCAGGTTTGGTCTGTCTGGGCTAATAAACATTCTCTTCCGCGCCAGTCACAGTTTGGCGATGGCCTGTTTAAGGGATACTCAGGCGGGGTTGCCTTCTCCGGTGATTCAGGAAGAAGCTGGAAAAAATGGAATAAGGGACTACCGGGAAATTCCATTTGCACCGACATACTTATTGACCCTGCAAGCCCTGTGAATAACAGGACTTTGTATCTGAGCACCTTCAACCGGGGCATTTATAAGTCAACAGACAATGGAAGGAACTGGGTAAGTTCGGGGAAGGGGCTGAAAGATAACAAGTATGCCTGGGAGCTTCGAATGGCCGGAAATCGAATTTATCTTTTATGTGTGAGAGGATGGAGAGGAGAAGAGGAAATAGATGGAGAATTATATTTCAGTGACGATAAAGCTGTTACCTGGCAACAAGCCATGATGCCCGAAGGTGTCACCGCACCGAGCGATCTTCTTGTCGACCCTGCTGACCCGCAACGCATGTACCTGAGCTGCTGGCCTAAACATGAGAACGGGTCAGATATTCTCGGAGGGGTATACATTACCCGGGATGGAGGTAAAACGTGGAAACAATGCTTTGATGAACGAATACGTGTCTTTGCTGCTGCTTTTGACCCTTCAAATACCGCTTTGGTCTATATAAATACTTTTCAGAATGCAGCTTATCGCAGTGAAGATGCCGGCCAGACATGGAGCAGGATAGGAGGGTATAGATTCAAGTGGGGCCATTGCCCGATGCCTGACCCAAATAATCCCGGAATGCTTTTCCTTACAACTTATGGCATAAGCGTATATTACGGACCGGCCGTGGGTACTGTGGATGAATTCGGCAAAATTGAGAATATACCTGATTCCTGGTGGTGAAACCAGTTAGCGCTGTTAGGTGCTATTATGAATTGAATTATCGTTTCTGTATGCCAATACCCGGCAGATCATCTGAAATAGTATAAAATGGAGCATGATAGTCAGGACCTCCCCCGAATGGCTCTCTGCCCGGGTCTATATGAGGATCCAGATCCACATAATCAAAGCATCCGAGGCCGGCTGCAAAATGAACAGAGCATCCCAGGGCCAGTTTCGACTCAAGCATGCAGCCGATCATAAGCTTTATGTTCGCGCTCCTGGCTATGGCAGCGATATCGAGGGCTTCGATTATACCCGATTTCATGAGCTTGATGTTTATAATATCAGCACAGCCTGTACGTACAACATTGATGGCATCGGCGCTCGTGAAAACCGACTCGTCGGCTGCTATAGGGACAGAAGAATGATCCTTCACAAATCTCATCCCCATAAGGTCAGACTTAATGACCGGCTGCTCAAACAGGACAGGCCTGATATTGTTCTTTTCAAGCTCGGCGAGAAAATGTACCGCCTCTGAAGGGGAGTATCCCTGGTTGGCATCCAGGGTAAGGCCGCATTCGGGAGCTCCCTCCCTTATGGCAAGCAATCTTTTTATGTCATCCCTGAAATTCTTGCCGACCTTTGTTTTAAGCAGCCTGTAGCCTGCGAGTGCCAGTCCGGAGGCATTCCTTTTGGCGGTCTCCGCAGTAACGATATCGATAGTGTAATCGGTTTCGATCCTGTCTGTTATCCCTCCCAGAAATTTATGGAGGGGTATATTCAAAACCTTTGTAAATGCATCCAGAAGAGCCATCTCGACTGCGCAGCGTGCCGTGACCTGGGCCCAGAAGACGCTCCTGAGAATCCGGGATACAGACCTGTATTCAGAAATGTCCTTTCCAATGATGAAATCCCTGCAACCGTTCAGTGTGGCAATCGCTGTAGCCTGACTTTCACCGTTAACGGGCTCAAGCGGGGCAGCTTCACCGTAACCCTCAATCCCGTTTTCAAGGATAACGGTTATAAGAACATTCTCTATATTGTACTTGGTGCCCGTGGCGATCCGGAAAGGCTCATCGAGAGCTATATTCACCGGCTCAATTATTACATTCTTGATCTTAATTTTTTCCATATGCCTCTTTATATTTTTTTAAGGTATCCAAAAGTTCTTCAGCTTGTTCGCTTGTATGATTTACAGATACTGCGATCCTTACAATATAGGCCGCAGTCCTGACGGGATAATGAATGAAAGGTACAATAATTCCCCTTTCCTCGAGAAACAATGATAAGCCCTGTGCGCTCGCGGACGATTCGAACATCAGGGGAATGATGGGAGTATTATCCTCAGTAGTCGTGTAACCTAAAAGCCTGATATTATTTCTCAGATCAGACGCTTTCCCGAGAAGCCTGTGGTGAAGGCCAGGATCCCTGTTCATGACACCCAGTGCAGCCAGGGAGGCAGCAACAACCGGCGGGGGCAGGGAAGTGGATGCCTGATAGGCTGACGATCCGTTTCTGATTGCCTCAGTCGTTTGTCTGGGGCCTGAAATAAAGCCCCCGTAGCTTCCTATTGCCTTGCTCATAGTCTCGGTCTGGAAAATGTTTTCCTTTCCATGCAGGTTAAAATATTCCGGCGTCCCCTTTCCGGTCTTTCCAAGAATGCCTGTCGAGTGAGCATCATCCACTATCATGATCGCATTGTGTTTTTCTGCAACGGTGTGGATCCGTCCAAGCGGGGCGATCTCACCGGTGAGCGCAAATATTCCGTCTGTTATTATAAGCGGCCGGTACTCCTTATCTGTTTCAAGCAGCCTTTCCAGGTGATCCGCATCCAGGTGATTATAAAATCTGACCTTTTCAATATCTGCCGGTATGTTTCTGACAATGCTCGGATGCGAAAGCTCATCCATATACACGACAGAGTATCTGTTCCTGAATGCCTCAAGCAGAATGCCGTTTCCCTGATAGCCTGAGGCATAGATCACGGCATCCTCAGTATCCTTGAAGACCGACAGCTGCCTTTCCAGTTCGAGATGTATGCCGGCAGTTCCCGTTGTCAGCCTTGACGCTGAAAAACTCACCCCGTATTTCCTTACTGAGCTCACAGTAGCTTCAATAACCTCCGGGTTGAAGGCAAGTCCGAGATAATTATTTCCTGCGAAGTAGGAATATTTTTTACCTCCCGAATATATGTAATTCCCGATTCCGCTTTCCAGTAATGGCATGTGATATTTCAAGTTTGTTTGAGGCCAAAATGGCTGATATAATGAACTTCTGATTTATTCCACTATGAAGGGCTGATGCCATCTGCTCCAGTCCGACCAGCTGCCGGCTGAACTTTTTTGCCTTACCCTGCAGTAGTATACCCCGCCTGATATAAGCCTGTCACCGGATGCAAGCGATCCTGTAAATTGTCCGTTTCCGGTGCTCACAGTGATGCTTTCCCCGTTTCCTTTTTCGTCACTCCTGAAAACAACATCGGTGCCGCTGTAATCTGTTGCTATCTCCGCTTCCCATGATCCTGGATTTCCCGGCCCGTGATAGGGAGTCTTGTGCAGTACGGGATTTGCGGGAACTGTCACAGGACCAACAGGTTTTGTTGAAACAACAAAATTGTCGAACCACCTCTTTTCCGATTTTACAGCCCCCTGATTCCAGTACGATTCCAGGAATACGGCGTTGATCCCGTATTTTGTGTGATTCCCCCTGAAATTGAGATTGATCCTTTCTGCTTCCAGGCGACCGTCGATCCAAAGCCTGAAAAATCCATCCGATTTCCCGGGTGTATTGAGCCTGGCTCCAGCCTCGACCAGGACCCAGTAGCCTGATTCGCTCTCCGAAGAGATCTGAAATGTGGAGGATGGCTTGTTACCGAGCCATCGCAGATTGGCAAAATCGTTGTATCCGGTGGTCATTATGCTGTCTGTCTGATCCTTTACTCCGCTGGCCGGATCCAGGGTAATGGAATTGCCTTCCCCGCTCCATACATGGGCTATCATGGACTGCTGCCATTTCTCAGATACTATGCTTGTTGCCCTTGACATTTTTGCAGGTGCCCCCTGCCAGCCATATTCATGCTTTACATAAATCCTCCAGTAAATCTCGTGGAAGTGCTCTCCTGCCCTTACAACGGGCTCTCCGCCCGGAAAGTCGCCGAAGGCGATCTTCCTGTTTCCCTCCCCCGTAATTTCTCCTTTCCGGAATCCCATATTCAGAGCCCCCCCTTCACCACTGAACGATTCCGTATAATCTATGTCACCGGTACTCTCCAGGTAAGGCCTGACGGCTGAAAAATCATCGTACCAGATCACATCCTGATCATGCTCCTGTGGCTGGACCTTAATTGGTTCAACAGCATCTATCCGGGGGACTTCAGGCACCGTGCCGGTACTTTGCGGCTCTGAAGCGTCGCTGCTCCTGATACACATTGCAGGAAAAAGCATTGCAGCCAATTGCAGCCCAATGGAAAAAACTACCCTGACGAACATTTTTTATTCATTTATTATCGTTTATATGACTATCGCCACGAAGAATATCTTAAAGTATAAAATTAGTTAATTTTGTGAATCATTATCTCTTTCTTTTTATCTTTGCGAAAATGCAGCAATAAATAATATATTGCAATTTAATTTTCAATATATTCTTTCAAAAGGTTTCAATTATAAAAAATATTTAAATGAAAAGGCAACTTTATTCCATGGCGATTGTGATTGTGTTTCTGTTGCCGGGACTGCATGCAGCAGGTCAGCAAAACAGAAAGGCAAAGATTGCCGTAATACAGGCAAACGCTCTTCCCAACCAGGATCCTTTCATGAAGGAGTACGATCCATCGAAGGTTCGTCCCCAGATGACTGCCCATTTTAACAGGCTGCTGGGGCTCTTCGAAAAGGCAGGGCAGATGGGGGCAGACCTGGTTTGCGGACCTGAGGATATGCAGCATATTGGTTCGTATGGCCTTTATATAGATCAGAAGGATCCCCTGACAGGAAAGGTCCTTTTCAGTTCTCTTGCTGTTCCAGTTCCGGGCCCGCTCACTGATCAGATAGCTGCTATCTCTCAAAAATATAAAATGTATATTATTGCACCCATATATGAATCGGATGGGGATAAGGTATATAATACAGCTGTCATTTTCGACCGCCAGGGCAAAATTATAGGCAAGCACAGAAAGACACTCCTGCCGATAATGGAAACATGGCTTGTCTCCACAGGTGATGAATATGAGGTATACCAGACCGATTTTGCAAAGATAGCTGTGGCAACATGCTGGGAAATTTCATACCCGGAGATATCTTCGATATATGCCCTCAAGGGAGCCGATATTATTTTCAATCCGACTATGGCGCCTGACAACAAGCCGGGCAAGAGCCTCGGGACAGCCCATATGTTCATTACAAGGGCAAGGGACAACTCGGTATATATTGCCCCCGTGGTACTGGGAACGGATGGCAACGGGATCATCGATTTTGAAGGCAATGTTCTCTGCGAATCCATTGGCAAGGCAAATACTGTAGTAATGGCCGATATTGACTTTTCTAAGGAACGGATCAATGACAGCAAATGGTGGGAAACAATCAATGGAACGAACAATGTAAAAGCAATGATGCTCAAATCCCGTCGTCCCGATATTTTCAACTTGCTCTCGGATCCCCATCCACCTGTTCTTGAAAAGTACAAGGATATTCACCTCACAACCGGAGACCCGAAGCGTCAGCTGGAAGCAGTTCATGAAGTCGATTACGGACCGAACGGGAAGGGTAAAAAGTAAACAGCAGTCAATAATCAGTAATATGAAAAACAGGTCGACAATCAGGTACTCAGCAATTTCATTGCTTCTTTCACTGCTGCTTTCATCAGGCCAGGGAAATAACCTTTCCGCGGGTTCAGTCCCTGCACCCTTGCTGAATGTGATCCCTTATCCCAAGGAGGTTAAAATAACCGGCGAAGATCTTGCACTCACGGGGAATATAGCCATCGTCCTGGACAGGAATCCATCAGAGGCCGACATTTTTGCCGCAGACGAGCTTATAAAAGACCTGAGATCTGAATTTAATATTACTGCCTCCAGAGCAGCAGCATCGGGCACAACTTCAGTGATGCTCACTCATAAAAGCGTACCCGGATCACTTTCAAAACAGGGCTATCAGCTCATTACGGACAAAAACGGGGTAATTATCAGGTCACACTCAGAAGAGGGATTGTTCTATGGGACGCAGACCCTTCTGCAGATAATAAGGACCGCAGGGAACGAAAAAGCGGTGGCAGGTGTTGCAATCACCGACTGGCCCGATATAGCTCACCGGGCAATACATTACGATACCAAGCACCATCAGGATAAGGCAGCTTATGTAAAAAGCTTTATCAAGGATCTTTCAAGGTATAAGGTTAACATGCTTGTGTGGGAATGGGAGGATAAATTTGCCTATCCCAGTCATCCTGAGATAGGAGCACCGGGTGCGTTCACCATGGAGGAAATGCAGGATTTCACAAAATATGCCAGGCAGTATCATATTCAGATCGTACCCCTGGTGCAGGGGCTCGGGCATGTGAGCTTTATACTGAAGTGGCCGCAATATAAGGGATTAAGGGAGCTTGAGTCTTCAAACTGGGAATTCTGCCCGCTTAAGGAGGGTACATATGACCTTCTCTTTGATCTGTGGAAAGATGCCATTGATGCAACCCCGGGTTCAAAATATATTCATATCGGATCAGACGAGACCTATGAACTGGCCGAATGTGAGAATTGCAGAAAAAAATCAGAGGAGGTTGGTCGTAGCGGACTTTACCAGATGTTCATTAACAGGTCGGCGAACTACCTTACGGCAAAAGGGAGAAAAGTAATGGTGTGGGAAGCCCCGATGGGATGGAAAATCAGCAAATCTCCTGCCAGGGGTATCGAGCCTGTAAAAGGACTTGTCTTTACAGAAAGCTTTGATTATGAAACTCCGGATATGAAATATACCAATGAAGCCAGATCTCTTGGTTATGAGGTATTTGCATATGATCCCAATCCGGGCGTAGTCCCGATGATGATTCCCTATGAATTTGAAAAGGGAGAATCGGGAAATATAAGGGCTGGCAGCCTTAAAAAATCATACGGTTTTTTGTCCAATGCCGCGAAATCGGGAAAGATGGATGGAATGATATCAACATCGTGGGATGATGATGATCCTCACAATCAGATGTGGATGATGCATTTCATAAATGCTGCAGCCTGGTCCTGGAACGGGAGTGCCCCTTCCCTGGACAGATTTAGGGAATCATTCTTCGAAAATTATTATGGTAATACTTCCATGAACATGGAGGATCTGTTTCAATTGCTGAATGAGGGAGCTTACTACTTTGCCGGTACTTTGGAACGGAATGTGTGGCACTATGGAGAAATAGGAAAAACGCATCTTCCTGATCTTCCGAGAGGTGATGCGCTGGAGTATGATCCTTTCTGGAATACACAATATAAGGAGAAGGTCTCACAGTCAGAGGATATACTTGAAAAAATGAACAGGGCTCTTCAGATTATTGCAGATAACAAAACGGCAATGATAAAGCATCCATACGATCTTGAGATCTTCCGTACTACTGCGGAACTTGTAAGGCATACCTGTCTTACCTACCTGGATCTGTCAAATCTCGAATACACCATCAGGGAAGCACATGTCAACCGGTTCGTAGATTATAATGTCTCTTTAAACAGCCTTTTAAAGGCGCAGAAAATAATAGAAAACTGTCTGGACAGAAGGAAAGAGGTCTTTACGGATCTTGTCTCGACTTATGAGCAAACCCGTCTGCCAAAAGGATATTCCACTTCGGATAAGCCATATTTCTGGCAGCAGGACAGAGCGCGTCATTTTGCTTTTCGAAGGCCTGACATGAGTTTTCTGATATACGATGAACAACTGCTGGATATGGAAGGGTATCTTGAAAAGCTAAAAGCTTATATAGAGTTCTTTAAGACCCACAGCATGAACTAAACACTGACAAATCATTTTACAAAATTTTTCATTATGCGAAAATCAAGCCGATTTAAATATCTGATCCTGATACCGTTTCTTCTCTTATCCTGTTCGGGTGGCCGCACTGTTCCCGGCCACGCAGATATCGCAGGAATAACTGAAAAATACAACAGGATTTTGTCTGTCTCTAATAACATATCACGATTTCCACGAACCATATCAGGATCAGGAGAACTCGTGAGCACAGATATTTACGACTGGACCAGCGGTTTTTTTGCAGGAAACCTTTGGTATCTGTACGAACTGACCGGCAATGAAAGGTGGAAAGGTGAGGCAGTAAAATGGACTGAAGCCCTTGATACTATTCAATATTGGAGCGGCGGCCATGATGTCGGATTCATGATAAATTGCAGCTATGGAAATGGCCTCAGGCTTTCCGGCACTGAAAATTATAAAAAAGTAATTATCCAGGCTGCAGAATCCTTGTGCAAAAGATATAATCCGGTTACAAAAAGCATTAAATCGTGGGATTACAGAAAAGCATGGAACGATACTACAGAGTGGTTTTTTCCGGTGATAATCGATAATATGATGAATCTGGAATTGCTTTTTAAAGCCAGTGAATTCAGTGGAAACAGTAAATTTAAGGAGATAGCTATCCAGCATGCATTAACTACAATGAAAAACCATTACCGGCCTGATTTCTCCAGTTACCATGTAGTGGATTATGATACAATTACAGGACAGGTGCTGGATAAGGCAACCTGCCAGGGTTTTACCGATGAATCCTCCTGGTCACGCGGACAATCCTGGGGTCTTTATGGTTTTGTAATATGTTACCGTTACACGAAGGATCCAAAATTCCTCACGTTTGCTGAACATATAGCAGATTTCCTTATCAATAATCCTGATATGCCCGAAGATATGATTCCATACTGGGATTATAACGTGACTGACAAGGGGCTCACCCCTGAATGGAAATATGATCCGTCTGCATTTCCTGTGATTCCACGCGATGCATCAGCAGCAGCCATAATGAGTTCTGCCCTCTTCGAACTGGCTTCATATGCCGGCCCGCAGTCTGAAAAGTACAGGAAGGCTGCTGATAAAATTCTTGGTTCCCTTTCCTCTCCTGCATATACGGTAACTGCTAAGAATAAATATTTCATACTCGATCACAGTGTGGGAAGTATACCCCACGGCGTGGAAATAGATGTTCCCCTTGTATATGCCGATTATTATTTCCTTGAAGCGTTACTGCGACAAAAAAAGTTTTCCGGGAGTTAACACTGGGTAAAGCAACTGCATGTTACTTGCCTGGCATGAAAGATTTGTGGTTGGATCATCAATGCACTGTTATTTCATTCCACTCTGTTTCCATCAGGCTGGTTTCTGGTTCTTAAGCAGTGCAATGTCATTATTCATCAGATGGTTGCCGGCAATTCAAATCCTTTCCTGTAGTGAGGTTTGTCCAATTCCCTTGCAGATGAATCATTAAGGATGGTCTCCAATTCCGGTGAAAAAAGCAGCTGTTTGCATCCGGTCCTGTAGGACAGATTGGCCATATGAATTAAGGAAGCGCTGTGATGTCCCTGCAGAATATCTCCTTTAGGCTGTTTCCTTGTACGCATACATTCCAGGAAATCTTTTATGTGAGCCTGTAGCGGAAAAATGCTTTTGTCGCTGGCTACCAGTTGTTTGTCTTTGTCGAAAACCTGCCAGCCTCCTCCCATAACTCCCAGGTACATCATGCGCTTTGTGCCGAATATCTCTATTTTTGTGGCATTTTGCTGCCAGTCAGGAAATCCCTTTCCCATGCGTATCTCTTCACTCGTTTTGTCAAGATACCTGGTAAATTCTCCACCCTGCAGCGTCATCACAAAATTTCCGTAATCATATACCGCTATCTGGTAATCGGGGATATCGCGCTTATCATTGAATAAATACCTGCCTCCTGTGCAATATACTGATTTCGGGAAGCCTGGATCACCAAGTGCGAGTCTTAAAAGGTCTACCTGATGGATCACTCCCTGTCCGAAGGCATAGCCACCCGCATAATCCCAGTAATATTGCCATGATTTATTTCTTGACACATTATACGGCACCTTCGGAGCTGGCCCCAGCCACATATCCCAGTCGATTGTCGGTGGTGCTTCACTGTTTTCCTTCTCATTGAATGGCACCGGCCCGTTTGTGAGCTCCATAGCAGAAACGGTTACTATATCGCCAAGTTCACCGCTTTTGATATAATCCCTTGCAGTGTAACCGCACTCCAGGCTTCTGTTCAATGTACCGCACTGCACTATCCTCTCGTATTTCATAGCAGCCTCTGCCATTTTCTGGCCCTCGGTGATCGAATGCGAAATGCACTTTTCAACATATACATCCTTGCCGGCCTGGCATGCCCGTACAGTGGCCAGCCCATGCCAGTGTTCCGGTGTTGCAATTATCACACCATCGACTTCCCTGTCGTCGAATATTTTTCTCATATCCCTGACAGCCAATGGTTTGAATCCTTGTATCCGCCCAACTTCCTCAAGAGCCCGGCCGCCACGTGTGTCATCCACATCGCAGATGTACTTTATCCTCAGATTCTCATGCAAACTTGCGAATTCGGTTATGAGATGGGTACCCCAGCCACCGGCTCCGATTAAGGCAAGCACAATTCTGTCGCCGGGCGACTTCGATTTCCCGGATGCAAAAACCGGCTTTAACATACTCCGGTATTGGGGTGCATGTGTGTCAGAGGGCAGATTGTCCGCCGCTCCACCGGGACTGTTCCCTCCACCTTGTGAAGGCTTGCATGAGGCTGTCAGAGCCAGGCCTGCGGCTCCGTAAGATGCTGTTTTAAAGAATTTTCTACGTTTCATTGTCTTTTGTTTATCCGTTAACCGGGGAGCCCGTAGCGCTGAAGCTCCCCTCCATGGGAACAGGACAGGCAATAGCGTCGTGAGCTTGCATAATTGCCGGGAACCATTATCTACCAGAAGTCCACCTTAACTTCATGCCGTCCGGTTCCGGCTGTAATTTCGAGCGAAGTGGAATTTACTTCCAGGGCTTTTCCATCGGCTTTAATTGATGCAATCTTACCTGCATCTTTCAGCAGCCAGTCGGCAAGCTCGAGCCGCCATTCAGAGCCATGATCATGAAAATAGACGCAATACATCGGATCATAATTCACAGCTATTGAAAGTGTTTTGTCACCGGGATCAAAAAACCCTGTGTTTTCAGCGTGGAGGTACCCTATGAACTCGTTGATACTTATAAATCGCTTGCCAGGATATTTCGTGAATACCGATTCAAACTCCTCAGGCTGCCTGGAGATCCCGAAATCATGATAATCAGGAGGCGCCCCGATTATAAGGGGGGATTCCGGTGTGCCAGGGAATTTCCATCCTGTGAAAGCCATGTCCTTTCCAAGATAGCCATATTCCCAGCCATACCATCCATATCCTGCCTCACCGGCCAGCCTCGCTGTATTGCAGAAATAGGAGACCGATGTTCCAAGGCCGCCGGGGGTAAAAGCCAGGGGAGCTTTTCCGAATTGCTCGGTCAGCCACTCACGTGATGTTTTCATCCTCCACAGTTGCTCGGCAGGAGGGATCTCCTTTTTCCTCCTTGTATCGCCGAATTCCCTGTACCAGCCTACTTCCGATCTTTCCCTGTCAAGAGGCGAACCATACCAACCAGGATCGGAAACCAGATCAGGCTGCATATGGGTGAGTCCGTGCGACAACACTTCGAACACACCTGCCCTGACTCCTTTATCATAGCCGCGCCAGGCTGAGATATAATCCTGCCTGGTTCCGAAAGCATCCGTGAAGTTTGCGGTCCAGGTAGGCTCGAGCATGCGTTTCTGATCGTTTACGAAGGCCGGTACAAAATTAATGTTCAGTACCGCCTTATGCTTTTTACATGGAGCAATGAGGTATTTCTCTATTATATCCTCCGATAATTCGGGATAATGCCAGTGCTCCAGCCAGTTATTTGCCGATCCGCCCGGATCATCCATAATCATTATCACCTCATCCTCCCATGTCTTGTACAGGCTGAAGCCAATTGTCCAGGTTATAGCCCTGCGCAGAAGTGTCCGCATAGCCCCGAAGCCGAACAGGTGATTGTGATCATTCCCTATCCATACGGTATGGCTGCCGGATGGGTAGGTTTTTACTGTGACCTGTGGGACAGAGCCTTGTTCAACAATGGCTATGGTTCCGTCGGCCAGCTCTGCCTGCTGCCTCTGCAGATGGGCAACGATCCCTGTATCGATTATAAAGGGAGAGGAGAGCCCGCTTGTTATAAAATGGCTGCCCACTGTCTTAAGAAGAGAATTGCTTTCCCAGCTTCCGGTGTACTTAAGTCCCAGCAGATCCTGTATTTCAGGCTGGGTGATCCTGTCGGCAATTGCTATCAGTCCTACACCCCAATTCCTTACAATATCCTCAATGATCGAAAAGTCCTGCGGCAGTAATTTTTCCGATGCATTTACATCCCAGATTATCGTTCCATACTTAGGTGAACCATGCATATCCAGGAACATATACCTGTCGAGCCACTGCTGATCAAGACGCACGATATCGAAGGGAATGGCCCATGATTTAAGCAGCATTGCAAGCTGATAAAAATCGGATGCTCCTTCGACTTCAGGAGTAGCGTCGTATCCTGAATATTCGCCCGTTGGGGCCGGAGAACCAACAACATACCCGGCCGGATCATCCCACTGGTCACCAATGACCAGAAGAACCCTGAAAACCCTTTTCCTTATCTGTGATCCCTCACCTGCTGATAAGCTAAGATGAAGTGCCAACATAATCAGAATTAAAATGGCTCTTATCCCTATATTATTTTTTTTCATTCCTTTATGGATCTTTGTGACTAACTGAATTTCCATTCATCTGCCTGGGCGCAGATAAATCAGTAACATATATATCAAAAGTATGAAAGTATTCAAAAATACCTAACTTAAATTTCATAAAATTTCATATTATTGTAATTAGCTTACATTTCGTTATTATATTTTAGCTCAATATAAGGATATGACTATGCAAAGGGGTGCTTTCATAAAAATGGCAGGAGCTATGGCTGCCTGCTGCGATAATGTGGCCATATCTGCCTGGAGCCATGGAAAACGAGGACAAAAAACTTCCGGATCTGCTGTTGGACAAAGCCGGAAACCCTATTCATACAATCGGGGAGTGGGAAGCTGAGGAGACAGGAGATCAGAAAAGTGTGGGCTGATTACCTGGGAATTCTGAAACCTGCAGCAAATAAGCCTGTTATAGGTGTTGTGGAGGAGCAAAATGATGGCAGGATTGTCAGACAGCTTATCGAATATGAGAATGAAGCGGGCGAATAAGGCACGGGCCTACCTGTTGAAGCCTGCCAGGATGAGTCAGCCACTGCCCGGTGTTGTGGCGCTTCATTCGACAAGCGACAATAAGATGGAGTACATCGCCGGCGTTGCAAAGGGTGACATCGCACCTCTGGGATATGATCTTGCCCTGAAAGGCTTTGTTGTGATCTGTCCGATGTGCTTCCTGTGGCGCGACCGTGGCGAAAGAAGCTATGAAGAACAGGCAGAGAGGTTTATTTCCGGGCATCCCGGATCGAAGGGAATGGCTAAAATGCTGTTCGATGCCATGCGTGCCGTGGATGTTCTTGAAAGACTAGATATCGTGGACAGCGGCAGAATCGGGACAGTGGGTCATTCACTTGGAGGGAAGGAAGCTTTTTATCTTGGTGCATTTGACGACAGGGTTAAAGTAATCGTCAGCAATGAAGGTGGCATCGGAATTGATTTTTCAAACTGGGATGATCCCTGGTACCTTGGCAGGGAGATTCATAATTTTGGCCATGAACATCATGAACTTCTCGCTTTATGTGCCCCTAAGCCTTTTCTTCTGATTGGAGGCGATTTTGCAGACGGGACCCGCAGCATACCTTACATGGAGGCAGTCCGGCCTGTATATGAATTATATGGGAAACCTGGAAATCTGGCATTGTTCAACCACGGATCAGGACATAATGTTACCCCGGAAGCGGCACAACATACTTACCGGTGGATTGTTGAATATCTGTAGAAGGCCGTCAGCGGAACCTTGAATTGAATTGGATGATTATTTACAACTATAAATAGCACTTCCATGGTGAACTTGTTCATGAATGTAAAAATTACAGCACTCATCCTGTGTATGCTGATCGCCCCGCGATGCTCAGGGCAGACAAAGCCGGTGAATATTGCAAAATCAGTTGCATCTGAAACAGGATGGAAAGTAATTGGTCCGGGTGGCGGCGGTGGCGTCATGAAACCGACAATCAGCCCGTTCAATGATAAATTCGTTCTGGCCCATTGCGACATGACAGGCGTGTATGTCACAACTGACGGAGGCTGGAGCTGGAAGATGAAGAATTTGTGGAATGTGCCTGATGATTTTGAATTTGATCCGTCAGATTCAAATACAGTATATACGGCAACAAGGGGATTTCTCCACAGCGAGGACAGGGGATCGGGAATAAGCTTGCTGCTGCGGTCGGAGGACCATGGAGGGAAATGGGAGATAATATACCCTGATGTAAAAAAATCAAGGAAGGTGGAGAGGTTGCAAAGCACGAGTCTAAAGCCTTCGGATCTTATCCCCGGGGCCATTGATGGTACAATTCAGAAGGTGAAAGTCGATCCTTCGGATAATTCAAGGATCTATCTCGGCATTGCCCCCCTGATAGACTACATGGGGGGAGGAAACGGTGCTGGGGAGGAGGGGAAGGCATCCCTGGTTTTATCGGAAGATCATGGCAGGACATGGAGGACAGTGTCGGACCTTTCAGGTAAAAGTGTGCTCAATATATTTCCGGATGAGGTCAAAGGTTACGTGATTGTTTTTACTGAGCGCAGCTGTGAAAGGATCAGCGAACAGAACGGCACCCATGAGATCCTTTCCATGCCTGTTAAGTTGATCAGTGCAGCGCAGGGAGGAAGAGGGAAGAACGGACAGCTTATATATATAATGTCATACATGCGTCCTGCAGTCAGTGGTGTACAGGGCGGGGTATACCTGAGCCGCGACATGGGAAAGAGCTGGACCCAGGTGAACACCGGATTGACGGCTTCGACAGCAAAGGGTAAGCTGCCGGTGCTTAGGAGCGGCTTTGCAGTTTGTGAATCGGTGCCGGAGGTAGCCTATATCTCGATGGTAAACCCGGAATCACGTCAGGGGGGTGCCCTGGTGGCGGTATATGCGGTGTACAAAACTTCCGATGCGGGAGCAAGCTGGGAGCCTGTTCTCCTTTCGTCGACTCCGGAAGGGTATATTACAAATAACTTCAGTGGCTCATGGATGGAAAAAAGCTTCGATCCCGGCTGGGGAGGAAATCCTATTGATCTGGGAGTTGCACCAGGGAACCCCGACGTATGCTACGGGGGAGATAACGGAAGGGGATATAAGACTACTGACGGAGGAAAGACATGGGAAGAGGTTTACAGCCATAATAATCCCGATGGTTCATATTCAAGCAGCGGTCTCGACGTGACGACCTGCTATGGCGTACATTTCGATCCTTTTGACAGGGATCATTTCTTTATCTGTTATACCGATATGGGGCTTTTCCATACCTTCAACGGGGGAAAAAGCTGGTTTCATGCTATTTCTGGCGTTCCGCGGGACTGGCAGAATACATGTTACCAGGTGGCCTTTGATCCCGATGTCAGGGGGAGGGTATGGTCAGTCTGGGCCAATGCCCATGATCTTCCACGGACAAAAATGTTCGGTGGTAACGGCTTTGGCAATTTCGAAGGGGGAGTGGCGGTCTCGGATGATTCAGGCCGGACATGGAGTAAAAGCAATTCAGGTATGGCTGAAAACTCGGTATGCACAAATATCCTGCTTGATCCTTCGTCACCCGCTGATTCTAGGGTGCTGTATGCAAGCATGATGGGAAGAGGTGTATCTAAATCGACCGATGGAGGAAAAACATGGACGGAAACGAACAATGGCCTTGATAAGACAATGTTCGCCTGGCAGCTCCGGAGGAATTCAAAGGGACGGATCTTCGTCCTGCTGGCACGGGGCCTTAAGGGTGAGAAGACAGTTGACGGGGCCATCTATTACAGCGACAATAATGCCCGGTCATGGGCTAAGCTTGAATTGCCCGGGGGGATTAACGGCCCCCATGATCTGCTTCTGGATCCATCCGATCAGAATGTGATGTATGTCAGCTGCTGGCCGCGTACAATAGACGGGACCGACCATGACGGAGGTGTCATAAAGACCGAAGACGGTGGCAAGACCTGGCGGAATGTATTTGACGACAGGGTAAGGGTAAATTCGGCAGGCATGGATCCGGCCGATCCTGGAAAGATATACATCAACACTTTTCAGAATGCCGCGTACAGAAGCACTGATGCCGGCAAGACATGGAAAAGAATTGAGGGATACCGCTTCAAGTGGGGTCAGAGGGCAGTTCCTGATATCAATAACCCGGGAATGCTCTTTCTTTCAACCTATGGGGGAAGCGTCTTTTATGGGCCGGCTGCAGGTGTGCCGGGTGCGGCTGACGATATAACAAACATGCCGGAGGGATGGTGGTAAATCAGCGAAGGGGTTTATCATCTCCCCCTGTCAGCCATTCAAGGTTAAAGCGGGCGAAATCTATTTTTGCGCAATATTCGCTGACACCGTTTCCGGATCGTCCTGTTTCATATAAAATGCCTATGGTGCCGTCGGGTAATACAGTGAGGCACGAATAAGCTCCCGATCCACTGTGGATAAGTCTCGATACGGTCCAGGATCTGCCCTCATCATAACTTACGCGCACCCTCATATCCAGCCTTAGGATTGTATCGGAAGGGGCTGAGAACAGAAGCCTGTTTTTGTCCCCGCCGTTATCCTGCCTTGAATATCTGATAAGGCTGGCCTGGCATCCTCCCCATAACCTGGGGTCTGTGAGGGTGGTATCAGTGCGCTTCTCACCCCAGCTGCTTCCCTTGTCGTGGCTTATTGTTATTGTTCTGTATGGATAGCCCCTTGTGTTGAGCATCAGCGATCCATCGGCAAGCTCAGCCACCTGGCATTCGTTCAGGGGAGCAGGTGTTTTTTTGCCGGCTATCCATGTTTTTCCATTGTCGTCGCTGTAAATAACTCCATCATAAACCGGAGCAACAAGCCTGCCATCCCTGAGCTGTATGCCGATCCCCGGACCAAGAGCTGTATTCCCTGCCGACCCTGCAATTTTTTCAGGCTTGCTCCACGTTGCCCCATTATCAGTGCTCCTGAGCACCAGTACCTCCGTGGCCCCTTTTCCTTCATTTTCGGCCTCCCCGTAGTGCAGATAGTGGTTCACAAGAAGAAATACCGATCCGTCATGAGAATTTATTACAGGTACGGGATTCATGTAGGCATCGTCATTTTTGCTTTCGAGTATCATCTGCATTGTCTGCCATGTCATATTCCGTTCCCTCGAGCGGGATTCCGAGACCGCATGCGTTGGAGGTACCATGGAGCCTGCGTTCAGGCACCTCTTCAGAACGATATGAGTCGGTGAGCCATCCTCTGATTTGTCGCGCCTTCCCTCACAGAAGGCAAGTATCGTTCCATTTGCCGTACAGATAATTGAGGGTATGCGGTAGGTATTTATTCCATCCTGTCCACCGACGAACAATTCAGTCTCCTCAAATAGCCCGGCCGTATCAGGGGCTGCCACAGGAGAAACAGCCGCAGCACTTCCCTGCAGGGGGAACGAGCTCACCGTAATGCAGGCAATGATGGCTGCATCTATAGCAATATCCCATATTTTCATGCAGATTGATGAATTAATGGTTATATCTCCTTCTTAGAAATGAATACCCGAACGGCATCATCAGCAGGAGGGGAATGAGCCACTTTGCCCAGTAGGAGAAATCCTCGAATCCGCTGTTCAGCGTGTAGATATACTTCCTGTCACCGAAGATCTTTACAAGATAATCAGTGGTGTAGGGATCCTTTGCATCGGGATAGTACAATTCGGCCAGCCTGGCGTAAGGCTCCCTCACGAGCTCGGGATTGGCGGAGATAGCTGCTGTATCATGGGGTACCACAACCCCGAAATCGGGATCAAGGATATAGGCCTCTCCCGGACCTAGCTCGGCCCTGACAACCACATGATGTCCTCCGACATCCATAAGTTCTGCCTTTATTCCGTTATCAAGCAACACACCCCTGACAACCGTCGAATGAGTGGAGCATAATCCTGCCCCCCTTTCAAGGTTCTTTTTATAGTTGCTGAACTCATATTTTCTGTACTTGGCCGGGGATATATATGAGGCTGCGAAGAGGATCCAGTTCTCCCAGACCGGAACCCTCAGATGGTATTTTTCAATTCCCTGATCTTTCCAGTAGTGTATAAAGCCGTCATTGACGACCTTGTTTATCCTGACTGCAAAATCAACATTTGATTCATGGTCCTTTCTTTTCAGCATATCAAGGATCTCAGGGTACCTGATGGTGATATCATTGAGCCTGTTCCTGATTATCTTTTCCTCGGAGTATACAGCAGGATTTCTCATGGTTTTGAACAATCCTGAGATATTTATGGCCAGCAGCACAAAACCTGCGGCAAAAAGCAGCTTAGTCATTATTTTCATGTCCGTGGTAGTTTATTTGAATGGAGTTGTCATATAATCCTCTATGTCGCGCCAGTGGCTGATCATTATCCTGTATTTCATTTTTAGCTGGGCAATAATGTCAGGACCAAGCAAAAAACAATCCTCATGCACTTTGTCATTTGCATGGCATAAAACTTCAAGCCCCCCATTTTGAAGTAGTGATGTCAGTTCAGCCGTATTGTCGAGCTCATTTCTCATTATTTCATTGAATCTCAGAAGATCTGCATCGCCTGTCCAGGTACTTTCCTTAGACGGCCGGTGAACCGGACCATTTAGCTTATCTGCATTATCATCCCTGATCTGCTGAGCTTCAGTAAAATTACCGCAACTTCTTACAAGGCTTGCATGTACCCGCAGAGCCAGCTCCATTTTCTTTATGAAATCCTGGTTTGAAGCCTCAGGGATTATTGTTTCGAGTTTTGTGCATATGTCGGAAATCATGGCGGTGTATCTCCTTACAGATTCCAGGGGCAGAGTCCATCGGCCACCGTGAATATCGAGATAATCCATCCTGGCTTCCGTGGCCGAAACATTGAAGATGAAAGGGAGGAAATAAGATTCCTCAGCCTCTGTAAGTCTCTGAGGAGCTGCAAGCAATGGCCTGTTTATCATTCTGGACGACACATCCCAGTATATTCCAGCCAGGTTTCCGAAATCCGATCTTCTGAGGGCAAATGCCTTATGAAGATCGGTGAACGCATGATATAGAGTGTCTGCATACCTTTCCCCTGCCCAGGCGGCACAATACCTGTGTAATTTTTGCTGAACCGTTTCCCCGGCCGCCGGTTCGTCACCGAAATGATCTGCCAGTATTGAGAGGATCAGGTTTTCAATGTCTGCACTTTCATTGCCCCTGTCATAATATGAAGAGAAGCTTATGAAAATGGTCTGAGGTTTCCGGATGTCAATTTTTTCGATATCCTCAAGGTATGACCAGATATCACAGATCCCCTTAACAGGATAAAGAGATCCCATTTCACTCCCAAGGGAAATTATTTCATGCCCGGGGGTGCTTTTAAAATAGCAATGTGCAGGGAGACGATCCTGGATATCTGCACGTTCCGGATCTGTGAAATTTGAGGAACCCTGTGGATGGGAAAGATAAATATCAATGCTGTTGCCGTTCCCTGCCGCCCCGTTTTGCATCGCCTGCATAAGTTCAGCCAGCCTTTGCCCGGTAGACTCTCCCCTGCATCCTTCAGGCCCGTTTGGACCGCTGTACAGCCAGTCTGACCAGCAATTACCAGATCCGGCGTCATTGGTTTTAAAGAAGAAGGTTTTTAAATTAGGAACGTTTCGCAGCAAATCTTTCATCATACCGGTATACATTTCCTGCATCTCCCTGGTACTCAGGCACGGGGAAAAGCATGCTGACCTGCTTCTCCTCGGATGATCGACCCTGGGGCCCCTGAGCTGTGGATAAGCCTCAAAGAATGCCGGAGGAAGAAAGGCCGGTTCATTGCCGAAAAAAGCAGCATCCATTCCATTTTCCGTAAGTATTTTTGCCTTATCAAGAAGTAATTTCCTGTTTTTCAATACAAATTCACCAGGAATAAATTGTGCTATACGCGGATCAGGATAAAATTTATAGATTGCCGGGTTATTGCTCGCATATTCATTCCAAGGATTTCCTCCGGGGGGGATCTCGTGGAAAGATTTGTCGGCGAGTGTACTGACACCTACCTGCACATTGCCGTACTTCTTTAACCGGCTGGCATAATGAACTAGGTTTCTGAAGTCGTTAAGATCTGTAATACAGGCATTAATTACAAAAGTCCTTTCCTGTGCGGCTTCAGCAGGCAGGGGTGATGGCTCAGCCTGCATTGACAATTCCCCTCCATTACTGCCGGTATCCTTCGCTGCCATAATATTACAGTTGAGCAATAGTGAGATTAAGAGAGCTGCAGCCGGCATCCTTAATATTTTATCCATACATATAAAATTTAATTATTTTATTATCAATATTTTATCGTCATCAAGAGTTACCTGCTTACTGGCAGAGCCCGTGATAACAGTATATGGTGAATACATTTTTTTGTTAGTCCCTTCTGCAGAATATTGAGGTAAGTCGACAGAAATTTCCCCGTTTGGACCGGTATTACCTTTATAGGCAATCTTCCCAAAATTATCCATTATGATAACAGCTTCATTTCCGGCTATCTTCCCCAGGCTGTCACTTACCCTGACCAGCAGGTTCCATGAGACTGTCCATGTATTATCCTGACTGGTAGCACTCAGTGAGAATTTTCCTCCTTCGGTATGATTGGACCTGAACCTGATGTTTTTTGCCACACAGTCATCGCATCCTTCTGTTCCAATACGGAATGTACTGAATTCAGCACCGTTCAGCGGCGTGATCTTATTATTATAGAGGTATGAATTTGAGGCTCCTCCATACATTGATGCGATCCATCCGGCCGGCACATTTGTCAGTATCCGGTTATCGTAAAATTGTCCCCCGAAATATTTAGGGCCGCCGCAGATATAAAATGCTGCTGTCAGGACATTGGATGCCGGATCGGTCTTATTGACCTCTATGTCGTTGTCGTAGACATAATTTTCGCCTCCGCTGGCGCTGTAATAAATTCCCCATGACATTGGAATGTATCCCTCAGGCGCGGGCCGGGCCATGGCTTTAATAAATATCCTGTTATTATGAATACGGTTGCCCACAGAAGCCTTGTCGGAGCCAGGCCTCGCATTATAGTCTCCCAGTCTGACCGCTGCAGTGCTGTACTCCTCGCGGCCATACTCACATGTGGGAGCGGAGGTTTCTATCCTGAATATGTTGTTATATACCTCAGTATACCTTGTAACGTAAATCCCGGATCCCTGCCCTGGCTCGAACCTGTTGTTGTAGATTTTGGAGCTGTCACCCGTTCCCATTATGCTGTAATGGTTGGTGACCCACTGATCGTTCACAAACAGGTTGTCATGAACAAGGGAATACTTCCCCTTGATTGACAGGCAACCCTGTCCGCCGAAGAATTCCGAGCCGGAAACTTCAGAGGGACGGTCGCCTCTTATAAGCACTGAACAAAGGTTTACATGCCTCTGGATTAGAAAGGGCATGTCGGCCTCGAATGTGCAATTGCGGATCGTAGTGCAAAGAATGTCAGCTGCCCCGGTACTTATGCCGCTTGTTGAGATTCTTACATTTTCAAGGATAACCCTCACGTCAGGTGCAGAGGACTGGATGCCCCACGATTGGATACCTGCCGTCATATTTTCGATTGTGCCGTTCCTTATCGTGATGGTTCCGCTTCCCGCCACGGATGCAACGGAACCAACAGGCTTTCCGGTCGAAAAATCTTCCGTATAATCATAAAAGGCAGGTATTGTAGGAGGGTAAGACTCCATTATCACATGATCATAGTCAGCCAGCGGATTGGTCTTTTCAATAATGCTTATTCCTGCATCCATGGCTGGCCGTATATCAATTTCATCTACCAGGCAATCGTTATCCGCCCTGACCCTGACCCTGTACTTCCCGGCAGGCAACCCGCACAAATGGGCATATACGAATCCTCCCCCCAGCCGCGGTGATTTCATTTCTGCAGGACAGCTCTGCTTTATCCCGTCTCCGTATCTTGTCATGCACCTGACTTCATTCCCCTGCTCATCTTCCACAAAGACGCTAACCCGCATCTCATCATCCGGATACTTTTTCATGTCGTGCCAGTAGTGACCTGTAACACCGCACATTGCAAAATATGAGCGATTTGCAACGGGAAGGGTAATGTAGGATGAAGTGATCTCATCCCCCGCTTTCAGGCTCATGAGCTTCTTGCCAATAAATACATGAACACCGGCAGTGGTCTCAACTTTTGCCCCCGGTGCCTTCGACAGATCCCATCCCTTTGTCCCTTCCTCGAACCCGGCGTTTGGAATATGCTGATAGTTGCCATCGGCAAATCTGACTGTATAACCGTTCAGGTCGAGCACAATATCCTTGCCAAGGAAGAGTGTGCTTCCTTCAGCTGAAATATCACCTGTAAGGAGATATACGGTGCCTGCCTTTGCATAGCTTCCCGCTTTCTGTAAGGGTTCCTCGCCACTTGCCGGAATGCGGTGCGCGACAGGCTTGTACTGGCAGAAACCCGATGCTGCCAGTGACAGAAAGATCAGGGCTGAAAAGATTCTTTGCATGATCACTGAATTATTTTTGTAAACCCCGGTCAATGAAACTTTAACCGGGGCTTAAATATCCTGCAAAATACAATAAAATTAATTTTAAATGAACTATTTCTTTCATATTCTTATTTTAATTTGTAATATTTGCCATTATAAAAAGGTTTTGAAAATAATAATTTACCCCGCAGGGAACGATTAATTCAGGATATATGGTAGGATGCAGCGGAAAAAACAAAATTCTGGCTTTAGGCGGATTGTCATTGCTGCTGATGATTTCATTCAGGCTTGCTGCGCAGGAGGACAAGACCCATTTCAGCAGGGTTTTCGGGCGGGAGAAGCCTTACAGGATTTTTCTGCCGGACGATTACTCTGCTTCCGGGAAACGATATCCGGTCATCTATTATTTTCATGGCAATACCGGAAGTCACGAACTGGATATAGCGGGAGTCGACAGCCTGGTACGGCACAATGGCGTGATTCTGGTTGCCTGGAACGGGAGGTCGGCAGATAATGACCTCAGGCCGTATAACATAGGCAACCATTCCAACATAAACTACAATGTGCAGTTCAAGGATTATTTCCTTGAATTCGTGAATTATATTGACAGTACTTACAGGACCCTGCCGGACAGGGCCCACAGGGCTCTCATCGGTCACAGCATGGGAGGCATCATGTCATTCTTCCTGGCGGGCAAATACCCTGACATGGTTGGTACCGCCTATAATTCAAAGGGTTCGCCAGAGTTTTTCATTGGTTACCCTTCGCAGCATACCCTTTACCACGTCAGGTATATGTTCATGAACCTGCTTGGTGTAAGGCTTGGCTTTGCCAACAGCACTGAGGGGGAGCTGCATAACCTGAACAGGGAGGTTGTGGCAGGGGCCCTGAGGGAACGTGATCTTGATTTCAGGGATTTTACCTACGAGGGGGGGCACGCCATAACTGCAGACCAGTTCAGGGATGCCTTCAATTTTGTAATCAACTCCTTTAATAATCCTGTGAGGGATCCCGAACGCTGGAACCATGCAGATCTTTATCCTGATTTTGATGTCTGGGGCTATGAGATCAGGAGCAACCTCGACAAGCGGGGATTCATTGAAATGAAAGGTGTTACAGCCACGGGCCTGGGAATATGCACAAAGAGATGGGAACCTGACGGCATAAGTATACCCGGCGTACAAATGACTGTCAGGACACCTGCAAGGTATCGGCCCGATACGGAGTATAACCTTTTCGACTACAATGAAACAACTGATAAAAAGAGGGTCTCAATAGTGACAAGCGATAGGGGCGGGAGGATAACTTTTCCTGTCAACCATGAATATCACCAGTTCGGCATCTGGCAGCGCGGTGATCCTCCGGAAATCACACTGGCTTCCTACAGGGTCAATGGATCGGGTCATTTCCTGGAGCAAAAGGGAATTAACAGCCTTTCGCTGAGGCTTCTTAACCGCGGAGGGAGCAATGCCGGAGCCATGTCTGTTGCCCTCAGCACCCCCACCGCCGGTGTTACAATAATCAACCCGGTTATCAGGCTGATGAAGCTTGGATCAGGTGAGCCTGACTGGCTGCCTGCCGATTTTAAGGTCAATGCTGCCAACCCACCGACAAGGGATGGCTCTCCCTTCAGGATCAGATTCGACATTGCAATAACGGATGATAAAAGCCATACCTGGAAAGATGAGTTTGACGCCCCTGTGTATTATGATGTCCCGGAGTTTACACAGATTGGTATAGATGACGGCGACAGCGGGATCTTTGGAAGCGGTAACGGCAACAATATTGCCGAACCGGGGGAAACGATAATGATATATGAGATATCGAAAGGAAGCCATCGCTTAAGGCTGTATTACGACGATCCCTATATCGACGGCGAACGGCTGTACGACGAAATTCAGCCCGATAAATGGGGAGATGGCTACTCTCTGTCATCGCTGGTACATATATCAAAGGATTGTCCTGCAGGCCATAAGATAAAATTCCTGGCATGCTATGAAATAAAAGACTGGCAGACAATCAGGAGAGACGTTACATGGGGCACTTTCACAATTACAACGGGAGTTAAATCCAATGAATAAACTGCAAACCGAAAAACCGCCCCTTGACTTATGCTGATAAGAATCATTATCTTCCTTATGTTTCTCAATGCTGATCTATGCCTGGCACAGGATTGTCTTGACAATATCCTTCAGAACAGCCTGTATACAAAATCAGGCGATATAATAAATGGCCGGCAGTGGGTGAATGAGAAAAGGTACTCCGGCAGTCCCCTTCTGGTGCCAGATTACTGGCCGAAAGGCAATATAAGCTATAATGGGATGAATTATCCGGGCCAGGTATTTAACTATGATCTTTACAGGGATGAGCTGATAATATATCACCGTGAAGGCAATTCTGTAAAATTTGTAGTTCTGAACAAGGACAAACTCGCCGGATTTACCTTTACTGATACCGTCACGAACAGGAAACATAGCTTTGAATATATGGAATTGCCTGGTACCGGTGGCAAGGCGCTATATGAGAATGCTTCTGCAGGAGAGATCCTGTTTTATCTCAGGCCTGAAATAAAAGTAGAACTTAGAACCATGGGTGACGGTTCAGGAGATTATGCCCATCAATATGAATACTTTCTCCGGGGGGATGGAAAATTTTACAGGATAATTTCAAAAAGTCAGCTGGTAAGACTCTTCCCTGACCATGAGGCAGAACTAAAAAGATACTTACGCAACAACAGCTTTAAGGTATCGGTGAAAGACCCGGAAAGCATGGTACGGTTTATACAATACTGTGAATCATTAAACTGATCGGATTTATGGTTGAACATCTGCTGAAATAACCCTATGAAAAGAACAGTATCCGCAATATTGTTCATACTGCTTCTCATTCCTGAGACAGGTGCCCAGACTCAGCAGGTGCTTGTCACCGGCAGTTATGACAAAGCGCCGATTAAAATCATGCTCGATGACATAGGCCAGAGATACAAAGTTGATTTTTACTTTGAGGACACTACCCTTACAGACATTATTGTTACAGCTGATTTTTCGGATGAACCACTTGAAAACTGCCTGTCGCAGGTACTGCTGAAACAGGGTCTCAATTTCCATCTGATCGGGAGCAGGCAGGTGGTGATCTTTCCGGGCGCTCCCCCTTCCGAATTATTCGGAGAAAGATACAGGCCGCCGGATGTCACTCCTGCCGAGGCAGTAGCCGGAAAGATGACCCGTGAGAAGCTTCAGCAGCTGAGTTACCAGATGATCAACATAGGAACTCCCGGAAGGAAAAGTTCTGGAACGGCTATACTTACCGGATACCTGAGAAATTATGATACAGGTGAGCCTGTCGCAGGAGGCAACGTCTATGTCTCAAATATCCAGAAAGGATCTGCGACTGATTCCAGAGGATTTTATAAGATCACCCTTCCAACAGGGAATCAGGTTGTTAATTTCACCTGTATCGGAATGGAGCCTGTTACAAGGAACATAAACCTCTACTCGGACGGAGCGCTGGATGTCGAAATGGAACTTAAGCTTAACCTGCTGGAAGGAGCTGTAATTGTTGGTCAGGGTGAAGGCAAAACCGGAAAGATGCATATCGGAATGGAAAAGATCGAAGTGATCACAATTAAATCCATTCCCACGCTGCTTGGGGAATCGGATGTAGTAAAAAGTGTTCTGATACTTCCCGGTGTTGCATCTGTTGGTGAGGGAAGCGCCGGATTCAATGTCAGGGGGGGAAATACCGATCAGAATCTGATCCTGATAGACAGGGCAACACTGTATTATCCGTCACATTTGTTTGGAATTTTTTCAGCGATCAATTCCGAAATAATCGAAAACGCTACCTTGTATAAGGGAAGTATACCGGCCAGGTATGGCGGTCGTATATCTTCTGTATTTGAAATAAATTCAATCGATGGAAATCAGGAACGACTGTCAGGCTCGGCAGGTATAAGCCCTATCTATGCAAGATTTAATCTGGGAGGTCCATTCCTCTCAAAGAAGTCAACCTTCATTACGAGTATCAGAAGCACTTATTCCGACTGGCTGCTGAACAGAATAAATGTGCCCGATCTGAATAACAGCAGTGCCGGGTTTTATGATATCCAGGCAAAGCTCAACCTGTACCTGAATGAAAAGAACAACCTGCTAATAAATTTTTATCATAGCTCCGACCGTTTCAGGCTGCATAGCGATACAACCTTCAAATACAGCAATACAATAGGCTCCCTCATTCTGAAACACAGGTACAGCGCTGCCCTTACTTCTTCAACCTCCTTGATCTGCAGCATGTTCGATTATAAAATCTCAAACGGAAACACCCTTGATCAAACTTTCACACTTACCCATAAGCTGACAAACCTGTCGTTTATAAATGATTTTGAACATTCGGCAGTGAAAGGGTTCCGCTATAATTTCGGAGCTGAACTGAATTACTACTCGGTAAATCCAGGGCAAAGGGTAGTGCCCGTGGGATCAAATATAAGTCCTGTATCTTCTGCGTACGAACACGCCCTCGAATATGGTATCTATGGGGGAGCAGACTACAACATTTCGGGAAACCTGAAGATGGAGGCCGGGATACGCCTTTCGGGATTGCTCTCCCTCGACGATGGTAAACAATATATCTATGGCTCCGGTGGCCCGTATGAAGCGGAAAATATTACCGACACGCTTCTTTTCAGCAAAACAGCAATCAGGAAGAGCTACATTCATCCTGAGTGGCGGCTTTCTCTCAGCTATTCATCCGGCATTTACAGTTCAATTAAATTCAGCTATAATAAGACCGCCCAGTATATTCATATGATTTCCAATACAACGGCCATTTCACCGACAGATACCTGGAAGCTGAGCGACATTTACGTACTCCCGGAAACAGGTGACCAGATTTCTGCAGGCTATTTCAGGAATTTCGGTAACAAAAGTATAGAGGCTTCTGCAGAGGTTTTCTATAAATGGGTAAATAATATAAAGCAATACAAGCCCGGAGCCGATCTCCTTCTCAACGATCATATCGAGACGGAGATCATAAATGCAAATGGCAAATCGTATGGGATTGAGCTTTCCCTTGAAAAATCAGGAGGACGGGTCTATGGAAGGATGGATTATACATATTCCAGAACATTGATCATGTCGGTATCGAAATTCAGTGAGGAACTCATTAACGGCGGGGCATATTTTCCGGCTAATTGGGATAAGCCCCACAACCTGAATATGCTGGCCAGCGTCAAATTATCGCGAAGGCTTGTTTTTTCAACAGGCATCTATTATTCGACGGGCCGCCCGATAACTTATCCGGTCTCAAAATACATGCTTGGCGATCAGGTTTTCCTCCAGTATTCAAACTATAACCAGTACCGGTTGTCAGACTATTTTCGTGCCGACCTTTCAGCTACCTATTCAGGGAATCTTAAAAAAGCTAAGGCTGTGCACAGCTCACTCACCTTTTCTCTGTATAATATTACCTCACGTAAAAATGCCTACTCTGTATACTTTAAGAGCGAAGGGGGTCAGTACCGGGCCTACAAGCTTTCTGTTTTTGGTACAATCATACCAACAATTACTTATAATATTAGCTTTTAATGCTCCTCAAAGCCGAAATATCTGGTCTCCTCTTCCTTATCAGCCTGCTGATTCCCATGGGATCCTGCATAGAGCCCATCGTACCGGCTCTGAAGTATATTGTTCGGGCAGTTATTGCACCGATTGACGGACATACGGAACTAATGTCAGACCCGATTTCCGGTCATCGGAAAAAAGATATGAAAATGTGCTTAAAAATATTGACAATATGCTGCCTTATCTCCTTTTTCAGTAGCAAAATATGCGGCCAGTCCGTTACCGGATTTGATCCTGCCAAATGTCCGGAGGAGGAGATAATGGTTCACCTTTCACAGGAGAGCTGCTTCACAGGTGAAGTGTTATGGTACGAAATATATTGCACATCACCCGTCTTCCCCGGGACTGAGATCAGTTGCATTGCGTATATTGAACTTGTCAGCAGCGAAAATACTGCGGTTATCAGGGAAAAAACCGGACTGAAGCATGGCAGGGGAGAGGGCGCCTTCAGGATCCCCTCCAACCTTTCTACAGGTATTTACTATATAATGGCTTATACAAGCTGGCTTAAGAATTTCGGAGAAAAATCTTTTTTCAGAAAAAAGATCCTTATTCTCAATCCATCCCAGCCTTTTAAAAATGCAAATGACAGCCTGACTAACCGGAAGCCTTCACAAGTGGCGGGAATTCTTCCGGCTGGCAGCCCGGGGCTAATTGTAAATACCGACAGGCCTGAATATTCAACTCGCGGGAAAGTTACGGTCATTATCGGCAGTAAAACCTCACCAGACAAAGTGATACCAGCCAGTTTTTCAGTATCTGTTTGCAGGAGAGAACCCGCTTTAAACTATGGTACGGGAAATAAAACCATTGAGGCTGCACCTCAGGATAAGGGAGGCACACTCTTCATGCCCGATCATAACGGAATTGTATTGTCAGGTATTCTCTCCGACCAATCGGGTAACGCAGCGGGGGATGAACTTTTAAAAATGTCGCTGCCGGGACCTGGGACTGACCTCGACAGCCAGGTCAGCGGGCAGGATGGGAAATTTAACTTTCTCCTCAGACAAGGTGAGGGAGATGAGGATATAATCATAACTTTGCCGGGACCGGATTACAAGATCAGCCTTTCTGAATCATTCTGGAATGGATTCAGGAATCCCCCGGAAGTCGCCGCAATTCATCCTGATTCGTCATCGCTTGCATACTTCAGGGAACGGTTCGTTTGCCTCCAGTTACAGAAAAGGTTCAAAATGACGTACGTCGAAAAGAGGGATCAGGAAGCGAACATCCCTGACAGCAGCGTATTTTACCAGCAGCCTTACAAGACTATAAAAATGGGCAGCTATATCCTTCTTGATTCCCTGGTCGAGTACTTTCATGAACTTGTTCCGTCTGTAAAATTTTCAAGCAGGAGGGGAGAATATGATATCATGATAACTGACCCTGCAAACATGACAGTCCTTAACGAGAAACCGGCAGTATTTCTGGATGGTGTTCTGTTCAGTGATTATGCCTCCATCGCTGGTTATTCCCCCGGTGCAATCGACAGGATCTCGATACTTCCAGAAGCCTATTATTACCACAATATGGCATTCGGAGGGATAATCGACATACATACCGGAAAATCGGACTTCAACGGAGTAAAGCTTCCGGATAATATGACCAGGTTCATCTATCCGAAGGCATCATCATGCACGTACACTTTCAGGTCGCCGGATTATTCAGGGACCCATGCTGCTGACAGGACTCCTGATCTCAGGTATCTTCTGGCGTGGGAACCAAAATTAATAACAGACAGTACAGGAGTGGCAACATTTCAGTTTTATGCCGGAGATGTCAAAGGCGAATTCATAATTAAAGTAATCGGAATGACTGATAAAGGAAATATCCTGCAATCAGAGAAACTAATTTATATAGGCGATTAATCAATATGACACGTTATCGTTTCAAACTGATTTTTTGCATGTTCTTATGGCTCGGCCTTATTAATCAAGGCTGCGTTGAACCTTATATGCCAGATATTAATAAAAATGACCTGGTGCCTCAGCTTGTTGTTGAGGGACAACTGACTGATGAGACCGGACCTTTTAAAGTAAGACTTACAAGATCAGTTTCCGTATATACCTTTGAAAAAACAAATATCGTGGAGCCGGTAACGGATGCTGATGTCAGGATTTTCGATGATAAAGGAAATGCCTATCACCTCAATGCGGTTGCAAGTGGCTGGTATGAAACTGATGATAAGGAGCTGAAAGGCGTTCCGGGATATTCTTATACGCTTCAGATAACCGATTACGACGGAACTGTATATGAATCAACCTCTGAACTGATGCCTGAAGTACCGGCTATCGACAGTGTGTTCTATGAAGGAGAAGAACGAACCTCAGAAGTGGAGGGAACAGTTTACAAGGAAAACTGGGTTAACATTCTTCTCAATTCTCACTCTTCTCCAGGTATGCCTGATTATTTCAAATGGGACTTTACAGAGACCTGGGAATTTGAGATGCCTGAAAACATCGACGTAGCCGTCAGAGGCCCCGGAACGGAATGCATTGTCATCAGTGGTGGGTTTGTTATGATGAAGGCATCGGTGACTATTCCTCCGGAACAGTTTCATTGCTGGGCTTCAGAAACTTCCAGATCAATACTTGTTAAATCAACAGCAGATAACCTGCCTGGTAAAATTACGAGGTTCCCATTGACTTCAATTGGTCCTGACGATGACCGGTTTAGCATCAGGTACAGTATCCTGGTCAGACAATATGCATTAAATAAAGACTTATATATTTATTTTAAAAACTTAAAGAATTTAAATGAAACAAACGGGGGAATATACGATAAATTGCCTGCACCTGTTTATGGTAATATTGTGACCGATACAAAAGATAAAAAAGCTCTTGGCTATTTTTTTGCCTCCGGTGTAAAAACAAAAAGGATCTTCATTGATCCTTCGCAGGTTAATATTAAAACAGGTCACAAAGCATATTCAGGTTGTGGATACATGATGCCTCCCTTATGCGTTCTCCCATATATTAAATATGGAAAAATTACTGTTGGTGAAATGTATGTCGGAAATGATGTCTGGAGTGCAAATAAATATTGTGGCGATTGCAGAGAAAGGGGCTCGGATAAAAAGCCCGATTTCTGGTGAAGGATATCATTGAGTAATTTATTGAAATTATGCCTGGTGTTTTCAGTTTAAATTTTTATTATACCCTGGTCCCCTTACAACGCGACCAGGGTAAATTCCGGTATGCTCACCATTCCTGATAACTTGTTTCCCGTTAACAAAAACATCTGATACCCCTGTAGAATATTGATGGGGGTTGTCGTATTTGGCATGATCAGCGATCTTTTTTGGATCAAATACCACTATATCTGCATAATAACCTGTCCTTAAAGTGCCTCTCCTGCTGATCTTCATGTTGGTTGCAGGGAGTGAGGTGAGTTTCCTGACAGCTGCTTCCAGAGTCATTAAGTGTTCATCCCTTGTATATTTCCCCAGTACCCGGCTGAAATTGCCATAAGCACGGGGGTGGGGGAAAGACTTCAGAAATACCCCTTCAGGAGCAAGAGACTGCTCATCGGATCCAAAACTTACCCATGGCAGCACTATTTGTTTTCTGATATTATCTTCAGTCATCAGGAAGAATATTGATTCGACCGGACTATTGTCATGTATGACAAGATCCATTATGGTCTCCTCAGGTGACATTCCCCTGGATGCGGCAACCTGTGCCACTGTCATGCCTGTAAATTTTTTCAATGAATCATTTTTAAAGACACCGAGTATGATGTTGTCGGGAGAACCTACCATATAAAAGAAATTCTCCCAGTCCTTACCCGGAACATCCATTTCCTTTTTCACCCGTGCTCTGATGGAAGGATCTTTCAAACGGTTAATCCAGGCATCCTGGCCTCCCTCCTGTACCCATTGTGGCATAGTTGCATAGAGACCCGTTCCACCCGCCGTATAAGTATACATGTCTGCAGTAATATCCAGACCGGCAGAACGGGCTGAATCTATTCTGGCTATCACTTTATCCATTTTGTTCCAGTTATCCTTTCCTGCGGCTTTCAGATGGTAGATCTCCGATTTGATGTGAGCGCTGTCGGAGATTGTAATCAGCTCATTCAGAGCCTGCATCAACTGGTCTCCCTCACTTCTCATATGTGAAATGTACATGCCATGAAATTTTGCGGCCTCTCTTGCAAGCTCGATCAGCTCATGGGTCTTTGAGAAAGAAGCCGGTGCATATATCAGGGCGGAGCTGAGACCTATTGCCCCCTCCTCCATAGCCTGCCTGACAAGCAGTTTCATTGAATCGAGCTCTTCTGCCGTAGGAGCCCTGTCTTTATAACCGATCACATAAATCCGTACAGTGGTAGCTCCAACGAATGAGGCAATATTTGTTGATACACCCTTCTTCTGCATGAAGTCGAGATATTCACCCAGTGTGTTCCACGGAATGTTATACCTGATATCTCCCTGTTCTTCAATTGCCTCATTGCGCATTTTGTCATTCACCGGCCCGTCTGACCAGCCTTCCCCCATGACCTCTAGTGTAACACCCTGCCTGATATCGCTCTGGGAACGTCCGTCCTCCATGAGTGATTTGCCAGCCCAGCTCAGCATATTTATGAAACCGGGAGCCACAGCCATCCCTGTCGCATCGATCTCCATGGCAGCCCCTGCATTTTTGAGATCCCCGATGGCAGCAATAGTATCTGCCCGTATTGCAAGATCACCTCTGAATGCTTTTGTCCCTGTTCCGTCGTAAATAGTTCCGTTCCTGATTATTACATCAAATTTCTCTTTCGGTGCACAAGCAGTGGCTAAAAGGATTAGCAATATTATGTAAACCCGGTTATTCATGATCCTGAATTTAATGTTTATACTATTAACTAATTATTTTTCTTCATTCAGTATTATCCTGCAGTACCACTGGTCAGCCTGCATAAAAATGACATTCGGTTCTATTTCGAAAATTGTGGAATAGCAGCTGCCTGCATGCTTTATTATTTTGTCGCTTGTCCACGTCAATCCTCCGTCATTGCTTATTGCCAGACTGGTATAACCTTCACCCGGATAAGCGAATAAACCTTTGTCTCCTCCCTGTATTAATTTCGACCACCCTTCAGGGAACCTTTTGCCCCAGCTGAGTGCAACCCGTCCGTCATGCAGGGTTATCAGACAGGGATCACATCCTCTGTCAAATCCCGTGTACACCGGTGCACTCCATGTTTTGCCATTATCACTGCTCCAGCTTGCATAGAGAGGGAAATGATGCCCCGATCTCATTATGCAAAGAAGCCGGCCATCCTTTAATAGTGTAATTGCCGGTTCCACAAGTCCCTCTCCAACAGGTTCTCCCTTCTCTGGCGCTGCAACAGTCGAAAGATAATTCCACGAATGCCCTTTATCATCCGAAGTAACAATAAGGGTTCGCTGCATATATCTGGTCTCCTTTTTAGCATCATCATCGAAGGGGATCAGAGTATCTGCCCTGAAATTACCATACATGGTCATAAGCCACGAACTGTCGGGCATAACCAGGATTGTACGGTATACGAATAATCCATACCATTCGGTATTATTCGCTATAGGTGCAGCGCCGTCAGGGAGATAGAAAATCGGCTCTTCCTCCCGGATTGACTGCATGTCGCCTGCAGACCTCCATGCCTTTCCCCTGTATACTCCAGGTCTGATATATTCAGTGGGTCCGTCCAGTGCATAGAACTGATTACCCGTAGAGAGAACTGCTCTTTCAGGCGCTCCATTGATCTCCCTGAGATCAAATTTATTCTGGGGGATGAGAGTTTTTCCTCCGTCAGTGCTCATAAGGCTGTCCCTGAAATATATTATCCCGTCATGACCCAGAAAACTGCGGCACCACTTTACCCCCGTACCCGTACTGTCGATTTTGCCGGTTTTGATATGTGTTACCGTGGCAGCTTGCATATTTAACCAGATCTTCAACGGCCAGAGTGCATAATTACGGGGAGCTACAAACTCATTATCTCCGTTGATATCACAAATATTTGGATGCAGGGCAGTTTCCGGCGTTAATTCTTTCGTCTCAAATACAGTATGCCTGGAACTATAGGTCTGTTTATTTTCCAGGATGCTAACCGGCAATTTCCCTGCCAATGCTTCCACTTTCGGATGAATAAGCATAATTAACAGCAAAAACCTGGATAATGGCCGAACTTTCATCTTATAAGAACTAATTACAGGTATGGCTTCATAATGACCGGTAGCAAAAATTTCTCATAAAAATACAAAAAAATGAGATTCATAAGGATAAATTGAATTTGATTGATTGATTTGCTTTCATTAAATTATAATATATTTGAAAACATATTTCATTAACTTGTTATTCGGTTACTCTTGAGGAGAAGACTGATGTCATTCCGGAAGCAGGAAATATTCTTAAGTCACGGATATTTCTAGAGCTGCGATGGGTTATGGTTTTTGTGAACCTTATTAATTGATCACAGTCAGCAATAGTTAATTAATAAAAAGGGATCAACGTTATGAAGATAAAAACCTTATTATCGGTCAGTGCAATTACGGTTCTTCTTTGCGTTCATTCATTTCTAAAGGTAAATGGACAGGCACTTGTAAAACCTGATCGGATATTTGTGGTCTACAGTTCAGCGGAAAGCAAAGAGGAATTCAGGCAATATGCAATGCAGCTGGCAAGACTGAAGCCTTATGGAAGGGTCGACGTCTGCATAAACAGTCCTGCCTTAAAGTCGGAGTTTGAACTGCCGTCAGGTAGTTGCGACTGGCACGAATATGCTTCCTATAACAGGAGTGTGGAAGCTTTCTTCCCCGACAGCAAGCTGAAACCTTTCGTTCCTGAAACCTTTATTAATGCCAATCGCCAGATGCTGTTGTACAGGGCCGGGGTACTCAGGGAGCTTGGTTTGGATGCGGCCTTCCGGAGCAATGAGCCACGCTTTCTCCCGAAAGCTTTCTTTGAAAAATATCCTGATCTGCTTGGTCCAAGGGTAGATCACCCGCGCAGGAGTGTCAGTAAGGAATTTGCTCCCTGTTTCCATCAGCCTGGAACAGTGGAAATGTATCGCAATATGGCTGGACAACTGTTTAAAAATGTTCCTGAGATCAGGACTCTATATTTCAGTATGAATGATGCAGGATCAGGTACATGCTGGATGGACTGGCTCTACTCCGGGCCGAATGGGCCTTCTTACTGCAGGGATTTCAATAAGAGCGACGGGATAGTTTCGATGCTGAATGTTTACAGGGAAGAGGCCAGACTGGCAGCTGGCCATGACATTGATATCTATTTTAAGGGTATGTTTACTGACGGGGAAAAAGATGACCTGCTGACCAGGCTTCCTGAAAACTGCTTCCTGGAAGGAAGAAATTATCCCGGTGTAAAAAACATCTCCACGATGCTTTATAGTGTATATCCTGTAAGAGGTATTTTAAACCCGCTGCAGATTTTACGAACAATGAGCAGACAGAGTGAAATGCCTGAACGTTATATAATTGATTTCTGGGCCTCTTATAGCAGAGCTCATGAGAGGATTGAGACAATCACGAAACTTATTGATATAGTGCAGGATAATATAAATATTTCAAAGGGTGGGGGTGAAGCTGCTGTACTGGAGTCTCTGAAGAAAATATCCCTGAAATGGGGCGGTCCGGTTTACGCAGATCAGCTGTTCAATACCTTCCTTGAGCTTGACAGCACGTTTCGTGAAAGCAGACCGGAATTAAGAGGATTAAGTACATTGTATTGGGGAGTCTCAGCCAGGCAAATTACCAGACCGCTTGTTTTTGCACCTGATTTGCTGAAACCTTCAGAGGAGAGGACCTTCCTTCCATATGTATTTAATGTGTCGATAAAGGAGGCAAGGAATGATTATCTGGACATTCATGGGGGAGACAGGGAGCTTCCTGTCAACGCCCTTAAACCTTTACTGCTCAGTCTCCGTCAGATTTGTGCCTCCCTCGATAAAATAAAAAATGCACCGGAACAAAAATTCCTGGATGATATGGCCAGGGCATTGCGATTGTATGCATGTGTTATCAGGACCTGCGGGAATTTCAATGATGCCCAGATTATACGGAACCGGAACAGTGAAATTTTAGCCGGACCTGTTCACCGCCCCGATAAAATGCCTGTCTGGACAGGCGATGAGGATTTTCTTAAGTTTAATGCCATTATGCGTGACGAACTGGATAATACCCAGGAAATGATCGAACTCCTGGAATCAGGAGGCATGGATTTGATATGCACTGCAAAGCCACCTTTTCCTGAAGATACATTTGTACTCGGACCTGATCTGATCGTACAGCTAAAGGCCAAAAGAAAGGTTATGCTTGCCCACTGGACAGATATTGAAGGTTATCTTACATCTCCGTTTAAATGAATTCGAGGGAACGCACACAGGCAGCCATTAATCACATTCAGCCAGACAGGCCTCCACTGTACGTATCGCTAACTCCACAGGTTGCCAGAAAACTCAGCGATTATCTCGGGGTTCCATATGAAGAGCCTGTGGAAGCGATGGAATCTGCCAGGATTTCTCACATGCAGTTGCTTACGCAAATGGGAGTTGATATTATTGCAGTGGCTCCAACTGTTCCTGCGAGTGCAACTGCGATTGTGATGTCAGACGGGAGAATAAAAAATGAATGGGGAATGGTATTCCGTAAGGCAGGAATTTATGATGAATTTTCCGAATATCCACTGGCTGGCGCCCTCAGTGAGAAGGATATCAGGAATTATCCGTTCCCTGATGCAAATGCCCCGGGCCGCTTTGACATCGCAGAGCAAATGATCGCAGAATATCACTTAAAAGCAGGGGTGATAGGCGATGTGGAAACAATGTTCTTCGAATTGTCATGGTATCTTACCGGACTGGAAAAGTTTCTGACGGATCTGATATCCGGAACTGAATACATCTTCAGCCTGATGGACAAGATAATGGACTACATTATTTTCTGTGGCAAGAGACTGATCGGGATGGGTGTGGATATCCTCTGGTGCGGTGATGATTTTGGCACACAGAATTCAATGATCATGGACCCTGAAATGTGGAGGCAGATTTTCAAGCCAAGGATAAAATATATGTTCGAAGAATTCAGAAAGGTGAAGCCGGAGATTAAAATAGCTTGGCACAGCTGTGGTTCAATACTTCCCATTATTCCTGATTTTATTGAGGTGGGGCTGGATATCCTTAATCCTATTCAGCCACTCGCATCCGGAATGGATCCTGTATATCTTAAAAATACTTATGGAAGGGATCTTGTCTTTTTTGGAGGGATTGATGTCCAGCATTTATTGCCTTTCGGCTCACCACAGATGATACGGGATCAGGTAAGACGAAGGATTGATATACTTGGGAAGGACGGGGGGTACATTGTAGCTCCGGCACATAATATTCAACCTGATACCTCTGTTGCTAATATCATGACCTTTTTTGACGCTGTTCTGAATCCATAGTCAGAACATCATATTCATAGCGAATTCCAAAGCAAAATCCTCATCGTTTGCCAGTTCCACTACAACCGCTCTGGAGATGACGCTCCTGATGGCCTCGTCGAACCTGACTGATTTCAATGCAGCCAGAGCTCCTGTTCCGGATGTATTGCCAAGAGGAATGATCTTGTCCCTGAGCTCGGGAGGAATCAGGCCTATTCTCATTGCGCTTTCCGTATTTATGTAATTGCCAAATCCACCGGCAAGGAAGAGCGCATCAATCTTGTCAAAGCCAAGTCCCGATTGTTTCAGCAATATCTTTACCCCTGAAACTATTGCGGATTTTGCAAGCTGAACTTCGCGGACATCAGTCTGATTAAAGGAAATATCGTTACCTGTGATTGATTCAGCCGCCGGTACAATTATGAAATCACTTTCCATGCGGCCTTCCTGATCTATTTTCCCGTTTTCACATAACCATGCAACAAGATCTATAAGCCCGGATCCACATAGTCCGGCCGCTTTTTCATCTCCTATCACTATATACCCGTCGTCACCGAAAGCTGAAATCGCCCCATCAACAGCACCCATGCCACATGAAATCCTGGCTCCCTCAAATGCAGGACCTGCAGCAGTGGAGCAGCACCAGATACGATCATCCGTTACAAGTGCAAGTTCTCCGTTGGTCCCAATATCCATAAAAATATACCTTCTGTAATTCTCCGACGGTGCTATTGATGCCAGACCCGCTACAATGTCTGAACCAACATAGGCCGAAATCGACGGCAGAATTTTTATTTCGGCTCCCGGAAAGCAATTCAGGGCAAGTTGCTCGCCTGAACGGATCTGCTCATCAAGGAACTGAGCTTTGAATGGTACCAGGGCAAGGGACATCGGATCTACTCCCAGAAAAAGATGAAGCATGGTGGTATTTCCTGCAATAACTATTTTTATGAGCTCATTGGCTGATATCCCCCCGAACTGAATAAGATGCAGCAATTCACGATTAATTGCATCGGTAATTTCCTTCTGCAGAATATGAAGCCCGTTATCCGCCGAAGCGGTAAACTGTATCCTGGTAATTACATCAGCTCCGTATTTTGCCTGGGGATTGAGTATCGCCCGGGTTTCAACAATGGTTCCCGTTATCAGGTTGACAAGATAAAATACCACACTAGTGGTTCCTATATCAACGGCGACACCATGTGGATAAACTGACAGGTCAGCAGAAGGACCAGGCATTAAAGGCAGCTGAATTGTATTGTTATGCTGAGCAACAAGCACTTTGGCCTCACGGCTGTCCGGAAGAACAACTTCCATAGAGCCATAAACTGTAAATATACATGAGGAGACAATACCTTCTGTTTTTACCAGGACCTTGCATTTTCCACATGTTCCGTTGCCTCCACAAGGAGAATAGACATCAAACCCGTTATTCCTTAAAGCATTCAGAAGTATCTCTCCTGGTTCCGTTTCTGCTACTCTTACTATCCCGTTCTGATGTACTGTAAGCTTTAACATTATGATCGTTCTGAAAAAAGATACAAAGTAAGTATAAAATTCAATTATTATTATTTGGAGCTTACTTAAAAATCCGCATAAATGATAAGTTTCCTGAAGTATTGATCCGGCAAATCTTCAATGATTTATCAAGCAATTGATAATCATTTAGTTCGCTGAGGTGCTGAGGGCTTTCCATTCACGGGATGAGTGGTTCATGGCAACCTGGGGTGAACTGTATCCGGGTAAATAACAACATTCTGGGAAATACTTTGAAAATACCTGGAACAAATGCATAATATTTTGTTTAATAGATGAAACCTTATTCTATCGGCTATTTCTTTGCAAAAATTTCTTAAATTAGCTTTCTCAGCCGGATAGTCGAACTCATGAAATATACCAGAGATTTTTCTGGATCAAACAGTCAGCTTGTTATTTCGGATCTGGCGAATATTTCTTGAAGAAAGGATTTAAAGATGATATTAAAATGAAACAGGCTGCTTTCATCATAATTGTATTATTATTGGCAGCCATAATGTATTATATTTTTACACTGCCACCCAGAGAGATGTCTATTAAGGATCTTCATCCTGTACTTGTTCCCCATTCAAATCAAAACGAAGCGATTCCAGAGGATACGATTCCTGCAGCAGGTTCAGAAACAACCACTGATAAGGTTGCTGATACTCCTGATACTCATGATGTCAAAGTGGACATTGATAAATCCGGTACAGATTTTTTCATAATCATAGGAAGCTTTAAGAGCCTTTCGATAGCCAGGGAGAAGGCAGATAAACTGGGAAAGGATCTGCATGCCGGTATTCTGGTACTTCCTGTTGCAGCCAATGGTTATTACAGAATTAGTTATGGAAAATATTCCACCTTTGAAGAGGCACGGTCATCACTTAATAGTGTAAAAATGAAAATAAAGCCGGATGCCTGGATCTTTACTGTACAAAACAAGAACATAGGTGGAAAGAAAAAGGCGCTCTGAGGCGCCGGTTTGTGAACCTGGAGGGACTCGAACCCCCAACCTTCTGGTCCGTAGCCAGATGCTCTATCCAATTAAGCTACAGGTCCTGTAAAACGAACGCAAATATAATAATATTTGTAAAATAAAGCGCCTAAAGTTTGGAGTGAGCTAAAGTTTGGAGTGCCGAAAGTTTAAAACAAGGCGTTATTAACCTTATGCTTAACAAATAAACATTTTATTTTTTTCATGACATTACATTTTTCATAACTCAATCCATATGAACAATTATTATTTTAATGTGTGATAAACTGGCGATTACATTCTTTGATATAAAAACCCCGGCAGGCAGGCATTAACTTTGCACAGCTCATCCGGAGCGAGAAACAAAATACCTTGAAGAGCCTTAAGTGTCATCGTCGCATATAAAAGAAACTGATTCACTCTATTATTATTAACTTTAGGCACTCCAGGCGCTACAAACTCTGGACACTGATTAGTTACTTTACTCTTATTTCTCTCTGAATGAACAAATGTCAAACTGTATTGTCTTGATAATCAAATGAAATCTAATAGCAATGAAAAAGACTGCCGGTGTAATTCTGAAAATTTTAGCTGGACTTATCCTTCTGATACTGATACTTCTATTTACAGTTCCTATATTTTTTAAGGACAAAATCAGGATTGAGGTCGAAAAATCACTTGCTGCTTCCTTGAAAGCAACAGTAAAATTCGATGATTATAATCTTGGCTTTTTCAGGCATTTTCCAAATCTCTCATTTTCCCTGAAAGGCCTTACGGTAACAGGAGTTGAAAAATTTGAAAATGATACTCTTGCAGCTATACCCTCCTTCAGCCTGGTCTTTGACCTGGCAAGCCTCTTCAAAAAATCGGGCTATGAAGTTAAATCTATCCTTATAGACAGAGCGGAAATAAATACAATTGTCCTGAAAGACGGATCTGCAAACTGGGACATTTCCAGAGATACCTCACAGACTACTGCACCACAGAGTGCTGAGGGGGCCTCTTCCATGAAAATAGTCCTGAATAAAGTGTCAGTTACCAATAGCTCTCTGTCATATATCGATGCTGAATCGGATATACAGATCTACCTGAATGACCTGAGTTTTCTTCTGAAAGGCGACATGACCGCGAGTGAAACAGATATGCAGATCTCGGGAAAAAGCGGTGGATTTACCTATATTATGGAAGGCGTAAAATATCTGAACAAAACTGTTCTCGTAACAAAAACAGATCTGCTGGCAAACTTTGACAATATGAAATTCACTTTCATGGAAAATTATCTTTCCCTTAACGATCTGAAGCTTAATTTTTCCGGCTATGCAGCCATGCCTGCCGATGATATTGAAACGGATATTCAGTTCAAAACAGAACAGACATCATTCAGCGCTCTTCTGTCACTCATTCCTGCAGTCTACATGAAAGATTACCAGGATCTTAAAACCACAGGCGAGTTTTCACTTTCCGGAAGGGCAAAGGGTATTTACAGTGATGCAGACAGTACCATGCCTGACCTTACGCTTTCTCTCTCAGTTACAGGAGGTTCAGTCAGCTATCCTTCATTACCTGAACAAATAAAAAACATTAACATAAAATCAGATCTGTTCATCGATGGCAAAAACATGGACAGGTCGACTGTTGATGTCCCGCTTTTTCACCTGGAACTTGCCGGTAATCCTTTCGATATGAATCTAATGCTCAGAACGCCTGTGAGTGATCCCGATTTCAACGGTTCAGTGTCGGGTCATATAGATCTGTCAGCGGTTTCGAGGGCTGTACCAATGGATAGTACAAAGCTCTCGGGTATAATTGATATATCTTTAGCCATGGACGGCAGGATGTCAGCAATCGAAAAACAACAGTTTGAAGACTTCAGGGCATCCGGTAAAATGAACCTTCAGAATGTGTCAGTAGAAATGAAGGGGTATCCCGATGTAAAAGTCAACAAGGCCGGTTTTGAATTCACACCGGCTTACCTCTCTCTGAACGGGGCAGATATGATTATCGGGAAAAAAAGCGATTTTGAGTTTAACGGACGTCTCTCCAATTATATTCCATATTTCCTAAAGGGAAAGACTATCAGCGGAAATCTGTCAATGCACTCAAAGCTGCTTGATGCCTCAGAGCTGATGTCTGGAATGTCCGCTGATACCTCTTCAGTGACTGATACTTCTGCCATTGAGCTTATCAAAGTGCCGGAAAATATTGATTTTGACTTTGATGCAGTGCTGGATGAATTCAGGTATGCCAATATAACGGCTCAGAATGTCTCCGGACATATTATTGTCAGAAACGGCATTCTTACCCTGCGGGAGACAGAAATGAATATACTTGACGGCAAGCTGTCAATGAGTGCCTACTATGATACCAGGGATACTCTAAAGCCTGTTATGAAGGCTGATATGTATGTTCAGGATATCGGGGTTAAAGACGCATTTAATACTTTCAATACCGTAAAAAAGCTGGCTCCCGTGGCTAAAGGAATCGACGGGAGGATCAGCGTCCGCCTCACGTTCCAAAGCCTCCTTGCCCATGATATGATGCCGATTGTTAATACGATAAGCGGAGAGGGAAAACTAAAATCAGATGAACTCAGGCTGGTTGAATCCGAATCCTTTGATAAAATGAAAGAGATACTTAAGCTTGGTGATAAATATAATAATACTTTCAAGGATATAAATGTGAGTTTTGTGATCAATGACGGCAGGATCTATGTGAGCCCGTTTGATATAAAGACCGGTAATCTGAAAATGAATATAAGCGGTGACCAGGGCATTGACCAGTCGCTGAACTATATTGTAAAGACAGAGATGCCAAGGTCGGACCTGGGAGGTTCTGTGAATGCCCTTATCGATAACCTGTCAGCCCAGGCTGCCTCATTTGGAATAAACTTCAAACCCTCCGACATCATCAAGGTTAATTTTAAGGTAGGAGGTACCTTCACCAAGCCAGTAATTACTCCTGTTTTTGGTAATACTGCAGCCTCAGGGAGTACTCAGAAGGAATCAGTTACCAAGCAGGTTTCAGGAGCAGCTGTGGATCTTGCAAAGGAAAAAGCCAGACAAGAAGCAGAAGCGCAAGCTGCCAGACTCGTCGTGGTAGCGAAAGAAAAAGGTGCTCAGCTCCGGGATGAGGCAGCCAGGGCTGCGGATAATGTCAGAAAGGAGGCTGACAGCAAGGCGAACAAATTAATTGATAACAGCGCTAATAAAAGCTCTCTCGAGAAGATGGCAGCTAAGAAAGGCGCCGATGCTCTCAGAAAAAATGCAGACATAAAAGCAACACAATTGGTGACTGAGGCTGATAATCAGGCCAATAAGCTTGTAGAGGAAGCTAAAAAGCAAGGCGATCAACTGATAAATAAACTATAATTTTTCCAGGCACAGAGTTCTTAAGAAACACAGGGACTAAAGTATCCCGCTCAGTGATTCCCATACGTTCTCGGGTATTCTTATGCCATGCCTAACATTTTTGATAAAAAAAGACCGTTCGGTATGAACGGTCTTTTTTTATATTGACTTAATTTCTTAGAATTTCTTCTCTTTGATTCTGGCTTTCTTGCCTGTCAGATTGCGAAGGTAAAAGATTCTGGCCCTGCGGACTTTTCCGTGCTTATTGACTTCGATCTTGTCAATAAAAGGCGATGAAACCGGAAAAATTCTCTCAACACCTATATTTCCTGACATTTTTCTTACTGTAAATGTCTCTGTATGCTCTGCTCCGCTTCTCTGTATAACTACACCGCGAAACTGCTGAATTCTCTCCTTGTTACCCTCTTTAATTTTATAATGGACAGTCACTGTGTCACCGGCCATGAATTTTGGAAATTCGTGCTTTACCGCAAATTCCTTCTCAACAATATTCATTAAATTCATCTCGCAATGTATTTTGTAATCTCAGTTTGGTTTCAAAAATCCGGTCGCAAATTTAAAAATAAAATTTTGATAATCCGCAACATGTGGAAAAAAGTTTTAAACACTATTTTTCCAGGAATCTGTCTCCTGTGCACTTCACAATAGTGCGGTACCATTCCTCACTGTAACCCGGCTGGCTCAGTTTTGGATTTACCCTGTCATAACCTTCAGGAACAGGCTGTCTTTCCTTGACATTGCCATCGAGATATTTTACGAAAAGGAACTTATACAGATCTTTCCATTGCATTACTGTGTTATTACCTGATTTGACGGAATAATCTGTCAGATAGCCGACAGCTTTTTCAGGGCTTGTCTTATAAAGCTCCGCAGCAGTCTTGTCGATGGTTTCCGTCTCCTTCTGATAGCCATCCTCCAGTTCCTTTTGTTTCTTTTGCAGATCACCGATGAGAAGACTGGTACGTGTATAGGCAAAATTGGATACCTGGTTGAATACCCAGAAGGCAGCATCATCGCTGAAGGTCATTATATCTCCGTTGCCGACGGCAAATGATTCAGGGACGCGGGTCATCCCGCAATACATCGGGGAGTAAACCGTATAAAACGTATCGTCTACTCCGAACCAGTTGATTCCTCCTACAGGATCAGGAAGCCATGAACGGCTCTGAGCGATGAATGAAAAGCCTGTCTGCTGAGTCGATATGGCTCTTTCAAAAATGTATGTTTTGCCATCAACCTTCCATTCCATAGGTCTCCATCTGACAGTACAGCCATAAGGACCAGCTCCTATATCCTTTGTCATATCCATAGGTGTTCCCTGATAGTAGTCACGCATCATATTCTTTACATCGTTAAGATCAAGTTTTCTGTCAGGCTTAATCCACAAGGGCATTCGGTTTTTAAGATTCTCGCCCATCGCATAATCAACGTATTTGCCCATCTGGCTATTTACCTTATTGAATCCCGACCATACCCTGGCCTCACAAAACCTCGCGGCTGAAAAATCCAGCGGTGCATAGGCGTCACTGAAGCTGAAGTTCTTATCTTCTCCGGCATACCAGCCATGGCTACGGGCCACATCTATAACATCATACGAATACACAGTTTCCACTTCGGGATCGAAGATCTTAGCAAGCTCTTTTGAAGTAATTGATTTTTTCCCGTCAGCCATAGGAAATGTAGTTATCCTGGGATGGTTGGCATGCCCGCAGATATAGCCGTCAGGAATACGGCGTGCAACCCATACGGCTCCCCTGTTGCCTGGTCCTTTGCCTATCAGTTCAAGGATCCATGCCTCATTGGCATCACCAATAGAGAAAGATTCACCTTCACTGGCATATCCATAATCTGACACAAGCTGCGAAAAGGTATAAATAGCTTCCCTTGCGCTTTTTGCTCTCTGTAGTGTCAGATAGATTAGGCTTCCATAATCGATAATTGCAGTTGAATCCATTAATTCCAGACGTCCGCCATAGGTTGTTTCACCTATTGAAAGCTGGTGTTCGTTCATGTTCCCGACAACTGAGTAGGTGTGAGCGGCCTGCGCTATCCTGCCCATGAATTTCCCGGTATCCCATTCATAAACGTCGACCATTGAACCTTTCGTCCAATTCTTTGCCGCCCGGTAATATAGCTCTCCATACAGTACATGAGAGTCGGCAGCATAAGTGATCATAACTGAGCCGTCAACGGTCGCACCTTTGGAAATAATAAAATTTGTGCAGGCATTGGTGGTCTGAAGGTTAAGTAAACCTGCTGCCAGAATTGCCATTATCAGTAAAATAAGTCTTTTCATAAAATTCCATATATATTATTAATCTTTGCTTTACAGAAATAACTCAGATTCTGAAATCCGAGAAAATTTTTCCAAAGATATCAGCTTTCACAGAATCTCCAAAATTCATATTTATTGGATTGTTGATTTGATATCAGTATCAAAATTTACTAAAAGAAAGGTTTTTGAATTGCTTAACCACGGATTAGCACGAAGTTCTCAGTGAGTGACACTGTTTTTTCCCGAGATGAAGGGCTGAGCTATACTCCGTGTATTACTCTGTGCAACCAGGAGTACCTTTGTGGTTATTAAGACAACCCGGGAAAGATAAAGAATAGCTGACTTTCACAAATTATCCAATATTCTGATAATATTTTTTATTTTTTCAGGATCTGCGACTTTCATTGTAAATTCATTGTAACCTGATGAATTGCCCATCGTGATCCCTTCTTTTCTGTAAACCATTCTGCTCTCTTTTATCTTACGCGCAGATAAATGAAACTCATTTGCGCCAGTACTCAAGGCAATATTTGCAATATTTACCTCATTGATCCCGCTGCCCGGCATTATGATGATCCTTTTGCCTGCCTGATGAACGAGATCCCTTAAAATAGCAGTGCCCTCTTCAGCATTTTTTTTCTGACCTGATGTGAGAAGCCTGTCGGCCCCTGATGCAATTATGTCTTCAAGTGCCTGTAACGGCTTGAAAGACATGTCAAAAGCTCTGTGAAATGTGACAGACATCGGGCGGGCAAGACGAACAAGTTCGCCAGTTCTTTCAAGGTCTATAGTTCCGTCCGGTCTGAGAATGCCAATAACTACACCATCGGCACCGCACTGTTTGCAGGATTCAATGTCTTTCCTCATTATATCAAATTCAGCGTCTGTGTATAGAAAATCTCCCGCCCTGGGCCGGATCAGAACATTCACACCTATATCAATGTGATTTCTTACCGAAACTATAGTGCCGAAGGCAGGAGTAGTTCCGCCTTCAGATAGATTGTTACATAACTCAACCCTTGTTGCGCCAGCATTTTGAGCATTCAGCGCCGACTGTATATCGTCAATACATATTTCAAGCTTAAACTCCATTATACTCTGTTTGTTTTCTGACGCATCGGTGAAGGACGTAAGAAGCTGATTTTCAAAAACCCTTTCATAATCCCGGGTTATTTGCTAAATTTTCATTCCCGGTTTTAAAAATAATATTATTTTCAGTATAATTGTGGTATTCAAAGGGGAGTATAATCCCTTCAAATTTAAAACTTATGATGATGAAACCAACACTTTTAGTCCTGGCCGCCGGTATGGGCTCGCGATATGGCGGCAACAAGCAGCTTGATACAGTAGGACCTTCCGGAGAGACTATAATTGATTATTCAATTTATGACGCAATACGTGCAGGTTTCGGGAAAATAGTCTTTGTTATCAGACGGGATATTGAAGATCAGGTGAAAGAGCGTTTTGTCGACAAGCTGAAAGGTAAAATTGAAGTTGACTATGTCTTTCAGGAGATTACCAATCTTCCTGAAGGTGTAAAGGTATCACCTGAAAGATCAAAGCCCTGGGGCACAAGTCATGCCATACTGGTTACCTCACAAGCCATAAGCGAGCCCTTCGGCGTAATAAATGCGGATGATTATTACGGGGTGGAATCATTTAAAATACTTCATGACTTTCTTGTTAAAGACACCGACCCTGATAGTTATTGCATAGTCGGTTATAAAATGAAAAATACCCTGTCCGACCATGGGCATGTTAACAGGGGCGTCTGCAAGGTCGGACCCGATGGTTTGCTAAAGAATATTGTCGAAACACGGCAGATTGAGAAAACATCATTCGGCGCCCAGGCACCGGACGGTAAAGAAGGAATGGAAAGATTCACCGGAGATGAAGTAGTGTCGATGAATCTTTGGGGCTTTAAGCCTTCCTGCTATGATTTTTTGGGAAAAGAATTCAGAAATTTCATCAATGAGTATGGAATGGACCTGAAATCGGAACTTGATATCCCAACTTCCATTGACAAATTTGTAAAGAGTGGTGAAGTCAGGATAAAGATACTGATGAGCAACGAAAGATGGTTTGGTGTTACTTACCGCGAAGACAAACCTTATGTGGTGGAAAGTATTAACAACATGATAAGCAGAGGGATTTATCCTTCTAAAATATTTTAATCTCAACCCTCCAATTACCAGGTAAAACCATAGTTAAAATAACTGGTATTGTTTTTATTATCTGAGACTTTTACGGATAAGTTATGTTTCATTCCACTTTTGATCCTTGACGGATCAAAAGTGTAAATGAGCACATTGTTTTTCTGATCGTATTCGAATAGTGCCCACTTCCCGTCTATTTCAGCTGAATACTCATTTATTCCCGACAGGTCATCTGTGATTCTTATCCTGATCTCATCCCTTCCTGTAAGATCAGCTCCCTGAACAAGACCTTTTACAGAGATCTCAGGTCCGACTGTGTCGATGCCGGCATAATAATTGCCAAAGGAACTGACCTCCGCTGAGAGATAGCCATCCTTCCATGTGGTGTTTACGGCATTTCTGTTCCTGTCGTCATCGAGCCTGATCAAAACCATCTTCGATCTCAGGGATTCTGATACGGAATCCGGCTTGATAAGGAGGGAATAAGGCCTGTTGACTGGAGTATATATATTGTGGATGCAGTGGATGTCGGAAAGCATTCCCCCTGAGCGCTCCACCTTTTTGTATCTGAAATAAAGTGTATCGTAAAGGGATCCCCCGGGGAGACTGACCCTTACATTCTCACTTTCAAAATGGTTGCTCCTGTTATACGGCATAAGAATACCATCATCTGTGTTCCCTTCATTTATTTTTCCGGGAACCATTTTAAGTCCTTTTATCTTGAATGACAATACAGTTTTGTTCCCGCTTACATCGGTGACAATAATCTCGGCTTTGTGTACCATGTTGTCATCAAATTTATATATACCCCTGTTAACCAGTTTTTTATATACGCTTAGCTTGTCATTGGGCAGAACAAATGTCCTTTCGATATATATTTTATTCTTTTCATAAACTTCATAATCAATGTGGCTGTTTATATATCTGGATTCACTGAAGGAAAATGCATCCATTACATATCTGAAGAGGGTGCTGCTGTCAACCTGGAGCTCAATAGAATAAACAGCACATTTATTCTTACTGCGATCCAGCTGATCGAATGATTTTATACCGAATCCTGCCTCTCCACTTATATTGATGTCAGTGCCTGACGGTAGTCCGTACCTTCCTTCTGCCCCTGTTACATTTATAAACTTCTTCTTGTTCTGGTTATTTATAAGCGTGTATTTGTTTATGGGGTAGATAACAAGCTTTTCGATTACAGGCTTGATATTATCCGGAATAGCGAAATCAAAATCAAGCGGATTCAAGGGTATTTCACCCTCTGATTTCCTTATCTCATAATGCAGATGAGGCCCCCCGGAACTCCCTGAATTCCCTGAGAAAGCTATTACATCACCCTGATTGACGGGGAATCTGTCCTTTGAAGGAAACAATGTCACCAAAAAGCTCTTTTTCTCATATTGCTGGGCTTTGACATATTTATCAATTTCGCTGCTGAATTTTTCCAGGTGACCATAGACTGTTGAATATCCCGAGGGATGTCTGATATAGACAGCTTTGCCGAAACCGCCGGGAGAAACACTTATCCTGTAGACATAGCCGGATGCCGAAGCAACAACTTCCTTCCCGGTAACTCCCTGAGTTTTGATGTCGAGCCCGGAGTGATAATGATCTACTCTTAATTCGCCAAAGTTAGCTGAAAGCGAGAGTGGAATTTTCAATGGCGAAATAAATGTGGCGTTGTTACCTGTTTCTGATCTCAAAGCGTTTACCAGCAGAAGGGTGAATATAATTATCCTTTGTATTAGCATCTTTTTAAAATTTCATTTGCAGAGGTGCAAAGCTATTGATCTGTCTCATTCAGACAAAGTATTTCGGCCAATTTTTTGAAAATATCATTAACTATGTTAATTTTGTACTAAAGATGAATATATGACCGGTCAGGGTTACGAAGAGTTAATAATCTTGAACAGGAAGCTGGATGAATTGTTAACCCATTATAGTGACCTGAAGTCGGAGTTTGAAAATCTGAGAACCGGAAATGAGGAGTTGAAGGCTGCCCTTCAGGTCCGGGATGAGAGAATAAAGGAATTGGAACTTAAATATGAACGTGTTAAATTATCGGGAGCATTACTGGGTGATGGTGAAAATGCTCAGGAGGCGAAGAGGAAGATAAATGATTTGGTGCGGGAAATTGACAGATGTGTTGCTCTTTTAAACGGATAAAATATAATAATGGATGATAAGCTTTCGATCAGGGTTAATGTGGCGGACAGGTATTATCCATTAAAGGTTGAACGGGAAAACGAGGAGAAGATCAGGAAGGCAGCCAGGATGATAAATGAAAAAGTACTGCAGTACAAGCAGAGGTACACCGACAAGGATGTACAGGATTTTCTGGCGATGGCTGCATTGCAGTATGTGATTAAACTGACTGAAGAGGAGGAGAGGCTGGAAAATGATTATCTTCCTGATGCCCTGAAAGAACTGATTCAGAAAATTGATTCAGTACTTGACACAAAAGAGTAACAGCGTTCTTTAAAATAGATAAATGAATTGCCCGCATTGTTTCTTCATTCATTTTTAAAACTCAACAGTTAAAACTTTGGAGCAACCTTGGTACAGGTAGAACAGGCCTCATCCCGATCCGTCGGGATCCCAGATTTTCGGGACAGTGGAAGTTCGAACTGTATTAGTAGCTCCAACCATACAGATATGGGGTTTTATAAAAGCTGAAGGAACTTTGCGGGTTTTTTTTAATATATACATAATACTTTATACGATTTACAATGATATTTAATATAGGTAATTTAAGCAACGGACTCCTGGTGGTCTTTTGCATGGCTGCCTTGGTATTGGGATTTGGTGGATCCTATCTGATCTGGCAGGTGGCGCTTAAAAATAAAAGCCGTAAAATTATTAGTGAAGCAGAAGCTGAAGCTGAAGTCACAAGAAAAGAAAAAATCCTTCAGGCAAAGGAAAAATTTCTTCAGCTGAAGACTGAACATGAGAAGGTCATTAATGAAAAAAACCACTGGATAAATCAGGCTGAAAACAGGATCAAGCAGAAGGAACAGATTCTTTCTCAAAAGATAGAAGAGACTCAGCGTAAGAAAAATGAGGCTGAAGGCATCCGTGAAAACCTGACATCACAACTTGAAATTCTGGATAAAAAATCGGAAGAGCTTGCCAGGCTTCATAAACAACAGGTTGAACACCTGGAAGCAATATCAGGCTTTTCTGCCGATGAAGCCAAGAACCACCTGATAGAGTCACTGAAGGAGGAGGCTAAAACCGGAGCAATGTCATATGTCAATGAAATTCTCGATGAAGCCAAAATGACAGCAAACAAGGAAGCTAAAAGAATAGTCATTCAGACTATTCAGAGAGTCGCCGCAGAAAATGCCATTGAAAATGCAGTCACGGTTTTTCATATTGAGTCGGATGAGATGAAGGGTCGGATCATTGGCAGGGAGGGACGTAATATCCGGGCACTCGAGGCAGCCACAGGCGTGGAAATAATAGTTGATGATACACCTGAAGCAATAGTCCTGTCAGCTTTCGACCCCGTGCGGAGAGAAGTGGCACGGCTTGCACTTCATCAACTGGTTACCGACGGACGGATCCATCCTGCCCGAATTGAAGAGATGGTCGAGAAGACCAGAAAACAGGTTGAAGAGGAGATCCTGGAAGTAGGCAAACGTACTACCATTGATCTGGGTATCCACGGCTTGCATCCCGAACTGATACGGCTTATCGGTAAAATGAAGTACAGGTCATCTTATGGGCAGAACCTTCTGATGCACTCGCGGGAAGTGGCAAACCTGTGTTCCATCATGGCTGCAGAACTGGGATTGAATGCGAAACTTGCCAAAAGGGCCGGACTTCTTCACGACATTGGTAAAGTGCCCGACGATGAGCCGGAATTGCCACATGCAATTCTGGGTATGAAAATGGCTGAAAAATATAAGGAAAAGCCTGAGATTTGCAATGCTATTGGTTCCCATCACGACGAAACTGAAATGACAACACTGATAGCACCTATAGTGCAGGTGTGTGACGCAATTTCAGGAGCACGTCCGGGAGCCCGCAGAGAGGTTGTGGAATCATATATAAAAAGACTTAAAGAGCTCGAATCACTCGCACTGCAGTATCCTGGAGTAATGAAAACATACGCCATACAGGCCGGAAGAGAATTACGCGTTATCGTTGGAGCCGAAAAAGTGTCAGACAAGGAAGCAGAAGGGCTGTCATTCGAAATTGCCAGGAAAATTCAAAATGAAATGACTTATCCGGGACAGATAAAAATTACTGTCATCAGGGAGACCCGAGCGGTAAATTATGCGAAATAAAATATAATAATAATTGAAGGGCATCTGAACAATTGGATGCCCTTCTTTCTTTTACTGTTATCCGAAAATGATAATTTTCTATCTTTAGCGAAATATAATTCCTAACCCAGATGCCAAAAATCAAAATCCTGAATCTTGTCGGAGCCAGACCACAGATTATTAAAGCTTCGGCAATCAGCAGAGCTGTACGCACAAGTTTCCCGGATAAAATTACTGAAATCCTGGTTCACACAGGCCAGCATTATGATAAAGAGCTATCTGAAGTGTTCTTCGATGAACTCGAGATTCATAAACCGGAATATAATCTGGGAGTTGGATCAGCAGGTCACGGAAAGCAGACCTCTTTGATGATAACCGGTATTGAAGAAATCCTTCTTCATGAACATCCCGACTGCCTGATAGTATACGGTGATACAAATTCCACCCTTGCAGGATCACTGGCTGCCTCCAAGCTTCATTTCCCTGTGATTCATATTGAATCAGGCCTTCGCTCATTCAATAAGCTAATGCCTGAAGAGCTAAACCGCATAATGAGCGACCACTCCTCAACACTCCTCTTCGCGCCTACAAATGCTGCCTTTAAAAACCTTATAAATGAAGGGTTCAGACCAGAGAACAGCCCGCCTTATAACATTAACAATCCAAAAATATACCTCACAGGCGATATAATGTACGATAACAGCCTCTTCTTTGCGGAACTGGCTGAAAAGAAAAAAAAGAGATTCCTCCACGATCTTGCCCTGGACCGAAACAACTTCGTTCTGGCGACAATACACAGGGACACAAATACAGATGACCCCAACAGGCTGAAGAACATTATTCTTACTCTTAAAACCCTGGCTGAAAAAAATAATATTACACTCGTAATGCCTCTTCATCCACGGACAATAATCTCACTGAAAAGTAAACTGGCCGGACTTTACAGCGAACTCTGTGATTCGGATTCAGTAAAAATAATACCTCCTGTTTCATATCTCGAAATGATCCTCCTTGAAAAAAACTGCAGGATGATAATCACAGATTCAGGGGGAGTTCAGAAAGAAGCACATTTCTTTAAAAAACCATGTATTATCCTCCGGAAGGAGACAGAGTGGATTGAACTTGTGAATAACGGGACATCAGTACTGGTTGATGCAGATCCTGATCTTATCAGCGGGGAATTTACCAGGTTGATGAATTCGCATGACGATCTGGAATATCCTGGCTTTTATGGCGATGGGAAAGCTGCAGAATTCATTCTTAATGAGATATTGCTAATGGTTGAAAAATATCCATCTTTCTGACAGAGAAAATAATTACTTTTAGTGATCATCTTTTTATTGGCTGAGGCAAATGGGGAAAATTTTAAGAAACAGCAGGGTACTTGTAACCGGAGGAGCAGGTTTTATCGGATCCAATCTTATTGAATCGCTGCTGCTTCACGGGAATCGGGTCACATGCCTGGACAATTTCTCAACGGGGAAAAGAGAGAATCTGAAAGCATTTGGCAATAATGACAGATTCCACCTAATTGAAGGAGACATAAGGAACACAGATGACTGTGAAGAGGCTGTCAGGAATGCTGAAATCGTATTTCATGAAGCGGCCCTGGGATCAGTGCCAAGGTCTATAAAGGATCCTGTAACATCAACTGACGTAAATATAGGAGGATTCGTGAAGATCCTCTTTGCAGCAAAAGAGGCAAAAGTCAATAGGTTTATTTACGCAGCAAGCTCATCAACCTATGGAGACCATCCCGGTTTACCCAAGGTGGAAGATAAGATCGGTGCGCCACTCTCACCATATGCCATCACAAAATATGTCGATGAGCTCTTCGCCTCAAATTTCTCGAAGAATTATGGAATTAACGTAATCGGACTCAGATATTTTAATGTGTTCGGCAGAAGACAGGATCCTGACGGAGCATATGCTGCCGTAATCCCGAAATTTCTTAAGATGCTGATGAATCATGAGATTCCTCTCATAAATGGAGACGGATCGATATCAAGGGATTTTACCTACATAGATAATGTTGTCAGGGCAAATCATCTGGCAGCAGTTTCTGAAAACAAGGATGCCCTGAACCAGGTATTTAATGTGGCCCATGGAGAAAGGACGACTCTGAATGAGCTTTTTTACCATTTACGCGGTCTTGCCGGAAAATATGACAGCAGTATATTGTCCATCGTACCAAAATATGGTCCTGACAGGGAAGGAGATATTCACCATTCTCTTGCATCTGTGGAAAAAGCAAAGAAACTGCTTAATTATGAGCCTGAACAAACTGTTTTACAGGGACTCGAAGAGTATGTGAACTGGTTTCGAGATAATCTGTGATTTATGCAGCTTACTCAAGATAAATACAGTTCCTATCAATTACCAGTGTTATATTTATTCTGGAAATAAATATTTAAAGACAATAAAATAGTTTATTATGTTAAAGAAAAAGGGAATAAAAGTTTTTGTCAGCGGTTGTTTTGATATTCTCCATTCAGGTCATATTGCATTTCTTGAGGAAGCCTCCGGATTCGGAGATCTCTATGTGGGACTTGGTTCGGACAAAACAGTTTCTGATCTTAAGGGAAGAATGACAGTCAACTCGGAAGAGGAACGTCTATATATGCTCAGGGCATTATCCTGCGTGCATCATGTGAAAATTAACAAGGGAAGCGGAATCCTTGATTTTCTGGAAGATATGAAGGAACTGATGCCTGATATCTTCGTTGTGAATGAAGATGGCCATACCTACGATAAGGAAAGTATCTGCAGGGATCTTGGTATAGAATACAAGGTCCTGAAAAGAGTGCCTCATGCCAATCTGCCTGTTAGGTCCACAACATCCATGAGAAAGGAAACGCCTATTCCCTACAGGATCGACCTCGCAGGAACCTGGATAGATCAGCCGTATGTGTCGAAATATCATCCGGGATGGGCAATCACTGCATCAATTGAACCCACTATTGAGTTCAATGAGAGATCCGGAATGGCCACTTCCACTAGAAAAAAGGCTATTGAACTGTGGAACGGCCAGTTGCCCATGGAGAATCCGCAGAAACTGGCCAAGGTGCTGTTCCGGTATGATAATGATCCGGGAACAAAGGATGTGAGCGGCTCCCAGGACTCAATTGGCATTACAGTCCCCGGTGTAAACCGCTTCTATTATGACAGGGAGCAATACTGGCCTTCAAAATTCGAAACAATTTCAGATATTTCTGTGATCAAATGGCTAGAGAACCGTCTTTTTATGGTGACATTATGGCCAAGACCAGCGGACTTTATCGTGCTTGAAAATACCAATATCAGCGAGGCAAATGTGAAGAGACTGAACGATGGCGCTGAAATGGCCTGGGAAGGGCTGAATAAAAAGGATATTGCCCTCTTCTCGGAAGGCTTTACCACCTCATTCAATGCACAGATCACAATGTTCCCTGAAATGATGAACAATAAAATAGCAGCTGTTATCGATTCATACAGGGATACTGCCTTATCATGGAAACTTTCTGGAGCAGGAGGGGGAGGATATCTTATCCTGATAAGTGAAAAAGTGATACCCAATGCAATAAAGGTAAGGGTGAGAATAAAAGACTACTGGATTTAATAATTATCGAAATATAGTATGAAAAATGTAGCATTGATCTCAGGCATCACGGGGCAGGATGGATCTTATCTTACTGAATTGTTGCTGGAGAAGGGATATATAGTTCATGGAATAATACGCCGCTCCAGCTCTTTCAATACTTTCCGGATTGACCATATTTATAACAATCCTGATTACCTGAATAACAGGTTTTTTCTCCATTACGGCGACCTGACAGATTCAAGTAACCTTAACAGGCTTGTGGAAAAGATCCAGCCTACCGAAATTTATAATCTCGGAGCACAATCTCATGTGCAGGTTTCATTTGAAGTTCCGGAATATACAGCCGAAGTGGACGGCATCGGGACCCTCCGATTCCTTGATGCAATAAAGGAAACTGGTATCAAACCAAGGTTTTACCAGGCTTCCACCTCCGAACTCTATGGTAAGGTCCAGGAGATACCCCAGACAGAAAAGACACCGTTCTATCCCCGCAGTCCCTATGCAGCCGCAAAGCTCTATTCCTACTGGATAGTGGTTAACTACCGTGAAGGCTATGACGTTTTTGCAAGCAATGGGATCCTTTTCAATCATGAAAGTGAACGCAGGGGAAAAACATTTGTTACACGAAAGATCACGGTCGCCGCATCAAAAATAATCCTTGGTCAGCAGGATAAGCTATCACTGGGGAATCTTGATGCAAAACGTGACTGGGGATATGCTCCCGAATATGTCGAAGGAATGTGGCGTATACTGCAGGCTGATAAACCTGATGACTTTGTTCTGGCCACCAATGAGACACATTCGATACGTGAATTTGTTGAAGAGACATTTATGAATCTGGGAGAAGAGATTATCTGGAGTGGTCATGGAATAGACGAGACAGGGAAACTGAAATCTTCGGGTAAAGAGGTGGTAAGGATCGATCCAAGATATTTCCGTCCAACAGAGGTCGATCTGCTTGTAGGCGATCCTTCAAAAGCACGGGAGATACTGGGATGGAAACCGAAAACCACCTTCAGAGACCTTGTTAAATTAATGGTAAATTCAGACTTTGATAAAGCCAGGAAGCGCCTGGTATAACTTCCTTTTGATGATGGAGAAAAACAGTAAAATCTATATCGCAGGACACAAGGGGATGGTTGGCAGTGCCATAACAAGAAATCTGACTGAAAAGGGCTATTCCAATTTTATATTCACCCCATATCCTCCCTATGATCTTATGGATCAGAAGATAGTGGCCGATTTCTTTGAGAAGGAAAAACCGGAATATGTGGTGCTTGCCGCCGCAAAAGTCGGAGGGATCCTTTCAAATAATAAATACAGGGCTCAGTTTATCTATGAGAACCTGATGATCCAGAATAATATTATCCATCACAGCTATCTGAACGGGGTAAAAAAACTTTTATTTCTTGGAAGCTCTTGCATATACCCGAGGGATTGCCAACAACCCATCAGGGAAGAATACCTGCTTACCGGAACCCTTGAATATACCAATGAACCCTATGCAGTGGCCAAAATTGCAGGGATCAAAATGTGCGAGTCTTATAATCTGCAATACGGTACGAATTTTATATCGGTGATGCCGACCAATCTTTACGGTCCGAATGATAATTATAATCTTGAAACATCACATGTTCTTCCTGCACTCATCCGTAAAATGCATCTTGGAAAATGCCTTTCACACCTTGACTGGGATGCCATACGAAAGGATCTGCTCAAATATCCCATTGAGGGGATTAGTGCTTCCTCATCAGAGACGGAAATTATAGAGAAGCTCAGAAAATTCGGTATTGAATTATCCGGAAATCCCTCCATTGACAGCGTTTCTGTTACAATTAACCTATGGGGAACAGGAAATCCATATCGTGAATTCCTTTATGTGGATGATCTCGCTGCAGCATGTGTATTCGCACTGGAGCATGTCAATTTCAGTGACCTTGTATCTGAAGGCCAGCCTGCCATTAACACACACATTAATATCGGAACGGGTAAAGATCTTACAATAAGAGAGCTTGCCGGGCTTATTGGCAGAATAACAGAGTATGAGGGAACGCTGAACTGGGATAGTACGAAACCGGATGGCACTTTCAGAAAGCTGCTCGATGTCTCGAAGATCAACAATCTGGGTTGGAAAGATAAAGTCAGCCTCGAAGAAGGTATCAGGATGGTCTACGGAAAGTATATTAGCTGAACAGTTCAAATTTAAACCACGGGCTTACAGCTTTTCTAAAATTTTATGGCCCAGCTCCTTCATGAGTGGTTTGTAATCGCTGATGAATTCACCTGTTATGCGGTTTCCTATTATCAGGCAGACTGACATTGCTTTGTGACCAAGCAATGCAGACAATCCGTATAATGCTGAACTCTCCATTTCATAATTACAAACCGCCCTTCCCCGGAATACAAATCCGGAAAGTTTCTCATTGATTTCGCTGTCAAATGTTTCAAGCCTGAGCTTTCTGCCCTGGGGAGCGTAGAATCCGGGCGCTGAAATTGTTATTCCATAAAGGTACGTGCTGTCATGAAAACTTTCAAGCAACTCTTTACTGGCTTTTACTGCATATGGATAGGCGAGGGTATCCGGCCATTCGAGAAACTCTGCTAGAGCATCTGATAAAGAGGTATCAAGGATCCAGTCATAACCTTCATAAAAATGAATGAGGCCATCGAATCCGACAGCGGTATCGGCAACCACGATCGAACCTGGTGGTATATCCTGCCGTAGAGAACCGGAAGTCCCAATCCTGATAAGAGTTAGCGATACAGGTTCTTCCTTCGCTTTTCCAGTGGCGAGATCAATATTTACAAGTGCATCGAGCTCATTGACAAGGATATCTATATTGTCTGTTCCGATACCCGATGAGATTATTGTTATCTCGCCGGTATCAAATGTACCAGTAACCGTCCGGAACTCCCTGTTTTCCTTTTTTACCCTGACCTCCTGCAGCATCGATGCGAACATATCCACACGTCCGGGGTCACCGACTATAATTATTTTCTCAGAAATGTCGCCGGGAAGAAGGTTCAGATGATAAATGCTTCCATCCTCGTTGATTATCATTTCAGTCTTCTTTTGCATATAGGTATTTATTTATAATAATTCATTATTTTGCCTGAGATCAGTTGAAGCGACACTTCTGCCAGTTTTGCCTGTGACTGTATTATGAGAAGCCTTTCCCGGGCATCAAGATAGCTTTTCTGTACTTCCCTCAGGTCAATTCCTGAAAGGCTGCCGAGCTTATATCTTTCGAGGGCTATCTCAAGATTTTCGCCTGCGGTCTGAAGGTTTTGCTCTTCCAGCCTGATAAGTCTCAGGTTGTTACTGTAGCCACTGTAAATAGTTATCAGATCAGCTTTTATTCCCTGTTCGATCTGATGGTATTGCAAATCTTTATTCATTATTGCTATTTCGGAGTTATGCAGATTGCGTCTCTGATTAAGCCCGTCAAAGAGGTTAATGCCGAGAGTGAGGCCATAATTCATGCCTGAATTTGCCTGATTATTGTATATGCCGTCAGAATATTTCAGAAAATTGTAATCGTACCCTGTGGAAAAATTGAGATAGGGGTATGATCTGGAAGCTATAAGCTTATAATCATATTCTGAAATTGTCTTGTCCCTGGAAGCAATACTCAGGCTGGTATTTCCTGCCATAGTCTCTTCAAGCAGCTTTTCATAAAGGAGATTGGGATTTACATCAACCGATGTATCCTGCGAAGTAAAATACATTCCCATATCTTCAACCGACATCAGCTCGTTCAGCTTAACCTGGGCAGCCCTGACAACCTCAAATTGTTTTGAAAGGTTTGAACTGTCCGCATTCAGGTATACGCGGGACTGAAGTACCTGCAGCTTTGAGCTTGATCCAAGAAGATATCTGTCCTGATCGATACGCAGTCTTTCCTTGGATAGTGTTACGGCATATTTAAGATTTTTCAGTAACTGAACCTGCTGGATATAAGCATAATAGGCGATGACGATATCTGCAACAGAGTTTTCAACCGTTAACTGTGTATTGAGTGCCCCCATCTGCTTTAACTCATCAAGCTTTTTGTAGCTGGTCCTTACATTGAACCCGTTGAAAATCGTCCATCCAAGATTTAATCCGGCTGTTGCAGTTGTGTTCAGGGTTACCTTCGATGTGTTTTGAGTTCCATCGGTGAGCTTGTTTTTTGTGCTGCCTGATGCACCGGTATAACTGCCCGACAGGTCCAGAGATGGCAAATATCCTGCGTTGCCGAGGGTATGGTTATTATCTGAAATAGTCTCATTATTTCTGGCAATGAGAATTGAAAAGTTCTTCTCGAGGCCGATCCGGATACAATCATTCAGATTGTATACTGATTGTGCTTTTGTAAAAATGGATGGGATTATTATAAAAAGGCTAAGACTGAGAAAGCAGATTTTCATTTTCAGATTTTTTTGTTTCGCTTGAGATGAAGGAATAGATTGCAGGAACGACATAGAGGGTCAGTAAGGTGGATACAAGTAACCCTCCGATGACTGCTGTACCCATAGCGATACGGCTCTTGGCACCTTCTCCGAATCCTAGTGCCAGAGGCGCAATACCCAGAATTGTTGCCATGCTCGTCATCAGGATAGGTCTGAGGCGCGATGCAGCTGCAAATTTAATGGCTTCTATCTTTGGTAAACCAGCCTGTTTTCTCTGGTTGGCAAATTCCACAATGAGAATTCCATTCTTTGACACAAGCCCAATCAGCATGATGATTCCAATCTGGCTGAAGATATTCATAGTTATGTTAAAATACCACATAAACAGCAAGGCTCCGGTAAGTGCCAGAGGAACAGTCATCATCACAATAAGAGGATCTTTGAAGCTTTCGAACTGGGCCGAGAGGACCAGGAAAATCAGAATAAGTGCCAGCATAAAGGCAAACATCAGGCTGGATGAGCTTTCCCTGAAATCCTTGGAATCGCCTGCCAGGGCTGTTCTGAAAGTATCATCAAGAACATCCGAGGCTATTTTGTCCATTTCTGTAAGCCCCTGACTTATTGTTTTGCCCTTTGCCAGACCTGCAGTAATAGTTGCAGCAACAAACCTGTTATAGCGATAGAGCTGGGGGGGAGCAGTCTCTTCAGAAAGGGTAACCAGATTATCGAGCTGAATCATTTCCCCGGCATTATTTCTTACATATAATGATCTCAGGTCAAGTGGCTTATTTCGGTCACCACGGGCAAGCTCTCCAAAAATCTGATATTGTTTGCCGTTCATAAAGAAATATCCGAATCTCTGACCACTTAATGCCAGTTGAAGGGTCTGACCTATATTCTGGGTTGAAACACCGAGGGAGGTCGCCTTTTCCCTGTTAATGTGAATTCTCAGTTCAGGCTTGGTGAACTTGAGGTTGACATCCGCCATTAAAAAGGTAGGATTGTCCATTACCCTGGACATAAACTCCGGAAGGATGTCTTTTAGTTTTTCGATAGATGTAGCCTGGAGAACATACTGTATAGGCATACCTGCACGTCTGCCTCCAAAGGTCGACTGTTGCATAACGAAGGCCCTGGCCTTTGTCTTTACCCTGACTATATCAGACAGGTCATCTGCAATTTCCTGTTGAGTACGTTTCCTTATCCTGGGACTTAACAATGTTAATCTCACACTTCCATAGCTTCCCCTTACGAACAAGATATCGCTTTCGCGTTCAGGCACCTCATCTTCCACTGTTTTTGTAATATCTGTTACATAATCATACATAAAATCATATGTAGCACCCTCAACGGCTGAGGTATTTATCGAGATCTGAGACCTGTCTTCAAGGGGGGCCATTTCTGCCGGAATGACTTTCCAGAGCAACCCTATCAGACCAAATGAAACTACGACAATAATGATCGCAATCCATCGTTTCTTAAGAAACGATTCAAGCGACCTCCTATAGCTTTCGTTGAGATTTTGAAAGAAGACTTCGGTCTTGCGATAAAACCAGCTATGCTTATTCTCATGTCTTAATAATTTTGTCGAGACCATTGGTGTAAGAGACAAGGCAAGAAATGCGGATATGCCAACTGCCCCTGCCATTACAATACTAAACTCACGGAAGAGCCTTCCGGTTATTCCCTGGAGAAATACAATGGGGAAAAATACAGAAATAAGAGTTATTGTAGTGGCAATGATAGCAAAGTAAATCTCTTTTGATCCTGCCAATCCGGCTTCGACTGGATTCATTCCCTGCTCGACCTTGACATAGATATTCTCCATTACAACTATAGCGTCATCCACCACTATTCCTATCGCGAGTACAATGGCAAGCAATGTCAGGACATTGATGGAGTAACCCGCAAGGTACATTATGAAAAAGGCACCTATAAGTGAGACAGGTATAACAAGTATGGGGATAAGGGTTGCCCGCCAGCTTCGCAGGAAGAAATAGATAATAACAACAACAAGGAAGAAGGCAATATATATAGTGTCTTTCACCTCTTTTATTGAGGTACGGATATATTGAGTATTGTCAAATCCCACCTTGATTTTGACATCGTCGGGCAAATCTTTTTTAATATACTCTAGACGGCGGTAGACTTCATCCACAATATCAATCTGGTTCGAGCCGGGCTGCGGAATAATGGCAGTCCCGACCATCGGAACTCCATCCCGCTTTAAAATACCCCGTATATCCTCTGGTCCGAGCTCTGCTCTCCCTATATCCTGAAAGCGGACGATCTGATCTCCCGACTGCTTAATGATCAGATCATTAAACTGTTTTGGAGTTGTCATCAGTCCAAGGGTCCTTATTGTAAGCTCAGTGTTGTCTCCTTCAATGGAACCGGAGGGCAATTCCACATTTTCCCTTGAGATGGCGTTTCTTACATCCATGGGAGTAAGCTTATAACCGGCCAGCTTAACCGGATCGAGCCAGAGTCGCATTGCGTATCTTTTCTGACCCCAGATTGCTACTGCACTTACACCTGAAATGGTCTGCAGCTGCTCTTTTATAGTAAGCTCGGCTACTTCGGATAATTCCAGCAAGGATCTTTTCTGACTCTCTACTGTCAGGAACATGATCGGATTGGCATCAGCATCCGCTTTTGCAACAGTGGGAGGATCACAATCACGAGGCAACATCCGCATAGCCTGGGATACCTTGTCACGAACATCATTTGCTGCAGTCTCCATATCAACAGAAAGCTCGAATTCAACTGTAATATGGCTTCCACCCTGATGGCTTATACTGGTAAGGGAACGAATGCCGGGAATGCCGTTAATAGACTGTTCAAGAGGTTCGGTGATCTGAGTCTCAATAACATCTGAGTTTGCTCCCGGATAATCAGTGTTAACTGAAATTATAGGGGGATCAACACTGGGAAACTCGCGGATACCAAGAAATGTCAATCCTACAACGCCGAAAAGCAAAATTACTATTGCAAAAACAGTAGCCAGAACAGGTCTGCTGATACTTACTGATGAAAGACTCATAGTGTGAATTTTGCTGAATTAATTGTTGTTTATAATGGTATCGAGAACCACAGGCAGGTTTTCCCTGAGTTGCAGGATCCCTGTAATAAGTAATGTATCTCCGAAGTTAAGCCCGCTGGTTATCTGAATCCTTGATTCAGTTCTTATTCCTGCATTCACCTTTATGGCAGTTGCCTTCCCGGATTTGAATATGTATACTTTTTCTCCTTCCATTTCAGGAATCAGGGCTTCTGTAGGAATGGATACCGCATTATCTATCTGGGACATTAAAAGAGTTATGGAAGCATAACGTCCTGATTTCAGCTCTTCACTGGTGTTGGGATAGAGTGCCCGCAGAACGATTGTCCTTGTCTCAATATCAATTTTAGGATCCACTGCATAAACCGATGCCTTGAAAGTTTTATTTACGCCGTCAACATCGAATAAAACAGGATATCCTATCTTAATTTCTGATGCATACCTTTCGGGAATAGAAAACTCAATTTTTATCGGGCTTATCTTGATAAGTTTCGCAATTTTTGTTGATGGTGTGGCATAAGATCCTTCACTCAGGTACCTTAATCCTATAATCCCGTCGAAAGGCGCCCGGAGTTCCGTTTCTGAGATTCTGGCCTGAATAAGATTAATATCTGCTTCAATAGTCTGAAGTTCAGTGACTATCTGGTCATAACTTTCCTGGCTTATAGCATCCTTTTCCAGCAGGCTTCGTTCACGGAATTCTTTGGCCTCAGTAAGTTTTTTCTGAGCCAGCAGCTTTTCCAGCTGTGCCTGCAGAGGTCTGTCATTGATCTTAGCCAGAAGGTCTCCTTTTTTAACTCTTGTACCTTCAGTAAATTTAATACTGACAATTTTTCCTGATGTTTCAAAGGCGAGATCAACTTCTTCATCGGGTCTGAGCGTTCCGGTAGATCTGACCAATATACTGAAATGCTCAGGTTTGATGACATACCCGCTTGCATTCAATATCCGCTGGCTCGATGACATCATGGGAACCGAGGATTCATTTTTAGACTTTGACATCAGAAAGGGTTTGATCTTGGGATAAGCTATGATTCCGGTTATAACAAGAATCAGGAGTATAGTTGTTGTAATATTAAATCTGTTCTTCATAAAAAAAACCTAAATAAAAATTGAAATACTAATCAGTGAAGGTGGAATTCTATTCCGGGGCCCATTGTTAAAACATCATTTCGCACTCTGTGAAGTCCTTAAAAAAGAGAGTGTAAAAATAGATACTTTACAGCTTATCATGGCTATTACAAACATTAAATAATGTTAAAAATTTTAACCACTGATTTAATTTTGACTTTTCAATTATCATCTAAAAAAGGTATTTTTACATCAATTTTAAAAATATAGCATATGATTCAGAGGTTACAGTCGTTATATCTTTTAATAGTACTTGTTTTATCCGTACTCTTCTCTCCCGGAAATATTTTAAATTTCACCGACAGTTCCGGGAAGTCTTTAGGCTTGTCACTGAATGGAAACCTTGATACGCTCGCCGGCCAGCCTTTTATCCACTTCTCAAATATCTGGCCCGTCATGGTTATTATCTCCCTGATAGCCCTGATATCGTTGGTAACCATATTTTTGTACCGGAAAAGGAGGACTCAGATGCAGCTGGCAATTTTCGTGATTGCCCTGTCCTCAGGATTCATAATTGCCTTGGCATGGTATGCGATTGAAATATCAAATAAATTCACTCTTAAGATTATTCCGGAAGCTAAACTTGTAATCCCGGTGTTTATCCTCATATTTTCGATATTGGCCTACAGAGGCATTCTGAAAGATGACCGTCTTATAAAATCAAATGACAGGCTGAGATGATCGTAACAGTAAGTAGAGGGCAATACTATATAATCTGAAGGTTCTCCTGATTGGTGATTTTTTCACAATAATGGCATTTCAGGCTAACATTCTTTTTTGACACAACCCGAAAGCGCGTTTTAACCTCCTCGTAATTTGTAATGCATTTTGGATTCATGCATTTAGCTATTCCGATTATGGTGTCTGGTACCTCAACTTCTTTTTTTTCAACCACTTCGTAATCCCTGATAATATTAAGCTTGGCATCAGGGGCAACAAGGGCTATCCTGTTGATGTCTTCATCCTGGAAAAAGAGTCCGGAGATCTTTATTATGGCTTTACTGCCAAGCTTTTTACTTTCCAGGTTAGTGCCAAATGTTATCTGGTTATCAATCTTGTCCAGACCCAGTATCTGGATAACCTTGAAAAGGTTGTATGCAGGCACATGATCAATTACTGTACCGTTCTCTATAGCGCTAACGCTCATTTGCTTGGATTCCTTCATAACTCTCATATGCTTATTTTATACCCAATAAGGAACATAAAATTGCCTGGCGTGTATATACTCCGTTCAGAGCCTGTTCAAAGTAATAGGCTTTGGAGTTAATATCGACATCAGAATGGATTTCATTGACCCTCGGCAGAGGATGAAGAATTTTCATGTTTGGTTTGGTCTTTTTGAGCATTGAATTCCTCAGAACATAGACATTTTTAACCTTTTCATATTCAATGGGATCAGAAAATCTTTCCTTCTGGACCCTGGTCATATATATGATATCGGCCCTTGAGATAATATCGGTGAAATCGGTATGTTCGTAATATTTAAGTCCCAGATTATCGAGGTATAGTTTAAATTCATCCGGCATCTTTAGCTCCTCTGGCGAGATGAAATTAAATGTGGCATTCCAGCGCGACATAGCCATCATGAGTGAATGAACAGTACGGCCATACTTAAGATCACCTACAAGAAAAATATTTAAATTATTCAGCCCGCCCTGTGTTTTACGGATAGAGTAGAGGTCGAGCAATGTCTGGGTGGGATGCTGATTGGCACCGTCACCGGCATTAATCACTGGTACTGTTGCAATCTCACTTGCAAACCTGGCGCTCCCCTCAATGTGATGCCTCATGACAATAAGATCACAGTAATTCGACACTGTTCTTATTGTATCATTAAGAGTCTCTCCTTTTGAAACACTGGAGTTTGAGGAATCGGAAAATCCTATTATTTTACCACCCAGTCTGTTAATGGCACTCTCAAAACTTAATCTCGTCCGCGTGGAGGGCTCAAAAAAAAGAGTCGCAATTACTTTTTCTTCCAGCAGTTTACTGTTGGGCTGCTTTTCAAATTCTTCCGTCAGATCAAGGATTCTGAGGATCTCATCAGTGGAAAAATCATCTATTGAGACTAAACTTCTGTTTTTCATTAATTTGGCACATTACCAGAATTATATTCTGACCTGGTATCAAAGGTAATGAAGAATTATCTAACAAAGAAATGTGTTGATAATTTCCTAGAGACTTTCAACCGGCGACTGCTCATTTTGTTTCAATGTATCTGTAGCTCAATCCATCAATCCTTGATAATCTGCCGATTATTTTATCCCTGGCCGAGACTCTGAAATTAATTATGATTGATGATTCCAGTTCAAATGACTGCCCCGACTGACCCGCAACTTCTTCCTTGAGGATTTTCATTATGTCATTAAGCGCCGTATAGGGAAAAACGAGCTCATAATAGTCATTTAATGTCCGTTCGATGATGTCGGCATTCTTTAAGGAATCTGCTGCAGCAGTTCTGTAGGCCTTTATCAGTCCGCTGACCCCCAGCAGGGTGCCTCCGAAATATCTGATGACTACTATGAGGACATTCGTGAGTTCTGCTGAATTAATCTGTCCGAGGATTGGACGTCCTGCCGTTCCTGAAGGCTCTCCGTCATCATTGGTTCGCCATATCAGCCTCTCCTGGCCGAGCATGTAGGCATAGCAATGATGCCTTGCATCATGATACTCTTTCCTGATCCCTTCGACTGTTAACCTGATTTCTTCAAGATTTGTAACCGGAAAGGCAAAGGCAATGAAACGGCTGCCCTTCTCTTTATAGCTTCCCCTGGAAACAGATTTGATAGTTTTGTAATTATCCGTACTCATTTAACTGAACATAGGTTATCTTTGCCTGTCTGTACAATATTAATTAATTCTCTTTTCCGGGTAACCTGTTATGGTAAAAAATGATATTTTTGTTTCTAATTGACTTCAGATATGAGTGTGTTATTAGATGAAAAGGACCTGGATAAGCTGATTGTGATAGGGGATAGAATACTTATCCGGCCAAAAGTACCCCAGTCAAAGACAAAAAGCGGATTATTGCTTCCTCCTGGTGTGAATGAGAATGAAAAAGTAAATATAGGTTATGTTGTGAAGGTAGGACCCGGCTATCCCATCCCTTCTGTAAATGATATAGACGAACCATGGAAAAACCGTTCGGATGAACCAAAATATGTACCCCTGCAGCCAAAAATCGGAGATCAGGCCGTATATCTTCAGAATAGTGCAATCGAGATTGAATTTAATAATGAGAAATATGTTGTGGTCGCCCACTCTGCAATATTGCTTCTTTTAAGAGATAGTGGACTTTTTGAATAAACTCACGCCCCCATGACAAATGATTCGCTGAAAGGAAAGAAAATACTTATCGTCGAGGATGACCCTTCGAGCAGGTTGTACCTTAATAAAATACTCGAAAAGGCAGAAGCTGTTACCCTGGATGCCGGAGATGGTCAGGAAGCCGTAGAAGCAGCTCTTGAGAACCCTGATATTGACATTATCCTTATGGATATCCAGCTGCCAGTAATGGATGGTTATATGGCAGCCAGGAAAATACGTGCATTCAGAGAGGATGTAATCATTATTGCTCAGACAGCCTATGGCCTTATGGATGAAAAGGAAAAAATTATGGATTCCGGGTTCGACGATTATCTCATTAAGCCCATTATCTACCAGGTACTGATTGAAAAACTGAAATCCAACCTGGCAAGGAAAAGATGATTATTGGATCTCTAGGATAAATCTTATTCAGGATAATACGCCAGATGTCGAAATTCCCTCCTGAATTCTTCGTTTTCATTTCTCCACCTCTCCTTTTCAATTGACAGATCAGAGCGTCTGAGCAGACACTCTCTCATCCCTGCGTCGCCCGATAAAATGTCAAAAGGCATAAGCCTCCTCTCATATTCATAGGGAGGCAGATTGAAGGAGAGTGATCCGGGGGCAGTGGTCTCAATAATGGCAGCAAATATTTCGAGGGCAGTTTCAACAGGTCTGAATTGCTCAATATCAGTAATATGAATTTGAAGGCCATGGCAAAGTTCTCCGGCGAATTTATGAAAAGTGGGTATGAAATCATGGATTCGGAAGGCGCATCCTTTTAGATTACGGGCATTAAGGTGCTTTCTCAGCTTGTCGGGATTTATAAATGGTGCTCCAAACAACTCGAAGGGCAGAGTCGTCCCACGTCCCTCTGAAAGATTGAGAGCTTCTATGAGAACCGTGCCGGGATAAACCAAAGCCGTGTTGAATGTAGGCATATTTGGTGAAGGAAGTACCCATGGCAGACCGGTGGAGCCATATTGCATCCTTCTGTTCCAGTTTTTCATCCACACAATATTGAGATTCATTGCCGGAAAATACTTTTCCTTCATCCACAAGGCAATTTCACCCATGGTCATCCTGTGACATAAAGGGATGGCTGCACCACCAACAAATGTAAAATATTCTTTCTTCAGTACCGGACCATCAAATGGAAGAGATCCGGCAGGATTAGGTCTGTCAAGGATCCAGACAGGAATGCCGGCATCAGCACAGGCTTCCATGCATAGTTTTATAGTCCAGGCATAAGTGTATATCCTTGTTCCTACATCCTGCAGGTCAATTAACAGTGCATCAAGATCCCTGAGCATCTCAGGAGTTGGCTTGCGATGCCCGCCGTATAGACTGTATACCGGGATATCGTATGCCGGATGTCTTTCACTGAACCACTCTATCATGTTGTCTTGTGTCTGCCCATGCAGTCCGTGCTGGGGACCGAAAATAGCCGTCATCCTGCACAGTCGGGAGTGATGAAGAACCTCCGTGATGTGGTCAAAATTACGTGTAATACTGGGAGCATGACATAATACTCCGATTCTCCGGTCTGTTAGTGCCGATGGAAATCTGTCCAGAAGAGCTTCAAGTCCTGTAATTACCATAACAAATTATTTAAGACAAATATACTTATCCTCGCGATCAGATCGTTACATTCAGGCGGGTACCTTAAAAAAACTCCCGGAAAAACTATGGAATGCAGATTAATCCCTATCAGCACGAAATGAATATCTTTGCAACCTTTGCAGGGAAGTAATTTAACTTGTTATTATTCTGAAGGATCAGTTTGAAGCTAAATCTCCGGTGTAGCCTGGGAACATAAATGATGAAAAAATTTAAACAACAGGCTCAGTAGTCTCTTGTATTAATTGAATTGTTAATTTTGGGGTATGACAACAGAAGGAATTAAGCTGCCTCTTGTCGAAGAGTTTTTTTCATTGCAGGGAGAAGGATATCATGCCGGGAAAGCGGCATATTTCATTCGTCTGGGAGGATGCGATGTTGGATGCAGCTGGTGCGATTCCAGGTTTTCATGGAAACAGGAAATGCATCCTATGATAGATGCTGAAGCAATTATAGGGAATGTTCTCTTGTCTGGTACTAATTCTGTGGTAATTACCGGTGGTGAGCCACTTATGTGGAATCTTGATTTCCTGTGTGACGGATTAAAAAAACATAAAATTGATACATTCATTGAAACATCAGGTGCATATCCTTTAAGCGGGCAGTGGGACTGGATTTGTCTTTCGCCAAAAAGGAACATGCCGCCTGTAGCTGAAGTCTGCAATGCTGCAGATGAGCTGAAAGTAATAATTCAGGATAAAAGCGATTTTGAATGGGCCGAGAAAAACAGGACAATGGTGAATGAAAACTGTCGGCTTTTTTTGCAACCTGAATGGAGCAGATTTGAAAAAATAATACCTGAAATTATTGAATATATTAAATCAAATCCCGTATGGAGAATCTCACTACAGATTCACAAATACATGCATATACCTTAAACCTGCATGAAACATATCACTGCAATATTTCTTATGGCAGCCTGCATTCTTTCAACCGGGAGCTCATACTCCCAGAGTTACCATACAAGATCCGGCAAGGCGCTCAGAGTGTATAATGAGGGAGTGACTGCTTTTGATTATCTGGATATGGCGAAAGCCGAAAGTTCCTTCAGGGAAGCCTTATCAATTGACAAGGAGTTTTTTGAAGCCTATATGATGCTAGGCGAGCTCTTGTCAAAGCAGAGAAGGTATTCCGAAGCGGTCAGGGATTACAGGTCTGCCATTAAAATTGATTCCTTGTTCTTCAAGCCTGTTTTTTTCAGTGTAGGCATGGCTGAAATGAAATCGGGCGATTATGCCAATGCACTTAATCACCTAAACGTATATCTTGCCCAGACCGGAATGTCGGAGAAGAATACAATTGTTGCCGGGAAAAATGTCAAAAATTGTGAATTTGCACTGAATGCCATGAAAAACCCGGTTCCGTTTAATCCCATAAATATCGGGAGTGCTATCAATACAACTGATGATGAATACTGGCCCTCGATTACCGCTGATGGCCAGACCCTTATGTTTACCAGGCAGCCTGTCTCCCATGGTGGATCTTCTGCCAGAGACTTTCCCCAGGAGGATTTTTTCGTGAGCTATTTTATTGATAATGAATGGCAGAAGGCTGTGAATGCCGGCGCACCATTAAACACCCGGCAAAATGAGGGCGCCCAGACGCTGTCGTCGAATGGAAGATATATGTATTTTACTGCCTGCGACAGACCGGGTGGCATGGGGAGCTGCGATATCTATTTCTCCGCATTTAATGACGGAAAGTGGTCAGAGCCCTTTAACCTCAGGTCACCTGTAAACACAAATCACTGGGAGTCTCAGCCTTCAATCAGTGCCGACGGAAAAACACTCTTCTTCTCGAGCAGCCGCCCGGGTGGCATGGGAGGCAAGGATATCTGGTATTCAATCATGGATGACAGGAATCAGTGGACCAATCCGGTCAATATGGGAGACAGGATAAATACTGATGGAGATGAAATGTCTCCTTTCATCCACTTTGACGGGAAAACACTTTATTTTGCTTCTGACGGAAAAACAGGTCTTGGAGGGTTTGACATTTTTATGACTCGTCTGGGAAGCGACAGTACCTGGTCTGAACCTCAGAATCTCGGATATCCGATAAATACATATAACGACGAAACTGGTCTCGTAATAGAATCAGGCGGACAAAAAGCATATTATTCATCTATAAGGGATAAAATCAATGGCAAGGACATTTTTTATTTTGACCTCTATGAATCTGCGCGACCTGCACCTGTCTCTTATCTGAAGGGAAAGGTTTATGACAAGGAAACAGGCAGGCTTCTGAAAGCAAATTATGAGCTGATCAACCTCTCCACAAATAAAGTGACTATAAGGAGTTCTACCGATGGAAATGGAAATTTTCTGGTTTGCCTGCCATCGGGATATAATTACGGAATAAATGTGATCAAAACAGGTTATCTGTTCTTTTCGGAGAATTTTATGTTTGAAGGTGAACATACTGCCGTGGAACCTTTTATCAAGAAGATAAGCCTGAGCCCGATCAAAGATGGGGAGATAATGCTTCTTGCAAATGTTTTTTATGAAGTTGATTCATGGGAGCTGAAGAAAGAGTCTATGTCAGAGCTGAATACCCTTGTCGAGATGCTTCTCGAAAACAAGGGTCTTCTGATTGAAATAGGCGGTTATACTGATTCGACCGGAACCTCAGAATATAATCTTGCCTTGTCAGAAAAAAGAGCCACGTCAGTGGTAAGTTATCTCGTTGAACGGGGAATTTCACCCAACAGGCTTATATCAAAAGGATATGGCAATACTTCTCCGATAGGGGATAATATTACTGAAGCAGGCCGGAAGCTCAACAGACGGACCGAGGCAAAAATCATCCGGAGCGGGAAATAAAAAAATGGCCGCATACCCGTAAGCGGCCATCTTGAAGACATCAAAAACTAAGCAGACATCGATAAAAAATATTGCATATCAGATAGCAATCACGTTGTTGGCATATTTGGTGATTTTTATGCCGGAGGAGTTTACTGATCTGGCGGGAACGGCAAAATAGATCCCTGAACCTGTTAAACCGTTGCATTCAATCCAGATTGTTCCCCCGAGCATGTGTATTAGCTTTTTGGCCAGGGTCAGATTAATCGCGGCTTGCATGTCATTATGCTGTACCAGCGACTCATTCAGATCCTCGGTATGAAGAAATTCTTTGCATTTAAAGTAACCCTGGCCGGAGTCAAGTACATAAAAGGTTACAATGTCATCCCTGAAATGACATCCTATTTTTATGTAACCGGATTTTGTATTTTTTAGCGCAATCTGAAACAAACTTCGGATAACCCTGAAAATCCGGTGTTTGTCAAGAATGACCTCTGAAATATCGAAAATCTGGTTCTCTGTCAATAGATCAATTTCTTTATGACCTTCCCTCTTTAATATTTCCCTGAATTCGGAAAGAAGGTCATCAAGAATATTATTGAGTTTGCAGACCTTTGAGTCGGCCTTTGTATTGCCAATGTCGATTATTGCTGAATCGAGAAAACTGTCGAAAAGGCTGATGAGTTGTTCACATGAGCTTAATATCTGATTGCTGAATTCCTCCCGGTCAGTATTGGTGCAACAATTATCCTTCATCAGATATGAATAGGCAACTATCGCATTCATGTAAGTCCTCATTTCATGCGACATCCCTGTTATTATTGACGGACAATTAATTGCAATATTCTTAAGAGGATCTGCAACTTTCCCGGTATCACACTTAATCGTCCTTGAATTATCATTTATACCGTTATCTGTTCCTGTCAGTTCAAACATAGCTTGTCGCTTCAATGTGGTTATTTAATCTTTCTTAAGATTTTCCTGGCGTTTTTGCTGTAGAGGCCGCCATCCTCGGTCAGTGTCTGTAGCTGTACGACTGCCTTATTTGTTTCATTGGTTTTTACATAGCACAAGGCCAGATACCACCTGGCTGTTTCAATGAAGAGGTTGTTGTTATCGTCAATTACAGTGGTAAAAGATTTTTTGGCTTCAGGATACTGTTTGTCCTCAAAGTTGGAAACACCGCTCAATAAAACTGATTGCATATCCTTTGGATTGCTTTTAACTACCTTGTTGAAAAACAGTGCGGCGTTAGCAAAATCACTGGTATTATAAAATTCCAGTGCGAGCTGAAAGTCAGCATTCTCATTGGTAAGACCGGACCTCTGGCTGGCAGGGGGTTCATAAGCCTTGTAATATCCGTTCAGAATTTCATCTCCGCTCTTTTGCCTTCCGGTAAATATTACTGCACTGCCTAAAATTACCAGAGCGGTAATAACAGCTGCATATTGGATATAAACAGGCCTTCTGCTTTTCTGTGGAATAACTTCCTTTTCTTTTCTCTTTTTTTCCAGGACAGCCAGCTTATTGCGCAAGGAGAGTACATCCTGATTCTTCAGGATAAGATCGGTTTTTTTCCTCAGATCGATTTCAGACTTGAGACTTTTATTGCCTTCGAGCTCCATCTCAAACCATTGTCTCTCATCTTCACCCATTTCCCCGGCAATATACCTTTCAATGAAATGTGAAAAATCTATTGTTTTCATATTAATATATATAATTTACATTTGTTGAATATTCAGATTCAAGCAATTGCATCTCAATCTTTTTCAATCCAGAAGTGTATCACGGAACTCCGTTTTACCAGTGGCTGCATCGAAGCCTGTCATGGCGTTTACGGGTAACCGGCTTCCGGTCTGAAAATCATCAGATCCTGTTTCTCTGTATTAACCTGCAGCCTGTCTTATATCTATCTTACCTGGCTGCAGTCACAGAGTTCATGTTCAAAGAACACTCTTCATAGTCAGACTCATTCGCCACTGACTGACTGGCGTAAATATCCCTTGCTGAAAATACTGATCAGATCTTGATAGGAGGAGGCATTGGACTTGGAGTCGGGTCAAGTTCTCCGCCGCGTACAGTAATCATCTCTTCATTTGTAAGTACAAACTCATCAAAAATACCTTTTGTTGTTTCGAAATTCAGGGTTTTCATAATTCTTTTTTTTTAATTAATTTATATTTATTCAGGGTAATTCGTTTTTAATATCCATTTCTATTAATACATGTCAGTAACATGGATATTGTGACACGAAAAAATCAACTATTTTTAAATTATTTTTTTATTATCACAAAATCAGGTAGTTACAGATAGAATATTTTTAGTGAAATAAGGTTATATGTAATTAATAACCATGAAGTCGGAAAATAATTAGCTTTGTCATTGGAATGCGGCCCAATATTATGAATATAAGACACTCAGGTTTTAATACTATATTATCTTTTTTTATTCTTGCTATTTGGCTTGTGCCTTCGGTAAGCATGAGTAAGACATTGTCTGTGATATATTTGCATGATCCTGATATTTCGTCGTGTATAGATCTCCAGGATGGGCAGAAAGACACCGGAACTCTTAAAGATCTGAATTCTCAGCTAATAACCTGCCTTCAGCGGGATGATATGGCAGAAAGCAGGATAATTGTCGACAAGATATTAAAGGAGCTTAATTCTTCAAAGGATGCTGATAAGAATACCCTGGCTTCAACTTATTATCTTACAGGTATATTTTTTTTGAAATCGGAGATTACTGATAAAGCCATCAAGTATCTTAATCTTGCGGCGGCGATTAAGGAGAGTCGAAAAGAGTATGATGAAAGATATGCAAAGATACTCTATAACCTGGGTGTGGCTTATTATGCCATGGGTGATTTCCCTGATCAGAAACATTTTTCGGCAGGTTCTCTTGAAATCGAAAAAAAAATTTACGGGGAGTCGAGCCCGTTCCTCATTAAATCATGCAACCTTCTGGCCCTTGCTTGTGTAGGTCTTCAGGAGTATGAAAAATCTCTGGAATATTCAAAGTTCGCACTGAACATTTCTCGTGGTGATCAGGGAATACTTGATAAGACAGATTTGATGTCGCTTTATAACAATCTGGGTGTGACTTATATACATCTTGCCGATTATTCAAAGGCAAGAGTATATCTCGAAAAAACAGAAACGATCTACAGAGATAATCATATTCCCTTAAACGAAAGTTATCTCAGCCTTTTCAATAATATGGCTATAACATATGAATTCCTGGGCTTGTCAGCTAAATCGAATGAATATTATGCAAAAGGTATCGACCTGGCTGATTCGTTTAATTCATCGCAGGTATACAATTTCATAAACAGTTATGCTATTGCCCTTGGTCACTGGGGTAACAATAAAAAGGGTGAGCAGTTGTTGTATAATGCCATGGCAAGGGCAAAAAGTAAATTCGGGGAAGATTCTCCGATCTATTTTCATGTCCTGTTCAATTATGCCCAATACCTGAGAGATTATAAAATCGACAATGATAAGGCGTTGGATTATTATGAACTCTGCCTGGGATATCTTGATAAGAACAGTTATAATCTCCAGCTGAAAGATCCTGTATATCTGGGTTATGCATTATCTCTTGCAGAAAAGGGAGAGTATTATGAAGCGCTTGGCATAATTCAATCCCTGCTCTTCCCTGAGCTGAAATCAGGTGATCAGCCGGAGGGATTATCAGAATTTGGCAACCCTGAGATCACGGCCATCAAGGCTGATAAGGTATCCTTAAATTTTTTACAGTCAAAATATATGATCCTTTGGAAAATATATACTCAGACCCATGATATTAAGATCCTGGAAACTGCCTCCTCCACAGCAACGCTCATCGTTTCAGTGCTTGAAAAGGTCAGGATAAATATAAGTGAGGAGGATAGCAGGCTCATACTTGGCGACCGTTACAGGGATTCATACATCAGGGCAATCCGGGATTTCAATCTGCTGTATGGGCAAACGGGAAATCCTGTGTATCTTGATGATGCATTCGAATTTTGCGAAAAAAGCAAAGTGGCTGGATTACTGACAGCGACCCGGGAATTAAATGCCGCCCAGTTCAATATTCCGGTCGGTCTTGCAGACCTTGAAAACAGGCTTAAGCGTAATATTAACAACCTCAATGCAAAAATTGACGAAGCGGTAATAAATGCGGGAGCAGATACATCTATGATAAATGAATGGAAGGAGGGTATTCTGAAAAGTTCACTGGTAAGGGATTCGCTTGTATCTGTATTCGAGAAGAATTATCCAGGCTATTATTCTTTCAAATATAATACTTCTGTAATAAAACTGACTGAACTTCCTGATCTGATAGGTCGAAATACAACATATGTGAATTACATCCTTTCTGACACCGTTTTGTACATATTTGTGGCAAACAGGTTAAAACATCAGCTTCTGGCATTGCCGGCTGACAGCTCACTGTGGGCCGACATTAAGGAATTCAGAGGCCTGCTGTCAATGCCCTCATCCTCAGAAAATGCCAGGGAAGCCTTTGAGAATTTTCAAAAGACAGGATACCGGCTCTACCTGAAGCTGGTGGAACCGATCCGGCCCTATCTCATATCCGGGAAGCTCCTCATTTCTCCCGACAATGTTCTGTCCTATATCCCTTTTGAAACCATTCCAACATCTCCCTCCTCAGGTAAAAGGATAATGTACAACCAGATTCCATATCTGATGAATGACTTTGAGATATCATATACTTATTCTGTCACTTTCACTGCGGAATCAATGAAGAGGAAGACCCGTTTAACCAATAATCTTATAGCCTTTGCACCAATTTACAATGAACCGATCGATATCGGAACTGTCCTTATGAACAGGCAGGGCGTACACGGAGTGCTGCCGGATCTTCCGTTTGCAAGGCAGGAAGCGGAATATGTTTCATCCCTTACCCATGGGATATTGTATGAGAATGATGAAGCAAAGGCAAATGTATTTAAAAACGAATCAGGCAAATACGATATCATTCATCTTGCCATGCACACAATTCTGAATGACAAGGATCCGATGTATTCCACTTTGATCTTCAGCGCAGATAACGATTCAACAGATAACAGGTATCTGAAGACATACGAGGTTTACAGCATCCCCCTGCGGGCAAAAATGGTAGTGCTTAGTTCATGCAATTCAGGTACGGGTTATATGGACTCCGGGGAAGGGATATTAAGTCTTGCACGTGGATTCATGTATTCAGGAAGCGAATCGGTTGTAATGGCTATGTGGGAAATTGAAGACAGATCCGGCACAGAGATAGTAAAAAGTTTCTATGATAACCTGCGTGATGGCTTTTCCAAAAGTTCTTCACTTCGCAAGGCAAGAATAAGCTACCTGAAGAATGCTGATCAGCTCAGAGCTCATCCGTACTTCTGGTCGTCATTGGTTGTATATGGTAATAACAGTCCCCTGTACTATCCAAAATATCTATATTATCTGATAGCACTGGCCGGAACAATTCTTATTATTCTTTCCGCAATTTATTTTTGGAGACGCAAGAATTCCTGATATTCCGGATCTTCTTTTACCAGTGCAAGAAGGGCTTCCTTGCAGAGATATTTTTTTCTGCGTGCATATAATTCATTCTTGAGATTCATCTTTTCAGCTATCGTCTCATAGGAATGACCATCGGAAAACATTGTAAGGATAAGCTGCTGGTCAGGCTTCAGTTTCTCGAATGCCCTGCTGACCACTCTTTCAAGAACGGGATCGCCCATATCTTCTGTATCATCATCAGGAATGTCAATGTCATTATCGAACTCTGTATTCCTCTGATTTTTCCGGAACTGGGCACTCCAGATATTTCTCGCTATTCCGAAAAAATAACCTTTAAGATCTGTTGTAAGATTAAGGTTTTCTTCAGTTATCTGTTTGTAAAGCACAATGATGGACTCCTGAAAAACATCGGATACATCTTCCTTTGATCCATTATTTCTGAGAACATGATTCTTAACTGCGGCAAAATAGTTATCATATAGCCAGTTCAGGATAATATCGTCCTGAAGGCGCACGCCTTCAATAATTTGTGTGTCCGATACTTTCCTGAAAATTCCCATTCTAGGCAGATTTCAAATGGCAAATATAATATTTCCCTGTTCCAAAACAGGTTAATAGTTCGTCCGGTAGTGATTTTATAAGGTCAGTCTACTCATAAGTAAAAATATAGATATCTTTACTCCCTTAAATATATTTCCTGTAGAAAAATGTCTTTTCCCTTCGTACGGCAACCTGATGGAATGGATTGTGGACCTGCATGTCTGAAAATGATAGCGGCGTATCACAAGATGAGTTTTTCCCTTGAATCACTCAGGAAGAGATGCTATATTACCAGGGAGGGTGTATCGTTCCTCGGTCTTTCCGAGGCTGCAGATTCGCTTGGTTTCCGGACTATCGGGGTAAAAATTCCCTTTGATGTGCTTGCAGAAAATGTTCCCCTGCCGTGTATTGTTCACTGGAGGCAGAAACATTTTATCGTGGTATATAAAATTTCCGAGGAAAAAATTCTGGTTGCCGATCCGGCCCTGGGACTCATAAAACACACCCGGGAAGAATTTATTAAAAACTGGGCGTCGACCATTGCCGATGGAAAACCTGTTGGACTGGTACTGATCATTGAACCAACCCCGGCGCTCTATGAAAAGGAGAATGAGCATGAGCCAACACACGGTTTCAGATTCCTTTTCAAATATTTTCTGCTGTATAAGAAATATTTCTATCAGCTGATACTGGGACTTGTTCTTGGCAGTTGCATCCAGCTCTTAATTCCCTTCCTGACCCAGTCAATCGTTGATATAGGTTTGAATAATAATGATATAGGATTCATCTATCTTGTCCTTTTTGCCCAACTGGCCCTTATTTTCGGCCGGATGTCGGTAGAATTTATCAGAAGCTGGCTCCTCCTTCATATCGGCTCCAGAGTGAATGTCGCAATTATCTCAGGCTTTCTCCAGAAACTCATGTCGCTGCCCCTCTCATTTTTTGATTCAAAGCTTACCGGAGATATACTCCAGCGAATCGAAGATAACAGCCGTATCGAGGAATTTCTTACTTCCGCAAGTCTTTCCATACTATTTTCATTTTTCAACATTGTGGTTTTCGGTGTGGTTTTGTGGATATTCAATATTAAGATACTTGGACTGTTTATTGCCGGGTCGGTTTTACACATCATATGGATCTCGATGTTCATGAAATCCAGAGCACGACTTGATCAGGAACGTTTCCGGAAAATGGGCATAGCCGGTACCAAGCTCATCAACATAATAAATGGCATGCAGGAGATCAAGCTTACCCAAAGTGAAATGGCTCAGAGATGGGACTGGGAGAAAGTACAGGCATCGCTTTTTGGATTAAAAGTCAGAGGATTGAGCCTTATCCAGTATCAGTCGGCAGGAGCCACTTTCATCAATGAAGTAACAAATGTCATTATCACAATAATAGCGGCGACCTCTGTTCTGGGAGGAACAATGACGCTTGGTATGATGCTTGCCGTTCAGTTCATAATTGGACAGCTTAATGTGCCTGTCAGCCAGATAATTGGCTTTATGCGCATGGCTCAGGATGCCAGAATGAGCCTGGATCGTCTGGCGGAGGTTCATCATATGGACAACGAGGAGGCTGACCCCGAAATGAAGGTAAGGAAACTACCCGATAAAAAAGACATCTATATAAACAACCTCTCATATCAGTATGAAGGCCCAAGATCACCATTCGCTTTAAAAGATATCGACCTGTATATCGAAGAGAACAGGATAACAGCAATAGTTGGTACAAGCGGCAGCGGCAAAACAACACTTTTGAAAATGCTTCTCGGGTTTTATCAACCCGTAGCAGGGGAGATCCTGATCGGAGATACCCGACTTTCCAATCTCAGCCTCAAGCTCTGGAGGGAAAAGGTTGGAGCGGTAATGCAGGACGGATTCCTTTTTCCTGATACCATTGCCTTCAATATTGCCCCGGGAACGGAAGATATAGATGTCGACAGGCTGATGAAAGCTGCAGAGATTGCCAATATTAAAAGCTATGTAGAATCACTTCCCCTGGGCTATAATACCAAGATAGGAGCAAATGGCCATGGGCTGAGCGAGGGGCAGAAACAACGCCTTCTGATCGCCCGTGTGGTATATAAAAACCCTGACATAATAATCTTCGATGAAGCGACCAACTCCCTCGATGCCAATAATGAAAAAGCAATCGTTGAAAACCTGGCAGGCTTTTTTGAGGGCAAAACCGTCCTGGTGGTTGCACACCGTCTCAGTACCGTCAGGGATGCCGATAAAATTGTTGTACTCGACAGCGGACGAATAATTGAGACCGGTAGCCATGAGGAACTTATCGGTCGGAAAGGGGCTTATTTTAATCTGGTAAGGAACCAGCTCGAACTGGGCAACTAATGAGTCATATGAAAGACAGGAAACCGGAAATAATTTATTCTGAACCAGTCAAAGAGATAATGGGTGATCCCCCGGGGAAGCTTCTCCGCTGGGGAACAGTGATAATGTTCTCAGTTTTTGTCATGTTCATCCTTTTTGCCTGGCTTATCAGATATCCTGATACCATTCCTGCTCCAGTAGAGATCACAACAACTAATCCTCCTGTCACCCTTGTTACTAAAATAACAGGAAATATAAAACATCTCTATGTAAGCGAAAAGGAAAAGGTTGCTGCCGGGCAGCTTCTTGCAGTGATGGAGACTACTGCCTCTGTCGATGAGATTAAAAAGCTGAAGATGACCGTTGATACAATAAGGAAACCGGAATTGCTGGTGTCAAAGTCGCTTCCGTATTTTTCTGATCTGGGCGAACTGCAGGAAACCTATGGAACTTTCCTGAAAAACCTGTCAGATCTCAAAAACTACCAGGAAAATGATTTCTATGGGAATAAAATTGCATCCCTTACTGATGAGCTAAAGGGGATACAGGAATATATCAACAGGCTGATTGTCAAGGAGCGACTCTATTCCGAGAATCAGAAGCTTGAGGCCAGGAAGTTCGGAAGGGATTCGCTGCTTTACATGAACAAGGTAATTCCCGAGAGTGAACTTGAAAAATCACACCAGGCTCTTATCAGGCTTAATATCGAGCTTCAGCAGGTAAGGCTCGATCACTCAGAAAAGTCAATCGAAATGTCAGAAAGAAGACAGCTTATACAGGACTATATCATAAAAAAAGTGGAAGACAGACAAAATTTGCTTTCCGTTTTGAATGAGTCATTCATGAATCTTATTGCCAGGATCAAAATCTGGGAAAATACTTATATGCTTATCTCTCCTGTCGAGGGAATAGTGTCATTCACCAGATACTGGAATGTTAATCAGTCTGTTGTAAAGGATGAACCCGTACTGACAGTGATACCTCTTGAGATGGGTAAATATCTTGGCCGGATAAATCTGAAAATGCAGCGGTCGGGGAAAGTCAGACAGGGACAGAAGGTAAATATAAAACTGAGTGGATATCCTTACCTTGAATATGGAATGGTACGAGGCATAATAAAATCTATATCGCTTGTCCCTTCAGGAGATGCATATATTATTGAAATAGATCTCCCTGAGGGGCTTACAACCCTTTATGGCATAAAGCTTGAATTCACACAAAACATGCAGGGAACCGCGGAAATAATCACTGAAAACATCAGACTGCTCCAGAAGCTCATAAATCCGTTCCGTTATATGCTTTCAAGAAATAAAAAGTAGCAGTTTGTCAGCAATACTGTTAGATATCAGTTTCTGATATCCTTTTTTAAATATGGCTCATAGTCATCATCCTGGGATTGAGATGAAGAGAGCGACCTGCCCGTCACTTTCCTGTCACTACGCCGGCCTGTTTTCTTCTTCCTGACATATTTTCTGTACAAAAGAACACCTGCAATTAAAACCATTGCGGCTATCTGAATGATTTCATTGTTTTTCATCTTATTTAATGCTTATAACAAAATTTACAATTAGCCGGCATTTTTACACAGATTCCTGAATAGTAATTCAAAGATATTAAAATTCTTTTCTCATTGACTTCATTAACAGGGTATGAAATGTTCAATTCCCCTGATATTTTCGTACCTTTAGCTTGCCTCTTAATATCTGATTCTCATATTTATTTATGTTAAAACTTTGAGTTTTATTAAATATTTCAATATTTTCGTATCCTGAAATTTCCATGGATTTCCATGACGCTGATTTCTGAAACATGCTGTACTATTAAAGGATTGATTATGACAAAGAAAAATCCGGATGACTCTGTTCGTGAAGAACAATTCGGGGCAATTGAAAATGCTGCCGGAACTGAGAATACCACTGCTCATAAAGAAAAACAGGAAGAGGATCCTGCTGCCGGGCTCAATGAAGAAGAAAATGAAACTGAAAATGCAGATGCTGATGCAAATGCTTATCTGAATGAAGATGCGGGCGCCAGTACGGTTGTAAAGGAAAATTCTGGTGCCGGTACAGGTGCCGATGAAAAAGAGGTTAACAATCTGGTTGCCGATGCAGGAGAGGATGTTGATTCAGATGTTAGTGAAAAGGAGGATGCCGTTGAAGATGTCAGTGAAAATGTGGTAACAGATGCAGATATCAGTGAAAACAAAGGTGAAAATATAATAAAGGAAGAAGATGGCATTTCAGAGGAAGTTCCACCCTCTGCAGATGAGCATGAAATTCAAAATTCCGCTGATGAACATTCCTTTCATGATATAGAGCTTCCTCCGGTCGATTATTCCGGATACGGCAAGAATGAGCTGGTTGAAAAAATGGTCCTGCTAATAGAAAACAGACCGCCGGCTGAGATTCGTGATGATATTGACAGGCTGAAAATCCTATTCTACAAAAAGCTTAGGCTTGAAGCTGAGGAGAGAAAGAATAAATTCCTCGAAGCGGGCGGAAAAATTGAAGAGTTCAGGCAATGGATTGATCCTGATGATGCAAAGGTCAAACACCTCCTGGAAAAATACCGGGAAAAAAAGACCGACTACAATAAGATTCAGGAGGCTGAGAAGTACGATAATCTAAAGAAGAAATATGATATTATTGATAAGATCAAAGATCTTGTAAACAGGGAAGAATCGATAAACAGGACTTTTCACGAATTCAGGGCTCTTCAGAATGAATGGCATTCCGCCGGTGTGGTGCCACAGGCATCACTGAAGGACCTGTGGGAGAATTACCATCATTATGTGGAGATCTTCTACGACTATATAAAGATAAACAAGGAACTGCGCGATCTTGATCTAAAGAAGAACCTCGAATCCAAAGTATTGCTGTGTGAAAAGGCAGAAGAGCTTCTGCTCGAGCCTAATCCGGTAAATGCTTTCAGGACACTGCAGGATTATCATAATCAGTGGCGTGAAATTGGCCCGGTGCCTGTGGAATCCAAAAATGATATCTGGGAGAGATTCAAGGAGGCCACAGCTCAGATAAATAAGAGACACCACGAATACTTCGAAAAGCAGAAGGATGAACAACGCAGTAATCTGGACGCAAAGATTGCCCTGTGCGAGGAGGTAGAGGCTATCAACAATCTTGAAATGAAAAATTTCAAGGATTTTGATGAAAAAGCAGACAAGGTTGTTGAGCTACAGAAGATGTGGAGGACAATAGGATTCGCACCAAAAAAACAGAATAATAAAGTATATCAGCGATTCAGGGAAGCTTGCGATGTGTTCTTCGAGAAAAAAAGAGCATTTTATTCCGATAATAAGGAAATACAGCTCAATAATCTCCAGCGAAAAACCGAATTGTGCATACAGGCTGAATCCTTGCAGGAAAGTACTGACTGGAAAGCCACTTCTGATGCTTTAATCAAGCTTCAGAAAGAGTGGAAGGAGATCGGACCTGTACCCAGAAAACAATCAGAGAGAAGCTGGAAAAGGTTCAGAAAGGCATGCGACCATTTCTTCAACCGGAAGACGGAATTTTTCACAGACCTCGATACATCCTATGAAGATAATCTTAAGGCAAAGAAGGCTATAATTGAAGAGTTGGAAGGTTTTGAGCCTGGGTCAGATATCCAGGCAGCCTTTGAAAAGCTTAAAGAACTTCAGCGAAAATGGACCGATATAGGCTTTGTTCCATTTAACATGAAGGATGAGATAACAAACCAGTACAGAAATGCCCTGAACAAAGAGTTTGATAAGCTGAAGATTGGAGATGAAGACAAAAGCATTCTTAAATACAAGACCAAACTGGATAACCTGAAAGCTAATCCAAAAGCCTCAAGAAAGGTCCGCAATGAACGGGATAAATTTTTTGCAAAAATAAAGCAACTGGAAAGCGATATAGTCTTGTGGGAGAACAATATCGGCTTTTTTGCAAAATCAGCAAATGCTGATACAATGATCAGAGAGGTTGAAGATAAAATCGAGAATGCAAAAAAACTTATCAAGACCCTTGAGGAAAAAGTAAGTATGATTGACCAGTCAGGCCTTGATGATTAATGATTTAATTCAAATTTTTATTATAAAATATTTTTGCATTGGCCGACGTTAAATATGTATTTGTTACCGGAGGAGTAACATCCTCCCTTGGGAAAGGTATTATTTCTGCTTCCCTTGCCAAACTACTGCAGGCAAGAGGCTATTCAGTAACAATCCAGAAACTTGATCCATACATAAATGTAGATCCTGGAACTCTCAATCCTTATGAACACGGAGAGTGTTATGTAACTCTTGACGGTGCTGAAACTGACCTGGACCTGGGACATTATGAAAGATTTCTGAATGTTCCTACCAGCCAGGCTAATAATGTCACTACCGGCAGGATATACCAATCAGTAATTAATAAGGAAAGAAAAGGCGATTATCTTGGAAAAACAGTACAGGTGATCCCGCACATTACGGATGAGATAAAGAGAAGGATCAAGCTTGTAGGATCAGGCAATAAATTCGATATAGTTATCACTGAAATAGGTGGTACCGTCGGCGACATTGAATCATTGCCCTATATCGAATCTGTCCGCCAGATGAAATGGGAGCTGGGAAGCCAGAATTGTATTGTTATCCACCTGACCCTGGTGCCTTACCTGCCTTCCACAGGTGAGTCAAAGACCAAACCTACACAACACTCTGTAAAGGAACTGCTCGAGACAGGAATACAGCCTGATATCCTTGTGCTGAGGACCGACAGACACCTTAACACAGACCTCAGGAGGAAGGTGGCCCTGTTCTGTAACGTTGAAGAAAATGCCGTCATAGAATCTGTAGATGTTTCAACAATATATGAGGTTCCCATTAAAATGATCGAGCAGGGGCTCGATATGACCGTTCTGAGAAAACTCGCACTGGAAGTGGGGGGTGAACCACCGCTCACGGAATGGAGAGAATTCCTTACAAAACTGAAGAATCCGAAACATTCAATTAAAATTGGGCTTGTCGGAAAATATGTGGAACTTCCTGATGCCTACAAATCAATTGCGGAATCATTTGTCCATAGCGGGGCAATGAATGAATGTGAAATCGATGTGGAGTATATTCATTCCGAGGATATTACTGAAAAAAATGTCGTCAGCAGGTTAAGCGGCCTGAATGGAATACTTGTCGCACCCGGCTTTGGTTCAAGGGGTATAGAAGGAAAGATACTGACTGCTCAGTATGCAAGGGAGAATAATATTCCTTTTCTTGGGATCTGCCTGGGCATGCAGTGTGCCGTTATTGAATTTGCCAGGAATGTTCTTAAATTCGAAGGTGCCCATTCTACTGAAATTAACCATAAGACAAAATACCCTGTGATTGACCTCATGGAGGAACAAAAAAGTATTATCGATAAAGGAGGTACTATGCGGCTGGGAGGTTACAAGTGCATAATAAAGAAAGACTCGAAGACTTACGAGGCATATAAATCAACAGAGATCATTGAACGCCACAGGCACAGATATGAATTCAATGATAAATATCTTGATGATTTCAGGAATAACGGAATGCGCCCGGTAGGTATAAATCCCGAGTCCAACCTGGTTGAAATTATTGAATTAACTTCACATAAATGGTATATTGGGGTCCAGTTCCATCCTGAGTACAGCAGTACCGTAATAAATCCTCATCCGCTATTTGTAAATTTCATTAAGGCTTGTATCAGCTGACGCTTAGTGTTACAGCGCTTTTATGACAAAAAATTTATTTCATATTTTAATAATACCATGATTACTTAATTTAACTCATCTGGAAGAATGGATCGAAACACTATAACAGGCATAATACTGATTTTTGTAATCTTCATCGGATTTAGCGTCTATAACAACAGCCGTATGACCAAGAGCTACGAAAAAGCCATTCAGGTTGCTGAGTCATATTATGAAAAAGGGAATTATGAGAATGCTAGGGCTGAATATATAAATGCATTGAGATTTAAGCCAAATCAGCCTGATGCACTCGCAAAGATCAATGAGATTAATCTTAAACTCGGTATCACACCTGAAACAACTAAAAATGACACAGTAACGGCATCCCAGCCCGAACAGCAGCCGGCTCTCCCAAAAATTGCCGGGAAACAAGCCGATGCCGGACAATATGGCGTTTTTGCCAACACCGCAAAAGGGGAGAACGACTTTATAACACTGGAAAATAGTTTGATTGAGCTTAAAATCGCCACAAAAGGAGGAAGGGTATATTCCGCCCGTCTGAAAAATTACAAGACCTTTGATGGCCGTCCCCTGATTTTGTTTTCAGGCGACTCGACTGTTTTTGGATTTAATTTCTTCACAGCCGATAATAAGGCGGTGCAGACAAATAATCTCTATTTCAGACCTGTATCCGCCAAGAAATCTTATGATGCGACCTCAGAACCTCAGAGCGTATCTCTCAGACTGATGGCAGACAGTAATAAATACATCGAATATAAATACACTCTGGATCCTGATAAATATGATGTAGATCTTAATGTCACCTTTAAATCGATGGAAGGTATAATAGCCTCAAACCAGAACAGCCTGACCCTCGACTGGCAAATGTATATTCCTCAACAGGAAAAGGGTCGGCAGAATGAGGAGAATTATTCAACCATCAGATATAAATTCTACCAGGACGATGTTGAGAGTCTGAAGCTACGATCTTCTAAGGATGAGAAGCTGGATATTTCCACAAAGCTTAACTGGATAGCATATCAGGATCAGTTTTTCTCGTCCGTAATAATATCCGACGACTATTTTCTTAATGGCTCGGTCTCCTCCACCAGGACTGTCACCTCCAGCAAGTATATCAGATTTTATACTTCTGAAATTGGGGTGCCTTACAACCAGGAGAATTCAAATTCTATGAACATGAAGTTCTACTACGGTCCGAATTCAATAACAATCTTAAAGAAAGAGGGCCTGCAGCTCGACAAGATAGTGGTCCTGGGCAAGAATATCATTGGCATTATCAACAGGTTCATGATAATTCCAATATTTAACTGGCTTGATAACTATATCGGGAACTACGGAATTATCATTCTTATTCTGACACTGATCATAAAGATGATTCTGTTTCCGCTTACCTTCAAATCGTTTCAGTCAACTGCAAAAATGCAGGTCCTGAAACCGATGGTTGAAGAGCTTGGAAAGAAATTTCCCAGGAAGGAAGATGCAATGAAGAAACAACAGGCAACAATGGATCTCTACAAGCGGGCTGGTGTGAACCCAATGGGGGGATGTCTGCCTATGCTGCTCCAGATGCCTATTTTGTTCGCAATGTTCAGGTTTTTTCCCGTCTCGATAGAATTGAGACAGGAGCATTTCCTTTGGGCAACCGACCTCTCAACTTACGACTCAATACTGAAACTTCCCTTTGTAATACCAATGTACGGAGACCATGTCAGCCTTTTTACCCTGCTGATGACCGCATCTACCCTGCTGACAATGAAGATGACCGGTTCCTCTCCAGGTTCCGACCAGCCTGGAATGAAGGTCATGATGTACATGATGCCTGTTATGTTCATGCTTATACTGAATAATTTCTCCTCTGGTCTTACTTATTACTATTTTCTGGCAAATATGCTTACCTATGTGCAGAATATAATATCCAAGAGATTCATAAATGCGGAAGCAGTACTGGCGACACTTGAAGAGAACAAGAAAAAACCGGTTAAAAAGTCAAAGTGGCAGCAACGACTCGAAACTGCCGCAAAACAAAGAGGAATTAATCCTCCAAAAAAATAATTCATAGTCGATTTTATTTGAAATATTAGATAAGACTCATATTATAAGTTAATTAGCTTTCCTTTACTTCAGGGGATGTTGATTGTTATAAAATTGTCATGATTGAAGCAACCGGCAGGAGAGATGCTGTTCTGATGCCGATGAATCAGAGCTTGGTTCATTAAAACGGCAGCTGACTATAAAAATGATAAAAAAAAAGGTTAAAAATCTTTAAATTTTTTATCTCATAATAAAATTTTACTAAATTTAGTTCATCTTTTATCAAGGGAAATGGGGAAAAAATTTAGAAATAAAGATTTAGCTACACGTTTAGGTGTATCAGGTACACTTGTATCACTGGTTCTTAATAATAAAGCCGACCAGCAGGGCATACGGAAGGAAACTCAGGAAAAAGTCCTTTCGCTGGCACGTCAAATGGGCTATTTTGAGGCTGTAAACAACAAGCATGAAATAACTCCTGTCGAAGAGAAGCCTGGAATTCTTGGCATGCTGGTTCCTTCTCTCAATGATCCGTTTGTCATACAGATTGCACCCTATCTTCAGAAGGCATTTACCAGCATCGGAGTTGGATTTTCAATCATTACCAGGGATCCTGACGATACCAGGTATGACAGGCTTGTCGGATCCTTCAGAAAATTCTACAGTGGGCTTATCCTTCTGGGAGACGCAGCTGATGACAACACAATAAGAACTCTAAGATCAACAGATTATCCATTTATCCTGCTCGAAAAGCATGTAAAAACACTGAGGCTGAATACAATCAGTACTGACACCAGTGCAGGGGCCAGCCTCGTCATAAATCATATCTCCAAACTGGGTTACAGGAATATTCTCATAATTACAGATAACAGGTCCTTTAACCCTGAAGTTCCTGATATTCAGGATCTTCTTGAAGCAATTGAGAAGAAGCCGGAAATCAATAAGCCGGTTATTATCGAGGTTGATAACCATAGTTCAAATGGGGATATAAATGTTGTACAGTTTGAAAAATTTCTTCGTCCTCCATACAGAGCTGATGTAATGATAATTATGACAGCCAATCTGGTTTATCCGGTGATGAAGCTAATGCGAAACAGGAATTTACGTGTACCTCAGGATATGGCACTTATTTGCATGGAAGAGGGCGCAGGCTTCGACCTTATGTATTCTCCAATAACATGTCTTAGAAAACCCCTTGCTAATCTGTCAGTTAAAGTTGTGAATATGATCTGGACAGAAGTAAAAAATTCCGGTAAGGGAAAATTCAAGCGCCAGGTCAATCTCGCTCCTGAGCTGGTAATTCGAAATTCCTGCGGAACCATCTAATCCAGGTTTCCATATGAATATGTATCTGAAGTTCCTTCTGGCGATAGTTATACCGCTTGCCAGTTCATGCTCCGGACCACATTTGATTTCTGACAAAGCGTATATGCAGCTCGTGGAGCGATCTTTTACCGAAAGAAAGACGCTGGCAGAACACAGGAGTCAGAAACTGTTTTCAGTATTTGACCAAAGGCTTTCCTTAAGGCAGAAAGAAGCACTTAAGTTCCTGTATGCCTTCATGCCCCTGAATGATCTTGCTGATTATGATGGCAGCTACTTCCTGTCTAACATAAATGTTTCACTGCGGGCGCTGGATGAATCTCCATGGGGAAGGCAAATACCTGAAGATATTTTCCTGCATTATGTTCTTCCCTACAGGGTAAACAATGAGAACCTTGACTCATTCCGGATAGCATACTACGACGAAATAATGTCAAGGATCAGGAATAAAAATATTATAGATGCTGCCCTTGAGATTAATCACTGGTGCAATGAAAAAGTGAATTATCAGCCCTCTGATATCAGGACATCCGCACCAATGAGCACCATTTTGTCTGCCTGTGGCAGATGCGGAGAAGAATCCACATTCACGGTTGCAGCACTTCGCACTGCCGGAATACCTGCCCGCCAGGTCTATACCCCCCGCTGGGCCCATACCGATGATAACCATGCCTGGGTAGAGATCTGGTCCGATGGAAAATGGTATTATATGGGAGCATGTGAACCCGAGCCTGTCATCGACCGTGGCTGGTTCACAGAACCTGCAAGGCGAGCCATGCTCATTCATACAAAATCTTTCGGGCCATCCAGGGATGGAGAGAAGGTGGTGAGCAGATACAGGAAATTTTCTGAAATCAATTGCCTCTCAAAATATGCAGTTACAAAGACCATCTTTGTGAAAGTCTCAGATACGAATAATACTCCGGTGAATAATGCAATGGTAGAATATCAGCTGTACAATTATGCCGAATTCTACCCGCTGGCAGTAGTACCTACAGATGAAAACGGTTTAAGCCATTTTGAAACAGGTCTCGGAGACCTTCTGGTCTGGGCATCTCATAACGGCCGGTTCAATTACCGGAAAATATCAGTAAGCGAAACCGATACACTCAAACTGGTTCTCTCTAAACAACCAGGAGGAAGTTATAATGTCGACCTTGACCTTGATGTACCTTTGGAAATTGCTGCACTGCCAGGTCCTTCGAAGGAACAGATCGATGCCAATGCAAAAAGAATCAGCCAGGGGAATGCAGTCAGGAGCCGCTATATTGCTTCATGGATGAAGCCTGAAGAGGCTAAGTCATTAGCCATCAGCAGGAATGTTGATACCACCAGGGTAATGAATATCATATTGCGAAGTATGGGCAATTTCAGGGAGATATCCTCCTTTCTTGCTTCCACTCCCGATTCATTGCTAGGGATCTCATTGTCATTACTCGAATTGCTTCCCGACAAGGATCTGAGAGATATTAAAATGACAACGCTGTCAGACCATCTGATGAACACACTTTGTCCGCGTGAAATGTCGGACGGTGAGTTCGGTATATTTATGGAATATGTGCTGAATCCCAGAATTGCAAATGAAATGGTTGCCCCTTGGAGAAGCTATCTGCAGGATAAGCTGCCATTTAAGTCAGTAAAGAAAGCTTTTTCAGATCCTCTTGACATTGCTGAGTATCTGGAAAAAAACATTATCATAGCTGATGACGAGAATTATTATAAAACGCCAATTACCCCTGTCGGGGTCCTGGATCTGAAAGTATCCGACTCCTTTTCACGCGATATCTGCTTCGTTGCGATCTGCCGCAGCCTTGGAATTCCTGCACGGCTCGAACCTGGCAGCAATATTCCTCAGTATTTTCATAATTCGGTGTGGAATGACCTGTATTTCTCTGACCGGGCAAAACCTTCGGGCAATAAGGGATATATCAGGCTGTTGAGCAAAGATACAAGACCTGTTCCGGAATATTATACCCAGTTTACTCTGGCTGGGTTTGAAAACGGACGCTATAATACTCTCGGGTATGACTACAACAGAAAGGTTACCGATTTTAAGGATGAACTCACCCTCGCCCCGGGCAGCTATATGCTTGTTACGGGCAACAGATTGGCCAGTGGTCGTATATTATCGTCCCTGAGCTTCTTTGATCTTGCGGCAGGAGAGCACAGGACGGTTGATGTTGAAACCAGGAAGGAGAGTACCGCAAGAAAGATTCTCGGTAAAATTGACACAAGACGGATTATCGCTATTTTTGACAAATCCCGGGCGGATTCAGACAGTATCCTTAGGAAGGGAGTTGTGATCTTATGGATTGAACCCGACAAGGAGCCCAGCCGGCACATATTAAGCGACCTTCCCCGGCTCAGAAAGGATTTTGATAAATGGGGAGGCTATTTGCTTTTTCTTACAGATCCTTCACTGAAATGGGATGGCTTTAGTAAGGAAGAACTTAAAAACATGCCTGCGAATATATTATGGGGAACCGATAAAGACTCACTCAGTGATATTGTCATACCTTCCGTTTCAACTGACAAAAGGCTGCCTTTGGTAATTATGGCCGATAAAAATGGCAATATCCTGTATGCTTCATCCGGGTACAGGATAGGAATAGGTGAAGAGATCCTGCGGTTGACTGGAGAATAGACACTATGAGGAATCTCCTTCTTACATTTCCTTATCCCCGAAATTGTTGATAACTGATGATATCTGCTATTTGTCCGATGTCAGGGATTTATAAATAATTCTATCTTTGCAATGTTTTGGTGTCGCATAGGAACAACACTTTGCGATGAAAAGGGAATGCGGTGAGAATCCGCAACAGTACCCGCTGCTGTGATGCCCGATCCCGCCTGAGGCGGGATGATGGTTTTGTGAAATACCTGCCACTGTTCCGGTCTGCCGGAATGGGAAGGCTTCATGAAACCGGGATAAGTCAGAAGACCTGCCATAAAGACTAATATTCAATGCTTTCGGGAAAAAAAGCGCAGGATCATAGTTTGATTCCCACTTAGAGACTTTCCCTTCAGCACTCAATATTAAGTCATTTTAAAGTTTTTGCATTATTGCACAGAATGGTTTGTCACTGTATTGAACAGAGTAGCAGAATGTTAAAGTATACCTTACTATATGCGGTTGTTTTTATGGCACTGCCACTGACGGGCCAGCCTTCAATAAGTATGGATACCATTAATATAGGAGAGGTAATAATCAGCAGTAAAAAGAAAAGTTCAGAATCATGTGGTTATAAAATACTATCCCTGGATACAACAATTTTAAAATTCAACAGCCATAATTCGCTGGCTGATGTCCTGTCCCGGTATTCCGGAGTATCTATAAAGAGCTATGGAATGGGGGGGACTGCCACACCATCATTCAGGGGAACCGGAGCGGGTCATACCCAGCTGGCCTGGAATGATATAAATATCAACCAGCCCATGTTAGGACAATCAGATCTGGCACTTATCCCAGCCGGCTTTATCGATGACGTCCGGATTTACTACGGGGGTGCCTCAATGCCGCTTAACAGCGGAGGGATCGGAGGGATCATAAATATTGAGACCATACCAGTCTGGAAGAAAGAAACCATGATCTCAATAAGCCCCGGTGCAGGCAGCTTCGGACAGTACACAGGCCTGTTTAAGGTCAGAACCGGCAATTCAAAATTTCAGTCCGTTACAAAGGCCTTTCTGCAGTCATGTGAAAATGATTTCCCCTACCTGAATTCGGCAATCAGCAGTGAGCCGGTCTGGCAAAAAAGAACAAACAGCCAGATCAATCAGAAAGGATTTATTCAGGAACTCTATTTCCATAAAACCAGAAGCGTGGCTTCTGCAAGGATCTGGTATGAATCAGCTGACCGGAACCTGCCTTCCTCAATGCTTGTCCAGCAGCCAAACCTTAAAGAATCACAAAACGATGAATCTCTCAGGGCTATGATGGATTATGATCTGTCAGCAGGCTCGAATAATTACAGCTTTACTGGAGCGTGGATGATGAACCGCTTGAATTATACCAATTCCCTGGCATCCATAGACTCCCGTAATGATTCGCGTACACTGGTCCTTAAAGGCGCCATGGAAAGACACATAAAAGGGAATGCAACACTTAAAGTGACAATCAATGATGATTTAAATTATATCAAATCAAACAACTACGATGATATTACAACACGAAATTCCCTGTCATTTACTGCCATAGCAGAAAGAGATGCGGGTAGAAGATTGGCTTCGACGCTCCTTGTCAGGGAGATACTCGACTCCAGGAATTTTCTGATCCCTGATTTTTCAGCCGGATTTAAATACAGACTGATCTTTGCCAGAGATTACTATCTGAAAGCCAATATTTCACGGAATTCCAAAATACCAACACTAAACGATTTGTACTGGGTCCCCGGAGGAAACCCTGACCTGAAGAATGAATATGCTTTTATCTATGAACTAACCGGTGAGATGAATCAAAAATTCTCTGAGTTCCTTACGATGAAGTATGATATGTCTTTTTTCAAAAATAATATTAAAGATATGATCCAATGGTATCCTGGAGATTATTCATACTGGTCAGCAGGAAATATAAAGAGTGTCAATACCTCAGGTATTGAATCGTCGATTGCCGTTAACTATACGGTAAACAAATTTGCTGCAGCTTTCACAGCCCATTATTCATACACGCGTGCAACCACAACATCGTCGGAGACCCCTGATGATGCCGCAATTGGCAAACAGCTTACCTATGTTCCCGTTCACCAGGGAAACGGCTCACTTCTTATGAACTACAGGATCTTTTATTCTTCATGGAACGTAATGATGACAGGCAAGAGATATCTGACAGTTGATAATTCAGCTTATCTGCCCGGCTACCTCCTCAACAATTTTTCTGCCGGGATCAGGTTTAAAATGAAATCAAATACCATCGACCTTAATTTTCAGATAGATAACTTGTTTGATGTTACTTATCAGACAATTGCATATTATCCTCTGCCCGGAAGATCCTACTCGTTGAAATTACTTATCCAGATATTAAAATAGTCAGCATGAAAAATTTAACAATTACCATTTTATTGATAGCACTTTTTGTATCATGCAAAAAAAATGAAGAGAAACCATCAGGATCATTCCTTACCGGCGAGGGAGTATTCGTAGTGAATGAAGGCAATTTTACGGGAGGCAATGGATCACTCTCCTATTATTCATACGATTCATCGAAAATCTATAATGACCTTTTCTCCATTGTAAATGGGCGCCCGCTCGGTGATGTTCCCAATTCAATGGAAATTTATGGCGATCTGGCATATATAGTAATTAATAATTCAGGTAAAATTGAGGTCATAAATAAATCCACTCTTAAGTCAGTTAAAACAATAACGGGACTTAATTCCCCGAGGAACATAGGATTCGTGAATTCAGAAAAGGCCTATGTAGCCAGTATCTATTCCGATTCACTGACAATTATAGACCTGTCATCGAACTCAATCTCGGGTTATATTAATATCCGCAGAACTTCAGAATCTGTAGTCATTTCCGATGGTAACGCGTTCGTAGCAAACTGGGTGGGAGGGAATGAGATTATGATTATTAACGGGGCAGATGATAAGGTTATTGATTCCGTTGAAGTAGGGATCGAACCTGAAAGTATGGTAATTGATCATAATAATATGCTCTGGGTACTGTGTAACGGAGGATGGACAAGAGAAAATTTTGCGGAACTCGACGGCATAAATACCGGAACCTATAAGGTTGAAAAGCAGATCTTGTTCCAGTCGAAGCAGGAATCTCCAACCTGCCTGAAAACAGATGGCAGTGGCGAATACCTGTACTTTCTCGATAACGGAGTGCGGAAAATGAGTATTACTGATACCGAAACACCTGGAGAAGCATTCATTCCGGAAGGCCAATACTTTTATAAGCTTGCGATAAACCCCGCTAATGGCGATATATTCGTTACCGATGCCATTGATTTTCAGCAGAGAGGGTATCTTAAGTATTATAATCAGGCAGGATCTCACATCTCTGACCAGCTGGCAGATATAATTCCGGGGTCAATCTGTTTCAAAAATTCAGGTAAATAGAAGTTTGAAATGACCAATTCCTCACCGATACGGTTAGTAAATAGGGAAGTTCTGAGGATTCTGCCGTTTCTTTGGCTTTTTGCAGCTGTTTCCTGTAGTGAAAACAAGAATGATAAGGACTTAGATGTCCATGCTGAAAATATAATTTCTATAGCCAGTAGAATTGCAATAGAAAAACAGCACGGCTTTACGAGAGTCACAATCATTAACCCATGGCAGGGAGCTGATAAGGTTAACATGTCGTTCTATCTTGTCAGAAGGGATTCCGTCGCTCCGCCCGGAATAGATTCATCCTTGATAATCAGAGTTCCCGTGCGAAAGATAGTTTGCATGTCGACAACGCATGTTGGGATGATCCTGGCTTTGGGGGAGCAGAATACCATTGCAGGCATGTCAGGTACCGGATTCATCTATTCAGAAGTACTGAAAAAAATGGCCGCTGAGGGTCTCGTCAGCGATGTCGGTTATGAAGCAAACCTTAATAAAGAACTTATCCTTAAGATCAGTCCCGACATCACTATGATCTATGGAGTAGGCAGCGAATCATCAGGTTATGTGGGTAAATTGCAGGAACTGGGTATCAGGGTTATTTATAACGCTGATTATCTCGAGACTGATCCTCTTGCTAAAGCGGAATGGATCAAACTGTTCGGGGCCATATACTGCAAAGAAAAGCTTGCAGACAGCATATTTAATAACGAAGTGAAGAAATACACTGAACTTAAGTCATTTATTTCGTCTCATATTACTGATAAACCAAATGTGCTGCTTGGTCTTCCCTTCAAGGATACATGGTTCGTGTCACCAGGAAATTCATTTATCAGCCAGTTGATAGATGATGCAGGAGGCAACTACCTCTGGAAAGATTCAAAGTCTTCATCTTCAATGCCCTTCGGTCTTGAAAATGTCTATATGAATGCTCTGAAAGCTGACTTCTGGCTCAATATCGGGACTGTCAGGAACAAAAGTGAAATTCCTGCAGTGGATCCGCGACTGAGCCAGCTTGCTTGTTTCCGGAACGGTCGGCTGTTCAATAATAATAACCGTGTAACTGTTGACGGGGGAAATGATTTCTGGGAGAGTGGCACAGTATTCCCCAGTATCATACTCACTGATATAGGATCCATATTGCATCCTGACCTGTTCCCACTTCACAAATTATACTATTACAGAAAAATAAATTAAACATTGACCAGGCCCGAACAAACAGTTGAAGATACTCTTCTTAGGAGAGGAAGGAGACAACGATGGGTTTTCATTTGTCTCCTGTTCCTTCTGCTCATCTTCCTGTGCCTTGATATATTCTTTGGTTCGGTGAGCCTTAGGTTCCCTGATGTTTTCAATGCCCTGTTTAATGCTGCTGACACTCCTCTCAGGACAATTATATTTGAATTCAGGATTCCAAAGGCCATAACGGCTATTGTAGTTGGAATTGCCTTATCATTAAGTGGGTTGCAGATGCAGACTCTATTCAGGAACCCTTTGGCCGGACCTGATGTCCTGGGCATAAGTTCGGGAGCAAGTCTTGGTGTGGCATTCGTAATTCTAGGATTTTCAGCCGGATTATCTTCCGGGGTTATGACAGGCCTTGGAAACTGGATTCTGATAGCTGCATCATGGACAGGTGCAGGTGCGGTTATGATACTTATAATGTCAATTTCCTACAGGGTAAGGGAGATCATGACCATCCTTATCATTGGTATCATGCTCGCCAGCGGCATTTCGGCAATTGTGACGATCATGCAATATTTCAGCGCTGAGTCGATGTTAAAGTCATATGTTATATGGACTATGGGAAGCCTGGGAAATCTGACAAAAGCTCAACTGGAAGTACTTCTTATTTCGGTCACAGCAGGTATTTTACTCAGCATGGCTTCTGCCAAAATGCTCAATGCTATTTCGATAGGAGAAAATTATGCTGCGAGTATAGGATTAAATGTGAAGCTATCGAGGGGTGTGATATTTGCCTCTACAAGCATACTTACTGGGAGTGTGACCGCCTTCTGCGGACCAATAGGCTTTATTGGCATTGCTGTGCCACATATATCCAGGATACTGCTGAGAACGTCCGATCACAGGATCCTCATTCCCGGAACAATACTCACAGGAGGAATTATTATGCTTATAAGTGATATTATTTCTCAATTGCCCGGGTCGGAAAGCGTTCTGCCCGTTAATTCCGTTACTTCTCTTATTGGTATTCCCGTAGTCATTTGGGTAATATTCAGAAACCGCAGATATTCAGGAGTAATTCAATGAAGAATGATCATGAAGAAATATTGTCGCTTGCAGCCCTTAGAATTGGGTACCCGGACGGAAATCGTGAAAATCTCCTGTTACCGCCGCTTACTGCCAATGCAAAAAAGGGAGAAATGGTGGCCCTTGTCGGAAAGAACGGTATCGGTAAAAGCACTCTTCTCAGAACGATTGCCGGGCTCCAGCCATCACTGGGCGGAGAAATAACATACGGTGGAAAGAGTATCCGTGAATATTCCAGGAATGACCTTGCCCGTACAATCGGCTATATTTCCACCGAGATAGTAAATGTCAGTAATATGAGGGTTTACGATCTTGTAGCTCTCGGCAGATTTCCCTATACAAACTGGTTAGGGAAGATCGACAGCGATAATCATGCCATCATCGATGATGCCATAAAAATGACAGGAATGTCGGCTCTATCGTCGAGATTGGTTTCCGAACTCTCCGATGGTGAAAGGCAGAAAGCAATGATAGCAAGGATACTGGCCCAGGATACGGGAATACTCGTGATGGATGAACCAACGGCTTTCCTTGATATAGGAAGTAAATTCGAGATTCTTCACCTTATGCATTTACTTTCACAGAATAGCGGCAAGACAATTGTGTTTTCTACACATGATTTGAATGTGGCAATGAGCCAGGCGGATAAAGTCTGGCTTTTAGCTGATGACCGGCTTGTTGAAGGAGCACCGGAAGATCTGATGCTTCAGGGAGCCTTTAATCACCTGGTTGATTCATCAACTGTTCATTATGATTATGAACATGGAACCTATACCTTCATTACCGGGAAGCGTGGTTCGGTAAACCTGACAGGAGAGGGTATTATGCTTTATTATACCAGGAAGGCCCTGAACAGGGCTGGTTTTTCGGTATCGGAAGGGGAGAACATTCCATTTGTTGAAGTCCCTTCGGGTTCCTCCGGAAAATGGAAACTTACCACCGAAGAATCAATATTGGAATTCGGATCGCTGTACGATTTTATAATCTGTATAACCAGGCAAATTAAATAATTACCTGACCATTTTTCTGTAATTATCAATAAACGGTCCTATATCGTCGACTGAAAGTTTTTTTGCAATTATTACCTTGTTTTTGTCCAGAATGTACACAAGAGGCGTCGACTGTACATTGTAGTATGAGTCAAAACGGGACAATCGCTGCGGGTCCCAGCCGTTTATCCAGGTAAGTTTATTATCCTCAATGTACTTTGTCCACTTTTCCTTGTCAGACTGTGTGCATACGGCAAAGATCCCGACACTGTAGTTTTTTTGCTTTTCGTACCAGGCTTTAAGCTTGGGTGTGGCTTCCTGACAATGTCCGCAGTTTGGCTCCCAGAAATAAAGTACCGTAAAATCTTTGGCGGACATCATACAGAGCAACAGGAATGCCACTGTAAGAATCCATTATCAGATTGGGAGCCTTTTTCCCAATGAGATTCGGACGGATCAGTTCAATCTGCTTCCTGAGATCGTCCTTAAACTCCTTCGATACCCAGTCTGCCTTCCCTGAAAGATAGATGTCATCAGCAAGTTTTACCATAACCGCATCCTGTCCCATGATTTCACTCTCCCTGAAATGGTTGAACAGGTATACGGCAACAAACTGATAGACTTTGTAATTCGGCTCGCACTTTTTCATGATTAGGTCTATTTCCTTATTAATGGAGTCAGGAGCCTGGATCAGGACATTTGTGAAGAAATTATTCAGGCGTGCATACAAAATGGGTGTCCTGAGCAACCGTTCATCGGTAAAATCAATGTTGTCAAAATAATGATCCTTGTTATAATTATAATTCATTATCCATCTTATTGAATCAGGATTGGCTACAACCGACGGAATATTAAAAACGGGGACTTCACCGGCGGAAGCATGGCTTTAACAAGAAGAGCCAGAAGGTTACCGTTGTTTTCCGCAATGACCTCCTTAAGATAGGCTATCATATTGGACTCCTGAGCCTTCTGTTCAGCCACAAGAATCTTTACCGAGTCACTGTTCTGCCTGTTATTCTGGGCCCGCTTCCCGAGATCCGCATCCCTTTGCTGCATTCCCATCCATTTCTTCTGATACGCCAGAAATGCTGAATTCTCATCAGATCCTGAAAACCGCAGGGTATTGAAATAATCATTATAAACACATCGTAATGAAAAATTCTGGTCTTTTGATATCAGTACCTCAAAGTATTTCCGGTCGGGAAGAACTATCATATATATTCCTTGTGGCAGAGCTTCATCGCCCCTGATAACGGAATGTCCCGACATGTCGAGTCTGATAGTGTCCCTGATGTATTGCTTGTCCCCGAGATGATATGCCAGGAAAATCGTCGAATCAGCCAGACCATCAAGAGTGATATCAATTTCATAGCCGCTTTTTAGCTGACTGAATAACTGTACCGGCAATATCAGCAGTAACAGAGATACAAATAATTTTCCCATATAGAAATCTGAATTAATCTGAAGAAGCAAAATTAGTTATTGCAATTTCTCTGCCAAAGTTTGCCAGAGTAAATATTATTAAAATATATTGTACTTTTGATTTTTCAACCTATAACCTGAAATGAAGATTTCCCTTCTGGTTCCAGTATACGATTATGATATCGTTGCACTCGTTCATGGAATGAAAAGTGCACTGGGTAAAGTCCCTGAATTCTTTGAGATACTTATTGGTGATGATGGTTCCTCTCCTGAATTTAAGGAGAAGTATGCTTCTCTTGAAGGTGACGGTGTGAGACTTATATCATCTGAAAAAAATATCGGCAGGGCTGCGATCAGAAATAAACTGGCCATGGAAGCCTCCGGAGATTATTTGCTTTTTATCGATGCTGACACCGTATTACCAGGAACTGCAGAAGCTTATTTCAAAAAATGGCTCCCTATGGCTCCATTTTACAAGGTTATCTGTGGTGGCATTTTATACCATGATGCACCTCCCGGGCGATCCCGATAAGCTTTTGCGCTGGAAATATGGAAAATGGCGCGAGCAACGCAAGGCTTCGGAAAAGAATAAAAATCCAAATGAATGGTTCTCTACGTTTAATGTCCTTATAGAGAAGACAGTATTTGCAAAAATCCGGTTTAATGAGGAGTTGAAGCAATACGGATATGAAGACACACTTATGGGATACCAGCTGAAAAAAGCAGACATTGAGGTGCTCCATATTGATAATGGACTTATCCATGAAGGACTTGAAACAAATAAGGAATTTCTTAATAAAACCAAGCTGGGCATAGAAAACCTGAGCAAACTTTATGAAAATGTTACTGATAAGAAGACGTTTTCACAGAACGGTCAAGGTATTGAGAACATACAATATTCTCAGATTTTTCAGGCTGACCTATCTCTTTGCCAGATTTTATATACGATACAGAGACAGAATGGAAATAAGACTTGAATCAGGAAATATTTCTATTCTGCTTTTCAGATTTTACCGGGTTGCCATGTTTTGCACTTACAGGGAAATCCACAGAAGAAAAAAAGTGAAGCCGATTCTCTGACCCTGTCCACGCATTTTTAATGCTGCGAATTGTGAATTAATAATACATTTTAAGGCCAATTCGCCTGCCATTAAATTACTGAAATAAAGTTGCTTGTGGTTTTTAAACCTCTGTTTTTATCAGAGCAACATTGCCGTCTGATCTTGTCTCTGCCCTGAGAACAAAACTGAATCTGTTTTTCATGGTGCAGAGGAAAAAATCGGATGGGGGAGAGAAGGCCTGATTGTCGGGATTGAAGAATCGTTTGCCGGAAGTATTCCTCAGATCTTTAATTTTCTCTTCATTGAAATGGTTCCTGTTGAAAAGTTTGTTTTTAATATATTCTGCACATAGCAGGTCTTCGGCGGCAGATATTTCGGCTCTGTAGCCCATGGCTACCAGTGAGACAAGCTTCGGATTTAAAGCCCTGATGAACGTTACTATTGCGGAGGCATTTACAAAACTACCGGTCAGAACAAAATCGGCACCGGAGGCGTTAATAAGACCCTGCGTTCCTGCAGATGTTGTATGGATGACGGTTTTACCGTTAAGATCAGCCTGGATTATTTCCGTCGGACTATTCCCGAAATCAAATCCCTTAACCTTTTTCTCGTTCCTTTCTCCGACCAGAACAGCATTCTCATACCTCTTCTTCAGCAGGAAAGCATCTTCAACTCCGGCAGTGGCGATTATCCCGGCTGCCCCTGAATCATATGCATAGCATCCTACTGAAAAAGCCCTGAATACATCTATGATAACTGTTACTCCCCTCGCTCTTTTGGCTCCTTCTACAAACTCGAGAATTTCAACCTTCATTTAGAAAATATTTCGGTGCGAAAATAATAATTATTTTTATCATTGGAGTTTGCTTAATTTTTGCCCCGATAAATGAACGGGAGCATGGATTGATGCCAAATGTTTAAAATTTTATGAATTAATATATTACACACCCTGCTATTTTGTATATTTGGTTCATGGAGCTGTATTAAGCCCTGATTGTTAAAAGAGATCATTAATTATGGCAAATCCCGTCCTTTGGAGTGTTAAAAAGATAAAACGCTTAAACTACCTGATCTGGCATACCCCTCTTTCAGAACTTTCAAGAGGAAAAACTTTTTTCTTTAAGCAGTTGAAGATCCTTATGCTGGCATCCAGAGGATTTTTGAACGATAAAGTTCAGCTCAGGGCATCGGCACTAACGTTCTATTCACTTCTCTCGATCATACCTGTGGCAGCTATAGCTTTTGGAATTGCAAAGGGCTTTGAACTCGATGCCAACCTGCAGGCGCTGATAACTGAAAAATTCAGCTCCCAGCCGGAAGTTCTTCATTTTTTGCTTAATAATGCAAAAAATGCCATTGAACAAACAAAGGGAGGCCCGATAGCAGGTGCCGGAGTAATAGTACTTTTCTGGTCGGTTATGTCACTGCTGAATCGCATCGAAGATGCTTTCAACCATATCTGGCAAGTAGGAAGCTCGCGTCAATGGTACAGGAAATTTACCGATTACCTGACTATAATGATGATTGCACCGGTCTTCATTATTCTCTCAAGCAGCGTGAAGGTATTTATCGGTACCGAACTGGTTGAATTTATTTCAAAAGCGCCGATTCTCGATATTTTCAAACCTGTAATAAGCACTCTGATCAGGCTGACACCCTTTATTATAAGCTGGATAGTACTTACTATCCTGTTCATAATAATGCCAAATGCCAAAGTGAAATTTGTTCCTGCTCTGATATCCGGAATTGTTGCCGGTACAATATTGCAATTTCTGCAATGGTTCTATGTTGACCTGCAGTTTGGTATTACAAAGCTCAATGCCATATACGGAAGTTTTGCCGCATTTCCCCTTCTGATACTGCTGTTGCAGAGTAGCTGGCTTGTTGTACTCTTTGGTGCGGAACTTTCATTCGCCAACCAGAATTTCCTCCATTATGAGCTCGAATCTGTCTCACTCAATATCAGTCACTATCAGAAGAGAGCCCTGGTAATACTGATACTGCATGAAATTATACTTAATTTCTCGAGAGGAGAAAAGCCTGTCAGCGCTGAAACGATTGCGCAGAATCTGAATATTCCGGTGCGACTTGCCAGAGACATACTGCTGGACCTTTCAAATGCAAAACTCGTCTCAATCCTGCATGAGAGTGAGCATAAAGAAAGATTGTACCAGCCGGCGCTTGATATAAACAGGATGACAATCAGCTTTGTTTTCTCCAGACTCGACAAGAGCGGCCTCTCGCAAATAGTTGTCAGCAAATCGAAAGACTACAAAAAAGCCATCAGTATTCTGGATAAATTTCACCGGCTCATTGCAAAATCAGATATGAATGTTTTGATTAAAAACCTCTGAAAACTCGCGCTGATAACTTCTTCCTTTTGCCATGGAGAGTTTCGAAGTTCTCTACAAAGCCAATGAAATCATTGTATGAGTTCCATTCATGAAAACAATAATGAGAGACAGGAAGTATTATTTGCTTTGTCTTCTTTTCCTTCTTCCAGTAGCCAATAAGATTTTTTGAAGGGAAGATCTTGTCCCTTGAACTAATTACGGCATAGTCCCATCTGAAACCGGGTTCTTTTTGTTCCATGATCCTGTTGTACAGCCATCTCAGTTCCTGGTGAAGAGAATTTACGCTTCTGACCGGCACCCTGTCAATGTTTTTTTTATAGCTCCTCCTGTCGCCGAACATCCTGATATAGAAGTTTTCCATATTACCTTCTGATATATTGTTCAGGGTAGCCTCAAGTTCATTGAGAGGTATGCCATAATGATCATCAGCCGGAATAGGAGTCCCGTTTACTGCTATCGTTACATCTGCCTTGATACCGGTCTTTGGTGAAAGATATTCTGCTGCCCAGACACCCATTGACCAGCCTATAAGCGTTACTTTTTCATAAGTCTTCATTTCAGGGAGCACAAGAGCCTCATCTGCCGAGTAATTGTAAAACAGGATGATATCAGAATCCTCCGTATAAAGGGGCAGGAAAACATTTTCATCAGTACCCCAACCTCCATATATAACGATTAATGTGCTATTTTTCTCCCGTCTGCTGATGTATGTCTTCATATAACTCCATACAAGCTTAATTTTTATTAGAAATCATCCTTCCCCCGGAACCAAAGATATTGATTTCCCGCGCTCTCTTTCCAATATTATGTCTAAAATCACTAAAATAAGATGGGATAGGGTGAAAAATAAGAGGAGGAAGGGTGGTTGTGAAAATCAGAGAGCGGGTCTTATTTATAAGATAATACCCGTGTCTACTGTCTGATAAAAGGATGGAACCAAGGAAAGCTGGCGCTAATCCTGAAGGCTCCTGATGTGAAAGTCAATGTCTGCAATACAATCCTGTTGATCTTCACTCCCTACCCTTGCTCAACTCCTCTTAGTACCAATAGCATGAGCTTGGTAACAAATATACAAGAAAAATTTGTTTTGTCAAACAAATCTTTTAAAAATTTATCACAAGAGGGATTGAATAATGATAAAATTTTAACTAATTTTGGTACAAGCCGGTCACAAATTACTGATTTTACCTATGGTTGCAGAACTTGAGAAAATATTATATGATGACGGAGGCGGATTCAGGGCATCATATATTACAGATCAGGGCGGATACTGGCACTTTCATCCTGAATATGAACTTGTGCTGAATATTATGTGCAACGGCACAAGGATTATCGGCGACAGCGTGGAACTGTTCGACAGATTTGACATGGTTCTTATTGCCGGGAATATTCCTCACTGCTGGAATTATTATAAAACGGATAATGCCCTTCCTGAACAGCATGGCATTATGGTCCATTTTAAATCCGATTCTCTTGGTGAATCCCTTCTGTCTCAACATGAGCTGCATAGCCTTAAAGAGCTTCTAAATGATGCTGAAAGAGGAATATTCTTCTCAGTCGAAGATGCTAAAAAAGCCCTTCCGCACCTCGAACAGATGATAAGAAATAAGGGACTGGATAAAATGATCGATTTCTTTAATACGGTAAAAATTTTGTGCGCATCAGAAAAAAAAGGCTACATCTGTTCTGAAAATTATAAAATGGCCTTCGATGAAAGAGGAAACAAGAGGATGACAGATGTTTATACGTATATAAGAGAAAACTACTTTAAACCCATTTCACTTGAAAGGATAGCTAAAATAGCTAAAATGAGCCCCTTCGCCTTCAGCAGGTACTTCAAAAATAACTGCGGTGCCGGATTTGTCGAATATCTTAACAGGGTGCGGACAAACAAAGCATGCTATCTTTTAAGGGAAACTGAATATCAGGTACAGGATATTGCTAAAGAATGCGGCTTTGCAAGTATATCCAACTTCAATAAGCACTTCAGGAAAAATGAAGGGATCTCACCAAGAGATTACAGGACTCAGTTTAAATAATTTTCTGAATTATCAGGTGTAGATTGTTTGCCGTACTAATCACCTGTCCATGGCAGTGACACTGCCGGAATAAATTCATCTCTTCCGCTCGGAATGGCATTGAGCATATACTGCCTTTCCCAATTTGCTGCAGGACTTGCAGGAATTGAAAAAAAATGTAATTTTGCGGCGGAAACAGGTTCCGTAGCTCAGCTGGATAGAGCAACAGCCTTCTAAGCTGTGGGTCGCGCGTTCGAATCGCGCCGGAATCACAAAGATAATAAAGGAGTTAGATAAATTATAGCTCCTTTTTATTTTAGATGGTTGCAACATAGTTGCAACATTCTATTCAATATCTAATAAAGAGATAGCCTGATAGATTAATGCTCCTGCTACTATACTACTGAAGATACCTTTACTACCTTGTATTTTGATCCTTGTCTACTCTGATTATATTATCTTAACTTATATTATCTTACTTACGTAACGACGTCGTGTCGATGTCGTAACGATTATTCTATCTTCGGCATATTATAATCAACCTCTTTTATCATCTCCCTACTGTTCTTTTGGTATAATTTATCATGATCTTTTCTTCTCTTATATATTTCAGCATTTTCAAGGGCCGATTCTTCAAGTATCTCACCATCTTGTTCAATTACATAACCATTGTCAATTAAAAAGTTCCATATTTCTTCCAGGTCACCTGTTATTCTGAGCATGTACTTAAGTTCATCCGTATTTATAGGTAATTCATGTTGTGCTATTCTCACCCTTATCATATGTAAGAGTCCTATCCCAGCATAACCAGGGGTCTTAAGTAGTTGAAGGATTTTTGTAGAGTATACATAATCATCCGTATCCGTTAATAATTTTCTCATTATATTTTATTTATTAATGTCATCAATCAGCTTCACCACTTACTTTTGAAAGTGCGATTGCACGATTGAGTAATACAATTGGGGAATTGTCAATTTGAACTAATTTGTCATATAAAGAAAGGATACGTTGCCAGTCGGTTGCACTATAATTGGCTGCTGAGCAATGATAAGCTGATATGGTTGCAAGGATATGATAAATGGATATTAAATTGTCTGCCGATTTTTCTAAATTTTTAAACCCTTTCTCCATCAACGAGTAATCCCATTTTAAGCGATTCTGTTTGTCTAATGTCAGAATATTGCCTTTATCATCTTGTCTTGCTTTAAATCGGGATGCGTTTAATTGCATTAGTGATAGTAAAGCAAAAACATCTGATTTTTTCTGCTCTAATTTTTTTTCGAGCCCTAACAAGTCTTTTATTTATATTTTCTTCACTAGTAAGAAATGCTTTTGATATTTCCTGAATACTGAATCCACAAAGAGTTTTCAATGTCAAATCCACCTGTGAATCTGTAGAAATAGAAGGATGACAACAGGTGAACATCATTCTCAACTGGTCGTCTAAAATTTCTTGTTCGGAAAAAAGATGATTCCATGTCGGTTCAGCAGCCCATTCTGATTGTATAAAGTGTTTTACGTCAGATGAATATTGTCGTTTGTATTTTTCCTGGTTAATAATATTTAATGCCTTGTTTTTTGCAACTTTAAATAACCAAGATGATGGATTATCAGGAATACCTTTGTAGGTCCATACTTTGATGGCTTCTATTAATGAGTCTTGTACGACATCTTCCGCCATGTCTAAGTTATCTGTACCAAATATCCTTGTTAATACAGCTACCATCTTTCCTGATTCGAGTCGAAAAAGATGGTCTATGAGTTTATTTATTTCTGACTGTTTTGTCAATTTTATCCTTATTATGATAGTTTTTGCAGGGTCGTTGTCGGATAGGTCGGGGATTGTTACCCCGCCTTTCCCTCCTAAGAACCGTACGTGCGACTTTCACCGCATACGGCTCAAGCACTCTAAAGACTACATAAATCGTCACCCGGTGGTGCGTTGAACCACCTTTGCATTACTACTCAATGATGATCAACCATTCACATGGACGTTAGAATGCATCAAGAGCACATCCGTGAGGATTCATTTGCAACCCCGGATGAAGTGATATTTTGAAATTTTTATATAGTGACTTCTTTGAAGATTATTTTTTTGATGGCAATAAAGCCAGTTATATCAATCAATGAATGTACTGCTATTGCGGTAATGAGTCCAATCTTTAAATAGATAACTCCAAGTAATAATCCCATTCCAAAGGCAATTAAAGCGAAGATTATTTTACCTCTGTTAATTGGTGGAACTGCCCAATATTGTGCATGAGCAAGCATAAATAGTATTGACGCAATCCAAATACCTGAAAATTCCTGGATTGTTGCTCTAAATAGTAGTTCCTCACCTATTCCGGCGAATAATCCAGTTAAGGCAAGTATAAAGAATGAGTATGAAGAAAGAGCTGACAAGTGTTGTATCCCATTCTTTATAGTTTTATTCAAAATGAAGAAGGTAATTAAACCAAGAGAAAGAATAAGTCCAATGTTTAATCCTAAGAGTATCTGGAAATGTATAGTTTCTCCTTTTAAAAGGAGAGAAAGCACACTGACTTTCCTGAAAATTAAGTTTACAAGAACGGCAATTAGGATGAATATGACTTCTACAACAATTGCATCTCTTGGAGTCACAGAATTTGATTTTGTCTTAATTTCTTTTTCCATATCCAAAACTATTATGGGAGGTAATATTAATCTTATCTGATTTGTATTTAATTTTTAAATAACAGGACATTGGAGGATAACCCTTGAGAGTAATTCCGGTAAGATCAAAGCCGTAACAAAAGTTTTAAGTTTTGAGAAAATCTTGTCTGGATTAAAAACCTGAATGTCCATGGATTTAGTATTTGTCTAGTTTAAAAATTGCAATTTATATTGATAATCCGTTATAGGCTAGTTGCGCTGACAGATAATTTGTCAAGGAATAACGAAGCTGTCATGCTATTGAATCTTATTGGGTAAATATCACTTAATCAGCGCTATTGCCCATAACGGCAATAAAGGGAGGTTGTGGTACCCGACGAAGGTACCGGGCAGGGTCCTGGTACTTTAGCCGGGAAATTCACCCGGTACAGGAAGGGTATGGCGTGCTTTTTGCCTGCCGATAGCTATCGGCAAGGGAACAAGTTTTATTGGGAGCGGGCGCGGTATAAGTTTGATTGACGGCCGGAAATTTCTCCCGGCAGATAAAGTTGGAAAAAGGCACTGGCGCAGTTTCGCGGTATTCCCGATGGCTATCGGGATTGTCTCGGAGGCAGGAATTAGTCAATGTGCAGAATTTTAATTGCGTGCAGCTGTGGGTGTCCGGGTGCCGCGGCCATTACGGATTTGTTTTAGGTGCAGGAGCAGTTTGCAAAAACCTTGACAAACAACTTACCTTTATTGTCCGTATAGGCAGTGTTTTATTTTATTCTTGTCATGTGGATTCATATGTTTTTAAATTGTCGATTTGGAATTCTATCAAATACTTGAGAGGATTAATGACTCTATCATTTCAGGATAAATCCACAATCTGTGATTGTCGATTTTGCACTCTCCGATTGCAACCATTCGTACAGTTTATAGGCCATAGTGTTATGGTCTAAATTTGAACGAATTGCAACATGTACTTCTGAAATGAAAGGATATGACCTGTTTTCAACAGTGTTTTTATCGGGGAAAATTCTGTTAATGGCTAATTTAGGCACTTCGCTGTCAGGTACTCGTGCTTGCAAATCTTTGTAATTATTGAAAGTATAACAGATACCGTCCACGTTATTTAAAATCTCACCAAAAACCTGTGACATACCACCTATTGCACTTGCTGGAAAATCAGCCGGTTCTAAACCATCCATAACTAACTCTCTCAGTATCTCCTCGCTACCTGAATTGCGTGGACGTGTAAAAACTTTAATACTTGCATTATTGCCACCAACTTGCGACCAATTGGTAATCTCTCCAGTATATATTTTCTGAACCTGGTTGACTGTAAGAGATTTTACCGGATTATTCTTGTTAACAACAAAGATAAAAGCGTCTAATGCGATTGGTGTTTCAATTAATGTAACTTCAACAGAGTCAGCATGGACTTTTTCATCAGGAGAAATAGTTCTGTGTGTTAGAATAATATCTGCGTTTCCATCAATCAAATTCATAAATGCTCCATGCGTTTGAGAACTTTTAACATGTTGCCAAAAAAAGTCTTTATACTGTTCGGGGAGTTCCGAAAGTATTGGATTTAAGGTCCACTCAGTAACAGCTCCTGGTGGAATCCATACATAGGGAACACCCAACAGTTTACAAGCCACCATCACATTCAACACTCTAGCAGAAGTAGAGCCATCCGCTTTCGGATAATTTTCAAATGAAATATCTTCGATACCAACAAAGGTTACTTCGTTTTTGCTGCAACTCACACTTAGGATGAATACAGACAATATTAAAACAACTCTATTCATGATATTTTATCTTTCAGTTGACAATCAGAGAACCTTGGTAATGAAATTTTCGCCACTTGGGCTGACAACTCGCGGCTGTCTGCCAGTGCCTATAGCACCATACGTGTTAGCATTTCGGGCAATTTTAAAACTGTCAAGGGTAACCTAAATTAACTTTGAGAAATATCTGGCAACAGTTCTGAATGATTCTTTTGGCTCCCAAGTCATATCGGGATATGTATCACCGTACCTATCAACATAGCTCTTAACTAGACTATAACTAGCCATGTCAAGGTCAAACCTTTTGTCTTCGTTATATGTCAAAGCAGGTGAAATAAAGGTAAAAACAAAAAGACCATCCACTTTTGCTTCATCAAGTATATATAGCAAATCAGAGAGCTCTTGTGCCTGAATTTGCTCATCACGCACATAATTGCCTTGAATTTGAAGGGGTATTTTTTTCTGATCTGTAATTGTCCATCCCCTTGCTCCTTTATCTTCTGCTCCTTTGTAAGTGCAACACCCAAACTCTGTTATTATAACTGGCTTATCATGAGAAAAGTGTCGTTTAAGTCGTTCGGCATATGAACTTCTATTTCGGGCTTCTCTGTAATAGTCAAGACACACAAAATCAAACAAACTCCAGTCAACTTCTTCAATTGGTGCTGATGAATAAGTTACCTCTCCGTAAAAAACCTGTCTTACTGCATTATTAACTTTAAATAAAAAAGCATTCAATGGTTTATTGTGTAAACCCAATATTTTAAGCCGCCATACTAAAGATATTGGATTACCAAGCCTTTCAAATACGTTTTTCCCTTTTAAAATACCTTTCATGAAGAATGTCAGTTCGCAACCTAGAATGAAAATAAGTTTTGAATACTGTTTTCGCAAACGTTCTGCTGCTATTGCGCATTTTACAGTATAGTCAAGTGTATGCTGTTCGTCTTTGTCATGCAGGTGTGGTGAGAGCCAAACTTCAAATCCAAGTTTCAAAGCTGATTCTGCTGTTGTAATCAATCTCTCAATGTCTGTCCCTGAAATTCTGATAGCATTACAATGAAGATCTGTCTTGATGATTTCAAGTTCACGCTTTATAACCACTATGTCAAATTTAGGTCTTGAATGATATTTTTCATCAAACTCAATGCCTATGTCGTAATTAATTCCTCTCTGTCTCATTTCACTTTTTTGTCAATAGGTCATCAGTTTTGATGTAACCTGGCAGATCCAATAACTCGTTTCAAGAATCAAGAAATAAATCAAAGTTATAAAGTATTTTGAATCCCGATTGTAGAGTAAAATATTGCTTTTTTAGTTAGCATTTCGGGCAATCTGTCTAGACTAAACAACAACGCTTTGAACGTCTGACGGGTGTTAATCTTTGTCTTTGCCCGACGTGTAAAACCGGAAAAATGATCACTTTCAGGGAATTGCCCAGGATAGGATCTCCGGGTTCAATTTTCCATTGCTTCCATAATCCTCATTCCTGATAATCACAACATTTTGCACTCCTGCAGCAAGCACGGGAGGAATGTCCGGACGAGGACAAAAAGAGGGTAGAGGAGTCCTCAGTCTGGCGGATTACCCGCTTTCCGGTTGTCTTCTGTCAATCGAAAGTGCAAAAAGCCTGCAAAATGTTATGAACTCTGATTAAAAATATCTTCAAAATCAACGAAAACCTTCGGAAAGTGCATAAGCTCTGGTGCGGTTGATATAGTTCAACACAGACTCATCGATGGGTCTTTCAGACAGCTCAGAGTCCTACTTGTTAGGTGCCGGACTTTGTTATTGATTTAAAAATTTTAATAGGATCTTGCCTTGTGTCAAACACATCAGTAATCAATATGCCCTCCTTGATCCTTTTGTAGATTATTTTATAATTACCTTCAATCAGATATCGTGGATCTTCTCTTAGCCTTTGAAGATTTGTTTCTATCTGTCCTGAAAGAGGATGCTTTATAAGTGGTTGGCGTTTGGAACACTCAACTTTCAATACCTACAAAAGGTTGGTTAAAGATGCAAAACTTTATATTACCTCGTCCGCGCCAATTACTGGTAGGTGCTGTTAGCGGTTCGTTGTTTTTATCGTCAATGTTATTCGTCATTCAGTGAATTAATTCCTTGTTCTTTCAGCTTAGCTAATGCGTCTTTCATTGCTTTAACTTGTTCTGGTGGATGTCCTTGCCAATTAGTAACCTCACCAACTATTTTAAATGGTTGTGTCGAACGATAAGATTTTGTCGGGTTGCCAGGGAATTTTTTGTCAGTCAAGTCAGGGTCGTCTTCAATTGGTCCTGTTGGTTCAACTAAATAAATTCTTTCTCTTTCGTCCCCAAATGCAAGTTCTGCACCCCAAATTGCAGCGTCCAATGTTGCGGAAAGGAAAATGTATTTTGCATTTTTTCTTTGTCCGTAATTAGAGTTGAAACCAACTTCGATAAACTCACCAACTTTCAAGTCAGACCTTGTCCCGTGAAAATATGTCTGTGCGAAAGGTGTCGCACCGGGTCCGCTTGATTTTTTATCGCTATTAGTTTTTTCCATGGTCGCAATTTATTTTTAAAAATGTTCAATGTCTGTCTGTCGTTTTACAATGATCGCTGTTAGCGGCATGTGGCGCTGTTCCCACAAAACTGTCAAGACCGAAGTCAGCAGAGAAGTTTATGCGCAGCTATTTTTCTTATTTGTGATGCCGTCCTAATTATTCGTTGTTCAATTTATTACAAAACACTGTCTTCTTAGACCTCAATATTACCAGTCTTAACTTTTCCAGATGGTTTGTAATTGGCGATAATCACTCCACTTCGTGTAACAGAACTTTCTATTAATGTAAATGCTGCCGGAATAGTGCCGTTGCTAAACAATTTTTTCCCTTTACCAATAGTCAGGGGACAAATTTTTAGCCGGAGTTCGTCCACTAATTCATACTTAAACAGCAGTTGAATAAGCTCACCACTGCCCCAAACTTGAATGTCAGAGCCATTTGAATTTTTGAGCTTTTTGATATCAGCCAAACTTGTAAGGAAAACTGAATTTTTCCAATCTGACTTTTTCATGGTCTTTGACATGATGTATTTTGTGCCGTCAGTGATACCTGGCCAAAAGTCTGCATGGTGAGGCCAATAGGCTTCCCAAATTTCAAATGTTTTTCTGCCTAAAAGATAATTTGCAGATTTCAGTTCCTCTTGCACCACCTTGCTATAATCTTCGTCAACATACCGTGCAAGCCAACCGCCATATTTGAAACCGTTGGATGTATCTTCCTCAATTGCTCCGGGTGACTGTATTACTCCATCTAATGTAATCGTTGATAAGACAATAATTTTTCTCATATTGTTTTATTTATAAATTGTGATTATGTATCGTTAATTTTCGTGTCTATTAGTTTGTCTGTTAGCGGTTCGTTGCTTATTTGCCGTGTCAGTCATTATTCAATTTGTAAGTAAGAACTGTTATTCCACATTCGTATGGCGTTGAACTAAGAAAAGAAAGTTTTTGTCTCTTGTCATTCAAATCAAAAATTCTCATGCCTCTGCTAATCATAACAGGGTTCACAAAAAAATTGAACTCGTCAATTAGTCCTTCTTTTATTAGTGATGAAACAAAACCTGCACCACCATAAACAACGATGTCTTTGCCTGCCTTTGCTTTGAGTTTTTTTACAGCAGTTGCTAAGTCGCCATTTTCTACAGTAACATTTTTACCTGAAAGTGAATTGACTGTTTTGCTGAAAGCAATTTTTTCAAACTCAACCATTTGTTTTGCAAGAGAAAAATTGGGATTCTCTGGATGATTGTTTAACATGTCTTCCCAGCTAGCTGTAAATCCTTCTGTCATTTTTCGCCCAAGTAAAATTGTGTCTGATGAATTGGTTAAGTCACGAGTAAATTGTTTAAGTTTTTCGTCTTGATTCCAAGTCATCCAATCAAGTTCACCGTTTGGTCCTGCAACATATCCGTCAACGGATATTTGCATTTGTAATTTTAGTTTTCTCATTGTCGTTTAATTTTATTGTTATGAATTGTTTGTTTGTCCGTTTTATTTTCTGTCGGTTAATGGTTGCACTGTCGTTTTACAATGACCGCTAACGGGAGTCTGTCTAATTACTCATTCAGATTTCCGGATCAGGCTTATTCTAAGCCCACCTAAACCACCGTGAGTTTTCAACTGGTAATATGCAATCTGCCCGGAACAGCTTGCCAGAACTCATTAGAAAGAGCCAGTAGAGGTCAAGAATGCCGGAAGATGAAGAGATGAGCATCCTCAGATACTCCTTTAGCACTTCCCTGGTCAAAATATTACCAATTCTTCTGAGATTATATGCAATAAACATTAACCCCACATCAGAGCTCGCTCTGATCATTCCCTTCTTTGTGAGAATATAGCTGAACCCCCATTGCCTCTTTATTGTTCCATACGGGTGCTCCACTATCGCCTGACGACGTTTATAAAGATGTTCCTTCTCAATAGTGTTGATACGGTTCCTTTCGTAGTAATCAGCATATTCGCTTCTGTGTATTAGCCTTTCCTTCTTTGATCTGGTACATCGTGAACGTACCGGACAATTTCTGCATGCCCTCGTCTTGTACTGCTTAAACCAGATAATATTGCCTGCACTTGTTTTCTCTTTATACCATTAATCCGTTGGTGTGGAGTATCTCTCCATGTGGACAGGTGTATGTGTCAGCTTCCCTGTTATATCTGAAAAACTCGTAATTGAACAGCAGATCGGGAGCCTGACTTGTGGAAGGTACTCCCGGGATTGCAACTATCGTTTCAACTCCCAATTCCTGAGCACCGACCGTGTTAGCGGTTCGTTGTCATTTATATTGATCTATTTAATAAGAAAATTTGTAATTCTTCATTTAATTTCTTTGTATCTCCAAAATTAGGTGTACCATGATCGTATCCTTCCAGGATAAGTCGTTTTGCGTATGGCATGCATTGAGCTAATTTGTTGAGTGGATTTTCAAAAGATACTGACTTAGTTCCACTAATGATTAAAGTATCTGTTTGATTATTCTTGTATCTATCCATATCAGGATTCATTGAATTTCCCATCTCAAATTCCCGGCCTGTCATTTGTAATGCTTCAAAAGCATCTTTTTTGATTTGGCCCCACATCATTAACCAACTCATTCCTCTAATAAACCATAAATTCTTTTTACTTAATGGACTCATCTGTAGCCCCTTCACGGCTATCGCTATTGCTTTGAAATATTTTCTATTACTAATAGTTACATTAAATTCATCAATCCATTTGGTAGAGATTGGCAACCTACCATCTATCAAAGCAGGTGGTTCATAGAGTGCCATTTTTTGAAATTGAATTTTGAATGAAGCTTCCAGTGCAATGACAGCACCTGCGCTAAATCCAACAATTAATTTTGAATTGGAATGTTTTACCATGGCTTCCAAATCCTCAATCTCTTTATTAATATCATAATTTTTTAAATCTGCCATTTTACTAAGCCCTCTACCTCGTCTATCAGGAATGAATACAGTAAATTTTTGAGATAAAAATTTGGCTATATCCTCGTAGTATCTGGAATTCATCAATGATCCATGTAAAAGAATCAAACTTTCACCATTGCCAATTTTTCTGAATCCAATTTTAGATTCATCAGCAGAAATAATATATCCTAATGTATATTCTTGTCTATCTTTCATTATTCAATTATTAATGAACGTGTGTGTGTTTCCAATGACCGCTAACGGGAGTCTGTCTAATAACTCATTCAGATTTCCGGATCAGGCTTATTCTAAGCCCACCTAAACCACCGTGAGTTTTCAACTGGTAATATGCAATCTGCCCGGAACAGCTTGCCAGAACTCATTAGAAAGAGCCAGTAGAGGTCAAGAATGCCGGAAAATGAAGAGATGAGCATCCTCAGATACTCCTTCAACACTTCCCTGGTCAAAATATTACCAATTCTTCTGAGATTATACGCAATAAACATAAACCCCACATCGGAGCCCGCCCGGCTCATTCCCCTTTTGGTGAGTATATAACTGAACCCCCATTGTCTTTTTAAAGTGCCATAATGGTGCTCAACTATTGCCTGACGACGTTTATAAAGGTGCTCCTTCTCTTCATAGTTTCTGCGATTTGCCTCATAGTACTGTGCATATTCGCTTCTGTGTATCAACCTGGCAGTCTTGGATCTTGTACATTCTGTTCGAGCCTGACATGATTTACAGGCTGGCGTTTTATATTGCCTGAATAGAATGACATTGCCACTACTTGTCAATTCCTTATACCATGATCCGTTCGTTCTGAGGACTTTACCCTCAGGACATGTATACGTGTCCCCAATTTCATCGTATCTGAAGCATTCATAATTATACTCATGGTTTGGCGCCTGACTTGTGGATGGTACTCCCGGTATTGCGACAATTGTCTCTATTCCCAGCTCTTGTGCCGTTTTAAGTTCTGATCCGGTATGAAAACCTTTATCGTACAAAGCAGTGAAATCATTTGTCCTGAGAATGCTTTTTGCTCTCTGTACCATATTGCCCATCGCTTTGCTGTCGTTCAGGTTGGTGACCTTGTAGTCGATGGGAATGCAATTCTTAGAGTCAACAGTAGATTGTACATTATATGCCACTTCAGTGATATTGTTTCTAAGCATGATCTGCCTGCTCTCGGGATCAGAAATTGATATCTGTGGTTCCCCGGATTCTTTTAATTGCTTTTCAAGATCTCTGTAATTGTCTTTTCTCTTCTGCTGCTTATTGATCTCATCTTCTATTTGCTGACGGTTATCTCCGTCATTTTCAGCAAGCGCCCTGGTATATTCTTCCAGCTTATTATCGATATAAGCTATATGCCGGTTTATTTTAGCCTGGTTATAGTTGTTTTTCTTGCTGTTCTGAGCCCTCAGTTTGGTGCTGTCGCCAGCTATCAGTTTACCTCCGATGAGATTAAAATGCCTGGCAATCTCTACCGTAGCTCTGAACACTTTTTTTATGGCTTTCGGATTGTCCCGCCTGAAATTGGAGATCGTGTTGTGATCAGGTCTGAGGCATTTTAAAAGCCACATCACTTCTATGTTTCGCTTGCATTCCTTCTCCAGGTCCCGGGAAAACCGTACCTTATTCAGGTATCCGTAAATGAAGAGTTTCAGTAAATCCGAAGGATGATAAGCCGGCCGACCATTTTCGATAAAGTCCATTCTGAATCCATAATCTTTTATAGAAAGGCTATCGACAAACAGGTCTATTATCCTGACTTCATTTTCGGGATCGATTGACTCATCCAGTGAGACCGGAAAGAGATTGATCTGAGTTCTGTCTTGTCCTTGTATGAATTTCATGTAGTTAAGGTACAAAACACATAGTTTTTTGAAGAATCACCAGCCGCATACTTATGAACAAAAAGGGTAGGTTTTTAGACAGTCTGACGGCCAGCGGGTATGGGCAGTAAGTGTTACCTGACGCAGCCATCCGGTCACCAGTCCTGGTACTTTAGCCAAAAAGCTGTCCCGGTGGCAAGGCAGGTATGGCGCAATTTTTGCAAGTCCCGGCGAAAGATTTAATTGTCTCTTTAGCACAGATCTGTCCAGAGCCGGAATCACGATGCCTGTAAACGGACGAGATTTTTCTTTCACGATAAAGTTGTCAAGGTGTGGTGCAAAAATTGTGACAAACTTATTGCCTATACCCGCTTGTTAGCTGCTGGGCTCATTTAAAAACTGTCCTGGTTGCAGAAATTGTCAAGATAAAACTTTTTTTAAGTCCCGGTTGATAGCACTGATTTGTCATGCTATTGGTATCTTTCTTTACGGAGAACATCTCTCTGTTTTTATCTACTGTTTATCCTTCAATATTTTCATTAGAATCCGAAAACTATGGGTCGAAGCCTGGCTGGCAAGTGTAATAAGCTAAGTCGTTGATTGTATATGTATTCAGAAGCTTGACAGCTTATTACATTTGCCAGTGAGTTAGCTGCAGGGCAAATTTTGGAGTTATTATGTTGTAATATAGTTTTCTACTTTAGCCGCCTGTCTCGCCGAGTTGCAGGGACGGGCTGGAAGGCTCTTTACGCAAAAGATAAAATTTACTTTTAGCCCGGATTTTAATGTTTGCGTAATGTGTCTGACAGCGAAGGGACGGTTTGGTTGTTAAATCAAATATGGCGTTTCTTGTCAATTAATTTTAGTTTTTGACTTTGCGAAAATTGTTCCAATGATTTCAATAAATGTTTTGTCAAAGTCCTTCCTCATTAAGTATAACTGTATTAATGCAATTCCCAACCATGGTAACTGGATAAAACCAAATGGAGTTATTAGACATAAAAATATTGTTGTACCTATTAGTCCCAGTTTTACTTTTATATGCTTATTAAGAATCAATAAGCCCATTATTATTTCAAATACTGCCACAAGCAGGATAAATGGAATAGGGGCCAATGATACTACATTTGAGAAAAAAATCCTGTATAATTCTATGAGAGAATTTTCACCCATCTGAACTATAGATTGTGGATTGGTAAATGCAAGTACAGTGTTAATACCTAGAGCCATTACTAAATAGAAGAATCCAAGAAAAAGTCGACCAATATTAGGTTTTACAAAACATAATATCATGACAACCAGTACGAAACCGATACTCCAAAAGATTTTTTCGTCCATTTTTGTTTTTTGTTAGTTTAGTGAACATTTAATTATCAAAGGATTAGCAATTTAATGAACAAAGTTGAGCCACGTTTATTCTACTGACTCATGGTTAGTAGCGTGGACATTGGCAAAATGTAAATGAGTAGTTGCAGGATAGCGAGCCAAGGAAGTAATGAAGGACGTTTATATAATGCAATGCCATAAATGAGAGCAAAAAGCAGGTACATTACTCCTCTGAAAAAAATAAATTTTGTTTCGAAAACCAAAGGCAGTGTACATTGTTGAAGAGAAAAGGCAAGAACCGGCAGTGCTACAACAATCCATTGAGATTTAAAGTATTTTTTTAATCTAGGCATTATGTACCCAAAATAGGTAGCCAATTCAACCAATCCGGTAGTGAGAGGATATACAAAGAGAAGGCAATAAACCAACGGCCGATTTAATGGCTGAAATAATACCTGATGATAGTACTCAGTATTCCCCCATAACAATGTACTTAAAGCGAGACTGGGTATTATTGCAATTGGCACACTTATTAGTAGAAGTATTACAAACCATAATAAATCGCCTTTCAAATTTGCTTTTTGGAAGCGGAATATGGAGAAAAACGGAATGTTTTCCTGATGAAATAATATAGACAGAAGAACAATACCTGCAATATTTGTTAATGAAGCCGAAAGAGCCCAATATTTTATTGATTCCTTCCATGAGTTAAGAAATAGAGCGAGAAATATTTGAAATAGCAGGAATAAAAACAGACGGCTAAAAAGTAAAAGAAAGAGTTTTTTCATGACAGTCATTTTTGTAATCAAGTATTGTCTCTAGCAGAAATCAAATTCTTAAACAAGATAATGAATAAACTGTTAGCACAAGATTTTGTCCGTCGCGCGATTGGAGAGTCCCGGTATAAGGTAGTATTGCTAATTTATTAATAGAAGTTGATAGATGACGGCGAGAGGGTGAAGTGTTTATCAGGCGATGGGCAAGTACCGGTATAATTGTTGTATTTTTCTTGTTAAGACGAAACTCTAGAAAGACGGCACGAAGGCATTTTTATGGTTAGTTTTTATCTTTGTTTAGTAATTTTATTCTAGGTAGCTCTGCTTATTTCTGTTTTTCAAGTTTAATTCTATAGAAGACATAAATGACAATCCCGACAATGAGCATTCCAATATCAGTTACAATAGCAATAGTAAAAGAGTGATTATATAAGCCAATTCCGACTTTCTGCGAGCTATTGAAGAAAAGGGGCAGATCCGGAGGTAAGGGTTTACCTCCCAATATCGCACCCATCGGATGTGTGATGAAATCTATTACCCAATGACTGAAAACAAGCAATCCCGTAATTATGCCTGAACGATTGTCATGATAGATACGTCCAACCAGAATCGCTGCCAACAAAGACCATATCAATGACATGAAGAGACTATGAGACCATGGAAAAGAATTCCCATCAATACTGCCACGGTCCAGGCCTGTAAAATAGAAAACGCCCCAAAGAATATCAATAAGTTCTGATGCAATCAATAAAATCACGAGATGAACTTTGGGCGCAATAGGCTTTGCAGCAAAGCCGAATCCAAGATGTCCTAAACCTGCCATATAATATTCTCGTTATTTAAACGATTGCTTCTTTTGAATTAACACTGCTAAGTTTGAATAGCTTAATTGTAAACATGATCATCCATGCCATAAGTAAAAGTCCTCCAGGCATGGCAAAAGCAGTTGCCATTTTTTCTACTTCTGAACCAAAGTTGACCAATATTACATAAAGCAGCATTAATACACTGCCGATAATTCCGACCCATGCATTAATTTTGCTGAAGATTGAGCCTTTCAACATTACAAATGCCATTATCAGATTTGCTATGTTGGGAATGAAAAATCCCAGAAATATTCCCGGACTACCATGAGCGCCCATGGCAAGCATTGATTCTCCGGCTGCAGCATAGAAAGCTTTTTGCGATTCAATTGTTGTTGAATAATATTTATTACTCAGTTCAAGCATAGGCAAAGCAGTATTATTTGCAACCATAATAACAGAACCGAAAAGGAATATTAACAAAGCTAACATGCCATAAGCATTATTGACATTGCGATGTGCTGCATAAAGGGCAAAGTATGCCGGAATTAAAACCACCTGAATTATTATATTCATCAAATCCAGATTATATAAGCCTCGAAATTTGCCGGCATGAAACTGGGCAAATCGGTCAATTGCTGTTTGTGGCAGAGCTGCTAAGTTTCCGCCATTTACACTGCCTATAATAATATCGAGCAATATACCTGCCATAGCAATAATGGTAACAATGCCACCCAAAGTGTAAATGCTCTTCCATTGTTTTTCTGAGTTTTTAATTTGGAAAAACTCGTTAAGTGTTTGATTCATTTTATTTTCCTCCCTTTTTAACAATTATTTTTAAATTTGTAATACTGAACTATATACTTTGAGGACAAAAATAATTTGGTGAGGTATTACCCACAATAGTGAATTATCATCATTTCTATGAAACCCGAATTCATAAAAGACTCCATCGACAGTGTATTATCTCAACAAGACTTCGGAGATGAAATTCCGGATTACAAGACTGTTGAAAATAGTATCGCACTGCTGGAAAGAATGGCTGAAGTTGAAAATAGTTCAATTGCTGTTTTTGATTTGTATAAAAAGGAATTTGTTACTATCAGATCTAAGTACAGGGAATATGTAAACGCTGATCTTGAGGCAGCTCAAAAATACGGCCCGGCATATTATATATCCATTATGCACCCTGATGATGGACCTGTTGTGCTTGACACCTATAAGAAAGTTTTTGAATTCAGTTTTAATTTGCCTGTGGAAGAAAGAAAAGATTATAAAACAATTTTTAATTTCCGATTGGGATATCAGGGAAAATATTTTCATTTTGTTCAGCAAATTGTGACATTAGAACTAACCCAAAGTGGTAAGATATGGCTTGGTTTATCGCTTTCCGATATGCTGCCTGAAAATGAAAAATTTGAGAAGGTCAACCGGAGGGTAATTAATTTGCGAAATGGTAAGTACTATTTATTTGATGCTGATGACAACGAAAAAACATGGCAAAATCTGTCAAAAAGAGAATTGGAGGTGCTTGGTTTAGTATCAAAAGGGTTTATAAGCAAAGAAATAGCTGACAAGCTTTTTATTAGTGTTAATACTGTTAATAATCACCGGCAGAATATTCTTGAAAAGATTAAAGCAACCAATACAAATGAAGCAATCAGATATGCCAGGAATCTGGGTCTATTATGAGAAAATAAATTTTTCACCAAACTGTCAGCCTTTCGCGTAAGAGTTGGTTAGATTTCTAATAATGTTAAATCATCAATATTTTTTAGAAAATTGCTCAATTGTGAATGGTTTACCATGACCGGGATAAAAAGTATTTATTTTAAGACTTTTTAATTTTTTGACACTAGTATTGAAATCTTCTAAATTGTCGCAAAACTCCAAGCCTGGCTTTCCAAAGAAATTGTAAAGAAAATCACCACAAAAGAAAGATCCGTCTCCGGCAATAATTCCAATAGACCCTTTTGAGTGGCCCGGAATATAAATAACTTTAGCATCGAAATGGTAAGAAGAGAAATTAAAAGATTCATCTATATATAAATCCGGTATAAATGTTTTGAATTCACCAGGATTAAAGAAAACAGATATCAAAGACATTAATCTGAATAACAATGAGAATTTGTCGGGTTTTTCTTTTCTGTTCCACGTCATGTCTCCCTTTTTAACCATACCTGAGTCATCGTAATGCATAGCAATTTTGGCACCATATTTCTCTTTAAGTGAAACACAGTTACCGGCATGGTCATGATCACCATGAGTTAAAACAACGAGTTTAAGGTTTCCGGAATTGCAACCTGCTTTTTGAAGTTCTTTTTCAAGAAACGACCATTTTGCAGGATAACCGTTATCGATCTGGATATAGTTGCTCTCTGATTGTATCAGATAGCAATTTACACCTCCAAAATTAATAGTGTGAATCATTATATGCATATTGTTTAAATCTCGAAGTTAATCAGGGAGCCATTTTTTAAAGTTTCAGTGAACTGCTTCACAAATCTTGCAGCCGGAGCTCCGTCTACAATGTTATGGTCGAATGAAATTGTAAGACAGAGATGTTCTCTGGTAACAATTTTGTCTTCAACCTGAATTACTTTATCACTAATACCTCCAACGGTTATAAGAACTGTTGCGGTACCATGAGGAATGAACCAAACTGAATCTTTATTAAACATACCAACGGCAGTAACACAAACTTTCCCATAGCGTTCTGCAATACGGATATTGTGATCTGCAATCCTTACAAAAGTTCGAAGCAGAAAACCTGGAATCAGTTTTACCCAGGTCATTCCTGTCAGGCTTCCCAGCTGGCTTCCCATACTCTTTTGTGCTACCTTTATTTCATCGTTAATCTCTCTATATGTTTTTAATTGTGCTTTTTTTATTCCTAATGGCTCAGGAACCTTTTCATCATTGATCTCTCTTTCAATCAAGACACTAATTGTGACATCATTCAGTATAATTTGTTTTCTTCCTTTATGGAATGAGTTTAAATGAGGATGATCATTGATTACCTGTGCCAGACAAGTGACAATATAAGCAGTCATAGATAGTTTTTCGCATGTCTTATTAAAATGTTCCCTTATACGTCGACGTGGTTCAGATATTTCAACCTCAGTAATACAATGAATTGCATTCTTCTCTTTGGTCACAGTAGCGGAGGCTATGACAGCTCTCCGGTTAAATGTCATTGGGATTGATTTATAGACTAAGTTTTCACTCATGTTTTTCTTAGTAAAATTATCAGAATTATTTGATTGTAATTAATGGGACTGGAAAGGCTCATTTGCAGCTTTCGGATTTCAAACTGCAAATGTGCCTTTGAAACTTGCTCGATGTCTCTGAGTTTTATCTTTGCAAGTTATTTCCGCAATATGGAATTCAGATTGATATTGAATGTTATGTTTCTGATGTCGATGATTTTTGCAATGATATATCTTTTATTCTTGCATAAGGATGATTATATCGTCCAACTTTTTCGGTGTAGGATTTAACACCAGGGATATCTTTAATTTGAATTGATGATTCAGGACAAAAATTTAAACAAGCATAACACATATAACAAAATACTTCTTTTGACCAAGCAGGGTGATTATTTATAATTTTAATTTTTTTAGATAAACATACTTTTTCACATACACCACAACCATTGCAGTTTAAATTGTGATAGAAATAATTAACGCCACCAGTATATTCAGATAGTTTTAATAAGGAAATTACAACTTTCTCCAAGACATAATTCCCGATTCTGTTATATGGATGGTTTATTAAAAAATTCGTATCTGGGTTTAAATAGTTTTTTTTATTCTTAATTATTTCAACAATAATCTCAATTTGTTCAATGGCTTTTATTTCTAAATTTTTGATTTGTTCTTTAGTTGGTGTTTGATAATTTTCATCTTTAGAATCATTACTATACATATTTATCAAGAAATGAGCATTTAGTTTTTTGTCTTTCTTCTTTAGTATGCGATGAATAGTCTTAAAATCGTTAAAAATAATACCCATTCTGGTAGCAACAATAAAAATATATTCAGCTGAACTTAAATCTAATTTTCGTAAGAACTTTATGACAGCCACCGGAACGGTCAGGGCGTGGACAGGAAATACAACTCCAATTATCTTTCCATTTATTTTAATTTTATCTTCATTTAGTAACCCAATAATTGGAATTAAATATGAGTCTGTTAACCGTTTCTGTAATTCTTTGGAAACAAATAATGAATTTCCCGTTCCACTAAAATAGTATATCTCGGTTTTCATTTTTTATCAACTTTACACTATTATCAATATCTGTGTTGTCATATTAATATTGGTGGTAACGGTTGGCGGTATTGCCAGTAAGTGATTGTGGGAGAACCACCTATCAATTACAACGAACTTTGAGACGGGTTACTAACCTTTGCATACGACTGAAATCCTGATTGGCAATATCGCTTGTAAGGTGCATGTAGCTTTTGCTTAATTATTTCTTTCGTCTAATCAATATTATATCTGCAGTTATTGCTGCGATTAATATCATTACATCCTGGAATACTCCAATGTTAATTGCTGCACTCAATCCCACAACTGCCCATAAAGAAGGAATAATCAATAAATATTTGGGGAATTTATTACTTGTAAGTATAAAAAATCCAAAAGTAAATATTGTTGAAGGACATGGTAGTCCCATCACTATTGTTCTTTCAAATGAACCTTCTACAAAATAGCTAATTATTGGATAAATAATTAAACCGTACAAAATAAAAAAGTAACCAAAATAGTCCTTTGTTTGTAATGTAAAAGTGAAAATGAGTCTATTCTTAACGAACGTACTAAACAATATAAATAATCCTTGAAGGATATAGATTCCTCCAAATAAGAAAGCTGCTTTGTTTATAGCAGTAAAAAAAGCAAGGTGATAAGCTACGCCTATCCATATCCACAATCCACCCAGAAAGATTCCAATTAATTTGTCTTTCGCTGATAATTTAGAGTGGAGTAAGAATAAACAAACAATTCCCATTAATAAGATTACCAGTTGGAACGGGAACATTGCCAAATTGTACTTCTCAATTACATTGAAAAATTGATCTGTAGTAAATGGTAATTTCATGCCAATTATTTTTAAGTTAAACAATCATATTTTTTAACTGAAGTTCCATTTTGTCGCTATTGCACCTTACGATTGTGTAAACTCCAAAGCGGCGTTTATTTCTGACTTGTGTGTGGCGTCATTTTCATACCTGTAGTAAATATAGAAAAATTCCAATACTTAAATGTTATAGTCAAAGGTCTAATGTGTCAAGCGGATTTCTTATCTGATCAAAACCCTTGGTGGTTAAATAGGCATAGATCTAAGTGATCTTGTAGCTTTCGAAATCCAAAAAGCTGCCTAACTGGCAAAGTCCGGGAAGGCAAAAAGCATGTGTTTGGAAGCAGCGTAGGTCTTCGTGGTGGCAGGCAGCTAAACTTATGCTTGCGAGTTGGATATCATAGTGTTATGTTGCAAGCTTACATATGACGGCCCGGTAATATGGGGAGGTTGTGTTACCCGACGCAAGCACCGGGTTGGGTCCCGGTACTTTAGCCAGAAAACTGTCACGGTGCAAGGAGGGTATGGCACGTGTTTTTGCAGTCATGGTACAAATTTTATTGCGTGCTGGTGCGATCGCGGTACAAGGTTTCTAAGTGTACGGGATTTTCTCCGGGTGCAGGTATTTGATAAATGGGCACTGGCGCAGTGTCGCGGTACAAACTATCTCGGAGCCAGACGTTTATCACGGCACAGGATTTTATTTGCGGGCAGATGCGCGTGTCCGGATGCATGAGCCATTACAAATTAGTCTTAGGTGCAGGAGCAAAAGCAAAAACCGTGACAAACAACTTACCCATAGCATTGTCCGTGTTAGGCTGTCGTGGTGTGTCCTGAGTTGTTGCAGGGTACGAGGAGTTTAAAAGTTCTTTGAAGCAACAACGTAACTGTAGACATGATGATAGTCATTGTGTTTTGGCATTGTCAATGGGAAACGAGCCAGTCTCATATAAAACTGATCAACTGGAGGTCTCACCGAACAAAGAGATGTCAAAGGCGCTTTGAAATTGGTCTATCGGTCAAGATGTTCAGGCATATTGACCAAACCGCCTTGTGGTGCTCACTTTTCAAGAGTAGGGTACTTTTAGCATCAAGGTTAATGACTGAAGGTCCGGAAAAAGTCTGGATATATTCAGTACTGGTATGGGTAGAGGAGCTGAATGAAAATGAACCGTTATTGAAGTGTCGTAAATAACTATCAAGGTATCCAAATCGAGCGGTTTACGGCTGCGAGAGAGCAAGGTGCAAGGTGTAACCTGATTATTGCTTGCATGGTATCCGGCATTAAGACGGCAGGAACTCTATCTGGGCATGTTTACGGAACAGGAGAACCTGAAAGGAAGTGATAAGGAAAAAGGATGAAAACCCGAAGGGCAAGTCCGAAATACCGATATTCCTTTCAGGGACGGATGAAGCCGTAGTAGTTACGATAGTCCCGGAAACGGGGCAGGAGCGAAGGGCTTCACATGAAGAAGTTTCTATTGTATTACAACTTAATGAAAATTGAGTATGATTTTTAATGAGAAACAAAAGACTCAACCCATCGAGAGAGGGGAAGTCTGGGAAGCTTTCAAAGAAGTGAGAGCAGGTGGCGAAAGTCCCGGTGTCGATGGCATAACCATTGTAACCGTTGCGAGCAATCCTAGGAAATACCTTTACCCGGTATGGAACAGGCTTGCAAGCGGGAGCTATTACCCCCAGGCAGTACGACAAGCAGAAATCCCAAAAGCGGATGGAAGCAAGAGACTTTTGGGTATCCCGATGGTAACGGACAGGGTGGCTCAAACGGTCATAAAGTGGAAGCTTGAGAAGTATACCAATAAGCATTTCAGTGCAAATTCATTAGGTTACATCGAAAGTAAAAGCCAACATCAGGCTGTAGAACAGTGCAGAATAAACTGTCTTAAGCACAGGTGGGTGATAGACTTAGATATCAAAGGCTTCTTTGACAACATTGACCATGAGCTTTTAATGCTTGGAGTACAGTGGTTCACGAAGGAGAAATACATCCTTATGTACGTGGAACGCTGGCTCAAAGCACCGGTTTTGTTACTGAACAAGACACTCAAAGAGAGTGATGGGAAAGGCACACCACAAGGCGGAGTGATTAGTCCAATACTGGCGAACATTTTCCTGCACTTTGCTTTTGACATGTGGTTCAGTAAAAACTATCCTGAAGGCAAATTTGAGAGGTATGCAGATGATATCATTGTTCATTGCGACACTTTCACTGAAGCCCAAGAGAGACTTAATGCGATTGAACAGAGATTGAATGAGTGTAACCTTGAACTCAATCGAAGTAAGACGAAAATAGTCCATTGCCAGAATAGTCATAAGCGACAATCTCCGAGCCAAGACGTAAAAAGATCCTTTGACTTTCTTGGTTTTACATTTAAACCCAGATATGTCATGTTTAAAGGAAAAATTCGTGTTGGATTTACTCCTGCTATGAGTCGTAAGAGTCAGATGCGTATAAACGAATTGTGTTTTAAGCTTAATATTCACCGAATGCCGCATTTTAACATTTACCAGATTGCTGGAATGCTAAGATCGAAATCAATAGGATGGATCAACTACTATGGCAAATTCAGGAAATCGGAGATGAGAGGGATGTTTCGTGTTCTCAACTTCCGTCTTGGCCTATGGGTCAGGAACAAATATCGTAGGTTCAGAAAGAAACCGTGGTACTGTGCTTACAAATGGCTTGTGGAAGTCTCGAAAAACTATCCTAGTCTTTTTGTTCATTGGGATCATGGTTTTCTTCCGTAGTGTCTTCTTCATGAAGAGCCGTATGATGCGAGAGTATCACGTACGGTTCTGTGAGAGGTTTGGGGGTGAAACTCCCCCTTACCTACTCGACTAAATTTTTAATCTATCAAGGAGCAATGAATTTGTCAAGATAACTGAAATTTGTCAAGGTTGCCTCTCCTGGATAACATGCAGGATTTGTCTCGGTAGTGTTATTTTGTTAACAGTTGTCGTGTGGTTGTGGGATGAGGTTCTTTCATCCAGCATTATAGTAAGCAGTTTTTATCCACTCAATTACTTCATTGTCAATGTCGTTTGTATCAGTCAAGTTGATTTTGTGAGAACACATTGCATTTGATGTGTTAACCCCCTCCAACTTTCCTTTTGGTTCTTGTCCCTTAAGATTGATACCAATTTCAAATCGTGTTTTTGTTGCAGGTTGAAGAATGGCAAATTGTTTCTTTCGTCTTAAACTCACGTAGGCATTTTTTGGTGCAATTTCTATGTCTTTACCAAACTTATGAATTTCAGCTATTAGATTATCATAAATTGGCCTAAAGTGTTCTTTCCCTTCATATTGCTTTTCAATTAACTCCTCTTTATTTTCGGCTGATCCTGCATCTGCACCCCTTGATTTCATTGCAACCATATTTGCAAATCCATGGGTAAAGGAGTGTTGTTCCTTAAGAAACTTTAAAATTTGACCGTGCTTTTCAAAGTTTTCTTTTTTGACAATCTCAATCCACTGATCTAGCGTTTTGCCCGTGTTTTTGAGCAGATTATCCAACATTGTTTGTTCTGATTTATCCATAGTCTAATTGTTATAATTGTTCTAAGTATTTTTTTAGTTTATTGAGAGACATCTCATTTCCCTGAATAAAGAATTTGAGTAATTCACGCCATTGCTGCTCATTTTTATAGCCAATACCGTATATAGTCAATTTGGTCTGGTTCTCATCCATTTTTTCAAAGTCAACGATACTATAGAGATTCTTTTCTTCACCAATCATAAATGCAGGAAAATTCTCGTTTAATTCTGCTTGCATTGTGATTTGCTTTTGAGGAATATAATTCAAAATGTGATTTACAATTGTTCCTTTGTCTCCAATAGTTGCGGTCGAGTCATAATGTGATTTTATTGTTCCATTAATTTTAAAGTCCATTTCTACAATAGGAGTCACCCACTTTGTCCATCCTTCTGGTGTAGTAAATGCATTCCAAACTTTTTCAACAGAGGTATTTATTACAATCTCTTGTTGAAGCATCAATTCTCCTGAAGGTAATGTGTCTGTTTGACTAGTGGCTTGCCCAAAAGTCAAGTTGGTAAGGAACAATATTGCCAATGTTAAAATGTATTTCATTTCTTAAAGATTTTATTGGTACAACTGTCCCAATTAAACGCACTTCAATTCTAAAATGTTCAAAGTCCTTAGAGCATTCTGAATTCCGCTAATTTTTTTATACTTACTCTTAATTGTTAGCATTTGTGCGATCTGTCAAAGATACGTAACTGTCACGTTGTGTGTAGTCTGTCTCCGAATCGACGCCGCATAAATGCTAACGGGAGTCTGTCTAATAACTCATTCAGATTTCCGGATCAGGCTTATTCTAAGCCCACCTAAACCACCGTGAGTTTTCAACTGGTAATATGCAATCTGCCCGGAACAGCTTGCCAGAACTCATTAGAAAGAGCCAGTAGAGGTCAAGAATGCCGGAAAATGAAGAGATGAGCATCCTCAGATACTCCTTCAACACTTCCCTGGTCAAAATATTACCAATTCTTCTGAGATTATACGCAATAAACATAAACCCCACATCGGAGCCCCCCCGGCTCATTCCCCTTTTGGTGAGTATATAGCTGAACCCCCATTGTCTTTTTAAAGTGCCATAATGGTGCTCAACTATTGCCTGACGACGTTTATAAAGGTGCTCCTTCTCTTCATAGTTTCTGCGATTTGCCTCATAGTACTGTGCATATTCGCTTCTGTGTATCAACCTGGCAGTCTTGGATCTTGTACATTCTGTTCGAGCAGCCGTGTTAGGCTGTCGTGAATTTTTTAATTCTAATATGAATATATTTTCTCCATGGAGGCAATATTGCTCTTATTGTCATCATTATCAGTAATCTGAACCGTAATTTTTAATGTATCACCAAGGTTATATGGATTATCGTACCCAACAAATAAAGTATTAATTTGTATTTCACCATCATAAAGTGATCTGGTCTTTACTGTTACCGGGCCCATATTATAAATCCTATTTGGTTCTATAATTTCTGTGATAGTGAAGTACTTTGGATTTTTATTAAAGTCATCTCCAATTAAATTGAATATTCCATTACTTTTCTTATAAAATGTTACAGTGCAATTATATAAAACTGTATCAGACGGTAATGGCATACCAAAATTAGCGTCACCATCATTGTAATCAAGAAAGAGTTCAAGCGAATCTGCGGGATTGCCTAAAATATCAAAAAAACCACTAATGATTTTTATATTCTTGAATTCTAAATGGGGGTCTCCTGAATCTTTCTTACATGAAATCATTAAATTGAAAAGGAGAAATAATATAGTGATTGCTCGGGTCATGTTATAATTATTATTAAGTTGTTAAGTTATGTAAGTTTTTGTCCTCTGGATGTGTCCGTCATGCAATCTGACGGCCCGGTGGTATGGGAAGTTGCCGTCTGTGTCGGGGTTGGCATGTGTTTTTTCAAAATCCAGATAGGTGGACGCGAGTTTTTTCGTCCAGATGGAACTGTCTTAACGGTTGAGTCCCGATAGATTGACAGGACTTGTCTCGTCACGGTAAAAATGGCTAAGTGGCTCTGCAAAAACCATGACAACAGCGCGTCGGCCAGCAGCCCTATTACTTTTGTCACGGCAGCAGGATTACTCCCGGTACAGAAAGTTTGATAAGTGGGAGAAAGGTTTCTCAAGTAGTGTTTTGGTGTCATGATGTAGTAGTCCGGGCTGCCAAGGCACTTAACTATACCGTCCGTTGTTAGGCCCTATGTTTGTAAAAACATAAGTTTCAGAATAGTTATTAGATTTGAATAGTTACGAAGTATTCACCCAATAATATCTGAAACTTATGGAAGCACAAGTTAAGAAAATTGATTTTACAGGACAAAATATTTATGCAGGGTTTGATGTCCACAAAAAGAGTTGGAAGGTTACTATAATGGCAGAAGACACCTTTTATAAGACATTCACTCAACCTCCAAATCCGGAAGTTTTGTATAATTATCTTAAGAGCAATTTCCCGGGAGGTAATTATCATTCAGCTTATGAAGCAGGATTTTGTGGTTACTGGATCCATGATAAATTGAAATCTTTTGGTATAAAATCTATTGTTGTTAATCCGGCAGATATTCCAACAACTGATAAAGAACGAGTTCAAAAAGAAGATAAAAGAGATAGTCGAAAAATTGCCAGATCACTGAGTTCCGGGACACTTGTACCAATTTATACGCCATCTATTCAAACTCTAAGGGACAGAAGTTTACTAAGAACCAGGGCTATGCTGGTGAAAGATATGACTAGGTATAAAAATAGGATTAAATCCTACTTGTTTTTTTATGGGATAAATATTGATGATGCATTTTCAGAATCCAAGAAGCATTGGTCAAAACGGTTTATGAGCTGGCTTGAGAGCCTGGAGTTTGATGGAGAAACTGGTAAAGTAGCATTACATCTTTTAATATCAGAATTTAAGAATCTAAGAACTTCAATCTTGAAAGTAACCCAGCAAATACGTGCACTTTCGCAAACACCAACTTATAATGAAAAGGCAACTCTATTAAAAAGTGTTCCAGGAATCGGATTATTGACTGCAATGACAATATTAACAGAACTTGAAACAATGGATCGGTTTCCTAATCTTGATAAGATGTGTGGTTATATTGGATTGGTCCCATCTACAAAATCCTCAGGGGAGAAAGAAAAAAACGGAGATCTAACCTCTCGAGGACATATTGTGTTAAGGAGTGCTATTATCGAAAGCTCATGGATGGCAATAAGACATGATCCATCGTTGATGAAAAGTTATCTCACATATTTACAGAGAATGGATTCGAACAAGGCAATCATTAAAATAGCGAAGAAGCTTTTAAGTAGAATACGATTTGTATTAGCTAATAATACACCATACCAATGTTTAATTGAGAAATAAATACTCTATAAAAGCAGACAATTAAGTGAGACTGTTACCGAAATGCTGCAGTTCTTTCAAAGAATCTGGTCCAGTTAGGCTACAGCTCACTTTCTATAAAACTTAACAAGGCAATGCAGTTCTGTCATCGAATCTGCTCATAGAAGGTTGTTTTTATAGATTTTGTTAATAGAATTATAAAATTATTAGTCTGAAGTTTTGTTTTACAACATAGAAGCATTTCGGGCCAATTTTAATACTGTCAATGGGCATCAAATTTGTCTTGAGTGCAGGAGCAAAAGCAAAAAGTGTGACAAGCAGGTTACCCATATTGTTCGTGTTGACAAAAGTTTTGTTTAGGTCATCTGCTCTTAACTATCTACCGAATTTTGTATAGTAGTCGTTGATTGATTTGCCAGGATTATTTTTGGCCCATTCCTGAAGACTTGGTTTTGAAGACATTGATGTTCCTTGTCCTGATTTATTAACTTTACTTGAATCTTGATTGACATTTATTACAATTTGTTTTTGGTCCTTTTCATAATGTCTATCCCATAATTCAAATTGTCTTTTGTTTACATCTTCAATTTCTTTATTGTAACTGTTCACACTTATAACTGCCCAAATAACGGAAATCAACCAATAAGTCAGTGCAAAAAATAATATAAGTCCTAATGACAGATTCATTAAAACTGAATTGTCTTGAGAAACGCCAAAAACTAAAATCAAAATGGGGAATAGTGGCAAAAGTATCATTATTATAGCACCTGATACAGTTGCGTAGAATAGTCCAATTGGTCCAAATAGCAAGGTCAGTAATATTGCGATTCCAATACTTTTAGGTGATTTTGTAACAAAAAATGGTGCTGTCATATCAAGCTATTTTATAATTGAATTATCGGTTGTCCAACAATTCCTTGCCAACTGGTTTATGGTTACTAACAATAATCAAATTTAAAAAGTTATCTGAATACAATTTAAAAAGTTGTCTGTTACTTTTTCTGGTGGCATTTCGGGCCAATTTTTTGTTTTCTGAAGTCAACTGAGTTGAGTTTAGCCTTTTAAGAGATTTATAAATTGAGTCTCATTTATGATTTTGATTGAGGAACCGGCAGAATTGAAGTCATCAATTTTTTTAAGCTTTGAGGGTCCTGCACCTTGTCCAACAATGACAAAATCAGTCCTTTTGTTAACTCCAGTATCAATATCAGCTCCTAGATCTTTAACCTGTTTGGCAGCTTCATCTCGTGTCATTGTTTGTAAAACTCCGGTAAATACTACTTTCTTTGAATAGAATGGGCTTGATGCATTTTGAATATTCAGATTAGGTTTAAGAATATCTCCGGTCAACTTCTCATGCCCGGCAAATGCATTAGGGCTTTCGTTTTCCTTTATTAAGTCATGGTTTGGTTTAACACCTTGTTTTAAAAATAAGTAGGCGAGGGCACAGGCTTTAGCATCTGAAAGAGCATCATGGTGCTTAGTTATATTTATTTGAAGAGATTCTGAAAGCGCTTTTAATTTTAGTCCGGTCATCTTAAAAGTGCAGTCACATGAGAAGGTTGGCCTTGGTAAATTATAATGATCGATGGTGGAATTTAAAACACTAATATCAAAACTAGCATTATGAGCAACTAGGAGTGTGCTAGTAAAATCATTTTTAATCATATCCCAGATTTCAGGAAATAGTGGCTCCCCTTTAGTTCTCAATGAGTCAATTCCATGAATACATGAATGTCTCGCTTCAAACTCGTTTCCTGGAGGTTGAATAAGGAAGGATTTTTCTGTTACAATTACTCCATTTTTTACTACTACAAATCCAATTTGACAGATACTCGTAGAATTGTTTGTTGCTGTCTCTATGTCAAAAGCTGTGAATGATAAGTTTTCCATGAGTCCAGGTGTGATTTATTTTTGTTGATGTTTAAAGTTACAAAGTATTTTTTAGTCCCGGTTGTCGAGTGAGGTTTTGCTTTTTCTGTTAGGCCCTATGTTTGTAAAAACATAAGTTTCAGAATAGTTATTAGATTTGAATAGTTACGAAGTATTCACCCAATAATATCTGAAACTTATGGAAGCACAAGTTAAGAAAATTGATTTTACAGGACAAAATATTTATGCAGGGTTTGATGTCCACAAAAAGAGTTGGAAGGTTACTATAATGGCAGAAGACACCTTTTATAAGACATTCACTCAACCTCCAAATCCGGAAGTTTTGTATAATTATCTTAAGAGCAATTTCCCGGGAGGTAATTATCATTCAGCTTATGAAGCAGGATTTTGTGGTTACTGGATCCATGATAAATTGAAATCTTTTGGTATAAAATCTATTGTTGTTAATCCGGCAGATATTCCAACAACTGATAAAGAACGAGTTCAAAAAGAAGATAAAAGAGATAGTCGAAAAATTGCCAGATCACTGAGTTCCGGGACACTTGTACCAATTTATACGCCATCTATTCAAACTCTAAGGGACAGAAGTTTACTAAGAACCAGGGCTATGCTGGTGAAAGATATGACTAGGTATAAAAATAGGATTAAATCCTACTTGTTTTTTTATGGGATAAATATTGATGATGCATTTTCAGAATCCAAGAAGCATTGGTCAAAACGGTTTATGAGCTGGCTTGAGAGCCTGGAGTTTGATGGAGAAACTGGTAAAGTAGCATTACATCTTTTAATATCAGAATTTAAGAATCTAAGAACTTCAATCTTGAAAGTAACCCAGCAAATACGTGCACTTTCGCAAACACCAACTTATAATGAAAAGGCAACTCTATTAAAAAGTGTTCCAGGAATCGGATTATTGACTGCAATGACAATATTAACAGAACTTGAAACAATGGATCGGTTTCCTAATCTTGATAAGATGTGTGGTTATATTGGATTGGTCCCATCTACAAAATCCTCAGGGGAGAAAGAAAAAAACGGAGATCTAACCTCTCGAGGACATATTGTGTTAAGGAGTGCTATTATCGAAAGCTCATGGATGGCAATAAGACATGATCCATCGTTGATGAAAAGTTATCTCACATATTTACAGAGAATGGATTCGAACAAGGCAATCATTAAAATAGCGAAGAAGCTTTTAAGTAGAATACGATTTGTATTAGCTAATAATACACCATACCAATGTTTAATTGAGAAATAAATACTCTATAAAAGCAGACAATTAAGTGAGACTGTTACCGAAATGCTGCAGTTCTTTCAAAGAATCTGGTCCAGTTAGGCTACAGCTCACTTTCTATAAAACTTAACAAGGCAATGCAGTTCTGTCATCGAATCTGCTCATAGAAGGTTGTTTTTATAGATTTTGTTAATAGAATTATAAAATTATTAGTCTGAAGTTTTGTTTTACAACATAGAAGCATTTCGGGCCATCTGTCTAGGTTACGGAATTGTCAACCTGTGTGTAAACTGTCCTGGTGGCACTCTTCGGCCTGCATGCTGACGGTTGCGGGTATGAGCAGAAAGCGTTGGTGGCGAAGTCCAGCCGTTCACCGGTTCAGGTTCTTTAGCCAGTAAATTATCCAGGCTGGCAAGCCACCATGGCGCAATTTTTGCAAGTCCCGGCGAAAGATAAAATTGTCTCGGTTGCAGGATTTGTCCAGAGCCGGAAAACACGAATTTGGCAGATGAGTGAAAGTTTTGTGTCACGATAAAACTGTCAAGGTGGTGCGCAAAAATTGTGACAAGTTTATTACCCCAACCGTCCGTATTATAGGCAGGCTTTTATTCCTGGCTCGGTACCAGAAAATTGTCTCAATACGATACTTTTTAGTCCGAGGATATCCATGGAATTGTCTTGTTACAGAACGCTCTCTTACGTAGGCAGGAGGGATAAAAATTTTAAAAGTCAACAGGTGTCGCAGGCACACTCTTTGCCAAGCTTTGGGGATAGGGCTGGCTTGTGCGGCTTGGCAATGTGTGTGACTGCTTAAAAATGTCAATCAAGATTAGCAATCTCAAGTATTAAATCTTCAATAATTTTGACTCTATCTGAATCTGATCCATATGGTAAAGCACTCTCAATTCACTCAGATAGTCCATCATTTGTAAATAACCTTTCGCATTCTGTCTTTAAATAGTTTTTAACATCCTAATCTGCATTTCTAATATCTTCTAATATGCTGGTACAATTATCAAGGATATAAATAATGTCTTCAAAATCATGACTTTGCCTTAAATCAGTTCCTCCACGGTCATTATGTGCCTCAAAGTTTGAAGCTAAATAGTACTCTGGAAGAAACACAAATATTTCCGTACCATCAGGAAGCGTTTTGGAAATTTTATTTCCTACGCCAGCCGGATACCATTGATTGTTAAAGCCCAGGACATTCTCATCTGTTGGCATCACATCAACTTTAATGTCTTGATAAATCCATCTGCAAATAGGTGCACCTTGAGACGTATCATTTGCAAACCCTTTGGTTCTTAGTTCTTCTTCAAGTTCTGTATGCTCTCTATACGTCCTTAATTCTATTGTGCAATCCACATCCTGTGTTGGCCTGATATCTGATGAAGCGGGATCATCTGCATATAATTTTGCAACAGCTCCTCCAACAAATACTATTTCGTTTTTTAAATCTCCTAATCCATCTGCCACAATTTGTAGCATATCAATATTGTCACTTGGCATATTTCATTCTTTTTTCTAATTCTTCTATTGCAATCTTAATTTCCCTCGCTCGGCCAACTCTCAGAGTGTCAGTAAGCGCAAGTAATTCGTATAAAGATTTGTCTTTCTGAGCAACCTCTGGTACGGTCTTATATAGAGGTTCTATTGACTGTCCTCTTTTAATTCCTTTTGCATAAGGCCAAACATATATATCTTCTCCTTGAAAAATATTTTCACTTATTGGAGGAGCAGAATGTGCAGTTGGTATACCTCGGACAATTGCACCTGGTTCAACTGGGAATACATACTTTAAGCCATAAATTAGAAATTCTTTAAATGAATTAGGATTAACACTTTTCTTTTTACCATCAATTAGTTTGGCAATCTTACTCCTGTTCAAAGCTTCAGATACTTCTGACGGACTTAAATTAAGTGCATTAGCAATATCAATATTACGCCATACTTGATTCTGCATTGATACTATTTTCAGCAACACTACAATGTCTTGCGGGCGCATTCCATTATGTTTCTTCATAACCATTATTATTAATTCGCGATTCGCGAATTGCAAATATAGCGCTTAAATTAATTCATGCAAAATATAAAGATCTAGTATTTAGTTCAATTGATGTAAGAGTTCCATATCCAGTCATATTTGAATAAACACAACCAGTATCGAGATTAATCACATTCTTATTACTATGTACTAATTCTTTACAAACATCAGCTGTAAAAGGTCTATGTCAATGAATAATAATCTTGTTCATAAGCAATAGATTTTCAAATGTTTTTTTAAGACTTAACGCCTTTTTTAAGAAATCATTTTTTGCCTGCAATAAGAGCTTTACCTGCATAACTAAAGGCACCCAGTGCGTGAGTCGGAACGTGCCAGCTTCCAACTGCTTGTCCAGCAGCATGTGCAGCAAATTTAGCAGCATCAGACCTGACATCCTTAGCTGCTGAATGTGCGTCTAGAGAGAGTTTACGGACCTCGTTCATACCCAGAGTTCGATTGTCTTCTGACCATTGAAGGATTGCCTCAATTGCATCATGAGGGCGTTTGTCATGTGGCCTTTCCTTCTCAAAGAATTTAAGTACCCTTTTCGCTTCTTTGGCAGCCTTGTAGCCGAAAAGTTTATGATAATAGGAATCACGCCATTGTTTACTGTCTTTAGACTTTGGTGCTTTTATCATTATGATGAATTTTCTTAATGTTATGCTAGATTATGTTGAATATATCTTCTTTAGCAGCCGTGTTAGGCTGTCGTGAATTTTTTAATTCTAATATGAATATATTTTCTCCATGGAGGCAATATTGCTCTTATTGTCATCATTATCAGTAATCTGAACCGTAATTTTTAATGTATCACCAAGGTTATATGGATTATCGTACCCAACAAATAAAGTATTAATTTGTATTTCACCATCATAAAGTGATCTGGTCTTTACTGTTACCGGGCCCATATTATAAATCCTATTTGGTTCTATAATTTCTGTGATAGTGAAGTACTTTGGATTTTTATTAAAGTCATCTCCAATTAAATTGAATATTCCATTACTTTTCTTATAAAATGTTACAGTGCAATTATATAAAACTGTATCAGACGGTAATGGCATACCAAAATTAGCGTCACCATCATTGTAATCAAGAAAGAGTTCAAGCGAATCTGCGGGATTGCCTAAAATATCAAAAAAACCACTAATGATTTTTATATTCTTGAATTCTAAATGGGGGTCTCCTGAATCTTTCTTACATGAAATCATTAAATTGAAAAGGAGAAATAATATAGTGATTGCTCGGGTCATGTTATAATTATTATTAAGTTGTTAAGTTATGTAAGTTTTTGTCCTCTGGATGTGTCCGTCATGCAATCTGACGGCCCGGTGGTATGGGAAGTTGCCGTCTGTGTCGGGGTTGGCATGTGTTTTTTCAAAATCCAGATAGTTGGACGCGAGTTTTTTCGTCCAGATGGAACTGTCTTAACGGTTGAGTCCCGATAGATTGACAGGACTTGTCTCGTCACGGTAAAAATGGCTAAGTGGCTCTGCAAAAACCATGACAACAGCGCGTCGGCCAGCAGCCCTATTGACTTTGTCTTGGTAGCAGGAGTAGTCATGGAATACAAATTTAGATAAGTGGGTTTAACGTTGATCGCATAGACTTATGGGGCTGATTACTAAGCTGTCCGGGCTGCTGAAGGCAATTACCCATACCATCCGTGTTAGCTGTCGGGCGTGTGCTCTGGGTTACTCAAGGGTACAGAGAGTTTAAGTTCTTTGAATGAGTAACAAAACTTTAAGTATGATGGTAGACATCTTGACATGTTGTTAAGTCCTGATACGAGCCGAATCCCGCTGTTAGGGTCAAAATCGGAGGTCTCACAAGAAGATGAAGCAAATTTTGTCATGATGAGTTGGTCTACTGGCAAAGATGTTACAGGCATATTTGTCAAACCGCCCTGCGGTGCTGTGCTTTCAAGGCAACGGTATTGAACGGACAGGGTTAAAGATCAGGCAATCCGGGGAATAGTCCGGGTGCAGCCTGATCATGGTATGGATAGTGGAGATGAATGAAAATGAACCATCGTTGAAGTGTCGTAAATAACTGTTACGGTATCGAAATCGAGCGGGAGCCGACTGCGAGAGAGCGAGGTGCAAGGCGTGAACCTGAATTAGTGCTTGCATGATATCCGGCATAAAGGTGGCATGAACATTATCTGGGCGTACTTAAGGAACAGAGGAACCTGTAAGGAAATGCAAAGGAAAAAGGGTGAGAACCCGAATGGGTAAGCCTGAAATACCGATGTTCCTTATCAGGGGCGGATGAAGCCGTAGTAGTGTTGATATCCTCGGAAACGGGGAAGGAGCGAAGGGCTTCACATGAATGGTTTCTTTTTGTATTACAACTTAATGAAAATTGAGGATGATCTTTAAAGAGGAACAGAAGACGCAACCGATCGAGAGGTCTGAAGTCTGGGAAGCCTTCAAACGTGTGAAGGCTGGTGGTAAAAGTCCAGGCGTTGATGGTGTTACCATTGATGCTGTGGCAGGCAATCCGAGGAAATACCTTTACCCGGTACGGAACAGGCTTGCAAGCGGAAGCTATTACCCCCCGGCTGTCAGACAAGCCGAGATCCCTAAGGGAGATGGAACCAAAAGGGTCTTGGGTATCCCGACAGTAACTGACCGGGTTGCACAGATGGTCATTAAACAAAAGTTGGAGAAGCTTGTAGATAAGCATTTCAGTGCAAATTCATTTGGTTACAGACCGAATTTAAGCGCACACAATGCCATCGAACGATGTAGAATCAATTGCCTGCGATATAGTTGGGTAATAGACTTGGACATCAAAGGCTTCTTTGATAACATTGACCATGATCTGATGATGCTGGCGGTAAAACGTTTTACAAGTGAGAAATGTATACTCATGTATGTTGAACGCTGGTTGAAGGCTCCGGTTATTCTATTGGATGGGACACTTAAAGAGAGCAATGGGATAGGAACTCCGCAAGGGGGTGTTATCAGTCCGTTGCTGGCGAACATTTTTCTTCATTTTGCTTTTGATTTGTGGATGGGAAAGCATTTCCCCGATAATGTCTTTGAGAGGTATGCAGATGATATCATAATACACTGTAACCGGTTCAAGGAAGCTAACAGGGTACTAAAAGCAGTTGGTAAAAGGTTGGAGGAATGTAAACTCAGCCTTCATCCGACAAAGACTAAAATAGTATACTGTTATAACTATCAGAAGCGGCAAGTACCAATGAAGTTGGTTAACAAATCATTTGACTTTCTGGGATACACTTTTAAGCCCCGCATTGTCAAAGCTCGTGGGATACTGTGCATTGGCTTCTCCCCGGGTATCAGTAAGAAAAGTCAGAAGCGGATTAATGAGGTTTTCTTTAAACTCAAAATCCACCGGTGGACACATCTTACGATTGATCAAATTGCTGAAATACTGAAAGCACAGACCAGAGGCTGGATTAATTACTATGGTAAGTTCAGGAAAACCGAAATGAGAAATTTGTTTCGTTGTCTTAACTTTCGTCTTGCTCATTGGGTTCGTAACCGGTATCGAAGGTTTTGGAAGCGGCCCAGGTCCTATGCTTATAACTGGCTGGTGAATGTGTCTAAGGCCTTTCCCAGTCTCTTTGTGCATTGGGAACATGGTTTTCTTCCTTAATGTCTTTGTTCATGAGGAGCCGTATGAATCGAGAGGTTCACGTACGGTTCTGTGAGAGGTTTGGGGGTGTAACTCCCCCTTACCTACTCGACTTTATTAAAATTTCAGGGTATCAGGATCTTGTCTGGTATCATAAATTCTAAGTATTTCTACTTGAGGCTTGGAATCACGATAGAAAAGAGAATTATGTTTTGTGAGAACACATTTCCTGATTTGTTTTCTTTTAAAGATTATTGGGTACTGCTTTGGATTAATCGAAATATGGTCAATTACGCTTTCTGTCAGATCCATAAAGTTAGAAGCTACTTTTGGATCCCAATTTTTATTTAAATATTCCAAAATGGCAGAGAAGTCGCTTTCTGCAAGTGGGGCCCAGATTATCTTCTTAGGCATTTGAATATTTTTTACGGAACTTGTCGATTACAGCTTTGCTGGGTTTGCCCTTGCCTGATTCAATTTCATCAATAGCATCGAAAATACCTTTCTTCTGAGATTCTGAAAGCTTTGCCCAATCAGATAATTCCTTCTTACTGTTAAGATAATTCTGCATAAGCCCATAAAATTCCTCTAGCCGGTTCTTCTCCAGAGAATCGATCTGCCTGAATATTTTAAGTTTTAAATCAGAAACTGTCATGATGCAAATGTTTTTACAAAGATACTGAATTTTATAGTTGGTTATCTGACGGAATGTGACTTCGCCTGCAACCTAACGGGAGTCTGTCTAATAACTCATTCAGATTTCCGGATCAGGCTTATTCTAAGCCCACCTAAACCACCGTGAGTTTTCAACTGGTAATATGCAATCTGCCCGGAACAGCTTGCCAGAACTCATTAGAAAGAGCCAGTAGAGGTCAAGAATGCCGGAAAATGAAGAGATGAGCATCCTCAGATACTCCTTCAACACTTCCCTGGTCAAAATATTACCAATTCTTCTGAGATTATACGCAATAAACATAAACCCCACATCGGAGCCCGCCCGGCTCATTCCCCTTTTGGTGAGTATATAACTGAACCCCCATTGTCTTTTTAAAGTGCCATAATGGTGCTCAACTATTGCCTGACGACGTTTATAAAGGTGCTCCTTCTCTTCATAGTTTCTGCGATTTGCCTCATAGTACTGTGCATATTCGCTTCTGTGTATCAACCTGGCAGTCTTGGATCTTGTACATTCTGTTCGAGCCTGACATGATTTACAGGCTGGCGTTTTATATTGCCTGAATAGAATAACATTGCCACTACTTGTCAATTCCTTATACCATGATCCGTTCGTTCTGAGGACTTTACCCTCAGGACATGTATACGTGTCCCCAATTTCATCGTATCTGAAGCATTCATAATTATACTCATGGTTTGGCGCCTGACTTGTGGATGGTACTCCCGGTATTGCGACAATTGTCTCTATTCCCAGCTCTTGTGCCGTTTTAAGTTCTGATCCGGTATGAAAACCTTTATCGTACAAAGCAGTGAAATCATTTGTCCTGAGAATGCTTTTTGCTCTCTGTACCATATTGCCCATCGCTTTGCTGTCGTTCAGGTTGGTGACCTTGTAGTCGATGGGAATGCAATTCTTAGAGTCAACAGTGGATTGTACATTATATGCCACTTCAGTGATATTGTTTCTAAGCATGATCTGCCTGCTCTCGGGATCAGAAATTGATATCTGTGGTTCCCCGGATCCTTTTAATTGCTTTTCAAGATCTCTGTAATTGTCTTTTCTCTTCTGCTGCTTATTGATCTCATCTTCTATTTGCTGACGGTTATCTCCGTCATTTTCAGCAAGCGCCCTGGTATATTCTTCCAGCTTATTATCGATATAAGCTATATGCCGGTTTATTTTAGCTTGGTTATAGTTGTTTTTCTTGCTGTTCTGAGCCCTCAGTTTGGTGCTGTCGCCAGCTATCAGTTTACCTCCGATGAGATTAAAATGCCTGGCAATCTCTACCGTAGCTCTGAACACTTTTTTTATGGCTTTCGGATTGTCCCGCCTGAAATTGGAGATCGTGTTGTGATCAGGTCTGAGGCATTTTAAAAGCCACATCACTTCTATGTTTCGCTTGCATTCCTTCTCCAGGTCCCGGGAAAACCGTACCTTATTCAGGTATCCGTAAATGAAGAGTTTCAGTAAATCCGAAGGATGATAAGCCGGCCGACCATTTTCGATAAAGTCCATTCTGAATCCATAATCTTTTATAGAAAGGCTATCGACAAACAGGTCTATTATCCTGACTTCATTTTCGGGATCGATTGACTCGTCCAGGGAGACCGGAAAGAGATTGATCTGAGTTCTGTCTTGTCCTTGTATGAATTTCATGTAGTTAAGGTACAAAACACATAGTTTTTTGAAGAATCACCAGCCGCATACTTATGAACAAAAAGGGTAGGTTTTTAGACAGTCTGACGGCCCGGCAATATGGGGAGGTTGTGTTACCCGACGACAGTACCGGGCAGGATCCAGGTACCCCGCGCCAGCGGGGCCAGAAAGTTGTCACGGTGCAAGGAGGGTATGGCGCACTTTTTGCCGTCATGGTACAAATTTTATTGAGTGCTGGCGCGATCGCGGTACAATTTTGATCGGAGTCGTGAATTTATCCCCGGTTACAAAGTTGGTTTCGTGCAATGGTGCGATCGCGGTATAAGCCATTACGAATCTGTCTTGGGTGCAGGTGCAAAAGCAAAAAGTGTGACAAACAACTTACCCATATTGTCCGTGTTATGGGCCAGGCCTTATTTATTTGTCTCGGTACTAGAAAATTGTCATGATATTCGAAACCTTTTTTTGATCAGTATCAAGTAATTGGTCTTGTTGCAGTAATTTTCTTACGTCGGCGCGAGGGAGAAAAATTTTAAAATTCTCTAGCTTCTGATTTGCAAGCTCTTTGCCAAAGCTTTGGAAAGAGGGCTGGTTGGTGCGGCTTTGGCAATGTGCTTGCAAAAGGTGATCAAAAATTAACATTTTATACCTTTTTAAAAGATTTATCGATTTAATTTTTTTATTGTTAAGAAATAGTATTGTTTTCTAAAACACATTTTAAGTAAATCGCACTAGTTAGAGAAGCAAACTCTTTAGCGTCATCGTTTTTATTTACAGTATTGTCCATTACAGATTTAATCAAAACACATTTAGTATTCCCGGAATTTGTACTTTCAGCAGCTCTTGCGAAACCATAACTTTCCATTTCAACAGCTGAGGCTTTTCTATCGATAGTTTTGATTACTTCCGAGAAATAATTTGCTTTGTCAATTATGGCTGCTGAGCATGCGACTGGATCAATAATTGATTGAAGGTCTTGAAAATTAAATTGTTTATATTTTGAACTATGTGTTTTGTTTCCAATAAGAATAGACTTTAATTGACTCAGATTCTTTTCATTTTCTTCTTTAATTTGACGTACTGTTTCCTCATTAATTTTGACAATCTCAAGTTCTCTAAAAAATCCTTGATCAGTAATCTTACCTTTATCAAATGTGAAAATAAATTTCGCAATTACTACACTTCCAAGAGAAAGATTGGCATCTCCACCACAAACCCCAGTCATAAATACATACCTAGGATTATACTCTTTTATAATTTCAGTTGTTAATGTACTAGCATCAGTTCGTCCCGTTTCAGACTGATATAATGCAACTATGTTCTTTTTTACTAGAGTACCAATTGAACCTACATAAACATTTTTATTGCCTCCAAGTTTCAAAGTCGGATGCTTTGATAGGTTGAAAACTTCAATTATTTTTTCAAATTCATCATTATACTGTGCTGCAATTAGTGCATAATCAAACCGTTCATCTTGAAAATCTTGTTGGTTTTTCTTTTTGCTAAAGATTGCTTTTATTTCGCCTACGTTCAATGTTTTTACTTCTTTGATTTCGTTATAAAGACTTCCTAATTTAATAGCTTTCTTGTTCAAGGCTGATAAGAGATCCTTGCTTACATCATCGGGATATCTTGAAATAACATTGAAATCAATTCCATCAAGAGCTAATGCTGTCATCGCAGCTTCCCCAGGAGTGTCAACATTCTCAGATTTCTTTAATGAGGCATTTGGGTGTACCCAGATAGCAATACTTAAGGAGTCTTCTAAGCTAGATAGTAAATGCTCAAATTGTGATGCATTCTTTACCTGGAGAAATGGTCTCTTTAAATCGGAAAAGAAGCTATACACCGATGGATCTTGATCTTTTATATCGGCAACTTCATCATTAATTAATACATGCAGAATTGTTCTCATTTAGTCTAGAATTAGGTTTTTATTAGGGAAAATAATATTTAATTCATAGTTCGGATTTGATGATGATGAGGAATAACCTCCATACCGCTTTATAATATTCCTAATTGTTATTAATCCATTTTCATTCTTGTTTTCATCAAATGGAGCTAATTGATTAAAAATGATTCTTACCGATTTTTTATCTTCCCTATAACTAAAAGTAGCTTTAGAGTCTGGAGAATATTTGCATTTGTTTTCAATAATTTCATAAATTATTAAGCGCAACAGGTAAGCGTGAATTAGCAGATCTTTTTCCGGTGGTATAAGATTGAAAATATTAGTTTTACTATGGTTCCCTTCTTGTTCAGATATTGTTTTATTAATTATTGAATATAAGTTAGTTCTATCTTTGATAAAGAAGGCTGGTAATTCTGATTTCAATTGAAAAAATGATTCATTAAATCTTTCTAAATACCTCAAAATAGGTAGGATAAACCTCTTTGAAAAGAATATTTTAGTAAACGATTCACCTTCATTTAATCTTTTTTCTAAGTTTCGGAATTGGAAGAGTAGTTTTTTATAATTTGGAATATTAATACCTAAATCATAATATAAATAAAAAGGCTCTAAAAAGTCTAAGGCTTTGTTTAATTCTTTGAATAGCCTTTCATTAGTTTTAACAACCAGCTCTTTAAGATCGTTGATGAGGCCTGTTTGTTCCTTCATAGAGGGAGGAGAATCTATATACACACCCAGTCGATTAATTATGCTTGAAAAAGCTGCATAAAAGTTTGGATGGCTTGAATAGGCTTTTCCATCAAAAAAGCTAACTTGTTTTTTATAATACTGTTTAATCCTAAAGAATGTATTCACATCCTTTCTGAAAGGGAAATCATCAATATTTATTAATGACTCATTATAAAGTTCTTTTATTAAAGATGAATATTTTTTCCCATGTAAACCACTATCATTAATGTGAAAATATAGCTTTTGAATGACCAATTTTGCATTCGTGTAGAATTCATCTGAAGTAAGAAAATTGGTTTTAAAGAGGATAGTCGAAAAATAATATCCAATTTCATCAAATAGTTTATTTCCGGAGTTGCTAATACTTTCAATTTTATCAAGGAGTTTGACTAAGAATGGAAAATTTAAATAGGAAGTATAATCAATATTGAATAACGCTTTCATAAAAAATTGGAGATCATCTATGCTTAGCTCTGCTAGGAATATTTGATTTTGAATAAAGGACTTAATATTGTCTGGTTCATCATTGTTTTCTAAAATTTCAGGATATATTCTTCTTAATGTCATTACAAGATTGGGTTCCAAAACGACTATTGAAATTAGGGATAATTTACCATCTAAGCTTTTAATTATTTCCTTGAAACTTTTTAACATAGGTTTCTGTTTCGAATAATTAAAGTCCGCTTCGTCCTCTTTAAATAATCTGTAGCTATCAAAATTCCCTATTAAATCTCTTAGTACGAACATGAGTCTTCTATTGGCTCCTTTCTTTATTATTGAGATTGATTCAGAATATTGAGGATTTACGATTGAGGACAAAATGGACTTTCTGCTATTTATATATGAATCTATGTGATAGGGAATTTGATTCCCATTTTTGGTATACAAATTGCTGATTTCTTCAATCTCTTTTAACTCAAAATATACTGGGTTTGTAGTCTTATTATAGACTGGGATATGAAAATGAGTGCCAAAAAATATAGTAACTGGGATTATTTTATATCCTAAATCTTTGTCTTTTACTTTTATTTGACGAATTCTTGAAAGGAATTCTCTCTGGAAATCCTCAAGTCGTCCAAAGATTGAAAGAACGAAAATTTCGCTTAATTCTAAGAAACTTAAAGAATCAACCATTTGAATAATAGTATCTCCTGTTACTGAACCATCATCAAGAATTAAGGCAGTCTTATCCTTTGTGTTAAAATTTAGGAATTTGGGAGGAAAACCAAACCGCCAACCTTTTGGAGTCATAATTCTAGGTAATGGGAATATTTTAATAAAATTATTGCCATTTAGTTTTATAGAAATCGGATTCGGATTTTTCTCGATTTCAGAGACTGCTGATAAGAAGGGGTAGAAAATATAATCAAATTGTTGCTTTGTTTGATTTTCAAATAATGAATATTGTTTACTGTGGTTAATTTGCTTTCTTAGGTCTTCTTCAAGTGCCGTAAATGTGTTAGAGTCAAGGCTCAGGGTATTTTTGTTTTTAGTTATTTCAGCGGTTTTTTCATATAGTTCCTCAAATCTTTTATGTATTCTTATTAAATCATTTAAGTCGTTCTGAAGGGTAAGTATCTTTTCTTTGGCTATCCTATCCATTAGAACATCAAGAAGTTTTGAGATGACTGGGAAATTATTTTTACGTTCGGTCTTAAAAAATAAATCAGTCTGTAAGTAATAGGTAATAAATCGTGTATTAATTTGAAAATATCCTATTTTAAAAAGATCATCATTATCAAAGTAACTTACAAAATCTTGAGGGGGAATTAGTATACTTTCCAAATTACTCTTTTCTCTACTCATTGAAGTTGGAGCATTTAAGATTGGGTTTATCCATATGGGAGTTGAATCAAAAGGATTTTGTAAATATTTGTCTATAGATTTTTCTAACAATGATACTACGGTTGATTCAATTGGTTTGAGTTTATCATCATCGGTTCTACTATCAATTATTGTTAATAGGGCTACAATATTTGCCTTTTTTCTGTTGACACGATCAATTAATGATTGTGATAAATTACCAGTTGAGATAACATCATTAACTACAATAATATTATCATTTTGTTTTATTTCATTAAAAGGATCTTCTGTATAAAAATCATAATAGCTTGATAAGGGTATTAAGTCGATCCTACTTTCAAAAGAACTTAATTCATTCATAACAGCAACTAGTTCTTTACCTAGAAGTTGGCTGCTAAGGGTAACTGTTAACACCTTATTTGTTTTGTATAAATCGTTATGGGATGTTGACTTTTTAAAAAACAAGTTGAATAAGAAATAAATTGAAATTAATCTTCGATATTCTTTAATATATAATTTTTCAATAAAGCTTAAAAATTCACATTGGTATTTACCATTCGAGGTCAAAAATGCTCGTTCAAAGCCTTCATCATTATTTGATGTTCTCCGTACAATATTATAGTTATGGTCCTCATTTTTCAATTCGCAAAACTCCAAATAATTATCACTCATTTCCTTTTCAATCATTTGGCTATGGTAGTTGTGGATCAATTCTAGAATTATTTCATATGGCTGTAATATGATTTCGAAGGTAAATTTGCCATTTTCATCATTGGCAATATTTAGTACATTACTGTTTAGATGATGGATATCTATAAATGTTTCATTTTTAGTAAAATCTTGCTTCCAGACCTCGGTTAACCTAAAATCAAGTAACTTATCATTGATTCCAATCCAGGTGACAGTATGGTCAGGGAAAACACAAGGAATTGGTTTTATAAAGAACCCAAGTGATTTCTTTTTATCTATCTCTTGGCCTAGTAGTGAGGTTGTAACATCTTTATCAAGTAAATTGAAAAGACAGACTTTGATATTCTCTGTTACTAATGGGCAATATGATATAAAATAAATGAATTTGTGAAAGACATCTTGATTAGTTCTTTCTATACCTGCAAAATCAAATAGTAATAATCCTCCATTTTGTCCAGCAGTATTTGACAAGATAGATGCTATTCTTCGAAAAAAACTTTCATGAAAAAGTAATTTTCTATTGCTTTCAATAATTTCTTGATTATATCGTTCATTCATTTTAATCTCTGAAATTAGAGAAAGAAGATTAACAATTTGAGTGGAGCTTGTATTTTCATGGACATAGCTAATTTTAGGATCTGAAATCGTCTCATTTACATCCTCTTTTGCCGGCAAAACTATCGTGATTGATGTGCCTGGAAATTCTTCTTCATCATATATATTATTATCATTCTGCCGATAACATATAATATTATCTAATTCAGACTCTCTAAAATTAAAAACAACTTTCCCTTTTTTACTTCTGACCACAATCATTCCTTTATACCGCCTTACAATGTCTTTTATTACATATAATCCTCTAGGTATATAGTCATGAATTTCAAAATCTTTACCAATTTCATACTTTGAAGTGAAAAGTAGAAAAGCATATTCTAGGATCCTTGTATCTTCATTTTGCTTAAGGTGATTACTGCTTAATAGTTTTTCAATATTGGAAAACTTTTCGTTTTGATATTTATCTTTTAATGTGGAGGAGATGCCAAAACCAAAATCTAGAAATGTTATTTCAATAAATGATGTATTTATAAATTTCTTTTTATTCTTGAAGAAGTGAACTTCTTCCATTGGCCTTTCAGAATATCTTTCTTTTAACTTTTCAGTTAATAAGGTACCTGAAACACTCGAAATCTTACTATTAAATTCAAGAGAAAGGAAGCATTTTTTGTTTTTGATATCTGAAAATGCATGTTGGCAACTGTTGGAAAAAAATTCTTTAATAATTGAGTAGTGAAGGTAATGGTTATCAAAGTAGTTTAATATAGTATTCTCTTGTAAATTACCTTTAATATAATTTATAAATGGTTTTAAATCTTTCTCATATAAGTTAAAAAAATCCTCATCAAAAGTGTCAGAAAAATATTCTTGCAGAGGTATCTCATAATATGGAATATCTTTCCCCTTCTTTGTAGTTGATATGATATCCCCTGAAATTACTTGAACTCTTTTGTCAATTAAATCAAGTAGTCGCCATTTATTAACAATGTAGTTGAAGCACCTTTGTCTTTTAAGGAAAGTGTAAGAGAGCGGATCAATATTTTTTATCGTTTGGAGATTAATTGAAACACTTTTTCCCTGATTTACCAGCGTATTTACCCAACTAATAAAAAAAGTCATTTGCTCAATTGCAATCCATTCTAGACTTGAAAGATTGAAGACTATTGTGTTTCCCAAAATGGACTTTTGCCAATGCTCAGAAATAATATTATCTAAATTTACAGAGGTGAATTTTTCTTTGAGATCAATAGTAACCATTACCTAAAGTTTTAGTATTAAATATGACATGTGCTAATTCTTTTTAAGAATAATGCAATATTGTTTCTTCTGATTAATTATTATGAATTATAACCCTGTCTGTTTCGATATATCATTTATGAGTATTCTAAACATCTGCCCTGCTAAAAATGCTTTAAATTCCGGATTATCATTATATTCTTTGAAAACCTCAAAATTACTGTCAATATGATTTATCATTTTTTCTTTTAAAATGTCTGTAAAGCTTATCTGTGCATTTTGAATATCATTTTTTTGTAGTGAGGCATTTATATTTTCCATTGCTGCTTTGTCGTCCTTAACATCTTGCATCAACTCTGCCGTCATCTTACGGACTTTATCTTCGTTGGTAAAATTCGTTCCGAAACGGTCGTTAAAAGCCTTTACAATGTTTGAAAGAGTTTCTAATTCAGGTTCAGTGACTCCACCCTTAAGTTCTTGTGAAGGAATTAATTCGTCTCCTTGCTGTAAAGTGATTAAAAATTCTCCTTGCTTTTGTAAACGGTAGCTCTCCATATCGATATTGTCTAAGATACCTTGAGCAAGGTCTTCACCCTGTTCTCTTTGAATTTTATTCTGAAGATGATTCAGAAAAATGTAAAGACGTTCAAGATACGGATTTGTAAAAGGAACAATTTGAGCTAAGAAAACATACAAACGAACATAAGATTTACATTTTGCCCGGAAATCTTCCTGAGATTTTTCGTCTAGTATTGTTTTGAAAACATAGGCAACTGCATCTAAGATGACGTGCAATTGATCTACTGGAACATTTCTCACTATTTTATCAGAAAACTCTTGAACCTGAGCATTTGTGTAAACCTGATAATTATCTAACACATTTTGCAGATCGAATAATTTGTTCGGATCAGTGGCCTCTCCTAGAATTGTAGTTTCATAGTATGGTTCAAATGCGTTTTTAATATCATCGGTAGTATTTGCAAAATCCAGTACAAATGTGTCATTCTTCCCTGAAATCGTTCTGTTAAGACGTGAAAGTGTCTGAACAGCACCAACACCTCCTAATTTTTTATCGACATACATGGTATGCAATAATGGTTGATCAAAGCCAGTCTGGTATTTATTTGCTACAATTAAAAATCGATTATTTGATTTCTTGAATTCTTCTGTAATTGAAGCACTTGAGAAGCCATTCAATGAGGATTCTGTTTCACCGTCTATCTCTCCAGAAAAAGCAACTATTGCCTTATAAGGAATTTCATTGTCAATTAAATACTTATCAAAAGCTCTTTTGTATTTTACTGCGTTTCGTCTGCTACTTGTCACTAACATTGCTTTTGCAAGACCATTAATTTTCTTCTTTGCAGCTACCCCTTCCATGAAATGATCAACCATAACTGCAGTTTTTTTGGCAATATTCAATTCGTGACTCTCAACATAGATTCTTAGTTTTTTTTGGGCTTTATTTTTATCATACAGCGGATCATCTTCTATTTTTTTGAGCAAAGAGAAATGACTCGTATATGTAGTGTAGAATTTTAAAACATCTTCAATAAAGTGTTCCTGAATGGCCTGCTTCATTGAATACAAGTGGAATGCTCTAAATTTATCTTTATCACCATCTCGGTATTTCACCCCAAATAATTCAAGAGTTTTTGGTTTTGGGGTCGCAGTGAAAGCAAAGTAGCTTGCATTTTTCAGCATCTTTCGGCTTTTCACAATATCCACTACCAAATCTTCTGAAGTTAATTCATCGTGCTGGTTTTTGTCCATGAAGATAAACTCATCGTCGTCAACCTGAACTTTTTCAAACTCCTTAGATAAAGTTGCATTGAGTTTCCCTGCTGTGTTTCCACTCTGGCTACTGTGTGCTTCGTCAATAATGATAGCAAATTTGTTCCCTGGTAATTCGCCAATTTCATTTACGATATGTGGAAACTTTTGAATGGTTGTGATTATAATCTTTTTACCATCTTCTAATGCTTCTTTCAGGTGCTTTGAACCTTTGTCAATATGCTCGACCAGACCAGCAACTTGCTCATATTGCTTAATATTTCTTTGGATTTGAGAATCAAGAACTATACGGTCAGTTACCACAATTACTGAATCTAATACCGCCTCTGTATTTGTTTTATCAAATAACCCTATCAATTGATGAGCTAACCAACTTATAGAATTACTTTTACCTGAACCAGCTGAATGTTGAATTAAATATCTTTTCCCAACGCCACTCTCTTTAATATCAGCTAATAAGTTACGGACTGAATCCAACTGGTGGTATCGTGGAAAAATCATCTTCTTAACTTTCTCTTTCTTGATTTTCCCATCTGTCAAAATCTTTTCCGATTCTTCTTCTATTAATTGAACATAGTTTTGAATAATATTAGTGATGCTCTCTTTGGTTAAGATTTCCTTCCAAAGATAATCGGATTTGATGCCAGATGGGTTAGGTGGATTTCCTGCTCCATTATTGTTGCCCTTGTTAAATGGCAGAAAATAAGATTTCTCACCTTTTAGATGTGTACACATCCATACTTGATCAGTATCTACAGCAAAATGAACTAAACACCTTGCAAGTCGAAACAATTCTTCCTTTGGATCGCGAGTCAATTTGTATTGCTTGATGGAGTCTTTTACATTTTGCTTGGTGAGTTCGTTTTTCAACTCAAAGGTAATAATGGGCAATCCATTGATGAAAATAACCAGATCTAAGGATTTCTCGCTTTTATTACTATAATGTAGTTGACGGGTTACAGAAAAGATATTCTTCTCGAATAGCTTGGCATCTTTGGTATTCAGGTTGGAAACGGGTTTGTCATAAAACAATTTCAGTTTAATCCCTGTGTTGCCGTCTGTTATTTCTGTTCTGAGCAAATTGATGATGCCTCCCAGGCACTTTTCATTGACTACGGTTTCATCTTTTATATTGCGGTTAACAAGGTATAAAATGCGTTGCCTGAAATTGCTTCCATGGCTTTGTTTCAGTTTGGCAATTTCTTTGGGTTGGCTTTCTTCCAAAAATTTGAACAGCAATTCTTCATCCACACAATCGCTTCGGTTGTATTGGTCAAAATGGCGTTCTTCAAAACCATTCACCAAACACAAATGCTGTGTGATAAGTGCTTCTAATCCTTTTTCTGAGGTGTCTGTATATTTTAGTTTCATCCTTACAATTTCATTCTTAATTTCTCCATTTCTTCAACTATTTGTTTTAGCTCAATGATTTCATCTTCTCTGTTTAAAGTGATATATAGCTGCGGGTCTAACCAAAATCGAGATTTGTAGTAAAGCGTATTACCTAAGCTTTCATTTACTTGCATTACAGCTGCTGAAGCAGCATTCCATACTTCTGCTAATTCTGGATTAGGCAGATATTTTCCCTTTCGATTTCTTAAGTAATCATACGTCCTGATGAAGGCGGTATTTATAGCTTTGTGAGCTTCAATTGTATTAATTTTCTTTTTCTCTGACTGACCATTTAGAAATTCTCTAATGTCATTGAAAATTGTCCACAGGATTTTAATGTCAAATGCAGGTGCCATATTATGGTTGTTTTAAAATTTCATTTTTCCCGTTACCGCTTCGGCTATCATTGCTTCTCTGTATTCTTTGATTAACTCGATTTCTCTTTCGGCTTTGTTGATGGCAATATCCAACGTGTGGGTTTCGGCTTTGATATGTTCAACAATTTGTTTTTGTTCTTCAACGGTTGGAGGATATGGCATAATAACATCACGGAGTTTTGAGCCGTATGTATGCACAATGATTTCTCCTTTTGATGAAATCGCTTTTTGATATTTGGCGATTGAACTATTTTGAGAATAGCTGATAAAGTAACTATCAAAAATATTTTGTTTGAAAATGATTACATCACCACCAGCGTAAGTAAGTTCGTTGCTATTGAAAATAACACACTTGCCAATATCTTCTTTTGTTTCTCCTGAACCAGTAAAAAGCAAATCGCCTTTATTTAACTCAATAGAATTTACAGCTGTTTCTTTTGTTATACGATTGACAATATTTTCGGCAACTATATCATATTTAGTGTAAAGGTCTCCGTATAAAATTGCAGGAACTCCTTCATCTGTATAGATTAATTCTGAACGTGAAATGTTTCCCCCTTTTGAAAATCTACCAATTGTACCCAACCTTCTAACTTCCCAATGTTCAGGAATTTCGCCCAACACGGTATCCTTCATCTTCACTCCATCATCAATGCCTTTGGTTACGGCATAGGTAATAATGCTTTGCCTTTGCTCTTTCAGCAATTCAATAAAGCGTTGCTTGGATTGGATGAATCGGGTGAATTTGGCGGATTGGGCTTCAAGAAAATCAGCTATTACTTTTTGCTCTTCAAGTGGCGGATATGGTAAACGTATTTGATTTAAATCCCTTTGCGACATACTTGGAACCGCTGAACCATATTTGTAATAATCAAACTGAATTGTCAAACAGCAATAGAAAAAAAACCTTGGATCAACGTTTTCTTTTATTTTGGTATAGTATGCAGTATCAACAGTCCAAAATGGTTCAGTTATATAGAAAGGATTATCAATAGTTCCTTTTCTTCCAAGTATTACGGAAGGTCCTTCATAAAGGAACTCATTTGTTTTCCCCATCAAGCCACCTGTGCCATATATGGAGTATTTACCATTATCGTTTTCAATTCCTTTTTGGTCTTGACCACTTCCGATTTCTGCAAAATTTTTAAGTCGTCTAAAATCCCAATGCTCTGGAATTTCTGGAACCCAATCATTACCCGTCTTTTTATATTTCACTTCCGCTACTATCATCCCACAATTTCTTTTAAAAGGTTTTCTGTTTCGTGTTCAATGGCAAACAGGTCGGCTGCAATGGCTTCTTTGCTGCGTAGTGGGGTGTATTGGTAAAAGTATTTGTTGAAGTTTATCTCGTAGCCAATTTTGGTTTCTTCTATGTTCCACCAGGCGTCCGAAGCAAAGGGTATTACTTCTCTTTCAAAAAAGGTTTGTATATCTTCTTTCAGTGGTATGTTTTCATAATCTTTCAGGGCAGGGTCGCTTACATATTCTATGCTGTTGTCCTTATGTTTCTTCTTTATTACAGGAGCTGCTTTTGAGGCTGTCCAACTTATTGCACCTAACAAATCTTTTTTGTCTTTGGCAGCCAGTTTTATGTTTTGTTTCTTTAGTTCTTTGTCAAACCTTTCTGCAAACACATTAAAGTCGTCAAAAAGTATGTCGCCAAAGAAAACAGCCAACGCTTTGGCGTGGTTCATCAAGTCAAGGTCTCGTAGCCAAATGGCGGTATCAAGCAACTGCTTTACAATTTTCTGTTTCTTCTTGGGTAAAGATGCAAGAGTAATTTCTGATTCGCCATCTTCAGTTTCTTCATCGTCATTGTCTTGAATAAAATAATTGAGCAGCCATTGTTCCAGTTTGATGTTAGCTTTTTTATTATACACCTCGCTGCCAAATTCTTTGTAAAGTTCTTCACGCAAAGTAGTGTTGTTGCTAACAAAGCGAAGTGAAGCAACTCGTTTGGCAGTAAACTGCACCATTAGTCGCAACGGGCGGTGCACAATAATTTGCGCGTAACCAAACTCGTTGTTGTCAAACAATTTGCTGTACTCGGTTTCTTTAAAATCCTGATACAGTTTGGTAATGCCGTTGATGTTGCGTGGCACTAACTCATTGCGTTTGCTTCCCAACGATTTTTTCATCTTGCCATAAAATTGTTCGCCATTTGCATTGATGAGTTGAATTTTGTTTTTTCGATATTCAGGTTTGCGGTTGGTGATAATGAAAATGTAGGTCGGAATGCCAGTGTTGTAAAAAATATCGTTGGGCAAAGCAATGATGACTTCCAGCATATCGTTTTCAATGATGAATTTGCGAATTTCGCTTTCGCCTTGTCCTGCATCACCAGTAAATAAAGCAGAACCGTTATGAACAGAAGCAATACGGCTGCCTAGCTCAGTGTCTTTCATCTTGCTCAGCATATGCAACACAAACATCAATTGACCGTCATTTACACGGGTAACAGCAGGTTCGCTTACATACTGCTTTTTTATTTGAAAACGTGGGTCAATTATTTTGCCTTTGTCGCCAACGCTTAAAACTTTTTTATCATCAGCCCAACTGGTGCCGTAAGGCGGATTGGTGAGCATAAAATCAAAGCGAAGCTCTTTCGGGAAACCGTATTGGCTCAGGGTGCTGCCATATACAATTTTATCAGGATCTTCTCCTTTCAACAGCATATCCGATTTGGAAATGGCGTAAATTGTAGGCGTATTTTCCTGTCCGTAAATGTGAACAGTGGCTTTCGATTTTATTTCACCGTCTTCGTCAGTAATGTACTTCTTAGATTCTGTGAGCATAGCACCTGAACCAGCACAAGGGTCGTAAATCAAAAATGTTCCTTTCTGGATTTGCTCTTTCACAGGCAAAAACAAAACGTGTGTCATCAGCTCAATTATTTCACGAGGTGTAAAATGTCGTCCAGCTTCTGCATTGGTGGCTTCATTAAACCTTCTGAGCAAATCTTCAAACACATAGCCCATTGCAAGTGGTGGTAAGTTTTCTGGCCGCAAGTCAATTTTTGGAGAAACAAATTTTTCGATTACCGAAAAAAGTTTTCCAGCTTCATCTAGAGTCTCTATTTCATTTCTGAATTTGAATTTAGCAATTATGTCCTGTACATTGTCTGAAAAGCCATTTAAGTAATTTTCAAAATTACTTCGAAGGTTCTTAGGATCATCTAACAGTTTTTTTAAAGTGTAAGGAGAAGTGTTGTAAAATGCCTGACCACTTCCGTTTTGTTTACTTGTAAGAATAGCTGTTAAATCATTAAGTTTTCCTTTATACTTTTCATGAGTATTTAATACCTTCTCTTTAGTTGGCTCTAATACAGCGTCCAAGCGTCTAATTACTGTCATTGGCAGAATAACATCTTTATATTTACTTGGCTCATAAGTATTAATTAAAATCTGATCTGCTACGGAATATATAAAGTTGATTAGCGGTTGAAGGGTTTGTGTTTTAAGACTCATATTTTATTATCTATTTTCGTTAAATTCAAAAAGTCCAAATTACAGTTTTTAAATGTCTTTCTGCTCAACTGTATACTGGCAAAAATGGCTCTTTTGATTTTGCAGAAGGGTTGGCTTCGTGTGTAAGGGCAAAAGCAAATGTGCCATTTTTGGATTGATCAAGAAATTTTAAAATTTTTGCGTGCGGGCAAGTCCCGATAGAAAGCACTATGTTTTCTTGTCATGATTAAGCTGTCAAGGGTGCAGAATCTTTTATCACTGTGCACTTAACTGTCATGTTTATAGAGGCTTGCCCATAACGGTTGGCGTATATGACCAGTTGCGCCTAGTGGCGATTTCCTGTCGTAATACTGAAAAACTGATAGAGGGCTGAAATGTTTGAATAACTACAAAGCAAGCAATTGGTTATATACGCTGTTGTGTACAGTGCTTATTTAAGTAGTTTTTTTACTTCTTGTTCAAGGATTGGTAACGATTTGGTGACGATCAGCCATATAACATCCTCTGAAACAACATCATATCCATGAATGATTCGGTTTCTCGTATCAACAATTTTTCTTGAATCAGTAATCTGGATTTTTGGATCAGCTTTTAATATCCTATCCATAGCTTCTCCAATTATCTCAATATTTCTTTCAACTGCTTTACGGGTTTTTAAATCCTTTTGAAATGCAAAGAAATTTCTTTCCTTGGGCAGAAACTCATATACTTCATCAATAGCTTGCTCAATATCTTTTAAACAAGCTTTAATGTCAAACTCCATATATTAGAAATTTTGAATTATCGATATTCCTCATGATGTATGGATTTTTCATCGCTTTGCTTTCCAACAAGTCAATTGGCCTCTTAAACAACTCCTGCAAAGCAAATTTTAGATTAAAATAATAATCAGCATAAATCAAAGGATCATTCGAATCAATATCAACTAATAAATCTATGTCACTTTTATCATTGAACTTATCAGTTAAAACAGATCCGAACACATATAAAGATCTCACTCTGTTTTGTTTGCAAAGCTCTTTAATATCTCCTTTGTATTTGTCCAAATACATTTCCTTACATTTTAGGCAAATTTAATAAATCTTGATGAACTTCCAAGCAGGCTGATTTTTAGCATTGTACACAACTTATTTATATGTTGCCTAAAAGTGTTCATAAAATCACATCTATGGTAGTTTTTGTACCCCTTCAGGTAATTATATTTATTTTCCGTTCTAATTATGCTCCCGCCCCGTCAGTCCCATAAGCATTATCATTCAACACATTGAATCAGACAGCATTACTATACTTATGCCCAACTTTTAACTTTCACCAACGAATTAAAGTTAAGTATATTTCAGGCAAGTTGGGGTCGTGTTTCACCAAATATTTTTTGTTGTTTATCATCTACCCAGGCAAACCTATATCTGCCTGGCTACATCCTTAATCAATCACAGTCCGGGATCTGCATCACTTCCCTTCTCTATTATCCATATATGCCTCATTAAACATATCCCGGCAATCATCACATGTATTGACATCACCCGGACTTAAATATCCATCTGACATTAAGGCTAATGTCTCATCATCTGGGCAGAAATACTCCCCACATACTTTACATCATATTTTCATACCAGTGGTTATAATAGTCCGTTATCAGCAAAATTGTAATAATTATCATCAGTAGTAAGGATCAGATGATCAAGCAACTGTATATCCATCAAGTTGCCAGCCTCCTTGATATTCTGAGTCAGCATGTTATCAGATTCACCTGGATTAAGGTTACCTCATAGATGGTTATGGCATAATATAATCCATGATGCATTTGATCTAATTGCAGCCTGGAGTAATATCCTGACATCTGTGACTGTACCAGATATGCCGCCTTTAGATACATCCATAATACCCGGGAAAGAATTTGAACGGTTCATTAGCATTACTTTGAATTCTTCAACATGCTCAAAAGTGTCATGGTTCCAATGCTCCATGAATAGGTTACAGACATCCCTGGAGAATTTAACCTGTGGTCTGTCTGAAGCTTTTACCTTACTCTTATAAATAGGGGATACTTCAGAGATTGTTGTCTGTTGTGTTTTCATATGAATTTGATTAGTGAATAACAGAAATGAAAAAGCCCGGTCCCAAAGTCCCAGGCTACATTGTTTGTTGCAATTTAATATGTTGATATATAGTATATTAGAATAATCTACAATTATGTCAAATACTCTATAGTGCTGCTTATAAGCGTTTTAAAACAATAGAATCTAGCTTGAAGGATTGGTGTTACTGACAGGGAAAAAGTATCTTAAACGGGCTGGAAATGGCTTTAAATGAGACCCTCAATACACTGTATGTGTATGATATACTGCATTATACAATAGTTAATGAGAATGGGGAATCGGAGAGGGAAATTGCAACTAATTTGAAACTTTCTTATTTTACCCCAATTTTCACCAGGAGGTTTTCAAATCGCGGATCACCGTGTAAAGGGCTTAAAGGAGGCTCAACCTTTAGCCAGTACATTTCCACTTCATGATTGGAGTATGCCTTTTCCAGCAACTGAATTGCTTTATCCTTTTCTCCCATGGCTGTGTAGACTGCCGCTGCATAAAACGATGGACTGCCCACAGCTGATTTATTGCTTCTTGTGAGTAGCTCATTCAGAAAGATTGCTGAGCTATTATTTTCGCCTGTTTTAAAATAGACAATTCCCATGTTACCCAATAATCTTGAAAATAAGTCTTTAAGATTAGAGTCCGGTAGACTTTTCTCAAACAATCCGGCGGCCTGTTTATATTTACCCATATAAGTGAAAAGTCTAATAGTAGATTCTATCAGATATTGACTATGCGGGAAAAGTCGCAAAGCCGTTTCATTCGTCTCCATGGCTTTGTCCTGTTCTCCTTCAAAATAATATCCCAATGCAAGGTAGACCCAGCTCAAAACAGAGCTTTTATCCTGATCAAAAAAATTTTTGGTTACGGAAAATGCCTCTTCAAAATTGCCAGAAGCAGCAAGATAGTCCGAAAAAACGTACAAAGCCTGTGAATTTGAAGGAGCAAGTTCCTTGAAAACCCGGAATTCCTTTTCAACGGATGTAAAATCCCAGTAATAATATAACCTCAATGAGGCTAATGTAGCATGAGCTAAAATGGAATTTTTATCTTTCATCAAAGCCTCCTTCAGTAAGGGTTCTGCTTTGTCCAATACCTGCTGCCGACTAAGATCTCCAATATATCCTCCTCTATAAACCCATCTTTCCGCCATATATGCATAAGCATCTGCATAACCAGGATCCAGGAAGATTGCTCTCTCCAGCTTCTGCTTCGCCTGTTCAAATGATAAATTAAGATTGTAAGCCTGTAAAAATAAGGTGTAGGCTTCGGTATTTTCTGTCGGCAGAGCTTTAATTCTTTTCTTAACTTCAGGATCAATTACTATCTTCAAAGTGGCGGCAACCTGCATGGCCACATCACTTTGTATATCAAGTAAATTGACAGCAGTCATAGCACGGTTATAATCTTCAGTCCATAAAGTTTGTTCGTTTTTTCCATTAATAAGTCTCACAATAATTCTGACATTATCTCCTGATCTGCTCACATTACCTTCGAGTACATAGGAGACCTTTAGTTCCGTGGCAATTTCCCTGACTGACAGTTTAGAGCCCTTGAATCTCATACTTGATGTACTTGAGGGTATTTTTAGACCTCCGATCATAAAAAGATGATTTAAGATTTCCTGCATCATACCCTCACTAAAATATTCCTGTTCCGGATCATTGCTTATGTTTTGAAAAGGGAGCACAGCGATTGATTTTTCAGCATTGTCGATACTATCCATTGAATTGGTCCTTCCCGCCATTGGAAATAGTAAAAACAAAGCGATTGAAGTAACCAGTAACAAAGAGATGAAAGTAATGCTGGTGATTGGCTTCTTTTTTGTATCAGAAAATGGATTCTCCATTGAAGCAACAGTACCAGTCCTGATGAATCCCTTCGGGCTTCTCTCGTACAACCAGGCCAGAAGCATGGCAAAGGGGAATAAGACAATCAGCACCAGTGTTATAAGTTGAATGATATTATCTGTGAAGTGAAGGAAGCCGGAACTGATAATTAAAACTTTCCAGAAGACCAGAGCGGCGAGTATATATACAACACTTGCCCTCAGAACATTTCTTCCTGTAAGTTTCTGTTTGAAAGGTACCTTTCTTGCTTTTGAGATTATAGACTCCCTGGAGTCACCAGTAGTTGATTTTTCTGATTCCCTGATACCCCTTATAATTTCATGAATGGCATTCGCAACTTTATTGATCTGATCGCGATAGAGAGTTTTGTTGGAATTCTCTTCGCGCTTATCACTGGAAGTCAGAGGGCGGTTTACCCCGGAAGACTTAAAAATAAAATCCACAGGCCTCATCAATCCACCAATTTCTGTCTCAAACAAATTTTTATCTGTCTCATCGATCTCATGTATCCTCACAGGAAGTACCCGTTTTGTTACATTACCACCAGGGAGTTTGATCTCCAATCCAAAATTGTCGGTTTTACAAAAATAGAGAAAGGGCAGAAACTCATGTTGCCATGCAAAGGCTTTAGTGTCGCAAAAGGTCAGGGAGATAATGGGAATGAAAACCAGGCATTTTATTTTATCCTTCAGTGAACTATCCACATCATGGGTTTCAAGCAGACCATCATGTGGATTTGTGTCGAAATAAACGGAGATTGGTTCTTTGATTGTTGCTGCCAGTTCTTCCTGCAAGGCTCTTATGAACTCAGTTACCCAGCCTGAACGGTTATCATTGTGACGGTAGGAGATAAAGACATCATATTCGTATCCGGTGATGATGCTTGTCATGGAGTAAACTTATTATTGTACAATCATTTATCTTGTGCATATAGCTTAAACAAAATTTAACAATTAATGTTAATGAGAACTTTATTTAACCTTCCCAAAGGTCCAGACAGTACTAAATGATGTATAATGTATTGGTTTATAAATAGTTACCCTAAGCTCAAGTTTTAAAAAATACTGTAATCGCCTGTTTTAAAGCGATTTGCGAGACTCTGACTTAATTCGAGGGGTTAGTTCTACTGTTGTGGAGATGGTGGCTTAAACGGGCTGGAAATGGCCTCCAGCGCGATTAAATATTACTGTATATGATTGATAGTCAGAATTATAACGTATTTAGGGAATTTATATAGTAAATTAATATTCTATCGCAGGGGGTGTTAAAATCTATCACAGGGATAGGCGATAATGTTGAAGTAATACCTGAATATGAAATGGGATAGTCAATGTACCCCTGCGATTAAAATAAGGTTATAATATGGATGATATGAGTTGGGGAATTGGTGTGGAGAATTGTAAAAAGCATTTCAATACAAATTACCTTTTTGTCCGTATTAGGCAAGGTTTTTTCACTTTTAATCAACTCGATATGAATATCTATATAAACAATTTTTAAGAGTATATTCACTATATTATCAATACATTGGTTGCCACAAATAATCCTCATTTTTGTCAATAACTAATTGCCAAGTAGCACCTGTATTAATATTCATTAAAAATGTAAATTTAATTCCGAGTCCGGATGTAAAAAACTGATAATTAACTTTTTGTATATAAATTAAACTTAGATCATCCTCTGGATGTTTAATTCTTTCTAGCTTAATCCAAAATGTAATATTCTCCTTCGTATATTCAGCCAATTGTTATGTATCTCCGGTATATTTATCAATTTTTAAAGTGAGTCTTGCTGCTATATTTGACTGTACTATCTCGTATCTTGAATCTGCTAGAATCGTAATGGAAACCTAACTTGGATATCTATCTTGACATAAGATATTTAAGCTATTAAATATCAAAAACAAAGAAATTAATTGTATTCTCATATAATAATTACTTTAATTAATACACGTAGTTCAAAGTATCATTAAAATAAGAATTAAAATTGAAATAAATGTACTAAATGTTGCAATTTTATTCTGGGCTTTCTTATCCTCATTTGCTTGATGTCTTCTAGATTTAGGTGAATATATCAGTATTTGTAGTTTTGAATGTACGTTTTTTTTTGTTATTTTACTACGTCATCTTTAGACAACTTCAATAAATCTGGGAAATATAATTAAGCTTATAAACCTGAAAAATATATATTATGAAAAATTCAAGAAGAGAATTTATCAAGACATCGGCAGCAGGAACAGCAGCCGTTTTAGCCGGGGGGATACTTCCCGGATTTAGTGCCAGTAGTTACAGCCGCATCATAGGAGCCAATGAAATAATTAACGTAGCTGTTGCAGGGATTAGAAGTCGTGGTGGTTATTATTACGGTGGAACCGGACATACCGCAAATTATACAAAGATAAAAGATTCGAGAGTAGTTGCTGTTTGTGATGTTGATGAGAATCTTTTTCCCATTGAAATAGAACAAATTGTTAAACTCGGGGGAGCTAAACCAAAAGCAGTCGTTGATTTTCGTGACTTATTGGACGATAAAGACATTGACGCTGTATCGATTGCTACACCAGACCACTGGCATGCGCTTCAAACCATTTGGGCATGCCAGGCCGGGAAGGATGTATATATTGAAAAACCTCTTTCCTGGTCAATTGAAGAAGGAAGAAAAATGGTAGAAGCAGCCAGGAAGTATAACAGGATTGTACAGATAGGAACCCAATACCGGAGCAATAGAATGACACAAAAAGCAATACAGTTGCTTCAGGATGGTATTATTGGAGATATCTATATGGGCCGGGCAACAATTTTTGGTCACAGGGGGAATATTGGACGAGTAGCTGACAGCCCTATTCCTGAAGGAGTCCACTGGGACCTGCACCGCGGGCCGGCGCCAATGATTCCGTTCAATACAAACCATTTCCATTATAACTGGCACTGGTACTGGGATACAGGTACCGGAGAATTTGCCAATAACGGAGTTCATTATATTGACAGGATCAGGGTGGCGATGAAAAAGAATGAACACCCTGTTAAAACAAGTTCTTGCGGAGGTTTCTATGCCTATGATTCCGATCAGGAAGTACCTAATCTTCAGGTAGGAACATACGAATATGCAGATGGAACAATAATCGAACTTGAAGTCAGAAGCCTATTCACACCCCAGGAAGAAGAAAACATCATTTTCTTTGGCACAACTGGATATGCATTATTGGGCACAAATAATTTTAAAACATTTGCTAAAGAATCCGTCCAGAGCCTGACAAAAAGTGATGAGCAAAGCTCAAAAAAGCTGGGAGAATTACAAAGTATGGTTTTGACTATGGATGATCTCGAACGTGATCCTGTACAGGAAGAATATGAAAACAACAAAATTGAATATCATTTTGTGAATTTCCTTGATTGTGTGAGGAGTCGCAGAAAAGAGGACTTGAATTCTGAAGTGGAAGGGGGACACTTATCAACTGTTTTAGCACACCTTGGTAATATTGCAAATAAAACAGGCAGGAAGCTTATATTCAACGGGAAAACAGAAAGGTTTGTAAATGATGAGGAAGCCAATAATTACTTATCCAGGAGGGAATACAGGTCACCTTATATTCTGCCTCAGAAAGTCTGATTATAATTACTGGAGACCAGATCAATAAGAGTTGAAGGATTACAAGGCTTTTAAAAAAACCTTCTCGCACAGTTTAAATTTATATATTCCTGAAAAAGATATATATAAATTAGATTAATAAAAACAGTCAATTCTTCCCTTCAAGGAAAATGTTTCGCCAATGACGGACATAAGGGTTATTCATCATAACGACCCATTATCTGCATAGCTGTAGTAATCCTTTTCAGAGATTATTAAATGATCAAGTAGCTGTATATCCATTAAGTTACCAGCTTCTTTGATCTTATGTGTCAACCTGGTATCTGATTCACTGGGGTTTAGATTCCCCGATAGGTGGTTATGTCCACAGATGATACCTGAGGCATTACCCTTTATAGCAGCCTGAAATATTACCCGAACATCTGTTACAGTTCCAGAAATACCCCCTTTGGATATTTCCAAGATGCCAAGTACCGAGCTGGACCTATTCATTAAAAGGATCTTGAATTCCTCCAGAAATTCTATAATATCTGGATTCCAATTCTCCATAAAGATACTATAAGCATCCCTGGAGCATTTAACCTGTGGTCTGTCTGAAGCTTTTACCTTACTCTTATAGATAAGGGATACTTCAGAGATTGTTGTCTGTTGTGTTTTCATATGAATTTGATTAGTGAATAACAGAAATGAAAAAGCCCGGTCCCGAAGTCCCTGGCTACATTGTTTGTTGCAATCTAATATGTTGATATAGAATATGTTATAATGTAGTAAAACAGGATCAAATGTCGTAATTATCTGTCTTAAATCGATTTACGGCTTCATGACTTAAATTGAAGGCTTAGTAATGGCAGGCAGAAGGTGTCTTAAACGGGCTGGAAATGACCTTAAATGGAATTGTGACTATGCTGTATGTTATTGGTATACTGCATTATACTGTGTCTTAATGATAAAAGGGAATTTTGGGGTTAGATTGCAGCTAATTTGAAACTTTCTTATTTTAATCCAATTTTCACCAGGAGGTTTTCAAATCGTGGATCTCCATGCAATGTTTTGAATTTAGGGTAATTTCTGAGACCGACCAAAGCTAGCTCATGTCTTGTATAGGCTTTTTCCAGACATTCGAGTGCCTTGTCTTTTTCGCCCATAGCTAAATAAACAGAAGCTGCAGCAATAGAAGATTCATTCCTGGCTATATTACTGTTTCTGGAGAGTAACACTTTCAGGATTATATCAGCTTTATTTTTATTTCCGGTTTTGAAATAGGCAATTCCCGCAGATCCTAAAATATCGTTTTCTAAATCATTGAAATTTCTACCTGCATAATTCTTATCAAATAACTCTATAGCGTCTATATACCGGTCTGATTCAACAAACATACTTAATGCATGAGAATTTACCCAGTAATCATCAGGGAAAAGGCGCAAAGCTGATTCGATGGTCTCCAATTCCTTTTCCTGCTCTCCCAGATCATTATATGCCAGGGCCATCATGATCCATGCATTCGGTGAAGTTTTATTCTCCTCAAAATTATCTTTACATATAGTATATGCCTCCTGAGATCTTCCAACCACCCATAAATATTGCGTAAAGCCATAAAAGACATCCGTGTTGGAAGGATTGAGTTGCCTGACAATCTGTAACTCTTTTTCAACAGCTTCAAGATCCCAATAGTACCACAACTTTAATTCCGCTTTGGCATTATGAGCCATCATGGAATTATTATCAAGCTGCAAAGCTTTATTTAAAAGGGGTTCTGCTTTTTCCAGTATTTGTTCACGGCTCAGGCTATCACCCATATACCACATACGCCAGTATGCCAACGCAGCATAAGCATCTGCAAAACCAGGATCCAGGGAAACAGCTCTTTCAAGCATTTGCATTCCTCTTTGTGAAGCCCATTCGTCATGCCCTGAAATAGCCTCCAGATACAGGGAGTAGGCCTCTGTATTTTCTGTTGGAAGAGCTTTAATTCTTTTCTTAACTTCAGGATCAATTACTACTTTTAGATTTGCGGCAACCTGCATGGCCACATCACTTTGTATTTCAAGAATATCGGTCGCGGTCATCGAACGCCTGTAATCTTCTGTCCAGACAAGCTCTTCATTTTTCCCATTAATCAGTCTGACAATTATCCTGACATTGTTGTCTGACCTGCTGACATTTCCTTCCAGAACGTAAGAAACATTCAATTCCCGGGCGATTTCCCGGACCGAAAGTTTCGACTCTTTAAATCTTGCAGTTGAACTGCTCGAGGGTATTTTGAGACCCCCGATCTTAAAAAGATGGTTAAGGATCTCTTCCTTCATCCCGTCACTGAAATAATCCTGTGCCGGGTCATTGCTCATGTTTTGAAAAGGGAGCACAGCGATTGATTTTTCAGCATTGGCGATACCATCCATTGAGTTGGTCCTTCCCGCTATTGGAAATAGTATGAACAGCGCGATTGAAGTCACCAGTAACAAAGAGATGAAAGTAATGCTTGTGAATGGCTTCTTTTTTGTATCAGAATATGGATTTTCCAATGAAGCAACTGAACCTGTCCGGATAAATCCCCTCGGGCTTCTCTCGTACACCCAGGCCATCAGCGTGGCAACAGGGAATAAAACAATCATTGCCAAAATTATAATTTGAATGATATCTTCTGTAAGGTGAAGTAATCCGGAACTGATAACTAAAACTTTCCAGAAGATCAGAGCTGTAAGTATATACACAAGACTTGCCCTTAAAACATTTCTTCCGGTCAGTTTTTTTCTGAAAGGCAATTTCACATGCTGTGATATCAGAGATTCATTGGAAGTTGTGGATATTTCAGAGTCCTTGATACCCCTAATAATCTCATGAATAGCATTTGCAACTTTGTTTACCTGATTTTTGTAGTCGGTTTTATTTTGATTGTCAATCTTGTTGTCAACTGGTTTAAGAGGACGGTTAACGCCAGGTTCCTTATAAATAAAGTCAATAGCCCTGATTGCTCCACCTAACTCATTTTCAAGCACTGTAGTATCCTCCTGATGCAGGTCATGAATTCTTATTGGAAGGATCCTGCCCGACACATTTCCATTGGGTAGTTTTATGTCAATACCAATCTTATCATCCCTGGCCAGTTTATTAAAAGCACAAAATTCATGCTCCCAGGCAAACGATTTTGGGTCACAATAGGTTTGAGAAATGACGGGTATGAAAATAAGGCACTTTAATTTGCCTTCCAGGCTTTTATCTACATTATGGGTCTCGAGCAGGCCATCGTGCGGGTTAGTATCGAAGTAAATTGAAATGGGTTCCTTAATGGTGCTCCTTAATTCTTTCTCCAGATTCTGCACAAAGTCAGATACCCAGCCATCAAGATTATCATTATGACGATAACTGATGAAGATATCATATTCATATGCCGGGATTATGCTTGCCATGGAGTAAACTTATTATTACACAATCATTTATCTTGTGCATTTACCTTAAACAAAATTAAACAATAAATGTTAAAAATATCTAAAATTCACTCTCCAAAATCCCAATCACTAGAGTTGCATAATTGATATTTAGGTATATACAGAACAAAATATATTGATATGAGAAATCCGTCATCTAATAGATTGTTTTATAGTGTTTTATGTTACATTTAGATTTAAATACGCATTAAATAGCAGATACATATCGTGTTAATTCAATACGGAATACTGGCTCTCTACTGATAAGATCTTACATTAAGAGGCAGTAATACCATATTATTTATAGCAATGGAAATTTACCTGAAAGTTTAAAAATGGAGATGATAGGCAATATGTTATTAATAATTTATGAAATAAACGTATGAGCTTTCCGGACTATCACCATTCATTCCTAAAACCAGATATTTGGCAGTTATCCCTAATCCTGTATAACTCAATAAACCAGAATTAAAAAGATTTTCTTTTGACCACTGATTACTATCGAATTTCAATAAATAACAGGAACATTCCATGGCCAACAGAGCAAGACTGTCTTTTATTTCAATAAACTCACCTGAGGGTGAAGGAGAGGGACAATTAAAATCACAAATAACCGGGTGATAATTAAAGTTGCCATCAGGTTCAAGTGTAAAAGATCTGAATTGAGAAGAATTCTCATAATACATGAAGCAGTTTCTACTATGAACCATAGTCCCAATATAAATGTTATCAGTCCTCAATAATTCCCATTTCTGATCATATTTATAAATGTTGATGCCATCGTTTTGATTTCGCCCTTCAATCAAAAAATTTTTATAAATTTTGACAAGACTGCCAAATCTTCTTGAATTCTGCTGTTCGTCATAAAGTTCTTGCTCCAATATCCAACCTTTGTCATTTCTGTGATAAATATATCCCAATCCCTCATCGGGACCAGACATAAAATAACCAGGATCACCGATGATCATGAAGTCACCATCAATATCAATATCTTCCCCAAAACTACTTCCTTGTCTTTGGGAACCAATATCCTGTCTAAACTTCCAGGAATCTCCATCTCTCTCATATATAGATAATTTCCATATTCCATTCCCATCAGTTGATCTGTAGATCAAAATTGAATCATGAAATATTCTTCCCGTCTTTCCTTTAGTAGTTTTAACCAACTCAATGTTTTTACCATCATACTTAAAAAAATAAGCAGAATCACCGCCGGAAATTCTAATCAGACCGTCATCCATTGTTATATAGCTTCCGAATCCATCACAGTATTTTGCAGATATTTTATTGTTTTCAATTGTGATAACCGGATGTAAATATGGATCATCTTCAAATTTAATCTTATCCTTGCACCCTATAAGCATAGTAATAAAGACACCTGCAAAGATCAATTTTTTCTTTTCGACCCTTTTCATACTATAACTTTTTTTTGATAAGTATGATAACGTTTGATTCAGATAAATCAGATAAATTCAGGATGGCATCAGACATTGCTTCCGGGTCATACTTATCTGATTAACAACAACAAATAATAAAGCTAAATTATGCTTTATTAAAAACACAAGCAATTTTATTTATTTCAACCTCTATTTTACCGAATATGCTAAATAATGGACAATATACCATTGTGTCACATATATCTTCCATAATATCCCCAACCAAAATTATTCTAGTGCGAGCTGTCCGCGAATGGCTGAGCGTTAATAATTAGCCCAGTGGGCTTTTTTAGCGAAGAGACAGACTGCAGGGAGGGGCAATTTTCGGCATATGAAGTGGAGTTATCGAATGACTAAAGCAAGGCTTATACAATAGCCAGCAGGGTCTGGCCATGATGTGTCATTCGATAAACCCACGATTGCCGATTAAAATTGGCTACAGCAGGCAAGAATTAACCAATATTGCAAACAGGCTGCCTGAAACAACAAAGAATTTTGAGATTGCAGTCAGAGATTTATATACGCTTATACTGGCCATATAAATGCGTTTTTTATAATGGCATTCAATATCCATAATTGCCAATAGCTACAATTGACTCTATGAGACGATAAGGCAGGTTTTATTTTAGTAATGGTTCAATATTTTTCTGCTGCCCCTTTTTCACATTCTCTGATGTCAGTAAATCCTTTTCAAAAACCAGGACATCGCTCATCCAGATTGTTGTAGACCAGTGCTTTTCTCCCTTTCAAATACTACTCTTGTTCTAGGTAAACTCCCAGGATAATTCTTCTGAATAAATTCGATCATTTTTTCCCTTACATATACTCTTAAGTCCCATGCTTCAGGCGAGTTTCTGGCACTCACGAGTATCCTGATCTCCAAAGTAGATTCTTTGGAATCAGTTACCTGAAGTACATTTACGCTTTTATCCCATAATTCACTTTCATTTAATAATCTTGAAAGTTCATCTCTCAATGCCTGAAAGGATATCGTATAATCAACATAAAGAAAGACCGATCCTGTTATCTCAGCAGATGTTCGGGTCCAGTTCTGAAATGGCTTTTCCAGAAAATAAGTTGATGGCAGGACCAATCGCCGTTTATCCCAGATTCTTACCACGACATAGGTTAAATTTATTTCCTCAATCCAGCCCCATTCATTTTCAACAACTACAGCATCATCAATCCTGAATGGCTCGGTTATTGCAATCTGAATTCCTGCCAGCAACGCTCCCACAACCTTTTGCGCGGATAAGCCAATAATAATACCAGCCAAACCAGCTGAAGCAAAAAGTCCGATCCCAATCTTCCTGATACTCTCAAACGACAGCAGGATCATTCCCACTGCAAAAAGAACAATTACAAAAATTAAAACTTTTTCGAGGAGATTGATCTGGGTAATTATCTTACGGTTTGCCAGATTGTCTTCCCTGGAAATGTCAAATTTCTTCAGAAATGCAGTTTTTAGGAACCTTAGAATTACTATCAGAAACCAGGAAATGCCGATTGTTACAAGTATATGGCTCTGATTATAAACAATTGACAATACTCCCCTTGAGTGATTTGTGAGAAGGTCAAGAATCGGTTTTATCAATATAAATATAACCATCAGAAAGATGCTTGGCAAAAGCTTGTAATATTTCTTTATCATTGGTATTAATTTTAATATATGTCATTAAGTGCGATTTGGCAGTATTGTGCGTGGCAACCGGCAGCAGAGGGCTCTGGTTCAAATTCAGCCTCAGACTCAGACTCTCAGTGAGCCGCGGAACCCTCTGGTGCCATAGTATGAAGACGCCCCATTGTGATATATGAAGACATGTCCGTAGCGGCGATCGGCGAATATGGCACCGCCAAGCTTTCTGATTTCCAAAGGTGTTTTCAGCCAGCTCGACGTTTTTGCATCGAAATCTCCAAGTTTCTGCAACTCCCTGTACTGTTCTTCCGACAGAATCTCGATGCCCAGGTCGCCCGCCATATCCAGAGCAGTATCTTTTGGCCTGAATTCTTTCCTTAATTCCAGCGCTGCCCTGTCATAACAAACATTTCTCCGGCCAATGGGGCTTTCCGCCGAACAATCATAAAAAATGAATTCGCCGGTCTTTTTATCATGACCGACAACATCCGGTTCACCACCTGTTCTTTCCATTTCATTCAGGGACCATAGCTTTTCAGCATTGGATTCCAGGGCTTCCTGAACTTTTACCCATTCGAAACCTTCATGGCGGTTCCTGTTTTCTTCGAAGCGGGCTTTCATGTCTCTTAGCAGTAGCTCTTTTTGCTGGTGCGACAATTCCCTTTTAGTTTCAACTTTTGACATGGTTTCGATATTGAGAAAATACGTACTTTAGTCTTGCCTGACAAGATTCCGTTTCTTAAGTCACTTATCATATTGAACTCCCTGTTTCTTGAGAGATCCTGTATTCTTCCATTTAACAATTTAACAATGGAGAGGGTTCTTTGTTCTTCATTTCAACTCATCCAATAATCGCTTCTTCTTAAATTTGCAGAATCCATCATCCTGTTTCACAATTGGCGTGCTCCACTTAATTATAATTGATTTTCAACTATATACAATTAAGCACTTTGGCTTCCTGGTGAGCCTGGCTTGTAAGTAGCAAAATCGAGGCCTTTTGATAATTTCGATTATTGTGAAGTTTACACAATTTCATTTTCGAAGTCCCTTGGGGGGTGTTCAAAAAGTCAAAATCCACTACCCCAGATTCTTCGATCGGGTCAGGCTCCAGGCTCGCAAAGAAACTACACAGATCCTACTAGCTATCGGGATTTGCGTAAAACTTTGCGCACTTTGCGTTTAAAAAGACTTTTTCAACAGCTCCTAAGTGAAATTAACCTTTATCGGATCAGAACCCAAGTTTGATTTATTTTCAAATCGTCACGCTGGCAAAAAACTCTGCAAGCCCTATATATTCAGGATTTCAAGGAATTATAATGAATTTTCAATGGTCAGTGATAAAATATCATTAATTATATCACCGGCTTATAATATGGTTTTATGTTCCAGAAAAGAAGTTGTGCCAGGGGAGGAGAATATTAATTAAGCAATTCTTCCTTAATCAGAAGGTAATGTCAGCTGCCAAATCTATAACCAATGCCTGATTCGGTATTCAATAAAGCAGGTCTTGAAGGATTATCCTCCAATTTTTTGCGTAACTGAGCAATGAACACCCGTAAATATTGAGTTTGTTCTACATACCCCATGCCCCAGACTTCTTTGAGAATGTACTGATGTGTTAAAACCCTGCCTGCATTTTTTGCCAGTAAAGCCAGCAGGGAAAATTCGGTCGATGTGAGTTTTAACAATTCATTATTTCTTCGCACGGTGTGGTTGACCAAATCAATTGCCAGGGAGCCAAATTCCAATATTGGCTTGTCTGAAATATCCTGAATTCGCCGGATAGCGACCCGGATGCGGGCCAGTAGTTCTCCTGTCCGAAAGGGTTTCGTGAGATAATCGTTAGCTCCGCTGTCCAGAGCACGGATTATGTCATCTTCTGAATTTCTTACGGACAGAATAATAATTGGCTTGGAATACCATTCCCTTAATTTTCTCAGTATATCAATACCATCAATATCCGGTAATCCTAAATCAAGGATGATAAGTACCGGATTATATGTTGCAGCAGCAATCAGCCCATCCTTCCCTGTCGGCGCTTCAGAAATCTTATACCCGTTCGAGGAAAGCGTGATTTCCAGCAGGCGCCTTATTTGCACCTCATCATCAATAATCAATATTGTATCAGACAGATCCATAAGGTATAAACATTTATTTCCTTAAATCTTCCGTTAAAATTTCTGCAGGGATCATGACGGTGAATACTGCCCCGCCGTTTTTCCTGTTCTCAACTGTTATCCTGCCATTATGTGCTTCAACAAAGCCCCTGGCAATTGACAGGCCTAACCCCGTCCCGCCAGCTTTCGAACCTTGTAGCCTGTAAAACTTATTAAATATAAACGATATTTCCTTTTTGGGGAAACCAGGACCTCTGTCCATTACCTGTAATGTTAACATTTTATTGTCATAGAAAGCTTTAACTCTGATATTCGTCGAAGGCAAAGCATATTGGGAAGCATTATAAAGAAGGTTATAAAGTACCTGTTCAATTAATCCAAAATCGAGCTTTACGAATGGCATGTCTTCAGGAATAACTACATGAAGCTTAAATGGTTTGAGTTCCTCATTCAGGTCTTCAGAAACTTTATTTATCAGGTCATGAATGTCACACCAGTCAAGCCGGAGAGTTATATGGCCGCTTTCGAGCCTGGACATGCTAAGCAGATTCTCTATAAGGCGGTTTAATCTTTGGGATGCCTTGAATATTTCATGAGACAATTCATTACGGATTTCAGGTGAATGCCGTGAAGAAATAAGAGAGTCGGAAGCCCCCATAATTGTGGCAACGGGAATTCTGAGCTCATGTGATATTGAATTAAAAAGTGTTTTATAAAGTTTATCAGATTCATCGAGAAATCGTGCTTTTCTGGCTAAGTCATCCAGGAATTCCCGTTCTATAGCATTGGAAATCTGAGTAAGAAATGTATCCCAAAACTCATCCATTTCACCTTGAAGAGGACCAGTATGGTTTACTGCCATTACTCCTGGTTTTATGCGGTTACCTGTAAGGGGATAAAATGTAAATTTGTTAGAGGGAAGGGTATCAGTAAATCTCCCTGCATTTCGTGAATGGGTGAATACCCATTCTGCGACACTGATCTCACTCTCTGAAAGTTTTTTTATGGAATTGTTCCCTGAATACTCCGACAGATTATTAATGCCATCCTGCAATAAAAAAATGACATCAAGTCCAAAATGTTTCTTTATTTCTTTCATTGCAATTCCAATCAAATCATTCATTCCTCCTGCATTTGTCAACTCTTTTGTAAGCTGGTAGAGCGCATTGGTTCGTTCTTCCCTATCTCTGGTTAATCTTTCATGACGACGTACCCGTGCTGTCAGCACTCCGTTTACCAATGCTATGATAAAAAACATTCCAAACATTAAAGCATCCTCAGTCTTTTCAATATGTATTGTAAATCTTGGAGGTATGAAAAAAAAGTTCCAAACAAAGGCGCTGAGAGTGGAAGCAAGCAGAATTGGGCCGATTCCCATCATTGTTGCCAGAATTGAAACTACAAATAACAGAATAAACGATACTGACTGATAGCCCAGGTAGTCTGTAAAATGGAAACAAACTGCAGAGCAAAGAATTATAATTGCTGAAACTAAAATATATTGCATTATTCCTGATGTGAAAGCAGGAAATGACAATTGTTGTCTGAAATGGCGATTGTCATTTCCAATATCAGAACCCAGAACATAAACATCGATATTTCCACTGTACCTTATAAGCCGCTGGATGAAGTTGCCCAGAGTAAACAGGGAATAAAAATTCCTGTGCCTTGGTTTTCCAATGATGATGTGAGTTATGTTCTCCTTTCTGGCAATAGTCAATATTGCTTTTACCAGATCATCACCGGAAGTAGATATAATTTCTGCTCCGAGTTGTCTTGCAAGTTTCAGGTTTTTGCTGAGTTGTTGTTTTTGATCCGCATTCAGAGGTTTTGTTGTCTCAACATACAGGGCTGTTAAATTTGCTCCCATAGTGTAAGAAAGATTCTTTGCCCAGCGGATTAGTCTGGCTGAATGAGGGCTTGGACCAATAACTGCCAGAAGATGCATACCCGACTTCCATGGACCTGATATACGTTTCTGTTGCATATAATTGCGCAGCTGTTTGTCTACCCTGTCAGCAACTATTCTTAAAGACATCTCGCGAAGTGCGGTAATGTTGCCTTTTCTGAAAAAATTCTGCACTGCTTCCTTTGAACGTTCGGGAGTGTATATTTTGCCATCCGCCAATCTCTCAAGAAGTTCATCAGGAGTAATATCAACTAATTCGATTTCATCAGCAGTTTCAAATATCTCATCCGGGATAGTTTCTCTTATTGTTATTCCTGTAATCTGAGATACTGTATCATTCCGGCTTTCCAGGTGTTGAACATTAACTGTTGTGTATACATCTATGCCATTATCAAGAATTTCCAGAACATCCTGGTATCGTTTGGAATGCCTGCAGCCAAGAGCATTGGAGTGAGCTAATTCATCAACCAGTACAATTTGTGGTTTACGTTCCAGCACAGCATCCAGGTCCATCTCAAGAAGATTCGTGCCTTTATAAACAATATGTTTCTTTGGAATTACCTCCAGACCTTCAATCATTTTAAGTGTATCCTTCCGGCTATGTGGTTCGACATACCCAATAATGACATCTGTTCCTTTAGCTTTATCTGCCAAGGCAATACGGAGCATTGAATAGGTTTTTCCTACACCTGCACACATACCAAAGAAAATTTTAAGCTTTCCCCTTTTACTGAGTTCTTCCTCCCGCTTTATTGACGCAAGGATTTCATCGGGATTTGGCCGATTATCATCAGAATCGTTCATTTTATATTATCAAGACCTAAATTTAAGAGAAAAACATTGATTCGTTCCTGCCCTAACAAATGAAATTGAGGATTTTCAGTAAGATTTTGTATAAGCATCGTTACTTCTTTCCGCTGTTCTGCATTGTACTTTCGATATTTCACAATCCGGTCTACCTGTAAAACAGCAGCTGCCGGAGAGATATCTGGATCAAGGCCGCTTGCTGAGGCAAAGAGCATTTCGGAAGGAATCACTGCAAGACTGTCTAACTGATTGAAAGCAATAAACCGTTTTTTACGTTCAATAACTAGATTTTTAAGTTTGACATTCGTTAATCCATAATTTGAACCTCCGGATGGCAATGGATTATATGAAACTGCCGACGGACGGGAAGAAAAGTAAGCCGGACTATCGAATTGCTGTCCTATCAGTTCACTCCCTACTGCTTTGTTGTCTTTAATAATCAAACTGCCATTTGCCTTTTCCTGAAAAAAAAACTGAGCCACTCCGGTAATAAAAAGCGGATAAATAATCCCTGTTAAAAATGTAAAAAACAAAAAGATTTTCAGAGATTTAATTATTGTTTTCATTTCTCATCCTGTTTACAGATTTATTATAATATCAATAAGTTTAATTCCAATAAAAGGTGTTATAAGTCCACCTAAACCAAAAATCAGCAGATTCCTGGTTAAAGCCTTATTGGCTGAGACCGGTTTATACCTGACTCCCTTTAATGCTAGAGGTACCAATAAGATAATTATAATGGCATTAAAGATAATTGCACTCAGTATGGCGCTCTGAGGGGAGGCCAGATCCATTATATTTAAGACAGAAAGAGGACCGATGCCTGATTTTCCTGAATAAAGTGCGATGGCTATAGCCGGAATAATGGCGAAATATTTTGCCACATCATTTGCTATACTGAATGTGGTAAGAGAGCCTCGTGTCATCAGTAATTGTTTGCCTACTTCCACAACTTCGATTAATTTGGTTGGGTTACTATCGAGATCAACCATATTTCCTGCTTCACGTGCAGCCTGAGTACCCGTATTCATCGCAATACCGATATCAGCCTGAGCAAGTGCAGGGGCGTCATTGGTACCATCACCAATCATCCCCACCAGGTGTCCGTTTGCCTGTTCTTCACGGATCCGGATTAACTTATCTTCAGGAGTGGCTTCAGACATAAAGTCATCCACGCCAGCCTCAGCTGCGATTGCAGCAGCTGTTAATTGATTATCCCCTGTAATCATAATGGTTCTGATTCCCATTTTGCGAAGCTCAGCAAAGCGCTGCCTGATACCGCCTTTTACGATGTCTTTGAGATGAATAACTCCAAGAACTCTATTATCCTCCGCAACCACCAATGGCGTTGCTCCCTGCCGGGCCAGATCAGTAACTATCTTCTGAATTTTCTGAGTATAAAAGCCATTATTATTTTGTACAAAAGTTCGTATTGCTTCTGAAGATCCCTTGCGAATTTTTCGGATTATGCCATTATTGTCTTGTAAATCAACACCACTCATTCTGGATTTTGCTGTGAAAGGAACGAAAGTTGCATTTATCTGGTTAACTTTTCGACCTCGGATATTGAATTGTTCTTTAGCCAGAACAACTATTGAACGCCCTTCAGGAGTTTCGTCGGATAAGGATGAAAGTTGGGCAGCATCGGCAAGCTCCTCAATTAGCACTCCCTCTGCCGGGATAAAATTGGTTGCCATACGGTTTCCTAGTGTAATTGTTCCGGTTTTATCCAGTAACAGCACATCAACATCTCCGGCAGCTTCAACGGCATGACCACTGGTAGCGATAACATTACGCTGGATGAGCCTGTCCATGCCACTTATACCTATCGCGCTAAGTAATCCGCCAATTGTTGTAGGAATAAGACAGACCAGCAAGGCGATTAAAACGGGAATTGTGAGGTTTTGAGATTTTGGCAAACCTGATGCTGAAAGGCTATAACTAAAAAAAGCCGGCAGTGTAGCTACCGCCAGGAGAAAAATAATGGACAAGCCGGAAATTAGTATCGAAAGAGCTATTTCATTTGGCGTCTTTTTACGTTTAGCTCCTTCTACAAGGGCAATCATACGGTCTATAAAAGTATTTCCGGATTCTGAAGTTATTCGAACCAATATACGGTCGCTGATTACTTTTGTACCTCCTGTAACAGCTGACCGGTCTCCTCCGCTCTCACGTATAACAGGGGCTGATTCACCGGTAATTGCGGATTCGTCAACACTGGCTATACCCTCAATTACTTCACCATCCGAGGGTATCACATCCCCGGCCTCACAGATGACAACATCACCTTTTTTAAGTTCAATGGCCAATACCGCGATTTCCTGCTCATCAATTAACTTACGGGCTTTGGCTTGTGTACGGTTTTTTCTGAGACTTTCGGCTTGTGCTTTTCCTCTGCCTTCGGCAATTGCTTCGGAGAAATTAGCAAACAATACGGTTATCCAGAGCCAGAGTGATATCTTAAGGTTAAAAGTTGAAAAATTTCCATTAATAATACCTGTTATAGTTATTATCGTGGTCAGATACGAACATATTGACACAATAAAAATTACCGGGTTTTTAAAAAGGAGAACGGGGTTTAGTTTGATAACACTGTCCCTGGCAGCGTGCAGAATCAGTTTTTTATTAAACAGATCTGTATTTTGTTTTGTACCCATGATTTTTTGTAATTAGAAGGTGATACCATTATTCATAAGCAAATGTTCAACAACAGGACCCAGGGATAAGGCAGGAAAATGAGTTAATCCGCCAATAATGAGTATTACCGAAATAAGCAAACCGATAAAAAGCCAATTATCTGTCCGGAAAGTACCACCAGATAATGGTGTGATTTTCTTTCCTGACATACTTCCTGCTATGGCTAAGACTGGAATGATCACTCCGAACCGACCAATCAGCATTCCTATACCGAGTGTCAGGTTGTAAAACAATGTATTTGCATTGAGCCCGGCAAAAGCACTACCGTTGTTTCCGGCTGCCGAACTGAAAGCATATAGAATTTCTGAAAGGCCATGCGGCCCTGAATTGTTTATGCTGGCCAAACCGTAATTACTTACAGCGGCCCAGGCAGAAAATATCAATATTACGATGTTGGGAGCCAGTATGGCTATAATAGCCATTTTTACTTCAAAAGCTTCAATCTTTTTCCCTAAATATTCAGGTGAACGACCAACCATCAGACCGGCAATAAAAACTGTGAGAATTATGAAAATTATCATCCCGTATAATCCTGCGCCTACTCCTCCGAAAATAACTTCCCCAAGCATAATGTTTAACATAGCTATCATGCCTGCAACTGGTGAAAGGCTATCATTCATCGCATTTATTGAGCCATTTGATACTGCAGTGGTCACGGTTGACCAAAGAACACTATTGGTTATGCCGAAACGGGTCTCCTTTCCCTCCATTAATGGCAGATTTCCGAATATAGCATTGGATGAAAATTCACTGTATAAGGAAATACTTAATCCGGCAATCAGTAAAATAAACATTACAGAAAAAATCGTCCAGCCATGCCTGACTGAACCTGTCATTTTGCCATAGGTATAGGTTAATGCTGCAGGTAGTAATAAGATGGCCAGCATTTCAAGAAAATTAGTTAAAGGGGTTGGATTCTCAAAAGGGTGTGAACTGTTGGCATTAAAAAAACCACCTCCGTTTGATCCCAGTTGTTTTATGGCAATCTGTGAAGCCGCCGGACCCATCGGTATTACCTGTTTTGCCCCCTGTATGGTATGGACCGTCACATACGATTTAAAATTTTGTACAACCCCCTCACCGGCTAATATGATTGCAAACAACATTGAAAGAGGTAAAAGGATATACAATGTAACACGCGTAAGATCAGTCCAGAAACTGCCAAGCTTATCAGTAGTTTTTCTTGAAAGCCCCCTTATGAGAGCCAGTAAAACTGCTATTCCGGTTGCGGCACTAACGAAGTTCTGAACTGTTAATCCTATCATTTGAACGAAATAACTCAGCGTTGTTTCCCCGGCATATCCCTGCCAGTTTGTATTGGTCATAAAACTGACCGCAGTATTGAAAGCAGAATGCCATGTTACATCTGAAAGGTTTTCAGGATTCAAAGGCAGATGCGACTGAAAAAGTTGAATTAGAAATACAAACACAAATCCAATTAAATTAAATAATAATAAACCATAGCTATATGATTTCCAGTCAGTTTCTTCGTCGGCATTTACACCTGTGAATTTATATGTAAGCTTTTCGAGCCAGCCAAAAACAGGTAACATGAAATGTTTATTCCCTGTAAATACCTTAAACATATAATTACCTAAAATCGGTGTGAGACCAATTATTGCAGCAATAAATAATATTATTTGAATTATATCCTGTGCGATCATGATAAGCTATTTAAAATATTTATCTGATTTGAAAATATGGCTGATTATAAATCCAGGTTCAAAAAGCAGGATTAATCCACCATAAAACTCTGATAAAATAAATTCAGAATCCATCTCTTCATTGGGATTACAGAAAGAAAAGTATATCAGATAAAGAATCGCAGGTATGAACATGACTAAAATTTTTCCGCCTTAATAAGTGCATACAAAAGATATGAGAAGATAAACAGAGCGATAATTGCTCCGCTAACATATTCCTGGTGCGAGGTCAGTTCGAAGGGTTTTGATATTGTCAAAAAAATAATTGTATTCATAATTGCCGAATTTATTATGATACAAAAGTGCATGGGATCCTATAAAGATTTTGTAAAAATTTAAATTATACATATAAAGAATTGATAAAGCTCCAGAAGTATCTGTTAAAAGTGAGTATGGGAGAGTAAGAAACAGGTGATCCGGCTAATCATTTTAGCACAGCAGCAACATCTTACCCGACACCTGCCTGAATCTACATGCTATAGGATATATCGATAATTTCAAAAACTATATCCTTACCGGCTTGTTTTAAAATAACTTTGTCGCCAATTTTTTTATTTGTTAATAACCTGGCTATTGGTGATATAAAGGAGACTTTCCCTTTGGAAATATCTGCTTCATCAACTCCGACAATTTGAAAAGTCTGAATATTTTTGGAGGTCTCTGTTTTGAGAGTTATAATTGCCCCAAACCTGATCTCATTTTGTGGTTGTTCGTTCAGATTAACTATTTTGGCTGCAACTATTCTGTAATTCAGTAATTGTAATTTTGCATTAATAAAGTTTAACTCGATACGTTTCTCATTCTCGTTGGCATTATTCAGATTGTTTTTTTCATTTACAAGCATCTGTTGCTCAGCCAGGAGTTGATTCATGCCAGACGGGGTAACAAAGTTTGTAACTCCATCAGGTAAATATGCTCTCTGTGGTACCATCGGAATTTCTTCCTGATCGTCTTCTTTAACAAATCCTCTGCTCATAATTATTTACAATATAATAGTCAGCGCACTCATTTTTATCGGGTTAATATCTGTCGTATTTACCATCAACGATCACCTCCTTCACTGCTTCCAGATAGCTGAACCCATTGAGCATGTCCGGCAGCAGGTAACTGCCTTCCACCCATTCGTTCCAGGCATTGATTGTAATCAGTTTGGGCTGTCCGGGATGGCTGTCGGCATATTTTTTCGCTTTGGCAAGCAGAGTAGCAAAACTTTGTGGCGTGTTGTGATAGTGCACCACATCGTGAATGCCTTTTGCGGGAAAACGTGGCGTATCGTCCCATCCGATTGATACGCATGGAAAGACAGGTACATCCAGGACACTGTCCATTTGTTCCCGTATCCTGATGGAATTGGTGCCGTAAGCAATATAATCTTCATCGAAACCACCCATATTGTACATGGCAACACTGTTGAAACCCATAGCTTTTACAGTGCTGGCAAAATGCCTGGCTTCTGATTCCGACATCAGGGAGCCGCCGCCCTGGTTCCATTGAATATGCAAACCGGGGAAACCTGCCTTTTTCACTTCCTCCCGGAAATAACTCAGCGCTTTACTGGCTTCTTCCACACTGTTGCCAAAGCTTTCCAGCAATTTGTTCACGCTGAAGACGGAAAATACCGGCTCTCCGTTTATTTTAAAATAGTTTGGGCGCTTGAAATACTGGTTGATGATCCTGTCCACGATGATCCGATAGTTTTTCCAGTCCACATTGGCGTTCCAAAGGATTTCGGTATTATCCTTGTAACGGTGAACGTTCCAGTAATTGTACTTCACATCATGGTTGGCCCACATAATGTAGAACTGCATTTTATCATTGTTCCTCGCTTTCAGGAAGCCATCATCAAGGGCGCTTTCAAGGAAGGGGCCTCCTTCATACCAGTACCAGTCGTATACGAATACATTGACACCATGCTCAGTGGCTGCATTAATCCATTTTTCAACTACTTTCGGATCGTTGTCCAATTCGTAACCCCAGAGCGGCTGACGTGGCTGGTAGTGTCCCCCGAAACGGGGATTGCCCTTTTTGATCACTTCCCATTCGCCAATGCCTTCCGGCCATAATTTCACCCTGCCCAGCGAATCGTCATGGCACGACGGCCAGATATATGCCGCAACATAGTAATTGCTTTTTGCAGGTTGATCTTCCTGTCGGGGTGACTGAACACCAGCTGAACATCCGAAAAAAATAACTGCCACTACCAGAGCACTGAATTTGATAATTGAGTTTTTCATTACTATAAATTTTTATTCAATTTTTAAATTCTTTTAACGAAGAATTTTAAATTTTTTGTGATTGGACAAAATTTCCATAATAATCACATTGTTTTATTGTCAGTGTTAGTGGTTGACAATTATCGTTTTATTCATACAGGCTAAAGTGACTGTTTATCAAAGCTATCGCTGCTGAAAAGTCATTGCTGTTTCAATGATTTTTTGGATTTTATATATTCTTCTTTCATTTTTGCGAGATCGAAGACTGAACAATCAATAATTAATTTCTGCACAATCTCTATTGGCATTTCGGCCTCATTTTTAAAATTGATACAGCCCTTTTGAAAATTTGCTAAAGGTAGAAGAGACCTATACTTTGAGTGCAATGTTTTTGAACCATATATCGGCATTAAATATAATGAAATATAGTGTTTCAGACCAGCAAGCCCATATTTCATTAACCCCTTTACTGAATAGAGAATCATTTCTTTTCCCATCATTGATCCCACTTTCGCAATTACACTTTCATCATTTCCGATAATAGCCGCATGAATATCTGACAATATTTTTTGCCTTTCTGCAGCTTGATTCCTAATATATTCTTTAATCTCCATAATCATTTGTTTTATGTTTGCTTACTGCTAACGATTGGCAGATTGCGTAGTTGCCAGGGAAAAAAAAGGAGGAAACTATCTCATAAGACAATACAGTTTACCATTTGTACTGGAAAAGATAATATAGCCATTTGTTATAAGAGGAGTAGAGAAGATCCCTCCAAGCTCACATTCTACCTCCAGAAATTGTTCGTTGGATTTTATTATTGAATAGATATCATCCCTGTAGGTATCATCAGGTTTGAAATAATGTGATCTGTTTTCAATGTACGATTCAGTTTCAAAACTCCAGATCTTGCTATCTGATTTTAGACTGATTCCATGAAGTTTTCCGATTGTTGTCCCAAGGTAAAGCATGCTTTCAGTATAGGCATTATTCCCAAAGACAAGAAATTCCATGGATTTTTTCCATATTTCCCTGCCAGTCACCGGATCAGCCGCAATAAGCACCCTCTCATCAGCAGATCCCGTGTAGAGTATGGAGTCGTGAATATTATTATTCAAAGCCCAGCCCTGTGTGAATGATTTATTCCAGTGACAGTATCCTTTTTCCTGGTCGAGGGCATAGATATTATAATCTCTGGCTCCTGCAATGACGAGATCTTTATATACAGAGGGAGAACCCTGTACCTCCCCACGGGGGAAATATCGGTGCCCCACTGTTTTAAATTTCCAGTTCAGCTCCCCTGTTTTCAGATCGAGGGCATATACATAGCCGTCAAATGATCCGAAAAATATTTTAGTGCCACTTATTGCGGCAGTGTTATGTATAATATCAGCTGTTTTAAATTTCCATACTGGCAATCCTGTTTCCGAGTTAATGGCATAGAAATAGCCGTCACCCGATCCGAAATAGATTACTTTATTCTTTACTACCGGTGTGGACTGAAAATAATCGGCAAAGTCATATTTTCCTTCACCATTAGTCCTGAATTTCCACATTAATGTGCCACTCTTCCTGTTCAGGGCATATAGATTGCCATCTCCTCCGTTAAGGAATAAATTCTCTCCATCTATGCAGGGATCTGACCTGATTTCGCCATTTGTGCGAAATTCCCATTTCTCCTTTCCGGATTGGATGTCTGCAGCATATAGTGTACTGTCGAGACTACCGATATATACCAGATTTTCGCTTGCAACAGGTGAAGAAAACAGTGGGGAGCGAGTAATGAATATCCATTTTATTTTTGGTGTCACTTTAAAATCAGATAACCGCGATGGGAAAATTACTTGCGAATTCAGGACAGATGTACCTAAACCTGAAATTATTATGAAATAAACAAGACATTTTTTAAAATGTGTCATATGACTTTTTTATGATTTCATTTAAAAATAAATGTATGTTCCGTTTCCCCGGCTGTTAATTTAGCGCTCTCTTCGATGTCATTATATTTGAAGATAAGGAGGTTTTGCTGATTGAGCTTTACCCCATCCAGTATGGTATCCTTGACCCTGAATGTTTTTGACTTGCTGTCGAAGTAAAACAAAAGGTTAAATTTCATTTCCCCATTATCCGATTCGAAGGATGTAAGCTTACTCTTAAGTGCGCTGTTGCCTGAGAATATCTGAACTTTTATCCGGAGGTATTCATTCAGGAGGATTACAGTGGTATCCATTTTTTCCGCGGGGTTGAAATACTGATCATCATTTATAGTCAGTCTGTAATCAAACATGAAATCATCATAACTCATTTTTAGAAATGTCTTTATTACCCCCTGTTCAGGGATGCATTCCATTCCGAGAAATGAAACATGCGACGTCTGACCGCTGAGGATAAGTGACAGAATGAAGACCTTTAACATATGTTCAGGATATTTGATTTCTTCCTTGCCCGGCTTCTCCTGAAAGATAAGTATGTGAGCCGGCTTAAAAGCTTAAATTACTCCATGGTAATTTCGCGCAATTTCCTGAAGAAGGCTTTCTTTCTTTCAGAATTTATGCCCCAGTCAACAGGGACGCTCTGATAGCCCGATTCAAATCCTTCTCCCTTCATCCTGTAGTCAAAATATCCCCACGAAGCATATTCACTGACTGCAGTGACAAAATCAGATGTATCAGATTCGAAATTGTAATGATCATCTTCATTAAAAAGCACAGGCTTAGGTGTGAAGCCGTCTACATTTCTTGTTGCTTCTACCAGCGCTCTTATCTGAAAAGCATTTCCCAGTCCGTTGCCATGCAGCAGAATAAAATCAGATGATCTCACTACATTCGGTGATGGTACGGTACCCCCTCCGAAGCTGGTTCCTGCCAGCAGACGGAATCCATCCTTCCTGGTTTCCTGAACCCGTCTGATAAGTTCATCCACCCGGTCAGGCTGAAGGATTTGGTGATCATACTCAATATTACATTCATTGTTGATTTCAACCAGAATGTTCCTGTAATTATTCTTATGTATCCAGTCTGTAATGTTATCCACGGCGTTTATGACTGCCTGCTCATCTTTAAGATGTTGGTCCTGACCGAAATAGAAAAGTCCTAAAATGACTCCCATTCCAATATCGTCAGCTTTGTCAAGAATAAGCTTAAGTCTGTGTATGTAATCAGGTCTTAAGCTTCCTTTTTCGTCAAATGCTGAGTTTATCCAATCCTTGTTTCCATATCCGGTCGGACTGCCTCCCTGAAGATTAAGTGTAAACGCCAGCAATCCATTCTTATTCCACTCCGCCATGTGGAAGACAAACTCCCTTGTATTCCTGTCAGGGTCCCATACTTTTGTATCAGGGTAAGCAAACAGGTTACGGGTATCAGGATTCAGATCGTCGAATATGCCTTGAACCATTCTGGAGTTGAAGAGTAAGCCTTCAATTTTTTTCCCCTTCCAGTACCTTCCTTTATAACTTGGTTCCCCGTTGATGAAAAACTGATTGCCGCTAATACCGACAGTAGTTTTTTTCTCAGCTATTGAACATGAAACAAAGCCGATCGCAAAACAAATAAGCAGTGATTTTATATTTATAATCATTACTTACTTAGGTTGATGCATTACCACTTGCGGGAAAGGAATTTCTATTCCTTCCTTATCAAAGGCAATCTTGATCCGTTTGCGCAATTCACCGGTAACATCCCACTGTTTAATTGGCTGGGTTTCTCCCAGTATTTTAATAACTATGGAAGAATCTGCAAAATCATCCACCCTGAGAAACTGTGGAGCCTTGGTAATAAATTCTTTCCATAACGGATCCTGTGCCAGCTCATTGCCTATCTGATTTACAATAGTAATTACGTGTTCAAGATTTGAATTATATGAAATGCCGATATTCAAATTAACCCGTGAAAAATTTTTTGAAAGATTTGCTACTTTCTTTATTTCTCCGTGAGGAACATGATATACTGTGCCGTTAAGATCTCTCAAAGTAGTCATCCTGATGCTTATGTCTTCGACAAGCCCCCCTGTACCGTCGAAGTTTACAACATCACCAACACGGTATTGGTTTTCTATGATAATGAATAAGCCGGATATAATATCTCTTATCAGGTACTGGCCACCAAAACCTACAGCGAGACCTACTATACCTGCACCGGCCAATATAGGACCAATCATCAGTCCCATTTCAGAAAGGATCATCAGCATGGCTGTGGTGATTATTGAAATTCTGATGATTCCGTTAAAAATCATTATCAGTGTATCTTCCCGCATTTTTTCTGCATTTTTCGAACCATATTTCCCTTGAATTATGGCTACTCTGACAGCTTTTTCAACTACTTTTTTAATAACCCTGTTCAGTATATAAAAACCAATTATTATAAATAATATTTTAACTCCGTGTGATAATAGCCATGGAGTCAAATTCTCCGTCCATTTTGCAAATTGTTCTTTCATTGTTTTATTTTAATTTAAATTATAAATTATAGATATTTGGGTCAGTCAGATCAAATCATTTAAATGAAAATAAGGTATCAGAAGGTCTTCAAAATTATATAAGCCGTTCCCTTTGTTAGCTAAATTCTGAGCCACAAAAATAACTCCGTTTCCAAAAGCTTCTCTCATTATTGATTCATGGATTAACCTGACAGTTTGATATGGAAATCCAAAAATTATCTCATGTTTTCCAACAATACCACCTGACCTTACAAAATTAATCTCAGTTTTATTTATATCCAAAGCTTAGGCAATCTTAATAGCAGTCGATGAAATACCTTCTTTTTGTTTTGTTCTCAGATTACCGATACATGTTCCGCAATTCATTCCTCATGAGCAAGTCAATTTTTGATCCATGCCTTTACCTTAGAGAATATTTTTCCGATTTTCCTGCAGCCGAGACCGATACAGGAGGGTTACCGTCTATACTGACTTTTCTCCCAATAATATCACTGTCATTACTATATATCTTCAGATATTTGAGATCCGGCACCCGGCTTGTCGTAAGTTTTATGGTATCACCCCATTCAGTACTATGCACAACTATGCCGTCAACCCCGGTCGCTTCAGGGAAATCTTTATCAAGATATATGTCCCCAAGCCTTGCCTTGAATATAGCAGCAGTAGTGAGAGCACTCCCGGTACCCCAGTGAAAACCAGATTGCCCTGAACGCTTATTATAACCCGAATGCCCGAAATTTTCGGCCATGGCGCCTCTGAATTCGCCATTATAGGGGCTTCCCTGGTAATTTTGAGGACTGATGGTCTTATTTTCGGGGATAGCCATAAGTGCAAATGAAGCCCTGCATGCAGCAATACCCCTCTGGAGATATTCCTGGTTCAGGGTAATAAGGAAGTAGTTCAGATAAGTCTCGGCAAACTGTGCCTGACGGGCATCAGACCATTCGGCATCAGTATTTTGAACCCCGAATCCGCCAAAGGAGTAAAAATCAATGAATGGAGGACTCCATACCTGCTGATAAAGAGAGAGAAGGTTGAGACAGTATTCTCCCATTTCCAGGTAATGGTTATCCCTAAAGATCTGATAACCTTTCAAAAAAGCTTCGGCACACCATTGGATGGAAAGGGTATTGTGAGGGTAAAGCCATGTAAGGGTATCAAAATCGTGTAAAGAATTTGGCGCACAGGAAAAGAAGACCTCAAAATCCTGAAATTTAAGTTCCGGTATTTTCGTTTCCAGGAATGACAATGATCTCTTCACTGCAATGCAGGCCTCTTGTTCAACCTCTGCAGGCAGCTTCTTTCGGAGGATCATCTCACCGAGAAACCAGGTGGCCATGGAACCGGATGTACTGTTTTTCAGAACAGGATCGGGTGTAAGATCAGATGTGTGCAACCTTGCAGGAAAGCTTCCGTTTTCAAGCTGGGTTTTCATTAAACCACTGGCAAAATCGCTTAGAAATTTATCAGCACCCCGAAGTTTTTTAAGCTCATCACTGAAGCGAAGCAGCCATATCGCCGTCCAGCAGTTGTCAGGCACATGATACAGATCCGGGCCGCCTCCCTGTCCGGAAGAAACCCATTTCTTTTTTCCGGGAACCCAGATAGTAGGAAAAAAACCGTTAGTCTGTGGACTTTTTAGAAGAAGGTTCATTGTGGCAAGAGCTTTGTTTTCCCAGTTTGCATTGCCTTCTTCTCCACCCCAGAGATAAAGACCATAGGCAGTACGGGCATTGTTGAACCAGGAATGAAACCAGAGATCATCCTTGAAATCCCTGCCACGATATATGCCAGTGGTCGTGTCCAGAAAAGTGGAAAGAGAAATACCCCCTGTACCTGGCTTGGGACCATTTATCCAGTATTTGCTCAATGCCATTTTATATCCTTCTTCCGCATAACGGTAAAAAGGAAGTACCTGAGGCGAAAGAGACTTGAGGTAATTAGTCCCGAATGTATTCCAGATGAGTGAGTCCGTTTTCCTTAGGATTGAAGCGGAGGAGGAATGGTCAGAGCTGATAATGTATAGTCCAAGTTCCATGTTTCCAGGAAGACGAAAGGATGAATCCCTGCGCTCATAGTAGACATGCCGGTTGACTTTGTAATTCGAAAGGCCATATGAAACGAAGATCCCATTTTGACTAAAATTCAGATCAAGATAATATGGAGTCTCTGAGTGAAGCTTGATTTCGTTAAGATCGGGGATTACAGACACAGCTGACAATTTATATGTAAGAATAATGGCCGGAGACCTGAAAACATGCTGTGCAATAATGTCGTCTGGCTTTTTCTTCAGGTTGGGTACCCAGTGAAATGAATGCCTGACGTCATCCACAGTAGCAGAATCATCAGGGAGGAACTGCAGGGGTATCTCAATATCCCGAAGGAACTGAGTTCCGTCAGATGAAACGGAAACTTTCAAATGATAGACATCAGGGCTTATTGAATCAATTTCAGAGCTTACTGTAATCCCATATGCATCAGGATAAATTATGCTGTTTGTTGTATCCCTGAATGAAATGTTCTCCTGCAGATATTTTATCAGACCGGGTTTAACGGAATGGTCTATGGTATGCCGGCAGGAGATGAGCATTAACGGAAGAAATGCAAGGAGCAGGAGTCTTTTGAGTTTTTGCATTTGCCAATCATATTGCGAACCGAGTGATATAGATTAAGGCAGCTTATAAACCACTTATTAAACGCGCCTTGATAGACTCATATTCTGAATCTGTAATAAGTTTATTGTCAAGCATCTGTTTGGCCTGCTGTAATTTTGCAAGAGTATCTTCCGAGACACCTGTAGCCGGCTGGGCACCAGGAGTGCCTCCCAGAGTAATACCACCCGATTTTGCCCTTAATTCCTCAAGCTCCCGTATTCGCCTTTTTTCTCTCCACGACTGCTCCTGAGCCTGGGCAATACGGTAAATCTGTTCAGTTCCGGCTTTTTGGAATCCCTTCAGCATAATCTCCTGAGCTGTATTTTCTGTAATAGCCATGTCTTTGTAAGCGAAAATTTTCATAATAATGTCAGCCCCGAAGATCCCTACATTGATCTTTGTGTCACCGAGGTCCTGCCATCGGAAGTCCGTCATTTTGAATCCTCCCAGCAATCCTCTGTTGATATTGATAAATCGTCCTGACGTTGCTGCAATAAGGATTCGTCTGTGAGTCAGGGCAAAAACCCTCAGTTGTATTGCCCAAGCTTCGAGTGTTTCATCCTTCACAAGTACGGAATGAAGATATTCCAGAGCTTTCTGTACATGAGGAGATTCTGATGTGTTGTTTTCCGTTTCCATTTTATATAGTAATATAAATTTTGACCTGCCAGTCAATTTAACGATCAGGTCTTCATTTTGTTCTGCGGGATGTTTTGATAAACTTCACGATATTTCCCTGATGGCTTTCTTCCTCTCTTCATCCATCTCAAGTTTCTCGGGTATGGTGAATACCTTCCCACACCTGGTGCAAACATAATCAGTCAGAAAAGCTCCTGTATAATACTCCTTTTCAAGATGTGGATGGCCACATGGCTTATCTTCCCATGAATCCCTTAACTTTTGTGCAACAATATATTCCATAATTATCAGATTAATTGATATGTATAAAATTCTATTGCCTCTATCCTCCTGTGCCCCGAGCCCTTTGCCCCGTGCTCCGAGCCCCGTGCCCCGTGCCCCGTGCCCCGAGCCCCGTGCCCCGTGCCCTTTGCCCTGTGCCCCGTGCCCCGTGCCCCGTGCCCTGTGCCCTGTGCCCCGTGCCCCGTGCCCCGTGCCCTGTGCCCCGTGCCCCGTGCCCTGTGCCCCGTGCCCCGTGCCCCGTGCCCGTGCCCTTTGCCTATCTGTATCCCACAATCGAGAGGAACCCTTCTCCAAGGAACTTGATAGCCGGCCAGATTGGCAGGAAATCAATCTTTGTGAGAACCGTACCTATTATTAATCCAAAAAGAATAAGTGAACCATATTTAAAGAGCCCTGTGTAGAGGGCCGGAAATCTCTTGAACTGGTTAAAAAGGAGGTGAGATCCGTCAAGAGGAGGGAGGGGGATAAGGTTGAATACAAAAAGCCCCCAGTTGATGTAAATCGCATAGTGCAGGACCTCATATGCTATTCGTGTTGTATCATTGGTGTAAATGGGAATATGCGCCGCAAGGATTGAGAACACAACCGAGAGTACCATTGCCAGAAGGGCATTTGACAAGGGGCCGGCAACTGCTATTTTAAGCACGTCAGTCCTGGGATTGTGAAGGTTCTGCTCCGTGAACTGAACGGGTTTTGCCCAGCCAAATCCTGCAACCATCAGCATAATAAAGCCAAGCATATCGATGTGCTTCAAAGGATTCAGGGAGATCCTTCCCTCATCCCTTGCCGTGGAATCACCACAGAGAAGCGCAACCCAGGCATGACTGAATTCATGAACCGTAAGCCCGAGTATTATGCCGGGAAGAAATTTTAGCGTCCTTAAAAGGTTAATATTATCCAATTTTGCTGGCTGTTAATAAGTATCCCTATCTCTGTTTCTTGACCGGAAGATAGAAGTCATTTTCCGTCAGATTGCACTCTTTGATCATCTTTCTGGCATAAGCGGCGCCGGAAAAATTCTCATCAGCATTGTTGGTTCCGACAGTGAACTTAACTCCTGCAGTCTTTGCACGTTTAATGAAATCGGCCGATGGGATCTTGAACCTGTTGTTGATCTCAATTGCAATATTATTGTCTTTTGCTGCCTTAATTACCCTGTCCATCCTCTCAGGAGTCCAGAAATGGCTGTATCTGTCAGCCATCTGCTCAGGCAGATAGGTCGAATTAACATAGATATTGACAGGCTCGGTATTAAGTATTTTCACCAGTGTACTGACAAGGTAATCCATAAATTGCTCTTCATCGTCAATCCATGTCTCATCCTTGATCCAAATTCTGTTCCTTCTGCCTTTTTCATCTGTGAAGGTCATGGCATCAGTGAAGATGTAATCAAATTTATCCCTTGATTCTTTGGAAAAGATATCTACCCACTCTCTTCCCTCAGCCTGCATTGCAATATAGAACTGGGGGTAGCCCTTGAATGTCTGCAATACGGAATCTATCTGGGAATCGCTGTGTATGGGAAATCCAAGTCCGCAATTCACTGCAATTCCGTAAGCTATATTCTCATCCTTTGATTTTTTGGCAGCATCGGCTATCGTAAGTTTGCCTTTCAGATGTACATGGAGGTCAGTCAGTGGAAATTCGCTTTTCTGGCTGCAGCTGACTGACAAAATAATTACTAATAACAGAGTAGCTGGTGTTAAGTATCTTTTCATTTTCTTATTCTATATCGGATCAAATTAATAAATAAATATAATAAGGAGTAATTTATTGTGATAAAAAGGCATATGCATAAAGTTGCTACAGGGATAATCAAATCCGACACAAAGCTAGCAAAATAAGATAGTTTTCGTGAAGCTGGTTATCTCTTTTTAAGATGAGAATCGGCAAAATCAAGATATTGCTGCCAGTCATATAATTTCACATCATGACCTCCCGTTCGGATATGATAACATATATCACCCTTCACAGGACTATTTACAGCCGGCATATCTGTAGCAGGAAAACCTTTATGACCAAGCAGGATGTATACCGGCGAGGCATTTACACACGAGAGGAATTCTCCCCTGGGATCAGCCCACTTATCTTCCTCAGCGCTGGCTACATAGAGAGGACGTGGAGCTATAAGTGCAAGCAGTTCATGCTGGTCGAAAGGAAGGCTTGCCTCTTTTTCATTGTATTTGGAGAAATTTTTGCAGAACCAGTGGGGGAATGACCTGTTTATAGCCCCGACAGTTTCACCAAAGCATCTTTTGGAAAGTGCTGCTCCCCCGCAGCCGGAATCATTGGAGATAACACCTGCAAAACGTTTATCAGTGGCACCTGCCCACAGGGATGTCTTCCCCAGCCTGGAATGTCCAAAAACAACTACCTGCTTTGAATCTATGGAAGGATTAAGCTCAATCCAGTCCATCACCCTTGATAAGCCCCATGCCCAGGCTGCTATGCTTCCCCATGACGTTGAATCGCGCTTGCCCGGATAGAGGCCATGGACCCCGTTTCGAAACCCATCGTCGAAATCAGGATCGATGTCCCCGTAATAAAGTGTCACCAGTCCGTAGCCCCTTAGGATAATTTCATTTACCTGCCATCTCGATGCGGCTTTTCCACGGCCCGCTTCGGAAGCCTTATGGTCAGTAATCCCATCCTCCGGATCGTTCCGCATCCAGGAAGAAGGTAACGATATGCCTGGATCGTCCGTTACAGAGTGATTGCCTCCGAAATTATATCCTAGAAATACCGGCACGGGGCCGGCGGAATGAGGAAGAAATATAAGCAATGTGAAACTAAGCTTCCTGCTGCCATTCTGAAGCGTTACCTTTACCTCTTTTCTGATGGCTTTTCCATCCAGTGCATACGAATCAGAAGAAATTTCGGAAGAGGTCAGCTTCCCGTTCCATACAGGAGAGATTCCATATTCCTCATTTTCAAAAACTGAAAGGATCTCAGCCCTTCTCTTTTCCCATCCCTGCTCCGAAGTAACCCTGGTGCCGTCAGCGAAGGTCAGGGGATCAGGAAGAGCATAGACAGGAACTTTTGATTCATCATAATTAGGCTTAGACTCCTGGGAATAAGAGAAAACAAAAATCAGGAGCATTAACAGAGTAATAGATGTTTTTTTCATGTGTGATCGTATTAATGAGCATTGAATAAATTCGGCTTATTGATGGCTCAGATTACCTTTCCTTTAAGTTCAGCTATGATTTCCCCGGAACCTGCCATCACAGGATAATTTTTATAAGCTGTCTTCTCATCGAACCTGAAAATGATCTCCTCTCCGTTAACATATTGCATCACACCACCCGCCTCTTCGATTATCAATCCGAGAGCGGATATATCCCAGATCCTTGTAAAGAGATTGATTACACCGCCGAATTTTCCTTCGGCAACATACAGGAAATCAACCAGGGAATTGGTGCATCTTATATTTCTTGTGCCACTGACAAGCCTCCGGTAAATGCCAATACTCTCATTCAGAACTTCCTCATTATCGGTGAAATCCACGTTAAATGAGAACAGGGAATTTTTAAGTCCGTTGTTCTTTGTCATACTGAACTGCTTACCGTTCATCGTGGCTCCTTTACCCGCTTCTGCAAGATAAATCTTATCCGCGACAGGCAGGTAAGCTCCGCCAAGTACTGGTTTATTTCCCTCAAAAACAGCTATCAGTATCCCGAACCATGGAACAGAAGAGGCAAAGTTTGAAGTCCCGTCAAGCGGATCTATCACCCATGTGAAGTCAGATCCCCTGTTACTGAAGCCGCTCTCTTCGGATAGAATGTTATGTGACGGAAAGCTTTCCATGATGATCCTTCCTATAAGTGAATCGCTTTTCAGATCGGCCTCAGTTACAATACTGCTCTGCGACTCTTTTATCCGGAACTCCATATGCTGCCCGAAATGGAATAGCAATTCATTTCCCGCTGCCCTTAAAGCCCTGATCAATGTTTCTCTCATTTTCCGTTATTCTTAAATTATACTCTTCTTCATCAACATTTTCCTCCCTCAACTCCTTCAATTCCTTCAACCCATTTCCGTATTCTTTGTAAATTTATCATTTTTCCTGCTTCTTTCATATGTCCTAAAAATCTTATACGTTTACAAAAAGAGAATTTCCATGAAAAAAACACTTTTACTTATAACCATTCTCTTGTCATTCAGTTTACGCGGAATCAGTTTGCAACCGGTGAATGATACGATCGTCTGTCTTGTGACCTGCGGTACAGGAACCGAAACATATTCGATATATGGTCATAGCGCACTCCGTATCATAATTCCGCAAAAGAAGCTCGACCTGGTCTACAACTGGGGTATATTCGACTTCGATACACCAAATTTTGCCTGGAAATTTGCAAAAGGCAGGCTGGATTATCTGCTCGACGTTGAGTCTATGCAAAGCTTCCTCCAGAGCTACTTCTATGAAAAAAGATGGGTCCAGTCTCAGAAGCTTAACCTTAATTCAACGGAGACAGCCAGCCTGATGGAATTGATCAGCAATAACCTGAAGCCGGAAAACATAAAATACAGGTACGATTTCTTCTATGATGACTGCTCTACCCGGATAAGGGATCTGATTGAAAAAGCTGTTGGCAAGCAACTGCTGTATCCGCCGCCAACAGGAGGAAAATCGCCCACATTTCGTTCCCTGGTGGGAAAATACCAGGATCCATTACCCTGGCTTAATTTCGGTATTGACCTGATAATGGGCTCTGCTGCCGATAAGAAAGCCTCCTTCAGGGACCGGATGTTCCTTCCGATAGATCTTCAAAATGAGTTGTCGGAAACAGTTATTAACAGGGATGGCAAAATGACTCCCCTGCTGCAGAATCCGGAAACGATCCTGGATTTCGAATCTCCCGTGATAAAACGTCATTTATTGCTGATGCCATCATTTGCATTCACTGCATTGTTAATTATTATTTTGATTTTGTCGGCAGTTGTTAAAGAAAGGAAAGCAATCAGGTGGATTGATGCTGCTGTTTTCTTTATTTTCTCTATTCTTGCCATATTAATGATCTTTTTCAATTTTTTTACCGATCACATACAGATGAAATGGAACCTTAATATTATCTGGCTGAATCCTTTTGTCATTGCTTGTCTTCTGCTTATAATCGCCGGAAAGAGAGGAGCTGCCTGGTTCAGACTCCTATTCTATCTTGAAGCAGCCTTTCTGATCGTGAATTTTCTGCTACCCCAGTCTTTCGATACAGCCATATTCCCCCTGGTACTGATCCTGCTCATCAGGAGCTCGGCAAGAGGTGGGTTCGGGTGGAATCCCCTCTCATTGGAGTAAATTAGTTCTTTCTATGCTAAATTCATTGTAATACAAGGAAATATAATACCGGAATGTCCGTTATACCAAATTACTGCGTACGTCTGTTTACAATAATGATACATTGCATTTAACAAAACTTTAACAGTCATTAACAACTATTTAGAGATAATACAATTTCTTTTGTGAACTGTATTTCCGGCAGTCACCGGAATGGAGAAAAATGATGCTTTTTAATTTTTTTTTTGCTACTTAAAATTAATTGCGATGGAGCAAACTGCTGACATAAGAGTTCTGAATGAGAAAATTGAAAAAGAGAGTGGCTTTGTTGATATGATCAGGATGGAAATGAACAAAGTGATCATAGGGCAAAGACACCTGACCGACAGCCTGTTGATCGGACTTCTTGCAAACGGGCATATACTTCTGGAAGGTGTGCCGGGTTTGGCTAAAACACTGGCCATAAAATCTCTGGCTGCTATAATTCATGCCAAATTCAGCAGGATTCAGTTCACTCCCGATCTGTTACCTGCAGACCTTATCGGGACAATGATTTATAGCCAGAAGAAAGAGGAATTTATTGTGAAAAAGGGACCCGTATTTGCCAATTTCATCCTCGCTGATGAGATAAACAGATCACCGGCTAAAGTGCAAAGTGCACTTCTGGAAGCAATGCAGGAGAGGCAGGTTACAATAGGTGAAACAACCTTCAAGCTTGATGAGCCGTTCCTGGTGCTTGCAACACAGAACCCTATCGAACAGGAGGGCACCTATCCGCTTCCGGAAGCCCAGGTTGACAGATTTATGATGAAGGTGCTCATTGATTATCCTTCAATGGAAGAGGAAAAACTTATTGTAAGAGAAAACCTTGGTAAAGTTTTTCCTGAAACAAGTGCCGTCCTTAAAATTGATGACATTATAAGGGCAAGAAATATAGTGAGGGAGGTTTATATGGATGAGAAAATTGAAAATTATCTTCTAAATATCGTTTTTGCAAGCCGTAATCCCTCAAAATATGATCTGCCGAAATTCACAAGCATGATCTCTTATGGCGCCTCACCCAGAGCTTCAATAAATCTGGCATTGGCAGCAAAGGCTTTTGCATTTATTAAACGTCGGGGGTATGTCATTCCGGAGGATGTCAGGGCTATTTGCCCCGATGTTATGCGACACAGGATAGGTCTCACCTATGAAGCAGAGGCGGAAAATATAACCCAGGATAATATTATTTCGGAAATTCTTAATGTTGTAGAGGTCCCTTAGTTAATTTCGAATGAAGCTTACAACACTTTTCTCGGCTTTGATTGTCACATGCAGCTGTGCCTTTGGACAAAATCTTATTGGCTTCAATAATACTGAAATACAGAAGTACATGAAGGAAAACCATAAAGATATGCACTCTAATACTGTCAGAAACACGATGTTCAGCTATCTGAAATACTCAAATAATACTGACAGCCAGACCATTTTATTCTTTCTGACACCTGATTCGGTGTGCAAGGGAGTAAGGGTTGTCTGCGATAACAGCATGAAAAACGATAAGATAAGGGAGCTGGATGCAACCTATAAAAAGATAGGGGATAACAAATGGATTGATAATCATGCAGGGAAAAATTATCTTATTCAGTTCAAGGCTGAAGAATGGTCTTGCTCAATATGTATTGATCCTGATATTTAGATTTTTGACAAGTGGAAGCAATAGATTTATTAAAGAAAGTACGGCGGATTGAAATAAAGACACGTGGATTAAGCAGGCATATTTTTGCCGGCGAGTATCACAGTGCCTTCAAGGGCCGTGGAATAGCTTTCAGTGAAGTAAGGGAATATCAGTATGGAGACGATATAAGAAGCATTGACTGGAATGTGACGGCCCGTTTTAACCACCCCTATGTGAAGATATTTGAGGAAGAGAGGGAGCTGACGGTCATGCTTCTCATCGATGTCAGCGGATCAGGAAACTTCGGTACTGCCGGCACCTATAAAAAGGACCTTATGACTGAAGTGGCAGCCGTCCTTTCCTTTTCAGCTATCTTCAATAACGACAAGATCGGCGTAATATTCTTTTCCGATAAGGTAGAGAAGTTCATACCACCCTTGAAAGGAAGGAAACATATTCTCAGGATTATCAGGGAATTACTCGATTTCAAGTCGGTAAGCAGCATGACCAGTCTTGACGAGCCTCTGAGGTTTCTTACCAACGCAATAAAGAAAAGGTGCACGGCTTTTGTAATCTCTGACTTCCTGGTGCCTGACTTCGAAGAAGCACTGAAGATTGCATCTAATAAGCACGATATTGTGGCCCTGAAGGTTTTTGACCCCGTTGAGCAGTCTATACCCGATGTAGGCCTGGTAAAGATGGCAGACTCCGAATCAGGAGAAGAAAAATGGATAGATACCTCTTCTGCTTATATAAGGGATGAATACCATAAGTGGTGGATGACTCATGTTGAACTTATCAAGAATATTTTTAAAAGGTGCGGTGTTGATTCGGCAGAATTGAGAACAGATCTTGATTATGTTAAGCCGCTAATAAAGTTGTTTGAAAGCAGATGATAAAGTTTTTAAGGTATATTGCCGGTCTTATTTTATTGTTAGGGTTATTTCAGAACTCCCGCGGTCAGGATGTCAAAGTTACGTCGGCATTCGATTCAACCAGAATTTTTATAGGAGACCAGATAAAATTCACCGTAACAGTAGATCAGCCGAAGGGACTCAATCTTGCCCTGGAGGCCTTTAAAGACACTCTTGTAAAGAATATCGATATCCTTTCGGGCCCAGTGGTTGACAGCTCAGAACAGGCTGGCAGACTGAAGATAGTCCAAAGATATCTTGTGACGTCGTTTGATTCAGGGCGTTATGAGGTTCCGCCTGTATATGCGGAAATAAGGAATGAGAGCGGGATAAAGCGATTTTACTCTGATTATTCACTGCTTGAGGTGATGAGAATAAGGATCACCCCTCCCGATACAGCATCAAAAATATTCGACATCGTAGGACCTTACAGGGCTCCTGTTACGTTTGGGGACATAATGCCCTGGGTACTTCTGGCCTTTCTCGTTGCAGCGCTGGCGTGGCTCGCAGTCAGATATATCAGAAAGTTCAGAAAAACTGAAGGTGAGATCGAAAAATTAGTCATTCCGGATCCAGCACATATTATTGCATTCCGTGAGCTGGAACATCTGCAAGGCGAGAAACTCTGGCAGAAGGGTGAAATAAAACTGTATTACACCAGGCTGACGGAAATATTACGCCAGTATCTGGAAAACCGTTTCATGGTCTATTCACTTGAACTCACTACCAGTGATACACTCAATGCACTGGTCAAAACGGGATTCAAAAAGGACGCATCATACAATCAGCTAAAGGAGGTTCTCACGACTGCCGACCTGGTTAAATTTGCAAAGTATAGTCCTGAGCCATCTGACCATGAAGCCATTTTTCAGAATTCATGGAATTTCATCTCTGTTACAAAAGAAGAGCCAGTCCAAGCTGAAAAAGAGATGATTAAAGCTACTGAAGGGGAGGATAAGCCATGAACAAAATAACTTTTGCGGACCCGCTTTTTCTGTATTTGCTGGCAATTGTGCCGGTAATGATCGCATTTTATCTGTTTAAGCAGCAGAATACCTCCGCATCTCTCAGGATGCCTGGACTTCAGCCTTTCGCCGGAACTTCAAAAACCTTCAGACATTACCTGAGACATGCACTGTTCGCTTTCAGGACATTGTGTATATCACTTCTCATAATAGTTCTTGCCCGTCCGCAGTCCATAAATAAATTTCAGAATGTCTCTACGGAAGGTATCGATATTATGCTTGCGCTCGACATTTCCGGCAGCATGCTGGCACGTGATTTCAAACCTGACAGGCTTGAAGCTTCGAAAAATGTTGCAACGGAATTCATCTCCGGCCGTCCTTATGACAGAATAGGGCTTGTGGTATTTAGTGGTGAAAGCTTTACCCAGTGCCCGCTGACTACCGACCATGCTGTCCTTATTAACCTCCTTCGCGAAATCCAGAGCGGCATGATCGAAGATGGAACAGCCATTGGAATGGGATTGGCCACTGCAGTAAACAGAATAAAGGACTCAAAGGCAAAGAGCAAGGTGATCATACTGCTGACAGATGGAGTAAACAACAGGGGTGAAATTGCACCTGCCACTGCCGCAGGAATAGCGAAAACATTTGGCATCAGGGTCTATACAATTGGCGTTGGGACTCAGGGGATGGCTCCTTACCCGGTCAATACGCCATTTGGTGTTCAGTACCAGGATATGCCTGTGGAAATTGATGAAGCAATACTAAGGGAGATATCTGCGACAACAGGAGGAAAGTATTTCAGAGCTACCGACAATAACAAACTGTCGGAGGTCTATAAGGAAATAGACAAACTGGAAAAATCGAAAATAGATGTCAGACAATTCAGCAGAAAAGACGAAAAATACTTCCCTGCCGCACTTATCGCATTCTGTCTTCTGGTTATTGAAATACTCGTTAGGAATACAATATTCAGGAACCTGACTTAAATAGAGGAAAGGATATGCAGTTATTCAGATTTGGAAATCCGGAATATTTGTACCTGCTGCTTTTGCTGCCGGTTATGATCTTATTGTTCATTGTTAATGAGATAAGAAAAAGAAGGGCAAGAAGGCGTCTGGGCGAAGAGCGGCTTGTCAGTACTCTTATGCCGGAAGTATCAGATTCCCGTACTGCCATCAAGTTCCTTTTCCTGATTATTGCATCCCTGGCCGGCATAATAATGCTCGCCAGACCGCAATTCGGATCAAAGATCGAAGATGTCAAGAAACAGGGAGTGGAGGTTATAATAGCTCTGGATGTCAGTAATTCAATGCTTTCTGAAGATATCCAGCCCGACAGACTTACAAGGGCTAAGCAGGCAATATCACGACTTGTCGACAATCTCGAAAATGACAAGATCGGACTGATTGTTTTTGCCGGCGATGCATATACACAGATTCCAATTACCACCGATTATGTTTCAGCCAAGATGTTCCTTTCCACTATCAGCCCTCAAATGGTCCCAAAACAGGGAACTGCTATAGGGGCAGCAATAAATCTGGGGATCAGATCCTTCAGTCCGGGGGAAGGACAAAGCAGGGCATTGATAATTATAACCGACGGAGAAAACCACGAAGATGACCCCGTTGCCGCAGCAGAAGATGCTGCAAAGGCAGGAATAGTGATATTTACCATAGGTATAGGTTCCACTGAGGGAGTTCCGGTACCGGTTACAGTAAACGGTACGAAAGAGTACCTGAAAGATGCAAGAGGAAATACTGTTATCAGCAGACTCGATGAAGATATCCTGAAAAAGATCGCCCAGGCTGCAAATGGAACATATGTAAGGGCAAGCAATACCAATATTGGTCTCGATCAGATCTATGGCGACATTAAGAAAATGAAAAAGCAGGAAATGGAAAGCACCCAGTACACCGAATACAACGATCAGTTTCAGATCTTTGCTGCCATTGCCTTGTTCCTGCTTATTGCTGATTTTGTTATTATGGAAAGGAAAAACAGAAGACTGGCCAATATAAGGTTGTTTAAATTCAAAGTTTAACCGAATTTTGTTGATGTAATGTTTAAAGTGATTTTCGACATATTGAAAAAAGAAAGATTGACAAGCCTGCTGATCATTTTTATTATGGCAGGAGCCCAGACTTTGTATGCCCAGGCTGAAAAAAAATATATCAGACAGGGAAATAAGGATTATCAAAAGAATAAATTCTCCGAGTCTGAAATATTATACCGTAAAGCCTCCGATAAGAATAAAACATCGCCTGATGCCGTTTTTAACACAGGTGATGCGCTTTATAAACAGAAAAAATATGAAGATGCAGGCAAACAATTCATTGAGAATTCCACAATGAATGAAGATAAAGATAAAAAGTCCGCAGCAATGTATAATCTGGGAAACTCACTTCTGCAGTCAGATAAGCTGGAGGAAAGCATAAATGCCTACAAGAATTCACTCAGGCTGAATCCTGCAAATCCTGAGGCAAAATACAATCTTGCCTATGCACAGGACCTGCTAAGGAAACAGCAGGAACAGAAGCAGCAGCAGTCCAAAGACAAGCAGGATCAGAATAAGGATAAGAACAAGAATAAGAACAATAAAGATCAGAAGGATAACAAAGATAACAAGGATCAGAATAATAAAAATAATGACCAGCAGAAGAACGATAAGCAGAATCAGGATCAAAATCAGCAACAGCAGGATCAACAACAGAAAATGACCAGGGCTGATGCCGAGAGACTCCTGAATGCCATAGCAAATGAGGAGAAAAACGTGCAGGAAAAAGTTCAACTGGAAAAAGCTGCCAGGGAACGCGTCAAAACCGTTAAAAACTGGTAAACATCAAAAACCTGAAATGAAAAAGCTCCTATTATATCATCTGGCCTTCCTTTTGGCATTCACACTCAAGGGGCAGGATATCTCTGTAAAGGAGGAATATCCTGCCGTTGTACGTGCCGGGCAGCAATTCAATGTAACATGGACCGTCAATACAGGCGGAGGTGAATTTGCATCTCCTCCCTTCACCGGATTTACCAAACTCATGGGTCCCCAAACGTCCTACAGCTCGAGCACACAAATTATCAATGGAAAAATGTCGCAACAGACATCATATAGTTATGTTTATTATCTTCAGGCAGTCAAGGAGGGGAAGTATGTGATACGGCCTGCTGAATTCACATTTAAGAACAAGACGTACAAGTCCGATTCCATGCATATTGAAGTGGTCAGCGGCAACTCTGCCACTCAGTCAGCTGCTTCCGTCGCCGGTGCAGCGGATGGCAGCTCTCAGGTTGATGCATCGGGCAGGGATATATTTGTAAACGTATCACTTAACAGGAAGAATGTATATATCGGTGAATCCGTGACTGCAATCGTAAAACTTTATACCAGGGTCAACCTGTCCGGCATTAACGAGATTAAATACCCCGCCTTTAATAATTTTCTGAAATCAGATATTCCTACTCCGCCACTGACATCACTGAAACAGGAAAGTATCAGGGGCACAATTTATGGCACCGGGATAGTTCAGCAATTTCTTTTATTCCCACAGGTGACAGGAGAGATTGAGATCGACCCTGTCCAGATATCTGTACTCGTCCAGCAAAAGTCAGCCTCATCGGATCCCTTTTTCGGAGATTTCTTCTCAACCTATCAGACTATTCCCAGAACAGTTGCCAGCATGCCTCTGAAGGTGAATGTCAAACCTCTGCCGGGATTCAGCCTTCCGATTACTCCGGTGTTGTGGGACAGCTTAATATGAAAGCTTCCCTGAATAAGGATACCGTGTATGTCAACGATCCCGTTACCTTCACCATTACCGTATCAGGTAACGGAAACCTGAGGGTAGCTTCATCTCCGGTACTGAAATTATCTCCTGATATTGAGGTTTATGATCCCAAAATCACTGATGATATCAAAAACGGTATTTCCGGATCATCCGGTCAGAAAACTTTCGAGTACCTCCTTATCCCAAGACATAACGGGGATTATACAATTCCCTCAGTGACATATTCCTATTTTAATCCCAATGCCGGGAGGTATGAAAAGCTCTCCACAAAGGAATTTCGTTTTCATGCGAAGAGAGGAAGCGAACAGAATAATGCCGGAATTACTGTATATGGTGGCGTTTCCAAAGAAGATGTTAAATACCTCGGCAAAGATATCCGGTTCATTAAGACTGAACCGGGAAACCTTGCAAGGGTTTCATACATTATCTTTTCCGAAAGGGCATTTTACAGCGCTTATGCCTTCGCTGCTACTTGCATTCTTTATTGTGCTCTTTCTGCGGCGGGAACATATCAGGCGTAATTCAGACATTAGCCGCGTAAAGAACAGAAAAGCTGGCAAGGTTGCTGTAAAACGGCTTCATTTAGCCGCAATGTGCCTTAAAAATGATGAAATTGACAAGTTCTATGAGGAGATACTTAAGGCTGTCTGGGGATATCTGAGCGATAAATTGAACATCCCTGTATCAGAGATGACCAGAAGCAATGCAATTTCAGCGCTGAATGATAGTGGCATAGACGAACAGCTGATTAACAGCCTTATCAAAATCCTCGATACATGTGAGTATGCCAGGTATGCACCTTCTTCTTCCGAAACAGGAGCTGCTGACATATACGAGGAATCATCACACTTCATCAAGTCTGTTGAAAATTTATTAGATTAAGAAATGAACACTATTAAACGATATGCTCTTTCAGCTCTTATAATCCTGTTTGTTGTGCAGGCAACTGTTGCACAGGACTCCGGCAAAGCCAGGTTCAATCAGGGAGTTACGTACTTTTCTGCAGGAAGCTATAAGGAGGCACTGCAGGCGTGGACTGAGGTTTACAACACGGGTTATCGTTCGGCTAACTTGTGCTATAATATAGGGAATGCATATTTTAAGCTAAACAATATCCCAATGGCAATCCTTTTTTACGAGCGCGCTTACCTGCTTAAGCCCTCTGATGAGGATATCAACTATAACCTTCAGATCGCCAGAACACTTATCGTTGACAGGTTTCAGGAGATTCCAGAACTTTTTTTTGTAAAGTGGTATAATTTTGTATCACTGTTCCTCTCTTCAAACCGTTGGGCAAGAATAAGCATAACAGCCTTTATCCTCTCACTGCTGTTTATGTCATTATACATCTATTCTTCCAACTACCGCCATAAAGTGACGGGCTTCTGGATTGGAGTGTTCATGTTCATAATCTCCCTGTCATCCTTTGTATTCTCCGGCAGAAATAAAACCCTTGTTTATGACAGTCATAATGCGATTATTGTTTCACCTGTGATAAATGGAAAAAGCTCACCCGATAGCAGTGGAACCGATCTGTTCCTCCTTCATGAAGGAACAAAGGTCTCCGTTGTTGATGAAGTCGGAGGATGGCGCGAAATAAGACTTTCTGATGGAAACAAGGGCTGGGTGCCCTTAAAAAGCCTGGACATTATTTAAACGATTGCAACTTATTTTCTATATTTCCGGCCGGATTTATGATCCTGTTTCTAATAATATGGAATTGTTCCGCTGATGTTCCCGTATATTATATGGAAGAATTTATAACTACCTGCCCAAGAAACTGTTACAGTGCCTGCTCTTTAGCAGGTAAGTATCCTGCAATACCTGCAGCACAGCCTGTCCTACATGGCCATTGCGAAACGGGGAATTTGATGATCGGCAGGCAGACTATGCCCTGGACAATGCATCAGATAAGAAACCGACAGATATGAAAGTCTGGAGCCTGGTTGCCTTCAGTTTCTTTACCGCCCTTTCTGTCGCCTTCACTATCTCTGCGCTGATGAAGGGTGTCTTTCCCGATAAATTTCAATCTGCAGCAATCATATCACTGGCCGGGTTACTGTCATTATTCCATTTGGGACGCAAGAATATGGCATGGAGTGCTGTCTCAAATCTGAAATATTCTTCACTCAGCAGGGAGATAGCCCTTTTCATACTCTATTCAGCTCTCATTGTGTCAAATTTCTTCTTTCTGCTGCCATTTATACTTATACTGAGTTCTCTCACAGGACTCGCTCTCCTTATTTCCGTGGATGCGGCATATGTCTTTGCAGATAAGCGCAAGTCTGTTTATCTTCACAGCGGACAGGTATTCATAACGGCCCTGCTAATGGTTTCATTTCTTATGGGAAGGGTCCTTCCTTTCATTTTTATTGCAGCTCTGAAACTGACCTCCTCCATTCTTCTTATCCGACACAGCCGTGAAGCCAACCTTAATTTTACCCTGCGCTTCTTCAGATCGGGACTTCTTATCATTGCAGGGATAAGTATGATCTCCGGCATCTCATTTAACCAGCCCGCAGTGACTTATTTATTCTTTGGAGGGGAACTTATCGACAGGATCTTGTTTTACCTCGATTTCAAACCTCTGAACATTAACAAAAATATCTAAATTACAGTTATGAAAAACAAACTGATAAACAGTGTGAGGACACCGGTCTACCGGGATGCCGGATTTGAACTATTCGATGCCGGAACTACGGAATCGGCATTCATGAATGAAACTCAGCATGAAAGGGTTCCTGATTATTTCATCTATTCACGGTACAGGAATCCAACTGTTGTATCGGCAGAGGAGGAGATAATGAATCTTGAAGGAAGCGCCTGGGCACTGCTCACTCAAACAGGCATGTCCGCCATAGACACAGCAGTTTCAGTATTCCAGAAGGGGAGAGAAACCGGGTCATGGCTCTTCTTCTCAGAAATCTACGGGGGAACGATATCTTACGTCGAATCTGTTTTAAGGGCCAGAAGAGGAATTGATGTTCAGTATTTTGCAGCCGAAAATGGCATGTACGACCTGGCTGCACTCGATATGATGCTGTCAGCTCTTAAGCCGTCAGTTATTTATATCGAGACTGTTTCCAACCCCATGCTCATTGTAGCCGATGTTCCTGAAGTAATAAAAATTGCAGCGAAGTACGGTTCCAGCGTAATAGTCGATAACACCTTCGCAACACCGGCGCTGTTCAGACCACTGGATGCTGGTGCAGATATTGTAATTCACAGTGCTACAAAATATTTTTCCGGACACGGAAACCTTACTGCCGGTGTGCTCTGTGGCAACAACACCGAAATAATGCAACAGGCAATAGAATACAGAAAATTTGTAGGACATATGCTTAGTCCTGATGATGCCTACAGGCTGCAGACACAGATAAAAACCTTCAGTCTGAGGTTTGGGCGGCAGTGCTCAAATGCTTCAGAACTTGCAGGATATCTGGCTGATAATCCAGCTATTCGCAAAGTATGGTATCCCGGTCTGGGTACACATACTACACATAAAACAGCTGCCAGTCTTTTCCGGGGAAGAGGGTTTGGCGGAATGATCACCTTTGATTTCGATGGAAAGAACCATGCGGAAAAACGAAATCGCAGAGATCGGTTTATAAGTATGGTAAGTGAAAAGATAAAACTGATCCCCACACTCGGCGATCCGCATACCATCCTGATGCCTGTGGAAGCAGTCTGGGGTGTTAAATATCCGGAACCGGGTATGTTAAGACTTTCAGTAGGCTTTGAGGAATATGATGAATTGGAAGCCGTTATAAACACGGCTTTGAACAGGATCGCCTGATAAGAGAAGTAAATTCCTGAACATATTCGTCGCCTTATCTGAGAGTGGATGCGCTAAAAGCTTTACTTTCCGGAAATCACTTCCAGTCGACGGGTTCTATACCATGATCGGTAAGGTATTCGTTGCATCTGCTGAAGTGCCTGTTTCCGAAGAATCCTCTTGAAGCTGAAAGGGGAGATGGATGAACCGACTCCAGGACGAGGTGTCCGGACCTCTCAATAGTTTCACCTTTTTTCTGCGCATATGCACCCCAGAGGAAAAATACCACATTCTTCCTTTCTCCGTTGATTGAGCTTATAACGGCATCCGTGAATTGTTCCCATCCCTTCCTCTGATGAGAGCCTGCCTGATGAGCCCGTACCGTCAGCGTGGCGTTCAGCAGAAGGACTCCCTGTCTGGCCCACCTTTCCAGATTACCTGATGGCAAATGCTTAAGACCCAGATCCTGTTCGATCTCCCTGAAAATATTAATGAGACTGGGAGGAAAGTCAACGCCGTCTCTCACTGAGAAGCACAAGCCATGAGCCTGTCCTGGTCCGTGATACGGATCCTGTCCTATTATTACAGCCTTTATGCTTTCAAAGGGACAGAGGTTGAAAGCGTTGAATATGAGAGATGCAGGAGGATAGACTGAACCTCTTCGGTATTCCTCCCTGACAAATTCAGTCAGCTTAATGAAATACTCCTTCTCAAATTCCTTATTCAGCCTTGCCTTCCAGCTCTCTTCTATCTTAACCTCCATAGAATGGTAATTAGGTAGTGCTAATGTAGTAAATAAATTATTCTTTATTTAAATTACCTTTGGTTCTTAAACCAATAAAACAATGGCTACGGAAACAGAACGCAAGTTCCTTGTCAGGGGGGAATTCAGACATCTGGCAACAAGGGAAATCCATATTACGCAGACCTATCTGTCAAAAGACCCGTTCAAGACTATCAGGATAAGAATTGCTGACGAGAAGGCATACCTGACAATAAAGAGTCCTGTAAAACAGGAAACATTAGCCAGGGGAGAGTGGGAATTTCAAATCCCGGTCAGGGATGCTGAGGAATTGATGAAAATATGTCTCCCTGGTAAAATTGTAAAAACCAGATTTCTCGTGCCTTCCGGAAATCATACATTTGAGATTGACGTATTTCACGACAAGAATGAAGGACTTATAATCGCTGAACTTGAAATTTCTTCAGAGGATGAGGAATATGCTGTACCCGAGTGGCTTGGAACTGAGGTCACGGGCAATCCCGCCTATTATAATTCCAACCTTGCAAGATAAAATTTCCGTATCAGTTCAGATCATCAATAATTCTCTGAAGCACAGTGGTAATTGGGTACCCGGCCTGGAGTGTTGCGGCAACAAAGCCGCCGTCGGGTGAGATGCAGGGATTCGCATTTATCTCGATTACAAAGATATTCCCGTTCCCGTCTGCCCTTACATCGACACGAGCATAACCTTTAAGTCTAAAAAGATGCCAGCAGGCTTCCGCTGTTTCTTTGAGTCTGCCGATAAACTCAGGAGAAAGTTCTTTGCCGGGAAATTCTCTTATGGTATTTATATATTCAAATGTCCCAATTTCCCATTTAGCCTTGAAATCAACTATCCTTGGCCTTGTATCGTCATAATCCCTGAAGACAATCTCAGCGGGAGGCATCACTTCAGGGCCATTTTTACCGGCAAGAACACTTATATTATACTCACGTCCGTCAATAAAATCCTCGATAAACCAGTGGGCATCGTCCATTCCTTTTAGTTTTTCTTCACAGCCCGGAGCACAGGTGAAAACAGAATCGGCGGTTATCCCCAGCGAGCCGTCTTCCCATATTGGCTTAACAATATAGCGGTTTCCGGTTTTAAGAAGATTAACCTGTGAGGGTTTGTATGAAGAAGGGGTATTTATTCCCGCATCCCTCATCATCCTGCCTGCAACAGTTTTGCTTGTGGTAAAAAAAATAGACTCAAGGGAATTGCCTGAATAGGGGATAACATACATATTAAGCAAGGCAGGAATGAAATAATTAAGTTCCCCCTTATTTCTGATCGATTCCACCAGGTTAAAAATAAAATCAGGTCTATCCGATGCCAGCTCCTCCATCTCAGACATGAAATTGTCAGTAATGCCTTTCCTGCTCACATCAATACCCATCTTTACCAGGTGCTCTTCAATATAAGCAACCTGGTCAAGAACGTCAAGCTCATCCTCCAGGGCCCCGGGCAAGGGTTCATTATAAATGATGCAGCATCTTTTCATATTCTTGCAGGGGCTTTTGCCCTCCTGATGGCCGAATCCATTATTATTTCCAGAAGCTGCTGATAATCAATTCCATACATTCTTGACAGTATGGGAAGATCTGAATGGACCGGATTTAGTCCCGCAAGCGGATTTGCTTCTATGAAACATATCCTCCCGTTACGGTCCGCCTTCAGGTCAATCCTTCCTGCATCAACGGCATCAAGCGCCTTCCATGCTCTCACTGCTACCGATTTGCACTCTTCGGCAATCTGATCATCAAGAGGAGCATATGTACAATAATTCTGATAGTTTTCCTTGACTTCAACGGAATAGGGGAGGTTATCTGCACAAATCACCTCCATACCACCCAGGGCAACTGTCTCATCCCTGCTCCCTGTCAGGCCTACAGTGAACTCCCGGCCGGGAAGATATTCTTCGACGAGAGCCGGCTGGTTGAATTCCTTCAGGATCCATTCAACCATCATACGGAGTTCGGTAATATTCGTTACAAGGCTTTTTTCCGTAATACCTTTGCCAGTACCTTCAGATACGGGTTTTACAAAAAGAGGGTAAACAAGAGTGATATTGTCACAATCCGTCAGCCGGGTAATCAGTATGCCAGGACTCACCGGCACTCCTGCAGCTGCCACCACAAGCTTTGCCAGGTGCTTGTTAAGAGATAGTCCCATTATTACAGGTCCACTGAAAACGTAAGGGATCTTGTACTGATCAAGAATTGCAGGGACGACCGATTCTCTTCCATCGCCGTAAAGACCTTCCGCAATATTGAAGACAATATCCCATCTACGCCCTGAAGCAAGTGCTTCAATAAGCTGAAAAGCATTTCCCACCTGCTCGGTTTCATGCCCCATTTTCTTCAGACTATCTTCAAGGGCATCGACAGTTTCCTGTTTGTCAAACTCAGCAGTTTCATCCATAGAATACCCACGATCAAGATACCATGACCGAAGATCAAACGTCAAGCCAACTTTCATCCGGTAAAATTATTTTTCAGGATATTCGCACAACACACCCTTATAGTTTCTCAGCACGATCTTTTCCTTATTGTGTTCGACCACATAATCGGGCAGCAAAGGAATTTTCCCGCCACCTCCGGGGGCATCTACAACATAGGTAGGAACTGCATATCCGCTGGTGAAGCCTCTGAGTCCCTTGATTATCTCAAGCCCCTTCCTCACTGTCGTCCTGAAATGGGCCGATCCCGGAATCAGATCGCACTGGTAGAGGTAATATGGTCTTACCCTGATCTTTAGCAGCCTGTGCATGAGTTCTTTCATCACGGGAATATTATCATTGATACCTTTTAGAAGGACTGTCTGACTGCCAAGAGGAAATCCTCCGTCGGCAAGCATGGTGCAGGCCCTGGCACACTCTTCTGTGATCTCTGACGGATGAGAAAAGTGCAGGCTGATAAACAGGGGATGATATTTCCTCAGAATGGATATCAGGTTGCTGGTGATTCGCTGTGGAAGTACCACAGGAATTCTCGTTCCTATCCGGATGATCTCGACATGCGGAATGCTCCTGATATTGGAAAGAATATAATCGAGAGTCTCATCTGTCAGTGTAAGCGGATCACCTCCGCTTATGAGGACATCACGTACCTCCTTATGTGTTGAAATATAGTTGAATGCCTTCTCGAAATCCTGTCTTCCAAGCTTGTCAAGCTTTCCTACCGAATGAGAACGGGTGCAATAACGGCAATAATTTGAACAAACCTGGGTTACTGTGAACAAAACCCTGTCGGGATACCTGTGCACAATTCCTTTAACCGGAGAAAAAGATTTCTCATGCAGAGGATCCGATTGTTCTGTGGTGTGCTGCAACAACTCTTCGACAACAGGAATTACATTTCGCCTCATGGGATCGGAATACTTACTCTTATAGATCAATGAGGCAAAATAGGGAGTTATCCGCAGCGGGAGACGGCCCTTTAGATTATTAATAGCCATAATCTCCTTGTCGGACAATTTCATGATTTTCTTTAGATCTTCGATGCTTGTAAAAGCATTTCGAAGCTGCCATTTCCAATCATTCCAGGATTCTATAGTCGTTAGGGGGAAGTATCGGTGCATGAACTCCGAACTTCGGTTGCTAACTAACTTATTTGGGATTTCAATTTGCGAAAAAATCATGGTTTTCGCGCCAGGCTCTTCATCAGAAGAGCAACCCACGAGGCGACTCTCTCCATTGAGTGTCGTAGCCTCATTTTTGTTAGCATTCATAGCAGATGATGAGAATTTTCACCTTTTCGATTTAAATGTACTTTTTTAATTAATACTTGTTTTTATAAAATAATGGGACGAAAGTAAATAATCTATAAATACATTATATCACCTGACCCTAAATAATATCAACACTAATTTCTTTTTATGAACATATTTTTTAACCATTTCAAAAAAAATCATTTATAAATTATTGTTATTATGTACTTTATAAAAAAATAAGATCTGAAAACCCGTTTCCCGCACAGTGAAAATTTAACATCTAAGACTCTTTTTTTTTCTTCATTTTTTGCAAAAAATCAAAAATTTTCCACCTGATATTGGTTAAAAGAATAAATCAGTGATCTTTTTAGGAATTATGAAGGAATATTTCAGGAAGTAAATTAAACATTATTGCCATTTTTCAGATATTTTTGCCGTCTCTTCAAAAACTTAATTAAGAAAACAGTAGACTATTCATTTTGTTCATTATCTGTTAAATGACATGGAAATACCCGGTCGTGCCACTATAATTAAAAATTATATGAAATCACTGTTCAGTGACATAGTGGAAGCTGTTTCCGGGACCGAACAGGATTTCACGGAGGGGCGTCTGAGCAGGGCTATATTGCTTCTTTCGATCCCTGCTGTACTGGAGATGGTAATGGAATCCATCTTCGTGATAGCCGATATCTTTTTTGTCTCCAGGCTTGGAGCCGATTCTGTTGCTACGGTAGGTATCACTGAATCGATGATCACAATCATATATGCAATTGCCATCGGACTGGGAACAGCTACTACATCAATGGTTTCCAGGCGCATCGGAGAAAAGAATTATGATGAGGCTTCACGGTCAGCTGTCCAGGCCATACTTACCGGATTGACAATCTCTCTTGTGATAGGCATCCCCGGAGCATTCTCTGCTGAAAAGCTGCTTGGACTGATGGGAGCCTCTGACAACATCACAGCAAATATGTCGGGTTACACACGTATCATGCTGGGTACAAATGTTGTAATAATGATGCTTTTCATTATTAATGCAATTTTCAGAAGTGCAGGAGATGCTGCTGTTGCCATGAAAGTTCTCTGGATAGGCAACATAATAAATATAATCCTCGATCCTTGTTTCATATTTGGACTGGGTCCCTTCCCTCAGATGGGAGTGACAGGAGCAGCTGTCGCAACAGGAATCGGCAGGGGAACTGCCGTACTGGTTCAGTTTTATCTTCTGTTCTTCGGCAAAAAGCGAATAAGGCTTTCCTTAAAACATCTCAGTGTAAATTTCAAAATTATGATGAAGCTTCTCCGGCTGTCGTTCGGAAGCATAGGGCAGAACCTGATAGGCACAACCAGCTGGATAGCACTTGTAAGAATAATTTCAGTTTTCGGAAGTGAAGTAGTCGCCGGATACACAATAGCGATCAGGATTATTGGATTCACTCTTCTGCCTTCATGGGGAATAAGCAACGCAGCTTCGACACTTGTTGGACAAAACCTGGGCGCAAAAAAGCCTGAAAGGGCGGAAAAAGCCGTCTGGGTGACCGGATGGATTAATATGATACTGCTCGGATCAATCGGAACTGTACTCGTTATCATTCCTGAGACCTTCATACAAATGTTCATCTCAAACGAAAATGTATTAAAATCAGGAACGCTCTGCCTGAGGATCATAAGCATGGGATTCATCGCCTACGGACTTGGGATGGTCCTTGTAAATTCATTCAATGGAGCAGGCGATACCTCTACTCCGCTTAAGATAAATATATTTGCCTTCTGGATGGTGGAAATACCATTGGCATATGTACTTGCCCTGAAAGCCGGAATGAATGAAAAAGGTGTCTTTATTGCTATCGTGGTGGCAGAATCCCTGATGACTTTTATTGCATGGGTGATTTTCCGAAGGGGAAAATGGAAGCTAAAAGAGGTATAGGATCATGGCACTACCACCTTTTCAACAACCAGACGGTCTCCCCTGGTCAAAACTATAAGATACAGGCCTGAGGCAAGATGCGAGGTATTGAAAACGAGTATGTTTGTATCTACTATATTCCTCATTACGTGTTCTCCCCGTATGTTATAGAGGTCTGCTATCCATGATACATAATCCTCATAAAAAATGATTCTGATCATATCCGTCGTTACAGTAATGGAATAGGGTTTATCCCTGACAATATTTATGGAAATATCCAATGACCCGTAAACACCGGATCCATCATTGGCTGTCGCCTGTGCCCTTACAATTCCGTTATCGATTCCGGTGACCAGTCCATCCGTACTGATTGTTGCTGTTCCTGTAATATCCTCGAGAGACCAGGTAACATCCTTATTTGTTGCACCTGCAGGCAGGACTTCGGCAGTGAGCTGCAGGGGTGCGTATTCAGAGGTAACTGATGTTGAACCACCTTCTCCGGTCACCATGATGTCAGTTACAGAAACAATCTGTCCCGAGATCGTTATCTGAAGAGTTCCATAAATGCCTGAACCGTCATTGGCCGTAGCTTTGGCAGTTACCATACCGTTTTCTATCGCCGAAACAAGACCCGTGACATCAATGACTGCTTTGCCCGTCATATTTTCGATGGACCAGCTCACAGTTTTATCAGTTGCGTTTGAAGGGAGAACATCAACGCTTAGCTGCAATGTGCCTCCGTTGTCGAATATGGCCGTGGCCCCGCCCTCTCCTGTGACAGAAATGGATGTAACCGGAACTATCTGATTTGAAATACTTATTGTCAGGGTACCGGATACACCTGATCCATCAGCGGCTGTCGCCCTTACTGTAACAGTTCCATTGCCGATGGCTGTGACCAATCCATCAGTATTTATTGATGCCTCACCCGTCCCGTTTTCCAGTGACCAGTTAATGGTCATATCCGTAGCATTTGCAGGCAAAACGAGCACATTCATCTGTAATGATCCGTTATCAGTGGATATGGTTGTTGCTCCACCCTCCCCGGTTACGGAGATGCTTGTCACCGGAATCAACTGGCTGGCAATGGTAATAGTCATCTGGCCATATATTCCTGATCCGTCATTGGCTGTAGCTCTCGCAGTGACTGTACCATTGCTTACCGCTGTTACAAGCCCGGCCGGACTTATGGTTGCCTGACCTGTCTCATTGGAGATCGTCCATGTGACAGCCTTATTTGTCGCATTGGCAGGAAACACAGCAGCACTTAACTGCAGAGTGCCATTTTCAGTTGTAATGACTGATGCGCCACCGGCTCCCGTAACTGTTATGCTTGTTACCGGAACCAACTGGTTTGAAATGGTAATAGTGAGAGTGCCATATATACCGGATCCATCAGTGGCGGTTGCCCTGGCGGTAACCGTGCCATTGGCAACTGCGGTAACCAGTCCGCTTCCGCTGATTGTGGCATCGCCAGTTCCACCTGCGATTGACCAGGTCACTATTTTATTGGTCGCATCAGCCGGAAGAACTGCAGCGCTTAACTGAAGTGTCCCGTTGTCAGTTGCAATGGATGACACACCTCCTGCTCCGGTTACAGTAATACTGCTTACGGAAATATTCTGATTCGAAATAGTTATGGACATCGATCCAAAAACTCCTGACCCGTCATTAGCAGTAGCCCTGACTGTAACAATTCCATTTGAAACTGCAGTCAGCAGCCCTGATGAACTTACGGTTGCCTGGCCGGTTCCGTTTATAACACTCCATGTTACAGTCTTATTTGCGGCATTTGCGGGAAGAACTGTAGCGATCATCTGCAGGGTGCCGTTATCTGTGGTTATGGTTGATGAGCCACCGGTGCCTGCAACAGTTATGCCCGTCACCAGTATGGGGGCCACAGAAAAAACCCTCGCCCCAACCTGCCAGGTTCCATTCTGATCAGTGGTTGCAGGACTGGTAGTGCCCCAGACTGCATTGGTAGCCAGACCTGTCTGCCATTCAGTCCCAAGGCTTGTTCCATAATCCAGGCGCGATTGTGGCACAAAATTGGTCAGGTCAATGAAATGTGGATCAATCACGACGGAATGCTGATCATATCCCATAGCCTGCCATTGGGCAAAAGAATAAACTGTACCCCCTATCTGAAAATGTGGTGCACCGTTCACACAGTAGTAAAGATTGTAGTCGCTCTCGAAACCTTCGAGGCAGGTAGCCTCGTATACATTGATACTTATTCTCTCCTGTACAGTATAGAATATGTTATTAAATATTTTTGTTCCGGTCGAGGGCTCATTCAACCCGTCATCGGTGTTTGTGTAAACGTCGATAATCCCTCTCCAGGTGTCCGACTGCGACTTTGTGCTGTAAAAAGTATTATTGTAAATTCTGACATCATTCATCCCTTTGGAGGCAATCCCGACTGTGGGATCAACCAGAATGTTATAGGCTATGCCTCCAGAACTGTTATGCATACCATTCGCTTTACGCTGTATTCCATTGGGAGATTTGTACAGGTAATTGTATTTGATAGTTACATCCGTATTATATCCGGTGAACAGTGCATGCGTTTCACTGCCAGGATCAGTTCCGTTCCAGACAAATTTGTTCCCGGTTATGACAGCTCCGTCAAGATTATTATTTGTGGATGCTACAACTTCATCGCCGGCAAGCAGCTGATACCCGGATCCATTGACAGTGACGAAAGTATTATTGGTAAATGTGAAGATAGTAGGGGTAGACCTAGCGATATTATACCCGTAATACCCTGTTACAGAACTTGTAATTGTTTGTCCATCAATAGTCAGTATAGTCTGGGCAAATGAAAAAGATGAATTTATTACATAAGATTAATAAAATCAGGGTTTTTTTCATCGCTCAAAAAATCGGTCAAAGTTAATTTTATTATGCAAAATTAATGAATTTAGCAAACGCAGATATCAATATTTGATTAATGACATTAAATATTACGCTAATAGAACAATTGATGACAAAGAAATGTTGTGTTCCCTCTGGTTTTCAGAAACTTTCATGTGAACATCAATCCTGGTCATGGTTTCCGGATAATTTTCTGAGCTTTTTCTTTATTCCGGTATTCCTTTTTCCCTCCAGTCTTTTCTTCACGGAAGCCCCGGTCGGTTTTGTTGCTTTCCGTTCAGGCCTGGAAGTGAGCGCTTTTGAGACGATGGTGTAAAATCGTTCCGTAACAACCTTTTTATTCATAAGTTGTGTCCGTTCCGACTGTGCCGTAAGAATGAGCTCTCCCTGATTATTGATCTTTCCGGCAAGCTTTTTAAAGATCAGCTCTTTCTCTTCATCGGTAAAAAGCAATGTATTGCTGACATTAAAACGCAGTTCTACTTTCGTGTTGAGCTTATTGATATTCTGGCCACCAGGACCACTGCTCCTGGATGTCGAAAAGATGAATTCCCTCACCGGATTACGATTTTTAAGCTCCTCTGGTTTCATGACCCCATAATAATTTATATGAAGAACAGGGCTACACCACTAACACTGACAATTGCTCCGGCTATTTCGGCAATAGTTACCTTTTCCTTATAGAGTACAACAGCCGGAAGAATTATAAAGATGGGAACAAGAGACATTATTGTCGAGGCAACACCTGCTTCTGTATATTTAACGGCGATGAGTGAAAACGATACGCCAAGAAATGGACCGAAGAATGCTCCCAGTGTGGTTAATGCCATTCCATCCCTGCTGCGGACTGCCCTGGCTACATTGCCCCATCGGGAAAGGAAGGTAACCAGTACTGTATAGCCGGTTATTCCGGCGATGATGCGGATCTGTGTAGCCGCAAAAGGATCGTAATCCTTCATGCCTAATTTGCTTAATACCAGTCCAAGAGCCTGCCCGACAGCACCGCCCAGTGCATATAATACACCCCTTGGAGCCAGTTTCAATGTTAGCTTATCACCCCGGGAGCTCCTGCCGAAGATGGCCATGGAAATTCCTGCAAGGGTAAGTGTCATACCAAAAGCATGAAACCATGTAAGATGCTCTCCTATGATGAAAAACCCAAAGAATGCAGTGATAGGAGGTACCAGGGTCATGATCAGCATGGAAAACCTGGACCCTATTAAAATATAAGACTTGAAGAGAAACAGATCGCCGAATACAAAGCCGACAAAACCCGACAATATGAGCCAGAACCAGTTTTCAGCTGTCGCACCGGAGGGAAAGAGAGCTCCTCTTCTTATGTATGTGTATAAACTAAGGAATACAAGACCGATAACAAGCCTGAGTATATTCACGGCTATTGTGCCAATTTTATGGCTGGCATTCTCAAATGATAATGAGGTAACTGTCCAGAACAGGGCAGTGAGCAATGCGGCCAACTCACCCGGATGATCACTCAGAATATTCATTATGAGACATTTGTTAATAAATAGGGGGTGTCAAAAAAATTTTCGACACCCCCGCAAAAATAACTTTTATTCAGATCAAAAATATAAAAGTCTCAAGTATTAATCCATGAATTAATCTTCACCGTATTCAAAAGAATATTCGCCCGACCCTGCCTCAACAGTTACATTTTTATCACCGGTTTTTGCAGAAGAAAATGTGGTATTTCCTTCCAGCGCTTTCCCTCCCACGCTAACTTTTGAGATATCATCCACAGGTATTACTATCGTTGCCGTCGCATTTGGCGGAATGGTTACATTAACGGAAATTTTATCTCCTTTTCTTTCCCATCCTGATGATACCGGACCGTACTGACTGTCAAAAGTTGCTTTTGAAAATTCAAGTTTTTTGGTTGGATGCGGCTGGAGGATGAGATGTTTATATCCCGGGTCCTGCGTCTCAATTCCGGCAGATACCCGGTACATCCAGTCACCTATAGCACCATAGGCATAATGGTTGAACGAATTCATTCCCGGATCCTGGAAGGTGCTGTCGGTTTTTTGTCCGTCCCACCTTTCCCATATCGTCGTTGCACCCATACGCACAGGATAGAGCCATGAAGGATATGATTCCTGCAGCAGGAGGTCGTAGGCAACATCAGTATATCCGCAGGATGTCAGTACGTGGCAGAGATAAATAGTTCCAAGGAAGCCGGTAGAAAGATGATTATGCCTGCTCCTGATATCATCCACAAGAAAGGCAGCTGCCTTCGGACGAAGATCATCGGGCAGGAGGTTAAACATAAGAGCAAGTACATAAGAGGTCTGTGAATCTGTTCCGACTCTTCCTGCTTCAGTTACATATTCCTTGATGAAAACCTCCTTGATTTTATTGAAAATGGCATTGTACTGTACTTCATCCTCTGTATTTCCCAGCTCTTTTGCCGCGGCGGCCAGGATGCTGGAGGAATAGGCATAATATGCCGTTGCAATAAAATCATGCTCGGTATAGCCATCTGGTTCTGTATGGTTATTAACAGGGGGATGATAGAATAGCCAGTCGCCATACTTGCTTCCTCCTTTCCAGATATAGCTGTTGCCTGCTTTTTTCTTAATATAGTCGACCCATGCCTTCATGCTGGGATATTGTGTTCTCAGCAATCCCTTGTCACCATAGACAAGATACATGGTCCATGGAGTGATAACAGCCACATCGCCCCATCCTGCAGAAGGCTGAATAGTTTCGCTTCCCTGAGGGTTCAGCACGTCTGGAATTACGTCAGGCACTTCTCCTCCCGGACGCTGATCGGCAGCAACATCCCTGAGCCATTTGGTAAAAAAAGCAGACACATCCATGTTGAATGCAGCTGTTCTGCAAAATGCCTGTGCATCACCTGTCCAGCCAAGCCTCTCATCGCGTTGCGGGCAATCTGTCGGTACGTCAACAAAATTACCCTTCTGACCCCACTGTATATTATGCTGCAACTGGTTAAGCAGAGGATTTGAACACTCGAAGGCTCCTGTAACTGCCATGTCTGAATGAACAACTATACCGGTCAGATTATCAGTTGTAAGCTCTCCGGGGAATCCTGTAACCTCAACAAACCTGAACCCCATGAAGGTGAACCGGGGCTCATAGATCTCCTCACCTGTTCCGGCAAGCGTATAGTCCAGCTCACACTTTGCTTCACGAAGATTGGTCGTGTAGAATTCACCGAATTTATCCATGACCTCACCACCTCTCAGCCTGACGACAGTTCCTTTCGGACCCGTTACTTTAAGACGGAGCCATCCAACCATATTTTGTCCCATGTCTGCTATGAGACTCCCCTTTGGACTTCTGAATACCCTCACAGGCTTTATTTCCTGGATTTTTCTGACCTGGGCACCGTCGGAGCCAATCAGGTTGCCAAAGCCATATTTTCCAATGCTCAGTTTACCCCAGTTTCTGTCGTTGTATCCGCTTTTATCCCAGCCTGTAAGTTTCCTGGTAGCATCATAGGTCTCGCCAAAATATATGCCATTTTTTCTTATTGCTCCGTCACTTGAGGTTTTCCATGTCTCATCACTGATAATGGTAGCCTCGGTTCCATCTGTGTATCTGATCTGCAGCTGCAGGAGAAGACCGAGCTTGTCTCCGTAAATAGCCCAGTTGTCACCCCAGCCAAGGGGCCCGCGGTACCATCCGTTGCCAAGGATAGCTCCGATGGCATTGCTGCCATTCAAGAGCATCCCGGTAACATCATATACCTGGTACTGAAGTCTTTTATTATAAGATGTCCAGCCCGGTGTAAGCACCTGATCACCAACTTTGCTTCCGTTAAGATGCAGTTCATAATAACCATGCGACGTTACATATACCCTGGCACTGGCTATTTTCTTGTCTACTTTGAATTCTTTTCTGAAATGAGGAGAGGGGAGATCCTGAAGGGTGTCGGAGGTAAGTTCTATCCATTTTGCTTTCCAGTCAGATGGTGAAAGCAACCCCATTTCCCAGTAAGCAACCGGGCTCCATCGCGATGATCTGCCCTTGTTATCCCATATCCTTACCTGCCAGAAGTATCTTTTCCCGGATTCAACCACAGGGCCTTTATATTCCTGCAGAATTGATTCTCCTGAGGATACTTTGCCGGATTCCCAAATTATTCCGGATGTTGAAAATTTATCATTTGAGGCAACTCTTATTGAATATGCAGCCTGAAGAACATTTACCCCTGTGGCCTTAACTTTCCACGACAATCTGGGCTTTGTAACATCTATACCTACAGGGTTGTTCTTATGTTCTGTAGTCAGCTCTTTTACATACAGGTCCTGGGCGAGGAGAGCACCTGAAAAGCAGAGAAAGGCAATTGTTAGTCTGAAAGATTTCATAGTCTGAATAGTTTAAGAAATATTTATCAAGATTATAAAAAATGTCCGAATAAAAAAATGCCAAAAATTGAATTTCAATGCTGAAAGTTATTAAATTGCGATTCAGTCTAATAAATATTAAATGAATCCATTTGCCGGAATATTATTAATTGCCCTGGGAAGCGTAGGCGCAGCCAGTTTTTATGTGCCTTTCAAAAAAGTCAAAATCTGGGCGTGGGAATCTTACTGGCTAAGTCAGGGAGTTGCCGCCTGGTTGATAGCTCCAATCCTGTTTGCCTTCATCTTTGTGCCGGCGGGTGAACTTATTCCGATTATAAAAGAATCTCCCTTGTCATCCAGGCTTATGGCAATGTTCTTCGGTGCTTTATGGGGATTCGGAGGACTGACTTTCGGATTGAGCATAAGATACCTGGGAGTTGCTCTTGGTCAGAGCATTGCCCTCGGCCTGTGTGCTGCATTCGGAACCCTGATACCTCCCATAGTGGCCGGGGAAAACCTTTTCGGCTCCATGGCAGGGATACTTACAATAGCAGGAGTATCAACAGCTGTCGCGGGTATAGCTGTAATAGGCTATGCAGGTGCACTGAAAAGCAGGGAGATGAGTGAGGAGGAAAAGAAAGCTGCTGTAAAGGAATTTGCTCTTAAAAAGGGTATCCTTATAGCAATTTTTGCCGGTGTTATGAGCGCCTGTTTCAACTTCGGATTCGAATCCGGAAAACCTATCGAAGCAGTAGCACTCGCTCATGGCACAAACCCGCTGTTTCAGAAAAACCCTTCGCTTATCTTCATCCTGCTGGGGGGATTCATTACAAATCTGATATATTGCGGATATCTGAATATTAAAAATAAAACATACAGTGATTATTATTCAGTCCCTGCAAGCATACTGCTGAACAATCTTTTCTTTACCTTTCTCGCCGGTTTTCTCTGGTTCCTGCAGTTTCACTTTTTCGGCATGGGCTCAAGTAAATTGCCGCCATCAATGGCAGTTTTCGGGTGGAGCATCCTGATGGCACTTAATATTGCAATCAGCAATATATGGGGAATATTCCTCAATGAATGGAAAGGGGTCAGGAAGAAAACCATCATCGTCCTGATCATCGGTATCCTTGTACTTATACTGTCGACATTTGTTGTTAAATTAGGATGAATTATATGGAAACAAAAAAATTTGCTTTTAAGATGAAGTTATACCCCGGTTTCAAAGAGGAGTATATGAAACGACACAATGAAATATGGCCTGAACTTGTGAAACTTCTGAAAAACGAAGGCATATGCAATTATTCAATCTTTCTCGACGAAGAGACCAATACCTTATTTGCTTACCAGGAACAGGCAGGATCAAGTTCCTCACAAGATCTCGGTCAGACCGAAATAGTCAAAAAATGGTGGAAATACATGGCCGACATCATGGAAACCAATCCCGATAATTCACCCGTTACCATACCTCTGGATCAGGTATTTTATTTGGAATAATCAGATTATTATCTGCAGATCATATTTTTGGAAAAACATTAAACAGCCGAATCATGAAAAAAGAGATTATCAAGGAGTCATATAAACTTGCCAGGGAACAGTATGCTGCTCTGGGGGTCGATACCGACAAGGTTATAGCCGAAATGGAGAATGTAAACATAAGCTTGCACTGCTGGCAGACCGACGATGTTGGTGGCTTTGAGAAGCCTGGAGCAGAGCTGGGCGGTGGTGGCATTCAGGTAACCGGCAATTTCCCCGGGAAAGCGACAACCATATCACAGATGAGAGCTGACCTGGATAAAGTGATGTCACTGCTGCCAGGTAAGCAACGTCTCAATCTTCACGCTATTTATGGAGAATTTGAAGGCAAAATCATTGACCGCGACCAGATTGAAGCCAAACATTTCCAGGGATGGATAGATTGGGCAAAGAAAAGGGGGATAGGACTCGACTTTAACTGTACCTGCTTTTCCCACCCCTTGGCAGATGACGGCTTTACGCTTTCAAGCAAGAATGAAAAGATCAGGAAGTTCTGGGTGGAACATACAAAAAGATGCAGAGCCATAGCAGCAGAGATGGGTAAACAACTGGGAACACCTTCGGTGCATAACATCTGGATACCGGACGGTTCAAAGGATACTCCGGTAGACAGGAACTACTCTCCGTAAAATTCTGAAAAAATCACTCGATGAGATCTTTTCTGTCAAATACCCGAAGAAATACCTCAAGGATTCCGTTGAGAGTAAGCTTTTTGGCATAGGTTCAGAATCGATGGTTGTCGGCTCACATGACTTCTACCTTGGATATGCACTGCAGAACAACATAATGATAACCCTCGACAATGGTCATTTCCATCCTACCGAACAGGTTGGCGATAAGATCTCTTCGATCCTTAATTATGTTGATGAAATCCTTCTGCATCTTACACGTGGGGTGCGGTGGGACAGTGATCATGTGCTCACCTTTAATGAAGAACTGATTCTTATTGCCCAGGAAATAGTAAGATGCAAGGCATTGGGCAGGGTAAGTGTGGGACTCGACTTCTTTGATGCCAGCCTGAACAGGATTGGTGCATATGTTATAGGAACGCGTTCCGCCCAGCTGGCATTTATGTATGCCCTGCTGGAACCTCATAAAACGCTGGTAAAATATGAAGAAAAAGGTAAAAACTTCGAAAGGCTTGCCCTGCTTGAACTGCTGAAGGTTAAACCATTTGGAGCCGTGTGGAATTATTATTGCATGACCAATAAAGTGCCGGTGGGAGAGGATTATATTGAAGAGATCATTAAATATGAAAAAGAGGTCCTCATGAAACGATAAATGAGGTTGTCTTAAAAGTCTTTTCATCCACAGTGCAACGTAAACTGAAGAAAAGGCTTTTGAGCCACCCACAGATCCCGAAACCAATTTACTATTTAAATGAAAGAGCCTGTCATTGCCGTCTTTGATATCGGAAAGACGAATAAGAAACTAATACTGTTCAGTACCGAACTTAAAATTATCTCTGAGGCTGAGCAGCGATTTCCGGAAATCACAGATGATGACGGATTCGAATGTGATGACATTGATCTTATTGAAACATGGATAAGAGAATCGGTAGCCCGGCTTGCAACTTCCGACAAGTATGACCTGAAGGCCGTAAATTTTACAACATATGGCGCAACGGTTGTATATCTCGGTGCTGAAGGCCGGAGACTCACTCCGCTGTATAATTACCTGAAGCCCATGGACGAAAGGATCTCAGAAAGCCTGTACAGAAAATACGGTGGCAGGGATGAATTTTGCAGATGTACGGCTTCACCTGCCCTGGGAATGCTTAATTCAGGGCTCCAGCCACTCTGGCTAAAGACGGAGAAACCGGAAGTATATTCACAGATCCGCCATGTACTTCATTTTCCTCAATACTTATCATACATCCTGACCGGCAGAATATATTCGGAACATACCAGTATAGGTTGCCATACTGCTTTATGGGATTTTGATAATATGAACTATCACTCATGGGTAAAGGCTTATGAACTTCCAATGCCAGACCCGGTGCCTGTTGAGACTTTCGTTGAAGTGGAAATAGAGGGTAAAAAAATAAATGTTGGTATTGGAATCCATGACAGCTCTGCTTCCCTTGCTCCATATTTTGCGGCGGGTAAAGGCAAATTCCTGCTTCTTTCAACAGGAACCTGGTGTATCAACATGAATCCTTTCAATACTGAAATACTGACTGCCGAACAGCTCGACAGAGATTGCCTCTGCTATATGAGCATCACCAGACAGCCGGTCAAGTCCTCAAGGTTTTGGCTGGGGCATTTTCATGAAGCTGCGACGAGCCAGATATCCGAACATTTTGGTAAGCCTGAGGATTATTTTAAAAAAATCAGACCTGACGAGGAGCTGTTGCATGCATTAAGGACAAAATACAGTGATACGAAGATTTTTTTCAAGCCCTATTCATTTCTCAGAGACCTGAACGACAATATTGACATGTATGAATTTACTTCATATGAAGAGGCTTACCATCAGCTAATGATAGAGCTATGTGATTATACGGCAGAATCCGTGAATCTGATCCTTCCCGAAAATGATGAAACATCGAACATCTATATTACCGGTGGATTTTCCGGAAATAAGCTCTTCCTTCATCTGATCAGAGAGTCTTTCCCATTAAAGCTGATATGGACCTCGGAAATCGGAAATGCCTCTGCACTGGGAGCGGCGCTGGTAATATCCGGTTCAGAAACCGCTCTTGATCCGGGACTGACCGAATTCCGGTAATTGCTTAATCGTGAATCAGTGGTATAATCTTTCCCCCATTGCAGCCTTGAGCTTATAAACACTGGCAGCATAGTCCATTCTTGCCTTAAGAAGCAGTAATCTGCTTTCCGATACTGATGTATTGGAGTCAAGGAGATCGAGGTTCGTAATGGAACCTGATTTGAAGCTTGTTTCTGCCAGTGAATAGGCTTTCAGTGCCTGATCAAGCTGAAGTTCATACTGACTGACTTTTTGGCCGGAGGCGACCATATAGGTTTCGGCTTCACTTAACTCGGTGGAAATGTTGCGTTTAGTATACTCAGATTCATATGAGATAGATGTGATTGCCGATTTTGCCTCCATGCGCTTATATTTTGTCTTTGACCCGTCATAAATGGGAATCCTTAATCCAAGTCCGACAACATAATTAGGTGTAAACCTGGCCAGGTCGGGGATATATCCGTTTTTAGCGCCTGCGCTTGCGAGAAAATTAAGCATAGGCTTATTCTGACGATTGACTAATTCATACCTGATCTCAGCTGCTGATGTCCTTCTCTGATTGATAAGTATCTCATCACGGTTGTGATAAGCGAAGGAGAGCAGCGAATCAACCTGAAGCAATGGAACAGACACCTCCAGTTCATTCCTGACAACAGGGCGTTCAGACCGGTCGTTCCCAAGCAGAGAGTTCAGCACCGCCTGCTGATTTGTCAGTGCCGCTATCAGATCTACTTCCTGGCTCTCTACCGCAGAAATCCTGACTTTAGTCGTAAGAGCCTCATATTCCGTAGACGAACCGGTAGCCACCTTTTTCTCTACATATGTAAGGTGCTCCTTCAGGGCATCCAGTTCCTGCTGCTTTATCTTTATAGCAGCCTGCAGAAAGGCAAGAGTGTAAAAATTTCTGACTACAAGCACTGATAAATGTTGTTTAACCTGCTCAAGACTCTGTTCAGATATGGATTTATTCTCGTTTTCGAGTGACACATTCGTTTTAGTCCTGCCAAAATCATACACGACCTGTCTGACGTTTACTCCGGCGGAATAGTTGTTTCCGGGATAGAGCTGGAAAGTGCCCAGATCGGGAATAGTGAGCTTGGTTACAGGACCAAGGTTGGTATAAGCTGCTGTCAGATCGAACTCAGGATTGTATCCGGTACGTGCCATGCCGATCCTGGCTTCTGCATTATTTATTGCTTCTTCTGCAATCCTGACAGTAGGATAGCCGGATATCACCTTTCCGATAAGGTATTGAAGCGACAGGGAATCCGTATTCTCAAAGGTCGTGTCATTCCCGGCAGGCTGTCCGTAGATGATATTGCTGCTCAGTATAAATAGTGAAAGCAGGACTAATAATGACCTGAAATTAATTTTATAATTCATTTAAAGCTTGATTTTGATTTTTTGACTTTTTTGTGTGAAGAAAAATAATTGGTATGCCACCTATTAACGTGATGATACCTGCAAGAAGAAAATCATCGTTTATACCTTCTATAAATGCCTGTTTGCCAATACTTGAATAAAGCAGAGCCTGGCTTTGCCTGGTTGCATTGGCAGGTGAACTTCCCGATTGGTATTCGAGATGATATTTCATTCCTCTCATGGTTCTCTGGTACATTTCAGATCCGGACTTTATTGCACCTCCGAAAACCTGACCGTGAAAACTGGCCCTGCTGGTCAGCAGAGTGGCCAGAAGTGCAACCCCGAGGCTGCCGCCAAGCTGCCTGATTGAATTTGTAATGGCAGATGCCTGAGCCATTTTCTCTCTGGGTATCTCAAGAAGGGAAATAGTGCTTAAGGCTGTAAACAATAATCCCATTGCCACCCCCCGGATATATAATGACAGCATTATGTAATTCAGTTCCGTAAGGAAGGAGAGTTTTGAGTTGAGATAAAAGCTGAATGCCAGTAATATAACTCCGGCAAAGATTGGTAGTTTAGGATTGATTTTGTCAGATATCCTGCCGGAAATCGGAGACATCATGCCCTGAATTATCCCGACAGGCAGAAAAACAGAACCCGCCTGCAATGCAGTATATCCCAACGAATTCTGGAGATAAACCGGCAAAAGGAATGTACTTCCGAACATCCCTACGCTAAAAACAAGAAGAATGATATTTGAGATGCCGAAATTATGGTTTAACAATAACCTTAGATCAAGAAGTGGTTCTTTTACCGTTAGTTCGACCGTTAAGAAAACCGCCAGGGAGATCAGTGCAATAACTGCGCACAACAGTATATAGGGTGCATGCCAGCCGGCGGAGTTGGTGGCGGCATTGCCTTCAGTGAGAGCGAAAAGTGTAAGAGGCAGAAAGATTGTTACGGTAATGAAACCAGCCAGATCAAACTTTCTCTTCAGTTTACTCTTGTATTCGCTCTGTATGATAATAGTAAAGACCATTGCTATAATACCTATAGGAATGTTGACATCAAAAATTAACTGCCAGCTGAAATTGTCAATCAGGAATCCTCCGATGAGAGGACCGAAAGATATGGAGGCTGCGGCGGCAATAGCCCAGAAGCCAAGCGCTATTCCCCTCTGATGAGGGGGAAATTCCCGGGTTATGATCGCCATACCGAGCGGTTGTATCGAACCTGCACCCAGACCCTGAATTACACGTGAGGTGATCAGAATGTTTTCATTAGATGACATTCCGCATAGCATTGACCCGGTTGTAAAAAGAAATAATCCGATGAAATACATCTTTTTATAACCAAACCGGTCTGCCAGCCAGCCTGAAGTAGGCAGCATAACAGCCATTGCAAGCATATATGCCGTTATAACCCATTCAATTTTATCGAGCCCGACACCGAAAGAAGCCATTATTTTTGGCAAACCAACATTTACAATCGTTGCATCCAGCACAGCCATAAACGTTCCGAGCATGATATTGGCAAGCAAAAACCATTTGTAGGACAGATGGCTTGGATGAAATGATGAATTGCTGCCTCTTACAATCCTCCTGAAATGGTGGGATGGGGTTCTGCTTCTTTCCATTCTATTCCTTTAAAATCTTGACCACGGCCGACATTCCTGAAAGAATATTATAGGAGGAGATATCCTTGTTGTTGTCCACACTATCAATCGAGATCCGTATAGGAATCCTCTGTGTCACCTTTGTAAAATTGCCTGAAGCATTGCTGGCGGGGATTAGTGAAAACACGGATGCTGTTGTAGAGCCCAGGAGATAGACTTTACCCGAAAACCTTGACACCACTGAAGGCATCTATTGTAAACCTGACTTTCTGGCCTATCCTGACATTGGCAATTTTTGTCTCCTCCAGGTAAGCTATAACCCACAGTTTTTTGCTTATTGTGAGAGTAAGAACAGATTGTCCGGGCTGAACTATATCGCCTGGCATAAGCCATTTCCTTGCTATAACACCGTCTGACGGAGCATAAAGCCTGGTATTCTTAAGTTGAGTATTGAGTACGTTTACCTGTGCATTGGCCGATTCAACCGCTTTTGCAGCTGTTGAAATCATTGATTTTGATACAGTTAACTGGGCTTTCGCAGCATCCAGCTGAGCAGATGCCGTTTCACAGGCCTTTTTGGTATGATCAAACTGTTCAATAGTTATAACACCACCAGACATCTGGCTCTTAGCCCTGTCAAGATCATCAGTGGCACGGGCAAGATTTATCTCGAGCACTTTTAAGCTTTTCTGGTCGGAACTGTATTTGGCCTCAGATTGAGCCAAATTTGCCATTGCCTGAGCTTTCAGAGCCAATGACTGATTCCTCTGTGAGATCATGTCAGTGCTGTCGAGTTCTGCAAGGAGTGTCCCCTGGCTCACAAAATCTCCTTCATTCCCATTAATAACCGCAATACGGCCAAGAATTTTTGAACCTGTACTTACATTATCAGCATCTACATGAGCATCATCTGTTGTAATGTAACTGGAATAGTCCCGGTACCAGAACCATATACCTGTAAGAACTGCGATAACAATAATTATCAGCGGAATATATACCCTTAATTTGCTTTTCTTAGTTTCTGCTTTCATAAAATCATTTGAAATTTGTATTAATATTTTATTTGCTCCAGTTCTCCTAATGAAATTTCAATCCCCTGATAAATAATTCGGTAACTGCATTTGTCCGCTCAAGAAACCGTTCATATTCCTCCTGGTCAAGAACCAGCGAAATCTTGTCATTTAATATTGCCATCCTAAGACCTCTTAATATGTCGAGGTAGATCATTGCGGCATTGCCTGCATCCTCATAAAAAAATGTGCCTTCACTTTTTCCCTTATCGATTATCTGCACAATTATCTCTTTTTCCTTTTCTCTGAAATTTTGCATTGTGTCTTTCAGTACTGGTTTAAGATCAGAGTAAAACTCAAATCTGAACCTGCTCAAATTTAATAATGTGCGAAAATAGGAGAGACGTGCTTTGGCATACTCCAGTAAAAGCTGATCAGCTGTACTGATGCTTTTCATTCTTTCTTTTATCCTGCCAAGAAATTCTGCCTGTTCCTTTTCAACAACAGCCCTGTAAAGGCTTTCCTTGTCAGGAAAATAATAGTAAAGTGACGCTTTCGAAAGCTTAAGATCGTCAGCGATCTCCCTCATAGATGTTTTTTCTATTCCAAACATACCAAAACGCTTCTGTGCTGCTTCCAGTATCAGTTGCTCTTTGATCCCCTTCTCAGATTGCATACAGTTTTTTCAGTTTTTTTAAAACTGCAAATATAACATTCTGCCTGACCGAATTGTTCAAATGGTCAGTTTTGTGATGAATTTATTTATTAACAGGGGTATTTGGCACCAGGCTTTATTCCAGCCTGGAAAGCCTATATCAGTTCTATTTCAGTATGATGACCCTGGTATTGAAATGCTGATTTTTACCAGACAGCTTAATAATGTATACTCCTGCAGGCAAAGGTGCATTATTTTGAGATTTACCGGACCAGTCTATGTAATATACACCAGGTTCAATGGTCTGATCAGTAAGTGTATTGACAAGATTTCCCTGGATATTGAAAACTTCGATTCGATATCTTCCGGCAGCCTTCACTTCCACCATCATTGTTGTGTAGTCGCGGAATGGATTGGGGTAACAGGTGAGACGGCAGTCCGCAATTTCATCCTGACCGCTGGAATCAGGAGCAATATACCGGAAATTCACCATTCCGGGTGAACCTCCAACCAGCCCTGATTTCCAGTTCTTCCCCATATTATTATCCGACAGTGGATCTGTGAGTTCAATAGTGAGGCCTGTTCCGTTGGCATCTTCCGGCCATGGTGCAGAAGTGCCATAATTAACAAAGTCCACAAGATTACCTTCCCGGTCAAAGAGATTGATATTATCACCTGAACTGCTTAATCCGAATCCCATGTCGCCAGTGATGTTCATTATCTCCGGAAGGAACCCTCGGAACGCGGCAACATTACGGCATACAACCAGGAAATTTCCAGGGGCAAAGATATAGTCCTGCGGGAATAAGTATCCCGACTCCTGACCGGCGTCGCTGATGCTCCAACCTTTTAGATTCACCGTGGCATTTCCCGCATTATAGAGTTCAATCCAGTCCTTTGTGTCTTTTGCAGGAGAGGAATTATAGTTGATCTCATTGATTACAATTTTTGCATCAGAGCTCCTTGCAGTAGTAAAAATGGCTTTGAAATTTTTACTTTCTGCCATGTCGTAGTCCAGAGTGACAGAATTTGATACCAGGGAGCCCATTTCCCATTTATCAAACTTATAGCCCGGGGCAGGTATTGCAGTAAGCCTTATTGGGAGGTCTTTGAAATAGATACCATAAAAGGGGTATTTTTGAGGAATGACAGAGTTTACCCTGACTGTCCCTGTACCCGGATCATCTATATCCACCTTTATACTGAGCTGCTGCCCGAGATTAAACTGGTATCGGAGCTGTTGCCTGACATAATCCGGCCTGTTGGTAGCATAAGTTTTAATGATGTTGTAATTATACTGCCAGTTATCATGGCTTAATCCCCAACGTGCCTGATGAGCATCTATCTCGGGAAGAAAGACCTCCTTAATTGAATCAATTGCATAGTTGACTCTGGCTGCTGTGAAGTTGGTATTCAGCCTGTCTGCAAACTGATTGACAAACTGATTTCTGAATCCCTTGTTTGAGGTCATTCGTCGGAAAAGCAGTGTGGACCAGGGGGGATTTGGCCATCCTGGTCCATTTGACTCAAGGGAATAAGCGAGTGTGTTAAAAGCATATGCAGCAGTTTCCCAGATGGAAAAACCAAAATCGGTATCATAAATTATCCATCTCCAACGACTTCCCGGACTATTTGTATTCCAGTATTTTATATTGTTGCCTGGCCAGTCTTTATTGTTTATGTAGATCTCTGTCAGTTGATACTGAATGTAATTACTGAGATCTATTTTATCGCTGACCTGCATGTATTTCTGATCATTCTCCAGGGTATTGTTATTCAGGTAGCCGGTAATATCAAGATAACCGCTGTTGTTACCCTGCACAATGCCTCCGTCAAATTCAAGCAGGTTTACCTCATCAGGATTTACAAAATGATTTTCTGCAAGAAAATTGGCATTTACTTTTTCTCTGATATTAAGTATCCCCCAATATTCACCATTCAGATAAACAACAGAAGGTTGAAATGCCATACGGTCTATATCCATGTCCCTTATCAGTGTGGAGGTAAGTCCGTCCCTCATGGTCGCCTGATCCCAGTCGTTCCCAGCATTTCTGAGAACAAGAGATTCAAATTTCTCAATTGGTTTATCCTTGAAAACCTTATAGTCGAAGGAACCTTTTCCGTATTCCTTCCGTGCAAATAGAGCCATTGATTTCTCAGCAAATGCACGACTCCAGGCGCCGAATATCTTAATTCCTATATCCTGGTCGATCTGCTTTATCCCGTCAGTGTCATATAATTCCAAATGTGCCCTGCGTTCCCAGTCTTCCCAGAAATTTGCTCCAAAATTCGGCTGGTCAGGAGAAGCATTTGGCCCCATGGCATATATGCCTGTATAATAGTCCCATAAATTTGCCGGATCTGTGCTCAGACACACTACAGGGAGCTTGTGCCTGGTAGTTATGTACGTGTTGGTTGAAACAGGGCCCGGCAGATAGGTTGAATTGATTGATCTTGCCCTTACAGTCACATTTCCGGAAACGGCTAATGGTCCGGTATAATGTAATGAAGAAGTGGTAGGCTCAGATCCGTCAGTTGTATAAAATATGGAATCTGAATGACTGGTCGAGGAGAGCTGAAGGTTTGTTCCTCCCGGGTAATATCCTCCTGCAATTGAAAACAATACTGTGTCTGCATTAAGAGAATTGAAGCCTTTAGTGGTATTTGCGCTCCCGGGCGTCGGATCCGCAAAATAAACCCAGTTTATCGTTCCGTCAGGCTTCCTTCCATATGAAAGATCAGAGGTCATTATTACGGGTGAGACAGAATCAACTACTGAAGTATCTGGCTTTGACAGGATAAGTGTTTCACCTTCATTACTGATTTTGAAATTAGTATGCAGTTTCCTTCCCTTAAGCTGAATGTAGGAAGGTATGGAATCTGGTTCTCCCGAACCTGACCGGCCTGTGGTAAGCATCGGGATGAGGCTGAAATCAGAGGATGCAGGGTCTGAATTATGCCCTTCAACGGCGATCACATTTATTCCTTCGACCAGGAAGGTTAGAGGATCGCTGATAATATAACTTTCCGGATAGCCCCCTGCGTACATTGCAGCCTCATGGAGTAATGATCCGGTCATCTGATTATATGGAACCGGTGAAACTGTGCCCAGATTGCTCCTTGCAATTTCATGCCCATTGATATAGGCGGCAAAACCATCATCATAATCGATACTTAAAACCAGTTCCTCAATATCCTGAATATTCGTCAGTGTGAACTCTTTTCTGATATAAACACTTATAATATTGTTCAGAATGGTGGAATCATCATTATCTCCGTAACCGAACCCGCTTCTCCCGGTATTCCATCCCGTAGCATTGAATCCCCGGTCTTTCCAGGAATCTCCCTTATCGGCATCAGGAACCAGATATTGCCATTCAGTATTTACAGGAATGATAGTCTTATATGTAACAGGTACAGCTGTCCTGTCCTTGCCTGAGGCAAAAATAAGCAGATAGGAATATGGCTTTATTGTCAGCGGTGGGAAGGTCCATTTTTTCAATATCGAAGCATGGTCTGAAAGATGATATCCCCCGAGACTTATGTCAGAAGCCGAATGGTTATAAAGCTCTATCCAGTCATCGAAATCTCCATCTTCATCGGCTATCCCGCTGATATTGGAGGATGAAAACTCATTCAGAAGAAGCTGTGGATACAACTCCTGGGTCAGGAAGGCGAAGAGAAGTGAAAACAGCAGTTGGCGCATGATCGATCAGTGATTCTATGTAAATCCGGCGCTAAATGTACTTAAAATTTGCAAGAATTTAAGTCTGCAAAGCAGCTTCTGTTTTAGATTAGTGCTACTCTGAAAATAGAAAACAAACAGCCTGTCCATTATCTGCCATTTTTCAAATGAATTCCAACAGGAACATAATTTAGATTTGCAAATTACTTATATTCAATTATATAAGAGTATGCGGAAAATTTGATTCATTAGGATTTTATGAAATCTAATATTATATTTGTGTCGCATTTTAAACTGGAACGATAAATACCCATGCTGTCTGGGACCGGCATTTAAGGCGATGATAAATTATAAGATACTAATTCTGTTGGCGATAATAACTATAGTGCAATCCGGATGTAAAAAGCCTCCCGGGCCGGTTAACAGCGATGTCGTGATAAATGAACTGCTCCCCGTGAATAATTCTACGGTTGCCGATCAGGATGGCGAATTCGATGACTGGATTGAATTATACAACCTGTCCTCTTCTTCAAGAGATATTTCGGGATATTTTCTATCTGATAACAAGGATCATTTTTCAAAGTGGCAAATTCCACAGGGGACTTCAATTCCCGGGAATGGATACCTTATTGTATGGGCTGATAACGATAGTGCACAGGTGGGCCTTCATGCGAACTTTAAGCTTTCATCGCAGGGAGAAGAGGTGTTGCTCTCAACACCTGACGGAAATCTTGCGGATAAAGTAATTTTCCCTGGACAGACACTTGAATTGTCTTTTTCAAGGAATCCCGACGGTACCGGCTCTTTCAGATGGCAGGCGCCTACTTTTAACAGTTCCAATAATATATCCGAATAGCTGACAATAAGAGCCACTTACCGATTATTCCAATTCCTAAATTTCCAGATGGTGAATGTCTGATATAGTGCTGAACAACGAAATACAAAGCAAAATAAGCAGATTAAGTCCGATCGGCCTTGATTCAATATCCGGTGTCAGGCTAATGGACAGGGTTGAAATAAAGTATTTGTTCACAACCGCAAAGGTTCCGGATCTTTTACATCTCCTTTCAGAACATTATCAGGTTCTTCAGATACGCGATCTGAGGATTCTGCCTTACTCAACTACATATTATGATACAGACGAATATCTGTTCTATAACCAGCATACCAGGGGTGAATATGACCGGCATAAGATCAGATACAGAAAGTATGAAACTACAGATGAATCGTTTCTTGAAATAAAAAAAAGGACAAACAAGGGGCGTACAATCAAATGGCGGATTGAAAACTCTCCGGGAGCAGAGCTTTTTGATGACAAGGCATCTGGATTTATTCGTGAATACTTACCCATCAGTCCTGCACTTATCAAGCCTGTGCTGGTAAATCATTTTACCCGCATTACGCTTGCAGGATATGAATTGAGAGAAAGGATTACAATAGATTTTAACATCTCTTTCTCAATACCCGGAAAATCAGAAGAGGTTTCTATTCCATATCTTGCAATTGCAGAACAGAAAAAAGAAGCTTACTCCGAATCATCACATTTTAAAAGTCTCATAAAGCAGATGAACCTGTACCAGACCGGATTCAGCAAATATTGTGTTGGGAGTGCGCTGCTGAATAACTCTCTGAAGATAAATAATGTTAAACCGAAAATATTGTTCCTAAATAAATTAAAAAATGAATATACCCGACCTTATATCACCTGATAATGCGGCATTAGCCGGCATTCAGTTTATACATATTCGCAACCTTCTTGAACTGGTAGGACGTTTTGCACTTAACCTGCTGGTTATATTGATACTCGTCCGTTGGTTTTATTTTTCAACTACCAGGAGAAAAGATTTTCTGTTCACATATATTCTCATATCAAGCATTGTTTTTCTGTTATGTTTCCTGCTGGAAAATGTGATACTTCAGATAGGATTTGCCCTGGGCCTTTTTGCAATTTTCGGCATCATCCGGTACAGAACACACACTATCCCCATCAAGGAGATGACCTACCTCTTTCTGATAATCGGCATATCTGTAATAAATGCCCTGGCAAACACCGCAAGTATCAGTGAAATAGTATTTACCAACCTGATAATACTGTTAATAACCTGGGGACTGGAAAAGAAGTGGCTTCTCCGGCATGAATCGTCCAAAAACATAATTTATGAGAAAATAAACCTGATTAAACCCGAGCATCACAATGAACTGATCGATGACCTCCAGTTCCGCACAGGTATCAGTAAAATCACCCGTATTGAAATAGGAGAAGTCGACTTCCTTAAAGACGTGTGTCGTATCACAATATTTTTTGAGACATCTGACAAATTGGATAACAGTTCTATTAGGGTTGGCCATAAAATAACCGATGATGACGACTAAATCAATTTTCTTTCTTTTATTGTTTTTGCTTGTTGCCGGATCCGTTTATGGCCAGGATAGCGATTTTGGACTCTGGTATGAGGTAAATGCCGAAAAATCGTTTAGCAAAAAATTTGCTCTGCAAGGATCATTTAATGTGCGGACCAATGACAACGCATCAACTGTTGACAAATCCTTTTTTGAGTTCGGAGCTACATATGATCCTAATAAGTATCTTGAATTTGCCGGATCATACAGGATTGGCAAATTCCTTGAAAATGACGATTACTACCACCTGGCTCAACAGATATTTGGAGATATTAAAGGATCCATGCCTGTCAGCGATCTTGAATTTTCACTGCGGGCAAGGATTCAGATGACTGAAAGAAGCTATGTAAAAAAGGAGTCGGATAGTAAAGCTGAATATGATGGCAGAATTAAACTTAAGTGCAAGTACAAAATTCCTCACTTCCCTGTTGACCCATATGTAAGCTTTGAAATGTTCACCGCCATGTTCAGAAGCTCGGACCAATTTATCGAAAAAAGCAGAAGTTCAGCAGGCATAGAATACAAAATAACAAAGAAGCATGCTGTTGAAACTGAATATACCTATGAGAGAGACAATACTCCGCATCTGAAAATAGCCCATCTGATTACATTGGGGTATACATACAGATTCTAGGGCTAACTTAATTTTTCTGTTAATTAAAGTCTGCAGCCATTCATTATGTGCCTTTGAATCAGGGAAAAACGGCATCATTCCTGCTTCAGGCTTTCAGTAAGTGAGTTTCCGGTCACGGAGCGTAGTGACAGCAGCAGGGCCAGAGTACCTGTCAGGAAAATCAGCGCAACCATAGATAAAAGATATAGCCAGGGTATATTTGCGTTGTTTTTTAAAGATGGAAGTGTGGCAATTGATGCAGGTACTACGCCGGAAACAATTCCAGCCAGAAGAATAAGCATCTGCTCTGAAAATATGATTCTGCGGATCCTTCTAATCTTAAATCCTGATGACATCATGAGTGCAAATTCCCTCCTGCGATAATTATAGTTTCGTAAGAGAACAAACCCAAGTCCCGCAATTCCCGTAATCATTCCCAGAATTCCAAATACACCGAATACAGACAGATAGGTGTTGGTCACTTCATAAAATGAGGCAAGACGATCGTCAGTCCTTTCAACTTTAATCCCATAACTTTGAAGCCTCTCCTTTATATTACTGATATATAAATCTGTCAATTTGCTATCGCCGGCAACAAGCATAACAGAGCTTCCCGCTACCGAAGGGAAATATCTTCTGAAGTTTTCCATACCGATGATGACGTAGCCCTGGAAGACAGATGATTTAAGCCCGGCAGCGACTATGATATTCAATCTCTGACCATTTTCTGATCTCATGCTCAGCGTGTCTCCCGGTTTGATCTTCAGACCCCACTCAATAACAGTCTGGTCTGCAATACCATAAATAGTATTCTCAGCTGGTGCCAGATTTAAAAGGTCCCAGGGATTTTTAACATCTGTTTTCCCTGCTACTTTGGCAAAAGAGAATGAACCACGCGATATAAATTCACCTGGATCGACACCCAAAAGTGGAGGAAGTGTAATATGATTAAGATTAAGGCAACTGGCATCATTCCCGGCAAATTTTTTCATCTGAACAAATCGCATGCCTGATAACCCTTTCTCATCCAGGCCTGCAGCTGACCTTCCTGCAGCGGTTGTCAGATCTGCCCTGACAGGGATGGAACTTTCACACCAGAGCAGGAAGCCTCCTGTTCCGCCTGATGGCTTCATATGGCTTCCTTCAAAACTCATCCTGTTTGCTCCTGTGATAAAAACGGCAAACAGACCGGCAGCGATGAAAAGAACAGGAGTTACAGCATGAGAGGGATTATATGAATAATATAATCTTGACAACTGTCCATAGTACTTTCCTTCAGAATTAAGTCTGTCGGCCGGCAGTATCACATAGTGTCTCCATGCCAGCAGCATCGCTACCAGCAGTACTGATCCGGAACCAAAGCTATATGAGATTTCCTGGTCTCTGTGCAATAGTGAGAGTGAAAAAAGTATTGCAGATACAATAAAAGAAGCCAGTACAAAAATCAGATTAAGTCGCCTTGAGGGATTGGTATGGTTAATTCTTTTATGTCTGCCGAGTTTTTTAAGATGAAGCCTTATTTTAATCAGAAAGAAAACTATTGATATTATGATAGTTGTAAGAAAGCCTGTCAAAACAGATGACATATTGAAAAAGGAAGAGAGTGTATTGGTCTGTACTGCTCCCTGCCAGACAGTATTGAGCAGCCTTATGATCAGCATACTCACCAAAATGCCGCCAAATGAGCCTGCGATACATCCTGTAAACGAGATGATTACTGATTCCGCAATGAACAGCTGTCCTATTCTCCGGCTCCTGAAGCCAAGTGCAAAAAAAGTCCTGATCTGTCTGTATTTCGATTCAAGATATGTTGTTACAGCAAATGACAACAGAACAACGGAAGCAACGATAAGAAAGAAGCCAAGGCTGAGGAACAGGGAGCTGAAATCGACACTTTCGCTGGCAGCCATGATAGATTCATTATACAGATCGTCAATTCGGAAGCCGTTTTTCTCCGGATCCAGATGTCCCGAAAGCTTGTTTAATATCTCCTTCTCTGAAACTGAAGCCGGAAAACGGATGGCTGTTGCCGGCCCGAAATTATTACCCCACAACCGTGCGCCTTCTTCATAACTGATGAAAGCTTTGGGAGTTCCCCTGAAATTATTCCAGTACTCTTCATCTTTCTTGCGGATCTCGCTGAGTTTTACAGGTACCCCGGCATCCCAGTCCGAACATGATTCCCTGCCGGCGATTCCCGGAAATGCAGGCATTAACAGTGAATCTGCCCATATGCCATCCATCCTGACTATCCGTTGTACCCGGAATCTCCCTGTTTTTTCTATCAGTTTGTTCAGCGAATCGGGAGCATACCACGACATCTGAAGCGTATCACCCTTTCTTGCCCTGAGGTCCTTCGCAAGCCAGGTATTTATTATCATATCACTGTCACCTGCAATTTCAGGATACAGCGAACGGGGAAGTGCAGCAACAAAAGAGTAGGGGGCAGATCCTGAAGCAGATGAAATACTGTTACCCAGGTAAGTAATAACCGGAGCGGCAGAAGGAATCGCATTTTCAATTTCACCTATAAGCGATTTCTCAAGGAATATCCTGTCAGACCTGAGCTCATAAGCTCCTGTTTTTGCAAGTGGGATAATTCTTAATCCAATATCTGAGGGCCTCATGTACTTCATTAGTAGGCTGTGTGTATTACCAACTCCGGTGCCACTTCCTTGCATTATCAGCAATCGGTTGATCTTTAAAGGCTTATCAGCACTGTCGAAAATATCTGACAGATTTATATAAATATTATAGGGTACCTCCTGGTTTATGGTAAGGGAAAAATTACCGGCATCTTCCGGGCCAAGGATAGCGCCTGCTTTCATTACAACAGACCTGCCCTCCTCATTCGAAGGAGCAAACGGGGCATCGGCCGGAATATCACTTAGATCATTGAATCTGATAATAATATCATCTCCTTTTTTTAAGTCAAGGGTGGAGGCAATTTTTGCATTTACGGCAACCTCACCGGGCTTTATCTTTATTGTATCAAGGCCCTGAAACACGAAAAAATCATCTGTTACGGCATAAATATGCGCTTTGGTAACCTCTTTCTGATTGCCCAGATCCTGGCAGAATCCATTCATTTCAAGTATCCCGGAGCATTTAATCGAAGCACTGTCCCTTAATCGTTTTTCAAGTGACATGTCAAAGAACCGGGTGCCTGAACTAATAACCAATCCCGTATTTCCCAAATGCTGGTATGCAGTTTTTTTGAGACTTTCCCTCACTGACAATCCGGTGAGGAGAGAGCCTGTAATAACAGCCGATAAAAGGGCTATTATCAGTATCTGGTATAAGACAGGCTTCTTATAGAATCTGAGGGAATTGAATACTAGTTTCTGCAGGCCTGGTAACATATTAATTATTTCTTATCAGAATTTTCAGCTTAATTTTCCATTTGCAAGTACAAGGGTACGGTCCATCTTTTTTGCCAGTCTTTCCGAGTGAGTGGCAAGTAGCAAAGTAATCCCATATTCCCTGTTCATCTCCAGCAAAAGTTCGCCCATTATTTCAGAATTCCTGGCATCAAGCGATCCTGTAGGTTCATCTGCAAGAAGAATTGAAGGACTGTTGACGAGTGCCCTTACCAGAGCTGCACGCTGGGCTTCACCTCCGGATATGGTTTCCGGGAATTTGTCTGAGAGGTCGGGAATACCTGTTCTTTTCATAAGCATGACAGCATGCTTCTCCTTGTTTTCGGCATCTTCGGAACTCTGCTTCATCGCCAGAAGCGGAAGAAGAATGTTCTCTTTTACAGTCAGATGGGGAAGGAGAAGGTGCTCCTGGAACACAAAGCCAATATTCCTGTTCCTGTAATCGGCAGACTGATCTTCATTGAAATTACTCAGATCCTGGTCCATGAAAATTATTTTTCCGCTATCCGGTTTGTCAAGCAATCCGATTATATTCATCAGTGTTGTCTTCCCGGATCCCGACGGACCCATTATGGCAATTGTGTCGCCCTTTGCGACCGCCAGAGAGAGGTTGTCAAGAACCGACCCTCTTTGAATGAATGACTTTGATATATTCTCCAGTGATAGCATTGTAACTGAAATAAAATTATTTTAGCATGGTTTTATTATATACTATTGAAAGTTTTGCCGACATTCCCTCAAGGGATAATTCCTTTGTAATATTTTCTTTTCCGCTTACACCAAGGCTGTTTCGCAAATGGTTGTCTTCAAATAATCTTACGAGAGAGAGTGCCAGATCTTCGACGGTATCCGGAGAGTAAGTTATTCCACCCCTGGTCTTTTCAATTATTTCAGGAAAGGCACCTGTTCCCGGCTGAACCACTGGCACCCCGGAAGCATTGGCTTCGAGTATGTAAAGTCCGTACCCGTCATGCTTCCTTACGGGAACGGTCATGATATCTATGCTGCTGAAAAACTCCTCCTTGCTGTTCCCATGAAATTCTGGATAAATTCTGACTGAACTTTTATGCCCCGATGATTTTATTTTTCTTATCTGCTCAGCAATAAATGGCTTGTCACTGCCTGTAAATCCGCCTGATACATGAAGCGTAAGTCCGGGCATCCTGTTATCTGTTTTAAGATTAATAAAGGCATCAACGAGTTTGTCGAAGCCATTCTGGGAATTGATCCTGCTGAAATAACCCACCGCCGGATAATTATTCTTTTTCGGCAGTATGTTAAGGTCTCTGGTGTCGAGAGCCAGCGGGATAATATGCATATTATCGCCAGAATAACCGGTTTTTTCAATAAACAATTGCTTGTAATAGTTGCTGGGGGTGATGAATGCATCCACATGAGGGGCCTCCTCCGAGATAAGCCTCCAGGCATCTGAGCGGTATGGCTCAGCCATCTCATCTATCCAGTCATCCTCATTCAGCAGTGAACACACTATTTTAACATCCATATGCTTCTTCAGCTGCCTTGCAAGTCCGATTATAAGGGCATTTGAAAGATGTATTATATCTGGTTTCCCATTTTCAGTGAGATATCTGACAAGCCTTTCCATCTCTTTTTCCGGAAATGCCCGGTCACCCTTTATCATGCCAAGGGTCATATCCTCAAGCCCTACAGTATTTGTAGTACCTGATCTGCGGGCTGCCATCTTAAGCATAGGAGCCGAGTCAAGGAATTTATCCATAAAGGAGGGCATATTCCTGAGGAAAGGAACCTTTTCCCTGAGGTACATGGAAATTGCTCCGAAAAAGACATTTCTGTCGACACCTTCCTCTGAATCAGTATCATCCGGAGGAAGATATAAAGGTATTGCAGAGGCTGTAATGTCTTTCACATTCCTTATTGCCCTGAGGTAGATCATATCACGGTAACAGTTGCCGCAATAAAATGACCCGCCGGAGCCTGTTATAAGATAAACAATCTTCATAGCAATTAAATATGTATTTCTTCCGGCTCTTCCATGCAGAATGCATGTCAGTTCTTCTTTTTATCCTCAAAAGCCAGCAGCCGTCCATCTTCAGTCAAAATATAAAATCTGCCTTTCACAACCGCCGGCGAACTGCTTAGTGGCGCTCCTGCATTGAAACTCCATATTTTTTTCCCTCCGGCTAGTCAAAGATATATATGTATCCGTCCATACTTGTCACAAGGGCCTTTGATGTCAGTCGTTACGGCAGAGCTTACAATACGGCCATTCGTCCTGTATTTCCATTTCAGCTTGCCATCGCGGGGGTCAAGGCAATAGACAAATTTATCTTCGCTGCCCAGTACGAACGATGACGGACCTATTGCCGGGATACCCAGGATAGCTCCTGATTCGTCTTTGGAAGGGACCTTCCATGCAATTTTCCCGGAATTCAGATTCACACAATATTTTGTACCGTCATAGTCGCCAAAATAGGCCATTCCTGACTGACAAGGCCGGTGAAGCAGCGATATATACTCCAATATCAATGGTATCGACCTGCCGTCCTGTAAGAGGATCAACAACCCTGATCATACCGTCGCACCCCCGAATACTATCCTCCCATTTGATATCGAAGGGGTTCCGTTTATATAGTTCTCCGTTTCTACTTTCCATAAGAGTTTCCCTGTTTCCGGATCTACGCAATGAAGGAAATAGTCATAACTGCCAACAATAACACCTGATTTATGACCTGCAACCCACACATTGGCAGAACCTGCTATCTGATTGCCTGTTGCATAGGTCCAGATTAATCTGCCTGAAAATCTGTCTATTGCACGCAGCAAACCATCATTTGACCCAAAGATAACCTTCTCCCCTGATATAACAGGCGCCGCATCTATGGCACTGCCGGCATCATACTGCCATTTTATCTTTCCTTCCTGGCTGACTGCATAAACGAGTGCCCTTTTCATTGCCAAAAAATATAGTCCCTGCAGTTAATACCGGAGACGATTTGGTTCTTGCACCCGTAGCCAGGCTCCAGACCAGGGAAGGAGAGGAGGGAAGTTCCGTATCAAAGTTGCCTGTAAGATCGGCTTTGCCCCTGAACAAAGGCCATTCAGTAAGCCCTGGCTGAGCAGACAAACAGCCAAAAAAGGATAATAAATAAAATATGATACCGAGTGATTTCATATATTTTTTTGACTGAAGTGGCATAATGCGCCGGTTGGACAGATATCAATGACTTCGCTGCTCTTCGTCTTCAGTATCTCATCAAATTCTTCTGTAAGGGGTTCGGAAATAATACTCACGAACCCTCTGTTAATAAAGCACAAGGCAGGCTCTTCCTTCGACTCCTCACATAATCTCACACACAGACCGCATTTTATGCATTTTGCATTTTCAAAGACAAGTCCGGTAGTATGGTTTATCTTTTTAACAATCGGGGCGTTAACAAGTTTACCCCTGGGGTCTTTTAAAGAAAACTCTTCGGCAAGCTCCCTTAAGCGGCAATCACCTGCTGCCCGGCAGTCGCAATGCATGCAGCTCTCCGCCTCTCCAAAGGCATCAGTTGATTCCTTAATCTCCCTGCTGCGCAAAAGGTCAGATCTGCATTCCTTCAGCCATTCGGACTGCTCTTCACTCTCCATCCTTCCAATAAGTGAGTTGAATCTCTTTACCCGTTTTGGATCCTTCCTGTCATTTTTCTCTCCCGACTGATCATCTTCCTGCATTTGACCGCGCGTACCGGAAATAAATGAGTTATATATGAAAAGTTTCATATTCCTTATTGAGACAGGATTATCAATTTTCTTTCTTCTGCATGCATTTTCGCAATAACCTGCACACTTTTCACATGCTATATCGCCGGCGCCAACCTCAGTGGCCGTAAGGGCCACTGCATTTTCGGTATCCCTGGCTGCAAGATGCCTGTTAAAAAGAGGTATATTATATCCGGCAGGGCAAACAACTTTGCAGGGCGCCTCACATTCTGCCCTGTGCTCAGAGAAGAGAAGCTCAAGTGCTTTATGCCGGAGGGAGATTACATCCTCGGAGGAAACATCTATATCAAGTCCGTCCCTGACCGTAAGCGAGCATGAGGCGAAAAAGCTCCCGTTCCTGTTGTCCTTTACCATGCAAACCATGCATGAAGTGTAATGTGGCAGCCGGCTATTATGACAAAGGGAAGGTATCTGGAATCCTGCCTCCCTGGCTGCCTCCAGAACAGTCAATCCGTCCCGGAAGTCAAATTCCCTGCTATTGATCTTAATTCTGGCCATTTACATTAACAATTTCTATTGCATTCTCAGGACAAACTATTCTGCAATTATCACATTTGGTGCATATTGACTGGTCTATCTCATGTTTTTCATAAGGGATGAAAGGAATGGCATTCACAGGACATTCCTGTGAGCATTTGGTGCATCCGGTACAACTATCAGTTATAGAGTATCTTATAAGATCATGGCATTTTTTTGCAGGACATATACCCTTAGTGTGCATCTCATATTCTTCCCTGAAATATCGCAGACCCGTAAGAACAGGGTTTGGAGCAGTTTTGCCAAGTCCGCACAGACTACCGTCCTTTACTGACTGACAGAGCTTCTCCAGTTCATTGAGGTCATTTGTCGTTGCCTTTCCTTCACTTAGCCGGGTGACAATATTCAGCATATGCTTGGTGCCAACCCTGCAGAAGGTGCATTTCCCGCATGATTGCTTATGAGTGAAGGTAAGGAAGTATTTTGCCATATCAACCATACAGTCGGTATCATCGAGTACAACCATTCCTCCCGACCCCATCATCGCACCCATCTTTGTAAGTTCCTCATAATCAATCTGGATATCTGCCATGGAAGCGGGGATGCATCCTCCCGACGGACCTCCGATCTGGACAGCCTTGAATTTTCTTCCTCCGGCAATCCCATCACCTATCTGTTCGACTATCCGTCTGATGGTAATTCCCATCGGAACTTCAATCAAACCTCCCTTTGAGATCTTACCCGCCAGGGCAAAAACTTTCGTTCCCTTGCTGAGACTGGTACCTATAGTATTAAATGCCCCGGCTCCATTGGAGATAATCCAGGGTACCAGCGACAGCGTTTCGACATTATTGACCAGCGTCGGCATTCCCCTGAAACCCTTGTTTGCAGGATAGGGAGGGCGCATCCTAGGAGTCCCGCGACCTCCTTCAAGCGATGCAATGAGGGCTGTTTCCTCTCCGCATACGAAAGCACCCGCACCTTCAAAGATCTTTATGTTAAAAGAAAAAGTAGTCCCGAATACATTATCACCAAGGATCCCATTGGCATAACATTGCTCCAGTGCACTTCTGATGCGTGCAACTGCCAGCGGGTATTCAGCCCTGATATAAAAGATGCCTTCACCTGCCCCTGTGGCATAGCCTGCAATCATCAAACCTTCTATTATCCTGAACGGAAAAGATTCGAGCAGCATCCTGTCCATAAAGGCACCCGGATCTCCTTCATCTCCATTGCACACCACATATTTTTGACTTCCTTCCGATTCAAGCGAGATCTTCCACTTACGGCCTGTAGGAAAACCGGCACCACCTCTTCCACGTAAACCACTGCTTGATATAATATTAATTATCTCATTATTATCAAATTCATTAAGGCATTTTTTCAGAGCTGAAAAACCTCCCATCATGCAGTACTCCTCATACGAATCAGGCGTCAGCACACCGCTGTCAGTAGTAGCTATATGTACCTGGTAATCAAGGAAGTTATTTAGATATTTTTCCCTGTGCTCATCAGAGATATTTATCTGACTGGTTAATTTGTCATCAGAGAGAAAAGTATCAACCAGGTCAAAGATTTTATGTTTTAGCCGTTTATTCCGGGATCCGGGTCTTATATGCTTTAGAAGAATCTCCTCAACCTGATGGCGCATCACATTTGTGTATCTGAAGCTGCCATTGTCACGGGTCACTATTTCCATCAGTGGAGTCTGGTTGCATACCCCGACACAGCCAACCGGCTTCATCTTTATGTTAAGCTCAAATTTCTCCCTGACCTCTATGATAGAGGAGAGGATCTCACGGCTGCCTCCTGCGACACAGCATGAACCCAGTCCTATCCTGACTTCTGCCTCGGTTCCGGCAATCTCAGCATCCTCAGTAATCTCTTCGTTATGAACCGCTTGGGTTAAAAAATTCCTGATAATCTCCTCTGTTTGTGTCGGCTTGACATGGCCATAGGTTTTGCCGTCAATCTGCACGACAGGAGCCAGGGTACAACAACCCAGACACGCCACCTCCTCTATTGAAAATAAATTATCAGCGGAAGTATTCCTTGTCCCGTCCAGGGCAAGCACTCTTTTGAATGAGTCTGAAATAAGACCTGCACCCTTGACATGACATGCAGTTCCTGTACATATCTTTATAGTGTGTTTGCCTGAAGGAATGTGTCTGAACTGTGAATAAAAGGTCGATACCCCGGATATCTGGCCGGGTGTAATATCGGTGACCTTGCAAATATGCCTCAGAGCCTCCGATGGCAGGAAGTTAAGCTTTTTCTGCACCTCCTGCAGTATCATGATCAGCTTCTCAGGTTCTCTTCCGGTCATGGAAACCACCTCATCAACCACTCTGGTAATGTCCCTAACTGAGGTCTGATTGCAATCACACCCTGAACCACATGTATTTACTTCTGTCTTGCTCAATTTTTTGAAATGCAATAAAGGTTTTTACTCCCTCTTATATAAATCTTTTTATCTGAAAATGCCGGGGTACAATCTGACGTTTCACCCAGCGCTGCTTCTGATATAAGCTTAAACTGTGAGCCAGCTTCAACAATATGCATTACGCCACTCCTGTCAAGCATATATACTTTTTCATCAGCCACAATCGGAGATGCATAAAACTGGTCCTCAAAGTAATGTGTCCATAATGTATCACCCTTTGCCGGATTATAGCAGGCCACATCCCCGTTTCCGGTTGAAAGAAACAGGTAATCATCGGTGGCAACAGGACTGGATACATCTGGGGTAAATGTATTGTCTTCCCAAACGACAGAAGCGCCTGCTCCGGGCTTGAGTGCGGAAAGAGTTGCATAATCAGTCACCGCGAATGCCATTGTACTGTTTATGGCAACCGATGGGGCAACGTCGCCAATCATACATTCCACTGACCAGAGCTGCTTGCCGGTGGCAGCATCATAGCTGCTGACGGCAGGATTTCCGTTCAGTACTACCTGCGGAGTTCCGCTGAAATAAGCCAGAACAGGGGAGGACCATACCGTGCGTCCCTGCCGGGGAGTTTCCCATCTCTGCTCTCCATTACTCAGATCAAATCCTATAAGTGAAAGCTTTTCATTACTGTCATACTGGACCAGCAGAAGATCTTCATAGATCAGCAGAGAGGATGAATAGCCGTAGTTGTTTTCCGGAGTACCAATGTTTTTTGCCCATTTCTGCTTTCCGTTCAGATCGTAACATACCAGATTGCCATTTGCAAAAATTGCACATACAACCTCTCCGTTTGTCGCGGCAGTCGAAACAGCCAGCCCTGCTTCCCTGTCCATTTTGGGTTCTTCAGTGGGCTCTCCCGGAATATTAACTGCTGAGCCTGTCCAAAGTATGGAACCTGATTTCTTGTCTATGCAATAGATATTACACTGATTACCTTCTGCCCCGGTGATGAAGATCTTATCATCCCAGATAATAGGAGAGCTCTTTCCCGTGGCATTAAGTTCTATCTTCCAGCCGATATTTTTCCCTGTGTTGCCGTCCCATTCTGTCGGATATCCTGATCCCCCGGCAATCCCGCGGCTGTCCTGCCCGCGAAAAAAAGGAAAATTCGTTTTATCGGGTTTAGGAGACTTGCCGCTGCCTTTGCTTCCGGAAGCACCTGCTATATTGGATTTACCATGAATATCAGGCAGTTCCGACCGCAAAATGAAAGAAGCAACAATTGCTGCTATCGATATAACCGAAGCTGCATAGAGAAGATATTTCCTTATTTTCTCTGATTGTGATGAAACTTCAGGCTTCGGACCGGGAATTACAGGTTTTGTTTTCTCATTTTCAGATATCAGCCTCTGACAGAAAATAAAAATCAGGGCTCCGGCAAGCAATAAATATGAACCTGTCTCAACCTGCCATCTTGATGAAAAATAAGCTTTCCTGGCCATTAGATCCATTGCTCTTACTTGTTCAGCAAGTGCGGAGTTGGATGGATCCTTGTCGTACTGCTCCTTTATCGAGAGCAGCGCCGGACTATCGAGCGGCTTTATGGTATTCAGCTGTATAAGACTGAAAATCATGGTAAGCGCAACGATGAGGGTAAACCCGCCGGATATCTGGCTGACTGTTTTAAGTGCGTTTATATCCTTGTCTGTAAATTTAAATTTCATTCCTGGCCGGTACTTTTATGGGACAATATTTGAAGCATCTTCCGCAACTATAGCATTTACCCTGATCGGGCTTGTATTCATTCCTTCTCCTTCTCAGGCTGTACGACACCATTCCGATTCCAAACGATATGCCAAGGAATGCTCCCACCCATGGCGCTCCCTTGCGGAATCCTCCGATGATCTGAGCTTCCTCGCTGAAAAGCTGTTCTTCAGTTTTTCCGGATTCCTTGAATGCCACAACAGCCTTTGAAACTGATTCTATTCCCGTTTTCTTTTCCAGCCTGATCTCGCGTGCCAGGCTTACATTGCCATTCACTCCTGAGAGAGCAGGAGCCAGGTTATACAGAATGAAGGCACCTGCAATGGTAAAAAGCGGGATGAACAAGAAATACTGTATGAAGCGCTTTCTTGACTCGTCAGGCAGATCCCTCTGAGGTTCAGGATCTGACGGAATAATTGCATTATAGGGACATGACTCTTCACAAAGCCGGCAATTAGTACACTCGGCAGGGGTAATGGTTAGATGTCTGCCGGCAAATCTGGAAAAAATATTCAGCAGAACCCCGTAGGGGCAAAGGAACCTGCAATATGGTCTGTTCAGGAAAATTCCTGAAAGAAGCAGCAGTACTCCGAAAATAATCATTGTATATGAGGCATCCATTCTGAAGATGCCAATGAATGGATCATATCTGCAGATCAGAAACTGACTTCCGGTTGCCGCAAAAAGGACAGACAGGGAAAGGTATATAAATGGTACGGATGCGAGAATTACTTCAGTGGTCTTGTTCAGCCTGAGCGGCTTGATCCCTGAAAGCTCCTGAATGGCTCCCAGCGGACAAACACCGGCACAGAACACCCTGCCATACGCAAGTGCAAAAAGCAAAGGGATCAGGAAAAAGAGCAATGCTGTGACCGGAATGGCGTAACTGTTATTAAAAAGCGCCAGTGCCACATTCTGAACAGATCCCACGGAACAGATGCAGCCCTGCCTGAAAAAGCCGAAATAGGCAAGGGAAAAGAGCGACATCCATACCAGTCCTCTCCTGGAACGTTTCCTGAGTGCAAGCCATGCAGTAACAGCCAGGGCAATAATCAACACTGCCACATCTATGTATTCCCAGACCTGGTTTCTCTGCAGAGGCATCTGGTTATTCGGATATGTATAGCCGGATTCGAATTCAGGTCTCGGGAACCGGTCCTGTGCAATCGAAATGGCATGCCAGCATATCAATAATATAAATACTAAATACGGTAGAGATTTTTGTATCCTCAGTTTTCGTTCTCTGCTCATAATCTGACCGGATTCTGCATTTCTGTTTTTTTCTCTTTTGCTTTGTCCTTCTGAAGGTAAGGAGTCAGGGCAGGAACCCTGATTACCGCATCTGAAGGACAGGTTCTCGCTATTGAGCAATCGTTACAGTTGACGCACAGGTTATGCCTGATCTGCATGTAAAGGGAACCGTTTCCAAAGTCACCGCAGCCTTTGACACATTTTGCGCAGCCATCGCACAGATCCTCATTGATTGTATACTCAAAGTAAGGTTCTTCAACAAACTTCCTTGTAATGGCTCCGGTAGGACAGAGCTGATTCTCCGCACCGGTGCCTATAGTCTTTACTCCCTGCCTCAGGTATCCTCCGCAAAGGTCGCAATATCCGCACATTCTGAAGGCATGAACACATTTTGATGCAGACGGGGTAAGAACGCAGTTGGTCTTGCACTGTCCGCACTGTGTACATTTATAAGGATCGATCTGCCAGACGAATCCGGAGAGGGAGGTCTTCTTCAGGAGGGCGGCAGGAATTATAACCAGGGGAGCAATAACGGCTATCTTCCCGGCTTTTTTCACAAAGTCGCGCCTCGATTGATATTTATTCTTTTCTCTTTCATTACAGTAAGGATCAGTATCTGGTGCAACTCCTGGTACCAGGGCAGTTGCCCGTATCCGGACAAGATGAACAATTCGCACCTGTCACAATACGGTTTTTCAGGGCAAAAATCAGGAATGTAAGTGCTGCAAACAGACCTGCCTGGACTACTCTTTTAACAAAATCAATTCTAGTCATTTCCTGCTGAATAATTATCTTATTAATTTCCTCAAATCCAATAATCTATTATTTTTTTCTTCCCGGAACATGCCCGAGTGTCAATTTCGGCTGAAAATATAAATCCTCGAATCGGAAGGATTTGCTGCATATATACTAGTACTGTCTGCTGAGGCCAGATCAAGCGGAACAGATGACACAAATTTGTTCCTGGAAGATACAAATTCAATAAACTGACCTTCCTTTCCCATTATCTTGATCCTGTTAATTCCTTTTTCAGCTGTAACGAACCCTTCAGGTGTTACAATAAAGTGGGCTGGATTGCAGCAGCCGCAAAATGCTTCCGGAGCCATTCCCGGTTCCCCGAACATACTGATAATTTTCCCATCCGGTGATCGTGTCTCAATTCTCCTGTGACCGGTATTTGCAACAAATAAGGTATCGTTTGTACCCAGGGCCACATCAAAATAAGGGCTGGGGATAACAAATTGTCCGTCGCCCTGCCCTGTAATCCTGATAACCCGGCCTTGTTTGTCGAGGAGAACAACCATTTTGTTTCCGGCATCGCCATAAACTACATGGTTCCTGTTCGAAGCAACCGAAGTTATGAAACTTTTGTCTTCGAATGGTCCCCACTCATCTTTCAGAGTGCCATCAGAACCTATAACAAGTATCAGATCAATAGTGGAGGCATAGATCGAATCCCCCCAATTTGCGATGGCAGTAACCGGCGAGGATGTCTTTAAACTCCAAACCCTGCGCAGATCACTTGAATAACATGAAACGAAGGAATCTCCTCCTGCATAAATATTACCCGAGGTGGAAACAGAAACAGCCTTAAGCTGACCATCCTTAACTACGAGTTCACGAGATATATTCCATTTTTCAGGAATGGTGTCGTAGGCTGAACCGTTACCTGATACCGGATCCTGGTCCTGAGGACGACGGGTCGTATCAAAAACAATATATGCTATGAAAACCACAACAACAAGCACTGAAAAAACCGATGTAATTCTCTTGTTCATATCCGTCTGTTTTTTAAATGTCAAGGCATAACAGGTTGCGGGCATCCCTCATGATCAGGTAGTGCCCTGCAATTGCCATCGGTCCCCATGCTTCAATGCCATTAATGATCTTATGACTGTCAAGCAGGGTGATACTCTTCTCCTTTATCCTGAAGAGGTAGAGTATCGCATTGTCATCAAGCAGGTACATCTTATCACCGCTTACAATATACGGTCCCAGTCCGCGGCCAAACCTGTTTTCCTTTCCGCTCGACCATACGGGAGTGAGCAGATCGGACTTATGATAGCAGACCAGCTGCTTTTTCAGCGGTCCGGAATTCTCAGGCATAACACACCAGATATAATCACCGGTTATTATGGGCGTTTGCTGATCACTCGCTATGCCATTTGTTGCCTTATGCTGTTCCTCCAATACTGCAGAGTATTTTGTCCCGTCAAAGTTAATCTTAATTCTTGCACCACCTGCACCATAACTTCCAAAGACTGCAATCTCATTATTCCCGATGAAAAGGGGAGAGGCAGCCGTGGTAGCCGGACTCCATTCCTTAGTCTGCCACATCAGCCTTCCGGTATCATCTCCTCCGGCTGAGATTCCTACTACTCCACCAACAGCATTATAGACATACATGCGCTTCCCATGCAGTACCATCGGCATAATGGAACCATGCGACATCCTCAGGGAATCGGGATTAGGAGTTTCCCATACTACTTTGCCTGTTGCACAACTCACACCGATCATCAGAGCTTTTCCTCCCGGAGCAATAACAGCAGTCCCATTGTCAATAAGTGGACACTGCCCGGTATAAAAGTCAGGTGTTATACGTCCATTATCGCTGCCAGGGACTCCATACTCCTTCTCCAGGTCAATTTTCCAAAGCAAGGCCCCGCTCAGGGGATCAAGGCACATGACATGACACCTTGGACCTATTGTCACCAGGTATTTATCGGTTACAGACGGTATTGTCCTGGAATATCCATGATTTCTTTTCAGTTCAACATAGTACCACCGCCTCCATAGCTCCCTGCCCGAGGCAAGAGAAAAACATCTGAGCACATCTGCCTTCTTTTTTTCATTATAATCAAGCAGATAGACACGGCCATTATGAACTGCCGGTCCGGCATAACCTTCACCCAGAGTAGTCCGCCAGACAATTCCCGGACCGGAGGTATCCCATTTGTCACGCAATGGTGTATTATCTTTGCTGATATTGTCAAAATCTGTTCCCCGGAACCGTGGCCAGTCACCCGGAACCAGTTCATCAAAAACGCCCAGGGTGTCGAAAAATTCTCCTATCACGACAGAATCAGAGCGTGGAACCTGCTTTGGCCGGTTATCCATACCGGGTATTCTTTCGGAAACATTCAGTGGCTGATTTCTGAACATCCACCACATCAGAATACCCAGGAAACCTGCCAAAACAAGTACAATAATCAATATATGCCTTTTCTCGATTGAACCCATTTCATTTTTCAGATGTCACTCACAGTGGTGAAAATGCAGTAGGATTTTCGGCAGCCGGAAAACTACCGGTTAATATGCCGAACCCTGCTTTACTGAATAAACGGCAAGATAACTGCCATGCCGGATAAATAATCTCCCCTTATCAATCACGGGATAGGCCCAGTAGGGTCCGTTGCCCTTTGCTACTTTAAATTCACTTACAACATTCATCTTATCGGGAGCCGGTTTGAGAAGCCCGACACGGCCATTTTTTTCCTCATAAAGATATAGCATTCCATCAGCCGCAATAAGTGAGCCCTTGGTGTGCCAGTCTGTCATCCACATTGTTTTGCCTGTCTTCCAGTCTACACAAACCCATTTACCATAAGAGCTCGATTCATAATTTGACCCGTACAGATAATCCCCGAGCAGGATAGCTCCTCCTACATGAGGATCCAGGTCATCATTCCTCCAGACAACAGTGGGAGCTGATCCGTCAGAATTTAATTTCAACCTCAGGGCAACCTTGTCATAACCGCTGGAAATAAAAAGGCAGCCATCGCGGAAAAGCGGTGTATTTATATGAGCATAACGCCATTCCGGGGCCGTACACTGTGCCATATAGTCAAACTTCCACTGTAATTTACCGGTATTAAGATCCACGGCAAAAACATACTTTGCAGAAAGTGTGACAATGAGTTTTTTACCTCCGAATTCCACAAGAATAGGATTAACATACTGTGTTACATCGTTTATAGAGGGCGTTTCCCATACAACACTTCCATTTTCGGTATCGAAGGCAACCATTGCGGCAATTTTCCCCCCGGGTGTGGCAATTACCTTATTCCCTGACACAAGGGGACACTCAGATATGCCGAAGTCAGGCGTAACTCCTTGATATTTTGTTGAATAATTAACTGACCACAATATTTTTCCCGCTTTGCTTATGCAGACCAGTTCACCCATTCCGCTAACCAGGAAGATCCTGTTATTTGAAACCGTTGCGGTTCCCCTGCTGTCAGGATAATTGCTGTCTGATGCCTTTCCATACATCACATCCCATTTCTTTTTCCCATCCTGTGTGAAAGCAGAAAGCACGTCATTCTCTCCCCGCCGCCCGGTAATGTAGATAGCATCATCTGTTACACAGGCACTCGAATAGCCCGAGCCAATATCAGTTGTTTCCCATAACAGGGAAGGGCCGGATGCCGGCCATGATTTGAGCAACCCTGTCTCAGGATAGATGCCAGAACGGTCAGGGCCCAGCCAGCCATATTGCTTCTGGGCTTCTGATGAAGCAGGCAAAAGGATAAGAAGTATTGATGCCGTTAATACTCTAATACATTTCATCAATATCGATTTTTTTTTGAAACCGCAAGATAGAAAAATCATTGATGCCGAAGGGATGAAGATGATATTTAAAAACTGCCAGACTGTTGAATTAAGTTTTTTTAACAACTAAATGCAACCTTATCAAGGTTAATGCCCTGCGGGCAATCAGAACATAATGATCCTGAACAGGCTGCAATGCCTGATGGTATACGGACAACAATCTATGAACATCGCGTAACTGCTACCTCGAAGAAGACTATAAAATACCCTGCGGATAACGATCACTGAATTTGATGGATACGTTAGCTGGAAGAGCTTACAGCATTGTAGAATAATGAATGAAATGAATTAATTATTCCCCGTCGTGGATAAACAAACCCCAACCTATTTATCAAATCATTAGTTGTATTAATAATTTTATTAAAAACAATACAATATCTATATATTTTATACTAAATACCGCTTATGGCTTATATTTACATCAATAATTAAGATATTTTATTTCATTTTTAATATTTATTATCAAATTAATTATTAGATTTGCTGCCTGAAATTTTGAACTGAGAGTACCGTAAATTATTGAAAGGAAATTTATATGTGTGGAATCGTTGGAGTTTTTGATCTGAAAGTCAATCATTTGGAATTAAGGGAAAACGTCCTCAAAATGTCGAAGAGAGTGAGGCATCGCGGACCCGACTGGTCAGGTATTTTTTATTGTGAAAAAGCGATTCTTGCTCATGAGAGGCTGTCTATTGTTGACCCTCAGTCAGGAAAACAGCCTTTGTACAGCAAAGATGGCAACCTGATTCTTACAATAAACGGGGAAATATACAATCACCAGGAAATACGCAAGCGCTATGAGGACTCGTATGAGTTTCTGACACATTCAGACTGCGAGGTGATCCTGCCACTTTACCGCGACAAGGGACCTGCCTTCATAGAAGAGCTTAACGGGATTTTTGCGTTTGCGCTGTATGACAAGGAAAAGGACGCTTATTTCATTGCACGTGATCATATTGGCATAATTCCCTTATACATCGGCTGGGACAAGTTTGGAAATTTCTATGTGGCTTCGGAACTGAAAGCCCTGGAGGGCGTATGCAATAAGATTGAGGAATTCCTTCCCGGTCACTACCTCTATAGCGGAGACGGTATAATGAAGAGGTGGTATAAAAGAGACTGGATGGAATTTGATGCTGTTGAGAGGAATGAGACCAGCATAGAGGATCTTAAAAATGCCCTGGAGGCCGCCGTTCACCGTCAGCTGATGTCGGATGTTCCCTACGGAGTCCTTCTCTCGGGAGGACTCGATTCCTCGATAGTATCGGCAGTAGCGAAAAAATTCGCACCCCGGAGGATTGAATCCGAAGATAAAACAGCAGCATGGTGGCCACAGCTGCACTCATTTGCTGTAGGACTGGAGGGATCACCCGATCTTGCAGCTGCCAGGAAGGTGGCTGACCATATAGGGACTATCCATCACGAGATAAATTTCACTGTTCAGGAAGGCCTCGACGCAATAAGGGATGTCATTTATCATATTGAAACATATGATGTGACCACAATCAGGGCATCAACGCCTATGTACCTGCTGGCAAGGGTAATCAAATCGATGGGTGTCAAAATGGTGCTCTCGGGTGAGGGAGCCGATGAGATATTTGGCGGATACCTCTATTTCCATAAAGCTCCCAATGCAAAGGCCTTCCATGAGGAGACCGTTCGAAAGATCAGCAAACTGCACCTGTACGACTGCCTGCGGGCCAACAAATCCCTTGCTGCATGGGGCGTAGAAGGCCGGGTACCCTTCCTCGACAAGGAATTTATGGATGTCGCAATGAGGCTCAATCCTCAGGACAAAATGATTAACAAGGAGAGGATGGAGAAATGGGTGCTCAGAAAGGCATTTGAAGATTACCTTCCGGCTAGCGTTGCCTGGCGGCAGAAAGAACAGTTCTCTGACGGGGTAGGATATAACTGGATTGATACTCTTCGGGACCTTACATCAAAAAAAGTAACCGACGAACAGCTGGCAAATGCCAAATACCGTTTCCCAATCAACCCGCCTCTCAGCAAAGAAGAATATTTTTACAGATCGATATTCACGGAACACTTTCCTTCCGATTCCGCAGCATCATGCGTACCATCCGTACCATCCGTCGCATGCAGCACCCCGGAAGCGATTGCATGGGACGCCTCCTTTAAAAACATGATCGATCCGTCAGGCAGGGCTGTGAAAAGTGTTCATAACGATTCATATAAATAATGGACCACTGAAAGTATTGTAAATAACCTGATTACCAAATAATATTTCTTTAATATCAAGGTTTCATGACTTGTTTTTTCAAATAAATATTATAATTTTAGATATTACGAATAAAAATTATTTTTATTCATTCCATTTAAAATTATCATTTGAAAAGCAGTATTCAAATAATCTTGTGTGCCTCTTGTGCGATTGTTTCATGTACAAATGGAAAACAGAAGGAACAGTTACCCAATATAGTCTATATCCTTGCCGACGATCTCGGATATGGTGACCTTGGTTGCTATGGCCAGAAAAAATTCTCAACTCCAAATATAGACCGCCTTGCCCGTGACGGTATGCTTTTTACACAGCACTATACAGGCTGTACCGTATCAGCCCCTTCCAGATCCTCGCTCATGACCGGATTGCACACAGGTCATACTCCAATCAGAGGAAATAAAGGATGGGAACCTGAAGGTAACTGGCCTCTACCTGCTGAATCCTATACTGTTCCTGAAATGCTGAAGACCAGGGGATATGTAACCGGAGGCTTTGGCAAATGGGGACTTGGCTATATTGATACCGAAGGAGATCCTAACGCCCAGGGATTTGATGAATTCTATGGTTATAACTGCCAGAGCCTTGCACATAACTACTATCCTGACCATCTCTGGCATAATCATGAAAAAATAGCGCTTACTGCAAATGACAACGGAAAATCAGGAGAATACAGCGCCGACATGATACATACTGCAGCCCTTGATTTTCTCGAAAGAAACCGGAACAACCATTTTTTCCTGTACTATGCCACAACGATACCGCATGCGGAACTATTTGCCAAAGAAGAATATATGAAAATGTTCCGGGGCAAATTCAGTCCTGAAAGATCCTATGCGGGTTTAGACTCAGGTCCTGCCTTCAGACAGGGCCCTTATGGCTCCCAGCCTGAAGCACATGCAGCTTTTGCGGCTATGGTAACGGAACTTGATGATTACGTTGGCGATCTTCTTGGCAGGCTTAAGAAGCTGGGCCTTGAGAAAAATACTATTGTAATCTTTGCATCCGATAATGGCCCGCATCTCGAAGGAGGTGCCGATCCCGACTATTTTGACAGCAATGGAATACTGAAAGGCTATAAGCGTGATATGTACGAGGGTGGAATAAGAACACCGATGCTCGTACGGTGGCCCGGAAAAGTTAAGGCTGGATCAGAAAGCAATGTTATTTCGGCCTTCTGGGATGTAATGCCAACCCTGGCGGGGATCACGGGAGCAACCATTCCTGACGGTATCGACGGAATATCTTTCCTGCCGTCATTGCTGGGGAAAGCTCAGAAACAACACGAATATCTCTACTGGGAATTTCATGAACAGGGTGGAAAGATTGCCGTACGGATGGGAAACTGGAAAGCTGTGAAGTTGAAAATTGACGAAGTCCCTCAGGGTGAAACTGAATTGTATGATCTCACGAAAGACCCCGGCGAGACCAACAATGTGGCTGCATCGAATCAGGAGATTGTCAGAAAAATGGAAGCATACATGAAAAAGGCACATACGAAATCAGGTGATTTTCCTTTCAGCTATGAAACTACGGTGGAATAATTTTTTGTACCCGGCAATCCGAAGAACGGTGCAGCGTAATGAATGGTTATAAAGCAACATTAGGCAATATGTCTGATATTTTATTAAGTTCTCTATGAATTCATTTTCAAATAAGATTAAATTCCTCCCTGCGGCACTTGGACTCTTATCTGTTACTGCCGGCCAGATTTCATGCAGCAAGGATAAGGGAAAGCCAAACATCATTATTATATATGCTGATGATCTTGGATATGGCGATGTCAGCTGCTACGGAGCCACCAGATTCAGCACACCCAATATTGACAGGCTTGCCGGCAGGGGATTGCTTTTCACAAACGCACATTGTACATCCTCAACCAGCACACCCTCACGCTATTCCCTGCTCACGGGTGAATATGCATGGCGCAGAAGCGGCACAGGAGTATTGCCGGGTGATGCCCCGGCAATAATAGTCCCGGGCAGGACTACTTTAGCATCAGTATTAAAGAAAGCCGGTTACACCACCGGTGTCGTTGGAAAATGGCACCTGGGACTTGGACCTTCTGGCGGAGCTGACTGGAATGGCACAATTACAAACGGACCTATGGATATAGGATTCGATTACAATTTCATAATTCCCGCCACAGGTGACAGGGTCCCATGTGTATATGTGGAGAACAGAAAGGTGGTAAACCTGGATCCTGCTGACCCCATAGCCGTCAGTTTCGACAAACCAATCCTGGTAGAACCAACAGGCAGGGATCATCCGGAGCTTCTGAAAATGCACCCCAGCCACGGACATGACATGACAATTATAAACGGGATAAGCAGAATTGGCTATATGAGCGGTGGAAAGTCAGCCCGCTGGATTGATGAGGATATAGCTGATGTACTTACAGGTAAGGCAGTCAAATTTATCGGTGAGAATAAAAGCAAACCTTTTTTTCTCTACTTTTCCACTCATGACATTCATGTTCCCAGGGTGCCGCATCCACGTTTTGCAGGAAAGAGCGGACTGGGACCAAGGGGCGATGCCATACTTGAGTTCGACTGGAGCGTAGGTGAGATCATGAATGCCATCGACAGCCTGAAGCTGGCCGAAAATACAATTATCATTGTAACCAGCGATAACGGACCGGTGGTCGATGATGGCTATAAGGACCAGGCAGTTGAACTGCTTCGCGGACATACGCCCGCAGGACCTCTCAGGGGAGGGAAATACAGCCTCTTTGATGGAGGAACAAGAGTAGTTTTTATTGTAAGCTGGAAGAACAATATCAATCCTGGTGTTTCAAAAGCCCTTATGAGCCAGATTGATATGATGTCATCATTTGCAGCATTGACAGGACAGAAGCTCTCAGTTGATGACGGACCCGACAGCTTTAATCAGCTTGACGCTTTGCTTGGAAAAACCAGTGAAGGGCGTAAATGGGTTGTTGAACATTCAGGGAGACTTTCCATTATCAATGGAAACTGGAAGTTTATTGAACCCGGCAGCGGTCCGAAAATCCAGGTGAACACAAATACTGAAACCGGAAACGACCCGGATCCGCAGCTGTACAATATGAACAGCGATATTGGCGAAAGATATAATGTTGCCAGGTACAATCCCGATCTGGTTGAAGAATTATCCGGGGTCCTTGGCAAGATCAGGGATGATGGAAGAACAAGATTTTAAAAATAAATAATTCTGAAACTATGGTTGACTTAAGATCTGCATTGGGAATTGGCATGGCCTCTCTGATGTCTATGAATGCTGCCGCACAGAAAGCCGCATCATTCAAGCCGGGCACTCCGAATATTGTTCTGATACTCATCGATGACATGGGTTATGGAGATATCGGCAGAACAGGCGCTAATCAATACGATACACCAAACCTTGACCGTCTGGCAAATCAGGGGATGCAGTTCACATGGTACTATTCCCCGCAGGCTGTCTGCAGTGCCTCACGGGCAGGCCTGCTAACAGGTTGTTATCCAAACCGGATCGGATTTCACGGAGCCCTGATGCCCTGGGCCACCACGGGTATCAGCAGCCAGGAGACAACTATTGCCGGGATGCTCAGGGATAAAGGCTATCATACGGGTATAATTGGCAAATGGCACCTGGGACATCAACGGGAATTCCTGCCTTTGCAGCATGGCTTCGATGAATATTACGGCCTGCCATATTCAAACGATATGTGGCCTGTCGATTATGACGGAGTACCGATGGCTGAAAAAGATACCTCAAGTCCGAAAATGAGGTATCCACAGCTTCCTCTGATCGAAGGCAATGAAAAAGTGGCAGAGGTAAGAACACTATCCGACCAGGATAAGCTGACAACCTCCTATACTGAGCATGCAATCAGCTTCATTGAGCGGCACAAGGACGAGCCTTTCTTTCTGTATCTGCCTCATTCGATGGTACATGTACCTCTGGGTGTTTCCGATAAGTTCAGGGGTAAAAGCAAACAGGGTTTGTTCGGTGATGTTGTAATGGAGGTTGACTGGTCAATCGGGGAAATAATGAAGACCCTTGAAAAGAATGGTCTGGATAAAAATACACTGGTAATTTTCACTAGTGACAACGGGCCATGGCTGAATTTTGGAAATCACGCCGGGACCACGGGAGGCCTTCGCGAGGGCAAAGGGACAACATGGGAAGGAGGACAGAGAGTACCCTGCATAATGAGATGGCCCGGAGTAATACCGGCAGGAGAAATATGCAATAAGCTTTCCAGTTCAATAGATATCCTTCCTACCCTGGCAGAGATAACAGGAGCTCAGCTTCCGGAAAAGAAGATAGATGGAATCAGTATTCTTCCCCTTATGCTGGGAGACCGGGAGGTGATGCCTCGCAGAAATTTTCTGTATTATTACCAGATTAACAGCCTTGAGGCAGTTCAGATCGGCTACTGGAAATTAATCCTTCCTCACACCAGCTATCAGGTGTACAGATTCCATAAACCCGGCAAGGACGGCTGGCCTGGACCGGTTGGAACCGAGACGATAACATCGGAGCAACTTTATGATTTGCGAAGAGATCCAGGTGAGTGGTACGATGTATTTGATTATTATCCTGAAAAGGTTAAGGAACTGGAAGCTCTGGCCGATGAGGCACGAAAAGACCTTGGTGATGATATTACCGGCAATCCCGGCCTTAACCGCCGAAAAGCAGCCGTTGCAAAATAAAAGAATCCGTCCTTAAACTTACTATTATACCTTTATACCATTATACCATCATACCGTCATATCGTCATACCATATTAATATTGTAACATTATGATCTCAAACTTACAGATAGCCGCTACCATCGGCCTGACAGCCATTGCTCCCCTGGTATACTCTCAACAGACTGGTCCCCAGCGTCCGAACATTATCTATATTATGAGCGATGACCATGCCTATCAGGCAATTAGCGCGTATGGCGGACCTCTGAAGGATTACGCACCGACACCCAACATCGACAGGATAGCAGCAAACGGAATGAGATTTGACCGGTGCCTTGTAACTAATTCATTATCGGGCCCCTGCCGGGCAGTCGTTCTGACAGGTAAATACAGCCATCTCAACGGTTTTATTGCAAATGACGGGCAGCCACCTTTCGATGGCAGCCAGCAGACCTTTCCAAAGCTCCTTCAAAAAGCTGGTTACACAACAGCAATAATCGGTAAATGGCATCTCGACTCAACACCCACAGGCTTTGATCACTGGGATATCCTTCCGGGACAGGGAAATTATTATAATCCTGATTTTATAACACCTGAAGGCACTAATACCGAACACGGGTATGTGACGGAACTTATTACAGGGAAAAGCAAGAAATGGCTGAAAGAGGTAATGCACTCCGGGAAGCCATTCATGCTAATGATGCATCATAAGGCCCCTCACAGGGAATGGGAGCCAGGCCCCAATGAACTCACTCTGTATAAGGATGTTGTTTTTCCCGAACCGTCAACGCTTTTCGATGACTATTCAGGCCGCGGAACAGCCGAAAAAAGCCAGGATATGACTATTGATAAAACAATGAGACTGGAAGAGGACCTGAAATTGTACGCCGATAAATCGAAGATGAAACTGACAGGACTGGGTCGCATGGATCCGGAACAAATGAAAGCCTGGGATGCCGTCTATGACCCGATTATCAGGCATTTTTATGAATCGGGGCTCAAAGGTACTGACCTGGTACGCTACAAGTACCAGCGATATCTCCAGGATTACCTCGCATGTATTGCTGCAGTAGACAAGAGCGTTGGGGAGATCCTTGATTTTCTTAAAGAGAATGGCCTGGATAAAAATACTGTGGTCATTTATGCTTCCGATCAGGGTTTCTACCTTGGGGAACACGGGTGGTTCGATAAGAGATGGATGTTTGAACAATCCTACAGGACTCCGTTGCTGATCGAATGGCCGGGAGTCATTAAACCGGGCAGTGTAAATAAAGACATGGTCTCCAATATTGACTTTGCTGAAACATTTCTTGAAATGGCAGGAGCTGCCATTCCATCCGATATGCAGGGCAGGAGCATGGTTCCGGTTTTAAAAGGGAATACACCAGCCGACTGGAGGAAAGAACATTACTACCATTATTATGAGTTCCCGGGCTGGCATATGGTAAAACGTCATTACGGAATAAGCACAGAGCGATATAAGCTTATTCATTTTTACTACGATATCGACGAGTGGGAACTATTTGACCTGCAGACTGATCCTATGGAGATGAAAAGCGTGTACAATGATCCTGCATACAGATCAGTGAGAGATGAGCTGCATAAGCGTCTTGCCTATTTAAGGAAAAAGTATAAAGACAGTGATGCTCTTGACAGATCATTTTTACCAAAATAGATACGGGCTAAACGTATCCATGACAATGAGGTTCTTCAGAAAAAATAAATCCCATGCAAAGTTGTATATCAAAAAAAGAGATCAGAAAAGGTGAGGCAATTAGAGCCCGGGATCTGAGGGAAGGTCTGTTCAACCTGATAAAATCTGAACATCCTGATTTTAATCAGGATTGTTATATCTCACTCGAAGAACTGAATCATTACAGGAGATTCTATCTCAGCTCCCTCGTAGAACAGGAGAGAGGAGAGGTTGATGCTATTGATAATGATGTGATTACGGCTCTAAAGAACAATTCAATATTTTCCGAAAATATTGAAGATGTAATAGAGGGAAGACTTACGCTGGGCCAGAGAATGGCTGACAGGATAGCTAGCTTCGGAGGTAGCTGGACATTTATCCTGACATTTTTTACTTTCATTCTCTTTTGGATAGGTTTGAATATCTGGGCATTGACTGTTAAACCATTCGACCCGTATCCTTTCATCCTGCTCAACCTGATCCTGTCGTGCCTTGCTTCAATACAGGCACCGATAATAATGATGAGCCAGAACAGGCAGGAACAAAAAGACAGGCAGAGAGCTGAACATGATTATAAGATAAACCTGAAGGCAGAATTGGAAATCAAGCTGTTAAGTGAAAAAATTGACCATATGATCGTCAGCCAGAATAAGCGTTTGATGGAAATACAGGAGATACAGACTGATTACCTTGAAGATCTTATGAAGGAAATTAAGGGAATTAAAAAACAATAGAAATTAATAATGGAATCAGGTGACGAAAAGATCGTTGATACGGATCATGGCTCCGGACAGAAAGAAGTTCATAATGAAGAGCATCTTGGCAGTTCAGCTTTTATAACAGATATTGTGATCGGCATGTCCGACGGACTGACAGTGCCTTTTGCGCTGGCTGCCGGACTTAGTGGAGCCGTTCACAGCAATGTTGTAGTCATAACTGCCGGAATCGCAGAAATTGTGGCAGGAAGCATTGCTATGGGCCTGGGAGGGTACCTTGCAGGGAAAACGGAACAGGAACATTATCAGGCAGAACTTAAGAGGGAATATGATGAAGTCGAAAATCTGCCGGAAATCGAGAAAACTGAAGTAAGGACTATCTTTGAGGAATTTGGCCTAAACCTGGTTACGCAGAATATTATTGCCGATGAAATGTCTAAGGATAAGGATAAATGGGTTGATTTTATGATGAAATATGAGCTTGGACTGGAAAGACCTGATGCCAACAGGGCAAGAAACAGCGCTGCCACAATAGGCTTATCCTACATTGTAGGAGGTTTGATTCCCTTGTCGGCTTATTTTTTCACTCAAACACCAGTTGAGGGATTGATATTCTCAGCCCTTCTTACAGTGATCTGCCTGTTTATATTCGGATATTTTAAAAGCAAGGTGACCGGTCAGCCACCGGTCAGGGGCGCCATTAAAGTTACATTGATTGGAATAATCGCAGCTGCTGCTGCCTTCCTGATTGCTAAAACAGTTAACAACATGGTTTAGAAATATTCAATAAAAAGTATATTTCTTTTTAGCCTGATCTCTTTCTGACTTTTTCATGGTTATACAGAGCTTGTCTCTTAGTCTCTTAGTCTCTGATACAACGGGCTTGATGCGCAGCAGTTCTTGAATTTTTTTCCGCTTCCGCATGGACATGGATCGTTTCTTTCCGGCATTGCCGGCCTGAACGCCTGGTTTTCCCTGTTTCTGATCCAGCTCATCACATTGGCAGGTGCTCTCTTGTTTTTCAACTCCTTGGACATGAATTCCATATAAGGCTCTACATGATGAAAAAACATTTTGTAACCATTGCATAAATAGTTCAATCCCGGTTTCCCATCCGGGGTAAAGGAGAAACGGTGTTTCGGGCACTCCCCATGACAGGCATACCTGACATCGCATTTAAGGCAATATAGTGGCAGAGCATTTCGCTTGGCAATGCCGAAATCAAACTGCTTCTGTGACTTAACCAGATCGGCCATCCGGTCTGTTGCAATATTTCCCAGAAGATATTCAGGATAGACAAAGTGGTCGCAGGAGAAAAGATCTCCGTTATGTTCCATTACAAGGGCATCACCGCATGTCTCCGAGAATACGCATAAGCCCGGCATCTCACCGGCATAATTGGCAAGGGTGGTATCAAAGATCTGCACATAATACTTTGCGACATCATTCCTGACCCATTCATCAAAGATTGTAATGAGAAACCGGCCGAATTCATCAGGAGGGACAGACCAGTCAGTTACAGCCGCATCACCCTGAAAATCCTGTGCAACGAGATTCAGACCCCCTGTTTTTTGTTTCAGCGGCATCCGCTCAACAATAGGAAGGAACTGGATAAATCCACTTCCGATACGCTTCAGGAACCTGTAGGTCTCCGATGCTAAATTTACGTTATAGCTATTGACACAGCTCAGAGTATTGAACTCTGCCCCGTTCTTATGTAACAGTTCTATGCCCTTCATTACCTGCTTAAAGGTCGGAGCACCACTGGCAGTCCTTCTGTAATGATCGTGATTATGCTCTTCACCATCAATGGAGATCCCAACCAGTATTTTGTTGTCGGCAAAGAATCTGCACCAGTCATCGTTCAGCTTTGTTCCATTGGTCTGGAACGCATTCTCTATGGTTTTGCCGTTTGCATATTTTGCCTGTAATTCAATAACTTTGCGGAAATAATCGAGTCCAAGCAAAGTAGGTTCGCCGCCCTGCCATACAAAAGTGACTACCGGTACCTCCTGAAGTTCAATATATTGTCGAATAAATTCTTCAAGAAGTTCCTCACTTAGGCGAAAATCGTTTTTCCCCTTGTAAAGCTTCTTCTTTTCAAGATAATAGCAATAAGTACAATTAAGATTGCACAATGGTCCCACTGGCTTTGCCATTATGCTGAAGGCGAAAGGTCTCTGTAGTTTTAATGCATCGGTGAAAAGAAGATCCATCTTACAAGATTAATTATCCATACCACTCACGTTTTCTCTCCATGGGGGCATTAAGAACATCGAGGCAGATATTTACATCTTTAACCAGCTGAAAATCGAACATGCCGACGCAGATAAAATCCGCTCCATTCTCAAAAGCCCATTTGAACCCGTCTTTTGGCTCAATAGCGCCTGCGGCAAGAACTTTATAGCCCATTACCGGAACCTTTGCCTTGTTAACAAATTCAACAGTACGTTCAGGGAAAAGACAGAAAATATTGTTATGAAACCTGTTGTGATCGAGGTATTCCTCTCCGTCAACTTCAAATGCATGACGGAACTCTCTGGGATGGGCAGACCAGTATTTGTCATGATGCATGGTCTTCATATAATAATCAGGTATTATCCCCGCTTCCTCACAGGCAATCAGCGAGTCGACGGTATGAGAAGCAAGACCCGCCGTGTAATGCTGGCTTCTGATCTTATCCATCATCTTGCCGAGTACCTCTATCTTGTTATCCCTCACCAGCCAGTCACACCAGTTGCCCTGGATCTGAACAATATCTACACCGAAATCTATGGCCTTATTGATGTTTACAAAATAATCGTTCTTTTCCATATCGGGATGAACCTGCGATATTACCTTTAACTTGCTGCCCGTTGTTTTTTTATACCTGGCAATAAGAGCATTTGTAGGAAAACCGATATTTATTGCATTTACCCCGGCCTTCTCCGCAAGGATCAGCGTCTCATATATTTTTCTTTCATTGTTGTAGGCCTTGAACAGCTCGGGAACATATATAAGGTCCCTTGAATGTGCCCATCCTCCTATAAGATTGCCTCCCAGTATCATTCTGCTTAGCACATGATCTCCTATTTTTCCGGTTGGCAGAGTACCTTTCAGTTCTCCCAGAGCAGACTGCTTCAGCTGAATTGTGGCACCAGACATCACATCAATGTTGTATTTCCTGTTATTCTGGGCAGCCAGAAAACCCATAAAACCAAGAAAAGGGATGGTTGCAAGATCCTTCAGAACCTCCCTCCGTGAATCTGAATAAGGAACTCCTGCCTCACGCTCAGCCTTCTTTTTCCCGTTCGTTTTCCTGAGCCGTTCGAGAATGGAATCCAGACCAAAACCCTTTTCATTGTAAAATGCCAGGAATATCAGCACGACAGTCTCTATGAACAGCTTGTCAACTATAAACAGATGCCCCTCGCCGGTACTAAACAGGGAAGCTCCGAAAGGAGGATAGGCAAAATAATATAGCATAAGCAAGCCTGCCCCCGCGACGGCTGCAATCCTGGTAAAATAGCCAATGAACAAGCCCAGGCCTATAAGGATAAGCCCATAGATATTAAGTAAATCCACAACCTTCAACAGATGAGGAGATGCTGCAATCCAGTGATATAATCCAGAAACGGGACCTGTGGAATTTGCAAGATATGAATAGGAACTCCATCCCGAAATTACCAGTTTGGATATTCCTTCATAAAGGAAATGCCAGCCTACAGCAATCCGTAAAACAGAAAAGAAAAATTTTTTCCAGTCAATCTTATAAGAATTTTTCATCTGTAAAAGTTTTTATCAATTATTTATCAATTACGATATTTAAAGCCTTTGTGTTACCCTTTGAGTTCTTTGTATTGAATGGCTTGTAAATAAATACAAAGAACACAATGGACTGCACCATGGAACTCAAAGAAATGTCTGTATAAAATAAAAGGACCCATAAACATACAACAATTTTTAAGATCTCCTCCGTTTTTGGAGAAATTGAAAACAGGTCAGTATTGAAAACAGGTCAATAATTATTGCTATTTTTGATAATTACAGATCAATAAATGCCTGGAATTATGAAAAGAAGAAAATTTATCGGGGTTACCTCACTGGGTACGGCTGCTTTGGCATCCAATCTCTTTATTCCATCATTTTCACAGGAGAAAAAGCTCAGGATGGGGCTGATAGGTGCTGGCTGGTACGGAATGGTTGACGCCAGAGCAGCTCTTAAAGCAGGAGGGGTTGAGTTTACTGCCGTATGTGACGTAGATTCGGAACACCTTAAAAAAAGTGCTGATGAGCTCGGGAAACTGCAAGGTTCAATACCCAAAACCTTCAAGGATTACAACGATTTGCTCGATATGAAAGGTCTGGATGCCGTGATAATCGGGACTCCACCGCACTGGCATGCGCTTCAGTTCATAGCTGCATGCGGCAGAGGGCTTGATATTTATTGTGAGAAACCTCTTTCTTATGATGTCAGGGAAGGGCTGGCAATGGTCAGTGCAGCAGATAAGGCAGGTAATATCGTGCAGATCGGATTTCAGAGAAGAGAGAGTGAGGCATTCAAAAAAACAAGGGAACTTCTGGATGGGGGAACAATAGGTAACCTGTATCAGATAGTTGCACAGATACATTATAATCCCGAGCTTAAAGATACCACAATTCAGCCACCTCCTGCATCGCTGGACTGGGAGGAGTGGTGCGGTCCTGCTCCCAGGCTGGACTATTGTCCGAATATCGGCCACATGGCATGGAGACTGGAAAAGGAATATGGCAATGGTCATCTCGTTGACTGGGGAATTCACCATATTGACATTATCCGGCACATAATGGGAGAGGGGATGCCTGAAGAGTTCTATTCAACCGGTGGAATTTATGCATTGAAAGGAAAAATAACAACCCCGGATACGCTTACCTCAAATATGGCATTCAAAAAGGTCCCCGTTGTCTGGCAACACAGGCTCTGGGGTGTGGGAGATGCAACCAAAGAGTTCAATAATGGCATATTCTTTCATGGAGACAAAGGGTCTCTGTTTGCGCAGGATTCACGTGTAACTGTTTTTGATGCCGGTGGTGAGGGCAAGAGAATCGATATGGATATTCCGACGGATTCAATGCAGGAAAAACATGTTAAGAAATTTCTGGATGCCGTGAAAGCCAGGGATAAAACACTTATAAACTGCACCCCCGCTGATGCCTTCCAGTCAACAGCCTCTGTCCAGCTGGCAATGATATCCTATTATACAGGATCCCTTGTCAAATGGGATTTCAGCAAGAGGGAGATAATTGCAAATCCTGAAGCATTCGGATTACTGGAAAGAAAATACAGAGGTAGGTATGTCCACCCATGAAAAAAATGTGGCGTAATTAAAACTACGCCACATAATTATTTCAATAAAACAAATTTCCCCCGATTGTTTTATCTATCAATAAACACTGCAGAACAAATTTTGTTCAGGAAAATTTTCCTTTGACGCAGAATATATTCTGAATTAATTATGAGCCGGATAAACAGATTGGGATACAATCAGAGTACTGGTAACTATCAAAACTGTGAAATTGTTTGAAAATCCTTCAAAGCATATCAGATCTTTTGAATTCCTTTCAGGTAACAAGCCGGGTTAATCCGGTCAATAATTCTTCAGGTTATGTTCGCAAAGAATAGAGTTGTCTCGTCAAAGATTACTATCTTAGTCAATGGAATCTATAAATTGATGGACGAGCCACGATAAATTTTGTGATAAACTGTGGATCTCGTGGAAATCTTGGTCCTTCTGAAACGATTGACCCGGTATCCTCTGTAAAGCTTTTAACCGGTTACCGAGCCTGATATTATTCCGTCAAAATAAATTAGGATGTTCAATACTAAAAAAAATCAAGATGATCAGAAGAAATTTTATCAAGACAACAGCATTGGCCGGTGCAGCTATTTCGGTAATGCCATCCTCTGCGTTTAGCATGAATGATTCTCAAAAGACAAAAATCGGATTTATTGGAGTTGGGGGCAGAGGCCGGAACCATCTGAAGGTAATCCTTCAGCGTAATGATGTGGAAGTCCCTGCTATATGCGACATCGATCCGGATGCTATACAGCAGGCGCTGGCAATACTCAAAGAACATGGCTATAAAAAGCCGGAGGTTTATTCTGATGGTGAATATGCGTTTAAAAAATTGTTGGAGCGCGATGATATTGAAGGTGTAGTTATCGCCACCCCATGGCTTTGGCACACTCCCATGACAGTAGCAGCGATGAAAGCCGGAAAGTATGCTGGTGTTGAAGTCTCGGCAACAGTGACACTTGAAGAGAGCTGGGACCTGGTGAACACTTACGAAGAAACCGGTGTCCCGATGATGATCCTTGAAAATGTGTGCTACCGCCGTGATGTAATGGCCGTTTTGCAAATGGTACGTGAAAACCTGTTTGGCGAACTAATCCATTTCAGGTGCGGTTACCAGCATGATTTAAGAAATGTCAAATTCAACCCGGGCGTAACCTTTGGAGAAGGGGCAGAAAGCGAAGCACGTTGGAGGACACAGCATTCCATTGATCGCAACGGGGACAATTACCCTACACACGGGTTGGGTCCCATTGCCGAAATGTGTAATATAAACCGTGGAAACCGGTTTATTTCTCTCACCTCCACAGCAACAAAGGCCCGCGGGTTACATGAATACATTGTTAATAATCCTGCAGGAGGAATAAATCATCCCAATGCCGCAATTGAATGGAAACAGGGCGATGTGATCACTACAACAGTCACAACAGCAAGAGGCGAAAGCATAATCATTACACATAATTGCAACCTGCCGCGTCCATATTCCCTGGGCTTTTGGGTTCAGGGAACCAAAGGGCTTACTGAATTCGATTCTTATACACAGAGAATATATATTGAAGGTGTTTCGAAAGAGGCAGACGCCTGGGAAAAATTCCAGCCTTATGCGGATAAATATGATCATCCTTTATGGCGAAAATATGGTGAAATTGCCCAGGGAGCCGGTCATGGCGGGATGGATTTTTTCGTCGACCATGCCTTTGTGGAGATCGTTAAGCGCAAACTGAAAGCGCCTCTGGATGCTTATGATGCGGCAGCCTGGAGTTCAATATCACCACTTTCTGAGATATCGATTGAACAGGGCGGAGCGGCTGTTGCTATTCCCGATTTCACCCGGGGCCGCTGGATCACTCGCAAACCGGTATTTGCATTAAACGATGATTTTTAGTACAATAAATTATAGCTTATTCCAGATTAATTATTGTATATTCGCTTAAGAGACTGTTAGCAATTCTGACCACTGCCTGAAGAATGAAAAAGATTATCCCTCGAGCAATATCGGTAATCATATTTACATGCTTCATTTCAGCACCAGGATACTCTCAGGACTGGATTAAAACATTTAATCACGACACACTCAGCTGCAAAATAACCAGGGTAACAAAAAACGCTGTATACTTTGACATCAATTCAAATGGAATTAAAACCTCTGGAAAGATCCTCAAAACATATATTGCAGACTACCATATTGCAGGTGAAGAAAAATTGGCTTTTGCTGACCTGGAAATAATCGCTACATATAAAAAGATAACCTTAGGCCTGCATGGAGGCTATGGTTACCTCCTGGGCAGCACATCACAAGCGATAAATTCAATGACATCTTTGGGGTTTACCCGGGAACAGGCAGAAACTTACTGCAAGAAACTGAATTCAGGTTTTTTTGCGGCCGGCGATCTATTCTATAATCTGAATTCAAGTTACAGCATTGGCCTCACGGATAAATTCTTCATGAATTCTGCGGCGGCAGCCAATGCCCATGAGGATCCTGATTTCATGACTATTATTTATTACTCAAGTTCGGAAAAGACCTACGTCAACTATGCAGGTCTTGCAGTCTCCTATAATCTGCATTTAGGAAAAACAGGGGGCCTGACATTAAATAGCATATTATCAGCAGGCATTACAAATTACAGGGATGATGCCACCTATACAGGTACATCTATGCTGATTACAGGTATTTGCCCCGGAACTAATCTGAGCATCGGACTGGAATATAAAATTAATGACCTGGTGTCGCTAAACGCCGGTGTTTCGACTTATATCTCATATCTCAGGAAAATAAAGGTTACAGACGGAACAAACACAACTAAATTAACTATTGAAAAGGAAAATATTGAGAATCTGTCAAGACTTGACCTTTCAGCGGGAATAAGATTTTATTTTTTGAAAAGATGAAAAAACTGCTCATTCCTGTTAGCTTTATTGTTCTGCTGTCAGCAATTATTGGTTGCAGCGACGAATTTCTGCAAAAAAACAGCTGGAACAATTATATGCTGTCCGACACATTATTTGTCGACAATTCGACTTCATATTTTACTCAGACACTGCAGGTCCCGATACTGACAAAGTCACACTATTCAATCCTTATGCAGCCAAGCTGGCTTAAGCTCAGTACAACAGAGGGTATTATTTCAGGTGGTCTGCTGCCTGTCTCATTCAGTATCAATGCCGTTAAGCTTTCTTCTTCATATGGACTCGTCTTTGGCCAGATTGTACTTCTTATCGAAGGAGTAGGCACCCTTGCTATCAATGTGGCTTATGGCAGTTATGGAAGCTCTGAATTTACATGCTCGACAGCATCGGTTGTATTTCAGGCCGATGAAAACAAAACATTCCGGATCGGAAACAATGGTGATCGTGTAATAAACTGGCATATAGAAGATCTCCCCGGCTGGCTCAGAATCTCTGAAATGTCAGGATATTTGAATTACGGAGACTCAAAAACGCTGACTCTTTGGCTTGATCCGGCATACGGGAATATGGTATCGGATCTGGAGTGCATTTTCCAGATTGTTACAGACTCGCCTTCAGGAAGATTTGGTATGGCTGTGCATGTAACTCCCGGTACTGTAATTTCCATCGATGTAAATCGTATTTTCGGCACTGTAACTGATGCCGAATTCTGCCATGAGACCGGTTTGTTGTTAACTTGCACGGTTTCACCCAATTCGCTGGTACTCTTCAATACTGTCACCAATAAAGATACGGTCATCACCCTCGATAAGTCACCGAATTGTATCAGTATTTCAGCGGATGGACATACTGCCTTAATTGGTTATTCGGTCTCATCAATTGACTATTTTGATCTTGACAATCTTAATGTAATTCAAAATTATACCCTCGATTGCATACCCGCAGATGTAGCCCTGGGCGAGAATGGCTGGTGCTATATAACTCCTGAATTTGATCAGTGGGTATACTTCCGGTCTCTGAATCTTATTACGGGTGAGCTTCGCCTTTCTGCAGCCAGCAATATTATTTTTGAAAAAACCATTATTAAGAAGATTCCGGATAAGCCTTATCTTGCGGCATCCAGGCCTACCCTGTCCCCGACTAGTCTACTAATCTTTAAAATAGAAAATGGAGCGGCAAGTGACACAGTCACCACATACTTCACAGATATCGGCAAATTCTGGATCTCTGGGGATGGATTAAAAGTTTTTGCGGGATCCAGGTATATTTATCACCTTCAGGACTTCGATGGAGTGTACCATCCATTCAACCCTCCGGTATTCGGATACATACCGGAAGACTATTTTATCTCAGCTCTTGATGATTGCCCATCAATCAATTCAGTTTTTGCAACCTCAATTTCGAATGATTATTATGAAAGTACCGCCCAGCTTATTAATCAATATAATTCAGCCAATATAAATAAGATAAAGTCATATCCCATTTCACCGGTTGCCTTAACAGAAAACGGGACGACCAGATTCTACGATACTGTAGCCAGATATCTTTTTGTGAACAAGGAGGGTTCGTATATATATGTAATTAAAAGCCTGAAAGCAATATACGGACGTGTTATCTGGAGCATAGAGGAAATTCCGATAGATGCATCCAGATAGGGTTGTCTGTCATTTTTTCGCAGACTTTTCCCCCGGGAATCCCTTCACATTCCTGAGGTTTTATGAGTATCTGACAGGAATTTTTATCCGTTTGTTTTTTAGTGGTTATTTTTCGATGCAGAAAATATTCTGAATTAATTATCAGCCTGTTAAGCAATTTGAGATATAATCAGGTTACAAATAACTATCGAAAAAGTCACTTTGATTTAAAATACCTTAATATTTAAAAACACTTTAAAGTGCAACATTTACAGCTAGTTCGCATCTGTTATTTTGTATAAGAACAATCATAGTCACAGTATTAGGGCAGGATCTTTGGGCAATTTACCCTTGAAAAAATATTCTGTAAGTTCAAGTTTAAAATCCCTGGAATTTGTATAACTTGTATTCAATTGTGAAAGTTAAAAGTTGGGCATAAGTACAGTAATGCTGTATGGGTCAATGTGTTAGTTGATTTTACTTATGTGACTGACGGGGCGGAAGCATGAATATCGCTTAAGAATGCATAGGCCAGGGACTTAGGGAGGAATATTAACAAAAAGTTGCAGCAAGCAAGCGTCAAACATAACTTAATCCATAAATATCTATAAACCATTAAAATAATACCTAACGAAATTCGTAAGTTATGGGCAAGCCATTGACAACAAGACTATTAACTACATAATGATAAAAAATCTGCATCCTTGACAACTTAACCATGACAAGAAAACCTGGTGCTTTTGCAGCCACACTTAAAAAGATTCTAATGATAACAAACATTAACAATGTATTTACTCCCGTTCATCCTGACCATTTGAAGTATTCATTTTTATCGGTTTTCAAACCTGAAACAAGATCACAGAATGATAAGGAATTACCTTAGTGGGACCACTTGCGGCCAGATTATTTCATTATTGGCTGCTGCAGCATATAATATGAAGAAAAGGATGAGATTAAAGCGCCAGGAGATATTAAACTTATTTTTTTGATGGTTTTGCCAGGCTTATATTCTGTTTCCGGAAAATTTCCAACCCTAATGAACTATTAAAAAACACTGATTAATAAGGATCAACTAAATAAGTTTATAAAAAAATCTTCTATATTTATAGGATCAACATTATAAACAATACAATTATTTTGTTGAGCCATAATCTTTATTCGTTAGTCATGATGGAAAGCGTCCCGGTCCCGGAAATCAGGCAAATGAAAAGGCATAGTAAGTCTTTCATGATCAGGGTTTGCATTCTACTATCAATAGTAATTCATACTGTAGGGATTAATGCTCAGCAGGTGGAACAACAATCGGTCATTAAAACTGATTACCTGATTTACTTTCCTCCTGCCTACAATCAGGATACAGCTAAGAAATGGCCGATGATGATCTATCTGCATGGCGCCGGGTTAAAGGATCGCTCGATAAAAGGGCTTAAGGAAGATTATCTTCCATGGCATTTGTCAAATGACAAGGTACTTCCTTTTATAGTCGTTTCACCAGTATGCAAAACAAACGGATGGAATGTTACTATTCTCAATTTCCTGTATGAAGATATAATACATAGGTTCAATGTTGATAAGGATAGGATCTACCTTACAGGTCATAGCATGGGTGGGCTTGGAACCTGGGACTGGGCAATTGAGAATCCGGAAAAGTTTGCAGCTATTGTACCGGTTTCGGGTTGCAGCAGTTCGGCCGACAGCATCAGTGCCTGGAAACTGCGGAATATGCCGGTATGGGTATTTCACGGCGATAATGATAAAGTTGTTGGTATTGAGTGTAACATAGAAATGGTGAAAGAACTGGAAAAATATAATCATAAGGTGAAATTCACGATATACCCCGGCAGGGGACATGATACCTGGGAACAGACCTATACAAATGATGAAATGTTCAAATGGCTGACGGATCAGGACAGGAAGAAAAACAATCCTGTACAGGTTAGGTTGGATAAGGCCTTATACAGAAAATATTCAGGACAGTATATCCTTGGTGAAGATACAATTACTGTGGAATCTGCGGGAGAAAACCTTTATCTGCAGCCTGCGGCAGGAGATCATATTAATCTTATAGCAGAGTCTGAACTGACTTTTTCGCTTGAGGATAATCCATCCGTCGGTATTATGTTCCGTAAGAAAAATAATACAATAACAGGGTTTGTAATACTCGATAACAGAGGACGGTTTGCCAGAAGGATAGATAAGAACTGACCAGATTTTATACTAAAGAATATCAACGGCATGTTATCCCATTCAATATGGCAGTTCGTTTGCAACTGCCATTAGGAAGGAGAATGATAAACCCGGCAGCTCAGAATATTGAATTATAACCCGCCCGATTCAGCAAAGAATAACTAAAACCACCACACACCATACAGCTAAAAGTCAGACTCTGCAAAAACTCTCGGTATCGTTCCCAGCTCCAGTTTGAAAATATTGAGGATCAGGCTCCGATAGATTTCCATCGCTAAAGAACTATTGAAAAATATGTATGAATAAGGATCAACTTAGTTATTAAACAGGCTACAATTATAAGGCATAAAACTCCTGCAAATGAGAAAGTTTCAGAACTATTTATCAATAAAAACAGTTTCTGCCTCTGAAACAAATAACCTTATTAGAAAATTTTTGTTTTACTAATAGCTTATACATTAAATTTAAAAAGGAATAATATGGGTACTATTAAAACAAAACCTATTGATTCAGATATTGATAAATTTCTGCTGAATATTGAACCTGAAAAGAGAAGGGCGGACAGTATTGAAATAAAAAAGCTTTTTGATTCCGTTGTTAAAGAAAAAGCAACCTTATGGAACAATAATATGATAGGTTATGGCTCTTTTCACTATAAGTCAGAACGAAGCAGTCAGGAAGGAGACTGGCCATTAACGGCATTCTCACCACGCAAACAAAATATCACAATATATATAATGTCCGGAGCTAAAAATTATGAAAACTTTCTAAGTGAGCTTGGTAAATATAAAATTAGTTCAGGATCATGCATTTACATAAATAAAATTGAAGATATCAATCTTGAAATTTTAAAAAAGATAATTTTAGCTTCAGTTTCTGATATGAAAATAAAGTATAAGATTTAAAAAAACGTATTATAACATGGACGGTGCACGGTGCTGGGTACTTGCAATGGTTCACATAATAAGTACTACCGGCAATCATAGAACACCATTACGAAAAGCTTTGGGAGGGGTTCAGCTACATGCTCATGAAGAGGGAAATGAGCCGGGCAGGCTCTGATGTGGGGTTAATGTTAATTGCATTTATTCTCAGAAGAATTGGTAATATTTTGACCAGGTAAGTGTTGAAGGAGTATCTCAGGATGCTTGCTTACTTGTTTTTTACCATTTTCAACCTCCTGCGAAGCATTTCAATGAACTTAATGGAATGATCTTTTCAGGATATCATCCTGCCTGTAAAAAACCGGATGCCTTAAACCAGTTTAAAACAAGTCAATTTCCCAGTTTTTGTCCGGTTATTAGACAGAATCCTGTTATGGGCAAGTTGTAACCTCATGTCAACTAGCCTATTTACTTTAATCCAATAGATTTATCAACTTTGAAATAAAATGAGCTTACCCGGAAAAATATGAAAATGGGAAATATTTAAAATACGAAAAAAATGAAAAAAAATTACATTACTCTAGCAGTATTAATTTTGATAATTCTTGTTGCTGTTTTAACAAATCCAGATCAGAATAGACATAAAGAAGTAGTTAAGGACAAGCTCATTACATTTTTACAAAAATCAATCAAGAAAGATCAGACTAAACCTAATGATGAATATGAGGAAGCTGGACAAGCTATAAGAATCATGCTGGGAGGAATGATAGTTGAAAAAATACTTGATAATTTTCTGAGTACAGACAATTATGTTGTGTTTTCTATAACAAAAATCACATGGCAAGGGGAAAAGAAAATTATTGGAATTGGGGCCCTTGGAAACGTTTTTCTAACCAAAGAATTAGACGAAGCATTAAATAAAGGATTACTTAATGATCAATAAAACCAGCCCATACTACCAACAATGCTATGAAATACCTGTTCCGCTGCACGGGAGCATAACCCCGGGTTAGGCAAACTTATGAAAAAGAACCTCTGCAAACTTTTTAAAACCTCCTGCGAAGCATTTTAATGATCTTAACGGAAAGATCTTTCCAGGATATCATCCTGCCAGTGAATAAACCGGATGCCTTAAACCCGCTTAAAACAAGTCAACTTCCAGGTTTTTTGCCTGGTTGTCAGACAGTCTATCGTTATGTGCAATGAGCTGATTGACTGCATATTAATTAATACCTTCAATTTGGCATCAATTATCTTGACAAAAAATTGTTAATTTGTAATTAATGAATAGAGTAGAAATAAATATAAATCCACAAATCCTTCGCTGGGCAAGAGAAGAGGCCGGTTTTGACCCAGTGGAAATTGCAGAAAAGGTTGATATCGGAACCGAACGATACAAACTTTGGGAAAAAGAAGGTAAAAATATTCCACTTGGTAAACTTAAAGTAATTGCTAGTTCATATAAAAGACAATTGGCGTTTTTTCTTCTACCAACTGTCCCAAGGAAAATCTCGAAGCCTCAAGATTACAGAAACTTAAGTCCAGCTGACAGTAAATTTTCAAAAAGAATTCTTGATGTAATCAGAGATGTGACATATTTTACTGAAACAGCATTCGAGCTCCAAGGAGAGACATACTGGAAAAACAGATATGAATGGATAGACCATTTAACAGGTAAGGATTATTCTCTTGCAAAGATAAATGATAGCCTGCGCGATTTACTTGACATCAGCATTGATGAACAATTGAAGTGGGATTCTGAATCTGCAGCTTACAAGCACTGGAGGAATGCCGTTGAAAGCAGATTAGGGATCTTAGTTTTTCAGTTTTCAATGCCTATGGAGGAAGTCCATGGATTCTCTGTAACTGAAAATTATCCTTATGCAATTGTGACTAATTCAAATCACAGTTATACAGGTAGAATTTTTACAATATTTCACGAGCTTGCTCATATCATCCGTCATCAGTCTGGAATTTGTTTATACGAAAAGGCAACTGAAAGACAGAAAGAAGAATGGGAATGCAACCTGCTTGCCGGTAATTTTCTAGCTCCTGACTTTCTTATAGAGCGAACTAATGATTTAAAAGAAATATCGGTGTTTGCCACCAAACTTAAAATAAGCAGGGAAGTCTATCTTAGAAGATTAAAAGAGGAACAAAAAATTTCAGATTTGAACTTTTATAATTTCCTTGACAAAATAAAATCCACCTATAAAAAAGAAAAAAAGAAAAGCGGATTTGTAAAACCCTCAATAAAAAGTAAAGCGATAAGAGGCGAGACTTTTTTCAATATGGTTGTCGAAGCACTTTATAATAACCAGATTTCTTATTCAAAGGCTTCTAGTACCTTGGATTTAAACGTCTCTTCTTTATTGCATGAGGTCTGAAGAAAATATATACTTCATTGACAGTAGTGCACTTATAACTGTAAACAGGTTTTATCCAAAAAAAGTCTTTCCTGATCTGTGGTTGTATATTGAGGAACTATTTCAACAAAAAAGAATATTTTCCCACGACATGGTTTATGATGAGCTAGTTCCTTTATCTGGACCTAAAGACGACATAGGAAAATTAATATCTAAATACAAAAGCTCCTTTTATCCAATAACCAATAAGCAAGGACAACTTGCCCTACAAATTCTTGCTTATTTCCCTAGATTAATTGACCCAAGAGCCAAGAAAGATGAAGCTGATCCATGGATTATTTCCATTGTTATTGAAAAGATGGAATCAGTGAATTTGTTTGGTAACGCATCTGATTTTGTTCTTGTAAGTGCAGAAAGTGAAAAAAGTGATACCAAGATCCCTGCTGTCTGTAAACATTTTAAAGTGAGACACATGAACCTATTCCAGTTTTTCGAGGATAACGGATGGGAATTCTTAATGAATAAAAAGCCCTAGTGAACCCGGACTTTATAATAGTACAGCACATAACACGGACAAAGCAATGAAATACCTGTCCCGCCCATGGGAGCACGACCCCGGGTTAAGCAAACTTATGAAAAAGAACCTCTGTAAACTTTTTAAAACCTCCTGCAAAGCATTTTAATGATCTTACCGGTAATTAAAGATGGTGATCAGGAAACATAAAAGTGTAAATACCTTATTGGCGTCTTTTAACTAATCCACCGGTAAGAATGTGCATTGAGAACAGTCTCATAAACTACTCTCCGTTGAGAGTGGATGTCTTAAGCCTGCCGTTGTCCTTGTAATCTTTTCGAGTAAATATGACATGCTTATCATACACACGGACCAGGCGTTTATTTGTAATGACCTCCCGGTAGGCATATTGACCCGTATAACCAATGACTTGCTCCGTTTTTACTCCGATGGTTTACTTACTGCGGAGCTTTCAAAGATTTGCAAGTCTGACTTAATTAAACCAATTTTATAGATTCCAACAAAATTAATATACTGTAGATGATAAGGGATTATTATAAACACCTGACGACAAAATTGAAATCTTGATTTAATATAACTTACATTATGAGTAAAGTTATCATCAATATAGCTTTCATGGTTTATGTAACATTTCTAATGGTCTCATGCCGGAAAGAAATAACTACAATTGAACCCTCAAACTTATTGATTTCTAAAACAAAACTGAGTATAAACGTTGGTAATACAGATACGATAAAAGTCACGATAAGTCCCTCAAATGCAACGAATAAAACAGTCCTGTGGAGCTCAGGCGATACAACAATAGCTATTGTAAATTCATCTGGTATAGTAACTGCAATTGCACCGGGCAATGCTACAATTACAATAACTACAGCAGATAAGAATTTAGCAGTTTATTGCATTGTTACAGTAACAATTCCAATAACTGATATCAGCTTACCCTATAGTATGCTATTAAATGTCGGGGACAAAGATACCCTGAAAGTAACACTGATGCCATCAGATGCATCAGCTCCTATAATCTGGAGTTCTATCGACACAACAATAGCCCGGGTAAATCAATACGGTGTATTAACAGGAGTTTCACCAGGTATTACAACAATTCTGGTAACATCTGCCGACATGCAAAGGAGCTTCTTGCGAAGTAACGGTTATATCTCACGTTATCAGCGTTGCCTTAGCTCAAAGCTTTTTATTGAACGCAGGAGAAACAGATAGTCTACAGGCCATAATTAATCCATCAAATGCAATCAACAAATCTGTTACCTGGAGTTCAAGTAATAGTACTGTTCTTACCATAAATGCATCAGGTGTACTTACGGGAATTGAACCCGGAACCGATACAATTAAAGTTACAACTGAAGATGGGAATAAAACGGCCACCTGCATCGTTACAGTAACCAAGTGGACAGCATACACCACGTCCGATGGTTTAGCTGATAATTATGTTTCCTCTGTAGCCATCGATAGCTATGGCAATAAATGGTTTGGAACTGAAGGCGGAGTATCGGAATTCGATGGCATGAACTGGATCACCTACAATACGAGCAACTCCGGATTGATGAATAACTGGGTCGATTGCATTGCAATTGATCCATCCGGCAATAAATGGTTTGGGACCATAGGTGGCGGGGTATCAAGGTTCGACGGTATAAATTGGATTACTTATATGAGTACAAACAGTGGTCTGATAGAAAATCGTGTCAATTCTGTAGCAATTGATGCTCAGGGAAATAAATGGTTTGGTACTCCATCCGGTGTATCGAGATTCGATGATATAAATTGGACAACATACGACCAGTCTAATACTCCAATGTATAGTTCGGCAGTTAACGTAATTGTCATCGATACCCAGGGTAATAAATGGTTTGGCACGTCTCAGGGGGTGTCAGAATTTGATGGTATAAGCTGGACTAATTACAATTATAGCAACAGCAGTCTGAATTATTTTCCGGTTTTTTCTATAGAAATTGATAATCAAGGTAATAAGTGGTTTGGAACGTGGGGGGGAGGAGTATCAATATTCGATGGTGCTGCATGGCTATCTTATAACAGGGACAACAGTGGATTATATGATAATGGAGTGCAGTCCATAGCCATAGATGCTCAGGGAAATAAATGGTTTGGTACAACAGGAGTGTCAAGATTTGATGGCTCAAAGTGGATCACATATAATAATCATGATGGTTTGACAAATAACTATATTCTTTCAATCGCTATCGATCAACAGGGAAATAAATGGTTTGGTACAGCAAACGGAGTATATCAATTACAGGATAAGAGTAACAAATAGCCATAATGAGCATCCTGAATCCTGCGAAATTTGTATATAGAATCTGCGATAAAGCCATAATAACGTTTTTTAAATTCTGTCTGGTCATATCAAGGTAGGATAATAATATTTCCCAGATCAAATGTCACATCTTATATTGTTAAAATATTAACAATGGTATAGATTTTGCATACTATATTGTGATCTAAGACATAATTTCATGGAAAAAATTGTGATCTTATTTTTTTGTTAACGACTTTTATTGTCATGATAAAAAATAATTGGGCAATCTTAAGCATTTAGACACTATCTCAGGGGGTTGTTTTTTGACACAGGTGCGAGTTATTCGAAAGTATTAGCATCAGCAATAAAAGAATATAATGACCCTTTTGAATATTATAAGAAGTTAATTGAAATTGTTTATGGTGACTTTGGAATAAGGGACGAAATAATTGTCTATGATAATTTTGTTGCATTGAATAAATCGGATAGAGAATTGACTAATAGAACTAATGAAGTAAAGACAATTCAAGAGGTACAGCACTGACAGGTATTAAGCCAAGTTGAAATCTAAACTCTTTCAATTATAGAATATGTCCAAACTACTTTTTTTAATTTCATTCAGTGCCGCATTAATGATCAGTTGTAATGAAGTACAAGTTACAACTGAAGACGAGACTACTTATAGCATTGATGGTTGGGAACTTACAAAATCAAACCACGGGTTGATTGATATAAATCCCAGAGATATCTTTTTCGTAAATACGAGTATTGGTTTTGTTGTTGGGTACAACGGTGAAATATTTAAAACGTCTGACTCCGGAGCAAATTGGCGAAGACTTAATTCCGGTACTACTTTACACTTGCACTCAGTTTTCTTTCTGAATGAGAATATTGGATTTGTATCAAGCGTGGCAATGGGGGATTGTTTGGATGCAGATTGTGATAAAGGCAGCATACTACTAAAAACTGTGGATGGTGGAGAATCCTGGACTAAAACATTTTTCCCTGACTACACTCGAATATTATCCTTGAAGTTCTTTGATGCCTTAAATGGTGTTGCGTTAATTGAAACTCCCAACCTGCCAAATTCACAGTACGAGTATATCGGCATAACCTCAGATGGTGGAATGACCTGGAATTTGCTTGATCTTCCTATTCAACCTTCTTATGAAAAATTTTTTTATGTTGACAATTTCATTTTTGTAGCAGGCAAAAATCAGAAAATCTTTAAGAGCTCTGATTATGGAATTAGTTGGGAAACGATTAGTACGCCTATTGAAGAGAATAATGAAGTTCGCAACTTATACTTCTATAATGGGAATATTGGATTAGTTGATGGTATCAGCGCTATATATAAAACAACTAACGGAGGTTTAAACTGGACTAAAACGGATTTCCCTTTTAGCTCCTTTGATACATTTCATTTTTATAATGAAACTGAAGGATTTGATGTGGCGACGGTCGCTGTTTATGAAGGAGGCGAATTTCCAGCCTTTAAGGGGAGCATTTGTTATGAGACCGAGGACGGCGGATCTACCTGGAGTAAATCAGATTTAATAAAATCTTTGTACCTGGGACTAACATGTTTCCCGCGAAGGGATTTAGGCTATGGGCTTAATTTTTCAGAGTTCTGGACGATTAAAAAGAAATTGTAATGTCCAAGACTGGCTGAACGCAGACATCAGGCTTCAGGAACAAGTAATCAAAGAATCACTGCAGCTGATGAATACCAATGGTGGTTGGTCGCATTATGACTTGCAAAATGAATACTATCCTGAATATCATAAATCTTTAAGTTCATCTTCACCAGGAGCAATATCATTTGGTGGTGATACTGTAAGCTGGCAGAGATGGAGGGCTGCAACAAGGAATCCGGTGGGGGCGTTGAGGTATGAATAGTGAGGAGAGCTGAAATAACGGCTAGGGAATCGGGGAGGTGTTTTAAAGTTAGATAATTGTAAGGTTCTGAAATTTAATTATTACGCATGATCTGGTACAACATTAAAACAGCCGTCAGGTATCTGACCAGTCACAAAAACATTTCATTGCTCAATCTGCTGGGATTATCTATCGGAATGTCCGTTGCCATCCTCATTTTCTATTTTGTGAATTTTGAGAGGAGTTACGACAATTTCCATAAGGATAGTAATTTAATTTACAGGATAATCTCAGTTGAAAAAGGTACAACAGGAACCGATTACCGGGCGACTACACCTTTACCTTTGCCTGAAGCAATCCATTCAGATATTAAGGATGCAGATCTGAGTACAGGTTTGTCTCATTTTTTATTTGAAGATGAACCTGTTCAGGTTGAAAATCAAACATTTTTCAATCTGACAGGATATACTGCAGATTCAAATTTTCTCAGGATATTTAATTTTCCACTATTAAGTGGCAATCCAAATACAGTTTTTGAAGACATAAATTCTGTTCTTTTAACCAGTACAACTGCAAAAAAGCTTTTTGGAAATGGAAATCCGTCAGGGAAGGAGATCACTATTAACAAGCAACGTTTCACAGTAGCCGGAATTATGAAAGATTTGCCTGAGAATTCTGATTTCAAGTTTAATCTTCTTGTCTCTCACCTGGTCCTTAATAAATTACATCCCGATTTGTCGAGGCTGTGGTGGTGGGGTGGTGCGGTCACATTCGTTAAAATTCGCCCGAATCAGAATATTGAATCAATAAGGACCAGCCTTTCGTCAATTCCGGATAAATATTTCCCGGATTTCCTTAAAGGCAGGGAAACATATGACATACAGCCGCTTGAAAGTATCCACCTCGACAAGCGTGTATCGGGTAATGCCAAACCTCCCATTTCATTGGATTATCTGAATATTTTATTGTTTATAGCCATAGCTGTTTTATTTATTGCCTGTGCCAACTTTGTGAATCTCTCAACGAGTCAGTCAGAAAAAAGAGCCATGGAGACGGGTATAAGAAAGCTTTCAGGCGGCAGCAGATTTCAGATAATCTGCTTGTTTCTGGGGGAATCCGTTTCCCTGTCAATGATTGCCCTGGTAGTTGCAGTCTATCTTGCAATTCTGTTTTTACCATGGTTTAATGTGCTCTCTCAAAGAAATATAACCATAGACTTTGCAAATAGTAAGATCGTTCTGTTTATCCTGCTTTTTGGAATAATTACCGGTATTCTCTCCGGAATCTATCCGGCTCTTGTGTTTTCAAAATACAGACCTGTTCAGATGCTTCATTCCCGGTTGATCATCCACGGAAATAAAACCGGACTAAAAAACGGTTTTATAATTGCCCAGTTTCTGATAACCATTTTACTTATTACAGTTCAGCTTTTCATAACCAAACAGGTTTTATTTTTGAGGAACCACGACCTGGGATTCAAAGAAGAAGACCTTATGTCCATCCCGCTTTATTATTATGATGAGAATAAACGTCTGGCATTTGCAAAACTATTCGCAGAGACAATGGAGAAGGAGTCAGCTGCATATGGAATCAGTGGTGTGACTTTATCAGAGAATGTTCCGGGACAAAACTTTCCAAATAAATTTGCTGTAATCCCTGAAGGATCATCTCCGGATGATTCCAAAGAAATGATAGTAACATCCATCGATGAACATTTCGCCGGTGTATTTGAGATCCCGCTGGAGAGAGGCAGAATCCTTTCTGACACGATTCCTTCCGACAGGATCAATAATGTAATAATAAATGAAACGGCAGCACTGGAAATGGGATGGGCCCAGCCTGTGGGCAGGAGACTACGGTTTAAACATGAAAAGGAGCCATTCACTGTCGTTGGTATTTTGAAAGATATTAATTTCAGGTCGTTACAATCACGTATTGAGCCTGTCGTATATCGATATGCAGGTGAAAACTGGCTGGCTGGCTATCTTACGGTACGAATAGTTCACTCAAGGCTTGCAAGTGCAATAAAATTCGTTAATTCATCATGGGAAAAGTCAGCTCCGGGTGTTCCATTTCAATACTTTTTTATCAAAGACAAGTACCTGGAAGGGTACAAAGCCGAAGAGAGGCTGGCAAAGATTGTAGGGACTTTTGCCCTGCTGGCTATCTTTCTTTCATGCCTTGGATTGGTTGCCATGACTGCCTATTTATCAATCCGGCGGACAAAAGAAATCGGAATCCGTAAAATTCACGGTTCCAAAACTATCAGTGTCATGTTAATGCTGAGTACCGGATTTGTAAAAATAACAGCCATAGCTTATGTTATAGCCTGTCCGATAGCCTGGTATATAATGCATAAATGGCTGCAGAGCTTTGCTTACCAGACGGTTTTGAGCTGGTGGATCTTTGGCCTGGCGGGAATCATATCATTATTGATTGTGCAAATAACAGTCAGCTGGCAGAGCTGGAGGGCAGCAACACGAAACCCGGTGGAGGCACTGAGGTATGAATAATATAGATTTAACCAGTTGATAAAATCCTCAGGTAAAGCTTCAAAATGTTTGTGATGACAACTAATGGAGATTGACCTTGGGTAGCAAAATAAGAATATTGGATAAAAGTAAAACAAAATTGATTACGCATAAAAGTCTCTTTAACACACGTGTATACTAGGTTTCACTGTAATAATGAATTGCAGAAAGTATTTGTCAGCGATTACTTTCCGATACAGAAATTCCTGAAAATATTTCCGAGAAGCTCATCGGTTGTTATTTCACCCGTTATCTCCCCGAGATAATGGATAGCCTGTCTTATATCAACAGCTATCAGGTCCTCAGGTATATTATTACCCAGTCCCTCCTCAACCCTTGCAAGGCTCTCAGAGACTTGCTTAAGAGCTTCATAATGTCTTATATTTGTGATTATTACATTGCCAGAGTTCAACTTCTCCTTCTCAACCACCTTGCTAAGATTTATTTTTAGCTGATCGAGACCATAATTTTCCTTTGCCGAGATGAAAAGTAAAAAATCTTCCTTATCCGCCTTAATGTTCTCCTGAAGTTCTGCCAGCCTGGCCGGATCTGCCAGATCAATTTTGTTGATGAGGATAAAAAGTCTTTTGCCGGTATCCCTTATCATCTCCCTGATCGATTGTGCTCTATTATTTATTGAGCCGGCATCATCCGAAACTTCATCGATGAGCATTATTACGGAAGCATTTCCGATCTTTTCATGTGTTTTTTTAATTCCCAGTATTTCAATGACATCCATTGTCTCACGTAAACCTGCAGTATCGATAAATCTGTAATCTATCCCGTCAATTACCATAGTATCTTCAATTGTGTCACGCGTCGTACCCGGAATTTCGGAAACAATAGCCTTCTCCTCCTTCAGAAGGGCATTAAGCAGGGTCGATTTTCCTGAATTTGGCTTCCCTACAATGGCAACAGGTATGCCGTTCTTAATTGCATTTCCAAGCAAAAAAGAGTTGGCAAGATTATCAGCCAGGCCCATGACCTTTTTTATGATCATCATCAATTCCTTCCTGTCGGCAAATTCAACATCGTCCTCGCCAAAATCCAGCTCCAGCTCGATCAGCGCTGCAAAATTCAGCAGTTCAACCCTGAGCTTTCCAATTTCTTCGGAAAATCCTCCGCGCATCTGGTTTATCGCAAGCCTGTGAGCTGCTCTGTTAGTTGATGCGACAATGTCTGCAACTGCCTCGGCCTGGGACAGATCCATCTTCCCGTTCATAAAAGCCCTTTGAGTAAACTCGCCGGGTAACGCAGGGACTGCTCCATAATTGATAAGAAGCTCAAGTATTTTACTTTGTATATATGGTGAAGCATGGCAGGAAATTTCAATGGAGTCTTCACCGGTATAGGAGCGAGGTGCCCTGAAAATACTTACAAGAACATCATCAATGATCTCATCGCCGGCCCGGATTTCACCGTATACCAGCGTAAAGCCACTATGATCCTTAATATGGAAATTCCCGTCAGCTGTTGAGAAAATTTTTTCACATATGCTGAAACTGTCTGATCCACTGATTCTTATTATGGAAATTGCTCCGCCTGGTCCCGTGGCAGGTGCGCAGATCGTCTCTTCTTTTCTGATAATGGACATGGCACAAAGTTAGAAAAGAAATGATTAAGTGTGTTACTCACACATCTGTATGGGCTAAGGAGGAGGGAAGGAGTACACTAATTAAGTGTACCGGGTCTTAAGTGAACAATGAATGATAATTATCACGCAGATATAGCTAAAAGCCAATAATTATTAGGTATTTTTGAGACAGGAACAGAATCAATAATACGTTTGAGATTGCCTGACAAATTATTTAAACAATTAATTAGCCTTTACATATGAGTGTACTATTAGATAAAAACTCAAAAGTTATAGTCCAGGGATTCACGGGAAGTGAAGGCACCTTCCATGCTACGCAGATGATAGAATACGGCACAAAGGTAGTAGGAGGAGTGACACCAGGCAAAGGAGGCCAGGTGCATTTGAATCTTCCGGTATTTAATACGGTACGCGATGCTGTAGCTGCAACGGGTGCAGATGTTTCAGTGATTTTTGTGCCACCTCCGTTTGCAGCAGATGCCATTCTTGAGGCTGCTGACGCCGGTATTAAGCTCATTGTGACAATAACGGAAGGCATACCGGTAGGTGATATGGTAACTGTAAAGGACCATATTAAATCAAAGGACTGCACTCTTATCGGTCCCAATTGCCCGGGGATAATAACACCTGGCGAAGCTAAGGTCGGTATTATGCCCGGATTCATACACAAAAAGGGTACAGTTGGCATAATCTCAAGATCCGGCACTTTAACCTATGAAGCTGTTGATCAGGTTACAAAAATGGGACTTGGACAGTCAACGTGCATAGGAATAGGCGGTGATCCTGTCGTTGGTACAACAACACTCGATGCCGTAAAATTGATGATGGCAGACAGTGGGACTGAAGCAATTGTTGTAATCGGTGAGATTGGCGGAAACATGGAGACAGAAGCAGCAGAATGGATAAAAATCAACGGTACCAAACCAGTCGTTGGCTTTATTGCTGGTCAGACAGCTCCAAAAGGACGTAAGATGGGACATGCAGGTGCAATTGTGGGAGGAAAGAACGATACTGCTGCCGCAAAAATGGACATAATGAAAAAATGCGGCATTCACGTGGTTCAATCTCCTGCCGATATAGGGGCAACCGTCGCCCGGGCGCTTAATGTCATAACAACATAAATAAGAAGAGGGGAGACCCGTAGCCTTGGCGAGGCTTATTAAATATCTGGTAATAAAATATTTAGCTAGAGGCATAGTTAACAGGATCTTGTGAGGCTTTTTTTGCTATATTTGCACGGAATTAAATTTTATCGTACATGAAGTTACTGGAAGGAAAAACAGCACTTATAACTGGCGCGTCCAGGGGAATTGGCAAGGCAATAGCCCACAGGTTTGCGGTAGAGGGTGCAAACATTGCCATTACCAACATTGTGGATGATGAGGAATTTCAGTCGGCTGTCAGAGAACTTAACCATCTTGGCGTTAAGGCAAAAGGCTATGTTTCCAATGCTGCCAGATTTGATGATTCACAGAGAGTAATCGATGAGGTTGCCAGGGATTTCGGCAGGATTGACATTCTGGTGAATAATGCTGGCATTACGAGAGATACCTTACTTATGAGAATGACGGAGGATCAGTGGGATTCTGTTATAGCAGTCAACCTGAAATCTGTATTCAATCTGACGAAGGCAGTACTTCAGACAATGTTAAAACAGAGAAGCGGTTCCATCATAAACATGAGCTCTGTAGTCGGAGTATCAGGCAATGCGGGACAAAGCAACTATTCTGCATCAAAGGCAGGTATAATAGGCTTCACCAAGAGTATCTCAAAAGAGGTAGGCTCAAGAAATATACGTTGCAATGCAATTGCTCCGGGTTTCATCATTACTGAAATGACGGAAAAATTACCCGAGGATGTAAAAATTGAATGGACAAACAAGATACCTCTTAAAAGGGGAGGAACCCCTGAGGATGTGGCTAATACAGCATTATTCCTCGCCTCTGACCTGTCATCTTACATAAGCGGACAAACAATTCATGTCTGCGGTGGTATGTTAACTTAAAAATATTTATTATATTTACGGAACCGCAGGGCGCCTATCCTTTTAGCACGAGGAAATGCAGCGAGACATATTTATTCCACACTTATTTTAAAAGGGCGCCCTGCTTCTTTTTTTATAGCAGGCTGATCGATGCACAACACAATCTTCTTCCTTATTCTCCTAATACCTGTTTCAGGTTTCATAATTGAAAGATACCTTGATTATCTCAATTCCACAATGTGGTCAGATTCCCTCCCGGAAAAGCTTAAGGGAATATGCGATGCGGAGGAATACAGAAAGACCCAGCTATATCAAAGGGAAAACAACAGATTATCACTTTGGTCATCTTCACTTAACCTGGCAGTAATTATTATCGCAATTGCAGCAGGAGGTTTTGCATTTATTGATAGCATATCAAGGATGCTGAGCGGTAATACAATTCTCATATCGCTGATCTTTTTCGGCATTGTGGGACTGATTTCAGATATAATAAACATTCCATTCGGAGTTTACGACACCTTTGTAATCGAAAAGAAATACGGATTCAACACCATGACCATCAGGACATTTATCACGGATCATCTGAAGTCATGGTTTCTTGCATTGCTTATCGGTGCACCTGTACTGGGTCTCATTGTGTGGTTTTATAACAGGACGGGTCACTATTTCTGGCTTTATGCCTGGGGCCTTATAACACTTTTTTCAGTGTTCATGAATCTTTTCTACTCCGAGCTGATAGTCCCGCTGTTCAATAAGCAGACGCCACTTGCTGCAGGGCCCCTTCGCTCAGCCATCGAATCATTTGCCGGCAGAACAGGCTTCAGGCTGAAGGACATTTATGTTATTGACGGCTCGAAGCGGAGCACAAAGGCAAATGCCTATTTCTCCGGCTTTGGTCCGAAAAAAAGGATAGTACTGTACGATACATTGAAGAATGAGCTCTCGGAAGAAGAGATTGTGGCAGTACTTGCCCATGAGATAGGCCACTACAAGAAGAAGCATATTTTATTCTCCCTTATAATGTCAGTTTTTATAACCGGCCTTATGCTTTTTCTTTTTTCCCTTGTGGTTAATAACCCTTCACTTTCACAGGCCCTGGGAGCAGGAAAGAGTAGCTTTCACCTTGGATTGATAGTCTTTGGCATACTCTATAGTCCCTTATCCCTGCTGATAGGTGTCTTCTCCAATTTTATCTCCAGGAAAAATGAATTTGCCGCGGATAAGTTTGTCAGGGAAAATTACAGACCGGAGATTCTGGGTGGAGCGCTGAAAAAATTGTCAGTAAAGAATCTTTCCAACATGATGCCGCATCCGGCATATGTTTTTTTCCATTATTCACATCCTCCGTTACTTAGCAGGCTTGAAAAATTGGAATGATTTTCCTTATATTTGCATCGGTTTTTTCGCCTCCTTAGCTCAGTCGGTAGAGCAGCTCATTCGTAATGAGCAGGTCGTGGGTTCGAGTCCCATTGGAGGCTCTGATATTCAGGTATGTGGTATGCGGTGTGCGGTTTGTGGCACAAGGATTTAGAAAAAGATTAGTTTGATCCTGATATTTTATTACTTATTGTTATTTTTGACAGGCTAAATTTTTAAAATTATTGCGGGAGTAGCTCAGGGGTAGAGCATCAGCTTCCCAAGCTGAGGGTCGAGGGTTCGAATCCCTTTTCCCGCTCAAATAAAAGGCTGCGAAAGCAGCTATTTATTTTTTACGCAGTCCGACCTTGATTTATCAAAGGGAGGGATGTGTAAAAAATAAATAAGCGCCACGAAGTGACGCATTTGTTTGAAAGCAACCCCCTTCGGGAACGGCGAGCCTCAGGCGAGCCAATCCCTTTTCCCGCCTATTTATAATCAAGGAGTTAGATAATTTCTGACTCCTTTTTATTTTAGATGGTTGCAACATGGTTGCAACATTTAAATAGCTAAACTTCTAATAGCTTTTAACAAAAAAAGCCAGGATAAACAATGATATCGAGGCTTATTTGTTAGTGTCTAATGAAACACTGCTGAAACAATTATTTACAAAGCTTTCAATATTGAATATAGATGATTGATTTTGGTCAAATTATTAGTTGCGTTAATGTAAATATCAACCTCTTCTATCCTTGAATATTAATTTTATTAATTACTTAGTTATCATTTTTCGGGATGACAGGGGAATGGGGAACAGGGAACATTCCGAAAATGATTGGACCCCGGGGTTATGCCGGGATTCATTATCTATTGCAAAATGCATCATTTCTCTTGAAATAGCTATTTATGTGATATGTCCCAGGCTACGATGTTGGTGTGAAATATGTGAAATGTGGGGTTTGGGGGTGAGGGGGTCATAGAACCTTGCCCCATAATCGTACCAATTGATCTCTACGGCCTTATTTACAGATGTTTAACAATTCAGAAGGAGCGTTTTCAAAGAACTTTTGGCCTCATTCGGAACGTAAAATTCACCATATGGGGCTTTAATTAAGGTGAAAATAACGATTTTTCAGTGATTTTGAATCTAATTTACACTGATATGATTACATTAAACCACAAAAAACAATCCAGGGATCAAAATATAGGCTGTGAGATGATGTTAAAATAAATTTACAGATATCAAATGATATTCAGCTTCCTTTGTCTAGAAACAAGCCAAGGTATCCTCATTTTTCCCAGGTCAAATTCTGGAGTAGGAACTTGAGCTTAACAATGCTCTCAGAAGCAGTTTTCCAAACAATATCAATATCCACATCAATGTAATCATGAATGAGTATATCTCTCATCCCTGCCATGTCAGACCATGGAACCTGATGGTTTAGTATTCCTTAAATCTTTTGATATCCTTTTAGTTGCCTCTCCAATAATTTCCAGCTGCCGGACAACAGCATCCTGGGCCATAAAATCATCGGAGAAGGACTGATGATCTTTTCCGGTTAAGTAGGCTTCAATTCTATCTATGCTCTGAAGGATATGATCAATATAGATTTTATCATCTTTCATTCAAAGATGATTTTAAGATCATTATAGATGTATTTCTTTAATCTTTCATTCTTAACTGAGCCTTCAGTTACCAGATCAACATCCTTCCCTAATATTTGAGAAAGTTCCCGATGGATTTTTGCCAGAATCAAGTAATGATAAAGTCTCTTTAAATTTCACAAGAATATCAATATCACTATCAGGTGTTTCCTCTTTTCTGGCAAAAGAGCCAAAAATACCGATTCTCTCAGGATCATATGGTCTTAAGTAATTTATGATATTGATATTTATTTCACTGCGTTGCATGATAATACAAATATAAGGTTTTTTAGAGAACTTAGAATATGAGTGTTGGAGTCAAGAGATTAAATGATATTGAGAAGATGGGACCAACAGAGAAGAGCCATGTCCTATTTACTTTTGATGCTCTGATTCAAAAGATAAAGTTTAAAAATATTGCTGCGCTGTAAATAACAAAACTCCGGTCGCCCAGGGTTCTGTTTATCTTGCGTTGAGCGATTGCAATAAAGTGTCTAGGTTACTTAAGTAGTATGATTAAAATTAAAAGCCCTCTGTTTTTATAACATTTTCATTTACAAAAGTGTATACCTGTGGTACTTTATTTATTTTGTCGTTCAAATATCTCCCCTCTTAAAATCAACTCATTTTTTCTTATTCTTATATACTCCTCTCTAAATCTTTCATAACCAATATATTCAAATGTAAATTCTGGTATAGTTACCTTAATATAATTTGAATTTCTATCTTTGAAGGTCAATTAAACGAATAGGAGTATTTGCAACGTAATTATAAGGTGAGAGTGAATAGTATTTTTCAACTATCGGATCTACCACATGCCACCTTCCGATTTGCGGGTCATAGAACCTTGCGCCATAATAGTACCAGCTGGAATATTTCTAATTATTCTGCTTCCCAAATCCCACCTGTTAAACCCTGGGGCGTTGTGAACTGACTTTCTAAAAAGTTTTTAGAGGTTTTTTCATAAGTTTGTTTAACCCGGGGTTGTGCTTTTCATAGCATTGTCCGTGTTAGCATTTCGTTGTTATTTAAAATAAATTCTTGATTGTCATTGATACAGCTCTTTTTTCTGAGCTGTCCATTGGTATAAATGGTATTGAATAAATTTTGCCAGAATTTAGCACAACCACCAGAAGTTCACCAGCACCATCTGATCCAATTCCGTAATATTCTGGAAGATAATCTTGAACTTTATACATTAAATTGAAATCATCTATTTTTTCGAGGTCCCATATTTCAAATTCTAAATTGAGAAGTTTCGAGTAGAATTTGTTAGATCCTAGTTTCCGAAGAGTTACTTTTATTTCGAATTGATTTGTCATTGTTATTAGATTCTATAGATCGAAAAACGTGTTATCAATGAATGCTAACGGCCTGGTGGTATGGGAAGTTGCCGTCTGTGTCAGGGTTGGCATGCGTTTTTGCATAGTCCCGGTAGATGGACGAGCGTTTTCGTGTCATGATGAAGCTGTCCAGATGACGGTGTCCCGATAGATGGGCAGGTTTTGACTCGTCATGGTTAAACTGTCTAAACGGCGATTCAAAAACCATGACAACTGCGCGTCGGCCAGCAGCCCTATTGACTTTGTCTCGGAAGCAGGATTAGTCATGGTACCAAAATTTTGATACGTGGGAATAAATTTGACCGCATAGACTTATGGAGCTGAATTTGAAGCTGTCCGGGTTGACGAAGGCAATTAATTAAACCGTCCGTGTTAGCATTTGTTATGTTTAATTAAGTGGGTTGATGGAATCCAGAATCATTGTTCCAATATTGCCATTTACGACATAATTGATCTGGACTTTTATCTTATTTTGTTCCAGTCTAGGGTCATAATTAATCCAATCCAATGGCATTTTATTTATAATACCCTCCATTGTTTTAGCAAAGGGCACACTGCCATAGGAACTTATTCTCAGGATGTTAATCGAGTCATGAATAGTGGTAATCTCAAAAGTAACGTTTGAATTTTGAACGAAAAAAGGATGATTGTTTATTCTTTTCTCAAATGCTTGCTTATGAAAAAGCGATTTGAAACGTTGTAGTCCCCAAAGCTGGTCATAGGTGGTCAATCCATTATTATAAGTCATGATATTGTTTGAAAAATCATACCTACATGCTAACGAGCCATTCTTATAATAGTAGCTCCACTCACCTACTTTTTTGCCATCATCATAATCACCTACTGCAGCAGTTCGAATTCCATTAGTGTCAAGTGTAATTGTAAGTTGTTCATTCCCTTTCGGTAGAATTACTTTTGTATGCTTTTTACCTCCAGAAAGATCAATAACATTCTCATTATCTGATTCTGGTGAGTAAAAGTAGACCCATCGTTTAACCTTCTTATCATTGCTAAATTCACCTATAGCCATTAATGGGTTTGTATTATCCTCTGCATCACAAAAAATCCAAGCTCCAGTCTTTTTATTATTATCATAATTCCCGAAAGCTTCAATAGATTTGTCATACATGTTCATGGACTCAAAATATCTTAGGTATTGACCTTGCTTTATATTGCTCTTGCCTTTGAGGACAAAATATACTTCACCAAAGTGATTATTTGCTCTCGTGACTTTTTTCAATCCTTGAGCATTAGCAGTAACTGAGGCTACAAAGAGGAAAATAAGTGCAATGGTTTTCATAGATTGAACAGGTTAAAGGGTTGGTATTGTGGTTAATAAATGCTAACGTATTTATATGTTGCTTAAAGATGTTCATAAAACCATAACAGTGATAATTATTGAACACCTTCAGGTAATTATATTTAATTTCCATTCTACTTATGCTCCCGCCCCGTCAGTCCCATAAGCAAAACCCTACAACACATTGCATCACATAGAACTACCCAACTTATGTCTAACTTTTAACTTTCACGCATAACGAAGTTAAATATATTTCAGGGAATTTGGGGTGGTGTTTTATCAAATCTTTATTAGTGTTTATCAAATACCCAGGCAAATCTTTCTCTACCCCGGCAAATGAACAGGTCCCAAAATTCATCCCAGCACACAATTCCAGGATGCTATATTATTGAATACCTGACATATACAAATAGCAACCATGTAAAGAATGCCTTATCAGACAATCTATTCGGGAAGATTCAATCTGTTATTAATAGCCTTATAGCGCGGATAGTCATGGAGGTTTTTATAATGAGGATTAACTCTGATCCATGGAGTAAAATCCTGTCTTAGCCTGTACATTTCTTCGAACCAATGAATTGCTATGTCGTTATCTCCCAGGGCTGCATGTATTTCAGCAAGTCCCCATGCAGACCATGCAGTGCTCTGTTTTTCAATTTCTCCAGCAATCTCAAGTGCTTTATCTCTTTGAGCTGCTAGTGCATAGGCAACACCCAGCCCGCTCTCAAAGCCTGAATTGGATTCATAAACTTTTTTCTGTATTTCGATAGCTTCTTTATGCTTTCCCGTTTTTGAATAACCATAACCCAATACATATAACGCCAATGGATATGTGGGGTTTTGTTTTAATACATTCTGTGCATAGGTTATTGCCTCTTCATAATATCCAAACCACTGATATTGCAGTGCTAGATTACCCGACCAGCTAGGCTCAAGTGGATCAATCTCAATTGCTTTTCTCATTTCGACAGTGGCTTGATCAAACTTGTTGATCAATGCAAAATACCATCCATAAAGATAATGAGCTGCCGGACTGTTTGGATTAAGGTCAATACCACGGTCTAAATGGTATTTCCCTTTAACAAAATCATAATCATAGCAAAAATACCTTAGCGCCAAAACAATGTGGGCATCGCCAAGATTGGGGTGTAGTTCTTCAGGATCGAGTTCAATTGCTTTGATCGCATATGCTTTTGCTAGATCTAAAGCATCAGGAAATAAATTAGCTTCATGACCTCCAGTACCATATCCGAGAGCCAGGCCTATATAAGGCTCCGGATCAGCAGGATCTATTGCAATAGCTTCTTTATAATAATTGATCCCCAATTCAGCCCCCTCAACTGTTAACTGATTCATATAATATAGCCCCCGGGCACAAGCTTTCCTGACTTCCGGGTTAACTGTACGAAGGACTGATGAGAACTTTTTTTCCTGTAGAGTGGCCTTAACCTCCAAACTCATAAGAATGCGATTGATTATTTCGTTGTAGATACTTGTCAGCTCTTTAAAACCTTTATTGAATGAAGAACGGAATAAGTACCTTTCTTCCGGGAATGCTTCAACGATCCTTATTTCGATTTCGAGGCTATCCTCAATCCCTTTTATTGATGATTCAATGAGATTATTAACACTCAGTTTCCTGGCTATCTGTTGCACCGACTCTACGCTGTTTCTGAACTGGAACATCGTTTGATTTGGCCTCACAATCAGATTACTGATCCCCTGTAAATGTCCGGTCAGATCGCTTTGTATCATTTCAGCGATCCAGCCCAGTTCCGGATTGCCGGTAAAATTGAGTACAGGCATGACTGCAATAGATTTCCCTGGTAACCGCTTTTGTGATGGAAATTCTCCCGAAATGGGTTGTGGTTCATCTTCACTGTATTCCGCCTGTGTTCTTGTCAAATAGGTTTTTGTGATCCTTTTCTTCTCGTCAGGGTGGAGTCCGTAAATGATCTCTTTAAGAGCATTTGCAACTTTATTGATCTGATCGCGATGGTATGTTCTATTTAGATTGTCCTGAGGATGATCTTCATTAGCCCTCAGAGGCCGGTTGACCCCGGCTGACTTATAGATAAAATCAATGGAGCGAAGCTTACAATCTATTTCATTCTCAATAAGTTCAGTATCTGAAGTATCCAGATCATGGATTTTTATCGGGATTATCCTGCTGCATACATTTCCACTTGCCAGTCTGACATCCCGGCCAATAGGGTCAGCAGAAGCCATTTTGTTAAATACAACAAATTCATTCTGCCAGGCAAAACTTTTCGGATCGCAATAGGTTTGTGAGATAATTGGCATGAAGATCAACGATTTTAACTTGATCTCCAGGCTTTTGTCAATATTATGGATTTCGAGCAATCCATCATTTGGATTTTCATCGAAATAGATTGAGATATCCTCTTTAAAAGTTGCCTCAATCTCCATGTTCAGATGGTCAATGAATTCTGTCACCCAGCCATCGTACTTGTTGTCTTTCTGGCGATAGCTGATGAAGATGTCGTACTCGTAACCTTCAATAATGCTTGACATCAGCAGACTATTTATGTGATTATCAAATTTAAACCTTCTTAATATTTAAAGCAATTTTATTTTATCCTTCGCAAAATCCCAATCATTTGAGTTGCATAATTGATATTTCAATATATATGGAAGCAAATAGATTGCAATTTGAAATACGCTGGTTAATATACTGCACTATAGTGTTTTATGCAACATTACTGCAGATCTGAGGTATACAATATTGAAACACATATCTGGCAGAGGTATCTACATTGTCAGGTGCTAAAAATTCACTATCGTCCATAAATCTACCGTTGGAAATACTGGTAAGAGAAAATGCCACTTGATGAGATATTGGAAGTACTTCACTGGACAGGAGGATGGTTCTCAATCAGATTTTGGTAGTTGAAGGTTCATTTTCTTCGCTATGGCGATGAACCTGGGATTAATAAATAATGGGTCTAGACTATATATCTTTGTTGTTATGTATGTCATTTGCGGATCGTGTAGTTCAAATCCTTTTTCAATCCAGTCCATAGCTTTGTCCGGTTGATTTGCAATAACATATCTTAATGCCATATCAATGAACGAAATGGGATTGTATTTAGCGTATTTCTCCAGATGCTGAATTATTTTTTCATAGGCTTTGACAATACCCTTCTCTTTGAAAATCCGTTCAATTTCTTTTATATCTTCTTGTTTAATGTTATTTATGGGTAGAAGATATCTGTCTGCATTAATCATTTTATCATATTCTTTACATTGAAAAGCCACATTTTCAATTTCAGCATTGGCAAGATAGTGTCCCGGATAAGCAGCTGTGACTTCTTCAGCAAGAGCCAACGCAGTTTTACAATCACCGGTACATTGTAATATTGGTACATATGAACATTTCATTATCGGATTTAACAGATCCAGGTCGAGTGCCAGTCGGCCTTGTGCTGTTCCTTCGTCGGTTCTTTGCAGAATACATAATAACTGGCCATACATTACTCTCGAATAGGCGTTGTTGGGATTAATAGCCAGTGCCATTAAAAACTCCTTTTCACTCTTTTCCCAATCCCATTCCATCCATTGAGCAACCAAAGCTTTCAAATTATGAGTCTCTGAAAGGTTCGGATCCAGTTCAATGGCTTTATTAAGATTCCTGTAAATTTCAGGGGCGGTAATGGAAGTTGGTTCAAATCCCATTATTTGTATCGAAATTCAGACTTGAGCCATACCCGAATAAAGAGGTGCCCAGTCAGGTTCTTTTATAATACCATTGTTCAGATAATCCCTGGCTTGTAATAATGATTCTCTGCTATAATCAATCGTGTAATTAAGCGCTTTTATGTATTCATAATAGGCGCTCCCGGAGTAATATTGCGAGGTGCCATCCATCAACTTATCCCGTTTTCTTCCAGAATTGAGTATACCCAGTCAGCAGCGTCTTTATCAGTGCTGGAGTAACTGATAAATATATCATAGGCGATAGCCAAATCTGTGATTTATAAGATGATTCTTTAACTAAAATTCATTGTGTTCCGACATCAAATAATAATTACAATACTATATCCATTAATGATACATGCCATTTCAGGATTACTTTTTATTTATCAAAATTAAGTCTTGATTGAGCCAAAGTCAAATTTATTTAGTCCTTCAATCAAACTCAATCTGGTACGTGCCACCGCGAGTAGCAGACAATTTTCGTCAAATGAAGTGGGGTTATTCCAGGACTCTGATAATGGAAATTGATTAGACTTTCCTTATTCGGTTTGCAGTTATATCTGACCGGCTGCCGACTTTTTTGCAGCCTCCAGGTGAAGATAGGCCTCGTGACTATATCTAGCATTTTTCATTCTTAAATCCCAGCTTTTTTGAAGCATATCCTTTGCTTCTGTATATTTCCCCTGTTTATACAATCCCCACCCTTTTGTATCCAAGTATTCATAAAATTCCGGATTTGCTTCAAGTGCCCTGTCAATAAGTCCAAGGCCTTCATTAACATCCTGATCATTATTAATGAGAAAATAGGCAAGATTATTAATTAAATCCGGGTTTTCAGGTTCTAATGAGAGTGCTTCACGCTTGTATTTCTCAGCTACATCAGGAATGCCTGCTTCATTGTAATATCCGGCCAGAACACTCTTAATCACCGTTTTCGAAAATGATCTGTCTTTTAAAGCAGATATGCATTTCTTAATATTTTTATTTGCTGAAATGGTATCTCTTTCAGCCAGTGACAATATGGATTGAAGAGACATGAGTTCAATATAATCGGGAAAATCCTGTTCAGCTTTCTTGAAAAGGCTTTTTGCTTTTTTGAAATCTCCTGTTTTAATATATGAAAATCCAAGCGGAAGGTATAGGTAGACCCATATTGGTTTCGTTCCCCATTCATCATATATTGCCAATACTTTTTCAAAATTGGGGATTGCTTTATCATATTGCTGCAACTCAAAATAGGAAACGCCCAAATTAAAATAATAAAGCTGATGAAGATGTCATTTTTGTAACCTTCAATAATGCTTGACATTGGAGGTTTATTTATATCATAATCAAATATAAACCATAGTCATTATTAAAACAATTTTATTTTACACAGCCCCAAATTCCTAACCAGTTGGATAGCATTATTGATGTTTTGTTTTTAAGGTCTTTGCCTTCTCAAACAAAAAAGCGGCACGAAGTGACGCATTTGTTTGAAGGGAACTCCCCCCGGGAACGGTGGGCTGTGGTTTCAACCTTTTCCGGCTTGCCCTCGCACCGTCTAAAGAATTAGGTTGTCGATAAATAGTGAAAAGAAAAGAAATAAATCACAGATTATGGTTTCAGTCAGGTAAAACGCTTATACCAGGCACAAAACTGAAATGGATGTTCATTAGAGATGAATGTAATAAGACCAAAGGAGACAGGGCAATAGAGATAAATAAGAGGCTAAATTATTATAAATCAATGCCAGTCTCTTCAGACTTTACGATCTGCAAACCACCATGGAGAACCAGAAGGAAGAAGTCGGCTCAAATCTTGTTTTCATTCCTCTGATAATCAATAATTTTGACCATAGCTAAATGGATTTTGTGAATAAGTAAGTTCCAGTCAGGATGCATCCCAACTCAAAACTTAGCGGGGGTGGTTTTTGCGGGTGGTCAATTCTTGCGCAAAAAGAAGAAGTGAGAAATTTTTCCAAAAAAATCTTTTTTGTACGACATAAAAAAATATTATGACCGTGGATATAAATTATTATGTATTTGATAACTTTATATGTCTGATTCACAATAAATGAAGTATTATTTATTACTTGAATGAAAGCTCGATTAAAAGCTCAAACCACTGAATTGCAATCGGATCCATCTATGAAACAAATCTGTCAATTTAAGAAAGCAGTAATATGAAAAAACAATTTTTGCTGGCTTTTGTGTGCCTGTACTCTCTGACCCTTTCTTCTCAGGTAAATTTTGGTATCAAAGCCGGCACATCCTTGTCAAAATTCAGATCGTCAACCGATGGAGGGATAATTCCGGAATACAATACCTTAGCCGGCTTTCATGGCGGAGCATTTGCTGAGGCTGTCATAGATAATCATTTCTCTTTGCAACCTGAGCTTTTATTCACAATGCAGGGCGCTAAATCGACAGTTAATCAAACATTAACGATTCCAGGTTCATTAGGATACATAACTTTGTCGGTGAAATACAAGACTGAAATTGTTCCTTTATATATTGATTTGCCAGTTTATTTAAAAGTGGGATTTCCATCTGCACAATCAGATAAATTAAACATCGGGGCAGGTCCATTCTTCAGTTATGGTATAGGAGGGAAAGCTAAGATCGAAGGTTCTGTCAACAGTGAAAATGTTACAGCGGAAGTAAAACTTTTCTCTGAAGACGAGCTCGTGTTTGAAGATAATAACGGAAATAGATATCCTTCCGGGGAAACCGCCACTATATTGGAGCGCTTTGATGCAGGTTTCGGAGGCTTTATATCCTATGAGTTCAAGAGCCGCATAATTTTATGTCTTAATTATAAGTATGGATTGAAAAACATAAGCGGCGATCCGGATGAGGATCTCTGGAACAGGTGTCTAAACATTTCAGTTGGTTATAAATTCTAACCTTAATGACAACGCTTTAACTTTGCTCACTTTGCAATAACTTTGCGTGCTCTGTTATTTCAGACTTTTTCAACACCCCTAAGGTACTTCCACAATGAAATTGTATAACTTCACAATAATCTAAATTATCAAAAAGCCTCGATATTAACTACTTATAAACCAGGATTACAAGGAAGTCAAAGAACTTAATTATATATAGTTGAAAATCAATTATATTTATGTGGACACTAATGAAATCAGATACTTACACTTATCTGGCAATGTTTGATTATTAAATATGGAAACGATTTTACAATGAGCATCCAAGCCCTTTATCAGCAAGCTTTAAAATTTGCCGGTGAGAAGCACACGGCAAAGAATCAGAAAGTTCCCGGGACAAACCTCCCTTATGTGGTTCATATCAGCAATGTAGCTATGGAGATCATGTTAGCTGCACTATTTACTCCTGATTTTGATCTTGATTTTGCAGTCCAGGTAGCTTTATTGCACGATACCATTGAGGACACAGAAACAACATATGATGAACTTGGAGAAACTTTTTGATCAGAAATAGCAGCGGGAGTATTAGCTCTGACTAAGAATGAAAGCCTTCCCAGGGAACGACGCATAATTGATAGCTTAGATAGGATAAAGACACGTCGAAAAGAGGTATGGGCTGTCAAACTGGCTGACAGAATTACCAATCTCCAGCCACCTCCAGAAAAATGGACTCCAGGTAAGAGGAAAAGGTATTTAGCAGACGCCAGACTCATTTATAGGGAATTGAGTGAAGGTAATGCATACCTGGCTGAGCGGATGAGAATAGAGATGGAAGAATACAAGAAATATATATAGGTCATTACTACTTGTTGGACCTTCTCTGGTCACTTGCTTCTTTTGATTATTTGGTGAACCTGGGAGATAATAACAAGAAAAAGCACAGTGCAAATTGACTTTCATGCAATAATGTTCGAACTTTGTTCTTCTATTGGCTTGTTTCTTGTTGTGAAAATATTAACGCTTAACCTGATATCATGAAAAAGATACTCTTCTTTATTTTCTTTACCCTGTCGTTAATTTCTTGTGAAAAAGACAAGCAATTAATTATCGAAAATAAGGATATTCCGTTGATAAGCAAAGTATTAATAGATGGTGAAATTTATATGGAATATTCATATAACAGTGCAAATTTAGTAAGCGAAGAAAAAAGTAAATTTCATTACGCCAGGCATTCCTACAACGATATGAATCAGTTGGTAAAATCAGATTTTTATTGGGACGATTCTATGGCAAGCAGTAACAGCACTGTTATTGAGGCTGCAATGAACCGACAAGAATGGGTAAATCCTGATAACACTCCAAAAAGCATTTCCCATTCATTGGAATATAACAAAAATGGCCAAGTAGTCCGAAAATCATATATCCGTCCATCTGTGAATACTACCGAATTCGTGGAATTCCTATATGAGAATGACAGAATAATAAGGGCAACAGGGTATTATAATAATTCAAAATCGGGTTACACAGATTATAAATATGATGAAAAAGGAAACATAACTGAGCAGACTAAGTACAATATATCATATACAGGAATTGCTGAGTTAAGTACAACCACACAGTATGAATATGATAATATGCATAATCCTTATCAATCATTTCACCGGTTGACAACACCTGGTGTTTTCACTAATCCAAACAATATTACAAAAGAAACCTGTACACTTAATTTTGATGTTGATCCGTCGATTGAAAAAGTGCAGATAACTGAAAACTCCTATGAATATAATGATAAGGGATACCCCATTAAGGTAAATGGAATGACTGAATATGTGTATAGATGATAGCAAGCCATAAACCGTGATTATTTTCAGAAATAATTTATGAAAACCAGTCTCTTAAAGTATCTGTTATTGACCCTTTTTACATTATTGGTTGGTTTTCAAAAGGATAAGGAAACTGTTTCCGATCCAATTATCGGTAAATGGGACTGGATAAAATCAGTTAGTCCATGGACAGGACAAGTATCAAATCCGCAAACCGCAATGTTTTCAGTTACACTTGAATTTACAGGTGATGGTATTATGAATGAGTACAGGAATGACACGCTTTCCAAAACAACCAACTATAGCATCGAAGCAGATCCGACCAGATCCGCAAGCAAAATATTAATTTACGATTCGGATATTCGTTCATACTTCGACATTTTCAATGACAGCCTGATTATAAATGCTGCTTATGTTGATGGCCCCGTTTCTTATTACATCCGAATAAAATGAAAGGCATACTTGAAGAAACAATGAAGATAATAAATCCGGTATTTTTATTAAGATTAATCGAACCCTGATCAATATGAAGATCATCAGATTAATTTTTCTCGTCACCATCATAATTGCCGCAATAAATAAAATTATGATTATGGATCAGTTGGAACGGTAACAGGTATTGATGGGACAATGTGTGCATGTCGTGGCGGATGTACAAAGAATTAAAAAGATATGGAGAATATTATGATTGACAACCGGTACAGGTATTAGCACTCTGAATAAGATCATGAAAAGGATAGTATTTCTGCTGGCAGTTATTGTATTATGTTTTGGGTGTTCAAAAGATGATACTGAAATTTCTGAATTTTCGACGGGAACTTACTCTGGAGTAAAAACAATATATTATTTGGGTACGCACAATAAATCGGTTGACACTATAACAATAAAGTTTGACATTAGTACATATTCCTACACTGGTTCAGATGCTCTTGATTTTGGCAGAGGAAATTATCTTATTAAAAGCAATTCAATAGAATTTAATGACGATGAAATCAGAATTGCTTTAAATTCCTGGGAATGGATATTAGTGGGAACACACAAATTCAAATCAAATGGAGATTCACTTTATCTGAATCAAAATGGTTCATACGTTAAAGTTTCGTGCCGATTAATAAAAATAGGCCATTAGTTAAACTGCAATAAGAAGCAGGTTGCCAAAATGGTGCACTTTGGTTTGAATACTTCAACCTTATAATTACGTGATTTCACCAATATGGTTATGATTCCCAAGCTGAGGGTCGAGGGTTCGAATCCCTTTTCCCGCTCAAATAAAAGGCTGCAAAAGCAGCAATTTATTTTTTACACAACCTGACCATTATTTATAAATGGGAAGGATGTGTAAAAAATAAATATGCACCTTGTAAAGGTGCTTTTATTTGAAAGCATCCCCTCCGGGAAAGGCGACCCGTAGCTGCACGCGCCCTGAGCGGAGACTTTTTTATATTAATTCTATTGTTTTACCAATAAAATCTGAGTACCGTGTTAAGCTTCTTAGGAGAATATTGTCCTGATTAGCAGTCCCGGGCTTAAAAATGTTTTTGGAAAGTATTACGCGATTGTTATTAATATTACGCTTCCAGGTGCCAATTACTTGTCCATTCTGCAATAGTGTTGGATGAAATATACCATTATTCGAAATAACTTTTTTATTGTGAACTAATGACAAGGATGCTGCTCTATCCCGGTAACCAATGAGAAATTCATCGTAAGCTGGTAAAAAATAGATCTCGTTGAAGTCAGGGTTTGGTTTTATATTTTTATTTGCCATCCAATAAGTTTGATTTAGAATTACTTCAGATGTCAGGTAATCTTTATTGTAGTTTAATGCAAGTTTTACATCGGTCATTGATAGACCTGACCACCAATTAAAATCATTTATAGTGGCAGGTCCATGGCTAGAAAAGTAGCGAAGAGCAAGTTCTTTTAATGCTTCGTCCCTATAGATCTTTTCGTGTACCGGAACCCATTCTTCAAGGATTGCATATGTTGGCTTCCCATTTTTTTGTTTCCCACTACAAATAATACCATCCATTTCAGCTCTCAAAAAAATATGAGATGCTCTATTTTCTGCAACATTAATTTTAGATTTCTTTAATTCCAATACCAATTCTTCCCGAGTTTGATGATTACAGTCTCTAAGTGATTTTTCCAGGATACGATTGCATTTATTGAAAATAGCATCCGTTAATCCTAACTGCTTATCTCTGAATATTAAGGATGCTTTAATTCGTGGCGCAGTGAGTTCCAATATCCAATAAATGTCATCAGATGAGACAAAATGCCACGTAGGTCTCAACAAATGTGTTCTAACAATGCTTCCTGAATTGATTTCCTTATTTATCGAATCTTCAGTTGAATTCTGAAGCCGGATACCCAAAGCCCATTTTGACATACTATAATCCTGAGCTTGTATAGCCCCCATCCAACCTGCTATATCTTTGGATGTCTGGAGTTTAGAGTCATTAAGCTGCTGATTAAGAGATCGAAGCACAGAAATATTATCTGTTTGTGTTGTCATTGTGTGCTGGCTAATGTTTGATAACTAATGAACAGCTTTTCATAGTCAATATGTTTGCTAAATGGAGTCTGTCTAAAAACCTAAACATCGAAATTATAGCTATCGGGATGTCATGATGCTGAATGTTTATTGCTTGCAGCTTTGCGCACCATGAGCGGAACAAATTAATTTCAGTTTGCCTGTTAGACAGATATTGGCAAAGTAAATTTAAAATCACTCCCTCTCCCAATTTCACTTTCAACCCAGATTTTGCCTCCATGTTTCTCTACGAATTCTTTGCAAAGCAATAATCCTAAACCCGTTCCTTTCTCATTTGCTGTCCCTTTTGTTGAAAGAACTTCAGATATATTGAAAAGTTTCGTCAAATCACCAGGGGCTATTCCAACACCATTATCCGAGACTGATATGATATTATATTCAGAATTTTCCTCAGCATTAATATTTATTTTACCACCAATGCGGGTAAACTTTATTGCATTTGATACAAGATTTCTTAGTACTGTTTTTATCATATCAATATCAGCAAATATATTTGTTCCATCGGGTGCCGAATAATTAATTGTAAGGTTTTTTACATTGGCATTTGAATTAAGTGTTTCAAGAATATTCATATAAATATTCCTGAAACTTATTAATTTTGGATTGAAAGGAATACTACCCTGCTGTGTTCTTGCCCACAACAATATATCTTCAAGTAAATCAAAAGCGCTTCGTGCGGTTGATTTAACCTGGTTTGCGAGCTTTTCAATTTCGTCAATATTGAGTTTATGAATATCTTCTGTCAAAATATCTGACAGACCAAGAAGGTTATTAAAGGGACTTCGTAAATCGTGTGAAAGAATTGATATAAAGCGGTCTTTGTCTGCATTAAGTTGAAGCAATTTTCTTTCATTATCTTTAATTGCCAGTTCGGCATTCTTAAAATCAGTTATATCCGTATTTACACCAATGAACTTTACAGGTTTATTAGTTTTATCCTTTGCTATTTTACCATAAGCGCTGATATTTCTGATATTGCCATCAGGTCTGATAATTCGGAATTCAAAGTTCATGTTTTTATCCGATTTTATGGCTTCTTCAATATTACTTTTAATAATATCAACATCATCAGGGTGAATAAATTTAGTAAACCGGTTGAAGTCGATTTGATAATTATCTTGAGTATTCCCGAATATCATATTAAAATTATCATCTATTTGAATTGTATCGGTAATAAAATCATGCTCCCAGACACTTATGGCAGCAGCAGTAGTTGCAAGGACAAACCGTTCATTAATACTCTTCAGGCTTTCTTCCAAGTTCTTTCTCTCAGTGATGTCATAAACGGTTCCTATGACCCCGATAATTTCTCCATTTTCATTTCGTAAAGGCACATTTTTATCGGATGCCCAACCAGATTTTCCTGAATCAGGCAAATTAAAGGGAAAATCAATAGGCTCTATAATCTCTCCATTTAATGTTCTTTTAAGCGATTTAATTACTCCTGTATCTTCTAAGAATGGGAATACCTCAATGGCAAGTTTCCCTAATACCTTTGAAACGGGAAATCCTGTGAATTTTTCCATAAATGCATTCCATAACAAATAACGCAGATTACTGTCGTAAACAATAACACCCTGATCTATACTATTAATGATTTGTGAATTGAATTGAAATGATTCTGTTAAATCCGTCAATGCTTTCTTACGATTGGAAATGTCTCTGCAACTTCCATATACAAAACCATCTGGTAATAAAGCAATGTTTAAGTCTGCAGATATATAATTGCCGTCTTTTTTTAAAAGTTCAATTTCAGTAAAACCCTTACCTACATTCAATGCCTGCTTAAAAAATTCAAAATATTCCTCTATTTTGTCTGGTGGTGAGAGGTCTGCAATTGTCTTGCTTTTCATCTCCTCTGGTGAATAACCAAGCAGAAACGATACTGCCTTATTGGTATATATATACTTGCCCTCCTGATCCGTTATGAAAATGGCATCTGCGGAATTTTCAGTTATTATCCGGAATTTTTCTTCGCCTGACTGTAAAGACACTTCCTGCAGCTTGCTGTCGACTGGTTCCCTGGTTTCTTTAATACCCGATTTCAGATTACTCAATTCTAGATCCGAATGAGATATCCTGGTCTCAAGTCTTTTCTTCTTCATTACTGATTTTTTTACAATTTTTTTTGATCAACTCATAAAGCAAAGTACTGTTAATCGGTTTAGAAATATAATCATTGCTTCCGGCCTTAATAACTGTTTCTTTGTCATTTGAGAATGCATATGCAGTTTGAGCAATTATAATTACATCCTTGTTAAATTGACGGATTTGGCGCGTGGCTTCATTTCCATCCATAGCCGGCATTCTAATGTCCATTAAAACCAAGTCGAGGTCAGGATTGTTCCTGCATTTTTCTATAGCATCTATCCCTGTCATTGCATGTAAAATTTCTTTACTGATCTTTTGAAGCATTCTTACGAGAAGTGAATAAGATATTTCATCATCTTCAACAATTAATATTTTCAGGTTTTGTAATTGAATTTCTTTAAGGTCTGAGGAAACAACATCTATTATTTCTGTTTTTTCTTCCGAAACAGCATTACAAGGAATAGTAAAATAAAATGTTGTGCCTTTTCCTTCCTGGCTTTCCACCCATATTTTCCCACCAAGCATTTCTACATAGCTTTTGGCTATGGATAAACCCAAACCACTACCTTCGTAACCCCGGTTGTGCGATTCACTGCCCTGCCTGAATCTTTCAAAAATAAATTTCTTCTGATTCTCAGGAATGCCTACCCCTGTGTCTTTTACAAAGAATTCAAGGAATTCACCCTTCTTATCATAACCAAAAATAATTGATCCTTCATAAGTAAACTTAATTGCATTCTTAACCAGGTTTGTCAGTATTCCATAGACCTTTTCATTGTCTGTTTTAATGATGGATTCTTTTGCTGTCAAACCATTTTTCAGGGAAAGCTGCAACCCTTTAAACTCAGCTTCCGGGTTAAAGAATTTATAAGTAAATTCCATTTTATCGTTAATATTAGTCTCGGAAATATTATTTTGAATAAGTCCCGATTCAATTTTCGAAACATCAACAATATTATTGATGGTATTTAGCATACGTGTGCCACTTATCTGGATAATTTGAATGTAATCCTGTATGTCATCACTTTTTAAGTTTGGTTCTTTTAAGAGTTCAGTAAATCCAAGAATGCCGTTCATAGGAGTACGTATCTCATGACTCATATTGGTAAGAAAAGCGGTTTTGAGACGATCGCTTTCTTCGGCATTTTCTTTTGCTTCTATTAAATCCGTTTCAATTTTAATTCGTTGGGAAATATCACGAATATTGCATTGGATTACTTTTTTATTATTAGCCGAATACACATTACTGACGAATTCGACATGAATTTTACGTCCGGTGTTGGTTACAATAGGTAAATCATGATAGCGGACATATTCCTTTTGCTGCAGGTCCAAAAATTTATCATAATTAGAAATTATATCTTTAAAAGAACCTATTTCCCAAATTGATTTTTTAGTGAATTCTTCATACGAGAACCCTAGCAAATCAATTAAAAATGGATTCACGTCAACAATTTTACCTGTTTCTGCATCCAGGATAAGAATGCCATCTTTCGCAGATTCAAAAAGTCTGCGATAGCGGATTTCGGAAGCATGCAGAGCCTCCTTAGCTTTCTTATATTTGGAAATGTCTGTATTTGATGCTTTTAAAGAATTATTCTCTTGTCGTAATTCCTGTAACTCTTTTAATAATTCATTTTTGGTTTTACCAGAATTCTTCATAATTATGAGCTATTTATAAATTACAATGTGTCTTTACAAAACATTGCATACAACTAAATAAATACACCAAATTACCACATTTTGCCCGTTAGAAGGAACGTTACAGAGATTTAGCATCCTCATGAGCAGGTTACATTTATCCAGATTTAAGTTATAAAGTTACGAAATCCTTGTTAAATGATGGTCATGGTTGGCGTCAAGCATCTGTTTGACATTGTGGAATGGTTGCACGGTCGGGCTGCCAAACTCTTGCTTGTGCTTTGGAAGCCAAGTCGTTATGTTATACTGCCTTGCAGCTGATGGCCCGGCAATATGGAGAGGTTGTGCTATTCTGCTTTTATTGTGTGATGGCATGTTATTTTTTCTTTAATAATTCATAGTCCTGCAAGACAATTCTTATGCTTGAGATCAACAGCTCAGGATCATCCCATTGTACAAAATGTCCTGCATCGCCACTGTAGAAAAGCATCCCCTTATCAACTGATTGAATAACATCAGTCCATCTGTCAACTCTGTTTTTCATTTTTGCCCGAAACAGTAATGAATCATTAAGTTCTTTAATTCTAAATCTTTGTGGGGTATCATATCGGCCACCTGTTAAAATATGAACAGGAATATTTGGCAATTCAGAATCTGTTATTTCTTTAAAATCAGTTTCTCTAAGTTTCGCCAGGACTTCGTTTTCCTCAATTATCGACTTTGGAGTTGTAGATGGTTTATCTTTATTCTCCTCGTCCGCTTTTTCCCATTTTTTAAATAGGGTATCTACTTGTTCATTTGTTAAACCAATGTCAAGGTAAGGCTTCCTTTTGTTCAATTTGGTTTCAGTGAAATCAGCAGGATCAATTATTACTAATCCAGCTAAAAAATCTGGATAATATACTGCAAATCCGCGAACATAAGCACCGCCTAATGAATGCCCGACAAGAATATAGGGAGGAGCAATACCCAGATGATTTAAAATTCTGATTAGTCTGTCTGATACATTTTTAATAGTAGGTAATTCATTATCTGGTTCAGACTCTCCAATTCCTGGTCTGTCGTAAGTAACCAGAGGGGCTAATTCTGAAACTCCGGTTAATACTCTATCCCAGGGACCCATTGGTGTTCCAAGACCACTTTCAAATATAATCACGGGTTGACCCTCTTTGCGATTTTCAATCCCAATAGTATTAATCCAGATTTTGGTATTGTCGACAGTTATAAATCTTTTTTGTGCATATGAGTTAAAACTGATCAGGATTAGAATTGTCAATAATTTTATTTTCATTATCATTAATTTAAGAATAGTATGAGTGTCACGGCATAAGGTTAGAAGACGGCGTGGAATTTCTCCCGGTAAAGTATTTATATTTACTGAAAATAATTGAAAAATGTTTTGGAGAATTCTTATACAAACTGCCATTGTGCATACGATAACCTATTTTGTAGTGGGATTTAGTGCTTTTACTTTATTTAAATACTCATCAACGTTATCTGATCCGAAAAATAATATGCGACCTGCAACTGATATAATTGTTCGTGCCGGAACTCTATTTCAGCCTGTAAGAGGAATTCTGTTTGGTATAGTGTTCTATCTCATCAGGGATATTTTATTTCAACAATCAGATGGTTGGATTATTATGTGGATTATGCTGGTAGCAATCGGAATACTATCAACGTTTGCTCCTGCTGCAAGTTCTATTGAGGGATTCATATATTTGAAATCAGACTATGGAAGAAATTGGGGAGGTTTGGTTGAAATCCTGATTCAGTCATTTTTATTGTCAATAATAACATTTTATTGGGTAACCCATTCTAATAATATAATACTTAATTGGATTATGGGAATCCTTTTTGCCATTGTCTTGGTATTACCCGTGCTTGGTCTATTGGAAAACTCAAAAAAACAGAATGTTATGAAAACCGGGAGTCAAAAATAAGGCTGATTTTAGAAAGTAACCTTCTAATTTATTCCTCTACTTTTCCTGTATTATTTCACAGCGACTATGCAGACACCAGTTACAAAAAAATAGATTTCAGTAGCAAAGAGCACCGTCCGTGTTAAATTGTGATTTATCGGTCAGGATGTTCAGGCATATTGACCAAATCGCCTTGTGGTGCTCATATTTCAAGGGTTGTGTACTTTTGGCATCAGGGTTAATGACTGAAGGTCTGGGAAAAGGCTGGAAATATTCAGTACTGGTATTATTAGAGGAGCTGAATGAAAATGAACCGTTATTGAAGTGTTGTAAATCACTATCATGGTATCCAAATCGAGCGGATAACGGCTGCTAGAGAGCACCATCTGAGTTAGCGGAGCGTTTATTTTTTTTATAAGCATCGTAGGATACATGTTATCTGGCATTGGTATTATATTTACTATTGCTTGGAAGTAATCCCCAGAAATTCGGTATCAATGAAATATTTTTCAGGATCTTCTCTGTTAATATATATCAATTGTATTGCGTCCGGCAAGCAGTAGAGTAGGGTCTTTCCAAATATGACAGCTCGTGCGTTGGCCACATGAATAAATCAGCTATAAAATCAGCCTGTGCTTAATGTTCCTGATGGCATTAAGAATACTCTTTATAACTGCCTCCTGCCGCTTTTCTTCTGTCTACTTCCAACTTCCAACTTCTTACTTCTTACTTCTTACTTCCTCCTCCATTTTTCCTGAACTCAGATGACGCTCCCGCCCCGTCAGTCACATAAGCAATCTCACACAACACATTGACTCAGATAGCATTATTATACTTATGCCCAACTTTCAACTTTCACTATTGAATTAAAGTTAAGTATATTTCAGGGAATTTGGTGTCGTGATGCATCAAATCTTTATTGTCGTTTGTCAATCACCCGGGCAAACCGTATATCTTGTCCTGTCTACGTAGTTTCATAAATCCATTCTCCCAAAAACCCTACCAATTAAATTCAGAAGAAGGATTTATCTGATCGAGCAGCTGTATATCCAAAGGTTAGTGTGCTTTGCCGTTAAAATACTTTTAGGATTAAAAGAACGTTAAACATTAAACGGAATTTATGACGGTGAAAATTATCATCAGACTATTAATACTGGTCTTTTCCATACTTCTGATTGGTCCGTTTTACTCATGTGCCGCTCATAAATACCGCCCGCCACGCAACAAAAACCATATAGCTTCTCCTATTTTCAGACCATCAAAAAAGTAATCCACAAAAGGTAATTCCTGCAAAATAAACAAATAAACATAGGGCATAGCAGTCACTGAATGGTCATTATTTATTAAAGACCGAAACGAAATGATGGGCAAATTATTATCTTTCAATCGGACAATAATATTATTTTTACTGTAGATAATTTTACTTCTTCATGAAAGAATTATAAATTACCAATATTTCAGAACCAAAATCATCCAATCATGGACAGAAGAAAATTTCTTGGGAGCTCAGCACTGCAACTCGCAATGGTTAATTTAATGGGTATTCCTGCTTCCTCAATGATGCGGGGAAGCAAAACTTTAACCGCTGTCGAAAACAAAAATAAAATTCAGTTCAGAGTCCTGGGAAAAACAGGCATACGACTGCCGGTTGTGAGCATGGGTGTCATGAATGCAAGTAATCCAAATCTTCTTAAGGCAGCATGGGAGAACGGAGTAAGACATTTTGATACTGCCTGGGTATACCAGAACGGAAATAATGAAAAGATGGTTGGTTCCGTTCTCCGCGAACTTAAAGTCAACAGGGAAGATGTGACAATTTCCACAAAAGTCGGACTTTTCGGTCCCCCCATACAAAACGGAAAGGAGAGAAAGGAATTCTTTCTGAAAAGATTTGATGAAAGCCTTCAACGTTTGAACATGGATTGGGTTGATATTCTTTATGTTCATGCCATCAGTCAGACCGATACGGCAAATGATAAATACATACTTGAGGCCTTTTCCGACCTGAAGGCAAAAAAGAAAATAAGATTTTCGGGTTTTTCAACCCATTCCGACTGGCCTGACCTGGTCGCCGATACCGCAAAGAAAAAACTGTATGATGTCATCCTCCTCTCATTCAACTACTCAATGTTTCAGGACGAGAGAGTGTTTAATTCCCTGAAGCTGGCGCATGAGGCCGGTATCGGACTTGTAGCCATGAAGACTCAGTGCAAACAGGACTGGTATAAAAGGGAATTGCCCGCAAACCTCCAGAAATTTTATGAAGGAGAAACGATGAATTCGGCACTTCTGAAATGGGTTCTCAGACACGAATTTATAACAACAGCAGTACCCGGGTTTACGGACTACCAGCAACTGGAACAGGATATGGCTGTTGCCTATGATCTGAGTTTAACAAAGGAGGAAGAAGATTTTTTCAAAAGCCGTGATATTCAGCTGGCCATTCAATCCGTGTGCAGGCATTGCGGATCATGTGTTGATTCCTGCCCCTCCGGAGCTGATATTCCTTCCCTTATGAGGACCCACATGTACGCCTTGTCATACGGGAATCCGCTAATGGCAAAACAGACACTTGCACAGATCCAGCCGGGAAAAGGTCTTGATGCCTGTATGGATTGCGGAAAGTGCAAAGGCGAATGCAGGAACAGGGTGCGTATTGCTGAACGAATCGTAGAACTTAAGGAAATATATTGCTGATATTTTCCTTATGAGTTGACTTCCGGATAATCACCATTTTATCATTCTCAATTCCTTATCTTAACAACGTTCTTTACAAGTGAATCAGGAATAGAGACAAGCGTTATACCATTTGCCTTGCCCAGATTGCCTGAATACTGTTTGGCATTGGCATTGTTCCAGTGTTCGTGTACTCCAAGGCTTGGAAGGGGAGTGCCGCTGTTATCAGGATCGTAGATTATTCCATCGGGCCAGTTCTTCGGATCAGCGGCCTGATGAAGGTAATCATCAACACCAAACATCGCCGGACCATTCTCAAAAACATTGTTCGCATCGTTATGCCGGTTCTTTCCATTCCATTCGTTCCTCAGAAAATCATAACAGACAGATTCCAGTGCCACCTGATCCTGGGATATGAATATTGAACTGCTCCAGTTGTTGTTGAAAGGCGGCATAAAATATTTGACCGGTCCCCTGGTCTCATCGGCTCCGCCACCGAATAACCCGTCAACGATATAAAGCATCGTGTTTCTGCCTAAGTAACGACTGCCCATCATGTCGACAAGTACCCTGTACTTCTTATAGCCGCCATTTGAAGGATTTCCGGCCTCTCTGGGATACGACTCCCATGAAGGGGCTATCAGGGCATAATGCAGATGGCTGGCACTTTGCCTTCCCTGAGAACCAAAATGATTCTTCGCCGTAAGGCTGATGCCTGCTGATCCATGTGGCTTAAGACTTGCTACATTGATCATGTAATCAGCATTTTCAATAATATCATAAAGCTTGTCACTCTGCTTCTTGTCAGAATAATATACCAGTTCCTTCTCTGTTCTTTTTATCAGTGTTCTTCCGAAATTATCTGAAAACCTGTCAACATAAGCCACCTCGGGGAATTCTGCATGCCAGACATTATAATTATGTCCGAAAATGTGCGATATTGGATCTCCTACTGCGATATCCTGCTGTCTGACACCTGCCACATTGACAAGCTCCCTCAGAAGTTCCAGAACTATATAGGGTGAGGTCTCCGTGGCTCCCATCGATCTTAGCTTTCGCTGCTGCACCGATTTCAGCGATGAAGATACTGTGTAGCCATTATCCTGTTCCTCCTTTGATAAAACCCAGGATGCTGTCCCCTGGTTTATTTTAATGAATATCTTCTCACCCTGTGAATAACCATCGGCCTTTTTATTCTTTTTCTCGTTATGGTATTTGAAAAGCTCATCCCATGCAATTTTCAGATTTTTTTTTCCACTTATCTCCTGCACAGACCGGGAAACCATCTCACTTATCAGCTCCTGACTGGCATTCACAGGATTAAAATACCAGTCGCCGTTTTCAATCTCGTTTTTGCAGTTTTCATTTGCAGCGGCCGGATTCCATGCCCATATAACCCTGCCCGGATATATGCCGGTGCCATTACCGACAGGCATATTCGGACCATCTTCCGGTCCCATGCGATAGACAGCAGCCGCTGAAGTAACGGAGGTATCACGGGTAAGCCCTGAAAAAAACATTACGATGCCAAACATGAGCCATAACGATGCTGTAAAATAACTTGATCTTCTGATATTCCTGTAAGCTTTTCTGAGTGTGAGCGATACTCCACCCACCGAAAGCAGATAAATGACAAAACCCGACATTACCGGTGCGGCAGTGCGCATACAGGGATAATAGGCGCGGGAAGGCTTGGGAATGACCCTGATAAGAAACCATACGGTGGATGCAATACCTGTTACTATAAATAAAATTCTGGGCGGAATATGATTGTTTTCAAGCCATTTGCCGATTCGGGCAAGCTGCTCTTTAAGACCGGGAAAATTGAATTTGTTTTGTTTGCTCATTATAACTAATTAAAATATTTTAAAAATCAGGGCGAAAGTTATCAAAATATTTTACTTTTTTAACCATAGGGTTCATCGGAGTTTTTACTGAATTCCAGTGTAAATTTAACACTTGTTATCTGGGGGGAACAGGGGGATGGCAAAATTCCACTCCCTGTAAAACTCCTCCAGGTATTTTTCAAGAAACAAATGTCTCTCATCTGCCAGAGCCCTCCCGGTTGACGTATTCATCATATCTTTAAGCTTTAAAAGCTTATCATGGAAATGAGCTATGGTAGACAGGCTCTTTCCCTGGTCATCCTCCGGATTAAAGATGGCTCTCTTCCTGAAACCTCCGTAACTGAAAGCCCTGGCAATTCCTATTGCACCCATGGCATCAAGCATATCCGCATCCTGCAAAATCAGAAGTACCGGATCATTCAGCTCTCCTGATTTATTCCTGTTGCTAAATGATACATTTTTAATGACTCTGATTAATTGTTCGCTAATATCCGACATGCCTGTTTCCTGCAAAAAAGCTGATATCTCGGCATAAAACTGTTCTGTTTTAGCATCGGCAAATTTTGAGTCAGCCATATCATGCAGACAGGCAGCAATATCAAGAATTACGTTGTCTGCCATTTTCTCCTGTTCATTAATGTACCGGGCAAGTTGCCTGACTCTCATAATATGCCACCAGTCATGACCGCAGTCATATTCATTCATCCTTTGTTTTACAAAACTTTCAATTAATTCCGGTTTCAGATTCGTCGTCATTGGTTCCTGATTTTCAGACATAACAATAAATAATAATGTAATATATCCATAAAAATGATTTGAAATTAACATAACTTGTATTTTATTGTTGATCTGTTTAGCTCATAAAGTTGTCCTAAAATCTATAATTAATTGTATGAAATACAAATTGATGATTCTGGTCGGTCTTCTCATGAACTTCCAGTTAGTTGTAAACGGTCAGGATGATTCAACAACACTCCGGTTGCAAAAATTTCAGATATTACTAAAACAGTTGGAGCAAAATCGTCTCGATGATTCATTGAAGAAGGCTGAACTACAACTACAATTCAACCTTCTTAAATCAACTGAGAGTCTTGAAAAGAAACGTGTTCAGGCTGAATTCAAATCAATTGAGATTAAGGATTCCCTGAGAAAAGCTGACATGCTGGCAAGAGCTGAATATCTGAAAAACAGTGCTATCGGATATCCGGTGACTTTATTTTCAGATACTCTTTTTAAGATTTATACAAAAATAGGAGCTTCAATTCCGGGAGAGAGGGCAAATAATGTGACCAGAAGGATTAAAAAATTATATGATGATGATTTTTTTAATCCTGATTCTTTGATCCCTGTAGAATCAGAAAATACTATAGATATTGTCTATGGGGACATGATCCTTTTGAGTATATCTGACCTTGACGCACTTATCAACAACAGTACAAAGGAACTACTGGCGAAGGAGTATATCACGAAAATCAGGAATGACATTGAACAACATAAAGCGTCAAACAGTGTATTGAAATTCCTTCTCAGAATCGGGTTGATGATATTAGTAATCCTGGGAATCGGACTGCTTATCTGGCTTATTGGTAAAGGCCATTTACGAACTTCCGCTTATATTACTGAAAGAAAGGATAGGTGGCTTAAAAACCTGTCTTATAAAGACTATACTTTTCTTACGTCTGAGCAGGAACTTAAACTTGTTTATTTTGTACTGAAATTGATAAAGTGGTTTTTTATGGTCGTTCTGCTTTATCTTGTTCTACCTCTCATTTTTAGTATTTTCCCTTTCACAAGAGGATGGGCAAGTCTTCTCTTTGGCCTGGTTTGGTCACCTCTTAAAGGTATTTTCAAGTCGATCTGGGATTACATGCCAAGTCTTTTTAGTATTATGGTCATTATTTTTGTGATGAAATATTTTATTCGGATTATTAAATATATTTTTTCAGAAATCGAATCCGAACACCTCAATATTTCAGGATTTCATTCAGACTGGGCAAAGCCAACATTTGGCATAGTGAGATTTCTTCTTTATGCCTTTATGTTCATACTTATTTTTCCATATCTGCCAGGCTCGAGTTCCAATATTTTTAAAGGAGTATCAGTCTTTATCGGGGTACTCTTTTCTTTCGGCTCATCTTCAGCAATAGCTAATATGGTTGCCGGATTGGTTATTACCTATATGCGACCTTTTAAAATTGGTGACAGGATCAAAATCGGGGAGATAACAGGTGATGTAATTGAGAAAAACATGCTTGTTACCAGGATAAGAACCATAAAAAATGAGGAAATAACAATACCTAATTCTTCGGTTCTTTCCGGAAATACAATCAACTATTCTTCAATCTCAAAAAGCGAAGGGCTTATCATTCATAGTACAGTAACCATTGGATATGATATCCCATGGAAAGACATTCATCTTGCGCTAATTGATGCCGCTCTGAAAACGGATCTCATTTTAAAAAGGCCAAAACCATTTGTGCTGCAGACAAGCCTGGATGATTTTTTTGTCTCATATCAGATAAATGCCTATACAAAGAATCCTGCTCAACAGGCTATTATATATTCAGAATTGCACAGGAATATACAGGATATCTGCAACGAAAGGGGCCTAGAGATCATGTCACCTCATTACCGGGCGGAGCGGGATGGAAATAAGACAACCATACCTGCCAGTTATCTGCCGGATGATTATATGATTCAGGGTTTTAATGTCAGGCTGACAAATGAAAACAAAGGAGGACAAGGAGATTAAAGTAAATTAACGGAATAATACCGGAATTGCAACTCGATAAATATGAAGTGTAAATCAACCGGCAGATAACCGGAACCGCTTATGAGTGCAATCTGAGGATGAAATCATGTCTCCTCTGTAACTGGGCTGCTAATGTCATGGAATTAAATATATAGTTTTTATAATATGAATCTGTTTCATCTTCTCTCAATACTCATTGTATTGTCAGCTGGTTTTTCCTACATAAATTACCGGGTATTGAAATTACCCAATACAATCGGTCTTATGTTGGTTTCATTGGTTTTTTCATTCATGCTGTTGCTTGCCGGTCATTTTTCTCCCGGGTTTAAAATAATTATCGCCGCAAAAATGGCAAACATAGACTTCAGTGAGCTTCTTCTTGAAGGAATGCTTAGTTTTATGCTTTTTGCAGGTTCAATACATATAAAATTTGAAGATCTGAGGGAAGAGAAACTTTCAATTATCCTATTTTCGACCATAAGCGTCATTATCAGCACTTTCATTATAGGATTATCATCTTTTTATCTGCTGAACTTATTTGGTCTTAATGTTACTCTGATTCAAACCTTGCTCTTCGGTGCCCTGATTTCACCCACAGACCCTATTGCCGTATTAAACATTCTAAAGAGTGCCGGGATATCCAAATCCCTTGAAACAAAAATTGCCGGAGAATCGCTTTTTAATGATGGGGTCGCTGTTGTTGTTTTCATAACAATATTAAAGCTGTCACATCCCGGGTCAGAGATTAACCTGGAAGGCATTGCAGTATTATTTGGACAGGAGGCGCTGGGTGGTATATTACTGGGGATCCTCCTTGGCTATCTTGGCTATAAACTATTCATTACAATTGACAATTATCAGGTTGAAGTACTCATAACTCTTGCAATTGTGATGGGTGGTTATACTCTTGCACATTACATTAATGTTTCCGGACCTCTGGCTATGGTGATCGCAGGCTTGATAACCGGCAATCATGGTAAAAAATATGGTATGTCAGCAATGACTTCAGAATATGTCGATAAGTTCTGGGAACTGCTGGATGAAATTCTGAATGGCATTCTCTTCGTCCTAATAGGACTGGAACTTCTTATTATTGAAACGAATCAGAAAATAATATTAGTCTCAGCCATTCTGATAATTATTGGGATTTTTAACCGCTTCGTCTCTCTGTTGATACCTGCACTTGCAATGCGGCAAAGGGAAAAAATATCAAGGAGGACACTTCTCATTCTTACCTGGGGCGGACTGAGGGGAGGGATTTCAATAGCGCTTGCATTGTCTGTCAGACCAGAGCTAAACAGGGATCTTTTGGTAACAATAACATATATTATGGTCTGTTTTTCCATTCTTGTCCAGGGGCTGACTATTGGAAAACTGGCTAAAAGACTTAAATAATCATCACAAAACAAAACACATATTAATGAAAGCTGCAATAATTACAATCGGAGATGAGCTCCTTATCGGCCAGACAGTAGATACAAATTCGGCATGGATGGGAGCGGAGCTGAGCAGGTCGGGATTCGATATATTCCGGATCACCTCAATTCATGACAAAAAAAATGATATTTTCTATGCACTTGATGAAGCGGCAAAGGAGGCAGATGTTGTTCTCATCACAGGTGGACTGGGTCCTACAAGCGATGATATTACCAAACAAACCCTCGCAGAATATTTCGATACACGGCTGGTAATTAATACCGTGGTTCTAGCAACGATCGAAAAAATGATGAGAGTACGCAACTTTACAATGAATGAAAACAACCGTCGCCAGGCTGAGATCCCCGAATCCTGCAAGGTACTTGAGAACGGAGCGGGTACAGCACCGGGAATGTGGTTCGAAAAGGATGGCACTATTTTTATATCCATGCCTGGTGTACCGAACGAGATGAAATACATTATGAATACGCATGTATTGCCCGAATTGAACAAACGCTTTACATCTCAAACCATAATTCACAGGAATATAATGACATATGGAACATTCGAAGCCAGGCTTGCAGAAATACTTACAGATTTTGAGGCCCGGCTTCCCGACAATGTCAGGCTTGCCTATCTGCCATCTTCAGGGGTGATCAAGTTAAGACTGACAGGAATAGGGAGTGATCCGGATGTACTGTCATCAGTAATCGACAAACAGGTCAGCAGTCTCTATAATATCATTCCTGATTACATATATGCCGAAAATGAAGAGACGCTTGAGATGGTTATTGGGAAACTCCTGGTCTCAAAAAACAGCAGTATGTGCACAGCCGAAAGCTGCACCGGAGGCGAAATAGCCCATTTGATCACATCTGTTCCCGGAAGCTCCGGCTATTTCAAAGGCTCAGTGATTGCCTACGATAACATGGTAAAAAAGGAGCTCCTCGGTGTAAATGAAGAAATGATCGAAAAATCCGGAGCAGTGAGTGAAGAAGTTGTAAGCCGCATGGCGGCAGGGGCAAGAGAGCTTTTTCACTACAGGCTTCGCTGTGGCAACATCGGGAATTGCAGGACCTGGCGGAGGCTCTCCTTCCAGGCCTGTTGGAACACTATGGATGGCGGTAGCCTCCGGAAATGGAATTGTTACAGAAAAACGGATATTCGGAAACGACAGGATTTCCAATATAAAACGCTTTTCCCTGGCTTCCCTGAACCTCCTCAGGCTTCAGATAATCAAGAGCTAAGCCATATTCTGGGGTGTTGTTTAAAAAAAGTAGATTAAATATTTGTATAATCAGATAAAAATCACGTATTTTGCGCTTCATTTTTAAGGAACAAACGTTAGCTAAGAAGTAAAACAAACATCAATGTCAAGAATTTGTCAGGTAACAGGGAAAAAGGCGATGGTCGGAAACAACGTTTCACATTCCAAGAGAAGGACCAAGAGAAAATTCTATCCTAATCTTTTTGAGAAAAAGTATTACCTGCCGGAAGAGGAGAGGTGGATTTCGCTGAAGGTATCTGCAGCTGGTATCCGTCTGATCAGCAAAAAAGGACTCACAAAGGTTCTTAAGGAAGCAAAGGAAAAAGGATATATTCTGAATTATTAATAAGATAATACAATGGCAAAGAAAGCTAAGGGGAACAGACAACAGGTAATTCTGGAATGTACCGAGCATAAGGAAAGCGGTTTACCCGGAACATCAAGATATATTACTACCAAGAACAGGAAAAACACTCCCGACCGTCTTGAAAGAAAGAAATACAATCCTGTCCTGAAAAAACATACAATTCACCGAGAAATCAAGTAAAAATATAATACCATGGCAAAGAAAGTTGTTGCATCACTCAAGACAGGAGCCGGTAAAGCGTTCACTAAATGCATAAAGATGACGAAATCTGATAAGACCGGAGCATATCTGTTTAAAGAAGAGATCGTTCATAATGATCATGTAAAAGACTTTTTCACAAAGAAGTAAATTTTTGCTGCTTACAGTATATTAAAGGCTTTCTTCTTTGCAGAAGGAAGCTTTTTTTTGCAATCAGTTTTTAATAATAATTACTACACAATGGTTTTGCTGGGATTCCTGGGAAAAGAAAATAAAGAAAGCCTTAACAAGGGTCTTGAAAAAACCAAGGAGAGTGTCTTCATGAAGCTCTCAAGGGCTGTTGTCGGAAAATCCAGAGTTGATGACGAAGTCCTTGACAATCTCGAAGAGGTCCTTGTCTCATCCGATGTCGGCGTGGATACTACCCTCAGTATCATAAAGCGGATAGAAGCCAGGGTGGCAAAAGATAAGTATCTTAGTACAAGCGAGATGAACAGGATACTTAAAGAAGAGATTGTGGCACTTCTTGAGGAAAACCACAGTGAGACCGAATCTGACTTTTCAGCAGTACATAAGAATAAACCATATGTGATCATGGTGGTAGGAGTAAATGGTGCCGGGAAAACAACTACAATAGCAAAACTTGCCCACCAGTTCAAAAGTGCCGGTAAAAAAGTTCTGATCGGAGCCGCTGATACATTCCGAGCAGCAGCTATAGAACAGCTGCAGATATGGGCCGACAGGGCAGGAGTGACCCTCATTAAACAGCAGATGGGGTCCGACCCGGCGTCGGTGGCATTCGACACTCTCAGATCGGCTGTCTCATCCGATACCGATGTGGTAATAATAGATACTGCCGGACGGCTGCATAACAAGATCAATCTTATGACTGAACTGTCGAAAATAAAAAGAGTCATGGAGAAGGTAATTCCCGATGCCCCTCATGAGGTGCTGCTGGTACTGGATGGGTCAACCGGACAAAATGCATTTGAACAGGCCCGACAGTTCACTGCTGCGACAAGCGTTACGGCAATGGCCGTGACAAAGCTGGATGGCACCGCCAAAGGGGGAGTGGTGATAGGGATCTCCGATCAGTTCAAAATTCCTGTGAAATATATTGGGATAGGAGAAAAACTGGAAGACCTGCTCATTTTCAACAGGTTCGATTTCGTTGATTCACTGTTCAGCTAGAAAAAGAAGATTTAAGGCTTATTTTGTTGATTTTCTTTGTTTATCTCTCGCCAGGAGAGGAGCAGGGAATTAGTGGTACAAGCAGACTCTTACAACAGCCCCATGAGGGAAATAAATTGATTTGCAAGCGCTCTATGAATAACAAAAAAATAAATATAATCACTCTTGGTTGTTCAAAAAATCTCGTAGATTCCGAAAAGCTTCTCAGCCAACTTGCCGGCGGCGGCTATGAAGTAATCCATAACTCAGATGAGGCGGCTGCCGGCACCGTAATAATTAATACCTGCGGGTTTATAAATGACGCAAAGGAAGAGAGCATCGATACCATTCTGAGATTTGCCAGGGCCCGGAGATCCGGGCAGATAGACAATCTCTATGTCATGGGCTGCCTGTCAGAACGTTATATGGATGCCCTGAGGACCGAAATTCCTGAGGTCAGAAAATATTTCGGCGTAAACAACATGAGCGACGTCCTTACCGAACTGGGACTTAAGCTCAGAAGCGACCTGCTCACCCATAGAACACTAACAGGTCCGGGCCATTATGCATATCTGAAAGTTTCGGAGGGCTGCAACAGGTCCTGTTCCTTCTGCGCCATACCTGCCATAAGAGGCAAATATCTTTCAAGACCCATTGAGGAACTTTTACAGGAAGCTGCAAAACTTGCAGAGTCTGGAGTTAAGGAGTTGATTCTTATTGCCCAGGATCTCAGCTATTACGGGCTAGACCTCTATAAAAAACAGTCATTGCCCGAACTGATCACTGAACTGCTGAAAATTGATGGTTTTGAATGGATCCGGCTCCACTATCTTTATCCTTCCAATTTTCCTGAGGGTCTTTTTGCACTTATACGCAATAACCCTAGAATATGCAGATATATAGACATTCCGGTCCAGCATATTACAGACAACATGCTAGGGATAATGAAACGGTCGCATAACAGGAGCGAAACAGAGGCTGTCCTGAACAGGATCAGAAACGAAATTCCTGACGCTGTCATACGGACAACGCTGATTGCAGGACACCCTGGGGAAAGCGAAGATGATTACCGGCAGCTGAAAGAATTCATATCCGCTTTCAGGTTTGACAGGCTTGGTGTTTTTGCATATTCGCACGAAGAGGATACATGGTCATATAATAACTATGACGATGAAATTCCCGAAGAAATTAAGGAATCCAGAGTCTCTGAACTGATGGAAATACAGCAGGCTATCTCCGCCGAACTCAATGAACAAAGAATTGGCAAAGTATATAAGGTTCTGATTGACAGAAAGGAGGGTGAGTTTATCGTAGGCAGAACTGAATATGACAGCCCTGAGGTTGATCAGGAGGTGCTCATACCTGCTGACAATGATCTCAAACCAGGAGAGTTCTATAATATTCTGATTACGGGATCAGCTGATTTTGATCTGTACGGGAAAGTAGTTTAATTGATTGATTAATAAATATTTAACCACGGAAATTCACTGAATTGAAAAGGTGGAACACTGTAATAACAAATATTTACTCAGTGTAACCCGGTGATAGCTCAGTGTACCCCGTGGCTAATAATCATTATGCCGGTGGCAAAGGCTCAGGAAGTTCAGATTTCTTTCGCTGGATCTTGATCTTTATTTCCGACTTGGCACTGTTGAATCCCACATTTATAAAATCTCCCTCATGAAGGTTTGATTTGATAAGCACTTCCGCCATTGGATCCTCAAGATATTTCTGAATAGCCCTTTTCAACGGACGTGCCCCGTATGTTGCATCAAATCCCCTCTCAGCAATATAGTCTCTTGCTCCGGTGGCGATCTTAAGCTGATATCCCAGAGATTTAACTCTGTCATACAACCCTTTCAGTTCAAGGTCGATGATCTTATTGATATCTTCCTTACTAAGGGAGTTGAACATTATGACATCGTCGATCCTGTTCAGAAATTCCGGGGCAAATGTTTTCTGAAGGGCTTTCTGCAAAATGCTTTTTGTATGCTCATCCCTTGTCGAGTTCATTGCTGTGGTATTAAAGCCGACACCATGTCCGAACTCTGCTATCTGCCTGGTTCCTATATTTGAAGTAAGGATTACGATCGTATTTCTGAAATCTACCCTTCTTCCCAGACTATCTGTCAGCTGTCCTTCATCCAGGACCTGAAGCATGATATGGAAAACATCAGGATGTGCCTTTTCGATCTCATCGAGCAGGACAACTGAATATGGCTTTCTCCGAACTTTCTCCGTAAGCTGGCCGCCTTCCTCATAACCGACATATCCCGGAGGAGCTCCGACGAGCCTGGAGACCGAAAATTTCTCCATATACTCACTCATATCGATCCTTACAAGATTATCTGTTGTATCGAACAGGAATTTGGCAAGAACTTTTGCAAGCTGAGTTTTGCCGACCCCTGTAGGTCCCAGGAAGATGAATGTTCCTATCGGCTTGTTGGGATCTTTTAGTCCGGCCCGGTTACGCTGTATCGATTTTACAACCTTATGTATTGCTTCATCCTGACCGATCACGCTGCCTCTCAGCTCATCAGCCATCTTAAGCAGCCTGGTTCCTTCAGTCTGTGCTATTCTCTGAACGGGCACACCCGTCATCATGGCTACCACTTCGGCAACTTTCTCAGCATCAACTATTTCCCTGTTGACAGCCAGTTCTTTTTCCCATTTTTTCTTTTCAAGATCAATCATATCCAGCAGGTCCTTTTCCCGGTCCCTGAAACTGGCTGCCTTTTCGAAATTCTGATTTTTGACAGCCATCATCTTCTCTTTCTTGGTCTCTTCAAGCTGCTTTTCCAGGGAAAGGATCTTCTCCGGAACTACAATATTCGAAATATGAACCCTTGATCCTGATTCATCCAGGGCATCTATGGCCTTGTCGGGCAGGTGCCTGTCGGAAATATACCTGTTGGTAAGCTTTACGCATGCATCTATTGCATCGTCAGTGTATGTTACATTGTGATGATCCTCATACCTTTCCTTGATATTATGAAGAATATTGATCGTCTCTTCTATTGAAGTAGGTTCGACTATTACTTTCTGGAATCTTCTCTCCAGAGCACCGTCCTTCTCGATATGCTGACGGTATTCATCCAGCGTAGTGGCACCAATACATTGTATTTCACCACGCGCAAGCGCAGGCTTAAGCATATTGGCAGCATCCAGTGATCCGGTAGCCCCTCCCGCACCTACTATGGTATGAATCTCATCTATGAAAAGTATAATATTGTCGTTCTTAGACAATTCGTTCAGAATGGCTTTCATCCGCTCTTCAAACTGGCCACGGTACTTGGTACCGGCAACTATCGATGCGAGGTCGAGCGCAACTACTCTTTTATTGAAAAGAACCCTGGAAACATTCTTCCTCGTTATACGAAGGGCAAGTCCTTCGGCAATAGCCGATTTGCCCACTCCCGGCTCCCCGATGAGGACAGGATTGTTCTTCTTCCTCCTGGAGAGGATCTGTGCAAGACGTTCAATTTCCCGTTCTCTTCCGACGATCGGATCAAGACGGCCTTCTTCTGCCGCTTTTGTCAGATCAATACCGAAATTATCGAGGACAGGGGTATCGGAGGATGATTTGCCTGTTGATGAAGAACCCGATGGTCCCTTTCCCTGACTGCTGAAACCCTGACCCTCATCATCCTCATCCCTTGGAAAATCAGCCCTGGCACTTGGTAATTCGGCTTCTACCATACGCTTAACTGTCTGATAGTCAACATCCAGTTCGGAAAGGAACCTTGTGACAAGCGCATTTTCATCCTTCAGAATAGCCAGAAGCAAATGCTCTGAATCTATTGTTGGACTCTTAAGTGCTTTAGCCTCAAGATAGACAAGCTTAAGTATTCTTTCCGTACTTCTTAACAGCGGAATAACCTCATGATCCGCTACAGGTACCGGACTTTCAACTTTGATACTCTTCTCCAGTGATCCCTTGAGAACCAGCAGGTCAATCCCCTGGTTAACCAGGATCTCAATAGCTACACCTTCACCATCCCTGAGTATGCCAAGAAAAAGATGCTCCGGGCTTATATGACTGTTGCCCAGTCTTATAGCCTCTTCTTTTGAATACCCCAGGATATCTTTTACCCGTTGTGAAAATTGTGAATCCATATTTTGAAAAATCTTATTTCTATAATTTATATTATTAACGACAATTTGTCAGACCTCCTGACAAAGGTACGCATTACTAACTCTTCAAAGTTAAATCATGCTATATTTTATATTTGGCAATTTCCATACCATTTATGAACAATAAATGTTAAAAATTCACCGTATTAAATCCTTATTAATAGCCAAATTATAACTATTTTCGTATTTTAAAACAAATGAACATAGATTTATTTGTAAGTATTTAATTAACAATGTGTTATGTCTGAGAGAGAAAGAGTAATAAAGGTCAATATAGAGGAGGAGATGAAGTCTGCCTATATCGATTATTCGATGTCGGTAATAGTCTCCAGGGCATTGCCTGATGTGAGAGATGGCCTCAAACCTGTACATCGCAGAGTACTATACGGAATGTCAGAGCTTGGCGTTCAATCCAACAGGCCATATAAAAAATCTGCAAGAATAGTAGGAGAGGTGCTTGGTAAGTATCACCCGCACGGCGACTCTTCAGTATATGAAGCAATGGTAAGAATGGCACAGGAATGGTCACTGCGATATCCGCTGGTCGACGGTCAGGGAAACTTCGGTTCAGTTGATGGTGACAGTCCCGCAGCTATGAGGTACACTGAGGCACGGCTGAAGAAAATAGCAGAAGAGACCCTGGCCGATATCGACAAGGATACAGTTGATTTTCAGCCAAATTTCGATGATTCCCTGTCAGAACCCAGCGTACTGCCCACACGCATTCCAAACCTGCTGGTAAACGGTGCCTCCGGAATTGCAGTTGGCATGGCAACAAACATGCCTCCGCACAACCTTACGGAGATAATCGATGCAACAATCGCCTATATTGACAATAATGACATAACTACCGATGAAATACTACAGTATGTCAAGGGACCGGATTTTCCAACAGGAGGCATAATATATGGTGAACAGGGGATCCGGGATGCCTGCGAAACCGGAAGGGGAAGAATAGTCGTCAGGGCTAAGACGGAAATCGAACATACCACCTCGGGACGAGAATGCATAATCGTGACTGAAATACCCTATATGGTCAATAAGGCTGAGATGATCAGGAAAATTGCCGACCTTATAAATGAAAAGAGACTGGAAGGAATTTCTTATATAAACGACGAATCGGACCGTAACGGCATGCGGGTTGTAATAATCCTGAAGAAGGATGCAACAGCAAACGTGGTACTGAATAATCTTTATAAATATTCATCCCTGCAGACTTCATTCAGCGTGAATAATATCGCACTTGTAAGAGGGCGACCCAAGACACTGAATACAAGAGATTTAATTCATTATTTCGTGAAACACCGCCACGAAATCGTAATCCGCAGAACAAAGTATGAACTCGATCAGGCGGAAAAAAGAGCACACATACTGGAGGGACTGATTATTGCCAGCGACAATATTGACGAGGTAATTGCAATAATAAAGGCTTCCCAGACTCCGGATATGGCACGGGAAAGACTCATGGAACGCTTCGGGCTGTCAGATATACAATCGCGTGCCATAGTAGAAATGAGGCTCAGGCAGCTGACCGGCCTGGAACAGGAAAAACTGAGGGCTGAATATGCCGACATAATGGCTCTGATCGAGCATCTTAAGAATATTCTGGCAAGTGTTGACCTTCAGATGAAGATAATAAAGGATGAGCTGACAGAGGTAAAGGATAAATACGGTGACAAAAGGCGCACGGAAATAATCCCGAATGCCGAGGAATTCAATCCTGAAGACTTTTATGCTGATGACGAAATGGTCATAACAATATCTCATATGGGATATATCAAGAGGACACCTCTTACCGAATTCAGGAGGCAAAACCGTGGTGGAACAGGAGCAAGAGGCGGAGCAACACGCGATGAAGACTTTATTGAACACCTCTATATCGCCACAATGCATAACACTATGCTTTTCTTTACAAGCAAGGGGAAATGCTTCTGGCTTAAGGTTTATGCCATTCCCGAAGGATCCAGGACATCCAAGGGAAGAGCCATGCAGAATCTTATAAGCATCGAACCCGATGACAAGGTGCGGGCTTTCATTAATGTGAAGAATCTGAATGATGAGGATTACATAAATAATAACTTCATAGTTCTCTGCACAACAAAGGGCATAATTAAGAAAACATCCCTGGAAGCCTATTCCAGACCCAGGATAAATGGTGTAAATGCCATTACGGTCAGGGAAGGTGATGAACTTCTTGAAGCAAGGATGACAAACGGGCAGTATCATATTATGCTGGCAGTCAGATCGGGGAGGGCCATCCGCTTTCCGGAAGCATCGGTCAGACCAATGGGACGGACAGCATCCGGTGTACGCGGAATAAGGCTGGCGAACGAAGTAAGTGATTTTGTCGTTGGCATGATAACTGTTGAAAACAAAGAGAAAGATATTCTTGTGGTTTCCCAGAAAGGATATGGCAAGAGATCCGATATTGATCAATACAGGATAACCAACAGGGGTGGTAAGGGAGTCAAGACAATAAATATCACTGAGAAAACAGGCTCATTGATCACCTTAAAGGATGTAACAGACGAAGATGACCTTATGATAATAACCCAGGCCGGAAATATTCTTCGAAGCCAGGTAGCCGATCTGCGGGTAATGGGAAGGGCAACCCAGGGCGTCAGACTGATAAATCTTAAGGATAATGACCCTATAGCCTCCGTAGCCTGTGTCCATGTAGATGAGGAAGATACACTTGTTGAGCAGGAGCTTTCCAAAGAAAATGATATTAATTCCGAGGAAAATGGCAAAGTATTTGAAGATTAATAAGAAAATTATAATTTTGGGGAAATTTTAAAGCCAATTAAATCATATTAAAATCATAATTATGAAAAAAGTTTTATTGCTGTTAGCAGCTGTAAGCATCTCAATTGTAGCTACGCCTCAGAAGGGCAAAGTTACCAGCGCTCTTGGATATATAGACCAGGGCAACCTCGACAAGGCAAAGGAGGCATTGGACCAGGCATTGCATGACGAGAAAACTGCTGAATGGCCGAATACCTATTTTGCATTGGGAAAACTGGCCCAGGCAACATTTAAATCCGACAATCCTAAATTCAAGGCCTATTATTCAGACCCTCTGGATACAGCTTATGCCGCCTATGAGAAATCAATGAGACTCGATCCGAAAGGCAGTTTTAAGAAGAAAATAATAACAGGTCAGATTTATACTGACCTGGCTCTCGATTTCTTTAACCAGGGAAGTAGCCAATTCGAAGCAAAAGATTTTAAAGCAGCGCTTAAATCATTTGAAAATCAGATACAGATTGCAGAAAGCGATAATTATATTGGAGCAGTGGATACCGGAATGTACTACAATGCAGGACTGGCAGCAATAAATGCAGGTGCCAATCAGGAAGCAATTAAGTATTTTGAGAAGTGTGCAGAGATGAAATACCTCGGCATAACACCTTACTATCAGATATATGAAAGCTATCTGGCCCTCGGCGATACAGCAAAAGCTGAATCTGAACTCATGGGACTCGACAAGATCTTCCCGGATGACAAAACAATTACTCTTCAGCTCATCGACCTGTACATAAAGAGTAATAAACCGGACGAGGCACAGAAATATATCAAGGTGGCGAAGGAGGCGGATCCAAACAATTCGACGCTGTACTTTGCCGCTGGTATCATGTATCTTAACCAGAGTAAATACGACGAGGCCATTGCAGAACTGACAAAATCAATCGAGCTGAAACCTGACGTTTATGACGCACAGTACGGCCTTGGAGCAGCTTATATAAACAAGGCATCCGACATGTTCGTGAAAGCAAATGAGATTATGGACGTAAAGAAATACAGCGATGCCATTGACTCGGCAAATATAGTGTACTCCAAAGCGCTTCCATATATGGAGAAAGCTTATGAATTAAATCCTGATGATGTTTATGCTATGAGAAGTCTTCAGGAATTGTATTACAGGCTGAAGATGACTGACAAGTATAATGCTATGAAAGCCAAACTTGATTCTGTCGATAAAAAATAATATTCAAAATGTATGATTGGAAAGGGATGTTATATGCATCCCTTTTTTTATTTCCCGTTTCAGAAGGGGATCAGAGGAACATAAACTTCTCTGCTGCGAATACGATATCCATATTGTCTATTTGACATAATATTAATTATAGGCAATATGCAATATGTTCCATGGTAATCCCGCAATCTAAATACAGTCAAAAAGCAAGCAAGCGTGCTCACCAATCCATTTGCATATGAATAAGCCCAACCTGCGCGGGGAATCTTTGTTTCAACATTTCAAACCAGAGTACTAATAATATCCTTCAACAGTCCGTTAAAATCCATAGCTCCCTCAGATTTGCGTGAATTGCCGAGAACAACCACGATAAGATCCTGTGTCGGCAGTATGAATATTCGCTGGCCGTCATGACCCTGACAGGCATACATATCTGACGGAACCGATGGCAGCGTCATGCTCCTGTTAAGCCAGAAATATGAACCAAATTCACCCTTGCTGTCAGAAGCTTCTGTAACACAGTATTTTACCCATCCTTCAGGCAGAATTCTCTCCCCGTTAAAAACTCCGTCATTCCTGTAGAGCAAGCCAAATCTGGCATAATCACGTGCTGTGGCGTACAAATAAGAGGATCCAATCCAGGTGCCCGAAGCATCCACTTCAAATATTGCATCCGGCATACCTGTTTTATTGAATAACTGAGTATTGGCAAACGTGTAGTATATTGAATCATTGCCTGAGAGTTTCCGTATGATACTACACACTATATTCGGGCTTCCGGATGAGTAGTACCATTGAGATCCTGCAGGATGTACACCGGGCTTTTCATAGGCAAAACGGGCCATATCACTTTCACAGTACAGCATCAGTGTAACATCAGACCTGTTCCCGTAATCCTCATTCCATTCAAGACCACTTTGCATCTGCATCAGATCATTAAGCGTTATGCTGCTTCGCTCATCACTCTTCCAGGCATCCATAGCTGCAGGTTTATTGATATTGACTCTCCCCTGCCGTACAAGGATACCTACCATGGCATTGGTAAAACTCTTCGCCATCGACCAGCTGAGGAACCTGGTATGCATGTCAAATTGTGGTTTATAAGCCTCTGCAACCGGAATTCCTTTATGCAGGACAATAAAAGCATATGCGTTGCCATTGTATCCGTTTTCAGTAATCAGCCGGGTGGTAATTTTACTAAGCGCGTTCCTGTCAATACCAGTAGCTGAATCCGGAATGATATCCCCAAGCGGCCATTTGATGGTGTCCTGGGAATAAGATGGACTGGCGCCTCCGGGATACCTTACTTTCCATAGGTCCTCTTCCGGGATATCCCGTATCAGGGTTGCTCCAAATCCCTGGCGATAGATGGCCTTTGATTTGCCCCAAAGGAAATGGCTATAAACGCACTTATGCTCATAATCGACATAGTTTTTTGTATATTTTATAAAAGAAAAGTGCAGATCATTTTTTTCAACATCATCCACTGATCTTCCGGAGACAAATACCGCAGAACAAAGGTTTTTTGCAGCATATCCTGTGATTATCGGAATCAATGAATTAATATAAATAACCCCAAACAGAATAATTGCTGCAACAAGTACAAGCAGGCCGTAGAGAATTCTTTTTTTTGTCATCGCAGAGAATATTGAATTTTGGATTTAACTGCTATCAGAATTACTTTTAAGCAGTAGGATATATTACTTTATTGATATTCCGATACCAGGCCTGTCAGGAAGAACAAGTTTTCCTTCAATTACCTTAACCCCTTCATACAGATCATTGGCAATCAGTAAATTACCATCAAGGTCTGCCCAGTCGACAAGAGGTGATAATTGTGCGGCGGCAGTTACCGCACAGGATGTTTCGGTCATGCAGCCTATCATTACCCTCATTCCTAGAGCCCGTGCCATACTGATCATTGTATAAGCGGGACGCATGCCTCCGCACTTCATAAGCTTGATGTTTATCCCGCTGTAGGCTCCCTTTATTTTGCTGAAGTCGGCAATGGTCTGGATTGCCTCATCTGCAATCACTGGCAATGGACTATGGGCTGTAAGCCAGGCTGTATCATCGATTGCCTCTTTCGGCATAGGTTGTTCCACAAAAATAACACCTCGTTCATTCAGCCAGTTTATCATATCAAGAGCCATATTCCTGTCTTTCCATCCCTGATTCACATCAACGCAGATCGGCTTATCAGTTACTCTCCTTATAGTTTCGATCATCTCCCTGTCGTTTTTCTGCCCAAGCTTAACCTTCAGAATTTTGTAGGGAGCCGCCTCTGTTACTTTCTCCATGACAACATCAGGTGTATCAATCCCAATTGTAAAAGAAGTATTGGGTGTCTTTGAGGGATCAAGTCCCCAGATCCGATACCACGGCTGATTCATAAGCTTCCCGACAAGGTCATGGAGAGCAATATCGACTGCTGCCTTGGCAGCATGATTCCCCGGGGCCAGATTCTCAACATAGTTCAGGATATCTTCCATCAAAAAAGGTGAACTAAAACCCGACAGGTCAACTTTCTTCAGAAAATTGCCTGCCGACCCGACACTCTCACCAAGATACGGCGGCATTGATGCTTCCCCATAGCCTGCCATATCTTCAAACCGTATCTCTGTAAGTATGTCCGGTGTTGTCGTCCTTGAACCGGAAGCAAGGGTAAAAACGTGCTTCAGATGAAGTTCATAAGGCCTGAACTGCAGCGTCATACCCGAATTCATGCCTCTGTTTCCGTCAGAGGCTTTATGAGGAGCAGTTTTTAATCCCATATATGAAAAGCCTGCAGCACCTGCCATAATCCCAACATCTGAAAGAAATTTTCTCCTGTTACTCATTTCCTGATTATTTCATTATCAATATATCAATACCACGGATGATCCCTTACAGGCACAATTCCCGGATCATTGGTCACCCCTATAACTCTCTTTGCAAGTAAGAGGGAGACCTCCCTGTACCTGCTGTAATTGCTGCGGGTTGAGTCGAGACTGTTAACCAACACTCTTCCTGCAGAATTAATATACTCATTGTCTCCTTTGTAAATGGCAACATGAGTGACATGCGGCCTGGGCTTATCTTTTGTCCCGAAAAACAGCAGATCCCCTGGTCTTAACAGTCCATAACCTGATGAAATAGCAACATCTGTTCCGTGAAGGGCCTGCAATGATGCATCTCTTCTGAGAATGATCCCGTTAAGATAAAAAACCGATTGTGAAAAGCCGCTGCAATCCACTCCCCTGGAGCTCGTACCGCCCCACAGATAAGGAAGACCTGTAAATGTTGCAGCGCATTTTATGACACTCTCCCCTGTGCATCTGACACCGGCTCTCCATTCATTGAAGTCTTTAACTGAAAGGGTCGGCACATAACCCTCCCTCCCATCAGGAAGCCTGATTTTGGTAAAAATGCCAGTTTTTCCTTCATTTACAAATATGCATCCGGCAACAAAATCTCCTATAACAGCCTCTCCCCCTGCAGATTCATAAATCCAGCCACAATTTTTTTGTGTAATTACTCTGTCTGACCGTTTCCAGCCATTCATTTCTCCCGTGGTCATCGGTTCTAAGGATGATTCCTCCGCCCAGCCTATATAATCATCCGGAGTCCTGATCAATGACCATCCGGCCCGATTCTTAAGGATTCTCACAGGTGTGCCCAGAATGGACTGCGAAACCATCTCGGCAGCATGGTCAGGATGCTTTCGGATATTTATCACACTGAGGGTGACCAGGCCTGTATACTTCTTATTGTGAAGAGTATCTGGAAGAGTTATTATACTATCAATAACAATATTACCGCTGTTATTTAAAGTTTTTATTATCATTGATTTCAGGTCAGGATCTGTCGTTTCCCCCTTTATTAGAATGGCCCCTCCCCTTCCTGCAAAGGCTTTAATGTCGGAGATGCCCATCCTGTGATCAGGGATAAACCGTGCCGACAGACTATCAATGATCATCTGGGAGCTGACTGACACTTCTCCGGATCCTGTGCACCCGGCGGCACAAAAAACTGCGGAGGCAATCAGGATTAAACTCCAGATGATAGTTGAAAGTTTCTTCATGATATGAGAATTGATAATCAGTGCCATAAAAATACAATATTCCTTAATAATCCTCCGGAAGAAGATCAACTTTTATTATCTCTTACTATTTTTATTATCTCTTACTATGACTTTGTCAATCAGCCGGCAAACTGCAACAGGCTCAGATTGCGGTATATCCCATTTTCCAGAACCATAAGCTCCTCATGAGTGCCCTCCTCCACAATCTGTCCTTTGTCGAGAACCATTATCTGATCCGCCTTTCTGATTGTGGAAAGCCTGTGGGCAATAACAATTGAAGTCCTGCCCACCATTAGTTTCTCAAGTGCATCCTGAACCAGTCGCTCCGATTCTGAGTCCAGGGAGGAGGTTGCCTCATCAAGTATAAGGATCCTGGGGTTTTTAAGTACGGCCCGCGCAATGGCGATTCTCTGTCGTTGCCCTCCTGAAAGCTGTGTTCCCCTTTCCCCGACAATAGTATCGAGCCTGTCGGGGAACCTGTCAATGAATTCAAGAGCATTGGCCTGACGGGCAGCTTCAACTATTTCAAGATCACCTGATCCTGGTTTCCCGTATGAAATATTCTCGCGTATAGATCCGCCAAACAGGAAAATATCCTGTGGCACCAGTGCTATCTGGTTGCGGAGTGACGATAAGGAGAATTCCCTGCTGCTTCGGTCATCAAATAAAATTTCTCCCGAGGTGGGTTCATGCAATCTCATAATGAGCGATGCAATTGTCGTCTTACCAGCACCGCTTGAGCCTACCAGGGCAATAAGCTGATTCTGCGAAATTGTTATGTTTATCTGTCTGAGCACCTCTTCATCAGGTCTGCTGGGATAACTGAAATGAAGGTCCCTGAAAGTTATTTTTCCCTTGAGTACTTCATTGTGCGGAATCTCCATGATCTCCTCAAGCTTCTCCTCATCGGCGTCAAATAAATCAAAGAGCTCCTCAGTGGCACCTATGAATTTTTGTATCTGGGTAAATACGTTAGCCAGTCCTCCAATGGTTCCTCCAACAAAGCCTGAGTATATGACAAAGGAAAACAGCTGCCCGGCGTCGATCAGACCTGAAGACATCATTACCGAGCCTCTCCAGATTACTGCTACCATCGCTCCGAAGAGCCCAAATATCATAAAAGCCGAAAATGCCCCCCTGTACTTGCCACTCTTCATCCCTATCGATGCGATTTCCTTTGTCCTTTTCCTGTACCGTTCTATTTCAAAGAATTCATTGGTATATGCTTTTACGATCTGAATCCCCTGAAGTGTCTCTTCAACAATGGTATTTGACTTCGCAACCTCTGCCTGAACGTTCTTGGCCAGTTTACGGATGTAACGTCCGAAAAACACAGCGAGCAGCATCATCCCAGGGAAAACAGAAAGCATAAAAAGAGTTAGTTTCCAAGATGTTATGGTGAGCAGCGTAATGCCACCCGTGATTATGATTATCTGTCTGATGAATTCCGCAAGGGTGCTTGTGAGTGTTTCCTGCAGCAGGGAAATATCGGAGGAGATCCTGCTGTTCAGCTCGCCTACCCTGTGTTTCTCAAAGAAAGTCACAGGAAGCTTGATCAGATGATTATACGTCGTCTGTCGCAGGAAAGCAAGTGTTTTCTCGGTTACATTCACAAACAGTACCACCCTGAAATAGGAGAACAACGCCTGCACCAGCAAGGTCACTACCAAAAGTAAGGCAATGTGGTTCAGATCCTGCGCAAGATTCCCCCTGTTGCCTGAGTCAACCAGTTCACCCAGCAATTTTGGAAATGCCAGGCTGGCAAGGCTCGAGCCGAGAAGGAAAAATATTCCCCACGCATACTCTACCCTGAATGGTTTAATATAGCTGTAAAGCTTAAAGGCATTCCTCAAACCTTCAAGCGTAATCTTCTTCTTGGATACCTCAACCATTTAACTTTCTTTATATATTTGGTAATTAGTAAGAACAATAATTCAGCGCACTTGTTTCAGAATCAGGAAAATATTTAACTTAAAGGTCTGAATATGCTACAAATTTATAAATCTACGCTGGAATTCCTCAATGGCTTGAAATTCAATAACAACAGGGATTGGTTTCAGAATAACCAGACCGGCTACAAGGAAGCAAAAAGAAATATTGAATCATTTGTGCAGGGACTTATCAATGAGATTGTCCTCTTTGACCCTGTTATAATGGGGCTTGAGGTTAAAAATTGCCTGTTCAGGATCAACCGTGACATCAGGTTTTCAAACGACAAAAGCCCTTATAAAACAAATTTCGGAGCATTTATCGTAAAAGGAGGAAAAAAGAACGGGGATAAGTTCGCAGGATATTATTTTCATGTTGAGCCGGGCAATAGTATGATTGCCGGGGGAGCTTATGTTCCTCCTTCCCCCTGGCTGAATGCCATCCGTGAAAAAATCAGCGATGAACCTGAGGAATTCATGTCAATAATCAACAACAGCAACTTCAAAAAATACTTCGGATCGGTAGAAGGAGAGAAACTGAAGACATCTCCAAAGGGATATTCCTCCGGTCATCCTCAGATTGAACTTCTTAAACTTAAAAGCTTTCTTGCCATGAGTGAAGTACCTGATGAAAAGGTACTTTCTCCCGGGTATTTTGAATATGTCGTCAAAGGCTTCAGGGCTATGAAGCCTTTGAATGATTTTCTGAGCAATTACTAGTACCGGGTGATCCGTGCATTGATTACCACTTTGAAGCTGGTAAGAGGGCTGTGCATCCTGGCAGCCCTGTTTGTCTACAGGTTCATCCCCGGGACCAAGGGCAGATCACTGGAAGAGACAGAGAAATTCCGGAAGAAATAAAAAGGCTTTATCAGTTAAAAGCTCTATAATGCAGATGCAAGATTCTGTATCATCCATTTTACTGATGCGCGGTTATGATAATCCGGATCAAACTGGACAGCTACAATGATTCCCTGGCGATTTATGATGTAAGTTGCGGGCACAGGCAAGCGGGCACTTTCCCTGCCGTTGTTTCCGGCTATACTGATTGAGTATTTTTTCATGATCAAATCCTGATAGGCCTGGGTCACGCTGAACATAACTTCATAATCCTTCATTATCTGCTCCTGGCAATCGTAAATTACTGTAAAGGCCAGGTTGTGCAATTTGACCGTCTGTTCAACATTTTCAATGGATTCGGGTGTTATGGCAACAACATTAACTCCCATACCTGTCAGAATATCAAGAGAATCCTGATAGTTATTTAAATACTTGCTGCAGACAGGGCACCATTTTCCCCTGTAAAAAAAGAGGACCATTGGTCCGCTCTCCAGGATCGTTTTAGACTCAACATGCTTTCCGAACTGATCATACCCTGTAAAATCGGGTGCCTTGTCACCCGGTTTTAATCCGGCGGGAGCCGGATTGTCCCTGGTCTCTATCCCAAATTTCTGTAGATCTGCTTCCTGGGCATTAATGACCGAACCTGAAAAAAAGGCCGTCATCATTATGGCAATTAATATTTTGCTCATCTTGAATTGATTAAAGGATTATTATATCAAAATGTATTTCAACTATCAGTAATTAACGGCAGCTTATATGAAACGGATTTACACTATCCTGAAGGAAGGTATTTTTCTCATTCGCAAATTCAGTGGAGTAACTTCCAGGTATTCGTCATCCTTGATCTGCTCCATTGCCTCTTCCAGGGAGAATTTGATTTTGGGAGCAATCTTCAGACTTTCGTCAGAACCTGACGCTCTCATATTCGTAAGTTTTTTACCCTTCACTATGTTCAGCTCAAGATCACCTGGTCTGGTATATTCTCCTATCACCTGCCCCTTATAGACATTTTCACCCGGATCGATATAGAATCTTCCCCTGTCCTGCAGACGGTCAATAGCGTGACCGGTAGCCATACCCTGTTCCAGTGATATCAGTGATCCGTTTTGCTTTGGAAGCAGGTCATCGCCCTTGTATTTATCATAAGCCCTGAACCGGTGATGCATGACGGCTTCACCCGATGTGGCTGTAAGCATATTGTTTCTCAGGCCTATCAGTCCTCTTGAGGGTATATCGAATTCAAGATGTATAAGGTCTCCTTTTGGTTCAATAACTATCATTTCACCTTTCCGCTGGGTTACAAGCTCTATTGCCTTACCTGAAACCTCAGCGGGAAGATCAATGCTTAATGTTTCATAAGGCTCTGATTTTATGCCATTTATTTCCTTTAAGATAACCTTTGGTTTACCTACCTGGAACTCATATCCTTCACGCCGCATTGTCTCGATAAGGATTGACAGATGCAGGATTCCCCGTCCAAATACATTGAAGGTATCTTCCGACTTGGTATCCTCGACCTTAAGTGCAAGGTTCTTCTCCGTTTCCCTGATCAGCCTGGTTCTCAGATGACGTGAAGTTACAAATTTTCCCTCCTTGCCGAAAAGCGGTGAATTATTGATGGTAAAGACCATGCTCATTGTGGGTTCGTCCACTTCTATCCGCTGCAATGCTTCAGGTGCAAGCAGGTCTGCCAGGGTATCTCCGATTTCAAAATCTTCCAATCCGATAACGGCACATAGATCACCGCACCTGACCTTTTCCGTTTTGATCCTTCCGAGTCCCTCGAACAGAAATAATTCCTTAACTCTTACTTTTTTCACCTTGCCATCCCTTTTGCAGAGAGTGTAGTCGGTCCCTGTCACTATGTCGCCCCTGAAAACCCGGCCAATCGCAATCCTACCCACATAGCTTGAAAAATCCAGTGATGCGACCTGCATCTGTGCAGTGCCAGAGATATAAAGAGGTGCCGGAATCTCTTTCAGTATCGTATCAAGAAGAAATTTTATGTCAGTTCCGGGATTCTTCCAGTCGCTGCTCATCCATCCATATTTTGATGAGCCGAAAACAGTGGCAAAATCAAGCTGCTCTTCCGAGGCATCGAGATTGAACATCAGTTCAAAGACATCCTGCTGCACCTCATCAGGCCTGCAGTTCTCCTTATCAACCTTATTAATGACAACAATGGGCTTCAGTCCAAGAGCAATGGCCTTGCCAAGTACAAACCTGGTTTGTGGCATAGGTCCCTCAAGGGCATCCACAAGAAGCAGAACTCCATCGGCCATTTTGAGTACCCTCTCAACTTCTCCGCCGAAATCAGCGTGACCCGGGGTATCGATGATATTAATTTTAACATCCTTATAGTTAGCTGACACGTTTTTTGAGAGGATTGTTATACCTCTTTCCCGCTCCAGATCATTACTGTCAAGAATCAGATCGCCTGTCTCCTTCCTCTGATCAAGCACCTGGCACTCCTGTATAATCCTGTCTACCAGAGTAGTTTTCCCGTGATCCACATGAGCTATTATCGCTATATTCCTGAGTGATTGCATAGAAAATTATTAGACCGCAAAAGTAATATTGTTGGCGGGATAAACGATACTATTTATGAAAATTAATTAATGATAAAAAATTCATATATTTCGGGTTAAATTAAATTCTTCTACTCATGAAAAAAACCATTATCGCCCTTGTTATCAGTTTATTTGTTCTTCCAACTGTATTTTGTCAGGAGAAGGTTATCCTGGCTGAAGGGGTCAAAGCTCCGGAATGGATGTTCACCGATGCAGATAAAAAGGAATTCACCATGAACTCCTGGGCCGGCAAAGTCCTGCAGATAAATTATGTAGATCCCGATGAATCCGATCTGAATGATCCATTCAATGACGCCGTCAAAAAGGCAACCGATGTAGACAAAACTCTCAGCAAAGATCTTTTCAAGGGGTTCGGTATTGTGGACTGCAAATCGACATGGAAGCCGAATGCACTTATACGCGCTATAGCAGGGAAAAAAGCAAAAAAATACGATACGACCATCCTGTTTGACTATGATGCCACTCTGCAGAAAAACTGGGGCCTGCCTGAAGATAATTATACAGTTGTGATCCTGGATAAGAACAGGATATGCAGGGCACTTTATAAGGGGCATATTCCTGAAGCTGATAATGCCAGGATAGTTCAGATGATAATAGACCTCACCAAAGAATAAGATAATTCTACCCTTACTGATCTCTGTGCAACTTTATGTACCCCCATCCCTATAGCTTTCGGGACGGAAACACAAAGAGGCACAGAGATTTTTATTTCTTGAAATAATGTACAAAGTAAAAAATCTCCTTCTGATCGCCGGAACCGGTACAAAGTCAGGAAAAACATCGCTGGCATGCAAGATTATCAGGCAGTTTCAGGAGCTGAAGATAACTGCAATAAAAATTACACCTCACTTTCATGAAACAACTCCGGGCCTTCTGATGGTGACAGAAAAAAATGGATTCGCCATTTATGAAGAGACTGCAAGGGATGGTTTCAAGGACACCTCCAGGATGCTGTATGCCGGGGCTGATAAGGTATATTTTGCAAAGGTCTGGGATGAAGTACTGCCGGAGGCATTCGGAGAAATCATGAAACATGTTGCTCCGGGCACGCCTGTTGTATGCGAATCACCCGCCCTGAGAAACTTTGCAGAACCTGGAGTTTTTATTATCATGACATCCGACTATACCAATAAACTTAAGAATATAAGTCATTTACAAATATTACCTCATGTAACGTTCAAGCTGGAAGAGATTGACGATATCGACAGATTGCCACTGGCATTTGAAGATGGGGAGTGGTTTTTAAGATAACCGGTATTTGGTATTTGGTATTTGGTATTGTAGGGACGGCTCGCGAGCCGTCCCTACTCACGAGCCGCCCCTACACGGTAACCTGCATGCGTCTTACCCCTCCTCCTCCACATCCGATATATCGCTGCCCAGCTTCGCCTTGATCCTCTCGAGGTCATGTTTCATACCGGCGACAGCCTGGATAAGCTGTTTTTCCGGCAATATGGGGTCAGGGATTTCACTGCTGATATAATTGACAAATTTCCAGATCTCCTTGACTTCATTTATATGTACCTCATAAGGCTCATATACTGGATTAAGTGAATAGAGAATCAGTTTTCCATCGCTCCTGATGCTGTTTTCCACGACCTTGAACACAATACCGTCGTCAAGAGTAAAGACAATATATGCTTTTCCGCTGATTATATCCATCCAGTCCTGAAGAAACTCCCCTGTCACCCATGATCCGTCGGGTATGGGCAGCATTGAATCGCCCTTTAGCTGGAAAGTCCTGTATTTCTTTTTGTCGGACAGGAATGGCAATGTGAATACAGGCAGTTCGCCTATATATTCCGGATCAGCATAGCCGGTTGTATAACCGGCTTTTGCCTTTTCATGCACAAGCTCTATATTCTCCCGGTTTCCGGAATCGACGGTTGTTGTCAGAACTCTCAGGTTACTTCCCTTTATATAGGCATCGTATCCTCTTTCCAGTTCACCAAGCTGGCTTTCCGACAGCCTGGAAATATCCAGCTTGAGAATAGTATCGATGGATATATTGAAATAGCCTGAAAAGGAGATCAGGATTTCGATACCGGGCTGGGCAACGCCGTTCTCATAACCGCTAAGGGTCGAACGCTTGAGGTTGAGGGCAAATGCAACATCATCCTGGGTCCTGCCCCTCCTTTTTCTTAAAAATTTTATGTTGGATGCGAAATACATAATGGAAATTGATTATATTGTAATCATTAAATTGATTAAATTTTAATCAAAACTAAAACTAATTTGTTATATATACAAATAAACAGAGGTTTTTTTAAATATATTTTTCTCCGTGAATCCCTGTGAACAGCTCTGTTAAGCTCTGAGTAACCTTTTAAGAGCTTGCACGCCTGCCGGCAGGAAGGGAGGGCACAGAGAAGCACAGGGCTTCACAGAGATAATGAAATAAGACAAAATGATTCTCTCAGGCAACACAGAACGATCCGTACTGCATCTCGACCTCGACACCTTCTTCGTATCGGTTGAGAGGCTGAGGAACAGCCGCCTTTATGGCCATCCGGTGATAATCGGAGGCATGTCGGACCGCGGAGTGGTATCAAGCTGCAGTTACGAGGCGCGCAAATATGGAGTGAGTTCGGCTATGCCTATGAAGCTGGCCAGGAATATGTGTCCCGACGCCATAGTGATAAGGGGCGACATGGAACTTTACAGCAACTATTCAAACATGGTGACCGGCATTATTGCAGAAAAGGCTCCCCTGTATGAAAAGGCCTCGGTTGATGAGCACTACATCGATCTCACAGGCATGGACCGCTTTTACGGATGCTACAAATGGTCGCATGAACTCCGCCAGCTTATAATAAAAGAGACCGGATTGCCGATATCAATCGGACTATCCGTCAATAAGACAGTATCAAAGATCGCAACCGGAGAGGCAAAGCCAAACGGGGAAATAGAGGTGCAGAAAGAGATTGTACTCCCGTTCCTCGATCCGCTGTCGATAAGAAAAATACCAATGATCGGCGACAAGACATATCACGTGCTGCGCTCAATGGGTATTGCAACTATCTATACGCTGCGGAACATCCCGGCAGAGATGCTTGAAAAACTCATGGGAAAAAATGGCATCGAGATCTGGAAAAAAGCAAACGGAATAGACTCTACTCCCGTTTTCAGCTATTCTGAGCAGAAATCAATAAGCACGGAACATACCTTTGAAAAAGACACAACCGATATGGTGAGGCTCAACCAGCTTATATCAAGCATGGTGGAAAAAATTGCATTCGAGCTCAGAAAACAGGAGAAGCTCACCTCCTGCATAACTGTCAAAATAAGGTATTCCAACTTCGATACACACACTCTGCAGAAACGGATACCATATACCTCATTTGACCATGTGCTTGCGGATGTGGCCAAGGAGCTGTTTGCCAGGCTCTACCAGCGACGCATGCTCATCAGGCTCATCGGCGTCAGATTCAGCCATATGGTCAGGGGCGTGCAGCAGCTGGATATGTTTGACGATACTCCGGAAAAAGTGAGCCTCTACATGGCCATGGACAAGCTGAGGAAGCGTTTCGGACGGAATGCGGTCAGGAGGGCATCGGGGGTAATGACAACTACAGAGCGGGAGGAAAAGGCCCTTAAACAGCTCGAAAATGCCCTTAAAGAGCAAAATATGATGGAGGAGCGACTACGGTCCGGACACTGGCACTAGAAAAGATGCCGGGTGCTGGATGCAGGGTGCTGGGTCTGCACCAAGCACCAAGCACCAGGTACCAAGCAACCAGCAACCAGCCTTCGCTAAAGCTATGGCCGGAAAAACAAGCAACATGTACCTCAACTGCCATTCATACTACAGTCTCCGCTACGGAACAATGTCCGTGGAACAGCTTGTGCAAAAGGCACTGGCTGCAGGGAATGATGCTGTCGTCCTCACGGATATAAACAACTCCACAGGGATCCCTGAGTTTGCAGGGGAATGCGAAAAACACGGATTAAGACCTGTTGCCGGCATTGAATTCAGAAATGAGAATGAACTGCAGTATATAGGCATTGCACGGAATAACGAAGGGCTCAGGGAATTGAACAGCTTCCTGTCCGACCTTAATTTCAACGGAAAACCCATACCGTTCCCTGCACCCCCCCTTCGCGAAGCCTACATAATTTATTCGCTTAAAAAAACTCCGTCACGGAAACTATTTGATAATGAACGAACAGGCATAAAACCCCGGGAACTCAACAGGCTTGTCACCCTTACTTCCCCCACGGAGAGAAGCTCCATGGTAATCCTGCAGCCCGTAACATTCTCAGATCCCGGTGACATCTTCATACACAGGAGTCTCAGAGCTGTCGACAACAATATCCTTCTGAGTCACCTGCAGCCCTCACAGTGCGCCGGCGACGATGAATTTTTCAGGGATGCCGCACAGAATGAACAGATCCTCGGAGATTTTCCATGGCTCGTCACCAGCACAAAAAAACTGATGGACGACTGCAGCCTGCATTTCGACAGGGAAAGCCTGAAAAACAAAAAAGTCTTCTCCGCCAGCCGATATGACGACAAGCTGCTTCTCGAAAAGCTTGCATGGGACGGCATGGTCTACCGTTATGGCAGAAAGAATGACGAAGCAAAAAAACGGATCAGTCATGAACTGGAAATAATCGACAGACTCGGGTTCTCGGCCTACTTCCTTATAACATGGGATATTGTACGGTATTCAATGGCACGTGGGTTTTATCACGTCGGACGCGGAAGCGGAGCAAATTCCGTCGTCGCTTATTGTCTCAAAATCACCAATGTTGACCCAATTGATCTAAACCTTTACTTTGAGAGATTCATCAATCCGAAAAGAAGCTCTCCCCCCGACTTCGACATCGATTATTCCTGGAAAGAGCGGGATGAAGTTATCGACTACATCTTTAAACGCTATGGTTACAACCATACAGCCCTTCTCGGAACCATGAGCACCTTCAGAGGCAAATCGATAGTTCGTGAACTCGGAAAGGTACACGGGCTGCCAAAATCTGAGATAGATGCCCTCATCGATAACCCGTCATCCGAAACCAGCAGAAATGAGATTACAGATACGATCTTTTCAACAGGACTGAAAATCGCCGACTTCCCGAACATGAGGAGCATACATGCCGGCGGAATACTCATATCCGAAGAACCTGTCACCTGCTATACGGCACTCGATATGCCTCCCAAAGGCTTTCCTACCACACAATGGGATATGTACACTGCCGAGGAGATCGGCTTCGAAAAACTGGATATCCTCAGCCAGAGAGGTATCGGACATATTAAAGAGAGTACTGAGATAATACTCCGGAACCGGGGAATCGATGTGGATGTGCATGCTGTGCAGAAATTCAAGAATGATGAAAAAGTCAAGGAGTATCTGCGGAACGGAGAGACAAAAGGCTGCTTCTATATCGAAAGTCCTGCCATGCGCGGACTACTTAACAAACTGAGATGCGACACCTACACCACGCTTGTGGCAGCCAGTTCCGTAATCAGGCCGGGAGTGGCACGCTCAGGCATGATGAAGGAATATATCTACAGGTTTCATAACCCGGATAAATTCGAATATATACACCCGGTGATGAAAGAACAGCTTGAGGAGACCTTTGGGGTCATGGTCTACCAGGAAGATGTACTGAAGGTCTGCCATCACTTTGCAGGGCTCGACCTGGCGGATGCCGATACCCTGCGCCGTGCCATGAGCGGAAAATACAGATCAAAGCAGGAGATGCAGAGAATAGTCGAGAGGTTCTTCTCAAACTGCCGTGAAAAGGGATACAGCGATAAGGTCACAAAAGAGGTCTGGAGACAGATCGAGTCGTTTGCCGGATATTCATTCTCAAAAGCACATTCCGCATCCTATGCCGTTGAGAGCTTCCAGAGCCTCTGGCTGAAAGCTCACTACCCACTGGAATTCATGGTAGCCGTTATCAATAACTTCGGCGGATTTTACCGCACATGGGTATATGTGCATGAAGCAAAACGCTTCGGAGCAAATGTTCAGCTTCCATGTGTGAATAAAAGCAACTATAAAACCACAATTTACGGAAAAGATATCTACCTGGGATTCATTCATATCCTGAGTATCGAGTACAGGCTGGCCCGGTCGATTGAAGAGATCCGCAATGAGGACGGGGATTTCACAAGCCTCAGTGATTTTGTGGCAAGGGTCTCTCCCGGATTGGAGCAGCTCATCCTGCTGATCAAAGCAGGAGCATTAAGGTTTACAGGCAAAAAGAAGTCTGTTCTGCTATGGGAAGCACATATGATGATAAATAAGAACAAGCAGGAAAATACCCGCCAGATGTTCTCCCCTCCCGTCCGCAACTTCTCTCTTCCAGACCTTGTCCAGGGGAAAATGGAAGATGTCTACGATGAAATTGAACTCTTTGGATTTCCCGTGACAATAAGCTGGTTCGACATGCTTGAGACATCGTTCCGGGGCGACGTGTCCGCCCGCAGAATGAACGAATACACCGGAAAGAAGATCAGGATGGTAGGTCACCTTGTAACCATCAAATATATCAAGACTGTTAAAAACGACTGGATGAATTTCGGATGCTTCATAGATGCTGAAGGCAATTTCTTCGATACAGTACATTTCTCCGCTTCATTGAAAAACTGGCCATTCAAGGGAAGCGGCACATACCTGATCCTCGGAAAAGTGGTGGAAGAGTTCGGGTTCCCGTCACTTGAGGTCGAGAAGATGGCCAGGCTGCCGGTGAAACCCGATAACAGGTACTGATTGATATGCTTTACAACTGTAATGCTGCTAAACCCGCTAGCGCGGATTTGTAATCCGTGCTTGCGATTTCAGGCACCGATTACAAATCGGCGCCAGCTATACTGAAACTGTCATGGCCAGGCAGTGCAACTCCGTGATAACACGGTGTGACTCCGTGGTTAAAGAATTAAACTTAGCTGTTTCCACTATCTACCCTCGAGGCCTTCAAAATACCTTTTATCGATTGAATACGACGTATAACTCCGTAAAGATTATTATGATTAGACACCATTATATTAAGCATTCCTTCAAATATTCCATCTTCCATTTTGTAATTGAAGCTTCTGACAACAGCTTTATTTTCCGCAATTACATCAGCGATCTTATTCACCATTCCGATATCGTCCACACCGGTAATCTTTATGGCTGCAATGAATGACGGACTGCTTTTTGACTTTGTCCAGCGGGCTACAACAACCCTGTAGGGATACCTGGTTATCATATAGTTTGCATTGGGGCAACTTGTTCTGTGAATCTTTATCCCTTCCGATATTGTCACAAATCCGTAAATTGAATCGCCGAAGACCGGATTACAGCATTTCGCCAGTTTATAATCAAGTCCCTCCACCCTGTCTTCAATAACCAGATAATCAGAATAAAGATCAGCTGATTCCTTTTGCTCCGGTACAGGAACGGGAACTTCGGCAATTGTTGTCCCGGCTGTTTCCTCCTTCTGCAGGACTTCCTTGATGTCCAGCGGTTCTGTCTTCCCGGTCGCAATATTAAAATAAAGGTCCTGCGCCGTCTTGAGGTTGTAATGGCTTATAAGCTTTTGTATAACCGTATCCCCATATGGTATTTTCCAGTTCTTCAGCCTGCGCATCAGTATCTCTTTCCCTTCCGCTGCGGCTTTTGTCTTTTCCTCATTCAGAACCTGACGGATCTTGATCCTGGCCTTGTTTGTTACCACGAAGGAAAGCCAGTCCTGCTTCGGCTTTTGGTTCTTTGACCTCAGAATGGCAACGTGATCGCCATTCTGAAGCACATAACGGATCGTTACATTCTTCCCGTTCACCTTGCCACCCACGCATGAGGCGCCAACGGCTGTATGAATGTCAAAGGCAAAATCAAGTATTGTGGCTCCGGCAGGCAACTGACGCAGATCCCCCTTGGGTGTGAACACGAAAACCTCGTCGGTGTACAGGCCCGATTTAACCTGATCCATAAAAACATTGTCCTCCTTCTCTGAAGATTCCAGTATCTCCCTCATTTTTGAAAGCCAGGTATCGAGTCCCCCGTCTCCCTTTATTCCCTTGTACTTGAAATGGGCAGCGAGCCCTTTTTCTGCTATTTCATCCATCCTGTCCGACCTGATCTGAACTTCGACCCATTTTCCCCTGGGTCCGACTACTGTAGTGTGAAGAGATTCATAGCCATTCGACTTCGGCAACGAGATCCAGTCCCTTAGCCTGCTTGGGTTTGGCTGATAAAGATCAGTTACTATTGAATAAACTCTCCAGCAATCTGACTTTTCGTTTTCCATTTCGCTGTTGAGTATTATCCTGACTGCAAAGAGATCATAAACTTCATCGAAATCCACTCCTTGCTTTTTCATTTTCAGCATTATGGAATGAATTGATTTTGTGCGACTTTTGATAGTAAACCTAAAGTCTTGCTTTTCCAGTTTTTCCTTAAGGGGAACAGAAAAATCCCGGATGAGCTTATTCCTCGATGCTGTGGTTTGCTTCAAACGGGCGGAGATATAGTCATACTGTTCCGGCTCCAGATACTTTATTGCAAGGTCCTCCATTTCCGACTTGATATTATAGAAGCCAAGCCTGTGAGCAAGCGGTGCATACAGGAAATATGTCTCCGAGGCAAGTGGCAGTCTTTCATTTTCCGGCGCATTATCCAGGTTACGCATATACTCGAGGCGTTCGACGAGTTTGATAAGGATCACTCTTACATCGTCAGCAAGACTTAGGAGCAGCTTCCTGAAATTTTCTGCCTGAAAGGATGATTGCATCGAATCTATGCCCGTGATCCTTGAAAATCCGTTCAGGATTTCAACAACCTTCTTCCCAAACTCCTTTTCCAGCTCTTCCCCGGTAATTTCCAGCCTGTCATAGGAGTCATGCAGCAATGATGTAATTATTGCAGTCAGCCCCAGTCCCATCTCTCCTGCGATGATCCTTGCTACCGACAGAGCATGCATGATCTCGGGTTCACCGGTAAGGATAGTCCTGTCGCCACATGCCTTCAGGGCAAGATCGAAAGCCCTTCTGATCTTAATATTGTCCTTAGGGGAGATTGTGTGCTTTGCTGCCTGCATCAATTCCCTGTATGCACCATTTATGCTGCCTGCTTCAACAATCATTACAACAGATCAGTTAATTTTGTGTTTGTTAAATAATTAATTGTTCCATTTGCAAATATCAACAAAAAAATCCCCGTGAAGTTTGGGAACCCCGGGGATTTCAGTATTAACCTATGTTTTTTTATCTGAATGAGATTCCCAATCCGGCTGACACTACACTATACTGGGACCAGGTATAATCTGCATTAAATGTAAATACCCCTAATTTAAGTCTGAAACCTGCATTAGCCCTTAATCCTGAGAAATTTTTAATATCAATGGTCGGAAAGTCCTTCACTACCCCTGCATCCTCATAGACATAATCCGTAGCTGAGATTGCCGGATTTATGGTTGGCAAAGGGAAATTTCCGGTCATCCTTAAAATTGATCTTGTACTGCTGTATCCCAATCCACCGTAAAATGATATTACCGGCAGGTTAATGGACCCAATGGCAGATAGATTCCACGCATTCACGGTCATCCCGAAATTCTGATTATCGAAAGAGCCGGCAGGAAATGCAGAGGAATAATTTTGCGGTTTTGATGGATCCGGCAGCAATTCCAGAGGCACGTTTCCCTTCAGCGTGGTATACCCTCCGAACAATGAGATATCAAAGGGCAGCACCTTATCACCCGGAAGGTATTGCATTAGACTGTGCATTAATCCCAGACCCCATGAAGATATATTACCTCCATTGACGGAAATTCTGGGTATATATCTTATTCTTAATTCAGTACCTAAAGGAAGTCCGATTCCTGCCGTCAGTGTCGGAACAGGCATTATTTTCCAGTTAGCCCCTGCCGGCGTCTGGAATGATATAGGTGATATGCCGTTAACTGAAGGTCCGGTTAATGTTGGTCCGTCTTCTCCGCGACCGGCAACCGTTGGTGCCATCCCGGTGCCTGTAAATTCGGTAAGACCTATTTGGGATACATCAAAAGTAGTTGCGGAAGATGGTACAAAACCCAGATTTGTACCCAGGGTAATATCGAATCCTCCAAGCTTATGTGGCTTTGCAGTATTGTACCAGCTTCCGTTCAGGCCAGCCCCGAAGGCATTTGCCCATGGGGCTATATATGCCTGCGCAATGGCCGCACCGTCAGTAATACCTGCCCGCAGAAAATCGGTGTTGTCAAATTGTCCAAAAGAAGCTGAAGAGAGGATCAGAAAAGCGCTTATGGCTGTCAGATAACGTTTCATATAAAATTTTTTCATAGAAGCTTATATATTTTCAGGTTAAAAATGTATTCAAATATAGTAAAGTCAGTATTTCGAATGTCTAATGGAAAGACTGTGGAACTGTTTAAAAGGTTGCATTGTGCTCGTGCCGGGTGCCGGGTGCCGGGTAAAGAAAAAAAATAAAAGCATCAATCCAATATTTCAAGCCCCCTTCAGTGGCAAAGGGGGCAATACATTAACGAGGTTGTGGGGAAATCCTCTTAGGGATGGGGGGTAATTTCCACTAAGCTCTGATAGAGATCAATCAGTTAGGGTGTTAGATTATTATTTCTGCTTCTTCTTATCAAGCTCATCCAGAGTTTTAAGTTCCTTCATATCCACATCCCTGGATAGTTCCGAGATGCTCTTCAGATTTAGGTCTCCCTTAATTGAAATGAGCGAATTTCCGCCCGGACCACCTGTAACAACGAGTAATTCCGTTATAATATCTCCTTTCTGGCGGATAAGGAATTTGGTTATATCAGGGCCTTCTTTTACTACCATAAGCTCTTCATAATCAGACATATTAAGTTTTTTGCTCAGCTCCGTGTAGAAGTTCAGGTTCTTATTCAGAAGGGAATCTTCCACGGAGAGTATCTGGATAGATTTCAGACGGTTGATAATATCTCCGGCATCTTTGTCCTTTTTATCCTGGCCTGCAAACATGCTGAACATCTTGCTCGAGATCGATACCACCGTGAATCCCTCCTTGTCAGAGTATTTGTTGAACATCTCATCAACCGGGGTGGTCTGGCCCTTCAGAATCAAGGCTGAGCAGATTAGAGTAAGTGAGAATAATAACTTTTTCATATCGGGGATCATTTAATTATTTACTTTATCCTTGGAACTGCTGTCTGCTTCGGTTGATTTCCGGAGGTAACCAAGGCTTTTAAGATTTTTTTCTACGAGATTTGCAGATCTGTTAATTGATTCCATGCTTTTTGCCTTCATCTCATTGATCTTGCCGACTGCCCTGAGTGGCTCGGTTCCCTGGTTCATCCGGGAAGAGACCTGCGTAAGTATCCTTACGGTCTCGGCATATGCAATTTTTGGATCTGAATAAGTATCCTGCCGGCCTGAATTGTGGGTAAAGAAGAAATAGGTCCCTGTCAGTATAAGAAATCCCGCAGCAGCGCTAAGCAAGGGGACAATGATCCGTCTGATTTTTGCTGAAATGCGGACTTTGCCCTCATTGTCGAGTGCACCGATAATTCGCTCTTCAAAGCCGGCGGAAGGCTCTGGTATCTCTCCTTCTTCCAGATAAAGGCCGAACAGATCCTTTTCAGCCTCATAACCCGGGGGAGCAGGGTTTGCCTTAAAGAAGGCCCTCAAAAACATTTCTTCCTCGTCAGTACTTGTTCCGTTATAGTACTTTCCGATCAACCTTTGCAATTCCTCTTCTTTCATACTGGTACTTTAAATATTCATCCCTGATAGCCTTTCTGGCCCTGGATAGTGTTACTCTCAATGTATTTATGTTCTGGTCAGTCCTTTCAGCTATTTCTTCGTAGGAAGCACCTTCAATATCACGGAGTCTGATTATGATCCTGTAGCTTTCCGGCAGTCCTGCAATTATTGTGTTCAGAATTTCCCCCGATTCCAGGTTTTCCATCTGGTCGTGTGGCGAAGGAGATGTAAGTGCCTGAAATTCGTTAATATTTACATCGGTATTATAATTATGCCTCTGTTTTCTAATCAGGTCGATGCAGAAATTCTTTGTCATTGTAGTTGCCAGCGCATCAACACTTTTATATTCATCCAGCCTCTCTCCCATATTCCATAGTTTTATAAAGATCTCCTGCACAACATCTTCTGCCTCCGCCTGGTTTCTGAGGATACGGAATGCAAAGCCGTAAAGTTTACGGCTTTGCAGATGAATAATGTTTTCAAATTCCTTCCGTGTCATTAAGCAGCAGGCAATGGTAAGAGCAGACAAAGATAGTTACTTCCGGCTACTCCTGTTCAGCGACTATAGCCGTACCATGGTTTTTCCCTGCATCCTTTGCCATTTTTTTCGCCTCTTTAAGGGTCATGTCTCCTTTGACCTGAATAATGGCATTATCCTCACCTCCGGCGATGAGCAGCAATTCCTTGAATCTGTTTCCTTCAGCACGCACAAGAATCCTCAGATCCTGATCTGAATCCTTGACACGCATGAATTCCTCATACCTGTTAAGATCTATATCCTTTATAACCTTGTCATAAAAATTTTCAACTTTCATGCTCTTGTCTTCCTGGGTGAGGATCCTTATCTCCGTAACGCTGGCAGGTATGGAGTTATCATTGGCGCTGTCATTATCAAAACATTTTGCCAGCTTCAGAAGGCTTCCGTTGATGGTTACCGTCGTAAACCCATCCTGGCCGGCATATTTGTCAAATAAGGCATCGATCGATTTCTGACCGTAAATAAATGTAAATGTGATTGATAAAACGACGAGTAATAGTAGTCTTTTCATAGCTTCGTAATTTAATTAATAATTGTTACTGAAGGGATGACGTGACTATCGACATTTCATTACAGGAAATTTATTCTTTTTTAATAAGGGACACCCTATTAAGTGAAGGAAAATTTTGTCAAACGAAGTTTATTTCAGTGGAGAGTTTGGTTCCCTGGACATTTCATAGTAGTAAGCCCAATCCACAAAACCGGGAATTATTCTCTGAAAAAGAGCTGTAAGTCTGCCATCCCAGGTAAGAAGCTTATTTCTTTTCTTCTTTCTTATTCCCTTCAGTATCCATTTTGCCACATATTCCGGCGGCATGAGTTTATGCTCATCCCGCGGAGATTCACCCTGTTCTGACCCGTCTGCCAGAAGAGCATGCTGCCTTATTGAGGTGGTTGTGAATCCTGGTGCTATTATCATAACATGCAGACCTTTTTTAAGGTTTTCGATCCTTATCGTTTCAAGCAGGCCATGAATAGCAAATTTGGAGGCAGAATAGCCGGTTCTTCCAGGCAGGCCATGAAAACCTGCAACAGAGGATACTCCAATCAGGGAACCCTTATTTTCTAAAAGCCATGGGAGTGCAAATTTCGTACAATAAACAGTGCCCCAGAAATTTACTTCCATGAGCCGTCGGAGCACTATAAGATCAGTATCGATAAACGATGCCCGCATGGATATTCCGGCATTATTTACAAGGATATCTATAGTTCCGAATTTTTCAATTGTCCTATCTATCAGATTTTTACAATCTATTTCCCTGCTTACATCGGTAACTACAAAGATTGCTTCCCCGTTTGCAGCATTAATCTCACTGACTATGGAAGAGAGCTTTTCCTTTGATCGGGCAGCGAGTACTATCCTGCTTCCTTTTTTTGCAAATTCACGTGCAGTGGCTTCACCAATGCCTGATGATGCTCCTGTAACGATAACGACTTTATTCCTGAATTGATTTTTCATGACGTAGTGTTTTACAATTCAATTATATCCGCGTGCAATCATAAGCAGAGATAAAATTAGTGTAAAAAAGGAGCTTACAAAAAAAATCCAGGCTCCCACTCGAAAAAGTTATGAATATTTGTATAGATACAATTTTATTTTAACTTTGCACTCGCAAAATAAAAGCATGATTCAGTAGCTCAGCTGGTAGAGCACATCCCTTTTAAGGATGGGGTCCTGGGTTCGAGCCCCAGCTGGATCACCAAGCAGCCAAACAGCTGCTTTTTTTTATTTCATACTCCCGAACCCGCCTTCGCGACAAGCCGTCTCCTTCGCTAAAATTGCCCACCGGTCAATTTCTTTACGCTCGGTCCGGTTCGAGCCCCAGCTGGATCACCAAGCAGCCAAACAGCTGCTTTTTTTTATTTCATACTCCCGAACCCGCCTTAATTTTATCCAACCCGAAATCGCGGAAGGCCTCTTTTCTGAATGGATTTCCCGGTTAGTTCGGAGGATCATTCTCCTTATTTGCAACAATAAGGCAACAGTTTTGTAATGCGATAATTGTTGCCCTGTCACTGGTAAGTTCCCGGCAAAAACCGGTACTTTTACTGATGAATAAAAGATACTGAAGTTCATTACCACATTTTGTTATTGAAATTGTGCAACAAACACATCAAATAAATCAACAATTATGCCCGAAACCAATTCACTTCCGGATTCCAATCCGATAATAAGAACAGCAGAAACTGCAATAAGGCTGGCCTTGTTCTTTCTTATACTCTATTGGTGTTACAGTATCATTAAACCATTTACGGATATTCTGCTCTGGTCAGTGATATTTGCAGTGGCATTTTTTCCAATGTATAACCGGATGCAGCTTAAATTACATGGGAAAAAGGTCCTGTCGGCTGTGTTGATTATTTTGATTATTCCATTGGTTCTTATACTGCCTGGGTTTCTTTTTGCAAAATCCCTGTACGAGGGAATTGCTTTTCTGAAGGAGCAGTTTCAGACTTCTGGCAACAGAATACCTGAAGCTTCTGAAAAGATTGCATCCTGGCTGGTTGTCGGGCCATTTTTGTTTGAAAAGTATCTGGGGCCTGAAAAAGTATGAAGGGATCATAATTTGAAAAGCAGAATTTTCAATAATTTATAAATCTGAATGCTGAGAAAATCATTGCTATGGCAAAATCACTCTACCCATCGTTATACCAGGTCAACACCAGAGTCTGGCTTACTGAACTTTCCGGGAAGCTTGGAAGAAAAGCGACACTCGACGATATTCCTGATTCAGAACTTGACAGCATTGCAGGAAAGGGTTTTGAGTGGATATGGTTTCTGAGTGTCTGGCAGACAGGCAAGGAAGGACAACGGGTCTCAAGGGAAAATCCGGAATGGCGTAAGGAATTTCAGGAAACGCTTCATGACCTGCGGGAAGATGACATAGCAGGATCAGGATTTGCAATTACACGCTACTCCGTATCCCAGGAGCTCGGCGGGAATGAAGCATTGGCGCGTCTGCGTATACGTGTTGGAGAGAGAGGAATGAGAATGATGCTGGACTTTGTGCCCAATCACACCGGATTGGACCATGACTGGGTTAACGATCATATTGATTATTTTATAAGGGCAGGTATTGAGGACCTTGAAAAGGAACCAAAAAATTATACCAGAATGAGCCATTATGGCGAAAATGTCATCCTTGCTCATGGCAGAGATCCCTTCTTCTCCGGCTGGCCTGATACCCTGCAGCTTAATTATGGAAATCCGGCATTACAGGAACAAATGACAGGGGAATTGTTAAAAATTGCCAGTCAGTGCGATGGTGTACGCTGCGATATGGCAATGCTTGTGCTTCCGGATGTATTTGAACGAACCTGGGGTATAAAATGTCAGCCTTTCTGGCCTGAAGCTACAAGGCGGGTTCGTGAAGCAAATGCTGAATTCTTTTTTATGGCTGAGGTCTACTGGGATCTCGAATGGGCCATGCTGCAGAATGGATTTGACTATGCTTACGATAAACGTCTGTATGACAGGTTAAAGGAAGGTAATGCAAAACCGGTCCGCGAACATTTATATGCCGGACTGGATTACCAGGGTAAAATGGCCAGATTTCTGGAGAATCATGATGAACCACGCGCTGCATTTGAATTTCCGCCAGATATGCATAAGGCTGCAGCCATTATAACTTTTTTGTCTCCGGGCCTTCGCTTTTTTCATCAGGGCCAGTTAACGGGAAGCAAAAAACGCATTTCTCCTCATCTTGTAAGGGCTCCTGAGGAACCGGTGGATGAGGAACTTAAAATATTTTACGATAAACTTCTGGATATAATGCACAACCCTGTTTTCAAAACCGGAAAATGGCAACTAGCTGATTGTGAGCCTGCATGGGAGGGCAACTGGTCCAATGACAGTTATATTGCCTTCTCATGGCAAGGTGCCCTGGACGAAAAGATAGTGGTTGGCGTTAACTATTCGCTCTTTCAAAGTCAGTGTTTTGTAAGGCTGCCTTTTGAGGAGATTGGAAAAGGCACCTGGGCTTTACACGATATGATTAGTGGAAAAACATTCGAGAGGGAGGGTTCCAATTTACATTCAAGAGGATTATACCTTGATGAAACAGCCTGGAAAATTTATGTATTCTCACTAAAACAAAAGATGGACATCTGATCGGGTCTCTTACTGAGGTTAGGCGGACACGCCATGGCATGACATCAACCACGGCATAAAATCATTTACGGCTTATCTTCACTTTCAATTTATCATTACCTTTAACTTCATATGTCTTTTCAAATATATTCAGGTTGAGTGTTTTATCTGAAAGATTCAATATTTGAATATTCATGGCTGTTACCTGAACCATGAACAGTATTTCCCTGAATATGGCATGAAAAGAATAAGACTCCCACTCATCCGGGATCAAAGGATTCAGAACAACTCTGTCTGAAATTATTCTCATGCCTCCAAATCCTTCCACAATCGAAAGCCATGTTCCTGCCATACTTGTTATATGCAGTCCGTCAGATACTTCACGATTGTAATCATCAAGATCAAGCCGCGCGGTACGCAAATATAGCTCATAGGCCTTTTTGACATAACCTATTTTTGAAGCCAGAATTGAGTGAACACAAGCCGACAAAGAAGATTCATGGACTGTCATAGGTTCATAAAAATCAAAATTCCGTCTGATTGTCCCGGTATCGTAATTCTCTTCGAGAAAATAGATTCCCTGAAGGACATCAGCCTGTTTGATAAAGCATGATCTGAGGATCCTGTCCCACGACCAGTGCTTATTAATCGGTCGTTCACTCCCGGGGATACCTGATGCCGGTTTCAGTTCCTTGTCAAGGAAACAGTCCTGTTGCAGGAAGACATTCCTCTTTTCACAAAAGGGGAAATGCATATTATTTATGATCTCATTCCACCTCCCGATCTCTTTCGATAAATCAAGCCCTGTCATTCTGATAATTTTCTTGAATATCCGGGGATTATTCATCCCGATGTCATGGAGATTTTCAATCGTATAGGATAATGTCCATACCGCAATAGTGTTTGTATACCAGTTATTATTAACATTATTCTCATACTCGTTTGGTCCTGTCACTCCGAGTATGACATATTTTCCGAGGTTCTCCGAAAAAGTTGATCTCTGGCTCCAGAATCTTGATATTCCGATCAGCACCTCGAGTCCGTAATCTGTAATATATTCGGTATCTCCCGTATGTTTTACATAGTTATAAATGGCAAATGCTATGGCGCCGTTTCTGTGAATCTCTTCAAATGTTATTTCCCATTCATTATGGCACTCCTCACCATTCATCGTTACCATGGGGTACAGTGCCGCTCCATCCTTAAAACCTAGCTTTGCTCCATTTTCAATACTTTTGCGAAGATGTTTGTATCTGTAGACAAGCAGGTTTTTTGCCACCTTCCCGGGAGCTGTTTTCAGGAAGAATGGCAATGCAAAGGCCTCTGTATCCCAATATGTGCTTCCACCATATTTTTCTCCAGTGAAACCCTTCGGTCCTATATTCAATCTTTCATCCTTTCCTGTATAGGTCTGGTTGAGATGAAAGATACTGAACCTTATCGCCTGCTGTGCTGCGTCATCTCCTTCAATTACAACATCTGAAGTTTCCCAGATCCTTTCCCATTCCAGCCTGTGGGTTTCGAAAAGCCGGATATATCCCTTTGCCTTAGCATAAACCAGTCTGTTTTTTACAACAGTCGCCAGATCTTTCTTAGGGTGGTTCAGAGAAGACTGAACCGATACGTACTTGTACAGCACTAACTCATCGCCTGCTTTAAAATTTACATTTACCTTGTTGGCGACAAAACCTGGTCTTGAAATTACTTCAGGGGTTGATTTTACGGTTTTACCATTCTTCTGAATCAGGTATTTCATTCCGGTAGTAACCTGGAATTCCGTCTTGAGCGTCTCAGAGGTTATTACACCTGAACCTTCTTCTGAATGATTATAAACATCAGTCCAGAATTTCTCTCCATAATTTGTATCTTCATTTCTTACATCTCCATCAAGATATACATTAAAATCAATTGTTCCTGAGAAATCAGGATGTTTAACAAAGCAGCTCACAATTCCGATATCAGGATCAGCCATGCTCAGGAAGCGGCGGGTTATTATTTCCACCGATTTACCTTCGGAAGGATGCCATGTAAAGCTGCGTTCAAGATAGCCCTCTTTCATATTGAGGACCCTCCTGAATGATTCGGTTTTTGACACAGCCAGATCAAGACGTCTGCCATCGACTGAGATATCCACCCCTATCCAATTTGGTGCATTCAATACTTTGGCAAAATATTCCGGATATCCATTCTTCCACCATCCTACTCTTGTTTTATCGGGGTAGTAAACGCCTGCAACATAGGTACCCTGCAGGGAATCACCCGAATAATGCTCTTCAAAGTTGGCCCTCTGTCCCATATAGCCATTGCCAAGTGAAAATATACTCTCCGCCTCCCTGTTGAGTTCGGGATGAAAGCCTTCCTCAATTATGAGCCATTTATCAATCTTAAACAAATTATTCATATCCAAGTCGTTTCTCAAGAGCAGCCAGCTTATTCAGATCCATTTCATAAAGTCCTTTCACAAACATATGTGCTCCTTTTAAAATGTTCCCGTTTCCGATACCGATGCAAATCATTCCTGCATTAAGTGCAGCCTTGACTCCTGCCGATGCATCTTCAAACACCACACACCTCTCCCTTTCAACGTCAATCATTTCTGCAGCCTTCAGAAAAACTTCAGGATCAGGTTTTGCTTTATGAATAATATTTCCATCAGCTACGGCATCAAAAACATTTTTCATACCAACTCTGTCCAGTATCAATGGTGTATTTCGGCTTGCTGAACCAAGTGCAATTTTAATCTTTTTTCTCCTGAGGCTTTCAATGAATTCAAGAGATCCCGGGAGAATGTCTTCAGGTGTCATCCTGCTGATATATTCGACATACCAGTCATTCTTCGTGGCGGCCAGCTTTTCCTTTTCCTTAAGAGTAAGCTTTCGTCCTCCCAGGTCGAGTATGATCTCGAGTGAAGTCATACGGCTGACACCTTTCAGCCGTTCATTATCATGTTCCGTAAACGCAATATCAAGATCCGAAGCAAGCCTTTTCCATGCAAGATAATGAAATTTTGCAGTGTCAACTATCACACCGTCAAGATCAAATATACAGGCTTTTGTCCACATTCCCCCTTACAGATTTGTTTAATATAACTTAATCCATTTCCAAGGCATAAAGATATTCTTTCATATCGTTAAGTCTGATTAATCAGGGGAATCTCCGGATCCGGTACAATAATTCAGTTATTTTTCATCAAGCAATTCCTTCTTGAGACGCTGCAGCTCTGCGGCCTGAGCTTCACCAACTTCAGGATATTTCAGGTTCATTGAATCCAGTGCATGCAGTATAGCCGCAGCGACAATAATTCTGGCAAAGGGCTTATTATCTGCCGGTATTACATACCAGGGTGATTTTTCATTCGATGTTTTCTTTATGAGATCTTCGTAGCATTCCTGATATTGCTTCCAATACTGCCTTTCAGCCAGATCCGCTTTGCTGAACTTCCAGTTTTTCTCAGCCTTGTCAATACGCTCCAGAAAACGCTTCTTCTGCTCCTTCTTTGAAACATTCAGGAAAAACTTTACCACCATTATACCATTATTGCTGAGGTATTGCTCAAAATTGGATATATCGGCCAGACGGTCATCCCATATATCTTTTGTAACAAGCTTTTCCGGCAGCTTCTGAGCAGCAAGAAAAGATTCATGCACACGTACCACAAGTACCTCTTCATAATATGACCGGTTGAAAATACCAATGCGGCCCCTTTCGGGGAGCTGTTTCATGCAACGCCAGAGATAATCATGATCCAGTTCCTCGGCGCTTGGTGATTTAAAAGAGGTTACCTGGCATCCCTGAGGATTGATCCCCGACATGACATGCTTAATAGCTCCGTCTTTCCCGGCCGCATCCATCGCCTGAAAAATCAGAAGCAATGCCCACTTGTCCTGAGCATATAATTTATCCTGCATTTCAGAAAGAGATTCCACTCCAAGCTTCAAAACTTTCTTTGCCACAGGCTTCTCCCCTCGGCCAAGATCGGAATTTACACTTGTGTGATAATCTTTAAGCTTAAATTTCTTTGAGCCTGTTACCCTGTATCGTTTTGAGAGTTTCTTTGCATGATCAATAAGCTGCTTATTGCTCATCTTATCAAATTCATTTATTCTGGCTTTTGCCTTATCAGAATTCTGTTCAGTAACGTCTATCTTTGCCATATTAAGTGTGGATTGATCATTAAACTCTTAGAATATTATATTGTTAAACAGCCTGGACCTGATAAGAGATAAAAGGCCTGAAAATGAAGATTCTAAGATATAAATAAAAAATAAGATCCTGAAATTTATTCATATTTTAACCTGGTCAGGAATAGCCGGCTTTACTTTCCGGATGAATGGGCGCATCGCTCTCAGTACCAAAACCTAACTGAAATATCGCCATCGGACTCACTCCGTTCTGCAAAGAGTTTTGATGTAGTATGACCGACATGGAGCATCTGCCAACATGATGAATCCGGAATCAAACACTGTTTAACCTTTCACTGACATTATTTAACTGTCCGTCGACCAGACAAATGAATGCAGAACTTCAGCGATCATTCCTGAATTTATGTTCCGGCCTTTCGGATTAGGGAAAACTATAATATATTTATGTTTCAAATATTCAGGATACTTTTTCCTGAAGAGGATTGCAAATCATGTATTTAGATCAATGATCCCGCAGCAAGTCTCCGTGAAAGGAAAACAAAACAATTCTGCACAGTAAAAAAATTGCTAATTTAAAAAATATACCAATGACCGTAAAAAATGTTCAACTGACAAACAGCTCTTCCTGGAAAGCCCTTGAGGCTCATCACAAGAGCGGGATACCGCATCTCCGAGATCTTTTTAAAAAGGATCCTGAGCGTGGTAAGAGAATGACAGCTGAGGCTGCAGGTCTGTTTCTGGATTATTCAAAGAACCTTATAACTGATGAAACGTTTCGCCTCCTCCTCCAACTGGCAACAGATTCGGGTCTCAAAGAGCGAATTGAGGCCATGTTCAGCGGTAAAAAAATCAATGTCACAGAAAACAGAGCCGTCTTGCATGTCGCATTGCGTGCTCCTGTGGTCGCATCCATTATTGAAGATGGTGAAAATGTTGTGCCGCAGGTGCATGAAGTGCTTGATAAAATGACCAGTTTTGCCGACAGAATCAGAAATGGCTCCTGGAAAGGCTACAATGGCAAACCAATAAGAAACATTATCAATATTGGTATTGGAGGATCAGACCTCGGTCCCGTTATGGCCTTTGAAGCCCTCAGGTATTACAGTGACCGTACCCTGACTTTCCGGTTTGTTTCAAACATTGACGGAACGGACTTTGCCGAAGCCGTTCTTGATCTGAATGCTGAAGAGACTCTCTTTATTATATCCTCCAAGACTTTCACAACGCTTGAGACAATGACAAATGCCAACACAGCCCGTGAATGGTTGTTAAAGGCATTCAAAGGGGATGAAAAATCAATTGCCAAACACTTTGTGGCTGTTTCTACCAATACTGCACTGGTGGCGAAATTCGGTATTGATACTGCCATGATGTTTGAATTCTGGGACTGGGTTGGCGGCAGATATTCAATGGATTCCGCTATTGGCCTGGCAACTATGCTCAGTATCGGACCAATGAATTTCAAGGCATTGCTCAATGGCTTTCACCAGATGGATGAACATTTCCGAACGGCACCTTTTGAATCGAATCTGCCAGTTATATTGGGGCTTCTTGGTATCTGGAATACTAACTTCCAGGGCGCGGAAACAGTTGCGGTCCTCCCCTATGAACAATACCTTAAGCGATTCCCTGCATACCTTCAGCAGCTGACTATGGAAAGTAACGGAAAGCACGTCACCCTCGACGGGACTGCGGTCGATTATCAGACCGGCCCCATATATTGGGGTGAGCCGGGGACTAACGGGCAACACTCTTTTTATCAGCTGATTCACCAGGGAACACGACTGATACCATGCGATTTTATTGCTTTCGCAGAACCCCTTAATCAACTGGGCAGGCACCATGATATCCTCATGGCAAATGTTTTCGCTCAGGCTGAAGCCCTTGCCTTTGGAAAAACACATGAACAGGTGATATCAGAAGGAGTACCTGCCTGGCTTGCTCCTCATAAGGTATTCAAGGGCAACCGGCCATCCAACACCATACTCGCTCAAAAGCTTTCACCAGAGGTGCTTGGACAACTGGTTGCACTTTATGAACACAGTGTATTCACTCAGGGTGCGATCTGGAATATTGATTCATTCGATCAGTGGGGAGTGGAACTGGGTAAAGTGCTGGCTCAGCGTATCATCCCGGAACTGGAAAGCAAAACAGAGCCGGAAACCGGTCATGACACTTCAACAAATAGTCTGATCAGGCGTTACAGGAAAATGAAGGAGAAACTTTGAATTATTATTAATAATACTTTAATGAGTTTAGTGTTAATAATTAAAATCTTAACATCATGAAACTAGGAATGATCGGTCTCGGAAGAATGGGTGGAAACATGGTGCGCCGATGGATTGCTGCCGGCCATGAACTTGTAGTCTATGATACCTCGCAAACAACAAGAGAAGTCTTTGCAAGGGAGACAGGAGCTATTGTTGCTTCCTCCCTGAACGACCTGGTATCCAAACTTGAGGCACCGAGAGCTGTCTGGCTGATGGTACCTGCAGCCGTAGTCAGCAGTATCCTGAAGGAAATTGCGGTGCATATGAAAAAAGACGACATCATTATTGATGGTGGAAATTCATATTATATCGATGACATAAAACACGCAAAAGAGCTAGCCGCCGCTGGCATCCATTATGTTGATTGCGGAACGAGCGGGGGTATACTGGGCCTTAAGAGAGGTTATTGCCTTATGATCGGGGGTGAGGAGAAAGTTGTAAAACATCTCGATCCTGTTTTCTCCGCACTGGCACCCGGCATAGGCAATATAGAACGTACAAAAGGCCGTGGAGAGATCCCGGGTACAGCTGAAAATGGTTATTTGCATTGCGGACCAAACGGTGCCGGCCACTTTGTCAAAATGGTGCACAACGGAATCGAGTATGGCCTTATGGCAGCCTACGCAGAAGGATTCGGGATACTCCGCAATGCCAATATTGGCAGGGAGGAGAATGATATTGACGCGGAAACTACTCCTCTGAGAAATCCGGATCACTACCAGTTTGATCTTAACCTGCGCGATATTGCAGAGGTATGGAGAAGAGGCAGCGTAGTGGCTTCATGGCTGCTTGACCTGACAGCCACTGCCCTGACTGAAGATGAAAAACTGGACAACTTCTCGGGCTACGTATCAGATTCAGGCGAAGGCCGCTGGACAATCAAGGCTGCCATAGATGAAGCTGTACCCGTTCCTGTTCTCTCAACCGCGTTGTATCAGCGCTTTACATCACGTGGAGAGGCAGACTATGCCGACAAACTACTTTCGGCAATGCGTTTCCACTTCGGCGGACATAATGAAAAACCTGAAAAATAAGCGTATATCGCAACTGGAACACAATAAGATCAAAGGTAAATCTCAATTATACTGATTGTCAATATTAAAATGGCTGGTCTGAATAATATTATGATCACCCCCTGTTTTTTGTTATTTAGACAGAACCGGTATTTGCCTGTTAATTGATTCCTCGAGTGAAATAAGAGTTTCCGTTCTTACAATACCGGCAATATTCTGAATAGTGTCTGTGAGTATCATGCGCAGATGCTCATTGTCGCGGGTATAAACTTTTATAAATAGTGAATAATTACCAGTAGTATAATGACATTCAATGATTTCCGGAATATCTCTGAATTTGGAAATCACCTCCCTGAAATGACCCGGATGGTCCAGAAAGATACCAATATAAGCGCATGTTTTAAATCCCACCATGACAGGATCAACCTTGAACTCCGAACCCCTGATAACACCTACTCTGATAAGCCTCTGAACACGCTGATGGATAGCAGCGCCTGAAACACCGCACTCACGTGCAACCTCGAGGTAAGGAATCCTTGCATTCTTTGTGATAATATCCAGTATCTTTTTATCCAGATCATCAATTAGTAAGTTATCTGCCATTTTTAATATGAATTACTTTATAATTTTGACTTTTGGTTTTAAAATTCTTACAAATTTAAAGTAAAAACCGTTAAGTTACGCATTCAGAAAAAAATGTTTTTGCAAAAATAAAAATCAAATATCAGGAATAAACGTAATACGAAACAAAATGAATATAATCCTTATTGGCCATGCAATGACCTATAGAAATACGGATTGAGATATTCAACCGGGATTCACCATGCAACGGCATAGTGATGCGCCCTATTTTTTTCTGTTAATATAACCTACGATTTCCTTAATATCTGAAAACCCCTTTCTTTCAAGATAATTTTCAATACCATCAAGGATCTTCACCGGTGCCATGGGGTCGATAAAGGTAACAGTGCCAACCTGAACTGCCGCTGCTCCTGCCAGGATGAATTCTATGGCATCAGACCACGTCATGATCCCACCCATTCCCATAACAGGTATTTTTACCGCCTTTGCCACCTCCCATACCATGCGGAGTGCAACCGGCTTGATGGCTGGACCCGATAAGCCTCCGGTTACCGTTGAAAGCGAAGGCCTCATGGCTGATACATCCACAGCCATACCCAGAAAAGTGTTTACCAGTGAGACTGAATCGGCTCCCTCCTCCTCAATCACCCTTGCGAAACTTACAATATCGGTTACATTTGGAGACAGCTTGACTATGAGTGTTTTTGAGTAGACGGCTCTTACTGCCCTGGTGACTTCCCGTGCTGAGTCAAGGTTTGTCCCGAATATCATTCCCCCTTTCTTAACATTGGGACAGGAGATATTCAACTCGATGGCAGGAATCTTCTCAAGCTTGTCAATTCTTTCTGAAAGAGCAACATAATCATCAATATAACTGCCATTAATGTTGACAATTACATTTGTGTCATACTTTGATATAACCGGATAGAGACTCTTTTCAAAATAATCAATGCCTTTGTTCTGCAAGCCAACGGCATTCAGCATTCCGGCAGGGGTTTCAGCCATCCTGGGATAGGGATTGCCTTCCCTTGGCTCCATCGTAGTGCCTTTTACAACTATTCCTCCAAGTCTTGAGATGTCAAAAAAATCCTCCAGCTCCTGTCCAAAGCCACAGGTTCCTGAAGCCGTAAGAACAGGATTTTTAAAATGCAGATTACCGATTGAAAAGCCCAGATTTACCATTTTAAGTCAGTTATATTGAAGACCGGTCCTTCGGTACAGGTACAGATATTACCCCTTACAGTGTCAACTATGCAACAAAGGCAGATACCAAATCCGCATGCCATAAGGTTTTCCAGTGATACTTCACAGGCAATTCCATTCCTCTTACAGTAGCCTGCTACTGCTTTCATCATAGGATCGGGTCCGCAGCAGCAGACCCGGTCATAACGTTCTTCTTCCAGAACAGAATGGTGAGTAACATACCCTTTCTCTCCTTCCGATCCATCCTCTGTTGTGAGGAAAACTTTTCCCATACTCCTGTACTCTTCAAGGTCTATTATCCTGTCCCTGCTTCTGAAACCCAATAACCAGTCAGGCGTACATCCTATTGATATTAAATGCTTTCCAAGGAACAATAAGGGTGCTACACCTACGCCGCCCCCGACAAGCAGTACCCTTTCTCCGGGTGACGGGTCAGTAAATGTATTCCCAAGGGGATAGATCATGTTTAATGTGTCACCAACTCTTAATTCTGAGAGGCGTATACTGCCTAGCCCTGCTGTCTGTATTAGTAGTTTGAAAGTATTTTTCTGAAAGTCAACGTCATTGATGGATATAGGACGTCTCAGAAAGGTACCGGGACTTCCGTCAACCCTTACCTGCACAAACTGACCCGGCTTAAAATCTGCAAGAGACTCATTCCCGGCAAGCTCGAGTACATATAAATCTTCTGTAATGCGCTTATTATCAAGTATATTAAAGTCATCTATGCGCTTTGTCATCTGGTAGGAATTTGGCACAAAGATAACTTTTATGAGCGATTTTTTAAAAAATGGAATCTAAAATCATAGCGCTATTCCTGTGGAAAATATTCTTTGAAACTGTTATCATCATAAAACATTACAATCCGCAGTACACCTGACTTCCTGCCATAGCTTCCATCAATTGCTTCCGTTTTTACAGGCTCTTTTTCCCCGGGCTTATCTGTGTTATTCCTGTTTTCAATTTCGCTCCCGGCCGAAGCATTGTAATTTCCTCCGTCAATTTGCTTCCCTTCATCAAAGAGTGTTTGCATTTTTGGCTCCCTGTACATATTTCCCTTTCCAAAAAGCAACCAGTCAGTCGATATGAACGGATATTTTTCAAGCATTTTAAGAATGAAATCCAGGCTGGGATTATTCCTTCCTGAAAGGATGTGGGATATACCTGAGGGCTGGACACCAATTTCTTCAGCAAATTGTGCAGACGATTTGTTCTCGGATCTTAAAAATTCCAAAAGACGTTCCTTCATAACGATCATAAATGTTCTATTACAAATGTAAATAAAAAACAAATTACATCTGTAATTTAATGTGATTACAGATGTAATTAATACCGGATTTGTAATTTATGTGTTAATATTTCAATCTACCAAATACTTGATATTATGATTGTTATTATTTTATGTTATTTAAAGCAATAGTTGATATTAGATATGTAAAACACTGGTATATAATAATATAAACCTTGTTTCTAAAGAAATTTAATCATTTCTGAGAGCATTCTGGTTAAACTGCTTGATGAATACTTCAATTAATCATGATTAAAACATTGTTTTAATGTATGTTATGTATAACAATAAAAACTTAATGTAAATATTTAATTATGTAACGAACTATTTGTCGAAAAACCGTTACACTTGTAATTACAAAGCTGTATTGTCTTTATTTACATTTGTAATCTCATTGTAAGTTTACATTTGTAATTCAGAATCTCTCGTTTTGAGAATTGGTGAAAAAAGTGAATAAACAAAAATCTGATCAGAATTAAGAATTATTGCCTATCCTCCTGGGTGCTCTCAAATATTCAATTCTGGCGAGGTTTAATATTTCATCTTAAAACAAAGATCTCCGGCCTGTTCTGAAAAATCTTAAAAATTAGCTTTCTTTATCCGGTTAAATTAAAATATCTATGAAGACATCCAGATTTTCAATTCCGCTTCATTACCAGATCTTAATAATGCTGATTGCCGGTGGGTTTTTCGGATATTTTTTCCATGATGCTACCAGATATACTGACTGGGTTGGGGATATATTTCTCAGGGCCTTGAATATGATAATTATCCCTCTTATTCTTTGTTCTATTACTACGGGTGTAGCGAGCGTGGGAAATGCGGATAATCTGGGAAGACTTGGCTTAAAAACAATGAGTTTCTACGTATTTTCGACTCTTGCAGCCATACTTACCGGATTTTTTCTTGTCAGGCTCATCAATCCCGGAATAGGGGCTGATCTGGGATTTAAGGTGCCTGTCGCTGATATTTCCTCCATATCCGATAACTTTGGCAACACCCTTATCAAAATTATACCTTCCAACATATTTGAAGCGCTGATGAAGGGTGAGATGCTTGCCATAATATTCTTTGCTGTTTTATTTGGATTTTTTATTACGAAGGTGAATGAAAAGCCCCGCCAGGTGATAAGCGATTTACTGAACGCTGCCCTTGATGTTATAATGAAAATCACCCTTTTTATTATCAGGTTTACACCTCTGGGGATATTCAGCATAACAGCAAAGGTAATTGCCCAGCAAATCCGGATGGGAAACGGGATAAGTGAGGTTATAAGCAGGTTAGGCCTTTATTTTCTTACAGTGCTTGCGGGATTGCTGATTCATGGATTGATCACTCTCCCCCTGTCTCTGAAGCTACTTGGGAGGGTCAATCCCCTGAAACATCTGAAAAACATGACGACTCCGCTATTAACGGCCTTTTCAACCTCTTCCTCAAATGCAACCCTTCCACTGACAATGGAAGCTGTCGAATTCGGTGACGGAGTATCAAATAAGATTGCAAGTTTTACGCTGCCATTGGGTGCGACTATTAACATGAACGGAACGGCACTTTATGAATGTGTAGCTGCAGTGTTTATTGCCCAGGCTTATGGAATAGAATTAACTCTGGTTCAACAGTCAATTATAATCATTACCGCACTTTTGGCTGCTATAGGCTCTGCAGGAATTCCGCTTGCCGGCCTGGTAATGATGACAGTGGTACTCAAGGCTGTTGGTCTGCCTCTTGAAGGAATAGGATTAATTCTTGCCGTCGACCGGATACTCGACATGTTCAGGACTGCCATCAATGTATATGGAGATACCTGTTGCGCTGTAATAATCGCAAAATCAGAAGGAGAGAAACTTAATATCTGAATTTAATTCTGCAGACGCTTACACTAACCGCATGAGCCAGAGCAACCTTCGTCGCCATGAGTGCAGCAGGAAGAACATGAATGAGTGGTCCCGGACAGCTCTTCATCCGTAGCCTCGCGCACTTCGGTTATTTTTCCGGCGAAATGCAGATCAATACCTGCCATTGGATGGTTGAAGTCCATCCTTACAAAGGTGTCCGTTATCTCATTTATTATCCCATTCAGAGGATTTCCTTCGGTATCCATCATTGGGACCTCATTTCCCACGTGGCATATATCCTCATTGATTTTTCCGTCGGTTTCAAAAACAGAAATCGGAACCTCGACTATCATATCTTCCCTGCGTTCTCCATAGGCTTTACCTGACTTAAGAGTGAAATTAAAGGAATCTCCGGTGCCAAGTTTGTCTATATTTGTTTCGAAGAATGGAAGAAGTCTTCCGGTTCCATATATGAATGTAAGTGGCCTGTTCTCATCGAGAGTTTCTATAACTCTTCCGTCTGAATCACATTCCCTCAGCTCATAAATAAGAGATACCATTTTATTCTTTTCAACTTTCATATCTGATCCTGATTTATTTAAAAAACGCCTCAAATATAATGTAAATTATATACAGGTGAAACTGAAACTTGTAATAATTAATCCTGTTTTGGGGAATGTTTCGTATTTTACTTCTGCACGTACTAATCAGAAGGCGAAGCTTATACGTATTTCAGGATTATTGTAAAGGGCATATCCTGAATCAGTTAAAGTCCATAAAAACATCAGGTTCAATGCAGATCTGGCTCCCAGCTGCTGACTGATGCCGAATCCACCGAGTAGTGTGTTTACCATAAACCTGTCATTTGGATTCTGTTGGTTCCAGACAGCAGATTCAAGACTTAAAATCTCATCTTCAAGATGAAGAAAAATACCCATATGCATACCGATGGGAATTGCATTGCTGATATCCTTGACAAGAACAAATTGTACAAAGCCATTGCCCCCATACATGGCGGTCTCATTGTATGGATCCTTATAATAGGTGAAGTTCGGTCCTGCCCCAATGGCAATGCGCGGTCTTACCCATAAGCCAACCATAGGTGCAACATGAATATTGGTAAATGTGCCAAACTGCAATCCCAGGCTTCCGCCAAAGAACAATCTTTCCCTGAGAGGAGGTTTCTGCTCACTCGTAATCTGACCTGAAATAATTATTACTGAGCTGAATGAGAAGCAGATTGCCAGAATAATTATCCTTATGAAACTTCTGGCTATGTAACTTTTACAACTGGAAACCATATGTTAACATTTAAATTTTTTTATCCGGATACAAATAAACGAATAAATCCTGCATATAATATTTAGCAGTTCAATCTTTTTAGAAGGAACAGGATATTCGTACTGGTGTAAAGTCAAATTTATGATATGTCAGATCTTTAGTTGGCAGCTTGCAGTCGGCAAACTTTTTATATTCCCACTATGATTGATTTGATCCGACGCTATTACTCCCGAAATACCCGTAGTGACCTCTACAGGAAAACAAAGAAATTATTTTTCAATCTTTTCATATGATGCGACAATGCCCTTTATAAGGGAAGAGCTGAATCCGTTATGCTCCATCTCATTAAGCCCTACAATAGTGCAGCCTTTTGGCGTTGTCACTTTATCAATTTCAAACTCAGGATGTTCCTTACGTTCTATCAGGAGTTCTGCAGCACCTTTCACTGTTTGATTTACTATTGCACTTGCAGTCTTTGCGTCAAATCCTATCTGTATTCCACCCTGTATCATGGCACGGATAAACCGCAGAACATAAGCTATTCCGCAGGCTCCGAGTATTGTAGCCGACTGCATTAGTTCCTCATCGATTGTCATTGTGGTCCCGAAATTGTCGAACAATGACTTGACCGATCCGACATCATTCCTGCCTTCACTATTGTGGCAAATGCATGAAACCGATCGTCCGACACTTGCAGAAATGTTCGGCATGGCTCTGAAGACGGGCATCGGTTTTCCTATTGCATCCTCAATCTGGTTCAGTGTTGTTCCTGCAGTAACCGAGATAAGAACATGCTTTTCCGGATTCAGGTAATCCCTGATCTCTTCCAGTACCTCCGTAATATTATAAGGTTTGACAGCTATAACGATCAGTCCCGAATACTTAACAGCAGCAACATTATCATTTGTCAGTCTTATACCTGTGCTTTTAAGGTAGTCAAGCTCCTCAATATTCCGCCTTGTCACCGTGATATTTCCGGGCGCAATTATCTTTTCTTTCAATAATCCCTGCAATAGCGACAAACCTATATTGCCGCATCCAATTATTGCCACATTATCATTTTTCATAAATCACTTTTTAATAGGGGCACAATTTATTGTTATTCTGAACAAATCTCCATTTCTCCGGAATCATCCTGACACTTCCTGCAAATATAATACTAATGGCAGATTTAATAACATGATTATACGGATACTGATAATACGGCCTGCCAGCAGGTGCTTATGAAACAGTATTTTTCCGGAAAATGTTCATCCCCGGCAGAGATGTGCGCTATACACTTTCTTTCAATAATTGAATATCTTAGCAAAATAATATCATTATTCATAAAAGGAAAACAATATGAATATTATTGTTAATGGAGGGAGCCGCGGCATAGGAAAAGAAGTTGCACTTTACCTTTCCAATGACTCTGGCAATCAGGTAGTTGTAACCGGAAGAAATTTAAAAGCCCTCGAGTCATATTCAGGTGACAGGGACAATATTCATGTCGTTGTGACTGATCTTGCCCTCACTGAAGAATTGTCAGGTTCATACAGGAGTAAGATCCTGAAGCATTTTAAAAGTGTCGACGTCCTGATAAATATGGCCGGCGCACTCATTTCGGAGGATTTTATGAATATCAGGGAGGAAGATGCCAGGCTGATGATGGAGACTAATTTTTTTGGTCCTGCAACGGTTATACGGATCCTTAAGCCATTAATGCCGGAAGGTTCCCACATTCTGAATATATCGAGCATGGGAGGCTTTCAGGGAAGTGTGAAATTCGGGGGTCTGTCGTACTATAGTGCTTCCAAAGCAGCAATAGCATGCCTGTCGGAATGCCTTGCGGAAGAATTCAAAGGATCAGGCATAAGTGTAAACTGCATTGCACTGGGCTCAGTACAGACTGAGATGCTTGAAGAGGCTTTTCCCGGCTATAAAGCTCCCGTGGAAGCATGGGATATTGCTCCATTCATATCATATTTTGCCCTTAATGGCCAAAAGTTCATGAACGGAAAAATAATTCCGTTGGCACTGGATACTCCTTGATCTAACCAAAAATTTTTATCAGTTGTTTTGCCCCCGGGCTTCCCGGAGTGGTGAGGGCATAAGCAGGTCAGCAGATAAATTATTTATAGGATTTGACAGCTATTTTTCCATCCAGTGCAAGCAATCCGTTAAAAGCAAGCGCCTTAAGTTCATCCTCACCGCGGTAGACAATTACTTCAGCTATGAATTCAACCATCGACTTGATTTTTTTTACAGTATTCTCATGAAAGGTAATTCCTCCCGTTAAAATAATTGCATCCACAGAGCCGTTTAATACTGCAGCCATAGAGCCTATCTCCTTTCCTACCTGATAAATGAATGAATCCCTTACAAGCAATGCCTCCGCCTCTCCATTATCAGCACGATTACACACTTCTGCATAGTCGTTAGTGCCAAGATAAGCCATCATTCCTCCTTTTCCGGTGATCATCGACAAAATTTCAGACCGGGAATACCTCCCGCTGAAACAAATATCCACAAGCTGTCCTGCAGGCAGACCTCCAGACCGTTCCGGAGTAAACGGGCCATCACCGTTCAGGGCGTTATTTACGTCAATAACCCGGCCCCGCCTGTGTGCCCCTACACTTACTCCGCCACCCATGTGGGCAATTACCAGATTAAGATCCTCATATGAGCTGTTTATTGAAGCTGCATATAACCTGGCTACGGCCTTCTGATTGAGAGCATGGAATATAGACCTCCTTGTAATTTCAGGCATACCGGTTATCCTCGCAACCGGCTGGAGCTCATCTACCACCACAGGATCTACTATAAAGGCCGCGGCATCCGGCAGCGAAGAGGCAATGTCATCTGCAATAAGGGCTCCCAGGTTCCCGGCATGGCTGCCGAAAAGTTCAGAGTTCAGATGATCCTTCATCTTCTGATTGACCAGGTAAACACCTGATTCGATAGGACTTACCAAACCTCCCCTTCCCACTACTGCCTTTATCCCTGAGAGTTCAACCTTTCTCAGCTCCAGTTCACTCATTATCAGGCCTTTTCTGAAATTGAACTGATCCGTTATTTTTTTAAATGAAGCAAGTTCAGCAACAGAATGCCGGAGTGTCTTTTCAAAGACCAGTTTCTCTTCCTCAAAAAGAGAAAACTTGGTAGATGTGGAGCCGGGATTTATTGCAAGTATAAGTCGTTTCACCATAAGAAACTTGATTTAGAATGATCAATTCCTGCTTCCCGGAGAATTCATGACATCAGGCATGCCAGGGCCAGACAGAAATATTTTGATTTCTCGCTTTCACTGCGTGACATCAGAACCACAGGTTTTATGGTACCCCTTATCAGGCCTGCCAGCTCTCCCCGGGCAAAAAGCATCAGAGCCTTATAAAAGGGATTGCTTGATTCAAGCGATGGAAAAAGGAGTACATCGGCGTCACCGTCAATGGGTGTACTGACACCCTTTATCTCCACGCTTTTCCGGTCACAGGCCATAAAAAGGTCCAGGGGACCATCCATAATACAGTTCTTTATCTGACCTCGCTCAGCCATTTTGCACATGGCAGCATAATCGATATTGCTTGAAAAATGGCGGCTCATTTTTTCCGAGGCTCCGATAAGTGCAACCCTGGGCTTTTCAATACCGAATCTCATAGCCATTTCAACAGCATATCCTGCCATGGCGATCTTTTGATCAAGGTTGGGAAAAGGGATCACTGCCGGATCTGTAATAAAAAGCAATTTATGATACGCAGGCAGCTCAATTGCACCAACATAGCTGAGAACAGCATCAGAGAGCATTAATCCATTTTCCTTGTCCATTACTGCTTTCAAAAAAACATCGGATCCGACCAGTCCTTTCATCACAATATCCGCATCCCCTCTCTTTGTCATCATTATGGCCTCCCGTGAGGCATTAACTTCATTTTCAGAGGATATGACCGTGAAGAGGCGTTTCATCTATCCCGGCATTCCTGCATATATTGATTATTTGCCCGGTATTGCCAATCAGGAATACTTCGGCAATGCCATCCGTCACAGCCTTATGAACAGCCTTTATAGTGTGAGAATCCTGCCCCCAGGCAACGGCAATCCTGCGCTTAAAATCAAGCTGCCTGACCTTATCCGCCATTTGTTCAAGTGAAGTTATCATAATCCTACCATCTGCTTGCAGCTGCCGAAAGAAGTATACTGTCAAATTTTGCCTGTTCAGAATCGGACCTTGATGTAAGAACTATCGGTACAAGCGCTCCAAGAATTATCGAGGCAACTTTTGCCTTTGCAAAGAAGACGAGTGATTTGTAAAGTACATTACCTACTTCAATGTCAGGCATAAGAAGCAGATCTGTATCACCTGCAACTTCGCTCTTGATCCCCTTGTTCTGGGCGCTTAAAAGGCTTACGGCATTATCAAATGCCAAAGGACCATCAATGATGCAGTTTTTTATCTGGTCGCGCTGGTTCATCTTTGAAAGCAATGCAGCATCAAGAGTCGCCTCCATATTTTCATTGACCATCTCAACGGCTCCAAGGACCGCAACCTTTGGCATCTTATATCCCAAACGGTTGAGGCAGGCTACTGAATTGTTGACGATGGCTATCTTCTCCTTCAGGTTTGGAGCAATATTCATGGCTACATCCGTGACTGCTATAACTTTATGATATGTTTCAACTTCAAAAAGTGCAAAATGAGACAGGAGGTTTCCTGTTCTCAGCCCCCACTCTTTATTCAGGACACATCTCAGAAGTGTAGAGCTTCCTACCATTCCTTTCATAAGAACATCTCCCTGCTTGTCACTGATCATTTTTACAGCCATTTCGACCGACTTCTCGGTATTCGGTTCATGCACAATCCTGAGACCTGAAATATCGTAATTATTTGCCATGCAGATATTCTCAATACTCTCCTTGTTTCCAACAAGAATCGGTTCAATAATACCCTCTTTCCAGGCCCTGATCACAGCTCCGAGTGAGTGTTGATCCTGCGCAGCAGCCAGAATAAGCTTTTTTCGCGGCCCTCCTTCAACAAGGCGTCTGAGGTCATTCAGATTCTTTAATACCATTGAATTCGAGTATTAGGTTAACTTTTAGTTGTACGGTGTTCAACTATATCGCGGGTTTCAGTGGCAATCACCAGTTCCTCATTTGTGGGAACGACCATTACCTTCACTTTTGAATCATCCCTGGTAATAATCATTTCCTTGCCACGTACACCATCATTTTTCTGTTTATCAAAATCAATTCCTATAAATTCCATATCCCGGCAGATATTTTCCCTTGTTTCAGAGCTGTTTTCACCTACGCCTCCCGTAAAAATTAGAAGATCTACTCCGCCCATGGCTGCAGCGTAGGCTCCGATATATTTCTTTATACGGTAATCATACATTTTAAGTGCAAGAGTGGACCGCTCATCGCCTTCAGCCGCAGCAGATTCAACTTCCCTCATATCGGATGAGATCCCCGATACTCCAAGGATACCGCTATGCTTATTCAGGAGAGTATTCAGGGAGGAATAATCAATCTCCTCCTTCTCCATAATAAGAGTAAGCGCCCCGGCATCAACATCGCCCGACCTGGTTCCCATTATCAGGCCTTCGACAGGGGTAAGCCCCATGGAGGTATCCACTGACTTGCCATTTCTGATAGCTGTGATTGATGCCCCATTACCAAGATGGCATGTAATCATTCTGAGGGAGTTGTATTCCACATTCAGGATTTCACAGGCACGTTTTGAAACATAACTGTGACTGGTACCGTGAAAACCATATCTCCTTATACCATATTTCTTGTATAACGAGTATGGCAGTGCATACATGAACGAATAATCAGGCATCGTCTGATGGAATGATGTGTCGAATACACCTACCTGCGGAACCTTGGGCAGAAGGGTTTTCATTGCATATATTCCCTTAAGGTTGGCCGGGTTGTGAAGCGGGGCAAGATCAGAGCAATCCTCAATGCCCTTTATTGTTACGTCATCAAGGTAACAGCTTCCCTGGAATCGTTTCTCCACCATGTACAACCCGGTGGCCTACAGCGTTAATTTCGTCCAGATTCTTAAGCACACCCCTCTCCTTGCTTATCATAAGCCCAAGTATAAATTCAATTCCGCTCTGATGGTCCAGTATTTCTCCTTCAAGCTTCACTTTATTACCATCATGCCTTTCGTTTTTTAAAAATGAGCCCTTCAACCCAATCTTCTCTACAATCCCTTTTGCCAGAACCAGTCCCGATTTCATAACAATAAGCTGATACTTTATAGATGAGCTTCCGCAGTTAAGAACTAATACTTTCATTATTACAATTTATTTCATTTTTTTCAGGTAGCAGTATGGCAGTTTCATAATATATCCTGTCTATTCTCTTGCCAACCCGCTAATATTCAAAAAAGTTATTCTTATTGATTTTGACCCCGTCCTTATTATACTCATAAAAGCCTCTTCCGGTACGTCTGCCCCACTGGTTTGCCCTTACCAGTTTCTTGAGCAGCGGGGATGATTTGTACTTCAGGTCACCGAATTCATCATAGAGATTCTCGCACCATCTCAGTATCTTATCAAGACCAATCTTGTCGGCCATTTCAAAAGGGCCCAGGGGAAGTCCGAAACCTACCTTCATCGTAAGGTCAATATCCTCCATTGAACCTACACCTTCCATAAGTATTTCACAGGCTTCGTTTATCAACGGTACCACAAGCCGGGTACTTATAATTCCTGGAGATTCCCTGACAGGAATGACCTTTTTGCCAATAAGGTTTGCAAATTTTATGGTGTTCTCATATGCAGTCTGAGATGTATAGAGGCCCTTTACTATTTCCACAACCCTTGCATCGGCCTCAGGCGTGAGGAAATGAAAGCTTACGCAGCGGTCCTTGTATTGAAGGTCTGCAGACAGCTCCGTAATGACCTGGGTCGAGGAATTTGTAGCTATAATGGAATTCCTGTCAACATTTTCCTCGATTTTCTTAAGGATTTTCATGCGAAGATCGTGGCTCTCCTCCCTGGTGGATGACTTCACGGCTTCGATTACGATATCACATCCGCGGAAACTGCTGTAATCCGTTGTTCCTTTGATCCTGGAAAGGATCCCAAGTTTTTCCGAATTGGTCATACCCCATCTTTCAATCATCCTGTTAAGCTCTTTCGTGAGCTCCTCCTGGGCCTGTTCAATTTTCTCCTGGCTAAGGTCGAGCAATATCACATCCAGTCCCTTGGAACTTACCATCCTCGCAATATTCTGTCCCACCGAACCTGCCCCTACTATTCCCACAAGCGAAAACAGTGTTTTAGGTTTAGTATCTTTTGCCAAGCCATAATCTTCCAGTTTTTCTATATTTTCTAACATAACTATCTAATAATTAATTACTTGATTTTATAGCTAAACATAAGCATCGGCTCATGCAGCTATTTGCCCATTCCGGCTGCCTGGTTCGCAGTTATAGCAATCATACTCACAATATCGTTGACAGAGCAGCCCCTTGACAGGTCGTTTATCGGCGCTGCCATCCCCTGAAGCACTGGTCCTATGGCCTCTGCATGTGCAAGTCTTTGAACGAGTTTATATGCGATGTTTCCTGCATTCAGATCGGGAAAGATGAGGATATTTGCCTTGCCCGCTATCGGACTCCCGGGTGCCTTGCTTTTGCCTATTGCCTCAATTAGCGCAGCATCTCCCTGAAGTTCACCGTCGAGCTGCAGGTCAGGAGCCATTTCCCTGGCAATCCTGGTTGCATTGACTACCTTATCTACCATTTCATGCTTTGCGCTTCCCTTGGTTGAAAAACTAAGCATGGCAATTTTGGGCTCAAAGCCGCAAATCGCCCTTGCAGTATGTGCGGAGGCGACAGCTATTTCGGCCAGCTCCCTTTCATTTGGATTGGGATGCACGGCACCGTCGGCAAATATTATAACCCCATTTTCACCGAAACTTTTGTCCTGAAGGATCATTATAAAGGCACCTGATACTACTGAAATCCCTGGCGCTGTCTTTACATAATGAAAAGCAGGCCGCAATACATCCCCCGTAGAGTGATCTGCACCAGATACTTCGCCATCGGCATCACCGTTCTTGATCATAAGAACACCAAGGTAAAGAGGGTCTTCTATGAGCCTCGAGGCCTCTTCTCTTGTAAGTCCCTTGCTTTTCCTGAGTTCAACCATCATGTCAATATAATGATCTTTTTTTAAATGCGATTTCGGATCAATTATTGTTGCTTTTGAAATGTTCTTTAAACCAAGCTTTTCCGAATGAGTCTTGATTTCCAGGGGATCACCGATCAAAATTATCCGTGCAAGGCCTTCCTTTATCGCAATGTCGGCAGCCTTTATATTCCTTTCCTCATATCCCTCAGGAAGCACAATTCTCTTATTGTGATTTCTGGCATTTTGTTTGATGCGATCTAATAATTCCATTGTGTATCAACATATTAATAAGTCCAAAATTTCTGAGTAAATGTACGAAAAAAAAGTCCGATTAAACAATTTTGCAATACATGATTAATGTCATTGTTAACACTTTTTAAGAGCCGGTAATTTTCGAAAAAGTATTCTTTTAGGATTGAAGTGAATCATTTTCTTAAATTTGAAGCTAAAATCGCAACGAAAAAATGGATAGTTTCATAACCCGGCTTGAAAAACTTGCCGGAAACCTTGAAGGCGATCTGAGACACGACAGCCTTGCCAGAGTGATTTACTCGACTGATGCCTCCGTTTACAGGGAGAGACCAGTAGCCGTCGTATGGCCAGCAGGAACATCAGATATTCGCAAAGTACTTGCTTTTGCCTCAAAGGAAAAGACAGGCATTACAATGAGAGCAGGAGGTACTTCACTTGCAGGCCAGGTAGTAAGCAGCGGAATTATTGCGGATATCTCCAGACATATGAACAAGATCCTCGAGATAAACATCGGAGAGAGATGGGCAAGGGTCGAACCGGGGGTGGTTCTCGATGAACTCAATCTTGCCCTTAAGAAGCATGGACTGTTTTTCGGTCCCGAAACATCGACTTCCAACAGGTGTAATATCGGGGGCATGGTTGGAAACAATGCATGTGGCTCACATTCACTGATTTACGGATCAACGCGCGATCACACCCTGGAGCTAAGGACAATACTCAGTGACGGAAGCGAGGCTCTCTTCGGACCCGTTGACAGAGAAACTTTCCTCAATAAATGTAATCTGGAAAATCTTGAAGGAACAATATACAGAGATATAAGGGATATACTTGAAGATACATCAAACAGGAAGAGTGTAAAAGAGGGTTATCCAGATCCGGGAATTCACCGGAGGAATACCGGATATGCTCTTGATCAGCTCCTGGATTCGGAAATTTTTGACGTTAACAGTAACCGCAGATTCAATTTCTGCAATTTGCTTGCCGGATCAGAAGGCACCCTGGCCGTTACTGTTGAAATAAAACTCAATCTGGTACCCTTGCCACCGGCTGAGAAAGTTCTGGTTTGCGTGCATCTGAGAGAAAGGAAGGAAGCATTCCGGGCAAACCTTATAGCCCTGAGATACAAACCAGCTGCTGTCGAAATGATGGATAACAGGATCCTTGAACTTACTGAAGGAAACCTGAGCCAGAGAGCCAACAGGTTCTTCCTCGAAGGCACACCAGGTGCGATCCTGATTGTCGAATTTAACGGGACAACACCTCAAGAAACAGACGCTTTAGCCACTGCCATGATAAATGAACTCAGATCAGCAGGTTATGGCTATGCCTATCCCATGATCCATGGAAAGGAGATTTCAAAAGTCTGGGACCTGAGAAAGGCCGGCCTGGGCATACTTGCCAATATGAAAGGTGATCCCAAACCGGTATCGGTAATCGAGGATACAGCAGTAAATACCGAACACCTTCCCGCCTACATGGAGGATATTGAGAAAATGCTCTCCGGTTACAATAAGGAAGCAGTATTTCATGCACATATCGGCTCGGGGGAACTTCATCTGCGACCTATCCTTAACCTGAAAGACCCTTCTGATGTAAAGCTTTTCAGGGCCATTGGCCTCGATACTGCCAGACTTGTCAGGAAGTACAGAGGGTCACTAAGCGGAGAGCATGGCGACGGAAGGCTACGTGGCGAATTCATTCCCCTGGTCCTTGGCGAGCAAAACTACAGTCTGCTTAAAAGCATCAAACAGACCTGGGATCCGGAAAACATTCTGAATCCCGGAAAGATCACAGATACTCCTCAAATGAACACCAGTCTGAGGTATATTCCTGGCACCAGCCACTCCGGAAATAAAAACAATTTTTGATTTCTCATCAAGCGACGGGATTTTAAGAGCAGCTGAAAGATGCAATGGATCAGGAGATTGCAGGAAATCAGTTAAAACGGTGGAGTAATGTGTCCGAGTTACATGGCGACCGGAGATGAAGACAAGACAACCCGTGCCAGGGCCAATACATTGAGGGAATTTATCAGTGGCAAAGGGGATCCCTGGAATCACAGGGAGATCCACGAGATCCTTGATCTTTGCCTGGGCTGCAAGGGATGCAAGGCTGAATGTCCGTCAGGAGTCGATATTGCAAAAATAAAATATGAATTTCTGCAACACTGGTACGACAGGCACGGGATACCCATCAGAACTCTTATGATAGCATATATTTCATCATTCAACAGATTGGGCAGCCTGGTACCTTCATTATATAACTTTCTTCTATCCGGCAGCTTTACCTCTGCCTTACTCAAAAGAGCAGCAGGATTTGCAGGCGGAAGATCAATTCCGCTTATAAATAAAATCTCATTTAAAAATTGGTTAAGAAAGAACCTCACACAAATAAATCCTGAGAATCCTGCCGGTTCAGTATGCCTTTTCATTGATGAATTCACCAATTATAATGACACCATTATCGGCATTGCAGCTGTCAGACTGCTTACAGGGCTCAATTACAGAGTGGTTACCGCCAACCATAAGGTAAGCGCAAGAACCTTTATTTCAAAGGGATTGCTAAGGAAAGCGCGCAGAATAATCAGGTCCAATGTAAGGATCTTATCCACTGTAGTTAATGAAGAACTCCCGCTGGTCGGTATAGAACCTTCAGCTATTCTTGGATTCAGGGACGAGTACCCTGAACTCGCCGGCGATGACCTGAAAAGCATGGCAAAAGAGATTGGCCGCAACAGCTTCCTGATAGATGAATTCATCACCAGCGAGTTTCGATCCGGGAGGATTGCCAGGAACAGCTTCACGGGCGAAGCAGCTGAAATCATCCTTCATGCTCACTGCCAGCAGAAGGCAATTGCCTCCTCCTCTTGTTCAGTGGAGATGCTGTCAATTCCGGTAAACTACAAAGTCTCTGAAATCCCATCGGGTTGTTGCGGAATGGCAGGTTCATTCGGTTATGAAAAGGAGCACTATGAATTGTCCAATAAAATCGGAGAGCTTGTCCTTTTCCCCGGGATCAGAAGCAGGGATAGCCGTACCATTATAGCGGCACCCGGAACCAGCTGCAGGCATCACATCAAGGACGGAACGGGCAGGATAGCCTTGCATCCTGTTGAGATCCTGTTCAATGCGCTTGTAAAATAAACCCGGAAGATTTAAAAACAGAGTAATTCAGAGATAGCTTAGTGTTTATCGCTTCTTAAGGAGAAAGATAGAGTTAAATCTGTATACTGAAATTATCCGCATCCTTCAGAACAGGAAATTTTTTTCTGAAATCTGACAGGAATGGAATTGAGATTTCACCTGTAACCACAGATACTCTGTCGGCACCCGCAGATTCAATTATTTTGCCATATGGATGAACTATTGCAGATTCACCGGCATACCCGATTTCATTGCCATCAGTGCCTACCCGGTTGACTCCTGCCACATAGCACTGATTTTCAATTGCTCTTGCCCTGAGAAGGATGTTCCAGACCTCCCTTCGCGGCTCCGGCCAGTTGGCTGAATATATTATCAGATCGGTATCATTTCTGTTCCGGCTCCATACCGGAAAACGCAGGTCATAGCAAATCATTGGAAGAATCCGGACTCCCCTGAACCTGAATGCTACCCTTCTCCTGCCTCTGGTGAAGAACTTATTTTCAGCGCCCATCGTAAAAAGATGACGTTTATCGTATTGCCAGACTTCATTTTCAGGTGTGACAAAAATCAGCCGGTTATAGAATCTGTTCTTTTCAGATACAATATAGCTTCCGCATAATCCAAAATTTCCTTTTTCTGCGGTACTCTTCATCCACCCGAAGGTCTCCTGCCCGGGATGTTCAGCCAGACGGGCAGGATCCATAGAAAAGCCCGTATTGAACATCTCCGGCAAAATTACTATATCTGTATTATTGTAGAGCGGGACGAGCATCCCGTCAAGATCACTGAGATTCCGTGTCTTATCTTCCCATACCGTATCAGGTTGAACCAACGATATTTTCATAATTAAAGTCAGACTAAATCTTTAAATTTTTAACAGTAATTATTTAAAACAAATTCACACCTGATTATGAAACTGCTTCGTCAGCCTGTTTTATCATAATATACCAGGAAAGCCAAAAGATGGCTTTATATATTTACAAGAAGTTCAGAGTCAACTGAATTACTTTCCCTGTGTCGCGAATATTTATTTGGAATTCATGGAATCATAGTACTCAGAAAGAATGCCCTTGATAAGAGGCCTGTAGTAGAGCCAGAAGAATCTTCTGGTGTCATCAGGCTTTTCAGAATACAGTAGTCCCTTGAGTTTGCTGACTCCTTCGAATTTTGCAGTAAAGTAAGGGATCTTGTTTGTAGCAAAATCGCCCGAAAAATAATATATCCTTGAAGAAGCCGGATCCTGAATCACTGCAGGAAACTTGTTTGACAGGCCATTTGCTGCAAGAAGTGTATCTCCTGTGGATGTGGTTTCTATCCTGAACTTAGAAATAACATTATTAGCCATCGGGTCAATTATGTCAAACCATCTGTCGAAAGCCACAGTGGCAGCAAGGTTATATTTTTTGCAATTTGCATCATCAGTAATGATATGAACCATGGGATTATTCAGTTGAATTCCCTCTTCGAGCACGAGTATCTGCTTTTCCCTGAGCATGACTACTCCTGGTTTGGAAAATGTCCATGGCTTTTTATATTGCTTCCGGTACATAGAGGTCATCCAGATCGGAAAATCCTCAACTGTGGAATCCAGTGAACTGAAATACCTGCCGGTCCATCCTGAAAAAGAAATCCCAAGTTTTTCCTGGGTCCTTACCGATTCAAACTGGGCAGTAGGATAATCAAAGGAATTGTATTCAAGAATAATTAATTTGTTTCTGTCCTTCATCTCCTTAATCAGAAGGAAATCGTTGTTATTCAGACCTCCGTACAATTTCCTGGATTTGCGGCTTTTATTTATTCCTTCGTACCAGTCATTAAAAAAAACTCCATAAGTATCGGCAAAATAGACCGCATCATTCTTTTCAGCCAGGTTTATCAGATCGGTCAGCCTGTAATCATTCCGCTCCCACTGTTTTTCCCGAAGAGGACGTTTAGGAGCGAAGCCGTAATAGTCAGTGATGTATGAATAACTTTCATCCGTACCTTTTTTGACAAATCTGTAATTCATTAATATCCAGTCAAATGACTTGTGATGGTCCCGATCCAGGGTGGGGACGGTTTTGTCTACCAATATTATGTCCATTGGTTTTTTCTCCTGCAAACTCCATCGGATAAGGTTTATTACCGGCAATACGAGAATTGCTGCCAGTATTAAAAATATAATAAGCAGAGTTTTTTTCATAACTGAATATATCTGAGTGTATTCAAATGGAATATCTATAATCTGATCAGGACTAAATGGCTACTATAACGTGTTAAAAGTATTAAATATTTTTTTTAAAGAAAACAATTTGCAGGCAATTTAGTAAAATTTATTGAACTGCAAAGCCTTTCGGTGCTAACCTTTTAAAACATTCCCGTTAAAGCTCCTGACCGTTTACATGGGGGGACTCTCCGGAAGCCATGCTTCGGGTAAATCCCGGGGAAGAAAGTTAAATTATGGAGTCAGGCCAAATCAGTCGGAACAAGAATTGTTTTTATTACTTTTACGCAAACATTTTTAATAATGCTGCCAAATCAACCGCTTGCTGAAAGATTAAGACCCAAGGGGCTGGAGAACTTCACTGGTCAGAACCATCTTGTGGGCAAAGATGCCGTACTCAGAAAGGTTATTGAATCAGGCAATATCCCGTCTTTCATCCTTTGGGGTCCCCCGGGAGTAGGGAAGACCACACTGGCAGGAATAATCGCAAACACGCTTAAGAGACCCTTCTTTCAGCTGAGTGCCGTTCATTCTGGTGTAAAGGAGGTCAGGGAGACTATTGAAAAAGCAAAAAAGCAGCAGTTTTTCAATCAGCCAAATCCCATACTGTTCATCGATGAAATACATCGTTTCAATAAATCCCAGCAGGATTCGCTGCTGAGCGCCGTTGAGCAGGGAATTATCACACTTATCGGAGCCACAACTGAGAATCCATCCTTCGAAGTTATATCTCCGCTCCTCTCCCGGTGCCAGGTTTATGTTATGGGTCCCCTGGCCGAAGAGGAATTGGTCACTCTCGTAAAGAAGGCCCTCAGTGCAGATGCTTATCTTTCGAAATACGACATAGAAATTGTTGAATATGAAGCTTTACTGAGGATATCCGGTGGTGATGCACGAAAACTGTACAATGCGCTTGAACTGGTAGTCAGCTCAGAAGCAGGTGAGGCCGAATCGGGAAAGATCGTTATCGACAATGAGAAGGTATTGAATCAGGTCCAGAAAAATCTTGCCCTCTATGATAAAAAAGGAGAACAGCACTATGATATCATTTCTGCATTTATTAAATCGCTGAGGGGCAGCGATCCCAATGCGGCAGTTTACTGGCTTGCACGAATGGTCGAAGGAGGTGAAGATCCCAAATTTATTGCCAGGAGGATGCTTATACTGGCAGCTGAGGATATAGGCCTGGCCAATCCCAATGCATTGCTGCTCGCCCAGGCTTGCTTTGAAGCGGTAAATGTCATCGGATGGCCTGAATCAAGAATCATTCTTTCAGAGGCTGCTATATATCTTGCCACTTCCGCTAAGAGCAACTCTTCCTATACAGCTATAGATGAAGCCATTGGGAGTGTGAGAAATGAGGGCGACCTGCCTGTTCCACTCCATATAAGGAATGCCCCGACCAGGCTGATGAAGGATCTGGGATATGGAAAAGAATATAAGTATGCCCATAGCTACTCAGGAAACTTTGTAACAGATAATTTTCTTCCCGGGGAACTTAAAGGAAAAATTTTTTATGAACCGGGAAACAATGCAAGGGAGGAGGAGATCAGAAAAAAACTTGCAGGGATGTGGAAGGATATATATAAATACGATAAATTGTAATTATTGTAGGGACAGGTAGGGACAGGTCGCGACCTGTCCCTGCAACAATAATCTTTATACAGATTTTTATACACAAATAATATTAATTAAAGATGTCCAATAAGATTCCAAAGATCCCCGGAATAAAATTCAGCGATTCAGGCAATTTTTTCCTTTTTGCAGGACCATGTGTGGTTGAAAGTGCCGAGGTGGTTCACGAAACGGCAAAACACCTTATAGCGTTATCGGAGAAATACAATATCCCCTTTGTCTTTAAATCGTCGTACAGAAAGGCAAACAGGTCACGGGGCGATTCCTTCACCGGGATTGGCGATCTGAAGGCTCTGCAGATTCTTGCAGATGTGCGGCAGAAATATTCCATACCGGTGGTTACGGATATACATAACCCTGATGAAGCGGAAATGGCTGCCCCCTACGTCGATGTTCTTCAGATACCGGCATTTCTGTGCAGGCAGACTGATCTGCTCACTGCAGCCGCCAAAACGGGAAAATGGATCAACATCAAAAAAGGACAGTTCCTCTCCGGTTCTTCAATGAGGTTTGCTGTTGACAAGGTCAGAGATAATGGAAATGACAATATTATACTCACAGACAGGGGAAATACTTTCGGGTACCATGATCTTATAGTGGATTTCAGAAACATACCCGTTATGCAGGAGATCGGGGTGCCTGTCATAATGGATATCACCCATTCCCTCCAGCAGCCCAACCAGGAAAAGGGTGTTTCAGGGGGAAAACCCGACATGATTGAAACAATTGGCAAGGCTGCCATAAGCGTAGGTGCTGATGGCATCTTTATAGAAACGCATCCAGATCCTTCAGTAGCCATGTCTGACGGGGCAAACATGCTCAGGCTTTCTGAAATGGATAAACTTTTATACAGACTCGTTGCTTTACGCAGAACCATACTTACCTTTAAATAATTAGTAAAACTAAATATGTTCCGTATGAAAAAACTGATTTTTCTTTTAACAGGACTGACAATAATGATGTCAGCTGTAAATGCCCAGTCGCTCGATGAGATTGTAAAAAATTATTCCGTGGCAAATAAACTTGATAAGGTCTCCACTCTGAAAACAATTAAGATAACAGGCAGCATGTCTATGATGGGAATGAATATGCCTATGACAATGTGGATGAAGAATCCGGATAAGATAAAAACTGTTACCAGCTTCAATGGACAGGATATGATCCAGGTTTTTGACGGAGTGAAAGGCTATTCCGTCAATCCTATGACAGGCTCTTCGGTACCTGTGGAGATGACTTCTGACGAGATCAGGCAGACCATCCGGACCAATATGTTCCAGAATTATCTGGCCAGTTATCTGAAAGCCGGTCAGCTTGCCCTGGAAGGTGGTGAGAATGTGAATGCCAAACCTGCATTTAAGCTGAAAGCTACCCTTGAAGGAGGAAATATAGTTTATCTGTTCATCGACAAAGCATCCTCATTGCTTGTGAAGGTATCAACTACGATTAGCAGCCATGGAATGACAATGACAATGGATTCGTTCCCGACAGACTATAAGGAGACCAATGGACTGATACTGCCCATGAAAACAACTTCGTCGGCTCAGGGAATGGACTTTGTAATTAACTTCACCAATGTGGAGACCGATATTCCAATGGACGACGGCATATTCAAGGTAAATTAACATAGTGGCGCAAAATTTTGCGCCACTATGTTAATATTAATGCAGCTGGTCTGTAAGCCGGCTTCTGTTAGGTTTTGTCATCTGCAAGAGATATTAAAACCCTTTCCATCATTTATCTTGATCCTGCATCGCTGCAGGATTCCTACGACCTACCCCCCGGCATCGGGCGAGCAACCCTTGGCGCCGGTATACATGGTCTTTCAGCTCATATGGCGTACGGCTCCTGAAGTCACCATCAGGACCGGTGAGCTCTTACCTCACCTTTTCACCATTTGCCTGTCTTAAGCCTTAGCTCATTACAGGCTTGTTATTTTCTGTTACACCTCAATACCCTCACGGATATCTTCCCGTTAGGAAGTATGATGCTCTGTGCTGACCGGACTTTCCTTTCTGCGCCCTAAGGCAAAGAACGATGGAACGACCTGCTGCCATGCAAAGATAGATGATAGTAATCAACGATCAAAATATTGGTTAATTTTGGCCTTCGTAAATATTGTCCTGCAACTCAGGCAAGACATTTGGAAAAAACAATTGTGTACAAGAATAAATAATATAGACCTGAAGGAGTACAACTACGACCTTCCGGCGGAAAGAATAGCCCAATATCCTGCACCGGAGAGAGATCTGTCGAAGCTTTTGGTATACAAGGCAGGCAGGATCAGTAACGATATTTTCAGGAATATCGGAAATAACATTCCCTCCGGATCATTGCTGGTATTCAACAATACCCGTGTTATCAGGGCCCGCATTCTGTTCAGAAAAGAGACAGGTGCCATGATAGAGATCCTTTGTCTCGAGCCTCTTTCTCCATCAGAATATGAGCTGTCATTGGGATCAAAAGAACCAGTGGAGTGGAAATGTATAATCGGAAATCTGAAAAAATGGAAAAGCGGAATTATCACGACATCCTATTCAAACAATAAGAGACTTTATACTCTTGCTGCCTTAAAAGTTCAGTGCGGAAGGAGATGCCTGGAGAATACATTTTGAATGGGATTCCCCTGATACCACCTTCGGAGAAGTTATTGAGTCGGCAGGCAGGCTTCCACTGCCTCCCTATATGACCAGGGAGGCCGGACCGGAAGATCTGGACAGATACCAGACTGTATACTCAAGTGTTAAAGGTTCAGTAGCAGCTCCGACAGCCGGACTGCATTTTACAGACAGCATACTGAGGAAGTTGACCGATAGCCGGAACAACTTCTGCAGAAGTGACACTGCATGTGGGCGCTGGAACTTTTAAGCCGGTAAAATCAAATAACATATCTGAACATGAAATGCATTGCGAACATTTCTTCGTTGCAAAAGAGACAATTGAACTGCTGCTGAAATACAAGGGAAGCATTATTCCCGTTGGTACAACATCGGTACGGACCCTTGAAAGCCTGTACTGGCTTGGAATAAAGCTTGGGGCAGAACCAGATGCTCCTGCAAGGGAGGTATTCCTGGGACAGTGGGAGGCGTATGAGTATGACAGCATGGTACCGATGAATGAAGCACTGGAAGGGATATTAATGTATATGAAGATAAACAGATACTCGAGATCCTGGAAGCTTCTACAAGCATCATGATCATACCCGGTTACAGATTCAGGGTAATCAATGGCATGGTAACCAATTTTCACCAGCCAATGAGTACGCTACTGCTCCTTGTATCGGCTTTTACAGGTGAGAAATGGAAGGAAATATATAGATTATGCCCTTGCGAATGACTTCAGATTCCTTAGTTATGGTGATTGTTCGCTGCTGTTGAAGTAAAAGAATCATCCGTTAAGGCAATATCAATATTTTTTATTTTTATTTTTTGATAATAAATTGATTTTTTGTTTATTTGGCACAAAAATTAAATCCATGAATGAAAACAGATTAATGAAACAGGTAACGGCTATCTTTTCGATTTTCATGGTGGTTTTTTATCTTGGGGTTGGCTGTTTCTTTATCTTCTTTTCCGATCGCAGTTACCTGGACAAACCAGTCAGGGTAATTATGGGATCAACACTTATTTTTTATGGATTATTCAGGGCTTACAGAGCATACCTTAAAATTGTTGAAGCATTTTTCACAAGGGATAAAGACAAGTGACAAAATACACGAATAGCATTAAAACTTACTTATTTAGTGATTATTCACTTTATTGTTGGCATACACTTTGTTGTAATGTTTCTTAAACATTAATTAATTACCACAAATTTTAAGGAGATGAACAAAGTATCACTTATCCAAAATTTTATTATTATTGCGTGCCGAATTAAAAATATGACATCAGAATTAACAGTGAATAAAGAAATCATTAATAAGTACTTGCATCCGAGCCGGTTTATTATTCTGTCGGGCTTGCTTACCATGCTATCATGCACAGGGGGAAAGACCGGTATGAATGAAACACCTACCAGAGGAAATATAAAAATATCTGTCGATGAATCCTTTGAGCCATTGATTGATACTGAAGTATATACATTTACCCATCTGTATAAAAATGCAAAAATTACTCCTGAGTACAAGCCCGAACCCGATGTTATAAATGATTTCATGAATGATTCGGTGAAGGTGATAGTTACAAGCAAAAAACTTATCAGACTACCAGATTCAGTATCTGCGTGATACCCTGGTGATCGCACGTACTACAACATATGCCTAGGATGCCCTGGCACTGGTGACAAACAAGGAGAACAATGACACGCTTATTAAATACAATAATATAAAGGATATTTTCCTGGGAAAGATAAAAAACTGGAAAGATATTAACCCAAAGTCCAAGCTTGGTGAGATCAGGGTTATTTTTGACAATACCAAGTCGGGAAATATAAGGTATTTCAAGGATCTGTTTGAGATAAAGGACAGTTTGGGCAGTAATTTCTTTGCTGTGAAAAATAATGCCGAAGTTATTGACTTTGTGTCAAGGAATCCTGATGCCCTTGGAATCGTCAGTGTAAACTGGATAAGTGACAAGGATGATTCCCTGAGCATGAGCTTCATCAAAAAAATAAATGTAGTTGCTGTTTCTCAGCAGTTTATAAATGATGGCAGTTACTATCGCCCCTACCAGGGATCTATTTATGATAAATCATATCCTTTTGTAAGGGAAATTTATTTTATTTCAAGGGAGACATTTGCCGGGCTTGGTTCAGGTTTTATACAGTGGGCCTGCGCTGAACAGGGACAAAGAATAGTTCTGAAATCGGGCCTTGTTCCTGCAACAATGCCAATAAGGCTGGTACAGATAAAACATTGAGATTCAGAATAAATTTTGGTTAGGCAGATAAGAATTGAAAATTTAAACCGGTAAAAGAGAAATTTTTACTATACTTGACTCAAATTATGATAGCTATGAAACGTTTACTATTGAAACCGGCAGTTATACTTGCAGGATTATTGTCAACATTTATTATTAAAATCAATGCTCAGGATTTACAAACTGCTACTCTTCTGACCAGAAGCGAACAGTATGACAAAGCAGATTCAATGTTCCAGGAATTGATCAGGAAGGATCCCCAGAACAGTAAATACTATTTCTTTCTCGGGGAAAACTACCTTGCTGACTATTTTGCAGACACCATTTCCAACTCTTTAACGGTAGCAGCAAAATTGGCCAGGGAAGTATATCAGAAGGGCGTCAATGTAAATCCCAATGATCCGCTGAATTATGTAGGTCTCGCTAAAGTTGCATTTTTTCTGGGCGACGATAAGACAGCCACTGAAATGCGTACCAAGGCAAGGAGCCTTCTCCTTCCTTTCAAGAATATAAAGAAGATTGTTCCACCTGCACCGGAATATGCCTTCACGCTTGCTCAGATTGCAGAATCATATATTAAGGATGACAGGGTTGATACTTCAAAGGCCCTTCCCCTGATAAGGGAAGCTTTAAAAATCGACAACAAGAACCGGGATGTTTATCTGATAGAGGGAGATATTTATATCCTTGTCAATGACGGTTCAAAAGCCATTGCATCTTATAACCAGGCACAGTTTGCAGATCCCGAGTCTCCTACTGCAAATATGAAAATAGGCAACATTTATGTCAAGGGCCGTGCGCTGCAGGCAGCCATTCCCTTTTATGAACAAGCCATTGAGCTGAACAAGAATTATGCACCGGCTTATCGTGCGCTGGGGCAGTTGTATTCTCTTGCAAACAGGTTTGAACAGTCAAAGGAATATTTCAAGAAATACCTGGAGCTTACACAAGGAAACATCCCTGCCAAAATAAGGTACGTGAACTCTCTGTTCTATGCAAAGGAATATGATGAAGTAATTAAGAACGTTCAGGATATCTTTGCCGTTGACAAGTCCAGAACTTATATGAACAGAATTGCCGGATATTCGTGCTATGAGAAAAATCCTCCGGATTATGATAAAGCTCTGAACTACATGGATACCCTCTTTAAATCACTGCCACCCGACAGGATCATCAAGAAAGACTGGTATTATCTCGCCAGGATACTCCTTAAGAAGAACCAGGGTTACCCAAAAATGGTAGATGATCTCAACAGTCTGAAAAACCAGCTCGACAAGGCACAGACCAAATACAACATTGCCGCTAATGCCAGTGAAAAGACCAAGGCAAAAGCTGTTGTTGATGATCTTACAGCCAGGATTTCCGAACTTGAGAAAGAGGTTGCTGCTGCCGATAAGGAAATCGACAGGGCATTTGATGCTTATAACAAACTACTTGAATACGATCCTGGAGACCGGAATGTTCTCAATGAAATAGCCAATAACTATTATAATTACAGAAGATACGATGGCGCCGCCAAAACATGGGCCAAGCTCCTTGATCCGTCAAAGGACAATAAAGAGGAGCTGATGCGAATCGGCAGGGCATACTATAGTGGAGGTGAATACAAATCAGCTGATTCTGTATTTAGTATTGTAGCAAGTAAATCTCCGGATTACGTTCCTGCATACCTTTTTATTGCAAGGACCTATTCCAGGATGGATCCGGACACCAAGAAAGGGCTGGCAAATCCAAAATTTGAAAAAGTTGTCGAAGTTGCAAGTCCTGATTCTTCCAAATATATGCCTGAATTGATGGAAGCCTTTGGGTATCTCAGCTATTATAATATGATGAATGATAATTACGTCAAAGCAAAAGATTATTATAACAGGATGATATCCCTCGACCCAAACAATAAAGAATACAAAATAAGGGGTTATAACGGAATCGGTTCCCTTGAGACAAAAATGGCTGCCAATGAAAAGACTCTTGAAGGAAGGCTGCCTTATCTTGCAAAAGCTGAAGAGGCCTATACGAAGATCCTTTCTTTTGATCCTAATAATTCATCTGCAAAAAGCTCACTGAATTATATCAGGGATTTCCAGACCCAGGTGAAAAAAGGTATAAACCCGAATGAAATCAAGGGAATAATAACAGATGAATCCGGAAAACCGATTCCCTATGCATCTGTACGAGTGAAGGATACTGCTGCTGAAAATCTTTCAAATGGCAAGGGAGAATTTAAATTCGAAATACCCCAGGGATCCGAAGTTCTTATTATTAGTGCCAAAGGTTATAAAACTCAGGAGATACCAATAACCAAGTCGAGAATTTATAATGTTAAGCTTGCCCAGTAGCTCACATTGAACCGGAATAAGTAAACAGATACGGATATGATTGAAAAACAAATTAATAACTAATAATATATTGGAAACATAGGGTAGAATGTAATGTTAAAGGTCTGTTTATTAGGAGAATTATTCTAAACAATGACAAAAGTTTAACAATATTCTTTACTCTCTTGGAAAAAAACAATTCATAATATATATTTGCAAATCGTAAAATCTTAAACCTAAACAAATCGATAAAATGAGTAAAGAAGGAAGTTCGTTCAAAGATTCGTTGCAGAACGTTTTTGCAACAAGCGCTATTTTAATAGCTTTTATAGTATCCTATATTTTGTTCATCAAAATAATGGGTAATCCTGTAAATTTTGAAGGTGGCAATCCTGAAGGGACGCCCCTGGAAGGTAACTATCTTGGAATTATCTATAAAGGTGGTTACATTGTTCCTATCCTGATGACCTGCGTACTGACGCTTTTCATTTTCATTTTCGAAAGAATCATTACTTTGACCAGAGCTAAAGGTAAAGGAAGATTAAACACATTTGTACGCACACTTCAGAATCTTCTTGCAGAAGATAAAATTGAAGAGGCAATGGAAGCTTGCGACAATCAAAGAGGATCTCTTGCAAATGTAATGAAAGCAGGTCTCACACGTTACCGTGACCTTCAGCAAGACAAGGAACTGGAGAAAGACCAGAAGATTCTGTCAATTCAGAAATCGTTCGAGGAAGCTACTGCTCTCGAATTACCTATGCTTTCAAAGAATATGGTAATATTTTCAACTCTGGCTTCAATTTCTGTGCTTATTGGTCTTATCGGTACTGTTCTCGGGATGATCCGTGCATTTGCAGCACTTGCTCAGTCAGGCGCCCCGGATGCCCTCGCTCTCGCTACCGGTATTTCTGAAGCGCTTGTTAATACTGCCTTTGGTATTTCAGGTTCAACACTGGCAATTATTGCTTTTAACTATTTTTCATCAAATATCGACGCTTATACATTTAAAATTGATGAGGCAGGCTTCAGTCTGACCCAGAATTTCGCTGCTTCCTTGAGAGCTTAATTCAGAATTTATCTTTTGGTCACAATCATAAAATAAATCCACAATGCCAAAGATTAAATTACCAACAAAGTCTCCCAGAATCGACATGACGCCGATGGTTGACCTGTTTTCAGTTATACTGATTTTTCTCATGCTGACAACAACCATGAGACAGCAGGAACCGGCAACTGTCGACACACCTTTTTCAATATCAGAGAAACCTACTCCGGACTTTAATACACTGACTCTTCTTATTTCAAAAGACGAAAAGGTATTCTTAAATTTCGATAACGGCCCTGATACTTTACTTAAGTTCAGGCCTAAAATCCTTACCGAAATGGGTAAGCGATATAATATTGATTTTACAGAAACTGAATTAAGGGAATTCGAAAAGTATCCTTCATCAATTGGAGTACCTATTCTGAAAATGAAAGATTTCCTGGATACCAGGGATCCTAAGGTGAGAAAGGAATTGCAGGTTGGTGTTCCGCTTGATTCTGCAGATAATCAGCTTGCTCTCTGGATACTGTTTGCCCGTCAGGTCAATCCTAATATACAGTCGTGTATCAAAGGGGATGCAAAGACACCATTTCCGATAGTCAAGAAAGTTCTTGATATAATGCAGGACAAGAATGTAAACAGATTCAATCTTGTTACAAGTCTTGAAGCCGCTAAAATTAATTTACAAGAAATACAGAAGTGACATGGCTGAAATAATTCAAGAAGAAAAAGGTAGCGGAAAGAAAAAGGCGAAACAACATCCTCCGCATATAGATATGACGCCTATGGTTGACCTTATGTGCCTGCTTATCATTTTCTTTATGCTTACTACTGCCTTTTCCAAGGCAAAGGTGATGGAGATAGTGCTTCCGGAAAAGCTGAAAGATCCGAATGCAATACCCCCAAAAATCTCCGCAAGCCGTACTCTGAACATCATTCTCGGACCCGATAACAAAATTTACTGGTACCCTGGCTCCGTAAAACCTGAAGAATACAGTAATCTGCCTCCATTACAGGAGACAGACTTCAGCGCCGACGGTGTCCGGAAACTTCTCCTCGACAGGAACAGAGCTCTTTTCAAAAAGATCGATGATTTCAACCAGGAGGTTATTCAGGGGAAAATTAAAATAAAACCGGATTCTGTGCAGGGAGCCATAAGACAGTTGAAAAAGGATGATGATACAGGACCGATTGTTCTTATCAAAGCATATAAGGATGCTACCTATGGCAACTTCGTAGATATCCTCGATGAGATGAATATTTGCGGTATTGCACGTTATACGTTTGTTGATATAGCATGGTATGAAGATAAAATGGTGGAAAGGGCGGCAGGTATTGCCCCCGCTGCTGCAACTTCTGCCAAATAACCCGTAAACCTTAGAGATATGGAAAATGAAAGTAATAAAACTCCTGCATTCGACGATATCGTCTTTGAATCCAGGAATAAGGAGTACGGTGCATATAAACTGCGTAAGAAGTATAATCGTACTGTAATGTGGGCTCTGCTCGTTGGTATAGTAGTTATTGGCACTGCAGTTATTACGCCTTACCTTAATGCAAAAGCCCTTGAAAACTCAAAAAGACGTGCTGAAAGGCAGGTAGAGATCAAGATGGAAAACCTGGACCAGCCTAATGAACAGGTTGCTCCTCCTCCACCCCCTCCTCCACCCCCTGCAGACGTTGTACAGCAACAGAAATATGTGCCGCCTGTAGTCGTTGACTCTATCAAGCCTGAAGACGTTCAGCAGATCATGACAGCTGATGATGCTCAGGAGACAGTTAAAGACCAGGAAGTTGTTGAAGTTGCTGAGGTAAAAGAAGAGGTACAGGAAGCAGAACCGGAAGAAATACCATTCGTGGTTGTTGAGGAGATGCCAATGTTCCCCGGCGGTGATGGAGAACTTCTGAAATATATAGCAGAACATACCACATATCCTGATATTGCCAAGGAAAACAATATCCAGGGCAGAGTAATCGTCAGGTTCTGTGTAACTGCTAAAGGAGGAGTCAGCCAGGTAAGCATCCTTAAGGGGGTAGACCCTGAACTGGATGCCGAGGCCATGAGAGTCGTAAAAACTCTTCCTGCATTTAAACCTGGAAAACAGGGTGGCAAACCGGTTCCCGTCTGGTACATGGTGCCTATTACCTTTACGCTTAAGTAAATTCCACTTACTCATTATAAAAAAGGCCTGATCATCCGATCAGGCCTTTTTTGTTTCCACTTCTCCCCTGGCCGCTTTAACCAGTTGCTGTGGGTTGAGGATCAGATTCCTTCCTCAGAAGCCTGACAAATCCCTCAATATCCTCCTCCCTGGTATCCCAGCTTGTCATCAGCCTGTACTCCGATATCTTCTCATTCCAGGGGTAAAAGAAATAATGGTTCTGCATCTTTTTGGCAAGTCCCTCCGGCATAATTACAAAGATCCCGTTAGACTGAACCTTCTGTGTAATCCTTACCTCCCGGATCTGCTCCAGCTTTTCTCCCAACAGGTGAGCCATCCTGTTGGAATGGGCTGCACAATTCTTCCATAAATCATTCCTGAAATATGCAATGTACTGCGCCGAGATGAATCTCATCTTTGAAGCAAGCTGCATGCCCTGCTTCCTCATATATTTGAAATCAGCAGATAGCCCGGGCTTCAGAAAGCAGATCGCTTCACCGAACATCATCCCGTTTTTTGTGCCCCCAAACGATAATATGTCAACCCCGGCATCGGTTGTAATTTCCTTGAATGCCACATCCAGGGAAACAGCAGCATTGGCAATCCTTGCTCCGTCAAGATGAAGAAGCAAACCCCTGGAGTGTACATAATCCGCTATCTCTCTTATTTCGTGGGGAGTATAAACGGTTCCCATTTCTGTCGACTGAGTTATAGAAACTACTTTTGGCTGGGAATGATGCTCAAAATCGAATCCGTGAAGATGTATTTCAATCATCCCGACAGTTATCTTGCCGTCGGGAGTATCGACTGTCAGAACCTTGCATCCTGTGAACTTTTCCGGAGCACCGCATTCATCCTGTTCAAGATGCGAAGTAGATGCAGTGATGACTGAATTCCATGAACGGGTAACAGCTGTGAGCCCAAGTACATTTGCCGCAGTTCCGGTAAAAACAAAGAATGTCTCGGTGTCGCTGCCTAAATGTTCCCTGAAAAGCTCCCGTGCTTTCTCAGTATAATCATCAGAGCCATAGCCAAGCACATGGCCTTCATTGGCCGCCTGCAGTTCCCCGAAAATAGCCGGGTGAACTCCTGCATTATTATCGCTGGCAAATCCCCTTCTGATTGAATTTAAAGCCATTTGGAAATAATATTTGACAGATATTCCCGTGCCAGAGCTACCTGATTATGAACAAATTCGATCCCAGCTACGGAATGGTCTTTATTTAACAGCTGATGGCAAAGCTCAAAGGTAAAGTAACCGTTATAGCCAATCTCATTCATCAGCTGAATATAATGAGTATAATCAGGCATTACTCCGCCTGCATAATAATCAAGTAATTTAGGCTTTATCACTTTGTTTTCATCAAGGTAATACTCTCCCCCGAAATGTGAATGTACCTGCAGATCTCCAATAGTATGAACAGCATTCGCAATGTAATCCTTATCCTGCTTTTCAAAAATAGGAAGATCCAGGCACACCTTTAGCCAGGGCGAATTTATTTCACTTACCATATCATATACATCCTTCCAGCTCCTGATGAGCGGAGCATGGTTTTGAAGTGCCATTATTACGCCATTTTCCTCTCCTATTTTTGCGGCTTCCTTCAGACAATCCCTGGTATAGTTCCATCTGTCGAGCCATGTAACATAGGGATATTGCCTCATGAACGTATAAAAGCCCTCATGGTCACGAACAAATTCATAGGTGCCTATCCCTTCATGAATAGGAACTCCTGGCCATGCAGCAAACAGACGTACAAGTCCGGCGCCCATATCCTTCGCCAGCCTGGCCGTCTCTCTTACCATCAGAAGCTGGCATTCCCGGTGTTCAGGGATGGGGCTGGAAAAATCATTATTGGCAGCTATGCAGGGAATCTCAAGTCCATATTTTGCAAGGGAGTTTTTCATGCCATCCCTCCTGCTCATATCGAGATCCATCGGATTGCCCATAGGACGTTTGTTATCGAGCTCTATCCCATCGAACCCTGTATCCTTTGCCCGTTTACAAAGTTCATCGAATGAGAGGGCATCGCCCTTGTACCATATGCCACCATAAGATATTGAGTACAGACCCAGTTTGATCTTTGCTTTACCGGATCCTTTTCCCGCAGCCGGGGAAGAAGATGTACTCAGGGAAGGGTTTACACTGCCAAGTACGGCAGCACCGGCAGCAGCGCCGGATGTTTCAATGAATTTTCTGCGGTCCATAAGCAGTTCAATTGATTTTTTTCTTTTTACGTGCAAGATAGAGCATGACAAGCCCGAAAACGAGCATCACCACCCCCATTATAAGGTTTACGTTGATTCCAAGAGATCGCTGATACAAGACGCTGTCTGACCTTGTAACAAAACCGAATATCGTTATCAATACTCCAAGTACTGAAAACATAAGACCTATAGGGATTCTAATATCTACCATTTTAATTTCCTCCTACCAGAACATTATAGTTAATACTAAACAAATTATAAATACAAGTATCGCCAGACCTGCCGGCCGCTGATGCCATGGTAGATGCTTATCACTTAATTCCCTGGGAGTTAATGAATAAACCAATCCCTTAAGATCTTCATCCGATTTTTTCTGTCTGGTCATAAAGGTAAGGCCCACTGTCACGGAAGTGCTTACTCCAAAGGCAATGATCGCTGTCCAGAAATTCTGTGCCATCTCCACCGGATAAGTGTGGAGGGCTGCTATCCAGCCTCCTTTAACAAGTGTGGTGGCTCCGGCAGGAATTGTAAGTCCATGGTGCAGAAGCGCCATCAGGAATCCTAAAAGCAAGCCGGTGAAAGCAGCATGGCCTGTTGTACGTTTCCAGAACATGCCCAGAAAGATAACAGCAAACAGAGGTGCATTTATCATTGAGAAAATGGTCTGCAGAAAATCCATGATATTTCCGAATTTACTTGCTATATAGGCGGATGCTATACTCAAAAGTATGCCAAAAATTGTAGCAATACGGCCAACCTTCAGGTAATGCTTCCCGTCTTCTTCCTCATTGCCGGTCCTTGGTCGGATATAACTCTGATAAATATCATATGTCCATACTGTATTGAATGCAGAGACATTGCCTGCCATTCCCGACATGAAAGATGCCAGTAATGCCGTTATTCCCAAACCCAGAACACCTGTCGGAAGATAGTACTTCAACAGCATAATAATAGTATAGTCATAAATTGGCTTTCCTCCGGCATCAAGGGGAAGAGTAAAACCCTTTGAAGGATCGTTGAAAAGAACAAGTGCGATAATTCCGGGTACAATAATGAGAAATGGAATAAACATTTTTGGAAGTGCCCCGATAAGCGGAACTTTTCTGGCTGCTGCCTTTGATTCGGCTGCAAAAGCTCTCTGTACAATTAGAAAATTGGTACACCAATATCCAAATGAGAGGACAAAACCCAATCCGAAGAGTATTCCAAACCACTCAACGCCAAGTGGATTGGAGGATGCTTCACCTGCATACCTCCATGTGGTTGTGAATGTATCCGGAGCAAAACCTTTTGCGGTGGCAATCGGAGCCAGCTGCGACTTTAGCCCGACCCAGCCGCCGACATCCTTCAGGCTCAGAAAAACAAGAGGTAACAAACCTATTACAATTATAAAGAACTGAAGCACTTCGTTGTAAATCGCAGATGAAAGACCACCGAGATATGTATATCCCAGAACAATAAGTGCCGAGATCCATAGACTGAGGTTAAAGTTCCATCCAAGCACATTTTCCATCAGTATTGCCAGGGCATACATCGAAATGCCTGAAGCCAGAACTGTCATCATTGCAAAAAGAATTGCATTCAGACCCCTGGTTTTTTCATCATACCTTAGTTTTAAGAATTCAGGTACCGACCTTGCCTTGGATCCATAATAGAACGGCATCATAAAAAGGGCAAGGAAGATCATAGCAGGAATTGCTCCTATCCAGTAAAAGTGTGTTGTGAGCATGCCATATTTCATCCCTGATCCTGTCATACCCATAACTTCAAGGGCTCCCAGGTTGGTGGAAATAAATGCCAGTCCCGCAACCCAGGCAGGCATCGATCTTCCGGCTTCCAGAAATGCATTGGCATTCTTCATGAATTTTCGGAGGAACCATCCGATGCCAAGGACAAAAATAAAATAGATTATCATGATCAGATAATCTATCCAACTAAGGTCAACTTTCATAAATAGAGGATTTTAGATTTTAAAATGTAAAAGGTTATCAGGTAATTATATGATCATTTATTCACTTATTAGGACTAGAGTAAAAATACATTTTATGATCGGTTTTCAAACATTTAATCAGAAATTTTTAGCTTTATGAAGTATTCCGTATTGATTATCTGATTAGCTATATTTGCATAAACGCTATTGTGAAAACCAGATATTTCATATTTATATCCTATAAGGGAACTAACTACCATGGCTGGCAGTTACAGCCTAATGCGATCACAGTCCAGAAGATACTTGAAAATGCACTGAGCCCGGTTCTTGGAGAAGACATATCTGTCACAGGTGCAGGCAGAACCGATGCAGGGGTTCATGCTCTCTATTTCTGTGCGCATCTTGACAGCCTCTCTCCTGACCTGGCCGAAAAGAAGAACCTCGTGTACAAGCTCAACAGTTTTCTTCCTGACGATATCTCAGTACTTGAGCTCAGGAAGGTTCATCCTGATGCAAATGCCAGGTATAGTGCAATTTCCAGAACCTATAAATATTTCATATCCAGAACCAAGGATCCCTTCTTCGGCAATTCCAGCTGGTATATTTACGGAGATATTGATCTTGAATCAATGAATCAGGCATCCGGTCTGTTATTGCTGAATACTGACTTCACCAGCTTCAGCAAACTTCATTCAGGGGCAAAAACCAATATATGCAAGGTCTATGAAGCCGGGTGGAAAGAGGAAGCAAACAAGCTGGTATTTACCATAAAGGCCGACAGGTTTCTCAGGAACATGGTAAGGGCAATTGTCGGTACCCTTGTTGATATCGGTTCTGGAAAAATCACAAGCAATGAATTTGAAGGAATAATGGCGGCCAGGGACAGGTGCAGGGCAGGTGTATCTGCTCCTGCAAAGGGGCTGTTTCTGGTTGATATCGAATATCCTCCGGAAGTATTCATAATGGACTAAAATGCAAATGATAATTATCACTTAATTACGTTGTTAATTCTTTCACAATGATTAAATAATTTGATATGTTTGTGCCGCTTATTTAAACCTAAATATTAGTTACTATGAGTAATGAATGGTTAATACTATTTTTCCTCGTAGGTGCAATATTCGTTGGTGTGGTGCTTATTTTCTCGGGTATTGTGGCCCCAAGGTCAATAAATCCCCAGAAATTTGAACCCTACGAATGCGGTATTCCTACCGAGGGTGTGACCTGGCTTCAGTTTAACGTCGGATATTATCTGTTTGCTATCCTTTTCCTCGTTTTTGATGTGGAGACTGTTCTTGTCTTTCCGTGGGCAGTCGTAACCAGGGAGGTGGGCCTGACAGCATTTGTCGAAATTGTGATATTCTTTTTCATATTAGGTCTGGGACTGTTATATGCCTGGAAAAAACATGCGCTCGTATGGGAATAAAAGGAATGAAGAGAGAAGAGTTTGGGGATAATGAAAGCCTTGAACTTTTACATGAGTCCGGATCGAATGTACTTCTGACAACAATAGATGATGTTATAAACTGGGGAAGAAAAAATTCACTCTGGCCCCTTACGTTCGCAACAAGCTGTTGCGGTATTGAAATGATGGCTACTGGCGCTCCAAGGCATGATTTCGCCAGATTCGGAATGGAAGTCTACAGGGCAAGTCCCCGTCAGGCCGATGTTATTGTGGTAGCCGGAACGATCGTAAACAAGATGGCTCCTGTTCTGAAACGTTTGTACGATCAGATGTCAGAACCCAAATATGTGGTAGCCATGGGAGCCTGTGCTATATCAGGAGGTCCTTTTTTCCTGAATTCCTATTGTGTCGTAAAAGGCGTGGAGCATGTTATCCCTGTGGATGTATATGTCCCAGGATGCCCTCCCAGGCCAGAGGCACTGTTGTACGGAATGCTGCAGCTCCAGCGTAAGATAGAAACTGAAACGATCCGTTCGCGCAGAAAAAGGAATGCTTCCCACGACAGCAAATAGAATGCTTATCAATTCTGAAAAAAACTTTAAATGGATAAGATACAATTAGCAGAATTTATTAATTCAATAGATGCTGATATTCAGGTTATCCAGGGAAAACAATTCGCTGAAGTTACCCTGATGCCTGAAAATCTGCACACCTTTGCAAAACAGATGAGAGAAAATAAAGAGCTGCTCTTTGACTTTCTCTTCTGCATTTCAGGGGTTGATTACGGACAGGATCTTGGAGTGGTATATCATCTGCGGTCAACAGTTTTTGGACACACCATTGTCATGAAAATCCGAACTTCCGACAGGGAAAATCCGAATTTCGATACAGTGTCCGACATCTGGAAAACGGCTGATTTTCACGAAAGGGAAGTTTATGACCTTCTGGGCATAAAATTCAATAATCATCCCGACCTGAGAAGGCTATTTCTTGATAATTCATGGGGATTCCCTTTCAGGAAAGACTACGTTGATGATATAAATATTGTTACCAAGTAATTTATGGAAGAACAGGTAAAAAATATTGCAGTTGATGAACAGCAGGAATATGTTGTTAACATGGGACCTCAGCATCCATCAACTCACGGAGTACTGAGGCTCGTGGTTTCACTAAAGGGAGAGACAGTAAAGAATCTTGAGCCACACATTGGGTATATCCACAGGGGTATTGAAAAGATGTGCGAAAGCATTACTTATCCTCAGATCATCCATCTCACAGACAGGATGGATTACCTGTCGGCCCATATAAACAATGAGGCTGTTTGCCTGAATGTAGAAAAAGCTCTTGAAATAGATATCCCTGACAGGATTAAAGTGATACGCACAATCATGTCGGAACTCACAAGAATCCAGTCGCACCAGCTTTGGTGGGCATCTTTCGGGATGGACCTTGGCGGCCTGACATGTTTTTTCTATGGCCTCCGCGACAGGGAAAAGATCCTCGATATCTGGGAGGAAACCTGCGGCGGAAGAATGCTTGTCAGTTACAACTGTCCGGGTGGTCTGATGTATGATATTCACCCCAATTTTCAGAAGCGTGTTAAGGACTTCATAAAATATTTCAGAAAAATACTTCCGGAATATGATCAGCTGCTGACAGGAAATGTAATTTTCCATGAACGCAGCAAAGGCATTGGGAAATTATCTCTTGAGGATGCCATATCGTATGGTGTTACAGGTCCTTCAGGAAGAGCTTCCGGCTTCTCATGCGACGTAAGAAAGCATGAGCCATACAGTGCCTACGACAGGGTTACCTTCAGGGAAATACTGTATACTGAAGGTGATACTTTCAGCAGGTATGTGGCAAGGATGGATGAGATGTGGGAATCAATGAATATTATTGAACAGCTCATCGACAATATTCCTGAGGGGCCCTTTGCAGTGAAGATGAAACCAGTGATCAAGTTGCCGGAAGGGGAATATTATCAGAGAGTTGAAACTGCAAGAGGAGAGCTTGGCGTTTATATTATCAGCGACGGGAATAAGAACCCCTACCGTATCAAATTCCGGTCTCCGAACTTTGTCAACCTCTCAGTGCTAAACCTGATCTCCAAAGGCTTTAAGATTGCCGATCTGGTAGCTATAGGAGGATCGCTGGACCTGGTGATACCGGATATTGACAGATGAAAAAGGCATCAGGCATCAGGCGTCAGGCAACAGGAAACAGGCATTAGGCATCAGATGTCGGACCTGGCGATAAAAGGCAAAAGGCAGGATTAAAAATTCCCCTCCCGGGAGAGCCTGCCCCGCTACTGCGGGGGGCGAGGGGTGGGTCAGTTATAAGAGAATCCTCCTTTGATAAACAAAGAAAGTTGAAAGATAAAAGTTAAAGTAATAAAAAATATGCTGGCAGATATTATTGCAAATAATTCCAACACTGGATTTCCAAAACCCTGGTGGAAAGTTATTTATAACTTTACAGGTCTTACCAAATGGATAGACACCAGCCTGCATAATGCCATGTCGCCATTCTGGACCACGGTTACAGAGATGCTGATAATCGGTGTCGTGATACTGGTGTTTTATGCTATTGTGGGACTCTTCCTGGTTTATGCTGAACGAAAAGTCTGCGCATTCATGCAGAACAGGCTCGGACCCAACAGGGTCGGTCCATTCGGGTTGTTTCAGACCATTGCAGACCTCATAAAGCTGCTTTTTGTCGAGCTCATACCTATCAGCAAGGCTGACAAGTTTCTTTTCAACCTGGCTCCTTTTATTGTAATTATAGCATCGTTCATGGCCATAGCCGCTATTCCCTTTGCCCTGGGCCTGCATGCCATCGACCTCAATATCGGGCTACTGTATGTCATTGCAGTTTCATCGATGGGGGTAATAGGAATTTTGCTTGCGGGCTGGTCGAGCAATAATAAGTATTCGCTCATTGGAGCAATGAGAAGCGGGGCGCAGATAGTAAGCTATGAATTGTCTGTGGGGCTTGCCCTGATTACCGTGGTCATACTGGCCGGATCCATGCAGTTATCCGTTATTGTAGAAGGACAGCGCGAAGGCTGGTTCATATTCAGGGGGCATATACCCGCATTCATTGCATTCATAATATTTCTGATATCAAGTACCGCTGAGACAAACCGCGGACCTTTCGACCTGGCTGAAGCAGAGTCTGAGCTAACAGCAGGTTACCACACCGAATACTCCGGGATCAAATTTGCCTTCTTCTTCCTGGCAGAATATATGAACATGTTCATAGTTGCCTCGATTGCAGCTACAGTCTTCCTTGGCGGATGGATGCCTTTTCATGTCGGAAGCTGGGAAGGATTCAACCATGTCATGGATTTCATACCTCCCTTTATCTGGTATCTTGGCAAAACAGCCTTTGTGATATTCCTGATGATGTGGTTCAAATGGACCTTTCCGCGGCTGCGTATTGATCAGCTGCTTACCCTGGAATGGAAGTATTTGCTTCCCATAAACCTGGTAAATGTATTGATAATGGCATTTATTGTGCTGATGGGCTGGCATTTTTAATAATTAATTTTAATTTATATCTCTGAATGAGAAGTATAATAAATTACCTGCAAGAAATAGTTTCCGCTGTCTGGTCACTGATGAAAGGTATGAAAGTTACGGGTTCATATTTTTTCAGACCCAGTACAATAGTTACACAGAAATATCCCAATAACCGCAAAGACCTTGTGATGTTTGACCGTTTCAAGGGAGAGGTAGTGATGCCACATAACGAAAAAAATGAACATAAATGCACAGGTTGCGGAATTTGTGAACTAAACTGTCCTAATGGCACCATTGAAGTTATATCCAAAACTATAATCACCGAAGATGGCAAGAAGAAGAGGGTTATCGACAAGCATATCTACAGGCTGGGCATGTGTACCTTCTGCGCCTTATGTGTTAAGACCTGCCCTTCCAATGCCCTTGCATTTTCCCAGAAATTTGAACATGCAGTCTTTAACAGGGCCCTGCTGATCAAACAATTAAATCAACCAGGTTCACAAATAATGAAAGGAGTTGAATAATGACCTCTAATCAGATTATGTTTATCCTTTTCGCAGCAATGATCGTAGTTTTTTCATTGCTTACGGTAACTACCCGCCGAATACTCAGAGCAGCCGTATTCCTGCTCTTCGTGCTGGTATCGACTTCCGGACTTTATTTCCTGCTGAATTACCAGTTCCTTGCAGCTGTTCAGCTGACCCTTTATGCTGGCGGCATCGTAGTGCTTATAATTTTCTCCATCCTTCTGACAAGCCATATTTCGCAGAAGTTTGAGGAGCCGGGTCTCACAAAGATTATTTTTTCAGGGCTTGCTGCAGCAGCAGGTGCCATACTGTCGATAACATCCATTCTTAGTTATAAATTTGCTGCGACAACTGAAGCTGCACTTGAAGTCGATATGAAACTCATAGGAAAAAGCCTTCTGTCGGTAGGCAATAATGGATATGTACTACCCTTCGAGGTTATTTCAGTATTGCTTCTCGCTGCCATGGTGGCAGCAATAGTAATTGCAAAAAAAGGTGGTCCTGCAAAAACAACAACACAAATATCAAACAAGGAATAATATGAGCACAGGAATCCCGGTACACTATTTTCTAATTCTGGCAACAATTATGTTTTTTACAGGAGTTTATGGTTTCCTTACAAGGCGAAACCTTATCACCATACTCATGTCGGTTGAACTGATCCTGAACTCCGTGAACATTAACTTTATGGCTTTCAACAGGTACCTGTATCCCCACAGACTTGAGGGAATGTTTTTCAGCCTGTTCGTCATAGCAGTTGCCGCTGCAGAGGCTGCAGTAGCCATAGCCATTATAATTAATATTTACAGACGGTTCATGACCATCAATGTTGAAGATGTTAACGAAATGAAATTCTAGTTACCACAATCACAGGAAATCATAAGATGATAAATTTTAGCTACACAATCTGGATACTCTTAATTCCATTTCTGATGTTTTTACTGCTGGGACTGGCAGGTCATAAACTGAAGGCCAGACTCTCGGGTATACTGGGAACAGGCGGTCTGGCACTTGTTACTATAATGTCATATCTTACTGCCTACAAGTACTTTTTTGCAATGGAAAAAGTCGATGAGACTTTCCATAAGATAACCGCATTCAATTTTACATGGCTTCAACTGACTGACAAGCTGCATATAGACATAGGTGTACTTCTCGATCCTATTTCTGTGATGATGCTTATTGTAGTCAGCACTGTCTCCTTTATGGTGCATATTTACAGCCTGGGATATATGAAGGGGGAAAGAGGCTTTGAACGTTTCTTTTCATTCCTTTCACTGTTCACCTTTTCGATGCTCGGCCTTGTAGTTGCTACCAATATTTTCCAGATGTACATCTTCTGGGAACTTGTCGGGGTTTCATCGTTCCTCCTGATCGGATTCTATTATGAAAAGCCTTCAGCTGTCAGAGCCTCCAAAAAAGCATTTATTGTGACAAGGTTTGCAGATCTTGGATTTCTTGTCGGAATACTGATACTATCCTTCAATACCAAAACCTTTGATTTCATTTCCCTTACGGACATACACGGCACTGCCATAACCCAGGGTGGGAAAATCGGGTTCATGGGTTTATCGGTCATGACCTGGTCGATGATATTCGTATATATGGGAGGCGTTGGAAAATCAGCCATGTTTCCGTTCCATATATGGCTGCCCGATGCAATGGAAGGCCCTACTCCCGTTTCAGCACTTATCCATGCTGCAACAATGGTCGTCGCGGGAGTATATCTTGTTGCAAGGATGTTTCCCATCTACGTTTTCTCTGCTCCGGCTGCCCTTGAGGTTGTAGCCTACATAGGAGCTTTTTCTTCGGTTTTTGCAGCTGTTATAGCATGTACCCAGACAGATATTAAAAGAGTTCTCGCATATTCCACAATGTCCCAGATCGGCTATATGATGTTCGCCCTGGGTGCTTCAGGCTATGGTGGGCATGAGGGATTAGGGTTCATGGCGTCCATGTTCCACCTTTTCACTCACGCCATGTTCAAGGCTCTGCTGTTCCTGGGAGCCGGTGCAATCATACATGCCGTTCACAGTAATTATATGACTGAGATGGGCAATCTCAGAAAGCATCTGCCAATAACTCATCTTACCTTTCTGATTGCCTGTCTTACTATTTCAGGTATTTATCCTCTTGCAGGCTTTTTCAGCAAAGATGAAATTCTGGCGGCCGGACTGCATTACAATAAATTTCTGTTCGTAGTCGAATATGCCGTAGCCGGCCTTACTGCCTTTTATATGTTCAGACTCTATTTCAGCATATTCTGGGGTAAGGATCGTCACTACGATCATACCCCACATGAGGCACCACTTACAATGACCATTCCACTTATATTCCTTGCACTTGCATCAGTATTCGGCGGCTTCATCCCTTTCCACAACCTGGTAACATCCGACGGAAGGCCTTTTGAAGCGGTACTTGACCTTATGGTTGCAATACCTTCAGTACTCATCGGATTACTTGGGATAGGAATTGCATATGTATTGTATAAAAGTGAAAACGATTTGCCCGACAGGCTGGCTAAAACATTTAAATACGGTTATAAGTGGGCATTCAACAAATTCTATATTGACGAAGTATACATCTTTGTAACAAAGAAGATCATATTCAGATATGTTGCAGCGCCAATTGCCTGGTTCGACAGGCATGTCGTCGATGCCACTATGAACTCAATTGCAGCTGTGACCCAGGTAGTTTCCTTCAGGATAAGGGGATTCCAGTCCGGACAGCTTCAGAAATATGCCTTTGTCTTTGTCACAGGAGCCGTTGGGTTTGCATTACTATTGATCTATTTATGGAAATAACTGATAATCAAGAAAAAGACCTTTTAATATGGATATTTTAACCCTCTTTGTAGTTATTCCCTTCCTGACAATGACAGGAATTCTGTTTCTCAGGGACACCAGGCAGGTGCGAATCATTTCGGCCTTCGGAATGGGGATACAGCTTGTCATGGCAGGAGTGCTTGTGTACCTCTATCTTTCTGCACGGCATGCCGGTAATACAGATGAAATGCTCTTTGTGAAGGATCACCTCTGGTTTAAAAGCCTTAACATACACTATGCTGTGGGCGTTGATGGCATTTCAGTAGCTATGATCTGCCTGACCTCCCTTGTTGTATTTGCAGGTATCTTTGCCTCATGGGAAGTGAAATTTCTTACAAAGGAATTCTTCGTTTCCCTTATTCTGCTTGCATCAGGAGTATTCGGATTTTTCATCTCCATTGACCTCTTCACTATGTTCCTGTTTTATGAACTTGCGGTTATCCCGATGTATCTGCTGATAGGTATCTGGGGGACAGGGCCAAAGGAATATTCCGCCATGAAGCTGACACTCATGCTGATGGGAGGCTCTGCCTTTATCCTTGTGGGTTTGCTGGGCATATATTTTAACTCGGCCCCTGACGGAGGCAAGCTTACCTTTAACCTGCTTGAGATCTCCAGGGTAACAATTCCAATTGCTGCCCAGCGGATATTTTTCCCGCTGACATTTGTCGGATTTGGTGTTCTCGGAGCCCTGTTTCCCTTTTCATACCTGGTCACCTGACGGGCATGCCTCCGCCCCCACTGCCGTTTCGATGCTGCATGCGGGAGTGCTGATGAAACTGGGAGGCTATGGTGCATTCAGGGTTGCAATCTTCCTGATGCCTCAGGCCGCTCACGAATTATCGTGGATCTTTATTATTCTTACTTCAACAAGTGTGGTATACGGTGCATTCGGCGCCATTGTTCAGAAGGACCTCAAGTATATCAATGCCTACTCTTCGGTAAGCCATTGCGGACTTGTGCTTTTTGCAGTGCTGATGATGAACCAGACGGCACTGAACGGAGCCATTATTCAGATGATATCGCACGGACTGATGACGGCACTCTTTTTCGCCCTTATAGGAATGCTCTACGGCAGAACACATACCAGACTGATAAATGAAATGGGCGGACTGATGAAAATTATCCCTTTCCTTTCGGTTTGCTATGTAATTGCAGGTCTGGCATCACTCGGACTGCCTGGTTTGAGCGGATTCGTTGCGGAGATGACAATTTTTGTAGGAGCATTCCAGCATCCCGAACCTTTTTACAGGGTAGTGACAATTGTTGCAGTGTCCTCAATCGTCATTACTGCCGTTTACATTCTGAGGGTAATTGCAATACTCCTTCTGGGCCCGTCAACAAACGAACATTTTGACCATCTGACAGATGCAAAGTGGTTTGAGAAGGTTTCTGTAATTACGCTTATAAGCTCCGTTGCGGCAATAGGACTTGCCCCCTACTGGCTCTCTACAATGATTGGCATCAGCCTGCATCCCATTGTCGAGAAAATAATTGCCTTAAGCCATTTTTAAGAGTTGACCTTAACCAACATGGATAAGAATATAATATGAGCCTAAATAATTTTTTTGTAATGCGCCAGGAACTGTTAATGATTGGAGCAGCCCTTCTTGTTCTGATGGCGGAAATATTCATGGATCCTGACAAAAAAATACAGATTGCGATCTTTTCTGTAATAATCCTGGGAGTTATAACTATTGTCGGTTTTATTCCTTCTGCCTCCGGAACACTTTTCGGAGGTATGTATGTAAACACAGGAACCAGAGTCCTTATGAAAAACATTCTCAATATCGGCGCTTTGCTGGTATTTATTCAGTCTGTTTCATGGTTGAAAAAGGAAGAAAACTCCGGAAAAATCAGTGAGTATTTTATACTTCTGATATCTACCCTTGTGGGCATGGATTTTATGATATCGGCTGGTCACTTCCTGATGTTTTATATCGGGATTGAACTGGCTACCATTCCAATCGCAGCTCTCACTGCTTACGACAGGTACAGAAATAAATCAGCAGAGGCCGGGATCAAGCTTATTCTTTCATCAGCCCTCTCCTCAGGCATCCTTCTATATGGCTTATCCATGATTTACGGAACAACCGGATCATTATACTTTAGTGAGGTAGCTACTCTCATGCATAATGATAATCTGCAGATCCTCGGATTCATCTTTTTCTTTTCAGGAATGGCTTTCAAGATATCCATTGTTCCTTTCCACCTGTGGACTGCAGATGTCTATGAAGGCGCCCCGGTAAACATCACCGCATATCTTTCCGTAATATCCAAGGGAGCAGCTGTTTTCACACTGCTTATAATACTTTTCACTGTTTTCCCGCTCATCATGGCCACCTGGCAGAAAACCCTCTATGTTACTTCCATTCTGACAATGACAATAGGTAACCTGTTTGCCATCCGTCAGAAGAATCTGAAGCGTTTCCTTGCATTTTCTTCTATTTCCCAGGCTGGTTATATCCTGCTGGGTTTTATTGGCGGAAATCAGCTCGGAATGGCCTCTGTTATCTATTATATCCTTGTTTACATCTTTTCCAATCTCGGCGCCTTTGGAGTTGTCATTGCAGTGTCAAACTCCACAGGAAAGGAAAACATTGAAGATTATAATGGCCTTTATCACTCAAATCCCCGGCTCAGCCTGATAATGACCCTTGCGCTCTTTTCTCTTGCAGGCATTCCTCCCGTGGCAGGCTTCTTCGGCAAGTTTTTCCTCTTCACGGCAGCAGCTGAAAAAGGATTCTATCTGCTGGTGTTCATTGCTGTACTTAATACAATCATCTCATTATATTATTACTTACTGGTTGTCAAGGCGATGTTCATCAACAGGAATGAAGCAGCAATAGAAACATTTAAAAGTGATTTCATGACCAGGCTGGCTCTTGGCATTTGTGTTGCAGGCATAGCAGTAACCGGATTTGCAAGCATCATCTTTGAGATGATCAGGAATATAAGTTTTGGAGTTTAATTAATAGGAACTAACATGGCCATCAATAATGCTAAACATATAGTGGGCGAAATAGACGGGGTACGATGCACGATTGTTGAGTCGGGTGTATCTCTCGAACGTGCAGCCTTTCTGAGAGATCTGCTTGAGTTTAATAATATGGAAGTCAAAGAGCTGCAGATTGTGTCAGAAAACCCTGAAGATGAACCCAAATATACAGTTGGAGTCACGGATCTTATGTTCAATCCTGTATTTGCCATTTATGAAAGGCTTATGACAACCAGGGAAGGCCCGGCTGTTACACCCGGATACTGGAAACAGGAATGCACAGAGTGCGATCCTAGATACTGGATCAGGAGAAAAGGTGCACGAAAGACTATTGATGGTTAACCGCAAATACTGATTCACAAGTTATCATCATTCCAGATCTCCCAGGACCTTTCTGCCTGGGAATGGAGCATTTTCAGCCCGGTAACCACCGTGCAGCCCATTGCCAGACCCGCTTGCAGGAAACTTGTAAGTTCAGGATTATAAACAAGATCAAAAAGAATATGTTTTTTATTCAGAAGACCATATTTGATGTCAGGTTTTGAAGTAGTGTCAGGAAACATGCCGAGCGGCGTTGTATTGACAATCAATGCTTCTTCAGTAAACAATCCGGCGTCAATATCTGAATAGCCTATGATCCCGGGTCTTCTCTTTCTCGATACCTGTGTAATCGTCACGCCTGATTTCCTGAGAACATAGCAGACAGCCCTGGAACTTCCGCCTGTCCCAAGCACAATGGCATTTTTTATTACTCCCAGGTAAGGGCTCAGGGAATCAGCAATACCGGTGATATCACTGTTAAAGCCCGACAGATGTACCTTACCTGCGGACCTGCTTATCTTCAGTACATTGACTGCTCCGATTTCTCCGGCCTGAGGATCAAGAGTGTCAATATACCTGAATACTTCAGATTTATAGGGAATTGTAACATTCAGACCGCACAGTTCAGGTTCACCTTCAATTAAGGAAGGCAGCAGACCTATGTCGGAGATAGGATAATTATCGTAGCTGCAACAGGTGATATTCTCTTTCAGAAATTTTTCAGCGAAATAGCCTTTTGAGAAAGAGTGCCCGAGTGGATATCCAATAAGGCCGTATTTTCTCATATTCAGAGGATATTGTAATTATTGGCAGTGAAAGCTATTCAGATCTTAAACTTCAGTTCTTCAGGCAGAAAGTGGAAAAATGTATCACCACGCAGTCCGAGCCGGAGTGTTTCGAGGGAAATGATTTCTGCAGGTGCAATATTGCCAAGGTTTACATTGGCTCCGAAATTTTTTATGAACCATGATTGTTGCGACTTAAGAGGTGCTTCCCAGAGCACATTCTCAAGTTTTACATGGTCGGAAATTGCGCATATTATCAGATTGTTCACTGATCCGTCCTCATTATAGATACCTATCGTCCCGGATTCCCTTGCCTCTGCTATTACTTTAATGGATCCGGCCTCAAGCTCTGATCTCATCATAGATACCCACTCATCAGGGGTATAAACCACATTGGCTTTTTTGGATCCTACTTCTGAAATGACAGTGAATTTTTCAGACAGGAGCGAGATATATTCCAGCTTCCTGGCATGCTCAAAATCATATGAACCATCCGAAACCTCGACATATTCAACTTCATTTTTATCAAGAAAATCGATGAATTCATTTAGCATGTCCCTTATTAAAAAGGCTTCAAAAAGAGTGCCGCCGAAATACGGAATAACGCCTGCATTCTTGTATATATTGATTTTCTTTTCAAATCCGGGGGTAATGAGGGAAGTACCAAAACCAAGCTTCACAAAATCTGTGTATTCACTGCCTACCGACATTAAGTCTTCTGCTTCCCGCACGCTTAAGCCTTTATCCATTATCATTGTAAGGCCTGAGTTTCTGGGTTTAGCTGTTCTCTCAGGCAAAAAAGGAAGAACATTGTTCATTTTCAAATATATGATTTAGTGATAAATTAATCTAAAAGAGCATTTTCAGCCAGGAGCCTCCTTATTTTCCTTGTTAAGAGTTTCTCAGGAAAAATATCCTGAAACTCCCTGTACAATTCCATATCCTGATTAAGCGCAAGCGTAAGGTGCCGGAATGATTTGTCCGGAGAACCTGCATGCAGGTAGAGGGATGAAAGCAGATAATTAATGCCCGGAATATCACCTGTAATTTTATATGCGTGAAGAAGGTAAGGAAGTGCTTTGGAAACGAGTCCGTCACTGATAATTATTTTCCCCAGATCGATCCACACTTCATCATAATATGCATCCAGTTTAAGAGCCTCCCTGAAACATCTCATGGCAGCCTTTTTTTCGCCGTTCGAATAATGGGCTTTACCAAGAAGATACCATATTTCCGGATTCTCATCGTCAAGCCTGAGAGCTTTTCTGAAAAAAATAAGGCTGTCATCAGTATGACCCGTATTGAGTGCAAGGACTCCGAGACCGAACCACGGATCAGCAAAATCGGGAGCAAGTTCAATTGCTTCCTGATAATATTTCCTGGCCATTGTCACCTCATTCAGCTTCTCATAGCATTCCGCAAGATATGTCATAGCTTCATAACTATCCGGTTCATTTTCAAGGTATTCGTGATATACAGGAATGGCTTCTGCATATCTTTCAATATTATTCAGGATATTGCCTTTATTGAAAAGGGCAAATGTGTTCTGGGAATTGATAGCAAGGGCAAAATCATAGGCTTCCATGGCCTTTTCATGCATATCCAGCTTATTGTAGATAATCCCGAGGTTATACCAGGCACTGTCGGAAAATGGTTCCTCTTCCAGATATTTCAGATAATAAATTATACTATTGTCAAAATCCTCAATCTTTTCGTAAGCATAGGCAAGATCGTAAAGATGAGCCTTGAATTCAGGTTCCAGCTCGATGAGCTTTTCCATATAAGGAATAAGATGTTCGTAATAGTTCAGATTTTGAAGTACCGATGTTATGGCAAAAAGAATGTTCTCCACATCTTCCGAGTCGAGAGTAAGAGAGTAATCGAACATCTTCCTGGCTCCCTGAATATCTCCAAGCATACCATAGGCTGTTCCTTTGGCAATATAGAGCTCATGGTTTCCCGGCTCAATATTTTCAAGTCTTTTTAAAAGTCTGAGAGCTTCCACAGCCCTTCCCTTATCGAGCAATACCCTGGCCTTTCTCAACTGGATAGAAACTGAATTGGGATGTTGCCTGGTTGCAAGGGTTGCCGCCTCGAAAGCTTTTGCTGAATTATTGCTTTCAATATAATAATCTATAATTGTCTCAAATTCAACAACATCAAAAAAATAACTTTCATTATTTTTTCTCATTTTCTCAAATTTCTGAACCGCATTCTTAACCTCTTCCTCGTAGGAAGATCCATATTTGTCCTCTTCCATCACTCAACCGGATATGTATCCCGCAAAAATAATACTATTTTTAATAAAGGTACTAACCTCTATATTCAATTATCAACATTTTAACTAATTTACAAACTCCTAACATACAATATAATATAATATAGCGGCTTATATTTTTAATGTTTTTTTACATATTAACGCAACCTCAGGAGAAAAATATCCATCTATTGTTTAAACGGAAGGATAGCTTAACTTGAAAATATACCCTTATTTACCCTAGAATTAACCTAAATTCTATTCTTGAAGAACCGGGCCCTAACCCGGTTTTTTCATTTTTATTAATAGATTTGCAGATTATTTATTAAGAAAAAACCAGATGAAAAATATATTTCTTAAAAGCTTTGTTCCTTTGACAATAACAATGTTATTGATCCTGACATTCTTGTCTGAATGCAGTAAGGATGAGAATAAGTATAAATATCCTATGGGTATATTCCCTGACACTGTTCTGAACCTCACCGGATTGAATTCAGCTTTCGATGATTATAATTCGACAATTAGTGAGGTGACAGGGTCTTTACCCATTGTATTTTCGAGCAACAGAAGCAGTTCTGGCGCGCAATTTGACCTGGAACAGGGTATTATAACCTTTACTTTTGATAAAGCATCGGGCCATTTCGATATCAGCTCTCAAATTACCGATGATGATTATTACAGAAACCTTATAGCAAAAGCCAAGACTCCCCTGGACGATCTCGGACCTTATCTCACCTATAGTTCATACGACGGAATGGAGTATCTGATTTTATCATCTGAGAATGCCGACGGAAATCTTGATCTCAGGTATTGTTTGAATACCCCGCGATATGGTTCTGTTTTGCCACCAATTTACGGGCCCTATCCTATCAAACTCATGAATACTTCATCGGATGATGGTTATCTCACATTTGACCTGAACCTTGATTCAGCATATTTTATGTCAAATATTGATGGGAATTTTGATATTTACGTCAAATCGTGCCCCTCAGGTACGAATCTGTCGACCTGGTTCAACTCTGATTACAGCCCGTCGGCTAAGGTCGACAATATCAACAGTTCAAGCGACGACAAGTGTCCCATGGTGTATAACAAACTAATGGTATTCACTTCTGACAGGCCTGGCGGCTACGGCGGTTTCGATCTTTATTACTCTGTTTTCCGTAACGGGAACTGGAGTGAACCCATGAATTTTGGTCCGCGTATAAATTCCTCATCAGATGAATACCGGCCACTCATCGGGTTTCATTCAGATTTCACAAATTTATATCTTATATTTTCGTCCAACAGGCCCGGCGGAAACGGAGGCTACGATCTGTATTTCACAGGTATCGATAATCCTGAATAGTTAATTACATAAACTTCAGGCTATATTCAATCTTTTCCTGGCGGCAAGAAGGGTATTACGCAAAAGCGAAACGCGTGTCATGGGCCCTACTCCTCCCGGAACAGGTGTTATATAGGAACATTTTGGGGCAACATTCTCAAAATCAACGTCTCCTATTAGTTTATATCCTGACTTCGTTTCAGAACTTTCAACTCTGGTAGTACCGACATCGATAACTACTGCCCCTACTTTTACCATATCGGAAGTTACAAAGCCCGGAAAACCGATTGCTGCAATTATGATATCTGCTTCTCCGACTATATTTCTGATATTTTTCGATCTGCTGTGAACAACAGTAACGGTAGCGTCCATACCTTTCTGTGAAAGGAGGATGCTCACGGGCCTTCCAACAATATTGCTCCGCCCTATCACAACGCAGTTCTTTCCTGCTGTCTCAATCCGGTACCTTTTCAATAGCTCTGCAATTCCAAAGGGTGTGGCAGGAAGGAATGAGTCGAGTCCTATCATCATTCTTCCCAGATTAACAGGATGGAATCCGTCGGCATCCTTTTCCGGATCAATGGCCTCTATTACCTTATGTTCCGAGATATGGTCCGGCAGCGGAAGCTGCACAATGAAACCGTCCAGATCATCATCATTATTAAGCTTGCCGATCTGTACAAGAAGTTCTGATTCTGAAACATCGATTCCGAACCTCAGAAGTGTAGACTTGAATCCTACTTCAGCGCAATCTTTAACCTTATGGGCAACATAGGTTTCGCTTGAGCCATTGTTTCCGACAAGTATAGCCGCAAGATGCGGAACTTTCTTACCAGAGGCTTTAATTTCAGCAACTTCAGCAGCGATTTCTCTTTTAATTTCGGCTGCAACTTTCTTACCATCAATAAGATTATACATATTAGGATTATTTTTTACCCATCATTTTGGACATATTGCCGCTCCGGGTCATCATCTTCATCATCCGCCGTGTCTCATCAAATTGCTTCAGAAGCTTATTGACCTCCTGTACGCTGGTCCCGCTCCCAAGTGCTATTCTCTTTCGCCTGCTCCCGTTCAGGACTACAGGATTAATTCTTTCTTCAGGAGTCATACTTCTTATTATAGCCTCGATGCCTTTAAAGGCATTATCATCAATATCAAGATCCTTTACCGCTTTCCCTACTCCTGGAATCATCGCCATAAGATCTTTCACATTTCCCATTTTCTTTATCTGCTGGATCTGAGCAATAAAATCATTGAAATCGAACTGGTCTTTTGCGATCCTCTTCTGCAGCTTTCTTGCCTCTTCGGAATCAAATTGTTCCTGGGCCTTTTCAACAAGGGAAACTATATCACCCATGCCCAGAATCCTGTCGGCCATTCTCTCAGGATAAAAAATGTCCAGCGCATCCATTTTTTCACCGGAACTCACAAACTTGATTGGCTTATTGACAACTGATTTAATCGAAAGAGCAGCGCCTCCCCTGGTGTCACCATCAAGCTTTGTCAATACAACTCCATCAAAATCAAGTCTTTCATTAAACTCCTTTGCCGTATTTACTGCATCCTGACCCGTCATTGAATCAACAACAAAAAGTATCTCATGAGGACTGACAGCATCCTTCACCGATGATATTTCCCTCATCATCTCTTCATCAATGGCCAACCGTCCTGCGGTATCGATGATTACCAGGTCATGACCATTCTTTTTTGCCTCCTTCACTGCATTCCTTGCAATAACGACAGGCTCCATATTTCCATCTTCTACATATACGGGTACTTCTACCTGGGCACCAATAATTTTCAACTGTTCAATGGCCGCAGGCCTGTATACGTCGCACGCAACGAGTAAAGGGTTTTTATTCCTTTTGGTCTTCACCCATTTTGCCAGTTTACCACTGAATGTCGTTTTACCGGAGCCCTGGAGACCGGCAATAAGTATGATTGAAGGGTTGATCTTAATATTTATATCTGTCTTTTCGACTCCCATGAGTTCAACAAGTTCATCATGAACTATCTTGACCATCATCTGGGATGGATTGACAGCCTTTAGAACTTCCTGCCCCAATGCTTTCTGCTTAACAGAATCAGTGAACTGTTTTGCAATTTTAAAATTGACATCTGCATCAAGTAATGCCCTGCGCACCTCTTTTAATGTTTCAGCAATATTTATTTCTGAAATTCTGCCTTGTCCCTTGAGGATTTTAAAGGACTTATCGAGCCTGTCACTTAAATTTTCAAACATATTTCTACCGATATACCGTTTAAATAATAAATTGAATGTCCGAAGTCTAGTCGCCTTTTGTGAGAAACAAAAGGGCCAACTTCTTGCTTTTTCACATTCTTTCAGGCATTTCAATGCCAAGAAGCCACATACCTGCAGCGAGTACCTCACTTGTCAGCCTGGAAAGCACCAGACGGAGGTCTCTTACGGGTACTGAGGTCTCGCCAAGTATAGTATAATCGTGATAAAACTGATTATATTCCCTGGCAAGATCGTAGCAATAATTGGCTATCAAAGCCGGGCTGTATTCCAAAGCTGCTTCCGAAACCGTCTCTGAAAACTTCCGCAACAATTTAATCAGATCGATTTCTTTGGCCACCGGATTTACAGAGGAGAGATCAGAAATATTCTCATTAATACCCGTTTGCACTGCTTTTCGCAGAACAGACTTAATCCTTGCATAGGTATACTGGATAAAAGGACCGGTATTCCCATTGAAATCAATTGAGTCTTCCGGATTAAATGTCATATTTTTCCGTGGATCCACTTTCAGAATAAAATATTTTAGAGCACCCAGTCCTATCTTCCGGAAAATATCTTCTTTTTCGGAGTCTGAAAATTCGGACAATTTTCCGAGTTCCAGAGAGACTTTTCTTGCTGTCGCATGCATCTCTTCAATCAGATCATCTGCGTCTACCACAGTGCCTTCGCGCGACTTCATTCTACCCTCCGGCAATTCAACCATTCCGTATGAAAAATGGATCAGGCCGTCAGCCCAGTCATAATTCATCCTTTTGAGAACAGCTTTCAATACCTGAAAATGGTAGTTCTGTTCGTTTCCTACAACATAAATATTTTTATCAAAATGATAATCTTTATACCTGTCAACTGCAGTGCCCAGGTCCTGTGTCATGTAAACGGCAGTGCCATCGGAACGAAGAAGCAGTTTCTGATCCAGACCTTCGTCGGTAAGGTCAGCCCATATGGAATTGTCGCTGTTCTGGTAGAGTATATTTTGCTTAAGTGCTGACAGGACCAGCTCCTTTCCGAGTTTGTAAGTCTGCGACTCATAATATATCCTGTCGAAATCAACACCGAGCTTTTTATAGGTTTCATCAAACCCTGCATAAACCCAGGAGTTCATCATTTCCCAGAGGCTAACAACATCTTTGTCTCCCGACTCCCACTTCAGCAGCATCTCCCTTGTTTCCCTCATAAAAGGGGCTGAGTTTTTGGCTTCAGTATCTGGAAGACCCTCCTGAATCAGCTTTTCAACCTGGGCCTTATATTCCTTCTCAAAAAGAACATAGTACTTACCCACCAGGTGATCGCCTTTCATTCCGGATGACTTCGGGGTCTCACCATTACCGAACTTCTGCCACGCCAGCATCGATTTACAGATATGAATGCCACGGTCATTCACTATGTTTGTTTTTATCACTTTATGGCCAACGGCAGATAATAACCTGTAAAGAGAATAGCCGAGCAGATTGTTACGGATATGACCCAGATGCAGAGGTTTATTGGTATTGGGAGAGGAATATTCTACCAGAATGGTTTCCGGCACTGCTAACCTTGCAATTAACAAGATGGTCCTTTTCCTGTGACATCTTTCCAAGATACCCGATCCACCATGCATTTGAAATTTCCAGGTTCAGAAATCCCTTTATTACATTGAAACCTGATACCAGAGGAAAACTTCCAACAAGATGGATTCCTATAGTTTCAGCAGTTTTTTCAGGAGTGTTTTTCGAGAAGCGAAGCAGAGGAAAAACAACAAGTGTAAAATCACCCTTGAAATCCTTTCTTGTTTCCTGTAACTGGATAAGGTCATCTGAAACATTGCTATTGTAGATTTCTCTGATAGCTTCCTTTATCTTATCTTTAAGAACGATCTCCATTTTTGATTTTAAATTTCAGGCAGCAAATATATATCAAAAAAGATCGTTCTAAAAGAAAACACCATCAAAAAGGGAGATAGGATTATCGCGGAAAGGAGAGACTTTATACCAACGTACAATATTATTTGACAATTGATCAGTTCTTTTTGATAAAGAGACCAAGCATCTCAAAAAAGATATCCTATTTTTGATAATGATTTTAATTATAAAAAGTAATAATACCGCATTGTGGAACTAAGTACTCTATTTATAGAACCTACTGCCAAAACTCCTCAGATTGATCTGAATCCGATGACAGGAGAACTAATTTTATCCGGAAGGTCAATCCCCGAGAACGCAAGCAAGATATATGAAAACATCCTGAACTGGGTAACTGAATATGCCAAGAGACCAAAATATACTACCAACCTGCGCTTTAACCTTGAATATTTCAACACTTCGTCGTCAATCTGGCTGGCGAAAATTGTCAGAGCCCTCTGCAATATCGAAAGCAATGAATGCACACTCATGATACATCTCTATTTTGCCATTGATGAATTTGACAATATGGATGTAGACGATATCAAAGACGAACTCCACCCGATAATCCATATGGTTGGAACTCCCAATGTAAACCTTCTTATCAAATTATATGGCACAGATGAAGATGGCTCAGTGCTGAAAGAGTCAATGGTCTTGCTCTGATTAATCTGCCAAGATTTCCTCATAATATTTTCTATCTTCTGTTTTTTGGTCTAACTTTAGTACGCCAAATTATTGTTATAGTCATGCGCACAGTATTTATTGCCTTGTTATCAATAATCTGTATGATGGAAACATTTCCCCAGACCAAAACAACTGACAGGCAACCGTTTGCTGCCGGGAAATTTTATTCCGACAACAAGCAAACCCTCGAGGCCGACATCTCCAGACTATTCTCATTATGCAGGAAAACACCGGATTCATGGCACGTAAGGGCAATTATTACCCCTCATGCGGGTTATGTTTTTTCCGGTAAAATTGCTGCCGAAGCTTTTCATTCGATCCCCCCAAAAACTGTGTACAAAAATATTTTTATAATAGGCTCCAGTCATGTAATGTCATTTGACGGCGCATCTGTATACAATTCAGGAGATTACATAACTCCGCTTGGCAGAGCACACGTCAACAGGGAGATTGCCGGCAAACTGATAAGTGAAAATAAAGTGTTCGATTTTCCAGTTGATGCACATTTAAAGGAACATAGCATAGAGGTGGAGATCCCTTTTATTCAGTCATACTTCAGAGAGACTCCCGATATAATACCCATTATCCTTGGAACTCATAATGAATCGACTGTAAAAAAGATCGCAGAAGCCCTCAGGCCTTATTTCACCGGAGATAATCTCTTTGTGATCAGTAGTGATTTTTCACACTATCCTTCCTATACAGACGCCGAAAGAACGGATAGCCTTACAGCCCGTAGCATCCTCTCCGGTAATCCTGAGACATTCCTTAATACCCTGAGAAATAACGCAGACAGGGAGGTACCCGGACTGCTCACAAGCATGTGCGGGTGGACTTCAGGTCTGACTCTGTTATATCTGATACAGGGAAATAAAAACCTGGAAATAAAACATATCGACTATAGCAATTCCGGTGATTCCCAATATGGCGATAAAAGTAAGGTCGTCGGCTATCATGCCTTCGCCGTCATTGACAAACAGGAGAAAAAGGATAAACCAGGAGACCAGACCTCTGACATGGTGTTTACCAGAGCAGAAAAAAATCAGCTGTTCAGGATAGCGGAAAACAGCATCAGAACAATGCTTTATGATAAAAAAAGGATTGCCCTTGACGAAAAGGATATGTCTGAAAACCTCAGGAGGCAACTGGGCGCTTTTGTCACTCTGAAGGAAAACGGAATGCTGAGAGGCTGTATTGGCAGATTTATTTCATCCGACCCTTTATACCAGGTCGTCAGGGAATCTGCAATTTCCTCAGCTTTCGAAGATCCACGGTTCTCCCCCGTGACAAAAGAGGATTTTGACAAACTGTCATTTGAGATAACCGTTCTCGGCCCGCTTAAAAAGATAAAGGATACAAGCGAGATAGTATTGGGAAAAGATGGCATTTACATTAAAAAAGACGGCAGGTCAGGAACCATGCTTCCGCAGGTTGCAACAGAAAACAAATGGACACTCGATCAGTTTCTTGGATATACTTCGCGAGATAAAGCGGGAATTGGCTGGGATGGATGGAAAGATGCAGAAATTTATATATATGAAGGAGTTGTATTGAGAAGATAACGAGGGGCAAATATGTATCATGTTATAGGCACTGGAATAACTGCAGTTCTGTTATATATTCTAAGTTACATTTTCTACAGGTTAAACTATTTCTCTTACAGGTTTCATAAAAAAATCTGGAACATACTACTCACCTTGGCTTTTATCGCCACTGTCGTTGCTGGTATCTTTATGGCTCTGCAGGTTACCTATAAATGGGATCTGCCTTTTGTTAAAACCATACTAAGGTGGCATGTTGAATTCGGCATTGCATTGGCATTTACCGGGATATTCCATTTTATCTGGCATTTCTCCTATTTTGCAAAAATATTTGAACGGCAGCAGATCTTCAGCCACAACGGAGAATTACCGGTTTACGTCACCATCACAAATACGCCTGAATCTGTTCATTATTGGTCTTGTCAGCAGTTCTATTCAGCTTTTGCTTATGCGTGAAATGATGAACATCTCCGGAGGCTATGAACTGGTGACAGGAATATTCCTGGGTTCCTGGCTGATATGTTCATCAGTCGGCGCCATGCTTGCAGGTCGCTCAGAACTCACGGATCTTAAAAAAATAAATCTTATATTCTCCCTGAGCCCTCTGTTCTCGATCTCCATGATGTTTTTATTATCAAGAATATTCCTGAATACCGGCGAAACACCCTCGTTTCTGATAAGCATGATTTATACCCTGATGGTACTGCTTCCCTTTTGTCTGGTATCGGGATTTACTTTTATCAAACTAATCTGTCTGGCAAGATCCGGAAACGATTTTTCTCCCGGAAGATCATTTTCAGTGGAGACTATCGGAGGTGTGGTTGCCGGCCTGCTGATCTCCTTCCTTACATCAGGATTCCTGAATACTTATCAGCTTCTTCTGCTTGTTATGCTATTGTCGGTATCCTATGTTCTCTTATCATATTACCTGGAGAAACCTTCATCAAAACTTGCAATGAGGGTGGCAATTGCTCTTATAGCCTCGGTAATTATCCTTTCGAGTCCGGATAACCTGTTCAGGCAGATCCTTCTCCCCGGGATAAAGGTAACCGGCTCTGAAGACACACCCTATGGCAATATAACCTATGGACAATACAAGGGTGAAAAAAGCATTTACTACAACCACCGCCTGCTTATCTATAAATCGGATGTAATCGAAAGAGAAGAGAATATTCATTATGCAATGCTGCAGAGCGCGGAACCAAAAAAAATAATCCTTATCTCGGGATCTCTGGAAGGCCAGTTGCAGGAAGTTATTAAGTACCCCGTAAGCGAGGTAGTTTACATTGAAAGGGATCCGGCCCTGGCAAAGGCCACCACCTCTGCCAGCGATACGCTGCCATTTAAGCTCTCCGTGGTAAACAGTGATGCTTTCAGGTATATAAGAAAGGCTGAAGATAAGGCTGATGTTATTATCCTCTCCGTTCCTCCTCCTTCAACATTGCAATTGAACAGATATTATACGACAGAATTCTTCCATGCTGTAAAGCAAAAACTTAAGGATGGAGGGGTTTTCATGTGCTCGCCGGGACCAGCGAATGATTACTTCAACAAGGAATCCGTCAGGCTTTATTCTTCGATTTATAACAGCCTGTCCTCTGTTTTCAGGTATGTAAAGCCTGTTGTGGGTAATAAGCTCTATTTTATTGCGGCCGGAAAGGAAATCTCAGTTGATTTCTGTAAGCTGACTGAGATGAGAAATATTACCAATGCGTATGTCGGTCCTGACTTTCTCTCTGATGATCTCACGGAACGAAAAAGTGAGGAATTTGCGGGTCTGATGGATAGCCATATCAGACAGAACAGATCTTCATTCCCTGTGGCCAGTTATCATTTCCAGTTATACAATTTCAGCAGGGACAAGGGTGAGAAGATGCCAGCTATGATTATTATGATACTGGTATTCGCAGCTCCTTTGCTGCTGATTAAGAAAAGGCAGATGCTTATGTATTTCAGTGCCTCGGCACTGGCCGGATTTGAGATTATAATACTTCTTACACTTCAGATCATTATAGGCAATATGTACCAGCTGTCGGGACTGGTCATTGCCGGGCTGATGGCAGGACTGGCAGCTGGCTCCGGTGCGCGGATCAGGGTCCTTAATGGAATATCCCCTTTCAAAACAGGTATTTTACTGGTGCTGCTTTATGCAGCAGCCGGATTGCTTTACAACCAGCTAACCGGATTCAGATACGAGATCCCGGTTGTGGGATTTATTCTCCTGTCTGCTTTTTTCCCCGCCCTCCTCACCGGAAAACTATTTTATGAACTTACCTCGGGAAAGAATCAACAACAGGCTGCAGTATCTGTTTACAGCGCAGATCTTGCAGGGTCAGCACTTGGCTTTATTCTGATAACCGGTGTATCGATACCCGTCCTTGGAATCAAAGTATCGATCTTTATTCTGTCGGCACTGATTTTTACAGGGCTTCTTATTGGAACAGTTAAGAACAAATTGTAGTTTTAATAAAGTAATTACATTTATTCGTCATGGAAAATCCAAAATACAATATCAGCAAGCGTGACTTTCTTAAGAAGTCGATATCTCTGTCTGCAGGATTTATTTGCCTGTCAGGCCAGAATCTCTTCTGCGGACCGGATAACGGAGAACGAAGCATTTACAAGAGAATTGCAATGTACCAGGAAGAGACTGCCCGGGGGATCATGTGCAGGATCTGCCCGAATGAATGTGTTCTAAAGGAGGGTGAACTAAGTAAATGTAACAACAGGAAAGTTCACGACTCTAAATTATATACGCTGGCATTTGGAAACCCCTGTTCGGTTAATATCGATCCCATTGAGAAAAAGCCAATTTTTCACTTTCTCCCAGGATCCAGGGCATATTCAATTGCTACTGCAGGATGCAACCTGGTATGCCTGAACTGTCAGAACTGGACCATATCTCAAACCAGCCCCGACAAAACGAGAAACTTTAAACTTTCCCCGGAGGATGTTATCAGGGAATGTCTGGACAGCGGTTGCAAGTCTATCGCATATACCTATTCTGAACCAACTACCTTTTATGAATATGTTTTTGAGACGGCGACCCTGGCAAGAAAAGCAGGTATAAAAAATGTCATAAAATCCAATGGATATATTAATCCTGAGCCATTGAAGAACCTCTGTTCAGTAATCGATGCTGCAAACATTGACTTTAAAGCAATCACTGAATCGACCTATCTGAAGCTTACAGGCGGAAAGCTGCAGCCGGTTCTTGATTCGCTTAAAGTTTACAGGGATATGGGGGTATGGCTGGAGGTGACTAATCTTATAGTACCTACGTGGACTGACAATCTGGATGAGATAAGAACCATGTGCCGGTGGCTCTCGGACAACGGTTTCAAAAAAACACCTATCCATTTCAGCCGATTCTATCCGATATACAAGCTTGAACAATTGCCTCCCACTCCTGTTGATACCCTCAATAAAGCTGCTGCAATTGCAGCTGACGAAGGTTTGCTATATGTATACACAGGAAACGTACCAGGGGAGGAACAGGCTGACACAAAATGCCCTGCATGCAAAACACCTCTTGTCAGAAGAAAGGGTTTCAGAATCGAATCGAATACTATTTCAAGCGGGAAATGCAGCAAATGCGGACAAACCGTTGATGGTGTCTGGGAGTGAGGAATAATTGTCCCGTCAGTAATCATATAATAATTCGGCAATCTTAATATGACACAGTCAGAAGCCAGGGAACGCATCGAAAAACTCCGTTTGGAAATAGAGGAATACAATTACAAATATTATGTCCTCAACAGTCCGGATATTTCTGATTTTGAATATGATATCCTCCTTAGTGACCTTGAGGCCCTTGAAAATAAATTTCCTCAGTTCATCTCGGATAATTCGCCAACCAGGCGGGTCGGCAGCGATATCACTGAAGAGTTTGTCCAGTATGAACACAGGTACCCCATGTTATCGCTGGGGAATACCTATAATGAGGACGAGCTGAGAGATTTCGACTCAAGGATCAGGAAGGTTGCTGAGGCTGTCGAGTATGTCTGTGAATTGAAATTCGACGGCGTCTCGATAAGTATTACCTACCTAAATGGGATACTGTCAAGGGCACTCACCAGGGGAGACGGCACCAGGGGTGATGATGTCACAAACAATGTGAAAACCATAAAGAGTATCCCGCTGATAATTAAGCATAAACAAATTCCTTCAGAGTTTATCATAAGGGGTGAGATACTTATGCCAAGGGCAGTTTTCAACAGCCTCAACGAAGAGAGGATAAAATCGGGAGATACACCATTTGCCAATCCACGCAACTCCGCTGCCGGAACGATCAAGCTGCTCGATCGCAGAATTGTGGCCTCCAGATCGCTTGAATGCTTTGTTTACTTTCTGCTCTCTGAAAATCTGCCTGCAGCAAGTCATTATGAGAATTTAAAAATAGCCTCCGGGTGGGGATTTTTAGTCCCTGACAGCATGAAACTGTGCCGAACTCTGGATGAAGTTCTGGATTTTATCTCATACTGGGAATCGGAACGAAAGAATCTTCCGTTTGATACAGACGGTGTTGTCATAAAAGTTAACTCTCTAAGGCTTCAGCAGCAGCTTGGCTTTACTGCAAAATCGCCACGCTGGGCAATTGCGTATAAATATAAAGCGGAGCAGGCGTTGACAAAACTCCTCTCTGTGAATTTTCAGGTTGGCAGAACTGGTACCGTGACACCAGTCGCCAACCTGGAACCGGTTTTTTTATCAGGGTCAACTGTAAAAAGAGCTACTCTTCACAATGCTGATCAGATTGAACTTCTGGATCTTCATTTAAACGATATGGTATTTATTGAGAAAGGCGGAGAAATTATACCCAAGATAACCGGTGTAGATCACTCATTCAGAAATGAGAACAGTATAAAGATAACCTTTATCACAAATTGTCCTGAGTGCGGAACCGAACTTACCAGGAATGAGGGTGAAGCAAACCATTTCTGCCCCAACTATCTTCACTGCCCTCCACAGCTAAAGGGAAGAATTGAACACTTCATCAGCAGGAAGGCTATGGATATTGATGGTTTGGGAGAGGAGACAATAGATCTGCTTTTCAATAGAAACCTGATAAGAACCTTTGCTGATCTTTACGATCTTAAAGCTGAACAGCTGATACCGCTGGAAAGGCTCGGAGCCAAGTCCGTATCAAATATACTGGCAAGTATTGAAAAATCATCAGGGGTACCTTATCCGCGTGTCTTGTTTGCCCTTGGGATCAGACATGTTGGAGAGACAGTCGCAAAAACTCTTGCTGCAAAATTCAGGACAATTGATGATCTCACAGGTGCCACATTCGAAGAACTGACAAATGTTGCAGAAATCGGCCCTAAAATAGCCGGCAGCATTGTCAACTACTTTTCAGATAAGGAAAATCTTGAACTGATTGGAAGACTTCAGGCTGCAGGCATTAAATTCAGCTCGGATAAGGAGTTTATCGCTACCGGGGACAGCTTGTCTGGAAAATCCATTGTTATATCCGGTTTGTTTCATAAACACTCAAGAGAAGAATATAAAGAGCTGATCGAAAAAAATGGAGGGAAAAATGCCTCCTCAGTCTCCGGGAATACCTCATTCATACTGAGCGGGGAAAACATGGGAGAGTCGAAAAAAGAGAAAGCGGCTGCGCTAGGGGTACCTCTCATGAGCGAAAATGAATTCCTTGAACTAATTGGAGAAGTTTAATAATTGGCCTGGTCTGATTTTAATAAAAAACTGTTAGGTTTGCAATATGGAAATATTTAAGAAAACCAGGCTTAAGATCGGCAATCTGATACTGTCAAGAAAGGTTTCCAGGACGAAGAGAAAGGTTAAATATTCAGATTTTAAAAATATCACCAGCATAGGTATTGTCTGGGATGCATCAAAACCTGCTGAATTCTTAAGTTTAAGCAGATTCCATATGAGAATGTCTGAGTTGAAGATCAGTCTGAAGATTTTAGGTTATTATCCCGGGAAAAACCTGCCTGACCAGTATACTGCCATCAGGTATCTTACCTGCATAAAGATTGATGAAATTAACAGCCTCTACCATCCTCATTCTGCCGAGGCCAAAACTTTTATAGATAATCCTTTCGATATACTCATTGATATTAATCCCGAGAAACTGATTCCCCTGCGTTATGTCTCGTCGCTTTCCATGGCCAGGTTAAAAGTCGGATTGCTTGATAATGAGGGATCTGATGCTCCTTTCGACCTGATGATGGAAATTAAAAAACCAGCTGATATTGACAGTTACCTCAACCAGGTCATACGCTACCTCGAGATGATAAAAGACAATACGATCCAAACAGCTGAAAAACAGTAACATAAAATGAAAAAATTCAAAGGAACAGGAGTTGCAATTGTGACACCTTTTAAAAATGACTCAAGCATTGATTTTGCAGCTTTGGGCAGGGTTATAAACCATGTCATAAACGGTGGTGTCAATTATATTGTTGCAATGGGAACCACCGGTGAATCAGTCACGCTTTCAAAAGATGAGAAAAAAGCTATTATCTGTTATGTTGTCGGAGACAGTTGATAATCGTGTTCCTATCGTATATGGTATCGGAGGAAACAATACCCAGGAAGTAATAAACGGAATAAGGCAGGCAGAACTGAATGGAGTGGATGGTATATTATCAGTTGCTCCATATTATAACAAACCCACTCAGAGAGGGCTTTTTCAGCATTTTAAGGAAATTGCCACATGTAGTCCCATTCCGGTCATCATCTATAACGTCCCCGGCAGGACATCATGCAATATTACAGCTGATACCTGTCTCGAACTGGCACATCGATGCGAAAATATCGTTGCTGTTAAAGAGGCATCCGGCGATTTGACTCAGATCATGAAGATACTTAAGGACAAACCTGAGAATTTCAGTGTGATATCCGGAGATGACATGCTCACTATCCCCATAATTGCTGCAGGAGGATATGGCGTCATATCCGTTCTTGCCAACGCATTTCCTTCACAATGCAGCGAACTGGTAAATCAGTCCCTGAAAAATAATTTCAAGTCAGCCAGGGAAATCCATTACAGGTTCCTTGAAATGATCGAACTCCTGTTTACGGAAGGGAGTCCTGCAGGGGTTAAGGATATGCTCTGCGTAATGAACCTGTGCCATAATCATGTGAGATTACCACTGGTACCGGTAAGCAGGCCGGTACACACAAGGATTCAGAAAGCCATAGAAGAAATAGGTAAAAGCTGATCAGACACTGGCATTTGCACGTTCAGCCCCCTGCTGTGCCCCATGACAATTCTTGTATTTTTTACCGCTACCGCATGGACAAGGATCATTCCTTCCGACTTTTTTATCAACCCTGACCGGCTCGGTTTTTTGATTTCTCTCCTGTCCTCCCCCTCCACTCGTGCTGCTATACTGGGAAAAATCGCTCTTGGAGGTTCTCAAATTGCTCATATCAACCTGTCGTCTTCTCTGGGCTTCCTTAACCTGGTCAGGATCCTGGGTAGGTATATGACCTTTCATCAAAGTACTGGCCACATCCTTATTGACCTTTGTGAGCATTGTTTTGAAGAGTTCAAAAGATTCAAACTTGTAAATAAGCAGAGGATCTTTCTGTTCATAAGTGGCATTCTGAACCGATTGCTTCAGTTCATCCATTTCCCTCAGATGTTCCTTCCAGGCATCATCTATTGTTGCCAGTACAACCGTTTTTTCATAAGCCCTCGCCAATTCTCTCCCCTCAGATTCTGCCGTAGCCTTAAGGTTTGTTACAACCTGGAATACCCTTACACCGTCGGAAATGGGTACTACGACGTTTTCATAAACATGTGCCATCCTGTCATAAACATCTTTCAGCACCGGATATGCCTGGGCGGAAATTGTCTCGACTTTTCTTTTATAGGTATCCAAAACCTTAGTGTAAACTTTGTCTGTTACCGTTTCTGAGGCAGCCTTCTTAAATTCCTGATCATCAACTGGCGAATCCACTGAAAATGAGCGGATAAGATCAAAATCGAAACCTTCATAATCTCCGTCTCCATGATAAGTCCCAACAATGCTTTCAGTTACGTCAAACATCATGTTGGCAATATCAACGCTCAGTCTTTCTCCGAGAAGAGCATGCTTCCTTTTCTTGTATATCACCTCTCTCTGCGAATTCATCACGTCATCATATTCGAGCAGCCTCTTTCTGATTCCGAAGTTATTTTCCTCGACTTTCTTCTGTGCTCTCTCTATTGACTTTGTTATCATTGAATGCTGGATCATCTCGCCATCCTTAAGTCCCAGCTTATCCATAATACCTGAAATTCTTTCCGATCCGAATAATCGCATCAGCTCATCCTCCAGAGATACAAAAAATTGTGAAGATCCCGGATCTCCCTGGCGGCCGGACCGGCCACGCAACTGACGGTCAACCCTTCTTGACTCATGCCGTTCCGTACCAATAATTGCGAGGCCGCCGGCTTTTCTGACATCTTCGGTAAGCTTGATATCAGTACCCCGGCCTGCCATGTTTGTTGCAATGGTTATTGTGCCTGTCTTACCTGCTTCAGCTACAATCTCCGCTTCCCGCTGGTGAAGTTTTGCATTCAAAACATTATGCCTAAGACCCTTCATCTTAAGCATCCTGCTAAGCAATTCCGATATTTCAACAGAAGTGGTACCTACCAGCACCGGCCTTCCCTGCCGGTACATCTCTGCAATCTCATCTATCACAGCATTATATTTTTCACGTTTTGTCTTATAGACTATATCTTCCCTGTCGTTTCTGATGATCGGTCTGTTGGTCGGAATTACAACAACATCAAGCTTGTAGATATCCCAGAATTCACCTGCCTCTGTTTCAGCAGTACCTGTCATTCCTGCAAGCTTATGGTACATCCTGAAATAGTTCTGAAGCGTGATGGTGGCATATGTCTGTGTTGCAGCCTCAACAGCCACATTCTCTTTGGCTTCAATAGCCTGGTGAAGGCCATCTGAATATCTTCTTCCCTCCAGTATCCTGCCGGTCTGCTCATCAACTATCTTAACCTTATTGTCCATGACAACATATTCGGTATCCTTGTCAAAAAGGGTCCAGGCTTTGAGAAGCTGGGTCATCGTATGAACGCGTTCCGACTTTACTGAATAATCCTGCAGCAATTCGTCCTTCATACTTAATTTCTCCTTGTCCGAGACATCTGATTTTTCCAGATCGGCAATGGCTGAACCCACATCCGGCAGAATGAAGAAACTGGCATCTTCTACTGATGTCGAAACAAGGTCAAGACCCTTTTCCGTAAGCTCAATGGAATTAGCCTTCTCATCGATGATAAAATACAACTCATCAGTCACCTTAGGCATCTCCTTGCTGTTATTCTGCATATAAAAGTTCTCTGTCTTAAGAAGAAGAGACCTGTTTCCCTCTTCACTAAGAAATTTTATAAGCGCATTATTTTTTGGCAGGCCTTTGTAGGCCCTGAGCAGAAGAAGCCCTCCCTCATCATTTTTATCTGCGGCTATTAGCTTTTTGGAATCGACAAGAATCTGTGTTACAAGCTTCTTCTGTGCAGTCACCAGTTTGTCGACCTTAGGCTTCAGTTCGTCGAATTGCTGGGTATCACTCTTTGCTGTCGGACCTGAGATAATAAGCGGAGTCCTGGCATCGTCGATAAGGACCGAGTCAACTTCGTCAACAATGGCATAATGATGTTTCCTCTGGACCAGATCTTCAGGATTAATTGCCATATTATCCCTCAGATAGTCAAAGCCAAATTCATTATTGGTTCCGAAAGTGATATCTGCATTATATGCATTGCGCCGGTCGACGGAATTTGGCTGATGCTTGTCGATGCAATCAACTGTAAGGCCGTGGAACTCATAAATTGGTCCCATCCACTCCGAGTCACGTTTTGACAGATAGTCATTTACTGTGACTATGTGAACACCTTTACCTGCAAGAGCATTTAAAAAGACTGGTAGCGTGGCCACAAGTGTTTTTCCTTCACCGGTGCCCATCTCCGCGATCTTACCCTTATGCAGCGCAACACCACCAATCAGCTGCACATCGTAATGTACCATATCCCAGGTAATCTCATTGCCCCCGGCTATCCACTCATTGCTCCAAAATGCCTTATCACCCTTTATGGTAATGCTCTCCCTGGTGGAAGCAAGATCCCTGTCATATTGTCTTGCCGTTACTTCGAGTACACTGTTCTCCTTGAACCTCCGTGCCGTCTCCTTTACTATGGCAAAACCTCTGGGTACAAGCTGATCAAGCGTCTCTTCCAGCTTTTCGCTGATCAGTTTCTCAATCTTGTCTATTGTATTGTAAATTTCTTCCTTTTTATATACATCTTCCTCTTTTTCAGCTTGTTCTCTCAACGACTTAATTTCATTTTCATCTGAGGCAATGCTGCCAAGTATTTCTCTTCTCAGGTCATCGGTACACTCCCTCAAACCATCATTCGACAGATTCCGTATTTTCTCAAACTCAATATGGGTCTTTTCAACATAAGGATTGATATCTTTCAGATCACGCTCGTATTTATTTCCCAGAAAAAGGCCCAAAACATTATTTATAATGCTCATTTTTAGATGATTTACATTTTATAAAAATATCAAGCAAAATTAGCTTAATTTTCCAATATTAATTTCTAAAACTTCATTTTGTACAAAGATGGTGCCATTAAAGATAAATACTTTAACAATGGCACATTCAGTTTATGAATGGAAGTAAACCTGAAGTAAGGTATCTATCTAATCAGGCTGTACCTGACGGTTTTGATCCAGTCGTCCCTGTTGAGAACAATGATATAAATTCCGGACGGGCGGTCAGAGATGTCGATCACATTCTCCGTTCCACCTGTCATAGTACCGCTTTTAATACAGGTACCTGAGGTACTGTATATTGAGTAATTAACAGGTTTGCCGCTACCTGTACCATTAGGATCGGAACTGAGCCTTATTTCTCCCCTGCCCGGATTAGGATATACTTTTACCTGTCCGCCGGAAGGAAGCTGTTCCACTGCATCGACAAATGGACCGATATTAAGATCTTCGATTATCCATCCCCAGCCGTTTGCAAAAGGATCGGAAAATAACCTGAATCTCAGAAGCATGGTATCGCCTGCTGCTATGTTCTCTGAAGAAGAGAAAAGGATAGCATGGGTATGAAGCATTGATTCATTACCAACGGCAAGTGAATTCATACCGTCAGATGAACTGTTATAGGCTGTTTCCCAGGTTTTGTTGAAACGGGAATCATAGCCGTCAGTCAGTTTGAACCATGTTTTACCCCAGGTTTTCGACCCCTCGGCAATAACATAATCATAAAATGAATCAGAGCCAAATACAGATCCCGGCTCTCCTGGTTCTACAAGGACAACTTCCCGGAAACTTATAAGGAGACCAGATTCGTTGAATTTCAGAGGATGACGTAAAACAGCGGTGTATTCAATGGTCTTGTCGTTATCCTCCGGGCTTTCATACGGATGAGGGGTATTAAGTCCATAACCGTTGAAACCCTCAGGTTTGCTCACATCAAATCCATTGCTGAAAAAGTCGGCCCCGGCTTCACCCGTAAAATCAGTGAAATAATTGTCTCTTACCGCGCTCAGACCTTCAATATGAATAGTAAAATAACCTGATCCGGGTTGTGAGGAACTGTTGGGAACCAGTGCTGAATCATTTGCAACAATTCTGTATTGAATTGAATCACCTCCTTTCAGCATCATATTTTTTGTAGCAATTGCGGCACTCCAGACATTGTCTTTCCCCGGCTTGAATCCGATTATTACTGAAGGACCGTCATTTAGTCTGTATTCGGCAAAAACCGTATCGACACCCAGATTGTCGGTCACTGTGGCATCAAACTGAACAGTGTCAATCTTTTCCAGAAATGATGTCAGAGGGGTATGCATAATCAGCGGACTGACAGTATCGGTGCCGACATAAACACTGTACTTTAATGAATCTGTGAGTGAAGGAGACCTGTAGATCCTGCCAAAATGATCAATGGTATAAAAATAGTATTTGACACCGCTGTTGTAGGATGGAATATTTATGGTGCATTCATAGTTGTCATCCATTCCGGGTGAGGTCATGATAAGGGTATCCTGTGAAGAAAAGTTGTCAAATGAAAAAACAGCACCTACATTGTCATGGTAATAGAGTGTATCCGAAGCTATTGTGACAAAAAGCGGCAACTGATCCAGATGCTGCTCCGTATCATGAACCGGCTTGTGAATAATCCTGGTATTTATCCATCCCAGGTCGCCGAGTATTGAAAGGGTGAGATTTCCGGGGTTATGGATTGCTTCGCCCATATCGATAAAAGGGGTCATGAGTGTATTTGGCTCGGGCGTTTGATTTTCATCGAGGTGCGAGATGCTGGAACCGGAATTCCAGATGGCCGGCGCATATATCCGTGCCCTTGATCCTGTGGTGTAAGTCCTGAGCAGCGGGCCGTTAAAATAAAGGTTTCCTCCGGTCAATTGCCTGAGCAGATCGTTTGAATAATTCTTAAATGCGAGTGTATCTGTCAGTCTCTGACCCTGAAAATTTTCAATAAAGGTGTCATAGATCAGCGGGACTGATCCAATTCCATACCAGCCAATACTATTATCGGTATCCATGCTGTCAAAGAAACCAAGTCCGTGACATACTTCATGCAAAACTATTGTAACAAGGTCGTACTGCAGGCTGGGGGTATTCCCGTCGGTTCCTGCATACCAGTTTACTGAACTGTTCACCCTCAGGGTAATATCGGCGCTAAGGCTATCGTTAAGGTTCCTGCCGGCAATTTTTTCAGCAAGCGAAACAGGGTATAATGTATAAGGGTTCAGTGCATCTATGGTCCATCCGCCGGCATAACCCGTTATGCTTGAATTGGCCAGTACCCCTGTACGTGGTAATTTTTTCCCACGAAGCAGAGATAATAATCCTTGTTCCGGCAGGCAGTATGGATTCCAGGATAGAAGCTGCATAACCAACTGCTGCTTTGGTATTGGAAGGAAATCCATTGTAGAATACTGTTATTGATGCTCCGCCTTTAGCTCCTGATTTCCTGAAAAACACATCCGGGGGTGGAATATATATTCGGTTTGTCTTGTTTCCTGCATAGCAGACTCCTGTTATTGAAGAGTTTGCAATCAGCCTCTGAGATGAAGCAGGATTGAGAGAAGCAGCAATAACAGCAACAATGAACAGACTAAAATGCTTTTTCATGAAGGTCAGTCAGTGGCCCCTGGCTTCCTTAGGCTCATGATATCCCTGTCGAATTCGTACATATTGGTTTTGCCTACCAGACGCACCTTATCAAGGATATTCTTGACTGAGGCTTCTTCCTCCACCTGTTCCATTACGAACCACTGAAGAAAATTATGCGTATTGAAATCCTTCTCCTCAAGTGTCAGTCCAACAATCTCATTTATACTTGCTGTCACAAATTCCTCATGTTTAAGAACTTCTTTAAAAATTTCTTCAACATCCTTATAAACAGCACCGGGTTTTTTCATGGCAGGGATGACGGATATTCCTCCCCTTTCGTTGACATATTTAATAAATTTCAGCATATGTAGTACGCTCTTCCTCAGACTGGGCATACATCCATTGAGCTACTCCGCTCAAACCGGTTGTTTCAGCCCATACTGCCATAGCAAGGTAAAGGTTCGATGAATAACCTTCTCTTTCAATCTGCCTGTTGCAGATATCTTCTATTTTTTTGTTTAACATGATATTGAATTTTTAAGTTTCATAGTATAAGAAATTCAGTCATTAGAATCTATATCCAATAAACTTTCAATTTTTGCAACAAGCTCATTGACAGAGAATGGTTTTGAATAGATGGCATCAGCCCCAAGAGCCTTTGCAAGATTAAGATAACTTCCCGGTCCTGCCTTGCCTCCGCCTGAAATGGCTATTATTTTCAGGGATGGCTTTATCTCTCTCAGCTTCATTATCACTTTCAGTCCATCCTCCTCAGGCATGATAAGATCAGTCACAACAAGATCAGTAATCGACGGCTTAAAATGCATTATGGCTTCCTTTCCGTTTGCAGCCTCAATTACCGTGAATTTACGTCTTGTCAGGGAAATGCTTATCATCTCCCTCAGTTCACTATCATCCTCAACAATTAGAACTCCTGCCATAGAAAATATAAAATGATTCGTATTAAGTCTGACTCAACGAAACCTGGATTGCATTCCTGATCTCTTTCAGAGAAACAGGTTTAACCAGATGTTGTTTAATAATTCCCGAATTTAGTAATTTTTCTTCTAAATCACTATTTATGCCTTCAGTAATAAGTATACATGGTGTTTCAATTTTCAGCTGATGAAAAACGATCATCACATCTTCCGGTCCAACCGTCTTTGAATCGCTCATATAAATAATCAGGTCGGGTCTCTCATCTACCTGATTCATTATCCCTAACAGGTTGCTTCGGTCAGTCGTGTAGATCAGATCATACCCGCTGTTTTCCAGTGCGATTGACAGTATCCTTGATTCGTGCCTGTTTCCGGTGATAAACAGGATTTTTTTTCTTGGTTCGCTTTCCGGCCGGAGGGAGCCATATTCTTTTACAATCGGCAGGTAGACATTGAAAGCAGATCCGATCTCCTCTCTTGAGGAAACCATGACCTCACCTTCCAGTTCCCTGACTATTCCATGTATCACTGAAAGTCCAAGCCCAGTTCCCTTGCCCACTTCCCGTGTTGTAAAGAAAGGTTCGAATATCCTTTCAATTACAGACTGTTCCATTCCCTTGCCGGTGTCGGCAAAAGTCAGTAGCACATATTCATCGGCAACAATATCCTTATGCAGTTCATGCTGGACCATTTTCCCCTCCACAACTGCCATTAGTACTGAAAGTGTTCCACCTTTTTCTTCCATTGACTGGATGGAATTTGTCATCAGATTCAGGAAAACCCTGAACAACTGAGTCGGATCAGCAAGTACTATCGCTTTCCTGTCACCTATCCGTGTACTGACAACAATGTTGGAAGGGATGGATGATCTTATGAAACCTATTGTCTCACCAAGAACCTCGGCAACATTTACATGAATTTTCTCCTGCTCAACATGTCTGCTGAAAGTAAGTATCTGGTTGATTATAGAATGTGCTTTTTGAACGGCTCCCTGGATCTTGTTTACATGTTCTGCCAATTTGGACTTATCAGGAAGGTCTTCCAGCAAGATCTCGGAATATCCTGATATTGTTGCAAGAATATTATTGAAATCATGTGCAATTCCTCCAGCCAGAGCACCGATAGTCTCAAGCTTCTGGGCCTGCAGCAATTTATTCTCCAGCATGAGTTCCCTGGAGGAATCTTCGATTGCCAGGTCAATAAACGAAGGCGTGCCGGATTGATCAAATGCAATAAAACCACTTATCCTGCAGGCTATTTCATTTCCCTTCATGCTCCTGAGAAAAACCCTTCCAAAGGTCTTGGAACGGGATTCAAGAAGCTGTTCCACCTGGATCTCGAACAACACCTCGACCGGATAGAAGTTTTTAATATTGAGTTCCATATCAGTAAGAGCATCAGGACACTCCATTATCCGTAAAAATGCGTCGTTGGCATGAATGATTTTTCCGTCAGGATTGCAGCGCAGAAAGCCAATAGGTATGTTTGTTTCAAATTGTTTTAGCAAGGTCTCCTGGTCAATAGCCTTCTGTCTCGAAAGCCTCAGTTCATTGATATCAAGAGTTTCAGCCAGAAGGTGTGAAATACCGTTTCCCTTTACTTTCAGCGGACGAAAAACAACCTCATAGTATCTCTGGCCTTGTTCTGCAGTATTGAAAAAAGCTTCATAACTAACAGTTTCACCTGAAAAGCAAAGGTCTATTTTGCTCTTTATATTATTTCTGAAAGTCTCCTCACCCCACACGTCTGCCAGGGACTTTCCAACCACCGATTCATTGACAATTTGATGTTCCTTGCAAAATGTAGAGTTCACTTTCTCATAAACATAATTCCGGTTTATAATGCTTATCATTGACCTTGAATGGTTAATGATCTGATCGAAAATATCCTTCTCGTCAGAAAAGGTATCTGGAATTTTTGTTGTCGTACGGGCCTGGAATATTTTTTTTCACGTCTGATCTCCATTAACAGTTGTCAGTACCTTATGATATCAGGTTATATCGAGATTAAAATTCTTCTTCATCTCTTTTAGTATGGGATACTTGTTAAACAGATAGTTATATCGTTGTTCATCCGTGTACAGAATATTATTCGTCTCGGCGTTATCGATGGTTGTTTCAATATCCACATTCTTAAGTATAAACTTTGTCTGAAGATAATTTAAAAGTCTTTGTTTATAATTCTGAACAAAAGTGTCTTTTTGTGTGGCGTTACTGAGATGGATCCGTATAGTCTGATCATTTTCCAACTCAGGCTTAACAGATTTGAACATACTCATTATCCTGGAGCCTTCGCCATTTAGCTGATCAATAAATTCCGGCCAGCATTTTGCAAAGGCTTCGGCCGAAAAAACTTCTTTTTCCGGCTGATCAGTCATGTCGACATCGGGTTCAGACGTATTGAGACTCTCTTCCGATGCAGGAGGATCACCTGCTATAATATCCTTTATCGAAAATGTTTTGGCAGGTTTTTCGATTACCGGAACATGTTTTCCTGGAACAAATTCCTTTTTCCCGGTATCGTTTTCATTTACAGTGCTTTCCTGATGCAAAACCCCGGATTCTGAGGGAACCGTTTCCATATCCCTATTATCTCCTGTGCGGCTATTCTCCGGTTTTAGGTCAGCTTTTTTTTTTCAGTATCAGGACCGTTATCTGCAACCAGACGGCAGAGCCGTATGAGAGCCAGTTCAATGTGCAGTCTCGGATTCTTGCTGTTTTTATAAGCCAGATCACAATCGGTTCCGATCTCAAGAGCTTTAAATAAAAAATCGGTACTGCATCTGAGAGTTTGTTTAAGATATCTCTGTCTTACTGAGGCGGTGGTTTCAAGCAGAGGCAGTGTAGACTCATCCTTGCACACCAGGAGATCACGGAGATGACTGTTCAGACCTGAAATAAAGTTATGCCCGTCAAAACCCTTCTCCAGTATCTCGTTGAATAAAATAAGAGCAGATGATATGTCACCCAGAAGTGCTCCGTCGATTGTCTTGAAATAATATTCATAGTCGAGCACATTAAGGTTTTCAATTACATCCTTGTAAACAATAGTCTTACCTGTAAGGCTCACAATCTGGTCGAAGATCGACAGTGCATCGCGAAGGGCCCCGTCAGCTTTTTGACCAATTATATGAAGAGCCTCTTCTTCAGCTGTAATCCCCTCATTCCTGGCAACATACATCAACCTGCCAACAATATCTTCAATCCTGATCCTGCTGAAATCAAAGATCTGGCATCTCGACAGGATTGTTGGAATTATCTTATGCTTTTCAGTGGTTGCCAGTATAAAAATGGCGTGTGAAGGGGGTTCCTCCAGCGTCTTCAGGAATGCATTGAAAGCAGAAGAAGACAACATATGGACCTCGTCGATTATATATATACTGTATTTTCCTATCTGTGGCGGGATCCTGACCTGTTCATTAAGGCTTCTGATGTCCTCGACCTTGTTATTTGAAGCAGCGTCAAGTTCATGTATATTAAATGACCTGAGTGAATTGAAAGAGAGACACGATTCGCAACTGTCGCATGCTTCGGCATTCTCGTTAAGGTTACTGCAATTTATCGTTTTCGCGAAGATCCTTGCACAAGTAGTTTTACCGACGCCACGCGGACCACAAAACAGGTAGGCCTGAGCAAGGTGATTATTCTTTATAGCACTCTTCAGCGTGTTTGTTATGTTATCCTGACCGATGACCATGTCAAAACTGGCAGGGCGGTATTTTCTCGCTGAAACTATGAAGTTTTCCATATATTGATTAGACTTGTTTCTTTCAACTTAAATAGGTTTACAAATATAGTTAAAAAGCCATATTTATTTATAAAATTCATTATCACCTTCCCTGTCTGTTCTGCAAGCGGGTGCAACGTTTCCGGAGGAACCCGATAAATCCCTATCCTGCAATCAGGAACGCAAAGGTAAGGGCTGCATTTGCAATAAGCACAGAGCTTCCGGCAATAATCCGGCATTTTTAATTACCCTATGATGATAATTTCATGGTTAAATTTTTGAAAAAGGCAAAATAGTTGTACTTTTGCGAGCCAAATTCACTAAAATAAAACAATTAATTATTATGTTAAATCAGTACGAAACCGTTTTCATTGCAACTCCCGTTTTATCTGAGAACCAGATGAAGGAAGCGGTACTAAAATTCAAGAAGGTCATTACCGACAATACCGGTGAGATCGTTCATGAAGAGAACTGGGGCCTTAAGAAGCTGGCCTACCCTATTCAGAAGAAGTCGACAGGCTTCTATTACCTGGTTGAATTTAAAGGACCGGGTGAACTTGTGGAAAAACTCGAAGTCCAGTATCGCAGGGATGAGAGGATAATCAGATTTTTGACATTCAGAATGGAAAAATTCGCTGTTGAATACGCTGAAAAAAAGAGAAAACAGAAAGAATCAGGTAAATTGAAGGAGGAATAATTTATGGCACAGAATGAATCGGAAATCAGATATTTGACTCCCCCTACGGTTGAGATCAAAAAGAAGAAATACTGCAGGTTCAAGAAAAACAGGATCCGTTACATTGATTATAAAGATCCTGAGTTTCTTAAGAAATTCCTGAATGATCAGGGTAAAATTCTGCCGCGCAGAATTACAGGAACATCACTTAAATATCAGAGGAAAGTGGCTAAAGCCGTAAAAAGAGCCCGTCATATTGCTCTTCTTCCTTATGTAACTGACCTATTAAAATAAGGAGGAACAATTATGGAAATCATATTAAAGCAAGACGTCAGTAAACTGGGCCAGAAAGACGATATAGTAGTTGTCAGGGACGGATATGGCAGGAATTTTCTTATTCCCCGCGGATACGCTGTTGCTGCATCATCATCGGAAAAAAAGATGCACACTGAAAATCTCCGGCAGAGAGCACATAAAGAGGAAAAAATAAAGGTGGCAGCACAGGAGATAGCTGAAAAAATGGCTGGAATAAAGCTGGTTGTTGGTGCAAAAACAAGTACTTCAGGCAAGATTTTCGGATCAGTAAATACAATACAGATTGCGGAATCACTGAAGGACAAGGGATTTGATATTGATCGCAGGAACATCACGCTTCCGGAAGATCAGATCAAGGAAGTAGGCAACTATAAGGCAATCGTAAAACTGCACAGGGAAGTAAAGGTAGAGATTGATTTCGAAATAATAGGAGAATAATCGATCATAATAAATTTTATCGTCAGGGACGTTGCATAACCCGATTTATCTGACCGCAATCGTTTCAATCTCGACCAGTGCCCCAAGAGGCAGACCCTTTACAGCAAATGCTGCCCTTGCGGGCTGATTTACCTTATAATATCTTCCATAAACCTCATTCATGGCCTTGAAGTCAGCTATGTCTGAAAGAAGACAGGTACTCTTAACAACATCGGAAAAGGTATAGCCGGCACTTTCGAGGATGGCGCCGATATTTCTGAAAACCTGTTCCGTCTGTACAGTTATATCGCCCTCCACAATCTTTCCTGTTTCAGGATCAATGGGTATCTGGCCTGAAACATAAAGTGTGCCTTTATTTTCAACAGCCTGGCTGTATGGACCTACTGCTGCAGGAGCTTTTGCGGTATTAATGATCTTTTTCATTGCTTCTGATGATTAAAATTTGTAATACGGTAATAAGCTATGCCCGGTATATTAATATGAATCGTGGTAATCTTTTCTTCTCTCGTATTTAAGATCGCCAAGAACCGACGACTTTGCTCTGATTGTGAAATTCCACCCCTTCATCGTACCGACAGGAATCCAGTTCAGGTTCATCTCCCAGCAATGGAGATCGCGGCGCACTCCTATCGATGTCATTGTAATTGCCTTTGCCCTAAAGTCATACCCGCTCACATAGTTAATACTGAAGTTTTTAGTCAGCGTTACATTTCCATTCATAGCTATGGCCTGAGTCATGATGGATTTAAAGCTTTGCTTGGAATAGCCAAGGCTATAGCTTAAATTCATTGTCCACGGCATATCAAATTGCTGATATCCATATGCATCTCTTATTACCTGGCTCTGATTCTGCTGACCACTCTGAGCCGTTCCTCCGGGCCCTCCCTCAAATCCCTGATCAAACATATTGTTTCCCTGATTACCAGAACTATTTGAATTGGTTTTACTTTTATTGCCGGACAACAATTCACTCAGGCTGAAATCAATACTTGCAGTGAAATTTGTCAGTCTGAGGATTTTTTTGTTTTGGGCCAGATTGAAGGTATTGTGTGTCCTGCCAATAGAGTCGAGGCCGTACAGTGAAAATGCACTGTTGAGGGAGATATTGAAATTGTTCAGCAGCGTTGTCCTCATTGACATTGTGACCGGCGACCATTTCAGGGAATCGGCAAATACATTGTAGGATGTATTTATACCGAAATTGTCAATTATTTTAATCTTTTTTGCTTTTCCGGTAGTATCATTCCTTGCGAACATTTTTCCCTCGACTATGTTGACCAGCCCGAATGAAACTATCCCGCTCTTTTTTGACAATGAAGGTGTTCCGTATATATTACCTTCATAGATGGAATAATCCTGGTATCTTGACCCAGTGGTGTCTACCTGAACATGTTCATACATATCGGTGCTCAATCCCGGGATGGCAGGTACATAACTAAAGCTTACTGAAGGTTTCATTACATGCCTTATAGCCTGAAGCCTTGAATCCGGATTGAAAGTGTACATTCCGAATATCTGCGGATTGTAGCTGGCACTTATCGAGGGATTAACTGCCTGTCCATAAAATATGCCCTTTGACTTTTCGCTGAGAACTTTCTCCTGTTCTGCATCCCAGTAGTGATGAGTACGCTGGGAGTACATCACGGCCGAATATGTCATGTTGGGCGATATTGAAAAATTTCTGAAAGGACGGAGCTGCAGGCTTACCGGAATCTCCTGCTTGAAACCGTTATTCATTGTATCCCATACAGCCTTGGTGAAGAGAACGCTGTCGTACGTATTTATCTGATTATCAAAAGCTGCTGAATACTGAAACTGAAGTTCCTGATACCATTTCGTCGGGCCGGTGCTGTTCTTGTTTTTAAGGGGATAAATCCTGCCGATATTAAAATTTCCCTTTGGCAGGTCCAATCTGACTGTTTTATTCTTGGTATTCTGACTATGGTTTGCACTTATTGCTAAATTAAAGGGTGTTCCCTCCCATGTTTTGGAATAACTCACACTTGACTGTTTCTGCGTTGTAACATGATCAGAAACGATATAGCTGTTGTTTTTCTCATAGCCGCTGGAACTCATATTCACGCTGGCAGAAAACCTTGAGCCGGGCGATGCTTTGGGATCCTGGTTAAACATCCAGCCCAGTTTATAGTTTGTCGACTTGCCGTAATCATCAAGACCCACATGACCCGAAATATTATTGGCATAATTAAAAGAAAAATTACCGTTGTACTTGTAACGTTTGTTATAGCTTGACTGTGCCACAGCCAGCCAGGAACCATTCGAATATATGCTTCCCTTTATCGTAAGATCGTAGAATTGGCTAAGGGCAAAATAATATCCTCCCTCAGTAAGTGAATAGCCACGCTCCCTTTCCTCACCTATCCGTGGAAAGAGGAGTCCTGATGCTGCCTTTTTGGTATTGACCGGGAAGAAGCCGAACGGGATGACCAGCGGCAGCGGAATCCCTTCAAGGACCAGGTTCCCCGGCCCGGAAACTATTTTCTCTCCCGGATAGACTTTGGCTTTGGGGAGGTTGATATAGAAGTGAGGCGTATCCAAATCACAGGTGGAGTATGTACTTTTGAGAATATTGGAAGTACCGTCTTCAAGTAGTTTGGTGAAGTTGCTGTGAAGAAGTCCGTCTGCCTGTTTTGTGACTATATTCCTCACAACCGCTTTCTTTGTTTTGAAATTATAGACAAGTGCCTTTGATTCAAATTCCTGGCTTCCCTCTTTAAATGAAGGAGAACCGACAACTGTGCCCGAGCTGTCCTTTCTTCCTATGGCAAACAGGAGATTTGTGCCCATGTCAAAGGCAATTGAATCGGCCTTGATCTCAAGGTCTCCGTAATTTACAACAGCATCCTTTACAAGGATAACCCTCTTGTTTTCAATGTCTCTCTTTATATAGCCCGCCGCCTTATATGTGACAAGTTTGTCGATTGCATCCTTAGCCGGCTGAAGTATATTGGGAATTAAGGTATCAACTGGTTCCCCGGCAGTATTTAGGGTATCCACAACATTAATCGCTTCCTGAGAGAACAACATAAAAGTCTGGACCATCAATAGGAAGATTATAACGAACCGCTTTTCTTTAAAAAAATACAACTTAAATGCTATTTTTGTATAATTTTTTGTGTGAAACCAGGATGCCAGCGCAAAACTAATTAAAAAAGACAAACAACATATGAGCACCGGTCTTAAAAACGGCAAACACCCTATCAATAATATGTACATGCTGAAATTACCGCTGCTGATGCTTTTGCTTATGCTTTTCACTGCTGAATCAACACTCCTGGCAATCGATAAGAAATGGGTAATTGTAATAGATGCTGGTCATGGAGGAAAGGACCCGGGAGCACTTGGCTCCTTCAGTGCCGAAAAAAACATTAGCGCTTGCCATAGCCCTCAAAACAGGGAGTTATATTGAAAAGAACCTTAATAATGTAACCGTTATCTATACCAGGAAAACCGATAAATTCATAGAACTTAAAGACCGTCCCGAAATTGCAAATAAGAACAATGCGGATCTCTTCATCTCTATTCATGTAAACTCCACCGGATCAAAATCCATTCACGGCACTGAAACATTTGTCATGGGACTTGCAAAAGACCAGCAGAATCTGGAGGTGGCCATGAAAGAGAATGAGGTCATCCTTCTGGAAAATGATTACTCTACCACATATGAGGGCTTTGATCCCAAATCGCCTGAATCTTATATCATGTTCACGCTGATGCAGAATATTTACCTGCAGCAAAGCACCAGCCTGGCATCTGAAATCCAGAACCGTTACAAGCAGGAAAACAACAGATACGACCGTGGAGTAAAACAGGCAGGATTCTGGGTTTTATTTATGACAACAATGCCAAGTGTGCTTACTGAGACAGGATTTATAACCAACCCCATCGAGGAAAAATACCTTAATTCCCCTGAAGGACAGGATAATATATCCTTCTCTATCTTCAAAGCCTGCAGTGACTATATTACTGATATCGGGAACAAAAGCAGTAAATTTCCTGTCAGGATTCAGAATGAGGAAAAGGAAAAGAATAACAATGACAGCAGCTCTTCAGCACTGCAGCCCGGAGAGATTGTTTTTATGGTGCAGATCGTCTCCTCTTCCACAAAAATAGATCTCAAGCCTGAAAATTTCAATGGACTGAAAAATGTTTCCGAGATCAACGAGCAGGATCTGTTTAAGTATGCTACAGGAAGTTTTACTGATTATGCAGAGGCTGCCAATCGCAGAAAAGAAATAGATACACTGTTTCCTGACGCATTCGTCATTGCAGTTAAAGACAACAAAATATTACCTTTACAGCAGGCTTTGGACGAAAAGAAAGAAATTACAAAACACGATAGTCAATGAAAAAAATATCGAACGAAATTAAAGTTGGCGCAGTAGCCCTGTTAACAATACTTGTTTTCATCTGGCTCTATAACTTCCTGAAAGGCAAGGAATATTTCAAAAGCACCAATTATTACTATTCAGTTTATGATAAAATAGGAGGTCTCGCCGAATCCAGCCCTGTCGAAGTTAACGGATATAAGGTAGGAGTCGTTCAATCCATTGATTTTATCAACGCCACCAGCGGCAAACTACTGGTTGTCTTTTCAGTAAACAGGGATTTCAAACTCCCTGTAAATACTGTTGCCGAAATAGTTCCTGTTTCACTGCTCGGAGGTATGAAAGTTCAGTTCGTTTATGGAAACGGCCCCGGCTTTTATAAGAAAGACGATACAATTCCAGGCCGACTTGCAGAATCTCTTGTGGATAAAGTACAACTGGAATTCCTGCCCGTCAAGGATAAACTGTCAAATCTGATAGTAACTCTTGATTCAGTCATCAAATCAGTAGATAAACTGATGGATGAGGACTTCAGGAAAAACCTGGGCGGGACAGTAGCCCACCTGAACACAGCAACAGGAAGCCTCTCCAAAATAATGGCGTCAAAGGAAACTGAACTCAAATCGACCATAGAAAACTTAAATAAGTTCTCCGCTATGCTTGCACGGAACTCTGAGAAGATGAGCAGTACTTTCACAAACCTTGAAACTATCACTGATACCCTTGCTGCAGCCGATATCTACAGCTCCGTAACGAACCTCAGGACAAGCCTTGAAAAAGCAGCCACCCTGATGGATAATATGAACAAGGGTAAAGGATCAGCCGGACAATTCCTCACAAATGATTCAATTTATATAAACCTGAACAATAGCCTCGCCAGTTTAAATGAACTTTTGGTTGATATGAAGGCTAATCCGAAAAGATATGTTCACTTCTCAGTCTTCGGAAAGAAAAATAACCCGCCTAAATAAATATTTATAAAAATCAGAGTATCTTTATCTTAAAATCAGATTAAAAATGCAGGGCAAAATCGTCCTGGTTAATGGTACTCTTTGTTGAATTTTGATTAACATTTCATAACAACTTGTAAAACACTTACAAACCCATCAACATATACATATTAAGCTGATAATCAATATTTTAATTATTTTATATTTTTTTCATACTATAAGTTGCTGATGTTTAAAACCATATACTTTTTTCGAAAAAGTCAAGCAAAAAAAATTTTTTTTATTAGTTTTTTTTTTACAAATATTGCTACCTGAATCATCAAGATTCCGACCTTAAAACTTATTAAAAAAACCAATCTAAATGAACAAGTCACATTATGACGTTTGGAATAGTTGTCTTCAGATAATTAAGGATATTATTCCATCCATCAGTTACAAGACGTGGTTTGAACCTATCATCCCTTTAAAGTTGGAGAATAATGTCCTGACAATTCAGGTACCAAGTCCATTTTTTTATGAATATCTTGAAGAACAGTATATTGACATATTGAGAAAAACCCTGAGAAGAGAGATCGGAGCTGATGCAAAGCTTGAATACAACGTTGTAATGGAGAACAACAATTATTCTGACGGAAAACCATATACTGTCAGGTATCCTTCAAAAAATAAAACAGATCTCAATAATAAGCCCGTACAGGTACCTTTTGAAATTACACAGCACTCAATAAAAAACCCATTCGTCATTCCCGGAATAAAAAAGGTACATTTCGATCCCAGGCTTAATCCTGATTATAACTTCAACAATTATGTAGAGGGAGAGTGCAACAGGCTTGCCAGATCAGCAGGCATCGCTGTTGGAAACAATCCGGGTGGAACAGCATTTAATCCGCTTATGATATATGGTGATTCCGGACTAGGAAAAACCCATCTGGGTCAGGCCATCGGAATCCTTGTGAAGGAAAAACATCCGGATAAGACGGTACTTTATGTGAATGCCAATAAATTCCAGACCCAGTTTGTCGAATCCGTGCGCAATAATAACAAAAATGACTTTCTTCATTTTTACCAGATGATAGATGTTCTCATCCTGGACGATGTTCATGAATTTGCAGGCAAGGAAAAAACACAGGATACCTTTTTCCATATATTCAACCATCTTCACCAGTCAGGGAAACAGCTGATCCTCACCTGCGACAGGCCTCCTGTTGAACTCCAGGGTATGGAACAACGGTTGCTCTCACGTTTTAAATGGGGCCTGCAGGCTGATCTGCAGCGACCCGATTATGAGACCAGACTTGCTATTCTCAAGAAAAAGGCGTACAACGACGGCATAGAATTGCCGGAGGAAATTTTTGAATTCCTGGCCGTAAATATCTCCAATAATATTCGTGAACTTGAGGCAGTACTTATTTCTCTTTATGCCCAGTCAACACTTAACAGAAAAGAGATAACCCTTGACCTGGCCAGACTCATGGTCGAAAAACTCATAAGTACCTCCAGACGTGAAATTACAATTGAATATATTCAGAAAATTGTATGTGACTATTATAAAATACCTATTGACCTGATCCAGGGAAAGACCAGAAAAAGGGAGATTGTTCAGGCACGACAGGTATCCATGTATTTCTCAAAAAGCCTCACAAAAGCCTCCCTTGCAAGTATCGGATCACATATCGGCGGCAAGGATCATGCAACTGTCCTACATGCCTGTAAAACTGTAAATAATCTCATTGATACTGATAAACATTTCAGAAACCAGATTAATGAAATCGAGAAAAAATTAAAAGTATAGGAATGGACAGCATTAAATTAAACGAAACGTTTTATGAAAAATTTGGGAACAGGAATAACAGGCCTGTTCTTTTTTTCTCCCCCGGAAGAGTAAACCTGATAGGAGAACATACTGATTACAATGGAGGATATGTCTTCCCCTGCGCTCTGAATTACGGAACTTACCTGCTTATCAGAAAAACAGACAACAATCTCATCAGGTTCAGCACTGTTAACTTCAGTGATGATATGGATACAACCTTAAACGGATTATTTGTGAATACAGGCAGGAAATGGACCAACTATCCGATGGGTGTAATTAATGAGTTTCTGAAGAGGGAAGTTAAGATCAGCGGTCTCGAGATGCTCTTTTGGGGTGATGTCCCAAATGGAGCAGGATTATCCTCTTCAGCTTCAATAGAAATGGTGACAGCTGTGGCACTCAATGATTTTTTCAACGCCGGCTTTGGTACACTCGACCTTGTTAAAATGAGCCAGATGGCTGAGAATGAATTTGTTGGCATGAATTGCGGGATAATGGACCAGTTTGCAGTCGGATTTGGTAAAAAGGATAACGCAATTTTCCTGAATTGTGACACCCTGGAATATGAGAATGTTCCACTTGTTTTGAATGATCACTTTCTGATCATTACAAATACCAATAAAAGGAGGGGGCTCACAGATTCAAAGTATAATGAAAGAAGAAGCGAATGTGAGAAGGCTGTTGAACTGCTACAGCCCTACAGGCCCGTCAGAAACCTCAGCGAACTGAAAACAGACGAGATCCGGATACTTGAAAAATACATAAAGGATCCTGTGGTAGTAAGAAGGGCAAAGCATGTAATCAGTGAGAATGGAAGAGTTCTGGAAGCAATAAGCGTATTGAAGGACAATAATATTTTAAGGTTCGGCGAACTCATGAATCAATCGCACGATTCCCTGAGATATGATTATGAGGTAACCGGATTTGAACTTGACACCCTGATCGATGAAGGCAGAAAATTGCCGGGAGTGATTGGGACAAGAATGACTGGAGCCGGGTTTGGAGGCTGCACAGTAAGTATTGTAAAAAAATCAGACTCTTCAAGATTCATGAATGACCTTGCAGCTGCTTACCAAATCAAGACAGGACTGGTTCCTGATTTTTATCAGCCGGAGATCGGCGACGGAGCCGGTAGAAGATAAGAATAACTATCTACCTTACCCTTCTATTGTTTTACTTTAATATTCCTGCTGGCAACATCCTTGGCACATCTGAAGCCTACTGTGGCACACCTGTCAAATCCCTGTGATACCATGAGAAGAATCTGAGTCCTGTCAAGCGGTTGTGGTCCTCCCTTGATGTACCACCGGCTGGATTCAGGTTTATAGTAACTGCCCCCCCTGATTACCATAAAATAATTTGTTCCGTTAAAATAGAGATCGTTCGTCATCTGCCAGACATTCCCTACCATATCATTTGCACCATAAGGGCTCTGTCCTTTAGGGAAGGCATCAACGGGCGTAGGCCTGTCGAATGCATTATTGCATAATGTTCCATGGAAATCGTTTCCCCATGGCCATTTCCTTTCATCGGTTCCCTGGGCAGCCAGTTGCCACTCAGCCTGGGTAGGAAGCCGTTTGCCTGACCAGAGGCAATAAGCTTCAACATCCTCGTAACTAATATAAACAACAGGATATTTATCCTGGCCCTGTCTGAATGTTCCTGATTTCCAGTGCCGCAGATATCCTGTCGTATCTGCCGGCCGATAACCTGTATTCGTGATGAAATCATAAAACTGGGAATTTGTCACAGGATATTTATCAATGAGAAATGTATCAATTTTTGTGGTCATGCTTACATCAGGGTAGGGTATGAATTCGTCGGCTGCAGAAACGTTAAAGGAAATCGAGGAACCGGGTATGAGTACCATATCGGAAGGCACCAAAGCAGCCCGTTCCGTTCTGGTTACCTTGCTAATCAGCCAGGGCTTGCCTCCCTTAATATATAATACATTCTCATCTTTCAGTATATTATTCTCAACCAACTGCAACACAATCTTGCCTTCAAAGAATCCAAAAATATCCTTAATGTTTAAAGTGGTATCATTCAATATTTTAAGTGCACTATGCGGAGTCTGATATGATGGATTCCCTTTCCAGACAACAATCTCTCCCTTCCCCTCCGCTTGTATTTTTATTGAATCACCATACACGCCGGCATTGATAAGGTTTGGCAGCTCAGCGATGCAATCGACTGATGCTTCCTTTCTGGTTCCTGAATAGCTTGCAGGCCAGCCCTGAGCCTTCGCGGAAAGGTAAATTTTCCCGTTTTCTTCCAGAGGGATAATATTCTCATGGTTCCAGAGTGATACATAATGTCTGCCGGTGGTTGTGTCTACACTGAAAAGGGTTCCGTTCACTCCCTCCTGTTTCATGTTTAAAACGGTAAAAACAGTCTTACTGCCCGATTTCCATCTGTTCACATAAACACTATCTGTTTTTGTATCGATCAGTGGAGTCCAGTCATGATCAAGAAATGCATCATTGTTCTGTCTGAGGATGAAGGTTGTATGGGCAAGGTAAGCAAGATCGTCGCGGTAGTTATCACCTCTGCCTCCTGGTCTGAACAGATTGAGCTCAACACCGTATCCATTGTAAAAAGATATTGCAATCTCCCGGTGGATAATGTCTTCGCCTACATCGCATACCCTGAAAATAGAGAAGTCTGATTTAATAAGTTTATTCAGATTCAGTTCAGGACTTAAGTAAATTGCATTATGAACACGACCCGCTATTATACCCTGCATGCTCTCCGGTGTTGCCATTCCTTCGGAATACATCACCACACCGCTTCTTACACTGTCGGCGGTTTGCTGCAGTTCAGCAAGCGAATTCCCCATTGTGTCGAGCACCACTCCATCCGCTTCAGTGGCAGATAAGAATCTCTGCAAGACCCTGGTAATGGTTCTGCTTTATTGTACTGTTATCCCATGGATTGTATGCCACAAAGAATTTTGTCCCTGACATGTGAGACATATTGATAAAATTCCTGAGTTGAGATGTCCCTCCCGGAAGGTCATGGTACATATCCCACTGGTTTCGCTGATCCAATCCCAGCCGTGGCCAGGTAGGCCATATACCGTAAATATCAATTTTGCCTAATTGCTCTATTCCTCGCTTGAGGAGATCAGCGTAAGTATATTTGCCAGTGAATCGGTCATAGAATTCCCTGTCCCAGGCCATCTGAAGTACCACAATATAACTCTCTTTTATCCAGGAAAGATCGGCTCTTTCATACAGCGTATTGTCAAACTTATCAATATCATATAAATGCCTGTCCCTGAACATCAGACGAAGTCCGGACTGCCAGTCGCCACTGAATACCTCGGCATGAAGCGAATATGTAACCCTGGCACCAGAAGGAAGCCTGGTCAGATATCTCTCCTTCAGTCCACCCTCAGTACTGACCCTTCTTGACAGGGCGCACACCGACAGTTCATACCCTGCAAAAAACGAAGTATAGCCAAGTTCCCATGCATTGTCGGGAAGGATGACACGTACAGGTTTGTAACCAGGACGGAATAACCGGGCCCGTGCAAGGTCGGGCGGACCATATCCGGTAATATATACAGAGTTATGATCCTCTCCGAATGGAACAATGTTGCTTAATGAAATGGTATCCGTCCCCTTGTTCTCAAAAGTAATTTTACTATTCCATCCGGCAGCAGATGAGTCAGATAGCTGAAAGGTAACACTCAAACCGTCTTCATATGATTGCAAATACCTCTCCCCCTCTTTCTCTGCATTTACCATCGATGAATTGAACGCTTTGCCATTCAGAAGGAAACTGAACAGGGACCTGCTGCTGGCTATAACAACTGAACTGCTGTCAGTCAGGACAATCTGATCTGTAGCCAGGCCAACAGTATTTGCGATTGCTACATTTTGCAGCTTCTGTGAATATCCAGTATATGTTGTTGGCAGAAATAGCAGAAATATTAAGAGAGGTTTTATCCGGATACTCATCGAAACACTTTTTTTGTGCAATATAAAACATAACAACCATTATTAAAATGACCGTAGGCAGATATTCGAATCAATTTTTTTCTTTTAGCCAAATAATTTGTACATTTAAAGACTATTTGAAAAAGGAAATATGATGGAGAGAACTCTCAAAGTCCTGATGATTGCTTTTGGCTTCATTATGATAACTGCCTTCATTTCTTGCGCATCTTCCCAAAAGAATCCCTATTACGAAAAAAGAAAAAAAGCTTCTCATATCAATACTTCCCAGGTAGGCAGAAACAAATATTTTTTCTCTTCAGGCTACCAGAAGAAGCTGAACAAAAGCTATAAGAATAAATAGCCAGGGAAATCCTGTCAGCAACACATAATACTAAGTCCGTCATGTGCAAGTGTTATCTCCGGCGGCAACTCCTTAGAAACATCTGCATGGCAACCCATTTGATGGCTGATATGAGTTATGAAGGCTTTTTTTGGTGAAATCTCCCTGATAAAATCTATTGCCTCCCTCAGGCTGAAGTGCGAAATGTGCTTTTCCTTCCTGAGTGCATTGACAACCAAATACTTCACTCCATAAAGTTTCTCTTTACTCTCTTCCGGTATATAATTTGCATCCGTTATATATGCAAAATTGCCTATTCTGAATCCAAAAACAGGAAGACGGTAATGAAATACCCTTACCGGAATTATCTGAATTCCATTTACCCTGAAGGGAAGGTCTTCAATTGTATTGAGTCTCATCTTTGGAATGCCCGGATACTGTATTTCCGAGAAGACATAGGAATATTCTTTTTTTAAAGCTTTGAGTACTCTGTCTTCTGAGTATATATCGATAGCATCCTGGCTTTTATAGTTAAATGCCCTGACATCATCCAGACCTGCTATATGATCTTTGTGCTCGTGAGTCAGAAGAATTGCATCGAGCCTGGTTACGCGCTCCCGGAGCATTTGCTGCCTGAAGTCCGGCCCTGCATCAAAAAGAAATGTAATACCTTCCGTTTCAAGCAATAGCGAAGTTCTGAGCCTTTTATCATGGCTGTCTGCCGACTGACATGTTTTGCAGTCACAAGCAATAACGGGAACACCCTGTGATGTTCCTGTACCAAGAAATGTAATCTTCACACTAAATGATTTTCATAACAAACCTATATCAAAAATAGGCAAAAACCAACTATGCTGTATAATTTTGTTGAACAGAACCCATCAGCATAATTTGTTATATTTGAAATCTCAAATGAATAAAATGACCGGTAACATATATCTCATCCCTGTAACATTAGGCGGAGAGGATTTTCTGAAGGTGATCCCCGAAAAAGTTATCGACCTCACAAGGCTCATCAGGCACTTCATAGTTGAAGATACAAGGAGTGCCAGAAGATTTCTGAGGCTTATTGACAAGAATTTTCCTGTCGACGATAGCGTATTCCTTGAATTGAATGAGCATACTGGTGATACTGAAATTTCAGGTTATCTTGATGCAGCGCTCAAGGGTTCTGATATGGGTATCATGAGTGAAGCAGGGTTGCCCGGGATTGCTGATCCCGGAGCGAGGATAATTGCTCTTGCCCACAGGAAAAATATAAAGGTAATTCCACTGTCGGGTCCATCGTCAATAATTCTTGCACTTATTTCCTCAGGATTTAATGGTCAGCAATTCACCTTTAATGGTTATCTGCCTGTAAAACAAGCCGAGAGATCCTCAAGGATCCGCGAACTGGAAAGAAGGGCACATGAAGGGTATGCCCAGATATTCATAGAAACACCCTACAGAAACCAAAAGATGCTGGAATCTCTTATCAGCACCTGCAGCCACGATACTATGCTATGCATAGCAGCAGATCTTACTCTTCCTTCGGAATCCGTCAGATCAAAGAAAATCTCGGAATGGGAGAAAGATATTCCACAGATAAACGGCAAGCTGGTGGTATATGTTCTTCAATAGCCTTATTTCCCGGTATAAGGCGTCACCTTAACCAGCTCCACATCGAATAACAGCGGGGTAAAGCCTGAGATACCATATGTTCCGGCTGAACCATAGGCAAGATTTGAAGGTATCAGAAGTGTTGATTTGCCTCCCGCCTTCATCATCGTAATCCCCTCATCAAATCCTGTAATATTCAAGCCGACTATGAACCCGTACAGGGTACCTGTAGAAACATTGGAATCGAAAATTGTCCCGTCAAGGAATTTTCCCGTATATTTCACATATGCAGAATCTCCCAGAACAGGCATTGTTCCTGTACCTGCCAATACTTCAAGATAATATAATCCGCTTGGCTGCTTCACAAAATTAAGATTGCTGTTCTGGGTCAGATAGGTCTGAATATCTTCATTTTCCTGTTTTCGCAGTTTGGTTGCAGGATCGCACGATACAACAGCTATAATAAATATTACTGCCACCGTGGAAATAATCACGGCGAAATTTTTTCTAATCATTTATTCTCTTTTTAGGTTTTGGTAAAAAAAATTCATTTGTTGCAAATATCGTTCCAAATATATGATTCTTTGTTGCACATTTAAATAAATGTATCATTAATGGTACAACTACAACGTCAGAGTTATACAGGAAAGTATGAGAGTTCTGTAAAAAATGCATTAATGGATCTTTTGAAATTAATATTGTTGATAAAGGTACCAGATAAGAAAATTACGGAGAGTAAGAAAATTTTGAATTCTGTATCAGGAAAGCGATTCAAATTACTTGAGTCTGACCCTTATATTATAGACAAGGACAGCTCTCGGGGGGATTAATTTCCTGTCGCCCAGCAAACCATAAGCAAGGAACGGGGGAATAATGAAAATAGCTTCAGATCCGGATTTCAGAAGCCTGAGACCTTCATTCAGGCCAGCCTCAATATCACTGTGGCCAAGAACCAATTCCTTTGGACCAAGATCGGCCGATGAATAGCACTTTGTGCCGTCGAGCAATGAACATTCATAATCCATAATAATTCTGTCATTTTCCCTGAAGGTCTCGCCCTCCCCTTCCTTCAGGACCTGATACCATAATCCTGTTTTGGTTTCCGTCATCCTGAGATGTTTTCTCTCAATATAGTTCTGAATTCTTTCCCTGTCTTTCTGTACCATGTAACGGTTCAGGTCGGCCATTTCTCCTCTGCCTGGCCGCTGAGCGTCAGAATTCTTAACCCTGTGCTGCCTGCATGAAAGAAATGTCAGAGGAATAAGCAATATCAGAATGCAAGTAAATTTCATATTTCTATTCTTCGTCGCCGAACCTCCAGATATTTTTCTGCAGGACTTCAAGAAAATAATTTATGGTATTTTCAAGTGTGTCGCGATATTCCCCGCCTGAGGCATTTAAATGACCACCACCTGAAAAATAAAGTGAGGCAAATTCGTTGGAGGGAAACTGACCTTTTGATCTGAACGAAAGTTTGACAAAGCCATCCTTTTCAATAAACATGGTTGAAAAATTTATCCCCTTTATTGACAAAGGCATATTGACAAATCCTTCTGTATCGCCCTTCACATGGTTATACTCCTTAAGATCTTCCCTGGAAAGATAAAGGTATGCCGTTTTGTATTCAGGCATTACCACCATTCTCTTGTTCAGGGTAAATCCTTGCAGTTTAAGTCGGTCAGCAGAGAAATTATTGTAAATGAGATCCAATATTTTGTTTTTCTCCAATCCTGACTCCAGAAGATCGGCTACTATCCTGAATGTTCTGGATGAGTATGATCCATATTCAAAGTTACCTGTATCAGTCACTATACCAACATAGAGTGCCTCGGAGTAAGGCCTGCTTTTAAATAATTCGCCGCCATTCTGATTGCAGATCAAGTTCATGAACAAGTTCTGAAGTTGAACATTTTGTAGCATCCGCAATTACCACATCAGTAAACGACTCAGGATCAAGATGATGATCGATAAGAATTTTTTTTGACCGGGATGCTTTCACATAATTTTCAGATTCCCCGAGCCGGTTCGAATGGTTAAAATCGAGAAGTACTATGAGATCGGCCTGTGCAATCAGCTTCCGGCATTTATTTCTATCTTTTATAAAGACCTCTATCAAATCTGAACTGGTCATCCATTTCAAAAACTCCTGAAGATAATTTGGAGTCATCATGCCAACATTCCTGCCCATAGCTTTCAGATAGTGATATAATGCCAGTTGTGAACCGATTGCATCGCCATCCGGGTTTATATGAGAGATCAGCAGGATATTGTTGGATGTTGAGAAAAGATTTGATAATTCTTTGGTATATTTGGATAAATCAGCCACTTTTGCTATAGTTTTTTATGGTTTGTAAAGGTAGGAAATATTCCTTAAGGTCAATTCTGTTGTTAATTTCAAAATAAAGCTTTTATGCAAAGTGACATTACTTTTTCAATAATTAAACCAAATGCGGTAAGAACGGGAAAAACCGGACCGATTCTTTCCATGATCAATGAAAGCGGTTTTGAAATATCTGCTCTTAAAATGGTCAGAATGACAGTCGGGCAGGCAGAATCATTTTATGAAGTTCACAGGGAGAAGCCTTTCTTCGAGAGCCTGGTTGAATTCATGACATCAGGTCCGGTCGTGGTAATGGTCTTAAGGCATGAAAACGCAGTTGAGGCATTCAGGCAGACTCATCGGTGCCACAGACCCGGTTAAAGCAGAATCCGGTACCATAAGGAAGATTTTTGCCGTCTCTGTTCAGATGAATGCAGTGCATGGTTCCGACAGTAACGGGAACGCCCAGCGGGAAGCAGGGTTCTTCTTTTCGGCAACAGAGAGATTTTAATAAACCTGCAGCCCCTTCCGAATGGCTGCCCTGATTCAGGTTACAATTCCGGATCTTTCACTTGCTAAACATTAAATAATGTTTGGTGTTAGTAGCATTGTAGAATATTTAGAATTAAAATGAACTCAGCATTCAACAGAGATTTCTCAGACAAAAAAATCCTCGAAAAATTTTCATCTGCATTTACCCTTTCAGATATGGAGATATTCATCTTCCCTGAATTGTTCTTTCCCCTGGTGATTGCAGATATAATTTCACCTATCCTCTGGACATGGAGAGAGGACCCATGGTTCAGGGATATAGAAAAAAAGAGCTTTAATAACAAGGCAAACAGGATTAAACAGTATATTATTCAGAATTACGTCTTTAATCTGGACCTATCTACATGGGGACTTACAACCAAAGGAGCGGAAATAGACAGATTCAGTGATTTCTTTGATATGGAACTGCTGAAACAGTCAAATGCCCTTTTTGGTTACGAAGGAGACAAATACTATTTTGATATTGATATCCGTAAACATTTTGGCCTCGACAAATTTAACTCGGATATAATACCATACTGGAAAACCGAGACAATCGAAGCCATGACGGCATTCAGACACAAGGATAATTTCACAACAGGTGCTGGTGAATGCGTATCCCTGTCAGCACTATATGCCGCAGCAATGTTTGTCGTGGGCAGGATCCCGCTCGGGAATATCTTTCTTATTGCCACACCTCTTCATTCGCAGAACTTTATTATCGAAAAGGAAGGCATGATCACTAACAACCGGAGAATTGTCACAAAAAATATGTGGTATAACGGGACAGCCCTTTCCGAAAAGGCAAGAAGAGCTCTTGAAAACGAGAAGGTAACTATTGTATCACATATTTCGGGTTATATACACGCGGTTTATAGTGAAGCTACCATCGACCGGAAAGCGTATGAGCATTTTTCGCTGAAGCTGAGAGAGTTCCTGTCTACTGACCTGACAAATCTTGTCTTTATTAATTTCCTCAGATTCAAGTCTAAATACAAAAGTCTTTTCCAGTATTGCTGCGATTGCGCCGGCAAAAGAAGATATATAGATCTTGAGAAGATGTTCGAGTATGAACATTCCAGCAAATTCAATGTAGCGGCAGAAACCAGGGAATTGCTGGTAATGGAGATTGAAGGAGACGAATTTCACCTAAGCCCTATTCAGGGAAAGATCATTCTCAATGATATCGAATCGATACTCCGAAACTCCAGGGGAAAAAATATTGACGAGGTAAGACAGGAATTCATCAGTGTCGCATCCGATCTTGATGAGAGTTACATAAATGCCATGTTCGATGATCTTAAGGAATTCATCTATACAGCTCCCAAACTACCTGATAAGGAAAAGAATTACATAAATACGGTCACACTGAATATTACTAACCATGACAGCCGTAAGGAAATTATGGATAAGATCACCCGCAGCGTCGGTCAATCAGAATTATCGCAGCTGGTACTATACATCTACAGGCAGATGGACATGATTGACTGGCTGCCATTCTTAAAAGCATCCATTGAAAGAAATCCTGTCTGTTTTACCGACCTCGACGGAAAAGATATTGACGATGTATTTCACATTCTGAAGGACATCCCTGACAGCTCGATTTATGATGGACACAGACTTGCTTTGCCTGATGAGGTATGGAATTTTAAAATGGGCGACGGCATAGAGAAATCAATTCTGATGGCTGGCTGGATAATACATTGTGATAATTCAGCAGTGGTCGGTATTGAGATCAGCGGGTGCAATGTCACGCTGAGTTTTTCAGATAAGAAGTTTCGTTTCAGTTCTCATAAAGACCTGAAAAAATCAATAGCTATTAAGGGTTACGAGTATGGCATAACCGACAGGTAAGGGAGGTTTATCTCAAAACAATTTCCTTTATAATCTCTGCCCCTGCTTTCTGATTGATTTTATCCCGTAGTGCTTCCCTGAGCATAAGCAATTCATTTCTTACAACCGAGGAATTCAGATGCACATAGAGAATATGGTCTTTGATATAGATTTTGGCGGTACGAGAGCTTATTGCTTTTCCAACAATTTCATCCCAGGAGTTTATCACTCCTGCCTCACCGAGCTTTTCACCGATATTCATCTCTCTGATATAATCGTTGACAGCCTCAGCCAGAGATATGGTTTTGCTTCTTCTCATGGTCGTTCTGATTCATGTTGTAAAAATTCCCCCACCTTGTTGTCTGAGATTCTGAAAAGCTTAAAATCAATATTATGCGAAAACAGAATATCCTGTAAGCGGCTCTGGTGGGTATCGGTAATGAAGATCTGACCAAACTTGCTGTTACCTACCAGTTTTATTATCTGCTCGACCCTCCCGGCATCAAATTTATCAAAAATATCATCCAGCAGCAAGATTGGAGAAAATCCTGCTTTTTTCTTTATGTAATCGAATTTGGCCAGTTTCAGGGCAACAAGATAGGATTTCTGCTGACCCTGGGAACCAAGGGCCTTTACAGGGAACCCGTTCATTTCGAGAAGCAGATCATCCTTATGTACTCCGATTGTGGTATATTCCAGAAACCTGTCTTTTCCGACCGAATTCATAAGTGCTTCGGCAAAGGCGGCCTCGGACAGATGAGAGCCGTACTTCAGCCTTACTTCCTCTTTCCCGTTTGAGATAAGTTCATAGTACTCCTGAAATACAGGAATAAGCTCATTGACAAGAATACTTCTTTCATTATAAATAAACTCGCCATACTTTACCAGCTGAGAATCCCATACAGACAGCATCTCGCTGTCAAAATGCCCGGAGGCGTTAAAATCCTTCAGGAGCCTGTTGCGCTGTTGCAGAGCTTTTCCGTACCTGAGTACCGATTCAAGATATTCATTACTGTACTGACTCACAATTTTGTTCAGGAACTTCCGTCTGTCTTCGCTCCCCGCTGTAATCAATGCACTGTCGGCAGGTGAAATCATGACCACCGGGTACCTGCCAATATGATCTGAAAGCTTCTGGTACTCTTTTCCGTTTCTCTTCACCAGCTTTTGCTTCTGCTTCTGAAAAGCACAATAAATATTATCCTCTTCTCCTTCTACGGAAAATGTTCCCTGGACAATGAAATAATCCTCGCCGTGCCTGATGCTTATACTGTCTATGCTGTTAAAAAAACTTTTTGTGAGAGACAAGTAATGAATGGCGTCCAGAATATTTGTCTTTCCAACTCCATTATTGCCAACAAAACAGTTTATCTTGGGCGAAAACTCCATTGTGCCCGATTCATAATTCTTGAAATTCGTCAGTAGAAGATTTTTTAAGTACATTAATAAAAGATAAAAGATAAAAGATAAAAGATAAAAGGCAAAAGGTGAAAGCTAAAAGTTACTCAATCCAAAAGCACAGGCTTGCAAAAGCTTCAAAGTTAGAAAAAGATATATTCAGCCGGAAAACAAAATTATACAGACGGTTCCGGGTGTTGTTGCAGCGGACATTCAATAATATGGCATATTTACCTGTTTATCAATTATATAGTAACAATTTTATATTTATTTCAAGCTTCTGTTGATATTCATTAAATAATTGTTTTAAAATTAGTTGAAAAAAATTACTTTTGCGGTGGAAAATTTTGAAGTTAAACAGTAAATACCAGTATGGCTAAGAAGAAAAAGGATGCAAATCCACAGACGATTTCGAATGTAGAGGAGACCCTTACCAAAACAGAACAATATTTAGAGGAGAATTACAAAACTCTGCTTACCGCTCTTGCAGTTATAATTGTAATAATAGGCCTTGGCTGGATGGTAAAGTTCTACCTCAGTAAAAGGAATGATGAAGCTCAGTCGCAGATGTACCAGGCAGAAAGGTACCTCGAAATGGATTCCCTGAGGCTGGCTCTTAATGGAGATGGCAACTACCTTGGATTTCTTGATATCGCGAAAAGTTACAAGCTCACCAAATCAGGTAATCTTGCACTTTACAGTGCTGGGATATGTTACCTGCATCTCGGCCAGTTCCAGGATGCGATAGATTACCTGAATAAATATTCTAAAAAAGACAAAGTAATTGGCTCACTCTCTATCGGAGCAATAGGTGATGCCTATGTTGAACTTGGCGATACACAGAAAGGCATCTCGAAATATATCGAGGCTGCTGACTATGGAAATAATTCATTTAATACCCCGCTGTTTCTGATGAAGGCTGCAGAACTGTATGAATTGAATGGCAAATATCCAGATGCCCTGAAATTATATGAAAGAATTGAAAGTGAGTATCCTGAGAGTACAGAAGGCAGTACCATAAATAAATACATCGAAAGGGTAAAGCTCCTGATAAAATAATTCCTCATGGGAACGGCAAATCTCTCGGCTTACGATACTAAGAATATACCTGATGCTGGTGAAATGCGTTTCGGAATTGTTGTATCCGACTGGAACGGTGAAATAACCGCTGCATTGCTGGCAGGTGCTGTAAATACACTCCGGCAGCATGGGGCAAGCGAAGACAATATCGTTATAAAACACGTGCCTGGTAGTTTTGAACTTACTTTGGGCGCCCAGTTTCTGGCTGAATACGATGATACCGATGCTGTTATTTGCCTGGGTTGCGTAATTCAGGGTGAAACACCTCATTTTACATTCATCTGCAATGGGGTAAGCGAGGGTATTACAAGGCTCAACATGGAATATAATATCCCTTTTATTTTCGGTGTTCTTACAACCAATACTTATCAGCAGGCAGCTGACAGGTCCGGGGGAATCCACGGCAATAAGGGAGACGAAGCAGCAATTACGGCTATCATGATGGCAGCTCTTCAGCGCCAAATGGAGAAATAATCTCAGCGTAGAACCTTGCGTACAAAGGCAACGGTAAAATAAGACATCATAAATACACCCATGAATCCTTCGAGTCCGGATATCAACCTGCTCAGACCGACCGGATAGACATCCCCGTACCCTATGGTGAAGAAGGTGATTGCACTATGATAGAATGACTGGATCAGAACTGACAGATTATCAGGATTGGCAACGGAAGAAACTGTCTTCCCCAGTCCCGACAGATCGATCACAAAATAGACTGTACCGAAAACAAACCAGAATACCAGCACACTGAACAGAACTCGTCCCGGAGATGTGGCATAAAGGCCGATCTTATCATAAACAAGCCATTGAAAAGCATGCGGAACATAACTTAATGCCCTTATTATACCTCCTCGTTCCTTCTGTTCCGTCAGCCACGATTCGGCTTCATACCGTTTGAACATCACATATGCCCTGTCTTCATCTTCATATTTTCCGGTGCTATTGAAATTTTCTTTCAGTATCCTGAACTGTTCAGCTTTTTGTCTCAGTGTTGTCAGTCTCTGCATAATGATAGTCTGCTGGCATTTATTTTCCCTCCAGTCGATAAATAATTTTCCAAGCAGCCTCATACCCGACATATCAATGATTTTGATATCGACAACGAAATCATAAGGTTCGATGTCCACGATATCTCTGACAATTGTATCGCTTAGATCCAGTACTTCTGCCTTAGCCAGCCTCAGGTCAAAATAATGATCGAGATGGCACGATTTAAGAGAGATCGAACGAACCTCCGACTCATAGAAACTTACATCTCCATCACCGAACTCAGTATTTTCGAAGCTGATATCCGTCTCCTTCATCTCCATCAGACTGAAATTCTTTGATCCGGAGCCCATTTCGCATCTCTTGAAATGCATTTTTGGTCCTTTGCACGAGACTCCTTCAAAATTTACATCACCACCTCCAAAAACCGAACGGTTGAAGTTAACCCTTCCACTGCCGAAATCCACCGTCCTGAAATCAACTCTGCTGTTCCCGAATTCAGTCCGCTCGAACAATATATCACAATCGCTGAAGACAGAGTAATGAAAATCAACCTTACCCCCCGTTATCCTGGCAACCTTGAAATTAATCCGTCCCTTGTTAAAACGTGAATTAATAAATAATAATTCTCCACTGTTGAATTCTGTATTTGCAAAGCTAACCTCTCCGTTGCCGAACTGTATATCCTGAAAGTCTTTTACACCGTCCTTTATAATTGCGTTCTTGAATTGAAAATCTCCTCCTCCGAATACCACACCCGCGAACTCCAGGTTGCCGTTTCTGAAAAGGGTATGGGAGAAATTGACATTACCCTTTCCGAAAACCGAACCGGTGAATAAAACTTTTCCCCTTCCGAAATGGCTGCCTTCAAAACTTAATTCACCATCCTCAAATGATGAATAGGAAAAATCAGTAGCAATCTGTGCTTCAAAAAAGGCATCCCGAGCCGAAAATCCTTTTATTCCGACCAAATCCTTTCTGTCTTTACCTTCTTTATTTCTGTATGCAGAGAGAGAAAAATCCCTTATGTAACATTTGTCGAGAATTACAGGCTTGCCTGCCTTTATTAATTCATAGATCAGGTCAGTATCAACGGCTCCGAATACTTCCCCGGAAATCTCATCTCCCTTTTCATCGAAAAGTTTTATAACAGCACACCGGTCAAATAACCTTCCGTCTTTAGCAATGAGATTTTCATTCCTTATTTCGACCTGGTAATTTGCGTATCCGGTTAGCATAAAAAACTGTTTATTAAGACTAAGTTATAAAAAAAATCGGTACTTGCAAAGCCTTATAACCTATCTCAGGCAAAGTCCCCTGTAGGGACAAAATGAACATTTTCCACGGGTATCGTCAGTCATGACAAAAGGTTCATCTGTGCTGAAAATATCTTCAATTACATTCTTAAGATTAGAAACAAAAACTTCTCTGATTGCCTGATAATCCTCTACCGCCAAATCGGGCCTGTTGTCGCTCCTGATCCTGAGCTTATCACTGTCAGGCGATAATGTCATTTTCCTTATACTATAAACCGACGGCCTCACTCTTATGTCCGCATTGCCGTCCAGATAAGCCTCACAATAGATTAAAGTCTGCAGCCAGGCATCGGCATCCTTTTTTCTGTCAGCTGCAAAAAGATCTTCAATAGAATTTATTTTATCCGCAACTGTACCACTTTTATAATCAACTATGCGGACAACTCCTCCGGTCCGGTCAATACGGTCAGCCTGTCCACCTGTCAGGACATCAGCCTCAGAACCTCCGGCAGAGATATGAATCAGGAAGCTGATACTGGATTCCAGATGGAGAATGGTAAATGGTGCAACAGATCTGTCGTTCTTCAGGATCTTTAGAACATATGCCATCAGAACATCTCTGATTATTAACTCATTGCCTTCAATTTTCCTCCCGGCATCACCGCTGAATTTAGCATTGATACAACCGATAATAATTCCGGAGAGCGCTTCCCTGGCTTTTAATAACTGATCTATTTTTTCTGCAGTGACAAGCTGATTAACAAAATCCCCGTAAAGTGATTTCATAATATTATGGAGAATCTCTCCCATCATCGCAGGGTCGATCTCTTTGGAGATACCTTCCGGTTCCTTCAATCCGTTCACATACCTGTAGTAGAATTTCATCCTGCAGTTCAACCAGGTATTTATAGCCGTCGGAGAGAGTATCCTTTTTTTATCACCATTGAGAAAACGCGAATTAAGCATCCTGATATGATCCTTCTTTCTTTCAATAACCTTTCCTATTGATCCGCGTGATTTAATTTCAAAGCTAAGGTCAAGAAATTCTGGTTTCATAACCTGATCATATTTCATCTGGAGGAGAAACCTGCTCATCTCCCCGTTCCTTAATCCCTCAGAATTCGAATTGTACAAAAATGTAACATTTTCAGCCCTGTGAAGCAGCCTGTAAAAATGATAGGCGTAGACAGACTCCCTGTGGTTGACGGAAGGCAAACCAAAGGCTTCCCTGAGACTAAAAGGTATGAATGAGGATGAATTTGATACCGATGGTAAAATACCTTCATTTACTGAAAGAATAATCAGATTCCTGAAATCGAGGGTCCTGGTTTCCAGGATACCCATGATCTGGATACCGGAAAGTGGTTCTCCGGAGAAAGGGACCGACTGTATTCTTAACAGCTTGTCCAGTATTCTCATGTATATCTCTGTTGAAAACGTAATATCTGTTCTGCCTGCCAGTGCCTCAAGCCTGTTAAGGCACAATACAATCCTGTAGATGAATTCGTTTCGGATATTATGGGATACGTTTGTACTCTCAGTGTCAGAATCCAGCTTTTCATTAACTGATGCCACCTGTGAAACAATGGTCTTAAAATAGATCGCCAGCAATTCAGATGTTTCCGGTCTTGCAAAAAAGACAGAAAGAGCTGCAGAATGCGCAAACTGGTCCGGTGACACCCATAGCATATTGGATTTTGTAATTTTCTCAAGGATCCTTTCTTCCTCTTCACCCATGAATCCTTTTATTAGTGGATGCCCCATAATTCCTATTACATCCTCAAAGCCAAAGCGGACCTTACCATCCGTAAACGAAGCGTTCCGCTGCAGCTCGATAAGATGTCTTATAAGTGTATAGACATGGCTGTGCTTCAGCGGATAGCCCATTGTAATATTTATATCCCCGCAGTCTTCGGGCAGGCTGGTCAACACAGGCATAATTAGACTTTCATCTGAGAGGACAACCGCTGTATGATGAGCAGTTTCTTCTGTCAGATCAGGCAGCTGGCCAATAAGTTCAGGAATCAGCTTCACCTGGGCTATATCAGAGGAGGTCTCAATAACACGGCGTTTGATTTCTGGTTTACGGGAATTAATCAATGTGTCATAATTCCAGTTTTGAGGCATATTATTACCAAATATTTTCAGATTTTCCTGCATGAACAATCCGGCGGAATTAAGCTTCCCTTTAGTGAGGTAAGAATTATCGTAATCCCAGTAAAATCTTGCTTTACCGGCTTTCCGGATCCTTTGCATCACAACTTTTTCACATGCATTCAATGCATTGAATCCAATGAAATGGTACATATCCCAACCTTGAGCAAAGTAGTATTCATCGCTCTCATTTTCAGCCAGATCTCTGAATATCATGCCTTCATAGGCTATATTCTGTTCGCGCAAGGCCTCCCTGAATTCAGAGTAAATATCATATAAAATTGTCCAAAGATCTATAAATCCCGATTTCTCCCTTGTTGGCCTTTCAGGATCAAAATTGACCCAGAATTTCCTGATTACTTCCACCTGATCTTCGGTCAGTCCCCTGAATTGCTGATCTATTTGCTTAATATCGTGAATATTACGAAAAAGTAACTGAGCCCTGATAAGATACTTGTCAATATCATCAAAGTCATCCAGCAACATATCGCCCCAAAAGTAAAAATCGTCAAAGCTTTCAGCACTCTTTTTTAATTTCCTGTAAACCCTGTATAATTCGAAAAGAAGCATTTCCGGAGATGCCACCTGAAGTGATGAACCCGACAAAAAAAGATCGTTAATGGTATAAGTGGCAGGCGCCCATACCGGTTTAGTTATACCTGAAGCAAGGTATTTCATGAAATAAAGAGCCGCTCTGCGGTTAGGAAAAACCAGACAGTGACGATTAAGGGTGTTGCCGAATTCGGCATAGAGTGAACGGGCTATATTTTCAAGAAAATACTCCATATGTATCAGGCATCAGGCATCAGGCGTCAGGCGTCAGGCGTCGGGCATCAGGCATCAGGCTGTCAGTGCTTTAATAAGATATTAATAATATTACAATTTCAATGAACCATCAAATTTAGTTAAAGAGGATCAGCCTTCCGCCATTAAAGTGATTATATTTGTTCAAAGTCTAATATTTCCGAGATTATGAAAAGGACCGGCATAATCATAAAACTGACTATCATTTTGTTATTGACCGGATGTGTCCATCAGGATATATTTAATTCGGATGAAGCCAGGCTTGTTTTCGTCATGGCTGAGCAAAATGGCAAACTGGCAAATGAGGGATTTAACAGATGTCTGAAATTTGTGTATGGCTGGCTGGAACTGGCAGACCCGTCAACGGGGCTGATACCCAGAAACATCCTGGATAATCCAAGCCGCGATATATGGAATGCAAAAGACTGCGCAGCTGATAATTATCCGTTCATGGTATTAACCTCGGCACTTCTTGACAGGGAGCTGTTCAATGGAAAAATGCTTGAGATGCTCAGGACCGAAACCAGGCTGACCTCAAGGGTCGGGACTTTGCCTGACACTTATTCCTTCTCAAAAAAAGGTTTCCGGAAAAAGAATATTATTTTGTCCGATATAATTTTCGGGTCAGCCGAATATGTCAAGGACGGCCTTATACCCCTTACCGAATGGCTTGGACCAAGTCAATGGTCCGACAGGATGATCTCGATCACCGATGATATATGGAAACACGCTGCCTTAAAAACTCCGTTTGGCAGCATCATTTCTGATGACCCTGAAGTAAATGGAGACATGCTGCAGGCATTGTCCAGAATTTACTGGATAACGGGTGACAAAAAGTATCTTGAAGAAGCAATCAGGCTTGGCGATTATTACCTTCTGGGGACAAATCATCCTACACGAAATTTCAAAGTACTGAGGTTACGCGACCATGGGTGTGAAATAATTTCAGGACTTTGTGAACTTTATGCTACTGTCTCTTATGCAGATCCTGACAAGAAGCTGGCATATAAAGCCCCCTTGTATGAAATGCTTGATCGTATCCTTGCCATTGGACGGAATAAAGAGGGGTTGTTCTATAACTCCGTTAATCCCGTGAAAGGAATTCCGGTTGACGGAGCCATCGCTGATAACTTTGGCTATACGTTAAATGGCTTCTATACAGTCTATTTGCTCGATAGTGTACAAAATTACAGAGAAGCTGTACTTAAGGCTCTGTCAGTTCTTAATGATAAATACCGGAATTTCCCGTGGGAAGGTTCAAGTGCAGATGGATATGCTGATGCAATTGAAGGCGCACTTAACCTATGTGCACGTGAAACAGTCACCTCTGCAGAACATTGGATAAACAGCGAAATAAAGGTAATGTGGAAGAAGCAGCAGCAATCGGGCATTATAGAGGGCTGGCACGGAGACGGAAATTTCGCAAGAACTTCAATAATGTACTGTCTGTGGAAGACGCAGGGCACATATGTGGTGCCATGGCGCAGTGATATCGAGATCGGCGCAGTAAGCCAGGACAGCCTGTTATACATTACCATCTTTTCCGGTGAAGAGTGGGAAGGACGGTTGATGTTCGACAGGCAAAGGCATTCTGAATTTATGCATCTTCCCATGGATTGGCCAAGGATAAATCAGTTCCCTGAGTATTTCACTGTAGAGAAGAAAAAAACATATGAGATAAGAAGAGAGAATGACCCTAAACCACAGATCTTTAGTGGAGAAGAGCTCCTGGAAGGTTATCCGGTCAGGGTGGGCAAGGGTGCCTGCCTGAGACTGATTGTAAGGTCAGTAATCCAAAGGAATGGAACTTCTTCCTTGAATTGATAGCATTCCTCCATAGCAGGTGTTGAATTTTTTGGGTAAATTTAGCTGCTTAACCAGGAACCTCTTTGCAATTTATTCACCAAATAAACAATAAGTATCATGGACCGACGCAAATTCACCAGATTGGCTGCTGCAGGCAGTGCAGGTATTGGTATGTCACCTGTTATTCTCACAGGCTCCGGATGGAAAGGGGCAAATGACCGTGTTAATGTTGCTGTTATAGGCATCAGGGGACAGGGAGAAAATCATATTGCAGGATATGCAGGAACTGGAAAAGCACAGGTGGTTGCATTGTGTGATGTTGACAGCAATCTTTTCGATGAAAGGATTAAGAAACATTTCACAGATAAAGGGTTGCCCCGCCCCAGGCTCTACACTGATTTAAGGAAGCTTTATGAAGATAAGGATGTGGATGCTGTTTCCGTGGTAACGCCAAACCACTGGCATGCACTTGCATCAATCTGGGCAATACAGGCAGGTAAGCATGTATCGGTTGAGAAGCCCTGTTGTCATAATTTCCATGAAGGAATGAAGCTGGTCGAAGCCGCTGAAAAATATAAAGTGATAGTACAGGATGGCGCTGAACAAAGGAGCAATCCATGTGCTCAAAGCATGGCTGATTATCTTCACGCCGGAAAGCTGGGAGAGGTTTATATGGCAAAGGGATTGTGCTATAAATGGCGTGATACCATAGGGAAAACTCCTGATGAACCCGTGCCGCCGGGAGTTGATTATGACCTTTGGCTGGGTCCTGCCCCCAGGAGACCTTTCTCAAAAAACAGGTTTCATTACAACTGGCACTGGAACTGGGATTATGGAAATGGAGACATAGGAAACCAGGGAGTGCATGAGATGGATATAGCCCGCTGGGGATTAAATGTAAGCCTGCCTGTAAAGATATCGGCCACAGGCGGGCATTTCATGTTCGATGACGACCAGCAGACTCCCAATGATCTGATTGCAGCATTTGAATTCCCAAATCCTGAAGGAGGTGGCGACAAGAAAAAAATCCTGCAGTTTGAAGTTCGGCACTGGATTACCAACCGGGAAGGTATCAGGAGTGACAACCCCGGTTCATCCAACACCTATATGGTGAGCCCGGAAAATACCGTCGGCAATCTTTTTTGGGGGTCGAAAGGATTTATGACCAAGAATGTCGAAGAGTGGCGGACTTATCTTGGTAAAGAAAGAACTGAAGGAGAAAGGGGAAGCGGGCTCGGTGACCATTACCTGAATTTCATTGAAGCGATAAGGGCAGATGATCAGAAGCTTGCCATGGGAGATATCCGTGAAGGATTCTATTCCTGTGCTCTGGTCCACCTGGCTAATATTTCCTACAGGCTTGGAAGGACACTTGAGTTCGATCCCGTTGGAATGAAATTTGTGAATGCACCCGACGCAGATGCCATGCTATCCAGAAAATACAGAGCTCCGTTCGTTGTCCCTGACATCGTATAATTGCCAGCCACCCTTTGCATGCTATGATGATCATTCTGTCTGATCCGAAATCGCATCCGAAGACTGACGGATAAGGTGAAAAATCCTGAATATTAATTTCTAAATCTATGAAAATAAGATGGATAGTGCTGCTTTTCCTCTTTCTGGCAACCGTCATTCTCTACCTCGACCGGTCTGCACTGGGCATTATGGCGCCATTTCTACAGAAGGAGATCGGATGGAATGAGCAGCAATATGGAAACATAAATACGGCTTTTATGATCGGATACGCTCTTTGCTTCCTTGTGATGGGAAGACTGATCGACAGGATAGGTACCAGAGCCGGATATTCATTGTCAGTAGGATTATGGGCGCTGGCCCAGGCCTCTACAGCCCTGGCCAGGACATGGACAGGATTCGCAATTGCACGCATAGGATTATCAGTTGGACAGTCAGGAAATTTTCCGGTTGCCAACAAGGTTCTGGCAGAGTGGTTTCCTAAAAAAGAAAGAGCTCTGGCAGTCGGACTGTTCAATGGAGGTTCCAATGTAGGAACCCTGGCCTCGCCTCTGATTATCCCTGTGGTTGTTTCAGCTTTTGGCAACGACTGGAGAGCTGCATTTCTCTGGACACTTCCTCTCAGCTTCATTTGGATAATCTGCTGGTTGATTTTTTACAGAAAACCGGAAAATCACAGATTTGTCAGCAAGAGTGACCTGAAATACATACATGAAGATCAGCCGGTGGGAACGGCAGGAAAAGTGAGCTGGTCTGCACTTATCAGAAAGAGAGAGGTCTGGGGTATATGTGTCGGAAAATTCATCGCAGATCCAATCTGGTGGTTCTATCTTTTCTGGGGGGCAAAATTTCTGAACAGCAGATTCGGATTGAATCTTCATGAGATAGGGTTGCCATTCTTTTCCATTTATCTGATATCATGGCTGGTCGGAATATTTATCGGATGGCTCACTTCCCTGTTTCTGAAAAGAGGCTGGACACTGAACAGGGGAAGAAAAACAGGTTTTCTGGTTTGCGCCATCTTTGCCCTGCCTGTTATGCTTGTCCCTTATCTTGACAGTATGTGGCTGGCAACAGGACTCATAGCACTGGCTGCAGGAGGTCATTGTGGGTGGTCCGCCAACATATTCAGCCTGGTATCGGATATATTCCCGGCCAAAGCCACAGCTACCGTCACAGGAATCGGAGGTTTTGCGGGTGCTGTAGGCGGAGCCCTTATAGCTCAGCTTGTGGGCAGGTTATTACAAAATATGGGACCAGACGGTTATTACATACCATTCATTATTGCGTCTGTGGGATACTTAATTGCATTAGGTATTATCCATCTCATCATTCCCGAGATTAAACCATTGAAAATGGAGGTGTAAATGAAAAGTTCAGAAAGACTCGATGCCGCTCTAAACCATAAAGAAGCTGACAGGGTACCGTATGATCTTGCCGGGACAACTGTTACCGGAATCAGCAAAAAGGCATATGTCAGCGCAATGGAATTTCGGGGCATAGCAGCAAAATACGACAGGAAAGAGATAGATCCAATACAGCAGATCGTTACACCCTCTGAGGAGATCCTGATGCTGCTGAAGAGTGATACAAGACGTATAGGCGCCCGCAGGATTCCTGATTATGAAAACGAAGTGAAAGTCAGTAATGATGCACTGGAAATCACTGATGTCTGGGGATGCACATGGAAAATGGATGAAAAAAAAGATCTCTATTTTAACCAGTCAACATATCCGATTGAAAAGTATGACTCAATTGAGGAGGGATTGAAACATTACACATGCCCGGATATAGAAAATCATTCAGGCCACATATTGGAGGATCTTTCGGAACAGATCCTGAATATTAAGGATTTCGGTGTGGTGGCTGACAGAAACTGTGCCGGACTAACGGAAACATCGCTCAGAATCAGGGGATATGAGAACTGGTACCTGGATACTATGACAGATCCCGCAGGTGTTGAAAGACTTTTTGATATCATTACTGAGTACAAAGCGACGTACTGGGATCTGTTAATCGACTGGCTGATCAGTAACGATCTCCAGGACAGGGTAAATGTCATTGCCGAATGCGATGATCTCGGAACACAGACATCAACTCTTCTCGAACCAGGATATCTCAGAAAAACAGTCATCCCCAGGTTTGGATACCTCTGGCGGAGGATCAGAAAGAGACTCCCACATGTCAAAATATTCATGCACTCCTGCGGATCAGTAAGGGTGCTCCTGCCCGATCTCATTGAGGCTGGACTGGACATTTACAATCCTGTACAGTTTACCGCAGCAAATATGGACCTTAAAGGCTTAAAGAAAGATTTTGGAAATGACCTGGTCTTCTGGGGCGGAGGTGTAAATACACAATCCACCCTTAAAAATGCCAGACCCGGGGTGGTCAGTGATGAAGTAAAGCGGATACTTGACATTATGGCACCGGGTGGAGGATTTGTATTTACTCCAGTCCATAATATTCAGGAGGATGTTCCTCCCGAAAACTTCTGGGCGATGTGGGACACTCTTATGGAATATGGCATATACCGGTAGCATAAACAGCATCATAAATAGAGCCTGCCCTGCCATGTATCGAGCTCCTCAAGCCGTTTTTCTATAAGATTCACGATCTGGTCTGCACGCTTTTTTCCCCATCCTGTTCCCGTTAAAAACCTGGAGGAGCTTCACCTGTAAACCGTTCAACAACTATGGCAGGATTAAGTCTCTCAAGAAAAGTTATAATGAAATCAAGATATTCCTCCCATGTAAAGAGTTCAAAATCACCGGGATTCTCCCTGAATTCCATTTCCATTGCAGTTCCTCTTATGATCTGAAGCTGATGAAATTTAACAGTTTTAAGAGGCAGCTTTGAAATAAGCTCTACCTGTTCAAGCATTTCTTCCCTGGATTCGCCAGGCAGACCAAGTATGAAGTGGGCACCGGTGATAATTCCCAGCCCTGTAGTCTTTTCAACTGCAGCCACTGCATCTTCAAATGTATGACCACGGTTTATTCTGAGAAGTGTTTTATTGTAGCAGGATTCTATTCCATATTCGACAGCCAGGTAACATTTACCTGCAAGTTCTTTCAGCAATGCAAGCTTTTCTTCATCAATACAATCAGGACGCGTACCTATTACCAGACCAATAACTCCCGGATACCCCAATGCTTCCTCATACAGCTTCCGCAGTTTCTCAACAGGCGCATAGGTATTGGAATAGGCCTGAAAATATGCCAGGTATGACCCGGCTTCCCTGTACCTCCATTTATGAAACCTTACCCCTTCCTCTATCTGATGGGTAACCGACTTCTCAGGCTGACAATAGGAAGGGTTAAAGGCATCGTTGTTGCAATAGGTGCACCCTCCCCTTCCTTTAGTACCATCCCGGTTAGGGCAGGTAAAACCTGCATCTATGGAGACCTTCTGCACACGGGCTCCGTAAATTCTTCTGAAATAATTCGAGTAGGCATTGAACCTCCGTTCATGCCCCCACAGAAATGCTCTCACTTCCCTTTTATCACCTGACATTTAAGCAGATACAATTAAATTTTTATCTACATACCAGATATATGCTTCAATACTCGTGTAGCCCATTTCAGCCATTAGTCTGCGGTACTGGTCAATCTGTTCAAGATAGTGCGGAGATTCTTCCCCGAACTTGAAGTCTACAATAGTAACTTTCCCATCCCTGAATATAATTCTGTCGGGACGCCTTGTGTGGCCTGAAGGCAGAAGAATTCCGGATTCAGTGAGAATCTCTCCTCCAGGCTTAAACCAATCTGTAACATCCGGCATGGCTATAAGCTTTTCAATTCTTTTTTCCAGATCCAAAGCGGCCTGAGCTGTTAGTTTACCCTCAAGAACAAGTTTTCTGACAGATCTGCTGATATCATCTGTGGTCTTTATTCCCTCAAAGATCTCATGCATGATCTTACCCCAATTGATCCTTTCTCTTGTTCTGACTTCCGCTGTCGAAAAATAATTTTCACCGTGCAACTTAAGCCGGAGAGAATCCATAGCCTGGCTGACGATATACTTTCCTGAAACAAAATCTGTCACCTTTCTCAACCTCTTTTGCTTTTCAGGAATATCCCCATATTCAAAAAGATGTTTCTCACTGTTGTAAAATCTGCTGATATCGATGCCTTCCTCTGCAATCACGGGAGAGCCGGAGAGCATGGCGCTCTTCAGGATACCTGCAATTGATCCGGTAAGCTTTGGATTGTTAACCGAAAAACCATAAATAACCTCTTTTGCCCTTGTCAGAGCGACATAGAGAAGGTTTATATTATCGACAAAAACAGAATGCTTTTCCTCAGCGTAGCTTTCTGCAAACCAGGTCTTTGAAAGTTCAGAGCTGTATTTTACAGGGACAATGCCCAGATCATTAAAAGGAGCTGTTTCGGGTTTTACCCATAAGAACGGCTGCTTGGAAGCGATATGGTCGAGATTCCAGGACAGGAAAGGCAGAATGACCACCCTGAATTCAAGCCCTTTGGATTTATGGATCGTAAGGATCCTCATGGCATTCTGGTTATCGGGTAATACAACCGATTTACCAGACCCCGTAGTTTCCCACCATTCGAGGAAGGACTTCAGGTCACCTGCTTTGCTGCCTGTAAAATTTACCACATAATCCTGGAAAGTATTCAGGTAAGCTACATTCGATAATGTTTCTCCCAGCCCGAAAAATCTTATTATGCTTTCTGTCGCTTCAAACAATGGCAATTGCTTTAACCCTTCAAGAAAAGCTTCGTACCCGGCAGGGAAATAGTCAGCCGAAATATCTGTGAGCCTTTCACCATTAAGAGATACCTGCTCAGCTTCAGGACTTCCTTCAGAGAGAAGAAAAAATCTAAGCATCAAGGCTCTGCTGATTATATCGACGGGATTATTAACAACTGAGAGAACTGCTATAATGAACTTAATTGCAGCTGATTTTGAGAGTAGCAATGAATCACCTGAAACAACATTATAATTATAGATATGTCTCTTTTCCTCCCCGCAAACGGAACTGTAATCTATAAAGGTCTGTAATACGTTCGTTCCTTCCCTGCCATCTCTCACAATTATTCCGATATCAGAAGCATCATATCCCTTATCCTGCAGCATCTCAATTACTCCGGGAAGTTTATCCAAAACGGTATCCTGCCATTTCTTCTCCTTTTCATTGTCAATAAATTCAATCCTGACGAAACCTCCTGTTTTTACTCCGTTACAGGATTGAACTGCTTCGGAATAGATTTCCCTAAAATTTTTATGTCCGGAATCCTCTTCAAATACCTTGTCAATCTGTTCGGGTATCACAGTAAAGAGCGAGTTGTTGAATGCGACAATATTTGAAAGGCTTCTCCAGTTTTTTGTAAGTGGTTTGCTTATAAATCTTTCATTATCTATCTTGCTGTTCAGATAACTACCAAGTATTCTCCAGTCGCTGTTTCTCCATCTGTAGATGGACTGCTTTATGTCCCCCACAACAAGGTTGTCGAATCCCTGAGCCATACTATTATCAATCAGCGGTCCGAGATTATTCCATTGAATTATGGATGTATCCTGAAACTCATCAATCATGAAATTCTCATATTGATTGCCTACCTTCTCATATATGAACGGCGCCTGGTCGGCCCCGGTTATGCGGTTCAGGACTTCTCCGGCGTCGGACAGCAGAAAACTGTTCTCAGTAGTCGTTATAAGGTGTATATTATACAATACGTCAGATAAAATCCCGAGGGCATAAATATTTGATAATATTGCAGTAGCGGTTTTATAATCTTTCATATTCCGGTCAAGGAAACGGAGTGCTTCAATCATCACTGAACCAAGGCCGTTTTCAACCGCGTTCTGCAGCGGAGTGGCCATGCCGCCTGTAGACCATCTTGGCTGCGGCTTTTCAATCTCACGCACATAACTGTTTGGCTCCCTGACCGATCCTTCATTCATGGCACGAATGAATCCTGGTACTCCCTGGCCTTTCCGGTAAAACATATCATCAGACAATTCATGTACTGAGAAAATCCGCCAGGCCTCTTTTCCAAAATCGGAGACCGTTTTTTCGAATGAAGTTGAAATTGTTCTTATCCTTTCAATATAGGCAAGCAGAAGCTCTTTGTTTTCGAGTTTAGGGTGCTCACCGGCTGATAAAATCTTGAATTTCTCTTTGAATAACTCTTCTGACAGTCTCAGAATACCATCCTTCAGGTTCCAGTTCTTATCATCGTCAATATTTGTCATGGCATACGTGCCCAGCCATTTATTAAGCTCAGTACCTGCTATTGCCGATGCAAGTGTCGCATCGACTGCTGAAGAGAGTATGTTGCTGTGATCCAGTTCAATGTTGAAACCTGAGTGAAGGCCTGCATCACGTGTGAATGAACGCAGAATTTTCTGAAAAAAACTGTCGATTGTTGAAACAGAGAATCTTGAAAAATCATTCAGGATAGTATTTAAAATTATCCCCGATTCATTTCTTATCCAGTCTTCACTCCTGCCGGTACTCATCATAAGGAATTGCAGATAATCTGAGTCCTGTCCGGATGAAAGCTTATGCAGGTTATCGAGGATCCGTGATTTCATCTCTGCGGTTGCCTTATTTGTAAATGTCACGGCAAGGATCTTCCGGTAGCTGTATCTGGATATGAAAAGCTTTTCAAGATAAATTTCCGTAAGGGTATACGTTTTCCCTGACCCTGCAGAGGCGCTGTATATCGTTAAGGTGCCAATTCCCATAATCGCATAAAGTTAACTATTTAAGGTCTTGATCAGTCGGAAGCATTAAATAAAAGTCGTGACGGTCGTGCCGGTCGTACAAGTCTCCATGAAGACGTAACCGGCCTTGTCAAAGATTGCACGACTGGCAAGACAAACAAGACCGGCACGACATTTTTTTTTACCTTTGCAGCATGAAAAAAAGAGTAGTTGTAGGGCTGTCAGGAGGAGTTGACTCCAGTGTTGCTGCATGGATCCTCAGGGAAGAGGGTTATGAAGTAACGGGGTTATTCATGAAAAACTGGCATGATACAACAGGACTGCTCCAGAGCGATTGTCACTGGGAAGATGATCTTATGTTTGCCGAAATGGTAGCAAAAAAACTGAAGATTCCATTCCATCAGGTCGATCTGAGTATACCATACAGAAAAAAAGTTGTTGATTACATGTTCTCGGAATATGAAAAAGGACGTACTCCAAATCCCGATGTTCTCTGCAACAGGGAAATAAAGTTCGATTCCTTTGCCGAAGAGGCGCTAAGACTTGGAGGAGATTTTGTAGCCACCGGACATTACTGCCGGAAAGACCAGATAGTGTCAGGAGACAGAACCATATACCGGCTTCTGGCAGGAAACGACCAGAACAAGGATCAGAGTTACTTTCTTTGCCAGGTAAATCAGAAACAACTATCAAACGCTCTTTTCCCGGTAGGAGCTCTTACAAAAGCTGACGTCCGTGAAATTGCAGGGCAACTTGGACTCGCCACAGCCCATCGTAAAGATTCCCAGGGGATATGCTTTGTCGGAAAAGTCCATCTTCCCACCTTCCTTCAACAGAAGCTCAAGGCCATCAGGGGCCCAATAATAGAAATTGATGACAATTCAATATTCCCGGTATTTCAGGCAGGACTGTCTGAAAAGGATGCCGGGGAAGAAACTCTTCATCAGATGAGCCGGCCATTTGATTACGAACCATCTAACGGACAGATCATCGGAGAACATAATGGAGCTCACTTTTTCACTATCGGCCAGAGAAAAGGGATGAATATTGGAGGACACGCTGAGCCGCTATTTGTGATTGGAACTGATGTGGAAAAAAATATTATTTATACGGGAGAGGGTCATTCACATCCGGGATTAAACCGTAAAGGGCTGTTCATAAATAAAGATGAGGCACACTGGATAAGGCCTGACCTGGAAATGAAAACAGGAGATTGCCGCGATTATATGGTAAGGATAAGATACCGTCAACCACTACAGGCAGCAAGGATCTTTTTGCAAAGTAAAGGATATTATATTATCTTCAATGAGCTGCAGAGAGGGATCGCTCCCGGTCAGTTTGCAGCATGGTATGACAATGATGAACTTGTAGGATCGGGTGTAATAAATGGATAGATGCGATGTGCGGACTAATGGGTGCCGGAAAGTGAAGGATAGAAGGTGAATGTTAATTTTACAGGAAGTTCATTTTTCCATTTTGAACAATAATTTCACATCCGGATCGGGCGTTATCTCCATAACTTTTGCTGACTGCACCTTTATCTTTGTTAATCTGTCTTTCACGGCAACTTTTTCAACTCGTTCCCCTGAACTGTCCCTTATAAGCAAATCGAGACCGAAGTCAAAAAGATTATCCTGTTCCTGTTCGATAAAAATATCCGTTGTTCCTTTCTTTTTATTTGACCGTTCCCATATTTTAAGATCTGGCTGCCCGGCGATATAGAGCCATTGTCTGAAAAAACGGTTCAGGTCCATCCCGCTTACCTCTTCCATCACCTTTTGAAAATCGGAACTGAGGGCATTTGAATTCCTGAACCTGTGATAATAAAGTCTCAGTCCCTCAAAAAAAACCTTGTCTCCTGTTTCGGATCTCAGCATATGAAGTATCCATGCCCCTTTCTGGTAGGAATTAATATTCAGAAGTTGCATGAGGTCAGTGATTGTTGTATCAATTACAGGCTTTTGGCTTCTTTCGTAGTACCCGATAATAATTTTCCGGGATCTGTGCCATATCTGCAGCAAGTCTCGCCTTTCCCTGAATGGACTCTGAATACATATCAGTCAAATAGGTGGCAAAACCTTCGCTAAGCCAGATATGATGCCAGTCAGCTTCCGTGACGCAATCGCCGAACCATTGATGTGCTATTTCGTGGGCAATAAGTCTTTCGGCCTTACCCTGACCTGTAACGGAATTTTCAGCATAAAAAATTGCTCCTGCATTCTCCATGCCACCAAAAACTGTTTTTGACTGGACATTGGCAAGTTTTTCAAAAGGAAAATCTCCTATAAGCCTGCTATAAAATTCAAGTGGTTTCAGGGCAACGGAATAATCATTAAAACCTTCCAACCTGTTCTGTGGAAAAACCCATGACCAAACAGGTATGCTATCTGCTTCACCTTCATATCTGGCAGCAAATCTGGCAGCCCCGAAAGCCATTACCTTGACAGGAAGCGGAACACTCTCACTCCAATGGGTAAGCTTAAGATTATGGTCAAGGTCTGATTCCTCGATCAGCCTTCCGTTAGCCACAACACTATATCTGTCAGGCGCTACTATTATAAAATCAACTGATGCCTTATCGTATGGATTATCAATGCATGGCAGATAATTATGAGCCCTGTCCGGCCAGTGATCAGCAAAGAAAGTCCGGTCTCCATACCTGTTTTTTGAGATTATCAGACCATCAGAGGGTATTCCCTGGTAGTCAATCTTTAGTTCAATAGTATCATTTGCATTTGCAGAATTATTTAGAATAATGGCACACTTTTCCATATCCTGCCGCAACTTCAATTCCGCCCCTCCCATCTTTACTGCAAGAACACTCATACCTTTACCCTGGCTGTTCAATCCCTTAAGATCAAACTTCAGGGAATCGGTTTTTTTCAGTATTCTGATATCAATTACTGCACTACCGGAGATTTGATCAGTTGAATCACTGAGTGAAAGGGTGAATTCATAGTGAAGTATATCAATGCTTTCCGATTGAGCACATAGATCATTGGACGAAAGAAATGCAGTAACCAGCGATGCTAATGTACATATAATGAGAATTTTCATTGGCTTAAAGGACTATTGTTTCTCTGTTTGCTGACAACGAATACACCTGCAAATATAAGCAGAGCAGATAGTACCATTACAAAATTGATATGGTCCTGCCCCATCAGTGTGGCCAGGTAGGCGGCTATCACAGGATTGATATAGGTGTAAGTACTTACGATTGTCGGACTAAGACGTCTGAGTCCGAATGAAATGAGAAGGTAACCAAGGTAAGTTGCAAATACAACGACAAATGCTATTCCTAGCCATCCATTTAAGGAAATCTTGGACCAATCCATCGTACTCCATTGACTGTATCCTATCGGGATTGTAGTAAACATTCCGAATGTGAATGTCCATTTCATCACTGTAACAGGATGATATCTTTCAAGCATCCTTTTAATAATCACAGTATAAAACGCCCAGCTGATTGTGTTTATCAGGGTATAAATATCTCCAATAAAAGTATCGCTGTTAATATCAGGGGTTCCGTTCTGAAGAATTAAAAGCAATACTCCGGATAGCCCGATCGAAAGTCCGATGCTTTTTAAAAGTGATATATTTTCTTTAAGAATAATTGCAGCAAAGACAAAGGCAAAAATCGGGTTTGTTGATATTATTATTGAAGAATTGACAGGAGAAGTGTAATTAAGTCCTACCAGAAAGAGTACCTGATTAATAACAACTCCAAAAAATGAGCAGCCAAACAGGTACAACAAATCTTTCCTGCGAACTTTCTCTTTTGGCAAAAAAATACTTGTCACCCAAAAGAGCAGAGCAGCACTGATACTTCTTAAAGCCACGAGAGCAAGCGGTTTAATCTGATCAGGCATTACTGCTTTTGCCACCGAGTAGTTTATTCCATAAATAATGTTTGCTGCAAGCAGTGCAAGGTGCGCCCACGTTTTAAACAGTTTCCTGTGCATATTCCGGATTTGAGCCGCAAAAGTATGAAAAGAGAAATGATTATCAAAAAAAGAGTGAATCCTGGTGCTTTAAATTCCAATTCATATGATTTAGGTATATTTACATGAAATCCGGAAGGCGATAAATCTCATCTGATGGTTTTCCTGATATTCACCTGATAAACCCCATTATGATGAAAAAAATATCCTTGATAAGCGGCGGGGCAAGCGGACTTGGTCTCGAAATTTCTGACCTGCTTGCCAGATCCGGTAAAAATGTAGTTATTTTAGGCCGTAATGGGGCAAAACTTGAAAATGCCGCCGTCAGATTGGGCAGATCAGCTTCAGACAATTCGGTGGATTCCATAATGTGCAACATCGGAAACGAGAAGGATGTCATAAATGTTGGTAATTTCCTGGTCACAAACGGCATGATCGTTGAATATCTCTTTAATAATGCAGGAATGGGCCTGTTTGCCAACGCTGAAACCACCACCTCGGAAATGGTGGATACTGTATTTGAAGCAAACCTTAAAGGCATGATCCTTCTGACTTCTGAGATCTTAAGGCTGACACCGCTCGAAGAGGAGCTTACAATAGTCAACATCATGTCAACTTCCGCATTAATCGGAAGAGCCATGGAGACACTTTACTGCGCCGCCAAATTTGGTGCAAGAGGATATACCGAGGCATTGAGAAATGAATTCAAGGGAACCAAACGCAATATAATTGCCGTATATCCGGGAGGAATGAGGACAGACTTCTGGAATATCCCTGGTCAGGACAAGGATTTAAGCGGCTTCATGAACCCTGAAATCGTCGCATCGAAAATCGTGCATGCAGTTCTTCTATCTGACAAAATGCTTGTTACGGATATCACCATTAACAGGAGATGAATTGGAGGTGAGGCTGCGCTGTCATTCAATTGTCATTAAGTTGTCATTCAATAGTATAATAGTGACCATTAATGACGCGCGAAGCGCAAATGACGGTGAAGCTTCAGGATAACCTGTTTTTATAGTCGCTGTAACCAAACTCCCTGATCAGCCTGAATTTTCCCTCTTTCGTCCAGATGCCTACAGATGGATGATGAACCCCGTTGAACGTAGTGGTCTTGACCATTGTATAATGAATCATATCAAGGAAGACTATCCGGTCGCCAGGTTTGAGTGGCTTATCAAATGACCAGTCACCCATGAAGTCTCCTGAGAGACATGAATTTCCTCCCAGTCTGTATGTGGGCTTCCCCGGGACAGGATCCGTTCCATATCTGACAGCAGGTTTATATGGCATCTCCAGGCAATCGGGCATATGAGCCGTAAAGGATACATCCAGGATCGCTGTCTGAATGCCTTGATTTTCAACAATATCTTCAACTGTGGCAACCAGCTCGCCGGTTTCCCATGCAAAAGCGCTTCCTGGTTCCAGGATTACATGCAGCCCTGATCTTTCCCTGAACTCTCTGAGGATCTTTATAAGATGGCCGGTATCATAACCTTTGCGGGTGATGAGATGACCACCCCCCATATTTATCCATTTCAACTTAGGAAAAAACTTTCCGAACTTATTACTGACAACCTCAAGAACTTTTTCAAGTGCAAAGGAATCCGATTCAAAAAGAACATGAAAGTGCAAACCTTCTATCCCTTCAGGCAATCCATCGTCAAGGTCACCGGCAACAATGCCCAGCCTGGATCCGGGAGAGCATGGATTATACAGTCCGTGACTTATTTCCGAGAATTCAGGATTAATTCTTAATCCCGCCGAAATTTTAACGGGGTAATCAGCAACAGAGGAGGCGAACTTCCGGTACTGGCTAAGAGAATTGAAGGTAACATGTGAACTGTAACTCATTACCGCCAAAAAATCATTCTCCTTATAAACCGGTGAATAAGTATGTGCAGGAGAATGCATCTCCTCAAAACAGAGACGGGCCTCATCTGCAGAACTTGCAGCTGCACCTGAAATATATTCCCTGACAACGGGAAAAACACCCCACATTGCAAAACCCTTGAAAGCAAGGATGATCTCTGCGCCGGATTGGTCCGAAACATGCTTTAGCAATGAAAGGTTATTCCTGAGTCTCTCTTCGTCTATAACATAACATGGCGAGGGAAGTATACTGTAGTTTACCGGCATTGCAAAAGGTTTCAGGTGATGGTCATCAGGCTACAGGGTCATTCTTTGTTACAATTCAAGATCAGCATCATGTAATTCAACCCAGGGAAGTCCCAGCCTGTTCAGCTCAGCCAGGAAGGGATCGGGGTCAAATTCCTCTACGTTGAAAACACCAGGTTTCTTCCAGATACCCTTCAGATACATCATTGCACCAATTGCTGCCGGAACACCTGTGGTATAACTGACTCCCTGTGCACCAGTCTCGGCATATGCAGCCTCATGACTGCAATTATTGTATATATAGTAGTTCTTTCCCTTGCCGTCCCTGATGCCACTTATTCTGCATCCGATCGATGTCTGACCAGTATAATTCTCTCCAAGCTCACCGGGATCCGGCAGTACGGCTTTCAGGAACTGTATGGGGATAATCTCTCTTCCCTCAAACATGATAGGTTCGATTCCTGCCATTCCTATATTTTGAATGACACGCAGATGTGTAAGATATTCCTGCCCGAATGTCATCCAGAACCTGGCTCTTTTTAATGTAGGGAAATTTATCACCAGTGATTCAAGCTCCTCATGATAGATAAGATATGATTCTTTGGGTCCGATTTCCGGATAAGTAAGGGGTCTGTGTATTGCATGCGGCTTGGTTGTCACCCACTTGCCATTTTCCCAGTATTTACCTTTCTGAGTCACCTCTCTGATATTTATTTCAGGATTGAAGTTGGTAGCAAAAGGCTTTCCGTGATCACCGGCGTTGCAGTCGACAATATCGAGATAGTGCATTTCATCAAAATGATGTTTTGCAGCATAGGCAGTGAAAATGGACGTTACCCCGGGATCAAACCCACAACCAAGGATTGCTGTGATCCCGGCGTTTTTATACCTCTCCCTGTAGGCCCACTGCCAGCTGTACTCAAACCTGGCCTCCTCAAGTGGCTCATAGTTTGCCGTATCAAGGTAAGCAACCCCCGTTTTCAGGCAGGCATCCATTATATGAAGATCCTGGTATGGCAGTGCAACATTGACAACAATGTCAGGATTGAAAGACGTGATAAGTTTTACCAGTTCCGGAACATTATCAGCATCAACCTCTGAAGTTTTGATCCTTCCCCTGCCAATTTTTGCCGCTATTGCATCGCATTTGGATCTGGTTCTGCTCGCCAGCATGATTTCGGTAAAAACTTCCGGCATCGAGGCCATCTTATGGACAACAACGTTTCCTACTCCGCCGGCGCCTATAACCAATACTTTTCCCATGAATAAAAATTGTTTGAAAGTTATTCACAAAATCCTTCAATACTCAATACTGTCGTAATCATGAACACCTATGCTCCACAAATAAAACAGCCTCAAATATAAGATTAAAAATTACCATACAGAGCGAATGGAATGCAAAATGACCATGGCAAGCTATTCGGGATGGTAAAAAACTGATCACAACTATTTCTGCTTATATTTGTAGCTTAAATTTCCCGGACCCCTGTTATGAAGCTTATCAATCCGCTGTTAATTTTAAGGATATTGAGCAGGATTCTTCTGATCGAAACACTTGCATACCTTTTTTGCCTGCCTGTCTGCCTGATATATAAAGAATCCCTTACCCCCTTTTTGGCATCATCTACAATCAGCCTGGCTTTATCCGGAATGTTCTTTCTTGCAGGCAGGAAATCAGATGCTGAGAAATTCAACAACCGGGATGGTTATCTTTCCGTGGTATTCTCATGGATTGTTTTTTCACTGCTCGGCACCCTCCCATATATTTTAAGCGGTACCATTCCATCTTTTATCAATGCATTCTTTGAATCCGCATCAGGTTTTACAACCACAGGGTCTTCCATTATCAAAGACATTGAAGCACTGCCCTACTCGATACTCTTCTGGCGAAGCCTCACTCACTGGTTCGGTGGCATAGGCATCATTGTGCTCGTAATAGTAGTACTCCCCTCCCTTCGGGTAACCGGGTATCATCTGTTCATCCTGGAATCATCGCTGAAGGAAAAGATTCACCCTAAAACCAAGGCTATTGGATTCAGGGTATTATTCATATATCTTGGACTAACGCTTGCTGAAATTATCCTCCTCGACCTGGGAGACATGAACCTTTTCGACAGCATTTGCCATTCCTTCGGCACAGTGGCAACAGGTGGCTTCTCCACGAAAAATGACAGTCTTATGTCATATTCGAGTTATTCCCAGTACATTGTACTGATATTTATGTTTCTGGCGGGCATAAGCCAGGTAATATATTATTTCCTTGTAAAGCTCAACTTTAAAAAAATAAAACAAAATGAAGAGCTCTGGTTTTATATTGCAGTTATTTTTGCCGCAGGATCAATTGCTACCTTAACTCTGGCTATACATTCGACAAGAACTTTCGAGGAGGCATTCCGTGAAGGTTTCTTTCAGGTTGTCTCGATAATAACCTGTACAGGATTCGTTTCTGCAGATTATATTCTCTGGCCGCTGGCATCCGTATTATTGATTTTCCTTCTAATGTTTGCAGGTGGCAGCACAGGGTCTACAAGTGGTGGCATCAAAATGGCCAGGCATCTTGTTGTTACCAAGAATATAAAAAACATGTTTATCAGGCTGAATCATCCCAAATCGGTCTCATTTATCAGAGTTAACGGGAAAGTCATTCCTGAGAACACTAATATATCCATACTGTCATTCGTGGTGATGTACCTCTTTCTGTTTTTAATCGGAACTTTAATTGTTTCGCTTACCGGACTGGATCCGATAACTGCTTCCAGTTCTGTGGCAACCTGCATGGCAGGAATAGGACCTGGACTGGGAAGTGTCGGACCCACAAGCAGCTTTGCAGATGTTCCGGAGATCACCAAGGTGGTCCTTAGTCTACTGATGATAATCGGCAGACTCGAAATAATTACCGTCTTTGCAATTTTCACAAGAACATTCTGGAAACTGTGACCCTGAGAGGGATAATGACTCCCGGCACCCGGGATTATAAAGCTCCGGGCAATTTCCTGACAACTTCAAGACTTTCAGGAGTTCCTATATCCACCCAGTAACCATCATCGTGCCTGAGGGTAAAGATTTCATGTTCACCTGCCAGTTGAAGATATAAATCAATAAGGGTATATATACCCTCCTTCATGTAGCCAAAGATTCCGGGCTCAGCTATATGCATGCTTGAGAACGCTATCTGGATCAGTTCTTCATCAACAGGCCCTGTAATTATCTCTTCCCCGGTTGAAACATTTCTCCATCCGCGCAGACGACCCTCATTGTCAACAAGAAGAAATCTCTTCCCCGGACGATTTCTGACAGCCAGTGTTGCAAGTCCTTTTTTTTCCATATGCAACCTGTATAGTAAAGTCAGATCCAGATCGGAAACTATGTCGACGTTATAGAGAAGAAATGGTTTACTGTCAAAGAAATTCCTGGCTTTGTACAGACCCCCTCCATTTTCCAGAAGACGGTCCCTCTCATCTGAAACAGAAACCATAAATCCCATCCTATTCAACCTCTTCACCTCCTGTTCGACCATATCGGCAAAGTGATGAACATTAATTATTATATCATTGAACCCGGCTGCCGTACACTTTTCGACGGCTCTCTGAAGAACAGTCTTGCCATTGACGTCGACGAGCGCCTTTGGAATTGTCGTGGTAATTGTTCCCAGCCGTTTGCCCAGACCAGCGGCGAATATCATTGCTTTCATAATCTTTTATCAAACACGGAGTTAAACTTGGTTTAACGGAGTTGCACGGCTTCCTCCGTGGATCTGTACCGTGTCACTCTGTGAAACTCAGTGGTTAGTTGAATTTGTTTTAAGATTTCTTATTTCAATAAATTTGGGCTCCTTTTTCAAGTTCCTTATAGATCTGAACGAGGGGTATTGCCCTGGCAGTACAGAATAATTCAGGCAATTCCACGGGAAGATTTCCTGAATCGATTAATTGAATCAATAACCTGACCGCAGGTACAATACTGCCTGTGAATGTCGGCTTCCTTTCATACAAGCCCCTGAATCCGAAGGCTCCCAAAGCCTGCATAAGTCGTATCATGCTGAAGCCGGTGAAATAGCCTGTGAATTCTTCTTTTTTTTCTCCGGATACTGAGCAGAATGCATCTATATAATATTTTAACAGCAATTGACGTGATTTTTCAGGAATATGCGCCTTGGCATCATAGAGCAGGGAAGCAACGTCATATTGAGGTGCACCTTTTCTTCCACCCTGATAATCAATAAACCATGGCTCGCCATCAACAATCATGACATTGGCAGACTGAAAATCCCTGTACAGGAAAAAATCCTGACCGGTCTCAAGAAGAAAATCTGCCATACATTCAAAATCGTGTTCCAGCCTTCTCTCATTGAAGGGCACTGCCAGCAGCTTAAGAAACATGTATTTGAAATAATTCATATCCCACATCATCGATTGCCTGTCAAAGCTCCTGTGAGGATAACAGAGATCCAGATTCAGTCCTTCAATTCCATTTATCTGGAACCTTATCAGCTTATCAAGGATTTTCTGATAGAATGTCTCGGCCTCATTATCAAAGCCTGTGGACTCAAGTTTGTTCTGCAGCCAGGTAAATAGATTCAGATCCCCCAGATCCTTCAGAAAATAGACATTCTTTTCAGGCAGAAAACCGAATATTTCAGGAACAGGTAATCCCTTTGCAAGGAAATGGTTCGTAAATCCGATAAATGCTTCATTTTCTTCCATATTTGGATTATATGCCCCGATGACACTTTCTGTACCTTTAATTATTCTGAAATATTTCCTGTCCGACCCCGACTGAGGCAGGGCCGAAATTTTAAAATCCCGGATTCCAAACAATTCCCTGTACCCATCGGATACTATATCTGTTTCAATCATTCACTATCTTTATCTTTTTACTTTTGCCTTTTGTCTTTTGACTTGTTTTAAAACCCACCCCTAACCCCTCCCGGGAGGGGAACCAAAAAATCAATACCTTTGGATCTATGTCTTTAAACCAAGCCATCTTTTAAACTACCTTCTCTTACTTTCGCCTTTCGCCCTCCGCCTTCTGTCTTGTTTTAAAACCCACCCCTAACCCCTCCCGGGAGGGGAACCAAAAAATCAATACCTTTGGATCTATGTCTTTAAATAAAGCCATCCTTTAAACTACCTTCTCTTACTTCCGCCTTCCGCCTTCCGCCTTCTGTCTTGTTTTAAAACCCACCCTAACCCCTCCCGGGAGGGGAACCAAAAAATCAATACCTTTGGATCTATGTCTTTAAACCAAGCCATCCTTTAAACTACCTTCTCTTACTTCCGCCTTCTGCCCTGTGCCCTGTGCCCTGTGCCCTGTGCTCCGTGCTCCGTACCCAGTGCCCCGTGCCCTCCTTCAAAGGGGGAATCACCACCCCCCGACTTATGCCGCACACCACACACCGCATACCGCCTTACAGCCTTATCATGATCTTCCTTCTGTAGAGCAGCAGTGCCAGACCCCAGAGAAGAAGAACCTGAATAATTGCAAACATAAGACTTCCGTTAATATTTCCTGCAACCGGGACACATACCCTTTCATAAAACCAGTTATAAAAACTCATCCTTTCTCCACCTGACGGGATCTTTATGACATAGAGCATCAGTTTCGTCCATATCCCTGCGAGAGCAAATGTAAAGAGTGCATTAGTCCCGAAAACAACAAAGAAAATCCCCCATTTTCTGAATTTCAACACATCTGCCAGGAGGTAGATTACTGCAAGTACTATCATGGCGAGCCCGGCAGAATAAAGAACATAAGAGCTTGTCCATAATGGTTTGTTAAGAGGGAAAACCATGCCCCACAAATAGCCGAGTCCACTCATCCCTGCTCCTATCAGGATCAGTTTCAAAACTGTCTTGCTGTTTCCGGGTCCCTTTGCGAGCAGATCGCCAGTGAAATAGCCTATGATAAATGTACAGATAGCTGTAAGGGTGCTCAATACCCCTTCAGGATCAAACGGTATCCCGAATCCCTTATACATATGATTCTTCCCAAGAATGGCCAGGTCAGTTTTAAGTGCAAAGTTACCACCAAGGCTGTAGGGATCGGCTCCTCCAAAAAATGCCAGCAGGGCCCAGTAAACCAGCAATAAAAATGCCGTCACAGCCCATAGATATTCCTTTCTGACTGACAGGCAAATCAATGAACCAATACCATACGCCAGGGCTATTCTCTGCAAGACGCCCATAATTCTAAGTGAGGAATAGTCTCTGATGAAGTAGGGAAAGATTGTCAGCAACAAGCCGGTCGCAAAAATTGTGACCATTCTTCGGAAGATCCTTAAGATTGAACTGCTGTTAATATTATTACCATATTTCTTTAGCGAATACCAGGTCGATATGCCGCTGATAAACAGAAAAAAAGGAAAAACAAGATCTGTTGGCGTGCATCCGTGCCATTCAGCATGTCTCAGGGGAGGATATACATATTTCCAACTCCCGGGAGTGTTGACTATAATCATAAATGCAATTGTCATGCCCCTGAAAATGTCGAGGGAAACCAGTCTGTTTCCGGTTTTTGCCATAGGTAAGAATAATAATAATACTGTAAAAATAGTAATTAAAGATGATTTTTCGGATGAATGGATGCATACGGGATTTCAACAGCGGTTGAATAAATTTCCGGTACAGGACAAAACCGGGGAATGAATTTCCCCCGATGGATATCAGTCAATGTTAAAATGTGCTAAATTTGGAATGAATCAAGTCAATTTAATTACATTTCCGAAAAAAACCGGATTATGAATCTTAAAAAGCTCGTTAATTATATGCTGTGTGTAGCCATAATGTTACTTATCTCTTCCAGGAGCAAGGCACAGGAACAAGACCCTCCATTTCTTAAGTATATGAACCATCCATGGGTCGATTCCGTACTCAGCACACTCACACTTGATCAGCAGATTGCCCAGACAATATGGATTGCCGGATGGTCAGACGGCAATATTGAAAATGAAGTTGATATAAGTGATATAATAAAAAAATACGGAATAGGCGGAATTATATTCTTCCAGGGAACCGCTGACAGGCAGGCTGAGCTTACCAACTTTTATCAGAAAATTTCAAAGGTGCCTTTGCTGATTGCAATGGATGCAGAATGGGGTGCCGGGATGAGGCTTGCAGATGTTGATAAGTTTCCCTATCAGATGACGCTGGGGGCGATAAAAAATGATTCAATGATATATAAAATGGGTGAGGCTGTTGCTAACCAGTTCAGAAGACTAGGAATGCAGGTCAATCTGGCACCGGTGGCTGATATCAATGTAAATCCGGCGAATCCCGTTATAAATTTCAGATCTTTTGGTGAGAGCAGGGAAAATGTTGCAATTAAGTCTGTTATGTATATGAAAGGGCTGCAGGATAACGGAATTATTGCAACAGCAAAGCATTTTCCAGGGCATGGAGATACCAATGTTGACTCGCATCAGGACCTGCCTGTTATTACTCATTCAAGGGCAAGACTTGACAGTATCGAGTTGTACCCGTTCAGGGAACTGATAAAAGCCGGCACTGGCAGCATAATGACAGCACATCTTAACCTTCCATCGCTCGATACAACCACAGGATTACCGTCAACACTCTCACCTGTCATAGTTAATGGCCTGTTAAAAAAGCAAATGGGATTCCATGGTCTGGTTATTACAGATGCAATGAATATGAAGGGTGTAACGAAATATTTTCAACCGGGGGAGGCCGATGCAAGAGCTCTGGCTGCAGGAAATGATGTGGTCGAATTTGTGTCGGACGTTGATGCGGCAATAAAGGAAACCAGGGAATTTATCAAAACTAAAAAGATTTCAAATGAGGATATAGCACTGAAATGCAGAAAAATTCTTGCACTTAAATACTGGTCCGGGCTTAACAGGTCCAATCCAGTAAACAGGATGAATATTACAGGCGATCTCTCACCAGCTGCGAATAAAGCCCTCATTGAAGATCTCTATACTGGCGCTCTTACTGTTCTGAGCAACAATCAGAATATAATCCCTGTCAGAAACCTTCAGAATATAAGAATAGCTACAATAGGCATCAATGCTGATGAAATAACCTGCTACCAGGAAAGAGTTGCAAGTTACCATCCTGCTGACCATTTCATTATCGATCCTTCAGATGCCAAAGCATGCAAGGACCTGCTGAACAAACTTGCCGGATACGACTTGGTCATTGCAGGAGTTACAGGCCTTGATCAGCGGCCGGGAATGGATTTTGGCATAAAGCCTGCTATGAAAGAATTTCTGGAAAAGCTGACAGAAAAGAATAAAACAATCATCACATGGTTTGGCAACCCTTACGGTATTGCAAAGATTAAATCGCTCGAAAATGCCGACGGACTTATCGTTGCATACCAGGACAATAACTATACCGAAGATCTTTCAGCCCAGCTAATATTTGGCGGCATAGGTGCTCATGGATCCCTGCCTGTTACCATAAATACAAAGTGGACTTCGGGTTTCGGCATAATTACACCCGGCAACCTCAGGCTGAAATACGGGATTGCGGAAAATGCAGGCCTTTCTTCAGAAAAACTTGAGAAGGGAATTGATTCAATAGCACTTGCAGGTTTGAAAGCAAAGGCATACCCCGGTTGTGAAGTAATTGTAGCTCGGAAAGGAACGGTGGTTTTTGAAAAATGTTATGGCTACCACACCTATGATAAGCGCACCCCGGTGTCAGAGGACGACCTGTTTGACCTGGCTTCAGTGTCAAAGATCTCCGGATCACTTCCCGGATTCATGTTGCTGAATACTGAGGGTAAATTTTCGCCTGATGAGACACTGGGACATTATCTTCCATATTACAAACATTCCAATAAGGGAAATATACCCATGCGCGATATATTTGCCCACCAGGCGGGACTTACCCCGTTCATAATATTCTGGAAAGAGACTATGAAGAAAGACGGGAGGTATAAAAAAAGAGTTTATAGTCATGAATATTCCACCAGATATCCTCTGGAAGTTGCCCATGACCTGTATATAAATAAAAATTACAGGAAGAAGATGTTCTCCGAAATCAGAAAAAGTCCCGTCGGGGAAAAGAAATACGTCTATTCTGACCTTACTTTTATTATTACGCCTGAAATTATTGACAGGATAACCGGGGAAAAATGGTATGATTTTGTTACTGAAAATATTTACAGGAAAATTGGTGCATATGATCTGGTTTTCAATCCTGACAAGAAATATCCCCTAAGCCGAATTATACCTACCGAATATGATTCTCTTTTCCGCAAGCAGCAGCTGACTGGCACGGTTCATGATGAAACAGCAGCCATGCTGGGCGGGATATCGGGCCATGCCGGATTGTTCGCCACTGCAAATGACCTGATGAAGCTCATGGAGCTTTATCGCAGAATGGGAGAATACGGAGGGGAACAAATAATTGGAAAGGATGTTATGAAAGAATACACAAGGGTCCAGTTTCCTCAGAACAATAACCGCAGGGCTCTTGGATTTGACAAACCACTTCTGAATAATGCCGGACTGCCGCAAAGTGAAGCCTATCCTGCCAGTAGTGCATCTCCCTCCAGCTTCGGCCATTCGGGATATACAGGTACTTTCGTATGGATTGACCCTGAATTCGGGATAACATATATCTTTCTGTGTAACAGGGTCTACCCCACCAGGAATAGCGACGTATTGTACAATATGAATATCCGCACAAACATTTTGCAGTCGATCTACGATTCAATACTGAAGTAGAACTGCAACAGCAATATTCTTCCGGATGGGCCGGTGAGGGACTGCCGGCCTGACTGAAGCGTAAAGTGAATGTCCCGCATACCTGGAACGCAGAAAGATCTCTTGCGGGATACACGGGGAAAGCCTGGTACGAAAGATCTGATGAAGTCGCTTCATGTTTCTATTTTTAACTTGACAGGCCGGGTTCCTCATTTCAGAAAAAATCATATCGCGAAAAAGTTATTGTTTCCCAAAAAAATAATCTCATGAAAAATCTCGCTTCGGCAATAATATCGTTGTTACTGCTCATGTCGGCATGTGGCACTCCTCAATCCGGTACTTCATTTTACGGTGGTGCGGCTGCTCCGTCGTTTTTTCCCCCGGTTAATACCAGTAGGATGAGGCTTTTTGATCCGGATTGGAAATTTCACAAAGGGGAAATTGCAGATGGAGAAGTTCCAGGCATTGATGACAGGCAATGGAGAATAGTTGATCTTCCCCACGACTGGAGTATCGAAGATCTGCCCGGACAGAAGGCCGGTGAAATTGTGGGGCCATTCGACAGGAACAGTATCGGGATCTTCTATACAGGTTATACCGATGGTGGAACAGGCTGGTACAGGAAATCATTTTCTCTTAATAAAACCGATCAGGCCAAAGAGATAAGTATTTATTTCGACGGTGTATACATGGAATCAGATGTTTGGCTGAACGGACATCATCTGGGGTCCCACAAGCACGGCTATACTCCATTCTTCTATAACCTTAATAATTTTCTTAACCCTGCCGGACAGGAAAATACCATAGCAGTGCATGTAAAAAATATTGGAGAAAACAGCAGATGGTATTCCGGGTCTGGCATCTATCGCCATGTTTGGCTGAGAGTGACAGACAAGTTGAATATTCCGGTTTGGGGAGTTTTTGTAATAACTCCTGAGGTCTCGTCTGAGAAGGCTAAGGTTGAAGCAACCGTTTCGGTTGAAAATCGCACAGGAACGTTGAGTGAATTCACGGTAAGGAATACGGTCCTGTCACCCGCAGGAAAAGAGGTCTCAAAGGATGAAAAAGATGAAAAGCTTGAGCCGGGAGATAAAACAGTTGTCAGGCAATTATTTGATATCCTTACCCCGCAACTCTGGTCTGTCGAAACGCCGGATCTGTATACGCTCAAAACCGAGTTGATTTATAAAGGGAAGATTGTTGATAGTGAAGAAACGAGCTTTGGTATAAGAAGCATTTCATTCAGCCCTGAAAAGGGGTTTTTGCTGAATGGAAAAAATGTATTGCTCAAGGGAGCCTGCATCCATCACGATAACGGTCCTCTAGGGTCTGCCGCTTTTGACAGGGCAGATGAGCGAAGGATTGAAAAATTAAAAGCCAGCGGCTTTAATGCCATCAGGACCAGTCATAATCCACCTTCCCAGGGGTTTCTCGACGCCTGCGACCGTGCCGGAATGCTGGTAATGGATGAAGCTTTTGACATGTGGCAGAATCCTAAAAGACCCGATGATTACCATCTGTTTTTCCGGCAATGGCACGAAAGGGATTTGCGCTCAATGATTTTACGGGATCGCAATCACCCTTCGGTTATTCTGTGGAGTATCGGAAATGAGATTTCGGAACGTGCCGATTCATCAGGATTAAGGATAACGAAAGAGTTAAAGGGCATAATAAAGGAACTGGATGCAACACGGCCCGTTACGGAAGCTATCTGTGAATTCTGGGAGACAAAGGGAAGACCATGGGATGATTCGGCGCCAGCATTTGCCTTGCTGGATTTATGTGGCTACAACTATGTTTATGGAGAATATGAAAAAGACCATGCCAGGTACCCTGAGAGGGTTATTGCAGGAACCGAATCCTTTGCACTCGATATTTACCAGAACTGGAAAATGGCAACTGAAAAACCCTATGTGATTGGTGATTTTGTCTGGACTGGCATAGATTACCTCGGGGAGGCAGGGATTGGGCAGGCAATGACCGATTCAACAACCATGTGCTGGCCCTGGATCATTTCCAACTGCGGAGACCTTGATATTAACGGTTATAAAAAACCCCAGGCATTCTACAGGGATGTTGTATGGGATCGCAGCAAGCTTGAAATAGCAGTTGAAGAGATCCCTCCTGCAGGGAAAAAATGGCTTATCAGGGCATGGGGCTGGCCGCGTGAGTATCCCTCATGGACATGGCCGGGTAATGAGGGCAAAAGAATGAATGTTAATGTTTATACAAAATATGATGAGGTAAAACTGGAAATTAATGGCAAACTGATTGAAGCACAAAAAGCAGTCCCTGATTCAAAATTTACTTTTACATTCAATGTCCCTTACGAGCCGGGAGAACTTAAAGCTGTGGCTCTTTCAGGGGGCATTGAGAAGGCTTCCAAATCACTTATTACCACCGGTCCTGTCGCAAAACTAAAAATAACGGCCGACCGGCCGGTCATTACTAAAGACAGAAATGACCTCGCCTATCTTACAATTGAGTGTATTGACTCCGTTGGTCGCAGAGTACCTGTTGGCAATTCAAAAATTAAGTTCATCGTGGAAGGAGACGCCGAACTTGCAGCTGTGGATAATGCTAACCCCCGGGAACCAAAAAGTTTCCAGTCGGATAACTGCAATACCTATCACGGGCGTTGCATTGCAATTCTCAGGCCAAAGGGAAAGGAAGGCTCGGTAATGGTGACCGCCATTGCAGAGGGAATGCCGGCAGAAAAATGCGTTATTGAAATAAAATAATAAATATGAAGCTCGCCAGACAGGCTTACGATGTGTCAGGAAAATCACTATAAGCCTGTCAGAACCAGCTGTCTGTTATCACCGTTTCGTACCTTTTCAAAGAAAGTACAGAAGGACTCATACATTTCGCTCGGGAAATTGCCCTTCATTAATTTGAATGATCTGGTATATGTCAGCCTGTTCCTGTCTAAATGCATCTTGCACTCATATTCCCCGAAAGGTGTTTTAAGGGAAAAATTTTCGGGTATAGATTCTGATTTGCAGATCCTCTGAAAAACATATACGACCGTATCATATTCGCAATAGGATCTCCTGATAAATATAGGGGATTTTCTCTGCACCGAACTTACTGGAATGTCAGCCAGCCTGGTAAGCATGTTTGGCACCAGGATCATGCGGGTCTCTGACTTTGTTCCATAGGCAGGCACCGAGAGCTGCAACTCTTCTGACATGGAAGGTACAACAGACTTATCCTCTGAATAATGAAAGCTTTGCAGACTACAGCCGGCTATCTTTAACCTTTCATAAATGAATCTTTTTCTGTCTTCGTCATCCATTCTCAGGACACGGAACATTTCGTCATATTTTATCCCCGAATAACTTGTGTTTACTGAAAGTAATGTACTTCCGTCATTGGAAATATTTACCGTAGCCTTTCTGACTTGCACGTTGTCAGCAGCCGTATAGGCGACTGTTTTAACCATCTTCCCTCCTGATTCAGTGATCAGCAATGCCCTCCTGTCATCCGTAAAGGATCCCAGGAAACCGAATGGGATCTGCTGATCCGTGCATTCCAGCCATATCGTGTCGCTCTTAAGCGGGACACATACTATCGCATGATTAAACTGATTCGAAGGGAACCCTTCCCTTAGAACAGGAGCTTGTGCCCCTGCTCTTATAATTGTATAATAAGAGTTTATGCCGGCAATGGCAAGCAATGACTTCATATAATTTGCAAGTGCCTTGCAGTCACCATAAGAGACCCTGTCGACGATCTCTGCAGCAATCGGCTGCCATCCTCCGAGTCCTTCCGAAACACTTACATACCTTACCTTGTTCTGAAGATATTCGTAGACCAACCTTACTGTGCTATATTCATCATATCCATGTGCTGCAATTGATCTTACCATTTCAATTGTCTTTGCGCCAAGCACATCCTTTTTATCACTGAGCTCTCTGATCCATAATCCAAGATTCGACCATGACTCGCAATTCCCTTTAATACCGCCAATCTCAAAATCATCGGGAGCAAGAAATACAGAAGGTGTATATTCCTCCGGATCTGGACTGTATAACTCCCTCTTAATTGCAGGCAATCCTGATATTTCCCAGTCATAAATATCACTTGACGATATGATAGACCTTTTGCATGGGCTTTTAATATTTTGCTCAAGGTACCGGAGGGCAAACTCCCGGGGAGCTAATACCCTGAAAGTAGAATTTTCAACTGCCAGATTGTAATCACTGTAAAGGTTCCAGTCTGGATAGTTAAAAAGGCCGTCATAAGCGATCTCGTAAGAATATTCCACCGTAAAGGGAGTAGTTGTATAACCCGGATCATAAACCTTCATCCGCATGTCATTGTATAATGAGTAACCCGATAAAACTGCGATATCGCGCACCTTCGTATTCAGCCCTGTTCTGACCTGCCTGCCATTTCGGTCGAAAATGGTGGCATCAATTTTCCTTACAGACAAGAATTTGTCGTATACCTCATGAAAAACTGAATTCTCTATCCCGTTCTTATTCAGTATAGTTATGGCATAGGTGACTTTCAGGACGGCCTTGTCATAATCAGAAATTTCGAAGACAATATCCTTTTTTCTGATAACAGCCTTTGCATCAACAAGAAGTTCCGGCGGTATCGCAGAAATCACATATTTAGGATCATCGGCTCCTGAAACTGCAGGACTGAATAGCAAGCAGAAGACGAATGCCAGGAGAGATTCCGCCTTCATATTACACTTTTCTTTTTAAGATTATCGGCTCATATTGCTTTTTGATTACCTGGTTATAAAATTCTCTGAGATCGCTATAATCTTCCGGCAGGAACATGGCTTTGTTAATTCCGAATTTGGTTGTGATTTTTACATTCTTATCCATAACTGCAACCTCGTACATAAAGTAGGCTGAATTGTCTTTAAGCTTCAATATCTGGGATTTTGGTGACGAAGCAACAGAATAGCCAGTGGGAAGAGAAAGGTTCAGGATCATGGTTTTATCACTGAGTACTCCGAAATCGACCGGATATTTCCTGGTTTCGAGCTGAAAGGGGTTTTGCCTGAGCTCCTCAAAATATGCTGGTGTAAAATAGAGACTACTGTCTCCCTGAAAAACCTGGTTGGCAATTTCCACTACAACCCTCTCCGTAAGTGATTTATAAATGCTGTCGAGATTTTCGAATTGCATATCCTTTACAGTCATACCTGGCCTATTCCTAAGAAAGTCCTCCGTATACTCTGACTGGCTGTTAAATTTGAAGTATTGCTTTCTGAAATCAAATGCTGCATAATCATACCGGCTAATAGTCATACTACCTTTCAAAATCAAATCATCCGCTATATTCAGATCATAAATGACAATATTGCGCTCCTTCCTGTTTGTCGTTACCGGTAGCCAAATATCCTTTGTTTTGTCTACGACCCTGCCCTCGGTGTTAAGACACCTCGTGGGTATAAGGAAAGAGGGCATATATCGTTCCGTAGCATCAAGCAGATAATCCTTATTGTCTGTCCTGGCATATACTATGGCATAATTAATCTGCCTCAGGCTTGGAGAGTATTTTAAGATGGTACCATTATCCCTTGTGCTTAATACAACAGGATATGTCTCAAAATCAAGTTTTTTGAGAAGCTTAAAGAGCATCAGATTGATCTCTGAAGAATTTCCGGTTCCTGCCTTATAAACTGCAGCAATATTACCATCCGATAATCCGGCCTGAATTTTTTCATTCCAGTTGATCTTCAGCCTTATTGTATCATAAGCTGCCCTGAGAAGATCTTCCCTGTTAGTGTACCTGGAAGATAACTGCCTGGCAAGATCATTCAGAAATGCCGTACTGGTTCTGGGCATTCCAAAATAGGAAGCTCTCCTCCAGTATTTCACATACATTTTCCCAGCTGGAACTGAACAGGGTATATGAAAACTTAACTAAATCGATCTTCATCTTGGAAATGTAGTTCTCTACAGAGTTCATTAAGGGTTCAGTCTTGATTGCACGCATGTCCCTGGCTATCCATCTCGTAGGTGTTGAGTAGGTCAGCCCTTCATAGCCAATAAAATTCTTTCTCATTATCACAACAGGCGAATCATCCAATATCAGCTCACTGTACAAAACGGGGATCTCTTCCTGAAATCTCCATTCAGAGGGGATTCCGGGGAAAGTGTATTCAATATCAATTACCGAACCTACTTTTACATCAGGCATGGCCACCCTGACCTGGTAGTAGTCGTTTATGACCCTGGTCTTATAGATCGATTCGTCCCTGAGCTTTGTCTGAACTACCTTGCCGTTTTCAAGGTTTGTTGTAACTCCTTTGATAGCTGATTTCCAGTCAGTCTCAAAACTCCTGTTGGCCCATTGGTAGCCCTCCTTTTTAAGAATCTTGACCCTCAATGTTCTGGTGAATGTTAAATTGTTGGATCTGAAGTTACCAAAGTCACACAAAATAACTGCCGGGGCAGTTGAATCAAGATAGCACGAAGACATCTGAAGCTCTTCCATGCTGACATCTCCGAATTTAATCGGAGGCTTCTGAGCATAAACTGAATTAAATGCGATAATAATAAGGATAACCAGGGATGATATTTTTTTCATACCGCCATAATTAAATTTAAGAATACAATTACATCAAAGCATGAATCCTGCAACCCACTTTAGTTACATGAAAATTCTTAAGTTAACAGTTCACTTTTTTAGCTTTTCGACCTTTTATCAGTTGGTAGTCTCAAATTTAATTCATTTTTCGTGAAAAGCAAATACACCTGTAATAATAATGGAAGAAAGACCCGGTAAGTTTAGCCGGCAGTGAAAAAAGATCCGGGGCGTAGAACCAGTAACAAGGAGCATTCTTTCCCTGAGTAAAAAAACAATAAAAAAAGAGGCTGGATTCCAACCTCTTTTTGTGCCCAGAACAAGACTCGAACTTGCACACCCTTGCGAGCACCAGCCCCTCAAGCTGGCGTGTCTACCAATTTCACCATCTGGGCGAAAACAAGATAAAAGATAAAAGTATAAAGATAAAAGTATTCATTACCCTGACATTCTGATTTTGTCTTTTGTCTTTTGTCTTTTGTCTTTTGTCTTTTGTCTTTTGTCTTTTGTCTTTTGTCTTCGTTTTGTGCCCAGAACAGGACTCGAACCTGCACATCATTGCTGACACTAGTCCCTGAAACTAGCGCGTCTACCAATTTCGCCATCTGGGCGGAGCCTTGAAAAAAGAAAATAAACCTAATTCATGGCGCCGCAAAAATAATAAAAAAAACAAAATAAAAGGTTGTAGACGGAAAAAAGTCAAATTCATGAAATCCCTGACAAAACAATATATCCGGAACTACCTGAAGGACGGATATAGCTTGGTCTTGTGCTGCTTCTCAAAATATTTAAAATAATAATAGAGTTCATAATTCAGATCAAGACCATAATCGATGCTCGGATTGTAATCGATATAGGAGTCATATTCACCCTGATTGTTGCTGGATGTATAACGATAATTCCATTCAGCAACATAAAGCCTGTTCATATACTCATAATACTCTTTTGTCAGATATTCCCTGGGCGGTTGGGTCTGAAACCAGGTTTGAAACCCCGGGTCAATTATGATCAGTTCATACTCAACGCTGTCTGAAGCGGTTGTATCTGCCTTTATCCTTGCTCTTTCATTTTTACCCTGGCTGTATCCATTCGTATAAATAGAAGCCATGATAAGAATTAATATGTAAATAAACTTCTTCATTTTAAATTCTTCAGGAAAAATGCCTGTTAATTTAGAGAAACACAAAAAATGTACCAATTCAATAATCCATATCAATTAAAAGTATATTTTTGCTCCCTGATTTTAAATTAATGAATCATCATTTGAAAGAAGTAATGAAATGTGTCAGGCAGCCACTCTTAAGGTCTGAATTTTCATCCTTTCAAACAGAAGATTGAAATAAAAAACAGGCCTGCACATAGAGCAGGTTTTTTTTCAAATATACACGAGGTATGAAAATAATGAAATTTGGCGGAACATCTGTTGGTAGTCCTGAGAGGATGAAAGCACTCATCCCGTTGATTAGTGATAGTGACAGGAAAATAATTGTCTTATCCGCCATGTCGGGCACAACCAACAGCCTGGTAGAGATCAGCAACCTGCTTTTCGCTGACAAGGTTAATGAAGCATCTCATAAGAATGAGGAGCTGAGGGCAAAATACCACAGGGTCGTGGAAGAGCTTTACACAACAGAGAAATTCATAAAATCAGGTCACGACCTTATAGATTTCCATTTTGAATATATCCGGAACCTTACCCTTAACGTTTTTACGAAGCTCCAGGAGAAAGCCATTGTTGCACAGGGTGAATTGATTTCGACATCACTTTTCCACTTTCTTCTTCAGGAACGAGAGATAAAGGCTGCTCTGTTACCTGCACTCTGCTTTATGCGTATTGACAAGGATGGAGAACCTGATGCTTTTTATATTAAGGAAAATCTCAGGAGGGAGATGAAAAAATATATATCTGCCAATATTATTATTACACAGGGGTTTATCTGCCGCAATGCTTATGGAGAGATTGATAACCTGAAACGTGGGGGGAGCGACTTTACTGCTTCTCTTATAGGTGCTGCAGTAAATTCATCTGAAATTCAGATATGGACAGATATAAACGGATTCCGCAATAATGATCCAAGGTTTGTTGAAAATACGGAGGTTATACGTGAATTATCATTCGATGAGGCAGCCGAACTGGCCTACTTCGGAGCAAAAATACTGCATCCCTCCAGCGTAAATCCTGCTCGTCAAAATAACATACCGGTAAGACTGAAAAATACTATGGATCCTGATGATCCGGGAACTTTGATTACCTCAGAATGCATCCTGGAGGATTATAAAGCCGTTGCCGCAAAGGAGGGAATTTCAGCGATAAGGATAAGGTCTGACAGGATGCTTATGGCCTACGGCTTCCTCAGGAAGGTATTTGAGATCTTTGAAGCTTACAGGACACCAATTGACATGATCACGACATCAGAAGTCTCCGTATCAATTACAATTGATAATCCGGAGTTCCTCGATCAGATTGCAAATGATCTGAAAGAGCTCGGGTCAGTGGAGATTGAAAAAAATCTCAGCATTGTCTGCGTTGTAGGAGACTTCCGGACTGAGCGTACGGGCTCGGCGCCGGAAATTTTCGAGGCACTTGATACAATACCTCTTAAAATGATATCATACGGGGGAAGTCCATATAGTCTTTCCCTGCTTATTGACACTAAAAATAAGACACAGGCATTAAGATTGCTCAGTAAACATCTTTTCAGTAATATGAATGACAAGTGATTATACCATATCAATGTTCAGATATAGTGAAATACCATTCTGCCATTGTGATCCTGAAATTCAGGGATCAGGACTCCGACATATACCTGCTTCAGTCTCCTCAGATGATTTATGATATTTCTTTTGTACTCTGCCTGATCTTACTGTGTTTTACTCCATAGAAGAAATAAATGAAAAAGCCTATTGCCATCCAGATTATGAGTCTCAACCATGTATCGAGCGGCAGTGCTGCCATTTGAATGAAGCATATCGATGCTCCGAGAATAGGCACAACCGGAACCCAGGGTGTTTTAAAGGGACGTTCTATATCAGGCTTTGATTTCCTAAGCACAATGATGCTTATACATACGATGATAAAAGCCAGAAGGGTTCCGATCGACACCAGTTCCCCCAGTATGCTGATTGGAAGGATCCCCGATATTATCATAGCAATACTTCCTGTAATTATCGTACTTATATAGGGAGTTTTAAATTTAGGATGGACCTTTGAGAAGACAGGAGGAAGAAGACCATCTTTTGACATTGAATAAAAAATTCTGGGCTGCCCCAGAAGCATCACAAGTATTACTGAACTCAATCCGGCAATAGCAGCAATCTTTACAATTGGTCTCAGCCAGAACATCCCCCTTCCCATCGAATCCACACCTACTGCAACCGGATCAGCGACATTCAATGTTGTATAACTGACAATGCCTGTAAGAACAATGGCAACAAGAATATATAAGACTGTAGATATCCCCAGTGAACCAAGGATACCTATAGGCATATCACGCTGAGGGTTTTTCGCCTCCTGTGCTGCAGTGGATACTGCATCAAAGCCAATATAAGCAAAGAAAATCACCCCTGCCCCTCTCAGAACACCGCTGAACCCGAATTTACCGAATTCATGGCTGTAGGCCTTCAACCAGCCCCATAATGAGCCGTATTCAGAAATCGGAGCAGATTCTACCTTGTTTGTCGGAATAAACGGATGCCAGTTTGCAGACTTTACAAACATAAAGCCCAGCCCGATAAACAGGATAATGACCGATACTTTCGTAATAACCATCACATTGTTGAAATTTGCCGACTCACGGATACCGATTACCAGCAGGGTAGATAAAAGTGCCACAATAAACATCGCGGGAAGGTTAATAAGGCACGTGACATGAGTTAGAGAATCTACCTGAATGCCAGAAGCAGCCAAAGTCTGGGCAAAAGAGTCGGAAAGTGGTTTCCATCCCATGTCCGGAACATTTACCACCACCGAGCCCACCGCTCCCGTAAACTGTGGAGGAATAACAATATTAAGGTCTTTCAGAAAACTTACGACATAACCGGACCAGCCAACAGCAACCGTTGATGCCGCGAACAGGTATTCCAGAATAAGGTCCCATCCGATTATCCAGGCAAGAAATTCACCAAGCGTGGCATAAGAATAGGTATATGCACTTCCGGCAATAGGGATCATGGAGGCAAATTCAGCATAGCATAAACCGGCAAAACCGCAAGCAAGGCCAGATATGACAAATGATAACACAATACCCGGACCCGCATACTGGGCAGCCGCCTGACCTGTAAGGACAAAAATTCCTGCCCCGATAATGGCACCTATACCCAGAGTGGTCAGATTCAGTGCTGTAAGGGATCTTTTTAAACCACCTGACTCCTTCGATTCACTGAATAACTGGGGAAGTGGCTTCGTAATAAATAAGCGGCTCTTTGACATTTGCTCTGTTTAAATTATTGGAATTATAGTATATCTATACAAACGTAACTTTTTTTTTGTAAAAAATATTTTATCCACTTGTAAAAAGCCAGGATTTTTTGGAAATGAATTTGTCCGTGTTGGACAAATAATATTACTTTTAAAAATGAAACCTTTAAATAGAATTATGAAGCGTTATCTTATCCTGCTGACATCAGCTGTTTTGTTATCATGTTCTCCGGTAAAAAAATACCGTGACCTTCCTGAAGTACTGGCATGGGAAAATGATATCCAAAAATTTGAACAGCTGGACAAAACTGAGAAATACTCCGAGAATGCCGTTCTTTTTGCCGGCAGCTCAAGCATCAGATTGTGGACGACCCTTGGATCAGACATGTCGCCATATCCAGTAATACAGCGTGGCTACGGAGGAGCCACGCTCAGTGATTTTGCTGTATATGCCGGCAGGATAATTGCACCACATCCCTGCAGAGCCATCGTCCTGTTTGTCGCTAACGACATCACCGGGAATAAATCGGACAAGAGCCCCCGTGAGGTGGCAGAGTTATTCAACGATGTTCTTAAAACGATCAGGAAAACCCACCCGGAAACCCCGGTATTCTGGATAGAAATAACCCCCACCAATTCAAGATGGAGCGTATGGAATGAAATTCAGAAGGCTAATGACAGGATAAGTAATATTTGTGATCATAGCGCAAATACATGGTACATCAGGACTGATTCCGCATTCCTCGGCCAGAACGGAAAACCGATAACGGAACTGTTCAGGGACGACCAACTCCACCTTAACAGTCAGGGTTATGCAATCTGGACAGGAATAATTAAAAAGGAACTGGAGCGGGTGATACCGGTAAAAAGGTAAGGGCACAAAAATTTTGAGCCCTTCCCTGGCAGAGATTTTATATGCTTATGCTCTATCTGACCCTGCGATTGTAAACATCCTGCCAGTTCTCGGCAGAAGGATCGTATGGAGGCTGTACCTTATTTGAAGCCTTCCTTTCAAACTTCCTGATAACCATCGGACGTACTCCCTTCTGGGTTCCCTTTCCATGAGGAATATAATCCACCCAGGCTGTGAATCTGTTGATCTGGTGAGGAATTACTCCCACAATGTGAATGAATTCAGGATCTTCCGCCCTGAGGGTATAATTATCGTGATTTTGTTCCCATACATCTACATAGTGGTCTGCATTGTCCAAACCGGCAAAAACTGCTATTCCGTACTGGTCGGTAAATCCCTCAATGACAGCATTGGTTTGAGCATCCCAGTCGTCAAGGGTAGGATATAGAATTATGCTTGCATCCGGTACGGCATACTCGTCAAAATATTCAAGAACCTGGATCTCAAGAAGAGTGGGGATAACCACATTCAGGATAAGCGAAGCCCTGTCCTCGACATTGCTCTTTGATATGGCGGTGAGCTTAACTTCGTAAGACCCGGTAGCATTGAAGCTATGCCTTGGATTTACCTCGTTTGAAACATAACCATCGCCAAAATCCCATTCAAACCTGTTGGCATCGTGTGAATCATTATAAAAGGTAACATCATATCCTACTTCGGGTTCCAGCGTATCAGTATGAAATACGGCAGTCGGCGTTTTCTCACAGGAGAGCAGAAAAAAAGGGATAATAAGAATAAAATAAAAAATCTTTTTCATCAGTCAGGTGTTTATGGTTATACGAATTGTTACCAGATAGTGCGCCATGAAATTTCAAAGTAAATAATTATTAAAGACTTTCCTCTAATGACGCAACTTTTTAAAAGTTAAAATTTCAAAAATATAATTACCTTTGCAGTCCGGTAAAAAGACGCAATAAGCATGATAAAGATAACATTTCCTGACGGAACAGCAAGAGAATACAAAGAGGGAATTAGCAGTCTGGAGATTGCGGAACAGATCAGTCCAAGGCTTGCCAGGGAAGTCTACAGTGCCACAGTAAACGGAGAGATATGGGACCTCACAAGACCTCTCGGGAATGATGCATCGCTGAAGCTTAACAAATGGGAAGATGAATCAGGGAAGCATGCATTCTGGCACTCTTCTGCACATCTGATGGCAGAGGCTCTGGAATCATTATATCCCGGCATTAAGTTCGGTATCGGGCCGGCTATTGAGAACGGATTTTATTATGATGTAGATCCAGGCGATGACAAGACGATTACTGATTCAGACCTGCCTGCAATTGAAGCCAGGATGAAGGAGCTTGCCGCAAAAAACCTGACTTACAGCAGAAGACCTGTCAGTAAAAAAGAGGCTTTGGATCTCTTTAACAAAAAAGGTGACGAATACAAGGTAGAGCTAATCAGTGAACTCGAAGACGGGACGATCACCTTATACACTCAGGGCAATTTTACGGATCTTTGCAGGGGACCTCATCTTCCTTCTACCGAACCATTGAAAGCCATTAAGCTTTTAAGTGTTGCAGGAGCCTACTGGAGGGGAAATGAAAAGAGGAAAATGCTTACAAGGATTTATGGAATAACCTTCCCTAAACAAAAAATGCTCGATGATTATCTTGTATTTCTTGAAGAAGCAAAAAGAAGGGACCACAGGAGGATAGGTAAAGAACTGGAACTTTTTACATTTTCACAGAAGGTTGGTATGGGACTACCGTTGTGGATGCCAAAAGGATCGGACATCAGGCAGAATCTTATAAACTTCCTTACCTCTGTTCTAAGAAAAAGAGGATATAAAATTGTCACAACCCCTCACATCGGGAATGTAAACCTTTACAAGACCTCCGGTCATTTTGAAAAATACGGTGCTGACTCATTCCAGCCTATTTCCACACCCCAGGAGGGTGAACAGTTCATGCTTAAACCCATGAATTGCCCCCACCACTGTGAAATATACAATGCCACACCTCATTCCTATAAGGATCTTCCACTAAGGATGGCCGAATTCGGAACCGTCTACCGGTATGAGCAGAGCGGGGAACTGCACGGGTTAACAAGGGTAAGAAGCTTCACACAGGACGATGCGCACCATTTCTGCAGACCTGATCAGCTGAGGGAGGAGTTCCTGAGCATAATTGACCTTATCCTCTACGTCTTCAGAATCCTCAATTTCAATGATTTCACCGCTCAGGTATCACTCAGGGACCCTGATAACAAACAAAAGTATATAGGCTCCGACGAAAACTGGGAGAGAGCTGAAAGGGACATTATTGAGGCTGCAGCAGAGAAGGGCCTGGAAACCACCGTTGTGAAGGGGGAAGCTGCCTTCTATGGCCCAAAGCTCGATTTTATGGTAAAAGATGCCATTGGAAGAAAATGGCAGCTGGGGACAATACAGGTCGACTACAATCTGCCTGAAAGATTTGAACTGGTGTACAATGGCAGTGACAATCAGAAACACAGGCCAGTGATGATACACCGGACAATCTTCGGATCGATGGAACGTTTTGTCGCAGTTTTGATTGAAAATACTGCAGGAAAGTTCCCGCTCTGGCTCGCTCCTGAAAAGGCAGTCATTTTACCCATCAGCGAAAAATTCAACGAATATGCTCTAAAAGTTTTGGAAATTCTAAATAATTCCGATATTTGCACACTGATTGACGAGCGCAGTGAAAAGATTGGTAAAAAGATCAGGGATAATGAATTAAAGAGAATTCCCTACCTCCTGATAATAGGCGAAAAAGAGGTTGAAAACGGAACAATTGCCGTCAGAAAGCAGGGTGAGGGTGATAAAGGGAGTATGAAAATCGAGGAATTCGTGAGTTTTATTGACTCAGAGATAAAAAAAGAAATTGCATTTTAACGCACCATAGTTAAAAGTATTATTAACTAAAAGAAGGAGGAAAGAACTATAGCTCTACCAATTAGGCGAAGCCCGGCGAGGATCACCCAGCCGGCTCACAAAATTAACCAAAGGATCACTGCCAGAGTGGTTAGGGTAGTCGGAGAAGAAATAGAATCGGATGTAATGAACATTCAGGATGCTCTCCGGCTGGCAGACAATCTGGAACTTGATCTTGTGGAAATCTCCCCGAATGCAGATCCACCCGTTTGCAGAATAGTCGATTACCAGAAATTTCTTTACCAGCAGAAGAAAAAGCAAAAAGAAATTAAGGCTAAAACATCAAAAGTTGTTGTCAAGGAGATCAGATTCGGACCAAATACTGACGACCATGACTATAACTTTAAACTCAAGCATGCGGTACGGTTCCTTGAGGAAGGAGCAAAAGTCAGAGCATACGTATTTTTTAAGGGAAGATCTATTCTTTTCAAGGAACAGGGTGAAGTGCTTCTTCTACGCTTCGCAAATGACCTCGAAGAGTATGGTAAAGTGGAGCAACTTCCCAGGCTGGAAGGAAAGAGAATGATAGTTTCATTTTCACCAAAAAAGAAAAAATAGTTTTTAAATATAGTTGAGAAAGAAAAATGCCAAAAATGAAAACTAATCCCGGGGCAAAGAAAAGATTTTCTTTGACCGGAACTGGAAAGATCAAACGTAAACATGCATTCAAGAGCCACATCCTGACAAAAAAATCAACGAAACGCAAGAGAAATCTTACTTATGCCGGTCAGGTTCATAAAACAGATCTTAAGAACGTTAAGCTGTTACTGGCACTTAAATAATTGTAAACGAGTTGACAAATTAAAACATAGTATTAACAGATTGTTCAGCAAATAAGAGTCAGTTAACTGACCGCTGACATTCAAAAACAATGAGTTATGCCAAGATCAGTAAATGCAGTCGCCTCAAGAGCCAGAAGAAAAAAGGTTCTCAAGCAGACAAAAGGTAATTTCGGATCACGAAGAAATGTTATTACAGTAGCAAAAAATACCCTTGATAAAGGTTTGGGGTATGCCTATCGTGACAGGAAAAAGAAGAAAGGATTATTCAGGGCTTTGTGGATACAAAGGATAAATGCAGGAGTACGCCAGTATGATATGAGCTATTCCGAATTTATAGGCAAAGTCGCTAAGAAAGGTATCACACTTAACAGGAAAACCCTTGCAGATCTTGCAATGAATCATCCTGAGGCATTCAAGGCAATTGTGGAAAAAGTAAAATAGTTTAGATCTTCAAAAATTAAAAAAGGGACACGCTTTCGCATGTCCCTTTTTTAATTACTTCACCTTCATAAACATTCTTCCCAGACGGATTTTCCTGATCCCTGTCTGTTCCTTATCAAGGGAAAGCCAGATGAATTTAGGTTTACCAACCACATGATCCTCAGGCACAAACCCCCAGTATCTCGAATCGGCGGAATTATGGCGGTTATCCCCCATCATCCAGTAATAATTCATCTTAAAAGTATAACTGTTGGAGAGAACATTATTAATGAATATTTTATCGCCTTCGACCCTCAGGTCATTGGCCTCATAAACATCTATTATCCGGTCATAGAGACACAGATTAGCCGTATCAAGTTTTACAGTAACGCCTTTGGCCGGTATCCAGATGGGACCAAAATTGTCTTCATTCCATGAATAAACAGGATTGTAGGGGAAAATATGCGGTGCAAATTCCCCTGCCCTTGCTATCACAGGCGACACCTCGGTGACATTTGAAAACCGGCTGATTGCCTCTGCATTGGATTTGGTCAAAGGCAGTAGATAAGCTGATCCGGATATCATTGACTGATCAGATTTATAGATGTTCATTCGCTCAAATGCTTTAGGATTTATTGTAGTCCCATTGGTCTGAACAACATAAGTTGTCTGTTGTGTCTGATTGTCAGGGACCACTTTGCCATTTACATAAAGCACGCTCTCCTTAATAGTAACCGTATCTCCCGGAATACCTATGCATCTTTTTACATAATTGTCCCTTCTGTCGACAGGCCTGTAAATGATTGTATATTTTGCGCGGATCTCATTTCTTGCCACTTGCATATAATAACTCTCAGGCTTAACCTGAGCGCCGCTGTAACCGTCCCTCTCCTTTAGATCCCTGGCAGTCCTCCTTACTATTTCATAATAGCTCGTGGTAGTCTCCTCCAGCACAACTGTGTCACCTGCGGGGAAATTAAATACTATAGGATCATTATTTTTTACCGTTCCGCAGCCAGCGAGGCGCTTATACGGCCATATCACAAGGTTTGACCATGACTGTCCCTTTGTCAGTGGCATTGTATTCTGTGTGAATGGAAAAGCCAGCGGAGTATTAGGCATTCTGGGACCATAAGCCAGCTTGCTGACAAAAAGGTGATCACCCACAAGCAGGGATTTTTCCATTGACGGAGTGGGAATACGGTAATTCTGAAAAAGAAAAATATTGATGAGGGTAACTGCAATCACAGCAAAAATCAAGGCATCAAGCCACTCGATAAATGCACTGTTCTTTCCATTGCGTTTCTTCCAGAAGGTCCAGTTAACCTTTTCGGTAACATATAGATCATATATAATACCGAGTCCAAGGAGCAGCCAGTAGTTTCCTATCCAGATAACTACCAGGACATAGAGTATTGCCACAATTGCGAATCGTGTATACTTACCCGAAAAAAATTCCTTCATATTATTTGTTTTAGAACCGGTAAAAGTAAAAATAAATATCAGAATCCCATTACATCATTCATTGTGAATATTCCTTTTCTGGAATGAATATATTCGGCAGCAACAACGGCTCCAAGCGCCAGCCCTTTCCTGTTCTTTGCCTCATGCCTGATACTTATGGTATCTATTTCCGAATCCCAGGTAACCGTATGAATACCGGGCACATCCCCTTCACGCACAGAATGTACGGGTATACAATTCTCCTTATTCATATTTTCAAAACACCATTTTTCGTAAACCGGATGTCTGCCGGCAATACCCTTCGCAAGATATATCGCAGTTCCGCTTGGTGCATCCAGTTTGCCGGTATGATGTATCTCCTCAATACGTGCGCTATATTCCCCATAGCGCGATATAAGCCTGGCAAGCTCATCATTGAGCCTTAAGAGAATATTTACCCCTATACTGAAATTCGAGGAGTGTATAAATGATGTATTATTGTTCCTGCAGACAGCCACAGCCTTGTCATAATTTTCGAGCCAGCCTGTGGTACCCGAGACTACCGGTACAGAGGATTCAAGACATTTCGAAATATTGTCAAATGCCGCAGCAGGTGATGAAAACTCTATTGCAGCATCAATGTCAGAGAGTCTTTCAGCACTCAGATCGGAAGTATTGTCAATATCTATAATGAGCCTTACAACATGCCCCCTCTCCAGGGCTATCTTTTCAATTTCATGGCCCATTCGACCATAACCTATCAATGCAATATTCATGCTAATAATAATTTCTTGCGAAAATACCTGTTTTGATGTTGCAGACATAATTTTGATACAATAAAAAAACCAAAAAGAATAAATTACAGCAATAAACACTAAAAGTGCGCGTCTCTGCTATAAATTTATTTTGAGTATATTGACTGCTGAAATTAATTTTGTATGAAAAACATATTCATCTTATTATCAATAACATCCATGATGTATTTTGGTTCATGCTCGGAGGCAGGCAAAGCCGATCTTGTTATAATAAACGGGAAAGTTTTTACAATCGATAAAGACAATCCAACGGCAGAAGCTATTGCTGTTAAAGGAGAAAGGATTATTGCTGTCGGATCCACAAAAGAGATATCGAAGATGATCCTCGGGGGAACCACTCAGGTGATAGACGCAAAAGGCAGGCTGGTACTTCCGGGATTCAATGATGCACATGTCCATTTCGGTCCACTTGACCCGGATTATATCGAACTAAGGTATACTACTGATCCTTTGGTTATTACAGAGAAGGTTAGGGCGCAGGTCGCCAGGTCAGTGCCGGGAGAACTGATAAGGGGAGGCCATTGGGAACATGAGATGTTCACGGATAAAAAGTGGCCAACCAGAGAACTTATTGATAAGGTCTCACCCTTAAACCCTGTTGTTCTCAGCAGGGCTGATGGCCATTCCGTCCTGGTCAACAGCCTGGTGTTAAGGGCATCTGGTATCGACAGGAATACCCCTGATCCATTCGGCGGAGAAATACAGAGGGATCCTCTTACAGGTGAACCCACCGGCATCTTAAAAGAAAATGCTGAAAGTCTTATTGTCACAGGCGAAAAAAAACCTGAAAGAAGCCATGAGGAAGACAGAGTCCAGATTATGGCAGGGATATCTCCTGGCTTTACTTGAAGCGCGTGAACTCGGGGTTACATCGGTACAGATTCCCGGAGCAGCAGATTTTGAAGCTTATGAAAAACTGCAAAAAGAGGGCTTTCTGACCTGCAGGGTAGATATTGGAGCTTCTCTCACCAGGCGACTCTCTTAAACTGAAAAAGTACCTTGATCTTGAGAAACGCTACCCACGGGATGGCAACTGGATCAGATTCGGTTATCTTAAAGCCTTCATCGATGGTACTATAGGGTCAGGAACTGCCTTAATGTTTGAACCATTTTCCGATAATCCATCCAGCTCAGGACTGTCAATGATGCCTTACGATGAATTTGAAAACATGGTTGTCATGGCAGATAAAATGGGCTTTCAGATCGGCGTTCACTCTATAGGCGACAAAGGGAATAACTGGACCCTGAATGCCTATGAAACCGCCCTGAAGAAAAATGGAAAGCGAGACAGCCGTCACAGGGATGAGCATGCCCAGACATTGCAGCCATCTGACATTCCCAGGTTTGCAGAGCTGGGAGTCATTGCATCAATGCAGCCAACTCATTGTATATCAGATAAAAAATTCTGTGTCAAACGGATTGGGGCCGAAAGAGCAAAGGGGGCATATGCCTGGAAAAGCCTTGCAAATGCAGGAGCATCTATTGCATTCGGAACAGACTACCAGGTAGAACCACTTAATCCCATGGAAGGACTCTATGCCTCTGTGACTAGAAAAGACAGGCTCGGAGAGGATGGCAACGGCTGGTATCCCGAACAGAAGATAACAATGGCAGAGGCAATCACTTACTATACCCTGGGTTCGGCATATGCACAATTCATGGAGGGACGAAAGGGCATGATCCGCTCGGGATATCTTGCAGATATTGTGATCACCGATAAAGACCTGTTCTCCATTCCTGAAGACGAAATAATGAAAACAAAGATTGATTATACAATCACAGGCGGCAAAGTAGTATATACTTCAGGGAAATAGATTCAATAGTCATTCGGCTGCAACATCATTAACAGTCATTAGCCGGCGTTGATCCCGCGCTGCGGGGGCCGTCATTCTGTTGTCACAATTTAATTACTACTGAATGACAATTGAATAACTATTGAATGACAGCTAAGCCCTCCACCCCTATTCCGACAACGAGAATAAGAGCCTCATAGCCTCCTCCCTGTCGGAACCGCAAAACTCATGTTCAGCTTTAAAATCAGAACAGACTTTTGGTTTGGATGGCACATTATAGATTGAACAACTGTAATCGTCTATCAGATGAATGCACTTCACTCCTGCAGGCTTACCTTCAGGCATACCCGGTAAAGGCGAGGAGATAGAGAGGGCGATGCAACAGGCTCCGCAACCGGTACGACATTCCATATGAAATAATTCAAAGATTAGAGTCGCCAAAAATACTAAAATATTCCTGATTAATACTTTGAACAATGAACCATCTTAATCCACCCCTGACCCATCCCGGGAAGGTACCCTATCAGGATACCTTGAACCTTGAGCCTTTTAACCCACACCTAAGCTGCTTCGTTCCGTTCATCCTCCCAAAGGAAGTACCCCTGATAACAAGCAGCAAAAATCCGGCATCAGGCACCTCTTAATCTCTGAAGCTTCGGCTTAGGAGGTTGCACAGCAGGGTTGCACTATGCATATATTCTTAGTATTTTTACAAAAACAGCATCTATGAGAATTGATATTATTACAGTCCTGCCGGAACTGCTTGAAAGTCCGTTAAATCATTCCATTGTAAAACGGGCCAGGGAAAAGGGTCTGGTAGAGATAAACATAATTAACCTTCGTGATTTCACAAGCGACAGATACAAGAGTGTCGACGATTATGCCTTTGGAGGCGGAGCGGGCATGGTTATGATGATAGAACCCATATTCAAGGCCATTGAAAAGCTGAAAGGCGAAAGGGAATATGATGAAATAATTTATACCTCTCCTGATGGTGAAAGATTTAATCAGAAGATGGCCAACAGGCTTTCAATGAAAAACAATCTGCTCATACTGGCAGGCCACTACAAGGGAGTTGATCAAAGGGTTCGTGATCACCTGGTAACAATGGAAATATCAATAGGTGATTACGTTCTTTCAGGCGGTGAAATACCTGCAGCAGCAATTACGGATGCTGTTGTCAGGCTTATTCCCGGAGCAATATCAGATGAACAGTCTGCCCTCTCCGATTCATTCCAGGATGATCTTCTCGCTCCTCCCGTCTATACCCGCCCTTCCGAGTTCAGGGGATGGAGAGTACCTGATATCCTTTTATCCGGGAACACAGGCGAAATAGAGAAATGGAGGCATCAGCAATCCATTGAAAGGACAATAAAATTAAGACCAGATCTCTCAGATTATGAATAGATTAGCTCTAAAACTGATAATGACTTCCCTGTTAGGCGTTGCCATTGTTCTTCTCTCCTGCTCACGATCAGATAAACCAGATATGATACATGATGGATTTATAAATCCGCCCGATTCAGCCCGACCGGGTGTATACTGGTATTTTATGGATGGTAATATGGACAGGGAAGCTATGACGGCCGACCTTGAATCCATGAAGCAGGCAGGCATCGGGTATGTTCTGTTCCTTGAAGTAAATGTGGGTGTGCCCCGGGGAAAGGTTGATTTTCTTAGCAAAGAATGGCAGGATCTTTATGTACACGCAGTAAGGGAAGCCGAGCGGCTGGGAATAAGGATCGTACTCGGATCAGGACCGGGATGGGCCGGAAGCGGTGGGCCATGGGTAACTCCTGCCCAATCGATGATGCATCTTGTGGCAAGCGACACTTCGGTTTCGGGCCCCGGCACTTTTAATGCCGCCCTCGCTATCCCTGTACCCAGAAAGCCATTTTTTGGTGAAGAGAGTCTGACTCCTGCTCTTAAAAAGATCCGGGATGATTGGTACGAGGACGTTGTTGTCCTGGCTTTCCCAACACCGAAAACTGATTTCAGAATCGATGACATTGATAATAAGGCACTTTACTACCGTGCCCCTTACACCTCCCAGCCAGGTGTACTGCCATTTATTCCGGCTCCTGCCTTCTTTCAGCAATGACACTGGATCAGATATAGATCAGTCTAAAATTATAAATCTTACCGGCAAACTCGGCAGTGATGGTACCCTGAAGTGGGATATTCCACCGGGAAAGTGGACCATCATGAGGTTCGGAAAAAGGAATAATGGGGCTGTCACACGGCCAGCACCTGCACCCGGTCTGGGTTTTGAATGTGACAAGTTTGATACAACATCCTTCAATGCCCATTACAATGCCTATGTAGGCAAGCTGGTCAGAAAAGCCAGGCCACTGACTGGAACAAAAGGCGGCGGATGGACAATGATTCACATCGACAGCTGGGAGATGGGTGCACAGAACTGGAGCCCCGGTTTCAGGGAACAATTTATAAGAAGACGTGGCTATGACCCATTGCTTTACCTTCCGGTATATACAGGAAGAGTTGTCAACAATCTGGAGATAAGCGAACGGTTCCTGTGGGACATTCGTCTCACATCAAGCGAACTGATAGTTGAAAATCATGCCGGGCAATTTAAAAAGCTTGGACGCCGTGATGGATTCCGCCTCTCCATTGAACCATATGATATGAACCCCTCCGCTGACCTGGATCTGGGTGGTGTTGCAGATGTTCCCATGTGTGAATTCTGGAGCGATGGTTTTGGCTTTAATTCCTCATTCAGCTGCTTTGAGGCTACATCGGTAGCACATCTGGCAGGACTGCCTGTAGTAGCCTCCGAATCATTTACCGCTGATTCACCGGAGGCATGGAAAAAATATCCGGGCAATATGAAAAATCAGGGTGACTGGGCGTTTTGTGCCGGCATTAACAGATTCTTTTACCATACTTTTGCGCATAAGCCGCTGCCAGGGAAATACCGGCCCGGAATGACCATGGGGCCCTATGGAGTTCATTGGGACAGGGGGCAGACATGGTGGTCAATGGCAGGTGAATACCATAAATACATTTCAAGATGCCAGTTTGTTCTCTCCCAGGGGAAAGGCTGTCGCAGACATTCTTTATCTTACCCCTGAAGGTGCTCCCCAGGTATTTCTGCCACCCCGGTCAGCTCTCGACGGCACCAGTGTTATGCCAGACAGGAAGGGTTACACATTTGACGGCTGTTCTCCCACATTCCTTATGAAAAATGCCACCGTAAAGGACAAGATGATTGTCTTCCCAGGTGGTGGTGCATATCATCTTCTGGTTTTACCTGATGTTAGTACCATGACACCTGAGCTGGTTGAAACAATTGGAAAACTCGCCGCAAAAGGCGCGATTATAATTGGCAATCCTCCTTTAAGGTCTCCCTCTCTTGTCAATTACCCATTATGCGATTCACTTGTCAGGTCAGCAACGAAAGAGATATGGGGAAAGGATGGTGTACCTGATAAAGTCACAGTTCTTAATTATGGGGAAGGAAAGATTATTACCGGGAAAAGGCTATATCATGAAAATAAAACTACGCTGAGAGATGAAGAATCCTCCGGGCTCTATCCTGACTATCAGCTTACTGCATCACTTCTGGCAAGTGATGGATCGATTCCTGATTTTGTTTCTTCCGGAGATCTGAGATATACTCACAGGAGTCTTCCGGACAGGGATATTTATTTTATTTCCAACCGCACCGAGAAAACTGTTCATGATACCTGCTATTTCCGAAATGGAACAACAGCATCCGAATTATGGAACCCTGTAACAGCTGAAATAATCGGTACAAAAAGCTTTATGGCTGATAACGGCTCTACGGCTGTACCTGTTATATTAGATCCCTTTCAGAGCTACTTTGTTGTATTTTACCATAACAAAAAAGCAGTGAAAGATGAGAGCTCCATGCTATGCAGCCTTGACAAAAAGAGAATATTCTATACTATTGAAGGACCATGGAATGTCGCTTTCGATACCGCATGGGGAGGTCCGGAAAATATTATTTTCAATACACTTGAAGACTGGACAAAGCGCCCTGAGGAAGGCATCAGATATTACTCCGGAACCGCAGTCTACAGGAAGGTTTTTGATCTTCCCGAAGAGCCCTCCTCTCCGGAAAAGGCTTTCTATTTCCTGGATCTTGGAAAATTAAGGAACATGGGACGCATTAAGCTGAATGGCCATGATCTTGGAATACTCTGGACCACTCCCTGGCAGGTCAGCATTACAGGCATTCTAAGGGCTAAAGGGAATGAACTTGAAGTAACGGTTGCCAATTTATGGATAAACAGACTAATTGGTGATGAGGCCCAGCCATGGGATGGCATAGTGGATGGGAAATGGCCTGACTGGCTACTGCAGGGAACAAAACGTCCGACAAGCCGTTATACTTTTACTACCCACAGGTATTACAGGAAGGAGGACACTCTTTCAGAATCAGGTTTGATCGGGCCTGTAACTATTAAAATGGCCGTGGCGACACGGTGATCGGAAAGGGCTGAAAATGACTGAATTTTGATTTTGAAATAATAAAAAGCTTTCGTAAGATTGTAGACATAATTATCTGATTTTTAAATATCTAATAATCAACAAAATGAACACACAGGATTATATTAATCGCGAGGATAAATACGGGGCACATAACTATCATCCGCTACCGGTAGTACTGGAGAGAGGTGAGGGACCATTCGTCTGGGATGTTGAAGGGAAGCGATATTTCGACTTTTTATCAGCGTATTCAGCAGTAAATCAGGGCCATTGTCATCCAAAAATAGTAAAGGCCATGACGGATCAGGCAAAAATACTCACACTCACATCAAGGGCATTCTATAATTCTGTTCTGGGCGAATATGAAGAATACGTTACACGATATTTTAAATATGATAAAGTTCTTCCCATGAATTCCGGTGCAGAAGCTGACGAGACGGCACTTAAGCTGTGTCGTAAATGGGCTTATAAGAAAAAGGGAATAAAAGAGAATAATGCCAAGATCATAGCATGTGAAGGAAACTTCCATGGCCGTACTATTACAATTGTTTCAATGTCGACAGATCCTGATGCAAGAAATGACTACGGACCGTTTACTCCCGGTTTCATTATAATACCCTATAATGATATCAGCGCGCTTGAAAAGGCATTGCAGGATCCTGATGTTGCAGGATTCCTTGTAGAACCCATCCAGGGTGAAGCAGGGGTTTATGTTCCTGACGATGGATATCTCAGAAAAGCTTATGATCTGTGCAAGGCGAAAAATGTTCTTGTTTATTGCAGATGAGGTTCAGACCGGTATCGCACGTACTGGTAAACTTCTTGCCTGTGATCATGAAGGTGTAAGACCTGATATACTGATACTGGGCAAGGCATTATCGGGCGGATTAATGCCTGTATCAGCAGTTCTGTGCGGATGACGAAATTATGCTTACCATAAAGCCAGGAGAACATGGATCCACATTTGGCGGAAATCCCATCGCTGCTAAGGTAGCTATTGCCGCACTGGAAGTTGTAAAAGAGGAAAAACTTGCTGAAAATGCAGAGCGTCTTGGACGTATATTTCGCAGAGGAATTCAGTGGTATTGATTCTGAAATGATTGAACTCGTAAGGGGTAAAGGGCTCCTAAATGCCGTGGTAATTAAGCCAAAGAACGGCAAGGAAGCCTGGGATGTCTGTCTGGCCATGAAAGAAAAAGGAGTTATTGCCAAACCTACACACGATCATATCATAAGATTTGCACCACCACTCATTATCAACGAGGAGCAGCTTATGGAGGCAATCGGACTTATAAAGGAGGCCTTTAAACTCTTTGAATAAACTCTCTTATTAAAAATCTGACTGTTATAACAATAAATCTGATCAGTTCAAGTAGTTTTATCCTCATTATGAATAGAAAAAATCTGATTAATACAGCAAAGGTTCTGCCTTTGATCGTGCTGGTACTGCTGTCTTCATGTTCCCTAAAAAGGGACGTCACGGTCAGAGAACTCAAAGAGCACATCGTGTATCTCTCTTCTGATTTACTCAAGGGTCGCCTGACCGGATCCCCGGGCGACAGCCTGGCAGCCGTATATATAAGGAAAGAACTTATATCTTATGGTCTTGTGCCTCTTTCTGGTGACGGATTTCAAAGGTTTGAAGTGACAAAAAGAATTATCCCCGGCAAAAACAATACTTTTAGTATAGGACGGAACGAGCTTCACTCCCGAGAAGGATTTTATGCCAATGGCTTTCAGTTCCGACGGTGAAGCGGAGTCTGACGTTGTTTTTGCCGGATACGGATTCAACATCAGTAATGACAGTCTTAAATGGAATGATTACAAAGGCATCGATGTGAAGGGTAAGTGGGTAATGATCCTAAGGGCAGACCCGGAAGCTGAGAATACAAAAAGTCCCTATCTCCCCTACAGCGGTGACAGGGACAAGGCTCTCCTTGCCAAAGATATGGGCGCTGCCGGAGTGCTGCTGGTCTCCGGGCCGGTCGCTGATCCCCAGGATACATTCGAACAGCTGAATAACGAAGGATTCTCGGTAGGTATTCCGTCGCTCAGAATTAAAGAGGGATCTTGCAGACAAAATCCTGGCAAAGAAAGGAACCACTGTAGAGTCTCTTGAAAAGGAAATCAATAAAAACAGAAAACCTTCAGTGTTTGACACAAAAGTCACCGTTAAGGCAACTGCGGAAATAGTAAGGGAAATTGCAAATACCAGAAATGTCGTTATGCTTCTCCCTGGTGAAGATGAACATCTTAAAAATGAATATCTCATCATAGGAGCCCATTTTGATCATCTCGGAATGGGCGGACCAGGTTCCTCAAGCAGGGCACCCGACACAATCGGAATACATCATGGTGCTGATGACAATGCTTCAGGAGTTGCAATGATGCTTGCACTCGCAGAAAAATTTGCGCTGACCAGTGGCAGTCATAGAAGAAGTATTATCTTCATTGCCTTTTCGGGTGAAGAGGAAGGTCTGCTGGGATCCAAACATTTCACCGATGACCCCGGAATTGATCTCTCAAAGGTAAATGCCATGGTGAATCTGGATATGGTGGGAAGGCTCACTGATACTACAATGCTTCAGATCTCGGGTGTGGGAACAGCTGTTGGGCTCAAAGATCTTGTCAACGCAAACAGCGATACCTCCGTCATCAAGCTTAGACTGTCTGACGAGGGCTATGGACCTTCAGACCATTCATCCTTCTACTTTAAAAATATTCCGGTACTGTTCTATTTCACAGGGGCCCATATGGATTATCATACACCTACCGATACCTGGGATAAGATCAACTATAAGGGAATGGTAAGTATTTCGGATGACGTATTCAGTGTTGCGGAAGTACTCGCAAATTCTCCTGAAAAATTGCAGTTCAGGGAGGCAGGTCCTAAAGTGGAACCTGTGAGATACCGCAGGGGAAAAGGCGCAAGTCTTGGCATTATGCCCGACTTTGCCGGTGTTGTCCGCAATGGATTGAGAGCCGATGCTGTTACTCCCGGTAAGCCGGCTGCCCTTGGAGGTATGAAAAAAGGAGATATCATAACTGCTATTAACGGAAAGACAGTCAATAATATACAGGATTACATGTCAAGAATGAGCCTGCTGAAGCATGGTCAGACAATAAGTGTTGAAGTCCTGCGTAATGGAAAAAAAGAGGTCTTATTGATACAATTATAGCTTATTGCACGTCTAATAAGATATTAAACATTAAAAGATGACTTCATGAAAAAATTTCTGCTTTGGACTCTTGCTTTTATTATTACGATATCAGCAGCTATCTACCAAAGACATACGGGTCCGACATATCCTAAAAAGATGGATGTGACCCTAAATCACCAGGCGTACAAATTAAGGCTGGTCCGCAGCCTGGCACTCAACGAGAGTCCTGAGGTTAAACTGAATATCACCGACACAACGCTCAGGGCAAAAATATTCTACAAGCGCTTCAGATCTGCTGAAGCGTATGACTCGGCAAATTTTGCTTTCAGGGTAAAACCTGTTCATTCATTTATAATGAACAAAATTTTCGGGATGACCGAAGAAAAAGGTTTTGTTGCAGAAGTGCCGCAACAACCTGAAGCAGGCAAAATACAGTATTATTTCAAGATAACAGATTCAGACGGATCTCATACATTTCTGGAAAATACACCGGTAGTGATCAGATTTAAAGGGGGTGTCCCTGCCCCTATTCTTATACCTCACATACTATGCATGTTTATTGCAATGCTCTTTTCAACACTTGCCGGACTAATGAGCATGGTCAAATATCCCATGTACAAAAAATATTCTCTCTGGACACTCGTGCTGCTGATAATCGGAGGCATGATACTTGGCCCGCTGGTCCAGTATTATGCGTTTGGGGATCTGTGGACCGGAATTCCGTTCGGATGGGATCTTACCGATAACAAAACGCTTATAGCGCTAATATTCTGGATATTAGCTGTCATCATGAACAGAAAACATGAGCGACCGTTCTATACTGCACTGGCTGCAGTTGTATTGCTTCTTGTCTACTCAATCCCTCACAGCATGTTCGGTTCCGAGCTGGATTACTCTACCGGACAGGTAACTCAAGGCATTATTATGAATTTATTCTGAAATTAATTAATATTTTTTAATTTCAGTGCAGCATTTAAACTTATGCCACGTCTATTGATTAGTAAGATAAAAAATGGAACGTGGGTGCAGCAAAACATATACAATCTAGTTTTCCCCTCAAGATGGCAAATGTAGAAGCGGCATTCAGAAATTTGCACCAGGATCTGATTAACGGGTGTAAAGTAGGCGACCAGAAAGCACAGTTCCAGATTTATAAATTGTATTATAAGGCTATGTACAACACAAGCCTGAGAATTGTTGGCGACAGTATGGAAGCTGAAGATTTAATGCAGGAATCGTTCCTGTCGGCCTTTGAAAAAATTGACACATATTCAGGTATGGTTAGTTTCGGTGCCTGGCTCAAGAAAATAGTCATAAACCGGTCTCTCGATGCCCTGAATAAAAGAAAAGCGGTCTTTGAAGATATTGAGTCGCATGTCGGGATAAGGGATGAAAGCAGTGAAGATGCAGACAGGGTTGAGGAGATGGATATCAAGGTCGAAGAGGTCAAGGAAGCAATCGATAGACTGCCTGACGGATACAGGGTCATTCTGTCCCTCTACCTTCTTGAAGGCTACGATCATGACGAGATAGCTGAAATATTGTCAATTAACAGCAGCACCTCACGATCTCAGCTTTCAAGGGCAAAGCAGAAACTCATTGGAGAATTGAAAGGAAAATGAAAAAATTATCGGTTATGAAAAATATAGAGGAGATAATCAGAAATAACAAAGGCTTTTTCGAGGACCAGGAACCTTCGGAAGGCCACTTCGACAGATTCAGCGTCAAGCTTGAAATAAGACACAATGCAAAAGCCATTAAAAGAAGTATTGTTCCTTACCTGCTTAGAGCTGCTGTCGTTACATTGCTTGTCACCCTGTCATCACTCTGGACCTGGGATCATTTTATACGCCAGGGAAGCGGCAGAATGACCCTTGGACAGGTATCACCCCAGTACAGGGAGGTTGAGAACTATTACCTGCACCAGGTAAACATGATGGAAGGTGAAATCGTGAATTCTGATCTGAAGGGTAATCCTGAACAAAAGGAGTTGCTTATCGGGGAACTGAAAAGCATGGATTCAGTATACGTATCACTTCAGAAAGAGCTTAAGGCCAATCCGAATGATGAGCGTATCATAAATGCAATGATAGAACATTACCAGACTAAGCTGGATGTGATGACTTACATAGTAAAGCAGCTTAAAACAATCCAGAATGATAACTTAAATAAGAAAGAAAATGAAAAAGTCAGATTATAAACCAGGATTGCTGCTGATCATAGCACTCCTTAGTGCCCCCCTTTCATTAAAAGCAACGGAGGTTTCCAAGGAGTTTCACAAAGAATATACGACAACTCCAAATACTAGACTGGATATCAATAATAAATATGGTGACATTGTGGTGCAAAGCTGGGATAAAGACCAGGTGGTCATAGATGTCAAAGTTACCGTGGAATACCCTAACCAGGAAAAAGCACAGAAACTCCTGAGCTATATTGATGTAAGTTTTGATGAAAGCGGAAACCTTATTTCAGCTAAAACGGTAATCGATGATAAATTCAGCTTCACGGGATGGGGTGGCAACTCAAAAAACTTCAGCATCGACTACAATATCAAAATGCCTGCCGGAACAGCTCTTTCTCTAACTAATAAATATGGAAATACGGATATCGACCAGCTGAACGGACTGGTTAATCTGGATATCAAATATGGTAATCTGACTGCAGGCAAACTGACAAGAGGCAATATCAAACCGCTTAACTCCCTTATCCTTTCCTACGGCAAAGCTACAATCGATGAGGCCGGATGGCTCGACATGACACTAAGATATGTCGGAGGCATTGGTATTGAAAAAAGTCAGGCATTGCTCCTCGACAGTAAATATTCAAAACTTTCACTCGGAGAAACCAGCTCGCTAGTAGGCGAAAGCAAATATGACAACATAAGGATAGATAAAATAAACAATCTCGTGCTCGATAACGGCTACAGTGATGTCAAAATCGGAGAACTGACAAAAAAACTTACCTATAACGGAAGCTATGGATCGTTTGAAATTGAAGATATACCTGCCGGATTTGATGAACTCAACACAGATACGCGGTTTATGGGAATTAAGCTTGGAATAGCAGAATCAGCAAGCTACAGGCTCGATGCAAAATTGTCCTATGGCGGCCTTAAATATGATGAAGACAAATTCAGGAATCAGAAAAGAATTATCAATAATAATTCAAGCGAGATATCCGGCACCGTGGGAGATGATCCGGCTCCTGCTTCAATGGTCACTGTTACATCCTCTTATGGATCAATAAGACTCAACTAGATATCTTTATTTAAGTTAGTTTCCAGGCGGAGATGCAAATTGCATTCTCCGCTTTTTTTTTGCAGCAATCTCATTTAATATATGTCTTTTAGTATAGGAGACTGAGCTTGAACAAAAGTTCTGAAAAACAGGAAAAATGAACAAAATAATTAAAATTACAGGCCTGATTCTGCTTGCCCTGGCAGTCCAAAATCTCCCTGCTCAAACATCATATTGCCAGATCAAGAGGACCTACGAGGCCACACGGGAGTCAACATTACAGATATCAAACAGATATGGGAATGTGTATTTCAGTTCTGCCAGAAATGATTCTATGGATATTTGTGCTACTGTTACAATTGAACAGGATGACAGAGAGCTCGGGCAGAAAAGCAGGAATTTGGTTTCAATAAACATTAATAAATTAAATGATCTTGTGTCGGTTGAAACAATTTTCGACGAGAAGTTTTTTTCCCCATCGTTCCGTCAGGGAAGAAAAAGCTTTAGCGTAGACTTGCTAATTAAAGCGCCTGACTTCATTAATCTCGATATTACCAATGAATTCGGAAATATTACAATGGATGAATTATCAGGGAAATTCAATGCAAGACTCTCTTACGGTCTACTGACCGCATCAAAGCTCACCAGGGGCAATGACAACCCCATTAATTCAATCAGCGTGGATTACGGAAAGGTAGATATCGATGAAATGAACTGGATGTCCGCAATTATCCACAACTGTTCCTCAGTTCAAATAGGAAAAGTGCAGGCTCTCCTCATTAAATCAGATTTCTCCAAAATCAGAATAAATACTGCAAATTCAATGGTTACTGACTCCAGATCCGATATCTATACCATAAACTCCTTAAGGAACATTATCTCAAAAAGTGAGTATTCAACAATATATATAGGGAAATTTACCGGGAAATTACTATCCACAGCGAAACTGGGATCAATTGGAATCGATGAACTTGAGAAAAATTTCATCAATATTGATATAACATCATCAAACTCGCCGGTTACAATAAGAACAAAAAAAGGAGTTTCATTCAGGTCTGATATTGAAGCGATCAATGCTCCGGTAGAATTCAGCACAATTGGTCAGCCAGGAATTGTCAGAAAACGGGAAAATAATTCAGTCACATATACAGGCATTTACGGGGATGACGAAAAGACTGAATCCTTCATCATGATAAAATCAACCTCTGGAAAGATTACTGTAAAATAATACTCTTCCCTGGCTTCTGTCTAATTCTCGTCCCTATAAATAAATATACCGGATCTTCCGGCAGCTGTGGCAAATCCCCTGAACATCCCGGTAGTGTTAAATGTTATTGAAATGTTGCCGAATTTACCGACACAGATCTATCCGCCTGATCCTCACGCCTTAACAAGCTTATCATTAACAACAAGTTCCGAAGCCTCTTCAGAAATCCATTTCCACTACGGTTATCCCTGAACCTCCAAATTCTACATGTTCATCTCTGAAGCTCTTCACAACATCAACAGTATCAAGGTATTGCCTGACCAGTTGCCTCAGGATTCCGTTTCCTTTGCCATGAAGTATCCGCAGATGGCGGTGCTGAACCATAAGTGCATTGTCAATCAGTTCCTGTACCTGATTGATTGCCTCTTCTCCCCTCATACCGCGAATATCTATCTCCGGTCTGAAATTAATATTTCTCTGAACAATCTCAGGATCATTTTCCCTAACGGGCATTGTTGCCCTCATATTCTTCTTAAGATCTGCCCTGCTTATCCTTTCAATCTTGTTGAGTGGCACATAAAACCTTAAGCTTCCTGTTTCTATCTGAACCATTTTGTCTTTGATTTCTATCACCTCACCTGCAGCCATTGTCTCAATCATCCTCACCGGGTCACCTGGCTTGAGAGATCCTCCATCTGCCGGCTTTTCATCTTTTACTTCTTCAACCGGCTTTGGCTTTATACTGATCTTTTTTACCCTGCTATCAAGGTCCGCCATCCGGGCCTCTGTTTTAGTTTCAGTTACCGTATTATCTTCATTTACAGTGGACTTAAATTCCTCAAGCTGCTGCCTTACATCCCTGGTTCTTTCCTTTTCAGCCTGAGATTCCCTGATCTGCCTGATGGTATTCTCTATGATACGGTTAGATTCCTTAAGTAACTGCTGGGCTTCATCCTTTGCTTTGGATATTATTTCTTTCCTGAGATGCTTTGCTCCGGACAGTTCGGTTTCATACTCAGCAATTAGCTCCTCGAGCCTCTTTTCCTGCTGTCTGATATTCTGGCGCTTCGTCTCCCAGTAACGCTTGTCCCTGGCTATATCTTTCAGATGCCTGTCATAATTGATATTCTTTACACCTGCTTTCCCGGAAGCCTCTGAGAGTATCTCTTCAGGCAGTCCGATTTTTCTTGCAATTTCAAATGCAAAAGAACTGCCAGGCTTGCCAATGGTAAGCTGGAAAAGTGGTTGCATAAGATGGTTGTCAAAAGCCATGGCTCCATTGACTATTCCATCGGTCAATGAGGCAAAGTGTTTAAGATTTGTGTAATGCGTTGTCAATACTCCGAATACCTTATTCCTGTTAAGCTCACCCAGGATTGCCTCCGCAATGGACCCGCCCAGCATGGGTTCAGTACCTGTCCCGAATTCATCGATCAGAACAAGAGACTTATCATTGCCATGCCTTATAAAATATTTCATGTTGATCAGGTGGGAACTGTAGGTACTTAAATCATTATCAATACTCTGTTCATCACCAATATCAATGAGAATATTTTTAAAAACACCGGTCTCAGATCCTTCTGCAAGAGGAATTGTCAGGCCACATTGCAACATATATTGCAGCAATCCTACTGTCTTGAGACATACCGATTTACCTCCGGCATTGGGACCGGATATAAGCAATATCCTGTTTTGATCGTCCAGGATGATATCGAGCGGGATAACCATTCGGCCCTGAAGCTTTTCAAATGCAAGTGTAAGAAGAGGATGCTTCGCCTTTCTCCAGGAGATAAAAGGCTTATTGATCATAACAGGTTTTATTGAATGTAACTGGTTGCCAAGAATGGCTTTTGCCCTGACAAAATCTATCTCCCCGAGAAAATTATTGACATCCAGAAGCTCATCGATATACGGTCTGATATCATCGGCAAAGGCAGTGAGGATCCTCACTATCTCTCTCTTCTCCTCATATTCAAGCTCAACTATGTCATTGTTTATCTCCACAATCTCCTCTGGTTCAATATATACTGTCTTGCCGGAGGCTGACTGGTCGTGAATGAGGCCACGTATCTTTCTCTTGTCATAAGTACTCACAGGAATAACACCTCTCCCATTACGTACAGAAGCTGATGTATCAGCATCAACTATTCCTTCGGCCTGTGCCTGCTTCAGGATTGAAAGCAGTCTTTTCGACACCAGTATGCCCTTGCTGATAAGTTCAGATCTGAGCTCCTTCAGCCTAGGGGATGCATTATCCTTTATTACTCCCTTTTTATCGATAATTCTGTCGATTGATTCAAGAACGTATGGATAGAATTTTACCGAACTGCACCTCTCGCTGAGAACAGGATATTTTAAAGCCTCTTTTGTCTTGAAAAAGCCAAGTATAGACTTGACTGTTTCAAGAGAACGTTTCATATCAAAAACCTCCCGGACCTCTGGAAAGGTTCCTTCAACCCTTATCTTGCCAAGGCAATCTGATATCTTATAATAATGGTCGGAAGGGAAAAAATCTTCAAACTGCAGAAGCTGCTGGAATTCATATGTAGCAGAAAGATTATGGGACAGAAGCTCAAAATCATCACTAAAGCTCATTGAATCCGCCAGCTCAATACCCATCGGACTAAGGCATTTTTCTTCCAGTAGATTACGTATCCTGTCAAAACCAGTCTTATATTCAAAATTATCCGGATAAATCATTTTATTTGAAAAAGATAAAAGACAAAAGTAAAAAGATTAAAGTAAAAGACATTATTTTGTAGAACCTCTTATTGAAACAGGCATTTTGATTCATAAACATCTTAAGCGCACATTATCAACGACAAATGAAAAAACATCCAATTCTCCTTACTTCAGTTATATTACTGTTCTTTTCGGGATCATACTCCTTTGGTTTTAGTGAACCGGCAGCTGCCACCGGGCCATCCATTCCTTTAAAAGAGCATCCGCGTCCTGATTTTATGAGGGATCAGTGGCTTAACCTTAATGGAAAGTGGGATTTCAGGTTCGATCCTCAAAATGAAGGAGAGAATGAAAAATGGTACGACATGAAAATGCCATTCGACAGGAAAATCCTTGTTCCTTTTCCATGGGGCTCAAAATTATCAGGTGTTGATAATGAGGCAGATATCGCTTGGTATTCCCGTCAAATAGAAGTGCCTTCGGACTGGAGCGGGAAGAAAGTATTTATTGTATTTGGCGCCAGCGACTGGATAACAACAGTATGGCTCGACGGACAAAAACTGGGTTCCTATCAGGGTGGATATACCCCATTTGAATTCGAGATAACACCTTACATCAAAAAGGGGAAAAATCAGAATCTGGTGGTAAGAGTCGATGACTCTCCGTTCCCTTTTAAGCTTGAAGGCAAGCAGGGCTATGGTCAGGCAAAAGGTATGTGGCAAACCGTTTACCTCGATGCCAGAGGTCAAAACTTCATAAAATCAATAAAATTCACTCCAGACATTGACATGCACAAAGTTTTGGTCGCGGTAACCACCAGTGAGCCTGTAAAAGGGAATACCTCAATTAAGATTAAATTCCTCAATGGAAGTCAGAAAAATCCTGAGATAACAAGGAAGATGAAGGCGGGTTCCAGTGACCTGAATTTGGAGATACCAATAGAAAATATGGAATTATGGGATTTAGACAGTCCGTTCCTGTATGATATCAGGGCTTCAGTACTCGAATCTGATAAGGAAGATGACTGCGTTCAGAGTTATTTCGGTATGCGAAAAATAAGCGTAGTAAATCTACCGGGGACAACATATCCCTATATAGCTTTGAATAACAAACCATTATACCTCAGAATGTGTCTGGATCAATCATATAACCCGGACGGTTTCTATACTTTCCCGTCTGATGAATTTATGAGGGATGAGATACTCCGGTCAAAACGTATTGGTTTAAACGCAAACCGGATACATATTAAGGTCGAGGTACCGAGAAAGCTATACTGGGCAGACAGGCTTGGGCTGCTGATCATGGCTGATGTTCCTAATTTCTGGGGAGAACCCGATGCCCGGGCAAGGAAAGAGTACATGGTTGCCATGAACGGAATGATTGAGAGGGATTACAATCATCCGGCTATTTTTCAGTGGGTACTCTTCAATGAGACATGGGGCCTGTTCACAGAGGTGAACAGCTCAACAAAAAAAAGATCCTATTTACCGGAAACGCAAACATGGGTGCAGAGTGTTTATAAACAGGCAAAACAGCTGGACCATACGAGGCTGGTGGAAGACAACTCAGCCTGTAATAATGATCATGTTGTTACCGATGTCAACAGCTGGCACGTTTATATACCGGGCTATGAGTGGAAAAAGCAGCTGGATGAGGTCTGTGCCAATACATATCCGGGTTCAAAATGGAATTTTACGGGCAACAATGTCCAGTCAGGACAGCCTTTGATAAACAGCGAATGCGGCAACGTATGGGGTTACACAGGAAGCACCGGCGATGTGGACTGGTCGTGGGATTATCACCTGATGATGAATGAGTTCAGGTGTCATCCAAAGATCGGAGGATGGCTATATACGGAACATCATGATGTTATAAATGAATGGAATGGCTATTACCGATACGACAGAAGCACGAAAAATACCGGGCTTGATGCTCTGGTCCCGGGCATGACTTTAAATGACCTGCACAGCAATATTTATATCTCCCCGGAAGGCCCTCTCTGCAGAAATGTGAAGCCGTCTGAAACTGTCAGTATACCACTTTATGAATCATTCCTTACAAACAGTGACCTGGGAACAGTTCTGATCCTTAAGACAAGTCTTTATGGCTGGGATCAGCTTGGTAATTACAAGAGCTATTCCACCTCGTCTCAATTTATTGATTATAAGCCGTGGAGCACAATGGACCTGAAACCACTGGAGGTCATGATGCCACCTGTTAGAGGGCTGGCTATACTTTCAATTGTGGTTGAAGACATCTCAGGTAATGTGCTTCATCATAACTTTACTACCTTCTCGGTGGGCGAAGGAAGGTCTTCCCGCATCGAATCACTTAATGAAGGAGGAAAGATACTGAAGGTATCCAGATTTGCCCCTGACAGCTTCAAATCTCAGTCCTGGAGCGTAAATCAATGGTCAGTTTTAGACGGATTAAAAGTTGATGGTGCAGGTTTCGGATACTTCGAATATGAAGTAGCTGTTCCGGATGCGGTTACTCCTGATAATATTGATGAGATAACCCTGGTTGCCGAGCTTTCAGCCAAACAGTTGTTCGGGAAAGACAGGAAGGATGCAAAACTTCCTGACGGTGACTATATGCTCGGTAAGGGCAGTAATGATCCCAGCATGAATCCGAATTCATATCCAATGACTGACACCTATACATATCCTTCGATGGTCAGGATCAGGGTTGACGGAGAATCCGTGGGTACCTTTTTCCTGAATGATGATCCTGCTGATCACCGGGGGATTCTTTCATGGTTTTCACAGCCCCGGAATCATAAATTGAACGAAGCAGGTTCATACGGATACCTCATAAAGGCTACAGTGCCTGTAGAGTTATTAAGAAGTGCCACAGGCAAAACCGTGAAGGTAAGGTTTGAAGTAGATAGTTCATTACCGGGCGGTCTGGCAATTTACGGGGAAAAGTTTGGCCGCTACCCTGTTGATCCTGCCCTGATTTTCGTTATGAAATACTGATTTTAAAAGCGTGGTTAATTAATGATAAAACATATCTCATTGATTGCTAATGGTAATCAATTTTCTACATTTGATAATTCATATTAACACTCAAATAACTACTAAATGAAATTTCTGAAATTTTCTCCGGTTCTATTTTTTCTTTCTCTCCTGCCTTATATGGCAATGTCGCAGAGTGAGAACGTTGATCTTACAATGGTCTACAAGATCAAACAGGAAGGATTAAAAAACTCCGGCATAGAAGATCTTGCATTTTGGCTGACTGATTATGTCGGTCCCAGGCTGACCGGCTCGACAGGAAACTACAGGGGAAACGAATGGGCAATGAAAAAAATGGAGGAATTAGGATTCCAGAATGTAAGAATTGAAGCAGCAACTGATTTCAGTCGTGGTGGCTGGGATAACCTCAAAACGTATGCAGCGATGACCTCGCCCTATTATGCAAATTTTGCCTGTAACCCTGTTGCATGGACAGGAAGTACAAAAGGTGCTGTGAAATCAGAAGTGATACTGTTAGATGTTAAGGATTCTGCTGATCTTCAGCAATACAAAGGCAAATTAGCAGGCAAGATTATCCTCATGCCTTCTACAGCAACCTATGAGTTAAGTTTTGAACCTCTGGCAAGCCGTCTCACAGATGAGCAGCTGAAGGATCTCACAATGGCTTCTTCATCTTCCAGGGGAGGAAGGAGGAACTTCAACTATGCAGAGATGAGAGCCCAGAGAGAGCTTCATAACAAGATAGTTGCCTTTATCAAAAATGAAGGAGTAGCAGTAATCATCAATAACTCAGGAACTTTCAATGTTCCAAGATCGAATGGCGCGAATTATGAATCAGGGGATCCGGAACCTGTGGCTGAACTGAATCTGCCAATTGAAGATTATGGACGGATGGTAAGAATGATCAATCATAAAGTCCCTGTTGAAATGGAGATTGAAATCCAAAATAATTTCTTTGACAGTCCTAAGGTCTTTAATGTTATCGGTGAAATTCCGGGAACGGACAAGGTTTTGAAAAATGAGATCGTTCTCCTTGGTGCACACATTGACTCATGGAACGGAGGAACAGGAGCTGCCGATAACGCATCCGGATGCATTGTAATGATGGAAGCTCTCAGGATCCTGAAAAGCCTGAATGTGGCCCCCAGAAGAACAATCAGGGTTGCACTCTGGGGTGGTGAGGAAGAAGGATTATACGGATCACGCGGATATGTGGAAAAGTACCTTGCAGATCCTGTAACCAGGCAGCATAAACCAGATTATGACAAGTTTGCAGGCTATTTCAACATGGATAACGGCTCAGGAAAATACAGAGGAATTTATCTGCAGGAAAATGAGATGGTCAGACCGATCTTCGAGGAATGGCTTAAACCATTTGCAGATATGGGTGCATCTACGATTTCCCCCAGAAATACAGGTGGAACCGACCATCTTTCATTTGATCGTATCGGACTGCCTGGCTTTCAGTTCATACAGGATGCATTGGAATACGGACGCGGATACCATACTGTAATGGATACACAGGAAAGGCTCGTTATGGCTGATCTCAAGCAGAATGCAATAATAACCGCTTCGTTTGTATATAATGCAGCTATGAGAAATGAAAAGCTGCCCGGGAAACCTGCGATCAAAAGCCTTGAAACAGCCGGTCAGAACAGGAGAATGCAATAGAAGAATCAATAAACATTCAATTTTCCGGAAACGGATATTTTTCGTAGGGACAGGTCGCGACCTGTCCCTACGTATTTTTCACATCAACATCTTTCATGGATAATTGGATGCGTTTTCTATCGATATCGACAGCCAGCACCTTTACCATAATTTGCTGATGCAGTTTAACAACCTTTGAGGGATCCGACGTGTAGTTTTTGCTAAGGTTGGAAATATGGACGAGTCCATCCTGCTTGATGCCAATATCGACAAACGCACCGAATTTTGTAATATTTGTAACGATTCCGGGTATCACCATTCCGGGAGTGAGATCCTGCATTGAATGGACGTCTGCAAAACTGAATTCCTTAATCCTGGATCTTGGATCACGGCCTGGTCTGGCAAGTTCATCCATAATATCCTTCAGCGTTGGCAAACCAGTCGATGCTGTGACATATTTCTCAAGCTTTATCTCCCTTCTCTTGTTTTCATCTGATATCAGGTCCCTGAGATTACATCCCAGATCTTTCGACATTTTCTCCACTACATGATAGCTTTCGGGATGGACTGCACTTGAATCCAATGGATTATCTGCATTACGGATTCTAAGGAACCCGGCACTCTGTTCAAAGGCCTTTGAGCCCATACGCTTAACATTGAGAAGTTCTTTCCGCGCCCTGAATGGTCCATGCCCGGAACGGTAATCCACAATATTCTGAGCCAGTTGAGGTCCCAGTCCTGAAACGTAAGTCAGGAGATGCTTGCTGGCTGTATTAACCTCAACGCCAACGGCATTGACACAACTCATTACAACATCATCGAGTGATTTCTGCAGCTTCTGTTGATCTACATCATGCTGATATTGTCCCACACCTATTGATTTGGGATCTATTTTCACCAGTTCTGCCAGGGGATCCATAAGTCTTCTTCCTATAGATACTGCTCCTCTCACTGTAACATCATAATCAGGAAACTCTTCCCTTGCCACCTTTGAGGCTGAATAGATGGAAGCACCGGCCTCACTAACAACAAAGACCTGAATATCGGTATCAAACTTAACCCATTTTATAAAGTCTTCGGTTTCCCGGCTTGCCGTACCGTTGCCAATAGCAATTGCTTCTATCTTATAGGCATTCACAAGGGTCAGTATCTTCTTTACAGACATTGCTGTTTCATTCTGAGGCGGATGAGGGTATATTGTCTCATTATGAAGAAGGTTTCCCTGCCTGTCAAGACAAACAACCTTGCATCCCGTTCTGTAACCCGGGTCAATGGCCAGAACGTTTTTTTCACCAAGCGGTGAGCCCAGAAGCAACTGTCTCAGGTTGTCTGCAAATACATTAATTGCTTCGATATCTGCCTTTCCCTTCGAAATATTCCTGAATTCCGTTTCCAGGGAAGATGACAGAAGTCGTTTCCAGCTATCTTTTATGGCTTCCTCAACTATCCTGGCTGAAGCATTTCTCCCCTCTCACAAAAATGGAATAAAGAATATCAAGTGCGTTATCTTCAGGCGGTTCTATTGAAAGCCTCAGGAATCCTTCTTCTTCCCCGCGTCGCATTGCCAGAAGTCTGTGCGACGGGCACTTTTTCATAGGTTCAGACCAATCAAAATAATCACTGTATTTAATGCCCTCAGCCTCTTTTCCTTTCACAACCCTTGAATAAACAACTGCTTCTTTCTCAAACAAGTATCTCAGCTGCTTTCTGGCTTTATCATCTTCATTGATCCATTCTGCAATTATATCTTCCGCACCTGAAATAGCATCCGCAACCGTTTTCAGGTCGTCATTCAGGAATTCCTGTGCCTTAAGTGATGGATCATCAGGAGTCTGTTCCATGATCATACGGGCCAATGGTTCAAGTCCTTTTTCCCTGGCAATGGTTGCCCTGGTCCTGCGTTTTGGTCTGTAAGGTAAATAGATGTCCTCCAGCTCTGACATAGTTGCTGCCATGTCGACTTTCTGCCGGAGTTCAGGGGTCATTTTTTCCTGCTCCTCTATCGACTTTATAACTGCCTCCTTACGGGCATCAAGTTCTTTGAGTCTCTCATACTCCTCCTGAATGTGCATCAGTTTTACCTCATCAAGGCTCCCGGTCATCTCCTTCCGGTATCTGCTTATAAATGGTATTGTAGCGCCACCCTCCATCAACCGGATGGTATTCTCAACCTGCCACTCGTGCAATCCGAGCTTCCCCGCTACAATTGCTATATTCTTATCTGCACTCATATCTCACTTATTCTACATATATAACCAAACCTTTCAGGTATTCGCTTTCCGGATGATATATATTCACAGGATGATCTGGTGGCTGGTTCATCTGTTCAAGAATCCTCACATTGCGTCCAGTATTGGCAGCAGCGGCAAATACTGATTTCCTGAAGTTCTCTTTTGTAACAACCTGAGAACATGAAAAGGTAAAAATGATCCCTCCAGGTCTTACCTGCTCTATGGCTTTAATATTAAGCCGCTTATATCCCTGCAAGGCATTCGACAGAACATTATGATGCTTCGCGAAAGCGGGAGGATCGAGAATTATTACATCATATTTACCATCAATGTCGTTCATATACTCAAATGCATCCGTCTGGAATGCTTCATGCCGGTGATCGTCACCAAAATTCATCCTGACATTTTCTCTTGCCAATTCTATTGCCTGAAATGAACTGTCCACAGTATGCACCCGGCCGGCATTCTTCATCGCATAAACAGAAAAGCCACCTGTATACCCAAACATATTGAGCACACTTTTACCCTCCGTGTAATCTGCCAGAAGTTTCCTGTTTTCCCTCTGGTCTATGAAGAATCCGGTTTTTTGTCCTGTTGTCCAGTCGATCTTAAACTTATAGCCATGTTCCGTAACAATTACCGGCCCCGATTCTCCATACAGAAAACCGTTTATACTGTTGATTCCTGCCATATGAGGCAAAGTAGTCTCGCTTTTGTCATATACCGCTACCAGGCTCTCTCCCATGAGCTCTCTGAGGATGGATACAATATCTTTACTGATCCTGTAAAAGCCTACTGAATGGATCTGAATTACAGCCACACCATTGTAATAATCAACAATAAGTCCCGGGAGCCCGTCACCTTCTCCGTGAATAAGCCTGAATACATTCAGGTCCGGATTTGAAAAAATGCCGATCGATCTTCTGTAATCAATCGCCTTTCTGATCTTTTCCCTGAAGAAATCAAAATCAGGTTCAGACTGTTCGAAAGAGAGGATCCGTATAGCTATCGACCCTGGCTGGTAGTGCCCGACAGCGAGAAAAGAATCCTTATTGTCGTACACATCCACAAGATCTCCTTCAACCGGAGTACCATAAATTTTCTTGATGGCCCCTGAAAAGATCCAGGGATGATATCTTTTTACTGATTGTTCCTTCCCCGATTTAAGCACTATCCTGATTCGCTCCACAGTAGTTATTTGCTAGAATCTGTTTTAAATATTGTTGCCGTTAGTGAGCTTTTGAAAGATCTGATGACATACCCATGCATCTGTTGCTGCGTAGATCTGCTGGGCCTGTGAAAGTTCTTCCGCTTCCCAGTCGGTAACCTGCTGCCTTTTGGAAATTCTGAAACCAAGAACTATTGCAGCAAGTTTTTTGAGGCCAGAGCTCTGGATGCCAAAATCCTTCACAAAACTTTGCAGATCAATAAATCCGGATGGTTCGAATTTTTTTATTCCCCTGAGAAATCTGATATCATCGTGTACGGCTACGCCTGCCTTGATCACGTCAGGATCGGATAATATATCGACCAGTTCAAGAGGAAGTCCCAGCTTGTTTATTCTGAAAAGGCATGCCAGATTTCCAGAAGAAAGCTGAATTAATGATACCATATTCTTCTTTCCTTTCCTGAAGGTAGGCTTGGTCTCCGTATCAAAGCCCAAAAGCTGCTCTCCTGCCAGCCTCGGAATAACTTCATAAAAGGTTTTCAGGTCCTCAACTGTAATGATTTCTCCTTTAAACCATGATAGCTCACACTCCGACAGTTCTTCCACCGAAATATTCTCCTGATATTTATTATTCTCCATTGCCCCTTAAATCTTTTTGTCTTCTTGTAATAAACCAGTCAGAGGTATCTCTCCTCTCATCTTCCCTTCCGGTATTCTCAGGAACCTTGCCTATCTCCTCTCCTGAATATATGAACTTGTGAATTGCTCTCATTGCATTAACCAGCTTCTGACCCCAGAAATTTTCAAAATTCATCCTGCATTCCCAAAGAGCATCATTCATTACCTCAGAGGTACCTGTCTGGTATAGAAGAAGAAAATCTTTTATATCCTGATAAATGTCCGCCATGTTTTCTGAAATTGTCGATACCACAGGCCCCTCAGTCTCAGCTGCTTTTTCATCAAAAACCTCCAGGTAATCATCCGCTGTTCCAAACTTTTTTTCCAATGTCTCCTGAATGGCTGACCAGTCAGCTTCAGTTACAAATTTCTCATTTCCATCCTCAAAGTAAGGATTCAACTGAGGTAACAGTGAGGCTTTGATATACATCAGGGGCAGTATACGCTGCAGTATTCTGAGCAGATCATCTCCCTTAAGCCGGGAAGCCTGTTCGGCATACTTGCAGAACTCATTTGCAACAGCTACAAATTCAATGACGTTCCTTGAATATACAGGATCCGTGTTCTCCTCCATCGATAATTCCATTTTACATACAAAATTAGCTTTTTTTCCCATGAAATTTACCAGAAAGGGGACAGGATCTAAAAATCGTTCAACGGCAACTTGAACATTCTTTTGAATAAGGCCTTTAATTAATGCCATCATGGAATTATTGAAAATATTTTCATATGCCATGCCAGAATAATATCCAATAAATCTTAATTTTAGTTCATATTAAAAGAAGACGTTGCCAAAAATGATTTTGAGCGACTTTTTGAAGAAAAAATGATCCTGATTTATTTGACGGCCGCTAATACCAGCCTGACTTAACCTTTATAAAGGATCATGTGAATCCTGAACAGTCGAAAATGATTAACTAATTAACAGACCTTTGCTTACCGGAATTTATAAAAATCTTTTTCACAGCCTGAGCGGAATAATCGATCAGAAACGGATCCTTCATGATCCCCTCTACACCCTGGCCCTGGGTACCGATGCCAGTTTCTACAGGCTAATACCGGAAATGGTGATCAGGACCATTGATGAAGAAGAGGTTTCACTTATTCTCCGTGAATGTTCATCGCTGTCTGTACCGGTAACTTTCCGTGCAGCAGGAACCAGTCTGTCAGGACAGGCTATCACCGATTCTGTACTTGTAATTGCAGGCAACAGCTGGAGGGACTACCAAATAAATAATGATGGCTCTAAGATAACGTTGCAGCCTGGCCTGACAGGAGGGTATGTCAATCAGATGCTTCATAGATACGGGAGGAAGATAGGACCTGATCCTGCATCCATTAATGCAGCCATGATAGGAGGAATTTTGGCAAATAATGCCAGCGGCATGTGTTGCGGGACAGTACAGAACTCTTACAGGACAATCGCCGGGATGCGTCTTGTTCTTGCTGATGGTACCATTCTTGACACCAGGGAAGAATCAAGTAAAAATTATTTTGCCCTGTCACACTCCGGACTTCTTTCAGATATTTCTGCCCTTGCAGCTGCCACAAAAAGTAATACCTCTCTGGCTGAACGCATACGGCGGAAATACAAAATGAAAAATACCACAGGATACAGCCTGAATGCGCTGATCGACTTTACAGATCCATTTGATATTATTGAACATCTTATGATCGGTTCCGAAGGTACCCTGGGGTTCATCTCAGAGGTGACCATGAAGACCGTTATCGAGCACCCCTTCAGGGCAAGTTCCCTCATGCTTTTCCCAGATATGGAAAAAGCCTGTACCGCAGTATCCTTACTTAAAACAGCGCCTGTATCTGCGGTCGAGCTTATTGACAGGGCAGGCCTGAGGTCGGTTGAAGACCAGAAAGGTATGCCTGGATTTCTCAAAGGTCTTAATAAAGATGTTTGCGCACTGCTTGTCGAATCGGTGGCCCCTGATAATGATGAATTAAACTACAATATCGCAAAGATCATTAGTACAGTAGCTCAGGTACCTGTTGAAATGAATATCCGGTTTTCAGATATCCCGGCTGAATATGAGCTGTTGTGGAAGATCCGTAAAGGACTGTTCCCCTCTGTCGGAGCAATGCGCAATACCGGTACCTCAGTAATTATTGAAGATGTGGCTTTCCCCGTGCCCTCACTGGCAGAGGCAACACTCTCCCTGCAGGCTATTCTTGGCAAGTACGGCTATAAGGAAGCCGTTATTTTCGGTCATGCCCTTGAAGGTAACCTGCACTTCGTGTTCAACCAGGATTTCAGTTCAGAGGAAGAAGTCGCCAGGTATGGAAAATTAATGAATGAGGTAGCAGACCTGGTTGTAAATAAATACCAGGGCTCTCTCAAGGCTGAGCATGGAACAGGAAGGAATATGGCGCCTTTTGTCGAGATGGAATGGGGCAGGGAGGCATATGTAATAATGAAGAGAATCAAAGAGATATTCGACCCTGGTGGAATCCTTAATCCCGGGGTCATACTGAATGATGATTACAATATACATCTCCGCCACCTGAAGCCGATGCCTGCGGCCAGCGAAATCACGGATAAATGCACTGAATGCGGATTTTGCGAACCAAAATGTGTGTCAGCTGATATGACCCTCACCCCTCGTCAAAGGATTGCTGTCCACAGGGAAATTGTTTCACTCAACAGATCCGGTCATAAACCACATATTGCCGCTTCACTTTCAAAAAGCTTTTTATATGCAGGAGACAACACATGTGCTACAGACGGATTATGCGCGACAGAGTGTCCTGTAAAAATAGATACCGGTAAGCTTATCAAGCAATTAAGATCTGAGAGAATTGGAAAAAGCAGAAAAATAGCCGGATGGATTGCCGGCCATATGAACCTGGTGACTGCTGCCGTGCGCACCGGATTATATGTTGTCAGCTTTTTTCATACTTTACTTGGAACAAAAATTCTCCTGGCAGTCTCATACGGAATTCGCAAGATTTCAATGAACAGAATCCCCGGATGGAATCCGTGGCTTCCATCCGGGTCAAAGAAAATAGTCAGAACTGATAAACCGTTACCCGAAGAAGCCTTAAAGGTGGTCTATTTTCCATCGTGTATCAATCGCTCGATGGGAGTTTCATCCGACCAGAAAAATGAACTTCAGGTTTCGGAAAAAATGATCCGGCTTCTCCGAAAGGCAAGCTATGAGCCTGTCTTTCCTGAAAACCTGGATAACCTTTGTTGTGGTATGGCATTTTCAAGCAAAGGGTACTTTGAAGCCGGCGCGAATAAATCTGCAGAACTGGAAGCCGCTCTACTGAAAGCCAGCAATAACGGTGAATTCCCCATACTTTGCGACATGAGCCCCTGTCTGTTCACGATGAAAGAAAATATGAAAACAAAGCTCAGACTATATGAACCGGTTGAATTTATTAGTACCTTCCTCCTGCCTCGGCTCACTATAAAACCCCTTGACGAGACAATCACAGTTTTTCCTGTCTGCAGCATGAAAAAAATGGGACTGGACGGCATGCTTGAGGAGCTGGCAAGGATTTGTGCAAAAAATGTTATTGTCCCTGAAGCAAACTGCTGCGGTTTTGCCGGAGACCGCGGATTCACCTATCCGGAATTAAACAGGCATGGTCTTAAAGATTTGAAGAGTCAGCTCGGTTCTGCAGCAAAAAACGGGTATTCAACAAGCAGGACATGTGAGATCGGGCTTAGCCTGCATTCCGGAATATCGTATAAATCGATAATCTACCTGGTTGATCAGGTCAGTACCGCAAAAACGGTATTTTTACAATAAAGGTTTAAGGTGTTTTTTTAATAGTATTTAAAACAAACAGCAATAAGGCATACCTTAATGAAAGATGACAGACGAACATTTTTAAAGTCTCTTGGCCTGGGCTCCGGGGCACTGTTGACAAACAATATTTCCCATATGATTGGGAAAGATGTTGTTCAGAGTGAATTGAAAATGAATTCCGGAGTCAATGCCAGGCGAAAACTGAATGCGGATGTCCTGATTGCCGGAGGAGGCATGGCAGGTGTATGTGCCGCCCTGGCTGCAGCACGAAATGGCTGTAAGGTAGTATTGTTACAGAATCGCTCCAGACTCGGAGGAAATGCAAGCAGTGAAATAAGGATGCATATTTGCGGGGCAACTGCATTGAAAAAGGTCTGGAGAGAAACCGGAATCCTGGAAGAACTGATGCTTACAGAATCAGTAAGCAATCCACAGGTTACCTACGAAATGCTGGATTATGTTCTCTATGATAAAGTATTATCTGAGAAAAACATAACACTATTGCTCGATACTATGCTTTTCGACGTTTTAACTGAAGGAAGAAAAATTGTATCGGCAAAAGCCTGTTGTTCACAAACAGAAGAACTATACGATATAACTTCATCCTATTTTGCCGACTGCACCGGCGACGGTACAATGGCAGCGATAGCAGGCGCTGAATTTATGCGTGGAAGGGAAGCTCAGTCAAAATGGGGAGAAACCCTGGGCCGTGAGAAGGCTGATGATATAACCATGGGAAACAGTCTGCTGTTCCAGGCAAGACAGTATGACCGTCCTATGCCTTTCGAGGCTCCGTCCTGGTCGAGAAAATATACATCCAACGACTTTGTCCACCGTAAAATATCATCTTTTGAGTATGGATACTGGTGGCTGGAACTGGGAGGTGTAGATGACATAATCAACGACGGACAGCGTATAAGGGATGAGCTCATGTCTGTGGTTTTCGGGGTCTGGGATTACATAAAAAATTCCGGAAACCACCCTGATTCTGCCAACTGGGCCCTTTCCTGGTTCGGAATGATACCAGGCAAAAGAGAAAGCAGGCGTATTACCGGTGATTATATCATGATTCAGAATGATGTTCTTTCTGCCAGGATGTTCGACGACAGGGTGGCATACGGCGGATGGCCTCTTGATGATCATCTTCCAAAAGGCATGGATGATACATCGAAAAGTCCCTTCAGGTCCATTCCCTTGCGGGGCCCCTACTCCATTCCACTAAGGTCACTCTACAGCAAAAGTTTTGACAATCTTTTTATGGCCGGCCGAAACATAAGCGTATCGCATGTGGCGCTTAGTTCCACGAGGGTAATGGCTACTTGCGCTACCCTTGGACAGGCTGCCGGAACAGCTGTGAGTTACTGCCTGAAAAAATCCATAACTCCGGCAACCCTTTGTGCAGACAAAGAACATGTGCATCGGTTACAGCAGATTTTGTTACGTCAGGATCAGGCTCTGCTGGGTGTTAGTAACGAAGATAACTCCGATATCGCACGATCAGCCTCGGTAAAAGCATCAGGAGAAACCAGTGAGGGCCCAGCTTCCTTTATAACAGATGGAGTTAACAGGGATATTATGGATGGAAATAGCCATCAATGGAGGGCTAAAATGCAGGATGGGCAGCCATGGATCGAACTTACCTGGCCTCAAAGTCATGAAATTGGAATTATTGAATTGACATTTGATACCGGATTGCACAGATTTTTACATCTTTCCCCCGAACAGTCTGTACTAAGAGATCAGATCAGAGGTCCCCAGCCTGAAACTATATCAGACTATAAAATAGAAGTAAGGAATAATAATAAAATAGTATATGAAAAGGAGTGCAATGGCAATTATCTCAGGAAAGTCGTTCACACGTTTCCCGATGCAGAAGCTGATTCCATTCGCATAATAGTCCACAACACACACGGGGATGAACTGGCACGGATTTTTGAGATCAGGTGTTACCAGACTGCCAGTTTTACCGATCAAAATTCAAAGAATATGAATAAAGTCTGAAGGGTCACTAAATTTAACTGTATATACTCATTTAATTTTAAAAATATCATGAAAAATTCCAGGAGAGATTTCATTAAGAAAATGGGTCTTGGATCAGCAGCCATTACAATTGGCGGTACCGCTTTGGGATTCAATGCCAGGAGCTACTCACAAATCAAGGGTGCAAATGATCGGATAAGGATTGCTGTTGTCGGCGTCAACTCCAGGGGAAAGGCGCATATTGGCGCCCTGTCCAAATGCACGAATGTTTCAGTTGATTATGTCTGTGATGTAGACAGCAGGGCTGCCGCCATTGCTGCAAAGGCTGCTGAGGATGCAATGAATAAGAGACCCGGAATCCAGATGGATTTCAGGAAACTCATAGACAATAAAGAGCTTGATATGGTCACCATAGCAACACCGGAACACTGGCATGCCCCTATGACCATCATGGCAGTCAAGGCAGGCAAGAATGTCTATGTCGAAAAACCCTGTGCCCATAACCTTCGGGAGGGTGAGATGCTTACAGAGCTGGCAGGGAAATATCCTGGGACTATTATTCAAATGGGTGTTCAGGGGAGATCAGGATCGAGAAACCTTCAGGGTATAAAAGATATTCAGGATGGGCTGATTGGCGATATTTACCTTGCAAAGGCATGGTATGCCAATGAAAGAAAGTCAATTGGTGTCGGGAAAAAAGTGCCGGTCCCGGAATGGCTGAACTGGGAACTTTGGCAGGGACCTGCTCCCCGGCAGGACTACAAGGATAATGTGGTGCATTACAACTGGCACTGGTTCAGAAAATGGGGTACAGGTGAGATGGGAAACAACGCAATTCATCAGCTTGACTGCTGTCTATGGGCACTCGGGTTTGATTACCCTGAAAAAGTCAGCTCCTATGGAGGACGATACCATTTTAAAGATGACTGGGAGTTTTGTGATACACAGGTTTCAACCTATATATACAAAAACGGGAAACAGATAATATGGGAAGGAAGAAGCTGCAATCCTTTCAGGATCTATGAAGCCTCTAACGGAGTTATATTCTCAGGGACAAATGGAACAATAATAATACTTCCTGAAGACGATATTTATACGGCATACGACCTCAGCGGCAAGATTATCAGACAGTCGGACCAAAAAGTAAGCAGCGACCAGCCGGATCTGCAAGGTTTGAGCACAATGGGTCTGACTGAAAAACATTTTGAAAATGCCCTGGAAGCAGTCCGCGGGAAAGAGCAGTTGCATGCCCCAATAGCTAAGGGAGTAAAGAGTAATGCTTTGTGCCTGTTGGGCAATATTTCCCAGAAGCTTGACAGAACCCTTACCATTGATCCATCCAACGGAAGGATACTTAATGACAAAGAAGCCGAAAAACTTGCCTCCAGGGAATATGAACGTGGTTGGGAACCAGTGGTCTGATTAAAGAATGGATGCCTCATCCTGCAAACCTGATGGAATACTGGGAGGCAGAAATATTAAAATTTTAAGATTAAGTCCTTAAAATTTAACCTATTAAAAATTCATTAACATTAATAGAATATAGACTGGATACTGAAAAGAATATGGAACCACTTAAACAATGTTGATTATGAAATTGTTACAATCAATTATTATTGTTAACCTTTTCTTTTTTGTAACTGCTTGCAGTAATAGAGAAACGCAGCAAGACAAGGGTCTGTTGATTGATCCTGAAAATTTTACCGCAAGTAGTTTAGTAGCAAGCGAAGGGGTACAGGCAAAATTCTTAAAGAACGGGGATAACTTTTCTTTACATTTTACGTGTGACGGTCAAACCAATTCACCCTATGTGATTATACATGACAGGGCAAAAAAATGGAGATTATCACACTACCATTATCTTGCAGCGGATATTACTAATCCGGGTAACGACAGCGTGCTGGCTGAGATCCGGTTAAATGCAGACGGGTGGCTCAACCAGGGAATAGTTATCCCTGCAGGTGCGACCGGAACTATCAGGATAGATATTCCCCAGGATAGTCTTCCTGCATACTATGCTGAGAAAATTATAGGGATGTATAACCTTCCTGACGGGATAATCAAAACCGATAATAAAACTGATTCAATACACAAAATCTCCTTCCTTATAATCTGCCCGTCAAAGGAAACTACTATTGACATTTCGAATATCCGGGGAGAAGGAGTGATAAAATATCCGTCAGTAGAAACGCTGGACGGCGATTACTATCCACTGGTTGACGAATTTGGTCAGTACAGACATGCAGACTGGACATTAAAAACCCACAGCCTCGATGAGTTGAAAAAATCAGCTGAGATTGAGGAAATTGATATCAGGAATCACCCTAAACCCACTGAATGGGATAAATACGGAGGCTGGCTTAAAGGTCCAAGACTCAATGCAACAGGGAATTTCCGGACGGAAAAGGTAAAAGGAAAATGGTGGCTTGTAGATCCGGACGGCTACCTGTTCTGGTCCCACGGCATTGGAAGCGTCGATCCCGGGGGAGGCAATGCAGTCATAACTGACCGTGAATTTTACTTTACACCCCTGCCTGATTCGGTCAAATACCGGGAATTTTACTTTTCCAGGTGGAAAGCACCGTTCGGATATTATAAAAACAAAGAGACCAGGTCATTCGACGAAATTGGCTGGAATATGATGCACAAATACGGCGACAGCTGGAAGACGAAGGAAATCAACCTTGCTCCTGTCCGGCTGTTTAGCTGGGGACAGAATACACTGGGGGCATGGACCTCTCCGGAGATTTTCCTGGAAAGCAAAATACCCTATACGCCCATAATCATGATAGGCTCCAGAAAACTGGATGGTAGTGAGGGTCACTGGTATAAGTACGCTGATCCATACGATAAAAGCCTTACAGCTAATCTGACTTTAAAGATCAGGGCCATTGAAAAGTCAACCATCGATCCCTTCTGTATTGGTTATTTTGTCGATAATGAGATTACCTGGGGCGACACTACAAGTGTGGCACGTTGGACAATAGCTTCATCTCCAGGACAACCTGCAAAAGTTGTAATGCTTGATTTTCTGAAGAAAAGATACAGGACTATCGACAAAATGAACGCAAAATGGGGTACAGGATTTGAATCATGGAATGATTTTATGAACAACACACGGCTGCTGGATATCAGAAATGATGACACGAAGGAATTCACCTTAATGGCCATAAACGAATATTTCAGGCAGGTTAAAAATACTCTTCAGAAATTGGCACCAGGAAAACTCTACCTGGGCCCCAGGCTCGATTTTCACTTTTACCCTTCAGAAAATGGGCTGAACGACTGGGACTTCAGAAATGACTGGATCGTAAACATTGCTGCAGGATATTGCGACGTTGTAAGCTTTAACCGCTACAGGCATTCGGCTGCAGACCTCCGGCCCGGGGATAGTGATAAACCCGTTATTGTAGGTGAGTGGCATCATGTGCCACTGGAAAAAGGTTCCTTCTATATGGATCAGGAACATTTTGCCGAAAGTCTCTGCCATGCGTGCAAAAAAATACAACTATTTCATCCAAAGCTGTCTTAATAACCCATAGATTGTCGGTGCTCATTATTTTCAGTACCTCGATCAACCAACTGTCGGTCGGGCTGATGGCGAAAATTTTAGTTGCGGGTTCCTGAATATCTGTGACCGCCCTTATCCTGATATGGTAAACATATCCCGAAAGACAGGAAACGAACTCTACCAGGTCAGGTTTTCAAAATGAACTTTATGTAACCAATTTAATGATGTAAATATAAATCGAACAATATGATCACATTCTCTAAATCACGCCGGCAGTTTGTAAAAAAATCAGTCTCCGGAGCCGGATTAATATTCCTGCCTGATTTGATAAACGCTGAAAAAAGCGGGTTAATTGAGAAGAAGAAAATAGTCTGCATAGGCGCTCACCCTGACGACCCGGAAAGCGGATGCGGTGGTACATTGGCGTTGCTGGCAAAATCAGGACACGATGTAACAGTCATTTACCTGACAACCGGGGAAAGAGGTATAAAAGGGAAGAGCTTCACTGAAGCAGCAGCCATCAGAAAACAGGAAGCAATAAATGCCTGTGCTGTTTTAAATGCCAGGCCGGTCTTCGCAGGACAAATTAATGGTGACATTATTTTTAATTATACATGGATAAATAAAATGCAGGAACTGATCTCTGCTGAAAAACCTGATATTGTTCTCTCGCATTGGCCAATTGATTCTCACGAAGATCACGAGGTTTCAGGAATATTAACACTGCAGGTATGGTTAAATACAAATCAAAGTTTTTCTCTTTATTTCTTTGAAGTCTGTATTGGCGAACAATCAATGATCTTTCATCCTACTGATTATATTGATATTACCGAGACACAGGAACAAAAAAGAAGAGCTGTATATTGTCATATAAGCCAGGATCCTGCCGGTATTTACGATTGCGGCCATGCTTCGATGGAAGATTTCCGGGGTAGAGAATTTGGCGTCAAAGCTGCCGAGGCTTTCGTGCATATGACCGGGAAAAGACAAGGATCATTGCCGGTAATATAAGGTTCCGAAAGATATGGTACAACGCAGCCAAACAGAGTATCAACCTTATATTATTCGGTTTAATGGTCATTATAAAAAAATTTGAATATTATTAAATATTACAATGATGAAAAACCTGATTTATTTACCAGCAGTAGTCTTTATCCTGATGACTTCATGTAAAACTAACAGTGAACCATGGGAAAATCTAATCAGGAGCGATCTGAGTGACTGGATTCAAATAAATGGTCCTGCCACCTATAAATTAAAAGACGGGGTTATTGTCGGTACTACGGTAACCAGCTCACCTTCTGATGAATTCATTCCTCTGTACCAAAGCTGATTATGGAGATTTTATTCTTGAATTTGATAATTTAGACGACCCTGAGATAAATTCCGGGGTTAACATCAGGAGCGAAAGCCATCCGGATTATCTCAATGGCCAGGTTTATGGTTATCAGGTCGAAATAGATCCTTCTGAAAGAGCCTGGACCGGAGGTATTTATGATGAGTCACGAAGAGGCTGGCTTTATCCCCTTAATTCAAATCCGGAGGGACAAAAAGCATTTAAAAATGGAGAATGGAACCATTTTCGGGTGGAAGCTATCGGTAATTCCATCAGAACGTGGGTTAACGGTGTTCCCTGTGCCGATCTTATGGATGACTTGACGCCTTCCGGGTTTATTGGCCTGCAGGTTCATGGAATAGGTAATGATTCAGCTAAAATGGGTAAAGAGGTAAAATGGAAGAATATAAGAATCATAACTAAAGATGTCGGGAAATATGTTACACCTTATGAGCCTGTTATAATTCAGAAGAGCTTTCTGACAAACAAACTCAGTGAGCGTGAGGAAAAGGATGGATGGAAACTTCTGTGGGATGGAAAAACGACAAACGGGTGGCGTGGTGCCAAACTTAACCAAATTTCCCGAAAGCGGCTGGGTAATAAAAGATGGGATCCTTTCCACCCTGGAGACGGGAGGAGGCGAATCAGCAGCAGCAGGAGATATTGTGACTGTTGATAAGTATAAGAATTTTGAACTGATTGTTGATTTTATGTACACCCCCGGAGCAAACAGCGGTATTAAATATTTCGTCAACACTGACCTTAACAAAGGGGCAGGGTCATCAATAGGTTGTGAATATCAGATACTCGACGACAAACAGCATCCGGATGCTGTTGAAGGAATTGGGGGTAATCGCACCCTGGCAGGTCTTTATGATCTTATCGCGCCGTTGCCAAAGCGTGACAATGGCCCGGGACAATGGAACAGAGCCAACAATCATTGTTAACGGTAACCACGTAGAACACTGGCTGAATGGTCAAAAAACTGTTAGCTATGACAGAGGAAATGATGCATGGAGGGCACTCGTAGCAAAAAGCAAATATAAAGTCTGGCCAAACTTCGGAGAAGCAAAAGAGGGAAATATCCTTCTCCAGGAGCATGGCAATGCAGTATCGTTCAGAAATATCAAAATCAGAGAGTTCTAAAGGAGTCAGGCCCCTCTGTTCCCGGAGGGGAACAATTGCATATGTGAATTTATTGCCCCAATCTCAACCTTGCCACGCAAGCTTCAGCGATTGGTCTTTGATTATTTTATTATGATCCAGCAACCAACGTATCACCCTGATAACCTTTTCTTCCGGGTAACCGATCATTTTAACCAGTTCCTCTGCATCATGATTTCCTACTGCTAGAATTGATTTCAGCTCTTCAAGGATCAGGTCGAACTCATATTTACTGAGATCAAGTTCATTTCTTTCACGGCATACATCGCATGAACCGCAGCGGTCAGACTCCTCACCGAAATAATCCAGAATTGTAACGGACCTGCAACGGTTATCTGATTCGGCATAATCGATCACCTTTTTCAGCCTCGCCTCATATTTGTCCCTGACATGAAGGTAATTCTCAGCTGATATGAGAAGAGCTTTACGTTCCAGCCTCTCTTCATTGAAGATCACAAGGGCGGTCCTTTTTCCGGGGATATAGCGAATAATATTAAGGGATGACAATTTTATGAGATACTGATATATTGTATCACGGGTTGCAGCTGACTTTCTGGACATCATTTCCTCATTAACAGGGACAAATCCGGCGAACATGCCTGTATATGACCTGAGTAGAAGCTTAATGAATGCATCGAACGACTCGTTGGCAACCTGGAACTTGTAAAGATCATCGCGGCCAATAATAAAATGAACCCTTGAGGGATTATTAATCTCTTCGGTAAATTCAATGTATCCTTCTCTTTGAAGAAACTGAAGGCTGTTATATGTTTCAATGACCGGCAAACGATATTTTGACACAAAACCTGCCATACTGAAATCGAAAACATTCTCCTTTCCGGCTCCCAGCGGAACATTAAGGTAGTTGCATAAGGCTTCATAAATATCTTTTATTTTTTCAACCGGCGGAAATTTTTTCCGGGTAGAATCTTTGAGACGGCTTATGTCGGAGGGGGAGATTAACAATACGGCAAAGGAGGGTTTTCCATCCCTGCCCGCACGGCCGCTTTCCTGATAATAATTCTCCAGTGAATCAGGTATATCCCAGTGAACTACAAATCTCACATCAGCCTTATCAATTCCTAGTCCGAAAGCATTTGTTGCTACAATGACCCTTGTTAATCCTGATGTCCAGGAGGTTTGTTTTTTGTCACGAAGTTCATTGGGCAGCCCCGCATGATAGAAGTCAGCGCTTATGCCATTTAAAAGAAGCATCCCGGCAACCTCCTTGCAACGCTTCCTGCTCCTTGTATAAACGATGCCGGGTCCCCTGACTTTATTGAGAGTCCGTATGAGATAAGAATTCTTATCTTCGACTTTTCTCACTATGTATGAAATATTTTTACGGGCAAAGCTTGTTCTCAGAACATTTTTCTCCCTGAAACGAAGCCTCTTCATTATATCTTCCACTACCGGTTGTGTAGCTGAAGCAGTAAGTGCGAGGAAGGGCACCTTTTCAGAGATATGTTCCCTCAGGTCAGCAATCTTCAGATATGAAGGTCTGAAATCGTATCCCCACTGGGAAATGCAGTGGGCTTCATCTATGGCAACCAGCGAGAGGTTGAGCCTTGTTACTTTTGCCTGAAAAATTCGTGTAGAGATTCTTTCAGGTGAGACATAGAGGAATTTATAGTCACCATAAATGGCATTCTCCAGGGTGATATCAATTTCTTCCGCCGACATTCCGGAGTGGATTGCCAGTGATTTAATCTCCAGATTATTAAGCCTGTTGACCTGGTCCTTCATGAGTGAAATAAGGGGAGTAATAACCAGACATATGCCATCGTGTGCAAGTGCCGGCACCTGGAAGGTTATTGATTTTCCACCGCCGGTTGGCATAAGGGCAAGTGTGTCCCTGCCTTCAGCCACGGATCTGATTATATCTTCCTGCAAAGGCCTGAAAGATGCAAATCCCCAGTATTTTGTCAATATCTGTCTGTATGGCTCGATTAACATTTATAAATTGAATATTACCAATTTGTACGCGATATTGCAGAGACGGGTCGCGACCCATCCCTATAATAATACAAATGTAATAACTGTAATTCAATTTTTTATGAAGGTTAAATGAAGGAGATAATTACCGGAGTTCTGATTTTTTTTGTAATTTGCGCCATCAAAAATTAAAATTCTGAGACAATGTCATTTTTAGAAGATAAGATACTTTATGAAGGTTTAACTTTTGATGATGTTCTTCTGGTTCCTTCATATTCTGAGGTACTTCCAAGAGAGGTTGATCTCAGTTCAATGTTTACCAGAAACATTAAGATCAATACTCCTGTTGTTTCTGCAGCGATGGATACTGTTACTGAGGATGAGCTGGCAATAGCAATAGCCAGAGAAGGGGGGATCGGGGTGATTCATAAAAATATGGCTGTTGAAAGACAGGCGGCTCAGGTGAAACGGGTAAAGAGAGCTGAGAATGTAATGATATTCGATCCGATTACCATCAACCTCGAAGCGACGGTCGGCGAAGCGATGAATCTCATGCATGAGTACAAGATCGGAGGAATTCCGGTTATTGACATGAATGGCATCCTGAAAGGGATAGTTACGAACAGGGATCTCAGGTTTGAGAACAACAGAGCCCGTAAAATAACAGAGGTAATGACGAGTGACCTGATTACCACCAATCATCAGACAAATCTGGAAGCAGCTGCAAGAATACTTCAGAAGCACAAGATTGAAAAGCTTCCTATGATTGATGAAGCAGGAAAGCTGATAGGGCTCATCACTTACAAGGACATAACAAAAACCAAGGACCGTCCGAATTCGTGCAAAGATGAAAAAGGAAGGCTCAGGGTAGCTGCAGCAGTTGGTATCGCAGGAGATACACTCCTGAGAGTTGAGGCTCTAATAAATGCCAATGTCGATGCCATCTCAATAGATACGGCACATGCACATACAAAAAGCGTAATAGGTATCCTCAGGGATATAAAAAGAAATTATCCTGATATTGATGTTGTGGTGGGGAATATAGGAACGGCAGAAGCTGCCAGAAAACTTGCCGGCGAAGGAGCTGATGCGGTTAAGGTAGGGATAGGCCCGGGATCAATTTGCACGACTCGTGTCATTGCCGGAGTGGGGATTCCTCAATTGTCGGCAATATACAACGTGGCAAATGCCATTGAAGGATCAGGCATTCCGATTATTGCCGACGGAGGCATAAGGTACTCCGGCGATATTATAAAAGCCATTGCCTCAGGAGCCGATTCAATAATGGCCGGGTCACTCTTTGCCGGTGTGGAGGAATCTCCCGGCGAAACCATTATTTATAATGGCCGTAAGTTCAAGGCATACAGAGGCATGGGGTCAATTGAAGCAATGCAGCAGGGATCGAAAGATCGATATTTCCAGGACATGGAGGATGACATAAACAAACTTGTCCCGGAAGGAATTGCAGCACGTGTGCCATACAAAGGAACCCTTTCTGAAGTTATTTTTCAGATGATCGGAGGCCTGAGAGCAGGGATGGGTTACCTCGGGGCAAGAGATATCAAGACAGTAAAGAAAGAGAGCAAATTCGTAAGAATTACTCATTCCGGCATTATAGAAAGCCATCCACATGATGTTTCAATAACCAGAGAATCACCGAACTACAGCAGGAAAATATTAGAATAACAGGAATCACCACGTTCTGATGAAAATCAGATTATCTCAGTTAATCATATTGATCATTGCAATGCCTGTAATTTGTCAGGCACAGGATCTTAATTCCATGTCGCTGATGACTGTAGCCGGGAAAAGTATTGAAGCAGGAGAGTTTATCAGAATGTACTTGAAAAATATGGATCCGGAAAAAAAGTTACCTGTTGATGAATATGTCAACCAGTATGCACTGTTCAAGATGAAAGTGGCAGATGCGATCAGTGAAGGATTTGATTCCACAACATCATTCAGGAATGAGCTGGACGGTTACCGGAATCAACTGGCTCAAAATTATCTTACCGATACCCAAACCAGGGAGGAGCTTCTCAGAAAAGCCTACCAGAGGTCACTTAAAGAGATAAATACCTGGCATATCCTTGTTGCATTACAGCAGAATGCTTCACCGGGAGATACCCTGAAGGCATGGAAAAAAGCTAATGAGATAAGAGCCCGGATATTGAATGGAGAACCATTTGAAATGGTTGCCAGAAGTACTTCTGACGATCAATCTGCGAAGATAAATGGAGGAAATCTGGGCTATATTACAGTATTTCAGCTTATAATGCCATTTGAAGATGCGGTTTATTCTCTGAAGAAAGGAGCTCTTTCATTACCGGTAAGAACACCATTTGGTTACCATATCATCAGGGTTACGGATATACGTTCTTCCAGGGGAAGGATCCATGTTGCTCATATCATGAAAAAGGCACCTCCCGGAGCCACCGATGCCGATGTTAAGAAAGCTGAGGATGAGATCAATGCAATTTATAAACGCCTCCAGGATGGAGCTTCATTCAGTGAACTGGCTAAAGAACAGAGTGATCATAAGGAATCCGCAGTAAAAGGCGGAGTACTGAACTGGTTCGGAACAGGTGAGATGATCCCCGCTTTCTCAGAGGCAGCATTTTCGATTCCTGATACCGGACAATATACAAAGCCTGTCAGGACAATATTCGGCTGGCACATTATTAAGCTCCTTGACAGGAAACCGCCAGGAACTTTTGAAGAGACCAGCTCGTATCTTGAAAGCAGGATCAACCAGTCTTACCTGAATTTACTCAGCAAGAAATCTTTTGTCGAAAAACTGAAAAAGGAGTACAAATTCAGGGTCAATAAGAACTCCAGCAACTGGTTTGCAGAAAATACGGATAGCCTGATCATTATGGGAGAGAAAAAATATGACCGTCATACAATGCCAGATGGCGTGATTTATTCCTTCGCAGACCGGTCTCTGAAAAATAATGAATTTGCTGACTACCTGGAGAAACAGGGGGCAATGATCCTGACTCAGGATCCGGCGATCTTTATAAACGGACTTCTTGAAAACAGCGCCTCAGATCAGCTTATCAGCTATGAGAACTCCTGTCTTGAAAATAAGTATCCTGAATTCAGATACCTGATGAAGGAGTTTCATGATGGAATACTTTTATTCGATATTTCCAATAAGCGGGTATGGGACAGATTAAGCCACGATTCGCTGGGGTTGCATCAATATTATGAGGCTCACAAATACAACTACATGTCTGACAAAAAGATTGAAGCCAGAATATATACTCTAAAGGTGCCGGGCGGGAGCAAAGTGCTTGCCTCAGCATACAGGAAAAACTCCGGCAAAGCAGATATGGATAAACGGATTCTGGAAAAATTCAATAAGAATAATGACACCTTGCTTTTTATTGAAGATGGGATCTGGCTGAGTGGAGAGGATAATGAAATTGATAAGGCCGGACAGGAAACCAAAGCTCATTTTTTTACAAGAAACGGATACCCTTCGTTTGTTCTGGTAAAAAACATAACGGAGCCACGTCCTTTGAAATTCGAAGAGGTGGAGGAAAAGATTATAACAGGCTATCAGGCATCTCTTGAGAGCGAATGGGCCAGACAATTAAAAAAGAAATACCCCGTTTTGATTGATAGTTTTGTTCTTAGTGAAGTAAAGAAGAAGTTAATCAATGAATAAAACAATTTTATTTTCCCTGATAATCTTTATATCTGTCAGCTGTAAGGATAAAAATGTTGCAAAAAGAATACCTGTTGCATCAATAAGCGATGTTGTTCTTTACTATGATGAGATACCGCAGTTGATACAGCAGGGAATTAATCAGGAGGACAGTGCAGCAATTATCCAGAATTACATCAACAAATGGGCAAAGAGAGAGCTCCAGCTTCAAAAAGCAGAGGAAAATTTGTCTCCGTCAATTAAGAACGAAATAGCCAGTCAGCTGGAAGAAACAAAGACAAACCTGTTTATTTATCAGTATCAGAGACAGATGATGCTTGAGAAAATGGATACTGTAATCTCCGAGACGGAGCTGCGGAACTATTATACAAAGAATGAAAAAAGCCTCCTCCTCAGCTCCAACATAGTTAAGGCGCTTTTCATCAAACTGCCTCTCGAAACGCCTGATCTGAACAAGGTAAGACGACTGGCACATTCTCAAGTCCAGTCGGACCTGCAGGAACTTGAAAGTTACTGCTACCAGTTCGCTGAAAAATTCGACGACTTCAATGAGGAATGGATCCCAATGACAAGGCTCTCTGTCGAATTGCAAAACAATATTGACAATGAGGAAAATTTTCTGAAAAAGAACAGCTTTTTTGAAACCAGTGATTCCTCATCAGATTACATCATTTCTATACGTGACTACAAGCTCAGAGGTTCCCCTGCTCCTTTCGACTATATCAGGGAGGATATCAGGAGAATAATCTGGAATGCCAGAAGATTTGAATTCATACAGTCACTCGAAAATGGAATTTACAATGATGCACTTAAAAAAAATAGTTTCAAGATTTACTAATATAATGATGAAGAAAAATTTAAGATTTTGCCTGGTTGTGATTGGTCTGCTCCTCTCCGGCACATTTGTTGTTAATGCACAGGTGCTTGTCGAATCAATCGCAGCAATTGTGGGGAATGAGGTTATTTATATGTCGGACCTCGAGAATACTATAGCCGATCTGAGAAGAAGCGGAAACAGAACACCATACGATGCGTTGAAATGCAATGTCTTTCAGGAAATGCTTATCTCAAAACTGTTTCTCGATAAGGCAAGAATCGACAGTATTGTTGTTACTGACGATGCAGTGGACGGGGACCTGAATATGCGGATGAATGATGCTATCAGAAGGGCCGGAAGCGAAGATGCACTGGTGGAATATTTTAAGAAAAGCATGGTGGAGATCAGAAGGGATATTAAAAAGTCTCTTCTTGAACAGGAAACTGTCAGAGAGGTACAAAGCAAGATCGCTGAAAATATTTCAATAACACCCGGTGATGTCAAAAGATATTTTGCAAACATTCCGAAAGACAGTCTGCCTGTTATTCCAGCTAAATACGAAATAGGGATTATTCAGATAGATCCCCCCTCAAATGAAGAGAACAAAGCTGAGGCCCGGCAGAAGCTGCTTGACATCAGGAGCCAGATTCTTGCGGGCAAAAGCTTCAATGTCCTTGCTATAATGTACTCTGAGGATACCGAATCGGCCAAAAAAGGCGGCGAAATAGGTTTTCTTACAAGGGGAGAGCTTGAAAAGCCATACGCTGATGCTGCATTCAGCCTTTCTATGGGGACCGTTTCCAAAATCGTCGAAACAAAATTCGGATTCCATATAATCCAACTGATCGACCGAAAAGGGGATATGGTAAATACACGCCACATCCTTATCAGGCCTCAGGTGAAGCCTGAACAGGCAGAACAGGCCATTGCAAGACTCGACAGTCTCGCAAACCAGATCCGCAAAGACAGTATCACATTTGCCAATGCCGCAATGAGATATTCCACGCACAAAGACTCAAGGATAAATGGTGGTGTAATGGTAAACCCTAATCCTTCCGACAGGGTTACATGGCTCACACTCGAAGAACTGAATAAGGAGATGTATGTAAAAATCAGGGACCTTAAGGTCGGTGAGATCTCGGATCCGTTTAAAACAACAGATGAGAACAATAGCCCGGTTTTCAGGATTGTAAAACTGATGAACGAGGTGCCGGCTCATACAGCCAATATGAAAGATGATTACCAGATACTGTATAATGCAGCACTGATTGAAGCACGGAATAAAGCCTATGATAAATGGATCAAGGAGAAGATAAAGACAACTTATATAAAGATAGGCGAGGAATATAAAACATGCGACTTTCTTAAAGCAGGATGGCTGAAATAAAAATATCCAAAAATTCAAATCTACGACTGCCATTCAGAATCCTGCAGCTACTTATCCTGTTACTTCTCTCTTTGCCCGAACTTCATTCACAGGAAATCAAGGAAAACAGGACAGGAAGAAAGGCTATTGACCTTAAGAATGCCGACATCGATTTTATTGAAAGGGATATATTAACAGGAAAAGACTGGCACCGGCTGCTCGGGAATGTCCTTTTTTTGCATAACAATATTACACTTTCGTGCGACAGTGCACATTACATGCCTGAGAAAAACCAGGTTACCGCTTTCAGCAGTGTACATATTAAACAGGGCGATACGCTGGATCTGTACAGCGATTATCTTTTTTATGACGGCCGAAGCGAACTTGCCTTTGCCAGGGGAAACGTAGAACTCATAGATAAGGAGACTCACCTCTATACCGATACTATCCATTATGATGTTAAAAACAGAATTGCCAGCTATGATGACAGAGGTCGTATGACAAACGCACAAAATACTCTCACAAGCATCATCGGGATATATTATGTTTCAGAGAGCCTTTTTCATTTCAAGGATAGCGTAAAAATCGTCAATCCTGACTATGTTATGACAGCCGACACCATGGATTATAATACCAGTACAGAGATCTCATATTTCACCGGTCCTACTGAACTGGAGGGAGACAGCATTTATCTCTATTGCGAAAAGGGATGGTATGATACGAAAAATGATCTGATGGATATATGGAAAAATGCACTCATCGATAACAGGAAACAGATAGTGCACGGTGATTCCCTCCTTTTCGACAATATATCAGGTTTCGGTCAGTCATTCAGAAACGTAGTAATTCAGGATACGATAAATGACTTGATAGTGAAAGGAGAATATGCCTGGTATTACAAAGATCCTGAGAAGTTTCTGGTCACAGACAAGGCTATTTTTATACAGGTTTCAAAGGATTCTCTCTTTCTTCATGCCGACACAATTACTTCGGCAATGGTAACGGATACTGCATTACTGTCTTTCAGGCTGATGAAAGCATTTCACGGATGCAGGGTCTTCAGCAATGGGCTTCAGGCGAAATGCGACTCCCTCTCCTATTCATTCCAGGATTCTGTCATCAGGCTTTACAGGGATCCTGTTCTCTGGGCGGATGAGAATCAGCTTACTGCGGATTCAATGGCTGTATTCTCAAAAAACAAGCAAACAGACCGACTCGAACTCTACTCTTCTGCTTTTGTGACAAGCCAGATCGATTCTTTGCGGTTCAATCAGATCAAGGGACGCTCCCTGACCGGATACTTTAAAAACAATAAACTGTATAAAATAGATATCAGGGGCAACGGGGAATCAATTTATTACCTTGTTGAAGGAGACAAGATTGCGGGTGTAAACCAGTCAAAATGCGTTAATATTGAAGTGTATATGAAAGATGGTAAAATATCTGAAATCTATGAATACCAGGAACCGGAAGGAACGATCGATCCTCCTGAACCAAAAATACCAAAGTTGCTCAGGCTTACTGGCTTCAGCTGGCTTAATGAATTAAGACCAAAAGATAAGAACGATATTTTCAGAGAAACAAAAACAGACTGATCGCCAATGATCAGCCTGTCTGGTTAATACTCGTCTTCATTAAAGAAGAAATCATCCTTGCTCGGATAATCAGGCCAGATATCTTCGATGCTTTCATAAATGTCGCCTTCATCTTCAATTTCCTGAAGATTTTCAATAACTTCCATAGGAGCACCCGACCTGATGGCGAAATCAATCAACTCATCCTTAGTGGCAGGCCATGGAGCATCTTCAAGTTTTGAAGCCAATTCAAGTGTCCAATACATATCTCCTTATTAATTTGGCTAATTAAGTCGCAAATATTAAATTATTTTACTTAAAAAACAATACCTTTTTAAAGAAAATTAACATCTTAAATCGACCACACAACCTCCTCATTATCAAGCTCAAAACTTATCATGCGAGATAAGACGAATAAAAAATCGGATAAACGGTTGAGAAATCTTATTACAATTTCCGGTGATTCTTCAGTCTCATTCAGCCGCAGCACTGCTCTTTCCGCCCTACGACAAACACATCTGGCTATGTGACAATATGATACGAGAAGACTCCCACCGGGAAGAATGAAATTATTGAGGAGCGGTAAACGCTCTTCCATTTTATCAATCTCATTTTCGACCAGAAGGGTACAATCAGTGTCTGGTAATATTTTTTTGCTTTTAGGATTCGTACTGTCAAAAGCTAATGAAGCAGCGCTTCTCATCAATTGATCCTGGATGTAAAGCAGGATGCCGGTCCTGGACTGATTCAGTTCATGCACCCTGAGCAGACCGATCCATGCAATTAATTCATCTACAGATCCATAAGCTTCAACCTTCACAGAGTGTTTGGGAACCCTTCTTCCTCCTGAAAGGGATGTAGTTCCATCATCACCGGTAAGAGTATAGATCTTCATTCTGGTTTAGAAAATAATTAGAAAATTAGGAGATAAAACTAAGCTTTCACATAGTTGGTATTTATATAGTCCTGGGCTATTTCCCCGTCGAAAAGCCTTACGATCCTTGCAGCATGCTTGGCGATATCCTCTTCATGGGTTACCACGATAACAGTATTTCCCTGCTTATGAATGGCATCAAGAAGTCCCATAATATCAATGGATGTCTTGCTGTCAAGGTTACCTGTAGGTTCATCTGCCAGAATTATGGAAGGCTTGTTAACCAGAGCCCTGGCTATGGCTACACGCTGTCTTTGTCCTCCTGACAATTCATTCGGTTTATGGGTCATCCTGTCACTAAGGCCTACCTCCTCAAGAGTCTCGATTGCCATCCTCTCCCTTTCTGCTTTCGGCACTCCGGCATAGATAAGAGGAAGTGTCACATTCTCGAGGGCGGAATACCGGGGAAGAAGATTAAATGTTTGAAATACGAAGCCGATTTCCTTATTTCGTATTTCAGCAAGGTAATCATCCTCCATCTTGCTTACATCGGTACCGTTTAGTATATATGAACCGCTTGAGGGAGTATCCAGGCAACCCAGGAGATTCATTAATGTTGATTTGCCCGAACCCGATGGTCCCATTATAGCAACATATTCATTCTCTTCGATATTTATTGTGACAGATCTTAATGCTCTTACAATCACCGATCCTACCTGATAATTCTTTACAATATCGTGAATTTCAATTACATTGTTCATATTACCTGAAATTTGAATGTCCGAAATTAGATTAAATAAGTCAAATAATAAATTATTAATACTTAATTTTTGTTAATATCTGATTATATAGTTGTTGTGGGCAATTCCCTTCCTGAAAAAGACAATACCCATTCTGAATATGTCTATGGTGAAAGTGACCTTTTCATGCAGCTTTATTTCATCCCAGGCTTCCTCCATTTCCCGCGAATATCTGATATCGTCAATAATAATTACACTATTACTATCTGATATTGAGGCAATTTTATCAAAATAATCAAGAACCGGCCCTTTCCTGTGATTCCCATCGATGAATACCAGTCCCGGACTAATGCCTGTTTCAATAATGTCAGCCAGACTTTCCTCAAATGGCCCTGTAAATAATCTGATATTGTCGCATCCGTTCTCCCTGAAATTTTCACTGGCAATTTCAGCCGTAGCAGGACACCCCTCCATGGAGAATACCTGAGTTCTGCCTTTTGCAGATGAAAGATACATAGTGCTTATTCCTAGTGATGTTCCAAATTCGATGACCAGAGGAGCGGCATACTCAGCAGCCAGTTTCGCAAGAAGAACTCCATATTTTTCAGTTACTGCGGATGACCTGACAATGTCTGACACCTTTCTGAAATTATTTTTACCCTCCGAACCTGAACCGAGATCCTTCACCTCAATGATCCTTTTATCCTTCATCAGATTTTTCCTGATCTTCTCCATCTTACAGACAACTTCTTTGTCCGTTTTATTCCGGAATACCCTGCTGACCAGGTCAAAAACAAATGGACTATGGATACCATGGCCCCTACGGTTCTGCGATACCATTATGTATTTCAGATACCTGCTAACCCTGAAAAGAAACATTTCTACCTTCATATTGCAATTAGGACAGGTGCCCAAAAATAGTTATTTTCGAACTGCTTTTAATAAATATTTTGTATGAGTTTAATCTGATGATAATGCAGGACTTCCTTGATACAAACATTACCTATTTATCAGGAGTTGGACCGAAAAGGGCTGAGCTATTAAATAAGGAGCTCAATATTTCTACTTATCGCGATCTGCTTTACTATTTCCCTTACAAATATATTGACCGGACTAAATTCTACAAGATCGCTGAACTTGACCCGGATCTGCCGTATATTCAGATAAAGGGAACCATTGCGGGATATTCTTCCGAAGGACACGGATCAGGTAAGCGACTTGTTGCGGATCTTCAGGATGAAACTGGAACCATCAAGCTGGTTTGGTTCAAGGGACTTAAATGGATTACGGGAAACTATCCCCCCGGTGTTGAATTTATAGTATTCGGCAAACCTGGAGTGTTCAACGGGATGGTCAACATAATACATCCGGAGATCGAAGCAGTAAACAAGATGGCCGAGAGAATAAGTTCATCACTTCAGGCTCAGTACAGCACTACCGAAAAACTTAAGAATCAATTCATTACTTCAAAGACAATAAGTAAACTGACTGGCAACCTGTTAAAACAGATGAAGTTCAGGATCCCGGAAACAATGCCTTCCTATTTAGTCTCCAAATTCAAGCTTATGGAGCTTCATGACGCTCTTGGCAGGATCCATTTTCCGGAAAATCCCGAAGAACTTGAAAAAGCCAGGTACAGGCTGAAATTCGAGGAACTATTCTATATCCAGCTTAACCTTATCAGGTTTAAGACTATCAGAAATATCAAACAAAGGGGTTTTATATTTTCAAGTGTTGGGTCGAATTTTAACAACTTCTATTTCAACAATCTGCCCTTTTCTCTTACTGAGGCGCAGAAAAGGGTGATGAAAGAGATCAGAAGGGATCTGGGTTCCGGCAGGCAGATGAACCGTCTTCTTCAGGGCGATGTGGGAAGCGGTAAAACCCTTGTAGCGCTGATGAGCATGCTTATTGCCATAGATAACGGTTATCAGGCTTGTATCATGGCTCCCACTGAGATTCTCGCGAACCAGCATTTCCAGACCATCGGCAAATTCATGAAAGATATTGATATTAAAATATCCCTGCTCACCGGCTCATCGAAAAAAAGCTCCCGTAAAAAAATTGAAGAATCTCTGCTCGACAGCTCTCTTAACATCCTTATCGGTACCCATGCGCTCCTTGAAGAGAATGTGCAATTCAGTAACCTCGGACTGGTAATTATTGATGAACAGCACCGGTTTGGAGTGGAACAACGGGCCCGGCTCTGGCAGAAGAATCTTAATCCGCCTCATATCCTCGTTATGACAGCCACACCTATACCAAGAACGCTTGCCATGACACTCTATGGCGATCTTGATGTCTCGGTGATTGACGAACTGCCACCTGGAAGAGTACCGGTAAAAACAATGCATTTTACTGATTCTGAAAAGAATAAAGTATTTGGCTTTATGAGGAGCCAAATTACCGAAGGTCGTCAGATTTTTGTTGTCTACCCCCTGATCAGGGAATCTGAGACAATGGATTACAAGGATCTGGAGGATGGATGGGATACAATCTCCAGGGCCTTCCCTCCCCCAAAATATTGTATCAGCGTCGTACACGGGAAAATGACTCCTGCAAACAAGGAAATGTCAATGAAACTCTTCAAGGACGGGTCGGCACATATCCTCATTGCTACTACGGTTATCGAAGTTGGCGTCGATATTCCCAATGCAACGGTAATGGTCATAGAAAGTGCCGAACGATTCGGGCTTTCCCAGCTGCATCAGCTTAGGGGACGAGTGGGAAGAGGTGCAGATCAGTCATACTGCATTCTTATGAGCTCAGATAAATTGTCAAAAGAGGCGGCAAAAAGGATTGAGGTGATGGTCAGGACCAGCGATGGATTTGAAATAGCTGAAATGGATCTTCAGCTCAGGGGACCAGGTGATATAGAAGGCACCCAGCAGAGTGGTATTCCTTTCGACCTGAAGATTGCCAACCTGGGAAAAGACGGACAGATAATAGAATATGTCAGAAATATCGCAGAAGACATACTCAATAGCGACCCGCTTCTCAGGGAGAGTCAGAACCTATTACTGAAGAATGAGCTGAAAAGACTCTTCAGCCAGAAACAGTCATGGAGCAATATAAGCTGAACCACGATATTTATAATCGTTATAAATAACAAAAACTGAATAAAAAATGATAAATAGCATCATCTTTTTCTTAGGCTATTTTAATTTTGCGCTCTGGAAATTTCTAAATCAATAATGTTCAAAACAGGTAATTCAGGAGATATTTTTCATAGCGGAATAGTTCAAAAAAATGAAAACAATTCTGTGCATGTCCTTATTACCTCACAATCAGCCTGTTCCGGATGTCACGCAGAAGGCACATGTACCATATCGGGACAGGAACAAAAACTAATCGAAATATCCGGTTCCTATAATGTTAAAAAGGGAGATGAAGTCACCGTACAATTAAGCCGGACTTCTGGTTATGAAGCAGTGCTTTTAGCGTATGTGATTCCCCTTTTGATCATTCTTATTTCGCTTATTATCCTGAATATCATGGAAATATCCGAATTAATGGCCGGTCTGCTTTCTATCGTTATGATTATACCCTACTTTGCCATCCTCTTCGTGTTCAGGAACAGGGTAAATCACAGATTTATTTTTACTCTAAACAATTAGCATATGAATCTTACGATTCCATTAACAATTATAAGTCTTAGCCTTCTCTCACTTATCTCTGCAGTAATTCTATACTTTATTGCCCAGAAGTTCAAAGTTTATGAAGATCCGCGGATTGATGAAATACAGTCGATCCTTCCTGCAGCCAACTGCGGCGGTTGCGGATTCGCAGGGTGTCGTAATTTTGCGGAAGCCCTGGTGGCAGCGGATACACTTGAAAATCTTAATTGCCCGGTGGGAGGAGCTGAAGTAATGAAATCTGCAGCCAATATTCTGGGTATGACAGCCCCGGTTGTAGATCCTCTGATAGCGGTTTTGCTCTGCAACGGGAAACCGGAATACAGGCCAAGAACTTCCAGATATGACGGAGCTCCTGATTGCAGGATAGCACACAGCCTTTACAGCGGTGAATCGGATTGCAGCTACGGATGTCTGGGTAATGGCGATTGTGTTAGGGCATGCACCTTCAATGCATTATATATTGATGAGAGCACCAGGCTTCCTGTGATTATTGACGATAAATGTGTTGCCTGCGGTTCTTGTGTCAAAGCCTGTCCGAGAGATCTGATCGAACTCAGGAAAAGGTTCAAAAAAGAGAGGAAAATATATGTTGCCTGTTCCAGTTGCGAAAAAGGAGCTATTGCAAGAAAGGCATGCAGCGTTGCATGCATCGCTTGCAACAAATGCGTCAGGACCTGTGAATCGGGAGCTATTAAAATAGAAAATTTCCTGGCATACATCGATGCTGCTAAATGCACTCTTTGCAGAAAATGTGTAACAGAGTGTCCTACAGGTTCAATACTTGAGATAAATTTCCATATCAGGAGGCCTAATATTGAGGTTGAAGCAGCCAGCATAATTGGTTAAACTTATCATGTTAAAAAGAAATAAACGTGTTTAAAACATTTCCATACGGAGGCATACATCCATCTGAATCAAAACTGACAGACAATTCGCCTGTTCAGTATCTTCCTGTTCCGGAAAATGTCACAATCCCGATTTCCCAGCATATAGGTGCTCCGGCGACCCTTGTCGTAAATAAAGGTGATTATGTCAGGACTGGTCAGTTGATAGCGGTCAATAATGGCTTTGTCTCCGCCTGTATCCATTCATCGGTATCCGGGAAGGTCAGCAGGATCGATTCAATAACTGACACATCCGGCTATAGACAGCCAGCAGTATTTATTGACGTGGAGGGAGATGAATGGATGGATGATATTGACAGGAGTAGTTCTGTCGTGAAGGAGATTAAACTTTCATCCTCTGAAATAATAAAAAAATGTCTGGAATCAGGCATTGTTGGAATGGGAGGAGCAGCATTCCCTTCACATGTCAAATTAACCATTCCACCGGGCAGAAAATGTGACCTGCTGATCATAAACGGAGTGGAATGCGAGCCCTATCTTACGTCAGATCACAGGCTGATGGTTGAACGAGCTGAGGAGATAATGACCGGAGTGGCAATTCTGATGAAAGCTCTGAATACAGAACAGGCTGTGATCGGTATTGAGAGCAATAAACCGGATGCCATTGCCAGGCTGATCTGAACTGACCTCCGGCTTTAAGGGCATCTCGGTTCTCGGCCTTAAGGTAAAATATCCTCAGGGTGCTGAAAAACAATTAATCAAAGCTATTGCAAACAAAGAAGTTCCTCCGGGAAAACTTCCACTGGATCTGGGTATTATTGTTCAAAATGTAGCAACAGCCTTTGCGATCTATGAAGCGGTCCAGAAAAACAAACCTCTTTTTGAAAGAGTCGTCACCATAACCGGAAAATCACTTTCCAATCCCGGAAACTATTTTGTAAGGACCGGCACTGCAATCGGCAGGCTTATTGATTCTGCAGGAGGTCTGCCAGCTGATACAGGTAAAATCATCAATGGAGGTCCAATGATGGGAAAGGCGGTCAGCAATCTCGATGTACCGGTAGTCAAAGGTACTTCTGGCATTGTGATTATTCCTGATGAAGAAGCAGTTAGACCAAAGGTCAGCCCATGCATCAGATGTGCAAAATGCAGCGCAGCCTGCTCTTTCAATCAGCAGCCTTATTTAATGGCGGCGCTCGTGGAAAGAGGACTATGGGATAGAGCTGAGTCTGAAGGCATTGCCAATTGCATGGAATGTGGTTCCTGCAGCTATGTGTGTCCTGCAAACAGACCACTTCTTGATTATATCAGACTTGGAAAATCAACAGTTAACAGGTTGATAAGGGAACGTAAAAAAAATTAGTATCAACTTATTCTTAAAAATGGATAACATTCTCAATATATCACCATCACCACATGTATCATGGAAAGGAAACTACTGAGAAGCTTATGCTTGGAGTTGTTCTGGCACTTCTGCCGGCGCTTTTTGCCTCGGTTTTTTATTTCGGAATGGGTGCAATTATTGTCACTGCGGCATCTGTAATATCATGCGTGGCATTCGAGTATCTGATCCAGCGTTTTCTTCTCAGGAAGCCAGTCTCTATAACTGACGGATCGGCAGTGGTGACAGGACTGCTTCTGGCTTTTAACCTTCCCTCTAACCTGCCGTCTTTACATTGTGGTTATTGGCAGCCTGGTTGCTATCGGAATAGCAAAAATGACTTTTGGTGGTCTGGGTAACAATCCATTTAATCCGGCACTCGTAGGACGGGTTTTTCTTCTTATCTCTTTTCCTGTAAAAATGACAACGTGGCCGGTTCCAATGGGTTTCGGAACCGGATATGCCGATGCAATAACAGGCGCCACTCCACTGGCTATAATAAAGGAAGGGATTAAAAATGGTGAATCGCTGACAAGTCTTATGGCGAAAATCCCTTCCTTCTTCCAGATGTTCATGGGAAAAATGGGAGGATCAATGGGTGAAGTGGCAGCAATTGCTCTTCTAATGGGATTAGCATACCTGCTTTATAAGAAAATCATAACCTGGCATATTCCGGTTTCTATTATCGGCACAGTAGGTCTTTTTACAGGCATCCTCTGGCTGATCAATCCTGGTTCCTATGCCGACCCCATGTTCCATATTCTAACCGGCGGATTACTTCTTGGCGCGATTTTCATGGCGACCGATTATGTCACTTCGCCAATGAATCCAAAGGCCATGATAATCTATGGGTGTGGTATAGGGATCCTCACAGTGATCATCAGGACATGGGGAGCCTATCCTGAGGGTGTTTCCTTTGCTATTCTCATAATGAACGCATTTGTCCCCCTCATGAACTTATATATCAAACCAAAAAGATTCGGGGAGGAGGTAAAAAATGGCTAAGAAGGAATCTACATTCAGGAACATGGTGCTTTCACTAACAATTATTTCCCTTGTGGCATCTGCATGCCTTGGATTTGTATATGAATTTACAAAAAAACCCATCGAACTTTCCAATCTGAACAAGAAATTAAAGGCAATCAGCCAGGTTGTACCCGGCTTCAACAACGATCCTGATAAGGAGATGTATAAATTGCCCACAGGTGATGGAGACAGCCTGGAAATTTATCCGGCCAGGCAGGATAGCAAAATCGTAGGATATGCTATCAACACCTATACAAAAAAGGGGTTCAGCGGATATATTAATCTTATGGCCGGCTTCCGGCCTGACGGTACAATAGTGGGCATCACTGTTCTGGAACACAAGGAGACACCTGGTCTCGGAAGTAAAATGAATGATCCTGTCTTCAAAGACCAGTTCAGCGGAAAAGATCCTTCGGCATTTGATCTGAAGGTGAAAAAGGACGGAGGTGACGTAGATGCCATAACAGCTGCGACAATAAGTTCAAGAGCTTTTTGCGATGCAGTACAGCGGGCATATAATACAATGCAGAAAGGAGACTTATAATGAATCAGCTAAATAATTTCACCAAAGGTTTTTTCAGGGAAAACCCTATCCTTGTACTTGTCCTCGGCACCTGCCCTACCCTGGCTACTACCTCATCCTCTTTGAACGGTCTGGGGATGGGAATAGCCACTACTTTCGTCCTTGTAGGTTCGAATGTGGTAATTTCAATGCTGGCCACACTTATCCCTGACAAGGTACGGATTCCGGCTTTTGTTGTAATCATTGCCTCATTTGTTACGATAGTTGACTTGCTTATGCAGGCATATGTTCCCGGCCTATATGAAAAGCTGGGAATATTCATTCCGCTTATTGTTGTCAATTGTATTGTACTCGGAAGGGCTGAAGCCTATGCAAGTAAAAACGGAGTATTTGCCTCAATGATAGACGGACTGGGCATGGGACTCGGCTTTACTATGGCACTGGGCATCCTGGGTGCTATCCGTGAAATAATTGGCAGCGGCTCTATGTTTGGATACAAATTTATTCCGGGTGACGGAATTCTGATATTTGTCCTCGCTCCGGGCGCCTTTATTGCCCTGGGTTATCTTATTGCATTAATAAACCGGATAAATAAAACTTAACTGGATTGGGATGGAATATATATTAATCATCATTACTGCGATCTTCATAAACAATGTTGTCCTCGCTCAATTTCTTGGCATATGCCCCTTTCTCGGGGTGTCAAATAAAGTAGAAACTGCACTTGGAATGACAGGGGCCGTAACATTCGTAATTGTCCTTGCTACAATGGTCACATATCTTATCCAGATATATGTGCTGAATAAGCTCGGCATTGGCTTTATGCAGACTATCACATTTATTCTGGTGATCGCTTCTCTGGTCCAGATGGTTGAGATCGTACTTAAAAAGGTCAGCAAATCCCTTTACCAGGCCCTTGGCATATTCCTCCCATTAATCACTACAAACTGCGCAGTTCTTGGCGTTGCAATTCTTGTAATAAAAAAGGATTATAACCTGATACAGGGCGTCGTGTATAGTGCCGCCACAGCGATAGGATTTGGGCTGGCACTGGTAATTCTCGCAGGAATAAGGGAACAGCTGGAACTTGCAGACATTCCAAAAGGAGTGAAAGGAGTGCCTGTTTCATTAATAATAGCAGGTATTCTGGCCATGGCATTCATGGGTTTTACCGGAATAGTGAAATAGCAAACATCCATCAAATTCCTCAAAAACCTTCGACTTTTTTATGAAAACCAGGATCAGCCAACTTTATGCGGGTAGATAAAACCCGTAATATGGCTGCCTGAAATCTTCAAAGGCTTCTCACTTCTTAAAAAAGCTTAAATTCTTACGGCATGTTTAAGAATTTAACTAAATTTGTTCGTATCCGTTCCAAGCATATTATTCCTCAATTAAGATATACATCATGAAAAAATTAAAAATCCTGTTTATTATTATTGCGCTAATGACAACAAGTCTGGTGAAGGCTCAGACATATGACATAGTTATAAAAGGCGGTCATGTTATTGATCCTAAAAACAATATTGATGGTGTAATGGATATTGCCGTTAAAAACGGGATCATTGCACAGGTGGCAAAAAATATTGACGGTAAAGAGGGTGTGCAGGTAGTAAATGCCGCCGGACTCTACGTTACTCCCGGACTTATTGATATACATGTCCATGTTTTTAACGGCACTAATCTTGATCAGCAGTACATGAATGGTCCAAATGCAGTTCCTCCGGACGGATTCACTTTCAGGGTGGGCGTTACAACTGTTGTCGATGCAGGATGTTCCGGATGGAGAACATTTCCTGAATTCAAGAAGCAGACAATCGATATTTCACAGACCAGGGTCCTTGCCTTCCTGAATATTGTAGGCGAAGGTATGAGGGGAGGTCCATTTGAACAGAATACGAAGGATATGGATCCAAAGCTCGCTGCAGATTTTGCCCTGAAAAATAAAAAAGATATTGTGGGAATAAAACTGGCACATTATGAAGGCCATGACTGGACAGCAGTCAAGCTTGCAGAAGAGGCTGGCAGGCTGGCAGATATTCCCATAATGGTCGATCTGGGTGGCGCCAAACCGGCACTCTCCCTCGACACTCTCTTCATGCAGGTATTAAGTCCAGGAGACATTTTCACTCATTGTTTTGCCCAGCTTGGAGCCACCAGGGAAAGCCTTGTTGATGTCAAAACGGGTAAGATGAAACAATATGCATTGGATGCACGGAAAAAAGGAATTATTTTTGACGTTGGCTATGGCGGCATCAGTTTTGCCTTTTCTCAGGCTATTCCTGCATGCAAGGCAGGGTTTTTCCCGGATGCAATAAGTACAGACCTGCATATAGGCAGTATGAACGGCGCAATGAAGGATATGCTTACGACAATGTCCAAATTCCTGGCAATGGGTATGGATCTGAAAAGTATCATAAACGCCAGCACATGGAAACCGGCTCAAATTATCAAGAGGAAAGAGCTTGGAAGCCTTTCTGAAGGCTCTGAGGCAGATATAGCAATTCTGAATATCAGAAAGGGACAGTTCGGGCTTTTTGACTACACTGGGTACAAGATTGAGACTGATAAGAAACTGGAATGTGAGATGACAATCAGAGCCGGCAGGATTGTTTATGACCTTAACGGGATCGCAACACCGATAACTCTGAACGGAAGAAGATCTGAAAAATGATTTTCCCCCTTACCCATACGAATATTTTCATTAACAATATAAAATAAATCAACTGAGATGAAACGTAGAGAAGCAATTAGGAACTTATCCATCATCCCTGTATCAGGAGTGGTTTTAGGAAGCACCATACCGCTTGCATCTGTTATGGGTGCCACTGCCAGTGAAGCACCGGCAGCCCCAAAGAGGGATCTGATCAAAGAACTTGGCTTACGAAAATTTATCAACGCCGCAGGTACATATACATTTATGTCAGGATCGCTTATGCATGATGAGGTTATCGATGCCATACAGGCCTGTTCGAAGAATTTTGTACTTATCGATGATGTACAGGACAAGGTGGGAGAAAAAATTGCTGCAATCTGCCATGCCGAAGCAGCCACGGTGACTGCAGGCTGCTGGTCGGCTCTGGTTCTCGGAACAGCCGGAGTATTAACCGGCATGGATCAGAAGAAGGTGGCACAGCTGCCCAATCTCGAGGGCATGAAATCAGAAGTTCTGGTACAGAACAGTCATAATGAAGGCTATGTACATGCCCTGACCAATACAGGTGTGAAAATTGTTCCCATTGAAACAAAAGAGGATCTGGAAAACGCAATCAATGAAAAGACTGCCATGATGTGGTTCCTTAATTATGCCGCACCGAACGGGAAAATATCTCACGAGGAATGGGTAGCCCTGGGAAAGAAGCATAATATCCCTACAATGATAGATATGGCTGCAGATGTGCCCCCCAAGGAGAACCTTTGGAAATTCAACGATATGGGGTTTGACCTGGTTTGTGTATCAGGAGGAAAGGACATTCGCGGCCCTCAGAGTGCCGGTATACTTATGGGCAAAAAAGATCTTATCGCTGCAGCCAGACTGAGTGCTCCTCCAAGGGGAGGCAATATAGGCCGCGGCATGAAGGTAAACAAGGAGGAGATCCTCGGCATGTATGCAGCCCTTGAAAAATTTATCAGCCTCGACTATGAAGCGGAGTTGAAAACCTGGTCAAGCCAGATCTCCGTGATTGAAAACGCCGCAAAAAAGGTAAAAGGCACAATAACAAGTGTCACCATTCCTCCCATTGCAAACCGTACGCCTACTCTGAACCTGGCATGGGATAAAAATGTCATTAAATTAACCCGCGACGAATTCCAGGACAGACTGAGAAAAGGTAACCCTTCCATTGAGGTTATTGGAGGCAAGGATGAAAGCGTTGTTATTACTGCATGGATGCTTAAGCCCGGGGAGGAAAAACTTGTTGCTTCCCGCGTACAGGAGGTCCTTGGTAATGCTGTTTAGAAATTTTAAGATTTTTATTCAACACTAAAAATATGAGAATCAAAACTTTAATTATTTCTGTTGTCCTGATGATAGTAAGTTGGTCTGTTAATGCTCAGAATTACAGTATAATAATAAAGGGAGGACATGTCATTGATCCTAAAAATAAAATCGATGAGGTAATGGATGTTGCCATTAAAGACGGGAAAATAGCAATGGTGGCAAAAAACATCGATGCCATGGAAGGCAGGGAGGTTATCGACGCAAAAGATATGTATGTGACACCCGGATTAATAGACGATCATGTACATGTTTTTTACGGTACACGTTATGGTCAGGCGCTTATGGATGGAGAAAGTTCTGTTAGTCCGGATGCATTTTCATTCCGTGCCGGTGTTACAACTTTTGTCGATGCCGGAAGCTCAGGATGGCGACATTTCCCTGAATTCAAGGAACATATTATTGATGCTTCACAGACCAGAGTCCTCGCATTTCTGAACATCGTCGGGGAAGGGATGAGAGGCGGACCATTTGAGCAGAATATCAAGGATATGAATGCTCATAAGGCCGCAGACGCTGCCATGTCATATCCTTCATATATCGTCGGTTTCAAGCTTGCTCATTACGACGGTCACGACTGGACTCCCACCGATAGTACCGTTGAAGCAGGTAAACTTGCTAATCTTCCGGTTATGATAGATTTCGGGCTAAGCGATCCTCCACTCCCGATGGAAGAGCTTCTGATGAAGCATTTGCGTCCAGGAGATATTTACACTCATTGCTATGCCTACTGGCCAAAGACGCGGGAAGCGCCGGTTGATGAAAATGGCAGGGTAAAACCCTTTATTTTTGAAGCACAAAAGAGCGGAAGAATATTTGACGTAGGCCATGGCGGAGGATCATTTTTCTGGAGCCAGGCTATACCTTCCATCAAGCAGAACTTCATAGCGGATTGTATCAGTTCCGACCTTCATACCGGAAGCATGAACAGTGGAATGAAGGATATGTGCAACCTGATGTCGAAATTTCTGAACATGGGACTTTCCATTCAGGATGTGATTCTTCGTTCTACCTGGAACCCGGCAAAGGTGATCCACCGACCGGATCTTGGAAACCTCAGCGTGGGAAGTGAAGCGGATGTAGCTATTTTCAGCCTTGTCAAAGGCGACTTTGGATTTATTGACATAACAGGAGAAAAACTGAATGGAACTCAAAAAATGGTTGCAGAGCTAACACTTCGTGCCGGTAAAGTTGTCTGGGATCTTAACGGAATGGCAGCAAATTCTGTGTGGAAATAATCCAGGCTTTCGTAACCCTGTATTTTGCAATAATTAATCAAACAAATAATCTCCAATTTAAATTTTAAACATTATGAAAACAGAAAGAAGATCGGTAATAAAAAAAATGTTCGCCTCTGTGGTAGGTCTGACAGGACTGGGAATTGCAGCCAATGCCAAATCTGGCGTTTACATGGAAAAAGAAGCAAATAATATAACTACATTTCAAGATGCACCCTTGTTTTCAGGGAACACCAAATTTGGAAATCTCGTGTTCATAGCCGGTAAAGGAGCCCACGTAGCACCATTTGAGATCAAAGCCCATACTGAAATCGTTCTGAAATCGCTCGAGGAAGAACTAATTAAGGCCGGCTCTTCAATGGAAAAGGTTCTTAAGGTAAGTGTATTTCTTAATGATATTGCTGACTATAAAGGGATGAACGAAGTTTATAAGGGACGTTTTGGTAAAAATCCTCCCGTCCGTACTACTGTAGCCGTTGCAAAAGGCGGTGTACCCGGTGATTCACTGGTTGAGATGGATGCTATTGCATATATTTAATAATCCGGGTAATTACGGATTTCCCAATCGCAATAAAGCTTAATTAAAATAAATCAGGAATCCTTCCAATGGATCCTGATTTATTTTTCTTTGGTAGCATTTGATCAGAATCTTCATGGAAAACCGGCATGATAAAAGCATACCGGTAAGTATCTCAATGCAGACTATCTTTTATGGAGGGTATAATACGAGTCTCGCAGTGCTGCCTGAAGTACCGCTTTTAACAAACTATCAATAATGAAAATTCAATGAAACGCAGAGAATTAATTAAAAATCTATCCATACTGCCCATTGCAGGTGCAGCTTTAGGAAGTTCATTTCCAATTGAATCAATATCACCAGCTCCCCTTGTAGCACCTGCTGCAAAACGTGATTTTTTCAAAGAACTGGGGATAACACCAGTTATCAATGCCGGAGCAACAATGACTTATCTCTCAGGATCCCTTATGCAGCCAGAGGTTCTCGAAGCTATAAATTCGACTGCCCACGACTTTGCAAACATGTTTGATCTGCAGGACAAAGCCGGGGCAAAAATAGCTGAGATGCTTCAATGCGAGGCTGCAATGGTCACTGCGGGTGCCGCTGCCGCACTTGTTCTGGGGACAGCTGCCTGCCTGACTGGGATGGATCAGAAAAAAACAGAACAATTGCCCTCTCTTCCCGGTACCCAGCGGGAAGTGATCATACAAAAGTCGCACAGGTATGTCTTTGATCAGGCGGTGCGCAGCACGGGTGTGAAATTTACTGAAGTGGACTCTGCCGAAGAAATGGAAAAAGCTATAAATGAGAATACTGTCATGGCCTTGTTCTTTAACGGAGCTGTATCATGGTTTGGAACTCCCGACAAGATCAGCCATGAGGAGTTTGTTAAGATTTCAAAACGTCATAATGTTCCTACCTTTATTGATGCTGCTGCTGATGTACCTCCGGTTGAAAACCTCTTCAAGTATCAAAAAATCGGATTCGATCTGGTTACCTTTTCCGGTGGAAAGATGATAATGGGACCACAGAGTGCCGGGCTGCTCTTTGGAAGGAAAGACCTTATAGAAGCCGCCAAACTCAATAACAGTCCCCACGAATGTCCCATAGGAAGACCCATGAAGGTAAACAAGGAAGAGATCTTCGGAATGTATGCAGCCGTTAAATCATATGTTGAAAGAGATCATGAGAAGGAGTGGCAGGAATGGCTAAACCGTATCGCACATATAGCATCGCGTCTTGAAAAAATTCCAACCCTGAAAACAGAGACAGTCATAAATCCTGGTCCGGCCAACGCATTACCCAGCCTGTCAGTAACATGGGATCAACAAAAGGTGAAAATAACTCCGAAAGATGTAGTAAAGGAGTTGCTTGAGGGAACACCAAGCATTGTTGCCGGAAACAGGCGAGATGGCCTGAGTGTAGGTGTGGTACTTCTGCGACCTGAGCAGGTAAATATTGTAGCCGGAAGGATAAAAGCTATCCTTGAGCAAGCACTGGCCTAAGTAAATATAACCATTTCACGTTTGGCATCCCAACCCATTCCTTTCACATATATATTGTACAGTCCGGGTGATGAGAAACCGTCCCATACGACCTGGTGCCTGCCTGGTTCCAGGTCGTCGGCATGCATACGCCAAACCACCTCACCATGACGGTTCAGAATATCTACATAAACATCCCCTTTTTCGGGTACTGACATGTCCATTACAACCTGGTTATTCGGGTCCGTCCCTAAAGCCCTTATGGAAGGTGTATCATTCCTGGCGATCTTACCGGATTTCCAGGCTGAATAATCGAATGGTTCATCAACCATATGATACTTATCTTCATTCATGCCGTCTGTATTTCTTCTCAGGTAGTATGTCAGAAGCGGGGTCCTCTTCAAAGTTTCGAGCTTGACAAGCCTGGCTTTTCCATTTTCCCACAGGTAAACCGGTATATCATGAGGATCCAGGACGTTTGACACGCCACGTTCTATCCCTATATGAAACAGTCCGAAATTTCCCGGTTCATGGCCGGCAAGCCAGTGAGTAATGATATCAACACGGAAAGCATCCTTTCCGAAAATTACGTCATTGCTCATGAAATCCATTGCTTTACCATTGTGAGGTCCGCCGGAAAAACCATCACCGTCACGGCCATAAATACCTTCTACAATATTTATTCCCGTTGGGGTAACACTGTAAGAATCAATCATTCTCTGAACCCAGAATTCCATGAAGAGACCTCCCCCGTAAGGTGGTCTGTCCATCTTTGTATTCCATCTTGGAATGCCGGCAGCAAGGTGTTTTTTATAAAGAGCTGTGTTACGTTCCATATAATCGTCAAGGAAGAAATGATGGTAACGCTTATCGTATGATTTGAAGACATCCATGTGACCCCCGCAAAACTGGTGAAACTTATGTCCTGTAATTCCCTGAAGGTTTTTAATAGATGCTGTGATGCCCATCTGGTGGGCCTTAAATTTGGCAATATTGATAAGGAAGGTATTTTCTCCATTCATTGGAGCCATAAAGCCTATCTCTTTGAATACATTGCCACCCTCTACTTTTTTAAATATTATTTGATCGCCCAGATCCCAGTAGTCCTTTGAAGATAGATCCGTCAGATCAAAATTATTACGCTTTGCCATGTCAATCCATCCGTTTGGCTCCCACATCTGCGGACATGCACATTCTCTCAGATAGAATTCACGGGGACCCTTGTCCCTTACGGAATTAAGATACCCCTCGATGAAATTAAGGTCGGTATTTATTCCTATCTGTGACAAATGATCCCTGTTATACCCACTGCATGTCCAGTTCGGTTTGCAGTTAATCTTTGTCGTATTAGCAAAACCGGAACCTTTTGCGGTTTTAACAAACATCTCGTTTGCCAGTTTATAGGCAGCATCATAAATAGCCTTAGTGTCGCCTTTGTCCTTAATTGAAGTAAGATTAATAAAAACCGCTTCAGGATGTTCTTTGATAAAAGGATGAAGATCAAAGCCTTCATTCCCCGTTGCCCCACTTGCACCAAATGCATCATAGCCTGGTCCTATGAGGCCCGCAATGCCTGCTGCAGAAGATACTTTTATAAAATCACGCCTTTTCATTTTCCTTTTATTTTTCTGAATATCAGCTGGCTTCACTATCCCGAATCATGATTAATTCCAATCTTATTCCAAGGGTTTGGAAAAAATCCCTGCAATATACATTTTATGCTAATTACCAGCCTTCTTATCCAATTCAAAGTTAAACAATATATTAACTGCTTTGTTTTGACAAAACTTAATATTTGTTAAAAATAATATTTCCCCTGTAATGAAATTCCAGCACTTGCAGAGTAATGACAGTGGAATGGAACAAATCCGGAAGAATCAAAATACTTCTTTTCCTCAGGTTGCCAGTGGCTGTCCCTTTGGTATCCTGATGGGTCTGTGCGGCAGTTTCTGCTCGTGTCGTGAGGCTGTGAAACTTGCTCTTATATATTCACCCATAAAGATCTGGCCCTTCATTTTTCCACTCGTTACCGTACCATAGAAGATAAACGGTATATTATCAGCAACATGTCTGTCTGAACTGCTGAGTTTAATTTGATCTCCATCTATTATCCCAGCCATATCACGCATTGAAAAATCTCCTTTATGCGTTCCCTTGATCCAGTTGCCATCCTGCTCAATGAAGAATGAATGTTTGCTTTTACTACTGTAAAATTCTATATCGACATCCCAACTTCCCGAAAGGTTTTCTGACGCAGGGGCCATCTCCTTTTGTCCGGCATCCGGTTTTGATAGTATTTCGAATATCCGGTCAGACACAGCTTTGTCATTTCCTGGCTGCATCTGCCCGGATGAAATTGTTACTGCCGTATTTCCGGAATCGTCCAGCCAGGAACTATGAACAGCAATTCTGGGTTGTTTTGTTGCCAGGCTTTCCTGCACATCGGGACCGGTAATTTTAATTATATCGGGATTCCATGAAATGATTAGAGAAGGACTATGATTCGAGAGCCCCCTGGGTTCCTCGATTTTGCAAGTGACTCCTTTAACTCCGGAGACCCTTTTTGCTATGGTATCAAGATAGGTATGCCATATTCTCATTTTTTCAACATGATCGCGGGTAACCCATGACTCTACAGCTGCGAGCATGCCAAGCATCTCTTCCTTCCCTACTTTATTGTCCCTGCCCGGGCCATGATGTGGTGAACTGGCCTGCCATGCCGACATTAAAAGGTCCTTCCTTCCAAGCAAAAGACCTGCGCATTGTGGTCCGCACAGAGCTTTTCCGCCACTGTAAGCCACAATATCCGCACCGCGCTTTAAATGTATGTTGGGAATAGTAAGGTCTTCGGCCGCAGCATCTATCAGAACGGGAATGTTTTTCTTCCTTGCCAGTCCGGCGACGGTCTCCAGTGAAAATGGTTGTCCGGGATCAGTTTCATCGCTGGCCATAAGGTAAATCATGGCTGTGCTCTTGTTCAGGGCACTTTCAAGTTCATCAATTGTCTCTACAGTGATTATTTTTACACCTATGTTGCGTATGCCATGATCATAGGCATTTCTGGAAGACCTTGGTATCACAACTTCGGTTTTGTCAAACCCTGCCAGATCAGGGATCCTGATAAGTTTCTCAGGATTGCCACCTGTTACGCATGCTGCAGTAACATGTTTTATGCCTGCTGCACAACCTGCTGAAACCATTCCCCATTCTGCACCGGTAATATCGGCTAATCTTTGTCCGATACCGAAAGCAAGCTCATCATACTGCACAAAAAAGCCTGCAGCGGAATGCATGGCAGCAACTACCTCCGGTCTTTCAATCGATCCTCCAATAATGGTGTATGTGCCCACGCAATTGATAACAGGCTCTACTCCAATCGACTGGTAAATATTTGGTCCCTCTGCCAGTGGGCCTTTGGGTCCGGCCAGAATGGATTCAAGCGGAAGAAAGCTTCCTGCAAAAGGTAAAATAGTCAGACTCTTAATTATGTCTCTGCGTTCCATAGTGAATTATTTTAGTTTGATAAAAAGATTTAAGATTAATATGAAGAAGTAAATGAATATTACGGACCAATTATGAATTAACATGAATCATTCTTATTCAGGGATCACTTCCAGTCATGTGCCGCCAATCCATTCAGATCCCAAACAATCTTACCACCCCTTATTGTCATTTCCGCTTCAAATTTGCGGTCGCCGCTCATCCTTGCTCCGCTGGTATCGATAAAACCAAAATTACCCGTTCTGACGCTCAATATTGCCAGATCGGCATCCGCCCCTTCACTCAACTGCCCGAGGTCAGGCCTCTTAATGGAATTTGCTGAATTCCAGGTGGCCCGATAGATAATATCCTGGATGGTCATCCCCATATTTAAATACTTCGACATTATATCAAGCATGTTTTTCATTCCGGAATTCATACTGAACCGATGCAAATCAGATCCAAAGGAATTGGGCAATATGCCCTGCTTCAGCGCCGGCACCGCCACTGCAAAATGAAACATCCCTCCTCCATGCCCGACATCAAAACGAACTCCCTTTTTCAGTGCAGCCAGCACGTATGGCCTTACAATGCCATTCTCATCAAGAATACAGGTACGGTCAACCGCTGTGCAAAAGGAATGAGTATAAATATCTCCAGGCCTCATCCTCTCCAGAATACCCTCCAGAGGCAGATTTGGAAGATGACATTCAAGAAAAAGAGGCACATTGGCAAGGCGACCGGCCTCAAGAGCCCTGTCCATCGGAGTCCATTCATTGCCCCTGTAATGACCGATTTTGACACCGACAATTATGTCGGGATATTGCTGAATTACAAGTGATGTCATATGAGGATCCATATCATTGATATCCTCCTCCGACGGGAAGCCCGTCATTCCCGATCCTGCAATGTTCAGAAAAGCAAGGATGCGGGTCTGTGACCTGTCGATCACCTGCTTCTTGAAAAGAGGGAAGTTTCGCCATCCGGAAGTCCCGGCATCAACCACAGTAGTTATTCCTGCCTTGAATGTAATATCATCAGGCGACAGGCATGAAAACCCATCTGCAAAGCCGTCCTTGCTTCCGACAAAAACATGGGTGTGAATATCTATCAGACCCGGAGTGACATATAGCCCTTTAGCATCTATGACTTTACGTGCTCCGGCAGAAGGTATATCTTTTGCAACCTTCAAAATTTTTCCTCCACTAATGGCAATATCCATCCCGGAATCAATATTATTCTTTGCATCAATCAGATGACCTCCCTTTATAAGGATATCGATATCCTGAGCCTGAACAGGAGCGGCAAGTGAAATAATTATAAACATGATGGCAAGCACCGCAGCAAATGAAGGACAGATTTTCTTTATCCTGGTTATGACTGATAAATAATGTCTGCACATGGCTATTTTATATGTTAATATTAAGTGAGTTACCTTCAACTATTTTCAAATCAACCAGATATGGTGCTAATGCTGATCATTCCGCATTCCACACCGTGGAACCCAACCCATTAAGATCCCAGACTATTTTCCCGGCACGTAGAGTTAATTCTGCTTCCAGTTTTTTTGTACCGGCTAATTTTTTCCCCTTTACATCAAGAAATCCGAAGTCGCCCTTTCTAAGATTGAAAACAGCAACATCGGCAACGCTTCCTACACTCAGATTACCGAGATCCGGTCTTTTAATAACTAGAGCCGGATTCCATGTAGCACGCAGAATAACATCCTGCAGTGATAATCCCATGGCCATGAATTTTGATAGCAGGTTGGCCATGTCTTTCATCCCGCTGTTCATGCTGCCGACGTGAAGATCAGAACTGATTGTATTAGCTACAAAGCCCTGCTGTATAGAAGGGACTGCCTGGGCGAAATAAAATGCTCCTCCCCCATGTCCGACATCAAATATTATTCCACGTTTTTGTGCTTCGAAAATAAAAGGTTTAACCTTTCCGTTTTTATCTACCGGCACCTCTCTGTCCTGGGGTGCATTTGCATATGTATGGGTCCAGATGTCACCGGGCCTTAAATGTTTGGTAAAAAGCTCCTCAATAGATAAAGGCGGATGATGTTCGCCAAGATCCACCATTACCGGAACATTTGCCAGTTTTCCGGCTTCCACAGCGTGGTCTACCTGTGTAAAATCAGGTCCCCAGTAATGCGCCGACTTGATTCCTACGATAATATCAGGGAACAGCCTTGTAATCATATATGAGGTCATAACCGGATTCATATCTGTCACATCCTGCTCCTCAAACCTGCCGTACATACCATTGCCAACAATATTAAGGAATGCCAGTATTCTTGTCTGTGACCTGTCAATCGTCTGTTCCTTGAAAGTACGGAAGTTGCGCCAGCCGGCAGATCCGGCATCGACTACTGTTGTAACACCTGCTCTGAAAGTAAATCCGTCAGGAGGCAATGCGTCCCATCCGTTTGCAATGTATGAACCCTTATCAGTGCCGTAAAAGGCATGCACATGCATATCGATCAGACCCGGTGTAACATACATTCCTTTTGCATCAATCACCTTTTTGGCTGAACCAGCCGGAATATCTTGAGCAACCTGTGAAATCATGCCATCAGTAATGGCAATATCCATTTCTGAATCAATGTGGTTTTTTGGGTCAATTACATGACCGCCCTTAATAAGAATATCGGCCATCTCCTTCTGTGCAACAGCTGCAAATTCTGAAAATGTGAATAAGAACAGCAGGAACAAGCACAGAGCAATGCCGGCATGCTTCTGATTTTTAAGTGTTAACATAATTAATATAAGGTTTGAAACGTTAATGATCTTTTAAAATTTCTTTATTCTTAAACATATCTGAAACGGGGAGCAGGGTAAATGTACTAATTTTCACGACCTGCATGTTAATCATAAACCATAAATAATGTTAAAAATAAATTGACCAGCAATTTCTTTTAATAAAGACCATCAGCTCAAGGAATATGGTAATACAGATTGCCTTCTGCCTTCTTTAACACCCAATAATTACAAAATCGGAATTATATTGAAACAAATCCCACATATTTTATATTTTTACTTTGAATATAAATACCGACGCCACTATGAATAAAAACAGCTTTGCCAAATACTCCAGGTTAAAAGCAGGCATAATAATTATTGCTGCTCTTACAGTATCCGGAGCAACTGTCCCGACAGATAACTACAGGACAGGTGACAATACAGAAAATTCTGCAGGAACTACTGCTTCCCCGATAGAGACCGGGATCACTGCAAAAACATACTATGCAGTACTGGTTGACAATAAAAACAGCAAATGGTTTCTTACGGAACAAGGCATAGTGAGCTTCTCAGGCGATAAGTGGACCCTCCATAATGAGAATGCCAAAATCGGAACAACCGGTTTGAAGGACTTTGCCTACCGGAACAATAGGTCAGGGTCTGAATTCTGGGTCGTTTCATCAGGCGGCGCCACAAAAGCTACACTGCCATTTGATGACAAGACCGAAGTGACCACTTATACGGCAAAGGAAGGTTCCCTGCTGAGCAATGATGTTGTAAAGGTAACTTTCGGAAAAGACTCCCTCCGCTGGTTCGGTACTGATAAGGGCATTTGTGCCTTCAGTGACAATAAATGGCTGACCCTTTCCTATGATGATACCTATCCCTATGCGATGTTCAAGGAATATCCCATTACCTCTGTTGCCACCAATCCTGCAGGCGATACACTCTATGTGGGAACTGACGGCGCCGGCGTTGCAAGGGTTTTCCGCAATGATGTGGATGGTATATCAGGTGCTTCTGTCTTTGCACAGTGGGGACCGATTATCATTCCATCCGATAATGTTTTCAGCATTTATGTTACTACTGACGGAACAAAATGGTTCGGAACTGATCAGGGTGTAGCTTCCCATACCGGAAACAACACTCTCGATAACTGGAATGTATACACTACTGATGAAGGTCTTGCTGATAACTTTGTTCAGGCAATTACCGCTGACAAAAAAGGTAACATGTGGTTCGGAACAAAAGGGGGAGGCATCTCTGTGTTTGACGGTTCTAAATGGACAACATATACCACTGCAAATGGGCTGAACAGCAATAATATTCTCTGTCTGGCGGTTGATGATGACGGAGTGGTTTGGATCGGAACAGATAGCGGAGTAGTCTCCTTTAAGGAAGGTGCTTTTACAGCATACAAATGATTTCTAAATCGACAGCTCATAAAATATAGAAATTAAAACCCAGCTATTATGAATAAATTATCTAGAAGGCAATTCCTTGGAAAGAGTGCCATGGGAATTGGTTCAGCAGTTCTTGCTTCAGGGGTCCCTTTCAGCCTTACGGAATATAAAGTCCCCGGCATGGTAAAGTTACCAATAGGGTTTCAGGTATGGACCATCAAGGATAAGCTTGTGAAGGATTTCCCGGGAACACTTAAAATGATGGCCGGACTTGGATATCAGAGTGTGGAAATGTGCTCTCCCCCTGGATATGAATCTTCAGGCTTCGGTCCGCTTATGAATATAAAGGCGAAAGATATGAAGAAGATTATCAATGATGCCGGGCTGGCCTTTCTAAGCACCCATTACCAGTTTAATGAGCTCAAAAATAATCTGGATGAAAGAATTGCCTTCGCTGCTGACTCCGGTCAGAAGCAGATGATCCTCTCCAGTTTCGGGCTGCCGGAAAATGCCACTCTCACCGACTGGCTCAAAGCAGCTGATGAATTGAACAAGGTGGGTGAAAAAACACGAAAAGCAGGCATCCAGACAGGATATCATAATCATCACATGGAATTCGCAAAGCTTGACAATACCCTTATTTATGACGCCCTGATGAAGGAGTTTGATCCGGAATATGTTAAAATGCAGTTCCAGGTAGCTGTTATAAGTATCGGATACAAAGCCGCAGATTATTTCAAAAAATACCCTGGCAGGTTTATTTCTGCACATCTTGCTGACTGGTCGCCGGCTGAGAAGAAAGAAGTACCCATAGGAAAGGGAATTGTCGACTGGAAAGAATTCTTCTCTGCAACTGATACAGGCGGGTTGAAGAATATTTTTGTTGAAATGGGGATGTCGACATTTAAGGAAAGTGCAACATATCTACACAGCCTCTGATTATTATAAAATCCTGGACTTGCCACCTGATGCTTCGGTTGAGGATATTAAAAAGGCATACAGAAAAAAAGCAAGGCTTTTCCATCCGGATATAAACAATTCTCCGGATGCGATCAATATTTTCATAAGCGTGACTGAGGCTTATGAATTCCTTCTTGCCTATCATGACAAGATAAAGTCTGATGAGCTGGCATATGAAAAGGCTATGGAGGACTGGAGAAAATACAGACAGCACAGGTCGCATAGCCGGGCCGCTTCATATGCCAATACATCCTATAAATCATTCAAGAATACAAAATTTTACAGAACAACCAGAATTTTTGACGGTACGACTCTTTTCTTCAGTTTTATGATTTCAATATTGGTTCTGATCTATACAGTTTACGGATATATTTTCAGACTTAGACACCCTCTCCCGGGCATGGAAAAACCATCTGTATTCACATTCATTCTGCTTCTGCTGCTGGGGATCACATTCTTTGTAATTTCATTTATATATCTGAAGGCCTACCAGGATACTTCCAGAAAACATAAAAAAAAATCCGGGCCCGACAGACCCGTTTCTGACACTTTTAACCCCTAACCGGAATTATTGTAATGAAACTTTTACTGGCATTTTCAATTTTTACCATGATACTCTTCGACATCACTGATAATAACCATCATCCAATTAAGGATCCCCATGATAGAAATCAGGATTCAGCGGAACAAAAGCCGTTATTTTCTCTCGGGATAATCGCTGATGTGCAATACGCTGACATTAAATCCGCCGGGAACAGATATTACAGTGCCTCGCTGGGAAAGCTTGAAAAAGCAGTTTCCGTTTTCATGAAAGATTCAGTCGACTTAATAATTAACCTTGGAGATCTGATAGAAAAGAATTATGATTCCTATAAACCTGTTTTAAATATTCTGTACTCATCCGGAATAAAAACCTGTCATATTACAGGCAATCATGATTATTCGGTTGATTCATTGAAACGTGACTGCCTTCCTGTTCTTGGCGGATCAGGAAAAGGTTATTATTCCTTCGTCCGTGATCAATACAGGCTGATTTTCATTAACGGCAATGAAATAAGCACTTATGGCTCTTACAATAAAACAGCGATCAGCGAGGCAGCCAATTTGATCGGAAAGCTTAAGAATATGAATGAGATCAACGCAATTGAATGGAATGGAGGCATAAGCGGGACCCAGCTGGACTGGATCAACAACCAGCTTGCTGAAGCTGCAGGTAAATCAGAAAAGGCAATTTTATTTTGCCATTTCCCCATAGCGCCAAACAACATCCATAACCTACTGAATTACAAAGAAGTGTATAGCACTCTTCAAAAATATAATAACGTTGTTGCCTGGTTCAGCGGCCACAATCATGAAGGCAACTATACCACTTTTAAAAAGATCCACTTTGTAACATTCAAGGGAATGGTGGAAACGGCTGACAGCAATAGTTTTGCAGTTGTGGAAGTTTATGATAGAAAAATTGTTATCAGAGGGTACGGAAGGGAAAATTCACTGTTACTGAATTTCTGATTCTGACTTCGGGATGGATTATCTGATTCTGATAAAATTCACCGGGATATCGAGAATTGAGGAAAAATATTCACCCCTTTCGAGAATATCTTCATCTCCTTCCTCATAAAACCAGTTGATCACGAACTTCTTATGCCGCAGTGTGACATAGGTGATCTTTTGCAGAAGCGCAATAAAAATTTTTGCGCTGGCACTGTTGAAATATTCAAGGGATATATCAACACTTGTAACATTAGCAGGAGCCTGGATATATTCTGAAATCCATTCATCCACTGGTGAAAAGAAATCAACAGCATTTTCATGAATCGAGCGTCCCCTGATCTTTATTATACCCTCAGGATTTAAAATTATCTCCGGTGTAGTCTTTGTTGAAGCAAACCTCAATTCCACCATCTCAAATATTTTCCTCTAATTTAATAAATTTATGTTGTAAAATAAACCATATTTCTCAATACCTTGCCAGAGGAATAATATCATGTCCCGAAAACTCCCCTCTTAAATATTTATAATAACCTGTTATTCCTATCATTGCAGCATTATCAGTCGAATAGTTTATTTCAGGAATAAACAGATTCCAATTTCGTACGGCGGCTTCTGTCATCATAGCATCCCTCAAACCTGAATTGGCCGAAACTCCGCCTGCAATACCTATTTCATTGATGCCTGTCTGGAGAGAAGCCTTTACCATCCTGGACACAAGAATATTGACAATAACATTTTGCAATGATGCACACAAGTCAGGTTTATTATTCTCAATGAAGGAGGGATCTTCCTTTATCCTGTCACGAAGAAAATAGAGAAAACTTGTTTTCAGGCCGCTGAAGCTGAAGTCAAGGCCTTGTACATATGGTTTGGCAAATCTGAAGGCATTCTTATCGCCGCTTGCAGCCAGCTTATCTATTAGCGGACCTGCAGGATATGGAAAGTCCATCAATTTTCCGCATTTGTCAAATGCCTCACCCGCGGCGTCATCAATTGTATTGCCAATCATCTCCATTTCAAAATGGCTTCTCATAATAATAATCCGGGTATGGCCTCCTGAAACGAGCAGGCAGAGAAACGGAAAAGAAGGGACTCTGTTTTCAGTGTCCTTTTTGTTTATGAAGTGAGCCATTACATGTGCCTGCAAATGATTCACTTCGATCAATGGAATTCCCCGGGCCAGGGCAAATCCTTTCGCAAACGAGGTTCCCACCAGCAGTGAGCCCAGCAGACCCGGTCCCCTCGTGAAGGCAACAGCATTGATTTCTCCGGTTGTGATCCCTGCCCTTACCAGGGCCTGCTGTGTAACAGGAACGATATTTATCTGGTGGGCTCTTGAAGCTAGTTCCGGAACCACACCTCCATACGACATATGAATTTCCTGGTTGGCTATCAGGTTTGAAAGCACATAGCCATCTCTTATAACAGCAACTGATGTATCATCACATGAAGATTCTATAGCAAGTATCGTAACTGTCATAATAGCTTTTTTATTCGGTATATTTTAGGTTATTTTGACCATTGATTTTTGAATCAATAACAATGGTCAAAAATATTAAAAAATCATTTAAGTATTTTATAATAGTTATCGGCGTCATAATCCTGCTACCAGGTATCCTGTACCCTCTTTTGCAGATTTCGGAGGTACAGACTTACCTTGTCAACAGGATATCTTCTCATATTTCCGAAGGAATAAATTCTTCCATCACTGTGGGTAGAATCAAATATCGTTTTTTCAACAAGCTGGTTATCAATGATATCTTAATTAAGGACCAATATAACGACACCCTGTTATATACAAAAGAGATTACTGCAGGAATCAGACGGTTTGACCTGAAGCGCAATACTTTCATGCTTGGAAGAGTAACCCTGATCAAACCTGTCGTAGAGTTAATCACAGATTCGACAGGGATGATGAACCTTACCAGGTATTTGGAAATGCTTAAAAACCCGGAGGATACAACTAAAAAGAGGGCTGTCCGGTTCAATGTTGAACAGATTGATATCAGCGAAGGCAGATTTTTACTTATAAACCATTCCTCAGCACCGGGGAAATCAATGGTTGATTTTGCCAACCTGAATCTTTCAGATATACACACTACCATAGAGGACTTTAAAATAAAAAATGACACAACCAGTTTTTCTTTAAATAGTCTTGGATTCCGCGAGACAAGCGGTTTCTCGGTACAGCGAATGAATTCTTCGGTTCTGATTGCAAAGAAGAATATTATGCTGAGCTCCCTTTTTATTTCAACTGACAGCAGCACATTGAATATACATAGATATGCCATGAAAGCTGACAGTTCAGGTTCGTTCAGCAAATTTGCAACCGACGTAAAGATAGATGCCGTTATTGACAAATCGATCGTAAGTACAGCTGACCTCCAGTATTTCCTGCCTTTTGCGGCAGGAATCAATGAATCGTTCCGTGTCTCAGGAAAAATTCTGGGAACGGTTTCAGAACTAAGAGGCCGAAATATAAGCCTGACATACAGCAACAGCACATCACTGGAATGCGATTTTGATCTTTCTGGCTTACCCCGGATCGACAATACGTTTATATATATCGGAGTAAGCAGCCTGAAAACCAATGCAAACGATATTGACAGGTTCACAACAAAGGGAAAAAATGCACTTGTGCTTCCTGCCATAGCCTTCAAACTTGGCAATATCTCATTCGATGGTAGCTTTACCGGCTTCACAACTGATTTTGTTACGTATGGTGAGATAAGTACAAGCCAGGGGACTATCAGGACTGACATATCGCTCAGGCCTGATAAATCAAAGAAATACAAAATCAAAGGGCAGCTGACCGGCAGGGAAATAAACCTCGGGGAGTTAACCGGGAAAAGTGAACTGTTCGGAAATGTTAGTTTTAATACTTCTGTTGACGGATATGCTTACTCCCTGAAAAAATTCTCGGCAAATCTTACGGGTAAAATTGACAGCATTGAATTAAAAAAATATAAATACAGGAATATTACCCTTAATGGCGTATTTTCAGAGAAGACCTGGGATGGAAGCATAAATATATCAGATAATAATATCAAAATGGATCTTCTCGGAACCTTTGACTTCAGAAACAAGCTTCCGGAATTTGATTTCACTCTGAATCTGGCGAAGGCAAACCTGTACAATCTGCATTTCAATAAATCCGACTCTACTGCCAGAGCTTCAATGCTTCTTACTGCCAACTTTACGGGCAATAGCATCGACAACATTGACGGAGAGATAAAACTGCTGAATTCCAGCTTTGTTAAGTATGGCAATATTCTGGAACTATATGATTTTTCTGTTAAGACCTATAAGGACAACAATTTGCCTGTTCTAAGCCTTCACACTGATTTTGTTGATGCAGAAATAAAAGGGTATTATAATTTCGCAGCGTTCGGAACTCTCTTTAAATCAACGCTTGCTGAACTTATGCCATCAGGGTTCAGACCTCCAAGGCCAGGTAAGGATAGTAAAAAGAATGATTTCATCTTCAATGTAAACTTTAAGAACACCGACAAGATCAATAGCTTTTTCCGGACCGGAATATTAATGTCTGAAAAGAGCTTTGTCAAAGGAGCCATTTCACAGGATAGTCTTATCAGAATAGAAGGCAAAGCGGGATCCCTTAATATCAGGAATAATATATTCAGGGATCTTTCCCTGGATGTCAATAGTTCAGGATCCGAAATGTCGGTTGATCTCAGAAGTTCATCACTGGCACTCCTCAAACAATCAGAGCTGAAAGATCTTTTCCTCACATTAAGGACGAAACCTGATAATTTTGTTTTTACTGTCGACTGGGATGACAAGAATGAGAATTCCGACAAAGGAAATTTCATTGCAAGGGGAAAGGTGGAAAAAAGTACCGTCAAACCCGGCAATTCAATACTTACCGTTCAGATCGATTCAACGGATATTTACTCAAGAAATAACCTCTGGCAAATAAGCAGTTCTTCCATAAAGGTCGATTCAAGCGCCATACACATTAACAAATTTTATATAAGAAACCAGGATCATTATTACCTTGTCAGCGGATCCGTTTCGGAGAACCCATCAGATACACTGAACCTTGAATTCAACGGAATTGATATCTCACCGCTGAACTACCTGGGTAACCAAAAGACAAATAATGACCCTGATAAACTAAATTATGATTTTAAGGGTCTCATAAACGGTAAAATACTGTTAACCAATGTTTACAAGGACCTTTTGCTGGAGACCAATCTTAATGTGGAGGGCTTTTCCTTACTCGGGACTGAACTGGGTACCATGTCGGTCACTTCCCAGCTTGATATAGCAAAAAAGGTCGTAAATATCAAAGCCAGTAATAACCTTGACGGAATCAGGATGATAGACATCAACGGCTATTATGATCCCTCTACTAAAAAAGCAAATCTCTCAGCCAGCGCAAATAAGTTGACTATAAGCTTTCTGAACCCTCTTCTCAGGGTCTTCGCCTCCGGTATATCAGGAACTGCATCCGGCAATGTAAATCTATCCATTGCTCAGAATAATATAGTTCTGACGGGAGCCGTAATGGCTGAAAATGCCACTCTGAAGATCGATTATCTTCAGACGAAATACAAGATGAACGATTCCGTCAGATTTGACAAAAAGGGAATCGCATTCAATAACTTAAAAGCGAGTGATGAGAAAGGGAATATTATTTCTGTATCAGGAAGAGTCAATCACAAAAATTTCAAGGATTTCGCTGCTGATCTTACAATCAATGCCAATAACTGCCTGGTTCTAAATACTAAACCCAAGGATAACGACCTTTTCTATGGAACTGCTTATGCCACCGGAGTAACAACCATTAAAAGCGGGAACAATACACTTTCATTCGATATCTCAGCCAAAACAGACAAAAACACTAAATTTTACATGCCACTGACATCGAAATTGTCTGTGTCTGACTATTCTTTTGTCTCTTTTGTCGATTCCAAAACTTTGAAGGAAGGAAACAGCAGTGATTACAACAGGATTAAACTTGATGAGGAAAAAACCGGTTTCGATCTGGATTTTGATCTTGAAGTTACACCAGATGCTGAAGCACAATTGATTTTCGATTCCAAGGTCGGCGATGTTATGAAGGGACATGGATCAGGCAACCTCAATATTACCTATAACCCGAAGGGAGAATTCGGAATTACAGGAGATTATATTGTTGATGACGGAGATTACCTTTTTACCCTCGGCAATATCCTGAACAAATCCTTCAGCGTTGAAAACGGAGGAAAAATCATGTTCAACGGCGACATAAACAAAGCCGAAATCGACATAAAGGCTATCTACAAGCTTAAAGCCTCTCTTTACCCCATACTGCAGGACGAAAATTATAAAGATCGTGTACCTGTGGAATGCCAGTTAAATCTGTCAGGGAACCTGTGGAATCCTGTAGTGGTTTTCAATATTTATCTGCCGACAGCCGATGAAAAGACCAGGACTTACGTGCGTAATGCAATTTCAACCGATGAGGAAGTAAGCCGGCAATTTCTTTATCTGCTTGTAATGAACAGTTTTTATGCCGATCCTTCTTCAGGTGTGGCGTCGGCATCCGGCTCTCCTTCAGGAACTTCAGCCATGGCTGTAACAACATTTGAAATGCTTTCCAACCAGCTCAGCAACTGGCTGTCCCAGATAAGTAAAGATTTCGACATTGGGGTAGTCTACAGGCCTGGAAGCGGAAATAAGGATATTAATCCTCAGGAAGTTCAGGTAGCTCTTTCGACACAGATCCTGAACGACAAGGTAGTAATAAACGGAAACTTCGATGTGCCCCTGACCGGCAGCAGTGCTGACAACACCAATCAGATAACCGGGGATTTTGATGCTGAAGTCAAGCTCACAAACAAATTAAATTTCAAGGTATTCAACAGGTACAATAACCCATATACCGGGAAGGGGGTTGATTATACACAGGGTATCGGAATATTTTTCAAGCAGGATTTCGACAAATTTTCTGATCTCTTCAAAAACAATGAAAAAGCCAAGATGAAGAAAGAAGATGAAATATCTCCAAAGAATAAATAAAATCGCTTAACGGTTAATAAATTTTTCATCATTGTTATTAACCCCGCATAATAGAAAAGGCATTCCTTACGTTTTTTAATAACTTCGCCCCTGAAAATCTTTATCTCGAAGATTTTAACGGTGATTTCAGGAAGCAAACCAACATTTAGAAGAATATGTCATTATTACTTTCAATTATGCAACAAGTCCCTGGAGCGGGGGAAAATCCGACTGCGGTGAAGCTTACGCTGCTTGATCTTACCATAAAGGGTGGCTGGGTTATGATCCCGATCATTCTTTTGTCATTTGTGGCAGCCTATATTTTTATAGAACGCTACTATGTGATCAGAAGAGCAACAGCAGAGGACGCTAACTTCATGAACAGAATAAAGGATTATATTCATGATGGCAAGATAGATGCAGCGCTTGCCTTATGCAGGTCGGCAGAAAGTCCCTCCTCAAGGATGATCGAAAAAGGGATAACAAGACTTGGGAGACCCCTGCAGGACATAAGTACTGCCATTGAAAATGTTGGGAAGCTTGAAATATCAAAGCTGGAAAAGGGATTCCCGACCCTGGCAACCATTACAGGCGCTGAACCAATGCTTGGATTTCTTGGAACTGTCATAGGGATGGTGCAGTCTTTTTATGCAATGTCTCAAGCCGGGAACAACATCGATGTCTCAATGATGTCCGGAGGTATCTATACTGCCCTTATCACCACTGTGGCAGGATTAACAGTAGGTATCCTCGGTTTTTTTGCGTATAACACTCTTGTGATCAGAGTAGAGAAGGTGGTATTCAATCTTGAAGCCACTCTGACTGAGTTTATGGATATTCTGAATGAACCTATAAAAAAGTAGAGTCGAAATGGCACTCACCCAAAGAAATAAAATAAGCATCAACTTCAGTTCGGTTGGTATGACAGATGTTGTATTCAACCTTCTTATTTTCTTTATGCTTACCTCTACACTGGTCCATCCATCTGCCATTAAACTGCTGCTTCCAAAAGGGAGTACACAGACATCAGCCAAGCCTCTGACTACAGTTTCAATTACAAGCGATCTGCAATATTATGTTGAAAAGCAACCCGTTGCCTTTGACCAGATCGAAAATATTCTAAAACAAAAACTTGGAAACAATCCAGATATCTACATTTCGCTTCATGCAGATAAGACAGTTCCCTTTGATTATATTGTAAAGGTTCTGGACATAGCTCAACGAAATAATTACAAACTAATAATTGCGACCTCCCCAAAATAACGATCTGCGCAGGATTCCCTCGGAAAGGGGAAAAGGGCTGGCTGGTACGATAATTATCCATATCGTTCTGTTCATCCTGCTTATCCTTGTGAGTTTCTCAATTCCTCCGCCTCCGGAAACTGAGGAGGGTATTCTGGTAAATTTCGGGACTGATAAGACCGGGCAGGGCGCCATTGAACCCTCAGAACCCGCAGCCAGGCCTGAGACATCTCCTCCCCCTCCTGCCCCGGCAACAAAGCATGCCGACGAGGAACCCATGCTGACTCAAAATGACGAGGAGGCTCCGGAAGTTAAAAAGGTAGATCCTGAGGCAGAAAAAAAGAAGATTGAAAAAATTGAAGCTGACAGAAAGAAAAGAGAAGAGCTCGAAGCTGAGAGAATCAGAAAAAAACAGGAGGAAGAGGAGAGGAAGAAAATTGAAGCTGACCAACAGCGTCAGGCAGATATTATGAACAAGACTAAAAATGCTCTGGCAAACTCCAAAAATGCCGGTACCAGTTCCACAAGCGAAGGTGTGGCTGGCGGAACAGGCAACCAGGGAGATCCAAGAGGATCAGTTAACTCAAATGTTCGTGGGGAAGGCGGCGGACTTGGAGATAAAGGTATTTCCTATGACCTGAAGGGAAGAGGATTCCAGAAGCTCCCAAAGCCAAAGTATGACTACCAGGGTGAAGGAATAGTAGTAGTCGAGGTCACCGTCGACAGGTCGGGAAAGGTTACTTCAGCTAAACCCGGAATCAAGGGATCCACGACACTTGATGACTATCTTCTCAGGGTTGCAAAAGACGCAGCCATGGAGGCCAGCTTTGATGCAAAACCCGATGCTCCTCTTTTCCAGAAAGGCTCCATTACCTACAAATTTAAGCTTAATTAGATGTATCAGGCCCTGTGCCTGTGCCCCTGTGCCCTGTGCCCTGTGCCCTGTGCCCTGTGCCCTGTGCCCTGTGCCCTGTGCCCTGTGCCCTGTGCCCTGTGCCCTGCGCCATGTGTCGTAAAGCCTGGAAAAGAATCCTGACTATTTTAGCCTGAAATGTTCTGTAATGGCTACAGTAAGGTTATCTATGAGATTGTTATCCTTTATTACATAATCATCGATTCCCTTTCTGGCGAGCTCCAGGACAATTTCTCCCTTATCCTGGCCGGAAAGCATAATAACCGGCGTTTCAGGCCTTATCTCCTTTATCTTTTCAAAGACCTCCATCCCGTTCATTAATTCCTCATTGTTGCTGACAAAAAAATAGTCGAGAATAACCAGATCGGGCTTCCTATCTAAAGAGTTCAGACAATCCTCTCCGTTCTCAAATGATTCGACATGATATCCTTCGGATGTAAATCTCTTAATAACCAAATTATTAATAAATGGATCGTCATCAACAATAAATAGGAGTTTCTTGGTAGTCATTGAACTTTTATTTGATAATGGATAGTCCCAAAGTTAAAACAAAATTTACTATTAGATCTATAAGTTAAAAATATCTCAAGTTTCCAAATAATAAAGAATCTTTTACAAATACCACCAAACTGACTGATATCCATACATATATACAAAATAAACACCTTAAGGTTGTTAAAAATTGTTAATAATTGTTAATAATTTAACACCCTTGTTAACAATTATTTTTACGATTCATCAAATAATGGGTTTCATATGTTATATTTGACAGATATTTGTTACCTCTATCAATGGTTCTACCCGTGTTCCATTGGGTTCTATAGCAGGTGAATTAAATTAATTTTTATATAAATATTTTTTTAAACCTAAACACAGACAAAAATGAAAAAGACATTAAGGTTTTTATTGACTGCTATCGTTGTGCTCAGCTTCACAGCAAACGCATTTGCCCAGCCAGGATCAGTAACTGCTTCAGCAACTGCAACTGCTACTATTCTTACCCCAATCACAATTGCAAGCACAACCCAGATGAATTTTGGTAATATAGCCGTGAATACAACTGCTGGTACAGTTGATCTTTCAACTGCCAGTGTACGAACTCCATCCGGTGGCGTATCCCTCCCTACTCCTACCGGAACAGTTACAGCAGCCGTATTTCATGTTACCGGTATTCCCGACGCGACCTATTCAATCGCATTACCAACCACTGATTATACGATTTCATCTGGTGGTAACAATATGATAGTTAATGGCTTTGTTAGCAGTCCCTCAGGTAATGGACTCCTAACCGGCGGAGCTGAGGATATTTCCGTGGGAGCTACACTTAATGTAACTGGAAGTCAACCTGCTGGAGTTTACACTAATATCGTTGGCTTCGATGTTACCGTTCATTATAATTAAAATTATATTTTAAAGGTAACAGACTGGTACTAACAGAGATGCGACAATTACTGTTAGTAGGTTAAAGCCATTAGAATTCCGGGTATCGGGAACAGATCAATACCCGCGTAAATTTATTAAGCAGGTATAATGAATAAAAAATCAGCTTCATTACTTGGTCTTTTGTTTGTATTTGTATTTACTGTTAGCAGGCTGCAGGCACAAAGTCCTATTCAGGAAAGCGCAACCGGACACATTATTGCAGAAATAATTCCAGTGTTCTCTGCCACGGAGACTTCACAACTTAATTTTGGCAGATTTTCTCCCGGCCCCCGGGGCGGTCAGATTATACTTACACCTGAGAGTACAGTCTCTGTACTTGGAAGTGTCTTTACCGGCAGCGGCTTTCACAATGCCGGGAGTTTCTATTTAACTGGTGACAATGATGCAGCCTTTTCAGTAACACTTCCCTCTGGCCCCGTCGTACTGACAAATTTATCAAATGCCAAAACTATGCTCATAGAGGATTGGCAGTCAATACCAATTCAAGGCACTGGGACTGGAGTGTTGCAGAATGGATTTCAGAATGTATTTGTTGGCGCCACTTTACAGGTGGGAACACTGGAAGATAATCCGGTGGGAATCTATACTGGTTCTTATACAATTACATTTGATTTTAACTGAATACATTGAGTTAAAAATTTAGTAAAACTTATATATATGTCCTCAGGCAAAGTGCTATCCATTTGGAATGTGCATACATTTTTAAAGGTCAACTTTCGTATTTTATGTGCTTTTGGCCTGGTCGGATTTACTTTACTATATCCTGTCAAGACGCTTGCGCAAGGAAATCTACTGATTACGCCAAGAAGGATTGTATTTGAAGGAAGCAAAAGAACTATTGACCTTAATCTGGCAAATATTGGTCAGGATACTGCAACCTATGCAATCTCACTGGTTGAGATCAGAATGAAGGAAGATGGAAGTTTTGAGACTATTACATCACCGGATCCGGGTCAAAAGTTTGCGGATCAGAATCTTCGGTTTTTCCCACGGTCAGTTACTCTGCCTCCTGGTGAGGCTCAGGTAGTTAAGGTCCAGGTTATCAAGACCAATCAGCTTTCCCCGGGGGAGTACCGTTCCCATTTCTATTTCAGATCTGTCCCGGTGGTAAAGCCTTTAGGAGAGGAGGAGACAATAAAAGACTCTACAGGTATCACTGTAAGTCTCAAAGCAATATTTGGCATTACTATTCCTGCTATAATAAGAATAGGAGAATCAACCACCAAAGTTGCTTTATCCAATATTGCCCTTGACATTATAAACGACACCATACCTAAATTAAAGCTGGACTTTAACAGAACGGGAAATATGTCGACATATGGTGACCTGACAGTGGACTATATTTCTCCGCAGGGTGTAATAACAAAAGTAGGTATGGCAAATGGTATTGCCGTATATACCCCAAATACTCTCAGACAGTTTCAGTTTAAACTATTAAATATACCTGGAATAGACTATAAATCAGGCAAACTAAGAATAATATATTCGGCACCCTCGGATGTCAAACCAGCCAAATATGCAGAAGCTGAATTATTATTGCAGTGAAAGATATGGGTAACCTGCATTATGCATTATGCATTTTATTTAATTACATTATGAAGAAACCACTGCAGACCATAAATGTGTACCTACTGACAGTGGTTTTGTCTTTTTCATTAAGAACAATACTTGCTTCAGAGAGCTTTTGGGTTCAAGAGTAAAATCTTTAAGTTTAGGTCCGACTCTGAGGTAGTAGAATCCGATTAGCTAATAAAGTATGATTGTTCCCAAATTCCTCGTAGAATTAATGCCATCAAAAAGGTGCATTGCTTTCCCGGCTGCTTTATTTCTGACTCTGGCCGGCTGGGGTCAAAGTCAGACCTTCACATCAAATGGTTCATTTACTGTTCCACCGGGAGTTACTTCAATTATTGTTGAATGCTGGGGTGGAGGTGGAGGAGGAAGTACGATAACAAATAATAGCGGACGAAGAGGCGGCGGCGGCGGCGGGGGTGCGTATGCCAGCAGCAATGTAACTGTAGTACCCGGAAATTCATATAATATTGAAATAGGCGCTGGTGGCGGAGCAAGCACAGCCGGTGGGAATAGTACATTTAATGTTGCTACAGTAGTGGCAGCAGGAGGCAGCGGAGGAACCAATAATAACAAGGCAGCCGGTGCAGGTGGCACAACAGCATCTTCAACAGGAGATATATTATATAAAGGTGGTGATGGCGCTGATGGAGATGTAACTTCAAATTATTCCGGCGGCGGTGGTGGCGGTGCCGGAAGTAACGGTGCAGGAGGAAACGCTTCAGGATTAACTGCAGGATCAGGCACTTCAGCAAATGGAGGCAACGGGGGAACAGGTGTTAATGGGAGTAGCAATGGTCAAGATGGACATACTTACGGAGGGGGTGGCAGTGGCGCCGTAACAAATAGTAATACAAACAGAACAGGTGGCTCAGGTGCAAATGGTTATGTTGTCATAGGTTGGGTAGTGACATATTTCTCTCAAAATTCTGGGAATCCTTCAGTATTATCAAATTGGAATTCGAATCCGGCCGGAGGCGGTTCAAACCCTGCTAATTTCTCTACCAGTAATCAGGCTTTTATAATTCAACCAGGTCATAACATGATTACTACCAGTACATGGTCGGTGAGCGGTACCAACACAAAAGTTCAGATAAGCAATAATGCATCTCTTACCGCAAACAACCAGATTACTCTTTCAGGAACCACTACTTTTCAAATCGACGATGGCGGAAAATACTTTCATAATAACACATCCAATTCTGTCTGGGGTGGCAATGAGTTGCTTGCTAATTCCTCTACCGTTAATTACAGTTATGCAGGTGCCCAGACTGTAGAATCCATTACATATGGCAATCTCACCCTTTCAGGTTCCGGGATAAAACACTAACAGGTACAACTGTTAACGGAATTCTTTCTATGGAAGGTACAGCGACTTCTTCAGGGACCCCTTCATATGGTGCCTCTGCAACACTTCAGTACAATACAGCTTCATCCAGAACTGCCGGACCGGAATGGTTAAATACGTTTTCCGGATCCGGCGGAGTAATTATTGCCAATACCGGAGTCATAACCATGAATGCCGCCAAAATTTTAAATTCAAGTGTCCCTCTGAGAATAAATAATGGAGCTTCACTCAATACCAACGCAGCCAATAACTACGGACTGACATTCGGAGGTGACTTCATTAATAATGGGGGCACCTTAACCGCAAACGCATCTCCTGTCACCATTACATCTACCATGGCAAATCAAAGCATTGCCGGATTTGCCACCACAGGGACAGTAACAATGACTAAAACAGGAGGTACTGCAACTTTCACAGGCAATATGAATGTAATGGATTGATAATTAATGGTAACGGAGGTACACTTAATCTGGGAACAGGTCTGACACATACACTCACTGGTTCATGGACGAATTCCAACGGCACTCTCAACGGGGGATCCAGTCTGCTTAAAATTGGTAATAATGGCACATTCACTTCAGGCACATTTATTCCTGGTACAGGAACAATTAATTATAATGCTGCAGGGAATCATACTGTGGCAGGAGTTTCCTATAATAATCTTATAATTTCCGGTTCAGGAACAAAATCCCTCGGAGGGGCCTCGACTGTTGAAGGCATGCTCACATTAAACGGCGGTACTTTTGCAGTTGGAAGCAATAGTCTCACACTCAATGGACCTGCGATAGCAGGTACTCCGAATAACCTTACCACAACCAGTCCTCGACATTAGTGTTGGGGGGAACTGCAACAGGGATCACTCTCCCATCAAGCGTTGTCAATCTGAATAACTTAACAATCAGCAATCCAAACGGGGTTTCCCTTGCAGCTCCTCTCTCTTCCGGTACGCTTGTATTTACAGACGGTATTCTCAATACTTCTTCAACAAATATGCTGACAATAACAAATACTGCAGCAGGAAGCATAGGTGGGATGTCTGCCACCAGTTATATAAATGGCCCTCTGGCAAGAACCTTGCTTGCAAATCAGACCAATTACGGGACTCCATATTTATTTCCTGTTGGGGATGGTGTGGATTACCGTCCTTTGGAGCTGTTAAACATAACTACAGGCTCAACAACTCCTGTAATTCTGGTATCGCAAAGCGGAACAGGTGCTCTTACTGCCGATGAGACAACCATCACCGGAGTAGAGCCACGAAATTGGCATGTACAAAGGTTAAGTGGAAATTTTACAAGCGCGTACGTAAGATTAACTGAAAGCGCGTTGGATTTCACTAAAATCATAGGTCAATCTACTGCACAATCAGGTAATTATATTTCGGTTGGCGGCACAAATATAGGAACCCCAATTACCACCGCTTCAACAATAGCAAATGCATCTTTACCTGCTTACTTTGCTATCGGAACAAGTGTATAACAACATTTTATTCTTATCAGTCTGGAGATTGGAACTCATCAAGTACATGGACCATCGACCCCTCCGGTTCTCTATGGATTGGTGCATCAATTCCCGGTGCTTCTGATAATGTGGTTATATTGAACGGAAGAACCGTTACAGTAAATCAGAATGGCAAGAACAGTCTTTCTATGGAGATAAAGCTCGGAGGGAATCTGGATTTACAGGCTACAAATTCGCATAATTTTGGAACTGTAAGCGGACAGGGTTATTGAAGCTCTCCTCAGGTATTTCCCGGAGGGGTTTATACCAGTTTTGTTACAGGTGGCGGAGGAACTGTTGAATATTATAATCTTAACAATTCTGTGATAAGCAGCACCCAGCTGACATATAACAATCTGATTATCTCTAATTATACTGCCGGCGCCACGACAGTTTTCCTGAATAACGCAACGAATCCTATAAACTATACCCTGAACGGAAACTTTGATCTTAAGAATAATGCTTCCGGATCTATTACCTTTTATTTCGGCAATTCAACCCCCTCAGATAATCTCATTAATATGTCTGTCAATGGTAACGTTACCATTGGACCAGGCTGTAACATAAGGGTAAACAATTTTGCAACCTCTCATGCATTGCCCAATCCAAATAATAGTACTTCAACTTTCCCTATTCACAGTCTTTCGGTATTTGGTGATTTACAAACAATGGTACTGTCAGATTTACCGGACTGCCGTCTCCTGTTAATAACGCATATTACACCCTTGGTGTTACTGATATGGCGGAACAAACTATGGTAATGTACAGGTATTTTTCAAGGGTGCTACCAACAACTCTTAACCTGTAACGGGATTACGGATTTCTTCAGATTAATTGTTCAAAAAGGAACTGATCAAACCAATACGCTGGAGGTAAGTTCTTCCAGTACAAATAATTTCGCTCTGTATGGACCAAATAACGAGGGGAATAATAATGCCGGCGGCGGTTCTGTAGGTGATTATGGATACGGAGTCTATTATAAAGCCCTGTTTATTAACTATGGTACCCTGAAACTGAATGCAAATATAAGTATTCCATCTCTTTCCGAGGGTGGAGAAGACTTCAATCTGCTCCCTACAGCCGGCTTATGGATCAACGGGGCAAATGTATCATCAACGGTTACAGGACTTAACGGAACAGGTTATCAGGCTGCAACCCTTTATGGTGCTTTGCATATCAGCTCCGGACAGTTTTCAACCGGAGATGCTGCCGGATTGGTTTTAATGCAATATGGAGCTCCATCCATTTTAGTGGAAGGCAGCGGAGTCCTGGATGTTAGCCAGACATGGTCAGCTACCGGTGCCACAAACATAGCTAGTTACACTCGACAGGAGGTACAGTAAATATACGGTTACAGGGTGAATACCATGCCGGTCCTCAGCTCGGTCTTAGCAGCACCAATTCGGTATTTGTTATGAGTGGGGGAACCTTAAACTTCTCAAGCAATGGAGGCGGGACAAATTACCAGCTTATGAATATTGCTGCACAAGCAGGAAATTTTCAGGTCACCGGTGGAACAGTAAATCTTAACCTTCCAAGCTCCGGAACAGCTTATACGGCTGTTTCATCGGTCCCGTTTTATGATATAAACCTGACAAATCAAACAGGTTCAGGTACTGTAACTCTTCAATGGTCTGCCCCATCACCCCTCACAATCCTGAACAATCTGAACATTGGAACCAATTCAGTTCTGGATTTGAATACAAATATAATAAATCTTTATGTCGGACATAATTTTACTTTAAACGGAACATATACCCCAGGGAATAATACCACAACATTTAATGGCAGCGGAGGCCAGGTCTTTTCAAATGCCGGTACAATAACCACAGGTCTGAACAACTTTGCCCTTGAAAATTTAAGCAACACAAATATTACCAATGATCTTATCATAAGGGGAGCGTTAACAATCAACATATCATGCTTTCTGAATGATCAGGGAAATACTATAAGTGTTGGACGCGACATTACAATATCAGGCGTACATACAAGCCAGGCAAACGGTCGTATTTTACTGAACGGAACCGGGATTCAGACAATAGGAGGCTCCGGCAGCGGCCTGTTTGGAAATTTTGGTGTAAACAAAACATCCGGCATATCTACTTTTTCATCTAATCAGTCCATTACAGGGAACCTAAGGCTTGTGAGAGGAATTCTTGATATTAACAGATATAATCTGACTCTTTCATCCAATAGCAATATTTACGATGTATTGACTGGTACGCCAGCTCCAACCACTTTCGGAAATACAAAGATGATAACTACCACTGGCGCTCAAAGTGACGGAGGATTGACTAAAACATTTAATGACATCGGGTCTTTCCTTTATCCTATCGGCTCAGGGACAGCTTATCATCCTGCTACAATTTCTGTTTCCCAGGCACCCGCAACATGGGGAGATATTACTGTAAAACCTGTTGCATCTGTTCACCCTCTTGCAATTCAGGGCTTCGAGGTTATGAACTATTACTGGAAAGTAAAAAGTAACTTAATAACAGGCATTCAACCAGGATCTGTTTCGAACACCTTTAAATATGTTGCTGCAGATGTGGGAGCGCAAATCAATTCCTATGTCACTGGTGTTTTTAATCCATATACATGGGTTCGTGGAGCAGTAGCCCAGGTGGATAAAATTAACAGTAATATTCTCTTCCCTGGCATTGACATTCTCGATGGCGATTATACTGCGGGTACTCCGGTAGGACTTGGCGGAGTAACAGTGTTTTACAGTCATCGTTCAGGTGATTGGGACACTCCAAATACCTGGTCTAATGTCAATAATAACCCCGGAAGTCCCGATGCAGTTACCATTCCTGGGCCAGACGATGCAGTGGTAATAGGCGATAAGTTAACCAATAACCATGTTGTTACAATTTCTTCCAACGGGAAATCCTGTGGCATGATGGAGATAGCTGCTGGTTCCACACTAGACTTAAAAACTACGACAGGCCATAATTTCGAAGTACTTATAGAACAACAGATAAGAGGGGCCGGTACTTTGCGAATGGCTTCAGGTATCTTTCCAAACGGTGATTACGGTGATTTCCTGGGGCTAAGTGGAGGAACTATTGAATATTATACTGAAACAACTCCCTCTGACATAGGAGCTGCATTTACCCTCCCCACTACCTACCTTGATGATTTAGAATTAATTAACATTACGAACTATTGTAACCTGATTATTTCCCCTGCATCAGGGAAAAATATTACTCTCCCGAATGCCGATCTTACAATTTATAAAGATTTTAAGGTCAATGTTTCCGGTACCAGTACTTCAGGTGTGGCTCGGCTTAATAATCAGAACACTTCACGCACCGTAACAATCAATGGGAACCTCATTGTTAATAATGGAAACCTGCAATATACGAACGGAGGCAGCACAGCTCAGAAAATTATAGTTTATGGCGACGTCAGCATAGCAAGCGGAGCAATTTTTGATGTTGCTGCTTCTTTGGCTGCAACAAATACTCTTTCAATTCAGGGAGACCTTACAAATAATGGAATATTCGATATGATTGCAGGAGGCTCTCAAATTTGCAACGTTACCTTTACGGGTTCAGACAACAAACAAATCAAAGGGACCACTGCGGTACGCACTGACTTTAACATACTTAATGTAAATAAAGGAGTCGATAGAAATTCAGTCCTGGAAGCAACAGTAAATGCATTTTCATTGAATACTTCATTGCCTACAGCACTTACCATTAACAGTGGAACGTTCCGCGACCTCTCCCATTACAATAACACTCACAACTTCAAGCCCATTTACAATTCCCATCTCGGGTAGTTTGTCTGCCAATATAGGTACAATCAATATTGGAGCAGCAAACAATAATTCAGCTGACTTAATTCTGCAGGGCCGTCTTGAAGTGATGAACGCAGGAATAGTAAATATTGGTAATGGATCAGGGTCCAATAACGATATAGAATATGCAGCGGCCGGAAATCCTGAAATTAATATTTCGGGTGGGTCACTGAACGTCGATGGTCAGATACGCAGAAATACTGCAAATACTCTTGGATCACTGTGGTTTAGCCAATCAGGTGGAACTGTTAAAGTAAAAGGAAATAACTTAAATACTTCAAGAGGGGTATTCGAAATAGTAAATTCGGGAAGCATAATCAATTTATCAGGAGGTAATCTTATCATTGAAAAAGCAGGAAGTACTACATATGCCGATATAATGATAACTCCTCAGAGTTCAACAGTCAATAATTCAAATGGAGGACATACACTTATTATTGGAGATGCAGCCACCCCAGCTTCCCAGGTATTCAAACTTAGTGCTTCAGCGCCATTATGGAATCTGATAGTTGATGGTACTACACAGAACAAGACAGCAAGCCTGAATGTAAATACACTTTCACTTTTGAATAACCTTACAATAAATGGAAATGGCATAGCCGGTACCGGATCTGTTTTCAATGCAAATGAGCTGAATGTTACAATCGGAGGAAGCTTAACAAACAATAATTTGTCAGCCGCAACAGGGGCCGGTAGTGGGGGTTACCAGGCTGGAGCAGACGGGAGTACTCAGACAACAACTCTAACCGGGACCGAGTTTTAACAGGAACCGGAAGTAACCTTACGAATTTTGCTAATCTGGTTATAGGGTCCGCTGCCTCTGCTCCTACAGTTGCCCTTGGCCTGAATAGCAATATCATGGTAAATAATGATCTTATTCTTTCATCAGGAACACTGACAGATGTTGGAAATACTATAACTGTAATGGGTAATATTGACAACTCGGCCATACATTCAAGTCCGTCAATTCCCGGAGGAGGCATAATATTAGCGAGTGGCAATAAACAAATAATTTCCGGCAATGGCAGCGGCCGTTTTGGCAACATTACAATTAATAACGCCACAGAGGTCAGCATGGTTGATAACATTCTAATAACAGGTCAGTTAAACCTTGCTTTGGGTTCATTATATATTGATGATTACAAACTTACAATGGATGTTAATGCCTCGTTTGCCGGACCGTTTGATTCCAAACATATGATCGTGTCAAATGGAGTCTTAAGTGATGAGGGTGTTCTGAAATATTTTTCAGGTTCAGCCTCGGATTTTGTTTTCCCTGTCGGCTCAAATAAATTATACTGTCCGGCAATATATACTTTTATATCTACTAATGCAGGCTCCATTAATGTTGTTCCGGTTGCTTTGGCACATCCGGCTGATAATACTCCGACTAACGACGAGTTGAATTATTACTGGAAAGTTCAGACCACAGGTTTCAGCGGTCTGATATCTTCATCACAGGTTTACAATTATGAAAGCAAAGAGGTTAAAGGTAATGAAAGTAATTATCATGGTGCGCTTTATCGCAATTTTGGCTGGACAGATTATGGAACTTCTGTTATTAATACTTCAACTCATACCATCACCATTAACCGTTCAGATTTGCTTGCAGGCGAATATACTGCAGGAGAAATTGCAAACTTTACCCTAATGCATAAATTATATAGTTTAAAATCCGGGAACTGGAATGATGGTACGGCCTGGGCCGAAGATCTGCCTACAAATCCCCCTTGTGGATATTATCCTAACGGTAATCCGGTTTTCATTCAGCCAGGGCATACGATTACTATGAATATTAATAATGCTTATGCTTATTCAGTAAATATAGAAGGGACACTTGATCTGGGAGTGACATCTTTTCATAACCTGGGATATATTATTGATACCCTTCATGCCGGTACCGGTAAAATGAAGATACAGGCCTCATCAGCAGGAATGTATCTTTTCCCCGGTGCAAATTACGATTCTTTTATGGCATCTCCGGGGACAGCAATAGAACTTTATGGAACTACAAATGCTTCACTTCCATTAAAACCAGGTAATATTTATAAGCCTTATCAGAATCTGATACTCACCGGAAGCGGTATTAAATATATGAGTGCCGAGGACATTAAAATTCTCGGTAATATCACTATTAATAACCTTGCCACATTAAATAATACACTTTATAATAAAAAACTTTATATTCTGGGCAACTGGAATGAATTGAATGTAGCCTCATCCGGATTCATACCCGGGAATGGTTTGGCCAGCTTTGAGGGGAATTCGGCACAGATTATTTCAGTAACCAATCCGATTACCGAAAATTTTTATGATCTGAGTATAAATAATGCTGCCGGGATTACTATTTCCGGAGGAGGGAGAATCCAGGTGTCAGACCTCCTGACCCTAAATAGCGGGGCCATTACTACCAATGCAACCAATTCCCTCACAATCGCCAATGCAAGTACATCAGCAATCTCAGGTGGATCGCTCACCTCATTCATTAATGGCCCTCTGCGTAAACAGATCAGTAATGATTCATATTTTATGTTCCCCGTCGGGAAATCAGGGACTCCTTCAAGATACGGTAATTTATTGTTATCTGATATTAAGAACACAGGCATTTGGGAGGTTGAATATTATAATGCACTCCCTCCATACGATATAAATGTAAAAAAACAACCAATAAGTCATGTTAGCAATAACGAATACTGGAGAGTCATTGGGTTAGTTGGTGGATCTGGCAATATAAAATTGCGCTGGGATGCCCTTAGCGGATATGCAGGTTCATCACCTTCTACAAGGAGTAAAATAAGGGTTGTCGAATGGAATCCTTCAGGAACTCCTTCAGCACAATGGGAATACAGGGGGAAAATTCTGAACGACGGAGGCGATGTATCAGGAACTGTATCTACCGACAATATTATAAACCTTGCTCCCGGCACAGATTTACATTACCTGACTATTGGTGATGAGGGTCTGCCTACAGCTAATATTATAAGCCCCTTGACAGCTACCATATGTAACGATGGAATTACTTCAACTACTGTTATGGTGGCTCTCACCGGCACACCTCCCTGGTCAGTTACCTACAGACTGGGTACAGTTCTGACTACCCTGAATAATATAGCTTCTTCACCTGTCTCAATTATTCTTACTTCAGATTCGCCGGGCATTACCCAGCCAATAAGTACTCCTACCCTGTTTAATTTCAATATTACCAATGTTAACGATCTGGCAGGGACTCCAGGAACTTCAGATTATACCACAACAGTGGGGATAACAGTAAATCCGGTACCTACAAATACCATTTCAGGAAAAACTCTTGTTGGTACAGGAGAAGTGGTATTATATTCAACTCCTTCAGATGCAAATACCTATTCCTGGACCCTTAGTTCAAACGGAGTACCTTTGATTGGTAATGCTCCGAATTATACAGTTACCTGGGGGGGTGGTACACCTGGCCCCTATACAATCAATCTTCTAAAAACGGCTGTTAATGGGTGTCAGGTGACTAACAGTGTCCAGGTGACAACAAGTACAACTCCTACACCCGTAATCACTGGTAATCAATATGTCTGTGCAAACTCAACCGGCAATGTCTATTTAACTCCTAATGTTGGTGGACATGATTATACGTGGACAATTTCTCCTGCCGGAGCAGGTAGCATCACGGCCGGAGCAGGGACCAGCAGCATTACAGTGACCTGGAATAGCGCCTCTTCAGGTAATAGTGTCACCGTAAGAGAACATGTCACTTCCAGCGGATCACCGGGGATATTCACAAATGCCACACTGCCTGTAGATATAGGCATACAACCTTCAGCTGTCACTCCATCCTATTCTGCACCGGCTTCGGTATGCAATGGTTTTACAGCTTCTGTTACTTTGAATAATTCTCAAATCGGCGTACGATACCAGATAAGAAGAAATTCTGACAATTCGAATATAGGAGCTCCTGTAGACGGGAATGGAGGAACTATAACACTTATCACATCTGTCCTCACATCAACCACGGTATACTATATTTATGCATATACTCTGGCTCCATTTAACTGCAGTGCACAGCTCAGCAATCCTGCTCTGACATTTACAGTAAATATATTACCTGTTCTTAATTACGGCGCATTATCAGGTGGTGATCAATCAATTTGCAATGTGGATAGTCCAGACAATATATCCTTTTCAACGTTACCCTCAGGAGGTACAGGTACTTTTACTTATCAATGGTATTCCTATACAGGGTTAGCCGGTTCCTGCCCCTCCGGTACAATTGTTCCCGTAGGCTGGACATCGATTGCTACGGCCACATCAGATAATTATAGCCCACCCTTATTAACAACATCTATGTCATATGCTGTTATGGTAACGCAGACAGGGTCACCGGTATGTGGGGCACCTATGTGGGCTGGAGGATGCAGAAAGGTGACAGTTACACAACTGCCTGTTGCAACCTTTAATTATTCAGGAACTCCCTACTGCCAGAATGCAGCTAATCCTTCTCCTACATTCAGTAGTGGTGGAGTAGCTGGATTTTTTTCATCCACTCCGGGTTAGTTTTTGTAAGCACCGCTACCGGTCAGGTAAATTTAGCAGCCAGCACTCCTGGTGATTATACGGTAACAAATGCCATAGCTGCCTCTGGTGGTTGTGGAATCGTTGCTGCTACAAGTCCGATTACTATTAGTTCAGGCCTCACCTGGACCGGAAATGTAAACAGTGACTGGAATGTTGCCGGAAACTGGTCCTGTGGTTATGTACCAATCGCTACAACCCGGTTCAGATACCTGATGTACCAAATAAACCTGTTCTCAGTACCGGTACAATCGCCTCTGTAAATAATTTGATAATCGACTTTGGATCATCATTTACTATTACAGGTAATACCATTCAGATATCCGGGACAATAACCAATAACGGGTCATTTTCAGCAACTGACGGAACAATAGAAATGAATGGCTCGGCACTCCAGTCTTTAGGTGCCAATATATTTACAGGTAACACGATTAAAAATCTGATAATAAATAATCCGGCAGGGGTCGGAACCCTCGGTTCCCTGAATATTACCGGTATTGTAACCGTTCTGAACGGGAACCTTTCTTCTGACGGAATATTTAACCCTTGTTTCAACGGCCGCTGAGACAGCATTGATTGATGGTTCAGGCACAGGAAATATAACCGGGAATGTTACAATGCAGCGGTATTTATCTTCAGGTTTTGGATATAAATACTTCAGTTCACCATTCCAGGCTGCAACAGTTAATGAATTTGGTGATGACATGAATCTTGGTTCGGCATTCACCTCGTTTTACAGGTATGATGAAAACAGGTTAGTGTCAGGTAATCCTGCTTCAGGATGGGTTAGCTATAAAACTATCAACAAATGTCCTTAATCCATTAGCTGGCTATGCCGCGAATTTCGGTTCTTCGGTAGCAGCTAATACCGTTGATATTACCGGAGTTGTCACCAATGGCAATTTATCGGTTGATCTGTATAACCATAATAATCCATATACTCTTGGATTTAACCTTATCGGGAACCCCTATCCATCTCCGATTGACTGGGACGAAGCAACTGGCTGGACCAAAACAAATATTGACGATGCACTTTATTTTTTCAAGGCAAGTACAACCGATCAGTACGGTGGCAGCTACAGTTCATATATCAATGGCATTTCAAGCGATGGTATTGTAAACAATATTATACCTTCAATGCAGGGATTCTTTGTACATGTAGCCAGTGGAAGCTTTCCTGTAACAGGTACTCTGGCAATGAATAACAATGTCAGATCAACAAATCTTAACCATGCCATTTGCAAAATCCGGCAGTAATAATTATTTGAAATTCCTGAGGCTGGGTGCATGTTTTTCAGATGATACTACCTCAACAGATCCACTGGTTATCTATTTCGATGAAAAAGCAACTCCTGAATTTGACAATGAACTTGATGCACTAAAATTGTTGAACACCGACCTGAAAATTCCTAATCTCTATGAAGCAGCAGCTGACGGTTCTAAACCTTTCGATTAGCGCATTGCCTTCAATATACGGAGATTCTTGTATAGTACCTCTTGGACTTAAACTAAACAGAGCCGGTGATATTATTATTCAGGATCAGAGATATTGATAATTCACTGGCCGGCATGAAGATCTATTTAACTGATCTTGTTGCCGGTATTGAAAAAGATCTTTTATCAGATAAGGAGTACAGTGTATCCTTCCTCTGGATAAGGGAGAATACAATAACAGATTCTTAGTGAATATGCAGAAGATGGCCACCGGGAACAATGAAAGTGCCGGAAAATGAAGATGAATTCATGATCTATAATTCCGATGGAATCCTGAAAGCTGAGGTACAAACGTAATGAATGGAACTTATGGAACCCTGAGGATATATAATCTGACCGGACAGATGGTATTTATTGAAAAGATATATATAACCAAAGGTTACCATGAATTTAGAATATCAGGCTTGAGTGGTGGAATATATATAGTGCATTTATTCGACAGGCACTTATTTCTTGTTCAAAAAAATTATTTATAGAAAACAGATGAATGTTTTTGCACGAAACAATTAATTACGGAATACCCAGAAGGGGATATTCTTCTGCTGATAATTATATTGTTTATTTCCTGTATCCGTTAACCTGTCAGCACAGGAGCCACCTCCCCGTCCCCTGGAGGTAACACCTAGATCTAAACCTCTGGGTTTCGGATCATTCTCTCCCGGACCAGTTGGAGGAACTGTCATTGTGGATCCTGCCGGGTCACTCGCTCTTCGACAGGAGATATTATCCTTCTCAATATCGGGACAATGTTCAGTACGTAGCAACATATAGACTGATCGCAAATGCGGGTACGGTTGTATCAATACTGAACGGATCTGATAGACGTTATCCGGAAGAGCGGAGGGTCAATGACTCTGCATATAGGCGATCTAATCCTGTTTCCCCATTTGTAATAAGAACGGTTCCGCCTGCATATACACATGCGCGTCGCAGGTACACTCACAGTGGGGACCCGGTCCCAATCCGCCCGGCGATTATAGTGGCACATTTGATATTACGTTTAATCAGGAATAAAACTGACATTTCAAAACAATACAGAAAAATTAAAATGTTTTTCAGAGACGCATACTCCAATTTATTAAATTCATGGCAAATGCGTCCTGTTGCGGCAATGTTTTCAAAAATTATTGCCTCTCTTATATTAATTTTAACAACTATCCCGGCATCTGGTCAGCAGGAATATGATGAAGTACCGGTATTTCTCGAAGTTCCAAATGTAGGAGGCGGTGATATAACCTGCGTGATCAGCGGTACAGAGTTGTTCCTGCCTGTTACCGATCTTTTTGACTTTCTTAAAATCAGAAATATACCTGACCAGAATTTGGAATCTGTTTCAGGTTTTTTTATAAGTGCAGAAGCTCCGTATGTTATCAGCAGAAAGGAGAATTTGATCACTTACCAGGATAAAATATATAAACTGAAACCAGGGGATCTGATCCGGACTGAATCGAATCTTTACCTGAAATCTTCATATTTCGGAGAGGTGTTCGGACTTGATTGCAGTTTTAATTTCCGTAGTCTCTCAGTTACAATTAAAAGCAAACTTGAAGTACCATTGATCAGGGAGATGAAACTGGAGGAGATGAGGAAAAACCTGAACCGGATAAAAGGTGAAGTAAAGGCTGATACTACAATAGGACGAAGTTCTCCGATGTTCAAATTCGGGATGGCCGACTGGTCAGTAGTTGCATCTGAAGAGGTTAACGGCAAGTCTGACGCAAGACTTAATTTGTCCTTAGGCGCGATGATAGCAGGGGGTGAAGCAACTGCAAATTTATATTACAACAGCCAGCAACCGTTTACAGAGAAGCAGCAGAATTATCTGTGGAGGTATGTAAATAATGATAATAGTGCTGTCAAACAGGTCATGGCAGGGAAAATTGCTACTCATGCCATTTCTTCAATTTATAATCCTGTAATTGGAGTCCAGGTAACAAATGCACCCACAACCTACAGGCGTTCCTTCGGCTCTTATACACTGAGCGACAGAACTGAGCCGGGCTGGATCGTTGAACTTTATGTAAATAATGTTCTTGTTAATTATGTGAAGGCTGATGCCTCAGGCTTTTTTACATTCGAAGTCCCCCTGGTGTACGGAAATACTATGGTAAAACTTAGATTTTTTGGGCCATGGGGTGAGGAGCGTGTGCGGGAACAGAATATCAGCATCCCTTTCAACTTTTTACCCGTTAAAACCATGGAATACACTGCAAGCGCAGGAATTGTGGAGGATTCAGTTGGAAGCAGGTTCTCCAGGGCAAATGTCAACTACGGTGTTACCCGAAGTCTTACAATAGGCGGCGGCGTTGAATATCTCTCATCTGTTACATCCGGCGCTGCAATGCCATTTGTGAATACATCTCTCAGAATAACAAACAACATGTTATTGTCAGGCGAATATACTTACGGGGTAAGAGCCAAAGGTACATTTTCCTACAGGTTGCCTTCAAATATGCAGCTTGACTTGAATTACACCTGGTATGAAAAGGATCAGAAAGCCATAACATACAATTACAGGGAGGAACGAAAGGCAGTACTGGCAATGCCTGTACGGTTTGGAAAGTTTTCAACTTATCAGAGGTTTTCAGTATACCAGATTATTCTTCCTGCTTCAAAATATACTACCGCAGAATGGCTATTTTCAGGTTCGCTGGCCGGGATAAATACAAACATTACAACATATGCCATTTTTATTAATCAGAATAAACCAAACATTTATAGCAATCTGGCTTTATCACTCAGACTCCCCGGCAATTTTGTCCTTATGCCGCAGGCGCAGTTCGGATATACCCAGAAAGAGATAATATCGGCAAAACTGAGTCTTGAAAAACATCTCCTCGAACATGCTTATATTAATATGTCATATGAGCAGCTCTTCGTTAACAATATTAAACTCGCCGAAGTCGGATTCCGCTATGATTTCTCATTTGCACAAACCGGAGCCTCGGTAAGGCAGTCTGATAAAATAACTTCTTTTGTACAGTATGCCAGGGGAAGTATTATTAATGATTCAAAGACAAAATATCTTGGAACTGATAACAGGACGAACGTTGGAAAAGGAGGAATCTCAATTACTGCATTTCTTGATCTGAATGCCAACGGACGCAGAGATAAGGGAGAACCTAAGGCCTTCGGGTTAAACCTCCATGCCAACGGCGGACGTATTGAAAGAAGCGATCGTGATTCCACTATCAGGATACTTGGTCTGGAACCTTATACATCATGCTTCATTGAACTCGATCCAAGCAGCTTTGAAAACATTTCATGGAGAATTTTACATCGGACCCTGAATGTGGCCGTTGATCCTGAAATCGTCAAAAGCATCGAGATTCCTGTAACCGTTATGGGTGAGGCGACAGGGAATGTGACTCTTGCAAAGGATGGTATAAAGAATGGTCAGGGCCGGATTATAGTAAGTTTTTATACGTCGGAGTTGAAACCATATGGTAAGACTATCACCGAAGATGATGGCTACTTCAGTTATTTCGGACTCGCGCCGGGGAAATATATTGTCCGTATTGACACCATGCAGCTGAATAAACTGGGTATGACATCAGATCCGGATTCACTTCAGTTTAACATAAAGGGAGGTACCGAGGGTGATATTGTAAGCGGACTCGACTTCCTGTTAAGGATGAAGGTATCTGCAGCAGTTCCGAAAACAGGACGGTTATTGAGAAGCCTCTGGTCAAGAAGGACACTACATATATGATTGTTCACGAGATCACCCGTGAGCTTGTTACTATTACTGAAGATAGTTATGCCATACAGCATGGAGCCTTTAAGGTAAAGTCAAATGCAGAAAATACCCGTAAAAAGCTTGAGAAGATTATTGACAAGAAAGTTGAGATAGTGTTAGAAGATGGCTTCTATAAAGTACGGATCCCTGATATTAAAACCCGTGAAGATGTAGATAAATATCTCGAACTTCTGCGGAAAAACGGAATTACTGAGGTATGGGTTATAAGCCTGAAGGCTAAGACTCAACATGTTGTCCTCAAAGAGAATCAGGATACCATAAGGCAGATCAATGAATCAATAATCAGCAAACCAGAACTCATTGGGGCACAGGGAATTACCATTCAGATTGGAGCTTTCCGTGACAAGGCGAATGCAATGGAACTCATGAGACAACTGAAAGCCAAATATGGTGACAGGGTTAAAATGGCATATGATAACGGATTCTACAAACTACGGTTGTCAGGGATGTCGCCCGTCAAAAAGGAAGCACTGGATGAGCTGAATAAGCTCGGACCCAAATTAGGTAATCTTAAATTCAAGGATATATGGATGTCGCCTCCTGTAGCGCCGACAGTGGAAGAGCCTGTCCCGCTAAGGAGAGAGGAAACAGGCCCTGAAAAGTTAAAATCAGTACTACCGATCCCGTCTTTCCCAAAACAACAGTTAAGGACTCACCTGATACCAAATAAAACTGTAATCACTAAAGCGGTGCCTGCTCTTACGATATCTATCCGTGTAGGTGTATTTGTCAAAAAATCGCAAGCTCTCAGAGCTCAGAGAAAAATAAGATCGAAACTACATCTGCAGGTTGAGATAGTTCAGCAAATGGACAGATATATTGTCCTGATACGAGGATTCCATACCAGGGAAGAGACATACAAATATTATCCTGAACTGGCAGGGATGGGATATCCGGGAGTTTCCCTAATAGAGGAATAATACTTACTTGTTTAACAAATCTCATTTATCCTTACAATAGCCTGATTTACATTGCATAGAACAATAAGTAGCCTGTTAAGTCTACTTGCATTTGCTTCCGCCTTTTTTCTGGCCTACAGCTGCACTTCCAGTTCAACTTTCAGGCGATTGCGTTCAAATGAATATACTATTGCAAGAGAGGGATATAAATTATTCAGGCGGGTGAAACTATCAAGGCTCAAACCATCCGGCAATTCCAGATCTAAGAGAATTATATCAATTACAGGCTTTTGAGCACCTCTTTCGCAACCCGGGAGTCGCCAGGATTATCCTGAACAAGAAGGATAGTTATCAAGTTTCATAGAACCTTCGTTGCTCAGCAACAGAGCAACCACTGATGCTATCTTTTCAAAATCTTCAGATTTACTGTAGAAAAAATCAGCGCCCGCTTCAAATGCCCTGTTTTTATACTGATCATATGCATAGTTTGTCAATACAATAATTTTTGTCTTTTTATTAGTTCCCCGGTACTCCTTTAATATTTCAAGTCCATTACGATCAGGCATCCTGATATCGATGATTGCCAGATCAGGAAGGTGTATGTTCAGATCTTCAAGTGTCTTATTACCACTATCTGTCTCGCTAACTATTTCAACTTCACTGAAAATGGAAATTGTTTCACGGATCCTCTCTCTCATCAACCGTGAATCATCGGCTATCAATACAGTCATATTATGAATTTAATTAGGTACAATAAAAATATTAACTTTTTTCCTTACGGATTGTAGGGATTGAGACAGGTAGTGGTAGGAATTACCGGAAAATACTGTAAGAGATAACTTACACAGAGAGTTAATACGGTGGATTTAAATATTGCATGGGGAGGAATTGAAACTGATCAAAAGAAAGTGAGATTATGAATATCGATCAAGTGGTATGAGATAAAGAAAAATGTGTAACAATTGCCAGTATCACTCCAGGAGTCCATTCTGCAGACAGTACTTTGTCAGGTCAGCATTTTTTTTCATACCCATTTTCTCAATAATTCTGGAACGGTAGGTACTTACTGTCTTGCCCGAGATAAACATCTCATTACCTATCTCTTGCAGTGATTTTCCTTTTGCAATTTTCAACAATACCTCAAATTCACGATCAGAAAGTGAATCATGAAGAAAACCTGTATACTCTTTATCAAGATGGGAGGCAATATTCTCAGCGAGTGATGAAGAGATATATTTTCCTCCTTCCGAAATCTTCTGAACGGCTTCAATAAGCTCCTCAGAAGCAGTATCCTTTGTAAGGTAGCCGAAGGCTCCAAGTTTAAGCGCCCTTAAGGCATATTGTTCCTGAGGATGCATACTGAGAATCAGGACTTTTTGTCCGGGACGTTTTCTTATTATTGTCTCCAGAACTTCAAGACCGGTTGTATCGGGAAGGGAGATGTCAAGCAGGATAAGGTCAAAATCCTTTGATGTTGCTTTTGCTATTGCTTCCTTACCATCACTGGCTTCATCGATTACCGAAATATCTGAATGATTTTTTAGGATTTCCCTTAGTCCTTCCCTCACAATCTTATGATCATCAGTAATTAGTATCTTCACTGCTTCCTGCTGTATTAAAAAATAAAGATACGAAATCCGGAAGAAAATTCATAATCAGGAACAATTGGTCGTTTATATGGCATTAATAATAATCTACTTACGACCTCTGCAAAGCTTATTCTAAACCCCAGGGAATTCTCAGGATTATTTTAGTACCCTGTCCCGGGTCAGAATCTATTTCAAGTGTCCCGCCAATCTCTTTTGCGCGCTCATGCATATTTAACAGACCATAGGATCTGGAAGAAAGCTTAAATCTTCCGGAAGTCCTGTTCCATCATCATGAATTACCAGGAGAATATATTTTGTAATCCTTGAAAGTACAATCTCTGCACTACCGGCTTTAGAATGCCGGGCTATATTAGTCATAGCTTCCTGAAATATTCTGAATATGACAAGGGCGAATTCATTTTCAGGTTCAATTTCTTTATTCAGTTTAAGATTTAGTTTAATCCCGGTCCTCTGACTAAATTCTGAGGCATACCACTCTATAGCTGCTATAAGACCAAGATCATCAAGAATGTGAGGTCGCAACTCTGAAGTAAGATGTTTAACCGTTCCTATTGATTCGCTTATCAGATCCACAATTTTTTCTATCCTCAGTCTGAGGATCCTTTTATCATCAATCCACATCTTTAATGACCCAAGATCAATCTTTACAGCTGTAAGCAGCTGACCAAGCTGATCATGAAGTTCACGGGAAATAAGTTTACGCTCTTCTTCCCTGGCTCTCTGCAAATAAAGGTTTAGATGCCTGAGTTGCTCCCTGGACTTTTCTATTTCAAGTTCCCTGGTTTTATTCTCGGTTATATCCCTGGCAGAAGAGAGACCACCTATTACCTTGTCATCCTTGTTTTTCAGTGTTTTACACCACCAGGCAAGAAGTCTCTTCTCCCCGTCCTTTCTCAGCTGCCAGCTTTCCACATAAACAGGGCTATCATCTCCGGTGAAGAGTGGCTGAACAATAGCAAAAGTATTCTGCCCGCCTTCAAAATAAAAATCAGCTCTTTTCCCAATGACATCGGCACCAAAGAAATCATAACCGGCTTCATTTGTCCAGGTATAGACCTTATCAATATTTACTTCCATAACAATATCCGGTATGGCTCCAAGGATGGCATTTTGCCTCAGTAGAAGTTCATATTTTTCCTCTGTCGCTTTTTTCTGATCAGTAATATCTTCAAATAGTGTGGCAAACTGACCTCTCAGCGGACTAAATGCAAGAACACGGTAATATCTGTCAAGTTCATCTGAATATTGCTCAAATCTGTACTCCTTCATTTCAATGGCCACTTTCCCATATTCCCTAATCCAGATATGTTCTGTTGCAGGCATTAAATCCAATACAGTTTTTCCAATGGTTTCATTGGCTGACAATCCTGTAAGCTTTTCAAAAGCAGGATTAACATCAAGAAACCGGTAATTCACAGGATTGCCTTTTTCATCACAAATAATCTGGTGAAGGGCAAATCCTTCCTGCATACTGGTAAATAAAGATCTGAACTTACTTTCACTTACCGACAATTCCTCCTCACTCTTCTTCCTGTTGTCAATTTCGCTTTTCAGATCTTCCATCATTTTAAGAGAGGCTATTCTGCTTCTTTCAAGCTTTTTAAGAGTAGCTCTGAGATTTTTCTCAACTCTTTTCTGATCCTTAAGTTTCTCACCAAGTTCTATTGTTTTATCCTCAACCAGACGGGCGAGATGTTCACTCTCACTACGTAATTTATCTTCTGATTCCTTTATCCTCAGCATTGCGCTTACCTGCGCTTTCAGTTCAATTTCGTCTACCGGTTTGCCCAAAAATGCATCAGCCCCGGCATGGAGGGACCTTATCCGTATTTCTTTATCAGCGCCGGCTGCAGTAAGTATAATAACAGGGATGTGCTTTACACTTTCATCACTTTTCAGCATTGAACAGACTTCAAACCCATCCATATCAGGCATGATTATATCGAGGAGAATTACATCAGGCAACTCTGATAATGCAGATGCTATTCCGTCTTTTCCATTCAAGCTTTTAATAATCCTGCATCCTGGAAATGCTTCTGAAAGAAAGACATCAAGCACCACCAGATTATCAGGATTATCATCAACTGCAAGTAGTGTTATCATGATTCATGATTATTCCTTTCCAGCTACAATTTAAAGTTCTGTCATATAATGAAATATCTGTTTTATATTTTCGCATCATTATAATTTCAATATCCTTCAGAAGCTTCTTCACTTTACTATCCTGAATTTTTGTTCCTTGTCAGGTTTTAAAAAAAGCTCGCAGTATTTTTAAAAACTCATCTTCCGTTCCTTTAAATGTTTTTAGATCAATTCCCGGAAGATTGCAAGTATGAATATCAAAGATCATTAATTTTTTTAGAATATCGGGATACCAGACTCCCATTTCAGTGGAACGAAGAGCCATATCCAGTTTTGCCTTACTTGATATAAGATCTGCTTCTGCTTTTTTACGCAGGGGGTTCGATTTTGATTGACTGCCTTTTTTCATGGCATTATATGTTATATTTCTATGTCTCGCACTGTGTTCATTGGAACAGGCAGATTTTTCTCCTTTTACCCCTGCCGGCAGGCAGGCAGAATTTATAATAGTTGCAGGAAAGAAGAGAACTCAGGCTTTTATAGAATCTGTCGAAACAGAATTAAGCTGAGTCCTTTATAAATGTAAGAAAATAAACCCCTGGATGGATCAATTTTATCCATTAAAAGGAAGCACGTCGCATAAGCTCACGCATCTGAGCCTCCATATTACCTGAATAATTTGATAATTAAAGCTGTACTAGCTTTTTTCTATAGTAAAAGATTATTGTCTATTGAAGACCCATTGGATATCCTGAAATGTGGTAACATCCCCGTTATTCTTGGATGAAGCAACCAATTCCACATCACACAACAGTGGCTCCGAAGGAGATTTGACGCCAATTCCGACATTCCCTGTATTATAATAAATATTTGCTCCATTTACGGTCCATTGCCCTGTTACAGCTGCTGCAAGAATATTCCAGGCTGAACCATTCCAGTAATAAAATCCATCCTGCACAGCACCTCCCAGACTATAAACCATCATGCCGACCGGAACAGGAGTTGTTAATGGTGCAACAAGGCTCATATCATTGATCGGAACCCGTGGAATAAGAAGCCCTTTACCTGTGCTTTCGAGCTCAAGGAATGAGTTTGCATTCATTGCAGGATCACTTCCGTCAGTAATTTTAACCTGCGATCTGGCTTCGGGAGAAAGAGAGAATAAAAAGATTAATAAAATGGATTCAGTTAAAAATCTGATGTAGTTACAAACCAAATTCTGAACTCCTTCCATTAGTTTACAATTAGTAGTTTTTTTGTGATCTTTCTATTCCCGGTAATGACAACAGTAATATATATTCCATCCTTCAGATACTGGCTGAATTCATGGTATCCTTCCCCGAAGAATTTATTTATAAGGAGAGCCTGTCCCAAAAGATTGCATACGAACAAAGTTCCTTTACCTCCTTCAAGATTATAGATGTTAGCCTTCAGAATACCATTGGAGTAATAAATTCCGAAAAAGTCAGATGAAGGATTATTTTCCGGAATACCATCTATAATTGCTTTGGAAGTATCATCCGGAATATCAGTTATCGTATTGCAGAGGTTAAGGAAAAATCTGTCATTATATTCTCCTTCTGTCAGGGTGATTTTATACTCCTGATTATCAAGCAGATCTTGTTCTGTCCCGGCAACCTTGTCGGTCAGTGAAATTCTGATACCAGCAAATTCACCTTCAATGTCACGGACTCTGAAAATCAGTTCACCCTGCATATTTGTTTTCAGGCCAAGGGGAACAATACTTGTTGTGTCTGTAAAGTAGGGCAAGGACTTAATCGAAGTTTTTGTGCTGCCTGGAGTTTCCACATATAAATTAGGAACAGCCAGGTCAGTATTCATTAGTTTCAGTGCATCAAGCTGACCATCAAAACCAGCTGTCGCTTTATCATCCAAATAAATAACCGAGCAATCAGGATTATCAAGGTTATCTGAAAAGCTTGCCGTTAGCCTGATTAGCGATCGTGTCAAATCTCCTTTTAAAAAAGGCTGTGACTGGTTTGTTACGCGTTCATTATTAACAACTGCTGTGACATCAACGGTATTAGGAGCATTTACAGTGCCCATATTGACAGCATAACCTGCCATCGGACCAGGAACATTTGTTGTTGTTTTATAATTAACCCATCCCGACGCCGTACGGGCTTCATCATACCTGTAAAATGATGTTGAGGAAGCTGCCAGATTGATATCATCGCCAAACTCGCCGACAGTAGCTGCCTGAAATGGAGAACTGAAGTACTTATACCCGAATCCTGAATTCAGGTACCGTTCCATGGTTACATTCCCCGATACCTGGCCTGTGCCTGCTCCATTAATAAGTGCCGTTCCCGAGGGGGTTGACAGCAGTGTCAGGTTTCCGTCTGAATTCAAGTGCCCGTCGACCAGTAATATTCCGCTGAGTTTCTGGCCGGCAGTTAAAACAGTCGTGGTACTTCCAGGGGAAACCGTAACATTATTGAATGTCGCGGCTACAGATCCTGCAAGATTTTGTGCAGTTCCGGCAAATATCACCGTACCTCCGGTATCGGTGAAAGCTCCGTTATTTACAAGGTCACCTGCAAGTACCAGGTTACCACTTTGTACAATTGTGCTGGTTCCTGAATTAATAGTGATAACCTGCCCTTTTAAAGAATAAGAGAAAAATATTAAAAAGAAGATACTGTTAATATCTGACCATAATTTCTCATAGTGGTTAATTCAAAAGTAACCCTTCCTGACACTCAAACCAATTGGATTAATACAGATTAATTCACAATTCACATTGTCTGTAGCACAAATCAAAAGTATATGGTACTGAGAATAAACTCTGTAAGAGAAATGTCAAATCTTTTGTAAGGGAAAAGTCTAATCTACTGTAAGAATTCCCTTACAGGAAAGGATAAGATGTCAATTGAATCGGGCAGTTTGTATGCCGGAAAATTAAAGGAGGCTGTCTTACAGGACTAAAGCATAGCTGGCGCGGATCTGTGATCCGTGACAATAAATACTTCAGCACCGATTGCAAATCGGCGCTAGCGGGTTTACAGGACTAAAACATTGCTGGCGCGGATCTGTGATCCGTGACAATAAATACTTCAGCAACGATTGCAAACCGGCGCTAGCGGGGTATGTAAGATTGCTATGAAATCACATCGAGAACAACGGATATGACTTCATCATATCTATAACCTTCCCTCCCACCTTTTTGATGACCGCTTCATTATCAATGTCTGATATTACTTCATCAATCAGATCGACTATTGTGCCCATATCATTTTCCCTGAGACCGCGTGTGGTAATAGCAGGTGTTCCGACTCTCAAACCGGAAGTAAGGAATGGTGAACGGCTGTCAAACGGAACCATGTTTTTATTTACTGTGATATGCGAAAGCACAAGGGTATTCTCTACCTTCTTCCCTGTAATGTCAGGGAATTTTGTTCTTAGATCGATGAGCATCAGATGATTGTCGGTACCGTCTGAAATTACTTTGTATCCCTTGTCCATAAACGCCTTTGCCATCACAGCGGCATTTTTCTTTACACGCTTCTGATAATCCCTGAAAGCAGGATCCAGAGCTTCGCCGAAAGAGACAGCTTTTGAGGCAATAACATGCTCAAGTGGACCACCCTGAATGCCCGGAAATACTGCAGAATTCAAAAGAGCAGACATCATTTTAACCTCACCCTTGGGCGTCGTTAATCCCCAGGGATTCTCAAAATCCTTGCCCATAAGGATGATTCCCCCCCTGGGGCCACGCAGTGTTTTATGAGTGGTGGAGGTCACAATATGCGCATACTTTAAAGGATTGTCAAGCAGTCCGGCAGCGATCAAACCCGCCGGATGAGCCATATCGACCACAGAATTGCGCCGATTTTGTCGGCTATACTTCTCATCCTTCATAGTCCCATTCCCTTGAATAAGCTGATGCGCCGCCAATGATCATTTTTGGTTTCTCCTTCAAGGCAGTTTCTTCCATTGCATCGTAATCAATAAGACCAGTGTCTTCTTTGACACTGTAGGCAACAGGTTTATAAAAGAGGCCTGATGAATTGACAGGGGAACCATGAGATAAATGACCTCCGTGCGCCAGATTCAGTCCCATAAAAGTATCTCCAGGTTTAAGGACTGTCATAAAGACTGCCATGTTTGCCTGGGCTCCTGAATGAGGCTGGACATTTGCATATTCTGCATCGAAGAGCATTTTCAGCCTGTCGATGGCAATCTGCTCCGACTGGTCAACAATCTCACAACCTCCATAGTACCGGTGACCAGGATACCCTTCAGCATATTTGTTTGTCATTACCGAGCCCATTGCTTCAAGTACCTGGGCACTCACAAAATTCTCCGAGGCAATTAATTCAATTCCGTTTAGCTGACGCTGCCGTTCCTTTTCAATAAGGTCAAAAATCAGTGTGTCTTTTTTCATATTAATTAGTTTATTTAACCACAATATTCCAAAGAAATTTATTCCTGAGAAAACTCAATAAGCAAATCGCGGTAGGTTGAATAGATCCTCGATTTTGATATGAAGCCAACATAATAACCATTATCCAGAACAGGGAGATTCCATGCATCTGTTTTTCTGAAAGTTTCCATTACCGTATCGATTCCTTCCCGTATGTCAATATACGATGGAGGAATGGTCATCAGTTCCCTCACAATGGTTGTATCGTATAACTCATGCTGGAACATTATTTCACGTACATCATCGAGAGATATGACACCATCCAGAATATTATATTCATCCACTACCGGAAAAATATTCCTTTTTGAACGTGCTATCTGTTTAACCAGTTCACCAAGATTATCAGTTGACTTAACTGTCAGGAGATCTTTTTCAATTTCTTTCCTCCAGTCCATTCTGGCCAGTGCCGCTTTATCCTTATCATGTGTGACCAGTTCGCCTCTCTCCGCCAGCTGAACATGGTAAATTGAATGCTTCTCAAAACTCCTGGTGGTAATATAGGCTACGGTTGATGTTATAATCAGGGGGATAAGGAGACTATATCCACCGGTGATCTCCGCTATCAGAAATATCGCTGTCAGTGGTGCATGCATTACTCCTGCCATCATACCTGCCATACCAACCAGAACGAACCTGTTATCGGCCAGTTCAACGCCCATATATCGTCTGAGAATATCTGCAATAAAAAAACCGTTTATACCACCGATGAATAGTGTAGGAGCGAATATTCCACCAACACCTCCCGCTCCGTTCGTGGAGCTGCTGGCAACAACCTTTAAAAGTATCAGTCCTCCCATAAAAGCACTCATTAACATAAAACTGCCGGAGAATGAATCAAAAAGTGTATTTGTAAAGACCTTGTCAGTGTTACCCTCAATTAATGCCATGATCGTATCATAACCTTCACCGTAGAAGGGAGGGAAAAGATAGATCAGCCCTCCAAGAACAATTCCTCCAAGTATCAGCCTCAGATAAATATTCCTGATCTTCTCGTAACCACTTTCAAGAAATAGTGTCATCCTGGAATAATAAAGAGAAATGAGTCCTGAAATAATACCCAGAACGATATACCAGGGAATATTGCTTATACTAAAAGAATCAGAGATGGTGAACGACAGTAAAACCTTGTCTCCCATAAGGAAATACGCCACTGTCGCAGCAGTAACAGATGAGATCAGAAGCGGTACTATAGATGATATTGTCAGATCGAGCATTAGGATCTCCAGTGTGAAAACTATTCCCGTGATAGGGGCTTTAAAGATCCCTGAGATTGCCCCTGCAGCACCGCAGCCTATGAGAAGGGTAATATTTTTATAATTAAGCTTGAAGAACCTTCCGATGGCCGATCCTATTGAGGATCCTGTCAGCACAATAGGGGCTTCAGCTCCAACTGACCCGCCGAATCCTATCGTTAATGTACTTGCTATCAGTGAGGACCAGGTGTTATGTATCTTCAGCTGGCTCCTTTTTCTTGAAATTGCATAGAGTATCCTGCTTACCCCGTGCCCGATTTTATCCCTTACAACATACCTTACAAACAGCAAGGTAAACAACATGCCGGTTACCGGATAGATGAGGTAGAGATAACCACCGGATTGAAAGGAGATTGATCCTGTCAGCAATTCATTTGTGAAATGAATGGCATTCTTAAGAAAAGCTGCTGCCAGGGCACTTAATAATCCAACGACCAGACTGAGCAGATAAACCAGCTTTACCTGGTCGAGATCAAAAAGCCTGCTGTTTATAAACTTTCTGAGAAGACGATTTCTGAACATAATTATGCAAATATAAAAACATTACCAATCCTTAGCTGTTTTTTATTTAAGTTTGTCGGCTGTTTAATCCTGTTTTGAATTTCAGCTACCGGCAGAAAAATATGATATTTTTGGCATGATAAACTTCAAAAAATTCATCCTTGAAAATGGGTTAAAAGTCCTGGTCCACGAAGATAATTCCACCCCTCTGGTAGCCATGAATATTCTTTATGATGTCGGATCAAAAGATGAAGACCCCGCACTCACCGGACTGGCTCACCTTTTTGAGCATCTGATGTTCAGCGGATCAGTCAATATTCCGGAATATGACAAACCGTTACAAATGGTAGGAGGTGAAAATAATGCGTTCACAAATAATGATGTAACAAATTATTTTCTGACAGTGCCCTCAGAAAATATTGAAACCGGCTTCTGGCTGGAAGCAGACCGGATGCTCGGACTGGATTTTTCAAAGAAAAATCTGGATACTCAAAAAAATGTCGTTATTGAAGAATTTAATCAGAGATATCTGAATCAGCCTTATGGCGACGCAATATTTCACCTCAGACCCCTGGCATACAAGGTTCACCCTTACCGCTGGCCCGCTATCGGAATTGATATCAATCATGTTGCAGGAGTGGATCTTGAACATGTCAAAAAATTCTATTTTTCACATTATGCGCCAAACAATGCAATATTGACAATTGCCGGAAAGATAACCCATGAAAGGGCAGTTAAGCTTACATCAGAATGGTTTGGTCCGGTCCCAAGAGGAATTATAAAAAATAGAAAACTTCCTTCTGAACCGGTTCAGACTGAGGAAAGATTAATTACAATTGAAAGAGATGTCCCGTCAGACGCTTTATATAAGGTCTGGCACATAGGCCCGAGGAACAGTCCTGATTTTCAAACTCTCGACCTGATAACAGACCTTCTCGCCGGTGGCGAAACCGGACGTTTGCATACTTCACTTGTGAGGGACAAAAAGCTTTTCAGTGAAATAAATGCTTATATAACATCCGACATAGACCCCGGACTTGTAATACTTCAGGGGAAATTAATGAATGGAATTGATATAAGGAGGGCTGATGACGCTGTAAACGAGATAATAACCAAAGTAGGTGATGTCAATGGCATTGAAGAAGAGATGGAAAAGGTCAGGAATAAATTTGAATCATCGACGGTCTTTACAAATACCAGCGTACTGAATAAAGCAGTAAGCCTTGCTCATTATGAACTTATGGGGAACCCGGGATTAATAAACCATGAAGTTGAAGCGTACCGGAGCGTGACCACTGATATGGTGAGAGAAGCCGCTCAAAAGTATTTCCGCTCATCCAATTGCAGTACGCTGTATTACAGATCCTCCAGAAAAGATTCCCGATGATAGATCAAAAGAGAATACAACCTCCGGTATTTCCGGTTGAAAGAGTGGTGATTCCGGAAGTCAGGTCACTTCTCCTGAACAACGGAGTGCCTGTCTATTTTATAGACGCAGGTACTGAAGACATAATGCGGCTTGAAATCATTTTCAGAGCCGGTCAGGTGAAGGAGCAATTTCCCCTGATCTCATCTACCACAAATCTGATGCTTTCCGAAGGAACGGAGAATTACAGTTCGGAAATGCTAAATAAACTCTTTGACTATTATGGAGCGTTCCATAGTCCTTCACCTGAAAAAGACCTGGCAGGAGTTGTTCTTTTTTTACTTGGCAAACATGCGGAGAAAATACTGGAACTGACAAGTGAAATGGTTTTCAGGCCTGTATTTCCTGAAGATGAATTGAATGCTCTGATGAAAAAAAGATTAAGGTGGTTTCAGGTGAACAGGGAGAAGGTGAGCAGCCAGGCTACTGACAAATTTTTTGAATCCGCCTTTGGGAAAACACATCCATATGGACGCATTATAATTGAGAAGGACTTTGAAATGCTTGAACCATCGATTATAAAAGCTTTCCATTCACAATATTACACTCCTGATAATATGGCAATTATAGTATCAGGTAAAATTCATCAGGGCACAGAAGGGCTTATAAACAAATATTTCGGAGAGCTGCCCCTTAAGGGAAAACCGGCACCTACAGACTGGATTGCAATCCATGCAGATGAACATAAAGAAATACATATCGAAAAACAGGGAGCTGTTCAGACTGCAATAAGAATAGGTTCCGCGACAATAAATAAACGCGATCCGGATTATCCGGGAATCAAGATACTGAATACAATACTTGGAGGATATTTTGGATCGAGGCTCATGAAAAATATCAGGGAAGAGAAAGGACTGACATATGGAATAAATTCTAATGTTTCATCATTGGATTTATCAGGCTACAAGGTCATATCAACCGAGGTAAGCCCCAAAAACTGCATTAAGACAATTGATGAGATCTTTCATGAAATTAAGCTTCTGCAAACCATTCCTGTCAGAGATGAAGAGCTGACAATAGTCCGCAATTATATGTCGGGGGAAATGGTTAGAATGTTTGATGGTCCGTTTGCAATAGCAGAAAGCTTCAGGTCTGCATGGGAATTCGGACTTGACAATAATTATTTCCACAATCTTTCGGAAAAAATTCTTAAAATTGATCCTGATGAAATAATGCAGCTGGCACGAACGTATTATAAGACTGATGAACTTTATCAGGTTACAGTAGGGCTTAAATGAAAAAAAAGCACCTTGATATCGTCTTCCTTTTATTGAGTTTTTGTAGTTACAGTGCTTATTCCCAGATTAACTGCACTGTACCTCTGCCTCCTGTTCTTTCATCCGTATCGGTACAACCGGAAACAGGAAAAACAGAATTTACCTGGATTCCCAGTGAATCAACCGATATTGCGGCTTACATTATCTATTCCTACAAAGGTGGAGACGGATTCCCCATAGATACTGTCTGGGACCCGGCTGCCACAAGCCATACATATCAAATACGGCACCCAAATATTCAAGCGTGTCTTACGTCGTTGCAGCTCACAGATTGTCTTCCGTTCCAGGGATGCCCGGGTGCACAAGCCCACTATCAAATGTCATCAGCACTATTTTCTGTGAAGCAAATGCCGACACATGCAATAAGAAGATCATATGTAGAGTGGAACAGCTATCTCTCCGTATATAAAGCCGTCACCGGCTATTCACTTATGCTTTCCATTGATGGGGCAGACTATTCAGAAGAAGCAGCAACAGGCCCGGATGCAACTAATTTTACAATAGAGGATTTTATCACAGATGCAAACTACTGCTTTTATGTCAGAGCAAATCTTGAAGACGGTTCATTTTCAACTTCAAATAAAGCCTGTGTTCTGACAAGAATGCAGAGGCCTCCTGCATGGATCAATGCCGATTATGCTACTGTTATACCTGGTGCAGGTATCGGCCTCTCATTTACAATAGACCCTGCATCCGAGATCAATCATTTCCTCCTTGAAAAAAAAACTGCTGAATCAGGTACCTTTGACCCTCTCTCAATGCTTGAACCACACAACGGAACAGTGACATACACTGATCATGAATCAAAAACAAACGCTATAAATTATTACAGGCTTTCGGCCATCAACAACTGTAACATTCCTGTAACGATATCAAATATTAGCCTCAAATATTGTACTTTCACTGGAAATCAATGGGAATCAACTTAATTTCAAATGGAACAGATACAGGGAGTGGAAGGGAAATGTTTCCGGGTACAGACTCTTTATTGATACAGGTAACGGATTTGAAGAAAATAGCATAATCGGACCAGATGATTCAACATATACTGTTGACTACAAAGACATAATGTATGCTGTTTCGGGAGGAGAGATCTGTTTTTATCTGTCTGCTTCCGAAGCATCAAATCCATACGGAATATCAGGGCACAGCAATTCGCAGGTGATTTGTACAGAACCGGTTGAGGTAATAACTGTCCCAAATATCTTTACACCGAACAATGACCTTGTAAACGATCTGTTTAAGCCAGTACTATCTTTTACACCAAGCAGTTATCATCTGATTATCAGTGATCGGCACGGATCCGTTCTTTTCGAGACCAGGGACTATAACGAATCGTGGAATGGCATGTCAAAAGGAAAGTCTCAGCCGGATGGAATTTGCTTATGGTTTTTAAAAGTAACAACACCTTCGGGAAAAAATCTGACCAGGACAGGAACCGTTACTATTTTAAAGAATCAGTGAAGAAATCCTCTCATCTGATTCAATAAATATTAACAACATTCAACAGGAAGAACTATCTTTGTATTTTGCACAAAAAGGTGCTTAGAGGTTTTTATGGGGAACAAGGATATTTTTGATGATGAAGACAAATTCCGTATTCAGGCTGAATACGAGACACTTGTAAACAATCTTATCAGGTGCAAAAAACCGGGCGACAGGGAACTTATTGATAAGGCATTCAGAATTGCCAATGAATATCACTGGAATCTGAGACGAAAGTCGGGAGAGCCGTATATAATCCATCCTATTTCTGTTGCAAAAATCGTAAACCAGGAGATCGGTCTGGGTGCCAAATCAATTGCAGTGGCGCTTCTTCACGATATTGTGGAGGATACAGATTACACTCTTGAGGACATTGAGAGGGAATTTGGTGCAAAGATAGCATCCCTTATCGATGGCCTGACAAAAATATCAGGTACATACAATAAGGAAAACTCATCTTCCATGCAGGCTGAAAACTTCAGGAAGATGCTTCTGACCATCTCGGATGATCTGAGAGTCATTCTCATCAAGATCGCCGACAGGCTGCACAATATGAGAACCCTCGATTCGATGCCCGAACATAAAAAGATGAAGGTAGCGGGCGAGACAATTTTCCTGTATGCTCCTCTTGCAAACCGACTTGGATTGTATGCCATCAAGAGCGAACTGGAAGACCTAAGCTTTAAATTCAGACAGCCGCAGATCTACGAAGAGATAAACGCCAAGCTTAAGCATAGTGAAAGAAGATATCTGTCACTTATAAATAAGTTCTCATTGCCGATTATTGAAAAACTGACTGAAGCTGGCTTTAAATTTAATATAAGCGGCCGGCCCAAGTCGATCTTCTCAATATGGAAAAAAATGCAGGCCAAAAATGTCCCGTTTGAAGAGATCTATGATGTTCTCGCCGTGAGGATCGTTTTTGAAACCCAGCCTAACATTCCTGAAAAGACACAGTGCTGGAATATCTATTCAATAATAACCGATTCATACCTGCCTAAGCCTGACAGGTTGCGCGACTGGGTTAGCAGGCCAAAACCTAATGGTTATGAAGCCCTGCATGTCACTGTAATGGGACCCGATGGAAAATGGGTCGAAGTCCAGATCAGAAGCAACAGGATGGACGAAATAGCCGAAAAGGGCTATGCCGCCCACTGGAAGTACAAAGGAGATGAAGCGCCTGAGAGTGAACTTGACAAATGGATCAAAAAGATCCGCCAGATGCTTGAAAATCCGCTTGAAGACCCTATTGAATTCCTGGATGAATTTAAGATGAACCTTTTCTCCAGCGAGATAATGGTCTTTACACCCAAGGGCACGCTTGTCAGTCTGCCCAAAGGAGCCTCTGCACTTGATTTTGCCTATGAGATACATACGGAAGTAGGCAATAAAGCTATCGGTGCAAAAATAAACTATAAGCTCAATCCAATCAGCGCCATTCTGATGAGCGGGGATCAGGTTGAGATCATAACCTCTGACATTGCAAAACCTGAAAGGGAATGGCTCTCCTTTGTGAGAACCTCCAAAGCAAAAGTGGCCATCAAGAATGCTTTGAAATCCGAATCAAGGGATGGCATTATGCATGGAATGGAGATCCTTGATGCCAAACTGAAAGATATAGGTCTGACATCCAATGCAGAAGTGCTGAAAAACCTCATCAAACATTTCGATACCCTTAACAAGGAAGAACTCTATATCGGCATAGCAACGGGAAGATTTGGTCTCGCGGATCTTAAGAAGATCCTCCGCAAAGGTCCTTCTCCGAATGTCATTAAATATTGGGAACTTAAACTGATAGGCTCAAAAAAGGAGAAAAAAAATGATGCCGATCAAAAGAAAAAAATTGATACCAGTGCCCCTTTTCTTCTCCGGGAAAATGTGGAAAATTCGGAACAGTCATATGAAATCGCCAAATGCTGCAACCCCATCCCTGGAGATGAGGTAACAGGCTATCATTCACCCGATGGAGCAATCATAATTCATAAACCAAAATGCCCCGTTGCAATAAGGTTAATGTCAAATGAGGGAAACCGTATAATTGCAGTCAAATGGGCAATCCACAAACTGGTCTCATTCCTGGCAAGGATCAGTATGAGCGGAATTGACAGGATAGGCCTTGTGAATGAGATAACCACCATCATTTCATCTGAGCTTAAGGTCAATATGACCAATATAAATATTTCCGTCCAGAATGGGATTTTCGAAGGAACAATTGATCTCTATGTCCACCATACCAAGGACCTTAATAACCTCATCCTTAAAATATCAAACATCAAGGGAATTGAAAATGTTAAACGAGTTGAAGATTTCTCTTAATAACTTTTAGTTCCTCCTGCTTACCGAATTCACTGAAAATATGTATTTTTGTAATTATTTTAAATTAGACCAGATATGATTAGTGATGATACGAAATTGACGGTAAAGAAAATCTTCACTGAATATCTCGAGAAGAAAGGACACCGCAAAACTCCTGAGAGGTATGCTATTCTGGATGAAATATATTCCAGGACAGGGCATTTCGATATTGAGTCTCTTTATATTTTCATGAAGAACAAGAACTACAGGGTCAGCAGGGCTACATTATACAATACCATTGAGTTATTGCTCGACTGTAACCTTGTTATCAAGCATCAGTTCGGTAAAAATATAGCTCAGTTTGAAAAGGCCTACCAATGCGGTCAGCATGACCATCTTATTGATATTGAATCAGGTAAGGTAATAGAATTCTGTGATCCGCGTATCCATGAGATTATCAACACTGCCAGCGACCTGCATAATTTTTCGCCAACGTATCACTCGCTGTACATATACGGTTCAATTAAAGAAAAATAGAACCTCTAAGTAGCATTGAGAAACAGGGATTGTCAACATCCTTCAGACTATCCCAGGCATCAGTTTGCCCTATTTCTATCCACAAGCCCATGTAAGGCCATTTTTAAATTATTAACATTACAATTCCGGTGGCAGGCATCTCAAAATATTTTGTATCTTGTAGTCCGTTTTTGTTTATTTGATAACTACATAACATGAACATTGACATACTGTTAGGCCTGCAATGGGGCGATGAGGGAAAAGGAAAAATTGTAGATGTTCTTAGCCCTGAATATGATGTAATAGCAAGGTTTCAGGGAGGGCCAAATGCAGGACATTCCCTGGAGTTCAATAATGTAAAGCATGTACTTCATCTCATTCCTTCCGGGATATTTCATCCCGACAAGCTAAATATAATTGGTAATGGTGTGGTAATTGATCCCGCTGTCTTTAAAAAGGAGATTGAGGAACTTGGTGCTCCCCTTGACGAACTGGCTAACCGGCTGGTTATTTCCAGCAGGGCAAATCTGATACTTCCGAGTCACAGGATTCTGGATGCTGCATATGAATTACACAAAGGAAACACTAAGATAGGATCTACCCTGAAAGGTATTGGTCCTGCATATACTGATAAGATCAGCCGGAATGGCTTAAGAATAGGCGATATCCTGCGGACGAATTTCAGGGAATTATACAACAGGCATATTAATAATCATCTTCTCATCCTGAAGAGCTATGATTTCAGATTCGATCTGGAAGAATATGAAAAAGGATGGTTTGAGGGAATTGAGATGATCAAGAAATTCCGGATAGCCGATACGGAATACATGGTAAACGATTTCGCCCGGAATGGCAATAAAGTTCTTGCTGAAGGAGCTCAGGGGACCATGCTGGATGTAGATTTTGGCACATATCCGTTTGTTACTTCCTCCAATACCATCAGTGCCGGAGCATGTACTGGCCTTGGAATTTCCCCTAAGCTGATAGGAGATATTTTCGGGATTTTCAAAGCCTATTGCACCCGTGTCGGAAGCGGTCCTTTTCCGACAGAACTGCAAGACAATACCGGCGAATCGCTCAGAAATATTGGACGGGAATTCGGGTCTACTACCGGCCGGGCCAGACGATGCGGATGGCTGGATCTGCCTGCACTTAAATATTCTATTATGATCAACGGCGTTACAAAACTTTTCATGACAAAAGCCGATGTAATGTCTGACTTCAAAACAATTAAGATCTGCACTTCATATATTGTAGATGGAAAGAGCTCCGATGAGATGCCTTTTCATTCCGACTGTTACATAGAACCCGTTTATTCCGAATTAGACGGCTGGCAGACCAGATATTTCGGAAATAAGAGAATTCAGCAATTTACCGGAACAGTTGAAAACATTCATTGAATTCATTGAGGAACACACGGGCGTACCCATAACAATGGTATCGGTCGGGCCCGACAGGGAAGAGACAATATTCAGAAAATGAGAGCTCTGTCTGACCTGCAAACGGTCAGCCAGGCAAAATCATTGCTGCCCGATATATAACCAGGCATCGAATGAAACTGTATCCTGAAACTGCTGCAACCTTGAAATTGCTTTCCTTAAACTCTCATGCGACTCGGCAGAAACAAGTTCGAAATTGCTCCCTGCCATCTTGATAATTTTCGTGTCATAACCTTCCTGCCTGAATTCATCCGAAAAACTTTTGGCATATTCCGGGGTTATGAAGCTCCCAACAATAATATTGTATTTGCTTTTTTGCAGCATAGCCTGTTTTGCCTCTTCATTCAAACGAATGGAATCGAGCTTTGCAGTTTCAAGAGCAAGCATGTGTTCCTGTACCTTGCGGATTGAATCTGCAACCCTTACGCTATCCTGTTGAGCGCGCAGTGCTTCAAGAGTTCTTGCCTTTTTTCCAAAAATGCCCTTGCTTTTAAAAAAATTGCACGACGGAACAACTGAAGGAGCAATATTAATGCTACTGCGGATAAATGTCTCATACTAAAAAAATTAAAATTAAGGTATATATCATTATTCCCTCTCCCTCTTGAGCCATTTCAAAGATACAAAATATTGATTATTAAACCAAATCAGATAATTTGACAGCTATTGATACGGAATACAACGGATTTTGTATATTCGAATTTATAATTAAAACCTGACAAATGAAGTCCCTTATTCAGTTTTTTGAAGAAAGCGTTGAAAAGTACAGCAATAATGTATATCTCTGGGAAAAACCTGCTGATAAATATGAAGGTACAACATATGGTGAAACCAGAAAACAGGTTTATGAGTTTGCTGCAGGGTTGATCAACCTTGGTATTAAAAAGGGAGACCGCCTGAGCATCATTTCTGAAGGCAGAAACAACTGGGTAGTTGGAGAAATGGGGATTCTCTATGCAGGCGCTGTAAATGTTCCCCTGTCCGTAAAACTTAATCCGGAAGAGATAAAATTCAGGATCAACCACTCAGGTGCAAGAATGATACTTGTCTCCTCAATCCAGGCTCAGAAACTTACAGAGGTCATTGCTGATTGTCCACTGCTTGAAAAAGTAATCCATTTAGATACACAGGAAGAGTATGAACCTGATGAAATCCATTTCAATGAGGTAAGGAAAATTGGCAGGGAATGGCTCGATGATCCGGCCAATTTGAACAGATTCGAAGAACTGTTCAGAAGCATCACCCCTTCTGATTTTGCAAATATCTGTTATACATCAGGCACCACAGCCGATCCTAAGGGTATCATCCTTACTCACGGCAACTACGTCTCCAACGTCTATCAGGCATACAGCTTAATGGACATCCCTTCATTCTATAAAACACTTCTTATCCTGCCTTGGGATCATTCCTTCGGACATACATGCGGTATTTTTGCTTTCATGGGAAAAGGAGCAAGCATTGCTTCTGTCAAAACAGGAAAAACTCCCATGGAAACACTAAGGAATCTGCCTGTATGCCTTAAGGAGATAAAGCCAAACATGCTTATGAGCGTACCCGCCATAGCAAAGAATTTCAGAAAAAATATAGAAAAAGGTATAAAGGAAAAAGGCAACATAATAGAATTTCTTTTCAATCATGCTCTCCGTATCTCCTATTCATTCAATAAAGAAGGGTGGAACAAGGGAAAAGGGTTGCAAAGGATGAAAAAACCTATCCTGAAGTTATATGACAAGATTCTCTTCAGCAAAATCCGTGAAGCATATGGAGGCGAACTCGATTATTTCATTGGAGGAGGCGCACTCCTGGAAATAGAGCTGCAAAGGTTTTTTTATGCTCTTGGAATACCAATGTTCCAGGGTTACGGATTGACTGAAGCCTCGCCGGTAATCTCTTCCAACTCCGCAAGCAGGCACAAACTGGGGTCGTCAGGAGCGCTTGTCAACAACATGGATCTTAAAATATGTGATGATGACGGCAACACCATGCCAATAGGTCAGAAGGGTGAAATAGTGATCCGGGGAGAAAATGTTATGTATGGCTACTGGAAAAATGATGCTGCCACCATGGAAACAATAAGAGACGGCTGGCTCTATACCGGTGATATGGGCTATATGAGCAAAGATGGTTTCCTCTATGTGCTTGGTCGTTTCAAAAGTTTGCTGATTGCCGATGACGGTGAAAAATTCAGTCCTGAAGGTATAGAAGAAGCAATTTCGGAACAGTCCAGGTATATTGATCAATGCATGCTCTACAACAACCAGAAACCTTATACCGTTGCTATAATCGTACCAAACCAGCATGCCCTGAAGCTATATCTGGAAGAAAAAGACCTTACTGCTGATTCCGATGAAGGAAAAAGGGCCGTTATTACCCTCATAGAAAGTGAGGTCAATGAATACAGGTCCAATGGCAAATATGGGAACATGTTCCCGCAGCGATGGCTTCCTGTAGCTATCGGAATCCTGGAGGAAAGCTTCACGGAGGATAATGGCCTGATGAATTCCACAATGAAAATTGTCAGAGGGAAAATAATGGACAAATACCAGGCACTGATAGATTATCTTTATACACCTGATGCCAAGATCGTTACAAACGAAAGGAATACCGAAGAGGTAGAGAAAATGAAACTGGGCTGATACTGTACCCTTCTGTAAACCAATTATAAATAATCAGTCTGATCCGATTACCTTTATGTATCCATCAGGCTCCTTAATGGCAGAAACATCATTAAGCCGACATAATCCATGCGCTTAATCAGATCAGGATTTAACAGATCTCTTGCGTAAGAATAGTCAGATTCTCTCTTCACCTGAAGCATAATTATACTTGTAACTAATCAGTACTTAAAGTGAGCTAAAGTCTGGAGTGCTTAAAGTGAAAAAGAAGGCCCTAATCCGGAAGATAAAAATAAATTGTACATTTGGAACTTTTCAGGGACAATTGCACAAACTTATGAGCATTTTAAAACAGCTGAATCCGGCTCCTGTCTGGAATTACTTTGAAGAAATTTGTAAAATCCCGCGCCTGTCCAAAAATGAAGGGCAGGTAAGAAAATACCTTCTGGAATTTGCAGGAAAGAACGGTCTTGAATCCAAAGAGGATAATATTGGTAACATTCTGATAACAAAGCCGGCAACTCCGGGCATGGAGACCAGAAAAACCCTCGTTCTGCAGTGCCATATGGATATGGTAGGGGAAAAAAATGCGGATTATCCCCATAATTGGGCAAAAGATCCTATAATACCTGTTATTGCAGGAGAATGGGTTACGGCCAGGGGAACCACTCTTGGCGCTGACGACGGAATCGGGATTGCCGCACAGATGGCAATTCTTACAGATAAGAAAATCAAAGCAGGAAAATTAGAATGTCTCTTCACTGTTGATGAAGAATCAGGCATGACAGGCGCAATTAATCTTAAACCTGATTTTTTCACGGGTAAAACGCTGCTCAATCTCGATTCTGAGGATGAAGGGATTCTGTTCATAGGCTGTGCAGGAGGTATGGACACCATAGGTACCATGCCGTTTAAAAGGGTCAATACAGACCCTGATTCACAAGCATTTGAAATTTCCTTAACAGGCTTGCACGGAGGTCATTCCGGTGACGAGATACATAAAGGTTATGGGAATGGCGTGAAGATAATGAACAGGCTACTGTTGAATCTTTCTAATCGCTATAAGATATCTGTCAGCAATTTTGATGGAGGGAATCTAAGAAATGCAATTCCAAGAGAGGCTTTTTCAACTGTTATTGCAAGAAGAGAGGTGAGTTCTGATGTTATATCATGGGTAGACAATTTTTTGTCCATCGTTTCGGATGAATACGGTAATCTTGAAAAAGACCTCAAAATAACTATAAGGCAGGTTACACTTCCGTCATATACAATTGATGAAGATAGCCAGAAAAGGTTTCTGAATGCGATATCCTGCTGTCCCCATGGTGCGCTGGCCTGGTCTAAGGAGATGGATGATCTGGTGGAGACTTCAACAAACCTGGCCTCTGCAAAATTCTTTGACGACAATACAATACGGATTATAACCACACAAAGAAGTTCAATCGAGTCAGCCAAGCATGAAGCGGCTGCAATGGTGGAATCATGCCTTAAACTTGCAGGTGCAGAGGTGATTCATTCTGATGGTTACCCGGGATGGAAGCCAAATCTCACATCCGGGATTCTCGGATTAACCAGCAGATCATATCGCAAACTGTTTTCTAAAGGAACCGATGATCCGGGCAATTCATGCCGGACTCGAATGCGGCCTTATATATGAAAAGATCAAGGGTATCGACATGATCTCTTTTGGCCCGACAATAAGAGGTGCTCATACTCCGGAAGAGATGATAGAGGTGAAAAGCACACAAAGGTTTTGGGACCTGCTTGTTGATGTAGTAACAAATATGCCTGTCAATCAATAGAGTATCATTTATTCCGGGCAATTATTCATAGACCTCGAACTCATCCTTGCCTGCTCCGCAAACAGGACAGATATAGTCATCAGGCAGCCGGTCAAAAGGCATTCCGGGTGCAATTCCCGAAGAGGGATCTCCTTCCTCAGGATCATATATATATCCGCAGACTATGCATTTGTATTTTTCCATATCAAAAAATTAGTTTTATTACCATGTCTGTAATTGTTGCAGTTATTCATAGTAATGCATCAACAATGTCTTCCTCATCGGTTCTTGTCTTCACAGAGCTCAATTAACACTCCGGCTGATGATGCAGGATGAAGAAAGGCAATATCCAGATTTTCAGCACCCTTTCTGGGAGCAGAATCAATCAGCCTCACTCCCAGGGTTTCTGCATGATGAAGATATTCTTCAATATTCTCCACTGCAAAGGCAATATGGTGAATTCCCTCCCCCCTCTTTTCAAGAAATCTTCCTATAGGCCCGTCGCTGTCAGTGGACTGCAGCAACTCTATTTTTGTCTCTCCTGCCTTAAGAAAAGCAGTCTTTACTTTCTGATCAGCAATCTCTTCAATTTTGTAGCACTTAAGTCCAAGCACTCCCTCGTAAAAAGCAATTGCCTCTTCAAGATCGCTGACGGCTATCCCAATATGTTCAATATGTGAAGTTTTCATCATAAATTTATTTCGATGACAAAATTAATATTTTGCCCGGAATGAGTCCATACAATTCAAATGTTTATAATTATTTCCAGGGTGACCGCAACATCAGCCATTGAGCACTTCAGAATGGAAATTCAACAGGTGTTTTAATTTCGGATTCTTTATTTTCCGGTTTCCTCGCCGCTTTATGCACTTCATTCCCGTCAACAAAAATAGCTTTAAAGGGAGTGGTGGGGCAAGAAAATTCACAATGCCCGCATCCGATGCATATATCGTTATTTACCTCGGGTATCAGAAGGCTTCCTTCATAAGGCACCATATAGACCGCTTTTGTGGGGCAACTTTCCGAACAGGCTCCGCAGGCTGTTTTTTCTGTTTTAACGATACAATTATCTTTGATGAAATTGGCCCTGCCCAGCTGAGTAAGCTTCTTTGCCTCAAGTACAAGGGGCTTTAATGCGTAAGTTGGACAGACCTCCGTACAGATTGTACAATTATATGTACAAAAACTTTTGTGGTAATTCATTACTGGCTGCATAAAACCCGACAATCCATATTCGGTTACTGAGGGTCGAAGTACTCCGTTCGGACAGGCATTTATGCATAATGAACAAGCGGTACACCAGTTATTCAGGTCCTGAATGGATCCTGCACCTGGTGGTGTAACATAAAATGTTCTGATCTCCTTTACTGTTGATTCCTTTTTAGGTATTGGGACTGCCTTTTCCTGCCCCGAGCTTTTGATTGATGATCCGAAGAGTAAAAATAATGAGCTGATAATCACCCTGCGCTTTCCTTCATCAGTCTCTGATTTTTTTGATGTAAGCTTTACCGGACTGTAAGAGAGAGCATGATCCTGACAGATACTTATGCAGTCAAAACAGTCTACACACCTGGTAATATCAATATCATGGCTGAGAAAATCAATACAGGAGGATTTGCAGCCTAAGGCACATCTGCCGCATCTTGTACAGGCAGATTCATCAAATTTTACTCTGTAGAAAGATATTTTCGAAAGCAATCCAAGAAAAGTCCCAAGCGGACATACCATATTACAGTACAGCCTGCCCCTGGTCAGAGATAAGGTTCCAACCAGGACAAAAAAAGCTGCCGGAATGGAATAGACTGCCAGTTTAAATCCGGTGACAGGAATATTGGTGATTGTATAAAGGTCAAATTTACCAAAGATCCCGGCAAGCTGATTATTCAGAATCACAACCACTGGCCTGGCAAAGCAGGTCATGAACCTCCCGAAAATGCTGTATGGGTCAAAGAGTGTAATAAAATAGACACCCCAGACAATTGTTGCTATAAGAGTAAATATCAGAAGTGAATAACGAAGGACAGTAAACGGCTTCTTATAACCATACCGCCTGAATTTTCGCCTGATCCTACCTCCTATCCTGCTGAAGAGATCCTGACCGATGCCCAGCGGACAGAGGAAGGAACAGTAGGTCCGGCCTGTTGCCAGTGTCAGTAACAGGATAAGGATAAAGCCGGCTGCTGCCAGGGTTTTTACATGATAGAATTTAACGAAGGAGGGTATAAACTGAAGGAATGTTATTTTTCTGATAAATTCAACAGGCATTAAATGTTTCAGATCTATAAAGATCGTGAAAAAACAGATAAAAAAAACTGCAGATACGACTATCCGGAATCTCCTGAGGACTGGTGAATTCATTATTACATTTTAATTTTTTTAATATTCAGGGATTCCAGATTCATATTTCCCAATCCCATTTTATGAGCAATGGGAATATATTCTACCATATCCACAGGCACTCCGAGCATTTTAGCTCCTGCCGCATCCGCTGCTACCCAGTCAGTTGTAAGGATCTGTGATTTCATAGCAACCAGATCTTCCTTTGAAACACCCTGAGGACCGTGTTTAACCATAACATTATAACAATCTACCACATTCAGGGCAGGTTTCCTTTCATAAAGGGCATAATCTGCGATACACTGATTCAGATTGTTGGAGTGCCAGTATCCCCTGTTCCATACAAGACCCATGCAGTTCTTGAGGCAGCATGTCATCCTGACGGAATTATGATCTTTCAGAACCGGAACATTTATGAATACATCCGTTTCAAGCAGCAGTTCATGCACTTTGGCACTTTTTAGCCTGATCCCTCCGGGTATTTCAATCTCATGATAATATGTCTCGGAATTGCCTGGAGCTACTTTGGCCCCGGCAGATTTTGCTGCCCTCTCAATACCCGAATTCTTATAGCAGTTCATCCAGTTATCCATAGTATGATCAACAACATATACCTCTTTAGCTCCAGCCTTGAAACAATGTTCAACTATTCTTTTTATCAGAAAAGGATTTGTATTTGCCGCTAGCTCCGGAACAACATCCCATCCCATATTTGGCTTTATAAGTACCTTCTGACCCTTACTGACAAAATTGCCCATTCCACCAAGCTCCTGTATTCCAAGGTCAAACATCGATTCGGGTGTACCACCCATAAGTGCAACCATGTCATACTTGTCAGCAATCGCGTAAGATGATGAGGGAGTCCATAGTCTATTATATCCCCCCATGGTAAATGCGGCACCTGCTGCAATACCAGCTCCTGCTGATGATTTAAGAAAGGTTCTTCTTTTCATGAAACTATAGGTTGATTTTTCCTGCCCAACTATACTTAAGTTTCGAAAAATACAATTTTTTTTTATTATTCAGTAAAGATTGGAAATAGTATATTAGCAACCTGATTTAAACAGGGTGGTATTAATCCTGGAAATACTGAACTTTGAATGAATGTAATTGTTTTATTTATCTGAATACAGTCCAAAAATGAAAATTTTATATTACGATTGCTTTTCTGGAATAAGCGGAGATATGAATCTTGGTGCTATGTTAGATCTTGGTATCGACAAAGATTATCTCGATGGGGAGCTGAAAAAGCTAAACCTTAAGGGATGGGAACTTGTAGCTGAAAAAGACCAGAGGCATGGCATATACGGAACGAAAGTAACTGTCAGGCAGACCCGGCATGAACATGAACACAGACACCTGTCTGATATTGAAAAGATTATAAATGATTCGTCACTTGATGTAAAGACAAAGGAACTAAGCAGGAAAATATTCATGAAAGTCGCACTGGCTGAAGCATCTGTTCATGGAATAGACGTCGGGAAGGTTCATTTTCATGAAGTGGGTGCAGTTGATTCCATCATCGATATTGTAGGTGCCGCAATCTGCTATTATGCCCTTAATGTGGAAGGAGTGCATGTATCACCTGTTGAACTCGGAAGCGGTTTTGTAAACTGTGACCATGGCATATTGCCTGTTCCGGCCCCTGCCACTGTTGAGATCATCAGGGGAATTCCAGTTCGCAAGGGCGGAGTCGACTTTGAAGCAACAACGCCAACAGGAGCTGCAATAATTGCTGCTCTTGGAACTGAATTCGGACACGACTCAATTATTAAAATTGAAAAGACAGCTTACGGAATAGGCCATAAGGAACATCCCACTGTACCAAACCTGCTCAGGGTCTTTATTGGAGAAATGACACCTGCCTCTGATTCAGGTCATAAGGCTCTTCATCTCGAGTGCAATATCGACGATATGAATCCTGAGTTTTTTAATTATATCTCAGACAGACTTTTTGATGCAGGTGCTTCTGATGTTTTCCTTGCAAATATAATGATGAAGAAAGGAAGGCCCGGTGTGGTTTTAAATGTAATTTGTGAAGAAGAAAGAGCCGAAATTCTGAAAAGTATTATTTTCACCGAGTCAACATCTCTGGGAATCAGAACATTCCCATTCAGGAAAGATACTCTTTCCAGAAAATTCGAGAAGGTCAGGACTATATATGGGGAGGTAACCGTTAAACATTCATTCTTCAAGGATACTGAGGTCTCTACCAAACCCGAATATGATGACTGCAGTCGGATTGCTGCAGAAAAGGGAATCCCGCTGAAAGAGGTATTCAATAACATTATGGCCTCTTTATTAAAACAGTGATTTTCCATAGGCCTGATGAGAAGTAATTAATGGCAGGGCTGAAGGAAGAAGGTGCAGTGTGTATGATGAAGGGTTAAAAACCAGGCAAAATGCACATGCAACGTGCAACGTAATTAAACCATTAAAAAAATGACATCCGATAAATCCACAATATTAGATATGATTCTGAAAGAGCTGGACTCTTTTATTGTTGCTTTTTCAGGAGGGGTCGACAGTTCCTTTCTGCTCCACAGATCGCACATAGTGAGAAAGTCGGCAGTAAAGGCGGTGACATTAAGAACTCCGTATATTCCTGCGAGTGAAATACGCGAGGCGAGCGAGTTTGCGGAAATATACGGGATCAGCCATGCAATACTCGATCTCCCGCTGCCAGCTTCAATTATCAATAATCCGATTGATAGATGCTATTTATGCAAAAAAACTCTCTTCGCTGAACTGATTGCCTTCGCCGGGAACAATAACTTCAGATATGTTGTTGACGGCAGTAATGCGGATGATCCCGGAGATTACAGGCCGGGGATGAAGGCACTCAATGAGATGGGTGTCAGAAGTCCTCTGCTTGAAGCCGGGCTGACAAAAATGGAGATAAGGGAGCTTTCTAAAAATGAGGGGCTCAGGGTGTGGGATAAACCCGCCAAGGCATGTCTGCTCACAAGAATCCCCTATGAAACCGAAATCCGGGATGGGGTGCTCAGAATGGTAGAGAAGGCGGAATTAATGCTTTGCGAAAAGGGATATCCAGGAGTAAGGGTAAGGGTTCATGGCGATCTGGCCAGGATAGAATGCCTCCCGGGATATATGGAAAAATTAATTCATAAGCCTGAAAGAGAATATATTATAAACCATCTAAAAAAAATAGGATTCAGATATGTATCTTTGGACCTTGAAGGATACAGGACAGGAAGTTCCAATCCGCAGGTCAATATTAATCAAAGCTGAAAAGCTTTACAGACCCATGACAAACACATAAAGATGAATGTTAAAGATGTAGAAAAGCTGCTCAAAGAAGTAAAAACCGGAGAATCTACAGTGGAAGAGGCTCTTGCTATTCTAAAGGATTTTCCTTATACAGATCTTGGCTTTGCGAAAATTGATAACCATCGCGAATTGAGAACCGGCTATCCGGAGATAATATACTGCGCTGGCAAGACCGTAGATCAGGTAAAAGAGATATTCAGGGTTATGGCGGCAAAGGAAAGCAATGTCATCGGAACAAGGGCAAACAACGAAATGTTTGAGGCAGTAAAAGCAATCCTTCCTGATGCAGTCTATTATACCACGGCCAGGATAATTTCACTGCAGAAGAAGAACCAGATAAGGCCTGAGAGCCTTATTGCGGTAATTACCGCCGGGACTTCCGACATACCTGTTGCTGAAGAAGCCGCAGTAACGGCTGAGCTTCTTGGAAATAATGTACTGAGAATTTACGATGCCGGTGTCGCGGGTATTCACAGACTGGTTGACAAGCTTCCTGAAATAAGAAAATGCCGGGTCGTTATTGTAATAGCAGGTATGGAAGGCGCACTTGCCAGCGTCGTTGGAGGACTTGTTGACAAGCCGGTAATTGCTGTACCTACCAGCGTCGGATACGGCGCTAACTTCGGAGGCATATCAGCTCTGCTTGCTATGCTGACAAGCTGTTCGACAGGTGTTACGGTAGTTAATATTGACAACGGGTTCGGTGCAGGATTCTCTGCCAGCATGATAAACAAAATGGAATGATCCGTTTCCATGGCAGGCTTAATATTAATCTCAACAGCATACCTGGCCCCTGTAGAATACTTCTCAGTAATCAAAAACTCAGACGGGATAATTATTGAAAGAGAAGAAAATTACCTGAAACAAACCTTCAGGAACAGGTGCTATATACTTTCCGCAAACAGTAGCCATCAGCTCACGGTTCCGGTTTATCTTGGCAGCTTTCACAAAACGGCTTTGAAGGATATCAGGATAGATTATTCAAAAAGGTGGCAGCAGGTACATCTCAGGGCTTTCAGCACCTCATACAGGTCATCTCCCTATTTTCAATATTATTCTGATGAAATTGAAAAAATTATTATGAAGAATCATGAGTTCCTGCTTGATCTGAATACGGAACTTACTGAAGCGATACTTAATATTGTCGGCATAAAAAGATCAGTGGCTTTTACTGAATCTTTTACCCCTGCACCGCAGGACGATAATGACTTCAGGTATAAGATATCTCCAAAAATACCTTCAGGATCTGTCTGCAAAGAGTATCCTCAGGTTTTTAATACCGGATCGGGCTTTGTGAAGGGCCTGAGTATCATTGACCTGGTTTTCAATATGGGGCCTGAAGCAATTCATTATTTGTAAATTCTCAGATGTTAATACCCCAGCTTAAATCCAAATGTAAGGGTGAACATATTCTGGTCTGTTGAGATATTTGCCCTGGCAGGCTCAAATGATGAATCAAGAGGGTAGAGATAATAGATCTGTGACGACCCTAGATGAGTATAGCCAAAGTCAAGAGAAAAACCTTTTTGCCTGAATCCTACACCTCCGGAAATCGCATTATAATCCACTTTGGCATTATCTTTACTCGGAGCGAAAGCATTGCCGTAATATCCATATCCTGTTCTCAGGTATAAATTATTGAGCCTGAGTTCGCCCCCAACACGGAAGTTACTCGCAGATTTCAGGCTGCTTTTGATATTATCATTCTTCTGTGAATAATCGTAGTTGTCACCGGTTTGTGAGAATTTTGCCATACTGTAATCAACAAATTCATAATCTGCACTCAGCAGGGCAAATTTTTGTATCTGTACTGCAATTCCACCAAGGAATCTGAATGGAGTAGCCAGCGCATAGTTGAATCTCATGGGATCATTAGAAGATTCATAGTGACTGCCATCAGTAAAGTTAGAGCTTATAGTCTCGTAAAAATACTCATCGATATGATACCAAACCGGTGAATGGAAGGCAACTCCGATACGCACTGCTTCGACAGGCTTTATAATGGCTCCGAGTTTGAATGAGTATCCTGTACCCCTGTCATCATAATAATCGAGGTAGCTGAAATTCTTGAACTGCGATACAAGAGGATCATTCGAATATTCGCTGTGCTGATACTGACTTGTATATCTTAACTGGCTGATTCCCAGGGTTGCTCCGAAAAAGATTTTATCTGAATAATTACCACCGAAAGTGATTGCATGTTCCCCGGAAAAACCCTCGTTTGAAATCAGTCTGTTGACCGATTGTCCGTATACTGAAGGCGGATTGTCGCCATAGTTGGAAAAAACGGTACCATACGACGGTGGTTTGGCTCCGGTTATCGTATCAATAATCCAGGTATCATATGCTATTCCCTCAGGTCCTGACAGATCGTAATAGTTAGTTCCATCTCCTGATGCGGCCCAGTAGTCAGCCATTGAACTTGAATTATTTATGCCCTTGATCCGGATACTCTGGCTGAAATTATTTGTTTTGTTGAATGAATATCCGAAATTTAGTTTCAGAAGGCCGGATCCTGCGTTTTTGGAAACAATATTACTTACAAATCCGATCTGGCCAAGATTAAAATTATAAAGATAATCCATGCTTCCTGTGCCACGAAATCCGGTTGAAGCAGAATTATAGTTTAACTGGGGTGTCACAGAGATCTCAGATGATCTGAAAACTCCAATTCCTGCCGGGTTCTGGCTTAATGAGGAGAGATCGCCTCCAAGTGCCGTAAAGGCTCCGCCCATTGACATAAATCTGGCGGTTCCTCCGTAAAATACCTGTGAATATCTGAGAGCATCATCAACATTCTGGGCTGAAAGTCCTGCAAAAAGGATAAAAGTTGCTGCTATAGTCAAAACTGTCCGTTTCATAATTTAATAATTTTGTGATAGATTATCCCTGCACTCTTGTTTTTAGAATGAACTACTATCAAAGAAAAACCATGTATTAACTGTGTTATCTTCTGCCTCCCGAAGAACGGCCTGAGGATGAAGATCTTCCCGATGAACCTGATGAGGATGAACCTGAAGAATAGGAACTTCTGGAAGAGGAACCTGAAGATCCTCCGCTGTAGGATGAGCCTCTATAAGATCTTGGAGTATAACTGCGTACACTTTCGGTACTTCTTCTTGTCGGTACAGAATACTGTCTTGAAGGAGTAGAAGGAGTACTATACCTTCTCTGCATATTGATGAATGAATTTGACCTTTCGCTGGTTGTACCAGGGCTGTTCACTACTCTGCCTGTGGAGTTTCTTACTTGTGAGCTATTGCTTAAATTCCTGGTTCCCTGAGTAGTATTGCCGGATCCTTCCGGTACGCGGCTGTTATTGTATGATGGCCTTGTACTCATCCTGGGATTATTATAACTTGGAGTATATGTCCGGTTGGCATTTCTGTATTCGGGTTTGTTGTTAACCTGATTTCCACCGGTTGAGGAAGCTGACCTTGTTGAAGGGTTGGTGCTTCTGACTACATCCTGCCCGGATTTTGAGGTAGCCAATGATGTTGTACCCGATGTGCTCCGTCTTGCATCCTGTACCAGTGCCTGGTTTCCGGAAACCGATCTTCTTCCTGATGTGGAATACCCTCCTATGGTTCCGTCAGCGCTTCTGCGGCCAGACCCTCCCAGACCGAGGTTTTCGTTCCACTTGGATGACATCGTGCTTGGTCTTTCTCTCCTGCCGTATGTACTTCGGTATCCCTCAGATGAATAATAGGGATAATACCCACCACCATAGCCGTAATATGAATAATAGGGATAATAACCACCATAAAAACCACCATAATAACCACCATAATAAAATGGATCATAAAAGTATGGGCTGTATCCATAATAAGGGTATCCAAAGCCAGAGTTGAATCCGAAACCAAAGTAGGGATACCCAAAATTGAGGCCGAAGCCGACATAGGAATAAGGACTATAAAAATAATTACCGGAGAACATGTTGATCCTGTTTGCATAGGAATCATCATAATAGTCATATCCGCTTCCACTCATATTATTGTTGTTTACCACGATCTGATCATCATAATCAGAGGGAACGGAATACCTGTCGGTAATCAGAGTATCTGCATCATATACATTATCGTAGTAGGTATCAGGCATTAATTCATTGGCTGCAACCTGCTCGTTTGTACTGGTTCTTTGTTTAACTGCCGGTTTGTCTGACCCTGAATAATAAAGATCATCGTACTCAGCTCCGGTATAAAGAGTTGATGAACACGAACTAAAAACCAGAAGTATTATTATTGATATGTAAGTTAATGCTTTCATAAGGATGCTCGCTTAATTCTTAATGTTTTCTTAAATAAATACAAATACTATACCAAAGAAACTAAAATAAGAAATTACTTTCAAATATAGCGGCAATAATATTTCAATTAATTTCGTATTCCATTAAATTCACCTTCATTTCACCTCTCTTTTCCATTGCTTTTCAGAAATCGAAAGGATAGTTCCTGAAGCCGTGGCCTGGAAAAGCCAAATAAAATTTACAGACATCATACTAACGACGACTCCTTGATTTTCCGGAGGAAGAAGAGGAAGATTTAGAAGATGAACTGCCTGATTTACTGCTGCTTTTAGAGGTCCTGCTGCCTCCTGAACTCCTGCCGGCAGATTTGCCGGCAGATACACTCCGTGAAGGACTCGCGGAACTTCTGGTCGATCCTGAACGGGAACCTGAGCTAAAGGATTGTCTTCCCGGACTCGCGTAACTTCTGGTCGATCCTGAACGGGAACCTGAATTTAACGGATTGTCTGCCTGAACTCTGAGTACTTCGCATATTGGTATTGGTATTGGTATTGGTCCTGCTGCTGCTGATTCCGGTTGTTAATGCTTGAAGGCTGACTGCCGCTGTAGGACCTTGCGGATGCTTTATTCCCGTTGTTTACCGTTATTTCCGGTGTTTACCTTGTTTCCATTGTTTCTGTTGTTTCCATTGTTTCTGTTAGTACCGTTGTTACCATTGTTGTAGGCATTCCCATTATTGCCGGTATTTCCGCTGTTTCCATAATTTCCATTGCTGGTATTTCCCCCGCCAGGATTTCTCCTTCCGGGATTTTTTCCTGCATTTCCCATACTCCCGTAATTAGAGGTTGCCCCACTGCCGGAAGAATGGCCATTGGTTGCATTTGTAACGCCCCTGCGGCTCCCTCCGGCCGAACCCGACCCTGCAGAAGTTCTATTGTTACTATAGGTATTGGAGTTTACCGGGGGAGTTCTTCTGTATGAATTCCCTGAAGAGTTATAGCGTGAGGAATAGTAATTATTATAGTAGTTGTTATATGAATTGTGACCATGACCGTACCCGTAATCATAATAATGGTGACTCCAATTATGATAATGGCCGTTAGTAGCCATGATAATAATTAGGCCAGCCAAAGCCAAAGCCGATTCCTATATTTATAGCCGGTGCATAATTCCAGGCACTGTAATAGAAAGGATCATAATCCCAGTAGTATGATGATCCGTAGCCTGACCAACCAACTTCGTATCCGTAGACAGGATATGCGGTTGTGTAACCTATTCCAAAACCACCTCCGCCATAAATGCTGATACCCCATGAAAATGGCTGATAGTTGTACCAGTATGCATCGGTATATACCGGGGCATAATAGTTGAAAGCGGTGTAGGACCTGTGGAATCGGTTTATACGGGAAGAATAGTAGTAATCATAATTGTCATAATAGTTATTTACAATTACTTTCGCATTATCGTTCCTGTAATTTCCTGCATATTCCATCTGGCCATTTGCAGTCACTCCCACTAACAACAGCGCCTGCACAATTCCGATGTATATTTTTGTTTTCATGACGAACCTCCTGTTCTTTTTTAACAATAACTGAAGTTTTTATTTATTTTTACGCGTTCAATTCTTAAATAAATTTAACAAATACCATACCAAAGAAATGGCAAAGTTTTTAACAAACAGGGAGGAAAATTACTCACAATGGTATAATGATCTGGTTATCAAGGCAGATCTGGCTGAAAACTCTGCCGTAAGAGGATGTATGGTGATCAAACCTTATGGTTATGCAATATGGGAGAAGATCCAGGCTGAGCTTGACAGGCTATTTAAAGCAACAGGTCATGTCAACGCATACTTTCCTCTCTTCATCCCAAAATCCTTTTTCAGCAAAGAGGCTGCACATGTCAAGGGATTTGCCAAGGAATGTGCAGTTGTTACACATTACCGTCTTAAAACCGATGAGTCAGGAAAGGGAATTATTGTAGATCCTGATGCAAAGCTTGAGGAGGAACTTATCATACGGCCCACTTCCGAAACGATTATCTGGAATTCATATAAAAACTGGATCCATTCATACAGAGACCTTCCAATACTGATAAATCAGTGGGCAAATGTTGTAAGGTGGGAAATGCGTACCCGTCTTTTTCTCAGGACTGCTGAATTCCTGTGGCAGGAAGGACATACTGCCCATGCTACAAGGGAAGAGGCAATGGAGGAAACAGAGAAGATGATAAATGTGTATGCAGGTTTCGCAGAGAATTCGATGGCTCTTCCCGTAATAAGGGGATATAAAAGCGAGAATGAACGATTTGCCGGAGCTCTCGACACTTTTGCCATTGAAGCCTTAATGCAGGATGGAAAAGCATTGCAGGCCGGAACCAGCCACTTCCTTGGTCAGAACTTTGCAAAAGCTTTCGATGTACAGTTTACCGACAAAACAGGTAAACTGGATTATGTGTGGGCCACATCGTGGGGAGTCTCTACTAGGCTTATGGGTGCCATAATCATGGGCCACGGCGACAATAACGGGCTAGTGCTTCCCCCAAAGCTTGCCCCTATCCAGGTAGTTATAGTACCAATCTATAAAAATGCCGAACAACTTTCCTCCCTGACTGTTCTTGCAGTTAAAATAAAGGAAGAACTTGAAAACCTTGGAATTTCCGTTAAGTATGATGACAGGGAAAATAATACACCAGGATGGAAATTTGCTGATTACGAACTCAAAGGAGTACCTGTACGCCTGGCTTTAGGTCCCCGTGACCTTGAAAACAAAACTATTGAGGTTGCAAGAAGAGATACTCTGACAAAAGAGATCGTACCCATCGACAGTGTAGTTCCTCATGTTAGCGGACTTCTTAAAGATATTCAGCAAAACATTTATAACAGAGCCTTAATTTCAGAAATGAAAATACTTTTTACCCCGACTCATGGGCTGATTTTAAGGCCATTTTAAATAATAAAGGGGGATTTATTATGGCTCACTGGGATGGAACTGCGGAGACAGAGGAAAAGATAAAGGAAGAAACTAAAGCAACTATCAGATGCATTCCTTTCGACGCTCCTGAAGAAGAAGGTAAATGTATATTTTCGGGGAAACCATCACACAAAAGAGTTCTTTTTGCAATATCGTATTAGAAAGCCCTGATTTTTATTTATGCCCATTAATTAGTACTTTAGTCTCTCGTTTCTACTACTAATTCAATTTCAATAATGTCTGAACAGATTGACAAAAAGCTGGAAATAATCAGCACGCTGAAAGAGAAATCCTTCCTCAAGCAGAAGGTTTATGATACTACTTTCGAATCATTCTGTACAATGAAGGAGGTTCTCAAAAACCTCACAATTGAAATAAACAGCAATCTGGTCGGGACAGATCCAAGGATAAGACTGGAATATACCGACAGAAGTAATTTTGATGCCCAGATAAAGGTAGCGGGCGATATTGTACTTTTCAGCATGCACTCCAATATTTTTCAGTTTGACAGGGAACATCCTGCCTGGAAAACAGCTTATATACAGAAAAACAAATACAATGCCTATTCGGGAATAATTAATATCTACAATTTTCTGGCAGACTCATTCAAATACTCAAGGTTTGATGATCTGGGCTATCTTATTGCAAGGATCTTTATAAACCATGAGAAACAATATTTTGTAGAGGGAAAGAGACAAATGGGCATGTTGTTTTCTAATTATGGAAATGAAGAGATATCAAAACAATCTCTGCAACTGATCATTTCAACAGCTATTCAATATTCACTGGAATTTGACCTTTTGGTACCGCCTTACGATACAGTAAAAATTGCAACCGTAGGGCAGGCGGAAGCTAAGATCCAGCACTCAAGAGTAATTACAGGCAAAAGACTCGGATTTCAGTTTAATTCGGATGATGTTCTTGTCAGCGATACTCATAATACCTGAAGTGCGTATTTTAAATAAATATTGTAATTCCATACGACCGCTTCTCATTCCGGCACTACTGGTTTTTTGTAACACGATAAGTTCTCAGACCCGGCCCGAGAAGGATACTATATTAAAAGTACCTCCCGGGACCTTCATTCTGATCAGGGACAGCCTGTCATTATTCCTGAATGACACGCAGATAAGATTACCGGCATCCGTTATTCCTTCAATAAATTCAGGCAAGAATAAAAACTTTCTATTCTATGACTCCCTGAAGCAGAGAGCTTCCAAAAAAAACCTGACAAGGAAGCTTTATGATCTGGTAGTGATATCTCCCCGGCCAATTGAGACCAGGAAGATCTCAGAGCGAAGTGATGAAGGATATGTAAGTTATGCAGGGCTGAAAATTAAAAGTATCAAAATCATCAGGCTGGATGTTTTTGGTACAGATATCAATAATCCTGCTTCTGTCAAATCAAACAGCACAAATAATTTGCTTAACGGAACTCATGTAAATACCAGAGAACGGATCATCAGGAAAAATTTACTCTTCTCCGCAGGGGATTCAATCTCTCCTCTGACACTCAGTGATAACGAGAGAGTTTTAAGGGAACTTCCATTCATAAACGATGCCAGGATAATGGTAGTTCCTGTATCAGACCAGGAAGCTGATATCATTGTACTCACCAGGGATGTATATTCCCTGGGCGCCCAATATGATTACGGCGGATTCAAGAGAGGTGCATTGTCGGTGTTTGAAAAAAACATCATGGGAACCGGACATGAATTCGGGATAAAAATACCATTCGATTCCAGCCTGCCTGATTCGCCCGGCATTGGGGGAAACTATCGGGTCAATAACCTGTGGAAATCATTTGTCAATTTCAATATTGACTACTTAAGCGGGTTGGGATCTACCTCTTACGGACTTAGTCTCGACCGGAAGTTTGTGAGCGCAACCACAAAGTATGCCGGAGGTATAATGATCCGGCAGATGTATACCACAACCGATCTCGATACCATGCCTGTGGCAGTACCACTTAAGTACAACCTGCAGGATTATTGGATTGCGAGGTCATTTCTTTTTAACAGGGAATCTGTTTCAAGAATAATAGTTGGTGCAAGGTACCTGAATAACAATGTCTTCCGGAAACCCGACATACAGCCCGAGACTTATTACAGTCTTCAGAGATACCAGCTATACCTTGCATCAGCCGCATTGTCAGTACAGAAATACTATAAGACAAGCCTGATTTATGGATATGGACGAACGGAAGACATCCCTTATGGAGGCCTTTTTCGTATTACTGCCGGCCGGGAATTCAATGAATTCAAGAACAGGACATATCTGGAAGCCGACTTATCCGCCGGAAAATCATTTCCTGAACTGGGCTATTTTTATTCATCTCTGGCTGTAGCAAGCTTTTTCACCGGCAGGGAAAGAGAGCAGGGTATTTTTGATGCCCACATAAACTATTTCTCAAATCTGTTACCCATGGGAAGATACCGTTCCCGTAATTTTATCAGTCTCGATTTTTCAAGAGGTATCAGCCGTTACTCCGACGAAAATCTTAAGTTCATAGAAACAAATGGGTTCACAGGATTCAGGAATGATTCTATCAACGGAACCCAAAGATTTACCCTGAGTCTGGAATCTGTATTGTTCAGTCCCTCCAATTACCACGGCTTCAGATTCGCATTTTTCGGATTCTCCGATCTTGGATTCCTGTCAAATTCCAATGAGGCTTTTGGCAAAGACTTTACACTGCTGTCACTTGGTTTTGGTTTGAGAATCAGAAATGACAACCTGCTTTTCAATACCTTGCAGATAAGAGTTGCATTTTTCCCCAATCCTCCAATCTATTCGAGAATAAATAATCTGACAATATCAGGGGAACAACTTCTGAAACCAAGTAACTTCGACTCAGATAAGCCCGTGGTTATTCCTTTCAGATAATGAACAAAATATAAACTATTTTGTAATCTTATCTGCAAAAAAGTAATCTGAATTCGAAAAATTATGGCTGTTTTAGTTGGAAAGAAAGCGCCAGGTTTTTCTGCTTCTGCAGTATGTCACAAGGGAGAAAAATTCATACAGGATTCTCAGGAAGGCGTTGCTGTATACCTCTCACAATTTTAGGTTTTAAGGATTTTATTGGTAAGGTATCCTTTTTTGAGGATACCTTTTTTTATTTTTGTATTCTCATGAAATAAACATGCTTGAGAGATTTAGAAAATTCATTGCCGTTAACGGGCTCGCAAAACTAGGAGACAGAATACTCGTGGCTGTAAGCGGCGGTATTGATTCCATGGTGATGACACACCTTTTTTTGCAATCAGAATTCAGGTTTGCAATAGCTCATTGCAATTTTTCCCTCAGGGGTGCCGAATCCGATGAAGATGAGCGGCTGGTATCGGAATTCGCAGCTGAACATAATATCCAATTTTATGCAGTACGTTTTCAGACAAAAGAATATGCTGATGAAAAACATATTTCTATCCAAATGGCAGCCAGGGATTTAAGATATGAATGGTTCGAAAAAACAAGAAACAGCCTGAGCTTCGATACTGTCGCTGTTGCACACAATCTTAATGATAATATTGAAACATTTCTCATCAACCTTATCAGAGGAACAGGGATTGCCGGACTGTCGGGCATGAAACCGGCAACAAGGAATATTATCCGGCCGCTTTTATTCGCTACCCGCGGGGAAATAACTGAATATGCAGATACTCACAGGATACTGTTTCGGGAAGATCAATCAAATGCCGACACAAAATATCTGAGAAATAATATCAGACACAGGATTATTCCGCTATTGAAGGAGATAAATCCTTCGATTGAATCTACGCTCTTCGAAACATCTGAAATACTGTCGGATACGAATGAGATTGTTTCAGCTTACCTCGATCAGCTCAGGGAAAAAGTATCCGCTTCGAAAAATGGCTTTATTTCATTTGATATAAATCAGGCAGATCAATATATCAGTAACAAGGCTGTCTTATTCGGTCTGTTCAGACCTTACGGGATCAGAGATGTTTCATTAAATGACCTCATTAACATTATCAGCGGCAAAACAGGCGGACAATTGTTTACCAGCACACACAGAATAATCAAAAACAGGAAGGAACTGATAGTTACAAAGCGCAATGAAAATGATCAGCGAAAATGGCTTATCAATTCCCCCGATGATTTCGAAATACTGCCACAGCTTGTATCGGCAGCATTTGTAAAAATAACCAGGGAATTCAGAATCCCTGAAGGACCAGATGAGCTCTGCATGGATGCAGATAAACTATCATTTCCAATGATCATTCGAAACTGGAAAACGGGAGATTTTTTCTACCCTCTTGGATTAACCCATAAAAAAAAGCTCAGCGATTATTTTACAGATAACAAATACTCAATTCTCGACAAGGATAATTCTCTCATTATGGAATCCGGAGGAAAAATTGTTTGTATACTCGGAGACCGGATTGACAACAGGTTCAGAATTACAGCTAGGTCGAGAAATGCGCTTATAATCAGAATAAAACCAGTCACTTAACGACTCCCCCTCGCCTGCTCCCATGTCTGCAACATCTATTCGCCAGACTTGAAGATCAGCTATTTCTGGCTCCGTGAATACCTCTGTCTATAAGCATCAGGTCAGCCATTGCAATTGCTGCTGCTGCCTCGACAATAACTGGCATCCGCAAGGCGATGCATGTATCATGCCTACCCTTAACCTTTAGTGTCGTCATTTTTCCTTCAGTAAAATTGTAGGTGGTCTGTTCAACTCCGGTTGATGATGTGGGCTTGACAACGACCCTGAACACAACCTCATTCCCGTTTGTAATGCCTCCGTTTATGCCTCCTGCATTATTTGTGGATGTCCGCCCCTTGCTGTCAATAAAGGGATCATTGTGCTGTGACCCGCGCATTTTAGCTGCAGCGAATCCTATGCCAAATTCAATTCCCTTGATGGCAGGTATGGAAAAGACCATATGGCTGACAGCTGATTCAAATGAATAAAAGAAAGGCTCTCCCAGTGCCATTGGCGTATCTGACACTCTGCATTCTATAATGCCTCCGATCGAGTCATTCAATGTAATTGCTTCATTTACAGCTTTTTCAATATCAGTCATTCCTCCTGCAGAAATCAGGGTGGCCGCAATATTTGCGGATGAAACAACCTTCTTAGCTACGACTCCCGCCGCAACCAGTCCCCACGTTATCCTTCCAGAAAAATGACCGCTTCCGCGCATGTCTGAATAACCGGAAAATTTATACCTCGAGGTGAAATCAGCATGTCCCGGCCGGGGAACTTCCCTGAATTCATCGTAATCAGCAGATATTTTATCACTGTTCCTCGTCATGATTGTAATCGGAGCACCGGTGGTGATATCATCAAAAACTCCGCAAAGTATCTCAGGCTGATCAGGCTCTCTTCGCTTTGTGGTGCCGGTGCCTCCGCTCTGTCGTCTCCGCAGGTCATCAAGGAAATCAGCCGGAGATATGGTTATGCCAGGAGGACAACCGTCAATAGTAATACCTATCGCCGGCCCATGGGACTCCCCAAATATTGAAATTCTGAAAATTACTCCATAGGAATTCATAATTTTTTACTTTTTACCAATGTGTCCTTTATAAAAACCAATAAGCTCTGCTATTGAGACCTTTTCAACAACAGCGCTTCCAATGCCTTTGCAAAATACAAAATGCAACCCGCTTCCTGCCTTTTTCTTGTCATGCATCACCATCTTCTCTATTCTGGAATAAGGGATCTCATAAGGACGAAGAAGACCAAACTGTCTGAGAAGGTTTAGTATCCTTTTCTGCCCATTCATATCTATCAGGCCTTTTTCAAATGAGAAAAGGGTAGCCAGCTCCATCCCTGATGCAACGGCAAATCCATGTCTTACCATAGTCTGCATTTCGATAGCATGGCCGAAAGTATGACCAAAATTCAAAATGCGCCGCAGACCTGTTTCCATTTCGTCTTCATTGACTACGGAAGCTTTGAATCTGACTGATCTGGCAACAAGACTGCTGAGTAAATCCTGATCCCTGTTCATAATTTCCCGATGATTTGCCTCTATAATATCAAACAGCTCCTTGTCGCCAATTATTGCCGTCTTGATCATCTCTGCAAGCCCTGACAAATACTCCTCTTCTGAAAGAGTTAGCAGCATAGCAGGATCACAAATTACAAATTCAGGTTGCCTGATTACACCAAGAATATTTTTTGTGCCTCCAAGATTAACTCCGTTTTTACCGCCTGTGCTGGCATCAACCTGCGACAATAAGCTGCTTGATACATACCCGCATCTTATGCCACGGAGGTAAACCGATGCCAGGAAACCGGCCAGATCACAAACAACTCCCCCCCCTATTGCCAGAATAAATCCATTGCGGTCGATTCCCTGTTCCAGAAGCTCTTCTGCAAGATGCTCTATTACTGTCAGTTTCTTGCTCTCCTCACCTGGAAGAACTGATAAAACAGGTACTCCTGGAAAATCAGAACCGTACAACTCCCTGATATTGTCGTCCGTAACTATAACAACACCGGTGGAAGGAATTAAGCCGGCTGCTGTTTTCCACTTTGCTCCGACAGTGATCTCTGATCTCGATCCGGAGGTACTTATAACTATTTTTTCCAAATCTTTAAACTTATTGCGCTAAAGTAAAAAAAATATTGGTATTTATTTCTCACTAAGCTCAAGCCAGCGCAACTCTTTCGCATCCAGCATCTGCATTATCTCCCCGTGTCTTTTTGACCGCAAGTACAGCTCCTCCTGGCTGAGACTCCCCGTGCTGATTTCTGCCTCTATCACTTTCTTCTCCTGCTCGAGCGCATCAATCTCTTCGGTTAACGCTTCAAATTCGCGCTTCTCCTTGAATGTCAGTCCGGGTTTTTTCTCCCGTTGAACCGGTTTCCCCGGAATAATTACAGGGTCGTGAGTTTTGATATTCCTGTTTACTGCAATCCGTCGTTCCTCTTCCTCTTGTTTCTCTCTGAGCTGGGTATAGTTTCCGGGGAAATCCTTAATGATCCCATCACCCTGGTATTCAAAGATATGATCAACAACTTTATCCATAAAATACCTGTCGTGCGATACGACGATAACACAACCTCTGAAACCGGCGAGGTACTCCTCAAGAACATTCAGTGTCAGAATATCAAGATCATTCGTCGGTTCATCCAGGATCAGGAAATTAGGATTTTTCATCAGCACTGTCAGAAGATACAGTCGTCGTTTCTCACCTCCCGATAATTTTCTAATCAAAGTATATTGCTTTTCGGGAGGGAAAAGAAAATAATTCATGAACTGCGTAACTGAAAGCAGAGTACCATCCTTTACCATCACACTTTCAGCAATATTTCTTACCGCATCGATGACAGTCATGTCGTCATCAAATTCAATCCCCTGCTGCCTGTAATATCCGAAAACAATCGTTTCTCCCCTTTCAATACTCCCTGAATCAGGTTCTGCAAGGCCGGTTATAATATTCAGCAGGGTGGTCTTTCCTGTGCCATTCCGACCGATCAGCCCTGCCTTCTCAAACCTGTTGAAAACGTAATTGAATTTCCTTATTATTGCCTTTTCACCGTAGGTTTTACTTATATTTTTGATCTCCAGAATCTTGCTGCCCATCCGGGAGATATTGACATTTATGTTTATGCTCTTCTCTTCGGCTCTTGCTGAAGCTTTTTCCCTGAGGTCATAAAAAGAATCAATTCTGGATTTAGCTTTATGACGTCTGGCCTTAGGCATTCTTCTCATCCATTCAAGTTCGGTCTTCAGCAGATTCCTGGCTTTCTCAGTATTCAGCTTTGCCGAATATTCCCTGCCTTGTTTTTTCTCAAGAAAATATTCATAATTCCCCTCATACCTGTAGAGCTCATTATCTGACAGCTCGAATATCACATTGCATACCCTGTCCAGAAAATACCGGTCATGGGTAACCATGAAAAGTGTTTTATTTGACTTGATCAGATACTCTTCCAGCCATTCAATCATATCAAGATCAAGATGGTTGGTAGGCTCATCGAGCAGAAGCAAGTCGCTCTCCTCTGCCAGTACCTTGGCCAGCGCGACCCTTTTCTTCTGTCCCCCCGACAAGGTTCCTATCAATGCATTCAGATCAGTCAGTTTGAGCCGGAAAAGGATCTGTTTCACAGACACCTCGTAATCCCATGCCTTATGATCATCCATCTGCTGTATTATACCGGGAAGCTTCTCATTGTCCCCCGAAAGGAGACAATCCTCATAATCCCTTATCACCCTGACCAGTTCACTGTCAGTACAAAATAATTCATCAATAATTCTATTCGATTCATCCAGTTCAGGCGATTGCCTCAGATAAGCTATCTTCAGGTCTCTCTTTAGTGTCACTGATCCGCTGTCAGAACTCTCCTTTCCAGAAACTATATCAAGGAGTGATGATTTACCTGCCCCATTCACGGCAATCAGAGCCGCCTTGTCATCCTTGTTGATATTAAGTGTAATGTTCTCAAATAGAAGATTGTCACCAATCCGTCTTGAAATGTTGTCTGCCTGAAGATAACTGACCATATAAACCGTATATGCCGCAAAGATAAAAAGTGTTACCTTACAATCACTACAATATTTCATGCATATGACTATTAAGAAACGAATAGATCTGACAATCAGCTATTTTTTGGAAAATAACAATACGGCTGAAACGGAACTGCTTTATCACGATCCCTTTGAACTGATGGTAGCAGTGATCCTTTCCGCTCAGTGCACTGATAAAAGGGTCAATATTATTACTCCTCCCCTGCTCAGACGATTTCCTGATGCGGAATCTATGGCTTTAGCTGAACCTGCCGAAATATTTGGGTACATTAAATCATGTTCTTACCCGAATAACAAGGCAAAACATCTCTCCGGAATGGCAAAGATGCTTGTGAGTGAATTCGGAGGAAAAATGCCATCAGATCCGGAAGTATTGCAAAGGTTACCAGGAGTGGGCAGAAAGACGGCAAATGTCATAGCATCCGTTGCATTTCAAAAGCAGGTAATGGCCGTTGACACTCATGTTTTCAGGGTAGCAAACCGGATAGGACTGGTAAAAAACGCAAATACCCCAAGAAGTGTGGAAGATCAGCTCTCCATGCATATTCCTCATGATCTTATTTACAAAGCACACCACTGGCTGCTGCTTCATGGACGATATATCTGCAAAGCCAGGGTGCCGTTATGCGGACAGTGCGGATTGTCAGATTTCTGTAAATACTTTAGTGAAACAAAAGATAACAGACCTCAACAGACAAAATAACAGAAACATTAAAGCATTAATTGAGATATTACATTAATTGTTATTTTTAAAACCGAATTGTTAACATCTGGGTGATGGATTACAAAGAAAGATATTTTGAGTTGCTGGAGAAGAACAGGCAATTGGAGAGGGAACTCGATATTTTAAACACGGAAGGATCTGACGGAACGGCTATTTCAGGAAAAACTGACGGTCATGTCAATGTTCCGGATGAGATACTTGATATGGTAAACATCTACCTGGCACTTTTCCGTATTGACCAGGATAAAAAGTTCCTTGTTCATGACATTAACAGAAAGGCAGAAGAGGTGGAATCCGTCCTCAGGCATGAAGAGGTGGGGAAATACATAAATGACACCTCACTCTCAAAACGTGCAAAGCTCATGGAACTTCTTCATCATATCAATATCACAGGGGAGGCTCATAAGCTCGCGGCATCCGAAACGGGTGACGACTCAGAAGGATTCTACACAGGCTTTCTTCTTAATTCGGGCATTATTGCAGTAACCTGGGAACCAGGAAATTATCAGAAGCAGCTGAAAGATTTCAATAAACATGATGCCGATTTTGCCAGATTCGCTGATATGCTGCCCGAAATAGTATATGAGACTGAACTCTCGGGTAAAATATCATACAGCAACACTCAGGGTCTTGAATTTTTTGGCTTCAGGAAAGAGGATCTGGCAAAGGGAGTATACATCTCCGATATTTTCCCCGAGAGTTATCAAAAAATAGAAGCTAACCTCAAAGCTCTGAAGCTTAAAGGACAAATATCGAGTAATGAGTATGTTGCCAGAAAAAAAGACGGAACACGTGTCCCTGTGATAACCCATACTTTTGCTACAATCATTAATGGAAAAGTCATCGGTTACAGGGGCGTCTTATCCGATATTACCAGGCAAAAGGAGTATGAAAATCAAATAATCAGGGAAAAAGCCTTTCTCGAGGACCTCTATAATTCCATCCCGGTCGCAATAGCTATCACAAATAATACGAATATCGTATCAATGGTAAACAGGGAGTTTACGAATCTCTTTGGGTATTCAATGGAGACAGCTGTAAATAAAAACATAAATGATCTCATTGTTCCTGATGAATTCAGGAAAGAAGCCGAAAGGATAGATATACTTACTTCTGACAGGAATAGAGAGGTAAGACAGACAATAAGACACGATAAATCAGGGAAAAAAATCCATGTTTCTCTCGTTTCCAATGCTATTGTAATAAACAATGAAGTGGTTGCCCATCTTGCAATTTACAGGGATATAACCACCGAAAGAAAGAATCTTCTCCTGCAGGAGATTCTTTACAATATTTCCACGGCAGCCCTTAAGCAAATGGATATTAAGGAGATCTACCCGACAATAGTATTGGAACTGAGCAGGATATGGGATACGAACAACTTCTTTATTGCCCTGTACGACAAGACCTCGGATACTATTTCCCTGCCATTCTTCGCCGATGAAAAAGATAACTTTTATGAGATCCCCACCAGTAAAACCATCACAGGCTGGGTAATAAAACAGAACAAGTCGGTGCTGCTCAAGGAAAACGACCTGAAGATGCTGGAGGAAGCAGGAGATGTCGAACTGGTTGGAACACAATGCAAGGTTTGGATGGGAGTTCCCCTGAAAGTGGAAGGAAACACCATAGGCGTAATGTGCCTTCAGGATTATCACGATGCAGATAAGTTTTCCCAGGATGATCTCTATGTGCTCGATTTTATCGCAAACCAGATAGCAATAGCCATCCAGCGCAGGATGATACTCGATAATCTTATTCTCGCAAGGAGGAAAGCTGAAGAAGCCGCCCAGTCAAAACAGCTCTTCATGTCGACAATGAGCCACGAGATCAGAACTCCGCTTAATGAGGTGATAGGAATTACCAACTTACTGCTGCAGGGTAATCCGAGAGAAGATCAGATGGACTATATAAAAACACTGAAGTTTTCAGGAAACCATCTTCTTACACTGGTAAATGACGTTCTCGACTATAATAAAATGGAGTCGGGAAAGATAGTCTTCGAACAAGCCCAGTTTGACCTTGGTGAATTTCTTGAAGAGATAATGAGGTCATATTCATTCCGGTCGAAAGCAAAAAATCTAAAGTTTGATATTAGGAAAGAGACTGATCTTCCCAAAACAGTTACCGGCGATCCTATCAGGCTGAACCAGATACTCTCAAACCTGCTTTCCAATGCGCTCAAGTTTACGACACATGGCGGCATCACCGTCAATGTTAAAGAATTAAGCAGAAAAGACAATAAGTGCAATATGGAATTCACCGTCTCGGATACCGGGATAGGAATCTCCACAGATAAACACGGACTTATTTTCGATAGTTTTACTCAGGCTTCAGCGGATACCACAAGGCACTTCGGTGGTACAGGACTGGGATTATCCATATGCAAGAAGCTTATTGAGCTTCAGGGGGGGACAATATCGGTGGAAAGTGAGCCCGGCATCGGATCATCTTTCAGGTTTGTGCTGCCTCTGGGCATTCTTGACAAAAGCGGCCAGAAACAGGCTGCCGAGACACCGGAGAATTATACAGGCCTTGAAGGCAAAAGAATATTGATAGCCGAAGACAATAAGATTAACTTCTTTGTGGCCAATAAGTTCCTTGTAAGCTGGGGAATAATCGTCAAGCATGCAGTCGACGGATTACTTGCACTTGAACTCCTGGAAAAAGAGGACTTCGACCTGGTGCTGATGGACTTGCATATGCCTGTTATGGACGGAATTGAAGCTACCAGGAATATCAGAAAGTCTGATAACCCCAGGATCAGTAATATTCCCATAGTGGCACTTACAGCTGCTATCATGTCTGAAAGTCATGACAAGATTGAAGACCTGAATATTAACGATTATGTTCTGAAACCTTTCAAGCCCCATGATCTGTTCGAAAGGATCATGAAGCATATAAGGTAAGGCACGGGGCACGGGGCACGGGGCACGGGGCATGGGGCACGGGGCATGGGGCACGGGGCATGGGGCACGGGGCATGGGGCACGGGGCACGGGGCAAAGGGCACGGGGCGTCAGAAGTGTGCCGTCATATACTACTATTTTACTTAATGCATTTACTGCTTATATACTCGCTGGCGCGTTTATTTCCCAGGCTTAATGCTCTTCTGAAATCGTGACAGGCATCTTCGACCCTGTTGGTATTGAGAAGCGCAATGCCTTTATTGAGCCAGACCTCTGAGTCGGAAGGATTGAGATCGAGTGACATGCTGTAATCATTAATGGCCCAGTCCCATGATTTTGAAACAAAATAGGCATTGGCCCTGTCGATGTAGCATTGCGGGTCATTGGGATGAAGTTTGAGATTCCTTGAAAAATAGTCAAGTGCCTTGATATTGTCGCCAGAAATTGCCTCCTCCCTTCCCGCCAGACTCAATGCCTTTTTATCGTCAGGATATAAATCCAGATATTTGCCAATGTCATTAAGCGCTTTGTCATTTTCACCTGTTTTCATGTAGCATTCTGCCCTGAGTATCAATAACCCCGCATCAGCTACGCCGGCACTGAAGAGCCTGGTATAGGTATCGGAGGCGCCTGCCGGATTGCCCGAAACAGTCTGGGCCTTTGCAAGCAGTCGAAGATACTTCTCATTCCCCGGGTTTCCTGTAACCAGGTCAGATACAGTCTTCAGAGCATTTTCTGTTTTTCCCGATGATAGGTTGATAAGAGCTTCCGCATAGTCCGTCTCATCACTGCTGCCATAATTATTCTTCAGGTCAGCGAGAACATCCCTTGACTCCCCGGTCAATCCGGATGATACATCATATTCAATTTCTGATATGCCCTTTTCGGTAGCGCTATACCACTCCTTTTTCCAGAACTGACGCCATTCAGGCTTGTTTTCAATATTCCCGAATGCAGGATCGAGCATAATCACCTTCTCTGATTTCCTGGAAGGGGAATTCATGCTTAATTCAAGATGGTATAAAGATGTCGACGCATCATTTTTCAGAGCATAAACCCTTGATAAGCCATATTCGCCTGATCCGGCAGTAATCCTGTTGGCTTCATTGAGATCGCTGATGGCATCAGAATAATCCCTCTGCGCTATATGTGCGTCCGCCCTTTCGAGATACAAACCGCTTTCAGGAGAGGCAGATATTGCATCACTAAGTATATTGACTGACATTTCAGGCTTACCGGCAGAATTAAATGCCCTGGCCTTTAAAATAACATCCAGGGACTGCTGTCCATTGACTCCAATGGTTAACGCCATGATCCAACCCAATGCAATAATCTTTTTCATCTCTCTCGGTACTGTAAAATCATTTTGTTGTCTCATTCTTCAATTTGGAATTCACTTCGGTTATCACATGTACAAAACCCGAAAGATGGAACAATTCCAAACCTGAAATTCGTCTCTCCCATACATCACACTGGTAAAAATAAACGCCGGGCGATACAATTTTTCCTTTATATGTGCCATCCCAGTTGATTCTTGGATTATCGGTCCTGAATAGCTCCAGTCCATTCCTGTTAAAGAGCCTGAAATCGATCTTCTCGACCAGTCCGGAGGTCTTTGCAACCAGCTTCTCATTAATATTATCTCCATTGGGTGTAAATACATTCGGGATCTCGTAAAAGTTACATGAGTCAATGCAAATCATCACTGACTTTTCACTCTCATTCCCTATGGAATCATAGGCTGAAACTGCATAGCATCCCGCAATAACTTCTCCGGGGTAATGAGTATAGGTCCTTATTGTCCTGTCGTTAATGTCAGTCAGAAGGGTGAGGTCGCCTTCAGAGTATGGCTTATAAAAAATATTGAATCCTGCTATATCATTATTGCACGGATCGTTTGATACAAACCAGTTAACTTTATTGTAAAGGCTGTCACACTGTGTTGATACACTCACCTGAGGTGTACAGGGCGGTTCGTTGTCAATGGGGGTCACACAGATATTTTCAGAAAGGTTTATAAGGTTTTTCGGCATATCGCTTGCCAGATAACCTCCGACCGATTTGACATAATAGCAATACTCCTGGCCATTCACCAGGCCCTGATCAATAAAATCAAGCTGATTGGTAGAGCCGATTGAATCATATGTCATTGTATTTAAATTCAGCCGGTAGAAAACATAACTTGTATTTATCCACGGCACATTCCTGGAGATATTGAATTTAGCTTTCCTGTCGCCGGGTGCGATTCCAAGGAATACGGAAGAAGCATACGCCGGATCACCGATAAGGAATCTATTCCCGGTCCCATTGTTCCACAGCTCTATCTTATAGGTATAACCCATCGATTGAGTATTGATCGAATTATCAACAAGGGTTGTATCGTTAAGATCAGCCGTTTGGATGGATTTTATCTGTACAAAATCGGTTCCATTGGTTCCCGTTGCCCTGTAAATCAGATATTCATAAGGGCCAATGGCAGGTATCGTATCGAGTTTATCCGGTTTCTTCCAGCCAATGAATATTGAGCCGTTACTGGCATTTGTTGAGGTTACGCTGACATTTTTAATAACCGGAACTCCGGAAACCAGGGTGGATGTAATTTCATTAGAGGCTTTGCTTTCGGTGCCGTTTGGATAGACAGCAACTATTCTGTAAGTATATTGTTTGCCGAACTGGAGCCCCTGTCCGTTGTCGGAATCTGTAAAGGAAGTGGTTGAGCTTCCATCGATATACCCGACCTTAATGAAACCGGTAGATGGTGGCAGACCTGCCGTACAGGAGTCGGGAATAAAAGTGGAAGGCCCGTCCCTTCTGTAAATACTGAATCCGGCAATTGCTGTAGTATTGTAACCTGACCACGTAAGTGTGATCTGCTTGCCGGCAGGTACAGCATTCAGAAGATGTGGCGATGGTCCGAGTACCTTTATGTTTATATTGTCGATATCAGACAGGCGTATATCAGAGTTATCGTCATCCGATTTGAAGATAACATTGTATGGCTGGCTTCGCACTGCTTCATGGCACGGAATCCATCTGAACCTCGACGAAGAATGTCCTGGCCCTGAATCTATGGGGGTTAAGGTTGCCGGACAGGAAATATTGGTAAAGATGCCTGATTGCGCCTGCAGGGTAATGTTATCATTATTTTCGTCGGTGGCGGAAAAGATAAAATCAATCGTATCACCCACTTCGGCGCAATAACTCGACAACGGCCCATTGACAGGAGGTTTGTTTTTAGTATTGTATACCTCTATCTGCATATCACGCTCAACAATACCTATTTTTTTACCATTCCTCCATTCCTCAATGTTCATGGCGACATTGAATTTACCCGTATCGGCGGGAGTATCCCAGATAAGATCGCCGCTAATGGAATCAACCCTAATAAAGTGCGTTGCAGGAGGCAGCGTGTAGCCTGAAATAGGTTTTGCATCCTCACGGGTACAGACTGTGAGTTTATAAGAAAGGCTGTCACCGTCCGGATCAAAAGCTGCAGGATTATGAATAAAAATATATCCGTAGGCGGCCTTGTCGTAGGGTGGGTTAAGCAGCACAGGCGTATTATCCCTGCCCATCGCCGGATTGACAGTAAGTATTGTTGATATGGAAAATACGACGTTAACTGAATTCGGAATATTCTTCACCCCGAGGTTCCTGTTTGGATCCTGGACCACTATTTTGTAAATCCCCGGACCCGGATAGGTATGAGTGATCTTATAGATATTCCTTCGGTAAAAGTTGGGAAGGGTGAGTTCGCTTATTCTGGAGGCGACGGAAGTAGTATTATCACCCCATTCCACATTCAGGGTCGGGCGGTCAGCAAAGCTGAGAGTATATGTATATGTCGCAATTGTCAGTTCGTAGCTGAGATCCGACAGCTGAACATATGTAAGCTCCCCTGCACGGTTATGAGTTGCTGAAAGATTTGCAAAAACAGATGCTGCCATGCAAACCAGAACAATTTTTTTTCTGATGAGTTCCTTCACGTATTTTAGTTCATTTAATTACAAAAGTCCTTTCAGTAATTTCCGTTGTCAGCCTCGCCCCTTCTTCAAAATCATTAACTTTTACAATCACCATATTTGACATGTCGGGATACAGATCAGTCATTATCAGGTTTTTTACTGCTATTCTGCCAGGTGCCCTGTCACCGTTGTATGTAAGATTAATGCTAATCTCATTTTCTTCAACCTTTATGTCGGTCAATCTTCCGGCAAGAAGTCTTTCATCTGCCTTAATGACGAGTTTTTTACCAATATACTTCTCCATCTCTTCTCTTGATGCAGCTGTACCCGTAGAAAAATCAGCACTATTCAGAACATTTCCGGCTAGCTTGCTGTCGGCCATAAAATCATCGAAATACATTCTGACAAATACACTAAAAGTTACCGGTTCAGGAACAAATTCAATACTCGTAAGTGTAACATGTACCGGATGCATCAGGATCCAAACTGAAATTATCAGTGTCTTTAGCATTGGTACCTTATTTCACCCATTGTACAGCCTCAAAAATCAGACCAAATATCATTCCTCTTTTATGTTTACCCTGTCGCTAAGATATTGTACGGTACCTACTTCAATAAATGAGAATCCTGAGCCCCCGGTAAAATTTCCCGCGAGAACGACTACCAGTTCATCACCAAGAAGATTGTGCGTTTTCACCAGGTCCTTCAATGCAATATTGATAAACTCATCCACAGATTTTTTCTTCTCCTGGTAACTCGTATAAACTCCGTATGAAAGAGCCAGCTCCCTCATTGTGCTTTCAGAATAGCATTGGGCAAGGATCAGGTTGATACCCCGATAGGAGGCCATATCACGTATTGTCCTGCCTTCCATGGTATCTGCTATAATGCCCCTGGCGCCAATCCGGAATGCTGTCTTGACAGCTACTTTGGCAAGGTATGCTGAAATCTCACCCGTAACATTCACGTAAGGTATATCGAGAAATTTTTCCTTGTTCTTCTCGACTTCCAGAGCCACCCTGGTCATTGTTTCAACTGCTTCAACAGGATACTTTCCGGTAGCAGTCTCTCCACTGAGCATGATGGCATCTGTTTGTGAATAAATCGCACTCGCTATATCCGTTACCTCAGCCCTTGTCGGACGCGGATTGGTGATCATTGAATGAAGCATCTGCGTTGCCACAATGACCGGTTTACGACGCAGAATGCATTTGTTTGTGATCATTTTCTGGATCACCGGTATCTGTTCATATGGGATCTCTATACCAAGATCTCCTCTGGCCACCATAATCCCGTAAGAAGCATCCAGGATATCATCCAGATTATCGATGCCATCCTGATTTTCAATCTTTGCAATAATTTTTATTTTGCTGTTGTGTGTTGCAAGTTCAGCCTTAACATCAAGAACATCCTGCTTTGATCTCACGAATGAATGGGCAATAAAGTCAACTCCGGTACGCGCTGCCATCTCCAGGAATCTCCTGTCTTTCTCAGTGAGCGAGGGCAGGTTGAGCTTTACTCCCGGAATATTTACACTTTTCCTGGAGCCGAGGGTCCCGTCATTTTCAATAAGACATTCCAGTGCGATTCCCCTTCTTTTTATGACCCGGAGAGAAATTTCCCCGTCGTCGAACAGTATTACCGATCCGACCGGAACGTTACCGGCAAATGAAGGATATGAAACATAAATTGCTTTTTCGGAACTCTTTTTGTCCGGATCCCCGATGATGTCAATCATATTTCCTTTAGTGAGCTGAAATGGCTCATCGCATATGGTAGTGCGAACCTCTGGACCCTTGGTGTCAAGAAGGATGGCTATCTTATCCGAGACTTCCCTTGCATTTTTGATTACTTCGGGTACAAAATCGACAGTGCAATGTGCCGAGTTGATACGTATAACATCCATTCCTGCCTCATAAAGGCTTCTGATAAATTCCGGGTCACACCTCTTGTCAGAAAGAGTAGCTACAATTTTAGTTCTTTTCTTCTGCATGGTTTATGTGCCGTTAGTATTGGAGATCCCGGCAATGGCCTCTACTGCCAGGCGGTAACTATCGAGACCAAAACCCGCAATTGTACCACGGCAGGATCTTCCTATAAGACTGATGTGCCGGAACTCTTCCCGTGCAAGGATATTCGTTATATGAACCTCGACAACGGGTGACTCAACAGAAGCAATAGCATCAGCAATTGCAACAGATGTGTGTGTGTATCCACCTGCATTAAGAATTATTCCTGCAGAAGTGAATCCGGATTTGTGGATCTGATCAATGATCTCACCTTCAACATTGGACTGGAAGTAACTGAATTCTATTTCAGGATAACGCGACTTCAAAACTGACAAGAATTCCTCAAATGACGAATGGCCATACTTTTCCGGCTCCCTGCGACCCAGAAGATTCAGATTCGGACCATTGATTATCACAATTTGCATCTAAAAAGTGAATTAATAAAAGTTGAATTTCTGCCTGCCTTTTACAGCATTTCAGAAACGTAAAAATAGATAAAAAATAATTAAGACGATGAAATTAAGAAAGTTGAATTTCTTAGCTTTACTTTGCTTATAAATTAATCCGGAGAGATAAATTATTTTGTGTTCAATATTCAGTATATCATGAGCCTGGGGTGGAAACAGTCATTTAAAAATTTTGAAACTTATCTTAGGCTTGAGAAATCATTGTCCGAAAACAGTGTCGAAGCCTATCTTGACGATGTCGGGAAACTAGCCAGGTATTTAACCGAAACTGGTCAGGACACAGGACCAACAGGAATTACCTACAACGACCTGAAGGGTTTCTTATCGTGGTATGGAAGCGATAATCAGAATGCCAGAACACAATCAAGGACACTTTCCGGTATAAGAGCGTTTTACAGGTATCTTCTTATTGAGGGTGAGATTGACGAAAACCCTGCTACTCTCATAGAATCGCCGAAAATCGGACTCAGGCTGCCCGAGATTCTGTCTGTGTCGGAAATAGACAGGATGATAGATCAGATCGATCTGAGCAAACCTGAAGGGCACAGGAATAAGGCTATAATAGAAGCTATGTATGGTTGCGGCTTACGAGTTTCAGAACTGGTAAATCTCCGTATTACGAATATCCACAATAGTGAGGGATTCGTTGTGGTTACAGGAAAGGGGAATAAACAAAGACTGGTTCCCATTGGAGGAAAAGCCCTGAAGGAGATTGACATTTACATGCAGGACAGGAACAGGCTGGCTGTAATACATGATCAGAACATATTGTTCCTTAACCGCAGGGGAAAAAGACTCACTAGAGCTATGATATTCACAATTATCAAGGATCTCTCTGCAAAAGCCGGCATAAGGAAAAACATAAGTCCCCACACTTTCAGACACTCATTTGCCACCCATATGATTGAAGCCGGAGCAGATCTGCGTGCGGTGCAGGAAATGCTGGGCCACGAATCGATCCTTACAACTGAGATCTATACACATATCGACCGAAGTTTCCTGCGCGATACACTCATTATGTTCCATCCGAGGGCTTAGTGATTGTCCCGGGGTCGTGGGGGTGCGTGCCGGTTATGCCAGTCGTACCAGTGGTGCCGGTCAGGGAAGACAGGATGACTTATAATCATCATATAATGAGGTAAATACAATAATTATTCCAAGGGAAATAATTATAAACCATTATCCTTCATTCGTTTTCATAAATTAAATTAAAAACATTAACTTTGCGACCTGTTTCAAAAAATTCAATATCTTGTTTTATCTCAAATTAATATTACTATGTCAAAATTGAAAAGAGTTTACTCCTTCGGAAAAAAAATCGCAGAGGGTAAGGCTGATATGAAGAACCTTCTCGGCGGCAAAGGTGCCAATCTTGCAGAAATGTGCCTTCTGGGCCTTCCTGTACCTGCAGGTTTTACTATCACTACCGAGGCGTGTGTTGAGTATTATCAGAACAATTGTGTTCTCCATCCCGATCTTATGCCGGAAGTCTGGGCAGCAATGAAAAAGACTGAAGAGACAATGAATATGAAATATGGTGATCCGGAGAATGCTCTCCTGGTATCGTGTCGTTCAGGTGCCCGCAGTTCGATGCCCGGTATGATGGATACAGTTCTCAACATCGGTCTCTGCTCCGCAACAATCCCCGGGTTTCTCAAAAAGACAAATAATCCCCGTTTTGTATGGGATTCATACCGCCGGCTTATAATGATGTATGCCGACGTAGTAATGGAAAAAGCTGAAGGCATAGAGCCCGCTGATGGAAAAAGTATCCGCAGGCAGCTCGATGAAATACTCGATAAGTTCAAGAAACAAAAAGGTTACAGTTCGGATACTGATATCCCTGCCGATGAACTTAAGATTCTGGCTGAAGAGTTCAAGAAGAAGATAAAAGAGGTACTTGGCACTCCATTCCCGGATGATGCACGGGAACAGCTTGAAGGAGGTATCAAAGCCGTATTCAAGAGCTGGAATGGTAAAAAAGCTGTATCATACCGTCGTATCGAAGGCATTCCTGATGACTGGGGAACAGCTGTGAACGTTCAGGCAATGGTATTCGGAAATATGGGTGATACTTCAGCTACAGGTGTTGCATTCACACGTAATCCGGCTACCGGGGAAAACCTTTTCTATGGTGAATGGCTGGTAAATGCACAGGGAGAAGACGTTGTTGCCGGGATCCGCACACCGAGCCCGCTGAATGACGATACAAAGAACGAACAGAATAGTCATCTGCACAGCATGCAGGAAGCTATGCCTTCAACATATAAAGAGCTGAGTAATATCCGTGATATTCTTGAAACTTCATTCCATGATATGCTCGATATCGAATTCACAATTCAGGAGGGTGTTCTCTACATGCTTCAGTGCCGTACCGGGAAAAGGACAGGTACTGCTGCTCTGAATATGGCCATGGACATGCTTCATGAAAAGCTCATTGATGAAAAGACAGTTGTAATGCGTGTCGATCCGGCACAGCTTGATGAGTTGCTTCATCCTATCTGCGATCCGGATGCTGAGAAGAAGGTCAGTACCGCAGTCAAAGGTTTGCCTGCAGGTCCAGGTGCTGCAGTAGGCAAGGTTGTTTTTAATGCTGAGGATGCAGTGGCATGGTTCAGGAAAGGCGAAAAGGTCATTCTTCTCCGTGAAGAGACCAACCCGGAGGATGTTGAAGGTATGAGAGCTGCAGAAGGTATTCTTACCGCAAGAGGTGGTATGACATCGCATGCTGCACTCGTTGCACGCGGCTGGGGAAAATGCTGCATAGTTGGTGCAGGCGGTCTGCATGTTGATGCAGCAAGCAAAACCGCCAGGATACCAGGCACAGACATCGTCATCAAAGAGGGTGATGTACTTACCCTTAACGGAACAAAGGGAAATGTTTACTTAGGATCCGTTGCCTTAATGGATGCAACGGAAAATCCGCGCTTCAAGGAATTCATGACAATTGTCGACAAATATCGCAAAATGGGTGTCCGCACCAATGCTGAAACTCCGGAAGATGCTTTGATTGCCAGGAACTATGGTGCTGAAGGCATCGGACTCTTCCGTACGGAACATATGTTCTATGGCAAAGGTTCAGAGCAACCGCTGTTCCTGCTGCGCAAGATGATCCTTAGTGCAAATGTGACCGAAAGACGCAAAGCCCTTGATGAACTGTTTGGATATGTGAAGAAGGATATGAAAGCTACAATGGTCGCTATGGATGGCTTGCCTGTCACATTCAGGCTCCTCGATCCGCCTCTTCATGAGTTTGTACCTCAGGGTGCAGAAAAACAGGAAGAACTGGCCAAAGCCCTGGGAATTAATAAAGAAGATGTTGCAAAACGCGGCGAATCACTACATGAATCAAACCCGATGATGGGTCATCGCGGGGTCCGTCTTGGAATAACCTTCCCTGAAATATCTGAGATGCAGATCCGCGCAATCTTCGAATCTTCATTGGAACTTATTAAGGAAGGCAAACATCCCCATCCTGAAATTATGGTCCCAGTAACTTCTGAAGTTGCAGAACTTGATGTTACCAAAAAAGTAGTTGACAAGGTGTATGCGGAAGTATGTAAAAAATTCGGCGTTAAGCAAATCGAATACAAATATGGTACAATGATTGAGATCCCGCGAGCATGCCTCTTATCAGACCGCATGGCCAAAAGCGCTGAATTCTTCTCTTTCGGAACCAACGACCTTACCCAGATGACATTTGGATTCAGCCGTGATGATACTGGAGGATTCCTTCATGATTATCTCGACAAGAAGGTATTGGCTGCCGATCCTTTCCAGACTATAGATCAGGATGGCGTAGGTCAGCTGATCAAAATGTCGGTTGAAAAAGGCCGTGCTACCAGACCTGACCTCAAAGTCGGCATCTGTGGCGAACAGGGAGGCGATCCTGCCTCAGTGGAGTTCTGCTTCAAGACAGGTCTTACCTATGTAAGCTGTTCTCCTTTCAGAGTTCCGATCGCCAGGCTTTCAGCGGCACAGGCTTCCATCAAATTCGGAAAATAATCCGTTTTAAAATTGATATAGAAACAGGAGGCCTTGCATACAACGCCTCCTGTTTTTTTGTGCTCTGTTTTTAACAAATGGCAGGAAGCCTTTTCTGTTGCCTCACCTACACTCCTCTGAGATGAGTAAACCATCTCATAGCTTGCATTTAATACAAAAAATTGACCTATATTTAGCAATAATTCGACACTCAGGTTAATTTAAATTAACTATTTGACATCTAAGTACTTCTTACAATATGATTACTCCTCAGGATTTATTGAAATACGGTATTACTGATGCTGTGGAAATTATTTACAACCCTTCCTATGATCTTCTTTTCAGCGAGGAGACTAAACCTGGACTCGATATTGCTGAGAAAGGGACAATAACAAAAAACGGAGCAGTAGCAATTGATACAGGAATTTTTACAGGTCGATCACCCAAGGATAAATATGTCGTTCTCGACGACGTATCAAGAGATACTGTCTGGTGGAAAACTGATTTAACGAAAGCTTCCGATAACAAACCGGTCTCAAGAGAAATCTGGAATCATTGCAGGAACATTGCAACAACACGGCTCTCAGGCAAAAAACTCTATGTGGTGGATTGTTACTGCGGAGCAAACAAAAACTCAAGGCTTAACGTCAGGTTTATTGTTGAGGTGGCATGGCAGGCCCATTATGTGAAGAATATGTTCATACGGCCTGAAGAAGAGGAACTGAATGATTTCAAACCTTCCTTCGTGGTGCTGAATGCGTCAAAAGCCACGAATCCTGACTGGGAGAAACAGGGTCTTAATTCAGAGAATTTCATTTTCTTCAATCTGAAAGAACGCATGGCAATTATCGGCGGGACATGGTACGGGGGAGAAATGAAAAAGGGAGTATTTTCCCTGATGAACTATTACCTGCCTTTAAGAGGAATAGCCTCTATGCACTGCTCGGCAAATGTTGGAAAGAACGGAGATACAGCAATCTTCTTCGGACTTTCCGGGACAGGAAAAACAACTCTTTCCACTGATCCTGACAGAGCGCTTATCGGGGATGATGAACATGGCTGGGACGATGATGGTATCTTTAATTTTGAGGGCGGCTGTTATGCCAAGTGCATCAAGCTGAATCAGAAAAATGAGCCGGATATCTATAATGCTATCAAGCGCGATGCCCTGCTTGAGAATCTTGTCATCCTGCCTGACGGGACTATCGATTTCAACGACCAGTCAAAAACTGAAAATACCAGGGTCTCTTATCCAATTTATCATATTAATAATATTGTAAAGCCAGTCTCGAAAGCCGGACCTGCCAGGAAAGTCATATTTCTTTCAGCCGATGCTTTTGGCGTTCTGCCGCCGGTTAGCCGTTTGACAGAAGACCAGACAAAATATTATTTTCTTAGTGGATACACGGCCAAGATTGCCGGCACTGAAAGAGGTATTATTGAACCTGTGCCCCATTTTTCAACATGTTTCGGGGCAACTTTCCTGATGCTTGACCCAATTGTTTATGCCAGGGAACTTGCCAGAAAGATGAAGATCCATAACACTGAAGCGTGGCTGGTAAATACAGGTTGGATGGGTGGAACATATACTTCGGGAACCAGGATCGACCTCAGGTCCACTAGGAAAATCATAAATGCCATTCTCGGTGACGAAATGGCCAGGACCGAATTCAAAACAATATCAGTTTTCAATCTGTCTGTCCCCTCAAAAATTGAAGGGTTGGATGAAGATATCCTCGATCCCGGCAAAGCATGGGATACTTTTTACAAGTGGCATATTGCCGCTTCAGACCTTGCAATGAAATTTATTCTTAACTTCAGCAAGTTTGCTATAAACGATGAGGCAGCGAAGCTTGCAGAATCCGGCCCCAGGATTTGACAATGAGATAAAAGTGATTAATTATTTATATATTAATCTTAATAACCGCTCTCAGGTATGAATGCTCTTAATTTGACTGCTGCATTTGTCCTGGCCTATCTGCTCGGATCCATTCCTGCAGCAGTGTGGATCGGTAAAATGTTCCACGACATTGATGTGAGGGAGCATGGAAGCGGAAATGCCGGTGCAACAAATGTCATCAGGGTATTGGGATGGAAAACGGGCATACCGGTTCTCATAATTGACATGGCAAAAGGGTTGACAGCTGCACTCCTGCCACGTCTGTTCCATATTGCAGAACCGGGAAGCGCACATATGATCAGTCTGCAGATCCTCGCCGGCCTCACCGCTATTGCAGGACATGTTTTTCCCGTTTTTGCAGGATTCAGGGGAGGAAAGGGAGTTGCCACCGTATTTGGTGTTCTGCTGGCCATACAACCTTTGCTTACCATATGCTGCATCGGCGTTTTCCTGGTAGTACTGATAATCACAGGCGTTGTTTCATTGTCATCGATGAGTGCCGGAATAGCATTTCCACTCTTCCTGTTTCTGTTCTTTCCGACTCCTTCGTTTATTTTTAGGGTATTTGCTCTCTTTGTGGCTTTTGCCCTGCTTGCCACTCACAGAAAAAACATAAACAGGTTACGGAAGGGAGAAGAGGCTAAACTTATAAATTTGTGGAAAAAGAAAAAATAACCCTCTGTCCCATTCTACAGATATGAAAGTCTTTTCATGCCGGATAAGCTGAGAGGGATTGATCTGAACGGGATAATTTTTTTACTAAATTTAAATCGTGCAAACAGTAAAATAATATCAATAAAATACCAAACATTTATTAAACCTATTATTTATGGAAAAGAGTTTGAAAGGAACAAAAACAGAAATGAACCTGCTGAAAGCATTTGCAGGAGAATCACAGGCTAAGAACAGGTATGAGTTTGCTGCAAAGGTCGCAAAGGAAGAAGGTTATGAACAGATTGCAGGAATTTTCCTCGAGACTGCCTTGCAGGAGCAACAGCATGCCAAGAGATTTTTCAGATTCCTGGAGGGAGGGATGGTTGAAATAACTGCTTCATATCCCGGCGGAAAGATCGACACAACCAAGGCAAATCTCTTTGCAGCCGCCGAGGGAGAACACGAAGAATGGAGTGAGCTTTATCCTGCTTTTGCTCAGGTTGCAGAAGAGGAAGGATTCAAAAATATATCAGCCGCTTTCAAGGCAATAGCCGTAGCTGAAAAAACACATGAGGAAAGATACAGGAAGCTTCTGGAGAATGTTATGGCAGACAAGGTATTTCAGCGTGATGAAAAAGTATTCTGGTATTGCAGGAAATGCGGTTATATTCATTTCGGGACCAAACCTCTGAAGAATTGCCCTGCATGTCTCCATCCTGAGGCCTATTTCGAAATTATGGCAACAAACTACTAATTTACGGATTTACTTAAACCTGAACTGATGGTCCGGGGTATTTTCAAGTTTCACCCCGGACCTCTTTTATTAATTCTTAACGCCAGGTATTAATGCAGCCTCTCCAGTGCAGTTTTAATCCTGCGGACAGCTTCGGCCAGCATTTCATCAGAAGTGGCATACGAGATCCTTATACATTCCGGAGCGCCGAATGCGTCCCCTCCTACAGTGGCCACCCTGGCCTTATCCAGAAGATACAATGCAAGGTCGCTGGAATTTTCGATCTTTATTTCACCATCCGTCCTGCCAAAATATCTGCTGATATCAGGCATAACATAAAATGCACCCTGCGGAACAGTTACCCTCATTCCTTCAATCTCTTTTAACAATCCGCATATCATATCCCTTCGTCTATGAAATGCCTCTCTCATGATCAAATGGGATTCACCGTTGCCCTGAAGAGCAGCCAGGGCAGCCCTTTGAGCTATGGAACATACTCCGGATGTAAACTGCCCCTGAAGCTTGGTGCACGCTTTTGCGATCCAGAGTGGCGCACCCATGTAACCTATCCTCCAGCCTGTCATTGCATAAGCCTTGGATACGCCGTTTATAGTAATTACCTTGTCAGAGATAAAATCAAAAGAGGCCATGCTGGTATGTTCTCCATCAAAGATGATATGCTCATATATCTCGTCCGAAATTATAAAGACTCCCTCATGTCTTTCAACAACCCTGGCAATCAGCTCCATCTCATCCCGGCTGTAAATCATTCCGGTAGGATTTGAAGGTGAATTGAAAATGATAAGCCTGGTAAGCGAAGTAACAGCATCATCAATCTGCTGAGGGCTGACCTTGAAATCCCTGTCTGCTTTGGCCTCAACTACTACCGGCTTTCCCCCTGCAAGTACCACCTGATCATAATAGCTCACCCAGTATGGCGCCAGGAGTATAACTTCATCACCCGGATTGACAATTGACAATACCACATTTATCAATGAATGCTTGCCTCCTGCTGAAACTACTATCTGATCGGGAGAATAATCAATTCCATTATCCTGTCTGAATTTATTTGAGATTGCTTCACGGAGGTCCTGGTAACCCGGTACGGGAGGATATCTGGAATAATTGTCGTCAATGGCTTTCTTTGCCGCTTCCTTCACATAATCAGGGGTATTGAAATCAGGTTCCCCGAGACTCAGGCTTATAATGTCAATACCTTTTGCCCTGAGTTCCCGACTCTTCTGATCCATTGCAATAGTCTGGGAAACAGACAGAGATTTAATTCTTTCTGATAAATATTCCATGAGTGAAAATAAAATTATTCCATTTCTTGTAAATGCTTATGCCAAATGTAGGAAGTAATATCGAGAAAGAAAACTCATAAAAATCAGTTTTGAACTAACCATTCAAACCCATCTGCCAGGCAGGCTCTGTTTCATAATTATTTAAGATTAAAACAAAGGACAGAGAGTATGCTAAATTCATGGATAGGACTTTAATAAAGACCCGAAATGAATCTGTTAACGATAAGAGCCTTATAGTTGGGTAAATATTGTATTTTTGAAGATCTTTAATTAAAAAATAATGGAAACATTTGCGGATATCCTTAAAATCACAATCCCTGCCCTGATAGTGTTTCTCACCTCCTATTTCCTTCTTAAAAACATGATCAGGAATGATCAGGATAAAAGAAGACAAGAGCTTATTTTGCAGGGAAGCAGAACGGTTATGCCCATAAAGCTCCAGGCCTACGAAAGGGTCATTCTGTTTCTTGAAAGAATCTCACTTGAATCAATGCTTGTGAGGGTCAGTACTCCTGAAATGACTGCTGCCCAGCTTCACTCAATGCTCCTTACGACAATAAGGAACGAATTCGAACACAATCTCTCACAACAAATCTATATGAGCCAGCCAGCATGGGAGGTAGCCAGGAATGCACGTTCGAACATGATAAAAATTATTAACAGTGAAGCAGAAAAGATGGCACCCGATTCATCCGGCATTGCCTTAAGCAAAAAATTACTGGAAAAAATCATGGAACTGGAAAAGGAGCCCACCCGTGCTGCAATTGAATATATCAAGGGTGAGGTCTCGAGATTGATTTAAAATGTACAGGTTACAAGGTGCATGGGTATTGAAAAATACCCCGCACCATGAACCATTTACAATGCGACTTTAAAGAAGATCCACACTCCTCTTGACAAAGGTGCTCAGTTCTTCACCCCTGAGCATGTTATTTGCCAGAAGTGCCAGATCGATAAGTTGCCTGACAATATCATTTGATGCTCCGTAGGCTTCAAGGGTCTCTTTCCTGGCATGTTCAACATCTGAAAGCTCTTTACGCATCTTTTCGAGATCATCCTTCTCCACCTGGCTGATCTCATCTGCTTTTTTCTTATTATGTTCCTTCTCCACAAAATCGATCTCCTCCTTAAGCCTCTTTCTCTCCTGATTATTTTCATTCAGTTTGTCCCCGGCTTCCTTCTGAAGATCTTCCGATATCTTTATAACCAGTGGATGGTTGGGATTAACAACCAGATTAAAGCTGTCGGGCAGATCACCGTAAAAATTCATTCCACCGCCCATCTGCGACATCTCTTTCATCCTGCGCATGAATTCCGACTGGGTAATAACAAGTGGTGCATCATTCTCGTCAAGGGTTTCAAATACAACATTGTAAACCTCTTTCGATTTTACACTTACATTGAAGACACTCCGCAGATCATCCTGCTGGTCGGACGATAACCTGGATTCACGTGTTTCGTCTTTCTGGATCAGCTTTTCAACAACATCGGAATCGACCCTTACAAACCTGGAATCCTTGAATTTTGATTCAAGATGATTTATCAGATGTACATCCAGCTGGCCATCAAGCAGCAGTACATCATAACCTTTGCTTTTGGCCTTGTCGATATAAGTATACTGATCCGTTTTGTTTGTGGAATATAGATATATCAGGTTTTTATTCTTGTCAGTCTGGTTCTCCTTTATGATCTTCTCATACTCTTCAAAAGTAAAGTACTTATCTTCAGTGGTTTTAAGAAGTGCAAATTTGGAGGCTTTTTCATAAAACTTCTCATCGGATATCATTCCATATTCGATAAAGAGCTTCAGGTTATCCCATTTTTTTTCAAACTCTTCCCTGTTATTCTTAAAGATCTCATTTAGCCTGTCGGCAACTTTTTTTGTTATATGGCTGGAGATTTTCTTTACATTTGAATCGCTCTGAAGATAACTTCTTGAGACGTTTAGTGGAATATCTGGAGAATCTATCACTCCATGCAGAAGAGTGAGAAACTCCGGGACTATCCCCTCGACTGAATCAGTAACGAAAACCTGGTTGCAGTAAAGCTGTATCTTGTTTTTCTGGATCTCAATGTTGCTTTTTATCTTTGGGAAATAGAGTATGCCGGTGAGCTTGAAGGGATAATCCACATTCAGGTGAATATTAAAGAGAGGCTCGTCACCCGAGGGATACAGTTCCCGGTAGAATTTGTTATAATCCTCCTCTTTCAGATCTGAGGGTTTAAGTGTCCAGGCGGGTTTGGTATTGTTTATGATTTTATCCTTTCCGGTCTCCACAAATTTGCCATCTTTCCACTCTTTCTCTTTTCCGAAGGATATTTCAACAGGGAGGAATTTGCAGTATTTCTTCAGTAGTTCTTCGATTCTGCTTTCTTCAAGAAATTCCTTTGACTCCTTGTCGATATATAATATGACATCGGTTCCATTGCTTTCTTTTTCAACTTCATCAATTGAGAACTCAGGGCTCCCATCGCAGGTCCATTTGACTGCCTGTGCCCCTTCAACAAATGATTTTGAGATCACTTCAACCTTGTCGGATACCATAAATGAGGAATAAAAGCCGAGGCCAAAATGTCCGATAATGGAGTTCAACTGATCCTTGTATTTGTCAAGAAACTCATTTGCGCTTGAAAATGCTATCTGGTTGAGATATTTGTCCACCTCTTCCTTCGTCATCCCGATCCCATTATCTGAAACAGTAATGGTTTTTTTCTTTTTGTCAACTGATACCCGTATCGGGGTTTCATCAATTACTCCCTTAAAGTCTCCGGCCGAAGCCAGCGCTTTCAATTTCTGAGTAGCATCAACTGCATTGGATATAAGCTCACGCAGAAAAATCTCATGGTCAGAATAAAGGAATTTTTTAATTATCGGGAAAATGTTCTCTGTCGTTACTCCAATCTTTCCGGTTTGCATATAAGTAAGTTTTTGTGAAACATTATTGAATTGCCCTATCCTTTCAAAAGACGTGCCGTTGGATGATTACTGACAAATAGTCACTTCCGTTTGTTCCTGACATCAATGTTTATTTCAAGGTGCCATAGGTCCTTCTTCAGGACAAACTCATCATATGAATAATCCGGACCATTATAAATGCGCTCATCATTGCCTGTAGGAGGCACCGGAACCAGATGGTCAAATACTATGGTTTTGTCAGACTGGAATCTCAATGTGATTGTTGCGCGGGCCGAATATTCAAGAACATGCCTGTAACTAAGCTTGCCGCCTGATTCGAACACTTTTTTTCCGAAAATTAAATTATCATCAGTGGTGAAGCTGAGAACATCAATTATCTTTCTGGTCATCTGCGGATTACTGTAATTAATACCAAGCAGGATCCATTGTTTGCCGTTTCCTTTTAAAAATGGCCTGATATCATAATATAATGCCCCATACCATTCTGATGAGGAATAAACTGTGTCTGTCAGAATTTCTTCTTTCTTATAGCTGCTCTTGAGACTGAAGATTTTATTCGGTTGGCCTCTCGGAGATCTTCTGATGAAATAGCAGAAATACTTTCCTGGTTGATCTGAAAGAACCAGGTTCCATGTAATTATTTTAATGGAGGAGTCGGGAGACGATATCTGTCCGAGGTACCTGAGATTGTGGAAAGTGTCTTTAAATATCCTGTCGGAGGCAACATACTCCTCAATGATAGCCTTTATCGAATCATTTATCCTCAGACGGGAGCTGTCGTCAGGTACAGTGGACAACCTGTTGAACAGTTTTTCAAGTGTGAGGGGCATTCCGGTGGCAGGAACCTGAGCAGTCACAATGCCGGTTGACAGGGAGAACAGTATAATTATGCAGATTATTATTGTTTTCACTTTCTTAACGCATTTTGTGATGCATCATCGAGAAGGTCTAAAAGCAAGCGGCAAGCATGCCCGATCTCTTCATTCGTGATGATCAGAGGTGGAGCCAATCTGAGGGCACTGTCGCAGAAAAGGAAAAAATCGATTATCAAGCCATACCTGTGGGCATTCGAAACAATATATCGGACATAGGATTGATCAGTAAGCTGAACAGCCAGCAGCAGTCCCTCTCCCCTTACTTCTGATATCAGAGGGTGTTTTAGCTTTTTCTTAAACAGATGCGATTTATTAAGACATTCCACCGCCAGGTTTCCTCCGGCTATTACTTTAAGAGCAGCATCGCCGGCTGCGCAGCTCACAGGGTGTCCCCCGAATGTTGTAATATGGCCCAGGGGTGGATCTGAGGACAGGACTGACATAATTTCACCTGACGAGATGAATGCTCCAAGAGGCATTCCTCCTCCCAGAGCCTTTGCGAGGAGAAGAATGTCAGGCACCACCTTATAACGATCTGTTGCAAACATATAACCAGTACGTCCAAAGCCAGTCTGTATTTCATCGAAAATAAGCAGGGTACCTGTCGCACTGCATCTTTGTCTTAATTTCCCAAGGAAACCTCTTTGCGGAAGAATTATCCCGGCCTCTCCCTGTATCGGCTCTGCAATGACGCAGGCAGTCTTTTCATCGATAATGTCCAGGGCAGCTTCATCATTGAAATCTATTTGAAAAGTATCCGGCAACAAGGGCCTGAAAGCACTCCTGTATATCTCGCTACCCTGGATACTCATAGCGCCATGTGTACTTCCATGATAGGCATTTCTGAAAGAAATTATCCTGCTTCTTCGTGTGAAGCGTTTAGCCAGCTTCAATGCACCCTCGACCGCTTCACTGCCGGAATTAACAAAATAACAGTTGTTTAGACCGGGTGGAAGAATTTCACAAAGGTGCCTGGCATATTCTATCTGGGGACTTAAAACCAATTCGCCATAGACCATCAGATGGGTAAACGAATCGACCTGCTTTTTGATTGCTTCAACTACATAAGGATGGTTATGACCAACGTTACTTACTGATACACCGGAAATCAGATCAATGTATTTTTTCCCTCCGGGACCGAAGAGGTAAATACCCCGGGCACCTTCTATTTCGAGCATCAATGGTGCAGGCGATGTTTGTCCAAGAAAATGGAGAAAAAGCTGTTTGTTTGAAAGCATTGGAAATCGCAGAAGCTTATCTGGCCATTACATTTATGTCATTCAGAAGTGAATCTCTGAACGACTTTCCGACAGGAATGCTTTTTACCGTATTTCCTACATTGAGATCAAGAGCGTTTTCCTTGATAGCCTGAATCATACTCTTGTTTATTATAAATGATCTGTGCACCCTGATAAAAACACCTGAAGGCAATTGGTTCTCAATTGCTTTCATTGTAAAGTGAATCGTAAACTTATCATCCTCTGGTGGTCAGGGTAACGTAATTTTCAAGAGCTTCAATAAAGATAATATCCCTCAGTTTCAGTTTTACCAGGGATGAACCTTTCTTGATAAAGATCTCTTCATCGCCGCTGTTTGAAACCTCTTTGCGTACGAAATATCGTATGGTCTTGTCAACAGCTTTGCAGAACCTCCCGTATGTAACGGGTTTAAGAAGGTAGTCAACTACGTTGAAGTCGAAAGCTCTGACTGCAAATTCCTCAGCCGATGAAACGATTATAATATTTGGCGGAAAATCGAGACTGCCAATAAAATCGAAGCCGTTCATTTCCGGCATCAGAACATCCAGTATTATAAGGTCAATATCTTTTCTTTTTGTAACAACATCCCTTGCCTCAAGAGAATCACTGAATGTACCAATAAGATTAAGGGAGCTGGATTTGTTTACATACCCCTCAAGAACTTTGCAACTCAGTTTATCGTCATCAACAATAATGCAATTCATGCTATTGTGTTTTGGCAATTTAAACGGCTAAAAATAGTAAAAATAAATTGAAACTTTTTACATTAATGGAAAGATATGAATAATTTGAACTTGTGAATAATTTTTTAAAGATAATCTGTAGTTTCTGTTGTAAAATTTAATTAGCAAAAAGGGGGAGTTAGATTCTCCCCCGTTTAAGCAATCTCAATCAATAAAGATTAAAGACCTTTGCTAAGTGCAGGAGCTGCTTTGAATTTAACAACTTTTTTAGCAGGAACATTCAATTTTGCACCAGTACGAGGATTACGAACCACTCTTGCACTTCTTTTGGTTACATTAAAAGTTCCGAGCCCAGGTAACTGGATCCTCTGACCCTTCTTCATAGATGTTCCAAAAGCCACAACGAATGCATTCAGTGCCTTGCCTGCATCTTTAATTGAAAGACCAGCATCAGTAGCAATAGCATTTACTAATTCTTTTTTTGTCATAATGAAAGATTTTAGAGTTAGACCAATCTTACTAATTGAATACAAATTTATTTTTTTTAATTTCATATGCAAATTTATTTTTCCGTTTTTCCACAATCAGTGGCACTTTTAGGCCAAATCAGGCCTGTTTTTTGATAAAGTCCCTCTTTTGGCTTCAAAGTCGCAAGTGCTCATTACCAGACACTTTCAGAATCTTTTTAGTGGATTTATTGTTCAAATGGTGTTGATAAAATATCTATTTATTTGAAATAATGATATTTAGCTATTTTTTTAAAATAATACCGAAAAATCAAAAAAATATTATCTTTGCGGCGGAGAAATGGCAGAGTGGTCGAATGCGGCGGTCTTGAAAACCGTTGATCTGTTACCACGGATCCGGGGGTTCGAATCCCTCTTTCTCCGCCAAACGAAAAGCCTCCCTGCGTAAGCGGGGATTTTTGTTTTCAGAAGGCCGGACAAGGCGCGCCTTGGGCTGGCCGGATGAAAACAAAAATCGAAATGAGCGAAGCGAATGAGAGGATTTTCGTTTGAAGCTCCCCCCAATGGGATCACCGCAGGTAATCCCTCTTTCTCTGCCAAAGCTTAAATTAATGGTGTTTCAAAAGGGCACCCTTCTTTTTTAGGTTACAGGTTATAGTAAAAAGACAAATCGCCGCCATACAAAATACTTTCATTTTCTTCATTTCATTTTTTTTAAAATATGTACCAAACATATTTCATTACCCCGGATTTCTTGAGTTCCAATAGAGACATGTATGGTGTGTTCTTCTCCTATTTGTTTCGATGAGATCTGCTTATTGTCATAGTGCCCAGCAAATACCGCTTGTTCCCATCATTATTGTCATAGGGCAGCGCATAAACAGGAGTACCGTCTTTAGAACCTACGGAAACGAAAACATGATATTGACCATCGGCAATCGTTGCAGGCAATTTTGCTCTAACAGTGTCGCAAACTATTGGACCCAAATTCTTCTTATCTCCGGGTTGTAATTTTTTAACATCAAAAAGCGTGTCTACAGCAGTCACCACAACCAGGCCGTCGCTATTTTTCAGTGTGATGGCCGGAAAGCCGCCATTATAGCATAATGCTACAGCTGCATTACGCCAATTCAGGTAAAAGTCGCTTGTCTCCTGGTTAATCGCAACGTTCTGCTGCCATTTTGCCTGAGTAACCTGTAACCTGTATCCGAGACGCAGGTTCACCGAATCAATAAGTTGCCTTTGTGCTGCGAAGAAATCATCCGGCCATCCATGGACATCGCACCAGCTTGCGTGAGTACTTTCAACCATTTCGAGATAGCAGGCAAGGCTCCACGAGCCTCTCTCCAGGCAAGGGCCATAATGGTCCGTTTCTACAATTGTTGGAACATTGGGCCAGAAGGGATCATACCAGTCAGAGTGAATTGTGCACCATGGCCTGGTAATCATGTAACTGTCATTTCGAATTGTAAAGCCAAGAGAACGTGCGTAGTCCACTGCTTGCCGGCCATAGTCATCATTAATAACCAGAAGGGTGTTAGGGAAATACTTGCGATGAAGATCAATTGCAGCTTTTTTCGCTTCCCATGAGGGCTCGTCCCATCCTTCACCCCATATTCCTATTGTCCCCACATCTATGTATGCAACATATGGCTTACCGTCGTAGCGAGTGCCATAGGCTCTCAGAAAATCTTCGAGGGCAGCAAGAAATACCGGATCACCGGGAGCATATCCTGTACCCACCCATGCGGGCGTTGCCAGGTTATTACTATCGCTCTCCTTCGCACACACCCTAAAAGCAATCTTCTTGCCAGCTGAAATCCAGTACGAGGCGACACTGTCAATCAGACCCCAGCGATATTGATGGCGTTGTGGCTCCAGATCGCTCCAGTCGAGGCGGAAATAGCATGTTGTCATGCCCGGCCAGTTATTCAGTACGTCACCCTTAGCCAACCGGGAACCATACTGACTAAGCGTGTTATCGTAATAGTGGATGTACCATCCCATATCAGGGTTGAGCAGTCCCGTCCTGTTATCCCGGGGATTGACTGTAAAGAGTTTTTGAGCAAAGGTCGCCGTTGCAGAGTATGACACCAGCAACATTGCTATAAATATTCTCCTGAATAATTCTGCATCAAATGCAAACAATTTTAAGAATTGTTTTAGTGTTCCCATAGTGTGTCAATTGCTTTAAAAATCTTGTACATTATGTTGATGATCCTTGTATCAGTTAACATGTTGATTTAATCCATCATAAATTTACATCCAATTCGAAACAATGATACCTTTATATTTTCACATTTGAATTTGTTCTTTCTTTTGCTTGTATAAAATTTTGTTCCCCGGGATAAAAGCAGATTATTTTAGAAGATATAAGTTAAGTTTATGCAAACGCTTATCCATGTTGAAAAAAACTTTCAAACGATATCACTCCCGCAGAAAGTTTTGTGAGGTGCAGGCGTATTATTTTAAGTAAATGTGAATTGATAAAAATAGGTTTTAGAGTTTATAGTTATATGGGAAAAGTGTTTTCATTCAGGAAAAATGTTTTTCTTTTCTTGCTGTTATTGGTTATGCTAACGGGTTTTGCTGATTTGGCTAATTCAGATACTGGTATTGATTTTCCCGGTTCTGCCTCAGTTTCAGTAACCATGCGTTTTGCATTTTCGAATCCGCAGGATAATGGTCTTCCTGCCTGGGGACCTGCAGGCAGAGGAGTGACTTATATCTGGAAAGTATATCCGAGGCAGCAGTTTGGCTATTATACTGCTTTTTTCTGGGGAAATGCGGGTTCTTTCCTTTATAGCGATGATATCACTTATTATGGTTTTCATCCGTATCCTACTGGTAGTGGTAATACCCATAAATGGGAAATTGCAGGTGGTGCAGGGAAAGATGTTGTGACCGATGATGGTAATGTTGTGTACAATACCTGGTATACACAGGTTGCAAGGGTGTGGTCGGATAGCAGCGGGAAGCATCATGAGTTTTACTGGGATTGGCCGGATACGTCAAAAGTCGTAACTTTTACAGCAGGTAACAGTTATGGAAATAAAAATCCTCCTGTTCCGGCACTTACCTGGGGAGATGCTCCCTGGCCTCATGGTTCAGGATGTATATTTGGTGAATGCGGTGAAGGGGGAGAAGTTTTTGATGGGATTATGAGGGGTTTGCAGATTTATAATAACAAGCTTTCTCTTTCTGATATTCAGAGTGAGATAGATACTCCGCTTTCAACATCTGCCGGGTCTTCAGATATCTGGTATCTTAATGTTAATCCGACACCTTCTGATATCTCCGATAAATCAGGGAAAAATCATAATCCTCTTTGGGTTGGAAGTGAGAGACCTGGTTTGTATACGAAACTGCTTAAAAGATGGTCAACTTCGTCCTGTTGGCAGGTTCTTCATTTATTTAACCCTATCGCCATTTTATAGGCTGTAGCAGCGTTGGGAAGCGGTGTTAGCGTATCCAACAGATTATTGTAAGTTCCTTTTTCTGATAATTCGTCTGCAACTTTTTTAATTAAAGCTAAAGTAGCTTTCATCATACTTGAACCCAGACTTAAACGGGCGACACCTAAATCCTGCAGTTCATGAACTGATGGAGGTAATCCCGCCCCAATTCCAGGGTTTGAAAGAATATTTATCGGGGCATTGATTTCCTTAACCAGTGTTGAAATTGTTTCCTTTTCCCATACTGGCTGAACAAATATGCAGTCTGCACCTGCTTCCCGGTATTTATTGCCACGCTTTATTGATTCGGATAATTTTTCCCGCGTCGATCCAGACGAGGTATAGAATGAATCAGTCCTCGTATTAATTACTAAATGAAAGCCAAGAGAATCTGATAATGCACGAATAGCTGATATTCTTTCGCAAAATTCCATCTCGTCGATTAATACAGGATTTAAGTCAATACTGTCTTCAATGTTTATTCCAACAATTCCAGTTTCTATTATCTTTTTAACCGATTCAATTATTTCACTTATATTATTTCCGTATCCGGCTTCTATATCCACAGTTACCGGAACTTGAACGCCATTTACGATCCCCCTTATAGCTTCAATCATTTCTGACAATTGTATTACCTGGCTGTCAGGATAACCCAAAGAGGCCGCAATTCCCATACTTGTTGTTGCGATTGCTTTATAGCCACATCCTTCTATCAATTTAGAACTTCCGATATCCCATGAGTTCAGAAGAACTAAAATTTCTTTGTCCTGATGAAATTTCAAGAACCTTTCAGCTTTTTCTTTTTGAATATTTGATACCATAATCGTAATGTTTTTGTAACTAATCAGTGCTTAAAGTGAGCTAAAGTTTGGAGTGGTTAAAGTTGAAAAATCATGTATAATTAACAGTATTTTTTCGAAACCAACGTTTTTAATTTTCATAACGATATCAATTTTTAAAAACAAACATCTATGAACAATTATTGTTTTAAGGGTAGAAACATAATTAATCCCCTTGCCACTCCACCATACCCATGGACCTGCTCCAACCTTTACCCATAAAGAGCTTATAAATGTTGCTGGGACAAAATATCCTCCGGCATTATTTATAAGTACATCTAATTTGCCATATTCATTTTCAATTTTTCTGACAAGTTCAGCAACTGAATTGTCGTTTGTGACATCTAACTGTTTTGCAGTTATTCCAATTTAGTCGGTAAGTTGTTTCACTTTGTCAAGGTCTCTTGCTGTAATGGTTACCTTGAAACCGATGTCTTTTATTTGTTTGGCTGTTTCAAAACCAAGCCCCATTTCTCTGCTAACACCTGTGATAAGTGCTATTTTGTCCATTTTATTCGGCTGTTACAAATTTCCGGCCTCTCTATAAGGTGGCTTATAACTGCTGGCTGTTTGGTTAGCTGTCCTGACTGTTGAAGGCAATTAGGCAATTAGCCAATTAGGCAATTAGCCAATTCTCCGGTGCCAGCTGCCTTATTGTTTTTTAGAACTTTTATCATGTGCTAGCTTTGAAAGATGAGCTTCCTGAATGATAGGTTCAAATAATTCAATTGGATTTCCGGAAGGATCTTCAATTATGATTTGTTTTACACCTACCCCTATTACTATATCGTTACGAAAATGGACTCCCTTGTTTTTCAGTCTTTCTGCAATTTCTGAAAGATTATTAACTTCAATTGCAAATCGATTCCAACCTCCCGGAGATTGTTGTGTTCCATCAAGCATGCCCTGCCCACCTCCGGGTAAAGTATTTGGTTTACTTAAGATAAGACGAAGATTATTAAGTGAAAGCATGCCAAAAAACTGATTGGGATGCATATCTAATTTAAATCCTAATTCTTCAGTATAAAAATTTATAGCAGCATCTACGTCATTCACTATATATCTAAACTGAACCTGCATTTCGATTATAATCTTATAAAAATTACTAACAAAACAGCCGGCTAAATGTTCTAATAACTACCATCTGACCGATTATGTTTGCGGCGATACGATGTGCCCGCTTATCATAATGCAGAATTACTGTCTGTCTGCCGGGTCTGCGAAGATTGACAGGCGAAAATTCTGTCTGCCTCGAAAACTGCAGGTATGTCCGCAGGCGAACGTATAGCCGCTGGTGTAAAGTGTGCCGTAAAATCTTTTTTTTTATTGAAGAGGCGAAGAAAACCTGATCTGGCATTTAAGCAACCGGTGCTTGCGACATTTTGGCATTCTTCTATTTTGCATTGCTCAAGGCTTCGCTATTTATAATATACCAAAGAACTTTATCCAGATTCGTATTCGAATTTGCTTCAGATAGTTTTACAACTACAATGTTGTACCTGGGGTTAATGGTAATCCTTTGGCCTAAATAACCATCTGCTACAATTTCTCTGTCAGTGCCATCATTCGGAATCCACCATAAGAAATTATGCTTTAAAAAGGGTTGCTGATTTGGAGATGCCGGAATATCAAAGATATTAGCTATCCAGCTTTGTGGCACTATTTGCTCGTTGTTAAATTTGCCGTTATTCAAATAAGTACAACCCTGGCAGTATACTCATACTCATACTCAAGTACAGTTGAACTTTCCGGTTCCTGCAATTTCTTGATGTAAACTCTTGTTGGTAGCCCGCTGATATCATAATCATATGAGAATTCATATTGGGGAGGAAATGAGCTCATGGCAATGTTGTAATAATATGAGCGGATGGGGTTATTTCCCTGAATTATATCAACCTGTGATAAACCCCAGACAGGATAACTTAAGAGCGGATTTGGATTAATCTTGCCATCATAAATATACTTGAACTGCGATATAATCATGCCTCTGTAGTCTGAGGAAACAGAATATTCAGTACGTTCTGTGGTATTCCCTCCTGAGTCATATTTGTAATTAATATAACCTGTCTCAACACCATCTTTCGAAAATATTATCCCTCTGGAAATTTTACCGTTACTATATTGAAGTTCAGTTTTCTGCTCCCATTCGTAACCGTCCGTTGCCGACTCAAAGTGTAATATCATAGTCACCAATCTTCCATCATTACTATATTCAAGGTCTTCAGTATATTCGCCACTGGATATACTTATCAGTCTGTTTTTTGAATCATAAGCCAAATATTGACTTACAATATCCGAAACACCCGGCAAGTATCGATCTGCCTGAATTAATCTGTTTATACTGTCATATTTGAATTCAGTTACAAGTTGACCGTTTTCCTTGATGGAAACCAGAAGCTTCGATGGAGTTTCAAACGAATACTGAAAGTCATCTTTCCTACATGCAGAAAAAATCATTATACATGCAATCATTATTTTTATAACTTTCCTCATTATTTTAGGCTTTGTGGTTAAGGATCGTGGTTTTAATTATATTTTTGTACTCAGTGTCGAATTTCTGTTCAGGTTGCAGGTAAGTTATTGGTCAGAAAGAGTGGTTATTAACTAAATTATCCGATTTGCCACGGGAGAGTATCAAAGATAAATTTATCAAAATATGTGCCAGCTAATCAACAAAATTTTCCCGCATATACTCAGAGTCCGGATGTTGGGTTAAGGATCCGGTTTCATTGTTCCGTCATTTTCCGGAAATCATTGAAGACCCGATAATGCCGGGAGGACTCCGAGATTTCGATCTGAAGAAAAGAATTGATTACTCATATCTTAAAGCTTCAACAGGGTTTCTCGATGCCGCTCTCCAGCTTTGCCAGCTGACAGTTAACAAGGCAATGAACAGTGAAATAGCCCCAGCAGCAACAAAGATCCACCAGCTTAAGGAAGTTTTGACTGCAAATGACTGAAGCCATTTATGCAGTCCGGCCAGAGCCACTGGTGTGGCAATTATAAAGGCAACAACTACCCATCTGATGAAAACTTTATTCAACATTATCATCACTTCCGGGATCCTCGCTCCATTCACCTTACGTATGCCGATTTCCTTTGTTTTTCTTTCAAGAAGATACGATGAAAGGGCAATAAGTCCAAGACAGGAAAGGATTATTGCCAGCAATGAAAACCACCCGATCAGTTTATTGATCCTGATATATTCCTTATACTGCTGGTTGATTTTATCGATAGCGAAAAAATAGCTGACGGATGATGAAGGTTCGGTTTTTTTCCACAGATCTTTCAGCAATGCTATGACCTTAATGGCAGAACCAGGCTTTGATCTCACTGAAAGATAGTCCCATCCGGAAAGATCTTCTCTCTGTGTAAAGAAATGCACCAGAGGTTGCATGCTCCTTTGTACGCCCTGGTAGCTGAAATCATCGGCAATCCCCTTTACGGTCACCAGAGGTCCGTCAATACTGCTTATATGAATTGCCTGACCAGCAGCTTCAGAAAATCCGAATTTCTCCATTGCTGTTTTATTGAGTACAACGCAATCCTTATAGGATGTCAGTTGCTGATCAAATCCATCACCGCTCAGGATCTTTATCCCATAGGTCTTGAAATAATCCATCCCCACGTATGCCTGTCGTAAAGAAATTTTGTCTGCATTGCTGCCTCCGTCCCTGACAAAGGAATTGTAATTTTCATTGTATGTGCCGGGTATGCATTGTGAGAAACAGACCGATTCAACATACGGGCTTGATTTCAGCTCTTCAGAGATATACCTGAACTTGCCTGAAGCAGCTTTCAAATCCTGGTACTGCCAGCTGTCAAGAGAAACTGCAATGACATTCTCCTTGTCAAATTTAGGATCAGAACTGATCATATACCTGATCTGCTTTCTGATAAGTATGGTTCCGGAAATGAGTATGATCGCAATTACAAACTGTACCACGACGAGAGAATACCGTGAGGCGCTTTTTTTACCTCTCCGGAAGATATTGCCATGAAGGGTCTGAACAAGTCTTGCCCTGAACCAGAATATTGATGGAAACAGACCTGAAGAGATTCCAACAATCAACCATATGGCAGTAAGAAGGGAAAATATAAACTTATACTCCGATGAGTGAAACTGAAGCTGAGCATCGAACATCCGGTTGAATAACGGCAGAAGTAAGGTCATCAGCCCGATTCCCATGAATAATGCGATTAAACTGACAAGGAGGGCTTCCATCATGATCTGACCGGACAATAAACGACCAGAAGCGCCCATGACTTTCTTGATTCCAATCTCCCTTGTCCTGGAAAGAGAACTGGTGATACTGAGATTAATGAAGTTCACAATCGCTATACCCAGTATGCCCAGCGCTATGACTGAGAGTATGATGATCAGTGTACGGTTTGATTCCTCGGCAGAATGATAATCCATGAAGGGCATCAGATTTAATTTTGTAGTGTTCTCCCCTACCGGAATGAAATTCTCCTGAACAATCTTTTGCAGCTTTCCATTAAGGCTCGAAGGATCAGTGCCGTCCCTTAAAAGTACATATGTGATTGAAAAGGTATTGTACCAATCATGTACATCCTTAATCCATGGTGATATCTCGGTGCCTGTTTCATAAGAACCAACTATATCGAATTTCACTGATGAGTTGGCCGGAATATCCACAACTCCGTTCACCTGAAGAAAAATATTATCAAACTTGACCTGGAGCTTTTTGCCTATCGCCGACTCATTCCCAAAATATTTTCTGGCAAACTCTGAGCTTATCACAACTCCGTATTTGTCATGTATCCCCGTCCTGGCGGAACCCTCAAGGAAAGGGAAGGAAAATACCGAAAAAAAACCTGTATCCACATAATTTATATTTTCCTCGAAAGCTGTCTCCTTATAGCTTATTCTGAAGCCATCCCAGTTAAAAATCCTTGTGCCATTTTCTATTTCAGGAATCTCTTTTAGCATCTCGGGCAACAAAGGACCCTTTGTCACAGTTGTTTCTCCCTCCCTGACTCTGTAGATATTTGAAATATTTTTATTGAAATGGTTATATGTCAGGTCATTATAAATATAAAGCGACAGGATAAGGAATGAAGCTATTCCAATTCCCAGACCGGTAACATTTATAAGCAGATAATTTCTTCTGCTCAGTAAAAACCTAAGGCTGTTTTTAAATAGCAATAAATTCATAATTATGTCTTAATAACTAAAATTGTTTAACAAATCACAATACCTCCGGAAGATTCCGTCTTTCCGGGTTTTACGAGCATCTAATACTAATCAGGCATTGACACTGTTCAGAAATTCTCCTGAATCAATGGCTTTCGTAAAGTCGTTGAATTTGCAACTAGCTCATTTAATCTGGTGCTTTTTTATGAAATTCTGTTTGAAATACGACAGAAAAAATATGTGCAGTAAGATTGTAGCTGGTATATAAAAAGTTGTATCTGAATATCATCCCGTTAAATATCATTCGCTTTTTAATATATTTATAAGGGAAAAACTTTAGTCCTATCCCTGCATTATATGTTTGCATTTTTGACAGGTCAAAGTCGGAAGTGTAATATTTCTCATCGCTTCTATGGATAGAATAGGGAGCAAAATAGGCAGAAGCCGTCTGAGAGTAAAATCTGGCATTGGGAAGGAGAATTAAATCATGTCTTAATTTTATAGCCGTTTCATTTTCCAAAGAAAAAGCAAGTATTCCGAAATTGTCAGCATAGCTGTTGACAGTGTTTTTCAGGACCACTCTTCCGCCCGCGAAACTATTTAAACGCAGCGCCAGAGCTTCCTTCCATCTCCTTTTTGGCAATTGTTCAACTGCTTCGGTTCCATCTGAAAAGTAAATCCGGTGAAACGGGGTGGCCAGTAAACCTTCCTGGAAGGCAATCTCCGGGAAAATGCCAATAATGTTCCTTTTATTCAGAATCTGAGTAAACCCCATTTTAAAATTTACAGAATTTCTCCTGTGGCCGTCATACCATTCCTTATAACGCAGCTCAACGGGATAAATAAGTTTAACCGGCCTGAAATAATCGGGGTTAAGCCTTCCCCAGCGAAGATCATCATTGAAAAGCAGGACCTGAACAGAATAACTCCGAAGCCTGCTTTTATCCTCCTTTATCAACCCGGCTTTACTGCCTACGGAGAAATAATCGCTCTCGATTGAAAATCCTGTTCCACCATATATGCTTAAGTTCTGCTTTTCAAATACATGAGTAAAAGTAGTATTTAGATAAATCCTTTCGTCAGTCCTGGAAGCAGATGACATTACATAATCAATATTATCTGTGGAAGCAGAAGTGATAATGTCAGCCCCTGCATTAATTGCAACTGAATTGTTCCCGATGGTTTTTTTTATTGAAAGCCCTGGTCCGTAAACAGTTAGTTTTTCAGTCCCAATACCGCCTGTTACGGCAGAGTTATTGCCATCCTGAATATAATGACTATAAACAAGTTCTATTTCTGTCTTATTAATTTTTTCTTTAAGCGTGTCAACAGGTACCTGTGCCCTCCCTGAAAAATGAGAAAGTGCCAGAGCGCCTATTATCAAATATTTCCTTTTCATAAAAGAGTGTCAATTGCAACCACAACCGCCGCTCGCTTCTGAACTCCCTGCAGGTGTAGCACCTTCCCGGATTGAATATACATAATTATTAAAATTCTTGCCTGTGTCATCCCCCATTTGCATTTCGGGGTCATTGACAAATTGTCTTTCGTAAGGCTTTAAGCCGGCGCAGGAAGTAAAGAATAACAGGATTACTATCCTAATTGCCAATTGTTTCATACTTAAGCTTGTTTGAAAAAAATATTTCGTTTTTTTCATCAATTATAATACAATGCGTTTGAGGGAGTATATTTGCAAAAGCAATCCCTTTATCTACTCCTTTGACATAAATTGCAGTAGCCAAAGCATCTGATAATTCTGCGGCCGGAGAGAAAACGGTAACACTTTTTATTCCGCTCAGGGGTATACCTGTGTGTGGATTGATATTATGCGAATACCGCTTATCTTTAAATATTAAATACTGTTCATAATCACCCGAAGTTGCTACGGAGGAGTTTGGCAAAGGCACAAACAGAAGCATTTTGTTTTTATCATCAGGATTGGCGATACCGATTTTCCAGTCAGTTCCGTCTGGTTTATGACCGAAAGCGTTAAGATCACCACTTGCATTTATATAGCCAGATGTTACTCCGCTTCCCTGCCAGAGATTTTTAACTCTGTCAGATGCGTAGCCCTTGCCAATGGCTGCAAAGCTGATCATTGTCTGAGGATGCCTGAACTCAATTGTATTGTCGGTATCATTTAATATTATTTTCTCATAGCCCACGCACTGCAGGGTTTTTTTTATAACCAGCCTTTCAGGCATACCATAGTAAGTATTTTTAAACTGGTATAGTTTTTTCAATGGACTCACAGTAATATCGAAATCACCTTTTGTCAGGGAAGATACGGAACAACAGCGTTTTATTAACCCGTAACATTCAGAGCTGATTTTTATGGCATTAAGGCCGGCATTCCGGTTTATCATTGTGGTCTCGGAATCCGGTAAATATTCTGAAAGCAAATTCTCAATACGCTCTATCTCATTTATACCTGAATCAAGCCAGATATTTGCCTCTGTTTCATTGTCAGCCAATAAGCCCAGAGTAAATGCTGTGCCCATGAGTTTCCGATTTACAACATATTCTTTCACTTCAGCATTTGCAATTTATTATCAATCACAGCCTTTAAATCTCCGGCAGATTGATTTTGATAATATATTTTATCAAAAACCTTCGAATCGGTCCTGGAGATAATTATCGTGGGAAAGATACCATCGAAACCATATTTAATGGCTAACTGCTCGTTTTCTGATTTTTGTTCCTCGCTTAATCTCTTTTTTTGAGGAAAATCAACTCTTAACAGATCAATATTTTTACTATTTAAATAATCAGTAAAAAGGGTGTCATTTAATACCCTTCTTTCAAGTCTTATACAATTTGGACACCAGTCTGAGCCTTCAAAGACAATGAGCCAATACTTTTCAGATGCCTCAACCTGCTCTGAAAAACCAAAATATATCAACAAAGCGAAAACCAGCACGCTGCTTTTCATAATCTGATTATTGGTATGCGCCGTAAACTGAGCGCCGAAGTCCGTTATTAAATCCTCAAAATTAGACCTTAATTGAAATTAAAACAATTTTTTTGACAGGTCATTTGAGCATATGCCTTTCACAAAAACCGCAATATTCCTGACCAAAACTGGTAAAAACCAAAGATTGTAAATGCCAGAACGGAGATTATTACCGATATACGGTTAATCTTTTCTCCATAATTTCCTGCGGCAGCAAATAAAGCTACCATAATTGAGGAATAGACAATCATTGATCCGTAGAAACCAGTTAAGAGTACTATCCCATTAATCGGATCCTCTCTCCATCCGCCGATAAGCATGGGCCCCATAATAAGACTCCAGGCAAGATAGGGGCCCGGATTGAAAAGGTTCACCATGACCGCCTTTAATAAGCTGCTGTATTGCGAAATGCTATGCTTCCCGTTGCCTGATTCAACAGATAATGTTTTGTACGCCCTGTACGCAAGGAAAAGCAGAAATATACCTCCCATGCATTGCAGTATTCCCAACACCCCCAGTGGGATAGTTGTAAGTACAAGCAAAACCAGAATTATAACCGGGAGGTCACTTAACAGAGGTGCAAATACCAGAGGAACCGTTTTACGCCAGCCATTACTTATGCTTTGTGAAAAAAGAAAAGCCTGAAAGGGTCCTGGCTGGATCACACAGGCAAAAGAGTAGGTTATCCCGAATATAAAATAATTAATCATGAAGAGTAAATTTTGCCAGCAGGGTAACCTGAGTAATCATCCCCCGGGTTCTGCAAAGATAATTCCTTTGCTTTAATGATTTCAGCATGTAATGTGTTCCAGTTTGTATTATTTAAAATATATTGTTTAGTGAAGCTTCACTTTTCACCAATCTGAACTTTTTGAAGAATATTAAAGGAATTGTATCCGGTATACTTCAAACCCGCATTAACCATTAATTTTTCGTACTCCCCTGAACTATAAAACTTTACATGAGCAGTTTCAAAAGTTCTGATAAAAAGATCAATAAACCGCATAATCTGCCGGTCTGCAATTGGATCAAGTATATAAATTTTCCCTCCCGGTATAAGAAGCCTGGCAATCTCCGACATGGCCTTCTCAGGATGCAGATAATGATGGAACGAATATGTACAAATTATAATCTCAAAAAAATTATCCGGAAGAGGGATTGCTTCGGAGTTAGCCTTAATGAAATGCAAATTTTCAAAACCTTCAAAATTTTTCCTGGCTTTTCGAATCATATTGCCCGAAATATCCACACCATAAAAATTTCCGGAATAATTGACTGATTTTGCAGCTAATCCGACTGCGTGCCCTGTTCCGCATCCTATATCCAGGAATTTCACATTTTGTTCCGGATGCGCCAGTTCAATCACATGTCCCTGCGCTTTTCTTAAATATTGATATTTCAAAGCATTTCCATCAGCAGAGAATGCCCATTTATTCCATTTTTTTTCGTTCGATCTGATTTGTCTTTCTTCGTTCATCGATTCCAATCTTGAAAACTCTGAATTTAATGGATAATTTAATTGCCGGGACTTCTACACTTAATTAATCTCCTGCGTCTTAAAAGGTCTTTATTAGTTTCAGTCAAAAGAAAAGAGACCTTTCCGGCAAATCAGACAAGAAGGTCTCTTTTCAATAATAACTGTTCGGTACAAGACTATTTTTCAGAAGTTAACTTACTTGCTTTCATGTACCACATGAACCAGGTCGGAGCATAATAGCCGTCAGGAGGATTTTCACGTGTTACCGGCACCTTGCCTGGATTATATGGAATCATCACGTCCTGACCTGCCTGCCAGTTGACAGGGGTCTCAACCTCTGTTTTCCTGGTTGTCTCAAGCGCAGTGACCATCCTTAGAAGTTCATTCGTACTTCGTCCTACATTCATAGGATAGAAATAAATTGCCTGAATTATGTTATCAGGATCTATAATAAATACCCCCCTGACACTGCGGGTAGAGTTAGACTCCGGATGTATCATTCCATACTCCTTGGAAATTACCACATTCTCATCCGCAATAATAGGGAATTTGATCTTTGCAGTTCCCTCATTATTCCAATCGAGCGATTCCAGTGCCTTTTTCCATTGAGTATGCATAGATACCGGGTCAGTAGATACAACAGCAATCTTCACTCCCATCTTGTCAAATTTGTCCTGCAAGTGAGCCAGTTCAAGGATTTCTGAAGAGCATACTGGAGTAAAGTCCTGCGGATGACTAAAAAGGATTTTCCAATTCCGGCCATAATCTCCGGGAAAATTGATCAGCCCGTTAGTTGATTCAGCCGTAAACGATGGAGCACTCTCCCCAATCAGGGGGATCCGGAAGTTTCTGTCTTGTGCAGGCTTAATAGCCTGATCCTGAGACCAAAGTTGCACCGCAATTAATGCAGATACAACTAGCAATACTACTTTTTTCATCTCAATCTGCATTTAAGTTTATGTTTATTAAGTCTTAATTAAAACACAAACAGGTGTGAGAAGGTTCAAAATCATTAACCCCAAAAAGTTAATTCATCGCCTGTTGTCCACCTGCTGTTTTTTTAAAAAAACTGGTTATTGAAATCTTATCCCGGCATTTTTTTGATTTTTTTTTCTGCAGATTTCAAAAAAGTTTTTCGGGATAGTTCGAATCAGAAGTTACGGAATTCAACTTAATATTGCCGGATAAACATATTTAGATATAGGTTGTTATATAATACAAGAATGGGGACTTTGCTGTAGATACAGTGTGTCTTTCAAAAAATATTATGATATACCCTGAAACCGGAACATAAATCAGGTTGGAGGGAGATATAAAGATGATAAATTACAGTGGAACATATACTGATTACTATCAACTCACAATGTCTCAGGCATATTTCCTGTCTGAACAAAGGACCCAGAAAGCTGTATTTGACTACTTTTTCCGCAGCCTTCCATTCGGTTCAGGTTATGCAGTTTTTGCAGGCCTGGATGATTTGCTGGAAGCTCTTGAAAAGTTAAGTTTCGGGAAAAACGAAATTGACTATCTGAAGGATAAAGGATTTCATGCTGAGTTTTTGAATTATCTTAAAGGGTTCCGCTTTTCAGGCAATGTTCAATCTGCACGTGAAGGAGATGTCGTATTCCCTTTTGTACCCATAATACAGGTTGAAGCCAATATCATCGAAGCACAGATAATTGAGACATTGTTACTCAATATTCTGAATTTTCAGACGCTCATTGCCACTAAAGCCTGCAGGATGCGTCAGGCGGCAGGAGATCATCTGCTGATTGAATACGGATTACGAAGAGCTCAGGGCCCTGGGGGAATTTATGCATCAAGGGCATCATTCATAGGAGGTTTTAACGGCACCAGCAATATTATGGCAGGACTAGCCTATGGCATACCGGTATCCGGTTCAATGGGACATTCCTATATTGAAAGTCATGAAGACGAACTTTCGGCATTCAACCATTTTTCAGAAACCCAGCCTGATAATTGCATCCTGTTGCTCGACACTTATGATACTCTCAGAAGCGGATTGCCAAATGCAATTACAACCGCAAAAAAGATGGAGGAGAAAGGATTACGGATTTCAGGCGTCAGAATAGACAGCGGGGACCTTGCATTTCTTTCGAGAGAATGCCGCACCATGCTTGATAGCGAAGGGCTGAATTACATTAAGATTTCTGCATCCAATAATCTTGATGAATTCATTATTAAAAGCCTCATTGACCAGAAAGCTCCGATTGATTCATTTGGCGTCGGCACAAAATTAGTTACCGGAAATCCCGACGGGGCTCTGGATGGCGTTTATAAGCTGGCCAGTTCCGGAGGCAAGCCTCGGATAAAACTTACCGAAAACATTAGTAAAATGACATTCCCACACAAAAAGCAGGTGCTCAGAATACTCGATAATTATGGAAGATTCAGTGGGGCTGATGCTATTGTAATGTTTGAGGAGAAAGATGTCGAAATTATTCATCACCCCTTGCTTCCCTTAAAAACATTGAATGTCAGAAAAAACATGAAGGAAGAATTGCTTCATACAGTAATGGAAAACGGCAGGAGGGCATCCCAGTCTCGTCCACTTTCTGATATAGCACGCAACTGCTGCGAAAGACTGGAGAAACTACCTTCTGAATACAAAAGGTTCGATAATCCCCATACCTACAAAGTAAGCCTCAGCAGCAGGCTGCTGGCAGAAAGAAACAGACTGGTAGAAGAAAGCAGAAAGAAATATGAAAGCACTGGTAATAGTTGACATACAGAACGATTTCATGCCTGGCGGACCTCTTGAAGTACCGCAGGGCGATAAGGTTGTTCCAATGATAAACAACCTTCAGAAATACTACGATCTTGTCGTGGCTACCCAGGACTGGCACCCTGCAAATCATATAAGCTTCGCGTCTAATCATCCGGGTAAAAAACCATTTGACGAAATAAAAATAAACGGGATGATTCAGACTCTCTGGCCGGACCATTGCGTACAAGGGACTAAGGGAGCTGAACTATATCCTGAGCTGGATACCAGGAACATTGCAGCCATTTTCCGGAAAGGGATGGATCCAGGGATTGACAGTTACAGTGGCTTTTATGATAATGACCACATTACCGGTACCGGTTTGTCGGTTTACCTCAAGGACAAGGGAGTCTCTGAAGTCCATTTTTGCGGATTGGCAGGAGACATATGCGTTTATTATACAATCATCGATTCAATCAATGAGGGTTTTATTTCTACCCTGATTGAAGCGGCGACTCGTCCTCTCGACCAGAACATTTATAATAAACAAAAGGATGAACTTAAAACATTGGATGTACGGATAATCTGCGGCTAGGAAGTGCATCATGATTTGAAATGAATGATTAACACAATATTAATAACGGGCTCAAACAGGGGTGTCAATGCCGAAAGTCCCGATTGGGTGAGAATGGAAATGGGTGGAATGGGGGCCTACCGTACTGTCGAAAGAGGAGCAGAAACACCTGTTTGGCTCGCAACCGAAGCCTCACAGGATCTGACCGGTCTCTTTTTCAAGGATAAAAGACCAATCCCATGATTATCTCTCTGTCAATTAATGACCCAATTAATAATAAAACCAATAACTCTAATAATTAAAAATAAAAAATGGAAGAGCATATTGTAAGAATAATCAGTATTAACCAGGTAACCCATGACGTTAAAAGGTTTCGCTTTGAGAAACCATCCGGTTATTCATTCGTGCCCGGACAGGCAACCGATGTTTCAATCAATTCGGATACATTGAAGAACGAATTAAGGCCATTCACTTTCACTTCCCTCAATTCCGATCCTTTTCTTGAATTTACTATCAAAATATATGATCACCGTAATGGGGTCACAAAAGCACTTGGAAAGCTCAAACCTGGTGATGAACTGATTATAAGGGATGTCTGGGGTGCAATTTCATATAAGGGCAAGGGAGTTTTTATTGCCGGCGGAGCAGGAATAACTCCTTTCCTATCCATTTTAAGAGATCTTAACTCGAAAAATGAAATTAAGGGGAATACATTACTCTTTGCCAATAAAACCAAATCTGATATAATCCTTGAAAACGAATTGAAGTCATATCTCGGACCTGCTTTCAGGAATATTCTGTCGGAAGAAAAAGTCGATGGTTACTACAATGGAATGATCAGCAGGGATTTTATAAGGACCTCGGTGCCGGATCTCAATACAAACTATTATGTTTGCGGTCCACCTCCTATGATTGATTCAGTCCTCAGGGACCTTTCGGATCTGGGAGTAGATAAAAATCTGGTTACTATTGAATTATAAAATTCATTATTGTTATATCACTTACTTGGGAATAATTGAAAACTTCCGGTTGCTGAAATAGCACTGAAATAAGATTCCGATGAAAGTTCTTATCACATATCCTTAAATTGCCTCTCCAGGGAGTTACCTTTCAGCAAGTCTGTTAATTGTTTCAATGAGAATTCCGGGATATTGGCATAGAAATTGTTAAATATCCTCCAAATAACTAAAAGTCACGAAGATGAAAAAGTTTCTATTTATCGTTGTGGCATTGATTGCAATCAATATCATAACAAAAGCGCAGACTGCTTCAAAGGACTTCAGGGGATTCAGCTGGGGAAACTTGTTAACGCAGGTAAAAACAAATGAAACAGCAAATATTGTGAGCCAGGACAAAGATGATCTGCTGACATATACAGACGAACTCGCAGGATCTGAAGTACTCGTTAACTACCAGTTCAATGACAATAATAAACTGGTCAGTGGCACTTATACATTCACCAAAAAATTTTCAAATCCTCAGCTGTACATTCAGGATTACGCGAAATTCACAAAACTTTTAACCGAGAAATACGGTACTCCAAAATTAGCCAGGGAGGTATGGAGCACAAATACACCCCAAAATGAAAAGGAAAATTACGGACAAGCCGTTGCTGACGGCCATCTTACTTTATATTCGGTGTGGAATACAGCCAGGTCAGAAATTAAAATAATACTCCTGACAAAGAACTCTGTCCCTTATCTGCAGATCCACTATACTGCCAGGTCGCTCGATGAACTGGAAAACAAGGAAGCGCTGAAAGAAGCTCTGCTAAAACTGTAGAAAATCCAGATCACTGCTCAGCTTTTTCTGATTTGTTTTATAAAAATACTTCTCGAGAACCAGCAGGGAGATCAGATCCTCTCTCTTCCTGTTCTTAAACCGGCTGATATAGAGATGTGCATTCCTGATAATTTCCATGGCACTCTCCGGATGGCTGATATAGTACTGCATTCTTTCCTCAAGATCCGAATAATCGTCTTTTATAAGAACGTAATGATAATCAGGAATCAATCCGGCTTCCATGAACCATGTTTCATATTTTGGCAGAGGCATAACAGCCAGTGATTGCGACGACATTACCCACTTGAGGTTACTCGCCACATCGTTGCCTTCAAGGCACAGAATGAATTTATAGTCGAGTTGCTCATCAAAAGTCATGATTTCCCGTAAAAACTCCTGATGATCAGCTGATTTATTTATTTTGCCTATGTTGCAGAGCGGATGATTGATGTACATCCCGAGGAAGCGCAACCGGTGTTCCTGGGTTACGTAATTGCGGCTTACCAGCATGTTTTTCTTCCTGACGAACTCCTTTTTATCATTCAGAAAAGTGAAATGTCTCACCTTGTCCAGGTTGAGAAGAACGGAATTCCTGTTATCACCGATCACAGGCCTGCTTTTTACAATAGCAGGTTCCGAAGGTACATAGGTAATATCCCCAAATTCAAATTTGACCTTAAATTCCGGAGGAAAATATCTTGTGTACTCATATGAATCAAAATAATAGGTCTTGGGTTTATCACCGAATTTAAAGTCTGAAAGCCCGGCTACTTCATCGGATAAAGTGACATTAAAATTCATCTTATTATAATAATTCACACGCTTCCTGATGTATTCGATATCATATTCGTTCAATGCGGAAAGTTTCTTATTTAACCTCCCCTGAAATATTTTCCCTGGAATAAGCTGGCGCACAAAATTAAGTGTATAATAGGCAAACTTACTGTTCTTGTGCTTCCATGAAAGCTTTTTAAATACCTGCTTCATACATTTTGTGCATTTTGAAGCCCAAATGTATTAAATTTATGGCTTTTTCAATAGCCCGGTATTCGGGCAAAACATATGAATGATCTGTCGGTAATAGTTGTCAGCTACAAAGGATGGAACAGACTGATCAAATGTCTGGATTCCCTGAGCTTATTCGATAGCGGCAAATTCAGTATGGAAGTTATCGTTGTCGATAATTCCTCCGATATTGCTTTTCATGAAATTGAAAGGAATTATCCGGGTTTCATATTTATTTATAACAAGGTTAACGGAGGATTTGCAAACGGATGCAATCTCGGCGCAGGCCATGCCTCAGGTGAATTCCTGCTTTTTCTGAACCCCGATACGGAAATCCTTGAGACAGAAACCCTGAAATTACTGGAGTCAGCAAAACGATATCCTGAATATAATATTATTTCCTGCAGCCAGTTTGATGAAAAAGGAAAAGAGAGCCATGCCTGGGGCCGGTTCCCAAACATAGGAAACCTGACTGGCTTTCAGAGGTCTGTAACTAAGATCTTCAGTTTGAAAAAAGCTGATGAAGGCATTGGCGAATTTTTTTCACCAGACTGGGTATCGGGATCGGTAATTTTGATAAAAAATGAGCTCTTCAGAGCTATCAAAGGCTTTGATGAAGATTTCTGGATGTACTATGAGGATGTAGACATTTGCAAAAGGGTCAGAGAAAAAAATGGAAGAACTGCATATTTCAGAAATATATCGGTAGAGCATAACCATGGAGGAAGCTCAAGGATCAACCCAAGAACCTATGCAATTACCAAAACTGAAGTTTTCATATCAAAACATGTGTATATAAGCAAGCATACAAAAGGCTTTGAGAAGTTCTCAGCACAGTTTTTCCTGGTAATAAACAATCTTGTGACCACCCTGCTGACAGCAGTTCCGGGTGTTGTATTCTTTTTTGTTCCGGCGATCTCTAAGCGCTCCCTGCTGTTTGCCCGGTTGGTTACATATTATTTCAACGCCATATTCAGGCTGACCTGGATAAGTCCACAGTCAGTTAATTACTTAAAATAAAGTCCGGCTTCCGGAAATGTTGTTCTCTTTATTCATTTTTATACTGCCGACAATGCTGAAAGAATATAATCAGGATGAATAAAATTCAGAAAAATCTATGTGTTTTTATACACTACAGCAAATATTTATATATTCCCGGATATGTAAAAATTTATGCCGGTGAGATTTCACTATACTTCGATCATGTCATTTTAGTAACAAACGAAAGAACTGTCAATAAAGATATAGCCTATAACAACGGAAATATTTCAACTGTTTTTGTTAAAAATGAAGGCTATGATCTTGGAATGTTTTATAAGGTGTTTCAAACCCTTGATATATCAAAATACAGCCAGATTGCCTGCATTAATGACTCTAATATTCTTTTTAATGAACTGCTTCCAATTTTTAACTGGAGCAAAACTCAAATGACAGATTTCTGGGGAGTTATTGATTCAAACCAAAAACCCCGGTTTTCAACACATGAGAATAACTATCACATTCAAAGTCATTTCATCGTTTTTAACCGGAAGGCAGTATTAAAATTACCCGCTTTTTTCGACAAACTTAATATTCAGGATATTCTCAATGAAAAAGATCCGGTTAAATTACGTAAGTCAGTAATTGACAAATGGGAAATTGGCCTCTCGCAGTTCTTAATAGAACAAGGTTTGTCCTGCAGCAGTTTTATTGACAGCCATGAGTTTTCTCACTTATATCTTTCAGGTAAACAGACAAATGTTGGCCTTAAATTATATCCTGAATTGATACAGTCTGGGCTCCCTTTAATAAAAATGAAAGTAATTACGAAAGGTAAATGGAGGGATATTTTGCGTTCAAAATCATACTGGAAAAACTTAATCAGGCAATATGGAAATAAAAACTGGGACATCGAATCACTGATCGAGGAATTAGTTAAGATCAGGAGGGATTCAGGAAATCAACCATTAGTCAGGATCAGACGAATATTCGTGCAGTTTTTCCGTTACTTTAAAAGACAAAATCAGAGATGAATTATATTATGCCGATAATAACAAAGAGCACGGGAAGGAAGCTTCTCAATTTGATATAGAAAATAATCTGCAAAAAGAAGATCCCGACAATTGCTGATGCCACTGATCTGACTCTTCTAAAAAATCATTCTTTTGATTTCATTCTATCCTGTAATAATATTGAACATAGCGCTAATCCAATAAAGGCGGTAGCACATCTGAATATCACCGTCCCGTACTTTGCAAAATTGATGTCATTTCCCTGTCAAGAAGTTTAGCCCTGTATGGCTCATAGTTAACATCAGACCGTTCACTGTTTATAATACCCATTGTGCCTATAAGGTTCCACATTGCATAACCCTTGTGGTACTTATTTAATATTGAAACCACATCAGAAAGGTAGGCATCCGTGATGTCATGGGGAGTCTTGTTGTATACACCAAATTCCTGGATCATAACCGGTATTCCTTCTGCCTGTGCCTCGTCAAGAGCATTTGTAAGCGTTCCCAGCGCAATAAGCGGATCTCCCATGGCATCTGTTATCTTTCCTTCTGCCGTTATTTTGTAAGTATCCTGCATTGAACCCCAGGTGGTGTTTCCTGGAACCAGGAGAGCCATAACAATGCCTGATCTGACAGAGATTCTGTTGAATGTCATCCAGTCCCCATTGGTATTTGTTATTGTCAACCGGGAACCATCAGCAGGCAACGTAACCGAATAATCTTTACCGGAAATATTCTGATAACCCCACTCTGTTGATATTATTTGAGTCCAGTCTTCACCCGGGTCAGGGCCGCATACAAAATCCTTACTGTAAATTTCCATATCGTCCAGCCTGATCTGCAATGTGGATAGAATTGAGACCTGTCCGACATTTATTGTTATCACACTGTCCTTTTTGAATGTTCCTTCCAGGACAAGTGAGGAGTGATATTCACTTTTTTCCGGACCAAAAAGATATTCGGAAATATCTGTCATCGGCCATACCGGAAGGGGCCATGAATCAGACCCGTTTACCCACTCTGCTTTGTAATGTGTAAGTGTCATAGGGTCATAAACATGAATAGCCTGAACAATATTTTTCTCACTCTGCAGTGAAGGAATGAGATTCCGGCTGTAATTCAATCCGTCGATAAATATCACCCTGTCGGGATTAATGCTCTGAATCGTCAAAATAGCTTTTTTCATTACATTCACGTATGCAGCTTCATCCATATCACCCGGCTCGTTTACCAGGTTATAACTCAATGCTTCCCATGGAACATCCTTATACCTGTTGGCAAAATAAGCCCACTGATTTACAAATGCTTCCTGTGCCGTGGAGTTTGTCCACAGGTCAAGATCCTGATTTGCCGGCAGGCTGGACTGGTTGACACAATAACCCGGAGCCCTGTGCAGGTTCAGACAAACATGAACACCATATTGCCCGCCCCATTCTACTACCTTATCAATTTTGGCAACTTCATCCTCCAGAAAAACATCCCAGTTTCCCGACTGTGTATAGGTCCGGTAATCGAGCGGTATCCTCACGAAATTAAAACCCAGATCGTGGAGAATAATGAACTCCTCTTCGGTAAAGCCATAATTCGAAAAACCAGCGTCAAATTTTCCAAGCAGGTTGAATCCCTTCAGGTTCCTGGTGAAAAGGTCAAGATCGATCCGGGCGAAATTGAGAGGTTTCTCTTCATTGCGATTGCATCCTGAAATTATCAGTGCCAGCAATACAGGTAGAATAGCCAGTCTCTTAAGCATCCTTTGTTTAAGCACGTTGAACTAAATATATTTTGGTCCTATTTTTCATTTTTTAATAATCCTGCCGTCCTGGTATATTGTCCATAATTTTTTTTCACCCGGCATTGGGAAATAGGATTCAAAAGCCGAGCGGGTTGATTCTATTACAGGGTCAGGAAGAGTTTTGGGGAAATCGGATTTTGTAAGACCCAGATCTGACATTTTTGATGTATAGGTATTGTTCTCGAGATAATACTTGTCTTCGGCAAAATAGATGGTCCTGAGTGCCCATTTAAGTCTCAGATCAGGATCCGGTATGAAAGCTTCAGTACCATGACCCGCTTCAATGGCCGAAAACTGAAGAAATCCCCACATCTCCGGCATATGCATATCGATGCGTCCCTGAGGCGACCAGACCCAGTTATCTTCCGGAAAGGGTTTTCCGGTTTCAGGATTGATCTCTTTTTTGTAGACTCCATCCTTAACCACAGTGCGCCATTCTACTCTTGAAAAATCCAATCGCCACTTTTCCCCTGCTTTGGGCAGTCCGGGAGCACACTCCTTTAAAGCAGCCAGAGGTATTTTTATTTCAGTTGTCCATCCTTTATCAACATCAGAGGGATTATTGATCGTCCCGTCAACATGCGTTCCAACTTCAAGTCCTGCTATATTCCACCCGGTAACAGGAGGCCCTCCGTCACGGTATGGTTTTAACAATAACAAGTCCCATGGGGTGCCAAAGGCGTTGACCTCCAGCTCATAATAGGCCTGTGTGTCTCCATCAGGATCGATAAATACCTCAAAATCATTATCATTAAAGATGATGGTATCCCTTTGCCGCAATGTTGCCCAGACATTGGGTTCCTCGAGTTCTGCAGCAACATACAGGTTTGAATTATCCCACAGCACTTTTGCATGTGTCTTCAGCCGGGGAACAGGTTTTGACGTACCTTCTATGTCGATAAAGTTATCAGTCCAGGGAACATCTTTCCACGACTTCTCATCCAGGACCCCGTCAATCTTTATGGGTGTGGTGGTCCGGTAGCAGACATATCCCTTAGGATCGGGCTTGAATTGCAGGCTGTATGGAGAGACAGCAGTATTCTGTGAAGGCCCGGAGCACGATTGAAATATGAGAAGCAAAAGCAAAACCACCGAAGCAAAATAAATCCTGTAAGAAATTTTATTCTTCATTGCAGTGACAATTTAATTTAAGTCAACAAGATACTACTTTTTATGAGCAGCTGAACCACGTCATAGCGGAGTGCGTTACAGAGACATTGCCTGTACAGATAAGTGCCAGCTCAGATTCCTGTAATTCTCAAAGCAATGTCAGAAGGATAGAGAGGGGTATCCAGAATTAGTTTTCCATCCACGCTCTCCCTGTCAGATGATTTCATGACAGTGCCGGAAGGCGGATTTATCCACTCGACTTTATAGGTTCCGTCAGGAGCATTGATGGCAACGGTGTCCCTGAACCAGGCCGCATCAACATTAAAGCGGCTGGCTGTGGAACCCTGAGGCCAGTCCTCCCATTTTCTCGTGCCATGAAAAAGATAAATGGCATATTGCCTGCCACTCTCTGCTATTCCTCTGGCAATAACCGACGAATCTGATATGCTGAAACCTGTGAATTTTTCCATTTTGACAAATTCCAGGCTGTTCATAAAATCCATTAAAACTCTTTTTTGAGGCAAAATAGTGTCCTGTGTTCCTGTTCCCTTGCCGGAAGGATTATAAGTAGAAAAATCGCTGTTGAGCTGTATAAATCCTGCGAGTCCACCTAGCATACCATACCATGACTCAGCGCGGCTTTCAGCTACCGGGTCTGAACCATACCAGAAGGAATAATATGCAGTTTCAACATCGACAACCGGCTTATTATCAGTATAGTCATGATCAAGTGTATTCTCCATCGGAGATATATATTCCGTTGGTATCCAGGAGGTCCGCTTATCTCCTGTAAAATCAGGTGAGGCACTGTTTGCGGTCTCTCCGTAAAGATGCCTGTAATGATCCACACTTATCAATGCATCGAGCAGAAAGCTGTTCCACTCCCATGATTCATGGTGTTGCATCTCAGGTTCGTCGCTTATATCATAAATAATATTGTTGAACCTGTAAAGTTCTGCAGCAATCTTTTTAACATATCCTGCCTGATAATCTGCCAGCTTCCTGTCTGTCATAGTGGTAAAAAGCTGAAAGCTCCGGTTCCTATACCCTGTAAATTATTTGTATGGTAAAGGGGCTGCATCGTCCACCTGTCTGCATACATGCCATTGAAAAAAGCTATTTCCACTATTATATTCCTTTGTGATGCCTGCCGGACAAAGTCTTTCAAACGGCTGAAATATTCCGGATCCCATTTATCGAGATCATATTTGAATTTCCCAAGATCGGGGTTTGCGCCTTCCTCACCTGATTTTGCCCATGGAAGGATAAACCTGTCGGGAGCAGGTCCCAGTGGGTTACCTTCCTTGTACATATCTTTCATCTCGATATAAGCTCCCGGATAGATTCGAGTGAGATTCATCCCAAATTCATGCAGTCTGTCAAGAAAGGGGATATAGTCAAAATCAAGGTTTATCACTGCTCCATAATGCTGGTCAGTGGTTATAAGTACCAAAGGTTTACCGTTATAAATAAAGTAATGAGGATTATCCGGATGCTTTCCTATTGGAATGCTTTTATTGCATGATGCCAACTGAAGAACGAGCGCAGCACTCAAAACTGACAAGGTAATTACTGATCTCATGAGAATTAGATTTTTAACCCGGAGAAAGGGTAACAACTGAAAGTCTGATCCTGAACCTCAAAGTAGGGCATGTATTCAAAATCAGCGTTCCCGTCAATAGTGTAATGGAGGGGTTTTCCCGGAACGGGTCTGAGGCTTTTTATCAGTCTTGCCGGACTTACCGGCAGTAGGATGTTTTCCTTACTGTCGTGCAGGCTGACATACGCCAGCAGGACAGGTCCATATTCAAGGGCATAACGGTCGAAAACCAAATCCTGTTCCTCACCGGTATATTTTGTCATTCTGAAATTCATCGGGACAGTAAAAGTGATCTCATCATTATTCTTCCAAAGCCTTGATATATTGACATAAGTTCCTGGTTTTCCTCTGACTGACCTTTTTCCGTTAACATTAACAGACATATCACCAGCTGCCCAGGAAGGAACCCGGATCCTGATAACTGAGGCAGTCGGACCGGCAAGCGCGACTACGAGCCGAACTTTCCCTTCATATGGAAAATCAGTAATCATCTTTAGCGACATGTCTCCATTTTCGGTTGAATATTTTATCGTGGACGGGGCAAACAGATCGACATAAACGCCATTATCGGCTACAGAATAGATAAACTCCGGCAAGGCGCCGATCATCCTGGTCCCCTGTCCTTCACAACAGGTGCTCATACAGTGGTGCTGGCGGCTTTCGAGGTCCTTATGATCGACAAGGACGGCATGGTAGCGTATTCCTTTTTCACCATCCTGATTGGCTATCAGTACATTATATATTGATTTTTCAATTTCAGTGACATACCTTTCCTGATCGGGATCAATAAGATGAAACCGCTGGTTCAGGAAGGCCCAGAATACGCTACCGCACAATTCACCAGTTGACTGGTGAAGGAAATAAGACTTCGGAGGATAAGGATCTGTGCCCTCGCATATTGCAATTGAGCCGCCCACATGTTCCCAGTTTTCATGATAAAGATCCCAGCCGCCTGAGGCAGCATCAAAATATTTCCTGTCGCCAGTGGCCCTGTACAGGTCGAGATAGGGTTCAATGGCAGTGAGAAGGTAATTATGGGGCCTGTCGTATGGATAGAGCCAGATGGACTTCGGATCCCTCTCCGCCATTTCCTTCATCCAGTAGTTCTCCTGGAAATATCGCTGTACTACCAGGATATCTTCCGGCTTTCCTACAGGGGTGAAGTACATCCTGGTGCTTGGGATAATTCCCTGCGACCCCTGGCCTGCTCTCCTTAACAACTCGGGAAGATAACAGGAACCGTTGAACCAGTCGTAGAAGTTCCTAAGCAGAGAGAAGGCCTTGTCATTGCCGGCATAGCCGGCTTCAATCAGTCCATGCGTAACCCATGATCTGGTATAAGCTCCATATTCACCGGAGAAGATCCTGTATTTCGGATATGCCATAATATAGCCATCGGGCTCCTTACATTCGTCAATAACATCAACTATGCTGTCCATCCTTTTTCTGAGACCGGTATCATTAATCCAACGGAGGGTATTGCCTGCTCCCATGAGAAAACGGCCTGCTTCCTGACCCGGTAGATCAACGAACCAGAAATTATTCAGCCTTTCTTCCAGTGGGCTTGACCGGTTTCCCGGCTTTAACCCTGAAATTTCTGACTAGCTCATCAAGGGTGAATGAAGTCATAAGATAGCTGATATTGTTTTCCATGGTCTTTCTGAAAAGTCCTTCTCCCAGCTCCACCCCACCTCGTGGTGCGTTAGCCTTATATTTTACAGGATTCCACTTTGCCGGTGAAATCATATTTTCCGGATTGTCAGTCACTACAAATTCTCCCTGAGGCCTTGGAGGTCTTGTCAGCAAAGATGTACCGGCACTTCCCGGATCCGAATCTGATACCTTGCAACCCTCAGCTATGTCAAATCCGCCGGAGAGAACAATAATTTTTGTCAATGCCAGTCTCTGTTGTCTCAGATGAGTGGCCGTCAGACGCAGGTACCGCCCGTTGACCTCCTTTCCCGAAAAAGTACATACTTCATCATAAGGATCCCCGTAGTCTTCCCTGGTCTGGTCAAAATACATTACAGACAACTTAAAATCAGGATCATCAGACACTTCAATCTTAAACCTGGCAGGAAATCCTACGGATTGTACATAGCCCCATGGGGACACCCTTGGCAATAGTTTCACTCCGTCAATCCTTTTTGATGCCCCAAGATCAATCTGTATCAGGCGAATGTCATCATCCGTCTGAGCCAGTTTCGATTCATAAGCGGGTGTGAAGAACCTTGCAACACGCTCCACTCCCATTCCTGCATCTCTTCTTTCATCCTTTGATTCAAATCTGACCTGAGAATTTATCTGAACTGCAGAGATAAGAAGCATAGTAAAAATCAGGGAAGAATACCTTTTTAATGAGTTCATTTCTAAAGGATTTAACATTAATGCTGTGACACACGTTCAACGACCTCCATGCACATCCTGCCATTGTGATAAGGGCAGGTCCAGAAACCAGCCTTATTCCCTTTGCCGATTTCCCCGCTTGCGGAAACAGAGCTGAACCATCCTCCGTTCTTCCTGTCAATCAAATATTTATTAGTGTAATTCCAGCAATTTACTGACCTGTCAAGATACTTTTCATTGCCGGTAAGCTCGATAGGCATTCAGATAACCGACTATGGTCTCAGACTGTACCCACCAGCTCCTCTCTGTGCCCATATGGCCAGTTGCAAGATCCTTTTCATAGATCATGCTTCCGTCGGACTGCAAACCCTCTGAGGCAGCATCAGCAATCCTGATGCTTATCTTCCTGACCCGGGCCAGGAGATCAGTGTCTCCAAGCAGGCTGGTAGCTTCGTAAAGAAGCCATGATGCCTCAATATCATGGCCGTATGAATCTATTCTGGATGTGCTCTTCCAGTTCCTGTCCATAAAATTGATAAGGTGAAATGTCTGTTTGTCTATAATATGATCCAGGAAAATTCCAACCATATTCCGGAGTCTTTCCTCCATTCTCTTATCGGGCCATACCCTGTACAGATTTGTATAGGCTTCCATCAGGTGAAGGTGGGTGTTCATGGTTTTCTCATCCCTTGCTGTGGTCTCACCTATCAACAGATCGTGTGATCGCTGCCAGTCGCGGGTAAAAACTTCAAAATAGCCGTTTGATTCCTTATCCAGGGCATATTTCTCAAAATCTTCAAAGATATCCTTTGCCGCTTTCAGGGCCTCCTTATCACCTGTCGCTCTGTAATATTCAGCCAAACCATAAATGAAGAATGACTGAGTATATGTCTGTTTCCTGGTGTCGGATGGCTCTCCCTTATAATTGACACTCCTGAAAGCACCTCCATACTTCCTGTCAATAAAATGAGCCATAATATAGTCTTTAGCACGGGTAGCCAGCCGGAGGTATGAAGTATCCTTATAAATCCGGTAGGCCGATGAATAGGTCCAGAGTATTCTGGCGTTCAGAATACCTCCTTTATCATCCTGAGGATAAACTTTATTATTGACATCTATACGCCCATAGAATCCTCCGTTGACATTATCAACCATGTTATCCGACCAATAAGGCAGAAGATTTTTAGTCAGATCGGCTGAAACCGCGTTTTTAAGCAGCTGCATGGCTTGTTCCGGATCGCTCTCATTAACCGGTACGCCGGCAGAAGCTACGATGGAACCTGTGAACAACAGTGCTATTGCAATGAAACATTTTTTCATGATCATGGAATATTTGGAATTTAAATCGGTGAAGAGAAATTCAAAAAATAAATCAGAATGGAAAAAGTCATTCATGAAACTGCAAATTACAAACATTTGTCAGATTTAAAAATTCCAAAACGCATAAATCGGTAACAAGCCAAAAACAGTGGAAATGTATTTTGATGTGTCAGACCTGATGAGTGAACCATTTGTCTGAATCAGACATTTTGGGTTTCATCAGCCGGCTTCAGCGAAAGTCGGTGTCAGGTATCGCGCAAAGAACCCTTTTACCAAAGATCCGGTACCTTGTACTGGCTATTAAAAAATAAAAGATATCGCGAAAAAAGGCGGGAATGATTATTAATCCATACAAAAGGCTCCATCTGCCGCCAAGATCCCTGAAGATATTGAGAACGGCGGATGATCTCAGATAGTATTTATACTCTCTTATATAGACAACTGATTTTAAATGATTTCCCATAAGGCCATATCTGGTGAGAATTGATCTGCCTGTATCAGACTGCAACGACGAAAACTTAATAAGCTTCGATTTATCATGTCTGATAATAAAGCTTACCATGCGATCACAAAGATTGCACTTTCCATCATACAGCAATATATTCCCAGTGGCATTCATTTATACTTAAACAAATAACTTCCGGAAATGTTGAGGAAAATAACTAAACATTCCGGTCATGGCATATTAGGTTCAGATGGATACCTCCGGAAGGAAATTTACTTTCTACCTTCTTGAATTCCTTCTGTCGGGGATAAGGGGTCTTCTTCTGCTGAAGCTGTTTATTCTGGGTGCAGCAGAGCCCTTTACAGGAATGGTTTCCATCAGTGGATAAGGATGATCTTCAACAACCTGGATCTTTTTGGCAATAAGCTTTTCTATGTCATCGAGATAGGCTTTCTCCTCAGCATCGCACAATGATATTGCAGTGCCGTTTGCTCCTGCCCTGCCTGTCCTGCCAATCCTGTGAACGTATGTTTCGGTGATATTGGGGATCTCGTAATTAATTACATATTCCAGATCATCAACATCGATGCCCCGGGCTGCAATATCAGTCGCAACCAATACCCTGGTTTTCTGAGCCTTGAAGTTTGATAACGCGCGCTGCCTGGCATTCTGTGCCTTGTTCCCATGTATCGCTTCGGCACTTATGTTTTTTCTGTGCAGTACCTTAACGACTTTATCTGCACCATACTTTGTCCGCGTAAACACCAGAGCGGTCTTGATCATTGTATCCTTCAGAAGTTCCAGAAGCATGGCATTCTTGTTTCCCTTATCCACAAAATAGACATACTGGTTGACAATATCAACAGTTGAGGCTGAAGGAGTTACCTCCACCTTTACCGGGTTGTTGACAATTGAGCCCGCAAGCCTGACTATTTCAGGTGGCATGGTAGCTGAAAAAAACAGTGATTGTCTTTTATGGGGAAGATATGAAATGATCTTCCTTACATCATGAATAAATCCCATATCGAGCATCCTGTCGGCTTCGTCGAGGACAAATATTTCCACATCCTTCAATGAGATATAACCCTGGTTCATAAGATCCAGCAACCTTCCTGGTGTTGCAACAAGTATATCGACCCCATTCCGTAATGCCGAAGTCTGCGGATTCTGATTTACCCCCCCGAAAACAACTGTATATGTTAATCCTGTGTGCCTGCCATATGAATTAAAGCTCTCTTCTATCTGGATTGCCAGTTCCCTGGTAGGCGTAACAACCAGGCTGCGGATCCTCCTCTTTTTCTCAAATGTTTTTCTATCAAACAGCTGCTGAAGTATTGGAACGGCAAATGCAGCAGTCTTCCCGGTCCCTGTCTGAGCACAACCTATAAGATCGCTGCCTTTTAGAACAACAGGAATTGCTTCAGACTGGATTGGGGTTGGTGTTGTGTAGCCTTCCTCCTTCAATGCCCTGAGGATAGGTTCAATAATATTCAAAGATTCAAAATGCATAAAAATTTTATTAGTAAAAAATGTGAAATAAAGACTGCCTGAACTGGCTGGGATTATTCCTAAAATAAGGCGACAAAGATAGTGAATATGATTGGATTTACTGCTATTACATGGCAAATTATTGGTTGTTAAATAATTATGCCGAGTACGGGTGTCGGGTTAAGGATGCCGGAGTCAGCCAGACACAATCTGCCTCACTCCTTCCTGATAGTTTGTTTTTGTAAATTTAAATCTTTTATCAAATTTCGAGGAGTCGAAGAAATAGTCCCTGTCATACTGATACAGCATTTCCGGCATTTCCCTGAGTACCGGGATAAAAATGCCAAGTAACTTAATCATCCACAATGGCATAACCGAAACTTTTGCATCAACACTCATCTCTTTTGCAAAAAGCGCAATGAATTCACGACCAGTAAGAGAAGCGTTGTCAGTGGGAAGGTGCCAGACCTGGTTATAGGCATCCGGGGTATTTCCCAGTAAGGCGGTAGCCCTGGCGGCATCAGGTGTATATGTGAATGAGTGTTTCTTGTCTGCATTGATAAACCAGTTCGCTCTTTTGCCTTTTTTCAAATTCTTGTATACAATTTCCATCACAAAGCTCCTCTCATTATCCGGACCGTAAAAGTCTGCTGAACGGGCAATAAGCGCCATCAGCTTGCCGGCTTTGATCTCATCTGTCAGCATGGCTGCAATCTTCTTCCGCACTGCACCTTTTCTGCTGGGAGGATTTATCTCTGACTGCTCGGTCATATGACCAATCTCATTTATGTCGTACATATAGATATTGTCAAAGAAGACAAGCCTCGTATTATGCCTGATGCATGCATCAATGACAGCCCTCATGAGCTTTGGCCATTTATCTTCCCATACTTTAAGATTGTAATCAAGTCCTACAACAAGGTAAGCAACTTCTGAACCCGCGATAGCCTGGTCCACTGCTCCGTATTCGGTAAGATCTGCAGGAAAAAGTTCATCACCGGGGTTTATCTTTTTCGGATTCCGGCTTACCAGCCTTACCTTATCCGTATAATTTATTAATTCCTTTGCCAGAACGGAACCGATAGTACCGTTGGCTCCTAAAATGGTTTGCATGATATTTATCAGATTGTTTATTACAAAATTAACACTTACATTATTTAACAGTGAATGACGATGAAAGTTCAAAAAACAGGATGCATGTTTCCATTCGGTCAAACAGGACAGAATGGAACAAGTTCCCATATAGCAATCCTGCCTTTTATCACCTCTGACATGGATAGAATTTGCCGGCATTTTATCCCAATTTGCAGGATCTGGTGAGGTAATGACATGAAACAATCCATTGTCCATCATAGCAGTGATATTATAGAAATCAGATTGAAAAGGCTGCAGATATTCCCTGAAGCCAGTATCGATCCCTGATAAAAGAGCAACTCTTGACAAGGCGAATTCAGCCAGACTCACACCTGAAGGAACAGGATGATCGAACCAGGATGCAAAAACTGGCTGAAAATCAGATGCATCCGACTCAATCCATCTTCCGTTTTTTCTGAAAGATCCGACATAAGCTGTTAACTCCCGCATTGGCTTAATCCACACTTCATTATTCTCATATAGCAATGTTAGTGCTGTCAGCAGGGCTGCAGCATCCGACAAAAATCCTTGTTTCTGCAGGATCCCGTTCCTGTACGAATGGCCAAGTGATTTTCCATCCCAGAACTTACTGATTATTCTTTTAACCAGAGATGCTGCCTGTCTTTCGAATTCAGGCTCAGACAAAAATCTTCCTGCCTGTATCAAAGCAACTGACACAAGTGCATTGATACCACACAGGATTTTATCATCACGAACAGGCTGTTTCCTTTTGCGGCGTAAAAGAAGCAGCCTGTCCTCGATATCCTGCAAGGGTTCATCATTGATTCTAAGAAGGTGATTTTTCCCTTCAAAGTTTCCCTGCTTTTCAATATGATATGATCCGGAAAACCTTGCAAACATGGCCGGGCCAAGTACATCCGTCAACTCATCGAAACTCCATAAGTAAGTGGCACCTTCTTCATGGTCAGTATCAGCATCATGCGCGGAAATATAAAACCCTCCTTCTTCGAAACTCTCTTTAAGACACCTGATAATTTTTCTGGTCATCAGACTGTATTCTTCAATGCCGGTCACACGAAATGCCAGTGAGTAAGTCCACACTGACATTGCCTGATCATAAAGCATTTTTTCAAAATGAGGAATGGTCCATTCACTGTCAACACAATATCTGAAAATTCCTCCCTGAAGATGGTCATGGAGACCTCTTAGCCGCATGGCATCCAGTGTCCTGGTACAGATCGTCTTTATTGTCGGACTTTCATTTACAGCCATGTTGTAGAGAAGGTAGAGGAGGGTGGAATGAGTTGGAAACTTTTGTCCCGTTCCGAAACCGCCATTTACATTATCGTAATATTCAGATAAAGTTTTATTCAGAGTATCCTCATCTGAAACAGAGGGTTTGTTCCATTCAGCTGAGAAATCAGGTATGTCGCCGCTATGCTCCCCAATATAATTAAAGACATGTTCAGCAACAGACAAAAAAGAATGCATCGATCTGCCGGGTAAAGCCGGTGCATATGTAAGAGCGAAGACCGGTTTCAGCGAAGTGGTGAGAAAGACATTAAGAGGCCAGCCTCCCCTGCCATTCTGCCTGTTAATAAAGTCCATCATGAATTGATCAATATCCGGCCTCTGCTCCCTGTCCACCTTTATACAAATAAAGTGGTCATTCAGGTATTCCGCAGTCTCAGGGTCAGAAAAAGCCTCTGAAGCCATAACATGGCACCAGTGACAGGTAGCATAACCTACTGAAACCAATATCGGCTTACCGGCAGATGCCGCATACCTGATAAGATCTTCGCTCCATTCCTGCCACCATACCGGATTTTTAACATGCTGCAGCAGATAGGGTGAAGAAGACTGATCCAGGTTGTTTCGCCTGATATAATCTTCAGTTATCATTACATTACTCATAAACCGGATGTATCAATGAAAAGTGAACTTCGGATACTCATCCAGGAGTTCACCATTTATACTGAAATTATAACCCCTGATCATTCCATTTGTTCAAACCGTCAACCAGAGTTGCGTTCACTGTATCATTTGCTAATTATACATTAAGTACATATCTTTCCAAGCTTAATATGAGCCAGACAAATCAAAATAACTTTCATATGAAACCGGCATTCTATCTAACAGCTGTATTTCTTATTCTCACAACCAGCCTATTGGGTCAGAAGGAGGGACTTGCGTCCATCAGCATTAGTGACATGAAGGCCTACATGACATTTTTCGCATCGGATGAAATGAAAGGCCGCGAGACCGGTACACCCGAAAATGTCCTGGCTGCCCTGTATCTGAAGACAAATATCATGCGCCTCGGATTAAAGCCACCTGCTGACATAAAAGATTTTCTGCAGGAAGTACCTTTGCAGGCCTCTGAAATTAAAGCCGGTGAGACTTTCATTAAAGTTAAGAACGAAACAGGGGATGATATCTATACAAATGATTCAATAATCTATCTGATGGCTCCGTTCAACACCCTGGATGCCTCAGCTAATGTTGTTTATGCAGGTTACGGCTTTGCCGATTCTGCTTTCGGTTATAATGATTTCAGAGACATTGATCTGAAAGACAAAATTGTAATGATAATGACCGGGAGTCCCGAATTTACTGACCAGGAAGATCTGAATTCAGTTTTCTCCATAGAAACCGAGAGGCCGAAAATAATATCAGCTTTCATGCAGGGAGCAAAGGCCATTCTGTATGTTTATGATCCAAGAAGCAAGTTCAATGATGCATACGGATCAGGACTGGCGAATATGGGGGCTTCCAGGGTTGGAACAAAGTTCATGTCACTCGGGTCAGGGGAGGGTGCTTCGCCGGTGCAGGTTGCATTTATTACCAGGAACACCGCTGATCAGATCCTTAAAAGCAACGGTTATGACCTGCGGTCCCTGCAGGAAAAAATCGTCAGAGAGAAAAAATCCTTATCGTTCGAGCTGAAGAATATTTCCATAACCTTCAGAACATTCATTGAGCATTCAAGCATTACTGCCTGCAATGTTATCGGCCTTGTTGAAGGTTCTGATCCTGTCCTTAAAAATGAATGCGTGATATATACTGCTCATTTCGATCATGTCGGAGTAGATAATGATGGAGAGGTATTCAACGGCGCTGATGACAATGCATCAGGCTCAATGGCCCTTCTTGAGGTGGCAAAGGCCTTCATGAATGTCAAAAATAAACCTTTGCGTACAATTGTATTTGCATGGGTCAACGGAGAGGAAAAGGGGTTGCTGGGCTCGCAGTACTATGCATCCAATCCTGTTATTCCAATGGAAAAAACACTCATGGATATCAATCTTGATATGGTCGGAAGATCAAGAATGCCCTCCGATACCGGAAAATTTATGGGATTTGACGTCAATGTATCTTCAAAGGGAGAGATCCTGATGTATACTGACCAAAAGGGTAACAGCATCCTGGACCTTATCAGCTCATCTTCAAAGCTGGCTGGGATAAAAACAATCAATATGGGCAAGGACCCGGAAATCGGAAGCAGCGACTATGCCAGCTTCATGGAAAAGGGAGTGCCTGCAATATTCTTCAACTCAGGCGACTACACAGATCTTCATACCATTAATGATGATGTCGATAAGATTGACTTTGATAAAATGGAAAGAGTCACAAAAATGGTTTTCCTCATCGGGTATGAACTGGCAAATCAGAAAAAGAGATTTGTTCCCGATACCATTGAATGATCCGTTTAGCATATTGGTACAATAATCATATAGGATTCCTGAAAATCCTGAACTTTTCAAGATGTTCTGCAGTCTGGTTCACAATCCTCTGTACAGCGAGTCCGTGACTGATATCAGGAACAAAAGCTTCTGTACCTGAATCTTTCAGAAAAACATAATGAGCATGAATCATCGCCCTCAGCCAGCCGCCGGGTACATGACCTGATGGGAAACTGGTAAAAGGTTTGTAATTGCTGCCGACTGCCTGCCTGTTCCAGACACCCGTCTCTTCAGTATAATATTCATAGTAATCAGCTGCATCGGAAGAGTATCGCAAGGCTCCTTTTTCGGCAAAGAGCTCCAATGTGAGACTGTCGCCGGTGCCGGAACTGATGCGGCTTGCCGAAAGGGTACCTGCTGCTCCGGAGGATTTGTCGAAAAGGGTAAGAAGGCTGAACAGGTCAGATTCCTCCGAAACATCTTCAAAGTCTCCTGACTGCACAGCGCTGTAAATATGAAGATTCTCTCCCAGGAAGGCAACCAGCATGCTTGCTGCGTGTGAACCAAGATCAGCCATTGCTCCTCCTCCCGGGGCAGGAGTTAAACGCGATGCCCTTTTTTCACGGTACTCTTTATTCAGATAATCGGCATGGTAATATTTAATGTCAAAATGTACCGGGTTGCCCAGTTTTCCTGATTTCCAGAAATACAGAGCTTCTCTCACCGATGGCGAAAAGAGATACTGAAATCCTACCTGTATCTTTATCCAGGGATATTTCACACCGAGTTCCGCAATTGCCTCCTCTTCATCTGGGGTCGAACAAACAGGTTTTTCAAGATAGATCTTTCTTACAGACTTCATCCCGCAAGCCGCATTCAGATGTTCATAATGTACCCTGTTGGGTCCGAGTACAAAAACAGTATTTATATGATCGTCTTCTACAAAAGAGTCCAGATCACAGGATCTCTCAAAGCCGAAATGTTCTGCAAAGTACTCACGACTTGCCGGTGTGGCGGAACAGACAGCTGCTGTCCTAAGCGCTGGCGCATCGCTATAAAAAAATCTTAATGCACTGAGGGAATAGGCATGTGAGCGGGCAATGCTTCCAGCACCTATGAAACCGATAATTGCTTTTTCAGTATCCATAATTTGGGTTTTGTCAACAGGTCAAAATTAACAAGATTATTAAGACAATACAATGTAACGTAAGGCGTAAGGCGTAAGGCGTAAGGCGTAAGGCGTAAGGCGCAAGGCGTAAATCAGGTAGGGCGAGCTGGGGTCCGGCTCATGCAATATTCTGCCATGGCAGTTATGATAAGGCTGGTATTTACTCCGAAACCGGATGCAATAACTACGTATTCATATTTTGATTTTGAATAAGCAGATCATGTGTTAAATATATTAATCTTTACAGATTTTCTTTTACATTTATGACAGATTAAGAAAATCATTCAGGTTATCATGAATTCACTATCCCTCATTTTATCATCTTTGTTCATCACCCTGTTCACAGTTTCCCTGCCCGGGCAGAATTCCATAGCCGGATCAGATGAAACAGCCGCAAATATCATTGAAACCATAATCCAAAAGACAGGAAGCCGGCTTATTCCAAATACTGTGGATGTTATAAAGGAAGGGTCACCCGGGACAAAGGTCAAAGGTATTGTTACAACAATGTTTGCCACAATGGATGTGCTCAGGCAGGCCGTCGACAGGAACTGCAACTTAATTATCGCTCACGAGCCGCTGTATTATAATCACCGCGATGAGACCAGTGAATTGAAAAACGACCCTGTGTTTAAGGAAAAGCAGAGCTATATAAGAGATCACAATCTGGTGATCTGGCGTTTTCATGACTATATACACAGTATGAAACCTGATGGCATCGATATGGGCATGGTCGCAAAGCTTGGCTGGAAAAAGTACGAGGCAAATGGTTCGCTTGTGCAATTCAGTCTTCCCGAGACTACTCTTAATGAACTTCTTAAAAATCTTAAACAGACTTTTCCGAAATTCACCTTTTATGTTATCGGCAACCCGGACATGAAACTGACAAATGTCAGGCTGGCAGCAGGGGCGCCGGGAAGCATGGCCCAAATTAAACTTCTTGAAGAAGATGATACCGATGTGCTTCTGGCGGGTGAATCCCCCCAGTGGGAAACATATGAGTATGCCAGGGATGCAGTCAGCCAGGGCAGGAAGAAAGCCGTAATCTTCCTTGGACATATAGCTTCAGAAGAGGCTGGAATGGATTATTGTGCAGAATGGCTTAAAACCTTCATTAAGGGCATTCCTGTCTATTTCGTGGAGAGCGGCCCCTCCTATTGGGCATACTGATGCTCAGAATCACAAATAACATTCCCTGAGTCAGGAAAACAAAATTTCTGTATTTTAATTACTTAAATATCAACATTTTAATCATGTCGCGAATTAAAAAATTCACTCCCTTTCTCTTTATTGCATTTTTATTGTCAGCCATTTTCGGCCTCTATTCCTGTGCCGGGAAGAAGGAGGCTCCTGAATTTAAAGTTATTGCTTTTTATACCGGAATTAATGATGCCGCACATGTCAGCTTCGTTCATGAGGCTAACAGATGGTTTCCCGGAATAGCGGCGAAATACCACTTTCAGTACGACTCCACTAATAACTGGGACAATATGAATGACGTTTTTCTGTCACACTACCAGGTGGTTATTTTTCTCGATACACGGCCTGATTCTGCTAACCAGAGGAAAGCCTTCCAAAAATACATGGAGAATGGCGGGGCATGGATGGGATTTCACTTTGCAGCCTTTGCGCTGACTCCATCCGCTTATCCCCAGGACTGGGACTGGTATCACAAAGAGTTCCTGGGCGCAGGACAATATGTTGGCAATACATGGGGCCCCACAACAGCTGTTTTGCGTGTTGAGGACTCGAAGCATCCGGCAACAAGAAATCTTCCTGAAACTTTTACAGCTTCACCCAATGAGTGGTATAAATGGGAAAATGACCTGCGGAATGATCCTGACATCAAAATCCTGGTATCGGTCGATTCTGCGAGCTTTCCTCTTGGAACAGGTCCTAAACCCAACGAGATCTGGCACAGCGGTTATTATCCCGTAGTATGGACTAACACAAAGTACAGGATGATCTATATTAATATGGGGCACAACATAGTAGATTACAAGACAGGTGAAACTCTTTCTCATACTTTTGGCAATAAATATCAGGATCAATTAGTCATTGATGCTCTATTGTGGCTAGGAAAAAGAAAATAATTCCAGCCATAATTATTTGCATTGTGTTTAATTATTTATGAACTTAGTTGTACGGCATTTCCTATCCTTATGACAATCACATCAACTACAGATGTTGTATTAGAGATAATGCCGCTACTTTTCCTCATTAACTATGAAAAAATTATTCTTTCTTCTATTCCTGATACCTGGAATATCTTGTACAAAGGAAGAAGTTCACAACTGGCGTCTTGAACAACAGATGGCAATATTTCGTACTACATGTGGCGTAGATACATTTATTGTAACTAGGGCAGAAGATCAGAAAACAGGAGATGAGATCAATGCTCTTATTCATGAGTATAATTATAAGAAATGGGTTCCAAAAGAAGATCTTATGTTTATAATATACTATCAGTCCGTCTATATGCCCGATTCTGTATGGGTAGAAAGTAAGATTATTAAATGTGGTTATTGTGCAAACTCAAAATAAAAACAATGAAACTATTAATTTTAATATAATTATTGTTTCTTCTTGCATGCGAGAAAGACACAATAAAGAACTGGAGCTGATAATTGATGCGCCCGAATTGCCTGGTAAAGGAAATGGTAACGGGAAATAAAAATGAAAAAATGAAAAAATTAACCTTTTGGCTTCTTTTTGGCAGTGCAGCGATATCAAATCAGTGCTGCAAACCGACTTATATCCTCGCGGATGACAACAAAAGCATTGCTCAGAATATCACTGCTGAGGAAACTGCAGTCAAACTAAGCACTATCATTGACGGCGATCGAACAGGTGCAGCTGTCGGTATTAAAGAGATCTTTCCCGGAGGATTGACAAGAGTCACCAAAGATAGTATTACATATTATCAGACAATCGGACCCCAGCTTGATAAATCTTCGAATGGGTTTGCTTCCGGTTACGAATCCACACCAAATTATAAGGAAAGCAGTGATGTGGTTATATCGGTTAAATTCGACCGGGTTAAATCCATAAAGATCAGTGAGCCGAAAGAGGGTGATTTGAGAATCAATTTCAAGGATGATCATACATTCTTGCCATACAAACCAAGATATCAGTGTTATACTTCTGTTGCCAACCGTGATCTTGCAATTGCTCTTTGTTCGGTCTTAATGCCACAGGCAAAGATTGTTTATTCGGGAGATTAATAAACTCATAAGGAATGATAAAATTTCTGAACCTTATCTTTTTTGCAGTAATGATAGTGATGAACTATCTGGCCAATGCCCTGCCTCTTAATAATAAGACAACCGGCCAGATTTCGGACTCCATTCCCAATCTCTTTGTTCCAGCAGGTATTACCTTTGCGATCTGGGGAGTAATTTACATATTGCTTCTGGCATACTGCATCATTCAATTCAGGCAGGTCAATGCGAATACTGCAATAACCATCGGATGGCTCTTCGGTATCTCCTGCATCCTTAATGCATTATGGATCGTTTTCTGGCATTATGGGAAATTGCCTCTCACTTTGATCGTCATGGTCGGGTTGCTGATAAGTCTGATCAATATAAATATTCTAACAAGGGATTTGCCTTTTGGGATAATCAAAGCTTCATTCGGGATATATCTTGGATGGATATGTATTGCAACCATAGCCAATGTTACGGCACTTCTTGTCCATTATAACTGGCAGGGTTTCGGGATAACCGAGGAGACATGGACGATTGTCATGATATGTGCAGGTACACTAATTGCCGGTATCACTCTTCTCAATCTGAAAAATCCATTTATAGGACTATCCGTGATCTGGGCTTTTGCAGGAATAATCCTCAAACGACATTTTGACTACAGATCAATTGTACTGGCATCCGCGGTCTGCATTGTTCTGTTGGCAGCAACAACCCTCTTTGCATTTATCAGAAAAACCAGCTGAAATAAAATTACCGTATCAGCTTGAAATTGAATGCTCCGGTCTGTAAATTGCCCAACACTTTTAACCAGATATGAAGAATAGATTCGACTGCTCTTGCACAGGTTATATCACCCAAATCATACAGATTTTCATCCTTCCATCCAAACTGTTTGAGCAGCTTCCTTACTTCCGCATTTGCAACGGTATCATTTCCTGAAATATAATTAATATGATCTCCGTTACCTATCATTCCCGGGTTAACCATTAACCCGCACCACATTGTATTCAAAGTTTTTACGACCCTGGCCTCCGGGAAGGTTTTCTGGATCTCTTCTCCCAGGGAATTTGTGTTATTCAACCCCGGAAGAAGGCTTGGTGGCATCCCTTTACTGAAATCAAGAGGGTTGGATACATCAATCAGAATTTTACCAGACAGGTTTCCTGATCCTGCAAGTTTTAGCGCATCTATAGAATTTCCTCCATGTGTGGCATTGAAAACAATCTCACCAAATGCTGCGGAGTCCGCGAATGATCCCAGTTTAATCCTGGAATTTGACTTAAACCACTCACTGAAGGGTGGATTGCCGTACGCATCCTTTGACGAATCGGCAAGCTTTTTCTGTACATCCCTGGTCCCAAGCATCACACCATGACCCAGTTCAATTAATTTTGCACCTAGCGTGCGTCCAACTGTTCCTGTTCCTATAACAGATATTTTCATGATAGTTATAATTTTTGATTTACTAACTTATTTTCAAAGATTTTCAATATTCCTGAAATCTTAATAAGATCAATTATTAAACGGATTTACTTTCAATAAGTTCATCTCGGGATAATGAAACAGGGTTAACTGATTAAGATTAATTTCTTTTTATATATTTATGGAATAAAATCTGACAAAATGAGAAGAGAAAGACTACCGGTAACATCATTGTTTATTGCAGGCATTTTGATGCTTTTAAGCGGAACCCTCAGGGCACAGGTGAAGATTTCCGAACAGGAATGGATATTGCCAACATATAAAGTGAACCCTCCCGATAAAAATCCAATGTTTTTTAAAGGTGAGTCTTACCAGGGAGCCTCAAAGTATATCTACCCTTATGGAATGAATGATGCCATTTCAAATCAGAAGGAGGATCATGCCTGGAAGGCTCTGATACTTGAAAATGAATACATTAAACTATGTATTACACCTGATATCGGCGGAAAGATTTTTTATGGGACCGATAAAACAGACGGTTATAACTTCCTCTATAAAAATGATGTTTATAAACCATCGAACATTGGAATGCTTGGCGCCTGGATATCGGGCGGAATCGAGTGGTGTGTGATTCATCACCACCGGGCTTCCACTCTCCTGCCCGTAGATTACGAACTGGCTGAAAACAGCGACGGAAGCAAGACGGTATGGATTGGAGAGACAGAACCACGCCACCGGATGAGATGGACAATCGGCATCACCTCCTATCCCGGCAAATCTTACTTTTCGGCCGAGGTGAAAATCCTTAACCCTACACCATTTACCAATTCCTTTTTGTATTGGGCCAATGTAGCTGTCCATACAAACAAAGATTACCAGGTTATTTTCCCTCCAAGTGTCGGTATTGCTACTTTCCATGCAAAAAACAGCTTCACACACTGGCCTTTTTCGACTGATATTTACAACGGTCAAGACTTCACCAGAGGAGTCGATCTGAGCTGGTGGAAAAACAGCCCGGAGGCAAATTCCTATTTTGCATACGATCTTAAAGAAGACTTCATGGGCGCCTATGACCATGGCAGGCAGACAGGTACTGTTGAAATAGGCGATCATAATATAGTCAAGGGAGCCAAATTATGGGAATGGGGATCAGGTGCCAGGGGCCAGGCCACAGAAGCTGTACTTACTGAAAAGGCGGGTCCCTATGCTGAAATAATGGTCGGAGCCTTTTCCGACAATCAGCCAGATTACAGCTGGATCAAACCATATGAAGTTAAAACCTTCAAACAATACTGGTATCCGATAAAAGGTATTCAGGGATTCAAGTATGCAAACCTTAACGGAGCAGTAAATCTCGAGAAACGAGAGGATAACAAAGTATTCCTGGGCTATTATTCGACTCAGAAAGTCAACAAGGCAAAGATAATCCTCAGACAGGGCTCAAAAGTGATATTTGAAAAGTCTCTGACTATATCTCCTGAAACAGCTTTTACTGAGAGCATAAAAATAGGCGGTGAGTATGAAATGACAGATCTTTACACAGAAATGGCCAACAGTGAGACAGGTGAAGTTTTGGTTGCATATCAGCCTGTTAAACAGAAAACCGTAACTGACCTGCCTGAAACAGTCAGGAAACCAGCCCCCCCCAAAGACATAAGAACAGTTGAAGAATTATACCTCACCGGCAGCAGGATCCTGCAATTCTATAATCCGACACTGAATGCAATGGATTATTTTGATGAGGCTCTCAGACGTGATCCTTATGATATACGGACTAATATTGCCGTTGGTAATATTCACCTCAGGAACGGGGAATACGAAATCGCCAGGAGTTTTTTCAGCAGGGCAATCTCAAGACTGACAAAGGACTATACCCGTCCATCTGCATGCGAAGCCCTTTATCTTCAGGGTCTGACACTAAAGGCTTTGGAAAAATATGATGAAGCAATTGACACCCTTTACCGGGCATCCTGGGATTATGCATTTCATTCAGCCTCCTATATCGAGCTTGCGAGAATCTCATGCCTTCATGGAGACTTTCAGAAGGCCCTGGGCCAGATAAACGAATCACTGTCAACAAACGATGCTAATAACAGCGCTGCCGATCTTAAATCGTCGATTCTCAGGCATCTCGGAGACCCTGCTAAAGCCGGAATTGCCATTGCAGGAATTACAGACAAGGATCCTCTGGATTTCAGGACATGCAATGAGAATTATCTTATTGCCAAACAAAAAGGAGACCTAACTAAGAGTGAAAGGCTACTCTCCGATCTTAAAAAGAAGATGAGAGGTTTTGACCAGAACTATCTTGAACTGGCAATTGGCTACCTCGATGACGGTCTTTACGATGAAGCCGGAGAGGTCCTCAGACGGTATGAGGGAGAAAACCAAATGATTAAGTACTATCTGGGCTTCCTCGAAGACAGAAAAGGAAATAAGGCGGAAGCTGAAAAGTATTTCAGGGCTGCTTCCGGGTTACCAGTGGATTATGGTTTCCCTTTCCGGCTTGAAACGGTAAAAGTACTGACTCTTGCCTCAGCTTATCTGCCTGACAATTCCAGACCTTACTATTATATGGGAAACCTTCTCTATGACAAACAGCCTCTGAAAGCTCTTGAAAACTGGGAGAAGGCAGTGAGCCTGGAGCCTTCCCTGGCAATAGCCTGGAGGAATATAGGATTCGCATACTACAATCATTCCAGAGACCTTCCAAAAGCAATAAATGCTTATGAGAAAGCCATCTCGATTAAGAAGGATGACCCCATCTACTACGCGGAACTCGACCCTCTTTATGAAATGAACAATACTCCTGTAAGCACAAGGTCAAAGCTGTTTGAATCGAGGCATGAGATAGTGAAGCAACGCGATGATTCATTTGTCAGGGAAATTATGGTTCTTAACTTGTCAGATCAGCCTGAAAAAGCCGTTGAGTATCTGAAAAGCGGCAGCTTTCATTTCAGGGAAGGCAGCTCACGGGTAAGGGATATCACCGTGGATGCCCATCTCCTGCTCGGGAAGAAGTATCTCACTGAGAAAAAGTATGATTTGGCCCTGCAGCAGTTTAATGCAATAGCAGATATCCCTGACAAGGATGATGACGAAGGCGTATCTGCCGACATGAGAGATCCGCAGATAAATTACTATATAGGCCTTACATACGAGGCCATGGGCATAAAGGCAGATGCAAAATCCTTCTTTACCAGGTCAAAGGATCAGGCTCTGCGCAATGTCAGCTACATTACCTACTATCAGGGACTGAGTTGCCAGAAACTAGGACAGAAGGATAAAGCAAAAGAATATTTCCAGAGCTTGCAGGCTGAAGGAGATAGAAGGATGAGCAAAGATTCTGATATTGATTTCTTTGCGAAGTTCGGCGAGCGTGAAGCAGAAAATGTAAGACTGTCAAATGCCTACCTTCTCAAAGGACTGGGATTTAAAGGACTCGGCGATAAAAAATCTGCAGATGAAAACCTCAGCAAGGCAGTGGAACTATCGGTGAGCAACCTTTGGGCGGATGTAGAGCTTAAATAGTTCAGGGTTTGACCAGTCTCACTGTCATTCTGAAATCATACCTTTGCGGCATTACCTGGTAGGCCGGGAATACTGACAAGGCTGTACAGCCTACACCGCTGGTGGCATAATCCAGATCAAACGTCACTCCGTCAGAAGGATGAAGCTGGAATGGATAGAGTGCCTTTGTAAGATTTTCGGTCGTGTAGGGATGGGCACTGAAATTGAAGAGTTTGTCTCCACTGAACTCAAGTCCGGTACCTGTATCATCAGTGATCCGTACCCACCTGTTGTCGCATCTCAGGCCGTAATCCTGGGGAATGAGATAGGGTTCATACATTCCGCTCACAGTTGACCTGTAGATATCTGTTTTATAACCTGATTTCCTGTCGGGATAGTTTTCCTGGGGTCCTCTGCCGTACCACTCGACATTTCCAAGGCTCTTTGAGAGTGTCCACTCCATTCCAACCCTTGGAAGCCATGCCGGCACATCTCCGTCAGGTATTACAGTATGGTCAATTCTTAACTCACCGCTGATATCAATGCGGTAACCAATATGGTTTATAAAGGCCCCTGAGGAAGTTGCCAGCAACATTACATTCCTGACCTCTATTAAAATGCTTTCATCATCTGATCTTTCCACTTTAAAAATATCGGGGAGCACAGATAATTTTTCAAGGCCTGCCGAGTACCATTCGGATGCAGCCATATGGCCAAAGCCAGTGGTCCTGTGCCTGGTATTTGAAACAGAATATCCCCACTCATCCGTTTCATTAGCCAGGGGGGCCCTCCATAAATTCAATTCCGGACCCTTCTTTATAAGTTCCCTGCCCTGCGCCTTAACTGATAAAAGATCACCTCTCTTTTTATCAAAGACATATTCAAATCCGGTCCCCGAGACCGTCAGAAGACCACCTTCATCTTTTAAGGACAATCTGCCTTTACCAGTCTGCTGCTCAGTCTGCTTCGGAAGATACCATGGCAGATCAAGCTGGTTCCAGGCAATTTCGAAACCAGGTTCAGCCCATAACGTCTTCTCCTTTTGGAGAAAACTGACCAGTAAGCGGTATTCAGTACCGGGTCTCAAAACAGGTTTCTTTAAAGGTATCCTTACCAATTTCTGTTGCTGAGGTCCAAGACTGATCTCCACTGTCCCTTTATCCAGGATTTCACCATCACCCTGCAATTTCCAAACAGTCCGGAGCCTATCCAGATCAGTAAACAGATACCTGTTTGTAATTTCTATCTCACCTTTATCGGCAGAAATCAGACGTACCTTCACAGGCTGTGCAGACTTTTTTATCTGCCACATCTCTGGCTGCGGCCTCCTGTCAGGCCAGATGGCTCCATAAGTCCTTGCCCCGATACCATAACTGAAGAATTCACCGTTTCGAGTCATTTCCTCAAAGTCGAGCCACAAGGCAGCCTGCCTTTTCAGTGCTGTAGTTACATTTTTCAGGAGTTCTGAAGAAATTGCCTTACTGAATATTCCAACCTGGTCAATTATTGCATCGCAAATATATACTGAAGTTTCCTGACCATGCAGTTCCACATTCCTTCCAATATTGACCGGGAAAGGAGTATTTAAAATATTCCCGGAAACAGATTCGGGATTGCTTTTTCTGTCATCAATTGATATAAATATCTCTTTAGCGTCGTACGTTGCAGTGACATGATGCCAGTTGTTCTCCCAGTTTTGTGGAAGGGCAATCTGAACCTTGTTTCTGGCAGATGTGGTGATATAAAATTCCAGCGAGTCATTCCTGATCTGATGAATCCCAAACTGAAAGTTTCCTTTTGTCAGAAGCGCCCCTGCGGAGCTGTTAAGTGACCTGGGATATACCATCAGGGTGAGAGAGAGCTGATTACCGTCTATTTCAAGTGCCTTGTCCCTGTAAACTTCCACCCATTGATCATGCCCGTTCAGGTCAATTCCTTTTCCATCAACAGCCGGCACCAGCCTTGCACGGCCCATGACATTTACCTGGACGTTATTATCCGAACCATCATGCAATGTTTTGACCGTGTCGGTAATTCCCGTACTCACAAAATCCCAGATTGCACCACCCATGCTGCGCGGGTGACTGTAGAAGGCATCCCAGTAATCATCCAGACCACCTCCCCCATTACCGGTTACGGCCAGGTATTCATCAAGAAATGAGGGCCTTGGATCAACACTGTCAGGCACAAGAAACACCCGTGAGATCAGGCTGAACAGCTGCGGATATCGTGGACCTATGATCTCTTCGCATTTGTGGGAGAAAGCATTCCCTCCATACATCCAATATCGTGTCGTATCGTATTTTTTTCCTTCATTTATGACAGCACAGATATTTTCGCCTTCCCCGCTTTCATTCCCGGCACTCCAGAAAAGCACACATGGATGATTCCTGTCACGAAGTACCATCCTCCTGGCTCTTTCCCTGTACATTGCCTCCCACTCCTTTTTTCCCGAAAGATACTCTGTAGCATGTGATTCGTCTCCTGTCTCATCCACGATGTAGATTCCATATTCATCGGCAAGTTCAAGATAACGTATGACCGGAGGATAATGAGATGTCCTTACGCAGTTGATATTAAACCGCTTCAGAAGCGCCATGTCTTTCCTGATGGTCTCCTCATTCATTGTATGGCCGAGAACAGGATGCTGCATATGGCTGTTAATGCCATTAAGCTTAATGGGCACACCATTCAGGTAAAACACCTGGTCACGAATCTCTGTCTCCTTAAAACCTATCCTCCCGTTTACAGCCTCAACAGTATTACCTTCCATATCAATAAGTTCCATAATCAGGACATAGAGATTTGGAAATTCCGCGGACCATTTCGCCGGACTTGATATCTGACCTGATATTTTTACTGTCTGACCGGAACCTGCCTGAAGACTGAATTTACCCGAGGTTATAACTTTTACAGCTCTGTTTTCAGGGTCATAAAGAGTAGTGCGAACTGAAAAGCCATCACCGGACCTGACAGAAAAGTTTTTTACCACCATAGTCAAACTGAGTGTTGCATTTGTATATGCATCATCCAGATCCGTAGTTGCATGCCAGTCAAAAATATGGGTTTTGGGGGCAGCATAAAGCCACACGTCATCAAAAATTCCTGCAAGTCTCCAATAGTCCTGATCTTCAAGATAGTAACCATCACTGTACTTATAAACATTTACAGCGATGGTATTCTCTCCATCTTTCAGATATCTTGTTATGTTGTATTCAGCAGGCTCCTGGGCACCTTCATTGTACCCCACCTGTTTACCGTTTATCCATACAAACGACGCGGAAGCTGTCTTTTCCATTCTGAGAAAGACCTCCCTGTCATTCCAGGAATCAGGGAGGTAAAACACCTTCCGGTATGAACCAGTGGGATTATACTCCCTTGGAACCCGGGGCGGGTCAGGAGGAAAAGGAGTCTGGACATTCCTGAAAAGCGGATCTCCAAAACCCTGCATCTCCCAGTTTGAGGGCACATGGATGGTATCCCATTCTGAATCGTTGTAGCCTTCCATGAAAAAATCAGGTGGTGTGCCTTCAGGCGTTCCGGCAAAGTGAAATTTCCAGGTTCCGTTAAGGGAATAATATGAGGTTGCTGCTTTCTTGTTGTTTTGCAGAGCCTCTCCGGCTGTGACAAAAGGGACCAGCGGTGAATGCCCCTCTTCCTGGTTCAGTTCGAAAATATCAGTATTCTCGATGTAATGATAAACATTTGACAAAAAAGGAATATCCTGTGCTGTTACAAAATTGAACACTACGCACAAAAGGATTAAGGAGAGTTGTTTCTTCATAGTATGAGCGGGCTGGATTGGCATGGAAATATACATAAATTGTTCCCAAAAAGTCAACCGGGATCTTATAATATTTTAAACTTTTCTAATATTAAATAAAGCAATTGCTTAATTTGCAGATAAAAATTCCCGAATCATTATAGATCATCTATTTTGCCATAGTCTTTAAAATCAATAAATCCTCAGACTGAAACACACCATTCGCAAACCAGAATGATGGTTTTTTATCAATTTTTAATTAAATTTAGTTCCTTAGACAGTATTAACTTTAATATAAACCACATAAATTTCAAGAGACGGGAATTTATCCGGCTAGGTGGTATAACAGTTGCAGGCTCTATGATTATTCCAACAGCACTTCATTCATGTAAAAACGCTACTTTTTCCGACACGGCAGCAGGTTATATGGATCATTTTGAAGTAACTCCCGAACTTCTGGAGAAGGTTATTGCAGCTGCCATGGAAAAGGGTGCTGACTATGCCGACCTGTTTTTCGAACACGCAATGAATAACAGGACCATCCTGGAGGATGGACAGGTGAACAGTGCGTACTCCAATGTTGGTTTCGGTGTTGGAATCAGGGTGCTGAAGGGAGACCAGACAGGCTTTGCTTATTCTGAGACTGTAAGCCCGGAGGCAATGATGCAGGCAGCCGGCACAGCAGCCAATATTGCGGGCAGCACTGCCGGATCAGTCCGGGTGAATATAAGCGAGTACAGTCCGCCAAACTATTATCCGGTTATCAGTTCATGGGAAAATACTTCGATCAGCAGCAAAATACCTTTTCTTCAGAGAATGAATGAGAAGATCTTTGCGGGCGATAAAAGGGTGACAAAGGTTAACGCCTATATTATAGATTCCTCTTCATATATTCTTTTCTGTAATTCAGAAGGCAGGCTCTCATGGGATTACCGGCCCATGGGCATCCTTGTTGGTGTATGCGTAATGGAGGACAAAGGCAGGATTGAAAATTCCTACATTTCGCGCGCCTACAGAAAAGGCTTTGAGTTTATTACAAACGACCTTGTGGATGAACTTTCCTCAGATGTGGTAAAACGTACTGCCATGCTATTCGACGCAACCAAGCCAAAAGCAGGAGAGATGGAAATCATACTGGCAGCGGGCGAATCCGGCATCCTGCTACATGAAGCCATGGGACACGCTTTCGAAGCCGATTTCAACCGCAAAAACACCTCTATATTTTCAGATAAAATGGGACAGAAAGTCTCGGAAAGTTTTGTAACCATTGCCGATGACGGAACAATTCCTGGAAACCGTGGGGCACTGAATGTGGATGACGAGGGAAACCCGACGGAAAAAACTATCCTGGTAGGTAACGGTGTTCTGAGCAGCTACCTGCACGACAGGATCAGTGCAAATTACTATAAGGTAAAGCCAACCGGAAATGGCCGCAGGCAGGACTTCAGGAATATCCCTATCCCGCGTATGAGATCCACGTACATGGAAAACGGACCTCATAAAAGAGAAGAAATAATAGCCAGTACAAAGAATGGGATATATGTTGACAATTTCAGTAATGGCCAGGTAAATATAGGTCCAGGGGACTTTACATTCTTTGTAAAATTCGGATACCTGGTGGAGAATGGCAAACTGACCAGACCCATCAAGGATATAAATATCATAGGCAACGGACCACAGGCGCTGGCGGATATCGTTATGGTCGCCGACGACATGAAAATGTCGGACGGATCATGGACCTGCGGGAAAGACGGGCAGGGAGCTCCTGTAACAATGGGAATGCCTACTGTAAAAGTCAAAAAGCTTACCGTAGGAGGTATAAACAGTTAAAACAATCTGAAAAAAGCCTTTTATGAATACAAATGAGAAATACGAACTGGCTGACCTCGTAATGAATCATGCACTCAAAAACGGTGCTGAACAGGTCTCCGTTTCGATTGATGACAGCAGAAGAAGCAATATTGACATAAGGGATCAGAAAATCGACAAACTCACTGAATCGATGAGGAACAGTCTGACAATAGAACTTTTTACGGAAAAGAAATACTCTGCACACAGTACAAGCAGGCTGAAAAAGGAAGAGCTTTTAAGATTTACAGAGGAGGCAATAGCTGCCACACGCTTCCTCGCGGTGGATGAATTCCGCTCACTTCCTGAACCGGAGCTTTACTATAAGGGAGGCGGAGAGGACCTGCATATAGAGGATAGCAACCTTGGCTCTATCGGCGCAAAGTCAAAAATTGTGCTGGCCACCAGTGTGCATGATGAAGCATATAAAAAAGATGACAGAATTATCTCCATAACTGCCAGCTATGCTGACAGGATCAGCAACAGGGTAATGATTACAAGTAACGGGTTCAGAGGTGATTCCGGCAGCAGTAAGGTATCCCTTTCTGCCGATGTCTCGGTAAAGGGTGAGGCGGGCCGCCCGTCGGATTACTGGTATGAGAATTCAATTTTCTTCGACAGGCTGGTAAAGACAGGAATTGGCAACAAGGCCCTGGAAAGAGCCATCCGGAAACTCGGACCGAAAAAAATCAAGTCGGGAAAATATTCCGTAATAATTGAAAACCGTGCCATTTCCTCATTGATTAATCCATTTTATTCTGCAATGCTGGGTTCAAGCATTTATCAGAAACAGTCGTTCCTGATCGAAAAATTGAATAAAGCAGTAGCATCGCCCAAACTGACCGTTTTTGACGATCCATTCATTCCATCAGGTGCGGGTTCAGCACTGTTTGACAGCGAGGGCCTGGCATCTGTCAGACGGCCTGTAATTGAAGGTGGAATATTACGTAACTTCTACATTGATACCTATTACGGCAAAAAACTTAAAATGAAGCCCAGCTCGGGCAGTTCTTCCAATCTTGTCTTTTCCGCAGGGAAGAGAGACCTCAGTGCAATGATCCAGGATACTGACAAGGGATTATTCATAACAGGATTCAATGGAGGCAATTGCAACGGATCGACGGGTGACTTCTCATACGGTATTGAAGGATTCTATATTGCGAACGGAAAAATGGTGCATCCTGTCAATGAAATGAATATTTCGGGAAATATGAATCATTTCTGGTTCAGACTCACAGAACTGGCCAATGACGTTCTTGAGAGCGAAGCATTCAGAACACCATCAATGATGTTCGAGAAAGTCGATCTGAGTGGTATTTAGGTGTCAGACGATTGCACCTATCCTATACGTTTTGTATAGAATAATTTATCATCTCCCATTGCATAAAAATCCTTCAGACTGGCTTCCAGCTCAAAGCTGTTACTTCTGTAGAACGCCCTGGTTGGCTCATAGTGGGGAAGCCCTGATGTTTCTGCGATTATGATCGAACAACCCATTTCCCTGGCCATCCTGCATGTCTCCTCCAGAACCCTTCTTCCTATTCCCTTTCCCCTGTAATCATTATGGGTTGCAATCCAGTACAGGTCAAAACAGGTCTTCGACATGGTTATAGGCCCAAAACAGGAATATCCTACAGTAATCCCGTCAAGCTCGGCAAAAATGAAATAATAACCGGAAGATTCACCTTTATTATAACGCTCCTCTACCAGTTCAGCCGCTATTTCCACTTCATGGTCATAGAAAAATCCGGTTGATTCCACAATTTCCCGTACCCTGACTATATCGTCATGCACAGGTATGTTTCTGAAAGCAAGGTTCATTCACCTGATATTTTAATTTGTTATCTGCCTCAATTATCCCGGGTAAAAACTACATGGAGCAAATATAATAGAGGCTGTATCAAAAGTAAAAACAATTAACTGCAAAGTTCGCAAAGTTTTTCGCAAAGAACGCAAAGAAAAGTATTTCTATACATTAACTTTGCGTACTCAGCACAGGCTTAACATCCTTTGCGGTTAAGACAGACTTTAAGACAGCCTCCTGTTAACCTGAAACATGAAACCAGGTGGGCCGGAGGGATATAGAATTTAATTATTTGGCGGCAACATTTTCATCCTGTCCTTTAATCAGCATTGGAAAATATGATGCAATTAGCCTGGTATTGTCAAGCTCGCAGCCCTGACCCGATGTCAGCACTTTCTGATGGAAATACTCATTCTTGTCAAGGTAAAGGTCGGATGTGACATACCCTTCTTTCTCTAATGATTTATCGAGCCTTTCTACTCCAAAATAGTATGGATTGCATACATACTGAACATTAAGCTTATCGGACAATACAATGTATTTCCTGCAGTTATGCTCTTTCCTGACTGCAACCTTTACCTCCAGGGGTGTATTCTGATAGCTGATCACATATGTCTGAAACTCATCTCCATTTATCGTTACAGGATTATCTGCAATTTCAATTTTGTAGTCTCCTAAAGCTGAATATGTTTTACCTTCAGCTACAAATTCCCTGGCGTAGATTGCACTACCAAAAGCTACTGTCAGTAGTGCTGTAAATAACATTTTTCTCATGGCTTTAATAATTAATTTATGAATTTTAATAATCTCTTTTTTGCTCTCTTTAAAATGACTTTTAAATTTAATGGAGCATTTGTACCTGTCTTTGAGTCAAAATTAATCTATCAACAAATACCTGAAAAGGGTAAATCTACCATTGGAAGACCTGGTGCTACAAATGGTCATTTTCAGGCAATTTCAAAATTTCAGGGCCTCCGGGAAACAAATTCCGGCCCTTACCGGATAATAAAATAATAATTCCGGGACAGTGCCATAAAAAAAGAAGAGGCCGTCTCATAACATAATTGAGACGGCTTTTTTATTTAGATTTTTCTGATGATTTTTAAAAACTATGAGTTTTTTTGAGATTTCTGCAATTTCCAAAAAAACAGGGATTTTCTGCTAATTCCTTGCAGCTAATTTGCTTAAGTTGTGTGATAAAGCCAATAATCCGACTTCTATTTCTACTTTTTCAAGACCTCTGAGCAAAAATTTCCTATAGTTTCTATTCCACTTTATAATTCCAAAGACAGCTTCTACATCTACGGGACGCTGACTTCGATATTTTTTCCCTCGTTCACTGGTAAGCCTTTCCCTTATTATTGATTTATAGTGATTTAGCTTTTCGTTAATTTCTATTATTCTGTTTGATTTGCTCTTGTTACAGATATCTCTCACTGGACAACCATTACAGTTTTCTGCCTGATATAATCGTTTTGATCTGTCTAAACCCATTATCTGTAATCTTTATCTTCTCTTTGATAAAGTTCATTTGCTGCCCCATTGGGCAGGTGTAACTATCGTTCTTCTCATCATACGGTAGATTCTCCGTTCTATAAGGATCATCTCTCCATTTTTTACTCTGTTCTTTATGGAAGTATTGGTATTTTACAAAAGCCTCTACATTATTGTTTTCCAGGTACTCATAGTTTTCTTCAGATCCATATCCAGCATCAGCTACAAGAGTATCAGGCATCTTGCCCAGGTTTTCTTTTAAAGATTCCATATGGGATTGAAGTGTTGTTAATGTCATTAGTAGTTTGATGGATAGTGTATCCTAAAATACACTGATTCTCAGTACTTATCTGCCAGTTATACCCGGGCTTTAACTGGCCATTGAGCATATGATCTTCTTTCATCCTCATGAAGGTAGCATCAGGATCGGTTTTGGAATAACTGTTACGATTACCCAATGTTTTTTCCTGCTGCTCATACTTCTTGAGATTTTCAGGCCAGTTTTTGCGGGCATAGTTAAGCTTCTGTTTTACTTCCTTATCTATCTGTTTTCCCTTCAGAGCTTTATCTATACTTTCTATTGTTCTCAGAACTGATTCCTGATCGATCTTTTCAAAGCTTTCAGGTTCATTATTCTCAAGCTCTTCCCTGGCTACAGATTCTGCATAGCTCCATAATTCATCCAGTTGCTTCTTTATCCTATCCTTGCTCTTACTTATGCTGCGCCCCCAGACAAAAGTGTAGCGATTAGCATTAGCCTCTATCTTGGTCCCATCAAGATAAGCTTCCTTCAATGTTATTATTCCATTATCAACCAACAACAAAACACCTGGCTGAAAATCTCTTTCAAAACACCATTTAACCTGTCACTCCGAAAGCGATTAATAGTGTTATGATCAGGATAGCTCATTGCGCTAAGCCACATAAAATGTATATTCTGCTTTGTTGCCTGTTCTATTTTCCGGCTGGAGTATTGGTTAGAAAGATAACCATATACCAGAAGTTTAAGCAGTAAACGAGGATGATAACTCGAACATCCTCCTCCCTTATATTTTTTTATTAATAAATCTAAATCAAGACTATCAATGACTTGATTCACAACTCTAACCGGATGGTTCGGATCTATCATCTCTTCCAGTGAAGGTGGAAGAAGTAAAATTTGGTTGGGACTGTAATCTTTAAAGATTACCTTTGTTCTACTATTTATTTTGCATACCTCAAGTTACATAATTTGAGGTTCTTGGAAGGGGGAGGCATCCCTCTTCTTTTCAACACTTTACGACAATTATTAACAGTAATTTCGAGCGGAAGGTGCGGTGGCAAACCGGAAATGGCGCGAACTTCAGCCTTTTTTGGGAGCGTGATGCTTAAGGCATTTTGCCAAAAAAGGTTGAAGTTATCATTTCCGGACTCCTTTTCTTTGTTTCGTTTCTTTTGGAGGAACAAAAGAAATGAAAATATAAAAAAGAAGGTGTCCTTTTGAGACACCCTCTTCATGGTTAACTTAAAATCTAAAACTCAATGCGGCCGGGCGGCCAGATAAAAACTGAAAATTATCAGCTGTTTTCGGGAAGCAGAGGGAAGTAAGCAGCAATAAGCTGTGTATTCTCAAGTTCCCCTCTGTTTCCAGCTGCAAGCTTTTTCTGATGGAAATACTCATTTCTGTTAAGAAATGCCTCAGTTGGCGTAATACCATCTATAATCATAGATTTATCAAGCTTTTCCACACCGAAATAATTCTCGTTGCATACATACTGGACAGAAAGCCTGTCGGACAGGACTATGTAATTTTTGCAATTTTCTCCTTTCCTTATCACAATGGTGACCTCGATGGGAGAATTTTCATAAGTGACAAGAAATGCCTTAAATTCTTCACCATTTATCATAACCGGGTTATCGGCTTTTTCAATCTTGTAGTCGCCCAATGCTGAATGTGTTTTCCCTTCAGCAACAAATTCTCTTGCGTAAATTGCACTACCAAAAGCTACTGTCAGTAATGCTAAAAAAAACAATCTTTTCATGGCTGTATTAATTAATGTTTAAAAATTGATTTCACTGAATCCGTTTGGTGTTTGATTTTAAATCTTCTATTTCCAGAAGCTTTTTAATACTTATTACGAATTTAACCACAATCCTATACCGTAAAAGAGTAACTCAACGGATAGCGGCAATGGTTTAACGATGGTACAATTTCACCAATATTCTGTGTTGCAACTAAGGAAAATAAAGCATACTTTTACCGAATCACCCAATACCCCATCCTCCCTTCTCCCATTTCCCATCTTCAGATCACCAATCCTGGCCCTGTATGTTCTTCCAAAATTCTTCATCCGATTCTTCATAATTATTCCATAACTTTGCCGTTAGTTATTGTAAGTCATTGGTTAGATAACTGAATGATATACTTTAATGGCCAGGTATTTGAAGTTAATTAATAATTATAAAGGTGAACTCATGAAAATATTACTTAAAATCTTCTTTCTGACTTTATTTTTACTATCCTGTGTAACCGGGATAGCCCAGGTTGTACCTACAAAGTGAGAGGGCCAAAGGAAGCCACGAAAAAAAAAGCAGAACCTGTAACAGATCCAAAATAGAAAAGTCTGATAATGAGGATAATAAACATAATCAGGATAAAGGAAATAAAAACGGGACGGTTAAACAGGTTAAATCAACACGACCCGATATGAGCCGGTCGCGTGGTGCCAGGCCTCCGGATATAGTAAGACCATCAGGGTCAAGAGTGCCCAAAGGTGTTGGAAGACCAGCCGGTGCTGGAAGACATGGCAGAAGATAGAATTTAAAACAGCTCAAATTTTCGGATGAATTAGCGTTTCATGGTCAAAAGCATTATTATTATTTTTGCAATTTGTATTGTGTTGCCGTCGGTTGCTTTCGGACAGTCAGATACATTATCCCATTCTTCAAAGGAATCTCCTGTGTCTGATGCTTCAGTGGAAAAGAATCATTCCCTTTACACCGGACTGGGAGCCGGCAGCAATATGATCTATTTGGGTACTTCAATATCTGATAACAAGCCATTTTATGCAGCTTCGGTAACCTACGGCTACAAAAATGCTCTTTTTGCCTCCGCCTCAGCAGCACATCTGAACCAAACATCTCCCTATATTGCATTTTATAATTTTGCAGGAAATTACAGCCACGCCTTTAATTCATGGTTTGATATATCAGCAGATATTGCGGTGTACAAAACGTCCAGGCCACTTCAGGATTCACTTTTTTCGGATTTCGGATATCTGAACCTCACAACTGGTTTTGACTGGAAAATATTATATACAAGAATATCCTTTTCCGAAATTGTGTCATATAGCAAATGGGTTTTATCTGCAAATAAGCAACTCACGCTACTTCGAAACTCCTGAATTTTTCAAGGGCAAAGCGCTTCTATCCTTTGATCCGGATATTGATATATTATTTGGCAACCTGGTCAGCACACAAACACCATCAGGCATGAAGAGATATGGCAGTTACTCTCCTTTCAGTGGAATACGAAAACAATCAATGGCTTCATCGGAGACATTATCAGAAAAATTCGGATTAATGGATCTGGTATTTTCACTTGCCTGTTACATTCAGCTATGGCAAGTTCAGTATGGAAGCAGAAGCGTCATACCTACTGCCTGTATATAACAGTCCTCTGTATCCTGAACCAGAGGGATTTACTTTCTATTTAAATGCTTTCTTCAAAATTTTATAGACCTTAAAATATGAATGTTCTTATAGTCGAAGATGAAAAAAGTCTTGCAGTTGAAATTGCTGTATTTCCTGACAAAGGAAGGCTTGCTCTGTGAAATGGCTCTTACAGGACAAGAGGCTTCCGAGAAAATTGCAATAAACCTTTATGATTTTATACTGCTTGATCTGGGATTACCTGATTACAACGGACTGGATCTGATTACCGAAGCTAAAAATGCAGGCAATAATGCTGCCTTTATAATAATAACTGCGAGGGGTGCTGTGGAAGACAAGGTCAGGGGACTGAACCTTGGTGCCGACGATTATCTGGCCAAACCGTTTGCACTGATGGAACTTATGTCGAGGATACAGGCAGTAGCCAGAAGAAAATTCAATATTTCGAATCAGAATATAGATATCGGGGAATTTACAATGGAGCTTCAATCACGGAAAATCATCTGTAAAGGAGAGGAGGTTTTTATTACAAGGAAGGAATTCGACCTCCTTCAATATCTTATTCTCAACAGGAACAAAGTTCTAACCCGAAACCAGCTGTATGAACATATCTGGGGAAATATTCTCGATGATCAGTACGACAGCAATTTCATTGATGTTCATATCAAGAATATCAGGAAGAAACTCAATGAACACTCAATGACCCCATGGCTTGAAACGGTCAGAGGCATAGGGTACAGGGTAAGCCCGGAACAACAGTAAAGGCAGAATGATCAAACTCAGAACAAAACTTGCACTTTTCAATCTTCTCACCAAGGTTGGATTCACCGTTTTGTTCCTCATTTTTATGCCATGGCTGATAGAACGAATAAACCTCATCCAGGTTGATGAGGATCTTATAGAAAAAAGGGAGAAGGTCATAAACCTTATTTCACAAATCGGAATTGAACCATTCATTACATCTGACTCCTCAAATGTATTTGGCAGTTACAATATTCTGAAGGATGAATATGTCAGCCTGGAAAGAGTTGATCTTAAAGAAGATGTTAATTATATCGATGTTACTCCCAGAATGATCGAAGGGGAGGAAATTGAATACCGTGTTCTCAATTATTCTTTTCTCGTTGACGGGAATATGTATCTGCTTGAAGTAGGTAAAAGTCTCGACAGTATCCTGCATGCAAAAAGGAACATAAAAACCGTAATGCTGGTTTTCCTTGTTTCAATCATCCTGATCACCTTCCTTACTGACCTTCAATACACAAGAAAATTGCTGAGACCTCTCGACAGAATCATTATTAAGCTCAAAGAGATATCCAATCCAGCCATATTTGATAAGACACCACTGAGTACATCAACATCCGATTTTCAGAGGCTGGACAGTGCCATCAGGGAAATGATGACACACATTGATGAGCTCTTCCGGAAAGAAAAAGAGATAACTGTCAATATATCACATGAACTCATGACGCCAGTCTCAATTTTAAGGAGCAAGCTTGAAAACATCTTGATGCAAAATGGTCTGGATGAAGAGATCTCCGTAAAAATTGAGGAATCCCTCAAAACACTTCACCGACTTCAGAGCCTCATAAATTCCCTGCTGCTTATCGCCAGGATTGAAAGCCGCCAGTATCTGAAAGAAGAATCTTTTTCAATCGGTGAGGTCCTAAGGGAGATAATAAGCGAGTTGGAACCAGTGGCTGAAGATGCGGGCATAGACTTAAAGTATCAGTCCGATAAGGATCTTAAGTTTGAAGGAGCAAACAAGTCTCTGATTTTTTCTATGTTCTATAATGTCATAAATAATGCAATAAAAAATACCCCAGCCGGAGGAGAAGTATATTGTACACAGCCTGTCAGAAAAGAATAATTTTATTATAAATGTTGCAGATACTGGTGTTGGCATGTCAAAAGACCAGATGGCTACACTCTTCTCCCGTTTCACAACCAGGCTTGATGTCAGCAGGAATAATACGGGTATCGGCCTTGCAATTTCAAAATCCATTGCCGATTTTCATGAAATCGGGATCACAGTCTCCTCGGAAATTCAAAAAGGAACCAGTTTTTCTTTTATATTTCCTGCTTCTTCATGAAAAATTCATCTTCACCATTTTATATTTGGACTGCTTTCAAATTCATTTAATGTCTGAATCAATTAAACTATAAGCTATGAACAAACTGATTATCATGATGTTTGCTGCAGTCTTGATCCTTCCGGGTTGCAATAAGAGTGAAACAAGTTCGGATGGTACCGGAAGACTTTCAGTGAAGATAACCGATGGACCCTTTAACATAGACCAGGTTGAGTCAGCCATGGTAACCATCACGAAAATTGAATTAAGAAAATCCGGAGATGAATCCGGGAATCCTTTTACAGTTATATCTGAAATTCCTGTTACTGCAGATCTTATTAATCTTAGAAATGGCATTACCGAAGAACTGGCAAATATTGAGATTCAAGCCGGAGATTATGACCTCGTAAGACTATATGTTGATGAGGCAGGCCTTAAAATGAAAGGTGAGGCCGAACCTTTCAGCCTGAAAGTTCCAAGCGGAGAACAAACAGGAATAAAGGTCTTTATAAGTCCCCTGTTACACGTTGAGGGTGGTATTACTACCGAATTGCTGCTCGATTTCGATCTGGCAAGATCATTCGTGATGAGGGGCAATATGGATCAGGGTCAGGGTTTTAATGGATTTATCTTCAAACCATGCATCAGAGCTGCAAACAACTCAATTGCAGGAAGAATTGAAGGCTTTGCAAGCACTGTCTCTAATGACCCGATTGATGGCGCCAGAATCCTGGCAATACATGGGACTGATACTGTTTCAACTTCCACAGAGGCAGCGGGCCACTATGCACTTATAGGTTTACCGGGCGGGACTTATTCCATGCTTGCAATAAAAGAAAGCTTCGATACGATAAAGGTTGAAGATGTTGTGGTAGTTCCTGCCAATAAAGTAATTCAGAATTTTATCCTGATCCCATCGATACCTTAAATCCTTACCTCTGTTATTGAAAACAGACTCCGGATATTCTGGAAATGCCGGTAACTTGACCCGGGATTCGATTCCGGGTTTTTTCTTGTATATAATACAGGCTGCCTATCCTGACGGAGGGTGCCGGTCAGTTAAATTCACTGAAAAACGATAATTTTTTTTAGCTTTGTGAATAATTAATTGTCTCAATAATCCATGAAAAAGAGTCCTGTACAGATAAAGATTGGATTACTGATGTTTCTGGCAGTGATGATACTGTCAGCCACAGGCTATTTGTCATACAAGAATATATCCTCCATAGTATCTTCGATTCATGTAGACACTCAACCTGATCTGCGGGTACTTACCATCAGGGAAATATCGATGGATCTTGAAAAGGCAGAAAACAGCATACGTCTCTATACTGTTACAAATGATTCCATGGATCTCAGGCCATATTTCAAAGTCATCTGGCATATTAATGAAAAAATCCAGAAGCTCCGGGATGATTGTGCAAATGACTCACTTCTCCTCATTCAGACCGATACCATTGGCAGGCTCATCAGACAAAATATTGTCATTTGGGCACAGCTTTTAAACCTGACCAACAGCGACAATATGTCTCAGGAGCTAAGGCATCTGTCGGATTCCCTTAATATTGCCTCGGCAAATGCCCTCAAACCGGAAAAAGGCCTTTACAACAATCCCAATAACAGGAAATATAAAAGTCCCATTAACGAAGTTGAACTTATACACAATCTGACAAGGATTGAACAGCAGGACAGGATAACCAAGGAAAAGAAGATGGCCCGTGAGGCTCAGCTTGCTGTGACAGGAAGTCAAATCAAGGAGAGATTTTACGATCTTATCTCAAAAATGGAAAATGAGGTCACTGAACATCTTAATGAAAAAGCTTACGAAGCCCATCTGCTTGCAGAAGAAACCTACAACTGGATCGCACTATTCGCTTTGTCAGGTATTCTCCTTGCTGTTTTGGTAATGCTTGTAATAGTCAGGTATACAAAAAAATCACATGCATATCAGGCGCCCTGGTAAATTCGAAGAACGAAGCTGAAAACCTGGCCCGGACAAAAGAACTGTTCATGGCTAATATGAGTCATGAGATCCGCACCCCGGTGACAGCTATCTCTGGTTTCACAGAACAACTCCTGCATGATAAATTCGATGATCACACCTCGCGCACCCTGAAAATCATAAAATCATCGGCCGATCATCTTGCCGATATTATTAATGACATTCTCGATTTTTCAAAACTGCAGAATGATAAGCTGGTTCTTGAGAAAGTTCACTTCAGGATAAATCAGATTCTTGAGGATACCTATGTTCTGTTTGAAAAACAGGCTCTCAGAAACAATACATGCATCAGTTATTCAATGAGTCCGGAGACACCCCAGGTACTTCTGGGTGACCCTTACAGGCTCAAGCAAATCCTTATAAACCTGGTAAGCAATGCCGTTAAATTCACCTCCAATGGCAGGGTGCATTTCGCGATAAAGTGCTCTAACGTGATCTCTGATGATATCCAGATAGACCTGGAGGTGACCGATACCGGAATTGGAATTGAGGAGCAAAAAGTCGATACCATATTTGATGACTTTACCCAGGCTGAGATGAGTACTACAAGAAAATACGGAGGTACCGGACTTGGGTTATCAATTGTTAAAAAACTTGTTGAACTTCATAAGGGCACAATCGAAATCTCCAGCAGAAAGGACAGGGGGACTCACATTACCTGCCACCTGCCATATCATACCGGTGATGAAAAACAGATTAAAAGTGATGTCGTACCTGTATTGCTTGTACCGGAGGAAATACACGGGCTCAATATTCTGATTGTTGACGATGAAGAGTACAACAGACTGTTGTTTAAAACAATACTTGACAGATGGGATATAAAATACAGTGAAGCGGTAAATGGCCAGGAGGCTGTCGAAATGGTCAGAAACAATAAGTTTGACCTCGTATTCATGGATTCCAGGATGCCGGTGCTTGATGGACTCAAAGCAACCAGACATTAGGGAAGAGCTGGGAATAGGGCCTGCTGAATTGCCAGTGATATGCATTTCGGCGGCTTCCCTGAATGATGACTGGAAGATATATGAAAGTGCAGGAATGAATTCATTTCTTGAAAAACCATTTACGGAAGAGATGCTTATGTCAGCTATCCTCGATGTTACCGGATTCGCTGAAAAGCATGAAGCTGAGATGGCGGATATAAATAAAGAGGCTGAGGCTGAAACGATACGGGCATTGCCTGTAGATCCGGAAGGGAAAATCAATCTGCAGAATCTGATACATATCTCTGGTGGTGATGCCCAGTTCACCAAACAAATGCTGATAACATTCCTGGAGACTACAACAAGGGGATTGCGGGAGATGAATGAAGCCACTGCATCAGAAGAATGGCATACTGTCGCTGACCTTGCCCACAAAATGTTACCGCCTGCCGGCATATCGGGGCCGCTGAGCTAACAAACTGTCTTAGAAAAGTTGAAGAGAGTATAAGAAACAATGGTGACAGGGTTTCAACAAAGGCTTTTACATTGGAAACATTCACTGAATTTGAGGCGATCAGGGATATTCTGAATGAACATATAGCTAAAATCAGTTAAAAGCATAACAAAACCGGCTATTTATTTGTTATTTTGCAGGTTCCGGAAAATCACTATAAATCAGTAATAAATATTTATGTCCGAAAAGCCTTTTAAAATTTTTGTTGTAGAGGACAGTGAATGGTATAACAAGCTACTTGTCTACACTCTCTCTTTAAATCCCGACTATGAAATAAAGAGCTTCTTCAATGGCGGTGATCTTCTGAAAAACCTGCAAGAGTCACCTGATATTATTACCCTTGACTACAGCTCCCGACATGACAGGTCTGGAACTCCTTAATAAAATCCGCGAGGGAAACAGTGATGCTCAGATAATACTTATCTCAGAACAGTCAGATATCAACATGGTAGTAACTCTTTGAAAAGGGGGAGTTGATTACATTACAAAATCTGAAGATATAAGGGAAAGACTTCTCAATACCGTTAAAAATATCAGGGACGGCATTCGGATGAAAAGGGAAATTTACACTCTCCGAAAGGAGATACAAAAGAAGTATACTTTCAATAAAAGTATTATTGGCGAAAGCCCTACCATCAAGGTTGTCTACGAAAGAATAGAAAGCCCTCTCCTACCAATATAACTGTAATAATTTCCGGTGAAACAGGAACAGGAAAAGAGCTGGTGGCCAAAGCCATCCACTATAACTCGCAGGAAAGACAAATCGTTCGTTGCTGTAAATGTGGCAGCAATACCTTCCGAACTCATTGAGAGCGAATTATTCGGCCATGAAAAGGGAGCCTTTACAGGAGCTTCAATAAGACGGATCGGCAAGTTTGAAGAGGCAGACCAGGGCGCTTTTCCTTGACGAAGTGGGTGAAATGGACTGAATCTTCAGGTAAAATTATTAAGGGTACTGCAGGAAAAAGAGATCGTCAGGATTGGAAGCAAGAATCCGTTAAGACCGATTGCAGGATAATTGTTGCGACAAATAAAAACCTTAAGGAGGAGGTTAAAAAGGGAAAATTCAGGGAAGACTTTATTACAGGCTTCTGGGACTGCCCATCGAACTCCCTCCTCTCCGCGAAAGGGGAAATGATATCCTGATTCTTGCTCATCATTTTATTGAAAACTTTGCTCTGAAAATAATATAAACCCGAAAAAATTTTCGGAGAAGTCTCAAATGAAACTTCTCTCCTACATTCCCGGGAAACATAAGAGAATTAAAATCCGTCATAGAACTGGCAGTTACCCTTTCTGACGATGGCAAATAGGACCTGCAGATATCATCCTCGATGCAGGCGATACAGTATCCTATACCTCTGAAGACCAGTTGACACTGAAGGAATATGAATTGAAAATAATAAAATCCACTCTTAAAAAACATAATATGGATATAAAAGTTGCAGCCGGCAAACTTGATATAGGTGTCTCAACTATTTACCGGATCCTGAAGGATGAAAAAGGATGGAATCAGTAAAAAAACAACTATTTCATTCTCAAAATGAGAATATTTTCTCAAATTGAACAATACATTTCATATCCTGTAAGGCTATTAAATTCATTATAAGCCATTTAATTGAAATATATTTACGGCACTGCATTTGAATAATCATGGTTCGGATAATTATTATCCATTATTATTTTAAGAATTTATTGCATTAAAATAAATAAACAGAGCAAATTAAAAAACGGAGGTATTGATATGAAAACAGATGACAAACCTTTAAATGGCCCGCAGAATGAAACTGCAATCTCTTAACAGCGAATTGTACAAGAAACGTGTAGAAAAGATTGCCAGGAATGAGGGCGTAGTAAAAGGAGCGCAGATAGCTGCACTTATAGCGCTGGTTTTCTAATTGCAGCCGGAATAATCTTTTACTCCATGTTAAAAACAAGAACAAAAAATCACCATGATGGAAGATCAGAAGTATTCATTCACTGAACTGCTAACCCAGAGGGATTCAACTATTAACGACTGGGTTATTACATTTGACCAGATCGAAAAAAATCTGCAGACCATCAAGGAAAAGGAAAAAATCATTACCATGAATGCTGCTGACAGGGAATTTTCCAAAGACCGGAAAAAGCAGATCATGGAGGATATAAACTACATTAATGCACTTCTCGATCAGAATAAAAAGAAAATTGCATCGCTCAATGAACAGCTTAAGAGATCAGGCGGAACAATAAGGTCCTGAGAATAAGATCACCGAACTTGAAACAGCCATGAAGCAGAGTGAAGTCGATATTTCAGATCTGAAAACTGCGCTTGCAGAAAAGAATTTCAAAATCGAACAACTCAATTCGACTGTCAGTGATATGAAGGTTGCAATTACACAAAAAGATCAGACAATCAGTGCTCAGACAGCTGAAAAGAATAAAGCATTTATTGCAGAAGGAACTTTCAAGGATCTGAAAGCCAAAGGACTTGTATCAAAAGAGGGAGGATTTCTCGGACTTGGAAAAAACAAATCTCTGCAGGAAAATTTCTCTGACAGCGTATTTTCCCAGATTGATATCACCGTTACCAAGACTATCCCTATCAATTCGAAGAGTGCCAAACTTATTACTGAACACCCGGCAGGTTCCTATGAGATGATACATGAGGATAAGGACAAAATTGCTTACATTGAAATTACTGATCCGGATCAGTTCTGGAAAATTTCAAAATACGCTGTTGTTGAAATAAGTAGATAATAAATGAATTAATTCTGCAATACATAATCAGGGTGAAGGGGGTAAAACTTCTTACTAAAAAAATCCCGCAGAAATAAAATTCTGCGGGATTTATATTTTTATTCCCATAATATAATAACCTGCCTGACTCAATTTTATCTCTAAATATCAAGCCTTAATTGGACCCTTATCCCAAAATTGCAATATAGGGATTGTTGAGATAGGTGAACCGCTTGATGAAGTCAACCCTCAGTACCCTTAAAATATTGGAAAGCCCGAGACTGCCTTCAACATATGGCTTGTTATCAAGAGTATAAGTAAGCGGAACGCCTGCATTGTCGGTCGGAAATAAAAACAGATCACTCTGATAGGCAGGATTGTTGCTGTTATAAACTTTGCCATACAATACTTTGCATGTCACCAGTTCCCTTAATTTCAGCTTCTTCAGCAAAGGCACTTTATTGAATATAAAGCCATTGAAGCTGTGATCAACATTCAGTGACACATATCTGTCACTTACAAATTCGAGGAAATTCATGAGGTTATAGGAATTCTTCTGATAAGCATAAGTCTGGTTTGCCCTGTGAACAAACAAGAGCGGATAGGAACCCTGCCGAATATCTTGCCTGCCTCAAAGGAGATATCCGTGTATCCGAATATTGAAACATAATAGCGCCTGCTTATATTGAGCTGAAACCTCAGATAATCATAATCATTATTTATCAGCGTGCGAGCCTGCTGCTATCTTAAGCTGAATTATAGGATATTTGTTGGGAAAAGTAACCCTGTACTGTTTTCCCTGGTAGAAGGTTTCATTCGGCGCATACCGCAGATTGACATAGACTTCCGAAATATTTATATAGTCTGTTATCAGCTGGCGAGGAACCGGTCGCATCGGTAATGAAATAAAGATTGCCTATTGGAGCCTGGCGCGTATAACTGTACCCGAGCAGATAGGAAAAATGATTTTCAAATTCGTTCAGGTATTCCGCCTTTATTGTATTGTTCAGATAAAGCTTGTCATTCACTCCTCTTTTAAAGGAGAGGAAAAAATTGTCACTCTGTGAAAACTGAAGCTCCTGTCCCGGAATCCTGGTATCCTTCATATAATTGAGGCGCAGCGATTTTACAGGAAACTGGTAGATAGTCCTTGATGTAAGAGAGTAGGTAATTCCGGCATTATATTTCAGCATATTATCCTTCAATCCGTAGGCCATATATCCGTCAAGGGTTACCTTTTTGCTGAAATCAGTCGATGTCCTGCCTCCAAACCGGAACCTGGAGCCTTCAACACTGTTGTAACTGTAAAAACTGCTTACCGGTCCGATTTCTATTTTTCCAAGCTTCAGAAATCCACCTGTAATAATCATAATGATATCCATCTTCCTTCTGAAATCCGGAATTTTTTTCAGGCTGTCTATAGTGCTGTAGATCTGTTCCTCTGACTTGGAAAGGGGAATATACCTGTTAGATTCCCAATAGCTCTCTTCCGAAGATTTCGGATCGATCTTCTCAACTTTTGCCGGCCCTTTGAAAACAGATTCGCTTATGGGTTCATTGATTTTATAGTCCTTATAGGAGATTGTCCGCTGACCGTACAAACCAAGTGAGTTTTTAACTACTCCGAAATCAATTGAAATCTCTTCCCTGGAAAGAAGCCATGGCTTTTGTCCGAATTTTTCGAAATCCTGGGTGATGCTGATGTCCTGAACCCAGTCAATGTTAATAGCTTTATTTATTCCAATGTCAATTTTCCTGACAGCATAGGAGGTGTCCATTGTTATGTACAGGTTGCCATGAAAGAGAAAATCCGATTTATTCCGCGGCTCAAAAAACAACCGTATACATTTTATATCTGTAACCGGCAATGTATCAATAATATAATACCTGTAAAACAGAGGAGCCGTATTTGCAATCGGACTCAGGAATTTATTTGTCAGGAACAGAATCTCATTATCATAAATATTTATGTTCTGATAGAGGTAGTTCAGATAGGCTGATGCTCCTTTATTGTTCAGATATTCATCCAGATTGATCGATTTTTCAGCCAGGAGAACTTCTTTCGATTCCTCAGGTTGCTTCCTGAAATAATGAGCTGAAATTGACTCTTTTATGAACACAGGAAGAATATCATTTCCGATACGCCTGGTGGTATCAATGTTGTTGAATACAAAATTGAATTTCGAAAAAGCATTGCTGTTTTTGAAATTTTCAGTGATGTTGCTGAAGGCGAACTGAATTTTCTCATATGTCTTGTATTCCAGAAAATTGTAAGCCTCAGGCTTGTTCTCGTCTTTCTTTCCGATAACCTTATCAATCAGCTCAACAGCGGGATTATCCTTGTTTCTGTACTCTTTTTTCTTAGCCTTGACCACAACCTCATCAAGCGAAATCGACGTGAGGCAAGCCTTACATCGATTGTCTGCTCGACACCAGTTTTTATCTGACGCGATTCCACCTGGTATCCGATAAATGAAAAAGATATTATATCTGCCGGAAGGAGGATTCTATACTGTATTTTCCGTTTATATCCGTGAGGGTGCCAACAGTGGTACCTTTAAGAAATACGGAAGCATAACGGGATCGGAGATCCGTTCAATGCATCAGTGACCGTTCCTTTTATAATTGTTTTTTGAGAAACCTGGGAAAACGAATTCAGACAAAGTGAAGAGATTTGCCAGAACATATACTGAAAATAAATAATTTCTGACCGTAATCTTCATTTATAGAGATAGAGACTGTTATCAATAAATCCGGCGCAAAGGTAATAAAAATACCACCAACTGGGACTCTATTTTAAAGTATGACCTTAAGCCAGCCTGCAAAAAAATTCCGCAAGACTGATCCGTTCCTGCAGATAATGAAAGAGCCACATAAATGATCAAGGCGAATACTATCTTTTTCAGAAAAATATTAACTTTAACAGCGTTGAATACCGGTTATAATTGCATTTATATTAAATTTGGATGACACGTGAAATAACTGAAAAAGCCTGGTCCATTTTTCCAAATTGCTGTATTCAGCGGTCAGGCAAACTATAAACTCTCAAATGTTATGGACAGAAAATCATTTTTCAAAAAGACCCTGATGAGCGGAATAGCTATGGGTTACTCCGGAATGATTAATGAATGAATCATTTTCAAATCCGAAAAACGCACCTTCCAGACCTTCAGGTCTCAGGATTACCGATATACGGGGAGCAACCCTTGCTTCGATATATGATTTCCCCATAATTAAGATCTATACAAACCAGGGTATAACCGGGCTCGGTGAGGTAAGGGATGCAGGCTGGATAGCACAGGCACTGATGCTTAAACCATACCTGATCGGTAAAGATCCTCTCGACATTGAACCAATACTGCTGAGTATAAGGCATCTTACCGGTCCTGGCAGATATGCCGGAGGGTACTGTGCAATTGATATTGCTCTGATGGACATCGCCGGGAAAGCCCTTGGCGTGCCATGCTGGAAACTGCTCGGAGAAAAGGTTCGCGATAAGGTCGCAATATATGCCGATTGTCCTACAGTGATGAAGGAGGAGGACCTGAAACTGATGATGAGGAGAAGGTTTGACCTCGGATTGAAACACTATAAGATTGACCTTACCCCCTACCTGCTCAAAGATATTGAAGGTACCATAGTCAACAATGTTCCATCCCGAAAAGGACTGGAAATATGGGGTGAACATGTCCGTACGGCCCGTGGCATAATCGGATACGATGTAAAGCTGGGAGCCGACCACTTCGGAAATATGACTGTTGAAAGCGGAACAGAACTTGGAAATTTCATGTCCGATCCAGCGTACAATCTTGCTTATATTGAAGATGTAATACACTTCACAAAGTTCAATTCCGTTAATCTTAACAAACAGATCACTGCAGGTTCCAAAACACCGACACTTAATGGTGAGGATATTTTCAGCCTGGAGAATTTCAAGCCATGGATCGAACAGAATGCGGTGGATATTATACATCCTGACCTGCTTACTTCCGGGGGATGATTGAAACCAGGAAGATTGCCGAATATGCTTACCAGTTCGGAATTAAAACCATGATGCACTGTGCCTCCTCTCCTGTCGGAGTTATGGCAAATGTTCATACTGCAGCCACCTTGCGTGAATTCATATCCCTCGAAAGCCATACTATAGAAATGCCATGGGTTAATGACCTGGTCAGCGGTATCCCAAAACCAATTATTCGTAACGGTGTTATCGACGTTCCTGACTACTCCGGGCCTCGGAATCGAGTTTAATGATGAGGTGGCTGAAAAATATCTGCGCGAATCAAAATACCTGACTTATGATCCAGGACTTTTTAAGCCACTCCGGAGTTTGACAAGCCTATGACTATGATTGAGGCAAGGGAAAAAAGGGCTCATAGGTGAATATCACCAGACAGGCGGTCCCTGGTGGCATTTTAATGATGAAGGGGAGTATGCAAACCAGACAGGTTCAAATTAAAGATTAATAAATGAAAATATTGTGATATGCTTTCACATTGGCTTTTTCTGGCAGTTGCGATAAATGCCCGGTACACAATACCTGAAATGCTCCCCTCCGGCGCAACAGAGGCAGTGACGGAACTATCTGCTCCATCGGCTCACTACCTGCCCTGTTTGGAAAGGGGACAACGGCTCCGGATCATAATAAAGGGCTTGACCCGTTTCGGAAACCTAATTGTGGATCCTACGGGAAAAGCAATAACTGTAAGATATCACGGTGAGGAACAGGTTATATATATTCTGGATGGTACGGGCTTCTTAACTGTGCAAAAAAAAATATACCTTAGGAAGGAATGACTTTTTCTATATACCTCCCGGAGCCAGGTTCAGCATTTCAAACCCCAGGGAGAGGAAATTGTCGTTCTTATTATGGGCTTCAGGATAATGCCGGGAAACAGTGTTAAGCCATCCTCCTCGGCTGATGATAGCAAGCGCTGATGATGTTCCCTTCCAGGTACTTGGCTCATCACGGCCCTACCACCACATTTCAGCTTCTGATGGGTAACAACGGAAAGTACCAGGGACAAACTGGCTGCTGCCTGCCAGGTCAACAGCCTTTTTATCATGGATTTTGCAGCCGGAGGAACAAATATCCCACACAGCCACGATGATGAGGAAGAGATCTATTATATCTGAGAGGCAGGGGAGATATTGGTAGCAGGAGAAACGGCTGATGGTAAGGAATTCAGGCATCCTTCCAAAGCAGGAGATGCATATTTCTTCTCCCCTAAAACACTTATCGGATTTTACAGCGGAAATAATGAGATGTGAGGAACATGCCAGGATACTGGCGGTAAGATTTAGATATCCGGTCCCATAAGGGGAAATGCAGACATCTGATGAGAGAGATTCAATAGCCTCCCGCATAATAGCTGCAGATCTGAAAGCAACTCGAGCTCACCTGATGTAAGCGGACTTTTAATAATCCTTGTTATCCCCTGCTCGGATACAACGCATGGCACGCTCAGGCAGACATCACTCAACCCGAATTCACCCCTAAGTAATGTGGAAACCGTAAGGACGCTGTTCTGCCTCCGGAGAACTGTTGCAGTAATTTTCACGAGGGCAAGGCCGACAGCAAAGTGAGTTGAACCTTTGGAATTGATTATATGGTAGGCAGATTCACGTACATTCTGTTCAATCTGCGGCGCTTTTCCTTCCAATCCTGACATTTTCCGCATACAGGACAGTATTCATCAATATTGATTCCTGCCACATGGGTCATCGACCATACTGCAAATTCACTGTCGCCGTGCTCTCCAAGGAAGTAAGCGTGTACATTGTGTACATCAATGCCACAGTAATTGCTAAGGAGATGCCTGAACCGCGCGCTGTCAAGCACTGTTCCTGATCCTATCACCCTTCCCCTATCCCATCCTGAACGCTTCAGGGCCACATAAGTCAGAACATCTACAGGATTTGTTACCACCAGCATCACTCCCGGGCAATTGCGGGAAGCAATTTCCCCGGCAACGCTCCCTACTATTTCAGCATTCTTTCGCAGAAGGTCAAACCTTGTTTCGCCGGGACGCTGCGCAACCCCCGCTGTAATTACTACAAGCTGAGCATCGGAGTAATCGGCCGGGGATCCTGATCGTATAATTACCGTGGGGAAAAAAGGCTGACCATGAACGAGATCAAGTACCTGTCCCTTAACCAGCTCCTGATTCATGTCAATCAGCACAATTTCATCAGCAAGGCCGCTCTGAGCCAGAGCATAACAATATGTTGCACCTACCGACCCTGCCCCCACAACAACAACTTTTCTGTGCTTCTCCGATTGTTTTACTTTTTTCATCCTGTCAACATTATTGAATTGTTTAACAATAGAAATTTAAAATAGTTCTGATCTCCTCAGACCCTCGCGGCCAAGGATTGGGACTATCTGCGCTGTGAAGCAAAAATGTGAAAACCATACATGAATGCTAATAAAATAATCTTCAAATTACTTGACTTGTATAAGGTTAATCTCGTAAATTTGATACAGCAATTACATGATTCTGTTAAAAGGTACTGGTGAACTCTTCAGGGTAAACTGAAAGAAAGAATAGGAAAAGTAATCAGACTTGTCCTGTTAAAGCTGACGGAGATGAATCTGTTAACCATGCCCTCGCATGAGCTATCAACCAAAATTCAAATATTATGAAAAAACAGGCTTTACTTGTAGGAATCAATGATTACGAGGGGGTAAATGATCTGCAGGGATGCATCAATGATGTGACAAATGTAAGAAGTGTGCTCAAAACCTTTTTCGGATTCGAAAATTCCGAAATAAGGGTTTTGACAGACAGCCGTGCCACAAAAAAGAATATCATGGCACGGCTTGACAGAATGGTCAAAACAGCTGCAAGCGGCGATTACCTGATTTTCCATTTCTCCGGCCATGGCTCCCAGATCCGCGACAGGGAGGGCGACGAACTGGCTGACCATATGGATGAACTCATCTGCCCCTACGATATGAATTGGGATGATGGATTTATTTCTGATGACAGTTTGGGCGAAATACTTCAACAACTCAAAAAAGGCGTAAAAATGGAGATCATACTCGACAGCTGCCACTCCGGAACAGGGACAAGAGATATACCCATATTCACTTTATCCTCAGAAATATTGTCTGACAGGCGTAAACACCGCTATATGCAACCGCCGGTGGATATAGAATGCCGCTTCCTCGGGGATGAAGAAATACTGAAACCTGCAAAATCATTCAGAACCGACAGGGAAATAACGCTGAATCATGTTCTCTGGGCTGGTTGCAAGGATAACCAGACCTCTGAGGATGCCTTTATAGATGGTCATTTCAATGGCGCCTTCAGCTACTATTTTTGTAAGCACATCAGGGAAAGTGAAGGTAATATATCCAGGGCCGAGCTTCTTACAAGAATCAAGAACTCACTGAAATTCAATAATTTCGACCAGGTCCCGCAATTGGAATGCAAGGCTTCGCTCAGACAGGAAAATATTTTCAAATAAAAAGCATCAGGTTATGTACTATCTGGTTATTAAAAATCTTGGAACAGAGAAATGTATCGACAGGAACGTTGATGATATCTATGAAGACGGTCAGTATTACTCCTGGCTTCCCGACTTCAGTTTTGCCAGGGACACGATGGTAAGATGCATAACGATCAAATGCATTGAAATACCGGGGCCTGTCTTTAATGCCGTCATCTATAGCGACTGAATGATCCTCCACTATCTGCAGCAGGAAATAAAGATTTCTTCCTGCTGCCTGCTGCAACTACCCTGTCATATAATCAGGTTCTGAACCATCAAAAAAAGTATTTATGAAACGCAGATATATTATTTCTCTCATCATCCCCGGAATTGTTGTGGCATTTTCATGTACTACACTGAAACGCTACAACTCTGTCGGGGAAGCATCAGTTGACAATACCCTGGCCGGTATTGACCTTTTTGGATTCAGATTGAGTGAATCCAAACCGGAAACAGGCCCTAAAACGCTGTGGGACCTAAGCGCTGATGCACAGTCCCAGTTCATAAAGATTTTGAACAACAGGTATCCGGACAATGAAAAATTCATGGAAGCTATGAGTTTTGAATTTATGAAAAATTATGAAACGGCTTTCCCGGTCAATTATACGAACAAGGATCTCAGAATGGTATTTTCCATTAGCAGGAGCCGGGATTATGGTAACCAGACAAACCTTTCCGGAATAAAACTATCTCCTGCCGACAGGATTGAATATCTGAAAATAACGCTGCGGATTCCTGATGAATCCTCAGCTAGATTCACAGGATGGAATATGTTTACAACTGAATACGGATCTGTGGAAATAGCAGATGTAACATTCAACAGGAATTTGGAAATAGATATATCAGGCCTGCTCTCAACCGACAGGAAAGAAACAGGCAGCGAGCTCTCAGCCGGCTCTAAATCGAATACAAGCCGCAGGGAAGATCAGTCAATAAAATACAGATACCTTAAACTAAACGGGAAAATCAATAATAATGAAATAGTCATGGAAGAGGAAGGTACCCGGGAAATCGATCTTACGGGGAACATTACCGCGGATATCTCCATGGAATTTAAAAAATTCCCTGAAATGATCACTGAATTTAAGGGGTTGAAAGACAGCTCCGGGAAATTTATACAGTCTGACAGGCTGATATTGAAATGTTCTGATGTGATCATCCCTGCGATGGAAAATATAAAAGATACCCTATTTGCAGAAGTGAAGATGGATTATGTCCTTAGAAACGTGATAAAGGGACAAAAAACATTTCCCGAATGGGATGACCGGGTCAGGTATTACAAGGGATCAGTCACCAGGACAATTCCGCTATTCACCTCAAATGACTATGTGCCGGATTTCTATTGCATCGGGACAAACAAGGATAGTGAGGGGCATGGTATAATCAAAATACAGGCTCCGCTTAATAGGGACTATGCGTTAATATTCAGGACCAGCAAAGAGGCTGGTGCATTCTATGAATGGCTGGCTGACTTCTTTTCCCGCCCTGAAAACAGGAACAGACCAGTTTCCATAGGCGGTTACAGACTGAAATTCCTGGAGGATGATCTTACAAATGAAATTTTCGAGAAATATCCCAGCCTCAGCATCGTGCCCCGATACAGTCATATCACTGATTTATAAATATTTAACTCTAACTCTTAAAATATGAAATATAAGCTGATAATCGGTGGAATAATTGCCTATATACTTTTGATTTTGTATAGCGGGATAGCCGTTTACATTATAATTAAGGCAATAGTATGTTCAAAGGATCCATCATGTGGGACGCTGGAATTACATCACGGGTTGACATATGTACTAACAACCGTAGGCGGACTGGTTTCGGCGCTCGTGGTTTCGAGGATGACCATTACCATCCCCGGTTCAGACCCGGCAGTTTTCAGATATTTCGGTGAGGCTCAGCCTTCGGTAGTTAACTTCATTGTCTGGTGTTACCTGCTCATCTGGACATTCACGGGTCTCGCAAGCCTGGTTGTCGGAGTTATATTTTTCCCGGACGTATGCAAAACCCTCAGCGATTTCGGTACTACATGGCTCGGACTGGCTGTCGCGGCCGGTTACGCATACTTCAACATCGATATGAAATGAAAACCGCTTAATGCCAGCGCAACCTCATCTTACTTTCCTGAAAAGTCAGCAATAACGTCCTTGTTCATTTTCTCAGGAGTCTCAGGTTCTGCTTCCCTGAGAATTTCCGGTGATGACTCTGCGACAAAGTACGATCGCTTTTCATTGCAGCTCAGCTGTTCGCATGATACCGATCTTTTCAGGAAGAAAAGCTTCGCAGAGGTAGTTACATTGATTACGTCGGAACTATTTGATTTTTTGCAGGTTAGAGTAACAGGCATTTCGAAGCCGTCAGGTACATTTACCCATTTGGCTGCAACAAAAGGGACGGAAAGGTTTACACCTTTCCTGTTAACCCTGTTTGAGGGATATGAGCCATAATACCATTTAAGTACCGGTATCTCACGGGTATACAGATAAGCCTCAAAAAATTTATCCCAGTTTTTTCCGGTCAGTCTTTCCACAACCTCTTTGAAATCGGCTGTAGTGACGTGTGACTTCGCAGCATGTTCACGGTAAAAGGTCTGAAGGATATTAAAGAATAAAGTGCTGTCACCTATCACATTCCTGATAGTGTGAAGGACCAGTGCTCCCTTTCCGTAAACGTCGCCGTCCTTGTAATCCCAGTAATTTACATCCCTTGGTCCGACCAGCGGATATTTATTTTTCACAGTTGCTGCAAGCCAGTAGCTGCCATACACCAGGGCAGTATCGTAACCCTTAATCTTTTCAGCAAATACCATCTCGGCATATGTGGCAAAGCCCTCCTGCAGCCAGATATCACTGAAATCACTTACAGACACAGCATTACCCCACCATTCATGAGCTGATTCATGAACAATAATATAATCACCGCCAAGAAATGGAAGATCCTGAAACCCGCTGCCATAAGCAATGGCTGTCTGATGCTCCATACCTTCGTAGGGACTCTCAACAAGCTTATAGTCCTCCCTTATCCACGGATATGGACCATAAACGTCTGAATATATTTTCAGTACATTTTTTGCCTGACGAAAATGATTTTTGGCCTTTTCAAGGTCTTCAGGAAGAGCATAATAATCAAGGTCAAGGATACCCCCGGCTGTTGAAAGTGTATCGCTGAAATGCTCGAAATTGGCTGCATAGAATGTGATATCGTAAATATTTATCGGATAATGGGTGATCCAGGTAAATGTCTCCTTCCCGTGAAGTGAGGAATGGTTTTCCAGGAGCCCGTTAGACACGACCTGTAAACCTTCGGGAACTGTCATTCGCATTCTGACGCTGTCGGGCTCATCAGAAAGATGATCCTTGCAAGGGAACCAGATACTTGCCCCTTCACCCTCGCATGTAACCCCCACCCATGGATTGCCGGCTTTATCTTTTTTCCATACCATTCCGCCTTTCCATGGTGGCTTACTCGCCACTGAAGGACTCCCACCGTATGAAACCAGGATGGAATAATCCTTTCCTGCTTCCAGAGTATCAGGCATCACGACATAAACAGCCAGATCGTTGCGCGTGAATGGAAGATCCTTTCCGTAAAGCCTTATACTGTATATCTTTAGATTTTTCCTGAGATCCAGACGGAAAGTCTTTATCTTGTCAAGTGCCCTGAAATTTATAGCAACCTCGCCTCCAAGCTTTTTGTGCCCGGGGTCCAGAGTAAGATCAAGATCATAGGATGTCACATGATATGCAGCCCTGTATTTGTCCAAATAGCCTTTCAGGGAATCTCTGGCCGTAAAAGTGGGATATTTGCCCGGATGTTTTGGTGTTTCACCAAAATAGTGAAGACGTGATGTCATACAACTGCTGAGAAGCAGATATCCGGGAATAATTAAAAGTAATTTTTTCATGAAATGCTGGCGGCTCATGATATTGTCCGGTCTGAGCCTGTCCAAAGGTAATGCAAATCAGGGAAATACTAAACAGAATAGAGTTCACGGCTAAATAGCTCAATTCCTGTTAAATGGCCATATCCGCCCAATTCACCATAAACACAACCGGTGTCGATATTTACAACACGGCTGCCCGACATGATCTCTTCCCTGCAAACATTCAGGGGTATTGGTGTATGGCCATGAACAATAATTTTCTGATCAAAAACCGGATTCCTGTAACCCTCCCTCCTTGACCATATCATCTGAAATTTATCTTCAAATGGATCCGGAATATCATCGTTAAATCCCGCATGTACAAATATGAATTTATCAGCCAAATAATAATATGACAAACTCCTGAAAAAGCTCCGGTATTTGATGCTTAGCTCATTTACCGATTCAACCCCAAAGCTGAGTAATGTTCCATAACCGCCGTTCATGAACCAGTTATCTTGCGCCTTTTCACTCTTGATTGATTCAAGCATCATAGCCTCGTGATTCCCCATCAGACAAATAACGTCATACCCTTTTCCCGGAGATCAATAATATAATCAATTACTTCCCTGATGCTGGGTCCCCTGTCTATGTAATCCCCCAGAAGAACAAGCCGGTCCTCCTTCCGTATACCGATCCTGTGTTCAACCAGCTCCCGGAACGGATCAAAACAGCCGTGTATATCTCCTATGGCAAACAGTCTTCCACTCATTTCCCTTTCCAGACAATTTTGACCTGATAATGTTTAACAGCAAATACAATTTATGGTTTAAATTCTGATTTAAAAAAGATAAACGACTTTCAATATCCTGAACAATATCTCCTTCTCATCGAATAGTCCCCTTTTTACTTTAGACTGATGCTCCGACGCTCCCTAACCAGAGCTTTCTGCCTGAATGCCTGATGCCTGATGCCTGATGCCTGATGCCTGATGCCTGACGGAGCCTGAAAGATAATATTAATCATAAACCATGGAAACACTTTACAGTAAATTAGTTTCCTGAGTTTATAATTTTTATATTTGCGCCATGAATGAAGAACTGAAGAATATACTCCTGAAAGTAAGTGACCTATACACAAAGTATGGTATCAAGAGTATCACGATGGATGATGTGGCGACGGAGCTTGGGATTTCTAAAAAGACTCTTTACCAGTATGTTACTGATAAAGATGATCTTGTTGGCAAATTCATTGACAATGAAATTGCATTGAGGCAGGAAGAGATCTGCAAATGTTTCCAGGCAGGGTTCAATGCTATTGAGGAATTATTTGAGATCTCGAAATTCATGAATAAATTAATGAAGGATCAGAACCCTGCAACGGAGCATGACCTCAAAAAGTATTATCCTCACCACTATCAAAAACAGTGGCAATACGGAGAGAGAGGATTTACAGCTACGTTCTCCAGAACCTTAAAAAGGGAAAGAAGGAAGGCTTATACCGGGCGGAGCTGAATGAAGAGATAATTGCAAAATTATATCTGTCGAGAGTTGAAAGCATACATCTTAATGATCTCTTTACAGTCGAGGAATTCACATCATCGAAACTGTTTCTGGAGCTTCTGGCGTATCACATAAGAGGGATAGCTACAGAAAAGGGAATAGATGTCCTGAAGAACAAATTGAAAGATAATGAGACAACAACTTTTAAATAATAATATGATGAACCTTATAAGGAAATATTTCTTAATAATTGTGATTCTGGGATTTATTTCCAAAGCATCCGGCCAGGATAATAAGGGTCCTATAAGCCTTTCAATCACTGAAGCGCAGGAATATGCAGTTCAGAATAACCGTAATGTGCAGGCGGCAAAAATTGATATCGAAGTTGCCGATAAGCAGATCAGGGAAGCCATAGGAATAGGACTTCCCCAGCTCAACCTGGCTACAAATTATCAGCATCAGTTTGTAATTCCGGAAATAAGCTTCGGCTCCTATCTTGACCCGAATGCATTACCCGATAACACCTACCTGATGAAGAATGACATTATGAATGCCTACATGGATTCCCCTTCTGTTCCCCTGGGTGTTAAAAATAATACAACATTCGACTTTACTCTTTCACAGCTTATTTTCAGCGGGGAATATATAGTCGGTCTTCAGGCATTCAAGGTACTGAGGCAGGTAACGGAAAAAGCCCTTGTAAAGACTGAAGGTGAGACAAAAGAATCTGTCGCAGACACATACTACCTGATATTTATCCTGGGTGAAAGCATCAAGGTATTGCAGGAGAGTCTTGTCTCAATGGACCAGACTTATAATGAAATGGTTAAAATGAATCAGCAGGGTTTAATGAAGATACTGATGTTGACCAGATTAAGATAAACAGGTCGAATCTTAAAGACTCATAACATCGATGGAGGCACAGAAGGAGACCGCTGAAAAGCTTTTAAAGTACCAGCTGGGCATGGATTTCAACCAGTCTGTTAAACTGACGGACAGCATTCAGGGATTTATCAGTGAAGGGAACATGCAATATCTTATATCTCCGGTATTCAATCTGGAGCGAAGCGTGGATTATCAGATTGTCAAGGACCAGGTGGACCTGTTGGTTTTAAACTTGAAGAGTCAACAGTCCGCCTGGCTGCCTACAGTTTCCGGTTTTTACCGCCGTCATGAACAGACCAACCAGCCATCATTTAACTTTGCAGTTAAGGATCTGGTGGGTGTATCCCTGAATTTCCCGATATTTACAAGCGGTGAGCGAAGTTCAAGGATCAGTCAGGCCAGATTCAATCTTGAAAAATCACAGGTTAATCAGGATAATGCAGGTCAGGGACTGATACTTGAATTTGAAACTGCCATGAGAGCTTACCAGACTGCATACAGCAATTTCATAACCAACAAGGAGGGAATTATTCTCAGCAAAAAGGTTTATGATAAAACACTAATAAAATACCAGGAGGGTGTATCCACAAGTTTTGAGCTTACTCAAAATCAGACATCAGTATCTGACATCCGAATCGAATTATTATAACTCAATTCTTACATTATTAAACGCCAAAGCAAAACTTGACCGTATTCTGCAAAGCAATTAATCTCCATAATAAATTTACAAATTGAATAATAACAAATATCAGATATGAAAGCCATCAAATTAATTCCGGTATCATGCAGTCTTGTTAATCATGTTTTCATGCGGCACCGACAAGCAGTCACAACTCACAAAGTTAAAAGAACAGCAAACGCAGATCAGTGATAAGATAAAGAACATTGAAGATCAGTTAAAGAACGCAACGAAAGAGGGACCAAACCCTGATGAATTTAAATTCATCGGAATTACAGAGGTCAAGAAGAACCATTCGACCATTTCATCAGAGTACAGGGTAAACTTGACGGTGATCAGAATGCTGCAGTATTTGCGGAAGCTCCCGGAACTATAACTGCAAAATATGCTGATGTTGGTCAGCATGTTGTAAAGGGCCAGGTATTTGCGCAGATAGATGACAAGCAGTACCGCAGTCAGCTTGAGGGACTGGAAACTCAGTATCAATTTGCCCTTGACATGTATGAAAAGCAGAAGCGCCTCTGGGATCAGAAAATAGGCAGTGAGGTACAGTACCTGCAGTCCAAGACCACAAAGGAATCACTTGAAGCAGCAGATTCAAACGCTGAAACAGCAGATTGAAAAGTTTAAAATCAAATCCCCTATCGAAGGCACTATAGAAGAGTGCAATATAAAAGTTGGAGGAGTAGTTTCTCCTGATCCCAGAGCTGCTGCATACAGAGTAATTGAATTGAAAAACCTGAAGGTTACAGCAGAAGTTTCTGAAGCATATTCTGAAAGGTAAAAAAAGGAGACAAACTCCTCGTCCACTTCCCTGATATCAATAAAGAACTTGAAACCAGGTCTATTTTGTAAGCAAGTATATAAATCCGGTAAACAGAACATTTATGATTGAAACCAAAATCAACAGATAATTCACCCGATTTAAAGGCAAATATGATAGCAATTGTCCGGATAAATGATTATCATTCGAAAGTTCAATACTGCTTCCAATGAATGTAATTCAGACTGATCAGACAGGAAGTTATGTTTATGTTATACGTCCAAAGGATAATTACAATGCTGCATTCAAACAACCTGTAAAATTAGGAACCAGCTATAATGGCATTGCAGAAATTCTTGATGGCTTAAATCCGGGCGATAAGGTTATTTCAATTGGTTACCAGGAACTGGTGGATGGTGAATATGTAAGATTTTAAGTATAATTCTGATATATTGATCTGATCAGATAATAAAAACTATTTTCATGGAAAAAAAATACAAGGAATTCTTTGCAACCAGCTGGGCAATTGACAATAAGATAAGCGTTTACGTACTGGTATTCATAATAGCTGTTTTTGGTATAATTAATTATTATACCATTCCGAAGGAACAGATTCCCGAGATTATTATTCCAATGATAAATATAAATACCATTTATCCCGGAACTTCTCCGTCAGATATGGAGAACCTGGTTACCCGTCCTCTGGAGAAGAATATAAAATCAATCAGCGGGGTCAAAAAGATTACCTCCCGGTCAGTTCAGGATTTTTCAGCCATTATAGTTGAGTTCAATACAGGAATTGAAATAAAGGATGCAAAGCAGAGAGTAAAAGATGCTGTTGACAAGACGAAAAAAGACCTTCCAAATGATCCTTCCTTCATTGAACCATCCATAATGGAAATTGACCTTTCGGAAATCCCCATTCAATATATCAACCTCTCAGGGGATATTCCACTGGACCGTCTCAAGAAGTATGCCGACGATATGCAGGACCGCATCGAAAGCCTTAAGGAGATTACACGGGTCGAAATTGGCGGAGCCCTTGACAGGGAGATTCAGATCGATATCGATATGTATAAAATGAAAGCTGCCAGTCTTACATTCAGAGATGTGGACCAGGCAGTGAGCCTGAATAACATGACCGTTTCAGGAGGCAATATCGACCTCCAGGGAATGAGCCGTTCCATCAGGGTTGTGGGAGAAGTTCAGGATATCGACGAGATAAGGAATATTGTCATTAACACTGCCAGCGGGGCACTTGTTAAACTAAGGGATATAGCAGTAATTCGCGACGGTTTTCATCAGCCTGAAAACTATGCCAGGTATAACGGGAAAAATGTTGTCACCCTTAATGTCATTAAGAAAAGCGGGCAGAATCTCCTGGATGCTTCGGACAAGATAAAAGATATCATTGCGGATATGCAGAAGACGAAGCTCCCTTCAAATCTGACAGTTCAGATTACCGGCGACCAGTCACGCTATACACGTAATACTGTCAATGAGCTTAACAATACCATCATACTCGGATTTATATTTGTCGTTATTGTTCTGATGTTCTTTATGGGGCTGGTGAACGCTATATTTGTTGGCTTTTCTGTCCCCTTATCCATGGCAATTGCATACATATTTCTTCCATGGATCGGTTTCACCATGAACATGCTGGTTATGTTCGCATTCATTTTTGCCCTTGGGATAGTTGTCGATGATGCCATAGTTGTGATCGAAAATACTCACCGTATTCACAGGAAAACCAAAATGGATATTGCCCACTCGGCAAAATCCGCTGCAGGCGAGGTTTTTGTTCCCATACTCTCGGGTACACTCACTACCCTCGCCCCGTTTTTTCCTCTTGCCTTCTGGCCGGGAGTAGTAGGCAAATTCATGGTCTTTATTCCTATAACACTTATAATCACACTTTTCGCTTCACTAATCGTTGCCTATATATTCAACCCGGTTTTTGCAGTTGACTTTATGAAGCATGATGAGGAAGACCGTCCTGTTGCACTGCCCAGGCTATATAAAATAACAGCGATGATAGCTTGCCTCAGCACTCCCCTTTTATCTTCTGAAAGTTCCGGGAGTGGCCAATTTCATTATGTTTATTGCAATCTCTTTCTTAGCTCATAATTTATGGGGATATAAAGTTCTCAGAAGATTTCAGTCCCATGTCATTCCGGCAATGTTAAAGAAATATGAGAGTACTCTCGTATGGGTATTGAAAGGCAAAAGACCCTGGTATATACTATGGGGAATGATCGGCCTTTTTGTGCTTACAATTGTTCTCGATAATATTGTTAAGCCAAAAGTGGTATTTTTCCCTGATAATGAACCAAATACAATCAATACATTTATTAAATTGCCAATAGGTACCGAGCTTGATGTAACGGATTCTGTCGCCCGCATTGCAGAATACAGGATTATGGGAGTTCTTGGTGAAAAAAATCCCATCGTTGAATCTGTTGTTACGAACGTCGCATTTCTTGCCTCTGACAATAATTTTGACAATTCGAGCAAATCGTCAAATCTGGCTAAGATTGCTGTGAATTTTGTAGAGTACAAAGACAGAAAGGGTCAGAGTACGAGTGCCTATATGAACGGAATGAGGGATGCGTTAAAGGATATCGCCGGTGCAGAAATAGTGGTCGATAAAACAAAAATGGGTCCGCCCACAGGTAAGCCGATCAATATTGAAATAGCAGGTGACGATCTGGCAGAGCTTGCCTCAACTTCAGAGCGCTTTATCCGGTTTGTGGATTCCCTGCAGATCGGAGGCATAGAGGAATTGAAATCAGACTTTGCCACATCCAAGCCGGAGATAATGATAAATCTCGACCGTGAGAGAGCCAACATCGAGGGCATAAGCGCTGCAGCCGTGGGTGATGCTATCCGGACGGGGCAGCTGGGAAAAGAGGTATCCAAATTCCGCGAGGGAGAGGACCAGTATCCGATAATTCTGCGCTTCAAGGAGGACCAGCGCAAGGATATCGAACAGCTGCTGAACCTCACCATTACCTATCGTGACATGAATTCAGGCACATTGCGGCAGATCCCGCTTTCTGTCGTTGCACACCTTGATTATGTGAACAGCTATGGCCAGATCAACAGGCTTAATCTCAAAAGGGTTATCACAGTGTCATCAAACGTTCTTGACGGGTTTAATGCCAACATTATAAATGCCAGGCTGCGCAAGGCACTGCCTTCGTTTTCAAAATCCTATAATGTGGATATCCGCCTGACTGGTGAACAGGAAGACCAGCAGGAATCGATGCTGTTTCTTTCAAAGGCAATGATACTCTCATTGTTCCTTATCATGTTTATACTTATTACTCAGTTCAACTCAATGTCAAAGGCTCTGATCATCATATCGGAAGTCGTGTTCAGCCTTATCGGAGTATTGCTCGGATATATGATATTTGGAATGACCATCTCCATTATCATGACAGGTATGGGTATTGTTGCACTGGCAGGAATTGTGGTCAGGAACGGAATATTGCTGGTTGAATTTACCGACGTACTGAAAGCGGAGGGATGGAAAACTCGCAAGGCGATCATCGAAGGGGGAAAGACCAGAATAACTCCGGTGGTGCTGACTGCAACAGCCACTATCCTTGGACTTATCCCGCTGGCGATCGGAATGAATATCAACTTTGCCACCCTGCTTAGCCATCTGAATCCCCACCTTCATTTTGGGGGTGATAACGTGATGTTCTTCGGACCGCTGTCATGGACAATAATCTTCGGCCTCAGCTTTGCAACTTTCGTGACACTCATTCTTATTCCTGTGATGTATTTTATAATATACACACGAAGTCTGAGGGCCCAGAGACGAAAGACATACAAAAATTTCAAGAAGAGCTAGATAAACAAAGTACCAATCTCTTAAAGGGGTGTTTCAAAATTTGTTCTGAAACACCCTTTTCATTTATCACACTTTAAATGCCGGAGTCGAAGGTATGGCGGCAGCGAACCAAATCCTCCGGATTATTGTTTAATCGGGGTAAACTATCAATATTCAAGATATCCAAAGAGGTTATTAAATAAAAGGAGATTAAGTATGAAAACCAAATCTATCAGTCAGACAGTAACTTTTGAATGCTACTCCTGAAGAAATATATCATCTCCTGCTGGACGAGCATGAAAATGCAGCTTTCACCGGGTCAAAAGCAGCCATTGATCCAAGGGTGGCCGGGCAATTTACCCTTTTTGACGGCTATTGCCATGGCTATATAATAGACCTGATACAGGACAGAAAAATTGTACAGGCATGGCATTTTTCGGAAGACGGATGGCCTGATGATCATTTCACAATATGCTCTTTCAATATCATACCTGACGGAAATAAAACAAAATTACAGTTCCGACAGTCAAAGGTCCCCGAACATAAGGTGGAATTGCTTAAAAATGGATGGAAGGAGTTCTACTGGAGGCCGATGAAAGCCTATCTTAATAATGGGATTTAATAAGGTAGTATATTACCTTTTTGCTCATTTCAATTTGAAGCTGTCTTAAAAATTGAAATCCTTTAACCGTAAAGGGCTCAAAGGTTTACGCAAAGTTCACAAAGGTAAAAGCTTAAATTATAAGCCTTTGTGATCTTTGTGAATTTACTTTGCGGCCTTTGTAGTTAATGGATAGTGATTTTTGAAACAACCTCAGAATTCTGGTTAAAGCTTTGAAGTATATCTTCTTAAGAGTCACTCCATTGTTTTTTACAAATTTTACCTAAATTTGAGTATACTTTAAATTCAGGGGCAAATGAGTGAAAAAATCAATGACAATTCCATAATCATTATCGGTGCCGGCTTTGCAGGGCTGGCAGCAGGAATTTATTCCCGTTTGAACGGCTATAATGTCAGGATTTTCGAAATGCATAACCTGCCCGGAGGATTGTGTACCTCCTGGGAACGAAAGGGTTACACATTCGATTGCTGTATTCATTGGCTTGTAGGCTCCTCTCCCGTCAGCGGGTTGCACGACCTTTGGGAAGAAACCGGCATAGCACAGGGAAGGAAGTTTTTAAACATGGATGAATACATACGGCTTGAGGATGAAACCGGCCGGACTCTTGTATTCTATAGCGATATCGACAGGCTTGAAAAACACCTGCTCGAATTTTCACCTCAGGATGAAAAAGCTATCCGGAAATTCGTTGCAGGTATAAGAATGTGCCTCCCGTTTGATCCCCCGTCAAAACATGATCCTTTTTTGAAAAGGATAGCCAAACAGGCAAACACTGTGCTCAGATTCCTCCTTAACGGCAAAAAGATGAAGGAGTGGATGAACACTACTTGCGAGGGGTTCTCGATGGAGTTTAAAGACCCGCTACTCAGGGAAGCCATCAGGGAAGGCTGGGTCCCCGAGTTTTCAATGCTTTTCATGTTATTTACATTTGCCTATCTCCACACCAGGAATGCAGGTTATCCTGAAGGAGGTTCGATGCCCATGTCAAAAGCCCTGGAAGCCAAATACAAAGAGCTTGGCGGCATATTGAACTATAAAAGCAAAGTGACAGGAATCATTACTGAAAACAATGTTGCCAAAGGAATCCGGCTGGAGGACGGATCAGAACACATGGCGGGAAAGATAATCTCGGCTGCTGATGGCTATTCGACTATTTTCAACATGCTTGAGGGAAAGTATGGCGATAAGAATTCCAGGGAGCCTTATGAAAAATGGCCCCTCTTCCCCTCGCTGATCTTCATTTCCCTTGGTGTAAGACGCATATTCGACGATATACCCCTGACTGTGTCAGGATTGACATACCATCTCAGGCAAAAGGTTGAAATAGGAGATAAAGTCAGGGACAAGCTTTCAGTACATCTCTACAACCATGATCCTTCAATGGCGCCTGAAGGGTGCACGGCAATCACCATTATGCTTGATACTGATTATGAGTACTGGAAAGAGCTTGCCAAGGATCGCAAAGTTTACCTCGCAAAGAAGAAGGAGATCGGCAATAAGGTAGTAGAACTGCTCAATGAGAGGTTTCCCGGTATATCCTCACAGCTGGAGGAAATTGATGTTGCCACACCGCTGACGTTTGAACGGTATACCGGAAACTGGAAAGGCTGCTTCGAAGGATGGTTGATTACTCCGGACAATGCTGATGTCCTGATGAAGCCAATGTCCCAGTCATTGCCCGGATTGAAAAACTTCTACATGTGTGGACAATGGGTTGAACCGGGAGGAGGACTCCCCACAGCTATCATGTCGGGACGCAGGCTTATTAAAACCCTGCGCAAAAAGGATAAGAGAAAATTCGCAACCGCCTAGTTTACAGATCTATAGAAGCTGTAAAATGCCTAATACCGAATACTGAATACCTGTTATAAAATACCTACTACTAAATACCGAACCCTCTTTCCGGATTTTTTTTTACCACGGTGTCACACTGAGGTACACGGAGGAACACGGATTGTATTCCATTCCACTCTCCCACTCCTGCTATTTGAGAGTAATGATCTTCGGGTCAGCCATAAACTCAGGCCCGTTCAGGTTTCCAATCACATTGTAATATCCTTCGTCACTCCAGAATACGAATCCTGCCAGTTCAGGGAAACTGTTATCAAGCTTCCGCCTGTAATGCTTTTTTAAATGAATCAAAAATAAAATTAATGACTCAATTCAGACTGGTAAACTGCAGTCTATATAGTTAAAGCCGGAGCCTGAAACCGAATACCGCAAGCTCTCCCTGCATAAAATCCAGATCTTTTGACCGCCTGAAACCCATTTTTTCATACATTTTCCAGGCTGTCTGCATAGCCATTGTGGTATGAATGATCAGCTGGTCATGCTTCTTCTCTTTCGATTTACTGATACATACATTTGTCAGAAGTCTTCCCAAACCTTTGCCTCTTGCCACAGGATCAACAAACAGGAGTCTGAATCCGCCTGAATTTGGTTCCTGTGTAGCCGTTCCTCCCGAACCATAGTACTTCATGTTGCCAACATATAAAACTCCGCCTGCGATTTTGCCGTCAGAAGAGAGAGCGATCAGAAGTTGTGTATCCTGATTTTTTACAAGTTCTCCGACATTGGCAAGCAGTTTATAATAATTCGGCTGTTCGGATTCCTTTGGAAATCCTTCGAGCTGAGAATATACCCTTACTATTGCCCTTCCCATTTCAGGGTATTCATCAGGATTTGCATTTCTTATTGTGAATTCTTCACTGCACATTGTTTATAAATCATTATTAAAACTAATTCCAGTATCAGGCAGCCCTGAACTTTATCTTATTATCACTCAACCAGTTCGTGTACTGCAGCGGAACTGCATGCATAGAATGTGATAGTAGCTGCCAGTCATCAGCTAATTACAATTACTTCATGGTCGGTGATGGAATCTATTTCAAATTCCGACCATCCTTTATTATTCCTGAGAGCTATGTTTTTAACAGAAACAAGTAAACGGATATTCTCCGCTTTTATACCTGCCGGAAGCCTGACCTTTACCCTTACGGGGCCTATCGGAATATATTCATCAACAGGTTGACGCCAGGTACCCGCACTGGTCAGATTTACAAGATGAAGTATCAGGAAATTCTTTTTAATGTACAAGTTGCAGTCTATAAGACCAGGGCATTCAACTGCAAGCGGGATATCGTTTTTAATTGTCCATCTTACAAGGTTTGCCAGGAGGTTGCCATGGTCAGGCAGGTTATAACGGGCAAACTGTCTGTCAAGATCCGCAGGGATGAAGGCTATATTGCCGCTACCAGGTATTTTATTGAGGATCAGTCCGGGAATATTTGTCTTTGGTTCCCTCATCCAGGCTGTTTCAGGCGGATATATAGGAAACTGCGGAATAAAAGTCATCATCACCATCGCCTCCTTATCAGTTATTAACGGATCAAGAGTACCGCCGAAAGAAATAATATCCGTCTCATCAAATCCCCTGAAAACAGGATGGCGTTCACCAGTCGGGTCCGGCTCGTTTGTGCCTGCAGGACCATCTGTATTTTTTCGCAATTCAGGTGTAAGCCGCAGGTAAGTATGATAAGTATTGGAAACTCTTTTTATGAGTTGATCGCCTGGTTCTGAAGGACTTTTATGAATAGTATGTGCTCCATAGAGATCGCCCAGCCCATAATCCGGTCGTTTGTCTCCCCATTCGTCATACAGGCTGCTTTCACCTGTGGCGATCAGGTTTCCTCCATTTCTGACAAACCGCTTTACTGCATTCATCTGGTCCTCTGTCATTACGCCCAGGGCTGGGAGGATCAGAAGCGAAATACCTGCTGTATCCCGGTCAATATAGTCGGCATGCACGGGTATATATGGGATCCTGGCCCGGATAAGAGACTGCACCATTCCCCTCCAGGGCTGGTCAATCATTGTATCTGCATTATCCCGTCCATAGAAATCTGTATTCAGCTGTGACCATACAACACCTACTGTCGCTACCGGCTTTCTGTCAATAAGGAATTCCTCGTTGGCTTTATGCCACCTGAACACAGGACCCGGTGTGTGATATATCCTGCGGTCTTCATGCGAAGCACCCACAATGTGCCACCATGGCTGGATACCCCCGGCGATGCCCTCTATCATCCACATTCTTGCTTCATCAACCGGTTTGGCTGACACTCTGAAAGTGGGCCTGCCTGCCTGGTACATCGCCATACTATCCGGAATCAGCTTATTCCAGCCAAGAACACTATGAATGAGCTTGCCCGCATCTGCATTCTGTTGAAAACCTCCGGCGTCGCTCCTGGCCTGACTGTCAAGCATTATGATATCTGCTCTTTTGCAGATCTCCTTGTAATCGCGAAAGCTCTCTGCCTGCCAACTCAGGGATCCGCTGTTCATCCCCGACCAGATACATGTTTCACCACCAGCCTTTTTAGTGGTCTGATTATTCAAATCCCAAATCTCTAGACGTCTTGCATAATTCCATTTTATCCACTCACGGTAAGCCTGGTCATCCCAATCCGAAGATAAAGGTATATCATAACCAGTTTTGGCGGAAAAATCCTTTTTGCAGTTCCCGCAATAACAGATTGAATCCCTGCCCAGTCCGCTCCAGCTGTTGTCAGTAAATCCCTCCGGTTTATATAGTTTTGCAATCTCTGTAAGTATGGCAGGAATATGCTCATTGTAGTAGGGGCTGTTGATGCATGTTATGAAGAGATCGCCTGCCTTATAGGGATTACCGTTAACATCGATGGCAAACCAGTCGGGATGAGCCTTGTAGAATTCCTCATGTGCGCGGTTTGAATCCATCCGTGCAAAAACAGCAAGGCGCTCTTCATGCGCCGCATGACATAGATCTCCAAACAGATCACGGCCCTCAAGGTACCTGGCCTGCTTGTGAAGAGGCACAGTACTGGGATAGTAAGCTACAATACCACCGGCATTCACTATTATCCCCTGAACTGCTGTCTCTATCCAGTATTTCCGCCACCATTCAATATCATAATGAGCCGGATCCTTCTCTGTTATGTTTGTCTGGCCCCAACGTGTAACCTTGCTGTACCATGGAATCTCCTCTGTGGAGGGATAATTTTCCGGAGATTTTCCGTCCGGCAAATTAAGCATTTCAGGTGCCAGGGCAAAAGTTGCTGCTGCAGAAGTGGCTTTAATAAAGTTTCTCCGATCCATGATCCTGATATTGGGGTTTAAAAGGTAGTAAAAAAAAGCTTTTGTGCAAATTCATTAAAACGTATCTGAATTAATTGTGCATGATGCAAATTGCATGATGAAGGGTGATTACAGATATTCTTTTCAGAGGGAAATTCTCAGCATTCTCCGCATTAACATTACATTAACTCATTGTTAACCATTATTTTCAAGATATCATGTAACATTTGTAAAGCAAAGACGTCCTTATTTAGTAATTAACCTAAAACTTACTCATAATGGATCATGTTGTCTGTCTGGATGCCATAGCCAGTGAGCTGGAAAACCTGGTCAACGGCAATAAATCAATGATTCTCCGGAGTTCTGATGCAATGGTTCTTCCCTATGGCAGCGTACATAAGGGCGACATCCTATACTTTATCAACAGCGACGGTGATGGAGAGGTTAAAGCCAGAGGCATTGTTTCATATGTTTTTAACTCTGGAAAATTATCGGTTGAAGAATCTTTTGAAACAATTATAAGGAACCAGGACAAACTGCAGCTTCCTGATAAGCAGTTTGAGAAATGGGCCGGAAAAAGATACCTTGTATTGATAGGAGTCGATGATATTGAAGTGATTGAGCCAATCATAATAGATCTGACAAGATTTACATTTTCTCCTGACTGGCTCAAGGTGGAAGATATAAAAATTGTCGCCCTGAAACAGGGTTGAAAATTTTCTCCGGAAATAAGAATCTGCTATTCCCCTTCCGAGAATACAGGATTTACCTTTATTGAACAAATGAGTTACACGGAGTGAAACTCCGCGGTTAATAAGTCTTTATGTGGTTAGTAAGTCTTTAATTAATGACGCTGCTTCGCTTCATCTCACTGAACCGGATCAGCATCTGCCTTTTCTCATCCCATAGTCTCAGGAAGAGTGATTCAAAAGCTGAAAAGAATGTAATTGGTTTCACCTCCTGGAAAATTGAATTTTCATTATGGCAGCGCTTCAGGTTATAGTTCGGAATCAGGGGACTGAGATGATGAATATGATGATAACCTATACTTCCTGTAAACCAGTTGAGGAGTCCCGGCAATTTGAACAGGGAACTGCCGTTCAGTGCAATTGTTTTATAATCCCATCCTTCTGTCTCGGTCCATTTGACATGCCTGTACTGGTGCTGGACATAAAAAAGCCATACCCCATGAACGGTGGCAATATAAAGTACCGGAAGCTGTATCAGTAAATATGTTCTCCAACCTATTGCCAGAATCATCAGTACAACCCCAGCTGCGATAGCAAGACTTGACAGATGGACATACAGTTTTTCCCTGCCGGACATCCCTTTCCTAGTGAAACGCTGCTGAATCAGGAAAAGCAGAATCGGAGCAATCCCGAAGAGAAAAAATGGATTCCTGTAAAACCGGTATTTCAGTTTCTTCCACCTGGAGAGCTTCGAATATTCCTCAACCGTGAGCGTTGTGACATCGCCGATACCCCGCTTGTCCAGGTTACCTACTGTCTGATGATGAATTTTATGATCGTTGTGCCACTTATGATAGGGAGTGAATACCATCAGCCCTGTAATTATTCCGATAATCCTGTTAAGTTTTTTCGATTTAAAAAACGAACCATGTCCACAGTCATGGAAAATAATGAATATCCTGACAAGGAAACCGGCTGCAAAGACAGATAAAAACAAAGTAATCCAATAAGATATCTCAATAGTCCTGACCATGATCACCCATAATATGATATAGGAACCTACCGAATTAATTATCTGCCACCAGCTCTTTACGGGATCAGGAATATTATACCGCGATATAATCTCCATCCATTCAGGTCTCTTGCCCCTGTTATTTGTATCACTTTTGTTCATAATTGAAATTACATATTTGCCCTTCGGCAATACTTTGATAATCAAAGTACAAAATTACGAATTTAATCAGCTCATGTCAAAAATAGTTGTATATATGTTACTGCATCCGGGCTGGAAGCGGCAATCAGTAGTACCTTATTGCCTTGTTTTCCTTAAGTATTCCCTTATTGTCTCTGTATACCATGAGTGATCCTTTTCACCCGTTTCAATTAACGAGGTCGTTTGTCAGCATATTCACAGAATGTCATGATAAGGGTCAGGTATACTATTGAATAAAATATTGATATTTATTAACTTATATGATTTATATCCGGTAATATGTCGTACCATTATGCGAGAATTCCTTATAGCTGCAGGAAGTTAGTCTTAAGTCCATATTCACTAAAAACCGGAAAGGATACAATATGTGTTTTTCACCAGAAGCAAGTTTTGCAGGTGGTATAATTATCTCAGCAATAGGTATCGCAACAGTAACTAAAGTTCATAACCCGTCACAGGTAGTATTTGCCAGTATTCCGCTGTTTTTTGGAATTCAACAGATTGCAGAAGGTGTACTGTGGATGGCTCTTCCAGATCAGGCTTTAATTGTCACTCAGAAAATAAGCACTTACTGGTTCCTTATTATGGCCCAGGTAATATGGCCCTCATTGATTCCAGTGTCAGTCCTGCTGATGGAGAAGGATTTCAAAAGAAGAAAAACCTTGCTTTACCTGTCAGGCCTGGGCCTTTTATTGTCATTGTATTATTCATTTTGCTTGTTTAGTTTCAGTGTGAGTCCCGAGATTTCCGGATATCATATTCTATATAAAAATGGATTCCCTCATGCTCTCTCCAATCCGGTATTTGCTGTTTACCTTATTGTAACTATCACTCCTTTGTTTGTTTCAAGTATCAAAAGAACGTGGCTGCTGGGATTACTAATGACCCTGTCTTGCCTGATTACTGCAATCTTTTTCAGGCAATACCTCACTTCAGTTTGGTGCTTTTTCGCAGCATTGATAAGCGGGGTCATCTTCTGGATTCTGGCAGATTCAAAGAGGCATTTCATACTAGGCAAATTTAAAATATTGATGCCGGTGGGTGACTAAACAGATTGATAAAGGAGCTTGAATAATTTCTTCAATGAATGTGATTTTATTTAATTTTGGTAAATTGGAAGTTTAAAAATAAGTTATCATAACTTCCTTTACCCTGTTAAATGAGGATCTTTGTCCGGATAATATTTTTAATAATTACCTTATGGGTTATACCAGGTCTGAATTCAGCTCAGAAAGTAGATCCGGTTAAGGATTCGGATATACACAATCTGTGGCATGACTGTAAACTGGACAAAATACTCCCCTACAATATATTCAGGACCGCTTTCACAGGGTACAGGCATATGGACAGCATCAGAAAAAAAGATCTGATTACAATTATCGATTTTTCACAAGCTTCGACTGTCAAACGCTGTTTTGTAATTGACATTAAAAACAGAAAGCTTTTATACAATTGTTTTGTTGCACACGGTAAAAATTCGGGAGACAATTTTGCGGTAAGCTTTTCAAATATGCCCGAATCGTTGAAAAGCTCACTTGGATTTTACATGACAGCAGAGACCTACTCAGGCAAGCATGGATACTCTCTCCGCCTCGACGGCCTTGAAAAGAATATAAATGACAAAGCAAGATCAAGGGAGATAGTTATTCATGGGGCTGAATATGTGAGCCAGGAGTACATTGAGAAATATGGCAGGCTTGGAAGAAGCTGGGGATGCCCGGCTTTACCCCCTGAAGTGTCAAAAGAGGTAATCGATGAAATATCAAATGGAAGTTGCCTTTTTATTTATGGTATTGATGACAGCTATTTCGTAAATTCGGCTTTTACCGATAGTAAAAAATAATTTAACCTAAACTCCTGCAATATGTTTGTAAGACTGTTTCTGATAGCATTACCTGTTTTTTTTGTAATTGACATGTTATGGCTTGTTCTTGTGGCAAAAAAATTCTACAATGAGCATCTGGGATTTATTATGAGATCTGATATCAGATGGATGGCTGCGATTCTGTTCTATCTGGTTTTTGTTGCAGCCCTGGTCGTTTTTGTAATTACGCCTGCAATTGAAAAACACTCATGGAGACATGCTCTCCTGTATGGTGCATTTTTTGGTCTGGTCACATATGCCACCTACGATTTGACAAACCTTGCTACAATAAAAGACTGGCCGCTATTGGTTACCATTGTTGATCTCATCTGGGGATCAGTACTGGCAGCCCTGATCTCTCTAATAACGTATCTTGTTTTCATTAAAATAAGCTGACTGATCCTAAAGTACTTAGCAGTATTTATTTCAACACCTGTTCAGGGTAATAAATAAAATTGACTTGAATAATTAAATGGCTTAACTTTGGTTAGGACTTCCATATCCTATTAAAATTATACTGCCATGAAAAACATAATTTTACTTTTGGGATCCCTCACGGTGATGCTTCTTTCAGCTCAGGCTCAACCGGTTTCAAACTACACTTATAAGCTTAATAATGGTATTAACGTAAAGACTGAGCACTGCTGGAACCAGGTATGGGTTCAGCAAAGCTATACACCAATGAATCAGGGTGATAAAACATCTCCATTAACTGTAAATATCAGAGCCCTTGGCGACCTGATATCCGGGTCGGAATTCAAACTTATGAGCGGAGGAAAGGAAGTCAAATTACAGGGAGTAGCTCCCGGCACATATGACCTGCAGCTTAATTTCAATCTCTCTGGAAAACCGGGAAAACTAAGCTTTGTAGTTGAAAATATAATAATCAAACCAAAAACCAAAACAACTGTTTCTGTAACCCTCTACGACTATCAGATCAGCATCGATGAAAAACAAGCATCTGTTGGCGGGCTGGCCGGGTATGAATCGATTGTAAACAGGTGCAAATCACATACAATACAAGACATTTATTATGGCATCCCGATTTTCTATGAAAAAGGAAATCATGAGAAGCCTGTCAAACCGGATAAGGTTACCAGTAACACCAAAGGCAAAATTAAACCGGGAACATATGATCTGCTCATCTCAGTTGCCATCTCGACCCAGACCCAGAAAATTTGGCTCGAGAACTTCCAACTTAAACCTGATGTCGATTATAAGGTAACTATTAACCTTAATGCAGGCGGTATTATTTATGCTGGTGGCAACAAGGACGTAAAGGCCATGCTGTTATACCCGGCAGGGACTTCTGCGAAACAAACCGGGAAACCCGAACCTGTCAAAAATCTGGAAATAATAAGCTACGATAATGTTAACATAGCAAATTGCTGTTCTCCCGGCACTTATGATGTTCTGCTCAAATTCACGAAAGACTCAAAATATGAGTGGAGAAAGAATATCGCCATTGCAACAGGGATCAGAACTGAGGTCAAGTAGGGTGTAGGGCGTGAGACGTGAGACGTGAGACGTGAGGTCGCACACTGTGAGCCTTATGCGCTGCCTGCCAAAATCAATACCGTTCGAAATATATTCTTAATTTATTTTCATCATTGCAGCTGTCATTACTTTTTTGTTAAATTGCATTCAGATTATACGACGGGATACGATAAAAAGCAAGATTATGATCAGACTGGGTTTTGTAAGTGCCATTATGGGTGACCTTTCATTCGATGAGGTAGTTGATTTTGCTGCTGAAAACGGTTTTTCCTGTGTGGAAATGATGTGCTGGCCTGCCGGCAAAGCTGACAGGAAATATGCAGGTGTTACTCATGTAGATGTTGCATCTCTGGGAGATGAGGAACTTGGCAGAATCAGGAACAAGCTGGCTGATAAAAACATCACGATTTCCGGACTTGGGTACTATCCGAACCCTCTCCATCCTGACAAGACAAAATCCGATTTCTATATCAGTCATATTAAAAAAGTAATTGATGCAGCTGTAAAACTGAAGATTGGGGTTATCAACACCTTCATTGGAGCCGATCCGGGCAGGCACGAAGACGATAATTTTGAAAAGTTCCTGGAAGTATGGCCGCCTATTGTAAATTATGCGGAGCAGATGAATATTAAGGTTGCCATTGAGAACTGTCCCATGTTCTTCACAAGGGATGAATGGCCATCAGGCAATAATCTTGCTCATTCCCCAGCAGTCTGGAGAAGAATGTTCGAAGCAATTCCATCTGCAAATTTCGGATTGAACTATGACCCGTCACATCTTGTATGGCAGATGATGGATTATGTTAAACCAATATACGAATTCAGGGACAGGATTTTCCATGTTCACCTGAAAGATGCCAGGATCCTCTGGGATAAAATTAATGATATCGGGATACTTACTACTCCGCTTAACCTGCATACTCCCAAAATTCCAGGACTGGGTGACATCGATTGGGGCAAATTCTTTTCTGCATTGTATGAAAGTGGCTACAGCGGCTCCGCTTGTATTGAAGTGGAGGATAAATCTTTTGAAGGATCACTTGAAAACAGGAAGACCTCACTCATTCTGAGCCGTAACTTCCTGAGGCAATTTGTAATCAATTAAACCGACAATCAATAAACAATAATTTAAGTAAATTCATAAACTCATGAAAAAGATTTGGCTACCAATTTTTGTATTAGTTATTCTCACAGGCTTTAAAGCCCCCGCAAAAAAACATCCTCTGTTTAACGGTAAGGATCTTACTGGCTGGAAAATTTATGGAACTGAGAAATGGTACGTAAAGGACGGATTGCTTATTTGTGAAAGCGGTCCTGATAAACAATACGGATATCTTGCAACCGAAAAATTTTATAAGAACTTTGACCTTACCCTTGAATTTCGTCAGGTGTCGGATGGGAACAGTGGTGTGTTTTTCCGTTCCACAATTGAGGGAACAAAAATTGCAGGATGGCAGTGCGAGGTCGCCCCAAAGGGACATGATACGGGTGGAATATACGAATCCTACGGACGCGGTTGGTTAAAACAGATTGACGATGATAAAGAAAATATTCTCAAAGAGGGGGAATGGAATACTTTGAGGATCCGTGTTGTGGGTGACAGGGTACAGACCTGGCTCAACGGACAGCCAATGGTCGACCTTACTGATGAAAAGATAGGAAAGGCCAATGGTTCAATTGCCCTTCAGATCCATGAGGGTGGCGGAATCAAGGTGGAATGGAAGAATATGGAAATTGAGGAGCTATAAACCTTACAGGGGCTGTTGAAAAAGTCGAGGATTCTACCTATCCTTTCTCTGTGCAACTCATTTCATTCTCTGTGTATCTCTGTGCAACAATAAGTTAAAAACTTACACAGATGGCACGGAGTCCCGACAGCTATCGGGAGCACAGAGTTTCATTGAGGACTTTTTTAAAAGCTCAGTTTATTCTCCATTTACTTACTTAAGTGTATAGAATTCGTAATGAATCTTCCAGGTAAACACTTTTCCAGGGTCGACTTTAACCATAATATAAGGTTCCGGACAAAGAGTAGTTGAACAGCACCAGAAGTTAAGTTTCTGAACAGGCTGATCGCAGGTTATCCTGACACCGGCTCCAACCGTCCTGTTTTCAATCCGGAAATCATAATCAACAGGGCTTGTACTGAATCCCTCCAGCGGGCTGCAGAATACATTCTCTCCTTTTTTGACATTTCTAAGGAAAAGAATCTGATTCGCCTTTATTTCAGCAAGTTCACCTATACCCTCCCCTGTTCCTTTTATATTATAGGGTACGGTAATAGAGTAACCAGGCCCGATTGGTTCATTATCTATTACAAAAAAATTATGATCATATACACTAGTTTCAATAGTCTTGCTTCCCGTATTCCTCAATGTATGAACAAGAACCATCTCAGGCTTGTCCTTAACCAGCTGAACAACTTTTTCATACTTGTAAGAATAAGATTTGTCATTCAGTTCATGTGAAAAAATAACCTCATCAGGTTTTGTTTTTATATTCCATTTCCCATGGTTAACAACCTGATAATATCTGGCAAATGAATATGCTTTATCATCGGGTTTTGTTAGTACTCCAACACCGATTTTAACAAAGTTATTGTCTGGACTTGTCTGATCAAAGTCAAGAGCGGTAAACTCCTCCACAGGCCCCATGATAACATCATGTATCTCCGGGCTGTAATTTGTGAACCACTGTCCAAAATATTCATGTCCTGCAACCTTAAGGCTTGGCATGTTGCCGGACCAGTCAAAGCGTGTACCCTGGTAATATCCATCTTTGGAATCAGGCAGATAGAGAGTTGCCTGTATTAATCCATTGGATATTTCTGCGTTTGGAAATTTCATTAATGGCATAGCTGCAATTGTTAATCCTGACAATAAATATAAGACCTTTTTCATTTTAATACCGATTTGGCCGAAAGTTATGATTTCTTTCCGAATAGATGACATACAGAAAGGTGGCAATTTTTCCTAACCGTTTTTGGTAACGGCCTCGATCAAACCACGGATATATCCGGCCGCATACAAGCTGCCCAGTGCACTGTAACCCGGACGCTCATTACTGTCACCTGCCATAGTGGGAACATGGTCAGGCCTGAGCGGACCTTTGAAGCCAATGTCAAGATACGCCTTCATAGCAGCATGCATATCAATTTGTCCTTCATCATGAAAAGTCTCAACAAAATTCATTTTACCTCCCCTGACATTCCGGAAATGCACAAAATGTATCAGGTTTTTGCTCCCAAAATCCCTTACCAATGAAGGGATATCTTCACCCATTAGTGAAAAATTACCCTGACACATGGTTATTCCGTTATAAGGGCTGGGATAAATTGCAGCCATTCGCCTGAATGCATCTGCAGTGGTCATGATCCTTGAAATTCCCCTGATGCTGTCAACCTGAGGATCGTCTGGATGCATTGCAAGCCTGATACCATACCTTTCAGCTTCAGGAACAACGGCTTTGAGAAAATATTCCAGATTCTTCCATAGACTCTCTTTGGAAACTTCCCCATATTTGGTAACAGACTGATCTTTTATATCCTCATAATCAAATGCTGTTACCAGGGCTCCTCCCCTCCCCGGACGATCCATGGTTGTCCGGGCCCAGCTGATCACTGGCATCCAGTTATAGCATATGGTATCTATACCTGTGACTGATAGATTTTTCATGAAAGTGATGAAATTGGAGATCTCCTCATCTCTTCCCTCAAGAGCCAGTTTTGTTTTTTCGGACAAGGCAGGAGGTCCTTCAACGACTTCAAGTTTCAGGCCGGCATTTTCCCACGCTTTTTTAACTCCTTGTACCGCTTCAAGCTCCCAGGGCTGGATGTTTGATAATCCTGCCATGCGTGGGTTTATACCGCCTACTGCTCCAAGTATATTAAGCTGCTTGCCAAACTGAACCTTGCGTTGTTCAGCCTGCAGACCGCCAAAATATGCAAAACACATTTTTATACCTGCGTCCTGTATGTATTCGCTTGATTTTGAACCGCTTCCCTTAATACTGCTCAGACTGACCGAACGGCCGAACAATTCTATTCCTGCAGGACTTAGTCCTGCAACTGAAAGAGCAGCCATTGCACTGCTTTTCCTGATAAATTCCCTTCTGTTGTTTTTCATCTGATAGCTGTGTTATGGCCTGATAACCGTACCATCATTTTTTCTGACCTGCCATCTTGATTTAGTACCGATCGGGTATTTTGCAGCTTCCTTTTCATTTATATCAACTCCCAGGCCCGGGACTTCATTAACAGACATATAATCCTTGTTCATAGTAGGACATCCTGTAAATATGGTTTGCAGTTTATCAGAGAAGCGAACGGCTTCCTGAATGCCAAAATTCCAGACTGCAAGGTCAATATGGCAGTTTGCAGCATGACCCACAGGAGAGACATCGCCTGGTCCGTGCCATGCTGTCTTGACATTGAACCATTCTCCAAGCCTGGCAACTTTCATTGCCGGTGTTATTCCCCCGATCTGCGAAATATGGATACGGATGTAATCGAACCATCGGTTGACCATTGGCAATTTAAACTCATTGATATTATTGAATAGTTCCCCCATGGCAATCGGAACGGAGGTTGTCATCCTGAGCTGCTGAAACCATTCCATATTTTCAGGCGAGAATGGATCTTCCACGAAAAAAGGATTGTACTCTTCGAGCCGCTTTATCATGTTAATTGCATCCATCGGCTCAACGCGCTCATGAACATCGTGGAGCAGCTCTACCTTGTCACCACACGCTTTACGAACTGCTTCAAACATCTTTGGGACAGAACTAAGATAGGCATGCTGATCCATGTATTCGTCAGTTTCCATACCAAACCCGGCATCCCTGAAAGGTGGGTTGTTCCCGAGTGTGCCCACACCGCCATATGCCCCCAGCTGGATCCTGATATGCTGGTAACCCATAGCCATGAATTTTTGCACAGCTTCAATGACTTCTTCATTTGACCGGCCACTGGCATGTGTATAGCACTGAACGGCAAACCTGGATTTGCCGCCAAGTAACTGGTAAACCGGCATACCGGCACGTTTACCCTTAATGTCCCAAAGGGCCTGGTCAAGACCGCTTATGGCATTATTCAAAACGCCGCCGTTGCGCCAGTAGGAACTGACATAGACATTCTGCCACATATCTTCAATATTGTCGACATCCTTTCCGACGCAAAAATCGTTCAGATATTTATCTATGGCCGTAACAACCACTTCGGCTCTCTGAGTAAAAGTTGCACAGCCAAGACCATATAAGCCGGGCTCAGTAGTTTCTACTTTCACAACAATCAGATTTATTCCTTCAGGAGCCGTAGGGATGGCTTTTACACTTTTTATCTTTACAGGTGCCATTCCTTTGGCATAGACTGGAGTTGAATATTCTTCAGCTCTGGCAAGCGGACTTCCGAAAAGGCCTAGAAGTCCGGCCGACCCTCCTGCTGCAATAAGCTTCATGGCATCACGCCGGCTGGTCATGATTTTGTCATCTGAGTTTTTCATGGTTTAAAGGTAATTTTAGGAATTATTATATCTTACTTTTTTCGGGAACCTGTAAAAACTATTATCCGGAAGCCCTACTTGTTTTTAACAAGGGTATCCGGAACCGACACCAGCTCAATTCCCTTATTTAATCCCAGATTCCTGGAATATTGCTTGGATTTTGCATTGTTCCAGTGTTCGTGTACACCAAGACTTGGCAATGGTTTTCCGCTGTTATCAGGATCATATACTATACCCTCAGGCCAGTTTGCGGAATCAGCAGCCTGATGAAGGTAGTCATCAACTCCCCTGATGTTTGGAGTGTAATCAGGCTGACTATTGGCCGGATTATGCTGGTTTATTCCGTTCCATTCAGTTCTCAGGAAATCGTAGCAAACAGACTCCAGTGCAACCTGATCCTGTGAAACAAAAATCGAGCTGCTCCAGTCATTATTAAACGGAGACATGAAGTATTTCACAGGAACTTTGGTTTCAATAGCTCCTCCACCGAATAAACCGTCAACCAGGTAAAGGACAGTGTTTCGCCCAAGGTATTTGCTTCCCATAAGATCAACCTGTACCCGGTATTTATGGTATCCTCCGTTGGATCCAAGTGATCCCCTCGGAGTTATGAGGGAATTGTGCAGATGCTGTGCTGTACTCCTGGCCTGCGATCCAAAATGATTTTTGGCAGTCAGCGAAATACCTGCTGCATAATGAGGCTTAAGACTGGCAACATTAATCAGGTAGTCGGCTCTCTCAATTACATCGTAGACTTTATCCTTTTGTGTTTTGTTTGCATAAAATATCCGGTCTTCTTCAGTAGGAACAGTCATTGTCCTTCCAAATTTTGTCGAAAATTTATCAAGGTATACAACTCCCGGAAACTCAGCATACCAGACCTGGTAATTGTGTCCGTATATATCTGTCATGGGATCGCCAACCGCTATATCTGCCTGATCTATACCAGCTTCGTTGACAAGTTCCTTTAAAAGCTCCAGAACCACATAAGGGTTGGTTTCGGTAGTTCCGTAATTGCTGGCTCCCCTGAGTGCCGTGGGTTTGAAGGTCTGGGGATAAAAATATCCGTTATCCTTATCTTCCTGTGTAAGCAGCCACCTCGACGTGCCCTGATTGATCTTTATAAAAATCTTCTCCCCTTTTGCATATCCCTTGTTATTCTTAAACCTGACCTGGTTATGATACCTGAAGAGCTGGTCCCATGCTGCTTCTATCTTATTTTTGCCTGTGAGCTTCGTAAGCCCGTCACGAATCATCGACCTGACAACATCCTTGTTTGTGTTCTCAGGCTTGAAATAGTAATCCTTGCTCTCAAAAGTATTCAGGCAATTTTCGTTGGTCGCGTCAGGGTTCCATACCCAGACAACTCTCCCGGGATTTATTCCCATCGGTGTACCGAAAGGCTGATTGGGTCCATCTTCGGGTCCCCTTTCTGACCACATCGTCACCATAAGTTATCTGACTTCCATGTAGTGAGGGTAAAGACCAGTCCTGCAGCAGCAATCAGCAAAAACATAACTGTTGCCAAATATCTTCCCCTCGAAATATTTTGTTTTACCTTTCGGAAAGCAAGTGAGATACCTCCCAGGGAGAGCAAATAGACAATAAATCCCGACATCAGCGGGGCAGCAACCTGCATGCATGGATAATATGCTCTTGATGGTTTTGGAATAACCCTTACCAGAAACCATATTGTAGACATTATGCCCATAACAATCAAGAGCAAACGCGGAGGGATTCTGTGTTCCCTCATCCACTCAGCCATCCTGTTTATTCCTGCTTTCAACCTGTCCTTCTCTGTCTTTTTCATTTTCACCGGTTTTCCGTAATTAGAATAATGTCTACAAATATAAAATAATTAAGCCGCCACTTTAATATACAATCCTCTTGATTTGCACTTTTTGAATGCTTTATGAAAATTTAACATTAATATATTTTATTGACCATGGAATTACTTCTGGAATTCTTCCTGAAGCCCTGCAGATTCGACCTGACCGAATCAGTCAGGAGGGGTATATGAAATACCTATTGGATACAAGTTCATATTTCATAAATAAATCAGCATGATAATATTTCATTTTTTGTACATTTGAGAGTAAGGGCATTTTCAATAATGTCTTCCATAATTATTTCTATGAATGAATTTCTTAACATAAACTTATTTTAGCAAAATGGCAACTTCAAAAAAGATTAACCGTCGTGAATTTCTGGGATCGGCAGCTGCTGCCTCCGTGGCTTTTACAGTCGTTCCCAGGCAGGTACTGGGGGGACCAGGGTATATAGCTCCGAGCGATAAGCTTACTCTTGGATATATCGGCTGTGGAACACAGGGTTTAAGGGAGATGACCGCGCTCATTCAAAATCCTGCACTACAGATCGTGGCTGTCTGTGATCCGAATAAGTTCTCAACAAATTATGTGGATTGGTCATTGAATGGTGTTCGCGACGTTATCAGGGAAGCCCTGGGAGACAACTCCTGGGGGAAAGGAATTGATGGAATCCCGGGAGGAAGGGACATCGGACAGGAGTTTGTTCAGAAATATTATGGCAAAGCAAAACCATCCGGTAACTATAATGGCTGCAAGTCATACGAGGATTTCCGTGAATTGCTTGAAAAGGAAAGCGACATAAATGCTATTAAGATCATGACACCTGATCATCTCCATGCAACCGTTGCCCTTGCCTCTATGAAAAAGGGAAAGCATGTTGTCACTCATAAGCCGATAGCGAACAGGATGCATGAGGCAAAGCTGACGATAAGCACAGCCGGGAGCAGCGGATTGAGCACTCATCTGCTGGCCTGGAGTGACAGACCTGAATACAGAGTGATCAAGAAATGGATTGATGAAGGACAAATAGGTACCCTTAAGGAGATACATAACTGGTCGAACAGGCCTGTATGGCAGCAGTGGCAGGCAAATCCGACTGATACCCCGCCTGTACCCGAGGGCTTTAACTGGGACCTCTGGCTTGGTCCTGTTCCTCACCGGCCTTACAGTCCTAATTATACCAACGCAGTATTTCGCGGATGGTACGACTTTGGTGCAGGAAGTATTGCGGATATGGGTCACTACAGCCTCTTTCCGCTTTTCCTTACCCTTGGAATAAATACTCCTGCAACGAGTGCTGAAGCCTATGCCTCGAAAACATGTGTAACGATAAACCATGTTTCAACAGGTGTTAAAAATGATGTAGCCTTTCCCCTCTCGTGCATAGTTCACTTTAAGTTCCCTGCTCAGAAAGAGCTGGCTCCATTCGATCTGTTCTGGTATGACGGAGGTATGAAGCCGGTTAATCCGGAGGAGTTAAGATCACAGGACAAAGCACTGGCTGCCGAAGGGTTAATGTTCGTTGGCGATAAAGGAAGAATAATAGGCGATTTCCGCGGTGAAAAACCTGTTCTTTATACAAATGGCAGGATAATAACATCTGAAGAACCAAAAGCACAAACTGCAAGACAGGACAGGAATGATGTCTGGATAAGCTCTTTTAAAAACAACACACAGTCGGCAGGCAGCTTTATTTATGCAGGTCCTGTTACAGAAACCATATTGCTTGGAGCCGTTGCATTGCGGGCAGGAAGAAGGGTGGATTACAACAGCGCTGACATGAAAATCACCAATATCCCTGATGCCAATAAGTATCTTGTGAGAGAATACCGGCAAGGCTGGGAACTTTAAAGGGATAAGACACTACCAGTCAGGAACAAAATTTTATCAAAAATTAAATTGCCCAATGAATAGTATTACCAGAAGGACTTTTCTCGAAAAATCGATCGCTGCAGGTGCCGCGGGGATTGTAGCTCCGTCAGTTATCGGGTCGTCATTTGGCACTATGCCCAGACCGGTTACAGATGACATATCACTGGCACAATGGGCACTTGTGGATGAAGTAAAATCAGGAAAATGGAAGACAGTTGATTTTGCGAAAATTGCGAGGAATGATTTCGGTCTTAACGGAATTGAATTTGTCAATACACTGTTTGAAGTAGTTACTGAAGGGTATCTGAAGCAATTAAAGAAAAATGCCGAGGAAAATGGAGTAACAATGGTGTTGATAATGGTTGACGATGAGGGAGACGGATGTTCCCCAGCAAAGACTGAGCGCAGGCAGTTTGAAATCAATCACCGCAAATGGATCGATGCGGCCCATTATCTTGGATGTCATGCAATAAGGACAAATTGCAGGGGGCCTGAGAATGTTTCAGGGGAAGAGGCGCTTAAGTGGGCTGTGGAAACTTACCAGATGATGATGGAATATGCAGTCCCGGCAAAGATAAGTGTACTTATCGAAAATCACGGTGGAGTTTCAAATGATCCTGACTGGATGGTTTCACTCATGAAAGAGGTCGATAATCTTTATTTCGGAAGCTATCCTGACTGGAGACGTCCGTCAGCCAATTTTGACAATTGGGAGTATCTGAAAAAAATGCTACCCTACGCCGGTGGAATGTCGTACAGGAATCAGCCCACTGAAGAGCTTACAGCTAAAATGATAAGGCTCGCTAAAGACTCAGGCTACCGTGGATGGTACGGTATTGAGTCATCCGGGCGTGATGAGATCAAAAAAGGAATAGGACTGCTTAAGAAATACTTGTTTTAATTTAACTCTGGGTTTCTCTGTGGATCTCTGTGGGTCTCTGTGTAATCTTTTTAAGAACATACACAGAGGGTCACAGAGAAGGCACAGAGATATCCCAGAGACTGAAGTTAATCAGGCCTTCTTCATGGCCTCAAGTACTCTTTCAGGTGTGAATGGCATCTGGTAAAGACGTGCACCTGTGGCATGGAAGATGGCATTTCCGACAGCTCCTCCCACGGTTATTATTGCAGGTTCTCCTCCTCCATGTGGTTTTTCATCCATCCTGTCAAAAATAAAAGTCTCAATTTTAGGCAACCATGAAAAATGCGGAATTTCATAGCTGTCAAAATTTAAGGACAAAATATTTCCACCTTCAAAACTGAGCTCCTCTGCGAGAGTATATCCAAGGCCCATCGTAATACAACCTTCCATCTGAAGAGTTGCTCCCTGTGGATTAACACACAATCCCATATCCTGTGCACAAACGATACGCAGAACCCTAACCTTGCCGGTAGTACTGTCAACTTCAACTTCTGCAATCTTTGCAACCAGGGATCCGACATCTGTACCTATAGCAATACCAACTCCTCTTCCTCCCTTGCCTTTGCCGGGTTTATAGCCAAACATCTCTGCAGCTTTTTTAAGAACCTCTGTCATCTTTTCATTCTTAAGGTTTTTAAGACGAAACTCAAGAGGATCTGTTCCGGCTGCAGCTGCCATAATATCTATCTGGATCTCCCTTGCAAAAGTATTCGTGTTATTGTTCGGAGCACGCCACGGACCTGTTTCAAAGGGATGCACTGATGGAGCATGCTCCTTATCACCATGGTCTGTAATCTTCAGGTTCGGTACATCGTAGATTATTTCAGTTCCTCTTGTACCACTATAATATACATTGTAATCCCATAATTTGATCAGACCAGATTTGTCTATCCCTGACTTAATGTTAATAACGCCTGCAGGATGGAAACCATCGTAGAAAAATTCCTCTTCTCTTGTATAAGCCAGCATTACGGGCTTTCCACTTAACCTGGCAAGCCTTGCAGCCTCGATAGCCTGATGATTTATGCTCTTGCCACCAAAACCTCCGCCGACAAATGGCACAATTACCCTTACCTTCTCAAGAGGCAGCCCCAAAACTGCGGACAATTCATCCTGAAGAGGATATGGTGTCTGGGTTGAAGCCCATACAGTCATTTTGCCATTTTCGAACTGAGCCAGTGCTGTATGAGGTTCCATGGGAACGTGGGCAATGTAAGGATCGTGGATTACCGATTCAAAGGTTTTATCACATAGCTTTTGACCGGCTTCAAGATCTCCGCTGCTTGTTTCAACATTGGCATATGAATCGGCCTTCATCATGTAGTCAAAAACAGTCTTGTTATTAACGGGCAGCTCGTTGAATGTGTAGTCCGCTTTTATTTTTACAACCGCTTCATCTGCTTTGTCGCGAATTTCATGAAGCACTGCAATAAGGTCTCCCTCACGAACTATTTTTGCACCTTTAATTTTTTCAGCTCCCGAAGTATCAACTGTTGCAAGTTTAGCTCCATGTGAAGGCGGTCTGAGTACACGGGCAAAAACCATTCCCGGTAATTTAACATCACCGGAATATTGAGCTTTCCCTGTAACTTTCAGCTTCGCATCCAGCCGGTTATAAGACTTCCCTACTATTGTGAATTTTGTATAGTCTTCAACTGAGGGTTTAGTATCAAGGTATCTTTCAATTTTTTTCCCTTTCGCAAGATCTGCATAGCTGACAGATTTTGAAGGATCACCGGTAGCTGTGATGACACCGTCATTAACTGTGAGCTGATTTACAGGCACCTTAAGTTTTTCCGATGCCATCTGAACCAGCACGCCTCTGGCTTCAGCCAGAGCAGCTCTCATATGAGGGCCAAATATCCTGGTAGTGGTTGAACCCCATGTACCCTCGTCCCACGGACATATGTCAGTATCTCCCATTACAAGCTTAATCTTATCCATCGGAACATTAAGCTCATCAGCCGCCATCTGAACAAGTGAGGTATTAACACCCTGACCCATTTCGATCTTTCCCGTGAAACAGCTGATTATACCATCTTCACCTACGAGAAGAAAAGCATTATAATCTTCGGGAAGCTTACGTTCAAGCGGAACAGCGGCGGGCGTCCCGTCGCTGGCACATCGCGGCAGAAAATAAACGATAATACCGCTTCCAATCAGTTTGAAAAAATCACGCCTTGGCATTCCGCGGCGCCTCTTATCCGGCATGGAAGACTTAATCAATGATTCTTCTTTTATCATAATTATTTCCCTCCTTTCATTTCTTCAGCTGCAGTCTGAACAGCTGCAACAATACGTACATGAGCACCACAGCGGCAAAGATTGTCCTCCATTCCCTCCTTTATCTGGTCTACGGTAGGAGAAGGATTTTTCAATAACAAACCGGTAGCATTCATAATCATGCCTGGAGTGCAATAGCCGCACTGCAATGCATCATGCTCAACAAACGCTTTTTGGACAGGATGAAGCTCTCCATTTTTTTCGAGACCTTCAATGGTGACTACATTTTTACCCTTTACATCTCCCACAGGAATAGAGCAGGATCTCACAGCTTCATTGTCTATAAGCACAGTGCATGAGCCGCAGAACCCCATTCCGCAGCCAAACTTGGTTCCCGTAAGCCCGAAATGATTCCGCAAAACCCATAGCAGGGTTTCAGTGGGATCAATTACAGCATCTGTCTTTTTCCCATTTAATTGAAAACTAATTGTTTCTTCCATAACTATTGTGTTTGATTTAATTCTTCCAAATAATCGTTATAAGTGTCAAAATCCCTTAGAATTCCCGGTTCAGCAGTATGAACCTCTATAACATCGGCTGCATACTGATAAGTTATCGACCGTAAACCTTTTGCCGGATCAAGATCCGCCACTTCATACCTGTATTTTCTGTCAAGAAGAAGCGGGTGACCTCTTTTTCCTTTGTAAACGGGGATTACAATTCCCTTGCCTGACGATCTGAACTCATTTATTACACTGTTTACTACAGAAGGAGTTATAAAAGGCTGATCTCCCTGGAAGACCATAACTGCATCTATTTCAACGGGCAGACAGTTTAAGCCACACTGAACCGAAGAGAGCATCCCCTTTCTGTAATTTTCATTGTAACAATACTTTACGTTATATTTCTTCACATAATCAATCAGAATCTCCCAGTTGCCGCCCAAAACTACTAATATACCATCTGAATCCGATTCTGCAACATGTTCAATAACATTTTCCAACATAGTTTTTCCATTAAATTTCAGAAGCATTTTCGGAAATCCCATCCTCTTTGATTCGCCTGCTGCAAGAATTATGCTCCAGATGCCACCCATTCAAAGTTTGTTTATTGTATGAACCGAAAAAATCACAATATATTTTGATCTCCGGACTGAAGAATATAATGAAACCAATTATCCCACCCTTGCCCATAGCCGGACCGGTAGCTTATCTCCCGGGCAACATTCATCCGGCACAGGAAAGCGGTCAGCTTTTACCTTTTCTTATCATTATGAGCTCTGCTGCAATGCTTACAGCTATCTCCTGAACCGTCTGGGAATTTATTGCGAGCCCCACGGGAGCATGGATCTTCTCCCACTGATCCGGCGTTGCCCATCCATTATCAACAAACTTAAGCCGCATTGCAGCAATTTTATTCCTGCTGCCAATCATCCCGATGTATGCCAGCTCCTTGCCAAAACACGGTTTCAGCGCAGAAGCATCGTCTTTATGACCTCTTGTGACAATGACAGCATAAGTACTCTTACCTGTTGTATATTCATCCATTGCCTTTCCAATATCGCTGACAATAATATGGTCAGCTTCCGGTATATTCTCTCTGTTCGCAAATTCAGGACGATCATCGATCACGGTCACCTCAAAATCCAACAGGCTGGCCAGATGAGCAAGAGCTCTTCCGATATGTCCGGCACCTGCAATGATTAAAAGATCAGGAGGGAAAAATGACTGAATGAAAAAAACCGAAGAACCTGCCTCTCCTGTGATACCAGTTTCTATATTGGAGAAGCCTGACGGATTTTTCTCTGAAAAAAGCTTTTTAACTTCAGGTTCAACCCTGGACAGGACTTCAACTGGCAGGACCGGTGTATAAGTAGCACTCATCCAGTAACGTTTTATCGTAACATCCTCTTCTTCTGATCCTGTTACCATGGTAATAAGGACTCCCGGGATCCTCATGGCCAGTGATTGATTAAGCTGATCAAGGACCTGAAGGGAGTTACTGAGATTTGCATCTACCAGAATGGTTATCTCTCCTCCACAAATGGCCTCCTCAGTATTTGATATATCATTACCAAGATCAAAGTAATAAAGTCCTGAGCCTGATGATAAAATTGCTCTTTCTGCTATTTTCTGAACCTTGCCTTCAACAATGCCTCCACCTACGGTTCCGGAGAGCAGTCCCCTGCTGTCAAAAAGAGCTGAGCTTCCAGGCTTCTGGGGAGTAGAGCCTCGTGTCGCGACAACAGTGGCAAGTACCAAAGGAATATCTGAGTGTAGTTTATCTGGAATCTGCAGGAAGATGTTTTTCATTTGGCTTAAAAACAATATTAATAATGCAATTCCGCAGTGAAAGATGATAGCAACCGTTCATTTTCACCTAACCTACAACAAATATATTCAAAGTTTATGACTTTACAGCCATCCTGGCAAAAAGGCGATAAGTTCCGGAAAGATTATGAAAAAACCGGCCGTATTCCTGATTTTTGTACAAAGGTGTGGCAAGGGCCTGAATTTTATTTGCTGTAATGGCCGAAGATTACAAAATTTTGAACCGGTTCATCCTATTATTCTCCGAGCTTGTGCCAATAAAGATTTCAAAATCCCCCGGATCATATGTAAAGCTCATATCCCGGTGATAATAGGAAAGATCAGCCGTCATGATTTTAAAAGTAACAGTTACAGTCTCTCCCTTTCTGATCAATACCTTCCTGAAGCCTTTAAGCTCTTTCACTGGTCTTGTAACATCACCAACCATGTCTCGCACATAGAGCTGGGCAATTTCTTCACCATCCAGGTCTCCGGTATTTGTTATATTAACTGAGGCAACTATCGTGTCGTTCTTTTGAAAATCACTCTTATTGAGTGAAATATCGGAATAGCTGAAAGTTGTGTAGCTCAAACCATATCCGAAAGGATAAAGAGGAGAATTGGGGCAGTCGATATAGCGTGACTTATATTTTTCATCAGGTGCCAGGGGATCAACGGGTCTTCCTGTATTTTTGCAATTATAGAAGACCGGAATCTGACCTGTATTCCTTGGAAAGGACATTGTCAATTTTCCGGATGGATTGACATCTCCGAAAAGCAGATCAGCTATGGCATTACCTGCTTCAGTGCCCAAAAACCAGGTTTCAAGAATTGCAGGCACTGACTTGTCAAGTTCGGAAATTGTCAACGGTCTACCGTTGAAAAGTACAGCAGCACATGGCTTCCCAGTTTTTAAAATCTCCCTTACCAAATCCATCTGAATACCAGGAAGAGATATATTGGTCCGGCTGGCAGCTTCCCCGCTCATGTCGCGGCTTTCGCCAAGTGCAAGAATAATAAATCCCGCTTTCCTTGCAACAGAGATGGCTTCATTAAAACCACTTTTATCATTATCGTCGATATTGCATCCCCGTGCAGTCAGGACTTTTACTTTTTTTCCAGCCCTACTTCTTATTCCCTGCGAGAGAGTAACGCATTTCTCCCATTGACCGGCGGCAGACCAGCTGCCAAGCATATCACTTTTCGAGTCAGCCAGCGGACCAATTATGGCAATTGATTTAATAGCAGGACTTATAGGAAGAGTCTGGTTGTTGTTTTTTAACAGTACGCATGAATTAGATGCAAATTTCCTTGCAAAGGAGAGATTGTCAGGAGTCATGATTTCATCCTGTTCACGTTTCTTGCTGCAATATCTGTATGGATCATCAAACAGTCCAAGCTTATATTTGGCAATGAGAACCGGCTTTACTGATTTATTGATAGTGGCTTCACTTACTTTGCCAGCTTTAATGAGACTGGCCAGGTTGTCAAGATAAACGCTACCCTGCATATCCATATCGAGTCCTGCATTTATTGCTAATTCGCCTGCCTGCGCCGAGTCGGCTGCCACTCCATGCATAATCAATTCGTTTATTGAATTATAATCTGAAACTACAAATCCGTCGAATTTCCAACTATTTCTTAAAAGGTCAGTAAGAAGCCACTTGTTGGAAGAGGAAGGCACCCCGGCAATTTCATTGAATGAAGTCATCAGGGAACCTGCTCCTGCATCCAGAGATGCTTTATAGGGAGGCAGATACCACTCGAACAGGGAGCGTTGAGACATATCCACGGTATTATAATCACGACCTGCCTGAGGAGCCCCATATGCTGCGAAGTGCTTTACACAGGCGAGCATAGTTCTTTCATCCGACAATTCTGAACCCTGGAACCCCTTAACTCTTGCGGCAGCAATTTGTGAGCCGAGCCATGTATCCTCTCCTGCTCCCTCCATAACCCTTCCCCAGCGAGGATCTCTCGCAATATCGACCATTGGTGCAAAGGTCCAGTTCAAGCCTTCAGCAGTAGCCTCGGAAGCCGCAATCTGCTCTGATCTCCTTATGGATTCCATATCCCATGAGGAGGCCTGTGCCAGCGGAATGGGGAAAATCGTCCGGTGGCCATGTATAACATCATACCCAAACAGTAAAGGGATATGCAGTCGGGTTTCTTCAACCGCAATTTTCTGGAGTGACCTGACATAATCAACCGTATAGGCATTAAATATTGCCCCGGCCTTTCCACTTCTTATAAGGTCAACATAATCATTCCGTATTGAAGGACCGGTTGAACTCCAGTCGCTTGTGAAAAGTGTCAGCTGCCCGATTTTCTCTTCGAGGGTCATTCTATCCATCAGTTGCTCTATAAATATATCCATTTTCCGGTCAGCAACTCCATTTTCCGGCACCCTGGTGCAGCTATAACTGATGAAAAAAATTAATAAAATAAGGGTTTTTAGAAGTTTCATTCCTTAAAAATTTCTGAATAAAAAACTGTCATTTACTTTAAATGACATTCATTTGAACACCCGATAATTCCTCATTCTCCTATGTCTGATGTCTTAAAGCCAAGTTTTTTCAGCCCTGCACCTATTTCCGGACAACTCATGAACAGGTTCCATAAAAGAGCAGATCTATAGTTCTCTATCATTATCACAACCGGTCCCTGATCAATCGCAAGATACCTTTGGGGATACCAGTTATGCTGTTCGCTGAAAGCATCGTAAAAACCATATTCACCCCAGATCCTGTTGCCAAGGATGTAATAGAAATGCTTTAAGGCAGCCATTGATTGTGAAGGAGTATAGGGGAAAGCAGAAAGTGCAGCCGTGGGAGAAATTACTCCTTTGTCATTATTTCTACCAGGGCTGTGTGCTGCATATCCGTTAACCGAATAGCTTGCGGTCAGTCCCCAGCAATCCTCGCCGTATCCTGCATATTTATTCTTATTATCAGAACACCAGCGCCAGTTTATAAGTGCCTGGTTTTTGTTTTCAAGCCAGTAATCTGCGTACTTGTCCCTGAGGTTATGCGGATCCAATCCAAGGTATGAATATTGAGTCCAGAATAGAGGTCCGCCATACTCTTCAGAGCCATTATGATTTAGTTCAAGTGTGTAGCCATATTTTTCATGAATGCCTTTGATAGCACCATTCCTGGCCCAGCCCTCATTGTAAACGTCAGCAGATATGGGATAGGTGGGGGATGAAGCTGCCAGAATATAAAGGATCAGGCATTCATTGTACCCTCTTACGGGCATATTCATATCCCAGTTATATTCAGGTGACCAATGCCAGTAGATCACTTTCTCCCCTCCCCTTGTAAACCAGCTCCATTTTACATCTCTCCATAACCGGTCGATGTCTGAAGAAAGAGCCTGTTCTTCAGTATTGCCATCCTTAAAATACTGTCGTACCGTAAGCAGTCCCTGCATCAGGTAAGCAGTTTCGACTATATCAGCACCATTGTCTTTTGGAGAAAAGGGTTTTACCCTGCCGGTTTCTCCATATAACCAGTGAGGATACGCCCCCTGAAAGCGATCTGCTTTTTGCAGAAAGCCGACAATTTTCCTTAGCTGATCCAACCCTTCCTTCCTGGTAATAAAGCCTCTATCAATCCCGACCAGTATAGCCATTACGCCAAAACCGGAGCCCCCGGTAGTGACGATATCCTTATCATTTTCCGGATAGATCCCATCGACATGATACCTTTCACGGGCCATGCCTGAAACAGGTTCTGAACCATCACGGAAGTATTGAAATGTTCTGTATTCAACAAGAGTTAAGAGGGAATCATCCGATATTTTATCGAACTCTGAAACATGAATAAGGCTTTTTACCTTAGGCTTATTGCCGGTGCAATCAGTCAGGGAAAAGACAATAAATGAAACAATGATAAAGAAGCTCAGCCTTTTCATAAAATTCAGTATGTAAAACCAAGTTTTGTCAAGCCATCTTTCACTTCAGGTGCTGACATAAAGAGATCCCAGAGAAGTCCGGTCCTGTAGTTTTCAATCATGCAGATTATGGGGCCCTGATCAATCGCCAGGGTAGAGGTTGCCCACCAGCCCGCTGTTACATCGAAGGCATCATAAAAGCCATAGTTACCCCACAAATGGTCTCCAAGAAAGTAATAATCAGTTTTCAAAGCATCCAGAGATTGAGCCGGGGTATAGGCTATTGAAGAGATGGCAGCAGTAGGTGTTATAACTCCCAGGTCATTTGTTGGGGACTGTGCATTATAACCCCAGGGATTATCGGAAGCTGTAAGCCCCCAGATACCGGGGCCGTAACCCGGATATTTTTTGGGATTTGCAAGACAATATGACCAGTTAATCAGAGATTGATTCACATTTTGTTCCCAGTAATCTGCATACTGATCTTTCAGGTCTCGCGGATCAAGTCCCAGAAATGAATATTGGGTAAAAAATAAAGGTCCCCCATAGTCTTCCCCCAGCGGTAGCAGGTACCCGTAAAAGGTTTTACCATTTTTTATTCCTCCGCTGTTTGCATAACCCAAAGTGTAAGTATCGGCTGTAATTGAATGAGTTGAAGAAGAAGCGGCAAGGATATATGTGATTAGTGTTTCATTATAGCCCCGGATTTGAAGATTATACCCGTAATCCGGCGACCACTCCCAGTAAAGTGTTTTTTCGCCAATTGTGTACCAGTCAAATTCAACGGAATTAAACAGAGCATTGATCCTGTGTATCTCATTATTCTCCTCAACGACAGTGGAATCGAGGTACTGCCGCATAGCAATGAGGCCCTCAATCATATAGGATGTCTCAACCAGGTCGCCTCCGTTCTCAGTAGGACTGAAAGGAACTGTTTTTCCTGTTACTCCGTTCAGCCAGTGGGGCCATACACCATGAAAACGGTCGCATGTTTCCAAAAATCCAAGTATTTTATCCAAGCGGCTGATTCCTTCAGACCTGGTGATAAAACCTCGCTCCATGCCAACGATCATAGCCATAATGCCAAATCCCGATCCACCAGTGGTCACTACATCTCCGGAAGAATTCCTCTCCCTGGCCATACCACAGGATGGGTGTCCGAAATCCCAGAAATACCTGAAAGTTTGTCTTTGTACGAGTGTCAGAAGGTCGTCATCCGCGATCAGCGGATATTTATATGTCGAATCGACCCCTGTAAAGAACGAGGATGTAAAGCCTCCAAAACCAGCTCCATCAGCAGAAGTAAGGTCTGAAGAAATGGAAAATGAATATCTGGTAAGTCCGCTTGCCGTAACGTTATTTAATGCCTGAACAGTTTTTTTGTCACTTGAGAGGGTGAATGATAAGGGTGGCCCGGTAAAGGAAAATGAGGATATGTAAGTATCCGGATCAAGCGCCCTGGAGAAGGTTACCTTAATATTGATCTGCTCAGGGTCAATATTTGCCGGGGGGGTAGTTGTCATGGTTTTTCCGTTGATGCTGATGGAATCAATAACCATTGAACCACCCGTAGTGGTAAAAGAAAATTGAATACCCGGAAATGTCTCGCCGTTTACCCCATGTAGGTCTGAGGAGATTTCCAGAAAATAATCTTCAGAATTCTGAAGTACAGAGTCTGTCCTAAGAGTTAGAACAGTTGCTCCGGTTCCGGCAGTATATGTATAAGGTGAGGGATCGCCTGCTGAATTTTTCAGTGTGATTACCGAGGCAATGGAATTCGTATCAATGGAAGTGTTAAAGGAGAATTGAATTGGCTGATCTACAGGTATATTTCTTGTCGTTGTTCCGGCACTCAGGCTATAGGATCCGATCCTGACACTGGCCAGCTGGATCAATCCGCCTGTCTTGTCAGGGGAGTTATTTTTCCTGCATGACAGAAATCCCGTTAAAAGAATCAAATAAGAGAGATATAATAGTCGGTTTTTCATTTCAGAGCGATAATGAATATTGTATAAAGAAAGGAAGGGCCCTGCAGGCCCTCCTTCCACATCCTCTTTGAGAATTTATTGCGGTTTCCCGGAATTATACATTTGTGTAATCAGACTTTGCGTCAACACTGAATGATAGATGGCGACATCATCCAGGAGACCCTGAAAATGACCATTGGCAGGATCACTGTAGTCTGCCCAGCTATCCGGAACAGTTGGATCCACCATATCCTGGATAAACCCAAACACCAAAGTGTTGTTTCCTGCATTCCCGTCAAATTTCAAACCTGTTGCATTTAATAAAGGAACGGGATACAGATTAAAATCCTGCTGTTTCATCATCTCACCATTTATATACAATGTACCAAGCTTGGTAGTATGATCATATGTACAAACAATGTGAGCCCATTGTTGAGCCAACAGCCCGTTCACTCCTGTTCCTCCGTTTGCCACCAGGTTTTTGCTGAATGTCCAGCCCTGCCAGCCACCGTTGTCCTTGGTATCGCCAACGCCGTCAAGCCACAAGTCCTGCGATTGAGTGGTTCCATCACTTATGCTGTATGTTGCACCCAGTTTGCATTGCCCTATCTGGGCTCTGTCGCCGGTACCATATATATTGCTGTTATATTCGAACTGGAACCCATACCATGCAGCAAGTCCCATAACAAACTGGTCCCTCTTTGCAGTAGTATCGTCCTTTATCCAGAAACTTAAGGAAAAGTCGCTGGAATTTTCAAGCACATCGCCATCCGGGATTTCAATCAGGGATGTTGTTCCATTGAACTTTGCAGCCTGACCGGATGAGCTGTTACGACCCGTTTCATACGTAATATCCGTGACGCCGCTTGCCGATGGGTTATATACTCCCATTTGGTCATTCGCATTACCATCGAAGTTCCAGTAAGCAACGGCACCAGCAGGGAGAAATGAACCAAGGGTAGTAAATAAACGGTTAATGGTAGTGAGTGCTTCTCCATTTGTAGCTTTCAATCCGGAGCTGATATTAAGCGTATAAAGTGATCCATTTGCCAGAGGAGGTGTTGGAGTTATTGTAACAACAGCGCCCGATACTGAAAATGACAGAGGTATGGATGTACCATCGTACTGCTGAACGAGCGTTATGTTACCGGTGGTTGCTGTAGTCGGATCAACGTCGGTAGTGAAAGTGGCCGTGATGACGGGATTGACCGGTACATTGGTTGGAGAAACGGCGCCATTAAGATCAATGTTTCCAATCATAATGGTTCCCACTTCCAGGGCTGTGGTACTACTTTTTTTACAGCTGTTAATAGCAAGTGCTAGAATTGCAAAGAAAACACTTAAAATCACAATCTTGTTTTTCATAATATTCAAATTTTGGTTATACATTACATATCTAATTGAAATGAATTACTTAATAATTAGGATTTTGCGTTAGCGATCCATGCGAGATATCGATTTCACTCTGGTGTATTGGCAACACTTCGTTCTTGCCTGTAACAAACCCCAGCGGACCAAGAACAGAAGGAGCATTCCCTGTCCTTACCAGATCCCAGAAGCGATGTCCCTCCAGTGCCAGCTCATGCCTTCGCTCGAGCAATATTTTTTCCCTGAGCAGACTTTTATCCGTGGTTGTTATATCGGGCAGGATTGAAGGATTTCCTTCCCTTGCTCTTGCCCTGACCTGGTTAAGGTAGACCAGAGCATCTGACTGTTTATCATTTTCATTGAGAGCTTCGGCGGCCATCAGCAGTACATCCGCATACCTGATTATCCTTCGGTGATGTTCCCATTGTGACGGAGTATCATTTCCAGGGGTCCATACTTTCCGGTTATAGCATTGAATATTTGTGGTATCTCCGTTTTCATCAACTGTAACAACAGGGTCGTTGGCCGGATTAGGATCTCCCTTTATATACACCCCGTCAATTGTATCACCGAGATCGATAATGGTACCCTTCAGTCGCGGATCTCCAGGTTCAAACGACTTTCTCAGATCGATTGAAGGACGGTTGAACCCCCATCCCCTGTTGGGCGTACCTCTTACTCCCTGAGTATTTGCATACTGAGCTCCTCCTGCTGCATAATTATCCACACCTAACGCTCCTACTTCGAAAATGGACTCAACACCATTGTTTCCATCTACTCCATTGGCATCAATAAACCTTGGCTCCAGGTAATATTCATTGGATTGTATGACCTTCATAGCGTATAATTCCGCGTTTGCATAATCCTTCTGAAACAGGTAAACCTTTGCGAGCAATGCATCTGCCGCTCCTGTAGTGGCTCTTCCCTGGTCGGAAGGAGAGAGAAGGCTCTTTTTTGTAAGATGCCCTTCAGCATATAGCAGATCTGAAATTATCAGACCGTAGATCTCCTGGCTGGTAGCCCGTTCAAGATGCAAAGCCGGTTCGGATGATGTCACTTCAGGTACACCTCCATAAGCCCTGACAAGATCGAAATAAAAAAGCCCCCTAAGGAATCTGGCTTCGCCCAGATAATGATTTTGCAATATTGTATCCATCGCTATGGATGGCACCTTTTCAATAACTACATTAGCCCATTTAATTCCCTGGTACAATGTAGCCCACCAACGATCAAGTCCGTCGCCTGTAGTGTTAAAGGTGAAGTTGTCGTATACTCCAACCGTAGATAACTGGTCGTTGGTATTGCTTCCCTTGTAAGCATCATCCGACATGATATCCAGTATGGGATATCCACCCGAATTGTAATACCATTCCCTGACAGCTGCATACACCGCATTGGTAGCCTGCTGCGCATCAGCAGGTGTAGAAGGAAATGAGGCCTGAGTCAGGTTTTCCTGGGGATCCTTTTGCAAAAAGTCGGTACATCCGGTAATACTGATGCTGAGGCATAACCATGCTATATTTGTAAGTTTCATTTATTTAGAAAGTTAAGTTTATACCAAATGAATAAACTGAAGTGACCGGATAGGTTCCATTATCAATTCCATTGGACAGAACATCGGAACTTCCGATTTCAGGAGTGTAGCCTGTAAATTTGGATATTGTAAATATATTGGATCCCTTTATGTAGAGGCGCATCTGCTGCATAGCTATTTTTTTGGATAATCTTGATGGAAATGTGTATCCTAATGTCACATTTCTCAGGCGGGTGTAAGATCCGCTCTGAATAAATCTGTCGGACGGGAGGTAATTGTTTCCGCCGAAGGAGGCTCTGGGTTCCGTAGTGCTGGTTCCGGGCCCGGTCCATGCTCCCAGAACATGTTTTTCCCAGTTGTATGGATCTGGTCTGACCACTTCTTTGGCATTAAACAGCTTATTGCCATAAACTCCCTGTATATCAATGGATAAGTCGAATCCCTTGTAGCCTGCACCCAGGTCAACTCCCAGGGAAAATTTGGGAATAGGAGATCCTATGTAGGTACGATCGTTACCGTCAATTTTATTGTCATGGTTGATATCTACTATCCGCAGATCACCGGGAACTGCAGTGGACAGATGCGGATAGGCAGCCAGGTCGGCAGCAGTTTGAAAGAGTCCATCAGTTTTGTAGCCATAGAATGCACCTACGGGAAGGCCTACCCTGGATTGTGTTACCGGTATTCCGCTTGAGAGATATCCGCCAAAGAGAACAGAATCGATTCCGCTGCTCCCTCCAATTGCAAGTACTTTGTTACTGACGGTTGAACCGACAACGGTAACCGTATATGATACTTTGTCAACGGCACCTTTCCATGTTACATTCCCTTCGAAACCAGTGTTTTTTACTGAAGCTGCATTGAAATACACTTGCGCTCCCTGGCCATTTCCAAGATAGGCAGGAATGGATAATGGTATAAGTATGTCTTTAGTGACTCTGTTGTAATAATCGAATTCTCCTGTCAGCTTGTCTTTAAAAAACCCTATTTCCAAACCCGCATCTGCCTGCGTGCTCCCCTCCCATTTCAGATTTGGATTGCCGGAAACATCGTAAGTGGTAGCTGAATTTGCAACGGATGGTTTTCCAAGAACGGTAACCAGGGGCTGGGTAAGCGAATATTGTTTATCATAATCGATCTTGTCATTCCCGATGATTCCCCAGCTGGCTCTTATTTTCAAATTGGAGATTGCAGGGTATGCACTCATGAATTCTTCCCTGGAAATAATCCATCCGGCAGCAAAGGATGGGAAATTTCCATACCGGTTGGTTGTGCCGAATTTTGAAGAGCCGTCACGACGGAAAGTAGCCGTTAAGAGATATTTTGACTTTATCGTATAGTTAACCCTGAAGAGATATGATATCATTGAAAAGTATATATTAGGATCCACCGTATTGGTAATGCTGCTGAGAGTATTTACACTATTATTTGGATCATAGATATAGTTTGGATTAAAATACCAGAAATCGGGTGAAGTACGAATTATGTTTTTACCGGTCATATTGTAGCTTTCGGAAGATGCTGCCTGCATTGTATAGCCTGCAACAGCATCTATGGAATGTATTCCGAAGGTCTTGTTATAGGTGAGAGTGTTTTCCCAGAGCCATGTGATGTTATGGTTGTTTCCTTTTGTCAGAGTGTTCAGAAGGTTCTGTTGTTGTGGTGACACCAGATAAGCCGGAGTAAAACTTGTGTTTTGATTATAGGCGGCATCAATACCGAAGCTGCTTTTCAGTTTAAAGTCTTTATGCAGGGTAGCTTCTGCATAGAAGGAGCCTACACCACGAACACCATTATTGTAATCATTTGAATATGCCAGGTCGGCCAGCGGATTACCCACATTAAATACCTCTGCAAAACTTCCGTCCGGATTATAGGGCAACAGGTCCGGTCTGGCCCTGTAAGCTGAATATGTAACACCGGGCGCGTTTTGTTGCTTGTAAGGAGTTATTGTGATAAAATTACCAAGTTCAATATTGTCCGTCAGGTTATAGGAATTATTTAATTTGATCGCAAGCCTTTCATAACTCGATTTATCAACTATCCCATCCTGTTTGAAATATCCGACGCTGACATAATACTTGGTTGTTTTGGTAGCTCCGGAAGCTGTGAGCTGATGGTTCTGAATTGAAGCAGGATGAAAGATGAGCGACTGCCAATCGGTATTTGGTACCAGGTCAACATTATTATATGTCGGTATAATCTCATTCACAATAGTAGCATATTCTTTTCCGGTAAGCAAGTCGATTTTCTTTGCCAGATACTGCTGATTATATTCTCCGTTATATGTAAAAGCTGCCTTCCCATTTCCCCTTGACCCGGTTTTTGTGGTAATGATAATGACCCCGTTGGCTCCCCTTGAACCATAAATTGCAGTTGCTGAAGCATCCTTGAGAACATCCATTGAGGCTATATCCTCCGTATTGAGAAAGGAGATATCATCAGTAATCATCCCATCAACCACATAGATGGGAGAACTGTTATTGAAGGTGCCAACACCCCTGATTCGCACTTCCGGTTCTGCTCCCGGCGCGCCTGTAGTACTGGTCACCTGAACCCCCGAAACTTTTCCCTGCAATCCCTGAACGGGATTTAGGGAAGTGATTTTTGAAAGGTCAGCTGATTTAATACTTGTTACAGATCCGGTCAAATCACTTTTCTTTACGACACCGTAACCGACAACTACCACATTGGGTATAGTCTGTACTTCTTCGAGTAACTTTACATTCACAACCTTTTTACCATCTACAGGTATGTATTGCGTTGCCATTCCAACCATTGAAAAAATCAGGGTGTCACCTTCGGCTGCATTAATGGAGAATTGACCTGATTTGTCAGCCAGTGTTCCTTTCTCAGTGTTCTTTACCTGGATTGTTGTCCCGGGAAGTGGATTATTCTGTTCGTCTACAACAGACCCGGTGATAATTTGCTGTGCATTGACCTGAAAAAAAAAATTGCAAGCAAATGAGAGCCATCAGAATTTTTTTCATTAACTCGTCTTGTTAGAATTATTATCAACGAAATTAGATGTAAATCAAGTAATTCACATTAAACGGAGATTAATACTGGATTAAGATTAGATTAATTGTGTTGCACAGACACCTTACAAAATATTGATTTATTGATGGAGATGAGGACCATCAATTTCATATTGATTAAATTTTCATAATTTTATGACTGAGACGGAGATCTGTTTTATTCATCTCAACATTTCAGGTTAATTCCAGTAATAATAAATTTACTATGAAGAAATATTTATACAGATATTCTTTACTGTGGGCTTCGGGAATATTATGTCTTATTACATGCACCTCACCTTCAAACAAAATCGTCACAGCAAAACCAGACAGGAGCTGGATTGAAGAACTTACTATCCCCCAGTTGCAGCAAGCTTATAAAGAAGGGAAAGTCACCATTGTTGATGCAGTTAAGGTATACCTTGACCGTATTGATAAAATCGATAAAAACGGTCCCAGGCTCAATTCAGTCATCCGGATCAATCCTGATGCACTTCAGATAGCCATGGAACTGGATAAGGAACTTGCAGAGGGAAAGTCAAGGGGCCCTCTGCACGGTGTGCCGGTAATCCTGAAGGACAATATTGGTACTCATGACAAGATGCCGAATACAGCCGGAGCGACAGCCCTCAGAAACTCATATCCCAAAACCGACAGTTTTATAGCTAAAAAGCTCAGGGAGGCGGGTGCAGTTATTCTTGCCAAGTCAAATCTCAGCGAATGGGCCAATTTCAGGGCCAATGTATCCTCGAGCGGATGGAGTGGTGTGGGCGGACAAACAAATAACCCGTACGTTCTGGATCGGAACCCATGCGGATCCAGCTCCGGATCAGGTGTTGCCGTCTCCGCCAATCTCTGCATGATTGCCATCGGCACCGAAACCAACGGTTCAATCGTCTGTCCGTCAAACAACAACGGCATCGTCGGAATAAAACCGACTGTTGGCCTGCTCAGCCGTTCAGGAATCATCCCAATATCCTTCTCCCAGGATACACCCGGCCCTATGGCAAGGACAGTGACAGATGCCGCAATTGCGCTGGGGGCTATGACCGGAATAGATCCATCGGACAGCAAGACACTGGCATCTGCAGGAAATTATCAGACTGATTATTCAAAATACCTTATTGCGGATGGGGTCAGGGGTAAACGTATTGGCTTGCAGCGAAAGGCAATGGGCTTTTCTGACAGGGTTGATACACTGATGGAAAAAGCAGTTAAATGGCTTAAGGACAATGGTGCAGATGTTATAGATGTTGACTTTTCCGAAGGAGAAAATTATGAAAGCGCATCATTCGATGTTATGGTTTATGAATTCAAAGATGGTCTGAACAGATATCTTGCAGGTCTGGGCAAGGAAGTGCCTGTCAGGAATATAAGTGAACTGATTGAATTCAATAAATCCGACAGCGTGGAACTGAAATATTTCGACCAGAAGATTCTTGAACTGGCTGATAAAAAAGGAGATCTCGAATCGCCAGGCTATAAGAAAAGCCTTTCCCTCATGCATAAAGCTACAAGGGAAGATGGGATTGACAAAGTCATGGATGCAAATAAACTGGATGCAATAATGGCCCCCACAGGCTCGCCTGCATGGAAAACAGATCTGATACTCGGAGACCACTTCGTGGGAGGAAGTTCCTCTCTGGCTGCAATATCGGGCTACCCTGCAATTACTGTACCTCTTGGATTCATTGAAGGACTGCCTGTGGGAGTAACTTTCTTTGGAAGAGCCTGGAGTGAGCCCCTGCTGATACAGATAGCATATGCCTATGAACAGGGAACCCGGCATAGAAAATCACCGGAATATAGAGTTTCGGACTAATATGCAATAAATCAATGAAATGGAGATTTCCCCGTGGATAATCCTGAGAGAGTCTCTATTTTTTATCCTCGTTTTTTGGCTCAGCGTTCATTTTATCAGGATCATCATCCAATTTGGATGCCTTCTTGAATTCTTTCATCCCCTGACCTATGCCCTTCATCAGTTCAGGTATCTTCCTCCCTCCGAAAAGAAGCACGACAACTACCAGAATAAGTAAAATTTCTGTTGCACCAAAATTTCCCATTTTTTTATATTTTAAATAACCGTCAAAGTTATTAATAGTCCCAGTCATTAACAAAATAAAAAAGTTAATGTTTATTAAGAGTTAATGTCGAATATACCTCCGCCAGCTAAGTCTCCTGACTTTGTTTGGTATAATATTCAGTGAGGGGCATGCCATGACCTGCATTGTAATAACTGAATATATGCAGGAGGCGATCATATTCTAGAGTTGCAGAATACTCCAGGCAAACAATATCAGTACTCCTACCACGATCCAGCTCAGCAGGAACCCTGCTATGTCTTCACGGTAGCGTTTGAAAAAGTTGGTCCATCTCTCTTTCCTGAACCATCCTGGCAGATCCAGAAGCAACAGATCATCACCTGTTTCTGATGCAAGTGGTTTTTTACCATCAGCGCCTTTATAAGTGGCATCCGATTTTCTTCTCATGTTATCAAAAAACGCTTCATTCTTCTCCCTGTTCTCAGGCTTTGTCAGGATGCTGACAAGCCAGAATACAAAGAATCCTGACAGCATGGCCAATCCAAAGGGAGCCGGTTTCCATTTATAAACCAGCATAAGAACCCCGGTCGACAGATAGTTCGCAATAAAGTAGGTTAGCAGGGATACAGTTATTGCAGATGCTGCACCGTACCTGTTTGCTCTTTTCCATATTATTCCGCCGAGGAAAATGATACCCATGAATGCTGCAAGTGTTTCGGTAAACAGAAATGCATTAAGGACATTTTTAATACTCATTGCAAAGAAAACTGCCAGAACTGACAATCCCAGGCCCGAAAATCGCCCCATCCTCATCAACATTCTGTCATCAGCTTCCCGATTTATGTATTTCTTATAGAAATTCTGTGTAAAAAGAGCTCCGGTATTTACCATGAAATTGGAGCAAGCCGACATATTTGCCGCCACTATTGCTGAGAGCATAAGTCCTACAAGCCCTGGAACCAGCAATACACTGCAGGCATATCCAAAAGCCATCTCCGGATCCGGCAGTATCACTCCATTCTTTATGACGAGAGCCGCTACAACCAGACCTGTCAATGCCCATCCTATTGTAACAAGCCGCTTCACCATTGAACCGAAAGTCTGACCGATCCTGCCGGCCCTCTCTGTGTTTCCGGTAGCACACATGGAAATCATGTGTGGCTGAGCAGTTATTCCAACAATTCCATTGATCGCAAGCATTGCTATAGTGAAGGCATCTATGCCGCTTGCAGCATTGAAAAGATCAAAGAAATGATCAGGAAGGACAGCTCTCATCCCGGAAAAACCGCCTACCTGTCTTAGCCCAAGGGGTATTAATAATATGGAGAGTGTAATTATGAGAAATGCCTGAATAAAATCAGTGTAGGCAGCTGCTATCAGTCCCCCGGCAAAACTATAAATGATGAAAGCAACCGTCATGGTCAGAACAACCATATCAGGCGATATAAGGTTACCTGAGGCCACAGATATCACCTTGGCTGCACCCTGCATCATCACACCCATATTGAATACAAAATATGAAACAGCAAAAACTGAATATACAAGTCCCATCTTGCTGCCATACCGGTCTTCAATTATCTCTCCTACCGTAGTCCTTTCACTGCGCCTGTAAAAAGGAGCAATGAGCCAGTAAAAAGGTGTGATCAGCATATTCTTCCACTGATACCAGATAGTGGCAAATCCCTGACTGAAGGTTGCTCCAGTCTGAGCAACAGGCATTTCAGCATGCGTACCAACGCCAAAAGCCTGACCTATCATAATATACCATTTGAATTTTCGCTCTCCCCTGAAGAAGGCATCACTGGTCCTTGTCTTACGTGCCATCCACAAGCCAAAAGCCGTTATAGATATGAAGTAGCCGAACAGGACAATGTAATCTATGGCACTCATGAGAATTTCGGATTGCTGATTGTCAAAGGTTAAAAATAAACATTTATCTATTAGTCTAACTCATCGAAGACAAGTTCTCCGTTCAGTAATGTTTTTTTGATCATCAACTCCTGCCCGTTCATTTCAAACAAAATCAGGTCGGCTCTTTTCCCAGCAGCCAGGCTCCCCCTGTCTGTAAGTCCAAATAGCTTTGCTGTATTTGAGGAAGCCATATTTATAGCATCTTCCAGAGAGCAACCCGTAAACTTCAACATATTGCTGACTCCGGTTTTCAGTGGGAAGGAAGCGCCGGCGAGACAATTAAGGGCAGTGTTCCTGAGCATGCCTTCACTTGTAAGCTCAACTTCACTCTCCATAAATATATATTTCCCAGGCGACATTCCTGCCAGATACATGACATCAGAAGTAAGAATCAGATTATCCGGTCCTTTGACTTTCAGAAACACTTTCAATTCTTCAGGAAGCAGGTGAAAACCGTCGGCTATTATTGTAGGTGTAAGCTTTTCCTCAGCCAGCTGAGGCCAGATAGGATTGTAGTGACGATGTATGAAATTTGCGCATCCGTTACCGAGATGTGTCGATACTGTTACTCCGGCTTCCACAGCTCTGACGGTATCCTCTCCCGTTGAGCTGGTATGCCCCATTGCAACCAGAATTCCGTTTTGTCTGCATTTTCGTATAAAATCAATTGAACCTTCCAGTTCAGGAGCAATAGTCACCTGTATGATCCTGCCTCCTGAAGCATTCTGGTATTCCATGAATTCTTTCCATACGGGATTTCTGATGTGCTGAACAGGATGACACCCCCTGTATCCCTCATCAGGACAAATATAGGGCCCTTCCAGATGAAAGCCAGGAATGGAATACCCTAATCTTTCATTTTTTGCAAGAGTTTTATCAAAAATGGTGAAATTTCTTAAAAGATTTTCATGACTGTTCGTTATCAGAGTGGGAAGAAAGGTTGTAACTCCTGTCTTCCAGATGGCTTTTGCTGATTTGACGATGCCTTCTGCAGTAAGATCGTTCCCTGAAAAATCAATATTGGCAAATCCGTTTATCTGATTGTCGATCAGTCCGGGTGCCACAAATAGTTTCCGGTCTCTACTTGTCGGATCGTATGTTTCTGTAATATTGCTGATTAATCCATCAGTAACTTCAACATTCACCTGCTTCCCTGTGGCATAATGAATACCGCTAAGCGTAAATTGAGCTGCATTTTCTTTTGTCATTATTCAGACTGTTAAATATTGTTTTATGCTCCCGGCGCAACCTTTTAAGGTGTCCGTCAAGTCTTTTTTGTTCTTTTCAGGAAACAATGGTTCAAATGTAACGAATTAGGAATAAATTTTCAGGCTTAAACCCAATTCATCGACTTAAGATTCTTTAACATTTATAGGCTTTCCCCTTTTACTATTTTTCATATATTGCGGCAAAATTTAGATCTTAAGATGCCCGGACCACGATTTCTCCTGCTTTCAATATCAACTTTGCTCTGTACTGCAATACTTTTTGGAGAATCACAGGGAATAAACCGGGATAAATACCGGATAGAAATCAGAAAGACGAACAGCCCAATTACCATAGATGGAATCCTTGATGAACCTGTCTGGTCTTCAGCAGATATTGCAACTCATTTCCAAAGGGTATTGCCTACCGATACCGGTTTTGCAAGTGCTCAGACTGAAGTCAGGCTTACATACACGGAATCAACTCTTTACATGGCAATAACTTGCTTCGACCCGTCTCCCGGCAAGCGCCCTGTGGAATCACTCAGACGCGATTTCAACTTCGGCAAAAACGACAATTTTCTTGCTTTCATAGACACATATAATGATCAGACCAATGGATTTTCTTTTGGGGTTTCTGCTGCAGGAGCACAATGGGACGGTGTTCAGTCAAATGGAGGAGCTGTAAATCTCGACTGGGATATCAAATGGAAATCTGCCGTAAAAAATTACCCCGACCGCTGGACAGCAGAGTTTGCCATTCCATTTCGAAGTATAAGGTATCATGGAGGAGAAACTGAGTGGGGAATAAATTTCAGCAGGCTCGACCTTAAAACAAATGAAAAATCAAGCTGGGCGCCAATGCCCAGACAATTTGCCACAGCATCTCTGGCATTTACGGGATCACTGGTTTGGGATAAGCCGCTTCCATCATCCGGAGGTCCGAGGTTTTCCCTTATTCCTTATGTATCAGGAAAAGCCACCCAGGACAAGGAGGCAGGAGGAGATATACAGCCAAAAGCCAACGCAGGAGTCGATGCAAAAGTCATCCTTTCAACCTCCATGAACCTCGATTTGACAGTAAATCCTGATTATTCGCAGGTTGAAGTCGACAGGCAGGTGACCAACCTTGATAGATTCGAGCTTTTCTTCCCTGAGAAGAGGCAGTTTTATCTGGAAAACAGCGATCTCTTCGCAAATCTGGGAACCGATAACCTGCGACCTTTCTTCTCAAGGCGTATTGGCCTTAACTCTCCGGTAGCAGCTGGCGCCAGATTAAGCGGGAAAATCGGGGATAACTGGAGAATAGGGCTTATGGATATGCAGACAAGGGAAAAAGATGATATACCTGCAGGAAATTATACTGTAGCCGCTCTGCAACGAAAGGTATTCAGGAGATCAAATTTTTCAGTGTTCCTTGTCAACAAGCAGGTTACGAATGTAAAAACTGATACCAGTTTTGCAGGACTGGATTATAACCGGGTTGCCGGTATGGAATTTAACCTTGCGAGTGCCGATAACAGGTGGACGGGAAAAACCTTCTATCACCAGGCATTCTATCCCGGAGCAAATGGAGATGCCGCAGCTGCAGCTGCAAATATCAACTATTCTACCCAATTTATGACTGCTACTTTAAACCAGTCGTGGGTAGGTGCTGACTATATTGCAGAAGTAGGATATATCAGAAGAAAAGGATACTATGAAATAAATCCGACGTTTCAATATAAATTTTTCCCTTCATCCAGTAAAATTGCTAATCACGGACCCGGACTGAAGCTGGATTTGTTTACAGATCCTTCATTTAAACTTACTGACAGGGAGGGAACCCTGTATTACCAGGCTGAATGGATGAATAAAAGCGTGGCACAGGTGAATGTAAGATCAACATATGTTTTGCTCCAGACACCTTTTGATCCTACCAATTCCGGGGGAGTTCCTCTTCCAGCAGGTGAAGAATTCAAATGGAATGATGTTGGCGCATCATTTACATCAGATATCAGAAATTCATTCAACTTTATGATTGCAGGTCGCTATGGAGGATATTACAATGGCACCGGATGGACCATCAACGGGGAACTCAACTACAGGGTCCAGCCCTATGGCAGCCTGGGTATCATTTCTTCATACAATAACATAGAACTTCCTTCACCGTACAGCAATGCAAACTTCCTTCTGGTTGGTCCCAGACTAGATATTACATTTACCGACAAAGTCTTCTTCACCAGCCTCATTCAATATAACGACCAGATAGACAATATAAATCTTAACCTGCGGTTTCAGTGGCGGTTTGCACCGGTATCTGACCTTTTCATAGTATATACAGAAAACTCATACCCCGCAGATCACGATATCAAGAACCGGGGACTTGTCCTGAAACTGTCCTACTGGTTTAACTGAAACAAACGTTCTCCTGTATTTCCCACTATTTGTTGTTATCCTTCATTTCCTTCTGGATCATCTGACTCATAGACATTCCGCTGTAATTCTCAATCTTATAGCCTGCGGTTGCCTTGCTAAAATTGGTTTTATCGATGGAAATAATTTTCATAGGGGTACCGCTTTTTCCTCCGTCTTCAGTAAAATCCAGTTCAGTAATCAGGTAATTCTTCCGGACTATACCCATTCCGAAAAGGTTGTTTTGGTGAGAAGCCTGCATTCGGGCCATTGCATCCGGGCTTGCGATATTTCCAAGACCCATAGAAAACATCATTTCAGGATCGAAATCTACCCTTGCGTACCAGACGTTTAGTGTCCCTGAACGCTTTCTTCCATTTTCATAGCCGTCAACATGTTTTGAATATTCATCTGCAGTATATCCGAAGAACTGTTTTGTTCTTCCGGTCTTTACGAAATTATCAAGGTTCACTGAATTGTCCTCCCCCGGGGTTGTTGGCTCTTCTTTTGAAGATTCCTGTGCAAGAGGAGCAATGGCTTCACCCAGCCCCCTGAACATCGAGCGCATATCAATGACCGTCAATACTTTTCCATTTCCGGAATTGTCCTGCCCCATACCTTCACCAAAATTAATCATCTTGCCATCTCTGGTCATTACCATAAAGTCAGCATCCTTGTCTTTCTTGCTTTCCTCAGGCTGTATACTCATATAATCACCGTTTTTGGTGAAATAGAAGGTTGTGATTTCAGGAGATTTCTTCTCATCATCCCTCATTTCATATACCACCTTATAATCGAACCGGTAAACATCCGGAACTTTGTATGGAGCCGGCTGGCTGCTCTCCTGTGCATTTGTCCTTAAAACATTCAGCACAACCATGATAAAAAGATAAGTTAATTTTTTCATTGCACTTAATTTTAAAGTTTCTGCTTCCAAATAAACTTAAACAGATAGCCGGAATAATTTGTTTGAAGGAAGGCCTGTTTTTATATAATTCAATGCTCTTTAATCTTACAACAGGCAGGATTCCGAACAAATAATCATTCAGTTAAACATGATCATTTTCAGGACAGAACTCTTTCAGAAATTATTTCCCGGGAATAGTAAATGAATGAAATTGTGGAAGGATACTGGCAGTATCAAAAAAGTCCTAACCAGAGCCGAGAATTGTTTATAATGGGTTTATGTGTAGATTTTAAATTGGTGCAAAAATAACCGCACGTTGTTTATTTGATCATGAAGTCAAGAAGCGGTTTATCACCGAGATAGGCTACCAGATGATCATTTCGCTTCAGCTGCCCCACACCGGCCGGGGTTCCGGTAAAGATCAGGTCACCGGTCTTGAGAGTAAAATATCTTGAAACATACTCAATAATCTTGTTTATGCTGAAAATCATATCAGAGGTATTACTTTGCTGGACAATACTGTCATTTATCTCAAGTCTGAAACCTGCATTTTCCATGTCTCCTACAGTATTTACCGGCACAAATGTTCCAACCGGGGCAGCTCCGTCAAAGCATTTCGACAGTTCCCATGGGTAACCGGCTGCGGACATCCGTCCCTGAAGATCACGGGCTGTTATGTCAATGCCCATGGTTACCTCATCGTAATAGCGGGATGCAAATCCGGAGGAAATGCTCTTGCCCAGTTTGCTGATCTTCACAACCACCTCAGCTTCATAATGTATATTATCAGAAAAGTCAGGCAGGAAGAAAGGCTTGTTCTTTTTAAGAAGAGCTGAATCGGGTTTCAGAAAGACAACAGGTTCCGACGGCAGCTCCCATCCCATTTCCCTTGCATGGTTGCGATAGTTTAATCCTATGCAGATGATCTTCATTTTACATCTGGGTTTTCCCGAACGATCTGAGCTTTATTTCTGTCAGGACCTTCTTTGTATAGAGAGGGAAATCGCCGTTCATCATCCAGGAGTAATAGGAAGGTTCATCCCTGAATACTTTTTCAACAGGTTTACCCTTATGTTTCCCGAAATTGAAGACTTCTACTCCGGTTTCATCGAGGATTATCCTGCCGGCGAAATCTACAATATTATTGTAGGAACTAAAATCTGCCAGTTTTTCGACATCATTTTCCAGGTCATTGTAAATATCGAGCTGTGATTTAAGTATTTCATATGTGGCAGCCGTATCAGCTTTTGAACCGTGTGCACCAATGAGGTCTTTTTTACAGTAGAACTGGTAGGCTGCTGCAAGCGTTCGTTGTTCCTTCTTGTGAAAAATAACCTGGACATCGACATATCTTCGTTTCACGAAATTAAAATCGATGTTCGCCCTGAGGAACTCCTCAGCCAGAACCGGAATATCGAACTTAACGGCATTATATCCGGCCAGGTCGCATCCCTCGAGAAATGATGCCAGATTCTTTGCGATCTCCCTGAATGACGGGGATTTAACAACATCCTCATCACTTATACCATGTATTGCAGTTGATTTTGGAGGAATTGGCATCTCAGGGTTCACCCTGGTGCTGAGCCACTCCTCTTTTCCAGTGGGAGAAATCTTCAGGACCGAAATTTCCACAATACGGTCAGCGGCAACGTTGATCCCTGTGGTCTCAAGGTCAAGAAAGGCGATCGGACGTTTTAGTTTCAGATCCAAGGCTCAGGCATTTATCATCATTGGCATCAGAAGCATAAGAAGATCTTCCGATTCAGTCTCAGTAACGGCCGGAAGAAAGAGTCCGGCTCTTGTGGGATCAGCAAGTTCTATCATAACATCCTGTGAAGTTATATTTGCCAGTATTTCGAGCAGGAAGACCGACTTGAAGCCAATCTCTATTTCATCTCCTTCATACAGGCACTTAATCCTTTCATAGGCAGATATTGAAAAATCGATGTCCTGTGCAGATACCATCACCTGGTTGCCCTTCATCTGAATCTTTACCAGATTACTTGCCTGGTTGGAGAATACGGATACCCTTTTCAGAGTATTATAAAACTCAACCCGGTCAATAGTGATCTTGCGTGGATTATTCTTGGGAATAACCGAATTATAATTTGGGTAATTGCCTTCGACAAGACGACAGACAACTTTGTAGTTGCTCAGGTTAAAGAATGCATTTTTGTCATCAAACTCCACTGTAACAGCTCCCTCCTCCTTCGGAAGGATATTCTTCAGAAGTGAGGCTGGTTTTTTTGGAAGGATAAATGAGGAGTTGTCATCAGCATGAGCATCTGTTCTCTGATAACGAACCAGCTTGTGTGCATCGGATGCAACAAAAGTAATCCTGTCGGTTGAAGCCTCTATGAATATTCCTCCCATTACCGGGCGTAATTCATCATCTGCAGTTGCAAAAAGCGTCCTGTTAATGCCAGCCAGCATAACATCGGCATTGATAGAGAATGAAAACTGCTTGTCTTTCCTGATAGCTGGCAAGGCTGGAAAATCAATACCATTCTGCCCGACAACGTTGAACTTTCCGTTTTCAGAACTGATGACAACTGCCATCGTTGACATGTTAATATCAAATGTAAGCGGCTGAACTGAAAATTCCCTGAGTGTATCCAGCAGTATCCTGGCAGGAAGGGCTATGGTTCCGTCACCATCCGTATTTTCCAGTTTCATCCGCGTAATAAGAGTTGATTCAAGGTCGGATGCAGTTATTTCAAGTTCGTTTCCGGAGAGAGTAAAAAGAAAATTATCGAGTATGGGTAGGGTATTCTTTGAACTGATTACCCTGCTTATGGCTTGCAGGTGACCAAGCAGTTCCGAACTGGATACTACAAATTTCATATCGTTGCCGTTTTTAATTTATTTTGGATTCAAGAAATTTACTATTTAAGTCAAAATGAGTAGGTTGAGGCAGATACAGGATGTTAATCATATTTATCAATATTACGAAAAAAAAACTACTAGCCAAAAATAAATTATTCACGGAAAAAATAAGTTCTCCGCTTTAACAGGGGATCAATGTCAAAATACCTCATGATGAAGAATTCTTTGCTATTCTGAGTCCTGCCAAGCACCCTGTCACTGTCCAGAGTCAGCTTTCCCTCCTCCTTCTTCATCTTTTCCCATAATGAAAGTACCGTCTTCTGCCCCCCTGATGCTGTCACAGTTATTATGTATAACGGCTGCGTTGAACCTACCCGATTCCTCTCATCCTCACTCATATCAAGAGCCCATTTTTCAAAAGGAATCCAGGCAAAATATGACAGATACCTTGTGACAAGGGCGGAATCCCATCCGCTTAGCTTATGATTTAATGATGATAGTTCATATTTATGGTTCCTGTTCTTTATTATGAATGAGGATGAAGTGTCGGTAAGGTTCTCAAATTCTACAGATTCAATTTCGGAAGGAAGCAGGTTAAAGACTGTGTAAGGTTTCCAGAAGAGCTCATTGAGAGTAAATGCTGAACCAATGTCTCCATCATATCCCGGAACAGATACTATAAAGGGCTTCGAGCCTTCCCTGATTTTCATGATATTGCCATAAATATTTGAAGATGTTTTATATACCAGGAAGCTATTTAAAAGCTTCCTGTTTTCATAAACCTTCACACTTACCGGATCAATACCCTTCCCGGTTATTTCAGATTTGAACAGGTCAGAAGAAACCGGTGATTTTATTGATATTTCATGCAGAATTCTCAGAATAAAGAGGATTCCGCTTTTACGTGCTTCAGGACCATCGTTGACAAACCAGTTTTCTCCTTTTTTCTCAAGCGATAGTTGTTTCCCATGTTCTGAAAAATCGACCCGGGTTATCTCCCTCTCAGGCCCTGTTGCAAATGAGCTGTTTCCCGAACCGAATGGCAGCCTGTTCTTAAACAGCAACAGTAAGATAATAACCAGAGCTATGGATATCAGTATACTTCTTAAGACCAGTTTGCTCATTATCAGAATTTAGTGTATAATCTTTTCCTGAAATAGTTATAAAGTAATCCGGCAAGTACCACAATAAACACAGGTCCCAAAACATTTAAGAGCTGCCATTCAGTCTTCTCTGATCTGACTTTACTTTTATTCAAAAGCCGGAGTTTCAGCTCTCTCGATCTTAGTTCCATGATCCCATGGTCATCAACAAGATAATTAAGACAATTGATCAGGAAATCGCGGTTTCCAAACATCTGTCCCGTATATTTATCCTGTCCAAGCGGCAAGGGACTCTCTTCAAGACCTGCATGTCGGACATCATTCCTAATTATATCCGCATCTGCGATTACAATAAGCTTCGTCCTGCTGCTTTCACTCCTGATTTTAAAATTCTTATCCTCAGTGAGATTGCTGACCACTCTGTTCCTGAATGCGGACGGGAATACTCCTTCAAGCAAGACCGCTACAGGCAGCGCAGATTTGTTAAAATCTTTTTCATCTGGCGTCATTTCTGCCTCCTTTAAACTGATTACAATAGGAGGAGAGAGGGTCCTGCATTTTTTTGAGGTTGAAAGTAGCACCGTTTTTCTGATAGCTTTATCCAGGCCAACCGTATCGACATAGTTTGCGAATTCAGCTTTTACCCGGTTCAGGTTACGTGTTATCGGATGGAAGGGAGAAGGGAAAAGTAACGGGTAATATAGCCACGGAACTGAGACAATCTGCTGATTGGTACTTCCCGTTCCTACCTTGAGCCTAATTATCTGGCACTCCAGATCCTGGATAATTGCAGGATTTACCCGTGCTCCATACATGAATATCTGATCCTCAATATTCAATGGTCTGTACAGGCCCACTGTTTCTCCGAAAACGAGGCTGTCGGCATTTACTGCTACTTCGTTGAAAAGCCAGACAACTTTGCCGCCATTCATGATATACTGATCAATAACCAGTTTGTCGGATTCATTAAACTCCTTTTCGGGTCCGGCAATTATTACAGCCGCATATTTGTCGAGGATCCCGATTTTCCCGTTGATGGTCCCCCGGTCAACCGTGAAGAACCTGGCCAGATTCAGTGTCAGATCCGCAGTCTCAATTTCAGGGATCTCCCCCTGACCTTCAATGAATGCCACTTTATAGATTGTATCAGAACTAAGCGTTGCTATATTCTGTATCAGTTCATATTCGAGTCCTTCCTCGGAATGAAGAAGATTCTGTTCATACGAGATTGAAGGATTGTTCTTCAGAAAATTGACAGGAACTTCTACACCATTGCAGTTAATAATCATTCCAGGGAAAATAATTTTTTGTGTTGATCCTCCCTCAGCATCGCCTGCCTGTATATTGATTGGAGCAAGACCCTTGTTGATAAGCGACTGATATCTGGTCTGCCTCTGCCTGGCATCGCTGCTCTCCGAAGGATTTATGAATTCGTAATCTATCTTCCTGCCGGAAGCTATTCTGAACTCATCAAGCATCTCCCTGACTGATCTTTTCAGCTTTTTTAACGGTACAGGCATATCTCCGTCAAGGTATACCTGAACAAATATATCTTTTTTAATGCCAGATAATACTTTCCTGGTAGCTGCAGAAAGGGTATATCGCTTGTCTTCAGTAAGATCAAGCCTGAATCTAAGGAAAGTGCTGACCGATGCAAGAAGTATTATTCCTGCTACTGTACTCAGAAACTGCAGCCAGCTTTTCAACCTGATTTTATTGTTATTTGCCGTTTCAGTCATATCCGATGTTAATTACCGCACTTTCCTCCATTTACGGGATAACAATACAAGCCTTGTTCCCTCATTGAAAATGAGAGCTGTTGCAATGAAATAAACAGCATCCTTAATATCAATCACTCCCCGGCTCAAAGATTTGTAATGTTCATTTATACCGAGCCTGATCACAAATTCATCAACTTTCTTCAAGCCAGGCAGATAAGCAAATGAATCAAGCCCCATGAAAAGAAAGAAGCAGATAAAAACAGATAAAATAAATGCAACAACCTGGTTATCTGTAACTGATGAGGCAAAAATACCGGCAGAAGCGTATACGGATGCCAGGAAAAAGAGACCAATGAACGCGCCAATGGTTTCACCCTTGTCGAGATTTCCCGGTGGCTCACCCAGCAGATAAACTGATATATAGTAAATAACTCCGGGGAGAAGGGCAAGAAATACCAGTATAATCGAAGCAAGAAACTTACCCCAGACTATTCCTCTTTCAGTTATTGGTCTGGAGTATATCAGTTCCATTGTGCCAAGGCGTTTTTCTTCAGCAATCATCCTCATGGTAACAGCCGGAACAAGGAAGAGGAAGACCCATGGCGAGAGGAAAAACAATGTATCAAGTCCGGCATATCCAGTGTCAAATATATTCCATTCGCCCGGAAATACCCACATAAAGAGACTGTTAATCAAAAGAAATACCAGTATCACTATGTAGCCTGTAAGGCTGCTGAAAAAACCGCTGATCTCCTTTCTTAAAATCGCGAACATAAACTATACATAAAATTCAATCATGTCTGTAAATAAAATCTCTCCATTTCATCTATACTACTCACCTTCTTTACCTTCACTTTGCCTGCCAAACCCTGTTTTTTTGCCACCCAACCCGCCGGGTCATTTGCCCTCATGTTAAGGGGGACATAAATAATTGAGTGATTCCACCCTTTATTCAGGGGGGCAGGGCGCACCTCTTCCGGGGTTATTGAGGGCTAACCACCTGAATTCATTGTGTACTGGTAGCTGTTTTTACATCCAAAATTAGTGCATTTTTAATGTCGGTTATAATAATTCCCGAATAATAAAAATTAATTATCTGACTGTAGCTGCTTCCCTTTTCTGCCATTATCATTGCTCCCTCCTGGCAAAGCCCCACACCATGCCCATAGCCCCTTCCCTTAAGAATTAATGAATCACCGTCGGGAATGACCGAAAAGAATGTTGACCTTAGATTCAGCTCTGATCGTATAAGGCTCAGAGGAACGGAAAAGGTACCTGTACGGTAATAAGTCATTCGTCTTTTTTGAATAAAAGTAAATGCAGCAGCATCATTTTTCTTTCCTTCATATCCCGATTTTTTCAGCAACCCGACCCATTCGTCAAGCCCAAGCCTTCTTTCCCAGGTAGCGCTCCGGGATGTAATGCAATAGGGATCTGTTACCCTCTTCAGGTAAGGGACACTTGTGAGCCAGACATCTTGTGGGGTTGATGTTTCACCTCCGCAGTTCGAATGGAAGGCTGAGATAATGAGCGTGCTGTCAGGTCCGAGTATGACCAGCCCTCTGGTTTCCATTGCCGCCCTGTTTATTACAGTGTCAGATGACACTCCATTGAAGGCCTGACAGTGGATATTGTCGCAAACATTATACCTGTCGGGCATATGCTTATCAAAATATTTGTACATGTATGTCCTGGCAAGTATTGCCTGGGTCTTGAAATACTCCTTATTCCTGCCGCTTCCGCCTTCAGCCTTTACAACTCCTGCTATATAGCTATCAATGTTGCATTCGTTAATCATCAGGAGTGTTCCCAGATCAGGGTAGCAATGAAAGTCTCCGGTATAGAACTGCTTCATCGGGCAGCCAGCATTAATCCTGAGAGAAAAGGAATCATTTCCGGTAGTGCCAAGCAAAAGTATAGAATCACATGTAAATCCCTTCTCATTACAAGCTTTAACAGCAAGCATCCCGTTGAACCTTGTGATGAGGACCTGTTCGGATTTATCCATAAAAAGAGTTTCACCGTTGAAGGACTGCAGTTCATACCCTCCTCCCGTAACTGTAAATAGAGCAGATTCCGGAGTCTGGGAGGAGAAAAGCCTGATCTTTACCTGCGACGATGCATTACCGGTAAAATGAAGATAAATAAATAAAACCAGTATCAGAGTTCTGTACATCAATCAGACAAGTATTTTAAGATCAGACAGCATTTGCAGTTCCAGTTAACTTTCCTCTAACTTCCTTATTCTTTCCAGTTCATCAACCATTTCCTGAGCAATTCTGACTGATGCACCTGAGGGACCAAGCCGGTTTTTCAGAGTCTCATAGCCGGCCATGACAGACTCCCGTTTACTGCCACCGGATATTATTGCCCCTAGTTCCATGAGCAGGTTCTTCTCAGTCAGATCATATTGTACAAGTTCCCTGATAATTTCAGAATCCATAATTAGGTTTACCAGTGAGATGAATTTTACCCTGATTACCATCCAGCCAAGCAGTGCCGATATAAAATCAGTCTTATAACATACGACCTGCGGTGTGCCAAGAAGTGCAGCCTCAAGGGTAGCCGTACCTGAGGTCACGAGTGCTGCCTGTGATATACTCAAAATTTCATAGGTCTTGTCCGTTACAACCCTGACAGCTTCATTTCCAATTATCTTTCTGTACAATTCATCAGGTATGTTCTTTACAGCTGCCAGTATAAAGATGTAATCAGGAAAGTGGCTGACCATTTTTATCATCATCGGAAGGATATGCTCGATTTCGTGCTTTCTGCTGCCGGCAAGCAAAGCTATTACTGGCTCCTCCCCGATGCCCAATGATTTGAGAATCTCTTTTCTCTCAGGAAATGCAGAAATCCTTTTTTCGGTCTCATCTACAAGCGGATTCCCATGATATTCAACGGAGATCAGGTGCTTTCTGTAAAAATCGACCTCAAAAGGAAAAATAATAAACATTCGATCTACATACTTTCTCACCTTTTTTACCCTTCCCTCATTCCAGGCCCATAGTTTAGGCGAGATATAGTAGAATGTCCTGAAACCGGAGTTTTTTGCAAATTCTGCAATCCTGAGATTAAACCCGGGATAATCGATTAAAATTACCACATCAGGTTGAAAATGAAGAATCTGCTCCTTACAAAGAGAAAAATTCTTCTTAATGGTTCTCAGGTTTTTCAAAACCTCGACAAATCCCATGAAAGCAAGCTTTCGATAATGTACAAGAACCTTTGCTCCAGCCTCCTCCATCTTGTCCCCTCCCCAGCAGCACACATTTGCAGTCTTATCTGCAGCAAGGATAGCACTTACAAGGTTGGATCCATGCAGGTCTCCCGACTGTTCTCCGGCAATTATGAAATACCTCATGCTAAAAATTTTACACCAAATACAAGTATTGCCCAGATAATTGTAATTGCCAGGGTTCCCCTTGCAGCATGCAACATATCAAACCTGTTGAATATAAGAAAGATAAAAATATTTGGGAATACACAGAGCGTGATTGAATGCGTAATTATATCAGATTCTCTAAGTCTGGAGAGATACGAACCTGCCGACATATTTCCGGATGAAAAAAAGTAAATACATATACCAATAATCACAGGTAACAAAAATCCGCTTACCAGGCCTGTCAGTAGCCTGTCATATTTTTCAGGTATGTTCATTTTCCGAACCTGAGTTTAAGTTTATCCATATACCAGTGTGCAGTCATATCAACACTTACCGGAACCACCGAAACATAATTGTTTGCAAGGGCCCATTCATCCGTATCGCTGGCATCCGGTTCATGATTAAGAAATATGCCTGTCAGCCAGTAATAGGTCTTACCCATAGGGTCTTTTCTCTTTTCAAATTCTTCCTTCCAGTTACCCCTTGCCTGCCGGCAAATTTTTATCCCTTTAATCTCTTTGCTGACTGCGGCCGGAATGTTGACATTCAGACAAACGCCAGGAGGAAGAGGTTCTGAGGCCATTTTTCTCATCACCAGCCTGATGTATTTTCTGCAGACTGAAAAATCTGCTGTTGGAGAAAAATTATTCAAAGAAAATCCAACGGAACTAATCCCATACAGGCATCCTTCAATTGCAGCAGCCATCGTTCCAGAGTAGAGAATACTGACAGAAGCATTGGCACCGTGGTTAATTCCTGAAACTACCCAGTCAGGATACCTCTCAAGCAACTGATTGACAGCCAGCTTAACACTATCTGTCGGAGTTCCGTTACAGGCATAGATCCGGTGCTTTTCATTTTCTTCCAGCAACTTCACTCTCAGCGGAGTCTTTACCGTAAGAGCCTGCGACATACCTGACATACTCTCGGTAGTGGAAACGAGAACAACTTTTCCAAACTCCTCCATTACCCCGAGAAGAGTTTTCAATCCGGCAGCATAAAGTCCATCATCATTGGTCACTAAAATCAGCCTGTCATCTTTTTCAATTACCATATCAAGCATGTTTGTGGTACAAATATAGACAAATTCGACAGACTCCTACTGAGTGAAATGAATAGGCTGATGTTTGGAGTTCAATCTGTTCCCATTTGGAAAAAATACATTTCTTTTTGATTTCCGGTGTAAAATTCATCATTCGTTCATCTACGCGAACTTACATTTGTGCTGTTACATTTATTATTAACAGTTAAAAAAACACATGATGAAAAGAAAAAGTTTAATCGTTGCCATTGCACTCATGATAGTTGCAGGCATCTCAGCACAGACACCTGTTCAGGACCAGACCAGAATACAAACTCCTGACCAGGACAGGATCAATCAGCAGGATCAGGATATGATACACCTGCAGGATCAGGATGTATTACAACTCCAGGACCAGGATATGATACATCTGCAGGATCAGGATAAACTGCAGGATGGAACAGGCACCCCCGCTATGGCAGGCGCCGGAACCATGACTCAGGCAGGGAGTCAGGCAGGGAGTACAACTCAAAACGCTCAGAGAAACAGTGCAGGCATACAGACAAAATCCCAGGTTAAAAATCAAACCCGTACACAGTCATTTGTACAAAACCAAACCAGGGCAAGGAGTCAGATCCAGGCACGGGACTGCTCTGTCGGGATGAATGCTGCAAGCTGCAACTATTACAGTACCAGAGCTGCCGTACAGAGTGGCAATGCCATGAAAGTTGCAAGAGGTGCCGGAATCGGCAGAAGGTAACCGGCTGATTTAAATGAGGGTGTCTGATAATTTCTGTTTTTATCAATTCTCAATGCGGACCCGGAAGTTAAATCAACATTTAAGACACCCTCCTTTAAATAAAATTCTTTCAATATTATCTTTTAGACAATACTCACTATGAACACTTTTAATCACTTAAGCATACTTATATTATTACTGCTTCTTTCTTGTTCAGGAGTATCGGCACAAAATGATACGATCATTTCTGAACCGGAGACAGACAGTTCTGTCCTTGTTAAAAGTGTCCCGAAGCATGCCCTATACTCCGGCACTGGTTACGGAAGCATCACTTTCTATCCGGGAACTTCACTACCTGAAAACCAGACTTTTGGTTATACTTCACTCATGTACTCCTTCAAAAACCAATTATTTGGATCAGTTGCGGCATTTACTATACTTGAAAGCGGCCATCCGGTAGATTTCTTCAGCTATTCCTTGAATTATATGCACAACGTTACTGACTGGCTCGACATGTCAATGATGGTTGCCTTTTTCCAGTTCAACAAATCATCAGCTGATACAATGCTGCATAATTTTGCGTATTCTGACTTTACTGCCGGATTTAACTGGAAAATATTCCATGCCTACCTATCGTGTTCCGGATTATTTTCCAGCCAAAACCAGTATTACTCCCGCTTGAAAAACTCCGCTTATTTCCAAACTCCATCTATTTTTAAAGGAAGGGCATTTATCTCTTTCAATCCATATATCACCCTTCTGTCAGGTTCCTATTTCAAAACCGAAATATCCAGTCCGATTTTAAATTCCTCTGCCACCAAAAACAGCGCTTCCACCTATTCCGGATCCGAAGTAACTTCCTTAACAAAAGCTTTCGGACTTCTGGAGGTAACCCCCGGACTGCCTGTTGCAATAAATTTCAAAAAACTGATACTGGAGCTTGAAACCGGCTATATTATACCCTTGAATACCAGTGTTTACCTGCCACAGGCAAAAGGATTCAATTTCAATGTAAGTCTTTTCTTCAGAATATTTTGATCCACCCTGGTCAGTTGTTCATATATATTTTTATACTTAAGATTTTGAGAATGAAAATTTTCAAAATGACTATTGGAAAAAAAATTATTACATTCGTCCAGCAGGGTTAACTAAATATTTCTGACATGAACTTCTTAATTCTTTTTCTGGGTTTTTTGTTCGGTTCCATACTTCAATATGCAAGACTGAACAGATATAATGTGATAAGCGGAATGGCAACACTGGAAAACCTTACGGTTGCCAAAGCCATAGCTACTGCCATCGGAGCAGGTGCAATCATGATCGCGCTTGAGACAGAACTTGGGTTTGCTACATATCACATCAAACCATTTTTACTTGGAGGCATTGCCATAGGCGGACTTATTTTTGGTATGGGAATGGCAATACTGGGATACTGTCCGGGGACTATGGCTGTCTCCCTTGGAGAAGGTTCGGCAGACGCACTGGCCGGAATTGGCGGAGGTTTGGCAGGAGGTCTTATCTATACACTTGGATTGCCTTCAATTCAGGGAATACTTGGACCCAACCTGGGTACCAGTTCAATATTTACACTCTTTGGAGAAAATAAGATAATATTCTTTATCCTGGTGTTAATACTGGCCACGGTATTTATAGGTGCCGCCTTTTTTCTTAACGCAAGGGAGAAATCAAAGGATCTCAGGTGGTTCTGGGCAGGAATTGGCCTTGCTGTATTAAATGTTATCGTTTTCCTGTCAGCCGGTACTAACAGAATAATCGGAGCTTCTTCAGCGTATCCGTATGTTGCTGACTCATTAACCGGTCTTACCGGTAACAGCTATTTTCTGAAGATCCATGACCCTGGCAGATGGGAACTGATATTTTTAACAGGCGCTTTCCTATCAGGGATTGTCATTTCTTTATTCCGAAAAGAATTTAAAATACAGGTTGTCCACAGCAACTGGGAGAGATATAAGGGAAAGTCTCCCTTAAAACGTCTCATCTGGGCCTTTGCCGGAGGATTCGTGCTGATATTTGGTGCCAGGATGGCCGGGGGATGTACCAGCGGACACATCATCTCCGGTGGTATGCAACTCTCTTTGAGCAGTCTTGCATTTGCAGTCTTTGTTTTCGCAGGATTGCTTTTAACGGGCAGGCTGTTTTACAGGAAAACTGATTGAAACCGTTTTATCAAAATCATACCACAGTCATATTTCAAAAATCCTTACTTTTGCAACGATTGTGCAATATTTAAGAGTTACTGAAATATGAAGATTTCCTATAACTGGATCAGGGATTATTTAAATATAGACCTCGAACCTGACAGAGTTGCCGGTATACTTACCGGGATCGGACTTGAGATCGAAGCTGTAGATAACTGGGTTTCTGTAAAGGGAGGTCTGGAAGGCGTAGTCATTGGCGAGGTGCTTACCTGCAGAAAGCATCCTGATGCTGATAAACTTTCAGTTACAACAGTTGATATCGGGGCCGCAGAACCGGTACAGATTGTTTGCGGAGCTCCCAATGTTGCTGTGGGACAGAAGGTCCCTGTAGCTACAACGGGAACGATCCTGTATAAAGGAGAGGAAAGCTTCGAGATTAAGAAATCGAAAATCCGCGGCGAGATATCTGAAGGGATGATCTGTGCTGAAGATGAGCTTGGACTTGGCTCTTCACATGAAGGCATAATGGTACTCGATAGTAATGCCAAGGCAGGCACGCCAGCCCGGAGCTATTTTAAGGTTGCAAGAGATGTCGTTTTCGAAATAGGACTCACTCCAAACAGGATTGACAGCGGTTCACACTTTGGGGTGGCGAGGGATCTGGCTGCTTACCTGAATCTTAATTCAGATTTTAAAAACAGAGCCAGACTCCCATCAATTTCATCATTTAAACCCGATAATAATGATAATCCGTTTGAGGTCATCATCGAGAACACAACCGATTGCCCAAGGTATTCAGGAATAACCATCAGCGGCATAACTGTAGGGGAATCACCTGACTGGCTAAAGAACAAGCTCAGGGCGGTAGGACTTAATCCAATTAATAATGTGGTTGATATAACGAATTTTGTACAATATGAAATAGGACAACCGCTCCATGCCTTCGATTCTGATAAAATAACTGGTAAAAAGGTAATCATCAGGAACCTTCCGGAAAAAAGCAAATTCATTACTCTCGATAATACCGAAAGGAGTATGTCTTCCAGAGACCTCATGATTTGTAACACCAAAGAAGGAATGTGTATTGCAGGTGTCTTTGGTGGAATTAAATCGGGTGTAAGCCCTTTAACAAAAAATATCTTCCTGGAAAGCGCATATTTTAATCCTGTTGCGATCCGGAAAACCTCTAAAAGACATGGCTTAAAAACAGATGCCTCCTTCCGGTTTGAAAGAGGTGCCGATCCGAATATGACCACCTGGGCCCTCAAAAGGGCTGTCATGCTTATAAAGGAAGTAGCTGGAGGAAAGATCTCATCGGATGTAATCGATATATACCCTGACCCGGTCAAAAACGCAGTAGTGGAAGTAACCTATTCCGGGATCGCAAGACTGATAGGGAAAAAGATAGAACCGGGAATTATAAAAAGGATCCTAAGCCTGCTGGAAATCGGCATCGTTTCTGAGAAAAATGACCAACTGATTCTGGATATTCCCTCATACCGGGTAGATGTGAAGAAGGATGCCGATGTCATCGAGGAGATCCTGAGGATATATGGCTATAACAATGTTGAAATTACAAATCATGTAAATTCAACACTTACATTTGACGAAAAGCCCAACAAGGAAAAGGTTGTCAATACAATTTCAGACCTTCTTTCGGCAAATGGCTTTGCCGAAATAATGTGCAATTCACTCAATCCTTCCGCATGGTACGAAATGAACAGCGATTTTGATAAAGAGAAGCTTGTTCTGCTGGCGAATCCACTTAGTTCTGATCTGAACACTCTCAGACAATCACTTCTGTACGGAGGACTTGGTTCTGTTGTCCGGAATATAAACAGGCAGCATCTCGATCTGAAGTTCTATGAGTTTGGTCATTGCTACTTTTATAAAAACCGGGGCCATGGAAAACCTGTAGCAAATGACTATACCGAAAAGAAATCTCTTGATCTTTTCATAACAGGGAATACAGGCAGGCAGAGCTGGAACAGCAAGGCAGATCCTACCGGTTTTTTCAACATTAAATCAGCAGTGGAAATGGTTTTCTCAAGACTGGGAATAGAGGTCGTTAACCTTACAGGCGGTGAAAGCTCAAAAAAATATTTTGCAGAATCCCTCACCTGGCTTTTTAATGATGAAACAGTTGCAGAAGCCGGTCGCATATCAAAGGCATACCTGACACAGTTTGATATAAACCAGGATGTATATTACGGACATATAGATTGGGACCTGGTCCTGAAAATGATCAAAAAACATTCTATTTCGTTCCGGGAACTTCCACGATACCCGTCTGTAAGACGCGATCTGGCACTTCTCCTTGACCGGAGTATCAGGTTCTCACAGATCAGGGAAATTGCACTCAGGACAGAGAGGAACATTTTGTATGAGATTAATCTTTTCGATGTATATGAGAGCGACACTCTTGGTGATAACAAGAAATCATACGCTGTAAGCTTTATTCTGAGAGATGAAATGAAAACCCTGACTGACAAGAATATCGATAAAGTAATGAACAATCTGATCCGGGCTTTCGAAAGGGAACTTAATGCTCATATAAGGTAATGAATGATAAGGTCGTTGAGCTGATAACAGGAGATATTACTGCTATTGAAGCTGATGCTGTTGTCAACGCTGCCAATAACTCCCTTCTGGGTGGTGGTGGTGTTGACGGTGCTATTCACAGGGCAGCCGGACCCGGGCTGCTTGCAGAATGCAGAACCCTGAACGGATGCGAAACAGGTAAGGCAAAACTGACATCCGGCTATAACCTTAAGGCCGGATACATAATACATACCGTAGGTCCGGTGTGGAAAGGCGGCTTCAGCGATGAGCCGGCCCTGCTGGCATCATGCTACAGATCATGCCTGGAAATTGCAAAAGAAAAGAAAATAAGATCAATTGCCTTTCCCGGAATATCAACAGGAGTATACAATTTTCCAAAACAGCTGGCAGCCACGATAGCGATAAAGGAGGCAAAAAAATTTCTGGATAATAACCTTTATCCGGAAAAGGTAATCTTTGTTTCCTTTTCAGAATCAGATCACGAAATTTACAGGAGGCTACTCAATCCATGACTGGCTCTTTCAATACTGTAAAGAACTATTTCTCGCTGGTAAAGTTCAGCCATACAGTCTTTGCCATGCCCTTTGCACTGATAGGCTATTCACTGGCAGTTTCGGAACACAACCAAAGCTTCAGCTTACGTCTCCTTCTGCTGATCGTACTTTGTATGGTATTTGCCCGTAATGCAGCAATGGGATTCAACCGGCTGGCCGACAAAAAATACGATGCCCTTAATCCCAGAACCAGTAACAGGGAGATCCCGGCAGGAGTTATAGGCAGCAGAGCAGCAACAATATTTGTCGTTCTGAATGCTGCCCTTTTCATTGCTGCTACATCTTTCATCAACAGGCTTACCCTCTTCCTGTCACCAGTTGCCTTACTAATTATATTGGGTTACAGCCTTACAAAAAGATTCACCTTCCTCTGTCATTTTATCCTGGGCCTCGGCTTAAGTCTTGCACCAATCGGAGCATATATATCATTAACAGGGAAATTCAGTATTGTCCCTCTGGTCTACTCATTTATTGTGCTGACCTGGGTAAGCGGTTTTGATATTATATATGCGCTTCAGGATAATGAGTTCGATAAATCGAATAATCTACATTCGGTTCCTTCCGCTGCCGGCATTAAAAATGCAATTGCAATCTCCGTCATTGTACACATAATCACATTCGGAATGGTAATCCTTGCAGGCCTAGCAGGCAGCGGCGGCTGGATGTACTGGGCAGGGGCCGTACTGTTCTCTCTTTTTCTTCTTTACCAGCATCTTATTGTGAGCCACAATGACCTTAGCAGGATTAATATTGCTTTCGGAACAACGAATGGAGTTGCCAGCATAATTTTTGCAGTTTTTGTTATTTTCGACCTGTTTTTAAGAAATCAATAAATAATATTATATTTCATCCGGGAAAAATTATCCTGAAATTTTTGAAGTTAGCATTTTTAAAGAGGTAATTATGGGGGAACTAATTATTAAAGAAGTCCTTACAAAAAAGGATCGTCGCGAATTCATCTATCTTCCCGAGAAAGTCCATAAGAATGAACCTGACTGGCTCCCTCCTATATATATGGATGAATGGGAGTTGTATAACAAGAAAAAGAACAAGTCATACCAGTATGCCGATGCACTTCTTCTACTGGCTTACAGGGACAACAAACCCGTAGGAAGGATAATGGGAATAATAAACAAGCGGTATAATTCCATTCACGACGAGCAACATGGCAGGTTCTGCTTTATGGAATGCTACAACAACAAAGAGGTATTCCACGCTCTTATTTCAAGGGTTGAAGACTGGCTGCGGCAGAACGGAATGCAAAAGATTGTCGGTCCGCTGGGATTCTCAGATAAGGATCCCCAGGGATTCCAGATAGAGGGATTCGAATATCCCCAGTTTATGACCAGCGTAAACAATTCTCCTTATATGCCACTGCTTCTCGAAGAGGAAGGATTTGTAAAAAAGGTCGACCTGGTAAATTACCTTGGGAAGATCCCGGAAAAATTTCCGGAAATATATGATAAAGTACTTTCCAGGGTCGAGAAAATGGAGGAGTATAAGATCATAGAATTCAAATCAAAAAAAGAACTTAAGCCTTATATCATCTCAGTGCTGGAACTGATGAATCAGACTTTTGAGGAGATCTATGGATTTGTTCCCCTTAATGATAAGGAAAAAAAGGATTTCGCTGCACGTTACCTGCCTATCCTGGATCCAAAATTCATTAAGCTTATCGAGGTGAACGGAGTCCTTGCCGGATTTGCCATTGGCATGCCCGATTTTAGCAAGGGAATAAGGGATGCAAAAGGAAAATTATTCCCATTCGGAATTTTTAAAATTCTTAGTGATTCCAAAAAATCAAAAAAATTGCTGATGATGCTTGGTGGCGTCAGGAAGGAATTCAGGGGAAAAGGCCTCGAGGTTCTGATGGGTGTCAAAATTCTTCAGTCGGGAATCAGGCATAAGATGGACACTCTTGACAGTCACCTCGTTCTCGAGGACAACATTAAGATGAGAGCCGAGTATGAAAGAGTAGGCTGTCAGGTAGTCAAGAAGTTCCGTATATTCCAGAAAGATCTGTAACAGCGCTGTTTGCTGTCTAAAACCTGAAAACAATTGATAGTCCAAGCATCTCCTTGAACTGAGCCCTGGCGGTTTTCTTTGGTGTATCGTCGGGGTTCAAAACCGGTATACCGCCCCTGATGACAGGACTTTTTGTATCATCGTCATAAATAAGATGGGTGTTGAACCTTATATCGGTAAACCAGTTCAGGTTCGCTGTCGCTATCATTTCCCAGTCAACATCTATATTCTGTGGATTATGTATATAGTTGGTAAATAATTGCAGCCTGTTAACAATCGTTATACTTTTGGTAGGTTTGAATTCATTGGCCACCAAAAGGCTGATACCAGGCTCGTGCAAGGCTTTCTTATCCCTGGGTATACCATAGAGAGTTTGATCAAGATGAACAGTGTCAGTCATATAGGTACCTTTATATGATAAGGGAGAGAAGTTAAGGGAGGTGTTCTTATTCGGCTTATAATCAAGTCCGATACCGAGAGTAAGAGTGGCAGGATTCATAAATTTTGAAACTTTGGTCGCATCCGGTTCCGTATTATAATTGAAGCCGGGAGCAATCTGCGTCTTAAACAGTAATATGGCACTGAAGTCAAACTTGCCGAACGCCTTATGATTCAGTTTCGAATTTGTCTCTATGAGATCGAGGTTTTTTCTGACAGGGGTATTTCCTGATTTCAGAAAGCCCAGCTTAATCCTGAAGAAATTACTGGACGACAGGTTTAATTGCTTGTTTTTATAATTGGCAAACTCCGTGATATCCATGGCTGTTGAAAAGCTGTTCTCCCCTCCTTTTACCCAGTTGGAAAGGGCAGACTGACTCATAATAAAGTTAGCCTCAAGTCTTTCTTTCCAATAATGCGGCTTTATGTAAACCTTCTGCAATTCCTGCAAGGAAGACTTGTCTGTTTCCTTTACATTTATATGGGCTTCTGAATAATGGTTCTGCTTGGGCGGCCTTTTAAAAACAACCTCCTTTTCCAGGTAAAGGCCAATGGTATCCCTTGATGGATTACCGATCCATACGGTAACAGAATCGTTTAAATCGTTCTTGAGCCAGTAGCGCGTGTAGGTGCCCGATCTTGCGTTCAACCATACCGGAGTGACCTGCTTGTCGACCCCGGTAAAGTATATAATTGAAGAATCCCTCAACTGGACGTACTTTAGCAATGCGTTCACCGCAACTTCGATGGAATCCGATTGAAATGGGTAACTGAGGTAAGGAAATGGAAATCCGGAATATGGCGACGTTACCTCATGCAGTGTATCGATTACAACCATAATAGATGTGTCCTTCTGAACAGTGACGGTTTTATAGACATATTCACTGATTGTGTCTGCAGGAATTGCATGCCGGAGTGTATCTGAGACTGCTGCCGTAATGGATGAATCCTTTTTCTCAGTAGTTTCTGCCGGAGTCTTTATCCGCTCAAGTATACTGACAGGCATCCTGACTCTCATAGGCTCCCAGATGTAAAATTTATCCCAGGGGATATTTAATGAATCGTACGGGAATCTCTTCAGGGCAGCTATTGTGGAATCCAAAGGCGGATTCGAGGCACTGAAGATCAGCTGACCCAGAGCCAGCCTGAAAGGATCAGCTGCATTATTCCAGTTCTGTGGCTGGTACCTCTGCTGCAATAATTTAACTGCCTGACTGAATGTCAGAACAATTTCAGGCTTTTTTTGAAAGTCGCCAAAAAGTATCCCATCTCTTTTCAACGAATCCAGAACCGGATTAACAGATTCAGGTCGGGCTGAAATATCCTGTGAAAACACTGACAGCCAAGGGCTTGATAATAATACCAAAAACAACAGAAGAGGTTTTTTCAAAATCATAACAACTTATTTATTGGATAACAGATTATAGTTGAATATATTATAAAATAGAATTAATTTTACAAAGATAAGTTTCAATATTTATGTCTCTCAGTAGATAACGATAATTATCATGATCAATGTCTATATAAATATCAAAAACAGGGATTTCTTTCCTGATTGCAGATAAAACCTGCATTTAAATCAAACCCTAAGTACGATATTATTCACCACGGGACTTTCAAAATAACACATTTTACAAAGGCCGGAAAAGAATTTTTTCGGCTTATTTAAAAGACCGGCAGTCAGCAAATAAGGCAAATGAAATAACTATATTTAAAATATAATTCAGTTCAGGGACATTAATTAATGGAAAATATGGAATTACCATTTACGGAACCGTTTAAGATAAAAATGGTTGAAAACCTCCACAGAAGCACAACAGAACAAAGGAAAAACTGGATTGAAGATGCCTCATTCAACCTTTTTAACCTCAGGTCAGAACAGGTATTTATCGACCTCCTCACCGATTCCGGCACAGGTGCCATGAGCGACGTTCAGTGGGCTGCCATCATGACAGGAGACGAGAGCTATGCCGGTGCATCCTCATACTATAAACTCAGGGATGCTATACAGGATATAACAGGTTTCAGCCTCTTCCTGCCGACACATCAGGGACGGGCAGCAGAGAATGTGCTCTTTTCCGTACTTGTAAAAGAGGGCGACATAGTACCTGGGAATTCTCATTTTGACACTACCAAGGGTCATATTGAATTCCGAAAAGCCACGCCGGTAGACTGTACCGCTGATGTTGCTTCGGATCCGGCCAGATGGCACCCGTTCAAGGGAAACGTTGATACCAAAAAACTTGAATCTGTATTGAAAAGCTATCCTGCAAAAAAGATCTCCTTTGTAATCATTACCATCACAAACAATTCCGCAGGAGGACAGCCCGTAAGCATGGAGAATATCAGGGAGGCAGCCAGGCTGGCTAAAAAATACAAGGTGAAACTAATTATAGATGGCGCCCGCTTTGCAGAAAATGCCTATTTCATAAAATTGCGTGAACCGGGCTATGCCGGTAAGGATATCAGGGAAATTATACGTGAAATGTTCTCTTATGCCGATGGAATGACAATGAGCTCCAAAAAGGATGCGATTGTCAATATGGGTGGTTTTATTGGACTGAGAGATGAAGAGCTATTCGAAAAGGCTTCTACATTTAATATAATATATGAAGGATTTATAACATATGGAGGAATGTCCGGAAGAGACATGAATGCCCTTGCCACCGGACTTTACGAGGGTACAGAACTTCCATATCTTGAGTCCAGGATAAATCAGGTGGAAAATCTGGGAAAAAGAATGAAAGAGTATGGGATCCCGGTGATAGAACCTTTTGGCGGTCATGCAATTTTCGTTGATGCCCTGAAATTTCTTCCGGCTATACCCAGGAATGAATTTCCTGCACAGACCCTGGCAGTTGAATTGTATATTGAAGGCGGGGTAAGAGGTACGGAAATCGGAACTCTAATGGCTGACCGCGATCCCGTCACAAGGGAAAACAGGTTTCCTGCCCTTGAAATGCTCAGGCTGGCAATTCCACGCAGAGTTTATACGAATAATCACATGGATTATGTGGCTGCTGCCATGAAAAGAGTCTTTGACAGAAAGGATACTATAATGCGTGGTTTAAAAATCAAGCGGGAAGCCCCCATTCTCAGACATTTCACTGTCAGGTTGGAGAGGCATTATTAAGTCCCCGGAATCAACCGCTTTCCTGAATTCTCCGGTAAGGCCGGAAATATCAGGATGTTGGACCTGAGTGAAAGTTGTGAATTAAAATGAGAATATGTAACTTTCAGCCACATAAATTTGACCCTAAACTAAAGTAATATAGATGATTAAATCAATGACAGGCTACGGTAAGGCAATCGCTGAGACACCGCAGAAGAAAATTACAATAGAGATAAAATCGCTCAACTCCAAGCAGCTGGACCTGAATACAAAGCTCCCCTGGCTGTACAAGGAAAAGGAACCTGAGATCAGAAATATGGTTAGCCAGAAACTCGACAGAGGTAAAATTGATCTTACCATATACTTTGATTTGCTGGATGATGAAGTAAATACTGTAATAAATAAATCCACCGTAAAAAATTATTACAAACAGTTTATGGATATTGCCTCTGAACTGCATATAAATCTTGATGATCAGATATTCACGGCAATAATGAAATTACCTGACACTCTAAAAACGGATAAGCAGGAAATCCCTGAGGAGGAATGGATTCTTGCCAGAAGCAAAATTCTGGAATCGATCAGTATGCTCGACCAGTACAGGGTTGAGGAAGGTAACTCAATAATGGAGGATCTGAGAAAATGTATAGGGAAAATTTTGTCAATGCTTCAGTCTGTGGAAACTTTTGAACCAGGCAGGATTAGCAGGGTAAGGGAAAAACTTCTCTCGCTTCTTGAGGAAAATACCGGCAGTGAGAATGTTGACAAAAACAGGTTCGAGCAGGAACTCATCTTCTATCTGGAAAAATTCGATATAAACGAAGAAAAAGTCAGGCTTAAAACGCATTGCGATTATTTTTTAGATACCATTAACTCTCCCTCCCCGAACGGAAAAATCCTTAACTTCATCGCACAGGAAATTGGCCGTGAGATCAATACTATCGGATCAAAGGCTAATGATGCATCGATTCAAAAACTGGTCGTCATGATGAAAGATGAACTGGAGAAAATCAAGGAACAGACAATGAATATATTATAATGGTACTACGGTACTACGGTATTACGGTGCGACGGTCTGAAGGTAAGACGGTGCAGTGGTGCGGCGATTGGAAGAAGCAATGGTTTAACAGACTGAAAAATGGCAGAAAAACTGGTGATAATATCAGCGCCTTCAGGTGCAGGAAAGACTACAATTGTACGGCATCTGCTCGGGAGCGGGCTGAACCTGGCTTTTTCCGTATCAGCCACTACCAGGCAACCAAGGGGAAATGAAGAGGATGGCAAGGATTATTTTTTCCTGCCTGTGGATGAATTCAGGGAATTGATAGCGAGGGATGCATTTGTGGAATGGGAAGAGGTATATAAGGATCTTTTTTACGGTACACTGCGATCAGAGATTGAAAAAATATGGAGCAGGGGCCAAGACGTCATTTTTGACGTTGATGTAAAGGGAGGACTGAATCTGAAAAAAATATTCGGCAAAAAATCAATTGCTCTGTTTATAATGCCCCCTGATATCACAGAACTCAGGAAGCGGCTTCGAATCAGGGCAACGGACAGCCCTGGAAAAATAAGTATGAGAGTCGCCAAGGCGCATGAGGAGTTAAAAATGGCAAATCAGTTTGATGAAATAATAATTAACGAAAATCTGGAAAAGGCTGAGCAGGATGCTGTCAGAATCATTTCAGCGTTTTTAGCAAATAATAAATAGCTATGCCCAAAATAGGCCTGTACTTCGGATCATTCAATCCTATTCACATAGGACATCTTGCCATTGCTGGATATATGACTGAATTCACCGGGCTGAAACAAGTTTGGTTTGTTGTCAGCCCTCAGAATCCCTTAAAAAAGAAAGAGACTCTTCTTGCTGATCATCACCGCCTTTACATGACACAACTTGCAATCGGTGACAATGACAGACTTAAGGCTTCAGATATTGAATTAAAAATGCCACTGCCTTCCTATACAATAGATACCCTTACCTTCCTTCATGAAAAATTTCCAGATAACAAATTTAGTCTGGTTATGGGTGAAGATAATCTCTACACGCTGCATAAATGGAAAAATGCAGATGAGCTGATAAAGAAATATCCCGTTTATTATTATCCGAGGCCCGGCAGTGTTAAACCCTCCTCTCATTTACTTGACCTCATACTGTCAAAGGCTGAGATACACAGGTCTGATGCTCCGCTCATGGAGATTTCAGGTACATTTATAAGAAATGGTATAAAACAGGGAAAGGATATGTCTTACTTCCTGCCTCCGGAGGTCTGGAGGTACATCAGGGAAATGCATTTCTATGAAAAGTAATCCCCCGGAATAAATCTTTGTCATCAGAGTGAGCATTTTATTCGCCTCCGTATCACGCTGATCTCAGCAGATGAAATTTAAATTAATCCTAAAGTGCTTATGCTTTGCAGGTATAAATTTGCCTGGTCAGCGGTAACATTACTCAGCTCTGTGGACTTCAGTTATTATCTCTTCCCCGCGGATAAGAGCTTTTTCATTTAGAGGTATCAGGCTGTGATTGCGTTCCGGCAGGGATTTCTTCAATCCTTTAATGATGTTTTCAATCTTAATGACAGGCTTCACTTTGATGAATCCTCCCATAACGATCATATTGAAAATCTTTTGATTATTCATTTTGGCAGCCTCTTCGGTTGCATTTACACTGTATATTGTTATATCCTTTCTTTCCGGATGACGTGTAATACCATTAATATCGTAAATAAGAACACCACCTGGCTTTATTGCCTCCTCAAACTTGTCGAGTGACTGCTGGTTAAGGATAATTGCTGTATCGAAATGCCTCACAATGGGTGAACTTATTTTTTCATTGCTTATAATCACGGTAACGTTTGCAGTACCTCCCCTCATCTCCGGTCCGTAGGAGGGCATCCAACTGACTTCCATATCCTGCATTACCGCGGAGTAGGCCATGATTTTTCCCATTGATAGAACGCCCTGTCCTCCAAAACCGGCAATAATAATTTCTTCTGTCATTTTTCTATGATATCACAGTAATTTAATAGACTATTCTTCAGGGACCTTAAGATCGCCGAGCGGGTAATACGGGAACATGTTTTCCTCCATCCATTTATTGGATTGAACAGGAGTCATTTTCCAGCCTGAAGGACAGTTCGATACAATTTCAATGAAGCATGTACCTCTGTCAAGCTTCTGGTATTGAACGGCTTTCCTTATTGCCTTTTTTGTTTTCCTTACATTCGCCGGTGTATGGACACTCTGCCGGGTAACAAAATAAGTTCCCGGAAGTGTTGCCACAATATCGGTCATCTTCAGGGGATTGCCCATGGTCTTGGCCACTCTTCCGTTCGGTGAAGTTGAGGATTTCATGCCAATAAGAGTTGTCGGGGCCATCTGCCCTCCGGTCATGCCATATATACCATTATTGATAAAGATGATCATAATATTTTCGCCCCTGTTGCAAGCATGTATAGTCTCGGCAGTTCCAATAGCAGCCAGGTCTCCGTCGCCCTGGTATGTAAACACGAACTTGTCAGGCAATAGTCTCTTGATGGCTGTGGCGACAGCTGGCGCACGTCCATGCGCCGCCTGCTGGATATCGATATCAATATAGTTATACATCAGTACGGAACAACCTACTGGAGAAACGCCAATTGTCTCCGACTGAAGGCCTTCCTCATCAATAACCTCAGCAAGTATCCTGTGAACCGTACCGTGTCCGCATCCCGGGCAATATGACATAACACTGTCTGTCAGCAAGCCTGATTTCCTGTAAGCCAGATTTTCCGGCTTTATTATTTCTCTTATTCCTGCAATTTCAAACATAGCTTAATCTCCGATATATATTGATTTAAGATTTTCAACCACCTCTTCAGGTGTAGTAATGATGCCGCCATTCCTTCCAAAATGCCTTACAGGCACTTTTCCGTTTACTGAAAGAAGGACATCCTCAACCATTTGTCCGGCGCTCATCTCGACTGACAAAATTCCCTTCACCTTACCGGCAAGTTCATTTATCCGTTTTGAAGGAAAAGGGAAGAGCGTTATAGGCCTCAGCAATCCGAGCCTTAATTCCATTCTCCCGCGCGATCTGGACAGCCTTCTGGCTTACCCTTGCGCTAGTTCCATACGCAACAAGAAGATAATCTGCATCCCCAGTCTGAAATTCCTCATATCTTACCTCTTTCTCCCTTATCACATTATATTTATCCTGTAGTTTCTGAATAAAGAGCTCCTGTCCATGGGATTCAAGGTCAAGCGATGTTATTATATTCCTTGGCCTAGTGGAAGGTTTTCCGGTAGTTGCCCATTCGGGAAAAGTCTTCATCCTTTCCTTCTGAGGGCTCAGGTAAACTTTCTCCATCATCTGGCCAATCGCCCCGTCGGAAAGCATCATGACAGGAGTACGGTACTTAAATGCGAGTTCAAATCCAAGGTCCACAAAATCAGCCATCTCCTGAACAGAAGCCGGTGCAAGAACAATCATCCTGTAATCGCCGTGTCCTCCGCCCTTGACAGCCTGGAAATAATCCGACTGTGCGGGCTGAATAGTTCCAAGGCCAGGTCCTCCCCTCACAACATTAACTATCAGACATGGCAGTCCGGCTCCCGCAATATACGAAATCCCCTCCTGCTTTAGACTAATACCCGGAGATGATGAAGATGTCATAACCCTTTTTCCGCAGGCTGCTCCTCCGTAGACCATATTTATAGCTGCCACTTCACTTTCAGCCTGGAGAACGACCATGCCGGTTGTCTCCTCAGGGTTAGCTTCCATCAGATATTCCAGTATCTCACTCTGAGGTGTGATAGGGTAGCCAAAATAACCATCTGCACCAGCCCGGATAGCAGCTTCTGCCACTGCCTCATTTCCCTTCATCAATCTTAATTCCTTTTCCATCGGATGCCTATATTTTTGTTTTATATACTGTAATTACACCATCCGGACAAACCATTGCACAGCTTGCACAGCCTATACAAAGTTCCGGATTGGCCGGATATGCATAGTTATAACCTTTCCCGTTCACTTCCTTAGCCATTCCTATTGTGCCTGTCGGACAGGATACCATGCAGACCTCACATCCCTTACACCTTTCAACATTGACAACAATGCTGCCTTTTATCTTTGCCATACGTTATTAATATTAATTTATTTTAACAGGATGATCTTCATTAAATTTCTTCAGACGATCTTCCAGATCTCCAAACTGTTTTCTCGACACGTGAGAGACGCATGCCCTCAGACTATCATCTCTTTTACTCCCGGTGATCTCAAGGGAAATGGCGCTTATCCCGTAATAAAGAAGTTCTTCAAGCAATTCAGAGCTGGTCATGCCCGGATATGAAATAGTAAAATAAAACCCATCTGCCAGAGGCTCATCCACATCCGTATCGTATGATATCATGAACCCGTTGGCTGTAAAGAGAGCTTTCATGATACCGGCCTTTTCACCGTATTCCCTGAGCTCTTCCATAAATTTGTAAGTGCCATCATTTGCAGCCCTAAGTAAAGCCGCCAGTCCGTACTGAGTTGAATGAGTAACTCCGGCACAAATAGCATAAAGCGCTCCGTAAACCATCGAATGTCCAAACATCTCTGTGGAATAATATCTTAAGAGGTCAGGATATTTTCTTTCGTACAAGTGATCAGATATTGCCATCATTCCAATTCTTTGCCCCGCATAACTGAAGATTTTAGAACTCGATATCAGAATGATATAATCATCCGTATAATTCCCGATTGTAGGCTGAAAAGGAGCAACTCCCGGAATGGAGTAATCTTTCCTGAAATCCATTCCAAAATAGGCCAGATCTTCAATTACGATAACATCATATTTCCTCGAAAGTTCACCAATAATGCCAAGTTCCTCGTCGTTAAGACACATCCAGGTCGGATTATTCGGATTCGAATAGAGTATGGACGAAATCTTGCCCGTTTCCAGGAATGATTCAAGCTTTTTCCTCAGCTTTTTCCCTCTGTGTTCAAAAATATCGAAGGAATGATAATCGTGCCCAAGCATCTTCACCTGCTGCTTTTGAACCGGAAACCCTGGATCGAGGAAGAGGCTTCCCTCCTTAGACCTGTCATTCCGGTTGGCAACCATGAAGCTGACCATAGAGCCCATCATTGATCCTACTGTAGGAATACATCCCCTTGCATCGATGTCAAGATTGAGGAACAGTTTTACAAAACGTGAGGTCTCCTCTTTCAGTAGCTGCAGTCCTTCAATATTCGGATACTCACAGGAGACACCCTTTCCGATCGATTCAATCTCAGCTTCAGCTGCTAACCGGGAGGCATGCAAACCAGGTACTCCCATCTCCATCCTCACATATCTGACACCAGCTTCATCCTCAATCTGGTTAACAAGCTTCAGCAATTCCCTGATAGTGGCGGTTCCCAGGTTTCTCAATCCGCTTTCAGCAACTTTCCTCCTGACAAGGTCCTGATCAACCGGCGTATTTCTCATCTCGATAATCGGTCAGCATTTTCATTTGAAAAAAATGTAAAAATAACAAATCCATCAGAATTTTCGTTTATCAATTACCCGTTTTGCCTTACCTTCACTTCTTTCTATCATTTTCGGCTCAACAAGTGTTACCTTAATCCCAAGACCCACAGCATTTTCCAGGTTTTCCTGTAATTTTTGCCTGAGAGCCTCGAGCTGACTGATTTTATCCAGAAAGAAGGCTTCATCGACCTCAACCTTGAGTTCGAGAGTGTCCAGATTATTAACCCTGTCGACAATAAGAAGGTAGTGTGGCTTTATCTCACTCATTTCAAGCAGTACGCTTTCCACCTGTGATGGGAAAAGATTGACTCCCCTGATAATAAGCATGTCATCACTGCGTCCGAGGCATTTCTCCATCCTCACAGAGGTCCTGCCGCACCTGCACTTTTCGTAGTGCAGACGGGTAAGGTCGCGTGTACGGTAGCGTATCAACGGCAGCCCCTCCTTGGTAAGCGAGGTAAAAACCAACTCACCGGTATTGCCTGGAGGAAGAACATTTAGTGTAAGCGGATCAATGATCTCAGGATAGAAATGATCCTCGTTAATATGAAGACCTTCCTGAATCAGGCATTCGCTTGCGACGCCCGGACCGATGACCTCGCTCAGACCATAAATGTCAATAGCCTTTATCCTTAGCTTATCCTCGATCTCCCTTCTCATGTTTTCAGTCCATGGCTCAGCACCGAAGACCCCTACCCTCAGCTTCAGATCATCCCTTTTTATGCCGTTTTCAAGGATCGCCTCGGACAGGTATAAGGCATAGGATGGAGTACAGGCCAGGACAGTGCTCCCGAAATCATGCATGAGCTGGATCTGTCTTGTGGTATTGCCGCCCGAGATAGGAATGACAGATGCTCCTATTTTTTCTCCCCGTAATGAAGTCCGAGTCCTCCGGTAAAAAGGCCGTACCCATAAGCTATCTGAATAAAATCATTACGGTTTGCGCCTGCACAGGTAAGGGTCCGGGCCATCACCTCCGACCAGATGGCAATGTCATTTCTGGTATAGCCCACCACAGTAGGCTTGCCAGTAGTGCCTGATGAAGCATGTACCCGTACAATCTCACTCATCGGCACGGCAAATAAGCCAAAGGGATAGTTATCCCTGAGATCAAGTTTCGTGGTAAATGGTAATTTATGGAGATCATCGATCGTCTGAATGCTCTCAGGTCCCAGCCCCGCTTCCTGCATCATCGCCCTGTAATATGGCACATTAAAGTAGACTCTTTCAACAGTTTCCCTGAGCCTTTCGTTCTGAACATTCCTTAGCTCATCACGGTTCATGCACTCAAAATGACGATTCCAGATTTCCATCTTAAAATTTTTTATCCACTAAACTTTTACAGGTTAATTCATCAAAACAACAGAAATTAATTCAAATTTTGTACAGATCGCTTGCACGAAGCAATTCCATCTCATGACTTTTCAATGCCTTAATTGCTTCTTCAGTATTACTGCACCGCAAAATGATTATTGATTTGTTGCCCGTTGAAAAGGCATAAGTGTATTCTACGCTTATTTCAAGATCAGATAATATTTTTAGCACCCGGGCATAATGCCTCGCTTCATTGGGAGCCATTACGGAAATTACATCAGTCAGATTTACAGTGAAATTATTCTTTTTGAGGAGTTCCCTTGCCTTCCCGGGATCAGATACTATAAGACGTAAAATACCAAATTCAGCTGTATCTGCCATGCTCAGGGCAGTTATCCTGATATTCTCCTCACCCAAAACCTCCAGAACCTCTGTGATCCGGCCTGACTTATTCTCAAGAAAAACTGATAACTGATGAATAATCATAACTTTATCCTTTAAATTTTAAATAATCTCATTTTAAAAATCCATTTAGCGATGAGCCCTCAGTACCCAACCGAAAGACGATTCCGCCGACTTTAGAGATATCGCGATGCATATTCCAAATATAGACTGAATATAAAATTAAAATCTTTATTTAATTAAAAAACATTTAAAGGTCACTTTTCAATTCTTATCCTAGCATCGACAACAGTAATGCTTTCCTGGCTCCCTATCAGGGGATTCAGATCCATCTCCTTAATTTCCGTGGCATATCGCAATAAGCTCGATAGTCTTACGATGATTTCTGCGAATCTGACCTCGTTGATTCCGGGTCTGCCCCGGGTACCGGTTATGATCCTGTAGCTTTTTATGCTTCTTATCATAGATTCTGCTTCGGAGAATGTCAGCGGGGCCAGACCGGAGGAAACATCACCCAGTATCTCAACAAATATTCCGCCGAGACCGCATAAAATCACATGACCAAATCTGGGTTCATATTTTGCTCCGATGAAAAGCTCAGTTCCCGAAAGCATTTTCTGAACCAGCACTGCTCTCACTCCTTCTATGCTCATCATCCTTATAAACTCTGCCTCAAGATGTTTTTCCGACTTAATATTTAAAGTTACTCCTCCGACATCCGATTTATGGACCGGACCGACAACTTTTAATGCCAGAGGATAGCCGGTTCTTTTCGCTACCGACAGCAGCCCTGCAATAGAGGTAACAACATCTTCCCTGACAACAGGTATACTGACCGCCTCGAGAAGCTCCTGTATAAGTGCGGGTTCCAGATATCCGTCAGGGGCCCGTTCAATAATCTGTCTGACCCGCGGCACATCGATATTATCCAGGAAGATCATTTCTTCAGCTGGTGAAGGGGTATTGAAGATTTTTGTCAGAGCCCTGCCTAGTACTACTTCATCAGGGAAATTTATGTGTCCCTTGTTAAGAAAACTTTCGAGCTTGCTGTAAGAGCTGGTTATCGACGGAAGAATGGGATAAAGAGGTTTGTTGCAATCCCTTATTTTCCGGTGAAGCAGATCATAGATCTCGCCCATGTCATTTAAACCGTTATCTCCGAATATTACGCTCATGCCATCGATCAGCGGGAGTTCCTTGTCAACATATTCGATTACCTTGTCCAGCTGATCGTTTGTTGCAGTAGCTATCAGGTCGATAGGATTATCGGCAGAAGCACCGGGATTCATCATTCCCAACAGCTTATCCCGGTGTACGCCTTCAATTTTAGGAATATTCATGCCTCCTGCCGAAAGAGCATCGGTGAGCATTACTGCAGGGCCGCCGGCATGAGTAACAATTGCAATGTTTTTTCCTTTCAGTTGCTTATGAAAAAAGACAGAGGCGACAGTAGTCAGCTCCTCCCTACCGAAACACCTCACTATACCTGCTTTTCTGAAAAGAGCCTCAACGGCAAGATCTGATGATGCCATTGCCCCTGTATGAGAGGAGGCAGCCCTGCTGCCCGCTTCAGTTGTTCCTGCTTTTATTGCCGCTATCCTGCAACCCTTTCCTGATCAGCGAAGAGGCATGATGCAGCAGTTTATCAGGATCATGAATACTCTCCACATAAATTAGTTTGATGTGAGAACTGGTTACAGGATCAAAAGTACTGTCCCAGTACTCAAGTACCTCCTCCACACCCGTCTGGGCACTGTTCCCGACTGAATATACACTTGAAAAGTTAAGACCTTTGGGCATTGCTGATTCGAAAATAAAAACTGCAGTGGCTCCTGATCCGGAAACAAAATCACAGCCCATGGAATCCAGCCTTGGGACAGGAGAGGTGAATACTCCGTTGTATTTCCTTGTGATGACCCCTATACAGTTAGGCCCTATCAGGCAACCACCGGCTTCACTGACAGCATCGGCAATTTTTTGTTCCAGTACTTTACCTTCATCACCCGATTCACTGAAACCGGCAGAAATGATTATGAATGCTTTCGTATTTTTCTCCTTCAGTAAAACTTCTACTGCCGGCAGGCATAATCTGGCCTGTATTGCAAGAATTGCCAGATCAGCTTCAGGAATATCATTTATGTCCCTGTAGGATTTTAACCCCTGAACAAGATCCTGTTTGGGGTTAACAACAAAAAGATCGCCCTGAAAATTTCCGTCAATAATGTTTTTCAGTACTTTTCCTCCCGGCTTTAAAAGATCATCAGATCCGCCTATTATTACAATACTGCACGGATTTATCAGCTTTTCATTTATCATGATATAAAATTATGATGCATGGTTTAGTTTTGACCCTTGGATTTCTAACCTCAGATCATACCAGTCCGGCAAATCTTATGCAAAAACCGGCATTCTAAGTAGCAACAAACAGGTATTTTTTTGATATATAATAACTTAATAATACCAATTGATCCTCATTTACTACAGCAAGATAATAAAAATCCAAAGTACAAAACATGACTTCTGTTAGGTGGATGCTCTGGCACGATATTCCTTATTATCTTTGCACACCGGATAAGAACTATGTCAGCGACCATAATAGATATTCTCAGAAAGAACGAATTTTCAGCGGAAGATATTGTCAGACTGCTGAAAAGTGAGGGAGAGGACCGTACGCTGCTTTTTAAAAAATCAGCCGAGATCAGGGAGAAGTACATAGGAAAAAAAGTGTGGTTCAGGGGATTAATTGAATTTTCAAATGTCTGCGGTAAAGATTGTCTTTATTGCGGAATCAGAAAAGGAAACAAAAATCTCAGCAGATATAGCCTGAGTGATGATGAAATCATTGAAGCTGCAAAGTTTGCATATGATAACCGGTACGGATCAATAGCACTGCAGTCGGGAGAACTGGAAAGCAGCCTGGTTACCGGAAGGATTGAGAGCCTTCTGCTCAGGATAAAGGAGATGTCAGGCGGGGAACTCGGCGTAACCCTCTCCGTTGGAGAACAGGAACCGGAAGCCTACAGACGATGGTTTGAGGCAGGAGCACACCGCTACCTTCTCAGGGTAGAGTCTACAAATCCAACTCTGTATGGCAAAATACATCCCGCAGATTCGAAACATGATTTTACCCGTCGGCTTAACTGCCTCAAAAGCCTCCAGGAGATAGGCTATCAGACAGGTACAGGTGTGATGATCGGCCTGCCGTTCCAAACGTTGGATGATCTGGCCGGTGATCTGCTCTTTATGAAGGAATTTGATATTGACATGTGCGGGATGGGACCATATATTGAGCATGCAGACACACCCTTAATTGCTCAGTCATCAACTCTTTTACCCATTGAGGAAAGGTTCGATCTGACCCTGAAAATGATAGCTATCCTAAGGATAATGATGAAGGATATTAACATTGTTGCCGCAACCGCTCTTCAGGCCATTGACCCCATGGGCCGTGAAAAAGCCATCAGAATCGGTGCAAACATCCTTATGCCTAATATTACCCCGGGAAAATACCGCGACAGCTATAAATTATACGATAACAAACCGTGCACCGATGACTCAGCCGAGGATTGCCAGAGCTGCCTGGAAGCAAGGGTAAGCCTGGCCGATAATGAAGTTATTTATGGGGAGTGGGGCGATTCGAAGCATTATAGTGACAGAAGATCAGGATACAGGAAACCAATAAATAACAATTAGAATTGGTGCCGGATGCCGGGTGCCGAGTGCTGGATGCTTTTCAGCTTCTTTTATCAACTAAAAAACCATTGTTCTGACATGCACCTTGTGTAGTGACTTCAGGTCCTGTTCCAAGAAGCTGCCGCTGACCTTTATCACCCTTTAATTCCAGAATGATAAGGCCTGAGGGCTCTCCGAAGAATACCTCATTAACACCTAGCCTGGTTCGGATATTACAGCCATAGGAAGTAAGGATATTTTGAACTGACTTTATAACTTCCTGATCTCTTTCAGCAAGTATTCCCAAAATCTCAACGGAAGAACTCCCTGATTCGCTATTTTTCATCTCCTGATCCTCATTAAAGATCATTTCCCGTATCAGGACTCCTCCAAGTTTTTCAAGATCGGGCCTCAGGGCATCCGATTCAGCTGGTTCGCCTTTCAGGTGCAGAATAATATATGCTTCACGACTGCATATTTCATCGGTAACTTCATGAAATCCGAGGCGGGTGGCAATGACAGCAGCATGCTTTGACAAAATATTCTGTGTCAGACCTGCTTCCTTAATCCTGTCAATGATTTTTATTCCCAGAACTCTTATCATAGAAAATATTTATTATTGATTAAAGGTTTGGCATTCATTCAGTCTTTTACCACGGGTTATACGGAGTTTCCAGAGTTACAACGTTTAAATTCCGTCACTTATTCCCCCATCTCTTAGTCTCTCTCACTTAAAAATAAAGATCCCTCTCCCCTGCCCTTATTCTTGCAATTTTTTCCCTGGTACCTGCAGCTACTGAAGGATCAAGCTTTTCAATATTTTTCTCAATTACTTTCCAACCTTTGTCAACGGTATCTCCCCTGGCATAATCACAGATATATTCGGAAAGTGTCAGTATTGCATTTGGGGAACAGTACCTCTTGATGAAGCCAGGAACAGAGAATTCCATGAAATGCTCACCTGTTCTGCCCATTCGGTAACAAGATGTACAGAATGACGGAAGGTAATCATTAGTAAGAAGTTCATCTACCACTTCCGCAAGAGATCTGGCGTCATTAATCCTGAATTGTTCGCGGTTAAGATTCTGGACATCGTTTTTGGAATCGGAATAGGAACCCAGTTCAAGCTTTGTACCTCCGTCAATCTGTGAAACGCCATACTGAAGTACTTCCCTTCTCACGTCAGGTGCCTCGCGGGCAGTCAGTATTAACCCGGTATACGGCACTGCGAGCCTCAGTATGGCGACAAGTTTTTTAAAGTCGTCATCACTGGTCTCATATTGCTTGTCAATGTTCAGGCTAACGGCGTCTTTGATACGAGGAAATGAAATGGTATGCGGACCCACGTTGTAACAGGCTTCGAGATGATTTGTATGCCGTACCAGGCCAAGAACTTCGAAGCGCCAGTCATACAGGCCGAAAAGTGCCCCTATGCCCACATCATCAATGCCCGCCTCCTGCGCCCTGTCCAGGGAGGTCAGACGCCATTCATAGTCTCTCTTTTTTCCTCCAAGATGATACCATTTATAAGCTTCGGGATGATATGTCTCCTGGAAGATCTGATAAGTGCCAATACCGGATTCTCTTACTTTCCTGAAACCTTCGATATCAAGGGGAGCGGCGTTGATATTCACTCTTCTTATCTCACCAGGTCCTTTTTTCACCCCATATACAACCTTTACCGAATGAGCAATATATTCAGGTGAATAATCGGGATGCTCTCCATAAACAAGAATCAGCCTCTTCTGTCCGTTATCCTCCAAAGCCTCCACCTCACTTATGATCTCATTGTCATCCAGAGTCTTTCTTACGGCATCGGCATTTGATGTCCTGAAACCGCAGTATTTACAGTTATTGGTACATTTATTACCGACATACAGTGGAGCAAAGAGGACAATCCTGTTGCCATAAACCCTCTGTTTCAGTTCCCGGGCCCCTTCCTTTATTTCTTCTGCAAGGTCGGTTCCGACAGAATTTATGAGTACTGCTGTTTCTTCAAGAGTCAGCCTCTGCTTATCGAGTGATTTTGAAATTACGTCCCTGACTCTTACTTTATCAGGCCTGGTATTATTTATTAAATGCCATATCTCTTCACTATCAATGAATGGTTTCATTCGTTGATCCGGAATGCTTAATTTTTCAGGCGTAAACCTCATCAATTATCTTTTTTAAATTTTGCTGCAAAGGTAGTTAAAATTAAAGCAGGCCGGATATTTCAGTTCAGTAAATAAGTTCAATAATTTCTTCTCTCAACAGCAGGACCTTTTGAATTGATTCACTGGCTGCAAGGTTTACCGCCCCATGCATTTTCTTATGAAAAAAAATTGAAATCCTCGCGGGAGGCAGCTCGCAGGGATCGCCGAAGATATTGAGAAGGACATCATTTGTTATTCCCTGACACATACTTATTATGACCATTCCCCTGAAACGTACAGGTCCCTCTTCAACAGAAACTGCATAAATCCCCGGGGGAGGCAAAAGTTTAGATTCTTCATTCAGAATAATTCTGAAAAATTGAGGGAGCCTGTGAGTTTTACTGATCGTGTAGAACTCAGATTTCCCAATTATTATATAATAATGGTCCAGGTAAGCGTTTGCCCGTTGAATATATCCTTCGCCTATTGCTTTGCGTATTTTCGTTGAGCTGACTGTTTCGTGCTCAACTTCCTGTTCTGGAATCTCTTCGGCCTCAAATCCGTATTTCTCCCTCCAATCCCATAACTGCCTGTAATCACCTTCCTTATTGAACCCGAAATGATGATTGAATCCTGCCACAATAACCCTGGCATTTAAAATCCCACGAAGTATATCACGTACAAACTCTTCACTGCTGATCTTTGAGAAATCCTTCGTGAATTTTATTATTATAACGTTATCCAGTCCTGCCTCTTCCAGCAGATCTAGCTTCTCTTCCAGTGAATTAATTAGTTTAAGCTCCCTGCCTGCCGTATCAGGATAAAGAACTTTCCTGGGATGAGGATCGAAGGTTATAAGTACTGATTCTCCGTTGTATATTCCAGCAAGGGTTTTAAGACGGGTGATAATGGTTTTGTGGCCAATATGAACTCCATCAAATGAGCCCGTTGTAATGACCGGACTTGGTATACCCACTGACTCGATGAAGCTCCTGAAAACCTTCATAATATGGAATCTTCCCTATTTCTTGTATTCCTTTACAAAATAAGCTACCTTCTCAATCGATGTTATCATGTCATATTCCTCGAGATAGACACCCGAAGGAACATTCAATGGAATAGTTGTGAAATTAAGTATCCCCTTTATCCCGAAACGAACGGCCTCTTCAGCTATCTCCACTGCAAAATCAGGAGGAACAGTCAATATTGCTATCAGGATATTAAGATCCCTGATATGTTTCTCACAATCATTGTAAGGATAGCATTTCACACCTGAAATTACCTTATTTACTTTTTGAGGATCTGTGTCGAATGAAGCCACCAGGTTAAGTTTCGACCTTTTTCCCTTAAAATAACCGGCCACTGCCCTGCCAAGGTTCCCGATTCCGATAACTGCCACATTCACGCTCTCTTCCGAGTCGATGATCTTCCCTATGGTATCAATAAGCTCTCTTACGTCATACCCTTTTCTGAGAACACTTGAATAGCCAATCAGCATGAGGTCGCGCCTGACCTGAACGGCAGTGATGTGAAGACGGGCAGCAAGGTCATGTGAAAAAATGAAATTTCGATTTTCATTCAGGCATTCCAGAAGCGTCCTCCTGTATTCGCTGAGCCTTTCGACAGTTTTTCCTGGTAGTTTCATCTTTATTCAGTTATTGATGTTTGATTGATTTCACAATTTCCGGTTCAATGTGCCGCTTAGTCAAATATTCAGTTAACAATTAATCGTTTTTTTGGCAATCGTATTGTAAAAACAGTCCCGATATCAGGTGTACTATCGACATCTATGGTCCCATGGTAAAGCTCCACTACCTTTCTCACAATCGATAAACCGAGTCCGCTTCCCGAAATGTTCCTTGTCTTCTCGTTTCTGATCCTGACAAACTCTGTAAAGAGATTCTGAAGATCACTCTCAATAATGCCTATACCCGTATCGGAGAATAAGATAACAGCTTCACTATCCGTTGCATCTATGATTATTTCAGCCTTACCTCCGGACTTATTGTACTTCACTGCATTTGAGATCAGGTTATTAAAAATGATCTCCATATCATCAGGATCTGCCATGACTGAAACATCGGACCTGACATCAAGTTTAATGTTCACATCCATCTGTATCGCATAGGGCTGAACTGTCACGATCGCTTCTGATGCCACTTCAGACAGTCTGACCTCCTGTATTTTTTCTTCTTTCCTGTCAAGACGGATCTTTGTAAAATCCAGAAGGTCCATTATAAGGCTGCGCATACCGTGAATCCTTTGCAATGAACGCTCGATAGGAGTGGCATAATCTTCTATCCTGTCGCCTGCCTGTTTTTCCTGCATCATACGGAGATAGCCTTCAAGGGCATTAAGTGGTGCCTTGAGCTCATGGGAAAGTACTGAGAGAAACTGATACCTGATCTTTTTTCCCTCCTGATTCATCCGGTGAGTTATTCTTTTGAGATATTGCTGCTTGGTAATATTTTCAACGCTGGATTTTAGTTCCTGGGGGGTAAATGGTTTGGGTATAAAGTCTATTGCACCGTCGCGGGTTGCCCTGATGGCAACATCAAGCGAGGCATATGATGTTATCATTGCAACCACGATATCATAGTTCCTTTTCCTGACAAATTCCAGCACATCGACACCCTGTATTCCCGGAAGTTTATTATCGAGCAGCAGGATGTCATGCATATCCTTCTCAAGTATGGCTATTCCTTCCTCTCCGGTTGCCGCTTCAGTAACTTCATAAGTATAATCCTCATCCATAAAGGGATAAGTGACATGAAAATTGTTCAGTATCCTGGAAACACCTGAACGTATCCCGGGCTCATCGTCAATGACAAGCACTTTTAACACAGCCATATCAGAGTTTTAACAGTTTCATTACTTCCTGATCAAGTTGTTCAGGACGAATTCCTTTTTCAAGATACCTGTCAGCCCTTATCCACTCCTTTTCCTGCTCCGAATCAATACTGAAGGATATTCCCGTCTCATGTGAGACAGCTGTTGCAAGGATCACCGGTACATCAGGATACTTCCTTTTCAATTTATAGCAGAGGATGAAGCCACTGTCGTCATTCTCCATCATAAGATCAAAGATTGCCAGGTCAGGTCTATACTTTGCCATAACTGACTCTGCTTCAGCCTGACTCTCTACTGCCATTGTTTTGTACCCCGCTTTTTCCAGACTGAAGACAGTCTGAAAAAGATAATCCGGATCATCATCTGCAACCAGTATTGTTATGTCACTCTTCCTCATCTTTCGCAAATTTCTAAAATTTCTTTAAATCAAAGAGTTGATATGATAAATATAACTAATGTTATTTTATTAACATAATTTTTTTAGCCAAAAGCATCACCCCACCGGAGCTGCTGCCTTCTTCTTTACACTTACTCTTTTCTTCTTGGAAGCACAATCTTAAATCTGGTACCGGTGGGTCCCCGGCCCGGATCATTATTGGACTCTACAGCAATCTGCCCTTTATGCATTTTAACTATCCCATAGGCGGTGGCCAGTCCCAGACCTGTGCCATGTCCGATTCCCTTTGTAGTGAAGAATGGTTCGAAGATCTTTGCCCTGTCTTCCTCTCTGATGCCTGTTCCGGTATCACTGATGGTAATGATTACATCGCTTAATGTATCTTCTAGCCCGATATCGATAATTCCGTTACCAGGTATTGCCTCAAATGCATTTTTGATTAGGTTTGTAATTACCTGCATCATCTGCTCCGTATCGAGCATGGCTAGCGGATTAGTGCAATGGTCAACAATGTTTATCTTTATCATTGATGGAACGATAAGGCTTTCAAGACTGTGGCTTACAAGCTCCCTTAAACTGACCAGCTGATGATTGACCTGGTTTTTACGTGCAAAATTGAGTAATCCTGCCACAATCTTCTTGCACCTTGCTGCCTGCTCAACTATTAGTTTCAGATCTTCACTGAAGGGTTCATCGGGACTGGATTCTTCAAGGAGTATATTGCTGTACATTATGACAACGCCCAGTGGATTATTCAGCTCATGCGCTATTCCGGCCGATAGCTGTCCCATATGGGCAAGTTTTTCAGATTGTTTCAGCGCCTGTCTCATTGAAGAAAGCTTTTCATTGGACAGTGCAAGATCCTTAACCGATCTATGAAGTTTTTCTATGGTATAAGGAAGGCACATCTCAACCTCAGCGAGACCTTTCTTTATCGCTATGGCATGTTCGATACAACTCTCATACCCACAGGCGCCGCAGTCGAGTTGATCTTTCTTGGTCTTTTTGCCCATACTGACAAGTACTTCATTGACCTCTTTTTCATCCATCTCCTCAATGCGATGATCTTCGGGCCGGTAATGAGTGCTAAGGTCGAGGGATGCAAATTCATTAAACGACTGGTGCCATGATTCGGAATCAATATAATCCCTTTTACTGCTGGCATATGCGCTCACAAGTGAACGTCGGTTGTACTGCCTCCCGTTTTTAGATAATCCAGGACCCATTATACATCCTTCACAGCACAGGAGCTCCATATGCTGGTTCTTTATCAGGCCAGCTTCAAATTCTTTCAGAGCACCCTGGAAATCGGTTCTGCCCTCTGCTGCAATGATATTTCCGGTAATGGCATTATCACTGATCCTTGCTGTCTGCAGCAACCCTCGCGCTACCGGAAAGATTGCTCCCCTGCCTCCGACAGGAGGATCAAAATCTACCTTTGTGGTATTTTCAGGGTTTATGCCATTGAGTAAAAACATTTCCCTCAATTCAGTATAAGTTATGGCCTCGTCTATTTCCTGACTTTCGGCTTTCTTTGCGATGCAGGGACCAATAAATACTATGCTTGTACCTCTGCCATACTTCTCCCTTATTACCCTGCCCATAGCTACCATGGGAGAGACAACGGGCGCGAGATTATCAACAAGCCCCGGATGATAAAACTTGACATAGTTCACTATTGAAGGGCAGTCGGAAGAGATAAAGAATTTATCAGTATCAGACACAAGCTTCCTGTACCTGTCAGCTACCAGATCAGCTCCGAATGATACTTCAGCAACAATTTTGAATCCAAGAGCCCTGATCATGCCTACAAGTACCATATGATCAGCCAGCTCGGAAAATTCAGCAGGAAAGCTCGGAGCTACAATCGCCGCGACTTCATGCTCACTCTCAAGAAGTTTCGCAACCCGGTCTGTCGTGTTGAGGAAAACCTTGGCACCCTGACTGCAAACCTTGGTACAGTTTCCACAGGCAATGCATCTCTCATCAATAACCTCTGCCTGGCCTCCGACAATTCGAATCGCCTTGGCAGGACACTCCCTGACGCATGTGTAGCATGTCCTGCATAGTTCCTTTATTGTGTAAACTAGCATAAGATATATTATTCAGTAATTCTGTAATTCTAATAGTTATAACAGCACATTTCTTTTCTCAAACCTGGTATAAAAAATCTTTTTGTCTGAAATATCAGGGCTTTCCTTTGAAAGATGCTCATAAAGATTCAGCAGGGAGGGTGATTTACAAGGCAGACTGATAGCTTCGGCTTCATCAGTCTGATAAACAAGCTTTGCCCTGCTTTTTATCTGGTCCTTTGAAAAATTGTATGCCAAACCTGCTCCATGGACACATCCTCCCGGACAGACCATCACCTCAACAAGGTCATATTTACTTCCGGAGGCGAGAGCATTCTTCAATTTTTCAAGTCCTGTCAGACCATCTATTATAGCAGTCTTTACCTCTATATCCCCAATCTGAACCGATGATTCCCTGAATGAACCGGAGGAGCGGATTTTTTTAAAAATTTGCTTGTCAGCTTCTTTCCCGAGCCTGGTAAAATACAGCAGTCGTAAAATACCTTCTGCCATACCGCCTGAGACTTCAGCCAGCACAGCGGAAGAACTCCTTCCGGCCAGTGGCTCATCAGCCTGTTCATTTTCAACATTTGTTATATCTATCCCATACAATCTTATCAGCCTTGCCAGTTCTCTCACTGTCAGAACGGAATCCACGTCGCTTATGCCTTTTCTCATCATGCCGTCGCGCCGCGCTTCATATTTCATTGCCATGCACGGCGTTGCAGATACGGAAAATATCTGTTCCGGTTTTACACCTTCCTGTCCCGCCACCAGAGTTTTTATAAGCACTCCGGTGATCTGCTGTGGTGACTTAACAGTTGAGAGCTGAGGAATCAGGGCAGGAATAAACTGTTCTGCATATTTAACCCATGCAGGGCATACAGAAATATACAACGGGGTAGCTGATGACCTGTCGAGAGAGTCGGATAACTGACCGGCAATTTCAGTTATACACAGATCTGTTCCTATTCCTGTTGTATATACTTTATCAAATCCGATCCTTCGCAGCACTGCATTGAGTAGCCAGTCGAAATCCCTTGTATATCTCATTCCCAGTTCTTCGGCAATCCCGGCTGTTACCATGGGTGAATACTGTATAACCTTAATTATATCAGATCTGTTAAGATATTCCTGTACCTCGTTTATATTGTGCTTTTCATGAAGCGCACCCGTAGGGCAGACCAGGACACACTGACCGCAATGGATGCAACTAGAAAAGTTAAAATCCCTGTCCATTGCTGCACCAACATGTGTGGCCCTTCCCTTGTTTATAAAATCCAGGGATGTAGAGGTAATCACCTCTTCGCATACCCTGACACACCTTCCACATAAAATGCATTTTGAAAGCTCTCTGACAATTGCAGGGCTTGACTGGTCCAGACGGGGCTTGATTTTTCTTCCCCTTATACGCCGTTCCCTTATATTAAGCTCTTCCGAAAGGCGCTGCAGTTCACAATTGAGATTTCTGTCGCAGTAAAGGCAGTCATCAGGATGATTTGACAACAGTAGCTCCACGATTGTCTTCCTTGCCTGGATAACCCTGGGAGAATGGGTCCTGATCTTCATCCATTCCTCAACAGGCTGGGAACAGGCAGTAACCAATCTTTCCCTTCCTTCAACCTCAACCACGCACATCCTGCATGCACCCGTTGGAGTGAAATCCTTCATCCTGCAAAGTGTCGGTATTATAATACCGTTCCGGTTCAATGCAGAAAGGATAGTCTCGCCCTTCTCCGCTTTGATTTTTTTATTGTTTACCTGGATTGTAAAGAGCATAAAGCTTATTTTACGTTGATTGCACTGAACTTACAAATATCAAAGCATATCCCGCAGCCAATACATTTGTCTTCCACAATGAAAAATGGCTGCAATCTGGTTCCGTATATTGCATTCACAGGGCACCTGGCAGCACATGCAGTACACCCCGTGCACTTTTCCACGTCAATGGAGAATGTCCTCAATCCCCTGCAGATGTTAGCCCTGCACTTCCTGTCAAAGATATGCTCTTCAAATTCATCCCTGAAATTGCTCAGGGCGCTTGTGAATGGGTTTGGAGCCGTTTGTCCAAGTCCGCAAAGCGAAGTATCCTTCATTACAGCGGCAATGGTCTCAAGCTGCATTACCCCCTTGAAACGCTCAAGTGTAGTTCCTGATTCCTCATTCAAAGGCTTTTTTATCACGCCCTCGAGGATCTCAAGCATTCTGCCTGTTCCTTCCCTGCAGGGTATGCACTTACCGCAGCTTTCATTGCGAATGAACTCCATATAATACCGTACAAGGTCCACCATACAGGTGGACTCGTCAATTATCACAAAACCGCCTGCTCCCATCCCGATGCCTTTTTCCCTCAGGCTTTCATAATCAACCTTCAGATCAAGGTTCTCATTTGTAATGAATGAGCCTGAAGCTCCTCCCAGCTGAATGGCCTTAAATTCCTTCCCATCCTTTATCCCATCAGCGATCCCCTCAAGGATCTTTCTTAATGTAGTGCCCATTTCAACCTCCACCACTCCCGAGAAACGACCCTTCCCCGCAACGGCAAAGACCTTTGTCCCCGGACTGCCCTCAGTACCAAGCGAACGGAACCATTCCGGACCATTTTGCATAATAAGCGGAACATTCATCAGCGTTTCGACATTGTTTATAACAGTAGGCTTTCCGGACAAACCTGAGGTTGTCGGATATGGAGGCTTAAGCGTTGGCATGCCTCTTTTCCCTTCAAGGGTGTTTATAAGAGCTGTTTCTTCACCGCATACAAATGCACCCGGTTCTATCCGTATGACAATATCAAGACTATAGCCACTGGAAAAAATATTATTTCCTATTATGCCAAAGTCACGGGCCATATCTATTGCCTTGCCCAGCCTTTTCCTGGCATGGTCGGAACCTGACCTTATAAAGATAATCGCACTTGAGGAACCAATAGCATATGCAGCAATAGCGATACCCTCTATCAGCCTGTGTGGATCGCTTTCAAGAATTGTCCTGTCGGTAAATGCACCCGGATCACTCTCCTTTGCGTTGCAAATCAGATACCTCCCACTGGATGGGGTATTCAGTGCATGTTTCCACTTAAGCCCGGTAAGATACCCCCCTCCGCTTCTTCCCCTTAGCCCGCTCCTTTCGATTATATCGCAAACCTCCTCGAAGGTGTAGTTCCGAATTACCTTCGCAAAGGTACGATATCCTCCCCTTGCGATATATTCCTCTATACTTTCAGGATCATAGCATCCGCAATTGGCAAGAATGACTCTTTTCTGACCTGCAAAAAACGGTAGCTCTTCAATAAACGGAATGCCTGGCCAGTATTCAAATCCCCGTGTACCGGTCTGACCGGCAAGATCATCTTCATTTATATCATTGTGAAATACACCGTTAAGTAGCGGCTCGACTTTTTCCTCCGTTATGTTTCTGAAAAACAGTTTATTCCTTCCTGGCAGATGGATGCAGACCAGGGGCTCAAAATTAGCGGGACCAATGCATCCAACGCAGACCATTAAAGCTGCCGGAGTGTTTTCCTTTACATATGAACTGATTGCTGAACAGGTCTTCTCGGATCCGGCAATTATACTGCTGGTACCCGATGAAACATAGATAACAGGATTGTCGGGCCTCTCGCGTCGAATACGCTTCAGGGCTTTTTCCGTTTCCGGATGCAGAGTATCTGATCCGAATAAAAGGACTTTCTCTGTAAGGAAAACTTTTAAATCTTCCATGCGTATCTTAACGTGTTAATCATTTTCCATAACATATTTAAGTTTCCTGATCATCTCTGGCAACTGCTCAGCCTTAATCTGCGTGTGATACTCTCCGTTCACGCATATAACAGGTCCATTATGACAACCTCCCATACAGGATACTATCTCGTAGCTGAAATAACCATCCCGTGTTGTCTGTCCCGGTAGTATGCCTGTCTCATCCCTTATTTTGTCGATAATGGATTTTGAACCATTGAGAAAACATGAGGTACCATTGCAGATCAATATCCGGATCTTTCCGGAAGGAATGAACCGGAAACGGTCATAAAATGTCGCAAGGCCGTATATCTTTGTAGTGCTGAGCCCGAGGAAACTACCTACCTTCACAATAGCTTCTTCCGAAAGGTAGCCATGATGCTCCTGTATTTCCTGCAGCATTGGAATAAGGTCTTCCCTCTTTCCGCTTTTAAACTTTTTCAGAATCTGATCCAGATCAGTACTCATAGATTTGAGATGAATGAACTTTTATGAATACAAATATAGATTATTTTATTGTTAATAAATAAACATTGTTATTTTATTAACAATAAAAAATGTACTTTTGCTTTGATTTTTTGAATCCATATCTGCCTGATAGCGGATCATATACAAATGAGAGCCATTTTAAATGGTTGTCCACATAGCTTGATAAAAGCAACTAAGGAGCTTACAGAGGCAGGATATGACGCTTATTGGATTGGAACTTTTGCCCGCGGGCTCATAAAAAATTAGTACTTTTGACTTTTGTGTTTATTTATGAACAATAAGTGATGACCGAGAGAATTGAAATGCAGATATGTCTGGGCAGTTCCTGTTTTTCGAGAGGGAACAAGGATATTGTAACATTTATAAAGGAATATCTCAGGAAGAACCATCTTGACGACAGGATTATTTTCAAAGGGGCACGATGCATGGGACGATGCAGTGACGGGCCCAACCTGAATATAAATGGAGTGATTATAGAGGATGTGACTATCTCAAAAATAGAGAGCATCCTTGAAAAGGAGTTTGCCGGATTAATTTAAACTTAAATGGATCACAATGGCAGAGAGAAAACCGGTTTTATATATTGATGACGACAAATGCAAAAATTCATATTCATGTGTCCGGGTCTGCCCGGTTAATGCAATTGAAGTTAAACCCAACAGGTCACATCCTTTGATTTTAGCGGACAGGTGCATAGGTTGCGGACTTTGCTTTGTATCGTGCAGCCCTGAGGCCATTGGATTCCGTGATTCGAGGCAAGAGGTAAAAGAATTGCTTTCATCCGGACGTAAAACGGTTGCACTTATTGAACCGAGCATAGCCTCAGAGTTTGATGATATTACTGATTACAGGAAGTTTGTGGCGATGATCCGTTCGCTTGGATTTGATTTTGTGCATGAAGTATCCTTTGGTGTTGATCTGATAGCTCATGAGTATGCCACACTTTTTTCCAGGGCGGAAGGCAAATATTATATAACTGCAAACTGCCCCTCAATTGTAAAAATGGTCGAAAAATTCTACCCTGAGCTGGTATCCAACCTTGCTCCCCTGGTATCTCCCATGATCGCCACAGCAATGGTTGTCAAGGAGTTGTACGGACAGGATGCAGCAACGGTTCAGATTGGTCCATGTCTGGATGCGAAGGATGAAGCGCTACAGTATAATGATGGAAAGCTTGTCGACGCGGTACTGACATTCATTGAGCTGAGGCAACTCTTTGACGAGATGAAGATACAGGAGAGGCTGGTCAAGATGTCAGATTTTGATCCGCCCCACGGCAACTGGGGTGCACTATATCCTCTTCCCGCCGGTATAATACAGGCCGGAGGAATAAAACGGGATATGGTGTCGAGCAGCGTCATAACTGCTTCCGGGAAGGAGGATATTCTTGAAGCCGTAAATGATTTCGATAAATATATAGACACTATCAAGCATCATTTCAACCTTTTCTTTTGCCATGGATGCCTGCTGGGGCCGGCAATGGAACACCACAACGAAAGGTTCAGAAGGCGTGCCCTGGTGAGGAGATATGCCGAAAAGAGAGTAGGGAAACTGGATAAGGAAAAGTGGGAGAAGGATATGGAAAAATGGTCAAAACTTGATTTCACCAGAACCTTTACCCCTGAAGACCAGAGAATTCCTGAACCTCCTCCTGAGGCAGTAAACGAAGTCCTTAAAATCATTGGTAAAGATAATCCCGATGAAGAGGTAAACTGCGGAGCATGCGGTTACCCGTCGTGCCGCGATTTTGCCTCAACAGTAGCGAAAGGCCTTGCCATACCTGAGATGTGCCATACTTTCAATCTCAGGAACAAGCAGGAATATATTGAGACCCTTCGTCAGACCAACAGGAAACTGGCTGATACAAAAAAAGCGTTGAAGGAATCAGAGGAACTTGCCCGCAGAGAGAAGGAGATTGCCCAGAATACCTCCGACATGATGAATAACATGCTCGAGAAGCTCCCTACAGGTGTTGTGATTGTAGACAATTACCTGAAGATCCTGCATTCCAATCAAAGCTTCATCAATATAATAGGTGAAGATGCCATAGCTATTTCCGATGTAATCCCCGGGCTGGCGGGCGCAGACGTCAAGACCCTTATGCCTTTCAATGTGTACAATATGTTCACTTTTGTTATAAGGGAAGATGAGCCTGTTGTAAGCAAGGATGTGCATTTTGAGGATAAGATGCTGAATATTTCCATATTTCCGATCAAGAAAAACAAGATGTGCGGTGCTATTATCCGTGATCTGTACTCTCCTGAAGTACAGGGAGAAGAGGTAATAAACAGGGTCACTGAAGTGATAGATAAAAACCTGGAAATGGTTCAGAAAATCGGATTTCTTCTGGGAGAAGGAGCTTCGGAAACAGAACAGATGCTAAATTCAATAGTTGAATCCTACAAATCGAAAAAAGAAAGTATTAAAAACCGGCTGAAATAATATTGTGTGAACAGGAATTTTTTCATAGAAGTCAACAGTCAGCAGAGGAACCATGATGGAGAGCGCATCTGCGGAGATGTATTCCTGTACCGTTTTATTAAGGAAGAAAACAGGGTTATTGCCGTATTGTCTGATGGAATGGGTCATGGCGTAAAAGCCAATATTCTTGCCACACTGACAGCCACCATGGCTATTAATTTTACCCGTGAACATAAAGAGGTTGAAAGGATCGCGGAGATTATAATGAATACCCTGCCGGTATGCAGTGAGAGAAAGATCAGCTATTCCACCTTCACCATTGTGGATATTGAAAGCTACCGGAAGGGTGAACATACTGGAATATGATAACCCCTCGACAGTCATTTTAAAAAGGAACATGATCTTCGATCCTTCCTGGAAAAAAGTGGTCCTCGATAAGGGGATAAATTCCGGAAAGGTCCTCAAAACATGCACCTTCATCCCCGAAAAGGAAGATCGCATTATCTTCTGCTCCGATGGCGTCTCGCAAAGCGGAATGGGAAGTGAGACATATCCTTTCGGGTGGGAAAGGGACAATATTGCATTATACGCCTCCTCTCTTGTGACAAGTGAAGCCTCTATCTCGGCTACCTTGCTTGCAGGAAAAATCGTCACCATGGCGCATAAAAACGACAATTATAAAGCCAGGGATGATATAAGCTGCGCAATAATATATTTCCGGGAGCCCCGCAAACTACTCTTATGCACCGGTCCCCCGTATGAAAAGGAAAAAGACAAAGAATTGGCAGCTAAAGTCATGGGGTATAAAGGAAAGGTTATACTATGCGGAGGAACAACAGCAGATATAGTTGCCAGAGAGCTTAACAGGTCAATCGTGGATGAACTTATCTTTGAAGATCCGGAGCTTCCCCCGGAAAGCTTTCTTGAAGGGATAGACCTGGTGACTGAAGGAATCCTTACTTTGCAGAAAGTTAATGAACTTTTAAAAACATATAATAACAGTGTCAGACTCGGAAAGGGACCAGCAGATAAAATTGTCAGACTCATTATGGAAAGCGATGAAATTCATTTCGTCATCGGGACCAGGATCAATATTGCCCACCAGGATCCCAATCTGCCTGTAGATCTGGAAATAAGAAGAACGGTCGTAAAAAGAATAGCAAGGCTTCTGGAGGAAAAATGGCTCAAAAAGGTCTCATTCGAATATATATAGTCAGACAAGTGGTGAAGCGTTTATTTTTTGCAATACTTACAATACTCATTCCACTGTATGTCAATGCCCAGGATTCAATAAATCATCCCAAAATCGGACTGGTGCTTTCCGGCGGCGGAGCCAAAGGTTTTGCGCACGTAGGTGCTCTGAAGGTAATTGAAGAAGCAGGAATACCTATTGATTATATTACGGGAACAAGTATCGGCAGTATAGTGGGTGGCCTGTACGCGATGGGCTATGATGCCGCAACCCTGGAAAAGATCATCGGTGAACAGAACTGGGAGGATCTCCTGAGCAATGAATCAAAAAGAGCTTTCATTCCTGCGCTTGTTAAACAGGAACAATCACGGTATCTTTTTTCACTTCCGATAAAAGCAAATAAGATCTCTATTCCGGAGGGCTTTCTTCATGGACAGAAGGTAATGGACCTGTTAACCTACCTGTCGTACGGTTATCACGACATAAATAGTTTTTCAGAGCTGCCGGTTCCTTTCAAATGTATAGCTGCCGATATTTCTACAGGTGAGGAGGTAGTACTGGATAAGGGTTTCCTGCCCAAAGCCATCAGAGCGAGCATGTCTGTACCTGCCGTATTTTCCGCCTGCGAGATTGACAACAGGATGCTTGTTGATGGTGGCATAATCAATAATTTCCCGGTGGATCGTTGTCGTCAGATGGGCGCTGACGTGATTATTGGAATAGACGTCGGAGATGCATTGCTGAAAAAGGAGGAAATTAAGTCAATACCTGATATGATCTCCCAGCTGACTGTTTTGCTGGGTTTCCAAAGAAGCAGAAAAAACAGCGAAAATGTTGACATTCTGATAAAACCGGACATTACTGGTTATTCAGCAACAAGTTTCAACACTGAAGCTGCAAAGGTGCTCATGGAACGTGGAGAGAAGGCTGCTTCAAAATTATTGCCGGAGCTCATCAGAATGCGAGACTCCCTAGGTTATAAACCGACAACAGGGATCCATCATGAATTGCCTGATAACGGCACCTCAATCCTTGTCCAGTCAGTCGAGGTAGAAGGAACCGAAAAGACAAATATTATATCACTGCTTGGCAAGATAGGCATCGGCAAAGACCAGCGGACAACTCTCAGGAAAATAAGGGAAGGAGTTGACAGGATATATGCAACAGGAAATTACCAGAATGTAGACTACAGGATCTCAGGAGGTGAACAGAAAATTGTAACAATAATGGTAAAGGAAAGCCCTACCAACAGGTTGAACATTGGCTTAAACTACAATACTGATCAGAATGCCGCAGCCCTTATAAATACCACAATTTACAGTGATCGCGTCAGCGGTTCCAATATATCCCTCGATGCAAAATTAGCTTCAGCTCCAGTTTTCGCTGCCGGCTATTCTCTCGACAGGGGCAGCAAACCCGGATTTATAGCAGCCGGCACATTCGTAGCAGACAAACTAATTGGCTACAGCGAAGGGAAAAAAGCTTCGGAAATAAATATCCAGCAAACCAGCCTGCAGGTTGGCACACAACTGGTCGTTTCCGATATTTTCAGATTGTCACTCGGAAGTTCGGCAGAGTATTTCCATACTGGCAATTCAATCGGTACAGTCGACAGTGCCGATTTTAAGGATGATACATATATTAATTATTTTCTCAGAGGCAGTCTGGACCAGTTGGACAATGACATTTATCCCTGTAACGGATGGGAACTGGACGGAACAATCAAAGTTGTTACCGATAATGGATATAAGTATAACGGACATTCTCCGTTCGCCATGCTGGCTTTGAATGTAAGATTTGTAACAAAGATTTCCAACCGGGTAGTTCTGCTCCCCTCACTCAATTCCCATATTACACTTGCTTCAAAAGCACCGGTCTTTTACAGGTCGTATATCGGAGGGTTTCAGAAAACAAACTACCTGGGCAACTATCTCCCCTTTGCAGGATTGAAGCGTATGGAGATCAGTGCTGATAATGCTGCTTATGCCTCCATGGATCTCCGCATAAGGATGTGGGGAAAAATCTATACAACATTTATTTCAAATTTCGGGATGTATTCCAACTACGACGATTCCCGTACCGTAGGTAATCTTATGGTAGGCGGAGGAATTTCGGTTTCATACGATAGTGTAGTCGGACCAGTGGAGCTTATTCTGAGTACCTCAAACCTGAACAGGGACCTCACTGCCTATTTTTCACTTGGATATTACTTCTAGCGATCCTTACAATCTGGCTCAACCCCGGGTATATTCTCTGCACTTTCTGAACAGTAAAGGCTGAATATCCGGATAGGTTAGATTGTCAGGAAGATGGTCGAGAAATATAAGCTCCGCGATTTCGGATGTGTCAGGAATCGCACCAAACTCAAAAACTTCTGCAAGATAAAGTCTTCCAAAACCGGTAAGGCCATCTTTTGCTACTGAATAGGTTGCAACACATTCCATCTTAAACCTTAACGCTCCAGTCTCCTCCATTAGTTCCCTGCAGGCTGCATCATATGAACTTTCACCTTCCTCTATATGCCCGCCGGCAATCTCCCAGGTAGAACGATCCTGATGTCTCACAAACAGCCACATCTCCCTGTACCTTGCTGAAATTACAGAATAGATTAATAGGGAGGACGGCTCAAATAAAGGATCATAGAACCTAATTTCAGTCATAATCAGGAATTGAGTTTAATCTGTTAATACAAGTATACAAACCATAATCAATAATTACCTATTTTTAGAAACAAATATTTTTAATATGCTGATTGTTCTTTTTCTGATAATTACGGAAATTTTAACAGTGATATCATTGAAGGATAATCTACGTGGCAAATCTGCATGGATTATCTTTGCCGCTCTCGTGATACACTTCATCCTCAGCCTTTTAGTATGGGTCCTCCTTTATAGATTCCTGACATACAAAAGCTTTTTCGATAATCCCGATCATATAGCACTTATGATGAATCTGACAGGTGCCATATGTGCTGTGGTAATACCAAGAGTAATCTTAATTCTTATACACTTCACCGGCAAGCTTATCAGGATCAGAAAAGGAGGACATATCAGGTGGATGACCAATGCCGGCACTATTATTGCCATCCTCTTTTTTTCAGTACTTGTTTTCAGTGACTTCTACACAAGGTTCAATTTCAGGACAGAAAATGTAGAGATAAAAATCAAGGGTCTGAATAAAGATCTGGACGGCCTGAAAATCGTGCAGCTCTCTGATATGCATCTATCGGCTTTTTACAGGCACGGCAGATCTCTTGTGAAAGTTGTTGAGACTGTAAACGCCTTAAAGCCTGATCTCATACTGAACACCGGTGATTTCGTAACTTATGGGTGGAGGGAATATGCGTCAAACGATACCATACTTTGCAGGCAAAAAAGCCTGTACGGAAATTATGCAGTACTGGGAAACCATGATTTCGGGACTTATGATCCTGATTTCACCGAGGCTGACAGAAAAGATAATGTTCTTATAATTAATAATCTGGCAAAATCATCAGGTTATACCGTGCTCAATGATACCAATATTATCGTAAAAATAAAGGATGCCAAAATAGGATTGATAGGAATCATCACTATGGGCAGGTATCCGAATATTTTGCATGGTAATCTTAAAAAGGCTCTTTCGGGACTTGACACGGTCGATTTGAAGATCCTGTTAAGCCACGATCCTAATCAATGGGAGGAAGATGTTGTTTCCAGGAGTGACATCGATATAACATTATCCGGGCATACCCACGCAATGCAGATAGGCATCTACACAAAAAAATTCAGATGGAGCCCTGCAAAATACATATATCCGCACTGGAATGGCCTTTACCTTGAGAATAAACAGTATCAGTATGTAAACCGCGGTCTTGGCCTGCTTGCAATACCATTCAGGATATGGATGCCTCCTGAAATAACACTTATCACACTGAGAAAGGAGTGATTCCCTGCCAATCCTGCGAATGACAGGAAAGAAAAAATGCGTTTATTTATTAAATTGCGGCATTGAAATAATTAACACTGTTTATGAAGAATCTAAATTTATTTTTGCTCACTTGTACTTTGCTTCTTACAACATCCTGCACTAAGAAGGAAAATGAATGGATCAGGATTAACCAACTGGGCTACAGGACAAATGACATCAAGGTAGCTGTACTCATAAGCAAGAAACCCATGAATCTTAAATCCTTCAGCCTTATTGATGCAGGCACGGGCAAGGTTGTCAAGACATTTCAAAATATGATAAAAGCCAGGCCAATGGATCCTTTTGTATCATGCTACCGGCTCCCGTTCACAAAATATACCATTCCCGGCACCTACAGGATTTCTGCAGGAAATTCAGTATCCCCGGACTTCCGCATTGACGACAATGTTTATGATAAGAGTGCTGATTTTCTCCTTAACTATATGAGGCAGCAGAGATGCGGTTTTAACCCGTACCTGAAAGATTCATGTCATATGGCTGATGGATATGAAATATATGGCAAAAACGATGATTCGGCACACATAGATGTTACCGGCGGATGGCACGATGCTGCCGATTATCTTCAATATGTGGCAACTTCAGCAAATGCCACTTACCAGATGCTCTTTGCCTGGTCGGAGAATCCCGGCTCTTTCATGGATAAATATCTGGCTAACGGTCTTCCCGGGTCTGACGGGGTTCCTGATGTCCTGGATGAAAGCAGATGGGGACTCGAATGGCTGCTTAAAATGAATCCGGAACCTGACAGGATGTATAATCAGATCGCTGATGACAGGGATCATGTAGGATTTCGTTTTCCGGACCATGATTCAGCAAACTATGGAAAAGGTCGTGAGAGGCCCGTTTATTTGTGCACCGGAAAGCCTCAGGGGCTTTTCAAATATAAAAACCGTTCAACCGGGATAGCTTCTACAGCCGGAAAATTTTCCTCTGCATTTGCACTGGGAGCTGAAGTATACAGGAATATTAATCCGGAATTCTCGCGAAAGCTTAAGATCAAGGCTGTTGAGGCTTTTGATTATGGCCTCAGGAACCCGGGAGTATGCCAGACAGCACCGGGTACAGCGCCCTATTTCTACGAGGAAGATAACTGGGTCGATGATATGGAACTTGCGGCTTCAGAACTCTATAACCTGACACAGGATCAAAAATACCTCGATTATGCAACCGGATTCGGACGTCAGGAAATAACTACTCCCTGGATGGGTAAAGATACAGCCCGTCATTATCAGTGGTATCCTTTCGTGAATATGGGCCATCCGGTAATTGCAAGAAATCAGATAATCAATAACAAGGATGAGTTTGCCGGGTACATGAAAAAAGGTCTCGAGCTAACACTGCTCAAGGCAGAACAAAATCCGTTCCTTATCGGGGTTCCCTTCATATGGTGTTCAAATAATCTGGTGGCTGCAATACTGACCCAGGCCCATTTATATGCTGAAATAACCGGTGACAATTCATTTGCCGGAATGGAGGCTGCAAGCAGGGACTGGCTGTTCGGATGTAATCCATGGGGCACAAGTATGATCGTGGGACTTCCTGAAAACGGAGATTATCCCAAATTTACTCACTCATCCTATGTTTCACAAGGCGGTCAGGTTGATGGAGGGCTGGTTGACGGACCCGTCTATTCAACGATATTCAGGTCGCACAGCAAATATATAACGATGACAAATAAAGATGTATATGCAGATGTTCAACCAGCCATAGCAAACTACCATGATGATATAACGGATTATACGAGTAATGAGTGCACAATGGACGGTACGGCATGCCTTGTCTATTATCTTTCGGCGCTTCAGAACCGATCACTGAAGATCAGCAACAATCCGAATGCTGTTATGTTAAGGGGAGCTGTCGTGAGAATGGATACTACAGCGAAAAATATTTTCCTCTGTTTTACTGCCCATGATTTTAAAGATGGCTTTGACTTTATTGCAGCTACCCTGAAGAAACATAAAATAAAAGCCTCATTCTTCTTCACGGGAGATTTCCTCAGAACACCATCCAACAGAAAAATCATTGACCGGCTGAAAAATGATGGCCATTATATAGGAGCTCACTCGGATAAGCATCTTTTATATTGTACATGGGAGAACAGGGATTCACTGCTTGTTACAAAAAATGAATTCCTTTCAGACCTGGAAAATGTGTATAAGGAACTTGACAGAAATGGAATTCCAAAAAACAAAGCTCTTGTATTTTTGCCGCCATATGAGTGGTATAACGATAGTATAGCAAGCTGGACAGTTCAGTCGGGACTTAAGCTCGTCAACAATTCACCTGGCACGATAACCAGCCAGGACTGGACATTCCCGGAGAAGGGAAAAGCATATTACTCAAGTGACTCACTCATGAAAAACCTGATATCATATGAGGAGGACAAAGGGATGAATGGTTATATTCTCCTGATTCATCCAGGCACCGATCCCAGAAGAAAAGATAAATTTTATCTGCATCTTGATTCGGTATTAAAATACCTTGAATCAAGGAACTACGCATTTCATTCATTTTCAGAAGTAAAGTAATTGTGCCATAACGATTTAATGCATAAAGATCCGCAAACTTATCAGCTAAATAACATAGAATTCAGGGTAGTCTATTCTCGAAGAAGAACCCTTGGGATAAGTGTTCTTCCTGATTCGTCAGTTGTAGTCAGAGCGCCAAATCGCACATCGCTTAAAACAATCAGCAGGATAGTACAGGAAAAAGCTGCCTGGATCAAAAAGCACAGAGACAATTACAGGCAAAAAGAGAGTACCAGGCTGAACAGTACATTAGCTGACGGAGAGAATCAGCTTTTTCGTGGCAAAGAATGCAGGTTGCAGATTATACAGGCAAAAAAACCATTCGTAAGGTTCGGCGGGAATATAATTGAGATTGGTCTGCATAAGATTGAAGATCAGGAGGCCATCAGGAAACTACTTTATAAAGGATTCAAAACAGAAGCTTCCAAAGTATTTGCAGATATGCTTGGCCTGGCGCTAATAAACAATGAAAATCAAATGTTTAAACCGGCAGGCCTGATTATACGAAACATGAAAAGCCGGTGGGGCAGCTGTTCAAGGAAAGGGATCATAACCCTGAGTACCGAGCTTATCAAATTGTCTGATAGCTATATTGAATATGTAATACTGCATGAGTTGTGCCACCTGAAACACCACAACCATGGTAAGGAGTATTATAAACTCCTTACCGAGATATACCCTGACTGGAAAAAAGTGCGTAAAGATCTCAGGGCATTTATTCACTGACAGCCTGTCGCAAGAGAGCTGAAACTATGCTATATTGGTATATACGGCCTGAACATCGTCATCATCTTCTATCCTGTCAATAAGCTTTTCAATATCGGTAAGCTGATCCTCTGTGAATTCGGCCTGGTTCAGCGGCAATCTTTTGAGGGTAGCTTTATTGACTGCGATTCCCAGGTTTTCAAGAGCAACAGACAATGAGCCAAAATTTGCATAATCACCATAAACATAAATCCTGCCATCATCATTTTCAATCTCTTCCAGCCCGGATTCAATGAGTTCAAGCTCTATATCCTCAGAATTTTTCCCACCAGGGAGGTCAAACTCAAATACTGCTTTTCTTGAGAACATGAATTCAAGGGAACCTGTTGGAACCAGCATGCCTCCTGATTTACCAAAATAGGATTTAATGTTTGCCACGGTCCTGGTATTATTATCGGTGGCACATTCAACAAAGACAAGTACGCCGTGAGGGCCTTTCCCTTCATAACAAATCTCAGCGAAATTCTGAGAATCTTTTCCCGATGCTCGCTTTATCGCAGCTTCGATGTTGTCCTTTGGCATATTCTGTGCCTTGGCATTCATGATCGCAGTTCTGAGCTTGGCATTCAGATCAGGGTCAGATCCTCCTTCCTTTGCAGCAATCGTAATATTCTTTGCAAGTTTTGGAAACAATTTTGACATCTTGTCCCATCTCTTCTCTTTTGATGCCCTTCTGTATTCAAATGCTCTTCCCATTGTCTGTTATTAAAATTCGGAGACCAAAAATAGTAACCTTAAATTATTTTTTATGCAGGTTTTTATAAAATTATTTCAGATCTCATATTCCTCTCCCCTGGCAGGTATCTCAATATTATTGAATCCTTCTCCTGATAGAGTTTCAACATATTTCTTCTGAGTCTCGTACTCACCATGAACAATAAAAGTCTTTTCAAGGGCACTCTTGTCCTGACAGCCCAGGAATCCTATCATCTCCCTGTAATCGCCATGACCGCTGTACGAATCTATTTTTTTTATTTCGGCTTTTACCTCGTGGATATTACCATGTATAGAGACTTCCTTATCTCCGCGGACAATTCTCGCTCCGAGGGTAGTAGGTGCACAGTATCCTACAACCAGAACTGTGTTTTTAGGATCAGAAATATTGTTTGCCAGGTGATGTTTTACCCGGCCGGCTTCCATCATGCCTGATGCTGATATTATGACACATGGTTTTTTATGATCGTTCAGCTTTTTTGAATCTTCCTGTCTGGTTATATAATACAGGTTATCGAATCCAAAAGGATCAGGGTCAGTTTCAAGCACTGCAGCAAAACTCTTATTAAAACATTCCGGATGCATCCTGAACACTGTTGTGGCATTAACTGCAAGCGGGCTGTCTACAAACATATCAATTTCAGGCAGCTTCCCCTGGTTAAAATAGTTATTCAAGGCATAAACTATTTCCTGGGTACGACCGACACTGAAAGCTGGGATGATCAGTTTTCCACCCTTATTGACGCAGGTTTCTATAACGGTATTCAGAAGTTCTTCCTCAGCAGCCTGTACATCCTTGTGTAATCTATCGCCATAGGTTGATTCGGTTATAAGTATATCAGCCTGTGGAAATGCCTGAGGTTCTGCAAGGATGGGATCCGAGGGTCTCCCTATATCTCCTGTATATGCAATCCTCTTTAGCTGACCGTTTTCGTTTATCTGAATATTTGCGACACCGCTGCCCAGCATATGCCCCGTATTGGTGAATTTAACCTTTATATTGTCATCGATCCTGAATTTCATATTATTGGGCACCCCTATAAAAAGGCCCATACAGGCTGCGGCATCCTCTTTGGTATATAGGGGCGTGACAAGCGGTAGCCCCTTTTTTGCCCTGCGCTTATTAAAAGTAATGGTATCATGCTCCTGTATAAAAGCTGAATCGGCCAGCATTATGGCACACAGGTCCCTCGTCCCATTTGTACATATCACAGATCCCCTGAAACCCAGTTTATACATGTATGGTATCAACCCGGAATGGTCGATATGAGCATGTGTAAGAATGATATGATCAATCAGGGACGGATCAAACATAAGATCGCGGTTCATACTGTCCGTCTCAAGCCCTTTACCCTGGAACATCCCGCAGTCGAGAAGCAGCCTCTTACCGGAATTTATCGTAATCAGATGTTTACTGCCTGTTACTTCCCTGGCAGCGCCAATAAATTTAATTTTCATAAATAGATATATTTATTTTACAAAAAGACTCAAAATCATAACACCTAAAAGTCCCGTCAATCCAATTGAAGTTTCCATAATGGTCCAGGTCTTAAGTGTATCTTTTATGCTCAGATTGAAGTATTCTTTAAAGATCCAGAACCCTGAATCATTTACATGGCTGCACATTAGGCTTCCCGAACCCACTGCGAGTACCATCAGCTCATGATTTACGTTTGTTCCTGTTACCAGGGGCATTACTATTCCCGCAGCCGTCAGTCCGGAGACAGTTGCAGAACCAATGCAGATGCGCAGTATAGTAGCAATAAGCCATCCCAGAAATAAAGGAGAAAAGATAGAATTGCTTAAAAGTCCGCCAATATAGTTGCTGACGCCTCCGTCTATAAGTACCTGCTTGAGTGAACCTGCCCCGGAAATAAGCAGCATGATCATAGCGATACTGGCTATTGAATGGGACAGTGATTTCATTATTTCAGTCATCTTCCTTCCCCTGGCTATACCAAGAAAATATATAGCAGACAGAACAGATATAAGCATCGCTATTACAGGGTTTCCGACAAATCCCAGAATTTTTCTTACCGTATTCTCATCACTTAATGTCAACCCTGCAATAGTTGAGGATGTAATCAATATAACCGGTAAAAGTGCCGAGAGTAAACTGGTATAGAAACCCGGCATCTCTTCGTCAGATAAAATATTTTGATTAACAAACTCGGATAAGGGCTTTGCATTTACCCTGCTGAGATATTTTGCCAGCAAAGGGCCGGAGACAAGAATGGTCGGCACGGCAATTACCAGTCCGTAAAGCAATGTTTTTCCCAGGTCGGCATTGAACATGGCCGTTAATGCAGTTGGAGCAGGATGCGGAGGAAGAAATCCATGTGTAACTGAAAGAGAGGCAAGCATTGGAAGTCCCACATAAAGTAATGGCAGACCGGTAGTGGCAGCTATAGTAAAAACAAGCGGAATCATGATAAAAAAACCGACCTCATAAAAAAGTGCAATACCAATTATGAATCCGGCCAGCATTAACGAAGTTTGAATATGTTTAGTGCCCATACTACCGACCAGCCTTGATGTTATTCTCTGTGCGGCTCCGCTTTCCGAAACAAGCTTGCCAAGCATTGCACCAAATCCAAGTATCGGAACGAGAATACCCATGGTGCTGCCAATACCCTTCTGAATGGAAGCCACTGCTTTGTCAAAAGGCATCCCAACTGCAATTGCAACTCCAAGGGAGACAATCATAAATGACAAAAATGGATTCAGCTTTAAGACAAGGATGAGCAAAAGGAGAAGACAAATTCCGAGAATTACGATGAAAAGTGGCATATGGCGATGGTTTAAAAGTATTGTATTATAGTCAGCAGTCACGTATTCCGTATTCCGTATTCCGTATTCCGTATTCCGTATTCCGTATTCGGTATTAATGGGTTAAAGGAAATTTTACTGGTTTGTTATCGCGGCAGGAACGATATATTGCCGTAAAAAGTTCAACAGTCCTTCGGCCAGCTTCACCAGTTACTGCAGGATCCCTGTCATTTTCAATAGCGTCCAGGTAATCTTCTATCTGACATTGCATATATTTTACGGTTGGGTCGCAGCTGTTGAAGGTTTCCGTATCCTTTTTTACCCATTCGCCAAGAAAACTCTCCTCGCCCGGAACAGTCCAGAGATCATTTATGGGAGGTTCTGCAACACCTGTCATCCCGGCAATGAACATGGCACCTCCGTCTGTCTGAACACCTACAGAGGCTCCATTTTCGCCATGCACCTGAACTTTGCCCCAAATACCCGGTTTCTGGGAGTTACTGACAAGGATATTGCCGATGGCCCCGCTCCTGAACTTTACAATTGCAGCTGCAGTATCCTCAACCTCGATATATGGATGATTAAGATTTCTCCATATCCCGTACACTTCATCAATTTCACCCATATACCATAACAAAATATCCAGCTGGTGAGGAGCCTGGTTAACAAGAACGCCTCCTCCCTCATCCTTCCATGTGCCCCTCCAAGCATCAGATTCATAATAAGCCTTATCTCTCCATCCAAGCATTGTAATCGTTGCAAGAACAGGCTTACCTATTTTTCCGCTTTCAATTGCCTCTTTAACTCTTTTAACCGGTTCATACCATCTTCGCTGACTAATGACACCGAGTCTGACACCACCTGTCCGGCAGGCATCAATAATTTCATCGCAGTCATTGAGATCAGCAGCCAGGGGTTTTTCTGCAAGAACATTGGCTCCTGCAGCTGCAGCCTCGATAGCAGGCTGCTTATGAAAAGGATGAGGAGTGCAAACTATAACAAGATCTGTTTGATTCTCCTTTACCATTCTGGAAATATCGGTATATGACTTTGTATTATACTCAGAGGAAAATTTTTCGGCTGTTCCGGGCGTTCTGCTCCAGACTGAAGAAAGCCTTGCCTTTGGAATATTCTGTATTGCTTTGGCATGGAGATGCGCCACCTTTCCACACCCTGCAATTGAAATATTGTAAACTCTCGATAACATAATACCCGGCGTTAAGGTTTCAAAATAACTTTATTCAATCCTGGCTCTTTGTTGCGGAGTCTGTCAAACCAGACAGCCCCCTCTGATAAGGGAGCCAGAGCCGATATCTGGTCATCCACGCTTATCTTGCCTGTTGCAAGAAGATCGAGCACAACACCGTACTCTCCCCTGATAGCACAACTGCCCAGTACTTTGAGTTCCTGCGTGACTACTCTTTGAAGAGGAAATTCAATTTTTGGGGATATATTTCCTACAAGAACCGCTTTTCCACCCTTGCGCAGAACTTCAATCGCCAGATTGACTGTCTCACTCTTACCCACTGCCTCAAATGAGAGATCTGCACCCCTGTTATTTGTAAATGCTTTTATCTTATTCCCGAAATCTTCATCCGCTGACAGAAAAGTGATTTCTGCTCCTGAAGCCTTTGCCTGCTTAAGACGTTCATGACTCAAATCAAAAGCGATTATTCTGGATGCCCCAAATATTTTAAGAAGCTTGATAATAAAGATCCCTATCATTCCTGCACCAACCACAACACATCTGTCTCCTGGTTTAATACCTGAAACATTAATCGAATGAAGTGCCACGGCGACAGCTTCCGTCATTGCTGCCTGTTCAAATGTAACATTTTCAGGTATTTTATACAGAATATGCTCAGGAATGACCACATACTCCGCAAATGCTCCGTCTCGTTTATATATTCCCGGGGAAACCCCAAGAACCTCCCTGTTATCACTCAGATTATACATCCCTTCAAGAGTATACCAGTCATTTAACGGATAAACAGTGGAGTCAAATGTTACCCTGTCTCCGTTAGTATAATCCTTTACTTCAAGCCCCGTTTTTACGACAATCCCTGAAGCTTCATGTCCCATTATCATGGGAGGAATTCTTCTTCCCGTACTACCATCTAACCCATGAACATCCGAACCGCAGATCCCGCAGGCCATGACCTTCACAAGAACTTCATTCTCTTTTGGTTCCGGATCAGACACATCCTTGTAAACGAGTTTGTTGTATTCTTCAAGAACAAGTGCTTTCATATATGGCGCAATCAAAAATTCAATTTAAGCGGAAAACAAATATAACAAATCATTGCTTCAATAAAATTCCAATTCCACTCAAGTTTTTATCTTTGATATGTAATGACAGACCAGCAAAAAGTCACCCGTATGCGAAGTAACGTATATATCCAAATAATCAAATTATTCAGGTATCATGAAGCAGCTCATTAAATCAGTATGTACCGGCGCACTTATATCAGGTGGGTCACTCCTTTGTTCAACCAATACATCCGATGCATTGCCGGATAAGCCTGCACCTCCGGAGCTGCCTGCTTTCCGGCCTCCAAACATAATTCTGATTATGACCGACCAGCATAATGCAGGATATATTCATTGCCTGGGGCGCAACTACCTTAAGACACCGAATCTGGATGCTCTGGCCGGCCAGTCCGGCATTTTCCGTTCTGCATATACCGCTTCTCCAATTTGCGGCCCTTCAAGGGCAGCAATTTTTACCGGATGCTATCCCCTGCAAAATGGGGTATACACGAACTGGATACCTCTGAAAGACAACTCCCTATTGCTTACCGAACATCTTTCCCGTGCCGGTTACTATAATGTCATGATTGGGAAACTTCATCTTACACCAGTCGATTCCTCCCATGGATTTGATTTCCGGAAGATCTGCGATTCCCCCTATGATGATTACGATAAACGTGAAGTTCAGGTAAACGATTACCTGACATGGGCTTCCGGATCAATGGGTATCAGTCGGGATACACTGGTGAAGATGGCAGGTGAGAGCGAACATCTCGGACCCGGCGATCCACGATTCTGGCTGGGGAAAAGCTGGGCGGACAATAAGCATCAGATAACCACATGGACAGGCAATGAAGCTGTATCATTCATTTCAGACTATAAAGGTAAGCAACCCTTCTTCATGCATATCTCTTTTTTCAGCCCTCACCATCCCTATTCAACATGTGAACCATGGGATACGATGTACAAGCCTGAGGAGGTTGTGCTTCCCCCGACATGGGGACAGGTTCAGCCCGGAGCCCAGAAAGGCTTCCGCTATGACTGGCCGGAAGGGCTTTGGCGTGAGATAATTGCAAAATATTCAGGAAGCATCAGTGCCATTGATTTCCAGATAGGCCGTATAATATCTGCTTTAAAGGCAAAGGGAGAATGGGAAAATACACTAATTGTGTTCACCTCGGATCATGGCGATTCCATGGGAGATTTCTCACAGTTGGGAAAAGGCACAATGCTCGAAAGTAGCGTAAGAGTGCCTTTCTTTATAAAACCTCCGGGGACCAATTTACACGGTAAGGAATTTCCAGAGGTTATCAATCTCATTGATCTGTATTCAACCTTTCTGGATTATGCCGGTGCAGCAAAACAGGCACAGGCAGAATCAGTCTCGCTCCGCCCCCTGTTAAACGGGAATTCATCATCATGGCATGATAAGACATATTCATCACTTTGTTCTCCTGACGGGAGGAATGGCCAGGTAATGCTCATAAAAGATAATTTCAAATGCGTCGGTTTTTTGAAAGATGGTACAATGACAGCTGAACTTTATGACCGTTCTGAACAGATTCCTGACCTTCTTAATCTTGCAGACAACCATGAATTTGACGAAATAAAGGAAAAAATGAAAGCGGATATGGAGAAATGGCTTAAAACAGAGTTAAAAAAATGATAATAGGAAAAGCCTTATCGGAGTATATTTTTTTCTCTTCCTGATTATATCGTCACTTTTCTCAGCTCAGACCAACCTGTATGCTGGATACTCCAATCGCAGTCTAATGCTCGATGTTTTGCCAGGCTTCCTTTTGGTTATCCCTCAGATGAGAACGGTGGATTGTTCACATTTAAATCCGCTCCTGGCCTTCGAACCCTGATGCTCTCTGCATATGGGACGTCGGGGTTAGGATTGACGGAGTAAAATATGATACTGAGGCCGGAAAAAGAGATCCGGACGGTTTAACAGGATGCAAGGTTAATGTAAAGAACAGCAGATCAGAATCATCAAATACTATACCTGATATAAGTTATCAGCCAGGGTATTATGGGGCTGGAGCCATTCCTGAAAATATAAGACAGTCTTGCAGAAAAAGGGAGGAACGATATTGAGGTTTTGGTATATAATACCTTGTCGAATCACCACACCTCCTTACCTACCAGATACAGAGGAAGCATCAGGACACGGCTTATCGGTCCGGTACGGATGCAGGTTATAACCTACGGAGGTATGGAGTAAGGTGATGGTTCTGAGCTGAGACATGATATCGCCCCTACGGGGCTTACGAGTGTAGTTGGTGCGTTTAGGCAGGGCAGAGCCCTGTCAGGAAGACACACATATACCTTAAGCCCCGTAGGGGCGTCATAATATATATGGGGTACTGCCATATCCCGACGATAGCTCTTAGACCCAGCCCCTCAGATGCCGAAGAAAATTCTTTGGATAAAGCTTCCAACTAAAATAAAATATTCATAAATTTGATTGTGCTAAAAGAAATAATTATGTCTCAATCATTTGTACAATTTTATACGCATTTTGTTTTTCATACAAAAAACAACAGAGAACTCATCTCTGAAGATATTGAGGATGAGTTGCATTCATATTTGGGTGGCATACTGAAAAATCTAAAATCCCTGCCTATCAAAATAGGCGGGACATCTGATCATATACACATTCTATGTACTTTACCCAAGACAATGACTCCGGCTGATCTTGTCGAGGAGCTAAAAAAAAGCTCCTCCAAATGGATAAAAACAAAGGGAAAAAAGTATGAGAACTTCTACTGGCAGGAGGGATATGGAGGATTTTCCATAAGCAATTTTCATATTGAAGTCATAATGAACTACATATCAAAGCAGAAGGAGCATCATAAGAAAATATCCTTCCTGGAAGAATACAAAAAACTTCTCGATGAGTATGGAGTCGACTATGATGAAAGGTATCTTTGAAAATGAGGCATTGCACTTCTTCAGGTTTAATAAGAAAGGAAGTGAATCCTCATCCTCTAATCCAGCACATATATTCAGATTGACAAAACCAGATGCGTAATCAAAACCCAAGACAAACTTCGCATAATGATTCAACCGCTCTGACGGAGAAAAAATCACTGTCGGCAAAAATACGGTATAATCAACCATCTTCTCAAGGCTTTGTTGTAATCTGCAGAAATTCCAGCTGGTCATTTCTGTAATGGATTTCAGAGCATGAAAAAGCATAAGGATAACCATCCTCAACATCAAGGCAAAGAATTCCCTACTGAAGATTTTTGCCGGTGAACGGATAGAAACCAAACCTAGGCCCCATACTTAGGCCACATAGGAGTTAACATCCGGTCTTATCAAAAAAAATTCTATTTATTGATAATCCCGGAGTGACTATTATATTCCTCTGATTAGTTTTAATATTGTTAAGGATGTAAAATAAAATTCTAATTTTAACTGTCATTAGTCATAGCTGAATCAATGAAAGGAGATTCAACGAATATTTAGCTCAGGTAAGATGACCTGCCTGATATAGTTTATTAGTACCTTAATGCCGGCTACCGGGTGAATATTAATCACAAATCCATGATGAAGTGAATTCAAAAGACAGAATGATGAGTGCCATTAACGGTGAGAAGCCAGACAGGCTGCCAGTAACCGTGCATCAATGGCAGGGTTATCACCTCGACACTTTTATGAATGGCATAAGCGCCCTGGAAGCTTTTAAGCTGGTTGGAATGGATGCTGCCATTCAATATTTTGCTGACATGGGTCAGTTCTGGCTGGTTGATGCAGATTTTGCCAAATTCTCGACCCCTCAGTGGAAGGATGAGGTGAAAGTGATAAATGATGATCCGGAAAACAGGATTAATCATCACAGAATTGTAACTCCCTCAGGTGATCTTACATATAAAACGGCAGGCAACAGAAAGACCACCTGGATTACCGAATATCTTATTAAAAAGGATGACGATCTCGAACTGATCAGGAAATTCATGCCTGTTCCCATGCTGGATAAAAAACCTCTTGAGAAAGTATATCATGAGGTCGGTGACAATGGAATAGTGCGCGGCTTTGTCTGGGGTGACCAGGCCGGATGCTGGCAGCATGCAGCATGCCTCATGGACATCAACGAACTGATAATTAAAGCAATGATTGACCCTGAGTGGGTTCACAATCTCTTGAAAATACTCCTTGAAAAGAAACTTGACTTTATAGGATCAATGAAGGGTGCCAAATTCGATCTTGTAGAAACCGGCGGGGGCTCCTCCTCCTCTACCCTTGTCTCTCCGGATCTTCATAAGGAATTCTGTCTGCCCTATGACAGGAAATTACATGATGCGCTTCATTCTATTGGACATAAAATTACATATCACACCTGCGGCGGGACTTTTGGAATTGAAGAATACATCGTGGCTAACGGAACTGATTGTTCGGAAACCCTGGCCCCGGTGAGTATAGGCGGCAACCAGGAACCATGGGAACTCAAGGAAAAAACCGGAAAAAGAATCTCTCTGATAGGCGGAATTGACCAGTATAATGTCCTAACAGACGGTACTGAAGAAAAAATCAGGACTATGGTACAAAACCTGTTCAGTAAGGTGGGTTATGACGGAGGCTATATCTGCGCTTGTTCAGATCATTTCTTCGACACCCCTGTCGAAAATATAAAGATCATGGCCGATGCAGCAAGGGATTGTGTTTACCGGTAATTAATTCAGCAATTCAATTCCTGCACTTTATGGACCCATCTTATACAAAAAAACAGTAATCACAAGCGGACTTATTATATGTTCCATGGGATGCTTTCTTTTCCGGCCGGCAGCCATTATTGGCAATATTTGATATATTAAACTACAGAGGCCCTGAGTTTACATTGGACTGCAAAGAGTTTTCAGAGCACTGCTTTTACTGGGAATACTGTATTTTCACAATGGAACTCCGTGCAACTCTGCGTAACTCAGTAGTTAATAACTTATTTCTAAATTCATCACCTATTGTGTCAATCTGGAATTTCCAGCCATCACTCACTCCACAATCACAACTACAATATCCATTACATTTGTCCTGGTAGGCCCGGTTATTATATGTCCGCCGGTTTTTCTGAAGAAGTTAAATGAATCAAATCGTGAAAGAAAATCTTCTGGGATGATTCCCCTGGCAACCGCTTCATTATAAGTGTTGCAATCAACCACTGCTCCTGCAGCAGTGGTTGGACCGTCGGAACCGTCAGTTCCTGCGGAAAGAACCGTTATTCCCTGATGTTCCCTGAGAAGGAATGAGCAATTTAACGCAAGATGCTGGTTCCTTCCTCCTGTTCCATCTCCGGATACCCTTACTGTCGGTTCCCCTCCGAAAAGGAGGCAGACAGGTTTTTTCAAACCCTTATCCCTTTGCCGGTCAAGGGCAGATTCTACTATCAGGGAAGAAACTTCATCAATGTTTCCGGCTATCCTGTCAGTAATTACAATTGCTTGCATCCCAAATTCCAGAGCTTTTTCACTGGCAGCTTCAAGGGCAAGCCTGTTGCTTCCGACCAGCAAATTGAATGTCCTTTCAAAAACAGGATCATCAGGTTTGGGAGTTTCAGGCCTTTTCCCTTCGACTCCTTCATTCAGGAAATAAATTATTCCACCGCGTAATGATCTGGATATATCATATTTTTCAAGAATGTACAGAGCCTCATTAAAGGTGGTCGGATCAGGTACAGTAGGACCGGAAGCAATTACGTCAAGGGGATCGCCGATCACATCAGACAAAATGAGGCTGACCATTGTGCCGGGGAATACACTCTTTGCAAGCTGACCTCCCTTAACCTGTGAGAGGTGTTTCCTTACAGTATTTATCTCATTTATCGTGGCCCCACTCTTCACAAGAAGTTTATTTACAATCATAATATCATCGGGAGACAACCCTTCAGGAAAGTCAGCGAGAAGGGCTGATCCACCTCCTGATAAAAGACATATAACCAAGTCGTTCACATTTGCATTGCGAGCCAGTTCAAGGATTGCCCTTGTTGCTGCAAAGCCTTTTGAGTCCGGAACGGGATGACCTGCCTCCGTAACTTTGATCTTATTCAGGTGGCAGGAATGCCCATACTTGACAATAATGTGGCCTCCCGTTATCCGCTCTCCCAGAATTCTCTCAACTTCGGCTCCCATAAGAGCACTGGCTTTTCCTGCACCAATTACATAAATGTCCTTAAATGAATCGAGACTGAGATTAAAAGAATCTATAATCATATGATTATCCCGGATTGAAATTGCCTTGTTTATAAGCCTATCCGGAAGAACCCTTTCAACTCCTGCAAGAAAGATTCTTTTTGCGACCAATTTTGAACTCATATCTATCATTCCTAATATTCTGCAAGCAATAAGGATAAGGTAAAAAAAAATAAGCAACAAAAATAGCTGTCACAAATCGCGCAAGATCAACAAGCAAGCCGCAACCAATCCGGCAACCCGGGAAAGAGCTTCTCAAACAGCGGGCCAATCAGCCTCCCCATTATGTCAAAAACACCCCCTTTTTCACCGACCTTCAGCAGTCCCATCCATAGTGTGAGGGCTCCTGTAAGACCGAGGTCGGTTCAGATGATTATACTGGCTCAGACAGTAGGAGTGCCGGTAAAATAACCAAACCATCCGAATATATTGAAAAAGGCCCCTTGTCTCTCAGACGCTCAGCCTTCTTATCACCTCCCTGGTGCCTTGTATAGCTCAATATTGGATATAACAGGACACGCTTTCGCCGAATCTATCGAGACCCTGATATCAGTGGTTAAAACGGAAGGAAACTTGCGGATTACCTTATGCCCAATTGTTGTCCCTTCAGCCACCTGCACCCAGTTGGCATCCACCATTGCAAAAACTGAATATTTTGATACCCGCTGACCAAGTTTGATATATTCCTGAATCAATACCCTGTTCACCTCGGTTTTGGCTCCAAGATTAATGGTTACACTTGCGGATCTAACATTATCCGACGTTGCCCAGTAAGTTTCCGGATCACCATCATTGACATTTGAAGCATTAAATTTCTTTCCCCTGTTCTCCGACGACTGGGCAGATTTACCCTTAGCCAGATCCTTTGAAAATTCCTTTTCGCGTAATTCCCTGAACCCCATCAGAGATTTAACATCTTCTTCATTTAGCAGGCCTCTTCTGTCAGGAGGAACATTGAGAAGCAGATTACTGTTCCTGCCCACTGATGAATAATAGAGCTCCATCAGGTTTTCCGGAGATCGTACAAGTGAGTCCTGTGACTGATGATAAAACCAGCCCGGACGTATTGAAACATCTACCTCGGCAGGGACCCAGTAATTTCCATCTCTCATGGCCTTCCCCAAGTATACTGGCAAAATCGCCACCAGGGTACATTTCATCTCTCCTGAGCAGGCACCAGTTGGTAAGACTGCCCATCCCGTTTTCATTTCCGACCCACCTGACATCCGGACCTGCATCACTGAACATTACTGCATCTGGCTGAAGTTCTCTTACAATTTTATGCGTATTTGGCCAGTCATAATAAGTCTTATTGTCTATTTTCCTTAACTCCCTGGCTCCTCCGTAATATCCATCACCCCCGTTAGCCCCGTCAAACCACACTTCGAAAATATCTCCATAGTTTGTCAGAAGTTCACGAAGCTGATTCCGGTAGTATGTTATGTATTCAGGAGTGCCGTAGACAGCACTGTTCCTGTCCCAAGGTGAAAGATATACACCAAGCTTTAGTCCGAATTCATCACAGGCCTTGCGCAGATCCCCGACCACGTCTCCCTGGCCATCCTTCCACGGAGAGTTTTTAACCGAATGTTGTGTATATTGAGAAGGCCACAGGCAGAAACCATCATGATGCTTGGCAGTTACAATGATGCCTTTCATGCCAGCATCCCTTGCAACTTTTGCCCATTGCCTGCAATCGAGTTCAGTGGGATTGAAAACTGTCTCCTTTTCATCTCCGTAACCCCATTCTTTGTCGGTGAAGGTATTTACGGTAAAATGGACAAACATATAATATTCCATTTCATGCCAGGCCAGTTGTCTTTCAGAAGGAACAGGACCATATGGGTCCGGAGGATTAACTTTATTACAGGAAGTAAAAACAATCAGGAAGAAGAAAATAATTACGTGATTTTTCATATTAATATTTAATGAACCAATATTTATAAAATTCTTTAAGGGCGAAATCCGGAGACTTGCCCAGCTCAGTTTTATTCTGAAAGTTCCCGGATACTTACATTTCTGAATTTAAGTTCGGATCCATGTCCAAGAAAGCCAATATGTCCGGTTTTGTTCTTCAGCCCGGGGTGATCATTATGGTCCATAGTACCGTTATCTCTCGGACCTGCAATATCACCGTCTACTATAACAGTGCCGTTCAGTGTCACCACTATTCTGGTTCCTTTTGCCATAATCTCTTCAGAATTCCATTCACCCAGGGGTTTAAGGTATTCTCTTTTAGCCGGAATTACTCCATATACGGAACCATGATACTGGTAAGGTTTCAGATCAGCATATACGGGTGCTGTGTTATCCAGAACCTGTATCTCCATTCCTACATAGGCTGCATCGCCTTGAAGCGGAGCCCTGATTCCAATACCGTTATTTGCTGCAGGAGTCAACATAAATTCAAATCTCAGCACAAAATCAGAGTACTCTTTTTCAGTATACAGATTGCCGCCTGAACTATCGCCTGGTTTGACTACAATAGTACCGTCTTCAACTACGTATGAGGATTTGTTTCCGACCCAGTTATCAAGGTTCCTTCCATTGAACAGAGCAACGAAGCCGTCAGCTTTTTCCTCTGAAGTAAGGCCAACCTCTGCCCCGTTTATCTCCCTCACATAAAGATCCCTGAATGCCAGATCGGTACCATGAGCCTGAAGTTCAATTGATCCTTTTGGGAAAATGGGAATGCTTCGGTCCCAGTAATTCTCAAGTGTGACATTGTCAACCACAAGCTCTCCATTAAGCCATACCGATACCTTGTCTCCTATCATCAGAATTCTGAAAGAGTTCCAGTCGCCAACCGGATTATCCGCTACCCTGAGAGGTTTGGATGGATGCGTCTGGTTGTTGTATAATCCTCCTGATCCTACCTGAGCTCCGACATCAACTCTCGAAGTATCCCAGATCTGAACCTGAGGTGTGCCCCTGAGGTAAATACCACTGTCACCTGCCTTGGTTATTTTCCAGTCGACAAGCATCTCAAAATCACCATATTCCTTCACAGAACATAGATTATCGCCGCTTCCGTTAAACCATATGCAACCATCCTTTACACTCCAGTTCAGCAAGGCTTTCTTATCTGCTTCAGCCTGTTTTTTTGCCAGCTCAGTTGGTTTCATTGCTTCCCGGGCAATAGGATTTTCAACCAGTCCATGCCATCCGGTAAGATCCCTCCCATTGAACATCGATTTGAACCCTTCACCTTCCGGCATTACTGATAAATATTTGTTTATCTTCTCCCTGTCATAGTCGCTCTCAGCTCCTTTAAGAAGCATTGCAGTTTTGACGAGGATCTCCCTTACAAGATCACCATACATTCCCGAACCTGAGTCACCTGAAGGAAGTGCAATGGAGATAACCGACATTGCAGCGGCAGCTGAGGTTGAAGGATCGTCAAGAAATTTTGAAACAAAAAAGAGGGCCTGATAAATTTTAAGGTCTCCGGTTTTCTCAAGAATTTTATTCTTCCGTTTTGCATCAAGGGCATATGGCATTATTTTCCTGTATAGCAGTAATTTCTCTTCTGCAGGCAGCTCTGATGAACTGATCTGCCTGATATAACCCTCGAATGCAGGCGCTTCAAAAGTTTTATCGCCTGATGCACATATTTCATAAAGCGCTGAGGATGCAGTATAGTCAGACCAGTTTGTCAGGGTGATGAAGCAAACATCCCGGGTGTCGGAATTCCCGTTTTCAAATTCCTTCAGTACAACTTTCAGGGCTTCACGTCCTCCTGTCTTTGCCAGAACGGGTATTATCTTCTCTTTTTTTACCCTGCCCGACATTGCCTGCAGTAATTTTGCTGAGCGTTTATCAGGATCTGAAATTTTTCCTGCTGCAGCTGCAAGTGCTGCCTGAATATCGGCAACATATTCCTTGTCTTCGGTAACAGCAAGAAGATCAATTAGTTTATCCAGATCGTCGGCAGACGCAAGGTCAGCCAGGGCCTTATAGGCCGCTGATTTTACTGCTGCGTCAGTCGAGGAGGTGTAGGGCAGTACTTCAGAAAAGTACTGATTCCCCCTGGTCCAGGCCATGAGTTCTATCGCTGTTTTCCTGGCTGCCGGATTACCTTCCTTCAATACAGGGACCAGGCGGACAATATCGTCAGCCCGGGCTGCAGACATGAGAGCTGATTTTGCAGCTTCCTGGTCAGGTTCGCTGCTAAAGAGCAGTAAATAATCTATCAGGGAATTTACTGTTTCCTCACCTCCGAGTTGAACAACTGCTTCGGCTGCTGCCTCCCTTACCTGCATGTTCTCATTTGTCAGTGCTTCTGTTACGAGAGGAAAAGCAGCTTTGTCTTTTCTTTCACCGAACATGGCAATAATTACAGGTTTAGCCTGGAGTGAAGCTTTCGGGAAAAAACCAATCCATTTTCCTACGACTTCCTTCCCCGGGATATCCAGGGTCATCATAACTGCAGCGCTCACATATTCTGCAAGAGGACTTGCAGTTGCCTGGAAGACTGATCCCATGGCATCTATCCCCTGGAACCTGACAATGGTATTAAGGGCCTCGATTTTATATTGTACTGTAAGTGCATCATTGCACTTCTTAATTACCTGGCGGCAAATCTTTTCCATCGTTTTGAGATCGCCATTCTGCCCGACTGAGGCGGCATATTTCATCAGGGAGGAGGTAATACCAGTTTGTTCCCACTTGTATGAAATATTCCTGGCAGCATCTGTCAATATAGGATATGCCAGAGGGCTTGCGCTTCCGGCAAGTGCGTTATAAGCTGCTGCCCTGATATTTGGATCGCTGTTTCCGCTCCATGAGATATACTCATTAACGGCCAGATCCGAATTCATTGAGGCAAGAATGTTCATCACAGAGGCAGCACACGGGAGCTCCTTATTTTTCAATGATTCGGCCAGAATCTTCTCTGCCAACGGACCTCCGGCGGCTGAGATAACGCCAAGGGCAGGATCGCATAGATTCTTATCTGTAAGATAAGGTTTAACAGCTTCTACCGATTGAGCTCCACCTATAAGCTGAAGTTGTTTCATAAAGAAATCCTGTACTCCCTGATCTTCTTTATTCCAGACAAAGTCAATACAAATCTTTTCCCACATTGCTTTGTCCTTTTCCTTTCCGCCCTTTGAGAGGAAGCGTGAAAGGCTTTCCACAGCAAATCGTGGACGAGTGTCGTCGCCTGTGCCTGCAGGGACGATCTGGTCGCAAATCTGCCTTATTTCAGGTTCTCCCAGCAGGAGCATATCTCCCATAAGCTTATCGGTAAGCTGAAGGTCACTGGCAGGCAGCCTTGCAAGAAGGTCTGCAATCCGGGTACCGGCTGTCCTCTTATCCTGGGAATGTAATGGCAGCGAGATGGTTAACAGTACAACAAGCGATAATAATGTTCTCTGAAGTGTTATCATGGTATAATATCCTTTTAAATTTTTAAACTTTTAAATAGTCCAGGGCCCACGCATTGGCTGATTTATGAGCCTGTTCGCCCCATCATCATCGATGAACTGCTGCTTTACGGGATCATACTTCAGGTTTCTGCCCAGGCGGACCGCTATCACTCCCAGGTTAACTATCGAACATGACCTGTGGCCGTTGGATTCATTAAGGGCAAATTTTTTCCTGGTGCGGACTGATTCACTGAATGTGGTAATCTGGGGCTCCGGATCAGGGAGAGAATTTAATAACTTGTCCAAATCTGGAATGTCGGATTTGAAACCCTTATAAACTTTCCCATGAGGACCTTCAATATAAGCAGCATTCTTGTCGCGGTTTTCCCCGTCGAGTATTATCTTGCAACCATCGGCATATGTATATGTAATTCTGCGCCATGAGCCAACCGCATCGTAGTGTTGCTGTGGAGCATCGACCTCGACGGATACCGGCCCCGTTTCATCTTTCCCCAGAAGATATTGTACCGGGTCAAGATAGTGCTGACCCATGTCTCCAAGTCCCCCCCCGTCATAATCCCAGTAACCACGGAATTTTGCATGGACTCTTTCAGGATTATATGGCTTATACGGAGCCGGTCCAAGCCAGAAATCATAATCAAGTTCCGCAGGGACAGTCATTGGCTTGAGATTATACAATCCGCTCCAGTAGAATTTCCAGTCATATCCTGTTGTGGCACTTACAGTTACTTTAAGGGGCCATCCGAGAGCTCCGCTGTCTACCAGTTTTTTCAGTGGCTTTACGGTAGTACCCAGTCCATAGAACTGATCTTTGAATCTGAACCATGTATTAAGACGGAATATGCGGCCATGCTTCTGAACTGCTTCTGCCACTTTTATCCCTTCACCTATTGTACGTGTCATCGGCTTTTCACACCAGATATCCTTCCCGGCTTCAGCGGCTGTCTTTGAAATGATACCATGCCAGTGAGGAGGGGTTGCGATATGTATTACATCAATATCCGGTCGGGCTATCAGCTCACGGAAGTCATGATAACCCTGAATATTCCCTCCGGCAGCAGCAATTGCCTGTTCAAGATGGTTTTTGTCAACATCGCAAACAGCAAGCAGACGGGATCCTTCATATCCGATATGTACGCGGCCCATTCCACCTACTCCTATTATGCCCTTTGTAAGCTCATCGCTGGGGGCAGTATAACCCGTTCCTCCGAAAACATGCCGTGGGATAATAGTAAATGCCAGGGCTGCAGCTGTGGATTTTCTAAGAAAATCGCGCCTTCCAAGATTATTTTTTTTCATGCTATTTTGGTTTTCACAAATTTGATTGTAATATTTTATTTTGTAACCTGTTCAGGCAAGTAGTTACGTAAGTGAATTTCTATAAATGCAATTTGCAAGTTTTATGTTCAAAATACAAGTTTACAGTACTAATTCTGTTAAACAGCAATCGAATTCCCGGATTCAAACCTGCAATCGTCAGGAATAATTATGCGCGGCCTTTTTCAATTTTATCTGCTTCCGGGGCATTAGTCAGATTTACCCGGGCTTCATAAAAAAGAGAACCCCCTTCAGTGTCTGCATGATTTCTGATAAGAATGCCACACAGTTGAAGGGGGATATATTGCTCCGGAAGATTAGGGATAAAAGGGGAATGGGGAACTCCGGAACAAAAGAAAGGTATTTTTAATATTCCATCTGACTTAAAATATATTTAAATTATTCCAGGACTTTCGGACAAGTGCCAGATTTAAAAGTCATGACTCTTAAATCAATTTAAATATAGCAGTATCTTTCTTTCAATCTTATGTATAAAACTTACGTTTTCACGAACTACCGAAGTTATTGTGTGAATCACTGATATAAATGTATAGATAAGGATATATTTCTGGACAGAACTTATCAAAATCAGGGTAAAAATCAGTTGCAAATGATCCTGAAATGAAAATAAAGGAAATATGAGGTTAAAATTCGCTCCTCTTACCTGAGTTTCACTTACTGTTTGAGACTGTAAATGGATACAGAGAACAGATAAAGCATGCAGAGAATCAGAACTGACATTCCGAAAGCTACATTGCTGATATCGCTTACCCAACCTATAATAAGAGGGATTACTGCTCCGCCACAGATTGCCATCATCATGAGACCGGAAATTTCATTGCTTCGTGCAGGGTATTTCTCGACTGCTATGGAAAAGACCAGCGGCCATATATTTGCAACAGCAAGCCCTATAAGGAAAACGAGCCCCCATGCAACTGCAGGAGAGGGAATCAGCAGAATGGCAACCAGGCATATTATGCCCAGGAGTGAGGTCCACATGAAGAATTTCCTGGAACTGATTCTGGTAAGAAGAAGTGCACCGGCAAACGTGCCCAGCATACGGCCAAAAAAATAGACACTCCGGCCCGATTCAGCAGCTGTTTGATCAATACCAAACTGCTTAATAAGGAACTGACCTGAATTTGAGTTGAATCCCACATCTACCCCAACGACAATGAATATCGAGAGAACCATTAAAAAGACAAAACCGGTACCCAGAAGCTTGAATGATGAGCCAAATGTAGCCCTGACTTCCGACTGCTTCACTTCATCAATCTTTACTGAACTCAGCCATAGGACCGAGAGAATTGAAACGATTCCGAATACCAGGAATAATAGTTTCCAGTCGCCAAAACGAGCGGCAAGAACGGCTGCAAGAGGTGCCCCAATCATTGATCCTATTGCCTTCACAAACTGGGAAAAGCTCAGGTAGCTGGATGTCCGGTTACCAGGCACTACATCTACTAGCAGCGGGTTGGCTGATACCTGAACAATAGTATTGCCCATGCCGAGCAATGCAAAACCGAGCAGGACTGTCGCAAACGTGTAAAAGAAGAAGGGCACAAGGAGTCCCAGGGCTGTTACACTCATTCCGATATTGAGCATGAGCCTCTTCCCGAGACGCGATTGAATAACTCCCACTGGAACAGAAAGTAATAAAAACCATAAAAATGCTGCTGAAGGAATGAGCTGGGCTAATGTGCTGCTGAGGTTCATGTCCTTACTGACACGGTCGACGCCAATGCCTACAAGGTCAACAAAACTCATTACAAAAAATGCCATCAGTACCGGCATGATCCTGGTCATATTTACTTTTTGAGCACTCATAGAGATTAGTTTTAACTAAAATAATATTTGCCTTGTTTCTATTTTTGACTGTTGCCTACATTAATGGCAGTGCATGTTGTACAGATGTCCAGAAATCATCGTCAAGCAAGTAAGCGCTGCCAATAAGTGCAGCATCCTCCCTGAGCCTGGAAAGGACAACATGTGAAGAACAATTCTCTGTTTTCAGTCTGCTTTCGAATACCTTACCGAAGAGATTATAGGCATGAGAAATATTGCCGCCAATGACGAGAATCTCAGCTCCGAATCCTTTCAGCCAGGGAGCGAGAAAGAGTGCCAGATTATCTCCGAAATCAAAGAAAAGATCCATTACTTTATTATCCATGTCAGCAAGAGCTGCCAGCTCCTTTACACCTTTAAGATCCTTGCCTGTAATTTTCTTATACCTGCCAAGAAGCCCACGGGTCGAAAAATAATCATCAGCAATCCCGTCCCTGTAGGGAAGATGGTAGACGCAACCAATTTTTGGCACCATTTCGCCATCGACAATTGGAATACGATCCCTTATAAAGGCCGAGCCGAAGCCGGTACCAAGAGTTATTGACAAAGACCTTTCTGCATCCATTGCACTTCCGGCCCATGCCTCGCCTACTGCAAATGATGATGCGTCATTCATGAATCTGATAAGAAAGTCATCAGGCACCTTAAGAGCCCTGCCAATAGCATCATGAACATTGGCGCCGTACAGGTTCTCATATTTCGCAACTCCTTTTATATAACTAATGCCCCTTACATAATCGAAAGGACCGGGCATTGCAAACCCTATTCCTTTCACACTCTCAAACGGCACCTTTTTCAGTGACCCTGACAATGCCTCAGCCCAGACATTAATGATTTCCCCTGCAGAAGCCTGGTTGTCAACTTCCCTCTCTGAGACGGTATCTCTTAGAATATTCCCTGAGGCCAGGTCAATAGCCGCACATGTTATATGACTCCCTCCAATATCAGTGCCGATAGCTATACTCTTCTTCATAAACGGATATAATAATGATTGCTGGAAAAATAATGTTAAAACAGACGTTGAAAATATCTAAATAAGTTGGCTCTGCAAAATAATATCTGATTTTATAATTGAATTTACTGTGTTTATCAGAAAACCTTCTCATCCTTAAAGGAATAACATGATTTTTTTCATATATTTTGTGAGTGCGCAGCTCTAACTTTACAGCTTAATATTAATACTTATCAGGCTATGCATAAAGTTACAAAGGAGGATGCGCTTAACTACCACAGCAGAGGCCGTCACGGTAAAGTGGAAGTGATTCCAACAAAACCTTATGATAATCAGTTTGATCTCAGTCTTGCATATACACCGGGGGTAGCATTCCCATGTCTTGAGATAGAAAAAATGCCTGAGAATGTTTACAATTATACAGCAAAGGGTAATCTGGTGGCAGTTATATCCAATGGCACCGCGGTACTCGGTCTGGGTGATATAGGCGCCATGGCAGGAAAGCCGGTTATGGAAGGGAAGGGCCTGCTGTTTAAGATATTCGCAGACGTTGATGTTTTCGATATTGAGGTTAATGAGAAAGACCCTGAAAAACTGATTCAGATTTGTGCCGCAATCGCACCTACTTTTGGCGGCATAAACCTTGAAGATATTAAGGCACCTGAATGCTTTGAAGTTGAAACAAGGCTGAAAGCCATGCTTGACATTCCCGTATTTCACGATGACCAGCATGGGACAGCAATAATTTCTGGTGCCGGACTCTTGAATGCACTTGAATTAACAGGAAAAAGGATCGATGAGATAAAAATGGTCGTTTGTGGCGCAGGCGCTGCAGCTATTTCCTGTTCGAGATTATATCTTTCGCTTGGTATAAAAAAGGAAAACATTGTGATGGTCGATTCCAAAGGAGTCGTGAACAACAGAAGAACTGACCTGAACAAGTATAAGCAGGAGTTTATTACCACCAGGGATCTTGAAACACTGGCCGAGGCTGTAAAAGGCGCTGATCTTTTTCTCGGGCTCTCGACGGCCAATATTATGACAAAGGAGATGCTTGCTTCGATGGCTAAAAATCCCATAGTGTTTGCAATGGCAAATCCCGATCCTGAAATCACACGGGAAGATGCCATGACAGTAAGGAAAGATCTCATTTTTGCAACGGGCAGATGCGATTATCCTAATCAGATCAACAATGTTCTGGGGTTCCCTTTCATATTTCGCGGTGCGCTTGACGTGAGGGCCTCTACAATTAATGAAGAGATGAAATTAGCTGCAACAAAGGCACTGGCCGAACTGGCAAAAAAACCTGTTCCCGAATGTGTACTTGAAGCTTATTGCCTTGAGGAACTTGTTTTCGGGCGGGAGTATATCATACCCAAGCCACTGGATCCCAGGCTTATCTCCTGCATAGCTCCGGCAGTGGCAAAAGCTGCAATTGAGACAGGGGTTGCAAAATATCCCATAACCGATTGGGATGCCTACAAAAAAACTCTGGACAGACGACTGAGTGTCCATATCAAGAGAGTCAGCCGCTGCAACGTTGACTGATCAGCAAGCGGGAAGGTCAAAGATTGAGAGAGTATTCAAAAAACTTTCTTCAGCCTTCTTCTTTCAGTTATTTGTCTTATTACCTTTTTGTTATACATAGACACGATAAACTCCGATATTTCCTGAACGGAAAAAGAGCTCCTGTTTATAGTGGCATCGAAGAGGTAATCAATATTCAGAGGTTTCTTATCCAGAAATGCCTGAATAAGATGAAACCTCTTTTCATCATTATCGACGATATACTCTTCTGCTGCTTCTATATTTGTCTGCTGCTTCTTCATTATATTGTCAACCCGCCAGTAAAAAGGTGCTATAAGCCTTATATGAAGTGCATCTTTTATATCCCGGGCAATGGAAGCCCCACCCCTACCCACCAGAACTATGTGACCATCCTTGCAGAGTGACAAAACAACCTCCGTTATTGCCCTTTTTACCCGGAGATCTGTTACAAAGCCGCCTGAGAATGCCATTATCATCTCCGAGATATTTGATAGTTCTATCCCTTTGTAGAAATTTTCCACCCTCTGGGTATCTGTATTCAACTCTTTTGCGATGGTATAGATAATCTCCTTATCTACCCATCTCCATTTCGCTATACCGGATTGCAGGTTCAGTTTTTCCACAAGAGACTCTGCAACCTGCCGTGCATCACATCCCGTAAGCCTTGAAAGTGTAATAACCGGGCCATCATCGTCCGGAGGTTTATTCAGAATCGTCTCCCTGTACCTGCCATCAAAATAGTCAAAAAACTTTTCCATCTCTAACTTTTCCTTTCATCCATTTAAGATTTAAAACCGCAACACCCTCAGCAATCTATCTAATTAATGACCTCCCATACTCCATTTTTCATGCCGAAACGGATATCTGGCAAGGATCAATCCCATCATGAATTTAAATGTAAAATTTACAAAAAAATAATGACATAAGAAAATATTTATTCATATTAACCATACAATTATGTTACATGTTGATGTACCTCAATAAGAAATTTGGATTTGTAATGCTATGGTCCGATTTTTGCAGGCCATCAGACTGAGAAGTAAAATGAAATTTTCAGCCGGAAAAATATTATTCATAATAGTTCTTGTTGTTTCCCTTGTGGGATGCAGGAAAAATATTTCAATAAGCGATAAGCAACAAATTCTTTTCGAGTATGAATTTGTCAATTATGCATTGGATTACCAGCATTATGGGTATATAATTGACAATGAAGGGAATGTGCTTACATACATGGATCCTGAAAAATGGAATTTCCCTGACAGGGAGCAGAGGATTAGTGAAAATCAGGTAAACGAAAACCTTTCCATGTGCACTCATTCCGGCATCACGATACCCAAAGCTGAACTTCTGAAATATTCCGATCATATAAAAAATATTGCTTCGAGTAAAGTATCAGCGCTTAAAAATGAAGCGGATGATTCAGGCTCTTCCAAATATATCTGTTACCAGTACTCAGAAACAACAGGTATTTACAAGGGCACGGTCATTAAGATGGAAGGTGATTTCAGCTGTGAGAACCTCAATTTTTATTCCAGAAAAATAGCTGAATGGATGAAAAATATTTCCGGCACTATTGCCTTAAAATAATCCGGAGCTTTTTCCTATTGTATTTCAATATCATATTGTTATGATATACCTTAAACTTTATTAGTTTCTTATCGATTTTATTATATCTTTACCTCAAACAAGCGAATATCCTGCTAACTCTTAAAAACAAACGTTATGACTGAAACCATTTTGTCGAGGCCAGAGCTTTTTTGGTTTGTAATAGGGCTTGGTCTCTTTCTGCTTGAGCTGATAATTCCCGGATTCTTTATTATTTTCTTTGGTTTAGGGGCATGGGTCACTGCACTTATCTGTCTTATCGCAGAGCCGGGCATCAATACGCAGATAATAATTTTTGCAATAACATCTGTTCTATCGCTCATTGGACTTAGAAGGATAATTCAGAAGAAATTCTTTTACGGCAAAGAGGGTAAGTCTGATGAGGTTGATGACGAGTTTACCGGGCGTGAAGGTCTTGCCGTTTCAGATTTTGGTGGTCAGTTAACCGGGAAGGTCGAGTTTAAGGGAACAACATGGGACGCAGAATCTACTTCTGAAATAAGATCCGGACAAAGAGTTACAATAATTGAAAAAGAAAACATAAAATTAATTGTTGAACCTAAAAAATAACTGAAATGGATAGTACTACTTTTATTCTTGTGGGAGTAATCTTTCTGGGATTTATCCTGATTGCTTCCATGATTAAAATTGTTCCTCAGCGGACGGCAATTATCGTTGAAAGACTAGGGAAATACAGGGCAACATTCAGTGCCGGCTTCCAGGTCCTGATACCATTCATAGACAAAGTCAGATACAGGCATACACTTAAGGAACAGGCAATCGATGTTCCTTCACAGGTTTGTATTACCCGGGATAATATTTCAGTTGAGGTCGACGGGATCCTCTACCTTCAGGTCCTTGATCCTCAAAAAGCTTCATATGGAATAGACAATTACCGGTTCGCTTCCATCCAGATTGCCCAGACAACTATGAGGAGTATTATTGGGAAACTTGAACTGGACAGAACTTTTGAAGAACGTGAAACCATCAACGTCTCAATTGTTGAGGCTGTTGACAAGGCCAGCGAGCCCTGGGGCGTCAAGGTAACCAGGTACGAGGTTAAGAATATTATCCCACCCCAGAGCATAAAGGATGCGATGGAAAAACAGATGAGAGCAGAAAGGGAGAAGAGAGCCATCATTGCCGAATCTGAAGGTGCAAAACAGGCCAAGATAAATGTTGCTGAGGGTGATAAACAGGCTCTCATTAAAAATTCTGAGGGTGAAATGCAAAAACGCATTAACGAGGCTGCAGGTAGAGCATCTGAAATCGAGCAGGTAGCAAATGCAACTGCAAACGGATTAAGGGCGATCGCAATTGCAATTAGCGAAGACAACGGCTTGAATGCCGTTAATCTCAGAATAGCGGAACAGTATCTTGGTGCCTTCAGTAATCTGGCCAAAACGAATAATACAATGATCGTACCTGCGAGCCTATCCGATATAGCCGGTATTGTTGCGACGGCGACATCGGTCTTCAATGAAACCAAGGATAAAATGAAAAAATAATAGATATATAATGTAACAGGGTAAGGGCAAATAATTAATTGCCCTTACTATCATGTTCCGTTCTGTTAATGATCTCATTCTGCAGATCCTCTCCCAGGTCATTGAAATAATCACTGTATCCTGCAACCCTTACAATCAGGTCACGGTACAACTCCGGATGTTTCTGGGCATCCCTGAGTGTTTCCGCACTTACCACATTGAACTGGATATGGTGCCCATCTTTGCTGAAATAACTCCTGATAAGCGCTGTCAGACACTCATAACTATTTTCGTCTTCAAAAAACTGAGGAGAAAATTTCTGATTCAGAAGAGTGCCTCCGGTTCTCAGCTGATCAATCTTCGAGACCGAGTTGATAACGGAGGTAGGTCCGTTCTTATCTGAACCCTGACTCGGGGATATCCCTTCAGAAAGGGGTTTCCATGCATTCCTGCCATCAGGTGTGGCACCGGTCACGCTTCCAAAATAAACATGGCAGGTTGTAGGAAGCATATTTATCCTGTGTACTCCTCCCCGCGGAGTAGGTCTGCCATTAACGGCATTGTAATATATACTGAATACATCGATGGCCTGCCGGTCGGCATAATCATCATCGTTGCCAAACTTTGGCGTATTATAGATAAGTTCATACTGAAGCTGGTCAAATCCTTTAAAATCAGTATTGAGAGCATTGAGAAGCTCATCCCATCCCAGCTTTTTATTATCGTAAATATTATAACGGATCGAGGTAAGCATATCTGTTATGCTACCCAGACCGACACCCTGTATATATGAAGAATTATACCTTGCACCGCCGGAATTATAATCTTTTCCCTTTTGAATGCAGTCTTCGACCAGGAGTGAGAGGAAAGGAACAGGCAGCCAGTTTGAGAATGTCTTCTCGATCACATTATTACCCCTTATCTTTATATCAATGAAATAGTTTACCTGCGTCCTGAAGCCCTCCATAAGCTCACCAAAGGTTTTATAATCAACGGCATGACCGGTTGCAAGACCGACTTGCTCTCCGGTCCTTTTGTCTATGCCGTTGTTGATTGTCAGTTCCAGAACTTTCGGAAGGTTGAAATAACCTGTTAGCCAATAGGCCTCCGTACCGAATGCTCCTGCCTCAACGCATCCCGATGCGCCACCATTCCGGGCATCTGCCAGATTTTTGCCCTGGCTTAGCAATTCCTGAATTATGGCATCGGTATTGAAGCATGAGGGCTGACCAAATCCAGTCTTTATAATATCAATTGCCTTGTGTATAATCCTGTCGGGGCTCTTCTTGCTTATCTGTATCATTGAACCAGGCTGCAGAAGCCTCATTTCCTTTATTACATCAAGCAGTATATATGACATTTCGTTTACGGCATCTCCTCCATCCGGAGATACTCCACCGATGTTGATTAGACTAAAATCAGTGTAAGTACTGCTCTCACTTGCAGTTACTCCCATTTTGGGTGGTGAAGGATGGTTATTGAATTTTATCCAGAAGCAACCCAGAAGATCATACAGCTCTTCCTCTGCCAATGTACCTTCATTCATTTCTTTCATATAAACCGGATAAAGATGTTGATCCAGCCTTCCGGGGCTGAATGAATCCCAGGGATTCAACTCCGTGATAACGCCAAGATGGATAAACCAGTAATGTTGAAGCATTTCATGCACTGTCTCAGGTGCAAATGCAGGAACCTTTCGGCATACTGATGCCATCTTTTCCAACTCAACTCTTCTTGCCGGATTGGTTTCCGACTCAGCCAGATTATCAAGTTCATTAGCATGACGGTTTGCAAACATTATAATTGCGTCACAGGCAATGTCCATCGCCTTAAGTTCTTCAGACTTTTCAAATGCCTGCGGATCTGAAGTATAATCCAGGCCTGAAATGAGCTCCAGGATTTCCTGCTTCAACTTCACAAATCCTGTACTGAACAGTCTGTATCCCAGCACAGTATGTCCTGGTGCACGCTGTTCCTGAAACTCGGTAAAAATGCCTGCATCATAGGCAGTCAGCCATTCCGGTGTCATGAGGTTCATTATCCTGTCACGGTTACTCTTTCCGGTCCAGAACGGAATAATCTCATTTTTATACAGCTCCTTAACTTTTTCACTGACGATAAACGATACTTTCGGTCTGGAACAAAGGATCTCAAGATCCTTCAGGGTATGAAGACTTATTTCGGGATAAGTTGGCACCTCTTTCGGGGCAGGACCTCTTTCACCTACAATCAGTTCACCTTCCCCAATGTATATCTTTTTGTTTTTAAGAAGGTATTCAAAGGCCCGGGCCCTCTTCAGCGGGGATGACAACTCCCTCGATTCATCACTTTTATAAAACTGTGTAATTAAACGGGCTCTTTCCCCGCTTATCTTTTCCCTGGCGCCAAGGCTGATATCTCTTAATTTTTTAACTCTTTCAGACAATTTCATATATGTTTCAATTATTTTACCGACCAGAGTTTATGAATTATACACGCCACTTGTTTTCACTTTAATTCCGCTTGCACTCAGAATATTTTGAATTTCCTCAAGATGCTCTCTGGAAGGAGGTTCCACTCCATCCATCCTGTAGGGAAGATTTAATTTCCTGTACTTTGAGGATCCTGTTCTGTGAAAGGGCAACAGACTGATCATTTTTAGCGAATCGGTCCTGGTTTCTTCAATAAACCGGGTCAGTTTCCCTATATAAACGGGATCATCATTATAGCCGCTGATAACAGGAATTCTAAGTATAACATTACTCCCGTTATTGAGAAGCAGCTTATAATTTTCCAGAATTATGCTGTTAGATACTCCGGTACCATCTTTGTGTTTTGATTCATCCAGATGCTTTATATCAAAAAGGAAAAGATCAGTAAACGGGATTATGGATTGAAAATTTTCCGCTGAAGCATAACCGGATGTATCAACAGCAGTATGATAGCCCGCTTTTTTGCAAGCCTTGAGAGCTTCATTCAGGAAACCAAACTGCATCATGGGTTCTCCACCCGAAAATGTAACACCACCTTTCGAATGATCCATGAATACCCTCTCCCTTTCGATGATTGAAAGGAGATCATTCAAGGAATAAAATTCTCCTGCCAGTTCAGTTCTGCAAAACTCTGCTTCTCCTACCCTGCAGGTATTTACAACGGATTCCTGAACTGGGTAAAATTCCTTCGGGATTATGGCACCATTTACAGTTCAGAGGACAACCCTTCATGAAAATCGTAAGTCTGATCCCTGGTCCATCATGGACAGAATATCTTGTTATATTGAAAATCAGCCCTTTCATAAGAGGATTCAAAAAGATGACGCAGATTAGTAAATGGAATGAGATGAGATCAGGAATACTTTTTCATAGTATGTTGCTGTCAATATAGAACATAAGACAACAATAGAGCCTCCGTCCAAGGCGTTGCATCATAAACCGGTATCTCAGCTGTGAGATCATAAAACATCATTTCGAGGGTTGCAAGTTAGGTAATTTTTAAAACTTTAACAGAAAATTAACATATTTTTAAGCAACAATTTGTCTCCCGAAACGTCTATATGTTGAATGATACAGAATATTGAGCAAACAAATTACTGTATAGTTCATTTTTTATTGATTCATTTTATTAGAATACAGAATTAATAGTATGATAGTTTAAAATTCTCAATTATCGCCATTCGGCGCTTTCTACGATCGGGTTTAGGTAAATCGAGGAAAGACATCTCCCAGATGTCTTTCCTTTTTTTTATGTATATGGCACAGGTGTTTCAGACTTAAAGACATCGCCCTGGTCAGGTCGATTTTGTATTCTAATTATTATATCTTTACCTGATGAACTTTTCATTCTCATTATTAAGGTCAGGTATTTTTTTACTCCAGACAATTATTTTAGCGTTTGGAATTAACCCTGGTTCAAAAGCAGCTGCACCTAGAGCAAGCAAAGGGATACTGGATCTGAGAGAAATAAGCAATCCGGAAAAGTTCATTGTCAAGCTGAACGGAGAATGGGAATTTTACTGGGAAGAGATGTTGCGTCCTGATAATTTCAAGTCGGGTTCAGTAAAACCACCCTATTTTGGAAATGTTCCATCATATTGGACAGATTACCATGGCGGATCTCTTAAAACACAAAAGTTCGGATATGCAACATACCGGCTCAGGGTTTTGATTCCTGCCGGACTTAAGGTTCCACTGGCATTAGATCTGCCTGTATTTGATTCTTCCTACGATATTTACGTCAATGGTAAATATCTGGGAAGCAACGGAATGCCAGGAAAGTCGGAAAAGGAGACCACTCCCGGGTATAAAAGGAATTTCTTTAGGGTTAATCCTGTTTCCGACACAATGGAAATAATATTAAATGTTGCTAACTTCCATCACAGAAGGGGCGGTTTCTGGCTTCCTCTTAAGCTCGGCACCTTCCCTGAGGTACAAAAGCAACTGGCAAACAGCTGGGCTGCCGAATGGTCTGTTATTACACTTCTGCTTGGCTTTTCAATATTCTTTTTCTTTTTCTTTATCATCTCTCCAAAGGATAAAATGATGATATTCCTAAGCATAGCTACAGCCGGTCTGGCTTTAAGACCTCTGTTTACATCTCATTTCCTCATCCTGAACCTGATCAGTATCGACTGGACCTGGATAATAAGATTTGAATATACAGGACTATACATGATCATAATCGGATGGTCCTGGTTCATAATATATATTTATCCCTCATCCCTTATCCGGTTTGTGGCATGGTTCAATACCATAGTCTATTCCATTGCCTTCGCAGCAACACTCTTTCTGCCAGTTAAGATCTTCAGCTACATAACATTTGCCTACTATCCTTCCATGCTTTTTCTGATCCTTTATCTTATTGTCCAAAGCTTTGCAGGGGTCCTGAAAAAGAACATAATTGATATACTTTATTTTTCTGCCTTCTGCCTTCTTCTGATAGGAGGTATTCATGACATAAAAGTTGCAAGCGGAAATTCCGATTATTCTGGCGGTTATCTGCTTACTTACCTGATAGTCATCTTCGTTTTTCTTCAGGCTGCCCTTTTGCTCTATAAATGGATTATAGCTTTTAATGAAAAAGAGAAGCTACAGCTTGAGCTTGAGTACATGAACAAGAACCTGGAGATCCTTGTCAATGAGAGGACTCAGGAGCTTAAAACCAGAAATGGGGAGATTGAACAGCAGAACAGCAGAATAGCCTTGCAGAACAAACAGCTGTCTGATACCATTCATCTCAAAAACAGAATTTTTTCACTCATCGCTCACGATCTCCGCAGCCCGGTTGTCAATATCCTCTATATGCTAAACCTGCTGAAGGAAAAAGAATACAAGGAAAAGTATGATGCCTTTGCCAATTCAAGCATACAGTATGCTCAAATGGTTATCAGCCTTCTTGAAAATATGCTCGTATGGGGAAGAGGCCAGGAGGAGAAGATAAAGTACTCTCCGGAAAAAAGAGACCTGGCAGATATTATTCTCACAAACCTTAGCATCTTTAAGGAAACTGCTGATAATAAGGACATCTCTGTCAATTTTACCCAGGTAGGGTCATCTCTTGCTTATTTCGACAAGGATCTGCTTGATATCATAATCAGGAACCTGCTGTCAAACGCGGTTAAATATACGCCGAGGGGTGGCAGGATAAGCATTCTACTCAAGGATAAAGCAGGCTCTGAAGACGAAATTCTGGTTAAGGTTTGTGATAATGGGATAGGAATTCCTGAAACGAAGATAAAATACCTGTTTACCTCCGCCGAAATTGAAAGTACGCCTGGGACAGAAAAGGAAAAGGGAACAGGACTAGGATTAAAACTCTGTTACGATCTGGTAAAAATAAATAACGGGACCATTGAAGTTGAGAGCGAGGTGGGAGAAGGTACATGCTTCCTGATTACTCTTCCACTGGATAAATCCTCCAAAATTGCGTAGGAAGATATTTTAATCATTCCCCAGGCCTGACAAGCCGTTCTTATCAATTATCCTTATGGTTTTCCCTGAGGCTTCAATAAGACCCTCCTGCCCGAGCTCATGAAGTGCCCTGGAAACAGAAGGCCTTGCAACTCCAAAAAAATCAGCAAGATTATTTTGAGTCATATCCAGAATAATTATTTCCTTGTCATTGCCAGCTCTCTGCAGGATAAAATGTGCAAGTTTGCCCTTTATTGTCTTAAAATTCAGGAACTTGATCTTTTCCGAAAGAAACTGCGACCGGTTTGAAATCATATCCAGGAAGTTTAACAATACAATGTCGTTTTTCATTAGCAGCCTTAGTAAATCAGACTTTTCAATTGAGATGAGCTCAACATCCGATACGGAAATCACATTGACAGGGAATTTGTTTCTGTTACCGAAGATAAATGCAGTCGCAATGGCTCCGGGAGCAGGGATGTCTTCTATCTTGATCGTCCTTCCGGCATCATCAACCATTTCTCCCTTAACAGTGCCGTTTGAAACTATCATCAGGGAGCTGACAATTTCACCGGCTTGTGATATCATGGTACCTGAACTGAAATTTCTTATGCGGTATGGAATTGAAGACAAAATCAAACTGATATCCGTTGCAGAAATTCCTTTGAAAACGGAACATGTAACCAATTGACTGATATCCATAATTTTTTACTCAAAAATACAATATTGTAACATATGTTACATTTTAACTTGCCACAAATCGTCAGCTTTACAGAATAAAATAATCAAAACAGGAATATATGAACAGGGATATATTAATTATTGATGAGGAACTATGCAATGGTTGTGGTCAGTGCGTACCCAACTGCCATGAAGGAGCTTTGAAGGTGATTGATGGAAAGGTAAGACTTGTCAGTGAACTGATGTGCGATGGTTTAGGTGCATGTATTGGCCATTGTCCTGAGGGAGCAATTACGATCGAGAAAAGAGAGGCAGAGCCCTATAGCGAAGCCCTGGTAATGACAAAGATTAAGGACAAAGGTAAGAATACGATACTTGCTCATATGAAACATCTCAAAGATCACGGGGAAAAAGGCTTTCTACAGGAAGCGGTGCTTTTTCTGAGAACAAATAAAATGGAATTTGAATTTGATGCCGAATCCGTTATTAATGAAGTTCATAATCATGGCGCGATCCCAACTGAAGCTTCCGGATTGCATGTTATCCATAGCCACGACAAAAAACATCATCATGAAGGAGGGTGCCCCGGCTCAAGAACAATGGTAATCGAAAAGCCGGCTGACCATGAAAGCAATATTATGGCAACCGGCCAGCCTTCAGAGCTTAGACAGTGGCCTGTTCAGATGCATCTGGTAAATCCCGGTGCAACCTATTTCAGGGGTGCTGATCTTTTACTCGCTGCAGATTGTGTCGCTTTTTCCATGGGCGGTTTTCACTCTAATCATCTAAAAGGAAAGGCCCTTGCTATTGCGTGCCCTAAACTTGATCAGGGTACAGAGACTTACATAGAAAAGTTGACTGCTATGATCGATGTTTCAAAAATAAATACTATAACGGTAATGATGATGGAAGTACCCTGCTGCGGAGGATTATTGCAGATGGTGAAAGTTGCACTTGAAAATGCTGAAAGAAAAGTCCCCGTAAAGCAGATGATTGTAGGGATAAACGGGGAAGTGCTTGAGGAAGAATGGGTTTAGTCAATCATAGATATATATGGTCTCATGTGATAACATCAAAAATGAGTCCATTGAACAATAAATCCAATCCGGATGTTTATCATTAAATCAGCTGATAAAGCAATATTTGAAGGCGATTGATTTACCTGAATAGAAGTATGCTTTTTGACATAAGTGATTGAAATGAGTTAAACCGTTTGAAAAATATGATATATTTGTCGCTGATTGGCGTACAACTTGCCCGTTATTTTCATTTAAACTTAAGTGACCTATCCTATGAATCAAGAGATTACACCTAAACATCAGTTGGAAGAGAGGCGCCTGATAGGGTTTGACATTGGATCCGTTTCACTAAACACGGTAGTGATGGATGAGAGTCATAATATAATTGAAAATTATTATGAATATATTCATGGAAAACCATTTAATGTTCTCAGGAGCAGACTGGCATCCATACTTGAAAAGCATCCCGCGGAAAGCATATCCGGCATAGCCCTTACCGGAACAGGAGGAAAACTGGCTACTGAACTTATTGGAGGTATATTCGTCAATGAGATTATAGCACAGGCAACATCTGCCTGCAATCTTTTTCCTGATGCTCAAACAGTTATAGAAATTGGAGGAGAAGATTCCAAGCTGATCCTTCTGGAAAAAGACCCAAAGGACGGAAAATCCAAACTTGTCGATTTTGAGATGAACAGCATATGTGCCGCAGGTACGGGATCTTTTCTTGATCAGCAGGCAAAAAGGATTGGCGTTCCGATTGAAACAGAATTCGGAGAAATGGCACTGAAATCAGTTGATCCTCCAAGAATTGCCGGCAGATGCAGCGTCTTTGCAAAAAGTGACATGATACACCACCAGCAGATTGCGACCCCTCTTCATGACATTGTTGCAGGGCTATGCTTTGCCCTGGCAAGAAATTTCCGAAGCAATCTCGCGAGAAGCAAGGAAATTAAAACACCAATAGTTTTTTCAGGTGGTGTGGCGGCAAACGTTGGAATGAGAAGAGCTTTCAATGAAATACTCGACCTTCAGGAGAATGAACTGATCATTCCAGAGTATCACGGGTCAATGGGCGCGATAGGAGCTGTAATGTATGCTAATTCGAACAAGCTGGAAATGAATCACTTTGCCGGATTGAAAAAACTTGACGAGTATCTGGCATCAGATTCGACAACCTTTGTCAGTCTTCCAAAACTGAAGGAGTCCTGCGCAGAATATAAAAAATATGTACATCCCATTCCCAGGGGTGAAACCCGGACAAAGGTCTATCTCGGACTTGACATAGGTTCTTTAAGCACAAATGTCGTACTTATCGATGAAGAGCACAGGGTTATCGCAAGGAGATATATTCCAACGGGAGGACAACCATTGGAAGCTATTCAGAGAGGATTGACCGAGATTTATGATGAGGTTGGAGCATATGTGGAAGTTATTGGTGCTGGCACAACGGGCTCAGGACGTTACCTTACGGGCGATTTTATCGGCGCTGATACAATACAGAATGAAATTACGGCACAGGCTACGGCAGCAATCGATTATGATCCGACCGTAGATACCATATTTGAGATAGGAGGACAGGATTCCAAGTATATTAGTATTGAGAACGGTGTCGTTGTGGATTTTGAGATGAATAAGGTATGCGCAGCAGGGACAGGGTCATTCCTGGAAGAGCAGGCTGAAAAGCTTAATATCAGCATAATAAATGAGTTCGGTTCCATGGCGCTTAATTCCGACGCTCCTGTAAAACTTGGCGACAGGTGTACGGTATTTATGGAATCTGATCTCAATTCATTCATGCAGAAAGGAGCCAGGGATGAGAACCTTGTCGGCGGCCTGGCATATTCAATCGTTTACAATTATCTCCAGAAAGTTGTAGTTGACAGAAAAGTAGGAGACAAGATATTCTTCCAGGGTGGCGTGACAAACAACAAGGCAGTAGTGGCTGCTTTTGAACATGTTACAGGGAAAAAAATAATTATTCCTCCTCATTTTGACGTAACAGGAGCCATCGGTGTTGCAATACTCGCTCAAAGATCAATGGCCGAAGGACAAAAGACTACCTTTAAAGGCTTTGGCGTCAGAAATGTGGCATACCAGATCAGCAGGTTTGTCTGCAACAGTTGTACAAATCATTGTGAGATCAGAAGAGTAAAAATTGACGGAATCAAAAAATCATTGTACTATGGGGGCCGCTGTGAAAAATATGAAACAGATGGCAGGAAAAAGGCAAACAATAATATTCCCAATCTTTTCGAGAAACGACTGGAAATGCTCCGTGAAGGCTACATTGAGCCTGTAATTGAAGGTGCAACCGCTAAAACGATAGGGATACCAAGAGCTTTAATGGTTTATTATCAGCAGTTTCCATTCTGGCATACTTTTTTTGAAGAACTGGGATTTAATGTTGTGGTATCGAGGGAATCCGACAAGGGGCTTGTAAATCAGTCCATTGAAGCAATGACTACAGAAACTTGCCTGCCTGTGGAACTTATGCACGGCCATGTCATTGACCTGGTTGAAAAAGGGGTTGACTATATTTTCATTCCTTTTATTATTAATGCGAAGGAAAAAGTAGGTAATGACACATACAACTGTAATTGCCCATGGGTGCAGACCTATCCTTTTATGGTCAAAGCTGCACTGAAAGGTAAAGTTGATGAATCGAAATTTCTGGTTCCCACTCTTCATTTCAGGTTTTTCGAACGGGCTCTCATGAAAGAGATGATGGCTTACTTCGGTGACAAATTCGGCATCAGCAAGGCCAGTATCAGAAAAGCTGTTTATAAAGCCGACGGATTTCAGACTGCTTTTGAGAAAAAGCTGGTAGATTACGGGAAAGAGGTATTCTCATCCATTCCAAAAAACTGCCGGCCGGTAGTTTTACTTGGCAGACCCTACAACAGCACCGATCCACACCTGAATCTTGCTCTTGTCGATAAGCTCATTACACAGAATGTAATGCCTATTCCTGTCGATATGCTCGATCTTTCGGCCTACAATATTTTTAAGAATTACAGGAATATGTACTGGCCAAATGGTCAGAAAATGGTTGCAGCTGCTCAGCTGGTAGCGGATACGGAAAATCTGTATGCAGTTTACCTGAGCAATTTCCGCTGTGGTCCCGACTCTTTCATATGGCATTATATTACGGAAGAACTTAAGGGCAAGCCCTTCCTGCATCTTGAAGTGGATGAACATTCAGCTGATGCCGGGATGGTTACACGTATTGAAGCGTTCCTCGACAGCCTCAAGGGCTCTGAACAGAATGAAAAAAAGGAACCTGAGATTTTCAGGCCAAGACCAAGCCCATCCTCTCCTCCAAAGGACAGGGTGATGTATTTCCCGTATATGAATGACGGGGCATATATGATTTCAGCTGCTGCGCGAAGCTGTGGAATACCCTCCCAGGTATTACCCAAGCAGACATCTGAAGATATGGCTCTCGGGAGAAAATATACATCATCCAAAGAGTGCTTTCCAATGATTTGCACTACCGGAAGCTTTGTTAAAAAACTCCAGGAGCCTGGCGCAGACCCTTCAAAAATGAGCTTTTTTATGCCCGACCACAATGGTCCCTGCAGGTTTGGACAGTATAACCAGTTTCACAGGATCCTGTTTGACAGACTCGGATTTCAGGATGCTGAACTTATAACTCCCTCAAATGACACCTCCTATGAGGATGTTGCCGGAGAACATGGTCAGAAATTCAGGATCAACGCCTGGAAAGGCTTCATCGTTGCAGATTATCTCAGGAAGATCCACCGTGAAACAAGACCTTATGAGTTAAACAAGGGCGAGTCGGATAAGCTTTATGGGGAGTCACTACTTAGACTTGAGAAATGTATTGAGAAGGGAGCAAAAGGACTGCATAAAGTGCTGACAGAAATCGCCGGAGAATTTAAAGCCATTAAAGTTGACAAAAGCCATAGGAGACCTGTTGTATCAATTGTCGGAGAGATTTTTATGCGTGATAATGAAGCTTGTAACGGCAATATGTCAAACAGGCTTGAAGATCTTGGCGTAGAGGTAGTTGTCGCTCCGTTTTCTGAATGGATCTATTACTCCACATACAGATTCACCCGTGACAGCAAGTGGAAAAATGACAAAAAAGGCGTTTTCAAATCCAGGATCCAGGGCCTTGGCCAGGATTTCATAGCTGCCTCGCTTCTCCGCGGGATAAAGAAATTTACGGATCACGAAAAAGATATATCGCTTCACGATATGCTCAACCTGTCAAACAAATATGTAAATGAATTTTATGACGGCGATCCTCCCATTGCTATGGGGACATCGGTTGGACTTTCCAGAAGAGGTGTATCCGGCATTGCAGCCATACTCCCATTCACTTGTATGCCAGGTACTGTCATTGCTTCAGTCAGCGATAGCTTTAGAAAGGATAATAACAATATCCCTTTCATAAATATCGCTTATGATGGACAGGATTCAGTGTCCCTCGATACCCGATTGCAGGCATTCGTATTCCAGGTTAAGGAATATGAAGCTGCCAGAAAAAACGGGAAGGCAGTCAAAATGGCCAGTGTGATGCAACCGGCTCGTTAGGAACTATTTATCGAGTACCGATTTTACTTTGGTATACAGGGCTTCAACTTTGGAGGCAGGATCTCCCTCTCCCAGAGTCTCAAGAGGCAAGTAGCCACTGTAGTCACATTTCCTTACAATGTCAATTACCTTTTTATAGTCAGTTTCAACCTGAACGTCATTGACAAATATCTTCTCCTTCATCTGCCATGTTATAGCATAGCCTGCAGTAGCGGCAATATCAGCATAAGGATCAGGAGAGTGATAACTGCCGATATCCAGCATCAGTCCAACCCAGCTGTGGTTGACCATCTTCAGGATTTTCTCCACATCAGCGGCGGTTTTTATAAAATCATAGTGATTCTGCAAAGCTATCATTACTCCATTAGCTTTCCCATAATCAGCACATTCCCTGATATCTTCAACAATCCATTTTGCCCTTTGGTCCCACGGATAATCTTCTTTTGACAGAACACCTGCGAAAATACGGACACCCGGTGCACCCAGTTTACCGGCAACATGGATCCAGTCTTTCACAAGCTTCTTCTCTCCCTCCCTTTTAACAGGATCTGCCCAGGTAAAATCATTTCGCACTCCCGTACAGCCCAGATCAATACCAAGTCTGAAGGCTTTCCTCTTGATGTGAAAGATATATTCATCCGACGGAACCTCCGGATAACCCGGGAAGTAATAACCAGTAAGGTCTACACCGTCAAAGCCTGTTGCGGCACAGAAATCCAGAAGATCATCAAGTGACATAGTCCCTGCTCTGAGTGGCTTATCAAATGAAAATGCATTCAGGCTTATTTTGAGATTATGTCTCTTTCGGGCACCTTTCGGCATTCCGTTCCCGTTGCCAAAGCCGGAAACCAGCGGATAACCAAATGATGCAGCTCCCACCAGTGCCGCATTTTTCGCAAATTCCCTCCGGTTGTATGATATTTTCATTGCTCCCTCTTCTGTTTATTATGAATATCTATATTCCAATATAATAATAAGATAAGTCTTTCAGTACATTAATCAGCCGAAAATGTTGAATCCCAGCTTTTCAGAAACAAGCCTGATCTTCTCAGATGCATTTCCAGGGTTGACATTAAAGGATGAGAATTCCCTCCGTACCGGATAATTACCTCTCTGCTTTTCAAAATCGGATGGGGAATTACGAAATTTAGCATCATCAGCCTTTATGTTGTAGGTATGAAGAATAATCTTACTTAAAATTTCCTCATCACTTTCTGAGGTACCATCAATAAAAATATCAGGCTCGACAGGCCGGGGCAGGTTTTCGGGATACCATGTTTCAACAGGAAGTCCGAAATACCTACAAAGGGCGTCGACTACCATGGCTGTTCCGTTTGCCTTTCCGTCGGTGGAATAACCTGCTATATGCGGAGTGGCTATAAAAACAGTTGACAGTAACTGCAGGTCAATATCAGGTTCATTCTCCCACACATCTATCACTGCACCACCCAGCCTGGATATCTCAAGTTCATGCTGTAACGAATCGGTATCCACTACTTCTCCACGTGAAGAATTAATTAACCATGTGCCTTGTTTCAGTTTGTTAAAGGTACAGCTGTCAAACAGATGGAAAGTCTGATCCTCTCCTGCAACAGTAAGCGGAATATGGAGGGTAATAATATCAGCCTCCATCAGTATTCTGTCAAGTTTCACAAATGCTGCCTCCCCTTCTCTCCTGGCACGTGGCGGGTCATTAAGCAGAACCCTCATTCCCAGAATCTCAGCAAGCCTGGCAACTTTTGATCCTACATTGCCTGCTCCTATTATACCTATTGTCTTTTCATCCAAATGGAACTTCCCGTGCCGAGCTATAGAGATCAGAGCGGAAGCAATATATTGTTGCACTGATGAGGAGTTACAACCAGGAGCATTGATCCACCTTATATTATTCCTCTCGCAAAACTGAGTGTCAATATGATCGATCCCGATTGTAGCAGTACCAATGAATCTGACATTAGTACCTCGCAGCAGCCCGTCATTGCATTTCGTTCTTGTACGTATCAGCAAGGCATCCGCATCGATCAGAACATCATGGGTTATCTCTTTCCCGGGTAAATATATGATTTCAGCATATGGTTCAAGCACTCCTTTAAGAAATGGAATTTTATCGTCAGCAATAATTTTCACAACTAATATTTTATATTATAAAGTTAAGAATTTTTGTCAGTCGTCCACTTATTTATTTCCATGTAATAAAGAAAGTCTTAAAGATTACAATGTATGACAACAATTTGAATATTTGATTGTTATACATAAAAAAACTGATTGAAATGGATTCCGGAAAAATACCAAAAAACATCGATGAGTACATCAGCTACTACCCGGAGCATGTACAGGAAAAATTAAATGAAATGAGATCTGCCGTCAAAAAGGCTGCACCTGATGCCACTGAAAAAATCAGTTATCGAATGCCCGGCTATACCTTTTATGGAATGCTGGTTTACTTTGCCGCTCACAAAAATCATCTTGGATTCTACCCCTTCTCTTCAGCTATAAAGGCCTTCAGCGACGAATTAAGTCCATATCATACCTCAAAGGGGAGCATACAGTTTCCTTACAATAACCCTTTGCCGCTTGAACTGATTGTAAGAATTGTCGAGTTCAGGGTAAATGAGAACCATGAAAAGGCTGCCCCGAAAAAGTCAGGAAAACCCGGTAAAATAGCCAAAACATGAAAACAGTTCTGAAATCCCTTGCCGGATGACGGTCATAAAATGGATGTTATATCCGGAAAGGCACCGGAATCAGCCATAACAAATCTCAAACATAAGTTGAGAAAGAACGTGTAATCCCGTGGATAGAGTGCAGAATGCACAATCACTGATCATATTTTTATCAGAGTACCTGTTTTTGAATTGGAAAATTCTTATTTTGGGGACTCATATTTTATCAGATGATGCGTGTTTTTTCTATTTTAATGCTGGTGGTAATGCTGCCGGTACATAACATTCTTGCCCAACCTGAAATAAAAGCTGTTTTCATTAAAAATCCACCGGTAATAGATGGAAAACTGGATGACCCTGTCTGGAAAAAAGCCTCAGTTATAAACGATTTATATCAAAGAGAACCAAACACTGGTGAACCCGCCTCGGAAAAATCCGAATTTTATTTCCTGTTCGATCACAATAATATTTATGTGGGCATTCACTGCTTTGATGATCCCAAAGGCATTACTGCAAAAGAACTGGCCCGTGATGTGAGCCTCGGCGATGATGACAGGATACAGCTGATATTCGACACTTATCTCGATGGAAGAAGCGGGTACTGGTTTCAGATCGGCCCAAGGGGGAGTATAGGAGACGCGCTGGTAAATGAAAACGGGAAAGATTTTAATAAGTCATGGGATGGGATATGGGACGGGAAAGCAAAAATAACAAAGGACGGATGGGTTGCTGAGCTTACTATTCCATATAAGACTCTTGCCTTTAAGAAGGGAAACAGTACCTGGGGATTGAAACTTATTAGGTATATTAAACGGAAATCAGAGGTTTCCACATGGCCTGCCACCTCCCTTAACGGGAACAGGTTCCAGATCTCTGATGCCGGTAGAATAACAGGGATAACGGATATTTCGCAGGGGATTGGTCTTGACATAATCCCCTATCTGACAGCAGGTTTAAGCAAAAAAGAGGAAGAAAGTTCTGATGCAATAGTTAACGGAGGCCTTGACATTTTTTACAATATAACCCCGTCCCTGAAGGCTGCAGTTACCTTCAACACCGATTTTGCCCAGACAGAAGTCGATGACAAACAAATTAACCTGACCAGGTTCAGCCTCTTCTTCCCGGAAAAAAGAGACTTTTTCCTCGATGGGGCAAACTATTTTACCTTCGGAATTAACGGGGACAGCGAAGATCCGATGAACACTCAGAATATTCCCTTCTTCTCCAGAAGACTTGGTCTGGATGGTGATGGGAATCCCGTTCCAATCATTTACGGAGGCAAGTTTACAGGCAAGGTTGGAAATTGGAATCTGGGTTTTCTTCATATTAAGGACGACAATCAATGGGACAATCCCGGATATACTGTCGGCAGAATATCAAGGAATATTGGCAAGCAATCCTCCATAGGACTTATCGGTACCAATGGGGATGCCTCCTCTGGCATCGGGAATTCACTGGCAGGAATGGATATGAGACTTGCCAGTTCTGAAATTGCAGGAAATAAAAACCTCACATACAACATCTATGGCATGAAGTCTTTCACTGACAGTCTGAAGGGAGATGATGTATCATTTGGAACAGAGATCAATTATCCGAATGATTTTCTGAACTTCAGGGCAGGGTATATGCAGGTTGGAGAAAACTACAATGCAGGGCTTGGATTTGTTCCCCGTAAAAATATAAGGAATTTCTACGGAGGTATCGGTCTGGGCCCAAGACCCAATAACTCTCCGGTTATGCAGGTAAAGAGCGGAGTAAGCTATGTTTTCTTTTCCGACCTTAAAAACGGTGGACTGGAGACTTCATCCATCAGCCTTAATCTGTTTGACCTTATATTCCTCAGTGGCGATGACATATCTTTCTCCTCTCAATATCAATATGAATCGCTGCCTGAGGACTTCAATATTCTCAAGGATTATATAATCCCGGCCGGCAGTTACAATTTCTGGCGACATACCCTTTCCCTCACATCGGCAAGGAGAAGAAACCTTTGGGTGGCAACGAAGATCGGGCTGGGATCGTTTTATTCCGGGCACCGGTCGGACTTTTTAATACAGGTGGGCTATAAGGTATTTGTGCCTGTATATATCGGAATCGAATCTGACAGAAAGTGGGTAACTCTTCCTGATGGAAGCTTTGTCACACAGATCTACAGATTGAATCTTAATTTCCTCTTCAGCCCAAATCTGTCGTGGTACAATTATGCACAATATGAAAATCAGACTGAAATAATTGGCCTGCAATCAAGGTTTCAATGGATCATAAGACCCGGAAAAGAGATATACCTGACATTCAATTCTCCTTTCATAGATCCTCTGGAGAGGTTCCAGCCCCAGGCATATGAAGCGAGGGTGAAAATCAACTACACGATACGCTTCTGATTTCTTCTCTGTGTCGCTTTGTGGACCCTCTGTGGCACTCTGTGGCAGTTCTTTAAGGCTTACACAGAGATCCCCTGAGTAGGCAATGAGGGACACAGAGAGTGACACTGAGCTTATTTGACAAGTGTCATCTCATTAAGGAGATACCCGGCTCCGGCAAACTTGTCGATGATGAAGAGGGCATACCTTATATCGAGACTAATATTCCTGCTCTGTTCCGGATTAAAGGCGATATCACTGGCAACACCTTCCCATGCCCGGTCGAAATTTACCCCTATAAGCTGCCCGTATGCATTAATAACCGGACTTCCCGAATTACCGCCTGTCGTATGGTTGTCAGCCAGGAAGCATACCGGAATTTCGCCGTTCTGACTGTAAGGTCCGTAATCTTTTGATTTATACAACTCCCTGAGCCTGGCAGGGACATCATAATCATATATTCCGGGATTGTCCTTTTCCATTATACCTTTTAATGTTGTATAATAATTAAAGCATACCGCATCTTTTGACTTATATCCTTTTACGGTTCCATAAGCTACACGTAAAGTGGAATTGGCATCAGGATAAAAGACCCTGTCCTTTTCAAATTCCATCTGTGCGGCCATATAAATCCTGTTGAGATTCTGAATTTCGCTGCTGATCCTGATGAGTTCAGGCCTGATATTTAAAGCCAGGTAATCGCTGGCGCTTACCGCCATGGCATAGAAGGGGTCTTTTTCCAGCCTGGAGATTGATGCGCTGTTGAATTTTTTAACAAATTCCGAGAATCTTGCCTCATCAGTAAAAACCGAAGTTGAATAGAGTTTGTCCGCAACCGAAGAAAAATCTCCCTTGCAGGAATTCCTGAACCTGACGTACTCCGGAGCCTGCCAAGCAGGATCCACATTTTCACCGTATAGTTTCATCAGCGCTACAAATAGTTTCTTATCGGTAGCTGCATCATAGTTCCTGAAAAAACCTTTTCCTGTCTCCAGAAGATTTATTTTCATCAATTCGGACTGATCTGCAATATGATCACCGGTTTTATAAAGCTTTGCCAGTTTCCTTATACTTCTGGCAAACCCTGCGGATTCGATCCCGCTGTTGAAAAAGACTTCGCCGGTATAACTATTAACAAAGTAGTATGACTTTAACTTACTGTACAATGCCTGATATTCTTCCAGCAATTTTCCATATTTTTTTATACGTTCGTCAGATTCATTGATCCAGCTTGTGAGTTTTTTTTCATACTCCTGTTTTTTCCCGATGGTAGTCATTTTTTCCAGGCCCTGGCTCTCCCCTATCCATTTTTTCCAGGAGTTGGCCAGACCAGATTTCCTGGCCGAGTATTGAATACGTATCATGGGATCGGAGTTCATTGCCGCTTCCATTATTTCAATCTTTCTGGACCGGATCTCAATCATTCCTGGATCGAAATAGTTCTTTATCATATCGATATAGTAGGATGGCACATATTCCTCTGTACTGCCGGGATAACCAAAGACCATCGTAAAGTCGCCCTCCTTCACCCCCCTGAGTGATATAGGGAAATGATACAATGGTCTATAGGGTACATTCTCTATGGAATATTCTGCAGGTTTATTGTCATTGCCGGCATAGATCCTGAAAATTGAAAAATCGCCTGTATGACGTGGCCATACCCAGTTATCGGTCTCACCTCCGAATTTCCCTATAGCTGAGGGAGGAGCACCTACCAGACGTATATCCCTGAAAGTTTCATTCACAAAGAGGAAATATTGCCTGCCCATATAAAATGGTCGTACAATAGCGGAATACAAGGTTCCCTTCGTTGCACCCTCAGTAATTCCGATAATGTTTGCATCAATTATTTTATTACGTTCAGCATTGTCCATGGAATCAGATACCCCCTGCAATGCCTTTTCTGTGACATCTTCCATCCACTTGAGAAATGTTACCGTGAGACCGGGATTTGACAATTCCTCTGTTCTTGACATCGCCCAGAATCCATTAGTGAGGTAATCGTTCTGCAGGGTGGAATGCTTTAATATTGAACTATAGCCGCAGTGATGGTTTGTTATGAGAAGTCCGTCGGAGGATATCACTTCTCCGGTACAGCCTCCGCCAAATTGTACTATTGCATCCTTCATACATGCCTTATTTACACTGTAGATATCCTCAGCAGAAAGTTTAAAACCCTTCTCCTGCATTAATTTGATATTATACCTTTCGATCAATATAGGAATCCACATTCCCTCATCAGCCCTGGTGGATGGAATAATAATACCGGATAGCAAAATAAGCAGTAATAGTTGTTTGTATGTCGTCATAAATCTCTTATTTAATCAATTTGCGTTTATATATTTATCTCTGTGAAACTTTTTATTATCTCGGGATCACTATTTGTAATAATTTAAAAAACTAGCACAGAGGACACGGAGGGATCACAGAGTTACACAGAGAAATGTTTTACAAATTCCTGCAACTCCCTGTAGAGAGTTCTGACAGGCAATCCCATAACATTGAAATATGACCCTTCAATAGATGAACATGCAGCCAGTCCTATCCATTCCTGTATGCCATATGCCCCTGCCTTATCATAGGGTTTGTATTTTTGAATGTAATAACTGATCTCTTCAGGTTCAAGAATATCAAAGGTAACCTTCGATGAAACGGAAAAGGTTTTTACCCTGGATGCCGATAATATTGTAACGCCTGTTATTACTTCATGTGTATTGCCTGATATTGCCATGAGCATTTCTTCCGCTTCAGGATAGTCGCGCGGCTTTCCAAGAACCATGTCATTGCACCATACAAGGGTGTCAGCTGTGATAACAATGTCTTTCTCCGATAACTCACCTGCAAACAAGGCGCCTTTCTGTTTGGAAATATATTCGGCAATAGATCTGCCTCCAAGTCCAGAAGGAAAGTACTCATCATATTCTTTTATTACGACTTCGAATGCCAGTCCAAGGTCCCTCATCAACTGCTGCCTTCTTGGAGAAGCTGATGCAAGAATTATCCTGTAATTTTCAAGTTTATCAGTAATCATATTCAATAAAGGTTCCAGGTGAGTATTGCCTTAACCACCAGGGAATAGAGAATGCCTGTCAGCATTACAACCTTCATTACCTTGCTGGCCCTGTGGAGTTGAATCTTGTCGGTGCTTTTCACTACCTTGAATACGACATAAATAAGAGGCAACGTTATTGTAATGGAAAGGTAAATAAGGGTAATAAGATCATTAATAAAAAAATACCAGGTGAGATAGAGTAATACCAGTGTGATTACCACCAGGCTCACGGATATTATCCTGGCAGGGAGAATACCGGTTACTATGGGCACTGTATTTCTCCCATAGGCAATATCTCCCTCAAAATCCTCAATATCTTTAATTATTTCACGGGTCAGTGTCGTAAGAAATGCAAAAACAGAGAAGCCTCCCACCCAGTAAAAAATGAGATTGAAATCTGGCAGAGCAGCGGCATTCATCGAATAATACCTGTAAATTGCAGGCCATTCAAAAATGACTACAAGGAGCGGAACCATGGCAACAAGAATTGCAACAACCAGATTGCCAATGAGAAATTGTCGCTTGTAGCTGGCAGAATAAAAGTAGAGCAGCCCGGATACAACCAGAAACATGGTTCCAAGCCAAAAATATCCTGCTTTCCACGAAATATAAAAACCAATCGAGACACCTGCTATGTTAAAGATATTATGCCACATCATGGCCTTCCGCCTGGGGATACTGGTTCCAACAATTACTCTTCCCTTGTTTATAAGATCTGTCCTGATGTCAAAATAATCATTGATGACATATCCGCCTGCGGTAAGGAAGACCGTGGCAGCAATAAGCAGAATAAAATCCAACAGCGAAAACTGAAGCTCCATTGGCACTTTGCCGGCTGCGCCTCCGGCAAGGCTTACCCCGATCTTGCTCAATACCGGAGCGATTACCGCATATCTCATCAGTACCATGGTCAAAATGACGATAATAAGGTTCTGCCACCGGATAAGGTTGAGGAATGCTTTCATTTTCTTACCATGTAAAAGCATCAGTGTCCATCCACTTATTATGAAGTCTCAGCACCTGCTCAATAACATCCCTGACACACCCTTCGCCTCCCTTTTTATCGGACACATAAGATGCCACCTGTCTGATTTCACTGTCGGCATCAGAAGGGCATACAGGCAATCCGGCCGCCCTCATCACCTGATAGTCAGGAATATCGTCACCCATGAATAAGACATCTTCTTTTAGGAGATTGTGTCTTTTGAGAAAATCATTGAAATGTACCAGTTTCGATTTGCTGTCGAGATAAATATCCTTAACGCCCAGCATTTTAAGCCTTTTCATATATTCTTTTGAACGGCTTCCCGAAATTATACCTATCGGATAACCTTTTCGTATGGCAAGCTGGATAGCATAACCATCCCTCAGATTAACCGTTCTGTTTGGAACACCGAACAGATTTAGTGGGATTGTCTGGGTGGACAAGACTCCGTCGATATCAAAGATAAAGGCCTTAACATTCATAAGGTCTTCCTTAAAATTAACCATATATCACTTCTTGTTATAATATTTAATAATAGACATTGTTATCTCATTGTATACCTTTTTCAATTCCGGTGAGAAGGAAAGTAATTCCATATGCTTCTCAATAGTATTACGGTCATTTCTCACCGCAGGTCCTGTCTGCGAATTTTCTGGTCCAGTATCCAACGCCTTGGACATGGTTTCATGTATAAGGGGATAGAATATTTCAAAAGGAACGCCTTCCTTTTCAACTATTTGTTTACCACTTGTAAGCATATGGTTGGTAAAGTTACAAATAAAAACTGCTGCCAGATGAACCATCTTCCTTTGTTTGGAAGTAAAAAAGTATGGTGCCGATCCTATTTCTGCAGCGAGTTTTTCAAGAATATCATACGATTTTTTATCTGATGATTCGAGCAGAAACGGAAGTCCCGTGAAATCCACATTACGTTCCCTGGAAAAAGTCTGAAGAGGATAAAATATGCCTTTTGATGTAATATTTTCAGGAAAGATATCCAGCCCGAAGCTGCCGGCTGTATGTACAACCAGGGTATCGTGCCCGCATTTAATATTTCCGAGGAGAATTTTCAGCCTGTGATCAGGAACTGCAACAATAATTATATCGGTTGATGCCGGAAATTCCGGAACCGGTGACCAGGATGCTTCACATGAGTCGGCAAGAGCACGGCCGTTCTGTTCCGTTAAAGAGACAATACGATCTACATTGATTCCTGCTGCATATATCCTTCTGCATAAAGCTGAAGCAACTCTCCCCGCACCTGCAAAAGAAACATTGTGGTGAAACATTGAAATAATTTTCGGAAATATACGAAATTGAATGATTATTGAGGATTAACAAAAGAAAAATCCGGACTTAAGTTTAAATCCGGATTAATGCCTGATGCAGTAAACTGCCTATTTTTTACCGTAAAGGTCCATATAAACATCAGTAACCTCGACATCATATATCTTATAGGGACTTCCGTAGGATGAATTACTTGTCTGATTAAGATAAGCACAATTCCAGTATACATGACCTGAAACCAGAAGTTCATCACCTGTCTGATAATCAGCCAGTTTGCTTCTCATTTCACTTGGATTGCAAAAATTATACTGAGAATAAGGATCATCTCTGGTAGTAAAAGTAATGCTTCCTGACTGGTCGCTGAAATAAACATTGGATGCCGCATTTGTCAGAGTGAATAATACATCTTTGCCACAGCCGCATTTAGCCTGCTTCTTGCAACCGGAATAGGAAACCGCTGGAGCTGTCATAATAAGTATGACAAGAATTTTGCTTAAGATATTCCTTTTCATTGATTGTCGGACTTAATTATACATTTTCAATAATGTGCAAGATAATCTTTTTCTTTCAAGCCTGAGCAGTTGGTCCTCCAAAAGTTAGAGGCATAACAGGTCCTGAGCCCTTAACATCCTTTATCTGGCCATTGACACTTTCAAATTTCGCAATATTATCCTGCAGTGCCGCAACAAGCCTTTTAGCGTGCTCAGGCGTAAGGATTATCCTCGATTTTACCTGTGCTTTAGGTATTCCGGGCATGATCCTTATAAAGTCGATGACAAATTCAGAAGCTGAATGAGTTATCACAGCAAGGTTTGAATAAGTGCCCTGGGCAACTTCTTCATTCAGCTCGATACTGATTTGTCCCTGGTTTTTGGGATCTGTCATATCTGATCAATTTATTTCCGAACTTCAACTTCAGGTTCGTGTTGTACACCGACAAGATTTTCATACTCGTCGAGCGAACCGACAATAATACTGTTATACTGACGCTGGCCTGTTCCCGCTGGAATAAGGTGCCCAACAATAACATTCTCCTTAAGACCTTCCAGTCTGTCAATTTTTCCAAGAATTGCGGCTTCGTTAAGAACTTTTGTTGTCTCCTGGAAGGAGGCGGCTGAGAAGAAGCTCTTGGTCTGAAGTGAAGCCCTGGTAATTCCCTGAAGAACCTGACTCGACGTTGCAGGGATAGCATCCCTGGCCTCGACTACTTTCAGGTCACGGCGTTTAAGAACCGAATTATCATCCCTCAGTTTTCTGGCAGTCACAATCATTCCCGGACGAAGTGTCTGTGAATCACCACTGTCAATTATTACCTTCTTGCCGTATATCCAGTCGTTCTCATCCATGAACTCAAGCTTGTCGACAATCTGACGCTCGAGGAATTTGGTATCACCCGGATCCACAATCTCGACTTTTCTCATCATCTGGCGTACAATGATCTCAAAATGTTTATCATTGATTTTTACTCCCTGAAGACGGTAAACCTCCTGAATCTCATTGACAATATATTCCTGCACCTTGGTAGGCCCTTTGATTGCCAGGATATCTGATGGAGTAATTGCCCCATCAGAGAGAGGGATACCGGCCTTTACATAATCATTTTCCTGAACGAGAATCTGTTTTGAAAGTGGCACCAGATACTTCTTTGTCTCCTCTGTTTTAGACTTAATTGAAATTTCCCTGTTACCTCTTTTTATCTTACCGAATGTTACCTCGCCGTCTATTTCTGAAACAATGGCAGGGTTGGACGGGTTACGTGCCTCAAACAATTCAGTGACACGGGGGAGACCTCCGGTTATGTCACCAGATTTTCCAACAGCACGGGGTATCTTGGCAAGTACCTCACCTGCTTCAACAAGTTTATCAGTATCGACAACCATGTGTGATCCGACCGGAAGGTTATAAACCCTGAGTTCTTCACCTTTCGCCGAAAGTATCTTGATTGCCGGGTTTTTGGTCTTATCCCTGCTTTCTATTATTACTTTTTCCTTAAATCCGGTCTGCTCATCAGATTCTTCCCGGAATGTTACACCTTCAATCAGGTAATCATATCCTATCTTACCTCCCATTTCTGCAATAATAACTGCATTGAAAGGATCCCATTCACAAATGAGCTTGCCCTTTTCAATATCCTGACCGGGCTTAACATAAAGTTTCGACCCGTAAGGAATAGTGTGTGTGGTGAGTGCAATTCCGGTCTTTTTGTCAACAATTCTAAGCTCTGCCAGACGGCCGATAACCACATCGATATCTCCTTTTTCATTATCCTTCTTCGGAACAGTCCGGAGTTCTTCAATCTCGGCAATTCCACCATAGCGTGCAACGAGCCTCGACTCGGTTGTAATATTCGAGGCGGTACCACCGACGTGGAATGTACGTAGAGTAAGCTGGGTACCTGGTTCTCCGATACTCTGAGCTGCTATTACACCTACAGCTTCTCCTTTCTGAACCATCCTTCCATTGGCAAGGTTACGGCCGTAACATTTTGCACAAACTCCTTTTTTGGATTCGCATGTAAGCACCGATCTGATTTCGACTTGCTCAATGGGAGAATCCTCTATTTTTTTGGCCAGTTCTTCTGTCAGTTCCTGACCTGATTCCACGATCAGATCACCTGTAAGAGGATGGTATACATTATGAACGGCAGTACGTCCAAGAACTCTTTCGTACAATGATTCAACAACTTCCTCATTCTTCTTAATGGCTGTTGCAACCAATCCTCTAAGTGTTCCGCAGTCTTCCTCGTTGATGATGACATCCTGAGAAACGTCAACAAGACGTCGTGTAAGATAACCGGCGTCAGCTGTTTTCAGTGCAGTATCTGCTAGTCCCTTACGGGCACCGTGAGTCGATATAAAGTATTCAAGAACTGATAATCCCTCCTTAAAGTTTGAAAGGATGGGGTTTTCAATAATCTCTGACCCTGTAGCTCCCGATTTCTGGGGTTTAGCCATAAGGCCTCTCATGCCTGAAAGCTGGCGGATCTGCTCCTTGGAGCCCCTCGCACCTGAATCCAGCATCATGTAAACAGAGTTGAAGCCCTGCTTGTCATTTGAAAGCTGCTTCATCAGAGACTGTGTCAGTCTTGCATTAACATGTGTCCATATATCGATTATCTGATTATAGCGTTCATTATTGGTAATAAATCCCATACTGTAGTTATTCAGCACCTCTTCAACCTGCTCATAACCTTCTGCAACGAATTTGGTCTTCTCTTCGGGGATGATAACATCGTCAAGGTTAAATGACAGGCCACCCTTGAAGGCGGAATAGAATCCAAGGTTCTTTATTGCATCAAGGAAATCAGCTGTCTTGGCTGTCCCTGCAAGTTTCAGAACACGTCCGATAATATCCCTGAGCGATTTTTTGGTAAGGATCTCATTTATATATCCGACCTCCACAGGCACATACTGGTTGAAGATTACCCTTCCGACTGTAGTTTCGACGATATGATTAACAAAATCGCCATCTTTTCTGTCGTTCACTTTAACCCTTATATATGCATGCAGATCGATCTTCCCTTCATTAAATGCTATATTGACTTCTTCAGGAGAGTAGAAGATAAGGCCTTCGCCCCTGACCTTTTCCGTCTCTGTGCTTTTCCTTCCCTTTGTAATGTAATAAAGGCCGAGGACCATGTCTTGTGAAGGCACGGTGATCGGAGCTCCATTTGCAGGGTTCAGAATATTATGTGAAGCGAGCATGAGCATCTGGGCTTCAAGAATTGCACCATTGCCCAGTGGAAGATGAACTGCCATCTGGTCACCGTCGAAGTCAGCATTAAATGCCGTACATACCAGAGGGTGAAGCTGAATAGCCTTTCCTTCAATAAGCTTAGGCTGAAAAGCCTGTATCCCAAGCCTGTGAAGTGTAGGGGCACGGTTGAGAAGGACCGGGTGTCCTTTCAGAACGTTTTCCAGTATATCCCATACTACCGGGTCTTTACGGTCGACTATCTTTTTAGCGGACTTCACTGTTTTTACAATTCCGCGTTCAATAAGCTTACGTATAATAAATGGTTTATAAAGCTCCGCTGCCATATCCTTGGGCAATCCGCACTCATGCAGACCCAGTTCGGGACCGACAACGATTACAGAACGAGCAGAATAGTCAACTCTTTTACCGAGCAGATTCTGACGAAATCTCCCCTGCTTCCCTTTAAGGCTGTCGCTGAGAGATTTGAGAGGCCTGTTTGCATCTGTTTTAACAGCATTTGCCTTACGGGAATTATCGAACAGAGAATCAACGGCTTCCTGGAGCATGCGTTTTTCATTACGCAGGATCACTTCAGGTGCCTTGATCTCGATAAGTCTTTTTAAACGGTTATTCCTTATTATGACCCTTCTGTAAAGATCATTCAGGTCGCTGGTTGCAAAACGGCCCCCATCGAGAGGGACAAGCGGCCTTAGTTCAGGAGGAATCACAGGTACCACCTTAATGATCATCCATTCCGGCTTATTAACCTGTTTGGAATCCCTGAAGGCTTCAACCACCTGAAGTCTCTTCAGAGCTTCATTTTTCCTCTGCTGGGAAGTTTCAGTATTGGCCCTGTGACGAAGAGCATACGACATTTCGTCGAGATCGATACGGCCGAGAAGCTTGTAAAGTGCTTCTGCACCCATATCGGCGACAAACTTGTCGGGATGTGTATCTTCCAGGTACTGATTGTCTTTCGGAAGAGATTCTGTTATTTCAAGATATTCTTCCTCCGTCAGAAAATCGAGGTACTTGACACCATCAACTGCCTTGACACCCGGGTTAATCACAACGTACCTCTCATAATAAATTATCGAGTCGAGCTTCTTGGTCGGAAGTCCGAGAAGATATCCAATCTTATTAGGCAATGAACGGAAATACCAGATATGTGCAACGGGCACTACAAGAGAAATATGCCCCATCCGTTCACGACGTACCTTTTTCTCAGTTACCTCAACACCGCACCGGTCGCATACTATGCCTTTATAGCGGATTCTTTTATACTTTCCGCAATGACACTCATAATCTTTTACCGGACCAAATATCCTCTCGCAGAAAAGCCCATCGCGTTCGGGCTTATAAGTACGGTAATTAATTGTCTCCGGTTTCAGTACCTCACCGCTGGAGCGGTCGAGTATCTCTTCCGGTGATGCTAAACCTATCGAGATTTTTGAGTAACTGGTCTTTGTTTTGTTATCTCTTCTGAATGACATATGTCGAATATTTTATAATTCTAAAACTAAAAATTCAAAACACGGAGCAGCAGATACCTTAGTCAAGTATCACGCTGAGTCCGAGACCTCTGAGTTCGTGCAGGAGAACATTGAGTGATTCAGGTATGCCAGGAAGCGGCATTGGTTCTCCCTTCACAATAGCTTCATATGCTTTGGCACGGCCAACAACATCATCAGATTTTATGGTAAGAATTTCCTGCAGAATATGTGCTGCACCAAAGGCTTCAAGAGCCCAGACCTCCATCTCACCAAAGCGCTGACCTCCGAATTGTGCCTTACCTCCCAGAGGCTGCTGTGTAATAAGTGAATAAGGTCCGATGGAACGGGCGTGCATCTTATCATCGACCATATGGCCAAGTTTAAGCATGTATATAACTCCGACAGTTGCAGGCTGATCGAACCGTTCGCCGGTGCCACCGTCGTACAGGTAAGTCTTGCCATATTTGGGCAGGTTGGCGGCTTCAGTATACTCGTTTATCTGAGTTATTGTAGCTCCATCAAAAATAGGAGTTGAGAACCGCAGTCCAAGCTTCTGACCGGCCCAGCCGAGCACTGTCTCATAGATCTGTCCAAGGTTCATCCTTGAAGGAACACCCAGCGGGTTAAGAACAATGTCTACAGGTGTTCCATCTTCGAGGAATGGCATATCTTCCGCACGAACGATCCTTGCAACAATTCCCTTGTTACCGTGGCGTCCCGCCATCTTATCACCTACTTTTACCTTTCGTTTCTTAGCGATGTAAACCTTGGCAAGACGTACAATACCTGCAGGCAGTTCGTCGCCTATAGTAATGTTATACTTCCTGCGCTTATATATACCGTCAATCTCCTTATACTTGATAATATAATTGTGAAGGAGCTGCTTAATGCTGTCATTCTTCTTCTTATCGGTAGTCCACTTATTTGGATTAACATTCAGAAAATCCACCTCCTGCAGTTGCTTCAGTGTAAACTTGCTACCTTTGGGGATCACGTCCACGTTCAGATAATCCTTAACACCCTGGGAAGTTTTCCCATTGACAAGAATGAAGAGCTTGTCGACAAGTCTTGCTTTCAGGTCATCAACACTTCTGTTGAATTCTGTTTCAATCTTGTCAAGCATTGGCTTCTCCACTGCTTTGGCTTTTCTGTCCTTGATAGCCCTGGTAAACAGTTTTTTATCTATTACCACCCCTTCCAGTGAAGGACCCGCTTTTAGCGAGGCATCCTTAACGTCGCCTGCCTTGTCGCCGAAGATAGCTCTGAGGAGTTTTTCTTCAGGGGAAGGATCAGATTCACCCTTCGGTGTTATTTTTCCGATGAGGATATCTCCGGGTCTGATGTGCGCCCCGATCCTTATAAGACCATTTTCGTCGAGGTTCTTTGTTGCTTCCTCGCTTACGTTAGGGATATCGGAGGTAAGTTCCTCGAGACCGCGTTTTGTATCACGAACCTCAAGCTGGTATTCGTCAATATGTACTGAAGTAAAATAATCCTCCTGTACAACTTTTTCAGATATCACAATAGCGTCTTCAAAGTTGTATCCTTTCCAAGGCATGAAAGCCACTTTCAGGTTTCTCCCGAGAGCAAGTTCTCCGCCTTTTGTACCATAACCTTCCGTGAGAACCTGTCCCTTTATAACCTTCTCGCCTTTCCTTACAACAGGAAGAAGGTTGATACAGGTATTCTGGTTTGTCTTCCGGTATTTCGGAAGAGTATATCTCTTTATATCATCGTCGAAGCTCACGAATTTCTCTTCATCAGTACGGGTGTACCTTATGACAATTTCGTTTGAATCGACGAATTCGACAATACCATCGCCGTCTGCCATATAGAGTATACGGCTGTCACGAATGACCTGTGCTTCAAGCCCTGTTCCCACGATTGGTGCTTCGGGGTTGATAAGCGGAACAGCCTGTCTCATCATGTTCGAGCCCATAAGTGCCCTGTTGGCGTCATCATGTTCCAGGAACGGGATAAGGGAAGCTGCGATGGAGGCTATCTGGTTTGGAGCCACATCCATAAGGTCAACCTTGGCAACCTCTTCGAAAGGATAATCGGCTTCATATCTGCATTTAGCCCTTGGATTTTCAAAATGGCCATCTTTTGTAAGCTCAGCGTTGGCCTGTGCTATCATCTTTTCCTCTTCCTCTTCAGCGCTCAGCCACACAATTCCGTCTTCGCTGAAATCTACCTGCGCATCCTTAACTTTCAGGTAAGGAGTTTCGATAAATCCGAGTGAGTTTATTTTTGCATAGACGCATAATGAGGATATAAGACCTATGTTCGGACCTTCCGGTGTCTCAATCGGGCACAAACGGCCGTAATGAGTATAGTGAACGTCGCGCACTTCGAAACCGGCTCTCTCCCTTGAAAGACCGCCAGGGCCCAGGGCTGACATACGACGCTTGTGCGTCATTTCTGCCAGGGGATTGGTCTGGTCCATAAACTGTGAAAGCTGATTAGTACCAAAGAACGAATTTATGACCGATGAAAGTGTTTTGGAGTTGATCAGGTCAACCGGAGTAAACACTTCATTGTCCCTTACATTCATTCTTTCACGTATCGTACGGGCCATACGGGCAAGACCTACTCCAAACTGGGCATAGAGTTGTTCCCCTACAGTACGAACCCTTCTGTTGCTCAGATGGTCAATATCATCGATATCGGTCTTCGAGTTTATCAGCTCAATAAGATAACCGATTATCTTAATTATATCTTCCCTGGTAAGAATCTTGACTGACATCTCAGTCTCAAGGCCCAGCTTTTTGTTGATTCTGTAGCGTCCCACCTCACCGAGGTCATATCGCTTGTCAGAGAAAAACAGTTTGTCGATAACGTCGCGGGCAGTAGCTTCATCTGGAGGTTCTGCATTCCGCAGCTGCCGGTAGATATAAATAACTGCCTCTTTTTCAGAATTACAAGGGTCTTTTTGAAGAGTATTATATATTATAGCATAATCAGACAGGGTTGTATCATCCCTGTGGAGAAGGATAGCTTTTGCCCCGGAATCAACTATCAGGTCGACATGTTCTGATTCGATGATAGTTTCCCTGTCGAGTATTACTTCATTTCTTTCAATGGAAACAACCTCGCCGGTATCTTCATCCACGAAGTCTTCAACCCATGTTCTCAGTACCCTGGCAGCCAGTTTGCGGCCGACAAGTTTTTTGATATTGGTTTTTGAGACTTTATATTCTTCTGCGAGGTTAAATATCTCCAGGATATCCTTATCGCTTTCGAAACCGATAGCCCGGAGGAGAGTTGTAACAGGCAGTTTTTTCTTCCTGTCGATGTAGGCATACATCACATTATTGATATCGGTGGCAAATTCTATCCATGAGCCTTTGAATGGTATTATCCTGGCTGAATATAGTTTTGTGCCGTTAGCGTGTATGCTTTGTCCGAAGAAGACGCCCGGAGATCTGTGCAGCTGTGATACGACGACTCTTTCTGCACCATTTATTACGAATGTTGCACGTTCCGTCATATATGGAACGGTTCCAAGATAGACATCCTGGATTACTGTATCAAAATCCTCATGTTCAGGATCGGTACAATATAGTTTCAGTTTTGCTTTGAGAGGGACGCTGAAAGTAAGTCCGCGTTCGATACACTCCTCGATGGTATAGCGCGGAGGATCTATATAGTAATCCAAAAATTCAAGAACGAAATTGTTCCTAGTATCAGTGATGGGAAAATTCTCAGTAAAGACCTTAAAAAGCCCCTCCTTTTTCCTGTTTTCAGGAGTTGTTCCAAGCTGAAAAAACTCGCTGAATGATTTCAACTGAATATCCAGAAAATCAGGGTATTCCAGCTGATTTTTTCTGGAAGCGAAACTTATTCTTTCGGTATTTTTTGAGGACATTTATTAAAAGATTAAGTGAACTTATAATTTAAAGAACAAAAAGGCTTAGTCCCGAAAGATCGGGACTAAACCTATAACCCAGCAATCAGGTATAACTATTTAAGTTCAACTTCAGCTCCTGCTTCTACTAATTGACTTTTAATTGCTTCTGCTTCATCTTTGGATACACCTTCCTTAACCGGAGAAGGAGCAGCATCGACTACTGCTTTTGCTTCTTTCAATCCAAGTCCGGTGATATCTTTCACCAGTTTAACGATCTGTAATTTCTGTCCACCAGCTGCTTTCAGGATAACATCGAAGGATGTTTTTTCTTCAACAGCAGCGGCTTCGCTACTGGCTACCGGACCGGCAACAGCAACAGCTGCAACGGCGGGTTCAATTCCATACTCATCTTTGAGTATTTTAGCCAGTTCATTTACCTCTTTTACAGATAGGTTAACAAGGTCGTCCGCAAATTTCTTAAGATCTGCCATTTTATTGATTTTTTAGTTGATTAAACTTTAATTATTCTTCTCTTTTTGATAGTGTTTCAAGAACACCATGAATTTTAGTTCCACCTGATTGGAGGGCTGAAATAACGTTTTTCGCAGGTGATTGCAGGAGCATAATAATGTCTCCGATGAGTTCCTGCCTGGTTTTAACAGAAACAAGAGCATCGAGCATATTATCACCGACATATACAGATTCCTGAACGTAAGCGCCTTTAAGCAAGGGTTTATCATGTTTCCTGCGGAATTCCTTAATGAGTTTTGCAGGAGTATTACCGGCGTTCGTAAACATGATGGATGTAGTACCTTTAAGAACCGGATATAGTTCTTCGAAGTTCTCTTCAGACTGCTCGAGTGCTCTTTTGAGGAGAGTATTCTTTACAACGATCAGTTTAATATCGTTGTCAAAGCATTTTCTCCGAAGGTCGCTCGTAGCAGCTGCATTAAGCTGGGCAGTATCAGTCAGATAAAAGTGACTGTATTCTTTGAATCTCTCAGCAAGGCTGTCTATGATAGCATTTTTTTCTTCACGTCTCATTTTAAATCAAGTATTTACTTAATAAATTAATCATCAAGACCTTTAGGATCGATCTTTACTCCCGGGCTCATTGTGCTTGAAAGGAATACGCTACGGATGTAGGTTCCTTTTGCGGCTGCCGGTTTGAGTTTGTTTACAATAGAGATAAACTCCCTTGCATTTTCGACGATCTTTTGAGGTTCGAATGAGACTTTTCCAATAGAGGCATGAATGATCCCGGTTTTATCAACCTTGAAATCAATTTTCCCCTGCTTCACTTCTTTAACAGCCTTCCCTATTTCCATTGTAACAGTACCGCTTTTAGGGTTTGGCATCAGTCCGCGAGGACCGAGTATGCGACCTAACTGACCGACCTTTCCCATAACAGATGGCATGGTTATGATAACATCCATATCTGTCCAACCTCCCTTGATCTTTTCGACATAGTCGTCAAGGCCAACGAAATCGGCTCCGGCTTCTTTTGCCTCAGCCTCCTTATCGGGGGTGCAGAGAACGAGTACACGTGTCTCTTTACCTGTTCCGTGAGGAAGTGAAACAACACCGCGAACCATCTGATTGGATTTTCTCGGATCTATTCCTAACCTTACATCCAAATCGACAGAAGCATCAAATTTGGTTTTGGTAATATCCTTAACCAAAGAGGAAGCCTCTTTCAATGTATAGAGCCTGTCCTTTTCGATTTTCTCAAGAACAAGCTTCTGATTTTTGGTAAGTTTAGTCATTTTTTCTGCTAATTAATTATTTTACCGGGGCTTCTCCTCTTACGGTGATCCCCATACTTCTGGCTGTTCCAGCTACCATTCGCATAGCGGCCTCCACTGTAAAACAGTTTAGATCCTCCATTTTATCCGAGGCAATTGTTTTGACCTGGTCCCAGGAAATTGATGCTACCTTGTTTCTGTTGGGTTCCATTGAGCCCTTCTTCGCCTTGGCAACCTCTAAAAGCTGTATAGCGACCGGTGGAGTTTTTGTAACAAATTCGAACGATTTATCTGCATAAACCGTTATAACTACCGGTATCACTTTCCCTGCCTTATCCTGGGTCCTCGCATTAAATTGCTTACAGAAATCCATTATATTCACACCCTTCGAGCCCAGTGCGGGTCCGACTGGTGGAGATGGATTAGCGCCTCCGCCACGAATCTGTAACTTGATTAGTCCAGCAACTTCTTTTGCCATAATTTTAAATTTGCTTATTTATTGCGAGCTCTTGATAGTTATTCAGGAAGCATTATGAATATTACAACTATCAATATCTTCTGTTAATTCTCTTTTTCCACCTGCATAAAACTTAACTCAAGAGGTGTTTTTCTTCCGAAAATCTTGACCATCACCTTGAGCTTTTTCTTTTCATCATTAACCTCTTCTATTATTCCGGTAAAACTGTTGAAAGGACCATCTATTACTTTCACTGATTCACCCACGAAGAACGGAACATTCAGTTCCTCATCACTGGCATTCAGTTCATCCACTTTTCCGAGGATGCGGTTGATCTCAGCTTTCCTGAGGGGAACCGGTTCTCCATCCTGTGAACCCAGAAATCCGATGACGTTCGGTACATTTCTGAGCAGATGGGGTATCTCGCCTACCAGAACTGCTTCAACAAGAACATAACCAGGAAAGAAAGTTCTCTCCTTGCTGATTTTTTTGCCTGCTCTTATCTGGTAAACCTTTTCGGTCGGGATAAGAACCTGTGCGACAAACTCCTCAAGCTTAAGGCGTGTCACTTCACTATCGATATATTCCTTCACTTTTTTTTCCTTGCCGCCGATAGCTCTTAACACATACCATCTTTTTATGTTCTCGCTCATTGCAATTTTCTCCTGTTAATATAACATACTGTAAATAAATTGCATTGCCCTGCTGAAGACAAAATCCATTCCTGCCACAATAACGGCAAAGATCAGGGTAGCCACCATAACCAGTACGGCGCTGTTCTGAAGCTCGCCCCATGTAGGCCAGGTCACCTTGTGCATGAGTTCTGTGTACGATTCCTGAAAATATCCTTTTATATTCATATTACTAGTAATTTAGCACGGGAGGAGAGACTCGAACTCCCGACACCTGGTTTTGGAGACCAGTGCTCTACCAACTGAGCTACACCCGTTTATTTGGTTTGTAGTGACGGGTCGCGACCCGCCCCTACAAACTATCCAATATCCAAAACCTTTTATTGCAGAATTTCAGTTACCTGGCCGGCACCAACTGTTCTCCCGCCTTCACGAATTGCAAAACGAAGTCCAACATTGATAGCAACCGGATAGATAAGGTCAACTGTAATTGTAACATTGTCACCCGGCATAACCATTTCTGTTCCTTCAGGAAGAGTGATCTCACCAGTAATATCAAGTGTCCTTACGTAGAACTGAGGACGGTATTTATTATGGAATGGAGTATGGCGTCCGCCTTCTTCTTTCTTCAGAACATAAACCTCAGCTTTAATCTTTGTATGAGGAGTGATTGACCCAGGTTTGGCAAGAACCATACCTCTTTTAATCTCTTTCTTATCAACACCACGGAGAAGCAGACCTACGTTGTCACCAGCTTCACCACGGTCAAGTATCTTGCGGAACATCTCAACACCGGTACATACTGATTTGCGTTTTGAAGCACCCAGCCCAATCAGTTCAAGCTCATCGCCTGTAAGCACAACACCTGTTTCAATACGTCCGGTAGCAACAGTACCGCGGCCGGTGATTGAAAAGACGTCTTCAACCGGCATAAGAAATGGCTTCTCATTCTCACGTGGAGGAATAGGAATATATGAATCAACAGCGTCCATAAGCTCCATAACCTTGTCTTCCCATTTTGTTTCACCGTGCATGGCACCAAGAGCAGAACCACGGATAACAGGAGCATTGTCACCGTCAAACTTATAGAAGTTAAGAAGATCGCGAACCTCCATTTCAACAAGCTCGAGCAACTCTTCATCATCAACCATATCAACTTTATTCATGAATACGAGCACTGATGGCACATTCACCTGGTGTGCGAGAAGGATATGTTCACGTGTCTGAGGCATCGGACCATCATCCGCTGCTACTACCAGAATAGCACCGTCCATCTGTGCTGCACCAGTAACCATATTCTTGATATAGTCGGCGTGTCCAGGACAGTCTACGTGCGCATAGTGACGTGTAGCGGTCTGATATTCAACGTGAGCAGTGTTAATGGTAATACCCCTTTCCTTTTCCTCAGGTGCATTATCAATTGAGTCAAAATCCCTGACCTCTGAAAGGCCTCTTTTGGCAAGGACCATAGTGATCGCTGCCGTCAAAGTGGTTTTCCCATGGTCCACGTGACCAATTGTACCAATATTTACGTGCGGTTTCGACCTGTCAAATTTTTCTTTTGCCATAACTCCAAGCGTATTAAATTAAGTTTATCTATAATCAATCATAATCAAAAATCCTGTTGAGCCGGAGGGGGGAATTGAACCCCCGACCCCTTCCTTACCAAGGAAGTGCTCTACCCCTGAGCTACTCTGGCCTCAAAAAGTGAGCGGGAGACGGTACTCGAAACCGCGACCCTTAGCTTGGAAGGCTAATGCTCTACCAACTGAGCTACTCCCGCTTAATATCGTCCAAAAACTGCAACCCTGAATATTACGGCTCTTTTACCGTTCTATTCCCGTTTTATGTGGGGAGAGCAGGATTCGAACCTACGAAGGCATTCGCCAGCAGATTTACAGTCTGCCCCAGTTGGCCGCTTTGGTATCTCCCCAAAAAAACAGAGTTGAACTCTTAAGACACACTTTTCCAAATCTTTCAAGAGCCGATGAAGGGATTCGAACCCCCGACCTGCGGATTACAAATCAGCTGCTCTGGCCAACTGAGCTACATCGGCAATTTAAAGAACGCACCGTAAGAGCATAAAAAGCCCTTGAAAAACGGTTTGCAAATGTATGAATTTAAATTTTATTATTCAAAATAAATCTACGTAATTTTAAAGTGAGATTTTTCAGATACCTCTCTTCTTCTGCTTGTACTTGGTTATCTGTTTCTTAAGAGCATCTATTGCCTCATCCGTAGACTCTTCAAATGATTTACTTTGCTTCTTTGCAAATAGGGAACTCCCAGATATCTCCACCTTAATTTCGCTGATTTTGTTCTCACGCTCCTGATCCTTGTCAAGCCTCAGGTATACTTCGGCATTTACAATATCCTCACCAAACTGGGCGAGCTTATCCAGTTTCTGATTAACAAAGTCAATAAGCTTCTTGTCAGCATCAAACCTCACCGAGTGAATCTGAATATTCATAGTAGTTCCTCCTCTTTTTTGTTATTAGTTAAGCTCTTGGATGAGCCTGTTTATATATTTTCCTGAGTTTCTCAAATGTATTGTGGGTATAAACCTGAGTGGCCGAAAGGTTGGCATGCCCGAGCAACTCCTTTATGGAGTTCAGGTCTGCTCCCCTGTTGAGCATATGCGTGGCAAATGTGTGTCTTAAAATGTGAGGGCTCCGCTTCTCAATAGTAGTGACCATGGACAGGTATCTGTTAACTATATTATAAACATACTTACCATATAACTTGTTCCCTTTGTCAGTCATAAAAAACCACCTTTCGTGTGGTATAGTTAACTCCTTATCCCTGATTCCTGTATACTCCCTGAGCCGCACTTCAAAAGGCTTAACCAGAGGTATTATACGCTGCTTGTTCCTCTTCCCGGTCACCTTGACAGTACCCTCCTCAAGATCAACATCGCTATCCCGAAGCCCAATTAGCTCAGCCCTCCTCATGCCAGTGAGATACAGCATCTCAATAATTGTCCTGTTCCTTATGCCTGAAAAACCATCCCCAAAATCATACCTGTCAAGCAATTCCTCCAATGCTATCTCCTCAACAAATACAGGAAGACTCTTCTTTCTCTTTGGCAGAGCTACCTTTTCAAGGGGATCGCTCTTGATGACTCCCTCTTTCCTGAGATAACGGTAGAAAACCCTCAGACATGATATCTTCCTGTGAACACTCGCCGCTGAATAGCTGTTGTCGAGCATACTTACAACCCATGCCCTGATGTCATGCGAGGTTACCAGAACAGGATCCGTCTGCTGTCCAAGTGAATCCAGAAACAAAAAAAACTGATCCAGATCGTTCTGATACGACCGGACAGTATGAGGTGAATACCGCTTCTCGATTTGCAGATATTGTAAGAATGATTCCTTATGATCCATGAAGGAACCCCCGTATCTGTTTGTTAAAAATAAAGGACAAGATAAACGAATTATTCTTCGTCTTCCTGCAGCTTCTGTACGTACATAGCCTTCTTGATTTCTTCCCTGCGACGGACTGAAGGCTTAATAAAAGCCTGACGTGATCGAAGTTCACGAATTACACCAGTCTTTTCAAACTTTCTCTTGAACTTCTTTAGTGCCCGTTCAATATTTTCGCCTTCTTTTAATGGTACAATGATCATAGTCTAAAATTCTATTTTTAAAGAGGCGCAAAGTTAGAAAGAGAAAAATTCTTTTCAAAACTTTTACGGATTAAAATTCATCATTTCAGATATTTTTATTGCTGATTAAAGATTCTGAACACATTTTCAAAATATTCCCGTTAATAAAATTACTAATAATAAAAGCCCTTTCCAAATGTTTATCAGGTATTTTTGTTTACTCCGCTGATTACTCAAAATTGATATACGGCTCAACCATGACAGCTTTCTCCGGCGTAATGATTTTGTTCTCCCGGAGTTCTTCAATATTCTTTATCTTTCCGGCTATCTTTCTGTAATTCAAAATAGCAGAGATGTCATATCTCTCAAGATAATGAATATGACTCATTTCTCCGAATCCGGCAGAATTAATATTAATTTTCCTTACAAGAGAAGTATCTGCAAATAATCTTCCTTTAATCATTTCGTATGTCCCGGCAGGTAATCCGTAAACTTCCATCAGCTGTTCCACCCTCACATAACCGCCGAGCAGATTCCTGTATTTTATTATCCTGACTGAGAGGACGGGTCCGATACCGGGCAAGGACTCAAGCAATGCTGAATCACAACTGTTCAGGTCGATCGGAACTTTTTCATGAAACTGTAACCCGACTTTGGACAATGAAGCGGTATTTGTTCTGATTCCGGTTCCCTCCTTCGTTTTTCCACTGCTGTCTGACCAGATTACTCTCGTGCAGTCAGCCACTTTGTGGTTAGCTCCGGCAGTGCTCTCATACCTTGCAAGGGCCTTTGTCCTCCTCATGCCGGATACAGTGTTTGTCAGGCCTAAGCCTGTTCCGGAAGAACTCAGGTCATCTTCTGATAACAATCCATCATCAGTTAATCCCGGGGTATTTAATGTATCAGCAAGCAGTGTTCCAAGGTTTTCAATGCTGAGATTCTTTTCAGGAACGATGTACCTTAAACCAATTACAGTAGCAATCATTACAAGCAGAACAGAGGCAGATCTCCTTTCCCGGCGTGTATATCCAAACCAGTTCCTTAGCGGTTCAGGAATAAATACCATTTTTTACGAGATGCAGTTAGACTGTATGCAATATACAAAAATTAGCTGTAGATCAAAGGAATTAACATGAATTTTATAATACGACCTGGATCAGAAAGGATATCCAATCCCGATTACTATTGCGAAGTCTCTTTTGAAACTGTATCCCCTGTCCGCCACTATCCATTTTGATTTACCCTCAATTGCCGGATCACGGAGCTTCATACCCAAATCAACCCTCGCCAGTACAAATTCAAAATCAAATCGTAATCCTGCACCTGTTCCCACTGCCACGTCTTTATAGAATTTGTTGAATTTAAACTGCGCACCGGGACGGGCCGGATCATTCTTATAGGTCCAGATATTTCCCGCATCCATGAAAACCGCTCCTTCCAGTATCCAGAACAATTTGAACCTGTACTCGGCATTCGCTTCCAGCTTAATATCCGCTGTCTGGTTAATGAAGGTAGATGAATCCGGTGAAGAGTACGATCCGGGTCCGAGTGTACGTACCTGCCATGCCCTGATTCCATTCGATCCTCCGCTGAAATATTGTTTTTCAAAGGGGATGGCCTTTGAGTTGCCGTATGGAATTCCTATTCCGAAAAATCCCCTGTAAACCATCGAGGCTACATTATTGAACTTATAATTATACCTGGCATCGATATCTGTTTTTATATACTGGGCAAAAGGCTGCCTCAGAAATTCATAAGTGCCGTCTTCGGTCTTCGGTGCACCGGAAATGTTCTTAACAATACCAAGCAGGTTGCCTGAGGCTTCTGCATTAAACCTCATGAACCAGAAATCATTCGACTTATTTATTTTCTGATTATTAAATATATAGGAATATCTGCCCCCGAGTATCATGACATCCTGGTAACTATATGCCAGGTATGAAGATGAATTTATCAATTGCTGGTAGGCCGAGTCAATTTTAAGGAGATTTACCACGTTAAATTGCAGAGGGTAGACCTGGTGTTCCTTGTAAGGGCCTGCCTTCCATGTATAGCCGAAGGTGGCATTCGACATAAACCTTTCATAGAAAGGCAGGTTCTGATAGTTTATTGCCGCAAGCACTATTGTTGTGGGATTGTACTTTTTTACAAACTCTCCCTTCTTGAAAAAAGGGAGTAAAAATTCCGGGAACCTCAGGCTCCCTTCAAGACCGTACTCCTGCGATTTTTTCAGCTCTGTGTTTTCCTGTGCAAGGGCTTCTATTGCGCCTTTCAGTTTCAGGTTAAATAGCTGGGCGCCATGAAAAAGATTCTTATGCTGATAAATAAGATTTACGGCACCCCCTATGTTTCCTGCCGAATTTGTTCCTTCCAGTTCCACCTTGTACGATTGCTGAGGCAAGGGCGTTAACTGGATATTGCAATTCAGTTCCTGAACCTTGCTCCTTGGAACAGGTCTGCCGCTCAGTTCGTTATAGGAAATATTCACCAGCCTGTAAACTTTTAAGTCAAGGAGATGTGACTGAGATTGTTCCGTATTTGTAAAATTGTAAGTCGCTCCGGGTTTCAGATAGAGCGACTGAAGGATCAGGTCATATTTTATCCTTTCAGTTTTTTTCGTATTAATAAAATAATATCCCTTGTAAAAAGTTGTATCAAGACTATTAATATATGTCTGACCTCCCTCAAGTGCATTCTTTGGAATAAAGTCGGGATATATATAGATATTGTTCACTTTGTAAATCGAATGCGGCACCAGGATGACTTTGTTGCTAAATTCATCAATTGTCATTAATTTTCTGACTCCATATGTTATATCAACCTGTCTGTGCCCGACTGCGCTGTCAACCCTGAAATAGATATGATCACCTGAAAAACCATAAAAGCCATGATCTTTTACAAACCTTTCGAACCTCGCTCTTTCAGACTGCAGGACGTCGACATCATATGGTTTGCCTCTTTCTATCAGACAGTTCATGGAATCAAAAACATATAGTTTCTTGATATTACTGTCAGCTATGTCGTTGTAGATATTGTGAACGGTATACGGAGGCCGTAACTCGACGTTGTAGTACACATCGGTTTTCCGCTTTGAGGTATAAGTCGTATCGGTGACAATCGCATCAAAATAGCCTTTTGATGCGACATACGATTTGATCTGATCCTTTGATTTATCAGCTGCATAGGGGTCAAAGACAACAGGTTCCTCCCCTATGTTCCTAAGCCATTTATTGAACCAGTTATCCTTGTCAAGTTTTGAAAGATTGTAGAGCCCAAGGTAGAACCTTCCACCGAAAATCCTTTTATTTGGCTGCTGCTTTATGTATGGAGTTATTTTACTTTTTTGAATTCCTTCATTGTTTAATATAACGTGATTTTCATTCAGCAGTGTCTCTTCGGATGGAACATATTTAGTCGGATTACATGACACAATAACCATCATCAAAATGATGACAAAGTAATATAATCCTTTCAAAATATGTCGCTTATATTTTACGGCGTCTTCCAATATCCTGATAAAATGTAGGAATCAAATATATCAATAATTATCAGATGTAGCAGAGACAAGGCATCCAATGTATCTACATTACAATCTTTAATATACATTTGCAGGTTGAGACACAACCTGAACCGAATCCAGAAAACCCGGGAATTAATATATGATCAGCAAAAACAAATCCAGATTTATAGTCTCGCTACGGAAAAAGAAGGTAAGGGAAGAGGAAGGGTTGTACATCATTGAAGGTGACAAGCTTGTAATGGAGTTTCTGTCAGCAGGAGTTCATTTGAGGACACTTATTGCCAAAAAGGAGTTTATCCGTTCGCTTCCCCCTACGGCGAAGGAGCTGATTGAAGAGGTTATGGAGGCTTCATACGATGAATTAAAGCAGGTTACTTCCCTGAAAACGCCTCATAATGCACTGGCTGTTGTCTATATTACCGAAAGGAATATGAATATTGATGAATTGACTGACAGCCTTTGTGTGGCTCTGGATTTTGTTCAGGATCCGGGGAATCTCGGTACAATTATCAGGGCGGCAGCATGGTTTGGAATCAGAAATATAATTTGTTCAGATGATTGTGTGGATGTATACAACCCCAAGGTAATCCAGGCATCGATGGGTGCCATATTACATGTTGACGTTTTTTATACGGAGCTCATGGAAATAGTGAAGACGGCAAAGGGAAAAAACATTCCTGTATACGGAACATTGCTCGACGGAGATTCTATTTACGATCAGGAGATGGGGAAAAATGGAATTATATTGCTGGGCAATGAATCGAGGGGAATTTCCTCCGAACTCCTGCCCTTTATTACGCATAAGATTATGATACCCGGTGCTCGCATTTCAATGCCCGGGATCGAATCGCTAAATGTTGGCATGGCGGCATCAGTTGTTTTCTATGAATTCTGCAGACAAAACCATACTTTTAACGATTAATAAGATCCCAATTAATAAAATACAGTATGACACAAACGAATTTCAGGGTTTACAGGACACGGTGGTTTATGCTTGTTATTTACATGCTTCTAGTTGCGGCCAATCAGCTCTTATGGATAACGTTTGCCCCCATAACCGGTGATGCCACAAGATTTTACGGAGTGTCTGACCTCAGTATTGGAATATTATCCATGAGTTTTATGATCGTTTTTGTGATAGTTTCAATTCCTGCTTCATGGATAATTGATAAATACGGATTACGTGCAGGAGTAGGCATTGGAGCTGCTTTTACCGGAATTTTCGGTTTGCTTCGTGGCTTTGCAGGTCCCGACTATAACCTTCTGCTTATAGCTCAGGTAGGAATAGCTGTAGGGCAGCCTTTTATTCTTAATGCAATCACCAAGCTTTCAGCCCGCTGGTTCCCAATTGAGGAAAGAGCCACGGCTGCGGGCCTCGGTACTCTTGCAATGTATATAGGAATTCTGGCAGGAATGACTGTAACTCCTTATTTGGCAGCCGGATCTGGCATAACAGGAATGCTTTACATTTATGGGATTTCTTCAATCTCAATAGCAATCATTTTTCTGATTTTTATTAAGGAGGGTCCCCCCACTGCCCCATGCCTGCCGGAACAGGAGGAGCGTTCACTTGTATTTGACGGATTCAAGAGTACAATAAGAACCAGGGACTTCATATGGCTTATGGTTATATTCTTTATCGGGCTTGGAGTGTTCAACAGTGTTACCACCTGGATTGAGGATATTATGCGGCCACGTGGTTTTTCCGCTACCCAGGCCGGCATCACCGGCGGCATGATGATCGTGGGTGGAATAATCGGTGCGCTTATAATTCCTATGCTTTCAGATAAATACAGGAGGAGAACTCCATTTATAATTTTAGCTTTGTTCGGTGCTACGCTGGGGCTTACAGGTATAACGTTTGCAACTACCTACTGGTTAATGATACTTTCCGGAATGGTCCTGGGATTTTTCCTGCTCAGTGCCGGACCTGTTGGTTTTCAGTATGGCGCTGAAATAACATTCCCTGCATCGGAGGGCACTTCGAATGGAATGCTTCTGCTAATGGGACAGGTGTCGGGGATTGCTTTTATATTCGGGATGGACAGCTTTAAATCACCGGTAACAGGTTCAATGACCCGATCGCTGGTCCTTTTAATCGGGTTAATGGTGTTAAGCATATTAATGTCATTTACACTTAAGGAATCTGTAATGCTAAGCAAAAAAGACAATTAATTAACCTTATTTGAGACATTATAAAAATTACTGTTAATGAAAGTATTCGGATGGAATTCCCTGAAAAGAGATTTTGACTTCAGGTCTGCAGGCAGATGGTTATTGCTGGGGTCTATTGTAGGTGTTATCAGTGGTCTGGGAGCCATCCTGTTTCAGACATTACTCATATTACTCAAGGAATTTTCTGTCAGTCATCTGATGGGATTGAATCCGCTCTCCCCTGGAGGCGAGAAGGAGGCAGCACTTTTCGTGACCGGTAAATTCAGGCCATACCTGATTGTTCTACTGCCGGCTCTGGGAGGATTGATAGCCGGCCTGCTTATAAATAAGTTTGCACCAGAAGCTGAAGGACATGGAACTGATGAAGCCATAAAGGCATTCCATCGCAAAAGGGGTATGATAAGACCTGCAGTTCCTATCATAAAACTTTTAGCATCTGTTATTACTATAGGCACCGGGGGATCAGGCGGCCGTGAAGGTCCCATTGCACAGATTGGCGCTGGCTTTGGCAGTTTTCTCGCTACCCGGCTTAATCTTGACGTAAAGACACGCAGATATCTGCTGGCAGCAGGTATGGGCGCCGGAATAGGCAGCATTTTCAGAGCTCCGCTTGCAGGTGCAATTTTTGCAGCAGAAGTCCTTTATTCATCTGCGGAAGTTGAAGCTGAAGTGCTTCTGCCTGCTGCTGTTTCATCCATCATTGCTTTTTCAGTCTATTCCTTCAGGTACGGGTGGGAGCATATATTTACAAATGCGGGCCAGCATGGCTTCACCCAACCACTTGAACTGATTCCATATACAATTGAAGCCTTGGTACTTGCCTTTGCCGCACTGATCTTCGTGAAATCATTCTATGGTGTCAGGAAGATTTTTACTGACTGGAAAATTCCTCCATATATTAAGCCTGTTATCGGTGGGCTTCTGACGGGCGGACTTGTATTATTGCTCATAACAATCACCGGTGACAGAAAATACACTATAGATGTTATGGGTGGTGGTTACGGAATCCTTCAGGAGATAATGCAAAACGGGATTTCAAAAATAGGCCTGGGAATTCTGCTGCTGGTCGCAGCAGGAAAAATTCTTGCCACTTCGTTTACCATTGGGTCGGGTGGCAGCGCGGGAGTATTCGGTCCTTCAATGGTAATCGGGGGAACCGTGGGCGCTGCTACTGGTTATCTGCTTCAATTCATCTTCCCGGGCTTCACCCTTTACCCTTCTACCTTTGCAATTGTAGGCATGGCAGGCTTCTTCGCGGCTGCAGCCAATACTCCTATCTCTACTATAATTATGGTAAGTGAACTTACCGGTAACTATGAGCTGCTGATGCCAAGTATGTGGGTATGCACCCTTTCATTCCTGGTTGCCAGAAAATGGAGCATCTATCAGAGCCAGGTTACAGGTAAAATAAATTCCCAGGCTCATTACAGCGACTATGCCCACGATATCTTCAGAACTATTACTGTAAGAGATACTTTCAACAGCAATAAAAACAATGAGACCCTTCGTGATGATATGACAATTGAAAATATTCTGGTAACCCTCAGAAATACAAAACAGAGAATGTTTCCGGTGATCAATAAAAAGAACCAGCTTGTCGGGACTTTTTATATAAAGGACTTGCCGCTGCTGCTTCAGAAATCAGAGTTCGAGATAAAAACTGTTGCAGATATCATGCAACAATTTATTAACAAGATAAGCCTGAATGAAACTATTGACAGGGCCCAGGAACTAATGCTTCATAACCATGTTGATGAACTAGTGGTTGTCAATAACTTTGATCATCCTGATACTGTACTTGGCATTATTACCACAGCAGATATAATGAAGGCCTATACCAGGGAAATGAATCGCCTCAGATTTGGTAAAGAAAAACCTGAAGCCCTTCCTGGTGATGAATCGCTGCTTAAACATATGAACCTGAATAAAGTACTTGAAAGAGGATTCCTTACCGTTGACCCGGATGCAACTCTTGGGGATCTGGTAAATATTTTTACGAAGGCAAAACGGAATATTTTTCCTGTTGTAGATAAAGACAGCAGGTACTTCGGGATTGTGTCGCTGAATGATATCAGGAAGCTTTTGTTTGATGTAAGCAAATACGAAACGGTAAAGATCAGGGATATTATGATCAAAACACCCGAAATAGTCCATATAGAAGACCGGATGGAACAGGTTATGATTAAACTGGAGAAAGCTAAAACCTGGAATCTGCCAGTGATTGATTCACATAAGCGGTATGTAGGCATGGTCTCCCAGTCAACTCTTTTTTACTTCTATCGCAATCAGCTGCTTAACCAGACTGAGACTTGATATGAAGATGAAAAGGAATCTCCTGGTTCCGGAAGGCATTTTCAAATATCCCGGAAATCAAAAGATGAATGGGATGATCTTCTTCCGTTCTGCCTTGTAAGTGAGATACTTTTCCCCGAATTCTCTTTCCAGCAGTTTCTCCTCGACATATATCCTGTAAATCAATCCGGAAAATACCGGAACAACCACTATAGTAAAAGATATTAAACTGTTCATGGCCAGGGCAAGACCGGCGATTATAAGTAATAATCCAAGATAAGACGGGTGTCTCAGATGCCTGTAGAGTCCTTGTGTTTCAAGAGTATGCCAGATGTTTATTGAAACATCCACAGTAAATCTTTGTTTCAGTTGCAGGATAGCTTTCCACCTGATTATCAATCCTATGGCATATACCAGTACACCAATTAAGGCCAGAACAAAATTTATCGGAGTCCAGTCACCGTACTTTGCTTTAAAAAAGCCGGTGGTGATGCAGGAGATCATAATCAGCCACAACAATAGCAGCGACCCCTTGTCACCTCTAGCTTTAACAATTCCGGTTTTTGTCCTTTTAAAAAGCACCAGGGCAAATTCCGAAAGGCCAAATGCCAGTGATAAAAATATTACTACATTCATTATCTGCGGTTTAATTAAAAAAAGATCATCTGGTTACCTTAATCCTTGCAGCCCAACCATATGATGTAGGTATTGAAATAGTTACATCGCTTACCTTATTGTTGAATGAACTAATTTCTGTTTTTGGCGCCCTCGTGTCGACTAAAATATAGAAATCAGGAGCCCCGTCAAGATCATAATCTATGGTATCACCTAACATTGCCGGAATATTTCCACGCCAGTCAAGTTGCACAAACCCATTCTTCCTGTCTCCAATCAATCCTTTAAAAACGGGTTTTCTTATATCCAGTGTACAGCTTTGCTGAATAATCCGGTTTTCTACTTCACCACCTGAATATCTGGGGTGAATCTTCATAAAGGGAGCTTTCGACAATGACGCTGAAAGACCTGTCAGTCCGGGGAAAAGCACAATGATAAGCAAAAGGCAAAGTAATGCCCATGCTATTCCTCCGATTATTTTCAATTTTTTCATCCTGATGTTAATTTTAGAAAAGCGGTTTAAGCAAACTCTGAAGTGTAGAAATAATCGATCCTGCTGAGAAGATCGCCATAAAAAGAAAGGATACGAAAAGGAAAAGGTTCCTTGAAAAATTTTTCATTGTCCCTGCAGGAATGCCTCTGATGCCAAAATGAATTGCATTTTTCGGGCACACATCGACACATTTCCCGCATTTGCTGCAAAATATGGAAACTTCGCCAGCCTTTACATTTTCCTTTGAAAGAGCAAACAGTGGACAAACCGAAACACATTTAAAACATTCATTGCAGGCTCTTTTGTCAATTTTGATTGTAAAGGGAGTGATCCTGTTAGCTACCGAATTAACAGCTCCCAGAGGGCAGAGATAACTGCACTGGGTCCTTTTTTTTGTAATAACAGGCAGAACGACAACAAGACCTGCAAACAGGCTGAAGAATACTACTGCTTTTGTTGCCGATTCGACAGAGGTGACCTTTTCAAATTCTGTTACAGCCTTAAAAGGACAGATCCATTCACAGTAAGTTGGAACAAGTGATAAGGCAGCTGTGAGTGCAACCATGAACAGAACTGCAAATGGCATCCATTTCCAGATTTCGTTTATATTTCTTAAGAGTGGTTTCTTTCTCATCCTGGAAAAACCGTCATCCCATCCTCCATAAAAACAGCCCCAGCTGCAAAATCCTCTTCCAAGCACCAGTGTTGAAACCGTCCACAAGACCACCATTGAAGATATATTGGCAAAACCATTAAGTATACTTCCGGGGAAGATAATTGATTTTGAGAGAGCCGCGGGAAGGATCATCATAGGAATGACCAGATGACAGAACGGGATCCTGCATTCCAGAATGTCTGCCTGGGAAAACGTCATCGAATTCCTCACCGCAATCAGATTTTTAATCAGAGTGAATGATAGTGTAAGCGCGAAAATGATGAATAATACTACTCTGTACCTATCGGTCTTGCCAGTATAATGCATCATGAAATAAAGAACATTAGCCAGAAAAAAAGCTATAAGAACAGCCAGTGAATCAGTGAAGTTTGAAAAATCCGGTCTGCCCCCTGTCATGAACATGAATGTCATAATGACCATAGGCAGGGTATACAGAAGCGATTTGCCGAACGACTTTTTCATACGAGTTATTGATGAAACATTATCCATTTATGAGTCCTCCTACTAGATTGGTTATCCCTTTTATCATAAATATTATGCCTGCCAGGCCGGTGGCAAGTAACCCGATTGCCTGCAAAACTTCCCTTTTCCTTATTTTACCGGCCAGAGGCAGGGGAAGAAACCAGAGCGATGAGCCGGAGAAGAATGCCAGGAAAGCCAGATAACTTTGAACCAGTGTTCCCTGTGTTGCACTTTTCGTCAGGATGATAAACAAGGCAGGACAAAAGCCGATACTGTTTACTATTCCGAGTAATACAGGAACAAGTCTGCGATTGTTGACGGTTGTCACAATCTTTGAAGGGCAATGGTTTTCCCTGTTCTTTCCTATGCTGTACCATACCAGCATCACTGCAAAGACGATGTAAAGGATTCCCGGTACTATGTTCCCGGTAATCCGGTTAGTGAACAATGCCTGACCAGAGTTCCAGGCAATGGTTGCCAGTATAAAATAAATTACGAATCTTGTTAAAAGCAAAAGAGAGATGTCAATGGAAATCCTTTTCATGTCTGCCGATCCTGACATCAGATAGGGGAACATAACAATTCCGCATGTCATCAGACATGCGGACCCGCTGCTCAATCCAAGTATAAATGAATCTGTCATTTCTGCTTTTCGTGCAAATCTATTTCAGAATCTGACAGCACACAATATAATTGTGGCAAGCTGACTGGCATAGTGGTGAACGGAGAAATGGAAGGGGGAAACAGTTAAAAGCTGTGACCAGCTGCTATGCTTTTGATAAGGTTAAAAGACTTTTGTGGTCAGGTCTTGTTTGCAAGCTTCATCACCTGGTTCGCTTTGGTGCGTGATACAGGTATTTCAACGGCGAAATTCAACAGATTGATCGTCATATTCTGACTATGGCCCCTAACCCTGGCCACATAATCAAGGTTAACAATATAGCACTTGTGACACCTGAAAAATCTCCTGTTCATACTTAGCTCCGATTCGACTGACTTCAGTGTTCCCCTTACAGTTACTTTGGAGGTCACACCCTCATTCCGGGTAACAATGGTGATATAATTATCATTTGAGCAGATGTATACAATATTCCGAGGATTTAATTTAATCTCATTCCTCGGATTGCCGGCATTTAGTGTTACCTCCTCCTGCCAGAGCACTTTTTCAGGGGAGATGGCTGCCTCATTAAGGGCATCCCTGTATTTCCTGTTGATCGTGACAATATAGATAATGGTAACGGGTATACTGCCAACCAGTATTGCCGTCCATATCCCCTGCAGGAGGTATTTCAGAACAAATGGCTGATGACTAATGAGACTTAAGTAAAAATAATTTGCAATTCCAATCGTCGAAGCGATTAATATGTCCCAAAGTATATTTTTACCCAGAGTCCACCCGTTTTTTATCAATGCAGGCTCGAAGAGGAACTTGAAAACCATCAGCACAAACGTAGTGACAAAGCCAAATCCAAGAGAGATAAAAAATTGCTGCCCACTCTTTAATCCAGTCATTCCGAATGGTTTAAAGAGGAACAGGAAAAGAAAAATAAACAATCCGAACATCAGTATCCCGACAAGTTTATTACCATATGCCGGGTAAGGTTTAAACGGCTTATTGAAAATATTTGCCATCACAAAAAACTGAAGAAATTATCATTAAATATGATAAAAATTCTTTTAATCAGCTTATTTTTTGAGAAGTATCTTTTCAAGTTCCTCAAGGCTTTTGCCCCTGGTCTCAGGAACCTTGAAAATTGTAAACAGCAAGAGAATCACGCACATGATATCAAAGATAAGAAAAGCAGTTGCGCCTCCTAACCTGTTAAGGATTAAAGGAAAAACAAGAATAAGCAGAAAGTTTGCCATCCATAATGATACTATTGATACCGACATCGCCTTGCTTCTCAGCTTATTGGGGAAAATTTCAGATACCAGGACCCAGGTTACGGGGCCCAGCGAAGCTGAGAAAGAGGCTATGTATGTCAGGATAAGAAATAAAATCAGATATCCTTCAAACTTTCTGAAATAAAAAGCCACCGCTATCGAGGTAAGTGAAACAATCATGCCGGTGACGCCTCCTATCAGGAGTGGTTTGCGTCCCACACGGTCGATCAGGGAAATTGCAACAAACGTAAAGATCAGGTTTCCCCCTCCAATGATTGCTGTCTGCATAACTGCGCTGCTGGCACCGGCGCCTATGCTTTGAAAGATAACAGGGGCATAATACATTATTGAATTTATGCCTGTTACCTGGCTGAAAACCGAAAGAAATACTCCGATCAGCAGGATGGGACGCATATGCCCTGAAAATACCTCGCGGAATGTTCCGGAATCCTTCTCAGCCATTATTGATTCCTCAATTGTGCCAAGCTCATCTCTGGCAATATCAGTGCCATTAATTCTCTCCAGAATTTTAAAGGCTTTCCCCGAGTCACCCTTCTGGACAAGCCAGCGGGGACTCTCGGGAGCAAAGAAAAGGAAAAAGAAAAATAAAACGGCAGGCAAACCCATTACCGCGAGCATCCATCGCCAGTTGTTCAAACCGGTATCTACCAGGAGAGCATTTGAAATGAAAGCCAGAAGTATCCCTACAACTATCGCCAGCTGGTTGTATGAAACCAGTCTGCCTCTGCTTGCTGCGGGAGCGACTTCTGAAATGTACATAGGAGAAAGCATGGATGCAATGCCTACTCCGAAGCCGCCGATTATTCTGAATCCGATGAAAAATGAAAGCTTATGTGCGAGAGCGGATCCGGCTGCCGAAAGTGCGAAAAGTATTGCTGCACTCATCAGTGTCTTCTTTCTGCCAAAGACATCGCTTGGCTTTCCGGCTGAAATAACCCCGATGATACATCCTCCCAGAAGGCTGCTCACTGTCCAACCCAGCCAGATGTCATTCAGTTTGAAATAAGGTTTGATGAAAGGCGTAGTTCCAGAAATTACTGCAGTATCAAAGCCAAAAAGCAGTCCTCCGAGTGCCGCTATAGCACTGATAAGGAAGATGTAATTCTTTTGTTTCGGGTTCATTATAGTTTATGGTTTATCGTGTGCCATGTGCTGTGTGTCGTGTACCGTGTGCGGTGAACCGTGTGCTCATATAGCTTACGTTCCATAACTGAACCGCCGATGGCATCCGCAACATTCATCCCATCAACCGCTGACGATACGATTCCTCCGGCATATCCTGAACCTTCCCCGCATGGATAAAGTCCTGAGATCCTTACATGATGCAGCTTTTCACTATCTCTTGGTATTCTGACAGGTGAAGATGTTCTCGATTCAACCCCCAGCACAACGGCTTCATTTGTAAGATATCCGTTAAGTACCTGGCCGAACTGCCGGAAGCCATCCCTCAAACGTCGTCCGACAAACTTTGGCAGCCAGCTGTGGAGAGGTGATGCCGTGACACCCGGAAAATATGAAACCCGGGGGAGAGAGCCGGAAGGGTTGCCAGCAACAAAATCTGCGAGCCGCTGGGCAGGAGCCCGCTGTGTATGTCCTCCGTTTTTCCATGCTTCACGCTCCAGTTCCTTCTGAAACTCTATACCTGCCATTTCACCCGAAGCACTGTATTTTAACAAGTCTTCCGGCCTCACTTCAACCACAATTCCGGAATTGGCATATGGCGAATTCCTTTCCGAAGGTGACATCCCGTTAACCACGATCTCCTCCTGGGAGGTTGCAGAAGGAACAATAAAACCACCGGGACACATGCAAAACGAATATACTCCCCTGCCATCTATCTGTTTCACAAGGCTGTACGAAGCTGCAGGAAGAAACTCGCCTCTTACTGTACCATGGTATTGTATTCTGTCTATCAGCTCCTGTGGATGCTCAACCCTTACTCCCACTGCAAATGATTTCATTGCAAGCTCAATACCACGGTCACGGCATATATCATAGATATCCCTTGCCGAATGGCCGGTTGCCAGTACCACATAGGGCGAGTAGTAATTTTCATTATCCGAAGTTTTTACCCCTTTTATGACATTGCCATCCAAAAGCAGATCCGTCACTCTTTTGTTCAGGAAGAACTGTCCTCCTGCACTTATTATTGAATTTCTGATACCTTGTATTATACTGGGCAGCTTATCTGTACCAAGGTGCGGATGAGCCTCATATAAGATCCCTGTATCAGCGCCATGAAGGCACAACAACTCGAGGATTCTCGTATTGGCCCCCCTTTTCTTCGATCTGGTATATAATTTACCATCAGAATATGTACCGGCACCACCCTCTCCAAAACAATAATTGCTGTCCGGATCAATTACTTGCTCCCGGCTTATACGCGCGATATCCTTTTTTCTGGATGAGACATCACGTCCGCGTTCAATGATAACGGGACGAATTCCGAGTTCTATCAGTCGCAGTGCCGCAAAAAGTCCGGCCGGCCCTGCTCCCACAATAATCACTTCACGACTTTTTGAAACATCCGTGGGCAAAAAGGGATTAATAACAGGAATTTCAGAATCCTCTCCCGTAAAGATCTCAACCGTAAGGTCAATACGGACATTCTTTTTGCGAGCGTCAACGGATTTTTTTACAATTCGCAGAAATGAAATATCATCCTGGGCAACTCCTGCCATAGATGCAGAAATTTTCCTGATGACTGCCATATCGGCTGCTGCTGCAGGATTAAGATTTATCCTGACCTGTTTGATCATTTCTATTCAAAATGAAATGAAAGAACCCATATCTGTGACTTCAGCTTTTCGATTGCCCGCACATATTCCGGGTGTTTTGGAGCCTCTTCCCTGACAAGCACATCGCCCAGCCCGGTCGACAGCTTGAGCTCCACGGAAAGCTTGAAGTAGGGCAGGTAAAAATCGAGTCCACCCCCTAGTTCATAATAGAGATCGGGCTTTTTTATCCTTATGTAGACCGGTTTATCTTCATCAAAATCCTTCTTTGCAGCAAGGTCATACCTGTAGTTGAAGCCGCCAATAACATATGGCCGTACATTATTAAGCCTCTCACCCTTGAATTTGAGAAGCAGGGGAAATTCAAGAAAGGATGACTCAAGCTTCTGGGATTCATTGTAAAGAACCCCGTCCTTATAGTACCTGATATTTCTCTGGCCAAATGAAACCCCTGGAAGGAATCTTATATCCAAATATTTTGCAGGCCGGAGGTCTGTCACAATCTGAATGTTAATACCCGGATTTAATTTACTGACTTCGGGATACAACGAATCCTTCATAAGATATTCCTGTGAAGGAGTAATCTTGAAATCCATAACATTGGTACCCAGGGTGAAACCAAAATGCACCGTCTTTTCATCATACCATGATGCATTTTTGGGTTTCTGTTTCTGCCCGGATAAATTGAGATGTATAAGGGAGAAAACGAGCGGTAAAACTATATAGATGATCCTTCTTTTCAAACTTCTCCGGAATAATTATATTTTGAATACAAGATAATAAACTCGATTGGATTCTTATTATTGTCCCTGATTCTTCAGGCCTGTGTAAATACTGGCAACGCCTCCGGTCAGTTTTATCTGTCTGGTACCGGAAAATCCCGCCTCGCCAAGCAGATGGAGGAATTCGTCATTGTCCGGAAATTTGTAAACAGAATCAGGCAGGTAGGTGTAAGCCGCCTTGTCTTTTGAAAAAAGCCTTCCCACAAGAGGAAGTATCCTTCTGAAATAAAAATTATAGACCGGTCTTAAAGGGAATCCGGATGGCTTCGAGAATTCAAGTACAAGTATCATCCCGCCACTGCGGGTAACCCTGTTCATTTCCCTGAGCCCTTTCAGCGGATCAGCAAAGTTCCTGACTCCGAAAGCCACCATAGAGACATCGAAAAGCTCATCGCCCAACGGGATATTTTCTGAATCGGCCTGAATAAGATCAATCTTTTCTGAAAAGCCTCTTTTGAGGATTTTTTCCTTTCCTATCTCAAGCATATTCTGAGAAATATCAATCCCGGTGATGCGCGCGGGATTTATTTTCATCGCTGATAATGCAAGATCCGCTGTACCTGTTGCAACATCAAGTATAACAGGATTTTTATAGTTCTTTGATATAATTTTTATTACCCTCCTTCTCCAGCTGCGGTCAATGCCGAAGGATAAAAAATGATTCAGGAAATCATACCTCCAGGCAATTGAATCGAACATAGATTCAACCATAGCTTTTTTTGCTTCAGCCATATGACGGATAATCCATTCAGGTTAAAAAATAATACGCAAAGATAGAAGAA
>CAWBLL010000020.1:0-268577 GCA_963789465.1 uncultured Bacteroidales bacterium
CATTCTTCTTAACCGGAATATCTTTCGGATAACATAATCGGCAGCATAACGATCGGCATTTACCCGTCTTTACAAATCTTCGCTTTGTAATTACTTATCCAGAAAATCCAAATTTAACTGTCAGGTCTCTTTCAGTCCAATCGCTCATTCCTCCTATGAACCAGTCATTACCCTTCTTCCTTGCACTGACGATATATTCTGCTACTTTTGCGTCGGTTATAATGGTTTCATCCCACATTGTAGGAAGATTCCCAAGAACCTCCATGAATTCAGGTTCGCGCATACCTTCGGATGGATTACCGGCAAAGACCTGCATTGGACTATCATAAACAATGAACATAGCCAGTTGGTGACATCTTGTTCCCGGACTGAATACCAGGCCTGTTACTGGCCGGGTACCACTACGGGTGGCATTGTCCAGTATCCCAGGCTCATAATCAAATCCTCCTGCCAGCATCCTTGTAAAAGGAAGTGTAACATCATGTCCCGGAGTAACCCTGTTACTCCAAATATTGTATTCGGAACCTAAAACTCCTTCCCTGCCTACAGCATTAGGAAAGGTGCGGTTGAATCCTTTGGGAGGAAAGGCACCATGGTACATGATCATAATCTTATGATCAGCACATGCCTTTGCTACCTTATAATAAAAATTGACTGTTTTCTGATCATCGCGGTCTATAAAATCTGTCATGATAAAATCGATTCCCCATCTGTTGAACTGATCGAGCGCACTCTCCAATTGTCTGTCAAGGGTCATTGCAAGTGTCCACATACAAATTTTGATCCCTCGCTCTCTTGCATAGGCAACCAGAGTATCCATGCTGATTGATGAAATGACTTTAAAGAGATCATCATTATCACTCCAACCTGCGTCCATCATGACCCGGTCAAATCCAAACCGTTTCGCAAAATCAATATAATATTTGTAGGATGCCGTATTAAGGCCTGCTCTGAATGGAACATTAAACAAATTGATATCTATTATCCATTCATCCGTCAGATTTCCGGGTTTAATCCAGGAAGGATCACTAATCCTTGAAGGTGCTCCCAGCCTATAAACAATATCATTGCCCGGCAAGTCTTTATCCTCTTCAGCGATCAGGAGCACTCTCCACGGGTAACTTCTGGTCCCATGTGTTCTTGCAATATATGACGCCCGTTTTGTGACCTTCATCTGTTTATACGTATCTCCGGACACTTGTTCCTCGAGCGGATAACCGGCAAAAATGCCCCTTAATTTTGAAGTACCTGTTCCTCCAAGAAACATTCCGGGATAATCCTCAAGGTCAGACTCTGTTATACCAATTTTCGGATCAGATTCAGGAGCCACAAGTACTGGATTATAACCCAGCATACCATCCAAAAGACTATCCATCTTTCTCAAGGGATATTCTTCTTCATAACTGGTATGAAAAATATCCGCATCCTCCTTTTTTTGAATCCTAGGTAAATACACAGATGGCTTACCAGGAAAGCAAAATTCAGCTACCTCGTTCCTGATTTTAATCGAATCTTTATAGAGGGTTAAAATTCTGTATGCAACTCCATCGTCATAAACCCTGAATTCAACTTTATATGGTTGTCTGAAACTTATAGATAAAAGATTATATATATCTGGGATAGCCTTCCGTTTCTCAGGAACAGGGGAAATAATTTGTTCATTTACTTTTTTGACTGAAGTGGATCTGATGGAATTACTAAATGAAAGAGAACGGCCATTTTCCAGTATGAGGTCAATGAGGGAAGGGTCAAGAATGGTTCTTCCGTTAAATGATATACTGTAAGTCAGTTGCGTTCCCATCCAGACTTTTACAGATATTTTACCAGAGGGAGAGCTTACCCTGAGTGTATCATTCGACCAGGCACTTCCATTTATTAGGATAATAAATGCGATAGTCAAATAAGTGCTGAAATAATTACATTTGAAATTCATCCTGCCTGGATTTTAGTTTTGTGAATTTATTCCCATTTAATTTCAATGTCAATTAATATGATACAGCAACCTGAACGGTTTTATTTGATTGCGGTATCACTATAGATTCCTTAACTGCATCCCAATCCTTCCATTCCTCTCCATTTATCGTCACGTGACGGATAGGTTTTTGAAACGGGGAGCGCACAAAAAGCACTATTTCTGAACAGGCATTTTCCGGTAGCTGAATATCCGCTATTATTGTTTCAGGCGATTCCCCGGGTCTCAATGAATAGCTTACTTCTCCATATTCGGTTTGCGCCCTTTTCAATTCAATTTTTTGTCCGGCTTCAAGCCAGCGACGAGGCGTCCCTGCAGCAAGCCAAAGCTCTCCCTCTTTTTCAACGTACAGCAGATCACAAACCTGGCTGATAAAACGTGCTTCATCCGGACACTTATAGAATGGTCCGCTGCCATGTCCCCACTCCCTGTATTCTTCCGTATGAGCATTGATGTCTGGATACAAACAGGATACAAAATTATCGTATAATCCTCTAATAGTTGCCGGTATTTCCTGCCTCAAAAGATAAATCCCCACAGGATTCTGAAGATTGGCCTGGAAAACCATTCCTCCCCTGCTGAACCAGTATTCATCATCTACCCAGCCATGAACATTAAGGTTCAGTGAAGATGAAAGAGTTATGTTATCTTCCCAGTCATCCAGCACCCACCCGGCCATCGGCTCGTCAGCAGAAATAAGGCCCGCCTTCAATAAAACGACAGGTCCATATAAGGCTTCACGGGTAGCAGACAGACGAAGGGTCGGATAAATCCCTAAATTATACCGGTCATAATACTCCGCTTTTTTGGGTCCGAAATAACGGAAACGCTGGTATGGACGTGAAGGTACATATGGGACATATGTGTTGTTCCTAAGTCGTACAACTGGACATAACTCACTTGCACTCTCAATACTCTGCCTGATATCTTTATGATATGCCTCAGCTTCACGCTTAAAGAATTCAGCTTCAGGCAGACCGGCTTCTTCAAAGGCTTTTGCCATTGATTCCATTCCCATACAGGCATAGGCATTAGTGGCATACCAGAATCGCCAGTCATGAACATCTTCCAATACACCTGCCGGTAATAAGCCATAATGAGTTACCTTTTTCCCATTTTCATCGAGGAGCTTCGTTTGTGCACGCTGTTCAATTATCCAGTTTGCAGCCCTGATCATATGCGGTGCCGCTTCTGATAACCACTCTTTGTCTCCTGAGTACAAATAGTGCACTGCAAGACCCCATAAAACTGCTCCATGATGCATATTGTAACCATTGGGCTCTGTCATATTATAGTCCTTATCAACTCTGGTCCCGAAAAAAACATCTTTCTGATCTCCAGTGAAAGTCCCTGGAAGTTTTACACTTCCCTGAAGCTCCATAAATGTATTCAGGTAATCAGCGGAAGTCTTAAAATCCCCCATGCGATCTAACAGTAAAATCTGAAAAACCGATTCATTTGGATACACATTGTAGCCAAATGCTGCTGCAGGAACCATATATAAACCACTTTTAGGATCCTTTGTCACACTTATTCTAATATGTGGTATGACTGCTCTGGCCATCTCATTGAATTTCCTCTCGGGCACATTATATATTGAAACTTTTTCAACCAGATCTCTCCAGTATGAGACAACCCTGTTCTTTTGTAATTCATAGACCAGTGCTGCTATTTCCTGCTGATTGTCTGCCATCAGGTCTCCAACGAATGGAAAATAAAAATATAGGATCTGAGATGAATTTGGTCCAAGCAGGATCTGCCGGTGGATTATCCGTTGTGTGCCCTCTGAGTCAGGTAACAGATCTGTCTTCTCAGTACCTTTCGCTAAAGATGGCATGTAACAGCGGATATACTTTTTATCTCCTATCTGATCCATAAGAAAATCACCATCCTTTGAGAGATCTGTCAATGCCTTGTTCCCGGATAACCAAACGTGGGAAGTGTTAGTGTGATTTGTGGGATTAGATACCGTCAGCTTTACCATAAGTACTGCAGGTATTTGTTCATCCCTGCCGGGATCAACAGGAGACAGAGAGCCACGCAAAAGAGTAGCAAACGCTTCTTCCCTGTAATTTAATCCTTCGTTGCGCCATACTGATTGTACTACGGGCAGATAATCATTCAATACCGACATCTGGCAATCTTCCCTTGTCCTTTTATAATCGGGTTCTTTACCTGTCCCTACACTCCACCTGAGATCATTTCCGGTCCAGTTGCATCGAAGGAGTTCTTTGCCCTGGGCCTTTGTATCTCTTTTATCAATCCTGATGTTACCGCCCCACTGTACAGCAAATTTCTGCCAGCTGGCATCAGCTGCCAGAGGAAGATCAATATAGCCTCCTCCGACCCTGCTTGTAGGATCCAATGCCGGAATTTCATTTCTGGCTCTGTCATACGACTGTTCTGGTTCTTCAGGTATTCTCTCCCTTGTCGTTCTTCCCCTTACCAGGTTTGCCCTTGAAAAAGGAACCGTATCGGTTGCCATTGTAATATAGGCGTTGAAATACGGTATATATACCGGTCCCTTTTCAATGTCATTCATAGAAACAGAAAAGGTACCTTGTGTTGACCGTAAAGTAATTACTGTTTCATCGTTAGATCCAGGAAGACTCTCTGCTGCACATACGATATTGGCAACAATCCCTTTTGGCTTACCATTAAGATTCAACCTGAAAGACTGGCTACCTGTTTTTTTATCTTTTCCATCCCAATGCCAGGATGAAATATTCTGTATCCGGCCATTATATATCTCAACACTTCCATCCACTAAGCCATTGTCCTTTTTACTATCAACCAATTCTATCCTTACGGAACTATTCTTCTCTTTGGAAACCGAAAAAACCTGAAATGATTTGATTGACTGATGTTTTCCAGGATAAACCATCCGCACTTTTAAGGTTCTTCTGTATGTTATTGAGCCCGGTAAATAACCCGCATTCGGATTTTCCATGGCAGTCATAGGTTTAAACGTATAAATATGAGTACTGCCATTTAATTTTAAATCAGTTGCAGCTGTCATCCAGTTACCCTGCCATGGATCATCCTCCAGATCTTCTTTTGAGGGCATTCTTGGTGGTGTCTCCGGCCATGACTGCTGCCAGTATTGAATTACGGGTTGTCCTGAAAGTTCCGGCGTTACCCCGGTCTCATAAACAACTTCTATTCTGTGTATATCACGGGCATCCCACCATAATATTCCGAAGTCTGAGGAATCTGACGAAGAATTACTGTTAAAGACTTTTAAACCTGTTGTCTTTCCTAAGGGATCTGTTATTCCGTACCATGATTTAATAATGCCATATGACGTAATATTTAAATCCCTTAACTTATTATCTGTCATGGCTTTCTCCGATTTTTTGGGCAGACCCATAACTACCAATGATACAAATATACCTGGTATCAAAAAGTACAATAACCTTTTATTCATTATTGAAGCGTATCTCATGTTTTCTTATTTTAGAGCTGAATAAAGCCTGCTGATGACAGGTATTAAGACAGCATTTTTAAAATCTGATATGTCTTTAATTAATAATTTGCAACTAATTCCTGGTCGCCATGAATATTTCCGGACAATATTATCCACTCATTTTTTGAATCAAAGTTTTTATATGGCTCCCCATTAACTTTGACACTCTTGATAGGTTTGGAATCAGGATGTCGAAGTCGTACATAAATGTTCTTTGGAAGGTTGCGTTTCGGTGGAGTAAGCAGCGCAGTAATCCGGCCCTTATCAGATTCTGATTTAATCTGCAGGGTTAGCGGACCAAAATATGTTGCGGAACGCTCTATTCCAATATTGTTTCCATCAGACAACCAGTACCGGGGAATGGCCTGTCCGAGGTACAGGTCGTCACCATGTTCCCGGACAAACATCAATCTCAACCAGTATGTTGACTGAGCTTCATCAGATGATTTGAAAAAATCACCGGCAGGATAACCCAATTCTGGAAGAGCATGTTCATTACACATTTGTACCTGAGGAAAATATGCTGCAGTAAATCCATTGAAATATGCCCGCAGGAAATGTTTTATTTTATCATCCTTAATGTATGGTATAGGGCCATCAAGAAGCTGAGACTGCATAGAGAAGCCTCCGCGTGAAAACCAGAATCTGTCAAAAACAGGAATTGAGTAACCGTAGGTATCAGAAATATACAGATTATCTTCATAGTCCTTCATAATCCATTTTGCCTCTATACTTTCTGGTGGGATAAGATCCTGGGCAATCAAAAAAATTGCACCTTCAAGAGTCTCCCGTATCCATCCATGGCTGCGACCTCTTTCATATAACCGGGATGGATATTTTGGAACATATGTACCATCGCGCAAACGCACCACAGGTGTTAACTCTCTTGCTTCCTGAAGGCCTGCCATGACATCATCCTCGTAGGCCTTAGCTTCTCCAAGAAGACGTCCGGCTTCCGCATGCCCATAGTCCGCCAGGGCAGCAGCAAGGTTTTTAAACCCCCACACAGTAGCTGTATTTGTAGCAAGCCAGTACCAGTAATCCTGGACATCCTCTAATCCGCCTGCTGGCAAAAAGCCGTATTCAATAAGCCTTGTACCATCAGGCTTGTTCATCATTGTCACTTTGCGCTGACGTGTAACCCAGTCACATGAAAGCAAAAGTTTAGGTGCAACTTTCCCCATCCATTCCTTATCACGTGTATACCACCAATGCTCAGCCATTCCCCACATGACATATCCATGATGTTTGTTGTATCCGCCATTCTCAGAACCATCAGCTCCATTCAATATGCCATCCTTATCTGTGAAATTTCCGGGCAACATTACAGTACTCTGGAAATCCAGCCATGTCTGAAGGCAATTCTCCGCTTCCTTATGATATCCCCTGCGGTCAAAATCTGAAACCATCATAATGGACTCATTGGCATATACGCCATAAACGAGAGTGCCAACATGCGCATAGAGCCTCTCTGAATCAAGGTCTTTGAGGGAGTTTACCAGCAAATGTCTGTTATGTGCCTTGTAAAAGCCATTGAGCCACGGTTCCGGCGTATTAATAACCGCACCCCGGGAAGTATGGGTTTTCCAAAAATCACATATACGCTGGCTGTCTGCTTCAAATCTGCGACTGCGCAGAGTTTCAATTTCCTCATTTTTATCCAGTGTTATTGAAGGAATCGCAAGGAATAATTCGTGTGATTTACCGGGTCCAAGTTCAAGATCCCACCTGAAACCATCCCGGGTCAGTGACATTTTTCCCTGACCGTTGGTATTCAACAGGTAACGGAATTTTTTCTGTCCCTGTGAATCAGAGTGTACTTGATCTCCATCAAAAAGAAGCTTTTCCTTGCCATCATCATTGGACTTAAAGTTCAGGCTTGCTTTTGCCTTTTTTGATGAAGATATATTAACAACCCTTATCTGCATTAAAAGTAATGTGGGATCATCAAGTTCAACAACACTTAAATCCTTATTAAGCTTATCAAGGATTGTTACCTGTTCGTAATAAAGGGGACCGTCCTGCCACCAGGTTGTCAGTTGTGGCAGATATCCCTCGAGTAATTCCCTGCCTCCCGGATATTCAAGGTCTGGAAAACCGAAAAGCAGCTGAGGCAGATCTCCCTTCCACCCTTTGCGTGAAGAATCCTTTTTACTTTTATTCAGGTTGAACCATCTTTTGGAATTACTGATTTCTATACTTCCGTCTGGAAGCTGTTTTATCACATTACGGTTTCCGGGCAGCCCGTGAACGAACCAGATAGGATGCTTAATAGGCATATCATTCCATGACCGGGTCAGTGTTTGTTCATCATGTTCAGATACTCTGTCGTATATAGTTTTACCGGGAAATTCTTTTCTGAGAGCCCTGAAACCCTCCAGGGTAATTATATCATCCCCGTGAACAACCAGAACTCCAAGATCATCGATTAATATGCGCTCTCCCCTGGCTACGTCATCCGCAGCAAAAGAAACAGGCCGGTATTTTGAACGCATAGTAATAATTGAACGGTCATATCGTCGATCGACAGGATCAGCTGCAATTATCACATCAGCCTCAATGCCCCCCTTCAAACCTGCCGGTAATGTCCAGTTGAAATTATCACTGATCGTAATGCCGCTGCCAGTCATAGAACGCAGGGCAACAATGGAACCATTGAATATTTCAATCCGCCCCTGATCGTCATCCTCTATCTTAACTGACTGTTCAGCCGGCTTTCCCAGCATGATCCTGACTGTAAGCCCTCGACACACGGCATCGGTAAATGCATGGAAACGAACGGACCCGGATATTTGCTGATCAGCAAGAAAACGTATCTTCAGAGTTTTACGATAACCAACACCTTCCTGTGCAAGATCCGTAAATTCCTTTGCCCCTGAAGGATTAAATGTAAACACTATTGTGTCTCCATCAATCTGAAAATTTGTATCAGCGTCCTTCCATTGACCATGGGTCCAGTCATCGATTTCCGTCCATCCCTCTCCCCCTGCACCGCTTTCTGCCAAAATCGGATCAGCAAGACCATTCCAGCTTTTATGCCAGTATTGTAACCTGATTTTATCAGGTTTCGGCAGATTGGTTTTCTGCGGAAACTCAATTTCAACACGTCTTATCTTGCGAGGTTCCCCCCATCTGAGGGAGTGTACTTTACCATTCTCCTCACTTAAATACAAAGCAAATGGAGCTGCATCTAACAACTTACCTGTCATTAAAGCATATTCAGATCCTTTTTCGGTTGATCCCGAATTTATAGCGGCACCTGTACCCGCAATCGAAATTCCGACAGTCCCAATTATGCTTTTCTTAATAAAATCTCGTCTCTTCGTCATGGTGATGCTTTATGAAATTGTTTAAAAGAGTGAGCAGAATGCAATGTTCACATACATACTCCTCACTCCATTCAATTTATCAGAAACCAGAAAACCTGATTTCTTTATTGCAAACTTCAGGATTCCATTCTAATTATATCCTGGATTTTGCAACAATTGTGGTGCTCTGTTCATTTCATCAATGGGAATGGGGAACCAGTACATTTTATTTGAAACCGGGCCGCGATTCTGAACAAAGATCTGACGCCAGGTGGTTGTCCTTGTCCCATTATCCAGATTGTTGGTTTCAATAATGTCAACCCCTGAAGCTTCCGTAAGGACCTTATCCAGAATTTTCCACCTTCTGATGTCGTACCATCTAATGTTTTCAAAGACAAATTCCATCTGCCTCTCGTAGCGAAGAGCTTCCTTAATATCACCTGTGAAATTTGGCAAACCTGCCCTGTTCCTGATAAGGTTGATATTGTCTGCCGCTTCACCTGTCTCACCTAATTCCAGGCAAGCTTCGGCATAATTCAGAATAATCTCAGCATACCTCATCTCAATCCATGCATTAGAATTGTTGTTTTGTTCAGTTCCGTACACCTTGTCGTCCTCATACTTTTTAAATGTATAACCGGTAAAAGTGCCATCTTCTTTATCAATTGGTCCCTGCCTTGTATCTATACCATATATTCTACTTACTTCCAAGCCACCGCTTATTGTTACACGTGTTCTTCGGTCATAAATTCCAAGAGGGTCTCTGTCAGAAAGATCAGCGAGCCTTTTCATCCATGGAACACTGTCGTATAAAATTGTGCCATAAAACCTTGGCTCACGATCATAGTACATATTTTCGTGATGGTACTTGGCAGAAATATTCTTGTAAAATCCATCTGCATCTACCATGAAATGATCCAGGAATTTTGATCCGTCTGCCATCTGAAAGGAATCAACAAGGTTGCCTGTAGGAGCATTACACCCATACATAACAAATCCGTTAGTCCCATTTATAAGGTTCATCTGGTTCAAGGCTCCAACATCATTCATGAACATTTTTCCCCAGATCACTTCGTTACTTGACAGGTCTGTGGCCTTAAAAAAGTTAAAAAAATTAGTTGAGATAGCAGCTTGATCAGGGGCTCCAAAATTTTCCAGACCTACGGTATGCATATCGATAACTGCCTTTGCTGCATTTTTTGCAGCTGTCCAAAGTGCTGTTCTATCAGGACTCTGATAACCCACAAGATCATTTTCAGCAGTTCCGTCAGCAGTAAGATCACTTGCTGCAAACAATAGAATCCTGGATTTAAGTGCAAGGGCAGCTTCTTTATTTGCCCTTCCAAGTTCCATTTCAGACTTTGTTCCAATCAAAGCTGCCGCAGCATCGCAGTCTCCCACTATAAAATCAACTGTTTCCTTAAATGAAGATCTGGTTAGAGTAGAAAAATCAGCTCCTAACTCGTATGGCACCATACTAATAATTGCTCCGCCATAATTACGGACCAGATCTTCATAGATGAATGCCCTGATAAATAACGCCTCACCTTTCATCCTTTCAGTTATAGCTTTTACACCTGCCTGTTCAGCCTCAGGATACGAACCAGAAACTTTGTCAATATTTGCAAGAAATATATTGACATTTTGAATATTAGAATAAAGATAATCCCACTTAAGATAGTTAAATGACCAGTCACCAAGGGGGCTGGTATTGCTTGGGTTCATATTGCCAAGAAGGTAATTTTGGGATCCGAATTCATGTGTATCGTGAGATTCATCAGTAAGAGACGCGATAGGCAGATAATCAAATCCTCCATGTACAGTATTAGTATAAAGGTTCATCAGGTTTTTGTCTGCAAGGTTAACATCGGTCCAGAGAACCGCATCCGAGAATTTATCCACCGGAGTTTTGTCCAGGATTTTATTGCATCCGGACAGTAACAGTAAGCTAAATGTCAGGATACTGATATATGATTTATTCTTTTCCATGATTTTAGTTATATTAATTTTTAAAGCTGATAAAATTAATTCCTCTATAAGTCTAGAATGAAATTTTAGCACCAACAGCATATACTTTCATTAACGGGTAGCTGAAAATGCTGTTAATTTCCGGATCCATTATTTTATTTGCATCATACACCAGGAATAAATTCTCTCCTGAAACATAAACCTGAGCATTCTTCAGATGAATGGCATTCTGAATTTTTGAAGGAAGGTTATAAACAAGTTGAAGATTTTTCAGGCGGGCATAAGTACAATTATGAGAATAGAAGTCGTTTGGATAATCCGTTCTCCAATAGGCTGATGTCCTATCAACGGCCCTGGGTTTGCTGGCATGGATATTTTCAGGAGTCCATCTGTCTATTGCATCATATGCCAGATAATTTCCGGATAGGCCAACATAATCTGTATAAATCCGTTTCACCATATTCCCTGCACCCTGGACAAGACCATTCAGACTCCAGTTTTTGTAACTTACATTAAAAGAAAGACCAAAAGTAATCTCAGGAATGGATGTCTTAAAGAGCAATGTCCTGTCATCGGCTGTGATCTCACCATCACGATTATAGTCATCAAGTATAATATCACCCGGCCTTGCGCCGTCCACATGAGGAGTACTATTAATCTGCGCATCATCAGCGAAGATCCCAATGGCATGGTACAATAATTGAGAACCCTGAGGATGACCTGTTAATACCTGCCATTCCACAGATTTAGCCGGTTCATCAAATTCAACAACTTTGTTCCGGGCAAATGCAAAGTTGCCATTAACTGAATATGAAAAATCTTTTCCCGCTTCAGCATAACCCAAAACAATTTCCAATCCTCTACTATCCACAGTGCCAAAGTTTTCATCCGGCAACGTGATTCCTGTAAACTGAGGAACTGAGGCATTCCTTTTGACAAGAATATTAGTACGCCTCTCATAGAAAAAATCAGCATTTAATGTCATTTTATTATTCAGGAATATTGATTCAAAGCCCCCATTATAAATATCAGCAACCTCCCAGGTTATATTAGGGTTGGTTGCCCCCACCTGGGCAAGACCGACGTTATATATCCTATCTCCTGTAACCGTTCCGTTGCTAATTGAATAGCTTGATAAATACTGGAAGGGCTCTACACGGTCGTTACCAAGTTTTCCCCATGAGGCTTTAAGCTTAAGGAAATTAATGAATTTAACATTATTCGTCCAGAAATCTTCTCTTGAAATATTCCAGCCTGCAAGTACTCCGGGGAAATTGCCCCAACGCCCGCTTTGTTCAGAAAACCTTAATGAGCCGTCTCTGCGTAAAGAAAACTGAAATAAATATTTTTCCTTATAGTTGTAGCTGACTCTTCCAAAATAATTAACACGCGCATCTATAGAAACCGTTTCGTTGTTATCTTTTTGCGCCTGACCACCTGTAAATAAATAGGGCAACTGATAGCTGAGAAGATTCCTGCGATATGCCATAACTGAATTATATGAGTATTCAGAGTTTTCATATGCATAAAATGCACTGATATTATGAACTCCTTTTATGGTTGTAGTATAGTCAACTTTAACATTGAAAGTTTTTGTAGACGAGTTATTATTGAAATCTCTTAACCAGATATCTGAAGGACCCCTTAGTGAACCGATAAGATAGTCGGATCCGTCTTCAGCACCTGTATTCCCTGCAGCATAATATGCCTGTGTATCCAGGGCATATAATGTCCATGGCTTTTGAAAGAGTTTTTCTGTACCATTAATAAGATCGTATGCATAGTAGCTTGAAACTACCAAACCTTTAACGCCTGGAATTTTTAAGCTGGCGCTGAATATATTGTTCAGGAAATAATTTTTCAAATTGTCGAATCCGGTTTGATCGGTAGCAGTTACAACAGGATTGAAACCATAACCGATGTTGTCAGGTCCTGGTAAACCATTCGGATAAATGGCAGCGGTTGTGGGAAACTGCCGTTGCAATGCATCAAAATTTGATCCTGAAGAAACGCTTGGATATGTCTTGTTTTCCTGAGAAAAGTTAATATCAAGGCCAAGACTCAGATATTCATTCACTTTTGCGTCTATAGTGGATTTTATATTGTACCTGCGGAAGGAGGTTGATCCGTTCTTAAATATTCCGTCATCATATTGGGTACCAAAAGATGTGTAATAATTTATAGCGCCTTTACTTCCGCTCAATGACAAATTTTGATTCCTGGTCGGGCTTGATTTTCTCATCACTGAGCCATACCAGTCTGTATTTGGATAAGTCCATGGATATAGGCCAGATTTAAATTTCGCCACATCATCCTCTGAAAACATCATATTAGACGGGTCAACTCCTTCATATGACTGCATTTCCCGAATCATCTGTGCATAGGTTGGTGCATCAGCCAACTCTGGAATCTTTGTAGGAGAAATGAATCCTGCGTAAAATCCATAGCTGACTGTTAATGGTTCGCCTTCTTTGCCCCGCTTGGTTGTAACAAGAATTACACCGTTGGCAGCAGCAGCACCATATATAGCTGCGGATGCGTCTTTAAGTACACTAATATTCTCAATATCGGAAGGGTTAATTGAATTCAGGTCTCTCCCAGGTATACCATCAACAACGATCAAAGGCGAGTTATTGCCGAGAGTGGCAGCACCCCTGACCAGAATTGTAGCTGCATCATTGCCGGGTTCACCTCCACCCTGCTGGATAACTGCTCCACTCAGACGGCCCGCCAGTGCATTTGATATATTGGAAATAGGGGCTGTCGTAATTTCTTTGGAAGATATAGTAGTTACAGAGCCTATTACATTTATTTTTTTCTGTGAGCCATATCCCACAACGACTACTTCATCTAAGCCAACTGCTGCTTCAGTCAGAATTACATCAATAGTGGCCGATGTCCCAATACTTATTTCCTGAGGCTCCATCCCTATAAATGTGAATGTTAAACTTTTTGAATCCGGAGGAACCGTAAGACTGTATTTACCATTTATATCAGTCAATGTCCCAATCGTAGTTCCTGTGACTACAACGTTTACTCCAGGAACTTCCACACCATTTTTGTCAGTAACTATTCCTGTTACTATTTTTTGCTGAGGCTCTGTTCCTGATGAAGATGCCATCAGGTTAGAAACGCTGATTGCAATAATAAAAATTGCACATTCAAGTTCCAAAATTCGTTTTTTCAAAGTACGGTGGTAATAAACCCACAGATTAACTTTTTTTTTCATAGGTTTGAAAAATTTTGAGATAGGTTAGTAATCTTGTTTATTAACTTTTGCATGGAGAACAGGAAAGCGGTAGATACGCTTTCCTGTTTATGCAAATAAAATCTTGTTTCATAGGCAATTACTGTTTAATTTTAATTTTTGGTCATCGAGTTCTTTATCTTATTATTGCTATTAGTGCCACTCTTGTTAATATCCGATATTCGCGAAAATATAATTATGCTGCAATACTCCTGGCAGAAAGTTCCTCTCCCCTATATTGGACAACTCCTTTTTACCAGAACCATCCGACGGTTTAATTTTTGCAAGAGCGTCTCTTATGGCAAGGAGTTGCACCATTTGACCTTCAGGAATTGCCAGCAATGTTTCAGTATGCTTATCATTAACAATTTTACATGTTCCAATATCAAAAGTGATCACGCCTCCACCAGTAACAACATCAACAGCATATTTTACAATAGATCTCGTTGAATGTGCAGTATCCATTGTCGCCCAATAATGACCCAGGTATTGCAAAACATGCCATTGAATTTTATAGATGGGATCCCATCTGCCATAATAAGGCTTTCTACTTCTTTGTTGTAATTCCCAGTCTGAGTCACAGTGCCCGTGGGTGAACTCAGATAGTCCATAAGAAGAACTTGCTACAATAGCCTCAGGATTACCATGCTTTAAGGCATTATGCATCCTGTTTCGATACTGAGAAGTCCAATCCTGGTCCAACCCATCAGTCCACCAGCCCAGGCAACGTTGCCCATAATGGTCGCTGTACCACTCAGCTACTTTAAGCCAATTTTCAAATCGGTCGGTCTCCTTTTTAAAACTTGCAGGGAGAGGCAGACCGTACTGGGTGTCGGTCGCAAGGTAGAGCATAAGCCCTATCTCTCTCTTATGCAAGGCATTATATACATCCATTGGCAAATCACGCTTAGGGATATAAGTATCAGGTTGTAGCTCCCATAATTTCTCTAAAACAGGATTAGGAGCACAAGAATATAGCTGATTCTGCCCAAGTGTAAGTACCACGTAACCAGCACCTGTTTCTTTAACCTGGTCAGCAAACTTCTCAACATCAACAGCATTTACCATATCATTCCACTTTTGAGGAGTACAATCTTCCTCCGGGGCTAAAAAGTGAAAAAACAATCCATATTTTGAATTATGGAACCAGGATAATTTCTTCTCTAATTGAATAAGCTCATTGTCACCCCTTTGTTTAGGCGGAATTGGGGGAGAACTTACCCAGCCACCATCATAAAGTGTTTTGGCCGGAGTAATGTCAGGTGGTGGATTTAGCGTTAAATAGGGTATTGGATTGGTCGATTCAATATTAGAAGTATTAACGCATCCAGTAATACTTATTGTTAAAGAAATTATAATGATAATTGCAAATATTTTCATTATTGATAATTTCTGAAATTCAGATCACTTTTCTTCAAAATTAAACAGTACAGGACGCTCCTGAAATCCTTTTGTTTTTATAGCGTAATAAGTAAGCCCAAATAATAACCATGCTGAACCAACAAGTTTTGACAGAAGAGGTAATCCCAGCCACATTACTAAACAAAAACCAAAACCAATTAACGGAAGCAGCAGGTCCTTTAAGATATTTCTGTGATGGGATTTGTGAGGCTTTATGTAGTAACACCAGATTGTCGCCATATTTACCCCCATATAACCAAGAAAGGCGCCAAAATTCAAAAGGTCGCATGCACGTTCCAGTGGCAGGATTAATGACCCAATAAAGACAAATAATCCCAGCAGCATAATATTTCTGGAAGGATTATGTCTTTTTTTGCTTAGGTAACCAAAAATCTTTTTTGGTAAAATATTATCACGACCCATTCCATACAACAGCCGGGCTGCACTGACCTGGCCAGACATCCCACTCGCAAACTGACTGATGCTCATTATTACTGAAAATACTCCGAATAACAGTGCACCACCCACTAATTTCATTATATCAAGGTAGGCGGTATCCAGATTGGCAAATGTGCTCCAGTCGGGCCACGTCATTTGGAACAGGTAAAGCTGAACACCACTGATAAGTCCTGTCAATAAACATATTAATACTGTTGCCCTGACTATATTGCGTTTTGGATTGACAGTATCCTCCGCAAGAGTTGTAACACCGTCAAAACCAATATATGTTAATGCTGCAAGTGATGTTCCTGAAATTATAGCCTTGAAATTAAACACTGCAGGATCATAAAACGGCTTTATGGAAAAAACACCGGATAACCCTGTTTTGAGAAACAGGAAACGGACAGCAAGAACAAAGAATATAATCAAAACTGCCCCAGTTATTATCAAAACAAATGTGTTGACCCGGTTGGTTGCTCTTACTCCACCAAGGTTTAAAGCTGACATGCAAAAAGCCACTATAAGAGTAAGCAGTGGGAACGGCAACCATGGTAATAGTCTCTGAAGCGCCAGAGCTGGGATAATAATACTTATCAGCGGAACAATCATATAATCCAAAAACATTGCCCATCCTACAACAAAGCCAAGATGAAGATTTACACCCCTGGCGACATATGTATATGCAGAACCTGCCATTGGAAACATAGTGGTCATCCGACCATAACTAAGAGCAGTAAATAATATGGCAAACAGAGCGAAGATTATCGTTGGCAGAGCATTACCTCCGGAACGTGACTGTATCAGACCATATATTGGTACCGGTGAGACAAGCTGCATAAGAATCATACCGTAAATTACAAGATCCCACAGTCCCAAAACCCTGTTCAAACGCGGTGCCGATGATGAATCTTCCTTTGATAACTGTACTACTGATTTATCTTTGTTTATACCCATTGATTAATCATTGTATTTAAGAGTGACAAAACATACCTAATGCTGAGTCCGGTTAATTATTTGATATTTGATTCAAATTTCTTAATGATTCTGTCAAATTTCTCTGTGACATCACTTTCCAATATTTTTCTGTTTCCTTCTTTCAGATATTCTTTTACAATATTACTGGCATTCTGTTCTACTTTCAGTGCTCCTGAAGCTAACCAGTTATCATAATTCATCGCATTAGATACTTTGACTTCACGAAATTCCCCGCTTAGCAGGAATTCCAATGTATGGTCTTCAGTTAAAAAACTCCCTTTCGGTCCGACATGATTAATCACCTGGACTCCGATAGTAGATGGACTTACCTCTATACCTCTATGAAGTCTCCTGATAATACCATTTATCTCATCGTCAATGACCAATTGCTCCAGACTGATTGTCAGACCTGTAGCAAACATTCCTGAATTCATGACCAGATCATTTCCACCGATTATGGCACACATATTGCTAATAGTTTTTTCCCAGGAATTCTGCTCATCATGAGCGTTGGAATCAGAATTAGGAGCTGTTGTATGACTAGGCATATTATAGTATCTTGCCATCTGACATCCTGCTACTCTTAACATGCTGGTCTCAGGGCTGCCTATTATTGCTACGGAATACTTCATGTCAAAGGTGGTCCATGAACTACCATAAATTACAGGGGTCCCCGGCCGAACAAGTTGTGATATTACAATCCCTGACAGAACCTCAGTATTATGCATGGTCAATAAACCGGCAACTGTATAAGGTGCGCTCACACCAGTCATAGGCTCAGGCAATAAATTTAATGGGACTCCCTCATTTGCGACCTCTATAAGTGCATCAACCGCACCTGGTTCCCATAATAAAGGGCTAGTTGATGAAAGCTGACTAATAGCAGTAGGGCATTCAGAGATAAGGTTCTTACCTGATATAACCTTCATCATCTCAATAATTGATGCATTTACGTCAGAACTTTCAGTAGAAAAGAAAAGAGGCTTTGTTGTATTTTCATATAAAGCTTTAACAGCATATAATAATGTTGCCTGGGGTGTAACATCCTGAGGCATAACGGGAACACCAACTATGTCAATATCTTCAAGCTTGTCTGAAATAAGGGCAAAATTTTCAACATCTGTTACTGTTGAATTTCTTCTTTCGTTTGTTTCAGCATCGATAATAAAAATCGCATTATGTCCTGATGCACACTTTGGGACGCCATCACCAAGTGTCAGATATTTATTCCCATTTCTGTCATAAAGGTCGATTGTTTTTGGTATCGTCTTCAGACACGATTCAACCATTTTACCGGAAATTTTAACCAGCTTTTTATCATAATCAACAGCAGCACCTTTTGAATTTAAAAGATCCAGTGCTTTTTTACTATGAATCATTACACCGGTATTTTCAAGTATGACTATGGAAGCTTCATGTATTTGCACTATTTCCTGATCTGACAAAACTTTAAAATCCTGAAATCTCATTTAAAATCCTCCTATTATGTATTTGACTTTGGATAAATATTTATCCAATAAGATTTTCAATTATGAATCTCTCGAGTTCTTCCTAGTCACGATTTGAAATCATCTCCTGCATTCAGAATCGTTGGAAGTATAACCACCATCTACTGTCCGGTTATCCTCCCATAACCTGGGAACAACAAATTCAACAGCAAGACCTTAATTATCGAGCTTCTTTCTTAAATCATCTGCCTGTCTGACTATCTGATCCGGACTTAGGTTGTCCAAATCTGGTACAGCATCATCATCATGGAATTGAACTCCATCAAACCCCAAGGCCTTATATATCCTCAGTTTTTGTTCAAATTTGATTGTTTCCCTGACTGTTGGTCCAAATGGATAGGCACCTTCATGGACCGAACGTAAATCTAAATTGTCCTGCCATAATTATCTCATTACTTTGAGTTAATAAACTTAAGGGTTTTGGTCAGGGATAAAACTTCGTCCTCAGACGGCCAGTATTCTAATCCGAAAAAGCCAGTATAGCCGGTTTTATCTATAGCTTCGAGGATTGGGATATAGTTTATTTCCCCTTTGTAAATCTCATTGCGCCCTGGTACGCCTGCAGAATGATAGTGACCAATTAAGTTTGAATTTTGCTGAATTGTTGCAATATGATTCCCTTCCATGATCTGCATATGATAAATGTCATACAGCAATTTAAGATTGGGACTGTTGACTTTTTTAATAATATCAAAACCTGTCTTGGATGACAAAAGGAAGTAACCTTCATGGTCTACATGTGAATTAAGTGCCTCAAGAACAAGCGTTATATTTTCTCTTGATGCTAATGTCCGAGGCTTTTGACAATGTTTCAACTACGCTGTCAAACTGTTGCTGGAAAGACATTCCGCTTATTTCATTCCCTGTGCATGTAACCAGTTTACTGCACTTTAATTTATGGGCTATTTCAATAGTCTCACTTAGACGGTCAAGATACTTTTCCCTGTCTTCAGGTTTAGTCAGAAACCCACCAATGGCCCCATCAGGGGAGTTTACAACGATATCATTTATTCTACATTTAATTCATGGCAAACTCCTGCTATTTCATCAATTTCTTTTATTTTGTAATCCAGTCCCGAACCATTAAATTCATAGTCCCAGTACCAGAACTCAATAGCATCGAATCCTAGCTTATTTACTTGAATTATTTTATCAACTGTTTTTGAGCCAATAAAAAAGGGTTCAATGCATAAATCAATTTTTTGCATAGTATATATTTTAAATTAGAGGTATGCATTTGCAACTTTGAGTAATACCCTCAGCAATCATATCACAATCATCAACAGAAAGCTGAGGCGGTATATCAATATGAATTGAACGGCTCAACAATTCAAGCGTTTTAGGATTCATCTCAGTGGAATATTCAATTTTACCCCCTTTTTCAATATAGTGAGGGCAGGTGTAGGGACAACCATCAGGGGTTGCAGTCCATTTATTCAAAATCATATCCCAATGGTTATAAACATGCCAGTCGGGTACAGATTTGTTATGAAGTGAAGATGCGTCCAATTCCTTCAGCATTTAAGGCATTTGCAAATTTCCCTGCAAGATCAGATGATGGAACATAAAAGATAAGGACAATGCCTGTATCTCCTGCAGGATCATTCAATCGGCGGAATTCTATTCCTTTTATCCCTGAAACAGCATTTTTTATTCTGCTCTTATTTGATCTCATTCTATCCAGTAAACCCTCAAGCCTAGTCAACTGTGCCCTTAAAACCGCCCCTGTAAGCTCACTCATCCTATAATTAACCCCCGGAAACAATTCACCTTCGTACCTTGCTTTTGCGAAACGACCAGCAGGTCCTCCCGGGCGCCAACATGCCGCAGTATCGTGATATGCCATAGATCGGTCAATTAATCTTTCATCATTCGTGGTAACCAAACCACCCTCTCCTGCCGTTATAATCTTATGGTATTGAAAACTGAAAGCACCCATATCACCAAAACTACCCAGTCTTTTCCCGTTATAAGATCCTCCTGTTGCCTGAGCTACATCTTCAAGTACTTTTATGTTGTGTCTTTTCGCGATGGCTAATATTCTCTCCATATCGCAGGGAGCGCCTCTCATGTGAACTGCGATTACAGCTTTGGTCCGGGGTGTAATTTTCTTCTCAAAATCTCCAGGATCAATTGTCAGCGAATCGTCCACTTCAATAATGACAGGAACTGCTTTGGCTGCAACTATGCCGGCACAGGATGCAAAAAAGGTATAACCCGGAACAATTACTTCATCTCCAGGTCCTACACCTAGGGCAATTAGTGAAGTAATGAGAGCTGAGGTACATGAATTAGTCGCCAGACTATATTTTACACCTATTTTTGAAGCAAACTCTTCTTCGAATTTCTTGACTCGTGATTCTACATTAGGAGGACCGTAATACCTGAAAAGATACTTATCATCGATAACGTCCATAACAGCCTGTTTCTCAAGCGCTCCTATTTCATAACCACCAGGATACATGGGAAAATTTGCAGTAGTTTTTGCCTTGGGGCCACCTTCAATGGCTAATTTCTTTCTATTTGATTCCATAATCTTATTAATAAATGGTTCTAGAAAATTACAGTACGAATTTATTTTTCTAAAATGGCACCTGCAAATAATGTTAAAATAGTATTAGTATTTTTTACATGCCTATTGGAATTATTTCATAAATTCTACTTAAATTGCCTAATAGTCTAGCTTAGTATTTTAATAGGGAATTTGCAAATTAAGCTGTTTTATACATTATCCTGAAGGATGGAGACCCTATGATAAAGACATGATTTTGATCACTGAATATTTTTATTCAGCAATATTAATCACTTGATAAGATTATTCTCTATGCAAATCAATCTTGAAAAACTCAGCCCGCATGAAAATTCCACTTATCTGATACGGGAATACATTCAGCCAAGCTTCAAGTCGCCACGTCATTTTCATGAAGAATTCGAGCTGACATATATTGGGGAAAGTTATGGTAAATTGTATATCGGCAACTCTATCATAGATTTCAGAAAGGGAGATTTGTTTTTATTTGCACCAAGACTTATTCACAGCTTTAAGAATCCTAAAGGCTATGAAACATTTACTAAAAATGCTAATGCAATTTGTATCTGGTTTATGCCTGATTTTCTTGGAAGCGAATTTTTGAACAGGATGCAGACAAAGATGTTAAATACCCTGTTGCAAAAATCTGAATATGGGCTACAATTTCCTAAACCCACAGCAGAAATAACTGATTTGATTAAATCAATAAGATCGGCAAAAAACCTTGTAGGGATAGCAAACCTGCTTCTAATTCTCGACAAACTTTCAGTGCAAAGGAGAGTAACAATTTTATCTGATATGAGGTTAAATAAGTACTACTATAAACATTCAAATGATAACAAAATTGAAAAAGTAATGTACTATGTCCGGAGGAATTTTCGGAATAAAATCAGAGCAAAGGAAATTGCCAGCTTGATAAAAATGAGCGAAGCTGGATTTTCGAGATTTTTCAAATCACGAACTGAAGTAAATTTCACCGGATATGTTAACGATATACGTCTTTCTGAAGCACAAAAATTATTAATAGAATCAAAAAAATCAATACAAGATATTTGCAAGGATTGCGGCTACGATAACCTTTCTTACTTCAATCGTCAGTTTAAATTACATAATGCCATGTCACCCAGGGATTTTCGTGAATATTTCATCTAACGGACTACTTAAATCTCCTGATATGATATATTGATCTTTTCTGGATAAATTAATCTAACCAAAGGAAGAAATTTAACTATGTAAGTCAATGAATAGCATAAACTGGCTTGTAAAAGGTACCTACTACCTTCAACTTTCACCCCTTTGGAAATATCTTTACAAGTTCGATGCCTTCTCCCCTGCCCAGGTCACGCGAGTATTGCTTGTCTGCAGGATTGTTCCAGTGCTCATGGACTCCAAGACCCGACATGGGAACGTTATCTCCATTCGGTGCATAAACTATGCCGGCCGGCCAGTTTCGTGGATCTGCAGCCTGGTGAAGGTAGTCATCCACGCCAGGTTCGCTGATATAAGCTACAGTATGTTCAGGTTCTGTAAACTCGGTCCTGAGAAAATCGAAAGCCACAGATTCTATAGCCACCGGATCCTGTGACAACAACAGAGATGAACTCCAGTGATTATTAAACGGGGGCATTAAAAATTTAACAGGAAGTCCGTTCCAGTTATCACCCGACCATAGGGCATCTAGAATGTAGAAGAGATTTTTTTCGCCTGTATACCTGTTGCCCATGATATCTACAAGCACCCTGTAATAACCGTAACCTTTCCGGCTGCTGTCGGTGTTCAGTCCGGGATGCAGGTGAGCGGCTCTTGGACGCACATGGCTCCCGAAATGATTCTTTGCGCAAAGGGTTATTCCCGCAAGATTATGCCCTTTCATTACCGGAAGGTTGATCAGGTATTCAGCCTCTTCTATTACAGTGTAAAGCTTATCCGATCCGGCTTCACTCATGACACTCTTCTTATCTGAATAGAAGATCAGGTCATTGGCACTTTCTCCGGATTTTATCCTTCCTGAGCTGTCGCCGAAACTTGAAAGATAGTTCACCTTCGGGAATTCAGCATGGTATTTTAAAAATTCATCCTGGTAAAGATTCCTCATAGTATCTCCCACAAATATTGACTCCTGTGGTACTCCTGCCACATTGACCAGCTGCCTTAGCATCGCCAGGACCACCTGAGGGGATGTCTCACATGACAGGGCCAGAAGTTTATCCTTCTGTCTTATGTATTCATTATTTATTGCTGATGAAGCGGCTGTCCTGTTCAGCTTAAGATATATCTTTTCCTCTTTACTGTAAGAAACATCACCTTTACCCCTTTTCCGGTTGTGATACCTGAATATACTGTTCCATGCATCTGCTGTTTTTGTTTCGCCAGATATTGAACATAGTCCGTCTGCCAGCATCCGGTCTACAATCTGCTGGTTGGTATTTCTGTCCATGAACCAGGCATCATATCTGTCTTCAGTTACTTCTGCTGAAACCGGTAAATTGGCGCATGCCGGATTTGTTGATGCCGGATCCCATACCCAGCTCACCCTACCGGGTATTATCCCCTGTCCCTCGCCCATGGGCTGTATGGATGTATAAAGAGCATCAGGCCGATTGTCATCAAAACCGTTGAGGTGCTCTCCCTGATTGTCTCTTGACACTGAAAATATACCGGCTAATCCCTGACCTTTTACAACTTGCTGAACCAATGCGAACTGAAAAGGTATAATTATCAGGTTTTTAATGGCTTTACGCCTGCTAATGGTCTTTACTCCCGGCAGTAACGGTGAACCTTGAACTGACTTATCCTTAAGTGATTCATTCTTTTTCATCTTTCCTGGTCTTTATTAAATTGTCTGAACAGATAAAAAGTAAAACAAGCGGGGTATACATATGCAAATATAGCAATAATTAGCTGCATGTCCAGAGTTGTGTGGCAGCACTTATTTTCGGACCGGAAACAAGAGAAAGTGATCCGATTTTCCCGGAGAAGACCCCGGCAATCTACTTAGCAATCGCACTCACGGCCCTTTGCTTTTTCAAAGGCCTCTCTCCCTTCAGATATTGAGAAATAAATTAACCCTGCTGCACCAATTGCATCTGCATAAGCAAAACCAGTGAACTCATATACCAGACTCGCTGCCAGCAGAACAACTGACATATAAACACAAATCCTGGTACAATTGGCATCAGCAATTATTGGCTCAGATCCAAGTTTTTTCCCGACACTTTTTTTTGCCCTCATGAGCCATAACATAACTACAATTGAAATCAATGATATTATGACACCCCAGAGGGTTGATTCAGGTTTATTGTGGTGAATGATGTTCAATACTATACCACATAACAGACCGGCTGCCAAAAGATAGAAGGCTGCTCCTGTTATTTTCAATGCAGATATTTCAAAGCTGCTTTTGTCACTCTCCGGATTTTGCCGGATACGGATTATCATAACTGCTATTCCAATTCCCGACATTACTTCAATGAAACTGTCGGCACCAAAACCAAACAAGGTAAGTACCTCATCTTTATAGCCAAGTATCATTGATACAACTCCTTCGGCTATATTATAAAATATTGTAAAAAGACTTAACAGGAAAGCCTGTCTGTAAAGTTTTTGCTCTGTTATTGTCATCGATCAGGATACCTTTCTGTAGTCAACAAACCTGTCAGTGTTATGTTGACCGGTATTAACAATATGGAAGCTTACCATTCATAAAACCTGTCATATTTATTGTAAAATGATTAAGAGATTCAAAAAAATAATTAATTTTGTTTCGGGAAAACACGAAATGATATCAGATGCAGGAAAAAGTAAAATATTACACGGATAATCAGGAAAAGATAGCAAGATACGGTAAAGCTCTATCCAATCCTATCCGTATTTTTATTCTGGATTATCTTTCGGAGAATCTCAATAAAGCCTGCTATAGCGGCGATATGGCTGAGATATTGCCCATTGCCCGCTCGACGCTGTCGGAACATTTGAAAGAACTTAAAAATGCAGGATTGATTCAGGGTGAAATCAATCCTCCCTATATAAGGTATTGTATTAATTCTGAAAACTGGGAGGAGGCAAAATTGTTGTTTGCAGGATTTTTTAAAAGATAAAAAAATTTAATAAAATATTTCGGGTATTCCCGAAATGAATAAATATAATTATTATGGAAATAAAGATTTTAGGAACAGGTTGTCCGAAATGCAGGTCACTTGAAAAACTGACCAGGGAAGTTGTTGACAAGAACGGCATCAACGCAACAATTATAAAGGTTGAAGATATTACGGAAATAATGAAATACCACATAATGTCGACACCCGCCCTTGTGGTGAATGAAAAAGTTGAAATAAAGGGCCGTGTTCCGTCTGAGGCTGAAATTAGCCAGATCCTGTCTAAGTATTAAATCATTCACTGAAATCAAATGAGTCTGAGTTTGTCACTGAACCGGAAAACAATTGTACCATTAATGCTTCTGCCTGTATGGCTTCTGATTTACAGGTTCCTTCAACCTTTGACCGATCTGTTTGTTGAAAGTGTTCCAGGACTTGTCAAAGGGGAGCATCTTACAGAAGCTCTGAGATTCTTTATTTTTGAGTTGCCAAAGGTATTGTTGTTACTCACGCTCATAATATTCATCGTAGGTATAATACGCTCATATTTTTCCGCAGAAAAGACCCGAAAAATACTTGAAGGCAAATCACTCTTCACCGGAAATATTCTGGCTTCATTGCTAGGCATTGTTACTCCATTTTGTTCATGTTCTGCAATTCCCCTGTTTCTGGGTTTTGTAGAATCAGGCATCCCATTGGGCGTGACTTTTTCCTTCCTTATTGCCTCTCCAATGATAAATGAAGTTGCAGTTATCCTTTTGTTTGGACTGTTCGGCTGGAAAACCGCGCTCATTTATATTATAACTGGTCTGACAATTGCAATAACGGCCGGTTGGATCATAGGCAGGCTTAAATTGCAGCACTGGGTTCAGGACTGGGTTTATGAGAATAAGTATGGAGATTCTGAAATTGCCGGTGAATCAATCACATTTGCTGACCGGGTACGGTTGGGCTATAGTGCCGTCAGGGAAATTGTAGGCAAGGTTTGGATCTATGTAGCCATAGGAATCGCTGTAGGGGCTGCTGCACACGGTTTTGTGCCACAGGATTACATGGCTGCCCTGATGGGCAGGTCAGCCTGGTACAGTGTCCCATTGTCGGTTATTATCGGAGTACCACTCTATTCAAATGCTGCCGGTATTATTCCAATAGTTTCCGTTCTTATCGAAAAAGGCGCTTCCCTCGGTACTTCACTGGCGTTTATGATGGCAGTAATCGGGCTTTCGCTGCCGGAAATGATAATCCTTAAAAAAGTACTGAAACTTCAATTCATACTGACTTTTGCGGGCATTATGGCAATTGGCATAATGATAGTCGGTTTTCTGTTCAATTTTATATTTTAATCCCTTTGGAATAAGGAAAAAACAGGAACGATCGGCCTTATTTGAGATGAACGCATTACATTATCATGTTAAGGGATTCAAAAATCCAAATGTCCCGTTTAAAAAATTTATGCTGCAAAACCGGTGGCAGATTTTCAGCTGAATAAAAGCTGTTTGTTCCAATACACTTTTACATGCATTTTTTTTACTATCTTTATTGATATTAAGTATTGTTATCAACAAATTTTGTTCTGAGGTGTTCTCAAAATGTTGGAGTTAGAGTCCATGATTTAGATCTGATGTAGGATTTCGCAATGTAAACCGGCTATAATCAGAATATATTTTTACCGAAAATCAAATTTATAAAAGCTAATATACAATTGATTATGAGAACATTAAAATTTTCAATTTTCATTACTGTACTCACAGGGTTATTGATCTCAGTATCCTGTAACAGAGTTGGACCCAGGAATAGTATCAAACCGGATCCGGACAATGGAGGGTTAAAGCTCCCTGAAGGATTTTCGGCTATTGTTGTAGCTGACACGCTTGGATCCGGAAGACACATTACAGTCAGAAGCAACGGGGATGTATATCTGGCGCTCAGGAGCCTGAAGAATGGCAAGGGCATTGCAGCTTTGCGTGACAATGATGGTGATGGACGTGCAGATATTATAAAATACTTTGGCACTACTCTTACAACAGGTATGGATATTGACAGCAATTACCTCTATTACAGCAATTTTCATGAGGTCTACAGAATGCATCTGTCGCAGGAAGATCTTATCCCGCAAGGTGCGCAGGAGGTGATTGCAACCGGGTTCCCTGACCAGAGTCAGCACCCGGATAAGACATTTGCCCTCGATGGTTCGGGGAATATTTATGTTAATGTTGGTGCGCCTTCCAATGCCTGTCAGGTAACAGACAGAACGGCCGGCAGTCCTGGAATGGACCCATGCCCTTACCTGGAACGTCATGCTGGCATCTGGAAATTCAAGTCAGATGCTCTCGACCAGACACAAATGGGTGAAGGACACAGGTATGCGTCCGGCATAAGGAATTCGATAGCAATAGCGTGGAATCACTCCAATAATAAGCTTTATGTTGTTCAGCATGGCAGAGATCAGCTATACCAGCTTTATCCCGACCTCTACAATGCTGAGGAGGGTGCTGAGCTTCCCGCAGAAGAATTTCTTCAGGTAGAAGATGGCGATTTTTTCGGATGGCCCTATTGTTATTATGATCAGATGAAGAAAATGAAATTACTTGCGCCAGAATATGGAGGCGATGCAAATAAAGTCGGACGATGTGCAGATGCAAAAGATCCTATCATGGCGTTTCCAGGCCATTTGGCTCCCAACGATTTGCTTTTCTATACCGGCACAATGTTTCCTGAAAGATATAAAAACGGAGCCTTTATAGCCTTTCATGGTTCCTGGAACCGTGCTCCGGAAGCTCAGAAGGGATTTTTTGTGGCATTTGTTCCTTTTAATGCCGGACTCCCTTCCGGTGAAATGGAAACCTTTGCAGACGGTTTTGCCGGCAGTGATACTATAGTTAGCCCGGCAGATGCAGTTTACAGACCAATGGGGCTGGCTCAGGGACCCGACGGGTCGCTGTATGTGTCAGATTCACAAAAGGGAAGAGTATGGCGAATTATTTACGCAAAATAAGATGAAAAGGATCGGACTCATATTTATCCTGGCTGAACTTCTGCTGATTGCCGTTTCATGCGGAGGCAATAAAAAAGCTGAAAATTCCCGGTCCCAAGTCTCTGCACAGCCTAAAACCGTGGCACAACAATCAAAACCGGTAGCGCAGGAGATTTCTCCGGGTGAAGCAGCCTTCAGAAAAAATTGCCTAACCTGCCATCAGGCAGATGGCTCAGGAGTGCCCGACATGTATCCCTCTCTCAATAAGGCTGAATTGGTAACGGGCCCCCCGGAAGGTATCATTAAAGCTATTATATTCGGAATAAAAGGACCATCAGTTATCAATGGCCAGACATATGCCCAGCCAATGCCTCCACTGAGCCATTTAACCGATTCAACAATTGCCGGACTGGTTAACTATGTGAAAAAAAGATGGGGAGACTCGGAATCGGCAGTAACGGCAGAAGACGTAAGAAAAATAAGGGCTGCAGGCAAAAACTAGTATATATCCTGCCCGATCGTAAATTTCATTGCTCCACCAATAAAATCAACATTTTTTAGTAAGACAATCATCTTCCACCTTTTCAGTTTCCAGTGTTACATGATGGATATCTATTTTTCCCAATGCATCCCTGAGCAGAGTCTTTATATTTTGCTCTTCAGTACCATTGGTCTCCGGAGCCAGCACCAGGTGAGCCGTTAGCGCATTTTCAGTGGTACTAATGGCCCAGACATGTATATGATGAATCTCTTTAATCCCAGCAATTTTAGTTGCGGTATCCCTTATATCTTCAATGTTTATGTCCCCGGGTACGCCATCGAGAGAGAGTCGCACGCTTGATCTTAACAACTTCCACGCACCGAAAAGAATAACAACAGCTACCATCATACTAAACAGACTGTCAACCCAGAACCAGCCAGTGAAATAGATAATTATCCCTCCTGCAACAATTCCAGCGGAAATAAGCGCATCACTAATCAGATGCAGGTAGGCACTCCTGATATTGATATCTTTCTCCTTGCTGCTCAGAAACAAAAACGCAGTAACAGTGTTGATCACGATGCCTGCTGCAGCAACAATGGCTATTGTAAGTCCTGAGGTCGGAGAAGGGCTAATAAGACGGTTAACTGCTTCAAACACTATTGCTCCGATGGAAACAAGCAGGAACATTGTATTGAAAAGAGCAACAAGGATTGAAGTCTTACGATAACCATAGGTATACTGATCACTGCTTTTAACTTTCATGAGCCTGAAAGCCAGCAGGGAAAGTGACAGTGCAACAACATCTGCAAGATTATGCCCGGCATCCGAAAGAAGTGAAAGTGAATTAACAATAAGTCCGACGGCAACTTCCACAACCACAAATAAAAAGTTGAGTGATATGCCCACTATATAAGCGGTATTCACTTTATTCCGCAAATCAGGCATATGATGATGATGTGAATGATGCTCTTTCATATTCTCAATTGTCTCAACAATTGAAATTAAGTGTAAGTTCGTTTTTCAGAATTATATCTTCAAGGTTTACCCCTCCCCCAGGCTCTCATGCTCTCGTCTCTCAGTCACCTCCGCCTTTTGAAAATAGCCTGTACTGCAAAGACTTACACGTCATATGAAAGCATTAAACAACATGACAATCTTCATCAAAGCTTTTGTATTATGATATTAATTCCTTCAAATAGTGAAATCATCAGATTCAAAGATACATATTTAGGTTTTAATGATTGACCCATCACCGCAATAGACATAAAGTTTTATTGCCTAGAGCCCAAAGATAAATTACTGCATTTAAGTCTCTTGCGAATTTTGAATAAATTATTGGCGTATTCAGCGGTTTGAAAGAGGCGCAGCAGGTATATACATATTTTCTATATTTACATTAATTACAGATAATGAACCAGACGGATTAAAGAAGAAACCCATGATAGACAAACCCTCAATCACAGAAGAAATTATCTCAATTACCGAAGCCTGGTATCCCAAACTAACCTTGTTGCCGGATGATACAATAACCCGGCGAAGAAACTCCCAGAACCGTACAATCAAACAGATCCTGGGACATACGATAGATTCCACCTCGAATAATATCCACAGGATAGTTCACCTGCAGTATCAGCCTTCACCTCTGGTCTTTCCCAACTATGCCACTTTTGGCAACAATGACCGCTGGATAGCTATCCAGGATTATCAGAACGAGGAGTGGAAAAGCTTAACAGAGCTGTGGAAATATTCACTCCTGCATCTATGCCATGTGATCAGGAATGTGGATGAATCAAAACTCAAAAACAAATGGATAGCAGGTCCGGGTGAAACAGCCTCTCTTGAGGAGATGATAAACGATTTCACTCGGCACTTATACCTGCATCTTTCAGAAATCAACGATCTGATATCCGAAAAATGAACTGGCGGTAATCTGGTTTGTAAGCTCCCTTTAACACAGTTTCAACTCCATATCACACCCGTATGAAGAGTATGACGCGCTGATCAAAGTCCTTATAAACTGATTCCGTTAAACATTTCAGAATTGATACTTTGTTCCGATTGTCGGATAAAACTGAAGTGCTCCTTCCCTGCCCATAATGTTATAATAGATATTAAGTTTTGTGCCTATGGAAAATCCTCCTTTCAACTTCACCCATAATTTTGGGTCTCCAAAAAATGCTAATTTCTTCCCGCTCATATTTTTCGTAGGTTCGTTCCCCTGATTTCTGTTTTCTGTCCAGAATACGAAACTGCCATCTGTAAATATCCTGTAATTTAAAAAACCTCTGCCGAAATAAAGGATCAGCTGGGGATCATAGCTCGGCTTATCGAAGAAATTGACCCTGAAAGACAGGCTGGTTGAAATCCACAGCCCCTTCCATTGAAATGGGTATGCCACGCCTGTCCCGAATGCATTGGCCAGATAATATCCATAGGCATCGGGTGTAACCCCCAGTCCTCCGCTGTAGTTCAGCGACAGTCTGGCTTTTGGTTTCCAGAATCTCAACGTTTGGGTGACCTGTGTGAAAACCTGGCCCACGTTACTATTAGTCCCGTCCAGCCTGGCATCAAGCTTAAAAAGGAAAGAACCGGTACCCAGCGTGTCCAGATCCTTGAAGTACTCGAAGCTGAATGAGGGGAAATTTTCAGGATTAAGTTCAGGATCAACAGTGTGTCGCAAATCATAGTGCAACTGAATATTTTGGGATAGTGCAATGAAAGAAGATAACATGAATAAAGAAATAAGAAGAAGAAATCTCATAAATTTGATTCTTTTAAGTTTTCGTGACAAAAATATGTGTGAAACGAAACTTAACACGGAATTGAAGCGGAAACCTCTGGAAACGAATTGGAAATGTTAGATGGACAGGTTTAATAGGATAGCAATTGTGAAATGAGAATCCAGGATAAAAAAATATTTTTCAGCCTGTATAGTGAAGCGTGTCAGAAATGTTTCGGGTTATCCCTTTCAGAGCCTCTATCGGATGCTGACAGCAAGATACTTTCGAACAGGATCCTTGAACAGACCGGACTTGTGATTGGTGCCAAAAGCATTAAAAACTATTCAGCTTTTTTACTAAAAACAATTCCAGGCAGGCCCAGGGAGGAGAATCCATCAACTGCAACTCTTGACACGCTGGCCAGATATGTTCTCAATGCACCATATACTGATGAACTAAAAAGGAAGAATTTTGAAAGTCATTATCCATACTGGTATGATTACAGGAACAGATTCTCAAATAAAAAATCAGCCGGGGAAAAACTGCTTGTAAGCAGGAAAACATTTGCAATTGTATTAATTGCAGTCCTGATCTCTGTAACGTCTTTGTTTATAATAAAAATGCATCTGCACAGAGCCGGGAAAAGTTACTTCAGGGATAATTTCAATTCCGTAAATGAGGATTCCCTGGTGGATAAAGGATGGATCGTAAAATCTGTCGATACCACCTGGTGGAACATGCGCGGTGAAAGACCGGGGCATCTGGCTCTCTATACTCTGAGGGGAGACAACTGGTCATTAGGCAACAACAAGCCTTTAATCAGAAATTTATTGATGCATAAAATTAATTCAGAATGTTTTACAGTTGAAATCAGCCTCTCTGATTTTATTCCAATGCATAACTGGCAGCAGGCAGGGTTGCTGCTGTCTGAAGATTCCTCATTCAGCGGCAAGATGATCAGGTTGTCCATTTCCTATAATGATTTCTTCGGAGGTGTACCGAAATCTCCTGAAATTATTATACAGGCTATCAGTTCATCGGAAAGCGGCTCGCTGAGCAAACCTGAAGAGATTGCTCACTATCCCCTTTTTACTATCGAACCGGGAAAGGAAAATATAGTCAGCAGCAATCTTTCCCGATCAGCTCTGAAGATTGAGAAGAGAGGTACCCATTTTCGCTTTCTGTACAGCATTTCTGAGAAGGAAAGCTTTGCCTTCAGGGAGGCATTAAGCGGAAATTTTAACATCCGCCCTGAATTTGTCAGTATATTCGCTATTCAGGGATGGTCAGATAACGAGCTCATCCCGGCTTACTTTGATTCTTTTATGCTGGATACGAGCCCATGTGCCAGATAGAAGATTCTTAAATTAAAATTGAACCGGAGAATGAAGGATTTTGATGAAAAAGTTGCGATTGTGACAACTACAGGATGTGGAATTGGAATTGAATATTGTATCACAAAAACATATGCCGCATCGGGAGCAAATATTGTAATAGCTGAAAAGAATACTTTTTGCTTATTTTCGCATGGGATTTAGTGAACCATTGATCTTAAAATGAAAACAGATGAAAGGGTTGATAACCATTTTTGTCATTACTGCATTATTCTTTTCCTGTGAGCAAACTGATAAGTTACCCACATTTGATAATATGGATGTTAAAAGCGGTTTTGTACTTAACAAGGAAATATCATTGGGGCTTAAAGAGTGCGCCGGTGATACTCAGACTCATACATATATCTGTCTGGACTCAATAGTGAGCGATTCCAGGTGCCCGACAGGAGTTGTATGTATCTGGGAGGGCAATGCAAAGGCAAGATTTAAGTTTGCAATGCGGGATGATATTCCGGTATTTTTCGACCTTAATACCTTTCATGGCTTTACCAATGACACAACCATCGGAGGTTATAAATTTACTCTAATTGACGTATATCCTTATCCGGGTGTGAAATACATACTTCAGAAGATGGACTGCAGGGCAGTGATCAAAATAGAAGAAGAAAGCAATTAATCAATGTAACCTCCTATATCATAATGTAAAACAAACTTAATTTGGCGAGAAGGAATATTTTATATGGAATGACCGGTTTTTCAATGGTACTACTCGGTTTCATCAGTAAGTCCTTCTACCGTGATTATATCAATTTAAACCATATCAATGATTATGGAATAGCAGGCTTTCTCCCAAGCTACTTTTATGTAGCCGGATTTGCATTGCTACTTCTGATACGTCCATCAAAGCACCCGTTAATGCTGGTATCTTTTGTAACGCTGGCATCTGTACTGTTTGAACTTAAACAATACGGTTCCTCCGGACATTTTGATTATAAAGATGCCATAGCATCAATTGCAGGCGGACTGACAGCTTTCATTATCCTGAAAATAATTGACAGAAAAGCATCACTGAATCACAACCTAAGGAAGGACTCATAAGATTTCAGCCTGTATTCTATTTCAGCCTGTCTGATAAACAAAAGCACCGGTCTCTTGTTAGTAGTTAATGTCGAAAAAAGACTAAACCATGTCAAGAGTAAGCACATATCTCAATTTCAGGCGCAATACCGAAGAGGTATTCAATTTTTACAAAAGGGTTTTCGGAGGTGATTTTACCGGAGGAAAAATCTCCCGTATGGAAGATATTCCATCACAGGAGGGTATGCCTCCATTATCGGATCAGGATAAAAAGCTGGTGATGCATGTTGAACTTACAATACTCGGCGGTCACTTGCTGCGGGGAACAGATGCCCCTGAGTCAATGGGATTTAACCTTAATTTCGGAAATAATGTACATATCAACCTTGAACCTGATACCAGGGCAGAAACCAAAAGACTGTTTGAGGCTCTTTCAGCAGGAGGCACCGTAACAATGGACTTGCAGGATATGTTCTGGGGGGCTTATTTTGGCAGTTGCACTGACAAATTTGGTGTACAATGGATGTTTAACTGTGATGAAAAATGATCTGCAACAATCATGGAAAATATTAAAAAAACTCTTATTACTGTACGGGTGACGGTTAATTCTCCCGTTGAAAAGGTCTGGAAACACTGGACATTGCCTAAAAGCATAAAGGCATGGAATAATGCTTCTGATGACTGGTATACGCCCAGTGCCAGCAATGATCTGCGAAAAGGAGGAAAATTCAATTACAGGATGGAGGCCAGGGATGGAAGCATGGGTTTTGACTTCGAGGGAACCTATGATAAGGTCATTGAAGACAATCAGATTGATTATACCCTGGGTGATGGCAGAAAGGTAAGGGTTAGTTTTACCTCCAATGGTAAAACGACTGATGTAATTGAGACCTTTGAAGCAGAAAAAGTCAACCCTATAGAAAAACAGCGTAGTGGCTGGCAGTCCATAATGGATAATTTCAAAAAATATACGGAAGCCAATTCATAAAAATCTATATCTGCTGAATAATGAAAAATCTGTTTACTCTGTGCCTCTGGTTCGACAGTCAGGCTGAGGATGCCGCAAAGTTCTATACCTCTGTTTTTAAGAACTCAACTATCGATAGTATCAGCAGGTACGGAAAGGAAGGCTTCGAAATTCATGGTCAGAAGGAAGGGAATGTAATGACTGTAAACTTCACTATTAACGGACAATCCTTTACTGCGTTGAATGGCGGGCCATTGTTTAAATTCAGCGAAGCAGTCTCACTCCAGATCTTCTGCGACACGCAGGACGAAATCGATTACTACTGGACCAGACTGTCTGAGGGGGGAGAAGAAGGTCAATGCGGGTGGCTAAAGGATAAATTCGGTTTTTCATGGCAGGTAATACCTTCCATTCTTTCAAATCTTTTGAGCGATCCTTCTAAATCAGGGAGAGTTACTGAAGCCTTTTTGAAGATGAAAAAATTCGATATTGAAAAGCTGAAAAACGCTTAGTCTGCAGGCTAAAACCTTTCCGGGGAAATCCCAAATATCAGAAATTTCAACTTCTCTGAATCTGTTTCCAGGGTTATTCATTACTTTCATATAGTTACATTGCAAAATTATTACTAATTTGTAGCCTGTTGTATTTGTGCCGTTTATTCAGGCCTGACCCGAAATAAGTGCCAGATGAGGTTAATATTGCTTTTGGTCGCTGCTATTGCTTTCATTGTATTTTCAACTTCCAGGCTCAGATGGCATCCGTTCCTGGCACTCCTGACAGCTGCAATCGGTTATGGCGCATTTTCCGGAAGCATGTCCCTTGAAGAAGTTGTAAAATCGGTCAACTCAGGTTTCGGAAATACTGTGGGTTTCATCGGGATAGTGATTATTGCAGGGTCGGTAATTGGTACATTTCTTGAGAAATCAGGCGGAGCACAGACTCTTGCAGCAAGTACACTGAAAATTGTAGGCAAAAAAAATGTTCCGCTGGCTTTGAGTATTATTGGCTATATCATCAGCATACCAGTATTTTGTGATTCTGGCTTTATAATCATCGCCCCTCTGGCAAAAGCCTTATCTAAACAGGTGAAAATTTCATTTGCCGTCGGGGCTACAGCCCTCAGTCTGGGATTGATTATAACACATTCCATGATCCCCCCTACCCCGGGACCTGTTGGCGCTGCAGGTATACTCAATGCAGATCTGGGGCTTGTCATTCTCCTGGGATTACCGGTAAGTCTTGTCGGGCTGATAGCAGGATGGTCGTTTGCCACCCGAATTGCACCAAAAGTGAAATATGAAACACCTGCGTCGGGCCCGGTAATAAATATGGATCCTGAAAGCATGCCATCTGCAACAAAGTCCCTCCTCCCTATATTTGCACCTATTTTCCTTATCGTAATGCGGTCTCTGGCTATTCTTCCCTCTGCACCCTTTGGAAAAGGGGGTTTTTATTCAATGGTTAATTTTACAGGACAACCAATAATCGCATTACTGTTGGGTGTACTACTCGCACTGCTTCTTCCGAAGAAACTCACAAGGGAGATGATTTCGCCTTCCGGTTGGGTTGGGGAGGCAGTCCTTGCTGCAGCCTCTATAATCATTATCACAGGTTGTGGCGGAGCTTTCGGGCAGGTATTGCAGAGTTCCGGTATAGGTGACTTTATTAAAACCAACCTGGCCGGCGCCAAAAGTCTGAGTATCCTGTTGCCTGTCATTATCGCTGCTTCCCTTAAAACAGCACAGGGATCAGGTACAGTGGCAATTATTACAGGTGCAGGGCTAATGGCTCCCCTGCTGGCACCACTGGGACTGGATATTCCGGCCGCAAAGGCCCTTGTAGTAGTGGCGCTTGGAGCAGGATCAATGATTGCCAGCCACGCTAATGACAGCTATTTCTGGGTAGTCACACAGCTGTCGGGCATGAGTGTGAATCAGGGTTACAAACTGCAGACAATGGGTACAATGACAGTCGGGATCTGTTCCTCCATAATGGTCTGGTTATTGAGCCTGATAATTTTATAACTAATTTTACAGAATACCCGGGAAACAGGCCCGAAGTTTGCCTGTTTTCAGTCTAAGAACCTGAATATGGATATAAACAGATATACGCTGACCAAAGTAAGACAGCACTTCATAAATAACTCGCTTGCCGATGTGAAAGGCAAAATAGCTTTTGAGTTGCTAAACCTTGGTCCTGTCATTAAACCTGGTGCCCGTATAGGAATAGCTGTCGGCAGCCGGGGAATAAAGAACCTGGTTGATGCTGTCAGGGAGGTAGCCGGATATATCAGGGCACAAAATGCTTATCCATTCATTATTCCGGCCATGGGCAGCCATGGTGATGCAAATGCTTCCGGGCAGGCAGATATCCTTGCAGGTTATGGCATCTCTGAACAAGCACTGGGGATTCCCGTACGATCTTCGATGGAGGTTATCGAATTGACGCAGGGAGACTCTCCGGTTCCTCTTTTTATGGACAGAAATGCATGGGAATCTGACGGAATTATTCTCGTCAACCGGATCAAGCCTCATACGGATTATCATGGCAAATATGAAAGCGGACTGGTTAAGATGTCAGTAATCGGATTGGGAAAAGAAAAACAGGCATCAACCATCCACCGTTACGGAGTATACGGGCTTACAACACTGATCCCCTCTGCTGCCAGACAAATCCTGTCTACCGGCAAAATACTGGGAGGTCTGGCGCTTATCGAAAACGCTTATGATGAAACAATGCTTGTCAAAGCTATTGGATATGCTGAATTCCTGGATATTGAACCCGGATTGCTGGAAATTGCCCGGAAAAATATGCCATCTCTTCCTTTGCATGAGATCGATTTGCTTATTATCGACAGAATGGGCAAGGAGATCAGCGGTGTAGGAATTGATCCAAATATTGTCGGAAGGATCCGGATAAGAGGTCAGGAAGAACCTGAAAAACCGGCTATAAAGGCAATAGTGATATCTGACCTTACTGAAGCCTCCCATGGCAATGCCATTGGGATAGGGCTCTCTGATGCAATAACAAAGAAATTATACGATAAGATCGATTTTTCAGCTACTTATATTAACGGAATAACCAGCACCTTTCTTGAAAGAGTAAAAGTACCACTTGTTGCAGTGAACGACAGGGAAGCTGTCCGCACTGCGCTCCGCAGTTGCGGATATATGGCGGATGGAGAAGAAAAGATAATACGGATCTCCGATACCCTTCACCTGGATGAAATGTACGTATCAGGGAAGATATTGAAATCAATCGGATCTGATCCTGCCATTGAAATCCTTCATGAGGGTTCGGAACTGTTTAACTCTGACGGTTATTTAGCTCCATTTTAATACTTCAATAAAATTAATCCTAATATTCAACTTGAATGGAAAACTATAAATCAGTCAGGGAAAAAGAGACGGGGAAATTATTAATAGTTGCAGATGATTTCACCGGAGCCTGTGATACGGGCATCCAGTTCAGTAAGAATCACATGAAGACCATCGTAATTACAGGGACAGATCATCTAAGTGAATCTCTTCAGAAGTGTGATGTTCTGGCGGTTAACATTGAAAGCAGATTTGACGATGCCGATTCCGCTTACAGGAAGGCACACTCTGTAGGAGGGATCGCGGCCGCTGAAGGAATTCAGCACATTTACAAAAAACTCGATTCTACCATGAGGGGCAATATAGGTGCAGAAATATCAGGACTGATGGACTCGCTGGACATTAAGCACGCCTTTGTTGTCCCTGCACTTCCTAAATATGGAAGAACAACCGTAAACGGTAATGTATTTATCGATGGGGTTTTGCTCGAAGAGACCGAATTTTCAATGGATCCCAAAAATCCGGTGAGAGAATCATTTATTCCTAAAATAATAGCCAGGCAAACCAATAAAAAAACGGCAATAATTATATATGATTATATCAGGGAAGGAAGACAGACAATCATCGGGAAACTCGATCTCCATTTAAAAGCCGGTATTCAGATAATCATTTTTGATGCCAGGGAGGAGAAGGATATGGAACTGATCGCCTCCGCTATAGCCGAGTTGAAAATGAAAGTATTGTTTGCCGGATGTTCAGGTCTTGCAGAATATCTGGCAAAAGATCTTGAGATAAAAAAAACCAGAAAAAGCAGTATCGTCATTGCAGGCAGCATAAGTGAAGTAACAAGGAGGCAGATAGATTTTGCAGTTCATTATCTGCCGGTCAGGCTGATAGATATCGACACGGAAAAGATACTCTCTGGTGAAGTTGATGTGGAGAAAAAGAGGCTGCTTGATATTGCCACCAGATCATTTTCAGTAAATGAAGATCTTATAATCAGAAGTGCCCCGTCAAGAGAATCGGTGGCAAACAGCTTTGAAACCGGGGAGAGATATGGTTTTGACAGGTATAGAGTGAGTGAGTCCATAGCAACATTCCTCGGCAATACGGCAGGTGAAATAATCAGGAGTCTCAATATCCGGGGAATGCTTCTCACAGGCGGGGATACTGCTATTAAAACCCTTCAGAGCCTTAATATCTCCGGAGTAATCCTTCAGGACGAAATAATTCATGGAATACCCTTCGGCCATTTTACAGGGGAAGAATTCAAAAATCCGATTATTGTTTCAAAAGCTGGCGGATTCGGAACTGAAGATGCCATCTTCCGTGTCCTTAACTTCCTGATGAACGCCTGGTAGACATGGATGGAAGAAAAAGAATTATAACCGGTGTCACAATGGGTGATCCTTCAGGGATTGGCCCCGAGATCATTCTAAAAAGCTTCAGGAGTTCCGGTAAAGTCAACAGCAGGGTTGTTGCAATCGCCGATTACAATGTTATGAATTCTGCGCTTGAGATGCTTAAGATTAAATCCTTCAGACTCAACAGGGTTTCCGGATTATCCGGCTGCCAGTTCGATCCCGGAATATTAAACATTCTTGATCTTAATCTTGTTAAACCCGGAGAACTGCGGCCAGGGGTTGTGAATGCAATTTCAGGAGAATCGGCTTTCAGGTGCATAAGTAAAGCAGTTGAGCTGGTTATGAGTGGTGGGATAAATTCAATCGCTACAGCGCCTCTTAATAAAGAATCGCTTCATCTGGCAGGATATGATTATCCCGGCCATACGGAAATACTTGCAAGTCTCAGCCATACAAAGGATTATGCAATGCTTCTGTACGATATGAAGCTGAGCGTTATCCATGTTTCAACGCATATTTCGCTTCTGGATGCCATCACCAGCCTTAAAATGTCAAGAATAGAAAAAGTTATACAACTGGCTGATGAAGCCATGAAGAAAATAAATGGAAGAAGACCCAGAATTGCTGTAGCAGGTATAAATCCACATGCCGGAGAAAACGGATTATTTGGAAATGAGGAAATTAAGGAAATAATTCCGGCCGTTCAAAACATGAAGGAAAGAGGGATAAATGTGTCAGGCCCCCTGCCTCCCGACACGGCTTTCCTGCAGGCATACATGGGAAGTTATGATGTTGTTGTGGCAATGTATCACGACCAGGGACATATACCACTGAAACTCCTTGGCTTTAACAGTGGCGTCAACATCACTGTCGGACTTCCTTTTATCAGGACATCCCCCGACCATGGAACTGCATTTGAGATTGCATGGAAAGGTCTTGCAAACGATGAAAGTATGATAAATGCGATAAGATTGGCAACAAAACTGGCCCGGTAACTCTTCCAATTTTACTGGTAAAAGAATAACTTTACATATCTCCAATTATTTATTGGAACCCAATTGAGTGGAAGTTGCTAAATATATGTGATTACAAATTAAAATTAGTCAATATGAAAAAGACAAACCGCCGGGAATTTCTTCAAAAAAGTGCTGCCGGACTGGCAGGACTGGCTGCATTTTCATCAGGGATGAAAGGTCTGGAATATGCGCCTGCTGCGGACACCATTGATAAGGTAAAATTGGGTAATACAGGTATCACAGTGTCAAGGGTTGCCCTGGGAACAGGTTCAGCCGGATGGAAAAATGAGTCGAACCAGACAAAGCTGGGGATGAAAAAATTCGTTGAACTCTCACGGTATGCATATGACAGGGGGATAAAGTTCTTTGACACAGCAGATATGTATGGTTCTCATCCATATGTACGTGAAGCGCTGAAGGTTATTCCCCGTGATCAGGTAACAATTCTTACAAAGGTAATGACATACGGGCATGAGGGCTGGTATACCGTCGAACCATTCGAAACCAGCCTTGATCGCTTCAGAAAGGAGATCGGAACGGATTATTTTGATATATTCCTCATGCATTGCATGGTAAACGGACAGTGGCCAACGGAATACAAAAAATACATGGATGGCCTGTCCAAAGCCAAGGAGAAGGGAATCATTAAAACAGTGGGGATCTCCTGTCATGACATGGACGCCATGGTTGAAGCTGCAAGTAATCCCTGGGTGGATGTTCTGCTTGCAAGGATCAATAACCAGGGTCCAAAAATGGACGGTACTCCCGATCAGGTCATGAAGGTTCTGGAAACCGCCAAAAAGAATGGAAAAGGAGTAATAGGCATGAAGGTTTTTGGAATGGGCGACCTTATACGTGAAGATCAGCGTGAAAAATCGCTTAACTATGTAATCAAAAGCGGTAATGTTCATTGCATGACCCTGGGACTTGAGAGCCGTGAACAGGTTGACGATGCAGTAAACAGGGTGATGCGCATTGCAAAATCATAGCATTGCCGCCTTCACATCCTGTTACAGGAAAAATCTGAGATGATCAGGGGAGGATCATTCAATGCATGAATACCTCTTCACTGGGTTCATTGCATGTCCCCAGCCGAGGATCTCTTCATTTTTCACCCCCTGGGGGAGCTTCAGATACCCGGTTTCCACAAGACCTCCGGTCTGAAAATACAAGGCATCTACATCAGAATCCTTATTGACAGGGAAATGTGCGAAACCGCCATCTGATTTTCTGCATTTCAGTATCCACCCTGTTGCTTTCTTATATGCCCGTTGAATTTCAGGATCATTCTGATCTCCCGCCTGCCTTAGAATAAAGAGGGCATCATAACAGGCATGGACATCCCAGTCTGGCTCCTTAAGCTGCCATGAGCCGTCCTCCTTCTGATCATGCAATACCCTTTTAACCATTTCCTGTGCTTTTGGTACAGGCTGTCCGATCAGACGGAAATAGTGTGCAGCATGAAATGTAGATGCCACATGATCCGACAAATATCCATCCTCTTTCTGCTCACGCAGAAGGTATTCGCGCATGCGTGTATCGATATATGATGGCATTTTCATTCCCAGAGCAGAGAAAAACAGAGGAAAGAAGCTTGTCGTATAAAGAGGAAGCTCCATGAACTCCCCATCCCTGAAAAAGTAATCTATTACAGGCATAGGATCATACAATGGTTTTTGCCCTAAAAGACGGAGTGACAGTACTCCCTGTGTAGTGTTATACAACTTTGCAAGCGGGCCTGTCTGATCCATACTGCCGCTTGGAGCATAAAAGGCTCCGTCAGGTTTCTGACAGGCGAGCAGAAAATCAATTGTTTTACCAGGATATGGAAGGGTCCAGCCAAAAGTGGCTGAGAGGATGGTGGCATATGCCGGTGCTGCCATTCCGGACAAACCCGTGTCAGACATCCCCGGATAAGAAGGATCAATTCCCGGACGGAATGACCCATCCTCATTGGCCACATTTCTTATGAAAATCCTGACACCTTCAAGAACCTCACTTGCATAATCGGAACAAGAAGCTATGCCAAGAGACAAACCTCCGGCAATTACAGCACTTTGTCTTATAAATTTCCTTCGGCTCAAAGTATCCATAATGATTAAGTTTTATTTTACTTTCCACAGTTTCATTGCAATATCCTCAGTAAAAAACGGAGATGTAATCTTTAACCAGCCTCCGTCATGCCTGACCGGAGAGGCCTTGGTTTCAGTACCGCTTTTTGTATCTGTCCAGGCAATATCGTACGACCCTTCCGGTAATTCTACTTCAACCACAGATGTCTTCCTTCCCGTATCGTTTGCAAGAAGATAAAATGCATACATATCCTTCCCGGCCAACGCCTGTACCGTTGCTTTATCCCCACCATGGAGTTTAATTTTTTCTTTATCCATCGGTTTCATATCAATAAAATCAATTGATCTCATGAATTGAGCCAATATTCTGAACTCGTTGCGAAGATTCCTGCCTCCTCCACCCGGTTCTCCGGGCTCTATCTTAAAAGTTCCGCCTTCATTACCAGTTGTAAACGAATAATCCAGATGATCGAACAGACCGCCGCCTGCAAGAATAAAATTCCAGGCTTCGGTCCGGTAATTTGAATCCTCAATCCCGTCAAAACCTGTTTCATTGTCTCCGATAACACAGTCAAGATGATAGTTCATTTCTACAGTGACAGGTGGTTTGGCATAATGAAAATTATAGATGGATACTCCTTTGCGCGGCTCTACAACCAGCTTATGATTGTTGGCTATATTGTTAGAAATAAGGTGCCTGTATTTAAATTCCTTCTCTTCTTCGAACACTACTTTTGTCATATGATCTTCCCATTCCCTGAGAGCCAGGGTATCCCCAAAGTAAGGCTCATTGCAGACTTCATAATACAGATTATCAAAATCTTTCAGCTCATGAATAATCTTCCTTACCATGTTTTCCTGTACAACAAGCAGTTCAGGATGCCTGAGTGAGAGTACTTCCTTCTGATCACTGATATCCCCGATCCTGTTTATGTTGTTTATAATATTCAGGGGTGATAGTTTCCACTGAACCGTATCATAATAATTCGAGAACAAGTCCAGTTCTACAACGATATTTCTCTTTCCCGCTTCCGCTATAAAATCCTTAAGCCTTGTAAAATAAGCTTCATCCCATTCTGAAAGGTCAAATTTATTGCCACCGTTTGAATATCCGGGTTCAGTACTTCTTGCCCAGGGACAAATATATTTGTCACGTGCAGGAGCCATTGTGTTTTTCCGGATGCCAAATGCTCCTTCCGGTTCGACATATGCTCCGGTAAATGTGCGTGTGATGTTAAGTCCGGATGCAGCAATTTCATTTAGATATGAAAGATAGTCAAAATCGAGGTTCATAACTGCTCCGTAATGCTCTGTCGAACCTATCAGTATTGCCGGTTTTCCCCGGAACAGGAAATAATGTGGATTCAGGGGATTAAGACTAAGATGACCATGCTTTTCATCCGCTCTTGAACATGAGAGTATTAGTGCCAGAGTAACAAATAAAACTGAGAGTGTAAAAGATTTCATTCCTGTTGGTTTTTAATAATATCTTAATTGCTTACTTTATTAATAGATTCTATTGTCCAAGGATGGGCGCCATTTGTTCCTGTGATGTCACACCTGAAGGCAACCCGATCAGTCTTATGTTACGAAAATGGATCTCCGCTCCTTCAGATTCAAGACATATATAACCCTTTTTCTGTGTGGATTTAGCGATGCCGTTCACAAATTTCCCATTTACCGACAGCTTAATCACTCCATCGACACAGACGACCTCATAAATATTCCATTCACCCCTTCCCTTACACCTGTTCTCGATGGACTTGCTTCTTGTTCCCCTTGGATTATCAGGAACTGTAACGACTCCACCCACGCCAAACAGTTCCCCGTGAACATATGCTTCGGGGGGGGTTACACCATCCTTTTTGTTGAGGTTTATCCAGTCCAGCTCCAGCATCTGAACCTCAACACCGTTCGGCAGACGGGTATCTTCAGGAGGATTGGCATTGCTCCAAACAAATGTTCCTGAATTACCTCCCGGTTCCATATGCATCCACTCTATGTGAAGTATGAAATTCTCATATTGTTTTTCTGACCTCATTACGCCTATTGGATGACCAGAACAAATCAGTATATTTTTATCTACATGCCAGGTATCAGGCGATGTATTCACATTTTTCCATAATAATGGCAATTCCTTGTCCTTAGTTAGTGAGAACGCCTTATAGAGCGTTTCGTATTTGCCGAAGGAAATCATAGAATCCTGTGCAATGGCCCTGATCTCTGAACTTATAGAAGCCGCTATACCCAGAAGGATGATGAACAATAATTTAAAGTTTCTCATATTATGAAATTTAGGATTTTAAATTACAATTTATTTTGTGAACTGAAGGCGCCACTTAATAGTACCTGAACCTTCAAAACTAATTTTCAGGAGATTACCCGACATAGTGGAAGCAGCATGAACTTCCTGATCGTTACCACCATAAGCTTTAGCCTTTAACAGCTTTATTCCATCCGGAACATAGACAAACAGCGAATAGGGATCACCATAGATTAATTCGGAGCTTCCACTCAGGGTGTTTTCCCCGGCGGCCCAGTTCAGGTCATGGATGGAAAAAACTCCGGAAATGTGCCTTGAGATGCCTATCAGTTGCGGCCTGCCTTTCAGAGGATGTATAAGAAGAACACGGGTATCGTGCGGCTCAATATACAAATCCATTTCATCCTTGTAAACGCCCATGAGCTTTTCATTCCAGAAATCGAAAACTATTTTACTGACACCCTCCCCTAGACCAAGTTTTTCAGGAAATGAAACTGATTTTAAGGTTTTCTCTCCACGCCAGTTGGTAAAAGCAGCTACATCATAGACACCTGAAGCGGCATTTACCTTAAGATCAATAATTTCAGGATAATCATGGATGTAGGTGTCGGGTGTTGTGAACTTAAATTTATCCCATGTAATATCCGATCCCCTGCTGAAAAGATCAACCGGGATAATAGGCAGGGTTGGCATCGTCTTCTTTAGAAGGTTGACCCTGTCATCAGGAAGTCCGGGCATGATGCTGGTAAGAGGGTACACCACCCCCGAAAGTGATATGACAGAAACGAGCGTACGTGCTTCTGCAGGAGTTACCCCAAAGCCGGTGAATGGATCTTCACGGGTCAGCGCTACCTCTATTGCACTCGGAGCCATCTTGCTCCTGGCTTCCTCTGCACTCATAAGAGGAGATACATCTATTCCTTCACCAGGCATAACGTAAATAGCCATATGATTCAGGAATGCATTGGCGCTGATAGAGCTGAAGACTGCATATGAGCCTTTCCAGTTGTTGTACATGTCAGCTCCGTTAAAGCAGGAATTGAAATATCCTATTCCATTCAGGGGAGTGCCGGCAACACATCCTTCAATAAAGGCTTCAGGACCAATAACACTACGGATCAATCTCAATCTGTCGCGGTAAGCAGTCAGCGGATCGATAGTTTTGTTAAAGAGCCTGCTGGCATCCAGATCAGGAACATACTCAGGAAGAGACAGTTCTCCATCAAACTTGAAATACTCAAAGCCCCAGCCCTTAAGTGTTGAGAATAGTTTTTTCAGCCATTCCTGCACACCGGGATTTGTATGATCCAGGGCAGGGGTCTGGTAATCTTTGATAACTTTTCCTGATTTATCATATAAATACCAGTCCGGGTGCTGTTTTAAAAAGCCTGCATATGAGTTTGGCACTAACCATAATCCAGGATGCAATCCTTTTGACTTAATATAATTTGCAAGCCAGGATGGTCCATGTGGAAAAAGAGTTTTACTCCAGTTTTCAATCCAGTAATGGCCTTCCTCCTTACCCCTGTCATACCCGTCATCGAGCTGAACATACTGAAATCCATATGGTTTAAGGTTTTCAGCAAGCCAATCAGTGTTACTTACAATATCAGATTCGCGGGCTTCAGAATAATAGGCGGTCCAGCTGCCCCAAATCAAAGGGGCCGAGGGAAAGACAGAATCATCAAATCGCGTATAATAAGGGAGACCGAGTGTTTTTGTATAGTAGTCGGGGATAAGTCTTATGATGGATTTTCCGGGTACAGGGATCATGATGTCCAGCAAATTTTCATCCTCCCTGTTTCTCTTCATTACAACAGATTCCGGAAAATCGATGGCAATATCCTTATCGCGGTCAAAAAGACTATGCAGATTGCCTCCATCAATAAGTCCCAGAGCAAATGTCATTACCTCGGGATTCCTTGCTGAAAGATGTGAGGGATTCTGTGTATCTTTTCCATTCCATGAGTTTGTAATCTCATCTGTTCCCCGCCAGTTGACCGGAACACCTTCCGGATCAAGCAGATGTGCCACCACCCTGTCAGCAGCAGCAGGGGCTTTAGCTGTAATATATAGTCCGGCAGAGGTAGCTGAGATTATTATGTTGTCAGGGTTCAGCTCAAAGATCCATGCCGTGGCGGGGTTTTGAGTAACCAGCTCAAGCTGGTTTTCTCCCTTTATCTCTGGGGTCCATTCCATCAAGGGTATCTTTCCCCCAAATTGTTTGGAATTGAGAGTGATCTCATTTAAGACAATGCCAAGGCTGTCTTGATAGATAACCAGCAGTCCGGTTCCTGGATCTGCAGTTATTGTCCATCCTGAGGATTTTAATGTTACGGCTTTGGCATCATTGATCTGACTATTAGCCGGAATTCCATTAATACAAAAAAATGTTAAGCAGAGGAAAAATCCAACGACTGAATTAAAAACTTTCTTCATATCATTAAAAACTGATTTTAAATAATTTTATCCCTCCCTTTGGGTCACTTCGTGAAGTACTTCGTGTCCTTAGTGTTTAACTGTTTTGTATTTAAACACAGAGTTACACGAATGTTAAAACAAAGGTTCACAAAGTAGTTTTCACCTGATCCACCGGTTATTTTAAATCTTACCTGAAATTTCTGGCTGTTTCTATCATAGTTTTAATATTCTCCGAAGGTGTTGTCGGGGGAAGGGCACAGCCTGCATTCAGAATAAAACGATTTGAATTCTCATAGACCAACAATAACTCCAGTGTTTTCTTCTGCACATCCTCAACAGTACCCAATGCCAATACGCCACTTGGGTCAATGTTCCCTATAAAGGTAGCAGTATTCCGGAAAGTATTATATATCTTTTTAATATCGGTCTTATAGTCAAGCTCAAAAGCATCTGCACCTGTCTGTAACATGTATTCCAGAATTACATCGGTATTTCCGCAAATGTGAAGTGCATAATCTTTTCCAACCTTATGGGCTGCATCAACTATCTTCTTTTCATAAGGCATCGCATACTTAAGATACATTTCAGCCGAGATCATTTCAGGTCCGGCAGGGCTGTCTCCGTTTGATACCATATCACAACCAGTTTGTGACATAAGATATATAAACTGGGTAGTGGCGTCTGTACAATAATCCAGGAGATGATTAAGCTTTTCTTCGGTACCCATCATTAAATCCAGCATCCAGGTCTGGGCACCCCGCATCATACTTGCCAGTGAAAAGGGAGCCTGGTCGCAATTGCCACGGATATGTATCTCATTTTTAAAATAATCCTTCAGCAGCCTTACTGCTTCAAGCCAGATCTGTATATATTTATAATCATCTATTCTGACAGGTTTCAAGTCAAAAACATCATCGAGATCAACAATATTTCCATCGTGCGACCGGGCAGCATCATCAACAGGAAAATCAACCTTGACACCAACTGCTCCGGCAAGCGTAACAGTATCAATATCAACAAGTATACCATCATATTGATATTTGTCTACAGCAGCAATAAATGTTTCCGCTATTATCTTAGGGTTATTTCTGTATTTTTCCATGGTTACCCCATGTTCTCTGGCTGCCATCATAAAATTATGAAGCATAACAGGAACCTTATCAGGTCTTTCGCCTCTCAGTGCGGTGTTTATTCTTTCATATCCGTTCATGTTTGTTTATGGTTTATGGTTTATAGTTTATGGTTTAATGTCACAAAGCATTTGCGCAAAGGGTGCAAAGAATTTGAGAACCTGATTTTAATAAAGTACTTCTTTCTCTATCTGTTCCAGCGTTTTTCCTTTCGTTTCTATGATAAACTTATTTATATAGAAGAAACCGATCAGGGTAACTATTGCAAAAAAGATGAATGCAAGGCTCATCCCTTTCTGCTGCTGGGCCAGGGTTGTTCCGAATAATGCAACTACCTGTGGAAAAAGGAAGTTAAGCGAGGCGCTCACACCCCAGTTTGCAAAGGAGCCAAGTGAGGCTCCCCTTGCCCTGATAATATTCGGAAACATTTCAGATAAAATGACCCAGATCACAACGCCCATGGATGAAGCAAAGAAGGCTATGTAGGCTACGAGTAAAACCACGAGCCAGAAGCCTCTTATATTTCCTGTAAGCAATCCGTAACCAAACAATGCCAAAACAGTTACCATTCCTATCTGGCCTGCAAGAAGCAGTTTCTTCCTTCCCACTCTGTCGATGAGGGCCATTGCCAAAAGGGTAAAGACCAGGTTTGTCAGTCCAAGAATAACGCTCTGAAGCATTGATGTGTCAGGTGAAAAACCGGCTATGCTGAATATCTGCGCCGAATAGTAGAATACAACCCCGATACCTGTCAGCTGACTGAAAATACCTACAAATATTCCGATGAAGACTATTTTTCTGTAGGGTCTCTTAAACAGGTTTATCCTCTTCGCAGCATCCTCAATATAGATTGATTCCTTTATCTCAGTTATAGTCTGTTCCGTGTCAATCTCATGCGAAGACAGATCTTCAATGTTCTTTCTGGCCTCTTCTATCCTCCCCTTTTTCACCAGCCAGCGGGGACTTTTCCGTATAAAGAATAGCATAATGAAAAATGCAACTGCAGGTATGGCACCGCTGAAAAGCATCCAGCGCCAGTTATTCTCCCCTGTATTCAAAAGAAGATAATTTGAGATAAGCGACAATAATATGCCGGCAACAATCGCAAGCTGAAAAGTGGAGGCCAGCACTCCTCTGTGCCTGGGGGGTGATATTTCCGAGATGTATACCGGACACAGTACTGAGGCACCCCCAATGGCAAGACCTCCTATGAACCTGAACATAATAAAAACGTCTATTGAAGGAGCGACTCCGCATCCTGCAGCCGAGATAAAGAACAATATGGCCAGAAGCTGCAAAAGACGCTGGGAACCAAATATATCACCGGGCTTGCCTATAAGTAATGTACCGATTATGCAACCTACTAGCGCAGAACTTACCGTCCACCCCTGAACTGCCGGAGTCAGGTTAAAATGTCTTACAAGATCAAGCATTGCCCCATTAATGATTACAGTATCGTAGCCGAATAATAAGCCTCCGAGTGCGGAGGCGATTGTGCTCTGGATAAGGACTTTGTTCATGTTGGATTCTGATTTTAAGGTGCTTGGCGCCTGGTGTTGGATTATTTAAAAGTTGCTTTAGTTATGACTGGGTTGCCATTTTTTTATTGTTTCACCATCATATCGATTCTCGTCATCATCTCCATCATTGCCCTGCCATTATGATAGGGGCACTTCCATGGATCTATCTTCCAGTCATTGCGGTAGTAGGGAGAAGGGTCATCAACAGGTTCAGTAAGATAAGGCACACCTAGCCTGTTCAGTTTTGTAAACCATTCACCTCTTTCATGATCTATAAGGCAGGTATCAATAAAATTCCATGTCAGCTTAACGGTATTCCAGTATTTTACATCGCCAGTCAGCTGGAATGCATTCATGAAGCCTACGAGAGTCTCTGCCTGTTGCCACCAGTGCTTGTTGGTTTTGAGATGACTTCCGAAACGGGTTGATTCAAGAAAGAGTCCGCCATCCTTATCGACAGCCATCCGTTCAATATTATCAACCATTTTAACTGCAAGGGGTCGCATCCTTTCAATTATCTGAGTGTTTCCAAGGATCTCCGCTGCTTCCCATAGCAACCATGAACCTTCAATATCATGACCAAATGAACATATGCCTTTTGAGGAATCAGCTTCCCGGAAATCTTCACTGAAGAAAATTCCAAAATGACCTTCTTTCCTGATTATCTTATCGAGGAAAATATTCATCATTTCCGTAAGCCTTCTCTCAACCAAAGGATCCTTCCAAACCTTATAAAGCGCAGCCCATGCCTCCAGTACATGCAGATGGGTATTCATCGATTTAGGTTCATTGTTATCAGCCATCCTGTTTTCACCGTATATTTCCCAGTCACGCATAAATGATTCCCTGTAGCCTTCATTAACAGGATCCTTGGCTTTTTCCTCGAGCAATGCAAAAAATCCTTTTATCTTCTCCAGCACTGAGTCAAAAGGACGAAACTCATAATATTTGCATAGAGAGTAAATTACAAAGGCCTGAGCATAGGTGTGCTTAATACCGCTGGCCACCTTGTTGTCAGATGTCAGCTCCATGTAATATCCTCCGAATTCCTTATCCTCAAAATCTTCAGTCACAACCCTGTAAGCCTTGTCTGCCATAGCTGCATAAGCATTATTCCCATCAAGCATAGCTGCGGCAGAGAATGTCCATAGGATCCTGGCATTCAGGACACTTGTTTTATTTGCCGTGAGTACAGGATTGCCATTAAGATCTGCAGCACCATAAAACCCATGACCATTCTTTTCTACACCAAATTTCATCCAGTATGAGAGAATATCCACGTGAAGTTCCTTGTGGAAATGATCGCGGTACGACCTTAATTCATCTGCTAAATCTGGTTTTATCATTTTTCTTTACTGAATGTTAAGACTAATTTGAATGTTTCAATTGAATTCTTCCCGATTCCTATTTTCATGGAAGTGCCTCTCTGACCTGTTTCCATGCCATCTCCCTCAATAAGATTGGTTTTCAGGAGATTTTTCAGAGGAGTAAAGAATTCCAGCTCAATGTTTTTATATGTGCCATCCATGTTGACCAACCGCATGATGAGATTGTTGTCATCATCGCTTTTCTTTAAGGCTGACAGCAACAAAAGATCTCCCTTTGTACTCAGGAAACTTTCCCTTTCGGTAAGTTGTTTGTTCGTGCTGCGTAGCGGATCAAGAACCGGATAAAGCTTACTATTGGCTTGTTTGCCTTCATGGAATCCATTTTTCCATCCTGGCTCATGGACATAAAGTGAAAATGAAAAATGATGGTCCCCAAGCTGGATATAGTCATTCCCTTCCCAGTGGCAGCTCTTCCTGGATGCAAACAGGATGGGCTGGATCAATGTTTTGGATATAGCATCTGATGTAGGATCCAGGTAATCAAATGCAATAACGCTTGAACTGATTGTAACGCCAAAATCTTTTCCCGAGGCATTCACCCAGTCTGTCATTGTCCTGGGATGCACAAGCCGGCAATCGGTTGTGTAAATATTTCCGGCAGGGCCCTTCAGTTCATCCTTCCCCACCTCCACAACACCCATAGGCACCTCATAAGTAATCCTGGAATTGCTTATGTTCAGAGGGAAGGCTGCACGGAATTCCCTGTAAAGAATTCCAAGCCAGTTTTTTATATCAATTTCAAAATCAATTTTTTTGACCTGATGCCATACAATAACAGTCTCTTCAACCACTGCATATCTGACAGGCTGGCGATATCTGAAAGCTGAATATACAGGACCGTCAGCAATTTTTTCCCACGTCGGTTTCATAATTCCCGGTCTTGTCATAACCTTCCATGGAAGGCTGCTGAACATCAGAAAATTCACCGGCACCATTTCCCACTGACTGCATGGTGAACACTTCACCCAGCCTGAACCTGGATGCATCAATCACCTCTTTCCCAAGCGATTTATCATACAGTCTTTCTATACCACCTTTACCAAACCTGATTATAAAGAACTGGTTTTCATAATCCCTGCTAAAAAGTGATGTTTCAATCCCTGCAGGCTTTTTTGACGGTTCTGCATAAAAGGTGGTATATCCCACTGAAGGAACATCGGAAGCAATAAAAGAAACAGAGCATGATTTAATTGAGCCATCCTCAAAGTTTTCCTGCCTCGTCAACTGGCAACTGACAGTTTTCCCTTCAGCATCTAAGAGATTTAAGCCAAAAGCTTCTCCTCTTTTAAAAGTCATTGTGAAACTTACCGGGTCATCTCTTTTCCAGTTCAATCCGTTGAAAACCACCAGGGGTACACCATTACCCTTATAATCAATTCTGGATGCAAGACGCTGAAGGGCACTATGAAGCAGGCAAGAGGCATCGTCACGCGATTTAACAAACTTACTCAGGAAAAGCCTGTCGGTTATCTCTCCTCCTTTTCCTCCCCATCCATGATCGGGATAGATTTTTGCCTGCCATGCTTCATTGAATTTCCTCTCATCCCAATTCCTGAAATTTCCCTCCAGTAATCCGTCTATTGCCGAAAATTTTTCAGCATCCGGAAGCAGTATGTCCGCCTCCCTGCTGGCCGATACTGCAAAATGATGCGAAGGCCCGTGTATGTACAGCCATACATCAGGCCGCTCACCTTTAATGCTTTTTATTTTTGTCGAATTTTCCCGGATTGTATTCAGGCATGTACTGAGATTTCCATATCTGAAGGGAGGAAGAGTGACTTTTGTTTTTTCACCTTCCTGATTTTCAATATATGAGATTCTGTTCCACATGGTTATAAAAGGATCACAGTTTTTTACAGGTTTCTGATCCCAGATGAATTCGTAATTCAGCAGGGCCGGAATGACAACATCCCTGGAACCGGCGTTATAATAAGCTCCCCAGAAAAGAACTTCTTCAGCCATGCGGGCAATGCCAGCCTCACTCTCAAGACCAAGTATATTGTAAAATTCAATATAATGACCCGACGAGAACATTGTAACGCTTGAGCTGTCAGGACTGTACCAGTTATACACTCCTTTTTCCTGACGGCTCACAAACATATTTTTTACTCCAGCTTTTGCAAGAATCTGCGACATCTGCAATGTACGGCCGGGTACGTCGGAATTATAATAGGTATCAGATTTATATCCGTGAAAATTGTCGGAAAGCCATTTTTTACCAAGATAAAGCTGTCTCACAAGTGCTTCTCCGCTGAAGAGCTCTTCATACGGTTGGGTATAGGTGGCCCCGATAAGTATCCGGCCGTCATCAAGACCTTTTTGTATCTCCTGCTTTTTATCAGGGTGCCTGTGGAGGTATTCAACAATAATTGAGGTCTGCTCTATATCCATTTTAAATCCCGGATCCTCCTTAAGTCTTTTCAGATACGGGGTAAGCCAGAGTGTATCCCTCAGGATAATGCACTTTTCCACTTCATCTACCCAGCCCAGATCCTGATGGGTCGTTATGGATAACAATATTTCACCTTTTGAACATACCGATTCCGAAATCTCCTTTAGGAGGCTATATGTCTTATCGCTGCATTTCAATACTCCGTTAACTACCTGGGAATATAAGGGATTGAAGATTAAAAAAAACAAAAATAAAAGGATGATAAGCTTTCTCATAGGATATTCAGAATCAATATTTAAATCATTTTGAAAGGATGTAACTAAATAAATAAACTATAAAAATCAAAATCCATTGACCGCAAAGATCGCAAAGATTAACCGCAAAGATCACAAAGAAATTAACATCAATATTCTGTCTTTGCGTGCTTTGCGGTTAAAATGAAGATACTATTTTACGTACAACTTGAACGTCTCAATTGAATTATGACCTATCCTGACACCAAGGCTATTTCCGCTTCCAGGAATGGCTTTCCCCTCCTCTTCAATCATGTTCATTAGTTCAGCTTTCTGAAAAGGCGCTGACACTGAAATACTGGCATCACTGTCAATGCCTTCAATATCATAACATCTGACAATAATATTATCATCATCCTCACACTTTTTTATGGTACTGAGGATAAGGTTTTTATTTTCAACTGATATAAAGCTCATCGTCTCCGGCATTGTCCCGCCGGGTAAAGATTTTGAGACTATTGCCTTCAGAGGCTGATTTGATTGTGTACCGTAACGGTACCCGTTTTTCCAGTCTCCTGTATGAGAATAAATTGAAAAAGTATAATCGTGATCTCCGGGCTGAAGGAAATAATTGCCCTCACCATGACAGCTTTTACGACTAGCCAGTAATATGGGTTGAAGAATGGCATAACCGGCAGGATTGGAAGTCGGGTCAATCCAGTCAAAAACGGCAACATCTGAACTTATTGTTACAGCATTCTTACCATCTGATGCGGAGAACCAATCTTGTACTTCACGGGGATGTACCGAGGAACATGGGGTATCATAGATCTGTGATGCCTTTGAGAACCCGGCAGCTCCGGCAATTTCATCCTTACCGACTCTTACCACTCCCATTGGAACCTCATAGGCAATTTCAGACTTTGCCTGATCCACAGGGAATGCAAGACGGAATTCCCTGTATCGCTCACCGTCAAAACCATTCAGCTCCATGTGTACATCAATGCGCTTGACAGTCCTATAGAAAATCAGCTGCTCCACAACCGTCACATGGTTTATCTCCTTCCTGAATTCATAAACATCTCTCACCGGGCCTTCTGACACGAGTGACCAGGGCTGGCTGTACTGGCTCATCTTTTCAAATCCCTCCATTGTAGGCTGCTGAACATCGGTAAATTCTCCTGCACCATTTCCTACGGACTGCATTGTAAATAACTCAGCGCCAAGGAATTTGTCCGTTTTCATGAGATTTACCGATAACTCCTTATCATATAATGACATGATGCCGCCATCCGAAAACCGGACCTTGTAATACAGGTTCTCGTATGTATGACTGTCATTATCAGATCTTTTTGCAAAGGCTGTGGGCTTTCCTTTTTCAAGGTAGTAGGTTTTATAGCCAACAGAGGGAACTTTTTCCGCAATAAACAGGAAGGTCAGCACCTCATCCCTGTTTCCCAGGATGTTGTGTTCATCAATCAGCTGATAAGGGATTTCATTTCCATCCTGGTCAATAAGCCGGAAGGAATCATCAGGGTAGCCCTCCACATCAAGCGTGAATTTTACAATATCCGTGCGCTCCCAGGAGAGCGTGTTAAAAACGGTAACAGGTATTGCATCTTTTGAGAAATGGATCCTGGAGGCAATGTTGTGAAGAGATTTCCCGAGAATGCCAGCCGCTGTCGAACGTGCATTTTCATAGACAGTCCTGAAAGTTCTGTCAGTCAGATCACCATGTTTCCCTCCCCAGCCGTGGTCAGGATAAATTGCATCTTCCCAGGCTTTTGTGAATAATGACTGAGGGTAATCCCTGAATGATCCCTGCTGCAAGGCATCAAAGGTTGCAAATTTCTCGGCAGCCGTAAGCAGGCGCGAACCTTCCCGTGAAGCTTTAAGAGCTTTCTGATGGGAAGGGCCGTGAATATAAAGCCATACATCAGGACGCTCTCCTTCTATCCTGTCAAAAACAGGATCACCCTTTGTAACTTCATTAAACCACTCTTCGGCGGTTGCGTATCCGATTTCCGGCATTTTTCTCCTTGCTGCGCTGAAATTCCATTCCTTGAAAAAGGCATCATAGTCAGGTGGGGTTGCAAAATCGTGTGAATAAAGAAACTGTACTTCAGGGTTTATATTTCTCTTCATGTAATAGTCGTTCCATTCAGTAAGTATCGATGAAAAGGCTTTTGTAAGAGAGTTGATGTTAGTTTTTGCTTCCCGGACAGGTATTCCGGCTTCGTCATACTGACCCGGCGTATAACAGGTTATATAACTGCCATCAGGACTGTACCACCTGTAGATGCCAGGCTGGAACCTGCTGAACTGCATATAGGGAATACCCGATTTTGAGAGGATCTGGGCCATTTGCAATGCCCTTCCGGGTACATCTTCATTCCAGTAGACTTTAAAATCACATCCCGGAAGGGTTTTCTTCAGCCATTTTCTTCCCAGGTAAGTCTGCCTGATGAGTGACTCCCCGTCGTACATGGATTCATAAGGCTGTTTATAGGTAGCGCCCCATTCAAGCCGGCCCTCCTCAGTATATTTGAGAATTTCATCATATGAATCCGGATGCCGCTGCAGATATTCTCTCAGGCTGAGACCGTCCTCAACAGAGAATTTGAATTCGCTGTTTTCCCTTAGCCTCTCAAGCACGGGAGTTATCATTTTTACGTCCCTGAATTCGATACATTTGGCAATACTGTCCATCCAGGCTATATCCTGATGCGAGGATGGAACCACACTTACATAGCCTTCCCTGAAATATGATAAGCTTGCTTCCCTGCCTTTTTTTGCTGCAGATTGCGATTGTCCAACTGTCAGAAAGGCAGACCATATTATAATAACAACTGATAAATAGATCAGCCTGAACGTCCTGAATGTACTCATAAGATTAGTTAATAAAATTCATGATTAATATACGGACAAAAACCCAATTTCCAAACCTGCCAGCTTACGGAGAGTGTAATAAAACATTTGGCAGGGACGACAATATCACTATACAGAGGGCTTAAGGTTTTTGTAATTTATCTTCAGCACCCCCAAACCCATAGCCTTCCACTTAAGGAGTCTGAAAAAAAATTTTAGGGAGGATCTATGATGGCAAAAGGATTTTAATGTTGAAAGTTAGTTAGTTCATGAAAGTTTCCCCTCCTTTTAAAGGAGGGGTGGCCGCAGCACAATGATAGTCAAAGTATTGCAAAGATTTATTGCGGCCGGGGTGGTTGATTGGTCTATCAGATTGATTCTTCTTATTTATTGAAAACTTTCCTTATCTCATTTTTTAAATATTCAGGTTCCTGGAATACAAATCTGTTATCAAACCTTAATACAGTGAATCCAAGACTCTCCATGTATTTATCTCTGGTTTCATCTTCCCCTATTTTTTGATATTCCCCGTGGGGAGCTCCGTCAAGTATTTACAAGCTTTTCTGAAGGACAAAAGAAGTCAACAATTTAACTACCAATACTGTATTGTCTTCTGAATTTTCTACCGTCTGGATTTTTTGATTTTAGAACCTCCCATAATGCCTCCTCAATCGATGTGGAATTGTTCCTGAGAGATGATCTGAAAGATTTAAGGTCTTTTCTATTGAAGATATTTTAGGGTTTCATGATATAAAGGTCCAAAAAAGGAAATAAATCAACCACCCCGGCCGGGATAGGAACCTTGTAAAAGTCAGATAATCAATCTTCCCGGCCACCCCTCCTTCAAAAGGAGGGGAAACTTTGCTAATCCACATATTTACAATGCAACTCTTAGGTTGACGGCTAGACTCACCTTAACTGCGAATCTTTGAAGCTATCGTCATTTCCCAAAGCCCGCAAAGAAAACCTCGTTAAATATTCCTTTGTGTCCTTTGAGTTCTTCCCTTTGCGTACCCTTGTGGTTAAAGTATTTCTCAAGAGTTTTTATTAAAGATCTATTCTGAATGTTTCAATGGAATTTTTGCCTATATCTGTACTAAGGATCTTCCCTTTCTGACCTGTATCCCTCTCCTCCTCTTCAATAATATTTGTTTTTAAAAAAGCCCTGGCAGGAAAATAAAACTTCACTTCGACTTTTTCATCACTTCCTGCCAATTCAACAATTCTCAATATAAGGCTGTTACCTGTTTCGCTTTTCTTCAGTGCAGTTATTCTGACAAACGGGGAGGATGTTGATATGAAGCTCAATTCCTCAGGAAGGGTTCCGCCCTGGGACTTCTCTTTCAGTACTGAATATAAAGGATGATTACCCTCCACTCCAAAATGGTATCCGTTTTTCCATCCCGGCTGATGTGAAGTGACCGAAAATCTGAAATGGTGGCTTCCTTTCTGGTCGTACCAGTTTCCGAGATAATGGCAGCTTTTATGTGTTGAAAGAAGAATCCCCTGAAGGATGGGATATTCCACTGATTCCCTTCCAGGATCTATCCAGTCTGCCACTGCGAGATTGGTCGACATGGTGAAACCGAGATCATTATCACTTGCTGACAGGAAATTCCCGATCTCCCTCGGGTGTATCTGCGACGGTATCTGACGGTAGGTACCATCCCAGCTCCATCCGAGAGGTGGTGTACTCAATTCATCCTTCCCGGCATTCATGATTCCCATTGGCACATCATATGTTTCAAGAGCTCCGATCATTGCGAGAGGAAAGACTACCCTCAGCTGTCTGTTGTGTTCACCTGGCCAGTCAGGAATATCGTAATCAAAGTCAATTCTTTTTATATTGTGATAAATTGTAATGGTTTGTTTGACAGTAAAATTCCGCATTCTGGTATCAGATTCATATACTGCAGACAAGTTGCTGTTTTCAGTCAGCGCCCATGATTCATTCTTCATGCCGGCATTTTCATAACCTTCATAATTTAAAGGAGTTATACGAACAAATTCACCTGCTCCGTTTCCATTATAGCCAAGGTTCAGCAAGTCGCCAGCAGCATATTTCGTAGTATTGAAAACCTCTCTGCCAAGGTCCTTATCATAAAGTGAAGTAATACCTCCGGAACCGAACTCAACAGAATAAAATCGGTTTTCATAAAAATTGCTCCCTGCCCTGACTTCAGATTCCACAGATGAGTTGCCCTTTCTAAGGTGGTAAGTTTTATAACCCATTGAAGGAATCATGTCTGCCTGGAATCTGATAAATTTCCCCGATCCCTTATCAATGATCACTGATGGGATGACCTTGCCGGCAGCATCTGCGATGATCCAGTCACTTCCTTTTTTCGCTGATATATCCTGGGTAACTATCCCGTTCCTGCTCCAGGAAATGTCATTATAGACCAGGATACTGTTTTGATTCCTCAGTCTTACTTCTGAAGCCAGCTCCTGAATGAATGTACCGATTATTTTATTACCTGAATTGTTTGCCTCCACGAGAGAGGATCTGAAAATACTGTCAGTAATTTCTCCATTTTTCCCTCCCCATCCATGATCCGGATAGATTGCCCTGTACCAGCCCTTGTTCAGCTCAGCAGACGGATAAGACTTCATACTTCCTTTAACCATGGCATCGATGGAGCTGAAGATCTCAGCTGCAGGCAAACTCACTGCTGCTGCCTTTTTTGCCTTAATTGCTTCATAATGTGCCGGCCCATGAATATAAAGCCAGAGATCGGGCCTGTCGCCAGAAATCGAGTCGACACTTATTCCCGGCACATCGATCTTTCCAAGAAATTCCTCAGTTGTAGAGTGCTGCAAAATGGGAATATCATACCCTGTGGATTGGGCAATCTCATTCCATTCCTCAATGATTTTGCCATAATCCCTGGGCACCCCGGCATCGGTACTGATTATCACTGCATAATGAGGGGGAAGATGATGGCCAGAGTAATAATCATTCCAGTTCAGCAAAACATTATGCAGCTTTTGCATAGCCGTTATCGCATCACTTTCAAAATACTTGTATACAAGCAATGCCCATCCATAATTACCCGGACTATATGTTAATATCTTTGTCCCGTCAGAACTGTACCAGTTAAAGAATCCTTCCTTCATACGACTTACAAACAGATACCTGATACCCGCCTTTGCAAAGATCTGTGGAGATTGCAAAGTCCTGCCCGGGACATCGACATTGTATGCTGCCAGTGCATCCATACCGGGAAGATTATCCTTTATCCATTTCCGTCCAAGATATGCCTGCCGGACCAGTTGTTCATCCGATTCGAGGCCTTCATAAGGTTGATTAAATGTAGCACCCCAGGTAAACTGACCTTTTTGAAAAGCATCGGCAATACGCTGTTTTTCAGCTGGAACTTCATTCAGGACTTCCATCAGATTAAGTGTCTGCTCCATTTCAAACCTGTATGCCGGATCTTTATCTATCAGATCCAGAGCAGGTATGATTATGTCGTGAATCCGTTCTTCGCGACAGGAATCAGGAGTATTCATCCATGCAATATCCTGATGAGATGAGCAGATAATATTGACTGTTCCTTTCCCGAAATATCCCCAGTCATCCGATACAAGAGGACTGAATATCTGTTTTGCTAAAACGTCATTTCTTGTTACCGGGTCAGTATAAATCACAAGTTCTCCCTCTTTTCCTGCCAGTGGTAAAAAAAGTTCCACCTTACCGGAATCAGAAAGGGTACTTGCAATCTCCTGCCCATCAAGGGTAATGGCAAAGCTCTGTGCTGCTTTCTTCAGATCAATCCAGGCCTTTATGCGATTATTGGCTGCATCATACTGGTAGGGTTTGAAATAGTTTACCGCAACCTCCTTCTGTGACCAGGCAGTTACTGTGAGAAAGACAGAAAACAGGAATACTAAACCAACAGTTCTTTTAATATTCATTTTAAATCCTGAATTAAATGTATTATCAGCATTATGATTAAACACCTGGTGAAACAAAAATAAGCCCCGGAGACACATAGGAAAAGACTCCGTATACCTCATTTGCCCAGAATAACTACTGCCTGGCAAACAGCCGGTGCTGAAGCGGGGTAGATATAATCCCTGCCGTCCTCAACCTTTACAAAATACTCAAAATCCTCACTGATGCCCGATGAAGGTATCGTACCTGTCCAATAAGTATCGGACACCTTCTTCAGGTTAATTTGTTTAAAATCTCCCTTGCCAAGAGGACGCCAGAAGATTCCCGCCCTGGCTGGCCTGACATTATAACAGATAACTTTAACTGAGTAATCATTTCCAGCCTGAAGTATTGTTTGGGGAGAAGGGACAATAATTCTCGACAGTCCGGGTATATTATTTGGGAATAATCCCACAATCCATGAAGAATCTCCGGTAATCTTAACAATCTCTTTTATCTGGGGCATTATCTGCCCGGGTAAATTATGCTGTTGCCAGTTGGTTATATTCCCTATTCCTCCCCATGTCGTTACAGAAGAAAGAAGGTATTCGTGAATTTCATTCAATTCTTCGGCCTCCTGCATCACTATAGGTATGAGCTTATCATTGGCAATGGCTATTTTGTCGCTATCTTTCAGTTTCGTAATTGCTTTTGATGCTCTTTTATATTCTCCTACTGAACAGGCCAGCTTCTCAAATTCCCTTAAATATTTTAACTGGTTAAGCCAGAAATCAAAACGTTCCAGATTTCCACTGCCCATGACCCGGGGACGCAGTTTTTCATACTCATCGATGAAACTGAATTCTGTCTTTACACTATCCCAGCCATAAGTTCTGTCAGCGATACCCCCGGGACCGTTAATCCAGTCTGCAGGCCTGGGCAGTTTGCTTAATCCGGCCTGGAGATTAACCGTTTTCTCTCTTACTCCGTCAAGAGATGTAAATATTGCGGCGAGCTGATCAGAGACCTCATCCCCGAACTGAATTTTGCACCACTCCTTGTAAAAATCTCCGCTTTCAATATCCCTCTTCTTTCCATCCTTGCCTCCCATCACCATTTTATACTCACTTAATTCCTGAGGCGTGATTTTTTTCCCATTTTCCGGATTCCAGGGCTGTTCCCAGGCAGCTTTTGCCAGTGCCGACACATTCATGCTCAGCTCCCTTGTGCGCCAGTGGATTCCCAAAAGTCCGTTGCACCCATATGCACAGGCATCGGCAGCATCACGCCTCATACGGCCAACCCAGAACTGGGGAATGGTTAATCCCGGATCATCTTCCATCCAAGGAATGGCCCATTTTTCACGGTCATTGATTTTGACAAATGCGGAATCCACCGGTTCCCAGCCCAGATTACGGTTTATACAACTGAAAGCTATGTTTTTTGGCAGATAATTATCAAATAAGGCACGGTCAGCAGCCGGCCCCAGAACCCAACCGCAGGTTGCAAGATTAAATCCGGGCTTTACAACCTCCAAAGCTTTTATTGCTGCATTAAAATCCCGGATCGTATTATCAAGATCCTTTTTGTTGTTTCCCGACCATGTCCAGTTCTCGGGAGTCCAGAACCAGTAAAAATCAAGAGGATGAGTTCGTTTTATGCGAAGAAATATTCCTTCATAAATTTTTTGTCTGACTTCCGGTGATTCAGGATCCAATCCTTTTGCTTTTAATCTTTCTATAAAACTATCGGGCAATATCAGAGGTATTTCCGTTCCAAGACACATCCTGATACCCAATTTGTCAGCATATGAGAACAGTTCCTTCAGAAGGGATCCCATATCATTAAACAGTCCGGCTTCATCCTGAGGCTTTGGCCACGGACTCCTGTTCCTCATGTAATCAGCACCAAAATCGTCTCTATCATATAGCTGGCCTGCTCCATATGAATATTCCGATGTTTTTTTTGCAGCATATCCCCAGGTTCCATTCAAGGTCGTAAAATGGCGGGCATGGTACGCCTCCTTAACTGTTCCATCGGGGTTGACATCATCAGGGACTCCTATCCATGTGAGTGGTTCAGGTCCGACACCTCCCTCCGGATAAGTATGCAGTCCGAAAAAGTTCATTTTTAACTTTGGTAACTGAGAAAAGACTGCCTTATAATCTTCCCCGTTCCACCAGTCAGGACCTTCCGGAAAATCATGAAAAGGCTGAATCCCCCGCCGGCTGAAAAGCGGTGTTTGAAGAATATCCAGTTCCGGGAGTACAAAAGCTGTCTGCTTGTCGGGAATAATATCTCCGTCAAGGTAAAATCCAACTCCTGACTTTTCGGCCAGATGATAAGCTGCATAAAGAGTCGCTATGCTACTGCCTCCCGAAACAAGAAGCCATTTTCCTCCATTTCCCGGGATAGTTTTTAATATGAAGGCATCCTGTTCAAGAGCCGGGAAAATATTGCCGGTCGATTTCATCATCTTTCCGGAAGGACCTCCCAGTAAAATGGCATTACCCTTTACGTAATTTGGATTTTCCCATCTCTTAACCGGCATAAGATTGCCTGTTCTCTGATAAAAATACTTCCTTATTTCTCTTGCTGCCAGTTCTTCAGTCCTGCCGGCGTCATGATCAATATAAATAACTGCTGTCGGAGTTTTTGCACATCCTGTCAGCAGAGCTATCAGGCATAAGGCAACTGATAACAGCTTAGCATTTCGTTTCGCGATTTTCATATATGTGAAATGAATATTAGGATTCAGCAATTTCAGACATAATTACAAATTCAGAGCTATCTGTATTCATAGACGACCAGAGCCCTTGGAGAAAGATCCCGTATACTCAGACTGTTATTATTGCGCGACAGCACCGCATTACCATCGCCCGGCAGAATCAATGTCTTGTGAATTTCGGATATGGCAGGAAGATCAAGCGTCACATCAACTTTTGTATCATTGAAATTTTCAATTATGATAATGTTGCCGGTAAGCAGATAAAGGCTCACCTTATTTGGTGCATCGAATTTAATCCCCATGGGAGCAAGCAGCTTATTGCGAAGGGATTTAAGATCTTCACGTGAGAGCTTAAGAAGATTTTTGGGATCGCCTCCCACCTTCAGGACTGTAAGATTCTTATTATCCAGAAGTGACTGGTTGCTCAGTCTGGTTGCCAGGCCATCTGTTAATACAACAGGTTTACCTGCATCCAGCATGGTCTTCAGCTTGCCTGAAAATCCTGGTTCCTTAAGAACATGAACTGTGAAAATTGCAGAACCAGCATCCGTATCAATTTTATCTGAAGGAACGAGAGGCAGTCCCAGCATTCCAAGGAAACTGAAGATATACTGTTCGTTCATTGGCTCGCTGTTTGGAATCTTGGGAACATGGATCCCTCTGATGGGCTTGTCTTTGATGATCGCTGCAAGTTCAAAAAGTCCGGGGAGCTCTTTTCTGAATGCCGCAGCATCAGCTAACGGGGTACCAGGTTTCCCGTCATAATTATTCTTTTCATCCAGTAAGCTTCCATAGTGAAAAAGCATGATCTCCCTCTCATTTCCAAGGACTGTCTGCCTGGCCTGTTCCACGTAAAATTTGGGAGTCGTCCCAAGAGCATCGATCCATCCACCGCCGTTCCTGCCATCACTTACTTCATTTATCCACCGGCTGATAAAATACGCATTATACTGTACCTCACCTCCAGGTCTTACATCATAATCATAATCGCGTGTTTCTGTTCCTATCCATGTATAATCAAAATCTTTTGATTCACGAACCACTTCATAGCCCCGCTCCTGGAATGAATCATACCACAAAGGGTACTTGATTATTATTTTCACCTTAGGATTAACTTCCCGTGCAGGTTTGAGAATATGATCCCTGCTGACACTGACCATAAGATCGCACCGGAATTCTGACCATGACTCATCTCCCCTTGCTGCCATGCAATCTTCACATGTACATTCGGTGAACAGGAAATCGTCGATCATTATCAGGTCAAAGATGGAAGCTGTCTTAGCGAAAATCTGTCCGAGCTCATCAAGGGTTGCTTTATTTGTATAACAGGCAGTTGCCCCCCAGCCGCCTACTCCGTTTTTACCTAAATTGACTGTTGTGACACAACCTGCAACGTCAAATCCTTCCTTAAGAAACCGATCTCTTGCACGTACCATTGCATCCCGGCCGGCATAGTAGCCTCCACGGAAAGATTCAATGAAGACTCTGGTGATGCCTGTATTCTTACACCAGCTAACGGCATTGTCAAGCCCTTCAGGAGTAGAGAGAAAATCCCGCACATCCTGGGCAATAAATAAGGTGGAGATTTTCAAAACATCCTTGTTTTTTTTCGCTGTTTCCCACAATGACTGTGAACCCGCATTTGCATAATTCAGCAAAAGGAGAATAATCACGACAAGTGTTGCAAGCTGTTTCATGACAATCTTTTTCATAGTATTCGTTTTGGCTATTTATAATCAGCTCATTAATCTCAAAACCTGTTCAAATGGTTTTTTGGCTCTCATTCAAGATGGAAAATTTCAATAGCATTATTTCTGAAAAGTTGAAACTTATTGGTCATCTTTTTCTCCCCGGTAACCATTTTGATCGACCGCCTGATTCTGCCAGAAATTTCATAGCCTGCTGATGACAGGTCAGCTGAGCATTCAGAAGATTATCAGGCGTCTCAATATTTGCCTTTTGAGATATTTTGTTTCCTGAAAATGAATGACTTGGAGACTCCACTACGACACTCAGGGCACCGCAATGAAAATCTATCGCTCCGTCGAGGTTGAAAACACCTGTTGAGGCAAGGGCGGGATCACCGGCAATTTTAGGATCATTTGATTCCTGAAGTCCTTTAACCGCCAGTTCGGAATGTATATATGTGAACAAACTATTAAAGGCATCATACAGCGCAGGTTCGCAAACAGGACGGTCAGTCCGCATAAACAATGCACCCGTGTGCATATTGAGTACCAGATCAGGCTTCTCACGCTCAGTAAGATCAAATAGGGCCTGCGTTTCCGGCTGACGTTTACCCAGAAAATCATCATGCTGAATATTTACACCAGCATCGTTCGGGTATCCCCCCGGGAATCCCGGAATGCTCATATCCATCGGAATAAACTCCTTAATCTGAGGCCATCCGGTTATAGTGCCGTCTGGCTTACCTCCGGTATTCAGATATTCGGCAACTGTAAAATCAGTATCCCTGTAAAGCTCCATACGAAGAGGGATTCTCACTCTGCCATCACCATTGACAATAGGAATCAATATCACCCTGTCAAGCCTTGCAACAACTTCCGTTATGCCGGGCCACTCAATACCGCGCAGATCCTTGCCTGTTTCAATCACCGATATAAGGTTAATCATACCCACTATTCCTTCAAACTCTCCTCCATGAACCGCCGCCATTCCCATATAAACAGTCTTGTCATTGTCAGGTCCCCGGTAAGCCGCCACATTCCCAAAACCAAGAGAACCGGAAAAGGTGGTTGTTCCCTTGCCATGACGCGGCTTTCCGTAAAATACCGCCCGAATGGGTCTTCCTCCTGCCGAAGTACCTATCACCTCAACCTTGCCTTTGTGTACGTTTTTTAACAAAAAGTCTGTCACACCATCATAGGTCGACACCCAGAATGAGGGAATTGTTGCCGGCTCCTTCAGATAATCCTGAGGGATCTGATATTTGTGCGATACAGGCTTCACCCTCGCTGCCGTCTGACTTTTCAGCAGATTTGTGCCGGAAATTAACAATAAGGCAAGAATGGTGAAGATCATTTTCTGAATTTCAGTAGTACTTTTTCTCATAACAGTTATATTTAAATTATTTATTTCTCTTTCTTAATATTATCAGGTAACCCTTTTTGCCCGGAATGACGACTCTGTCGAGCGATACTATTTTTTGTGGCAGCTGGAATCCCTGAATTTCTGGTATAAATATTTCTGAAGCAGCAGCTTCCATACCCAGTTTAGCCCAGCTGACCTTGACTGAAGTGTTTTTATCCATATCCGACCAGTTTGCAAGGGCAATAACCGCTTCGTCATTGCCAAGATAAATGGAAGCTTTTATTGAGGGTTCGCTAACCTTTACCGGGTTCTCGTTCTCCCAATATCCTTTCATTATTTTATCTTCCATCTTGTATTCATCCCAGAATTTCCATAATCCTGACGGCGATATACCCAGGTAACCTGCCCGGTTGGTTATTCCATAGACCATTCCACGCCATGGATTTCCTCCTCCTTCCAGCATCTGTCCTGTCAATCCGAACGGGATCCCCGATACCTCTACGAGCCAGTGATCAGGGGCCCGGTTATAATCCCTCCCTTCTCCGATCCACAACAGATCAAAATACGGAAGCAGATCCATGTAAAGATTCAGACAGCTTGCATAACCTGCCCACTCATTAAAGTGATTCCAGCTGTGGAGATCCATCCTGCCTTCGGGACGATACCTGTCAATTATTTTTCTCGCTCTCATAAGTGTGTACCTGTCAAGCGCGGAATCGTCAATATATACTCCGTCAATACCAAGGTTCTGTACCATCCAGTCCAGGCCTGCCACATAAAAATTATTCAGCCTGCTATCAGGTGTTGAAATGACTGAAAGATCGGTTTCTCCTTTGAATTTACCTTCCTTGATTTCATTATACCAGGCAGGGATGTAATTTTCCCGCAGGTTTTTGATATACCAATCCTTAGGTCCGTCCGGATTTATCACTGTTCTGCTTGCATTGCCGGGACCCGGGTAAACGATCTCACCGTTCAGGCTGTTAAAGGCCCAGAATTCGGGAAGGTTTTTTGTAAACTCCCGTGTTGTGTAATAGACTTTCAGCCTTATGTTTTCATCGTGTGCCCTGTCTGCCAGCTGCCGCAACTCACCTGTATATGCATCAAGATAAGGATAGTTAATGAAAGGGTAAATATCTTCTGCATGGTGAATATTCAGGATATTAGCTCCGGATTTTTTAGCTGAATCCACCTTTACGGAAGTAATTGTCCCACCCCCATGATAATACCTGTCCCCGAATTTTATTTTCCTGTCTATTACTTTGAAAGGTGTAATAAGCAGTTCAAAGTTATAGTTCAGCTCATCGCCGGGATTTACAGTCCGTTCCCCGGAGTAAGCATTAAGAATTACTTCCCTACCTTTCTCAGTGACTGTTGCTCCGCCTTTTCCTTCATTTCCCCAGGAAGGAGGCAGTTTAAGTGGTCCGAATTTATAGTAGACATTTATTAGCGGGCGGACCCAGTTTTCAGCCTTTAGTTTTATCCTGAGACCACCATTTACCGATCCCAGCCATAACATATCCTGGTTTTTCGAGATATCCCATTTCCATCTCCACTCATGTGGCCTGATGCCTCCCTCATGTCCAAGGCCCATCATATAGGTTGCCATGTCCTTCTCAATAGGTATCTCAAGTCTTATATCCCTGATTTTCAGCTTATCCTTAGCAGTAAGTTTCAGACTGAAATCACAAAACCCATCGAATTCCACCTTACCTTTTACCTCAAGATTAAAATCTGCCGAAGCATTAATAACCTTCCAGGCAACCCTGGAGTCGGATTGACCTGTGAATACGAGAGTGCCGGGAAGAAGCTTTTCTATTTTTCCATCTTCTGTCTCAATGATAAATCTGAAGGGATGACTGACAACTGGTTCAGCTTTGTCATTCAGTGATTGATTTGATGGTCCGAAGTAACTCGCTATAGCTGCAGGTAAACCATTGTCCTCAATTTCCAATCTTCGCCCCAGGATGGCAATCCTGTTACCTTCCTTTTGTACCGGGATATATCCTTTGGTTACGTTATCATCAGTGCCTGTTGTTGAATTCAGCCAGTTCAGCCTTGATAAGTGTGAACCTTCATTGTATCCATGATTTGGAACAACAGATCCTGATACTTCCAGGGCAACAGAAATAGTCTGCTTTTCCCCGCCAGCCACAACAGTAACTATACCTTTGTAAGTCCCGGAAGTGATGCTGTCAAGATCCATGCCGATCCAGAGAGCCTGAACTCGTCCTGCTGGAACATTTATCTCCTTCCTGAAAGGTCTTCCCCTGAAATCGATACCTCCAAGGTTATAGCAGGTAATAGCCGACGATTTTAAAACTTTCCCTCTTTTACCGGTAAAATCAGAAAATTCCAGTCGCTGCATTCTGACATCATTCTTCATAGCCCAGAGTCCTATCTGCCAGATAAAAATCTCGCCTGGCCTGGCGTTCAATGTAAAGAGGTCAGGGTGAATGATCCCCGAAAGTCTGGTTTCAGGTATGGAATCAAACCATTTCAAGGGATTCTCCCTTACCTCGGGAAATGCAAAGAACTGATTTTTGCTCAGAGTGTGTCCATATTTTTTATATGCATCGGCAGTAGAAATGTTTTTTATGTCATTTCCAGTGCAGGCTGAAAGCAGTATTGCAAGAAGAAAAAAAGGTAATGACTTCATGGCAGTATCTGTTTTAATCGATTTCCCCGGTATAAGTTATTTCAATGAAATGAATCCAATGCTGAGGATTTTCAATATAAATGAATGTTTATATATAAATTACTTATATATATAACTTTCTTATGTATTGCATTTGGCTCCCGTTTCATGATAAGCTAAATTTAGAATAAAAATCACCTCGAAAGGTTTTCTCCCAGCTCCTCAAGCGTCCTTCCTTTTGTCTCGGGAAAATATTTCCATACCACTACAACCTGGACTGCCATCATCAGCGAAAAAAACATAAAAGCATGGCCGACGCCAAATTGGGACAATTTTTCGGTGACAGGAAATAAAAATGTAATCAGCGCAGCGAAAAACCAGTGTGTGAAACTGCCAAATGACTGGCCTTTGCCCCTCACACTGTTCGGAAATATCTCGGATATCAGAACCCAGATGACTGCACCCGTCGAAAAAGCGAAAAACATAATATAGATAAGCAGGTATATCAGCAATCCGAAACCTGAAAAATCCTGGGTATAAAAAGTTCTTGCCACAAGAGCCAGGCAAACTGACATCCCCGTTGATCCGATAATCAATAACTTCTTCCTTCCTGCCCGGTCAATAAGCACAAGTCCCAAAATAGTGAAAATACCATTTGTTACACCTATAAGGATTGATTGAAACATCGAATCAGAATTTGTGAGGCCGCTCAGCTCAAAAATCCGGGGAGCATAATACAGGATAGCATTTATTCCTGAAAACTGATTGAACATTGCCACCAGAAATGCTACGGTAAGAGGCTTGATGTGCTGTTTTGTGAAGAGAGTCTGCTTTGTATTTTCCGACCTCGCCATGCTCTGATTTATCTCCTCAATCTCCTCATCAACAGCAACGATTTCAATCTTCTCCAGGATAGTTCTTGCAGCCGCAATACGGCCGATCTTTATAAGAAAACGGGGGCTCTCCGGTATTACAGTCAGCAGAACGAGAAAAAGAAAGGCCGGAATCCCGGCAACACCAAGCATCCATCGCCAGGGTTCGACCCCCGTATCACGTAAAAGGTAGTTGGAAACATACGCTATCAGTATACCCGAAATGATATTGAACTGGAACATTGCAGTCATCCTTCCCCTTATTTTTGCAGGCGAAATCTCGGCAATATACATAGGAGCCACAACTGAAGATGCGCCTACCCCTATGCCGCCAAGAAAGCGAAATACAATGAAGGAAGTTACACTGCCTGCAAGAGCGCTTCCTAAGGCAGTAATAACATATAATGAAGCGATAATAAAGAGGATGGGTTTTCTACCGTACCGGTCAGCCGGCCGTCCTGCTATCAGTGCTCCGGTCACGGTACCAATAAGCGCCGACGAAATAGTGAAGCCGTGCAAAAAGGAGGAGAGCTGAAACAGCTTCTGAATATGTTGTTCAACACCCGAGATTACTGCCGTATCAAAGCCAAACAGAAATCCGCCCAGAGCGACAATTATTGACCAGGTAAAGACATTCCTATTAATCCTGCTTGCCATAAAATGAATATTCTAAATTTAACTCTTATTCATTACAGGAACCCACCTCCTTTTTCCCCTCTTTCTCTATAAAAAGGTAGCCGGGGGAATGAGGTCATCTGACCCGCCCAAGTATCTTCCCAACTGCCCTTATCTGTTCCAGATGATGAGGAAGGATATTCCCTTTGCCATCAGGTACAACTTCGAGGCACAGGACACCGCCGTTTTCGACTATCTGTTTTGCCTTTGCAGTCAGATCTTCCGTTTTAAACTGCTCTCCCTTTCCTCCCCATTTCTCTCCCAGGTATGTGAACAGAAACCATTGAACACCGTCCTCAACCCACCTTGATGAAGGTATTTCATCTATGGTTTGCTTCTCCCCGGAACTGTAATCACAATATGGAGTATTGGCATGAATTTTCCCAAAACCGTAATTGTAAGTCACAATGCTGTGTTTGTTTCCGGCTTTTGCAGCCAGTGTATGAGTACTTATGTTATACTTCAGCGACATATTCATCCGCGTGCTTTTAATACCGTTCCAGTCATATAGCCCGTCAAACCACCAGCCTTTTACATCTTTGCCATAACGAAGGCTCCATTCCCGAATCATTTTCTCAAGAATAGGCTGGTTATACTGGCTTGTTGCAGAATCCTTTCCGAATGGATACCGGAACATCTCTGAGACCAGTTTGTTGTTTACAGGAGGATTGGCGGGAAGATAGAGGATCACAGGAATATTGTACTTGCCGAGAGCCCTGATAACATCCATAGGCAGATCCCTGGTCGAACACAATTCACCAGGTTTTACACCCATGATACTATCAAAAGTTGCATTTGGAGAGCAGTAATACCCTGAATTCTGCCCAAGGGTGAACATTACAAAGCCGGCTCCGGCCTCCCTTGCCTGATCGGCAAACTTACCGGCATCGAAGCCATTTACAGCCTCATTCCACTCTTTCGGACCTCCGTCAGGAGCAAAAACAGGCTTAAGATAATGAACCATAATACCAAAGCCGGCGTCATGGAACCAATCTGTGTTCGGATTCCCTTTATATTGGATAACCCCTTTTGAAATAGCTGAGGCAGTAAGCTTCTTTTTGCCTGTCACCTGCAATGAGGAAATTTCACATTTTACATACTTACCGGTATACGAAGTGAGCAAAACCATCTCATTGCCCCATATTCCGGGAAGCGTCTCCCATGGTCCATCCGGTGAATCTGAAATATGCCATATGTACTCAGGCGAAGTGAACCCGGAAGGCAGGTTGCAGCAGACAGAGAGGATCTCCTTTGCCGTAAGATCTCCCTCAAAATGCACATTACCGATCTGATCTTTCTTACAGGAAACAGAAAAAATCATTAAAACCAGGAGTATAAATAATGTAATTCTCATTTTACGGGATTGTTAATTCTAAATGTAATAAAATATGACTATTGAAGTTCAGGAACTTGTGCCTTTTGTCTTACGTCTTCATTTAAACCCACCCCTGACCCCTCCCAGGAGGGGAACTTTATACGACAAATTCTTTAACTTCTTCAACTTGTGCCTGACGCCTTCATTTAAACCCACCCCTGACCCCTCCCAGGAGGGGAACTTTATACGACAAATTCTTTAACTTCTTCAACTTGTGCCTGACGCCTGACGCCTGACGCCTGACGCCTGACGCCTTATGCCTTATGCCTACCTTTTCACATAATCGAAAGGCAGGTCATTGAATGCCCTGGCCAGTACAGCTATATTTTTCTCGTCTCCCTTCAGGCTGTCAACGGGATGTGACAAATAATAATCCACAGGCGGCATCATTGATCCTATGACAGGCCTGGTAAAGCCGTAAAGACCTACCTTCTCCCTGATCGCGGCAGGTATCACCACAGCCGGATCCTGACCGTTCCAGTTGGCCAGACATGTAATCAGCCTGGTATGCGGTCCCAGCATATTTCGAACTGATTCTGTCGTAGCAGTATCGCCTGCCTCATTCAAAACCCAGTCAACTTCCTTCAGCATATCCGATCCGGCTATGTCCATGCTGGTTAGCTGGCAAGAGGTGAGCCAGATTATGCAGTCGGGCTTGGTGCTCTTTACTGTCTCCCTGATCCTCTTCCAGCACCTGTCGATGGCTTTCCGGCGAAACTGCAGTTCAAGACCGGGGGTTATATTTTCCCTGCCCGGGAATGGATGACCCATAAGTTCTCCATACATAACCTGCTCACAATCTATCCATTTCAGAGGCGGATAAGGTTCCATCGTGGCTCCCGGATTCCAGACCCAGTCGATGAAGATACCGTCTATCCCTGTCTTTTCAATGGCATCTTTAACCGAGGCGCACAGGAAATCGAGATATCTGGTGGAATAGGGTATATGAGGAGCTGAAGGAACACCATAACTGAGATCAGGATTTTCCAGGCCCCATCTTGTGTTGGACCCCGCACAAAAATACCCGAAGACTCTTATGTTTTTTTTGTGTGCCAGCCTCACCTGTTCTGTGAGGAAATCATGTACCAGTCCGGGCTGCTCAGGCACAATGCCATTTTTATACCAGGCATAGCCATTGCAGGAAACTGCGAAGGATTGTATTACATTGCATCCCAGCCGGGCATACCATTCCACATGTGCTGCCGGATCGGCATCAGCCCATAAACCCGGGGCAGCAAATCCATTTGGACCACCCTCACCCCAGTTAAAATCAATGTCATAGGCTTTTATCGGTTCTGATGTATCCTGCTTCATACTATTGCACGAAGTATTCAGGAAAATACACACTGAACAAAATAAGATAAGACAACTTTTCATAAGCACAGGTTCTTTATCAGGGCTGACAGGTTAAGAATAATTTCTACTAAGATATTTAATTTATATATTTTCCCGGCTTCCTGAGAATGTTTAGTTGATCATGTTGAATGTTAAAATTGGATTAATTTAAATTCCTGCAGGTTTTCGATCGCGTTTATGATGAAAGATATATCTTTAAACCTGAAACTGATCAGAATCAGATATAACATACATGATAGTAAAACTGAGAACCGCTGGCATTGGAGTTTCGATTACAACAATAATTAAAACCTCTCATATATTATGAACAGAAGTAAAGTAAATAAGATTATTACCGGGGTTGCCGGTTTTTTTGAAAAGCATCATTTTATGCTGCCTGAGTGGGCATCATGGCAACCGGAGCAATGGAAGGGAATGTATGACAGATGTTCAGAAATAGTTGACAATAAACTGGGTTGGGACATAACAGATTTTGGAAGCGGTGATTTCCAAAAAAGAGGACTATCCCTTTTTACAATACGCAACGGCAACTGGGATAAAAAAGATAAACTCTATTGTGAAAAAATAATGGTCGCTGACGAAGAACAGGAGACCCCGATGCATTTTCACTGGAATAAGACTGAAGACATAATAAACAGGGGCGGCGGGAACCTGGTTATGGAACTCTATTTGGCAACACCTGATGATAAATTTGCTCCGGAGCCCGTTACGGTAAGTATTGATGGCATACTTACAGCTGTCGAGGCGGGCAAGCCGTTAATTTTGCTTCCGGGACAGAGTATCTGCCTTAAAGCCAGGGTATATCACAGGTTCTACGGACAAAAAGGAAAAGGTCCGGTACTAATAGGTGAAGTAAGTATGGTAAATGACGATGCCAGCGATAACCGTTTCTATGACGAGATCGGAAGATTTCCTGAAATTGTTGAGGATGAAAAACCCGTCCGCCTGCTAGTCAACGATTATGCCAGGTACCTTTGACCAAAATTTTAACAATATTTCTTACCCATGCGGAAAAAAATGATAGTTTCAGGGGTTGGCTGCTGCCTGGTCGATCTGCTGTTCAATGATATTGATTTCGGCAGCGAAACCATGCTGACTTATCTGTCGGCAAATCGCGGAGACGGTGGTCTCACCCCCGGTCACCTGGTATTCAGGGAAGAATTTGAACAATTCTGTGGGGAACCTTTCGAAACGGTTCTGAACAGGATCACCGGAGGCAGAAAACCCGACAAGATAAATATCGGAGGTCCATCAATTGTATCCCTGATAAATGCTGCACAGCTGATTGAACCGGAAAATTGTGAAGTTCGCTTCTATGGTCGTGGAGGCATGGACGATATTGGAAACTACCTGCTGACTGCACTGAAAAAAACGCCGGTTGTACTTAAGGACTTCAGGCTTATCGCCAATCAGACCCCATCAACTGTTGTGCTGTCTGATCCAACGTACGAGGACGGTCACGGGGAGAGAATGTTCATCAATTCCATTGCTGCAGCATGGGAATATGGCCCGGATGAACTGGATGAAGAATTTTTCAATTCTGATATCGTTGTCTTCGGAGGTACCGGACTGGTTCCCCTGATTCACGACAACCTGACATTCCTCCTTAAAAAAGCCAAATCAAGGGGGTGTATCACAATTGTCAATACAGTCTTTGATTTCCGGAACGAAAAAGCCGACCCCTCACGTCAATGGCCCCTTGGAGAAAATGATGAAAGCTACAGTTATATAGATCTGCTTATCACTGATCAGGAAGAAGCTTTGCGACTCAGCGGGGAAGCAAATCCATCAGGAGCAATTGGTTTCTTCCTCGGGAAAAAGGTCTCTTCATTTATTATTACAAATGGATCCAGGAATATCATTACCTGGTCCGACGGCAGATTTTTCAATGCCTCAGAATTAAAAGAAATGCCTGTATCCGAAAAAGTCGTCATTGAGAGAAAAGAAGTTCAGGAAGGTGACACAACGGGTTGTGGTGATAATTTTGTAGGAGGAGTAATAGCATCACTTATTACCCAACTGCAAAAAAAGAAGGGTCAGCCGGATTTAACAGAGGCATGTATGCTGGGAATCGTTTCAGGAGGTTTTGCCTGTTTTTACCTTGGGGGAACATATTTTGAAGAAAAAGCAGGAGAAAAAAGGGCAAAAATTGAACCATATTATGAGGCCTACAGGTTACAAATCAAAAGTTGACCATAAGAAAATAGTCATTTTCGGAGCAGGGAAGATAGGTCGTTCCTTTATTGGACAGCTTTTCGGACGGAGCGGTTATAAGATTATATTTGTCGATGTTGATCCGTTTATAATTTCGGAGCTTAATTCCAGGACAAGTTACCGGGTTGTCATCAAGGGAGACAGAGAGGAGGAGATTGTTGTGGATAATGTACGGGCAATCTCTGCACTGGAAAAACAAGCTGTAGCTGAAGCTGTTTCCACGGCAGGTATTCTGGCTGTCTCTGTTGGGAAAAACGCACTCGAAAAAGTAATCCCCGTAATTGCAACAGGGATGATACAGAGATATTCAGAATATCCTGACATTCCTCTCGACATTATCCTTGCAGAGAACATGAGATCGGCAGCTGATTTTACCAGGGAGCAGCTCGTCAGAAATCTTTCTCCCGGCTTTCCTGTAGATTCCTATATTGGCCTCATTGAAACCAGTATCGGAAAAATGGTTCCTATAATGCCCCTTGCGGAGGTGGAAAAGGATCCCCTGGCAGTTTTCGCAGAACCATATAATACTCTGATAGTAGACGCAAAAGGGTTCAGATCACCCATCCCTGATGTAAAAGGTCTGGCTCCAAAAAATAATATAAAGGCATGGGTCGACCGCAAAGCCTTTATACATAATCTGGGACACGCAACCGCTGCCTACTACGGTTTTACCAGGCATCCGGAAGCTGTATATATGTTTGAAATCCTTGACGACCCTGATGTGCTGAAATTTACACGGCAGGTGATGCTGCAATCAGCTGAAATACTTATGAAAACATACCCTTCGGAATTTACCATAGCTGATCTTGAGGATCATATTGATGACCTGATTAATCGTTTCAGGAACAAGATGCTCCGGGATACTGTTTATAGAGTTGGACATGATTTAAGGAGAAAGCTCGGAGCGGATGACCGGTTTATGGGATCAATACATATGGCCATTCAATTAAATATGCCTTATAACCTGATAATCAAAGCAATGTCATTTGGATTAAGGTTTAAGGCAAGAGATGAAGAGGGTAAATTATTCCCATCCGACATATCATTTCTGGAGGCTCTCCCAACTAATTTTGAATCGACGCTTAGCAGTATGTTATTTTTTGACACAATGCAAGACCATTCTGTAATTGAGCAGTTAAAAAATCAATACCTATTTAATAATATGGTATAATGGTTGGTTTTGTCAATCTCTGCCTATATAAGGTCGTTTAATAATATTCATCTTCTTTTAAAAAGCCGGTAATTGAAAGATGTATTTTGGTTCCTTAAAATTTTCATTTACAATATCTTGAGATAAATAACAACTCTGTTACCCCCTAGCTTCCATAAAGACTGACGACAAGTCAGATCCAAAATCAAATTTATTGCCTGAAATGCATAAGGGAAATCAGGAGTCTGCCTTTTTCTGAAAAAAACACTGGAAAATTTGGTTATTTAAACGTTTAAGCATATCTTAGCTTTTAAGATTTAAATATAGTTTTATTAACCTGAAAGTCATTTCCAAAACCTAAACCAAAAAAGCTATGAAAAGATTTTTTTTATTCTCAGTCATGTTGATTTTTACAATTATCGTGTTGAATTCCTGTAAGAAGGATGAAACTCCTCCGGCAGAAGCTACATTTGAAGACTTGCTCACAGGTGGAGCAACCGCTGCCGGTGGAAAAACATGGGTCCTCAGTAAAGGAACCTACCCATCGGATGATGGCGGCGGCTCTGTAACAAATGATATGTTTGCATTATTGCCGATCCCTGAGAATATCCAGGATCTGCTGGGCAAAGAATATGATAATGAGTTTACATTCTATTATGATGGCAAATACACAATCAATCCTGTAAATGATACAGTTCTTGCCGCTACCTTATCTAGTACATTAGGCCAGATAGTTTGTGAATGGACCCAGAATGAACTGGGTCTGTGCGGAGCTACATTTGCACCGGTTACGAATGCAACATGGACACTTCATGAGGAGGATTTTACTGTTGATGCGATTACGAATCCTCTTGATGTAAATACACCTCCGCTTCATGGCAATGTTACCTTCACAGGGAAAAAATGGCTCTCTTTTTCTGCCGGGGCCTATTTTGGGATCCTTGATGGAACTACATCCACACATGTAATAATAAAGTCAGTGACCGAAACTGAAATGCATGTCGCTCTCCTGGTTTGCATGTATCAGGGTGTTATGAACCCGGGAGGAATGGAGTTTGCCGGATATCCAACACACATCTTCCAGCTTACATATGTCCCAAAGGCAAAGTAATATCGGATTCATTATGAACATTTAAGCATTTCTGCTAATCTGAAACAGGCTGGTTTGATCTCATTTTCCTTATCGGAAATTGATTTAAAGTCAGTCTGTTTTATTTTATTTATAAATTTATTTCTTGATTTTCAACTAAAAACAGTGCTTAGTTGGTTTCTTAACGTAATTTTATTTGCAAAATCCTATTTTAAAACTATTTTTCTAATTCATATACAGATGGCAGAGATCGTAGAAAAGTCATTTCAGAAGTCCTCAACAAATATCAAGTCATCCATGAAGATTAATCTCCCTGTTCTTATACTCACCATATGTACTTCATTTACTTTTGCTGCCGGGAATGAGGCTTCAAAGGGAGACACTGTTAGCCGGAGGATGGAGATCAATATGCCTATGGCTGATGGCGTTCTTCTTTCTACTGAGGTATTTCTTCCAAAGAAAAGAGGTAAATTTCCTGTAGTACTGGTCAGAACTCCGTATGGCAAATCTGCTGAAGAGTGGATGGGAAAGGCTTTTAAATTGTTTGGAATTGCAGTTGTGCTTCAGGATGTAAGAGGAAAGAATAAATCCGGTGGCGACTTTTACCCTTTTATTAATGAGAGAACAGATGGACTGGAGACCTTAAAGTGGATAAGGAAACAAGCATGGTGTAATGGTACAGTTGGCGGATGGGGCGGCAGTTATGTCGGATATACCCAGTGGGCCATATCCGACTCACTCAATTTTCTCACTCCGCTACTGACAGGCGCAAACCTCTACGATTTTGCATACCCCGATAGTCTCTTCTCCCTTTACACATCAATTTTATGGGGGTTCATGAATGCTTCGCAAACCACTAATCCGATACCGCCGGAAAAATTGATCTCTGCTATGAAGATTCTTCCATTATCAGTTTCAGATGATTCAACTATCAAAGATATTCCGTTTTTCGACGATTGGCTACTCCATGAAAAGTATGATGCCTACTGGCAAAAATTGAATTTCAGGGGGATAACACAATCGCCTCTCATCTCAATAGCCGGATGGCAGGATATTTTTTTAAAATCCCAGATAGATGATTTCGAGGCTCTGACATCAAATGGCAATCCTGACAGCAGACTGATCATTGGTCCATGGTGTCATGGCGATCAGGGTGAGAAGAACGAATACGGAGGATTAAAGAAAACCGGGAAACCATCTCTTATATTCAAGTATACTAAAAATTTTCTTAAGGGTAAAAATATCAAACTTACCACTCCATTTAAAGATGAAAAATATAATTTCTTTATAATGGAGAGAAATGAGTATATTGGATCGGACAGATGGCCACCTAAAGAGACCAAAATGATACCATATTATATCGGACCTTCCGGATATATCGGAAAAGCAAAAAGCAGTAATGACGGAAAGCTGGAGTATGAGTACGACCCTGCTAATCCTTATCCAAGCATCGGAGGAACCATCCTTGGGCATGGCGTTGGACCCGCAAGACAAAATGCCAATGCAGAACGCAGTGATCAGATTGTATTCAAAATGGATGTGGCTGACCGGCCCCTCACGTTACTGGGACCCATAACAGCATCGCTTTGGCTTTCAAGTGATGTAATGCATACTGATTTTATTGTGGGACTGCAGGATGTATTTCCTGATGGCAAGATAATAAACATTCAGGAGGGAGGAGCAAAAGTGAGTTTCGAAAGCTCGAAACCCGAGAAGAAAGAAATCTCTGTATGGGCTACAGGTTATCAAATAAATCCCGGGCACAGTCTCAGGGTTATTATAACATCGAGCTGGTTCCCGAGATATAATCGCAGTCTTAATACCAGTGACCCAATTTACAATGCAAATGTTATTGTAAACGCCCACCAGAATATCTGGTACGGGGGGGATACTCCCTCTTCAATTAACCTGCCTGTTTTTGAGACAGATATAATGAATTAAGAATACAAATCGAAAACTTAAAACAGATAAAATAATGAATCTGGATGAAATAATCAGATCGGACATCAGGTCGTCACTGACTAAATCGGGAACATTGCTCTTCCTTGCAGGATTCCTGATATTCATGGGAATAATTACTTCTGAAATATTTTATAAGTCACCTTATAACACAAGAGACAGTTATATAAGTGAGCTGGCTACAGTACCGGCAGGCGATAAGGAAATACAGGAGCCTTCAGCAGCCATCTTCAACTATACGATGATCGCTACAGGTCTTATGGTAATGCTCTCAGGTTTTTTTATTCAGAAGGTTTTCAGAAAATATATATCTACTATACCGGTAGCTCTGCTGGGGATCGGGCTCACGGGAGTTGGTGTCTTTCCCGGCAATATTGCTCCATGGCACTTCATATTTGCCCTTCTGATTTTTATTTTCGGAGGGGTGGCAGCCATAACATCCTTTAAAATTGTCCACTCACCTCTGAGGTACATATTCATATTACTTGGAATTATTGCTCTGGCTTTCCTGGTCTTTTTTAAATTCTTCAGCATGCATCTTGGCAGCGGAGGAGCTGAAAGATGGCTGTTCTACCCTATTGTATTCTGGCTTACCGGCATGGGTACTTATTTACTCGGTATCAAGGATGGTCATGGAAATACACTTTCGGCAAACTAAGGCGATTATTCTATAATATCTGATCAAAATAATATGACCCGCAGAGAAGTAATCAAAACAGTTCTGGACGGAAATAAACCACCATATACACCATGGTCATTCAAATTTACCGTGGAAGCAAAAGAACTGCTGATAAATCATTTCGGAACGGAAGATCTTGACAACACCCTCTATAACCATATTCTTATGCTTGGGGCTGACATAGGCTTCTTTGATAAAATTGGCGATAATCTTTACAGGGATGTCTTTGGAGCAGTCTGGGACAGAAGCATTGATAAAGATATAGGGAATATCACAGGAAGCATAATCAATGAACCTACCTTAAAACATTACACCTTCCCCAATCCTCTTGACAAACGCATTTTTATCGATATTGAGCCTTCAATTAAAGCTCATCCTGACATGTTCCGGCTTTTCGAGATCGGTTTCTCTCTGTATGAAAGAGCCTGGACATTGAGAGGCATGGAGAACCTTTTAATGGATTTTATGGTGAATCCGGGTTTTGTTCATGAACTGATGACGGCTATTACTGATTATAATATTGCCCAGTTAAGGGAGGCCTCAAAATATGATATCGATGCAGTCGCCTTCGGAGATGACTGGGGTCAGCAAAGCGGTCTGATAATGGGTTACGAAACCTGGAAAGAGTTCATATTCCCTCATCTGAAACGCATGTACAAAGCAGTGCATGATGAAGGAAAATATGTCTTTATCCACTCATGTGGCGATGTAGACGAACTATTTGATGATCTGATAGATATAGGCCTTAATTGCTTTAATCCCTTTCAGCCTGAGGTTATGGATGTACCCGGATTAATGACAAAGTACAGGGGAAGACTTACATTCCATGGAGGATTATCTATTCAAAAAACACTCCCATACGGGACAAAAGAGGATGTCAGGGCTGAATCAGAAAAGCTTTTAAAGGCTGGATCTGAAGGTTCATATATCTTCTCTCCCTCCCATGCCGTAGAGGGAGACACATCGCTTGAAAATATCCTGACATTTATAAATACAGCTCAGGCACAGATAAAGTAATGAAAAATCAACTTTGACTGATAATAAAAATATAAATACCGGATATGTGATTTTCCTTGCTCTGGTTACAGCGATGGGGGGACTTCTCTTCGGATACGACTGGGTAGTAATCGGAGGAGCAAAACCTTTCTATGAAAGGTATTTTGACATCGCATCCTCAGCCTCGTTACAGGGTTTTGCCATGAGCAGCGCACTCTTTGGATGCATAATAGGATCGGCCGTTTCGGGAAATATCACCGATAAATTTGGAAGGAAGATACCTCTTCTCTTTTCAGCCTTCCTTTTTGTAATAACTTCTATAGGGACAGGTGCCTTCAATTCATTTACCACCTTTATGATCTTCAGGATTATGGGTGGAATAGGCATTGGTATTGCATCCAATGTATCACCGGTTTATATTGCAGAAATATCTCCTGCACATATGAGAGGAAAGCTTGTTGCCATAAACCAGTTCACGATTGCTTTTGGCGTTCTGGCAGCACAGCTGACTAACATGATAATTGCCGAACCTGTTGCTATCGGTGCAACTGATGAGATGATAAGAAATTCCTGGAACGGACAAATGGGCTGGAGATGGATGTTCTGGGCCTGCAGTGTGCCGGCAGCCCTGTTTTTTATCCTGATGTGGCTCGTACCTGAGAGCCCAAGGTGGCTGACCAAAGCAGGGATGAAGGATAAGGCGATCAGGGTATTTGAAAAGATCGGGGGAAGAGATTACGCCATAAGCGAAACTAATAATATCAATCTCACCTTGTCATTGTCCGAAGAACAAGGTACAAAAGATAAATTCAGCGATCTGTTTTCAGGAAAGCTTGCTCCGATTATCACACTTGGAATAATACTGGCGGTATTTCAGCAATGGTGCGGAATAAATGTCATTTTCAACTATGCTGAGGAGATTTTTTCAGCTGCCGGCTACGGCATTTCAGGGACTCTTTTCAATATTGTTCTTACAGGAACCGTAAGCCTGATATTTACAATTCTGGCAATGTTTATTGTTGACCGGTACGGCCGTAAGATCCTTATGCTAACAGGAGCAGGAGGTCTCGCAATAGTTTATGTAGTGATCGCCTCCGGCTACTATCTTCACTTCAGCGGTATCTTTATGGTATTCTGGGTGGTGACGGCAATAGCTATTTACGGACTTACACTCGCTCCAATTACATGGGTTCTGCTCTCAGAGATATTTCCGAATAAAATTCGCGGACATGCAATGTCCGTTGCAACATTTGCTCTGTGGACTTCCTGTGCCATACTGACATTAACTTTCCCTTTTCTGAACAGGGGCCTCGGCACCTCCGGCACTTTCGGTGTATACGCCGTAATCTGTTTCATGGGATTCTTTTATATTCTCAAAAAGCTGCCTGAGACGAAAGGAAAATCGCTGGAACAAATTGAACGGGAGCTTACTCTGAAAATAAAAGACTAAAAATCATAATTACTCAAGATGACAAACCAGTTTACCCTAAAGTAAGAAATTGATATTATGGAGATTATAACAAGAAAGATTTTTCTTTTCACTGTCGTTTTTATGTCGTTTATGGATGTCTCATTCTCTCAGACACTGAAAAAGATATCGCAGGATGAGCTGATAAATAAGATCTCAGGCTACTGGATCGGGCAATGTGTTGGCAATTATATGGGATTCCCTTTCGAAGGAACATATACCGAAGACCCTGTGCCTGTATTTATTGACAGATACTACCAGTTTGATGATGATACTTCCCTCGCCATAAACCGGAATGACATGCGGGGATACTGCCCTGTGGTAACCAACTGGTTAGAGGGAGCATTCTCTGACGATGATACTGACATTGAATTTGTCACACTTCATGCAGTGGAGAAATACGGACTCGATATCACATATCCGGAAATTACAGAAATGTGGAAGTCACACATAAACCGTAAAATATGGTGTGCAAACAGGACAGCGCGCAACCTGATGTCAGATGGCCTGCTACCTCCTGAAACAGGAAGCAGGAAAAATAATGAAAACTGGTACCAGATTGATCCTCAACTTGTAAATGAGATCTGGAGCATGTTCTACCCGGGTATGGTCAGTAAAAGTGCGGAGAGAGCCGAATGGAGTGCGCGTATCACAAACGATGACTGGGGAACGCATCCGACAATTGCTTATGCCGTTATGTACAGTGCGGCTGTTTTTGAGAATAATGTGAATAAACTTGTCGACCTGGCTCTAAAATATATACCTGAAAAAAGCCCTTTCAAATCCGGTATGGAGGATGTAATTACCTGGCACAAACAGAATAAGGACTGGCGAATAACCCGCAAACTTATTTTCGACAAATATTTCCGTTATAAGAGTGGCGGATATGAAGCTCCTGTTTCGGACGTATCGTCGCTGCCCAATGGTCTGTTCGGAATTATGGCTATACTTTATGGAGACGGAGATTTTGTCAAAACAGCAGGCATTGCTGTGTCTGCAGGTCTTGATTGCGATAACCAGGCTGCAACCTGTGCAGGACTCGTTGGTGTAATCAACGGATCCTCATCAATTCCGTCCAGGTTAACCCTCGGCCTTTCGGATAAGCCGTCCTGGAAAACTCCGTTTAACGACACATACATAAATTTCACAAGAGATGGTCTGCCCGTTTTTACTAAAATCAGCGATATAGTTAACAGAATCATGACTATTGCCGGAGAAGCAATATTATCCAATGGAGGTCAGAAAGTTACAGAGAATAACAAAGTATATTATTTAATTAATTCTGACTTTTAATATCATGAACCATAGAAGTAGAAGTGGCTGCAGGATGTTATTACCGGTCATTAAATGTGATTCCCTATGAGTTATCCGAATATCCGGACTGAGATTTCAGAGAAAATTGCGGTTGTAGAAATTAAAAATCCTCCCGACAACTGCTTATCAGGCAAACTTTTGATCTCACTTGATTCCACTGTAAAGGAGCTGAATCAGGATAAGAATGTAAAAGTAATCATTATAACCGGAGAAGGCAGATTGTTCGCCACAGGAGCAGATATTTCCGAAATGGGCAGATGCCAAACAGCGGTAGAAGCGAAGGCAATGTCGCAACTGGGACAGGAAGTTTTATTGAATATTGAAAACAGCCCAAAGCCGGTGATCGCTGCAATAAATGGCTTTTGTCTCGGCGGAGGATTGGAATTGGCGCTGAGTTGTCATATCCGGATAGCATCCGACAAGTCAGTTTTCGGAATGCCGGAGATCTATCTTGGAATGATCCCGGCTTTTGGCGGGTCGTATAGGCTCACAAGGCTTATTGGCAGCTCCAGAGCATTGCAGATGATACTTACAGGAGACAAAATAAGATCAGGTGAAGCATTGGCGACAGGCCTGGTCAATATGCTCTGTCCCGGAGAAATATTAATGGAAGAGGCAATAAAAATTGCAGGAAAGATGAGAGGGAAAAGCTCTGCATCAATGAGGCTTGTACTTAAATCAATATACAGGGGTGCATCCAAAGATATTGAGGGGGCAATGGAGATAGAGTCTGACAGTGTAGCTGAACTTTACAATAAGCATGACCTCATAGAGGGGGTTCACGCCTATCTTGAAAAAAGAAAACCCGATTTTACGGATTTCTGAAAACAGGGACGATAAATTCATTATTTTTTCCAGGATCAAATAATTTTATTTGCCTTGAGGTTGACAATAAATGACAACTATCAGGTTTTTATAATATAAATTAAAGATTAATATATTTATCACTGGCAAAATAAAAGCTTTATGGAAATAAACCGAACATTTGACCTTCTTGACAGAATGCAAAAACTTTATCCGGGAAAAAATGATGTACTAGCCGGAAAAGAAAATGGGAAATGGGTTCAGTACTCAACCCTGGAGTATGTAAATCATTGTAACTGGGTAAGCTATGCCCTTCTATCCATGGGGATAAAAAAAGGTGACAAAATAGCTATTATTTCAAACAATCGACCGGAATGGATTTTTACAGACCTAGGTATCAGCCAGATTGGTGCAATCAGTGTTCCTGTCTATCCTACTATCAGCAATGATGAATATGCATACATTCTTGGACACGCAGAACCTAAAATTGTATTTGTATCAGATTCTTCACTCTATGAAAAGGTGAAGCCCATTTTTGATTCATCACCCGGGATCTCTGAAATTTTCAGTTATAATAGAATAAACGGGGTAAATCACTTCAGCAAGTTGATAGACCTTGGCAAAGAGCATGCTCCCATGCTCATATCAGAACTGGAAAACACCAAGGCTTCTGTTGATAGCTCAGATCTCGCTACAATAATTTATACTTCCGGAACTACAGGGTTCCCAAAAGGGGTTATGCTCAGACATTCAAACCTTATTTCAAATGTTGTTGAAACCAGCCTTGTCCATCCCCTGGCTTCGGAAGCCAAAGTATTATCCTTCCTTCCCTTAAGCCATATACTGGAACGTATGCTCACATATCATTTCCACTATAAAGGAATGAGTATCTACTACGCAGAAAATATGGGTACAATAGTTGACAATTTAAAAGAGATCCAACCCGAGATCTTTGCTTCAGTACCAAGATTACTCGAACGTATTTATGACAAAATAATAAGCAAGGGAAAGGAGCTGACCGGGATAAAAAGAATAATATTCTTCTGGGCAGTGAAGCTCGGATTGAGATATGAATTAAATGGTAAAAACGGCTGGCTCTATTCCAAAAAGCTGTTAATTGCAAATAAACTGGTATTTAATAAATGGAGAGAGGCCCTGGGTGGCAATGTCAAAATTATAGTTTCCGGAGGTGCGGCTTTACAACCAAGGCTTGCCCGCATCTTCTGGGCTGCAAACATCACTGTAATAGAGGGTTATGGCCTTACAGAAACATCTCCCGTTATTGCAGTGAATGACCTGACCAAAATGGAAGTAATGTTCGGAACGGTTGGACCGATACTTAAAGATATTGAAGTCAAAATAGCTGAAGACGGAGAGATCCTCACAAAAGGGCCCAATCTGATGGCAGGCTACTATAAGGAACCTCAGCTTACTGAAGAATCCATAGATTCTGATGGTTGGTTTCATACTGGTGACGTTGGTGAGATAATTGATGGAAAATATCTAAAAATTACTGACAGAAAGAAAGAAATATTCAAGCTTTCAAGTGGCAAATATATTGCTCCTCAGGTAATAGAGAACAAACTTAAGGAATCAATGTTAATTGAACAGGTAATGGTAATTGGTGAAAATCAGAAGTTTGCCTCAGCTATTATCGTGCCTGATTTTATCTATCTCCACAACTGGGCATCCATTCACCATATTTCATTCATGAATAATAAGGACCTGATCAACAATCCGATTGTATTTGCACGATATCAGAAGGAGGTAGTTGAAATGAATCTGCTTCTCGGGGATCATGAAAATATAAAACGGTTCCGGCTTGTAACAGATGAATGGAGCCTGTTAACAGGTGAGTTATCGCCGACACTGAAACTGAAAAGAATTGTTCTCTATGTAAAATATAAAGACATTATAAATGAAATCTTCTCCGTTGACAAAAGGGACAACAACAAAATCTAATAACAGGATCCGGAATTAAGAATCAAAAACAGAAAAATGACTTCAAAAGAACGAATGATTGCGGCAATGAGTCATCAGACTCCCGACAGGGTACCGGTAATGTGCCAGTTGTCACTGGGACATTATTTTCTAAACTGCAAGTATGAACCTTCGAGAATATGGTTCGACTCCGGGACCTTTGCCCTGGCTCTTACAGATCTTCAGAAGGAATATAGCTTTGACGGCATTCTGGTCAACCTTCCGGGCAGACCACATGACTGGAAAAAATATCTGGAGTCTGAGGAGAAGACTGGTAATTCTGAAAAACTTGTCTGGAAGAATGGCTTTGAGACTTATATTCCGGGGGATGATAACGCCCATACATTCCTTCCGGGAAAAGTTCCTCTTCCACGTGCCACATTTGAAAATACAGATCTGAAAGATCCCTCAGCATTTATTACTCCGGGATATATCTGGAATTCCTATCATATGCCTGAACTCTGGGGCTTTGATCCTAACGCCGATTTAACAGATCCTGACATATATCCGGCATCATTCACAAATGCATTGAAGGCTGTGAAAAAAAATGCCGGTGATATTTCCATTCATGCAGAGGTATTTTCCCCATTTACCCATTTACTTGAATTGTTTGGTTATCAGGAAGCTCTGACGGGCATGATGATCTATCCGGATATATGCAAGGAATTACTTGAATATTTCACCAGGATAGCTATTGCAGAAGTTAAGGTATATGTCGAAGAGGGCGGCATCGATGCTGTGCTGGTAAGCTCCGCATTTGCCGGTGCAGGATTTATTAGCCGGAATGATTACAAGCAGTTCGTCATGCCTTATGAAGAACCTGTATTTAAAGAGATTAAGCGCCATGGCTTATTCAGCTATGTACATACCTGCGGCTCCATCGGTGACCGTCTCGACCTGATGGCTGAAATGTCGGTCGATGGCATCGACACATTGGATCCACCCCCACTTGGTACTGTTCATCTGAACGAAGCAAAGGATAAATTTGGCGACAGGTTCTTTCTTAAAGGAAACCTCGACTCAATAAATGAATTGCTCAACGCTGACGACAAAACATTTGAGGAAGCAGTAATCGGAAGGATCAAAACAGGAAAACCCGGCAGCGGCTATATTTTATCTACAGCTTGCAGCGTCTCTCCTCATGTCAGGCCGGAAAGACTTAAAAGGCTGACGGATCTTGCGATACAGTATGGCAGCTATTGAAAAATAAAGACATCTTTATTCAGAAGATTAGTGCAATGGACCGCAGGAGCTTTGTAAGAAGAACCACTTCACTGGGATTTGGAGCATTCATCCCTGCCCGGGTTTTAAGATCTTTCACAGGAGAAACTGAGGATTCGCAATTCAGTGATAATATGATGGATAACAATGATATAATCCCCGCCCCTGATGATCCTGCACTTTGGATTGATTGGCGCGCCGACCTTCATTCCTGGAGGAAAAGAAAACAGTCTAAGTTAAAGTATGACGGTTCATCCTATCTGTCTGCCCCCTTCAGATGGGTATCTTCCGATTTTTCATGTTGCTTTGTAATGATATGTGATTCAGATTTTTATGATGTCAATAATAATAGATATAACATCAGCAGCCTGATTGAAAGAGGGAAAAAAGAGTACGGAGGCTACGACAGTGTCGTTCTCTGGCAGGCATACCCGCGTATAGGACTCGATGAAAGAAACCAGTTTGATTTTTATAGTGAAATGCCCCATGGCTTGCCCGGGCTTAAAGAAATAGTAAGACAGTTTCATGAATCTGATATCAGAGTATTTATCGATTATAATCCATGGGATACAGGCACAAGGAGGAATCTGAAATCCAACATCAATAATCTTATTGATATAATCCAGGCGATAGATGGGAACGGAATTTTTCTGGATACAATGAAGGATGCGCCAGACTTCAGACACAAACTGGATGAAGTGAAAGAGGGTATTGTTCTGGAGGGTGAGATAGCTCTTCCACTGGAATACATCAGCTCACATCATATGTCGTGGGCACAATGGTTCCATGACAGCACGGTGCCCGGCGTTTACCGGAATAAATGGTTTGAACGCCGACATATGCAACATGCCATCGACAGGTGGAACAGTGATAAGACTCCGCAGCTGCAGTCTGCCTGGATGAATGGAAGCGGAATCCTGATCTGGGAGAATGTATTCGGTCAGTGGCTTGGCTGGAATGAACGGGATAAGTCGGTATACAGGACAATGTACTCAATCCAGCATCATTTCAGGGAGCTTTTTTCCGGGGGGAACTGGATACCTCTCTCTGAAGAATCACTTGTAAAAGGGGTTTATATAAGTTCATGGTCTAATAACGACTTTATGCTACGGACACTTGTGAACAGGAACGACATTCCGGTTGAAGGCCAGTTATTAAAAATAAAAAAAGATCCTGACTCACGCTATTTCGACCTTATAGCCGGACAGGAGCTTTATCCGGAGAGCAGTAATGATTATCAGGTATTGCATGGCAGGATAATCAGTCGCGGCATCGGCTGTTTCCTGACGGTAGGAAGAAGTGCTGTCGATAGCAATCTGCTGGCCTTTATTGCCAAACAGCGGAAACTTGCCACATTAGCTTCAGAGAGTATTGTATTACCTGTAAGGGAAGTTATTTCAGGAAACCCGGTTTCCTCCCAGGGAACCTCCCTTAAACCGGAAGGGATGGTTTCTGTCCCGTCAGCAGCCTTAGACATGTCAATCGAATACAGGTTCAGGGAACCCGGAGGTTTTGGAAACATCCGGGAACACCTTAAGCTGGCTGAAAATAATAAACTACATTCACTGTGCAGGATAAACAAGGAAGTTCAGATTAAAAGCTTTGCCATAGATGAAACTCCGGTAACCAATGCTCAGTTCCGTGAATTTCTCCATATGTCAGGATATCAACCTTCCATCACCGAAAATTTCCTGAAACACTGGATAGATGGACAGATCCCACCGGGAAAAGAAGACCATCCCGTAGTATTTGTCGATCATAATGACGCCATGGCGTATGCCAAATGGGCAGGGAAGAGGCTGCCAACGGAAGAAGAGTGGCAATATGCTGCAGAGGGCCCTGATGCACTTAATTATCCCTGGGGAAATAATATGGAGCCTGGAAAATGCAACCCGAACCTGAACGGAGAGACAAGCGGTGTAAGAACATTCCCTGAAGGAAAGTCACCTTTCGGTTGCCTCGACATGTGCGGCAATACATGGGAACTCACAGCCCGTGAATATTCTGATGGGAGAACACGTTTTTTGATGCTGAAGGGAGGCTCATGCTACAGGGCAGAAGGTTCCGTATGGTACTTCGACGGTGGTCCTCAGAAAAACAGCTTTATTGCAAAAATGCTGCTCATCTGGCCTGGTCTTGACAGATGCTCTACCGTCGGGTTCAGATGTGCTGTGGACCTGATCTCTTAACAAACGTACCCTCATTCTTCATGGCTGTCTGATTGCCGGATTTTTATGGCATCATTTCGCAGAATTGTGAAAATATTGTATCTGTCCCATGCAGGTCCTATTATGTCGAGATCTCCATCATTATCAAGATCGGTAAATTTGGCTCCAAGATGCATTTCCGCTCCTTTAAATATCTCCCTCTCACTGAAATTTCCAAGACCATCGTTTAAATAGATAAATGTTTTCAGATCGGGTCCCTTATGCTCGCTTGTTACGATATCAATGTTTCCGTCATTATTGATATCTCCCAGATCCAGATTATTTAAAGAATAGTGACTCGCCAGAATCTTTCCGTTCCATTCCGATTTCCTGTTCATTTTTGAAGATGCGGAAAATACCCATAGGTTGGCAACCGGTTTAATTACATTCCAGCGCTCTTCCGTAACAACAATCTCCGGAATTCCATCCTTATCAAGGTCTGCGGCTTTAACCCTGTCAATGGGATATTTTGTAGTTCCCAGTTTCCAGTTTGCCCATTTTTCCGATTTTATGCCCGGATTTTCAAAACAATAGAGTTCACGTGGTCCATCGGGTTCGTCACCTACAGGTTTTCCACATACAATGTCGAGGTCACCATCACCATCAATATCCACCGCATCAAATCCTTCTGAGGAACTGGTTTCTGCGATAAGAATAAAATTCCATTGCACTTTTTCGGGATTATCAGGAATCTCAGCCATATACAGCCCCTCGCCTCCCATCAGCAGTACTTCCGGTTTCCCTCCCTTAATTACATCAGCCATCAGGTATCCCTGTCCGTTCAAATGATCAGTCTCCGTGATTTTACCCACTTTATGGAAGATCATTTTATCGGAATTGCTGGCCGGAACCTCAAACCAGTACACATCCTGCCCGGCAACAGCAATAATATCTGCAATATCATCGTCATTGACATTAGTGAAAAGTACTCCGTCAGCTTTAGGAATCAGTTCGGTCCGCTTCCATTCCCCGGTCATGTTTCCACCCGGATTCCTGTAAAAGTACCAGCCGGCAACTATATCCTTAAAACCATCATGATCCACATCGAAGGCGTCCACGCCAAATCCTCTTACCCATTCAAATTTCCCTTCACCCCAGGTCTGTCTCGCAGTATCAATTGTAATGCCGGTCCATTTATCTACGGGAAGTTGAGAATAAAGCGCATGCAAGGGACATAAGATCAAAATAATAAATATAATCTTTTTCATATTTTTTCATTTATCCACATTTTCACAACATTCTCCTCCCAGTTGCCGCCAAAAGCATCAATATCTCCATCGCCATCAAAATCACCCAATCTCATGCTATGGCTGCCACCTGTACTGATTACCTGTTTTTTCCATCTGTTCCCGGTCTCCTGATAGAACACAGCAACCTCGTCAGGATCTGCACCCTGCTGCATATGGGCTATCATAAAATCCATTTTCCCGTCTAGATTGAAATCAGCTGCACCTATAAAATGCAATACTGTTTCAACACTATCTATTACAATATGTTCTTTCCATTCCTCAGCCGGAACTGAAGGTCCTTCGAACCAGGACACATGATATTTATGTCCCTTCAATTCCGATGGTGATAGCAAAATATCGATCAATCCATCATTATTAATATCAGCAACATCAATGTAGGTATTTCGCCAGTTCCATGTACCGGAGAATTTATGTTCCGGCCAGTTCTGAATGTCCCCGGTGTTTTCCAGCCAATAGCCATTAATAATAATATCCTTCTTTTTATCACCGTTTAGATCCGCACATTTCAATCCTTCTCCATTAACAATAACTTTACGATACGTTTCCCACTCTCCCGGGGATTTCTGATGGAAAAAATAGAGAGTATCGCCTCTTCCCCATTCAGCCTGATTACGTCCGACAACATCAATCAGACCATCATTGTCAAAATCGTTTACTTCTATATCATGAAGAGTCAGTGAGTCAATGATATTCAAATTCCAGGCAGGTCCACCAAGCCATACTAAAGCATCCCTGACGATCGCAACAACATCAGGAGTGCTGTTATTATCGACATCGCATACCTCGGCATCAGTAGAAATCTTTAAGGTATCGCACAGTATCTGTTTTCTCCAGTCCGGTGCCAGATAGGCTACGATTCCACCATCAGCCCATCCACCTGCCAGAATATCGGTTTTACCGTCTCCATTAATGTCACCGGTTGTTTTCATCCAAAGGTTTTGCGGACCATTGGCATCAATAATCTTCTCACGGAATGCAGGCGCTTTTGCACAACTGTACAGTAGACTACCTGAAATAAAGAGTATTACAAAGATCTTTTTCATTGTGATTTATTTTTTTAATTATCCGCTTATTCCTGTTTCAATCTCCATGTTCTTATCTGCAATTGCTGTAATTCAGGCAAATCATCGGCCGGTTTGTCAAGGTAATAATAAGAAGTCGCAGCCAGGTCGTCCGACCTGTAGAAATTTGTCCAGGCATCAGGTAATGACGGGTCTTCAAGATTCACAGTGCTATCCTTCTTATAGATCTGTATCATCCTGGGAGCATCATGAACAGTTACAGGGATTAGTCTGACACCTGCCTTCTGAAGCCCAATAACGATATCCTTACTGTTTCCTCCGATCTGCTGTATTGTAACCTTGCAATCCGATCTGAAATATACCGGGTCAGTAATATGATATCTGTAGAAAGCCCATTGAAGATTTTTGTTGTCAGCAATAAGGCATCCTGTTGTTTTTGTGAAGAACCGGCCCTGCCCCCAGGCTGTGCCTATGTAGTCTTCCGTTCCTGATCCGACAAGAGTGGGATACTCTTTGTCACCGTCGAGATAGATCTTTACTTCACCCTCACCCCACCAGCAGTCCTTGTAAACCGGATTTGCATTAATGCTGATATTTGAACCCAGAAATCTTCCTTTTCCCTTAACTGCCGGCATAATCTCGAAATCTTCAGTCAGAACTGTAGCTGTATCCCTGTGCCAGTAACTATGGAAATACATAAAGCTCTCATCCCAGTCTTGAAGCAGTTGAAGATCAATATCATAAAATACCATTGGAAGATCAGCCGCTGATTCATTGACAAGTTCAATTTTCGCTGCAGTTTTGAATGGCATCTGGATAAAGCAGTTGAACGAACGGCCTTCAGGATTTGCAAAAAAAGCATTTTCATAAACGGCAGTTTTCCCGAGACCCATACCGAAAAAGTCGCCAAAAGGAACAGAAACCGCAGGCTTTTCTTCATTATCCCAGTACATCTTAAGGACCAGACTTCTGAGCATTGCCGGGGAACGGTCACTGATTGTCACCCAGATCCTGTTTATGATCCCGGGACCCTTCATGCTCAGCAGGGTTTTGGTGGCACCTGCACTGATACTGTCGCAGGCATGCCCTTTTGCACCGTTATTTTCCATTCCGCCCCTGCCTTTTTCTCCCTTGATATTTTCAAAGCTTACCCACCTCGTTTCCATGTTGTCGCTATATTCAAACATCTTCGCCGGCAATAGATTACCTGTTCTGCCATGGGCCTGATCCTTGCAACCTAACTCTGTCAGTGCCAGTAATATAGATAATATAAAAATTGAGTATTTCATTGTCGCGACTTTTATAAATTAGGTTATTAAGATAATGACTTTAATGCCGGATACAATTTTTTATAGGTCAGGAATTTTTTGTCATAATGATCCTTAAGTCCGACCGGTTCTGCTTTCGACAGAGGCCTTACCCATGCAGAAGCAATCTCCTCAACCGTTTGACCAGTGTTAAAAGCTCTGGCCAGGATAGCCACCCCCATGCAACCTGCTTCCGTGACATCCATAATAGTGACAGGCATCCCAATCACATCTGCTTTTAGCTGCACATGACGTCGTGATCTTGCCCCTCCCCCGATTATTCTCAGTTCATTTACTTCGTAGCCAGATTCCCTGAGTATATCGAGATTCAATCTGATCTCGAAGGCCACTCCTTCAAGCAGAGCCCTCATGATCTCGCTGCGTGTAGTAGCCAAATCCATACCGGTAATGGCGCCTTTCACTGTAACATCGAAATAGGGAGTCCCTGTCGGGGTGAAATATGGCAATACCAGAAGATCAGAGGTTTTTTCTGGCAGTTGACCGATCAGAATTTCATATGGATCACTGTTCGTTTTTCTGGCCAGTTCCACCTCCCTGTCTCCAAACTGATCCCTGAACCATTTTAAGATATTTCCACCTGTAAGGCTAAATGCCACGGTCGCATACCTGCCCGGAGCTGTATGATCGTATGTACAAAGATTGTTTTTACGAAGTCCGGATGTAAATATTGGCCTTTCGAATGCCGGAGTAATGCATTCAACAGTGCCTGAGGAATATACAGCGACACCTGGTTTGATCGCTCCTGCTCCGAGTGCTGAGCATGGCTGGTCATGTCCGCCGGTAACCACAAAAGTATTGTCAGGGAGATTCAGTCCGGAAGCTATTGAAGGCTCGATATATCCTGCCAGCGAGCCTGACTGAAGGGGCTTCGAAAGCTGCCCGGTCATGACTCCTATTTCTGCCAGTATCTCATCATCCCACCGGTGCTTCACTACATCGAACAGCATTGTTCTGCCTGCCAGAGGCCAGCCCAGGGATGGTTCTTTTATTCCCAGCCTGTACTGAAGAAGATCCTCAAAACATAGAATTCTGTGAGCTTTGTTCCATATAACGGGATTATTTTCTTTTATCCATAACATTTTGAAGAGTGAAAACATAGGATGCGGAGTGTGCCCTGTTATATTGTAAAGCTTCTCCTCGCCGAATTTACCTGTCCATGGCCTGATAAGATCATTTGCCCGTGTATCGGACGAGACCAGTGCATTGCAAAGTGCATTGCCGTCACCGTCCAGCAGGGTAAACGCCTCCCCCTGACTCGAGATCCCCATCCCCCTTACAGCTCCGTCTTTTAACCCTGAGGCAGATTCCTTAATAACATCGAAACATTTTCTGACAACTTCATCAGTATCAAGTTCTGCCCAGCCAGGATACTTTGAGATTATGTCATATTCACGATAGGCAATCGACTGCTGATGTCCATCCTCATCAAATATCACTGCCTTGCAGCCGCTTGTTCCTATGTCTATTCCTAGGTAATAGTTCATTTCATATACTTTAAATTTAATTCATTACCTGGCTATTGAAAGGGTAAAAATCCATTAACCGCAAAGCTCTCAAAGTTTTTTCGCAAAGTTCGCAAAGACCTAAATAACAACGCTTTATCTCTGCGTTCTTTGCGTTTTTTCAACTCTGCGTGCTCTGCGGTTAAAATAATTAGTATTAAGCCATTATGGATGGAATAAGAATTTCTATAAGGTACTATTATTATATGATCTAAAATTATACATACCACAATTTAAGATAATCCATCACGATCTTCTTCATTTCACTGAAAATGATATCCTGTCTGTAGAGGGTTGTGTAATGTGAAAGGGAAGCTTTTCCTGAAATATCCGCATTCCGGCCAAGAAGTCCGGAACGCAGCATCTCTTCTGCTTTTGCCTTTCCCGTTATTTTTGCTGCATTTTTTACCATATCCTCAAACAGAACAGGGGAACTATTCCTTTCAAGAATTGTCCAGATATTGACTTTTGCAATGCCATCATCAAAAAGATTCCTGACCTGGTCATTTCCAACCGATGAAGTACCGTGAAGTACCAGTTTAGTTCCGGTGAGCTTGCTTATCTCCCTGGCCCGATCACCATGATATTTAAGGTCAGCAGCACTTGCCCTGTGTTCTGTACCGAGATTGGCTACAATAAAATCAGCTTTAGTCTCCTCAATATATCTTATAGCCTGTGCCGGAGTTGTCAGATCGCTCCTTGTATCACCGGTGGCATCCACTATTTCATCGCAAGCACCTTCGATTACTATCTCATGACCATGCTTTGAGATGAAATCAGCCGTAAGCTTAATGTTATCTTCAAATGGTAATGCCGATGCATCATACATGATCATTGAAAACATCTTCATATCCCATTCAAGAAGAGGTTTGTCGCTGTCCCACTGGGTATGATCGAGGTGGACCATTACATTCAGGTTCTCAAATGGTGATCCATTACCGGTCAATACCCCGAGATCGGCCAGAAAAAGTTTCAACCCTGTATCCCACTGACGGGTATGTGTATAATAAACTGACTGGCTGCGATGACTATACTGGTTTGTTATGCCAATGGTAACAGGAAGATCAGGCTTATTTATTTTTCTGCCGTAATCCAGTGCTGCTGAGAGGATGGCTTCGGTTGTTGTAAGATTTTCTGAATTAAATGTCGGGATCACCCATTTTTTTTGTCCAGCTTCGCTGTAAACATTCAGTACATTTTTTCTGTCAAGTATAAGTGGCATGCTAAGATATTTTCTTTAAAACTATAATATGAATAATAGGAATAGAAATTATTTTTTGAATTCAATTATAAAACCCGGTACCTCCCATCCAGGCATTTTTGACGGTTTTTTGATCACCAGCGCATCAGCTCCCTGGCTCCACCTTAGCTTAACGTCACTTCCCAGCATTTTCACGGAGGCGACCGCCGATGACAGATTTGATTTTTTGCCGAGTGACTTTATCCTTATGTCCCCGTAAGGGAGTTCCAAGGCAGAATGCATACAGATTTCCATCCCTGGTTGTAAAGCGTATGTCACTGGAATTGAACCTATAGTTTTCATCGAATCGCTCAGGCTTGAAAGCTGCAGCCTCTTTGGAATTCTCCCCGAAAATTTTCCATGGACGTGTACCGTAAATTCCCTGTCCGTTTGCAGCAGTCCATGTTCCAATACTGTCAAGGATCTCCAGCATATCAGGTTCCAGGTCTCCCTCAGGTGTCTGAACGACATTCAGCAACAGGTTACCGTTCTTGCTGACTATATCCACAAGCATCTGTATAACTTCAGTCGCTGTTTTATACTTTTGTCCCGTGCGATAATACCAGTCTCCAATCGAAGTGTCTGTCTGCCAGGGATAAATGCTCGATGTATCCTTTATGCCCCGTTCAACATCCTCGACCCATTTTCCTCCTGAAAACTGCTTGCAGGTATAGACAACCTGTGTTGCATTGCTGCCGGAAGGGATCCCCTGGTTATAATAATGTGCAATAAGGCTTCTTCCAATGTCTCCGAAAGGCATCTGGCTGTCAGAGTAGAGCAAATCAGGATGATAATTGTCTATCAGTTCCTTTATCATGGAGAACCATTCGACCTGAAAAACCAGATTATTTGTTAGCCAATTATTATCGCCTGGCTGAGTGGGCGGATGATAGAGATCATAATATGCAGGATTGGCACCATCGTATGGAATACCCTCCTTAGGTCCTTTTGTATCTGACATATGGGCTGCCTGAAACCAGGTATAGCTCGCCCCAAGATGCTCTGATACACCAAATTTCAATCCCCGATCTTTCGCGGCTTGCTGCCATATCCCGACGACATCTTTTTTCGGGCCCATATTTACTGCATTCCACCTGTGCAGATTGGAATGCCAGAGAAAAAAGTCATCGTGATGAGTACCCATGCTCACAAAATATTTTGCACCTGCCTTCTTGTAAAGCTCCATCAGCTTATCAGGATCCCATTTCTCAGCCCTCCAGAGAGGAATAATGTCTTTGTAGCCAAACACCGACGGATGGCCATAATGATCTACATGGTACTTATATGCAGGATCATTCTCTATATACATCCTCCGGGCATACCAGTCTCCCTGACGAGGCACTGCCTGTGGTCCCCAGTGAGCCCATATTCCAAATTTTGCATCCCTGAACCATTCCGGGTAGGGGAACTGGTTCAATGATTCGTCGGTGGGTTTATATGGACCTTCAGCTATTGGCAGCTTACCCGTTTGGGCAGTTAAGGTGCTTTTCAGTAAAAGTGCAAACAGGAAGGTCAGACTGAACTGTAAGAGGTTTTTTGTTTTCATTCAGGTAATTTTTGGTATAAAACTTATATTGAATGTAAGTAAAAGTTTGGAGATAGAGAAATTAAATCATTATAATTAAGTCAGTAAAGTTAAAGTAATTAAGGATAACAATTAGGATTTCATAATTGACCTAACCACGGAGTTTCACAGAGTCTGGCACGGAGTTTCACAGAGTTTGGCACGGAGTTTCACAGAGTTTGCACAGAGTTTTACTGAGTTTGGCACTGATTTTCAATGAGTTGGCACGACGTTTCATTGAGTTTGGCATGGAGTTTTACTGAGTTCGCACAGAGTTTCACAGAGTTGCCCCTGAGTTTCACAGAGTTTGGCATGAAGTTATTCACGGAGGAACAGTGTTATAAAATGATTCATAAGATTGTTATAATAGAATGAACGTTCTTTTAAATCCCGATATCTGACTGGATTCTCTGTGTTTCACTCCGTGCAACTCTGTGTGACTCAGTGGGAAGATATAGTTTTCGCAATTAACCTAATTAATTATCCAGGTGACCTCCCAGCATGTTTTTTCTCCTGGTGCCACATTAAGACAGACGCCATCCCGGCAGGATTTTAACAGATCGCTGGATGTGCCTGGTATTGGTTCAAAAGCGCATTCATGCCGTAACTGCCCTCCGGCCGGGTATCCCCCATTATTCCACCAGATTCCCAGTGTTGGAAATAATTTTATGTCAAACAGGATCTCCAGTTTCAACCCGTTACTGAACCATAATCTCACAAAACCCTCTTCAAGCTCGCGCAGAAGCAGCATTGAATAAGATCCCGGCTGAATAGCCAGCAGATGTTCCCCCAACTCTGCAGTGCTTTTCATACCGGGGATCTGTGAATTTAATTCATCATATATTTTCCTGCATCCCGGAACCTCAATGCGGCTGATTTTATCAACCGGCAGCAAAGCGTGCATAACATGCAGAAAAACACTATTTGTCTCATCCAGAGCGGTCGTCTCAAATCTCCATTTTAACCTGTTTTCTTCAAATCCGAGTATCCGTTTAAAGTTCACGGCCGGCTGTATGCAATCAGTGCTGCAAATCAGAAGGTTTCCCTCTGTTTCAGTGTGCCATTTCTGCCAGCACAACTCCCCATGATCCCTGCTTTCGAAATTTGCTTCAGGATATCTGCAAGGGTCAACAGTAGGAAAACAATCATCATAGCCATAGACAGGCCTTGTCTCATATTCTCCATATGAGATGTCAGGAGCCCTGAAGCCGGCAGTTGGGTGAAGTTAGCAGATCGACTCCTGCAAATTTCAGGACCGAGATTCGTGCCCCGTCATCCGGGATATATTCGATATGCCAGCGGTCAAATTCCGCTTTAAGAATATTCATTAAAGGGCTATGGCTTTTATTCCTGTCAGTTCACAAAAAGCTTTCAGTTCTTCATAGAGGTGAGCTCCATATCCCAGACATGCATATTCATTGTTCCACGACTGAAGCAGAGCTTCAATATCGCATTCGGCCTTTACAAATCCATGGGGCCAGAAAGGAATTCCGCATTCATTCTTTCTTTTCTCAAGTCTCGCTGGCAGGAGGCTCAAAAATGGTACATCTGGTGATGACCATTTCAAACTCGCCATTGTTTCTTCCAAGTCGTGCCAGCACACCCTCTCCAACCTTGCAAACAAGCTTTATTGATAAGCCGCCGGCTTCTCCTTCGGTAGGAATGCCATGTTCCGCGAAACCTGCCGGTCCAAGCTTACCCGCAAGGGACGGAGGACAGGCACCGTCGCCAATAATTTTGATCTCATTGAGGGATTTATCAATATGCTGCAAATCACCGTAATATACAGGTTCATCGCTCATATCCGTAAGACACTTTACTGTCAGAGCCGTATTAAAATCCCCAAGGGTAGAAGTTCCAATACCATCCTCAAGGATCATGCTCTGGGCAAAACAGGTGGCACTATATTCATCCCCCAGCCCAGGGAAAGACTGGATAGTGTAGAAATCCCAGTCATTCTTTTTAACCATTTTCTTAATGGCAAGATAGAGTCTTATGGACCGCTCAGCCTGATCATCACCGGGAATAGGTTCAGCAAAAAACTTTTGTATTCGTTCTTTCGCATCATCTATCTCCTGCCTGCCTATCTTTCTGGCAGTATCGAGCAATTCGGATGTATCCCTTGAATCTATATCGATTCCGAAGGTCCTCATCCACTGAGATGGATCTGCAGCACCGCAAGTCTGACCCATTCCCCTTCCGCCGAAGGTACCGATAGTGCTCATGTTAAGCAGGTTTTTCATTGCACAGGCCCGGCAATAAGATGTAATCTTTTCAATCTCCGAAGGAACTTCATAACTCCCGTAAACAAATCTGTGTTTTATTCCGATCTCTTTAAGAGCGCCCTGCATGACGAGTCCTCCGACAGGCCGCCATCCCTGGCTGCCGGGATTTGTCCATAGTATAATTCCTTTACCGGTTGTGGCAAAATCCCTTATGGCTGCAATCAGATGCGCTGCCCAGACCCAGGTCCCGGAAAACAGAACCACTGCATCAACATCGTTCATTTTCTTGAATTTATCGAAACACGCCCTGGCCTCATTCTTAGAGGCAATTACCAGATCATGTTCAATAAGCTCCAGACCACTTTTCCTGAGCGCATCCTTTGCGCCGTCAACAATTCTGTCATCAATAAAGGGTGTCCCCATCGGATCTTTCAAACCGTCCTTATGAACACCATATACAATAAATCCAATCTTTGCTTTTATCATATGCTATTATATTTTAATCTGTACTTCATCTGCCAGAGATGGAATTATTCTCAAAATGTTTTTATAGTAAATTTTTCTGAGTACCTCATCTGGAAGGCCAATGCCGCAAATCGGCCAGCGTGACCTGTCAAAGGTGCCATCATAATCGGGTGAATAAAATGACTCGTCATAAGTCTCCAGGAACCTGAAATAGGTGCGGTACATATCGACGGAACTTTCAATATTGGCAGGCATATCAGTACCGAAAATTATCCTGTCCTGATGTTTTATGAAGAATTCCCGCGCAGAGTAAGGCTGACGGCCAAGTTCATCAATCCTGGCCGAAAAATCTATAAAGACATTTGGATTCTCATCCAGTAAGTTGTGATATATATTTTATATTTTCTGCATAATTTCCAAAATGCGGAAGAATAAATGTGGTTCCCGGATGTTGCCTAATCAGTTCATCCCTTCTTTTCAGGAGCTCGGTCTTTCTTGGGTATTTCCGATCTGAGAAACCCCATGAAGGATATTTCTTTAGTGACTCATAATGCTCATTCTCAGGAGAAACAGGTTCAAAAAAGCCTGACGGATCCGCCTGATGGATCAGTACAGGCATATTCAGACGACCTGCCTCTTCCCATACCGGGAATAGCCTGGCGTCGTCACAATTAATAAGATTACCATCAGAATCACGGTAATGCAGCCCCAGCTCCTTCAGAATTTTAAGGCCCTTTGCACCCTGCCGCTGATGAGCATTCAGAGTCTCAATGCATTCCGATACAAACTTTTTATAGTCCACAAAAAGTGGTGTATGAACAGGGGTGGCAAAATTTGCCATCGTAAAACAGTAAAAACGGCCCGGATATCTGTCTGAACAATTGCTGAAGAACTCCGAGATATCGCCTGGTTGAATCACATAACCGCCTCCCGAAAATTCAATGCGGACATTTCCGGTAAGATCACAATAGCTTACGACCCCGACCTGATCCATGGTCTCAATAACCCTTTTTACCTGCCAGTTGCCCCATAGATGATTGTGGGCATCTATTGCAGGAAAAGCTGCTTTGCCAATTTCAGTCTGGTCCCTGACAAGATAATTCTGTTTTGCCATCGCCACTTTTATAAAAGTTATTGGATATTCATTTATATAATGTCACGCAGTTAAAATCATAAATGTAAAAATATATCAAGTGAAAGAAATTTAATGATAGATTTGTATTTAAAAATAATACAATATTGACATGTTACCCAGTCTCGAAATGGTTGAAGCGAACATCAACCATTCATTCCATATCAATCATATTTTAGTTGATTACTTCCCTTCCCTCCGCCATTTTCATCCGGAAGTAGAGATATTGCTCATTGTGCAGGGGACAGGCTTACGATATGTCGGTGATTCTGTAGAGCCTTATGCTCCAGGCGATCTGGTAATGATAGGTCCTAATGTCTCACATGAATGGTGCAGTGAAAAAAGTTATGAGAGCAGTAATTCGGAGGCAATTTATATCCTGTTCAATACCGAAATACTGGGAAGTGATTTCTGGAATCTCCCGGAGTCAAAAATCATTTTAAAGATCATCCAGCAATCGGAAAGGGGAATAAGACTTACAGGCAAAACGCGTGATGACGTTGCTTTCCTGATGAAGTGTATCGACACCTCATACGGATTCGGCCGCATCACTCTTCTCATGAACATCCTCGAACTCATAGCATTTAATGGTGAATATCAGTATCTTGCAACACCGGTCTTGCAGAATACAGTTAATGATCGTGATGGAGAACGGCTTAATAAGGTATACAAATATGTGATGGACAACTGCTCCCAGGAGATAACCCTCATGAATGCTGCATCTATTGCCAATCTTTCGAAGCCAGCCTTTTGCAGGTACTTCAAAAAGAGAGCAAACAAAACATTTGTGAGGTTTCTGAACGAGGCACGGGTTGGACAGGCTTGCAGATTGCTGGTAAATGAAAATCTATCCATAGCAGAAATATGTTATAGCTGCGGATATAACAATATTTCATACTTCATAAGACAATTCCGTAATATAACCGGATTCACACCCCTTGGGTACCGTAAAAAATTCGCTGATTGATATTTAACCACGGGGTCGCTCGGAGTTTACACGGAGGGACACTGTTTTGTCAGCAACTCAATGGTATAATTTCAGATTAAGATTTCTACTTAATAGAACTATTTCCGAACTCAGTGCAACTCGGTGCAAACTCTGTGCAACTCCGTGTTTAAAATAAATTTAATCCAATGCTTTAATTTAAGTTCATTTGAATTTAAATTTACGGATGATCTCCTTGGTTCCGTTACCATTACTGGCAGTTATCCTTATCATTCCTTCGGACAGGGCTATCTTGGTCCTGTCGAGTGCGTCGCCGCCGAATTGTTCAAAAAAGTAACCCTGCTCACTCACAGGCAATTCTTTTCCATTGACAACTATTTTATTCCCTGGTTCCGTCCATCCAAAAACTTCAACTGATGAGTGCTCTGTAAGTGTGGAATTTTCCATCGGAGTTGTCTGAACATAGATCCTGGGGCTGATAACGAATCCTGTTAATTCATCGAGTAGCTGTTTTTTTGAAGAATAAAGGACAGAAGGGTCATCGGTATGCTGGTCAATTGTCATGACGACTCTTCCTGAGATCTCATGGCCTCTCTGCTTTGGATCCATCCATGCCGCGCGCGAGCCGAGTGAATCTTTCAAACCGCATATTTTATTCTCCAGCATCTTAAAGCATTCATAATCCTGTATCCCGTTACGCATCTCTTCCCACCTCAGTGAATTGAGAACACCATCTTTTACCGGATAAACGTGCCATCCGTCGCCAATATGCATGCCAACATCCTTATATGGATCTTCGGTCCATTGATTCCATCCCCAGTGCAGATAGCCTGTGGCATCGAAGCGGTAATTAAGCCAGTGCATGATGCGGCTGTTCATAACAGGCATGTCGATGGTTTTATTTGGGAACAGGCTGCCCTGATAAATACCGACCGTATAAAACCAAATTTCCACGCCTCTGAGCTGAGCCTGCCTGTACGAGTCATACCATGTTCCGAAAGCGTCAAGCTTTGGCACGGCAACCTCTATATCGTTAAGGAGGTTTGTGGTTTCAATGGCATCAATCCTCCTAAGGTCGGGAGCATACTTATGAACATACTGAGACATTTCAATCCACGAAATGGAATTATGCATGGAAGGCTCATCTTTGATATGGAAAAGAGTTTTCTTCATCCATCCCTTTTGCATCAGATGATCTTCAGTGGCTGTGAGAAGAGCAGGAGCAACATCATTCCCGGACAGTTTTTCAGTTTTTCCTGTAACCTGATCCGTTACCCTGATATCCCTCAGTTTAATGTCGGTGCTGTACCATGCATCACTTCCAAACCTTGTAAGCTCACCGGTCTCAAGATAATCCATCTTTTTTGTATCCCAGAATACATTGGCAATCTGGTCGAATCTTGTGAAATCGAAAATTAATTTACCATCTTTTGACTTCTGAATTTCGATTGCCCCCATAGGCACCTGAAATACATTTTGCCTGTGTGCAGCCATGTTTTCCGCATATTTTGAAAGCATGGAAAACCATGCCGGAGAATATTCTTCGGTGATGCCGTGAAAGTGCGCAAAGTCACTGGTATTGTACCATTCTGTGACTTTTAAAGTTCTTGCTTCCGGCAGAGTTAACGGATATACTTTAACCTCTATCGGCATCTTCACCTCCCCCTGTTTGCTTGTAACAGTGATATTTCCTGTATAGGTTGCCGCAGCAGCCGATTCCGGGATATCAATAGTAAGCCAAATCCCCTGGCATGATTTTCCTTTTATCGTGATCGCTCTTTCGGCCATCAGGTAGTCAGGAAACCTGGCTGGTGCCTGTCGGACCAGTGCAGTAACGGGTTGATTAGGGGTATTCTCAGTAAGTGGTATACTGCCTACAAAATTCCATTCCACAAGTTTTTCTGGTAAGACATTTCCTGATTTTCTGTCGGTTAGTGCTCCGACAGAGACTGTTACATCAGAAAGATCCTTCCTGGTCTGAACAGCACACTGACCGGAAACAACTTCGCCCCTGATACCGAAAACTTTCAGGGTGTCCTGCATTGAAGGAAGGTTATATCCGTCTTCAAAGACCCTCTTGAGGTCACTGACGGAATTCAGCCTGAAGGCCTGGGCAGAAAGACATGTTGAGTTCAGCAATAAAATTATGAGAGCTGACATTAATTGATTCAAAACAGGATGAGCAAGAGATTTTTGTGTTTCCATTTTTCTGAATATTAATTAGCATAATGTATAGAAATTTGAATTTTATTCTACAGTGAAGGTCAGGGTTTTCTGAACTATATTCCCATCCACATCTGTAATTGTAAAATAATATTTTTCCGTTCCTGCCTGATCACGGACAGTGAAGGTCACATCTTTATTATAGAGAGCTTTTTCACCCGGCGAAATTGTAAAATTCTCAATTGTTGAGGTCGATGCAGCGCCGTCATACGATACTGAAACGTTATAGGTTTTGAGATCATCCTCGGTTTTTGTTGCAATTATTCCTACAGTTAAAGTAGTATCTTTTGCAACTGTGGCATCCTGTGAAGTATACACAGTACCCATCTTAAGTTCCAGTGTGGGTGGTATTTCAGGTTCTTTATCGCAGCCAAAAAACAAAATAAGAACAGAGAACAATACTTTTGGCAGAATCCATTTTTTCATCATTGAAATTTTTAAATTGAAAATATATAAGTAATTAATAGAGTGTACAAATAATTAAAATTGCCATCCCACATTCAAAACAATATTCCGCCCCATATCATAAAGTCCATAGTACTTAAGCCTCGACAGATGATCATAATATAATGTGTTGGTCAGGTTCCTGCAGGTTAAAAGGATGCGAACAGATTTAAAACTGACCCCAGCCCCGGCATTCAGGATAAAATATTGAGGAGTGGGAGATTCAGATGAATCAATATTATCCTGTTCCTGCGTGTAATTCACTCCGAAAGAAAGAAAGGTATGTTGCCAATTGGAGGCAAATGTTGGTAAAAAATACTTGCATTCTAATAATAACCTGTCAGCAGGGATAAGGGGTAACCAGGAACCATCGTCACGTCTTGCATCCAGTAAGGAATAATCGAGTGAAAAACTGAAATGGTCAGCTTTTTCGATACTGAATCCGGCTTCAAATCCCTTAAGAGTAGCATTAGTTTGTTCATATCTCCAGATATCAAAACCGAAGTATTCCTCACCAGTCGGCTGCAGGTAAATATAATTATGGAACTTATTATCAAAAACGGAACTGCGAAGGGTAAGCCATTTATACTGCCATGATGCAGAAATATCTGCATTCAGGCATTGTTCCACTTTCATATCCGGATTGCCTACATACCAGTTGGGTGTTCCTTCGTGCAAACCATTAGCTGACAATTCAGCCAGGTTCCCGGAGCGGAATCCTGAACTAAGGTCGAATTTCAACAGGAGATGCCTGTAGGTCAGGCTTTCGCCTACCGAGCCATTCAGATCATTGAAGCCTCTGTTGAACGGAGGTAATTTCGCTGTTGGAGGGTTAAGTGATCCTGTCTTATGAGTTTCAATCTGCCGGTGATCAATTCGCAGGCCGGCTTCAAAATTTCCATTCACTACTCCGGTCAGGTGCCTGAATTTAATATAACTGAATGCGGAACCCTCCCCTATTGAGGCATCAGGAACGATGATACGGCTTCCATAATTGGTGTTCTTCTGAAACATACCGGCTAAACCGTTGGTCCACGTCCAGCGTGAGCCAAGCTGTTTCCTGAGTAGTGTTCAGTGACAGTGTGGTGAGCGACAGGTATAGGTCGATAGTATTTGACCTTTCCTGCTCCTGACGTAGATTGTTCTGAAGGCCGGCAGTGATCTTCAATTCAGTGGTCTCGTTCAGGTTAAAAGTATTAATGCTGGAGAGTATGGCAGAAAGTATTTTTTGATGAGCATTCTCAAACTTCCGGCTAAGACGGGGATCGTCAGTCTCTTCACGAAGTTCTGCAGTATCAGCAATAAAACCAAACTGATTGTATGAAGTGAGCAGTCTGTTCTCAGATTTAAATCGGGAACGATTTATATTATAACCTAGCTTTAGAGTGTACATGGCAAAACGTGTATTGGGAACCCTGCTCCCTGAGCCATCTGAATAATCAGCATGACTTTCAGCTCCTGCCCTGAGCATAAATGTGTTTTTTCCAGCTTTCCTGAAACCATAATCCAGTGATGCTCCATAGGTATTGCTGAACAAGCCGGCATTTAAATTATTGTTGTACTTTTCCTGAGCCTGCCAGTCTTCCTCAACAATATTTACGACCCCGCCCATTGCATTTGATCCGTAAAGAAGTGCAGCCGGACCCTTAATCAATTCAACCCGTGCCACTCCGACCTCAGAGAGGCCCAATCCATATTCATCCTCCCACTGCTGATCCTCCATTTTCAATCCGGCAACATTTACAAGTATCCTGTCCCCGTAAAGGCCTCGTATAACTGGTTTCGAAATAGCTCCGGTAGTCAGCTGGCTCACCCCTGGAAGGGTTGAGAGAGCATTCCGAAAGAGTCCCGGAACCGGTTTCTCTCATTTCAGTGTTGGTGATAGCAGTAACCTGACGGCTGGTTGTATTAAAAGTCGGCTTTATTCTCAGTTACAAAAACAGAATTTAAAACGATGGTCTTTGTGGAGTCTCCCTGGGCAAAAAGATTCGTAACTGCAAGTGAAACTGAATTATAATAATCACCAGCCCTCTGGATGAATTCCTTCCCATAGTCTTTTAATAATTCAGCTTCTCTAATATAAATATAGAAATTATTTTTGAACCGATTTGACGAGTGTTATCAGTGCTCCCGAGATCTTTCCCTCGGCACCGGTTTCAAGAAGGCTCCCTGAGCATAACCATGTCTCATAACCACCCAAAAGGAATTGAGACTCAGGCGGTACATATCCAAACTGGCCGTTTGCCAGGGCAATTGTGAAATAGTATTTGCAGGGTACACTTTTCTTGATTTTCAATCCGGTTTCGGCAAAGAACTCTCCCGGAAGTGTTCCAATTGTTCCCTCTCCCAGCCGGACGGCCTGAAGAGGTAGTTCGTACGATAGCGGTTCATAAAAATCAATTTTTACAATATCTAGTGCGTATGAACTCTTTATGTCATCAGATGCCTTATCATCAGTCCCAAGCTTTGTAAAATCAGTTTTCCTTACCATCTCTTTAGCCCAGGAAAGAAGCTCTTCCGATGGTTGACGCCTTTTAATGACAATCCCTGATCCTCCGACGCTGAACCCGGGTTTGTCTGACCAATGCAGATTCTTCAATGATACGATAATTGAATCTGAAATATCATTCGCTATTAAGACCATCTTTTCGTAATCCCCGGTGGGGTAGTTTTTGGTAAGCCTGAAATCCATTGTATTCACATCTCCGCTTGTACCATTGCTCATAATCCCGACGAATTGATCGCCTGCCCTGAGTTTTGCTTTCAGTTGCTTATCCAGCTCACCATAATAGTCCCCTGAAATGGTATTTGCAGGAAAACCTCCGACATAATGTGTGGAGTAATTTGACAAAATACTTATCCATTTATTATCAGTTGTTTTTACGGCCAGAAAACTCACCTGAGGATCGACCGGACCAGCGGGTCTGTCAAGAAATTCACTTCCCGACGGAGGATTCATCCAGACCCTGTCAACATTGCCGAACGGGTCTTTCATAGGGTAACCCGGTTTCATAAACCATCTTCTACATGAAACATGCTTAGGAACGTCGATGTGGCCCCATCCAATTTTTGCAGGCTGAAGATGCTGCAGGGCAAGCGCAACTGATGCCGCTATTCTGGGAGGCAGATAGATCCGGTAGCTCATGTCAGCCTGAACTGTTGCTGTTTCTATCACCGCACCTGTGGAATGGGCATGATTGCAGGATATCATTACCTGTCCCGGCAAAAGTCCGGTTTCACTCATGTATCAATGACTTTGGCACTATTAATCAGACCGGCATCAAGAGTCATATTATCAACAACAACAAAAACAAACTTTTCCTTTCCGTTATCAAAGGCCAATGCCCTGGCGTACAACGAATCATGAATGCTATTTGCATAGCCCGGCAGAAAATCTCCATTTATAATTGTACCTAAAGGCGGGGTAATGTTTACCCTTGCAGCACCTGCCCTTAATTGATACTGGCCACACAATGACAAATTAATAAACAATATTGTTGCTGAGAGGAATAAAAACTTTTTCAACATAACTATTTTCATAATGGTAATATTAATAATCCTTTTTAAGATCAAATGTTTTATAAAAATCAGGCAGAGGTTCATCTGGATTAAGCTTGATTCTGGTGCTTTCCATTCCCATAATCTGAATTTTCTGCCAGAACTGAATTTCGTGGTCAAATCGTGCCAGGGCGGATCCAAGTTTAAATTTAGTATATTCATTCAAATATGCCTTCTCATAATCGGATTTCAGCTCACTGAAATAATCAATCAAATCAGTCGCTTTTGAGTGACAATGACCGGCAAGGTCATAATAAAGGAAAAATCCCTGGTATTTGCCCTTTTCTGCAGGACTTGTCCATCTGGTATGAATATATTCTGCAAAAAGTGCCCTCATGGCAGTGTAATCGATCATCCGGCAAATGACATTCAGTGATTGCACCATAGGGTCATCCGGGTATTTCAAATCAAGAAGAATAAGTGATTCAAGGCCATCCTCTGCCGCTATCCTTGATTTCTGAAGCGATTCTTTGTTATCTCTTACGATTTTAAGAAAATACTCCCTGAAAGGATCTACCCAGGCCTGGTTCTGAGAGGCAGATGGAAACACTTCGCTTAAATAATCATTGGCTTCCTGTACCTTATTCAATGCCTTCACCATTTTGTCACGGTAAAAAGAATCATCGTAATGCAAAAAACCATATTGTTCCACAAAATTATACTTATCAGGATTATCTTTCTGCCACGAGCCAGCCGCAGTGTATGCTATCTGAACCAGGGATGGGCGTGTTAGCGTAATCATGGCATCTGTCCATAAACTCTGGGTCATTCCGATTGCTCCCTTTCTTTTTCCCAATGGCAGGTACAAATCAGCATTATCATATGTCATCTGAGTGCTGTAAAAGTCATTCCAGTTATCAATAGAGGGCTGAATAAAATACTTTAAATTGTTTTTATTCATTGCATTAATCCATTTGTTCATTTCAGTGGTATCTACTTCGTAGTACCATGCAGGATAGTAAAAGTCCCGGGGAACTTCTGTGAAATAATTTGTTAGATTATTATTGATAAAAATATCAAGCCATGCCATTCCGGTTTTCCCTTTTGCCCTTAGCAATCCTGCGACATAATTGAGCTGATCTAAAAAATACTTGTCAGCATCGATCACCTTTCCGTCCTTCAGAGGAGCCACACCATCGGCCTGCATTCTGGCTAACCTCCGTGTAAACCATGTTTCATCAAAACCTATATGAAAGAACTTACTTGGAAAGAGGTCGGCAATTTCATCAACCATTTTCTTCACCATCTCCCTTGCCTGCGGATTTGTAGGGTCAAATTCAAAACCATATGGGACTGTACTCAGGGAAGAATATTTCTCTAAACGGAAGAGATCATGCATATGCCCATAAAGAGCCTGAAAGGGAACTATGTCAACATGCCTTTCCCTGGCGTACCCGATAAGCCTTCGAATTGTTTCCTTGGATACTTTTGATTTATAACCCAGGAGTGGAAAAGAGTCGAGTGCAATACTGGATTCAGAATAAAATATGAACTGGTTGCTTTTGAACCGTGCCAGTTCATCTATTATATCTCTGGCAAACATTTCATTATAGATAGCTCCCTCTCCGAATGCAACAAGCAATCCCCTGTATGGCAATGCAGGATAATCATCTATTTCAGCCTCCGGAAAATACGAATTTATCCCGTTGCCTTCAGGCATCTGTCTGAGGGTCTGAATAGCATAATATGCAGCTGCAGATGAATTACCGCTTACAGAAATGCCATCATTGCCGATACTGATCCTATATGCTTCCCTGCTATCAGGACCTTTTGTTTCATTCAATCCCGGTAGCGGAGGCTGCTTTTTATGAATTATAACGATCTGCTTCCCCTTTCTCTCTCTTGCAATAGGAACAGTAATCCCCGTACGGCTTCTTAAAAAGGTAACGAGCTCCCCAGCATTGAATACATCTTCTGGTGAGGATTGAGCCGGCAGATATACTGTGAGGTCGGCAATCCTGATTTCACCTTTTCCATATTTTATCTGCTGCGGCATGGGCATGAGATAATTATGCCCCCGGGCTCCTGCACACAGACCAAATAATGAAATCAAAAGCAGCAAAAGCGTTTTCATATTAATTCACGACTATGTTTTTAATGATTATTGTACATTATTCATAAGAAACTCTGCCCAAGATCTTCTTTTTCATGGTTCATTGGGTTCAAATTATTTAATATTAAACACGAAGGATTCAAAGGGTTTCACTAAGGTACACAAAGGAAAGTATAAAATATTATTGATTTTCGAGGGAACAGTTTATTGAAACAAATTCTTTTTCGGAACAGAACCCATTGTAAATTCCAGGATACCACCATTCATTATCTCTTCATGAGTAATATATGATCTGTCGAGAACCGTACCGTTGAGCTTCACCTCCTGAATATATTTATTTTCATTTGAAGCCAGTGGAGCTTTGACTGTAAAATACTTTCCCGCGGCAATCTCAATCTTTGCTTCCTGCACAATCGGTGAACCGAACTGATATTTTAATTCCGATGGATTCACAGGGTAAAAGCCGAGTGCGCTGAAGATATACCAGGCTGACATTTGGCCGCAATCTTCGTTGCCGCATAATCCGTCAGGAGTATCTTTATACATCGTTGTCTGAATCTGCCTGTTGAGTTCCTGTGCTCGCCATGGCCGTCCGCAGTAGTTAAAAAGGAAAGTGGTATGGTGACCCGGTTCATTGCCATGAGCATAAGCTCCTATCAAGCCTGAAATATCGGGGGAGGCCTGTTCCCCTTTGACTCCCTCGGGCATGTCAAACATCTGTTCCAGCTTATCTGCAAATTTTTCCTTACCTCCCAGCAGGCTGATAAGTCCTTCTACATCCTGAGGAACAAGCCAAAGATACTGCCATGCATTTCCTTCGGTATAGTCACTATGTTCATGATTTGAGTACAAGGGATCAAAAGGCGTAGTCCACTGACCATTGCTCAGCTTTCCCCTCATAAAGCCGGTCTCCTTGTCATAATAGGATTTATAGCTTTGAGAGCGTCTGAAGAAATAGGCTGCATCATTATTTTTCCCAAGTTTCTTAGCAACTGCTGCAACTGCCCAGTCATCAACAGCCACTTCCAGAGATTTCGCGACCGATTGCCCAACCTTGTCGGCAGGCATGTATCCCAGCTTATCATAGAGGCCCATGCCATCCCTGTCATGTAACGAAGTTTCTTTCATTGCCTTGAATGCCTCCTCCTTGCTGAAGTCGCCAATACCCTTCAGAATTGCCTCAGCTATTACTGATATCGAGTGATTGCCTACCATGCAGAATGTTTCATTTCCCTCAAGTTCCCAGACCGGGAGAATTCCGCACTGCTCATAGTGATCGAGCATTGTTTTTACCATATCGTTTACCCTTGATTGCTGGGTAAGAGTAAACAGCGGATGAAGGGCACGATAGGTATCCCAGAGTGAAAATACAGTATAGCGGTTGTACCCATCAGCTTCCAGTGCAGTACCTTTCAGACCTTTGAACTGTCCGTTCTGATCTGAAAAAAGCGCCGGTGCAACCATTGTATGGTAAAGAGCTGTATAAAAAATAGTTTTCTGTTGAGGATCATCAGATTGAATGCGGATCTTTCCAAGCTCCTTCTCCCAGGCATCGGATGCAGCCTTCCTTGTAGCTTCAAAGTCCCATCCGGATAGTGATGAATCGAGGTTCTGCAATGCATTTTCGACGCTTACTGACGAAAGTCCAACTTTTGCCAGTATTATTATATCGGAGAATACAAAGTTTCCGACAACTTTTTCATCTCCTCCGACAGTTTTAATTTCAGATTTTGCTATTGGTTTTGAGAATCTAACTGCGAAAAAGACATGCTGATCGGCTGCCCACCCTGTTGATAACCTCGATCCGGTAACAAGGGTGTCATTTACAAGATTGAGTGAAGTCTTGTAAGGCTTATCCCAGTTTATGGCGAAACCAAGGTTTATAATGATATTTTTCCCTCCCTCTTCCGGAAAAGTATATCGGTGAAGCCCGGCTCTCTCAGTTACAGTAAACTCCGCCCTGATGTTATTGTTTTTTAAAGTAACTCCGTAATAACCTGCGGTAGCTTTCTCCTGTTCGTGCCTGTATTTACCGGCGTACCGGGCAACAAAGTCCTCGTTTTTCTCTCCTTCCTTAAATATAACTTCTGAGGTTGCAGGCAGAAACGAGATATCAGCCAGATCACCGATACCGGTCCCGCTCAGGTGAAGATGGCTGAAGCCTGCCAATGTGCTGTCTGAATAGTTGTATCCTGAACACCAGTCCCAACCCTGGGTTCCGTTATCAGGACTCAACTGAATCTGTCCGAAGGGAAATGCGGCACCCGGATAGGTATGTCCGTGAGAAGCTGTTCCTATAAAAGGGTCGATAAAATCAGTAAGCCTCTCCTGATGTGTTTGTTTCGGTGAAGGTCCGGTGCATGAAGTAATCAACATTATGCATCCGGTCAGAAAGCAAATATACCTGGTCATCATACTTGTTTTTGGTGAACAGGCATAAAAGTAAGGAAAAAAAGACATAACTGGAAAAAGTGATCATCCCGGCTTTTATTCGTACCTCAAAGTGTCCGCAGGATTTCTGGAAGCGGCCCGCCAGCTTTGCCAGCTCACCGTAAGCAGTGCAATTGCAGCGGCAATTATTCCGGCCAGGACGAAAATCCAGACTGTCAGGTGAGTTTTATAGGCAAAACTCTGAAGCCAGCGATGCATGGCATAATAGGCAAGAGGAACAGCTATCACAAAGGCAGTACCTACCCATTTTACCAGGTTAAAATTAAGCATCACCATCACCTCTGACACCCTGGCTCCGTTAATTTTCCGGATACCGATCTCCTTAGTACGTCTTTCAATAAGAAAAACCGATAATCCAAGCATACCCAGTATGGCAATCGAAATCGCCACGATCATGAAATAGGTGAATACGGTTCTCATTTTTTCTTCTGACCTGTAAAGCCTTTCAAACCGCTCACTAAGGAATTCATAGGAAAAGATATAATCGGAATTATTGTAAGTCTGCCAGATCCTTTCTATAAAAGATATTGTTTTGCTTAGGTCAGCCGGATTAACCCTTATTGAGATCCTGTTAAAGGAAGCCGGATCATAATACATTATTACCGGATTGATAGGATTATAGAGCGACTCATAATGGAAATCCCTGATGACCCCAATAATGCTGGCCCTGCGTCCGCCATACTCAATTATCTGCCCCAGTGCTTCGTCAGGCGATTTCCAGCCTATTTTACTTACTGCTGTCTCATTGAGAATATACCCAGAATCCACTGATATATTTTCATTGAAATTACGTCCTGCCACAAGGTCAATCCTGTAGGTTGAAAGAAAATCCCTGTCAATTCTTACATTGGCCAGCCTGAATCCGAGCGGCGAAGCGTTACCATCTGCAATTATATTTGCGCCATTCGAGTCGAGCAGTCCGTCAGAAGGAACCCTTTTAGATGCACATACAGACAGTATATTCGAATTCTGAGCCAGCTGCTGCTTGAACACTTCAAGCTTCTCCCTTAATTTCTGCGTTAGTGGAACTACTATTATGTTGTTCTTGTCGATCCCTAACTGAATGCTGTTTATATAATTAAGCTGCCTAGAGACTACCAGAAATGATATTATAAGGGCTGTCGAAACAACAAACTGAAAAACCACGAGAGCATTGCGGAAAAAGGTCTTCCCGGGTTTGAGATAATCAGAAATATTCGTAGTAACCGGCCTGAATGACGATAATATCATCATCGGGTAAATCCCCGACAAAACACCGGTTAAGATTGCCAGCACTATAAAGCCAAGAATCAGGGTAATGTTCTCCTTTATTCTGAACTCCAGTGGATTATCTGATATTTTTATAACCCCGGATACTGTCGATGCAATAAGGACAGCTACTACCAGGGCAATAAAACAAAAAGTTACTGACTCTCCCAGCAAATTGGCTGCCAGCCTTTTCTGGGAGGCGCCAATCACCTTCCGGATCCTGATCTCCCTGAGCCGACTGAAGTATATTGCAGCATTTAAATTCATGTAGTTTATGCTGCCAATTATGAGTATCAGCAAGGCAATTGATGTCAGAATATATACATATGAACGGTTTCCGTACCAGTTAAAGTGGATATCAGTCAGCCCTTCCATCCTGATCTTTGTTCCCTTTGACCCGTTATTGAGATATTTATCGATGAATGAGTCAAGCTTCCTGTCAATATCAGGCGGCAAAACCGGAATAAGGGCAAATGTCTCGTAATTATTGCTGCCCCAGTCCTTCAATTCCTCTTTGCCGAAAAAAGATTCCGCCGTGCTGAAAGAGATAAAAATATCGGGATCAAAGTGGCTGTTGCCTTTCCATTTTTTGAACACCCCTGAGATCTGCAACGAATACTTTTTTCCATCATCGTCCTTGAATTCCAGAAATTTGCCTGCCACATCAGATGAATCGAAATACCTTAGAGCGGTCTCGTCAGATATAATCATCGTAAACGGAGCAACAAGCAGGTTACTGTCTGCAGGCAAACCCTCAAAATCGAAAATTTTCAGGATCCCGGGCTCTGCAAAGCAAACATTGTTCTCGTTCATCTTTCTGAACCCTGCCGAGAGTACAAGGTCCATATGGTAAACCCTGGCAATATCCTTAATTTCAGGAATCTCTTTTATCAGAAGCGGGGCAATCGGAGGCGCAACATATGGCAGATGAAGGCTCTCAGCACCGGAGGCATCGTACCAGAACCTGTGAACCCTGTAAATGGTCTTGCTGTTCCTGTGAAATCTGTCATAGCTTAGCTCGTTTTTTGTCCAGCCTGTTATAAAGATCACACACACAAATCCGAGAACCAGGCCCCAGAAGTTTATTGCTGCTATAAGGGGATTCCTTCTTATATTTCTGATCATCGATAAAACGAACTGTTTCATTAATATCTATTGATTAATTGCTTCTACTCGTATTTGAGTGATTTCGCAGGATTCGTCTGGGCTATCGCAATGGTATTATATGCAATTGTCAGCCCCGAAATCAAAAAGATTACAATTCCTGACAATAAAAACAGCCACCAGCTGAAACCGACCTTGTCAGGATATTTATCCAGCCATCTTATTGAAAATAACCAGGCTGCAGGTGCAGCCAATATTATCCCGAATAATACCAGTTTAAAATAATCAGATGAAATCAACAATAAGATCTGCATTGCAGATGCCCCGTTTACTTTTCGGATTCCTATTTCTTTTGTCCTTTGGATTATTATAAACCACGACAGTCCAAACAATCCCAGGCAGGCAATCAGGATAGCCAGAACAGCAAACATTTCGAAAATAGCCCTGAATTGTTTTTCAGCATGATACTGATTATCATAATGATCCGAAAGGAAAAAGTAATCATACGGATTTCCCGGAAAAAATCGTTCCCAATTCTCCTTTATGGTTTCAATTGTGGATTGGGTCAATTTATAGGAATCGGAACCAGCCTCTCCTGAATAGTTCAGCTTTATTGAAAAATAGTTACGTGTTCCGGGAGTAAACCTGAAAATTAATGCATCGTAGTTTTCCTTCAGCGATTCCTGATGAAAATTCCGTAGAACTCCAATAATCTTATAATTGTGGCCCCAGAAAAATATCTCCTCCCCGATGGCACTTTCAGGGGATTCAAAACCCATCAGCTTAATGGCTTCTTCATTAAACATCACACTTGCCTCATCCGATCCGTAATCTTTTGAGAAACTTCTGCCGGCAATCAAAGATAAATCATAGGCATCGGCAAAATCATAATCTACTCCGATCACCCTGTATTGATTGGATTTAGTATCGTCATCGCTTACCCGTCTTATTCCGCCTGCATTCCATTGTACTTTGGTTCCCGGGATTGATGTGGAAGCCGTGACTGACTTAATTACAGGATGCTTCAATAATTCTGCCTTAAATGCAGTAAGCTTATCATTATAAGTTGAATCAGCCACATCCGGACCTTTTATAACGAGTGTCTGATTGATATTAATACCAAGATCCTGATTCCGCATATATACAAGTTGTCTGTAAACTGTAAATGTTCCGGCGATTAGAGTCACAGATGCTGCAAACTGAAATACAACCAGCAACTCTCTGAGGAAAGTGCCGCCGGATGCACCGTTAAGCTTGCCGCGAAAAATCGCCATGGGCTTGAAAGATGAAATTACAAGTGCCGGGTATATACCTGAGACTATCGGGCCTGCCAGGATTACTGCAACAAAAACCATCCATATACCCGTATTGTTTAGGCTCATCTGTCTGCCAGTGAATACCCTGAAATATGGCATAAGAACTATTACCAGTACAAATGCCAATAAACATGCTATTGTATTGATTGTAAATGATTCAATAAGAAACTGTTTTATAAGCTGGATCCTGAATGCTCCCGAAATTTTACGTATAGCTACCTCCCTGGAACGGAAAATTGCTTTTACAGTCGACAGGTTTATATAGTTAACCCACGCGATTATCAGAATGATGAATGCAATTACCATGAGAAAATAAACAGTTTTTGCATCCCCATTGGGCTCTGCTTCAAACATCAGATTTGAATTGAGATGGATGCTTTCCAGAGGCTGTAAAGTATATCTTGCATACTGATTATATTGAGTCTTATCTGCTTCTGTCTGTTTATCAGTGAAGTCATTCATCTTCTTTTCAAAAGCTGCTATATCAGTTCCCCTCTTTAACTTTATATACGTGTAGTAGCCATCCCACTGCCAGGCAGTTTCGATATCCGGACCATTCCATTTTACAAAAGTTGGCCATGAAATCAGAATATTGAATTTTAAATGGGTATTCTCAGGAATATCCTTAAAAACACCACTTATCTTAAAGACCGCATCCTTATTTAATCTGAATGTTTTGCCTGTCACGTTTAAATCACCATAATATTTCTTTGCTATTGATTCTGATATTACCGCCGTATAGGGTTCATCAAGTGCAATTGAATCAGCTCCGGCAATAAGTTTAACAGGAAGCATTGTCAGGAATGAACTGTTTGCAGCATACATTTTTTCTTCCCTGAAATTACTTTCCTGAATCTTAATAATTCCACCCATATTATACAACCTTCCGAATGTCAGTACTTCCGGAAATTCATTTTTCAGGGCCGGCCCAATGGCTGCACATCCTGCGGCCCAGCTGGTGCTCAGTTTTCCTTTATCATAACGGTCCTGTCTTACACGGTAGATCTCATCTGCATTCTTATAAAATTTGTCATAGCTCAATTCGTAGAGAGAGTACAGCAGAATAAGGACAAAAGCAGCAATGCCCGTTGAAAGGCCAAAGATGTGTATAATTGAAAAGGTCTTGTTTTTGAAGATCTCCCTGAAAGAGGTCATTAAATAGTTCTTCAGCATGAGGCGGTCTTAAAATTATAACAGGCAAATAAAAAATTATTCAGTAATATAGAGACGACGTACAAGTGTCCTTATTCATTACAACAAAAATTCTATTAAAAACTCCTGATAAGCTAATAGGTTACATCATTGTCTGGTATTTAATTGGTTTTTTGAAATTAATTACTATCCAGCTTTTGAAGAATTTCATTGCCAAGCTCAAGATATTCGAGCACAACCAGTTCAATGAGCTTATTGCCGTTATCGCCATTTGTAAAAATTACAATCCCCCTGCGGGATTGCGGAAATAATATTACTGCTGTACGGGTACCGGCATCTGATCCGGTATGAAACAGAATATATTCCCCGTTGCTCAGGTTATTCATTATATCCCATCCTAATCCAAAAGATTCGTACTTGCCAACCTTTACCTGGGGTGTCACCATTTCATTGAACACCTCTTTTGTCAGGCCCGTTCCATCAATAACTGCAATCCCGAATTTGCAGTAATCCTCAATTGTTGTCTTGAGAAAATCGGCAGCAGAAGCCTCACTGTTCTTTGGTATTTCCAGTTCCATATCCAGAGGTATCGTGAGGGACGGCATAGCGTGTAAATATCAATATTATCATTCCAGATATACCTGGTATCAGTCATCTCCAATGGTTTAAAAAGTAAAGAATCGGCCAGTCTGTCAAGAGACATCTTAAACTTGTTTTCCAGGGCATGTTTCAGGTATTCGAAGCCTTCACCTGAATAGCCGAATTTTGTGCCCGGGTCAAAATTAAAAACCAGTTTCCCGGATTTATTGTTCCAACGCCAGTTGTCGAAGCCTGTCTGATGCGAGAGCACATGTCTTGTAGTCAGAAGAAGATGCCTGGGGTCATTCAGCACGTCCGGATCGACCCAGTAATGGGAAAGAGGCTCATCGAGCTGCCAGTGTCCCTGACTCACAAGCGTCAGGGTGACCATAGCCGTGACTGGCTTGGTAAGCGAGGCAACCTGGAATATACTGTTAAAGGGTGCAGGATCTCCCTTTTTAAGATCCCCGTATACCATAATCTGCCTTACCTTTCCATCTTCAATAATCCCTATCCCAACAGCGGGTACCCGCGAGAAAGTCAGCCAGCGATTTATCCTTGCCTCATACTCCTTAAAAGTTATCTCCTTCTTCTGGGCATCGACCGTCAGGCAAACAGCAAATATCAGAAAACTAAACCATGTCAAGCCATTTCACTCCGCTCATATTTTTATGTTAAAAGGTTTAATTTTTTATTTTTTCCAGCTTCTTGATTCGTCCGGCAGCGTAACCGTTTTTTGGATTCAGTTCAAGAACCATTCTGAAAGTTTTCACGGCCTGTTCAATATCTCCGTCTGCCTCATAGCCCTCCGCAAGACTCTCAAGTGCATCCGGACTGCCGGGATTAAGCTCCAGATTCGCCTTGAAAATGGCTATAGCCTGCTTATTCTGCTCTTTGCTCATCAGCATCAATCCAAGCTTATCCAGATCATGCTCTGAGAACTGGTATTCCTCGTCCCTTTTCCAGATTTCATTGATAATTGCGGTCACATTTCCGTATCCTTTCCTGAAAAGTTCGCTCTTCAGCAACCTGACAGATCCAGGGAAATCATAGCCATAGCCGAGCCATTTGATTATCCAGAATGATTGAGGTCCAAGGAAGAGGTTAAGGATATCCTCAGCTTCAAGCAACCCGTAGCTGCTGTGAGTAAAATAAACAAGGCTTTCATTCTTATCGGGGTATACTATATAGAAGCACTTGAAATCACCATTGTCGCCCCAGTGCCAGATGGACTTACCCTCTTCATTCTCCTGTATTCCAACTCCCAGTCCCCATCAAATATATAAGAATCGGCGATATTTGGCGGAGACCGGAATCTCCTTGCCTGAACCGATTTTTCCAGCATCATACGATGAGTCGAAGGATTAAGGCCTTCTCCATTAATCATCGCGTTCAGGAATCTGGAATAATCGCGGGCTGAAGTCAGCAGCGAATAGGCTGCATTGGCGGAACCATGCCTTTTTATCTCGTCAGGACCGTTGCCGAAGGATGAAATAGTATCAAACTTGTCAGTCCATACATAGCTACTGCTATTCATTCCAAGGGGAGTAAATACCTCTTCCTGCATGATCTGATTCAATGGTTTGTCCAGTTTGCTTTCGAGTACACGCTGGAGAAAAAGATAGCCCTCTCCGGAATATGAGAAGCAACTGTCGGGCGGGAACATCAGAACAGCAAGAGAATCATTCCCCCAGTTTGGCAGCCCCGTAGTATGCCTGAGAACCATTCTTGCTGTTATTCGGCTATAAAGCGGATTCGCAGAGTCAAATCTTGTATAACTTCCAATAATCTTTAATAAGGGAGTATCCAGGTCTATCAACCCACGGTCATATAACCTGAGGACGGCATATGCAAATACAGTCTTGCTCAGGGAAGCAGCTTCAAAAATTGTATTTGAGGTTACCTTCTTATCAGAATGATTCATCACCTCCCCTGCATTGTATTCATATTCCTTTCCGTTATTGCTGAATATCAGCTGAATGCCTGGAATATCTGAATCACTTATGATGGAGGTCAGCTCATTCATCGTTTTAATATCCTGCGCGTAAAAAGGAAGATTTACCAGCAGGATAAGTGCCATCATGGAGATCATGGCTTTCCTGGAATAATATCTCTTGAATGATGTATTTACGACCATAATAAAGAAAGACATCTGATTTCGGGCAATGCTGCATGAAAAAAGAAAAAAGTAACAGGAGAAGCCCTGGTAATGTCTTATTAAAATAACGCAAAGCAAATAGCATAAATTATTTTCACCATATGTAAACTAAAAATTTATTGAAAATTATGAAAGTATTAATAGCAGGAACCGGGGTGAGAGGCACTATTTACTTTTGGGCGCTTAGTGAAGCTGGTATTAATGTTACTCATTTCAAAAGAAGATGTTGCTCAAAATTGCCACTGTCTTTTCCAGCCATTCAAGGAAACAATAGTTTAACATTTTTGTGAATGCCAGGTTTTCATAAAGGGAAGATTTAATTCTACCCTTGAATAGAAAGAATCATTAATAAAATTGCATTATGAAACAAAAGGCTTTTTATTTAATTATAGTTAATCTGGCTACTTCAGTCATAATGCTTTCATCTTCCCGATGCAGGCGGGAGTACAAAGAGAAGGATTCACATATATTACTTTCAAGGCTTATGATTTCCGGTGGCGGTATGTGGATTATGGGTGGAATGTAAAGAAGTAATGACCGGAATGGAAATCTCGTTTTTTAGAAAAAGATATGATCAGGTTTGCCTGTACTGGCAATAAGAAGACCAATTGCTTCAGCGAATAATGGGTGATTTTCAGATATTAATCTAAAAAGGTTAATTGGGAATATTTAAGGGTGGACCATGTAATGAAAATGAATATTGTGAGAGAGAGAAAAACAGATTGATTTTTCTCGGTTATCTATTCTTTTATCCTGCCGTTTTCAATTACAATAACATTGTCTGCGATCCTCTCAGGTATATTTCCGTGTGTTGCTATCACAACTGTTACCAGTTTTTCCTTCTTTAAATACAGAAGATGCTCCAGTATTTCCTCAGCAGTCTCGTCATCTACTGATCCGGTTGGCTCATCAGCAAATATTACAGACGGCTGTTTGACCAGCGACCTGATGATTGCCACTTTCTGTTGCTGCCCGGCACTAAGCTCAGACGGCATCAGATCAGCCTTTTCTTTAAGACCGAACTGACCTAGAAGAAAAAAGATATTATCCTTTACCTGGCCTCTCCTGGATCTTTCCGGTTCAAGTGCTATCTCAATATTCTCAAAAACTGTATATGTGGGAAGAAGATTAAAGCTTTGAAATATGATGCCGATTTTTTGCGATAGCAGATTGCTTAGGGAATTATCAGACATCCCGCTAATACAATCACCGTCGATCATGACCTTTCCTTGAGTTGGCTTAATCAGTCCGCTCATCAGATTCAGCAATGTAGACTTGCCGGCTCCGGACCTGCCCTTAATGAGCACGAGTTCATTGCGGCCAATAGTCAGATTAACATCTTCCAAAGCCGTAACAGTTTGGCTCTTGCTCCTGTAAAGCTTTGTCAGCGAAATGCATTCAATATGGGTTTCAACCATAATTATACTATAAATGAGTCTACATATAGTTATTTATCATGTCTCCGGCCTTCCTACGGTAAAGCTTAATTATCGGGAATATTGCAGCAATCAATCCCCCTGCCAGGGGTAAAAGGATCAATAACAGGAGGCTTCCTGAATGAAAATGAAATTCTATCGAGCTAAAGAGCCTTACCTCGTATTTGTTAAGCAGGACAACCAATATTAATCCTGAAATTACCCCAACGGAAGCGCCGATAAATGACTGAAAAAGAGAGATCATAAGAATCTGGCGGCTCAACCTTAAATTGGACCAGCCCAGTGATTTAAGAATACCAACCTCCCTGAATCTTTCCATCAGTGAGGTTAGCTGGGTCTTGGCTGAAAAGATTATGAGAAATAAAAATATCAGAACAGTAAGAATTGCAGAAGTTCCTTCCATTATGTTCATTACCTGGGTTGCCGGCTGATAACAGTTATAGCTTGATACTGCGAGATAATTCATTCTTTCCTTCAGCTTACGGATAACCCGGTCCTGAATTCTGGCATCAGTTACTTCGACAAGTATTATATTCATATCAAAACCCTCTGATATGCAATTCATCCTATCTTTCAGGATGATTCTTACATTTCCGATAGGGGCATACAAGTCTGCCTTGCCTGGTTTTATTCCTGAATTCACTATTCCGGCCAGCCTCAGTTTAGAGCCGTAGGTGTTAAGCGTATCGCCAACAGAAAGACCATGAGCCTTTGCAAATGATTCTTCAGCAACAATTTCATCAGGATTGGCAGAAAGATACCTGCCCTCAATAAGATTGGTTACGGCACAGACATTATTTTTTGTTGCAATGCTGGAAGTATCAATACCGCCAAGGGAGACCTCAGTCTTTAATTTCTCATCATAAATCCTGTACAAAAGATATGGGGCAGCATCTCTTACTCCCTCCATTTCCTTTATAGATACAAGCAGGTCACTGTTAAGCATCAGGGTAAAGACACCCTCCGCCATCAGGGATCCATTGGAACTCTCACTGTCACAGCTTACACAACATGAGGTATTGCTGGGCACATAGACAATAAAATGCGTACCGGTTCCTTTGAGTATCCCTATTGAGTCTTTCTCATTTGATGCGGTAACAGACAAAACCATCAAAATAAACAGAGTAGCGATTGCATATCCACTTATCCCGGCGACTGTCCTCCATCTGTGACGTACAAGTTCTTTTACAATATAATTCATCCCGCTTAATTCAATCCACAAAGATATTCATTTTCATTTGGAGGCCCAATTCCGTTTCACTGACTCTGTTTCTCATCACCCCAAAGCCGGGAGCCGCTCTTGTTTTCTATCCGCCATGCATGTCTCCAAAGATGAATATCTGCAGCGCCAATCATGGGTTTCGGCTGCCGTTCCTGTTTTTACCCGACTCACCCAGGAGTCCCCATTCATTTTCACCACCGGGAAGGGCATCGGTAACTTCATGATTATACCAGGCATGAAAGCGTCCCGAATTATCAGGTAGCTTTGTCATCGCGAGATATTCAATGTTAAAGTAAAAAGCATCTATTTTCTGTCCGGTCTGATTTTCAATCTCTATCCTTGCACCATTTGAAAATGGCATTGCAAAATAGGAGACATAAGATTTTCCTGCTCCAGGGGAAACCGCCAAAGGAACACTTACAAAATTATAGGATTCGTCCCATCCATTCCCGAAAAAAGGACCTATAGGCGATTCCACTGATGGGAAAGAGTTTCCGTCCCAGTGCATCCTCATCACAATATTGTTACTGTTAAGCTGATCTGCTCCCGGTGCAATGGTTATCCATCTCCTGTTAATCACACCGGAACCTTTTACATCCATAATGGTAACTTTTTCTCCGTCCTTTATTCCACTGAGGCAATCCCCGTTGCCTCCTGTCCTGTCATAATTGCTGATCTGCCTCGATTTTACATTATTCTTAAGCTGCGATAGCTGATACATTTCATTGCCAGGATTTTAGGAAAAAAGTAAGAATGAATTTAAGGCTATTACAACAACTATGATAATTTTTTTCATATTGATATATTAATCATTACAAACTGGTAAGAATTTTTTCGGTACCCGATACCATTATGTCGGAGAAGCTCTTTTATGATGTAATTCATCTGATGAAATTTATTTTTCGTCGCCCCATAATTTTGGACCGCTTTTATTTTCAACCCGCCAGGCATGTCTCCAGAGATGAATATCTGCAGCCCCAATAATTGGTTTTGGCTGCCGTTCCTCTTTTGTGAATGTCCGGGGTAATTTGCCCGGGCTATCCTGGTACCAATAGGCTACGGATGCAAGATCGAGAGTCAGATTGTTGTTATGTCCATGTTCGATTGTGAATCTGCATGACTTGTCGAAGAAAACAGGATCGGCAATGAAGAACCGGTAGACATGTGTATGCCCGAGCCAGCCCGTTTCATTATTCACACGGCCGAAACCGAAATATGGGTGCTGGTACATCTCTTTGGGACACCACGACATATTAAAAAAATCCTCGGTACCTGTACCGTTGAATGTGGGAAGGGTATCACCGTCAATAAATACCATTTCATCTCCTTCACCATACCACATCGTTGACGGAGAGTTGACATAGTAATTCACGCCAACGAATTGACCTTTTCCCTTAATATCAGCAAAAAGGTAATTATCCTTGCCATTCCTGTTTTTACCCTGCCACCCAGGAGTCCCGATTCATTTTCGCCACCAGGAAGGGCATCGGTCACTTCGTGATTATACCAGGCATGAAAGCGTCCCGAATTTTCAGGCAGCTTTGTCATCTCGAGATATTCAATGTTAAAGTAAAAAGCATCTATCTTCTGTCCGGTCTGATTTTCAATCTCAATCCTTGCACCATTTGAAAATGGCATAGCAAAGTAGGAGACGTAGGATTTTCCTGCGCCAGGGGAAACAGCCAGCGGAACACTTAAAAAATTATAGGATTCGTCCCATCCGTTACCAAAAAAAGGACCTATAGGCGATTCCACAGAAGGGAAAGTATTTCCGTCCCAGTACATTCGCATCACAATATTATTCCTGTTAAGCTGTTCGGCTCCGGGGGCAATGGTTATCCATATACGATTAATAACACCGGCGCCTTTTACATCAAATATTGTCACTTTTTCACCGTCTTTTATTCCACTCAGACAATCTCCGTTGCCCTCCGGTCTTGTCGTAGCTGCTGACCATCCTCGATTTGACATTATTTTTAAGCTGTGAAAGCTGATACATTTCATTGCCCGGATTCTGGGAAAAAACCAAAAATGAATTTAAGACAATGGCAGTAAATATTAATAATTCTTTTCATATTGATTATTATTTATTATTAGTTTGTAAGTTGCTTTTCCGTTCCTGACACCATTACTTTCTTTGCATCTATTGTGCCATAGACAACTTCATAAATGGTTGCCCGTTTTTGAGTCCACATTTCCAAAACCAGTATCGTGGAGAGAAAGTTGTAAAATCACCTATCCTTGAATCGATGAATAATGTTTTATCGACAGCATCATAGCGTACACCCGTAAGCCTGGAACAAGGCATAACTCGACATTGCCCTTGCATACCAGTGACCACACTCATATTCATCAAATGGGTTTCTTATCCTTCCGTCATATCTGTCGCTGCAGGTTCTTACAATTCCAATCCCTTTTCCTATTTCACCCATCAACATTAAATGAGATGCAACCTGGTATTCTATACCTGTCCACACTTCATCGCTGTAGACAAACGGAAGTGACAATTTACCTCCCTTTGGCCAGGTACAAAGCAACAGGCCTCCTTCACTGCCCAGAGCATATGATGGCCTCTGAGGATTGGAATGATCTACAGAACTTTTTTGAAATTATATTTGTAAACTGAATTGAGATGACTGGTAACTTTCGTCCGATCAACGATATTCGAAAGACCACAAACCTCTCCATCCAGTCTCCGAGAATGCCATCAGAAAGACATCCTGTACCATACTGATATTTAGGTCCCTCTTTCTGAAGTATATTAAGTGCTTCCCGGTATAATTTGTATTAAAGGCTGTCTCCGCAGCTTTTACAGGATCGGTGCAATGAGTCCCTCCCATTTGATCTTCTGAATAAAATATTCACCATCATAAAGGTCAGTTTCAATGACATGTTTTCCCTTCAGATAAAGTGAATCATATACTGACACGTGGATACCGAGCAATTTTCTCATTTCCGAATAAGCCTTTAAAGCTCCCAGATAGAAGCTGGTACACATCCCGTCTGGTCCCCAGAATTCGATATCATATGTATTATGATGAGGTTCCTCAAGAGTACCTGTTGATCCTTGGGTCCCATGTTTTTATCGCATAATCCATGGATTCTTTGACCTATGGAAAAATCTTTCTCAGCCATTCATTATCGCCGCTAATCCTCCAGTCCCGGTACATTTTCATTATTCCACCCAGTTGTCCGTCAGCCGCTGAATAAAAAGTTGTAGCCACAGGTCTTATTGGCAAAGCTGACCTGAAAGTCTGATGCCTTCCTTATCCTGGCTCGGAAAAAATTCTGTTTCCCTGAGAGTACGTTCCAGGTTAGGAAAGAGATGTGGCACTGCCTGTGCATAATTCCACACATGTGTACATGAACCAGTACAACAATCCGGAGTTGTCGCTACAACCCTCATAACTCCATAATTTACCATCCGTCTGACGCAAAACGGTAGGTGATTTCAAAATGGTAAGATTTGCGGCAATTGCTTCCAGTGCTTCCGGAGGAAGAGTTGATGAGAAGAAAGCATCACGGAACAGCTCGCTTTTTTTCTTCAGATCAGCATAATTTGACGTCCAGTAGTCTGAAACCTCATTAAGGTTCTGAATCTTGAGGAATACCAGGGCTTATAATAGCCCATATTGGCAATTGCAGGATTTACACCGATTGTGAGGCTTGTCTGCGGCATATACCAGCATAGGTTAACTATAACTGTTTTTTCCTCGCCCGGCTTCAGCTTAAAGGGTACATAAATCGAAGCCCCCGGTGCCGGTGTTTCAACAGGCTTATTATCAGGTATATTGCCGCTTTCAATATTCTCCCAAAGTATCATATGAGGATCGAACCATGCTCCCCTGAACCAGCAGTAATCAACAACGGCATTGTTGTCCTGAACGGAAGCAGTGAATCCAGTGGTGCCCATTGGTGATCCATCCTTATTATCCTTTGTCAGAACAAATCCGTTTTTAGTGGCCAGATATGCGTCCGATATTTTCAGAAATTATATTCCTTGAATTCCAGGAAAAGACAGCCTCTATTTCTGATGATGAGTTGTTTTTAAACTTATATTCCATAGCTCCCGCCGGAAGGCTTGAATTATCTGCATCGGTAGGGATAAACGGACTCCATCCTGTAACTTCCACTGCAAGCGGGATATCCCTGTCTTCAAGAGACAGGGATGCAAAGGGGAAGCGTGGCAGGAACCGGCCGTTTTTGAATCGGGGCAGACCATAATTCTTGCCTGCTCCTCCGTTTCCGCTGCCCGGAGATGCCAAACATCTTCCATTCCGGAACCTGGGCCTCCAGTACTTTGGCTCCATCCTTCCAGCCTTTAACACATATGGCTGCGAAAGAGAAAGGTTCATTGAATATTTCAGGCCTGTTATTGATGGAAAGATGCGACAGTGAACCCGTACCATCCATACAAAACATTCCTGCACCTATGCCTCCTATAGGAAAGGAGACCCTGTCAAGGTATTTGCCGGTATAATCCCCATTGAATGAATGTTGGTTCAGATCAGATTTACCTTTTTCCCTGAACAGGAAAATAATAATACGGACAATAAAAGTGTCAGAGGCAGAATGTGTCGTATAATTCTTCATGATTAGAGTTTAAATTCGCAATTAAAATTAATTATTAATCTGGCAATTATTTTATATAGACTCACGTACAAAGTACACAAAGGATACCCTGACAAGCTATAAGACGAGAAGTATATTTCAGTATGCAATCATACCTTATAGAATTTTTCAGTGAAGACTCTTGCATAACTCTGAAATCAGTGTTAAAATATTGATAAATTAAGAATATCCGTTTTATAAAGGAAACGGAAAATGGTCATATAATTTATATTTATGCATATTCTATTCATTCCGGTTACTTCCAGAGAAGTTCAATTTCTTCCAGTGATTTGCCCTTGGTTTCCGGTACATACAAGTAGGTGAAGAGCCATTGTACAAACGACATAACGCAAGAAAAAAAAAGGTGACCGCCCCACCGAGAAGGACCAGAAAATGAGGAAAAAGCAGCACAACAAGGAAATTGAATATCCATTGAGTAAAGGAGGCAAAGGCCAGGGCCTTGCCCCGTATCCGGTTCGGAAATATTTCAGAGACCAGCGTCCAGAATACCGGGCCGATGCAGGATGAGAAAAACATCAGGAAGAGCATTATGCAAACCAAAGTAAAGATTCCATCCATTTTCAGATAGAAGGAGAGTGCCAGCAAAACCAATGTAACAGCCATTCCCATTGAACCAATAAGATATAGCAGCCTCCTGCCAGCCTTATCTATAAAGATAATTGCTACGAATGTGAAAATGAAATTTATAAGCCCGAGAAGCGAAGTCTGCAGCAACGCATTTTTTATCTCTACTCCGGCAGCCAGCAGGATCTTAGGGGCATAGTCGATAATTGTGTTTATCCCGCTTATCTGACAAGCACCGCCAGAAAAAATCCAATCATCATGACCTTGCGTGATGATGGCCTGAACATCTCTCCACTGGTTACTTGTTTCATTTACTTTAAGTGATTCTGCAATCTCAACAATTTCCATTTTAGCAAGAGCCTCTCCCCCAATCCTGGTGAGAACTTTAAGTGATTCTTCCTTACGCCCTGCCTTATACAGCCAGCGGGGGCTTTCGGGGATGAAAAACAATCCAATAAAAAAAAGTACAGAGGGAACAATGCCCGTGGCAAACATCCACCGCCAGTTATTCTCAATATCATGCAACCAGTAATTTATCGTATATGAGCATAATATGCCAAGAACTATTGTAAGCTGATATACAGCCACAAGCATACCCCTGTTCTTCGGTGGAGCAACCTCTGCGACATACATGGGCGACAGCACTGAGGCTGCACCAACTGCAAGACCTCCAAACAAACGTGCCGAAACAAACAGAACCGACGAACCTGCCAGGGCAGTCAATACACAGGAGACAGCAAAAAACAAAGCCACAACAATAAGGACCTTTTTTCGTCCAAACCTGTCGGTAAGAATACCTGATCCTAAGGACCCGATAATAGCTCCTACCAGCAGGGAGCTGACACCCCAGCCAAGCTGAAGTTCGTTCCAGCCAAAATAGGGCTGAATAAAAGGAACTGCGCCGGAGATGATGGCAATGTCAAAGCCAAACATGAGGCCACCCATAGTGGCAATAAGACAGATAAAATACAAATAACCGGAATTTTTACCCATAAAGTCACTATAAGCAGTTAATTAATATGATCATATTCCCATTGTTTTTTTCATATAATCCCTGCTCATTTTCAGACTTTCTCTTATTGGTCTGGTGGGGACAAATCCGTTTTCAAAAGCCAGTTCAATTATTGCATCGCCCTCAAATCCTATCTCTTTCAGAACTCCTGCTATCTCTTTAAAATCAACATCGCCCTCACCCATCGATTCCGGCCATTTGCCATTGCTTAACTGATCCCGGAGATGGAGAAAAACAATTTGTCTTCTGAATTCCCTGAGGAAATCAACAGGGTCAATACCTGCCCTTAACAGCCAGTTTAAATCGGGACCAAGCCTTATATCCGGAATCCTTTTTAGGTCCCCCTGAGGTCATACATGTTGTTTATGACCTCAGCGGTATGATTGTGCAGATTCAGCACGATTCCTTTCTTCACTCCCAGTGAAATGAGCTCTTTAAGCAGGAGTGCCTGATTATCAAATTCTTTCTCAGTTTTCTCCCTGCCTTCAGGCTCCCCAACTGATACACCGAATGTTCTTCCCCCCACAAGGGCCATATTTGTAAATATGTTATCCACATCCTCAAATATCTTGTTATGCTGATCCCTGTCCCACATATTTCCCGAATATGAGCTCCCTATTAGATTTATTTTATATTTATCGATGAGCTCTTTAATCTGACTTGTATAGACAGAACTTCTAAGGGGATGCTCCATTGTTTCAACTCCGTCGAACCCTGCATATGAAACATCCGAGAAGATCCGGTCGAGAATGGGAGATACATCATATCCGGGCAAGGTACTGGCGTAGATCCATACATGTGCTCCAACAACGATTTTTTTACTCTTTCCTGCCATAAAGGGAGGCAGTGAATTTGCTCTTCCGGAAATTGAAACGGCCAGCAGGGAAAGGGATGAGTTTTTCAGAAAGCTTCTGCGGTCCATATACAATAAAATTTAAGTTTTAAATGTAGTTATTACAAGGGCATTGCAGGCAAGCCCCATCCCTCCCTGTAATTGTGTTTTATATATTTTTCAGCGCTTTCGAGAGCATTGAAGGTTACATATTTCTTATCAAATCTCGGGTGACCATCAATGACCTTAAAATCGTCAGTGGTCATGATTTTCAACTCTTCCGATGGCGGTATGTTGGTGAATCGCATATGTTCCCCGTCCCATTGCAGAGCTTTATTCAGCCCCTGAAGCCTTACTGCCAGCACTCCAAGCAATACCATCTCGTTAAAGGGTCCTGCGTAGGCAAAATTGGATGACCCTTCTATCCTGCTATCAGGAGATTCCTTGCATGCCCTGATCCAGTCCTGTTCATGAGGGCCGTCCGGATAGAAGGTATCTCCTCCCGGAACACGGCGAAGGTATGGCTTTACATCCGGTACCCGGCCTGACATGAGACGCGGATTGTATCCTCCGCAACCACACATGAGTGCATCTTTTGACCCGATGAAGAGACAGCCACCCAGTCCGTCTGCCATTAAATTCTCACCTGCTGGCAGCAAGTCAGTCAGATTTGGCAATAATCCGCCGTCATACCAGTGCACTTTTACACCAGGCATAGCCAGCCTGGGCATATTATCACGCGCCGGGAAAAAGAACTCTACTGTTTCAGCCTGCGGTGCCGATTCGGTATTGATCGATGTGGAACTGCCCCTGACTTTATCCGGGTAGCCAAGCTTCAGAGAGCGGTATACCGGATCCAGAACGTGGCAGGCCATATCGCCGAATGCCCCGGTGCCAAAATCCCACCATCCTCTCCAGTTCCACGGTGTATATATCTCATTATATGGACGAACCGGAGCAGGACCGAGGAAGAGATCCCAGTCAAGAGTTTTTGGAACGGGCATCACCTTTGAGGGCCGTGGAATTCCCTGTGGCCAGATCGGACGATCGGTCCAGGCATGGACCTCACGTATTTCACCTATTTCATTGTTCCATATCCACTCGCACAGTTTTCTCACGTCATCATGTGAATTTCCCTGGTTCCCCATCTGTGTGGCAACCTTATGTTTTGCGGCAAGCCTGGTAAGCAGGCGGGATTCATACACAGAATGGGTCAGCGGCTTCTGACAATATACATGCTTACCCATTGTAAGAGCTGTCGATGCAACCAATGCATGAGTATGGTCAGCCGTGGCTACCATTACAGCATCAATAGATTTTCCGATCTCATCATACATCTTCCGCCAGTCACGATAGCGCTTTGCTCCGGGAAAATCACGGAAACATACATCGGCATATTTCCAGTCAACATCGCATAATCCCACGATGTTCTCCGTCTTCATGCCCTTAAGGTTGACATGCCCCTTGCCGCCGATACCTATTCCTGCAATATTCAGTTTATCACTGGGAGCCTTATGTCCCAGACCGCTGACCGCATGATTCGGTATAATTGAAATACCTGCTGACAAGATGCCTGCCTTTTTTAGAAAATCCCGTCGGGAACCACCCTGATTCTTCATCTTTTCTGTTTTATGGGGGGTTAAATTTCTTTAATCTTAATTGAACGGTACCAGACTTTTGTTCCGTGGTTCTGCAATGAAATATAACCCTCGTCGAATTTGCCCCAATCGGGAAATGCATTCCATTTTCCGCTGTTTTTCAGCTTTGTCCATTCAGGAGAGTATTTCTCATATTTTACAACAACGGCACCGTTCAGGATCTGTGTTACGAAATTGCCATTTACAACCAGAAAAAGCTGATTCCATTCTCCGAGAGGCTTATATGGCTGAACTAATGGAGGATACATTGCATAATTCGCACCATTTATCTGCCAGTCTTCGAGTTTTCCGGACCAGTTCATGTGATCAATAATCTGAAATTCAGGACCAGTTTCATAGGGAAACTGATATTTGGGATCTTCTTCAACCTGGTATATTATACCGCTGTTGGCCGCCTTTGAAAGCTTATATTCGAGGAACAGGGCAAAATTACGGTATTTCCTGTTTGTAATAATATCGAGACTTTCACCTGAGCCTACTGTATTCATAGTCAATGTCCCGTTATTAACCTCCCAGCAATCAGGGAATACTTTCAGATTATATCCGTGCCAGCCATTCGATGTTTTTCCATCAAACAACAGCTTCCATCCATCCTTCTTTTCAACATTAGACAGAGTATTGGGAGCGTCTTTCTTATTTATCTCAGAATAAAGACTCATAGCATCCTTCGTATCTTTCTGAACGAATGAGATGATAAATACCATCGTTAATAAAGCAAGAATTCCTGCGGTTAACTTTTTCATGTCTTTACATTTTAATGGTTAAGAACTTATTTTTTAATTGTAAGCTGATTCACTTGAGTTGTTGTAATGGCTCTCACACCTGTATTTCCACCTTCGGAAAGTGTAAGATCCACAGGTTTATTGGACTTGTAGGATCCACATGTAAAATCAGGAACAGTAACAGAATTGGACCTGTTTGCCACAGACCATTCACTTAACGGGGCAATACAGCTCCAAAGTGCGGCATCATAAACATCCTGGTCGAGAGGCAGCCCGTTACGCAGGCAATCGATAAGGCGCCAGTCCATCATGAAATCCATACCTCCGTGCCCGCCGATTTTTTTAGCCATTTCACCCACCCTTTTAACGATTTCAGGAGTATATTGTTCCTGCAGTTCAGCCATTTTTGCATCATCAAAAAACTCGTGTCCAGTGGCAATTTTACCAGGCTCCGGATACTTGCAGGCAACCCCTTTTGTTCCACTAATAAGGTGAATACGCGAATAAGGGCGTGGGGAAGAGGTATCGTGCTGGATCATTATTGTCCTTCCCTTTTCAGTACGCACAGATGTTGTATTCATATCTCCACGGTAAGTGGGAGTGGTAAATTCCTTATAGAAGTCATCATTTTTTGCCAGTTCTTCTGCAGTCGGATAAAGCAGAAAATCGTCAGAGGACATAGAAGTCAGATATTCCATCCTGTCACCACGGTTTATATTCATTGCCTGGCAAACTGGTCCTAGTCCATGTGTGGGATAAAGATTACCTTTACGCTTCTGATTATGCTTAAGACGCCACATGTCAACATAACCCTTTTTGCTGAACAATAGTTCACGCAGATCATGAATATATGCCCCTTCAGCATGCAGCAACTCGCCGAAGAATCCCTGCCTTGCCATATTCAGCGTCAACAGCTCGAAAAAATCGTAACAACAGTTCTCCAGCATCATGCAATGTTTTTTTGTTTTTTCCGAAGTCTCAACCAATTGCCAGGCTTGTTCAAGTGTCACTGCTGCAGGAACTTCAGAAGCGGCATGCTTTCCGTTTTCCATGGCAAATACTGACATAGGCGTGTGAAGCTGCCACGGAGTGCAGATGTAAACAAGGTCAAGATCACTGCTCTGGCATAGTTCTTTCCATGCTTCGGGATTGCCTCCATATGGTTTGGCAGCGGGTAAGCCATGACTGTCGAGGATCTTCTGGGCTTTTTCCACCCGGTCCATTTTCTGGTCGCAAAGTGCTCTTATTTCTACTCCCTCAATATTTGCCAGTCTTTCAACTGCACCAGGACCTCTCTGGCCCAGACCTATTACACCAACCCGGACAGTCTCAATTTTTGGTGCGGCATATCCGCTCATGTTGAACAGCTGAGTGTGTTCCTTGCCAGCTTCTGCCTCAATAAAAGCAAAATTTGACTGTTTCAAACTATCAGCTTTGGAGGCGCAGGAAGACAGACCTCCGGAGAACATGCCTGCTCCCGCAACACCTGCAATTTTGAAAAAACTTCGACGGTTGGTTTTCATAGTTCTAAAATGTTAATATTGTTCATATTTTAATAAAAGTTTTATGCCTGTACATATACCAGAGTATACTATATAAGACCAAAGTACCTCCAAATATACTCAATACTTCAAACCAGCTTCCTATCCTTTCCTTTAATCCGGTAAGGAACACTTCTGCCATAGCAGAAAAGGCTCCGCTGAAAAGATGATAAGCCACATATGCAAAGATTGCATTGGATCCTATAATAATCATCCATTTTGTTCCCTTACGGATATTCCAGACGTCGATAAACAGATAAAAAACAGCCAGCAGCATAAAGCATATTCCACCCGAAAAAAGAACAAAGGAACTTGTCCAGATATGTTTTATTATCGGATGCCATATATTCATTATCAGGCCCAGCACGATCAGTGAAGCTCCTGTCAAAGCGAAATAGCGGAATTTTATCATCTTATTCACCCCCGATTGCATCAAATATCCTGCAAATACACCAACCATTACCGAGGCGCCGAAATTAATGGTAGAAATTATCCAGGTATAGGCTCCCCATCCAATAAAACGTCCCATAACAGCTTTTTCGACCACCATGGCCACATTGCCATCAGGGGTATAGGCGTTTACCGTGGTTCCGTCAATTGGAATAAGGGCCATGATGCCCCAGTACAGAAGCAGCAGGCCAGCTGTGGCAGCGATCTGAAATAACACCGGCATGTAAAGAATGAAAATTGTGGCGATCAGATAACCAGCAGCAATAGACTGAAGAGTATTGGTATAAAACTGGACATGGTTGATATCATACCTGAGGAGATTACCCTGGACAATCATACCCAGTATCCATAGTATAACAATTCTTTTAATTGTATGTATCCAGATCTGTTTATCGGAAGGCGCATTGCTGAGTCTCTTCCTGAATGAGTAAACCATTGAGACGCCCACAAGAAAGAGGAACAAAGGCATAATTATATCTTCAAAATGGAATCCGAGCCATTCCACATGATCAAACTGAACCTTTATGAAACCCGAAATCCTGTTATGAAAAACCTTGTCCAGTGACTGAAAACCTATATCCCCTCCGATAATCCAGAACATGTCAAATCCTCTTAATGCGTCAACGGAAGTTACCCTTTCCCTGGAAAGGATTTTATTATTCCTTACATTATAGGTCTCCAAAGACTTTAAGAAACTTCTTATTGCTGATTTCATTTTGAATTTTTATAAAATAATACTTACCGGGTAATAAATTTATATTAAGGCACCTTAAGCCAGGCAAAGTCCAGGCCGATCCTCTTGCCAGCGTCGTCGGACATCGATTCCAAAACTATTTCATTTCTCCCTTTTTTTATTTCAAGCGGTGTTGAAAAATGATTCGCAAGCAAGGTCTGAGAAGGTTCGAAAAGATTTATAGTATCTTTCCCATCAAATTTTACCGACTTTCCATTTACTGCGATTGCTATCGCGCATCCTGAGGGGTTATGTAAAAGTGTCAGACCTAGAATGGTGTTTTTCAATTCATCACTGCTGGGCAGTTTAAGGGTAATCTTATCCCCTTTTTTAACAGGCTTCCACATAATAATACTTCCATCAGAGGCTATCTTTTGCTTTTCCAGCTTAACTTCGGCACTTTCAGAGATCAGCTTTTCAGCCTGAATATACCTGAATCCCGCCGAACCGAGATAGGCTATCGGATGCCAGACAGGATACGGAAGGTATCTGATCTCAGGAACTGATATCTTCCTGTAATTATCCAGAACTTCCGGCAGGGCATAGAAATATACAATTCTACCATAAGAAAAACCGGGTACGATTCCATGATGTCCCAGTTCCATATAAAAGGCAATTTTACTGCTGAATGGTATATCATCGGAAATGTGCCAACGGAAATTCGAAACATATCCCCTGTTTCCCGGACCATCATTTCTGGGCTGCCCACAATAGGGATAGGAAAAAATCCGTGAGGATGACCATGAATAGTTAAAATAATCTTCCGTACCGGTCCCGAAAAACGAGGGAAAAGTATCGGAGTCAACAAATATTTTTTCATCTCCCTCACCCCACCAGTTTCCCCATGATGTTGTTGCATTGCTGGGGTTGAAAATAAACGCACCGGTACCAACAATTCTGCCTTCTCCTGATGCCATAAGGAAGAGAATATCCTGAACACTATTTTTACTGTCGTCAAATGGGGCGGCAGTTATTCCGTGGTCTACCCTCCATCTGGCATGGAATTGCATTGTCTTGCCATTTTCCCAGTTAATGTCAGCAACTCTTAATTCTCCCCGGCATTTAATTTCCTGCCCGGAGTAATTTTGAAGTTCGATCCTGGCGGATCTTTTAAATGGCATTATGAAACGACAGCTCATCAGACTGTCAGTTTGTACTGCAAATGGAAGTGAGGTATATGCATTCAAACCGGGAGCTGATCCAAAGAAATCACCGACCGGTGCCTCGACCTGTGGTATGGAGGAATCATCAAAATATATTGTCAGTATGCTTTTTCGAAGGGCGCATTCAGGATCAGGAGCCGAGATTCTGAGAGCAAAATTTTCTATGGCCTTTGTACCGCGGTTATTAAAAATTTCAACTTTCCCTGAATCGGGCAGAGTAACCTCTGGTATTTCAACATCAGTTGTATTTGGGGAATCCTGTATACCAGGATCTGCAAATTTTCTTTTTACCTCCTCAATCTTTTTTAGATAGTTTTTGAAGTCTGCCTTATCAAAGGTTTTTACCTTCACTCCGTGTTCATAAGTGCGTATCCCAACATGATAAAAATGAATTTCCGAAATATCTCCTATCCATTCAATCCTGCAACTCCTCGCAAATGGAATGGGGAAATAGGAAGCATCGAACTGCCTGAAGATATCAGCATATGAGCTATCCTTCTGCCCTGACATCACTTCTGCTGTTTTCCAGAAAAAATCCTGTGCAGCTCCGTAATAAACAGGAGATTTATTGTTATCCAAAAACAGACGTATTTTCCCATTTAACCCTGCAGTCCATAGTCGCATAATCGCTCCTGGCTGCCTTACATCGCATATCAAATACTCGCCTGTCGCCTCTTTATCTGGTTGTTTCAGCACTTTCACAAACCCGGGAACAGGTTCATTCCCGAATCCATCTTCATTAGCAAACCAGCAGCTATCAGCACGGCTGGTGCTTCGCCTGTCATACGATGAAAACTGAACAGTCCTGTAGGATATCTCTGATAATTTTGTAAGCCTGTGCAGATCAACCATCTCATCCAGGAGAGTGGCAGTTGAAATAACATGTTTCGGCCTGATCCCGGTACAGGACAGGAGAATAAGTGTAAACAATACCGACAGGCAGAATCTCATATTATCAGTCGTTTATTGCCTGACCTACAAGTATTGAGAACTTCCATTCGGTATTATCATGGTCCGTATCCTGGGTCTGCTTCATCAGGACGCCAATTACATCCTCTTTAGGATCAGCAAAATAGTTGGTATTAAAATATCCTCCCCAACGAAATGTACCAGCACTGCCATTGCCGCCTTTTTCCTCACCTCTCCTGGTTGTCACTGAAAAAGCCATGGCATAATAGCTATCTGCATCCCCTCCCCAGATCTTATGGTTCTGATTCCCCATCATCGACTTGATGGTTGTTCTGCTGAGAATACGCTTTCCATTCAGCTCCCCGCCATTAAGGTACATCTGCAAGAAAGTGGCATAGTCTTTTGCAGTACTTGATAGTCCGGCTCCTCCCGGGAAAAATTTCCGAGCTCCTTTTATTGGATAATCCGGATCATAGAAGGTAACTGGATAGCGCACCCATTTGCCATTTTCGGGTTTTTGAACCGAAACAAGCCGGGAGGCTTTACCTTCAGGAAGATAAAACCATGTATCATCCATTCCAAGTGGCTCGAAAAGCCTGGTTCTGAGGAAAACATCAAGGGGCATACCTGATTCAATTTCAATCAGATAACCGAGCACATCGAGACCCTCACAATAACTGAATCTTTCTCCCGGATTAAAAAGAAGGGGAAGTTTTGCCAGCTTCCTGACATTTTCTCCTATCGTAACATTCTCAGAGGAAAATGCATCAACTATTCCTGCTTTCTGATAGATCTTTCTGATCCTGTCATCATCGCCTATTACACCATATCCAAGGCCGGATGTATGATCAAGTAACTGACGGATGGTAATCTCTCCGGCTGCGGGTATGGTAGTATAACCCGAATCAACGGGATTAAAGGTATTCAAAACCTGAGGATTTTTAAATTCAGGGATATACATGGAAATTGGGTCATCGAGACGGAATTTACCCTCCTCCCACAGTATCATTACCCCAGTGGCAGTAATTGCTTTTGTCTGGGATGCAATACGGAAAATATCATCAGGTTTCATTTTTCTGCCAGATTCATTGTCGGCCATACCAAAAGCCTTGTAATAAACTATCTTGCCGTGTCGTGCAACCAGGGCTACCGCACCGGGTATCCCATCATCTGCTACAGCCTGCTCCAATATGCTGTCAATTCTTGAAAGCCGTTCTGAAGACATACCTGCACTTTCGGGAAAAGCCTCTGAGAGTGGAGGTGATTTTTTAACCGGTACAGGCTGGGTACACGATATGATGGCACCAAATAATAACAGGTAAAGAAAAAAGTTTTTCATGGTCATGTTCGTTTTAATGTATTATAGGGAGATATTATTCTGCATCCTTGAAGAATTTTCTGAACTTGATAAAACAGGCAGTGGTATCATTTCTCCTCTAAGTTAAAATCTATTTTTGATAATGCCACCGGACGCCTGACACTTTCAATATCATGCAAAATGTTTGTGCGGAATGGCGGGATTATATAGAAATACGATGTCAGGGCATAATTCATCTTTACTGAGGCCCAGTGCCAGAGTTCGATATTGGAACTAATGGTTTTTGTGAAAGGGATAGCGTCAAGCGACCTGTGCCGCATGTTCACCGTAGGACCCCAGGACATATTTCCCGTGCCAATGGGTTGTGAAATAAACGGATGGGAAAATGGCTCCTGACGACCGAATGAATAGCCATAATAATCTTCTGTACCGGTCCCGAAACTAGAAGGAAAAGCTTCTCCGTCGACAAATATCTTCTCATCACCCTCACCCCACCACTGGTAGGAATTATTGAAAAGTGAGATCTGGTCGCCTGCATAAACTCCTTTTCCTTCGATGTTAATAAAATTCAGGTTAAATGGAGAACCGCTGGGAGATCTTGTGTTAATATGATAATACTCATGCCAGGAGGCTCCGAAATACATGCTTTCAGGTTTCCACTTATAATGTTCAAGGCCGGCATCTACCTTCAGATCAATGGTATCAGAACCGTAATTTATAAATACAAGTGCACACTTTTGCCTGAAGGGCATAACCCAGAAAGAACCCATCTTCCCTGACTCATCAACCTGGTTCATCCATGTTCTGTGCTGATGGCTGCTATACCCTGCACCAAAAAATTCACCCACAGGAAGCCAAAGGGTATTATAACCATCGAAAGTCGCACTGAGCACTGTTGAACGCATAGCTTGCGGCATATTCTGTGCCTTTAGCTCTACTTTAAGACTGGATACGGACCGATCTTTACGTGTAAACTCAATAACCAGTGAGTCGCCGGGGGCAACAAGCTTCTGAAACTCATTCTCATTGGCGGATCTGCCGGGGTCCTTCAATAGTTTATCCCCAGCCTCATCAAGCAGATTTTTTGCATTTTTCAGGGCCTGCAAAGTCAGAGAACTTACCTTCACATTTTTCCCGTATAACCTGTATCCTATATTATAGAATACATCTGGCCACCAGTAACCCTGAGGAACAGGCACACCTTCATCTTCATAACGCAACCTCAGTGAATCAAATTCGTAGGTGATCTTGCAGTGTTTGGAAAAAGGCAGCGGAACATAGAAATTATGATCATAATCCCGGCCAGCTTCCCCAAGCGGTGCTCCTTCCTGAACTGCAACTGCCAGCGGGGCCTTTGCAATCAGATTTCCCCTTAAAAGCTGCAATGGGGTCCCTCTTAATATGGGAATAGTGTCATTGTCAATATAAACCCTGAGCATACCATCCTGGGCTTTATAGAAGGTCATCCACCAGCGGACGACAGCTCCGGGGCCATCAGCATCAAAAAGGACAAACTCGCGTCTTCCGGAATTTTGTTCCACTCTGATAAAATGAGACATGTCGGAATTCGCATACCAGCCATCCCTGTCAGGAGAAACCGATTCACGGTTATAACTGCTGAATTGATGATGAGTAAACTCCCTGACCGGAAAATAAGTCAGACTTTCCCTGTTGGTCATCTCTTTCAGTAATGATTCCAGAGTCACGCTGCTCGCGCAGCCGGAGAGAATCAATACCAAAAACAGGTAAAACAGACTCGGCTTAAGATAGCTTATTCCAGAAGTTTTATACATCATTGCATGGAATCTCAATCAATTGTGTTTGGTTGTAATATCTTTTAGTCTATTATTCAAATTTACCAAAATTATCATCATTATTCTTATATAAATTTCTTTCCAATTTATTAATCCCATCCTGGGTTTTGTACCAGATTATGGTTAAGAGTGATCTCATCGCTTGGAATTGGTGACAAATAATCACGGTCAGGATCAAAGCCAAAACCGTTTGGCAATGCTGTCCGGTAAGGGTCTATAAATCCATCAGAATCAACGAAAAGGTTCTGACCTAGTACGATTGTCGGATTTCCAAGATAATCAAAATATGTCCCTTCCAGATCGGAACCAACGTACAGAATTCCCCCGGGACGTTTGCCTGCAAAAAGATGGTGTGCTCTCCATCGTGCCAGGTCATCCCATCTCATGGCTTCGAAAGACAGTTCCACACGTCTCTCCCTCCTGATCTCATTAATTACGGGGGATAGAGAAGGATAGTCCCAGTTCGGATCAAAGGCAATGTTATTCAAATCAAGGTGTATCATACCAACCCTGTCACGAATAAGGTTAACTGTAATATCTATATCATTCTGGGTAACTGTGCCAAGCTCAGCTTTTGCTTCAGCGTAGATCAGCAGGGCCTCCGTATAACGCAATATTATTGACCCCATAGTACCTCCTGCAGATGTGTGCTGGGAAAATTCAGGATTGACTCCTTTGTAGATGCAATACCCTGTAGTGGCCCGAAACTGGCCTGTAAGGTCGATAGCCGGTTTGATAAATTTAATATCAGCCCCGCCGCCGGGAGAATTTATTGTCTGGTCATAACCTTTCATAAAGATGGATTGTCTGAGACGGGGATCCCTGTTCATCGTCTCAGCCTCCAGTGAATCGTAGCCCATGAATTCAGGACTAACGGAAACCGGCTTTCCGTCTGTGCATAAATAACTGTCAATAAGGCTTCTGGCAATTCCAATATCGCCTGCGCCGCTGCTAAGGTAAGAGCTCACCTGGTGATAAACACCCAGTCCTATATCATATTTTTTCCAGAGAATTACTTCGGGGTTATCAGAATAGTCAAGCTTGTTGAAGAGAGACCAGTACTCCTTACCTGCAGGGCCTTTATAGAGACTCATGGTTCCTGCCTGCATAAGCTGCCCTGCAGCATCGGCAGCAAGTTGAATATACCTGGTGCCATCCATGCCTGCCACTCCGAATGGAGTCCCGGAATGATATTTCTCCCAGGTGCCCTCATAAAGGCATACTCTTGCTTTTATCAGCATGGCGGCCTCGCGGTTTATCCGGAAAGGCTCCGATGAACCCTTTGGCTTAAGATTTACGATTGCAGAATCGAGCAGTGTAATAATGGAATCAATAACAACATTTCTTTTATCCCTGGGGGCATACAGTTCAGGTGATTCCGTATTTAGGGAGCTAATAAGCCAGGGGACATCGCCAAAGGTCTTTACTTTGTCAAAATAGAGGATGGCTTTAAAGAACTTTACCTCTGCAATATATACTCTGATATTTTCAGGATCGTCATCTGCGGTATAGCAATGTTCCAGAAAATAATTTGCCTGGCGTATCTCCGTCCAGTCCCATCCACCTCCTGTGGAGGGTATTGTACGCGTTCCTGCCAAACGCAGGTCTATTGAACCCGGCACGAGATTATCGCTGTTCTTTTCGAACCAGAATGTACCTCCTCCGTATCCGCTGTGCGCAGGCAGAAGAGGATAAAACCTGTTTGCAAAAAGTTTCAGGTCGTTTGCTGTTTTGAAGAAATACATGGGAGACAGTTCATCCAGAGGGTATCTTTCAAGGTAATCCTTTGAGCAGGACCAGGAAATGAAGAGTCCGGCAAATATTAAGTATAATAGATATTTTTTCATTTTGTTGTCATTTAATCGTTAGAAGGTTATACTTAAACCGGTTGAGATCAATTTCTGCAGAGGATATAACTGACCGCTGCCGGTCTGCCCTCCCGTTGCTTCCGGATCAAATACTGTCATAAGCCTGGTAAAGGTGAGAAGGTTTTCACCCGATACATAAATCCTAAAATTCTGTATGTGAGCTTTCTTCGTTATCAGTGAAGGTAAAGTATAACCAAGCTGAAGGGTCTTAAGGCGCAGGTAGGCACCGTTCTGCAGATATCTCGATTGCACCTGATGATTCTTTACCCCTTTGTCGAGGTAAGGTCTGGGCCAATAGGCATCTGTATTGTCAGGAGTCCAGTAATCCATATGCTCTTTCAGACCAACGGAAAACCACTGACCATCCGGAACTCCGGCAGCGCCCCAGAAAAGCGGACCTCCAAGTGCAAGATCCCTCTTGCCTATTCCCTGCCATAACATATTGAAGTCAAATCCTTTCCATGAAGCCGCAGTTACAAAACTGAAGGCATACCTTGGAGTGGAATTTCCTATAATACTCAGATCACCATGATCATCAACGGTATTGCTGCCGATATCTATTTTGTGGTCTCCGTTAAGATCAGCATACTCGACATCTCCTGCCCGCCAGGGTTCCACTGACAGGTATGATTGATCATGGGCAGGATTCTGTGCATCCTCGTCGGTCTTGAACAATCCTGTGGTTGTATAGCCCCAGATCTCACCAAGCTGGGCACCTGTATAGAATCCTCCGCTGAGAAGCTTCTCCGGATTATAATAATCGGTAATCACCGACCTGGCATCGGAAAGCATGAATTTGACATTATAGTTGAAATCGCTTATCATGTCTTTCCATTCAACGACAAACTCAAAGCCGTTTGTCCTTAAAGTTGCATTGTTCCTTCTGGGCACCTCTGTACCAAGGACAGCAGGCAGAGACTCGGCAGGCCCCAGCATATCCAGTGTATTTCTCACGAAATAGTCAAAGGAAACATTCAGCCGGTTCTTAAGGAATCCGGCATCTAGTCCTACGTTCGAGGTCATGACCTTTTCCCAGGTCAGTCCCGGACTTACAAGGCCCGGCATACCCACATAATTTGGCAGATTGTCTCCCATAACATAGGGAAGATTTGTGTAGATGGGCATTCTCTCAACATAGAGATAGTTGGCAACATCCTGGTTGCCCAGGGAGCCATAAGAAGCCCTTATTTTCAAACTGTTTATAATTGCAGCCACGGGATCCCAGAAGCTCTCCTTCGATAATACATATGCTGCAGAACCTGAGGGAAAACTGCCCCATCTGTAACCATCGGGAAATTTTGATGAACCATCATACCTCATTGAAAATTCCAAAAGATATTTTTCCTTAAAGTTATAATTCAACCTCCCGAAATAACTCCTTGTTGCCCAGTGGCCAATCGTTCCGTTGGCCTCCTGCTTGCCTGTAGCAGTCGGCAGGGATGGAACATCATCCGAGACCAGATCATATCGCTTGGAATAAGTTGACTGGTAATCGATCAATTCCTGCTCAAAACCTGCCATGACAGAAAATGCATGACTTCCAATTGTCTTATTAAATGTCGAATAAATATTGGGTGAATTATAATAACTTTCATACATGTAACTGGCATAACTGTTATTTGACCTGAGATACGACTGCGAACCATCAGCCAGGGTCCCGATAACTTTTGCCTGATGATCGGTTATTGGATTGGTGTTCATCTTCCACCTGTAATTTGTATAGATGATCCAGTTCTTTACGGGTTCTATTTCCATTCCCGGTATAAATGTCAGTTCATTCCTGGATTCATTGTAACGACCGCCCTGTTCAAGCCAGATCTGAACATTTTCATAAGCAAGGCTGCCATCGGGGTAATAAGGAGCATTTGTCGGCCATTGTCTCGCTACATTATTATAATAAGCGGATCTGTCATAGCTTGGCCGGCTTATATTTTCTTTGCTGTATTTGGTTATCAGATTAAATCTCAACCAATCAAATGCTTTGGTATTGACCTTTGAATTGAGATTATACCTGTTAAAACTGTCATCACCGATCTTTAATAATCCTGTCTGATCAAATAATGAACCTGAAATATGGAACTGTGTCCGGTCATCTCCACCGCTTACACTGACATTGTGTGTGGTGTTTGGTGTCCAGTCCCTGTACTGTTCCTTGTACCAGTCGGTATTGGCCCATGATCCCGAATAACTCAGCCAGTACAGCGGAGCCCATGGTACTGGAATCGTCCAGTAATCGATGTCTCCTGCCTGGTATCTCTTTATATTGTCGATGATTATATCCTGAAAAAGTGGTGGTTTGCCATCATTTACTGAAGCAACATTAAAATACTCCGCAAATTGAAGCGAATTCACCGAATGCGGAATTATTGTCGGTGTAGCGAATGAAAAGTTATTATTATAATTTACACTGATGCCGTCAGTTCTCCCTTTCTTTGTAGTTACAAGGATTACCCCAAATGCTGCACGGGCTCCATAGATCGATGCTGCCGCAGCATCCTTCAGCACAGATATGCTCTCAATATCATCCGGGTTAAGGCTTGAAATATCCTGTTCTATACCATCCACAAGAGTATAGACGCTGCCTCCACTAATTGAGCCCTGACCTCTGATATTCATTGTTAGCTTTGCCCCCATTTCACCTCCGTTATTTCCGACAGAGATGTTAACATTCGGAGCCAATCCCTGTAATGCCTGTACGACATTTGAAACCGGGCGGTTCTCTATGGCTTTTGCATTTACTACATCGACAGCCCCCGACAGATTAATCTTCTTTTGAGTGCCGTACCCGATCACCACTACCTCATCAATAGACTGGAAATCAGGAATCATGTTAACATCAAGAACAGCCAGATCCTTTATGGACAGAGTCTGGCTCTTATATCCCATAAAAGAGAAAACAAGCATTTGGTTTTCATCGCTTGCTTCAATCACATATTTCCCGCTGGCATCAGATATCGTACCAGTGGTGGTTCCCTGGATCATTACTGTAGCGCCGGGCAAAGGATTTCCATTCTCCTCCGTAATCGTACCTGTAATTATTTTCTTTTGTTGATCATCAGATGCAGCACTGGAATATGCCATGGAAACGAACAACAGAAGTAACATCATGTATATGACGTAAGAAGCATTTCGAAATCGTTCCGACAATTTCTTTAGTTTAAAAGGTTTTTTCATTTTTAAAGTTTATTTAGGTAGGTTTCCCATTGAGAGGGTTTCGGTTTTTTCAAGGTTTTTCATTATTTCATCTTCGTCGAGCAAGGCCGGTCTTAATTTTTTTTCCGATAACATTTTAAGCTGATCACCAATGTGTTTATTGCCCGGCCGGGTTGCATTTCCATAGCTGAGAAGAACCATGGCATGGGTTTTCTTGCCAAACTCCGTTACAGCAACATAGGTGTCACCTGCCACTGCATGTTTCTTATTATCTTTATCGTCAACAAAATACATCGTTCTGAAAATACCGTAATTATCGGGCCCGCCGTTTGCAGGATAATCAAGTCCGGCCATCCTGAATCGGTTTACTTCGCCCCAAGCAATATCAAGGGATCCATACTGGTCCATTACGGTTTTTGAAGCCTTGATCAGCAATTCCACAGCCAGCTTCCTGTCTTTCAAACCTGAGGGGGTTGTCACCGGATTCGCCTCATTCCACTGAACTTCAAACATATTACCTCTTACCTGATTCCACCAGGCTCCAAAAAGTATTGCTCCCCTGCTGTCATTATCAGTTTTTTTATCCCAGGATTTCAGGACCTCAGCTGCCTTCAGTGCTTCAGGGGACGGATACTCTTTAACAGCGGCAAGAAGGTCGCCAAGAAAACGATCCGCCACTTCCATTTCGGTATTAAGCTTATACCCTACCAGCTGATCAAAGGTTATTGAATGATTATCCTTAATCATGTTTATTGTCCGCTGTGCTCTCCAGTATGTTCCCAGCGGGGCCATATATGATGGGAAACTGTCAGGTTCCAGAACCGGAGGATATGTGCAAACCCATGGAGCATCATTGCAGTTCTGGACAAAGCCTGCAGGTGGATTCAGTACTCGCGGAAGGTCACTATACGTATGATATTTGTCCCAGATATATTTTGAATCCGTACCATCGACAGTGCCGTGCCAGAATGCAAAATCCCCCTCACTGCGCACGGGGACATCTCCGCCAAACAGGTACAGAATATTACCCGACCTGTCAGCATATATTACATTGAACATGGGATTCTGAAGCATTTTAAGTGCCGATTCAAACTCACTCAGGTCAGCTGCCCTGGCCATTTTGTGATATTGTTCTATGATGCCGGTGTTACCAAGCCCCGCAATCCGGACAGCATAGGCTTTGTCTCCCTTCTCTCCGGTAACCGGACCATGTTTTGAATTTTTAAACTCAAACTTCTGCTCAAGCAAGGAGCCATCATCCTGTTTAATTTTTATCGTAACTTCTCTTTTATCAAAGGGCTCTGTTTTCCCATCCAGCAGATAACCGTCTCCTTTCAGCGTCAGCTCATATCTGTCAGAGGCGTCGATTGGATTTACAGTGTGTGTCCATCCAAGATTATCATTAAAAGCGATTGTAAGAACAGGCATTCCAACCAGGGCAACGCCATATGTGTGAATCTCAGATGAATTGAGATGCGCTTCAAACCACAGGAAAAAATCACTCCATGGAAGATGTGGATTGGAGATCAGCATAGCATTTCCAGATTCCGATCTGGAAGGACCAATAGCCAGAGAATTTGATCCCGGAGCTGTCAGTCTCTTTACAGCGTAGATGTCGTCTGCCGCAAGAAACTCCAGACAGATAACCCTTAGTGTATGTGAGAGAATATCTTCACCTGTTACCGGGAGGACCTGCCTGAAATTTTCACCTATGGAATCAGGGTTTGCTTTTGCGTAATCATTCATGCCTTTAACAAAAGCATCCAAATAGGATTTATACTCCTTACCCTGCTTCAGATAACTGCTTCGGGCGAGCCCGGGCAGGTCAAAAAGAAGGATCTGCCTGTCAGACTCAATATAATCTTTCCCAAAGTATTCAGCCGCCCTGCCCCTTGACTGTGCATAAAGTTTCAGTATCAGGTTGGCGTGGTTATTCATCTGAGCCCAGCCGAAGGCATAATACATCTCCTGGTTTGTCCCGGCAAATATATGTGGCACGCCATAGCTGTCCCATAAAATTCTGGCCTTATCCTCCCTTACCTGTGTACACGATGTAAATGCAAAGTACATCAGGAAGGATACAACTGTAAAAGATAGCTTAAGACCCGTTCTGACAGACTTTCCGGAGAATTTCATTTTTTCAGAATAAATATTCATGTTTTTCATGCATTTTATTTAAAGGCCTGTTTGATCTCAGATAAAGGAATCTGAAACAGCTTTTCGGTTATTAAACTCAGGTTTTCCTCTTTGCCAGTGATATGAAAGATCCTCTGGGAATGGATAATACTGCCACCGGCAGGAAGCATTGCTGCCGGGGAGGAGCTTTCAATTTCATAAAAAGGTCCCATTATGCTTCCGTCCTCAACAGGACCATCATTATATGAATTGACAACATCACCCTTAAAAGGGAATTCCTGGGGGCCCCACTTGCTGTTGACATATCTTGACGGCTCATCCGGAGTTGAATGCCAGAGAATTGTCAGCACCTGCTTTTCCGGATCATAGCTGCCACACCACGGAAGTGCTCTTTGCGGCGAAAGTCCGATCTTGCTTCTGTATTTGCCGTCCGTTTTGAAGAAAATTATTCCATCTCTGACGATAAGCCGGTCGGATGGTACCTTTCCAAAATAATCATCGCTCACTATTTTTCCCAATTGTTCCTCGCTGCCCTCCATATAAGGGATGAAGACAACTCCGCCGGGAGACGGATTGAACATTGATAGCATCCAGATGGATAAAGCGCCAGACTTGTCCGTCCAGTCGTTCTCGCCCCTGTTAATTAATCTATTTTCAGATTCATAGCCAACAAATGCCAGGGAAGTATCGATCGGAAACCCCAGGGCATGTTCAGCTTCAGCCGCGCTAAGCAATTTTACAGTTCGCTCTATGCCTATAACCAGCTCTGTCCCTGAAGCATTGGAAAGTTCAAAATTTCTTTTAAAACTTACCCTGGAACCTGATCGGGATACCACATCAAATGGCTCTGTATCAAGCTCTTTAGGGACTATCCAGTTTGAAAAGACCTGGTTAGCATCTTTTTTGAAATAGATTGAAAATGGTCCTCCTTCAGGTCCCAGCCAGATTCTTTCCTCGCCGCCTGCAGGATTAAACTGAGGGCTCACTTTACCAGCTTCAATGAATTTGTAATTGATCCATCCAAAACTTGTTCCCGCAGATCCAGCCACCGTGCTTGTCATAACACGTCCCTGATACCCGGGTACGATCAGCAGGGCTGCCTCTGACTGGTCATCCTTTAATTCAATAGTTTCGATTTTTCTTTCCTGGAAAAAAGCCACATCGTAGCCATATTTCCCTTTTGGGACAAGGTTTGTCATCTCTTTGGTTTTTTTATTCACTGCAGATGAACAGCTGAGAAGAAGGGCTAGCTGCAATATGGCAACTGCCTGTAATAACTTTATAATTTTTGCCTTTTTCATCTTTGCCAGTTTTTAGTAATGAAAATAATTAAAAGCGATATTCAGATATTAAATTGTTTTAATCGATTAAGCATAATAGTATAAAAAAAATCAGGTTGAATTTCTAATAATCAGAGTCGGGTTGAGTGTAATATGGCTCGTTTTACTGGAACCGTTTATTAAGTCAAGCAGTACCCGGAAAGCTTCTTTACCCATCTCTTCAAGAGGCTGTTTCACATAAGTCAGAGGAGAATGGTATAAATCAAAGCATTCACCACCGTCGAAACCTATCAAAGCCAGGTCATCAGGTATCAATATATCGTTTTTCTTGACAGATATCAGCGCTGACACTGACAGGGCATTTGTGGCACAGATAAGGGCATCTGTTTTTTTGTTTGCAACAATCAACTCGTTGAAAATGTTATCCATATCTTTCTGTGATTGTTCAAATCTGATTTCATGAACTGAACTACCGTCTTTCAGCCCAATGTTATCCATGGCCTCTGTATATCCTCTGATTCTCTCCTTCATATGAATCAGTGACGATTTATAAGCAATGAAGGCGATTCGCCTGTACCCTCTGTTGAAGAGATGATTTGTAGCTTCAAATGTAGCCTGGTAATTATCCAGTACTATATAACTTGAATTTAGTTCAGGGAAATAGCGATCGAGAAAAACTACCGGAAATTTCTTTTTAATCAGATTACGCATCTGGATCAGGGTATCCTGGGCAGGTACAATAATAAAACCATCCACCTGTCTGTTCAGCAGCGTATTGATCAAGGCCTCTGATTTAAAATCATTCTCATCCGAGCTGCCGAAAACTACTGTATATCCAAAATTATTCGCTTCATCTTCTATGATCCTTGCAAGATGACCAAAAAAGGAATTCGCGATATCAGCCACTATAAGCCCGATTGTTTTTGTAGATCCGGTTCTCAGGCTTCGTGCAATCTGGTTTGGCTGATAATTAAGATCCTTAGCTGCCTGCCTGATCTTTTTCACAACCTCGGCTCCTACCCGTTTTTTCTTTTCCTGGCCATTCATGACATAAGAAACCAGGGCAATGGAAACCCCAACCTTATTAGCTATATCTTTCAACGACACCCTTTTATCCATATTTCGCAATTATAAGTGTGCCGGACTTGTTTTGCTGCATCTATAAATGATTCAGTTTAAAAATTAGAAAAACAAGATATGCTTAATCGTTTAATTAAACAAATTTTATTTAATTCTTTTTTCAACTGAATGCAATTACCAGTTGGTGCAGAAAGGTTAAAATTAATTGGCAGTTAACGAGATACAATTAATTAGGCCGGGGTCATCCAGACAAGTTGTTTTTCTATGTTGTCACTGAGCTTGTAAGACTTCTTATGTGCGCTGATGGATTCGCCTATGATCTCTATTTTATTGAGGTCAGCAACTCCCTTTCCTGCATTGGCGCAATAATTCAGATATCCAATTTTAGCAAAATCTATACCCATAAGTTCAACAGCAACTCTGTCGGCGGAAAGCCAGTCGGTACTCGCCACGCATACCCTGTGATCTACCGGAGTCCCTTTATTCGGTCCATTCCCTTCCATTCCCTCAAATCCGTCAATTACAGCAAGATGCGGATGTAACCGTCCGGAAAGGGCAAAGAGATTATAATTGAGTCCTCTGAATCCACCTCCGTGTGCAATGGGTTTGTCATTTACAGTGCCCGGCTTCCTTGACGGGCTCCAGCTGAAACCTTTATCCTTAATCGGGGCACCCAGAACAATATTCTTCAATGACAGGGTAGCTACAATGCGATCATGGGTCTTCATCCGTGCTACTGAAACAATATATGATTCCGGGTCAAGCAGTACCTTTGACGTCCTGATCGGATGAGGCTTGAAATCCTTTTCATCAAAAACATAAAGCGTCTCATATGGTTCCTGATCCAGATCAACCATTTTGACCTTATATTTCGAAGCCAGCCTGTAATATCCATAGTTGCTGTACCCGTCAAAAGTAGGTCCGCCGGCTGCGGATTCTGCGATAATTACATTCTTGTCCTTTTTGATCGATTTAAGAAACTCCAGGATACCTTCGAGAGTATCAACATGTGTGGCACATAGAGGGACATCGATTGAAACATTGTTAGGCTTAAGGATTACCCGACGATCCCCTATTGCCCTTGCAATCTGGCCTGAAAATGGCTTAAGTGCACGGAATGCCATATCTGCACGGTTATCTCCGGAAGTAATTGACACTCCTGAGGAAAATTGTTCCGGCATCCCGAGGGAAGTCAGAGTACTGAGAGGCTTGATGCAAGTCATGGCGACTCCACCTATCAGGGAGGTTCTCAAAAAATTACGTCTGTTGTATGTATTCATTTTTATTTATCAACGTTTAAGGCAACACTCCGACGGAAACTCAAGCGAGCGAGTCCCTGTTCTCATATATCTTGGTAATTCCATTTACAATATCATCCATATCTTTTTTGCTTCCAAGCAATATGCTCTGGTAAAATGTCACTACTTCATCACATACCTGGTCATTTCCGGGGAGATTGTGATTCTGCTCGCGCCATTGATTGATCCTGGCATCAGAGAAGAGCCTTTTGTATCCTCTTGAGTTGAATGCCTCTTCAAAAAGAAGGTCCTTATTCTGCCTGCCATATCCTCCTGTAGCCGGAATACCTTCAGCATTCAGCGCCTCTATGAACTTTTGCTTGGGTATATTATTGAATTTCTCCTTCTGGTATCTGAAAGGATATAAATGGTAAACAGCTCTTGTTGCTCCATTAGCCAGCTTATAGGGTACAATTCCCGGTATCGACTTGAGCTTGCTGTCGAGATAAAGGGCATTTGAGAGCCTCATATCATTATCTTTTTCAATGCGTTTCATCTGCGACATCAGTATAAGAGCCTGTGATTGCTGCATTCTGAAATTTCCTCCCCTGTAGGGATAGCCAGGTTCCGGCTTCATATTCCCATATGGCCTTCCACAATTATGGTAGCTATGGCAACGGTCGAGCAGGTCTCCGTCCATTCCCACTATTGCTCCGCCTTCCCCGGCAGGAATATGCTTTGAATTCTGAAAGCTGAAACATCCCAGATCTCCCGCGGTGCCGGTCCTTTTCCCCTTATATTCTGACAGCCATGCCTGGCAGGCATCTTCAATAACTTTCAGCTTATGGTCTTTGGCTACCTTATTAACACTGTCCATATCGACAGGCAATCCATATATATGGACAGGCAATACCGCGGCAGTCCGGTCAGTGATCCTTGACCCGATCTTTGCGGGGTTCATGAGGAAAGTCTCGGGATCTGTATCTACGAATACCGGCAAAGCTTTATGAAAGAAGATCGAATTATAGGTAGCAATGAAGGTGTAAGGCGAAACAAGCACTTCATCACCGGCATCCACGCCAAGGACCCCCAGTGCTGTAATCAGAGCCGTTGTTCCGCTAGCTGTTGCCACACATTGTTTTGCCCCCATCAGGGCAGCATATTTCTTTTCAAATTCCTCGACATGTTCCCCACTTCCCCTCCACCATCTTCCTGTTCGCAGCATTGCAACTATTCCGGGCTCAGCGGTCTGATCCCATACAGGCCATTCCGGCCAGCTACCGTTATGAACTTTTTCTCCACCGAGAATAGCCAGTTTTTCCTTACCGAATGAGGAGAGACCCACTGAGGATAAGGGCCAGCTGATCATTGTTCCCAAGGCTCCTGCCGATGTTGTGGCAATAACCTCGCGTCGGGTAAATTTTTTAGTTTTCATGGTAATCAGTTTATTTTAGAAACACCGTATAATGAATACAATTGATAATCCCGGGCAAAGTGATAACCAAATTTAATGAATATACCGGATATAAATGCGTATGAGATATTAAAGTTTGTTAAATGGTATCTCTTTCATGAAATTGAACGTGGCTGTTGAAGAAGTCCTTTTTAACCGCAGAGTACACAAAGTTATGGCAAAGTACGCAAAGATAAAACATTGTAATTAACCCGGATAACTATGCTACCGGGACTTTGCGACCTTTGCGCAATACCAGTAACTCCCGGTATCCATTGGAATGTTACTTTGCGATCTTTGCGGTTAATAGATTTTGGCTTTTAAGACAACCTCATTCCAACCCATGTGTAATATTTTCACACATGATACTGTCTATTTTTTTTACATACTCCAGAAGGGCAATTCAGGCATGTTATTGATTTAATGGTATTTAATGTTTATGGCACACTCTTTGGCAATAGAGGTTAAAACATTTACAGAAAAATGAAAAAGATAATTTGGATAATAACACTGCTGATTGCCCTTGGATTCCGGGAGGCATCATCGCAGGTGAAAAAATGGACACTCGAGGACTGTATCAATTATGCAATCGAAAACAATATCGGACTGAAGAGAGAAAAGCTTCAAACAAGAAGCGCAGAGGTAGATCTTTTAAAATCCAAAATGGATCTGACTCCCTCGCTTAATCTTGGATCGACTGCAGATATGTACTTCGGTCGATCAGTGAACCCTGTTGATAACACGATAACCCTGAACCAGAACTTCAGTAATCAATATGGCATGCAAGCTTCAGTGAATATCTTCAACGGATTTATTACAATGAATACCATTGCGGCTAACAAGTTCATGGTGCAGGCTGGTCTGGAAATGGAGAAAATAGTCAGGAACAGGCTTATTGTTGATATTCTTGGTCAGTTCTACCAGATCCTGTATGCCAAGGGACTGGAGGATGCCTCGAAAATGCAGCTCGATCTCTCCGAGAGACAGCTTTTCAGAATCACCAAAATGGTAGAGACCGGCCGAGAGGCTCTCTCTAAACAATACGAGATCGAAAGCCGTGTTTCAGCTGACAGACTGGCTTATATTACAGCTCAAAACACAACTAGTCAGGCAATTACAACAATGAAGCAGATGCTTCAGCTGCAATCCGGATCTGAATTTGATATACTTTTACCTGACCTTGACAAGATCATTATAACAGATGTCACCTTTAGTACCGACAGTGTTTATACCCTTGCAGCAGAGGTACTACCCCGGCTCAAGGAAATCACATATGAACTGAATGCTGCAAAAAAACAGGTTGCCGCATCAAAGGGATATGTATCTCCAAAACTGTCAGCAATGGGAGGTATCGGGACTAATTATAACGTAATAAGCGATACGGACACACCACAGGATCCCTTCAAAACACAGCTGAAGAACAATAACAACCAGGCAATCAGTCTTTCCCTTAATATACCAATATTCAACCGCTATTCTGCAGCAAGAAATATTAAGCTTGCCAAATTAAAAAGAGATGATACGGCTCTAAGGCTTGAACTGGAAAAGAACAATCTCTATACGGAAATCGAAAACGCCTGTCTTAACTATAACCGTGGCAGAGGTGAATTTGCCGCATCGCAGTCCAACCTTGAATACAATAAAAAATCTTTCAATGCCGTGGAAAAGAAATTTGAATCAGGACTGGTCGACGTAACAGACTATACGGTTGCAAAAACAACTCTGTTTTCGGCCGAAACGGAAGCATTGAGAACAAAGCTGCAGCTGATCGTAAGAAAGCTGGCCGTACAGTTATACTCTACCGGAGAATATGAAAATTTAATACTGAACTAAATAAATCAATAAATAAATAAAAAAATGGACACTCCTCGCGAAACAATGGATAAAGTTATCCCGAAGAAAAAAGGACTACAAAAAAAGCACCTGGGATATATCGGAATCGGACTGGCAATGATAGTACTCATCTACATGGCTTTCTTTGCCGACCGTACCTCCACATACAAGGTTGAAAAAGATAAGCTTATTATTGAAACAGTAATTGAGGACCAGTTCAATGATTATATTACTGTCCCCGGCACTGTCGAACCTATAACCACAATATTCCTTGATGCTCAGGAAGGCGGACGTGTGGAAGAGAAACTAATCGAAGAAGGGGCTATGGTTAAAAAAGGAGAGATAATATTGAGACTTTCCAATCCCGACCTTTATCTGAATATCCTCAACAGCGAGTCAATGCTTGCCGAGAAGGAAAACTTCCTCAGGCAGACGCTACTCTCTATGGAACAGGAAAAGCTGGCAATAAAAAGAGAACTTGTGTCCCTTAAGTATGATATAGAAAGAAGAGAACGCAACTTTCAGCAGAACGAAATCCTTATCAAAGACAGCCTTATCTCAAAAGAGGAATACCTGAGGTCGAAGGAAGACCTGGATATGGCCATACAATCAAGGGATCTTTATTATGAGCGGTATAAACAAGATTCCATTTTCCGCTCATTTAACGTGGAGACTACCAGAAATGATCTTGTAAATATGAGAAAAAACCTTGATATGGTTAAGGACAGGGTACAAAACCTGAACGTCGCTGCTCCCGTAGACGGAGAGCTCGGCCTCCTCAGCCCTGAAATAGGTCAGAACATAAATCGAGGGGAGAACATGGGACAGATAAATGTTCTTACTTCCTATAAGGTTACAGCTCAGATAGATGAACATTACATTGACAGAGTAAGAACCCAGCTCGACGGTACACTTGAAAGACAGGGCAGTAAATTTAACCTTACAGTGAGACGAGTATTCCCCGAAGTACGTAATGGCACTTTTAAGATCGACATGATCTTCCGCGACAGCATGCCTAACAATATCAGGACCGGACAGACTTACTACATCAGCCTGCAGCTCGGCCAGCCAAAAGTATCGGTCATGGTGCCGATAGGTGGATTCTTCCAGGAGACCGGAGGTCAGTGGATATTCGTTCTCGATCCTACCGAATCGTTTGCCACAAAGCGCGATATCTCAATTGGAAGGAAAAATCCGAGATACTATGAAGTGCTCGAAGGGCTGAAACCAGGTGAGAAAGTAATCGTATCAGGCTACGAAACCTTCGGCAAAAATGAAAAACTCATTCTTAAAAAATCCAAATAATAAATAACAATTAATAACCAGAGTCATGATTAAAACAAATGATTTAACCAAGGTCTTCAGAACAGAAGAAGTTGAAACAACTGCATTGAACAAGGTAACCCTGAACGTAAAAGAGGGAGAGTATGTAGCAGTAATGGGCCCCTCAGGATGCGGGAAATCGACCCTCCTTAACATTCTGGGCCTCCTCGATAACCCTTCATCCGGAAGCTATATCTTCAACGGAACGGAGGTTGCGAACCTGAAGGAACGCGACAGGACAATCTTCCGAAAGGGAAATATCGGATTCGTCTTCCAGAGCTTTAACCTGATCGACGAACTCAATGTCTACGAGAATGTCGAACTTCCCCTTATTTACCTGAAGATGAAATCAGGTGATAGAAAAAAAAGTGTGGAAGATGTTCTTGAAAGGATGAAAATATCACACCGCGCCAAACATTTTCCACAGCAGCTCTCTGGCGGACAGCAACAGAGGGTGGCCATTGCAAGAGCAGTAGTCGCCAACCCCAAGCTGATCCTTGCCGATGAGCCTACAGGAAACCTCGACTCCAAGAACGGTATAGAGGTTATAAACCTTCTCACAGAACTCAACAAGGAGGGAACAACAATCATAATGGTTACACACTCTGACAGGGATGCAGGATATGCACACAGGGTTGTAAATCTTTTCGACGGTCAGGTGGTTGCAGAAAATTAGATCTGACCCGGATTCTCCTTATCATAGATAATGAAGGAATAAAGGGGCACCACAGCAGGTACCCCTTTATTAATTTTTTATCATAGTCTTCTCCTGAAAAACCGGTTGAATATTTCAGATATGATAAAGCTGTTATTCCGAAATAGTCTCCTGTCAATATTTAACCAAAAGCATTATTCCTTCATTAATATTTTCGCATATAAAACATCGATCAGCAAACGGTATATGCTTGTAGCAGGAATCTTTACACTCGCCGCCGGACTCGGTACAGTTACTTTTGCAGCAATGAAAGCAGCCACAATAAACCCTGCCGAAACGTTGCGAAAAGAATAAAATTCCGCGGAAGATCCATGATGCAGATTTTGAGTTGAATTCTGAGAGAAAACAGGAGAGATGTGTGCTTACAGGTTGAACTTTTTCATCTTATTATAGAGTGTCTGCCTGGTTATTCCAAGTTTGTCGCTTACTATACTGATGTTATCACTATACCTCTTCAGACTTTCGGTGATCAGCCTTCTCTCCATCTCTTCAAGCGTAAGCTCATCAGTCATAATACTTCTGTGCGTTGAATTGAATATAAAATCCGAAGACTTAAGAACAGGTGATTCACTCATTATCACAGCTTTTTCGACTGCATGCTGCAATTCCCTTACATTCCCGGGCCAGTTGTGATTGGCCAGCTTTTCCATAGCATGTGTACTTATCTTCATTGTACCTTTGTTGTAACGTTCCGAATCGACACGCAGAAAATAGTTTGCCAGTATTGGAATATCATCCACCCTGTCGCGTAACGGAGGTACTTCAATATATATAGTGTTGATACGGTATAAAAGGTCCTCACGGAACCTCCCCTCGTGGACCATCTCAATGAGATCGCAGTTGGTGGCACAGATGAGCCTGATGTCGATTGAGACCTGCTTGTTGGAGCCGACTCTTACAACATATCTGTTCTGCAGCACACTCAGCAGCTTTGCCTGTGCCTGAAGGGAGAGATTGCCTATCTCGTCAAGGAACAGTGTGCCTTTATGGGCTATTTCAAATTTTCCCTTCCGGTCCTCACGTGCATCCGTGAATGCTCCCTTTACATGTCCGAATAATTCACTTTCAAAAAGTGTTTCCGTGATGGATCCCATATCTACGCTGACCATCAGCTCCCCTGCCCTCTTCGACTGGTTATGGATTTCCCTGGCCACCAGCTCCTTGCCCGTACCATTTTCTCCTGTTATCAGAACATTCGCATCAGTGCCTGCAACCTTCCTTACTATATTCATAACATTTATCATTGTAGGGGAAGCACCAAGAATAATTTTTTCACTGCCTTTATTGATCTCCTTCTTAAGCAGCTGATTATCATTTTTAAGAGTGGTTGCCTCCAGCCGTGAAAGCCTGAGCTGCCATGCTACATTAAATGTTGCAAGCAGCTTCGTATTATCCCATGGCTTCATGATGAAATCAACGGCCCCCTCCCGTACCGCCCTGACTGCAAGCTCAATATTGCCGGAGGCTGTTACAATAATTATACTTATGTTCCTGTCGTAACTGAATATCTCATTCATCCAGAAAAAGCCTTCATTGCCATTATGGATACCAGATTTAAAATTCATATCAAGCATCACAATATCAATCTCATTCTTTCTCAGACTCTCAGGTATCCTGTTCGGATTGGTCAGCGTAATAACCTTGTCAAACTCAGGTCGTGCTATTTCCTGAAGTGAATTGAGTATGGCCCTGCTTTCATCAACAATAAGTAATGTGCCCTTCATCTTGAATCTTTTATTCAAAAGACGTCATAAAAAATAAAATGTGTCAAAAAAATAGACATTTTTTATTAATAAATATATTAAACCGGATGAAAAGTCTTTTGAGTCCTGTTATAAAACCTTGTTTTCAGAAAGGGAATCTATTCTGACCGCAGGATACTGGCCGGATTTGCAGAAGCAGCCTTGTAAGACTGATATCCGATTGTGGCAAGAGCGATTATAAGACTTAATATAACAGATATTGCAAAGATCCACCAGGTTATTCCTGTGCGATATGCAAACCCTTGCAGCCACTTGCTCATGAGATAGTATGATACAGGACAGGCAATTACAAAGGAAATCAGTATAAGCTTTGCAAAATCGGCCGACAGCAGCCATATTATCTGGCCAGTTCCTGACCCGTTTACTTTCCTGAGACCTATCTCCTTTTTACGTTGCTGGGATGCGAATAATGCAAGTCCAAACAGCCCAAGGCAGCTTACAAAGAAAGCCAGGCCTGTAAATATTCCAAGGATTTTACCCAGCCTCAGCTCACCACCGTACTGACGGTGAAGGCTATCCGATACAAAATCATATGCGAATGGCTGGTCCGGAGCATTCTCTGCCCATTTGGATTTAAGAAAAGATACCATATCAGGGATATTTGTATCACGCCTGATACGGCAGGTCATCAGCTGATTGCTTTTCTTCAGGTACATAACCAGCGGCTCGACCGGTGAATGAAGCGATTTGAAGTTGAAATCTTCCACAACACCGATTATTGTATAGACATCAAGTACCGGATTTTTTGGATCAAAGTCCGGAGTCAGTACCGTACCTATCTTTCTTCCCAGCGGATCTTCCCAGCCAAACAGTTTCGCGGCTGCCTGGTTTATTACAACTGCTGAGGAATCGGTGGAGAAATCTTTGGAGAATGCTCTTCCCTCCGCAATTTTTAAATCAAATGTTTTGAAATAATCATGGTCTACAAAGAAATGGGTCACCATAAGCGGATCATTCGACATAATTCCGTCACGCCAGATTGACCCGTTTGTCCTGTCGGAAGGAGAGGGTAAAAATCCGCTGATCGATATTGAAAGGATCTGAGGATTGGTGGCTATCTGATCCCTGAACTGCTCAATATTCTTGTCAAGCAGGTAGGCATTGTTTACAACAAGCAAATGCTCCTGATCATATCCAAGTTTTTGCGACTGAATAAATTTCATCTGTTTATTCAGTATGAGAACAGATGAAAGCAGAATCAATGAGATTGTGAACTGTCCTATAACCAGTATGCTTCTAAATGACGTCTTCTTATTTCCAGTTACCATCTCACCTTTCAAAACAGCAATTGGTCTGAACGATGATAAGATTATTGCAGGATAACTTCCAGCCAGGATACTTATCATGATCACGAGACCCAGGACAGCTCCAATAAATCTGATATCGAAATAATTTATTGTGAGACTCTTTTCTGTAAGCTGATTGAAAAATGGAAGCGAATCTTCGGTAATCACCATAGCAACTATGTATGCTGCAAAAACTATTAAAAATGATTCGATCATGAACTGCAGTGAAAGCCTGGCCCGCTGAACACCAAAAGTCTTTCTGATGCCCACCTCTTTTATTCTTGCGGATGATTTTGCAGTTGAAAGATTGATGAAATTAATGCAGGCCAGCAGTATGATAAAAAGTGCTATGAGAATAAAAATATAAACATATTTAATGTCACCTCCCGCCTCAAAACCTCCTATTATGTCTGTTCGCAGATGGATATCCCGAACATTCTGAATGCTGAATTCCGTTAGCATACCCTTCCCTTTCAGATTTTCCCATGAACTCCCTAAAATTTGGGCCGCCTGCGGTCCTACATATCTTTCTACCACCTGATCAAGCTTTTTCTCGAAGGCTGCATGATCCGCACTCTTTTTAAGAAGTACGTATGTATGATAATTATTGCTGAGCCACATATCCTTACCCATGTCTCTGCGGCTGTTTAGAGAAACTATAAAACTGAAATGAAAATGTGAGTTTCCAGGGATATCCTTATATATTGCAGTTACACGGTAATTATCACTATTGTCAAATCGCAAGATCTTATTTAACGGATCTGTTTCACCAAAATACTTCCTTGCCATCGACTCACTTATGGCAATTGTGAAGGGAGCCGTAAGAGCAGTCTCCTGATTCCCCTTTATTACGGGTATCGTGAATATTTCGAAGACTGTAGAATCGGCATAAATTATATTATGCTCCGTATAGCTTGTATTGTTATATTTTACAATGGATTCACCGTAATTCTTGAATCTTACAGCCTGTTCTATTTCAGGATAATCCCTCTTCAGAGTTGAGGCAAGCGGGGCAGGGCAATAAGAAGATGTAAATTCACGTCCGATGAGTCGCAGGTGAAAATTTATCCTGTAAATCCTTTCTGAATTTGTATTGTATTTGTCGTACGAAAATTCATCATTGACCCAGAGCATTATCAGAATAAAACCGGACATCCCGATAGCGAGACCAAAAATGTTAAGTAATGTAAACGTCTTGTTTCGTAAGGCATTCCTTATAAAAAGCTTGAAAAATGATAACATGGAATTGAATTATTAGTGTTAGACAATTAAATAGTTACACATGTACTTTATTCTGACCGCAGGGTATTAACCGGATTGGTTGCAGCTGCTTTGTAGGACTGATAACCAATTGTCGACAGGGCAATGATACAGGTAAGAAGTATAGTAATCCCAAAAATCCAGAAAGAGATATTCGTACGGTATGCAAAATTTTGTAACCATTTATCCATCAGATAATAAGAGACGGGACATGCCAGAAAAAATGATATAAGTATCAGCTTCATAAAATCTGCTGACAGCATCCACACTATCTGGCCTATACCTGACCCATTAACTTTTCTTAATCCGATTTCTTTTTTACGCTGTTCAGATGCAAAAAGAGCCAGACCGAACAATCCAAGGCAGCTTACAAAGAATGCCAGTGCGGTGAAAATGCCCAGGATCATGGCCAGCTTTGTCTCACCTCCATACTGTCGGTGAAGACTTTCATCTACAAAATCGTGATTAAAAGGCTGCCCCGGGGCATTCTCATCCCATTTTGATTTAATAAAGCCAAGCAGTTCGGAGATATTGGTATTGCTCCTTATACGGCATGTTATCATCTGGTCGCTGGGCTTGAGATACATAGCGAGTGCCGTTACAGGTTGATGAAGCGAAATGAAATTAAAATCCTCCACTACCCCGATTATAGTATAAACATCCAGGACAGCATTGTGACCATTATAATCCGCACCAACAAGGGTACCAAATTTTTTCCCGATCGGATCCTCCCACCCTAACAACTTTACGGCCGCCTGATTGATGACAACGGATGCAGAATCTGTGGAGAAATCCCTGGAAAATCCTCTGCCCCTGATAATCTTAATTTCAAAAGTTTGAAGATAAGAGGTATCAATAAAAAAATGGGTAAGAACAAGGGGTTCATTTGTGATAATCCCATCCCGCCAGACAGAACCATTGTTCCTTTCTGATGGAGACGGCAGAAATCCGCTCTGTGTCATAGAAAGTACCTGCGGATTTGTTTTTAACTCATTCTTGAAATTATTGATATTCTTCCCTAAAAGATTCGTATTATCTATAATAAGTAATTGTTCCTTATTGTACCCCAGATTCCTGCTCTGAATGAACCGCATCTGCTTACCCAGAACAAGGACAGAGGATAGCAGCACAAGCGAAATGATGAACTGGCTGACAACCAGTATGCTCCTGAAGGCTGTCTTTCTCTTTCCCGCTATCATTTCTCCCTTCAATACTGAAATCGGTTTGAAAGAGGAAAGAAATATTGCAGGGTAACTTCCTGCCAGAATACTAATAGTAATGATCAGCCCGATCATTTCTCCTATAAACTTCGGATCAAAGTATTTAATTGACAGGCTCTTCTCGGTCAAACTGTTAAAAAAAGGAAGTGATATTTCAGTAAGGACCATAGCAATAATATAGGCAACCAGAACTGTCATCAGGGATTCCAGCATGAATTGCAGGGAAAGTACAGAGCGTTGCACCCCGAATACCTTCCTTACACCCACATCCTTAAGCCTTAAAGCAGATCTTGCAGTTGATAGATTAATAAAGTTTATACAGGCGAGAAGAATAATGAATATGGCTATAATAGTGAAAATGTATATAAACTTCATGTCGCCTCCGGAATCGAATCCACCCGATACTGAGGTATCCAGATGAATGTCCTTTACATTCTGTATGCTAAACTTTATAAGTATATTATTCTCAAGCAGGTTATCCCATGAAGTTCCAAGGATCTTCTCAGCCTGAGGTACAACATACCTTTCTACCAGATCAGGAATTTTACGGGCCAGTTGCTCCGGATCCGCATTCTTTCTCAGAAGAATATAAGTGTGAAAGTTATTGTTCAGCCACATGTCTTCCCTATACTCATTTTTACTATAAAGGGAAGCAATAAACCTGAAATGAAAATGGGAAGTCCCTGGAATATCCCTGTAAACAGCAGTAATCCTGTAATCGGTCCTGTTATCGAACTTAAGAACCTTATCCAGGGGATTCTCATCACCGAAGTACTTTTTTGCCATCGATTCACTTATAGCCACAGTATTCGGAGCGGTCAGTGCGGTTTCCGGATTTCCCATGATGACGGGAATTGTAAAAACATCAAATACGGTAGAGTCGGCATGTATTATATTAGATTCAGTATAGCTGACATTATTATACTTCACAATAGAATTTCCATAGCTCCGGAATCTTACTGATTTCTCGACTTCGGGATAATCCTTCAGCATTGCTGAGGCAAGAGGGGCCGGACAATAAGGAGATGTTCCTTCCGTACCATTTGCTCTTAAAAACATATTCATCCTGTAAATCCTGTCGGCTTTGACATTATATCTGTCGTACGACAATTCATCACCGACCCACAGCATAATTAGAATGAAGCTTGCCATACCTGTTGCAAGTCCAAGTATATTCAGAACTGTAAATGTCCTGTTCCGAAGTGCGTTCCTGAAAAAAAGCTTTAAGAATGATAACATAGTTTTGATATTTGACAGACGGATAAAAAGGTGTACTGTATAAATACTGCCAAGATCCATGCCACGCAACGCAAATATCTAAATATCAAATTTTTTACATATTCACTCTCTATTTTATCTTTCCGTAAAATGTATATTTATTAGCCATAAATGTGTAATATGTATCCACTTTATTATATTTTTGGTAATAATTAATGCTCGATAAATCGTGGGTTACCACATAAAATAGTATCGATATAATAGTTAACCGAAAACATGACTAAATTAAAGGGGAAAATACTCATAATGGATGATAATGAAGGCATCCTGAAGTCACTTTCTTTCATTCTGAAACAGGAATTTGAGGAAGTTACTGCCATTAAGAACCCAGCAAAATTTACTTCACTTTTGCATTCAGGTTCATTCGATGTTATCCTCCTTGATATGAATTTTTCAGCAGGAATCAATACCGGAAACGAAGGACTGTTCTGGTTAAAAGAGATCATAAAAGATGACCCCAACTCAGTAATTATCCTCATAACCGCATATGGCGATATAGAGCTGGCAGTCAGGGCAATGAAAGAAGGGGCAACTGATTTTATACAAAAACCATTTGACCCGGTTAAGCTTGTTTCGACCGTAAAATCGGCTTATCAGCTCAGGTTATCAAAAATGCAGGTTTCAAAACTTATCCATAAGCAAAAACAGCTTTCCGAGGACCTGGATAAAACATTCACATCACTCATCGGTGAATCGGAACCAATGAAAAATATACTCACGATGGTAAGGAAAGTTGCGCCTACAGATGCAAACGTCCTTATACTCGGTGAAAACGGAACAGGCAAAGAACTGATAGCCCGTGAGATTCACAGACAGTCGGGGCGGGCTGATGAGGTGTTCATAAGTGTCGATCTCGGTTCACTATCCGAGTCATTGTTTGAAAGCGAACTATTCGGTCATATAAAAGGATCATTCACCGGTGCAATTGAAGACCGGAAAGGTCGTTTTGAAACAGCATCGGGAGGAACACTCTTTCTGGATGAAATTGGCAATCTTCCTATCTCAATGCAGTCGAAACTGCTGACTGTTCTTCAGAACCGGTATATTATTCCTGTAGGGTCAAATAAACCCGTGCCAATAGATGTACGCCTGATAACTGCTACAAACAAGAATCTTGCTGAAATGATAAAGGATAACCTTTTCCGGGAGGATCTTATGTTCAGGATAAATACGATTCAGATCGAGATCCCGCCCCTTAATCAGCGCGCCGAAGATATTCTTTTACTTGCCGAGCATTTCCTTATGCTATACGGGAAAAAATACGAAAAGCCATATCTGAAAATAAGCGCCGCTGCTATAGAAAAGCTGGCCCGGTATGAATGGCCGGGGAATGTGAGGGAACTCCAGCATATGATGGAGAATGCTGTAATAATGGCCGACGAAAGAATTATTAAGCCTGAAAATCTGCACTTTACAACAAAAATATCGACAGAAAAAACCATCTCCGGCAACTCCCTCAATCTGAATAATATTGAGAAACTTACAATAAAAGAGGCCCTGTACAAACACAGGGGCAATATCAATCAAACAGCAAAGGAACTCGGAATAACAAGAAAAACCCTCTATTCAAAAATCGAAAAGTATGAGCTCTAAAAAATATTATGCCGGGATAATTATAAGGGTAATACTTATTGCGCTCTCATCACTCGTTCTTGCATTTCTTTCATACAAAACCAATTACCTCTATTCAATCGCTGTCATGGCCATGATAGTAGCTATGGAAACATGGGCACTTATCCTGTACATCCTGAGGCGCAGGGATGATATAAAAAGAATGCTGGAATATGTTAAGGAAAATAATCCCACCATGTTTTTTTCCAGATCGGAAAGATATCCGTTCAATGAACTGGGAGATTTTCTGAATGAAATCGGAGATATCGTAAGAGGGGTACGAATTGAGAAAGAGAATCAGCTGCAGTATATGAAATATATTGTTCAGCATGTAGGCACCGGATTGCTTTCATTTGACAGGGACGGCCTGGTTGATATAATAAATCAGGCAGCCTCAGGGTTTCTCGGCGTAAAGGAAATAATTTCAATAGATTCACTGGAAGCAGTATATCATGGGTTGCCTGAGATCCTGAGAAAATTGGGGGTTGGGGAACAAAAGGTAATTACGCTGAAATCCGAGGGAAGGCTACAGCAACTCGCGATCAGGGTTTCGGCATTTAAAATAGGAGAAAAAGAAATCCGGCTGGCATCGTTTCAGGACATAAAGAATGAACTGGATGAAAAGGAGATGGATGCATGGCAAAAACTCATCAGGGTACTGACTCATGAAATAATAAACTCCATTACTCCGGTCACATCACTTACGACAACAATTTCAGGCTTTTTAAGCAAGGACGGAAAGGTGATCAAAGCTAAAGAGCTGTCAGATGAAAATATAGGGGAAGCTCTTATCGGGTTGGGATATATTGAAGACAGGGGCAAAAATCTGATAGACTTTGTTACCAAATTCAGAAGTCTGACAAGATTACCCTCACCCAGATTTGAAGAAGTCGGTGTGACAAGGCTTTTTGACGGAATTGCCAGTCTCAGACGCGATGAACTTTCAGCTGACGGTATAATGCTCAAATGTATTACGTTGCAGGAGAGCCTGAATCTTTTTTGCGACAGGAGCCTTATAGAACATGTTCTGCTTAATCTGGTCAATAATGCATCAGATGCTATTCTGAGCAAGTCCGGCAACAAGGAGAAAATCATAGAAATTACAGGATCAGTTAAAGAAGATCTCCGACCGGTGATTTCAGTAAGGGACAACGGCTCAGGTATTCCAGATGAACTCATTGAAGAGATATTCATTCCTTTTTTCACCACAAAGGACAATGGCTCGGGTATAGGCTTAAGCCTTGCCCGGCAAATCATGAAACTTCATGGCGGAACAATTTCAGTTTACTCCAGACCTGGAATTGAAACTGTATTTTCACTTACTTTTTAGGCACTCCCCTCAGTTCAAACTATTTATTATTATTCTGGCATATCGACTTCGCCGGGCCTTGAATAAAAAAATAGCCTTCATTCAATAATTGCATTTTATTTCAGAAACTTCATGCAACATTTTGGTTCCATGCCCGTCTTTATAGCAAATAACAGAGATTCAGGAAAGTATTAATCAGTTAAGGGAAGCATAAAAAATCAAAGCCATGACAGTAAAATTAAATGCCAACGAAGTTGTTCTGAATGCAGGAGATACCAACCAGGTAATTGACAACACAAAGGTCGACGGTAAACTGATTGTTACCAATCAGAGAATCTATTTTAAACCACTTCTGGAAGAGTCAGAGAGGTTTAACCTTGAGATCCTGTTCGATAATATCCTTGAAGTAATTTACTACAGCAAGGGTTTATTCGCTGTAAAAGGGTTGAACGTTGTTACAAGGGATGGCAAGAGCCACAGCTTTCCCCTGAAGAAGAGAGACGAGATTGGTCAGCTGATAAATAAAATGTATTAAGCCTATATCATACACTATATCTTCCGCACCTTATTTTGATTAAGAATATCTGTCCGAAAGGCAGATATTCTTATTTAATCGCTTTTTTATTTTCGGTTAGAAATGGTAATTTAAAAGCAACATAAGCATCGCCTGATTTCGTTCCCATCTTGCCACCGCCGCAGGCGATTACCACATATTGCCTGCCATTCGCCTCATATACACTGGGTGTAGCATATCCCCCTGCAGGAAGCTTGTATTTCCATAATTCCTTCCCTGTATCTTTATCGAAAGCCCTGAAATATTCATCTTTTGAGGCACCGATAAACAGGAGTCCCCCTGCAGTAATAACTGGACCTCCGTAGTTTTCAGTACCGGTTGGAGGAATACCCCGGGCAGTAAGTTCTGCAAATTCTCCCAGCGGAACCTGCCAGAGAATAGTTCCTTTATTGAGATCGATGGCAGTTATTGTTCCCCACGGGGGTTTTACGGCGGGATAACCCTGCCTGTCAACGAATCTGTTGTATCCTGTAAATGTGTAAGGAACAAGGGATGTATCGGCCCCGGTATCCTCGTGATTTCCGGCAGTTACGGAATGGGATTCAAGAAGATATCCTACCAATGCCTCTTTTTGCTGCACCTTAAGCTGGTTAAAGGCAGGCATAAACCCTTTACCCTTGCTTATCAGGGCCACCAATTCCTTTTTTGTAAATTTTCCTGCAACCTTTCTCAGATCAGGATATGTGCCGGTAGGATCACCTTGCCGATCAGTGCCATGACATACTGCGCAATTGACCTTGTATAGAAATGCTCCATCACCTGACCTTCCAGATTTAGCCTTGTCTAACTCCACCATTTTAAGAACCCATGGCATAATATTCGCATTTACATACAAAACTGCATTTTTAATGTCAACTGCTGCTCCGCCCCATTCTCCTCCTCCATCGAAACCCGGAAAGATCATGGTTCCCTGAGTACTCGGAGGGATGAAAAGTTCCCCGGTGCGCACCCTGGCCAGGCTGTCAGCTACAAATTCATGCGACTCGGGAGTGATATCCGTTATCTCATTTTCAGTAAATAACTGAGGCATAAACGGAGGAGGAGCAGAAGGAAAAGGCTGTACAGGCCAGGTTTCTTCATTCTGCAAATCAGAACGGGGAACAGGTCTTTCCATGACCGGGAACAATGGCTCTCCTGTCTCCCTGTTGAAGAGAAATACATATCCCCACTTAGTGATCTGAGCAACAGCATCAGTCTTTTTCCCGGCATGGATCACGGTTACCAGATTTGGGGGAGCTGGAAGATCCCTGTCCCACAGATCGTGATGCACTGTTTGAAAATGCCAGACCCTTTCACCCGTAAGAGCATTCAGGGCAAGAACACAATTGGCAAACAAATCTTTTCCCTTTCTGTTGCCTCCCCAGAAATCAAAGGCTGCAGAACCAGTTGGAACATAAACAATCCCTCTTTTTGAGTCCAGGCTCATCCCCGCCCATGAATTGGCTGCTCCGGCAGTCTTCCATGCATCGGGTGGCCATGTATCATAACCAAATTCCCCCGGTTTTGGTATAGTATAGAAAGTCCATACAAGACTACCGTTTAGTATACTGAAGGCACGAATATATCCCGGTGCACCTCCGGCTTCCTCCGAAACTCTCGATCCTATAATAATCAGATCTCTATAGACAATACCAGGACTTGTTGCCACAACATACAGATCTTTAGATCGCTCTCCCAGACCTTCCTTAAGTGATACCCTGCCCGATATACCGAAAGTTTCCACCAGTTTGCCGGTTTCAGCATTGAGCTCGAACAAGTCGGGACCTGATGAAAATAATATCCGTTTATCCTTCCCATTTTGCCAGTAGGTGACACCACGGTTAACATTTTTTGCATACTGATTTTCAGGATCAGGATCAAATTCCCAAATTTTCACGCCGGTGGCTGCATTAAGTGCAAAAACCTTAAGACCTGGAGTGGTCCCGTATAATATTTCATTGATTACAATCGGATTACACTGGATCTGAGTATGATTGCCTGAAACATCATCTCCCGTATGGTAAACCCATGCCAGCTCAAGCTGATCAATGTTATGCTTATCAATCTCCTTAAGGTTAGAATAATGGCTGCTGAAGTTATCTCCAAGGTAAACGGGCCAGTCCTTACCAGCCCCGGCTGAGCTGTAATCACCGTGCCTGGAACATGCAGCAAACGTCAGGCCGGCCAGTAAAAATGGCACATGCATACTACAGAAAAGGAATCTCTTCTTATTCATGGCAGTAAATCTTTAAGAACATTTATTATCACCCGTGCCTGAGCGAAACAACAGGATTTTTCATCGCTGCACGTAAAACTTTGACAATGATTGTTAAAACTGTTGCCAGGAAAATGATCAGGAACGCCGACAACAATATACCAATTTTTATCTTTAAAAAGTATCCCCATATTTTGCCTAAAAGCATAAGTGATAATTTATATACGTCTGTGTATCCAGGGATCAATACTATAAGGAGAACGAAAAAATATTTTCTGCTGACAGTTACATTATGATTGGAACAGACGCCCCCAGGATCTTCCTTAATCCTATCTTCTTCAGCCTCTTACTAAACGTGACTATTGAGGTGTTGGCAAAATTGAAACATACGATCAACAGAATGAAGAGAGCCATAACCGTTGGAGAAATATGTATAGCAGGATGAAAGGTGAATATATCTATAAATTCGGGATCAGTTATTCATACTTCAGCGACTGAGCCGGGTTCACCCTTGCAGCCTTAATTACGCGATAGCTGATAGTGAGCAACGCTATCCCCAGTGCTATTGTCAATCCAGCTATAAAGCTGAAGATACCCGGATTGATTTTATAATAGAAGTTCTGGAGCCATTTACCTGCAAGGTAATAGATAACAGGCCAGGCTATGAGAGCCGAAATGAAGACAAGAATGACTATTTCCTTCGAAATTTCAATATAAATACCGGTAATCGATGATCCCATTGCCTTTCTGACTCCTATCTCCTTGGTGCGTTGCTCCACTGTAAAGGATGTCAGGCCAAATAGACCCAGTGCGGCTATAAAAATTGCAAGGATTGCAAAAATCACAGCCATCTGTGCATTTTGTTTTTCCTGGATATACATCTGTTCAAAATCTTTGTCCAGAAAGTAATAATGCAAGTGGTTCTTTAACCGTGAATTCTTTCCATTTGGTTTCGATTGCACTGATTGTCTTTGTGTAATCGACAGCAGATATCCTCACAGTGAGAAATCCCCACAACATACCGTCATCCTGGAACCTGAAAATATAAGGCTCTATCGGAGTTCGCAGCGATTCAAAATTAAAATTCTTCACCACTCCCAGTACCTGAAAATATCTGGCTTTCCCGGAATTGTCGGGTTCAATGAACCTTGTAGTGCCAATATCCTTTACACCAAAGTTTTTTATTGCAGATTCATTTACAAGACAAGCCTGCTGGTCTGATGTGTACGATTCGTTAAAGAATCTTCCCTGGGTAAGGGTCATGCCATATGTATCAAGATAATTATAGTCCACCCAGTTGGTGACCATTAGGAAACTCTCATCCTTCCTGCCTTCAATTCCATAACCGTTGGTGTTATTCACCCGGTTCGGAACCGATGTTGAGCTGGCTATGTTAATGACACCCGGAATATTTTTTACGGTCTCCTTGAATGCCTTCATTTTTGTTCCGAGAACTGCCGCCTGGTTTATTATTACAAGTTGTTCCTTATTGAATCCGACATCCTTATTGAGCATGTATTTGATCTGCTGGTACATAATCAGTGTCCCTACAATCAGCAGAATTGAAACAGTAAACTGAAATACCACCAGGACCCTCCTGAGCCTTCCATTCTTCATGCTGTTTTTCACACTCCCTTTGAGCACTTCATAAGGAGTGAAGGATGAAAGGAAAAGGGCAGGATAGCTTCCGGAAAGGAAGCCGGTAACAATCGCCAGGAGCAATAGCAGAGGGAGTGTAAACCATTTATTAAACAGAGAGAGATCAAGATTTGTACCCAGAAGGTTATTGAAGTAAGGTATGGTAAGCTTAACAAAGGTCAGTGCCACAATGAGTGCAATAAATGAAAGCAGAAACGATTCCGAAAGGAATTGCGTTATCAGCATGCCTCTTGATGACCCTCCTATCTTTTTTATACCCACCTCTTTAGCACGCCGCGCAGCCTGAGCAGTAGACAGATTCATGAAGTTTATAGCTGCTATCAGGACGATGAGCAGGGCTATACTTCCGAAAATTATCAGAAATTTTGGATCGCTCGCCGGTTTGAACGCCTGTTGAATAGTATTATCAAGATGAATATTTTTCAGGTTCTGAAGGAAAAACCTGTATTTGTTGCCCTGCTTTTCAAAATCCTCCATCGACGAACCCATGTATTGAAGCAATTCAGGACCAACATATTTTACCAGTAATGCATGAAGCTTCTCATCAATAACTTTATAGTTAGTATTTGGCTTAAGAAGAAAATAGGTACTGAGGTTGTTGGCCAGCCACCGGGTACTTTTTGATTGCGGGTTTGTCATGAATGAAACAATAATATCTGCTTCAAAATGAGAATTTGAAGGAACATCCGCCATCACACCCGAAACAGTATACCTAATTGTATCGGATCCTATCTTTACCTGCTTGTCAACAGGATTTTCATTCCCAAATATTTTTTTTGCAGTCGACTCCGATAATACAATTTTGTAAGGGGCATTTAACAGGTTACCGGGCTCACCCCTGAGAACAGGAATTGAAAAAAAATTGAAGAAGGAGGAATCAGCCTCAATTGCCTGGTTCTACTGTGAATACCTGATTATTGTACTCAAGGGTCGCCGCTATCCCATGCATCCTGAGGAAGTCCTCTACTTCGGGAAATTCTTTAAGAAGCACAGGTCCCATAACTGCTGCAGATGTCGCAATTGTTAACTCCTGCCCTCCGATTTTGCCATTAAGAATCGCCCTGAAAATTCTATCCTTCTTCACATTGTACCTGTCGAAACTTGCCTGTTCAATCACAAACAGTGCAATCAGAAGGCTGCATGCTATACCGATGGAAAGACCAAGTATGTTGATTATTATATATGCACGTTGTCTTTTAAAAGATCTCAGGCTGTGTTTAAGAAGATTCCGGAACATGATAATATGATTTTAAATTCTTTATTTCCTATTATAATTAAGATAACTGCTCACTAACTGTTAGAACCTTATTATTCGTATTTCAGTGACTGTGCCGGATTGACCCTTGCAGCCTGAATAACCTTCCAGCTTATCGTCACAAGAGCTATACCCAGGGCAATCGTCAGGCCAGCCACGAATGCGAAAACCCCAAGGTTTATCTTGTAATAGAAATTCTGGAGCCACTGTCCTGCATAATAATAGATGACAGGCCAGGCTATCAGCGCCGAAATCGAAACCAGTATGACAATCTCCTTTGCTATTTCCACATAAATGCCTGCAATGGACGAGCCCATTGCCTTTCTTACTCCGATCTCCTTGGTACGTTGTTCCACGGTATACGATGTCAGTCCAAACAGACCGAGAGACGCTACAAATATAGCCAGAATTGCAAAGATCACAGCCATCCTGGCATTCTGTTTTTCTTCCGAGTACATTTTCTCAAAGTCTGCATCCAGGAAATAATATTGAAGCGGGCTGTTCGAGGCATATTCCTTCCATACTTTTTCTATCTCACTGATAGTATTGGAATAATTTCCTGCTGCCAGTCTCACAGAAATATAACCCCAGCTGTTATATTCGTCCTGAAGAAGCATAATGTAAGGTTGGATGGGATTCCGCAGCGATTCAAAATTAAAATTCTTTGCAACTCCTATTATGGAGTAGCTCTGAAGGTTATCTCCAGGCTTGAGTATTCTGGTTTTCTCAAGATCGGTGATACCGAAGTTTTTAAGCGCACTTTCATTTATGATGCATGCCCTGTTGTCAGTTGTATAGGATTCATTGAAGGTTCTTCCGGAAGCAAGTGTTATACCGTAGGTCTCCAGGAAATCATAGTCTACCCAGGCTGTGGTCATAAGGAACGATTCATCCTTCCTTCCTTCAATCATATACCCGTTATTATTGTTGACACGTCCCGGCAGGGCGGTGGAACTCGCCACATTTACTACACCAGGGATCCCTTTTATGCTCGTCTTGAAGGCTTTCATTTTACTGCCCACCGCATCAGCTCTCTCAATAACGATAAGCTGGTCCTTTCTGAACCCTACATCCTTATTAAGCATATACTTTATCTGACTGTTCATAATCAGGGTTCCTACAATGAGAAGAATAGAAACGGCGAACTGAAACACAACGAGGATTCTTCTGAGTCTGCCATTACTCGTACTGTTTTTTGCGTTTCCCTTGAGGACCTCGTACGGGTTGAACGATGAAAGGAAAAATGCAGGATAGCTTCCGGCCATTATTCCCACTATGCCAGCAAAAACAAGAAGGATCGGAAGAGTATACCAGGCTCCGAACAGGTTCAGGGCAAGTTTCGTGCTCAGAAGGTTATTGAAATATGGCAGACTCAGCTTTATGATAATCAACGCAAGGATCAGGGCAAGGAAGGTAAGCATAAACGATTCGGAGAGGAATTGTGTAATGAGCATTCCCCTGGTTGATCCGCCAAGTTTTTTGATCCCCACCTCCTTTGCCCTTCTCGAGGCTTGCGCCGTTGCAAGGTTCATAAAATTGATGGCTGCAATAACCACTATCAGTATAGCAATGCTGCCGAAAATGATAAGATACTTTGGATCACTTGGAGCCTTGAACCCTCCCTGTACAGTATTGTCGAGATGAATGTCCGTCAGTCTCTGAAGGAAAAACCTGTATTTATTCCCTTTCTTCAGGAACTCCTCTATTGAAATCCCCATGTATTTTTGAACTTCAGGTCCTACATACTTGACTATCAGATCATTGAATTTGGCGTCAACCGTTTTGTAACTTGAATTGGGCTTAAGCAGCAAATAAAGACTAAAACTGTTGTTGAGCCAGACCTGCTCCTTTGACCTTGGATTTGTCATAAAGGATGTGAGCATACTTGCCTCAAAATGAGAATTCGCCGGAACATCTCCCATAACACCGGTAACAACAAACCTGGTCGTGTCATTTCCGATTTTTATCATTTTATCGATAGGATTCTCACTGCCGAACATCTTCCTTGCAGTTGATTCTGACAATACGACTTTATAGGTACTATTAAGAAGATTGGCAGGATCTCCCTTAAGAACCGGTATAGAAAAGAAATTAAAGAAGGAAGAATCGGCAGAGATTATATTGTTCTCTGTGAAAGACTGCTTATTGTATTCTACTACTGTCGGCCCGACGTCATTCATTCTCAGAAAATCTTCAACTTCGGGAAACTCCCTTGGAAGAGTCGGTCCCATAATTGCTGGAGTGTATGAACCTGTGATCTCCTGACCACCGATCTTGCCATTGAGAATAACTCTGAACAACCTGTCCTTCTTTAGGTTGTACTTGTCATAACCCGACTCGTTGATCAGATACAAAGCTATCAGCAGACTGCATGCAATACCTATGGAAAGACCAAGGATATTGATGACTATATATGCACGCTGTCTTTTAAAAGACCTTAAACTGTGCTTCAGAAGATTATTGAACATATAGGGTAAGTATTTGCAGGTTATATTAGCTTGATACGCAATTGTTTGTTTATTTTCTTCAAAAATTACATCAAAAAGACGGGAAAAATTTACATATGTTGCAAAAAAGCTGCCTATTCAACTTTGAGAGCTTCTGCCGGATTGATACCCGTAGCCTTGTAAGCCTGAAAGCCCACGGTTAGAATGGCTATCAATATTGCCCCCACCGCAATTGTGGCAAAAACCAAAGGATTGATGTCAATCCTGTAAGCAAACTGACCGAGTAGTTTAGTTACTATATACCACCCGAGAGGCACGGAAATAACAATTGCCATCAGGACGAAGACCAGAAATTCCCTTATAAGGTCATACATAATTATTAACGACCCGGCCCCCATTACTTTTCTTATCCCTACTTCATTTGTCCGGCGCTCAGTGGAAAAGGATGCCAGACCATATAATCCCAGGCAGGCAATTATGACAGCCAGTATGGTAAAATATCTTAGCAGTTCTGTAAGACGCATCTGTGATCTGAAGATATTCTCATAGTCCTGGTCAAGAAAAGTATAATCCAGTGGATAGTCGGGAACTACTTCCTTCCAGACCCTCTCAACTGTCTTTATCGAAGCCGGAACATTCCCCGGTGTAAGCCTGATAAGCATATAATAAAATACGCTGGTGTCTCCGAGTACAAATGCCACCGGTTCAATAGCCTGATCGGCTCCCTTGAAATGGAAATCCTTCATTACTCCGACTATACGTCCGTTTATACCCATGAAGCTGAATCTCTTTCCCACGGGATCGCCTATACCCATAGCACGGGCAGTCTCTTCGTTAATAAGAAAATTGCCTGTAGTATCCCTTGCCTGATCGGAACTGTAATCGCGGGAGAAATCGCGGCCCGAAACCAATTCAATCTGCATTGTCTTCAGATAATTATAATCTACCCGATCTGTACCAATCAGAACATTCCTGTCAGGATCTTTTCCCTCCCACCTGGCTCCGCCCGAGTTGCTGCCAATGTTGACAGGACTCCACAATGAACCTGTCACTCCCTGTATCAGTGGTTCGTGTTCCAGCTCTTTTTTAACGGCATAGTAACTGTTCCTTGTGTCTCCAGTCAGCATAATGCTCATTAGATTGTCCTTGTTATATCCAAGATCCTTATTGAGCATGTATTTCAGCTGCAGGTACATAAATGTTGCAGAAATTGCGATTAGCATTGAAAGGGAAAACTGTACCACAACCAGCACCTGTCTTAACCTGCCATTTCCCTTTCCCGTCATCGCGTCCCCTTTGAGTACCGTAACAGGTTTGAAGGAAGCCAGGTATAATGCGGGATAGATCCCCGAAATTATTGCGGCTGCCAGCCCTACTGCCAGGAAACTCAGGATAAACCTTCCCTGCATAAGATCCTGTAGTCCGAAATTCTTTCCCGAAACGGAATTGAATACCGGCAGAGCTAATCCCACCAAAATGAGGGCCAGTATCATTGATGCAATGACCATAATAAGTGACTCCAGCATGAACTGAACAATCATGGAGAACCGGTCCGCACCTGCCACCTTCTTGATGCCTATCTCCTTGCCTCTTAACGCGGCCCTTGCAGTGGAAAGGTTTATGAAGTTAATGCTGGCAATTACAATTACAAATATTGCGACCAGAATAAATATAGTCACAACAATCACCGGACCCTTGTTCTCCCTGAACCCGAACTGCTGATGCAGGTGAATATCCAGCAGGGGGAAGAGCAGGAATTTGGTAGTGATCTGTGGCTCATGTTCCACTACAATCGAAGTCAGTTTTTTATTAACGGCACTGGTATCTGCTCCCTGGTTGAGATGCACAAAGGTAAAATAGCTGTTGCTGCCCCATCCGTCATACACCCAGCCGAGGTCATTCAGAAAAGAGAAGGGTACCACGGCTTCAAAATTGAACATTGAATTTTTTGGAAGCTTTTTCAGCACCCCGGTTACCGTGAACTGATATCTGTTCTCAATTGTAATGGTCTTGCCAATCGGATTTTTTTCACCGAAATATTTGAGCGCCAGTTTTTCAGAAAGGACAATCGATTTCGGCGATGCAAGTGCTGTCTTTGGATCTCCGGTCTGAAACGGAAAGGTGAACACATTGAAAAAAGTTGAATCGGCGGCGAGAAGGCCAACCTCAAAAAAAGCCTTGTCGCCATTGCGGAACAACATCCTCGGAAGCCATGGATGTAGTCTGGTCTGCTCAATAATCTCGGGGATCCTCTCCTTCCATTCCGGGCCACTGGGATAAGGCGTTACAGTAACATGATAACGTTCACCAGAGTAAAACTGATCCTCTTCAACCCGGTAAATATTTTCTGAGTCCTTATTGAATTTTTCATAGCTGAGTTCATCTTCCACCCAGAGTAAAATGAGAAGGGATGCTGCCAGCCCTATTGCCAGACCCGCAACATTGATAAAGGAAAATACCTTATGCTTAAAGATATTCCTTAGGGTAATCTTAAAAAAGTTTCTGATCATGATTGGGATGTTAAATTCAGATGAATGACGTATTTCTTTCTGTTTCGTTGCATAGGAATTAATCCGGCAAAAAAAATTAGCCGGATAAATCTCCCAGTCATCCCAATTTATCTGGTGCCGAAATATTCAGGAAAATTTTTTAGTTGCCCGGGCAGAACAATATTTAACCGTGGTTGTTTTTAGATCAGATTTCGTCATTTGAATCTTGTCCGGGTCGTCTTCCTTTTCAGCACCTGACAAATGACATTCGCCATTTTCATTTTGATTCAGGCCTGATCCGGACATTTACTGGCGGATATATTTTCCCCGGCTTGTTGTCATATTATTAAACAATATCATGGTGATCCGGATCTTAAAATATTCCTTCAATCAACTTTCAGATCTTCAAGGCTTCCCTGACAGGAGCCTTAATACTATAACAGCTTAGGTTCACAAATAAAAGAAAGGAGTAATTATGAAGTACATTATGAAAGTGACAATGCCGACTGAATCAGCGAACCTCAGAATCAAGGATCCGCAGTTTGGCAAAAAAATGAATGACCTTCTGGCTCAGATAAAAGCTGAAGCGACTTATTTCACAACATTTTGCGGCAGCAGGGGATGCTATATTGTTGTCAATATGGATGATGCCTCGCAAATGGTGGCAAAAGCCGAACCATTTTTCCTGTGGCTCCAGGCAGATGTCGAATTCATCCCTGTGATGACACCGGAAGATCTTGCAAAGGGAGGTCCGGATATGGCAGCCGCAGTTAAAAATTGGGGATAATAACTTAGGTTATTTTTATCCTGTACAATGTAAGGGGTTTCTCAAAATGGAATCCCTTTTTTATGCTGCGTCTATTTATTGCCGGTTTAATATATTAATATAATGATAATTTTTTCGCTTTCCCGCGTTTTAACAGACTAAAGGCTCCATCCTGTCCTGTATTCCGTCCGGAGGAACTGGTCTGCTTCGGGAAGATTCGGAAATGAAAATTTTTCTGCATCATATTCCAGAACCATCCCGCTTAATTTCTCCTTAAGCTCACTGCGAAGGACAATATTTCCCAGCAGAACCGTTTCTGTCAGTGGTCCCGCCCATTCAAAATCCGAACCTCCGGCTTCGCCGCCCTTACAGGCACGTATCCACTCCTCTTCATGCCCCGGAGAAGAAGCTATATATGGAGCAGGTGGCGTATATGAATCCCTGAGATCTTTCGGAAGTATTTTGTCGTCAAGGATCTTTCCCTTATCTCCGACATAGAGAGTGCCTCCGGAACCCATCTGCATTCCCGGCTCCAGCTCCTTAAGCAGCATTGGCCGAAGACCTCCGTCATACCATGTAAGCGTCACAGGAGGCATACCTTCCCGGGCTGCAAATTCATATCTGACAATCGAGCCCGAAGGATAAGTCTCCTGGTTTACCAGTGTCGATACTGCCTGAACGCTTGTAGGATACCTGAGCTTTAGCGCTCTGAAGATGGGATCTAGTGAATGACATCCGATATCGCCCAGCGCTCCCGTACCAAAGTCCCACCAGCCCCTCCAGCTGAAAGGGTGATAGGCAGGATTATAGGGACGCATCGGAGCAGGTCCTATAAACAGGTCCCAGTCAAGTTCCGCAGGAACAGGAGGAGTATCGGCCGGACGCTTGACTCCCTGGGGCCAGTATATCTTCAGCAATCCGTTGTTTGGACGGTCAGTCCATACATGTACTTCACGCACAGGTCCGATTACCCCGTCCCATATCATCTCCCTGAGCCTTCTTGGACCATCACCCGCCTGGCCCTGGTTACCCATCTGGCTGGCGACTTTATATTGCTTTGCAGCCCTGGCAAGTTCTTTTGCTTCAAACACGCTGTGCGTAAGAGGCTTCTGTGTGTAAACATGTTTCCCTCTTTTCATAGCCTCCATACTCACAACAGCATGTGTATGATCTGGAGTGGCAATAATTACGGCATCAAGATCCTTCTGCTTGTCCAACATAATGCGAAAGTCCTTGTACTGCCTGGCGCCGGGATAGGTCTTGAAAATCTTTGAAGTCGGCTCCCTCCAGTCTACATCACACAATGCCACGATATTCTCCGTTTTGGCGACGTTTTCAAGGTTTACCCGCCCCATTCCGGAAATCCCAACTCCAGCAATATTCAGTTTATCACTGGGGGAGGTATGCCCAAGGCCTGAAACAGCATGGCGCGGAATAATTGTAAATCCTGCCAGCGCAGCGGATGAGGTACCTATGAATCCTCTCCGGCTTATCGGTTTTGAAAATTTGTCACTCATTTTTATCATGGTATCAGGTTATTGCTGTCATTTACCAATTTGGTCATTCAGCCGCCCAATCGTCAGTGCGGAACGATGATGCCGGCAGGCCTTCGGTGTTGAAGAGATCCCCGACAATAAAATCGGAGAAAGCATACCTTACGGCTACCGGAGCAGGAACGGAAGGGTTCATAAGTGTGATTCCCGTTCCGGTTATAAAAGCCTTTGCCGGATAGAATCTTTTGTTTGCTCCGGCAATCTCAAAACAGGAAAGATCTTTCCCAAAGGAAGTCAACCCGTTGTCGGCATAGTCAAAGGTAAGCCTGACCAGCGGCCCCTCAACCGTCATCTCCTTCATGACAGGTCCGCTGAAGGCAAAACCTGTTTTACCATAAGTCTTTGCAAGGGCCAGAAGCGCAAGACGTTCAGATCCGGTCTTTTTATCCGAAGGATGGATGATATCCTTTTCGCCAAGATCCATGATGCATGCCATGCCAATATTGGGGATCGCTGTTGAAGCTTTGAGCTGAGCCTCCCTCAGGTAGGCTGAACTCAGGCCACCAGGTCCATAATCGAATGGTGCGATCTGCATATAGTAAAACGGGAAATCACCAACACCCCAAACCGACCTCCAGTTTTCGACAAGGCCGGGTAAAAGTAAACGATATTTATCTGCCTCATTCCTGTTCGATTCTCCCTGATACCAGATGGCACCCTTAATCCCATAACCGGCCATAGGATTAATCATGGCATTAAACAGAACGGTAGGCGTTTGAGGTGAGAGAGTTCCCTGCTGGTTTTTATCAGGCAGGGTAACAAAATCAAAATTTTTGATCCCGGCTTCACTGATCCATGGTTCGATACGGGTCCCACCCCAGCTTGTATTGATAAGTCCTACAGGCACATTCAATACCTTGCTCAGAAAAAGGCCGAAATAGTAGGCTGTGGCACTGAAATTGCTCACATTTTCAGGCTCACACATCTGCCAGTTGCCAGTGAAATCATCAAGAGGCTGAAGGCTGGTGGACTTTTTAACAGTAAACAGTCTGATGGAAGGATTCGATGAAGTGACAATCGCATCATTTGATCCGGTGACAGGCTGATTAAAGTATCCTTTAACAGGCATCTCCATGTTAGACTGCCCGGAACATACCCAAACCTCTCCTATCAGCACATTTTCCAACTTCACGGTTTTTCCGTCGCTGACAGATATCTCATAAGGCCCTCCGGCTGAAGGAGTTGCAACCATGACTTTCCATCTGCCATCGCTGCCTGATTTTGCAGTATACATTTTGCGATTCCAGGAGGTGATGACCTTAACTGTGCTGCTGTTTTGAGCCGTTCCCCAGATTGCAACATCAGTTTTTTGCTGTAATACCATATTATCGCCGAAAATTGCAGGTAGCTTTATTGCTCCGAACAGGGTATGTGATGTAAAGACAAGTACAATAAGTACTGCCACCGGATATGAGCGGATGTGTTTCATATTAATTTATGATTAATTATAACTTTGGAATATCTGATCTGCTTATTAATGGTTATTTAATGGCTTTACGCCATGCCGACGCCATTAGCTGAGCCCCTGCCAGCGAAGGATGAACGCCGTCAGGAGTCCAGTATGATCCCGGAGCCTCTTTCAGGGCAGCATCGAAGATCTTCTGCAATGGGATAAACACCGCATCAAACTTATCAGCTATTTCCTTCGCAGCTTTCTGGTAATCGTAAAATTCAGGATACCATTTATCATCAACAGCCTTTACTCCCGGTATTGCAAATGGCTCACAGATAATGAGTTTTACGTTTGGAAGTGCTTTTTTTGTTCTTTCCAGAAGGGCTATGTAATCATGCCTGTAAATCTCAATTGTGCCGTTATAGTTACCTGTAAGCTTATGCCATATATCGTTTACCCCGATCAGTATACTGAGTATGTCAGGCTTGAGATCAAGACAATCAGCATCCCACCTTTCAGCCAGCTGGTATACTTTGTTGCCTGAAATGCCCCTGTTGTATATTTTCAGATCAAGTTCAGCGTATTTCTTAAGCAGAGAAGCGCCTGCAAGCATGGCGTAACCGGAACCCAGCGCGCCAGCATTATTAGAGCCCATATCATCCTTTTTCCTTCCGGCATCGGTAATGGAGTCACCCTGGAAAAGAATTACATCTCCTTTTTTCAGAGTAAGTTTTGTTTCCTTTTTTGCAGGAACAGCAGCTGAGACTATATCAGGGATACTTACAGCAAGAAAGCTTCCCAGTGCGGCTTTTTTGATAAAGTTCCGCCTGTCATATGGATTTTCTGAGAGCATGATTTAATGAATCTTTATGAAATTTTTAAAATTATGATGATGCTAAAAAGTGTAGTTTACACTTCATCAGTTATTTCATATGGTTTTCTGTAAAAACGTGTCAGCATAGTATCTGCTTCCGCATCATTGACGAACTTTTCATAATCGCCCATAAACTTAAGTTCACGTCCAAGCCTGTAAGAAATATTTGCAAGGAGAGGGAGTGATGAGGAATAAAAACCCTCGAGAATATCGCAATGAAGCGCCTGAGTATTTCCCTCCCTTATTGCATCGATGAAATTGGCATAATGCTCCGTTCCACCAGGTGCGGCCAGGTATTTTGAATCCGCATCTTTCTTTTCGATTGTTGTTGAACCGGCAAATGGCTCCGTCTCTCTTTTCCTGAAAGCTTTCCATGTTCCTTCATTAAGCTCAAGGTAACCATCTGTGCCATAAAAAATATTACCGATTTTTATATTCAGACTCGATTCAGCATTGGTGAACCTGCCTCTTGTCTCAAATTCCAGGATCTTCCCATCCTTGTATTTAAAGACAGATGTCTGGGTATTCGGGGTTTCCTGTTCGCATTCCTCCGGACTGATCCCGTATATGCCCCCAGTGGAAAAAACAGTTACGGGATGTTCATTCTTATTGAGTCCCCAGCGGGCAATATCAAACTGGTGAGGTCCCTGGTTACCGGTATCTCCATTGCCCGTTGGCCAGAACCAGTGCCAGTTATAGTGGACATGCTTCTCGTTGTAGGCACGCCAGGGGGCAGGGCCCAGCCAGCGCTCATAGTGAAGGCTTGCAGGAGGAGTACTGTCTTTTGCAATACCAAAGGAATCACGTGGTTTATAACACATTCCTTTGGCCATATATACGGTACCTATACCTCCGTCGTGCAGGAATTTCATCGCTTCCATTACATTTGCTATAGACCTGTTCTGAAATCCCGTCTGAACCCTTACATTATATTTCCTGGAAGCTTCTATCATCTTCCTTCCTTCAAAGATATTGTGTGAAGCAGGCTTTTCGACATATACATGTTTCCCGGCCTGACATGCCCAGATCGTCGCCAGCGCGTGCCAGTGATTGGGAATGGCTAATGATACTGCATCTATCTCCTTGTCATCAAAAACCTTATGCATGTCCCACTCTGTGACAGGTTTTGTGCCTGTCTTCTCTGTTATGTACTTTGATCTCTCCGGGAAAAACTGTTCATCCGCATCGCAAATCGTTTTAAGCCTTATATTACGGTTTCCCATTAGTGCACACCAGCTTTCAATATGGTCACCACCCCGGCCGCGTATTCCTACAACGGCCATAGTGAGCCTGTCATTCGCTCCTACAACAGATGCATAGGACTTTGCACTTAACCCCATGCCACCTATTGTTATCCCGGCAGTGCCCAGAATACTCTTTTTAATAAATTCTCTTCTCTTTGTCATTTTTCTTAAATTTATATGTATAATACTGTTTTTTAATAATTTGCAATGTTAAAATTGGGTATTTGTATTGAAAATATGATAAATTTACTCTTTTTTAAAATATAATTTTCAATTAACTTACACGTTTTATACATATCAGGGAAAAAATCACATTTATTTAAGGAGTCCCATGAAAAAAACTCACAACTCTCGCACGAGATTTTTATTGACAGTGGTTTTTCTGGCATCGGTCTTAATTAATCTGCGTGGACAGACATCCATGCCTGATGTGCTCATCAGCAATAAACTGACTGATCAGTTAAATTATGTTGAGGAACACACCAGGATCTACGAAAATTACAGGGCAATCAGGGAGGACATCTTTCAGAAGGTCAAGCAGAACATCTCGGATACTCTAAAAACAGAATACCAGAGGGTAAACCAGCTGACAGGGAGGGTTGGATTGCTGAATCACCGGATCGATTCTCTAGTTAAAGACCTTACAAATATCAAAGGGAAGCTGGAGGAGGTAACCAGCACAAAAAACAGCATCAAGCTGCTTGGAATGGAAGTCAATAAGCTGGCATACAATAGTATAATGTGGTTAATTGTACTAGGACTAACAATGTTGCTGGTAATAGGATTTCTTGCTTTCAGGAGAAACCTTACCATTGTGCAAAACTATAAAAATGAGCTAAATGATCTTAAGGAGGAGTTTCAGTCCTATCGCACAAGCACCAGGGAGGCGAGGGAGAAGATGTCCATGGATCACTTCAATGAGATAAAAAAACTACGTGGGGGGTGAGGAAAAACGACCAAAGCAGTGGCCCGGAATGATGGAAAACAATCGTACAGGCAGCTGCTGTCAGATCCTTTAATCAACAGCTAAAAGGATCTGACATCTTTTCGTGCTTTCTGCATTACCTCTTCAATTTCCACAGCTCTGCCTCCCTGCCTCTTGCTCTCATCAGCAGCAGTCATAAATGCAAAGATCTCAATAGTCTCATCAGCTTTAACCGGCACGATGCCTGTATTAAAGAAGTCAATGATCTTTATCAGCATGGGATTATAGCTATGTTCCTGCCCAAGGGTAGAATTCGCTTTTTCTCCAAAAGCTATCCCTCCGATATCATAGACGCCTGATCTTGTTCCCCGAAAGCAGCCTATCCTGTCATCTTTCCACACTCCGGCCACCAGATCTGTATTTTCCGTGTAAACCCGTGAGACGCTCTTACAACCGGTTCCCAGTAGAGTGTAAAGCATTTCAACACCATGAATACCATACCAGTAGAGGTCAGGGTGTGTCTTTTCCAAAGTAGCCGGACTATAGGTATCTGCTCCCAGAACCTTGCCCAGACTGCCACCCGCAATCTCCTGCGTAGTCTTCTCAAATCTCAGTGAAGAGGATGAAAATACCGGAACATTGTAATGTTTTGCTGCATCAAAAATGGCAATTGTATCAGGAAGAGAGGCGGCAACAGGCTTATCAATGAACATCCGCTTACCTGTTTTCATAACCTTCAAAGCCTGGTCCAGATGCAGTCTGCCATCATTTGTTTCCAGTAACACAACATCAACCCTGGCAAGAAGATCTTCTATTGAATTAGTTATTTCAACACCGAGTTTCTTTACTTCTTCTGTATATCCGGGTATTCTTTCGTAACTCGATTTTATATCATTGCTGCCGTGTGGATATGCAGCTATAATCCTGTAACCTCCAAACTCTGATCCGGCATCGGGACCATTGAGAGCATTTGTGAAAGCTACGCTATGAGATGTGTCGAGTCCGATTATGCCAACCCTTTTCCCTTCCGGAATGTCATTATCGAATATAGTATGCAGGTTGGATGTCATTCCCAGTGAAATGCCCCCAATAGAAGCTGTCTTTATAAAATCACGCCTGTTAAATTTGTTCATCGTGTTTGTATTAAAGTAAATGGTGAAAAAAGTACACCAATTTAAGAAAAATTAAGTAGGTTTGATACTGAAACCTCAAAATGAGAACCGTCATGTCAAAAAAAACAACCCGTCGTACATTTATAGCCACCACCGGTATGGTATCTGCAGGGATAACGCTGGGCGTTAATCCTGTCAGCGCAAGAGCCTACAAAAGAATCAGCGGAGCAAACGAAAAGATCCGTGTCGGATTTATAGGTATCGGAAACAGGGGAAGCCAGCTTCTGCAGATCTTCATGGATCAGCCTGATGTTGAAATTGCCGCCCTGTGCGATGTATATGAACCCTACTTAAACCGTGACCGCTCCAAAGTAGATCCGCGCTACCTGAAAGACCGGCCCGGACAGATCCCGGAAATGAAGGAGGTGTTTTCCGGAAAAGTCGAAAGATATTCCGATTACAGGAAACTTCTCGAAAACAAGACTATCGATGCAGTGTGCATTGCAACCCCTGATCACTGGCATGCCCTCATGACAATTGATGCTATAAATGCCGGAAAGGATGTTTATGTTGAGAAGCCGTTGTCGAAGACAATATCTGAGGGAAGAGCTATGGTAAATGCGGGGAAAAACAGTAAGCAGATATCACTGTAGGGCTCAACCGACGTGGCGCTCCTACATTTCAGAAACTTGCAAAGGAAATACCTTCGGGAAAAATTGGGAAAGTGACATATACAAGCGCCTGTCATGTGGGAAATATGTTCCCTGACGGAATAGGAAGAATGAAACCGGAAAATCCGCCGAAGGACTTTAACTGGGATGCATGGCTGGGCCCCAGGGCATACAGGCCATACCAATATAATATAGCACCTTATATGTTTCGCTGGTGGGAAGATTTCTGCAACCAGATAAGCAACCAGGGTGTTCATTATCTTGATCTGATACGCTGGCTCCTGAATGAGGAGGCACCTTCTGTTATAAGCACTCTGGGAGGCAAGTGGGCAGTAAACGACGACCGTACAATTCCTGATACCATGCAGGTTACCTATGAATTTGCATCAGGCTCCATTGCAACGGTAAATGTACTTGAGGCAAGTTCCGGTAGTTTTATCCCCTATGGATTTATTGAAATGAGGGGAACAAAAGGAACATTGTATACAAATGAAAATGATTACAGGATTAAGCCAACCACCCCGGGTCAGTTCCAGACCTGGGATAAGCTTATGGAGCCTGAAGAGTATAGTCTAGAGACAAAAGATAAGCTTCTGGCAGACAACAGCTATCTGAACAGTACCGCAAACCTGATCCGGAATTTTCTTGACTGCATCAAGTCAAGGCAGACCCCCTGGTCGACACTGGAAACCGGCCATCGCTCAACAACAATGGCTCACCTGGCAACAATTTCCCTGCTGACCCGGGAAAGACTGCTTTGGGATCCGGCAAGGGAGGTGTTCCCCAATTCAGAAGCTGCAAACAAGCTGCTAAGCTACGAATACCGAAAACCGTACAATCTGTAAGAGCACGATGACTTATTTCAGGCATACCATTGTCGCTCCCTCCTGAGGTCTGAATTCAGGACGTCATAGGCTGTATTTGCATTTTCAACAACCTGAAAATCGAACATTCCCACACATGCAAAATCAGCACCGCTGGAGAATGCATGACGAAATCCCTCTTCAGGCTTGATGGCGCCAGCTGCCAGAACTTTGTATGCTATCCATGGTGTGGTATTCTCCCTGAAGAAGTCGGCAACAACCTTGTCGGACATGCACCAGATATTGTCATGAGACATATTGTGCTCGTCACCGTCAACCGGCAGTTCAGGGTTGGACGGATCGATGGGTGTGGCAGACCAGTATTTGTTTGTGTGAAAAGTTTTCATATAAAAATCAGGCTTTATATCGTGCTCGACACAAGTCATGGGAACCATGATCGAATGTGCAGCAGTGCCTGCAATCAGTCCCTGCTTCTGTATCAGCTCAATCGGTTTACGCAGAAAATCAACCTCTTTGTCAGAAATGTACTTATCTGCAATTCCTCCCATAACAAACGCTCCAATTGCACCATGATCGATGGCAGTCTGTACATTCGTCAGGTCTTCACCCTTTGGATAGGTCTGAGCCAGCCATTGTACCTTTCCTCCCCTTTTCCAGTATTTTTCAAGGATCCTTATCGTATTCTCATCGCAGCGGAAAATTGCAGTATTGATACCGCAGGCCTCGCAAAGCCAGAGAGTCTCGATCACCTTTTCATCGGTAAAATATTTCTTAAGCCATGTGGAGACATAAATAAGATCACGGGCATGTGCAAAACCGCTGATCAGATTACCGCCGATCATGATCCTGCTCAAGGTAATATCCTTGATCTTACCCGAAGGAACTGTGCCTTTCAGTTCACTTATTGACTGAGACTTCCCGAGTATAAGCGAGGCGCTGCTCACCGCATCAGATTTTGCGGCAAGATTCTTCTCCTCAAAGCTTACCCATCCCCTTTTCTTCGCCATTCCGAAAAAGGCGGCCCCGAACAAGGGTAATACGGCAAGGTTCTTTATCAGCTCCCTCCTTGAAGTATCATAGGATTCCAATATTTCATGATTGTCTTTTGAAGGAAATTTTGTCTCCTTCCGCCTGGCATGGTAATAACTGATCAGCCGCTGCAGGCCCCAGAAGGTTTCTTTCCTGTATGAAGCCAGGACAATAAGTACAACAGCTTCAATCAGATTATAATTCAGAATATAGAAATGGCTTGTGGAAGGCATTGTGGAATATACAAACGGGGGATTGGCAACATAATAGAGCATAAGTAGAAAGGCGCCTCCTATGCTTGCATAACGGGTAAATAATCCTATGAACAGGCAGATCCCGATCAATATAAGACCCCAGATGTTCATAAAATCGACTATCTGCAGAGTTGTATTATTTCCGATCAGCCAGTGGAAGAAACCAGAAAAAAGCCATTTGGACTCCATCAGGTACAAAGCCGATGACCAGTTTGGATTGGCGAGCTTCGCCAGTCCCTCATATAGAAAATGCCATCCTATTACAATCCTTAAAATGGTAAGGAGCCATGTTGTGATCTTTCCTGTATCTTTCATATATTATTTTTTTAGTCAAAAAGATGAAGTGGATTTTCAATTACTTTTTCCACCGTTATAACTTTAGGCTGTATAGTGGAAGGAGCATTTTCCAGATATTGCTCCTTTACTTTTATTGGTTCCCTGATTTTATATGGTTTACATCCCGGTATGGCAGCAACTGCTTGTTTTGCACCCTCATAAAGAGCTTTACGGGTCTCTTCGAACGGATACAGAACAGCAGCTTCCCTTGCCAGTCCTTCCTTGGTCGCCACAGTCACAATCCCGCTCCCGAAAAATTTCCTGGCCTCCCTGCATGTTGCTACATCACCTGTAACCAGTATGGGAGGTACACCAAAATATCCTGCTACCATAGCCGACTGGGCAAGTTCGCCTGATTCAACACCATTATACCAGTATTTATTTTCGGTCATCGATGACTGAGTATGGCATAAGACGCCATCAGGCGTCCCATTCATTGCATGAAATCCGAACATCACGAAACCGGAGTATGTACTGTCGAGGCTCCACCTGTTACCTTCCGGCCGTGGCTTGCCTGTTACATATTTTGCCCCTGGTACCATCAGGTGAGGTATCATGGCCTGATTACCGTGACCATCAATTACCAGGATTTCAGTGGCACCGCCATCACGAAGACCTTTTATTACAGCGGCAAGATCGCCCATAAAATATTCACATGCCTGTATGTTTTCCGGGCTTCCTTTTTCGCGTGTCTGTGAAAATTTGTAAACACCGCTCACTCCTTCAAGGTCGGTTTCAATGAAAATCTTTATCTGGGCATTCAGTGAATTGAATCCTGTAATCAGTACCAGAAGCATAATGCTGAAAAACTTAAATCCTGGTACCATCGTACTTACAACAGAGTCGGTTTTTTTCATTTTAAGATTATTTAATTTTCAAAATTACTATAAACCACGGAGTTGCTCAGAGTTTCACGGAGGAATTCACGGAGGGTTTTGAAAAGATGAAACTCAGTGGTTAAATATAACATGTTTTACCTTTATTTCTTAAATGGTCCCGGAAAACTTATAAGATCGGTTCTGGTTTTTCCGGATTCGGTTATCCTTGCCAGTGTATAAACTGTGCCATCATTGCCGATGGCAATTGAGTTGACATAAAGAGGACGCTGTCCGTCGGGATAGAATATGGCTCCATGATCCAGATATTTTCCCGAAGGAATATCATAGGTTATCAGATGCAGATCCTCCAGCCCCTTAGCCTCACCTTTGGCAGTAGTGGCAGCTCCCATTACACGTTTACCGTCAATGTAAATCGGACCACCTGTAAGGTAATAGATTGTCCTGCCGTCGGGTCCAAGCTTGAATCCCAGGTATCCGTAGCTGAACTGATCGCCCATACCTGTAAGCTTTGAAGGAATGGAAGTCAGTCTCTCAAGAACTTCCATACGGGGTACAGCCGGATCAAACCTGAACAGGTATCCCGAGTTTCCATGAACGCCATAGATCTTTTTTTCCGGGGAATACCAGAAGACCTGCCTCCAGTTGTAAGCCATGCTGCCCGAGGTAAATATCTCATAGGTGCCGAAATAATCTTTCCTCATATCCTCACCTTCAACGGTTTCAACTTTATCCTGCCCGTATCTCAGGTATTTGATATCACCCTCGGCATTGGTGAAATATACCGACCCGTCGTCCGGATCAATTGCAATTGATCTGCATACTACTCTGAAATCCTTACCCTTGCCATCTTCTCCTTTACCTGACACGGGCCCAAGATCGTCCATTTCCTTTGTGCCGACATTATACCTGAAGAGATAGCCTGTTGGCCATGAAAGACCGTAAATGATCCTCCTGGCGGTATCCATGTTCATAGTGATAATGCCCTCTTTATGAGGTTCTATTCCCAGATCCTCAAAGGTTTTTGCTCTTCATATCATAGGCCAGCAGGTGTCCTCCCCGGTAAGCTTTATAATCTCCTGTCGGAACACCTGTTTTTTCCATTCCGTCAATGATGCTGTAATATCCCAGGTGGGTGGCAAAATATATCTTGCCTCTGGCTTTCTACAAAGTTCACATGACTCTTTCCCTGAGCCACGACCTTCATTTCCTTTTCACCGCATATCTCGGTGAGATCGCCCAGATGCTCAATGGCAGACGTGACCGGATCAAATGAATATACCTGGCCGGCCACATCCATCAGGCTTGAACAGAGCACATAGTAGATCTTTCCATCACTGGCAGAAGAGATTCCGTTGTAGGTATCATGAGCGTGTTCAAAACCTGAATTATAAACAGTGGCTATGATCCTGGCATCCGGAGTTGAAACGGCAGGGGGTTCGGAGATCTGTTTGACTGCCTGCTGGCAGCAGTTAAGTAAGAGTAGTCCGGAAAAAAGTACCGGGAACAGAAGTTTTTGAAGTTTCATATACTGTTTAATTGATTATCAAGCCTGATTTTTAATCTTATCTGCATTCTTATGTATTCTTTCAATTGTCTTAGCAATGCTGCCGAGCTCCTTTTTTTCAACCAGAAGAATAAATGGTGAATCCAGACTGCTTCCGCACACAATTTATCGTTTTCGGGACATTCATTTCTTTCGGCGAACTTACTAAAATCCAGCTCATCCTTTGAATACATCTTCTTATAATTCTTCGACTGAAAGGCATTTTCGAGGCAGGGTTGCTTGTTCAGATAGTATTCAGCTTATCCCTGTTGTCGTATACCTTCATAATGGCATTTGCCAGGTCATCCATGTCGGTGAGAGAACCAAGCAGTGGTCCCGATGCCCAGAGCATTACCATTTCATCACATACCTGGTCACAATTGGGAAGGTACAGCTCATCTTTGAATTTCTTCAATCTGGCACTTCCGAACATCTTCTTATATTCAGGCAGGGTGACAATATGATCAGTCCACGGCTCCTTGTGCAGACCGTTAGGAATATAAGGACTCAGACTTATTCCCTCAGCGGCCAGGGCTTTAAGGAATTTTTCGCGAGGGGCATTATTAAAATGTTCCTTCTTATACGACCATGCATAGAGGTAAAACGAACCAGCAGTAGTTCCTTCATACAGCTTTTGTGGTACCAGTCCCGGGCATTCCTTCAGCTTCTCTGTCAAATATCCGGCATTCCTGTTACGGATCTTATGACGCTCACGCACACCAGGCATCTGCCCGAGAAGAATGGCCCCTTCGAACTCATTCATCCTGTATTTGGAACCAATAGTCATTGTTTTTCCATTCTTTGCTGTTCCATGATTCATCACGGTAAAGCATTTGTCCATGAGTTCGTCATTATGACTGACAATAGCACCGCCCTCTCCGCAGCAAAAAACCTTGCTCGTCTGAAAGCTGAAGCAACCTGCATCGCCGATTGTTCCTACCAGCTTGCCCTGGTATTCAGCAAGAAAGGCCTGGCATGAATCCTCAATTACTTTGAGGTTATATTTCTTTGCCAGAGCCATAAAGCTTTGCATATCGCATGGTTGTCCCATTATATGAACAGGCATGATCGCTTTGGTCCTCTTTGTTATCTTTCTCTCAACATCGGCCGGATCGAGCTGGAAGGATGCGGTATCGATATCAGCCATAACAGGCAGAGCACGACTTACAAGGATGCTCTGAATGGTTCCTGGGTCAGTATAAGGTGAAGTAATGATCTCATCTCCAGGCCCTGCTCCCAGTGCCTCAACCACTGTATTTAAGGCCTGGGTCCCTGACCCGGTGGTTACGCTGGTATTGGTTCCATAGATCTTTGCAAATTCCTTCTCAAAGGTTGGAACTGTTCCGTCTGGCGACTGAATCCTGCACCAGATCCCGCTTCGAGTTGTCTTCACGATCTCATCAACAACCCTTTCGTCGACATATGGCCACTCAGGCCAGACTTTATCCCTGGCCACGGGAGTACCTCCCAGGATAGCCAGTTTGTCAGGACTGCCGTTTACCATTGTAATATTTCCGAAAGCAGGCACATAGCCTGAAGCTGCAACGGCGGCGGAACCGGCTGAGATGGTTGTAATAAACCTGCGTCTCGAAAAGCTTTTCTTTTTCATTTTAAATGGTATTTATGACTTAATCGATTCAAATATTATTAAATGCTATTGTACGACCTGTTTTATGCCGGTCCTGTCGGCAAGTCTTTTCATTTCGTCAAATATCACAGCCTCTATGTCCGGAGCCCATTTAGCCGGCAGAGTATTCCACTGCCAGTTCCCCTCCGAGAGCCATGAAAACCTGATCGCCCAATTTCAATATCTTCACAGGATATGGATTGAAGAGTTTATTCAGAGTTTCCCGTTAATGTTCCCGAAAATTAACAAGCTTAAAAGTAACAAATAAAGCTGTTATGTCACCTTTTAAGGAGATTTTTCACAGCAGTCATAAGTATCTTTTCAGTACCGGGGGCAACTCCCGAGGCATCACTTGCTTCATAGCCTCCCTGAGTGTAAGCGATATCAGTACAGATATATTCAGGGCCATAATCACCATAAGCGGCCATGGCAACAAACAGGTCAGGTCTTTCAGCCTTGGCAGCCAGCTGGTATTCCACAAAAAGTTCTCCCGGCATATGAAGAATACGTGCATTCCCGATTGAAAGGCAGGTAATATCAATTTTTTTCCCGGCTATGCATCGCTGGTACCAGATTACTTTGGAAATATTGTTTGATATAAACACCGGGTCATCAGATTTTCTCTTCAGTTCCTCCCCAAGTCCGGCAAAATGTTTTGCCGGAGGCAGGGCCACCTTCTCTATATTCCATGATACATCAGATGCAGTTATCTTCTCCTTCTTTGTCGCCTCCCATGCCTGTTTCATGCCATCAGCCAGCCTTCCGGCGAGAATACCCCTGTTTTCATGAGAACCATCGTTGTATTTTCCGGCGCCAAGATTCCCTCCAGCTCCGTTGAAATGGACCTGCAGAGCCTCAGGCAGCTCCAGCTGTCGGTAAAACCTGGCAATGCCTGGAAAATCAGGGTTAGGCAATCCTGTCTGGTAATAGCTCTGGGGATGAACTGCATAATAGCTTAGAACAGCCAATGGTTTATCATCATTCCAGAAGCTTATAAGCGAAACGACAGGATCAATCAGACCTTCAGGCTCCGCCCGAAGCGCTGAATCCTGACAGGATGTATACCTGGTTGCTCGGACAAGTCCGTCAGGACCAAGAATCCTTCTGTTAGAGGCTACCTTACGGACCGGAGCTTCCCCCATACCAATCTGGTTAAAAGGCAGGGCATTGTTAAGTGAAGCGCGTATAGCTTCCCCCAAACGATACATCACTGCCCTGGTAAATGTACTCTCATAGCTTAAAGGATCAAGACCTGCATTTTTCAGATATTTCTCGGCACCAAAATCACATATAGGCGCATCATGCTGATGAACGGTATGCAAGGCAACTCTTTCAGGAACTGTTCCGGCAGCATCAGCCATTACTTTTTTGAATTCATCCTGAGAATCATTCGCGATACCGATCCAGTCGACAGAACATAAAACAATCGGTTTTCCTGCACCCATCAGGACGATACCCCTTGCGCGAAGGCCCATTTCCCATGTATTTATTACACGTCCATACGCCATATAGCTTCCGACAGGCGGGGTGGCATCCACGTCAAAAGTCGAAATAGAGAGTCCTGATGGTGTAATGGATTCTGAAGCAACTGAATCTTGCGCTGAAGCCTTAAAAAACATAAATGTAGCCGACAGCAGACCGATAATTAATACTGATCTTTTCAAATATTGTATTTTGTACCTCATGGTTTTCGATTTTGCAATTATTTCCCAACAAAAGGTTAATGACAATGCTCCCGGAAGGAAGGTGAATGTATCACAATAAAGTAGTTTTTCCCTTTCTCCTGCACAACTTCCTGATTTTGTCATATTCAGCCTGATATTCCTTCTTCTTATTATTATCAAGCGGCGTTCCGGACATGGTAAGAGGACTGATGAAAGTGATATCCTTACCACTGACAGCAGCTGCCAGAGAGACATCGCCCCAGACCAGAAAACCCGGAATGTGGATCCCCATGCTGAAGAAGCCGACTGAATCCCTGGTATCAAAAAGATAACTCACTGGTGCCTCACGCAATGTAACTTTATCTATATGTCCACCCAGTGCGGCGTAGAATAAACCTGCCAGGCCTGCTTCCCTGCTGCCGTCAAGAGACACATTTTCTGCATTGCAGCGGGTGCGGAGAAATTGAGTGACAAGGTCCAGCTCCTTGACCCATTCTCCCAGGATGGTTCTGCCAAGCCAAAGCTCAGCTCTTGACAGAGTATGAAGCTTTCCTGTGTAATCATACTGAATGGAATTTGTCGAAGTAAGTTCACCTGTTCCCGAAAGATCCACAATGACAACGCCTTTTCCCTCCTTCCTGATATCATTAATAACTGATAAAGGTATGGCTCTTTTCCCCAGAGTATTGCAGACAATGACAAACTTCCTTGATTCACCGGCGGGTTCAATGAATAATAACGGCAACAACCTGCTGTCTTCTGTCTCAAGCGCCAGACGGTCACATCCCTCGCTGCCGGAATAATGATAAACTTCCCTGAGTATTATCTTATATTTTATTCCCAGGATATCCTTAAGCTCCTTTTCTTTCTGTATGACATTGAAATGTTCCGATTTAAGATATTTGCTCCTCAAATCATTGCCTTTTTTTATGCAAAAGACATCAGTACTGATGACATCAGCATCTCTCTCCCCCGATGGAAAAACAAGAAGTTTTTCTTCTGGTACCTGGGTGAAGGGAAACTCTTTTTCAGGCTCACCGTTGCCGACTCCCCTGAGTTGCATGTCAAACCAGCCCAGCATAGCTTCACGGTCTTCCCTTTCATATCCATGCGGCAGATCATAACGCCTGTATGAGATGCTGTTTTCCTTACCTTCCATTTTGAAAATTTCTCTTGCATTGTTATAACTTCTAAGCATCTCCGACGGGAAGAATGTAGGATTTGTATCCTTATTATGGTTAATCAGCAATGGTGCATTTGAAAGCGCAACAACTCCGGCCTCCTCAGTGAAAGTAAGTCCGTCAGGGAGCTGTTCACAGATACAGTTGGATTCCATGATATAGGATTCAAAAGTGCCTACACTCACCACAGGGACATCAGCTTTTACGCGTTCATCCACAGCCGAAAGCCACATTGTCTGGTTTCCTCCTCCGCTGGCACCAGTTGCACCGATCCTTGAACTGTCGACAACAGCCAGGGAACAAAGAAGATCTATGCCCCTAATGTTCTCCGAGATTTGAATCCCTATAAGAGGCTGACCAATATTCATCAATGATGCACCGAGGTATGAGCCATGGTATTCATAAACTCCTTGTCTTGTTCCTCTCTCCCCGGCACCCCATGGGTCAATGGTCAGACAAACATAGCCCTTTGCTGCAAGCGTATGTCCCACTGCCTGGGGACCTGTATTATCTATCTTGCCTTTACTCCAGTGGCCAAGCATATTAATAACGCCTGGAAAAGGTCCGTTTCCGTCAGGGATATAAAGATTTGCGGTTGCATGGACACCGGGAAGTGTCTGAAAAGAAATATTCTTAATCACATAGCCCTTCATCCTGATCTCCCCCGTCTCCCTGATGTCCAGCGGGAGTTTGTGATCAATCACAACACCTGCTTTCGACATTATTCTGTTCCTGAGTATTGCCTTGTGATCATTCCACTCATCCCGGGTCAGTGGCAGCTCATTCTCGGCATATTTAAGTGCTGCTTCCAGTCTCAGCCTCTTGTCTGTCAGATCGGATTTATTCGACGGGAGCACTTCAGGCAGGCTGTCAATGCGTACAACATGAAAGTCAGCCTGTTCAGTTTTTTTGTTGTTATTGCAACCGGAAAAACTCAAAACACTGAAGCTTAAGGCAATGGTTATTATAATTTTATTCATAATATGATTTTAATCTTTGAAACCAATTGACAGATTATAACATTCTGATTACGCTGAGATTTAATATCTTACTTTTATTTTAATTGCTCCCGGAACTTCTCTTTCAGAAACAACAATTACATATCCTCCACCGCTTCCCGATGTAATGGCACCAGGGTATTCAGGAAAATATTTTGATTCCATCTCCTTCATTACCCACTCCGGCACAGTCAGAGGCAGGATTTTTTTCCAGGACAACAGGGTATTTGTCAGAGACTTCCCCAGTGCTGAAACATCCTTTCTGAGAATTGCGTTCCAGCATGCTTCTCCTGCTTCTCCAAGTTCCCGTACAAGAGGCTTTTCAAGATGTGTGATCTTAAGTGGATCATAACCCGTGGGGCGTGGCTCGAGAGGAACCAGATGAAGAACATCGGAAAGCCAGTCGCATATATCACTGTCAGTTGTAGATTCTATCCTCTGGGGCCAGTAACCACCACTGTAGTATAGTCTGCTGATCCCCGGATACAAAAGCCCTATGTGATCCTGCGAACCGGAAACATATATCTTCCCCGGTGGATTTTCGGCGCCGAAAAGCAATCTGGCATTAGTTTCGCAATTACCATCCGGGTACCTGTCCCCCCAAATCTGCACCGCTATTTTCCTGGAGCTTGTTGCAAGTCCTGACCTGTCGTTAAACTCAATAGTGGGACATATCTGGGCTACAACAACTGCTCCGGGATGCATCCGGGAGACCCATGGCTGATCTATCCATCCTCCGGCCAGACATAACCTGTACGGGAACCTCATGTCTCTTTTTGTAGCGGAGCTGGATCGCACAGGCAATCCGGGTTCAGGGATCCTTTCCAATACCAGATATTCCACTCCATGTCTTTTGCAAAGATCCTTCTTTTCTTGAGTATGTCCATCTTTATTGACAATGAACAGATCGGGTTTCAGTCTCAGGAGCTCCGGTTCAAAATCGAGCAGCCCGGTTCCGGAACCGAGGAAAGCATCCTTAACATATTTTATTGACTTCACCAGAAACAGCCTCTCGAGCTCAGAGAAGACAGGTTTCGTCCCTTTAAGAAGAAGGAGATTTTCATCTTTGCCTATACTTACATACAGATCGCCAAAAGCCGCAGCTGTTTTAAAAAATGCGACATGACCTCCATGGAGAAGGTCGTAACAACCGCTGACCAGAACCCTTTTTTTCAAAATAGTTGAATATTAATAAGATATGATTTTGTATATTAATTGTACTAACCACTATTAACCACGGTGTAACACTGAGTCCGTACGGAGTGACACTGTTTTTGCATTCTTTTTTACTCCGTGATACTCTGTGAAAACTCAGTGCACCTCAGTGTTTTATGATTTCTTCTAATGATATACCTGATCTTTCTAATTTAATTCATAATTTATTTATTGAAACGAATGCTTTCATTTCTGGTATTCTTTTCTGCTGCCAGCTGGTCGCTTATCCAGCTATATGTTTTCTTCATGCCATCCCTTAGCGGGATTGACGGTTCCCAGCCCAGATATTTTCTGATAAGTGTATTTTCAGAGTTGCGTCCCCTGACCCCCTTCGGCGCATCCGGATCATATAATCTTTTAAGCTTGTATCCGGCAATATCTTCAACTATATCAACAAGGCCGTTGATTGATACCATTTCACTGCTCCCAAGGTTAATCGGTTCTTCGATATTGCTGTACATTATATCCAGTATTCCCTTGATACAATCATCGATATACATGAAGCTTCGTGTCTGGAGACCGTCGCCCCATATCAGGATCTCCTTCCTGCCTGTTTTTCCTGCTTCGATCACTTTCCTGCAGATGGCAGCGGGTGCTTTTTCCCTTCCTCCATCATAAGTTCCGAACGGGCCATATACATTGTGAAATCTTGCAACCCTGGTAGTAATTCCGAAATCTTCCGAGAAGTGGCGGCACATACGTTCACTGAATAGTTTTTCCCATCCGTAGCCATCTTCAGCCATTGCAGGATATGCATCTGACTCCTTCAGACCAGGGTTGTCAGTATCTGTCTGCATGGAAGCGTTATATACACAGGCGGAGGAGGCATAAAAAAACCTTTCAATCCCACATTCCTTTGAAGCCAGAAGAAGGTGTGTGTTTATCAGTACACTCAGCATGCATGCTGCCTTATTCTTCTCAATAAATCCCATTCCTCCCATATCGGCTGCAAGGTTAAAGACCTCATTATAACCATTGACTGCCTGGTAGCAATTATCCTTAAGGCGCAGGTCAAGCACCAGATTATCTGCACTCTCCGACACCTGGTACCATTCGGTAAGAGGTTTGATATCAACTGCTCTGACCACTTTGCCAGATTTTATGAGCTCTCTGACAAGATGCCCGCCAATGAATCCTCCGGCACCTGCAACAAGTATCTTCTTCATATCAATATAATTAAGGTTTGTATCATAGTTCTCCTGTTTAATCCGGGGCCGAATTAACTGTCACCGTAATCACTTTGCATCACTGACCTGGCCAATTCTGAGAACGGTTGCAGAAACCTTGATGATCTTAAGGGGTCCTGTCAGTCCGGAAGGTTTCAAAGGCTTGTCCTTATCAAGAAAATCGGTAATCGGAGATGATGTAGAAAGGTTCTGCACCTTTCCGTATTGAACAAAATCTCCAATGAACCTGTTCCGGTAAACATTTGCAATATCCACAACCAATGTATTGCTGCTCCTCAGGGCCTGGGTAATGTCCAGCATCGTGCCGGGTTCCCAAATTTTTCCCAGCTCCATTCCATTAAGTGAAACGTCGGCCACAGCATTGAAATCCCCCATATTCAGCAACAGGGTCCCTTTGCCATCTGTAAAATTTTCAGGTACCTTGAAATTTATAGTATAGATCGCATTGCCTGCAAAAAAACGGATATCCGGATTATCATAAGATGACAGTGGCTTTAAAGAAGTTATGTCCACCGAAGGAATGGAGGCAGCATATCCTGGTATGAACCGGATAGTGCCGCTGAAACTTGTTAATTCCAGCTCCTGAGGTTCTTCATATTTTCCTGAATAGCTCTTGCTCCCGTGAGTAGTAAATTCATAGTCTCCTGATGACCTGACGATTACTTCCATGCCATTCTTCCCAGCCGAGACAAAGGGGACCTCCGTGCCTTCTTCTCCGGCAGCCGCAGGAAATACCTGTTTTCCATTTTTGAAGACAGCATCAATAAAATCCTCCTGTATTCCGGCTTTGAAGACAAACAGTACAGACTGGAATGGTTTAAATTCAAAGGGAAGCCGCAATGTCCCCCTGTCAATTTTGAAAATAGAAGGCTTATCTATTTTGCCCGTTTCCGGGTCCCAGATCTCGGGAGTCTTTTCACCAACCCTGAAGAGACATTCCCTGTTGACAATACTGTCGAGCTGGTTGGCAACAAAATAGATATCGGTATCACCCATTTTCTTATGAATGAACTGGAATGTATTATATTCGTGCCTGTTGGTAGAAAAATCAGGGCCGAGCTCAATTTCTTCGAGTACCTGGCTTAATGGAATGCCCCAGAAGACCTTTCCTTTGCCATAATTATTTTGTGTCACAGTGTTGCCATCCACCTTACCCCAAATCCTGTCAGCCAGATCGTGGAAGGCAGCTTTGTTTTCTGTCAGGTCCTCCCTTGAAAGTGTAGAAACCGGTTTCGGACCGTAAACAATTGTGCCTTCATTTACCAGGGAACCTATCAGTTTCAGCGTTTCATAATCCATATATGGAAATTCCGGAAGGCTCAGCAAGGAATAGTCGCATATGCCGTTCATCTTTAGTTTTCCATCCTTCACTGTCACCCTGTTTTTAAGAATATCGAAGTTGCACGCATTCAGCTGGTATCCGAAAGGCAGGGTAGTCGATTGTTTCTCCACAAAAAACTGAGGCAACTGATCGCCGAGATAATAAAGCACATCGGGAGATACGGCTCCTTTCTGAAGCAAGTATTGTATGCGCGACTGAAAGTCAAACCATCCCGAAATATATTGCCAGTAAAGGTTATTCCTGTTAAAATGAGATGCAAATTGTCCGAGCGTCATGCCCGGCTTTCTGTCGGTGGGTTGATGCACATAGCTATGCAGGATCATCTGATTAATACCTGAACAGAAAGCCCTGTCGCCGAAGGGTTTCAGTTCATAGGGTGATTCGCTGTAATGAGCGTAACCGGTATAAGCTTCCGAACCCAGAATGCCTTTATTATATCCTGTTACGGCACATGCTGGCATATTGAATTCAGGCCCGGCTTTTGGTTCATATTTCACAAAATTATTCCTGTCGGCTGATGACCAGAATTCATACATGGGCAGGTCGACGCATCGGGTCGACTTCAGAATATCCAGAGGAGGATAAGTTCCATTGCCGTATATGACCTCAGCGTGCATTTCGACTCCGTTCTTATGGCAGAGTCCGCTGAAGCACTCATAGTAATTTTGTTCTATAAGATCTGCTATGGTTTTTCTGAAATCGAACAGCACGGCTTCCGATTCTTCAGGTGAGTCCATTATTTCACCGCAAAGCACAGGAAGATATGGAATCAGGCTGTAACCCCTGCGTTTTTCAAACTCCGACGGAAAAGCTGCTGTCCAGTTCTGGAAAGCACATTCCCAACTGTCGATAAGTATAAACCTGAATGTGTTGCCGGCATATTTGCCGGCCTGCCTGATCAATTTAAGAGGAAAGCTTCTGAAATGAAGACCAAGGGCAGCAGTATCCATTTTATCGCATTCCAGTCCCAATCCTTCCCTTGTTGCCGGACCATTGGTAGCGCCTGTTGTCGTATAGCCAAACCTCAGAATAGTCCAGCTGCCTTCAGGCGCATCCCATTGGAGCATCCCGTCCGGTGACATCTTGCCTGTAAGCTCAATGACATCCTTTGCTGATGGATAATTCTTCCCGCTCCCGGTAGTGTAGAACAGGTCTTCATTCTCTGATGTTACAGAAGCTGTTTTCTCAGAGATATAAGGTATGGATGGCGAAAAAAAAGCTTTTTCATTGTCTCTCAACAATTCAAGCTCGGAAACCTGCACAGGCGACTCGTCCCTGCCATCTCCGTACCGGTCCAGGCTAACCCGTGCAAATCGGGTATTAATAAGGGGAATGGTGATATATTCTGTTCTGTTAAGTCCTTTAATACTGAAACTCGAAATTTTATGATATTGTTTGCCGTTATCCGAGACAGAAAATGTATAAGAGGTCACAAAATCATTCGTACTGCCCCACATGAAACTCCGCCGGGGATGTATTGCTATTTTATTGAATGTTAATGGCTTCTGCAGAGAGATATCGAGAAAGTCTCCCATCTTCATAGCGGCTCCGCTGACAGGGTTACCATCTGTCACATACGACGCATCAGCAGTGTCGTTTAGTGTAACTACCGGTGATGATAACCGGAACGCGGATGGTGTTTCATCCGATCTGTAGGCTACCAGTGTAACATCCTTATAGAAATTATCCAGACTGTAGGGCTTTTTAAGTCTTATACTGACCTTTTGACCGCCTTTGATATTTGCTTTGGTCCAGACGAATTGTTTCATCGACATTTCCGGTGTTATCCATGGGCCACCGCTCGAACTCCATCCATCACAGTTATGGGCGCCTAGTTTGATGCCTAATCGGTCAGCCTCCTTAAGAGCCCAGTTGAACATTCCGAACCATTCCCCGCTGCCGAATTTTACTCTTTGAACTCCAAAATCACGGTCATCGAAAAGTCCAACGTTCAGGATGGTAGCCTGCACAATACCCTGGGCTTTCATAGCTTCAAGGTCTTTGGTAATGCCCTCTTTGGTAATGTTACCATCGAGCCAATGCCACCAGGTGTTGATTTTCGCACCCCGGGGCGGATTCTGAAATTCCTGAAATGTCAGCTCCCCACCGGATTTTTCCGGGGTACACGACAGGCAAAAGAAACTTAGCAGGGATACCCATGAAAAGATAATGATGGTTCTGATCCGCATAACTGAAAGATATATAAGTTAACAGAAAACTATAACAATTCCATATTATGAGAACCTCTCCCCCAGAAAAGACCGAAAAAGATCCTGACCCTACTTTACAGCCAGCTTATACCATTTGATGGCATTTTCACTGAAAATTTTCCTTACTACCTCTTTTGGAAGCTGTAATCCTTCAAATTCTCCTCTGAATGAGCGGGATGTCATCTTATCATCCGATGTAAAATATTTCCAGTCATCCGCCCATGTATCATGGGTTGTTGCTGAAATTTCAGCATTGCTGCCCGACCCTAAATCAGAGAGGTCGGTTCCGTACAGCAGACGGTCCTGATATTTAATGCAAAAATCCCTGACCTTTTTGCGATCCCTGGCCGACTGATATTCAAGGTGACATATCCTGGCAGCCATATCGACAGCCATGTTGGGAAATCTGTCAAGTCTTTTTGCAAGTTCATCTACATTCCATTCCAGGCTTCCGAGATGACATCCGACAAAGATAAGGTCGGGGTGCTTCTCCAGCATGTGGTCTCTTGCATTGATCTGATCCTCATAGGAAGGATACTCCGGATGAAGGAACATATGGTACTGGGGGTGTTCAGCAAAATAGCTGCTGTCGCCACTTACTGTCATCTCATTTAAGGGCAGCCAGCAGTTGCGTGGCTCACCAAGGTGACCAGTAATCGGGAGATGCTTGCTTATTATGAAGTCAATTATTGGATCCATTGCCGGATCATCGATCATAATAAACCGCCCATTACGGTCACGCTCTGTCATGCCAATATTCTTCCAGATCTTCACTGATACAGCACCTCCGGCTATATCATTTTCCAGATGTTCAATTACCTTCCTGCTCCACGCCTCTGTACCGAAACCTGCGGTGTCAAAATGAAAAGTGGCTGCGTAGTAAACTGTGCCTGGAAATTCCTTAATGGAATTCAAAGCTATATCGTGCTGCATTTTTACTGCGGCAGAATCAGAATGATCGACGTTTATCGTCAGAAGCCTGAAATTGTCCTTAATTGCCTGATTTTCCAGGATACCCTTATCTGTATCAATATGGCAGTGCGAATCGATCTTCAGAACCGAATGAAAATCATCTTTGGTAAAAAAATCGCTTTTGCATCCCGCAAATAACAGGGTAGCACAAATTATTGTAACAATAATATTTTTCATTCTTTACAAGGATTTAAGCTTTAATAATAACAAATTTGCAAGTATCCAAAATATCTCCCTAACCACAAAGTGCACAAAACTTTGCGACCATGGAGACTGCCCCGATCGAAGTATCGGGGGTTAAGTATTTAAATCTTTAATAATTATCTTATTTTTATATAATTTATTAGTAATCAATGATTATTAACATAATAAACTCATTTGGGCATTACCACGTAGGGCTGTGCATTCAGCCAGTCGATGCTCTTCTTGCAGCTGGTATATTCATCAAAGTTATATTCTTCCACCTCGACAATACCGTATTTTAAACCGGATTTGGCTGCATTCTCCCAGTAGGCTTTGAAATCCATCATTCCGCTTGCGCCGACCTCTTCCTTGTCCTTGATATGCCACAACTCAAAACGGCCGGGGTATTTATTGAAATAATCTACAGGATTTGCTCCGCCCACAACTGTCCAGTAGAGATCCATTTCGAATATTACCTTCGAAGGATCAGTATTTGCAAGCATGAAATCATAAACAGTCTGTCCGTCAAGCCTGGTAGAAAATTCCCGGTCATGATTGTGGTAACCGAACTGGATCCCCTTTGCTTTGCACTTCTCGCCTATGGCATTGAAATAATCACAATACATCTTCAGGGTATCAAGGCTCGTGTATGCATTTCCACCCATAAAAGGCTGTACGAGGAACAAGACTCCCATAGTTTTATGAGCCTCAATACATGCATCCCACCAGGCCATAGTTGCATCCATGTCAGCTGAATCAGGCAGTGCCTGTCCGACATGTGAACTAATGATCTTTAAACCGTCAGATTCGCAAAGAGCTTTAAAAGCAGCCGGTTCCATACCATAAATTTTCCCGTCCTTATAGCCTGCAGGTTCCACAAATTTGTAACCCATCTTACTTACTTTGGCTATTGCACCCGGTACGTCCCTCATGATAGAATCGCGTATCGAATAAAGCTGTAAACCGATATTTTTACCGGGAGCTTTGCATGATTTTAAGGCTGGTAATATTAATCCTGCCGCAACAATTAACATAACAATTGTAAAAAAGCTTCTTTTTTTCATTTTGATCAGGTTTTTAAAATTTTCCTAAGATAGTAATTATTTATATTCCTAAAATCCTTATGGCATTTTCTGACCGCAAAAGAGCCTTTGCAGACTCATCTGCTTCAGTGTTGTTCATCGATTCAATGCGAAGGCGACCAGTTACATAATCCAGTATTGGGGCGTGTGTCCCAAAGGCAAATTTGTCAGTCCCGAATCTTTTTATCAGTTCACTTAATGAATCATCCCCCCTGATCTGCCTTCCCGAGGTATCAAATAATATGTCTGCCCTTCTGATTACCTCAAGCTCTTCAGCATTCAGTTCCAGACTGTTCGCCAGGTTTACAATTATATATTTTGCATCAGGAACTTCACGGATGATTGGAATTACATTTTTCAGGCTCCATTCTTTCAAAATGATATCCTTTTTGACTGCAGCATTGTAATCAAAGAGGGGGATATCGAGCCATGACCGCTGTCTGCTGTCAACCATTCTGATATCGAATGCCACCGGTATCCCATGATCCCGGGCCATCCTTACAAGTTCCGTCAGCGAAGGGTCTGTCATTTCATAATCATGATACCGGGGAAATAATCTGATTCCTTTCATCCCCATATTTTTTATGCAGATCCTGAGATCATCTCTCCATCCTGCATAGATGGGATTGATAACTGCGAAAGGGATGAAGCGGTCATTAAATCTTTTTTCCGACCTTATTTCATTATGCAACTCTTCATTGGCCGACTGGGTATTCTTGTAAAAAATGCCATTTAAATTACTTATGACTGACATATTTACCCCAAAATTATTCATTCTTTCCAGGAGCTTTGTACAGGTATTGAACTGAAGCTGCTTGAAGGGCCAGTGACCCACATATGCGTTGATATCAAGCACCATAGCGTCCTCCTTTCATTAATATATTGTTGTAATTATCATAAAAGATCTTTTTCTTCTGTTCATCAGTTGCATTTGAGGCCAGGATCTTTCCAACGCCGTGATGATAGCAGTTATCCGTCCCAAAAAAGATCCTTTCTTCACCAAGCGATTTAATTGCAAAATCAATAATATTCTCTTCATTGTTGCTGCCACCCGTATCGACATAAATGTTCGGGCAGCTCCTGAGAGCCCTGCACTCATACTCCCAATCTCCTCCGCCTGCAATATGCGCAAAATGGAATATTGCTTCAGGATATCTTCTGGCAGCATCGGCCATATCATCAGGAGTAGTAGTATTCTGAAACCTGCCGATATCGTATTTCATGCGGTATCCTGCCATACCCAGCTGACAGAATGTATGCATGAATACTACCATCTTCAGCTCGATAAGCTTTTCGATGATAGGATAATAGACCGGATCGTTGACCTTCGCCTGTGTATATCCCTTGTATCCGATTAATCCAAGGTCGACACACCTGTTTATCTCATCAAGCGATTCCTTTCTGTACAAAGGATTCAGGGTAAAAAAACCGACGAACCTGTCAGGATATTTATTTACTGCATTAATCACGATATCATTGTTCTTTCTTACCTGCCCTGGGCCTTCCGGATCACTGCCTGAAAAATTGGTCACCGGCATCGATATCTGCATCTTCTCAATTCCCAGTCTGTCGGCAATTTCCAATTGTTTTTCCAGGTCAGGCTCAGGATGGCAGTGAGCGTCAAATTTGCGGTACTTCATCACATCCTGCATTACATCGTAGGATGACAGAGTCTTTTCCCCGTCTGAGCTGCAGGCAGCAAGGTTTCCTGCCATGGCAACTCCGGCTGCTGAAAGTGAGGCATCTGACAAAAACTTTCTCCGGCTGATAGTATATGACATGATTTTAAAATTTAAGTTTCGCTCAAAAGGTAAGCAATTCTGATATTAACTGAAAACCAAATGGATTTTTACCTTGCCTTACAGCAACTATTCACTAATGAATTTGTACTCCGGAATCAAAACAGGTACCCCTTTTTCAACAATATATGAAGCAGTTCCCGGCCGCATCTGGCTTTCACCGGAATCGGACCAGGCGGAGTACCGGACATGGATATCCGGATTCATCCTGCTTATAAAGATAAGGGCACGGTCTTTAGCTTCTTCGGAGAACCTGTCAAACTGGGGATAAACTACTTTTATGATATCCGGCAAGCTGGTCCGTTTGGTACAGACAACTCCTTTCTGTCCTTTGTACAGGGCTTCGTCGGTAACTATTACTACAACTCCTCCGGAGGGGATCCAGTTAAGCCAGTTCATTTCATCACCTGCATTTTTCTCGTTTCCCTCCCTTATTATCAGTTCAGAATAATACTTCCGGAGACCCTCCTTAAAGAGCGCAGGGAGCCTGGTTGCTTCAATATAGCCTGAAATAAGCCGGCAACTATTGTAGTGTCCGGCATTATAGTTAAAATCAGCTTCAGATAACCTGCCGTTGTTGTTAAAAAGCTGATTGGTAAAAATTCCTGCAAGGGCTTTGAATTCGACTGATGCCGTATCGACTGCAGGATTATGCTTTTTTATGTAATCGCATATTTTTACCTTATATCCCATTTTATCAGAAGGGGCAAGTTTCAGATCATCATGGGTCAAAGATATTTCCTGAGGTATTTCTTCAATCCTTGCCGTAACAAGAGGATTCCCGGCAACAGGTTTTCTGCCGGCATCTGTCAGGGCAGGTTCAATAATATTACGAGTCCTCAGGCATGGCCGCCTCAGCAAATATTTCACATGATCCGGATGCCAGCCCGGCAGAAAAAACAGTCACGGTTATTTTTCCGGGTATTCCGTTCGATCTTATAATATTTGTCACAGGCATCTCCAAATACCAGCCATCTTCAGCTTTCCCGCTGCTGTCAGCATATGACGCGCAATCTGCAGGTCCTGATAATGTTGCCGGTCCGTCAACTTTCCATCTTATAGTATTTTTTGCTCCGGGGATGTGCTTTCCCTCAGAATCTGTTATATCGGCCAGCACTATGGCTACGGAACCCTTGCCGGCTTTTATGTTGCTGTGTGAAGAACTGACCAATATCTTTGCCGGTTCTCCTGTATTAACCGGTGCAGCTCCGGGGAAGTACTTCCCACCTCCGTATATAAAATATGCAGATGATGAATCAGAAATTGCCGGAGCCTGATTTATGATCCTTGTCGAATCTTCACCTCTGGCAAATAGCTTATTCCAGTTCATCCCAGGTTCATCGCCCACATTAAAACAGATTATGCCTGGGTGATTTCTGTCCCGCCGTATCATTTCGCTGATTTGCGATTTTTGTTCTTCCGCGGAGAAGCCATGACTAGTTACAGCCGAAAAATCTTCTTCTGTTATTATTCCTAACTTATCTGCTATGCTGAAAATTTCTTCAGCTCCGGGATAATTGACAATTCTGACAAAATTAAACGCCCTGTTCCCTCTTATCTCAGCATAATCCATTTCGGGGATCCATGCCGGAACTGCGTCTCCCAGCCAGGGATACTGTTCGTGACGGTTTATTCCTCTGAGTTCAATTTTGACATCATTCAGATATACTGACCTCTCCTTCTCATCAAAATGGAACTTCCTGATGCCGAACGTACTGGTGAAATTATCAACAATATCCTTTTTATCTGTTACTTCACTTTGTACGGTGTACAGATACGGATCTTCCACTGACCAGAGATGAGGATCCTTCAAGGGTCTGGAGGTCTGACCGAACATAAATAGCTGGCCCGGATTTATTGCCTCCTCTGATTTTATGATCTGGATCACATGGCCGTTCATATCGGATATTGAGGTTTGAAGCAAGCAGTTTTTGACCTGAGGGTAATCATTTTTCACCCAGGTCTTTATATTTACAACAGCCTCATTTTCCGACACTTCCGGAGTTGTTACAAATGTGCCGCCTTCATGCATTGCAGATCCCTGCATTGGGATGAAAAGTTTATCCGTCATGACCAGCTTTACGTTCCTGTAAATACCACAGGATACATTAAAACTTCCTTCACACAGAGGGTGTATCCTGAACTCATCTTTCTGGAGATAATTTACAGCTACCGCCAGAATATTATCAGCGACCGGATTAATAAGTCCGGAAATATCAAAATCGAATGACCCGTAGCCACCTTTATGATCTCCTGCGTATTTGCCATTGACCCAGACTTTGCAGTATTTCTGAACTCCTTCAAATTCAATGAAGACATTAAGATTGGATAGGTCTCTTCTTATAGAAAAGTGCTTACGATACCAGCCCCACCCTGTCCACCAGAAAGATTCACCTATCTCGGCCGGACTTCTGGTGAAAGGCCTGGGTTCCTTCGTCGTTTCATAACTGTTCCAGGTATGCGGAATGCTTATCACCGGCCATCTGGAATCATTGAATCCGGGAGATTCATAACCCTGACCCTCGTTTTCTGAAGGAAAGTAATTGAATGTCCAGTCCGAATTGATGATTTTTTCGAACCTGTTCCCCTTCTGATCTTCCGGCTGTTTTTTCTGCGCGATGGAAAGACAAATGGAGAATATGAGTGAAAGCACGACAGTGATGACTTTCATTTTCAGCTCTTTAAAGGTTAAAAATCAATTACAATATAGGAAATTATCGTAATAATATCAATGCAAATAATAAATGTTTATTCCATATTATACAATAATATCAACATAGTTTTATCATAAAGGAACGAAGCCTGACAACATATGGAAATAAAGAACAGCTGATTAAATAGAGTATTCCTTCATATTTAGCTACTTCACAGAGACTCAGAGAGAGGATCATCACAGCCTGTTGATAACATCCCCCTTGCCCCCTTCAAAGGGGGAATCAGCACACTGATAACCCTGCTTTTTGTCTGATGCCTGACGACTGATGCCCGACGCCTGACGCCTGACGCCTTAACTTAAACATCCCCCTTGAAGGGTGTAGAAATAGTCTTTTTAACCGCACGCAAAGGATTGCGCAAAGCACGCAAAGATAAAGCCTTGAATTTAAATTCTTTGCGTACTCCACGAAATCCTTTGCGACCTTTGTGGTTAATGGCATTAGACTTTTTCTACACTACCAATCAGCATGGGAGATTGTATTTCATAGGTTTTATTACCAGCCCCGGTTTGGAATTATAACTTACTGGATTTCAAGCCCCGGTTTGGAATTATAACTTGCTGGATTTCAAGCCCCGAGGGGCAGAATATGAATAACCCCCGGTGAAAGCCGGGGGTAGACATAAACCACTGATTATAAGCCCTGAAGGGGCTTAATATATCCGCATATATTTCCTTGTATCAACTGTACTATAAAATTTTAATCTAAGCTGTCACCATGCTTTTGAAAATAATATTTCAGGTAATATATATCATATGAAACAATTTCACGCTTTAACTGTTAAGTAATATGATAAGATATCCGGCAGCGATAGCCGGGGCAGATTTACAGACCCCACGATGTAGAGAGGTAGTATATTTCATTAAAAAGAGATTTATTTAAAATTTATCACTTTTACTTGTTTTTTGTAAAAAAATATTACATTTGTATTCTTATTTTAAATTTTTATTGATGAAAACCGCTTTAATATATATTATTGTCCTCGTTCTTCTTATTGCCCTGCGCAAATGAACCGGGAATAATATGTATTATTATAGATATACAGAAGCTTTCCGGGAGACCGGGGAGCTTTTTTAATATAAATAAAGATTATGAAGATACAGTTAAGAAGTGCCAGAACGATTACTGGCCGGAATATGGCCGGAGCAAGGAGCCTGTGGAGGGCTAACGGTATGAAGCAGGAGCAATTCGGGAAACCGGTTATTGCAATTGTGAACTCATTTACACAATTTGTGCCAGGCCATGTTCACCTTCACGAGATAGGTCAGTTTGTCAAAAAGGAGATTGAAAAAGCAGGCTGTTTTGCAGCAGAGTTCAACACTATAGCCATTGACGATGGTATAGCCATGGGACATGATGGAATGCTCTACTCACTTCCCTCACGCGACCTCATAGCCGACAGTGTTGAATATATGTGCAACGCGCACACCGTCGATGCCATGGTCTGTATCAGCAACTGCGACAAGATCACTCCTGGTATGCTGATTGCATCGATGAGACTTAACATCCCTACTGTTTTTGTGTCGGGAGGACCGATGGAAGCAGGACGGATTGGTGATAAGTATATTGATCTGATAGATGCCATGGTTGCTTCGGCCGACAGTTCCATAAGTGATAATGAGTTGAGTGAAATAGAAAAACTGGCATGCCCGACATGCGGTTCATGCTCAGGAATGTTCACAGCCAACTCAATGAACTGCCTGAATGAAGCGCTCGGACTAGCACTTCCTGGTAACGGAACTATAGTCGCTACCCATGGAAACAGGGTCAAACTATTTGAAAAAGCTGCCTCCCTGATAGTTGAGATGGCCAACAGATATTATTTTGAAGGTGACGAATCCGTGCTTCCCCGCTCCATAGCAACAAAAGATGCATTTATGAATGCCATGTCGCTTGACATAGCAATGGGAGGATCGACAAATACTGTATTGCATCTTCTGGCAATAGCTCATGAAGCAGGAGTTGATTTCACAATGAAGGATATAGATGAACTTTCCAGGAGAATTCCCAATATATGTAAAGTTGCACCGAGTTCACATTATCATGTTCAGGATGTTAACCGTGCCGGAGGGATTCTCGGAATCATGGGAGAACTGAATCGTGCAGGACTGATTAACAACACAGTCGGCAGGGTCGACTATCCCACTCTCCGGGAAGCCATCTCCGACTGGGATATAATGGGCGGAAGAGCCATTATGGAAGCTGATAAAGTATTCAAAAGTGCACCGGCTATGCAGAAGAGTATTGTGATGGGTTCTCATGAAACGTACTTTAAGGAACTTGACACCGACAGACTGAGTGGGTGCATCAGGTCGGTAAACAGCCCGTACAATAAAGATGGCGGTCTGGCAGTGCTGTATGGCAATATTGCGCGAAAAGGATGCATAGTGAAGACTGCGGGAATAGATTCCTCCGTCTTCAAATTTTCAGGCAGCGCCATAATTTTTGAATCGCAGGATGACGCAGTTGAAGGAATTCTTAACGGATCGGTAAAGCCGGGACATGTGGTTGTTATCAGATATGAGGGACCGAAGGGTGGTCCTGGTATGCAGGAAATGCTATACCCTACCTCCTACCTGAAATCCAAAGGCATCGACAAAGAATGCGCTCTCATTACGGATGGCCGTTTCTCAGGTGGCACATCAGGACTATCAATAGGGCATGTATCTCCGGAAGCAGCCTCCGGTGGCGAAATAGCTCTCATAAAAAATGGGGATACTATAGAAATTGATATCACAAAAAGAAGCATTAATGTTTTGATCTCAGAAAATGAACTAAATGAGAGGAAAAATATTGAGTTGTCCAAAGAGAAAAACGCATTCAAACCCGGAAAACGCAACCGCATGGTCTCTGTTGCACTACGGACATATGCCGCAAATGTAAGTTCGGCAGATCTCGGGGCAATCAGACTTATTTGAACTTTAAGGATATCCGATGCACGGAGCATGGGATACATTTATACTGAATCAGCTTAAGAAATATAGACTAAAAGACATAAAGACAGCAGAATATGAAGAGTGTAAAGGAAAAAGAAGAGACAAGTATACTTATCAATGGTCAGGAACCGATTTCAGGCTCGGATGCCATATTACAGATCCTGATTGAGGAAGGAGTTGATACTATATTTGGGTACCCGGGAGGTGCTATTATGCCTCTCTATGACAAGCTTCTTGATTATGAGGATAAGATACATCATTATCTTACCCGCCACGAACAGGGAGCTGCTCATGCAGCCCAGGCATATGCCATGGTAACAGGAAAACCCGGAATCTGTTTTGCCACATCCGGACCCGGAGCAACAAACCTGGTGACAGGTATTGCAAATGCTTTTCTGGATTCTGTGCCGATGGTGTTCATAACGGCCCAGGTCGTTTCCTCCCTTATAGGTACAGATGCCTTTCAGGAAACAGATATTATAGGTATCTCAATGCCAGTGACGAAATGGAACTGCCAGATAAAAAAAGCTCAGGATATACCCGAAAAACTGGCAAAAGCATTTTACATTGCGAAAACCGGCCGTCCGGGACCTGTGCTGGTCGATATTACAAAAGATGCGCAGATTGAAAAAGCGGATTTCAAGTATACCAAATGTATATACATGAGAAGCTATAATCCTCAGATACCGCTGCATAAAAAGGCAATGGAATCAGCAGCTATAATCATTAACCATGCAGAGAGACCGCTTATCCTTGCCGGACATGGAATACTGCTTTCGAGAGCTGAAAATGAGCTTAAGGCATTTGCTGAAAAAACAGGTATCCCCGTCGCACTTACATTACTGGGTCTGTCAGCGTTTCCGACAGACCACCGCTTATATGCAGGAATGCTTGGAATGCACGGGAACTACGGCCCGAACTTATTGACCAACGAAGCTGACCTTATAATAGCTATCGGGATGCGTTTCGACGACAGGGTCACGGGAAATCTGAAGAAATATGCAAATAATGCCACGATCATTCATATCGAAATAGATGAAGCTGAAATAAATAAGAATGTGATCGTCGATGTTGAGATAAATAATGATGCAAAGGAGGCCCTTGAATATCTGACGCCGCTCGTAAAAAAGAATTCATTCGAAAAGTGGATCAGGGAATTCAGGATAGCGGATAAAACCGAGTATGACAAAGTCATCAAGGCAGAGACGAAGCCTGAGACCGGAGAGATCAAGATGGGTGAGGTTATCAAGCAGATCTCCGATCTTACAAAAGGAGAAGCAATTATAGTTACAGATGTGGGCCAGCATCAGATGTACTCAGCCAGGTATTATAATTTTACAAAACCTAATACTTTCGTTACATCCGGAGGAATGGGAACTATGGGTTTCGGAGTACCTGCCGGCATGGGAGCAAAACTAGGCAGCCCCGACAGTACCGTAATCACAATGGTCGGAGACGGAGGATTCCAAATGACCATGCAGGAACTCGGAACAATACTTCAGTATAAAATCGGCGTGAAGATTATCATTCTTAATAACAATTTCCTGGGAATGGTCCGTCAATGGCAGGAATTGTTCTTCGATCAGAGATATGCCTCCACGGAACTGGTCAATCCCGATTTTGTAATGATAGGAAAAGCATTCGGGATCCCTTCAAGGAAAATAAGCCTGCGCGAGGAACTTCATCCAGCTCTTACTGAGATGCTTACGACTGACGGACCTTATTTGCTTGAAGTAAAAGTAGAAAAACAGGGTAATGTTTTTCCGATGGTGGAACCCGGGAAATCGGCTTCTGAGATAAGATTAACTTATTAACTCCCCTATCCCCCGCAAGAGAGGGTTATAAGGATGACCTGATATCAGCCCCCTTAGTGGGGTTGGGGTCAAAAAAAAGAGAAAAAAAGAATACAAAGATATAATTTCGCTATGAAACAGGAATATACAATATCGCTTTTTACTGAGGACCACATAGGAATACTTGGCCAGATAACCATCATCTTAACAAGAAGGCAGATCAACATTGACAGCTTTTCAGCATCCGAATCGGCAGTAAAGGGAGTGCATCTTCTTACTATTGTAGTAAAGACCACCAATGAAATGGTACAGAAGGTAGCCAGGCAGATGGAAAAACTTGTCGATGTGCTCAAGGTTTTTGTGCATACCTCCGAGCAGATCATTTACCAGGAACTGGCCCTCTATAAGATTACAACCAAAGGGCTGATGTCGGGAAATATCATTGATCATGTTGTACGCGCTCATCATGCACGCATTCTGGAGGTTTCTCCCGAATACATCGTTATTGAAAAAACCGGACACAGATCGGAAATTGCCGAATTGCTGACCCAGCTTGAACCATATGGAGTGCTGCAATTTGCAAAGTCAGGCAGGATCGCAATTACAAAACAGGTCAAGGAGCTTAATTCATATCTCAAGGAAATGGATGAGGCCAACCGGCTCAAACCCGGAACATTTGACTTGCTTTCAGAAAATTAGAATACACTTAAATTTTAAAACAGCAGTATTAATCCAATATTTAATATTTAATTATCATGGCAAAAATTGATTTTGGCGGAGTAGTTGAGAATGTAGTTACAAGAGATGAATTTCCACTTTCAAAAGCCCGCGAGGTTCTTAAGAATGAAGTAGTAGCTGTAATTGGTTACGGCGTCCAGGGTCCGGCCCAGTCTCTCAACATGAGAGATAACGGAATCAACGTTATCATAGGTCAGGCACCTGAATTTAAAGCTGATTGGGACAAGGCCGTTGCCGATGGCTTTATTCCCGGCAAAACGCTTTTTCCCGTTGAAGAGGCTGCAACCAAAGGTACAATCATTCAGTATCTTGTATCGGATGCAGCACAGAGGATCCTCTGGCCAAAAGTCAAGCAATGCCTTAACAAAGGTGATGCCCTGTATTTCTCTCACGGTTTTTCAATAACATATAAGGAGCATACGGGCGTTATACCTCCTGACGACATTGATGTTATTTTATGTGCACCCAAGGGATCCGGGACAAGTGTCCGCAGGAACTTCCTCGCCGGCGCAGGCATCAATTCAAGCTTTTCAGTGTTCCAGGATTTCACCGGAAGAGCGGAAGAGCGCACTATAGCCTTAGGTATCGCCATTGGCTCAGGCTACCTGTTTCCGACAACTTTCGAGCTGGAGGTTTTCAGCGATCTGACAGGAGAACGCGGCGTTCTGATGGGTGCACTGGCAGGAATAATGGATGCACAGTACCAGGTGCTCCGGGCCAACGGACACAGCCCTTCGGAAGCCTTCAATGAAACTGTTGAAGAGTTGACACAGAGCCTGATCAGACTGGTTGATGAAAACGGAATGGACTGGATGTATTCAAACTGCAGCGCTACTGCACAGCGCGGAGCCCTCGACTGGAGACCGAAATTCAGGGATGCCACATTGCCAGTCTTCAAGGATCTCTATAGCAGGGTGAAATCAGGTGAAGAATGTGTCAGGGTACTTAAATCCACTGGTGCCGTCAACTACAAGGAGATGCTTGACGGCGAGCTCAGGGAACTTGGCAACTCAGAGATGTGGAGAGCCGGAGCAGCTGTGAGAAAGCTCAGACCTACTAAAAAATAATAGTTTACAAATATTTGATAATATGAACGATAATATCATAATTTTTGATACCACACTCAGGGATGGAGAACAGGTGCCAGGATGCCAGTTGAATACAATTGAAAAAATTGAGGTAGCCCAGGCACTGGAAGCTTTGGGAGTAGATGTCCTTGAAGCCGGTTTTCCCGTTTCTAGTCCCGGCGACTTCAAATCTGTGGTGGAAATCTCCAGGGCGATTACAAACCCTGTGATCTGCGCACTCACAAGAGCTGTCAAGAAAGATATCGAAGTTGCCGCTGAAGCCCTGCAATATGCCAAAAGGAAAAGAATACATACAGGTATCGGTGTATCTCCTTTTCATATCCAATATAAAATAAAGACTACTCCCGAGGAGATCATTAAAAGAGCTGCAGATGCTGTCAAATATGCAAAAAAGTTCGTTGAGGATGTGGAATTCTACGCAGAGGACGCCGGCAGAAGCGAGAATGAATACCTTGCAAAAGTTGTGGAAGCCGTCATCAAGGCAGGTGCCACAGTGGTAAATATTCCGGATACAACTGGTTACTGTCTTCCGGAGGAATACGGACAGAAAATAAAATACCTGAAGGAAAATGTTCCCAATATAAACAAGGCAACTATATCAACACACTGCCATAATGATCTGGGAATGGCTACAGCCAATACGATGATGGGTATCCTTAATGGTGCCCGGCAGGTTGAGGTGACAATAAACGGTATAGGCGAGAGAGCAGGAAATACCTCTCTCGAGGAAATAGCCATGATTCTAAAAAGCCATCATAACCTGAACCTCCAGACCAATATCAACACTAAGCTCATCTACAGCACAAGCAGGCTGGTCTCAACGCTTATGAGCATGCCTGTACAGGCCAATAAAGCAATTGTCGGAAGAAATGCCTTTGCCCACTCTTCCGGAATACATCAGGACGGGGTACTGAAAAACAGGGAGAATTATGAGATCATCGATCCTGTTGAGGTCGGTATTAAGGAATCCTCGATAATTCTGACTGCACGCAGCGGAAGAGCTGCTCTTAACCACCGGCTGGAATTGCTCGGCTTCAAATTTGGTAAAGAGGAGATCGATGATATCTATCACCGTTTCCTTCTGCTGGCAGATAAGAAGAAGGATATAAACGATGAGGATATAAGGATACTTGCCGGGGAAGTCTTCAATGGTGAAAAATCTATGAAGCTCGATACCCTTCAGGTCGCCTGCGGAAAGACCATGATCCCTGTTGCAACTGTGGGCATAAAAATCAACGGAGAGCTGCATTTATCGACAGCTTCCGGTAACGGACCGATAGATGCTGCCTTCACTGCCGTGAAACAGCTTATGAGCAAAACCGTTCACCTTGAAGAATTTCTTATCCAGGCGATCACCAAAGGAAGCGATGACCTTGGAAAAGTGCATATTCAGGTTGAACATGAAGGAAGAACTTTTTACGGCTTCTCAGCAAACACTGATATCATAACTGCTTCAGTGGAAGCATTTATAGATGCAATAGCAAAAATCAATTAATAGCCTTTGTGGCTCTCCGTATGCTCTCTGTGGCTCCCTGTGTAAGAAATAAAAAATAAGAATTGACACAGAGTTCACAGATAGGTTCACAGAGTTACACTGAGATAACATATATATATGAAACCAAAAACACTTTTTGACAAGATATGGGATGATCATGTGGTGAGATCCATAGATGAGGGCCCGGATGTGCTTTATATAGACAGGCATTATATACACGAAGTAACTAGTCCTCAGGCTTTTAATGGACTAAGGAAAGAGGAATACCTGTATTACGCCCGGAAAGGACCCTTGCGACAGCCGACCATAATATACCTACCAAAAACCAGCACCTGCAGATCAGGGATGCATTATCAAGGAACCAGGTAGAAAGACTTAAAGAGAACTGCAGCAAGTACGGCATCGAATTGTTCGGACTGAACCATGCAAAAAACGGGATAGTCCATGTTATAGGACCGGAACTGGGATATACCCTTCCGGGAATGACAATTGTCTGCGGTGACAGTCATACCTCGACCCATGGGGCATTCGGAACGATAGCATTTGGAATAGGTACAAGCGAAGTTGAAATGGTCCTTGCAACCCAGTGCATTATGCAGCCAAAGCCCAAAAAAATGAGGATAACAATAAACGGTAGACTCAATAAAGGGGTTACCTCCAAGGATATTATAATGTATATCATATCTGAGATCTCCACAGGAGGAGCAACAGGTTATTTCGTCGAGTATGCAGGTACTGCCATTACGAGACTCAGCATGGAAGCCAGGATGACCAGTCTGCAATATGAGCATTGAGATGGGGGCACGGGGCGGACTTATAGCTCCCGATGAAACGACTTTCAGATACCTGAGGAATCTTCCATCCATACCTGGTATAGCCGATCGTGCTAAAGCCATGAACGAGTGGAAAAAGCTTAAAAGCGACAAGGATGCACACTTTGACCGTGAACTGGAATTTGATGCGGCAGAAATAAAGCCAATGATCACATATGGCACAAACCCCGGCATGGGAATGGCAATTGACTCCTCAATACCAATGCCGGCAGATGAAACCGAGGGGAATCATCTTCATCATTCCTGAAATCTCTCGATTACATGGGACTTAAGCCAGGGATGAAACTACTCGGCCATCCTGTCGACTATGTATTCATAGGGAGCTGCACAAATGGAAGAATTGAGGATTTCAGGGCATTTGCACAAGTAATAAAAGGAAGGAAAAAAGCTGCCGAATATTGAGGCACTTATAGTTCCGGGATCTAAAAAGGTAGAGGAACAGATGATTGCAGAAGGACTTATCGAGATATATACAAATGCAGGGTTTGAGGTGAGACAGCCGGGTTGTTCATCATGCCTGGCAATGAACGAGGATAAGATCCCGCAGGTAAATATGCCGTTTCAACCTCCAACAGAAACTTTGAAGGCAGACAGGGACCTGGAGCAAGAACACTCCTTGCAAGCCCATTCACGGCTGCTGCTGCAGCTGTAACAGGGATGATCTCAGATCCCCGTGAATTTATAACAGAAGAAAATAACGTCAAAATATAATCTGATATGGCAAAAGTTAAATTTGATATGCTCGAGTCAACCTGTGTTCCGCTTCCACTGGAAAATGTGGATACCGATCAGATTATTCCTGCAAGATTTCTGAGTGCAACATCCAGAGAGGGATTTGGGGATAATCTTTTCCGCGACTGGAGATATAAAAAATCGGGGAACCAAACAATGAATTCGTTCTGAATGATCCTAAATTACACCGGTAAGGTTCTGGTAACCGGAAAAAATTTCGGAAGCGGATCAAGCCGTGAACATGCGGTATGGGCAATATTTGATTATGGATTCAGGGCAGTGGTATCAAGCTTTTTCGCTGATATCTTCATGAATAATTCACTAAATAACGGTCTTCTTCCCATAGTTATCCCGGAAGAATTGCTTAAAAAGCTTCATGAACATGATCAGAAGGATCCGTCCACAAAAGTTAAGATAGATCTTGAGAAACAGACATTTACAATAGCTTCTACAGGAGATGCCGTAAAGTTTGCGATATTAATCCCTATAAAAAAGAATGCCTCTTAAAGGGACTGGATGATATAGATTTCCTTCTGGGCATGAAGGATATGATAACCGGTTATGAAAACAATAAAAGTCTTGCAAGATGAGAGTTGAAATAATGGATACTACCCTGAGGGATGGAGAACAAACCCAGGGAGTATCATACTCACCGCTCGAAAAACTCCATATAGCCAAACTTCTTCTGAAGGATCTCAAGGTCGACCGGATTGAAGTTGCATCGGCCAGGGTCTCGACAGGAGAATTCGAGGCGCTCAGTAAGATAACTGAATGGGCCCGTCACAATAACCTCCACAGAAAAGTGGAGGTTCTTGGATTTGTTGACGGTGATATATCGCTGAACTGGATTAATGATGCAGGAGGAAAGGTGGTCAACCTTCTCTGCAAAGGATCACTCAGACATCTTGAAAAACAGCTGAGAAAAACACCTGAACAGCATGTAAATGACATCAGGGAGATAATCAGCAAGGCTGAAGCTCTTGATATGCAGGTAAATATATATCTGGAGGATTGGTCCAACGGAATGATAAATTCTGAGGAGTATGTCTTTTATCATGCTCGATTCATTAAAGAATGAAAATATCAGGAGATTCATGTTACCCGATACGCTTGGCATCCTAAACCAGGAACAGACATATGAATTCTGTAAAAAGATAGTCGACCGTTATCCTGAGCTTCATTTTGATTTCCATGCGCATAACGATTATGATCTGGCTGTGGCAAATGTTTATTCAGCTGTGAAAGCCGGGATAAAAGGAATTCATACCACAGTTAACGGACTTGGCGAAAGAGCCGGAAATGCACCACTATCAAGTGTCATCGGAATCATGCGCGATCAGCTTCATGTTGAAACGGATATTAACGAATATGAAATAACCAAAGTAAGCAAGATTGTAGAAACATTCAGCGGAATACGCATTCCTGTCAATAAACCACTCATCGGTGAGAATGTTTTTACCCAGACTTCTGGCGTTCATGCCGATGGCGACAGCAAGGACAATCTCTATTATAATAACCTCATGCCTGAGAGATTCGGCAGAAAAAGAAAATATGCCCTTGGAAAACAGTCTGGCAAGGCAACTGTAAGGAAAAATCTTGAGGAATTCGGACTTTTTCTCAGCCCTGAATCACTTGCCAAAGTAACCCAGAGGGTAATTGAACTTGGCGATAAAAAAGAAAATGTTACAACAGAGGACCTGCCGTTTATAATTGCTGATGTCCTCGGGAATGACACAGATCAAACTATAAGATCTTCATTAAAAATTATTCCCTCTCACTCTCGTACGGCTTAAAGCCATCTGCAAATATCCAGGTGGAGATTGATGGTGAACTTTACCAGGAAACATCCTCAGGAGACGGGCAGTACGATGCTTTCATGAAAGCTCTGCATAATATCTATGACAAGCTTGGCAAACAATATCCTGTACTTACTGATTATGAGGTATCAATACCTCCCGGAGGCGCCACCGATGCTCTTGTTGAGACGATCATTACATGGGATTACAAAGGCAAGGAATTCAGAACAAAGGGACTTGATGCAGACCAGACCGAATCAGCAATAAAAGCAACTGAAAAAATGCTGAATATTATGGAAGGGCTGAGTGAAAAAGAAGTAAATCAGCGGAAATCCTGAATTTCAAAATATTAAATATCATTAATTCATATAAACAACTTTAAATTAACATAAACAAATTTATGAGCAAATCATACAACATTGCAGTTATTCCGGGTGATGGCACCGGTCCCGAAGTTGTCAGGGAAGGGAAAAAAGTACTAAGTGCCGTTGCTTCCAGATTCGGATTTGAAATAAATTATCGAAGAATTTGATTTCGGAGGTGACCGCTATCTGAGAACAGGAGAAGTATTACCTGATTCTGCTGCGGAGCAGCTTAAAAAATTCGATTCAATTTTTCTGGGAGCGATCGGACATCCCGATGTTAAACCAGGCATTCTTGAAAAAGGAATACTGCTGAAGCTCAGATTCGACCTGGATCAGTATATCAACCTAAGTCCTATCAAATTATATCCCGGTGTTGCAACTCCGCTAAAGGACAAAGGCCCGGAACATATTGATTATGTTGTTGTAAGAGAAAACTCAGGCGATGTTTATACCGGAAGCGGAGGTGTTACAATGAAAGGAACACCCCATGAAGTGGCAATACAGAATATGATCTATTCACGTATGCAGGTTGACCGCTGCCTTCGCTATGCATTTGAATACACCAGAAAAAGAAACAAGAAAAAAACCCTGGCTCTTTGCGGAAAAACCAATGTGCTGACATTATGTTTTTGATCTTTGGGAAAGGGCTTTCCATGAGATCGGAAAAGCGAATATCCCGATATTAAGCGTGAATACTACCATGTTGATGCTACCTGCATGTGGATGGTAAAAAATCCGGAATGGTTCGATGTAATAGTTACAACAAACATGTTCGGTGATATCATTACAGACCTTGGCGCCATAACCCAGGGAGGAATGGGTATTGCCGCAGGAGGAAATATCAATCCTAAGGGCGTCTCCATGTTTGAGCCAATCGGTGGTTCTGCTCCCAAATATACCGGTAAAAATATAATCAATCCGCTGGCATCCATTGCATGCGGAGGAATGATGCTTGAACATCTTGGAGAAGAAAAGGCTGCCCGTGCGATTGAAAATGCAATCATGGACGTCACCGCCAACAAACTAAAAGATATGGGAGCCGGAAAAATGGGCTATTCGACTTCTGAAGTTGGAGACCTCGTTGCCGAAAGAGTATAAGTTTTCACATTTTAGCCCCCCTTATGAAGGGCCTGAATGACTAAAGCATTATAGAAATTTTCATATTTTGCTTAAAATTGTAGTATTATTAAATTTTTACTATTTTTGCATTCATAATTTCAAGAAATGAATTTACAGAACATCACATCATCATCATTCATGATGCTTGCTTTCAGGCGAGGAGATAATGATATGTCAAATATTAAAATATCATAAACCCGTCTGAGCAGATCAGGCGGGTTTTTTATTTCCTGCCGGGAATGTTCAGACACATAAAAAAATAAAAATGAGTGTACTGAAAATAGCAATTCAAAAAAGCGGACGCCTGAGTGAAAACTCAAAAAAATTACTTGAAGAATGTGGCATAAAATTCTCCAACGGGATAAGTGTCCTTAAAACATCTGCAGAAATTTCCCTGTTGAGGTACTCTTCCTGAGAGATGATGATATTCCCCAGTATGTTGAACAGCAGGTAGCCGATATAGGCATACTGGGAGAGAATATGGTCTTTGAAAAGAACAAGGATGTCGACATAATTGAAAAGCTGGGATTTGCTACCTGCAGGCTGAGCCTTGCCATCCCGAAAGAAGAAAAATATACAGGCCCTCGGTATTTCATGAATAAGAAAGTTGCAACAAGCTACCCAAGGATACTATCGGATTTCTCCAAAAAAATAATATCACTGCAGAGATAGAAGAGATCAGCGGCAGCGTTGAAATTGCACCCGGTATAGGCCTGGCAGATGCCATTTGCGATATTGTAAGCTCAGGAAGCACACTTCTTACTAACGGATTACAGGAAGTCGAAACAATTCTTAAGAGCCAGGCAGTAATAATCGGCAATAAGAACCTGAATGAAGGTAAAAAGGAGATACTGAAAAGGCTTGTTTTCAGGATCAGGGCAGTCAAAAATGCAAAGGAGAATAAATATATACTCCTTAATGCTCCGGAATCAGCAGTCGAAAGGATCTGCTCCATCCTGCCGGGAATGAAGAGCCCCTCGATAATTCCGCTTGTGGATAAAGGATGGGTCAGCATGCACTCTGTTGTGAAGGAGGATCAGTTCTGGGAAAGAATTGATCAGCTTAAAGAAGCTGGTGCTGAAGGTATTCTTGTAATTCCAATTGAGAAAATGATACTCTGATGAAGACAATAATACTTCCGGAAAAAAGCGGATGGGAAGATATTTGCCGTCGCCCTCGATTAAGAAAAGGATCTGGAAGAGCTGGTCAGGGAAATTCTAAACAGTGTAAAATCTGAAAAGGATAACGCAATTCTTGACTATTCTGAAAAATATGATGGGGTCAGGCTCGTTAATCTGAAGGTCCCGGATGAGATCAAAGAATCGTAATCTTGATCACCGAGAGATCAAAAATGCAATAGAAATTGCCAGGGAGAATATTGAAAAGTTCCACACGGCGCAACTTTCAACAGAGCCCGCGTTGAAACATTCAAAGGGGTCAGATGCTGGAGGAAGAACGTTCCGATAGAGAAAGTCGGGCTTTATATTCCCGGCGGCAGCGCTCCTCTTTTCTCAACGGTTTTAATGCTTGGAATACCTGCAAAGCTGGCAGGATGCAGGGAGATAATCATCTGTTCTCCCCCCGGAAAAGATGGCAAAATAAATCCTCTGATCCTTTATACGGCACAACTTATCGGGATTACGGATATTTTCAAACCGGAGGTGCCCAGGCAATAGCCGCAATGGCATATGGCACGAAAGCATCCCCGGGGTAAATAAAATTTTCGGACCGGGGAACCAGTTTGTGACAAAAGCCAAGGAACTGGTACAGGAAGAAGGTGTAGCAATAGATATGCCGGCCGGCCCAGCGAGGTACTGGTAATATCTGATGCGGCAGCAGATCCTGAATTTATTGCAGCTGACCTTTTATCCCAGGCTGAACACGGATCCGACAGCCAGGTAATATATCTGACAGATAACAGAGAGATGATAGAAAAAGTAAAAAACCAGATTGAAAACCAGCTTCAGGTATTACCAAGGAAAGAGATAGCCTCCGGGGCCCTCGAAAACAGCAAGCTTATCCTTCTTCCTTCACTTGATAAATGCATCGAATTCAGCAATGTATATGCTCCTGAACACCTTATAATTAATACATCTGATCCGCATAAATTGCCGATAAGGTGATAAATGCAGGATCAGTATTCCTGGGATCATACAGCTGCGAAAGCGCCGGTGACTATGCATCAGGGACCAACCATACCCTGCCTACAAACGGATTTGCAAGGAATTACAGCGGAGTATCAACCGAAAGCTTTATGAAGAAAATAACCTTCCAGGAACTAACAGCAGAAGGGATAAGAAAACTTGGACCGGTAATTGAAATAATGGCAGAAGCGGAATTTCTAAATGCCCATAAAAATGCAGTGAGTATCAGACTTAAAAGTTTAAGCAATGGTTGATATTAATAAATTGGTAAGGGAAAATGTAATCAGGCTTACCCCCTACTCCATGTGCAAGAGATGAATTTAGGAACCTCAGGAATATTCATGGATGCCAATGAAAATCCTTTCGGCAACCTGAACCGTTACCCCGATCCATATCAGAAAGAACTGAAAAGAGCAGTATCCGGATTTAAAAGAATCCCGGAAGAAAAAATATTCCTGGTAACGGAAGCGATGAGATAATAGATCTTTGCTTCAGAATATTCTGTAATCCGGGAAGAGACAGGGCCCTCACTTTCCCCCCTACTTATGGCATGTACGAAGTATCTGCTTCGGCAAATGATGTTAAAGTAATTAAAGTTCCCCTGAATGACAATTTTCAGATAGATACTTCGGAAAACGGAACCATTGCTTAAAGAAAAAAATCTGAAACTGATATTTATCTGTTCTCCCAACAATCCTACAGGCAATTCAATGAATTATCTGATGTTGAATCTATTATCTCCGGATTTAACGGGATAGTAGTTATTGATGAAGCCTATATCGATTTCAGTGAGAAGCCATCATTCATGAAGCTTATCTGAGAAATATCCCAACCTGATAGTAATGCAGACATTCAGCAAAGCATTCGGCATGGCAGCTGTAAGGGTCGGAATGGCATTTGCAGATCCGGAAATAATAAGATATTTCAATAAAATGAAGCCTCCCTATAATATAAGTACAGTAAATCAGAAAGCTGTTTTAAAGAAATTGGAAAAGGGATGAGTACAGGGAGCAGGTGAAAAGATAAAATCTGAAAGGGAGAGGCTTGCCGAAATTCTGAAAATGAGTATAGCGGAAAAAGTTTATCCTTCGGATGCAAATTTTTTGCTTGTAAAAGTAAAAGATGCCAATTACATTCTATAAATCACTTATTGAGAAAAATATAATCGTGAGGAACCGTAACAGTGTCATTGAAAACTGTATCAGGATCACTGTCGGTAAACCAGCTGAGAATAACAAACTTATTAACGCATTAAAGTCTATCCAGCAATGAAAAAAGTACTATTTATTGACAGGGACGGAACTATAATAGCCGAACCTCCTGATGAACAGGTCGACAATTTTGAGAAATTCGTCTTTCTTCCCTCGGCAATAACATGTCTGTCACAGATAGCAAAAGAGACTGATTATGAACTGGTAATGGTCACAAACCAGGACGGACTCGGGACAGAATCCTTTCCTGAAGAGAATTTCTGGCCTGTACAGAATAAGATGCTTGAAATTCTCAAAGGAGAAGGTGTGGTATTCAGGGAAATTTTCATCGACAGAACAATGCCTGTTGAAAATTCTCCTACACGAAAACCCGGTACTGCAATGCTTGTAAAATACCTTGCCCAGGGGGTGGATATGGATGAATCATTTGTTATCGGCGACAGGCAGACCGATATCGAGCTTGCCAGGAACCTGGGCTGCAGATCGATCCTTATAAACAGTGAAAAATCACCGGATGCCGATTTTTGCACAAACGACTGGAACGAAATATATAAATATCTTAAGCAGATCCCACGAAGCTCGGCAATCGAAAGAAAAACATCAGAAACACAGATTCAGATAGATCTCAACCTCGACGGTTCAGGGAAAAGTAATATCTCCACAGGAATAGGCTTTTTTGACCATATGCTTGAACAGATTGCCCGGCATGGAAAATGGATCTCACAATAACTGTCAATGGAGATTTATATGTCGATGAGCATCATACCGTTGAAGATGTTGCTATTACCCTCGGAGAAGCAATGCACAAAGCCATCGGCGGGAAAAAAGGGATTGAGAGATATGGGTTTGTGCTGCCGATGGATGACTGTCTTGCACAGGTAGCTCTTGATTTCGGAGGCAGGTCATGGCTGGTCTGGGAGGTGGAATTTACCCGGGATAAGATCGGAGAAATGCCATCCGAACTCTTCTTTCACTTCTTTAAATCATTCAGCGACAATGCCAAATGCAACCTGATTATACGGGCTGACGGCCAGAATGAGCATCACAAGATAGAAGCTATATTCAAAGCCTTTGCAAAGGCCGTAAAGATGGCTGTAAAACAAACAGATAACTATAATCTTCCAAGCACAAAAGGGAAATTATGATCGCAATTGTCAAATATAATTCAGGAAATATAAAATCGGTGCAGAATGCTCTTGACCGGCTGGGGTATAAAAGCATTATTACAGACGACCCGGATGAATTGAAAGGCGGAAAAAGTGATCTTTCCCGGCGTGGGTGAAGCAGGTTCCGCAATGCAGTATCTTAAGGAAAGAGGACTTGATAATACTATAAGATCACTCAGACAGCCTGTACTGGGGATATGCCTCGGACTTCAGCTGATGTGCCGTTTTTCTGAAGAGGCAGACACAGGTGCCTGGGAATTTTTGATGCGGATGTCAGACTGTTCCCGCCGGTGGACAAGATACCCCATATGGGATGGAACAATTTCCTCACCATTAAAGGAGATCTTTTCAAAGACGTATAGCATAAATGATGATGTATATTATGTTCACAGCTATTATGCTGAGATATCTTCCTGCACATCGGCCACATGCGACTATATACTCCCCTTCAGCGCCGCAATGGAAAAGGATAATTTTTATGCCACCCAGTTCCATCCTGAAAAATCGGCTGAGGTAGGTGAAAAAATCCTCAGAAATTTTCTGGAACTATGAGAATAATTGTTGCGATGGATATAATCGGAGGCAAATGTGTGAGGCTGACACAGGGAGATTTCGGATACAAAAAAAATTTATAGTGAGGATCCCCTCGAAGTAGCCAGGCAGATTGAGGAGAATGGGATTAAATTCCTGCACCTGGTTGATCTTGACGGGGCAAAGAATAAAAAGATAGAGAACCTGAAAGTTCTTGAAAAGATTGCCGGCAATACAAATCTGAAAATTGACTTTGGTGGTGGCATCAGGACCGATGAAGATCTGAAAATGGTATTCGACGCCGGAGCCGTTCAGGTAACCGCCGGAAGCATTGCAGCCTCCGATCCCGGCTTATTCCTGAAATGGCTTTCGGTGTACGGGCCTGACAAACTGATCCTGGGAGCTGATTATAAGGACAGGAAGATAGCATCCGGCGGATGGCTTGAGAATTCGGGCATGGATCTGATAAGATTTTTTAACTGACTACGGAAAAAAAGGAGTCAAATATGCTATATGCACGGACATTGACAGGGATGGGATGCTTGAAGGGCCGGCCGTTGAATGTACAGGGAAATAGTGGAAAAAACAGAAATAAATCTTATTGCCAGCGGAGGCATATCATCACTGAAGGATATTGATGATGTGAGAGAGACAGGCTGCGAAGGCGTGATTATCGGTAAGGCATTTTATGAAGGAAAGATCACTTTAAAAGAACTCGGAAGACAATGTTGAAAAGAAGAATAATTCCATGTCTTGATATTAAAGGACGGGAGAACGGTAAAAGGTGTGAATTTCCTTAACCTTATCGATGCAGGAGATCCGGTTGAGCTTGCAAAAGCATATGTTGCCCAGGGGGCCGATGAGCTTGTTTTCCTCGATATTACCGCCACAATTGAGAACAGGAAAACCCTTGCCGGCCTGGTCGAAAGAATTGCCGCTGAGATCAATATCCCATTTACTGTTGGCGGCGGAACGGATACTGTGGCAGATGTTGCACTCCTCCTAAGGGCAGGAGCTGATAAGGTAACAGTGAACTCAGCAGCTGTCAAAAGACCGGAACTGATAACTGAACTTGCAGGTCAGTTTGGGAATCAATGCATTGTAGTTGCCATTGACACAAAGTTTGCTGATGATGAATGGATCGTTTTTGTGAACGGAGGCCGGACACCCACGCCCCTGAGAACAATCAGCTGGGCCCGAAGGGCAGAAGAGCTGGGCGCCGGAGAGATACTGCTGACTTCAATGAATAATGACGGAACCAGGTCAGGCTTCTCCATAGATATCACAGCAGAAGTCAGCAGCAATGTCAATATTCCCGTTATTGCATCCGGAGGTGCCGGATCCATGGAACACTTCAGGGAGGTATTCAATAATACAGCATGCAGCGCTGCACTTGCAGCCAGCATATTTCACTTCGGGGAAATTAATATCAGGGATCTGAAGAGATACCTGATGAATGAAAATATATTTGTAAGATTGTAAACACAGATTAATTCTCTATGAGCATCTGCCCCCCTGCCCCTCTGTGGAGGTCTAAAGATGATATAAAACCATTTTAACCCCCTTCAGGCAGGAGGGCAGACGGAATAGAGGCACATACAGTAGAGTTCACCGAGTAACAAATAAAATAAATCCCAGATATGAATCAACTCGATTTTAGTAAGGGTAATGGTCTGATTCCCGTTGTAATCCAGGACATCAGCACTCTTCAGGTCCTTATGGTGGGTTATATGAATGAAGAGGCGTTTGAAAAAACAAGCCTTGAGAAAAAAGTCACTTTCTTCAGTCGCAGCAAAAACCGGCTATGGACAAAGGGCGAAACCTCAGGAAACTGGATGTATGTTGAAACCATCCAGACAGACTGTGATAATGATTCTCTTCTTATTAAAGTAAATCCTGCAGGACCGGTATGTCACACGGGAAGCACATCATGCTTTGCCGAGGAGACAGCCAAAGGATTCGTTTATAAGCTTGAACAGGTTATTAACCAGCGCATTGATGACGATATCACTGAATCATATACCAATAGGCTTTACAAAAAGGGCATCAACAAGGTAGCTCAGAAGGTTGGTGAAGAGGCTGTCGAACTCGTTATCGAAGCCAAGGATGACAACATCGACCTGTTTAAAAATGAAGCCGCCGACCTTTTGTACCATCTGCTGATATTACTTAAGGCTAAAGGGGTCAGATTTCAGAATGTGGAGGAGATCCTGAAGGAAAGGCATAAGGTATAGAGATCTTGTCCGGGGCAGGCTTCGGGGTCGCAAAGAGAATACGCAGATCCTGATAGCTATCGGGACGCAAAGATCTAAATAACAAGCGTTTATCTTTGAGAACTTTGCGTAAACCTTAGCGCACTCGCGGTTAAAAAGACTTTTTCTACACCCCAACTATCATGAACTAACTCAGTCTCAACATCAAATTACGTTTGCCTTTACTTATCCTCCCAGGTAAACTTCTTTCAGACTCCTTAGCTTGACGGCTATGCCCTTTAGGGGAGCAGGGGGGCAAAAAACTACATACTACAAGGACTGGGGGTAATAAGCTCAGAGATCAGTATTCACATTTTAAACAAAATCTGCAGTTATTTATGAATTTATGTTTGATTTATTTAAAAATGTATTTAATTTTGCAAGCTGATAAATGAAACAAATGAATATTGTGTGCAATTATTTTATCTCCTTTTATTACTTCTTTTTTTACTTTAAAAAGAAATAAGGGGATTTTTGTATACAGATAAAAGTATTTTATATGAGCAAGGGTCCCGAAAAGGGGCCCTTCTTTTTTAATACAAGTTGAAAATGAAAGTAGCGGTACAGGGAGAGACAGGCAGTTTTCATGAGGTAGCGGCCAGGCAGTATTTCAGCTATGATGAGGTTGAAATAGTTCCCTGTTCGACATTTGATCTTACATTAAACACTCTTAAAGCCGGTGAAGCCGATTTTGCAGTGATGGCTATTGAAAATGCCAGGTCTGGCAGTATACTGTATAACTATACGCTGATAAGGGAATCGGGACTGAAAATTCTCGGGGAACATACTCTCAGGATCAGGCAAAACCTGATGGCTCTGCCAGGTCAGCAAATCACAGATATCAGGGAGATAAGATCCCACCCTATCGCCCTTGCGCAATGCATGACATTTTTGAACCAGTTTCCCGGACTGACACTCATTGAAGCGGAAGATACGGCGGGGAGCGCCCGGCAGATAAGCGAAAACAGGTTAATGGGAGTCGCAGCCATTGCAAGTGGCATCTCCGCAGATATCTATGGTCTCGACATACTGGCAGAAGGCATTGAGACCTATAAGAAGAATTATACCAGGTTTCACATCATCGGCAGCGAAGACAAGGGAAATACAAAAGGGAACAAGGTTTCAATATGCTTCTCGACAGGCCATAAACCGGGATCTCTTGCCAAGGTACTTGTCAAACTCGCGGAGCTGCAGATAAACCTTTCGAAGATACAATCTGTTCCACGTCTGAATGGCGATTGGGAATACATGTTTTATCTCGATCTTGAACTGAATAAGAATACAAAATCCGAAGTGATCCGGAGGGTTCTTGCCAAATATACCAGCAATCTTGAAATACTTGGTGTTTATTTTAAAGGAGACATGTTATATGAAAGTTAAGCCAGCAGACAGAACGGGAGCAGTCCAGGAATACTATTTCTCACAGAAACTTGCCCAGATTGACAGGATGAGGAAAGAGGGAGCCAACATTATTAATCTCGGCATCGGAAGCCCCGACCAGGCCCCTTCAGAAAGTACTGTTGCAAACCTTATATCTTATGCCGTCAGACCAACATCGCACGGCTATCAGAGTTATAAAGGCGTTCCGGAACTCAGGAAAGCTTTTGCCGGCTGGTATAAGAAATATTTTCGCGTTGAACTGGATCCCGAAAATGAAATTCTTCCCCTCATGGGCAGCAAGGAAGGCATTATGCATGTTTCCATGGCCTTTGTCAACCCTGGTGATGAAGTGCTTGTTCCCGACCCCGGATATCCCACATACACTTCCATTACAAGCCTGACAGGCGGCATTGTAAGAAAATATGACCTGAAAGAAAGCAAGGGGTGGCTTCCTGATCTGGAAGCACTGGAAGACAGCGACCTTAGCAGGGTTAAGCTGATGTGGATAAACTACCCGCATATGCCTACCGGCACTAAAGGATCAACCATGCTTTTTGAACAGCTGGTGGCCTTTGCACTTAAACATAATATTCTGCTGTGCAATGATAATCCTTACAGCTTCATCCTGAATAATGACTACCATAGTGTGCTCCAGGCCGACGGTGCCATGGAGACCGCACTGGAACTCAACTCTCTGAGCAAGTCACATAACATGGCAGGATGGAGGATTGGAATGGTAGCCGGTCACGGTGAATATATCAAAGAAATCCTTAAGGTAAAAAGCAATATGGACTCAGGCATGTTCCTGCCTATGCAGCTGGCGGCCGTGGAAGCTCTCCATAACCCCGAATCATGGTACGATAGTGTCAATAGCGTCTATGCAAAACGCAGAAAAAAGGTTGAAGAGATCATGGATGTTCTGAATTGCACCTATGATCAAAGCCAGGTAGGCCTGTTTCTCTGGGGACGTATTCCGGAATCGGTCAGAAGTTGCGAGAATTTGGTGGAGGAAATTCTGAACGGAGCACATGTATTCATAACACCGGGATTTATTTTCGGAGTGAATGGAGAAAGATATATACGGATCTCGCTCTGCGCAACTGAAGAAAAACTGAAAGAGGCGAAGGAGAGGATCATGCGGAAGGGGTTCTAGATGCCGGGTGCCGGGTGCCGGGTGAAGAAAAAAGCTGAAAGAGTTGAAGGGCTTGAAGGGGTTGAAATCAAATGATCCGTGGAAGTTTGAGGGGGGATTAAGAGATAAAAGGAGAAAGGTAAAAGGAGAAAGGAGAAAGGCATAAGGCATAAAGACAGGTGATCAGTGCGCTGATTCCCCCTTTGAAGGGGGCAAGGGGGATGTAAAAAATGAGTGTTGAGGTGAGTATTGGTAAAAAATATTGGTTTACATTAAATTTTTAAGATAAATAAACAAAAAATGACAATTGCAGTTATTGGAATAGGGCTGATAGGAGGTTCTCTTGCCCTTGATCTCCGGAAGAGGGGATTTGCAGACAGGATAATTGGAGTCGATAATAATATTCACCATCAGAATATAGCTCTTTTATGCGGATTGGTCGATGAGAACGATACTATGGATAATGCAATAGACAAGAGTGACCTTATTATCCTGACAACTCCCGTAAATACCAATTGTGAGATGCTGCCCATGATCCTCGACAGGATAGCGGGCACTTCGAAGGTAGTCACGGATATGGGCTCGACAAAGGCCAGCATAGCTGAAGCTTCAAAAGGTCATCCTGCCAGGGGGCGGTATGTGGCCGTTCATCCCATGGCGGGAACTGAATTTTCAGGGCCGCTGGCTGCTATGGGAAAGCTGTTTGATTACAAGAATGTCGTTATCTGTGACAAGGAGCTCTCTGACCCGATGCACTGCAACTCCTGGAACAAATGCTCGATGTTCTGAATATGAAAAAGATCTACATGAATTCCGGTGACCACGATGTACATGTGGCATACATCTCTCATATTTCACATATAACATCTTTTTCCCTTGCGCTTTGTGTACTCTCCAAGGAGCAGGAGGAACAGAATATTCTGTCAATAGCCAGTGCCGGTTTTGAGAGCACGGTAAGGCTTGCAAAAAGCAACAGTGAAACCTGGGCCCCTATTTTCATTGAAAATGCCCGGCCTATCCTGGAAGTTATGGACACATATATTGAAAAAATGAACTCATTCAGAAGGATGATAGCCGATAAAGATCTGGAAGGATTGAAATCACTTATGGAAGAGGCAAATAAGATCAGGAAAATATTGAATTAAAAATAATAAAACCATGGAAATTAAGCTAGAGAATCCACTGATCAAAGACTGGAGAGGTTACAAGGGCAGGCCTTTTTTAATCTCCGGCCCATGCAGTGCAGAAACTGAGGATCAGGTTATGGAGACAGCCAGGCAACTGGCCTGCCATTAACCAGGTAAGCGTTTATCGTGCCGGCATATGGAAACCAAGGACCCGGCCCAATTCCTTTGAAGGGGTTGGAAGCGAAGGACTTAAATGGCTCAGAAGGGTGAAACAGGAAACTGGATTACTTGTCGGGACTGAGGTAGCTAATGAGAAGCATGTCTATGAAGCGCTTAAATACGGAATTGACATGCTGTGGATCGGTGCCAGGACATCGGTTAATCCCTTCACAGTACAGGAGATCTCGGATGCTCTGCAGGGCGTCGATGTAATGGTTCTGGTAAAGAATCCCATCAACCCCGACATTGAATTATGGATCGGTGCTATAGAACGTGTTGCCAGGGCAGGTATAACCCGGATCGGGGCAATACATCGCGGGTTCTCCTCCTATGAGAAGACAGTTTACAGGAATCAGCCCAACTGGCAGCTTCCTATTGAACTCCGCAGGAGGATCCCTGATCTGCCGATTATCTGCGATCCGAGCCATATAGGAGGTGCAAGGCCATTCCTGCATGAGATATCGCAGAAAGCCATGGACCTTAACTTCGACGGTTTAATGCTCGAATCACATATCAATCCGGACAAGGCACTTAGCGACGCAGCCCAGCAAATCACTCCGAATGATCTGAAAGAGCTTTTAAGCAGACTTATCTACAGGAGTCCTGACACCTCCGATAAGAAGCTTCTTGATGTACTCGGAGAGTTAAGGCAGCAGATCGATATTTATGATGATCACCTTCTCGATCTGATGGAAAAAAGAATGAAGATTGCAGAAACCATCGGGCACTATAAAAAGGAAAATAATATCACTATCTTGCAGAGTCTCCGGTGGGATGAAATCATCAGAAAAGCCATCCTGAAGGGAAAGGAAAAAGGACTGAGCCCGGAACTTATTGATACTATCTTCAAGGCTATCCATCAGGAGTCTATAAACCATCAGATGCGAGTAATGAACAGCAGCGTGAAAGATAAGGCAGACAAGAAATAAAACATTCAGGTATTCATGGAAAGATGTGTAGAACCCTCAGAAATTAAAGGACAGATCAAAGCTCCATCCTCAAAGAGCATGACACAACGGGCAATAGCGGCTGCCTTGCTGGCTGACGGGGAAAGCACAATCATCAATCCATCCTACTGTGACGATTCCCTCGCTGCGATGAGTATTGCTTGCGGACTGGGGGCAAAGGTTGACCCCGCACCGAGTGAAATGAAAATCCGTGGCGCCAGGGTACTCAAGGAAGAAAAGCTGAATTGCGGTGAATCCGGACTGGCAATCAGGATGTTCTCCCCTATAGCTGCGCTATATCCTGCTGAGATAACAATGGCAGGCGCCAATTCACTCAAAAAACGACCGATGGGGATGATTGAAGAGGCGCTTGCACAACTGGGTGTCCAATGCTCTTCATCCGGAGGTTTTCTTCCCCTTACAATCATGGGTCCGATAAAGGGTGGTTATTGTGAAATTGACGGTTCCGTGAGCAGCCAGCTGCTTACCGGCCTGCTGATGGCTTTACCCATGGCTGAGAAGGATTCCGAGATAAGGGTGAAAAACCTGAAGAGCAAGCCTTATATCGACATGACTCTGCAACTGCTCAGAACTTTTGGCATCAACGTCGAATGCCATGATTATGAATTGTTCAGGATTGCAGGCAATCAGCGCTATACTCCCAGAAAATATACGATTGAAGGCGACTGGAGCGGAGGAGCTTTCCTTCTCGTTGCAGGGGCTATCAACGGCAGCCTGAAGGTTCAGGGTCTGCATACAGACAGTAAACAAAGCGACATGGCAATACTGACTGCTCTGGAACAAGCCGGGTCAAGCATAACGGTCCGGTCGGATCAGATAGATATCTCCAGATCTGAATTAAAAGCATTTGATTTCGATGCAACGGAATCACCCGACCTCTTCCCTCCACTAGTGGCACTGGCAGCCTATTCAAATGGTATTTCAACAATCAGGGGTGTATCGAGACTGATATATAAGGAAAGCGACAGGGCAGCGGCACTCCGGGATGAGTTTGCCAAAATGAATATAAAAGTGGATATCAACGGCGATCTGATGAGCATAACTGGAGGTCAGCCTACAGCAGCCCATGTTGAATCACATGACGATCACCGCATTGCCATGGCAGTCGCAGTTGCGGCCTTAAGGGCAACAGGGCAGGTGAATATCAGAGACTCGCAGTGCGTTGCAAAATCCTATCCCGGATTTTTTGACGACATCAGATATCTCGGGGCGGTAGTCCGGGAATAACAGCCATATCATCCAGAGCGCCAGCGAGGGTAATTGATTTTCAACCAAAATGGTGATATCGATTACAGTTACGAAGCAGCAACACGTGAAAATTCACGATATTTCACAAAATTTACGAATTTTTAATTAAAATTTAAAAATTTATTTATTTTTGTATCAGAACATCAGTAAAAGCTTTTGGAATGATATTGAGAATGAATAATGCATGGTCCTGGCGCAGCTTAAATGATTATGCTGTGAAATAGGCCGTTGTATGACTTTTTCCGGATAATACCAATGGGCACGCTTTTCACAGCGTGCCTTTTTAATTTGACTTCATTAAACAACCATAAAAACCAAAAAAATGGAAAAATTCAGAAAGATTATCTTAACCGAAAAGGAAATGCCCAGGCAATGGTATAACATTCTTGCAGATATGCCGAATAAACCCTTGCCTCCGATTAGTCCTGCAACAGGAAAACCGGTAGGCCCTGAGGACCTCGCTCCGGTGTTTCCCATGGAACTTATTAAGCAGGAGGTATCTACAGAGAGATATATTGACATCCCGGATGAGGTACTCGACCTTTACAGGACTTACCGTCCTTCCCCTATCTTCAGGGCAGTATCTCTGGAGAAGGCACTCGGAACAAAGAGCAAAATTTACTACAAGTATGAAGGCGGAAATTATTCAGGCTCTCATAAAGCCAATACCGCCATTGCACAGGCTTACTATAATAAGCAGGAGGGCGTGAGGAGAATAACCACAGAGACAGGCGCCGGACAGTGGGGAAGTGCCATGAGCTTTGCATGCAACCATTTCGGACTTGAATTGCTCGTATTCATGGTCAAGGTAAGCTATAACCAGAAACCCGGACGAAAGCTTCTGATGAACACATACAATGCCAGGGTAGTCCCATCACCGAGCACAATGACGGTAGCCGGCAGGAAGGTGCTGGAATTGGATCCGGATTCTCCAGGGAGTTTGGGTATTGCAATTTCAGAGGCAATGGAGGTGGCAGTACAGGATCCCTACACAAAATATTCCCTTGGCAGCGTTCTTAACCATGTTATTCTTCATCAGACAATAATAGGAGAGGAAGCTCTTCTTCAAATGGAAAAGACAGGTGATTACCCTGATGTTGTGATCGGTTGTTTTGGAGGTGGCTCAAATTTCTCAGGAATCGCATTTCCCTTCCTTCGTGAAAAGCTCCTTAACGGAAAAGATATCAGGCTTGTGGCAGTTGAGCCTGCTTCATGCCCGAAACTTACAAAAGGAAAATTCATGTACGATTTCGGTGATTCGGCAGGTATGACTCCTCTCCTTCCGATGTACTCTCTTGGACATAATTTCATGCCTGAGAAGATACATGCGGGCGGATTACGCTACCATGGTGCAGGTGTGCTTGTAAGCCAGCTGCTGAAAGACGGGTTTGTTGAGGCAAGAGCCAAGCTTCAGAGAGAATGTTTTGAAGCCGGAGTACTGTTTGCCAGAACAGAAGGTATACTTCCTGCTCCTGAATCTAACTATGCTATTGCCGGAGCACTTGATGAAGCAAGGACAGCTGACCTTGAAGGGGTATCAAAGACGATTCTTTTCAACCTCAGTGGTCATGGTCATTTCGATATCTCGGCATATGAGAAGTTCTTTGAAGGCAACCTGCCCGATCATGAGCTTTCAGTTGCAGAAGTGGAAGAGGCTATAAATAAGATTGAACTTCCGATAAAAATGCAAATCTGAACTTTTCCCGGTATGTGTTTGGAGGGTGTAGAAAAAGTCAAAATCCGGTAACCCCCGCTACTTCGATCGGGGCAGGCTCCGAAGTCGCAAAAAGAATACGCAGATCCCGAGAGCTAGAGGGATCTGCGTAAACCTTTGCGCATCTTGCGGTTAAAAAGACATTTTCTACACCCCGAGCTTACTGATCAGGAACAGTTGAAGAAGCAATGCCGGAAGGTTAAAAATCAGAGTATGATGTCGGATGTGTAAGGTATACATGCACCTTCGATACCGTATTCTTGTACTCCTCCATACCTGAGATGCTCTTCCATTCCGGAGAACCACCAAAGGCTTTCCAGAGCTCATCGTGTGTTTTCTGATCCTGGAAGGTTGTCATGTACATCAGGTTCGGCATCTGGCTGCCGTCCAGCGCCTCACTATAAAATACCGCATTGAATTTAAGCTTGGAAAACAAGGCTATCTCGCCTCCCGTATTGAACATCTCTCTCTTTTTTGCAGCCTTGGCTTCCGTTGCACTCTCATAACTTCTCAATTCGTATATCCTTTCCGTTACAGGAGTCGTAAAGGAGGGAGTTGCAAACTGAGGCATACCGGTAAATGCCTTTAGGAGAATGCACTGTTGCCTGTCATATGGGGGATTATCATACGGTGCAGCAATGAAAGACTTTCCGGCTTCTGCATATGCTTTATCCTTTTCAAGTATGCCTGGCAGCCCTGCATATTGCTCTATTGTAGTATAAGGAATGAACACGTAGATAAGCTTGCCATAGGAAGCTGTGTCGGATTCAACCGGCTTAAATACACCAACTTTTGAGATCCCTGCCCTGTGAAGAGCCGGTATGTACGCATCCCTGAGGAATGCATCCACCATACCTGCCTGGGAAGGTCCGGAGATCGTGTAAATACGTATCTCATAATACATCTGTTTTGCAGCGCCGGAACTCCTGAAGGAGAGGGCAACAAAGAATAAAAGCAGAAATGCCTTTAATGCCAGTTTAAAAAGGTTTCGGGATTTCATAGATAATTGTTTAAATATTAATTTTATTGACTGTGTGAATCTCTGAAGAATATTTTAATACTCTTTCGCAAAATCCTCGAAGATCTTATTTGCCTTCTCTGGCGTAATATCTCCGCCTGCCTGCACGACAAACCTGTGACGCAGTGTTACAGAATGACCCTTCTGCAATACGAATTGCACCGGATCCTTTTTTGAATCATAGGAATGCTGCCCGAAATTATTTATTGCAAACAACCCATATCCCCTCGCATGAGCATAGGCAGGATAACCGTGATTTTTGGGATTGTCAATCATTCCGATAGTAATCTGTTCATTATCCTTCGTCCCTGTCAGCATGACCCAGTCATTGCGTGTGCCCCAAACCGCATCGCCTTTAAGTCCGTTACTGGAGTAATACATGCCCGTAACACCTTTGTTGTCAATAACACCGACAGTAGTAGGGTTGCCCTTATCATCGGTAAATATCAGGGGCTCTTCAGAAGGCATCTCAAACGCCCTGTCCAGCCTGATGCCAAAGAGCCCCTCCTTGCTGTCATTAAAGGTAACGGGACCGTTCACGGCAGTAAGAGTGCATATATGATCAATAGTCCTTAGATTTCCTTTGCCGGTAAAATAATATGTGGTGTTTTCCTTCAGCAGGGTATTGCCTTTGTTATCATCCCAGTCGGCAGTTATTTCCAGGACTCCCTTCTTACCGCTCTGAGCCTTAAGGATCTTCTGAAGGACAATATGTCCGTATTCATCCTTTTTATCAGCAGGAATGGCAGATGAATTATTCCAGAAATCGAGGCCATTAATGTTGCCGTAATTGAACCATATTCCAATATGGTGCGGATGATCCATCCGTTCCCCTTTACGCGGTTCAATGGGATAACCCCTGGTTATTACAGAACCGTTTGGTGAGACCACCGGATATAAGAACGGTTTCTCAATATTTTTGGGATACTGGTATGATGTGAAAAACTTACCACCTACATAAACATCGACCTTCGTCTTGGCGTCATCCTTTACAAGTTTCACATCAAGATTCTTTGATTGCTGTGCTACTGTTGTCATTGTGGAGGTACAGAATAAATATAAGGCCAGCAATACTGTTGATTTTCTGATGAATATACCATATTTTTCTGTTCTCATGATTCTAGTTGTTAAGTTTATTGATATTTTACTCATCGTCACTGGTTTCTACAGAAACGAACTGAAGAGGTTTGCGAAACCAGTTTGTCCTGTATGCACCGTATAAAACTCCGGCCGTCAGCCATGTCAGACCTACAATCTTGGCATTGATCCCAAGACTGATCCAAAGATACAAACATATGAAAAAACCTAAGAATGGAACAATCAGATTACCGAACTTCCTGTGTTCAGCATGCAGAAAATAACGTGTGAATGATGAAGCATTTACTCCCATAAAGGCAATGAGTGCACCGAAATTGAGGAGCTGGGCTCCGATAGGATAGGAAACCAAAAATGCCCCGAGCATTGTAAAAGCTCCTATGAGGATAATATTATTGGAAGGTACCCGGGTACGGGCATTTACAACACCAAAAAATTTCTTTGGAATTGCATTATCCCGTCCCATACCATAGAGAAGCCGTCCTGCACCCAGTTGCGCACCTGCTCCGGAACCTATAGTGGCAACCAGAAGGGCGAAATTTACCGTATGAAAGAGCCATTGACCACCAGCCCTGCCCGCAACAAAACAAAATGCCGTGTCCTGATCAGGGAATGTTGTTGCAGGCCATACTACCTGAGCGAAATAAACCTGGATAGAGGCCAGGATCCCGGTAATAATACAGACAAGCACGGAAGCCCTCAGGATGTTCCGCCTTGGATTATGTACCTCTTCCGACAAGGTAGAAATACCATCGAAACCTATATACGTAAGTACTGCTAAGGATGCCCCGGCTGAAACTGATGAAAATGAAAATGTCTTGGGATCGTAAAAAGGCTTGGTCCAGGCTCCTGGTCCTGCAGGGGGATTAATAATAAGATATCTTACTGCGGCTCCGAGAAACAGTAATATCACCACTCCAAGACCTGTTGCAATAATGGCGTTTGTTCGTGAACTGGATTCGATGCCCCTCAGGTTCATCCCTGTAAACAATAGAGTAAATACAACGATATAAACCGCAAACGGGATTTCCGGGATCATATTAAGCGCAGCCTTGCTGACCCAGATCACGCAGATAATGGGATTCATTATATAATCGAAAATCATTCCCCAGCCTACAAAATACCCGAGCGATGGATGGATTTCCCGGCTGACATATGTATAGGCAGACCCGGCGCTTGGATAGGCATTTGCCATCCGGCCATAACTGATAGCTGTGAACATCATCCCCACCATTCCAATAAGTATCGTGGTTACAACGTGACCCTTTGCCAGTCCCACAGCGGCGCCAAACAATGGCATTGGTGCAGTAGGCTGGATAAGTATTATACCATACAGCACCAGGGATGACAGACCGAGAACACGCTTTAAACCCGGACCGTTATTTGAAGTTGTTTGGGAAATGCTCATAATTTTCTTCTGATTAAGTTATTGTATCTTTCTATTGATTATTTATATTTGGAAACAATATTCCGGAATGCTCAAATATGCAAAATAAACGGTAAAAAACTGTTATACCTATATAATTTTACCCAAAATTTATAACTATAAAGAAATCTATAAAAGCAAATCATGGAAAATCAAACAAATGCTGCCCCAAAAAGACTTCATTCACTCGATGCCCTTCGTGGCTTCGATATGTTCTGGATCATGGGAGGAGAAGGGATCTTTGTTGGTCTTGCTTCGCTAACGGGCCTGCCTTTACTTAACTGGTGGGCAGAACAGCTTCATCACGTTCCCTGGCATGGATTCAGGTTTTATGATATGATCTTTCCACTCTTCCTCTTCATTGCCGGGATATCCTTTCCATTGTCACTTGCAAAAAGGAGATCCCTGAATCAGAGCCGCCAGACAATCTACAGACATGTAATAAGCCGCGGACTGATTCTCCTCCTTTTGGGTATCGTTTATAACAATGGCGTTAATTTTGATTTTTCGCATATGCGCTACGGAAGTGTACTTGGAAGGATCGGTCTTGCATGGATGTTCGCAGCCCTCATCTTCATGAATACTAAAAAACTAACCTTCCGTATTGTATGGCTTGCCGGCATATTGATCGTCTACTGGCTGCTCTTTATACTGTTTCCGGCACATGATCTGGGAGCTACCGACCCCTACTCCATGGAAGGCAACCTGGCCGGCCATATTGACCGCCTGCTCCTGCCCGGCAAGTTCTGCTGCTATAAATTCGGAGACAGCGAAGGCATATTGAGTACTATTCCTGCAATTTCCACTGCCCTGCTGGGGATGCTGACCGGGCAGTTTGTTAGCTCTCAGTACCTCAGCAACAAACCCGTTAAAAAGGTGCTGTATATGATAGCATTTGCCATTGGTCTGATGATACTGGGCAGGATCTGGAACCTCGCATTTCCGATCAACAAATACCTGTGGTCAAGTTCATTTGTATGCTTTGTAGGAGGATTGAGCCTTCTTCTTTTCTCTATCTTCTACCTTGTAATTGATATCTGGGAATACAAAAAATGGTCCTTATTCTTCGTTGTAATCGGTATGAATCCAATAACCATCTACCTTACCGAAAGAATTGTAAATTTCGGATCGGCAACCAAATTTTTCTTCGGCGGCTTTACTGCGCTGCTGCCTGAAGCCTGGGGACCGCTTATTGATGGTATCGGTATCACCACGGTGGCCTGGGTATTCCTGTATATCCTTTACAAAAAGAAAATTTTCCTGAAGGTGTAATTTCGAGATCCTTGTTTTGTCACGCCATGGCGTGACCGGACGGCATGATACGACCGATGGCGCGGATTTGCAATCCGTGCCATTTTTAATCGCCAATACGGTCCAGACAGGTATCACGGTGTAATCGGGATTAAAACAACAAAAAAACAATAATACGTTAATGATGTTTTGGCACGGATTGCAAATCCGCGCCAGCGATGGTCGGGTTTTGCCACGCTATGGCGTGGCTCTACATATAATCGTTTCTTTTCAGAACAAATAAATGAATTTACGGTTTATAATATTATAATAAATTGAATCCCATGACTTCAGATCTTCTAAGCAATTCACAGGTTGATTTTTTCAATCGGCAGGGCTATCTCCTTGTGGAAAACCTGTTATCATTAAGCGATGTGGAGGAATACCGCGATGTTTATGAGGAATTCCTGGCAAACCAGCATAATGCAGGCAGATACCGTGCCGATCTTGCAGGACAATCGGATGATTCAGCGAAAAGTACCGGAGTGGAACTTATAACACAGATAATGGTTCCAAGCCGTCTCTTCCCCGCATTGCTTGAAAAAAACCTGCACAGAAGATCGCTTGCCTTTGCCAGACAGCTGCTGGGAAATGATATGGAGCTTGATTTTGACATGCTGATCGACAAGGCCCCCTACACTAATGCGCCTACGCCATGGCATCAGGACTGTGCCTACTGGATAACTATGCCCGATACCAGGGCTGTCAGCTGCTGGGTTGCTCTCGATGAGGCAAAAAGGGATAACGGATGCATGTGGTATGTCCCGGAATCGCACCTGGCACCTGTCAGACCTCACAGACCCTCAGCAAAAGGCGGTGGAGCCCTGATGTGCGATGCAAGTGAAGACGAGGGAGTAGCGGTCGAGATTAGTCCGGGAAGTTGTATCTTCCATCACGGTTCGACTCTCCATTACAGCCGCGGCAATTCGACCGGAAACAGAAGACGCGCATTTATAACCAATTTCAGGCCCGGCAGCATGATCCGCTATGAAAGAGAGCAAGGCTTCGATCATACAGGCGAAAGACAGGTGAATAATGCGGAAGCAAAATCAAATAAGCTGAGCGGCGATATCGAATAAATCGTTCAGCGAAATCGAATAAACCGTTCGTTCGACGAAATCGTACAAAACAAACGTTCGACGAAATCGTACAAAAAGCAGGTTGGGGTTGTTGAAAAAGTTTTTATTTCATCACCTTCCCCGCCACATCCATATCTATTTCCTTCTCCCATTTTGCAATTACAATGGTAGCAACCGAATTCCCAATCAGGTTGGTGATAGCCCTGGCTTCACTCATAAAACGATCGATCCCGAGTATTAAAGCCAGGGAGGCTACCGGAATATGCCCGACTGCAGGCAGAAGTGCAGCGAGAGTGATGAAGCCGCTTCCGGTTACGCCTGCTGCACCTTTGGATACAAGCAAAAGGACAAGCAGCATGGTTATCTGATGACCAAGATTCAAATGGGTGTTGGTCGCCTGGGCAAGATATACTGCCGCCATCGTCAGGTATATCGAAGTACCGTCGAGATTGAACGAATAACCTGTGGGTATTACCAGTCCGACAACCGGCTCTGAGATCCCTCCTTTCTGAAGCTTTGCCATCAGGCTTGGAAGGGCAGCCTCGGAGGAGGATGTGCCAAGAACAATCAGGATCTCCTCCTTTATAAAATTAAGCACCCTGAAAATATTAAAGCCTGCATACTTCAGGATACTTCCCAATACAATAAAGATGAACAGGACGCATGTAAGGTAAAATGCCAGCATGAGCTGTCCGAGTGAAGCCAGTGATCCTACTCCGTACTTGCCTATTGTGAAGGCCATAGCTCCGAAAGCTCCGACCGGGGCCACTCTCATGATGATGTTTATGACGGCGAAAAGCCCTGCTTCAAGAGATTTGATCCCCCGAAGAACAGGTCTGGCTTTGTCACCTATCCTGGAAAGAGCTATGCCGAAAAGGATTGAGAAGAACAGGATCTGCAAAAGATCTCCGTTGGAGAGCGCATTTACGATATTATCAGGTATTATGTGAATCATAAAATCCACGACACCCGTTGTTTTGCTCTGGGTTACATATGACGAGACGGCATTTGCGTCAAGGGTCGCGGGGTCTACATTCATACCTGCGCCTGGTTTAAGGAAGTTTATTACTACCAGACCGATGATAAGGGCAAGGGTAGTGACTATTTCAAAATAGATAATAGCCTTAAGACCTACCCTTCCAACCTTCTTTATATCCTGCATGCCGGCTATGCCATTTACTATGGTGCAGAAAATGACCGGGGCGATCATCATTTTTACAAGCTTGATGAAACCGTCACCCAAAGGTTTCATCTTAACCGCAAGTGCAGGATAGAAAAAGCCCATGGCAATTCCAATGAGTATTGCCATGATCACCTGGGCATAAAGGCTTTTAAAGATTTTTGGCATCAGGTAGTGTATAAATTAAATTCCTGGTTGAGGCATTTGCTTCACAATATAGCTAAGAATTAAAAAATATCGAATCCTAACTTATTAAATAGCATCATTTAATTTCACCTACTGAGTTCCTTAGCTATCTGCCACATCTCTGCATGGTTACGGAGCAGTACAAATTTTTTATGAAGGTACACTGATAAATCGTTCCGGAAACTTGACTTGAATTAATATAAAATGTATCTTTAGAGATACACGATAAATATTATTAGTATGAGTATATTACACAAGGAACTAACCAGTTCAATCCTGCGATGCGCTTATAATGTGCATAGTTCTTTAGGACCAGGATTGTTGGAATCGGAGTATGAAGAGTGCCTGCAAAAGGAACTGGATAAACTGGGTTTGGCCGTAGGAAAACAAAAGCCAGATCCAATGACAGGTTTAGAGAAAAAAACTGATCAGGGAAACCGCAGGGATCTGTTTGTAGAAAACAAAATCATTATTGAGGTTAAATCCGTGGATGAACTCAACCTGGTACATATGTCTCAATTAATGACTTATCTGAAATTAGCAGGCTGTCGTATAGGGCTGTTGATTAATTTCAATGTACAGTCTTTGAAGGATGGTATAAGGAGAGTCATTTTGTAGATCCTGCAACCAGGAAATTATGCAGGTATTTACTCCTTGTAACATAGTGTTGTCACTCCATGCAACCCTTTGTAACTCTTTTTTTTTACTCATTGTAACTCCGTGTTTTCACTCCGTGCAACCCTGTGTAACTCCCATGGTTAAGAGTTCTTCATTGCCTTACACTGACCACAATTTCTCCTGAGACCAACCCTGCCGCTGTTGCCTTTACCTTCACTTCACCGGAAGTCATCCCGGCTTTCAGCAGGATTGTAGCAATCCCTGCCTCCGCATCCCGGGGATTATCACCAATGAGAGCTGCATCACCCTCAACAGAAAAGCTTATCCCCCGTTTGTCATCCGGAATAACTGTTCCCTCAGCATCAACAACCGAAGCATAGACAAATACGATATCGTTTTTCCCCGCCTGAAGATCCCTTCCGCTCAAATCAACAGACAATGAAACCTTTGCGGGCTTATCCGGGGTTTTTCTCCTGGTTTCTGTAACTTCCTTCCCCCCGATAAACCCCTTTGCAACCAGGTTCCCACTTTCAAATTCCTTCATTCTGAATGTAAAGGTTGGATGTGACAATTTGGTTGAAAGCGGATCCCAGTAGGGTTTCTCACGGGAAATGACTTTGCCGTTCAGGGAAAGTTCAACTTCATCACAATTGCTATAAACTTTTACATCTTTGAAGGAAGGATCATTCCAGTAATTTGCGATGAAGATCATGGGCCTGGTATTTTCTCCCTGACTTTTATAAAAATAGAAGGCAAACTTGGGAATCCGAAAGATGTCTCTTATGCCTGATGACTCTATGTCCGGGGCATAACCCCTTTTATAGTCGAACATCAGCCAGTTGGCATCGCCTATCGCAGGGCCCCTGAGGTCGTCGTTGTGAGATTCCTGGAAATTGACAGCCTGCTGCAGCAACCTTCTTTGCCCAAACCCCCTCAGCTGCCTTGAAGAACGCTCTTCCGGTTTCAACCCTGAAAAATCTTTCTGGTTGAACCCGGCATTCTGGGCATAATATTCCCAGTCGCCATACTCTGCAATAAGCAGGGGCTTGTTCCTGGCATACCTGTTCCAGTAATACGGTGGATCAGCATGCTGACGGGCTGGGATAAAAATGTCATATACCGCATCAATCCATCCGCATGTATAGACGTCCTTAAGGGGCAGTTCCTCATGAACCGCCTTGTGAGCCCGCTCCATGAACTGCCGTGTCATTTCAGTTTCGTTCAGCGATGGTTCCCACAGAACAACTGACGGATGATTCCTGTCGCGCCGTACCATCTGCCTGACATCCCTGATGGATTTATCCTGAAATTCCTCATTGCCAAAGAACTGCCAGCCGGGAATGGGATCCAGGACAAGTATGCCCAGTCTGTCGCAGGCATCCAGAAAGGCAGGTGACTGAGGGTAATGGGAACAGCGTACAAAATTGAATCCTGCCTCCTTAATTTTAACTGCATCCCGGTACTGGGCATTATCCGAAAGGGCATTCCCGATATACGGGTATTCCTGGTGACGGTTAGTTCCGTACAATCTGATCCTTTGTCCGTTCAAAACAATGCCATCGCGATCCTGAACTGAAAAAGCCCTTATCCCTGTCTCCTCCAAAACCGAATCAACACACCGTCCGTTACAGATAGCTATTACTTTCAGCGAATAAAGCTGAGGTGACTCCAGAGACCATAGCCGGGGATTCTTGACAATAAACTTAAAATGGAAACGGGAATACCCGGAAGCGGCAACTTCCATAGTTTCTGTATTCCCGGTAAGTATCTTACTTCCATCAGGGGATCCCAGAAAAAATTGAAGTGCAGCATTCGCAGGAGTTTCATTTTCATTTTCAAGATCTGCCTGAATATTTACCTCAGCCGAATCGGGGCTTACATTCGTGTGGCTGATCAACAGTCCGCCGCCTGCAACCCTGTCTGCAGCAACTGGATCTGAAAAATGGATCCTGTCTTTTATCAACAGGGTTACGTCACGGTAAATCCCACTATAGTAGTTAAAATCCATCTCAGCCAGTGGCTTACCCGGTGGAACGAGTGGATTGTCGCGATTATCCAGCTCTATGAGAATGCAGTTTTGTTTTCCGAAACTGATCTTATCGTCAAGTTTTACATAAAAGGGAAGATAACCTCCCTCATGGGTTTGTATAAGCTTGCCGTTCAGCCAGATCTTCGCCACCTGCATGGCTGCATCGAACCTTAGTGACACTGATTTTCCACGATATATTTCAGGAATCATGAAAAACTTCCGGTACCAGGCTATTCCCTGCCACTGTCTTCCGGAGAAATCGGCAGGTTCAATATTTGCAGTATGTGGAAGATTTATATTTTGCCAGCTTGAATCCGGACTTTCATTTTGTATAAACAAATTCTGAGTAATGGCATCTGCAGGATCTTTGACAAACTCCCATCCATAATTAAAGTTTCCTTCTCCCGGAGCAATAGGAACATCCTTCTTCTCAGCACATGAGACGATTACAAAAAGAGAGATCGACATTGCCAGTAAACTGCGGATAATCATATATTTGGATTTTTAATAAATATAATAATTATTTGTCAATTCACAGGTGGTCCCCTTCTGCCGCTTTCCGAAACTTGCAGTTAAAAAAACCAATCTCAAAACCCGGATACCAAGGCTTCAAACAGACTCTTCAGCAGCTCTGAAATCAGCAGGCAGATATTGGAGAATCGTTTATATCTTTAAAGCCGTCAAATAAACCTTCTTCTGAAAAAGAGAACATGACCTCAAGAGAACGAATTATCGCATCCATAAATCATATTCAGCCAGACAAGGTCCCGATAGATCTTGGCAGCTCAACTGTCACAGGAATCTCGGCAATTGCCTATAACAATCTGAAGAATTACCTCAAAATTGATGGCAGGACAAGAGTCTTTGATGTTGTGCAGCAGCTGGCAAACGTGGATATGGAGGTCATAGACAAGCTGGGTGTCGATGCCCTTGATATTAACAGAGTCTCTGTTGAGGGAAATGAATGGTATGATGTTGAATTATCCGATGGCAGCCTTGCACAGTATCCTTCATGGTTCCAACCGGTCAGAGCGGAAGATGGTTCATGGTATACGACGGACAAATCAGGAACGCTGATTTCAAAGAAGGCAGCCGGATCAGCATTCTTCGACCAGATGTATTTTCCCTGGGAGAACGGATATCCTGACAGCCTTGACAATCTGAAGGATGCTCTTAAAAAGATAAGCTGGGTGGTACATTCGCATGCGTCGAACCTCAACGAAACGGAATTAAGGGAAAAACTTATCAGCCTGAAGGATACAACGAAAAAAGCATTGGTAATGTCAGGCGGGGTGAAGCTTCTTGAACTGGGATTCTTCATAAGAAGAATGGATAATTTCCTGATGGATCTGATGATGGATGATGACAAGCTTACAGAGATGCTTGATATGCTGGTTGAGATGCATCTTGCAGGACTGGAGAAAAAATGCAGGAGTGTCGGGGATATTGTGGATGTGATAAGGTTTGGCGACGACCTGGGCATGACATCGGGGCCATTCATGGACCTCGGTACCTTCAGGAAATACTTTAAACCCAGGTACAGGATACTCTGCGACTATGTCAGGAAACACAGTAATATGAAAATCTTTATGCACTCATGTGGAAGCATAAAACAGTTCATTCCTGATCTTATCGAAGTCGGATTTGATATCCTCAATCCTGTCCAGACCAATTGTTACGGGATGAATCTTGTAGGACTGAAGAACGAATTCGGTAAGGATATTACATTCTGGGGTGGTGGAGTAGATACAGCATCTGTTATCAGCAGCGGAACACCTGAAGATGTAAGGAGGGATGTGCTTATAAGATGTGAGATCCTCTCCCGGGATGGAGGATTTGTCTTCGCACCGATTCATAATATTCTCTCGGAGGTACCGCCGCAGAATGTTATGGCGGCGTATAATGCGGTGAGGGAGTTCAATGATGAGATATGATTGGATAAGGTTTTGCCCCCCAACCACCCTAAAGGGCATAGCCGTCAACTTAAGGAGTCTAAAAAAGGTTTTTAGAGAGGATCAACAAAGGCAAGCAGGATTTAATATCGAAACTGAGTTAGTTTTTGGTAGTTTCCCCTCCTTTTGAAGGAGGGGTGGCCGCAGTACAATGATATTCAAAGTATTGCAGAGGTTTACTGCGGCCGGGGTGGTTGATTGGATGATCAATTATGTTCATATTTTTTTGATTTTAAGATCTCCCATAATGCTGCCTCAGCCGAAGTGGACCTGTTCCTGAGAGATGATCTGAAGGATTTAAGACTTTTTCTATTGAAGAGGTTTTTTGGTTTCATGATATAAAGGTACAAAAAAGTATTAAATCAACCACCCCGGCCGGGGAAAGAGCTTTGCATGTATCTGATAATCTGTTATCCCGGCGCCTTCACTCTATTCTGGCTCTTCCCTAAAATTGCCCGGTGGGCAATTTTAGGGAAGAGCCAGCCTAGAGGGAAGATGGCCGGGACAGTTTATTATCTGATACTTACTAGGCTCATTCCCCGGCCGGGGTGGTTGATTGGTTTATTAAAAAAGTCAACAAAGTAACTGCCAAAAATGTATTATCGTCTGAATTTTTTTCATCAATTTTTTTCCTGATTATGATCAGCCAGCTCGCATCTGCAAACCACGATATGTATTGGCGTCAGGCTTCAGGCATCAGGCTTCAGGCGTCGGGCCCGTTGCCTGAAGCCTTCTACCGGAATTCATCCACCGCCTCGAACATCGCCATAATATTTTCCGGCGGAACATCCGGCAGAATATTATGAACAGTATTGAACACATATCCCCCTCCCCTGCTGAATACATCCACATTATGCCTTACATGGTCCTTCACCTGCTGTGGCGTGCCCTGGTTCAGAACGCTCTGCGTATTTACCCCTCCGCCCCAGAAGGTCAGGTCGCTGCCGAAATCCTTCTTGAGCCGCTCAGCCTCCATATTGACAGCATTGATCTGCACCGGATTGATGATCTCGAATCCCGCATCTATCAGTCCCGGAATAAGCTCATATATACCTCCGCAGACATGCAGCATCGTGTGAGCCGACGAATTTGCCTTTACATAATCGCACATCATCCTATGGCGTGGTCCGAAGAACTCCTCGTATGTCTCGCGTGGCATAAAGGGGCCGGTATTGGTTCCAAGATCATCGCCGAATTTTATAATATCGACAATATCGCCAACCGATTCACAGATCTTTGCCAGGAACTCCATGTGACCGCTCACAAGCTGATCCAGCAGCCCGTGCACATTGACAGGATCGAGGTAGAGATCCATCAGGAAATTATCTATCCTACGCAGGAAGGTGCCCCATTCGAACAGGTTGCACCCGACGCCTATAAGAAAAGCTTTGTCTGACTTTTTCCTCTCCCTCAGAATTGTCTCCCGGAGCATCTTCCAGAAATCCTTTTCATCCATCCAGTCGAAAGGAGTAAAGCCGAAACCTCCCCAGATCACTCTGGTCATCTCCCGGCTGATACCCTTATAATCAGACAGGGTAGCCATCCAGATAGGGAAATATCAGCTGATCGAAGAAGGTTGCGGAAGCAGGCATTTTACCGATAAATTCACCTGTTTTGCCCGGGGCGAGCCAGCTGCCGTCCGGCTGTTTTTCAGGATTGAACCATTTCGGGTAAAGGGCAGGATAGCCTTTTATGATCTCCAATTTCTGCCAGTAATCTTCTGAGGTATTAAAGAAACGTCCGACATCGACCACATCTACCCCGAAATGATCGAGGAATTCCATTTCAGGTTGCACCACCTCCTGAATAACATCATAAACATGCGTTTTCAGATGGGTTTTGCCGAGATGCCTGGCCAGGTTCTGATAAGCCACAACAGATACGCCGGAGCTTGGTGTGGCTCCGATATCTACCGGCACCCTGTCGGGCTGCCTGTGGCTGATTGCGGAAAGGATTCGTTCTCGTGAGGTCATAATATTTTTATTGCTTGTCATATTTTTTACCACGGAGTAGCACGGTGTTTTACACGGAGTTGCACTGTTAAAACAGATGCATAAAAATTTATTTTCAGCATAGTAATTTTCTCCGTTTCTTACTCCGTGTTTTGCAATGTCTTTTACTCCGTGTTCTGCTCCGTGGAACTCAGTGCAACTCCGTGGTTAATAAGTTAGTCCTTCACCAAGCACCCAGCATTAAGCACCATGCACCACTTTCCTCAAAACTCCACTTCAATAAATCTCACCTCGTATGGTTTAAGCTGAATCGACTTCAACGGCTGCCCGATCTCTTTTCCGACGACATTCACCTCAACCATCCTCTTTATTGTCTGTCCCGGGACGGCAGATGAGAGTGTTACCTCCGCATCCTTTCCCTCCAGCTCGCGGAAATGAAGCAGCAGGGTGCCCTTTCCCTTGAATGCAGGCCTGCTGTTGATAAGCATTGCATTGGCCGGACCGTTTATCTTAAGAGTCTCGAGTGAAGGTGTCTTCATCTCATTTGCCCCTGCCGGGAAGGTCCTGGACGGGAACGGATTCCTCTCACCCCAGGCATACTTCGTAGCAAAAGTATTGGTAGTATCGGCAGAAGAGGTGATCTGATAGCTCCAGCTGAAGGCTCCCTCCTGGAATGCCCGGAAGTTGGTCATCCAGTAGTTGTTCATGACATACGAGTAGAGCCAGGGCTTTCCCTGTTTCGGTATGCGCTCCCACTTGCCCATGTTGAAATCGCTGAACTGCCAGAGGGGCGCCTCATTGCTCACAATAACTATCTGACCCTTCTTACCCCTGACAGCCACAAAATTCTGCGCAACATTCCAGTCGGTCGATGACCCTGGCAGCTGCTGCCCCTGTGACAGGATACCCCCTGTCGTCTCAAACACTATCCTGGAATCAGGCAGTGAAAACGGGAAGGCAACGTACAGGGCCTCAGGATCGGTGATTATAAGTTTACGGGCCATATATTTGAATTCGATTTTCTTCACATTTTTGTACAGCCTGATCTCCAGCACAATACCTTTCGGAAGAACTTCAGTTCCCGGCTGAAAACCACCAAGGTCCGATGAGATCTTAACGCTTTCCCATACCGGTCCGTCAATATCCTTGTCAATTCTTACATTGAAAACCGAGGTACGGGTAAAAGGCGGGATATCGCGTTTCTCTGATGTTTCATGTACCGGCTGACCAATATTATACGGATTCTGTCCGTCCGCAAGCTCCTGCTGAAGCTCTTTGTCGAAAAGACTGATTATGGCTCCTGTCTTCGGGTTGATCATTAGCTTATAATATTTATTCTCAAAGATCCGGTCATTGGATTCCTTCAAATGCCGGAGGCTCCTCATTGCTAACTTCTATTTTCAGGGCTTTGTACCCCATGGCCGGGATGTCACTGACTTCAAGAACCCAGTATGCTCCCTCCGCTCTCTTGTTCAGTACCTGAGCCGGAACCTCCTTCCCTGTTGTAAGATCAATTATCCTTGCTTTTTTACTGACAGGAAGAACCTCGAAATCAATAAACAGATTAACATCGTCCCGACCGTTTCCAGCCCATGGGATTCATGACATAGATCACCGGGAAATCAGCTTTCTTCAGGAATTGCTGGAACCGTGCAAGAGCCTCTTCATTCAATAATGTTGTTTTCTTAACAGCCTCCCAGGCATAGGCTCCCTTCTGAAGCCACTGCTTTGTGGAGTTTTCCGAGAAGGGCTGGCTGATGCTCTCGGCAGCGCCACAGGTATGCTCATCGAAGAAGATCTCATTTTCGCTTATGTGGTCCATATCCGATTCCAGAGTCGGGCTCAGCTCCCCTCCCATCATCGAGACCATTGCGAAGAGTCCCTGGTCGGCCTGCATGGTATTCTGGTTTTTTCTCACCTCAGCTGTCTCCCGGGAAGTGGAACCATAGCCATCAGTCCACCAGTCGAGCCATGCCTTGCGGATGACAGGAAGCTGGTCTGAATAGTTCTTCTCAACATATTCCGGAAACTCGCTTGCAACAGCCAGCCGTAGTTTCGGAGTCTCATATTTTTCATTCCATTGCTTTACAAGCTCGCAGGCTGTAGTTGATGGAGGGGCATTATCGGTAAAATAACCGGAGAACTGAATGCCGATCCGGTCGAACGGATAGCCTTTGCTATCTATATCGGCCAGGTGTCCCAGCATATTCTCAGCTTTTATTGAGGAGCTTTCCAGTCCGAAAAAGTTGCCTGTCATATAATGGTCGGCCCGGAAGGCCAGCAGTCTTTCGCCTGAGGGTGCTTCCCACCAGAAAGCGGTGGGCTTATCAAAGGGCAGGACTGACCGTGTTTCATTGATACCCATGATCAGATATTTCACACCGGTATTTTTAAAATAGTCGGGCATGCACCAGGCGATGCCATTAACATCATTCTGCATGGCCGTCTTTACAGGAATGCCCTGTTTGCTGAATTCTTTCAGGGGTTCGAGGAAATCGTACATCACATTTTCATCGGAGATCTCAGCCATGTTGCAGTACATGCCTGCCACCTCTATGCGTCCCTCGGCGATCCTCTTTTTAAACCTTTCGATCTGTGAGGCAGGTCTGGAGCGGAGATATTCCCTGGTCACCCAGGCCGATTCGCATGTCCAGCGGAATTTTGCATCATCAGGCATGTTATCGGTCTGATCGCAATAGTCGAGGGCGTAATCGATATACCTCATATGTTCGGCGAGGATCTCCGACTGTGGTCGTGTATAGCCAATGTCGGTGTGGGAGTGCTCGACAAAATAGATCTCCCAGCGCTTCGGAGGCTGAAGCGTGAGGGAATACTTCTGCGCGGCGCCATCATCGATCTTTGCAGTAAACGAAACAGCTTTTGGTTTCGTAACGGCAGGAACAGTAATGAGAAATTTGTTCTGTCCCTTTTTCAGATCTGAAGAAAGGAGTGTCTTGCCATTTCCGGAGATGATGATCTTTCCATCTTTTTCTGAGTTATAGCTGACAGCTACCTGCTGGTAAGATTTGCCGCCCTCTCTGAAAAGGACCGGGGCATTGAGGAATTCAACTTTCGAAGATGATGTCTGACCATCAATCTTTAAACTACATAGAGGGATAAGCAACATTATTACCGGTAGAAGAAGTCTTGTCCTTTTCATTGGATTTATTTTTGATTTAACCAATTGTTTTTTATAAAAATATACTCTCTGGAATATCTCTTTATTAGAGATTCTTAGCTCAAACACGAAAAGGTTTGAAAAAATATTTTTTTTAACCGCGAGGTCGCAAAGTTTTGGCGCTAAGGTCACAAAGCTAAAACGTTGAAATTAATCCCGATAGTTATATTGACTTTGCGTGCTTTGCGTAAATTCTTAGTGCGCTTTGCGGTTAAAGGATTTCTATTTCTTTTTCACTTTCCCCAGCAAGAGATCCGTCAGATTCTCCGCAGCTTTCCGGTTATCGAAGCCCTCCGGTAGCCGGTCATGGTCGATATATTCGTTGTAGATCCAGGGATCGCCTATCGCAAAAACATATCCCTTGCCAAAATTGTTCTCTGCAATCAGAACCTTCCCGTTCTCCGTCAGGATGGATTTTGCTTTCCCTGAAAGATTGATATCAGATACCTCCTTTATATATATTTTCCTTACACCTTTAAAAAGCGGATTATCAGGCAGATTTGTCGAGGCGCCCATTTCAAAGTCATCTCCCGGAACCGGATGGATGGTTACATGGTTGAATGTCATTCCGAATTGCGAGGCCAGCTGGTTAAGGTGTGTGAATTCACAGTTTGGAGCATCATTGGCGAGGATTGCCAGCACACCACCTTTTTTGACCCACTCCGTTATTGCCCTGATATCATCAGGCATTATATAGTTCGGTGACGGATTTTCGGTAGTGGTATCCGGATCCACAATGATATAGATATCTACCCCGGAGAGAGTTTTGGCATCAGGCTTTCCAAGGGTTTCAAGCTTTGCTCCCCGTGCGGTAAAAGAATCCCCCCAGCGCGAGAATCCGCTGAATCCGGTGTCGGTCCAGAGATAGTGGAACGGTTTGCCGGTCGTTTTATCGGTCTCGTGGTTGAACCAGTTGTCGAGTCCGACGACAGTCTGAGATTGCGAGCAACCTGAGGCAAGGAGTATTATAGTAAGGGCGGTGAGAAGAAATTTATTCAGAAAGGTACTTTGCTTTTGCATAATTAATTCATTTAAGTTAATTCAAAAATATAAAACATTAGCGAGGTAACAGCAGGGAAGGGGTGGGTTAAATACATAGAGAAGTGCAAAATATAAGAATATTAGGAACTGATAAAGAGAGTTAAAGAGGTTGCCGTCTTAGGTTCCCCTCCTGGGAGAGCCTGTCCCGCCCCGGCGGGAGGTCAGGGGTGGGTTAGTTTTATAGTGAAATGAAAAAATATAAGATTATAAGAACTGACATAGAGGATCACAGAGGGCCACAGAGAACACAGAGAATGCGAATTGGAACCAAATCCGCATTAAACTCCGAACCCTGAACAATCAATAATCAGGTCTAATAGACAAATTTAACCTCAATATCTGCAACAACCTCATTGTCAACATCCCATACCGCTTCCCAGATACCTGCCGATTTTTCGGAAACCAGGGCTCCTGCAGTATATTCGGTATGGATCAGTGTTTTTCTGAAAAGCAATGGCTGTTCGACTTCATGGGCCAGTGAGCCGTCAGGGGCATATAGTCTGAACCTTAGACTGGTTCCAAGCGGCAGGTCACTTACGAAGCCGACAAACAATACATTCTCTGCAGCATGAAATGTATTCTTTATATTTTCAAATTCGTTATAGTCGTATATCCCATCTTTGTTATAGTCGACCCATCTGCTGCAGGCAAAAAAGTGAAGGGGTTTATGTGCAGGTTTTCTAACAGCAACACTGCACGATGAGAGGAGCAACAATATTATAAGAAGCCTTTTCACGGGATTATTGCACTGGCTTTGTTTATTGCTTCAACGCTGGAAAGAGGTTTAGGTTCAAAGTTCCGGGTTCTTCGGGTTCCGGGTTCCGGGTTCGGGTTCGGGTTCGGGTTCGCTCCTTCGCTGAAGCTACGGAGGGTAAAAGGTGCTTGGTGCTTGTTGCTGGGTGCTGGTGCAAGGCTGATTACTACTTACTACTTACTACTTACTTCCTACTTCTGCCCCGAGCCCCGTGCCCCGTGCCCCGTGCCCCATGCTCCGTGCCTCCGTGCTCCGTGCTCCGTGCTCCGTGCCCCGTGCTCCGTGCTCCGTGCCCTGTGCCCCATGCTCCGTGCCCCGTGCCCTGTGCCCCATGCCCCGTGCCATATACAACTCCGTTATCATGCGAAGACCGGACGGCCATCATTCCTATTTTCTGCTCCTTGCCCTGCCTTTACGTCCCGCAGGCTTATATGTGATACCGAACCTCAAATTGATGTAGGAAGGGGCTGACGTGCCTGAAAGCAGGAATAAGGATGTTCCCAGGTTGACACCCACCCTCCGGCTTAAGGCATACATCACACCTGCGCCGGGATTGATAAACAGCGTGCCTCCAGCCTCTGAATCAAAAGCCAGTCCGGCCTCGGAAAAAAAATAGGGCGTAAAGTGGCGGACTAATATATTATATCGTATATAAACGAAGACGGGAATAACTGTTCCATCCTGGTAGAATAACACTCCTGTACCACCTCCCGCAATAAAATTCTTATCAGCCTGGTAGGCATGGATAGTAGAAAATCCGGACAAGGTTCCCTTATACGGCAGTCTCACCTCACCTTTACTGAATCCATATTCTATTTCATTTATCGTGATATAACCCGGGGCAGAATCAAAATATGTATGCGGTTTATTTGGTTCCAAAAGGTACTGGCCATGAACAGTGGTCAGGACCAGGGTGAAGAAAAAGATTATTGAGAGTATTCGTTTCATGTTCTGATCAAGTTGCGTTCACTTTTTTATTGTGTGCCGTTTTCCTTGTGCCGTGTGCCGTGTGCCCTTCGCTCTGTGCCCCGTGCCCATCCTTCGCCAAAAGCTTCTCTAACTCTCTGGCCTTCGATGCTGGTTCCGGATGGCAAAGCCTGTGCCCTGTGATCCATGCCCTTCGCCCTGAGCCCTGAGCCCCGCGCTCCACGCTCTGTGCCTCTTGCCACTCGTGCTGCCTCGTGTGAGCCCCGTGCTCCGCGCTCTGTGCCTCTTGCCCTGTGCCATTTGCCATTTGGCAAATCTAGCCATAAAAAGAATAAAGCCACGCTCGCGCATGGCTTTTTGTTTACGACCGGGTAATTTTTGATTTTAGTACTACCCTCAAAGAGGCATCAACTAGTATAATTATAATTCAAAAGCATTTAAGTAATAATATTATTTCAAGCTTCATAATTCAGTTCAAGATGGTGATTTTTCCATTTGTAATAATAAGGGGATTTATGATTTCTTTTCCGTGGAGTGCGAAAAATTGTCTTAAATAATTTTACGTAAAAGATCAGATATATAAGGGCCACTAAGGATCCTATCACAAAATAAACGGATGAAAAGGCGAAAATGACAAGAACCTTGATAGCAAAACCCAGGGAATGGAATACTGAAAAGATCTCCCTGAACAGAACAACTGCATTAAGTGAACCTGAAAAGTTTGTGTCTGTCCCGGCAGCCATATTCGCTGTTGCCGGATTACTAACGATCTTGTCACCCGGGATCCCTGACCCGTAAAAATTTTCCCCGGCAACAACCGCATTATTCATAGCTATATTATTTTCCATTACTTTTCGATTTAAATGATATGTTAAAAGTAATGTGAAAAAAGCCTCAGGTCAAGCCCCTTCAGCCTGTCGGTGGTTATTTGAAAGGCTTATTGCCAGCTGTATATCAATCAAATGCGGAGAATTATTCACTGTGGGATGCACTTAACGAACAGAAAAAGGACACTCGTCAAAAACAGATGGAAATTTATCAGAAATCAAGGAGAAATATGAATTGCTGATTAAAAAAGCATTCTTTATATCTGAGTATCTGAATAATATACAGTTTTTATGCATTACTCATTTAAGAATAGCTGTTTTGACAAACGGGTCATTTATAAAGATAAAAATATAGTCCGCAGGCAGTTATGCGAACTTTTGAAGGTAATAAACTCATGACAGAACGTCAAATTTGGTCCTGTGGTCCTGCTTTGTCAGCCGAATCCGCCATCTGGCGGAGAAGAAGGCTGGCGGTCTTGCAGTCTGGCGGTCTCGTCATTTGGTAGATTTCAGATATTTCATTAAACTACTGGTTCCGTTTAATAATCTTTGAAATTTGTTCCTGTGCTCAATAGCAATTTCACTCTCCGGTATCAGATTTTTGCTTACCGACATAAAGCTTGTGCCGTGTGCCGTGTGCTATATACCACATGACACCAGACTGCAAGACCGCATGACCGCACGACAAAAAAAGCCACACTTTCGCATGGCTTCACCTCCCTTGCTCCTCTTTATTTGTTCCTCGTTCCACGTGTATGGTCTTCTTTTTATGTCTCCTCCTCACATCTCACATCTCACATCTCACATCTCATATCTCACATCTCATATCTTCTTGACTACTCACCACTCACTACTCTAATTCTTACTGAGCTCCGTCCGCTCTGCCGCAGGCATCTGAATCCTCCCCATTTTCCTGATCATACCGTCTCTCTGCCTGTACATCTTCTTCAGATACTCGGCAAGCATCAGCTCGCCCTCATTCAGCTTTTTGGTCCGGCTTCTGGCCAGGTTGACCAGTATATTCGACAGTATTGTTGCAATAGTTGCCAGCAGGAAGGTCAGTTTAATGATCCCCACTCCGGAGAGAATAAATGAAAATCCTATAAAAAAGATATTCAGGGATAAAAGTATAAGAGTCGATTTCAGATGTGAAAATCCAAGCTGAAGCAATCTGTGGTGCAGATGCTGCTTATCGGCTTTGAAGGGAGACCTGCCGTTCGAGATACGAAGGACAAATACGCGTAATGAGTCGTAAAGAGGGACAATGAGTATTCCGATCACTACGGCAGGAGCTGCAGTGATCCTGAGAGCTGCAGGTGCCAGCATCTCTGACTGGAGAAAATGGCATACCAGTATACCGAGTGACAAATCCGATCAGCATGGATCCGGTATCGCCGAGAAAAAGTTTATTCTTTTTCCCGAACACATTATAGACAAAGAAAGCGCTCAATGAACCGATGAAGGAAAAACAGAATATGGCATAGGGGATATCGCCTGTTTTCCAGAACCATAATGCAAAGACAAGGGTTGTAACCATTCCTGTACCTGAGGCAAGACCATCTATACCATCGATAAGGTTAAACCCATTAATAATAACAATAAAGACAAAGATCGTAACGAGCAGGCTGACGATATATGGCAGCTCGCCTACATTAAACAGTCCGTAGAGGTTCGAGATCCGGATATTAGCAAAGAGAACGAGTATTGCTGCAGCCCCGATTTGTCCTGCCAGTTTTTTCAGGGGGTCGATAACAAGGATATCGTCTTTTACCCCGATGAAAAAGACTATTACAAGTCCGGCAAAGATGTACCTCTGTTCAAATATCGAATGATTTCCGCTTACGAGCACCATTGAGAGTACAAAGCCGATAAACACTGCAATGCCACCGAATGTAGGAGTTTCAATGTAGTGAGAGGTCCTGCCGTTCGGAGAGTAGCAAAGGTTTTTGGCCCGGGATATATTCACAATCGAGGGGATTATGAATCCGGTAAGGCTAAAAGCCACAATCAATCCCGATATGATCAGCATCCAATGGGGGATTGGAATGGAGTAGGATGCCTTCAGACAGGCTCAATACAAACAATTTTAATTACTTACATATTTTCAGGCCAGCCGGGTGAATCTTTCTGAACAAATTTTAGAAGAGAGCAAAGAATACGTGCGAACTGCTATTTAAAAATATAAAAAATATGTTTATGTGTTATTAATGCTTAACAACCAATATTTTCACAGGAATGGCACACAATTTTAATTAGCTCGTATTTACTTGATTTAATGCACATTAATGTACTATGTCAATGAATTTACGATCAAATTATTTGATGAAGTTTTGGTCTGACTGGATGAAACGGTGTATTTACGAAATGAAATTATTAACTTTTTTGAATATTTACTAACAATCCGGATATTTTAGTGTGTTGAGGAGCGTAAAGATTTGAGATTTGAGATGTGAGATGTGAGATGTGAGTATTGATAACCTGATTTTTAGCTACACCACTTCTCAGGATTGTTTATCATGGAGATTAACATCTTACGTACTTCATCATATTCATTTAATAATCTGCTATGAATGTCTTGAGTTATATATTTGCAATCAAGGGAATAGTCTAACCATCCTTCAGTTTCATATTCTTCGCCCAGTGAATCTGACAATTTACTTATGAATGCTTTTTCATATCTTCTTTTCGCCCATGATTCTGCAATACAGGCGGTTACAGAACGAGATGAACGACGTATCTGATCAGTTAGAGAATAGGTTTCTTCCCTTGGAAATGATTTTGAAATTTCAAATATTTCCATAGCCAGTTTGTAAGCCTTCTGATAGACAATCAAATCCTTAAAACTCCCTACCTTAGTCATAATCTGTTTATTAAATTAAAATCTACTTCTCTCACATCTCATATCTCATATCTCATATCTAATATCTCATATCTAATATCTCTCCTCTCACATCTCATATCTCATATCTCATATCTCATATCTCACCTCTCATATCTCATATCTCATATCTCATATCTCATATCTCACATCTTCCTAAAACGCCTTCCCCACCCTAACCAAAACCCCATATGAGTCACAATAAAGCTCCCCCACATCAACCGCCCCCGTAAATCCGATATTCAGCCCGTTATTTAATTCCCTGGAAGCGCCGAGATATGAGGAGAATTGTTTTGTTTCGGGAAATTGCGTTATGGTAGCATAAGTGCCATAATTCAGTGAGTAAGAAGTTTTCAGGATGAAATCCCATTTGTTTAAAGAACCCTCATAACCAAAGTGAAAAGCAGCTACGCGATTACTTATGAAATACTGATATGGATCTGAGGGTAACCCTTCTCTTGTTAAGTTTCGTTGAGCAATGAAGGGATTGCCGATTCCAATTCCCTTGTATGACCAGCCCTGGAGGTACTGGTAATGATTATAATAGTCTTCCGGTCTCCGGAGGGTCTGGGCACCGACCAGGATTCTCCACCCTGGCTTTTTGTGTAGAAAAATTCGACCAGAAACTTTTTCCATTGCAATCCCTTGTGAGAGTAATTTGTATGTGTCAGGCTCAGACCATTCAATCCATCACTGATATTGGCCATATAGTAAAGTGCTCCGGCTTCATAGATATTCTGTCGGTAAGCCAGTAATCTTACATTTTTAAAATCATATTCAAAACCCAGATCAATGGATCCTAAATGATCCCCTAATCTCGTGTTCCCATCAATGTAAGTTCCTCCTCTTATTACATACATGTATGTTTTAAAGGTCGAAAATGCGTAGTTGCTATAGGAGATATTTTCATGACCCCATAAAACCTGGTGATTAAATCCACCATAGAGTTTAAATTTCCATTCCGGTTTGCCAAATCTTCCATATAATGATGACTGATGCAAATATGTTCCTACTTTGAAAACAACGTATCCATGTTCAATGAAGCCTCTCCGATCCAGCCATGGGCATAATTCCCCTTAAAGGCGAATAATCTGCCAAAAAATGGTAAACTGTAGAATTCGGGTATACTGATCTGTACTTTCGGAATTCCAAGTGCATTTCCTGAAACAGAAAAGGAACCGGAAGACAGGATTGTATCACAAAGACCCATTATTTCTTTTGCCCTGCCGGCTCTTAGCTCAAAAACGCCTAACCTTATTTTTCCGTATCCTTCAGTTAATATGAAATTTGACTTGTTTCCAATATTCGCCTCGACCTTCTAAAGAAGCACCCCAGTCAAAAAATCGTTTTTTATCAGTATCGTAATCTTTTCTAATTGACCCGATTAAACTCAAAGAGGCATTATCAAGAGGAATACTTCCGAATTGGTTTGATCTGAACCAGAAAGGAATATGGTCTGGAGAAATATAACTAACTGAAGATCCTAAATCGTAATGAATATTACTTTTCTGGGCGTTAATGTTCAGAAGGGAAAAAAGAAAGAGAAACAATATAATCCGAATTCTTATCATAAAAATTCAGATGGACTATAAGAATATAAAATCGATTAATCTATTTGAGCTGCATTTACATTAAAAACCAGAGGAATTTTTGAAATATTCTTGAATAAATAAATTGATAGTATGGAGCTAGGTTAAGTCAAATTATCATCGTATGAGCGCGCAACAATGGACCTAAATAGAAATAAAGTTAATTTAGCCAATAATTTACAAGAATTAAGACATGCCACAGATTAATCAATTGTTACTTCTTAATAATTTTTTTTGTGACCAATATATCTTTGCTGATAACCATCATAATATATATACCTGATTTAATGTAAGATAAATTAAATTGTCTTGAAGTCTCTTCTTTTAATACTGGTTTATTATATATCTGTTTCCCTGCCAGATCAGTAATTATTATTTCAGACTTTTCATTTATTAATGGAATAACAAAGTCAATCGAAAAATGACCATCATTAGGATTTGGATAAAGATTTATAATTTCCGAATTGCCATCGTACCTTGAAACTTCCCACACTACGAATTCAACGGATGATGAAGTTGCAGTGGCGCCTAAATTATCTGTGGCTATTGCTGTTATCGTATAAGTACCTTTAGCGACGTCTTTCCAGGTATATGAATAGGGAGGTGAAGTTAATTCGACAAGCTTATCCGATCCACTGTATAATTCAACCTTACTTATAGATCCATCAGGATCAGAAGCAGTCACATTGATCTCAACTGTAGCCGGATTTTCATATTTATTTCCTTTAGTTGGACTGGAGACATTGACAAGAGGAGGTTGATTTACAGCTGGTATTCCATCAGTTACGGAAATTGAGATTGCAGATGACGTGGTTTTTGCATTCTGGTTATCAGTAGCAATTACGGTTAAAGAATAGGTACCTGATCCTACATTATTCCAGGTAAATGAATAAGGAGCTGTAGACTTTGATCCTAGCCTGGTGCTTCCATTGTAGAATTCTACTAAAGTTATTGAACCGTCTGCATCTGAAGCATTGGCAGTAATCGTAATATTGGCTGAAGCTGTAAATGAGCTGTTATTAACAGGGGATGTTATTGAAGCTTTGGAGCAACATTAATACAATTATTAATTACTGGTTGACTGACTATACTGACGGCTATTCCTCCTGCAGTTGTCTGCAACGGATTAGCTGCTGGTTTGGCATAGCTAACTGTTATAACATTTCCATTCACTACCGGGCTTGCAAGAGTCAGCGAAACTTTGGTTCCTGAAACAGCAACTGAATTCACCGTTCTGGCAACAGAATTAACCAGGACAGTAAAGGCAGAAGGAGCAGGAACAACCCCTGCCAGACTAAGATTATAAACCATAGCTAAAACTGAAGGGGTTGCATTTTCAACTGAAGAACTGACATAAACCGGGTTGACAGGGCTTACATTATTCTTAACTGCCTGAGCAGTGATAGTAACAGCTTGTCCGCCAGCGGTCGTCTGCAGCGGATTAGTTGATGGTTTGGTATAGGCAACTGTGACAACATTTCCATTAACTACCGGGCTTGCAAGAGTCAGCGAAACTTTGGTTCCTGAAACAGCAACTGAATTCACGGTTCTGGCAACAGAATTAACCTTGACTGTAAAGGCAGAAGAAGCAGGAACAACACTTGCAAGACTAAGATTATAAACCATTTCTAAAACTGAAGGAGTTGCATTTTCAACTGAAGAACTGACATAAACAGGGTTGACAGGATTGACATTATTAGTAACTGCCTGAGCAGTGATAGTAACGGCTTGTCCGCCAGCAGGTGTCTGCAAAGGATTAGTTGATGGTTTGGTATAGGCAACTGTTACAACATTTCCATTAACTACCGGGCTTGCAAGAGTCAGTGAAACTTTGGTTCCTGATACAGCAACTGAATTGACGGGTCTGGCAACAGAATTAACCTTGACAGAAAAGGCTGAAGCGGCAGGAACAATATTTGCAAGGCTTAAATTATAAGTTATATTCAATATTGCAGGGGTGGCATTTTCAATTGCAGAACTTAAGTATACCGGGACAGGAATATTTGAAATAACTTGTGTTTCAAATGCTCCGATATCTGGTAAACCAACCAATGGATTACCGGAAAAATCACCCGTTAAGCCTACGTTAGCTCCTTTATTAATAATAGGGGAACTTGCACTCAATTTCCAGTCAGAAGACTTATTTATGAACAGGGGATCACCATAAAGACTATGTAAATCTTGCCCTGTTGCAGTTCCCCACGAAGCTAATGTGTTATAATTGACATTGTTATAAGTAAAGATATTCGTTGAACCATTTGGAGCATAAAAACTATTATTGTCACAAACAAGATTTGAACCAGCAGGAATTTCTAGAAAGGTAGCATTAGTGGAATAAGAACAAATAATATTATTCATTATTGCTAAATTAGACCCGTTTGATGCCATAATTCCATTTCGATGTCCATTTGCCCCATCCTGAAAAATGGTATTATTATAGAGATAAACATTACCTATCCTTGAAGGGCCACTGACAGCGATTGCCCAGGGATATGAAATGCCGCCACCAGTGTTCACGATTAAATTGTAGTAAGCCTGATGAATAGTCCCGGCCGGAATATCACCACCAATACAATCCCAGCCTCAACAGGATCGGTATCGTGAATATAATTATACCGGCATATAAAATTATGTGCCCTATTGTTTGCATCAACAATTATCCCAAAAAAACAATATTCGGCTTCACAATTTTCAACAATACAATTGCCCGAATTAAACACACCAAATCCATGCCCGTCTGTCACTACACCAACTTTATAACGTATAATATGACCTGAATAACAATTTCTGAATATGTTACCATTTGATCCATAATTTGTATATGATGCAGAATAGTACCCATTACCATTAAATGATGAAGTGCAATTTTGAACTATACTATTACTATAACCATCATAAAATTCAATGCCAGTTATCCTGTTACGATAAAAATTACAGCTATCAATAATTGAATTACCTGATATCTGACTATTAACACCTCCAAAAAAGAATGCGCCACTATGACCGGCATTTCTGAATTCTAAACCAGAAAGTTTTATATAAGATTTATTATTAACATAAAATCCAAACATTCGTGCAGAGACTTCAGCAATTTTTGTATCAGGATTGGAAGTCGAATAAATATAAACCGCGTTTGGACTTGATGTTTTATCTATATAGTATGAATTTTGAGTACTTACTTCCTCCAATGTGCCTACCTGGTTAAACAATGTGTCATCTAAGATCGCCACATAGTCAAAACTAAATCCAATATAAACATAAATAGCCGGACAATTCGCCTCCCAAATATTGGCTGAATATTGAGTCCATCCTTTAACAATATCCGATCCATTTATAATAGGTTTTGCCCCTGTCCCGTAAGCGCCAGAAGGTAATACAATTTCCATCGGATCCACTTCCCTTTGCGATTATACTCTCTCTCCATTGATCGCCTCTCCTGAATAAAATCCGATCCCCTGCAGAAAATGTTACGGAATTGACTTTTGCAATGGTTTTCCAGGCTAATGCTTGTGATAATCCACTATTATTATCATTCCCATTAGTTGATACATAAAAATCAGATGCAATCAACTTTAAACTGTTCATTAAAAAAACAGCTAATAATAGAATTAAAATCCGCATACTTAAATTCAGATCCATAAATTAAAACAAATATCAAATCCTGCAGAATACACCTTGTAATAATGCAGAGCTTTTGGTTTTTTTGACAAATAATGAAATCTTCCGATTAAGTAACGAAAAATATTGATTAAAATTATGCATTGTTAATATTTTGATACATTATAACTGCTAACTGGCCAAAAGTATAAAGATTCTTCGCTTTGCTGCTAATGACAACAATTTATAAAATGTACATTATCTTTTAATTATAATCTATCACTAGTGTCCACTAAAATTAAATATCATTGACATAATTATTTATATATGTGCAAGATACAAATAGCTTGCACTGTCCACTATTTGAAAATCTATCTGACTGATTTGAATTTAGATTAAACCGTAAAGACTTCATAGCCAGCTAGTATTTTTCGATATTCTAAACAAGTTTACCAATTTTAAATTTTTAGTGGACGCTAGTGATAATCTATATCAATTTCAGAATGGGATATTGCATATCGTTAGGAAATGCGAATAAAGAAGTTGGTTTTTTGAGGGGGGGGATCCCTCAGAAATGAGTAGCATTTAGATAGTTAAGCAGATACTAACCTTTTAATATTAGCCTGGCAAGATAACACTTTAGCTAAAATACAGAAATAAAATTATGTGTCAGGTTAATTTGAACGTACCGCCCGCCAAACTACACCTTTGAAGTGATTGGATTTTGATTCTACTTTGAGGGGAGTAATTTTCCCAACTGGTTTGCCGGGTAATCTGGGATGTATCCATATAGTTTTTAACCATGTAAACGGATCCACGCCTCTGATCCTGCAGGTGGCAAGCAGCGAATATATTACTGCTTCACACTGTGCAGACTCATGTGATCCTGCAAAGAGATAGTTCTTCCTTCCCAGATCATGAAAGCTTTCCATAATATTGGTTATGCATAGTAATTAATTATGTAAAGTTCCCTGGAATAACACTCCTTTGTATCAGATAGTTATTATATGAAAAGCATGTAAACACTTTCCATAATATTTAAGCCTATTTTTAACAAGCGGTGCTTTTACCACTAATAAAAATAGGTACTATTATGGAACACAAAACTTTTGAACAAGTCACTTCTCAAGCTTTAATTTTCTTGAGGGATAAACTATCACGAGCCGATGGGACTCTACATTATTATCATTGTAAATGGCTCCCTATCAAGCGATATATGCAATCCCAATGCATAAATTTTATTGACACTGAAGTTTGCAAAGTATGTCTTTTACAAAAATTCGGGAATCGAGATTATGGCACATTCTCTAAAAAATGAAAAGGACACTATAAAAGCATTTAATGTTCTCATCGAGTTGATAAAGATCGTATTATTCAGCCTGCGAAAGAAGTTACGGATTTTAAGGGTCCAATAGGAGAATTAATGATTAACTATCTTTCATTTAAAACATCACAAAGATTGGCGAAACACACCATTGATGAGTATGAGCAACACCTTTTTAGATTCTTACGCTTTCAAAAAGAAAAAAGCGCAGTTTCAATAAATACAGTCAATCAATTACATATACTCAATTACATTAAAAGCATCAATCCTCAAACGATATCTCTTGCCCATATATCTATTCGAACTCTGAGAGACTTTTTTAAGTATTTATATGCTCAATATAATACTACCCAAAATTCGGACCACTGGTTAAGTTGAAAATTATCAATTAAATTTACCAGTGTATTATGAAAAAAACGAGAAGAAAATTTACCGGAGCCTTTAAGGCTAAAGTTGCAATTGAAGCGCTCAAAGAGCGTCAGTCACTTGCCGAATTATCAAAGCATTTTGAAGTGCATCCTAACATAATTAGTAAATGGAAGAAGGAGTTTTTAGAGAACTCTGCTCATGTATTCGACCAGCAATCAAAAGAAGTGGAAAAAGAAATTGATATCGATAAGCTCTATGCTAAGATCGGCCAATTGGAAATAGAAAATGATTTTCTAAAAAAAAATCTAAGGAAAATTGGACTATGAAAGAGCGACTGGATCTTATTGATAGAGAACATGTTCTTAGCACCAGAAAGCAATGTGAGATTTTATCGGTTCACAGAAGTGGTTTGTATTATAATCCCCAGGGAGAGAAAAAGGAGAATCTTGAGATCATGCGAATGATGGACGAGCACTACTTGAAGCATCCTACTGCAGGAGTAATGCGTATGCAAGATCTGCTGCTGAGTCTGGGCATGGTAGTTAATCATAAACGGGTTCGCCGGCTGCTTCGCCTGATGGGTATGATGGCGATATACCCCAAGAGGAATCTGAGCAAATTGGGGCTAATAAAATATATTCGACCATACCTTCTGAAAGGGCTGAAGATAGAGCGTTCCAATCAGGTTTGGGCCATCGATATAACGTATATTCCAATGAAGAACGGTTTTCTTTATTTAACGGCCATAATAGATTTGTACAGCCGGTATATCGTCGGCTGGGGGATATCTAATACTCTTGATGCTGAAGCTTCATTAGCGGTCATGAAACAGGCTATTAAAGAACACGGCAAGCCGGAAATCATAAACTCCGATCAGGGCAGTCAGTTTACCGGTGAAGACTGGATTGGGCATATGTCAGAAGAAGGCATCACTGTAAGTATGGATGGCAAAGGCAGAGCCATTGATAATATCTTCATAGAGAGGTCTGGCGAGCATCGAAATATGATCATGGATACCTGCATCCGGCTAATGATGGTCTGGAACTATACCAGGGATTAAAGGAGTATATCAGCTATTACAATCACGAATTGCATCACCAGGGTATCGGGAGGAGAATTCCGGCAGAGCTTTACAAAAAGGCAGCATAGAAATTAACAGAAAATGAAATTATTAACAAAAGAAAAAAGTAGCTAAAAAGAAAACGTGCTCAATAACCATACAACTTTGGAGTTATTTCCGGTTAATTAAC
>CAWBLL010000021.1:0-20839 GCA_963789465.1 uncultured Bacteroidales bacterium
GTGGCCCGACCGGATAAATTTCGGATACAGGTTCTCATGGCAGGCTAAAATGACCGGCCGTATGCCATTTTATATGCTTCCCCTGGTTTATAATTCGGCACCGCAACTTACCCTAAGCGGGCTGGGAGGTGCCCGAACCATGAGAGGCATCCTCAGAAACAGGGTTGTGGGAGAAGATTTCGTATATGGCAATGCAGAGCTAAGGTGGAAACTTTTCAGAGCAATAATCTGGAATCAGAATTTCTACATCGCTCTCTCCGGATTCACTGATGCAGGAATGATCACCGGTAAATATAAATTACCTGATATAACTGACCCTGAAGGTATTGCCTGGCTGCAGAAGGGAGAAAAGGAAAAACCGCATATCAGTTATGGAGGCGGCGCACATTGTGCTATAAATGAAAATTTCGTAATCTCAGTCGATTTTGGCTGGGCTGATGACCCCCGTGATGGAACAAGAGGGACCTATATCGGAATGGGTTATCTCTTCTGACCCTTATTCTGCAAGGGCCACAGATCCCTGATCATCCAGATATCGCAGTTGAAATGGCCCGAATTACCGAGCCTTGCAGGTATAAACCTGAATCCGGCTTTTTCGTATATTCCTATAGCCTTGCTCAGTTCAGGCATAGATTCCAGATAAATCTGGCTGTACCCTAAACTGCGGGCCGATTCAAAAGTCTTTTCGATCAACATTCTCCCGATCCCTTTACCCCGGTACCGGGGTAGAAGGTACAATTTAACAAGTTCAGCACAACCACGGGGAAGAGCCGGAGTCGGAAAGACACCGCATCCACCTGCCATTTTCCCATCTGCTTCCGCAATCCAGTAAAAGGAGCCCGGCTTCTTAAATAAGCTATAGAGATCATCGGTAGCCGGATCATAATATACAGTACCGGGCTTGTCAATTCTGAATTCCCGGAATACCGATCTTATCAGGTCAGCAATTTCCCTGTTGTCGCTCTCTTCAATACGTCTTAATACAATATTTCGCTTATCCATGCTATCAAAGGAGTTGGAAATTCCGGTATCAAAAATAATCAATTCATTAACATGGAAATTAAAAACAATTTTTACTTACTGCTAAAATTTACAGGCCTTTTTAATCAATTCTAAATCCAGAACCCACATTAAGCACCAGTGGACACAAAGTGCCGAAACAGGGACTCAAAGGTCAGATGTATGTTAATACTTTATAAATAATACTCACTGAAAGATTTTCTGTTTTTACTACATTTGAAGACTAAATCCTAAGTTATTGAAAGGCTTATTTTCACCTGGATCACTGTCATGGGAAAAAATATCCGGAAGGCTTCTGTCATTAATCCTGATCTATTCCGCTTCATTTGGCTACTCTTCAGCCAGGGATTATATAGTTACCGGAACGGTATCCGACATGTCAGGGTTGTCGGTGCCGAATGCAAGGGTATCGATGTTCCATGGCAGTATCGAATATAGCGCCCTCTCAGGACCTGACGGCAATTACTCACTTAAAATCTCGGGAGTTTACGGGAATGTTTCCGATATGCTGCAACTTGGTATCCCTCACCCAAATCCTTTTACTTTTGCAGTGAATATCCCATTTATAATTAACAGTACGGGAGATGTCCGCTTTTCAGTTTATACTTTTTCAGGGCAGAAGATAAAGGACATTAATTATCCTGATGTAAGTCCGGGAAGCTATCGAATAATATGGGATGGCTGCAACGATAACGGAGCACCCGTAAGACAGGGGATATATATTTATGCGATCACGTTCAAAGGAAAGACATGGTCGTCGAAAGTTATCAAATCAGCGGGGTATTCAGCATTTTCTTCCGCCACGACCCTGGAACCAGTGATGCTGCCGCCTGTCATACCTCCTCTAAACACTCAGGCAGTAAGAGTTCCGGTTATAACAGATATCAACTGTTCAGGCTTTTATCCTGTCAGGATCACTGATATTGTCATCAGCAGGGATACAACTATTGATTTCACAATAGCCAGGATGGAGGAAATACCGTTCAAAACCCAGGACGGCACTATAGCGATGTTTACGGAAACAGGTTACAGACCTCTGATTATAAAGGGCATTAACCTTGGAGCTGCGACACCCGGAACCTTCCCCGGCGAAATTGCTTATTCTGTAACGGGAGAACTTTATGATGAATGGATCAGACAGATTGGGGAAGCAGGCTTTAACTGCATAAGGATTTATACCCTTCATCCGCCTGCATTTTATGAAAAACTTGCCAATTACAACAACAGGCATCCCTTTGATCCTATCCTGCTTTTTCAGGGGATCTGGCTTGAAGAGATTCAGAATCCATCTGATCCGGAACAGTATGACCTCATCCTCCGGGAACCTGCATTCACCGAAGAAATACATGAAGTAATTGATTGCATTCACGGGAAAAAGGATATTCCTTTCAGACCCGGAAAATCATACGGGACATACAATACAGATCTTTCGAGATGGGTAGCGGGATATATTATCGGCAGGGAGATAAGCCCACAGGAAGTCTCGGTCACAAATTCATCCAATAGCTCAGTCAATTCATTTCAGGGCGATCAGTTCAGTATTTCCGGAAGCACAGCAACGAATGTCTTTACCGCAACCATGCTGGATGCAACTGCCGCATTTGAGGATCAGCATTACAACTCCTCAAGGCCTGTGAGCATCGCCAGCTGGCCTACCCTCGATCCGCTGACCCATCCCACGGAAATTCATACTGATGAGGATAAAGAATCAATCGATATTTCCCGGATAAACACTTCAAATTCCCGGTCGGGACTTTTCGCTACTTATCATGCCTATCCCTATTATCCGAACTTCATAAGTGATCAGCCATCCTACAGGACCTACAGCGATGCAGAGGGGCCTGACAGCTACCTGGGATATCTGAATGACCTGAAGAGCTATTATCAGGAAATTCCTCTCGTGATCGGCGAATTTGGCGTGCCATCAAGCTGGGGTAGTGCACATCAATCCTTCAGTAATATGGACCATGGCGGATATTCTGAAATACAGCAGGGGGAGATAAATATAAGGTTGATCCACAATATTCTGGATGCCGGATGTGCCGGTGGCTTTATGTTCTCATGGATGGATGAATGGTTCAAGCCTACCTGGATAGTTCAGTATCTGGAAGCTTTCGGTCTCAGTTCTCAGGGAACAACAATTCCAACTCGTCAGCTCTGGCATAATGTCACATCTCCTGAACAGAATTTCGGTCTTGTTAAGTTCACGCAGAATGATATCCTTCCTTTTGTAGCATACCATACGAATGATCCGGAGGGTCCTTTAAACAGGATAGAAGCCACGAATGACAACAATTATTTCTATATTGATATTGAAACAGGTCAGGAGCTTATCCCGGGAGATTCTCTAATAATTGCTTTCGACACATATTCGGGCGATACAGGTGAGTCCAGGCTTATAAATGGTAAGACTCTTGAGAACAGGTCCGAGTTCATGTGTCTGTTCGTTGCCGGAAACGATACTGCACTTCATTACGTGACTCAGGCCTATGATATGAATGGCCTTACTTCCAGGTTTAATCTTTCTGATCCTTCTGTCCAGAAGTATATGAGCACTGTCACCGATGGTGCACCATGGGATCTTATGCAATGGATCAATGATGAGTATGAAAGAACCAGTCAGGATATCGGACGCCTGCCCGCGGAACATTCAGCTGAATTCTCACCAGGGACCAGAACTGCTGTAGCATGGGTTGCAAACAAGCTTAAAATGCGCATCCCATGGACGATGCTTTATTTTTATGACCCTACTCAGATGTCGGTGATTGACGGTGCAATTTCCACCGATGGGGGATATACTTTCAACATACAAACCAGGCAGTCTGACGGCATTGCTCTTTCAGTATATTACAAAGGAACTGTTGTATCGACCACCGACAGGTATAACTGGAACAAATGGCTTATTGTTCCCAATACCTCTCCCGTTGAGAAGGCGTCGCTGCATGTGGTAAGAGAGGGCCTCAGATCGATACCAGGCTTTGCAGATTAGCTTTTGTTTTTCCTTAGCTTTCTGAATGATCTCCTTTTTTTCTTTTCAAAACCACTTCGTTTGGCTTTACCCCAGCCCTGTTTTCCTCCAAGGGCCTCAAAATTTCCAATTACGGCGAAGAGGGTGTGCATAGGGTAAAAGAATGGTTCCGCCAGGGCAGAAGCCAGTAGCCTCAATACATCCCTTTTCCTGCCATACTTATGAAATGTGATTTCCTCAAACAGTACAGCCCACACGGAAAGACTCACGGCGAAAGTGTATACAAACAGGAATAGGAGCAGGAAGAAAGGAAGGTTTAATTTATGGGTGACTGTCAGGTAGATCGTATATACAAAACCTGAAAAGGCTATCAACGGGGAAAGCCATTCAAAGAAGAACCAGTAGGGATATCCCAGAACACCCAGTTTGCCATAACGGGGATTCATCATAATCTTACGGTGAGTCCAAAGTGATTCTATCAGACCCCTGGTCCAGCGGGTACGCTGTTTCCTCATTGATTTGAAATCAGAGGGGGCCTCAGTCCAGCAGAGTGGATCAGGTATATATGTGACCTCATATTTCTCTTTTCTCTCTGCCTTATACCGCCGCATCCTAAGCACAAGCTCCATGTCCTCGCCAACGGTTTTAGTGCTGTAACCACCTGCCAGGATAACTGTTTCGCGGTCGAACATTCCCATTGCACCTGAAATAAGCATTAATCCGTCAAGATGACTCCAGGCCATCCTGCCAAGCAGAAATGCCCGCGTGTATTCCAGAACCTGCAGGCGCGGCAATATCTGATCAGGGATCTTTATCTCACGGATATGGCCCCTTTCGATGTCACAGGAATTGACAATGCGGATCACCCCTCCCGTACCAATAACCTTGCGTTCCTTCTCTTCAAGAAACGGTTTTACAAGCTTAAGAACCGAATCGGATTCGATTATTGAATCGGCATCAATAGTCACTATCAGGCTGTTTCTGCTGATATTTATCCCGGCATTCAGGGAATCGGCCTTGCCTCCGTTATTCTTATCGATAACCGTCAGACGGTTATAGGATGGGTTATCGGATTTGTAAACTCCTTTTATCCTTTCACAAGGTATGTGGTAATCAAAATAATAATTCACCCTGACCAGTTCGAATGCCTGGACAATCTTTTGAAAAGTGTCATCCGTGGATCCGTCATTCACGATAATAACCTCAAAATTGTTGTAATAGAGTGATAACAGTGTTCTCACGTTGTCAATAATTGATTTGCTTTCATTGTAAGCCGGGGCTATTATTGAAATTCTAGGAACAAGTGGAGACAATACGAGCGCGTTGTAGTTTATATAGCTGTTTTTCCTCAGATATTTTCTAAGTGCCACAGCTGAAAAAATCCCCAGGAGAAGATATGAAGTAAATAATACCAGGGTCAGAATGAAGATAAGATTTGCAAATAGAATTCCCATAGCCTTTAGTTTATTCTCCTGTCAAGCACATGTCTTATTAGGATACTATAATTCTTGTATTCTGATTTCATGATTTTAACCAGGGCTTTTACGCCCTCCTCTCCCATTTTCTCAATTGATTTTGTTGCTTCAATCTGAAGCTGTACGTCATCTTCCTTATCAAGTACGAGTTTAAGAAATCCCAGCATCGAGGTATCAGGCATTTTACCCATCGATTTTATGATTTCGAGGGACGTTTTATAATCCTGTGTTTTATACATCCGCTTCATAATCTCAAGGGTTGATGAGAGGCCAAGATCACCTGCCACCTGGACGGCCAGCAGCCTGACATCCGGGGAATTATGCCAAAGACACCTTTTTATTCCTTCCTCGGCATCATACTGTTTAAACTCCCTAATCATCCGCAGTGAAAATATGACCACCGTATAATTAGATGATGTGAGCCACTGGCTGAACGAAGGGACAGGAATGTCATGCTGGATTATCAGATCGTGAAGGGTTATCTGTTCCCAAAGCGAAAATGGTCTTTCAAGATGTGATAAGAATTTGAAATGTTCATTATCACTTAACCTGACAAGAGCAATCTGCGCCTCCATCCTGAGAATTTCATTTGACGAATTCAGAGACTTGTAAATAGAGGCATTTGCATCTTTGATGTTCATGAAGGCCAGCTCCCTGAATCCTTTTATTTTTTTATGCCAGCGAAAATCCCGTGCCCGGGATAATGAATCCTTATCCAGGCCCAGGTGCTTGTAGAGCCCGATGAGTTTTTTGCTCTCTTCTCCTTTCAGGTTCACACTTACATCGATCATCTGGTCGATAAGAACCTGCCTGTTGTAGCTATTTGAGGCAATAGCCCTGAATTCATCAGGAGTTGCGCTGCCATAGAGGTAATCAACAATCAGGCTCTGGTATTTTTCCATCAAATAATGATGTAATTTTTGTTCCATCTCAAGCCTTCTCCTGTTAAGCAAAATGATTATCAATAGAATAATCATTGAAGCTATTGAGAAGAGAATTGTAATAATCAGGGCATTTACAAGAGCAAATGATTCCCCAAAATATTTTATCCTTTTCAACCACGGGGAGTTCCCTTTAAAAAAGAGTATTTCACCATCCCCGGATAGAGTATCAACAGGAGTCTCCGGTATCACAGAGATAACTTCATAGACTGTCTGTACAGCCTGAGGGCCGTCATACAAAACAGGATCAATAGAAGTTTTTGTTTTCGGGCTTTCAATTGTTGATTGTTTTACATTGTTCTCAGCAATGGGCTCATCCCGTGTCTCCCATTGAATGACTTCCGGAATATGTGTTATTCTTACTTTGTACAGACCTTTTTCCGCAACAATTCTCACCTTCATGTTTGAAAGATTTCTCATCCCTTTCGATATCTTCAGGGCATTTGATTCGTTCCGAAAAGCACCGACCTGAATTGGGAAAGTGTCTCTGCGTGAGATAACGAATGCGCTAAGCAGTGCTCCTCTCAAAGTGTCATCCCTAAGGATTATCGAATCATGTCTGTAAGCTGCCTCTTCCTCTGGTGCCATCATCCTGGAAGAATAAGATCTGGCCGCAGCAAATGCCGACGGAGAGCCAATTAGTCCGTAAACTGCAGTATTTGTTAAAATTGGTAATATCAGAAGCAGCAAATACTTCATTTTTTCATTTTAATGGCATATGTAAAATTTATGTTGCCTTCAAACCTGTTTCTCCAGATATTTTCCGAATACTCCTCATATGAATAACCGGCTCCTGCTTTCATTACAAGCCTGGTCCCCAATGAAACATTATAGGTCAATCTTGCACTGTAAGCACTCAGTCTCATCAGGTCGGTCTGTATGTCGAAAGGCTCATCCGGGGCCGAACCCGCTCCCAGTGTGAGCTGCAGATAATTCACATCATTAAAATAACGTCTGGCATTGAAATATGCTGAAGTGGTCAATCCGTGATCTTTAAAATAGAGATAGCCCTTAAGGGATAACCAGTATCTGCCAATATATTTCTCAACTGATGCCAGGGCAATAAAGATATTCCTGTTAAAATAATAATAATTCAAACCTGCTGAAACAGCCCATCCGGCAGGGAGGATCTGCCATATCTCTGCGGTGGCCCTGTGATGTGGAAAATAAGTACCCGGGCTGTAGGCATAATCGAGATAAGCATAGTTCCTTGCTGTCAGTTTTGGATAAGCCTCGAGCTCCAGTTGCCATTCAGTTTTATTATCCGGTGAAGGCTCACCAATGATCGCATTGCCTATATTGATGTCAGCAGCAGCCAGCCCCCAGTTAAACCGATGTTCCGCTCCCGCATTAAAAACCTGCCAGAAACGCTTATAGGGCTCACTGAAAGTATCGAACAAATATCCTGCCCGAATTGCTGTTGAGACCTGAGTATTCTCCTTCGACCATGTCAAAATGTCTCTTTTGGCGGAAAGAGCATCTGCATTTAATGGTTCAGTCATGAGAAGAGTGTCGATAACGGCTGTGGCATTGGCATAGTCTTTCTGCCAGGCAAGTATGCGCCCCAGCAGGATCCGTGCATCGCCATATGCCGGATAGCTGTTTACAAGCCTTCTTGCATCCGCCGCTGCAGTATCAAGTTTCCCGTCAAATGCAAAGGCCCTTATCCTCGCATATTCTGCCTCCGGATCTGTAATTTCCTGTGAAAGAAGTGGAACAGAGACAAAAATTTTAATGGAAAAAAGGATTATAATAATCAGGATAAAACGACTGTTCATAGGTCCGGTTTAAGAATCGATCTAATCTTACTGATTAAGTCAGATGGATTGAAAGGTTTCACAATATAGCCATCAATCCCCATCCCTACTGCCTGGCGTTGTATCTCCTGATCACTGAATGCGGACAAAACAAGAACCGGAGTCTTTTGCTTCAGATCAGACCTGAGATACTTGATTATTTCAAGTCCGCTATGAAATGGGAGATGTATATCGACAAGGATAAGATCATATACATTGTTATGCAGAAAATCAAATGCCTTATTACCATCTTCTGCAAGATCAACTTTAAATCCATCTTTTTCAAGCACAACTGAAAGAGTCTTGATGACCAGTTTGTTATCTTCGCATACCAGTAATCTCATCTTTTTAAAAATACCCACTGGTATTTTCAGAATTATGTTTACTATACTGAGAAAAAATCCATATATCCACCACAAAGATAGAAAGATAATAGATAGTTTTATCAATTATTTTCAAGTAATTAGAAGGTTTTTGACGAATTTGTCAATAAGTATGGTAGCCTGTCAATAACTATGCTGCAAACAAGGATATTTGACCCGTGATGAGCGCAGTTTTATCCCCGGGGAACCTGCTTCCTGATCAATTGCATGATAATTAGTATCCGGTCACAAAGAGAACCAGTAATTAAATTTTATCAGGAATATGTTATTGGGGAAGATGCTTCTGAGCTCCTTATATGAATCTTTTAATGACAGCTGTGAAGAGCCCGTATTACCCGTACGCTCGCTTGACCAGACGAAATATATTGTTGAGCCAAGACGGTATTCCCATTTGGCAACAAAATTGGAACGGAACTGATGGAAATTGAAATCCGGGTTGGATACGGTATAATCCGGAACGGCATCATTATTCTCATCGAGCAGATAAATTCCATCGGAAAGAATCGCATTGTTATAAAGAGTAAACCTGTCAGTATAGGAATCGGCTGCCGGGTCCGTTACATACTTGAACTGGGAATAGGATCCCCTGGAAATAAACGGACTTCCATAATATTGTATTGAGAATTCAGGGCTTATGTTAAGGTCGAGTCTCAGTGTCACCCCAATGGTTGTCTGGTCAATGGTACCCAGGACATATCTTTCTTCCGACAGATAATTGCAGGTTGCGACATACTGAAGATCATCCTTGTTATCTATATAATTTCCCGAAACACCAATCTTGAATCTTCTGAAAGGTCTGTATGTGATTCCTGGTTGAAGCTGGTAAACTTTTGCAGAATTATTGCCTTTGGTTTCGAGGCTATAATCAAGCCCCAGGGATATCTTCCTTGAATAATCGGAGTGCAGGCTGCCAAATGACAACAATGAATAAGGCATCATCATATCATAACCTCCACGAAGGATTTTGGTATCCATGGCTGCCGAATGGAATATAAGGTTTAATCCTAGACTCCACTGGTTCGTGAATTCAGAAGTAAAAGCAAGGTGCCCGCCGGAACCAAGATAAGTGCCGTTGAAGTTCCATGAATTAAATTGTTCCAGATCAATTTTGTAGGTTCTGAAGATGGATACAGGCTTATTGACAAAGTAGGCGATTTCGTTTTCCTGGTTAACGGCATCGGCTGTATTCATGTATCCCAGGTCGTTAAGCTCCAGGCCGGGAGATAGCCACGAGACGCCGGTTGAATATCTCCATAAGCCTTTTGATCCCTTCCCTATCTGAAATTTACCACCATATCCGCTCAAAGTGGTACGGCTGGTATCATAATCGAGATAATCTGCTCCCGGCCTCTGGTAATACCTTGCCGAGGACTCTTGCAAAACCTTCATTGACTCTGTGCTTCCGTTCAGATAACTGCCTATCAGCCGTCCATCCACATAAAATTCCTTGTCGAGCATGTGATGTCGAACGTCAAATCCTCCGGTATAGGCATCTGTCGGAAGAAATTCCAGGCTGGACTCCTTGATAACACGGTTAACGGATGTAAGCATTCCTCCAACAACCGTATTTGCTCCGTTATAACTCTTTTGCACCCGTGCAACCATGTAGTTTGAAATTGGCTCCACCTTTGTGGTGGATACTTTGCCTTCCGGGTCGCTGAGTCTTGCAAACTCATTGGTCGTCACACTCTGGATGAGCCCTACTGAAAGGCCCTTTGAGGTAGTACCGCTTAGTTTGACAGCACTTAAAATAGTGGTCATATCCGGTGAATCTACATAAAGTGAATCGTTAGCCTCCGTAGTCAGTGATGGCGAGTGACCGATCCTCCGAGAGTAGAACAGGCTCTGATTGTCAAATTTATAATCAAAAATTGTCAGCCCTTCAAGGAAGAAAGGCCTTTTCTCCTCATAAAATGTCTCAAACGCAGTCAGATTCATTACCGAAGGGTCAGACTCGACCTGTCCGAAATCAGGATTAAGCGTCAGATCGAGGGTAAAATTGCTTGAAAGCCCTATTTTAGCATCCAGTCCGGCATTTCCACCCCATGTCCTGCCCTTGGATGCAAAAGGATTGGAAGGTATCTTTTCCATTGTTTTGAGTTCGCCCAAAGCGTATGGCATTATTTCGAGGCGTTGTGATTTCTTCAGTCCCTTTATGCCATGCAGTTCACCGAAATTAAAAAGCACTCCCGGGCCGGTCTTGGACTGGTACTCCCAGTCACTCTCTTCCATATAGCGGTTGATCCACCTCCAAAGATGAAGGCCCCAGACCTGATCCACCTCATTGCTGTAACGCAGCTGGCTTAAAGGCACCTCGATCTCGGCAACCCATGCAGAGTCTTCCAGTCCGGTTTTGCCCCTCCATACCGCATTCCAGTTGAAATCCCAGTTTTCAGGATTAAATAACACGAGGTCGATCTTCTGGCCCCAGGCTGTTATGGAGAATTCAAAGCCAGTACGGTGGTCATGATAACTGTCAAAATTAACCCCCATTATGTCGCCTGCAAATTCATCCCTTGTACCTGCCAGCCTCTGGATCTTTTGCGGTTCACCGTCAAAGGCCCGCATAGCTACATAGATATATTTATCATCATACTGCAGGTTGAACTCCGTTGGATAAGTAGCCGGCGCTCCCTCATTGGGAATGAACTGATGATAATCACTTGCCCAGGTACCGTGTTTCCAGCACTCATCATCCAGTTTCCCGTCAATAACCGGTCTGTCTGTCACAAGCCTTGAAGTGGTATATACAGGCTGAACAGGGCTGCCATTTTTTGGAACTGTGTCCTGGAGATCTTCAGCCCTGAGAAGGGATTCGGTCGGATATGCAGGAAGTGAAAAGAATAAACCTGATATAAAAACGGGTAAAATTTTTCTAAAGAGTACAGATCGTTCCATTAAACTTCTCAACCATTATCCATATTAAAAGGAAAGAGAGACAACTCTCCCTGATTAGATTCAAATATAGAAGAATAACTTTATAGAAAATACATTTTAACATTTATTGACACAAATGCATTCAATCGTTTGATGTTTTCCTTCCAATTGTAACGGCAGCGGTATTGCAACAGGTAATAATTTGAGAGAACGGCTATTAATTGATAATCCTGAACACTGCCAGAAACAGAATGGTCAGGATTGTCAGCGTTGAAACACTCAACGGAAACCATACCGGAGCGATCCAGGGTTTCGGAATAAGAAAAAGCACATCAATTGTGGTGAGTTTTGGAGGCCATTTTATGAGAATATAAAGTGAAACATAGTAAAAGAGGTCCCAGAAACCAAAAGTCCAGAGAAAGAATATTCCTCTTTCAATCCAGTTACTTCCGGTCAGCCATGCTATGACTACCAGCATAATTATTGTTGCCGCTTCCCTTGTCATCTCGATATGCAGGTAGCGCGCCGTGATTGTTTCAAGTGATTCCTTATTCGATTCCGAATCAAGCAAGCCAAGGGTTTTTCTAAGATATACGACAACAACGCCTTCCAGGTGAGCCATCGCTATACCGAAAACAGCAAGAAGAGTAAGATTTTTTATCATTTCCAGGTCAGTATTTCCGTACAGCTATAATCCTCTTATAAGTCTTAAAATACCGGGAATGAAAATTATCAATCCTGTCAGAACAGCGACCGTTGCTGAAATAAGGACACCAGCAGCAGCAACATCCTTGGCTTTCCCGATTCTTTCATCCCGCTCCCCGGTAACCGCGTCTGCAACATGCTCGATGGCCGTGTTGAAGCACTCACTGATAAATACAAGACCGGTAACGAAAAGAATGGAAATCCACTCAGGTCCTGAAATCCCGATCAGAATACCGGCAATTACAGCGCACACAAGAACAAAGAGGTGGATTCTCGCATTGTGTTCATAGCTGAATAATGTTATTATTCCCTGAAAAGCGTACCTGAAGCTTTTTAACCTCTCTTTGACATTGAAGCTGCTTTTCTGTTTCTTTTTATCACTTGCGTCCATATTTATAACTATAATACTGACTATGCTTAACATCTGCGCTCCTACCGGATATTTGTACCGGAGAGCCAGAGTCAGGGATTATATTGCCAGCAAGGCATTTTTTACTTCGGGCAGCAATTTCATATCAAATCCCGAATGGCTCAGATATCCTTCAATGCCGCCATAATAGTCTTTGACCCTGTCTAAGACTGATTCAATGTTCCTTTGTTTCACCAAAACCGCAAACATCATGTTTTTATATGGGAAATAGCCCAGTGAGACGATTGTCCTGAATAAAAAGTGTCGTTTGAAGTAAGGAAAAAGGGCTTCATTTGATTTCATAAAGTCGCTGATTATCATTTTTCTGTCCACACCCATGGCAAGCAGTACCAGTGCAGAAATGATTCCTGTCCTGTCTTTGCCTGCCTGGCAATGTATTAGAACCGGAGAGAGCCCCGGAGAGGCAAGTGTCTGCATAACCTTTCCGAAAACAGGACAGGAGGCATCGAGTATCTCCAGGTAGATCTCATTCGAGATATCAGCAATGATTTCTTTTGCATCCCTCCGGAAAATAAATGGTCTCAGCCTTTCGGTAGTCGCCTTCTGGAAATCGAGGGGTAATGATAACCTTTCCGTGTAATCAAGATGTACATATTTCTTACTGGCCTCCCCGGAGGCTCTGAGGTCAATTATAGTCCTTATATTCAGAGAGCGGATCCTTTCAATATCGACTTTGCTTAACTTATCGGGATTTGCTGACCTGAATACAACTCCCTTCTTTATCATGCTGTTACCTATAGCAGGCACTCCCCCGATATCTCTGAAATTAAGCAGCGATTTAAATCCGGAATTCCCTGAAGGGCGGTATGGTCTTAAAATATTACCTCCCATGACATATCAGTAAACTGTTAATTAATTCAAAAATAATATGAATCCCTGTTATACACTATCAAATCCTTTAAAATAAAAATATTTGTTACTTTCGTATCACAGCATGAGGGATGAAAGTGCTCCCTCGTCTGCGGAACAAAGGTTCAAAACTTTAACTAAGTTCTCACTGCGATTAATGATTAAAACTCTATTACTTGTCGGCACTGGCGGATTTCTTGGGAGCATTTCCAGGTTTCTTGCTTCCAGGCTTATACAGGAAAACCTGACTGTGGCATTTCCATTCGGGACCTTTTTTGTAAATATCACCGGTTGCTTCCTTATCGGATTGATCTATGGTTTTTCCGAGAGGAGTTCTCTTCTGACATCCGGATGGAAGATGTTTCTTGCCGTGGGCTTCTGTGGAGGCTTCACAACATTTTCCACTTTTGCCAACGAAAATCTTGCCCTTCTTCGCGACGGTGCTTTCTTTTACTTTACTATGTACACCGGATTAAGTATCTTTCTTGGTATAACAGCAACATTTTTTGGAGTTTTGGTAACCAGATTATTTTAATATCATGAACCCATACTACAAAGCCAGACGTTTAAGAATCTATATCAGCTCTACTGATAAGTACGAACATTCTCCACTGTATGAGGTGATTGTTTATTCCGCCAGAAAACATGGGCTTAGGGGTGCCACAGTATTTAAGGGGATAATGGGATACGGGGCAAGCAGTGAGATGTACAGCAATAAATTATGGGAAATCACAGAAAAAGTCCCGCTTGTGGTGGAAATAATAGATGAGCCTCATAAAATCGATGATTTTTTTGAATCGATAAAGCCTCTGTTCGAGAAAATCGGGAAAGGACACATTATAACTGCAGATGAGACGGTAGTGTTGCTGCATAAGAGCGGCAATAAGGTCTAAAGTCCGTTCCAATAATTATTTCAAATACTGTAACAGAAAGTTAATGGATCCGAAAGAGCGAGTACTCAGGGCATTGCGGAAAAGAGAGGGTAATCCTGACCGTGTACCGGTTCAGTTTGACCTTTGCAGAATGCATACCGAGACATTCGGGAAAAAACTTGGAATTGAGCCTGATTATGCTCTCTCCTATTATGAAGATCTGACATACCGGATTTCAGCAAACGCAATAAGGACAAGGATGGGAAGCGACGTGGTAGTTGTGGGAGGCACAGTACCCGCAGGCTACAGGCCGGAAGTTGTTCATGAAGATATCACCTTGAACGAATTTGGCATGCACATGAAGCCCACCGCATTATACGTCGAGGTGGTAAAATGCCCGCTTGAAAATGCTGCGACACGCAGTGATATAGAAAACTATAATTTCCCTGATCCTTATGCTAAGGGAAGGTTTGATAAAGCCAGACGGGATATCGACAAATACGGGTCAGAATATTTTATAATCGGGGACGTGGAGATCTCTCTTTTCGAGATGGCATGGCATCTGACGGGTCTCGAGAAATACATGGTTGGCATGCTTTGTGATGAGCCCTGGCTCGATCTTTTGAATGACAGAGTTGAAGAGTGGAGTACAGGTCTGGCGCTGCAGCTGGTCAGAGCGGGGGTTGATGCTATATGGTTTGGAGAAGATCTTGGAAGCCAGACATCAACATTGATATCCCCTGAAGACTGGAGGATCAGGTTTAAGCCCCGGCATAAACGCATGATAGAGAGACTAAGAGAAGTAAATCCTGATCTTATTGTAATTATGCATTCTGATGGGGCCGTCGCTCCCCTGATAGATGATTTTGCCGGAATAGGCGTTGATGTGTATAATCCTGTTCAGCCGAATGTTCCCGGATCAGATCCCCGGGAACTGAAAGAAAGGTATGGTGATAAAATATCATTTTTCGGAGGAATTGATCAGCAGTCGCTTCTCCCCTCGGGAGATATAGAAAGGATCAGGGCAGAAATAAAGGACCGGATTGCCATTCTGGGCAAAGACAGGGGTTATCTTCTTGCTCCTGCTCATATACTTCAGCCCGACGTCACTGCCGAAACCATAGAAGCCATGATACGGGCAGCAATGGAGTTTGGTATCTATTAAAAAGCAGGGGAAAAGGTCTGATGAATTGACTATACGACCTATAATTTATTTTTCAGTTCAGTTTCATACAGTTTATAAAACTCATCCCTGATCTCATTCCTGATCCTGTAAAATTCATTCAGAACTTCCACATATGATCCTTTTAATGCTGCCGGATCATCAAATCCTATATGCAGCCTATGCCTGACCCTTCCGGCGAATACGGGGCAGGTCTCGTTTGCATTGTCACAAACTGTGATAACATAATCCCATTCCTCATTAATGTAATTGTCGACATTCACAGGCTTATTACCGCTTATATCTATTCCCTCCCTCTTCATAACATCAATTGCGGTAGGATTTACTCTTGCTGCCGGGTCTGTTCCGGCGGAGAATACTTTCAGTCTTTGATCGAATGACTGCAGGAATCCCATGGCCATCTGGCTGCGGGCGCTGTTTCCGGTACAAAGGATCAGGATTTTCATCAATTCTTAATGCAGCGTACAGAATATTTGTTTACCTTCTCTGTGCCGGGAATCTCAGCGACATCCTCTTTCCTTGAGATATCAATTACAGGCTTCTTGCTGATTACCAAGTAACTGAAATATTCAGCATTGTCTTTATCATATTCTGTGACGGTCCAGTAATATGCACTCTCATCCATTTCCGTAAATGTACCCTCATAATCCTGCATGCCTCCCAGTTGAATGGCGAAGGAAGAGGGATCTGAATTCGATTTCTTCCATTTTTCACTGTGCTCGAAATAGTTTGCCAGGGTCCTGAACTCCTGACCCGATGGCAGATGCCACCCTGAAGGGCAGGCGCTCAATGCTGCTTTCCATTCATATAGCATGCCATAACCGGGAAGATTATCAGAATTATTATCGAACAGATGAGCTCCGTCAGCGGCATTAAACTTAAGATTCTCAGCCATCCAGGTTACTCCATGTATGGTAACTGTGCCATAGACGACGCCATCCCTGTTGTCGGTAAATTTGCCCTGGCCCGACAGTAGGCTTGCAACTGACAAGGAAATAACAGCTAGCAAAATCTTTCTCATACCAATCTTATTTAGTCAGATAACAGGGCACAAAGTTAAAGTATGAAAAAGTAATTCAGTGTTGATAAAGCAAAATGTTATTAACCAAAAAGTTAAAATCCAGTGGAAAAATCAGCAGGGAGAAGTCATAAACTCTCCCTGCGATTTATTCATTATGTATATGTCTGGACGTGTAGCATAAATGTGCTCCGTGTTGCCCCGGCTTTATCAGAATTTAATGAATTTTTCTTTCGGTGTCATGCAAAAATCACATTTATCCGGTACAGATGCTTCATCATAAGTATTTCCACAGACAGGGCAGACCTCCCAGTTAAAGGGAAGAGAGCTCTCTCCCCCACTGTTCAGTGCATCCAGTGCATTCTGATAAAATACTTTATGCTTTTTCTCGGTATCCAGCGCCCATCTGAAAGATTTCACGGCATCCTTGACTTTTTCTTTATTCGCGGCCGCCATGAACCCGGGATACATTGTTTCAATCTCATATGACTCACCCTTGATGGCATCAGCAAGGTTATCTGCTGTTGACATAACTTCAAACGAACCTATCTGGGGGCCTTCATGTTTCACCCCAAGCTTTTCGAGAACTTTCAGGTGATTGGCGGCATGAATAGATTCTGATTTTGATGTAGCCTCGAACATAACGGCAATTGTATCATAGCCTTCTTCTTTAGCCTTTTCGGCAAATGCAGCATATTTTGCACTTGCAGTTGACTCCCCGTTATAGGCAGTCTTGAGATTTTCAATTGTCGTAACCGGTTTTGGAGAGCATCCAAAAATCAGTCCTGCAACAAAAGTCAACAAAATAAATCTGGTTAAGGTTTTCATGTCATTCGATAGGTTTAAGTTAATATTTAGTTTGGCTATTATTCAAAGAACAGATTAATCAGAGAGGCATCATGTAGTTATAAACCATGCTTCCTCCAAGCAGGCCGGTGACGGAAACGGAAACAAAAACAAGGCCGTAGATGCCAAATGCAACCCATTTGAGTACGGTCTCCTCTTTCTTTTTTGCCAGGAGATAGATCCTGAACAATGCAGCTGCTGTTGCAAGGATCATTGTTATCAATCCACCCGTCTCATGTTTGCCAAATATCGTCAGGATGTCTCCCTCTGTAGGCTCGACAGTAAAAAGCTGTCCGGTTGTCCATGCGACGATGGCAGATATAGTCCCGAGGATCAGTAGATAAAATCCTGTCGTGGAAAGACATTTTTCACTTTTAAAGAAGAGGGAAACAACTTCTGCAAGGAATCCGACAAGTATCAGTGCAATAGGAAAATGCACTACCATGGGATGCAAATGAGCCGTATCTAACATGATAATTTTATATTAACAGTGTTTATAAGTATCGGGCCAGCCGGAAGGCTGAAAACAATCTACGTTCAAATATATATATTTCTCCATTAACAAAGAGTATCCTGTACAGGATTTTTATTCTCTCAATCAAAATTTAGGCATTGATATCCAGTATATTAAATTCAGTTTTTTCTCACAGATTAGCAAAACAATTATTAATTAATTACCTTTGGACCCATTTTAATCCATTTTTTATCGGTATAGAAATAATGTCAGGCAAGAAGGAGCTGAGACCCTATGGTGAAAAACAACAGGCATTCGACAAGCGCTATCTGGAGATGGCACTGATCTGGGCTCAGAATTCATACTGTAAGAGAAGACAGGTAGGTGCCCTGATAGTACAAGGTAAAATGATAATATCCGATGGTTATAACGGGACTCCTGCCGGTTTTGAAAATGTTTGCGAGGATGAGAATAATGTAACAAAACCCTACGTACTGCATGCGGAAGCGAATGCAATTACAAAGGTTGCAAAATCGAATAACTCAAGTGACAACTCTACCCTGTATGTTACAACTTCGCCGTGTATGGAGTGTGCAAAACTCATAATACAGGCAGGAATCCGACGAGTGGTCTACTGCAACCGCTATCACAAGGATGACGGACTTGATCTTCTCAGACGAGCAGAAATTGAACTTGTATATATTGATCAGGAAACAGATATTTATGAACTACAATAATACTAGAAGGAGCATACTGCTTCCTGTTTTGCTGGGCGTAGCTCTGGCAATCGGAATTCTCATCGGGAAATTTCTACCCTCATCGGAAGATCTCTCGCAACATTCAGGATTAAGGTCAAGAAATGATAAGTTGAACAGCATCCTGAACATAATTGAATCCAACTATGTTGATTCCGTGAACCGCGACGACCTCGAGGAAGCGGCTATTCCCGCTATTCTAAAAAAGCTTGATCCTCACTCGGTGTATATCCCCGCAAAAGATCTGGCCCGTGCCAACGAACCACTGCAGGGCAATTTTGAAGGTATCGGCATATCATTTAATATGGTCACGGATACAATTCTGGTTATCAGCACCATACCAGGAGGACCGTCAGAAAAGATGGGACTGCTCCCGGGCGACAAGATCCTATATGTTAATGACTCTCTTGTTGCTGGAAAACACATTAGCGATGAAAGGGTTATGGGGATGCTGAAGGGCCCCAAAGGAACAGTGGTAAGGATAAAAATTCTCAGAAGCGGGCAAAAGGAGCTTCTCCCGTTTGAAATAACACGTGATAAAATTCCAATACACAGCATCGATATCAGCTATATGGTCAATGCCAACACCGGCTATATAAAGATCAACAATTTTGCTGTTACTACCTTCGATGAGTTCATGAAAGGACTCAGAGAACTTAAAGATCAGGGCATGACCAAGCTTATTGTGGATCTGCGGGGAAATTCCGGAGGTATAATGGAGGCTGCCATTCAGATTGCCAACCAGTTCCTTCAGGAGGGACAGCTCATCGTTTATACGGAGGGGAGAGCACAGCCCAGAAATGAGGCCCGGGCTACCGGAAAAGGAGAATTCGAAACGGGAGATCTGGTACTGCTGGTAGATGAATGGAGCGCTTCTGCAAGTGAAATACTTGCCGGTGCAATACAGGACAATGACCGGGGCACAATAATCGGAAGACGTACTTTTGGGAAAGGCCTTGTGCAGGAACCTATATCATTTAGTGACGGATCAGGGTTAAGACTTACCATTGCCCGATATTATACCCCCACCGGAAGATCTATTCAAAAACCTTATAATCATGGTTTTGAAGAGTACTTTGAGGATCTTAGCATGAGAGCCCACAGGGGAGAATTTGAGGTGTCCGACAGCATTCATTTTGCAGACTCCCTGAAATACACCACCCCCGGAGGACGAATAGTCTATGGTGGCGGGGGCATAATGCCTGATATATTCGTTCCAGTCGATACATCTGGGGTATCACCCTATTTCATTAAAACAAGGCCGCTTATCTACAAGTTTGCTCTTAAATATACTGAATCAAACAGAGACAATCTTAAGACATTCACTGATCCCCGGGAGCTTGAAAAATATCTCGACAGCCAGCCATTAATGAAGGAGTTTGTGCAGTATGCTGCTGCTTCCAATATCAAGCCCGACAAAGCTGGCTTAAAGATATCAGGTGAAATTATCGGCACTCAGATCAAAGCCTATATTGCCCGCAACATGCTTGATAATAAAGGATTCTATCCTATCTGGGAGAAAATTGATACGACTCTGAAAGTAGCAATTGACTTTCTGAACAAGCAGAATTAACCATTTCCGGCGAACGATTACGATAACCGGTTTTATTAAAAATTTCCGGTACCCCGCGGAAGAATATGCTGTGTGGCAATTCGGTTTACTTCAGCCTTGCAATGAAGTTGCCTAAAATTTTGACTGACAGTTCTTCTTCCTCCACAAATCCCATGTGTCCTGAACCGCTGAGAACAACAATACTTGCATTCCAGGGCAGTTTTACCCTTTTCTGAATGGGTTCAGAAGGTATATAATTATCCATTCCCCCCAGAATCCAAAGGCATGGCACTCTCCCCTCTTCCATTAGCGCAAGCCTGGAAGGTCTTGCCATCATGCCGTTCAAAACGGCAATTATACCTTCATCACTGATACCCGAAGCAATTTCTAATGATCTCTTCAGGGCACCGGAGAATTTTTCAAGATTATTGACAGCAAACATTTTTGTGACATTCCCGGGATAAAATTCCTTCTTTCTTCTCTTTGTTACGAGATCAATTTCTCTTTTCCTGTTTTCAACTGTCTCAGGAGTATCAGGAAAAGGATGCGAATGAAACAGGCAGTACCCTGATAGTGTATCAGGGAAAAGATCCAGAAAGGCGAGAGAAACATACCCCCCAAGAGAGTGTCCGGTGATGAAAGCAGTATTAATTCCGAGATGGTTCAGGAGCGCTTTTATCGCCCGTGCCATAAATTCCATGGTATGTACTGATCC
>CAWBLL010000022.1:0-76264 GCA_963789465.1 uncultured Bacteroidales bacterium
GGCAGCACTCTATAAAAATTTCTATAACCTTATAATTGGGAAAAACTATTCCGACAAAGTACTGGGATACTATACAAATGCTGATCAGTACAGTCTTATGCCATCAAGTACCATTTCATCAATAACCAATAAGGTGAGCTATCCGGTGCTTTCTGAAATTCAAAACGACAATGAACGGCTAAAATCAAGTATTCATAAGCTGATCACTATCGATATGTACATCTCATTTGTAGTAATGTTCGGACTCGCTGCAATAGCCAGACCGTTATTTGTAATAGTGCTCGGATCAAAATGGCTGCCCTCGGTTGTTATGTTCCAGGTTTTATGCATTGCCTATGCAATATCTCCCATGCACGTTATAAATCAGAATATAATGAAGGTCAAGGGAAGGTCTGATCTCTTTCTTAGAACGGAGCTTACTAAATACCTGGTGTTTACTCCGCTTCTTATTTTCGGAGCATTATACGGGATTAATGTTCTCATAGCCGGGATTGTGTTTTTTTACTGGATCGGCTTCATTATAAATGCCATATATTCCAGACGGCTGATAGGATATTCAATAATTGACCAGTGTATCGGTTTTCTTCCGGTAATGGCAATAGCCCTGTTCCCAGCCTTAATTACATGGAGTCTGGGAGTTTTATTCTCTTTGAGCAATATTTTGCTCCTTTCGATTCAGATAATACTCTATCCTGCACTGGTCGTAATTTTGTCGGTATTATTCAGGCTGCCTGCCTTTTATGAGCTGCTGCAGATTCTCAAGGACAGGCTTACTCTCTCTAATCTGATCAATACTATAAACAGGAAACAATGAATTCGGTAAAACGACTCTGGCAAAAGATAATGCCAAACTTTCTTCTTTCATTCATCAGGTTCGTACTGGAGCCAGGGGATTATACGCAGCGAAGAAAAGCGGTACTTAATTATTACCGTAATATTGATCATTCCACACTGCCTCCTCAGATTATGGAAGGATTGAATTATCTGAAATGCCATAAATATACTCCCCTGCCTTTCAGGTGGACCGGGAAATATGAAAACCATAACCCGAAGGTTTACAGGGACAGTTCAAACCAACACCTCTATATAATATATGAGGGGAAAAAGATGTACTTTCCCAAATCCTTTACAGATACAGGAGTTACCTGGTCAGTCAGGGCTGCTATGAGAGAGCAGGATCCGTCTTCACCACATCTTTATCTTACTCCTGAATTTCAGCCAGTTAATGGCAGTGTTATAATTGATGCCGGAGTGGCAGAAGGCAATTTCGCACTTTCCGTGGTTGAAAAGGCCGCTAAATTGTACCTTGTTGAATGTGATCCGGGATGGATGGAGGCTCTGAAACTCACTTTTGAACCCTGGAAAGGGAAAGTGGTGTTTATTGAAAAATTCATGTCCGATGTGACCGGGGAGACCACAACAACTATCGACGACCTTCTGGAGGGGGAGGAAAACGATCATTGCTTCATTAAACTTGATATAGAGGGATATGAGATGAAAGCTCTCTCCGGGATGAAAAGATTGATCGAATCAGGTAAACAGGTCAGGATGAATGTCTGCACATACCATCATCACGATGATTTCAGGGAGATAAAGTCCTTTCTGGATAAATCTGGTTTCGTCTGCTATCCAACCGAAGGATTTGTCCTGTTCTTCCATGAAGGTGAAGAACCTTCTTTCAGAAAGGTACTGATCAGGGCAGAAAAAATTAATTAACGGAAAATTAATCGCTGCTCTCTTTTTCAATGACGGAAACCAGCTTTTCTGTCAGACTTTCCCTGCTGAATTCAGGCGGAGGCGCAATTTCCGTTTCAGGATCTCTGGTGATATACCCTTCAATTATAGAGCAGATAGCTGCAGAATCATTATAGCCGGCACAGACTCCATGACCGGTCCTGTTCAGTATATCCGCTGCATCTCCGTTTGCAGGTCCAAGACACAATACCGGCCTGGAGGATGCAAGGTATTCAAACAACTTCCCCGTAATGATACTTCTGTTGCTGTAGTGGTCAGGGATAATCAGCAGGAGAAGGGAAGCCTCCCTCATATATTTGATTGCGTCAGCATGTTTAACATAGGGAATAAACTCATGCAGTGTACCCTGAGTCTCACTGATAACCAGGCTTTTCTGCCGCGAGGATACAGATCCTACAAACCTGAGCCTGATCGAATAGCCTTTTTCAACCAGCTTGCCTACAGCATCGATAAAGCCTCCGACTGGATATGAATCGGAAAGTGTTCCGATATATGAGATTGTGAAAATGACAGGATCAGGTGGTGGAGCTTCTTTAAAGTCTGCAAGATCGTATCCGTTGGATATAATTTCTGTTTTTCCTTCAATTCCCGGAAGCTTGCCACAAAAGCTTTCCTTCAGTGATTTACCTACCGTGATTATCCTGTCAGCATTCTGAAGTACCTTCTTCTCATATCTGGCATCAAGCTTCCGGGCACAAAGGGTATGATAGAAACTGCGGTAATAGTAGATATCTGTCCAGGGATCACGGAGATCCGCTACCCATGTTATCTCCGGGTACCTTTTCTTTAATTCAAGTCCTATGAGCTGGGTCGAGTGCGGAGGGCTGGTTGTGATAATATATTTAATATTCTCAGCTTCAATTAATTTAGAGGCCCGGTTGATAGCAAATCTGTTCCATCCTTTCCGGGGATCAGGGATGAAAAAATTCCCCCTGATAAAGCGGATGATTTTTCCGGTGAAGCTATTATCACTGTTGGAGGCAAATCCTGCCGATGGAAGCCTTGTCTTGTCCTTACTGTATATCCTGAACCAGTCTGTGGCCCTGGTCCTGAAGACTCTCAGATCGGAAGAGATCTCCTGCAGAAGGGAATCATCGGAGGCAGGATATGCAGCAAATTGCGGATCGACAGTCAGAATAACAGGTTCCCAGCCTGATGCCGGCAGGTATCTGGCAAATTTTAGCCAGCGCTGAACACCGGCACCTGAACCGGGAGGCCAGTAATAGGTTAAAATAAGGACCTTATTCATTTTAAAGCTTTTTCAATAAGCTTTGAATGGAAACTTTTTCCTTTATTATTTCCCTTAACTGTTCAATCTTAACCCTCTCTTGCCTCATATCATCCCTGTACCTGATTGTAACTGTGCTATCATCAAGAGTCTGATGATCAATGGTTATGCAATATGGGGTGCCGATGGCATCCTGACGCCTGTAACGTCTTCCGATGGAATCTTTGTCATCATACTGACAATTGAAATCGAACATGAGGTCATGAACAATTTTATCTGCAATTTCGGGAAGACTGTCTTTTTTGACCAGAGGCATAACCGCAAGCTTGACGGGAGCAAGGAAGGAAGGCAAACTCATTACCACCCTGGTATCCGATGTGCCATCTTCTTTTTTCAATTCTTCTTCAAGATATGCAGCGGAAATCACCTGAAGAAACATCCTGTCAACCCCGATCGAAGTCTCTATAACAAAGGGTATGTAGGATTCTCCCTTCTCAGGGTCAAAATACTGCATCTTTTTGCCACTGTACTCCTGGTGTTGTTTCAGGTCATAGTCGGTTCGTGAATGTATGCCTTCCACCTCTTTGAAGCCGAAAGGGAACTTAAATTCAATATCGGTTGCGGCATTGGCATAATGAGCAAGCTTGGTGTGATCGTGGAAGCGGTAGTTCTCACTTCCGAAGCCGAGAGCCTGATGCCATTTCATCCTGGTTTCCTTCCATTTTGCAAACCAGCCGAGCTCTGTCCCGGGCTGTACAAAGAATTGCATTTCCATCTGTTCAAATTCCCTCATTCTGAAAATGAACTGCCTGGCAACTATTTCATTGCGGAAAGCTTTTCCTATCTGGGCAATACCGAAAGGAAGCTTCATCCTTCCGGTTTTCTGTACGTTCAGAAAATTTACAAAAATGCCCTGTGCCGTTTCCGGACGAAGATAAATTTTGTTTGTGCCCTCGGAAGCAGAACCCATATCGGTGGAAAACATCAGGTTGAACTGACGCACATCGGTCCAGTTGCGCGTACCTGATACAGGACAGACGATTTCGTTATCGATTATGATCTGTTTTAACTCCGCAAGATCCGTGTCATTCAGCGCTTTTGAGAATCTGGCTGTCAGTTCATCAATTTTAACCTGGTTTGCAACAACTCTTGGATTGGTTTCCCTGAATTTCTTTTCGTCGAAGTCTGCTCCGAATCTCTCCCTGGCTTTTTCTACTTCTTTGGAGATTTTATCCTCAATTTTGGCAAGGTGCTCTTCAATAAGAACATCAGCCCTGTATCTTTTCTTCGAATCCCTGTTGTCAATAAGCGGGTCATTAAAGGCATCGACATGCCCCGATGCCTTCCAGATTGTGGGATGCATGAATATTGCAGAATCTATGCCGACGATATTGTCGTTCAGAAGGACCATGCTGTCCCACCAGTATTTTTTAATGTTGTTCTTCAGTTCAACACCATATTGTCCATAATCATATACTGCGCTTAAACCATCATATATCTCGCTTGAGGGGAAAACATATCCGTATTCCTTACAGTGTGCAACGAGTTTTTTAAAAAGATCCTCCTGAGCCATAATTTATATTTTTACTGATGAAGAAGGCAAAAGTAATTTAAAATCTTATGTTTTACAATGAGTTTCAAAAACTGCTGGATTTCAGGAAAGTGAAGCGCAAAGTTGCTACGGGGGACAATGTTTGATCATTCGCCGGAGGGGATGGAAAAAAACCTGTAAATCTATTTGTATATTTACTCCCTGGTATACTTTTACAAATTAATGAAAAAGAGAACTGATTTTCTTGTAATAGGTTCAGGGATTGCAGGACTGACTTTCGCCCTGAAGGCAGCTAAATCCGGCAAAGTATCGGTTGTTACCAAGGCTAAGCTTGAGGACAGCAATACCTGGTATGCCCAGGGAGGCATTGCAGCTGTATTCGGTGAACCTGATAATTTTGAAAAACATATAAGGGATACGCTTATTGCAGGTGACGGGTTTTGCAATGAGGATGTTGTTCGGATGGTAGTGCATGAGGCTCCCGAAAGAATACAGGATCTCATTGCCCTGGGTGTTTCCTTCGACAGAAGGGAAGACGGATCATATGATCTGGCAAAGGAGGGAGGGCATACTGAATTCAGGATATTTCACCATAAGGACCGTACAGGCGAAGCAATCCAGAAAGCGTTAATGGAACAGGTAAGGAAAGACCCTAATATTTCGGTCTATGAACAGCATTTTGCAATAGAGATCCTCACTCAGCATCACCTTGGGGATGTGCTTAAGAAGAACTATCCTGACATAAAATGTTTCGGGGCATATGTTGCAGATCTCGTCAACCAGAAAGTCCTGACATTCCTTTCAAAAGTAACTGTGATTGCTACAGGAGGAATGGGCAATGTATACATGACTACAACAAATCCTGAAATTGCAACAGGCGATGGTGTGGCAATGGTTTACCGGGCTAAGGGAACAATCGAGAACATGGAGTTTGTACAGTTCCATCCTACCTCTCTCTACGATCCGAACAAAAGACCCTCCTTTCTTATCACTGAGGCTCTGCGTGGCTACGGTGCCGTGCTGATAAACATGGCCGGGGAGAAATTTATGAAAAGATACGACAGCAGGGGATCCCTTGCTCCCAGGGATATCGTGGCACGCGCAATTGACAATGAAATGAAGATATGGGGCGATGATCATGTCTGGCTCGATTGCAGGCATCTTAACGCTGAAGGGCTTAAAGACCACTTTCCCAATGTTTATGAACATTGTATCGGAAGAGGGATAGATATAACAAAAGACCTTATCCCTGTGGTTCCTGCTGCACATTATTCCTGCGGTGGGATAAAAGTGGACATGGATGGTCAGAGTAACATTAACCGGCTGTATGCACTTGGCGAAGTATCCTCCACAGGGTTGCACGGAGCCAACAGGCTGGCTTCCAATTCCCTTATAGAAGCTGCGGTGTACTCCCACAGGGCCGCTATCCATTCTGGAAGCAGGTTGGGTGAACTAACATTTGAGGATCGGATTCCGGACTGGGATTACAAGGGAACAACGCATCTCGAGGAGATGATCCTGGTAACCCAGAATTACAAGGAGGTCCAGATGATCATGAGCAATTATGTCGGAATTGTCAGGTCAGACCTCAGGCTGGAAAGGGCTATGGTAAGACTCGAAATTATCTTCAAGGAGACCGAAAGCCTCTATAAGAGATCTCTGATATCAAAAAAAATCTGCGAACTTAGAAATGTAATAAATGTCGGATATATAATAATCAAAATGGCAAAAAACAGGCAGGAGAGCAGGGGACTGCATTATTCCATCGACCACCCGAAAAGAGCCATTTCCGAATTCTGATCAACTACGCCGGAATGAACCATCTCGAATCATCATTTACAGGAAAAAACAATTTCTGGAGATACCTTGTAATGTTCGTTGCAGTATTATTGGTGTCAAATACAATCGGGGCATTGCCCCTTCTTATCAGCCTGCTGACAAAATCTGTGTCGGACCCCGGAATATTCTCCCAACTGGCAGCGAATCCAAACGATTACAGCATACTGGATCTCCCGTCCAATGTATTTCTGATAATTATGCTGTTTCCGTTTATAGCGGGACTTGCAGCATTTTTTATGTTGGTAAGACCTCTGCATTCCAGGACAATCATAAGTGTTATAAACGGAACCCGGAAAATCAGGTGGAACAGGTTTTTTATCTCATTTATTGTCTGGACAGGACTCTCTGCCGTTTATTTATTCGGCTACCTCAGGCTGGATCCTGAGAATTTTGCAATTAATAATCAAAGTCTTTCAATTATTTTCCTGGCAATAATCTCCCTTGCTCTCATACCCTTTCAGGCAGCATTCGAAGAGATCCTTTTCAGGGGCTACCTTATGCAGGGATTTGCAGTATTATCAAAGAACAGATGGTTTCCGCTGATTATGACATCACTGCTATTTGCCCTGATGCACGGATTTAATCCGGAGGTAAAGGATTATGGCTTTTTGAACATGATGCCCCAGTATATTCTATTCGGTCTGATTTTTGGAGCAATCACAGTACTCGATGATGGAGTTGAAGCAGCAATAGGAGCACACACAGCCAACAATGTCTTCCTCTGCATTAATGGTAACAAACAAGTCATCTGCATTGCAAACGACGGCTTATTATCAGCAATTCAGCATACATCCGTGGGTTGAGTTCTGGGCTCTGCTGGGAGTGGGATTTCTTTTTATTTTTATTTTGAAACAGATCTTCAGATGGAAGGATTTTTCTGCACTGACAGGAAAAGTGGAAAGACCTTCCCTGTCACAGTCCGTAAACTGATGTTCTCTCTTCTGTCCTGAAATCTCCCCACTGGCTTCTTATCTCGCTGATGATTGATTTTATCTCATCAACCTCCAGTGTCGTCAGCAGTTTCAGGCGGGTTTCCCTGAAATGAGGCAAGCCCTTGAAATAGTTCGAGAGATGGCGTCTCATTTCATAGATGGCCCTGCTGCCATCTTTGAATTCGAGTGACTTTTCGAGATGCAGAAGTGCTATATCCGCCTTTTCATTTACGGTTGGTTCGGGAAGAAGCTCGCCGGTCTGCAGGTAATGCCTGATATCACGGAAGATCCAGGGTCTTCCGACTGTGGCACGTCCTATCATAATTCCGTCTACGCCGTATCTGTCAAACATCTCCCTTGCTTTAAGCGGCCCGTCAATATCCCCATTGCCTATAATGGGAATTTTAATCCTGGGATTGTTTTTTACCTCACCGATCAGAGTCCAGTCGGCAACACCCTTGTACATCTGCGCCCTTGTTCTCCCATGGATCGTCAATGCCTTTATTCCTGCATCCTGAAGGCGTTCGGCGATATCAGGAATGTTTTTGCTCTCATCATCCCAGCCAAGTCTGGTTTTTACTGTCACTGGCAGCTTAACGGCTTTAACTATGGCTTCGGTCATTTCGAGCATGAGGGGTATATTCCTGAGCATTCCAGCACCGGCTCCCCTGCCGGCAATTTTTTTTACAGGACATCCGAAATTGATATCAATCAACTCAGGTCCTGCTTCTTCAGCTATAAGAGCCGCCTCAGTCATTGCCTCTGTAAGGTGCCCGTAAAGCTGGATCCCAATGGGACGTTCATAATCATATATATCGAGCTTCCTGACACTTTTCTGCCCGTCCCTGATGAGTCCGTCCGATGAGATAAACTCTGTGTACATTACATCTGCACCACAGATCTTGCAAATCCTTCTGAAGGAGGGATCGGTAATGTCTTCCATAGGCGCAAGGAATAAAGGATATTCTCCCAGAGATATACCAGCTATTGTCAAGTGCGTTATATTTGTAATAGTTATAATTGAATCCGGTGCAAAATTAATAAAATGAGAATTAATCCCACTCTTTCCGGATTTTACCATAGTTCACCTGCAGGGAGGTTAATAGTCTCACTGGTGATAGTACTGGCAGGTGGAACTATCCTTTTATCTTTTTTCCTTTTGGCCGGAAATTTAATCTTCAACGGCAGTGCTGCACTGGGGGTCAACCAGTCTCCGGAAGAAGTATTAAGCTCACCGGCATTCATTAAGTTTGCTCTTATTGTACAGGATATATCCTATTTTATTATTCCGTCTTTCATAATCCTTGCAGGCTTTGATCCCGGATATGGTCTCCGGATAGTGAAGCTGAAAAATATCAGTGCAGTTGAAGTGCTACTTGTAATTATCCTGGCAATATCTGCATTCCCGGTTACGGGTCTGGCAGGCAGGCTGAATTCCGGCATGGTCCTTCCGGACAGCCTTTCCGGCATGGAGCACTGGATGAAGGATAAGGAAAATTATGCGGATAATTTGCTGGAAACGATAATGTCTGCCGGATCTTTTTGGGGAATGATGTTTAACCTGCTTCTGATAGCCGCCCTGCCTGCAATAGGGGAAGAGCTGATATTCCGGGGTGTATTTCAGAATATACTGAAAGGCATCTTAAGATCAGGTCATCTGGCGGTATGGATCACTGCTGTTTTGTTCAGTGCTGTACATTTTCAGTTCTACGGATTTCTCCCGAGGATGCTGCTCGGGGTCATGTTTGGCTATCTTTTTTTGTGGAGCGGAAATATCTGGCTCCCTGTACTCGCCCATTTCATCAATAATGCGGTTCCTACGGCCGGAGCATATTTCAAGGGCTGGGAAGTTGTAAACGGTCCATCAGTCGAAAATATAGGGAAGCAGATTCCTTTTGCGCTCATTGCACTGCTAGGCTGTATTGTGATTCTGTTGTGGTTCCGAAGAAGATCAGACAGTTTCAATCCTGAGGATCCTGATCCGACCCTGCCGGAACAGATGTAGAGATACTCCCGGCCTGATCGTGAATTTCGATCGTGAGGGCGTTCCTGTTCTCATTTTTCCTGTAGAAATATACCAGGCCATACTTTTCACAAAGCTCTTTTTTTAATCCGTCAGGCTGAGTACTGTAAGTTTGTTCTACCTCATTCCAAACGTTCAGAATAATATCATCGGCCTCCTTTCTCAGAGCATCTATTTTTTTTGAGTATTCGTTGGTTTTGCGCGACAGGGTCTTATGCTGGTTAAGGGCATCAAGGAAATTGCCGAATCTTACCTTTACCACGGCGATGGTCGGATTATTTATCGGACTTCCTCCTTTTTTGATCCGGAATTCCTCACCCTCAATGATCCTTCTTCCCCAGCTCATCATCTCGTTTTCAGAGATGAGTGACGGAACAGTAGATTCATCAGTTGCGAGTCCATAAAATGCCCTTGTCTCAGCCGGAAGCTCCCCCCTGAAGATTGCCATATTCATTACCCGTATGAAATGGGTCAGGTAAATCTTCGCCTTTTTTACAATCTCATTGTATTCCCTGTTCTTTTTGCCCTGGGAGGAGAGCGTATCCCTGTAAAGCTTTATGTTATTTTCAAACTCCGGAAGAAATCTCTCCAGCCTTAACAGAGTCTTTGATGAAAAAGGGACTTTATGCGGAGGTATCTCTTTCCCTTTCTGGAGTGCTATACTCATGGCCCTCCTTCTTGAAGCGTCTGTGTTTGGCAATCTTCTGTATGGCATCGGGCTGTTATAAAGATGTTAATAAATCGTTGATAACATCTGCGAATATAATTATATTTTGTTAATATCAAACACTATTCGCAATGATTTTATTGATAAAGCCAGGATTAATTCACAGGTACCCAGAATTTGAGAATTCAACTTCAGGAATTGTGTGTACTCACCGCAGCGGGTACCTGTTATTGAAGGCTTTGGGTTTTTGATATCAATATGGCTGAGAGCTTAGTATTTGCACTGGACTGGTTCAGCTTCGGGCTTAAGGGAAGATTGAACATAGATAAAAGACGGGATTGATATTCCGGCTTAAATTCCTTATCTGTTTTTTACCAGAACAGAGGGTTATCTGAAAAATAAGTTGCTGAAAATATTGTTAACTTAGTATTCTGAAATAAGATAAAAAGCTGATATGTTTAAAAGTGAAGTATATACCAGGCGGAGAGAGGAACTCCAGAAAAAAATCAAAACAGGGCTCGCCCTTTTTCCGGGTAATAGTGAAGCTCCTGTTAACTATCCTGACAATGCCTATCATTTCAGGCAGGACAGTAATTTCCTCTATTTTTTTGGGCAGGATATTCCTGGTCTTGCAGGTCTTATCGATTTTGATTCGGGGAAAGAGTGGCTATTCGGGAATGATTTTGATATGGACGATATTATCTGGATGGGTCCGCAGCCTTCAGTTAAAGATCTTGCCTTAAAATGCGGGATTACAAATACAGCTCCCCTGCAGAAGCTGGAAGAAATTATTAAAAGTGCTCTGGAGAAAAAAAGGAAGGTACATTTCCTTCCACCCTACAGAGGGGAAACAAAGCTAATGCTTGGCTTTCTTCTGAAGGAGAATCCCTGCCAGATGAAAACCCTTGCTTCTGCAGAACTTATAAAAGCTGTTGTATCAATGAGATCGCTGAAGGAAAAAGTGGAAATTGAAGAGATAGAGCTGGCTGTCGACATAGCGTATGAGATGCATGTGACAGGTATGAAAATGTGCAGGAAAGGGGCTCGTGAGCAGGATATTTTCGGTGCTATGGAAGGATTGGCTCTGATGAAAGGTGCCGGCACATCATTCCCGATAATTCTAAGTATCAACGGGCAGACTCTCCACAATCATTCTCACGGGAATATACTCGCAAAAGGTAATATGATGGTGGCTGATGCAGGCGCTGAATCAAAATTGCATTATGCCTCTGATATAACCCGTACTACTCCTGTTGGAGGAAAATTCAGCCGGCTGCAAAAAGATATCTATGAGATCGTACTCAGAGCCAATACAGAGTCAATCTCAATGGCAGGTCCAGGCAATTCCAACCTCGACCTGCATCTGGGGGCATGCAGAATATTAGCCGGAGGATTGAAGGACCTTGGTATCATGAAGGGAGACATTGACGAGGCTGTTGCTGCCGGTGCTCACGCACTCTTCATGCCTCACGGACTGGGGCATATGATGGGACTCGATGTTCATGACATGGAATCGTTGGGTGAAAATATTGTTGGTTACAATGACAACGTGAAAAGAAGCTCCCAGTTCGGACTCGCTTTTCTTCGGTTTGCGCTTCCATTCGTACCTGGTCATGTTTTTACTGTAGAACCAGGCTGCTATTTTATCCCTGAGCTTATTGCAAGGTGGAAAGATGAAAAGAAATTCACTGAGTTTATAAATTACAGTAAAATAGATAGTTACATGTCGATAGGAGGAATACGCATAGAAGACAATGTCCTTATAACCCCAAAAGGTCATAAGCTTCTTGGCAAACCAATTCCGAAAACCGTCAAAGAGGTAGAAGCGGTCTGTGATTGATTATCCCTCTGTGAGAAAAATTAAAACCTCGCCTGCCGGAGTAGTACAGATCGGCGATTTTTTTCAGCTCTTCAAAGGGGCTGAGGTGCTTATCTTCTCCAGGGTCCTCCAGCACTGGTATAACCCGCGGGGTACATGGAAACAGCCTTTCCATTTCCCTCCCTTGAGAGGAAGGAGTACTTCTCCCTGACGGTTCAGATAACCGTACCATTCGGGATAATCGTTATCCCTGAAGTGATCCCATGTATATTCATGAATCAATTCGAACCATTTCAGGCAGTCCTGCGAACCTGTCAGAAGGTATCCCTTTGCCATCGAAATAAGCGTCTCGATATGGACCCACCAAAGTTTCTGGTCCCATTCAAGTTGCTGTACAGGATGACCATTTCTGTCAAGGAAATAAAAGATGCCTCCATGTTTATAGTCCCATCCGTATTCCACCATCTGCACAGCTATGGCAGCGGCCTTTTTTGTTAATTCCTGATTATTGAGCCTTGATCCGAGATCCATAATGAACCACATGGCTTCAATTGCATGACCGGGATTAAGAAGGCGTCCTTCAAATGTGTCGGAGAGCTGGTTGTCAGATGTAATATTTTCCACTACAATACCAGGCCCGGGTCGGTAAAAATTGTCCATAACCTCGTGTATGCAGGTATCGATGGTATTATTTAAAAAGTCCTTATCGATCAGATGCTCTATTTCAAGAGAGAGGTTGCAGAGGATCATCGGCAGGGCAAAATTCTTCAGGTTTCTCGTGCCGGGATATGCCTTGTTCCACCTGTTCTTGGGATTATCCATTCTTGAAAGAATAATATTGAAAGTTTTCCTGGCTATATCTGCATACTCCTGATTGCCGGTTGCCAGGCTCAGCTGACCAAATGCCATGGCAGCAAATGTGTATGAAAAAATATTGTAAGGTTCAACGATGGGTTTGCCCTCCCTTGTCAGTGAAAAATACCAGTTATGATCTCCGTCGTGGCCGTACTTTTTAAGAAACTCGCCTCCCATTGTTGCACACTTCAGCCATTCTTCGTTCCTCTCCAGATTGTTATAGAGCATTGAAAACATCCACACTTCGCGGCCCTGGAGCCAGACAAACTTGTCTGTATCGAAAACATTGCCTTCCCGGTCAAGGCATGTAAAATAGCCGCCGTATTCTTTATCCTGTGATTTTTCGAGCCAGAAAGGCAGCACATTGTTCAGAAGTTCATTCCTGTAAAGGTTTGCAAGTGCCCTGGATTCCATTGTCTGATATTTTTAAGGTTTAATCTGGTCATATAGGGTCATTCAATATTCATTCGATAGTCATTCAATTACTTTGCTCTTTGTAGTAAAACGAAGGAGGGTCATTCTATGGTATAATAATGACTATAAATGACGCGCGAATCGCAAATGACCCAATGACTTCGAAGCAATTCATTTTTCCCCGCTTTTTATCCACATCTCTTCAATCTCCTCCAGTGATTTCCCTGTTGTTTCCGGCAAAAGTTTCCAGACGATGAGCATATATGGTACACACATCACTGCAAACAGCCAGAAGGTACCTGCAGGGGTAAGTGTGGTAAGCATCACCGGGGTAAGCTGTCCGATGAGGTAAGTGCCGATCCATAATGAAAGACCAGCTATCGACATTGCAGCCCCACGTACTTTCACAGGGTACATTTCCGAGAGCAATACAAAGATTACTGCACAAATTGAAATGGCGCAGCTGAAAATATATAAAAGAAAGAATATCAGCAGAAAAATATGAGGAATTGCCAGCTCCTCACCAAAGGCGAAATAGAATCCGATAAGGACAAGTGTGATAATCATGCCTGATACTCCCCAGTAAACCAGCTTTTTACGTCCTACTTTGTCGATAATCAACAATGCGAGAACCGTAGTTAGCATATTCACGAGCCCTACAAGAACCTGGTAAAACAGTGAGTCACCACTCGAAAGCCCACTCTCTGCAAAGATGGTAGGGCCGTAATAAAGCACGGCATTTACGCCCATCAACTGTCCCAGCATTGCCAGGGAGACTCCGATAATGAGAGCCAGACGAAACCCGGGCTGCAGAAGCATCCGCCAGTCAGACCGGGTTTCCTTGGAAATGAGGCTTCTAATGTTTCCTGCCTGAACTCTGGCTTCATCCCTTCCATAGATCCTGTCAAGTATAGCAGACGCTTTTTTTTCTTTTCCCTTTACAACCAGCCAGCGAGGACTTTCGGGAATGAAAAAGAGGACGATGAAGAACAGGAGTGCCGGGACAGCCTCCATTCCCAGCATTCCCCTCCAGACCTCAGTTCCGAATATTTTACCGTACAATCCACCGACCACTCCGCTATCAAGAATATTCTCAGAGTATTGGAGCAGTCCGTAATTAGCGAGGTAAGCTGCGAGGAAACCTACAGTTATTGCCAGCTGATACATGGAAACGAGGCGTCCGCGGAACCCTGGAAGCGATATTTCAGCTATGTACAGTGGCGAGATGACAGATGCGACCCCGATACCGATCCCTCCAAGAATTCGGGCAACAACAAGCATCAACTCATCTGCTGCTACCATACAGCCTATTGCTGATAATGAAAAGAGTACAGCAGAGATAATAAGCACAATCTTCCTTCCGAAGTGGTCGCTAAGTGAACCGGCCACTATAACACCACCAATTGAACCTGCAAGCGCACACCCTACATACCATCCCTTTTTGATGTCGTCAAGGCTGAACTGTCTTGAAACCTGTTCCACAGTACCGGAAATAACCGCGGTATCATAGCCGAAAAGAAACCCTCCAAGCGATGCCACGACGGATAGCCAGACAATATATGCCAGATGGTTCGAATGTTCCTTCATAGCTAAACGATATTGAAATATTCCCTGTAACGGTCATATAAATGGCCAGCCTGAAGGTATGCCGACTGAGGGCTCATGAAATGCGAGAATTCAAATGTGATGCCTTTGTCGTAGCCTGCTCTTTTTGCAGCTTCGAGCTTAAGGCGAAGCTTGTCAAATTTGATCGGCAGAAATTTTATTGGCATATCGCGGTCAAACGTCTCGGCATTGGTCCAGCATTTCATCCCGTATTTGTCGGCTAGCTTTTTATTGACTGAGAAGAATGCATCCAGCTCGTCATAATCAATATGTCCGTCCTGAAATGCACATGCATCGACAACGTCATGAATGCCGTCGAAGATCTCCCCCCATTCCCTTTCGTGTTCCCGGACTGAAACTGAATTTGCTTTTGTGATATCACCTCCGGCGGCTTCCACAGCTTTCTTGCCGTCAATCCATGGAGAGATAAACGTAGGAAGTCCGCCTGATACTTCCTTACATTGTTTACCCATTGCATGAAAGGCTCCAATAGCTCCCTTTGTTTTTCTGCTTATTTCACCGCTTATGTACCACCCCTGAAAGCTCTTGTATTTGCTTCCATAGTTCTTCCAAACCTCATCAATGACATACTTGTTGTCCTCAATCTCCCACGACAGATCGCCCGTATCCCAGTATTTGCCCGAATCGTATAACCCGAAATAAAATTTCATTCCGTGTTTTCCGGATAACCTGAGAAACATATCCAACAGGTCGACGGAAGGCATATAGCATCCTTTTCCCAGGAGGTAATCAGAGGGCCATGTAATAAATTTTCTGTAACCTGATCTTATCATAATGACCGTATCGATCCCTATAGCTTTCATATGCACGAACTCCGAATTCCACTCTTTTTCACCCCAGTTCTGGTGTGGTATGTCGTGGGAGATCTCATCGAGGAAAGTTCCGGTAATAGGTAGTCCGCCTCCTTTAGGAACTATCAGTGTTGATGCCCGTGAGTCTTCGGAAAGCCTCTTCTCAGGCATGCTGGTACAAGCTGTCAAAGGTGCTGCCAGTGCTATACCTGCAAGAGTTGATTTTGTCAGAAAATCACGGCGTGTTTGCTCTGCTTTCATTTAATCATAATTTAAATAATTTGTACATAACGAGGAGTGACCGTGGGATGGTTGTCAGGCAGGCCATTGTGTTTCGATACCCTGTGAACGGATCAGATCCTGGAATTCAAGAAGCAGATCCCTATTCCCGCGGACGGCAGCAGGAATAACTTTTTTCCTGAGGGCAAATGCCATCAGTAAACCGGCTGATTCTCCTATATTCCATTCTACCGGATGGAGCCTGTAACATCCATTTGTTATATGTGTGGTGCCAATATTCTTATTCGCTGCCAAAAGGTTTTTCATCCTTATGGGAATAAGAGCTCCCATCGGGATCCGGAAAGGCAGGGAGGCAATATCAATATAATTTGTGCCGGCACTGGAAGGATGAAGGTCAATACGGTAGAAGCCCACTCCTACACTGTCATAAAATTCTGCGGCAGTCAGCTTCTGTTTATTCCCGGTTACAAGTGATCTGTTCTCCACTCCTACATGTTTCTCAAGGATTGTAAACACAGCTTTTATTCGTCTTGATTCACGGATATAGGGATATTTGGCCAGACCGTCCCTAGTTCCCATAATATCACCGCGCATCCTGATTCCAGGCCATCCGTAGCCCTTATCCGGTCGGGGTGCTTCAGTCTGAAGCCAGTAAAGGAGCGACAGGCTCAGCTGTCTGGCGCCTTCCAGGTGTATTGCAGCTTCATCAGGGGTGACACCGGTAAGATTTCCAGCGAGATAATCGTTCTGAGGCCAGTTTACTGTAGTTATATCACCTATGTAAGTACCTGGCAAAAAATTGTTCCTGTTGATTATCCTTCTGTAGGTCCAGATATTGAATCGTCCGGAATCAGCGTCTCCCATAGGGTTGAATCCTGCTGTCTTTGGCTTCAACGTGACAGGATCGGTATATGCAAGATCCAAAAGCCTGCCAGGCCAGGGAGGGGAGAGTTTTGGTGCATAGCTGCGCCAGAAATCATAATCGCGGGGCTTTTCAATCACATGATCTTCTCCTTCGGCATAATCCATGGCAAAGCATACTGTAAAAGCCTGGATATTTGAAGGGTCGGCTGTTTCCGGTGCATGCAGCTCTCCTGTTTCCTTGTTCGATTCCGTTCCTGTAACAAACTCAGTTCCTGTAAGAGGCAATAGATCACCCAGCTCAGTAGCATCAATAAAATATGGTGCTGATAATATTATACTCTGTCCGTCAATATTGCTGACCGATTTTAAGGATCGGATGCTATCTCCGGAGAGATCAGCGCTTTCAATTTTTGTGCCGGTCAGTAGTGTCAGTCTGCCGGAGCTGATGAAGGGTGCCATAAGATCGTTCAGCACGGCCAGCGCCACTCTTGGTTCATGACATAGTCTGGAAACAGATCCGTCTCCCGGATTGAGAAGTTTGTTTGATCTGATTGTTTCAGTAAGAGGATAATTACGAATATAATACTGACGGATTGCAGTCCGTATATCCCGGTAGAGCCTTGTAGCTCCATGCGTTTCGATCCATTGATGTTCATCAGGGGGAACTCCCTGGGAGGTCAGTTGTCCTCCGATCCAGTCAGTCTCTTCTGTCAGGATCACTGTAAGCCCATTTCGTAAAGCTGCCATTGCTGCGGCACAGCCTCCGAGTCCACCGCCGGCGATAACCACATCTGCCTTCATCTCACTGGTTTTTTCCGTGCGGCCCGTGTTGCCGGGTTTTAAACTATAATAGCCGGGTAAGCCGGAAAATGAGGTTGTTGCCAATACCCCGCCTGAGATGGCTGCCAGCTCAATAAACTTTTTTCGCTTCATTATTGGAATGTTCTGGCGGAGAAGCTTTCAATATGCCTTGTAAAACTCTCTGTTCAATCTTGCAATATTCTGGAGTTTTATCTCTTTGGGACATTCGGCTTCACATGCTCCCGTATTGGAGCAGTTGCCGAATCCTGCCAAATCCATGGCTTTTATCATGTCCCTGACTCTGTCCTTCGCCTCAACTCTTCCCTGGGGCAGAAGAGCAAACTGGGAAATCTTGGCAGATACAAACAGCATGGCGGAAGCATTTTTGCAAGCTGCAACGCACGCCCCGCAACCAATACAAATTGCAGCATCGAATGCAGCATTCGAGTCTTTCCTGGGAATAGGAATAGAGTTGGCATCAGGCGCAGATCCTGAATTTATGGAGATAAATCCTCCGGCAACCTGAATTTTGTCAAAGGCAGTTCTGTCTACAATAAGATCCTTGATTACGGGAAAAGGCTTTGCTCTCCAGGGTTCTATCCAGACAGTCTGCCCATCCTTGAAATATCTCATCGACAGATGGCAAGTAGTTATTGCAGGAACCGGACCATGAGGATGCCCGTTGATGTACATTCCGCATGCCCCGCAGATGCCTTCACGACAATCATGGTCGAATGCAACCGGATCCTTGTCCTCTTCCACCAGCTTTTTATTCAGGGCATCGAGCATCTCAAGAAAGGCCATCTCCGGAGATACATTATCCATGATGTAGGTCTCAAAATTTCCTTTTGCCTGGGAATTTTTCTGCCGCCATATTTTGAGTGTAAGCTTCATTTTCTTTAAGATGAATTGTTTATAGACTACCTTATTATCATTTATATCCGATCAGTGCTCAGAGCTCAGTGCTCAGAGCAATTTAACCTCTGCTCTGTGCTCCGCGCCCTGCCTCTTTATTTATAGCTTCTTACCTTCATTTCAACTTCCTCGAATTTCAGTTCTTCCTTGTGAAGTATATGCGGTTTTCCTTCCCCGGTATATTCCCATGCGGCAACATAGGCAAAATTTTCATCATTTCGCCTGGCCTCCCCGTCGGGTGTCTGATACTCCTCCCTGAAGTGCGCTCCGCATGATTCTTTCCTGTTCAGGGCATCAGTAACAAGGAGCACGGCAAGTTCAAAATAATCTGCAACCCTGCCCGCCTTCTCAATTTCCTGGTTGATCCCGTTTAATGATCCGGAGATGTTAAGATCTCTCCAGAATTCATCCTGGAGATCTTTAATCATTGAAAGAGCTTCCCTGAGTCCCTCTTCGTTTCTGACCATCCCGCAATGGTCCCACATTATCTTCCCAAGACGCCTGTGAAATGATGAAGCGGTCTGTTTGCCCTTTATCGAGACAAGTTTCTGAATTCTTTCAACAGCTTCCTTCTCAGCGGTTTCAAATTCCGGACTGTCGGTTGAGATTTTGGGAATACGTATTTCATCGGCAAGATAGTTGCAAATTGTATTCGGAAGTATGAAATATCCGTCGCCTGATGTCTGCATAAGTGAACTTGCACCAAGCCGGTTTGCTCCATGATCAGAAAAATTTGCTTCACCTATAGCATATAGACCCGGTATTGTGGTCATCAGTTCATAGTCGACCCACAGGCCGCCCATTGTATAATGTCCTGCAGGATATATGCGCATTGGCACTTCGTAAGGATCTCTCCCTGTGATTGTTCTGTACATGTCGAAAAGGTTACCGTATTTGTTCCCGATGGTTTTCCTTCCCTGTTTCTTAATTGCATCCCTGAAGTCCAGATTTACTGCCAGCCCGGTTTCTCCCACTCCATAACCTGCATCGCAACGTTCTTTGGCAGCACGCGAGGCAACATCCCTGGGTACAAGGTTTCCGAAGGCAGGGTACCTTCTTTCAAGATAGTAGTCACGTTCCTCTTCAGGTATATCATTGGCGGGTCTGTTATCTCCTTTCATTTTAGGCACCCAAACCCTTCCGTCATTACGGAGTGATTCTGACATCAGTGTCAGCTTTGACTGAAACTCATTCAGCTGGGGCACGCATGTCGGATGTATCTGAACGAAACTGGGATTTGCAAAAAGAGCTCCCTTTTTATGTGCTTTCCATGCCGCAGAGGCATTCGAGTTTACTGCAAGTGTCGATAAATAATAGATTGTTCCATAACCGCCCGTTGCCAGAACGACAGCATGTGCAGCATGTCTCTCGATTTCTCCGGTGATAAGGTTACGTACAATGATGCCACGGGCTTTGCCGTCGATAAGTACCAGGTCAAGCATATCACGGCGGGGATACATTTTCACATTTCCCTTCTTAATCTGCCTGTTAAGTGAAGAATAGGCTCCCAGCAGGCATTGCTGACCTGTCTGGCCGCTGGAATAGAAGGTCCTTGATACCTGAACACCGCCAAAGGAACGTGTGTCCAGCGTTCCTCCATAATCCCTGGCAAAGGGCACTCCCAATGCCGTAAAATGGTCGATAACCTGATTGCTGACTTCAGCAGCCCTGTAAACATTGCCTTCCCTTGCCCGGAAATCTCCACCTTTGATCATATCGTAAAATAACCGGTAAATGCTATCACCATCGCTCTGATAATTCTTAGCGGCATTTATCCCTCCCTGCGCTGCTACGGAATGAGCCCTTCTGGGAGAATCCTGGTAACAGAAAGTCTTTACATTGTAACCAAGCTCCCCAAGTGCCGAAGAGGCTCCTGCTCCGGATAAGCCTGTCCCGATGACTATTATTTCAAGCTTCTTTTTATTGGCAGGGTTGACCAGCTTGACAGACGATTTGTATTTAGTCCACTTTTCTGCCAGCGGACCATCAGGTATCTTTGAATTCAGTTTTTCCATGATTGATGATATTTTATTTCCAGTATTACCTGAAAAGCCATAATGAAATTGCGATTGAAGCAAAAGATAAGGGAATTACTATCGAATAGACAACAGCAATAACCTTGACGACCGGCGTCCATATCCTGTGGTTAAGCCCGATAGTCTGAAATGCCGACCAAAAGGCATGATAGAGGTGAAAACCCAGAACCCCGAAGCAGGTAAGGTAGATAAAGTCGTACACCGGGATCTTGAACAGGTTATGTGCAATTGAATAAAAATCTTCCGGATTACCCTTGACCAGGCCGAGTTTAATGAAATAGAAATTAAAGAAATGCAGAACAAAGAAGATAAGAATCGTAGCACCTGTCCAGATCATGAATCGTGAGAAAAATGATGTTTCGGTCTTAATGCCCCTTACATATCCGACAGGTCTTGCAAACCAGTTCTGAATCTGAAGTATGAGTCCCCAGGTAATATGAATCAGTATTGCACTGAACAAAACTATTTCCATGATTCTTATCACCGGAAATGTTGCCATAAAATGAGCTGCATTGTTAAACGGTACGGGATCGTCCTTCAGCAAAAAGAGGTTAATTGCGAGGTGAACCGGTAAAAAAGTGAGCAGAAAAAGGCCGGCAAGCGCCATCACAAATTTCTTGGTGATTGAGGAAAACAAAATTTTACTCATTGTATGTGAAATTATTAAAGTGTATCTAGTTTGTAATGATCAGGAAGATATCCAAAAGTAATTTTTAAAGGTAATAAATAAAATATCACGGTTATGCTAATTATCACAAATTAGAGAACAGGGCTCCAACTGCCTCATTCATTAATTATTGCTTACCTTTACAAAATTAATTATTGCTAAAAAATGTTTTACCCATTTGATGACGGAAAAATATTTTATCACGACGCCGGTGAAGGATATCCTGTTGTACTGATTCACGGATATCTGGAAACTTCTGAAGTCTGGCAGGGATTTGCAGCAAAGCTTGCAGCCGGGTACAGGGTAATTTCTTTGGATCTGCCGGGACACGGAGGGTCCGACACATTCGGATCAGTACATACCATGGAATTTATGGCACGGGCCATAAAAGCGCTCCTGAACAATCTCGGAATTAATACTGCTTTCATCACCGGACACTCTCTTGGGGGGTATGTTACTCTCGCCTTTCTGGATCTTTTCCCTGATTCACTATCAGGGTACTGCCTGTTTCATTCGCATCCTTTTCCTGATACTCCTGAGACAGTTGAAAACAGGAAAAGAGAAATTGATCTCGTAACAAAGAGAAGAAAGAAGGAATTTTATCCCGGGAATGTCACAAAAATGTTTGCAGTCAATAATCTTGAAAAATTCTCCGGTGCCCTGAAGAGATCAATAGAAATTGCTTCGGGTATCAGTGATGAAGGTATAATTGCCGTTTTGAACGGCATGATGGCAAGACCTTCCAGGCTTGCGCTAATGGAAGAGGGGAGAGTGCCATGCCTTTGGATTCTGGGGGGAATGGATAATTATATACCTTCTGAACCCATTCAGAAAAGGGTAAAACTGCCCTGGAATGCCAGTATTGTTGTTCTCAGCGGTTCAGGGCACATGGGATTTGTGGAGGAAGAAGAACTGTCAGTCAAAATTTTAGGCAACTTCATTGCAAGGCTGAAGTAAACCGAATTGCCACACAGCATATTCTTCCGCGGGGTGCCGGAAACTTTTAATAAAACCGGTTACCGTAATCGTTCGCCGGAAATGGTTAATTCTGCTTGTTCAGAAAGTCAATTGCTACTTTCAGAGTCGTATCAATTTTCTCCCAGATAGGATAGAATCCTTTATTATCAAGCATGTTGCGGGCAATATAGGCTTTGATCTGAGTGCCGATAATTTCACCTGATATCTTTAAGCCAGCTTTGTCGGGCTTGATATTGGAAGCAGCAGCATACTGGACAAACTCCTTCATTAATGGCTGGCTGTCGAGATATTTTTCAAGCTCCCGGGGATCAGTGAATGTCTTAAGATTGTCTCTGTTTGTTTCAGTATATTTAAGAGCAAACTTGTAGATAAGCGGCCTTGTCTTAATGAAATAGGGTGATACCCCAGATGTATCGACTGGAACAAATATATCAGGCATTATGCCCCCGCCACCATAGACTATTCGTCCTCCGGGGGTGGTGTATTTCAGGGAGTCTGCAAAATGAATGCTGTCGGGCACCTCAAATTCTCCCCTGTGGGCTCTCATGCTAAGATCCTCAAAGTACTCTTCAAAACCATGATTATAAGGTTTTTGAATTGACCTTCCGGTGGGGGTATAATATCGGGCAATGGTAAGTCTTAACCCTGATCCGTCACTAAATGATATAGGTTCCTGAACAAGGCCTTTCCCAAAAGTACGTCTTCCGATTATTGTGCCCCGGTCATTGTCCTGTATTGCACCGGCAAGTATTTCACTTGCAGAAGCGCTCCATTCATCGACCAGCAGTACCAGATCTCCCGTTTCGAATTCTCCTTTTCCGGTAGCCCGGGCCTCATTTCTGGGCTGTGCTCTTCCCTCCGTATATACGATGAGCTGTCCCTCCTGAAGGAACTGGTTGGCAATCTGAATGGCAGCCTCCATTATACCTCCCGAATTTCCCCGCAGATCCACAATAAGCTTGGTCATGCCCTGATCTTTAAGTTCTCTGAGTCCTTTCATGAACTCATCGAAGGTAGTAACAGCAAAATTGTTGATCTTTATATAGCCGGTGTTGGCATTGACCATATAGCTGACATCGATGCTGTGTATTGGAATTTTATCGCGGGTTATTTCAAACGGGAGAAGCTCCTTCTGCCCGCTTCTGAGAATTTTTATCCTTACCACTGTTCCTTTGGGGCCCTTCAGCATCCCCATAACCTTTTCATCGCTAATGTGTTTTCCGGCAACAAGAGAGTCATTAACATATAGGATCTTGTCGCCCGGGAGCAGTCCCATCTTTTCTGACGGACCTCCTGGTATGGTGCTGATAACCAGAATTGTATCCGTGACCATATTAAATGATATGCCGATCCCTTCAAAATTGCCCTGCAGTGGTTCGTTGGCTCGGGCCAGATCTTTTGCGGGGATATACACCGAGTGAGGATCAAGCTTTTTTAGAATCGCGGGAATAGCCGCTTCCTCGAGGTCGTCTCGGTTCACGGAATCAACATAGTTGGATTCAATTATGTTCAGGATGCTGTTCAACTTATCATTCCTGGACCTTAATCCTGAATGTTGCGACAGATCTTCCGATGAGGGGAGGAATTTCCCGATGAGAACTCCGATTGCCAGCGCGACGCCCAGCAAAACAGGAAGCAGTATGCTTCTTTTAGTGTTATTGTAGTTCATAAATATCTGTTTCCGGATCAATATATACAAGTTCAATTTCTGCTCGTCTGAGAAGATCAAGTCCGTCATCCTTGTGATAGCGGTTGCAGTAAACCACTCGTCGGATTCCTGCCTGTATTATGAGTTTTGCACACTCCATACACGGCGAAGTTGTAACATACAGAGTAGAGTTGTCACTTGAGTTATTCGATTTTGCAACCTTTGTAATGGCATTCGCTTCCGCATGCAGTACATAGGGTTTTGTTACATTATTCTCATCCTCGCAAACATTTTCAAAACCGGCAGGAGTCCCGTTATATCCATCGGATATTATCATTTTTCCCTGTACTATCAGGGCGCCAACCTGTCTTCTCTTACAGTATGAATTCTGAGCCCATATCAGTGCCATCTCCAGATAGCGCTTGTCGAATGCCTGTTGTTTTTCACCATAGGGTCTCAGCTCCTTCTTGCCTGACATTATTTCTTTTCCTGATAAAAAATGGATTAAAATGGGTCCAAAGGTAATTAATTAATAATTGTTTTGCTAATATGAGAACAAAAACTGAATTTAATATACTGGATATCAATGCCTAGATTTTTGTTGAGAGAGTAAAAAAGAATGAGGGATACCCTTTATTAAAGGAGAAATATCATATATTTGAAAGGTAGAATGTTTTCAGCCTTCCGGCTGGCTCAACACTTTTAAACTCTGTTAATATAAAATTATCATGTTAGATACAGCTCATTTGCATCCCATGGTAGTGCATTTTCCTATTGCACTGATACTTGTAGGTTTCCTTGCGGAAGTTATCTCGCTCTTCTTAAAAAGTGAAAAATGTCTTTCCAGAACAGGATTTTATCTCCTGATCCTCGGAACTGTATCTGCCATAGTCGCCTGGACAACCGGACAGCTTTTTTCTGTTGAGCCTACAGAGGGTGACATAATGGCGATATTTGACAAACATGAGACGGGCGGACTGATAACTATGATCCTTGCAATAGCAGCTGCATTGTTCAGGATTTATCTCCTTGTAAAAAAGAAAGAGGATACCGGACTCAAATGGGTTGCATTTGGCATCTACTGCCTTACTTTTGTTTCCGTTTCCGTCACCGGCTTGCTTGGAGGTACCATGGTTTATAACTACATGATGCCTCTCTGATTAATCTGTTCTGTGAATAATAACCAACCAAATATTTACTTAAAACCTATCTGAAGACATGAAAACCATAACCAGATTTATTTTGTTGACTTTTGTCGCAGGACTGATTTTCGGATGTACTCCAAACCCAGTTAAGACAATTGAAAATCTAAAGACTGCCTATAACGGGGAGTCAACTGCCAGTGCAAAATACGCTGCATTTGCTGAAAAGGCCAAAGCAGAGGGCTATGATACCATTGCCGTTATGTTCGAGGCCACATCCAAAGCAGAAGCTATTCATGCCGCCAATCACCTGAAGGTTCTCGAAAAGCTCGGAGCGAAACCTGAAGGCCCCCAGATAGGTTCGTTTGAAGTAATGTCAACAGCAGATAACCTTGCCGATGCCATAAAGGGCGAGTCATATGAGATTGAAACAATGTATCCCGAGTTCATTGCGGCCGCGGGAAAAGAGAAAGTCAAGGATGCCGTGAAATCTTTCAGATGGGCACTCGATACCGAGAAAAAGCATAAGGTATTTTATCAGAATGCACTGGATGCACTGAACAGCGGAGGAGAAAGCTCTCTTCCCTTTAACTGGGAAGTCTGCCCTGTCTGCGGAAATACCTATGATGAAGCATCTGTACCGGATAAATGTGATTTCTGCATGACACCAAAAGAAAAATTCATCAAATTCTGATATCGAAGAGACAGGTCAGGGCACCTTTATGCAAAACGTCCCGACATATGCAAAATGAATAAATCGCAGGGAGAGGTCACGACCTCTCCCTGCGATATTTTCACATATGATTTTACCTTTTTGGTTAATAACATTTTACTTTTTCAACACGGAATTCCTTTTTCATACCTTAACTTTGTGCCCTGTTATCTGACTAAATAAGATTGGTATGAGAAAGATTTTGCTTGCTGTTATTTCCTTGTCGGCCGTAAGCCTCCTGTCGGGCCAGGGAAAATTTACCGACAACAGGGACGGCATCGTTTATGGTACAATTACAATACATGGAGTAACCTGGATGGCTGAGAATCTTAAGTTTAATGCCGCTGACGGGGCTCATCTGTTCGACAATAATTCTGATAATCTTCCCGGTTATGGCATGCTTTATGAATGGAAAACAGCATTAAATGCCTGCCCTTCAGGTTGGCATCTGCCAACGGGGCAGGAGTTCAGGACCCTGGCAAACTATTTCGAACACAGTGAAAAATGGAAGAAGTCAAATTCAGATCCCTCCTCCTTTGCCATTCAACTGGGAGGCATGCAGGATTATGAAGGTACATTCTCGGAAATGGACGAGAGTGCTTATTACTGGACTTCCACAGAATATGATAAAGGTAATGCCGAGTACTTCAGCTACCTGGTAATCAGCAAGATGCCTGTAATTGATATCTCCAGGAAAGAGGATGTCGCTGAGATTCCCGGCACAGAGAAAGTAAACAAATATTCTGTGCGCTGCATTAAGAATTGATGAAAATCCTGATTCTTTGTACCGGAAACAGCGCCCGCAGCCAGATGGCCATGGGATTCCTGAAGTCATTCGATAAAAGGCTGAAGGTATTCTCCGCAGGAACAGATCCGGCAGCTAGAGTAAATCCCACAGCCATAGATGTTATGAAGCGGGAAGGAATAGACATAAGCGGCAATATGCCGACGAATGTCGACAAATATCTTAATGAGGAATGGGATTATGTTATTACAGTCTGTGACAATGCAAACGAAACCTGCCCCGTATTCCCCGGAAAGGTAAGGCACAGGCTGCATATAGGCTTTGATGATCCGGCTGCGTTTAAGGGATCATATGTGGAAGTCCTGAATGAATTTTACAGAATCCGGAATGAAATCAGGGATGAGTTTTATAAACTATATGAAACTGAACTGAAAAATAAATTATAAGTAGTATAGTCCTTTAAGCGGACCGGTTTTCTCCACTTTTTAATAAATACCATACTCCTTTGCTGCCTGTATCATAACTTCTATAGTTTCGGCTGTGACATCCGGCTGAAGTATATGGGCGGGAGCAAGAAGATAACCCCTGTCTTTCCCAAGAATAGCAATCCGATCTTTTATTTCTGCCCTGATCCTTTTTATATCACCCGAAGGGAGGAGCGACTGCTGATCAATTCCTCCGAAAAATGATATTTTATCACCATACCTTTCTTTCAGTTCCCGGGGATCTGATCCGGGAACATTGGGCTGAACAGGATTATACACATCAACACCTATCTCTGCAAAATCATCTATCAAGGGAGCGACGGCACCATCAGAATGCATAATTACAATAAGATCAGGATTTACCTCTCTGAGTTTTTCTATCATGCGCTTATGCCGGGGCTTAAACCTGACCCTCCAGTCTTCAGGTGAAATCAGTGTTGATGTCTGGCTTCCCAGGTCTTCTCCAAACCATATGGCATCCACCCCCGCTCTGACCAGTTGCAACGCCAGTCCTGTACTCCACTCTTCAACGCGATCATTCAAAAGATCGAGCCATGGTTCATCACAAAGCATACCAACCATGTATTTTTCGAGACCGGTCAGATGCCAGGCCATCTCGAAGAGTGAGATCCCCACATCCCCTGTTATAAAATATTCTGTCCCGTATTTGTCAATATCACGCCTGGCTTTATCAAATCTTCCCGGAGCATAAGGATCAGGGAAATTATAGTTTTCTATATCACTGCGCGATGCGGCATTTTCAAGCGGACATTTTACCACCTCCACGTATAATGCGGTGGGTTTCATGTGCATGCCGAATTCGTTCATGGTGATATCCCCCTGAACAATTTCCGGCCTGTAGCCCGCAGGTACCGTACCTCCTACAACGACCATATCGCTTCCCATCCTTGTCCTGATTTCGTTTGCTGAAATCCGGTATGTCAGATCTTCATAATAGGAGAGAGCATAATCAGGTTCAACTCCAAGTTTTTTCCCGAATGATTCGGTATGCATTCTGCAAAGGTCAAACTGAACCGGTACACGGTCCGGATTACCCTCTTTTTTTCTTAATGCCCTGAGTACTCGCTCTTTCGGATCCATAAACTTTCTGTTACAGTATTTAAAATAATTATTGGAACGGGCTCCTATACCTTATTGCCGCTGCTTATGCAACAGCACTACGGTTTCATCTGCAGTTATTATGTGTCCTTTTCCGATTTTATCGAACAGAGGCTTTATCAATTCAAAGAATTCATCGATTTTATGCGGCTCATCTATTATTTCCACCACAAGCGGAACTTTTTCAGTGATCTCCCACAATTTATTGTTGTACATTTCACTGCTTGCCCCATATCCCATTATCCCCTTCAGGACTGTGGCACCCCTTAGACCATGTTTCCTGGCAGAATAAACAATCACCTCATACAGTGGAGAATGTTCATACTTATCAGTAGAGCTGATATAGATTCTTAAGCGTCTGGCTTTGTCATATGGGTTCATGATATTAAAATAATCTGGTTACTAAAACTCCAAAAAATGTTGCTGTTATACCCAGAAAGATACTTAGCCCGGTGTATATCGTAAAGTAGAAGAAAGCACCGTCGCGAAGCAGGGCAAGGTTTTCGTTGGCAAAAGTGGAGAAAGTTGTGAAGCCTCCACAGAAGCCAACGGCAAGGAACATCTTCCATCCGGATGTCAGAAGAGAACTCCTTTCGGAAAAACCATAGATCAATCCGATAAGGAAGCACCCGATGATATTTACAAAAAAGGTCCCGAATGGAAATGCCACGGAAAGGTTTTCCTGTATAAGCCGGGAAGCAAGAAACCTGGAAATGCTCCCAAGAAATCCACCAGTGCCGACAAGTAAGAGCGTTTTAATCATTAATCGCAGTGAGAACTTAGTTAAAGCAATGAACCTTTGTTCCGCAGATGAGGGAGTACTCTCACCCCTCGTGCTATGGTACGAAAGTAACAAATATTTTTATTTTAATGTATTTGATAGTGTATAACACGGATTCATATTATTTTTGAATTAATTAACAGTTAACTGATATGTCATGGGAGGTAACATATTGAGCAAACACCGCCCTTCAGGGGATTACGGATTTAAATCGCTGCTTAATTTCAGAGATATCGGGGGTGTGCCTGCTGCAGATAACAGCATGATAAAGAAGGGGGTTGTATTCAGGTCTGCAAATCCTGACAAGTTAAGCAAAGGCGATACTGAAAGGATCAGCTCACTGAATATCAGGACTATAATTGACCTCAGGGCCTCCAGGGAGGTCAGGAAGAAATATGTACCTGTTGATCATACGGAAAGGTTATCATTGCCCCTTGACTTCCAGCAGACGACAACCGAAAGGCTGAGGCCATTCATTTTCCGGAAGGATGCAAATGAAATAATTGCTGACATCTCGAATGAGATCTACCTTGAGATCCTCGATGCCTCCTGTCCTGTTTTCGGAAAGGTTATGCAGACGCTTGCCTCGCCGGGGCTATCTCCCGTTCTCATACATTGCCAGGCAGGCAAAGACAGGACAGGCATCATTTCTGCCTGGTACTGCTTGCTATGGGTGTGGACAGAAAGATGATAATCGTCGACTTTATGAAATCAAATGAAGCCCTTTTTCCTTACTTCAAACGGCACTTTTTATTCAGGACAATTGTCTCATTAGGCTATTTCCCATATAAAAACATGATGTTTGCAGTCATGGTGAAACAAAGGAATATTGAATCGGTCTTAGACAGGGTCGACGACCATTATGGCGGCATTGAAGGATATCTGAGCCAATCTGGATTTGATATGACATTGCTGCCGGAAGTAAAAAATGCCTTGCTGGAAGTATAATCCCTGCTGCAGGTTATACTGTACGAATATCCGGTAACAGTTCAAATGTTCAGAATAATCAGTATCATAGTTAAAAATATGGACACAACTGATAAAAAACAACAGAAAAGCAGCTTCAGTATCAAAGAGAGGTTAAAAAGCTTCAGGTACGCTTTTCAGGGAATAATAACTTTATTCAGCTATGAACATAATGCAAGGATCCACCTCTTTGTTCTTGTATGCGTTGTAATTGCCGGTATTTTAATCCGGATTTCAGGTATTGACTGGATTGCCATTCTCTTTGTAACCGGTCTCGTATTTGTCAGTGAATGCTTCAACACTGCCATTGAGCATGTTTCAGACGCGATTACCGGGGAGCAGGATGAAAGAATCGGCAAAGCCAAGGATGTAGCTGCGGCAGGTGTGCTTATTTCAGCAATGGTCGCTGTTCTGACGGGATTGATAAATTTCCTTCCCGGTATTTTAAGATTTATCAGAGGATTATAGTGCATGAAAATAAAAGACTACGAAATGGTAACAAATCTTACTCTTCTCGCTCTTTTCGGTATAGCGATGGCTCACCTGGAAGGCGTGGTTGTCGTATATCTTAGAAAAGCCCTTGGCTTGCTGGACTCGGAATCGAATAAGGAATCTCTTGAAACAATCCCGGTGTGCTTCCTTCACATAGAGATGACAAGGGAAGCGGCAACAATAATTATGCTGGTAGTCATTGCCTGGCTTACCGGGAGTAATTGGATTGAAAGAGGAGTATTTTTTCTATGGACTTTTGCTTTCTGGGACCTCTTTTACTATGTTTCACTCTATATTCTCATAAAATGGCCTCCAAAACTCACCACAATTGATGTCCTCTTTCTTATTCCGAAACCATGGATTGCACCGGTATGGTTTCCGGTGGGTGTTTCAACTCTGACCATCCTGACCATTCTGTCCCTGTTGCTGCTCAGGATTATCCATTAATAGCCGTTCTTCCATTTATCAATTGTTGCAATACCCCTGTCATTGCAAATGGAGGAAACTATTCAAACGGCTGAATGGATTTATGTCAATAAATGTTAAAATGTATTTTCTATAAAGTTATTCTTCTATATTTGAATCTAATCAGGGAGAGTTGTCTCTTTTGTTTTAATATGGATAATGGTTGAGAAGTTTAATGGAACGATCTGTACTCTTTAAAAAAATTTTCCCCGTTTTTATTTCAGGTTTATTCCTTTCACTTCCTGCATATCCTGCAGAATCTCTTCTTACGAGCTGACGATCCGCAGGACTCAGTTCCAAAAAATGGCAGCGTTATTCAGCCTGTATATACTACTTCAAGGATTGTAACAGAAAGCCGGTTATTGACGGGAAACTCGATGATGAGTGCTGGAAACAAGGTACCTGGGCAGGTGATTATCATCAGTACATTCCCAATGAGGGAGCGCCGGCTACTTATCCGACGGAGTTAAACATCCAGTATGACGATAAATATATATATGTAGCTTTTCGGGCCTTTGACGGTGAACCTCAAAAAATCCAGAGGCTGGCAGGTGCCAGGGATGAATTTGCCGGCGACATAATGGGGGTTAATTTTGACAGTTATCATGATCACCGTACTGGGTTTGAATTCTCCATGACAGCCTGGGGCCAAAAGATCGACCTGATATTATTTAATCCTAAAAAAGGGGATTTCAACTGGAATGCTGTATGGAGGGGTAAAACAGGGCTGGAAGACTCTGCATGGGTAGCCGAGATTGAAGTGCCTTTAAGCCAGCTGCGGTACAGTAAAGAGGCGGATCAGGTATGGGGAATGCATCCATGGAGATGGATTAAAGCTATAAGGAGGAGAGTGACTGGGAGTAGCAGTCCAAGACCGGACCGGGAGTGCTTTTTAATTTCGGTGAACTGCATGGTATAAAGGGACTGAAAAAATCGCAAAGCCTGGAAATAATGCCATATGCTTTGGGCGAACTGAAAACAATGGAAAAAAGACCTTCGAATCCATTTGCATCCAAGGGAAGGACATGGAGTGGAAATGCCGGGCTGGATGCAAAAATAGGGATTTCAAGCAATTTTACCCTAGATCTGACGCTTAATCCTGATTTCGGACAGGTCGAGTCAGACCCTTCAGTAATGAACCTTACTGCATTTGAAACATTCTATCAGGAGAAAAGACCTTTCTTCCTTGAGGGATTGACAATATTTGATTATAAATTTGATAACCAGAGCCTGTTCTATTCGCGAAGGATCGGACATTCCCCTTCACTAACTATTGATTCCAACGATTACTTTATGTTGATTCACCGGATATAACAGCAATTTTAAGTGCCTTCAAGTTAAGCGGAACAACTTCAAAAGGTCTATCTGTAGGGCTGATACAGAGTGTAACGACTAATGAATATGCAAGAATCGCGACCCGGATGGCAACATAAGCACAACAAAGGTGGAACCCCTTACAAATTATATGGTTGCACGTATGCAGAAAGGATATAACGGAGCAAATACGGTTGTAGGAGGAATGCTTACATCCGTTAATCGTGTTATTAAAGAGCCCGGCCTGGAATTTCTTCCGAGAGATGCCTACACCGGAGGATTTGACTGCGCATCACTTTAAAGATAAGGAGTTTTATGTATGGACGGCTGATAGGTAGTTATCTAAACGGAAGTACGGAAGCTATGAAGGTACTTCAAGAATCTTCTGCACGATATTACCAGCGTCCGGGTGCAGATTATCTCAATTATGATACCAGCCGACCAATCTGAGCGGATACGGCGGCAAAGTTCAGATAGGTAAAGGGTCAAAAGGATTATGGAGATATTCAACAGGGATCTCATGACTTTCACCAGGTCTGGAACTAAACGATCTGGGATATATGAGTGCTGCTGATGCCATAAACCAGGAAAACGAAATAGCATACTTTGTCAACCAGCCAGTCTCAATATTCAGAACCTATAATATAGGTCTGGAACAATTTAATACCTGGAATTTCAACGGTACCTTTCTGGGTACCGGAGGGCATTTGCATTTACATCGGAATTCACTAACCAGTGGGGTCTCGGATTAAACCTTATATACCATTCGGCAGCCATAGATACCAGAATCCTTCGCGGAGGCTATGATATGATAATGCCTTTTTCCCTCTTGTCATTCGGCGGCCTGCATTCCGATTATTCGAAGAAGTTGTCTCTCGGGCTTGACTATAGCTATGAAACCAAAGGAAATAATTCGGCAATAAGTCTACGAGCTACAGCCCGGAATTACATATCGGCCTTTCCGGAGATTTAAGATTGGTGTTTCAGGGAATTTCATTGATAACAATGATGATCTTCAATATGTCGCAACATGCAATTATCTAACGGAGGAAAGATATATCCTCGGGACTATTGATCAGTCAACTTTGGGCTGACACTGAGACTCGATCTGAATATAACCCCTGAATTCTCAATACAATATTATGGAAGTCCGTTTATTTCCAGGGGAACATATTCCGAATTCAAATATGTAACGGATCCTGTAGCCGATTCCTATAATGACAGGTTCACCCTTTATGACAATGTATTCTTTCCGACGGAAATTACCTGCTTGATGAGAATAATGATGCGGTTCCCGACTATACCATATCAAACCCGGATTTCAATTTCCATCAGTTCCGTTCCAACTTTGTAGCGAAATGGGAATACCGCCTCGGCTCATCCATTTATTTCGTCTGGTCAGGCGAACAAACGGGGAATACCGGAAATTCACAGCTTCATTAAAAGAATCATATAAGGAACTCCGGAGTATCTTTCCTAAAAAATATTTCTTATAAAGTTTAATTACTGGTTCTCATTGTGATCATATACTAATTGTCATGCTATTGTTCAGATGCATGTCCCCGGGATAAAGCAGCTTATCAAAGGTTAAAAATCCTGTTTGAAACATAGTTATTAACAGGATACCATACTTATTGGCACGTTCGTCAAAAACCTTCTAATTACTTGAAAATAATTGATAAAACTATCCATTAATCTTTCTATCTTTATCACTGGATATATAGATTGTTACTCATTATTAGCAAATCATAATTCTGAAAATACCAGTGGGTATTTTTAAAAAGATGAGATTGCTGGTGTGCGAAGATAACAAACTGGTCATCAAGACTCTTTCAGTTGTTCTTGAAAAGGATGGATTTAAAGTTGATCTTGCAGAAGATGGTAATAAGGCATTTGATTTTCTGCATAAGACTGTATATGATCTGATCCTTGTCGATATACATCTCCCGTTTCACAGCGGACTGGAAATAATTAAGTTTCTCAGGTCCGAACTTAAGCAGAAGACTCCGGTTCTTGTTTTGTCCGCATTCAGCGATCAGGAGGTGCAACGCCAGGCAGGAGAGATGGGGATTGACGGCTATATTGTGAAACCTTTCAATCCATCTGACTTAATCCGTAAGATTAGATCTATTCTCAAACCGGAAGTATGAACAGTCGTTTTATCCTGATTATTATAATCCTTCTTTCTACCAAAATTTTTGTTTCTGTTCCGATTCTTTCACAGGAAATTACAGATCCGGAGGCAGAATATGCACGGATAAGGGCGTTCGCTTTTGACGGAAAGCTTGATACTGCAGCTGCGGATGCAAGAAAGCTTGTAAACAGCTATCCGTCATATGGCGATGCGCGGATACTGCTGGGGCGCATACTGGCCTGGCAGAAGGACTATGCCAATGCCGCAGCGGTTATCGACACTCTTCTGATGACTGAACCATCAAATGCGGATGCTCTTTCCGCGAAAAGAGATATTATTGCCTGGTCGAAGGAGAATACTCCTGTTTCGACAGCAATACGGGCAGGATATTCGTTCGATACTTTCAGTGAGCCCTATAAGCCGTTTCTGGCAGGTTTTTAATGCGGGTGCTGAACACAGATTTAACTGGGGGCTTGCTGCTGCCGATATCAATATAGGCAATGCAATCATTGGTGATCCTTCACCTGATAACAAAACTGAATGGCAGTTGGAGCTTGAGGCATATCCAAAATGTCGGCAAAGAACTATGCTTATCTCGATTATGCATTCAGCCCGGGAGCATATTTCCCACGTCACAGAGCCGCTGTGGAAGTATGGCAGGTGCTTCCTGCCGGATGGGCTGTCTCCGCCGGAATGAATTATTATTATTTTAACCGGAATATCTTTATTGCCCTGGCATCTGTGGAGAAATATATTGGCAGATACTGGTTATCCCTCAAGGGATATCTTTATTTTAAAGATCACGGATTGACCACTTCAGCATATTTTAATGCCAGACGCTATTTTAATGATGTGAATTATCTTCAGCTTACACTGGGAGCAGGTACAGCCCCGGATGAGCCTTTCGATATACAGACCGACCTGATGAGACTAAGTGCCTACAGCGCAAGACTGACCTATAATGTTGCACTGGGACCTAAACTGGTGATGAAGGTAGGAACAGGATATTCCTATGAGGAGTATTCAGAAAATATTTGGAGGAACAGGTTTGAAGGCAATATTAATTTTACATATGCCATTAAAATGAAGAAATGAAGTATTTGCTTCTCCTGATATTGCCCCTTTTCACAAATACCGCAGTTTACGGATAATGGAGTCTCCGTCGGCACTTGCAGCGGGCAGATCTTATTCTTCCAGGATGCGCGCACCGGAGGAAGAGGCAGCTTACAGACATGATTCGATAATACTTACTGATGACACTCTTAGAGGGGCACTGTTGAGCGCTTTCGTTGTCTCTCGCAGAGACACTTTCCCTATCCAGGTCGGTGCCTTCCGGAACGAATCAAATGCCCTGAAGATATCGAAAGGGATGAAAAACCTGTCAAACATGAAAGTAAGAATTGTCGAGGAGAAAGGCCTCTACAAAGTGAGAATAACACGTATTCCGGAAGTCATTCAATGGGAGACCTGGGATGAGCCCATTGCTAGAACACTGTAAAACAGGTCCCAGTGGAAAGCCCTAAAACGAATACTTCAGTTGATACTGTATTGTATGCTGCCCCTCAGGCTGTACAGACATCCTATACAGATATCTCTGAGATCACGGAGATCATGGAGACTCCTGTTGATACTCTATACAGGGATGGTGAAATATTCTTTTTCAATGGGAACTCCCCCTGGTTGAAAAGGATAAAGTATTTTGGAGAATCATTTGCTCTTGTAAATGCCCTTATTATTACTATTCTCTTCTCAATAGCTTCAATGATAACACTGCTGGTAATCATTCTGCTCAACCGGAGGAGGCTTGAAAAGGAAGAAAAATTACACCATTATTTAATGGAAAAATACCAGAGCCTGATTGTTGATTATCTTTATGGCAGCGCCACTCCTGATGAATTCAGGTCAATTGCCTCAAATAACTACAACCGGCAGGTTCTGATTGACCAGATGATTGATGTCAGTGTAAACCTGAAGGGAGAAGAGAGCAAGAAACTCATCGGTCTCTACAAGCATCTGGGCCTGGATAAGGATTCATTATCCAGGGCCCGGGATTTTCGCTGGCATAAAAAAATAAAAGGGTTCAGGGAGCTTGCCTTCATGAACATCAAGGATGCAAATGACTCTATTTTTAAGGCTCTGAATTCGTCAAATGAAATTCTCAGGATGGAGGCGCAGATTGCTCTTGTCAGGCTAAGTGATAATGACCATTTCGAATTCTTATCACATCTTGAAAGACCATTTTCGCTTTGGGAACAGATAACCCTTCACGACCTGATAATCCAGCATGACATACCTGTTCCTTCGTTTAAGAAATGGCTGACATCATCAAACGATTCGGTGGTCATATTTTCACTTCGGATGATAAGGGAATTTAAACAGTTTGATGCTGAAGAAGGAATAAAAAGGTGTCTCCTTCACAATTCACCGGATGTCCGGCTTCTGGCAGTACAGGTGGCCGGTGATCTCGGCCTCTCATCAACCCTTGAAATTATGAAGAGGATGTATAAAACCCAGGATTATAAAACGTGCCTCGAAATAGTTAAATCAATGGGTAAAATGCCTGATCCCTCAATGCTGGGATTTCTTAAGCTCGTACTTGACAAGGAGGATGACGTACAACTGCAGATTGAAGCAACAAAATCAATTGAGAAAATGGGAGAAGAGGGTGTAAAAGCCCTTGTTAAAATCATGAAATCAGAATACAAGAATTATAATATTATTGTAAGACACGTGCTTGACAGGAGAATAAACTAAAGGCTATGGGAATACTTATTTGCAAATCTTATCTTCATTCTTACCCTGGTACTCTTTACTTCGTACCTTCTCCTGGGGATATTTTCAGCTATTGCTCTAAGAAAATATCTGAGGAAAAACAGCTATATCAACTATAATACACTCGTATTATCGCCACTTGTTCCGAGAATTTCAATAATAGCCCCGGCTTATAATGAAAGCAAATCAATTATCGATAATGTAAGGACACTGCTCTCACTCTATTACAATAATTTTGAAGTCATTATAGTGAATGACGGATCTACGGATGATACATTTCAAAAGATCGTACAGGCCTTTGAGCTGGTGAAAGTCAATTATTATTTTGATTACCGGATACCCTGCGAAAGGATAAAAGGAGTTTATAAATCAGATAACCCTTCCTATAACAGGCTAACGGTTATTGATAAGAATAACGGAGGCAAGGCCGATTCCCTGAATGCCGGGATAAATATCAGCAGAAACAGCCTCATCGTGACTATCGATGCCGATTCAATTATTGAATCAGATTCGGTTCTGAAGCTGGTAAAACCTTTTCTTGAAGAGAAGGAACGTAAGGTTATTGGAACAGGAGGGGTGATAAGTATTGTCAATTCCTGTGACATTGAACGGGGTCATATCCGTGAGATAAAGATTCCCGATCAGATATTGCCGCGCCTTCAGGTGCTGGAATACACACGGGCTTTTCTTCTTGGCAGGATGGCCTGGAGTCATCTTGACGGATTAATGCTCATCTCAGGGGCAATGGGGATGTTCGACCGGGAAACCGTTATACTGGCAGGCGGGTATAGCATAAAAACTGTTGGCGAAGATATGGAACTTGTTCTCAGGATGCGACGTTACAAGGCTGAAAGGAAAGAGAAGTATGAGGTGACCTATATTCCGGATCCGCTCTGCTGGACTGAAGCGCCTTCCGATTATAAGTCGATGAGTAAACAGCGTACACGATGGACCAGTGGACTTATAGAATCACTCTGGACACACCGCAGGATATTCATGAATCCCAATTACGGTAAACTTGGGGTGCTGGGTTATCCCTACTGGTTTTTCTTTGAGTGGCTCTCACCACTAATTGCATTTTCCGGATTTATTTATACTATTTACCTTGTAGTTGCCCATAAGCTTAAACCTTCCTTTCTTTCTTCTGCTTTTTCTCTTTGTATATACTTTTGCTGTAAGTCTTTCAGTTTGGGCAGTCCTGTTTGAGGAGATAACCTTTCATAAATATGGAAGGAAAAGGGATGTATTAAGACTTTTGGCCACTGCCCTGGCAGAACCATTCTTCTATCCCATGCATACCCTCTTTGCCGTGATTGGTAATATTGAAGCACTTTTCGGGAAACAGGGTTGGGGAAAAGCCAACACGAAGCGGATTTGAGAAGAAGAAACGAAAATCTTTCTGGAAAGCCAGGGAAAATGTAACCTAGTCTGAAAAACCGGGTATCGATCTCAATCCCTCCTGAACAATATGAAGCGACGTCTTTCTCAACGGGAGTCGTGCGGGGAACAATCAGCCAGTTGTCCCAGTTATACCTGTCGGTGGAAGAAATAACCTGCCCTTGTAATAAACTGACACTGCTATTCCGTCAGACTGAGTTGTTAGTATGTTGAAGGTATAACCTCCGTCGTTGGAAACAGCCCCGTTAATTACATCCATGCGGGTAGGATCATAAAAATAGAGCATGGTCCATGGGATACGCATTTTCATCCTGTTTGAATTCCAGGCAATAGCTGATCTGGTACCCGCGGTAAAATCATTTGAATTTTCCACAGGAAGGCGTCCGATATCCTGGCTGGTTTTTTCATATTCATCATTTATCCATTGCATCAGCTCCCAGGGAGCCCCGTCGGTCACTGTACTTTTGTATTTCTGGACAGAAGGATCAGACAGATTAAACCTGGCAGTAAGTCCATTCATATCATATGCTTCGGTTACATAATGAAATGCATGTATCGTTTCCTGCAATGAACAGGCACATGAACTCAGATCTGTTCTCAATAGTCTTTCCGTTTATAAGCCTCGACTCTCCTATGTCTGCCCGAATAGGTATCAAAAGCAATTATTACGGTATCTCCCGGGAGTAAGCGGCTGACCGGTTTCGATATTAATATAAAAAAAGCTGTTGTCATTTGTTGCTTCAATCCTGTTTAGACCTGCCGGATTATTCGTATGATATGCTACAAAAGGAAGGATATCATTCTCGGTGAATTTTACAAGTCCGAAATTCTGTTCCGGGGAAGTCAGATTTTGCCATAGCTGGCGGGTTGGTATTGTGGTTCCGTCAGAGTGAGACCGAATGCTTCAAGATACTGAACAATCCAGGTTGGCTTAAACCACTCATCAATCCATGAGAACATAAAGCCTCCGGCACATCCGGCATCGAGAATATTGTGGATCAGCCTTATATTTTTTTCCCCCTGCTGTATTTCAGAATAGCCTCCATGGTCCATATTACTGAATGACTGATGGGCACTTCCCCAGCTTGATGGTACGCCAAATTCACCGATCACCAGCGGAATTTCCTGATAATAGCTCTTCAGGTCATTCAGATATCCCAGATAGCTGTCAGGCCCCTCTGCATCACTGTAGGTCCTGTAGGATGGCTGATCACTTATGAAATTCGGATAATAGGGATATGCATGATAAGTAGCGAAAAGTCCTGCCCTGGAATTTGAAGTGTTTATCAGGGCAATATCAATAGATTCCTTATCTTCATCAGTATGTATTTCCGTGGGATGGGTCAGACGGATCGAGTGTGGGCCAGCTTGAGATGCTCACAGGCCTTGAGGAGTTATAATGCTGATTCTCAAATACTGCAGTTTCATCCAGCATGGTTGCGGTAAAGACATTCGGTTGCTGAGCCTCCGGAAATACTGAACTGATTCCCGCTGAAATGAAGTGACTGAGCTATTGGATGAATTTGTGACACGAGACTTCTGCCGGGCTTATTTCCCTTCCGATAATATATCCCGCTACCCATCTCGAAAGATCGGTATTGTATGTCCCGTATGATTTTCCGGGTCTGAAAGGAATATCCTTGTTCCCGTGAATGCAATCAATTACTTCATGTATTTCTTCGGTGAATGCAGGTTCCCGGAGGATGAGGTCATACTGTTCCGGATCAGATGGATTCTCAATCTCTTCAAGCCAGATCCCCTGAAAAAGCAGGATAGGATCAAAGGGATGCCTGTTGTTGTAATTGGCAAGTTTTTCATAAAATACCGGCGGATGAAGGGTATAGATCCTTATGCAGTTAAAGCCTGCTTCCCCGATGCTGTCTGATCCATTCATCATAAAGTTCTCCCGGAACTGAATATGCAATTTCGCCGGGGAAGGTTCCGGGTGTCGCAGCTCCAAGGTTAATGCCCTTGATAATCAGAGGTCTGTAACCTGTTTCCGTAAACATCGCTATAGTGCCGTCCTGGGTCTTGAACGGTATTTCCTCCATCCTGGCTATTGTGAAATCAATAGTTGTATCCCTGCTGATGACAATATCAGTGATCCTGACAGGATAAAAGCCTGAACAGTTGATATCTGTTATAACCGGAACTCTTACTGCCGGAGTGTTGACAGGAGGTATGACAGGCGGCAGCATGACTGGTTCCAGGGTTGTGGCGGAAGAAAATGCTGAATACCCTGCTGATTTGATAATTTTCGACGACCATGTCTTTCCTTTAAACGTGATCGCATAAATATATATCCCCTGTCTTACGGGTGCTCCGTTATCGTTGCAGCCATCCCATATTATTCGATAGCTTCCCGGACTTACATCAGGATAATTAATGTCCTTTATCTTCTGCCCTGAAAAAGTATAAACTGAAAAGCGGACATCTCCCGTACTGTTAATTATAAATGGGATATTCACTGCAAAAGTAAAGGGATTTGGATGAGGGATCCCAAGTTCAAGCATATCGGAAACATCCCCGTAAACTCCCGATATTTTAAGTGAGTAATTGCCGTCAGATCCTGAGAGGGCGCTATATTCAATACTGCCATTGAACATCGATACCCTTGCATTCGGCACCGAAAACCCTGACATGTCGGTTACCGTTCCGGTAACTATATAATCCCTGGCTGAAGAGTATCCAGATGAAGCGGAATAAATCAGGATTACTGACAGAAGCCTTCTGGATATTTTTTCCCATGAGAGTGATCCAGGAGAAAATAAGCCTTTCAATAACTTAGGATTTAGTCTTCAAATGTAGTGAAAACAGAAAATCTTTCAGTGAGTATTATTTATAAAGTATTAACATACATCTGACCTTTGAGTCCCTGTTTGGCACTTTGTGTCCACTGGTGCTTAATGTGGGTTCTGGATTTAGAATTGATTAAAAAGACCTGTAAATTTTAGCAGTAAGGAAAAATTGTTTTTAATTTCCATGTTAATGAATTGATTATTTTTGATACCGGAATTTCCAACTCCTTTGATAGCATGGATAAGCGGAATATTATATTAAGACGTATTGAAGAGAGCGACAACAGGGAAATTGCTGACCTGATAAGATCGGTATTCCGGGAATTCAGAATAGACAAGCCCGGTACTGTATATTATGATCCGGCTACCGATGATCTCTATAGCTTATTTAAGAAGCCGGGCTCCTTTTACTGGATTGCGGAAGCAGATGGGAAAATGGCAGGTGGATGCGGTGTATTTCCGACTCCGGCTCTTCCCCGTGGTTGTGCTGAACTTGTTAAATTGTACCTTCTACCCCGGTACACGGGGTAAAGGGATCGGGAGAATGTTAATCGAAAAGACTTTTGAATCGGCCCGCAGTTTAGGGTACAGCCAGATTTATCTGGAATCTATGCCTGAACTGAGCAAGGCAATAGGAATATACGAAAAGGCCGGATTCAGGTTTATACCTGCAAGGCTCGGTAATTCGGGCCATTTCAACTGCGATATCTGGATGATCAGGGATCTGTAGCTTGCATGCAGAATCAGGGTCAGAAGAGATAACCCATTCCGATATAGGTCCCTCTTGTTCCATCACGCGGGTCATCAGCCCAGCCAAAATCGACTGAGATTACGAAGTTTTCATTTATTGCACAATGTGCGCCGCCTCCATAACTGATATGCGGTTTTTCCTTTTCTCCCTTCTGCAGCCAGGCAATACCTTCAGGGTCAGTTATATCAGGTAATTTATATTTGCCGGTGATCATTCCTGCATCAGTGAATCCGGAGAGAGCGATGTAGAAATTCTGATTCCAGATTATTGCTCTGAAAAGCTTCCACCTTAGCTCTGCATTGCCATATACGAAATCTTCTCCCACAACCCTGTTTCTGAGGATGCCTCTCATGGTTCGGGCACCTCCCAGCCCGCTTAGGGTGAGTTGCGGTGCCGAATTATAAACCAGGGGAAGCATATAAAATGGCATACGGCCGGTCATTTTAGCCTGCCATGAGAACCTGTATCCGAAATTTATCCGGTCGGGCCACAAAGTAAAATATTGCCTGTGAGTAAATGCGAACCTTGTGTAGTGATAGCCATCGCTGATAAACCCTGGGATCACAAGTACCTGGGCCTCAGTCCATAGACCCTTCATGGGATTGGCCTCATTATCGCGGCTGTCATACTTAATCCCAAACTTCAATGCTACTGTGTGTCCACCGTTAACCTGGTCCTGAGGGATGAGACCCCACTTCACGAAATCACCATAAAGCCCTCCGCCAACAGAAGGAAGAAAATTTTCCGGGTCCCTGCCCTTGTTAAGCTTATTGATATCAACGGTATCCAGCTTATTTCCAAGATATTCAAACCCACCGAACCATTTGAGGTTATTCCCGTTCAGTTTTCCTATGAACTCGAGTTTCAGCTTGACCAGGCGGCGGTCCATCCGGTAGAAAACCGAAGAAATATATGATGGATTACCGGTTGTTTTGAATGCAGGATTATAATATGCATTATACCCGTTAAAACCGTAGAAATCCAGTACCTGTTCAGTCAGGTAGCTTGCTTCTGCCAGCATCCGGATACCCGGGATCAGGTTTCGCGTATCATAGGTTAACTGATTGGTACCAGAACCTTTTGTTGTCCTTGATATTTCAAGATGAATATTCTGATCGTACATCGGATACCTGGTGCCATCACCGTAATCCCATAATTTCAGTATGCCGCCATATTTAAAGCCTGTATTCGAATCGTATCCAAAGGTGGGAAAAGCCCCGAAGGACCAACCTTTCTTCATTTTAACCTTCTCTTTCTCCTGACTTGAGACAGGACTGGCAATAAAACAAAAACCGGCAAGCAGAAATACGTATACTGATGTAATTTTCATAGGGTCGTTTGAGACGGCAATATAATAATAGTTTTGAAAAAGTACCCCTTCAGGATTTTGAAGTTCTTATCATAATGGATACATTTGATTCATAATAACTTTTTTGTTCTAATCAAATATCTCAGTTATGAAAAAGAATTACCTTCTTCTTCTCTTTGCTTTTGTATTTATCCTGACTGCCGGCGGCCAGACAGCTCCCGTCAGGGTAATTGTTTTTGGAGCTCATCCCGATGATTGCGATCTGGATGCCGGCGGGACGGCAATAAAATTTGTAAAGATGGGCTGCAAGGTCAAGTTTGTCTCAATGACAAACGGTGATGCCGGTCATCAGTCAATGGGCGGCGGTGCACTCGCCAAGAGGCGAATGGCTGAGGCACAGGAGGCAGGACGTCGTTTCGGTGTGGAGTATACTGTAATTGATAATCACGACGGCGAACTGATGCCTACTCTTGAAAACCGGCTGAAAGTGATAAGGGAAATAAGGAACTGGAAAGCCGATATCGTAATTACTCATCCTGCTAATGATTACCATCCCGACCACCGGTATACCAGCCTTCTTGTGCAGGATGCATCATTTATGGTGCTTGTACCCAATGTGGCTCCGGATACTCCTCCTCTTAAAAAAAACCCCGTATTCCTTTGGTCAAATTTCACTGATCCGGATATTGCATTCGATATTGACGACGTTGCAGATCAAAAAATCTATGCCGCATCCGCTCATGTATCGCAATTTTTCGAGTGGCTTCCATGGCTCGATGGCACCCTCGACAAAGTCCCTGCAGGTGAGGAGGAAAGACTCAAATTCATGAGGTCGTGGCTGACTCCTCCAAATGAAGCTGTGAGAGAATGTCTTAAAAAGTGGTATGGGGACCAGGCTGCATCAGGGATTAAGAATGCCGAAGCCTTTAAGATAGCTGATTACAGCAGAAAACCTGACCATGAGGAGATGCTGAAACTCTTCCCGATACTTAAGCAGGCAGATCCGGTAGGCAGGATAGTACTGAAATTCAAAAATATCTTAAAATGAAATCATTATCAATTGTTTTATTAGTAATACAGTTTTCATCACCTCCTCTTGCGGAAACAGGTCCGGAAAACAGGTCAGCGGCAGCCAGGGAATAAAGATTGAATTTATCGATCACCAGGCTGATAAGAAAATTGATGTCCTGGCAGACGGGAAGCCGTTTACATCCTTTTGCTGGTACGACAATGTTTATAAACCAATATCTATATCCGGTCTTTGACGCTGCCGGTACTGAAATAACAAGGGGTTTCCCCCTTAACCCCAGGCCCGGGGAGAGTACTGATCACAGGCACCAGCTGGGCATCTGGCTAAACTACGGAAATGTAAACGGACTCGATTTCTGGGGCAACGGTTCGGAGGGAAAATGGGGTGTCAGAAGCGGCGAGATCAAACATCTCAGCGTTGAAAATATGACAGGCGGAGTCGGCGAAGGTTCTTTAACAACACATGAGAGCTGGATAGATTCTGTAGGAAACGAGCTTCTCTCAGAGAAGACAGTGTACCACTTTATCGCCAAGGGATCTTTAAGGATAATTGACCGGATAACAACCCTGACTGCAACCGGCGACACTGTCAATTTCAAGGATACCAAGGAGGGGATGTTCGGAATCCGGGTTGCCCGCCAGTTGCAATTACCTGAAAAAGAGGATCTGGTGCTGAAGGAAACAAAGGGAGGCACCACTACTGTCAAAGCAATGTCAAATGACGATATAACCGGCAATTACAGGAGCAGCGAAGGAATTACCGGCGATGCGGTCTGGGGTACCCGGGCAAAGTGGATGGATCTCTACGGAACCATCGGCAATGATAAAATATCTCTGGTAGTATGCGATCACCCCAAAAACCAGAGCTATCCGACATACTGGCATGCCAGGGGTTATGGCCTGTTTTCAGCCAACCCACTGGGAGGCTTTGACTTTACAGGAGGAAAGGAAACCGTTAACTTCAGGATTCCTGCAGGTGAATCGGCAACTTTCAGATACAGGGTTATTATCAGTTCAGGAGAATATCTCACAGACAATGAGATCAATGAATATTCCAAAGAATTTTCCGAGAAGTATTAATCATATCATTTAAATCTATATCAGGATGACAAAGAGACGTGAATTTATAAAGACAAGTGTCATTGGTACAGCAGGAATTGCTATTGGGGGCCTTGGATTATCAGCTAAATCCTATGGCTCGATCGTTGGTGCCAATGAAAGGTTGAATGTTGCATTAATCGGAATCCGAAATCAGGGAAGTTATCATATCGGACGCTGGTGTACAATTAGCAAAAGCCACAATGTTAAACTAAAGACCCTCTGTGATGCAGATGAAAGACTTTTCGGCTCCAGATCAAAGATGGTCAGGGACATGACCGGGGAAGATCCCGGGCTTGAATGGGATTTGTTTAAGGTTCTGGATGATAAGGATATAGATGCAGTGTCCATTGTTACTCCAAACCATTGGCATGCGCTTGCAACAATTGCAGCCTGTCAGGCAGGCAAGCATGTTTATGTTGAGAAACCCGCTTCTTATAATATTCTGGAAGGCCATAAAATGACTGAGGCTGCGCGCAAATACAACAGAATTGTGCAGGTTGGCCTTAATAACAGGTCTTCCGTAAACGTAAAGGAAGCAATTAAATTTATTCATGACGGAGGTATAGGCGACGTGTTCATGGCAAGGGCTCTATGCTTCAAGGCCCGTGATTCATACGGCATCGCCGGTGACAGTGAACCGCCGGCCGGATTTCATTATGAGCGCTGGCTCGGACCGGCACCTATGAGACCTTACAATGAGAAGCGAAGCCATTATTGCTGGCACTGGTACTGGGATACCGGAAATGGTGATACCGGCAACACAGGTCCTCACCAGCTGGATCTTGCACGTTGGGGACTGAACAAAAATGAACATCCGGAAACAGTATATTCTGTAGGAGGCATCTGGGGACTGAAAAAGAAACCAAGCCCACCCGATAAAATGACCCCCGGGAAAATGGCCTATGGTGATGTTGAGACTTACGGAAATGAAATGTCGTCACAGGAAACACCAAATACTCAGACTGTAGTATATAAATATAATGACGGAACCGTTCTTGAGTTTGAAGTAAGAGGCTGGTACACAAACCAGGAAGGCTACAAGGGTAATGAAGCCGGAAACCTTTACTACGGGACAGACGGATATCTGGAAATTCTCGGCGATACCTGGAGAGCTTTCCGGAAAAGGGAGAAGGAGCCTTTCGCTACATCAAAAGAGGATACCGTATCTCCTCCCGAGAACCATTATACAAATTTTGTGGAAGCAGTACGTGCCGGGAAGAGTGAAATACTGAATTGTGACATTCATGAGGGAGTCATGTCTTCAGATCTTCCTCATCTTGCAAATATTTCATACAGGCTCGGAAGGGAGTTGCATTTTAATGGAGCTGCTGAGAAATTTGTGAATGATACGGAAGCAGATGCGATGCTTACAAGGAAAGAATACCGCAAACCATATGTTCTTCCTGATAAGGTATAGCCTCTTAAGTAACAATTTCTAATCAATCTTTTTAAGATGACCCAACCCGTCAGGAAAATCGGACACTTCAGGTACCGGATACTTGCTTTGGTGTTCATGGCTACAACCATAAATTATTTCGACAGAAGTATTGTCGGCGTCATGGCTCCTACGCTTCAGTCACTGTTCAACTGGACAAACAAGGATTATGCAGCTATTATGGTCTCCTTTAAAATTGCCTATGGGATCGGTCTGCTTTTCATGGGCGGGATAATTGACAGATTCGGTACAAAAATAGGTTATACTCTTTCGATTGCAATATGGAGCGTATTCGGAATGTTGCATGCGGCAGTGCGGCCGGCTTTCAGCCTTGTTGGATTCATTGTGGCCCGTTTTGGTCTCGGGATAGGGGAATCAGGTAATTTCCCTGCAGCTATCAAGACTGTTGCAGAATGGTTTCCAAAGAGAGACAGGGCTTTTGCTACGGGAATCTTTGATGCCTCAACCAGTGTCGGAGCTATTCTGGCCCCGTTCATTGTGGGAGCAGTTGTCTCTGTGAACGGTGATAACTGGCAGATCCCCTTTCTTTTTACCGGAGCTCTCAGCGCATTCTGGGTTTTTCTGTGGCTAAAGACCTATAAAAAACCGGAATTCCATCCAAAATTATCTGCTGAAGAGCTGGCCTATATCAACAGTGATTCAGAGGAGGAGACCGAAGAAAAGATTCCATGGATTAAGCTGCTGCCAAAAAAGGAGACCTGGGCTTTCGCTCTTACGACAATTACCGACGGGGTCTGGTGGTTTTATCTTTTCTGGGGCGCCAAGTTTCTGGGAGAAAGGTTTAGTGTCGACATTAAGAACATCGGACTTCCCTTCCTGATTATTTTTGTCATGGCGGATGCGGGAAGCCTTCTTGGCGGACTGGCCTCGGGAGCGCTCATAAAAAAAGGATGGTCAATTAATAAGGCGAGGAAAATAACACTCCTGGCAAATGCAATAATTATTCTGCCCGTGGCCATGGTATCGGTCATAGATAGCAAATGGCTTGCAGTATTTCTTATAGGTATTGGAGCTGCCGGTCATCAGTCGTGGTCAATTAACAGTTATACCCTTGTGCCTGATGTGTTCCCCAAAAAGGCGACTGCATCGGTAATCGGAATAGGAAAGATGGTTGGAGTTGCTGTTGCAATAGTTGCTGATATTGCACTCGGGACGGTCCTTGATACTGCCGGCAATTCGGGATACTTCTGGGCATTCCTGATTGCCGGGTTCTCATACATCTGCATACTGGGGTTTGTCCAACTTCTGATGCCCCATATGACACCACTTAATGATAATCTTGAACACATCAAAGAACCCCTGGCTTAAGCCAGGGGCTAATAGCCATGGGTTAACATATAAATCATAATAAAATGAATAAGAAAAAATTATCACGCAGGAATTTTATCGGAACAACTGCTGCCGGCATTGCAGGTACAGCTGTTTTATCAAACTACACTTCCTTAAGCGCAGCATCATACAATAGAATTATCGGCGCGAACGACCGGATCAATATCGGGTTTCTTGGCTGTGGAGCAAGAAGTTCAGACCATCAGAGTATTGTAAAAACCGCTGAGAAGGAAAAGAATCTGGGTGTGGTGGCTGTTTGCGATATATGGACCCTGAACAGGGAAAAAGCTGCCGCTAACTGTAAAAAACTGTTCAATACCGATCCAAAACAGTTTAAATACTCGGAAGATATGCTGAAGATGCCGGAACTTGATGCAGTCATGATTGCTACAGGTGATTTCCAGCATGCAAAGCTTCTGGCCGAAGTCGTGAAGGCCGGGAAAGACTGCTATTGCGAAAAACCTCTTTCAACGGATGTTGAGGATGCAAAACTAGCCAGAGCTGCCGTACTGGAATCAAAACAGGTCGCCCAGATGGGATCACAGTGGGTCAGTGATCCTATCCAGAAAAAGGTACGTGATATAGTCCGGTCAGGGAAAATTGGACAGGTTACAAAAATAGAACAGGTGTGGAATGATAATGAACCCCGCTGGCACGTTCCCGATGATCCGGATGTTGCTGCAATAAGAGAGAAGGATACAGACTGGAACAGATGGCTTCTTGGCAAACCATACGTACCCTTTGATCCCTGGAAATATTTTGAATTCAGGATATTCCGGGACTACTCAGGAGGAATTACCTCGCAATGGATGAGTCATGGCAGCGGTCTTGTCCATTTTTATACCGACACTGCCATACCGGATACAATGGTGGCAAATGGCGGCATATTCGGATGGCCTGATATCCGGCAGAATCCCGATACATTCCAGGCTCTTGCAACCTATGAGGATGCAAAAATTTTATATTCCTATGCAACAAATTTTGCGAATATGTTTGGGGATTACACCTGCATACGAGGAAAAGATGCAACATTATTTGCCCATGGGGGAGAAGGAAGCTCCCGCTGGTTCCTCGTACCGGAACATCAGGATCTTCCTGGTGGTTTTGACTTCTATGAAGGCATGAAAGAGGCAATCAGGAGCGGCAAAGCACAAATAGTGACCACGGAGGAATATGGCATGAAGCTTGGCCCTGTGAACGTGAGCGATAATATGCCTTATCATCTGAATAACTGGATTGACTGCATGAGGGCAAGAGATCTTAGTCCCAACGGGAACATCCATACCGGTTACTGGAATGCAATAGCTAGTATAATGGCTACCTATGCTTACCGGCAGGGCAAAAAACTTTACTGGGACCGTATGAGGGAAGAAATTGTAGACCACCCTCTGATCTGAAACGATATAATATCAGAATAAAGGTTAACCATATAAATCTGTCGACATGAAAACGCCACTTTTATTATTCCTGAGTGCTGTAATCTTTTCTTTTACAGGATGCAGCAGGAATAAAAGCAATGCCGGTTACTCAACACCTCCATTTATCATTGATTCCCATATGCATTACGATGCCACCGATGAGTGGGAGAAATCGTTCATTGATATCTATACAAGACATAATGCCATGGCATGCCTGCTGATGCAGATGAAAGATCTGGACAGGGGAATAGCCTTTGCCAAAGCTCACCCCGACAGGGTGATCCCGTATGCTGAGATAAATATCGACAGCCCCACGGTTGTTGACGATATCCTGAGAGTGCACGATATGGGATTCAGAGGACTCGGAGAGCTGTTTGCATCGGGGAGGAGAGATTACAATGATCCGAAATACGATACCATATGGGCTCTTGCGGAAAAGCTGGGCATGCCGGTTGCTCCTCACACGGGCATTTTGGCTGACGGCACAATGGCCAACCTGCGTCCCTCGTTTATCGCAGATGTAGCTGCCAGGCATCCCGGACTGATAATTCATGCAGCACATTTCGGAAATCCCTGGTATGAAGAGGCGGCTGAAGCAACCAGACGGAATAGTAATCTCTATTTTGATCTCTCAGGCTCTTCCCTTATTAAAAAGGAAGATGACCCCGGCTATTGGTCCCAATGGCTATGGTGGACCAATGCTGCCGGTAAACCTCATATGCCCAAAGTGGTGGTGCCGGCGTGGGAGAAGATTCTCTTTGCTACCGACGAGGGTCCGGATGCTCTCGAGGAAAATATACGCCGTTTTAATAAAGCACTGGATGCATGCAATGTGTCAGAGGAAACCAGAGCAAAATGTTACGGACTTACAATGGCAAAAATATTCGGAATAAAAACCCCCTGATGAAGATCTGGAATTTTGGAATTATAGGCGCCGGCCTGATAGCTGATTTTCATGCAAAAGCTATTAAAAGCCTGAAAAATGCAAGGCTGACGGGGATCTGCGGTTCCAATCAGGTAAAAGTCGCGGGTCTGTCTGAAAAGTATGAATGCAGGGCTTTTTCCGGAGTGGATGAAATGCTGAGCTCACCCGATATTGATATTGTAACCATCGCCACACCCAGCGGGGCCCATATGGAGCCTACAGTGGAAGCAGCCAGGCATGGCAAACATGTGATTTGTGAGAAACCACTGGAGATTTCACTGAGCAGGATCGAAAGAATGATAAATGCCCATGCGGAAGCCGGAACAAGATTGGGTGGTATATTTAATTACCGCTTCAGCGATACCGTAGGACATATTAAAAAAGCAATCGATGACGGCCGTTTCGGAACTATTACATATGCATCAGTTCATGTACCATGGTGGAGAAATGAAGCTTATTATGAAAACAGCTGGCACGGCTCCCTGAAACTGGATGGTGGTGGAGCTTTAATGAATCAGGCCATTCATATGATAGATCTGTTGCAGTACCTGATGGGCCCTGTTGATTCGCTTAGCGCCTATGTGGCTACACTGGCGCATAAAATTGAAGCTGAGGATACTGCAGCTGCAATACTGAAATTCAGGAATAAAGCCCTTGGAGTCATATATGGTACTACCGCATCCTTTCCGGGTCAGTTCAGACGTCTGGAAATTACCGGAACAAGGGGTACTGTTATCCAGGTTGAAAACAGTTTTAAAGTATGGCAATTCGATGACCAGTCGGATGCTGATAATGAAATAGCAAGGTTATTTTCAAGGATTGAAGGAGGAGGAGGGATCTCCGATCCGGCAGCGATACCATTCGAACCTCATGCACGAAACATAGCTGCATTCCTCGACGCTGTTGAAAAAGGTAAAACCTTTGAGATTGAAGGACCAGAGGCGCGGAAAGCCGTCGAGATTATTCTGGCAATCTATTCTTCGGCAAGGGATCAGAAAGCCTTCAATTTCAAAGGGAATTCCTGTTGAAACTGAATGTGTTTCATAATATCCGCACATTCATGCAGCTGATGGCCAGGCATAAATATTATGGGATACAGAAATATGCAAAATAATTCCGGCCCGATTTACTATTTTTAAGGCCTGAATAATTTGTTTATGAAGAGTTGGTTCAGCGGGGAGGCTTTTGCTGTTATACATGTTAAAAATTTCCGCCTTTATCTTTTATATCGTGTTTTTATGACTATGGCTGCCCTGATGCAGTCGGTTATCGTCGGATGGCAGATTTATGAGATTACTCATAATGTCCTGTGGCTGGGGTTTATCGGACTTGTTGAAGTGATCCCCCAGGTCACGGTCTCGCTGTTCGCCGGACATTACAGCGATATCTGGAACCGCCATAAAATTATAAAGTTCAGTTCGCTGTTACTTATTTTTGGAGCAGTTATTTTATTGATTTTCAGTGTAGACCCGGTTTTTTTCTCTCAACGGTTCGGTGTCATCCCGCTATTTATAACCATATTCCTGACCGGTCTGGCAAGGGGAATCCTGAGTCCTGCCCAGGTTGCATTGCTCGGGCAACTGGTGCCCAGAAACATGTATGCAAATGCAGCCACATGGAACAGTGCAAACTGGCAGATAGCAGCTGTTCTGGGTCCGGCAATAGGCGGGATTGTTTATGGATTTCTGGGGATTGTACCGGCATATTCACTGGTTCTGGGATTTTATTCGATCTCGTTCCTCCTGCTGCTGTTTATTAAAATAGGCAAGCATGAAGTTATAGAATCGGATGATGGAGTTTTTACCAGGATCCGCAGCGGTATAAGTTTTGTTTTTCAGACTCCGGAATTACTGGGAGCCTTTACCCTGGATATGTTTGCCGTGCTATTCGGAGGAGCAGTGGCAATGCTTCCGGTATTCGCTTCCGATATCCTGCTTATCGGGCCCCAGGGGCTCGGTGTCCTGAGAGCATGCCCCGCTATCGGTGCAATGGTTATGGCCACGGTACTTATGTTCCGTCCTCCGGTTAAAGATACCGGAAAGCTCCTGTTTATTTCGGTTCTTGGTTTTGGTCTCTCCATGATAGGTTTTGCCCTGTCAAAAAGTTTTCTTCTTTCAGGGTTACTTCTTGTGCTCAGCGGTGCTTTTGATAATGTAAGCGTGGTGATCAGGGGAACGATCCTTCAGCTTTTTACCCCGGATCATATGCGCGGACGGGTAGCATCAGTGAATAGCATTTTTGTCGGATCATCAAATGAGCTTGGAGCATTTGAATCAGGAGTATCCGCAAAGATCATGGGCCTGGTCCCTTCAGTGGTTTTTGGAGGATTTATGACACTCGCTGTTGTATTTGGTACAATAAGGTTAAATAAACCCCTCTTAAGGCTCTCTCTCAGAAGCAGGATCTGAAAATACTGACATTTTGACCTGTTGAATAAGTACCGGACATCGAAAGACTTATTCCCGTAAAAGAAATCAAAGCTCCACGCCTGAGGTTGAGAGATACTGCCCTCTCCTTGTCCAATAATGAATATAGTATTTCATTCCTTTGGAAACATCTGACAGGTATGGCATATAATTTGAAGTATCTTAAACGTGATTTAATATTAAGGCTATGAAAAGTTTAAAAATATATTTGGGAGGTTTCTTACTTCTGATCGGATTAATGGGAATTTCATTTTCCGGCAATTCCCAGGATATCCAATCGGGTAAGGTGACCAGAAAAGAGGCTAAAGCGGCCAGAGACGCCCAGCTTACTGCCAATTTTCATGTTCTGGATTCTCTCCTGAGTTCCGGACAGTATGTGCTTGAAGCTGATTATCTTCAGAATAGATACGGTTCAAGGATATTTGTCAGCTCCAACCTGAATTTTATAAAGGTAGATGGGACGAAAGCGGTTTTGCAGACAGGTTCTGACTTCAGGGAAGGATCTAATGGTGTCGGCGGAACAACAGCCGAAGGAACAATCGGGGACTATAAGATAATGAGAAATAAGAAAAATCTCACCTGCACGGTAACATTTAATTTGCTTACAAATATCGGAGCATTCAATATTCTTTTGAGTGTTTCACCGGCTAATTATGCAACTGCTACAATTTCAGGTACAACATCTGTCAGGCTTACATGGGATGGGCATCTTGTCACCCTAGACAATTCGAGGGTCTTCAAGGGGCAGAACACTATTTAAGAGGTGAATGAGATATAATATTTATTGGATCCGCACCATGTGCCCGGATTGGGGAAGCTGGTGCGGATTACAATTTTGTTCCGCTGAAGCCCCGAGGATTAAAGATGAATTTTGCAGGGTTCGGGGTAATAATTTACTCCTTCTGCAAATGTTAACCCAGACTCAAAAATAAATAAGTCATATCAATTCAGGATATTCAGGTGTTTGATTAAAGTTAAACGCCTTATTAGTTATTCTTGGTAGTTAAACCAGGACACTATAAAACTTTGTGGTGATTTAAAGTGTTTATTGATTGAATAATATAGTTTTATTCCATATAGATTAAATTAATATGCAGCAAAATCAGAGATTAAAAGGGCAATCGGCTCTGGTAACCGGTGCCAATTCGGGCATAGGTCAGGCCATCGCCCTGGAAATGGCAAGGGAGGGCGCTCAGGTTGTTATCAACTATGTGACGGATGAAGAAGCCGCACAGCAGATGATTGAGGAAATTAAATCATTCGGAGGATATGCCATGGCTGTTCAGGCTGATGTCAGCAAAGAAGATCAGGTGAAAGCTATGTTCACTCAAATGATCAAAGCTTATGGGACCATTGATATCATGGTTAATAATGCAGGAATACAAAAGGATTCTGCTTTTATCGACATGAGCCTTGAGGACTGGCAGCTGGTCCTGAATGTGAATCTCACAGGGCAGTTCTTATGCTCAAGGGAAGCTGTCAAAGAGTTTTTGCGCAGAGGGCCGGTTCCTGAACGCTCAGCTGCCTTAGGGAAAATTATTTGCATGAGTTCTGTTCATGAAACCATACCATGGGCCAGGCACGCTAATTATGCTACTTCAAAAGGAGGGGTGAAGATGCTTATGCAATCGATGGCCCAGGAGTTGGGAGAACATAAGATCAGGGTGAACAGCCTGGCACCTGGAGCAATTAAAACTCCTATTAACCGCGCGGCATGGAGTACTCCTGCCGCAGAAGCCAGATTGTTGGAACTTATTCCCTACAAGCGTGTAGGTGTCCCTCAGGATATCGCTAAAGCTGCAGTTTGGCTCGCCTCTGATGAAAGTGATTATGTGCATGGGGCCACTTTATTTATTGATGGAGGTATGACCCTCTACCCGGGCTTCTCTACCAATGGTTAAGAATATACATAAAATCAAATTCATTAAATAGTTTTAATTATGGGAAGCTCAGTTACTATTGAGGAAAAACGGCTGAAAAAGCAAAAAAAAGATAAAATTCCGACAGCAATCTGGGGACCATATTTAAGTGAACGACAATGGGGAACGGTGCGGGAAGATTACAGCAGTGATGGAAATGCCTGGGAGTATATTACACACGATCAGGCACGTTCAAGAGCTTACCGCTGGGGTGAAGACGGATTGGCCGGCATCTCCGATTCACAATGCCAGCTTTGCTTTGCTCCTGCCTTTTGGAATGGGAAGGATCCGATCCTGAAAGAAAGATTATTCGGGCTTTCCAACCAGGAGGGGAATCACGGTGAAGATGTGAAGGAACTTTATTATTACCTTGAAAATACTCCTTCACATTCTTATATGCAGTATCTGTATAAGTATCCACAAACGGCTTTCCCCTATGATCAATTAATTGAAGAAAACAGGAAACGATCCATCCTGGAAGAAGAATTTGAACTCCTTGATACCGGTATTTTTGATGATGAAAATTACTTTGACATCACAGTTACTTATGCTAAAATTGATACAGAGGATATTTGTATCCTGATAGAAGCCAGAAACAGAAGCAGTGAAGCAGCACCCCTTACGGTCCTGCCAACGCTATGGTATCGCAAGCAGTGGTCTCCCGACCTTATTCCGGGAAAACCGGAGATCCGTCTTCAGGAACAATCAGATGGAAAACCTTATGTTTGTGCCACGCATCCGTTTATTGGCCGGTATTATTTTTATTTCGATAGGGCGGAGCAATTAATGTTCACCGAAAATGAAACGAACAATGAGAAGATTTTCGGTACCCCTAATGCGGATCCCTTTGTAAAAGATGCTTTTCATACGGCAGTGACTGATAATGACTTCTCAATTTTTAGAAGCAAAATCTCCGGAACGAAATTTTCGCCTCTCTATAATATAATTGTAAAATCAGGTTCCGTGGCAAAATTCCGGTTACGGATATCCAGGAAGGAACATTTACTTGACCCCCTGGGCAACGATTATGACCAGGCTTTTGTTACTTCGAAAACAGAAGCAGATGAATTCTATAAGAAAATTCTGCCTGCCAGGCTTTCTCCACCTGAAGCCCTGATCGCCAGGCGTGCCTTTGCCGGTATGCTATGGAACAAACAGTTCTATTACTACGAAGTCAGAGAATGGTTGCAGGGCGATGAAGGAATGCCCCCTCCGCCTGAAGAACGATTGACAGGCAGGAACAGCAACTGGAAACACCTCAATAATCGTGACATCATCTCCGTCCCAGACAAATGGGAATTCCCCTGGTATGCCTCATGGGATCTGGCCTTCCACATGATAGTATTTGCATATCTGGATCCGGAATTTTCCAAACAGCAGCAAATACTTCTAAACCGGGAATGGTATACCCACCCCATTGGCCAGATGCCGGCATATGAATGGAGTTTCAGCGATGTCAACCCTCCTGTGCAGGCCTGGGCTGCAATGAGAGTTTATGAGATTGACAAGAAAAGAACAGGAGCCGGTGATATTGATTTCCTCAAACGGATTTTCCAGAAATTAACCATCAACTTTACCTGGTGGGCTAATCAGAAGGATGCAGAAAAGAATTATGTATTTGAGGGCGGTTTCCTGGGGCTTGATAATATCGGGGTAATTGACCGCAATTCAATTATTAAGAAAGGATATATCCTGGAACAAGCCGATGGAACAGCCTGGATGGGGATGTTTGCTACCTACATGCTCGAGATGGCACTTGAAATTGCAATGTATGACAGTACTTTTGAGGATATTGCCATCAAGTATTTTGAACAATTCACGTTAATAGCCGAATCATTAAACACTAACGGTCTCTGGGATGAGGAGGAGCAATTTTTTTATGATGTGCTTAAATATCCCGATGGTACAAGAATACCTTTAAAAGTGCGTTCCATAGTAGGTCTTACTTCATTTTTCGCAACACTCCTCCTGCATAAGGACCTTTTGAAAAAGCTCGGACAATTCAACCATGGAATTGAATGGTTCAGGAAATATACAAGAGACCGTAGCCTTTATCAGGCTGTTATCAGAAAGAAGGAAAATGAAGAATGCGACCTGCTCATTTCACTTATCCATCTGGAAAAACTAAAAGAACTTCTATATGTGGTCCTGGATGAAGAAGAATTCCTTTCACCTTATGGTATCCGGAGTGTATCGCAGAAACATGAAAAGAGTTATGAGATAATAATAGACGGCCAAAATTTTTCTCTTAAATATACCCCTGGTGAATCAACAAGTACAATATTTGGAAGTAATTCGAACTGGAGAGGTCCAATCTGGTTTCCAATGAATTACTTGATTATTCAGTCGTTAAAGGCTTATTCCCTTTATTTGGGAGATAATTTTAAAGTCGAATTCCCCAGCCGGTCAGGTAATTTTATTAACCTGACAGAAGTGGCATTTCAACTTAAGATGCGACTGCAGCGGATTTTCACCGCTGATCAGAATAATTTCCGTCCCGTCTATGGCAGGTTTAAGAATTTTTATCAACGACCTGAAAACAGAGACCTGATTCTCTTTCATGAGTATTTTCACGGAGAAACGGGTATGGGTCTTGGCGCTTCCCATCAAACGGGCTGGACAGGACTAATAGCATCATTAATACAGGAAATGGGTCAGGATGCAGTATAATATTTACAGGCAGTTCGGTGCATAATGGATTCCAGTTAAGGGATATGTCAGGCTTACATATGAATGTAGAATATAGTATTTGAGATTAATTTAAAAACAGATGAAAGCATTTGTCAATACCAGATACGGTCCACCAGAAGTTGTGAAGTTAATGGAGGTGGACAAGCCTGTACCAGCGGACGATGAGATCCTGATCAAAGTTTATGCTACTACTGTAAATCGTACGGATTGCGGATTCCGTAGTGCTGAATATTTTGTCTCCAGGTTTTTCAGCGGATTATTCAAGCCCAAATTTAAAACATTGGGAAATGAATTTGCGGGAGTAATCGAGGCACTGGGGAAAAATGTAATCTCATTTAAAACAGGAGACAGGGTGTTTGGTTATAATGATTCAAAGTTCGGAGCACATGCCGAGTATATGACTATTGCAGAAAATGGGGCTGTTGCAATAATGCCTGTAAATTTAACCTTCGAAGAGGCTACGCCAATAACTGAAGGCGGACACTATGCCTTATGTGATATCAGAGCAGCTAAGATTAAAAGCGGCCAAAACGTTTTAATCTATGGAGCAAGTGGTGCCATCGGTTCAGCTGCTGTCCAACTGGTAAAATACTTTGGAGCCACGGTTACAGCTGTTTGCAATGGTAAAAATCTGGAGCTCTTAAAATCATTAGGCGCGGACCAGGTAATTGATTATGCCACACAGGATTTTACAAAAACGGTACAAACATATGATTTTGTGTTTGATACAGTTGGCAAAAGTTCATTTGCCCAATGTAAACCATTGCTGACAAAAAAAGGTATATATATTTCCACGGAACTGGGTAAGAATTCTGTAAATATCTTTTTGGCACTAATCACCCTTTTATCGGGAGGTAAAAAGGTATTATTCCCAATTCCCGGTATCAGTAAGGAAGATGTTGTATTCTTAAAAGAACTGGCAGAAAATGGATTATATAAGCCGGTCATTGACAGACGATATTTTTTTGAGCAAATCGTTGAGGCTTATAAATATGTCGAAACCGGACAAAAAACAGGGAATGTAGTAATTACCTTGAACAGAAGCCAACAGAACTCAGAAAAGCCCCAGGCTTAATTAAACAAACCTGCCCTATGGTTCAAGGGAAAGTAACAGCATGAATGAGAAATCAGAGACTTATTTAACAGGAAGAGACGATTAATTTGTTTATTGCGATCATTTTATTTCTAAATTTACATGCCGACAAGAAAATAATTGAGAATTCTAACAGTTATTAACCTGATATTCTTACACGATGAACAGGAATAATATTGACCGCAGAAACTTTATTCGTCAGGCTGGCATGGGCAGCCTGGCTATAGGCATGGCACTACCGGATGATAAAAATGTTCCTCTTACCTACAAGGATGTTCCGGTGGAAAAGAGCGCCGGGTCAGATTCCAAAATTTCCAATCGTCCTAATATCCTTTATATTCATTCACACGATACCGGCCGGTATATTCAGCCATACGGCTATCCTGTTCCGACTCCGAATCTTCAGAGACTGGCCGAAGAGGGTGTTCTGTTCAAAAAGTATTTTACCACTCACCCGACCTGCTCGGCAAGCCGCGCCAGTCTGCTTACCGGAATGTATCCCCATAATAACGGGATGATAGGTCTTGCTCATCGGGGTTTTGCACTGAAAGATCCGCATACACATATCAACTTTACCTTGAAAAAAATAGGGTATTATTCTGCATTATCCGGTATTCAGCATGTAGTGGAAGTAAAAAATAATGATTTTTATAAAGAAATCGGGTATGATGAGTATTTAGGTGATCCCAAAGATGCTCATCTGAAAGCTGCAGAATGGCTGGATAAGGCCCCTTCGAATCCATTCTTCCTGTCGGTCGGATTTTTTGAAACTCACAGGGTATATCCCCGGCACAAATATGATATTAATTCCGATCACCTGAATCCTCCCGATTCATTACCAGATGTCCCTGAAGTGCGGGAAGATATGGCCAATTTCATGGAATCTGCCCGTATCCTGGATGATAAGATGGGAACAGTGCTTGCTGCATTACGTCGTAATGGCCTGGAAGACAATACATTGGTTATATGTACCACCGATCATGGCATTGCATTTCCAACAAAAAAATGCAATGTCTACGATGACGGCATTGGAATTTTTATGATAATGCGATTACCCGGGATATTTTCAGGTGGCAAAACAATCAACAGCATGGTAAGCGTAATAGATATTTTCCCAACTGTTTGTGAACTTCTGGAGATTGAAAAGCCTGCATGGCTCGAAGGAACCTCTGTTATGCCTTTGATCAGAGGGGATAAGCAGGAGATAAGGGAAGAGATCTTCTGCGAGGTTAATTACCATGCTGCATACGAACCAATGAGGGCTATCCGGACAAACCTGCATAAATATATCCGTCGTTACGGCGGCAGAAAAACACCGGTGCTCCCCAACTGCGACGATGGCCCAAGCAAACAATACTGGCTTGACCATGGCTGGAAAGATATGCTGGTTCCGCAGGAAGAACTGTATGACCTGGTTTTCGATCCGGATGAACGGAATAATCTTGTAAATGATCCTTTGCAGCAGGATGTCTTAAAAAAAATGCGTGCTGCTCTTGATAAAAAGATGAAAGATACCGGTGATCCGCTAATCAAAGGGTACATAATTGCGCCATCCGATGCCATTCTTAACGATGCGGACGAGATCTCACCCGGGGACAAAACTTTTACAGCATCAGAACTCTACGATTTTAACCGAAAAAAATGACTCAGGAAGAGATCTGAGTAAGTGTAGCAATGCTATGGGACAGCCCGCTGCTATCGCCGGATAGCATGGCACTGCTGCAGCCTGGCACTGTTGCCGGGCCGGTATGTTTAAAAGATGGAGACACTCTCAACGATAATACCATATCTTTGTTATGATAAGGGACCTTTGACTCATATTAATCCTGAATTGAAAGAATGATTCCAAGAATCGAAATATTAACAGAAAAGAAGATAATTGGCAAACGAATGACAATGACTTATTCCAACAATAAAACTTTTGAGTTATGGAGAAGCTTCATGCCAGGAAGAAATGAAATTAAAAATCCTAAAACTTCCGCGCTATTTTCAATACAAGTCTATAAAGCAGACTTTAATTTCAATAATTTTGATTTAAATGCTGAGTTTGAGAAATGGGCAGGGATAGAGGTACAAGACTTTTCCACCCCTCCGGAAGGAATGGAATCTCTAATTCTTAAAGATGGTTTATATGCTGTATTTGTACATAAGGGACCTGCAAGTCAGGGGGAAAAGACTTTTAGATATATTTTTTCAGTTTGGCTTCCGGAATCAGAATATATAATTGATTACAGGCCTCATTTTGAGATTCTGGGAGAAAAATATAAAAATGAGAGTCCTGATTCCGAAGAGGAAGTCTGGATACCAATAAAACCCGGGTCAAAAACCTGATAACATTTTGTGAGAATTTCCTGCTATTTCGCAGCGGCAGTTAATCCCTTCAGCCGCTACCTTCACCGGCCAAAGGTCAACTTCATATCCCGAAGGCTCAATGCTAAAATTATCCGCCGGATCATTTTTTTTACGTCATGTTCTAATGCCAGACAATTATTGGCCATACGAGACCGGGGCAAAGACGACAAATCTCTTATAAAATTTTAATCTGTAACTTTGCCCGATGTAAAATTTAAATATGAAAAAGACTTATAAAAAAGCTGTTCTGGAAGCTTTGGAACGTACAGGTACTATAAAAAATGAAATTCTGACCAAAGCAGATATTCAACACTTACCTGCCATTGTTCAAAAGTATCTTCATTATGCCGGAACAATAGGAAAAGAAAAAGTATTGAATTTCAGGGCAGAATTTAAAGGGGGTATCAGATCAAAATCCACCGAAGACTTTATGCCTCTTAAATCAGTACAGTATAATTTTACGGACAAGCCTACCCGTCTGTTTTACATCGTTGCAAAGAAAAATGGAATTCCGGCAAAGGGTATTCACTTGTACAAAGATCAGAAAGCCATCATGCTGGTAAAAATTTTCGGTCTGTTTACGGTGGTTAATGCCAAAGGTAAAGAAATGAACCAGGGTGAAACTGTAACATTATTTAACGATATGTGTTTTATGGCACCGTCATCACTAATTGATCGAAATATCGAATGGAAGGAGATTGACAATCAAACAATCGATGCAAAATTCACTAACGGTACTATAACTATAAGTGCAACATTGTATTTCAATGAAGAGGGGGAACTTGTCAACTTTTTAAGTAACGACAGATTCGAAACTACAGATGGCAAAATTTACAAAAGTTATCCCTGGATGACTCCCGTAACAGGTTATATAAATGTAAATGGATATCGGCTTCTTTCAGGCGCAAAACTAATATATAAACACCCCGATGAAGATTTTTGCTATGGTGAGTTCAACTTAATCAGCATAGAATACAACTGCAAAGATTTTAAATAAAGTGCTTATGCATACCTGCCAGGACATCCGGCACCAGTGAAAGCCAATGGAAATGTGATAAATTAAATATCCTTTTTAAATTGATTCTTGTGCCAAGAAGCGGGTATAAGCAAAAAGTCTTGTCACGATTTTTACATCACATCCTGACAATTTTATCTTAAAGCAAGACTTACCGGTCGTTTACCGGCTCTGTGATTCCGGCTCAAATTGTATTATGTTTGTTGAGAATAAATTAAATCATATCCAATTTATCAAGACAAACACAAAGAATAGGTTCAATGAATTTTAGCACATTCAATTCTTTCAAAAACCGAAACTACAGATTGTTTTTTATGGGGCAGTCAGTTTCGTTATGGGGTACCTGGATGCAGAAAACTGCTGTAAGCTGGGTTGTTTATTCGTTGACACAATCAAAGTTTATGTTGGGCGTTTCGGTTTTTGCGACACTCTTTCCTACTGCATTGTTTTCGTTATATGGTGGAATAGTAGCTGACAGATACAGCCGTTATAAAGTTTTATTATCAACACAGATAATATCCTTATTGCAAGCTGTTTTATTAACCCTGGCGGTTATCTTTTTTAAACAACATGTTGTCTGGGCAATCATAATTTTAGGGGCTGTTCTGGGAATTATTAATGGATTTGACGTGCCTGCACGCCAATCACTGGTAAGAGAGCTGGTAGAAGATAACGCAGAATTGCCTAATGCGCTGGCATTAAATTCATCAATGGTTAACTTGTCAAAACTAATCGGTCCGGCTATAGCTGGTTTTGTTTTGGAAAGGTTTGGCGACGCAATTTGTTTCGGGATAAATGCCATCAGTTTTATCCCGGTTATTATTTCGTTGCTCCTGATGAGATTACCTAAACAAGAACCAAAGCCCAAATCAGACAGGAACCTTAAAAAGGAGTTTTCAGAAGCCTTTGCATTTATTAGAAATACGCATGTGGTAAGTTCCGTTATCATTTTTGTTGGTATTATGAGTTTGCTGGTTTTACCTTTTTCCACATTAACCCCTGTATTTGCAAAAGATATTTTTAATGGATCAGCTTCTACGTTAGGAATTATTGACGGCATGATTGGATTTGGCGCTTTCATTGGCGCTTTGTTTTTGGCATCAATACCACAAGGGACGAATCTGAGTAAGGTATTAGCCATAAATACTTTGGTGTTTGGAATCGGGCTTATGCTGTTTTCGCAAATAGTAATTTTACCTCTTGCACTTCTGTTTATTACCATTGGCGCTTTTGGCATGATGTCCATAAGAACCATAAGCAATACCATTATACAAATCCATGTTCCAAACCAATTCCGTGGACGGGTTATCAGTATTTATCTGATGGTATTAACAACGATGATGCCTGTTGGGAGTTTACTAATCAGTGCTGTTTCTCGTTATATTGGCGTACAGACTACTGTCCTGGCAGAGGGATTTATTGCTTTGATTATTGCTGTTTTCTATAGCAGGTACCTGAAAAATGAAAAACTAAGGAAAGAAGAACAATTACTTATGGAGCAACAACCCCTGGGAGAAATAATACGGGCATAGGTTTTTAAATTAATCAAATTATGAAATAGGGTAATCAGTGCCTAAAGTGCCTAAAGTTAATAATAGAGTAAATCAGTTTCTTTTATAGGCGGCGATAACACTTAAAGCATCCGCAAGAGACACTCCTTCTCATGTTCCAGGTCTGTTCGCAGTTGATCAGGATAGTAATTGGGGGTTGGCGCAAGTTGTTTCTTAAGGTTTTGTCATTGCCGAGCATAGTCCGGAATCTGACTGGCAGTCCGTTTTGCAAAGCTCTTAAATGTATTTTGTCTCACGCTCAAATTTTTATTCTGTTAATCATTTTGTTAATAACGCCATGTTTTTAACTTTAGGTACTCTTTCACCGTATTTGTCCTTTCGGGTATAAATGATATCCACTTCATAATGGAGGATGTTCTCTGTGTATGTCCCAGCTATGCCATATAGTGCAACAACCTCATTTCTCTTCAGTAATGTATACGGAAGGCCGTTTAGACTTAATTTCTCCTTTAATGTATTCATTTTATGTAATTTATTTATTGTTTAACTCTCAATACTATTACGTAAGATTAGTCTATAGGCTGCACAGAAATCACTATTTCAGCGCCATTAATTATTGATGTAATTTGGGGAGCAGATATTCAAGAATTTGTTAAATATAAGAGGTCATTACCAGTATCTATATCAAGCTATAGAGCTCATATTTAATCGCAGGGGTAGACTAATATAATTGAGTGATAGGTAGATATACCTAAACACACTGCCCAATACCCCTGATACTGTTTTTCGTACCCCCTGTGATAGTTTTGGTAATTCCTTTACCCAACTCTCTGGGGGAAGGCACTAAACATATAATAATTGACAATTACAACAGCCTTGGACTTTGGGACCGGGCTTTTTCATTTCTATTCATTCACTAATAATATCAATATGAAAACACAACAGACAACAATCTCTGAAGTAGGCTTTATCTATAAGAGTAAGGTCAAAGCTTCAGACAGACCACAGGTTAAATGCTCCGGAGATGCTTATAACCAATTCATGGAACACTGGAATCCTGATACCATTGAGCATGTTGAAGAATTCAAAGTAATGTGAATGAACCGTTCAAATGCAATCCTGGGTATTATGGATGTATCTAAAGGCGGTATATCTGGTACAGTTACCGATGTAAGAATATTACTCCAGGCAGCAATTAAAGCAAACGCATCTGGCATTATAGTATGTCATAATCACCAATCGGGTAATCTCAACCCCAGTGAATCTGATTCAAGGTTGACACAGAAGGTAAAGGTGGCTGGTAACCTTATGGATATACAATTATCTGATCATCTGATCCTTACTTCTGATGAAAATTATTACAGTTTTGCTGATAGTGGACTTTAATAACTACTGCCATGAAAATAAGATGTAAAATCTATGGGAAGTACTTCTCCCCTGATGAAGAGACACTGGCATTAATGTCAGATGGATATCTAAGTCCGGGTGATATAAATACCTGTGATGAATGCTGGGACATGCAAAATCATCTGAATGACGATACTGAAGGGATGATTAGTGATGCAGATCCTGGATTGTGATTGATGTAGGTCATACCGAGGTAGATCAAGATTTGCCTGGGTATTTGATAAACACTAATAAAGATTTGATAAAACACCACCCCCAATTCCCTGAAATATACTTAACTTTAATTCGCTGGTGAAAGTTGAAAGTTGGGCATAAGTATCGTATAGCTGTCTGGATCAATGTGTTGAAAGGTTTTACTTATGGGACTGACGGGGCGGGAGCGTCTAAAAGACTAAAGAAAAAATGCGTTTTGCTAAAGTTGGTTGACACAGGATTCTCAAAGACAGGATAAATCAATATATTGTTTTTGTCTTGTGATTTTTATCTTTTATCTTTACTGAGTCTCGTGCTTCACAATATGAAAACTATAATAGCTGAAAGGGTTATTCACAAGGGTGACAATCGTATATCGCTCAAGTTTCCCTATGACAATAAATTGATCGCAATTGTAAAAGGATTTCCTGATGCCCGCTGGAGTGGGCAACAGAAGTTTTGGCATATAGCTGACAGGAAAAATATCATTACTCTTTTGCTGGAAGCTTTTCATGGGAGTGCTTATATTGATTATTCTGCTATAAGGATCGGCCTGGCTGAGAAGATCGATGTAAATCAGAAAGCGAATCAAAAAACTCAGGTTAAAAAGATAAAAGTATCGTATGATTCCGCTTTACCGGAATTAAGCGAAAAGGGTAAAGAGGATATTGCACAATACAGGCGATGGATGGAATCGAACAGGTATCCAGTTTCAACGGTCCAGACATATTCGGCTATGATGGTTAAATTCCTGAGGTTTTGCAGACCAAAGGAAGCTTCTGAATGTGTTTCTGATGATCTTGTAAGGATAGTTGAAGAATACATTTTGCCGAATGGTCTAAGCTTTTCATTTCAGAATCAGATGATAAGTGCTGTAAAGAAGTTTTACAGCACGGTTTACAAGACTGTAATTGATCCGGGCGATATCAGCAGGCCAAGACGACAGAAACGGTTGCCGAATGTCTTAAGCAAGGATGATGTTAAAAGGATACTTACCTCTCTCACAAATGAAAAACACAGGGTAATGTTAAGCCTTATATACGCCTGCGGATTGCGCAGGAGTGAATTGCTGAACTTAGTCCCAACGGATATAGAAAGAAGTCGTAACCTGTTAAGGATCAGGCAGGCGAAGGGCTATAAGGACAGGGTTGTCCCAGTGTCAGATCGTACAATAGAGATGGTTGACACATACATGATGCATTACAAGCCTCAGAAATATGTTTTTGAAGGGCAATTGCCGTGTGAGCCATATAGTGAGAGCAGTCTGGAGAAAGTACTGAAGACTGCATGTTCAAAAGCCGGGATAGGTACTAATGTGACGCTTCATTGGTTACGGCACAGTTATGCAACACACTTGCTGGAATCGGGGACCAGTGTGCGGTATATCCAGGAATTACTTGGTCATTCCAGCAGCAGGACAACTGAGATCTATACTCATGTTACAACAACTAGCATTCAAAAGATAAGGAGTCCGTTTGATGATCTTTGAATTAATACTACATTTGTATAACGTGACCACGATGTATACAATACCTACCGGATAATGTTGATTATGTTCACCTTTAGTAAACATATAAATAAGTTGAACTAAACCGCCAAACGGCGGTAGCTGTTTTCTGAAAATCAATATCTTGTGTGATTATTCACTTAATAATCATGCTATCATGAAAAAAAATCGTTAGAACAACAGGTGCTGCGGGAGATGCAAACCCGTAATTACAGTTCCAGGAGCATTGGAACCTATCTTCATATGCTTAATGCACTTGAAGAGTATCATAACACCTCCATTGATGAAATTTCAATAGATCAGATAAAGGATTTCCTGCAATATTGCATTGGAATAAAGAGGGTGTCAGTTTCCTATATTAACCAGGTGATCAGTGCTGTCAAAATCCTACAGAAGGATGTTCTCGGAAAAGAATGGGAATCAATCAGGATCAAACGTCCCAGAAGAATAAAAAATCTGCCTGTTGTTCTTTCAAAAGAAGAAGTGAAATCAATGATCGAAATAACAGGCAATTTAAAACACAGGGCAATTTTAGCTGTCATCTATTCTGCGGGATTAAGGATCTCTGAAGCGATAAATCTGCGACCATCAGATATTGATTCTGACCGAAAGCAGATAAGGATACTTGGTAAAGGAAACAAGTACAGGTATACTCTTCTGTCAGATAATGTACTGGGCATTTTACGGATGTACTGGAAGGCGTACAGACCAATAAAATATCTCTTTGAAGGGCATATTAAAGGACAACCTATAAGCAGGTCAACGATCCAGATTGTTTTCAGAAAAGCAATAAAAAAGACCGGAATAAATAAACAGGCAACAGTCCATAGCCTGAGACACTCTTTTGCGACACATCTTCTTGAAAGCGGAGTAAATCTCAAGATTATTCAAAGCCTTTTGGGTCATTCTTCCCTGCGGACAACTTCAATATATCTGCATGTAACCAAATTTGATCCGGCATCGATAATGAGTCCTTTTGATGATATAGCCAGTTAATGCTATGGAAAACAAGAGACAGAAAGTCGAAATCGGTGATATATTCAGACGGTTCGAATCAGAATATAATGAGCAGCACGAAATGATCCACGAACAGCAGAAGGCGTTTAGTGCTATAATGAATTGCCGGAGTCAGGAATTAGGTGGACATACTCTGAAGTGTGATAGTTGTGGACATGTTCAACATGCTTACAACTCATGCAGGAACAGGCATTGTCCTAAATGTCAGTATCTCAAACAGGTTGTGTGGGTGGACAAACTTAAAACCAGGCTATTGCCGGTAAAGTACTTCCATATGGTTTTCACAGTCCCCTCCTCACTGCACAAGTTATTTTATGCTAATCAGGTGATATGTTATGATTTGCTTATGAAATCTGCCTCCCAGGCAATACTTAAAGCCGGGAGAAATCCCCGTTTTCTTGGAGCCAGAACCGGCTGTGTAGCTATCTTACACACCTGGGGTCAGGCGCTTACATATCATCCTCATGTACACATGTTGGTTCCTGCTGGTGGCTTTGATGACGACCTGATTGAGTGGAGACAATCTGAAGAGAACTTCTTTGTTCCTGTAAAAGTTCTATCCTCTCTTTTCAGAGGAATATTTGCTCAGAATATTTACAAGCTAGCAGATGAACTGATACCGGATAAAGATGGTGAAAAAGCAGATGTTGATTTTCTTAGGAAACTGATATATAAAACCAGTTGGAATGTATTTGCCAAGCCTGCTCTGAACAATGCTGAAAATGTAATAGAATATCTTGGACGTTATACACACAGGGTAGCCATATCAAATGCCAGGATACTGGAGATAGCAGATGATAAAGTCCATTTTGTATGGAAAGACTACAAACAAAATGGGAGAACAAAGGTGATGAAGTTGGAGGCAGTAGAATTTATAAACCGGTTTATGCTGCATGTATTGCCAAATGGCTTCTATAAGATACGGTATTATGGAATCTTTGCCAATACAAATTGCAATGAAGTGCTTGATACTTATGTCTCAATGGAGGACAAAGAGATGGCACTCTCATTGACAGAAGGAAAAGCCTGGCAGGATCTTGTTGAAGAAGTACTTGGATATGACCCGTTTCGATGTAAAAAGTGCAAGAGAGGGATGATGTTAATGCATGAAAGGATTGATGCAAAACCAAGGGCTGCCTGAAATATATTATAAAAATGTTCTTTGAAACACCAATGCTACACATAAAAAGAAAACTCTTTACAGGGAGAGGTATGTCCTGCAGGAAACACTTCCCCAATCTAAAAACCAGAAGTATTTAAGAAGCCTGAGGAAAGAGTAACAAAAATGCCAGTAAAATCAGATATGGGAGAACTTTGGTAGAAAGAATACCCATAAGGACGACCGGCTTAGTCCAACTCAATTTTATACACAATCTCATAGCACCAATCAGATTAGTCCGCTAAAAGTTATTTACTTACCTTTAAGGGCAGTCTGTTATAAGACTGTGTATAAAACACTATTAAGTTGGGCTGCATAATAAGACACTGCAAACATGAAACATAGCATTTTGATTACAATATTTTGTTTAATAAGTCTGACTCTTACATTTGGACAAATATCAGATGACAATGATTCTATAGAAGTTTGTAGAATTACTACTGACTTTTTTAAATGGTATCTTAACGCAATTAGTGGAAAAGAGAAATCAGTTTTTCAACCTAGATTTGTGGAAAGCCCAAACGGAATGACAGCATTAGATTTTAATGATTATTTTAAGAATCTAAAAAAACATAATTTCACCGCAGACTTGATTAAAAAGGAAAAGGATAGTTATAATGAATGCCTAGAGAACCTTGAGAAAATTAAATACTCAGATTTTAAAACGCAATTCACTGACTTAGACCAATTTGAAAATATAAGTTGTGATTTTGAAAATTATTATCGTTGGACTGGTGGTCAAGAACCAATCCAAGGGATCAGAATAAAGGAGGTAAGTCTTATTTCAAATACTCAAGCTAAAGTGACAATTGACTATTTTTTTGACAATGGTAATGGCTATGGAATTGCACATTGGGGAAATAATGTCATTACCCTACTAATGATTAAGGACCACTGGAAAATAAATGATATTAATTGGAAAAACTAATTACGCAGCACAACATACGGTATAGGTCATGGCTGTCTTTTGTTTTTACCCAGCATTTGTCCCCTTAAGATAAATTGCAGCTTATCCCTGGAAATCGCCATCTAGCCGCCACGCCCCATACCGTCAAACGTTAGGCTGCATTGTCCGCCTTTATCAGTGTTATGTATAAAACTTGACCAGAAAATTTTAAGAAAATTTAATTCAAAATCGAAAATTTGCGTTTTTTACCAGGACTAAATGAAAATTTTAAAGGCTACCCGCGGCCAGCGCTCACGGCACTTGCATATAGCAGTTCGCGGTTTTGTATTATTGAAATTTACAAAACCGGGCGATGAACGCGATCTGCAAGTGCCTGCCTCCCCTGCCCGAGCTAACAACGCTGCCTAACAAACGGTAAATGCCATGCTGGAATTTGAGTTAACCGATAATTTTGAAACACCAGATAAATCCTGCCACCTTGACTGGAAAGTGCCTTCGAATCGCACGGCACTTACCGTCAACCGTTGAACTAAACCGCCAAACGGCGGTAGCTGTTTTCTGAAAATCAATATCTTGTGTGATTATTCACTTAATAATCATGCTATCATGAAAAAAAATCGTTAGAACAACAGGTGCTGCGGGAGATGCAAACCCGTAATTACAGTTCCAGGAGCATTGGAACCTATCTTCATATGCTTAATGCACTTGAAGAGTATCATAACACCTCCATTGATGAAATTTCAATAGATCAGATAAAGGATTTCCTGCAATATTGCATTGGAATAAAGAGGGTGTCAGTTTCCTATATTAACCAGGTGATCAGTGCTGTCAAAATCCTACAGAAGGATGTTCTCGGAAAAGAATGGGAATCAATCAGGATCAAACGTCCCAGAAGAATAAAAAATCTGCCTGTTGTTCTTTCAAAAGAAGAAGTGAAATCAATGATCGAAATAACAGGCAATTTAAAACACAGGGCAATTTTAGCTGTCATCTATTCTGCGGGATTAAGGATCTCTGAAGCGATAAATCTGCGACCATCAGATATTGATTCTGACCGAAAGCAGATAAGGATACTTGGTAAAGGAAACAAGTACAGGTATACTCTTCTGTCAGATAATGTACTGGGCATTTTACGGATGTACTGGAAGGCGTACAGACCAATAAAATATCTCTTTGAAGGGCATATTAAAGGACAACCTATAAGCAGGTCAACGATCCAGATTGTTTTCAGAAAAGCAATAAAAAAGACCGGAATAAATAAACAGGCAACAGTCCATAGCCTGAGACACTCTTTTGCGACACATCTTCTTGAAAGCGGAGTAAATCTCAAGATTATTCAAAGCCTTTTGGGTCATTCTTCCCTGCGGACAACTTCAATATATCTGCATGTAACCAAATTTGATCCGGCATCGATAATGAGTCCTTTTGATGATATAGCCAGTTAATGCTATGGAAAACAAGAGACAGAAAGTCGAAATCGGTGATATATTCAGACGGTTCGAATCAGAATATAATGAGCAGCACGAAATGATCCACGAACAGCAGAAGGCGTTTAGTGCTATAATGAATTGCCGGAGTCAGGAATTAGGTGGACATACTCTGAAGTGTGATAGTTGTGGACATGTTCAACATGCTTACAACTCATGCAGGAACAGGCATTGTCCTAAATGTCAGTATCTCAAACAGGTTGTGTGGGTGGACAAACTTAAAACCAGGCTATTGCCGGTAAAGTACTTCCATATGGTTTTCACAGTCCCCTCCTCACTGCACAAGTTATTTTATGCTAATCAGGTGATATGTTATGATTTACTTATGAAATCTGCCTCCCAGGCAATACTTAAAGCCGGGAGAAATCCCCGTTTTCTTGGAGCCAGAACCGGCTGTGTAGCTATCTTACACACCTGGGGTCAGGCGCTTACATATCATCCTCATGTACACATGTTGGTTCCTGCTGGTGGCTTTGATGACGACCTGATTGAGTGGAGACAATCTGAAGAGAACTTCTTTGTTCCTGTAAAAGTTCTATCCTCTCTTTTCAGAGGAATATTTGCTCAGAATATTTACAAGCTAGCAGATGAACTGATACCGGATAAAGATGGTGAAAAAGCAGATGTTGATTTTCTTAGGAAACTGATATATAAAACCAGTTGGAATGTATTTGCCAAGCCTGCTCTGAACAATGCTGAAAATGTAATAGAATATCTTGGACGTTATACACACAGGGTAGCCATATCAAATGCCAGGATACTGGAGATAGCAGATGATAAAGTCCATTTTGTATGGAAAGACTACAAACAAAATGGGAGAACAAAGGTGATGAAGTTGGAGGCAGTAGAATTTATAAACCGGTTTATGCTGCATGTATTGCCAAATGGCTTCTATAAGATACGGTATTATGGAATCTTTGCCAATACAAATTGCAATGAAGTGCTTGATACTTATGTCTCAATGGAGGACAAAGAGATGGCACTCTCATTGACAGAAGGAAAAGCCTGGCAGGATCTTGTTGAAGAAGTACTTGGATATGACCCGTTTCGATGTAAAAAGTGCAAGAGAGGGATGATGTTAATGCATGAAAGGATTGATGCAAAACCAAGGGCTGCCTGAAATATATTATAAAAATGTTCTTTGAAACACCAATGCTACACATAAAAAGAAAACTCTTTACAGGGAGAGGTATGTCCTGCAGGAAACACTTCCCCAATCTAAAAACCAGAAGTATTTAAGAAGCCTGAGGAAAGAGTAACAAAAATGCCAGTAAAATCAGATATGGGAGAACTTTGGTAGAAAGAATACCCATAAGGACGACCGGCTTAGTCCAACTCAATTTTATACACAATCTCATAGCACCAATCAGATTAGTCCGCTAAAAGTTATTTACTTACCTTTAAGGGCAGTCTGTTATAAGACTGTGTATAAAACACTATTAAGTTGTGTACAATGCTAAAAATCAGCCTGCTTGGAAGTTCATCAAGATTTATTAAATTTGCCTAAAATGTAAGGAAATGTATTTGGACAAATACAAAGGAGATATTAAAGAGCTTTGCAAACAAAACAGAGTGAGATCTTTATATGTGTTCGGATCTGTTTTAACTGATAAGTTCAATGATAAAAGTGACATAGATTTATTAGTTGATATTGATTCGAATGATCCTTTGATTTATGCTGATTATTATTTTAATCTAAAATTTGCTTTGCAGGAGTTGTTTAAGAGGCCAATTGACCTGTTGGAAAGCAAAGCGATGAAAAATCCATACATCATGAGGAATATCGATAATTCAAAATTTCTAATATATGGAGTTTGACATTAAAGCTTGTTTAAAAGATATTGAGCAAGCTATTGATGAAGTCTATGAGTTTCTGCCCAAGGAAAGAAATTTCTTTGCATTTCAAAAGGATTTAAAAACCCGTAAAGCAGTTGAAAGAAATATTGAGATAATTGGAGAAGCTATGGATAGGATATTAAAAGCTGATCCAAAAATCCAGATTACTGATTCAAGAAAAATTGTTGATACGAGAAATCGAATCATTCATGGATATGATGTTGTTTCAGAGGATGTTATATGGTTGATCGTCACCAAGTCGTTACCAATCCTTGAACAAGAAGTAAAAAAACTACTTAAATAAGCACTGTACACAACAGCGTATATAACCAATTGCTTGCTTTGTAGTTATTCAAACATTTCAGCCCTCTATCAGTTTTTCAGTATTACGACAGGGAATCGCCACTAGGCGCAACTGGTCATATACGCCAACCGTTAGCGGTCATTGTATGATAATAACAGAATAGATAAAACAGCCAGAAAATGAAAATGACAGAAAAACGAGGACAAACTCCAATTGTAGTTTCTTTAGAGGACCATTACTTGCATCCAAAAGTATGGGATACCCTACCTGTCGCATTACAGGAGAAATACAGACTTTTAAAAGAAACTCTTATGGAAATAGGCGAAGAGCGTATAAAAAAAATGGATGCGGCCGGAATATCTTTTCAGGTTATCTCACATGTTGACCCGGGAGTAAAACAAATTACTGATACAAATGAGGCGGTTAAATTAGCAGCTGAAGTAAATGATTATTTGTATTCAGCAATTCAAAAATACCCCAACAGGTTGAGCGGTTTTGCTGAATTACCATTACAATCGCCAATAGACGCTGCAAAAGAATTGGAACGAGCAGTTCTTAAATTAGGTTTCAAAGGAGCTATGATAAATGGTCATATCAATGGTAAATATTTGAGCGATGATTGTTTTTCGCCAGTTTTAGCAAAAGCTCAAGAATTAAACGTTCCGATTTACATACATCCAACAGACCCCCCGACAGAAATTTGTAAAGACTATTTTGATAGTAGTGATGCGATTATTACCGGTTGGGCTTGGCAAATTGAAACTTCTACACATTTGATTAAAATGATTAACTCGGGAACTTTTGACGAGTTTCCTAATTTGAAAATAATCATAGGACATATGGGAGAGCTTATTCCTTATGGACTGACAAGACTTAATTTGGGCTTAACTTTCGGAAATTGGATTTTGAAAACAGGGAATGTAGATATGAATGTTTATTACTATTTTAGAAATAATATTTTTATTACTTCAAGTGGTGTTTTTGATGAACCTGTTTTTATGTGTGCTAAAGAAATGCTTGGTTGTAAAAATCTAATGTTTTCTGTTGACTATCCATTTCAGGATAACGTAATTGCTACTCAATTTTTAAACAAGCTACCTCTGTCCATAGAAGAAAAAAATCAATTTACTGGAAAGACTGCGATTGATTTATTAAAACTTAATTGTTTGACTATCAAGTATAAAAATCTTCGTAAGACCAGTAAAATAGAGCAATTTAAAATCAAGATGAAATCAAAAATCGCAAGATATTTACTCAATAAGTTGGTGAAATAAAAACAACGAACCGCTAACACGGGTTCGGCGCTATCGGTGGGAAGTGCAAGGGCATGAACATACTTGCATCTTTAAAAGACTCTTTAGATTAACATATATTAACCAATATATAAAGTACAGCAATGGAAAAAAATATCGAAAATTCGGTGTATATAATACTCATTGAGGAATTGTTAGATGTTATGACCAACGATAGTGAGAATTTTGAACGAACAATGAAGTTATTTACTGATGATTGCGTATGGGTAATGGAACCTGGCGGTACTGAATACCACGGCATCATTGAAATTAAAACATTTGTTAAGACTGCAATGTCTCTTAGGACACACGACAAAGACAAGAACAAAACAGAGGTTACAAATTGCTTTTCATCAGGAGAGAATGTATGTATTGAATACAGCCACGGGATGATAGGAACTGAACCAATTACCAGAATGTTAACTACTGGCTTTAAAGGTAAAATTCCCAAAGGCATAAACAGGTATTGTATGACATATCACATCCGAGATGGGAAATTTGACAGAGTTCATGAATATATAAATACCACTTCTTGGTGGCTAAATTTTTTATTACCCATAGGAATGTCATACTTGCATCGAACTACAATGAAAAAAATTTCTAAAAACAAAAATTTAAGCAATGCTTTTTGAAATTACAAATAAGACAAAAGCCCAGCCGCTAAAAGCACGGACAATGTTGAGCGAACAAGACAACTTGCAATTAATTCACTGAATGACGAATAACTTTGAAGATAAAAAAACAACGAACCGCTAACACGGAATATGCTATGAAAAGCACAACCCCGGGTTAAGCAAACTTATGAAAAAAACCTCTATAAACTTTTTAAAAACGCTATAAAATCACACTGCTATCTGTGGTCAGTCTAATATCTCTGCCGCAATCACCTTTCATTTTTTATAGTAAGGGTACGTATGCTAAAATATGTAATCACTTAGTTACCTGCCGTGTTTTACGTTATCCCTCATGTTTTTGATCCTATAGGTTTTGTTTTCTTATGCCACTCCTGTTACATATGGCTGTCTGTTTTTCATTACATATCTTATTCTGTTTAATAGTTTACGTGCTACTTTTATGATGACCTTATGCCCCGTATTGTTAACCAGGTGTTTGTGATAATACTGCATAATTGCCGGATCCATCCGGACTGCCTGCCAGGAAGATTCAATAAGCAATGTCCGTAAAAAACTGTTGCATCTGAAAGTTATGCCCCCGGTATGAGTAATCTCGCCACTCTCCCTGATCTTTGGGACCAGACCGACGTAACTGCCTAACTGATCAATATTATGGAATCTGTTGATATCTCCCAGTTCAGTTATCAATGCCGATGCTGTCAGTGGACCAATACCTGATATCCCGTTAAGCAATGAATACATCTCCCGGTCATACTCGCGTATTCGCTGTCTTACTGAACGGCTCAGGTCTACAAGTTGTTTCCTATGGAATTCATAAGATTGAATCAGATTTGAAAAAGCATCCTGTCCACTGGGAGTTTGCATTTTGATCTCTTTAAGCCAGCTGACAAATTTTAATGACCATTGATTATTATCAAATTCCGGTGGTATTTTTTCACCGTAGTATTGCAGGAAGCTTTTTATCCTGTTCTTGCTTTTGCGAAGATCACGCATCAGGTAGAACCTTGTCCTGTTAAGAGTTCGAAGTTCTTCCGGATCACGGTCAAAAATATGGATTGCACTTAATGAACCTTTCTCAAGTGATCTGGCAATCTTCCGGCTGTCAACCGGATCTCGCTTCTGCAGCTTGTCTTTCTGGGTTGTGGGTATGTCAGCCGCGTTAATTACGATATTCCTGATGCCAAGAGAATTAAGTTCCCTATGAATGCCATAGCCACAGAAAC
>CAWBLL010000023.1:0-21257 GCA_963789465.1 uncultured Bacteroidales bacterium
AATTTTTCAAATAGATCATTCATAATTAAATAAAATTTAAATAAATTCATTCATAATTTTTTCAGTTCCGGCTTATTTCCGGTTCTGAATTATACTCTTTTATCCTTCTGCCCTGAACAATGGCTATTACTATGTTATTGTCGAAAGGCAGTTCTACTTTGACTTTAGATTGTTTTCCTTACACTTCCTCAGCAGCATTTCAATATAAATGGTTGTTCCGGATGTCCGAGCTCTTCACCATCCTTTCCTTTATATTTCATTTCAGGGTCATAAGTCACACCCAGTTTATCAAGCAAGGGTTCGACTGTTACCTGGTGTGTCTGTAATCCTATATCCCAGGGGTTATATCCCAATAAAAGCCCGGCAAGTTCTTCATAAGTCAGAACAGGAATTCCGTACCCGTTTTCGCCATAAGTTCTGCCTTCCATTTCTGCAATTACGTACTGCCACCTGTCAAGGAAAAAAGTACAACCGGGACAATTGGCAATAATTAGGTCAGGTTTATATGGCAACATTGAATCCAGTTTCTTTTTAGAGTTTGATACTGAATAACCTCTGTTAGATTTAAGCAGGTATTGTCTGAATCCGAAACCGCAACAGTGCCTGCGTTCAGGATAGTCAACCTGGTTGCCCCCCCATTCGTCAATCATACCAGCCAGAACATATGGATATTCAGCGCCGCCAATTCCTTTCTGAGGAAATATCTTTGCATAATGGCACCCTATATGATCAACAATTTTAAGCGGTTTCTTTGTAAACTGATTTACTAATCTGATTTTTATTTTTGCGGCAATTTCTTCCCGAAACTTATATATAACATCGCTGGCATGGACAAGATTTTCAGGGATCTTAAAAGTCATGCCTGTAGCATTTTCCAATGCCTTACGCGTTTTCTGCTCTGTTTCCGGAAAATGTTTCCATGTTTCCAGCACTTCAGTATAGAGTCCGAAGGAGGTTACACATGAAACAACAAAATTCTTATACCCGGCCTGGTTCATAAGGGCAAACTGGCGTGCAATGACAGTCATTGTTGTCTCAAGGGGGATTAATCCCGAATGGTAGGCAATGCCTGTACAGGTTGTCTGGCGGGCATCATCATAGATATCTTTGCCCAGTACATCACGGAGTATGTCAATATAAAGATTCTCGGCAGCAGGGAAGAAATTCTGTCTTATGCAGCTTCGCGCAAAATAATAGTGGTCATCAGCTATCTCTTTCTGGTACGATGCCCATATCTCATTTTTTCTTCTGTCCATACAGGTTCTTATTATTCAGTTTGCAGATGAGACTGCTATTCATTGTAAAGAAAATTGAAATAATCATCCTTTCCCTTGCTGAAGTTTTTTTTCAGCTCCTTTGCTTTAACGGAGGAGTATTTTTCAATCTTGTCGAACCGTTGAGTACCCCCTGTCTCCTCAAAGATTCTTCTGAGGTCATAAAGGGATTCAGGAGATGTTCTTCTGAGGGTTCCTGATTGATCTTTATTATAGCTTGTTCCCAGCCTTTCAAGCATTGACTCTCTGTTTTTCCGAAGCCATTCCCATACCGGTCCCTGCTCCGGATACATCCCGTTATCCACTTCATCAATGTATACACAATATCCGTACTTAAGAATATGGTCACCGACAGTTCTCTTGACAGCCAGTTGTTTCCTTCCCTGTTCACTCTCCACAAAATATCCCGTTTCAATTGATAGGGCCCTTAGTGCCTGGATAATATAACCCGGCACATTTCCACGGGGGCAGCGAGTCTTACAGGATAGGCATTCACCGCACCTCCAGATTGTGTCACTTTTTAGTAATTTTTCAAGTTCAGTCTCATCTTTCTGCTGAACAATTGTGATCATCATGCGAGGGTCATAATCACTTACTTCGGCAGCAGGACAAATTGCAGTGCAAACGCCGCAGTTAAAGCATGCCTTCAGCCCTTCAGTGTAACGTATGTCTTTCTCTAATTCGTCATATAATCCGGCCATCTGTTCTTATTATTGGAAGGGATAAAATTAGTAAACCTATATTATATGTCTTATAATAATGCGTGGATAATAGTATTTTACTGTGTCATCAGCCTTCATTGCAAGTATTGCAGACTACTAAGCTGTCTTTATCAACCTGCAGCAGTTCAGCTATAACATTGCATTTTACCATTAAGAGAAAAAATATGCGACTGTCATTTAACCTGATCAACCCTTCGAGGTTTCCCTGTCCTTTGGAAATGATAAGATCAGCATTTTTAAAATATTCCTGAAACTTTTTTCCCGATTTATTTACTATCGTTGAAGGCGCATCATATTCACTTGATATTACCCTTACTACCTTTGTCATGCCGGTATATTCAGCATCTTCCATAGTCGCGTCGTTTATTACCGGTCCTCCCCTTACCACATATGTCAGATTCGGATGGTTGATGGTCTCGATAAAAAGCCGGTCAAAAACAATCTCTCCGGCATTATCCCCCAGGTATAAAACTGAATTTGCTGCCTCCAGTGCCTGCTTTAGACGATCAGAATGATCGATCATAAATGCGGAATCAAGAGATCTGTCGATTGTCATGAGAATATTGAAATTATCGTTGGCTGCAAAATCAATAATATTACCTGCAATTGCTATTCTCAGAGCTGTACCGAATGGGTCGTCAGATTGTTTGACAAGTTTTTCAGATTCGGAGTAAAGAGCCATAGCCTGATCGTTAGTCTCCCTTTTTTCTTTGCTGTAAGGATCAGGATTATGGGTATAGCTTTTTAATATACTATGAAGCTCCCTGGAAAAGATGGGAGCTATAGTATTTTCTTTATTGTCCTGATACAATCTGATCATATCATAAGTAAAATTGTTCTTGTCTTCATTCGAAATATTTTCTTTCTCAATCAATTTTTCAAATGCTTTGACAGAGCAGAAAAAACAACGGTAATCAGATATCATATATCAGTATTGATTAATGGTCACAATAATTAGCTCCGGCTGTAAGCGTGTCATTGAGCAGATCATTCACCAGCTCAGTATGGCTTTTTATTTGTGCTCCCACGAATACGTTGATTTTTTGTTGATTGAACAGGTCTATGGCACGTTGTCCCATTCCTCCTGCAATAACATCGGTTACGCCTTTTTCGGCCAGCCATGCAGGGAGCAATCCTGGTTCATGAGGTGGGGGAGTAACTGTATTTACTTCTGATACTGATTTGTTGTCAGTATCTATAATTGCAAATTGCTGACAATGACCAAAATGTGAGCATAATATTCCGTTTTCCAACGGAATGGCGATTCTTTTTTTCATATATCTGAATATTTATTGTTTTATGTTTTCTAATCCGTTTTTCAGGCGTTTTCCTTCACCCTGACCACCTCCGGAGTGTCTGCGTTTTCCCAGACCTTTTCCCATACCGGAATCTTCAACCGGAGAAGCTTTTTTGCACTGTCCCAGTCCCCGGCCTGTTTTTGGTCCTTTTCCTTCAGGGCCTGTACTATTCAATTTTGGCATAATTAAAATTTTTAGTTGTTTAACATTTCAATGATTTCTCCGACATTTTTTTCAGATTTTTTAAGTACAATCATCTGTATCTTCAGACTGTCAAGAAGAGACTTGATCTTGAGACCGAATTCACCTGAAATAATCTTTTTCACGTTCCTTGAGGCTACCAGCTGCACTGAGGCAGGTCCTGCCCCTTCCTCAGCATCTATATTCGGATTTGGTAAAAATTCCATTCCTTTTGTTTCAGAATCATAAATTACAAAAAATGAACAACGACCAAAACGCTCATCCAATTTACTTTCTAAAGTATTTCCGGTACTTGTAATAGCTACTTTCATAATTATATCATTAATAATTTCTATTGTTCCCGACCCCTTTACATCGTGTCGGTGACTCTTCCTGCCCTTCAGGCGCCTGTTCATAAATCATAAAACTGCTGCTCCCGCATAAAGGACATTCCTTAACCTCCTTTTCTTTTTCCGGGTTATTGAAAAAACAGCCACATTCATCGCATGAGAACCATTCGCTGTCAAAATAGATCTTGCCGCCTTCTATTATTATTTGCCTTCCCAGTACTATAGCTTCTGCTATTTTTTGCCTTGCCCTGGCATAAATGCGAGTAAGAGTTGGCCTTGATACAGCCATTAATACAGAGGCCTGATTATGATTAAGCATCTCATAATCACACAGGCGCAATGCTTCATATTCTTCCAGGCGAAGGAAAACAGTTTCAGCATTAGTTCCGTTTTTTTTGATACCATAAGGCTTGAAGCCCGATATCACGGGAGGATTACTGATTTTTCTCAATCTGAATGGTCGTGGCGACATAATAAATGAGCAATAGTTCACTACAAAGATAATGATCATTTGCTCATAATCCTAATAATTTATCTTATTTTTACCTGGGAAGATTATTACAGGAGGTGAAGAAATGGCTTCCTATTTATGGAAAATCCTTATTATCAGACTATGAGCATATGACTCTTTGGTTTGCCACGAGACATGTCAGCCTCATGGCTGCTCTGAAGGAGAGAAATATCGAAGGATGTGACTATCTGGTTATCACCGGGGGAAGTGCACAGCCCGACTGAAACATTTTGTTATCTCTTTCATATTAAGCCCCTTCAGGGCTTATAATCTGTAGTTTGGATCTGCCCCCGGTTTCACCGGGGGTTATTCATATTCAGCCACTTCGTGGCAAAGATTTTAATACTGATTGCAAAAGTTCATGTTCTAAAAAGATATCCGGCAATAGATTAAGGCTATTCGCAGCAACAATTTTGATATCAGGTGAACAGCTTCCTACTGCTATGAATGCAAAAGGCTTTAATATCGTTTGTTTCCATGGCAGCTACGGCATTTATCAGTAGAGCGGGGCTCTGAAAGAGCCCGATATGAATAGAAGGTGTAGAAAAAGTCAAAATCCAGTAACCCCCGATACTTCGATCGGGGCAGGATCCGAGGTCGCAAAGAGAATGCGCAGATCCCCATAACTATCAGGATTTGAGTAAACCTTTGCGCATTGTGCAGTTAAAAAGACTTTTTCTACACCCCCAGACAACTCCCCAAATTATCTGGTTATCCGCGGGGGAAGTGCACAGCCCGACTGAAACATTTTGTTATCTCTTTCATATTAAGCCCCTTCAGGGCTTATAATCTGTAGTTTGGATCTGCCCCCGGTTTCACCGGGGGTTATTCATATTCAGCCACTTCGTGGCAAAGATTTTAATACTGATTGCAAAAGTTCATGTTCTAAAAGATATCCGGCAATAGATTAAGGCTATTCGCAGCAACAATTTTGATATCAGGTGAACAGCTTCCTACTGCTATGAATGCAAAAGGCTTTAATATCGTTTGTTTCCATGGCAGCTACGGCATTTATCAGTAGAGCGGGGCTCTGAAAGAGCCCGATATGAATAACCCCTGGCGTCAGCCAGGGGTAGGCATCACCCCGGTATCCGTCAGCTCTGAAGGAGCTGAATATAAAGGATTGTACTATCTGTTATCACCTTTAACGCATAACTGGCTTACTGAAGAAACCGGATATTTCCCCCGGGCTTTCAGCTGCCACGGGTGAATCCCGAGGATATTCTTGTTCAGCCTCTCCCCCGAAAATATTACCAATGGCAAATAATTAAATTTTAATTGTATTCCATGAGTGAAAGAGGTAATAAAGTTTTAATTTTATAAGGAATAACGAACACCGGATATTAAGTGGGCTGTTTCAAAGGCTCTAGTTCTATGAATAATAATTTTTTCGATACAATAAAACCATAACTTTTAAATTTTGAGAGACATGAAAAATGCATCACTATTTTTTATTTGCAGCTTATTGATTATATCATGCAATCAGGCTCCAAAACAGGCCGGCACTTCTGATCTTAAATCTGATAACATGGCTGCCGCCGTTCCGGTCAGAGACGGAGTATTCATACACATTACCCAGGGTTATGACGATCCTCACAGGGTTTTAATGCCTCTGAAAATGGCAGTTATGATGGCAGCGGACAAAGATGTCCTGGTATATATGGATATCCATGCAGTTCAACTGTTAACAAAAGACTCAAAGGATCTGAATTTTGCCGACTTCGAATCTGCGCATACCTATATCAAAAAGCTGGCCGCCATGAATGTAGGTGTGTATGCCTGTCCGACATGCCTGAAAATTGCCGGATTCAAACCTGAAGACCTTATGGAAGGTGTTCAGATAGCTCAGAAAGATAAATTCTTCGACTTCACTAAAGGCCGGATAATAACACTTGATTATTAATCGGTTACTTAACTGAGTCTTTTTTCTGATATTATTTTTTGTTTTTATTGGATAATAATAATATCTTGGTGTTACGAAATATTAAAATAGTAACACTATGTCACTGGCACGTTTTGGAGTTAGCCTCGATGAGGATATATTGACAGCCCTTGATGATTTTGTAATCGAAAATAATCTTCCCAACCGCTCACAAGCGATAAGGAATCTTGTTGAAAGACACATTGTAGAGAAAAAATGGCAATGCAATAATGTCGTTGCCGGTGCTGTTGTAATGCTGTATGACCATCATAAAGGCGATGTTACCAATAAATCAAACAATATTCAGCATAACTATTTTGACGTCATCCTTTCCGTACAGCATTTTCACCTTACTCATGATAACTGTCTTGAGATTATTGCTGTAAAGGGCACGGCTAACAGGCTGACCGAATTATCTGATAAACTCATCGGAATAAAAGGAGTTATTCATGGAAAGCTCGTTATGAGCAAGACTGATTAAATAATCCTCAGCCAAATTTCAATAATCTTTAGTATACACAAAAAATACTGCAATACCTGCATTTCAAAATTTAAAATCTTATCGTAACACGAATATATTAAAACGTAACACCATGAAAATTATCCTGACTTCAATCCTGACATTTCTTTCATTTGCACTTTATGGTCATAACACTGGTAATATTACCGGTACGGTGAAGGATTCAACAACCAGCGCTCCACTGATAGGGGTGACCATACAGGTTAAAAATACATTACTTGCAACAGTAACTGACTTTAATGGTCGGTATGAATTCAGGAATATTCAGATAGGTACTTATGAACTTGTTTTTTCCTATGTCGGATACAGGAGTATTGAGGTCACTACCGGGGTTAAGGAAAATGAGACCAGGAGCATCAATGTGGAACTTGCGGAATCCGTAATCGGATTATCAGAAATAACCATACGGGCTACCCGTCCGGTCTCGGCAGCATCGTCAAAGGAAATAAGGGCAATAGATTTGCAGCTTAAGCCATTCAGGACATCACAGGACATGCTGCTGATGGTCCCTGGCTTGTTCATTGCTCAGCATCAGGGTGGAGGGAAAGCGGAGCAGATATTTCTGCGTGGGTTTGACTGCGATCATGGAACGGATGTTTCGGTAAATGTGGATGGAATGCCTGTGAATATGGTCACACATGCGCACGGACAGGGTTATGCGGACCTTCATTTTCTCATTTCGGAAACCGTTGAAGAGATGGAAGTCAATAAAGGTCCTTACCTTGCTGATATTGGGGACTTTTATACTGCAGGCGCCGTGAACTTTAAGACCAGGGACATTCTTGAACATAACCTGGTCAAAATTGAAGGAGGTCAATTCAATACGCAAAAGTACACCTTGATGTTGCAGCCTGATAATGGAGGAATTGAGCAAAACGGTTATCTGGCGATGCAATACCATCATTCGGATGGCCCTTTCGTAAGTCCTGAAAAATATGAACGCATGAACATTTTTGGCAAATACTTTTTCCAGCTTACACCAAACAGCAAACTGACTATTTCAGCCGGCGGATTCTCAACAGGCTGGAATGCTTCGGGGCAAATACCTGCAAGAGCGATAGAGAATGGTACCATCACCAGGTTTGGAGGTATTGACAACATGGAAGGTGGTGTCACAAACCGCAAAAACATTATTGTCAATTACCGCTTTCTTTCAGCAATAGGAAATGAATTTGAAATGACCTCTTATTTTACACAGTATAATTTCAAACTCTATTCCAATTTCACCTATTTCCTAAACGATACTGTCAATGGAGATATGATAGAACAGAATGAACACAGGACATTAGAGGGCTTAAATGCCAGCTATAAATTTTCCTCGTCATGGTTTGGGTTACGACAGATTAACAAAATAGGCAGCGGCTACAGGGGCGATCTTATCGACATCCAGTTGTGGCATAGTCCCGACCGAATAAGGATGAACGATTTCACTTATGACGCCATCGATGAACAGAATCTCAATATCTGGTACCAGCAGGAATTTGTTTTTAGTCCACGGTTCAGAATTGTATGGGGTCTGCGTGATGATTATTTCACTTTTTCCAAGGATGATAAGACAGGTTCATCACTCGATACAATCAACAACGGGTTGCCTCATGCATCAGGAGTATCATATCAGTCAGTATTAAGCCCGAAGCTGAACTTTATCTTTTCACCCATGAATAATCTTGATATCTTTCTCAATTTCGGCCAGGGATTTCATTCAAATGATGCAAGGGATGTTGTCATCGGTGAGAGGGTCAGGGAATTGTCGGACAAGTGGAAAAATGAAGGGCTAACAGGCAGCCAGGTGGATTCCAGTCTTAGGAGATACAATTTTGACCCTTCAATGAAAAATACGGGTACTTTGCCTAAGGCTACCGCAGGTGAGGTTGGAGTAAAAGGCCGCTTCTTCAACAAGCTTTATCTGACTTTCTCGGTTTGGTATCTCTATCTTCAAAAGGAATTCGTTTATAGTGGTGACGGAGGAGTTGCAGAACTGAGTAATCCGACGCAGCGGCTGGGAATTGATGCCGAGGCCCGATTGGCTTTAAAGCCCTGGCTCTGGGCAGATCTGGATGTTTCGGCTGCAAAGGCAACTATAAACGGACTTCCGTCAGGAAGCAATTATGTCCCTCTTTCACCGACACTGACAGCTACGGGAGGTATCAGCGTTGTAAGGGAAAAGGGCTTTAGCGGATCTTTGCGTTTCAGGCATTTAAGTAGACGCCCCGCCAACGAGGATAATTCAGTTGTTGCGATTGGTCATACCCTGTTCAACGGAACCATTGCCTATAATCTGAAAAAGTTCACTTTTTCGGTAAATGGAGAGAATCTTTTAAATGTTGAATGGAATGAAGCACAATTTGCGACGGAGACCCGGCTGAAAGGCGAGAAGCAAGGTGTTACAGAATTATGCTTTACCCCCGGTAATCCCAGGAATTTTCAATTCGGCATCGGCTATAAATTCTGAGAAGAAGCTTATCTGAGGGAGGCATCATTGAAAACATTCACATATTTGCCTTTCAGGTATTCAGAGTTCCTGATGGCAGCCTCCCTGAAGCTTCCCCAGCTGCGATTTTCAGGTAATGACCAGGCTGTTTCTGCCAGTCCCAGGATGCGGGGGAAAAGTTGTTTATCTTTGTTATCCTCACTTCTGTCTATATGTGACCAGAAGTTTGCCTGAACGCCGATATAATTATCAGCAACCTTTTTGGATGCATCTGCCGGAACCGGTTCATATCTGAAAACCTTTCTCGTATCTATTTTTTCATAAATTTTAATTCATTATGATTTATTAAGGAGCCTGCCTGCCCTTGCAGCGACAAGCTGACATGGGAGACAGTAATCAGCTCTTTTGCTTCCATTCGGATCACCGGGGAAGTTGAACTGTTCAAATGCTGTCAGGTGTTCGCGGCACTGATGATAGGCTATGTGTCCGAAAAGACTCAGAAGGAAATCATCATTTCTTCCCAGCGACCATATGGCATACAGATAATCGGTCAGGGGCCAGTCATCCAGGCCTTCCATGAAACGTGTCATGCCACAGAACTGGCCACCGCCGTTCAAACGGGCGTCAACAACCCTGTTTGCCTGCTCAGCCGGGAGGATCCCGCTTGACAACAACTCCGGCCAATACCTGTAATTGGTATAGCTAGCCTCCTCACCATCAGTCAGGGAAAGTGGCTTTGGATTATTTCCCAGCCTTGCTGGCAGCCACCAGCTTGAAGTATATGAAGGCCATTTGGCCAGGATGGCTGAAAGTGTATTCTGCTTGAGTTTTCGTAACAGGTTCCAGACGAGGGAAACAGGTGATGAGGGTGACGCTTTCATCCTTGTGCATAGCCTTATCCACTGAACAAGTCCCCTCACAACCCAGGCGTTGTTATGAAAATATTCAGCTACCTGATCGCGGGTATCGGCTTCAGGTATGCCTGCAATCAGGCCATCTCCGTTAAAGGCTGCAGAGATCAGGTGCAGAAGGTATTCGGCAACAAGGTTAAGTTTTGGAAAACCTGCCTCGAGCCACCCGGCACTGCCTGCCCTCTCTTCAAGAATGGTTGCAGTGTGCAGGATCTGACCATACTCGCTTACTGAAGGTCCGTAATAGTTAAATGTTCCGTCATCCTTCACAAAATTCGCAAGCCAGTAAGCGAAAAGCTGCTTCGCACGGTCATTCATGCCCCAGGCTGACAGGGCATCCACAGTTGAAATTATTACAGGAGGAAACCCGTCATGCTCAGCCTGGCCATATGTCCCTACTCCATATTTCGGATGATCTCCCTGAAAAGTTGCATCTATATGGGCGAGTCCTGTTTTAATGGATAAATCCAGGTAAGGATATCCGGTATTTATTTCAGGAGTAGTTTTCAGATTACTGATCCCGTCCTGTATTATAGCGGGATCAAAAGCAGGCTCACCATACTGACCCGGAAAGAGCGTCATGATCTGATCCGGATCGGGTTTTCCCTTGATCAGCTCCCTGACCGGATCAGTCTTCATAGCGCGCCATTTGTCTATCTGACCTTCATCAGGCTTTACTGAAAGCAGATGCACCGGATCCAGAAACGCCACTGCTGAGATTGCAGCAGTTTTTCTGATAAAATTTCTTCGTCCCGGTGATTTCATTTCCTGGATTTATTAAGTAATTGCATCACTCTGAATTTCATTCAAAATTAAAAGCTTATGGCTTACAAGGTATTGGAATACCTGATAATTTGAGAAAAAATCCCAAACTATATATCTGAAATGCAAAAAAACATTTGAATGCACTCTATTTCAACCCGAATCCTACTTTAGCATATACGAAAAATCTACCTGTTTTTGCATTGAATCGGGGGAGTTGAAAAAATCAGAATCCTTTAACCCTGCCAACCGGCAGGCAGGTGCAAAGGGGACCAAGCGTAAAAAAATAGCCTGGGGGGCTATTTTAGCGAAGGGGCCAGACTGCGGCGGTGGCATACATGCATATCCTGATAGCTATCGCGACGGGATTGTGATTTGCGGAATGAATAAAAAATAAATATTGCGGTGCTCTGCACCTTGACTTCCATGGATACAATTTTTCTACTATCTGACACATGATATTAAAAATATCTGATTTTTTTCCAACCAGTTAAAATAGAATTAAAAAGGGAAAATTAATTTGATTATATTTCCGTAAATAAGTTCTTGTCAACGCATTTAATCAAATAACCTCAAAATGAAAAACCTCATCCTGCCTATACTAATTGCATTTTCAATTCTTTCCGCCAGTGCTCAGAAATATGAATTATTTTCTCCTGACGGAAAGCTTAAAACAGGTATAGAGATCGGTCAGAAGATCAATGTGATTCTTTCCAAAGAAGGCAAAACTGTTATTAATTTCGGGAACATTTCGCTTCAAACAGCTGAAAATGAGCAGCCGGATGCAGTTTACAAAGTTCAGAAGGCAATCCGGAATTCCTTAAACGAAACCATTCGGCCTCAGATCAGGGAAAGGGCGGAATCTATTCTTAATTCCTTTAATCAGCTGGAGATAAGGTTTAAGTCGGGTAATGCAATAACTTTTCGCCTTTTCAATAATGGACTCGCCTACCGCTTATCGACATCTTCAAAGGATAGTCTTACGATCAGACGTGAAAATCTTGATATTTATTTTGATCCGGGAGATTCGGCAAGATTTCAGTCATCTCCCTCATTTAATTCAGCCTGGGAAACCCCTTATGAGCATGAAAAAATAGACGGTATTGAAAAGGGAAAGCTTTGCAATCTGCCTTTCCTTGCAGAAAAATCAAACGGACCATTTGTAATGATAACTGAAGCGGACCTGTATGATTATCCGGGATTATGGTTAAAAGGCAGCGGTCAGCAACAGCTTTCTGCAGTAAATCCACAATACCCGAAAACCCTAAGCAATAGTGGAAGTGTTTTTGATCATGGGCAGGTTGCTGAAACCTTCGGTTCCATTGCAAGGGTTAAGGGCATGCGGAATTACCCCTGGCGAATTTTTGCAGTCGCTGATAATGAGAAGGAACTTATTGTGAACAATATGGTTTATCTGCTTGCCTCGCCATCAGTAGTTGAGGATGCTTCCTGGATCAAACCGGGGGTGGTGATGTTTGACTGGTGGGCCAAAAACAATATTTATGGCGTTGATTTCAAATCAGGCATCAATACGGAAACTGCTAAATACTTCATCGATTTCTGTGCGGAACATGGCTTCAGGTATTTCCTCTTCGATGATGGCTGGTGTCCTGAGGAGGATCTGCTTCACCCGCGCACGGGGTTGAACATGGAAGAAGTTACAGCTTATGCTGAGTCAAAAGGAGTAGATGTCATGTTATGGATATTGTGGCACTCCCTTCAAAAGCAATGGGACGATGCATTCACTCTTTTTAGAAAATGGGGTATCAGGGGAATAAAGATTGATTTTATGAACCGCGATGATCAGCCAATGGTCGAGTTTTACGAAGCGGCGGCAAAGAAAGCTGCTGAAGAAAAAATGATTGTCGATTTCCACGGTGCTTACAAGCCATGTGGTATAAGCCGGAAATACCCCAATGTGCTTACACGTGAAGCATTAATAGAATTTGAATATAACGGGTGGACATCATACGATAATCCGGTTCACCATAATCTGCTGCCCTATATCCGCATGTTCACCGGTGCGATGGATTATATTCCTGCAACCATGAGAAATTCTACAAAGGACGATTTCAGGCCTGTTGGAGATTATCCCATGGGTCAGGGAACACGTGCTCATGCAATGGCATTGTTTGTGGTGCTTGGCAGTCCGCTTACCATGCTGCCTGATTCCCCTTCCGACTATTACCGGGAGAGGGAGTGTACTGAATTTCTTACTAAATTGCCTGTGGTATGGGATGAGACAAGGCTTCTGAAGGGAAAGATTGCCGAATATACTGTTATGGGACGAAGGTCAGGAAATGATTGGTATATTGGTGCAATTACCAACTGGGACCGACGAGATCTAAATCTCGAAACGCAATTCCTGGCTCCCGGAAAATACAGGCTTGAGGCTATCGGGGATGGAATAAATGCGGATTCAAGAGCTGAAGATTACAGCAAAATTCAAATTACATTTAATGCAGGGGAGGTTCTTAAACTCAATTTGGCCTCAGGCGGAGGATGGATTGGGCATCTATATCCTGAGTGAACTCTGAATGATGTATCAGACTCTAGGTGACAGGCGGGGATCTGAGGAATGAGCAAGAGTGAAGATCAATCACATAGCCTAATAAAAATATCAGGATTACAGCCCGGAAATATTTTAAGAGATGATAACAGAAGTTATAAGAACAGAGAGAATTTCAAAACATTATGACGATGTTCATGCTGTTTCGGAAGTTTCACTCTCCGTCAGAAAAGGAGAAATATACGGATTTCTCGGCCTGAACGGAGCAGGAAAAACCACAACGATACGGATGCTCCTGGGAATGATAAAACCCACTGCAGGAACTGCATACATTAATGGTGCAAGGATTTCATCGGGGAATACTGAGTTATGGAAGCAGATCGGATCGCTGGTGGAACTTCCATATTCCTATCCTGAACTTACCGTAAGGGAAAACCTGGAAATATTCCGCAGGCTGAGATTCCTGGCTGACAGAGGAGCAGTTGATCAGGTAATGGATAAGCTTCAGCTTACATCATATGCTAACAGGAAAGCAAAAAATCTATCCCTTGGTAATAACCAGCGGCTTGGTCTGGCAAAGGCTCTGATCCACGATCCGGATATACTTATCCTTGATGAGCCTGCCAATGGACTTGATCCTGCGGGAATCATGGAGATCCGTGAGATGCTGGGCGATCTTGCCGGAAACAGGGGCGTGACTATTTTCATTTCCAGTCATATTCTGGGTGAGATCTCTCGTTTTGCAACAAGAATTGGTATTATCCATGAAGGCAGGCTGGTGCAGGAACTGGACTCGGCTTCCCTCGAGTCACTCAGCAGGAAACGCCTTCTGATAGGGGCTAAGGATATGACAGCGGCTGTTGCAGTTCTTTCAGGAAAAGGATTTAATCCGGAATTGACAGAGGGGAATCTGATAGAGGTAAAGAATAATGATGCAATTGAAAGCCCTGATACTATTGCCGTTATTATGGTAAATGAAGGTTGTCCTCCCACATTGCTAAAGGTGGAGGACGAAGATCTGGAGACATACTTTTTAAGGACGATAGGCATGAAGGGAGGTGTGAAGTGAAAAGCATATGGATAACATTATGGGTGGAAATTCTGAAATTACATAAATCGAAAATGTTGTGGGCAACCATACTTTTCATGATGTTTGTATCGTCTATGATGGGTTTGCTGATGTTTGTACAGAAATACCCTGAAATTTCGGGCAAATTGGGCATGATAGGTGATAAGGCACAGATGCTGAGATTTGGAGAGCCCAACTGGCAGAATTATTTCAGGCTGGCCATTGAAGGAATGGCAGGAGTCGGACTTGTGGTAATCGGATTTATTACTACCTGGATTTTTGGCCGTGAATTTTCCGATCATACCCTGAAGGATATACTTGCTCTGCCCGTATCAAGAGAATCCATCGTACTGTCAAAGTTTATCGTGGTTGTCCTCTGGTTTATTATTCTCTCTGTTGTATACCTGGTAATGACTCTGGTAGCCGGAATACTGATCGGCCTTCCCGGCATGTCGCAAGATATTATCACGAAAAACTTATACATCTATGCCGTAACATCTTTTCTTAGCCTCTTTCTGTGTACGCCGGTGTCATTTTTTGCCAGTTATGCCAAGGGATATATTTTCCCTATCGCATTCGTTATCCTGACCATGATCCTGGCGAATTTTTCCGGTCTGGTCGGACTGGGACCGTATTTCCCATGGGCTATTCCCGGACTGTTTGGTAATCCGACCGGATCGGAGGGAATGCAGTTAAAAAATGCAAGCTATATAATACTTATCTTAACCAGCCTTGCCGGATTGTCAGGAACACTTGCCCTCTGGAAGTTTGGTGACCAGAAATAAAAAAGGTTTCCCGTGTTGTAATCATTATGAAAAAGTTCATCGCAGTATTCTACGCTTTTATTTCAGGAACCTTTTGTCTTGCCCAGATACAGCCGGATACAACTGATATGTCACAGAGAATTTACACTTTGGGCGATGTGAATATAAGAGCTACCGTTGACAGGACCAATGTGGATGCCGGAACAATGGAGAGATACAATGCCAAAGATGTGAGCAGCACACTCAGGATATTACCCTCACTGATAGTTGGTGAAAACGGTGGCAGAAATGAAAGTACGGTTTATCTGAGGGGATTTGATATCAGGAGCATCCCGGTTTACATGGATGGTATACCGGTGTATGTACCATTTGACGGTTATGCAGACCTTGCCCGTTTTACAACTTACGATCTGGCAAGGATTGATGTGGCCAAAGGCTATTCCTCCATGACCTACGGAGCAAATACCATTGGCGGGGCCATTAACCTGATCGGGATGAAACCTTCAGGCAAGCTTGAGTTGAGTGGCAGGATGGGAGCCATGAGCGGAAAAGGGTTTGAAACAAATGTAAACCTTGGCAGTAACCTGGGGAAAGCTTATATCCAATCGGGCTTCTCTCTTTTGCAGAAGGAATTTATTCCTCTCTCATCAAAATTTGATGCGACAGCGCTGGAAACAGACCATAAAAGGGATAACTCCTACCGGAAAGATCTGAAAGGCAGTCTTAAAATAGGCTATACCCCCAATGCAACGGATGAGTACAGTCTCAATTACCAGTACTCACACGGGAGCAAGGGAAATCCTGTATATCTTGGCAATGATCAAAATACCAGGGTCAGATTCTGGCAATGGCCTTACTGGGACAAACAGAGCATATACTACATTTCAAGGACGGCAGTAGGTACTAAATCTGATCTTAAAGTCCGGGCCTTTTTCGACCAGTTCAGAAATAAACTCCGCAGCTTCGATGACAACAGTTATTCTTCACAAATTAAAGCATCCTCATACAACAGTTATTACGATGATTATACTCTGGGGGGTATTCTTGAACTTGCAGACGACCTGAATCACAAAAACCATTTCCGTGCTTCCCTTCATGCAAAAAATGACAATCATAGTGAACATAATGATGCCGAACCAGTCCGTCATTTTGCGGATAACACTTTTTCCCTAGGGATTGAGAATGTTTATAAGCCCTGCGAAAAGTTAAGTTTCATCCCGGGGATCAGCTATAATCTCAGAAAAAGCCTCCGGGCTGAAGACTACCACCCGGCCGACAGCACCATCTCCGATTATCCAAAAAATCAGAACGGTGCACTCAATGCCCAGTTGGCAACCTATTATACCCTCACGAAAATATGGAATGTCAGTTTCAATATTGCCTTCAAGAGCCGGTTTGCCACTATGAAGGATCGTTATTCTTACCGCAACGGAACCGCCTTACCCAATCCGGACCTTAAATCCGAAACAGCCCTTAATTTTGAGCTGGCATCTACAATTGCTCCGGGAGAAAAACTTAATATCAGGCCGGAGTTGTTTTACAGCCGGCTTAACAATACGATACAGATGGTTAGTAATGTGCAGGGAGACCTTTCACAGATGAAGAATACGGGTGAAGCAGTTTTTAGAGGGATAGATCTAAGCTTTGTATATCAACCTGTTACAGCACTTAATGTCTATGCAGCGTATTCTTATATACAGCGTAAAAACATCAGTAACCCCGATATTCTGTTTACCGATGTTCCTAAAAATAAACTGTTTGCATCGGCCGATTATACTTTTTCAGGAAAGTTACGGATAGATCTTTCAGGGGAATATGATTCCGAACGTATTAATGCCAGCGATGGCTCAAGAAAATCTTCCGGATACTTCATAATAAATGGTCAGGCATCATATCATTTTGTGAATTTTCTCACTGCGGAGTTGGGTGTTAACAATATATTTGACAGAAATTATACTATTCAGGAGGGTTATCCTGAGGCAGGAAGAAACTTTTATGCCACATTGTATTTTAACCTGCAAAGAAATTCAGAATGATCATAGAACAAACATGCAATTTTTTAATAAGCAGATTAAGAAACCGTTTGGAAGAGCTTACGATCTCTGAAGTCCGTATCGGGAAATATCTTACCGCCGTCAGGTTGTCAGATGGAAGCATTGGCACTTCTGCCACAGTGGATGATGGTCAGCCATTCCGTGCAAAAAAGGATCGTGATTTCGGTGATTTCACACCGCTTAAAATCGAAGGACAAAAGGTAGTGGGTATCCTTGAGACCCAAAAGCAGTCCGGGACGTTTTTATCCTTAAGGCTTTCGGTATTAAACGCGATTTCTTCAAGTTTCATTTCATCAGGCGGTTATAATATCATTGAAGATCTTGATCCTATTGAGCTTCTGGATCTTGACCCAGGCAAGACCATAACCATTGTCGGGGCATTTCATTCTTATATCCGCAAAATTTCAGAATCAGGGAATAAATTGTTTGTACTGGAGATGAATGAAGAGGCTCTTGCCCTGGAATTTAAAAAATACTATGTCCCGGCAGCTCAGTACAAAGCAGTCCTTCCCCTGTCGGATATTGTAATAATCACAGGTCAGACCCTTGTGAACAGGACCATTGATGAGCTGCTATCGTCAATTTCTCCGGGAACCAAAGTTATTGTCACAGGTCCCTCAAGCAATATACTTCCGGATCTTCTCTTTGAGAACAAGGTGAGCATAATCGGTGCAGTAAGGATCACAGATCCTGATATCATGTTCAGCATAGTCAGTCAGGGAGGAACAGGATATCATCTCTTTGAATATTGTGCCAGGAAAATCTGCATAATAAAAGGATGAGCTACAGGCTGAGTGAAAAGTGGATCAAGGCATCTATTGCCGGAACAATGTGGGCAGCATCGGAGATAGTGCTCGGAAGTTTTCTCCATAACCTGAAAGTCCCTTTCAGTGGTAATTTACTTACTGCGATCGGAATTATAATTCTGATATCGGTAAGTTATCTCTGGAGAGAAAAGGGGCTCTTCTGGCGTGCCGGATTGATCTGTGCCCTTATGAAATCGATGTCACCCAGCGCAGTGATTTTCGGACCCATGATAGCGATTTTCACCGAATCGGTTCTGCTCGAGTTGTCCCTCCGTCTTATGGGCAGGACATTTGCCGGCTATGCAATCGGTTCAATGCTTGCCATGTCGTGGAACCTGGTCCAGAAGATCTTTAATTATATTATATTTTATGGGTCGAATATTATAGAAGTATATGCTAACCTTTTGAGATTTGCCCAGAAGCAGCTTAATATCAAAACGGAAATAATCTGGATGCCGATAATTGTATTATTGGTTGTATATGCTTTGTTCGGATTGCTGGCCTCAATAACTGGAATCAGGGTCGGAAGGAAAATGCTGAGTCAGCCTCTTCAGGATTCTTCGTTAATATTTAAACAGCCGTCCGGAGAAGTTATAAGGAAGGATGACAAAGTGTTTAATTATTCCATTACGTGGCTCATAATTAATATTGTATTGATAATCTCTTCATTCATATTGTTGAGCAAGAGTGACTGGGTGATATGGAGCAGTGCAATTACTGTTATTGTAATTATCTGGTCTGTAAGGTATAAGAGAGCTTTACGTCAGCTCTCCAGGCCTAAGTTCTGGATACTGTTTGTATTCATAACCCTCGTTACTGCATTTGTCTTTACGAAAGCCCAGCCGGGAGAGAATTCAGTGATAACGGGGCTTTTGACAGGAATTCAGATGAATTTCAGGGCAGTAGTTGTTATAGTAGGATTTTCAGTACTGGGTACTGAATTATATAATCCGGCAGTACGGACCTTTTTCCTTAGAACATCTTTTAAAAATCTCCCTCTTGCTCTTGAACTGTCGGCAGAAAGCTTGCCCCTGTTCATTGCAAATATACCTGATTTCAAGAGTCTTATAAAAGATCCTGTGTCTATTTTCTCATTAGTCATTTCACATGCTGACAAGCGATTGAATGAAATAAGAGAGCAGGAGGATCCCTGTGGCAATGTTTTTATAATTACAGGATCAATCAGAGGTGGTAAGACAAGGTATACAAAAAAATTGATTGATCTTCTCAGTGGGAATGAAATTAAGATAGGAGGAATACTTTCAGAAAGGTTGATGGATGGGGAATATTACAATGGGTTATAATATTGTCAACATTGAAACAGGAGACAGGGAAGATTTTCTGAGGCAGGCCGGGGATGACCCGGAGGAACGGATCGGGAGATTCTCGATCAGCAGGAAAGGTCTTGAGGAAGGAAACAGGATTTTAAGTTCAATGGCTGGAATTGATAATTATCTTGTTATCATTGATGAAGTAGGATTACTGGAGATCAATGGCAAAGGCTGGTCAGGGAGTATTGGGAAACTTCTTGAGAACTCTTCAGCTAATATCCTGATGACAGTGAGGGATATTTATGTTGATGAGGTGATAAAAAAATGGGATCTGAAGGAGGCTGTGGTTTTTGACATTGCAGAGACAGACTATCTGGTTGCAGGGAGGGCAATCATTGAGAAGATACTTCCGGATGTCAGTCAGGAAAACAAGAACTGTCACAGAGTCACACAGAGGAATACACAGAGTGCACAGAGAAAGACAAAATGATTAACATAATTGCAAATCAGATATAAAAATGGCACAGAAAATTTATCAGGTAGATGCATTTACAGACAGGCTTTTCAGCGGCAATCCTGCCGCAGTTTGTCCGCTTGAAGAATTGCCATCAGCAGAACATGCAGATTATACATGACAGGCTATCTGGCGGATCTTTCCTGAAATACTGCATCTGCCGCCTTACTGACTTCTTATGAATGGCCCATGACAGGATGTGGCTGATAGAGCTCTTCCAGTGAAGCGATCTCATCCTCTGTCAATTTTACGGACAGGGCAGCAACTGCATCCTCCAGGTGACCGGGTTTGCTGGCACCTATTATTGGGGCAGTAATGACCGGTTTGCTAAGGAGCCAGGCCAGTGCTACCTGTGCATCCGGTAATCCCTTTTTGGAAGCTACTGCTGCAAGTCTGGTTACTATATCAAAATCAGAATCAAAAGGATAAAGACTCTTTCCGAACTGGTCGGTCCTTGCGCGTATAGTCTCCGTTCTTTCCTTTGACCTGTTGCCCGTAAGAAGACCTCTGGCAAGGGGGGACCATGGTATGACTGCAATCTTCTGATCAATGCAGAAGGGTATCATCTCTCTCTCTTCTTCACGATAGATCAGGTTATAATGCGGTTGCATGGATACAAATCTGGACCATCCGTTCAGTTCTGAAGTATAAAGTGCCTTTGCAAACTGCCAGGCGTGCATTGAGGATGCCCCTATATATAGTGCCTTTCCGGATTTGACTACATCATGAAGTGCTTCCATAGTCTCTTCAATTGGTGTGTAATAATCCCACCTGTGAATCTGGTAAAGATCCACATGATCGGTCTTTAGCCGGGTAAGGCTGGCATCGATGGAATTCATGATATGCTTCCTGGAGAGGCCGCCGTCATTAGGTGAAGAACTCATCGGATTGAACACCTTGGTTGCTATCACTACATCATCGCGCTTTGCATAATCCTTAAGAGCTGATCCGACCACCTTTTCACTTTCTCCGAGGGAGTAAATATCAGCCGTGTCAAAGAAATTTATTCCAAGGTCAAGGGCCTTTTTGATAAAAGGCCTGCTTTCTTCTTCATTTAACGCCCATTGCCACCTTTCAGTCTTTTTGCCATAGGTCATTGTCCCAAGGCATATCCTGGAGACCTTCATTCCTGTATTGCCAAATCTAACATATTCCATTTTTTATAGTATTTAAATATTATTGAATTCATTGTGATGGTTCTTTGGAAATCACTTAAATAACAAATTAAAACAGACAATGGATCAAATGCAATTGCTTTTTATTTATGTTTTTCACCGAATTGATTTAAGTTTGTATGTTAATGGCCGTGAATATCATGCCGGGGATGGAAGAGAATCAGACATCAGGCAAAGGATATTGGGAATGCTACTATAATCTTAAAATTATATTA
>CAWBLL010000024.1:0-13136 GCA_963789465.1 uncultured Bacteroidales bacterium
GCTGCGACTCCCATTAACCTGTTTTCGCTTATCTGCCGGGCGCTCCCCGCCGTATCTTCCGCTTCAATGAGTGTCAGTCCGGGAAACTGGTTCAAAAATGTCATGCATTGCGCAAGGGCGATAGGGTGGGATCTTATCTCCCTGATATCTGTGATTTGCTGACCTGGCAGAGCCATCAGGTTTTGCCTGATCCTGAGAGTATGTTCCCCGAGAATTTTCAGTCCCGATTCCCTTATCAGCGTATAGTTATACAGTATACTGCCAGACCTGGCATTTTCAATAGCCATCACTGCAAAATCGGCTTCACCGGCTTTAAGAGTGTTTAATGTAAGATCAAATGTCGAACAGGGAACTATTTCAACCTCATCATAGCTGAAATACTGCCTGGCCGCTACCTCATGAAAACTGCCTGTCTCTCCCTGTACCGCTACTTTCATTTTCAACTTGTATTAAAAAAGAAGGGCCCCTTTTCGGGACCCTTGCTCATATAAAATACTTTTATCTGTATACAAAAATCCCCTTATTTCTTTTTAAAGTAAAAAAAGAAGTAATAAAAGGAGATAAAATAATTGCACACAATATTCATTTGTTTCATTTATCAGCTTGCAAAATTAAATACATTTTTAAATAAATCAAACATAAATTCAAAATAACTGCAGATTTTGTTTAAAATGTGAATATGATCTCTGAGCTTATTACCCCCAGTCCTTGTAGTATGTAGTTTTTAACCCCCCTGCTCCCCTAAAGGGCATAGCCGTCAAGCTAAGGAGTCTGAAAGAAGTTTACCTGGGAGGATAAGTAAAGGCAAACGTAATTTGATGTTGAGACTGAGTTAGTTCATGATAGTTGGGGTGTAGAAAAAGTCTTTTTAACCGCGAGTGCGCTAAGGTTTACGCAAAGTTCTCAAAGATAAACGCTTGTTATTTAGATCTTTGCGTCCCGATAGCTATCAGGATCTGCGTATTCTCTTTGCGACCCCGAAGCCTGCCCCGGACAAGATCTCTATACCTTATGCCTATCCTTCAGGATCTCCTCCACATTCTGAAATCTGACCCCTTTAGCCTTAAGCAATATCAGCAGATGGTACAAAAGGTCGGCGGCTTCATTCTTAAACAGGTCGATGTTGTCATCCTTGGCTTCGATAACGAGTTCGACAGCCTCTTCACCAACCTTCTGAGCTACCTTGTTGATGCCCTTTTTGTAAAGCCGATTGGTATATGATTCAGTGATATCGTCATCAATGCGCTGGTTAATAACCTGTTCAAGCTTATAAACGAAGCCTTTGGCTGTCTCCTCGGCAAAGCATGATGTGCTTCCCGTGTGACATACCGGTCCTGCAGGATTTACTTTAATAAGAAGAGAATCATTATCACAGTCTGTCTGGATGCTTTCAACATACATCCAGTTTCCTGAGGTTTCGCCCTTTGTCCATAGCCGGTTTTTGCTGCGACTGAAGAAAGTGACTTTTTTCTCAAGGCTTGTTTTTTCAAACGCCTCTTCATTCATGTAACCCACCATCAGGACCTGAAGCGTGCTGTTGTCCTGGATTACAACGGGAATCAGACCATTACCCTTGCTGAAATCGAGTTGATTCATATCTGGGATTTATTTTATTTGTTGCCCGGTGAACACTGTGTGACCTCAGTGTGCCTCTGTGTAAGTTCTTTTTTATTTCACAGAGATCCACAGAGGGAGCACAGAGGGCCACAGAGAAATTAAACTATGTTTACAATCTTACAAAAATATTTTCATTCATCAGGTATCTCTTCAGATCCCTGATATTAATTTCCCCGAAGTGAAATATGCTGGCTGCAAGTGCAGCGCTGCATGCTGTATTGTTGAACACCTCCCTGAAGTGTACCATGGATCCGGCACCTCCGGATGCAATAACGGGAATGTTGACATTGCGGCAGACGTCGGCTGTAATATCTATGGAGAAGCCTGACCTGGTACCGTCATTATTCATTGAAGTCAGCAGTATCTCTCCGGCGCCCAGCTCTTCTGCCCTCCGGGCCCAGCTGATGGTCCTCAGGGGCGTGGGTGTCCGGCCTCCGTCCACAAAAACGATCCATTCATCATCAGCAAACCTGGTGTCAATTGCGACTACTATGCATTGATTCCCGAACTGACCTGCAAGCTCAGTTATCAGCTCAGGTCTCCTGACAGCTGCAGAGTTCACTGTTACCTTATCAGCTCCAGCCCTTAGGAGGAGTGCAACATCTTCCACAGTATCCGTTCCGCCGCCAACAGTAAATGGGATATTGATCTCAGAGGCAATTCTTTCGACCAGGCTGGCAAGGGTTTTCCTGTTCTCTATTGTAGCGGTAATATCGAGGAAAACAAGTTCATCGGCCCCCTGGGCAACATATGCCTTTGCAAGCTCAACCGGATCTCCTGCATCGATAAGGTTAAGGAAATTCACACCTTTTACCGTTCTCCCGTCCTTAATATCAAGACATGGAATTATTCTTCTTTTCAACATAGTCTTCCGAGTTCCTTTAAAGTGATCTTTCCTTCATAAAATGCCTTACCGATTATAACGCCTTCGCAGCCTGCCTCTCTCACATCATCAATGTCCTTCAGTGATGATATGCCTCCGCTGGCGATAAGATTTATTTCTGTTTTTTCTACTATTTCCCTGTACATCTCAACGGCCGGTCCTTCAAGCATTCCATCCCTGTCAATGTCGGTGCATATAGCATATTTCACTCCTTTTTGTCCGTAGTCAGTTAAAAAATCTGTCAGATCGATGCGCGAATTCTCGAGCCATCCGCCGGAAGATATCTTCCTGTCCTTAAAATCAGCTCCAAGAATCAGTTTGTCAGCACCGTAGACCGAAAGCCATATCAGGAATAAGCCGGGAGCTGCGGCTGCAATGCTTCCGGCGGTTACCTGAACGGCTCCGGCGCCGAATACCATTTTCAGATCATCATCGGTCCTTATGCCACCACCGAAATCAATTTTCAGGTTTGTATTGCCGGCAATTTTCTCCAGCACTTTCAGATTCTCTATCTTTTTATTCTTTGCCCCTTCCAGATCAACCAGATGCAGGAATTTAATCCCATTATCCTCAATCTCCCTGGCTATTTCGAGGGGATCCCCACTATAAATTTTTTTTGTTCCGAAATCGCCCTGTGTCAGACGTACACATTTGCCTTCAATAATATCTATCGCGATAATTATTCTCATAATCCCAGAAAATTTCTGAGGATTTTTTCACCTGCTTCAGCCGATTTTTCAGGATGGAACTGGGTGGCATAAAAATTTCCTTTGGTCATTGCGGCACTGAAGGGGAGTATATAGTCGCATGTGGCCGAGGTGCAGGAAGATATCTCAGCATAGTAGCTGTGAACATAATAGACATCATCATTTTTGCTAATGTCTCTGAAAAGATCCCCTTTAATGGAGAGAAAGCTGTTCCATCCCATATGGGGTATCTTGTCCACCGGCGGGAATAGTCTGACATCCGCTTCAAAAATTCCCATGCACTCTGTGTTTGCCTCTTCAGAAAACCGGCACATCAGCTGAAGGCCCAGGCATATTCCCAGTACAGGCTGTGTGAGTGATTTAATTGTATTATCCAGTCCTCTCTCCCTAAGATACCGCATTGCGGAACCTGCTTCTCCAACGCCCGGAAAGATAACTTTTTCGGCGGCTTTCAATTCAGAAGGGTCGTCTGTTATCACACTTTTGCAGCCCAGCCGGCCAAGAGCATTCTGCACAGACTTAATATTTCCTGAATTATATTTGACAATAGCGATCATAATATTCCTTTTGTACTGGGGAGATTGTAGTTATCTGTCTGTTTAACAGCCATTTTAATAGCCTTGGCAAAGGCTTTGAAGATAGCTTCTATCTTGTGATGCTCATTCTGTCCATCAGCCCTTATTATAAGATTGCATTTAGCATTGTCGCTGAACGACTTAAAAAAATGAAAGAAGAGCTCCGATGGCATTTCCCCGATCTTGTCCCTGGTAAATTCCACCTCCCAGACCAGCCATGACCTGCCTCCGAAGTCAAGAGCAACCTGGGCAAGACAGTCGTCCATGGGCAGCACGAATCCGTATCTCTCGATTCCTTTTTTCCCGCCGATGGCTTTAAGCATTGCTTCTCCGAGGGTGATGGCTACATCCTCAACGGTATGATGCTCGTCGACATACAGATCACCGTTGACAGATATTGTAAGGTCAAGATTTCCATGACGGGCGATCTGCTCCAGCATATGATCAAAGAAACCTATGCCCGTTGAGATATTACTTTTGCCTGAACCGTCCAGGTTAAGATCTATCTGGATCTGTGTTTCAGATGTTTTTCTTTCTATTGCCGTACTTCGGGGGATCTGTTTAAGATATTTATAGATTTCGTTCCAGTCGTTTGTGGTAAAATCGGCATCCGGTAACTTTTCCCTGCTGATAAGGATCGACCGGCATCCCAGGTTCTTTGCCAGCTGGATATCGGTGTGCCTGTCGCCGATAACAAATGACTCATCCATATCCACCCCTTGTGCGAGGTATTTTACAAGCATGGCAGTTCCTGGTTTGCGTGTGGGGGCATTCTCGCCCGGCAGCGACCTGTCAATGAATATTTCCCTGAATACCACGCCTTCTCCTCCGAGAATTTCAAGCATTTTATTCTGTATAGGCCAGAAAGTTTCTTCCGGGAAGGATTCTGTTCCAAGACCATCCTGGTTGGTAACCATTACAAGTTCATAATCAGTCTCTTTCGCGATCAGCGATAGACAGGTAATAGCCGAGGGAAGAAAGGAGAATTTCTCAAAACTGTCGACCTGTTCATCAGAAGGTTCAGCTATTATGGTTCCGTCTCTGTCAATAAATAGGACTTTTTTCATTGTGAAAAGGACTTTAAAGCATTAATAAGTTTGTTATTCTCGGCTGGTTTGCCGACTGTGATCCTGATGCAGTTTTCAACGGCACTGCTGCGGTTCCTTACAATTATATTCCTTTTAATAAGTGAGTTATACAAGTAATTGGCATCCTTGACCCTGACAAGCAGGAAATTAGCATCCGAGGGATAGATTTTTTCCGCAATACCTGTCTTTTTCAAAGTATCGGCAAGTCTTGCTCTTTCAAGCTTAATGATTTGCACCTGGTCCCGGTACTCATCTTCTCTTTCCAGTTTCTTCAGGACAGCTTTCTGATTGACGGTGCTGATATTGTAGGGAGGTTTCACCTTATTAAAATAATGGACTACAACGGGATCAGCAATTGCTATTCCTACCCTTACAGCTGCCAGTCCGAATGCCTTGCTGAATGTCTGCATTACAATAAGGTTGTCATATCTCTCAGAAAGGCTTGTGAATGAGGGCTTATCGCTGAAATCTATATAGGCTTCATCGATTACAATCATCCCATTGAATTTTGAGAGAAGATATTCGACATCCGAAATGTTCATGGAGTTGCCTGTAGGATTATTGGGGGAACAGATAAAAATCAGCTTCAGGTTTTTATCATTCAGAGATGGTTCCGTTTTCGGAAGATCGATCTGAAAATTTTCATTAAGGGGCACTTTAAGGACTTTTATGTCATTTACCGAGGCAGATACTTCGTACATACCATAGGTGGGGGGGAAGGTGAGAGCCTTGTCTGTACCGGGATTGCAGAAGATCCTGAAACAAAGATCTATAATTTCGTCGCTCCCATTTCCCAGGAATATTTTTTCTTCAGGTATCCCTTTTAATTTTGATACTGCTCTTTTCAGTTCTTTCTGATAAGGGTCAGGGTAACGGTTCAGGTTGCCGAAAGGGTTTTCGTTGGCATCCATAAATATACCAGAGCTGCCATTGAATTCATCTCTCGCGCTGGAATAGGGGGTAAGCCTGACGACATTTTCCCTGACAAGCTGATTGATATCAAACATCTTTTAAACTTTTTAATCTGAAGCTCACGGCATTTTTATGGGCATCCAGAAGTTCTGCTTCTGCCATTATTTCTATTGCAGGACCCAGATTTTTTATCCCATCAGCTGTCAGTTCCTGAAAGGTGATTTTTTTTATAAAGCTTTCAGCTGATACACCACTGTAATTTCTTGCGTTTCCGTTTGTCGGAAGAGTATGATTTGTCCCGGAGGCATAGTCTCCGGCGCTTTCGCAACTGTATGATCCCAGGAATACTGATCCGGCGTTTATTACTCCATCGGCAAGTCTATGTGGATCAGAGGTATTGATAATCAGGTGTTCAGGAGCATAAATATTGCTGAATTCGATACATTTATCGAGGGAGGGAAGAAGAATAAGCTTGCTGTTCTCGAGGGCCCCGGAGGCAATCTCTCTCCTTGGCAGATCCTGAAGCTGGGATTCAATCTGTTTTTTCACTTTATCTATCATTTCCCTGTTGTCTGTCAGATAGATAACCTGGCTGTCTGATCCATGTTCCGCCTGCGACAGGAGGTCGGCTGCAATAAATACAGGATCTGCTGCTGCATCAGAGATGACCATTGCTTCACTGGGACCGGCCGGCATATCTATTGCTACGCCCTCTTCCTGTACCATTTCCTTGGCTTTGGTCACGAACTGATTGCCCGGTCCGAATATTTTGTAGACTTTTGGAACGCTTTGCGTGCCATAGGCCATGGCAGCAATTGCCTGGGCGCCGCCTATTTTAAAGATATCCGTAATTCCTATCAGCTGAGCAGTATAAATAATGAGAGGATTTATTTTACCATCTGTTCCGGGAGGGGAGCAGATTATTACTTCCCTGCAGCCTGCCAGCTTTGAAGGGATCCCGAGCATAAGAACGGTGGAGAAGAGGGGAGCGCTGCCTCCCGGAATGTAAAGGCCGACCTTCTCTATTGCCACATTCTTCCTCCAGCACCTGACCCCCTTGAATGTTTCCAGGGCGGGTTCCGGTGAAAGTTGTGCCTTATGGAACTTTTCGATGTTGTTCCTGGCGGTTGCAATAGCATTCTTAATCTCTGCTGAAACAAGATCGACCGATTCGGCTATCTCTTCCGGCGAGACTTTCATGATCCCGAGCCTGACTCCGTCAAATTTTTCAGAATAGGCAAAAACAGCCTTATCCTTTTCAGATTTAACATTGAGAAGAATGGCCCTGACCTTCTCTTCAAGGTAGCTTTTCTTTATCGAGGGGCGTCTGCAAATATCTTCCCATCCGCTCTCTTCAGGAAGTATAAGTGTCTTCATTATAAAATCATTTTTTCAATAGGAATTACTAATATGCCTTCGGCGCCGGCTGCTTTAAGCTGGTCGATCCTCTCCCAGAACTGATCCTCCTTTACTACGGAGTGCATGCTTACCCATCCCTTATCGACAAGTGGTATTATTGACGGGCTCTTCATTCCGGGAAGTATGGAACAGATCCTGTCAATGGCAGATTCAGGCGCATTCAAGAGGATATATTTATTCTCCTTCGCATTTATTACAGCCCTTATTCTGAAAATAAGCTTCTCAAGGATCTCCTTTTTGCCTTCATTCAGATTTTTGTTACCTACTATTACAGCCTGGCTCCTGAGTATTGTTTCCACTTCCTGCAATCCATTGGTAAGCAGTGTACTTCCTGAACTCACAATATCGCAGATAGCATCTGCCAACCCTATTCCGGGTGCTATTTCAACACTGCCGCTGATCTCCTCTATCTCGGCTGTAATACTATGTTTAAGGAAAAAGTCGGAAAGGATCCTCGGGTAGCTTGTGGCTACCTTTTTATTCATGAAATGCTGAGGGCCGGTATATTTTTCTTCTTTCGGGATGGCAAGGCTCAGTCTGCAGTTTGCGAATCCAAGTTTTTCAATTATATCGATATCCTTGTTCTTCTCGGCGACCATGTTTTCACCGAGAATGCCAATATCGGCAACCTGCTGTTCAACATACTGGGGAATGTCATCATCTCTCAGGAAGAGAACCTCGACAGGGAAATTGGAAGCGGAAGTTTTGAGGACACTTATCCCGCCTGAGAACTTTATGCCGCATTCTTCCAGTAGTTTCTTGGAGTTTTCACTCAGCCGTCCGCTTTTTTGAATTGCAATTTTCAGTACACTCATTTTTTATTTTCTTCTGTGTCTGAGCATTCCCGGCAGGAAAGTAAAAAACCCGCCTGATCTGCTCAGACGGGTTTATGATACTTTAATATTTGAACATATCATTATCTCCTCGCCTGAAAGCAAGCCCCATGATGATAATGATGAGTAGTTCTGTAGATCATTTCTTAAATTCTGAATGCAAAAATAATAAAAATTTTATAACCAATACAATTTTGAAGCAAAATATGTATTTTTCATCATGCTTTATTCATTCAGGCCATTATAAAGGGGGGCTAAATGCCAAAACTTATACTCTTTCTGCAACAAGGTCTCCAACCTCGGTAGTTGTAAATCCCATTTTTCCGGCTCCCATATCCTTCAGTTTATTGGCGGTGACATCCATGATGGCACTTTCAATGGCCTGTGCAGCTTTTTCTTCGCCGAGATGGTCAAGCATCATTCCTCCACATGCGATTGACGCCAGAGGATTGATAACGTTCTTCCCGGTATATTTTGGTGCGGAACCACCAATAGGCTCAAACATGGAAACGCCTCTGGGATTGATATTCCCGCCAGCGGCGATACCCATTCCTCCCTGGGTTATGGCTCCAAGGTCAGTAATAATATCTCCGAACATGTTGGTTGTTACTATTACATCGAACCACTCGGGATTTTTCACCATCCACATGCAGGTGGCATCAACATGGAAGTAATCACGCTTAATATCGGGGTATTCTTTTCCAATTTCATTGAATGCCCTTTCCCAAAGATCAAAAACAAATGTCAGCACATTGGTCTTGCCGCATAGAGCCAGGGTTTTTTTCTTGTTTCTTTTTCTGGTGTATTCGAATGCATAGCGAAGACAGCGATCAACCTGCATTCGCGAATAGATCATATTCTGAATTGCAACTTCATGGGGGGTGCCTTTCATTGTAACACCGCCGCTTCCGGTGTAAACATCTCCTGAGTTTTCTCTTACAACCACATAGTCGATATGTTCGGGGCCTTTGTCCTTAAGCGGAGTGGCAACGCCGGGATAAAGTTTGATAGGACGGAGGTTAATATACTGGTCCAGATCGAACCTGAGCTTAAGGAGTATTCCCTTTTCCAGGATGCCAGGTTTAACGTCGGGATGACCGATAGCCCCCAGGAAAATTGAATCGAATTTCTTAAGCTGTTCAGATGCAGAATCCGGTAATACTTCACCTGTTCTGAGATAACGTTCCCCTCCGAAGTCAAACTCTTCGAAATTAATTTTGAAGTCGTATTTCGATGCTACGGCGGTGAGTACTTTTTTCCCTTCCCTGACTACTTCGGGACCGGTGCCATCACCCGGAATTACTGCAATGTTGTAAGACTTGCTCATAGATTTGATTATGTTGGTTTAAAATTGTTTTTCTGGAGTTAATGCTATTTAATACTTTGATATTCAGCTTTCCCCTGCTTTACTTCACTTTCGCTCAGACCTTCGATAATATTCAGCATTTTTTCGGTGGCCTTTATTGCAGATTCGGTCTGGTCTGCATCGAGCCCCTTTGTCCTGAATTCCTTGCCTTTGTAATCCCATGTAATGATTGTCTCCACAAGAGCATCGGTAGCACCGCCGGGAGGTATGGTTACTTCATAGTCGGTGAGTACCGGATAGAGTTTCCCAAGCTTGTCATAAATATTATGCAAAGCTTTCATGAAAGCATCATACTGGCCATCGCCGGAGGAAGTTTCCTGGTACAGCTGACCATCGATCTCAACCTGTATGTTTGCAGATGGCTTTAAACCGTAAGAGAGGGAAAGTGAGTAGTTTTTTATGAAGATCTTGTAGTTGGACTTGTCATTGCCCAGAACATCCGCTATTATAAATGGCAGATCCTCAGTGGTAACGTTCTCTTTCTTATCTCCGAGTTCAATAACTCTCTGGGTCACTTTGGAAAGCGACTCCGGGCTCAGAAAAAGTCCGAATTCCTCAAGATTTTTTCTTACGGTTGCCTTGCCTGATTGCTTTCCAAGGGCATATTTCCTTTTTCTGCCGAATCGCTCAGGCATGAGGTTATTGTAATACAGATTGTCCTTGCTGTCGCCGTCGGCATGAACTCCCGAAGTCTGGGTAAAGACATTTTCCCCGATCAAGGGCTTATTGACCGGTATGCGTATTCCGCTGAAGGTTTCTACAATCTTGCTAACCTTGGTGATTTCATATTCGTTAATCTCGGTCTCTGCATGAAGCTGATCGCGCATGATTCCGATAACACTTGAAAGAGGTGCATTCCCGGCTCTCTCTCCCAGTCCGTTAACTGTTGTATGTATGCCTTTTATTCCGGCTCTCACTGCTGAGTAAACATTTGCTACCGCAAGGTCATAATCGTTGTGTGCGTGGAAATCAAAATGAAGCTGGGGATAGCGGTCGATTATCTTTTTGCAGAATTCATATGTCTGTTCCTGGTTAAGAACGCCAAGCGTATCAGGTAACATATATCTCCTGATATTATCATCCTTTAATGAATCGAGCATGAAAAAGACATAATCCTCAGAATTAATCATTCCGTTCGACCAATCCTCGAGATAAATATTTATCTGAATGTCAAGAGCTTCAGCTCTTTTGATTATTTCCCTGATGTCATTGACGTGCTGTTCCGGTGTTTTTCTCAGCTGTTTCTCAAGATGCCTGAGTGATCCCTTGCAGAGAAGGTTGTCGACCTTTCCTCCTGCATCATTGATCCAGTTGAGAGATATATCACCGTCTACAAATCCCAGAACTTCTACTTTTCTGTGGAGATTATTGTGACGTGCCCATTCAGTTATCTTACTGAGCGCGTCGAATTCTCCTGCTGAGACTCTGGCTGAAGCAACTTCAATCCTGTCTACCTTGAGATCTTTAAGCAGAAGTTTGGCTATATGAAGTTTTTCGAGCGGTGAGTATGATACACCCTGTGTTTGTTCTCCATCCCTCAGGGTTGTATCCATTATTTCAACTCTCATCTTGCAAGACTTTTATTGTTTTCATAACTTGTAATCATATCCTTCATGCCAAGGAGAAAATCTATATCATCCAGTCCCTTTAAGAGGCATTCCTTTTTATAGGGATTTATCGCAAACTTTATGACATCTCCCGTAGAAGGTATAGTAAATGTTTGTTTCCCGAGATCAATTTTAACCCTGGTGGACGGATCCTTCCTGATCTGTTCATGGAGTTTATTAAGCAACTCATCCGGGATAACGATAGGAAGCAGCCCGTTGTTAAGTGAGTTATTCATAAAGATATCAGCGAAAAAGCTTGATATCACTGCCCTGAAGCCATAATCGAATATTGCCCAGACTGCATGCTCACGGCTTGAACCGCTGCCGAAATTTTTTCCGGTAACAAGGACTTTCCCGGCATAAGTAGGATCATTCAAAACGAATTCATTATTTAGTTCCCCACTCTTTTTATATCTCCAGTCGCGGAACAGATTGTCCCCGAATCCTTCTCTGGATGTTGCACTCAGAAATCTTGCGGGAATAATCTGATCGGTATCCACATTTTCCAGAGGAAGGGGAACACAGGTTGACTCGAGCATATCAAATTTAACTTTAGCCATATCAGATTATATTTTGACGTTATTTTCTTCTGTTATAAATTCACGGGGATCTGAGATCATTCCGGTAACAGCTGCAGCAGCTGCCGTGAATGGGCTGGCAAGGAGTGTCCTTGCTCCCGGTCCCTGTCTTCCTTCAAAGTTTCTGTTGGAGGTCGATACGGCATATTTACCTGCGGGTATCTTATCCTCGTTCATGGCCAGGCATGATGAACAACCCGGTTGTCTCACCACAAACCCTGCATTTGTATAAATTTCGATAAGTCCTTCTGAGATCATCTGTTCCTCTACCTTTTTAGATCCCGGAACTATAAGTGCCTCAATATTGGCAGCTTTTTTCCGGCCTTTTATTACTTGTGCAAAAGCCCTGAAATCTTCAATTCTTCCATTAGTGCAGCTCCCTATGAATACATAGTCGACCGGATGGCCGAGTAGTTTCATCCCTGGCTTGAGTCCCATGTAATCGAGAGATTTCAGGAACGATGAAGAGGATTCCCCCGGTTTATCTGCTGGCATTGGAATTGAGGAGTCAATTGCCATGCCCATGCCGGGGTTTGTGCCATATGTTATCATTGGCTTTATTCCTGCCGCATCAAATTCCAGTTCACGGTCAAAGAGTGCATCTTTGTCGCTTTTCAGCTTTTCCCACTCGTTCATGGCTTTAGCACGATCGGCTATACCAGGTATGGATGTAAGATTCCTCAGGTATTTAAAAGTCGTTTCATCGGGAGCTATAAGTCCGCCCCGTGCCCCCATTTCAATGCTCATATTGCAGACTGTCATCCTGGCTTCATGCTGAGTCTCGTAATGGCAGTACCTGCATACTCGACGAAATAACCGGTAGCTCCTCCGGTGGAGATCTCAGATATGATGTACATGATAATATCCTTGGAGGTAACTCCTTTATTGAGTCTACCGTTGATTGTTATTCTCATTTTTTTGGGCTTAGGCTGCATAATGCACTGGGTTGCAAGGACCATTTCAACTTCGCTTGTACCTATTCCAAATGCTATCGTTCCGAATGCGCCATGGGTCGAGGTATGACTGTCACCGCAGACAATAGTCATGCCCGGAAGGGTATATCCCAGTTCCGGTCCTATAACATGGACTATCCCGTTTTTCGCATGGTTCAGTCCAAACAATTCGATGCCGTACTTGCTGCAGTTCTCTTTAAGTCTTTCTACCTGGTTCCTTGATAATGCATCCCTGATCTGCAGGTGCTGGTTTTTGGTAGGTATATTATGGTCGGCTGTCGCAAGGGTCCTTTCCGGGCGTAATACAGGTATTCCTCTTTCCATTAGTCCATTAAAAGCCTGAGGACTAGTTACTTCGTGTATATAATGCCTGTCTATATAAAGCACATCCGGGCCCTCATCTATGGATCTCACCACATGATCATCCCATATCTTGTCAAAAAGTGTTTTTGGTTTCATATATATATGTTATCTCAGTGTAACTCTGTGAACCATCTGTGAACTCTGTGTCAGTTCTTATTTTTTATTTCTTACACAGAGAGCCACAGAGAGCATACGGAGAGCCACAAAGGCTATTAATTGATTTTTGCTATTGCAT
>CAWBLL010000025.1:0-22580 GCA_963789465.1 uncultured Bacteroidales bacterium
CTTCATTATAGTCGGCGTGATCTTCATCTTCTCCAAACGCAAGGGATGGAATTCCGAATCTGCATCTCCTCAGGTAGGAGACGACTATATTGACTATGTTCATGTTTTCAGCGGAGGGGAGCGCCAGATCGTATCAGACAATTTCAGGGGAGGAAAAGTTACAGCTGTATTCGGAGGAAGCGAGATCGACCTTACCAAGGCAAAACTGGCTCCCGGAGTAGCAGAACTGGAACTTGCCTGTGTTTTTGGAGGCTGCACAATCATAGTTCCCGACGATTGGAATGTTAAAATTGAAGTAGTCCCTGTACTGGGAGGGTTCGGTGACTCGCGCAAGCTTAATCCGGGAAGGATTATCGATACTACCAGGCAGCTTGTTATCAGAGGTGCCGTGGTATTCGGCGGAGGTGAAGTGAAAAGTTACTAATATCAGGATGAGACACCCTGTACTTGCAAATAAAGTACGTCTTATTGTATGGTGGCTGGTCTGGCTGTTTCTGACAGTTGGCCAGTCACTTCTATTCTACTATGCTTATGGCAAATTCACCTATATAAGTGTTGTCGACAGCCTGGTTTCACTCCTGATATATTCGGGCATCGGCTTATCACTCTGGTATCCCCTCAGCTTTTTTAATACAGGTGAGATCCGTCCATCAACTCTGTTTTCAAATCTCGGCCTGAGCGGAGCTCTTTCAATCGCACTCTGGGTGCTGATAACCAAATATCTGGTGCTTCTTGTCCTGCCTGAACAAAATGATTACCAGGCCTACTGGGATGCAACCTTTCCATACAGGATAGGAACAGGTGTATTCATATATGGACTTATAGTACTGTCGTATTTCCTCTTTGTCAGCCTTTCCAACCTGTCGGAAAAGAATGCAAAGGCGGCCCGTCTTGAGAGTCTTGTCAGAGAGACTGAGCTTAAAATGCTGCGTTCACAGATAAATCCCCATTTCCTGTTCAACAGCCTTAATTCAATCAGCTCCCTCACAATTACAGATCCTGAAAAAGCCAGGGACATGGTTATCAAGCTGTCGGAGTTCATGAGATATGCCCTTTCAAGAAAAGATGAGCTTCCGGTATCTCTCAGTCATGAACTTGACAACCTTAGGTTGTATCTTGATATTGAAATGGTAAGATTCGGTGACAAACTCACTACAGAGGAGCTGATCGACCCGGCGTGCCTTGACTTCAGAATACCTGTAATGCTTTTGCAGCCACTTTATGAAAATGCTGTCAAACACGGGGTATATGAAAGTACCGAATCCGTTTGGATCAGAACGGAAGCAAAACTTTCAGAAGGCTTCTGTGTAATAGTCATAAGCAATAGCTACGATCCTGTGCCTTCACTTAAAAAGGGAACAGGTACCGGCCTGCTGAATGTCTCAAGACGGCTTGAGGTGTTCTACAATAACAAGGCATCGATAAAATCATCTAAGGAAAACGGCGTCTATACCGTTTCACTTTATCTGCCTGTAGAATTCTGATAAATAAAATGAGTCCGGTATATTAAAGTACGGATTACCTGTATGTTGATATAGTCTATTAATAATTTCCGGCTAAACTTCTTATATACAACTCACGTTAAATAAGATTTCAGAATTTATACGTATTTTTAAGGGGCTCTTTGGCCCCTTTTTGCATCAGGTTAAAAATACAGGCTGTCAGTATTTCTTCAGTTTGATAATCAGAAGTAAAAACATGTCAGGAGATCATGGAAAATAACGTTCAATGGAAAACATCAGAATAATAATAATCGACGATGAAGCTCCTGCAAGAGAAATAATTAAACATTATTTACAGGAGGTGGATTCTGTTGAGGTGATCGCGGAGTGTTCCGATGGCTTTAGTGCCCTGAAAGCAATATCTTCAATGAAGCCCGATCTGGTTTTTCTTGATATACAAATGCCCAGGCTTACCGGTATTGAGCTTGTTGAAGTCCTGACGGAGAAGCCGGAGATCATCTTTACTACTGCATATGATCAGTTTGCATTAAGGGCTTTTGAATTAAATGCAGTAGATTATCTTCTGAAACCTTTTCCTAAAAGACGATTTCTGGAAGCGGTAAAAAAAGCGATCAATAAGATCCATGCGGAGACAGGAAATAAAGTGCCTGCAAATCAACTACTGATCAAAAAACCCGAGCGCTCTTCGTCATTAAACAGAATTGTAGTCCGCAAGGGAAATGCCATCAATCTGATACCTGTCGACGAGATAAGATACCTTGAAGCACAGGATGATTATGTTATGATCCACCACGCAGCGGGTAAAGCCCTTAAGCAGCAAACAATGCAGGCATGCGAGGATAATTTGTCAAAATCCGAATTCGTCAGAATTCACCGTTCATATATTGTAAAGATCGGTGAGATTAAAAGGATCGAGCCTTATGGGAAGGACAACTACGTTGCTATATTGCAGTCTGGCGAGAAACTTCCGGTAAGCCGATCAGGCTATAAGCATCTCAAGGAAGAGCTCAATTTCTGACCTTAACCTTCCCTTAGGGAGGTTGAGGGGGAGGGGGGCATTATCTTTTTAACCTGTTCTCAGTTTTCCAGCCCATTAACGATGACATCAGCGGACGGTATCTGCGAAAACGAAAGACAGGCACTGGATCATAGCCATGAGTGCCACCCGGCCTGCATCTCAGAATTCTTCCGGTACCCATTGCAAGCCCCGTGAATGGCCCGTGAAGCCTGAGTGCATCCAGCATAAACTGCGAACATGAAGGGACATGACGGCATGATGGTCGCAAAAAAGGGGATATCGAGTACCTGTAAAAAAGTACAGGAAGGGATAAGAGGAAAGACAAAATATTTTTTATTAATTTCATGGTTTAACAAAGATAGCAATAGCCGGCGGATTAACCGATCCCGTCAGCATTTCATCTTCATCCTGTCTCATGACAAAATGACCATTCAGATACCGCAGGCATTGTTTGGCAGGCCTTTTGTAGCATTTAACAGAAATTTAAAGAAGAGAACTAATATGAATATCTGGATAATTTTCATCGGTTTTATGATCCTGAGCTGGATTGTAAGTATGATACTGAAATCAAAGTTTACCAAGTACTCGAAGATACCACTCGACAATGGCATGTCAGGCAGGGATGTAGCTGAACGGATGCTCTGGGATTCCGGGATCTCGAATGTAACAGTTCAGAGTGTTCCCGGTCAGCTTACAGATCATTATAACCCGGCTGACATGACAGTAAACCTTAGCCCTGAGGTCTATAACGGACACAGCATATCATCAGCCGCTGTCGCCGCACATGAATGCGGACACGCTGTACAGCATGCCAAAGCCTATGCATGGCTGGGATTCAGGTCGAAGCTGGTTCCTGTTGTCAGCTTTTCATCGAGATGGGTTCAGTGGATATTACTTGCCGGGATTCTTATGGTTCGCACCTTCCCTGCCCTGCTGCTTACTGGAATTATACTTTTTGCCTTAACCACACTCTTTAGCTTTATAACTTTACCTGTTGAGATCGATGCCAGCCGAAGGGCTCTCGCATGGTTATCAAATGCGGGGATCACTTCGTCTGACAATCATGACAAAGCCAGGGATGCTTTAAAATGGGCTGCTTATACTTATGTTGTCGCAGCACTCGGATCACTGGCAACCTTGCTGTATTACATAATGATCTTTACCGGGTCGAAGAGATAATGGAATTACTCCCGGCTTATTATAGGGTTTTACCTTCCCGATACTTCAAACCACTTTGTCTGTTTATGAATTGTCCGTACCACGATCCAGATCAGCAGTGCTGAGGCGCTCAGATACATCCACATCGGTGTGATCCAGATACGCTCTGAGAGAAAGTAGTTTCTGAAAAGATCCAGTAAGGTAAATATTACAAATATGTTTAAAAAACTGTTATACTCTCTTTTCAGGACATTCCTGACCGAAAAGGGGAGGTTCGGAGGCAAGTATTTGAATGAAACGGGAATAAAAGACCCTACATTTTCTGACCATTTGTCATACAATTCACCGAATTTCCTTCTTAAAAACTGTTCTTCAGCAAACATAATACGCTCATAATAAAGCCAGTATAATAGACCAAATATAATTGCAAAACAAAACGAGTGAAGAAATAAGACAGGTCCGAGCCACATGAAAAAATTTCCCAGGTAAAGGGGATGGCGCAGAAGGGAGTAAATGCCAGTAACATTCAGTTCATCAGCAAGCTGTCCATTTACGGTATTCCTTCCGGAAGTGTTTCTCGGAGTGAATCCAATGGTCAGAATCCTTATTACCTGTCCGAACAGACTTACTCCAAGGAATATAAGTTCATCCCTCATATCGAAAAGTATTGCCTGCCTGTTGCCCAGGTACATAACTATTATGCCGGCAACAACCATAAATACGGGTAGCCAGCTTCTTCTTCTGAAAAGCCAGTTCCCGGAATTCTCAAATTCATGCACCAGAGCCATCTTATTTTTTTATGTGCAAAAGTATGAAAATTCTAGAAACTGATTTTCACCCTTAGAAATCCGATATTTATTTTTTCAGAAACAGTTGCCGTATTACTGTAGAAATGCTGCCAGTAAAGGGAGAGATCCACATTTTCAGCTATGGAGTAGTCTAATGAAGGTCCGGCGTAGTAACCGTCAAGATCCGGAAACAACATAGCTGACAGGGTGGCATTGAAAAGGGGAGTCACGGCCCAGGTAAACTGTCCGAAAGCGGTAAACTTCGAAAATGCAAGTTCTTTGGCTGAAAGAGTTCCGTAATAAAATTCGCTGAAACTGGTCAGATCGACAGGATTGTTGCAGAACATTAGCTGTACCTCAGCCATGCTGTTCTTTTTAAACGTCTTGTCAAAGCCGAATGTAAGGATTCCTGTCCCTGCGGAATCACCGAAATTTTTCAGGGATCTGAACCAGGAGGCCTCTCCCCTGAACGATACGGAACCGAAAGCACCTGACCAGCCAGCACCTGCCATAAGATCTTCTGAATTGATATAGCCCGCCAGAAACTGTATATCATACCCCCATTTATTGAATCTGTAGAGCCCCGAAGCAGTAATATTGTTATTATGATCGGCTTTGGCTGCAAATTCAAGGGTAGATGAATAGCTGGTATAATATTGAAGTCTTATTGCATCACTCCCGGGTCTTTCCACATAATCAATATCGAAAAAGGAATATGTGTTAAACACATCATTTGGATTCCATACAAGAGTCTGCCCCCAGTTTATCCTCTGTCTGCCTACCCTTGCCTGGAATTTACCATAGTTGAAATCTGCCCAGAGGCGGTCGATCGTAGTATTCAGAAAAAAAGACTGTTCATCAAGGATATTCCATGACATATCAACCCAACCCTGATCCGCAGCTATTGTCTTAGAATAGGATGGCACATACCTGACCATATCACCGGTAAACAAGCGGTTGCGGAATTCTGCAGCAAATGTTATGTTTTTGTTTATATATCCCTTGAAGTTAAGCCTGTTGTGAATGATATTTTCATTGACGAATGGCCCCGACAAGGAATCGAAAGTTATGTTCTGCAAGCTGGAGACATACCCGTTTAATGTCAGGAATTTAGGTTTATCCTGAGAGAATGCCCCTATGAACGCAAATGCAAGAAATAGAATAAATATTAATCTTCTCATAAGAAATATCTGTGACCACTTATTCCCTTACTTCATCGGATATTACGCGCCCGTCTTCCAGGGTAATTACACGGCGGGCCATTTTTACCACACGGGCATCATGAGTCGAAAAGATAAATGTAATTTTTTCCTCCTGATTCAGTTTTTCCATTATCTCGAGAAGCGTTGTAGATGATTTGGAATCGAGATTGGCGGTTGGTTCGTCAGCCAGTACAAACTTGGGTCGTGATGCCAGAGCTCTTGCAACTGCCACCCTCTGCTGTTGTCCTCCGGAAAGCTTTGATGGCCTGCTGTTAATTCTTTCGCCAAGTCCGACAGCTTTTAGCAACTCAAATGTCCTCTCATCCCTGTCCTTCCTTGACCATTTCTGAAGGGCCATTATAAACTCCACATTTTCCTTTGCCGTAAGTACAGGAATCAGATTATATGCCTGAAATACGAAGCCAATGTTCCTCATCCTGAAATCAATCAGTTCCGAGGATTTCAGTTTTGCGAGGTTGGTGCCATTGATGATAATCTCGCCTGAACTGGGGATATCCAGTCCTCCGATCAGATTCAGCAAAGTTGTTTTGCCGGATCCCGATGGGCCAACTATTGCGGCAAATTCTGCTTCCTGAAATTCGAGGGTTACTCCGTTAACTGCATGGACCTCAATCTCCGATTCGTTGTATATCTTATGAACATTTTTAATATCAAGCACTTTCATAACATGGAGGTTTTATATTTTATTTTTTATTCGGTACGGATAGCTTCAGCCGGATTCAGTTTCAGAGCTTTTAAAGCCGGATAGACTGATGATAGTATTCCTGTTATAATTATCAAAACAGTTACAATGCCAAAGAAACCGGTACTGATCCTGGGATAAATATCAGCCGAATATCCTAAAGCGGCAAATCCTTCAGCATATCTGGAAAGATCTATTCCTGTGTTTGCGGTTAACCTGACGACCAGGAAGCTGATGATCATTCCTGCCACTCCTCCGATGATGGAGAGAAAGACAGACTCCAGCATGATCATTGAAAAGACTTTTTTCTTATTCATACCAATTGCAGTGAGCATACCTATCTCCCTGGTTCTCTCGAGCACGACCATCAGCATTGTATTCAGTATCCCGAAGGCAAGAGCTGCGAGAATAATGATGCCAAATATCAGGTAAAACTGCTGTACCATATCTGTCATCATGGCCAGTTCAGGTTGCAGTTTTTTCCAGCTTAATACTTCCATATCAGGCAGTTTTTCAGAGAGGATGTTGCTTATGGGAACAGTGTTGTCGATATTGTCAATTTTCAGAATGATCTCATGGCATGAACCGGCTGGCAAACCTGTAAGCTTCCTGAGGTCACTGTCTCTAACGAACACCATGGTTTTTTCAAAGGCGCTGTTTGCAATATCATAAAGCCCGGTAAGCCGGAACAATGCAACAACCTGATTATTGTCCTTATCCAGGAAGGTAAGTGTAAGCCTGCTGCCCTTATTGTATGTCCAGGCCTCTTTTTTTATAATTGTGCCATATTTTTTAGCCTGCTTTGCAGTAAAAACAGAATTCATTTTCTTTATAAACTGATTTTCACCTGTAAATCTCTCGCCTTCAATGGGTATCAGCTTTTCAATTATTGATTGGGGTATTTCCTTTTCCTTTAGTCGTGAAAGGGTCAGGGAATCAATATTATATCTGATTATCCCAAGATCCTTGGCAAGGTCCTCACCGATATATGCAAGGTTATACCTTTTATCAGACTCAAAGAAATCTCCCGTTCCGGGCACAATCTTTTTATAGAGGCTAAAAACTTTTTTCTCCTTTTCCGGGTTGATACCGGTTATCTGAACGCCGGTACTTTTCAGGGCAGTGTTTGCCATTCCTGTTATTACGGTTCTTTCAACAATTCCTTCAATTCCGTTAACAGATCTGACTATTGAGTCTGTTTCAGCAGGATTATTTATGTAAAGCTGAGGATCATCATTGGTCCTGAAGTTTTTTTTGGTAATTTGTATGTCAGAGATCTCATCATTTAAAGCATCATCAACACGCTGTTCTATCATCCCGTTCATCAGAGCCACTGAAAATACTCCAGCAAATATTCCGATAGTAACGGAAGAGATGACAACCAGGCTTCTGACCCTGTTCCTCCATACATTCTTCCAGGCTGTTTTCCAGATCATAATAATTAATTTTATGCTTTTAAAGAGTCGACCAGCTTCATTTTAAATATCTTCCTGACCGGATATATTATAGCAACGCAAACAATAAGAGCCACAATTACTGACTGCCACAGAAAGTAATAGTTAACGGGCATAAATGGCATGATCGGCTCCATTCCATAGCTTTCATATACCTTGGCATATTCACCTGAGAACCTGATCGGGTTATACTGTCCAATGATTATTACAGGAAGAGCAAGCGCAGCTCCGCTGACTATTCCAAGCAGGCCAATATATATCATTTCAAGTGATACAATTGCAGCCAGCTTCGACTTCTGCATCCCAATTGCAACCAGGACTCCGAATTCACGTCTGCGCTCCGTTGTCATCATCAGAACCGTACCAAAAATACCGAAAGCAATTACAAGGTAAAGGATACCAATCATTATAGCACCACTTTTATTATCAGCATCCATCTGATTTATAAGCAGCGAATTCATCTCTCTCCAGCCTAACGCCTTCAGCGGAGAAGGGAGTGCTTTGCCAAGCGATATTAAAGTCCTGTTTATTGCCTTATCGCTATTGTTCTTTACAATAAGGACCATTGAAGTAAGCATGCCCGGAGCATTATAGAAATCCTGGCAAACACCCGCCGGCAGATAAACAATTTTGTTATCAATGTCGGGCGTCGGAAGCTTTACTATACCGGCAATCCTGAATTTAGCAGCTGCAGTGGTCCCATGATAACCCTGTCCGATCATGACCAGGGTATCTCCTATATTAAGATTAAGATAAGTAGCAAGGTTGTCTCCCAGCAGGGCTTCCTTTTCCCCGGAAGTCAGGTATCCGTTTTTTACAGAGGATACTTTTTCTATGAAAGGCATTATCGATCCTGCTTCCTTATCCTTTATTCCAAGATCAAGCTGCAGGACAGACTCTGAAGTATAGCTTTCACCCCTGAAAAGATCAAGTTTTGATTTGACCTTCTCCGGGATATCCATTTTTTTTATGGTATCAATTGCTTTGTCCGTCAGCCTGTACCTCACAAGCCTGTTCTTAACATTTGAAAGAAGTGTTTCTTTGTCGGGGTCAATACCCAAAACAAGAACACCTTTGGTCAGAGGACCAGTGGATGCAAGAGCAAATGATTCGAAGCGTGGTACAAGATCAGTAACATTCCTGTCGCCTAATATGATCTTTTGAATTTCAGGTGTAAAATTGAATGAATTATCAACGATTGAATTATCCTTGAAATCCTCATTCTGCACCTGAATATAACCTGTATATGATTCTATTACATTCCGGAACATATGATCATATGATCCCAGTTGAAGGGAACGCATCAGCAGGGCAAAAAAAACTGCAAAGAATACTGAAGCTACTGTTATCAATGTCCTCCTTTTATTTCTCCACAGGTTTCGCCAGGCCAGTAAGTAACTTTTCATAACAAATATGGTTAACGTATGCTTTTCATATTCTGCTGTGAAAAAAAGCTTTCACCGATGGGAATATTGAATTTCATCTCTTTTATGATTAAAACAGTGCTTTTCCCCGGGTCATCAACAGGGGTAAGTACTATCCTGGTCTGGATCATCCTTCCATCCATATTCCTAATATCACTTCCCGTCTCTGTTCTCACGAGCGCGCCATTCTCATCATAATATTCGGCCTTCAGTACCAGGAATTCCTTCTTGTCAACCCACCTGATCTGATGACCCCAGACTACAGCGGCATTCTCCTTTGAAATCATATTTATCCTGTAGCACTGCCGACCCTCAATGGTCTCTTCCCCCGTTAACTCATGTGTATAATCATTCACCACAGATGATTCTTTCATTATATCATCATTTGTATAATCGGAACCCATCCATCCCTGCGACATCATTGAAGGGGGCAGTTTTATCAGTCTGCTTATTGAGGGATTCCAGTTCCACATCTCATTGCCTCTCTTCAGGAAGGTCTGTCCAGCATCCTTTGCGGGTGCGGTTACCAGCGTCAGTGCATAATCGCTGCCCATGCTCCAGTTCTTGCACTCTATTGTCCTTTGCCATGTGGGCCGGATAATTGTCATAGCCATAACCATAAAACCCGACTTTTCCCCGTTGAATTTCTCGTATGATTTTCTGATAATGTCAGTGGCAGAAAGCTGCTGAGCCAAAACAGTGGAACTACCCGAAAACGCAAGAAGAGAAATCAGTATGAAAACATTTTTTTTCATAATAAGTCTATTTATACATCTCAATTATTTTGTTAATCGTTTTGTCGTAGTAATTTTTATCAACCTCATCCATATAAATAGTTACCATTGCAAATCCCTCAATGGTATATATGAACATGTACATCTCCAGAATAGGATCATACCCTTTCGTATTTTTGTCTTTCTTCCTCATGAAGTAGTCCATTATCAGCTTGCTGAGGTCATCCATAAATTTGATTCCGCTGCTTGAATATATCTGCTGAACGGTGTTCACCGGACTCTCACTGAACTTCAGAAACTGCCCCCTGACCTCCTTCTGCATCAGAAGCTGGTAAAAAAGCCTCCAGAACGGCAGCTTCTCCCTGATTGCCATAAAAAGCTTTCTTATAAACAGTTCAAATTCTGCTTCTGACAAGTATCCGTCGTGATCCGGATCAAAATAACTTGCCATTTCATCAAATGATTTACTGATGATCTCCAGGAGAAGTTCCTCTTTACTTTCAAAATAGTTGTAAATGAGACCTTTTGAAATTCCTGCCTGCCTTGCAATCTTACTTATCGTGGTATTATGATACCCTTCACTCGCAAAAAGCCTTAGAGCGACATCCATTAAGAGTGATTTCTTTTCTTCCCTTATCTCCCTGAATTGTGATGGTGTACGTGGTGTCATTTCATTTATGACTGATTTCCGTCGTTTATAATTACCCTTTCAGATTTATGACTGACCGCTTGGTCAAAATTATATAATATGATTTTAATTTCCAAATATTTTAAAAAAAATATTTAATTATTTGCTCCCGGGAATACCCTCACACCTAAAATACAAATATTTGGACATAGGTTAACAATTATTCTCGAAAGATTTTTATCTTTATCAGTTGTACAAAAACCAATTCTGCAATGGCAAGTCTCAAGCTTTTACTGGGAATGATCCCTTCGACTACTAAAATTGAGCAAGCTGAAAAGGCCTTGTTAAATGAATTTGAGAAACTCCATGTTTTTGCCGGATCTGATCAGCTTGCAAGATTTAACGAACTGGATGGATTAGTCAATTCTTCTGATTTTATTCAGAAAAGAAAAGAAATTGAATCTCTGAGGTATAAAGAATCTGAAGAATTTTCCCTGGAGAAAGAGTTTTTATCGCTCCGGAAAGCCAAGGATATAGTACTCTATTTCAAGACCATCGGCAGACATGAACTGAAAAGGTTTCAGGAACTTGACGGATCTGACAAAATTATTTCATTTGAAAAGCTCGAAGATTTCATAAATTCTTCCGAATTCCGGGAAAAACAGAAGATGAAACCATTTACTTTCAGGGATACTGAAGAATACAGTAAATTTTTAGAATATAAAGCTCTCCGGAAGGATCGTGAAGTAAAAGCCTACTATAAACAGAAAAAGAAGGAGGAACAGGTCCGGACCACAACAGTAGAAAGATTTGAAGAGCTTAGCGCATTTATAAAATCCTCTGCATTTCTGGCCAAAAAGAATATGAAGCCCCTGACCTTTAAGGATTCGGAGGAATACAAAAAACTGCTTGAATTCAAGAGGCAGAAGAGCAGCCCTGAAATAAAGGAATTTTACAGGTTCAAAGCTTCAGGGGAGTACGCCAATTATCTTAATACGCATGCCTCAAAACGGCTTGAAAGGTATGAGGAACTCAAAAAGTATGTCGCTTCACCTGCATTCATTGAGAGGAAACGATATCTCCTTGACAAGAAAAGATTTGAAAAGACGGAAATGTTCAGTCAGTTGCAGGAGTACGATAAATTGAAAAAGAATGCAGACATAATCTGGTACTTCAAGATTAAGGATTCTGACAAATTCGACGTTCTTAAACAGAGAGAGCTGACTTTCAGTGAAGAGTTCACCAGTGACAAGCTCGATACTTCAAAGTGGATCACCAATTTTTACTGGGGCAACAAGCTGCTCAAAGACAGATACTCTGTAGAATCCGACCTGCATGCATATACCGAGAAGGATAATTTTGAAATCAGGAACAGTGTACTGAAAATCATCACAAAGCCCCAAAGGGTTTCCGGCAAGGTCTGGACTGCAGATAAAGGCTTCATTCCCAGGGATTTCAGTTATACATCGGGAATCATCAATTCCGGAGAAAGCTTCAGACAGAAATATGGTATTTTTTCAGCCAAGATAAAGCTTGGAAATCCTGAAGCCAGGAGCGCCTTCTGGATGCTTTCCGATATGATGACTCCTCATGTTGATATTTGCCGCACTTCCAAAGGGAAGGTATGGACCGACCTGTTCAACAATAAATCCAGCTATGCCAGGGCTTCAATAGGATCAAAATATGCAAAAGATTTCTTCATTTATACCCTCGAATGGACTCCTCATTCGATGACCTGGATGATAAACAATACAGAGATATTTGTTCAGACTTCCAATGTGCCACAGGAGCCAATGTACATTAATCTTGCAGGAGGTCTGGATAAGCCTATAAACGGGTTGACTTCCATGGAAATTGACTGGATAAGAGTCTATAAGTCAAAGTAGAATCTTTCTGATATTAGCGGAAAGGGGATTCCGGCAGGAAATTTCAGCATGCCGTCAACTGCCGGCATGCTGAAGGCATCTGGTGTTGAAACAGATCGCTTTTTCATCCTCATCAACCTTTAAAGCAATAAGAGTAATACTGATCCGGAGGGTTCAATTTTAATAATCCCCCGGAATTATTTCCCTGTACCTGTAACTTTCTGCATTTTTATCCGTCTTTGCATTGAACCTCGTCTATGACAGTTAAAGAATATAACAGATCTGTGGAAGAGTATGCCGATTCGGTTTACCGCTTTATCCGTGCTAACCTGAGGGATGATGAACGGGCCAGCGATATCGTACAGGACAGCTTTGAAAAGCTCTGGCGGCGGGTGGCAGAAATCGAGTACAAGGTTGCAAAATCATGGCTGTTTTCTACCGCATATAACAATATGATCGACATAATCAGGAAAGAGAAGAAAATTACCTCGCTTGAACCGGAGCATGAAAATGAATTAATCTGCGAATCTCAGTACAGCGATCTGAATGAAATTCTAAATGAAGCATTATCCCGCCTTCCTGAACAACAGAAAATCTCTGTAATGCTCAGGGATTACGAAGGTTACACTTATAAAGAGATTGCCGGAATAACGGGTTACAGTGAAGCTCAGGTAAAAATTAACATCTACAGGGGAAGAATTGCCCTGAAAGATTACATAGGAAAAATCGAATCAGTACTTTAGCCATGCAAATCGACAGATCAAATTACGAAATATGGTTTATTGACTGGCTGGATGGCAATCTTAGCGACCTTCAGGCTGAGCAGTTAAAAGTATTCCTGGATCAAAATCCCGACCTCACTGAGGAATTTAACGATTTAACTCCAGTAAACATAGTACCGTCAGGCATTCAGTTCCATTACAAGGAAAATCTGAAAAAATCACCCTCTGACATTTCCTCATCTCAGTTTGAGTACCTGAGTGCAGCGTATCTTGAAAATGATCTAGACGAGAGCCAGGTGGAAGAACTGAAGGAGATTATAATTTCAGATCCCTCCAGGAAAAAAACATTTGATCTTATCCAAAAGACCAGAATTTTTCCTAAAAAAATACAATACAAGCAAAAGGATCGCCTCCTGAGGCGAAAAACTCTGCAAAGGGTCCTCTGGTTATCCTTTGCAGGCTTAAGTACAGCTGCCGCAATTTTTCTGATCATAATAACGTATGTAGTTAAACCTGACACGGCCTCATTGAGAGCCGGCAGTCCGGCTCATAACCTGATTTCTGACAGGAAAATTCAGAAACCATCTTCAGCACCGGATTCAAACCCTTACATTACCCCCGACAGGCCGGTTATTACTGAAAACAAAACAGAAAAGAGGCATGCAGGCTTTAACAGGACTGTGGCTATGCCGTCCACACATAATACTCCGGATACCTTATCAATTGATTCCTCTCTCAGAAAGACTGATCATCAAAATATTACAATAAATAAAATTCCGGTATATGGGCATCCGGATATAAAAAATGACATACCTGGCAACTCGCTCATCGCCTGCAATCCGGATCAGAATGTACCGGACATAAAAGAGGAAAGAACGACAGTTGGAAAGTTCATTTCAAAAACTTTCAGGGAAAAGCTCCTGAAAGAAAAGAAACCGGCTGAGGGTCCGCTCAAAGGTTATGAGATAGCCGAGGCAGGAGTAAATGGACTCAATAAATTATTAGGGTGGCAAATGGCCCTTGACAGGAAGAAGGACGAAGACGGTCAGCCTAAATCAATTTATTTCAAATCAAAAATCCTCACAATCAATGCCCCGGTTAAAAAAAGGGAGCTTCAACCGTAACTTTTTGCATTACGTCTCCGTCCCACCCCTGTAACCAATTAACGAAATTATTTTTAATGCCATGAAAAAACTAATATGCATTACTGTTGCAATTGCCCTTACTCTGCCCGTTCTGTGCCAGGAGGAGAGACTGCAAAAACTTGAAAACCTCGAGAATAACACTGAAACAAAGACTGACTCCGTGCATAAAGCCGGAAAGGGGACTGAAGTCAGCCGCGATACTGTAGTAGTTGAAGTAGGCGACGAACTTTTCTCCGTCAAGGAGATTGGTGATGAGACCAGAATTAAGATCGGCAAGAAAGAATTCCGGGTAGTTGAAAACGATAACGGTGTTGTAGTTTTTAAAAATTCATCCAAAGATTTGCACAAAAAAAACAATGAACGTTTCAAGGGCCATATTGGCGGGTTTGAATTAGGATTCAACTCATTGCTTTCTGATTTCTGGAGTACAAGCCTGGAACCCGGGGATAACTATTTTAACCTTAATACTGCAAAGTCATATACCTGGAATTTTTCACTACCCTGCCTTAGCGTTGGGATTACAAGGTACTTTGGCTTTGCATCGACCATCGGGATCAACTTTAACAAATATCGTTTTGATGGAAATAATTCGATTGCCGAAGATGAAAATGGTGTAATTGGCCCATATTACCCCGAGCCGGGAATATCATATTCCAAATCCAAGCTTGCCACTACCTATGCCACGCTGCCGCTGATACTGGAGGGACAGATACCTCTTGCAAACAGAAGTCGAACCATCAATATAGGGGCCGGTATCATTGGTGCGGCGAAACTTGGATCGCACACTAAAGTTGTTTACTATAGCGGTGGCAAGGAGAAAGAAAAACATAAAGACGATTTCAGCCTGAATACTTTTCGCTGGGGAGCCACCGGGCGGATAGGCTATGAGTTTTTTCAGGTCTACGGCACATGCTATTTCACTCCTATGTTTGAAAAGGGAAAGGGACCGGAACTCTATCCTTTTGAAGTCGGCATTGCATTTACCTTCAACAATTAACACCAGGATTTAACGGATAATTCCCGGGAGGCTACAATTCGGACAAGTTCCCTCGCTTGTTACCTGTTTGTTCCTATATTTGTGTGAAACAGAAAATTGTAGCCGATGGAACGTGAAAGATTAACACTGAGAGAGAGGCGGAGGTACTCTAAGCAGATCATGATTCCGGAGATAGGTCTGACCGGTCAGGAAAAGATAAGAAATGCCAGAATCCTGGTTGTTGGTGCCGGAGGACTGGGCTGTGCAGTATTGCAATATCTGACAGTTGCCGGTATTGGAAAAATCGGCATAGCCGAATTCGATATGGTAGATGAATCCAATCTGCAACGCCAGGTTCTCTATGGCTCCAACGATGTGGGGAAGCTAAAATCCATAATTGCAAAAAACAGGCTGGAAGATCTCAATTCCTTCGTTGAGTTTGAAATATTCAACCTCCGTATTGATAATTCAAACGCCCTCAGAACTTTTCAGGATTTTGACATTATAGTTGATGCAACCGATAATTTTGCCGCACGATACACCATCAGCGATACCTGTGTCAAACTGAATAAGCCAATGGTTCATGGTTCAATCTATAAATTTGAAGGTACTGTATCAGTATTTAACTACAAGGGAGGGCCGACATACAGAAACTACAATCCTTCAATGGAAGGCAAGGATTATAAAAATCCCCCTCCGGCAGAGGTCGGCTTGTTTGGTGTACTGCCCGGAATCACAGGAACCCTTATGACGAATGAAATAATCAAAATAATTACCGGAACAGGTCAGGTCCTGAGCGGAAAGATCCTCTTATTTAATACTCTGAACAATACTTTTACCACATTTGCCGTAAATAATGCGGGGGAGAATCATATTACCGAAAATCTCAAAACTCCCGAAACAAGAGGGTAATATATTTATACTATTGAATATGAGGCTATTACTTATTAGCAACTCAACAAGTCCCGGAGGACCCTACCTGGGCTATCCGGGTGAACACATAAAACGTTTTCTGGGGAAAAATCCGGTAAAAGCTTTATTCATACCTTATGCTGCCGTTACATTTTCATTTGATGAGTATGAGACAAAAGTATCATCCAGATTCCGGGAGCTGGGCCATGAAATTATATCAATACATCATTTTGCACATCCCTCTGAAGCTGTTAAAACTGCCTCAGCAATAGTTGTTGGGGGAGGGAATACCTGGAAACTTATTAAGATGATAAGGGATAATAATCTCATGGATGTGTTAAGACAGAGGATGACCCTGGGCATTCCATACATCGGATGGAGCGCCGGAGCCAATGCTGCATGTCCCACGATCAGTACAACAAATGATATGCCTGTTGTTGAGCCTGATTCCTTTGCAGCTTTAAATCTGGTTCCGTTCCAGATAAATCCGCATTATACCGATCAGAAACTTCAGGGTCATGCCGGAGAGACCAGAGAGCAGAGGATCATGGAATACATTGAGGCAAATCCGGGAGTATATGTTGCCGGACTGCGTGAAGGAACTATCCTTCTGAGAGAGAGCGGATCAATGAGATTGCTTGGATCCGAAACAGTGAGAATTTTCAAAAAGGGAAAAATTGCGGAGGAATTCGGATCATCGGACGACCTGTCCTTCCTTCTGCATCAATAAATCTTTATATTCTCCAAATGAATTAACTTTGCTACCGGCAAATTAACCAGCTGTCCTATTTTTCATGACATGAAAATTGCAATTAAAATACTTAAACTTGCAGCGATACTGATCTTTGCAATATCCTTGATACTTTTTGCCGCTGCAAGGCTGATGCAGGATAAAGTTGCAGATATTATCCTTAAATCCCTTAATCACAATATCTCGACCAAACTGCAGGTCGGATCATTCAGACTTTCCTTCCTGAGCAAATTTCCCAAAGCCGCTCTGGAATTGAGGAATGTTCTCGTAAAGTCATCCCCTGATTTCAACTCAGAAGCTTTTACCGGTATAAATACAGATACCTTGCTGGCGGCCAGGAATGTTTCCATTGAATTCAAATTTACCGATATCATCAGGGGCAATTATACAATAGAAAGGATCCGGGCACGTACAGGCCGTATAAACTTCTTCACCGATTTCGGAGGCCGGGTGAATTATGATATTTCATCGGCAAATAAAAAATCCGGGGCTGATGAATTCACCATCGATCTCCAGAAGGTCTACCTCACAGACATCAAAACTTATTATAATAACCTCGCAACCAGGCTTATAATAAACGGAGTTGTAACCCGTGGAACACTTAAGAGCAGGATACGGGGAAGTTCTGTAGGCTTCAGTGCGGAAGGGGATGTTCAGATTGACAATCTCCAACTCTACAGTACCAGGATCACAAGAAAGATACCTGCCAGGGCAGATATTGATCTTCAGAAGACAAAGGATGGCTTCAGCTTCAGTAAGGGAAGCCTGCATATTGACAACTATGAATTCGGCCTGGATGGAACAATATCGGAAGATAACGTTTACGATCTTAAAATAACAGGCCGGAATATTGATATTGCCAGGATCAGGAATTACCTGCCTGACAGATACATTGAAATGCTGGCGGATTATGATCTTCGTGGCATTCTGTTAATTGACAGCAGAATTAAAGGGTTGATGACACGAACAACGAACCCTCACGCCGAAGTGAATTTCCGGCTTGACAAGGGCCGCATGACATATGAGAAAAGTGATCTTGCAGTAAATAATATTGCATTCAACGGCTCCTACTCTAACGGATCAAAAAATCGTCCGGAAACAGGTGTTTTTAAAATAAAAGACATACGGGCAAGGATTGGTTCTGCGGATTACCAGGGGTCATTTTCACTTTCAGGATTAGATGATCCCATAGCTGAACTTATAGTTAAAGGCAAGGTGATCCCGGGTGAACTCAGGGAGTTCTTCGGTATCAGGAATATTTCCGGCGCAAGAGGTTCTGCTGATGCTGATCTGAAATTTTCAGGCAAGATTAATTTTAAAAAGAAATTTGGATTGGCCGATTTTATAGATCTGAAAACGGAAGGGACAATGAATTTTAATTCACTCGACATAGGATTCAATAACAACTCCCTGGTAGCTGACAACATAACCGGCACCTTAGTATTTGACAATTCAATTTTAGCCAGGAATATCAAATTCCTATACAAGGGACAGAAGATCACAGTCAACGGGGAATTTAAAAACCTGCTGCATTGGCTCTACGGAAGTCCGGTCCAGCTTATAGCCAATGCCGATGTTTCCTTCAGCAGGCTGATTCCGGAAGCTTTTTTATCTGATCCTTCTCCAACCGGAAAATCTGCTCCGCGAAAAACTGCATTTAAGCTCCCGGAAGATCTGGTTCTTGACATAAATTTCAAAATTGACAGCCTGTCCTATAAGACATTTTCCTCATCCAGGATAACCGGAACAATGAATTACAAGCCAAAGCTATTAACATTTAAATCATTTAATATGAATGCTTTAAATGGATCTATATCCGGTAATGGCTTTATTCTTCAGAATTATAACAAATCAGTACTTTCAAAGGGGATCTTCAATGTTACAAATGTGGATGTTAACAAGGCATTCATTGCCTTTAAGAATTTCGGGCAGAGCTTTCTGAAGGCGGAAAACATTGCAGGATCCCTTTCGGGTTCCTTTTCACTGCTTCTCCCATTTGATTCGCTGCTCCTGCCTCAGGTCAGCTCGCTTACTGCGGAGGGAAAATACATCCTTGTCAGCGGTGCTTTGATAAACTTTGAACCGGTAAAGGAATTGTCATCATTTATAGAGCTCAGTGAGCTGGAAAATATCCACTTTCAAAAAATGGAGAATGATTTTTTCATAAGGAATAATTATGTCTACATACCACAGATGGAAGTAAGGTCTTCTGCCGTTGATCTTTCCGTAAATGGCCAGCATAGCTTCGATAATGATTATGAATACCATGTTAAGGTATTGCTGTCAGAGATCCTTAGCAGGAAAAGGAAGAAGAACAAAACCAGCGTAACGGAATTCGGCCAGGTTCAGGATGATGGACTGGGAAGAACTTCAATGTTGCTTAAGATAGTTTACAAAGGGGAAGACATAAAGGTTAGTTACGATTTGAAAGCTGCAGCAATTGAGGTAAAGAATAACTTAAATTCGGAAAGGAAAAACCTGAAGACAATACTTAAGGAGGAATACGGCTGGTATAAGAATGACAGTGCCGACATGCAGAAACCTGCAGAGAAGAAACGTCGTTTCAAAGTTACATGGGATGATAAATAGAAAATAAGAATTCAAATTGATCATATACAGAAATAAATCTCTCGGGAAACTGTTCCTGCTTCTCTTTGCCATTTGCATTGGAATGGGTTCGCTCATTTATACACGGAATCTTGTAAGGAAGCTTAAGATGGAGGAGCGGGAAAATGTGCAAATGTGGGCTGAAGCAACTTCTCTGATTTCTGTTGCAGACACGACGCAGGATGTCGAGTTTCTCTCATCGGTAATAGATAACAACAACACTGTTCCGGTGATTCTGGCAGATGAATCGGACAGCATTATTTCCGCCAGGAATTTTGATGCGGAAAAGATGAAAGATCCTAAGTATCTGAATAAGGTGCTCAATAAGATCAAGGACGAAAACAAGCCGATTATGATCAAACTGGAAGGCAATCACTTCAACCGGATCTATTATAAGGACAGCACGATATTAACAATGCTGATATATTATCCATTTATACAGCTTGCAATAATCGTTCTCTTTATCCTTGTCTCATACCTGGCTTTCAGTTCCTCAAGGAAGGCCGAACAAAACCAGTTGTGGGTAGGCATGTCAAAGGAGACGGCTCATCAGCTGGGTACGCCAACCTCCTCTCTGGCAGGATGGATAGAGGTCTTGCGGCACAGACACCCTGAAATTAATATTACCAGGGAGCTGGCACTTGATGTGGAAAGACTGGAGAAGGTAACAGAGAGATTTTCCCGGATAGGATCAAAACCCTTGCTGTCAAATGAAAATATTGTTCCAATAATAGTACGGACTTTAGATTACCTGAAATCAAGGACATCTTCAAAAGTAAGGTTCAGCTTAGATTACGATCCGCAAAAAGTCGTCATTATTCCGGTCAATCCTGCTCTTTTTGAATGGGTCATCGAAAATGTTCTTAAAAATGCAATTGATTCGATGGAGGGCAGCGGAGATCTGAAACTACGGCTCACAGTATCGGGGAAAAATATAATAATTGATATTGAAGATACCGGAAAGGGTATGCCCAAATCAGCATTTAAAAAGATCTTCAATCCGGGTTTCACGACCAAGCAAAGGGGCTGGGGACTAGGTCTTTCGCTGGCAAAACGCATAATTGAAGAATATCACAGAGGTCGCATCTTTGTTCGGAATTCTGAACTCGAGAAGGGTTCCTGTATAAGGATAATTTTGAATAAGGGTTGACACTAATCACTATATTTGCACCCTTCCATGAGAAGGAAAGATATTGAAATAATGTCTCCGGCGGGTTCATTCGAATCGCTTAGAGCTGCAATACAGGGTGGAGCCGATTCTGTATATTTTGGAGCTGAGCAGTTAAATATGAGGGCCGGATCATCAAATAACTTTACTCTTGACGACCTGAGGGAGATAGTCTCAATATGCAGGAAGAACGGCCTGAAGAGCTATATAACCCTCAATGTTGTGGTGTATGACCATGAGATCGGGCAGATGCGCCGAATTATTGATGCTGCAGCTGATAACGGGATAACTGCTGTAATAGCATCCGACCTCTCGGTGATCAATTATGCATTTTCAAAGGGCATGGAGGTTCATCTTTCAACACAGCTTAATATAACAAACAATGAATCGCTGAAATTCTACTCTCAGTGGGCTGATGTGGCTGTACTTGCCCGGGAATTGAACCTTGAGCAGGTAAGAGGCATCTGCAACGCCATACGGGAGCAGGAGATCAGGGGTCCGGGGGGAGAATACGTGAGGATTGAAATGTTTGTACATGGAGCATTATGCATGGCCATTTCGGGGAAATGTTATCTGAGCCTGCATGAGAACAATAAATCGGCAAATCGCGGAGAGTGCTGGCAGACCTGCCGTAAATCATACATTGCCACCAATAAAGACTCAGGTTACGAAATAGAGATTGACAACCAGTACCTGATGTCGCCGAAAGACTTGTGCACCATAGGTTTTCTCGATAAGCTTACCGATGCGGGTGTGAAAGTCCTCAAGATAGAGGGGAGGGCACGGTCTGCGGAATATGTCAGGGAAGTTACCTCATGTTATAATGAAGCAGTTATTGCGCTTGAGGAGGGAAATTATACCAGGGAAAAGACGGACGCCTGGATGGAAAGGCTGGCACGGGTATTTAACAGGGGATTCTGGGACGGATATTATCTCGGACAGAAGCTTGGGGAATGGAATACCAACTATGGCTCTAATGCAACTAAAAGGAAGATTTATATAGGCAAAATCACCAATTATTTCAGGAAATTGAATGTTGCAGAGATCAAGCTCGAGAACGGAGATCTTAACAAGGGTGATACCATCCTTGTAACAGGCCCCACGACCGGAGCAATCTTTTATGAAGTTGACGAAATCAGGGTAGATCTTGAAATAACTGAAAATGCCAGGAAGGGGAAGCTCTGCTCGGTCAAAACCGCCGAATACCTGCGTAGATCTGACAAGGTCTACAAATGGGTTGATGCTTCCGGGATAAGGAACCTTTGAATACGCATTGTCACCATTTTATACCTGATGCTGCATCCATGATTTTCCCGGCATTTATCTCAATATCATCGGTATCGGTATCCACAAGGATTAGATTACTGCTATTTTTCTTTTTCAGGCCATAGTGATAGGCTTTATCGTAGTATCCCAGTGTTATCTCTATCGCCTTTGAATAATCACTCCTGTCGACAGCTTTGAGGGCATCTGAAGTATTATCTCCCCCCAGACGTTTGCTGATCTTCAAAATTGAAGTTTTCAGATATTCGGCCGGATAATTTGAATACTCAGCAATAAGCCTGGGTAGTCTCAGCTTTACTTCCATCATCAGGATGACTGCAGGTGCATCCTGCATATTATTATAAAAACTGTCAGGAATGAATACTGAGCCTATGCTCCGGCTTTCATCCTCTATCCAGAAGGGAAAATTGATATCATTTTTTTTCCAGCTATCGTAAAGCAGGTTTGCAAAATGTTCGGTGGATGGCTGGGGCAGCTCTCCAAGGGCTCCGAATGCAGATCCCTTGTGGTTTGCTAGCCGCTCAAGGTCAACGATCTGCTGACCAGCTGACTGAAGATACCTGAGAATATGACTCTTA
>CAWBLL010000026.1:0-30679 GCA_963789465.1 uncultured Bacteroidales bacterium
CACCTGTACGGAGTTTAAGCATATCTGATATCTTTTTAGATATGATAACCTTGTCGGTCAGTCCGGTATCCGTTGCCGTAAAAACCGATCCGTCAACAAGGTTACTGCGGAAGTAGCTCCAGTCATAATCGCTCCCGATACCCTTCAGTACTACTCCCTGAATGTCTTCATCCGTCTTGATGATGCCGGCTTTGGTCGCAAAGACCTGAATATGTCTTATGCCGGGAATCTTTCTTATCCTGGGAATGAATTCCTGTTTTTCGCTTATCGGTATTGTTTCGAACGACAAATTTGAATCAAAATGGGTTATCTGGATGTTTGATCCAAAGCCTACTACCTTCTCCCTGATAGCCTTTTTAAAACCAGTAAGGGTTGAAACGGCAAGTATCATTACCGCCAGACCCATTGCTATACCTATCACTGCGATAACATTTATCGGACGGGAAAATGAAGCTCCTTCACGACTCCCCCTGATGAGCCTTTGCGTTATGAAATATGGTAAATTCATGAGATAAAGTTTCCAAATTTAAGAAATTAAAGCGTAATTGATTTAAAAACCAGGCGATCAAAACTCTGTCCATTACTTTGACTACTCAGCTTTCTCTATGTAAGTTCTTCTTTTTGTAAAACAGAGAACCGCAGAGTCCCATTAATGATCAGGAACACAGAGTATAGAAAAATTGTTCTAGATTTACCATTGAAATACAATGTCGTTATGAAAACCCTACTGATTTCAATACTTATTCTGCATGCAGTACTCATGCGCCTCCCCGGTAAATTGACAAATGAAAATCCTATTCCGGGAGCATATCAGATTGATTTATACAGGAATATGATTGAAGGCAGGTCAGTTGCCATCCTGGCTAATCAGACTTCAATGATCGGCAAAACACATCTTGTTGACAGCCTGGTGTCACTTGGGATTAAGATAAAGGTGATCTTTGCCCCTGAGCATGGTTTCAGAAATCTTGCCGATGCCGGCGAAAAAATTGAAGATGGCAGGGACCCTGCAACAGGCATTTCATTGACTAGCCTGTATGGAAACCACCTGAAACCAACATCAGATGATCTAATGGGAATCGATGTGGTAATATTCGATATTCAGGATGTAGGTGCAAGGTTTTACACATATATTTCCACACTTCATTATTTGCTGGAGGCATGTGCTGAAAACAACATTAAATGTATTGTGCTGGACAGGCCGAATCCCAACGGGTTTTATTTTGACGGGAACATACTCGATACGGTATACAGTTCTTTCGTAGGCATGGATCCCGTACCTGTTGTGCACGGTATGACGGTAGGGGAATATGCCCGTATGGTAAATGGAGAGGGTTGGCTGACCGGTGGTGTCAGATGTGATCTGACAGTCATTAAATGCAGGAATTATGACCATAAGACATATTATACCCTTCCTGTTAAACCATCACCCAACCTTCCAAATCAGACAGCTGTATACCTGTATCCCTCCATCTGTTTCTTTGAAGGCACCAGTTTGTCTTTGGGAAGGGGAACATCCTTTCCTTTTCAGGTCTTTGGTTCACCCGATCTGCCCGACAGAGGTTTCAGCTTTACACCGAAAAGCGTTCCGGGAGCAAAAAATCCACCGTTGCTCGGAGTCAAATGCTATGGTACCGACCTCAGGGATGCCATCAGAATGAAACTTATACCCAGGGCTGAACTAAATCTTGACTGGCTAATAGGCGCATACAACGATTTTCCGCAAAAAGATAAATTTTTCACCTCATATTTCGATGTTCTTGCTGGTGGTCCGGTACTGAGAGAGCAGATTAAAAAGGGAATGACCTCGGAGCAGATCAGGGCAACATGGAAGGTTGGACTGAGCAAATTCGCCAGGATAAGAAATAAGTACCTGCTGTATAAATAGCTTTAACTGCTTTTAAAAAAACTTATGCAGGTAACCTGGCTTTTCCCGTGAAATGCTGTGAATAACAGTAAGATGATTTTAGGAAGCAAACGCTGTTAAACTAATCTCATTTGTCATATTCATTGTATGTGGCAGATGGAGAAAACGACCACAGGTCATCTAAATAGTACGATCCGCTTTTTCCTGTAGCTATATAACCTGACTCACCAATTGTAAAGCCAACAGCGTCTGCTCTCGAACTGCCTTCGAAAGAGGTTTTTTTAGTCCAGAGATCAGTTAAGGTATCATATTCCCAAACGTCGGTTCCAGTGCTCTGACCGCCTGTAATGAGGTATCCCTTGCTGCCTATAGTCAATCCTACTTTGTAAATTCCTATAATTGAGGTGTATTTATCGTCATATGTTTCATCCGACACATTTGATATTGCCCTTTTTTTGGTCCAGATGTCTGTCGCGGGATCGTATTCATAGAAATCAGTTTGATAATTTCCATTATCCATGCCTGTTGTTATATAACCTTTTCCATTGATAACAAAGCAGGCGGCGTCTTTCCGCTTGCTCCCTCCAAAGCTTGTTTTTTGTGTCCAGACGTCTGTCTCAGGATCATATTCCCAGAAATCCTTCTGGTAGTTTCCATCGAATCCTGTTCCAATATACCCCTTGTTATTTATAGCCATTCCGACAGCTGAATATCTTGCTGAACCACCAAAATCTGCCTTTCTTGACCACGTATTGGCAGATGGATCATATTCCCAAAAGTCATTAAGCTTATTTTTTCCGTCATATCCTGTGCCTATATAGCCTTTTGAGTCCGTACCGAAACCTACTGCACCGTTCCTGGCGACGCCAGGAAAATCAGCTTTTTTTGTCCAGGAGTTTTTATCCGGATCATATTCCCAGAAATCGCTTAACCTGTCTTCACCATCGAAGCCTGTTCCGAGATAACCTTTGTTGCCGATTGAAAATGCAATAGCATCACTTCGGGCCAGTCCGTCAAAGTCAGAAAGTAGTATCCAGTTTCCTATTAATTCTTCATCTTTGGTCGATTCACAGGAATTTATGCTAAAAATGATTAAGGTAAGTAAGAAAAGCAGTTTGAATTTTCTGAAATTATCATTTTTCATAATAAGTTTCTTTAGTTAAATAATTCACAAACATATTGGTTTGATTATTCAATATAAAACAAAGTCGATGTAACAGTCTTTCAGGTAGACAATTCCCGGAAAGTTATCGATAACTAAGTCAGAAAGCTTTTTATGAGATTTTGCCATGCCACAGTGTTAAAATTTTATTAATATCTGTTGATTTTCAGTGTAGGTCTACTCAATATACCTGTTTGCAGAATTCTCTTTTAGAAGATTCCCATGTGACTTTAATTTGCACTAAATCAGACAGGAATGAAAAGATTGGATTTGAGAATCTGGAGGGGAAAAGCAGTTAGCAAAGTGATCGGGCCTCAAATAGCATTTTGGACCTGTACTGCTTTAACTCTTCTGATATTATCCTGTTCAGGAAAAGATGAGTTTACTTTGGGGAATGACTTTACTGAGGCTGGCACAAAACTCGCAATTGTAGACACCTTTAAGGTAAGGATGTCGACGGTTCTCGTCGATTCAATGACTACCTCCGGAACAGGTATCTCACTGGTTGGCACTTATACAGACAGCTATTTTGGAGCAGTCAGTTCAGTTGGCTATTTCACAGCCGGGTTTAAAAGCTTTAACCTGGATGATACATTTATTTTCGATTCGGCTGTGGTCGCTCTGGTTTATTCAGGCTATTGTTACGGAGATACCAATAGCCTCATGTCAGTAAATGTTTATCAACTGGATGAGGAACTGGTCCTTGATGACAACAATTACCTTTATAATAAATCACATTTTGACTATTCCGAGAAGATTATCGGTTCTAAGTCATTTTATCCGCAGCCCCATTCAACGGATACTCTTTTCATACCGGTAAAGACCTTTGGAGAACATCTTTTTTCCTTATACAAGTATCAGGATGCCGATGTAAGTTCGAGCGAACTGTTCCTGAAATATATAAAAGGCTTTGCAATTCAGGCTGAATATGGTGCGGCTATAATTGGATTTAAGGCAGATGCAAATGAACCTTTGCTGAAATTCTATTATCATTTCAATACCGAGTTTACCAATGAATCAAATATAATAATCCCGTTCGGAGATGTTTCCCTGCAGTTTAACGAAATACTAACGGATTTTACCGGTTCGGGTCTGGCCGCAATCGATTCAACAGGGAAGGCAACTCCATCATCAGAAACAGGTGATTTGGCATTTATGCAGGGACTTGTGGGTCTTTTTCCTAAAATTGAATTTCCATCTTTACAGGATATAACCTTTGAAAAAAGGTGGCGAATTCTGAAAGCAGAACTTTTGCTCCCACCATTAAAGGAAAGTTATAACATGTTCCCGTTACCTGAAAATCTCTGTCTCTATCAAACTGATAAGCATAACAATGTGGGAAATGTCCTGAGTGGTTATGACGGATCAACAATATATTCCACACTTGAAAAGGATGATTTGTATAACCAAAATACTCTGTATACTATTGATATCACACCCTTTGTAAATGATGGACTCGCAGATGGATATTTTAACAGCGAGGATGCTCTTTTTCTTGGTTTGCTGCCTGCAGACCTGAATAAAACGCTTGGCAGACTGATGGTTGAATGTAAAAATAATGCAGTCAGGCTGAAGCTTTACTACCTGACTTATTGAAAAAATTATGGTTGGACTTGCAGATCTCTTTTCCCTTCTGATACTTTTGTTGCTGATACCTGGTGAAGCCCTTTTCTCCCAGATCACTTCATCGCCTTATTCAATGTTTGGTCTTGGAACCACTGAAGGCAATGGTGCCGGAGTGACAAACGCCATGGGTGGAACAGGTATTGCATTCGTCCCCGAACAATATGTCAATCTGCTGAATCCGGCTTCTGCCAGTGGGATGGACAGCCTTTACTCATTCTTTGAAATAGGATTTCAGGGAAAATATACGACCTTCAGCACTACTAAAGAGGATCAATCCCTTTTCGACGCGAACTTCAAGTATGCCGTTCTCGGCTTCAGGATTAAACCCAGATGGTCAATGGTAACAGGCATAGCTCCTTACAGCACTATCGGATATAACATAAATGTGATGTCTGAGATTGAAGGCTCACCCCAGTTATTCAAAAAAACATTTACGGGCCAGGGTGGGGTAAATAAGCTTCTTCTCGACAACTCATTCAGGATATCCAAAAATCTGTTTTTCGGAATCAATGCCGTATATTTGTTCGGAACAATAACTCAATCCGAATCTTCCGTTGAATTCAATTATTCTCTTGAAAATACGGTCTATCTGTCAAATTTAGACCTTAATTACGGTTTAAATTATCAGTTCTTCAAAGGCGGTTGGAAATATAACATCGGATTGATCTATGATAACGGAAAAACACTCCTGACTGATAAAATCACTACCTTAACCACTTCATTAAGTACCTCAACGATCAAATCTTCCGCAAATGAATTCAGAGTGCCCAGATCGTATGGTGCGGGGTTTGCATTTGAAAGAGATTATTTCAAGGGAGGAGTCGATTTTGAGACAAGCAGATGGCAGGCGATAAAATTTCAAAACCCTCTGCTGACGTCTCGAAACAGCAACCGGTATTCGTTAGGATTTGAGATTCCTTCACAGGGGATCAGAAAGGGAACCAATAGAATGATATTTTACCGGTTTGGCGCCGAATATTGTGAATCTTATATGGTTATCAAGGACAATCCGATAAATTACCGCTCATTGTCATTTGGAGCCGGCATCCCAGTGAATGGTTATCTGAGCGTATTTAATTTGTCAGTTGAAGTGGGTCAGAACGGAACACTCAATAACGGACTGATAAGGGAGACATTTTGTACATTTCACATTGGTATCTCTTTGAAGGATATCTGGTTCATGAAAAGAAGATATATGTAATGCTTCAGATAAGATTTCTGTTGATAAGGCTGAAAAAGGGAATTTTATATGATTCACCGACCGGGATGCGTTCTTTGCCAATAACTATGCGGTTATTTTCTATCATATCGATCTTTGGAATCGATACAATGAATGACTTGTGGACCCTCAGGAAGCGGTCCGCGGGCAACTTCTCAGAAAGATTCTTCATTGTTGTCTTGGTAAGTACCGGTTTCCCTCCCGCATATATTTTTACATAATCTTTCAGTCCTTCTATGTAAAGAATATCGTCCAGGTTCAGCCTGATAGTACTATATTCCACCTTGACCATTATAAAGCCGGGATTATCATCATGAGAATCCTTAATAAAAATTGGTCCCGATTTCTTTAAAACCATCATCTGATTAGCCTTGTTTACAGCTTTTATAAAACGGTCGGCCGAGAAGGGCTTTACAAGATAGTCAACTGCATCATAATCGAAGCCCTGGAATGCGTGTTCCTTATAAGCAGTTGTGAAGATTACCATTGGGGGACAGTAGAGACTTTTCAGAAAATCGATGCCACTAACGTGAGGCATATGTATGTCAAGAAATATCAGATCAATCTCTATACTATTCAGTAATTTGGCAGCATCAAGAGGGTTGGTGTACGTACCGACCAATTTCAGAAAGCTTATCTGCGAACAGAATTCACTTATAATATCCAAAGCGAGAAGTTCATCATCAATTGCTATGCAATTCATCTAATTATCAGGTCTTTAAAGGCAATTTAACGTAAACGGTAAACGTGTCATTTTTGTTCTTAATAATAAACTCGTGACAATCCGGATAAACAAGATCGAGCCGCCGTTTAATGTTTTTGAGTCCAATTCCTGAATGTTCAGGGTCAGGCAATACCAGGGAACTCTTTTTATTTTCTACACTAAACTCAAGATTATCTGATTTTATTGTGATATCGATATTTATAAACGAATCGTTTATTTCAGCCATCCCATATTTAAAGGCATTTTCTATAAGAGGGAGCAGTATGTTTGGTTCAATTTGATATTGGTTTACTGCTCCGGTAAGACTGTAAGTGACAGGCAGGTTATTTTTTGTCCTCATTTTCTGAATATCAATATAGGCATTGATAATTTCAATTTCCTCACTTAAAAGGGCAAGCGTATTATCTGATTTGTAAAGTGTGTAGCGCAGTATGGATGAGACCTTTAAAATAGCCCCTGGAGTGATTTCAGGATTTTTTATGGATAGGGAATATAAGTTATTCAGGGTATTGAAAAGAAAGTGCGGATTTATCTGCTGTTTGAGATATATTAGTTCGGTCGAAATCCTTTCTTTCATAATGTCATCGCGTTTCTTCTCATCGTCTCTGAACCGCAGGAACATTTTTATCGATATGCTGGCTAAATACAATAAAAGCAGTCCCGAAAGAGGGATGAATATTTTCCCGAAATCACCACCCGGTCTCATCGGTCTGTACTTACCATTCATCATGTCAAAATCAGGTCTTCTGGCCAATTCCCGGCCAGGACCGGGTATGGGCCTTTTGAAATCAGAAGGCCCGGCCCTGAAATCAGAAGGCCCAAACCCTTCCTTGCCCCCCTGTTCTGCATTTTGCCTTAAAACCGTAATTAACCGGTTTCTCCCGATTGATTGGTTAACAAGATAGGCACCCGATAAGAGGATAATGGAGCCTGCAATAAACGGGACTATTCTTTTCCTCAGTAGAAATACCGGGATCAGAAAAGAGTAGTTAATATAAAACAAGGATATATAGACTATCCAGATTAGAATGTGAAATCGGACATCGAAGTTCAGAGCGTAATCTTTCAGAAAAATAAAATTGATCAGCAGAATAACCAACCATGAAAGCAAATGAATGCTAATGGATTTTATGTTAAACCTGATTTTATTCAATCCCGATTGCAAACTCATTTGCATCTTATCTCCTCCCGGGATAAACCTTCAATGCCTCCTGAAGTGTTTTCATGGCATTTTTCAGATCATCTGTGTTAAGAACGTAAGCTATGCGAACCTCATTTTTCCCAAGACCTGGCGTGGAGTAAAATCCGGAGGCAGGTGCTACCATTACCGTCTGATTTTCAAAACTGAAATCCTCCAGGAGCCATCTTGCAAACTTGTCTGAATCATCGACAGGAAGTCTGACAATTGCATAAAATGCACCTTTTGGTTTCGGGCAATAAACTCCAGGTATCTTATTGAGTGACCCGACCAAATAATTTCTTCTGGCAGTGTACTCGTCATTGACTTCCTTAAAATAACCATCCGGGGTATCTATAGATGCTTCGGCGACAATTTGGCCCAGTCCCGGAGGTGAAAGCCGTGCCTGACCAAATTTCAGGGCAGTGGATATGACCTCTTTATTCTTTGTTATTAGGGCTCCGATCCTGACTCCGCATTCACTGTAGCGTTTTGAAACTGAGTCGAGCAATATCACATTGTTTTCCACTCCTTCGAGATTCATTGCCGAAAAATGTTTTGCCCCATCGTAGCAGAATTCACGATAGGCCTCATCGGCAAACAGGAAGAGATCATGTTTTTTTATAATCTCCCTTAGATGAAGAAGTTCTTCCTCCGAATAGAGATAGCCCGTTGGGTTATTCGGATTGCAGATGATGATCCCTCTGGTCTTCGGAGATATCTTTTTTTCAATCTCAGCAATTGGAGGAAGGGCAAAGTCTTTTTCTATCACCGAGGTAACAGGAACAATCTTAATTCCGGCTGAGGTGGCGAATCCATTGTAGTTGGCATAAAAAGGCTCTGGTGTTATGACTTCCTCCCCTGGATTTATGCATGACATAAATGCAAAAAGTATTGCCTCAGACCCACCTGTGGTAATCAGGATTTCGCTGTGATCAATATTTATTCCAATAGTCTTGTAATAGGTGGCAAGTTTACGGCGATAAGATTCATTGCCGGCAGAGTGACTGTACTCAACAACTTTCAGATTTATATTCCTTATTGCATCCAGGGCCACTTCGGGAGTGGGAATGTCAGGCTGGCCGATATTCAGGTGATAGACCTTTATTCCTTTCCGTTTAGCATCCTCTGCATAGGGGACAAGCTTTCTTATTGGGGAGGCAGGCATTGCCTTGCCTTTTTCTGATATTGATGGCATTGATTAATCGAGTTAAATCTATTAATAAAACAGAATGACAAAAGTAAAAAAATAAGAGGATGGAAATAATTATTAAAAGCATTTTCAATGGCAAGTATTTTAAAAATTCATACAAGGAGACCAAAGTGGGGGCACGGATATTAACAAAGAAACGGGGATAAACCCTTTTTAGCTTTACATTAAGCTTATATAATGAATTTTTATAATTTTGCATTTCACTATTTTTTAAGAAATTATCAGCATATTATGGATATTCCTTCAAAGTACGAACCGGGCAAGACAGAGAGCAAGTGGTATGGCTACTGGATGGACCGTGGATTTTTCAAGAGTACTCCTGATAACAGGGAGCCATATACCATTGTGATCCCTCCTCCTAATGTTACCGGTGTGCTTCATATGGGTCATATGCTTAATAATACCATCCAGGACGTACTTGTACGAAGGGCAAGGATGCAGGGTAAAAATGCATGCTGGGTCCCGGGTACTGATCATGCTTCCATTGCCACCGAGGCAAAGGTTGTTGCAAAGCTTAAGTCAGAGGGTATTGAGAAGCGGGATCTCTCTCGCGAGGAATTTATGGATCACGCATGGGAATGGACTAATAAGCATGGGGGCATCATCCTTGAGCAGCTTAAAAGGCTGGGTGCCTCATGTGACTGGGACAGGACCCTGTTTACGATGGATGAAAAGCGCTATGATTCTGTCATAAAAGTATTTGTAGATCTGTATAATAAAGGGCTCATTTACAGGGGAGTAAGAATGGTTAACTGGGACCCTCAGGCTATGACAGCTGTCTCTGATGAGGAAGTAAACTATACTGATGAGAAGTCAAAACTATATTATGTCAGGTATCAGATAGTCGGAGGAGATGGGTATATTACCGTTGCCACAACCAGGCCGGAGACAATACTGGGCGATACAGCCGTTTGTGCAAATCCTGACGATCAAAGATACACTCATCTTCGTGGAAAAAAGGTTATTGTCCCTATGGCTATGAGAGAGGTGCCATTTATTTTTGACAGTTATGTCGACCCGGATTTCGGCACCGGTTGCCTAAAGATTACGCCCGCGCATGACATTAATGACTACGAAATCGGACTAAGGCATAATCTGCCATCGATAGATGTCTTTAATCCTGATGGTACTATGAGTGAAAGGGCTGGAATGTTCATAGGCGTTGACAGGTTTAAGGCAAAAGACCTGGCTGAGGAAGAGCTTCGTAAAAGCGGTAATCTGGTAAAGGTGGAAAATTATAACAATAAGATAGGGCGTTCGGAAAGAACTGATGCAGTTATTGAACCAAGACTGTCACTTCAGTGGTTCCTGAAAATGACCGATCTGTCAAGACCGGCACTCGACTCAGTATTGCATGATGATGTACAAATTCACCCGGCCAAATTCAAGAATCTCTACCGGCACTGGATGGAAAATGTTCGCGACTGGTGCATCAGCCGTCAGCTTTGGTGGGGGCACAGGATTCCGGCATGGTATTACGGCAATACTGAATTTGTTGTTGCTGAGAATCTTTCAGAGGCACTTAAGCTGGCCAGGGAGAAAAGCGGCAATCATTCTCTGGCAGAGAGTGATATGAGACAGGATGAAGATGTTCTGGATACATGGTTCTCATCCTGGTTGTGGCCGATAACGTCATTTGACGGAATAAACCATCCTGCTAATGCCGACATTGAATATTATTATCCGACCAACGACCTGATAACCGCTCCTGAGATACTCTTTTTCTGGGTCGCAAGAATGATAATTGCAGGTTATGAATACAGGCAGGAAAAGCCCTTCCGGAACGTTTATCTTACTGGTCTTGTCCGGGACCAGAAGCGAAGGAAAATGTCAAAATCACTTGGCAATTCCCCCGAGCCAATAGAGCTTATCGAAAAATATGGCGCTGACGGTGTAAGGGTTGGCATGCTGTTGTGTTCACCCGCAGGCAATGACCTTCTTTATGATGACAGTCTGCCGGAGCAGGGGCGTAATTTTGCAAATAAGATCTGGAATGCTTTCAGGCTCATAAAGAGCTGGGAGGCTGACGATAAGATAATACAGCCGGATTCGTCGGGAATGGCTGTAAAATGGATGGATGAGGTTCTCAGGAATTCCATACACAACATCGATCTTAACTTCAGAAAATTCAGAATATCAGAAGCTCTGATGATAACATACAAATTATTCTGGGATGAATTTTCAGCATGGTACCTTGAGATCATCAAGCCTGAATATCAGAAACCTGTTGACAGAGCTACCCTGAACTCAACTATTTCAATATTTGACAAGCTTCTAAGACTGATTCATCCGTTTATGCCATTCATAACGGAAGAATTATGGCAATTAATCGCGGAAAGGAATGATGGTGAAAGTATTATGGTTTCGCAGATGCCTGAATCAGGCAGAGTAAGGAGAGAGCTTACTGCTGATTTTGAATCCGTAAAAGAGACAGTAAGCGCAGTTAGGACAATCAGAAAGGAAAAAGGCATTCCTGTGAAGGATAAGCTCGGACTTCTTATCCTGGGAGATAAGGGATCATGGGATACGGAACTTCTGCCGGTTATTATAAAGCTCTGCAACCTGTCACAGATATCATTTGTTAATGAAAAACCTTCCGGAACCGTCTCTTTTATGGTGAATACAACTGAATACTTTATTCCCATGGAGATCCGCCTGGATATCCGGAGTGAGCTTAAAAAACTTACTGATGAACTTGAATATAACAGGGGATTTCTCGTTTCAGTCATGAAAAAACTTGAAAATGATCGTTTTGTCCGGAACGCTCCGGCCAGTGTACTCGAACTTGAGAGAAAGAAGAGAAGCGATACTGAATCAAAGATCAAGTCGCTGGAAGAGAGGATTCAGGAACTGACATTATACTCCCAGGCCCCTCCTGAAGGGTAGCATGGTGTCTGATTTGTCTGTATTTATTGTTTGAAGAGCCCCTAAGGTGGTGATTGGACGTCTGTATTCAGGGCATCATTTTCCTGATAAAATAATTCTGATTTACGGCCACAAGTTCATAGTCATTGTTCAGAATGAGTACCCAGTCTTCCCCGGTAACATGTCTTTGATTCGCTTTGAACCCTTTTGCCGTGATTCGTAGAATTTTAAAATTGTTCGATACCAGGCACCCACCTTTGCTAACCGTGAGTTTTCCCCAGTTATCGGATACCCTGATTGAACTATAGAGAGTTCCAACTGTATCGAGTGAATGAATATCCTCAGGTTCGAAATCGAAATAGGGACTCTCGAGTTCCAGGAAAACAACCGGTTTTTCTGTAAAAGTGCTTACCTGTTTATGAATGCTCTCTTTAATATCTGCAAGTCTCTGGTTTTCCTCACTGTTAATTTCGGCAATATTATAATTCATTGCAATGCTTCCGGCCACATCCCTGCAAACAGAAGGCAATTCTATCTTATATGCCATTTTTACCTCATTCCCCAGATCTATTTCGTTTGTTTTTATTTTTGAAAAGTCAAAACCCTTTTCATTGAGCAGTGAAGCATAAAGAGCTCCATGGATAAACCCATAAGATCTTGAATATGATTGCATCTTATAAACACGATCGAGGTTTTCAAAGAGCCTGGCTTTAAATTCATCCGGAGACTCGGTGCAAAGAAGTGTATATGTGAAAGTTGCAAAACCTTCATAGTTTTCAAACAGATTCTCATCCTTGGCATACTTCTGATAAAGTTCCCTGTTGGCACCTCTGAAGATGAGAGCGTCGCGGATAGCAAGCTGTTTCTCCTCACCGTCGGTGGTCATGGCTTTTCTGAGGGCTTTCCATTCTAATTTTATCCATAGTCTGGCCTCCTTTTCATCCATATTGTTTGTATTGTAGCCAAAGGAGCTGGTCCCTGAAATTTTCTGGAATCGGTGAAATAGGCTGTGTATTGCCTGTGATTTTACTCTGAATCCATCTTCCTCTGATGGAAGCGGGACCATGGCAAAAAGTGTACTGCCGAAATTCACAGGTGTGTTGCTAACAAGCAGATCTTTGGGATACAATCCGGTGAATACGCCGTCCTTTCCTTTTAAAATGCCATCTTTATCAGGCATATTTGCAACAATATTTCTGCTGTCACGGTCTACAAACATCAGTGGGCCATACAGGTTAACTCCCCAGAGAGCTCCGTTGTCCCGGTCGCATATCTCCCTTATGCCCTTGAAATACTCCAGTGCTTTTTCATGTGTAAAGTATGTACTGTTCCTGTCAACTTTACAACCTGAGAGAATCAGTAATATAAGGATGGTAATTCCAAATTTCATTTTTACCATTTTTCAGGCCCGAAAATACTAAAAAAAAAATGATAAGAGGAATTTTGAATGACTTATCAGGAGTATTTCTGGAAGGTTGTAATTAAAGCAAAACGAGAATATAGCAGGTTCAGGGCATTTGACAGACTTGATAACAAAGGGGTATTATCTTGTTTATCAGGCAGTCTCTTCGTTGCAATTAAGAGCCTGGATTTCTTCGGAATCCTTTTCCAGGGCAGCTTTTATACTGACATTAAGCTCGAAGCCTATGAGGATAGCAATTGAGTTAAGATAGAGCCATATAAGTATTACCATCAGAGTGCCTATCGATCCGTATAACTTATTGTACTCGCCGAATTTATTGACATATGCGGAGAAACCGAGAGATGTTATCAGGAACAGGAAAGTCGCGATGGAGGATCCTGCAGAGAAGAACCTGAAACCCGATCTTCTGGCAGGAGCATAATAGTAAAGAAATGAAATGGTGAGAAAAACAAGCAATATAATTACTATCCACTTCAGATACACCAGGATATCTATTACAATAGTCCTCCTGATAAAATTATACTCTGCCAGTCTGTCAACAGCAACTTTTTCGAGGATTATCAGCATGCCTCCGGCAAATGTCAGAAATATGACAATCAGGAGCAGGATGACGGAAATCTTGCGTTGATGAAGCCACGATCTTGACTTGAAAGAGTGTGCCGAGACCACAAAAGAGTGAATCAATGCATGGATCCCGTTTGTAGAGAAGAGTACCGTGGCAACAAACATGATTAGCAGCAGTCCCTTGCTTTTGCGGGTTACAATATCTATGATTGTTGTCTCAAGAAAATTGAAAGCGTCGGAGGGGAGTATATTTTCAAACAGCCTGATCAGTTCCTTCTGAAAATTATGAATCGGGACAAACGGTATAAGGGTGAAAAGAAAAATTGTTGCCGGCAGAAATGCCATTAGAAGATTAAAGGCTATTGAAGAGGCTCTTGTCACCAGAACCCCTTTTGTGAATCCTTTGATGACAAATCTGATAACATAGGTAATGGGCAATCCACCGAAACCGGGAAGAACCAATTTATTGATCCATGCTGAAAAGATTTTTAATGATTCTTCTCCTCTCTTCATATTTCAGAAAGCTTTAAGACTCATATCCAGGCTGTAAACGTGATGTGTAAGTGCACCTGCAGAAATGAAGTCAACACCGCATTCGGCATATGATCTTATGGTTGAAAGGGTTATCCCTCCGGATGATTCTGTTTCGTATTTCCCTGCTATTTCCTTAACCGCAATAATGGTATCTTTAATACTGAAATTGTCAAGCATTATGCGGTCTACAAATCCCACATTAAGTATTTTTCTGACATCGTCGTAATTTCTTGCTTCAATTTCTACCTTCAGATTTAATTTGTTCTTGATCAGATAATCTCTGGTCCTTAAGATGGCATTTTCTATACCACCGGCGTAATCGATGTGATTATCTTTCAATAATATCATGTCATAGAGGCCCATTCTATGATTCATCCCTCCGCCTATCCTTACAGCTTCCTTTTCCAGAAATCTGAATCCGGGAGTCGTCTTTCTGGTGTCAAGGATCCCTGTTTTCAAACCTTTCAGCTGATCTGCATATTCCCTTGTGGAAGTGGCGATACCGCTCATCCTCTGCATGATGTTCAGCGTCAGCCTTTCAACCTTAAGGATTGATTGCATGGGGCCATAAAGAAAAAGCGCAACATCTCCGGGCTTAACTTCCGTTCCATCCTTCAGGAGAATTTCAGCTCTCAGTTTTTTGTCGGCAATGGAAAAAACTTCAGAAGCCACTCTTACGCCTGCCAGTATGCCCTTCTCTTTTATTAAAAGCTTTGCCTTGCCTGCTGACATTGCAGGAATACATGCAAGCGATGTGTGATCGCCGTCACCTATGTCTTCAGCCAGACTTCCAAGAATGAATTCGTTCAGAAAACTATCTTCCATTGTCAGCTTCAATTCTTATCTGGTGGATAAGCGGTACCTGGTCGACTTTCTTGAGGAGAAAGTAAACCCGGAAATCTCCCTTCTCTGTTTTAAGATTGCCTATGGCATACTGGGCTTCATTTTTTGCACCCTGGTGGCGTATTGTAAAATCTTTGGCGTGATACTCGTTAAAAAAATCTCTGAGAATGGTTTCTGCAACATTTTTTTTGTAGAAATCTTCCTTGTCAAGCAAAAGTAGTTCAATAGTTGAATTCATATATTTAGCCAGTTCGGCTGCATTACCCGCTTTGATCGCCATCGAAATTTCAGCCGGGATATTTGCCTGATCCTGCCCTCCGGCAGAGAGGGAACAAAAGGCAATGAATATCACCGGAATTAATTTTACAGATTTCATCTCTTCCAGTTTTAATAATCCTGACTGTTTAAGTCAGTTTACTACAAATTTAATACTAATTTGATTAAGATGTCAATCCAATTCTGTACTTCAGGCTTTTTAATTATTCCGGATCATGTGCCTGGCATTTGCAATTACCAATTATGATCGGCATTGGAAGTATTAAATTGTTATTTTTGCAATTATAACCTGATTGTTATCTTATAACACATTTCATGAAAATTGCTCTGGTACTGACAGGAAAGACAACTGATAAAAATGTGGCATCTCTGGCTGATCTTTACCATTCCCGTATCAGGAAATACAATACTTTTGAGATAATAACACTTCCGGACCTGAAAAACGCAGCGAACCTTCCTGTCATGGAACAAAAGCAAAAAGAGGGAAATAAAATATTACAGAGTGTTGGCAGTGATGATTTTGTGGTTCTTCTTGATGAAAGGGGGAAAAAATTCAGGACCACGGAATTCGCGGAATGGATGGAAAGATCGTTCATGATATCCAGGAAAAGATTAGTTTTTATTATCGGCGGCGCATGGGGCTTTTCAGAAGAAGTTTATGAAAGGGCAGATTTCAGAATATCACTTTCAGATCTGACATTCCCCCATCAATTGGTACGATTGTTGTTCCTTGAACAGCTTTACAGGGTATTTACCATCATCAGGGGAGAACCATATCATCATGAATAAGGAACCAACGTATGAGAGGTAACCGTCACATCATAATCCTGTTCTTTCTGTCAGCAGTACTTCTGGTTGCTGCTTTCATATCCGAATCAATTTATTTCAGCGATTTTGAATACCGGTACCGGACCAGGAAATTCAACAGTATACTCAATGAGAAGGAAAGGATCATGGAGCAGTGTCTGAATAACATGAAACCTGTTCTGGCCGGAACAGGTCATCATGGCTCTATGACCGAAAACAATCTGTTTTCACTGGCGGAGCAAAACAATATCACTATTCTGGAGTATATTGACAATAAGCTGGTTTACTGGTCAGATAATGATTTCGACGTACCACTGTATATCAATGATTCCATATTCAGTCAGAACCTGGTGTTTCTTCAGAATGGTTGGTTTATCCCAAAAATGATAAGGGCTGGTAATGAAAAAATAGTTGGCCTTCTGAGGATCCGGACTGATTACAGTTTTGAAAACGATATTATAAAAAGCGGTTTTGAAAAAGATTTTAAGATCCCGGAAAACATCGGATTCAGTACCAGCAGGAGTGCCTCTGACTTTCAAATTTATGACACCGAGGGACATTTTCTTTTTTCCCTGTTATTTCCGAAGGTAAAAGTCGAAACTTATTTCATTTTTATTCCTCTCTTTTTATGGCTCTTAACTTTTGTGTGCGTAATTCTGCTTGTCCTTGAATTGTCAAAGTATCTGGTTTCCAAAGGACTGAACCTGTTTGCCGTTGGTTTTGTATTAATAACCCTGTCCTCGATTTATGCAGTGGTTCTTTATACAGGTAAACCTCTAATTTTATTTCAGACAGAGCTGTTCTCTCCATACAGGTTTTCATACAATAATTTTATCCCAACACTGGGTCATCTGTGCCTTTTAAGCATCCTGGCTGTAGTGTTTGGCCTTGTTTTCTACAGACATTTTCCTCTGAAAGATTTGGAAGGGAAAAATTTACTATCGGATTTTTCCCGTTTGACGGCATTGCTAATACCGGGGACATTGCTTATTTGTCTCTATCAGCTGGTTTTCAAACAACTTATATCGACTTCAAATATAAATTTTGAAGCATACAGGGTGCTTGAAATAAGCAGATTCAGTATTGCAGGATTCTCGGCCTCTGTATTAATGATACTTGTCCCTGTGCTTTATTTCATGAAGATATTCCAGTCGGCCAGACTTTTCAGAGCAGGAGTGGTGTTTTTGTCAATCATGGCTTCGCTTCTGGTTCTGTTGGCCTGGCATAATAAGGAAATATCCACCTGGATTCCATTATCGGTTTTTTACGTGGCATTAACTGTCAGTACCTGGAAATCGGTACGCACACAGATTGGCTTATTTAATATGGCTGTCATTTTTTCCCTGATATTCGGGATCTATGCCCTCTATTTTGTTACAATCCTTTCAGAGAGTAAGATTACTGAAAACCTGAAAGTACAGGCTGTATCACTGTCTACGGATAATGATCCGGATGCTGAACAGCTTTTCCTTGACCTATGGCCTGTAATATCAAAGGATACCCTCCTCAGATCAATGGTGCAGCCGGATTACTTTGACAAGGATGATGTCGATAAAATTTCCCGTTACCTCCAGATCAGTTATTTCAATGGTTACTGGAACAATTTTAATTTCAGCATTGTCCTTTGCCGCGATGATGAGTTACTTAATGTTGGTCCGGGAAACCTTGTATTTGAGAATTGTTTTACATTTTTTGATGAAAGGATAAAAAGAGATGGTCATGAAATAGCAGGAACCGGATTTTACTTTATTGATAATCAGGGAGGAAGGTCATATTATATAGGCCGGTTATTTTACAATACCCGTGACAATAACAGAAATGGACTGTTTATTGAACTTTTGGGAGACATAAATGTATTTCAGCCTGGTTATTCCGAGTTGCTGCTTGATAAAAAGTACCATGGATACTCTGGGATTAAAGACTATTCGTTTGCCAAATATATTAATGGAGAACTGGTCCTGAGTACGGGCGATTTTGCCTATGACAAGACTGATGCAGAATATGTGGACAAAAGTGCCGACTACAGGATCTTCTCTACGGATGGCTTCAGACATGTCCTTTTCAAAAACGGTAATGCCACTGTCCTGATCAGCAGACCAAAGCTTACTTTCGGTGATATAATCATTTCATTTGCCTACATTTTTGCATTCGTTCTCATATTTTCCAACCTTTTCATTCTGATAATAAAGAAACCAGCTCTAAAAAGGCCTTCCGTACTGAACTTCCGCCAGAAACTTCAGCTCTCTTTTATCGGCATATTACTGTTCTCCTTCTTCCTGATAGGTATTGTTGTTGCTTATCTTACAATTAATCAGTTTCAGACAAAGCATTATGAAAATATCAAGGAAAAACTGAACTCCGTATACTGGGAACTGGATAACAGACTTTCAACAGATAAACAAGTCACGACAGAGCTGAGGAATAATACCTATACATCATTGAATGAACTTCTTATAAAACTTTCAAATACCTTCAATACTGATATTAACCTTTACGATCTGAATGGGTTTCTTATCGCAACATCACGACCCGAAATTTTTTACCGCAACCTGACAAGCCACAGAATAAATAACCTGGCCTTTATCAATCTGGCCAATCTTACAAAGAGCGAGTACATACATAAAGAGAAGGTCGGTTCACTGCAATACATTTCAGCTTATGTGCCTTTTTTGGGCGTCAACAAAAAAGTCATTGCATATCTGAATCTTCCCTATTTCAGGATGCAGAGCATACTGGCCCGTGAAATATCAAACATGATCGTTGTCATTGTAAATTTCACGTTACTCCTGATTATAATAACAATGAGCCTTGCAGTCTTCATCAGTGGACGTCTCACTTCCCCGCTTACAATGCTGGGAAAAGGACTGGCGTCGGTTGGTGTCGGCAAGAAGAGTGAGCATCTTTTTTACAGGGGAAGCGATGAGATAGGTGAACTGGTAAGACAGTACAACAGAATGGTGGATGAGATTGAGGAAAGTTCGCATAAGTTGGCCAATTCGGAAAGGGAATACGCCTGGAGGGAAATGGCAAAGCAGATTGCCCATGAGATAAAAAACCCTCTTACTCCCATGAAACTTAATGTTCAGCAGCTCTTCAAGGCCTGGCGGGATAAGGCTTCCGGATTTGACAAACTGCTTGAGCGGTTCACCAATAACCAGATTGAATATATCGATAACCTGTCGTCCATTGCTTCTTCATTTTCATCATTTGCAAAGATGCCTGGAAACAACCCTGAGGAGATTAATCTTCTTGACCACATCAGATCAACGCTTGAACTTTTCAAGAATACCGATAATGTAACTTTCGGTGTGGAATGGCCACATGAGAACAGGGTGATGATCTATGTTGACAGGGAGCATCTTAACAGCGTATTTGCCAATCTTCTAAAGAATGGGATTCAGTCTATTCCGGCTGGCAGGGAAGGAAGGATAAATGTGGGGGTTGAGATAAAGCACGATAAGGTAGTGATATCGGTCAGTGATAATGGCAGCGGAATTTCTGAAGATCTCGGTAAAAAGCTTTTCACACCTAATTTTACGACAAAGTCATCAGGCATGGGACTCGGATTATCGATTACAAAAAAATATGTTGAAAATGCCAATGGAAAAATCTGGTTTGAGTCAGAAGTTGACAAGGGCTCTGTTTTCTTTATCGAACTGCCACTGATTTATACCGTTGAAAAGCTCGGATGACCGTTTATTAGTAATGGATAATTCAGTATTTTATGGTTAATAAATATTATCGTTTATTGGATAAATCTAAAATCCGCTATTTCTAAAATCCGCTATCTTTAGGTCGCTTTGGCCTTTGATTCTCAATATTGTTTAATATTATAGTTATATTAGCGGATAATATCTCCTTTTAATGATAAGAAGTTCGGGCTTTAATATACGGAAATTCATACTGGGTATTCTGCTATTTTCAGGAATAACTTCTTCTCTTCTTTCACAGGTAAAACAAATAGGCGGTATAATTAATGAGTACCGGCAGGTAATTTCAATAGGAGGAGTCCCCGACAATGTTACCGTAAGCAATGCTGATATATTCTCACCAGGGGATACCGTTCTGATTATTCAGATGAAGGGCGCGGTAATGCTTGGTTCCGAAACTTCCGAGTATGGAGCCTACCAGTACAGCATAGGATCTCCCGGAGGATACGAATTTATTATTATCCAGTCAGTTGATATTGGGACGGGAAATATAATCTTTACAAGGAGACTTGTAAACAGCTATGATGTTGCCGGACTGATTCAGCTTATAAAAGTACCCTACTATGATTCGGCCAGTGTCACTACTGAACTAACCTGTCAGCCTTGGGACAGTGTCACAACAAAAACAGGGGGTGTGCTGGCAGTTATAGTGGGAGGGACTCTCACCCTGAATGCAGGGATAAATGTAACCGGTAAGGGCTTTACCGGAGGGGTATCCTCCTCTGGACAGGGATTATGCGTTTCCGTTAGTACAGATAATTATGCCTATCCAAATACTTATACAAATTCAGGATATAAAGGCGAAGGCCTTGTGAGCAGGGCATACCTGTCAGCAGGAAATATACCGGCAATCTATCCCGATTATGCCAAGGGAAAAGGAGCAAATTTTACTGGTGGAGGTGGAGGTAACGGAAGATTTTCTGGTGGCGCCGGAGGTGCAAATATCGGATCAGGCGGCAATGGAGGACGGGAAAACGGTATTTGCGCACCACCCGCTGATGGTGGTTCTGTGGGGAAGCAGGTTCTTAATACTGACCTTGAAGGAAAGCTGCTATTAGGTGGTGGCGGAGGTTCATCCACCTTTGTAAGTGGTTCTGCGTCACCAGGCGGAAGAGGCGGAGGCATAATAATCATTGTATCAGACATAATAAAAAGCAACTCCCTTGCTGCGATTGTTGCTGAGGGAGCCGGTGCTGCCTCTTCCAGCGGCAATGAAGCGGGTGCGGGTGGTGGCGGTGGAGGTGGTTCCGTGGCTCTTTGCCAACGACATTTTACAGTGGCACCTTCTGCAACCCTGAAAATTTCTGCTAATGGAGGAAGCGGAGGGAGCTCCTTTTTTAACAATGGGGAAGGTGGTGGTGGCGGAGGCGGCCTGATCCTTACCAATGCGCCTGTCCCGGCTGAGGTCACAACTACTTTTGCAGGAGGATCCCGCGGAATAAGAAACAACGGATCGAGTTCCGGCATTATCGTTTCAAAACAGGGAGAGAACCTCACAAATTTCATGCCCATGCTCAACGGGTTTCTTTTTAACATTGTCAAATCTTCAAAGACAAATAACCAGTATGACTCTGTATGCTCAAATATGAGACCTCACAGGCTTACCGGCACTCTTCCTGTCGGAGGCACCGGCCCCTATACATTTCGGTGGGAAAGCAGCTTTGAAGTAACTTTTGCATCGCCTAACCTTCTTATCAATAATAGCCCCGATTCGGTCAATTACACACCAACCCTTGCCGATGTTGTTACTCCGACAGATACTGTATGGTTCAGAAGGATTATCCAGGATTCAGGTTCTCCTCTCATGACAGATATCAGCAAGCCGGTTAAAATCCTTGTTCAGCAGGCTATTAGCAATAATATAGTCGGTAATTCAGATACCGTATGTTATAACGGGGATCCACCACTGATTGACCAGGTAGCGCCACCCGATATCATCTACCCTTCGGCATACGTATTCTATACCTGGCAGGATAGTTCCTCACTGCATACCTGGGGCCCGGCAGTCGGTTCGAATAAAAGTTTTGATCCTGCACCGGGAATTGTAAATACTACCTGGTACAGGCGTAACGTAGCTTCGGGAAGTTGTATTGACTCCTCCGCCAAAGTGAGGATGACAGTTCTCCCATTAATCACAGACAACGTTGTCTTTGCTCCTGCCGACGACTCGATCTGTTCCGGAATGCTGTTTCAGGAGCTTAAGGGAACTAAAGAATCAGGGACAACACCCTTATTGGGCGGGGGTAATAATGTTTACAGGTTCCTCTGGGAAAGCAACAATAACTTCACCGGATGGGTAACGGCTGTCGGGATAAGCGACAAGGATTCACTTGATCCGGCAGAACTTCCCGAAAGGATCCCTGAAAATTATTACAAGTTTCGAAGGGTAGTTTATTCGGGCAAGAACAATGTTTGCTCCGATACCAGCAATATTATTGAACTACGAGATTTTCCCCGGATAACAAATAATACAATATTCACGGCAGGGCCTAATCTGCCTCTATGTTCAGGATCAGCACCGGTTTTGATCACGGGTAATCCCCCAAATAACGGTAATGGCCTGTTTACCTGGCAGGACAGTACAAATTCGATAACCCAGTGGAAGGATATTCCAGGCTTTGTCGGCGTTGCACTTTCAGACTACCAGCCTCCCATCCTGACGGCAACGACAAGCTACAGACGAATCGCGTACTCTTCCGGTTGCAGCAGTACCAGTAATTCCATTGAAATGGCTGTTATATCGGCAATTGCAAACAATATCATCTCTCTGACCAGCCTTGCCTCTGATACCATAATATGCACGGGTCCGGCACTTCTCAACCTTACAGGCACAACGAATCCAACCGGAGGAGCCGGCGGACCTTATGTCTACCAGTGGCTCTCTTCAACCTCTTCAAATAATTTCACGGATATCGCGGGTGCTGACCAGCCTTTTTACGAGCCTTCCTCCCTTAATCTTAATGCTACAACTTATTACAGGAGGCTGGTCATTGACAAGCAGAATATTTGCAAAGACACCAGCAGTGTATCAATAACAGTTAACGTGCTGCCTCCTGTTTCAAACAATAATATTTCAGCAAATCAAGCAACAATATGCGAAAATACTGCTCCCGGCCCCATTACCGGGTCTCCACCAGCAGGAGGCTCTGGTACATATCTCTTTGAATGGGAACAAAGTACTGATGGTGGTTCGTCATGGACTTTAGTTGAAGGAGCGACCTTAGCCAACTATCAGCCTCCGGTACTAACAAATCCTGTGAAGTATAGACGCACAGTCATTTCAGGATTAGCAGGATGTTGCATGTCCACCTCCCCGGAGCTGGAAATTGGAATAAATCCGGCACCTGATAGTCCGGTCAATGCCGGGATGAATGAAAGCATATTCTCCATAGACCGTACATATAATCTGAAGGCTGATCCCGCCACTGTGGCGGGAGAGTCAGGTTTCTGGACCGCACCCGGGTCAGGTACAGCCATTATTGTCAATGTCTCCGACAGCAAAACTGCTGTGAAGCATCTTTCCGAAGGTAAAAATCTTTTTGTATGGACTATCACAAACGGCCTGTGTAATGTTGAAGATTCAGTTTATATTGATTTACAGCCTGATTTTATCCCTCACGGCTTTTCACCAAATGGCGATTCCTGGAATAATACATTCATTATTGAAGGATTGAACTTATCCGATAAAAAGATAGGAGAGCTCACTATCCTCAATGGTGCGGGAATTGTTGTTTTTACAACAAGCAACCGGGACGGACAGGAGTGGGTTGACTGGGAAGGGAAGAACAGTAGAGGGGTAGAACTGCCTGATGGCACATATTACTATTTGTTTATACTGACGACTGAGGATAAGTCTGTCATACGGAAAAGCGGGTTTATTGAACTTAAAAGATATTGATGTTTGTATTCAGAATAGGTGAATTAGTGAATTAGGGCAAATGAGCAAGATAAGGACGTTAATTTTTATTTTTCTCCTGCCTGTTTTTATAAATGCTAAAGCGCAGGCAGTTTCAGATAACCGGGAGATAAGTCTGGCATACCCCATGTATAGCCAGTACCTGCAGAATGGCCTCCTCATAAATCCGGCATATGCAGGAGCACGGGGAGCCCTGAGTGCCTTCCTCTCCTACAGGATGGAATGGATGGGGATAGACAATGCTCCAGTATTTCAGACCTTAACGCTGAATGCTCCCATGAAAAATGACCGGGTGGGCCTTGGCTTGATGGGGCAATTCATGCAGTATGGAGTCACAAAGTCAAAAAACATATATGCAAGCTATTCTTATAATATAATACTCGGACCAGGTAAGCTGGCTTTCGGCCTGAGGGCAGGAATAGATCTTTCAAATACTGATTATACCGGAATTGACCTTACAGATCCCGGAGATCCTGTTTTTCTTGAAAATGGGAAATATGCACTTCCCAATATCGGTGCTGGTGTATACTATTATACCAATGCACTGTTTGCAGGTATTTCCATACCACGGTTCCTTAGCTATCAGACTAATGGTACCAATGGGGTTGACGCATTTCATAGTTTTAATAATTACGATTTTATCTTTACTGCTGGAGGGTTGGTCACCTTCTCTGATTTTATAAAATTCAAACCATCCATGCTGGTAAGCTATTCGCCACAGAAGACAAAGAAAGTCCGCCAGCTGGATTTAAACGGGAACCTTATCCTGGCTGATCTGATATGGGTGGGAGGATCATACAGAACCACAGAAAAGGTTGTTGTCGGGATTTTGCAAATTCAGCTCAATCCTCAGCTAATGTTTGGATTCTCATATGATTATCCGGTTGGTTCAACAAGCTCTTATTCAAAGGGAGGGTCGGTAGAATTTATTTTAAGATATGAATTCGGATCTAAGATCAGTGCTGCTAATCCGAGATATTTCTAGATTTATGATAAAAAGAGTAATCTATTTATTGGCATTTTTTATCAGTATTCCGGCTTCAGTCGCGATTGGGCAGCAAGCTTCCGTTTACAAGGTTGAACGATTGTCAATCGATTCTCCGGTCTTCAGTGAAATCTCGCCAGTGATAGTGAAAGAGGGATTGGTTTTCTGTTCTGATAAGCGATTTAGCATTATCAAGGACCGGACGGCTTTTGACGGCCGGCGTCTCTATAATATCTACCTGGCACAAATGCAGGATTCATCTGACTGGAGAAAGCCGAAAGAGCTTAAGAGCGAAAGGAATTCACTTTTCAATAACGGACCATTCTGTATTGCTCCTGACGGAAAGACAGTCTATCTTACCAGCGAAATTGAGACTGGCCCTGAAGCAAAGAAAAAGAATTTTAAAAATCACAGCGGTATATTTATTGCCGAAATTTCAGGGAATGATATTATATCCATGCATCCTTTTAAATACAATAATCCGGAATACGATGTGGGTCAACCCTCTGTGAGTAACGATGGGAAATATCTTGTATTTGCCTCGAATATGCCAGGGGGACTTGGCGGTGCTGACCTCTTCTTATGCGAATATGTGAACGGCGACTGGTCGCCACCCGTTAATCTCGGACCGGATGTTAATTCAGCGGGGGCTGAAAATTTCCCTTACTATCATCGCTCAGGAAGAATATACTTCACATCTGACAGGTCGGGCGGAATAGGTAATCTTGATATTTATTTCACATCCCAGACGAATGGAAAATGGGACGAGCCCATACTGCTGCCGGAACCAATAAACTCTCCTTCAGATGATTTTGGCTTTACGGCCGATGACAATCTTCAGAAAGGATACTTCTCTTCAAACAGGGATAAAAGCGATGACATCTATAGTTTCGAATCTACCATTATCCGTATGGCAGATTGTGGTGAAATGTCAGAAAACAGTTATTGCTACAGATTTGTAGAGGAGAATTCGGTCAAGTTAGACTCTCTGCCATTTCTTTATACATGGAATTTCGGTGACGGTGAAAAAGGCAACGGTGTGTTGGTTGAACATTGCTACAAAGGGCCTGGCACCTATATTGTCCAGCTTGATGTCAAGAACCTTGTAACCAACGAGATCTCTTATAATGAGAAATCAGACACTCTTGTCGTGACCCAAATTCAACAGGCTTATATCTCCGGACCGGACTCTGTAGCAGCGGGACAACGAATTGTGTTGAACGCTGATGAAACGAATCTTCCCGGATGGACAATAGGGCAATATTACTGGAACTTCGGCGACGAAACAATAGCAATTGGGAACAGGGTTGACAAAAAATTCCTTAAACCCGGAACATATAATGTACAGCTGATTGTTTCGGGTGAACCGGAACCGGGCAGAGAGCCAAGGGAAACATGTGTGTCAAAAAATATTATTGTGGTTAACAAGCCATGATGCTTAAAATGTTTAATTTTAGCGATTAATGAAAGTCGAAAAACCAAAATATTGTATCCTTCTTCTCATTTTCCTGCAGGTGTTTGCCTGTGCCTCATATATTGATGCTCAGCCTGTTCCAGGAAAAGATGAGAATATACCTTTTCTTGTGACCTTCGGGAAATCAGGCAAGACCTCATGGGGAGATAATGATTTTTACCAGATTTTCTTCTTCTCCATTCTGAAAGATTATACCCAGCCCTTCTATATCAGGATTTTTGATCCTGACTGCGGCGGTGCAAACGATGAAATACAGGGAGACTTCGATTCAAAATTCCTCTTTTCGGTTTATGGAGGAAAAGGGGTGGATCCTGATAAAAATGAAGCTTCTAAAGGACTGGATAAGGGAGTAAATTATAAAACCGGCAATTTGCTGGCCTCTAAAGTGTTCGGATCAGAAGCCCGTTACGACGACAAGTACTACACATTCGGGCCATTCAATCCGTCAGAGGGTGATTTTAATGAAAGATGGAACAGTTATATCTTCAAGATCACTTGTGAAGGTATAAGCGGTGACGACGGGAATCTCTACAGATTTTTCCTGAGCCGTGACGCAAACAACAATCTGCCTATTGAGGGAGCAAATGCCTTTACATATGCCTATACATTCCGAATGTGGAATGACTTTAAGAGTGTGTCACATATCTATCCTTATATCGATACCGGTGTTGTATTTATCAAGCAATCCAACTTTGACTGGGACAATGATGGCAAGATACTTGTAGTATCAAGGTACAAACAGGGGATTGAGGTACCTGTTTCAAATGAGGATGACTGGGAATCGTCAAATATTCCGATTGAACCTGCAGAGGTGAACTCTTCCCTTGACTTCCAGTTTCATAAGAGACAGGGTGAACTCGTGAAAAATAATAATGTTGTCATCACTCTTAAAAACCAGAGGGGAGATGCACTTAAGTTTTATAGTTCTCCAATCGGCGGTGTTCCGGTTTATATACCAAAGATGAACGTTACCAAAATTCCGCCAAAAAAATAAGGGATGCTCCGGATTAAATTCACACAAAACATGAAAATAGTTACATGTACTTTGATGTGCTTGTTATTTCTTCCCCGGTTCTCTTCCGGTCAGAGTTACAGCTTTAAGAATTATGGTGGGGATAATAGTATGCTAAGTGGATTTACCTATACAATTAACCAGTCGGATGAAGGATTTCTTTGGGTTAGTACAGGTAATGGGATATTCAGGTTTGACGGCTTTAATTTTTTCAGGGTTCAATACCCCGACTCATCTCTTTTGAGAATTGCTTACTCCAGTCTGAAGGATAAAAATGGAACACTTTGGTTCGGATGCAACGATGGCACGGTATATTATTCAAAAGAGAACAGCCTGGTACAGGTAAAGCTTCCAAATGAAAAGAGCATAAGCGACCTCGCTGAAGGTTCCGATGGCCTTATTTATGTCATTCCGCAAGGGAAAGCAATTTTTAGTATCAATCCGGTATTGCCGGAAGAATTTCATACATACACTTTTGATGACGAGACTGTTATGTTGTCAGCTGCATTCGCAGGCAAACATAAATTATTGATAGGTACCCAGGAAAATCTGCTTATATGCAATATCAGGAAAGATTCAGTTTCAATAAGCGGTGTTGTGGATGGATTTGATTATTCTGCGGTTTCCGCAATTACTCAAACCGGCGACAGCCTGGACTTTGTTGTCGGAACAGATGGCAATGGTTTATTTAAACTGCATCTTTCCGGAAAGGAGAACACGCTGACAAGATTTGCCAGCCATCCGGAATTTGAATCCCTTTCCGTTCAATCGATAATCAGAGACACCCTTAATAACCTTTGGATATCGACCAAGTATAAAGGGGCAATGCAGATCACTTTCGCAGATAATTTCAATAAAGTAAGAACTATTCGTTTCTATAACATCAATTCCGGATTGGTAACAGATAATGTAAAGATTGTTTTCCAGGATAGAGAGGGTAATTTCTGGTTTGGAACCTCTGGCGACGGAATCTTAATGCTTACTTCCTATGCTTTCGGATATTATATGCCGGGAGAAAATTCTGTAAGAAACAATATACTTTATGTAACCGGCTATGGTGATAAGTACCTTCTGGGGACTCCATCAGGATTTCATGTTTTTGACGCATTTGAAGGCAAATCAATTTCTTTTACAGATCTGTCCAGGCTTGTAGACAATACGGAGATCACTTCATATCTGCTCGATAATGAAAATAATCTCTGGATTGGCACGGCAGGAAGAGGCCTCTTTCTCAGAAAAAGGTCCGGTTCAGTAACAAAGTTTTATCGCTCGGGAGATTCAGGGGCTGATTTTATTAAAGACATTCAGATTGAAAATCATAATATATGGCTTGCGACAACCAATGGGGCCATTGTACTTGATAAAACCACAGGTGCTGAAAAGCAGAAGTTCGATATTAACAATGGATTGCCACATAACAGCATCAATAAAATTCTTATTGGCAATGACGGTAATGTTTATATAGGAACTGAAAGTGACAGAATGTTCAGCATCGATAAAAATTTCAATATTGTTCAGGGAAACGGGGTAATGTATGGCAGTACACTCAATAAGATAGTTGCATTTGCCCAGGACAGGGACGGCGTGGTCTGGGCTGCTACCAAAAGTAACGGCGTATTCAGATTCCTGAATGATTCAATTGAAGCAATAAACAGATCCAATGATCTGCTTTCTAATTATTGCTACAGCATTCTGGCTGATTCTGAGAATAATATATGGGTGGGGCATGAAAAGGGATTCTCCAGATTCAACCCCGAAAAGGGAACTATGAGGGTCTTTGGGAATGATTATGTAAAGTCAGGGGTATGTAATCCCGGGGCCATGTATGAATCGCCTGACCATAAGATATTTATCGGAACAACTGATGGATTGATCATTTATGACAAAATGAAGGAGAAGAAAAATGAAATAGCGCCTTTTACCAATATTAATTCAATTCTGATAAATGATATAGCGTATGATTACCAACCATCGTTTATTCTGCCTTATAATAAAAAATACATTATCCGGATTAATTACGTTGGCATAAATTTCAGTAATCCCGAGAAAGTTTATTACAGTACCTATCTGGAGAATTATGATAATGACTGGAGTAAACTTACTACATCAAGGGAAGTTCCATTCAGCCTGCGGGACGGGAAATACCGGTTCAGCGTGATGTCTTTCAATGAAGAGGGAGTGTCACAGGAATCACCTGTCTCATTTGATATCCTGATAAAGCAGCCATTCTGGAGAACATGGTGGTTTGTCCTTCTGGCACTTTCAGCAATTGTCGGAACAGTGTTCCTGATAATCCGGCAGAGGGATAAGGCGCAGAAAAAAATTCAGGACTACCTGGAAAAAGAGTTGGAAGCCAGAACCAGGGTAGTTATGAAGCAAAAGGGAGAAATAGAGTTACAGAATATTGAGATAACTGACAGTATTAATTATGCAAAACGTATTCAATCAAGCATACTGCCAGATATAACAAAACTGAGAGAGTCTTTCAGGGATGCTTTTATCCTGTTCAGGCCCCGCGATATTGTCAGTGGTGATTTTTACTGGTTTGACAGGGTGGGTGAAGACAAATTTATTTTAGTTTGTGCCGATTCAACAGGCCATGGGGTGCCGGGAGCATTTATGTCGATGATCGGATCTACTATCCTTCAGGATATAGTTACAAGAAAAGGAATCACAAGACCTTCTGAAATACTGGAAATGCTCGACAGACAGATATTTTCTACCCTGAATCAAAATGAGGAGCTTGGAGTATCAAATGATGGAATGGATATGGTCGTATGCGAATTCAATATCAGGACAAGACATCTGAGATTTGCCTCCGCAATGCGTCCTGTATTGCTTGTACTCTCGGGCGAATCATACTATGTAAAAGGGAACAGGTCTTCCATAGGGGGAGAGTCTGTCAACGAGAAATTCTTTGATGATCAGGAATATTACATGGGAGAGAATGACTCAATTTATCTGTTCTCAGACGGGCTTTCCGACCAGTTTGGCGGATCGGACGGCAAGAAGATGAAGATAACCAGACTTAAACGAAAGATTGAACAGGTCTCAGAGCTGCCAATGGCTGAACAGGAGGATGAAATTGCAAAATTTTTTCTGGAATGGAAAGGCAGTTTTGATCAGGTCGACGATATCCTTCTTATGGGAGTTAAGGTCTGAAAAGTCTAATTTGTGTAGACTGCATTATGTGATATGACTATTTCACTTGTAGTCGCTACATTGCTTTCATTCAGGGCCCTGTCCTTAAGATAAAAATCATATTGAATTGTATCGGTGGTC
>CAWBLL010000027.1:0-53874 GCA_963789465.1 uncultured Bacteroidales bacterium
CGGATTTTTCGTTTGGCTATTTCCCTGCCATCGGTTCAGATAGTAAAGGTCACTGGCGGCTGGCTATAGTGGGATTAAACGGTAAACCGGCGGTTACTTTATCAGGATTACCCGGTCTCGCTGCAGGAGAAAATATTCAGTTCCAGGTTTTCTCCATGCTCAGCAACGGAGAACAATCCATCGACCTGGCCAACCAGGATAAGGAACTTACTTTTTACAATATCCTGAAAGTGAAGCCGCTGGCCATTATTCCGTATGACGGCTATTTCCAGCTGATGGGTTCCATGGATCTGGGTATTCCGCGTATTAAAAAACAAAACGGAAAAATCCGGTTTGAAAAAAAGAATAATGCAATAGAATTTATGCTATATCCTCTCAATATGGGATTTGATGCGCCTGGAAAGATATCCTTTAATTCCGGCCAGGCTCCTGGCGACCAGGTATTTAATAACAGTACATTCACAGCTACCGGAGTTCTGAACGATGCCGAAGGCCTTCAGTTGAAAGCTGTGCTTCATCGCGATCAGCAGAATGCCTGGGTGGAGGTGGATCCTTATAACCAGAAGTTACCCATCGGCGGTAGCAATACTACCTACCTGTCGGATGTAAGAGGTGAAATGAAGGTCGATTATTCAAAGAAAGACTGGGGATATTTCACTTTCAACGGTATAATGAACGGAGTGAAAGGTATGGAAGGTGATAAGAAGAAAACCTTTACCATATATGGCGATATTGTAGCGGATGGGCAACAGGTTCAAGTCAAAAATATTGATCCCGGATTTGGGAATCTGAATATAACTTACGACTTCCAGCATGGCAGGCTGATCGGGAACATGAATATCGACAAAGATTTTGCCGGTCTTTCAATGCACGGTGTTGCGAATTTTCTTGTGGATAACAGTGGATGGTACTTCCTGGCCGGTGGACAGATACAAGCTCCCGGACTAGGAGATTTCCAGGCCGGTATTATGATTGGGAATTATGATATAATGCCTGCCAGTGTTTCCGGTAAGATCATGCAATTTGCTTATAACAAAGAAATTCCCAAGGCCTTTCAGAATCATATTTCCGGGTTCTTCATCACAGGTCGTAAAACCTTGCCCATAAGTATTCCCGATGTAAATATCGATCTGTGGATTTTAAGTTCCCGCCTGGGAGTGGAAGCCGGACTGGATGCACGTTTATGGATGGGATTTGATGACTCCGGAAACGAGTACGGAATCGGGGCCATGGCATTTGCCCATGCATATTTTATAGCCAGCTCCATCACCTGTACCAATCTGAGTGCTGATGCACGGGCCGAACTTGGGGCAAAGGGAACCTTCAACACAGGAACCGGAGCTTTTCACTATTGGAGGTTGCGGCAGCTTCACACTCGGTGCCCGGATTGAACAATGTTTTCCAACACTGGTAGCCGGATGTCAGGGTTGTATAGGGAAAACCCTTTCCGAATCTATTAAGGTCAACCTATCGCTTGACTCACAAGGAAATACAGATTTTTCTTTCGGTTTCGGTAATTGCAGCGGCCAGTCAACACTGTCATCCGAATTTTAATATAATATTACGTTGATCATGATAAATATAATACGATTTTTTTGGGTTTCTCTGATACTGGCTTTCGGCACTTCCTCCATCTTGGCGCAATATCCAATGGCTGCCGGTTCGCAAACGGGTATTTATATTTTTCTGGATAATAACATTCCTAAAAAAGGTTATTTTGAAGTTTCCCGATCTCCCGCAAAACGAAACAGTTTCTCCTCCCTGGGAAAGGTAACAGCCCCGGTCGATGAACATGACCTGACCAGCAGGATCGGTAAATACGAACTTGTTTTTTCAGACATGGGCCATTATGTGCAGAAAGATATAGACGCCATGTGGAATTACCTGCAACATAATGCAGTAATGGATACACTTGTCCCGGTAAATTACCCCGTAATGCATCTGGCAGCCGGAACCGCATTTTTCGATGATCAGGTTTCGAAAAACACCGATTACAAATACAAAGTTGAGTATTATGAGAATAATTCACTGAAATACAGTAAAACCATATCCACTGTATCCTATCCGGGCAAATTCAACATTGCAGCCCCCACCTTTCGCAGCGAACATGCCACTCACAATAATATCTACACCGACTGGAATATTATCGCCGATCCATACCTGTATACCTTTCGTGTATACAGGAGGCAAAACATGGCAGGCAATTTCGAAAAGGTGAATGTAATAACGGGATTTTACAACCGGGGAGATTCCCTTGTCCTGGTGGTAAATGATACCACAGTAAATCCCCGTATGGTTTATGAATATTATGTAGAACCACTCGACAGACTGGGGAATCCTGGTGAAAAGTCATTAAAGTCAATCACCAGGAGTTTTGAAAATGATGACGTACCCATTCTCAGGCGACTGGATGTTAACGCCGGAAAGGAAGATCATTCGGTAATGGTAACCTGGAAATTTGCAAATTCCGATATGGTAAGAAGTATCAGTATTTACAGAAGCGATAATTTCGACTCGGGGTACGTGAAAATAGCAGAGGTCCCTCCTCTCGATACTACCTATACTGATAAGGTAACCGGAGCAATGGAAAATTACTATTACTACCTTGTGCTTCAGGGTATTATGAACCGGAGCTATCCAAGTGCCAAAGCAGGTGGACATTCGGTGAACAACACCATACCGGCTCCACCAACCGATATTGGAGCAGAACCGGTAAAAGGAGGTGTAAATATCTACTGGACCCATCTGGATCCAAATGTAACGGGATATTATATTTACAGGAATCTGGGACTGAACGATTCCCTTCAGCAAATTTCAAGACTGATTAAGCCCGACAGGGAGATCATGTCATATACCGATACATCAGCAACACTGTCGGGTAATCTGACTTATACATACGCAATACGCTCAGTGAATGACAGTTACTTGATGAGCGTATTGTCGGAAAAGGTTTCGGCTCAGCCCAGGATCCCAACTATTGTTGTCTCACCTTCGAACCTGAGAGGAGGATATTCCGGCGGAAAAGTTTTACTGGTATGGGATGACATGAACACCACTGACGAAAATTTGCTCGGGTACAATGTATACCGGAAAAAAACAGGCAGTGCAATTTATTCTAAGATCAATCCGGAAACATTGCTGTTCGGTACCAATACCTACACCGATTCTGCAGTGGCAAACGGAACGAGCTATGATTATACAGTAACCGCCATGGATGTATCGGGAAGCGAAAGCCCTAAAAGTAAGTCTTTTGCTGTACAGATCCCGACTGCAAGAATTACGGCAGATGCCCCATCGGGCTTCAGGGTCTCCCGCGGAAACGGGTCCGCTATTCTAACCTGGACAAGGGTAGATGAGGATAACCTTGACCACTATGCTATTTACAGGTATCTTCCCGGGAATAATCCGCAACTTGTAGCAAAAATTCCGCCCGATTCCTATACTTATGAAGATAAAACGATAAAGAACGGAACGCTTTACTTTTATTTTATGACAGCAGTTTCGAAAACGGGTCAGGAAAGTACGCCGTGCCAGACAGTGAGCATCCGGTAATACAATCGCTATAAGAATTAATTTTCTTAATACCTTAAAAATTTAACTCTGGCCTTCTATGGTCAGTGTATACAGACGAAGAGTGGTCAGGGGCCCTGGCTTTTTCACCTCAGGATGGCAAGCCAGCGTACGAACATAATAAGATGCAGCGGATTACCTGCGGTGATCCGGTCTGGGGGGACCCTTCAACCAATCCCAGGTGTGCTTTGCACACCTTCGGGATTTTTTGTTTTCAGCTCTCTGGCCAGCAAGCCGGATCCGCATTGTAACAATCTATGGCGGATTACCTGCGGTGATCCGGTCTGGGGGGACCCTTCAACCAATCCCAGGTGTGCTTTGCACACCTTCGGGATTTTTTGTTTTCAGCTCTCTGGCCAGCAAGCTGTCCGAGGCTGAAAACAAAAAATCCCGGGGCACTGCGTGCCCTGGGATTGGTTGAGGTCGGTGGCGGATTCGAACCGCCGTAAATGGTTTTGCAGACCACTACCTAGCCACTCGGTTAACCGACCGTGTGCGCCGTAGCTTAAGCGAAGGCGTACCGTGTGCGCCGTAGCTTAAGCGAAGGCGTACCGTGTGCGCCGTAACTTCAGCGAAAGCGTGCCGTGTGCACCCTCCCTTTCCTTGACAACTGAAGCGCTAGCGAATGTGTACTTAAACTTTGCCGTGCAAAAATAATAAAATTTAGTTTATAAAATAGCCCTGCATTAATTCACTTTGATTTTTAACACCCAGGCATATTTGCAGGGCCTCTTATTTTCATCTTTCAATTTATCAGGAAGCCTTATTTCAATTCCCGGTCCTTTTCTTTCCCATTCCAGCGGCTCTTCATAACCAAGCATGGTTACCGCACTCCCTTTCTCTGCCTTTATATTTTGCAGATCCAGTGCATTCCCTGGCCACTCTTTCATAATAGCATAAATGTATTTCTGATTTTTTCCCTCTGTAAACACTACAGATCCTTCAGACGCAGGAGAATGACTCCTTGTGCCATAGATGCCCTCTCCATTTACCTTAAGCCAGGTTCCGATATCTTTCAGCCTTATTTCCTCGATTTCCGGCAACGCTCCCTGTCCATCCAGATTAACTATCAGCAGAAGGTTACCCCCGTTTGCCACTATATCTACAAACATGTCAATGAAAGACTTGGAACTGATTACATTATCCTCTGCATCCTGCCAGTTATATCCAAATGACTGGCTTATTCCCCGACACTCCTCCCATGGATGAGCCTTGTCAGCATCAGTATGATCATGAAACTCACTTGTATAAAAATCTCCTCTTCTGAACCTTAGCCACTTACCGTCTTTCTCAACGCCGTAACGGTCATTTACGGCTACTTCCTTTCGCCCCTGTGCCCTGTTATAAAAATATGCGGATATGTCGTAGCTGTGCAGATCATAAACAGAAGTGCTCCATTCTCCGTCATACCAGAGTATATCAGGGTCATACCGGTCAATAAATTCTGCTGCCTGGGGAACTATATAATCTTCAGCAAATTTTTTAACAGCTATTTTGCCTGATGATTTTTTCTCAAGATCTTTCGAATATGGTTCAGTTTTACCTCCCCACAAACGGTTAACCAGATCTCCATTCGCATCGATCAGGGGATATTCCCATTCCTCAAGACTGAAATAAAATCCGAATTTCAAACCCTGTTTCCTGCAGCTCTCTGCCATCGGACCGATCAGATCCCTGCCCGGTCCCCTGTCTCCTGCATCCCTTTGGGTGAAGGTGGATGGCCACAGACAAAAACCGGAATGATGCTTGCAAAATGGTACTATATATTTCATCCCTGACTCAGCGGCAAGCTTCACCAGTTTAACAGGATCATAGTCCCTTGCTGTAAACAGCGGCATAAAATCATCTCGTTTGAAATCCTTTCCCCAGTTCTTTTCATGGTAGGGAATAAATATTGAATCAGTATCCAGCCGGTATTCATACCAGTCAGGGTACATGGCTTTCCCCTCTTTTTTCGGAGCCCATCCGGCCACGGACCATAGCCCCCAATCGATAAACATTCCGAATTTTGCATCTTTGAACCATTCAGGTGTTTTATGACTGTCTATGGATTCCGGCGTAGGCTTCCATTTTCCTTTACCATTTACCTCCATGACTATTTTGAATTGTCTCGCGGCTTCCTTCATCATCTCACCTGAAAAAGCCTCTTTTAATCCTTCCACAGAATATTTGTAATCAACCGGCTGATAATTATCAGGCCTCCGGTTTGCGTCAGGAGCCATCGGAATATCAACTGCAGGGGCAAATTGTCCGAGGATGCAGACCGGAAACAGGAAAGGCAATAATCCTATAATAATTCTTTTTCTCATAATTGTTAATCAGTTACAATAAATATTCTTTGGTAATCATAATATAAGTCCGGGGATGTCTAAAAAGTCTATTTAACCGCGAGCGCGCAAAATTATACGCAAAGCGCAAAGAAAAAGCATTGTTAAGATAATAAGAGGAACGATCGTTTCAAAATAAATAGTAATCAAAAAACCGTGACATTAAAAATTCAAAAACAAAAAATATTTAAATAAAAAATAAACCTTTGATTGATATTTGAGGTATTCAATACAGATCAAAAAATCTGAATGGAACAGAATGAATTTTATTTTTCAGGAAGCATTGACATTAAGAATTTGTGCTCTTTATGTAAACCATAGTGACCTTTGTATTTAAAAGATGTAGGAAAATGGCAAAGAATCAACCTGATAAAATGAAACTTGAGGGAATCAGGAATATCTTTCGCTCCTTTCAGTACAGAAATTACAGGCTTTTCTTCGGGGGACAAAGTCTATCCCTTATCGGAACCTGGATTCAGAGAATTGCAACTCCCTGGCTCGTCTATCATATGACAGATTCTGCATTTTTACTCGGAGTAGTTGGTTTCGCGGGACAAATTCCTACATTTCTGATTGCTCCTTTTGCTGGCGTGCTTACTGACCGGATTAACAAGTATCATATACTGATAGCGACCCAGGTGGCTGCAATGATCCAGGCATTAATGCTCACTGCTCTTTATTTCGGAGGAAATATTCACGTGTGGCAAATTGTACTTCTGAGTATCTTTCTGGGCATCATAAATGCCTTCGATGTTCCTGCACGCCAGTCCTTCGTAATTGAAATGGTCGAAAAAAAGGAAGACCTTGGAAATGCCATAGCCCTGAATTCAACGATGGTAAACGGTGCACGGCTTCTGGGACCATCTATTGCCGGAATACTTATAGCAATTACCGGCGAAGGGATCTGCTTTCTCATAAACGGATTAAGCTATCTTTTTGTAATTGCATCACTGCTGATGATGAAAATTGCACCAGGAAATATTAAAAGAAAAGATACAAATGTTATAAAGGAGCTTAAGGAAGGCATCGCCTATGCCCTTGGATTCGCCCCCATTAAATATATAATATACCTTCTGGCCACGGTCAGCCTCATGGGCATGTCCTATACAGTACTGATGCCGGTATTTGCAAAAGAGATACTTCATGGGGGACCACACACTTTTGGTTTTCTGATGGGTGCCTCCGGCCTTGGCGCCCTGGCAGGGGCACTCTACCTTGCATCACGGAAAAGTGTTGCAGGACTTTGCAATATTATTCCATTCTCCTCCGGTCTGTTCGGAATTGGACTTATAGCTTTTTCATTTTCAAGGTTACAGTGGTTGTCAATAGCTCTGATGGTTATCTCCGGACTGGGAATGATGTTGCAGATGGCATCGAGTAACACAATTCTTCAGACTATTGTCGATAATGACAAACGCGGACGGGTAATGAGCTTTTATGCCATGGCCTTTATGGGTTCAGCTCCATTTGGAAGCTTCCTGGCCGGATCTCTGGCCAAAATTATAGGAACTCCTCATACCATTCTGGCCGGCGGTGTAATCTGCTTTGCCGGAGCTCTGATCTTTGCACGGAGACTTCCCGAGGTCAGAAGGAAGATCAGACCCATTTACATAAGTATGGGGCTGATGACAGAAGAAGGAGTTTAGTGGTCTTAGTGTCATAAAGCTATTTTAGATTAGAGTTTGGAAACAGCCGCTGAAGGGAAATTGGTTCCAAATTTATTTTCCATACTTATCGATCAGGCTGTTAAGCTTGTTCCTGTAGTAGCTGAAATTCTCAAAATCGACATCAGGGGGAACAAGGTGATCGCAAAAAGGTATGTATCCCCTTGTCTTTAATACCTCATCTACCGGAAGAAGTATTTCATCAATCCTTTTCTTCCCTTTTGCAATTTCTGATTTCGGAATACCTCCCATCATCTGAAGCTTAGGATATTGCCTGCGGACTTTTACAATGTCCATACCGGAATGCGTCTCAAATGGATACATACCTGTAACGCCTGCTTCCATAAAGGCAGGGATAAGCTCATTGCAGTCTCCGTCTGTGTCCAGCAGGATCACCTTAACCCCCCGCTCCTTAAGAAAGTCTGCAATTCTTTTAATATATGGACACATAAACTCCCTGACCATATCTACAGATATCATACTTCCTTTTCCGAAAGAGATATCCTCCCATATATGCCACATGTCCGGTACAACCTGTGGCAAAATTTCCTCAAAAACCGCGAGCCAGATATTGGTAAAAGTATTAAGGATATCATGGATTAGATCAGGCTCCGTACAATACCAGATAAACAGGTTTTCATAACCGATGAGATGGGCAAGTGTGCCAAAGAACCCTTGTGGATAGCCTCCGAATGCAAGGGGATACTCACGGTTTCTGTATTCCTGAAGCAGTTCCGGCCAGTTTGCAGGAAAACGATCCTTGATATTATTCAGATTTAACCTCTCATCCTTAAGCCTTTCCCATGTTTTCATATCTTTTATCGGCCATTCCATTGATGTGGGGATCGTAGCCTCTTCTTTCAGGAAAATCCTTCGCACTCCGTCGACATCTATATATTCAAATGCTTTATCATCCTCCCTTACAACCTTTATCTCAAACATGGGAGAGAAATGCATGTTGACATCTATAAGCCGCTGGGTCAGGTCCATATTGAAATAGTCCCTCACATCGCTGTCTAGCGGGAAAGCCTGTGTTGGTGAATATAACCCCCCGCCTGTAACGGCAATCCCTTTAGGAAGATGCCGGGATCCGCCGGCTGGTGTTTCGCAAGTCCACGCAGTGCTGTATAAAGATGAGGTAGGGGTTGTAATTACTTTACTGACCACAGGATAATTTTTCTTTGGCAATCCGCTTTTATACCAGTTGTCGAGGGTCTCGCCCCAGTAGCCAAATTCATACTTCAGTGAATGGACATCCGGATTAAAGTCCATTGTTTCAAGAAATCGTTCCCTTGTATTCATAACCTAAAATTAATGCTCTTAAAAATATTAAAGATAATATAAACTATAATCCGCAAATTATTTTCTGAATCGTCCGGTCCCTTTTTTAAACACTATCAGAAATTAATTGTTGTATAATCCCATAGCGGTTCCGTTCTTTCCCTTGAATATGCCGGAACCGCTGGATAATTAAATCTTTGATATTATGGATTTAGGTGAAAAAAAATGCGTGCCCTGTGAAGGAGGTGTTCCTCCTCTTGGCCCAAAAGAGATCAAGGAGTTGAAAAGTCAGATAAAAAGTGACTGGGTTGTTTCAGATAATAAAAAACTCAGTAAGGAGTATGCCTTTGTGAACTACAAGCATACAATGGATTTTGTCGATAAGGTGGCAAATCTCGCCGAGGATGAGGGGCATCATCCGGTAATGCACGTTTTTTATGGCAGAGTAGTGATAGAATTGTGGACTCATGCCATCAACGGCCTCTCCGAGAATGATTTCATAATGGCTTATAAAATTGATAAACTTTAAACTCTGCGCGACCACTGTGTTAACTGGGGCTGTCTAACAAGTCAATTTTCTATGTTACACCTCTATCCCGATAGCTAGACCTCCAGCCTTGTTCAGCTGAAGCAGCTACTCGAAAGCGAAGGGGCGACTTGCTGATTATCAGAGTTTTTCATAACCCCGTTGGGAGGCAGGGGGTCGAGGAAAGGGACTTTTTCTACAGCCCGGGTGGTAGCCCGTGGTTAATAAGCTGCCCTTTTATTTTCTGAGATCAGGGTAGGGTATCTCATACCCCTTCACCGAATGCCAGATTATCCTGTTAAAAACATCTTCATCAATCCTGTCAACATCATCAAGATCCTGTTCCATCGATTTCTTCGCCCAATATAACTGGTTACCGGAGAGTGACACAAGAGGCGGATTCAGTTCATCTGCCGGTATATTGCTTTGTATTGCCTTATAGGGTTTAAAGTCAGGCTTATTTGTAAAGCAATCGGACATTGGTTCTGCCGAGAGATCGAGCTGGTTCATAGGCGGCAATCCAAGAATATTTTCAATGGTCCTGACCATATTTATTTGCGAGTAATAGGTTGAGATCACCTGCCCACGTTTAGTGTACGGACTAACTACCAGTCCTACAGTCCGATGCCCATCCACATGGTCAAGACCAGCCTGCGGATCATCTTCGGTAACAAGAATGCAGGTCTCTTTCCAGAATCTGCTATTCGAAATCGCTTCGACAATTTGTCCCAGAGCAAGATCATTGTCAGCAACTGCAGCCCCTGGTGTTGGCATGCCCGGCCGTGTGCCGGATGTATGATCGTTAGGAAGCAGCATTATAATGAAATTCGGGAAATTATCGTTCTTCTCATAATCATTCAGCTCTTTAATGAATTCTGCCGCACGGTACTCATCAGATACCGTATTGGGAAATCCAATAAAAGTGGGACACAAATGAGGTGTAAGCTGCTCAAGATTTGCCTTTGCATTGATCTTTATCCTTCCGGCACCTGTCTTAAAGTCCTTGTAGATCTCCGAAAATGTCGCCTCCGGTGGATCAATCACAGCATTCACAAATTCACCGTAATCCCGGAATGTAAGGCCGGCATTAAGAACATTATCCCAGATAAAACCGGAACTGGCATAGGCAAGGGCATCATCTCCGTCGTACGGATAGCTGCGGGAAAAATCACCAAATGACTTCTCGAGATAATCGGTTACATATGCTTCATCTGTCCATTGATGGCCATCAGCACTTAAAACGCCACTGCAATAAAAATTGTCAAGAAGTACATATTCCTCTGCAAGATGGTGATGATTGGGAGTTACCTCCCTGCCAAATTCTACCAGACTTGTATCCCCGTTGCCCTGAGGCATATCTCCGAATACCTGGTCGTATGTCCGGTTTTCCTTAATGATATAGACAACATGTCTGAAGAATGAAGTCTGGTCCGGAAGCACCGGCACTGCGAGCTCTTTATTCCTCCACCAAAACCTGCCGGAAACATTTTCAGATGCTCCAATCGAGTTATTAAGATCAACTGTTTCAGTCATTTTCAGAAGCTCCCCGGTATCCGGAACAGGTATGATTGAAACTGTTCCCATATGATCATGGGAATTATATCCCTTGCGATCCGTCATCTGATTGCGGGAACCTGCACCTTTTACATTTGCCACATACAAAATTTCACCAGTCCTGTCAAGTAAAACTGATCCGGGGTACCATCCGGTTGGTACATATCCCAGTATCGCCGAAGGATCTCCGGTCTTAATCACACATACTGCATTTTCCGTTCCACTGGCAACATACAGATATTCACCGTCCGGCGAAATTGCCAGAGCGTTGGGTGAACTTCCAAACAGAATACCCTTTTGCCTGTGCACCGAAATATTATCAATCACCTTGTCACTATCGGTATTTATTACTGCTATAATATCGCTGTTTGAACAGGCAACATAGAGTTTCTTTCTATCCGGACTTAAGACCATACCAGAAGGGTGCAGTCCCACTTCGATATTTTTAACCTCAGTCCTGCGGTTTAAATCAACTACCGATACTGAACCATTATTTGCAATGCCTGTTCCGGGATCAACCAGCACCTTGCTACCTGATGTATTGTATGAGGATTCGCCTATTAAAGGTCGGCGACCTCCCCAGTTGCTCACATACACTTTTGAGGGTGAGGCGTATACAACGCCGTATGGTGCAATGCCCACTGCGACCTCATTAACTGATTTATCAGACAGATCAATAACAGCCAGAGTATTGTTCCTGCTCAGGGTAACATATAATTTATCTCCTTGCTTATTAAGAACCACCCCTCCGGGAACAGGTGAACCTCCAATCAGAGGGGACGGCAGCCTTAATGGTTCTTTCCATTGCATCACCATATTCCTGTCAAAACCGGCTATGCAGATCCGGTTATCCGCATCTGAAACATATATACTTTTACCATCGGGAGATAAACAGATCCCGGTAAATGAAGCTCCACTTCTTTCATAAGGGAGAGACTGCATAACTTTTCTGTCTTCCAGCCTGATCAGATCAAGGTCGCTCTTGTTTTTGACTACAAGGAATTTCCCGTCAAGGGTCAAGGCAATATCAACCGGCCGGCCGGGAAGGGAAACCTGGAAACCAACAGGCCGCAATAACTGATTTGAGGGGACCAGAATGCTGCCGTCAGGTTGTGGTCCAACCTTCAGGAGACTGTAGGGCTTCTGATTGTCACTCTTACAACTGGCAAGAAGAAGACAGATTATCGCCAGATTAATAATCTTAATCTTCAGTCTATACTTTCCCATGATTTTAGTTGAAAAGTTAATAATACTAATTTAGCATTTATTACCTGAGTCCACTCCAAGAAGACAATTTACCTGAAATTATTCTAATGTGTCATTTGTATTATTCTGAATTTCAGTGTTTCCCACTTGGGGGTCAGTGGTAAAAAACACTAAAATTCAGAATAATTGCCTTATCAGAGTAGACTCTTCCTTAAAAATCTTAAATTATTAAGCGCAACTACTCAACCGCCTTAGCAGGAAAATTCCATGGAAAAAGGGATATCCAAAAGCAATATTTAACCATGGAAACACGGAGTAAGCACGGAGTGAAAATAGGTACAATTACTCTGTGCAACTCCGTGCTAAACTCCGCGTTACTCGTGCTTAAATCAAGAATTAAATTAAAGAACCGTATTTCACAGCAATGAATTGCACCGGAAGAACGGATTTATTACTTTAGCCGCCAACTAGTAATTTCCACTCCGCTTAGATTAGAATGCAACTAAGGACACTCATAATTATAATTATTGGCATCTTGTCTTCAGTTAATCTGAATTCAGCTGACAATAAGGATAAATATAAATATTTCAGCGTCAAAAAAGTGGTAGACGGAGATACTTTCTGGATCTATGATGGCTCACCGAAAGGATTGAAAATAAGGCTTATAGGCGTGGACGCTCCGGAATCGAGAAATTCCGGCAAAAAAGAGATTGCCTACTTTGGCAGGGAGGCATCCGATTACCTGACAAAACTTATTGCGGGTAAGAAAATCCGACTGGAGTACGATGTCGGTCATTTCGATAAATATGGACGTACCCTTGCATATGTGTATCTTGAGGACGGCACTTTTGTAAATGCAGCATTGGTTGAGAATGGCTATGCAACTGTAATGACAGTCCCTCCTAATGTAAAATATGCCGGGACTTTTGTTAAGCTGGAACGGAAGGCCAGGAACAGGAATAAAGGCCTGTGGAAAAATATCCCGGAAAATAAATAGGCGAGATTCTCACTTATGGGTATCTGCGAATCCATTCACTTCCTTACAGAAGAGGACTTCATCCTGAAGCATAATACTATGACCGCTTACCGGTGAAATTACTATCTGTTTGTCTTCAGATCCTATACTGTTGTATAGATCCTCACCCAAACCCTCAGGACATACAAAATCATATTTCCCATACAGGATAAGAACAGGAACCGTAACTGTATGGAGGTAGGATGAGAACTCCGTTTTTGCCAGATCCCTGTTGAAACCTGCTTCAGAAGAATAAAGATAATTTACAAGCATCGATGAAAGAGGCCAATCATACCTGACAGCATTTTTCCTGATGAGCTCATATAAATCTACATGAGCCACCACATCAAAATAACCTTCGGCTTCACCGGCATACTTTTCAAGCTGCCTGGATTCATCATATGAAAAATTTCCCGAATGATCATGGCAGTATGTAACGATCTCTTCCCACCAGGCTTTATTTTTATTCAGCGCAATCTGCTGTTCCCCATTGGTAAGCAGCATCTGCCATGTAAGTGAATCATTCAATGGATAGTTATGGCTTCCGTCGGCAAATATCCAACCTTTTATCATAGCCTGATTATCTCCTGAAACCATAAATGAGGCGGTAAGCAGCCCTCCAAAGCTGTGACCAATCAGAAAGAGACTACAATCCTGGCCATATCTCGATTTTAACACCACAAGAACTTTCCTGAGGTCATCTGTCATTTGGGCGAGTGACAGATCCTTTCCGTCAGAACCACCCTGCGATCCTCCTGCATTGCGCTCATCCCAGTACACCATTGCATAGCGGTTTCCAATGTTATTGCGAATGTAATCGGTATCATAAAAATATGAGCCGGTGCCAGGTCCCCCATGAACGAAAACAATAAAAACCTTGCCGGATGTATTACCTTCCACAAGGACACGCATTGAGGCGCCATTATTCTGAACATAAAATGTTTCTGAAACATGCGTACCTATTGTAATAACCTCCTTCTGGCAGGACGAAAGAGAAATAACCAGCAGCAAAATCAATATAGAAAATCGCTTCATTTTATTACTTTCCTGTTTTTAATTGCCAGAGGAATAAAATTAGCCGGACGAAAGATAAGCCCCAGTTCCATTACCGGTCTGAAATAAAACGTGCTGTTATAAGGGAACATCGTAAATATATTGAAATCATAGTATACTGATAATGGTATGCCCTTTGATGCTGTAAAATTAAATCCCAGGCCTACCCCGGCTGATAAAACGGCATAACTGTATCCCGCTAACTTAACTATACCGACATTGCCATTATCATCAACCCTATAGGTGGTACCGCCAAGGAAGGTCCTGCTGTACCCTAGCCCCGGTGCAAATTCAGTGAAAAACCCTCCTTTAAGTGTCCTTCTCATTATCCATCCGGCGGTAAAATACAGATTATCATGAAAATCGTTATGATGATACCACCCGGCATTCATGGATACAAATCTCTCTTTAACTATCGCTTTTGAATCCGGAGTGTCATGATGCCTTATAAGATCAACGTTATACACAGGAAATTCAACCCCCAGACTGGCACCCGGGTATAATACTGATCCATCCAGGGCTACTTTCAGAGCAGAGGAAGCTTTCTTTACCACAACCAGGGTATCTGTCTGTCCGAAACAGCATATCGTCAGAAACAGAAACAGTTTGACAATTGCGATCTTTCTTAAAATCATGCCTGATCAGATTATCAAACAAAATTATGAACAAAAATTTCTCCTTATCATAAAAACGCAATGACAATTACAGGGAAGATTAATAATTGTCGTAATACTTACTTTTCATCACATTACACTGAACCTTATTCCTCCGGTAAGGTTGTTCAATAGAAAGAAACTGAAATTATTTTAATTCTGATGCATATAGAATTACTGCAATGAATTTTGAATCTTACAATTATTAATCACCTGATAATGAAAGGCATAATCAGATTAAGAAATAAAAATCTCCAGCATCTGCCAAAGGATGTCGAGATACCGTTATACGACAGGTCACAGATCAAAGCCGGAATTGTTCATATCGGAACAGGCAGTTTCCACAGGTCGCATCAGGCATACTATATAGATCAGCTTCTGAATGAGTCTGGTGATACAAACTGGGGTATCTGCGGTATAGCCCTCCTGGATACTGACTGTGATATGTATAACAACCTGGCCAGGCAGGATGGACTGTATACCCTGCTGATATCTGAACCGGATGGTAAACTAAATGCCAGAATCATCGGTTCCATTGTGGAATATCAATTTGGACCGGCTAATCCGGAGAATGCTGTTGAGAAAATGGCTGATCCCCTGATCAAGGTCATTACCCTTACCATAACAGAGAACGGATATAATTTTGATGCAGCCACGGGAGAATTCATGATAAAAGAACCTCCAATCCAATGGGATCTTAAAAATCCTGAGAAGCCCACAACAGTCTTCGGTTATTTGACACAGGCTCTTAAACGCCGTATGAACAGAGGCCTGGCCGGGTTAACTTTACAGTCATGCGATAATATCATGGAGAATGGCAATATATTAAAGAAGATGCTTCTTGCATACGTAAGCGAAGCAGAACCTACCCTGGCCGGCTGGATTGAAAAAGAAGTCGCGTTTCCCAACTCTGTGGCCGACAGGATAACTCTGGCGACAAGACTTTCAGACATTGAATACCTGAAATCTGCATTCAGTATTGACGATGCTGTACCCGTTGTCTGCGAGCCTTTTATTCAATGGATTTCTGAGGATAATTATTCAAATGGAAGGCCGGCCCTGGAAACGGTAGGGGTTCGCTTTGTGACAGATGTGCGTCCTTATGAAAAAATTATAACGGAGAACTAGACCGGAGCTTACTCTCCCCCGATCCTGTACAGATATTTTTGAGTTCTCAGTATCATCGAGTTCCTCAATACAGCCGGTGTGGCAAAGATCCCGGAATCTGTCCTGTTCTGTGCCACTACTTCATATTTTCTTCCTGCTTTTAGGACAAGGATATCTCCTTTGGCAGAAAAAAACCATATGTTGCCGTTGATATATAACGGTGATGCATCATATTCTGATGTAACATGCCTTGACCAGACCTCTTTACCTGATCCGGCATCAATACACATCATGGTATTTCTGCTGTTGACAGTATAGATCAGCCCATCCCGGATAACAGGAGTAAGCATCTGGTTATGAGCCAGTGCCTCACGCTTCTTCCATATAATATTTGTGGAAGTGATGTCGCCTTTACCATCCGGATTTACGGCAAGGAAATCGGTATAATTTGAGCCATCCCCGGCAACCATGAATCCTGTGTACCAGTAGACGATACCATTTTCAGTAATTGGCATTGCTATCGTTGATTCTGCTCCATCCACAACTCTCCATATTTCTTTTCCTGATCCGGGATCATAAGCTATACAAACAGCCGATCCGTTCGAGATCAGCAAGTCGCGACCCTTTACATTCATGATAAGCGGTGTGGTATATGCTTTCCTGCCGATTTCAGGTAAGGGTTTGTAAGGCTCCGCAGGTCTGTCAACCTTCCACACCAATTTCCCGTTCGTTTTATCCAATGCCACTAGGAATCTGACATCTACACCTTCATAATGCAGGATTACCAGATTTTTGTAAATCACAGGTGATGAAGCCGATCCCTGAACAAACTTGCATCTGAAATCTGAATTCTTCCATACAATATTTCCGGTTGCGGTATTTATACAGGCAGTTCCGGCATTACCATAATGAACATACACATATCCCTTTTCAATACAAGGTGTGGGGGTGGCGTAAGTATTCAACTGATGTTTCTCTTCAGTCTCGGCAGGAGTGAAAACCTTGATATCATAAATTATATTCCCGGTTTTATAATCAGCACAAACTGCATACAGCGCTTTTCCATCATCAGTTCCTGTCGTAATCCAAACCTGGTTATCCAAAACCACGGGGGAGGAGAAACCTTTATCATGAATTTCTCTCTTCCATTTTATCGCCTGGGCATCCCACTTAAGCGGAATATTTTCAGACGGGGCCAGTCCATTGCTACTGCTGCCACGGAACATTGTCCAGTCTGTTGTTTGCGAAAATACAGGCATGGTTAAAAGAAAAAGTGAAACCAGGACCAGATGATAAATAAGATTTGATCTGAGAAGCATGCAAGTTCTTTTTAACTTTTAAAAAACTATTCCTTAAATAAATGTCATTTTCATCAGATTACCAAATAAGCCCATTAATATAAATCAAATTTATTTTACAATAATTCTCATAACTGCTACTGATAAAAAATGAATTTATTAAATTTACCTGAAAGGTGATTATTTCCGGATATTATTGCAAAAATTAAATCTAAACTCCATGACAAATCATGTTCCATCAGTATCACGCAGGAAGTTTATAAGGACTGCCGCAACTGCAGCCATTGCTTCTCCTTTCATTATCAGATGTGCATCCAATCCGACGCACTCATCCAGTATATTGAATCATGCCTGCATCGGCGTCGGCGGGATGGGATGGGGAGATCTTCAGAAATTCAGGGAAGATCCGAATGTGAAGATTGTAGCATTATGCGATGTAGATGCCAATAATCTTAAAAAGGCATCAGAAGCGGTCCCCGGAGCACGCACTTACTCCGACTGGCGTGAATTGCTCAGTAAGGAAGGAGACAAAATAGACTCCGTCAATGTGACGGTTCCTGATCATAATCATTTTATTATTGCTTTTTCGGCCATCAGTAAGAAAAAGCATGTCTATTGCCAGAAACCGATGTGCCACGATGTTGCTGAAGTCAGAATGCTTACTGAAGCGGCTGAAAAAGCCGGAGTAGTTACTCAGCTCGGAACACAGTTCGCCGCAAGACCCGGGGACAAAACTGCCGTACAACTGCTCAGGGATGGAGCAATCGGGAAGATCCAGCATGCATACCTCTGCTCTAACCGCCCGGGAGCAGTGGAGAATTACCGACTAATGGGGCCACGTCCTGAAATGGGGCAGGAAGCTCCTTCATACCTGAACTGGGAGATCTGGACCGGTACGGCACCTGTCAGAGAATACGCTCCGGATATTTACCACCCGACAAAGTGGAGGGCCTGGCAGGACTTTGGTACCGGCTGGTCGGGCGATATAGGATGTCATATCTTTGATGCTGTATGGAAAGGGCTGGATTTAAAACCACCGGTATCTGTTATTGCCGAGGTTCAGAAATCGTGGAAAGATTCACCTGAACGAAAGGGCGATACCTGGCCCCAGGGTGACCATATAACATGGATGTTCCCCGGCAATGAGAAGACAGAATCAGATATCCTTCCGGTTGAATGGTTTGACGGTGAATTCTTTCCCCCACAGGAAATCCGCAACCTGTACAAAGACAAAGAGTATCCGGCTGAATCTGCCATGCTCATAGGGACCAGCGGTGCAATGCTTATTCCTCATCAGGAATTGCCTGTGCTTCTTCCTGAAGACAAATTCGTGAATTATAAAAGACCCGATTTTGAAGCCGGAAATCATTATCATGCGTTTGTCGTTGCGTGCCTCGGAGGACCAAAAACCGAATCATATTTCGGACAGACAGGTCCAATGACGGAAGCCATTCTGTTGGGAACTGTGGCAATCCGTATTCCTGATCAACTGCTTGAATGGGATTCCCCTAACATGAAGTTCCCCAATTATCCTGGTGCTGAAATATACCTCAGGCGCAGTTACCGTGAAGGCTGGAAAATGGGTGGATTTTGATCCCGGATATGAACACCACAACAAATATTGATGTCTGACCGGGATTCGCGAAAGAATTCAAGAACACACACAGGCCGGAAAAATCAACTTAATTTTGCAACGCCATGCTTTCTCGTAAGAAGATGAATAATGGTCCAGGCCGTCAAATAAGTCAATCCGCATATTGTGAAGAGCAGGTTATACCCTCCGGTAAGGTTGCCAGACGCCTTGTAGCTGTCAAGCAAATATCCGACCAGGATGGGAAACAGAATTCCTCCAACCGCACCTGCCATGCCGGCAATGCCTACAACCGAGCTTACAGCTTCTGATGGAAACATATCGGAAGCCATGGTAAATACATTAGTTGACCACGCCTGGTGAACAGCTACAGCCAGGCTGATAATACCGACAGCCATCCATGCCGCAGTTGCATATCTGGCAAAAATGATTGACAATTCAAGAACAGCAAAAATAAAGAGAGCTGTTTTTCTGGCTTTCATCACTTGCCAGCCTTTTTTGATCAGCAGAGAGGAGAAATACCCACCAAGTATGCTTCCAACTGTAGTAGCTGAATAAATGATTATCAGTTCAGGACTTATCTTTTTAAGGTCGAGCTGATATGCCGACGAAAAATATGATGGAAGCCAGAAAAGGAAGAACCAGAAGATAGGATCTATCAGACCTTTGCCGGTGATCAATGCCCATGTCTGAGGAAGGGTGAAGAGTCTGTACCATCGGATTTTCACCTTCCGTTCTATCCTGTCCTGCTGAGATTCATCATCTTTCCCATTCCTGATAAAGTCGTATTCTTTCGTTGTGAGCCGTCTTTGCCTTGCCGGAGTCTCATAAAAGATAAGCCAGAAGATCAGCCATATAAATCCGATTCCGCCTGTAATCCAGAACACCTCGTGCCATCCATAGTTTCTGAGTATCCATGGAACTATGACAAGGGCAAGTACCACGCCTATGCTTGTTCCAGAGTTAAAAATACCGGTAGCCAGAGCCCTCTCCTTCTTCGGAAACCATTCTGAAATGACTTTTATGCCAGCAGGAAAATTTCCGGCTTCTCCAATTCCCAGACCGAATCTTGCTGTCATGAATTGTAGCGCACTTCTTGCCAGGGCATGAAACATACCGGCCAGGCTCCACAGACATATTATGAATACATATCCGAGCCTTGTTCCAATCTTGTCGATCAACCGGCCTATCAGCAGTAGTCCGATGGCATATGCTGCCGTGAAAGCCATAACTATGTGTGCAAAATCGGTTTCACTCCAGCTGAATTCCACCTCCAGTATAGGCTTAAGCAATCCTATTATCTGTCGATCAACATAGTTTATCGTGGTAGCGAGGAAAATAAGGACAACAATTATCCAGCGATAGTTTTTGATTTTCACAACCGGCATCTGTAAAATATTTAAATTATGATTACTACCAGTCTACTACCGATCCGTCATCAGGATCATAGCTGGTATTGTAGGGCTTTGGTTCTCCGACCTGGGCGAGGAGCTTCTCTTCATCGATGATAATACCCAGTCCCGGACCAGTAAGTAAAGGCCGGTGCCCGTCCTTTATCTTTGGCAATGGAACCGCAAGCAGATCAGAATATTCATTATCCCCCCTCTCCTGTATAAGGAAGTTGGGTATACAGGCAGCAACCTGGTAGCTGGCTGCCAGGGAGCAAGGACCCTGTGGATTATGCGGAGCAACAGGTGTATAATATGCCTCCGCCATACCTGCAATGATCCTCAGTTCGGAAATACCTCCGGCATAGCATACGTCTGGCTGAATAATTGTTGCGGCACGCTTCTCAAGGATCTCCCTGAATCCCCATTTTGTAAAGATACGTTCACCGGTAGCAACCGGAATATGGGTCTTCCTGGCCAGTTCCGCCATTACGTCAATGTTCAGAGGCTGTACGATCTCCTCATAAAACCATGGATTATAAGGCTCCAGAGCCTTCATCAGAAGCAGCGCAGTGGGAGGCTCCACTGCACCATGAAAGTCAACCGCGATATCCACTCCTGATCCCATTTTGTCTCGCAGAGCCTTGAATCTTTCAACAACTTCATCTACAAACTTTTGTCCTTCGACATATTTAATAGCCTGCCTCTGCCCTCCTTCAGGTCCCAACCTTCATTGCATTAACACCTGTTAGTGGATCCGGACTCCCATACACTCTTATCCTGTCACGTGTAGGTCCTCCGAAAAGCCTGTAGACCGGAACTCCAAAGGCTTTTCCCGTAATATCCCAGAGCGCCTGGTCGATCCCGCTGAGGATGGCGGTTTTAACAGGCCCTCCACGGTAAAAAGATCCCCTGTGAATTGCCTGCCAGTGAAAGGCTACCCGCAGCGGATCCTTGCCTATGAGATAGTTCCCAACTTCGAGCGCACCCGTAGCACATGCTTTGGCATCGTCTTTCAGCATCTCTCCCCAGCCTGTAATGCCTGCATCCGTTGAGATCTTCACAAAGACCCATGAATTTCTCAGAACGAACGACTCAATCTTCGTAACCTTTATGTTGTCTTTTGGACCAATCATGGCGGAATCGGATCTTAGCTCCGGATTATCAGCGCTCTTTTCGTCATCCTTTGAGCGGATGTACGGAATAGTTCCGGCAGTCAAGGCCGATGCGGCAACCGCCTGTCCGGTGGTCTTGAAAAAATCACGCCTTGACCTGAGGTTTCCGGCTGATTCATCATTTTTTATGTTTTTCATTAACAGGTGAATATTTAAGTTATACAATTTCAGAGTTTTAATTTCCATATAAGCCTGGGTTCAATTATTTTCCAGGGAGAATAATCAACCTTATCTGTAAATGTAAGGAATATTCAAATAATTCAGGAAATATTTCAACCACGGTGTTATACCTGATATCTCGGACTGCAGATTTACTCAGCATATGAGCAGAATCATGCCATGGCATGACTCTACATTGCCGATGTGTTTCGTACAGGGCCACGCCATGGCGTGGCCAGCTAACATGGTTTGATCAATTGTATCTTCAGATAGTGCCGGTTTGTATTTTCAGCCTGCGGGCGCTGTGCCGTCCTGCCCCGGTAGGTGGAGCTATCGGGACTCTGTGAAAACTCTGTGAAAACTCCGTGAAACTCAGTGGTTAAAAATATTCAAATCCGTTCATATGCCTCCTGTTGCATACAGACTTAGTATGATTAAGTTCAATTCATACTCAGGAAAAAATTATAAACTATTTGTAGATTATATCATGGGGCTTGCAGATTTTTTTTTTGGATACGGTAATCATTTGTGATTTTTACATTGGTAAAGATTAAATTTACATGGCTATGAAAAAATCGGTTGAGATAACTGCTCACATTTTCTTCTGGATGATCTTTACAGCATTTGTGATTATCCTCAGCCAGATATATCTGCAGGCAAAACCTGATTCGGCACTGTCGCAACACTTTACCTACCTTGTTTTTCTGGAGCTGATTATGGCGCTCATTTTATTTTACACTGCCTTCCTTGGGATTCCATTGGCCCGCAGGAACAACAGAAACCTGATAATCCTTACACTCCTTCTGCTGTTCCTTGTGACATTTTTTGCGTGGCCGGCAACACGCAAAGGACTGTGGGAGGTCCTGAGTTCGGTGATACCTCATATCATTGTGATATTTCTGGCAGTGGTTTTCAGAAGATTTTCCGATTCAATCAGACTGGAAAAGGAAAAACAGGAACTGCTGCTTCAGAATACACAAAGCGAACTGGCCCTTCTGAAAATGCAGGTCAGTCCGCATTTCCTGTTCAATACTCTGAATAATATCGATTACCTTATTTCAAATGATGTGGCTAAAGCCTCCGATTGCATTACAAGACTGGGAGGCATCCTCAGATATATGATCTATGATGCCAAAGCTGAAAAGATCACACTGGCACAGGAGCTAAAAAATATCGAGGATTATATTGAACTGATCCGTTTACGGACATCAGGCACCGGGTACCTGAATTACAGCCTCGAAGGAAACACAGGATACCTTCAGATAGCCCCAATGCTGTTTATCCCCCTGATTGAAAACGCATATAAACATTCCTCAAGGAAAGAGGGCTATAATATCATAAATATTGCAATAGAGGTCAATGAAAACAAAATTGAATTCAGAGTAAACAATGAATATGACAATTCTAAAATTCTTGTCTCCCGTGAAAACGAAGGGATAGGGCTGAATCTCGTAAAGCGAAGACTGGAGCTGATTTATCCTGATAAAAACACTTTTAAGATTTCCGGAGAAAATAACAGATACAATGTTGAACTAACAATTGAACTGGATGAATATTAAATGCATAGCCATTGATGATGAGCCCCTGGCAATTGAAAAAATAAAATCTTTCGCTGATAAACTACCTCAGCTTCAAATGATTGCAACATTCAATAATTCATCAGATGCACTCGAATTTATCAGGAACAATGATGTGCAGCTAATTTTCCTTGACATTCAGATGGACAATATGAGTGGCATTGAGATGCTTGATAAGATCGTTGCCCGGCCTCAGATTATATTTATCACCGCTTTCAGTGAATATGCGCCCAAAGCATTTGACCTTTCAGTGACCGATTTCCTGCTCAAACCCTATACCTTCGACAGGTTCAAGCTTGCCATAAACAAAGCTGCTGACTATATGCAGTGGCAGCAACACGATCTTAATGAAATTGCAAAACCGGTAGATTACATCTTCGTGAAATCAGGATATAAGCTGGTAAAAATTTTTGTAAACGATATTCTTTATGTAGAGGGGCTGAGAGACTACCAGTATATCGTAACCCGGAACGAAAAGGTAATTGCCAGCCATTCAATTCATGAACTTGGTAAAATGCTGCCCAAAAGTCTCGTCAGATGCCATAAGTCATATATTGTTGCGCTCTCGGCGATAATCAGCATCGAGCGCGACAGAATCAGGATCGGGAATAAATATATCCCTATCGGCGATTCATTTAAACCTGACTTCTATAAAAACATCTGAATCATTCACTCCCCATTTCTAAAGAACACTCGAAAATCCATCCACCAGTTCCAGTTCACTTTTCGCAGGCGATTAGGACCGGTTTGCAGGAATTAATTGCCGGTTCTTATTCTGTTTCTGAAATTTGTTTCATGTCAAACTTTAATTTATAAAAACATGAAAAAGTCAATTGAAATTTTCTCCCACCTTTTCCTGTGGATCTTATTCACGCTTTTGGTTCTGGTTTACAGCAAACTTTTTTTCCAGTTAAACCCGGATGTTCCAGCAGCGAGCCATCTGCCTTACATTGTCTTTCTTGAGCTGGCGATGGGGCTTATCTTCTTTTATACCACATTTTTCGGTATCCCGCTTGCCAGGAATAGAACAAACAACCTTGTGATCTTGATTGTGATACTATTTTTATTCCTTGTGGTTTTTGCATATCCTGCAACAAAGCATGGAAGCCTGGAGGTCATGAGTTCTGTTGTTCCTCATATCGGTCTGGTATTCCTGGCTGTTGTTTTCAGAAGACTTTCCGATACGATTAGCCTGAAAGGCTGACACTAGTCTTCTCAATGTAACTCAGTGTCCCTCTGTGCTCTCTGTGTAAGTTCTTAAGAAGGTTACACAGAGATCACAGTGAATAAACAGAGCTTCACAGAGAGTTTTGTTTAAAGTCATTTATTATATCTTTGTCTCTTTGGCAAATTATCAAGTTATAAATGACTTCATTCATCCACTCCCTATACCCGGCCCTTACTCCCGGATATTTTTTACTGGTCCTGTTAGTCGCAATGGTCATCGGAATGTCAAAAGCCGGACTAAGCGGCTTCGGGCTGGTAGCCGTGCCGGTAATGGCCCTCATATTCGGTGCAAAAGTATCCACGGGAGTTGTTCTCCCAATGCTGATTGCCGCTGATATTATGGCAGTAATATATTACCGAAAGAATGCCGTATGGAAATATATCATCAGGATCCTTCCATGGGCCGCTGCCGGGGTTATAATTGCGGTTATCACCGGAAATATGGTGAATAATACCCAGTTCAGAATGGTAATGATGACTGTGGTCTGGATTATGCTGATACTGATGATTCTCGGCGATATCAGGAATAAAAGGGAGAACAAAATACCTGAAAACCGGGTCTTTGCCTCCCTGATGGGACTGGCAGGCGGATTCTCCACAATGATAGGAAATGCAGCAGGACCGGTTTTTACTCTCTATTTCCTGGCAATGAGACTGCCAAAAAAGGAATTTATAGGAACAGGAGCCTGGCTTTACTTTATTATAAACCTGAGCAAGCTTCCCCTTCAGGCATTTGTCTGGAAGAACATCTCCTGGAACCTATTGATCCTGGATTTTATCGCAATCCCTTTCATTGCTCTTGGAATTTTTGCCGGTATACATATTGTGAAGCTTTTCCCCGAAAAATTCTACAGGTACTTTGTGATCGCTACTACCCTGATCACATCCGTATTACTTTTTATCTGAATGCCGGAATTCTCACCTGCTCAATACAACACTTACTGACCCTATCTTTCCCCCCATCGGCGGATTCATCTTTGACACCTTAACGGTAATCTTATCTATTCCATCCATTTCAGACATTATGGCATCTATTATCCTACCGGCAATATGCTCCAGAAGATGCGATTTTTTCCCCATCTGAAATTTTACTATCTGATATACCCTCTGATAATCGACTGCATCCCGCAAATTATCACTCTCTGAAGGAATTTTCATATCAGTTTCAAGAATAAGATCCACCAGAAATTTATTTCCAACAATCTGCTCCTCTTTGAAATGACCATGGAAAGAATAAAACTCCATGTTCTCGATCTTGATCTGGCCCATATGATATTTTTCTATTTAATACTGACAATAATTTAATTCTATATTGGGTCGCGGGAAAATCAATCCATAAACCCGGTAAGGGTGAGTAAATTGATTTTCTTCACTCTCCCTGGGGGCGGGGTAAACGAAGAAAATCAATTAGTCTGTTTCTCCAATTCCAGCTACATTAGTCAACATAACATAATAGCCAAAGTATCATTGCTATATAATAATTTTTAAAAATAGATCAATATAATTCAATAATTATTTGGTTTATATTATAAACTAGTTTACATTTGTAGCATATTTATATTCATAATTAACAATACATAAAAATAAACATTATTATGGAAACCGAAGAAAAAATGATGACAAGCGAAGAAAGCCTGAAAATCATAACCGAAATGCTTAACAGGACAAGGATCAACTTCAGACAGGGCAGTTTTCATCTCCTTTTCTGGGGATGGCTGATAATAGCATGCAGTCTCTTACAATACTTTCTGGCCAGGTTCACCGGTATGACGCATCCCTATTATGTCTGGTTTCTTGTAATTCCGGGTGTGTTCGTTTCAATGTTCTATGGATATTTTAATGGCCGGAAGGCAAAGTTTCATACATATGCTGATTCAATCTGGATGTGGACATGGATGGCTTATATGATTTCTATGATGATACTTTTCATTGTCCATTCAAAAAGTATGGATACAGTTTCACCTTATATATTGCTGCTGACAGGGTTCCCGACATTCATGTCGGGAATTATTTTAAAATTCAAACCGCTTCTTTTAGGTGGCATCTGCTTTTGGATATTTGCGCTGGTTGTCAATTTCGGAGGACCCGCAATAGGTCCGCTTGGCGTACCTGCAGCAATGATTCTGGGGTATCTTATACCTGGGTATATGCTTAAAAACAAAGTTGATCATGACAAGATTTAATGATCTCGATCCGATACTGCATTCCCAGCTTCGGCTTGCGGTGATTTCACTTCTTGTTGGAACTGAGATGGCAGAATTCACCTACATAAGGGAACAGACAGGTTCAAGTGCCGGTAACCTCAGCATACAGATAACAAAATTGAAGGATGCCGGATATATTGAGGTTACAAAAAAATTCAGGAATAATTATCCGCTCACCCTTTGCAGCATTACTCCCCTCGGAAAACAGAAGTTCATCGAATATATAAACGATCTGAAAGAGTACCTGAAGCCTGGAGATCGGTAGTAACCCCCAGACAACAGATTATGTCTCAGGTGATAAAAAATCCTCGCGTCCTCAGCGTAAAACCTTTGTGGACTTTACGGTTAATTGAATATGTCTTTTAAATCGACCCTTCTGTTAATGAAAAAATATAAGCGCACAAAGATTGTGATCTTCAAATTCATCCTATTTTTGTACTCATAAAATCATAGGGATGAACGAAGCTGACAGCAGGGACAAGGAAGAGGGTAAACCTTCAATAAGTTTTATCGAACAATTTATTGCAGACGATCTTAAAGAAGGAAAGAACAAAGGGCAGGTAGTAACACGCTTTCCTCCTGAACCCAATGGTTATCTTCATATCGGCCATGCAAAGGCCATCTGTCTCGATTTTGGAATGGCAGAAAAATATGGCGGAAAATGCAATCTCCGCTTTGATGATACCAACCCTGTTAAAGAAGATGTCGAATATATTGACTCAATAAAGGAAGATATCCACTGGCTGGGTTTCGACTGGGATGAGAGGGAATTTTATGCCTCAGACTATTTCGGAAGGCTCTTTGATTTTGCCGTTGACCTTATAAAAAGAGGACTTGCCTACGTTGATGATCAGCCTGCCGAGCTTATCTCGTCGCAGAAAGGAACCCCATCCCAGCCCGGCATAGAAAGTCCGTACCGTAGTCGTCCTGCCGGGGAAAATCTCGATCTCTTTCATAGGATGAACAAAGGGGAATTCGAAGAGGGTAGTCGTGTTCTCAGGGCAAAGGTCGACATGACCTCTCCTAATATGCATATGCGCGATCCGATAATCTACAGGATAATCAAAACACCGCATCACAGGACAGGCAACAGCTGGATGGTATACCCGATGTACGACTTTGCTCACGGGCAGAGCGACTATTTTGAAGGAATAACGTATTCTCTCTGCACTCTGGAATTTGAGGTACACCGTCCGCTTTATGACTGGTTTATCGATCAGCTTAAAACCGGGGATTACAGACCAAGGCAAATTGAATTCAACAGGCTGAACCTTACCTATACCATGATGAGCAAGAGAAAGCTCCTCGAACTGGTACAGGAAGGGAGAGTCTCCGGGTGGGATGATCCCAGAATGCCTACACTCTGCGGCCTTCGCAGGAGGGGTTATACGCCGGAATCAATAAAGAGATTTGTAGACCTTATAGGATATACAAAAGTAGAGGCCATCAATGATGTATCCCTTCTGGAGCACGCAGTTCGTGAAGATCTGAATATGAGAGCTCCCCGGGTATTCGGTGTACTTAACCCCCTGAAGATCATAATTCAAAACTACCCCGAAGATAAAGTTGAGGATGTGGAACTGATAAAAAATCCTGAAGATGAAAGCATGGGGAAAAGGATCGTCCCCTTCAGCCGTGAGGTTTATATTGAACAGGATGATTTCATGGAAAACCCTCCCAATAAGTATTTCCGCCTTGCCCCCGGAATGGAGGTCAGGCTGAAAGGCGCTTATATAATAAAATGCACCGGCTTTAAAAAGAATGAGAAAAGCGGTATGGTGGAGGAAGTTTACTGCATCTATGATCAGGAAACCAGGAGTGGCGGTACCTCGGGAAAAAAGGTCAAGGGAACCCTTCACTGGGTATCAGCTAGCTCTGCCATTGATGCAGAGGTGAGGCTTTACGACAGATTGTTCAACCATGAAGATCCTTCCGGGCAGAAAGAGGATGATTACAGAAAATTCCTGAATCCCGATTCTCTTAAGATACTGACAAACTGCAAAGTCGAGCCCTCCCTGGCCAATGCGGTGCCGCCTGAGAGGTTCCAGTTCCAGCGGCTGGGATATTTCTGCGTGGATCCCGACTCCACTGCTTCGAAGCTTGTCTTCAACCGTACCGTTCCGCTGAAGGATACCTGGGCCAAGGTCAATAAGTGATAATCATTCAATTATACTTTCCGTATATTTGAGAAGGAGGGTATTACCGGGTTAAACGAGTATTTCTCTGTGTAGCTCTGTGTTTTCCTCTGTGAACCTCCGTGTGACCTTTTTAAGAACTTACACAGTGACCACGGAGTGATAACAGATCTACACAGAGAAACTAAATACAAACTGAACATTCAGACAATTTCGGCATATTTTTTGTGCATTCCATTTGTATCTTTAGGCTCCCGATTGTACAACCAATATTTCCGAAAATGAAAACCTCCGGCAGACGAATAATCCCCATCCTTATTATCTCATCTATAGTTTTTCTTTCTTCCTGCAATAAGAAAAACATTTCCGACAGCAATGAAACAGGAATGGCACAGTTCGCATTCAGCCTCAGCGACAATAATGACATCTCCAAATCAGGTGGTCCCGACAGTAACATGGTGACTTACCAGTTAATGGTGTCAATAGAGGATCTGGCAGGCACTCCGGTAATGACAGACAGGATGATCCCGGTATACACTTTCGGATCGGGCTTTATAAGCGGGCAGATTGAGATCAAAGCCGGCGAATATAATCTCACAAAATTTGTGGTCGTTGATCCGTCTGGACAGGTAATCCTTGCCTCTCCTCTTGAAGGATCTCCACTGGCATATATTGCAAACGATCCCTTGCCGGTTACTTTCAGTGTATATCCGGACCAGGTTACCAATGTCGCACCTGAGGTGATTGCTGTCGGCAATTATACCCCCACGGATTTTGGATACGCAAATTTCGGGGTTCAGATCATTAAACCACTTGAATTTTATGCAATCTGTTTTCTTGACAATCCGATGATAATGGCGCCGACCCAGATAACTGATGCAAAAGTTACAATAAGCTCCATGGATGGATGGTCATACACTTTCTACCTGAAGGCTGAGATCAATCATCTTGTAATAAGAGGTGGTTCGCAGTACTATACTTTTCTGCTCGAGAAGGAGGGTTATGCTTCACAGACGCTTAAGTTCTCTGCAGGAGAGCTGATGGATGCCACAAAGGACAATCCTCTTGCGCTAAAGATCCCATGGGGTCCGCAGTACAATATCATGGAGATACAGCCAGGTCCGGCAAACGGAAAGGATGCCATGATCTCCAATCTGGAACCCGACAAAAACTTTGGCGACTATAAATATTTCGAGGCAACTTTCCTTTCGGAACCGGTACTTACTGTGATGCGCTCGAACAGAAGTCTTATTGCCTTCAATCTGGATACTGTTCCAAAGTCAGCTATTATTCAGAAGGTAACTTTGCGCCTTACCTATGATTTCCCGATACCTTTCGACAGTACCTGGGTAACTCCTGATCCTAATACCGGAATAGCTTTTTATGGCGCCGTTCTGCAGCAGATAATTGAGCCCTGGGATGAGCATAAGGTTACATGGAATACCCAGCCTAAGACTATTGAGATGAATCAGGCGTTTGTTTATCCTTTCATCAGGAATTCCAATTTCATTGATGTCGATGTAACTACTCTCTTTGTAAATCCAAGCGCCTCTGCGCTTCCCTTCTATGGCCTGATGTTCCGCCTGTGGCCCGACGATATGTTCCCGGGATTCAGATTTGCGTCCAGCGATTACGATGTTCCCGCTATGAGACCGAAGCTGATAATTTACTATACGCTGTGATGATGTGCAGGTTTGGAATGTCTTTTAAACTCTGTGACTCTCTGTGTTCCTCTGTGAAACTTTTTAAAGAACTTACACAGAGGTGCACGGAGGAAGACAGAGATCCATAGAGAACGATCACTGAACTATATTCTGTTATTATTGAAATTAAATCCGGATTTAATATTTTTCCGGATTTTTTATATATTTGCACCCTCCAAATTGTCCCGTGGTGTAATTGGCAACACGTCTGATTCTGGATCAGAAGAGTTCAGGTTCGAGACCTGACGGGACAACAAAAATCCGCACCGGCGGATTTTTTTGTTTCGGCAGGTCGAGAAGCTGCGAACGAAGCGAGTAGTCCCGATAGCTCGAGTGCAGCGAGAGCGTATCGGGAAGACCTGACGGGACAACACAAATGCCGGTACTTTAGCCGGCATTATTCTTTTGGCATTTTCAATAGGGAAATCTGGTTCATCTTTGAGTATTCTGTTCAGAGCTTCTCCTATTATCTCAAGATTTCTTTCAATCGCCCTCTTGAGCAAAGAGTTTCGTTTATAATTGTCAAATTTACGAGGTTCATTTTCAAAGAATGAATCTATTTCCTCGATGGCAAGTTTGATATCAAAGAGATATTTAAGAAGTTTCTCGTTCATACACCAGTCTTTTCTCTCTGTCAAGTACTTTCCTGAAAATGGGATTTCGAATTGCCTGATTTTCCACTAAATCTACAGGTCTGCCCAATACGCCTTCCAGCTTTTCTTTGAAGTCCATGTAATTGTCGAAGTAATCAAGAATGTTAATATTTCCAAATTGGACCAGGAAATCAACATCACTTGTGTCATTGTAACTCTGGGTGAGTATTGATCCAAACATAAATAGCTCATCTACCTTATGCTGCTCACAAAGAGCATTAATATTATCGATATTCCTCTCAACCAGATTCATTTGACAAAGATAGACTTTCTTTCTTTATCAGTATCTATACCTAACGATAAATGGGATCTTTAGCAAAACATCTGCCAGGGTTTGGGGGGAGTGTTCTAAAGAATTTAAGAATGGTGGCCATTGCCACCATTTTTATCTATTAACGCTCTGTGGATTGGGATTTTGTTCAACACGGCTTCATGTTGGGTCGAGAGAACGACCAGACGAAGGCTTATGTGGAAAAGCCAGTGCCCCTGACCACCCCACGCCGGAGAAAATTGACCATCCTTGGCCGGAATTAAATGCTTGATATTAAAACATCTATGATAATTGCACTTGGACCTGCCAAAGGTGGTCAACACTCCCGGCTTTTCCAACGTGATCATTCGGTAAACTCTCAAGATAATTTTCACTCTTTCAATACCATATCCTGATTCATGAACCGGACAAATTTTCCTGTTTTGTTCCTGATTGACAAAATCTGCATCGACTGTCCACCATACCTGCCATAACCATAAACCACCGCCAATGAGTCATTCACTATTTTCAGAGGAATCACCGGATCAGGCACACCATAATCTTTGGTTAGTTTAGCTTTCAGTATCAGGATGCTGTCTTCGACTTCAAGGGTGAAATCTTTTAAAGATGATGCGATATTTTCGTCAGGAAGAACTTCATATGACCCGATTTGCTTTTGCCAGCTTACCGGAATGCAAACCGGTTCAATTCTCTCACCATAGTGGGCGAAATGTCCATATCTGTCAATTTCAATCAGGTTCAGAACATTATTGAATTTTTCAAAATAAAATCTGTTCGCAGGATTGGCTGAACTGTAATTATTTTCAGGTGAGACAACAAACTCATTATGATTTACGGGTAAGAGATACAGATCATGTCCATAATACCTTGTAAATAAGGAGCTGTCTTTAATCTGTATTATGTTACGCTCACCAAATGTACCATAACTGCCGCTTAAATATAACTTTTCCCCGTAAGGGATTTCAGCCGGAACTATTTCCGGGTTTTCCGTCAGGCTAAAGCTGTGATTACTTTTATACCTTGGTTCGGCTGAAATTTTACTGCTGTCACATCCTTTAATCTTAACCAATTCATCAAACATCTCAAACAGACATAAAGAAGTAAAACTATTCCCTTTAAGCGAATTGGTAAGAATAACTATTCCCAGGCCAGTTTCAGGGGCTATGCATATTTGTGAACGGTGCCATTGTGTCCCGCCCTCATGCTCGATACATTTACCTGCTGAATTGTACAGGATGTTCCACACCAGTCCTACGGGCAAACCAAGATCCAACTGAACCTGAGTGTTTTGTACCTTCATCATTTCATCAACTGTTGAAGGCTTAAGTATTCTCTTTTGTTCGCCTGCTCCATTATTAAGTATCATCTTCATATATCGGACCATATCCTCTGCAGAAGAGTATACTCCTCCCGAGGGAGTAATAAGTCCCGGATATTCCACCTTTTCTGTCAGATCAGAATCATAGCCCAACCTGACAGAAGGTGGCATATCACTGAAGGCAAATACCCCGGAAGAATCCATTTTAAGAGGCTTAAGGATATTGCTGATGACATAATCTGAAAATGACTGACGGGTTATCTTTTCAATTAGAATGCCAAGCAGGCCAATTCCAGGATTAGAATACGAATACACGGTATTGGGTGGGAATGTGGCATAATCGCGGTTGACATACTCAAGAATGAGGTCCATGCTCATCTGCTTTTTTGGATGCTTATTGGTAAGAAAATCAGGAATTCCTCCATGATGTGTCATTAACTGGCGGACAGTTACACTCTGTTCATTACCATTAACCTGCTTTAGATTAAATTCAGGAAGATATTTTTTCAGGGGGGCATCAATATCTATTATCCCCTTTTCGTACAATTGCATTATGGCGGTTGCCGTGAATGTCTTTGTAATCGATCCTATCAGAAATGGTGTTCCGGCAGTTACCGCCACAGGCTCCTGCTTATTGAAATATCCGAATCCTTCACTCCATATAACCCTTTCTCTGTCAATGACTGCGATGCTCAGTCCGGCAACATTTTTTTCAGTTAGCTCGCTCTTAAATTTCTTGGTATACTTATTTATAAAAGAGGAATAGTCAGGAACATTTTTATACTGACCAGTAACCAGACTTAATTTAAAGTACAGAATTAATAAAACAATAATTGATCTTTTCATGATACAAATTTTAAAATACATCACGAAAGAAGTAAACCATTCTAACTAAAACGTCCTGATTCATAATTCAGGACGATTTTTTTCTCTATGCTGATCATTAATATATTCTGCTCTGTATTGTGATGGAGACTTACCTGTAAATTTCCTGAACTGAAAGTTAAAAACTGATTTTGAATTATAGCCTGAATCATATAGAACTTCAAGGACTGTCAGCTTTTTATCAGTTGTTTCAACCAGTCTCTCTTTCGCATATTCGATGCGGTGGGAATTAATAAAGTCACTGAAATGAAGTCCGGTTTGCTGCCTTATGATTAGCGAAACTGTTTTTTCAGATACTTTCAATTGTTCCGAAAGTCCACCGAGAGTTAATTCTGGTTGCAGGAAAAGCATTTCTTCATGCATGATTTTTTCAATCCTGGGAAATACTGACTTTACAATTGAATCATCAATTTTTATCAGCACCCTCTGGAAAGTATCAGGATCAGTTATTTCTTCAGGCAATATCAATGCCTTCAGGAAAATTATATTAAGAAAAAGCCAGAAGATTATATATGAAACAATCATTATCTCATCTATCGGAAAAATAATCTCCAGGGTTCCAATCAGGCATGTTGTAATAATATAACTGTATACCAGGAACCCGATCCAGCCTATTTTTTTAAAATTACGAGATGAATAATAGTTGTCGATCCTATCTTTATAGGTATGAATGAGAAACAGCACAGCAATGTTATAGCCTAATATCTGAATATGCTGTGCTGTATTAAAAACAGGATATTCAGAGAATCGGCTTAACGGACTTTTCAAGAAATTAAAAGGGAAAATATCTAATAATACCAGTAATATTGAACAAAGCGCAGGTAAACTATGAAGTAATAAATTCTTTAATGATTTGCTATGTTTAAATAACCTGGAACGGATATACCAAAAGTAAAAGGGTGTAACCATGAATCCGGCCGGTACTGTTATAACATAGATCCAAAGTGAATCCCTGTTACCAAACCTGTAAAGGAAATAATTTCCATAGGATAATAACTGCACAAAAAGAAAAGCAAGCAGGATTTTCCATGATTCCGTTTTCCAATTCCTGAATACTACAAGAATTGAGAAAAACAACAGTTGCGATACTGCAAAAAGATTAACCGTGTCAAGAAAATTGAACATTTTTACTCGTTACTATCGGTAATCAGTGATCTCATGTACCCCCGTCACTTGATGTTGAAAACTACTTAATAGTGAATTCCTACCTTCTTGAGCATGGTTCGTCAGAAGATTTGCCAGATACATCCCAAAAAGAAGGGGAATAAAACATTTTTGGTTTTGATAAAGATCAGTTGTCATGCTAATGCTGTTAATAACTTATGCAATTTTACCACAAATACTGGAAAAACCAGTGCCCCTGACCACCCCACGCCGGAGAAAATTGACCATCCCTGGCCGTAATTAAATGATTGATATTAAAACATCTATGATAATTACACTTTGACCGGCCAGATATTGTCTACACTCCCGGCTTTTCCAACTATATAACAGAATTAATCTCTTTACCAATACGGTGCAGGCCTTCTACAATCTTTTTGCGTTGTTCCGGACGCGGTTTACGGTGCCCGGTAATATAATGTCCCAATTGACGCTCATTTATGCCTGTGACGCGAGATAAAGCTGAACGAGTAAGTACCCCTTCAAAGTAATGAAGTAAAGCCCTGACATTAAGAACATAATCGAGCCTATATTTACCTTTCATTGCTGCAGGAATTTCATCACCGTCTGCACGCAATCCCTCCAAATGGAATTCGAGGGCTTCAATATAGGCTTGTTTTACACCTTCCAAAGTTTTATTAGTTGCTACGCAACCCGATACTTCTTCACTATATGCCCCGTAATTGTTTTCCCAATCAATATTTACTGTAATTGTCTGCATAACTTTAAATTTTATCCAGGTATCATTTCCACCCGTCTTGTTTAAAAATATTGTTCAATAAAAACTATGACAGTGTATCGCTTGTTTTACCATTTATTGTAACCTTGCCATGCTTTGTAGCATGCTTAAACTGTCGATGACTTCCTTTTTGAGCTACCAGATACCAGTCGTCATCTTTAAGCATCTTTATAACCTCACTTACCTTGTAGCTTTTCAAATCGATTGGTGTAATTGTTTTAGATTTCAAAGATAGTAAAAATACTACCATTATAAAAACAAGAATTAATAATTCGAGAGAAATAACCACCACTTTTTACAGTCTGGTACCTTGCCCCAGTAGAACTCGAGCTAAAGTAAAACAACTATGATCTTGTTGAAAAATCTTGCCAGGTTTCTTGCCAGGTTTTCGGGATAACAGGTATTAAATAATGGAAATATAACGATTTTGTCTTTATAACTCACCATTGATATTCAAGGTGTTAAGGTAAGATTATTATAATCTCGTATTCTTCTGGATCAGAAGGCCATCGCGGCAGTCTGGCCCCTTCGCTAAAATTGCCCACAGGGCAATTTTTTAACGCTCGGTCCGGTTCGAGACCTGACGGGACAACAAAAATCCGCACCGGCGGATTTTTTTGTTTCGGCAGGTCGAGAAGCTGCGAACGAAGCGAGTAGTCCCGATAGCTCGAGTGCAGCGAGAGCGTATCGGGAAGACCTGACGGGACAACCATATAATCAATCACTTACAAAATTTTTTGTAAGTGGTTTTTTGTTTGTTGCCAGGTTATTTGGGGATTTTCAAATAAAATAAAAAAAGAATTGTGGTTGTTGCCACCATTCTTAACTTCAGAAAATGATACTATTTTGCTCTATTCCCTGACCATCGGGAAATTCTACAATATTGATTGTATCAACTCACCCAACTTATATGTAGTTAAGACAATATCCAAATCTTGAATTCAGTTTGTATTTCTTTGCTTTCTTAGATTCAGGTATATCTGAAAACCTATTGATATATTTATTCCATCATTTTTCACTTCATTAGGAGTAGCTAAATATTGAGGTTGGTTTTGGTGCACATATTTAACCTGTGGTTCAATGGCTATTGATGGATTAACAAACCAACTATATCCAATCCCGATTCCGTAAGAATAATTCTTCCAGCTACTTGATGCATTTGGATCAGATGTTTTCCAAAGTGCAAGCGACGCAAAAGGTTCTACAAATACTCCTTGCTTTGTGTAATATCTGACAAATGGGCCTATACCAACATTGTGATAGCTATGTTTTGATTTTTCCTCATTTACACTGCTATATTCTTGTATTGAAGAGGTAGTAATATCTGTCTTCACTCCCAAAGCAAGCTGGTTTAAAATGAAATAACCACAGTAAAGATCAGTAGTAAATGTAACACCATCAGTGTAATATATTACCTGCGGAGAGAGAGTTTGATCATACTCCTTCATCCTCTCAAAATCTATTGCGAGTGATCCGCCGAGAAGCATGTGACCTTTCGTTATTGGTTTTTCAATTTGTCCATATGAGAAATTGACTACCCAGCTTGAAATTACGACTGCTAATAAAATTCTTTTCATGATGGTTTATTTAAAGGTTGAATAGTGGTTGCATGCTATTATTATCTTTGTTTCGTTAGGATATATTTATCGGACCAGGTATCAGTCGAGGGTCCAAGAAAGCTTCGAATTATTTCCAGTTGAATACCATTCAACTTAAATTCATAATCTCCTCCCAATATAAGTGTAGCATCAAATTCAGCAGTCCATGGACAATCATTAGTAACAATAATTTTTTGTTTGTCAAGCTTATAGGTTCCATGACATAAAGCTGGATATTTAGGCTTATCACTTTGCCCAATCCAGGTATTTTCAGAAAATATGAGAGTAACTTTTGCTACTTCTCCACCTCCAAATGCTTGTTGTCTTTGAAAGGTTCCCGTGTAAATTCCATCTGGAATTTTATCAGGGTAACTGTGGTTAGATTCACATGCTAAACTTGTCAGGAAAATAAACCCGAATGCTGAAATTAGTTTAATCATAACAGGGTGAATATTTTATATCTAGCTTCAAAATTCATACTCTATATGGAATATGTAATGTCTTTATAGATTGATCCGTGTTATTCATTAATGCATACCAAGGGTCAGGGATTAATTTTATCTGCTTTAAATATTATTCGTTGAATGGTGTACTTTAGTGTTTTATAAGGTCTTAGATTAATGCCATTTATAATCTGTGCCTTTCAGAGGATCCATCCTCATTTTATCAGACAGGAGGTAAGCTGAATACCACCAGTCATAATAAGCTTTTGCTGCTTCATTTTGAGATTTATCATCATAAACCAGTACCATATCAGAAGCATTTCTAAGAGCAAGGATGGGATTCTGTGAGGGGAATCTGCCTATAAGATTCTCACTGTCGATCTCAACAGCTCTGATAGATTCGATTGTCCACAGAACATACATTCCGAGTTTACACTCAGGAGCCCACATGGATGAGATCCCATTATGAGGGAAATTCGTTATAACCCTTGTATCATTGCGGTAATTTAATAATGCAGGGATATCGGAAGGCTGAAAATCAGGCAGCTCATAAGAGGTGTACTGATTGGATTTCAGTTGACTGATATATTCCTCTACTCCAGGATTAGCGGTTTTTTCACAACCTGCCAATGAAGTCAGAATGATCAGAAAGAATAATTGAAACATGAATCTCATATTATCTGTCAGTTTTAGGATGATTCGTTAAGATCAATGTTAAGAAAATAACAGCAAGAATTATTCCAAATCAATGAGTTATGCGAGGGATTTTATAGTGACATCTTTAAATCTCCGTGAAAATCTGAAATTAAACAGAATGTATAGATGTTAACTCTCTTTTGAAGGGGATTTCGTCCAACACAGCTATATTGGGTCGAATGAACGACCAGACGAAGGCTTATTTATTTGGCGCTGCACTTTATTGACAATACTCGTTAATTGCGTCTTCTATAATGGCTTATATAATGCATTGGCAAAAAATGACCTGATTCGGTAATTCATTTCGGTATAGTTTTTGAGGCATCTACCATTCAAACCGTAACCAATGAAAAAGTCATTTTTTATCAGCCTGTCTTTTTTGCTCATCTTTTCCTGTTCCAAAACTGTTGATCGTAAAACCGTTGATTGTTCACTATATTATGATATCCTCCCTGCACCTCTGGTTTGTAGTGGTGCAATTTGCCAAAGTGATACATGCATTACTTATTTTAACATTTGGAAAGAATTATTTCTGGCAAAAAACCAAATGACAGAAGAGTATTTTAACAATCATGTAACAATATGTAATACATCTACATATAAAGTTCCGGATCAGGGAATGCAATTTTCATTGGTTTATAAATTCAAAATAGACTGGTTTGAAACAAAATTTGAGGAAGATATTATGATATGGCTTACCCCTTTGTATCTCCAGAATAATCCTGACATAAATCTTCCTGTCAATGCTCTTCTTTCAAAAGAACAGATCAGTGAAAATATTGGCAATCCTTTTTTTGCCACCCCAATGAACACCATATCTCAAATAGATCATATAAATTACTCTTCAAGACAGGAAGCGATAAATGCCATGGCATGCGCTGCAGGAGTTAATGATATGTGTACAAGTAATCTATCAGTTCAATACATGAATGTTGATAATCCTCAAATTGGTCATCCTGTTCTTACAGCAAGTGCAACTGTTAATTTGGAGGATAATAAATGTGTCTCTGGAATAATGGATTTAGCAACAGACTACATAAAAGTAGAACACTTTGCCTGTATGATAACTTTCTGTTTCAGGAAAGGGACAAGCATAGTTATGGATAATAACGTTTCAAAATCAATTGAAAAAATTAAACATGGTGACAGAATCTTATCCTTCAATCAGAAAACAATGCAAATTGAAGAAGACAGAGTAAAACAGGTTGATTCGGTCAAACACAGTGATATTGTACATATTACATTCAGTGATATGACAACAAATGATAATACCTCCGATCATCCATATTATGTAAAAAACAAAGGATGGTGTTCATATAAACCACTAAAGACAAACCAAAAATACAATATTAAAGCAAAACAACTTTTAAGTGGAGACACCTGCTTTAAGTATCAGGATATGAAACTCACCGAAGTCACTGTCAAAAGTATAAAGGAAAATTCAGTCGAGGTAATGACGTATAATATCAGCCGCCTTGAAAAGAATAAATCATTTTTTGCTAATGGGATACTTGTTTCAGACGAGGAAAATTAATTAAGATGCCTTCATTATTAAGTCGGATTATCGTAAAGTCCCTATTATTTAGATTCCTCCACTTTCACATTTTGTATTTGTGACTGGATTCGAACCTGCTACCCATTTGTCACAAGATATTAAAACGCCGGAAACCCAACTGACAATAAAGTAAGAGGTCAGTCTCCGGGTTCAAGTCCGGAGACTGACCAAATGAAAATCATTTCCTCCTCCAGTATAGTTTTAATCTAATCCAGTGAACTCCGTTTAAATTTGCACCCCAACCGACCAGATAATCTGGTTCAACCAGAACCTTTGAAATGAGGACAATCGAATATTTAATCGGTAAAAACTAAACAGAACGCCAATTACAAGAATGAATCAGATGTTAAAACTCTTTGGAAGGGGATTTCGTGCAACACGGCTATATTGGGTCGCAGGAACGACAAGACGAGTTCTATTTATTGGTCTAAGTCCTTTATTTCAAATCCAATGATATTGAATATTTGCTAAGTAGAATAATAGCAGAAGACATGGAAGGAGTCTTGAGTAATAAGATATGCCATAAATTTTAGATCGGTCATTAATTTTTGTCAGAATACTTATGATCAAGACAAAAACTAATGTCAAACCACTTATAATTATCATTGTAGAAACTTGAGCCGATTTAATTATTAGTCCTGCTGAAGCAAAAGTACCAATACTCAGTCCCAGGTAGGTTAGCTTGTAAACAAAATTTATAAATGCAGTTGAGTTTAATATCCCAGTGGTTTCTAAGTTTTCGATTTCTGCGACTTGAAACGCAGACAAGAAATAAGTAATAGCAGTAAGAATTGCTCCTAATACCAGGATAAATCCAGTGTCCTTAATTTCTAAGAAATATAAAACTAATCCAATCATTAGAATTAAAACTGAGAGTTTCTCTAAGTTCAGAATCAATGAAGGGTACTTTGCCACTAGATTAGCAATGTTAGATTTTTGGGGAGTGTTTTCCATAAGATTAAATTTTTCTTGTTGTAAGCAAGTCTGTCCAAAATAGGAAAAATCGAATAAAAAAAGAGCGGTTGGAAAACTTAGCATTTACTTTTAAGTTTATTACGCCTCAAAACCATACCGCTCATGAAGACAAATTTATCCATTTTCTCCCATATTATCCGGCTAATTCCCAGAGATATTATTCACAAAAATGTTGATGAGCACGATTCTGACTTTAATTCTAAAGGAATAAACTCCTGGACACATCTTGTTTCAATGTTATATTGTCAGTTTGGTAATTGTCAGAGTATACGGGACATAAGTTTTTGATTAAGAAGTGCTACCGGCAACCTGAGCCATTTGGGAATAAGCTGAGCCCCTTACCACCCCACGCCGTAGACAATTGAACATCCTTGGCCGTAATTAAATGCCTGATATTAAAACATCTATGATAATTACACTTTGACCGGCCAGATATTGTCTAAACTCCCGGCTTTTCCAACTATACAACAGAATTAATCTCTTTTCCAATACGGTGCAGGCCTTCTACAATCTTTTTGCGTTGTTCCGGACGCGGTTTACGGTGCCCGGTAATATAATGTCCCAATTGACGCTCATTTATGCCTGTAACGCGAGATAGAGCCGAACGAGTAAATACCCCTTCAAAGTAATGAAGTAAAGCCCTGACATTAAGAACAAAATCAAGCCTATATTTACCTTGTAGTGCTGCGGGAATTTCATCACCATCTGCTCGCAATCCATGCAAATGTAATTCGAGGGCTTCAATATAGGCTTGTTTTACACCTTCCAAAGTTTTATTAGTTGCTACGCAACCCGATACTTCTTCACTATATGCCCCGTAATTGTTTTCCCAATCAATATTTACTGTAATCGTCCGCATAACTTTAAATTTTGTCGAGGTATCATTTCCATCCGGTTTGTTTAAAAATATTGTTCAATAAAAACTGTGACAGTGTATTGCTTGTTTTACCATTTATTGTAACCTTGCCATGCTTTGTAGCATGCTTAAACTGTCGATGACTTCCTTTTTGAGCTGCCAGATACCAGTTGTCATCTTTAAGCATCTTTATAACCTCACTTACCTTGTAGCTTTTCAAATCGATTGTTGTAATTATCTGACATTTCAAAGATAGTAAAAATACTACCATTATAAATACATTAATTAAAAACTTGAGAGAAGTAACCGCCACTTTTTACTATATACCAGAAGAAGTCAGGTTGAAGTAAAACAACTTTGATCCTATTTAAAAAACTTGCCAGGTTCTTGCCAGGTTCTTAAAGGTTTTATGACTAATTATTGATATTTAGGCAAAGGATACTTTAGGTAACACTATTCTTCGTTTAATTCAAACTTCAATTTTGACGATGAAATTTGAATAGCTTCTAAATCTTTAATAGCATTAGGGATCTTAAACATTAACATGTCAAACATGATCCCGGGATAAGATATGACATCTTCATTAGTTACCGCCAAAAAGATAATAAGTATGATGGATGGGTGACAGAGTTTGTTGACAATCTAAAAAGGGAACTCGAGGCAACCTTTAAACAAGATGTAAGTGTTTATTTTGACATCAACCCTCATGATGGGTTATTAGAGACTTATGATGTAAATGCCTCACTGAAAGAGAAATTGAAAAGCCTTGTTTTAATACCTATTATCTCCCAAACCTATTGCGATATAAAAAGCTACGCCTTGCAACAGGAATTATGTCCATTTAATAAATTAGCAAAGGAAGATCCTTTCGGCAGAGATATTAAGTTGGCTAATGGAAATGTTGCCAGTAGAATTCTCCCTGTAAAAATTCATGACCTTGACGCAGAAGACATATCACTACTCCAAAATGAATTAGGAGGTACTTTGCGCTCAGTAGACTTTATATTTAAGTCTCCCGGAATAAATCGTCCTTTAAAGCCAGATGATGACCGTGCAGAAAATATTAACCATATCTATTATCGCGATCAGATAAACAAGTTGGCGAATGCGGTGAAAGAAATTATTCGAGGTTTAATTCAGCCATCTGAAGACCGATTGAAATTCAGATCAATAAATACAAATGAATTTCCAATTGTCACCGAAAAGATTACAAAAGAGAAAAGTATTGCTGTCCTGCCATTTACTGATATAAGCCCAACCCACGATCAGGAATATCTTGGTGATGGCTTGGCTGAAGAACTGCTGAACATGCTTTCTCAGGTAAAAGAACTAAAAGTAGCGGGCCGTACATCTTCTTTCTCCTTCAAGAACAAAAATATTGATCTGACCTCAATAGGGAAAGCATTAAACGTTGATAATATTCTTGTAGGCAGCATCCAAAAAGCAGATAACAGGGTTCGGATAAAAGTACAGCTTGTCAACGCAGCAGACGGATTTGATATTTGGAGCCAGAGTTATGACAATGAAATGAATGATATTTTTGCTTTGCAGGATGAAATTTGTGAAAATATTTCGACACATCTTAAAATAACTCTTTTGGATGAAAGTGAGAAGGAAGCCGAAAAGAGACCGACAAAAAATATAAAGGCGTATGAATTGTTTCTGAAAGGTGATTTCTATTGTAAAAAGTATTCGGAAAAAGGGTTTGAACGTGCAAGTGAGTATTTCAAAGAAGCTATTACTTTGGATCCAGAATATGCAGATGCCTGGTGGTACCTTGGCTTTGTGAATTATGAAATGCATGGATGGTTATATCTTCAGAAAGAAAGACTTGAAATGGCAGGCAATTGCGCAAAAAAAGCAGTTGAAGTAGATCCCGTTAATCCCTACGGTCATTTCCTGCTGGCGCTTATTCATTTAACTTCTGATTATGACTGGGCAAAAACGGAAGCAGAAATAGCACTGGGAAATAAATATTTACACACAAAATATCCTACTTTTTCCTTTTCTCTCGAACCATGGTACAGAGCAATGTTGAACGGTGATTTTGACTTTGCTGTTCGAAAACTGCAAAGCGGAGTGGATCATGATCCATTAAATTTTTATTATCAGTTTCATCTTGCTCAGATTTATTTATTTGGCGTTCGTGATTTTAAAAAAACTATTTCTATTCTGAATAGTATCCTGGAACTTGGTTTTCCCGAGAAAACTGCTCTGCGACCAATGTGTCTGTCATATTTATTTGAAGAAAAATATGATCTGGCTGAAGAGTATGCACAGAAAGATTATGATGCTTTAGAAGGAAAAGGATATGGAACAGCTCATTTGATCATATGCCTTGCATCTTCGGGCAAAACCACTGAAGCATTGGAATTGTATAAGAGAGTCAAAGAGACATTACCTTTATCTCAATTCCCATTTTTCCTTCATGCTAAAGCAAATATTTACCTTGGCAATACAGATGATGCATTCTCCTACCTTGATAAAGCAGTAACCGAAAAAAACTATTGGCTCTTTACTTTAAAATATTCCCCGGAATGGGATATCCTACACTATGACCCTCGTTTTGATAAAATTCTTGAACGGATGAATTTTCCAAAATGAAGAAATTCCGTCATTGTTATACCTAAATGTTCACTCAGACCCCAACAGCCGGACGAATTGGCAACGTTTGATCGGTAATGTGGCTTTAATAATATTAATCTAAGCATCAAAAAATTAACTCCGGCCTTTCATGGTCGATTAATTCCGGTGATTTGTGGTCAATGGCTCTGGCTTTTGCAGACAGTCTCATAATCCTTCAAAAATGGTACAAACTCAAAATATATTAGTTTGATTCACTCCATTTTCTTTACGAGCTGACCATTTGCCTAAAAGCCGGTGACCTTATTATTCCTGCCTGTCAGGAACACAGCCATTCCCATGGACTCTCTTACAAAAAAATCGCTGTCAGATGTAAAATATAACTGCCACTGAACGTTCCCAAAGGGATTGATTATCAAACCAGGATCGCTCATTGTTATTGAAACAGGTGTCCCATTAAAATCAAATTTCCCGGGATATCTAGCCAAAATAGATTTATCCATCTCGACAATCTTTTTTATTTCAGGGAGACAATAATCTTTCCAGTTATAAACAGTGGCGACACTGTTTGCTATCTCCTCAAGAATAGATGGATTGTCTGAGTTTGTCATAATAACAACTCCTTCTTTGCTGTCGGGGCAACCTATGGATGTACATGAGAATCCTTCATTCCCCCCATTATGATTACAATACTTATAAGAACCAGAGATCCTGCTGTTGACAAATGTTCCAAGTGATGCGTCCTCCGGTACTGGACTCAGTATTAGCTTTGTCATCTCTGGGGTCAGAACTCTTGATGATTTACCCTTGCAGGAAAGCTGGGTCTCAATTATATTTTTGCATAGGTCAGTCGGATTCGTCCACAATCCGGCAGCTGCTTGTTCAGGTTAGATATAATACTTCCCCGGGACCTCACTTCCAGCAGCTTTATATCCTGTTTCCAGCAGCTTCTCTTTTCCTGAAGTCGGTGGTTGAGTAAAAGAACTGGCTGCCATCGCTGCCAGTCTGAACCCAACCTGCCAGGCTGTTCTCAACTTGTTTTATCTTTTCCTCAACTTCGGCAGAATTTTTTTTTGACTGCGTATTGGACGTACATGATCCCAGGTAGAAAGGTATAATTAAATGTTATATGTTATCAGAACGTCTTATAGTGGTCAAAGAAGGACGGATTTTTCATTATCGTTGATTTGGCAAGCCCAGAACGACGATCATTTCTTGATTACAGGAAGGGCGATTTTAAAATGAGCGTGTCTCCAGTTTCAAATTTACAGGTCTGGATCAGTTCAAATGACCCTCCATAGTTCAGTTCATTCTTTTAGATCAATAGCTGTTGGTAAAAAGTCGGATGTCGCCAGTAATTCTGTCTCTCCTGATATTTGGCATCTTCAAAACGGCATACTTTGGCCCTATGAAAACTCTAATCATCCACCACAAAGATTCCACCACCACTTTCATTTCACAAATTTTTGACCCACTCATCAACAAAACCGTAATAAGAGATGGTATATCCAAGTCAGAATTACGGAAATTAATTGAATCCCGTGATAAAGTCCTGATGTCCGGTCATGGCTCTCCGTATGGGTTATTGAATGCTGGACTGTTCCCTGATTCTGATAAGTAGTCATTTGTCGGGCAAATAATTTGAGATTCTTTGGAGATGATAATGGGTACATTTTCTTATGCAGGTAAGAATCCCAAAATAAATTTGACTTTAGATTTCCATTTTAGTAAATTTGATATATGAATTGTAAAAGCCGGACTCATTGATCATATTTTGCCGGTCTAATTGAAATCAAAATAGATATTATATAAGAGGAATTTAGCTCTGATAATTGGTGGTTAATTTACTCAGCAGGGATATGGTCAAGCCATTGGTTCTACCATGTAGAGATAACAGCGTGGATTTGCACTGGATAATCTAATGATTAAAAGTGTGAAGTATGAATTAAGACGGTGATTATAACTCCGTTAAGAAGAGTTACATTTGATCATAATCGTGTGAAAGAATTGATCGCCAAATTTTTAGTTGAGAATGAGAAAGAGACATTACCAATTCTCTGTTCATATGAAAGCTATCTATATCATAATTGTGTTTGTTCTATTCTTTCTTGTCTGCTGTAAGACAGTTACTGTACAAAGAGAAATAAAAAAGGTGCAGGAAATTACTACTATCAGCAAATCACATAAGTATATCAAAGCTCATATGAAAGATGGGACTGTTTACGTTTTGTATAATTGGTATTTCGATGTGGCTACTAACTCATTAAAGGGATTTGGCTCACTACTTAATATAAACCGGGCTATTATCATGAGCACTGGAAAAATAAGATCAGCAGGTATTTCTAAAAAAGAACCATTCAATATCTGTATCTCTGATATTTCTTTATTAGAAACTAATGATCCAGGTCCTTCGATAGCTGGTGGATTAACTGTAGTTACAGGTGTTACAGCTGGTTTTACTATCTACTGTTTAATTAATCCAAAGGCATGTTTTGGTTCCTGTCCGACATTCTATGCTTTTGATGGTGATTCTTTGATAGTGCAGGCTGAAGGATTTTCTTCAAGTATCTTCCCCTCCCTGGAGAAGAATGATATTGATATGCTTTATACTGCCAAAGTGACAAAGGATTTTGAACTTATATTGACGAATGAAGCTCTTGAAACACATTCTCTTCGATATGCAAATTTGTTAGTATTTGAAAAACAGAGCAATGAAAGAGTTTTTGTAAGCCCAGAGGGAATATTTTACAGGACAAGTGGTTTACATCAACCGACTCGATGCCAAAATAATGAAAGTGACTGTTTAGGTAAAGTGACTGATGTTGACGGCGATGAACTGTTTTCACTTGCTGATCCTGACAACCTTGCGTCGAAAGAGGAGATAGTAATAACATTTTCTTTAGACAAAGAGGAGAAAGTTGGTTTGGTGGTCGGCAAAAGACAAACTCTTCTGACTACGTTCCTAATGTACCAGGGATTAGCCTATATGGGGAAATCAGCTACTTACTGGATGGCTGAATTTGAAAGAGGTAAGCTTACCTACAGCGAAAGTATTTTTAGATTACTCGGGGGTATTGAAGTTTATATTAAGGATATTTATGGAGAGTGGAAACTTGAAGGAGTATTGAATGAGACAGGTCCAATTGCAACTGACTTTAACATTATCCCTCTTCCTGATAGTCAGCATGGGAAAATAGAGTTAAAGCTTAGGTTAAATAAAGGATTATGGAGAATTGATTACCTTGGTCTCGCTACAATTTCAGAAAAAGTTGTTCCAACCTTAATTCAACCTTTTCAGGTTGAGACTATCACAGGAGCAGAAACTGATCCTTTAAACAAACTAATTAATGTTAACGATTACCTTGTAACCTATCCAGGAGATGCTTATAGGATTAAATATAATATACCATATGAAAATGCCGAAATATTTCTCGACTCAAAAGGATATTATCTTGAATGGATTCGTGATGAGTGGGTAAAAGAACAGAATTTTAAGAAACTCAATCTTATGGTTAGCAAGCCAACACAATATTTAAAAGAGATCGCGCCAGCATTTAAAAGATTGGAGCCGTTAATGGAAGAATCATTCTGGAACAGTAAGTATGTTAAAAAGTAAATTATTATTTGTAATAGCTTTAATGGTATTGCCAATGAGTTGCAGTACAGTGAAAGCTCCCTCAGGAACAGTGCCTGTGAGAAATGCTCTTGCAACTGATGCTTTTGGAGGCTGGATTGAATTAAGTTTAATAACACCAAAAGATTCCATCTCAGGTGAATTTATTGCAACTTGTAACGATTCTTTGTATATTATGGATAGAGGAGAAGTCAAAATATATCCTATATCGAATATTAGATTAGCAAGGTTAGTTATCTTTAAAAACATGAGTGGTGCTTTTGGAGCCTGGACTTTTTTTGGAAGTTTATTCACGATTTCAAATGGAGGTTTCCTTATTTTTACATTACCAGCTACCCTAATAATGGGAATTGCAACAACTATTGGAGAGGCAAAAAGATTAAATTTTCTTGATTATCCTTCCAATAGTTTTGAAAATTTGAGTAAATATGCACGATTCCCTCAAGGAATACCAGAAGGACTAAACATTGCAGACCTTAGACCGAGGCGAAAGTGAAATTAATAGTTAATGTCTGTTTTCGAAGAAGTCACAATTGGAAGAGTTCGTCTCAAAACATTAATTGGAACGGCTTTTATATATGATTTTGATTTAAGGAGATCGGATTCCGTACATTTAAAGATGCTGCTGACTCTCTTAGTAAATAATATATAATCCATCTGCTAATCTGATTTTTATTAATTGTCCAACTTATTGGGGACTAAGACAATTCAGAAGTAAGTAATGCTGAACGATTATTTTCCAAGAAATTTATTATTCTCAGAAATGGTTTTAGTGAGTATCTCCTTTTCGAAATTATTAATCATTTCAGCAGCTCTTGAAGGTTCTTTTTTATATATTGACATATAGTCCTTCTCCAATTGCCCGGCCAAGACAGTATAATATTGCTGAAGATCTTCCTTAATCTTCAGGCGCTTGGGAAACCTGTTTATAAAGTCTTGATCTGTATATTCAGCAACAGCAACAAAATTCCACCATATCATTGAATTATTCCTTTTATAAATTGTATCAGTTCTTTTAAAATGCAGCTCATATGCTTTTTCAGGAGTATCCATAGTTAATGACCCTGGTATTTCTGTCACCCCAAAATATATTGGCATATAGGCATTAACACAACCTCTTCGGGGAGCAACCCAGATCCTGCCGCCAATATCCCATGGCATTTCAGGTCTTAACTCGGCAATGAATGACAACTGTTGTGATGAAGCACAGATGTTTTGAGTATCATTCAAATGAGGTGTGCCTTTTTTATATTCCTGGGAATCATCCAGAGAAGTTCCCTCATAATGATTTGCAAGCACGGGAAACAGATCATTCATCGCTATTTTATGTAATGGGAGGAATGCAAAAGGGAAATTGTCATCCTGCTTATAATCCCTACCTGACAGCATTTCCACCCCAATCCACATCCTGCCTATATTTGACATGCTATTTAGACTTCTTTCCAAAGAATAGACTTTGCTGAAATTGAATGGTCCATCTATATCAGACCTGAACCATCCCCTTCTTTCAGCATAAACAACAAGTTCTTTTGAAGCAAGGAAATTCCCGGGATCTTTTAGATCAATCTCTTTAATAGTGTAATAATTAGGAATAAATGCCACTTTATTATCGGGGATTCTCTCAGCGACCCAAAGTTTGCCTCTAACAACCGCAAACATCCAGGCTTCATTCTTGTCTGCAATTGTATATGTTCTTCCTGAACCATTGTATCCCCACTTTTCAATAAGCTGACCGGCAAGTTCTACTCCTGCTCTTGCAGAAACAGCTCTTTCTGCTATGATTTTCCTCAGCTCATATCCGATGCCACCATCGGTAATCTCTCCATAAATTTCTCTTGAAGGGCACGAATTAGAGGTTATCAGAACACCATATTCATTCAAGTAACTATCAGCAAAATCCTGCCCGGGCATCTCCAACCATAAATAAGAATTTGTATGTGATGCCTGCTGTTCTGCTGCTCCTTCCCTGAATTTAAGAATTTCCCCCTGGTTGTGATCCCTTGATGGAAATTTATAGAAGTTCACAATCTGATTGCCACTATCATCCTCATTATGGGCAATAATTACAGAGCCTGAAGCACTGGCATCCTTCCCTACAATAATTGTTGAACAATTCTGTCCAAAATCAGGAACCTGCGCGCTAAGCGAAAATAGACAGAGAAATGTTATCAGAAAAAGACATGATTTTTTCATATAAAGTCGTTTTATATAAATTGAGACTTAAAGGATATGATCAAACAGATTAAATCCAGAATAGTTTTTGATCAGACCTATCTTTCGTGTAATCAAAATTACTTTTTTTTTAAGATGCAACTAATCAAAAACTTTGGATCTTGTGGAAAAACCAATGACCTTGCCCCCCTTTCTCTCTCAAACAACTTACATAAATCAGTTGTTTTGAATTGTTTGTTTGGTGCAATATGACCAGCCAAATGTGGTTATTGCGTCGTGCTATTGTAATTACATCTTGTATATTAATGCATTAATATTCATTCCTGCTCCCACAGATGCGAAAACGAGGGTGTCACCTTTGTTTATTTTGTGCGGTTTCAGCTGATCTTTTAATATAAGATCCAATAAAGTCGGTATGGTAGCTACAGATGAGTTGCCCAACCAGGAAATCGTCATCGGCATTATGTTTTTTGGCACATCGACTATATTATAAAGATTAAAAAGTCTTTTTAATATTGCTTCATCCATTTTCCCATTGGCCTGATGGATTATTGCTTTTTTTATTTCACTGAGGTGAATGTTACTTTTCTCAAGACATTCCTTGATCGTTTGAGGTACTTTTTCAATTGCATATTGATAAAGCTTCCGCCCATGCATTTTTAAAAAAAGGTCATTCCTGTTTTCATTATCAGGCTTGTATGATTTACCCATATATAACATTCTGGAATTTAATAAGGTATCTGATCGCGTTTTATGTGCAAGTATACCAATGGGATCTTCACTATATCGGGCTTCAAAAATAGTAGCTCCGGCACCATCGGCATACAACATACTGTCCCTGTCATGTGGATCGGAAATCCTGGATAGGATATCAGCCCCAATAACCAGTACTTTTCTGGCATCTCCTGATTTTATTAAATAATCGGCCTGAATGGTAGCTTGTAACCAACCCGGACAGCCAAAAAGTAAATCATAAGCTACGGCATCAGGGTTTTTTATTTCTAATTTATGTTTTACCCTTGCAGCTAAACAAGGTACAACATCTGTTCGCTTATTGTCATTCTTAACATCACCAAAATTATGCGCAACAATTATGCAATCTAATTCTTCTTTATCAATATCTGCACTCTTAATAGCATCAATAGCAGCATAATAAGCTATATCAGAGGTTACCAAATGGTCCGGTACATATCTTCGTTCTGTGATAGTTGTAATTTCAAAAAACTTATCAATTATTTCCTTATTTCCTTTTTGAAGCTTTTCCCCGTCAACATCATAAAATTCATTCATAAGAAAATCCTCATTTTTTTTGCATTCTGATGGAATGTATTTTCCCGTTCCTGTAATAACAGTATAGATAGTCCTATTCATATAGATGGTTTAATATTGTTTGTTTTTCTGACGATTTTAAGAATACGTTCGTCGGTTTATGTTAATCAAAATTTCAATACAAAGGTACTTTTATGATGATGAAAACTTAAATCATTTAAACAAAACAGACATGAAAAAAGTAAAAGAAGTCATTGCTGTCTTATTTGCAGCAGCCATATTGTCCTGTGGTACTTCTTCTTCTTCAAATCAAACGAATAGAAGTGAATCTGCACAAGCATCTTCTCAATCCGATGGTGATGCCAGTTTTTCCTGTATACTCGATGGAAAAGAAGTTTCGGGAAAAGGCACCGATCAAAATATCAATGCCGCTTTCCATCTTACCGGTGACGATAAGGGGCAGATATTTTTCAGACTCTCTGACATGAATGATATTGGCAACAAGCTGATGTTCCAGGTACCGGCTAAAGAAGGATCAACAACGTTTAATGTTACTCCTACTAATAGTACCGGCGGTTATATGACCAGTGATTTTGCTACCTACATTGATGATCCCATTACGGTTACCATTAATTCAATCAGTTCTTCGAGAGTATCGGGAACTTTTTCGGGAAAATATACTTTACAAAAAGGAAGTGGTAATAGTAGTTCAAAGCAAACCATTGAAGTAACAGACGGTAAGTTTGATATTCCATTTTCAACCTCTGCAGACTGGAAAAAAATGTATCACGCAGACTAATTTATTGCAACATAGAAATAATTAATAAATAAAAAAATGAAAAAGATAATCATTCTCCCATTTCTGTTCTTACTGGCGATTGCGTCATGTAATAATTCATCAGGCTCCAGAAGCAGTATCGTCAGTACTTCAAGCGCTGCACCCGCGTCGTCCGCTGGAAACAAAGGAACGATAACCTGTATTATGGATGGTAAGCAAAGAACATTTAATGTTCGGAAAAGTTTCTTTGAAATACCACTTGACGTGTATTCCAAAGGGCCAAAGGATGGTCTTGAGTTATTGGATGGCGATCGGTATAACGAGGGATTTGAATTTGAAATTAAAAACCGCGGAACAACTACAATTAAGGACGTTCCGGGCGGAGATAAGAATTGTATGTGGGGTTATTACAATCCTGAAGGGGTCCTATATGCAGGGATTGATATGGTAGTAAATGTTACTTCTTATAATCAAAAACAATTGACCGGAACTTTCTCGGGAAAGTTGGTAAACGTAAATTATGATGGTGGCTTAGGTGGGCCCACCTCGAAGACTGCAAAGAACTATCCTCAATACATTCAGATAGCTGATGGAAAATTTGATTTACAGAAATGAATCCGGAAAAACTAAAAACATCATGTTTGAAAAATATAAAATTATTATTACTCTTCATTCTGTCAACAGTTTTTTTGTTTGCGTGTTCGGGAAATACACAAGCAAACTCAGGCAAAGACAGAACTTCAACTACTTCTGCGAATAGAACAGCAACTGCAACTTCTGGTTCCGGCAAAGACATGTATTATGAATTAACAACAAAATCAACCGGAAAAAGTATGAGTATAAATGTAGTTACCAGGATGTTTGTTTCTTCCGGAGGTGATATGCGCTTAGAAATGAGCACTGTAAGTTCTTTGAATGGAAATAAAAGCACTGCGCCAATAGTAATCATTGCTCATTCAGATAAGCCTGATGAAAGCATAATTATTGATGACTCAGCAAAAACGTTTACTCTAAATCACATAAGCCGTGATGATTTGGGGATGAAAGAAAAAATGGAGTCTACGGTAGCAAAAGTTGGCGAAGACAAAATTCTCGGCTTTAATTGTGTTCATGCTAAAATCATTTCCAAAAGATCCATAGGAGGATTTTATTCCACGGTAGATACTATTGATGTGTGGAGAAGCAACGATGTTCCTATGCAGGCGACCGTTAAAGATTTAATGAGCCAGTTCGAATCAAGAACAGGAAATTTTATGTATTCAAAAGAAGTAACAGATCAGTTAAAACAAATGGGCTGCGAGGGTTTTATGGTTAAGATGAAAATGGGAAGTAAGGATGTTTCAACGATTTATCAGCTTACTAAAGTGGAGCATAGAAATCTTCCATCCAGCATGTTTCAGATACCTGCCGGATATACGGAAGATAAAAATGGAATGTAATTGAAATGGAAAAATTTAAATGCAGCGAATTGCAGTATCCGCTTTTCATTTTTTGTATGTAACGTATATGGGTTTTGAATACCTGGTAGACTCAATTAGCCTAATTCCCGGTAAAGAAAAATACACTTCTGCTGATGAGAAGCACAAAAATTATAAAGCTGCTGTTGCTATTGATTACAATATTGTGTTTTCTTTCAGCGCTTATTTTGTTGTTATCAAATGTATGAACCCAATAAAACTTATATCACTCTAAAATAAATCTCTTAATCCAAAATATCGGTTTTATAAATCTATTAACAAAAAGATATTATGAAAATGATGTGTGAGTTTAACCCTGTTTTGTTCAGAATTATCGTACTTTTTAAGCTGAAGACGCATCACATATCTTAAACCTACCCTCTTTGCTCAAAATATTTTTGCACTAAAGCAGCAGGGA
>CAWBLL010000028.1:0-243190 GCA_963789465.1 uncultured Bacteroidales bacterium
ACGATTGAAATCAGGAGTATGTTTGATCCGAAGGCAAAATGGTCCTTAAAAAGGGCTTTACTCCAGAAAAGCCGGGGTCTCCATTTAGTCTTGTTCCATAATACCGCAGAACGGACCGTCTGGTTTATAATCGTTCTCCAAACGAGACTCCAGACTCCATAATCCCTGCCATGCCATGACTATGGAAACGATTCCGGAAATGAATGTTCCGGTAGCTGAAGATTTTGTTAGTGTTTTAAAATCCAGCTCTTTGATGAAAATTGTCTGTTGAATGAGAGTTACGGAACCAATCATTATCGCAAGTGAGGTAACCCTGGTAAGGGCAATAAGTTCCGGTTTGACATAGAAGCGGGCAATCATAGGGGCTGCCATCCATATTATTGCATAACTGATCGAACCTATCGCAATATTTACCCAGAAAATGGTACTGTAATCGTTTGTACTGCAATCCTGTTTCCTTATAAGTGACTGACTCAGGCCGCTGTCTACAAATACCTGTGCAACCGAGATGAAGATGGTTATCATTCCCAGGAGTCCGAACTCCTTTGGTGAAAGCAGTCGCGCAAGGAAGATCCCGAAAATGACACCCATGCCCTGGCTGAAAAGACTTTCCACAGAGCCCCAGAAGAATCCCCTTACGGTTTTATGCTTTAATTCGCTTTCAGCCACGCCGGTAATCTGAATTACAAAAGTACGCTCAAAAATAAGCAAATTTAAGCAGTTTATATACCACGCATCCTAACCCCGATATTGGCAGAAACTGATAGCTGCCTTTCAATTCAGGCCTATGCGGATTGTTGTTCAAAAAAATCATATTTTTGCAAGGCAAACCTTTAAAATAGATATTGAATTCCTTAAAAAAATATGCAGCAACCTCTTGTCTCTATAATATCTCCTGCCTATAATCATGAAAGGTTCATTGCAGATTGCATTGAATCGGTCCTTGCCCAGACCTGGAGCAACTGGGAAATGATTATTATTGATGATGGGAGCACTGATTCCACATATTCTATAGCATGCCGGTATGCTGCAACGGATACGAGGATCAAGGCCTTCACCCAGAAAAACATAGGCATTTTCCGCCTGGGGGAATCATATAATTTCGCTTTGGGAAAAAGCTCCGGGAAATATATTGCGGTCCTTGAATGTGACGATGTATGGTTTCCTGAAAAACTGCAATTACAGGTTGAGGATCTTGAGAAGAAACCGTCATGTGTTTTATCATGGGGACAGGCATATCTTTCAGCTATTGACCTCTCTTTCGATTATTATCTTGCACCGCGCAATGACAAGGATGCTGGTCTTTTCTTTAATAAACCTGTTGGAATCTTCCTGAAAAAATTCATTTACAGCACTCTGATTCCTGCACTGACGATAGTTATCAGGCGGGATGTCCTGTTGGAAATAGGAGGTTTTATTCAGGGATTTAATCTCCCTCTGGTGGATATACCCACTACCCTCGAACTGCTTATGCGAGGTGAATTTACCTATATTGACAAGCCGCTCGGGAGATGGAGGATCTATCCCAACCAGGTCACAAAAACCTATACGGGACAGATGACTACCAGCTATTATTTACTTATTCAGTCTTTTATGCAGCGATTCCCCAAAGCTTTCCTGGAACATGGCCTTACAAAGAATGTTATCGAGGACCACTTCAGGAACAGGCTTGTCGTAAGCTATTCCAGGTCGGGCAGATACAAACTGATCCGGAAGGATTTCAAGGGAGCACGCAGAGACTATATACACTCCATCACACATTACGGTTTCAGGCAACCGGTATGGAAATTAAGGTCGGCAGTCGGCCTCTTCTTCAGTCTTTTCAGGATGGATATCGAGTGGCTGGCAAAGCTAATTGGAAATGAATCCTACAAAACGGGTTACATAATCCGGGAGACCAAAGACATTACCGGCAAATAGCATAATTATGGACAACGATCAGGTGTTGATTATCTCGTTCTGGAATCCCACTGCACAGCATCCGCAGCAGGGCATTTTTATCCAGGAACAGGCAGCAGCTGTTTGTAAAATGAGGGATAATATTGTTTTCCTGCAGGTAAACGTGCTGCCCGGCCACAACCTGTTCCTGCGAAAAAAAGCAGAAGAATCGGTCTGGTACCATAACAAGAGGATAACAGTAAATTTTTATTCTGCTGCATGGAAATTCTGGTATCTCAATCCATGGACCATCACCAGGATCCTATATAGAATTCTCAGGAAGAGTAAGAATGAAATAAATCCTGCGATTATACATGCCAATGTTATTTTCCCATGCGGGGTGGTGGGCTACCTGCTTTCTAAACGTCTTGGATGCAAACTATTGATATCCGAACACTGGTCAAAAACAGATAAGCTGTTGAAACATCCGATCTATGCAGGAATTGCAAAGAAGGCTTATCTGAGAAGCTTTGCGGTGATCTGTGTATCTGATTTTCTTCTCCAAAGAATATTCAGATCCACAGGCCATGGGAAGCTGATCATTATTCCAAACATAATTGATACCACAGTTTATCGCTATTTTCCGAAATCACCTGCCGGGGATTCGTCACTTCGGCTATTATGCGTTGCATCATGGCGGCTTCCCAAGCGTCTCGATCTGATTTTTGAAGCTGTTTGTTCCTATGCTGCAGGGACATCCCGAAGCATTGAGCTGACAGTAGCAGGGAGGGGATCTCAGGCGGAGCTTTTAAAACCCAAAAAAACTCCTGCCAACCTGACAGTTAAATGGACGGGATATCTTGAAAGGCCTTCCATCGCTGCTCTGATGCAGAAGACTGATATATTTTTACATGCCTCCGATATAGAAACCTTTTCGCTTGTAACAGCTGAGGCCCTTTCCACCGGTACGCCTGTACTGGCGTCAAACACAGGTGCCCTGCCGGAACTGATCAATGACCAAAACGGCCTTCTGGCAGAAAACACTCCTGAAAGCTGGCTTGACAATCTCAGAAAAATTGTAAATATTCAATTTGATTACAGGGCCATTGCACTCCGGAATCAAAACAAGTACTCGTCTGAGGAGATAGGTGGCAGAATCATCTCAATCTATAAGAGAATGATCTCCGGTCTGGAATGAAGCCCAGGGTTATGAAAATTCCGACTAAAATTTTGATCCTTAAATAAAATTAGCTGATAATTACATACTTTTGTTGCTGGTCATCTAAAATCATAAATATCAGTCCATGCAAGTGAAAAAATGGTTCAAAATAGTCTTGCCTCATTTAGTGGCTGTCATAGTTTTTATAACTGTCAGCGTAGTATACTTTTATCCTCTTCTCGAGGGTAAGGTTCTGCATACGAACGATCAGACAGTTGCTTCCAGTTCTGCCAGGGAGATCAGTGATTTCAGGGCGAAATACGGTAAGGAACCACTATGGACAGATTCAATGTTCGGAGGAATGCCTGCTTACCTGATATCGGTATTATATAAGGGGAACATAGTTAAGTATGCCGATTCCATGCTTAAATTTCTTAAGCATCCAGCCTCATTGATTTTCCTTACCATGCTGGGGTTTTATGTCATGCTGCTCTTTTTCAGGGTAGATGCATGGCTTGCCATTGCTGGGGCGCTTGCCTACGGATTTTCAACCTACTTCTTTTTTATACTCGCTGCGGGACACAATACAAAAGCTCTGGCTATAGCCTATATGGCGCCGATGATAGGGGGAATATATTATACTTACAGGCAGAATGCGCTTAAGGGAGCCCTGTTTACAACCTTTTTCCTTTCACTCGAGATATTTGCCAACCACCCCCAGATAACCTATTATTCATTTATATGCATTCTTGTACTTATAATTACTGAATTTGTTTTCGCCATAAGGAATAAAGAGATCCTGGGATTTCTTAAAAGCTCGCTTGTACTCATTATCCCTCTGCTGCTGGCAGTGGGAATGAATTTCAATTCCCTTTATACAACATATGAATACGGGAAATACTCTACCAGGGGAAAATCAGATCTGGTGACAAATGACGCACAAAAAACCAGCGGACTTGATAAGGATTATATTACCCAGTGGAGCTATGGAGTGGATGAAACGCTGACCCTGCTGATTCCTAATTTCAAGGGCGGGGCCGACCAGCCTTTCAGCAACAATTCAGAGACAGCAGTAGCCCTGAGAAAAAACAATGCAGGACAATATCTTAAGCAGTTTCAGAAATACTGGGGCACTCAGCCATGGGTCGATGGTCCTGTATATGTGGGAGCCATAGCCGTCTTTCTCTTTATACTCGGACTGATATTAATTAAAGGCCCCGTGAAATGGTGGCTGCTTTCAGCAACAGTTTTATCAATAATGCTGGCCTGGGGCAAAAATTTCATGCCTCTGACCAATCTGTTTCTTGATTATTTTCCCGGCTACAATAAATTCCGGGCCGTTACCATGACCCTTGTTATCGCGGAGTTTTGTATCCCGCTGCTTGGCATCCTGGCGCTAAGGGATATCCTCAATGGAAATGCTTCAGGAAAAGATATATGGAAGGGCATCCGTATTGCATTTGGTATAACCGGGGGCATTACGCTGCTGTTTCTGCTTTTGCCGGGCCTGGCCGGGTCATTTTTATCTCCGGCTGAATCACAGCAGAAATTCCCGGAATGGCTTTCCGCAGCCCTCATCGCCGACAGAAAAATGTTACTGAGAAGCGACTCCCTTAGATCTTTCGTCCTGATACTCCTCGCAGCTGCTACAATTACAGGCTTCTATTACAATAAAATAAAGAAGGAATATGTCATAGCTCTGCTTGCTTTTCTCTTTCTTATCGACATGTGGTTTGTTGATAAACGCTATCTTAATGCTGACAGATTTGTAAGGAAGGAAGAAAAGACCAGGATGCTGGCCCCAACGGTTGCCGACAAATTTATACTAAAGGATACAACTGATTACAGGGTACTGAATCTAAGTGTCTCTCCTTTCAATGATGCTTCGACATCATATTATTTTAAGTCCATCGGCGGTTACCACGGCGCCAAGCTGAAGAGATACCAGGAACTTATCGACTCTTCACTCACACACGATATTTCCCTTATTCAGACTGTTGGCAGCGTGGCCAAAACAATGGACGAGATTCATTCTGTCTTTGACAATACAAATGCCCTTAACATGCTGAATACTAAATATATTATATATAACCCCGATGAGCAGCCTATTGTAAACCGGAAAGCCATGGGCAATGCATGGTTTGTTGATACTCCTCTTCTTGTAAAAAGTGCCAATGAGGAACTTTCAGACATCAACAGGACAGATCTTTCGAAAGTCGCGGTTATCGATAAGACTTTTAAGGATCAGATAAAACAAAACAGCTATCCCATCGATGAGGGGGATACCATAGAACTTAAATCATATGAGCCCAATGAACTTATATACAGCAGTAAATCAGATGGAGAAAAGCTGGCTGTATTCTCCGAGATTTATTATCCTGCCGGATGGAAATGTTTTATTGACGGCAGTCAAAGCAACTATTTCCGTGCCGATTATGTGCTTAGGGCTATGATAGTTCCTTCGGGTGATCATACTATAAAATTTAGTTTCGAACCATCCTCATATATAATTGGAAACAGAATCTCCCTCATAAGTTCCGTGTTGTTTCTTCTTATGGCTGCAGGTTATATTCTGTTTCAAATACTGACAAAAAAGAAGACTGATTAGAATGGTTCATCACGTAAGCTGTCCTCTTTGCTCCTCTGAAATGATATCTCCGCATTTCCGGTGTACCGATCATTTTATAAGCAAGGAGTCCTTTGAGATTTTCAGGTGCAGCTCCTGTGGCTTTATGTTTACCCAGGACTATCCTGATGAGAACGAGATTCACAGATATTACGAATCGGACGAGTATATTTCACATTCGGACACCTCTGCAGGAATTATCAATAAGGTTTATCATCTTGTCAGGCAGTTGATGCTGAAGAGAAAGAGGGGTATTATAAAAAAAATAAGCGGTCTGAAACGAGGTACCCTCCTTGATGTGGGCAGTGGTACAGGCCATTTTGCTTCCCTGATGAAAAGATCAGGGTGGAATGTAAAAGGTATTGAGATAAATGAGAAGGCCCGTAATTTCTCAAAATCAGCTTTTGACCTGGATGTTATTGCTCCGGAGGAGATACATGGTCTTAATGCCGGAAGCTATGACTGTGTAACCCTTTGGCATGTACTGGAACATTTCCATGAACCTCAAAAATATATATCCGAAATTTATACTCTTCTAAAACCAGGCGGAATATGTCTTGTGGCGCTTCCCAACAGCGCTTCTGCAGATGCACATTATTACCGGCAGGTATGGGCTGCCTTTGATGTCCCGAGGCATTTATGGCATTTTGATCCTCTTACCTTCCGAAAATTTGCCGCTAAAACTGGGCTGGAGTATGAAGGTACCAGGGTGTTACCATTTGATGTATTCTATATATCCTCGCTGAGTGAAAAATATAAAGGTTCAGAATGGCCGTTTGTCAGGGGTATTGGAAGGGGACTATGGTTCTCACTTATTACCTTTTTCAACAGGAAACGGAGTAGTTCTGTCATTTATATTCTCAGGAAACCATCCAATCAGTAACGATCGAGCCACCTGTATTTCCTGGAGCTGTCGCCGAATTTTACGGCAATGGTGAGCTCATGGGTACCATATGTGACACGCTGTATCTGGTTAAGTGTGAAATCCACCGCATATCCGAAAAAGAATGCTGTTTTTTCAGTATGCCTGGGGACATACTTGAATCTTACATTGGCAATTAGTCCGCCGTCAGTCCTGTAGGTCAATCCCGTCCAAAAACTCTGGTCATAGATATATGTCAAGCCCATATCAACCTGGGGCATAAGCTCTTCTGACATTTTACCCAGAATTGATGGTTCAAGTTCGGATTTAGCTCCAAGGGCGAAGTAATAGGATCCGAACATATAGGCATGCCTGTCCATACGGAAGTTTTTATAGGCATAGTCGCCTATCTTAACGGCTGCCCCAAATATCTGCTGAACAGAGAATCCAAAATCGAATTTGCTGTTCAGAAGGTAGATCCCGAAATCAGCATCAGGTACAAAGATCCCGCGACGGAGGTTATCGGTGAGCCATGGCTCGTCAGAACTTTCAAAACTTGCTTCGTCAGCGTTTATTATAAAATGATAACCTGTGAAGGCAAGACCGAAAGATAGTTGCGTAGCAGGCCGTACCCACATATGGTAAGCATAGGTTGCCTGGATTCCGGTTCTTTGGATAAGACCGTTCCTGTCACTGAAAACATATGCGCCAAGACCAACCCGGCCATCTGTCTTTGGCCTGATAGTAGTCTTGCTTGAGGATTTCCTCCTGATCTCAAAAGGTTTTTTAAGGATCCTGGTCTGCCAGCTCAGGGAATATGTCCTTGGGGCTCCGGAATAACCGACCCATTGTTCCCTTGCTGTCAGGTTAATGCTGGTATATCCGTCACTTCCGGCATGAGCGGGATTGATCAGGAACTTGTTGTACAGATACTGGCTGTAAATAGGCAATTGCTGTGCCATTGCGCCGATGGCACAAGAGGAGAAAATCCATATACATAACAATTTTTTCACCTAACCCTTATTATTCATAATCACCTTACTATGGTTACATTCCCAATAATCGGCTTCGATCCATCATGAAGATCAATAATATAATGATACGAATCAAGAGGAAGATCCTTCCCATTGCCAAGGCCATTCCATGGCTTAGGATAGCCTCTTTCGGATTTCCAGACTGATTCACCCCACCTGTTGTATATTACAATTTCAACATCCGGATAGAGATCAATCTGTCCGATGTTCCAGACATCGTTGATACCATCACCGTTAGGAGAGATTGCTTCAGGAATTATAAGACATGATTCATTCAATGGCTCGAGCTTCATTAACCCGGTAACTGAACATCCATTCATATCCGATACTGATACACTGTAATCACCTGCTGGAATGTTGGTCAGCCTGTTTCCGACTGAATTATCCGACCAAAGATAATTATATTCTGCACCGGGCACACCTCCTGTCACATTGAGAATTATCTGGCCATCAGGTTTATTGTGGCAGAATGGAGGTGTAATCTGGTAAGCAATTTTAATAGAATCAGGTTCAGTCAGTACAATTGTATTTCCTGCCTGGCAATTATTGGCATCTGAAATAATTACCTTGTATTCACCGGCAGCCAGGTCATTGCGTGTTTTGCCAAAAATGCCGTCTGACCAGAGGTAATCTATCTGACCCGCAGCATTTACAGGCTCAATATCAATAGAACCTGTTTTGGCTCCCGCACAACTGATATTATAATCGCCTGCAATACTTGACGATAAGGTGATATTCATATCCAGCATGCCCGGTTCAACCAGATTAAAAGTATCTGTCGCCGTACAGAAATTATTATCGCTGACATTCAATATGTATTCTCCGGCTTTAAGGCCTGATACTTCGTTTGTTGTTGCGGTAAAACCGTCCGGACCTGTCCATGTGTAAATATATGGCGGCTCTCCGGTAAGTGGCTCAATGATGACATATCCGTTCGACATTCCATTACAGCTGATCTGATAACCGCTATAATCTGAAACTGTTTTCCTGTAGTTCAGAGGAGATGGCAGATTGATCCTGACGGAATCTGTTATTATACATCCGTTTTGATCGGTTACGGTAACCTTATAATATCCTTCTGTCAACCCTGAAATATCCTCGGTCACCATACCATTTGACCAGAGATAGACATAGGGGGATATGCCACCTGATACAGTGAGATCAATATTCCCGTTATCGAACCCTGAAGTTTGGCAGGTGATGTCTGAGGCAGCAAAATTTATACTGAGGGAATCTGGCTGTGTAAGTGTTATATCAACTGTGTTTTCACAATTGTTCAGATCGCTTACTGTAAGCCGGTACTTACCTGCACCAAGGGAAGGCTGATCTTCCTGTCCGAAAATTATTCCTGAACCATCTGTGCTGCTCCAGTCGTAAATATAAGTCCCTGCAATGCCTCCGGTTACGGTAATATCGATTGAACCGCTTCCTCCATGGCAGTTAATATTATAAGCTCCGTCTGCTGAAGCTGACAGTGTTGAAATTATTGAAATTGGTGGTGGCTCGGTCAGGTCAAATGATGGTATGGGCGTCAGTATACAGCCGTTGATGTCAGTGACAGTGCATTCATAAGTCCCCGCCTTCAATCCTGAAATATCTCGTGTTGAGGCTGAGAATGAATCCGGGCCGCTCCAGGAATAAATATAATTTCCGGAGCCTCCTGTTATTGTCAGTTGGATGGAACCATCATTCCCTCCGTTGCATGAAATATTATAGATCCCATCATTAGCGTAATGAAGCAGACTGCCTGTCAGTACCATTCCATCCGGTTCTGTGATCATAATGCTGTCAGTCTTCATACATCCTTTCCGGTCGGTTGTTTGCAAATAATATGTTCCGGCAATTAAATTATCCAGGTGGTTGAGATTATCCGGACCGGTAATGGCTCCGTCAAAGGTATACCAGAGGAAACTGTATACTCCGTTGCCCCCGGTAACTGACTGGATAGATACTGAACCGTCGTTATAACCCTTGCAGGATATATTATAGTTACCGGCAAGCCTTGGACTGAACAAATCGACTACAATAGGATCGGGTTCGGTAATTACAGCTTCAGGATAATTGAGGTTGTAGCAGCCATTGGCATCCTTAATAATCAGGGTGTATGTACCTGGAATAAGGTTATTCCAAGTCTGAAGCACCTCTTTTGCAGGAAGAATACTATGGACTACGGTATCCTGGCCATTCCTGACGAGCCAGTATTCAAAAGGAGGAATACCGGTCGAGGAACTCTTCTCCTTGATCCAGATCTCCCCATTGTTCGAACCATGACATGTGGTTCCATAACCGGTAGTATCCACAACATATATATATGAGTCAAAATATGCTCCAGCCACAAAGATGTAGCTTGAATTTGAGCATCCCAGGTTATCTGTTACCGCTACCTCCCATCTTCCGCCTTTCACATTAACCAGGTCGGCAAGACCATACCCGAATATATGATCGGTACCCGGCCTTACCCAATCGAAATAATAGAGCCCTGCTCCCTTCGAAGATACTGCCCTGAGGGCTGCATCCGAGCCTCCGTTACATGTAAGAGGGGTAGTAATAAGAATATTCTGCAATGGCAGTGCATGGACTTTTATTTCACTGTTCGCTGTTTTACCCGGCACACAGATAGCATTATCTACTCTGGGCGTGATATGATAGTAAACAGACTGTAGGGTATCCGAACTGTTCTGGTAAGGATAGCTGATCACATAACCCGGGACCCTGTCATTCTGCGGGTTTGTATTTCCGGTCACTGCTCCTGCACCGGTAACACTTACAGTATAATCAAACAATATCGACCCTGAGGTCATAACCGTCGGTGATGTAAGGAAGACGTGGGTAGTCCCTCCATAACAGATTGAGGAATCCCGCTTTAGATTTGTATTGAGAGGCACCGCCCTCGGAGTCGGATTCACTGTTACGTCAATATCTACCGGTGTACCGCTTGCGCATCCGGAAGGACTTACAGGCACTATCCTGTAGGTCACTGTATTGTAAACATCGGTAAGGTTCACAAGCCTGTCCTCTATTGCATGATTATTAAGCAACCCGCTTACCGGTGCGGTGGAATAACCGCTTATTGATCCGTCGCCTGTCACGGTCTGATCAAAAGTTATGGCACCACTGCTGAATATGTTGGGACTCTCCAATATTATATTTGTCAGAGTGCTGTCGCATTGAATGGTATTTGGCGGTATGGGAAATAGTCTTGGCTGAGGATCTATCTGCACATTAATCACTTCCTGTATCCCGTTCAGGCACTCCGGGCCTCCGTCTCCCGGTCTGATATGGGGCGTGAATGTATATTCTACGGTCTGAACAACATCGGTGGAATTTGTAAGGTTATCAGTAATTGAAACGGCTGTCTCGTCTGTCAGACCTCCCAGCCAACTGCCGGTTACCCCGGCCGGATAGGCAACACTTACATCATATCTCCAAAGGCTGCCTGCATACAAAATCGTATTGACCGTAGAGATATCGAATGTCGCATCTCCATCATAGCACAATACAAGATCTGTGGCTACCTCAATTTTTGGTTGAGGATCGAGGTCGACGGTAATGATAAATGGTACGCCGTTGTGGCATTCAGATCCTCCGTCGCCCGGTGCGATATGAGGGGTGAAGGTGTAGGTTACTGTCTGTACAATATCAGTGCTGTTTGTAAGATCATCAGTCAGAGCAGCTGAAGTCTGGTCGGTTAATCCTGCTGCCCAGCTGCCTGTAACTCCTGCCGGGTAAACAACACTCACATCATAACGCCACTGGCTCCCTGCATGAAGCGTAGAATTGATATTACTTATATTAAAGGTAGCATCGCCGTCATAGCACAGAAGAGGATCTGTCGTAACTGTAATCCGTGGCTGTGGATCAAGGTCAACGGTGACGACAACGGGAAGGCCGTTCTGACATTCCGTACCTCCGTCACCCGGACCGATATGAGGAGTGAAAGTATAGACAACCGTTTGTACAACGTTAGTAGTATTGGTAAGATCATCTGTCAGGGTACCGGAGGTCTGATCGCTAAGTCCAGAGGACCAGCTGCCTGTTACACCTGCAGGATATACTACACTGACGTCGTATTTCCACTGGCTCCCGGGGTGAAGAGCCGAATTGACCGTTGTAATATTAAAGGTGGCATCACCGTCATGGCAGAGAAGCTGATCGGTTGTCACATCTATTTTTGGTTGCGGATCAAGGTCCACGGTAATAATCACCGCTGTTCCGCCCTGACATTCTGAATCTCCGTCTCCCGGCCTGATATGCGGAGTGAAGGTGTAAACAACAGTCTGAACCAGGTCCGTGCTATTCATAAGATTGTCCGTGAGCGTTGCGGATGTCTGATCCGTTAATCCTGCTGCCCAGCTGCCTGACACTCCGGCAGGATAAACCACACTCACATCGTATCGCCACAGGCTTCCTGCATGTAAGCTGGAATTTACGGTGCTTATGTCAAAGATTGCACTTCCGTCGTAGCAGAGCAAAGGATCTGTTGCGACCTCAATTTTTGGCTGTGGATCGAGATCGACTCTTATAACCTGTGGCACTCCGTTCAGACATTCCGAGCCTCCGTCTCCCGGTCTGATATGCGGGATGAAAGTATATACAACAGTCTGAACTATATCAGTGGTATTGGTCAGATCATCCGTCAGCGAATTTACAGTCTGATCCATAAGTCCGGACGACCAGCTTCCGGTAACTCCTGCCGGGTAGATAACGCTTACGTCATAGCGCCACTGGCTTCCGGGACCTAACAGGGTGTGCAAATTACCAATATTGAAGGTTGCATCACCATCAAAACACAACAACGAATCTGTTGTAACAGTGATCTTAGGCCGGGGATCGAGATAAACCGTTAAAACTGACTGCACTCCGTTCTGGCACTCAGAACCTCCGTCACCAGGTCTGATATGAGGAGTAAAAGTATAAGTTACTGTCTGTACTACATCGGTATTATTTTCAAGATGATCTGTCAGGGAATTTGACAGCTGATCAGTAAGACCTGTTTCCCAGCTTCCCGTTACGCCTGCCGGATAAACAACGCTCACGTCATACAACCACCTGCTCCCTGCAAAAAGGGCGGTATTCAACATATTGATATTGAATATGGCATTGCCGTCATAGCATAGAAGCATGTCAGTGGTAACACTAATCTTCGGTTGCGGATCAAGATCAACGCTTCTTATTACAGGTATTCCGTCCCCACACTCTGTTCCGCCATCCCCCGGTTTGAGATGCGGGGTGAATGTATAAATTACAGTCTGGACTACATCGGTTGTATTAGTCAGATCATCTGTAAGTGAATTTCCTGTCTGGTCTGTCAGTCCTGCAGCCCAGCTGCCTGTAACGCCTGCCGGGTATACTACACTTACGTCATAGCGCCACAGGCTACCTGCATGGACTGTTGCATTGACCGTGCTGATATTGAATGTGGCATCTCCGTCATAGCATAGCAAAGGATCTGTAGTGACCGTTATCCGTGGCTGGGGATCAAGGTCAACCGGGATCACCAGAGGAACTCCGTTAAGGCATTCCGTATCTCCGTCTCCGGGCAGTATGTGCGGAGTAAAGGTGTAGATTACTGTCTGAACAATATTTGTACTGTTGTTAAGGTCATCCGTCAGGCTGTTTACTGTCTGATTGGTCAGCCCTGTCAGCCAGTTGCCTGTCACTCCTGCCGGGTAAACAACGCTAACGTCGTACCTCCATTGACTGCCGGAATGCAGAGCCAGATTGACAGTACTGATATTGAATTCAGCATCTCCGTCATAGCACAGAAGTGGATCTGTCGTTACCGTAATCCTGGGCTTCGGATCAAGATCTACTGTCACAATTAATGGCACCCCGTTACCGCACTCAAATCCTCCGTCACCCGGCCTTACATGTGGAATAAAGGTATAGGTAACCGTCTGCAAAATATCTGTGTTATTCGTGAGATCATCCGTCAGGCTGATTGCTGTCTGGTCAGTCAGACCGGCAACCCAGCTGCCAGTTACACCGGCCGGATATATTACACTTACATCATAGAGCCACACACTCCCTGTGTGCAGAGTCTGGTTGACTGTACTGATATTAAAAGTGGCATCTCCATTATGGCATAGAAGCTGATCTGTTGTGACATCAATCCTGGGCCGAGGCTCCAGATCTACACTTATTATTGTCTGAACGCCGTTTTGGCACTCCGATCCTCCGTCTCCCGGCCTGATATGCGGGGTGAAGGTATAAACAACTGTCTGAACTATATCCGTAGTATTGGTCAGACCATCCAGTAGTGTATTTGCAGTCTGGTCTGTCAGTCCTGCAGGCCAGCTTCCAGTCACTCCTGTCGGGTATACCACACTCACATCATACCTCCACTGACTTCCCGGACCAAGAAGAGTATGAACATTACTTATATTGAAGGTTGCATCCCCATCAAAGCACAGCAATGTATCGGTGGTCACAGTAATCTTAGGTTGTGGATCAAGATAAACCGTTAATATCGAGGGCAAGCCGCTATTGCATTCAGACCCTCCGTCTCCAGGCCTGATATGAGGGGTGAAGGTATAGGTAACCGTCCGTACTACATCCGAATTACTTATAAGATCGTCAGTCAGGGTATTCGCGTTCTGGTCTGTGAGTCCACTTGTCCAGCTGCCAGTCACTCCTGAAGGATATATTACGCTGACATCATACAGCCATTCACTTCCCGCGTGGAGCGTTGTATTGACCGTATTTATATTGAATATGGCATCTCCGTCATAGCATACCAGCGGATCCGTAGTCACGCCAATCTTAGGCTGTGGATCAAGGTCAACATTGAGGATTAATTGTACCCCGTTCTGGCATTCCGCACCTCCGTCACCCGGTCTGATATGTGGTATAAAAGTATAGGTAACCGTCTGCACCACATCGGTGGTGTTAGTCAGATTGTCTGTCAGGCTGATTGATGTCTGGTCTGTCAGTCCGGCTGACCAGCTTCCGGTAACGCCTGCCGGGTAAACAACGCTCACATCATAAAGCCATTCACTACCTGTGCTCACATTTGCGTTGACAGTGCTTATATTAAAGACGGCATTTCCGTCATGACACAGAAGAGGATCTGTTGTGACGGCAATCTTTGGCTGAGGATCAAGATAAACAGTAATAACATCGGACTGTCCGTTCTGACATTCCGGCCCCGCGTCACCCGGTCTGATATGAGGGGTGAAAGTATATATCACAGTCTGTACAACATCTGAGGTGTTGGTCAGATTATCCGTAAGGCTGACTGATGTCTGGTCAGTCAGTCCGGCTGACCAACTTCCTGTAACGCCTGCCGGGTAAACTACACTCACATCATACCTCCAAAGACTGCCGGCATGAAGTGAAGAATTGGCAGTACTGATATTGAAAGTGGCATCTCCGTCATAGCAAAGCAGAGTATCCGTGGTTACAGTGATTTTGGGCTGCGGGTCAAGGTCAGCACTTATGGTAAATGGAACCCCGTTCTGACATTCGGTTCCGCCATCCCCTGGCCTGATATGCGGGGTGAAAGTATACGTTACCGTCTGAACAACATCAGTAGTATTTGTAAGATCATCCGTCAGGGATGTCAGTGACTGGTCTGTAAGTCCTGCCGCCAAGCTTCCCGTTACTCCGGCAGGATAAGCCACTGTTACATCATATCTCCACAGGCTTCCCGTATGAAGCGTGGAGTTGACCGTGGTGATGCCGAAGGTAGCATTTCCATCGTGGCACAGCAACGGATCTGTCGTTACAACTATCTTAGGCTGAGGATCAAGATCAACTGTTAGTATTACCTGTACTCCATCCTGGCATTCTGCTCCTCCATCCCCCGGCTTGATATGTGGAGTGAAGGTATAAACAACTGCCTGAACTATATCCGTGGTGTTGGTCAGATTATCTGTCTGGCTATTTAATGTCTGGTTTGTCAGTCCTGACGCCCAGCTTCCTGTGACCCCTGCCGGATAGACAACGCTCACATCGTAAAGCCATTCACTCCCTGCATACAAAGTGGTATTGACAGTACTTATACTGAACGCCGCATCACCGTCATAACATACCAGTGGATCTGAAGTCACGGTAATCTCAGGCTGCGGGTCAAGGTCGACATTAAGGATTATCGATACCCCGTGCTGGCATTCTGCTCCTCCGTCGCCTGGTCTGATATGTGGTGTAAAGGTATAAGTAACGGTCTGCACCACACTCGTGCTGTTGGTTACATTATCGGTAAGTGAAGAGCTTGTCTGATTTGTCAATCCTGCTGTCCAGCTGCCTGTAACTCCTGCAGGGTAAACAACGCTTACATCATAACTCCAGTCACTGCCCGGAGTCATAGTGTTGGTAGTACTTATGTTGAAAACCGTGATTCCTCCTGTATAACATACCAGCGGATCAGGGGGAACAATTGTTATAGAAGGTAACGGATTTATATAAATCTTCTGAATCTGATCTGCGGCTGCATTTCCGCAATTATCTGAAAGAGACCATCTTCTCAGTATGATACCTGTCTTGTCACAGTCTGCAGCTCCGGAAATATCATCTGTAAAAGTTGCATTCAAACCGCTCGAACAGTTGTCACTTTCATCGGTGACATCACCTGTGATTGCAGTAGTTGCATTATAGGTACAATTGGCATTTCTGCAAACATAAGTGTCAGAAGGTACCGTGAAGGTTGGTGGCGTATTGTCTTTCGCAGTGATGATCTGTACATGTGTGGTTATATTGCCGCAGTCATCCTCCAGGCTCCAGGTCCTGGTGATGATCTCTTCCCCTTCGCATGTTCCGATGGTAACTACATCCAAAAATGTGGCATCGAGTGTGTTGTCACAGTTATCAGCCTCATCGGTGACATCCCCCGTCACTCCCACCGACGCATCATAGTTGCAGTTAGCATCTTTATAAATAGTGATATCCGGTGGTACCGTGAAGGTCGGTGGCGTATTGTCTTTCGCAGTGATGATCTGTACATGTGTGGTAATATTGTGGCAGTCATCCTCCAGGCTCCAGGTCCTGGTGATGATCTCTTCCCCTTCGCATGTTCCGATGGTAACTACATCCAAAAATGTGGCATCGAGTGTGTTGTCACAGTTATCAGCTTCATCGGTGACATCCCCCGTTACTCCCACCGACGCATCATAGTTGCAGTTAGCATCTTTATAAATAGTGATATCCGGTGGTGCCGTGAAGGTTGGTGGTGTATTGTCTTTCGCAGTGATGATCTGTACATGTGTGGTTATATTGCCGCAGTCATCCTCCAGGCTCCAGGTCCTGGTGATGATCTCTTCCCCTTCGCATGTTCCGTTGGTAACTACATCCAAAAATGTGGCATCGAGTGTGTTGTCACAGTTATCAGCCTCATCGGTGACATCCCCCGTTACTCCCACCGACGCATCATAGTTGCAGTTAGCATCTTTATAAATAGTGATATCCGGTGGTGCCGTGAAGGTTGGTGGCGTATTGTCTTTCGCAGTGATGATCTGTACATGTGTGGTTATATTATGGCAGTCATCCTCCAGGCTCCAGGTCCTGGTGATGATCTCTTCCCCTTCGCATGTTCCGATGGTAACTACATCCAAAAATGTGGCATCGAGTGTGTTGTCACAGTTATCAGCCTCATCGGTGACATCCCCCGTCACTCCCACCGACGCATCATAGTTGCAGTTAGCATCTTTATAAATAGTGATATCCGGTGGTACCGTGAAGGTCGGTGGCGTATTGTCTTTCGCAGTGATGATCTGTACATGTGTGGTAATATTGTGGCAGTCATCCTCCAGGCTCCAGGTCCTGGTGATGATCTCTTCCCCTTCGCATGTTCCGATGGTAACTACATCCAAAAATGTGGCATTGAGTGTGTTGTCACAGTTATCAGCCTCATCGGTGACATCACCCGTTACTCCCACCGACGCATCATAGTTGCAGTTAGCATCTTTATAAATAGTGATATCCGGTGGTGCCGTGAAGGTTGGTGGCGTATTGTCTTTCGCAGTGATGATCTGTACATGTGTGGTTATATTATGGCAGTCATCCTCCAGGCTCCAGGTCCTGGTGATGATCTCTTCCCCTTCGCATGTTCCGATGGTAACTACATCCAAAAATGTGGCATCGAGTGTGTTGTCACAGTTATCAGCCTCATCGGTGACATCCCCCGTCACTCCCACCGACGCATCATAGTTGCAGTTAGCATCTTTATAAATAGTGATATCCGGTGGTACCGTGAAGGTCGGTGGCGTATTGTCTTTCGCAGTGATGATCTGTACATGTGTGGTAATATTGTGGCAGTCATCCTCCAGGCTCCAGGTCCTGGTGATGATCTCTTCCCCTTCGCATGTTCCGATGGTAACTACATCCAAAAATGTGGCATTGAGTGTGTTGTCACAGTTATCAGCTTCATCGGTGACATCCCCCGTTACTCCCACCGACGCATCATAGTTGCAGTTAGCATCTTTATAAATAGTGATATCCGGTGGTACCGTGAAGGTTGGTGGCGTATTGTCTTCGGCTGTGATGATCTGTACATGTGTGGTTATATTGCCGCAGTCATCCTCCAGGCTCCAGGTCCTGGTGATGATCTCTTCCCCTTCGCATGTTCCGATGGTAACTACATCCAAAAATGTGGCATTGAGTGTGTTGTCACAGTTATCAGCTTCATCGGTGACATCCCCCGTTACTCCCACCGAGGCATCATAGTTGCAGTTAGCATCCTTATAAATAGTGATATCCGGTGGTGCTGTGAAGGTTGGTGGCGTATTGTCCTCCACATTGATTGTATGATTGATATTTACGACATTGCCACATTTATCGGACACCACGTAAGTCCTCAGGATGACTTTCTTGCATACTCCGGCAACAGCGTCTGAACTGCCTACAGTAAGTAGATCATCCGGGGTACAGGCATCGGTTATAGAGATCCCTCCGGCCAGAGCTTCAAGCTCAGCGACAGTGGTTACTGGCGGAGGAGCGAGGCCGATATTGCATCCCTCGATGTTTGTCGGCAGTATAGATCCTGTAACTGATGGCGCCTGGGTATCATCAACATAAATTGTATGATCGATGGTTACTGAATTGCCGCATTCATCAGTTATCGTATATGACCTGATAATTTTTTTAGGACAATCTTCTGAGGATACATCCAAATGAGTAACCGTGAGTGATGCATTTGTTGTACATCCATCTGTGATATCTATGTCGCCGTCGAGTGCTTTAAGTCCGGCGACCGTTATTGCTGCTGCCGGGGCAGCACTTTCATCACAGCCTTCCACCGTCGTTGCTGTCAGTGATCCGGTAACTACGGGAGCCTCAGTGTCATCAACATTTATTGTGTGAACAATATTGACTGAGTGACCGCATTCATCAGTTACGGTATAAGTCCTGGTAATAACTGTCGGGCAACCGGTCACTACGGCATCCGTATGGCTTACAATAAGTGATGCATCCGGGGTGCAGGCATCTGTGATGGCTAAGGTTCCAGGCAATGCTACAAGATCGGCTACTGTGGCCACTGCGTCCGGAGCGTCGGCGGGATTGCAGCCTTCGACATTTGTGGCTGATAATGATCCGCTGACCACTGGTCCCTGAGTGTCGGTGACAGTGATTTTCTGAGTAAGGGTTACGGCATTGGTGCAGGGGTCACTCACAGTGTAGGTTCTGGTTATGACAAGCGAACAGCTGTTACCTGATTCAGAATCTGAATATGTCACTGCCAAGAATGTTCCAAGGGTGCAATTGTCAGTTATGCTTATTCCTCCCGGAAGTGTCTCAAGCCCGGATACCGTCGTTTCGGCTTCAGGAGCATCTGACACACCGCACCCTTCCTTCACTATATCTGTAAGTGTACCTGTAACTACCGGCGGCTGGATATCCATAATATGTATGGTCTGATCAATATTAACAAAATTGCCGCAACCATCCGTTACCTTGTAGGTCCTTATATCAATTCTTGGACAGGTGCTGAATACATCATCGGTGTGGGTTACAATCAATGATGCATCCGGTGTGCATGCATCTGAAATTGCTATTCCACCGGCCAGTAATTCCAGGGCTGCTACCGTATTTACTGCCAACGGTGCAGCCCCGACATTGCATCCCTCGACAGTTACAAGCGACAGGGAACCAGTAACCTCAGGGGCCTGGGTATCCTCGACATGGATGATCTGGTCGATTGATGCAGAATTGCCGCAGTCATCCTCAACAGTATAGGTCCTTGTTACAATCCAGGGGCAACTGCCTGCACTTGCATCCGAATAAGTTACAATTAATGAGCCCTTGGGTACGCAATCGTCAGTTATACTGATGCCCCCCGGCAGTAACTCCAGTCCAGCTACCGTAGTCTCAGCTTCCGGTGCATCTCCCGGGTTGCATCCCTGCACAGTCACCTGTGTCAGCGTACCGCTAATGACAGGGGGCTGTGTATCTCCGACATTAATAACATGTACTATTTCAGTGTAATGTCCACACAGATCAGTTATCCTGTAAGTACGGGTAATAACTATCGGGCAGCCGGGCACTACAACATCCGAATGGCTTACAATAAGTGAGGCATCCGGGGTGCAGGCATCTGTGATGGTTAAGGTTCCAGGCAATGCGTCAAGTTCTGCCACGCTGGTCACTGCTGCCGGAGCGTCAGCGGAACTGCAGCCTTCTACTGTCGTTTCCGATATTGTTCCGGTTACAACAGGTCCCTGGGTGTCATCCACAACGATGGATTGATCGTAGGTGCTGTAATTACCTTCCTCATCAGTTATGGTATATGTTCTTGTAACCGTTATCGTACATATTCCCATACCGACATCGTTATGTGTGACGACCAGACTTCCGTCCGGTGTGCAGGCATCAGATATGTTTAGTCCAAGCGACTCCAGATCAGCAACATTATTCACTGCGGGTGTAGCGTCTGAAGCAGAGCATCCCTCCACTGCAGAAGCAGGAATGGATCCTGTGATGACTGGGTTTGCCGATTCCAGCAATACTTCTGCAACATTGCTTGTCAGAGGTGTTGTACAACCGCCGGCAGTACTCGATACAATTACCCTGTAATATTTGTCAGCTGTTACAGGTGGAGTAGTATAGGCAGGGCTATCGGTTCCAACTCCTGTCCAGTTGCCTGTTCCATCCGGGGAGACTTCCCACTGATAGCTTAATGACCCACCTCCGGTGACCACAATTGACAACGGAAGAACAGAGTTATAACAAAACGTTCCTCCTGATGGTTGTGTTACAATTGAAAGATCAGGAACGACAGATACGTGTGCTGAGATGCTTGTAACACTGCCGCAGCCGCCACCGCTTGCGCTCACGACGACTCTGTAAAATATGTCCGAGTTTAAGGGAGGGGCAGTATATGTGTCAGTTGTTGATCCGCTGCCTCCGATTGCATTTGCCCAGGGATCAATTATCCCATTGTCATCCGACTCTTTCCACTGATAAGTAAGTGAAGGCGTGCCACCAGAGGCAGTAATGCTCAGGGTGGGAATACCCCCGGTGCAAATGGTCATATCTGATGGCGGAGTTGTGATTGCCGGATCAGGCGCAACAGTAACCGATATTGCGTCATTTGCCGAACAGCCCTTATCATCTGTAACAGTATAGGTCAGATTATATGTGTTTGGAGTATTTGTGAAAAAGGCAGGATTTGGAATATTAGTTGAGGAGAGTGGACTTGTATTTCCTGTCCAGGAATGAGTGTAACTGCCTGATCCACCAGTCGGATTACCGTTAAGATTGATGGTTCCCCCCGTACACATACCAGCAGGATCAGGTGTGATGGAAGCTGAAGGTGCTTTACGGACCCCAATGCTGACATAATCACCGCTAAGGGTGAACACATTGGACACTCTGTACTGATTGGAGCCCAAAGGAGCAAGATCATATATGGATGCACCTGAGCTGAAATCTCCATCTGAATCGATCAGCAATACATATTTTGAACAGGAAGCGGCAGGAAATGAGCTCAGATCGACTGTAAACCTGACTGAACCCACATTTCCAGTCTCATCCAGCCTCCATTCCCTTGGAATCTTCTCAATTCCGGGAGGAGCTTCATTATTCCAGGCTGCGAGTGAACCATTATCGTGGCCGAAGAGAAGATACTCGTTGTCGCCCAATGAGGAAGCATTTGAAATATTAAGTAACCCGGCCGATGTGGCAGTGAGATTGGTATTGCCAGCATTGACCCTTCCTATCCCGGCAACATCGTATTTGTGACTGACATCATAAGAGTATTTATCATTTACAATTGTAAGGCCATATTTCGCGGCCAGGTAACTGTTGACAATATTTATCTGTGCACTGTTTATCCGGTAATTATAGATGAACACTTCGGCGATATAGCCTTTAAGCCCGTTACCAGCTATTGTTGCATGTCTGCCAATCCTTGTCGGAGGAGGTGTTAGGTCTCCGTCGCCGTCAGACACTGAGCCTTCAAGAAATCCATTATAGTACAGCCTGTAGTCAGTTCCTCTGTCACGCATATAGTCAATAATAGCAAAAGCTGCTGTATTGACTGAAGAACTGCTCTCCGGACCACCCAGTCCACTATTTGCATTATCACGTTTCTGAAAGCCATATTTATTCGTATTCGTTATTTTCAGGCTGGTTAAATCATATGATGTCGTAGATCTGTCAATAATATAATCCCCATCGCCGGTACCCATAGACCCTGGGACATAGGATGTGGGCCGGCATACAACAATCACGGAAAAATCTCCTGTTCCGGGAATTCCAAGGGCCGAAGCATCCAGAAATTCATATCCGTTGAATAGCAGTGCAGGTGAGTTATTGACTATATTAATCTTGTAGACAGGCTGATTGGTTGAAGTAATCTGAACAGCATTATTGTTATTACCAGAAAAGTCATTCCATTGCCTGACATTATTGCCGTCAGCAGCAGGGGTAACTCCTGCGTCCATGTAAACATTCGCATCCGCCTTAAGCCAGAGCCTGTTTGTAGAGGCAGCTCCAACTCCTCCGGGACCAGTCTGCCCTGATATTTCGGTTAGCACAAACCCTAAGCAGATAACCATGAGAAGTGATCTATAGCTTCGCCAGTTCGGGCTGGCCGAATAAGATTTCAGGAAGAAAATGATATCAGCTATGGCAGAAATCAATCTATCAGGTTCAGTATACAAAAAAAAATACTTTCGACTCTAAAAACATTTTTAAAAGCCGAACAATCTCAATCCTTATTTATTAAACCGTTCTACTAATTTTAAACGGCAAGATGATTGAACTTATTTCTAGACCAGTAAATATTTATTTTAGTTGCATTTACTGAGCCTTTTAATAACATTTTAAAGATAGAAATTATTTAAAGCCAAAAGAGAGCTAGTTTTCAACGGTGAAAACGAAGAAATTAACCATGTAGATTTCATGTGGCGAGTCATATTACCCCACGGGGGAAGCAGAGAGTGCCCCCTGAAAAAATGTATTTCGGTAGCAATTTTCTCAGATAATCAGCATTGCATCGCCGTAGGTGCCGAACCTGTATTTTTCCTTAATGGCCACCTTGTATGCATCGAACAGCAGGTCATAACCCGCAAATGCTGATACCATCATAAGAAGAGTCGAATAGGGAAGGTGAAAATTGCTTATCATCATATCGGGAACCTTAAAGTCATAAGGAGGGAAGATGAATTTATTTGTCCATCCATCGAATGGCTTCAGATAACCGTCGGTTGAAACCGAGCTTTCAAGTGTCCGCACGACAGTAGTACCCACCGCACAGATCCTGAATTTATTGTCCTTTGCCCTGTTGACTATCTCCACCGATTCATCCGTGATCCTGATTCTTTCAGAGTCGACCTTGTGTTTGGTAAGGTCTTCGACATCGACGCTTCTGAAATTACCAAGACCTACATGCAGTGTTATCTCGGCAAATTCGACGCCGATTATCTCAAGTTTTTTCAGCAATTCACGACTAAAGTGTAATCCTGCGGTGGGGGCTGCGACAGCACCTTCATACTTTGCAAAGATGGTCTGATATCTTTCATTATCTTCTGGTTCTACCGGCCTGTTAATAAATTTAGGCAGAGGAGTCTCTCCAAGGCTGTATAAAGTATGTTTGAACTCCTCGTATGTCCCATCAAATAAAAACCTTAGGGTTCTGCCTCTTGAGGTTGTATTATCAATAACTTCAGCCACAAGAAGATCATCTTCCCCAAAATAAAGTTTATTGCCTATTCTTATTTTCCTTGCCGGATCTACAAGAACATCCCAGAGGCGCTGTTCCCTGTTCAGCTCTCTCAGCAGGAATACTTCTATTTCGGCTCCCGTCTTTTCCTTATTGCCATATAATCTCGCAGGAAAAACTTTTGTATTATTAAAAACAAGAACATCGCTTTCTCTAAAATATTCAATTATATCCTTAAATATTTTATGCTCCAGCTGTCCTGTTTTTCTGTTTACAACCAATAACCTCGACTCATCCCTGTTTTCGGACGGATATAGAGCAATAAGTTCCTGTGGCAGAGTATACCTGAATTGTGATAATTTCATAATAAATAGTACCCATTTTGATTTAAAGAATTCCTTTATACGTAATAAAATCCATTTTGTTTCATCATAATATATTTTATTTTCAAATTATTATGATTTGCTGCTTTTATGCTTGCTAATTCACATTCGCAGGGAAACAGTTCACCGGCTAAATTGTTTAGCCTGAAAGTCAGACACATGGCAAAAAGATAACAATTTGTATCATTTTTGCATTAACCCCGTCACATATTCCTGAAATTTTTCAATTTCATAAGCTTTACTGACGTGAAAAGGACCTATTGCTGTTCTTTCCAGAGCGGACAGATAAGCCCCGCTCCTGAGAGCCTTCCCAAGGTCATGGGCAAAAGAACGGATGTAAGTACCTTTGCTGCACACAACCCTTATTTTTACTTCAGGTGGATTAAAAGCCAGAAGTTCAATCTCCCTGAAAAAGATTGCCACCGGCTGAAGTGTTTTTTCTATCCCTTTTCTGGCATATTCATAGGCTCTCTTTCCTTCTATCATTTTAGCCGAATAAATAGGAGGCATCTGCATCTGTTCGCCCAGGAACCCGTTCAGCACCTCATTTATCAGCTCTTTTGTAATATGGCCAAATGCATAACGGTTATCTGTTTCCGTCTCAAGATCATATGACGGAGTGGTCGCACCCAGGTGTATTGTAGCAACATATTCCTTATCCAGGTCGCGGAACTCATCAATCCTCTTTGTATCTCTGCCGGTGCAAATGATCATCAGGCCGCTCGCCAGAGGATCAAGGGTTCCTGCATGACCTACCTTTATTTTTTTAATTGAAAGAGTGCTTCTGATTATTATCCTGATCTTATTGACAAGGTCAAAGGAAGTCCAGTAAAGAGGCTTATTAAACAGCAGTACCTGTCCTTCTTCAAATACACCAGGTTTCTCAGATAACATGAATTCCCAGCAAAATTGAAAATATTCCGGCACAGATACAATACAGAGCAAACCACCCCAGATTTCCTTTTTTAACAAGATTTATCATCCATTTACATGCAATATACCCTGATATAAAAGCCGTTATGAATCCTGCCATGATCACTAGAGAAGATGTTCCCTCAGTTGTAAACTCTCCTGATCTCATCTCTACAAGGTTAGCTCCTATAATGGGAACAAGTACCATCAGGAAGGAGAATTTCGCAATATCTCCTTTCCTGTTACCAAGCATCATGCCCGTAGCAATGGTTGCTCCCGAGCGTGAGATGGCGGGAAGAATAGCCACAGCCTGGGCAATTCCGATGATCAGCGAATCAAAGTAGCCTATCTCTCTCTCCTTTGGTTTTATAATGAGTGTCAACGACAGAAAGAGGGCGGTAATCATGAAATGAATTCCCAGGGAGATCATATTTCCGGTGAAATAGTTATCAACTATCTCCTTCAGAAATAAGCCGGCAATGGCGGTGGGTATCATTGAAATAACAATCTTCGTAATATAGATTGTCTCTTCATTCCATTTGAAGCGGAATAATCCCCTGGCTAAATCTGCAATTTCTTTCCATAATACAACGATTGTACTGAGCACCGTTGCACCGTGAACGGCTATGGAAAAGTAAAAGTTAGCAGACGCATCGATACCGAATAAATACTTACCCAGTTCAAGATGTCCTGAACTGCTGACGGGCAAAAACTCTGTCAATCCCTGTATTAGTCCAAGGATAATAGCTTCAAACCAGTTCATCAATATAATATTAAATTTCTATTAAACAATCCTATTCCGGCTGTTCTCCCGTGATGACAACAACATCCGGTATTGACAGTCTTAAATTAACCAGAATTATCTGCAATATTATTCCTGACCTGTCTCTCCCGGCTTCTTCATTATTGCCCATATTTCGAAAATAAATCCGGCCAGAACCACAATCGGGGCAAGGGTAATTCTGCGAAAACTAAAAATAGTCTGACTGAATTTATCAGGACTGTCTGATTTCCCTCCCAGCATCAGCAAAAAGCCGATGATAATGATTCCGAAGCCGATGGCCAGAAGCTTATAGTTCTCACGGCCGAGAGCAAAATTCAATTTTTCCTTATTTTCTTTCTTATTGCTCATAATCTTTCAATAATAAAGTTTGTCCTCTGAAATACTCAGATATCTGTTTACAGAAAAAAAAGTTGAAATTATATTAATCAGGACTCCTGTCACAATTAAGGCGATGCCCAGCAGAATAAGAAGGTCTGTGCTTTCGAAGGTGAACATCAGCAGGAACTCTTTCTCGATCAGGTAAAGAAGTCCCATCAGCAGTCCCATTGCTATCAGGGCAGCCAGCAGTCCGTGCAAAGCGCTCTGAAGAAGGAAAGGCCTGCGGATAAATGACCTTGTCGCTCCAACAAGCTGCATCGTTCTGATAATGAATCTTCTCGAATAAATAGCCAGCCTTATGGTATTGTTAATAATTGTGAGAGCTATAAGGAACAGGAAGGAACTTATAATCAGCAGAAATAAGCTGATCTTCCTTACGTTTTCATTTATAAGGAAGAGTAATGATTCCTGGTAATAAACCTCTTTCACAAAAGGATATTCAAGAACATATTTCTCGATTTTTGCAACACTGTCGGGACTTGTATAGTTTGCATAAAGGTAAACGTCTATTGAGGGTGGCAGAGGATTATCTCCCAGGAAGTTTATGAAATCCTCGCCCAGATCCTCTTCCATTTTAGCAGCTGCCTGATCTTTTGAAACATACTCTGTTGACTTCACATAAAGCTTGCCGTCAAGATCTTTTTGAAGCATCCTTATATCTGCTTCTTTGGCGTCATCATTCAGCATTACGGAAAAGGAGAGGTTCTCACGAAAATAATCTGCCAGTTCCTTGGCATTGATCAGAACCAGACCCAGAACCCCGAGAAGAAATAACACCAGGGAGACGCTTACTACCAGGGTAAGGTAGGAGCTTCTAAGCCTGGTTTTCGATAATCCTGATTCGCTTGTCTTCAATCTCGGAATATTTTTTTTAAATAATAAGGCTAATCAGTCAACAATTGTTATCCACCCGTGAGTGTCAGGTTCATCTCCATATTGTATTGACACCAGAGTATTGTAAAGTTTTAATGATCTGGAACCAGGCTGTCCATCCTTACAATATTCGTATATCATATTTTTATCAGGATCAACGATTTTGGCTATTGGACTGATTATGGCGGCAGTTCCGCATGCTCCTGTTTCGGTAAAATCTGATAGCTCCTCAACAGGTACCTGACGGCGTTCAGTCTTCATACCCAAACCCTTCGCTATATCGATAAGACTCATATTAGTAATGGAATTCAATATGGATTCCGATTTGGGAGTAACATAGGTATTATCCCTTATTCCGAAGAAATTAGCCGGGCCGCATTCATCAATATATCTCTTCTCTTTGGCGTCAAGAAAGATAGTACTTGAATAACCGCCTTCATGAGCTGCAATAACTGCCCGCATGCTTGCAGCATAATTACCTCCCACCTTGTAAATTCCGGTACCAAGCGGCGCTGCCCTGTCGAAATCTCTGCATATAAGCATGTTCACAGGCTTAATGCCTCCCCTGAAATAGGGCCCGACCGGGGTAACAAAAACAAGGAATGTATATTCCTTCGATGGCTTTACTCCTACTTCTGCACCACTGCCAAATAATAGCGGCCTGATATACAGTGAAGCTCCTGAGCCGTATGGAGGTACAAATTTTTTGTTCATCCGGATAACCTTGAAAATAGCTTCCCTGAACATCATTGCAGGAAAAGAAGCCATTTTGATCCCATCAGCTGAAGAGATCATCCTTTTTGCATTTTCCTCCCACCTGAATAACCTGATCTTTCCATCTTTACCCATGTATGCCTTCAAACCCTCAAATGCCTCCTGCCCGTAATGGAGACCAGTTGCAGCCATATGGATATCAATATATTCCGATGTGGAGACTTCCAGTTTCCCCCACTTTCCATCCTTATAGCAACACCTGATATTATAATCGGTTTTAAAGTATCCAAAAGGGAGATTCTTCCAGTCAAGCTGTTCCATAACAATAACAATTAAAATATCTGGTAAAAGTACATCTTTAAAACAAATTTTAATTACTTTTTCTATCAGAAATTGGATTATTCGACTGATGCCATGAGTGCTTCTGCCTGGTCTTCTGCAGAAACGCTCCTGAGAAGCCTGGCAGTGTCAGTCATGAACTGATGATCGGACAGATTCTGCTTCTGGATCCCGATCCACTCATCCCTGTCAACATGCCTGCCGTATTCTGTCAGCTCTCTGAATAATTTGTCGGTGAGTCTGACAAAATCAACCCTGCCAAGGTATGCATAGCGTGCATCATGCATTATGCGGTCCTGAAAGCTTTCAGGATTATTTGTATAGGAGTTGATGATTATCTGTTTTACCTTACCCAGGTCCTCCTGGCTAAAACCAGACATGGGCAATACCTTTTCCACAAGTCGGACTGATTCCTCCATTGGTTTTTCATAGTCAGCCAGATATCCTGTCAACAGAAATATGGATGCCAGCTTAAGGTCCACAAATTCCTCCTCCGGAAGATTTTCTGCATGGGCTATCAGATCAACCTGAGAGCATATATTTTTTACAAGTGAAGAATTATGATAATAAAGATTGGGAGGTGCCTCATCATCAAACATCTTAATTACCATCTCCTCCAAATCCTGCAATTTTATTTTCTGCAATCCTGTTATAAATTTCCTGTTAGGTCTGCCATTTTCGTCGCACAACTCCGGAATTATGCCATTCACGAAATACATCTCTAATTCCCCCTTGTATTTTACAGGCATCCTGCCCCGGTATTCGCAATCAAAAAATTCCCTGACAAACTCATAAGTTGTGCCTGAAATATTTATTTTACCAGCATCTCCCGATGACTCCATCCTGCTGGCGATATTAACCGTATCGCCCCATATATCGTACGATAGTTTTTTCTGTCCCACAACCCCTGCTATTACTGTACCTGTATGTATTCCTATCCGTATATCCCAAAATTTCATGCCTTCCAGTTCGGAGCCCAATTTCAAACCTGCCATATATGCTTTCATTTCCAGTGCGGCAAGAATGACCTCAACAGGGTTTGTCCGGTTTTTTTCCGGAATGCCGCCGGCACACATATATGCATCTCCGATGGTCTTGATCTTTTCAATTCCGTATTTCTCAACGACTGAATCAAAATAAAAAAAGAATTTGTCGAGTTCATCTACAAGCAGTTCAGGATTTGTTTCCTCGGCAATTCTTGTGAATCCCTGAATATCGGAGAATAAGACTGTTACAAAATTATACTTAACCTTGGTTGCCTTTCCATTTGCCATTATCTCTGCAGCAGTACTCTTGGGAAGTACTGTTGCCAGCTGGGCCTCCCTCTTCTGCCGCTCTGCTGCCAACTCTTCTGTCTTCCTTTCAACCAGCTGTTCCAGCATATTCAGCTTCTTTGAGAAACTATATTTTAATATGTAGTAGATCGAGCCGGTAATTATCAGCAAAATAACCAGATAAGCAACAATAGCACTGACCGGTAAATACAAGTCCAAAAATAGTCTGGCAGGATCTGTAATGAAATACAACAGCATGATGCAAAATCCAAAATCCAACCCTGTACAATAAGACATAACCTGTTATCTTGCTTTTTATTAGCTCAAATGTAGCACTTAAAACAATCCGGTCAAAAGGAAAGCCCAATTTTAGTACTTTTACCAGTTGATGAAAATATCGGTTATGAGATTAGTGTTTGCTTCCAATAACATGCATAAAGTCAGGGAAATCAGCCATATCCTTGACGATACCATAACACTTCTGAGTCTGCGGGATATTAATATCCCTGAAGATATTCCGGAAGATGAACCTCTTATAGAAGGTAATGCCCTGTTCAAGGCCCGCTATGTACATAATGCAACCGGACTGGATGTCTTTGCTGATGATACCGGACTGGAAATAGAGGCTCTTGATGGCTTGCCGGGGGTACATTCAGCAAGGTTTGCGGGAGAAGCCAGGGATTCGTCTGACAATATTGCAAAAGTACTCTATTTGCTGAAAGGGAAAAAGAACAGAAAGGCAAAATTCAGAACTGTCATTGCCCTGATTTTAGAAAACAGGGAATATCTGTTTGAGGGTGTTGTATCAGGAAGAATTACGGAAGAAAAATACGGGGAAGAAGGGTTTGGTTATGATCCTGTTTTCGTACCTGATGGCAAAGAGGTAACATTTGCCCAGATGACACTTTCCGAAAAAAATAAGATTTCACACAGAGCGCTGGCTTTTGAGAAATTGAAAGATTTTTTGCATCAACACGACCATAAAAATCATTTGGATTAATCAGCAGTTTCACTTTCCTATGAGGAAGACGCTTAATATAATCTTACTGCTCCTGATATCAGCCCCGGGTTCCTATGGTCAGACTCCTGTAGGATCATGGTCCGACCACCTCAGCTACAATTCAGCCGGAAGCATCGCCGTAAGCCAGGGGGAAGTGTTTGTCGGAACAGGTCCGGCACTGCTTATTTATGATAAGGAGTTTGCAGAAGTAAAAAAATTGTCAACGGTCAATGGTCTGACGGATACAGGGATAAGTACAATCGGATGGTCGGAAGAAACCGGAACTCTTGTGATCGGCTATTCAAATACAAATGTCGATCTGTTTCGGAACAACACTATCTTCAACATCCCTGATATTTATAATAAATATATCGATGGGAAAAAGGAGATATACCGAATAAGGACCAATGGGAAATATGCCTATCTGGCATGCAGTTTTGGGATTGTGGTTCTTGATATGGCGAAAAAGGAGATCCGTGATACCTGGAAGCCAGGAGCAGATACTGAGAACAACGGAGTAAGGGATATCAGCTTCGGCAATAACAATGTATATGCCGCAACTGAGACAGGTGTCTTCACTGCAGGCCTGACTGACGAAGGTCTCTCATACTTCGGTAACTGGAGCCGCATTAACACTCTTCCCGATCCGGGAGGTTCCTATACAGCCCTGGTATTTTCCGGAGGCAGGTTATATGCAAACAAAAATGATCCTTTTTCCGGCGGCGATTCGCTTTTTGTCCTGGATCAGACCATCTCGCTTTTTTCTTTTGTCCCCGGTCTCATCAACCTGTCTATGGATGCCGGGACAGGAGGTTTTACAGTCTCATCGGGTTCAAACGCCAGATACTTCGGTACAGACGGCATCCTTAAACAGACGATAGCCTCATACGGTTTCGCCCTGCCAGATATATCAGAATCAATAGCAGATAATGGTGACATTTGGATTGCAGATCACAACTCAGGATTTGTCAGGGGCCACGGTATTAATCAATTTTCGCAGCTTAACCCACCCGGCCCGGCTTCAAACAGGGCCTTTCACATTTCATCCGTCAATGGGATGACAGTGGTTTGCGGAGGTGGCACTGATAAATTCTGGAATAATCTTTCGCGACCTCTTCAGCTTTCGCTTTTTCAGGCAGGCAACTGGACAATCCCGGCAGCCGGCAATATTAAAGATGCTATAAGATCACTGGTTGATCCCGACGATGGGGATCATCTTTTTATTTCAACATGGGGAGATGGCCTGCTTGAGTACAGGGGCAATACCCTGATCAGGCAGTACACCGATGCGAATTCACCTCTGCAGTCGGCCATCCCGGGTGAGCCGTATATAAGAATTTGCGGACTGGCAATGGACAAGGATAAAAATCTCTGGCTCACTCAGTCAGGGGTACCGGGTACTATCAAGATACTAAAACCAAATGGCACCTGGATTGTCAACCCAATGACAATCGATGCTCCTGTGGCGGCAGACCTCATTATTACAAAAGCCGGGCATAAATGGATCATTCTCCCGGAAGGCCATGGGCTCTTTATCTTCGATGACAATAAGACACCCGACATACCAGGCGACGACAGATACAAGCATATGATCGTAAAAGATACTGAAAACCAGGTTATTGCATCAGTCTACTCAATTGTGGAAGATCTTGACGGGAATATTTGGATTGGCACAGATCAGGGACCTCTGATCTATTATAATCCTGAAGCTGTTTTTAATGAAGATCTGAGAGCATCCCGCATAAAAGTACCCAGGAATGACGGGTCAGGGCTGTCCGATTATCTGCTCAAGTCAGAAACGGTCAGTTCGGTTGCCGTCGACGGAGCTAACCGCAAATGGCTTGGAACCTCCGGCTCGGGTGCGTACTATGTATCGGCCGATGGGATTACACAGCTGAAAAATTTCAATGTCAGGAACAGTCCGGTGCTTTCCGATTCCATTATCAGCCTAGCGGTTGACAATAAAACCGGGGATGTATGGTTTGGAACTTCGAAGGGACTTCAGTCTTACAGGGGTAATGCCACAGCAGGAGATGAGAAATTCGTCAATGTCTATGCCTTCCCTAATCCCGTAAGGGAAGATTTTACGGGAAATGTGACAATAAGAGGCCTTATCAGGGACACCCGGATAAATATAACCGATATAAGCGGCAACCTGGTTTTTAAAACAGTTTCAGACGGAGGAGAAGCGACATGGGATCTTAAAACCTATAATGGGAGAAAGGTTGCCACCGGGGTTTATCTGATCTTCTGTGCAAGCAGCGATGGCTCCCAGGCTTTTGTTACGAAAATACTGGTAATCAGGTAATGGCTAATCGGTGATAAGTCCCTGAATACGGTCTATCTGAAGCTGCTTGTTTACTTCCCTGAGGCTTCTTGCGGTTTTTGTAAAATACTGATGGCCGGAGATGAATTTGACTTGCAGCTTATTCCAGTCATTAAGCGATTTCATCTTTCCCTGAGCCTTAAGTTCCTCGTAAAGTGTATTCGAGACAGGAATAAAATCACTGCGCCCCAGATAGTCAAGGTCTGAATCGCATATAATATATTCAAGAAGGTTCTCCGGTTTCGGGGGCAGCCTGGTTGCCATGATCAAAGAACATATCCTGTCAATCTGCCCTGGTGTGTAATTGTATTCCGGGAGCATCTCTCTTGCAATCCTGGTGCCAAAATATTCATGATTGTCATATCCTATGGTGTGTCCGGCATCGTGAAATAAGCCAGCGGTCTTCAACAGCAGGATCTCCTCATCAGTGCAGCCTTCACCCCAGCCTATCAGCTCCACTTCCGTGACTACATCCACAGTATGTTTCACATTATGATAATAGAGTTCAGAAGGCAATTCCTTTTCGAGTCTATCAAGAATGGCCTCCTGAATATCCGTAAACTGTATTAATCCGAATTTTGTCCTGAATGCTTCATTTGGAAAAACACCCTCCCCCTGAAGGGAAAATTCAGTTTTTAATCCGTTTACCCGGTACATCTGCAGGTCTCCCTTGTATTTAACAGGAAGTTTGCCAAAATAAACACAATCAAAAAACTCCTTCACCAGTTCGTAGGTCATTACTGAAATGGTAAGCGATCCCGGATCCGAGACAGTCTCAATGCGGCTCGAAGTGTTTACTGTATCTCCCTTAATTTCGTAGTTGATCTTCTTTTTACCCGAAATGGCAGCCGCTACCGGACCGGTATGAATGCCCGTCCTCAGCTCCCAGATCCTGTCATTTCCTCTTTTATTTTTCTCGTACTGAACAAGAAAATTTCTCATTTCCAAAGCTGCCAATACAACATCGATCGGATTAGTTATGTTCTTTTTCGGAATACCGCCTGCACACATGAAAGTATCTCCGATGGTTTTGATTTTTTCGATTTTGTATCTCGCAACGATTGCATCAAATTCAAAAAGGATCTCATCGAGTTCATCCATCACAACAGAGGAGTTCATCTTATCGATAAGCTTTGAAAATCCGCGGATGCCGGCGAACAGAACCGTGGCCATGTTAAACTTCAGAGAATGCCCCTTCTTATCACCTTCCCTGTCCCCATTGCCCCGCTCCGGTGTCATCCTCTTATTAAGAGCCTTAATCCTTTCATTCTCACTCACAAGCTTTTCGTACAGCTGCTCGAGCTTCCTGAGATTCTCTTCAAGCTCCTGGTTCTGCCGTACAAGACGGGCGATCCTCTTTATTAATTCTTCATTATTATTCACTGCCATTTTAACAGGCTATTAATGAGTAAATATAATAAATTACGCTTATTCAGGTGCTGATAATACTAACGCCTGATAAAATCGACCCCGGAATAGCGTATAAATTTCAATAATCTTAATTTTGACGGGTAATTGCTTCATCATGCTTGAGAAAACACGGGGAATAGTACTTCATCAGATAAAATATTCCGATTCGGGTATTGTTGCCCAGCTATACACTAAAAAATTCGGTCGGCAATCCTTCCTCATAAAAGGAATAAGGAACAGGAAATCGGGAAAACATAATGGCCTTTTCCAACCACTGTTCATTCTTGATCTTGAGATCTACTTCAAGGAATCACGCGAGATGAATCTCCTGAAAGAATTTTCCGCAGCTTATTCGCCTTCAGACATCTATTCCGATATCCGAAAGAGCAGTGTCGCCATTTTTCTGGGCGAGGTCCTGACCTCAGTACTAAGAGAGCAAAGTCCTCATGAAGAATTGTTTGATTATCTTGAGAAATCCATAATATATTTTGACAACTGCAGGGAAGGTTACGCCAACTTCCATATAGCCTTTCTGGCAGCATTGAGCAGCTTCCTGGGATTTGAACCGGGTCAGAGAAAAGATACCGGTGAACAGTTTTTCGATATGACAAACGGAACCTTTGTCCCTGTCCCTCCGGTAAATGGTATTTATGCAAACAGAGAGATCTCTGATATCCTTGCCCGTGTTTTTATCGCTTCTTTCGACAGCATTGGCAACATCGGCATGAATGGCTCAACACGTAATGAAGTGCTCGATACACTGATCAGCTATTACTCCCTTCATTTGGCAGGACTAAAAAAAATTAAGTCTCTCGGGATATTGAAGGAGGTATTTGGCTAAATAGTCGGCTTTTCCCAATAAGTTTTTCCTATCTTTAAATATCAATCAGACCTTGTATGGCTATTATCCCTTCAATACTTAACTGGCTTAATGTTAAGCGAATAAATCAGATAGAACTCTTCAAAAAGTATCCTCATGAGACGCAGAAGGAGACTCTTTACAGACTTCTGGCAAAAGCTGCACACACGGAATGGGGATTAAAATACCAATACTCTTCGATCACAACGGTCAGGGAATTTCAGTCAAGAGTTCCTGTCCAGACATATGAGGATATAATTTCATATGTTGAACGACTGAAACGCGGAGAAGCCAATCTCTTATGGCCGGGTGAAATAAAGTGGTTTGCAAAATCTTCAGGAACCACATCCTCAAAAAGCAAATTTATTCCGATGAGCCGTGAAGCTCTGGAAGATTGTCATTACAGGGCCGGGAAGGATATCCTGATCCTTTATACCATTCAATGGCCCGAGACCCGCATTTTTTCAGGAAAAAGCCTGACACTGGGAGGAAGCCACAAGATCAATCAATTCAGCAATGATTCGCTATACGGTGATCTTTCCGCCATTCTGATTGAAAATGCCCCTTTCTGGGTGGAGATAATCAGGACGCCAAAAACCAAAATTGCGCTTCTGGAGGATTTCCAGGAAAAGCTTGACCTTATAACCCGGACCAGTATAAATGAAAATGTAACAAGCATTTCCGGGGTTCCCTCCTGGTACCTTGTTCTCATAAAGCAGATCCTTGAATACACAGGAAAAACAAACCTTCTCGATGTATGGCCAAATCTTGAAGTCTTTTTCCATGGCGGCATAAGTTTCACTCCCTATCGGGATCAGTTTAAAAAGCTGATAAGTAGCAGCCAGATGCATTACATGGAAACCTATAATGCCTCAGAAGGATTTTTCGGTTTGCAGGATGACCCTGAGCGCACGGATATGCTGCTGATGCTCGATTATGGCATTTTCTATGAGTTTATACCTGCTGATGGTATAAATTCCGGATCAGCTCCTGCTTACACGTTGGCAGATGTCAGGGAAGGAGTCAGTTATGCAATTATCATTTCAACAAACGGGGGGCTATGGAGATACATGATGGGTGATACAATAATTTTTACCTGTCTTAATCCTTACCGCTTCAGGATAACGGGACGAACAAAGCACTTCATCAATGTATTTGGAGAGGAAGTAATAATCGATAATGCAGACAGGGCTCTCGAAATTGCGTGCAGGATGACCGGAGCCGTGATAGCCGAATACACTGCCGGCCCTGTCTTTATGAATGTCAAATCGAGAGGATATCACGAATGGATCATCGAATTCGAGAAGGAACCGGATGATCTTAACGCATTCATTGATGCCATGGATGGCGCTCTGAAATCAGTTAACTCCGATTACGAAGCCAAAAGGTATATGGACCTTAACCTGGGCAGGCCCATATGCCATTCCGTGCCCGTTGGAACGTTCAATAAATGGCTCAGGACGAAAAGCAAGTTCGGGGGACAGAATAAGGTACCGCGTCTGTCAAATTCGAGGGAATACATTGAAGACCTTTATCAAATTGCAGGAATAACAGGCAAAAATGATATTTAGGTCGATTTTACGATTGAGTCACACTCTCCCAATTTTATCCGGATCGCCGGGTTATACACTACTTTTCCTGTCAGGTAGTATTTTCAATCAGGAATTAATGCAGAACGATTTAGTTCATCTAAAATTTTATCTTGTCGCAAAACAGTGCATCTCCTTGCATAACTCCGTGTAACACCGTAATTAATAAGACTTTACTTGCAATCCATCTTATTCTTTCATAATCTTCAGAGCATGTCTCATTTTTTTAGTAATTTTACGCACTGTTTAATGAAACCAGCTTTTCTATGCATATAGCTATTGCAGGAAATATAGGGTCCGGCAAGACGACCCTTGCAGGACTGCTTGCAAAACATTACGGATGGACTCCAAATTATGAGGATATTGATGATAATCCATATCTGAACGATTTTTATGAAGATATGCAGAGATGGTCTTTTAACCTGCAGATCTATTTTCTTAACTCACGCTTCAGGCACATACTGGAAATCAGGAAATCAACCGAAAACATCGTACAGGACCGCACCATATATGAAGATGCATTTATTTTCGCTCCAAACCTTCATTCAATGGGTCTTATGTCGACCCGTGACTTTGACAATTACTCTACTCTTTTCAAGCTTATGATATCCCTTATTCAGCCACCTGACCTTCTTCTTTACCTGAGGGCTTCAGTGCCCACACTGGTGAATCAGATCCAGAAACGTGGCAGGGAGTATGAAAGTTCAATTCGTCTCGACTACCTGAAAAGGCTGAATGAACGCTACGAAGCCTGGATGGAGTCATACGACCTCGGTAAAGTACTTATTATTGAAGCCGATCATTATAATTTTCCAAACAACAATGATCACCTCAGCGAGGTCATTGACAAAATAAATGCCGAGCTTCACGGCTTGTTTTAAAATCCGGAGAAGCCCGTCGGAGCCACTCCGGAATATAAGCCCTTTCCCCTACCTGGTTTCAGTTTTGACTGTCGGCGTCAGTGCAACTTCAACGTAGCTTTTAGTATTCAGGTATTTATCTGCAACTGTCTTGATATCGGATATCGAAATTGAATTTATAAGATTCTTATATTCATCAAGTGTACGCAACTTATCTCCTAGCATGAAGTGATTCTGGAGCGCCGCAAGCCAGAAGCTATTCTCCTTCATCCTGGTCTCGCGGTCACGTAAAAGGGTTTCCCTCACCTTGTCAAGATCAACTTCAAGAGGCCCGTCCTTTTTGATCTTCTCCATTTCATCAAGCATAGTGGCACTCAGTTTTTTAATGTTCTCGGGGCTGCATCCCCATGTTGACTGGATAGAATACTTTGTTTCAGGAATCTTTGAAATACTTCCGTCAATACTTACTCCGTAAACTCCTCCCTGATCTTCACGCATTGATTCCCTGCATTTGATTTCAAGTATGTCCATCAGCATTGCAAAGCTTTGGCGGTCCTTATCATTCCATTTGAAATCACCTTTCCAAACCATTGCCACTGAACTCTGTGGCTCTGAGTTTGCAGGTACATCAACATTAATCAGCCCTTTCGGAAAGCCAGGGGTAACATCTCTCCAGCTTTCCTTCCTTTTAATGGAGGGCAGGCCACCTATATATTTTTCCATTATTGGAATTACCGAATCAACTTTAAAATTACCTACCATAATATAGGTGAAATCGCTGGCATCGGCAAAACGGTCCTTAAAGATGGCGACAGCCCTGTCGAGATTGATCCGGCTTATCTGTTCATCGGTAGGGATGGCTATTACCCTTGGTGAATTTTGGGAGACGATCTTTGCCAGGGTATCCTGGAAAATCACCTGAGGATTGGCCCGCATGGGTTTTACCATGTTCCTTATTCTTGAGATCAGGGCAGCATAGGCATTTTCATCCCTGCGGATCCCCGTAAAGTACAGATAATTTAGTTGAAGCATTGTCTTAAGGTCTTTGGGAGCGCATGAACCTTTTACACCTTCGTTAAGCTCACTGATATAGGGAGTAAGGTTTGCAGTGTTCCCCGAGAGCTTCTTCTGCAATCCGGTAAGATCAAAGGTCCCCAGTCCGCTTTGGGTTACAATTGCAGTGGCCAGATTTGCCGACATAATATCGCTGTCGGGATAAAGAGATGTGCCTCCAGGGCTGAATGCCGAAAGAATGATCTCATCATTCTTGTAGTCGGTAGGCTTCAGGATCATCCTGACCCCATTGGCAAAAGTCAGTTCCGTAAAACCGAAATTGCTGTCGTCTGACCTTTTAATAACTTTCGTGCCGGTGGGTATTACTGGCAGGAGAGGAGCATTTGATACCGCATCGACATAAGGCTCGATCTTTTTTGTTTTTACCGTGCTGATGATCTCCTTTATCTCTTCCACAGTCGGCACCTTGACCCCCTCCTTCTGCTGAGCGGTTACAAGTGCCACCATATTTGAATCAGAAGTCAATGTGCTCCCAAGATTATTGATATCATCAAGAGTTATATCGGGAAGGTATCCTTTAGTTATTTCATATTCCGCCTTTATACCAGGAATGCATTCCCTGGTAAGGAAATTCCTGATATATTCATCGGCATATGATGAGGATTCAGTTTTGTCCGCCTCTTTTGCCATCTGTTCATAACTGGTAAGGAGATCCATTTTCTCGCGCTCTAGTTCTGTAGGAGTGAAACCAAATTGATGAACCCTTTCATTTTCCGTGAGAACAATGTCAAGGCTTTCCCCTATCCGGTTTTCCTTAGCTGCCACCGACAGTGTATATGCGTCCACAGAACGTCCGATAAAGGATCCGTATCCTGCACCGGCGTATAAAAAGGGAGAGTCCTGCTTATGAGCAATTTCCTGGAGGCGGTTGTTCAACATGCCGGTATATAATGTTCTCATCAGCTGATTTCGATAATCACGATAGGTTACATCTTCGGATTTCTTATGCTTGTAAAATATTGTGGCATCGAAGCCTGATGCTTCCTTGTCCGTAACAACACTGATCAGAGGTTCGGTGTTTCCGGGAACGGGATATTCTATGCGGCGTGGTGCATTTACCGGGTTTTGTATACCTCCGAAATATTCTATTATCTTCTTCTCCGCCATATGCGGATCAATATCTCCAACTACAATTACTGCCATCAGATCCGGCCGGTACCATTCCTTGTAGAATGCACGCAGTGTATCATAAGGGAAATTTTTTATAATATCAATTTTGCCTATCGGCAGCCTTCGGGCATACTTTGAACCTTTCAGGATTACCGGTATATATTTTGCCTGCATGCGGTCGTCGGCGCCGAGCCCCAGCCTCCACTCTTCTTCAATCACTCCTCTCTCCTTGTCGATCTCCTTATCATCGAGGCTTACATTGTGAGCCCAGTCTCCGAGCACCTCAAAGCCCCTGTTTATCCATAAAATGCTGTCGGTAGGAACCTTTAGCATGTATATTGTCTGATCGAAACTGGTATAGGCGTTGAGTTCCGCACCAAACTTGACACCCATTTCCTCAAGCATGTCAACCATCTTATTGCTAGGGAAGTGTTTGGTTCCGTTGAAACACATATGTTCACAGAAATGGGCCAGTCCCTGCTGATTGTCTGTCTCACATATCGATCCTGCATTTATGGCAAGCCGCATCTCCATCCTCTTTTCAGGTTTCTTGTTCTGTTTAATGTAATAGGTCAAACCATTGTCAAGTTTGCCAGTTATAATGACCGGATCGGGCGGTATGGGTTTATCCATGTCCGTAGTCTGGGCAGTAACAGTGCTGATTATCAGTGCCCAAAGGGACAGGGCAAAAAGGAGTTTAAAAGTTTTCATTGAAATTATTTTTACCGTAATATGCGTTGAGAATATTGCTGTTTTTTATGTCCTGCAGCTATGATGAGAAAAAGAGACATTACTGAAGTAAATTTACTAATTATCACAATAACGCGCAAGAGGAGGATTTTGTTTTAAAAATGTGATCAGCGGGACCAAAAACCACTATCCTCTGAATACTGTACCGATGGGTCTGTCAATAATATTTCAAAATGGCCCACAGTATTCCATGAAAAAAATAATACCCGGTTTCTGCTCCCGGCAGACTGTTTTTTATTTTCATTTATTATCTTGTAACCACAAATATGCTGCCTATCTTAATAAAAGAGATAATATGATTAAAATGTCCTGTTTACTCATCCGGATCATTCTTCTGGCGTCGCTTGTCTCATGTTCAAAGCAAAATAAATCTGCTGATAAGGCTCTTCCTGAAATAAAAAATGTGATACTGATGATTGGCGATGGTATGGGTCTTTCAGATGTCTATGCAGCAATGACTGTCTCAGATTCCACTCTGAATATCGAGAGATGCAGCACTGTCGGATTGATTAAAACTTTTTCTTCCGATAATTACATTACAGATTCGGGAGCAGCCGGCACAGCCCTGGCTACTGGTGTTAAAACCGTGAACGGCACAATTGGTATGGATTCACTTGGGCACCCGGTAAAATCAATTCTTGAAATAGCTGAAGACCATGGCCTTTTGACAGGGCTGGTTTCGACTTCTTCGATAACCCATGCAACACCCGCTTCATTCATTGCCCACCAGGCCAGCAGGGAAAGTTATGAAGATATAGCTGCAGATTTTCTTAAAACTGATATAGATTTGTTTATTGGCGGGGGAATTGATCATTTTGCAAAGAGGGCTGACCACCAGAACCTTCTCGACACTCTCAAAGCCAGAGGTTACGAAGTGGATACCACATTAGCACAGGTCCTGGGATCGTCTGCTTCAAAACTGGCCGGTCTTACCGCACCTGTTCATAATCCTTACAGGCTCAGTGGAAGAGGGAACATGCTTCCTGCCTCAACCGGGAAAGCAATCAATATCCTGAGCAGAAATAAAAATGGATTTTTCCTCATGATTGAAGGGTCTCAGATCGACTGGGCCGGTCATGCCAATTATGCAGAAGGCGTTGTTGACGAAACACTCGATTTCGACGAAGCAGTCGGTATAGCCCTGGATTTTGCCGCAAGGGACGGGCATACCCTGGTCATCATTACTGCAGACCATGAGACCGGAGGAGTGTCAATCACCGGTGGAGACAGAGCTACGCATAAGGTTGAGCTGGGCTTTTCGACACAAGACCATACTGCAGTTATGGTTCCGGTTTATGCTTATGGCCCTGGTTCCGAAAAATTTGGAGGAATCTATGACAACACCGATATTTTTAAGAAAATTGTGAAATCTTTTGGTTTTTGATAAATTCAGATGGAAACCTGGGAGACTAAAAACGGGACTAAGATAATCCGGATACTGTCGGGACGCAGCAATGTTTTTCTGTTGATTTATAACGGGAAAAATCTCCTTGTGGACACGAGTCCCGGATTCATGTGGCCTGTTCTCGAAAGACGATTGAAAAAGCTGAATATAACCTCTATAAATTATTTGATTCTGACACACGCTCATTTTGATCATGCAGCCAATTCCAACAGGATAAGGACAAAATTCAAAGCCTCTGTGATTATTCAGCAAAAGGAAGCGCGATACCTGTGCACCGGCAGAAATCCTCATATCGGCGGGACGAATTTCATTTCAGGTTTCATCGCCAGGTATTTTGCCAATGCAGCTTTCCTCAATTATGAACCATGTCTTGTTGATTTTAAATATGACTGTACACTCGATCTGAATCCCTATGGCTTCAATGCCACTCTCCTGCATACACCAGGTCATACAAAAGGGTCATCAAGCCTGATTGTGGATAATGAGATCGCTCTGGCAGGGGATTGCATGTTCGGAATTTTCATACGTTCGACCTACCCACCCTTTGCTGAAGATCCTGAAGAACTGGTGAGAAGCTGGGGCAAATTGCTGCAGACAGGCTGCTCCCTTTTTCTTCCATCCCATGGTGCCGGAAGGCAGAGATCTGTACTTCAGAAGGAATATGATAAAAGGATGAAACAACAAATATCCAGGTAAAAAAATAAGCGAATATGCGCCGGGATGCCGGGTCGAAAGAATTATAATATTTATCTTTGTCCCTATGACCATATCCGGGAAAGATCCAAGAACTTCACATATTGATTCAGTTTATCTGATCCTGATTCTCTTTTTTGGAATACTGGTATTTCCCGGACCAGATTTTAACAGATCCGGACATAGTAGCCATACAGATCAAAATGAACTATCCGTCCTGAAGAGCGGTGGTACAATTTTGCCGCTTATCCGCTTAGACAATTTGCAACAGATCTGGATTCTAAACAAAGACAATTTCAGGTTGCTGTCATTTGATAAGATTCAATTTACCGACAATAAAAAAACAACACAGGGAATCTGTGTTCTTGACAGGATTCGCAATGAATCAGGTCCGTTTCAAATTTTCTATCTTCGATCTCACCCTTTGTTGACCGAAAGAGATGAGATTCCTGTTTTAAGTTAATTGGAATACAAGTCTGATTATTTTATCATTCACAATTCTATTTAACTTAAAATCAACATTATGAAAACTTTATATTATTTTCTTACAGCGTGTTGTATTTGCATAACACTCGGTTTTTCATCACATAAAACTTCTAAAAAATTAATTCTTGATTCTTCCGGCCAAAATGTTTCCATTGGGTCACTTACACAATCAACCGGAGTAATAAGAAACAGATTGAAAACGTATAAACTTGAATCGTCAGTCAGGATAATCCCTGAAAAAAAACAAATTGAAGTACAGGTTCCAAAGGATGTAAATTTATCTGAAATAAGAGACCTCCTTACATTAAAAGGCAATCTCGGATTTTATGAGACCCTGACCCTGAAGGATATTGTTCCCTTATCAAAAGATGAACCTGAGACCTCCTCCTCAGAAGGAAGACTGGCATGCTCTACTTTCGGGAATAAACATATTACTGATTCTGTGTATGACATCTTAAGGTCAAAAAATCTCTCCGGTTATAAATTACTGTGGGATTTGAAGTTCAGCAAAACTTTGTCTTGTCTGTATGCCGTGAAAAATGAACCGGCTCTGACCAGGGCAGATATCGAAAATATTGCCACTTCCGGGGTCGACAATTCACAGGCAGCGGCAATTAAGATAAAGTTCAGACAAACTTCAGCAAAAACATGGGCTGATCTGACAGGAAGAAATCTCAATAAGCCCATTGCCATAGTGATCGATAACAGAGTATTCTATACCCCTGTCGTAAAAACCGCAATGGAAAACGGCTTGTGTGAAATCACCGGAAGCTTTCAACGGGAAGAGGTTAATTTTTTCCTTGCTATTGTAAATAATGACCCGCTTACTGTGGACCTTAATATGAAATAAGGAATTGCTAAAAGGGGCTGTTGAATCATTATAACTTCTGATCATCTTACATTTTTCAACATCCCCTTTTTACATTCAAATGGAACTCATGACTGAAAATCTTCCTGAGAACCCGGACAAATATCTCACGAATTATTTAATTTCGTCACTAAAACAGGAAAGCAAATGGGAAATAACGACTGGAACCCGGCCTTATATCTTAAATTTGAAAAGGAAAGGACTCAGCCATCGATGGATCTGGTCTCACGTATAAAAACTGAGACCCCTTTCAAAATCGTTGATGTCGGTTGCGGGCCGGGAAACAGCACACAGGTTCTTGTCCGGAAATGGCCGGATTCGGAAATAACAGGTGTCGATAATTCACCCGCAATGATTGCTAAGGCCGGAAAAGATTATCCTGATCAGTCATGGATCATACTTGATGCCGGCAGGGATGACTTTCCCGATACTTATGACATTATATTCTCAAATGCTGCACTTCAATGGATCCCTGATCATCCCGGTCTGCTTAAGAAATTTCATGGCATTCTGAATACAAATGGGCTTATTGCCGTTCAGATTCCACTCTTCTGGGATATGCCGGTCGGGAAAGCACTTAAAGGAATTTCATCTGACAATCGCTGGAATACACTTACAGAAGGAACTGTTGAGTCATTTGCAATCTATGATTATTCTTATTATTTTGACCTCCTGTCGGCTATTTACCGTGATATTGAAATCTGGGAGACAGATTACATGCATATTATGGATTCGCATCAGAGGATACTTGAAATGGTAAGGGGAACCGGTCTGAGACCATTCCTTGACAGACTGGAAGGAGAGGATCAAAAGATGGAATTCGAGTCGCAGGTACTAAATGAAATCCGAAAAGATTATCCGGTACAGTCCAACGGAAAGGTTATTTTCCCCTTCAAACGTCTTTTTTTCATTGCATACAAATAATTCTCAGAAGTCAGAAACAAATACAAAGGGACAATGGAAGAATTACACCGAAAATTCAAAGTATCAGAAAATAAAAGCGGAAAGGCTAATCTGAAAATGACGCGGAGTGAAGCCCTCGCAGCGCTGGGAACTCTGGCAGCTGGGGTGCCTTTTCTCAATGGGAGCATAACCAGTCTTTCCAATTCCCTGACCAAAACCGGCAATGGTGATGAGATGGTACGGCTCGATCCTCTCCTTGAAAAAGCTGTCAGCAAACTGGAATATCTTACTCCTGCAGACAAGTTCATAGTACAACGCAGAGGAAATCCTGTGCTCACAGAGCTCCCGTCAGCGAAATTGTCTTCTGTCGGACTTACTCCCGAAACCTGGCAGCTTGAAATCCTTCCTGATCCGGAAAGCAACTCCGAATTAGACCGGCCCATTGCCAAAGAAAAAGGCAATGCATTTGGCTGGTCTGAATTAATGAATCTGGCTGACAAACATGCCGTCCGATTCCTGCATGTACTGACATGCACAAACGCTCCAAGACCCTATGGTATGGGACTGTGGGAGGGGGTACCATTACGTGATGTGCTGTGGATGGCCCGGCCAAAGCAAAACATAAGACGTATTTTCTATTACGGTTTTCATAACGATGACCCAAAGCAGATGTTTAAAAGCTCTCTGCCTCTGAGTAGGGTTCTTGAGGAAGCCCCTGGTGAACTGCCGGTCATATTGTGCTACAAACTGAACGGTCTTCCACTGTCACAAGCCAACGGCGGACCGGTACGCCTGATAGTGCCCGGTCTTTACGGAAATCGGTCCATCAAATGGCTTCAACGGATTCTGGTGACAAATAGTTACCATGCCAATGACACTTATGCAGAGGCAAATAACGATGTTGAAAGTCCCATAAAAACTTGTGCAAGGTTCATCCATACCCCGGATGCAGCCAGAAAGGGAGAACCCTTTGCAATCACTGGTCTCGCCCAGGTTGGCAGTTCCGGTCTGAATAAAGTCCAGTACCGGATTCGGCCCGAAGAACACCACGCACCTGAGGAGGATTCTTATTTCACAGACGGAGAATGGCGTGACGCGATCATTTTACCACCACCGTTGAAATGGGGCATCGACCTGCCCGACGGTAAATTGCCTGCTATAATGCAAATTGATAACAAAACAGGTAAGCCTTTCTCCTGGCCCCTGCCCAATACTATTGTACACTGGGCTGCTAAGACAGAAATAAATTCACCTGGTCACTACAACATCAGTTGCCGGACGATAGATGCAAACGGTATCGCGCAACCTCTCCCCCGTCCCTTTGGCCATTCCGGGATAAACAGGATAGAGGTTTCCAGGATAGAAGTTGAATCATAGAAACTTAGTGCCGCCTGTGCATCATCAAGTGCCTGAAATAATGGATTTTATATCCTGCCATTGGTTATTATCCAACCTGGCACCAACTTTTTCAATTACTTTCCCTGCAAGCAATGTACCGTACTCTCCGCAGACACCAGGGTCCTTTCCGGTGGAATAACCGAACAGAAAGCCGGCAGCATACAGGTCACCTGCCCCGGTTGTATCCTTTACATTCACTTTCTGAGCTGCAATTTTGAATACCTCTGAATCTCTTTTTATCCATGATCCTTCGCTTCCTGCTTTAATTACCACAATCTCACAGTTCCCGTAAACAGAACTCAATGCCTTTTCCGGACCATGCCCGGTGTAGGCTTTTGCTTCTTCTTCATTTGCGAAGAGGATATCAACATATTTATCAATTATCTCTTTAAAATCAGATCTGTTAGATTCCACAACATTATAGCTGGCCAGATCCAGGACAATTTTCATCCCCTCATCCTTAGCAATTTTGCAAGCTGTCTCAATCAGTGGTTTATTAGATATTGAATATCCTTCCAGATAAAGCAAATCGTAGCCCTTAAAATCTGCTCTGTTCAGATCAGCTGCCTCAAATTCAACCGCTGCTCCGAGATGAGTGGCAAATGTCCTTTCCGAATCGGTAGAGATAAGGGCAACTGCTGTTCCGGTTGGGGAATCTCTTCTGGTGAGAATGGTTTTTATGCCAGCATGCTTCATGTCATTCTCAAAGAAATTTCCCAGGTCGTCTTTCCCGATTGATCCAATAAAGGCTGTCTCTATTCCAAGCATTGCAAGCCCGTGAATTGTATTTGCAGCCGATCCGCCGGATGACAGATTTCTTGTAAGTTTCGCCGTTTCCGTTTTAATATATTCTGATTTTTCCCTGTCGACAAGCTGCATGCTGCCTTTAGGCAATGAGAACTTTCCGAGAACCGAATCATCAGGTATCATGGTCATTATGTCTACAAGTGCATTGCCTAAACCAAGTATTTTATACATAGCAAAAAATTTTCTCAAAGATATTGCTTAATTCACTAAAAGCCCTTACTTTTGGCCATCGAAAAGGTGAACTGATCTTTAAATTATCTTCTTCAGTAGCTCAGTTGGTTAGAGCAATCCCGATGGATCGGGATTAATCCGTGATCAACTAAGTTAAAAAGAGGCTGAAAACATATTCCTCAGTAGCTCAGTTGGTTAGAGCAATCCCGATGGATCGGGATTAATCCGTGATCAACTAAGTTAAAAAGAGGCTGAAAACATATTCCTCAGTAGCTCAGTTGGTTAGAGCAACGGACTGTTAATCCGTGGGTCGTAAGTTCGAGTCTTACCTGGGGAGCCAAAATTCAGAGATGATGAAAATTATCTCTTTTTTTCGCTTCATGTATTACGTTTACATTCTATTTAGCTCCAGTTCAGATAGATATTATATCGGACATACTCCTGATGTACAAAAGCGTCTGGAAGAACACAATAATCCTTCAAGATCCGATAAATATACTGCTAAACATTTGCCTTGGACATTGATCCTGTTTTTTAAGGTATCTTCCGACAGAGGAGAAGCCATGATCGTTGAAAGATTTATAAAAAAACAGAAGAGTAGGGTTTTTCTGCAAAAACTTATTCTTCAAAAGGATAACTCGGATTTTTTCGTTACTCTTATTAAGAATATCCTTAAATAACAGTTGGTTAGAGCAATCCCGAGGACTCGGGATTAATCCGTGGGTCGTAAGTTCGAGTCTTACCTGGGGAGCCAAAATTCAGAGATGATGAAAATTATCTCTTTTTTTCGCTTCATGTATTACGTTTACATTCTATTTAGCTCCAGTTCAGATAGATATTATATCGGACATACTCCTGATGTACAAAAGCGTCTGGAAGAACACAATAATCCTTCAAGATCCGATAAATATACTGCTAAACATTTGCCTTGGACATTGATCCTGTTTTTTAAGGTATCTTCCGACAGAGGAGAAGCCATGATCGTTGAAAGATTTATAAAAAAACAGAAGAGTAGGGTTTTTCTGCAAAAACTTATTCTTCAAAAGGATAACTCGGATTTTTTCGTTACTCTTATTAAGAATATCCTTAAATAACAGTTGGTTAGAGCAATCCCGAGGACTCGGGATTAATCCGTGGGTCGTAAGTTCGAGTCTTACCTGGGGAGCCATCAAAGAGGAGAAATCCTCTTTTTTTGTCTTCATTCACTGTGCTATTATATTCTATATCTACATCATTTATTCAGAAAGCGCTGACAGGTACTATGTTGGACATACAAATGAACCAGCCAGAAGACTTGAAGAGCATAATACGGTTATTAAAAACAGTTATACTTTTAAATTCAGACCATGGATAAGCAAAGCCTGCTTTGAAGTCTCTGAATCACGTGCTCATTTGCCAGTTATATCCAGGCTTTAACTGACTATTTAACATGTTATCCTCTTTCATTCTCCTGAAGAAGGTAAGCTCCTTTTAATACTATTACCCCACTATCAACCAACAGTAAATCAACCTGGCTGAAGACCTCTTTCAATGCTCCTTTAAACCTGTCACTGCGGAAGTGGTTGATCGCATTGTGATCAGGATAACTCATCGCGCTTAACCACATAAAGTGTATATTCTGGCATGCCACTTGTTCCGGCTTCCGGCTTGAGTACTGATTGGTAAGGTATCCATAAACTAATATTTTTAGCATAAGCCGTGGATGATAGCTTGAGCAGCCTCCTCCATCATACTTTTTTATTAAAGTATCTAAATCCAGGCTGTCTATAACCTGATTTAAAACTCTAACCGGGTGGTTGGGATCTATCATCTCTTCCAGTGAGGGTGGAAGAAGTAAAATTTGATTAGGAATGTTGTCTTTAAATACAATCTTTGATCTATGACTTTGCACACCTCAAGTTACATAACCTGAGGTTTTTGTAGGGGAGAGGCATCCCCCCCTCTTTTCACTATTCAAAATCTATTTCTTTAGACGGTGCGAGGGCAGGCCGGAAAAGGTGCGAACCACACCCTGTTTGGTGGCGCCTTTAAGGCTTGTGTAGCGGGCGGACAAACAGGGCGTGGTTGTCTTTTCCGGACTCCTTTTCTTTGTTTCATTTCTTTTGGAGGAGCAAAAGAAATGAAAATCACCTAAAAAAAAGGTGCCCTTTTGAAACACCATCAATCCGTGGGTCGTAAGTTACCTGGGGAGCCAAAGTAGACAAGAGGTTATTTTCAACCTCTTTTTTATTTTTAGACCCTTGTAACACCTTGGTAATCTTGAACAAAACTTGTATGGGTTCCGTAAAAGGGGTGGTTGCAACTCTTCTATTATCCTCCGAAGCTTTCTTCGACCAACGAAGCCTTGGCAAAGGTGGTGGCGAAGGAGGGCTTTTTCAAAAACGAGTTTTTCTGAAAAGATGCAACCAAGAATTTTCTTTTTTGTCTGACCATCAGCCGCTTTATAATACCCAGTAAGGTTCTCCAACATCGGAACTGTTTTTGAGATATAGGTTTTGTAGGGAGAAGGCTGATCCGTTAATCCACTTAGTTTATTTTAAAACAGAACAAGGTCATACAACTGCAGAATTACAGTATTTAATATATATAAGCATCTTCAGTAGACAGAAACCAGTGTTATGAAATTATTTACCCGGGCCTGAAACGTTCGACAACAGCCACTTATGCCACTCAAATTCCAGATCATTTAAAGTTTTGTCGTAAACATTGTTCCATCTTGCAATTCTATCCTGGGAAGAATCGTATTTGTGCATGTATAATTTTTTAAACTTTTTCAAACCATATACGTCAATAATAAATCCAATGAACGATCCGGCAGCCGGGTATCCAACAGCAGTCTCCTCGGGAATTTGTCCAATATTAAAATCCATCATTTTTTCAAGCGGATAAAGCTTATTTTGTTTCAGATAATTTAATGCAGTTCTATGATTTGCCATTTTATTGTCTGCCTCGGCCTGGGCATACATGGCAATTCCTTCGGATATAAATGAACTATTGTCACCCATATTGTCAGAGAACAATTTGTGTGCATTTTCATGTACAATCAATTTGTATTCCTGCCGGGTGGTATCAAGCACTATGAAGACTCCCTTTTCGTTTGACAAGCCTCTGCCACAATGAAGAGTGTAAAAACTCTTAATGTCATAACCGGAGAAATATACTACCATTGTCTTTTCCCATCTTAATCCGATTTCTTTAAATAAACCAACAAGAAAATCAACGGACTTGTCATTTTCTTCAGATAAGGCTTCGATATATTTCAGGTTAAAATTTCCGTTTGGATAGTAGAAATTAAAGTTTGATTTCATTAAATGATTGAATTTCCCTTGCACATCAATTCTAATGTTACAAATAAGTTCCTGTGACGTGAATGTGCCTGTTGATTTCCACTGATTGAATATATTTTCCGGATTCCTGCCGGCACTCTGTAAAATTTTGGATATTCCTTTTTTATCAATCACAATCACCGGTATTTCCATATCAAGATACTCTTGTGAGATCTTATAGCTAAATGGAACCTCGTTAAAATCAGCAATAACCACAGCTTTTGCACCATGTTTTATTGCCTGATTTAAACAATCAGGAATTCCAATTTTGCTTTTAGTCTCTTTATTTAATGTATCCGGGAAATTTGCACAAATCAAAACAGCTTTTCCGGTAGCATCAATATCGCTATATGGATTATAATCCGGATCCGATACTTTCCCATCTCCTGCAAAAATAATTTTTAAATCAAGTGCAATATCTTTTGTAAAACAGAAGGTGCCAAAGGGTGCCTTTTTATCATAAACAGCAGGTAGAAATGGTATTTTGATTCTTGAACCTCCTGCCTGGTATACGTAACAACTTGCCCATGGTATTTCTGTTTCAGCAGAGTAATAATATTCTCTATCAGGACATTGGGAAAAACCTTGACAGATAATGCCAAGAGAAAAAAGTGCTGTAGTAAGATTCTTTAAAGCCTGAATTACTTTCATGGTTGATAAAGTCAAAAAATAATGATTTTTATTAAAGACAGGCAAGATTCCTGATTGCTGCAAATACCTCCGGAATTCTGGGGGATGCAATTTGCTGCTTCTGTTATTGGCAGTTATTTTAGAATTATCTTAACCTATTTATGTTGCGGTGGTATCAGGATGTGGCCTGGCAGGTAACCCTGCTAAAAGACTCCAAAGCAACCTGTGAGATGCTTGTGGTCATTACTAAACTGTCGAGGCATGAAACAGGCAATTACACATACCGCCTTTTAGGCTTTGGCTGTTATTTTTAATATCGGTTCAGTATTACTGGTTTTCCTGGCTTGCATTTACTTTCAATTTATAAATAAAACCCTTATTGGGTATAGCATTTGTCAGCTATGGTAATTACTTAATCTGTTTCAAAATCCAATATAACATTTCGTCTAATGCTATTGGTGAGATTGTTTGTTCTATTGCTGCATATTCACTGACAGCACCTGTTTCACATTCCTGAAATAAATGATTCAAATTTTCAATTACCTTTACTTCAATCCTGGAGTTTTCAGATTTCCTGGAAATATTCTCAATTATTTCTGAATTTTCCTTTGAAGGAACTTGTAAGTCCTTGTTTCCGTACATTGCAAGCATAGGGCAGCTTACTTTCTCTAAATATACTGCTGGGTCAAGTCTGATCATATTTATCATCCAGGGACTGGTTAGTCGATTAATTAAAGCAATTTTTTGATTTTCAGGTAAATAATTTCCGTATTTTGAACTAAAGTAATGGGACAACGAGTCCGATATTTCTTCTTTTCCTAAATTTTTATTTAGAATTATTTCATATGCTCCTGCAAAAATCTGCTGATTATTCTCAACTAATTGTTTATTAATCCCCATCTGTGTTTCTATTTTATATTTTTGAAGCAGAAGCAATTTATCTCCTCTCAGAGTTGGGCCTGCCATTAGAATTATAAATGCTACATCTTTATTTTTTGATGCAACAATTGGTGCGATAATACCGCCTTCGCTATGTCCAATTAGTCCGATACTGTTCTTGTTTATTTCCTTTCTTGCTTGAAGATATTTTATTGCATATTGAACATCTGTTGCAAAGTCGAATGTTGTTGCATTTCCAAAGTCGCCAGTAGATTTTGCAGTTCCGCGGTCATCATATCTTAATACTGCAATACCATTTCTCGTTAAATAATCCGACAAAACAAGAAATGGCTTATGGCCTAATACTTCTTCATCTCTGTTTTGTGGTCCACTCCCACTTATAAGAATAACTGCCGGAAAATTACCATTTTTTTCAGGTAAGGTTAAAGTTCCAGCTAATACAATTTTATCTTTTGTATTTTCAATTTCAACTTCTTCCAAATAGTAAGGATAGGGCTTGATTGGTTCTTGTACTCTTTGAACTTTCTCATTTTCAATTTTTTCCTTAGTTAAAACCAGTGGAAAAGATTGACCACCTTGTTTAAATGTTCCAACAATAGTATTCTCTTTATCTAAAGTTCCTTCATACTGAATCCCAGCATTTGATACTTCAAGTTTTAAAATAGAATTTTCATAAATTGTAGAAGTTACAGGAATACCTTTTGCTGCCTGGTCAGGACTATCCATAGTTGAAACATACCCTTTTTCCGTTTGGGTAATATTGAAAACCAATCTTAATTGAACTCCCTGAACTTTCAATATTCCATTCCATTTACCTGAAATAGGCTGAGCAGAAATCGGTAAACTTATCATAGTTGCTAATGCTATTATTATAATTTTTTTCATTCGTCTAATTTATTATACATTGGCTGAATATACAATAAACTCAACCGGTTATGTTTATTTCTGCCTTGGATATAAGTCATACTAGATGTAAAATTACTGATTTCGGCAGATGAAGCGGGATTATTGAATAACTAAAGCAAGTTTATTGCAATAACCTGTAGGGCTTGGCCTTGCTGTGTCAGCCAAAATTGCTTTCTGCAGACCCGCATTGATGAACAAAACTGGCTGCAGCATGCGAGCATTAACCATTAGTGAGAGTTGCGATTTATGTTGCATCCCTTCAGCCTATGTGTTCTGTGATACAGCATGAAGAGAGCACTATTTTTTCTCAGAATTAGAAAGATTTTGAGATTATGCTATCAAAGTTAAACCTTGGTTAAGCCAAAGTCAATACCGTTTGCTAAAGCCAACGGCAAGTGAAATTAATCTTTATCAGATCAGAAGCTAAGTTTGATTTCATTTCAAATCGTCACACTATCAAAAAACGCTACAACCCGAGTATATTCAAGATTTCAAAGAACTATATTGAATTTTAAATGAACACTACGGATAATTTGTATTAGCTTCAGTGTTAGTAAAATAACAATCAAAATGAGTGTAACCAATCCGATCAATCAAATCGAAAATGTCCGTGTGGTCCCGAATCACAACAGGTTCTTTCTAAGCAAACAGTATTGAATGAGATAGAAAAAGAACTCCCCAAAGAGGGTATTTAAAGTTTTTGTTATCATATTCAGGAATTTTTAGGGCTAAATAATATTTGTTTTTGGCTTATCTGTCAATCAGTGGAATCAACGTGTTGATATCCAGACCTTCAATAAACCGGCTGATGTGATATTCCCCATTGTTGTCTTTCAGCTGCTGTTCTTTTTCATTTCTGAGAAAATTTTTATCAGCGGGATAATAAAATAAAAAAATCTGTATAGCTGACCTTGGCAGACTTTTATTCCAATAAGCCGGATTAGCGCGCATAATCGGGTCACCTGTAGAGTCGTTTGAGATTCCTGAAAGCCCACGGCTTTTGGTGGAACTAAAGTAGGCATACATATCCCGTTCTGATTCCGAAAAGCTTGCATATTCATCCTCCACCATTTTGCCTGTAAAGTCAACTATTGCCTGATCAGGATTAAGCTTCAGTAAGCCCAGGAGCAGACTAAAAGCTTCACGGACATTTTCTCCTGCATTTTCCCATTTTTCGGAGGTATAATTTGGATTTGTCTTTACAGATGGATAATTCGTATGCATATCAAAAATACCCCCGCCCTGAGTTGGTCTCATTATGTTTATGTCCAAATCTCAATGAGGTGCCTCAACATTCCATCTAACTTCCTTCCCGTCTTGTAAAAACCAAACACGAAACATGAATTCCATATGACATGGAATTCCATATCCGTTTAACCGTTTAAAATAGCTCCCAACCAGACTTGCATCACAGTCGAATCCTTTCAGATAGCTCATCACCGGATTTTGATGAATCACCTCTGCGACGGCATATAGCTTTTTGTAATTGGCATCTGTTTCAACTTTTGTGAATGTGTTCTCAGTTATCCCACAAACGCTCGAGTACACAACTTTAAAAATACCGGGCTTGTCGAGTAACATTGGCCCGTATTGTGCCTTCAGGACATACTTTCTTTGCCGTTTCCCAGTTGTAGAGGTACCCATAATCTTTAACATTTGCCTCCTCATGGTTGTATGCCCAACATCCCTGCTCTGTTTTGAAGGCAAGGTTTTCAGACATCCACATTTTAGTACCTATTGTCACGGTCTTATATACTTTGCCATCACGCGGATCGGTAAATGTTCCGGTTGCACGGGCTGCCGAACACATTCCAATAATTAATATTGCAATAGCTATTAAGGAAGATTTGTTTACCATTTCTCTCAATTTTACGGTTAATAAATCATTAGTTACATTGTTTTGGATTCAGAAATATGTTGTCCTGATATCCGGCAGTCTAAAACAAAAGTTTAAAACCATCCGGGTTGATTGTGACCGGCGCATTTTGATAAAACCATCCGGCCAAAGCTTTAAAATTCTTCTGAGTTTTGTGCCCTGCAATAATCAAATAACCCCAACCAGTTGCATTTATTTCTGCTTTGGACACAACTCGAAAAATCTGTAATTATCAGAAATACAACTTAGCATTAATTATATTGAATTTTTCACCCGAGTGCGGTCATCAATTATTGTATTTGATTTGTAGAGTGAGAGCTATGTTAAAAATAATAAAATCATCTGCAGCATTATCCATTTGGAATTATCTTGTTTGTCCGCTATACTTTTTATTATCTGGGAGCCATCAGAGAGGAGCAATCCTCTTTTTTTGGCTCCACTCAACGTGCTGTAATGTTCTATATCTACATCATTTATTCAGAAAGCGCTGACAGGCACTATGTTGGACATACAAATGAACCAGCCAGAAGACTTGAAGAGCATAATACGGTTATTAAAAACAGTCATACTTTTAAATTCCGCCCATGGGTAAGCAAAGCCTGCTTTGAAGTCTCTGAATCAAGTGCGGAGGCCAGAAGACTCGAGAACTATATTAAAAGGATGAAAAGCCGTAAACTGATTGAAAAATTAATAGATGAGCCTGGAGCATTTGGTGAAGTAATACAGTTAGTTAGAGCAATCCCGACGCGTCGGGATTAATCCGTGGGTCGTAAGTTACCTGTGGAGCTGATAAATACAACAAAAACCCTGATACACAAAAGTATCGGGGCCTTTTTATTGATGTCTGCAGAAACACTACTGAAACATTTCTACTGAAAAGCTAATTATGTGATATCTCCCAGGTTATCATGAGAGTGTGAAATGCGGGGATTCGGGGGTGAGGGGTAACAGGACTTTTTCAAATCTTAACCAGGGGCAGTGCTTTGCATTGCTCCATCGTGGCAGCACAAGTATTTTTATAATTTGAGTCCCTGAGAAGAACATAATATGACCGTTTTTGTATCCGTTCTATTCAAATATCCGATGTTTCATTTTTATTGCCATAGTTTTGGAATCGAACTTAATACCTCTGCAAAGGAATATGTTGAAATAGTAATCGGTTTCATCATTTGTGTACTGATTAAACAGTTGTTCTTTTAACTCCACATCACTAAAGTATTCTTTGTAATACTCTAATCTGGCTTTGCTCTCTTCTTTCGTCTTTGAATTAAATATTGCGATTACATCTATGCCGCCGGGGAATTCCGGAAGCCATAAGTAATACGATCCATGAAAAGAAAAAGCTTTGGGGATATTATTTTTATCTGAATATAAATTAACAGCACTTGCCCAGGAGTATGTATCGCCCCAGATAAGGCAATTTTTCCTCTCACTTTCAGGCAACTCAAAATAAATTTTTCTAATGGAACTATTCAGATTTGTCCACATTTCACCATAACAGTAAGCATCCATTACAGGTGTTACCCCTGCTTCATTTGTTTTAATCGCAAAGAATCTTATATATTGATCTCTCGTCAAAATGGGTAATCCGATTAAGGCAGAGATGGGTGCCATTAAAAGGATAAAAGAAGTATAACCAATTAATAACCATTTTTTATTTATTAAGAGATACTCAAGAATTACGCTCCCCGACACAAAGCTCATTAAAATAATAGGATAGAAATAATAAGGCTTCCCTTTTGCAATAAACATCAGAGTGAAAGAAAACAAAATAACAAACAAAGCCGGCCTGAAGTTTTTATAAAATGATATAAATGGGATTATGACCATGCCTGCAAGCCAAACAATCGACGTGAATGGGTTTACATCAAAAAACAAAGTCAACAGGTTCTGAAATACACTTGTTTTAAGAAGATGTGCTTCATATAGTCTGGAAAAATGTGCAAATACCGGTAACCGATTATTTATTTGCCAAAAAATATTTGGTGAAATAATGAGAATAAATATTAAAACTGCTATCCAAAATATTCGCTCTTTCAATAACTTTTTTTGGAAGAGAAAAACCGAAACCGCTAAACTGGCAACAAAAAATAAAATACTGTATTTTGTAAGGAAACCGAAAGCCAATGAGATGCTCAACAGAATCAGGTATTTGCTTTTATTTGTTTTGAGAAAAGAAACAAGCAGATAAAAACTTAGAACCCAAAACAGCTGATCAAATATTACAGGCTGAAAAGCGTTCTGTGTTTTACCAAAACAAGAGGCAGCAAGTATGCACCCCATACATAGAAGGATAGCCTTCCATTTACCCCCTAGCCTAAGTACTGTTAATCCGCAAAATAGAATGATTAAAGCGGTAGCAATATGCACAAATAAGTGGTGGATATAAATTGAATCAGTATTGAATAGATTCTGAATCCAGGAAAGAAGTCCAATCAGAGGTGGAAATTCCATATATCCTAATGCCAGATGTTTACCTACTTCAATGTGATATACTTCATCACCGTCAAATCCTGAATTTGAATCTGCAATCAGATGTAAAACAGTTTTGATTAAAATGGTTAGAATTATTATTAAGTATTCAATTTTGAAATTTGTTCTTTTCATCTTGTTAATGCTATCTAATCACCATTCTTTTCTTACACAATATTTCAAAAATAATTTTTACTCTCTATGGATTTTTCAATTCTAATTTTTCTTTTTTACTTTATTCATGAAATTAGCGATAAGCAAACCGGTTCAGATAAATCTCTAAAATACACTTTATCAAAAAAAACCTGGAGTAATAAATACATTGTAACGTCAAGATTAATAATAAGATGTTGCACAAGTTTATCTTAATCCAACATAAAACTGGCCGGGCATAAAATGCTGCAGTAATCGATGATCAATATATGGAATGATAGATATTAAATACAATCATGAACAATGGAAAATGTTGTAAATATCTGTTTTAAAACTCTTTGCGATGCCTTGAGCCATGGATGACAGGTTACACCATTGAAAGTGAGAATGTAGCTTAAAAGGACTGTAAATGGACTAACGTGACATTGCGTAGATGCTGTATTTACTGATTTGTAATCTTAACTATTTTCCAGGATTTTCTTAACAAATTCCTGAATAATGGTTTCTGCATTTTTAATGTCAGAATGTCGAATATAAAGGTCTGCTGCAACTGTTCTATATTCTTAATCATTATACTCAATAGTGATGACAGAATCAAGTTCGTCTGTAGCCTTGGGTGGTAAGAAGATCATCATACTGGTATTTTTATTATAAAAGGTTATATTTAATGGAGTTTTGTTTTTATCAGAAAGGAAATAGGCTTTTTTAAATCCCTTAGGTACAATATCCAAAAATATTTTTTGATCTTTTGGCCAGCTAAATAAATGCAAATACCATTTTGAATGATTTGTTGTAGTTAGTATATCTAATTCGTTCCACCAAGGATTCATTCCTATGCCAGGTTTGGCATCATAAACCGCTTCGCCATTTGTTTGCAACCATTGACCAACTCTTTTTAAAATATTGGCTGCCTCAGCAGGAATAACTCCTTCCTCAGTTGGGCCTACATTCAAGAGATAATTACCACCTTTACTTACAATATCAACCAAGTTTCGAATAATAGTCTTCGGATCTTTCCAGTCATGATCATCTTTAGCATATCCCCAGTTGTTATTTAGTGTCATGCAAACTTCAAACCCTTCCTTTTGTGATTTACCGGGTATCACTTGTTCGGGTGTTCCATAGTCGGCGCCAAATCCGCTAAGACGATTGTTAATAAGACAATTGGGCTGCAATTCATGTATCGTCTTTACAATTTCCCGGGCTTTTTCCTTTTCTTCACTTGTTTTAAACCAATTACCATAATCAAACCAAATGATACCAACCGGACCATAATTTGTTAGAAGCTCCTGAAGTTGTCCTTTCATGTAATCCAGATATTTTAAGAAATCCGGATCAGAGTTGAGTTTAGGATTACCAATAAAGCCTTCCGGTCTGCTTTTTGAACGAAAGGTATAGGATATAGGATATTCCGGATGATGCCAATCCTTCACGGAATAATAAAAACAAAGTATAATCCCGGCTTCGTGGCAAGCTTCCGCAAGGTCTTTCATAGGATCATGTTTGTATGGCGTTGCGTCAACAATATTGTATTCAGTAAGTTGTGTTTTAAACATACAAAAACCATCATGATGTTTTGCTGTAATGACTATATATTTCATGCCGGCTGATTTTGCCAGTGCTACCCATTCCTTCGCGTTGTATTTAAAAGGGTTAAATTGCCCTGCGTACTTTTCATACTCAGCAGATGGAATATTAGCAGAATACTGATACCATTCCCCTTGTGCAGGAACAGAGTAAATGCCCCAATGAATAAACATACCAAATTTGGCTTTTTGAAACCAAGATAATCTATCGGTATTTATCTTTTCCTGAGCTTGAATAATGTTGTTTATCAACAATACTATGACTACGATACATGAAAGGAATCTATTTTTCATACGTATGTTAATTAATTTGTTAAGATGGCAGTTTGTTAAAAATTGATTTTTATTATTATCAAATCCACTATTTTTTTTTTGAAATGGCAGCTAACGGCAATCTGTCTGACGACATATCCCGGATTGCATGAATCGATTTGTTTTAAGAATTGATAAGCAATGTCTGGTTTTTACTGCCAATTAGCCCTCTAAGGTAAAAAGATCTCTTATATAGCAATGACCACGTTATGTACAGGCATTTATTGTTAAAATGATGAAGCTTAATACTCCATCAAACTGATTACTTTGTCAGGATGAAGACTATTAGTCACCGAAAATGTTAAATACAAATTGCTAAATGTTTATCTTGTTCTTACTTATCGGATCGTAAAAAAGAGGTGGTAATGCTGCATGCAATGTTACTGTCGTAAAATGATAGCCATTTTTTTATATTTCAGGCTCAAGTATAACCCAACTATTCCCACTAAAATAAAAGGAATACTCAGCCACTGACCCATGTTAAGCTTCATAGTAGTCTCAAAAGCCACCTGGTCTTCTTTCACAAATTCGATAAAGAAACGTGATGTGAACACCAGAATACATACCAGACTTACTAGCATACCCTGGTAATGTTCACCCTTCTTCCTCCAGTATAAATAAAAAAGGAGAGAAAATATAAGCAGATATACCAGTCCTTCATAAATCTGTGTAGGATGTTTTGGAACAACTTCATGATTTCTTAGAAAAACGAAACCCCATGGTACTGTCGTTTCAACACCATAAATTTCCGAGTTCATAAGGTTTCCCATTCTGATTAAGAAGCCGCAGAGGGCTGCTACTATAGCGATACGGTCGAGTATCCAGAAATAATCTTTATTCTCTTTTCTTTTAAAGAGCCACAATGCTATAAGGATTCCAATAGCTCCACCATGACTGGCGAGACCACCATGCCAGATCATCAGTATTTCAGCAGGATGTCTTAAATAATATCGTGGTTCATAGAAAAGGCAATGACCAAGTCGCATTCCAACAATAACACCGATGGCCATGTAAATTGTCAGTCTGTCAAGAGCAGCTTCACCCAGATTTTCATTTTTGAAAATTTTTTTCATTATGATATAACTGAACAGAAAACCTGAGGCAAATAACAAACCATACCATCTGACTGCAAAGGAGCCTATTCGGAATATTTCAGGATTTACGTCCCAGGGAATCACAAGTAAATGCATAATTAACATTTTTCTTAGTGTCAAAGGTAAAAAATAAGATTATTGATCAAAACCAAGACACTTAAGTATAGAACTGACTTGTGTGTAGAGTTAATTTTAAAACCAGATGTTTGAAAACTTTGTCGTCCGGTCCTCAATGATGGTAATTAGTCAAGATGCAGGATTTTTATTGAATGCAGCAGTGCGAATCCGGGTGGCGGGCTAATTACAAGTCCTGATAAGTGGCTCAAAGTCAGGCATAAAGCATGACAAACAAATTACATTGGTCCATGTTTCGGTCTAATCTTAAAACTGTCAATGTTTCGGTGTTTGTCAGTCAAATGATAATTCAGGAGTCTTAATATTCCCCCTTAATTACAAAAAATGAACCACGAATTATTCCTGCAAGTTTTGATTTTTGTTTTGCAAACTTGAATTTCTCTTCGAGCTCTTTTGGTACTTCCATCCCTTCTGAAAGTTTAAAGCCTACTGCCCTTTTTTTAGGATTATTCAGCGTATACATAACATTGATTGAAAGTCCGCTTTCATAGAATACGTATGTCCATTTTATACCGTCAACCACGAATTCTGATGTTTCAAGGGGTTTTGATGAAATTTTAATATTACGTTCAATTAGAAGAATATTATTAACATATTCAAGTAAATCTTCGCTTTTAGTTGCAGGGCGAACAGTAAAATCATGATTGTATTTGTTCTTAAAATACCTTGATTCGTTAGCACGTAAACCCGCAAGTGACTTTGAAACAGGTGATGATTCCAGTCCCGCTATTGACACATTGTCAAAATCAATAATATTTGACATTCCAATCCTGCTTTTTTAATAAAAACCAAAATTCACAAAAGTCCGAATAGTCTATACATCCAGGTTGAACCTCATAAATCTATCCGCTGAATTAATTAACATTTTTAATAATCATATTGTTCGCTTGTTCTGAAAATGTGAAACTAACGGCATTGCAATAAAGTAGTGCCGGGCGTCAGGAAAAATGCAGATTGGTATCGTCAGGTTTTACCTTCCTCTGATTCAGGAAAACAACTAATCAGTTGTTACGGTGGAAACATTAAATTTATGGTGCATCTCTATAATAAAAGTTGTTAAGAACTCAAGTCCAGTATCAGACGAGCTGATTCAAAAATCTTCATTAGAAACCCTCCAAATGAAGAAATAGTTCAATTAATTATATATTTGGCAATTTCAGCAGCGAAATCATCAAGGCTTGTTGTGCCTGTGTTGCTAAGAATAATAATTGTGGAACCATCTTCAAGGATATGAAATAACATAGCTTGTGCTCCCATAATGGAACCCGGTCTTTTTATAATTGTAAACATTTTGTGATTAATCTCATAATCTTTATATACCCATACCCATACCCATATTCACCAAGTCCTGAAGTGAACATTATGTTTAAAGTTTCTTGTTTTAAGAGCTTTTGTCCGAACAAAGCATCTGAAAATTTTGAAATATCATCCACTGTAGAGTACATAGCACCTGCTGCATACCAGTTTTCAATATAGACAGGTAAATCATTTACAAGTGTACCTAAATCATCTCTGAAAAAATAAGTATCAGCCAGATTATCAACAATATTGCATTGCGATAACATACCAGAATTCTTCATTTGCAATGGTTCCAGAATTTTTTCATGTAAGGCCTTTTCAAATGAGTTACCACTTACACTTTCAATTATTTTCCCCAGAATGAAAAAACCAGCATTGTTATAGTCAAACTATTTACCAGGTTCTTTAACCAACGAATCGCTGCAGTATTTAGCCAGCATTTCATCTGATGTATAAGGTCTTTGATACTGTGGTATCCCGTTCTTCAAAACGGAATCCAAAGATGTTCCCTCATCCATATTGTGCATGCCGGAAGTCATGTTCAGCAAATTGGCTATGGTTACTTTGCTTCCACCATTGCCTGTGTAGCCAGGTAAATAAGTGTTTATTGTCTTTCCCAGATCTACTTTCCCCTGCTCAAAAAGCTGAAGAATCAGTACAGCTGTAAATGCTTTTGTAATTGAAGCAACTTTATATTTTGTAACAGTAGTATTTGGAACCTTAAACGGGATATTGGCAAGCCCAAAACTCTTTTTATAAATGATTTTTGAATTATTCTGAATTAAAAGAGTTCCGTTAAAGTTATGGTCCCTGGCGTAAGAAGTAATAAAATCATCAACTTTGATGGTTGTCCGAACAATTTATTTACCAGGATTAATAAGATTATCAGCGAAATAAGTTTTCTCATCTTTATAGGTTCTATTTAGGTTATTGGATTGGACGTATAAAACTGAAGAAATGTTACAGAAGAAGAGGAGTAATGATAGTTTATTGTCCGAAAGTGACGTGTTAATCGTATGTTTTATGATATTGCCAAAAGATTACAATAATTATTACAATAGGTGGATATATTCTGGTAAACGAATCGTCTTGTACTTCTTATTGGTTTACTAAAACTTTATTTAAAGAATCAGCTATTTCAATCACCTCATTCCAGACTCTTAAGAAATTTACAGATAATATTTTCTTTAAGTTTTCTTCTGTATAACCACGTTTAAGTAACTCAAATACTATTGTAGGATAGCATGACACATCAGGCAGATCAGTTGGTTGTGATGGGCCCATGCCATCATAATCGGAGCCTATGCCAACAAAGTCGATACCTGCAACCTGAACTATATGTTCAATATGATCAACTACTTGTTTTGAATTTGATCTTATCGTGTGCGTTTCCCCATACTTACGCGCAAATTCAATTCCCTCTTCAGAATCCATATTTATTCCGTTTGATTTATACCAGTTCAACAGATAGCTGCAATTTTTCATACAAATTGAATCAAGAAACATAGAGCAAAGATTTACCATAACAATTCCGTTTTTGTCGGCAATGCATTTAATTAAAATGTCGGATAAATTTCTCTCCAGATCAGGAGTAAAATATCTACATGATGAATGAGTAGCTATTATTGGAGCGATTGAGTATCGCAATGACTGAAACACAGTGCTGTCGGTCGAGTGGGAAATATCTATCATAATCCCAAGATTATTCATCTCCCTTATCACTTCCAGTCCAAAAGGACTTAGTCCATGCCATTTCCGATTTTTATCAAAATTGGAATCGCTGATCTGATTTGCTTTATCATGATTTAGAGTAATATATACGATACCTTGTCTCTTTAAGTATTTTAAATACCCTAAATCGTCACCAATAGGTGTTCCGTTTTCCAGGCAGAGTGGTAACGAGAATAAATTATTTTTAAAATTCTTCTTAATATCATCAGGATTTTTGGCCAGAGCAAATTTATCCGGATAAGTTTTCCTGTATCCCGAAACCAACTTTATAACAGAATCAACCAGAATACGACCTTCATCAACTCCATAATTTGAGTTTATATAAGCAACAGATAAGGCAACATTTAGTCCTCCTTTCTTCGCTCTGTCAAGATCAAAATCACCTTTTAGAGTCTTTCCGGAAATGTCTTCGGGAAAGAAAAGATATTTTTCCGGCCAGTCAATATGGGAATCCAAAATTATATTGTTCTCACAGATTTTAAGAGCCATTTCCTTAAGCTCTTCGTCAGTTTTTTCTTTGACCTCACTTTTGCATGAAGGAAGTATAACAAACAAAAGAATTGCTATAATATTTGCAAGAGTAATTCTTTTGATAAATTTTAATGTTTTCATAGGTCTGAAGTATTGAAGGAACAAAACAAATTTACAATGAAAAGAATTGGAAGTCAATTAAATAATCCAGTATATCTATGAAATATTTTTATAATTCGATTTTTAGCAAATCTGGTGAGATGGCAGGACTAGTCTCGGCACAATCCGGCTTAGCAGATGGATTAATTTTAAACTATCTCCAGCCAGAAAATTATCAGGGTATTTTATATCAGGAAGCAATTTAGGAGTCATAAGGTATCTGAATTTTGTCTGCAGTGTAAACTCAAACTGAACAAGTCCATCCCTGTCTTCAAAGTAAATCAGGTCATTTCCTTCAGCCAGGCATAGTAAAGAGTTACTGCACCACAGCCAAATGTTTTTGTTTTGAAGAGTTTAAGATTTACTCTATCCCTGACGTTTTTAAATAATGGTAAGCCACTTCCTAAAACAATTGGCTGAACACAAAACTGGTATTCATCAATTAATTCAAGCTGCGTTAATGCTACTATTAAACTTGGGCTGCCAACTAATATGTTTTTGCCCGATTTTCGCCTCAGTTCCAGAATATCTTCTTTAATAACCTCCTTTTTCAATTGTGTATTTTGCCAATCAAAATTTTTCAGCGTGCGGGAAAAAACAATCTTTGAAATATTGTCTATTAATACTGCAAATTCATCCATTGGTTTGTTACCGGTAGGGTTTTTTACGACAGATGGCCAATAACTTTCCATAAGTTGATAGGTTATTCGTCCGAATAAAAGAGTGTCTGTGTGACTTAATAGCTCATTGTAATGCTGATGTAATTCATCATCTGCAATCATTGCCTCGTGGTTGCAAAACCCGTCAAGGGTCATATTGATCGCTGCAATTAATTTTCTCATAAATAAGTGTTTATAGTCCAAAAGTATTAGAAGCCAGAAAAATGACCCAGTCTTAACTTCCCTATCCCTTTTATAATTTTCAATTAACACACCGTCTGGAGTAACTTTATATTCAAGATGACTGAAGTTGACAGGAATGGTACCATTCTCAAACAATGGCTTACCATTTCCCAGTGTTATCGGGAATATTGTCAGCCAAAACTCGTCAACAAGGTCGTACTTGTCGAGTTAGGGATAGTTTCATATTACCAGTTTCATTTTTGGTCCTGTAAAAATAAAACCTGATTTTTCATAAAAAGTTACAGTTCTTTTCCATCGTTCTTCAGTTGGAGCAGTAACATCAATTCTATTCCATTTTTTCTCTTTTCCAATTGCCTTTATTACCTCAATCATCGTGGCTCCTATCTTATTCGATCTGAAATCAGGTTTAATATACATTTCGTCTAAATGTCCATATTTCCCTCCTGCATAAATTGATTGGCATTCGGTAATTGTCATAATGCCAACTACTTCAAAATTGATTGTTTTAGCCAGAAAAATTTCTGTAATTCCTGAATCAGTTATTCTTTTCAATAATTTATTATCGAGAAATTTAATAGATTCTTTCTCCTCTCCAAGCTCGCTATATAATTCCTTAAGCAATTGAATCGCTATTTCAAACTCATGCTGTTTTATTTTTTCGATTTGAACTTTCATGTTCATCTATTTTTAGTCTTTCTCAAAATAATTTTTGATCTTGAACTATATATCTGAATTTTTGAAATCAGCTTTCTAAAAATTTTGATAAAAGCGGGAGTTCGTTAATTACACCAATTGATAGCGTATCTACTTAAAGAAAATGATTTCATCTGACTGTCCTGCGTTGAAAAAATATACCTATTAGAAGGAAAGCAAAAGGGGCGACCACAGCATATCCGATTACTCCAATCATCCTGATTTGCATATTACCCATAGGCACCCCAATAAGGCCTAGTAAGCTCAAGACACCACTTATAATTAAAAGAAATCGAATCGATCTCTCTAGCTTTTCACCTTTGAAAACAATAGCTATAAAAAGCACGGATATAGCAAAGAAAATATCCCAGGCCAGAATGTCCAGTGAATAGGCAATTGATGGCCATTCCCAGGATAGCAGATAAGAAACCCACGATTGCCCGGATGATTCAATAGGCCTGCTCACTGTTAAAATTACAAAATGAACACAGCATGTAATCATCGAAAATATAGTTGAAAAAATTAGAGCTATGAGACTATAAAGCTTTAATTCTTTGGGAACTAAAAGATGGATGGTTATCATACAAATTGTAATTAACGGAGCTATAAAAATTATTAATATCTCCATAATTGAAAGGTACGGATCTGATATTGGGTCTTGAGGTGTCTTTAGGTTGAGAAGACCAAGAACAGTTATTATTGTATATAGTATTATAAGAAAGAATATGCTCCAGGCAACAAGTTTCCCTATAACACTATGACTTTTTGTTATTTCTTCAAATTGCATATTTATCTTTTTATATAATTTGATTTAATAATATATCCAATAACCTTTAAATTTCCTCATCGTATTAAACTCTAAGGCAGGAAAAGGCAATTTAATAAAAGTAAGACCTTGTAATACCGTCCTTAAAATCTTAGAATTGGTTTTTATTTTGGTCCAGTCAATATCTAGTGATAAGAGGTACTGACGATAACGACTGGTTGCAGGAATAGCAATCCCATTGTAATTTGAAATATTCTCATATTCACCATACATACCATTGGCTCCGTATCCTAGTGCAATATTTATCCATTTTGGAATTTGTTTATTCGGGATTATCCTGTCCACCGGCAAAGATAGCCAGTAGGTATGTCCATTGTAATCTTTTAATAGACGGTCCATAGTAGTTTTCCCTAAATATCCATTTGCATTATGAGAATAACTCGACTCCCAATAACTAAATTTATATTTTAGAAGTTGCTCATTAAACAATAATTCTTGTCCGACAACAAGAGCAGAACCAAGTGCATTGGCGGCCATATCTCCCCATGAAAAGCCCCATCCCTCATGAATACCATCCATTATTTCGATAGGAGTTTGAAGAATTAAGCCCAAAGAACCTCCGTAGATTAAAGCTTTTGTACGATCAACACCTCGATGTAATAATGTATGGTAACCGATATAGCTTTCAATATAAGATCCGAATGTGTGTCCAAACTTATCGACTTGTAAATACCCTTTATTATCATTATAAAAATGGAATGGAACAACCTTTCTGTCGTGATACCATGTATTTTGAAGAACAACCATTGCTACTATATAGTAGGTGCTCTCAAAAGCAATTGCCTTATATAGAGAATTCCTTTCCATTTTACTTGAATCAGGCGTTGCATAGCTATCATGAGCTTCTGCTATAATTGGAATCAGATACAACAAAGACAAAAATGTATTAAGGATTCTTTTTTTCAATTAAATAATTTTGTATAATTTTTGAATTGATCGCCAAAATTCAAATATATCCAGTGGCTTAAAATAATCCTTATAATTTTAAATTTTTTTAAGAAAAATAATGGCAAATAGTAGCTCCAAGTTACACTATCAAAAAGATAAAATCAATGTGCTTTTCACTTCCAGCCAATGTGAGTGAGGCAAATTATCTTCTAAAAGAAATGAAGCAAAGCAGATAGTCAAGTTGAAGAAGAATATATGTGGTTATCTGTTGAAAATGAAAAAGAAAAACTGATATATGAAAAATCCAAGCATTCCAAACATCAAAGATTGGAATGTTGTTAAACGGTAAACAGTTTTTACCCCTTTTGAGAACAATACCATAAACCAGATAAGATATGCAATCATCTGGATCCAGAGCATAGTTCTCCATATTGTCGGGGAGTTTAAAGCGAGTTCATAGTCATGCTGATTAATTACGTGAACTGCACCTAAGAAACTTGTCAAAATATCGTGAATTCCAGTAGTCCATGATGCTATACTGAGGCCAAATCCAAAAACACTTAGAGTCTGTTCAAAAGTGCCAGTTGTTGTTATAAATCTGCTCAATGAGTGAACAACGCCAGTAGCCAAGACCCACCCTAGAAACATACTGGGGGCACAAAAGAAAACATTGTATTTATAATAAGTCTCCACGGGTATGTCCAACCACGGTTTAAATGGTTGACCCCCACCATAAATTAGAAAAACATAAACAAATGTGTAAAGAATTGCTGTAATTAAAACAGCAATTGCACTCAATGAAAGATTTCTTTTGTCAACTATTAACTTTTCAAAAGTCAAAGCAGGTCTCGCAATTGTCCCGAAATAGTAGTTAGCAAAATGGGTATTCATGGTTCATTTTATGAAAATATGCAAAAATAATTTTTTTCCGAAAATTTGTAAAATTTTAGCATACGTACCCTTACAATAAAAAATGACAAGCGAGTGCGGCAGAGAAAAACTGACCACAGATTGCAGTGTGATTTTATAGTGTTTCTAAAAAGTTTACAGAGGCTTTATTCATAGATTTGACATGAACCGGGGTTGTTCTCCCGCGGGGCGGGACAGGTATTTCATATCATTGTCCTTGTTAGCATTTCGTGCCAATTTATATCTTAACTTATGCAGTGAATATCAAATTCTGAATTGGAACATTCAACTTGATGGCAGATTTTAATATTGTTATTCCAATAGTTCATTTAAATTACATCCGTCTAATTTCTTATACCATTACTCATATCTTAATGCCTCTATAGGATTTCTATTGGCCGACTGGTAATAATTACCAGAGGCAATCAATGCAACTAAAAGCAGGATTGAAAGGCCGCACAAAACAAATATTCCCCAGTGAAGCGGTACTTTTACAGCAAAATTCTGCATCCATTTGTTAACTGTGATCCCAGCGCCAATCAGGCCTGCAATAACAGAAAGAATGGCAATATATTCCAGTTCTAAAATAAAAACCCTTAGTATATCAAATAGGTTAGCGCCACTGACTTTTCGTATGGCCAGTTCTTTCTGGTGTCTTGTTGCCTCATTTGTAGTATAACCCAGCAAACCAATAATAGTAATAAGTAAAATAACTACATTACCGGCCATCAATGCATTACGGAATCCCTTTTCAGTGTTGTACTTATTCTGTAGTTCGTCTTCGAGACTGCTGACAGAAGCATCTTTCTGAGGCATACCTATGTTTAAAACATCAGTCATCTTTTTTATAATACCAGCTTCAAACCCTTCATGAACTTTTATTAGGATTAAAAATGAAGAAGCAGGTCGGTCAATTTTCATTTGTTCAAATTTCGCTTCAGGAAGATAGAAAAACACCGACGGACGTGAATCGGGATCCGCCAAGGAATTTATAATGAATTCGGGGAAGACACCGCATACAGTTGTTAAACCATGTTCGGTAATCACGAGTTGTTTTCCAACAACCCCGTCTGCCTAGCCGTTGTTTAATTTTAGCAGCTCTGCTCCTTTTTCGCTGATAAGCACATCATTAGTAGCAGTATTTTCGGGTGAAAAATTATGTCCTGCCGATACCTGAATATTTAAAATTGAGAGGAAATTCTCATCAGCATTGTAAAAATCAGCAACATTAAACAGATCCTTTTCTCCCTCCGTTGATCTTATGTTATTTCCTGAAGCGCCATGCATTGGTAAATCAAACCCTAATCCAACCTTTTCCACCTCAGGCATTGCCCTTAATTCGTTCAGTACTGTAGAAATTTTGCTGCCTTCCATGCCGATTGTCGATCCATAATAAACCCCTTTTACCCGGTACCCATGATCCGCATTCTTCATTTTGCTGAATTGCAATGTTACAATAATCATCAGCGTGAGGATAAAGGAAGCGCCTATAAACTGAACGGCGAGCAATATAAGTTTCCATCTGTGATTTTTCAGCTTGTATGACCTGAAAACCGTTGCCACCGGTATGCGTGAAAAAAAATGTCCAGGCAGATAACCGGTAACTATTACCAGTACAATAACTATGCCCAGCATTGGCCATATAACATAAGGATTTAGTACAGCGAGTATGCTGTGTTGCAGTTGCGATTCAGCCATTGGTTTTGAAGCTGCAATGATAAGAACAGCTCCAATAACGGAAATAAAGAAAAGCATAAAGGTTTCAATAAATATAAGTTGCTTTAAATTCTTAGTCTGCGCACCAAAGGTTTTATATATGGCAGATGATTTAGCTCGATTTACCAGTGCACTCAGTGTTAGCAGAATATAGTTCATTAGGGAAACAAAGAGTACAGCAAAAGCAATGGTGCTGAGAATGATAATCATGTCCTTAACTTTATCCGCATGTATTCTCGTGATGGGCAAAAAAGAGTATTTTAAAACCATACCTCCCTGTTCCTCTTCCATTTTCGAAATGTTCTGGTGTATCTCCTGCAATTTCCTGACAGCTGGTGCAAGACTTTCAGGACTAACTCCGGGTGCCAGCTTGACACATGCATAGTACCTGTCATTACCCATCCAGTTATTTGTTCCATCCCACGTGAAATCCTTTGTAGAAACCATCGAAATGAGAATATCGTATTCATAGTTTGTATTCTCAGGCAATTCTTTAAATACGCCGCCTATTGTTAGTTTTTGTCGGGAAAGCTCTTTAGCGTAATCACCTTTCCTATTACTTCACCACCAATCGCTTTCGCAATTTTATCTGAAATAATACACGACATCGGCGTTTTTAATATCTCTTTAGGATTGCCAATAACCATCGTACATGGGAGTACATCAAATAGAAATTCATCACTCAGGGATACTTCCGCTTCATAGCTATTCAGATTCTCGGTATAAATAACATTTTTACCAATAGAGTTCAGGCGGCAAGCTGCTTCAATACCTGAAACTTCTGCCTTCAGACCAGGTGCAATTGCCCCACTGACTCTAGGATAACTCATAAGTTTTTCCGATGACTTATCTTGCTTAAAGTTTTCATGAACGACATAAATTCTTTTGGCGTCAGGATAAAAACTATCGTAACTATAGTAATAAAATACTTCGGCTAAAAGCAACAGGCCAAAGGCCATTCCTGTAGCCAGCGATATGATTCGTGTAACAGTATGTTCACCCTTGCGGAATAGGGAACGAAATGCCAGTTTAAATGTATTCATGCAGAAATTGAATGTTCAGATTCTTTTAGCTAAGGACTTACAAATTATCATATTGTTGCATTTGTAATCAATGCAAATAATTTGTTTTAAATCTGGTGTGCATAAAGACAAAACCATGACAACTGCGGTTCGACCAGCAGCCCTATTGACATTGTCACAGTACCAGGATCAGTCACGTTACCGAAAGTCTAATAGGTGGGATTAAATTTGATCGCATAGACTTATGAAGCTGATTACTAAGCTGGCCGGGCTGCTGAAGCCAATTATCCATATCAACCGTGTTGGCCTTAGCTTTTATTTTTTTAATCAACGAAAGTCTCCTTTAGGATGGCTTTGACTTCTTTAATCTCAGGTCTCGATAGTTTTCCAAGATCTTTAAGTATGCGCTGTTTATCAATGGTTCTAATCTGATCAAGCACAATCCAACCAAATTTTGTTGTCATGCTTAATTTCAACCCGGGTAGGATAGTTTTTAGAACTTGTTGTCATTGGGGCTTTTACAACAGTTCTTAAGTGGTTATTCATTTCATCAGGTGAGATTACAATACAGGGTTTAGTTTTCTTGATCTCGCTTCCAATAGTTGGATAAGGTTTACCAGAATTATTTGGTACTTCTTTATTTCCATTCTTCAAGATTTTCTTCTTCGAAAATGTCTGGCATAATGAGTTTGTCGTCCGCGTTTGCATGCATTTCGATGAATGCTTTATCCCACCCTTTTCCTGGCTGAGCAAGCGGTTTTATAATGATATACCCTTTATCCAGGATCATTTCAACTGTATCATCGATATTATATCTCTCGATAAAGGTTTTACTAAACCTTATCCCTCTCGAATTTCCAATTTTTATAACTGATACTTCTATGATTTAATCAATAAATCTGTAATTATTTTGTAATTACAGATTTATTAGATTTCCAAATTTCCTGATTCTTCTTTGTTGGTGATCGGTCTTTGTGGTGAATCATCCTCTGTCAGCATCACTAACCCGCTTTCAAAGCCTACCTTACCCGAAAAATTATCCTTACGGCCGGCCTGCATGGCGCCGTTTCTATGAAGTCCGGTTTAATGACAAAATCAGGATAAATCAAAGCGATCAAGGTTCATCACTTTGTTCCATGCCGCAATAAAATCAAGTACAAATTTTTCTTTACCGTCCAAGCTTCCGTATACTTCGGCAAGGGCTCTAAGCTCTGAATTTGAACCGAAGATAAGATCAACCCTGGTACCGGTCCATTTTACTGCGCCGGTCTTCCGGTCACTTCCTTCAAATATCTCCTTACTTTCAGACTTTGGAACCCAGGTGGTACCCAGGTCGAGAAGGTTTACAAAGAAATCGTTGGTCAGAACTCCGGGACGTTTGGTGAATACACCATTCTGAGAGTTGTCAAAGTTGGTATTCAGCACACGCATACCGCCTACAAGAACTGTCATTTCAGGAGCAGAAAGTTTGAGTAATTGGGATTTATCAACCAGCAACTCTTCAGCACACCCGGAGTATTCCTTTTTTACATAATTCCGGAAACCATCTGCTGCCGGCTCAAGTACCGCAAAGGAATCCACATCGGTTTGCTCTTGCGATGCATCCATACGACCCGGAGTAAATGGAACAGTTAAAGCAGAACCTGCGTCTTTAGCAGCCTTTTCAACACCAGCGCAACCTGCCAGTACAATCAGGTCTGCCAGAGAAACCTTTTTGCCTGCAGACTGAGCACTGTTGAATTCTTTCCTGATGCTTTCCAGTGTTTCCAATATTTTCTTAAGCTGCGGAGGATTGTTGACAACCCAGTCTTTTTGCGGATTGAGACGAATTCTGGCACCGTTTGCACCTCCTCTTTTGTCGGAACCCCGGAAAGTAGAGGCAGAGGCCCAGGCAGCAGATACAAGCTGTGACACTGACAGACCGGAATTTAATACCCTGGCCTTTAATGCTGCAATATCCTTCTCATCAATCAGCGGGTGATCCACGGCAGGTATCGGATCTTGCCAGATCAGTTCCTCTGCGGGGACTTCAGGACCTAAATATCGGGCTCGTGGTCCCATATCGCGGTGAGTCAGCTTAAACCAGGCACGGGCAAAGACATCGGCAAATTCAAGAGGGTGTTCATAAAAATGTCTTGAAATTTTCTCATAAGCAGGATCGAAACGCAAGGAAAGGTCCGTAGTAAGCATAGTTGGTGCATGCTTTTTAGAGGGGTCGTGAGCATCAGGAATAACATCACCGGCATTTTTTGCAACCCACTGATTAGCACCGGCCGGGCTTTTTGTGAGTACCCATTCATATTTAAACAGGTTTTCGAAGAAGTAATAACTCCACTTGGCCGGAGTCTGTGTCCATGTGACCTCCAGACCACTGGAGATTGTATCACCTCCTTTTCCTTTGCCATACGTGCTTTTCCAGCCTAAGCCCTGCTCTTCGAGATCAGCGGCTTCAGGTACAGGACCGACATTAGCCACATCACCGGCCCCGTGTGTTTTGCCAAAGGTATGTCCCCCGGCAATAAGTGCCACTGTTTCTTCATCATTCATTGCCATACGGGCAAATGTTTCACGAATATCCCTTGCTGCTGCAACAGGATCAGGGTTCCCGTTTGGTCCTTCAGGATTCACATAGATTAACCCCATTTGCACGGCTGCAAGAGGATTGTCGAGGTCGCGATCACCGGAGTAGCGATTTTTATCTGCCAACCACTCTGATTCTGAACCCCAGTTTACGTCTTCTGCCGGCTCCCATACATCTTCACGCCCACCGCCAAATCCAAAGGTTTTGAATCCCATCGATTCCAGGGCTACATTACCGGCAAGGATCATAAGGTCAGCCCATGATATTTTCCGGCCATACTTTTGCTTTACCGGCCAAAGAAGCCTGCGTGCCTTGTCCAGGTTGACATTATCGGGCCAGCTGTTAAGCGGAGCAAAGCGTTGTTGCCCGCCACCGGCACCACCTCTGCCATCGCCAATACGGTAGGTACCTGCACTGTGCCATGCCATGCGGATAAATAAGGGTCCATAATGGCCAAAATCTGCCGGCCACCACTCCTGAGAGTCAGTCATTAGCTTGTGCAGGTCTCTTTTTATGGCTGCCAGATCCAGACTCATGAATTCTTTAGCATAGTCAAAACCCTCACCCATAGGGTCGGATAAAGAAGAATTTTGCCGAAGTATGTTCAATTTTAACTGATTAGGCCACCAGTCACGGTTTTTTGTTCCACTGGCTCCAACACTGTGATTCGAAGTTGCTCCGGTAACAGGGCATTTACTGGCATTTTTTGGATCATTTTCCATTTTTAATATATTTTAGTTTATAATTATTCATTTGTTGTCTTTCAGAAATTTACCTATGATTTGAAGCTTTACATCCTCTATTTTAAAATCAGGGATCTTCTTCTCCTCAAAATACTTTTCAATCATTTCATTAAGTTCATTATCAACAAAATCTTCAATTCTGTCAGATTCGGAACAATATAAGTGATGATGGCTCTCCATTACGGCATCATATCTCATAACATCCCTGGACGTTTTTACCATTTCTATTAATCCATTGGCAACTAAAGCATCAAGGACTTTATAGACTGTTGCTGTTGCAATGTTTGGGTGGTTATTCCGGATATGGTCAATAATGTTTTCGGCAGTAGGATGATTGTTGAGCTTAATAATAGCCTCCAATATCGCAATCCTCTGAGGAGTCACTTTTAATCCTTTCTCAATCAGCTTATTTCTTATTTCGGTTATATTCATTACTATCATTTTTCATATAATAATCATTCTCTTATGAGAATAAGCAAATTTAACCTAATCTTTCCGGAAAGTCAAGTTTATCCATAACAATTTTTCGGCCGAGAGAGATAGTCAGATCATACTCACTTGAAAACCATTCTTTTTGCGGGTTGGCCTGTAGGGGTTTGCAGTTAGGTGCAATTTGCATTGAATATCCTGCTGTGCCTGGCATAATAGTCCCTCCTGATCCTTGTATACTACAACCTGAAACGTTTCCAGATTGATGTCATGGCTATTTTAAGTATTAAATCAGAATTCTTTATAATTGTTGAAGCAATTTCATAACCGTCTTCCACTACAATAATTTCACTTCTCTCATTATACAAACGGCATGCATTAACCACCTCACAAATAGTTTTATCTTCATTAAATGAACATATTATGATGGTCAGGTTTCCCATTTTTCCCGGACTAATGAATAGCTCTCAGAATCAAATACTTCAAAGTTACTTCATCAAAAAGCTGAAGTCAAATAAATTTCAGCTCATTGGATCAGGATAGCACAATTTACTCCCGTAATAAGAGGATATACATTAGGATGCCATAACAACTTTAACTTCGGGCATGGCTCCCTGGTAAAATAATCATTGTATTTAAGTGATTGTTGGTTTTAAAATTTTGATGACTTAGAACTTCACTGATGATAACAAAAGTCTCACAAAAAAGTTATGAAAAGGCAATCGGGTAGTTTTAATAATCCGTTACTTTCTGCTGCCGGAAGTACATTTGGTAATATTTCCCTTCTTATATGCCGCGGTTTGACTGAGTTGGCACTATTTGCTTTTTGTCGCCTGAAATGTGCCATTAGGCTGAATAAATAAAACTCCTGTTATATTTTCATTTTTGTCCTCAACAAACTCAATACTATAGCCTTCCAGCTTTTTTATAGAAAATTTATCCGGCCCGGTGGGTATTAATTCATACTCCGGCTGACCGGGAACAAACAAATATAATGTCTGATCGTTTTTGGTATAGACTTTGGCAATAATCTCACCTATTTTAAATTCACCTGTATATGAATTCAGTTTCTCTTTATCCATATCAACGAGGGCCGGTTGGCGGCTGAAGTCCAGAGGATCTACCGTTGGTTCAAATTTTATATATATTGTTTCAATTTCTCCTGCGTCACCGGCATGAAAATTAAACCGGAGGTCATTTTTATCGGTTGTGTCGATCCCTTTTTCCGTTATCTCGAATGGTTGAAATATGTCATAATGATAATGTTTAAGCCATATTTTTTTCGTTGGCATGTATGCAAAAAGTGTATCTTTTTCCAGCCCTGATTTTTATAGTTCCATAACCCTTATTAAGGTAATCCCCGGAATACTCAGAAAGCTTATGTGAAGGGATTGTACCGGGGATCCGGCCTGAGATCATTTTAGATTCTGCCTCCTTTTGAGATTTCAATGCAGCTTCCCGGTCTTTCATCAGTTTTTTACTCCAGTCAATTGCAGTCAGTTTCAACATTTTGTCAGCTGCGATATTTTTTACTATCGATGGTATGCCTGAACCATCCTGATTTACCAGGACTATGATCCCGATGCTGTCGGTCGGGAAAAAAGAGGTAAGAGCTGAAAACCCGTCTATGGCACCCCCATGCTGTACCTGATAATGTCCCCTGTATGAAGACAGGAACCAGCCATATCCATAGTTTGACAAAAATATGTCAGGATTCTCCTTTGATGGTAAGCCGGAGGCAGCCACCATCTGGGAACTCTCGGCTTCGGAAACATAAGCCGAGGGAATGTACTTCCTTACCTTCATACTTACCGCCGTTTATCCAGGTAATCACCCATTTTGCCATATCATTCACGCTGCTGTTAATGCTGCCGGCAGGACCCATTCCACTAATTGGATAATAATCCACCTTTTCAACAGCAGTGTCGCCTCTCAGCCTGTATCCAAGCGCCGCATCCTCACTTTTCTCAAGCTCTGCGACTGACAGGTCAGACCCCGACATTCCCAGAGGTGTGAATAATCTTTCCGTCACATTCTCTTCCCAGGTTTTACCCGTAACCTTTTCAACTATCAAACCCTGAAGCATGAACATGAAATTGTTGTATTGAAACTTTTCCCTGACTGCTGCAGATGGCTCCTGGAAATGAATTCTTTTCATCAGGGAATCCCTGGAGTCGGTCGGAAAAAGGTACCAGGAATAATCATGACGCGGAAGTCCCGTTCTGTGGCACATCATATCCCTGATAGTTATTAAATTATCCATTTCATAATTGAAAAATTTCAATTCGGGCAGATATGTTTCCGGACTTTTGTCGAGATCCACTTTATTTTGGTCCCGCAATATCCCCAGCAGGGAAGATGTGAATGCCTTGGTACAAGAGCCTATGGCAAAGAGGGTGTTGGGAGTGACTGGAATTTTGTTCTCATAATCCCTGTAACCGAAGCCTCTGGCGTATACTACTTTATTTTTTTCCACAATGGCAATGGCAAATCCTGGTGTTTTCCAGTCTGCCAGCAGTGATTGAAGCTTTGCATCGAGTCCTGCAAGTCTCTGATCGCCGGGAGACTTTCTGCCCTGAGCGGCGGAAGGTGCGAGGAATGCAGTAAGTAACAGAATAAGAAAAAGGGTTTTCATGGTAATGGACTAATAAGATTTATATCCAAAATTATAATCATTTTCCGATTGAATAATCGTATGGCAGCATATCTGCAATCCGTCTTTTTGCCATCTCTCCCTCCCAGCTTATCCCATAAGGTTCATAATATCCGTTTGGATCAAAAGGAATACTGTCCTTCTTAAAAACCATCAGAGTCCCTTCCTGTTCCACCTTGTAATAAACGGAAAGGACTCCTCTGTGCTTAAGATATTTCGAGTGGACATTATCCTGAAATACAAGATCCGTGTATCTGACTGAATCTTTGTGCTGATTGCGTATTTCAAAACCGGCAGAATCAAGCTCATTGAACCAGAGGGACCTGAAAAGATGCATTCTGGATCCGAGGTATGCGCTCCTTCTTAACCTGTCATATGCCATTTTTTCCCTGACACCGGCAACAGAATCCTTCTTATCCCTGAATGTAATCTCTCCGTTGATAAGAAATGAGCTGTCTGACAGGTTGAAAAGAAAATCCTCAAGATAATAGGTGACTTTATATCCAAGCGATACATTGTCGATGAGGATAGGTTTTATCGCAAACGCCTTCAGAGTATCCCTGTTATAACTGATGGTAAATCTGATGTCCTCAGTATTGATGATTTCACATTTTTTAGCATTCGAAGTGGTTCCCAGAAATATTTCTGTAAAAATCCTGAGGTTTTTCTTCCTTTCCATGGCATGCGACTTCTCATTGACAACTACTTCGTCAAGAGAGAATACCCTGGGCTTAAGATAAACAATTACTGGTTCGCCAGTCAAAAATTTCTGAATAGTGGAAGAATAATAACCAAGTGCGCTGACAGACAAGGGCATGGCTGTAAAGTTCCTGACATCAAGGCTGAAATGCCCCTCCCTGTTTGAAAGCGTCCCTGCCGAGGTTCCGTTAAAATAGATTGCGGCTGAATATACCGGCATTTTTGTATCACTATCATAGATTGTACCTTCAATGATCTGATTAAAGCCAACCAATGTGAGTCTGAGCATCAGTACCATTAATATTATCCTTTTCATGGCAAATAAAATCAATGAATTTTCATTCGACCTTATAACTGTATCTGCCTGATCCTACCCGTTTCCCGTATGAGATCCCGTTCAAGAAGACCATTTCGGTACCCTTTGAAGCGTTATTCGGATAGGTTAGCTTAATTTTTCCCGATTCACCGATTTGAACATCGCTTCTCCAGAGAAGAGTTGGCCTGTTCTGAAATTCCGGCACTTGAGCAGCCTCCTCTTTTGTTGGTACATAATATTCCGTTTCTGTCCTGAAGAGCCTGACCTCTTTTAGCAGATCATCGCTCCTAGTGACATCATCGCCAATATAGCTCCCGTCAATTTTAGCTCCCATTTTGGTTGTCACAAAAACGACGCCGCCCCTTGCCTTGTTCCCATACATTGCAAAACCCTGCGGGCCTTTCATGAAGGTGACAGAAACAATCTCAGAGGCAGGCATCGAGGCGATCGTTTCGTAGGATAGCCCGATAGGATTATTGTCTACAACTATTAATGCCGGAATCATTTTGTTGGAATATGAAATATTTCCATCTTGATCACTCGAAGCGGTTGTATGTTCATTAGCGCGAAGATAAATTTCCTTACCTCCCATATCAGCCACCTCTTTATCTCCTACCCACCAGGAATGCTCATTATAATAGTACGGATTATATTTGAACACTATGTCCTCAAAGCTGCTGGCTTCCCTGTAATCCGTACTTGTCATGGTTCTGGAACCCGCATACTGGAACATCTTTGCATACTTGTCTTCATACTTTTCCGGTGCCTGTTTCGGAGCTTTAATTGTTACAGGCTCAATAACTACAACGCTGCCCTGAACATAATATGCATGATTAATACTTGTGTCGGGTTGTAGTGGATTTATGAAGGTCTTAAACGATATTTGTTGCTTGGCTATATCTGTATAATCCCTGTTCTCCGGAAATAATACATTGACTTCACTGGTGTTTTTAACCGGATTTTTATCAGGGAGGATCATGATCTCCCTTGCGTTTATATCCAGGGAATCATAATAAAGGTCTGCTTCCCTATCTTTATTCAGGGGCAGGGTAATCAGATCAACATTCGCATCGGAGATCAGGTTTATGTCTGACCTGGTTTTTTTGACCGGTCCGGGGTTCACTATCTTCACAAAATCATAATCAGCTAACTCTTTTTCCTTATCATCGATGGTTATCTCCTTCGGGTGAAAGCTCCGCCATCCGTACGTCATTAAAAGCACATCGACCGACATGTTGTCGATACTTTCCATCCCATTAGATTTGATGCTGAACGGCAGGTTATTGTAAAATTCCCTGTCATACAGCCAGGCTGACTCTATTTCAGGCATCGCAATTGCATCACAAAAACCGGAAACAGAATCTATTACTGCCACTGAAACAACCGAGCTGATTCCGTTTCCGTTACAGTCGGTCGTGTGAATTGTCAGTTCTGTTTCTTCCCCCCTGAAAACCGATTCTCCGGGAATTTCTGCACTGATATTTATTTTCTTGTAATCATTAATGAATATAAGACGTTCGGCAACCGGATTCAGCTCGGAATCATAGAGCGTCACATAGGCTGTCCCGGCTGGAAGCTTATCGGTCAGGATTCTTTTCCTGAAGAGTGTATCGAGGCGGACAATATCAGAGAATACCATAACATCATTCAGGGTGATTGTGAGGAACCAGGATTTGTCAGAAATCCCCCTGCCCCTGAGTATTATGTCGTCCCAATCATTCCCGTCATTCAATACCTGCATTGAGACCCCGGATTTTTCCGCAAAAGGTAATGACCATCTGACTTCCCGGAATTCCTCCCCATCGATGACTGCAAAATAAGTATCACCGGCTGCAGGAGTAAATTCAATTACTCCCGGACCATAAGGAGTTGATTTGAATGATGTGATCTTTTCATCCCTCTGGTTCAGAATCTTCCCTGAGACCTCGAGTTCAGTTCCGTTAGCCCTTACGGCATTGAAAGCGAGCCGCTGTTTTATCTCCGAAATAAATGTGCCGCCCTCCGGAAGAAATCTCAGCTCGAGCTGCGGTAGTTGAACAGGTATATCGGATGATGCATATGGTACCTCCGGCACCGTGCTCCTTCCGCTGGTCATTGATGAATTGTAATTACCGATTTTTACGGGAGCAGAAAAAGCGTATTTGGGACTGTAATTCATATCAAGGCTGGTAAATGCCAGTACTGAATAAACTCCCGGAAGAGCATTATCCGGCACCCTGAGCCATCCTGATACTGAGGAATACATGATCCTGAACCTTGCACTGTCGACTGTGGCATTTTCCGTATTCAGCAAAAGGGCATACATGGCACTGCTTTCAGTTGTGAAATCACATGTCCTGCTGTCTCTTATATAAGCCTGAAACCTGATGGTATCACCTGCAAGATAAAGGTTCCTGTCAAGGTGCAGAAAAAGCTGGTCTGAAGGGATTTCCTTTCCAACCTGGTTTAATACGGCTGTAATTCTTTCGGCAAACCCCTGACTCAATGAAATTTTAAAAATCATCAAAAGGAAGGGCAGAAGCAGTATCCTTTTCATGTGAATTATTTTTGGATAGCATAGTTTGTCAGATGTCTGAATTTTGAATCCTCCTGCAAAAACATCAGCTTTTGCTTATATCGCGCTCTAACCTCCACAATCGAACCTAAGTTAAGCAAAATCTTCCAGAATTAAACAATGATTAAATTCCAAAGTAAAAAATCGAGTATCCGTGTATTCTTTTAATAAAATTATTATCCCTGGAAAACATGTAATTTTTTATTTGGAAAAATAGGCTCGTTAATTTTTACTACAGTCGCAATCATTCATAACTTTAGGAAGACTTCAATCTTTGATTCAAAAATGCAAAATATTAATTATCAATTATTTTGAACTTTTATAAATCTATTATGTTTAATAAATCTAATTTAATTTAAACAAAGCTCATTATGAAAAAAATTGCTTCATTTGTTGTGCTGGCATTAATCGCAACGCCATTATGGTCTCAGGAATCTATGGAAAAGCCTCCTGCAGACAGAAACTTCCGGCTCCCGCTTATTGGGGAGAGCGCTCCTTCGTTTACTGCAGAATCTACAAATGGTACGATAAATTTCCCAGGCGATTTCGGTAAAAGCTGGAAAATTCTCTTCAGCCATCCGCAGGATTTTACACCGGTATGTTCAACAGAGGTCCTGGAACTTGCATATCTTCAGGATGAGCTGGATAAACTTGGAGTAAAAATTGCAGTCGTCTCAACTGATCCTTTATCAATGCATGTTCAGTGGAAAAAAGCACTTGAATCGCTTAACCTGAATAACAGGGGAACCGTAAAGATCAAGTTTCCGATTATTGATGATGAAAATGTGGCAATATCCAAAGAATACGGGATGATACATCCTGAATCAAATTCTACAAGGAGTGTCAGAGGTGTATTTATTATTAGTCCTGATAACATCATCCAGGCTATGTATTTCTATCCTACCAATGTTGGAAGAAGTACTGATGAGATTATAAGAATTGTTGAAGCACTTGAAACGACATCGGCATCCAAGGTTCTTACTCCGGTAAACTGGAAAGCAGGCAATGATGTCCTGGTACCCTATGTTCCCGGAAAAGATCTCCAGAATACCGATAATCCACCTGAGGGTTACTACGCCCTTGCCTGGTATATGTGGTACAAAAAAGCCAATTAGTCATTCATTTTTAAAAAGAATAGAGACTAGTTGTTTCTTTTTTCCTATAATCATGTGGGGAAGGGTGCCTGATAAGGGTGCCCTTCTTTTTTATGTTTCAACCAACGTTGACAGCTTACATGGACTTTTCACAGACAACAAAAAATAGTTTCAGTGAATCCGGGCTTTCCATGAACTTTACAGGTTCTTCGATTTCCTTAAATTCAACCAGTCCGAAAGGAGCGTATTCAGAAACCACAGAATCTGAATCATAGTAAAATACCTTCAGTCCTGTCTCAATTTCAAACCTGTCTTTGCTCAGGGATTTACCTCTGCCATAAGTATCGAGAAGTTTTGATGATACGACAAAAACCATCATGCCATTCTTCCTTAACTGTCTGAAGCAGGAGCTCAGGAAACGCCTTCTCTCATGTTTATTCAGCAGATGTATAAGTGCATAGCAAAAAACAGCATCGTAGATCGCATTATCAAATGGCATAGAGGTAACTGACCCGTGGCGGATGCTGCAGTCTATATGGTTTTCCCTGGCTGTTTTGATGGCGGATTCAGAGATCTCGATACCGGTAACTTCAAATGCTGAATCCAGGAAGGGTCTGGCATTTCTCCCATAACCGAATCCCGGAATCAGAATTTTGTTTAACCCTTTCTTTTTAAATATCTCTGATGCAACGATGGCAGAATCTGAAGGTTCAATTCCCCACAACAAACCTTTATCCCTGAATCGTGATTCCCAATAGTCCATCAATTCAGAAATAAAGTTTTGCAACGGTATAATTTAGTTACGACCGTCAATCTGCAGGGATCAGGAGTAACTGATTACCTCGTGAAAGTTATATCAACGTTAACATTCAGTATTTCGTCTGTTCCGTCCTGGTTCAGATCTAATGGCATGGTTTCAATTCCCTGAACATGCAGTTTACTTGATGAAATTTCAATCACATCAAATGTTATCGGATCGCTGCCTGTGGGGGTTATAGTCAGCATCGTCTTGTCGGCATTGAGACTCCAGGTTCCTGAATCACTACCTCCCCCAAAAGTGGCCGTATACGTGTTATCGGATTTAATCTCTATGGTTCCGCTTACTTCCTGTTTTACACTTTGTTCAACAATTGCAGCATAACTGTTGGCCAGCTCCTGAGTATACCCGGCTACATCAACCAGATACTGGGTCAGTGTCATATCGCCTACTGTAATGTTTAAAGTTATTGTACCGGCAGTCCATGTACCCGTTATGTCAGTACTGCCTGTACTATCCTTTTTACAGGATGATAATGACATTCCTGCAATGAATACCAGGAAAAAGCTTTTAAGAATAATCTGTTTCATTTTCATAAGTTATTTCTTTCTTAAGTTAGTATAAGTAATTAATAGTATAAACTGCGCGAAGTTAAATAAATTGTGCTTAATGGAATCTAAACATTTCTGATTCCTGTAATTAGATCCTTCATATCAGCAGAATGAAATGCTTTTCTCCAGTTTAAACAACTAAACATGATATAAGTTCATTGTTCAGGCAGTTGTTCATAAGACAACTGCATAGCGGATGGAAGTATGTAACCCGGGCAACCGGGTATCCGGAAATACCGGAGGCCTTCAGCTGGCCCTGTGGAGGAAAAAAGAGGAGGTATAACTGTATCCGTTTTCACGTAGCCACCAGCGCAGCGCCTTGGCTATCTTTCTTTTTTTCAGCAGGACTTCCCCTATCTCTGCTGAATTGATTCTGTAAAGTGTTCTCATAATATAATTTTCTATTTAATACCTGTTTATTCGATTTCATAGCCGGAAAACCTTTTCAGATAATCATATACAGAAGTTCCTAATACGTCTTTCTTGTTAATCTTTCCAGCCGAGTTAAGGAATTTCTTCAATGACCCTGCTCCCCCCAGATGAGAAGCTGCTATCATTCCGGATTTGGTGATTGCAATTCCCCTGATTGAATCTCCCTTAAAATGCTCATAATCCTTCAAATAACCCAGGTTCACCCTTATAAGAGCTCTTAAGGCTTCAGCCTGAAGCTCCCTGGGAAATATATCCGGATTGGCCCTGAACTTTTTAAGGGTAATTTTTCTGAATCCAAGATATTTTAAAGTTGATTCTGCGAACTGCCATTCCCCAAAGCAGCCAATATGGTTTACTGACAACCAGTTATTCCTTGATTCACTGTACCCAAGGTCGTTAATGAACCGCGAGAATTCCGATTCGTGATATTTCTGTTCTACTTCTGCTGAAATCTGGTTGAATTTATTCAGCCTCAATCTGAAATCTAATTTAGGAGCACTGGTTATCGCAGAAAAAAAACAGAACAAGATCCCCAGGGATGTTTTCTTTGTAAGTAGAATATTTTTAATTATCCCCATCATTTTTTATGTAAGTGATCATTACAAAAATAAGAGGAAAAGAGAAGCGTGTCAATACGTATAGTGCTAATATACAGGCTTTTCAAGGCTAGTAAAAGATCGCTTATCAAAAAAATCAGATGATATACTGCCTGGAATCAACTGCTGGTAAACAAACAATGATTATTCGTCAAAAATGTGGGGAAATTTACCGGGATAACCGGTAGAAAAAGATCATAAGTAAAGATCATAAAATATAAAGCACTGCAGATCAAACGTATTCAAAATATTTGACTGCTTCTGACTGCGATTATCATGAGATCTGCAATTTTGACTAACGGTTCATATAAAAAGATTAAAAACAGCGGTTTTCACTTGCAGGAAAGCATTCAGATCATGTCTGTAAGTCTGATTTCTTCCTGAAATCCGGATTAAATGCGAAATAAGAATGTATTAAAGGTCTCTTTTAACCGATAAGCACGGCAAGCCGATGCAGAGCACACAAAGTTAATGCATTGATATTTATCACGATGGCTATCGGGACTCTGCAAATCTGGAGCCTGTCCCTATCGAACTATCGGGGGTTAAAAGGTTTTGACTTACGAGAGCCTCCTGTTTTTATTCTTTCTTATTTGAATAATTTGGAGTTAATTTAGGATTGATTTCAATTGGAAATTGAACCTGTAAGGAATAGGATCATTACCCGGAGTAATATATCCGGACCATTTATTTGTTAAGTATATGAATAAACTTATAATTTTTTGTATGTCAGCTTTCTTAATGAACTGTTGTTCAACAGGAAATGATAAAAATCTTAAATATCCCGTTACCAGGAAAGATAATGTCGTGGATACTATTTTCGGGACTCCCGTGCCCGACCCTTATCGCTGGCTTGAAGATGACGGATCTGAAGAAACAGCTAAATGGGTCAAAGAGGAAAACGAGCTGACCTTCGGATATCTCTCACGGATCCCCTACCTGGAAGAAATCAGGAAACGGCTCTCAGAAATGTGGAATTATGAGAAATATACGGCACCCTTCCATGAGGGAGATTTTCTATATTTCACCAGGAATGACGGTCTTCAGAACCAGTATGTTGTATATCGCCAGAAAGATGGATCTGATCCTGAGATATTTCTTGATCCCAATAAATTTTCAGCAGACGGCACTATATCTCTGGGGGAGATGGGGTTTTCCACCGATGGGAGCCTGGCTGCATATTCCATCTCTGAAGGAGGATCCGACTGGCGCAAGGTAATAGTAATGAATGCGCTCACAAAAGAGATAATCGGAGACACTCTGACTGATATTAAATTCAGTGGTCTGGCCTGGCAGGGAAATGAAGGATTTTACTATTCAAGTTATGACAGGCCGAAGGGAAGCGAGCTATCCGCCATGACGGACCATCATAAATTATATTTCCATAAGCTTGGTACCAGACAGACAGAAGACAAGGTTATCTTCGGATCGGAAATAAAAAGGAGATATGTCGGGGCTTCAGTCACAGAGGATAACAGGTATCTTGTGGTAACAGCTGCGGCATCAACATCGGGGAATGAGCTGTATATCAAGGACCTGTCTGATAAAGAGAGTAGATTTACAACCATTGTGGGTAACTTCGACAGTGAAAGCAACATACTGGATAATGATGGCTCAAAGTTGTACATCATTACAAATCTGAATGCTCCCAACAGGAAAATTGTTACTGCAGACGCTTCCAATCCGTCCGTTGAGAACTGGATTGATTTTGTTCCGGAAACCGATAATGTTCTTGAACCATCCACTGGTGCAGGCTATATATTTGCTCACTATCTGAAGGATGCCATATCGTCAGTGCTGCAATATGATAAGGAAGGAAAAACAGTAAGGGAAATCCGTCTTCCGGGTGCCGGTACGGCTTCCGGTTTCTCCGCCAGGAAACAGGACAGGGAGGTATATTATTCCTTTGCCAACTATATTACACCGCCGACAATTTTCAGACTGGACCCCGTATCCGGAACCAGTGAGATCTACAAGAAGCCATCAGTGGCTTTCGACGGCAGCAAATATATTTCCGAACAGATCTTCTATTATTCAAAGGACAGTACAAGGATCCCAATGATAATCACCTACAGGAAGGGGACAAAAATGAATGGGCAATATCCTGCGATCCTTTATGGATATGGCGGATTCAATATCAGTGAAACACCTGTTTTCAGCGTGGCAATCGCCGTATGGCTCGAAATGGGTGGAATATATGCAGTACCAAATATCCGCGGCGGAGGGGAATATGGTGAAAAGTGGCATCTTGCCGGAACAAAAATGAATAAGCAGAATGTATTCGATGACTTTATTGCAGCGGCCGAATATCTTATCAATAAAAAATATACCTCCTCAAAATTTCTTGCAGTAAGGGGAGGGTCAAATGGTGGATTGCTGGTAGGAGCAGTAATGACTCAGCGTCCTGATCTGATGAGAGTTGCTCTCCCCGCCGTGGGGGTTATGGACATGCTCAGATATAACAAATTTACTGCAGGAGCAGGCTGGGCTTCCGACTATGGAACCGCCGGTGAGAGCAGGGAAATGTTCAGGTATCTTCTGAAATACTCTCCGGTACAGAATGTCAGGGAAGGAGTCTCTTATCCCGCTACTCTGATTACTACTGCGGATCATGATGACCGGGTCGTTCCTGCCCATTCGTTCAAATTTGCCGCAGAGCTTCAGTCCAAACAGAAAGGTTCTGCTCCTGTCCTCATCAGGATTGAAACCATGGCAGGACACGGAGCAGGCACACCTGTGAGCAAAATCATTGAACAATATGCAGATATCTACGGATTTACACTATGGAATATGGGTATAACGAAACTTTAGTCCTGCAACCGTTTTTGATTACCAGCTTAAATGAGATTAACCATACCTTCTTAATATACATTGTATGAAAAACTTTCTATTCTGCCTTGCTGTAACGTTTGCCATTGTGCAATACCTGCCGGCACAGACTGCTGAAATTTCACTTTCCGGTCCATGGAAAGCAAAAAGAGCCATAGATATAATATCTGACGGAACGGTAATAACCGGAGACAACTTTAAGATGGAAGGGTGGATGGATGCTGTGGTTCCGGGAACAGTTCTGACGACGCTTCTGCATAATAAACAGATCCCCGACCCATTTTTCGGCATGAACAATAATCTTATTCCCGATGTCTATGATACAGGAAGAGATTATTATACTTACTGGTTCTGCAATGAATTCGAGACCCCTGACATAAAAGACGGGCAGGAGGTTTGGTTATGTTTCAGGGGTATAAATTATTTTGCAGATATATTTCTAAATGGTAAGAGGGTTAATTTAGATACTCATCAGGGCATGTACCTGAGGGAAAAGTACCTCATTACGCCTCTCCTCAGTAAGGGTAAGATCAATAAACTGGCCGTTTGGGTTGCGCCACCCGACCCGGTTGGTAATGCATCTGCCGGCCAGGGCGGTGACGGAACAATCGGGCGCAACGTTACGATGCAGTTCACTGCAGGGTGGGACTGGATCTGCCCTATACGCGACAGGAACACCGGAATCTGGGACAGAGTGAATCTTGAGGTTACCGGATCTGTCGACATCCGGAATCCTTATGTTCAAATCAGGGTCCCTGGGGTAAGGACACCGGGCAAAAAGCAGGAACCGGCATTTGTAAAGCCTTCCGTGGAACTAATAAATACATCCTCCATAGCCGTACAGGGAACTTTGCTTGCTGAGCTTGCCGGACAGAAGATACCTCTGAAGGTCAGCCTTAACCCTCATGAAGAAAAAGTTGTGACCCTTCCTGAGATAAAGATTGCGGATCCCCGGCTATGGTGGCCTAACGGCATGGGTGATCAACCATTGTATACCATAAAGATTGATCTCATTTCAGCCAATGGAACAAGTTTGGATTCTGAAGAGACAACCTTCGGGTTACGGGAAGCTGGTCACTATTTTGATGACCGGATAAAAGCACAGGTATTCACTGTGAACGGTCAGAAAGTCTTCATAAAGGGAGGTAACTGGATAGCTTCAGACGCCCTTCTCCGGTTGTCAAGGGAACGTTATGATGCCGAAATAAGGTTTCATGCAGGTATGAATATGAATATGATAAGAGTATGGGGGGGAGGTCTCACGGAAAGACCGGAATTCTACGATGCTTGCGACAGGTACGGGATCCTTGTCTGGCAGGACCTGTGGATCTCCGGCGATTGTAACGGGGAATGGTATGATCCTCTTAAACTGGAGGCACAGGCGAGACGCAAGGCATATCCCGATAACCACACGCTGTTTCTCGAATCGGTTAAAGATCAGATCAAAATGCTCAGGAACCATCCCTCTCTTTTTCTCTGGTGCGGCAGTAATGAAACACTTCCGCCTGCGGACCTGCTCAAAGCCCTGGAGGAAAATATCTTCCCTCTTCTTGATCCGGACAGATTTTTCCTTGAATATTCCACCTCGCCAAAGCTTATGACAAACACCATTGGAGGAGTTGGAGACGGGCCTTATGGCATAAGGGAACCTGAATCAGTTTTCATTGACAGATCCTTTCCCTTTAATCCGGAGACCGGGTCTATAGGCATTCCAAATTATGACGAACTGAAGAAGATCATTCCCGGGGATGAAATGGTACCGCCACAGGGCTTCAGAGGCTCAGGGTCATGGTCATATCACAAATATCTGCCCCTGATGGATTTTCCCGACAGGTACGGGAAAGTCAGGGATATTGAGGATTTTTGCTTCAAGGCCCAGATTGTGAGCTACGAGCAGTACCGTGCCCTGCAGGAGGGTTTTAATTATAAGATGTGGGATTGGTACACCGGAATGCTGGTGTGGAAAAACCAGAATCCCTGGACTGCACTTAGGGGAGGTTTCTATGACTATTACCTTGATTATACAGGCGGTTATTTCGGATATAAACACGGCGCTGCTCCGGTTCATATTCAGCTGGACCTGAACGACTCCATTGTTTGTGTTCTTAACCAGACAGCTGACAAGATCGGTTCGGCAACCGCAAATATCCTGTTATATGACATGCATGGCAGACTACTTTCGGAGCAGGCTAATCAGGTTACCCTGAATGCTCACGAGGTAAAACTGCTCAGCAAGGTAATTTTACCTTCCAATCCTGACCAGGTATTCTTTCTCAGGCTTATGCTCAAAGATAAGGACAGGACAATTGATGAGAACCTATATTGGCTTTCAGACAAAAAGCACTCCTATGAAAAGTTGAATGAGCTGGAGAAAACAACTCCTGTAATATCTGTTAAAAGGGGAGACAATGGTCATGCTATGATCGAAATTTCCAATCCTGGAAAGGAAACGGCATTTTTCATCAGGCTTAAGGTATTGGACAAGAGGAATGAACTGCTTCTGCCCTCTTTCTTCACCGATAATTATTTCACATTGCTGCCTGGAGATAATAAACAGGTTGAACTTGACTTTTCATCAGCCGGCAAAAATACAGACACGGATAACCTGAACCTTGCAGCAGAAGGCTGGAACGTTCCTCTGACAAAGGTAAAATTCTAAGCTGCTTCTTCTGAATCAGGGTTTCAGGAATCCACTGTCGCCGATCCATTCTGCCATCCTCTGTGGCCAGTTCCGGATCGCCAGAGTATTGGGATCTGTCACCCATATTGAAGGCATGCTTGCCTTTGGCAAAAAATATTGCTTCAACAGGGACTTTGGCGTCACGGAATTTCTGAAGAAGATCCAGAGTAATCTTATCGCAACCATATTCGTCATCATTTGCACAGATCAGAAAAGCAGGGGGAGCATCAGAGGCTATCTTCTTCGGAGGGTTGCCTCCGGGATAAACCATCATCTGGAAATTCGGACGCCCGTTAATCCGGTCTATAGGATCAGCTGCATGCGGATCTCCATCACCCTTGTCGAATGAAACCATCATAACGACAGCTCCTCCGGCAGAAAATCCAAGGATGCCGATTCTTTTGGGATCGATCTTGAATTCAGCAGCCCTTGACCTTACGAGCCTCACTGCCCTGTATGCATCCTGACGGACATTCTCAAGAGTGTAGGGCGATCCCTTCTCATTCGGAAGCCGGTATTTCAAGGCGAATGCAGTTACACCTATGCTATTCAGGAACTCTGCAGCCTGTCTCCCCTCAGCATCAAAGACAAGCTCACGGAATCCACCGCCGGGAGCTATAATTACAGCACATCCGTTTGCCTTGCCTTCAGGAGGAGTGAAAACCGTAACAGAGGGATTATTGATATTTTTAACCCAATAATCTTTTGCCTCTTCAGGGATATTTTTGCGATCCTCAAAACCCGGAGCGCCATTCTTCCATAGGGGAATTACCTGAGGCTGCATCTGCGATATACCGGGTACCAGGAAGAAAAAGGTGAATAACAGACCAGTAAGTGGCTTTTTCATAATATTATTGTTTTAATGTATGAAAGACCTTAGAATACAGATTTCTCTCCTTTCTTATTTCCCGCATGGATGATAAGGAGGGGTTGATTAGAATGTCTTTTTTAACTGCTCCTCAGGATGGGGTCTTAAATTATATCTGGTTTTTGCTTAATTTTTACCCGATTAATTAAAGTTTCATCCGCACTCCCGCCCTGATCAGCAGCCCCGTAAGAAATACGCAGAACATGGCAAATAAAAATGATTTTACAAGTCCGATGCCGCCTGTAAGCAGTACATCGGGCAGGTGTATCGAAAATATCTCTCTGACCGAATAAACAAAATAGGGCACCAGGTAGCATAGAATGGTAGCAGTCCCTGCAGGCTTGATCCATGCGAACCAGTTATCTTTGCCACCAACATCCGCCAGCCAGTAAATAAAAAGGAATGCTATTAAAGTAATTGCACTGCAGAGGAATAACCATGCCGGAGTGGCACCCAGTTTGGCAAGACCCCAGTAAGGATGAGTAATAACCGACAATGCTATGAGAATTACTGAGAAAAGAAGTAAAACCATTGTAAGCTTCCCATTCTCCCTTCGCTTCACAAAATACCTGAATATTGTCGTTGTCAGCACTCCGCCCATAGTAAGGCCTGTGAGGGTTCCTCCCAGTATTGCATCGGGTATAAAGGACAAAATGCTGTGTCTCGGTATAATTCCGGCTTTAAAAACCATACTTAGTATGCAGAAAAAGAGCCAGCCTGTCAATACCATATAAAACCTGTTCCTTGAAATCAGGGTGACCAGCGAGCTTGCAAGGTAAGCCCATCCTATCAATCCAAGGATTCCCCACCACTGTGTTGCGAATCTCTGAATATTTCCATCTTCGCCGCCCCTGTAGACAATACTTAAAATGAATAATATTATTATCCCCATGGCTCTCACCACCACAGGCAGGATCTTTTTCACTGAGCCAGAATAGCTGTTCCAGATAAGTATAAATGACAGGCAGGTGAGAATGCTGTACCAGTATTTTGGCATTCCCGTTGCCGCTGTGTTGTAAGTCTCTCCATTGACAAGAAATACCCCCATCACCAGAAGGGCAATACTCCTCAGCAGGATATGGGCAAGAATCTGCCAGTCGGTATCTCCTTTTTTCCTGCGGTTGTCCAGCGCATAGGGCAGCGACAGGCCCACAATAAACAAGAATGCCGGAAAGATCACATCTGAAAGCCCGATACCGTCAACGCCGTGCTTTCTGTGTTCCATCCAGAATGGCACACCCTTCAAGGTCCAGAAGTCATTGACGAAAATCATAAGGACCATCGTCACAGCCCTTAAAATATCGATTGAAGCTATCCGTTGCTCCTCAGCTGTCTCTGTGTTTTCTGAAGAACCTGTCTTTGAAACTGTTAAGGGAACATTTGTGATCTTATTCATGATTTCCCAATTTTTATTAATAAGATTTTTATACCTCTCAGAAGTATCTTATTGAGTTTTCTTAAATGTTATTCAGCTTTTAATTTTAATAAAAGCCGGCACAATATTTTCAGGAACCTATTTTTATGACCTTTGTCCTTCCTGCAGGGATATTCAGTGAAACCTTATTCCCTGTAATCCTTAGCATGGTATGCCCGGGAAACTCCTCAGCACTGATCACCTCTGATACACCAAGATCCTTAAGGTCCATTGACAACAGTGCATGACAGGTCATTTGTACTATTATTTCGAACAGTAAAGAAGAGGTTTCCTGCATAACCGAACCTTTCGATCCTTATGTCACCCGAATTGACGGTAGCATATGTAACCGGTTCCCAGCCTGCCTCAGCAATCATTTTTATTAACGGAATATATTTCCTGAAGAAGGGTCTGCCATTTTCGATCTTTTGTTTATCCTGCCAGTAGGGATCACTTGATGCATCCACGCTGAAAAATGAAGGGAAGAACCCGTATGCCAGCATCTTCTCGAAATAAACCTCATAACCCTTATAAGGGGGTTCTGTGAATGCCTTATCATTTAATCCCTCATTCAGAAGGAAAACTATAGGTTTTTGAAATGAGATAGCCCTCTTGAAATCCAGAGCCGCGGTATTATGATCGTCTGATGAATACCAGCTCAGCTCTGCACCGAAAAGGTCGAGATTGGCAGCTGCAAACGGATTCCATCCATGCCCGTTTCCCATTGTCAGCTTCCCCTGCAAATGCATTTCATCTGATATCTTTTTCATAAATTCAAATTCCGAGGAAAAATTCCAGATTGCAGGCTTGCCAACAGACCTGGAGAAGGTCAGGGGGTAATCAGTGTACTGAAAGTGCTCTTCCCTGTAGTTCAGATCATGATGCCAGTTCCACTCCATGGAATCGAAGTAGATCCCGTCAGCATCCAGCTTAAGGGCAGGATCTATTTCATGTTTTAAAATGTAGCGGTACTTATTAAAGCCAGGCAGGTCAGGATCACAATTTGTGGTAATACTTACCGCCCAGCCCGTTTTAAACCAGGGAGTCTCCAGACGTCTCGCCTGCCAGAGACCATTTTTATCACGGGTTGAACTTACATCCAGATACGACCTGTGTTCCCTGCTTATAAGACCTCCGAAAACCAGTTCGTTATAATCCATTGTTTTTGACTTCACAGGCAGCTGGACGTCCCATGGCTCAGTGTATTGAAAGCTCAGGATCCCAGTTCCCCTGTCAGAAAGTATGCCCGGAATTTTTTCGCCAAACTTAACATCGAGGCTTCCCCAGGATGTCTCATGATATGCAAATCCAAATTCATCCCAGCCCGGAATTGAACGAAGTGGTGTGAAGGGAAGCCAGATTCCCTCATTAATAACCCTTTTTCTGAATGCTTCGGGATATATTTCATAGTACTGCTTAAGTGCGGCCCTCATACCCCACGCAGGGTCGAAACCGAAGCTGCATAAACGAAAGAAGGCCCTGTTGGGAAATTTACTTGTCAGGGGACTTGTAGCAAAATCAAATTCAGCAAACAATCCCTCATCCGGTTTCGCACCTAAACGGTAGACCAAAGGCTGGGACATATCGATACCCAGTCCTTTTCCCTCTTTGTCGATGCTTACGGCACAGATGGGATAAAATGACATAGTACCCGCTCCGACAGGGTCTCCGTAACCACCATCAGCAAGATTTTTGCCATTGAAAGCACCATCGGGAGGTATTACAGTCCGTACTCCGATAGTATCGGAAAATGACTCTCCCATGAGAAGCTTCAGATGTTTGTCGAGACCCCGGAACCAGGTCCATTCGATACCATTACAGGGCAGAATAATCCTTAGAGTAGCACAGGAAGGGTCATCGGTCAGATGTCTGAATTCTCCGTTAATCTCCGTAAAGGCTCCCCTGTTAATCTCATGTATTTCAACCTGGTATGTTTCATCGAGATAAGTTGAAATCCGTATATTTCCTGAAACTTTTGAATCCGTCAGGGGAATTTCAACTGTTCCTTCAGCCGGACTGCCGTTGACAATATATTCCACCCGTATAACATGTTCTGTAAAAGATCCCTGATTGGCCACCCTATTCAGGCTTCGAACTTGCGCATCAGTACCAGGGGTAAATAACAATGAACCCAGAACTAATAACAGCTTTAATTTCCTTGACATAAGAAGCATAATCATTGATTTGTCATATTATTTATTTAAGCCCAAAGGTAAAAATATGATAGAAATTTCCTGGTTGATTTTGCGACTTCCCGGCCGTAACCGGCACCTTAAAGTTAATGTATTATGATTCAACTGACATCTGCGGCCATCTGCAAAATCTGCTTGAAATATTCAGTTCTTCGACTGATACTGTTGATTTTCGAAGATCCGGTATTAAAAATCATTGGAGGCGTTTTGGAAAAGCTTGAAGTTATAGGTCACCATAAATATAGGCTGGCCAAATATTGACATCCGGTAACCTTTAATGATGCCGTTGTCATTCTCGAAGTAGATGGAATAAGGATTTCTTCTTCCAAGTACATTATAGACAGTGAATGTAAGCGAAGAATGGTTCACTTTTTTCATTTTAAGATTCCCGTTAATGGTGGCAGATAAATCGAGCCTCAGATAATCAGGAATACGGTATGCGTTCCTGTCTGAATAATATAACCTGTTGGCATTGTAAAAATTGTAGAAAGCAACCGGATAGGTTATAGGACGGCCGGTATTGTACACAAAAATTGATGTCGCATTAAAACGTCTTGAGAATTTCATATTGGCAACCATCTTGAGGTCATGAGGCTTATCATAATTTGCAGGAAAGTAATTTCCGCCGTTAACCTTTTCAGATTCATAAGGACTGTTTACCTTTAGCAGAACCCTTGAATAGGTATAGCTTATCCAGCCAGTAAAGGAGCCGGCCTGCTTTTTTGCCATCAGTTCAATCCCGTAAGCTTTACCCTTTCCGTTAATTATATCCGTCTCGAGATGGTCATTCATCAGAAGAACTGCACCTCCTTTGTAATCCAGGATATTTTGCAGATTTTTGTAATAAACCTCAACTGATGTTTCGACAGCCCTCTTTCCATAGTTGTTGTAAATCCCTATCGAATACTGATCTCCCCTCTCAGGTTTGATATAGTTGTCACTCAGCTTCCAGATATCAGTCGGGGAGATTGAAGTGGTATTCGAGATCATATGCAGGTACTGGTAAACCCGTTGGACACCAAATTTTACCGAGGTCCTGGGAGATATTATCAACCTGGCTGAAATCCTGTATTCCAGACCGGGATAGCTCTTTATGATCTGCCCTTTCCTGTAACTAATGGTATCAATTATATTTTCAACACTCCTTGGTGCGTTTTCAGCATATATAAATTCTGTCGCTGGGCCGAATGAGGTGAACCAGGTTGCCCTCAGACCTCCTGATATACTGAAATCAGGGGATACTTCAAATTCATCACTGATATACAAAGCAGGTTCGACAGCTCTTTCCTGTTCCAGCTCCTTGGAAGGAACAAGGGAGAAGTCACCCAGAGGCTCCTGTTTACCCGGGAAAAGGGAATAATGTGTAGCATCGAGTCCGAACTCGATCCTGTGCCTGTAAACCGGGAAATAGAGAAAGTCAGCCCGTAGAATTCCCTGGTTCAGCTTATAATTCATTTTATTGAAATCAGATGAATCTTTTTTTGTGTCAAGCTGATAATTATAATTGCTGATAATAGCCGAAAACTGGGCAGAGAGTTTGGAAGAAAAAGTATGTTTCCATTTTAAAGTCGAAGCCAGGTTACCATAATTAAAAGCATTTTCCCTGTAATAGTCAAATTTATCATTACTGAAATATCCTGAAACTGAAAGGGAGTTTTTATCATTGATAACCGTATTGATCATTCCCTGAATATCATAAAAACTGGCACTGCTTTTCTGAAGCTGCTGATCCGGAAGCATGCCGAGTATCCAGTCGGAATAGGTTGCCCTGGTACCGAGAGCAAATGTGCTCTTCCCTTTTTTAATCGGTCCGTCAACGAGAATTCTTCCGGTCACAGGACTTATTCCTCCGCTAACCTTTATTTTATCGTTGTTTCCCTCTGAAGGGACTATATCCATAACTGAAGATATCCTTCCCCCGTATTTGGCAGGCATACCACTTTTATAAAGAGTTACGTCACTTATCATATCTGAGTTAAAGGTTGAGAAGAATCCGAAAAAATGTGACGAATTAATGATAGGTGCCTCGTTAAGCAAGACCAGGTTCTGATCAGCCGCGCCTCCTCTCACATTGTATCCGGCTGAGGCTTCTCCCACTGTCTGAACACCCGGCAGCAGCAGGGAGGTTTTAACAACATCGGCTTCGCCCAGTCCCATGGGAATCTGCTTTAACATCTTCATCCCTATTTTTTCGACTCCCACCCTGACATTCCTAACCAGGTTTTCCTTGTTTGCCGATATAATTACCTCATTAAGCTGATTTGCATTCTCAGACATATCAATATCCAGTACTCCATCAGAGTAGATTAATGCATTTCTGATTGCAGAACGCATTCCTATCATTCTGCATTCGAGCTGAACCTGACCCTTTGGCAATACAATGGAATAAAATCCAACGTTGTTTGTAACAGCCCCTGCTTTTATCTTTTGGACGTAAATAACCGCTCCAACTATTGGATTACCGGTAACAGGGTCGGTTACCGTGCCTGACAGAGTAGCCTTGTCACCTTTACCTGATTCGGAAGGCTTGCCAATTATGAATACTTTATACTCATCATTTGAGGTGCTGTTATCCCTGCTCTGAAAAGCTTTCATATAATCCGTTGTATCCTTTTTGACAAAGCTACGCTTTAGAAGCTCGGAATACTGCTGCTGAAAATTTGTTTTTATCGTGAATCCCTTTGAAATAACGACCTTGTTTTTTTCCATTACAACGAAGGAAAAACCCTCTTTCAGCAATGCCTTATTCAATATGCTCTTAAAAGAATCATTACTGGAATTGATGTCAAGATATAGGCTGTCAGTCCACTTGTTTGTATAATATATTTTTATTTTTGCCTCCTTTTCGAGAGTATCAGCAAGGTCCCGGAAAAGTATCCTTGAAAATTGCAGGGAGAGGTTATTGTCCTGTGCGTATGTTTGCCCCGCCATAGCCAGATAGAGAAAAAAGATAAAAAATTTCTTCATTTAGATTATCAGTTAGGCGCAGTCAGGGAATCATAATAATTAAGTATGGTGGCAATCTCATCTTTCCTGGCTTTGCCAATATGTATCCTGTTTGTATGAATGAATTTTTTTATAGCATAGGATTTATCAACAAAAAGCCTGAGAAACATTTTTTTGTTAGTCAGTTTGGAATAAATGCCGTTAACCATAATATAATCAGTTGGGGAATAAATATATTCATCAAGACCGTCCTTAACCATAAGATATGACCGGTGCTTAATGATGCATTTACTCTTGCCGTTATAAACCACTTCATAAAAACCTTCCGGAAGATTGAAATTTAAATTTTTTTCAGGAGCAAAATATTTGAACGCCATGCTGTCCTCTTCGAAATAAAATGTAAACCCGTCAATCGGATCCTTATTCAGGGAGATCATGAATACTTTATAATCAATGAATTTTTTTTTATCCGTATAGATCAGTTCATCCTTATATGTATCATAATCCATCATCAGATGGTTATACCTCCTGCCCTTCATGGTTAATGATGATTCATGTTTCCTGCCAAAGTAGAGCAACGGCTTGGATTTCGATCTGAAATAATAAGGTAAATATTCCTTACCGTTGACCAGTTCATCGACATTATCAACATTCTCATAATAGAATCTCACCAGATAATCATTCTGATAACTTAAAACCGTCTTATAATCATTCCCTCCGTACAGGTCATTTGCAGACAATGATTGCTGAGCCCGCAAAGGACAGGTAAGTATCAGAATAAAAACCAGCATTGAAATTCTAGGCATGAGAAGGGAATTATCCGTCTAATCGGATCGAAATAACAAATATATTTTATAATAATAAAACCAAATTCCAAATTAAGTTCTTTTTTTGGTATTTTTAACACATCCACATATTATAAGCAAGTATAATAAATGCTATTTTTACCCGCTTTCATATTTAATTTCCCATAATAGTGATTGGAGATCATTTTAAAAGAACAATTAATAAAAGACTGAGAAAACTTCTTTTGTTTGTAATCTTGTTCATAACCCTTATTACATGCATAGATCCATTCAACCCTCAGCTTAAGGGTACCACAAAGGTGCTGATAGTGGATGCACTCCTGACCAATGAGAACAGATCATATGCCTTTAAATTATCATGGGCAACAGATACCCAGAATACAAAGCCGGAAATGGCTTCCGGAGCAACTGTTTCGGTAAGGGATATATCGGGAGCCAGTACAACGCTTACAGAAGGTGACGCCGGAGTTTATAAGACTGACAGCCTTCAGTTCCTGGGAGCAACAGGCAATTCTTATATACTTAACATAAAGACTCCTGATGGGAATGAATATGAATCAGATACCTGTGCAATGTACCCTGTTCAGCCGATTGATAATATTTATTTTCTCAAAGATCAGGAATTCACTAATAACGGAAGTGAGGTCCAGGACGGGATCAGGATTTTCATAGATTCGGATAACAAGGGTGACTGCAAATATGTACGCTGGACCTATAATGAGTGGTGGAAGTTCAGCGTCCCACAGCCAAAACTATATAATTACATTGACCAGTACCATATTCCCTATGTTGACCTGATCAAACAGGTCTGCTATGCCACTAACCCCTCAAATGCCATTACAATCAGATCCACGGCATTTTCAGCAACCAATCAGATACAAAAACAGCCAATAATGTTTATTGCATCAGATAAATCAGACAGGTTGCTGATACAGTATTATATAGAAATAAAACAGCTCTCTCTTTCCAAAACAGAGTTTGAATTCTGGAACCACATGAGTGAGATTAATGAGGGCGGAGTAGATATTTTTGATAAACAGCCATTCTCAATTCCCAGTAATATTCATAATAAAAATAATCCATCAGAGCTGGTTCTGGGATATTTCCAGGTTTCTGCCGCAGAACCAAAAAGTATTTATATCACCCCTGATGAACTGGCATCTTTCAACCTTCCTGCTTATGACTATAATTGTGAAAGAGTTGAGGTTGGGCCAAATGATTATCCAGCCAGCGCAAGAATGACTTTTGACAAGATATATATCTCTTATACTGGTGCCTCATTTGTTTTCATTGAACCAATATATGACATCAGATTCAATCTTCAAAAACTGGCATTCACCAAAAATTACTGCGCGCTGTGCACCCTTAATGGCAGCCTGACAAAACCTGATTTTTGGATTGACCTGAAATCCGCCCAGACGAAAAAATGAAATTATTCAAAAAATATTGCTTGAATTATTCCTCAATCAGGTACATCGCTTTTTCCCTGGTTATTATTATTCTGCCTTTCATATCATCCCTTGCCCAGACCTCTCAGCAGGAGACAACCAAGCCCTCCAAAAAGTCGTACAGTGAAGAGTTGGTTATCAGGACTGACCGCGACCTTTATATCTCAGGTGAAAAAGTATGGATGAAGATTTACAAATTAAACGGACTGAATCACACTCCTGGTAACGTAAGTAAAGTAGTCTATGTTGAATTGCTTGATTCCTACAACAATCCGGTTAACCAGTTGAAAACTGTCGTCGACGGATATTCTGGTTGTGCAGTTTTCACCCTGCCTGACACTTTAAGAACCGGAAATTATTCCATACGATCCTTTACAAGCTGGATGCATAACTTTTCTGAAGAGCTCTACTCCTACAAGCTAATCTCAGTGATTAATCCTTTCAAAATAAGTGACATAAAAATCCCTTCTTTTCAGAATGGAGCAGACAGCATTCTGTTTTTTCCGGAAGGAGGTAATCTCATTTCCGGCATCGAGGGACGGATAGGTTTCAAAAGCCTGGACCGTAATGGTAATCCGGTCAAAATCAAAGGAGTTTTGATATCTGGAATAAATGACACTTTGGGATTTGTTCAGACAGAGAAGGACGGATATGGATTGACAACTATTACACCTCCCGGTAATAATAATTTATTTCTCATAGCCATGGATGGCAATGGAAGAATGAAGAAATTTCAGCTTCCGGTTGTGAAGAATGAAGGAATTGTACTCGCTGCGCCTCAAAAAAGTGAAAAACCTTCTGCCCTTGTGAATATAAGAGTGAGCAATGATTTTATCCCTGCCGACAGTAATATCTTCCTGGCAATTCATACCCGTGGTCTGCCCGCTTTAAAGAAAAGTATCCCTTTCAGAAGGGACAATAAGACTACACTTTCCAGCAGGGACCTGCCTTCCGGCCTTTCTCACTTATCCATCGTTGATGGGCATGGAACAGTTCTTTCAGACAGATGGATCTTTAATAAAACTGCCAGTCCGCTAAACTTCAATATAAATATCCCCGGGAATCCCCATTCCTCCAGAGAAAAAATAAAAATTGAGGTAATGGTTACTGACAGCACAGGCAAACCGGTTGAGAGTGATTTTTCAGTGTCTGTTGCCAAAGATGTGACCATTAATGATAAAAATTCAGATAGAAATGGAATAAGTCAGCTCCCTGATCTTACCACATTTAATTTTGATAAACCATTACGGGAAATCAATGATTACCTTATATTTTATAACCATACTGATCACTTTTCAGATCCTGATGGAAAATTCAGCGACAGTAACCCTTTGTTTCTTCCCGAGCTGAAAGCACATCTGATCAGCGGAACCATTAAGAACAGGAAAACGGGAGACCCTCTGCAAAAAGAGAATATTTCATTGTCTTTCGTTGGCAAAACGGCTTTATGCGAGTTCACTAAAACGAATGATAAAGGAGAATTTCATTTTGAAATCGCTGAACAGGGTATGAGAGAAATCGTTATACAGCCATTATCCGATAAAATACAAGATTATTATGTCGAAATAATTAATCCGTTCTCTCCTGCAACTTATAAACATGATAATGGCACCTTCTTTCCTGACACAGCCAGGCTCGCTGATTTAAATAATGTCATCATCAGCATGCAGATAAAAAACATCTATGAGCCTTATACCGACTCTGCCCGGAAAAATCCGGAAACCAGACCGATGCCGGACTTCTATGGTAAGCCTGACAACACTATTCTTTTATCAAAGTATATTGAACTGACATCTCTCAAAGAGGTTGTAAAAGAAATTATTCCAGGCGTAACTACTGTGAAGAAAGATGACAAAATAAATTTTAAATTATATTACCAGTACCAAAGTAAGCCTTACGATAACAACCCGCTCGTACTCGTTGACGGAGTGCCGGTTTATAACCTGGAGAAGGTTCTTGAAATAAATTCGAAGGACATCGAGAAAATTGATGTATTCTTAACCAGGTATTACATTTCGGATATTGTAATGGATGGAATACTTCATTTCGTCACAAAAACAGGAAATCTTGATGTCATAGATCTTGACAGGTCAGCATACCGTGTCGAATACGATCTCCCGGAGGTTAAACCGGTATTCCGGTCACCAGACTATTCGTCAAAAGAGAGGCTGAATGATCATTTGCCTGATTTCCGGAACACGCTCTACTGGAATCCTTATATGCATACCGACAAGACGGGAAAAGCAACTGTTGAGTTCTACTCATCCGATGAATCTGCCCGGTACACAATCACAGTAGAAGGCATGACGCCGGACGGAAAGAAAGGGACCGCCAGCATGCCCCTGGTCATCAAGTCTAAATAGACAGGCCCTGACCTTAATGTCAGGCCAATTAAAATATCAGTTTTTCAGTATGATCATTTCCCTGTCGGTTTTTGCAATCGAGTTTATAAAACTCCTGAATGCCCCGAATTTTTCTTCAGGGATCTCTCCCTTGTTCATCTCAAGATATCTTTTATAGACCAGCTTGTCATCTTTAACATCGATCTGATAGCTGAACCTCCCGAACTCATTTTCAAGACTGACATCAGGAGGTTTAAATTCGACTTTATACCCCACGGGCAGGTTATAAGTTATTGAATCAATTGAAATATTGCCATCTGCTATTTCAAGAGCCATTGGAATATCCTGCAGGTATTCTGCATCCTCCATGGCCGGCGTAAAAGTCATCAGGTGGCCTGCTATGGAAGAAAAATCATTTATTCCGGCTTCGTAGGAAAAAACAGCCGAAGGCTTTTCTGACCTGAGCTCAGAAAATTTTACGGATGGCTTATCCAGCCCTGAATATTTTAGCGATGATCTCAGGTATCTCTTCATCTCCTCCTCGGATGCCATTCCGAAAAGACCGCTGGCCAGGTCATAGTTAACGCCTGAATAGTAGTATGATAAATTTGCAAAGGACTTCCCGAAATTGTTAAGAGACATGGTTCCTGTCCTTCTGAAAATATTTTCATCCCTGCTGAAGGAGGGAGTTCTCGTCAGTTTACCCCCGTCCGGTGTAATTAAAAGCACGTACCTGTCGTCGGTAAAATTACCAAGATAATTGAAGGGCAGTTTCTGATTTGTACACTCAAGCCAGACCGTATCTTTTTGCATGGGAACGCAAAGAATGATATGATTAAACTGATCCGAAACAAAGTCTTTAATTACCGATCCGTCAGGATCGGATCTTACAAGTGTATAATAGGAAGTTATTCCTGCGGCCTTCAGCAGCGCCATTGTATAATTCACAAGGGCCTTGCAATCGCCGAATCCGTATTTTGCCACCGATGAGGCATCTGCAGGCTTCATCCCGCCTATCCCGATCTGAATGGATACATACCGGGTCTTTGATTGCATATACTCATAAATTTGTCTGGCAATTTCACGCTTATCGCTTGTCCGGGCTGTGATCTCTGATATTTTAGTTAGATCTGACTGGGGAAGGGCATCCAGCCCATTAATCAGATCATACATCCACTGACCGTAAGTAGTCCAGCTTTTCAGGGTTCCCTTAATACCTCCAAACTCAAAATCGAGTGGCGCCGTATATAATACCGGCCAGGGATAATGCGTAACCACCGAATAGTTCTGAAGATTCACAGCAGGTATATTTTCCTCCTGCCAGGTATAGATTCTCTCATCTTTTGTAAATGCCGAATCAGCTTTATTCCTGAGATTCTCTTCATGAAATCTGAAAGTGATGTCTTTTGGAACGACAAACTGTATACCTGATTTTTCCACCGACATACCCGGAGAATTCTGAAAATACCAGTTAGTGTAGGAATAAACACTGGAATATTCCTTTTCGTACTCATATTCAATTGTAAAAGGGAATTTATAGACAGGGAAATAGAGAAATTTCATCCTGTCGTCTGAGTAGAATGTGCCTCCGGGCGTAGCGCTCATGTCGAGCACGTCAGTCAGACCCAGAACCTTGATTATATTCCCTTTTTCATCATAAATTGTTCCTCTCAGGTAATTGACCTTTGAGGTCTTGTCATAAGAGACAGCAACATACCTGAAAGAATTTGACTTCTCATTCAACAGGGTAAGTACTGTTTTATTCTTTTCGGTCAGGTGGCTGCCATCGGTTATTGTATAGAGACATTGTTCCGAACGTACTACAACATTGGCCCTGCGCCTAAGCGCTGCAGGAATGGAATCGAAGGGCCAGGATTGTGATGAAAGATCTGCAACAATCATCAGCAGGCAAAGAGCAAGAATTATCTTCTTCATACTTTACTGGATAACAGGGTTCTTTTTTAATACTACCATTTCTGACTCTTTCCTGGATATCTTATCATAAAAAGCACGTAGTGACTTGTATTCCGCCGTCTGAAACATGGTTTGAGAAATACTTATCCTCTGATTGACAATGATTTCGTTTCCCTCTGAATTACAACTGAATTCATATTTACCTCCCCCGGCCGGAAGTTCGAAGGAAGTATCCGGTGGTTTCTCATACACAGAATAGCCCTCCGGAATTTTTATACTGTAGGTATAGCTCCTTTGCCTGGGATAACCCAGATCCACAGAATATTTTCTTTCATCCGAATAATACGGATTCCTGATACTTTCCATTGAAAGGACAGAGTTGAATATTATTTTGTCGCCTGCAACCTGAGCACCATCACTGATTCTGAAGTCAGAGTCCAGTACCAGGCCTGAAGCCGGATCTCCCATGTTCTCGGCTTTAAAGCCAGGGATCTCTGCATAGGGCGAGAGTGTCCTGAGGAGATCCAGGTAGCCTTCCTCACCCTCAAGCCTTACTGTATTCCTCACAGCATAGGCCGAATAGCCTGACAGGGAGGATTTCACCCTGCCTGACAGCCTGCCTCCGGAATCGATAACAACATCATAATCGTATGAATTGGATTCCGGCTTATTATTCTTCAATTCAATGAATCTGGATTCTGATAGATGTATAAGACGTCCTTTCCCGTTGAGGCAATCGAACGGGAGCAGGTCAAATGGACGGAGAGGGTCGGTAGCGTCAACCAGATAGAGCTTGTTGTCCGCCACCACTGCTGCGATAAGGTAATTGAACTGCTGCAGCATCGCTGAGTTCTGGTTCAGGGTTCCTTGTGACCTGGTACTCAGGATCACCGGATCCGCTTTCATTCCAGCCGACCGGAGCAGGGCAATCATAATCATGTTAATATCGGCCGAGGTTCCCTTCCCCTTTCTCATTACGGCTCTAAGGGTTGAAGAGGCTCTTATCCTGTTACTGCCGTTCCACAGGATTTTTGCGGCGACATAATCATGGATCCTGACCAGCCTGGAAAGCTCTCCGTCAGTCCCTGCAGTGATCTCAGTGGCAAGTGACTCAAAATTCGTTTCAAGTGGCGTTCCGAAGTCATCGCGGTTAAGAAGCTTTTCATTAAGCCTCTGGTATGTGGGAGAGAGATCATTATAGCTGATATTGGGAAAGTCGACACTCGCGAGCTCGAAAGTTACCCTGGTAAGGTGTTCTGCCGTACTCAGGATATCGGGCTCGGGTCGAAAGGCGGGTATATAACTTGCTGTCCAGGTCCGGATGTTCCCCTTGACTCCCTGACCGAAAAAATTGGTATTGACGGATGAAAAGCCGGTCTCAACATCTGCCGATGATCCGAGGATCAGACTCTTATAGACGAACACATCAGGATAGGCTGCCGTAAATGTGCTGCTGACAACGGGAATATCAGACTGCATTATCCATGTTACAAGGCTGGAAAGGGCACTGCTGTTCCAAAGGTTTATTTTATAGGAATACTCTATGACGGAGCCCTCGTGAACATCCGGAAAATTGAATTTAAGGGTATTATACGAAGGGCCTGACTTCTCTATAATGAAACTCTTCTTTGGTATCGGCGTTTCAACTTTTTCCCCGTTTCGAAGGTTGAATGTAGAAGCCTTGTAGCTGATCATCCTGTCATCTATATCGAACGGGATCTCTATATCGGCATAATCATACCCGTTGCTGTTCACAATCCTGATCCTTACGTTCTTTTCGAACTCCACATATAAACCACCCTGGTACTGAAGTGAAGCGACACCGGTCTCGGAAAGGATTATAGCATCGGCGCCAGGATCAGGCTTGTAAGGCTTATTTGAAAGGTCTTCCAGTGAGACCTTGCCGAATGGCAGGGTGAACTGCCCTGATACTTCCGGAGTCAGTAACCCCAGAATAAAAGCCATTAAAGTGATAGAAATATATTTTGTCATAGGAGATAATTTCAGGTTATTTTACGGGGTAATTGGGATCAAATTCATAAAAGTCATACAACTGATTAAGCTTACCCTCTTGTCTTTGCAAACCAAACCCAATGTATGCTTTATCTCCAATTGAAAAACCTACCGCAGCTTGTCTGTCTCCAGGCATAAATGATCTTAAAGTCCAGGTATCAGTGTTCGGATAATATTCCCATAAATCGCTGTATGTAACGTTCTCGGTCACGGATTGACCAGAACCCATGAATGCCTTGTCTGCAATTGCGAAGGAATATGCCAGCTTTCTGGCAGATCCCGGAAAATCTGATTTCCTGTTCCACTGTAACAATTCAGGATCAAACTGCCAAACACTGTTGTCAGAAAATACTGCGTAACCTTTATTCCCAACTGAGAAATATGTAGAATAGGGGAAAGTTGGTTCTATTGGAAAATCTCCCAGTCTGGTCCAGGAATAGCTATTTCCCGGGTCACATTCATATAATGAACGATTTGTCGAACTGTAATCGAGTCCAAAGTATATTTTGTTATTCAGACTGAATGCAATTCCAGACTGCAAAGAAGGGTTCCATGAAATCTGGGGTTCTCTCCAAAGGTTATCATCCTGATCCAATGCTAGCATAGAACTAACACCCATAATAAGATAAAAAGTATCCCTGCATACTACTTCGCCTTTCCTAAATGCATACATACCCTGATAAACAGGCAAATGACTCCATGACTGATCTGATTGGTTAAATATAAAAGTAGTGCTATTTGCTAATGAATAGAGATAGCCATTATTCTGAATACTCTTTGCATTAATGGCCAGTCCTTCATCATGAGCATCAATAGCAGTAATAATATTCGGAGAATATATTCTGAGCCATGGTGAATCAGAAATGAATTTTTGTGATGAAGTTCTTGTATAACCGCCAACTGTAATACTAATTCCAAAGTTACCTCTTGGAAGAGCCTGCGGCCATGTTGCCACAACTTTAGTTTTCGATGAGCTTTTGATATTAAGTGGATAATTGTCCCATAATACAATATTTCTTTCAGATTCAGGATTAAAACCTATACCGTTAATTGTGACATCCTGATCCGGATTAAAAGTACCCGGCGATACTGAGGTTATTTGTGGAGGAGAGAGAACAAAGGCCTGAGCTGAAGGTACCTGGTACAAACCTGTATTAACCGTCAAAACCCTTGGAACACTGTCAATCGAAGCAGGGACCAGAACTGTAATGGCGGTAGCACTATACGATTTAACAGTACCCTCTATTCCCTCGAAAGTAACAGTAGGGACTCCAGTCAAGGGAAGCAAATTTTCTCCGGTTATCGTGATTTCATCATCAAAAGAACCTGACAGAGGAAATACATTATTTATTTTGGGATTTGTTATATCAAAATAACCTGAAGAAACAGCTGTTTGCGTTTTGGCCTGAATGCTGATCTTGACTTTACCGCTTATTGTATATGGAACCTTTGCAATAATTGTAGAATCATTAACAGCCGAAATTCCAGCAGGAATGTCACCAAACAAAACATTGGGATTACTGACATCAAAATTTTTGCCCTTAATTGTAACATCTATACCTGATGGTCCTTTAACAGGAGAGAATGATTCTATTACCGGAGCTGCCAGATGAAAAGTATCAAGAGACGTTATTTTGAAAGGATCTGATGTATAAATGAGCACAGATTTTATGTCATTTAAGGATTGGGGCACTTTAATTTTCAGGGAATTAATAGATAATGATACAATAGTTGCTTCATCTGAATTGAAATATACTTTGGTCCGTGATATCTGGCTATTAAATCTGCCGGTCAGAGTAATAGTATTCCCCCAGGTTCCGCTTTCCGGAACAAATGTAAAAAATGGAGGCAAAAGCTCAAATTGTTGTTTGGCCATCAGATTCATTCCATTAATCTTCATACTCAGATCGCTGAGGATATTGGGTAACTCAGATGGGATTTTTACTGAAACAGAGGTGTCAGTTAACGAACCACTCAACCTTTCACATTTCAGAGTTCCCAGAAATATATTGTTAGCGGTTTGTGAATTTAATGATCTAAAGTGCTTTCCCTTTATCTTCAGGGTATCTCCCCAATAAGCCTTCTTCGGAATAAAATAGGTCAGTTCCGGACTAATAAATTTTAAAGTATCCTCTCTGTATACAGAGATATTTCCTTCCATTTCCACTGAAACAAGATTCTTCAGATCTGAAACAAGTGCACTGACCTCAACAACCAGAAGCGTATCATTTGCAGATATGACACGACAGGGTGTCTGATTCAGCTTAACATGGTTATTGCCGACTACATATGAGAAATTCTTCCCCGAGATTCTTATCGTATCAAGCCAGGCTGCAGAATCAGGTAAAAAACCAGAGACTACAGGGGCCCCGCTCCCCAGGCTCTTAAAAGTAACCGGCAATCCATAGACTACATGTTCAGCTGACTGAACAAAAGCCTTGACGGTATATTCTTCATCTTTCGTAAGGGAAGTGACAATATCGCTGCTGAAGGAACTCTCTGAACTGGCAGGTCCAAGCAATACCTTACTGCCGAGCAGGGTCGGATCCTCACCTGTTCCCCAGACAAATCCGTGTTCGATAACCGGTTCCGCACCCATTGAGTAAATATCTCCGTTAAATGTCGCACCGTTTGGCGTAATATTTGAAACAGCCCTGGTCCTGACCTGCGGATAACTCCTTTCATGAGCCTTCTCTTCCTGACAATTATTGAGCAGCCAGATCAGCAATGCTGAAAGGAACAGAAAGGCAGGAGCCTTAATCCAGTTCTTCTTCGACTTATATGATAACATATTATAATGTGTTGTGCAGACAGTAAAAGGAATGTATCAGATCAAATTTAATGAAATTTTAATATTTTGTTAATCCGCTGCATTATTTTTTATTTTTATTTGTAATTTGGTCGTGAAAGCCTAATAGTCTGCCATGAAGAAAATCGATCTTCTGTTTTTAGTAATAGTAATCTCATCCTTTACAGGGAGTCTTTTTGCCCAGAAAATATTCAGGGAAGGATATATTGTAAAAAATTCAGGTGAATCACTTACCGGTCTGGTTGGGTATTCTGCTAAACATGGAATGCCTTCGGTCTGTACGTTTAAAAGGTTTGACATCGCCAGGACAATTGTCTATTCCCCTGGTGAAATACAGGCTTTTGGTTACTGGAATGGCAACAGATATGAGTCAGGGGAAATAAATGGGAAGATGACATATCTGGAGGTAATTATTACCGGAAAGATCGTATTGTATCAGAAAGGTTCAAGATACTTTATCGAAAAGGATCATTCAGGTCTGATTGAGCTTGGTAAGGGACCTTTCTCGTATCACTCCGATGAAGGGAACAAGGAATTCAGGAGCCTTTCCGAATTTCTGACTTTTCTGACCGAAGGCAAGGCCGGATCTGTTCCGGAAAATTTCAGCGCTAAAAATGAGATTATTCCCCTGATAACTGATTATAATAAGGTATCGGGGGCAGGGTACAATGTTTTCAACCGTTCTATTTCGGAAAAACAACTTTCACAGCAGACCTGGAAATCAGGAGCGAACGAGAACAGGATAGGATTTGTCGGCGGTGTCAACCTGTATATGCTAAACCAGAAGCTCACTCCGGCTATGTACAGACATCCCTGGGCCCACTATGTCCCCGATCCGGAGAAAGAGACCGGCCCTGTTTTTGGGATCACCTATGAGAGATTACTCTCAAGAAGAACAGACAGGTTTTCTGCGAGGGTTGATCTTCTGTACAACAGCCAGAATTTTTACTGCTATGGTGAAAGATCCAATAATGCGGGAGGGACGACAACCAGAGATGATGCGAATTTTAATTTCAAGGGAATTAAAGTCCCGCTGTTAATTCAGTACTCATTTACAGGTGGCAGGATCGTCCCTTATGTTAATGCAGGCATCTCATATCAGTACTTTATTCAGACTGATTACTATCATGTTTATGAGATAGAAGATATTATGCATGAAATAACTACCTATGAGGATAGGAATATGCTTTTCAAAACCGGGGAATTATCAGGTGTCGGAGGAGTGGGCGTAAGAGCAAGGATCTCAGGCAAGCTGAACCTGCACCTGATGCTGATGGTCGAAGCCGGTCAGGGTATCTTCCTGAACAAAGATCCTACCGACGTCAACCTCACCGGAAACAAGCCCTATATTCAAAATTCCATTCAGTCATCCCTCCTTCTGGGAATAACCTTCTGACTTTTACTAACCCTATTTATCTGAATAGGCAATGATAAGGTTCAGGAGCTCGTCCCTGTTGACAGGCTTGGAGATATATCCGGAACACCCTGCTTCAATTACAGATTCCCTGTCGCCCGAAAGAGCATAGGCCGTCTGGGCAATAACTTTAATCCTGCCGTTCATCGATTTAATGATCTTTGTAAGCTCCAGCCCGTTAATATCGGGTAGCTTTATATCCATAAGAATGATATCAATATCCTTATTTAGCCTTACAAGTTCCACTGCTTCCTTGCCGTTAACTGCGTGCAGTACTTTTACACGGTTCTTCAATATCTCATTAAGATAGAGCCAGTTTATTTCCTCATCCTCAACCACCAGAATCGTCATTCCAAGATCAAGCGGCCTGAACCGTGAAACAGGTTCCTCCTTGTTCTGTTCAGAAGCAGGCTTATAGGGCAGTCTAAAAGAGAATACCGATCCTTTTCCAATTTCGGAATGAACTTTTATGCTGCCTCCCATCTTTTCGATATAGGCTTTTGTAATCGCAAGACCCAGACCTGTACCCCCATAAGTCTTGGTGTAACTGGATTCAACCTGCCTGAATCTTTCAAAGATAACGTTCTGTAATCCAGGCTCTATTCCAATTCCCGAATCTTCCACCTCAAAGCTGATAAATCCATTTACATGTTCACATCTGAAGATAATCCTGCCCGAAGGAGTGAATTTAACTGCATTGCTGTATAAATTTTCTAATATCTGCCTCAGTTTTGTCCTGTCAGATACTATCCATGAGTCTGAATCCAGATTACAACGTTCATGGTCAATTTCAAACATAATGCCTTTTTCCTTTGATGCGGAAGAGTAGATTGAGAACAATTCATTTAGCATAATCCTGAGATCGAAGGCTGATTCATTTATATCGATCTGGCCGGCTTCAATTTTTGAAATATCAATTATATCGTTTACGATGTGAAGAAGCTGCTCACAGCTTGAATTAATAATTTTGAGGTAGGAATCCCTTGTTTCCCTGGGTAGCTGGTGATCTGCAAGCATCATCGAAAAACCCATTATGCCATTCATAGGGGTCCTTATTTCATGACTCATGTTGGCAAGAAATGCCGATTTAAGACGGTCGCTTTCTTCAGCCTTCTCCTTTGCCTCCATCAGCTGCTTGTTATTCTGAATTATCAGGTCTTTTACCCGGAATTGTTCCGTAACATTTTCAAAGGACACTCCCACACAATTGTCGGGCAAGGGGAAGGCATTCAATGTGAATGCGCCCTCAAGAATCCTGTCATCCCCATAAATGAGTTCGTCAAATTGTTTTGGTATCCTGGTCCTGATCACTTCAGCATAAGCCTGGGGAATTCCTTTCGCCCTGAGCCCCGGGAAATTTTCATCGAGGGTATTTCCCAGGATATCCCCGGCATGAAGGCCGGTCAGCGTTTCTGCAGCCGGATTGGTTCCGATCATCCTCAGAGTCATGTCGTCATTAATATCCTCAAGATGATAAATATGCAGTCCCGTCCTGATATTCACAAAGATGTCGGATGCCTGCTGAAGCTCTTTATTTATCATCAGGATCTGATCATTTCTCCATCTCAGTTCCCTGTTCAGGGCCGCATACTCTTCATTCTGCTTCAGGAGGAGGTCTTCTGAACTTTTACGTTCAGTGATATCGCGTACTGTCGCCAGTATTACTTTTTTGCCTTCAAGGTTGAACAGATGATTGCTTATTTCAACGGGAATCCTCACACCCTTTTTTGTTATATGAACTCCCTCCCAAACGATATGGCCATCGATAGCCAGTTGTTGCATCACTTTGGGGATGAGAGCCCTGCTCTCCGGGGCATCAATATCTGAAGGGGTCATGCAAAGTAACTCTTGCTTAGAATAACCAAGGCGCTGACAGCCCAATTCATTCACCTCCAGGAATCTTCCCGGTAATCCATTATCGGTAAATTCATGAACAAAAACAGAATCGTTGATGTTTTCAAAAAGTATACGATATCGTTCTTCATTCCTTTTTGCCAACTCCTCTGCCTGCCGCTTCTCTGTCAGATCCTTACTCAAAGAGAAAATCGCAGGCTTGCCATTCCATTGTCCCCTGGAGATCTTTGTTTCCACATACAACAGCTCCCCTGTTTTCGAGATCAGCGGAATCGGACAGTAACTCCTTTTTGAATCAAGGATCTCCAAGAGATAGACCTCGGCATCCTTACGGAGATCGGCGGGGTGAAGGGAATATATTGACTTGCCCAACAACTCTTCAGGCTTGTACTGAAGCTTTTCAGCTGCCATTTTGTTAGCCTCAATGATAAATCCCTCCTTATCAAAAACGAAAAACAGGTCAGGCGAAGATTGAAAAAATGAGAAAAAATTCATTTCACCTTCACCACCATCTATACGCATAACCTTTTCTATTTTCTTATCGCTAAACAGATTATTGAACTTTCGGGTCCAAAGATATAAATTTATTGAGACCGACCGGGAAATTATAAAAATTATTATCCCTGAATATTGGGTACAAGGATCATCAACTGGAATACTCCGGGATCATTTAATCAATGAACACTTTTTATCCTGTAACCCCTCAGACCGAAGTAGATGATGAAAGCAAAACATAAAAGCGGGACAATGAATCCGAATGCCATTTTTGAAATATCTGCTATCCATCCCATGAAGATAGGGCATACAGCTCCGCCAGCCACCATCATTACCAGAAACGACGATCCTTTTTTAGTAAGCCCTCCGAGGTCCTTTAATCCCAGTGCAAAGATTGTGGGAAACATTATTGACATGCAGAAATATGTAAAGTAGATGGCGATCAGCGAAAGCCATCCCAGACCCATTATAACAAACACCATAGCCAGTACATTGACCGAAGCATAAAGGGTAAGCATCTGATTAGGTTTGAACCAGGTCATCATAATGCTTCCTGAAAACCTGCCTACCATGAAAAATATAAAACCGAGTGACAGCAGGTAGGCTGCTTTCTCATTACCGAATTGTGGCATCGTCTCAGTGACATAATTGATAAAAAAACTGTTTATTCCCGTCTGGGCAGCGACATAAAGAAATTGGGCTACAACTGCGAGTTTAAAGTGGCGAAACTTAAGCAGATCCCTGTACTTTCCCTTATCTCCATGTACGTCATATTCACCCTCATGGATGACGGGCATCCTGGTGACCATGAACAGGATTGCAACCAGCATAACCAGTGTTCCTATTATCATGTAAGGCAGGGTCATTGAGGCGAACTTATTGGGATCTTTGGCATCTCCACCGAGAATTAACAATCCTCCGATCGCAGGTCCCATTATCCAGCCCAGGCCATTGAAAGACTGAGACAGGTTAAGGCGCTGTTCGGAGGTCTCCTTTGGTCCCAGAACAGTTGAAAAAGGATTTGCAGCCGTTTCAAGAAGTGTCAGACCACAGGCTATTACAAAAAGACAAAGGAGTGTAAATTCGAAGGTCTGAATATGAGCTGCTGGCATGAAGAGAAATGACCCTGCCGCATATGTTAGCAATCCCAGTATAATGCCTCTTTTATATCCGAACCGGTTCATTATCAATCCGGCCGGAATTGCCATAACCGCATAGCCTCCGTATAATGAGGCCTGAACCCATCCTGACCTGGCTTTTGTAATGCCCAGGATATCCTGAAAATGCTTGTTAAGCACATCAAGCAGGCTATGGGCAAAACCCCAGAGAAAGAATAAACTGGTAACAAGTATAAAAGGAATTAAAAAGCCATGGGTAACAAGTTTTTGGCGAGTGGTCGGGGCAGATAGATCAGTTGTCATAGATAAGGTAGTTTAAACACACAAGATTGTCAGGATTTATGAATTTACCAATACTTTGATCCGGATTTAATAAAAAAAGAGAAGGATGATCTTAAAAAAGGTTACACAGAGGATGACAGAGGCTGCACAAAGAACCACAGAGTAAATTAGAAAGAATACCCTTCTTCTCCGTGTATCTCTGTGATTTCTCCTTGGACCGCTGTGTAAGTTCTTTAAATATTCAGAGTTTATGGATATTCAGCCCTCCGCTGATTTCGAAGACCATGCCTGTTGAAAAGCTCCAGTCTCCCCTTGCAAGTGATGCCACAGCCCTGGCTATATCTTCGGGCTGTCCCCATCTTTTCTGGGGTACAAGACCTTCGCTTATAAGCTTGTCATACTTGTCCTTAATTTTTGCTGTCATGTCAGTCTGGATAATCCCTGGTCTCACCTCAAAGACCAGAATTCCCTCCCCTGCCAGCCTGTCGGCGAAAATCTTAGATGCCATGCTGAGCCCTGCTTTTGAGATACAGTACTCTGCCCTGTTTGTGGAAGAAAGTTCTGCCGAGACAGAAGTTGTAAAAACGATTACCGGCCTGTAAACATCGACCTGATTCTTCAGCCATGTCATCTCCCTGGCAATTTTCTGAGCGAAAAAAACCGGTCCCTTGAGATTGATATTCAATACTCTCTCATAGCTCTCATCAGTCATATCCAGAATGTCATTCCTCAGCAGAGGAGCAACGCCGGCATTATTAACCAGTATATCGACCCTGCCATATCTTTCAAGAATATTCGCAACAACTTCAGTGTGGCAACCGGTACAGGAAATGTCAAGGCCGACGGGGAAAAAATGAGAGCCCAGCTTTTCAACCGCCTGTTCCAAAAACTCCATTCCCTCGCTGTCAACCGATCTGGCTATTGCAGCAATATCATACCCCTCTTCTGCCAGAGCAATGGCAACCGCCCTGCCTATTCCTCTGCTGGCACCAGTAACAACAGCAACGGGTTTTTCATTCATAAATGAAGATCCTAAACGAGTTTTGTCAAAATATCCGCCTTTAAAGGTAATAATTTGCCTGATTTTGTCAATAATCCTGTTAAATATCTTCATCTCTGGCGGTTTTCATTGCGTTCGATGAATCGCCGCCGTAATCCTTTGCCATTACCTGATCTCCGGATCTTCATCCTCCTCGGCTGAAGAAAACAGCTCTTCTTCATCCTCCGGCTCCATCCACTCATATTCATGGTCCTGCGGACCTTCCTTCCTGTAATAAATTGCCAGCATAATCCCTGAAAAAAATCCAAGCATATGAGATTCCCAGGAAACATTCACATAAACTCCGGGAAAAAGGCCCCATACCATTGAACCGTAAAGAAAAACAATCAGCAGAGAGAGGGCAATCAATCTTAGGTGCTTTCTAATAATCCCGCTGAAAAAGAGGAAGGATGCAATACCATATACCAAACCGCTCGCTCCAATGTGCCATGCTTCTCTTCCTGCCAGCCAGACAAACAGACCGGTAAGAAAATAGGTCCATACGAAAACTTTAACCGCTACCTCTGAATAAAAATAAAAAAGTGCTGTGGCAAGGAAGAAGAATGGCAGTGAATTACTGAAAAGATGATCTATACTGCCGTGAATCAGGGGAGAAAAAATTATCCCGGGCAAACCCTTCAGCTCAAGTGGATAGATTCCAAGAAAGTAGAGGTCTATATCGAAAAGCATTTCAGTGATCCTGACAATCCACATCAGCGTCACAAAAATTCCGGGAATGACCATTGCCAGAAGCATTTTCTTCCTGTAAAATGCACTCTCAGAGGAATTATCCTGACTTGAAACCATCAAAATTACTTAATTCTTCATTGAAGATTCGCAATTGCACTTTTCAATTCACTAAATTTTCAGGTTCTCTTAGTCCCCCATTTTACCCCTCCTGATGCCTGACAGGAAGAACTATCCCGGCAGCTTCCCTTATCCTGTCAAGAGTTGCCATAAGATCAAGAGTGAAGGAGTGAGGTACAATTTCACTTTCAATTTTACCTTCATCGAGGCATTTCATTACCTCCATAGCTTCATAATGGTAACCCATGCCTTCAGGTAAAAGGGAGTATTCCCTATTCTCTTCTCCATTTATTGAAACTGTAAGGTTTTGAGACATATCACGTCCTCGTGAAAAAAAGAGATTCCCCTTTTCGCAGAGCAGATCGCTGCCAATTCCGGCAGCTGTACAGAAGGAGCTGTATAAGGTAGCCATCCGCTTATCCTTGTACCCGAATATCACGCATAATGATTCTTCGGATCCGGTATCCGAAAAGACAGCCTTTGCCATGATTTCATCAGGAACGCCTAAAAACCTTAGCGCATCGATTACATTATAAATCCCGATATCCAGGAGAGACCCGCCCCCCAGGTCAAGGTTAAACTTCCTGTCAGTTGCATTGAAGGGTGCCTGGAAACCAAATCTTGCATTCATCTGTAGAGGCTTTCCAGCTTCACCGCTATCAAGGATTTCCTTCATTTTTATATATAAGGGCTGAAAAGGGGGCCATAATGCTTCCATAAGAAACACCTTCCGTCGTTCTGCCTCTTCAATCATTGCAATCGCGTCCCCTCTGTTAATGGCAAAGGCCTTTTCAACCAGAACGGCCTTCTTATTTTGCAGGCACAGCATGGTATGGTCGTAGTGGAACGAATGGGGCGATGCAACATATATCACATCCACTTCACTGTCTGAAGCCAGCTCTTCATAGCTTCCATAAGCTTTCATAAATCCGTATTCGGCTGCAAATAGTTCCGACCTTTTCAAATCACGCGATCCTACAGCATATAGCTCCACATTGTCAAGCAATTTAAGTGCCCGCGTAAATTTTGCCGACATCTTGCCGGGAGCAAGAATTCCCCATTTGTATTTTTTCTTCATCTCCGAAATATTTGTATAAATATAAAGAAATGTTTCACTGCCAGGAAGAATACTCCCCTTTAAATTCCCCCAGGCGGGGGGAAAAAAGCCAATCATCAGCAGTAATTTTATTTACCACCACGGTTTTTCTTCCGCTGCCAAGGGGGAGTGCCCGTAGGGCGAGGGGGGTTTCCTTTCTCTATATGACTGTTTTTATGACAATTAAAAAATATTTCAAAAAATAATGCATTTTATTAGTACTATGCATTGCATGGTATAATAATTATTTTATATCTTTGCATTGTCATGTTACAGGTATTGAACAGTAGTAATAAATTAAAAGAACTATGAAAATCACAGTGAGCATAAATCTTGGCGGCTATTCCTTCAACATTGATGAGGATGCCTATGCCGAACTTAAAATGTATCTGAGAAATCTGGAGCTGCATTTTGCCGGAGAGGAGAGTGCCTCAGAGATTCTCTCAGATATAGAAACAAGGATGTCGGAACTCTTCCGGACAAAAATTACAAATTACAAACAGGTGATTGACATTGAGGATGTACGCCAGGCAATATCCATTCTGGGCTCCCCTGAGGATATTTCCGATTCTGATGGAGGGTCATCGCACGAAAAATCCTCATCTCATGGCTATCACCGTATGTACCGGGATACTGACAACAGGGTGATCGGCGGCGTCTGCTCCGGCATGGGGGCATACTGGAACATTGATCCCCTGATTCTCAGGATCATTTTCATTGCCCTCATTCTCGCAGGAGGAGTTGGGCTGATTGTATATCTCATCCTGTACATTGTACTTCCTGAAGCAAAGACCACGGCTCAGAAAATAGAGATGAAAGGCGATCCTGTCAATATCCATAACATCAGGGAGGCTGTAAAAAAAGAGTTCGATTCTGTAAGAAAGAATATGAAATTCTAGACAGGATCACTGCAAATTAACTGATTGAAAATAATTAAAATCGAATATCATGGATCTGGAAAATACAAAAGCACAAATGCGTAAAGGGATACTTGAGTATTGCATCCTGTCGGTTCTCTCCAGGAATTCCTGTTACGCCAGCGACATCATAAAAGAGCTCAAGGAAGCCAGTGTAATAATAGTCGAAGGCACACTCTATCCATTACTGACAAGGCAAAAGAATGCTGGGTTGCTCAGTTACAGGTGGGAGGAATCACAGCAGGGACCTCCCAGGAAATATTATGAACTGACCGAATCAGGCAGAACCTACCTCGCTGATCTCGACAGCTCCTGGGCGAAATTGGTTGAGTCGGTCAATCTCATTCGGACCCGGTAATCTAATCATAACCTTATAAAACTGAATATAATGGATAAGACAATAAATATAAATATTGCCGGGATTCTGTTCCAGATTGAGGAAGATGCATACGGAATGCTCCGGGATTACCTTCAGGCACTCAATAATCGTTTTAAGAATGTCGCGGGAGGAGTTGAAACAGTAGGTGATATTGAATCACGCATTGCCGAGATCTTTGAGACCCAGAAAGGTACTGCAGGCATAATATCCGCCTCAGGCGTGGAGGCTATGATCACGATCATCGGCAAGCCTGAAGATTTTGACAATATTGATGCCGAACCTGAACATGATGGCTATACCTATCAGAAAAAAAGGATGTACAGAAATCCTGATGACATGGTATTAAGCGGCGTATGCGGGGGTATTGGTGCTTACCTGAATACGGATCCCGTGTTGTTCAGGATACTCTTTGTCCTGTTTACCTTTTCATTTGGCGTTGGCATCTTTCTCTATCTGGCTCTCTGGATAGCACTTCCACCCGCCAACACAGATACCCGCAAGCGCGAAATGTATGGCAAATCATATCCCTCGGTGATGCTGCATAAGAAACATGCCGATATTAACTACCCTTCAGACATTCCTTCATACGACAAGGGATATTATAACACCTCCAGGATCGGAAATGCCATCAATGAAGTTTTCAGAGCCCTGGGAAGGTTGTTTTATCTCACTTTGCGGATAGTGCTGATATTATTGGGCGTTTCGTTAGTGCTTCTAGGTGCGCTGCTTATCTTAAGCCTTATTATGCTCCTTGTCTTTAAATATCCTGCAAGCATCTCCAGCAGTGCTTTTGACATGAATCTAATCTATCTTTCAGATTTTCTCAAGTTTGTTGTCAACCCTGTCCTGGTTCCATGGATAATGGGTCTGACAGTAGTCATTCTGGTTATACCCATGACAGCTCTCATATACTGGGGTGTGAAGATGATATTCTGGTTCAGGGCAAAGGACGGGATCTTCAGCCTGGTTGCATTCGTGCTTTGGATAATGCTTATTGCTATCCTTGCAGTGATCCTTTTCAATGAGGGAATAAGCTTTGCGGACACAGGGAAGTCATCTGTGCAGAAGGTGATAGCCCCTGTTCCCGATACTCTGTATATAAAAACCGGTAAAAGGACTTCAGAATTAAATGCTGATAAGCAAATAAAATTCAAGGAAGAGGGCTATAATATTATGATAGACAATGAAAAAAATGAGCTTTACATACTTCCGTATCTCAAGGTATTTGACTCTGAAGGCAAGAACGCCTATGTGGAATTAAGAAAGCGTTCCTCCGGACGGAATGAGCGTGATGCAATGAAAAAAACCGAAGACCTTATCTACAATTTCTCTATAAAAAAAGATACCCTCATTCTTGATGAATATTTTACCATTCCCAGTGGAAGGAAATGGTCAGCAGATAATGTTGGAATAAATCTTTACATGCCGGCCGGCTCTGTTCTGAAATTTGACGAGCCCTCACTCAGCCTGCTCCACTGCTATATTTCTGGAGAATACTATGAATCGGAGAGTAAAAGATATACAGGTGAGTTCGACAATATATGGATAGTAACCCGGGATGGTCTTGAACCAGCTCACGGATCTGCCTACCGGCGAAGATAATTCCTGTTTTTCATTCCTGATTTCTTCAATGACATCCGGCATCAGCTTCATGGTGCCGGATTTCTTATCTAAAAGAGTTAAATATTGTTAATGACGGATTATGAGGCCCCTGAAAACAATGCATTTAGTATATTCGCCTCCGTTGACGCCTATTTTCTTTTTACCTAAAGGGTTGCTATGAGAAAAACAACATTCATCATTATGTTTCTGGTTATTGTGTCTTCTGCTTTCGCGGGAGGATTGGATACAAAATCCGATTCCCTCCGTAGGGATGCCTTGCCGGTCTATATGGAAGCAAATGATTTTATAAGGAAAGAGATCCCCTACATAAACTATGTAAGGGATATCAGGGATGCGAGTGTATATATTCTTTCAACAAGAGAAAGGACCGGTGCCGGAGGAACAGAGTTCACATATTTTCTGGTAGGCCAGAATATAAATGCAGGGATGTATGATACATTGTCATTTGTATCAGCCCCGGATGCAACCTATGATGAAATACGGGAGCAGGAGGTGAACACCCTTAAGATCGGACTCATGCGTTATATTGCCAAAACACCCCTGGCCAAGTACATCAGGATAGATTTCAGTGAGCCTATTGCACAGACCGTTTCCAGTGATAAATGGGACAGCTGGGTATTCAAGGCTCAGGTAAACGGCTGGTTTGAGGGCCAGCAGACTTATACATCCAACAATTTATATAGCAGCTTTTCAGCGAACAGGGTAACAGAAGACTGGAAAATCAACCTCAGGGCAAAGTATAATTATGGCATAGAGAAATTTTTGATTGACGAGGAGACAATACGAAGCGAAAATAATTCCAGATCTGTAAATGCACTCGTTGTAAAAAGTTTGTCCGACCACTGGTCATACGGGGGAACTGTATACCTGGGCTCCTCCAGCTATAGCAACCTCGACCGGTCCATATCCGTGATGCCTGGATTTGAATATGATATCTTCCCCTATTCACAATCGACCAGAAAACAGTTAAGAATATTATATTCAATTGGTTATAACTATTTTAATTATACCGACACCACTATATACGACAAGACTGAAGAAGGGCATGCCCAGCATTCGATAAACGTTGCATATGCTGTGATACAAAAGTGGGGGAAAATTGACTTAAGCTCGGAATACAGCAATTATCTTTACGACTGGTCTAAGAATAATATTTCATTATATGGTAATTTCAGCCTCAGGATCCTTAAGGGCTTGTCGCTGAATTTTGGAGGCGGTGCCTCCATTCTTCACGATCAGCTCGGGCTTGTCAAAACCGGTGCCACTACAGAAGAGATCCTGCTGAAGAAAAAGGAGCTTGCCACACAATTTCAGTACTGGGGTAATTTCGGGATATCCTTCACATTCGGTTCAATCTATAATAATGTCGTGAATCCACGTTTCGGAAATCAGTTCGGCTGGGGACATTAGCAGAGGAATAAGCGTAGTCATTCCATGGCCTGACGTTAAAAAAATCATAAAGACAAAACCCATCGGTGCGGTCACGTCCCTGGAGCTATCATGATGAAGTCCTCGATATCTGATTTTGGCGGAAAATAAAATCTTTCATCTTTGAACTACTGCTGCAATATGTTGTTTAGACAATGGTAAATAATCTGTAATAAAATTCAGCTTCAGCCAACCCTTCAAAGATTACTTTAACTTTCATCACCCTAAATTATTAACTTCAATTGAGTAATATTAATCAGCATCGCTCCTATGAAAAAATCAGTTTTTATTTTCCTGTCATTCTGGCTAATCCTCTGCATTCCTGCTCAGTCGCAGAAATCTAATCTTATGAATAAGGTAACCAGTTCGGCAAACAGCATCCTCGGCAAACCTGAAAACACAAAAGCCGAACCTGAACCTTTATGTGCCAGTGATCAGGCTACAATTGCCATGAATCTCGGTGGAAAATTGCAGCTCGATTATAAGGAATTGTCATTCAGCATTCTTAATGATGGCAGGATTCTTGCAAAATCACGGGGCTCAGATGAATATTATGTGGCAAAAGGAGGAGTGACATCCGGCCCGTATAAGCCCGGTGATCCTCAGATTGCTGATTTTGTCACAAAGGATGAAGATAAAAACAATGAGGAAGGTTTTGCGGAAAAATATAAACAATACATCAGCAAATCGGGAGATAAATATCTGATCACATTTGCAGGAAAGAAATATGGGCCATATGCCGTTATTGATAATTTTGTCTTATCGAAATCAAAAGACAAGTTTGCGGCAATGACTACACAGACTGTCGTTACAACCGAAGATCAGGCCAGGAAGATGGAAGAGGCGATGAATAATGCGAAAAGCGACCAGGAGCGTATAGACCTTGCAATGCAGTATTCTCAGCAGGTTCAGCAGACAATGTCCCAGGGGGGAGGCCCGGAGAGTTTACAGTCACAGCTCGTTACCAATATACCAGATGCAAAGTATGATATTCAAAAATCTGCAGGAGGAACTTTAAACGGCGATTTAAAGTATGATGATATTCTTATACTGGCATATGACAAGATCATTGATCTTCAAATGAGAACTGTTCTGACTCTGAAACACGAAGCCATTGGCGCACGGAGTATCTTCATCAATAATGACAATACAAAATATGCATATTATAGTTCAGGAAAGCTGGCTTTCAGTGATAATACGAGTCTGACTGACCTGTTCAGCCCTTCATTCGTTAAAACTGATGGTAAGGTATATATCTCCTATATGTACTATTCACCTAAGAATAATGCAATAATGCAGCATAAAATACCTTTCTGAAAGAATAATTTTTAAATTCTTATTTACCACGTAGTTACACAGTGTCTCACAGTGTAAGACACAGAGTTGAGAATCAAAAATATCAATCCCTGATTTAACAGTGTAACTCCGTGGAAACTCAGTGTCACACCGTGGTTAAAGTAAAAAACAGCTTATCCGGAATCTCTCTGATAATTTTACTGATTAGCGGGATTCCTGTCAGTGTGAAATCCCAATCCCTGAATTACCCTGAAATTTTTGGTGATGACTGGAATAAAGCTATGATGTTTGAAAATGAGAACAGGAGCTGGATGGCACCCGTCCTTGCAAAAAATCATATCTCTTACCCTCTGGCTGTCGCTGTAATCTTTCCGGAGCTTGTACGCTATTCCTCGCTTCTCGACAAGATGGAGATAACGCTCCTCAAGACTCTCTACATTAATCTTGGTGATGAGTATGCAAATTTCTCCATTGGCCGGTTCCAGATGAAACCGTCTTTTGCCCAAATTGTTTGCGAACAGGCTAATTCTGTTCTCAGCAGGAGATCAGGAATACAATTCAGGCGGCAATCAGATTTTAATAATATAAAGGAGTACCGTAAATCCATCGTACAAGACCTTGAAGATCCTAAAACCGAATTCACCTATCTCGTAGCGTTTATGAAGATATGTCAGAAAAACTTCCGGACAGGCCGCATGGAAGAAACCGATGCACTTAAATTTATAGCAACAGCGTACAATTATGGTATTGATAAAAGTTCTGCCGAAATAGAAAAAATGACGGACAAAAAATTCTTCAACACAAAACTGTTCAAAACTGAGAACTATTCATATGCTGATGTTGCATTGTACTGGTACAGAGAATATAAGTCAGGAAATAAATAAGGAGTCTTCCTCCTGCCTCCAGAAGGAGTGTAAAATTGTGGATTTTTAAGCCCCTTTTCGGGAGCCTGTCCCGATAGCCCCAGGCGATGGGCACGTAGTAGGGCGATAAATACATAGCAATGCTTGCAAATCTGTATTGGCGGGTCTAATATTTTAAAAACCGCCGGTCATAATAGGTTTTTCCAGAGCCACTCAGGAGATTTTGCACATCCCCTCTTTTCTGCTAAATTTGAAATATAATTTTGATTAATCCAGATGTAATGAATGACAGATTTGTAATAGTTCCCTTCCTGATAATGACAATTGCCGGATTATCATACTGTAAATCAACCGGTCCGACCGATTCGACCGGAGAAGACCTGACCCAATATGTTGATCCCCTGATCGGAACGGCACATTGCCGGTGGTTCCATGTGGCTCCTGGTGCCAATCCTTTTGGTATGGCAAAACCAGGGCCTTCAACTGACGGGCATCTGGGTAATCTAAGCGGATGGGAAGCGGTTGGTTACGATTTCAGACATACATCGATTGAGGGATTTCCAAACTTCCACGAGTTCCAGGTTGGAGGTATAGTTTTCATGCCTACAAGAGGTCAGCTGAAAACGGTACCAGGTGCACCTGACTCCAATGATCAGGGTTACCGTTCATCCTTTGATAAGAAGGATGAGATCCTTCACCCCGGATATTATTCCGTCATATTAAAGGATTATGGAATTAAAGCTGAAGTTACATCCACCAGCAGGGTTAGTTTTCACAGGTATACATTCCCGGCAGGAAAGGATTCACATATATTGTTCGATATCGGGAATAAACAGGGTGAAAGCGGCGATGTAAAGGATGCCAGGGTAACACTTACACCGGATGGACGGATTGAAGGTTATGTTGAAACACAGCCTGAATATGTAAAGAAATATCAATCAGGGGCCAGTGTTAAAATGTTTTTCTCAGCTGATCTTGACAAAAAGCCTGAATCATTTGGCATCTTTCATGGGTCAAAGGCTGAGCCGGGGAAAAATGAGGCCACCGGGGTTGGAGCTGGTCTTTATCTTACTTTCACGACCACCGATAATGAGAGTATAACCATAATATCCGGACTATCCTATACTTCTGTCGAAAATGCAAGGCTTAACCTTGAATCTGAAGCCAGGGATCTCTCTTTTGATTCTGCAAAAGAGATGGCTCACGAGAGATGGAACTCTTATCTTGGCAGAATCAGAGTTGAAGGCAAAGATCTTAGCGATAAGGTAAAATTTTATACCGGCTTGTATCACGCATTGCTGGGTCGCGGACTGGCAAATGATATTAATGGCGCCTATCCTAAAAATGATGGTACGGTTGGCCGTATTCCCATGGGAGCCGACAACAAACCTGAATATAATTTCTATAATACGGATGCCATATGGGGAGGACAGTGGAACCTTATCCAGCTCTGGGCTCTTGTCTATCCTGAATATCTTTCGGATTTTATCAAAACCCAGCTGACAGTCTACAAAGATGCAGGATGGCTAGGCGATGGAATTGCATGCAGCAAATATGTCTCAGGCGTGGGAACCAACCAGGTACCGCTAGCTATAGTTGCTGCTTACGTGTGCGGGATAAGGGATTTCGATGTGCAGGAAGGATATGCGGCTTCACTGAAGAACGAGATATCTTCGGAAAACCGACCCTTCGGTGCGGGGAAGGCAGATGTCGGGAAATTTGTGAAATATGGCTATGTGCCATATATCGACAGCATGAACCTTCCTGACGAACGATGGAAGTTTTCCTGTTCTCACACACTTGAATATTCATACACTTCATGGGCCGTTGCCCAGATGGCAAAGGCTCTCGGCAAGGAAAAGGATTATAACATGCTGATGAATCTCTCAACAGGATGGGAGAAGATATACGATCCGGAAAAGAAGCTCATGTGGCCGAAACTGGCAAACGGTCAGTTCTTTGAGGGTTTCGATCCTACAGTTCCTCATAATGGTTTCCAGGAGGGGAATGCTTACCAGTATACTTTCTATGTTCCTCATGATCCTGAAGGAATTATTGCAAAAATGGGCAGGGAGGAATTCAACAACCGGCTCGACAGCATTTTCATAATTTCGCAGAAAGATCTCTTTGGAGGAGGAACCGAGATAGCTGCTTTCGCGGGTATCAGAAAGCCATACAATCATGGCAACCAGCCATGCCTTCATACCTCCTTCCTCTTCAATTACTCCGGCAAGCCTTCAAAGACCCAGAAATGGGTGAGAGCTATTTGCAATGATTTTTATGGTACGGAAGGTATTCATGGGTATGGTTTCGGACAGGATGAAGACCAGGGTCAGCTTGGTGCATGGTTCGTTATGGCAGGCATCGGCCTGTTTGATGTGAGAGGATTAACCGGTCTTACACCCACCTTCAGTATCAGTAGTCCTCTGTTCGATAAGATAACTATCAATCTGAGCGATAAATATTACAAGGGGAAACAATTTATAATTGAAACTGAAAATAACAGTCACGATAATATTTATATCCAGTCCATGACGGTTAACGGGGAAAAGCAGAACAAGCCATTTATTCCATTCTCAAAAGTATCCGCAGGAGGCAAAATGGTAATCAGGCTGGCCGATACACCTGTTGACCAATACTGAAACCAACATATGTAACAATGATTCCGGCCAATCCCATTCTTGGAACAGGACTTCACGCTATAGGAGGCATCTCGGCGGCTACCTGCTATTTGCCAAATACGCAAACCCGGAAATGGTCGTGGGGCACATTCTGGCTGGTCCAGGCACTTTTTGCCTGGATAATTATGCCTGTAATTTTTGGATTACTTACTATACCCGGGTTTTTTACCATTCTTTATGACGCCCCCTCTAAACCCTTTTGGATGGCCTTCCTGCTCGGAGCTGCCTATGGTTTTGGAGGGATGTCGTTTGGAAAGGCAATCAATCATATCGGTTATTCTCTTACATATACGCTGGCAATAGGAATATCCGCTGTGCTCGGAACCATATTCCCCATGCTTGTTTTAGGTCAGACAGAAAGTTACTTCTCAAAGCCGGGAGGAGGAATAGTGCTTTCAGGGATGGTCCTTTCGCTCCTGGGAGTGATACTTTGCGGCTGGAGCGGATTCAGGAAGGAAAATGATCTTAACAAACTGTCAGGACAAAAGACCAGATTCAATATGTCGACTGGTCTTTTCCTGACAATCATTGCCGGAGTCCTTTCAGGTGTTTTTAATTTGTCTCTGGAATATGGCCAACCAATAGCTGACATGGCAGCACAGAGGGGTGCTGTGAATTTCCAGGGAAATGCCAAAATGATAATATCGACCTCAGGCTGTTTTGTTGTCAATTTTATCTGGTTCCTGGTAGCCGGCATCAGGAACGGCACTCTGAAGGAGTTTCTTCCGGGCCGGAATATAACCGGACGTGAAATTGCCCGGAACTGGATCTGGTCATCGCTTGCAGGGATACTTTGGTGCCTTCAGTTTTTCTTTTATGGTCTTGGACATGTCAGGATGGGAAACTTCCGGTTTGCCAGCTGGGTACTTCATATGTCGATGCTGATTTTCTTCAGCTATATTGTGGGTGTAATTATGAAAGAGTGGAAAGAGATAAAGCCCAGAACATATTTCATTCTTATTGTGGGATTAATTACCCTTATTATCTCATTTTGTGTTACCAGCTATGGCAGTTGGCTGGGCGAACATATTATCAGCAACAGCCATTAATCAGATACATTCCGTCATACCTTTTAAAACTGACTATCTGCTGATCATCACTTAAAACTAATTTACTTGCTGTTTAATCCTCAGGATTATTACCCTTTTAGTATCTTTGTTATAATAAATTCAGTTTTAATCATATATCATATACCTTAATAATACAGTAATTATTTAATTTAAGGAAATCATGAAAGCAGGCAATTCATTTTTAACAGGATTACTTACAGGAGCTGCCATAGGAGGAATTATTGCATTGCTCTATGCTCCGAAAAGCGGAAAGGAAACCCGCGAAGATATTAAGATTAAATTTGCAGAACTGGAAAAAGAGCTGGAGGAGCTAAAGGGGCAAGCAGGACAGAAAGCCGGCAGGATAAAGAGTGATCTTGCTGAAAAACTTTCCAAACTACAGCAGGAGATTGAAAATCTCTCCAAAGCAATTTAATAACTTATCAATATGATAGAAAATATTGATAATATCAGAAAAGAAATCCAGGATTATGTGGAGGTAAAACTCGACCTCATCAGGCTTCATACAGCTGAGCATCTTTCCCGGTTGTTGAGCAATGTCTCGACTCTGATAATAACCGGATATCTGGTCTGCCTGATTCTTATATTTCTCTCCTTTGCCGTGAGCTTTTACCTTGGCTCACTATTGCATTCGAATGAAGCCGGATTCCTTTGCGTAGCCGGATTTTACACTTTGGTGTTAATGGGTTTTCTGGTTTTCAGAAAGCAGATTGTTGAACAGCCTGTCATAAAAGCAGTAATCAGATTGCTATTCCCAAAATTCGAAGACGATGAAAATAAACCTTAACCACCCATATAAAGAGATCTCTTCCTTTGAGGATTTCTATCTCGAAAGACAAAGACTGATTCTGAAGGGCAAACTGATCGAAGCAAAATTTAATATGGAATTAAACCTGTTCAGGGAAGTTTTTTCGTTTTCAAACGTGGTATTATCTTTTGCAAAAGAATTTATTTTGCCATACATCACTGATTTTTGGAATAGCTTTAGTAAGGGCGAAGAGGAAGATGCGGGTTCTGATTCTGACGTATAATTAGCTATCCGGATACTTATAATAATTATTTGCCAACAGCATCTGAATATAATACCCCGATTATGAGATGTCTGAGAATAATTCGTCACGGTATTATATTATAATTTGCTATTCCTGTAATGCTGCCCTAAATAACGCTCAGGATGATCATTACCGGTCACAGCAATATGGCGCCGGGAATACTCTTCCCTTAGACGCAATGGCCGGTGGTGCCCCCGATAGCGCTGCGGTTTATTACAATCCAGGGGCTATGACCTTCATAACCATTCTAAGCCTGTCAATAGATGCCAATGGCTACGGAATGGACAAGACACTTATCACTGACAGTGGAAGGAAAGGCTCATAAATACTATTTTGGTCCGACAATTGTTATATTTTTACAATAAAGAATATTAATAAAAAATAGGACAATATCATGAAAACAAAAATTTTATTCATACTGGTTCTGATGACGGCTTGCATGACATCTGTTTATTCGCAGGAGAAATCGAAAAAAGAGCTAAAGGAGGAGGAAAAGGTTCAAAAACAAAAACAGATTGAGGATCTGGTCAATACGAAAGACTTTGTCTTTGTTGCCAGATATGCTTTACCCATGGGCGCCAGACAAGTCGATCTCACTTCAAATCCGAATTATGTAAGATTCAATGCAGATCTTATGGATGGATATATGCCTTTTTTTGGCACAGCGACCGCCGGTATCGGAATGGGAGGCGATAATACAATAAAATTCAAGGACAAACCTCTGGAATTCAGTATTGAGAAGAAAAAGAAAAATTTTCAGATCGATGCAAAAGTCAAAGGTGAAAATGATATCTACAGAATCTCACTCACTGTTGACTTCCAGGGCAGCTCTTCTATGTCAATTATCAGCAATAACCGAAGCACGATCTCTTACCAGGGATCAATATCCCCTTCGCAAACCATTAAATACAGATAGGAAAGTCCTGTTTTAAGGCAAGCTGCAACAACTGATTGCCCATTGGTTTTCTAAAAAGGATAACCTATAGCGAGGTTAAAAATTGCTCCGGAGAATACCTGGCCAGGGCTTGTCAGCCAGTTATTACCATTCGTTTTATATGCATTCCTGAGGGGCAGTCCGATATCGAGTCTCAAAACAAAAAACGTGAAATCAAATCTAAATCCAAATCCTGTATCTACAGCAAGCTGGTCATAAAATGTATGCGGATCAAACTTTGCACCAGGCCTGTTTTCATCTTCATTTACAAGCCATATATTTCCTGTTTCAATAAATAGCGCTCCTTTAAGCAAGCTGGACATATCAAATCTGAATTCAAGGTTGCTTTCGAGTTTCAGGTCGCCTGACTGGTCGATATATCCGCTGTTATTATCTGCATGAAATGATCCGGGGCCCAGATACCTGGCTGTAAATCCTCGCAAACTGTACGCTCCTCCGCCGAAAAACTGTTCAACATACGGTAAGGCCGTTGAATTGCCATACGGCACACCGATACCGGCATAAACCCTGAAAGCAAGTGACTTGTTAAATCCATTCCGGTAATACCTTAAATCAGTGGTGAAATTTAAAGTATTGTGAATAGACATTATTCAAGAAATAAAATGGCCTTTCCAGTGATGCTTTATTAATTCCTGCAAAAAGGCCAACCAGGTTTCCGGAAGTGCTTATTCCAGCCTGGAAGAAAAAATTATTGGGCTTAACGATCAATGTGTTGTTGTAAGTAAAATCATACTTTGACCCAATTATGAATTGCTCTTCGAAACTCTTTCTTATGTATATATTTTCACTTACTACGGAATCAAACTCAGGAGTTGTCTGAAGAACGTTTACCGAATTTACATAGATGGGAGAAAATGAATGCTGTATATTTTTATTACTGCTCCATTGATAGTTAAGATTTGTTTTTGCAGAGAACATTTTATAATACGCCGTACGGTTCAATATACTCAGATTCCAGGTTTACAATTGTCCTTTGAAACAATTTTGATGAGTTTTTACCCGTAAGGAAGGGAAGAATGATCCTCGGAAATGTCAGACCTGAGGTGATACCGAACTGGTAGGAATAGTTCCCTATCTGATTATTGGATTTGGCTCCCCATTGCCATTCAAAGCCTCCGGTAAGACCCAGCTTAAGCCTTTCCGCCCCTTTGAATGTATTACCATGAGCAATGCTTACTGAGAGAAGCGGACCGAAATATCCGGTGGATTTAGTGGCAAGATCTGCTTCAAAGGCGAGATTAATGTTATCAGCCATTACAAGATCCATTTCAACGTCCAGTAAATGGGCCAGACTGTCCTGGAGATTTTTTATGTATGAAATGTTTACTGATTTGAATATTCCAAGGTTGTTCAGACGTGTAGTTGTATTCTGCCAGGCATTATATGAGTAGATATCTCCTTCCCTGAAATAGATTGAATTGGCAAGTATATTGGGTTTAAGGATGTCTCCTGTGGAAATGATTTTGATCCCGTCATATGATGCAGTAATTTTTCCCGAATCTGATGTGTCCTTTCCCTGTGAGTTTTTAATTATAATATTGTTGATCCTGTATTTTGATAGAACTGATTCCGGGAGATCCTTTTTCCTTGTAACCGTCAGGTCAAGAGTATTACCTCCTACAGTTGAATCAGCTTTCAGATCAATAAACTCCGGAATAAAGTAGTAATAACCCTTCTCCTGGATCCTTCTTGAAAGATCGACCCTGGCACTCTTAAGTTTCTCCAGGTTAAACTGGTCACCCTTTTTGATCTGCTTCATGAAATCATCATTGCTGATTAAAGTATCTATCTGGGATGACAGTGTATCGATAATAATATTGCCATAAAAATTCGGGGGCGCCAGATCAACAAAATAGGCTACCTTTCCTTTTTTCTGATTTCTTCTATTTGTATCGATTACAGCCCACGCCTTAGTGTGAAAATATCCCTTGTCAAACAGGTCATTTCCGATCTTGGCAGACCGTAATTCAGGATTTACGTCAGAAATCAGTATCGGGTATGAAGAAAAGGTCTTATAGAACCAACGGCCAAACTTTTTTCCCTCCTTTGGCTTCATATAGTTGTGAACCCATAAACCTAATGGAGGTAAAATTCGTCTTCCGAAGAGTGAATTATTGACTTTATAGCCTGTAACTGATTTGACATAGTTTTCTACAGAGGAAGTTTTTGAGATTTTGTGTGAATCAATGATTTTTATATTCTTCCTTCCGGTATAGAGCATTTGATCCTTTGTAAGAAAACGGGTATTGGAACAGCCTGAAAGGACCATCAGAAGATAAAAAAGCAATATTGCTGTTCTGTTACTCATTTACCCGGAGTATTTGGTTGAATGATCTTTTCTTTCTTCCTCCAGATATCGCCAAGTGTGGGATAGCTCTTTCTGTACGTGAACCCAATTCCCGTCTTTACAACTTCTCCTTCAAACACATCTTCATACGAGTGCTCATTGTAAACTTTTAAAAATTTGGTTCCGGCAGAATCGAGCCTGTATTCAAAAGAAAAATTATTCAGTGAAGTGTTTGAGGCATGTGACTGGTTGCCAGGATCACTGACAATTCCTGAGAACTCAACCTTTACCCTGTCATTAAATAAATTCTTCTTCACGTCATATGAGAGGCTTGTTTTTGTCGTCTGGGCACTGGTAGATGTTCCCTGGGTATATGAGTCAAGTCCGAATGAGATGTCAATTCCCTTTATTGTAGTTTTTGTAAGGCTGTTCAACTGAGCTGCCACCATCTGGTTAACCTGTTCTGTCACATAGTTGGAAGAGGTTGAAATCCCCGGCAGGTCGATATAATTAAACAACAGTATTGTAATTGCCTGCCTCATCTGCTCCTCAGGGCTCATTGTGCTGATTATGCTCATGAGATACTGATCTGGAGTACTTAACGTGAATGATACATCCATGGCTGACAGCCTGTTTGAAATCTTTAATGCCACATCAAAATCCACATATCTCTCCTTGTTATCGACCGGATTGACATAGGAACTTTTCACCCGGTTGATTGCTTCAAGCTTTAATTCAGGATCATCAAGTTGCCCGTCCCACCTGATGTATCCTCCGCTTGTAAGCTTGAAAGCTTTAATTGGCCAGCCAACCATCTTCAGATTTGCCCGACCCTCACTTATTTCATATTTCCCGTTCAGATTTACCTGACTGTTAACCAGTATATTATAATTCAGCTCACCTTCCCCCTGTATCGACATATCTATATTAAACATCTTTTTGGATATCTCAATATTAATCCTGGTGGAAGGATCAATTTTTACCACAGACTCAACCGATGATTTATTATAAATGCTGCTACCTGGCACAGTTTTCTGAGCGGAAGCCGACTGTGACTTGCTATCTACAAAAGTCAGAACACTTCCGCTCTCGGAAAGATTAAGATCTTCAGCCTGCCTGAAATAAATATCTGTTCCTTTGGCAAGTATAACCTTGCCTTTAATAAGCGGGCTGGTAACCAGTCCCTTTATCGACAATTTTGAATCTATGAAAACGTCACCATAGAAAGTAGAATTCTTATCTTCTTTCCTGTTTAAAATCTGAAGATTCGATGAAGTGATCTCTAGATCTGCCGATACTTGACTTTTTTTGCTGAAGTCAACAAACCCTTCAACAAGCAACTCATTGTTAAGGGAATCAAGAACCTTAAAATTCCTGAATACCATCTTTTTGCCGGTAAATCTAATACTGTCTTCCGGCAACCAGAAGGATGAATTCAATGTATTGATCTTCAGGCTACCGTTGTATATATATACATTACCTCTGAAATCATTTATTTCATCTTTTGTTGTGATTTCAAACTCTCCTGAAATATTACCCCTGAGATTTGATAAATATTTGAAGACGAATGGCTGAACCGTATTGACCGGGATCATATTAAACTGAGCATTGAATTTCCTGTTCCCCTTGTCAACCTTTATACCCTTGATTTCTATCTCAGAGGTATCGAGTAGTGCGTTGATCTCAAAATTAAAATTAGCTGAGGAATCTGAATTGAACTTGCTTGTTAGGGTAATTTTCTTATAACTAAGATCTGACCATTTTACCCTGCTGAATGACAGATCAGTGGTTATCTTTTTGTCACGATTTTTATTTTTTGAATATGTGGATAATCCTGAAACAGACAAATCAAACTTTCCCGGGAAAATATCCGACCGGAGGATCGAAGTAAGGGCAACATTTTTTAAATCCAGGACATAATTTTGCCATCCATCCTGTTCATCCTTAAGGAATGAGATAAATGAGTCATCAGTATGCATCCTCACCATGGGTTCTGTATCCATGGTCTTAAGATTCACCCTCAGGAACTCAGGTGAATCCATTTGCCATCTTACCCCGTTAAGAGTAACCTGACCCGATGGAACTATCAGTACTATATTGTTGCTGTCAACAGTTGAATTTATTTCAACATTATAGTTTACTTTTGACTCTTTATCGATCAGGGAAAAGCTGGTGAAGCTTTTCCAATCGGAAAAATGACTTTTAATCTGAATCCTGTTTACTGTCTGCGGCCCGATTGTACACGAGTCTGCCCGCAGATTGAGATCAAGCATTGCCGCTGAGTCAGAGAGGCTGCCGGTCAGATTTCCAATGTCAGCAAGTTTATATTTTATGTCTTTGCCACCTAAAAGATATTTAATTGTATGGTTAGCAGGATCGGTATTAAATGAAAATGAAAGCGTGTTAAACCAAAGTGTTGAATCAGGAATAAACAGGCGAAAAGCTTCATCATAATTTAGTGTTACCTTACAGTTGATTAATGGTAAATCTATAACGTGCTTTATTGAATCCATGTGCTGAATATCTATCACTGATCTCAGGTAATTTCGATAGTCCGAAAGAAATTGACCAAGACTCCCGACAGATTTCCGGATATGAGCCGATGAAGAAAAAAAATCTGCATCAGCAGTAATGTTGGTGTCCAGGCTGTCAGAGCTAAGAGAGGCAGATATATTATTAATGGTCAAACTATCGCCGGGCGTGGTTATTTTCATTGCAGCAAATGACAGATCTGCAATTATATCATTTCTTCCCTTCCTTAAATCTGCAGATAAGATTCCTCCAATAATAACTGAATCTTTCAGGAAATGAAGATTTAAAAGATTGGCTTTTAAATTTCCTTTTAAACTTCCTGTAAATTCCGATCCTGAATAAATCAAACCTACGATCATATCAACCGTAAGAGATGGATCATTTATGTTTAGTTTTACCTCAGCCTTTCCGGTATCTATTCTGCAATCTATTGATGCGAGAGTATATACATAATTCATTACACTGAACGAATCGACCTTAAATGCTGCTTCAGCCTGAAGTTTTTTGTTTAAAATCCCTGATCCTTTAATCTCACCCGATCCGCTGAAAGCTCCAAATATATTGTTAGTCAAGATCTTACCGACAAGAAGCTTGGTCTACATTAGATTTAATTGAAAATTTATCATTGTTAAAATCAAATGAACCATCCACATCAATCCTGCCAAGGTCACTTATAAGCTTAACCGTGAATTTGGGCGATCTCAGGGAATCATACAGAGTGCCATTAACTGTCAGAGTTTTATATTCCGGCAGTAAAATGTCCGGATTAAACTCTTTCAAAATTTCACTGAGCCACGACATGCTGATTTCATTGATCCTGAACTCCAGGTCGCACATTGTATTTCGTGAATCAAATATATTGTTGATATTACCTTTAACATCTATTTCGGCTCTGTTAACCTGTGACGCCGAAAAAGAAGGAAGTGTGATCACAGAGCCATCCAGTTTAATATCAGCATTAATTGATACCGGCAGGGCAGCAAGGCTATTTATACCTGGTATTTTTTTAAATTCCGGCCTAAAATAAAATATATCTGCAATTGAAATATCAGTTTTTCTCGAAAATCACACTCGCCTTTTGTGATCCGGCAGGATTTGAAATAATATCATAGATATACTTATCAGCCAGTCCCTCAAAGTTTAATCTGCTGTTTGAAGTTTCCATCCCCAGGTCAATCCTGGTTGAACCGGAATGGGAATCAAGACTGGCATCCATATGCTTCAAGGAAAATCCATTGCCCATATCAAATTTCAAACTTTTTAGTTCGGCCTTCATTGTGTTCTTATTGATTTTAAGATCTGAAAGCTTCATGTCCAATCCCATAATGCTGATTCCTGACAATGGATTATAATCTGCTGTATCGGAGTAGTTCAACATCTGAATGGCGACCTCCTGAAGGTTGATCAAATCTCCCTTGATATCCCAGGCAAATGGAACGGACCCGCTTGTATCAGCTTTATTCTGATTTTTTGTTTCGGTAGCTGATCTGATTACAACAGTTGTTCCTGAGACTGAAATCTTATCGATGTCAATTATCTTTTTGCTGATATCGGTTTCCCCTGCCTTAATTTCTATTTCTCCGGCAAGAAGGTCAAGCTTTTGTCTGTTAACCGGATCATCAAATACTAAGTTTATATTTTCAGCAAATAACTCACCGAGACCAAAATTCCATAGGGATCCGGGATCTGATGCTGCAGTTGAAGGTTTCTGATTTAAGGTCACCGATCCGGTTGCCCTTTCAATTTCAAGTGACTCAGCCAATATTGTCTTCTCAGAAAGGGACATTTTCCTCATCACAACTTTCATCATGGCAACGTCTTCCCTGACATATATACCTGACACAGAATCGGTGAATCTGAAACTTACATCCCTCACCTCAGCATCTGAGAGGGAGATATCCACAGAGCGATCTTCTGTGTTCGGTACCACAGGATTTGTTTCATTTCCGCCGGAAAATACTGAAGCAATATTAAACTGGTCCTCCCCTTGCTTTCTTAATATATTTATCGTTGCTTTCTCAAGATATACCGATTTAAGTACTAATTTTTTTTTTATCAATGCCAGGGGTTTGATACCGGAGCTTACCTTAGATGAGTAAACTATTGTATCGCCCTTTGGACCAAATATTAAAACATCCTTCATATAAACAGACCATGGGAATATGCTGCTTACAGATTGCCTTAGTGTGAATATATCCCTTGTCAAACAGGTCATTTCCGATCTTGGCTTACCGAGCCGATATGAATCGGTAACCTGGAGGAGGTAAATATTTTGTTTACTTTCCCGGTGACATAATGATGAGAAAAGTGGAGATTTATCACAAGAAATAAAAGAAGCAGAAATCCTGTCAGCGAGATAATAAATACCGCAATTGTCTTTATAAAACGTCTGACCCACTTCATTTGGGATGTTTCTGCTAAAATACGAAGATTTTGGTTATATCAGGCTGTCAGGAGGTAAGGTCATTATAGTATTCATTGTCATTCATTGTCATTTATAGTCATTCAGTTGCTTCGCCCTCCGAAGTTCTTGCAGAGGAGGGTCCTTTATTTTCTCTTCTCACTGACTTATAGTTACAAAAATTTGTATTTTTAACTTTATGAAAGAGATAGCTGCAATAATCCTTGAAAATGACAAAGGTCAATTCCTGCTTGCCCTGCGTGACAATAAATCATGGATTCCCTTCCCAAATCACTGGGATCTGATCGGTGGCCATGTCGAGGAAGGTGAGACACCGGAAGAGGCTCTTGTCAGGGAAGTTAAGGAAGAGTTGGACATCGATATTAGAGATTATACCTTCTATAAAAAGTTTGAATGCCTTACAGGAGATGCCTACGAGAACATCAAATATATTTATAGAGGTAAAATAACCATTCCCATTGAGGAGATAACTCTGCTTGAAGGTGAGAGGGCACAGTATTTTTCACGCGAAGAGATCCCGGACCTGAAATTTGCAAACATTATCAAATCTGTTATGCTTGACTACATTGATTATACTGATTCTCTTAAGAAGAAATTACAAATTCCATAATAGACCAAAAAACTGCTAATGAAAATTGTCATTTTTGCCTGTTTCCTGATTCTGTTGGCCTCATGCAGTACTCATGAAAATGACTCAGGACTCCTTCCCGGGAAATCCTCTGATCTGAAATTCGACACTCTTGCAAGGACCTGGGATGAGGCTATCCCGCTGGGTAACGGAATGCTGGGAGCACTGATCTGGGAAAAGGACAATAAACTGCGGTTTTCACTCGACAGAGCTGACCTGTGGGATCTTCGTCCAATGCAAAATCTTGACAGGCCTGAATGGAAATTTTCATGGGTAAAGGAACAATGGGAGAAAAACAATTACACCGCTGTACAGAATATGTTCGATGCCCCATATGACAGGAATCCAGCCCCTTCAAAGATACCGGGAGGAGCCCTGGAATTCGATATCTCATCTTTCGGGGAAGTTAGATCTGTGGAATTAAATCTCCAGAAGGCCATATGTCTGATCAAATGGAAGAACGGGATTACTCTTGAAACATTTGTCAGTGCTGAAAATCCTGTGGGATGGTTCAGGCTTAAGGGGGCAGAATCCATCCCATACCCTGAATTTATTGCTCCTGCATATAATAATGAAGAGCAATCGGGGACAGACAATTCCCATTCAGGGCAGGATCTTCGTCTTCTCGGTTATCCTGCAGGTGAAATTTCCAGCGACAGTAACTCAATTACCTATAACCAAAAAGGATGGGGTGGATTTAAGTATCAGGCAAATGTCAGGTGGAAAATGATCGGGAATACACTTGAGGGCTGCTGGAGTATCAGTTCTGATTTTCCCGGTCAGAAAGCAGGAGCTAATGCCACAGAGCAAACTTTGGCTGCAATGAGCCCGGGCTTTGAGAAGTCGTTAAGCGATCATAGCAGCTGGTGGATGAATTTCTGGCGGCAATCGGGCATCTCCCTTCCTGATTCTGTTTTACAAAAACAATGGTATCTCGAAATGTATAAGCTTGGAGCGGCAACCGGCAACGGCGCCCCTCCTATATCACTGCAGGCCGTGTGGACAGCTGACAATGGAAAACTCCCGCCATGGAAAGGTGACTTTCACCATGATCTTAATACCCAATTAAGCTACTGGCCTTCATACAGTTCTAACCATCTTCAGCAGGAAAGCGGATTCATCAGCTGGCTCGAAAAAAACAAACCTGAGTTTGAGAGATATACAAAACAATATTTCCAGGTATCAGGTCTGAATGTTCCGGGAGTAACAACCCTGACCGGACAACCCATGGGTGGATGGATCCAGTATTCCTTCGGGCCTACTGTCTCATCCTGGCTCGCACACCATTTCTATCTGCACTGGAGATATACGATGGACAGGGAATTTCTTGAAAAGGAGGCATATCCCTGGATAAGTGAGGTAGCCAAATACCTTGAAAATTTATCAGTGACAGGCAGTGACGGGTTAAGGCGACTCCCCCTGAGTTCAAGCCCTGAAATTTACAATAACTCAAGGGAAGCATGGTTCACCGATATTACTAATTTCGATCTGGGGCTTGTGAGGTGGACATTCGATAAAGCTTCAGAACTGGCAGGGGAACTTGGAAAGACTGATGAGGCTCAGCACTGGAAAACCATCTTGTCTCAATGGCCATGATTTTGACATAGATCCTGAATCTGGCTTCACATATGTTAAGGGGAAGCCATATAATGAGTCTCACAGGCATTTTTCTCATCTAATAGCATTTCATCCACTCGGACTTATAGATATGTCAAAAGGAGAAAAAGATCAGAAGATAATCAGATCCACAATTGCCACACTTGATAAGGTAGGACCCGACTGGTGGTGTGGCTATTCCTACAGCTGGCTTGGAAATCTTAAGGCACGGGCATTTGATGGGAAAGGTGCTGCAGAAGCTCTGAAAATCTTTGCATGTGATTTCTGCCTGAAGAACAGCTTCCATGCAAATGGTGATCAGTCCGGTACAGGTAAATCAAAATTCACCTACCGCCCGTTTACCCTGGAAGGCAATTTTGCATTCGCTGCCGGCATCCAGGAAATGCTCATACAGAGCCACACCGGGGTTATCAGAATCTTCCCTGCAGTTCCCGATGAATGGAAAGATATCAGATTCACAACATTAAGAACAGAAGGCGCTTTCCTTGTCTCAGCCACAAAGGAGAAGGGAAAGATTACCGAAGTTGACATCCGATCTGAAAAAGGAGGCGAGTTGAAAATTTTCAACCCGTTTAAGAATACTGATTTTAAATGTTCCGCTCCTTTTAAACTCAATAGACAATATTCTTGTCTTTCAGACTGATCCCGGACAAAAAATCCTGATAAAGAGTTAACTGAAAATGAGTTTGTAAATTTTTATATTGAAAAAGCTTATAAAAGATTCCGTTTTAATAATTCCAGGAGATTCATAGTGGCCCGGAGCCTTGGTAGCAAAAAGAATTACAGCCACAGGGATGCAAAGACACAGCGACACAACAGGATATACAAATGATTAAATATTAAGTAAATTGCTAATTTGGCAGTGATACATCAAATTCAGGATTTCATAAACATAAATCAATAAACTATATATGAATATAATTAAAAAATCTCTTCTGCTTGTTTTAGTTCTGCTTGCAGGCAGGACATTTGGCCAGAATGCAACAGTAAAATCACCTGACGGCAACATCACCGTAACTGTAAGTAATGAAGACAAATTAAGCTATTCTGTAACATTCCGCGGACGTAGTATAATTAATCCTTCACAAATGGGATTTGAGCTGAAAGATGAAGAGCCGATGTCGGGGAACTTTAATATTCTGGAACGGTCCGTCGATAATTTCAATGAAAAATGGATCCCCGTTGTCAGGTCAAAACATGCTGAGATAATAAATAATTACAATGAACTCAGGCTTACTTTAAGGGAAAAATCCGGTCCAATGCGTAAGATGGAGCTTTATGTGAGGGCTTACAATGATGGTGCTGCATTCAGGTATAAACTCCTGCGGGCTGCCAGAGTAGGCGACAGGCAGATTACCAGAGAACTTACAACATTCAGTATTCCGGGCGATCCCAAGGCATGGATAGTTGAATATGGAGGCTATTCAACATCAAATGAAGCTGAATTTCAGGAGCACCCTCTGAGTTACCTGAATGAAAAATCAATTGGCGGGATGCCGATGTTAATGGAATATGATAATGACTGCTGGGTCGCTATCACCGAAGCCAAAATTGAGAACTATGCTGCTTTTTATATCGGAACTAATGGAACAACGGGTCAGCTGACCACGAAGCTTGTGCCGGTTCCCGGAGAGCCTGAAAACGGTGTAAAAGTGAGATTCAGTGATGAAGTCTTTACCCCATGGCGCGTTCTGATGATCGGCAATAATCCGGGAATACTGATCGAATCGGAAATTATCCGGAACCTTAATGACCCTTGCGCAATAGAAGATCCGTCATGGATCAAACCCGGAATCAGCGCCTGGGATAACTGGTGGAGCGGAGAGGTGAAAATGGAAATGCCTGTAATAAAGCAGTATATCGATCTTGCTTCAGAAATGGGATGGCCATATATGCTTGTAGACTGGCAATGGTATGGTAAATTCAACTCCCCCGAAGCTGACATAACAAAATGGGCTCCGCAGATAAACATGCCTGAAATAATAGAATATGCAAAGTCAAAAAATGTTAAGATCCTGATATGGCTTTATTCAAGTGATGTAAACAGGAATTCCGCATATAAAACGGCCTTCCCTCTTTATGAAAAGTGGGGTATTGCCGGGATAAAAATCGATTTTATGGACCGTGATGACCAGCAGATGGTAAACTGGTACCATGACATAATCAAATGTGCAGCGGAAAACCACCTGATGGTCGACTTCCACGGAGCATATAAACCTGATGGCATAATCCGTACCTGGCCAAATATGATTACCAGGGAAGGGGTGATGGGCAATGAATATTATAAGTTCTCCGACAAGATGAGTCCGGAGCATAATGTAAAACTGGCATTTACACGAATGCTCGCCGGTCAGATGGATTATACCCCCGGTGCATTTCTTAATGTAACAAGGGAACAATATAAACAACAAGTACCCGCTGAGGTGTGGAATACCAGGGCTGCCGAGCTGTCGAAATTTGTTATTTATGAAAGTCCGCTCACAGTTGTTTGTGATCACCCTGATAATATACTGGGCAAACCGGGAGCAGATTTTCTTAAGATAGTACCCACTGTATGGGATGATATAAAATTTCTTGGCGGATACCCCGGCAAATATGTAGCTATTGCCAAACGGAGCGGAGACAATTGGTTTATGGGAGTTATGAATAACAGTGTTGGAAAAACCGTTACATTAAATCTCGATTTTCTGCCTCCCGGAAATTATGAAGCTGAAATTTGGGCAGATTCAAAAAAATCAGATAAGGATCCTAAAGAGATAAAGAAATCGGTTCAGGCAATAAAATCAGGAGGCACAATGAAAATCGGCCTGGCAAAAAATGGAGGATTTGTCGCAATCGTAAAAAGAAAGCTTTAGTGGATTTCTGAAAATTTGTAATTTTAAAATTCCACCTCAACAATGGAACGTACTTTTACAGAAGGCACGGTTACATACGTTTTCCCATTCTTCAGAACCATAGCAAGCTGTTTTCCTTCGGGTTGAAGGACAATCTTTTTCACAGGCTTATCGGGATTCAGCTCTATATGCAGTTCACCTGTTGCAGGAATATTATCATACTCATATACTTTTGAATTGAAATGGCTTCCGGCTGTATTGATAATATGTATATACCATTTGCCGTTCATCCTGTTGACAGCGCTGTGAATATAATCCGAACCCATTACCTTCACAAGAGGGTCAGGGAACACCTTACCGATTACTTCATTCATAATTCCTGAATAACCTGAAGACTTATAGGTATAATACGCTTCTCCCATATCCATATATACACCTGCAATTTTACCCTTTCCAAATGAGGCGATTGTTGCAACGGGATAACCTTCAGGATAACGGAAATCATCTGTTTTATAAATGCCACCAATGGCCATTGTCCCCTCTTCCGGCCTGACAGGCTGAAATGAAGTACTGATCATGGTGAGTTGGTTATTCAATCCGAGATAGAAATTCTTTTTTTGAACACTATCCGTAAATATTACTCCCAGCTGAGGTTCAAATTCTTTTACCCCTTTAGCTCCGATAACCAGAAGATTACCTCCTTTCTGTACATAATCCAGTGCCATCTTTTTCAGTTCACTGTCAAGGTTGGTCCATTCAGGTATGATAATCAGAGGGTACTTGTCCATTCTATTCTTCAGCTGGTGGTCCATGACGATTTCCACATTGTTTTGACCATCAAGCAACATTGAGAGGTCCCCTTCAAGGTGTCTGATATTCCATCCATAGATCTGGCTCGTCAGATTCCTTTCACTAAATGTTGAATACCACAATGCAATCTGGGGAATAGTTTCTGCCCCTTTACAGAAAGGCTGGCCTGCCCGGCAAAATTTTCCAAGTTCACCCATTAACGGGAAATACCAGGGTTTGATTGAACCATCATCGTTCTGGGTCCAGTAACATTGAAATCCCCCACCCATCGCATTTACTTCGGCAGCTTCCTGCTCAAGTTGAATGAGTGATTTAGGCCCGCCCATACCAACGCCAAAATCAAAGGTAAATCCCCATGACATCAGATCCCAGGGTTTTCCCTGCAAGGCAAGGCATCTTGCCTGAAACGCTGCGTTGTAAACACAATTCTGCCCTGCAACATCACCTGACAGATAATCAACATTTACATCTACGGGTTCGGGCATCATTGAGGAATATGACCAGTTGCTGGTTATCTGAAAATCAGGGTTGTAAGCATGGATAGCATCAATATATTTTCGAAGATAATCACGGAATGCCTTACGGTTAAACTCAATAAAATCCTTGTAGTAAGGATCAGCTTCCGATTTTGGCACACTGGTTATACCGGTTGCATTATGGAATTTTTCAAGCAACCCGGGGGAATAATCAGGATTTGTTGCCCAGCATTCTCCATCAATCCAGGCTCCGTTTACTCCGTAATCCGATATTTCTTTCAGCTGGGGAATTAAAAGCTTATCAGTGTAGGGGCCATAGTATGCTGCTCTTTCATTGTCATGGGTTCCTTCTGCTGTTACCCGACCCCACTCAGGATGGTCGCCAATAGCTTTTTTGTCCCATAGTCCTGAATAATGAACGTACAATGCCACATTATATCGTGCCGTCTCTTCCCGCCAGATTTTAAGAATATCTTTTATATATCCGTCGGTCTGGTTTCCTGCTTTTGTAGGGTAACTTGAATAACCGGGATGACCCTTGCAATCAACCTGCACAAAATCGGGTTTCACTATTGCCAGGAATGAATCAATTGTTGCTGCATCGAATGTCTTTCCGATCTCATTATTGCTCTTTATGGCATGGAAATCGAAATGAATTCCAAAAAAACTGTCAGCACGCTTTTTAGGCTGCGACCAAACGCCTGAAAAATATGCTGAAAGTATTATGAGGAAAAGTAACTTCTTCATATTAAACTAATTTTTAGTCTTATTTGATAGAAATATAAAGATAATGAAAAAGAAAAAGCATAATTAATATTGAATGTCATAACTGACATAATCACTACTTTTGCAATAGTATTAATGACTGCCTTTTTGCATAAAGTTAAATCAGATAAAGATTGGCGAAAGACCAGCCAGTACCTGCTACCCGGAGCGAAACCGGTTCCTGCAGCAGGCAAATATGATCTTTACCCTGCTTTTAACCCGGGAGAAGGACAGATCTCTGAAGGTTTTGAAACCCTTGCTGATATAATATCGCAATACACCATAGTTCTGATCGATGGCTATGGAGGTGTATTTTATGATTTCTTCCGTGAAGAACTTAACAAAATTCTGATTGTCCGTGGTCTCATTACTGTCATGGAAGAAGACATCCGATTTCTTTAAACCCCCGGATGAAATAAGTAACCTGATCTCTCCATATACTGGCGGAGATGATCCTCTTTTTGGCAAACGGGCTGATTTAGGTCTTGAGGATTTTTTCGATTTGCAGAAATTAAATGATCTATGCACCGGATCCCAATGCCGATATTAACATAATAATCGGACCAGGAGCTGCTCTCTCCGAATGGAAAGGGTTGCTTTTATATATTGATCTGCCAAAGAATGAGATCCAGTTCCGTTCGCGGGCCGGCTCAATTACAAATCTTGGAGCTGCATCAGCAGCTGATCCGAAGCTGATGTACAAACGCTTCTATTTTGTTGACTGGCCGGTATTGAACAGACATAAAGCTAAACTCCTTCCGGATATAGAACTGGTTATTGATGGACAGAGTCCTGACAGACCTGTCTGGATGAAAGGGGAAATCCTTAGAAAGTCGCTCCATACGATGAGCCGGAATATTTTCAGGGTAAGGCCCTGGTTCGAACCAGGTGTATGGGGCGGGACATGGATAAAGGATCATGTTAATGGCCTTAACAGGGAAGTTCCAAATTATGCCTGGTCTTTCGAGCTTATAGTGCCCGAAAATGGTTTGCTATTTGAAAGCTCAGGGCATCTTCAGGAAGTATCCTTTGATTGTCTGATGTACCAGGAGGGCGAAGCAGTGCTTGGTGACTGCCATGAGCAATTCGGGACAGATTTTCCTGTCAGGTTCGACTTTCTTGATACTTTCGATGGCGGAAACCTTTCAATCCAGTGCCATCCCGGACCGGAGTATGCCAAAAAACATTTTGGCGAGAATTTTACACAGGAAGAGACATATTATATTCTTGATACAAAGGATAATGCATCAGTATATCTCGGCTTTCAGGAAAATATTGATCCGGCCATGTTCAGAAATGAACTGGAACGAGCTTCAGGACATCTGAAACAATTGATATTGAAAGGTTCGTACAGAAGCACAATGTGTCTAAACATGATCTGTTTCTAATCCCTTATGGCACCGTCCACGGATCGGGTATGAACAACCTTGTGCTTGAGATAAGCTCCACACCCTATATTTTCACATTTAAGATGTACGACTGGGTAAGGCTTGATCTTGATGGGAAACCCAGGGAACTGAATATTGAAAGAGGAATGGAAAATCTTTATTTCGACCGCAAGGGTGATTATGTAAGGGAAAAGCTTATTTCCAAACCTCTGCTTCTTAACCAGGGTAAAGACTGGCGCTTGTATCATCTTCCGACTCACGAAAAACATTTATATGATGTTCACCGGTTCCATTTCAAAAGTGAAATAGATGTAAAGACAGATAATAAATGTCATGTTCTCAGCCTTGTGGAAGGCAGCAGCATTTTAATTGAAACACAAAATGGCATGTCACAAAATTTCAGCTTTGCAGAGACATTTGTGATACCGGCGGCTGCAGGGAGTTACAGGATCAAAAACCAATCCGAAGGAGAGGCTATAGTAGTTAAGGCATTTGTAAAATAAATACCCCCTTTGAAGGGGCATTCGGCTTTGAATTCCCCCTTTGAAGGGGGCTAGGGGGATGTTAAAATTAGATCAGAAAATTTAACTAGTAATATGTAAATCTTATAAAATTCAGTTCATCTTATATTTATAATTAAACAACTTTCAGAAATAAGAACTATTAGAAAAAAAGTAAGAAAGTAAGAAGATTTAGCTAAAACATCCCCCTTACTCCCTTCAAAGGGGGAATTTTCTAAACCACATTTCTTTATATTTAAAAAATTGAAAACAAAAATCTTTCATATTATTCTTCTTATCCTCCTGGGCAGTTATTGCATCAGCGCACAGCCAAAGGATAAGGTAAATGGAAAAAATATCCTTTCTGATAGCGATTTCAGTTTTCTTGAAAAGCTTACCCTGGAAGTTATTGACAGTTCACGTATATTCCCCGGACAGATGATAGCGGGGAAATATGGCCCCAACAACACAGGAGGAATCCTCATCAGACCCGGAGGCAGGGATTCTTATCCCTCTTTCTGGATCAGGGATTATGCCATGTCACTGGAAAGTGGATTCATCACACCGGAAGAACAGAAGCATATGCTGTTCCTGACCGCGGCAACACAATGCGATCAGCCCTGGATAACACAGGGAGGCAGTATGGTACCTTATGGTGCAATCGCTGATCATATACGTATTGACGACCAATTGCCTGTTTATTTTCCCGGCACTCTTGACTACAAAGACCAGGGCAATAAAACCTTCGGAATGTTCCCTCCGTATGATGATCAGTTTTTCTTCATTCATATGGCATACTGGTATATTAAAACAACCTCAGACAGTGAGATATTAAGACAAAAAATCAATGATATACCATTGATTGACAGGCTGAAAACTGCCTTTAATGTCCCGCCTTCAAGATTGGAAAACCATATTGTTTATACCACAGATGATTACAGGGGAGTTGATTTTGGATTCCGTGATGTAATTACAATAACGGGTGATCTGTGTATGACATCCATTCTTAAGTTTCGTGCGGCCAGCGAACTCTCGGAAATTTTTGAAATTACAGGGGAAAAAACCCTTGCCGGGAAATACAGTGCAATTGCAGAGAAAATAAAGGCTGCCATCCCTGAATTATTTCTCGACCATAGAGGCATGCTGCGCGCATCAACAGGAAAGAGTAGCCAGGCAGATGTCTGGAGCACGGGCCTGGCTGTATATCTGAATATCCTTGAGGGAGAAAATTTGGAAAGAGCTTGCCGTTTTCTTGCAGACTCCTACAACAAAGGTTATTTATCCTATAATGGAAATATCCGGCATGTCCTTACAATTGACGATTATAGTGAAACCTCTGCCTGGGAGTATTCCCTCGCAAAGAAGAATACATATCAGAATGGCGCCTTCTGGGGTACTCCTACAGGCTGGATTTGCTTTGCAATATCAAAGGCAGATTTCAGTCTCGCCCGGCAACTGGCTAATGAATATATCGCAGATCTCAGGAAGAATGATTTCAGAAAGGGAGGGGAATACGGCGCACCTTATGAATGTTTTCATCCGTCAGGATTCAGACAGAATCCTGTATATATGACAACGGTTACGTGCCCTTATATTGTTTTCAGATCGATGAATAATTGAATTATGGCATGAAAAAATTGAAAATTAAAAAGAGGTATAAAATTATTACATCTATTATTCTCTCCGTTACATTATTGCTTTTTGCCGTTCCCAGGGTGGCAGGATGGTATGTAGTTGGCCACAGTCATAAACTTATCGGTCGTAATCTTGCTATAGATAAGATACGTTTCAACTATTTTACCGGCACACTCAATATAACAACTCTTAAACTCTATGAAGCCGACTCAAAGACAGTATTTCTCAGTTTCAACCGCTTGAAAATTAATATTGACTATCTTCCCTTGTTCCGCAATGAGATCTTTGTCAAATATATAATCCTGGATGATCCGAATGTTAAGGTCCTGCAGAATGGAGATCTCTTCAATTTTTCAGACCTCATTAAAAGTGACACTACTGCCGTCATTACAGATACTGTTCCTGAAAGACCTTTAAAATATATCATCAATAATATTAGTATAACAGGGGGTATAGTAAAGTATACGGATCAGGTTCTGAACCATTCCATCTCAATGAACAGGGTTGACCTCAATATTCCCGGATTTACATGGAACAGTGATTCCACAAACCTTGGCATTGATTTCAGATTTACCGACGGAGGCAGGTTATTCTCAAACCTGAAGGTTAATCAGGCAGATAGTACCTATTCTGTGAAGCTTAAACTCGACAGTCTGAATCTGAATATTATTGAGCCATATGTTGAAAACAGCATGTATATTTCAGATCTCCAAGGTTATCTTTCCAATGAAATCACCATCGATGGTGACTTACGGAGTATAATGAACCTCTCCGTGAATGGTATGAACCATATTTTTGATTTTCAACTGCTGGATACCCTTAAAAGAACTATATTCTCCTTTGATGATCTTACAGTTGATTTCGACACCCTGCTCCTCAAAACCAACAAGCTTAATATTAATTCGCTGGAAATAAAAAACCCATTTATCCTGTTTGAATTGATCGATTCCACAAACAACTGGCTTACACTTTTGAAACCGGAACAGTCTGCAACTCCGGACACTGTTGGAGAAAAAGCCGATACCACGGTAAATCATAGCCAGAGTTCATTTACATTCTCCAAAATGAAGGTCTCTGAAGGAAAAGTAGCTAGCGATATGGAATAAATCCACAATTCCCCGTAGGGGATTAACCAATAATTATCAATATATTAATTATCTTTCTTCAATGAATATTAACTTACATGTAACAACAGCCGTGGTAATAGCTAAGATAATTTCAGACAGCTTCATCTTAAATGATATTGATGATGCAATTGACAATCCCGGAAGAAGATGAACATGTTACAAGATTCAAATCAATAGAAATGAAATTTAGCATTATCCTTATATCCACCCTGCTGATCATACTGCTATCCTCTTCAGAATCTGTAATCAGGAATCCGGATAAATCTGTGCAATGGGAAAGGTGGCAGCACACATTAAAATCAGGTAAAGGTACCACGAATCAACCTGTGAATATAGATGTTGTCTTTTCAGGACCGGGTGGACTGACATTCACATCGCACGCATTTACCGATGACAATAAAGTCTTTACCTTCCGGGCTGCCTTTCCCGCTTCCGGTGTATGGAACTGGAATACAATCTGCAGTGATCCGGGAAATTCTGACCTTCACAATAAAACCGGAAAAGTTAACGTCTCTTCGTATACAGGTGATAATCCTCTTTATAAGCATGGTGATTTGAGAGTAAGTGGGAACCGCCGATATCTCATGCACTACGATGGCACCCCATTTCTTTGGACCGGTGAAACAGGCTGGACTGTTGCATTGAAATCCACTATGGATGAATGGCACTATTATGTTGATACAAGGGCTAAGCAGGGTTTCTCAGTAATACAGATCAGTCCAAGAGGTGAGGGGAAGAGGGAATTAGCATCTGAGAGCAGGGGGCTTTCCGTAAAAAAAGATGGTACTCCTGATCCGCAGTTCTGGGAAAATCTGGAAGATAAAATTGCTTATGCCAACGATAAAGGTATAGTCATTTTACTGGTAGGAACCGGCAATGCCTGGAGAGATCTGATGTCAGAGAATCCTGTGAATCAGAAGTTTGAAAAGTACATCACTGCCAGGATGGCATCGTATATGGTAATTTTCTCCCCCAGTTTTGACCAATTGTTTCTTGATGATCTCAATCAGGTAGCGGTTGAACTTCAGAAATCAACATTGCACCTTGTTACCCAACATCCCGGAACTGATTACGAGGCAAACATAAAATATCGGAATACTTCAGTAGATTTTTGCGGGGAGCAAAGCGGTCATCATGGTGGTAATCTTACAAAGGTCTATAATGCCGCCCGCCAGTGGACACTAGATTTGTGGCATGGAACTCCGGTAAAACCGGTAATAAATTTAGAAGGCATGTACGATGCATATGGCAACAACAATGCTAAAAACTGGAGGGAGAAGGATTCACGCAAATGTGGCTGGATTTCCTGGATGTCGGGAGCAAAGGGTTACACTTACGGATGCGGAGATATCCCACCGAAAGTTCCGATGGGGAATGGAGCCATATGGCTTTTCAACAGGGATTCTGCTACCTACGACTTCTGGAAAAAAGCCATTCAATGGCCAAGTGCAGGAGAGATGACCATCATGCGTGATTTCTTCAGATCGATCGAATGGTGGTTACTGGAACCTGACCATAATCTGGTATTGAACCAGGAAACGTCTGACACCCTGAAAATGACGGTATCGGTAACGCCTGACTCCAGACTGCTGGTGGCGTACCTCCCGGATAATCCTGAAATTGTTCTTAATATGAAGGATTTTACCGGAAATATCAGGTGTGATTGGTTAAATCCGCTAACCGGGGAATTTCTCTCAACTGAAAATATGAATATCTCCACTTTGTCACATAAATTTCTCAAACCATCAGGGTGGGAAGATGCTGTGCTGAAATTATCAAAGTAAAAGATGTAGAAGGTTACAGATGAAAAAATGGATTCAGAAAAAGAGAGCCCGGGCAAATTCTTTTTAATTTATAGTGACTTTTAAAAGCCTGTCAATCGAAAAACATAATAAATTTGCTGAATAAACATTTGATATATGTACTTAAAGAAATTAAGGATCATTTCGGGAGTGATCATTTCCAGTTTGATTTATTTCAATCCGGCATTTGCACAGAATAAAGACAACGCTATTTTCATTACTCCACAACCTGGCTTTTACCAGAATTCCATATTAAAGGATATCAGGGAGGTAAAGGAAAGGCTTAATCCTGTTGCTGAAAAAAAGATATTTACTGCCGACCTTTCCGGGTATAAACTGCCTGCAAAGATTGAGCTTTACAAAAACAGGCAATGGCATAATCCGCCTGTATCCCAGGGAAATACAAATACATGCTGGTGTTTCTCAACCACCTCTTTTCTGGAATCTGAAGCGTACAGGATCACCAAGATAAAGGTAAAACTTTCAGAAATGTACACTGTATATTGGGAGTATGTGGAAAAGGCACGGAGGTTTGTTGACAAAAGGGGCGATTCAAACTTTGATGAGGGATCGGAGGCGAATGCTGTAACCCGCATGTGGAAAAAATACGGAATCATCCCTGAAGCTGATTATACAGGTTTGCTCGATGGCAGAAAGTTTCTTAACCATGAGCCTATGATCACGGAGATGAAGAATTATCTTGATCTTGTCAAGACCCGGTCCGCATGGGATGAGGAAGCAGTAATCTCAACAATCAAATCCATAATGAAGTATTATATGGGAGAGCCGCCGGCTGAGATTACTGTTAACGGCAGAAAGATGAATCCGCTTCAGTATCTGCATGACGTTCTCAAGATTAATCCTGATGATTATGTCGACATTCTGTCATATGAGCAGGAGCCATTTTATGAACGCGTGGAATATAAAGTGCCGGATAACTGGTGGCACAGTACAGATTATTGTAATGTCCCGCTTGAACAATTCATGATTGCGCTTAAAAAATCCATACAGAATGGATATACTGTCAGTATTGGTGGAGATGTTTCCGAACCCGGATTTGACAGGAAGACCCAATGCGCAATCATTCCTGATTTCGATATTCCAGCTGCCTACATCAACGATGATGCCCGCCAGTTCAGGTTCTCAAACCAGACAACAACCGATGATCATGGAATGCATCTCGTGGGTTCAACTTTAGAAGCAGGTAAGGAATGGTTTCTTATTAAGGATTCGGGATCGGGTTCCAGAAACAATGATCCCAATGCTCCGGAATTTGGATATTATTTCTTTTCCGAGGATTATGTAAAGCTGAAGATGATGGATTTTATGGTTCATAAGGATGCTGTAAAGGATATTCTGGACAAGTTTAAATAACATTTTATGAGTACCACAACTACACAGGAAACGCCTTCCTTCTGGCAAGGGATTAAGCGGTTAGGTAAATTAGTCCTGAGATGGCTTATTATTCTGATCATCCTGATAGGAGGCATTTTTATATACTGGAAATACTTCTACACCTACAGTTCAGGGTACCGGGCCGGACTGCTGCAGAAATTCTCAAGCAAGGGGACATTTTTCAAGACTTATGAAGGAGAGATGATCCTGAGCAGTGTATCATCAACCAGCAATGTCACTCTCGCTTCAGAGAAATTTTTCTTTACGCTGACGAATAAATCACTGGTAAGACAATTTGATACACTCCAGGGAGATATGGTTATTGTCCATTACAGACAGAAAAATGGCACTATTTTCTGGAGGGGAGATTCAGAATATTTAGTTGACAGTGTAAAGCTAAAACACTGAATCTTACTTCAAAACCTTGCTCAGGACTCCAAACACTCCCCTGATAAAGGTTGCGCTTGTCAGTACCTTTACCATCTGGTCCTGTGGTGATTTTGACCTTGATCCATAGGATGTTCTGGTGGGATATCTTTGTCTTTCTCCCATTCTCATACTCTCCTGTTCTTTCCTTGCGGCATCTTCAGCTTTCACCCTTTCAATATCTGTCACCTTCCTGCTCAGGATCTCATAGGCGCTTTCTCGGTCGATGACCTGACTGTATTTCTGCACCAGAACTGAGCTGTTGTTAATTGCTGAAATCTCATCCTGGGATAGAATGTCCATTCTGCTCATTGGGGCCCTCAGCATTGTGGCTGCCAGGGGAGTCGGGATTCCCTTCTCATTCAGAGCGGTAACAAGTGCTTCTCCTATGCCAAGTGCAGTTATGGTTTCACTAGTCTTATAGTAATCAGAAAGCGGATAGTTTTCTGCAGTAAGCTTAATGGCTTCCGGTCAATGGCCGTAAATGCCCTCAGCGCATGTTGTACCTTCAAACCAAGCTGTGACAATACTCCGTTCGGAACATCCGTTGGGTTTTGCGTCACAAAAAATATTCCTATTCCTTTTGACCGTATCAGTTTAACAATATTTTCGATCTGGTCAAGCAGTGCTTTGCTGGCCTGGTTGAAGATAAGATGCGCCTCATCAATGAAAATCACCAGTTCAGGTTTTTCAACATCGCCCTTTTCAGGCATATGTATGGTAAATTTCAGCAAGCAGCGATAGCATGAAAGTTGAAAAAAGTTTTGGTTTATCCTGAATATCTGTCAGCCTGATTATACTGATATAGCCATTCCCGTTTCTATCAACTCTCGTGAGATCCCTGATGTCGAATGAGAGCTCTCCGAAAAACAGCCCTGCGCCCTGCTGTTCAAGTTCAAGGATTTTACGCATTATTATCCCGGTTGTAGAAGTTGAGATCCTGCCATAATCCTTTTCAATCTCTGTCTTGCCCTCATCCGTAACATACTGAATCACAGATTTGAGATCCTTCAGGTCGAGCAGGGCAAGCTTATTGTCATCACAATATTTAAAGATCACGGCAAGCACCCCCTCCTGGGTATCATTAAGGTCGAGAATCCTGGACAGGAGAACTGGTCCGAATTCAGATACCGTGGCCCTGAGTCTCACACCTTCCTGATGGGAAAGAGACATCAGCTCTACAGGAAATCCCTTTACTGAATAGGGAAGCTTTATCTTTGCCTGTCTTTCAGTTATAAATGGTTTTTCTTCACCAGGCATTGCAATGCCGCTCAGGTCGCCCTTAACATCCATCAGAAGAACCGGGATTCCTTTTTCAGAAAGCTGTTCTGAAATGACTTGAAGAGTCTTTGTTTTTCCGGTTCCTGTTGCTCCTGCGATAAGACCATGCCTGTTCATGGTTTTCAGAGGGATCCTTACCTGGGCATCCGCTATCGTTTCTCCATCCAGCATTGCGCTTCCAAGGACTATATAGTCTCCTTTACAGGAGTAACCATCATTTATCTCTTTCAAGAAAGTATCTACCTTGCTCATAATCTGCGATTTACAATTTAAACATTAGGATCCTGACCGGATGCAATTTAATAGTTTAAGAGCAATTACCATAATCGTATACACCACAATTAAATAAAATAAGTCCTGCAGCAACTATAAAAGATGATATTAATTATTCTGCTTATAAAGAATTAATAAAGAGTTTTATCTTTGAATATACGATCGTAATAAGAATATAAGTAAATAATAAAAGCAAACTTATGAAAGCAAAGTTCATTGCATAGTCATAATGCTTATTGCCGGAATAATTCAAATGTCTTATGGTCAGGTCACTGAGCCTGAAAAAACCTTGCGTACACATTCATCCGATACTATCATGGGATGGAAAAAAGGAGGAGTATTTACTGCCACCATGGCCCAGACATCGCTGACAAACTGGGTGGCAGGTGGCGAGAATTCCTTTTCGGTAAATGGACTTTTCAGCGGTTTTGCCAATTATAAAAAAGGCAAATCCATATGGGATAACTCACTCGATGTCGGATACGGAATTATAAAGCAGGGAAAAGACGGGATCGGCAAGAAAAACGGATGATAAAATTGAAATAAACTCCAAATATGGTCTGGAGGCATTTAAGAATTTCTATTATGCGGCGCTGATGAACTTCAGGACACAAATGACACCGGGCTATAATTACTCCGGACGTAACTAATAAAATATCTGATCTCTTTGCTCCGGCTTACCTGACTCTGGCGCTTGGCCTCGACTTTAAGCCAGATCCCTACTTCAGTGCCTTTATAGCTCCGCTGACAGGCAAGATTTACTTTTGTTACAAATCAGCAGCTATCTGACCAGGGAGCTTTTGGAGTAAATCCAGGGAAAACATCACGCAGCGAAATCGGAGGATATATGAGGGTCATCTATTCGAGAAATGACTTTAAAAGTGAATTCCTGAAGAATGTCTCTTTCACAACCAAAATAGATCTATTCTCAAACTATGCCGATAAATCCTCAGAATGTTGATGTCAACTGGGAAACGCTTATCGCAATGAAGGTAAATAAGTATATCTCTTTTAACCTCAATACGCAGCTTATTTATGATGACAATATTCAGGTCCCTTTTGATAAAAACCATGACGGTACAGTAGATACCGGAGAATCTATCCGTTCACTTGTTCAGTTCAAGGAGATATTCGGAGCTGGTATATCTTACAAATTTTAATAAATAATTACTAAAACCCCGCCCTATGAAATTAGTTGATGAGTTCAAATCATTCGTAATGAAAGGTAATGTTATCGACATGGCCGTCGGTATAATTATCGGATTAGCATTTGGCAAAATTGTATCATCAGTTGTTGCTGATATTATTATGCCACCAATAGGATTACTCCTTGGGGGTGTCAATTTTACTGATCTTAAAGTAGTGCTGAAAGCAGCCACAGAGACTGTTCCTGCAGTTTCTATTAATTATGGCAACTTTATTCAGGTTACTATCGATTTCTTAATTATCGCTTTTGTCATTTTTATGCTTATTAAAGCAATGAATGTAATGAAAAGGAAAGAGGTCGCTGCTCCTCCGCCAGCTCCTCCCGCACTAACAAAAGAGGAAATACTTCTTACGGAGATCAGGGATCTGCTGAAGAAATAATATTACTCCTGACTAAATGAAAATATCGCTGACTCTGATTCTACTTTCAGCTCTGGCCCTTGTAAACTGTAATCGCAGGGCTGACTCGTCATTTACAATATCTGCCATCAAGTGCAACGGATTGGTGAGTCCTGAAGGTACAGGAGAAGTTCCGAATTTCAGCTGGATAATAGAATCTTCACTCCGTGGGCAGGAACAGAAGGCCTGGCAGCTGATCGTAAGCTCTGCGCCGGTAAATGATCATGCAAATAAAGGTGACATATGGGATTCCGGAAAAACATTATCAGATAAATCCTCCTGGCTTGAATACGGAGGTCCCCGCTTGCAACCTGGGACAAAGTATTTTTGGAAAGTGCGTGTATGGGATAAAGACGATAAGCCGTCACCATGGAGCGCTACAGGGGAATTTATTACCGGACTGTTCGAAAAGGATGACTGGAGCGGAGCCCGCTGGATAGGTTATGAAGAAATCCCTGATTCACTGCTGCTTGTACCCGGAGTTCATGGATCAGGCGATAATCTTGGGAATATAGCCCTCAAACGAACTGTTGTTCCGTGCTTCAGGAAAGATTTTTCACTCAATAAAAAAATTTCCGGCGCATACATTTTTGTTAGCGGGCTGGGACAGTATGAATTATATATCAACGGGGAAAAGATCGGCGACCGCTTTCTTTCTCCGGGCTGGACAGATTACCGAAAAACATGTTTATACAATACTTTTGACGTCACTGAGCTTCTTGCATCAGGAACGAATACTATAGGGGCAATTGTCGGGAATGGTTTTTACAATATAAACAGGGAGCGATACAGAAAGCTTGTCATAGCATACGGTGCACCCAAAATGATCCTTAAACTTGTTATCCGTTTCAGTGATGGATCCAGTGAGACAATAGTCTCTGATGATACCTGGAAAACAGCTGCATCTCCGTTAACATTTACCAGCATTTACGGAGGTGAAGATTATGATGCCAGGCTTGAGCAGGATGGCTGGGACAAGCCAGGATTCAACGATGCAAAATGGAAGAGGCCACTGATGGTCAGGGAGCCTGAAGGAACACTAAGACCGGAAACCGATTATCCGGTAAAGATTTCCGAAGCTTTTGAACCGAAAAAGATCTACATCAGAAATGACAGCATTTACACATATGATTTTGGGCAGAATGCCTCCGGGATCATTAAAATAAAGATAAAGGGTAAAAGGGGCCAGGAGGTAAGATTCACTCCCGGCGAACTTCTCGGCGATGACTCCCTCGTAACACAACAGGCAACCGGCTTCCCATTCTATTTCAGCTATATCCTTAAAGGAGAAGATGATGAGATATGGATGCCCCGTTTCACATATTATGGATTCAGATATGTAAGAACAGACAGGGCAGTACCCTCCGGCTATGGAAATCCGAACGGGTTACCCGATAATTTCGGACATGCAACTTTTGCATACGCGAAATTCATCACCTGAAGCCGGGTCCTTCAAATGCTCCAATGAATTATTCAACAAAATATACAAGCTTATCGACTGGTCTGTGAAAAGCAATCTTGCCAGCGTTGCCACCGACTGCCCTCACCGGGAAAAGCTTGGCTGGCTGGAACAGACGCATCTTATGGGAAATTCCATCAAGTTCCTTTACAATATACACAATCTGTACAACAAGGTGATCGATGATATGATTGAGGCCCAGCTGGATAATGGTCTCGTTCCGGATATTGCTCCAGAATACGTACCATTTGTTGCAGGATTCCGGGATTCTCCCGAATGGGGCAGTGCCTGTGTCATTCTCCCATGGGATATGTATGAATGGTATGGAGATGTGGAAGCAGTACGCAAGGCATATCCTATGATGAAAAAATATGTGAATTACCTCAGGGATATTTCAAAAGATAATATTCTGACTCACGGGCTGGGCGACTGGTACGATCTCGGACCGAAATTCCCAGGAGAGGCCCAGCTTACACCCAAAGCTGTTACAGCCACATCAATTTATTTCTATGATGCAAAGCTTCTGTCCAGGATGGCTGAACTGACAGGTGAAAAGGATGATGCGATATATTATGATAATCTGGCCGGGGAGATCAGAAAATCATTCAATGCCAGGTTTTTCGATCCGGTGACAAAAATTTATTCCACGGGCAGCCAGACAGCCTATTCAATGCCCCTTTTCTTCGGAATGGAAGATGACAGTCTGAAAAAGTTTATTGCAGGAAATCTTATAAAATCAATTGATGAAAATAATAAAGCTCTTACTGCAGGTGACATTGGTTACCGTTATCTGTTGCAGGTACTCGAACAGGAAGGAGAGTCACAGCTGATATATGAGATGAACTCGAAGACAGATGTTCCCGGCTACGGCTATCAGCTTTCAAAGGGAGCCACCTCCCTTACGGAATCCTGGGCAGCATTAAAGTATGTCTCAAACAATCATATGATGCTTGGACATCTGATGGAGTGGTTTTACAGCGGATTGGGCGGAATACGTCAGACAGCAGGTTCTGTAGCATATGAGAATATTTTGATTGAACCTGAGATTGTGGGAGATATTACATGGGTCGATGCAAAATACTCCTCAATACAAGGGGATATTTCAACTTCCTGGAAAAAAGAGGGAAGCAGCTTCACCCTAAAAGTAAAGATCCCGGTAGGCTGCCATGCTATAGTTGTTATACCCCAGGTTGATCCTGCGCTGATCAAAGAGAATGACACTCCGGTTGCCGAATCAGATGATGTAAAGGTTCTCGGCTCCTCAGACGGCAAGACAATGTGCAGTATTTCTTCCGGAGAATATGATTTTAAATCGGTATTCGCCAAATGAAATATCACCTGATTAACATTCATTCTGAGGATAAAAGTTCTCTTTTTACCAAAAATAACCCACCATAGGGGAAGGATGCGGTTAGGTTTTATCACGATGGAAATATGAATCCGTTGAACTTTGATCACGGCCGGAAAGATGGTAATGAATGGAAAGCTTAAAATGGTGTAAACACATCATTTTAAGCATTTTTTATCTTCCTGACCGTATTTATGATTAACTTTGTGTGCTTTTATCTAGATAAATACTTATGGCACCCGACACTTTGGCTCCGTTGAATGAAATGGACGGCCGCAGGCTCTATTACACATTTATTGCCGGCGCCAGGAAAGTTATTGAGCATCAGGTAGAGTTGAATAAGATCAATGTCTTTCCCGTTAATGATGGTGATACAGGCACCAATCTTGCCTCTACAATAAGATCTGTAATCGATTCACTTCACCCGCACCGGTCATACAAGATAACTGCCGACAGGATTGCTGAAACAACACTCGTTAATGCCAGGGGCAATTCAGGAATTATCTTTGCCCAGTTCCTTTACGGGATGAGCTCTGAAACTGGAAATTTCAAAACTATCAATGTCAGCCAGTTTGCTGAAAGCATCAAAAATTCAGTGAAATATATCTATGAAGCTGTGGCAAATCCCGTTGAAGGAACAATGCTAACGGTAATAAAAGACTGGGCTAACTATATTTATGACAACAGGTTTCGTGTTTCGGATTTCAATGAAATATTTCTCAGTTCCCTTACCATACTAAATAAATCACTGATAGAGACTAAATCCAAACTTGCGGTCCTGACTAAAGCAAATGTTGTTGATGCCGGAGCCAGGGGATTTGTATTTTTTGTCGAGGGAATCACTGAATTCATAGCACACCGCAACCTGAAGGAGATTATCCAGGTAAAGGCAGAGACCTCTCTCTTTGAAAAAATTGAGGAATCGATACCTGAAAAAGTGGAATACAGGTATTGTACGGAAGCCCTTATCAAAAACAGCTCAATAGACTCTAAAACATTGACCTCCATACTGAATAGATACGGTAATTCAATAGTCGTTGCCGGATCTGACAGAATGCGCCGGCTTCATGTTCACACCAATTCACCGGCAAATCTTTTTAATGATCTTAGGCCGACAGGGACACTGGCATTTCAGAAAGCTGACGATATGGTAAGGCAGAGCGATGTTGTTTATAACAGGAAATGGAAAATAGCGCTTGTCACTGATTCAACATGTGACTTGTCTTATAATCTTATCGATAAATACCAGATCAACATGCTTCCTATAAATATTAATTTCGGGGAGAACCATTATCTCGATAAAATTACTATTCAGCCTGAACAGTTTTATACTCTGCTCGAAGAAAACAAGTTCTACCCAAAATCATCACAGGTAAATGAGAAGGCTTTCACAAATCTCTATTCCCATCTCGCCTCACATTACGATTCCGTTATAGCGATTCATCTGAGCGAAAAGCTGAGCGGCACCTTCGGAAGCAGCCAGAAAGCTGCCCAAGCCATAAGCATGGAATTCAACAAACCAATTTCCGTAATCAATTCCAGGAACTTATCAGGAGCACTGGGACTCATTGTACTAAGGGCAGCACAGGCAATTGAGGCTGGCTATTCTCATGAGCAGGTTGTTGAAATGGCAGAAGGCTGGACAAACAAAGTACGGATCTTTGTAAGTGTAAGGGATATTAAATACCTGATCAGGGGAGGACGCCTTTCCGCTACCAAGGGTCTTCTGGCCAGAATACTCAATATCAATCCGATAGTATCTATTGACGAATCCGGAAAAGCTATCGTTTTCGATAAGGCATTCAACCAGAAGTCCAATATGGAAAAAGTGATGGGATACATAACAAAGCTCGTCCGTGAAAAAAAAACCTGGAATTACATTGTACTTCATGCAAATAACAGTGATGCTGCCAAATGGTACACCGAAAAAATGATTGAAATTACTGCAATGGAACCCGTCTCTGTTGTGAATATCTCCCCGGTTATCGGAGCAAATACCGGTATCGGAGCCGCTGCAGTTGCCCTTCTCTGCGACTGATATATACTTAAATGAGCTTTCCCCAGATTTATATCCAGGCATTCATTGTCATAATGGTCATTATGACATCCTTATGGATCCTCAGCATTATTATAAAAAATGTAAGCATCGTTGATATTTTCTGGGGGCTGGGATTTGTAATTACCTGCGGATACTATTTTTTAAACAGCTAATGGTAACAGTTCCAGAAAAATAATCATCATGTCGCTTGTAGCCATTTGGGGAGTCCGGTTATCTGTTTACCTGGCATGGAGAAACCTGGGAAAAGGCGAAGATTTCAGATACCGGGAGTTCCGGAAGAAATATGGCGAAAAGCGATACTGGTGGATAAGTTTTTTTCAGACTTTCCTTTTGCAGGGAGTTCTGATGTGGCTTATATCAGCTCCTCTTCTTGGTGCGCAATATTCAGGCAAGGGCATTTCCCCCGGCTTTACCGATTTTGCCGGAATTGCTCTATGGATAACAGGCTTCGCCTTTGAAGCCGGAGGAGATCTTCAACTTGCCCGATTCAGGTCAAATCCGCTAAACAGGGGCAAAGTTCTTGATAAAGGATTCTGGCGCTATACCCGTCATCCTAACTATTTCGGCGACTCCACTGTCTGGTGGGGTTTTGGGCTGATATGCCTTGCATCAGGCAGCTACCTGCCAGTTTTTGGATCCTTGCTTATGACTGCACTGATAATTAAAGTATCCGGTGTCGCTCTTTTGGAGAAAAGCTTAAAGGAGAATAAGCCTGAATACAAGGAATATATTGAAAAAACCAGCGCATTTTTGCCCTGGTTTCCTAAGAAACAGATTCACGGCCTGAAGAAATAATAACCGTTCTCTCCTTAATTTTAAATGAACCTCACTTTAAAACATATCATTACCAGTCTGTTTATGCTATTATGCATTATTGGTAAAACCAGATCGCAGGTTATCCCAAAGGAATTTGCAGATCCTCCGGGGGAATTCTCGGTAATGCCTTTCTGGTTCTGGAATGATACATTGAAGGATGATGAGATTGTAAGGCAGATAGCTGATTTCGAGTTACATGGTGTTTATGGATTTGTCATTCACCCCCGAATCGGCTTGCCTGAAAATGTAAAATGGCTTTCCCCTGAAATGATTCATTCGATGCGGGTGGCAATTGAAGAGGCAGCTAAAAGGAAAATGTATGTTGTGCTTTACGATGAAGGGATGTATCCTTCAGGATCTTCCTCAGGCCAGGTCGTTGCCGGAAATCCTGAATATGCTGCCCGCGGACTTGCCAAAATAGATCTGGGTCCAGGAGAAGCTCTTGTCGTTCCATCCGGAGCCAGGCTGATAACTGTTGTCAACAGACCGGCATCAGGCAGGGTGGCCATAATTGACAAACCTTCAGGCGGAGTGATCCGTGGTCTTCATTATCTCGGGGAAGGAACTGCACATTTGCGTGAGGAATCTCCTCCTGCTGCTGATATTCTGAATCCCCGGGCCGTTGAAAGATTTATTCAACTTGTCTATGACCGTTACGCTCAGGAGTTCGGAACATATTTCAGAACAACAATCCCCGGGATTTTCACTGACGAACCTTCAGCTCTCGGTCGCGGGAGTGAAAAAGATATGATACCCGGAAATGCATTGCTTTTTGACCGTATAAACAGTTTTCTGGGTTACGATTTCAGACCCTTCCTCGCCGATCTCTGGTATGATGACTTGCCAGGGTCCGAACAACACAAGATTGATTATTACAGGGCGATCAATACATGTCTCGAAGAATCCTATTACAAGCCCCTGGGAGCATGGTGCCATGCACATGGAATTTCACTGATGGGCCATCCGGCCGGATCAATGGATATCGGAGTTGAAAGATATTTCCAGGTCCCGGGCCAGGATCTGGTATGGCGCTATGTTGAACCCGGTCCAAAGGCCCTGGAAGGGCAGCATTCCACGATGGCAAAATGTGCCTCGAGTGCGATGGTAAACCTCGGACTGCGCCGTAATTCAAACGAACTTTATGGCGCTTACGGGCATGACCTCACTTACGATGAGATGGAATGGCTTGCAGACTGGTGCTTTGTAAGGGGACAGAACCTGCTGTTCCCGCACGCTTTCTATTATTCCGTCCGGGGTCCAAGATATGATGAACGGCCTCCGGATGTTGGTCCTCACGCTAAATGGTGGGATCATTACAAATTATTTGCAGATAAATGCCGGAGACTCTGCTGGCTGAACACAGATTCGAAACAGATATGTAACCTGGCAATACTTTGTGGGGAGGACTGGCTCCCTGATCAGGTTGCGAAAGTATGTTTCCGTAGTCAGCGCGATTTCAACTACCTTGAAATACAGAGCCTGTGGGAAGATGCTAATGTCGATGATTCAGGTATTCACATTGCAGGAATGGACTACCAGGTACTTATTATCGACAGCCTCTCATTTATACCTGAAATGGCCAAACCATATCTGTTGACGCTGGCAGGGAAAGGGAGACTGATAATCCGGAAGGAGTCTCCCTGTTCAGCTCTGTTTCAAGGAGCTTGCATTGCTAATTCAGATGAGGAGATAATAAATTCGATTGACAAAATGATCAAGCCTGATATTATGCTCGATCCTCCGGCAGTAAATATCAGATACAGACACATAATGAAGGGAGGAGATCATTTCTTTATTATCTTTAATGAGGAATCCGGCGAAGTTAAAACCAAAATCAATATAGCCGTGACAGGAAGCCGTCAGTGGTTAAACCCTCAGACTGCTGAAGCTGCGGAGGGACGTGAGGATGACATTATAAAGTTTAAGCCACACGAATTAAAAATACTCAGGATAAGCACTTTGAAATGATAATGTTGATATCAGCCATTTAGTCCGGATCAGAGGAATGTAAATATAGCTAACCGACAAAATATTAAAATAACTATCCAATTAATTAATTCCGAATCAGTATGAAATCTCTTATTTATATTTTTCCACTTGCACTTGCAATTTTACAGGGTTGCAGTTCAGGTTCAAGCTCAGATAAATATATGGCTGATGTTATCATTTACGGAGGCACATCATCTGCTGTAACAACTGCCGTCCAGGTTAAAAGGATGGGAAAATCGGTTATTCTTGTTTCACCCGACAGACATCTTGGTGGTTTATCTTCATCCGGCTTAGGATTTACCGATACAGGTAACAAAGAAGTAATAGGTGGCCTGGCAAGAGAATTTTATCAGTTGTTATATAAGCATTATATGAACCCTGAATCATGGAAATGGCAGAAACAATCTGATTATGGCAATAAAGGACAGGGAAGCCCTGCAATTGATGGAGAAAAGCGCACAATGTGGATTTTCGAGCCACATGCAGCCGAAGAGGCTTTCGAAGAAATGATAAGCTCTAATAATATAAAGGTTTACAGGGATGAATGGCTTGACAGGGCAAATGGCGTTATAAAGAAAAGTGGGTCCATCGTTTCAATTTCAACCCTAAGCGGAAAGAGCTTCTCAGGCAAAATATTTATTGATGCCACATACGAGGGTGACCTGATGGCTTCTGCAGGAGTCAGCTATACTACCGGACGGGAAGCCTGTTCCGAATACAATGAGGAATGGAATGGCGTACAGACAGGAGACATCCCCTGGAAACACCACGACTTCGGTACGCTGAAGATAAGTCCATATCTTGTTCCGGGGGATTCCTTAAGCGGAATTCTTCCGGGGATTTCCTCTGTTGCTCCCGGGATCCGTGGTGATGGAGACAAAAGAGTCCAGGCTTATTGTTTCAGAACCTGTCTTACAAAAAATGAGAGCAACAGAGTACCTTTTACCCGTCCGGCAGGATATGACTCTACCCGGTACGAGCTGCTGATAAGGATATATAATGCAGGATGGCGAGGCACTTTCAATAAATTCGATCCCATTCCAAATATGAAAACTGATGTCAATAACCATGGCCCCTTCAGTTTTGACAACATTGGCATGAACTATGATTACCCTGAGGCCGGATATGAAAGAAGAAGAGAGATTATTCAGGAACATATTAATTATCAGAAGGGCCTGCTTTACTTTATAGCAAATGATCCCCGTGTACCCGCTGAAGTAAGGGATGAGATGAATAAATGGGGCTATTCAAAAGATGAATTCACAGATAATGGAAACTGGCCATATAATATCTATGTGAGGGAAGCCAGGCGGATGCTTGGCGAATATGTTATGACAGAGAATGATGTACTCGGGAAAAGGGAGGTTCCCCATTCTGTTGGCATGGGATCTTATAATCTTGATTCACATAATACTCAACGCTATATCAGAGCCGATGGTTACACGGAGAATGAAGGTGATATCGAACTTCCCACAAATCATCCATACATGATTGATCTTGGCTCAATACTCCCTAAAAAGGAGGAATGCAGGAATCTTTTGGTCACCGTATGTCCGTCAAGTTCTCATATAGCTTTTGGCTCAATCAGAATGGAGCCGGTATTCATGATCCTGGGCCAGAGTGCAGGAACAGTAGCAGCGCTGGCCCTTGAAGAGAACAAAAGCATATACGATTTAAAATATGAAGATATTAAAGCAAGACTGGAATCTGAAGGGCAAATACTGAAATACTAATAGGCAATACCGGGGATTCCATGCACCTCAATAATTTTATTTGATATCAAAAATTTACTTTATTACCTTTATGCAGGACAACAGCAACCTATAATTTCCGCCGATGAAAATCAATGTTTCATCATCAGTTTTAATTATGCTTATTTTAATTCCTCTGGTAGTCTGTTGCAATACTAAAGATCAGGCTCCTGACCCGGTGACTGACATTGAAGGCAATACCTATAAAACTTTGCAGATTGGAGACCAGGTGTGGATGGCTGAAAACCTGAAGACTTCACTGTATTCAGACGGAACCCAGATAGCTTATGTCACCGATAATATTGCCTGGGGAAAACTCACTGCAGCAGGTTATTGTTTTTATGACAATGATCTCTCAAACAAAACCCTTTTTGGCACCTTATACAATTATAATTCCGTTGCTTCTGGCATGCTCTGTCCCGATGGATGGCATGTACCATCCGTTGCCGAATGGCAGCAGCTCAGGGAATTTCTGGGAGATACAATCGCCGGAGGAGGCAAACTGAAGGAGGAAGGTACCGTCCACTGGAATATTCCAAATACCGGAGCTGACAACACTACTGGCTTCACAGCCCTTCCCTCGGGTATCCGCTATTTTGAGGGCACATTCAATTCCGCCTCATTTTTTACTGCTTTCTGGTCCTCCACTGAGTCAGATGAGAGTAACGTCTGGTACCTGAGCCTTTATTATAACGATGCTGTTGCCGCTATAAACAAAACTTCAAAAAAGGATGGCTTTAGTGTAAGATGCATTAAGGATTAAATACCTGAAAGGAAACTGCATTGACCTGAATATTATCATTATGAGGTTGTATTACTGCCAGAATCTTTCCCTTGTGAGGCTGATTCTAATTCAGCTATGTAACATCATTTTTAACGGTCCGCTTACCTTTCAAATCTTCAGAACCGGGATTCGGCATGTCTAATGATGCAAATGCCTCCGGGAACATTGCTCACAGTGCAAGATTTCCTGAAATAAAATTCCGCCTTTTCATAATAATTCTGATTCAAGAAGTAAATGTATTCCAGAAAAAAGAGATCACATTAGTGATCCTCTGAAACTTACTTCATGATTTACACTTTTTTCCCCGGATTGGACATTTATCAAACATATTGTAACTTTGATTGGAATCCGATCCAGGTGAAAAATATAAATCCACCTGTCAAATTTGCAGCAATTATGAAAAAAATTATCCTTCTCCTTTTTCTGACAGCCTTTTCTGTGGTCACAGGAATATTAAGATCGCAAAACCCTGGCATCAGTGATGATGTCTCCTATATTAATTCTCTATTGAAGGCAAATCCGTATACGGATACATTTCTGGAGATCACCTTTTATTATACGATTGAGATTACTCCTGCAAGTGAGTTGGTCGTCAACATGGATTTCGATGGCCCCTTTAGTTCCTCTTTTAAGTCACGGATCACGGATCTTGACAGGAATCTCAGGATCGATACTGCCCTGGAAGGTACCAGTTCAATTTGCTGGTCTTGTAAACCTGATACGACCATGAAGGCCGGAAATTGTGTCTACTTTGAGAACACCACAAAGGATGGGGAAAAGGACTTTCACTATACAGACAATATCTGCGTAATGATCTCCCGTAAGAGTGATATCCGTAATAAATTGATTGAGGCATTCAACAGGTTATTCGGTGAGGTTCTTGAACAATAAAAGTATAATATTTGTCCTCAAATCTGTTTAAATGAGAAGCATGACAAGACGCGAGCGTTTAACGGCGACCATGAAGGGAGAGCCTGTTGATCGCCCGGCAGTTAGTTTTTATGAAATAGGAGGTTTTCTGGTCAATCCTGATGATCCCGATGAGTATAATATTTATAATTCTCCTTCATGGAAACCCCTCCTTGACCTGGCTGAAAGTAAAACTGATATCATAAGACTTGTAAGTCCTGTGAGGGCTCAGTCACATCTTTCGTGGGACGGAAGCACAAATATTGGTATAAGAAGCCAGTTTGTTAATGAAAAATCATGGGAAGAGAATGGAAGCAGGTACACTCGTCAGACTTTCCTGATCAGGGGCAAAGAGCTTACAAGCATATCCAGAAGAGACAAGAATCTGGATACTGTATGGACAGTGGAATACCTTCTGAAAAATATTGAAGATGTTAAACTATATCTGGAGCTCCCTGATGAAATCTTTGACGAGAACATCGATATATCCCACCTGGAAGAGGAGGAAAAGAAATTGGGCGACAAAGGGATCATCATGGTCGATACGGAAGATCCCGTATGTGCCGTTGCTGCTCTCTTCACCCTAGAAGATTTCTCTTTATTTGCATATACCGAACCTGAGCTTTGCCACAGGCTTCTCGATAAACATGCCCGTTATATTCATAGAAGGACTCAAAAAGTTTCAGGGGATTTCCCTGGCCGGTTATGGCGTATATACGGTCCGGAATATGTTACCGAACCTCTGCTTCCCGCATCATTCTTCGATGATTATGTTGTCAGATACACAGGGCCAATGGTAAGGCAGATTAAGGAAAACGGAGGTATGGTTCGCATACATTCACATGGACGAATTAAAAATGTAGCCGATTACTTCATTCAAATGGGTGCTGATGCCACTGATCCTATTGAACCTCCACCACATGGAGACGTGGAGCTGAAATATATGAGGGAGAAATACGGTAAACAAATGGTGCTCTTTGGCAATATCGAGATTTCCGATTTAGAGCATATGCCTTCTGAGCTGTTCAGGAATGTTGTAAAAAAATCTATTGCTGACGGCACCAGCGGCGAAGGAAGGGGATTTGTCCTCACCCCCACCTCAGCGCCATATGGACGAACTATCGCTGATCTCACCTTCCGCAATTATCAGATCATGGTTGAGGAAGTTGAAGAATGGAAAGATTAAAAGGTTGAGGGATTAAAGAGGTATTATTTTATAAAAGGCAATCATAGCGGAAATGGATTTTGAAAAAACATTTACCAGGGCTGACTTCACCAAAATTCCCCTTCCGAAAGGGGAATATGACAGTTGTACATTTGCGGGTTGTGATTTTTCCAATTCAGACCTCTCAGATTTAATATTCATCGACTGCAAATTTGAAAGCTGCGACTTTAGTATGGCAAAACTCATCAGTACCGTCCTGACGGATTGCAGGTTTCTTGAATGTAAAATGCTGGGACTCCGGTTTGATACCTGTAATGAATATGGTTTCTCCTCTGATTTTGAGAATTGTAATCTGAGTAGTTCAAGTTTCTATAAAACGAAGCTGACAAACAGGATATTAAAAAATCTTATCTTACATGATAGTGATTTTACAGAATGCGATCTCAGTAATTCTGTCCTTGAGAATTGCGATCTGAAAGGTGCTGTTTTTGAAAATTCCAACCTTGAAAAAACTGATTTCAGAACATCATTTGGTTATTCAATTGATCCTGAAAAGAACAGGATAAGGAAAGCCATATTCTCATTAGCAGGAATAGCAGGACTACTGGCTAAATACCACATTGAAATAGATTAATACAATTGAAATGCAGCCAAAATGGTTATTATGGGCAAAACAAATCCAGTCTCTGGCCCAGTCCGGGATAGAGTTTACTGAAAATCCGTATGACAGGGAAAGGTATCAAAGGTTAAGGGAAATAAGTATAGAAATAGTTCATGAATACACTGACATCGATAATTCAAAGCTCGTCAGCCTGTTCGCCGGTGAATCGGGTTATCAGACTCCTAAAATTGATGTCAGGGCAGCCATATTCAATCCTTCAAACGAATTGCTTATGGTTAGGGAGAAAATCGACAACAGATGGTCTCTTCCTGGTGGCTGGGCAGATATTGAACTGAGTCTTGGCGAAAATTTACGAAAGGAATCATTTGAAGAAGCCGGTGCTGAAATCAGCCCGAAAAGGGTTATAGCCATTTTTGACAGGAACAGGCATGTAAAGGATGACTTTCCTTACAGCGCCTACAAGATTTTTGTGGAATGTGAGTTTATAAAAGGTAAATTCAGAGCCAATATTGAAACAACTGAACAAGGCTTTTTTGGTCCGGGGAACCTGCCGGAATTATCGGAAGGCAGAAATACCAGGGAGCAGATTGAAGTTTGTTTCAATGCCAGGAGCAAAAAGAGGTTTGAAACTGTTTTCGACTGATAATGGTAACCGGAAGAATCCGGAAATATTAAAAGGTAAAAATGAAAGTTACAGAAAAGATACATCAGCTAAAGATCGATTTTGAAATCACTATTACTCCTGAAATCAAGATCTCCAGGTTTGTGAATGTCATCCTGATTTTTGGAGATAAAATTACCCTTATAGATACCGGTGTAAAAGAGAGTGAAAAAATAATTTTTGACTATATCCTGGAAAACGGAAGAAATCTTACAGATATAGAAACAATTATTTTGTCCCATTCACATCCGGATCATATCGGCAGTGCGGCCATTATCAGGGAATTAACCTCTTGCAGGATTTTGGCACATAAGTCGGAAAGGGAATGGATCGAAAACATTGAGATTCAAAACAGGGAAAGACCTGTTCCCGGTTTCTTCAATCTGGTGAACAGAAGCGTGAAAATTGATGATTACCTGGCTGATAAACAGGAATTAACTCTGGGAGAAGCACTGACTGCGAAAATAATTCATTCGCCGGGTCATTCAAAAGGCTCACTGAATGTCCTTTTCAGAGAGGACAAGGTTCTTTTTACAGCTGATTCAGTTCCGTTAAAGAATGATATTCCGAATTATGACAACTATGTGGATCTGATTAATACACTGCACGTTATCAGGTCAGACAAGGAATATCGAACATTGCTTTCGTCATGGACACCCCCTCTCTCGGACATGACCGATATTGAAAATCTTTTAGCTGAAGGAGAAGCTTATATGAAACGGATCGATGAGGCTGTAATAGAATGTTACGGAAAGGGTAAGGCAGCATTTCCCGACAGTTGTACGGAAGCTATTGCTAAACTGGGACTGCCATCATTCCTTGCCAATCATGTTGTAAACAGGGCATTTCTCAGCCATCTGTCCTATATATAAAGAAGCTATCGGTCTGCTGAACTAAGAACTCAATAATGTTGCCCGGACAAATGAATTCCATTGAAAATATGACTGATAAAAAAGAAATACTGATAATAAAAAATGAAACCCGGGAGGGTCCTGGCATCCTTGGGAGACGTACTCCGGGATTTGGAAATAAAAAATAAAATAATTGATCTGAACTTAGGGGAGAGGCCTGATAATATTGAAAAATATGCTGCTGTTGTTGTGCTGGGAGGTCCTGACAGTGCAAATGATGAAACCCGTAAAATGAAATATGAACTCGCCATGATCCGGCAGGTACTCATTGAAGGTATTCCGTACCTGGGCATATGCCTGGGGCTGCAGACTCTGGTCAAAGCAGCCGGAGGACAGGTAGTGAAAAGCCCTGTTAATGAGGTTGGCTTCAGGGATCAGGATAGTGAATTTTATAATATTAAACTGACAGAGTCAGGACTGGCAGATCCGCTTTTTGAAGGAATAGGCCAATCCTTCAATGTATTCCAGCTGCACGGGGAAACGGTAATCATCGGGGAAAACATGCTGCACCTGGCATATGGAAAATATTGCAGCAATCAAATAGTGAGGTCAGGAAAGAACGCATATGGTATTCAGTGTCACTTTGAACTTACTGAACAGATGCTTGAGGATTGGATGCATGAAGATTCAGACCTTGCAAAACTCGATAAGGAACAGCTTCGTTCCGATCTCCGCTCCTACGGCCAGGCGTATAGGGAAACCGGCAAAAAGCTATTTCTGAACTTTCTCAGGACAGCCGGCTTCGCTGTATAATTTAGGGAGAGCCTTTCCTGATTGTAAATGTTTTGTATATTTAATATCTTTACCCGGAAGAAACGGATTTAGAAGTATATTTTTCTTCCTGATAAAGGAAAATTACAGGTTAATCCATCAAGTAAAATATAATCTCTATGAAACCAGTTATTTATATCGCCATAGCCCTCCTTTCATTATCGTGCCTGAAATTAAGTAAAAACGAATATTACATAAGAATGACAGGACTGGTTGAAATTATTCATACTGAAGTACCAGATACAGTCGACAATATGTCTTTTGCCCAGATAAAAGCCACAGCACAGGCAACAGATGGCTGCTGGAGCGACTTGAACTTTATGCTGATTAAAAACAGTGATTTTGAGTATTCTCTGCAGGCTTTCGGCGTTTATGAGAGCTATGGTACATGTCCGACAGGTATGGTATACAGCGACACCACAATTAACGTACAGCCTTCCCTATCAGGCCTTTATAAGTTTTATATTTACAAGGGGCCGAATGAGGTTGAGGTCGACACAATGATTGTGAGATGAAACATTTGGCAAAGGACCTGCGTATCTTTCCATTTAGCCGGAATGCCGGGTTTTCTTTCCACTAACAATATCTGTCATAATGAAAGTAATTATTATCGGTGGAACAGGACATGTCGGGACATACCTGGTTCCCCGCCTGGTGCTTGCGGGCCATGAGGTTATCTCGGTCAGCAGGCAAAAAAGAGAACCCTATAGTCATCATCCGGCATGGAAATCGGTAAGGCAAGTATTAATTGACCGTGAAGATGCTGACAGATCGAACAGCTTTGGCAGTCAGATCCTCAGCTTCTCCCCCGATATTGTAATTGATATGGTCTGCTTTACCCGCGACAGTGCTGAAAAAATCGTCAGTTCTCTGAATGGACAGATTAGCCATTTCCTTCATTGTGGAACAATATGGGTCCATGGACATAGTGAACAGGTCCCGACCAGGGAGACTATGCCACGTAAGCCTTTTGGGGAATATGGTATCAATAAGGCGGCTATTGAATCCTATTTGATTTCAGAGCACAATCGGTCAGGCTTTCCTGTAACAATAATCCATCCCGGACATATTGTCGGACCCGGCTGGCCTCCTTTAAACCCGGCCGGTCATTTTAATCCTGAAATCTTTAAAATGATCGCTGAAGGTAAGGAATTGACCTTGCCTAACCTCGGGATGGAGACAGTTCACCATGTACATGCCGACGATGTGGCACAAGCTTTCATCAGGGCGATAGATAACAGGAACATAGCACTTGGTGAAAGTTTTCATGTAGTTTCGGAACAGGCTCTTACCCTGAGGGGCTATGCAACTGCTATGGCCTCCTGGTTTGGAGTTGAAGCAAAATTATGCTTTCTGCCCTGGGATCAGTGGAAGGATACCGTAACAGAGGGAGAGGCTGCAGCAACCTGGGATCACATCGCACACAGTCCAAACTGCAGTATAGAAAAAGCAAAACGACTTATTAACTATTCCCCCCGTTACAGCTCTCTGCAGGCTGTTCAGGAGGCTGTCAGCCACATGCTTGATCTGGATCAGGCCTAAAAAATGTTAGAGAGGACCCATGAAAATGAAAATAAATCTGCTTATTCTCTTTAACGCTGTTTTCATGTTGCAGCAAGGCTATTCAACTGACTGGCCAGTTCTGAAAAAATATGATCAGGAACATGTCTATAAAATTGCACTACCGATCGGAGGTATTGGCACAGGTACGGTATCGCTGGGTGGCCGCGGAAATCTTCAGGACTGGGAAATTATGAACCGTCCTGCAAAAGGTTATAACCCAGGTTCAGGAAGGAATAATTCCGCTTTCTTTACTCTTTATACCGAAACCGGGGGGAAGAAGGATCTCAGGCTAATGGAAGGACCTGTTCCATTTTACCAATATGAAGGATCTTCCGGTGCCATTGCTACAAACCATGGCTTGCCCCGATTCGGGGAGGTTTCATTTGAAGCGGCATATCCATTCGGCCAGGTCTTGCTGAAATCATCCAGAATCCCTGTCACAGTAAAGATAAAGGCATTCAATCCTCTGATACCAGGTGATGTAGGAAATAGCAGCATCCCTGTGGCAGTACTCGATTTTGAACTGACCAATACTTCCGGCAACGAGATCTACTTTACTGTATGCGGATCAATGCAGAATTTTATAGGTGAAGATGGCAGCCAGGGAAAAGCGCAAGCAAATAAGAACATATTCAAAAAGGGAAATGATATAAATGGCATTTTCATGAAATCCGAAGGCGTTGACAGGAATGCGGAACAATGGGGTGATATGACACTGTCCACTTCATCTGAAGGAAATATCACCTGGCGTACAGCCTGGCTGCCGGAAAGATGGGCTTCATCAATTCTGGATTTCTGGGATGATTTTTCAGCCGACGGTAAGCTTGAAAACAGGATTGATGAAATTTCCGATAAACCAATGGCGTCGCTCGCCGTCAGCAATACATTACCGCCTCATGGCACAAAGACAATAAGGTTTCTTCTGACATGGGATTTCCCAAACAGGATAGCCTGGTCTGAGGCTCCGCTGAAAAACTACTATTCGACACAATACTCAGATTCGTGGGATGTTGCTGTTAAAACATCAGATGCGCTTCCATCACTTGAAAAAAAGACAATTGAATTTGTCAGAGCCTTTTGCACCAGTGATCTTCCTGAAGCCGTTAAGGAAGCTGCCTTGTTCAATATCAGCACCTTAAGGACCCAGACTTGTTTCCGCATTTCCGACGGTAATTTTTTTGCATGGGAAGGTTGCGACGATAATGCCGGCTGTTGCTTCGGGACCTGCACCCACGTCTGGAACTATGAAACCGCAACAGCTTTTCTCTTTGGCGACCTGGCAAGAATTGAGAGAAACATTGAATTCGGAGCTGCCGCAAATGCCGAAGGGCTGATGAGTTTTCGAGTCACACTTCCACTTGATGAACCTCAGAAATTTGCAAAAGTTGCAGCCGACGGTCAAATGGGATGTATCATAAAACTATACAGGGAATGGCAGTTATCCGGAGATAATGCATTTCTGAAAACATTATATCCCAAAGCTAAAAGTGCCATTAGCTATGCATGGAAAAGCGGTGGGTGGGATGGCAACAAGGACGGAGTCATGGAGGGAGTACAGCATAACACCATGGATGTGGAGTATTATGGCCCGAATCCCCAGATGACGATCTGGTATCTCGGTGCTCTGCGAGCCATGGAAGAAATGGCTGCTTTCATGAAGGATAAAGATATGGCTGCAAAATGCAGGAAGCTATTTCTGAGTGGCAGTAAATGGACGGATGATAATCTTTTCAATGGTGAATATTATATTCACAAAATAGTGGTGCCCGATATAGAAACAATTCCAAAGGAACAGCTTGTGGGAATGGGATCCTCGGATTATGGAAATCCGGATTTCCAGCTGGGTGAAGGATGCCTTGTAGATCAGCTGGTTGGTCAGTACCTTGCCCATGTTTGCGGATTGGGCTACCTGGTAAGAAAGGAGAATGTGGCCAAAACTCTTGAGAGCATAATGAAATATAATTACAGGGATGACCTCTCGGATCATTTCAATGACTTCCGGAGCTTCGCTCTGGGAAATGAAGCTGCCTTGCTAATGGCGTCATATCCAAAGACCCGGCCTGTAAACCCTTTCCCCTATTTCACGGAAGTAATGACAGGATTCGAATATACTGCGGCCATAGGTATGCTTTATGAGGGTCAGACGGAAAACGGGCTTAGATGTATTTCCAATATCCGGTCAAGATACGACGGACGGAAAAGAAGCCCTTTTGACGAAGCAGAATGCGGCCACCATTATGGCAGGGCAATGGCCAGCTGGTCAGCTGTTCTGGCACTTACAGGATTCCACTATTCAGGTGTGACAAAGGAGATTACTTTTGGAGATATCACTGGAAAATACTTCTGGTCCGACGGATATGCATATGGCACAGCAGAAATATCAAATGAAGGGAAAGATAAATTATTAACTATTAATGTGCTGAATGGCAAATTGGATATCTCCGGAATTACAATTACAGGACATGGTAAAACTACTCTGAAGAAAGCAGTCACAATTGTTACAGGAGGCAAGGAATCCTATACTATTAAGCCCTCCTGACAACAGGTTAATGCCTTGTGGGCCCTTGCGTCTTAATGCCACTACAGGTCACTAAGGATCACCATGATTTAAGAAAAATCAATAAATAATTTACCCATAAATTCCGTAATGTAAAAAGATTCAAGTAACACAAATATGACCCGTTTAATCTTCCATTCGATCATTCTCGCGCTCCTGGTCTCATGCAAAGCCAGCAGGGAGGAGGCTCCCGTAAACATTCAGAATACACAGCTGACCATGGAAGTGATATCTGACAGTGGTGGACCAGTACTCACAATGGGTACTCCGGGTACTGAGGGCAATAAATATGGTTTTGAGGGAGGAACAGTGATCAGGCTGAAAGACGGGTATCACCTCTTCACCTCAGAGATGGCCGGAGATCCTCGCTGGGTAAAAATGAAGCTTGCTCACTGGCTTAGCAAAGATGGAATTAACTGGAAACGTATTGGCACTGTCAGGGAATCGAGCGGAGATTTTACAGGACGGGATCCAAAGGCAGCAATATGGTCGCCAATGCCTTTTTTTAATAAATACAAGGATCAGTGGATATTGCATTATATTGGTTATAAATCCAGACCCGACAGTGCAGGCATGTGGCTTTCGAATTATGAAGGAAGGGTTTTCAGGCTTGCCTCAAAAAGCAAAGGAATGGAGGGCATTGACGGTCCCTGGGAAGATGACGGATTAATAATGGAACCGGGGAAAGACTCTGACCCTTTTGAAGGACTTCAGGGAACGGATTCATTTTATCCTTACAGGGCAGGTGGCAGATATTATGCATTCTACGGAAGTGCACGGACAGAAAAGATGCCTATCTCGCTCTGGCAGGTCGGGCTTGCCAGCTCGGACAATCCGGAAGGCCCATGGAAACGCTGCAGCAATCTGAATCCTATTGATCTTGGAATCAGTTTCACCGAGAATCCAATAGTGACAAGACTCGATAATGGGTTGTATGTTGCCGTAATGGATGCAGGGTATGATTCCACGGGATTGAACCGTTCTGCGTTTGGCTATTCCTGGTCAAATGATGGAATTCACTGGTCCGGGGAACAATTATGCTACCTGCAGAATAAGGTTTCCAAATGGTGGAATATGATGCGTACTCCTCTCTGCCTGATCAAGGAAGATGATGGCACCTATACCGTCTTCCATACTGCATATGGTAAAAATGACTATGGATCGGTTGGAAAGGTCAGTGTAAAAATTGAAACATATACACTTAAGCCTGTGCAATACAAGGATAACAGGCCCACCTGTAAATACCGGATGGAGGCAACTGATATTGGAGTCGTTTTACCCTACGGTGACGGTCCCGACTCATGTGATTTTCTGGGAGCACGCGACTTGTGGCTTTACCGGGCGAACGATTCCGTTTTTTGTATGCATTATGATGCTTCGGGTCCGAAGGGCTGGCTTGCCTCCCTGGCTATCAGCAAGGACCTTGTTCACTGGGACAAGAAGGGTCCTGTACTTGAGCTGGGAAAGAAAGATGAACCCGATTCCAGGAGCGCCAGCTATGGCACCACCTTCTTTGATGGCAGAAAATGGCATATGTTCTACCTGGGAACACCAAATGTGACCCCTGCACCTGACTTCATTCCTTCGTTCCCATATCTAAATATGAAGGCTGAATCACTTTCGCCTTTCGGACCATGGACAAAGAAAAGAGATATCGTTCCCTTTACCCCGAAAGAGGGTACATTTTACAGTTCAACAGCCTCTCCCGGATTCATAGTGAAAAACGGGGACGAATATATGATGTTTTTCTCCGCCGCCGATTATACAATAAAGAGAACTATCTGCATAGCCCGGACAAAAGATCTGGATTCTCCGTGGAAGGTTGATTCTCTCCCCATATTGTCTCCTGAGGAGCAGGTTGAAAACAGCTCGCTTTATTTTGAAAAGGCAAATAGTACATGGTTCCTGTTTACCAACCATATCGGTTATGATAATGACGGAGAATATACAGATGCCATCTGGGTCTACTGGTCCAAAGACCTGAACACCTGGAATCCTGAACATAAGGCAGTTATCCTTGACGGGAAAAACTGCAAATGGTCGCACAGGTGCATAGGCCTTCCTTCAGTGATTGAATACCGGAACAGACTGGCAGTTTTATACGATGCTCCCGGAGATAACAGCATAAGTCATATGAAGCGCAGCATAGGTCTGGCCTTCATGAACCTGCCCCTGGTAGCTCCGGAATGATATGCTTAAATTTTAAACAATGGAACAGGGTATCAGGATTTTTGTTTAGTTTGTATTATGTTTAATAAACCCTTACAGAACATATGAAAAAAAATCTGTTCCTGACAGGAATCATTTTTATAATGATTGGATTTGCAGGCTGTAAAACGAAGGAAGAACGTGCCCGTATAATACCCATGGAAGACTTCTTCAGGAATCCTGAAAAAGCAGGTTTCCGCATCTCTCCTAACGGACATATGATACTTTACCGTGCTCCCCTTATGGGGCGCATGAATGTCTTTGTTCAGCAATTGGGCGACACGACCGCAATTCCCGTAACTCATGAAACCGACCGTAGCATCAATGATGCCTTTTGGGAATCTGACGACAGAATAATTTTTCTGAAGGACCAGGGTGGAGATGAGAATTTCCACATCTTTTCAGTCAAACCCGATGGAAGCGGGCTCATAGATCATACACCGTTTAAAAAAGTCAGGTCTGAGGTTGTGGATATACTTGAAGACAAGCCTGACGAATTGCTTATTTCCAATAACAAGCGTAATCCGGAGATCTTCGACGTTTACCTTCTGAATACGATAACAGACCAGTTGAAAATGGTAGCAGAAAATCCGGGGAACATAACCGGATGGATAACCGACCATGACGGTAAGATCAGGGCTGCCGTGACTACAGACGGAGTTAACACCAGCCTCCTTTTCCGTGATAATGAAAAGGACAAATTCAAAACAGTCATCACTACAAGCTTCAAGGAAACACTTTCCCCCCTTATTTTTACTTTTGACAATAAGAATCTGTACTGCCTTTCAAATCTGGGACGGGACAAAACTGCAATTGTGGAATTTGATCCACATTCCGCCAGCGAAGTGAAAGTAATCTATGAAAATCCTGAGGTAGACGTTGCCGGTCTCGATTATTCAAAACTGAGGAAAGTTCTTACAGTGGCATATTATGAAACCGACAAAATGCATAAGTATTTTCTCGATTCTGCAATGCTGACTATTGACAGGAATATAAGTGCCCATATCCCTGAATACTCGTTCCAGATCACACGCAACAACAAGGATGAAACAAAATTGCTTGTCTATGCTTACAGCGACAGGTATTTCGGAGGATATTTCCTGTATGACGTAAATTCAAGGGAATTTACCAGGCTTGCAGATTTCAAACCCTGGCTTAAAGAGGAGGATATGGCTGAAATGAAACCTGTTACCTATGAATCAAGGGATGGCCTTACAATCCATGGATATCTAACTCTCCCAATCGGATTAAAGGCTGATAAACTTCCGGTAGTCATAAATCCTCATGGCGGGCCATGGGCACGCGACAGCTGGGGATTCAATCCGGAAGTCCAATTCCTTGCCAACAGAGGGTACGGTGTACTCCAGATGAATTTCAGAGGTTCAACAGGCTATGGAAAGAAATTCTGGGAAGCCTCCTTCAAGGAATGGGGACGGACAATGCAGGATGATATTACCGATGGCGTAAAATGGCTGATCAGCCAGGGTATTGCCGATTCAACCCGTATTGCTATTTACGGGGCCAGTTATGGAGGGTACGCCACGCTTGCAGGAATAACACTTACCCCTGGCTTGTATGCCTGTGCTGTAGACTATGTAGGCGTAGCCAATATGTTTACATTTATGAAAACCATACCTCCATACTGGAAGCCATTGCGAGAAATGTTCTATGAGATGGTCGGCAATCCTGTCACGGACAGCCTTTTGCTGGCCAAAGTTTCGCCTGTATTCCATGTTGACCAGATCCGCTGTCCGCTGTTTGTTGCACAGGGTGCCAACGATCCAAGGGTAAATATCAATGAATCTAATCAGATTGTCGATTCTCTTCGTAAAATGGGAGTTACTGTTGAATACATGGTGAAAGACAATGAAGGCCATGGATTTTATAATCAGGAAAACCAGTTTGATTTTTACAGGGCAATGGAGAAATTTCTGGGTAAATATCTTGCGAAAAAACCCGAAGAGAAATAAGTAGCTTTATCACGAATTGTTATTTAATGTATATTACAAATATTAAGCACTTGCTTGACGCTTCCTCCAGAATGGATGAAGATATGCCGGCAGAAGCCAGGGACATGATTGGTTTTCTGATACAGGTCATCGACTATACAACCAGGACATTCCCACAAACGCTTACCTCAACAAACGTAAAATGCTTCACCAGGGGCTGTGATGGTATTATAAAAAGTGCCGTGAGGATAGATAATGATGAAATTCATTGGTTCTGCCCGGTATGTGAGGAAGAGGGACTGATTAACAACTGGCAGGGGACAGAGTGGGACCATAAATAAGCCGTTATCCAAACCGGATTTGAACGGTACGGTATTCCCATCCTACTATTATCAGACCTAATAACCTGTTTATCTGTAGTTTAAAATCATATAGATCTTAAATAATTCTTAAAATTTGGTTAAATGTTTCCAACTTCAGAATTGCTTCAGAATTGAGATTTAAATTTGATTTTTAAATCAAAAAAGCAAAGAAATGAAAAGGATAGCATTTTTAACATTGATCTTTCTCGCTGTAGCAAGCATTGTGCAGGCACAGCCAATGAAAGTAGACTCGTATCAGCCTAAGAAAGATACCAGGGCTGATAGGGTACCGCTGGAAACACTTAAAGGAAACCAGGTCAGTCAACTGTCCATAAACAACTTCGAATCTGACTTTGGCAATATATCGAATGTTAAGTGGAAGAGAAACGGAAGTTTCGATGAAGCAGTATTTATGAATAAAGGCAAAGAAATGACAGCTTTTTATGACATCGATGGAAATCTTGTTGGGACAACCAGGGCTGCCGAATTTAAAGAAGTACCGTTATCCGGCCAAAAAGAAATTATGAAAAGATACAAGAATTTTGCAATCGGACCAATCGTCTACTTCAAGGATAATGAAACAAATGATACAGATATGATACTATATGGTACTCAGTTTGATGATGCCGATACATATCTGGTTGAACTGACCAAAGGGACTGATAAAATCGTAGTTCAGGTTGATCCCGATGGTGCAGTAAGCTTTTTCAAGCAACTTTAATAAGCTGAATTTACTATTCGGCGTTAAGAGGATGTTTCGGACCAGTTCCTGAGACATCCTCTTTCTTTTTTAAATATCATGACAGGTAGACCTCTGTAATTTCCTGAACAATAATGCCTGATGGACGGTTATGGTATAAAATAAAGTTAATGGATAAAAAAATTGTTCTCCTCGTTGGCGCCTCTGGATATTTAGGAGAAAAAACCGCTAAGGAACTGATATCTCAGGGTGCCCATGTTAGGGCTATGGTAAGAACCACCAGCAATAGGGCAAGACTTGAAAAGCTTGGTATTACAGATTTTGTAAATGCTGATATGCTGAACCCTGACTCTCTGACCAGGGCTCTTGCATCAAGCCCCTTGGCAGATGCAGTAGTAGCCAGTGCTGCAGGGTATACCGGGCATTCAAAAGGAGACAGCCCCAAAACAGACACCGAAGGCTATAAAAATCTGGTTAATGCAGTAAAGGCTGCTGGTATCTCCCGCTTCGTTTTTCTTTCTATTCTGGAATGCGATAAAGCAACAGGGGTTCCTCATTTTTACCATAAGCACCTGGTTGAAAAATATCTGAAAGAGAAAGGCCAGCCTTTTATCTCATTGCGCCCGGGAGCTTTTCTTGACCAGGCCAAAGATCTTGTATTACCCAAAGTTAAGAATGGAATATTTCCGGCGTTAGTACCCGGAGTTTCATTGGGGATGATATATACTGCCGACCTGGCACGATATCTGGCTATGTCGGCAATAAATGTTCCCGACACTGAACTGGGAAGTACTGTGGATGTTGGCTGGGACAAGCCTGTTTCGGGTGAAGATCTTGCAGAAGCTTTCTCAAAAGTACTTGGGAAGAAAGTGGTCAGTAAACCTGCTTTTCCGTCTTTTGCGGTAAATTTTGTACTGCCGCTTGCAGGTCTCTTCAATTCAGGAGCCAGGGATATGATCTCCATGATAAAATGGATTAAAACCGGAGTCTACGTCAGCAAAAATACCCGGAAGCAAAAGGAGCTGTTTTCAGATTTGCCAACAGCTGAAGAGGCAGTACGAAGGTATTGCTTGGATCAAAAGTTGATCTGAGCTGATCTTTTGTGGCTTCTGGATAATAACAACCCGGTTTCAGGCGAAATGTATTACTCTTAGAGACAAAATATCAGAGGTACGGGGCAAAGGGTGGAAGTGGAATATAAACCGGAAAGATTACAAGACTAAAGTCCTTTAGTGGGATGGGGATTTCGTGATCCGTCGGTTGAAACCGACGGTAATTGATGTGCCGACCTGACTGCCAGACAATAGTTGCAAAGGCTGAGCTGTTAATTTGCAGGATAGTCCTCGGAGTGATATTTCAATTGACCAATATCCAATCAATTGGAATATTTCTTATTTTGACAGTTAAATTTTTACCCGACATAATTATTATAGAAAATAGTATGGCTGAAATGAAGTTATATCTTACGGAAGAAAAAATGAATAAGATTAAAATTCTTCTTTACATTAGCCTGCTGGGCATAGGTTTTTCCTGCTGCAACAGAAAAAATCAGTTTAAAAACTGGGAGTGTTACAGGGGTGATCCCGGAGCAAACTGCTATTCCAGTCTGGACCAAATCACAAAGGATAATGTGAGCGACCTGCAACCTGCCTGGGTATTTAAAACAGCTGATGCAGGTGAAGAAAACAGGTCTACAATTGAGTGTAATCCAATCATTATTGATGATATAATATACTTCACCTCGCCGCAACTTAAACTATATGCTCTTAATGCAGCCACAGGTGAAGAAAAATGGATGTTCGACCCATTCAAGGAAGGTGAGGCCAGGGATGTAAATCGGGGTGTGGCATACTGGAAATCAGGCAGCGATAAAAGAATACTCTTCCCGGCATATAACAGGCTGTATGCTATCAATGCGGATAACGGAGAACCTGTTCCTGCATTTGGCAACAACGGATTCATTGACCTGAGGGAAGGTCTGGATAGAAACCCGGCGGAAATATATGTGGCGGGTACCACACCCGGCGTAGTCTTTAAGGATTTATACATTACCGGTCACGCCGCAGGTGAAGGAGATGGCGCTGCACCGGGCTATATACGTGCCTATAATATCAGGACCGGTAAACTCGAATGGACTTTTCATACAATCCCTCACCCTGGTGAAGATGGCTATGATACCTGGAAAAATCCTGACGGATGGAAAATTTTCGGAGGGGCAAATGCCTGGGCTGGATTGGCCCTGGACCGTGAAAGAGGAATCGTTTACTGTCCTTCAGGTTCCGTGGCGCCGGATTTTTATGGAGGCACCAGAAAAGGAAATTGTCTGTATGCTGACTGCCTGATAGCACTAAATGCCGAGACAGGAAAGAGAATATGGCATTTCCAGGATGTCCATCACAATATCTGGGATTATGACCTGCCATCCACACCGAATCTGATCAGAATCAAAAAGGACGGTAAGGAAATTGATGCGGTAGCTCAAATCACCAAGATGGGTCATCTTTTTGTCTTCGACCGCGAGACCGGACAACCTGTTTTTCCCATTGAAGAGAGGCCGGTACCGAAGTCAGATGTTGAAGGAGAAGAAGCGTCCCCTACCCAACCATTTCCTGCCGCTCCACCTCCATTTGTAAGGCAAAAATATAGCGATGACGATCTGCCAACCATTTCAGAGGAGTCACGGCAATTTGCAATACAAAAACTAAAATCCGCAAGAAATGAAGGAATATTTACGCCACTCAGCCAACAGGGCACGCTGGTATTCCCCGGATTCAGGGGAGGCGGCGAATGGAGCGGAGCATCTTTCGATTTTGAAACCGGTATTTTATATGTGAATGCAAATCAGATCCCCAATCTCGTTTCAATAAGGAAAGTAGGCGGAACCAATTCCCCGAATGAATCTGTAAGATCAGAGGGAGCCGATCTTTATAGGATCAATTGTGCCTTATGTCATGGCTCGGACAGAAAAGGACAGGAGGTATTTCCTTCACTGATTGATGTCGGGAACCGTTTTGGAAAGGTGCAGATTGAAGATATGATCAGGAAAGGGAAAGGTGTTATGCCTGCTTTTCCGCAGTTAAGCAGCGATGAAAGGAAAGCAATCATGGCCTATATCCTGGATACGGATCAACAAAAGAACATTTCCGGGGATGAGGCACCTTCAGATGCGGACCGTAACAAAACCAGATTCATTTCATCAGGATATGCTCAGTTTCGCGATGAGCAGGGCTATCCGGCCGTTAAACCACCATGGGGAACCCTGAGTGCAATTGATATGAACAAAGGTGAAATACTGTGGCAAAAGCCTTTGGGAGAATTTCCGGAGTTGACTGCAAAAGGAATTCCACCTACAGGAACCCAGAATTTCGGCGGGACACTGGTTACAAAAGGAGGACTCATTTTCATCGGAGCAACTGCAGATGAAAAATTCAGGGCTTTCGATAAAGCGACCGGTGAAATTTTATGGGAATATAAGCTCCCGTATGGGGGATATGCCACACCTGCCACATACGAGGTGGATCATGAACAGTATGTAGTGATTGCAGCCGGTGGCGGAGGTAAAGTAGGTACAAAATCAGGCGATGTTTATATAGCTTTTAAATTAAGGAATCGAAAAACCAGTAAGTAAAAGAAATGGGGAGGAAAGGGCTGGAGAAGGAAGGGAAGTTTTAAGTATATATTCTCAAATTAATTTTATTATGGAATATTCTTATACAACAGATTTGACAGGGAAAGTAGCTTTAATAACCGGGGCGGCCAGAGGAATCGGTCGTGCCTGTGCCTTGGCCCTGGCAGAATCCGGAGCAGATATTGTACTTGGCCTGCGGAATATCCAATCAGATGAAGGTCTCGTCAGCGAGATAAAAAAATCAGGCAGAAAAGTATTGCCTTTGCAGATGGATATAAGTAAAATCAGTGAAATTAAAGCTGCATTTGAAATATTGGAAAAAGAAATAGGGAGGCTCGATATCCTGGTGAACAATGCTGGAATAGGTCCTCCCAATGCAATTGAAGATGTAACTGAAGAAGACTTCAATTATACTGTTGAGGTAAATTTGAAAGGAACTTTTTTCGTGAGTCAGTATGCCGGGAAACTTATGATAAGAAATAAATACGGACGTATTGTCAATTTAAGTTCGCAGGCAGGATTCATTGCCTTACCGACCGAGTCCGTTTATTGCATGACAAAAGCAGGAATAGCTCACCTTACAAAATGTTTCGCAGTTGAATGGGGCAAATACAACATTAATGTCAACGCCGTGGCTCCTACGTTTATTAAAACGCCAGGTACTGAAGAATGGCTTTCAGATGAAAAATTCAAAAATGAGATCCTGTCCAAAATTGTATTGGGCAGGGTTGGCATCCCAAAAGATGTAGCAAGTGCAGTTTTGTTTTTATCATCACAAGCCTCATCTCTCATTACCGGAACCACACTTATGATAGATGGGGGCTGGACTGCACAATAACTGATTCTTTAAAGGGGGAGCTTAAATCAGCATTCGAGGAATTGTATAAAATGGCAGAGGAGTACAAACTGGAGAGATTTTTGGACTAATGTCCATTCGTAGGAGGGGTAATTCGTGATCCGTCGGTTGAAACCGACGGTAATTGATAATCCGCTACATAAAAGGTTATTCATTATCCGAGATTATCTGTTACATAAAATGTTCTTCGTTATCCGTTCGTTGAAACCAACGGTAATTGATAATCAGATACAGAGACGGTTTTTCGTGATCTGTCGGTTTAAACCGACGTTAATTGACCTGCCAATTATTAAGTCCTCTTTTCCACCCTATGGTAAATGTTTTATATGGAAGAGGGTTATTCCAAAATGCATCAGAGTACATTTTAATCAAATATTTGATCTTGATTAATCGAACAACGTCATTTACAGAATGTTAGTGACTGAACACAGACCAGATTATTACTTTTTTTTAATGGTATACCCCGCCGCTGGTTATGAATGCGACATCAGCAGCGGTCTTAATAACAAAAAATCAAACTAACCGTATAGCAACTTACCAGATAGTAACTTACTATTTGGTTAGTTCTCATTGAATTCTTATCTTTGCACAAAAACATCATGGAAACGCCTTTTGTTTTTGGTAAAATCGCTTCGGACAAGAATTTTACTGATCGAAAAGCTGAAACAGAAAGACTTGTTTCAAACTTCACATCCTCAGTAAATACAATTTTGATATCTCCAAGAAGATGGGGCAAGTCTTCACTTGTGGAAAAAGCATCGTATTTAGTATCAAGGAAAAACAAAAATATCAGGTTCTGCTTTATTGATCTCAATAATGTAAGAAGTGAAGAACAATTTTATCAGCAACTTGCAACAAAAGTCTTGCGCACCTCGGCTACCAAAGCCCGGATCTTACTTGATAATGCATCCAAATTCCTGGGTAAGTTTATACCAAATATCACTTTTAGTCCTGGTCCTGACACTGAATTTAAACTGGGATTAGATGTGAAAGAGGTGAAAAAGGAACCTGATGATATTCTTAATCTGGCAGAGAAAATCTCAGAGGAAAACAACCTCAGATTTGTAATCTGCATAGATGAATTCCAGAATATTTCTTCATTTGAAAATCCTTTGGATATCCAGAAGAAGATGCGATCACACTGGCAGAAACATAAAAATGTATCCTATTGCTTATACGGCAGTAAGCGCCATATGATGATTAATGTGTTTACCTCTCCGTCAATGCCTTTCTATAAATTTGGAGACATAATCTTTCTTGATAAAATTTCTTTACAGGATTGGGTTATTTTCATTTTAAAACGATTTTCTGAAACCGGTAAAGTAGTGACTCAAAAAGAAGCCGCACTTATTGCAGAGCTGACAGATTGTCACCCGTATTATGTCCAGCAGCTTGCACAACAATCATGGTTAAGGACTAAAACTGCCTGTTCCCCTGACATTATTATGGAATCATTCCATGACCTGGTCTTACAATTAAGTATGCTTTTCCAGAATTTAACTGACGGGTTGAGCAGAACCCAGTTGAATTTTCTAAAAGCGATGACTGACAAAATTGACCATTTAAGTTCTAAAGGTACTATTGAGGAATATCAGCTTGGTACATCAGCAAATGTTGTGAAAATAAAGAATATGCTAATAAACAAGGAGATAGTGGATATACATTGTAAAGAGATCTTATTTCTTGACCCTCTTTATAAATTCTGGCTGAAGGAATACTTCTTTAAGGATTAATTCGGGACAGACCCCAGCATTTCCCTGTTCTGGTAAAAGTGAATAAATAATTCAGGCACACCATGTTCAGATCTATCGAACAAAATCATTTACAGAGTGTTAATGATGCAGAAAACTCTTTTAAAATTTCATCCTGGTCATGGCAAGCATACTTCCCGGCTTTGAGTACGATATCTTCATTAGTTACCGTCACAACGATAACCGTTCAGGCTGGGTAACGGAGTTCGTAGCAGCATTGCAGGAAGAGCTTGCAGCAACTTTAAAGGAACCTCTCTCCCTCTACTTCGACACAAACCCGCATGACGGCCTGCTCGAAACCCATAATGTAGATAAAAGCCTGAAGACCAAACTGAAGTGCCTGATCTTCATACCCATCATCTCTCAAACCTATTGCGATCCCAAAAGCTTTGCCTGGCAGCATGAGTTTGTTGCATTTAACAGGATGGCAAAAGAGGATCAGTTTGGCAGGGATATAAAGCTGACAAATGGAAATGTGGCAAGCAGGATTCTTCCGGTGAAAATCCATGACCTCGATCGGGAAGATAATTCAATTCTGGAGCACGAGTTGGGCGGATTTTTGAGAGCAATTGAATTCATCTACAAATCACCGGGTGTAAACAGGCCACTTTCAACAACCGACAAAAGGGAAGATAATTCCAGCAGGACATTTTATTGTGATCAAATAAATAAAATGGCAAATGGCATCAAGGAAATAACGGGAGGGCTTAAACAACCTTCACCAAAATCAAAAGATTTGAATTTACCACAATCATCAGATGGCTGGAATGTTGATTCTGATAAGAGCATTGCTGTTCTGCCATTTACAGATATGAGTCCCGGACAAGACCAGGAGTACCTGGGTGACGGCTTAGCCGAAGAGATTCTTAATTCACTTGTCACGCTGAAAGGACTTAAAGTTGCCGGCCGAACCTCTTCATTTCAGTTTAAAGGTCAATCTGTGGGTATCCGGGAAATTAGTGAAAAACTTCAGGTAAAAACTGTCCTGGAAGGAAGTGTAAGAAAACAGGGCAACCGGGTTCGCATTACGGCCCAGTTAATTAATGCCTCTGACGGCTTTCATCTCTGGTCGGAACGGTATGACAGGGAGCTTGATGACATTTTTGCAATCCAGGATGATATTGCCTCCAACATTGCTGATCATCTTAAACTGACATTCTTTGGAGACAAGATAAAGGAAGAGGGCAATGTACAAACCCGGAATGTGGAAGCCTACGAGATGCTGCTGAGAGGCAGGTTTTTTATTGAAAAGAGGACCGAAGGAATTGAACAGGCTATGCAGTGCTTTCAAAAGGCGCTGGAAATAGACCCTGATTATGCTGACGCTTATCTTCATATCGGATTTATTTATTTTATGATGGGCGCTTCCCTTTTCATGCCATTTGCTGAAGGCTTTGAAAAGGCCCGGGACTATTGCAAGAAAGCCCTTGACCGTGATCCCACTCTTAAGGAAGCCCATGAATTAATGGCATTTTTTTATCTCTGGTACGAGTTTGACTGGAACAAAGCAGAATCTGAATTCAAAAAAATCAAAGACTATGAAAATTATAATTCCCGGGGTATTTCTTTCAAGGCATTCTTTAAGGCTTTTGTATACGGAGATTTTGATTTCGCTATTTCTGTAATAAAAAGACAGATAGCTTCAGATCCATTGAATCCGGATCATAAACTTACATTAATGCAGATGTATTGTTATAGTGGAAACTATGAAAAGGTAAGGTCCGTGGGAGAAAAATTTCTGGTGGACTATCCTGATCACAGTGATCCTGTAAGGTATATCGGACGAAGTTACATGTTTGAAGGACAACCGGAGAAAGCTATTCCCTATTTTCGCAGGGCAGTTGAAATTTCCCAGGGGAAAGGTTATTCCATGAAGGATCTCATTGGCGGTCTGATAAAGGTAGGAGAAGGTGATGAGGCTCAGGTCCTCATTGATCGGTTGCAGAAATCGAATCAATCTCTTTTGATTTCTCCCACAGGATGGTATTATATCTATTCACTCCAGGGTGACCTTGATAAAGCATTTATATTTCTTGAAAAAGCAATCGAAGAAAAAGACTTCTGGGTATTCACGATAAAATATTCACAGGATTGGGATATAATGAGAGATGATCCACGCTTTGATAAAGTATTGGAACGAATGAAATTTCCTGATTAGGTAATGGCTTTATTAATTCCCTACATCTAATATGACATCTTTATAAGCTATATTCACACGATAATTGATTGTGCAGTAATACATTTATTCCATGGCCAGCATAATACCGGGTTACGAATACGATATCTTTATAAGCTACCGGCGGAAAGACAACAAGTATGACGGTTGGGTGACAGAATTTGTTGAAAACCTTAAAAGGGAACTCGAAGCGACCTTTAAGGAGGAGATCAGTGTATATTTTGACATCAACCCTCATGACGGGCTTCAGGAGACTCATGATGTTGCTGCTTCCCTGAAACAGAAACTGAAGTGCCTGGTATGTATCCCAATAATCTCACTCACCTACTGTGATCCCAAATCTTATGCCTGGGAATATGAGTTTAAGGCGTTTATTGACCAGGCCTCAGAAGATCGTTTCGGAATGAAGGTTACATTGCCCGGCGGGAATGTTGCAAACCGTATGCTTCCGGTTCGGATTCACGAACTGGATCCTGCTGATGTAAAACTGTTTGAATCGACACTGGGAGGAGTTCTCAGACCCATTGATTTTGTATATAAAGAGACTGGTGTGAACCGTCAGCTGCGCTCCAGGGATGACGATGTCATTAAACATCCAAATCAAACCCTTTATCGCGACCAGATAAATAAGGTAGCACACGCAGTCAGAGATATTATTGAAGGTTTGAAGGTTGATGAAGCTCGCCGACAGGCAAGAGACAAAGAATTTAGATCCGGGGTGAGTCTGGAGAACATGAAGCCTTTAATTGGAGCTGAGACTCAGAATGAAATAAAAGAATCGAAACAGAAAGTACCGTCTGATGAAGGCATACAGAAAATAGAGAGAAAATTTCTGTTAGGAAGAAAACCAGGAATACTTGTTCCTGTAGCCATGATAATAATCGCAATAATTTCTGCAATAATTTTCCTCATTGATCAGCATTTAAAAGTCAGATGGGCAAAAGAAGTGGCATTACCGGAAACTGAGCAATTAATTGATAAAGGCGATGTTACTTCTGCCTATAATCTACTTCAAAAGGCAGAAAAATATATCCCAAAAGATCCCAAATTAAGGGAATTGTATTCATTAGCTTCGAGTAAGCTTACTATAATTACAGATCCGCCAGGTGCAGAAGTGTATTTAAGGGAGTATTCTGATACGAACGGAATATGGAAAAAAGTTGGGAGGACCCCTATTGACAGCATAAAGGTACCAGGGTCTTCTTTTTGGCTTACGGATATTGCTTACCTGATAAAAATAGAGAAACCAGGCTATGAAAATACTCTTGCAGTGGCTTCAACCACAAAGGATACTTTGTACAGAAAACTATTCAAACAAGGAGCGATACCCCAGGGAATGGTCTATGTGGAAAGCAATAACGGGTTTTTTATTGACCGTTATGAAGTGACAAATAAACAATACAAGGAATTTGTTGATAACGGAGGGTACAGTAATCCTGATTACTGGAAAATTGAATTTAAAAATGGAGGGAAGATCATTAGCAGAGCTAAGGCTATGACCTTCTTCGTTGATAAAACCGGCAGGCCTGGTCCTGCTACCTGGGAGGCGGGATATTATCCGGACAATCAGGATAATTATCCTGTATCAGGCATCAGCTGGTATGAAGCTGCTGCATATGCAGAATATGCGGGTAAAAGCCTCCCTACATCTGACAACTGGGGGAAGGCTGCCAAGTGGTTTTACAGATCAGATTCCAAAATAATACCACTCAGCAATTTCAACTTAAAAGGACCGGAACCTGTTGGAAAGAACCGGGGAGTAACCATGTTTGGTGTCTATGATATGGCTGGAAACGTGAGGGAGTGGTGCTGGAATGAAACGCCGGTCGGCCGCATAATACGCGGGGGCTCTTGGAATGATGCCATTTATCTGTATACTGACCTGAGTCAGCTTCCTCCTTTTGACCGCTCTCCAAGTAACGGATTTCGCTGTGTTAAATATATCGATAAAGAAAAAATTCCTGCCAGTACCTTTAAACCTTTAACCTATGATGTGGGAAAAGACTATACAAGGAAAATACCAGTCCCTGAAAACATTTTCAACATTTACAAAAATCAATTCCTTTACGACAGCATTAACTTAAAATCCGTTATAGAAAAAAAGGGAGTGAGCCTGGATGGATGGACATCAGAAAAAATTTCTTTTAATGCTGCTTATGGAAATGAAAGGGTGATTGCATATCTTTTTTTACCCTCTAAGGTTTCACCTCCTTATCAGACCCTTATTTTTTTCCCCGGGTCAGGAGCATTTTCTGAAAAGGACCTGCTGAAAAGCACCGAGACAAAGTGGTTAATAGATTATCTTATAAAAAGTGGACGTGCAGTAATGTGCCCCGTATATGCTGGCGCATTTGAAAGGAATGACAATCAGAATCCAGTCATTTGGAGCGGACACCAGTACACAGAATGGGTTATTAAATGGGTAAAAGATTTCAAAAGGTCAATTGATTACCTTGAAACCAGAACGGATATAGATAAAAACAAGATAGGTTATTACGGATTCAGCAGGGGAAGTATAATGGGCGGTATAATCCCGGCGGTTGGAAATCGTCTTAAAGTGAATATATTAGTTGTTGGCGGGTTTTATAATGGATTGTTGCCCGAAGTTGATCCGGTTAATTACGTATCTAGGATAAAAATACCAACGCTCATGTTAAATGGCAGGTATGATTATGACTTCCCTTATGAAATAGCAGTTTTGCCATTCTTTAATCTTCTGGGCACTCCTGACAAAGATAAACGTCATGTCGTTTATGAAACTGACCACTTCGTACCAAAAAATGAAATGATTAAAGAAGTATTGAACTGGTGTGATAAATACCTGGGACCCGTTAAAAAATAATTACTCTTTGGCAAGTACAATCACAGGTTAAGAAATGAACCTGAGTTTCAAAAAATTGCCGGTGAAAAACCCAAATACCGTCCGAAACCCCGTGTTTAGGTTCCGGTTATTGTTTCATAATAATCAGTAAACGGTGCTGTTGGAGAAAAATATTAAATTGAGTAAATTTGATAAAATTGAAACCGGTTGACAAAATCAAAAAAAATGTAGGTTTTATTTTTCTGTTTAATCCCGGCTGGAATAATAATTCTCATATTTTAGATCAGATAAGGTAAAAAGACATTTTCGGGCAATATTATAATTGAAATCCCATATTCTCAGAAATTCGCGGAATAAAAGTTAGGATTAATAATAACCGAATAATAACGGGGTATAATACCATGAAACAAATGTTGTCCGAAACGGATCGGATCCAGCTTGATAAGCTGATTAAGGAAGCTGAAGCTCTGACAAGAGCACAGATAGTACTGGCCACAGTCGGGCGAAGTGATAACTATGCTGAGATTCCCTGGAAGGCATTCGCATTTGGAACATCTGTTACCGGCTTTGCAGTCTTTTTGCTTGATTTGCTCATAATGAGATGGATAACAGATACGATGATTCTTTTCTCTGTTGCCGCAATACTTTCAACCGGAGGTTTTTTTGTATTCCTTACAATTTTATTTCCACGTTTTGGCAGGCTGTTTCTATCCCGAAGCCGCAAGGAAAGCGAAACGCTGCAATATGCAGAATCTCTCTTCCTTTCACGCTAGCTTTTTACCACAGAAGGCCGAAGGGGAATACTGCTGCTTGTAAGCCAGTTCGAACGACAGGTGATCATTCTTCCGGACAATGGTCTGAGAGATCGCCTGGGCATTGAGGTCATGAAAAATATTATCTCAAAAATGACGGAACACCTCAGGAAAAACGATATAAGAAAAGCTATGGAAACGGGGTTGGGAGGGGCTTGTATCGGAATTAAGCCCTTCGGCATCATCAAGACCGGATAAGGATGAATTACCAAACGAAATTATAGAGGGGGAAAGTAAATGAATAAAGCTTGTATATCCCTTTTTATTGCATTACTCGCGACAACCTGGGTCTCTAATGCTGCGGATGCTCCCTATCTTACCGGAAGGGTCACCGACAATGCTCAGATCCTTTCAGAAAACACACGCAATTCCCTTACTGAGACACTAAAGGAACATGAAGCCACTACGACCAACCAGATAGTGATCCTCACAATTCCTTCACTGGAAGGTGAAAACATAGAAGACTTTGCCAACAAGGTTTTCAATGAATGGAAACTCGGACAGAAAGACAAAGACAATGGCATCCTGATCGTCGTCGTACCCGATGAAAGGAAAATGAGAATTGAGGTAGGTTATGGTCTCGAGGGCACATTGACAGATTTATCGGCAGGTCGCATCATACGCGAGATTATGACACCCCGGTTCAGGGATGGAGATTTTGATGGCGGAATAACCGATGGTACTCTTGCTGTCATTTCTGTTCTTACCGGCAAGGATTTGCGCACCAAAGGCAAAGCTTCCATCGGAGGTTTTGCATTCACGTCAGGCAGCAGTGGTGGATCATGGAGCTCGGGCAGCAGCGGTTCAGGGGGCGGTTTCTCGTGTGGAGGAGGATCATCCGGCGGCGGGGGCGCTTCGGGTGGTTGGTAAGAGGAATTATTTGTGATGACTATAGTGAAAGAATCCTGGGAGGAGATGTCAGCATAGCAGATTCGTAAAGAAAATTTCGTCTGATTAATAAAATGATTGTAACCGTAGAGAGTTTATCGCGTCAAAGGCCAAAGATCAGTACAAAAGACAGGCCATAAGACTGAATAATAAAACCTCACTAGCATGATAAAAAATTACTTTTTGCTGGCGATAAGAAACTTATTAAAGCACAAGAACTTCTCGATTATAAACATTTTCGGACTTTCAATAAGCATGGCAGTATGCATGCTCATAATCCTTGTAGTCCAGGATCAGCTCTCTTATGACAGATTTCATAAAAATCTTGACCGCATCTTCAGGGTCCAGACAAAAGATAATCTCAGCAAGATAGCCCTGAACAAATACGCAACAACTACCTGGCCCCTTGCAAGGGAATTAAAGGATAATTATCCTTTCGTGGAAGATGTGGTATCCCTGAATACCAATTTTAGCGGAGAAGGTATATGTGATGAAAAAAGATTCAGGGTCTCTGGTTTTTTTGCAACTCCTTCATTTTTCAATCTATTTGATTTCAAATTAAAAGATCCTTCAGCATCAAACCCTCTTGCAGATCCCTTCTCGATGGTCTTGACTGAGGATGTTGCCAAAAAATTTTTCGGAACTGTTGATCCTGTCGGAAAGAATATAAACTTTGAGAATTATGGCAGTTTAAAAGTAACCGGTGTGATACCGGAGATGAAACATAAATCGCACATTCAATTTGAAGTTCTGGTATCGGAAGCTACTCTCCTGGCTCTCGAGAAAGAAAATAAAATAGCAAAAATTACCGACTACTGGAATGGGTTTATCTCAAGTTTTGTGTATGTAATGCTAAACAAGAATGCACAACAAGGCGACCTTGATTCTGCCCTGGTAAAAATTGGCAAATTAAAGTATCCGGAAAATGGAGATGTGAAGATCTCATTTTACAGTACGCCGCTGGCGAAGATAGTACCCGGGCCCTTGCTTGCCAATGAGAACGGGTTGTTCCTTCCCAAACCGTTTGTGATCTTTTTTGCAGGGCTGGCAATAATAATAATGCTCTCTGCCGCATTCAACTACACAAGTCTTTCCTTAGCCCGGTCTCTAATGAGAGCAAAGGAGTATGGGGTAAGAAAATCCTTCGGAGCTGCCAGGAGTCAGCTTATATTTCAAATTCTTGCAGAAGCGGTCATTCTGGCTGTGATATCTCTTTTATTTGCCCTACTGATCCTCCAGTTACTGGTTCCGGCGTTTTCAGGCATGAAATTTATGACTCTTCTCAGGATAGATCCTCATCAGAATCTTGCAAGCTTCCTCTCCTATTTTGTATTTGCAGTAATTACAGGCTTATTTGCCGGAATCATTCCCGCAATATATGTGTCATCGGTAAATCCGGTCAAGGTTTTAAAAGCCGCATCGAACTTCAGGCTGTTAAAGAGAATAACATTCCGGAAGATCCTCCTGGTATCCCAATACACTTTTTCAATCATATTCATAATATCAATAATCCTCATGTACCGGCAAATGAGCTTTATGCTGAAAAGCGAGCTGGGATTCGATAAGGAGGTCGTATATAATGTCAGGCTGAATGGTCAGCAATTCCCGAAGGTAAAGGATCAATTCAGCCAGATCCCTGAAGTGGCTATGGTTTCGGCCGGGTCACATATCCCGGGGATAGGAAATTACTGGAGTACTGGTATAAAGATGAAACCCGAAGATGAATCATATGATGCTGCCTATTTTTCTGTGGATCCGAATTATCTCAGCACCATGGGAATTAAACTGATAGCCGGCGAAGATTTCCCTAAAGATCCTGCTGTGAATACCAATCTGGTGGTCGTCAACAGAATGGCTACCGAGCATTTCAAATTTAATTCACCCATTGAAGCAGTGGGCCAGAATATCCTGATATACGACTCCCTGCCTGTAAAAATTATCGGGGTGGTTGAGAATTATAAATATGTGGCCCTGTTCATGCCGCTTAAACCACTTATACTGAGAATGAATCCTGAGCAGTACGGGATTGCCGTACTGAGGGTCAATACTCATGACAGGGCAGCGACACTGGCTAAATTCAAGGAAGTCTGGAAATCAATAGATCCCTATCACGATCTTGAAGGTTCATTTCTTGAATATGAGATAAAAGACTTCTATGCCTTGTTCGGTGATGTACTGTACACCGTTGGCTTTGCAACAATTCTGGCAATAGTAGTTGCCAGCCTGGGACTTTTCGGTATGGCAACATACAGCATTCAGACAAGATTGAAAGAGGTTGGTATAAGAAAAGTTTTTGGTTCGCATTCAAAAAGTGTTGCCTTGCTAGTTGGCAGGACATTTATTACCATGCTGCTTATTGCCGCTGTTATAGCGGCTCCCCTGGCATATCTGCTAAATTCGACCTGGCTGAAATTCCTTGCGTTTCATGTTACATTCGGCGCAGGTACGATACTTACAGGTATTCTGATAGTGTTTATAACCGGGACTATTACAGTTTTGTCCCAAACGCTTAAGGCAGCAAATACAAATCCCGTGGATATAATAAAGTACGAATAATCCGGGAAACGTCGCCTGTCAGAAAATATACAAACATAAACCGGTGTCAGGATAATTAACTAATTATATAATATGAAAGTCCCATCATTAGCACTGATTCTGATCCTGGGGAGTCTTCAACTGGTCATTTCGCACCGGATGACTGCCCAGGCTATGAAGGATGAGAAGTATAAACCGTTAGAGGCTGATTATTTTCCGGTTATTTCAAGACTATCCGTACTTTCAATTCATGTACGGGATTCTGTGATGGTTGATTCCATTTTTCATTTTCTGACGGATAAGCTCGGGCTTCCGGTGGAATACCGGCCCCTAAAATGGATGGACAGAAAGTACGCCGGGGTCTATGCAGGAGATATGTTCCTGGAACCTTGTGGTCCGTTTGCAAATTTTTTATATGCATCTAATAATTTCAAAGCAATATTTTTTGGTATGAATTGTGAATCCGACCGATCATTGTCATCCCTGGCTGAGGATTTTACGGCTCGTGGAATTGATATAGAACAGAGCTCCACCATCCAGGTCATCGATACTGCAATAATAAAACAGAATATTTACTTCAGCGTAGCTTCCAGACAGCTGCAAAACAGTGTAAATGAAGATTCCCTTCGGGTTGTTATGACAGACAATAACAGAAACAGGCTTGGAATAGAAAGAATTAAAGAGGTCAGGGTAGGTTATACGGATAATGTTGCTCTCACAGAATGGAAAAAAATGATCCTGCCATCAGTTTTATCCGGGGAGGGAGTATGGAATGTCAATGGAAATCAATCAGTCAGATTTGAGAAAAGTGGTGTCAGGGAGGTTGCTTCAATAGTATTCAGGGTTAAATCTCTCGAGCAGGCTAAAAAATGGTTGTCGGAAAATAAAATGCTGGGGAAGTCCTTTGATGGGGAGATCTCACTCGACAGTTCAAAGACATTCGGATTGATGATCCTTCTCAGTGAGAAGGATGATTAGTGAATCTATGTTGCAACTGACTTAAATTGTATTACCGTCATGGATGAAACACTTGTCCGTCTATTGGTCGTTGCCCAGGATCATTTTTGCAATTGAAAATCCAATTTCATCTGCCATCAGGAACTGGTCGCTGTTGCATAGAAGGATAATTGTCAGGTGCTTTTCTGGAATATTAAGCGATGATGTTGAAAATCCGAATCCTGCTCCCGGGGTCCATACGATTTTCTGCCCATTAATTTCCCTGATGAACCAGCCTAAACCGTAACTGACACCTGAACCAGGGATAGTCTCAAGTATATCTCCATTGTTCAGTTTTGATGGTGTCCATAGTTGTGAAACGGATTCCTTATTAATAAGTTTATAATGGGTCAGGGCAATATTCCATTTGAGAAGATCGGGCAGGGTTGACATAATATCTCCATCGCCTTTACCGTAAAAATCACTGTTGGTCGCTACCGAATTTTGCTGAGAATCTGAGTCATAATCATACCCGCACACTCTCTGACTAATGATCTCTGTCGTATTTACCCTTTGCGTCTGACACATCATCAGGTATTTAAAGAAGTTTTGTTCGATATACCGGTTATAGTCTGTTCCGGTTATTTTTTCTATAATCATGGCGATCAGCCAGAAACCTGTATTCGAATATCTCCAGCCGGTACCAGGCCAGAAATTCAGGGTATCTGAAAATATTTCCTTCCGGACATTTTCCCAGGGAAGGCCAAGCAGCCCTTTATCATTTAAATAATCCTTGATGCCGGAAGTTTGAGATAGCAGGTTAAAAATAGTTATATCAGAATATTCGGCGGGTACATTCTCAATATATTCTGAGATCCTGTCTTTAAGAGACAATCTGTATTCTTCAGCAAGCCTGAGACATGCAACGGTGGAAAACTGTTTTGAGACAGAACATATATGCCAAACTGAATTTAAGGTTAAAGCCGTACCGGTTTCAATATTGGCATAACCTAATGTACGGGTATATACAATCTCATTATCTACCGCAATGCCTACAGCAATCCCCGGAATATGAAGACTATCCCGAAACCTGTTGATCAGCCTGTCCGTTTCAATCCTGTTAATCTTAATCTCTCCGCTGGCATGTGACAGTAATATGAAAAAAAATAAAACTGACAGTAATGCTAAAGAATTCTTTCTATTCATATTTTAGTGGCTTTCATTTGAGGTTTGGACACACAAAATTGACCATGGGTTACAAAAATTTGTCAAAAGCGAGAAAAATAATCATCTCCGGCAGAATTCTCTCTGTGGTGATCTCCATATGAATTAACACAATAATATTCCACCTCCTCAAGTTATACCTCATGTACTGTGAGTGAAATCATGTAATGGACCGATAGCCAGGAGAGGATATGGGCAGAATCAGCTTATTCTTATTTATTATTATGGGAGTCTTCCTCAGAGCTTGTGAGGGAGATAAGCTTTCCCCGAATACAGAGTTTCAGAATCCCCTCTCCAATCCTGAGGATGGGCCACCTGCAGGCAATCCAAATGGTAATTCTCCTGTTCCGCCCGAAGCAGGACCGGCCGATGTTTCAGATCCTGACCATATAGTTGGTAACGGAACACCGGAGAGCTGTACGGCGGATGCTTTCATAAGTGCAGTGGCACAGGGGGGCAGGATAGTATTTGACTGTGGGCCCGAACCTGTTATGATTACTCTCGACAGGCCTGCAAAGGTATTCAACGATGCCGACCCGGATGTTGTTATAGATGGCGGAGGATTAGTGACCCTCAGCGGTGGGGGCCGGACGAGGATCCTCTACATGAATACCTGTGACCAGAACCAGCACTGGACTACCTCTCACTGTCAGAACCAGGATCTTCCAAGGCTGACAGTTCAGAACATTACTTTTGCCGACGGGAATTCGAGAGCAGAAGATGAATATGACGGAGGAGGGGCTATCTGGGTCAGGGGAGGTCGCTTCAGGGCGGTCAACTGCCGCTTTTTCAATAATACATGTGACAGTCTTGGCCCGGATACCGGGGGAGCGGCGATAAGGGTGTTCAGCCAGTATAATAATTTGCCAGTCTATATTGTTAACTGCACCTTTGGTGGAGCTCCAGGCTTTGGCAATTTCGGATCGAACGGAGGAGGATTAAGCAGCATCGGTGTCTCCTGGACTATCATAAACAGTCTCTTCTCGTATAACAGGGCGACCGGCAATGGAGGCAATCCTTCGCAGAATGGTACTCCCGGAGGAGGAAGCGGCGGTGCCATTTATAATGATGGCAATACTATGACTCTTACGATCCTGGGGACCCTAATCGAGAAGAATAAGGTTAATGCCTATGGTTCGGCAATATTTTTTGTCACCAATGACCACACAGGGGATATCCGTATAGATAACTCCGTAATACGGGAAAATACAGGCGGCTCGTGGTACCCTGTCTATCCCGGTATCTCAATGCACGACGATACCAGATGTGTAGTTACAAATTCCGTCATTGAATGAAGATTCTGATCTGCAGCGGGAACGTTCTTTGTCCGGATTTACTTTACTTTATTTCTTGTCCGGCAGCTCGTAAATCCATGAAGGTGAACTGACGTTTCAGGATGCCGGGAATGTTCTTACACTCACCTCCACTTCAGCATCCTGTATAATATCATTATTAAATTTTATAAGTGGCTTAATAATCCTGGTAATGATTTGTTCTCCCGGGCTCATGGTTTCATCCTGTTTAAACTTGGCAATCACTTTCATTCCGGGATAATATTGTTTATTTAGCAGGTCAACCATCTCATAACCTTTTTCCCTGAAATCATCCTGAATGCGCTCAACTGCGAATTCAAGCTGTTTCAATCCCTGCGTTTCCGGGTCCATGCTGCCTATATTCTTTTGAATACGAATAATTTCATCTGCAACTTTCAGAGCGAGCGTATGGTCGATCTCCTCTGACTCACTATTTTCTGTTTTACTCAGGTTCTTCTGAATATCAAGTGACCAGAACACCTGGTTGTCAAGCTTTATAATCTGTTTACGAATTTCTTCGGAACTGCTTTTTATCTGGTCAGTCAATTCTGTCTTTACCGATGTTAACCTGCTTCGTATCCAGAAGAATAAAATTGCCGGAAAGAAAATGAATGCAATAACTGCAATGATCCAATATATAGTAGTATTATGTTTCACTCTTTTACTTAATGCGGAATAGTCAGTATTTGTCTTATTGCTTAATTGCTGAATCTGTAATTCAAGCTTGCTTGCCATTGCGTGTAAATTACTGTTTGTCAGAGCCAATTCCTTTTTCAAAATATCAACGCTGTCTACCGTTGAAGAGATCCTGCCTTCCAGCATTTTGATGTTCGAATTAGCTGTAGTAATCTGCTTTGACAACATGTAATTGCGGTTTGCAAGATTTTCAATCTGATGCTGAAGTTGCTTTATAGTGTCATTTTTAGTTTGTGCAACCGAAGCAGAACCAACCATTACAATCATTCCAAGAATTAATATTGTCTTTCTCATTTTTTCAGACTTATTTGGATTTTAAAAATTGACCGTATCATTTCAACCAGGAACCATTAATCTTTTTCCTAAAATATATGCAGATAATAAATAAAAAAAATGCAAACCAATGGTAATATTAACTGTTTCAGCTAATACTGATTATAATGTTGCCCAAAATTTTCAAATAAAGTGGCTATTCCAAAATTAAACTATTTGAATGGATTTATCACTTAACCCAAACGAAAAATCCTTTAGATATTTATTTTTCAGAAATACTACTGATGCGTTTAATTAAAATATATCGTGCTGCGAAGTGGCACAATCTGAATAGGGGCTGTTGAAAAAGTCCACTTTGTTTATTTCACCTCTATCCCTATAGCTATTGGGACTCCCAGCCTTGCTCCGCCGAAGCGGCTACGCAAAGGCGAAGGGGGGGGGGACTTATTGAAATACAGCATGTTAGGAAGCCCCCCTTGGGGGGTTTGGGGGTAAAATAAGCCTTTTTCAACAGCCCATAAGTGAAATTATGTAAACTTTGAACATAACATAAATTATCTAAATACCTAGATGTTAATTACTTAAAAACCAGGGTTGCCAGGAAGTCAAAGAACTAAATTGTATATAGTTGAAAATCGATTATATTTAAGTGGACACTAATGATAATTACCACAACGTTTTAGTTAATAGAAGTGAACAATGAACAAAATGAAATTAGAAGACCTTGGATATAATAATGAACTTGAGAAATTCAGGAGAGATAATAGCCTCACTGGTTTTGAGACAGGCAGAGTCATTGCTGAACATAAGGAACGGTATATCATTATGACGGCTGAGCGTGAATTTGAGGCTGAGATTACTGGTAATATACGTTTCACTGCAAAAAGTCGTGAAGATTTTCCGGCTGTGGGAGACTGGGTTGCCCTGATAACGTATGAATCCGATCTTGCAATAATCCATAAAATATATCCGAGATTCTCTATTATTAAAAGGCAGGCGGTCGGAAAACCGGGGGAGATTCAGATAATAGCGTCAAACATTGATTATGCCTTTATAATTCAGGCAGTTGACAGGGATTTCAATATCAACAGACTTGAAAGATATCTGACTCTGTGCAATTCATCAATGGTAAGCCCCATTATCATACTAAGCAAGATTGATTTAATAAATGAACACCAGCTTTCAGAGACAATAGAGAATTTAAAGGTCCGGATAAAGAATGTTCCGGTTATTGCAATAAGCAACGAGTCTCATGATGGATACGGCAGAATAAAAACAACTTTAGTAAAAGGTAAAACCTATTGTATGCTTGGTTCCTCAGGTGTCGGAAAATCAACACTAATAAATAATCTTTCCGGAAAGCACATAATGCGAACCGATACAATAAGCCAGAGTACAAATAAAGGGAGACACGTTACAAGTCACAGGGAGTTGATTATTCTGGAAAATGGCGGAATATTAGTGGACAACCCCGGCATGAAAGAAGTTGGAATTGCCGATTCAGCTAGCGGACTGGAAATCACATTCGACAAGATTTTCAGCCTTTCTCAAAATTGCAGATTCAAAGATTGCACCCACACCAATGAGACAGGTTGTTCAGTCCTGGAAGCCCTTGAAAGAGGAGACATAGATAAAGCTTCCTGGGAAAATTACCAGAAAATGGAAAGAGAGAAAGCTCATTTTGAATCGACTGTTGCAGTGAGACGCAGGAAAGATAAAGAATTTGGAAAATTTTTAAAGAATTATAAAAAGGACCAGAAGAAAAATAAGTATTGATCAGGATATCCAACAGCTTTGCTTTTAAAATAGATTTGCAACCAGCATAGTTCATTATTGCCGGATGTCTTTCTTTAGATATTGCATGTATCACTATTAGCATTCCGTCATTTAAAGATTCAATGGATCGTCAGGCAGACAGATTGGATCAGGAATACACCTGTCTATTTGCATGAACTGTCCGCAACAATTCTCCCGGAGATAAAAGTCAAGTGTTAAGGTGTTAAGCCGATTAGGGGAATGGACAAAATTTGTGTTTAAACCTCCCATGGAAGTCATAACATCAAACATTATGAAAAATTTACTTTCCTGTGACTCTTTTGTGATACTTCTAATGGAATTTAGCCCCTGTTAATCTTAAAATTTTATTGCTATGAAAGTATTACGTTTAACGATGACAGCAGCACTGGTTTCATCAATTTTTACCCAGTGCACTAAAGACAAATTCAATGACCGGTTTTTCAATGACTGGTCTGATATTAGACATGAGAAATTTACGCCTCACGGGACTTATACCGTTACCGTGGAAAACATTTCTAAACCCTATTTCTACTTCGCGGCCGGAGTAGTCAGTATTCCGGAGGGGATGAGTGCTGCGGGACCTGCCCTTCCGGGGGCATCGTTTAAATTCTCTTTCCATGCGGGTCCGGCACACAAGTTATCTTTTGCTACAATGTATGGCTGGTCAAATGACGGTTTTTATGCCCCTGACGGAGACGGGATCAGTCTCTATAGTGGTGATTCCCCTGTAACCGGCGATATCACTTCTCAGATCATGTTATGGGATGCAGGTACTGAAATGAACCAGATGCCGGGTGCCGGAAACACCCATGATGGCGCCAATACAACTGACATTGTACAATTAATGTCAGCAGTCGGCGATGGATATGATTATGGAATGGTCAGCACAAACCTGAAAGTCACACTGGCTTATGACGGCAACAGCATGTTTACAGTAACGGTTGATAATCTTGCCGGGAGTACAACCGCTATCTCTCCGGTGGCCTGGGTAATACATTCCACGTCTGATCCGCTCTTTACCCCAGGAATGGCCGATTATGGAAAGGGGCTTGAAGCCCTTGCCGAGACTGGAAATGCTGCACCCCTTGGTGATTATCTTGCTTCGAACAGCGGTTATGTTTCGCCTGTTGCTCCAGTTCTATGGGTTTTGCATGATAAAAAAGATTATCCCATCTTTAAAGAAGGTACACCTGATTATGGTATCGGGCTTGAAGACCTGGCTGAAACAGGTAACCCCGAACCATTGTACAATTCCTTAATGGTAAAAGGCTATAAAACCGGATTCCAGGCTACAAAGACAGATGGTACGACTGGCCCTTTGTTCCCCGGACAAAAATATATGTTCACTTTTGAGGGTCATGTTGGGCAATCGCTGAGCATTGCCTGTATGCTGGGAGCATCGAATGATATTTTCTTTTCATTAAGGGATGAGGGAATCAAACTTTCAGATGCTGCTGCCGCAAGAAACCTTACACATTTTATAGAGCTTTACGATGCCGGAACCGAGGTGAATGAATACCCAGGCGCCCAGACTCATGCCGACACTGAGGAGCATGGTGTTGTTCGCAGGCTGGATGACGGATTGCCCTGGCCGAAAGCTTCCCGGGTGATTAAAGTAACCATCAGAAAAAATTAGGTCAGAACACAATAAAGTATGAAAAGCTGAAAAATCAGAAATTGGAAAAGGTTGAAAATTTACACACAGAGTAGCTTAAAAGCCATCTGCCCGAAAGAAGGGCTGGTGGCTTTTGTAATTTGGTTGGAGAAATTATTCAGGGGCTCATATAATGAAAAAGGATTTTAAAAGGGAGGATAACGGAACCATAGATTACAATTACCGGAAAGTTTATCCACCTTATAAATTACATTGCATATATGTGTAGCCAGGCGCTGGGTGTATGAAATAGAGATGGCGATAGATTTGTGAAAAATCGTTAAATTTATCATGTATTCCATCTAAGTGCCTAATATGCGAAAATCGAATTTTATTAACATTAAATTCTTTATCTTCATTGCATTCGCTTCAGGAATACTTATGGGGTGTGTCAATACTGAAGGTACACTAAAAATAAAAGGGAAAATTCTGGATGAAAGCACTAAAGAGGGAATTCCCTGGAAAAATATAATTGTTCAGGGATTGGTAGATAGCGATAATGGATCAACACCAATCGAAGCCGGTCAATTCTCAACCGACAGCTCAGGTCGTTTCACATACATATTGAGAAAAGTCAAAGGCGCCTATTATTACAATTTTTGTTTTATCGGCAATTCTGATTATCCTGCCACAATCAAAAAAATAACACTTGTAGGTCTTGGAAAAAATGGAAAATATCTATTCTTTTCACTGAGCAGATTAGTCGGGCTTACAATAAAAATAAATAAGGAAAGTGAAGCGTCCGTTTGCGATACCCTGCATCTGTTCTGGAAATCGAATGGAGTTTATGGTTTGTCTTTATATCCCTATACAATAAATAATTATGAAAAAACGAATAATTCCTTTGGACTTACTGCAGCCAGAGACTTATGGTGGATTGGCGGAAATGTTAATTCTATAATAAATACTAAAGTTTTTGCAGACAAAAAGACAGAATTAAGCTGGGAGTTGTACAGAAACGGAAAGAGAATGGAATTCAGAGACACAATTACATGTAAAAGGGATTTTGCAAATATTGTTTATTTTAAATATTGAAAGTATGGAAATCAGCTGCTTACAGTCCATAGCATGCTCCGGCTGACAAAATAGTTTTTTTGCAGACCCACGAGTTTAACATCCTGAAGGATTATGCCTTCGCAGATAAGGGTTTGCCCAGGTTTGGCAAACAGTGATAAAGAACTGATTAATCGCAACCCCAAATTCCTTTAAATATAGTTAACTTTAATTCGATAGCGAAAGTAAAAAGTTGGGCATAAGTATAGTAATACTGTCTGGATCAATGTGTTGATGGATAAAGCTTATGAGACTGACGGGGCGGTAGCCTGATTAATTTCTCCAGACAAGGTTCAAATTTTGGAGTCACTTTAAGAGGAAGAATAAATAATGAAATAAATGAATAAAAAAATAGGACTAAAGGACGCAATGGCCATCGGAATCGGAGGAATGGTCGGAGGTGGAATATTTGCTGTTTTAGGCCTGGCTGTTTCCTTGGCCAAAGGAGGAACTCCGATAGCATTTCTACTGGCAGGTATTTTAGCATTAATCACATCCTATAGTTATGTGAAATTATCTCTCGCTTTTCCTGACAGGGGAGGAACAGTCAAGTTTGTCAACCAGGGTTTTGGCAAATCGATATTTAGTGGTGGTATAAACAACTTACTATGGTTAAGTTATATCATAATGTTGTCACTATATGCTTCTGCTTTTGGTTCTTATGCACCAAACTTATTTCATCTGATTGAAAGTAAACCAGTAAGTTTTCATGTCTATGCAAGTGGGATTATCATTATTGCTACAGCAATAAATTACTATAGCCTGAAAATTGTTGGGGAAATTGAAGCCTATGCAGTAGTTATTAAACTATTAATTCTATTGGCATTCGTAGTAATTGGAATTTATGGCTTGTTCGGAAATCGGAACCTGATCCAATTATCACCTCAAAACTGGGAGAGCTCAATGAATCTTATTACAGGGGGGATGGTAATTTTTGTGGCATATGAAGGATTTGAACTGATAGCCAATGCGGTTCCTGATCTTGAAAATCCCAAAAAGAATATTCCGAAAGCATATTATTATTCAGTTATTTTTGTAATTTTTCTTTACATCATTATAGCGGCTGTAACTGTAGGATCTTTACCATTCAATAAAATTGCCGCTGCACAGGATTATGTATTGGCAGAAGCCGCAAAACCCATGATCGGAAAAATTGGTTTTACGATTATAACAATTGCTGCTTTAATTTCAACCTTTTCGGCAATAAATGCCTCTTTGTATGGCGGGAGCCGGGTGAGCTACGAGATTGCTGATGATGATGAGCTCCCACACCAGTTAACTGGTCTGTTGTGGAATCATCCTGTCGGATTAATGATAACGACCATCCTGACCTTGCTTCTTGTTAATACCGTGAATTTAGAAAGCATCTCTACTGCCGGCAGCGTTGGTTTTATATTGATTTTTACATCTGTAAATTATACCGGATTTAAATTATCGAAGACTATTAGTGGAAATAAAACGATTCCTTTAACCGGTTTTATTTTAGGATTAGCCGCATTAATAATTTTGATTGTACAACAGTATACATCAAACCGGCTTGGAGTTATCTTAGCAATTTCAATAATCTTTGTTTGCTTTATCAGCGAATATGTATATAAAAGAACAGTGTACAAAAATGTACATAAAAAATAGGTGAAATAATATAAAATTCGTTAGAAATTTGGAATAATTTTTGTTGTAATTTAATTCACAGTCAGCAGATTAAATAAAAGCTTATGCATTTAATCTGTGACAACCCATGTAAAACCTCCTATATATGAAAAAAGTACTTTTTATATTCATCATTATTTGGGCCTTAGATTCCTGTACAAAAGAATCTTACCTTGAAAACTTTCCTCAAAAGTGGCAACTGATTTCAATGTCCGGACAAATTCCTTATTCAACAACCACTGGACCTGATATGGAATGGCAAGAATCATATTTTTTAAATTCGAACGGAACCTTTTCTAAATCACGAGAACGAAATGGAATTTTAACTGAGGCATCTGGCACTTTCGAGATTAAGAATTTGTCAGATGGAAAGTTTTTAGAACTATCCTATAAATCTGCCACTCCTATTGTTGCTAGTTGTACTCCAGGACTAAAAGAAACATTATGGGTAAGATCTGAAAGCAAGATGACAGGAACCTGGTCTTATTGTGATGGGCCCGGACTGGAATATGAGAGAATAAAATAGATATCCCAATTATACCCTTTTGCGTTAAAAACCAAGACTTTATTCAAGCGTGACAGAACCTCAGCTTCCGTCCACCTGCCAACACTGACACTACGCCAAGGCGTGGCAGGCGCCCGGAAACCGCCACTACCTCCGGGACGTTATGGTTGACGTATTTAACGACTGCAGCGTGATGATTTGAATCTGTCCCCGAATTACGTAACATTTACAGCAATGAAAGTAAAGGTAAGGCTAATTTACAATTGCAATTCGTTAATTCAATTATTGCTTATCCTTTTGGTTTCTTTCCAATGGAATTATTCCGGCCATCTCTCCGATAATATTTACCAATTCGGTTCCTGTTGGAATAACAATTTTAGCATTACTTCCGAGTGATGCTTCAAGAGCCTCCAGCTTCCGTAATAATTGGGCATTACCAACAAAATATTTATCAGCAGCTTCATTTACCAGTTTAATTGCTTCAGCTTCGCCTTCAGCGTGTAATATTTTAGCCTGTTTATACCCTTCTGCTTCTTTTATCTTTCCCCTCTTTATCCCATCGGCAACTGTTTCGGCAGCAGTAGCCGAATCTATGGCTGCAATTTTTTCATTTTCAGCTTTTACCACTTTATTCATGGTTTCCTGAACATCTGCAGGGGGATCAATTTCTTTTAATTCAGTCCGGATAATTTCTATTCCCCAACCTTTAGTTTCTTTATCAAGGGTTGAAAGAAGCTCTGTGTTAATTTTCCCCCGTTCGCTGTTGGCAGATTTTAAGGTAAGTGTGCCGATTATATTACGAAGAGTAGTGCGGGCAAGGTTAACAATCTGCCATTTATATCTGTCAACGTCATATGTTGATCCCTTTACGCTCGCTTCATCAGATTTTACCCTGAAATAAACTTGTGCATCGACACTGGCATTAAGATTATCGTTAGTGATTATTTCCTGTGGCTGCGCATCTACCATCTGTTCCGTTACATTTATCACAAATATTCTATCTATGATTGGAATAATCCAGTGAAATCCTGGAAGGGCAAAATTATGGTACTTTCCAAGTCTCTCAATTAAACCTCGTTCAGTTGGCCGTACAATTCTGACTCCTGCGAAAAATATCACTACTACAGGAATTATTACATACAAATAATTCATTTCAATTTCCTTTCTTTTTATTAATAATAATGTTTTAAACTGAAATCATCGGACTTTACTGCCCGATTGTATTTAAAAACCTTAGGGCTTCATTTAATTTATTTTCTTATTAAATACCAAGATACAAATCTTAATATTGAATGTCAAGTAAATCAAGTAAATAAGTGAAAAGAATTTGACAGACTATGTAAATTTAAGCCAGAATAATAATTCAGCACAACACGATTGCAAAGCCAAATTATTTGTTATAGTATTTCCAATTCACCATCCCAATTCCCAAATTACCATATAACACAGTATATCAATCATATACAAAATACGCAAAATTTCATTTAAGACCATTCCCAGCCCTTTTAAGCAACTATCTAAACCTCTATGGTTCTGCATCAGCGAAATGCAACTACTTATTATACACATCCCCTTCAAATGCCCTGATATTCTCATACCATGACATATTTGTCCCATCTACATTTTTACCCCTTCAAACGGGACAAAAAGAAAATTATATGCTCAAACCATGTAAAAACTATTAACACTCACTATTAAATATTTTTACAAGATGTAATCGGATTAATTTGCAATGCCTTGTAATATAGCATGTTAAAAAAGCGGCATTTAATTTGAAAACTTATTAAGCAATTCGGATTCGGTTAAAATGTCAACATCATGTTTTTACAATATCTAAAACATTCATTAAATAGTTTGAAAAGGAATAAAATCTTTTCAAAGCTGAATATAAACGGATTATCAATTGGTTTTTCTGTTGTTACTATTATTGCAATGTTTTTAATGTCAGAATATTCAAAAGATAATAACATTCCCAATCATAAAAATATTTATCGACTTTACAACGTCAAACAAAAGACTTGTGCTTTAGATTATAAATTGAATAAAAAATTACCTGAGCAATTCCCCGAGATTGAAAAGGCTTGTGCTGTAAGGACGTTTTTTGGATTCGATATACCTATACCCACTGAAAAAAATTTTGTAAACGAAAAAAAAGCTTTTCTGACAACCAATACTTTTTTTGATTTATTCGATATTCATGTTATCAGGAGTCTTTCAAAAGAACCTTTACCCGATTATGAATCAGCAGTAATTACACAATCGTTAGCAGAAAAGTTGTTCCCAAATGAAGAAGCTTTAGGAGGGAGAATCAATATGTTAGGATTTATCGATCTGACAATTAGTGCAATTGTTGATGATTTTTCAGATAAAAGTAAACTACTCCCCATTCTTAGGACCACTCTTGGTCTTTACTTAATTGATTATAATCCTTCTTATGATGATGTAAAACAGTGTTAATTAACCGGAAATAACTCGCAGAGTTATTCTGGTTATTAACACATTTTCTTTTTTGCTACTTTTTTCTTTTGTTAATAATTTCATTTTCTGTTAATATCTATGCTGCCTTTTTGTAAAGCTCTGCCGGAATTCTCCTCCCGATACCCTGGTGATGCAATTCGTGATTGTAATAGCTGATATACTCCTTTAATCCCTGGTATAGTTCCAGACCATCATTAGCCGGATGCAGGTATACATAATCATATTTCAAGGATCTCCAGAACCTCTCTATGGAGATATTATCAATGGCTCTGCCTTTGCCATCCATACTTACAGTGATGTCTTCCTTAGTCATATTCTCAATCCAGTCTTCACAGGTAAACTGACTGCCCTGATCAGAGTTAATGATTTCCGGCTTCCCGTGCTCTTTAATAGCCTGTTTCATGACCGTTAATGAAGCTTCAGCATCAAGAGTATTGGATATCCCCCAACCGACGATAAAACGGCTGTACAGGTCTATTATGGCCGTTAAAAATAGAAAACCGTTCTTCATTGGAATATAGGTTATGTCGATGGCCCAAACCTGGTTGGAACGCTCTATCTTCATCCCTTTCAGCAGGTAAGGGCGAATATATTTTATAAGCCCCAATTTGCTCAGATTCCTCTTGGGATATATCGCCATCATACCCATCAGGCGAAGAAGGCGACGAACGCGTTTATGATTAACTAACATACCCATACTCAACAGCAGGTCTTGGATGCGTATAACTCCTTCAGTCGGATGCTTCAGATAGTGCTCGTCCATGATTCGCATGATCTCAAGATTTTCCTTTTTCTCTCCCTGTGGTTTATAAAACAAACCGCTTCTGTGAACCGATAAAATTTCACATTGCTTCCTGGTGCTAAGAACATGTTCTCTATCAATAAGATCCAGTCGCTCTTTCACAGTCCAATTTTCCTTAGATTTTTTTTTAGAAAATCATTCTCGATTTCCAATTGGCCGATCTTAGCATAGAGTTTATCGATATCAATTTCTTTTTCCGATTCTTTTGATTGCTGGTCGAATACATGTGCAGAGTTCTCTAAAAACTCCTTCTTCCATTTACTGATAATGTTAGGATGGACTTCAAAATGTTTTGATAATTCAGCAAGGGACTGACGCTCTTTGAGCGCTTCAATTGCAACTTTAGCCTTAAAGGCTTCTGTAAATTTTCTTCTCGTTTTTTTCATAATACACTGGTAAATTTAATTGATAATTTTCAACTTAACCAGTGGTCCGAATTTTGGGTAGTATTATAGAGTCAATGTTTGGAGCATTCCTCACATAAAGAAATTATCAAACCACTCACCATCAATTACTGACTTTTTCCGGACTAGTTTTATCTCATATTCGAAAGCTGAGCCAATTTCAAGTCCGGGGAGCGCGAATGTCAGAAATTTAATATCGGTGTACCTGGAGTTACCATTGATATACGGAGTAGTTTTTATCTGCACCGCATCCTTATTGACCCCTATCATGCTTACATTGTTCCTGATAGTCCTCGCATGATCAAGTATTGCGTCGTCATAATAAGAGTTGAATTGCATTGTAATATGTGAGTAATCCTCCAAAGCCCTATTGTCATAGATCTTGCCGATTACCCTTAATACAAGAGAGTTTTCTCTCTTATAGTTTAACATTGAATTGTACTCCTTCAGGATAATTACTGCGCCGGCTTTTTTACCATTAATGTCAGATGGATAACTTTCTGCGGGTGATATAAATACATGTGATGAGTGCCGGGATTAACTTATCAGGCTTATATGGATGATACTGAAGGGATGATTAGTGATGCAGATCCCGGACTGTGATTGATTAAGGTTGACCCATGAAGATATAGGTTTGCCTTTGTATTTGATAAACAACAAAAAAGATTTGATGAATCACCACACCAAATTCTCTGAAATATCCTTAACTTTAATTCGATAGTGAAAGTTAAAAGTTGGGCATAAGTATAGTAATGCTGTCTGATTCAATGCGTTGAATGATAATACTTATGGGACTGACGGGGCGGGAGCGTAAGAAAACTGATTGAAAGTCTTTATTATTTGAACGTTAGGTCATAAGTTTTCGATTGTAACTATAGATCCTATTTGCACAATAAACACAACTAATTTCCTTTTTAGTTGCATTTACACACCGTATACGGACTGTAATGTTATCTCAAACAATCTTTTCAATCTTGGATTAGGTATTTCGGAACATCATTCAATTATACATTATTGACTATGATGAAGGCAAGCAAAATGGTACATAAGAATGAAAACCGGATCAAAATAGACTTTCCTTATAACCAGGTTTTCTCATCCAAAATCAAACAGATTCCGGAGGCAAGATGGAGTAAGACACATACTGCCTGGCATATACCATATACTTTGCCGGCATTTCAGCACTTAAAAAATCTTTTTCCTGATATAGAATATACAGAACAGGTATTGCACGATTTATCAATTCCGGATCAAAGGTTGTCGGAAGCCACCAAGGAAAACATACCTTATGAATATCATAGACCAATTGGAGTTTCAATAATGGTTCTGGGACGTAAAATTTCAATTAAGCTTCCCAAAAATGAATCTGACACAAAATTTATTCTCGGCCTGAGATACTCCCGATGGGATAGCAAGCAGTATTGCTGGATCGTTCCCAATTATCCCGGGAACTTAGATTTGATAAAGGATTATTTTAAGGAACGGATCACTGAACTTATTGTTCATAGTGAAATTGAAACGAATCTAAAAAGTGAAATACAGAGGACGATAGGAAAAAATGATTTATTGGCAATAAAAACTGCAGCTGGCAGATTAAAACTAATTTTTGCCTATAACAAGGAGCTGATAAATACCTGTAAAAAATTACCTTACAGTAGTTGGAACAGTGAGAACAAATGGTGGAGTGTACCTTTTGCAAACAAATTTTTAGCTGAGATCAAATCAGTTGCAGAATCTCAAAGCCTCAATTTTATATACCAGGAGGAAAAAATTGAAACGGTTAGAAAAGCAAGGGTCTCACCCTACGATATTCCGAACTATAGGAGTTGTCCTGACGAATATGTCATGAAATTAAAAGAGCTAAGGTATAGTGAAAGAACTTTGAAGACTTACAAGGGTTTATTTGAAGAATTCATAAATTATTATCATACGGTTGAGATAAATCGGATAGACGAATCTATGATTACAGCTTTTCTGAGATACCTTGTTATTGATAGAAAAGTATCAACATCATATCAGAATCAGTCTATTAATGCAATCAAATTTTATTTCGAAAGGGTATTAGGAGGACAACGCAAAGTATATCTTGTCGACAGGCCAAGAGAGGAAAAAAGATTACCTGTTGTTCTTAATGAGGAAGAGATAAGTAATTTACTGAAAGTAACTGACAATTTAAAGCATAAAGCTATTTTGATGCTGGCATATTCTGCAGGGCTACGTTTAAGTGAACTGATAAATGTTAAGTTAACGGATCTTGATACAGCCAGGATGCAGATCAGGATTGTTCAGTCAAAAGGGAAGAAAGACAGGTATACCTTATTGGCGGTTAGGTTATTGGAACTCCTAAAGGAATATTTTATTATTTACAAACCCAAGGTATGGCTCTTTGAAGGAGCAGCTGGAGGACAGTATTCGGTAGGAAGCGTTCAGTCAATAATGAAAGATTCCGTAAAGAAAGCCGGTATTAAAAAGAAAGTTAGCATACATTCCTTGCGTCATAGTTTTGCCACCCACTTATTAGAGAATGGAACAGATTTAAGGTACATTCAGAGTTTATTGGGCCATTCAAATAGTAAAACAACGGAGATCTATACCCACGTTACCACAAAAGGGTTTGATCAGATAAAAAGTCCGTTGGATAAACTTGAGATTTTATAGAGAAAAGATTATATCTGGTAAAAAAATATTAACTTGGTTCCTTGTCTGAGAACAATAAATAAGAAAGTATAAACAGCTTAGGATGAAAAATTGGATTAAATTCTTATCAATTTGTATCTCATATCATTACAAATTATTCGAGTTATGTCCAAGGCAGAAATAAACACAACTGGTTGAGTTTATTGAATTGTTACAGCCAAGTTTAAAGACCGATAAAAAAATAGATTTGTTTCCTAATAAAGAAACATTTATCTTTGTAGAAACTTTTTAAAATGACTGAAAAATTTCAAGTTCAGTTTTTAGAAGAGGCAGTTGAATTCCTTGACAACCTTGACGAAAAAGCACGAGACAAAGTAATCTACAATATTCAGAAGGCGAGATTTTCTAACGACCGGGAGCTTTTCAAAAAATTGAAAGATGAAATTTGGGAATTCAGGACTTTATTTAACAAAACTCATTACAGGCTTTTTGCTTTCTGGGACAAAACCGGAAAAACTAAGACAGTTGTGATTTCAACTCACGGACTAATAAAAAAAAAACGACAAGACTCCAAAGGTTGAGATTGATAAAGCAGAGAGAATCAGAAAACTTTATTTTGAAAGGAAAAACAATGAAAAATAAGCCATTAAAAACTCATAGTCTTGACGAAGTTACTGACAAATATATCGGAATGCCAGGTACTCCAAAGCGTGAAGCATTTGAAAACGAATTGCGGTTAGATCTTCTCGGAGAAGCGATCAGACAAGCAAGAAAAGAACGTCATTTGACTCAAGAGGAACTAGGACAATTAGTTGGTGTCAAAAAGGCTCAGATTTCCAAATTAGAAAACAGCTTGACTGATGCAAGATTTGAAACAATAATCAAAGTATTCAAAGCATTGAATGCCAAGGTTAATTTTAATGTCGAATTGCTCAATCAGACGGTTAAAATAGCGTGATCTGAAATAAAACCTGGCTGTAACAGCGGGTATAAGCAAAAAGCTTGTCACAATTTTTGCTCGCCACCTGGACAGTTTCATCATGACACCAAACTTATCGCCTGTTTACAAATTTCGAAAACCAGGACTGGCAAAAATTGCGCCATGGTGTCTTGCACGCCGGGACAATTTTGTGGCTAAAGTACCGGGACAGGTGGCCGGCGTGACTTCGTCACCAACGCTTTCTGCTCATACCCGCAACCGTTAGGCAATATTAAAGAAAAACTATACATCATATGATAAAAGAAATTCAGATTCTCTCAGAAGGACTCTGGGAAAGCATAAAAACAGACTTGAAATTTTTCTCACCTATTCAACTTTTTTCTAAAAAATTGGCGGAATTAGACTTTACGGAAGAAAGTGCACCCAAAGACGCTCTTTTGTATTGGAATAAAATTGAGGAGTATTTTGAGAAATATAGAAAAAAACCAAATTCAGATGTTTTTTATTTTGAACCTCACTTAATAAGTACAAATAATGACTCTGTTAAGCGGATTGGAGTTTTAATAAATGAACTAAACTCAATAGATAGAGAAAAGCTTGCATCAGAGATTAATGTTTTTAAGCCGAAAAAAGTATCTAAATCGCAAGGCGAAGGATTTGTTTTTATTGGTCATGGAAGGAGCAAAATATGGGCAAGACTACAAATCTACTTAAAGGATGACTTGAATTTAAAGACCTTGACATTTGAAGATGAATCACGAACTGGAGAAACAATCATTAATATATTAGATGATTTCCTAAATAAAGCATCATTTGCAATTTTGATTATGACTGCTGAAGACGATACAGCTGATGGAAAAATGCGAGCAAGGCAAAATGTAATTCACGAAGCTGGACTGTTTCAAGGTAGATTAGGCTTTGATAAAGTCTTAATTTTAAAACAGGATGGAATAGAAGAGTTTTCAAACATTGCTGGACTTCAATACATTCCATTTTCAAAGGATAATATTGAACAAAGTTTTTATGAACTACAAAGGAAATTCAAGAAACTTGGACTAATAAAATAACATTGCCTAACACACAATATAGCCAATAAGGGTTTCAGAGATATGCGAAGGTTTGTAACCCGCTTCGACTTTTCGTGTAACCTGATAGGAAATAGCCTGCAATCCCTTACTGGCTATATTGTCAAACGTTGGCAATAATTTGAATGACCAATATTCAGATTATTTATATTCTTTGAATTCTTATCTTTGCATAATAAATCATATGCCATGACAGCGATAGAATTAAAAACATTATTAATCCACAAAATTTCTGAGATCAATGATATTTCCTTTCTCAAGGCACTGAAGATAATTCTTGACTCCAAGATTGAAACTGAGACCATACAACTGACTCAAGAACAACTTGATGAAATTATCGCATCAAAGAAGGAAATAGAGCAAGGATCATTTGTTGAAAATAGTGCGCTTGAAAAAGAAGTTAAATTATGGCTCAACGCAAGATAATTTGGTCCAGAAGAGCCACAATTAAACTTTATCGTATCCTTGAATTCTACGTGCTAAGAAATAAAAGTAAAGCATATTCGGCCAAGCTATACACAAAAATTAATAAGGAGATAAAACTTCTCCTCAAGAATCCTGATTTAGGTATCAAAACGACTGAAGAAACTACACGCGGTCTAATCATTGAATCTTATATAATCTACTATGAAGTAACGAGTAGTGAGATTATAATTCACTCTATTTGGGATTCGAGACAGAATCCTGAAAACAAGACAATTAAATAACAAACTATTGCCAACATACGGTATAGGTCATGGCTGTCTTTTCTGCTTCACCAGCATTTGCATCATTTATATAAATTGCAGCTTATCCCTGGAAACTGCCATCTAGCCGCCACGCCTCATACCGTCAAACGTTAGTGGTCACCCTAGCGCCGTACCATAATTTAAACTCCCAATAGTTAATCTTTTTAACCAGCCAATTGTTGTTATGAGGGAAATGATTCATTTTTAAAATTCAAATATCATGATGACAAAAGAACTTCTAGAATTTTATTATAAAGGATTTGCACAAAAGAGTAATTGGGAATCAGTCCTCTCAGACGATTTTAAATTTACCGGTGGAGATATGACCAAAACAACTCCTTTAATTGGCAAAACAGCATATATTGAAGTTATTAAGAGATTTTCGCAGCTTTTTACTAATATGCGGGTAAAACAAATGATTATAGATAATGATAATGCATTTGTGGTAGGAAATTATGACTATGTTTTTCCAAATGGGAAAAGTATCAATGGCGATGTCGCTGAAATATGGAAAGTAAAGAATGGTAAACTAGATTCGCTGACAATATTTTTTGACACCTTGACCTTTAGTTTAAATTCAAAATGATCGTAATTGGTACAAGACTAGGATAAAAGGCAACCACTAACACGGACGGTTTAGTTAATTGCCTTCAGCAGCCCGGACAACTCCGTTATAGCTTCCAAAGTCTATGTGTGCAAACTCATTTCCGCTTATTAAATTTCTGGTACCGTGACTATTCCTGCTGCCGAGACAAAGTCAATAGGGCTGCTGGCCAACGCGCTGGCGTCATGGTTTTTGCTGGCCATCAAGATTGCTTTACCGTGACACGATGCTTCTGCACGTTAAGCGGGACTCTTACGTAAGATAACTTTACCTTGACGAGAAATTCCTACAGCTCAATCGGGACTTTGCAAAAACCCCGCCACCGCGACGCAGACGGCAACTAACCAAACCGCCGGGCCGTTATGCGTCATGTGAGAATGATAGCGAATAATCATTCAAGATTCAATAATAATACTTATCTTTGCCGTTAGTAACGCATCACGTTATATGATTAATTCTTTTGGATCTAAGGAGACAGAAAAGATTTGGAATGGGGATAGAGTTAAAAATCTTCCTCAGGAAATACAACAGATCGGACGCAGAAAATTAAGAATGTTGAACAACTCTCAGAATCTCTTGGATTTAAAAGTACCTCCATCGAACAAATTGGAGAAACTGTCAGGAAGGATGAGTGATTTATACAGTATCAGGATCAATGACCAATGGAGAATAATATTCAATTGGGAAGATGGGAATGCTAATGAAGTAACGATTACTGATTATCATAAGTAGAAACATGGAAAAACTGTCAAATATTCACCCCGGGGAGATACTTCTTGAAGAATTCCTTAAACCCTTAAGCATAACTGCCTATAGATTGTCAAAGGACATTGGAATACCTCAGACCAGGACTTCTGAAATAATAAAGGGACATAGAAGCATAACTGCTGACACTGCATTAAGACTAAGTTACTATTTTGGAAATTCTGCAAAATTCTGGCTCGGATTACAGAATGACTTTGATCTGGAAGAAGAAAAGAAATCAAAATTGGCAGAATTCCGAAAAATCAAAAAATTAAACGAACACGCCGCATAACAAACGGTGCTATGAAAAGCACTGCCACAGGCTTGTTCAAATTTAAATAAAAAAACCTTAAAAACTTCTTTAATATAAATTCTATAAAATCAGGCTGCTATATGCGATCCACCACAATAGGCTGCCGCAGTCACTTGTTATACTTTATAGTTAAGGGTGCGAAGGCTATAGGTTATAATCTTAATGTTACATCGTTTGTTTTGCGCTATCCCTTACTGTTAAAGATCTTATAGATTTATTCTTTTATGCTACACCTGTAACATAAGGTTGTCTGTTTTTCATTACATATCTTACTCTGTTTAAAAGCTTACGGGCAACTTTGACAATCACCTTTTGTCCTTTGTTGTTTATAAGATGGTGATGATAATATTGCATCAGAGCTGGATCCTGACGGATAGCCTGCCAGGCAGATTCAATTAAGAGAGTTCTCAGGTACGAGTTACAACGAAAAGTTATTCCGCCTGAATAGGATGATTCTCCGCTTTGCTTCACTCGTGGGATTAATCCCACGAAACTGCTGAGATGATCAATATGTGGAAACCGGTTTATATCTCCCAGTTCAGTAATTAATGCACTTGAAGTAAGGGGGCCAATGCCTGAAATGGTCTTCAATAAAGAGTATAATTCATTATCATATTCTTTTATTCTGTCCCTGATCTGCCGGCTTAAAGTAAGTATCTGTAGCCTGTGATATTCAAATGAAGCAATGAGGCTTATTAATGCTTCCTGACCACCAGCTGTTTTCATCTGTATCTGTTTCAACCAACCAATATATTTTAATGTCCATTGGTTATTGTCAAATTCCGGAGGAATTGATATTCCATAGTAGTAAAGGAAACTCTTTATCCTGTTCTTACTTCTTCTTAAATCGCGCATCAGGTAGAATCTCGTTCTGTTTAAACTTCTTAGTTCTTCCTCGTCCCGATTAAATATATGAATTGGTCGCAATAACCCTTTTTCAAGACCCCTGGCAATCTTTCTGCTGTCGATGGGATCTCGTTTCTGCAGCTGGTCTTTCTGGCTCGAAGGGATGTCTGCAGCGTTAATAACAATATTCTTTATCCCAAGCGTATTTAACTCACGATGAATACCATATCCACAAAAACCGGCTTCGTAGGCGCTGTAAAAGGTCCCGCCTGGAAAGGTTTTTTGAAGATAATTATTCAAGACCAGGGGACTTGGAGGTTGAGTAAATGTTCTGTGTTCCATTCCTTCGAACAGGATAGTAACGCTCCAGCTCTTCTTATGAACATCTAATCCAATAAAAAGATCTTTGTCCTTGAAATCGATTTTTTTTGTAACTTGTGCTTGCATAGTCTCTAGTATTATGTTTACGAACAATAATTTACAAAGATTATTGATATCGTACCTGAGACTATGCTTTTTTCATATGTGCTATAGCAAATGCGGGTATGCGTGTTCGTTGAAACATTTTAATTCTTTATATACATTTGTGCTGGCAGACAGTTGAGCAGCAATTTATTCCCGCACTTGCCATAGCGTCATCCGTTACCGCCAATTGGAGGAACTTGACACCACTATTTAGAAATAATTGAATTAAATTTGCAGAAAAAATAGTTCATGACGACACAAGATTTAAAATACGAGATTCAAAAGGCGATTGATAATTTACCTGACTCTGTTTTAGTTGATATTCTGGACTATCTAAAACAATTACAGGTGGCACCATCTGATAAAATCGATTTATCAAGACACTTGGGACTGATTTTGCGGGAGGATAAAGACTTACTGCAAAAGCTGGCTCTATGATAAGTATTCAGGATGCCATTCATGTCCAGGAGATACTAATAGACAAATTCGGAGGGACTAAAGGGATCCGTGATTATGGATTATTAGATTCTGCCTTATCGAGACCATTTCAGACATTTGATCAGAAAGAATTATACCCGACAGCGATCGAGAAAGCTGCTGCATTGATAGAGAGTATCGTCATTAATCATCCTTTTTTAGATGGGAATAAAAGGTTAGGTTATGTTCTAATGAGACTTTTGCTTATGGACTACCAACTTGATATTTCCACAACAGAGGATGAAAAGTACGATTTTGTAATAAGTGTGGCTAATGGATCAATGAAATATCCAGAAATAATTAAATGGATTGCAGAAAAAACAATAACCAACTGGCGGTAACATACGGTGCTATGAAAAGCACTGCCACAGGCTTGTTCAAATTTAAATAAAAAAACCTTAAAAACTTCTTTAATATAAATTCTATAAAATCAGGCTGCTATATGCGATCCACCACAATAGGCTGCCGCAGTCACTTGTTATACTTTATAGTTAAGGGTGCGAAGGCTATAGGTTATAATCTTAATGTTACATCGTTTGTTTTGCGCTATCCCTTACTGTTAAAGATCTTATAGATTTATTCTTTTATGCTACACCTGTAACATAAGGTTGTCTGTTTTTCATTACATATCTTACTCTGTTTAAAAGCTTACGGGCAACTTTGACAATCACCTTTTGTCCTTTGTTGTTTATAAGATGGTGATGATAATATTGCATCAGAGCTGGATCCTGACGGATAGCCTGCCAGGCAGATTCAATTAAGAGAGTTCTCAGGTACGAGTTACAACGAAAAGTTATTCCGCCTGAATAGGATGATTCTCCGCTTTGCTTCACTCGTGGGATTAATCCCACGAAACTGCTGAGATGATCAATATGTGGAAACCGGTTTATATCTCCCAGTTCAGTAATTAATGCACTTGAAGTAAGGGGGCCAATGCCTGAAATGGTCTTCAATAAAGAGTATAATTCATTATCATATTCTTTTATTCTGTCCCTGATCTGCCGGCTTAAAGTAAGTATCTGTAGCCTGTGATATTCAAATGAAGCAATGAGGCTTATTAATGCTTCCTGACCACCAGCTGTTTTCATCTGTATCTGTTTCAACCAACCAATATATTTTAATGTCCATTGGTTATTGTCAAATTCCGGAGGAATTGATATTCCATAGTAGTAAAGGAAACTCTTTATCCTGTTCTTACTTCTTCTTAAATCGCGCATCAGGTAGAATCTCGTTCTGTTTAAACTTCTTAGTTCTTCCTCGTCCCGATTAAATATATGAATTGGTCGCAATAACCCTTTTTCAAGACCCCTGGCAATCTTTCTGCTGTCGATGGGATCTCGTTTCTGCAGCTGGTCTTTCTGGCTCGAAGGGATGTCTGCAGCGTTAATAACAATATTCTTTATCCCAAGCGTATTTAACTCACGATGAATACCATATCCACAAAAACCGGCTTCGTAGGCGCTGTAAAAGGTCCCGCCTGGAAAGGTTTTTTGAAGATAATTATTCAAGACCAGGGGACTTGGAGGTTGAGTAAATGTTCTGTGTTCCATTCCTTCGAACAGGATAGTAACGCTCCAGCTCTTCTTATGAACATCTAATCCAATAAAAAGATCTTTGTCCTTGAAATCGATTTTTTTTGTAACTTGTGCTTGCATAGTCTCTAGTATTATGTTTACGAACAATAATTTACAAAGATTATTGATATCGTACCTGAGACTATGCTTTTTTCATATGTGCTATAGGTCATGGCTGTCTTCAGCATCCATCGAAGCTTTGTAAACGTAATTTAACTTTGTATACCCCGACAGGAAATCTCTTTTAGCCGCCACGCCCCATACCGTCAACCGTTAGCAATAAGCCTGAGAACCACCTGCATGACAATTATAAAATGATTATCTTTGAGTTATGGTAATTCGGGACCAAATATCGAAAAAGAAAAATGACTTTGTTCTATTATGCAAGTCACATAATGTAAAGTATTTATATGCTTTTGGTTCATCTGTAGACGAAAGATTTGACCCGATGACCAGTGATATTGATCTTCTAGTAGAAATTGACTCATCAGATCCAATTGACCGAGGAGAAAAACTCTTATCACTATGGGACTTATTTGAAACCTTTTTCAATCGCAAGGTAGATTTACTGACTGAATCATCAATCCATAATCCCTATTTAAAAAGCAGCATTGAATCAACAAAAGTCTTAATTTATGACGGATCAGGGAAAAAAGTTTCTATCTGACATTCTTCAAGCTATAGAATTAATTGAATCTTTTGTCGTTGATATTAAGGACTTTGATGACTATTTATCTGATCGAAAGACTCAGAGTGCTGTTGAACGACAATTAGGAATAATTGGAGAAGCACTAAACAAATTTGAAAAGCTATTTCCTGAATCACAGATCTCAAATGCGAGAAGAATAGTTGGCTTTAGAAATAGACTTATTCACACTTATGACACGGTTGATCCTTCTATGGTATGGACCATTATTAAAAATCACTTGGGACCTCTTAAAAATGAGGTAAAATCAAAAATATAAATAAGGCCTATTGCTAACAGCAGGTATAAGCAAAAAGCTTGTCACAATTTTTGCTCGCACCTGGACAATTTTATCTTGACACCAAACTTATCGTCTGTTTACCAATTACAGAAACCGGGACTGGCAAAAATTGCGCCATGGTGTCTTGCCAGCCGGGATAGTTTACTACCTAAAGAACCGGGACCGGTAACCGGCTGGACTGCGCCACCAACGCTTTCTGCTCATACCCGCAACCGTTAGCACAAATATTTCAGTGTATGATGATTATGCCCTCGCTCCGTGTTTAAAATATTTCGTCTTGACTAGATAGTTACTGCAATTACGCCGGGACCTGCCCTCGCTCTATAGACAATTTGCCCTCCCGCCGTCATCAGAAAGTTTTCTTATAAAATTAACAATACTGACTTTTACCGGGACATTGCCATCGCGCGACAAACCATTACATGTGCCGACCGCATATATATCTGCTATTGAATATGATTGACAAATTTTTAGTTAATTTAGTACATTATGAAAAGTAAAATACTCCAAATCTTTGTTGTCACATTGACTTTTTTTATTCTAAATACTTCTGAATTATTTGGACAATTGAGTAGTAGAGATTCAGTGATTCTAAAAAAATATGATGCGATTAAAATAACAGATAGTATATACTCAAAGGTTCCACCTAATATTCGATTAATTAGTACAGAATTCTTATCAAAGCAAGGATTGGATCCAAAAGAATACTATACTTTAGGATCATTCCATCCCAGTATAGGTGAAGTATTGAATAAACAAGGAAAGTATGAAAAGGTGGGTTACCTTGGTTTATTTAGAATCAATGCCTTGAGAGATTTATCAGATGGACTTACACATGTCGGAGCATCAGGAGGAAAAGATGATGATATACAACTCCTCTTTGACACAGGCTATAAGAAAGTTATTGCAATAACCATTAGTGAATAAATTAATACTTGTGCTAACAGCGGGTATAAGCAAAAAGCTTGTCACAATTTTTGCTCGCACCTGGACAGTTTTATCATGACACAATACTTTTCATCCGTTTACAAGTTTCGAATGCCGGGACAGGCAAAAATTGCGCCATGGTGTCTTGCCAGCCGGGACAAGTTAATGGCTAAAGTACCTGGACCAGTGACCGGCTGGACTGCGCCACCAACGCTTTCTGCTCATACCCGCAACCGTTGTGCCGCATGCTAGAAAAAAACCGAAGTGCAATGATTAAAGAGATAGTAAAATGATAGAGAGATTTTTAAGAGCAAAACACTGGCAGATTTTTATAATCATATTTTTAGTTCCGTACTCTTTGCAGTTTATCGCCATGACTATTACTAAAAATGACCCTGATAGAATGAAGTTTATTTCGCCTTTTATTATGATTATATTCTTTCTTGGATTATTTGGTTGGTTTTGGTCAATTGCAACAGGACTAATTGGGAAAATACCAGAAGGTGTAAAAATGAAAATAAGAAAATTTAAGATCTTTCTTATTATACCAATGATTTATATTCCTTTAGTCTTCGGTTTAATGCACACTTTATTTGATAGTGTAACAAATGGTGATACAAACGGAGCTATGATAGGTATTTCATTAGCTGTAATGTTGCCATTGCATATTCTATCAATGTTTGGACTACTTTATTCTTTTTATTATGTCGCAAAGACTTATAAGACTGTAGAACTACAAAGAGAAGTGACGTTCTCAGACTTTGCTGGTGATTTTTTCTTACTATTATTTTTCCCAATAGGCGTATGGATAATTCAACCAAAGATTAATTTATTGATTGATTAATATGTTAAAAAAAGATGCTTCAAGTGTATTTTGGTTATCCATATTTCTCGGAATACCAATTTATTTATGGTTATGGTCTATCGGGACAATGTTGCAAACCGATAAAGTAAAAGTTAACAAGATTAAATTGATACTATTTAAAATATCTGTAATTTATCCAATTGCCTATTTTGTTTTTGCAATTTTTTACTTGTTAATAAATGGGTGGTTCGTAATGCCTTTGCATTTTGCAGCAATGTTTAGCACTCTGTATGCTATGATATTTGCTGCTAAGACTTTAAAATCTGCTGAATTAAAAAAGAGAGCAAAAATATCAGATTATTTAGGAGATTTTTTTTTGGTCTGGTTCTTTCCAATAGGAATCTGGATATTACAACCAAGAATACATAAATTGATCATTGAATAAAAAGCACGACGGCACAACAAACGGTGCTATGAAAAGCACTGCCACAGGCTTGTTCAAATTTAAATAAAAAAACCTTAAAAACTTCTTTAATATAAATTCTATAAAATCAGGCTGCTATATGCGATCCACCACAATAGGCTGCCGCAGTCACTTGTTATACTTTATAGTTAAGGGTGCGAAGGCTATAGGTTATAATCTTAATGTTACATCGTTTGTTTTGCGCTATCCCTTACTGTTAAAGATCTTATAGATTTATTCTTTTATGCTACACCTGTAACATAAGGTTGTCTGTTTTTCATTACATATCTTACTCTGTTTAAAAGCTTACGGGCAACTTTGACAATCACCTTTTGTCCTTTGTTGTTTATAAGATGGTGATGATAATATTGCATCAGAGCTGGATCCTGACGGATAGCCTGCCAGGCAGATTCAATTAAGAGAGTTCTCAGGTACGAGTTACAACGAAAAGTTATTCCGCCTGAATAGGATGATTCTCCGCTTTGCTTCACTCGTGGGATTAATCCCACGAAACTGCTGAGATGATCAATATGTGGAAACCGGTTTATATCTCCCAGTTCAGTAATTAATGCACTTGAAGTAAGGGGGCCAATGCCTGAAATGGTCTTCAATAAAGAGTATAATTCATTATCATATTCTTTTATTCTGTCCCTGATCTGCCGGCTTAAAGTAAGTATCTGTAGCCTGTGATATTCAAATGAAGCAATGAGGCTTATTAATGCTTCCTGACCACCAGCTGTTTTCATCTGTATCTGTTTCAACCAACCAATATATTTTAATGTCCATTGGTTATTGTCAAATTCCGGAGGAATTGATATTCCATAGTAGTAAAGGAAACTCTTTATCCTGTTCTTACTTCTTCTTAAATCGCGCATCAGGTAGAATCTCGTTCTGTTTAAACTTCTTAGTTCTTCCTCGTCCCGATTAAATATATGAATTGGTCGCAATAACCCTTTTTCAAGACCCCTGGCAATCTTTCTGCTGTCGATGGGATCTCGTTTCTGCAGCTGGTCTTTCTGGCTCGAAGGGATGTCTGCAGCGTTAATAACAATATTCTTTATCCCAAGCGTATTTAACTCACGATGAATACCATATCCACAAAAACCGGCTTCGTAGGCGCTGTAAAAGGTCCCGCCTGGAAAGGTTTTTTGAAGATAATTATTCAAGACCAGGGGACTTGGAGGTTGAGTAAATGTTCTGTGTTCCATTCCTTCGAACAGGATAGTAACGCTCCAGCTCTTCTTATGAACATCTAATCCAATAAAAAGATCTTTGTCCTTGAAATCGATTTTTTTTGTAACTTGTGCTTGCATAGTCTCTAGTATTATGTTTACGAACAATAATTTACAAAGATTATTGATATCGTACCTGAGACTATGCTTTTTTCATATGTGCTATAGGTCATGGCTGTGTTTTGTCTCTAACCAGCATTTGCACACTTAAGATAAATTGCAGCACATCTCAGGAAATCTCACTTAGCCGCCACGCCCCATACCGTCAAACGTTAGCTGTAAGGCAACCACAAATACTGGATAATTTAAAAGCACTAGTACTTTTTATTTGATCCAAAATTAAATGACTAAAAGGATTATAATTATCTGCCTTTTTCTTATATATTTTAATATTATTACGAGATCTCAGGATGTCTATCAAAACAGGATAGATTCATTGTTGGTCTCTATAGGTAGATCAATAGCGAAGGACATTTCAGAAAGTGGTATCAAGGTCCTGGATCGCCCATGGATTGGGTTTGGAGAATCTTTTGAGTTGGAGGTAATTTTTGATTCTAAACATTCTGCCTTATTAACTTTCTTTAATAGACCAAACGGTTTTTCGAAGCATAAACATAGTATAAAGAAAGTAACTCCTCATATCAAATATCTGATGTTTTACAATTTTATAACTGATAATAATGAATTACCATACAAAATGTTTGAATCCTTTAATTATAAATTCTTACTTCTTGAAAGAAAAGGCGAGACTTTTGGTGATGCATTATTTGGTGAATATAGATTCAAAGCGGCGTATGATGTTTTGACGATTATTGACAAGAAAATTGAAATACTGAAAGGTGATAGCACTATTCTAAAAAAGAACAATTCAAATTGGTAATTATATCAGGATTTTTCATTAAAATTTGGAAAATTCTTTTACCATGAAGACAATATAATTAATGCCCTACAGCTAACAGCGTATATAACCAATTGCTTACTTTCGCACTATTCCAGCATTTTAGCAATTTATCAGCTATCTTCTCATACCAGGAAATCGCTATTTAATCGCAACTGGTCATATACGCCAAACGTTAGTGGCAATTTTTAGATACATCACCTAATGACAAACATGAAAAGAAAGGCGATAATATCGCAGAAAATCAACCAACTTTTTGATTTTGAAAATTATGAGGAAGCCAGAAAATTACTTAAACAGGAATTGAAAGTAAACACAGATGAACATTGGCTCCTAGTTAGGATAGCTACGACGTATTACGAAGAAAAAAAGTACAAGCAAGCCCTTGAGTTTTCAGAACAAGCAATTCAAATTGCTCCAAATTGTCCATTAACCTTATGGGAGTATGCTGGAGATTTGGAAATGACTGGAGATATTTATAAAGCAATAGGTATTTGGAAAAAACTTCTTAATAAAGACACACAAAAGTTGGCGAATGGCCCATGTGGAGAAGGCCTAACTGCAGCGAAAGCTTTACAAATGGATTGTGCTTTTAGACTTGGAATTGCATTTAGGGATCTTAATAAAGTAGAAGAATCTAAGAAATATTTTGATTTGCATTTAAAACTCAGATACCCAGGAAACCGTTCAATTTATAAGCGGACCTATGTAATGAACAGAATAAAAAAACAGCCACTAACAAATGGTGCTATGAAAAGCACTGCCACAGGCTTGTTCAAATTTAAATAAAAAAACCTTAAAAACTTCTTTAATATAAATTCTATAAAATCAGGCTGCTATATGCGATCCACCACAATAGGCTGCCGCAGTCACTTGTTATACTTTATAGTTAAGGGTGCGAAGGCTATAGGTTATAATCTTAATGTTACATCGTTTGTTTTGCGCTATCCCTTACTGTTAAAGATCTTATAGATTTATTCTTTTATGCTACACCTGTAACATAAGGTTGTCTGTTTTTCATTACATATCTTACTCTGTTTAAAAGCTTACGGGCAACTTTGACAATCACCTTTTGTCCTTTGTTGTTTATAAGATGGTGATGATAATATTGCATCAGAGCTGGATCCTGACGGATAGCCTGCCAGGCAGATTCAATTAAGAGAGTTCTCAGGTACGAGTTACAACGAAAAGTTATTCCGCCTGAATAGGATGATTCTCCGCTTTGCTTCACTCGTGGGATTAATCCCACGAAACTGCTGAGATGATCAATATGTGGAAACCGGTTTATATCTCCCAGTTCAGTAATTAATGCACTTGAAGTAAGGGGGCCAATGCCTGAAATGGTCTTCAATAAAGAGTATAATTCATTATCATATTCTTTTATTCTGTCCCTGATCTGCCGGCTTAAAGTAAGTATCTGTAGCCTGTGATATTCAAATGAAGCAATGAGGCTTATTAATGCTTCCTGACCACCAGCTGTTTTCATCTGTATCTGTTTCAACCAACCAATATATTTTAATGTCCATTGGTTATTGTCAAATTCCGGAGGAATTGATATTCCATAGTAGTAAAGGAAACTCTTTATCCTGTTCTTACTTCTTCTTAAATCGCGCATCAGGTAGAATCTCGTTCTGTTTAAACTTCTTAGTTCTTCCTCGTCCCGATTAAATATATGAATTGGTCGCAATAACCCTTTTTCAAGACCCCTGGCAATCTTTCTGCTGTCGATGGGATCTCGTTTCTGCAGCTGGTCTTTCTGGCTCGAAGGGATGTCTGCAGCGTTAATAACAATATTCTTTATCCCAAGCGTATTTAACTCACGATGAATACCATATCCACAAAAACCGGCTTCGTAGGCGCTGTAAAAGGTCCCGCCTGGAAAGGTTTTTTGAAGATAATTATTCAAGACCAGGGGACTTGGAGGTTGAGTAAATGTTCTGTGTTCCATTCCTTCGAACAGGATAGTAACGCTCCAGCTCTTCTTATGAACATCTAATCCAATAAAAAGATCTTTGTCCTTGAAATCGATTTTTTTTGTAACTTGTGCTTGCATAGTCTCTAGTATTATGTTTACGAACAATAATTTACAAAGATTATTGATATCGTACCTGAGACTATGCTTTTTTCATATGTGCTATAGGTCATGGCTAGCTTCTGTTTCATTCTGAGTTTTAAGCTATTTAGATACATTGCAGTATAACCCAGGAAATCGCCATCTAATCGCCACGCCACATACCATCAAACGTTGGCAAACATTTTAAAAATGACATCGCACATATGATAAGACATTACAGAATATTTTTCACGCTGATATTTTTCATGATATTTTCTTCATGCAATCTTAATTATTTGGATTATATCCAGCATGTTGAATCACCTGATGGAAAATATAATTATGGATTGTATTCTGATTTTAGTATTGGAGACCCTGGATTTTTGGTGTTAAAGCTTGAAAAAACAATCAATCCCAAAACTTTAAAAATTGATTACAGTATTAGACATGGAATTTCGCCTAATGATGCAGATTGGATGTATTCAAGACAGATTCTATCAAACTATGATGAAGCAGCTTACTTTTGTAATAATCCCAAACTTGAATTAATTAATTATAGATTCCTTGTATTTTCTCGTGGTGGATATATGTTTGCACTATATGATACAAAGATTAATAAAGATACTTTTAATATTAGTAGTCCATGGAATGCGTGGTTAGACCAAAGTGACATGAAAAATAAAAAACTTGATAGTAAAAAGGAGCATTCAGAATATGAACAATGGATTAAATTCAATTTGGATAAAAAGATTAAAGACTATATAAAAATGACTAAATAAAAACGTTTGCCAACAAGCGGTCATAAAACATAGCGGTTTTACTGCAATTTGCAAGTTCTGCTCCCGCTGGCAAGGTCAGTAAAGGGGGATAGTTTCGCAGCCACGCACTCCGCTACGTTTCATACCGCCGACCGTTATGTGCGATTTTAGAAAATTGCAGTTAAATGAAAATCTGAAAAAAATAATGTTGCACTTTAGGGCAACTTTATTTATCTTTGTATCGTGACTGAAAAGCAAAAATATAGAACCATCATTTTTTATAAAGACTATTTTCAGGATTTCTTTTTAAAACAGCGAGACAAAGTTAAAGACAAGATTATCTGGACCTTTGACTTATTAGAAGAAATTCAAAGAGTTCCAGAAACCTATCTTAAACATATTGAAAATACAGATGGACTTTATGAAATTAGAGTACAATCAGGAAATGACATTTTACGAATATTCTGCTTTTTTGACAAGGGACAACTTGTCGTTCTGGCAAATGGATTTCAAAAGAAAACACAAAAGACTCCAAAACAAGAAATTGAAAAAGCTTTAAAAATTAAGAAAGAATATGAAAACGAAAAAAAATAACATAATGACCCTTGAGCAGTTCAAAGATAAGCACTATGGCAAACGAGGGACTGCAAAACGTGACGAACTTGAAGCTGGATTTAAAAATTTTAAGATCGGAGCTTTAATACATGACGCCCGGATTGAGAAGGGTATGACTCAAGAAGAACTTGCTGAAAAAGTAGGGACAACTAAATCTTATATATCCAAGATTGAAAACAATATAAAAGAAGTTCGTATTTCGACACTACAAAAAATAGTCGAACTAGGGTTAGGCGGAGAATTGCAACTCTCTATAAAACTTTGACATAGAGATGTTTATTAAATATAAACCGCACATAACAAACGGTGCTATGAAAAGCACTGCCACAGGCTTGTTCAAATTTAAATAAAAAAACCTTAAAAACTTCTTTAATATAAATTCTATAAAATCAGGCTGCTATATGCGATCCACCACAATAGGCTGCCGCAGTCACTTGTTATACTTTATAGTTAAGGGTGCGAAGGCTATAGGTTATAATCTTAATGTTACATCGTTTGTTTTGCGCTATCCCTTACTGTTAAAGATCTTATAGATTTATTCTTTTATGCTACACCTGTAACATAAGGTTGTCTGTTTTTCATTACATATCTTACTCTGTTTAAAAGCTTACGGGCAACTTTGACAATCACCTTTTGTCCTTTGTTGTTTATAAGATGGTGATGATAATATTGCATCAGAGCTGGATCCTGACGGATAGCCTGCCAGGCAGATTCAATTAAGAGAGTTCTCAGGTACGAGTTACAACGAAAAGTTATTCCGCCTGAATAGGATGATTCTCCGCTTTGCTTCACTCGTGGGATTAATCCCACGAAACTGCTGAGATGATCAATATGTGGAAACCGGTTTATATCTCCCAGTTCAGTAATTAATGCACTTGAAGTAAGGGGGCCAATGCCTGAAATGGTCTTCAATAAAGAGTATAATTCATTATCATATTCTTTTATTCTGTCCCTGATCTGCCGGCTTAAAGTAAGTATCTGTAGCCTGTGATATTCAAATGAAGCAATGAGGCTTATTAATGCTTCCTGACCACCAGCTGTTTTCATCTGTATCTGTTTCAACCAACCAATATATTTTAATGTCCATTGGTTATTGTCAAATTCCGGAGGAATTGATATTCCATAGTAGTAAAGGAAACTCTTTATCCTGTTCTTACTTCTTCTTAAATCGCGCATCAGGTAGAATCTCGTTCTGTTTAAACTTCTTAGTTCTTCCTCGTCCCGATTAAATATATGAATTGGTCGCAATAACCCTTTTTCAAGACCCCTGGCAATCTTTCTGCTGTCGATGGGATCTCGTTTCTGCAGCTGGTCTTTCTGGCTCGAAGGGATGTCTGCAGCGTTAATAACAATATTCTTTATCCCAAGCGTATTTAACTCACGATGAATACCATATCCACAAAAACCGGCTTCGTAGGCGCTGTAAAAGGTCCCGCCTGGAAAGGTTTTTTGAAGATAATTATTCAAGACCAGAGGACTTGGAGGTTGAGTAAATGTTCTGTGTTCCATTCCTTCGAACAGGATAGTAACGCTCCAGCTCTTCTTATGAACATCTAATCCAATAAAAAGATCTTTGTCCTTGAAATCGATTTTTTTTGTAACTTGTGCTTGCATAGTCTCTAGTATTATGTTTACGAACAATAATTTACAAAGATTATTGATATCGTACCTGAGACTATGCTTTTTTCATATGTGCTATAGGTCATGGCTATTTATTCTGCTTCACCAGCATTTGTACACTTTAGAAAATTGCAGCTTATCCCAGGAAATCACCATCTAGCCGCCACGCCCCATACCGTCAAACGTTATAAACAAGCGAACTAAAACCTTAAATCAGGACTAACCCATGACAAAACCGGCTACCTTCGACCCCTGACTTTTCACCCGGACTGATTTTTTGACGGGCGGAATGGTCAGTCCGGGATGGGAGCGACTTGCTGGCCGCGACGAATGATAATAATCGCCTGTTTATAACATCGCATAAAGCCAATGGCTGGCATTTCAGGAAAACGAAGCATTTTACAACGCATAAAGATTTGTTCAGCACGAAACGAAAGTTTACGCAACCGCCACATGGCCTTATGCGTGGCCGTTAGTGGCAACCCTAAAAAACCGCTCCGGTCATAATATGATACAAATTTGAAGACTACAGAAAACAAATTAGAATATAAAATCATTCTTCCTGAGACTGAACTTTCAGACTTTGTAGAAAGGTTTTATATAGTTGAAAATACTTCTGCTTCAGACAAAGAAGTTGTGCTTATTCCAGACGGAAGGATTGACCTTTTCTTTATTGTTCTTGGAACGGGTCAATTTATTGGGACTCTCATTGGCATCGAAACCCAACCAACAACAGCTTCTTTTCCTCCTAAAAGTATATTCATTGGCATAAGTTTAAAACTCCTGTCAATCGAATATATTTTACACACTACTATTGCCGATATAATGAATGGTGCACGAAAATTACCCAACGATTTTTGGAGTATTACAAGCAATGACTTAACCAACTTTGATAGCTTTTGTGATAAAATTTCAAAATGTATTCGAGAACAAATCAAACATAAAATAGATGAGAGAAAACGAAAGCTTTTTAATCATATTTATGAAACCAATGGAGCTTTGAAGGTAAAAGAATATGCTCAACATGTATTTTGGTCAGAACGACAAATCAACCGCTATTTTAATCAAACTTTTGGTCTTTCATTAAAGGCATTTTGTAACATTCTTCGTTTCAAAGCATCATTTCAACATATAAAAGAAGGTAATCTTTTTCCTGAGCAAAATTTTGCTGACCAAGCGCATTTTATTCGTGAAGTAAAAAGATTGACAAAGGTTACCCCAAAAAGATTGGCAAAAAACGAAAACGACCGATTTATTCAATTTTCAACCCTACCACCTGAGTAATTTTACATCATAATTTTAAACATAAAAAATATGAGTAAATCATCAACAACAACAGGGGAAGAGTTTAATAAAGTTTATCGTTCTATTGGTCACTGGATTTGGACAGATAATCGTATTCCAAAGGAACTGAAAGGAATAGTAGAAGTGCATAACCCAAAAACTTCATTAGAATTAGGTTGTGGCCTTGGAATATTTTCAAGTTTTATGGCATCGCAAGGTATAAAAGCAACAGGAGTTGATTTTTCTTCTGTAGCCATAGATAAGGCAACTAAACGAGTCGCAAACAATACAGATAAACCTGAATTTATTGTTGGCGATGTAACTAATCTAAAAAACATTGATAAACAATTTGATGTATCATTTGATGTTGGTTGTTTTCATTGCTTAAATGAAGAAGGTCAGCAAAAATATGTTTCCGAGATACACAGGTTGTTAAAACCCGGGGCAACACATTTGATTTGGGCGATGGATAGTTCACCAAGCGGGATAAAATTAAGCCCGAAATATATTGAGCAGACATTTGGAGAACACTTTAAACTTGACCAATCAAAATTTAGTCGAAGAAGAATTGCATCTTCACATTGGTATTGGCTAATTCGTAAAGAATAAAAAAAGGGCAGCCACTAACAACGGCTCATAAGCAATGGCGGGGTTTGTAGCGTATTCAACGTCTCGTCTCGCAGCAAGTTCGGCACGTGGGATACAGACGCAGCTCCGAAACCCGCCACTGCTCATAGCCGCGACCGTTGGGCATAATTGGAAAAAAATCGCCACTGATAGATAAAAATTCCAAAAGCATTATCTTTACAAAAAAGAAAGCTATGCTGACAAAGGAGAAAGTGAATAAAACGATCAATAACTTGCCAGATAAATTTACAATAGACGAATTGATTGACAGGTTGATATTTATGGAGAAAATTGATGAGGGATTACAGCAGTCCGAGGAGGGGAAAGTTGTTTCTAATGAGGATTTAAAAGTAATTATTGATAAATGGTCAAAATAGTCTGGACTGCATTATCAATTTCAGATTTAAAGGAGATTTTTGATTACATAGCAGAAGATTCAATTCGTTATGCCTCAATTACTGCAACCAAAATTTATCAGAGAGTTCAACCACTTATTGAGAATCCCTATATTGGTAGAATGGTTCCTGAATTTTCGAAAAAATCAATCAGAGAAATTATTGATGGTAACTACAGGATAATTTATCTTGTAAAAAGCAAGAGTCAGGTAGATATTCTTCGGGTTTATCATGTAGCCAGATCATTGAAAAAGAAGAGTTTAAAATAATATCAACTATGCCCAACAGCGGGTATAAGCAAAAAGCTTGTCACAATTTTTGCTCTCACCTTGACAATTTTATGGTGAAACCAAACTTATCGTCAGTTTATGAACTTCGTTAAGCTAGGATGGCAAAAATTGCGCCATGGTGTCTTGCACGCCGGAACAAATTTGTGGCTAAAGAACCTGGACAGGTAACCGGCGTGACTTCGCCACCAACGCTTTCTGCTCATACCCGCAACCGTCAGCCTGTGCAAAAACTACCCTTCTGTGTTAATAAACTATACTCCAATTAGTTGACTTAATTCTCCAATTGTAGTAACTTGATTATTATATTAATAAAATCAAGTCATGCAACACAAACAAGGAGAAGAACGGAATCAGATGTTCATGTTCAGCCTTGAGAGTGCCATTGCTGCTGATTCATTTGTCAGGGTAGTTGATGTTTTCGTTGATTCCATTGATCTTAAGAGCTTTGGCTTTGCTCATGTTGAGTGCCATGATGAAGGTTGTCCACCATACCCTCCTTCTGGTCTGATGAAGCTTTACCTCTATGGTTACAGGCATGGAATCAGCACATCAAGGAAACTGGAACGGGAAGCCCTGACAAATATTGAAGCAATGTGGCTGGTATCCGGACTTCGGCCAAAATACAAGACAATTGCCAACTTCAGGAAGAATCACCCTAAAGCATTCAGGGAGGTATTCCGCAGATTCGTATTCCTCCTTAAAGAGTGGAAATTAATTGACGGAGAGACTGTTGCAATTGACTCATTCAAGATCAGGGCAAGCAATTCCCTGAAGAACAATTTCAACTCCAATAAACTTAAACAACATATTGAATATATAGACAATCAAATAAAGGATTACGAGACATTACTCGACACCTGCGACAAGGAGGAAGATCGGAAAGAGGTAGAAGCAAAACTTGCCGAACGCCAGGAAAAGAAGCAAAAGTACACCAGGATACAAAACGATCTTAAAAAGAGTGGAAATGAACAGATCTCAACTACCGATCCTGATTCACGTTCAGTCGTACTGCTGCGGAACATAGTAAATGTCGGTTATAATATACAGGCATCATCTGACTCAAAAAATAAGCTGCTGGTTGAATTTGATACCGGAGACGTTAACGACACCCATGCCCTGGCCCCCATGGCACTGATGACAAAAGAACTTCTTAAAGTCGAATCAATGAATGTGCTGGCCGACAAGGGGTATCATACCGGAGATCAAATTAAACAGTGTGATGAGAATGATATTACCACATTTGTATCGCCAAAAGAACCATCAACAAGAGATATCGGACTGTATCCGATATCAATGTTCACTTATGAAAAGGAATCAGATACTTACACTTGTCCCCGGGGAAGTATAATGCGAACCAACAACAGCTGGTATCAGCACAGCGAAAAGCACCACAAGGAAGGTTCCGGATACAAGTTCAGGAGATATGTAACGAAAGACTGCAAAACATGTCAATCCAGGCATAAATGTACTCAGGGCAAACGTAATGGAAGGGTCATTGATCGCAATGAAAATGCTGATGCCATAGAAGCCAACGCAAAAAGAGTAAATGAAAATCCCGGTTATTATCGTAAAAGGCAACAGATAGCTGAGCATATGTATGGCACCCTGAAACGACAACGAGGTTACACACATACCAACCTGAGAGGTAAAGAAAAGGTACTTGGAGAAACAGGATTATACTTTATTGGATATAACCTGACCCGATGTATCTCAATACTTGGAGTGTCAAGGCACATTAAAGCACTGAGGGAGTGCTGTTTGCCAGTTTTAAAATCAAAAAGCAGGCTCATTTTAAGCGTTTTTAGCCAACTTTCACCTCAGGGTAAAAATATCGCAGTTTGCTAATTGGGAAATTTTTGTCTCGTTAAATCGAATATAAATGGCTTTACTCGACAATTTTATTTTTATAATTTGACTTTTTGCACAGACTCCCGTTATATGCCATATTGCAGGAGTGCTATCGAACCTTAGATAATTAAAAAATAATTTAATGAAAATCTACCAAGAAAATATAAAAAAGTACGATGTCAAAATAGCTAGATTAAAGATTATCTTAGATAGAATATCATTGCTTAGACTACTTATTTTTCTGATTTCAATCACGATTCTTATAATTTTGTTTAATCTTAATTTAATCACTCCAGTTTTTATAGTGTTTCCTATTTCGGTTATAAGTTTTGGTATAGTTATAAAGCATCATAACAAGATAGCGCACCTGAAAAAACATACTTCATTACTGAAAAAAATTAATGAGTCTGAAATTAAAAGAGAAAAATGTATTCTTGAAGAATTTGATGCAGGACAGAAGTTTATAAATCCGAATCACCCATACACATCTGATTTAGATATTTTCGGACAACATTCCATTTTTCAATTGATTAATCGAACAACTACAGAATCAGGGATGATACTTTTGTCAAAATGGCTATCTGAACCTGCAAATAAAACTGACATAATCGACAGACAGAAAGCAATAAAAGAATTATCTCAAAAATTGGATTGGATGCAAGATTTTCAGGCATCAGGTATGCACTTTCAAAATAAAAAGAGTGATTATTATAAATTGTTAAATTGGGTAGAGGCACCTGTTGTTATATTAAAAAAACGACAAATTTATTTAGCCCTGGCAATAATTCTTCCGATACTATTTTTACTTAACTCTTACCTTTTATTTGTCAACCTAGATTCGAAAATGGGGCTTATTTTTTTATCTCTTTTGATTTTAGTTTTGCTAACCTCATTTGTAATTTTAAGGAAAGTAAAGCCCCAAGCCGAAAATATCGTTGAAACTTCGACAGAGAACCTTAAAACTTTAAGGGGTTATGCGACACTAATCAGTAAAATTGAATGTGAAAGCTTCATGTCAAAAAAATTACATGATTTACAATCAATACTAATAAAAGACAAATATTCAGCATATAAAGAAATTAGCAGGATATGTAGATTGTTGGATTTCTCACATCAAAAACCTATTAAAAAAATACCAATTGGTGGTAATTTTACATATCCTATTTTAAATAGTTTCCTGCTATTAGACATTTACTTGATTCTTGGAACTGAAAAATGGAAATCAAAGAATAAGGCTCACTTAAAATCATGGGCTGAAGCAGTTAGTGAATTTGAGGTAATTAATAGTTTTGCAGGTTTTTGTTATTCAAACCCATCGTATACTTTTCCAGAGATTACAGAAAAGAATATCTTCATAGATTTTGAATCATTAGGACATCCCTTAATAAATTCCAATAATCGTGTTTGTAATAATTTTCGCTCCGACGCTCATGGTGCTGTCGTTATGATAACTGGCTCAAATATGGCTGGGAAAAGCACTTTTCTGAGAACTGTTGGCGTTAACATTGTATTGGCATTAGCCGGAGCACCCTGCTGTGCAAAAAACGGACAAGTTTCAAACCTGAGATTATTTACGAGTATGCGAACTCAAGATAATTTGATGAAGGGAATTTCTTCATTTTTTGCAGAATTGAGTAGAATTGAAAAGATGCTTAAACTGATAGAAAGCAATCAGAATGTTTATTTCCTTTTAGATGAGATGTTTAAAGGTACAAACTCTGAAGATAGGCATAAAGGCGGTTTTTCATTGATAAATCAATTAAGTAAGCTCAAAACATCAGGAATTATTGCAACACATGATATAGAACTTGCAAAACTAGCGGGCGATAAAAAGCTAGTTGATAATTATAGTTTCAATAGCGAAATTAAAGATAATTCTATGGTATTCAGCTATATACTTCATCCGTATATTTGCAATGACTTTAATGCAAGTGAACTAATGAAAAAGAGTGGAATAGATATTTTATCGAACCTAAATGATGAACAGAATTAGAAAAATACGGCATATAACACGCGGTCATAAAACATGCCGAGGACAGTGGGTTGCAAGCCTTTATGCTCGCATAAAAGTTTGTAACGGCTTATAGGAACGTAGCTCCGAAATTCGGCACGTTTCATACCGCAACCGTTAGCAATAAGCCTCAGAACCACCTGCATGACAATTATAAAATGATTATCTTTGAGTTATGATAATTCGGGATCAAATATTGAAAAAGAAAAATGACTTTGTCCTATTATGCAAGTCACATAACGTAAAGTATTTATACGCTTTTGGTTCATCCGTAGACGAAAGATTTGACCCGAAAACCAGTGATATTGATCTGCTAGTAGAAATTGATTCACCAGATCCAATTGACAGAGGAGAAAAACTCTTATCACTATGGGACTTATTTGAAAACTTTTTCAATCGTAAGGTAGATTTACTGACTGAATCATCAATCCGTAATCCATATTTAAAGAGCAGTATAGAATCAACCAAAGTCTTAATTTATGACGGATCAGGGGAAAAAATTTCTATCTGACATTCTACAAGCTATCGAATTAATTGAATCATTTGTCGTTGATATTAAGGACTTTGATGACTATTTTACTGATAAAAAAACTCAAAGTGCAGTTGAACGACAATTAGGAATAATTGGAGAAGCACTAAACAAATTTGAAAAACTATTTCCTGAATCACGGATCTCAAATGCGAGAAAAATAGTTGGCTTTAGAAATAGACTTATTCACACCTACGACTCGGTTGATTCTTCAATGGTTTGGGCCATTCTTAAAAATCACTTGGGACCTCTTAAAGATGAGGTAAAATCAAAAATATAAATAAGGCCTATTGCTAACAGCGGGTATAAGCAAAAAGCTTGTCACAATTTTTGCCTGGTGACGTAAACGCCAGCCGAGCAAAAACTGCAAGTAATTTATGGGCCCGAATGCTTTTTCTCTTCTCAATTATTTTTTCCCCACGAGGTTGTCGGCTGGCTTACTTTTTCATGAAACGATTGTTTTCACTCTTGCACGGGGATTTGCAAAAATTGCGCCATGGTGTCTTGCACGCCGGGACAATTTTGTGGCTAAAGTACCGGGACAGGTGGCCGGCGTGACTTCGTCACCAACGCTTTCTGCTCATACCCGCAACCGTCAGCCTGTGCAAAAACTACCCTTCTGTGTTAATAAACTATACTCCAATTAGTTGACTTAATTCTCCAATTGTAGTAACTTGATTATTATATTAATAAAATCAAGTCATGCAACACAAACAAGGAGAAGAACGGAATCAGATGTTCATGTTCAGCCTTGAGAGTGCCATTGCTGCTGATTCATTTGTCAGGGTAGTTGATGTTTTCGTTGATTCCATTGATCTTAAGAGCTTTGGCTTTGCTCATGTTGAGTGCCATGATGAAGGTTGTCCACCATACCCTCCTTCTGGTCTGATGAAGCTTTACCTCTATGGTTACAGGCATGGAATCAGCACATCAAGGAAACTGGAACGGGAAGCCCTGACAAATATTGAAGCAATGTGGCTGGTATCCGGACTTCGGCCAAAATACAAGACAATTGCCAACTTCAGGAAGAATCACCCTAAAGCATTCAGGGAGGTATTCCGCAGATTCGTATTCCTCCTTAAAGAGTGGAAATTAATTGACGGAGAGACTGTTGCAATTGACTCATTCAAGATCAGGGCAAGCAATTCCCTGAAGAACAATTTCAACTCCAATAAACTTAAACAACATATTGAATATATAGACAATCAAATAAAGGATTACGAGACATTACTCGACACCTGCGACAAGGAGGAAGATCGGAAAGAGGTAGAAGCAAAACTTGCCGAACGCCAGGAAAAGAAGCAAAAGTACACCAGGATACAAAACGATCTTAAAAAGAGTGGAAATGAACAGATCTCAACTACCGATCCTGATTCACGTTCAGTCGTACTGCTGCGGAACATAGTAAATGTCGGTTATAATATACAGGCATCATCTGACTCAAAAAATAAGCTGCTGGTTGAATTTGATACCGGAGACATTAACGACACCCATGCCCTGGCCCCCATGGCACTGATGACAAAAGAACTTCTTAAAGTCGAATCAATGAATGTGCTGGCCGACAAGGGGTATCATACCGGAGATCAAATTAAACAGTTTGATGAGAATGATATTACCACTTTTGTATCGCCAAAAGAACCATCAACAAAAGATATCGGACTGTATCCGATATCAATGTTCACTTATGAAAAGGAATCAGATACTTACACTTGTCCCCGGGGAAGTATAATGCGAACCAACAACAGCTGGTATCAGCACAGCGAAAAGCACCACAAGGAAGGTTCCGGATACAAGTTCAGGAGATATGTAACGAAAGACTGCAAAACATGTCAATCCAGGCATAAATGTACTCAGGGCAAACGTAATGGAAGGGTCATTGATCGCAATGAAAATGCTGATGCCATAGAAGCCAACGCAAAAAGAGTAAATGAAAATCCCGGTTATTATCGTAAAAGGCAACAGATAGCTGAGCATATGTATGGCACCCTGAAACGACAACGAGGTTACACACATACCAACCTGAGAGGTAAAGAAAAGGTACTTGGAGAAACAGGATTATACTTTATTGGATATAACCTGACCCGATGTATCTCAATACTTGGAGTGTCAAGGCACATTAAAGCACTGAGGGAGTGCTGTTTGCCAGTTTTAAAATCAAAAAGCAGGCTCATTTTAAGCGTTTTTAGCCAACTTTCACCTCAGGGTAAAAATATCGCAGTTTGCTAATTGGGAAATTTTTGTCTCGTTAAATCGAATATAAATGGCTTTACTCGACAATTTTATTTTTATAATTTGACTTTTTGCACAGACTCCCGTTGGGGTGCATTAAAACTTAAAAACATTTAATATTAATATCACTTAAAAAAGTTAGGTATGAAAGCAAATCAAAATCCAAATTTATATATAGTTGGAGGCGTTTGTGGCATCGTGGGAACAATAAGCTACATTATTGCTATTACATTTCCATTTTCTCCAACCGTATCCTTTTTATTAGCAATGGCATGGCCAATCTTTACAATAATATTTGCATTCTCTGCCTATAAATATATTTCAATTCAAAAGCAAAGTTTCAGTAATCAACTTGCATTTATATTTACCATTATAGCTTTTATCTTAGTCAGCATCATGATATCTATACAACTTGTTGTGAGAGCAGGTATGGAAGAGTCAATTATCAGCGCCTCAGCTACTGATAAGGACACACTTTTATTAATCTCCAATTCACTTAGATGGATTGATTTGGGCGTGGATTTAGCTTGGGATATGTTTCTTGGATTAGCTTTATTTCTACTTTCAATGGCAATAAAGGGACACCAAAAGTTTGGTATTTGGTGGAGTATTCCATTAGCATTATTAGCATTAGTTCTTGTTGTAACTAATCTGTTTACTTTCCCAAATCCACCAGATACAAAAGGATTATTTGATGTTGGACCAATAATCGGAACATTTATAATTGTCTTTGCAGCTCGGATTATTTACCTGGGCAGAAAGATGAAGAATTTGACAAACTTAGAGTAATTCCTATATTAAAGGAAAAACGCACCCCAACAAATGTATAAAAATAATAGCTGAGATAGTAGTAAACCCAAGGGTTGTTGCCCGCTTCAACTTTCTTGTAACTCGACAGGAAAGTGCCACGCAGTCGGCTACTATTCTTATACGAAACGTTAGCAACAAACAATACTTATGCACAAAAAGACTTGAAAAATAAATTGACTATCTTTGCATAAAGATTCAGGTTATGAGAGCGATAGAATTTAAATCAAAAATAAGGAATAACCAGATTTCGATACCAGTAAAGCTACAATCTGAGTTAAAATCCAAACAGGATAAGGATGTTAGAGTAATTGTTCTTATTGATGATTCAGAAACTGCCGACGACTTGGTGTTCCAGCGAGCAACGCAAAGCCAGTTTTTAGCGGGTTATGCTGATTCTGACTCAATATATGACAATTAATCATAATGGATAAACTGAATTTCGGAGATGTCGTTCTGTTGAAATTCCCATTTACAGACGGAAAGAGTTATAAAAGGAGACCGGCTCTAATAATCAATGACTATGATGATGGAGATATGATAGTCTGCCGGATTACCAGTCAAATCTACGAAACCCCAAATGACGTGAATATCAATGATTGGGAAAAATCAGGACTAAGATTGCCATCAGTGATAAGAGTCCATAAATTGGCCACTCTCGAAAAAGATTTAGTTGAAGTAAAAATGGGCCAAATTGACAACTCAACAAAAGAAAAAGTTCGAATAATAATTGCGAAACTGACTGATTAACAATTGCCTGCTGCTAACAGCGGGTATAAGCAAAAAGCTTGTCACAATTTTTGCATCGCATCTTGACATTTTTATCATGACACCAGACATATCGCCCTTTACCAATTTCGATAAACCGGGATTTGCAAAAATTGCGCCATGGTGGCTTGCCAGCCGGGATAGTTTACTACCTAAAGTACCGGGACCGGTGGCCGGCTGGACTGCGCCACCAACGCTTTCTGCTCATACCCGCAAACATCAGACTGTCAAAAAACCTCGGGTTATTGTTAATATCTCGATCCATTTATACACCTTGAAATCAGAGCAGTTTTGTACCTTAACTATATGAAATTTATTCAAGGACAAGACAGAACCCAGATCAATCTCTTTCCGGTCTCACTGGATGAGTCAATCGATCCCGAAAATGAAGTCAGGATAATAGACCTGTTTGTCGATAGCCTTTCTATAAAAGATTATGGATTCAGAATGGACTTTATCGAAAATGGTCGGCCGGCTTATCATCCTTCGGATTTACTGAAACTCTTCATTTACGGATACCTGAATAAGGTACGGTTTTCCCGGGACCTGGAGAAGGAATGCAAGCGAAACATAGAAGTGATGTGGCTTTTAAAATGCCTCAGACCTGATCACAACACGATCTCCAATTTCAGGCGGGACAATCCGAAAGCCATAAAAAAAGTGTTCAGAGCTACGGTAGAGATTGCCAGGCATTTTAATCTCATCGGAGGTAAACTGATAGCTGGCGACAGCACCAAACTGAGGGCTCAGAACAGCAAGAAAAACAACTATAACCAGGCTAAAATAAACCGGCATATAGCTTATATCGATAATAAGCTGGAAGAATATACCAGGGCGCTTGCTGAAAATGACGGAGATAACCGTCAGCAGATAGAAGATGAGATCAATAAGCAGCAGAAGAGAAAAGACAATTACAGAGATCTTGAAAAGCAATTAAAAGAATCCGGGGAACCACAGATATCAATTTCTGATCCCGAGAGCAGGCAGATCATGCTTAGAAACAATATCACTGAAGTGGCATATAATGTACAATCTACTGTTGACTCTAAGAATTGCATTCCCATCGACTACAAGGTCACCAACCTGAACGACAGCAAAGCGATGGGCAATATGGTACAGAGAGCAAAAAGCATTCTCAGGACAAATGATTTCACTGCTTTGTACGATAAAGGTTTTCATACCGGATCAGAACTTAAAACGGCACAAGAGCTGGGAATAGAGACAATTGTCGCAATACCGGGAGTACCATCCACAAGTCAGGCGCCAAACCATGAGTATAATTATGAATGCTTCAGATACGATGAAATTGGGGACACGTATACATGTCCTGAGGGTAAAGTCCTCAGAACGAACGGATCATGGTATAAGGAATTGACAAGTAGTGGCAATGTTATTCTATTCAGGCAATATAAAACGCCAGCCTGTAAATCATGTCAGGCTCGAACAGAATGTACAAGATCCAAGACTGCCAGGTTGATACACAGAAGCGAATATGCACAGTACTATGAGGCAAATCGCAGAAACTATGAAGAGAAGGAGCACCTTTATAAACGTCGTCAGGCAATAGTTGAGCACCATTATGGCACTTTAAAAAGACAATGGGGGTTCAGTTATATACTCACAAAGAAGGGAAAGGAGACGAGCAAGCACCGATGTAGGGTTTATGTTTATCGCATATAATTTCAGGAGAATTGGTAATATTTTGACCAGGGATCGTCTGAAAGAGTATCTAAGGATACTTTTGCCCTTGTTTTGGGTTCATCTTAACCTTATCACAGACTATTTGAAGCAGTTTAGGCCATCTGAGTACCTGAAGTGGACTATGCAGTATAAAAACTATCCCTTTCTTACAGCAGCCTAAACGAGGGTACTACTTGCAATCCGAAACAGGTTATTAGACAGACTGCCGT
>CAWBLL010000029.1:0-17068 GCA_963789465.1 uncultured Bacteroidales bacterium
AGGCAAAGAATGCCTTTAACAGACTGGAAATCAAATAAGGATTCAGATTCTGACAAAGTTCAGCTTAAAAAACGCCGGGTGGCACATTAATATTAAAAATAACCTGATAAACGGATAAAAGTGAAATCAACAGCTGACACAGAGTAAAGAATCTCAAACTTTCTATCGGACAATAATAATTTTAATAGCTGAAACAAATTTTAATCATTGATATTGGTATAAAATTTTCTTATCTTGGATCAACTGTTGCAGATACAAAAATTTAACAAATAACAAACAGGAGGGACATTATGGCTGTACAATATCTTTGTAAAGTTTGCAGGGGTCATTTGAATGTAAAGACATCTATCATCCTGGCAGCTACCAAACTAAAAAACCGATCAAAAAGAGGTCTGGTATTATTAAACCCTGAAATCGGGAACTATACCAAAACAACCCATCCCCCTTTCCAGATCCAAAAAGGGGAGGAATACATCTATACCTGCCCTATATGCTCGGCACAGCTGAACAGTATGAAATATCTTCATATGGTCAGGATAATAATGATTGACGAGGATGGAAAAGAGTACAATATCTACTTTTCAGGCATTGCTGGAGAAAAATGCACCTACAAGATCAGGGGAAATAAAATCGAAGAGGAGATCGGACCTGACGCAAGAATCTACAACAAGTATTTTGAAGTTCCCGAAGAGGACAGGAAGTATCTCTAGCCATTTAAGATAGAATAGGCTGACGTTTCAGCACAAGAGAAAAATGACGGGATGGTTCATCCTTTCAGATGATTGTTAAAATCATCAGCAGGGACCCAGACCTCAACCCTGGTGCCGGAAGGCTCATTTGCCTCGCTATACAGATCTGTAATCAGATGTCTTATGGGTTTCTTGTTTATCTGATTTAGAATTTCATAGAATTCGCTTGTAAGTTTAAGACCCAGACCGGTTGAATTACTTTGTCCGGCAGAGTTCGCTCTTCCAATCCCGTTGTCTTCAATTGTGAGTTTCAGGTAGTCTTTTTCCCTTATCACTGATATTTTAACAATTCCACCATTCTCGTATGGTATCAAACCGTGTTTAACGGCGTTCTCTGCAAAGGTTTGCAATACCAGTTTGGGCACTTGTTCAAGCTGATTTATTCCCTCATTTATTTCAATTTCATAATTGAATTTCTCTCCGAATCTAAGTTTTTCCAGTTCAAGGTAAGTTGTTACAAAATCAATTTCATCACCCAGGTTACGGTAAATTTTTTCCGCATCATTCAGCATGCATCTTAAAAGCTGGGTAAATTTCCTCATATAATCATAGGCAGTTTGCCTGTCGTCGAGATAGATAAGTGACGCAATGGAATTGAGGGTATTGAAAGTAAAATGTGGATCGAGCTGAGCCTTTATTGCCTGCAACTGAAGAGATACAAGCCTCCGGTTTAAGCTCTCTTTTTGTGATACCTGCACGGTATTTATTCTTTTAATAAGTACTATAAAAAAGAAAATTAAAAAGTAAATACCCGGATATGCCAGGTATCCCATGTAATAAAACCTGTTTGTTTGCAATTTCAGAAAGTAGCCATGCCCCTCCCCTGCATTCATAAATATTTTGTTCCCATGCTCCCTTGATGAATAATGGGAAAGCCTTACTTTATATGCATCACCTTTAAGTTTAGACTCGGTAATCTTTCTCAGATCTGCATTATATACGCACAGTTTTTCCTCATCTGTGGAGAAAAGGAGGAATTCAACTTCTCCATCAAAATTAATGTCTGCTTTGTAAATACAGCAGTCGGAATTGAATGGAGCGGCTATTTTGTTAATAACTTCCAGTTTATCATTGAGTTCAAGGATAATGTTATCAAAAAGGTAAATCCTTTCAGTGTTCTTGTTTTCCAGTACCTTAAGTCGTGTAGTATGTGTTAGCCCTAATTCATAGAATAATCTTTCCCTGATCTTTTTTCCTTCTGAAGAAAAAAGCATAATTCTCGATTTGAGCACAGTGGTATCAGCTGAAGCTGTTACATAGGATGCTAAATAACCCATGAACCCATCCTTTTTATAGGCTTCTGTTTCCACACGATTAGTTAATCCAGGAAACTCAACGGGAGGAAATTTAAATTTTAAACTGTCGTCATATACCATCAGCCAGCTACTCCAGTCAGTGAATGGACACCATTCTTTTGAATTTCCTGAAGCACCCACTAATCCAAAAATTTCAGGTCTGCCATCTCCGTCAGCATCGACCATTTTTGGAAATTGGCATGCCACACAGCTCAATTGACTGGATCTCAATTTCATGTTAATAATATCAAAAGAAAAGAGCCGTCTTGGCTGGACACCAAAACCTGTCTGAATACTGAAAAAAAGTTCATCTTTCCCGTCACCATTAGTATCGTAAAAGCCTGCCGGCCAGACTACGGAGGTTACCTTCCCATCAATAATCCTGATTTTTGTAATAAAAATATGATCATATTTTATCCCACCGGGATCTAAAAACTCATTGATATTCAGGAACAAAGAATCTTTCCTGTGAGTAAAAATATAGATCTCCTTATAGATATTGTGATTAAAGTTACCGAAAAAAAAATCAGACAAATCCGGGTCAATACTGTCGGGCAGATTCCACTGATCATAAACCCTCATTTCATTATCCCGAACCAGGATATGGTAATACGGAATGCCTTTCCCTGAATTGACCGACTCTGAAATGGAATCAGAATTCAGATCTTCATAAACATTAATGGAGGCGTATTTGTCAACCGGTTCAGCAACCAGTTTCAGTCTGGTTCCCAGAGGCGGAAGAAACAGAATGATTAAAATAGCAGGAAGGCTTGCAAGAAAAAAGGAAGAATAGATGATTTTTCTAAAAAGGGTTCCCACTTTCATTGTCTACAATATATCAAGATCTTTCAGATGCTGATGTGGTATTTTTAATGTCACTGATTCATTGTCCCTGACAAGAGTGACAGTACTTTTCTTTCTGTCCAGTAAAGTAATATATTCAAAATTAACAATCAGTGATCTTCCTATCCTGATAAAACCGGCAGAAGGAAGCTGCTCCTGCAGCCTGCCCAGATTCATCGAACACAAATATTCCTTCTCTCCGGTACATATTGTGGTATAGTTGCCTTCAGCCTTGCAGAACAGAATTGTCGACGGATTAATAAACAGGGTGCCTGTACGGGTATTTACCTTGATCCTTGAAATTTTCCTCGCTGTTTCCTGCTTTGCCGCTAGATGTAAAAGATGTTCCTCATGCTGTAAAATGAATTTCTCAACACATTCCTTCAACTCCTTCCTGTTAACCGGCTTGAGCAGGTAATCAAACGCCCGGATTTTAATAGCTTGTATAGCATACTGATCATAAGCAGTTACAAACACGATACCTGGTTTACCATCATAAAAATGAAGCTCATTAACAAATTCTATCCCATATCTTCCCGGCATTTTTATATCAAGAAAGATAAGATCCGGGAGAAAATTGTTTAGCTCGTTTAAGGCTGAATCGACAGACTGGGCCAATCTAATGTCTGAAAAATAGAGAGTTTCTTCCAGAAGCTTTGCCATTAATCTTCTGGCACTCTCTTCATCATCAACAATTAAAGCGCTCAGTCTTTGATCCATATAGGGGAGTGATTTGACATTCCATTATAAAAATACAAAAAACTAATTCAATATCTCATCTTGACTAATAAATTAATATTTTTTTTAAACAATTGCTTAAAACGGGTAAAGTACTGGTTATTCATCCCGGCTCTCCACTTCGTATTTGTTTTCCGGGATCTCCTGTTCACTCAAAATATGATCCAAATGCATTTTTCAGTTTTTACTCTCGTCGAATAGTCTTATTTTTGTAATCAGGAAGATTCATTTACAAAAATAATTATGAAGGCAGACATTAACCACAGAGCATCAGATAACATCAGAATCCTTGCTATGTCAATGGTTGAAAAATCAAAATCCGGTCACCCCGGGGGTGCTATGGGGGGAGCAGATTTCATCCATATACTTTTCTCGGAATTTTTAAGTTTTGACCCGGCAGACCCTTTTTGGATCAATCGTGACAGGTTCTTTCTCGATCCGGGCCATATGTCGCCTATGCTCTATTCGATTCTGACGCTCACGGGTCATTTCGCTGTTGAAGAGCTTAAGCAATTCCGGCAATGGGGCAGTACCACACCGGGACATCCGGAACTGGATCTTGCCAAAGCTGTTGAAAATACCTCAGGTCCTCTTGGTCAGGGCCATACAATGGCTGTCGGTGCCGCAATCGCTGAAAGATTCCTGGCAGCCAGGTTCGGTGAACTGTTTGCACATAAAATATTTACCTATATTTCAGACGGAGGAGTTCAGGAGGAGATATCACAGGGGGCCGGCAGAATTGCAGGATTCCTTGGACTAAGCAACCTCATCATGTTTTATGACTCCAATGACATACAGCTTTCCACGGAAACAAAAATGGTGACGATAGAAGATACTGCCATGAAATATACTTCATGGGGATGGAATGTCATAAGTATTACTGGCAACGACCAGGACCAGATAAGAACTGCGCTTAAGGCAGCTGTTGCCGAAAAGGAGAAACCCACTATAATAATAGGAAAGACAATTATGGGTAAAGGGTTGCTCGACAATGAAGGAAAAAGCTTTGAAGGAAAAACTTCCACACATGGAATGCCGGTCAGTGAAGCAGGCGGTTCATTTGAAAAAAGCCTGATCAATCTTGGAGGCAATATTGCTGACCCCTTTATGATCTTTGAAGATGTCAAGGATCTTTACATAAAAATCAATGCCGGAAAAAGTAAAAATGCTGCAGAGTGGAAAAAAAGAAAATCTGAATGGGCCGGGAAAAACCCGGAATCGGACAAACTGCTTCAATCCTATTATGCCGGAAAACTACCTGAAATAGACTACCGGTCTGTTCCCCAGAAAGAGGGTTCCGCAACCAGGGTTGCCTCCGCCGCCATGCTCAGCCATTTCGCTTCAGTGATCGGAAATATGATTGTGGCCTCCGCCGATCTTGCAAACTCTGACAAGACAGATGGTTTCCTAAAGAAAACGCATCCACTCACAAAGGGAGATTTCTCCGGTGCTTTCCTTCATATCGGAGTTTCAGAACTTACAATGGCGGCCCTAATGAACGGAATGGCCCTGCACGGAGGTGTTATACCTGCCTGCGGTACCTTCTTTGTTTTCTCCGACTTCATGAAACCGGCAGTAAGACTTGCCTGCCTGATGGGATTACCGGTGAAATATATCTGGACACACGACGCCTTCAGGGTGGGGGAAGACGGACCCACTCACCAGCCTGTTGAACAGGAGGCCCAGATCCGGCTGATGGAACATATTAAAAACCATCACGGGCAGAACAGTATGGTCGTCTTAAGACCAGCTGATGCCATTGAAACATCTGTAGCCTGGAAAATTGCACTCGAAAATAAAAATACCCCAACCGCCCTTATACTTTCAAGACAAAATATAAAGGATCTGCCTTCTGAACATAACGACAGATATAAGGATGCCTTGCAGTCTTCCAGAGGAGCCTACATTGTTTCAGACTGTGAGGCCAAACCCGATATTATTCTTGTTGCCAGTGGTTCAGAGGTCTCAACACTGGTTGAAGCCGCTGCCCTGCTCAGGAAAGACAACCTTAATGTAAGAATCGTATCGGCCCCTTCAGAAGGACTCTTCAGAAATCAGAATGAAGATTATCGCAAGTCTGTAATTCCAGACAACATACCTGTTTTCGGACTTACCGCAGGACTACCGGTCACATTGCAAGGACTGGTTGGCCCCGGTGGTTTTGTATTTGGCCTGAAAAGCTTCGGTTTCTCGGCGCCATATAAAGTATTGGATGAGAAGTTAGGATTTACTGCAGAAAATATTTACAGTCAGGTTATCTCCTTCCTGAATAAAACATAGATTAAAGAGATGAACAGGACCAAGCTGCCAGAACTTGCAGAAACAGGCAATTTCAAGTATCTGCATAATTTTTTATTTAAAATCTTAGCTGAGAAATATTTATGGAGGACCAGTTAAAACCTAAGCCAGGAGCCAATCGTCTGGTATGTATCGATGCCCTGAGAGGATTTGACATGCTCTGGATAATCGGCGGGGCTGATGTTCTTGTAACATTTTCAAAAGCATCCGGAATAGGCCTGTTGAGCAATATGGATAAGAACTTTGACCACGCCTGGGGCCAGTTTCATTTTTACGACCTCATAATGCCCCTGTTTCTGTTTATCGTTGGCGTGGTAATGCCAATCTCATTTGGAAAAAGACTGAGTCACGGCGACAGCAAAAAGAAACTTTACACACACATCTTAAAAAGGGTTGTAATACTTTATATCCTGGGATTGATTGCATCAGGTCATCTCCTTACATTCGACATTTCCAGAATTCACCTGTGGACTGATACGTTGCATGCAATAGCGATAGGATATTTGATCAGTTCTGTTCTGATCCTGGAGACAAATCTTAAATGGCAGATCGGAATAACAGTTGGGCTGTTGTTAGCCTACTGGGCAGTAATGGCCCTTATTCCTATTCCGGGTCATGGTTCCGGACATTATGAGCCGGACCTTAACCTTGCCTTATTTGTCGACAATGCCGTTCTCGGACACTGGCAGGAGGGCGAAGGCTGGACATACATTCTCACAAACATGACTTTCATCTGTTCCGTGATGCTGGGCACCTTTGCCGGCCGTATACTGCTTTCCCCTGCTACCCAGGTAAGGAGAGCCATAATGCTCGCAATGGCCGGCACGGGCTGCATAATTGCCGGCAAAATCTGGGGAATCTGGTTTCCTGTCATCCACCATCTATGGACAAGTTCGCTGGTTCTGTTTGCAGGAGGATTAAGCTTTCTTCTCCTCTCAATATTTTATTTGGTGATCGATATTCTTGGCTTCAAAAAATGGGCATTTGTTTTTGTTGTTATCGGCATGAATGCAATAGCTGTCTATGTCGCATCACATCTTTTCGACTTCAGGCTGATAGGTGATGTATTCACGGGAGGACTTGGACAATGGCTTGGAAACTGGCATGAATTTATCCGGTCTATGACGGCACTTTCAGTCATCTGGTTAATACTCTACTGGATGTACAGGAACAAAAACTTCGTCAAGATTTAGCCATATAACTGAAATCAAAATCTAATTAAACCATAACCAATATATTACAGGAGGATTCAATATGCACGGATGTCTCTCGAAACAGATTTATGCAATCATAATACTTGCCATTCTAATTAATGCTGCAGGATGTAAAAACAATACAACGGTAAATGTACCGGCTGTGAAGGAAGAAAATCCGGATGCATTCATCAACCTGGCACTGACACCACCCATGGGATGGAATAGCTGGAATCCCTTCGGCGAAAACGTGAGTGAAGAAGTCATCAGGCAGACAGCAGACGCTATGGTAAGTTCCGGACTTAAAGACCTTGGCTTCACTTATATCGTAATTGATGATATATGGCAGGGAGGCAGAGATTCAGTCAGTGGAATGCTATATGCCGATCATGAGAGGTTTCCATCAGGAATAAAGGCACTTGCCGATTATGTTCATGACAAGGGACTTAAGTTCGGTATCTACTCTGACGCAGGAACTCTTACCTGCGGCAATATGCCCGGAAGCTTCGGATATGAGGAAAAGGATGCAAAGCTTTTTGCTGAATGGGGTGTCGATTATCTGAAATACGATTATTGCCATTGTCCCGATTATACTTCCCTGAACAACGATTATAAGATGGCGATTGCCAGGTATAAAGCTATGGGTGATGCCCTCAGGGTCGCAGGCCGCCCGGTTGTTTTCAGTATCTGCGAATGGGGACCCCGTAGCCCCTGGCTCTGGGGAAGAGAAGTGGGAGGACAACTCTGGAGGACTTCATACGATGTGGCAGATATATGGGATACACCCCGCAATGAGACAAGCCCGATCGGTATTCTTACTTCGATTGATGTGATGACAAATCTGGGCCGCTTTGCAGGACCAGGGGGATGGAATGACCCCGATATGCTTGTAATAGGGCTTAAGAATTCAGGGTTCATAAAGGGCGGAGGATGTACCGATGCAGAATACCGCACACAAATGAGTATGTGGTGTATGTTTTCTGCCCCACTGATGCTTGGATGCGATCTCAGGGACATGAGCCCCGCGACCAAAGCGATAATCATGAATAAGGATATTATAGCTATAGACCAGGATTCACTGGGGAAACAGGCATTCAGGGTTATGAGCAGAGATGGAATTGATGCATGGCAGAAACCTCTTTCAGACGGCCGGATAGCAATCGCTTTTCTGAATCGCAATTCATTTCCTAAGAATCTAATGATTGCTTATAAAGATCTTGAACTGCATGAAAAAAACGGATTCAATATTTATGATGTCTGGAAACACGAAAAGGTAAAGTACATCAGCGAAGGAATGTCTCTGTTACTACAATCTCATGAATGTCAGGTATTTATACTTACACAGAATCAGTAATAATAATAATAATGCCCTCCATGGGATTAGCTCTTCAAAAGATTTTCATCCTTGGTAATTATTTTTACCTTTACGGCCTCAATTTTCAGAGATGCTGTACGACATTAAACCAGGTATAAAAGGACTTATTTTTGACCTCGACGGTACACTTGCCGATACCATGCCTTACCATTTTAAAGGCTGGAAAATTGCCTGCAGGAAATACGGCGCTGATATTGATACTGCTTTTCTCAGGAAACATACCGGCAGTCCCGGCTGGATAATAGCCGAAGAGATCATAACAGCCTGCAGTTTAAACGGAAAGGTGACTGCCGAACAGATCATGAATGACAAGCTGGAGGAGTTTTATAACCAACAGCACCTTGTCAAAGCCATTGAACCGGTTACGGACATTGTAAAGAAATACTACGGCAGATTACCTATGGCTATAGGAACAGGTGGTCACAGGGAGGCGGTCGAGCGTACCCTGAAAGTTACAGACCTCAGAAAATATTTCGACATTATCGTTACAGCCAATGATGTGGAAAATTTCAAGCCACATCCTGAAACATTTCTCAAATGTGCCAGGATGATGAATGTGGAACCTGCTCACATCGAAGTATTTGAGGATGCGGAACTCGGTCTGGAAGCCGCCAATCTGGCAGGAATGACTGTCACCGACGTGCGATCCTGGTATGACTCGAACTGGTAGTCTGCTCAACAAGCCATTTCTCCTGCATTTTTCTTTGCCGAAAGCAGGTTGTAAGCACCCTTTACCACGACCCTAACCGAATCAGCCGAAAAATTACCAGGTAGAATAATCTCCGTATAACCGGCACCTGTTATGCCTTTCTTGACTTCCACCATACGGTACTCGGTAAATGGTCTGCCGGCTTCTTCCTTGTTCTTCTCAAATGTAAAGATATAATCCTTGTCGTCGAAATTAACAACTGCCTCGGAGGGCAGTGCATTTACCTGTTTGTCGGATTCCTCAATAAAAGCATTCACATACATGCCTGGAAGCAGGCCTGGACATAAAGTAGTTACTGCAGCATATGCCTTGAATGTATTGTCATGGCTGACCGATTTTCCCGTCTGGGTAATGACAGCATTGTGAGCCTCAATTTCATTACTTATGTAAAAACGTAATTTTTGTCCGGCAGCCACTCTGCCGGCATCTTTCTCAAAGAGTGTCAGTTCAAGAAACAGTTTCTGGCTGTTTATGATTTCAAACAACACGTCCGTCTGTGTCACATACTGCCCGATATTAACATTGACAGTACTCAGAAAACCGGTGATCGGAGAAACAAGATTAACAGTACTGCTGATATTGTCTTCGCTTAATGATTCAGGATTGATGCCTATAAGCTGAAGCTTTTGTTCCAGTGACCTTGCCTTAGCTTTAAGGTTCCTGTACTCAACACTTACAAGCTGAACGTTCTGACGGCTGTAAACATCATCCTTATATAGCTCGTTGTGACGTTTATAATCCTCTTCTGCAAAACCAAGTTTGTTCCTGGTCTCAAGATAATCCTGCTGGATGTCCACAAAGTCCTGATTTTCAATTACTGCCAGAGTCTGTCCCTTGCTTACGCTGTTTCCAGGTACAAGGGAAGTGTATTTGACATATCCTCCAAGAGGCATACAGACCGTTGCATGATTCATTGGCGCAACAGATATTACACCGTTAACCTTTATTATGTTTCCAAGTGACCTTTTTTCAATGTTTCCCAGACCAATATCTGCCAGTTTTATCTGATCATCCCTTAATTCCACGATATCTACGGGAAGAATCTCAGCACTCTGAGTGTTTTCAGCCGGTTTATCTGCCTTTCTGCAGAAACCTATTGCCAATAATAAGCCAGCCAGGAGTATCCAGATGAAATGTTTTGATTTTGTCATGATCTTAAAAATTAAAATATTTTACCAGTAATATATTCAAGGGAAATGACAGTCTGATTGCAGTTATTCAGAGCCTCAATGTAATTCTGCCGGATTACCAAAGCCTTATTAATTGTAAACACATACTCGAGATAATCGAGGGCACCCGCCTTGTAACTAAGGTTCGCCTGTTCTATAATGATATCTGCTTCCGGAACTGCCTGCTTCTCGTAATAATCAACGCTTGCAGAGAATTTATCATATTCAGCTATAAGGGTCCGGTAGTTTCCGGCTACTGACCGGCTGTAGTACTCGGCATCAGTCCTTGCAATCTCCTCAGTAATTTTTGCCGCTTTTGTTTTTGAGGTATATGCCGGGAACCATAAAGGAATGGCAATTCCTGCCTGGACGCCATTAAACCGGTAATCTCTTCCGAAAGGCTTCTGGATGTCGTTAACATCCTGGGATCCGATAATAGTCTGACTGAAATATCCCACACTCAGATCAGGCAACATACGACTTCTTTCCAGCTTTCTGGAAAGATTTGAAATTTCGACCTGCTGCTTCACATACCCCAGGGATGGATTCTGAATAAGCGAAGTACTGTCGGAAATTATGGCAATGGATATTTTTCGCAACTTTGTATCTTCGGGCACAGGCAGATATTCAGTGTTCAAAACTATTTTCATCTTTCTGCTCAGAATTCCGATATCTGAATTTATCTGATAAAGCTGGTTTTTTACCTCAAGATTCTGGGAACGAGCGGTGATCATTTCAAGCTTATTTGTCTCTCCTGTTTTTGCCCTCAGCTCAGCCGCCCTCAGTATGCCTGAAAAGAGAGTATCCTGATAAATGAGCAATCTTTGTTTTTCATAGAGATATACATATTGCCAGTAGAGCTGTTTTACCTGAGTGGCAATGTCAAGCTGTGATTGCCTGAATTTCCACTCACTGCCCTTTAGAGTCGCATCCGCCAGTTTATACTTATTTACATAAACTGACGGAAATTCAAATGACTGGGATACCGTTATGCTGTTGTCATTCGAGTACGAATTCATCTGGCCATATTCCCCGTCAACTGAAGTTTTCGGAATATCCACTGCTGCTCCCCTGAGAGCCTTGCTTGCTTCTACGGAAAATCCTGCTGATCTTACAACCATGTTGCTGTCGAGAGCAGTCTGTATGGCATTCTGAAGACTCACCGGACGTGTTTGCTGAGCTTTCATTGTATTGAAAGCGGAGATTATAAACAGAATAAATACAATTGCACCAGTCTTCTTAAACCTGCCTTTAATTAATCCTGACGGGAATTTACTCGCCGCATTGAAAATGTAAAATACCGGTAGTATCAGTAATGTCAGGAGCGTTGCTGTTATGAGACCACCTATGACCACCGTTGCAAGTGGTTTTTGCACTTCTGCTCCTGCAGATGTTGAAAGTGCCATGGGCAGAAAGCCAAATGAGGCAACAGCAGCAGTTATAATGACCGGCCGCAGCCGTGTATTCAATCCTTTCAGTACTCTCTCAGTAATATCTGTTACTCCTTCTTTTTCAAGACGGTTAAATTCCGCAATAAGCACTATACCATTAAGTACCGCTACTCCGAAGAGAGCAATAAAACCTACTCCTGCGGAAATTGAAAAATTCATGCCTCTCAGCCAAAGGGCAAATACTCCGCCAATTGCTGACATTGGAACAGCAGTAAAAATCAGCAGCGATTGTTTCATAGAATGAAAAGTAAAATAGAGAAGGATCAATATCAGGAGCAAAGCAATGGGAACAGCAACAGACAATCTTGCCTGAGCCGCTTCAAGGTTTTTGAACTGCCCTCCATATGATATGTAGTAACCTGTGGGCATTTTAACTCTATTGTCAATTTTTTGCGACACATCCTTTATAACGCTTTTTATGTCCCTGTTACGTACATTAAATCCTACGGTAATACGGCGTTTGGTATTCTCCCTTGAGACCTGAGCAGGACCTGATTTTATAGAGATATCTGCAATTTGTTCAACGGGGACCTGCTGGCCTCCCGGAAGCGCTACGGTCAGATTTTTTATGTCGTCGAGGTTTTGCCTGTAATCCTTATCGAGGCGCACAACAAGACCGAAACGTTTCTCTTCGTCAAATACCACGCCTGCCTGTCTACCGGCGAAAGCTGCCCGTAAAACACTGTTTACATCCTCAACAGAGATGCCATACTGTGCCAGGCGATCACGGTTATATTCAACCTGTACCTGGGCAAGTCCGGTAACTTTTTCAACATTGATATCCTGAACTCCGGAAACCGATTGAATTACATTTTCAATTTCCGTGGCCTTTTCGGAAAGGGTATTCAGGTCATCTCCGAATATTTTTACTGCTATATCCTGTTTGGAACCTGTCATCAATTCATTGAAACGCATCTGGATAGGTTGCTGGAACTCGAATTTTACTCCTGCCAGAACAGCCAGTTTCTCTTCCATCTTAGCTACAAGTTCTTCCCGTGTGGAGGCTGATACCCATTGGCTTTTATCTTTCAGCGTAATGATATAATCCCCGGTTTCCATAGGTGTGGGGTCTGTAGGTATTTCCCCTGCTCCGATCTTGCATACTGCGTGCCTGACCTCGGGAAAATTTTCCAGCAGTATCTTATTCGCCATTATTACCTTTTCAACAGTATTGGTCAGGGATCCGCCTTGAAGCGTCATAACACCTGATGCCAGATCGCCTTCTTCAAGCTGGGGCATGAATTCGCCTCCCAGCCTGGTAAATAAAAATATACTGTAAAGAAACAGTAATATCGAGAATACTGAGACAAGGACTTTGTTCCTGAGTGAAAAAGCAATTGCAGGATCAAAAATTCCGTGGAAACTGCTTATTATCCGGTCTGACAGGTTGGAAATGCGGCTGGTTTTTCTGCTCAGAAACAGGGAGGAAGCCATTGGTACATATGTGAGAGACAATATGGCTGCTCCAATCAATGCGAATGTAACTACCTGGGCCATAGGGCGGAACATTTTCCCTTCAATTCCCACCAGAGCCATTACAGGCAGATATACAATCAGGATAATGATCTGGCCAAAAGTGGCAGAACTCATCATCCTTTTTGCAGAATCGAACACGCTGGCATCCATTTGCTCCTGGGTAAGCCTGGAGAATCCGCGCTCCCGGAATTTCTCCGAGTAGATCCTGTGGGCTACGCTTTCGACGATTATTACTGCCCCATCGACGATCAGACCAAAATCTATTGCGCCCAGGCTCATCAGGTTGCCGGAGACTCCAAAAAGGTTCATCATGGAAATTGCAAAGAGCATAGACAGAGGAATGACCGAGGCCACTATAAGGCCTGCACGTATATTGCCAAGCAGGAGGACTAAAATGAAGATAACTATCAAAGCACCCTCTATCAGGTTTCTTGACACTGTCACGATAGCCCTGCTGACAAGATCTGATCTGTTCAAATAAGGTTCTATTCTCACCTCCTCAGGCAACGATTTCTGAATAGACCGGATCCTTGCCTGTACATTATCTATAACCTCATGGGCATTGGCCCCTTTCAGCATCATTACCACCCCTCCCACTTCTTCCGCAGTATCCACAACAAAAGCTCCGTAACGGGTTGCACTACCATACTGAACGGTTGCTATATCCCTGATCAGCACAGGAACTCCGGAACTGCTTGATGTTACAACAATTTTTTCCACATCTCCGAGAGTCTTTACCAAGCCTATACCCCGAATGAAATACGCGTTAGGCTTTTTATCAATATATGAACTTCCGGTATTCTCATTATTTTTTTCAAGTGCATTAAAAATATCTGTCAGTGTAAGTTTCATTGCCCTTAGCCTTTCAGGATTGACGGCTATTTCATATTGCTTCACAAATCCCCCATAACTGTTAATATCTGCTACTCCTGGTGTTCCAAGCATTTCCCGGCGTACCACCCAGTCCTGGATGGTTCTTAATTCCATTAGATTATATTTTGCCTCATAACCCTTTTTCACTGCAAGCCGGTACTGGTATATTTCTCCTAGACCCGTCGAGATCGGAGCAAGGGAAATATTGGCCACTCCTGCAGGAATAACCTCTTCTGCCTCAAGAAGTCGTTCTGACAACTGTTGTCTGGCCCAGTAAATATCGACATTGTCTTTAAATACTACTGTGATTACGGACAATCCAAGACGTGAAATTGATCTGAGCTCAACAATATCCGGAATATTTGCAACTGCCACCTCAATGGGAGCAGTAATAAAACTTTCCACCTCCTGTACTGCGAGTGAAGGGGCAAGTGAAATGATCTGCACCTGGTTATTGGTAATATCCGGTATGGCATCGACAGGCAACCTTGACAATGAATATATTCCCCAGCCCGTCAATGCAAGAATAAACAGACCCACTACAAATTTATTCCGAATGGAAAAAGAAATGATTCCATCTATCATTATACTGAAAATTGATTATGTTAATACCTGATTATTTGATATTTGGCCATGCTTCGAATTTCTGACCCCAAAATAGAGATCATATAAATGGTCTAAGCCGCAATAATATGATGTGCCAGGAAAAGAGAGAAATTCAGCCCTTGCAGGGGGGAGCCCTGAATGGGGAGAAATCAGGTATTGAGATATCCTGAAATGGTTTCAGCAAATCTTCCTGTGGTCCATGGGGAAGAAACAATACAGATGTAAGGATGACAGGGTGCCAGATTACTGCAACAAAACTTATTTGATATTCCTGCTTTATAATAATTTGGGTGCACTTCTCGGCAGCCAGATCATTGAAAGCATGACAATGCATGGGAAACAAAGGGCGGTGATCAGATTTTTGATGTTGGGACGGACAATCTTCCTTCTGCCCCGAAAAAACAGGCATATGATGATCATGTGGAATTATCATATGGGTGAAAAACAAGAAGCCGGCAAGCAGCAGGAAAAATGAACGTATTGATTTAATAATCATTACAATTAAAATAATCTGAAATTATCGAATCCCTGGCAAATATATATAATTATTAATATAATCCAATGTAGTCGGTGGTGTTGAAAAAGTCCTCTGTAGAACTCCCCATGCTCCCAACAACTATCGGGAACACAGAGGTTACACAAAGATAAATAAGGTAGCAGCTTTAACTTTTTCAACAAGATCCGCAACTTATCCAAAAATAAATTCCGCTTATTAAATCAGAATTTTTGTTTTAAGGTTTATAAAGCTGGTTTTGATATCATCAAAAGGCTTACCCTCCCTGCTGAGGTCCTGCTCCACAATCATGTATTTCAAACCAGCAAGATCCCTGGCAGCCAGTATCTCCCTGAAATTTATTAATCCTTCACCTACCGGTGCAAAATCGGTAACACCTACGGTAGTGTAAAAAGGAGGCTGCCTTGTATACATATCCTTCATATGGAACAACTGGAACCTCCCCGGATATTTTTTAAACATTTCAACCGGATTTTGTCCTGCCTTTGTTGCCCAGAAGAGGTCGAGTTCCATTGTGACAAGATCCTTGTCGAGTTCTGCAAGGAAGATGTCGTAATAAGGAATTTTTTCTTCAACTGTATTGAATTCAAAATCATGATTGTGATATCCGAATTGTATGCCTGATTTCTTCATAATCTCACCGACCTTATTCCAGTCAGATACCATTTTCTGATAGCTAGCCACAGTTTTTCTTGCTTCCTCTACCACCCATGGCTGAACACAATACTTAACATCAATTTTTGCATGGTCCTCGGCCATTTTCTTTGCGTTATCAAGAGTAATACCCTGTGCTTCCACCTGGGTGTGGCTGCTCAATATCTCCATTCCGAGGTCATTTACCATTTTTTTGAACGCCTTTGGCGCAATGCCGTAGAATTTTCCATCAGCGTAGCTTGCAAGCTCAAGATATTGATATCCGATATCAGCGACTTTTTTAAGTGATCCCGGAACATCTTTTGCCATGGCATCCCGTATGGTATAGAGCTGAAGTCCTAAACCTGAAGTTTTCCTGTCGGCTTTGAATCCATATTGCGAAAATGCCAAAGCCCCCAGAGCACCCGTGGCAGAAACTCTCACAAAATCCCGTCTTGATTGTTTTGTTTTCATTTTAGACCTTATAAGTAAATAATTGTAATTACTGAGTAAAACACCGCTAAAATTAATATAAAAAATAAAACTGTGCCTTAAAAAAATATTATCATTACATATTAAAATTTTCAAATTGGTACGGCTAATAACAACATCCGACGGTTCACACACCATTTACGTACCTGAACTCGATGAACACTATCATTCAATTTACGGCGCAGTTCAGGAATCAAATTTTATCTTCATAGATAATGGGTTTGAGGTCAGCCCGGCAAGCCCCCTTAATATATTCGAGGCAGGTTTCGGCACCGGTCTGAATACCCTTCTCACCGCACTAAAAAGCATTGGAGGAATGCGGGTGGTAAACTATACTACTATCGAAAAGTATCCTCTGGAGGAGAATATAATTGCTTCTCTTAATCACTATTTATATGCCGGTGAGGCCGGCAGGGAACTGTCGGGTCTGATACATGGAGCTTCCCTGGGGAAAAATGGTGCCAGTCTGTAAAAATTTCAATCTCAGAAAGATCAGGGGGGATTTAAAACAATTGGCCCTTTCCGGTAAATTCGATCTGATCTATTTTGATGCTTTCGGCCCTGACAAGCAACCTGAAATGTGGACAAAAGATGTGTTTGAATCGATTTCATCCATCACGGTGAAGGGGGGGATTTTAGTTACCTATTCAGCCA
>CAWBLL010000030.1:0-14694 GCA_963789465.1 uncultured Bacteroidales bacterium
ACGGTCTGTATGAATAGTCTTCTATTCCAATATTCAAATGAGATAAACTGATAATAAATAAACCCTTAAACAGAATAAGTCATGAATAAACCTGCAACTTACATACTGGCGAAAACAGTTGTTTTCCTGCTGACAATGATACTTGCTGTGAACGTCAATGCACAGAAGTCAAAGCAGGCAAACGACCTGGTTATAAAAAAACTGGAGCTGGGTTACCCGTCACCTGGAATACCATTTTACCATTTCAAGGCAGATATTGAATTGCCGCAGCCTGCAATCATTGAAGTTGAGGCGGCAGTTGACGGACAGGTACTGAGAGCTACTGACCTCCGCAGGGAGAGTGACATCGAAAACCTTAACCGTCCTCCCATTTCCGAGCGCCCACCATCAGGTTACAGCGTATCACAGGATGCAACCAGTTATAAGAATTTCAGTGTTGTCGGATGGGTCAGATGGGAACCAGGACAGAAATACAACATCAGGATCTCCGTTCTGACAAAGAAATCTACTCATGCCTCCAAGGATGATATTATGTTAACTGCAACCCGTACTGTTACTGCTCCCCAGGGCGTATCAGTGTTTAGCAGCGACTGGAAGAGCTATAAGTCGGTTGTCGTAAGTGAAACTGCCGGAATAAACCGGACAAGGGAGCCTGTCGAAGTACTCCTTGCTTTTTACCCGGATGAAGCACAGCAGATTACCAGAGATATCCGGGTAATGTCCGTTGATCCTCATACCTATGCTGTCACTGAAGTTCCTTGCCAGGTCTATGATGTGATGGAAGATCTTAAAGAAGATGATCTTGGCCCGGATAAGGAAGGTAAGCCAACCAGGACTGTACCACTCTGGCTTCCAACAGTATCGGCAAGGGTAGCTTTCCTTGCCGATATATCTGGCAAATCAAGCCAGGTCTTCCTGGTTTATTACAACAATCCCGATGCCATGGACAAGATCTATCATACCGATCTGAGAGTCCAGGGTGAAGCCCCCGGGCTCCAGATAGAAAATGATAAGCTATCCATAGTATTGCATCCAAATTCAGGTCATCTTGATCAGATAACCTTAAAAAGCAGACCTGATGCACCATTCTACCACAGACTGGAAACCAACGGCGCCATGCACTGGAATCCGGATATTTATGTTCCTCCACGGGCATGGACACACACAGCCGACTGGAAACCGCCAAGACACGTAAAGACGGTTGCCGGAGCAATAATAGCCAGAAGTGAAGTCTGGGACGAGCTTAGAGAGGTACCAGAGGTCGATGCTTCCGTCAGATATGAGTTTTTCCCTGGTATGCCATATTTCATAAGCTCGACATGTATGAGAATTAATGAAACTGTCAATTCTCTTGCCCTCAGAAACGCCGAGATGGTTTTCAAACGCGAGCTTATTACCCATGCCGCATGGTATGATGTCTTGAGGGATTCCGTCATTGTTTATGATGTGTCGAATATGCCTGATCTGACTGACCTGAAAATGGAAGCTGACGTACCATGGATAATCTTTTTCAATAAAGAAAAGGGAATTGGTTTCGCCGGAATCCAGCTTGACTATTCCAATTCCGGCGTAGAATCACCTCCTAGACTTCTGAATCCATTCTTCTATATCACCGCAGGACCATGGATTTACTGGTGCCGTGGACTTTCTCATCCTTACCTTTCCTCGAATATGCAGCAGGTAGTTCCAGTGCTGAAGGGAAATGTTTTCGCTGAAAAGTGGGCTTACCTTGTATATGAAATTGACAAAAACACTGAACCCTATGCTAAGGTCGTGGAATGGCAGAAACGTCTTACCAACCCTTTAAGGGTACAAATTGTGGAAGAGGTCGACCCCAGGGTTTCCAAAACTCTGCAGGAGGTATTCATGGATAAGGGAAAAAGCGGCTGGGAAGGAAGAGAGACGCATAAGTAGGCACGGGGCACGGGGCACGGGGCACGGAGCACGGGGCACGGGGCACGGAGCACGGGCACGGGGCACGGGGTATTAAGGATGGGGGGCAGTGTTTCATGCCACAGCCTGAGCAGAGGACTTGGGCGTTTGTAACATTGCATATTGCAAATGAATAAGAGATATAATCAGGAATCAGGAATCAGGAATCAGGAATCAGGAATCAGAATACAGCATGCTTATGAAAACAGGTAGTCAGGGAAAGGGAACGATAAAACTTATCATCGCATCATCAATGCTTCTGGTGTTTACCGGATGCCACAGTTCATTGGAACAGTCCGGGGAAAGCAAAAATCCGGATTTTAAGCAAGCCCTGTGGATAACCGATTCCCGGGTATGGCCTGTAACCGATTCACTAATGTATGGTGATTTCCCTGCTCCAATATTCAGAAAAGAATTCTCTGTGAAGGATGGCATCAAATCAGCCACCCTGTACATAACAGCTGCCGGCTATTACCATTCTACACTGAATGGCAGAATGATAGGTGAAAAAATTCTGGATCCGGCCTGGACCAATTTTTCCAAAAGAGTTTACTATTCGGTTTATGACCTGACATCTGATATTCTGCCAGGTAAAAACTGCATGGGTACAACACTTGGGAATGGCTTCTACAATCCTCTTCCCATGAAAATGTGGAGCACCTATAATCTTCGCGATTATCTCCCCGTCGGAAAACCCTCCTTCATTGCAAAACTTAAAATAGTATATAATACCGGGGAAGTGCAGGAGCTAAATACAGATGCCTCATGGAAATTTTCATATGGCCCGGTAACCAGGAACAGTGTTTATCTGGGTGAAGTGTACGATGCCTCCAGGGAAACGGGGGGATGGGATCTACCCGGCTTCAACGATACCGGATGGAGTAATTCCGTTCCCGACAATGGCCCGGGAGGCAAACTGGAAAAGGCATTCTTCCCCCCTGTCAGGGTAACAGCAAAATTCAACCCTGTAAAAATTTACTCTCCGACGGAAAATACCTGGATAGCAGACATGGGTGTCAATTTTACAGGCCTCTACAATATCAGGCTCAGGGGCGAGCCTGGTGATACTGTAACTTTCAGGTTCGGGGAAAGAATTTATGAAGACGGAACCCTAAATCCGATGACTTCAGTTGCAGGACAGATCAAGCGCATAAACATCCGGGGCAGCGGAGCCAATGAGGCAACATGGAATTCGGCAGTATTTAATACTGACAATGGACCTGGTTGTCCCCCGGTTGCATGGCAAACAGACAGATATATTTTCGGTGGTAAAACGGAAGTCAGACATACTCCTCTTTTCACATTTCATGTCTTCCGCTATATGGAAATCACCGGACTGAACTATAAACCAGACCCATCGGATATTGAAGCCCTGGTATTTCATTCTGATGTTGAAAATGAAAATAGTTTCTCCTGCTCATCCGACCTTATCAATTCGATTCAAACGGCTACAAGGAGAACTTTCCTGGATAATCTCATATCTGTTCAGTCAGACTGTCCCGGGAGGGAAAGATTCGGATATGGAGGCGATTTAAATGCCACAGCTGATGCTTTCATCTACAATTTCGACATGCATTCATTCTATCGCAAAACAATTTATGACTGGGTGGATGCAATGCAGGATTCTGTTTTTATCGATACCGCTCCTTTCGTCGGCATAAAATCATGCGGACTAAGCTGGGAGTCTGCTTTCATTATCACGCAATATAAGCTGTTACTCTATTATAACGACACTTCACTCATAAAGCAACTTTACCCGATGGATCTGAAATGGATGGAAAAAGCGGCCAGGATCCATCCCTCCGGAATTGTTGACAAAGGATTGAGCGACCATGAATCATTGGTGAAGGTTCCTGTAATGCTGATAGGAACAACACACTATCTCGATTGCGCGAGAATAATGAAGAGATTTGCAGTGTTTATGAATGACAGTGTGAACGCGGAGAAATTCGAAAAACTTTCTGATCACCTTGAGGAATCAGTCCGTAACATGTACTGGAGAAAATCAGTTCCTGATACAATTAACAGACAGACCCTTTTTTCGACTCTTCTGTATTATGGCATTGTCCCGGAAAGTGAGAAAAAAGCGGCTTCAGACTCTCTTGTTAAAGCCCTCGACAGAGCTCCTGCCGGACATTTTACGACAGGGATCTTCGGTACAAAGTATATTCTGGAGGCTCTTTCCACTGCAGGACTGCCAGCAAGAGTGTACAACGTCGCTGACAGCAAGGCATTTCCCGGATGGGGCCATATGATTGACCGTGGTGCAACAACCATATGGGAGACATGGAAGGAAAGCGACAATGTTTACTCCAATTGCCATCCGATGTTTGGATCTCTGTCTGAATGGCTTTTCAGATGGCTCGGAGGCATACAGCCTGATCCTGATAATCCGGGATTCAGGAAATTCACCATCAGACCATCGCTGCCACCGGGTCTCACATATGTAAATTGTACCTATCATTCGCCATATGGCATTATTCGATCAAACTGGATAAAGAGCGACAATGGAGTCAGATTTGAAATAAGCGTTCCTGAAAACTCCATTGCAGAGTTCATCATTCCCGACAGATCAAAAACGTTTGCTGAAGTTAAAAATACCGATTCAGGAACAACAGAGAAGAAAAATTTAAAAGACTCGGGCTTTTCTTTCATACTTGGCAGGGGCAATTTTGTTATTACATATTAGCCGGGATCAGGATAACGATTTCCATGAGTTCGTAAATTAGCTTTATGAGAAACATACTTATATATTATTGAATATGAGACTAATTTTTTCTTTTCTGTTTATTATGCTGGCAGCAGGAATTTTTGCCCAGCAGGAAATCCCTCTTTACCAGGGAAAAATACCCAATTCCAGGAATCCTGAAAATGCAGGGGATGTGGTCTTTAATAAAGAAGAGGACGGCCTGGCCACCAACGTTTCAGTTCCCACCATTTCAGTTTTTCTTCCACCCAGGGATAAAGCGAATGGCACTGCGGTAATAATTTGCCCAGGAGGAGGATATCATGTTCTTGTTATGGACAGGGAGGGTCGTGATATTGCCAGGGAATTCAACAGGCTTGGAATTGCTGCTTTTGTTCTGAAATACAGGCTTCCGGATGACAGGATAATGCCTGACAAGTCCATAGGACCTCTTCAGGACGCTCAAAGAGCAATACAAATGGTAAGGGAGAAAGCCGCTGGATGGAACATTAATCCCAGCAGGATCGGGATAATGGGATTTTCAGCCGGAGGACATCTGGCTTCAACTGCCGGCACTCATTTTGACACTGCCGTAATTGATAATAAAGCAGGTACAGATCTTCGGCCTGATTTTATGATACTGGTGTACCCGGTGATAAGCTTTACGGACAGTCTTACCCACTTCGGTTCAAGAGATTACCTACTTGGAGAGAACCCTTCTGAAAAACTGATCAGGTTTTTCTCAAATGAGCTTCAGGTTAACAAATCAACGCCAATGACATTTCTGGTGCTTGCCGGTGACGACACTGTGGTCAATCCGAAAAACAGCCTGGTATTCTACGAAACCCTGCGCAGAAATGGTGTTCCGGCTGAGATACATATATACGAGTCCGGAGAGCATGGCTTCCTTAAACATCCTCCCTTTGAGGAATGGTTTGGCAGATGCCGTTTCTGGCTGCAAAGCACCGGGTGGCTGTAATGCTGCATTGACATCCGGAAAGTCTGGATGAATAGCACTTTTAAAAAAAGGTAGTCATCCCTTTCCTGGATTGAGCTCAAAAAAAGTATATTTGATAATTGGTCATCTGAAATTAGCAGATAGTTTTTAATTATAGCAAAATCGCATTTAATATGACAATAATTAACAGAAGAAAATTCATATATTCTTCAGCCCTACTCGCTGCCATGCCAGGGTTGACAACTCTCGCAGGAAACAAATCAGAAGGCATGCTGCCTGGAAAAAGCGGAAATATATTAACAGGTATAATTTCTGAAGCAAATAATCCTGAAGAAGAACTGAAGATCGTCAGGGATCTTGGTTTCCATACATGCCAGATCGGTATAGAAAAATATTCACCTCAGCTGGCCAGGAGATTATCTGATACCCTCATCAGATACAGTTTGCTCCCTACCTCTCTGATCTGCATGGGACCGGGCATCTATAAGTGGAATTTTACTGAAGGACCGTCAACAATCGGTCTGGTCCCGCGCGAAAACAGGTCAGCCCGCGTTGAACGGCTGAAACACGGTATCGATTTCTGCAAGGCTTCCGGGATTCCAGCCGTTCATGCCCATTTCGGATTTATTCCCGAAGATCCTGCCGATATACTTTATAAGGAGTTTATTGAAACCATGAAACCCATAGGAGAATATGCCCTTAATAAAGGTACCCTGATCTATTTTGAGACCGGACAGGAGACTCCGGTTACACTGTTGAGGGCCATTACCGATATTGGAACCGGCAATCTTTTTGTGAACTATGACACTGCCAATCTGGTGATGTATGGCAAAGCAAATCCCCTGGATGGCCTCAAAGTAATTGGAAAATATGTCAGAGCCCTTCATGCCAAAGACGGTTTGTATCCTGTAAACCCCGATGAGCTTGGAAAAGAGGTTCCCATACCAACGGGAGAAGTAAATTTTCCTGCTATACTTGCCTATCTTAAGAATCTGGGGTTTAACGGTCATGTCACAATAGAATATGAGCTGGGAGAACAGAATAAAGAATATATTCTTAAAACGAAAAGTTATCTTGATAAGATTATAGCCTCACTTTGATTTTCTAATATGAAATTTTACGTTTGATCTAAATTTAAGTGTCATACCAATACTATTACAAACATGAATGAATACAATGTTGGTATCATTGGTTACAGCTGGGCCGCCGGCGCCCATATTGAAGCGATAAACAAGACTTCCCGGGCGAAGGTTACATCTCTTTTTTCTTCCAGGATACTCGATTCGGATGAAATAAGTTCGAAATACGGAAGCAAAATCAGTTGCTTCACCGACCTTGAAAAAATGCTTGCAGATCCGGAACTGGATATAGTTTCAATCTGCAGTTATCCCGCTGATCATGCAAAGCAGGCCATCATGGCAGCAAAGGCAGGCAAGCATCTTATCATCGAAAAGCCTGTCGCCCTGACCTGGGGAGATTGTATATCAGTAAAGGAAGCTGTAGCTGAAGCCGGAGTAAAAACCTGTGTTTGTTTTGAGTGCCGGTTTTCAAGCCAGCTCACTACAATCAAAGCGCTTATTGATCAGGGTTTACTCGGCCAGATTCATTACGGGGAAGTCGATTATTTTCATGGTATTGGTCCGTGGTATGGACAGTATCGCTGGAATATAAGGAAAGATGCTGCCGGGAGCAATCTCCTGTCTGCCGGATGCCATGCCATGGATGCACTTCTCCTGTTTATGGGAAATGAAGTAGATACTGTGAACAGCTTATCTTCATATTCTGCCAATCCGGATTTTGCAAAATATGATTATCCTACAACATCTGTAACAATTCTGAAGTTCAGAGATGGCAGCGTTGGGAAAGTAGCATCTGTAATTGATTGCCTTCAGCCTTACTATTTTCATATTCATCTTATCGGTAGCGAGGGTAGCCTTCTCGATAACAAATTTTATTCAACCAGGCTGGGTGGGCTCAACAAGGGAAAATGGAGTGAGCTCTCCATGAAAATGCTCGACTCGGGGGATGTGTCGGACCACCCTTACCAAAACCAGTTCGAAGCCTTTTTTCAGGCAATAGATCACAACAGGGAAATGCCTTTGACTAGTCTGGAAGAATCCCTGCATGCTCATGAGGTCATCTTTAAAGCTGACCGTTCATAAATTAAATAATGAACAAACAACTTACATTCTGTTATTATTAATAAATAGCTGGTATATGAAGTTGGCAGGAGATTATGAGCAAAGCCAGGAATCTCATGCTTTTAATCAGACAATAACAATAAAATATATAATATGAAAAGAAGAGATTTTCTGCAAAGTACAGCTGCATTATCAGCATTTACAATTATTAGTCCGGCAACAGCATTCGGATCAAAAGCCAACACTGCTATCAGGATTGGCCTTATAGGATGTGGAGCGAGGGGCACATCGGTCATTTCTTCCATGTCGAACCATACAAACATTAATATTATTGCTATGGCCGATATTTTCAGGGATAAGCTTGATAATGCAAAAAAAACACTCGATGATCTGAATGCAAAAAAAGGATTTCCTGCCATTGGAAAACAAAACACATATGTCGGGTCAAAAGCTTATCTGCAGCTGCTTGATAATAAAGATATTGATGCTGTTCAGATCTCCTCTCCGGCTTATACCCATGCTGATTTCCTGGAAGCCGCAGCTACAGCAGGCAAGCATATTTATTGTGAGAAACCTGTTTCTCCTGATGTTGCCGGATGCCGTAAGGTTGAGCATGTTGGCAACATGGTCGGCGGGAAGATAAGCATCGTAATAGGTTTTCAGATAAGGTATGCAACGCCATATGTGGAAATGGTAAAAAGGATACAGAGGGGAGATCTGGGGGAATTACTTAATGTCCATTTATGCTATCTGGCTACGGAATCTGCAGTTGGTAATATCAGCGGACTCTCATACGATGAAGCCAGGATACGCAACCAGTATAATTTTCATGCTTTGTCGGGCGGCGTTATGCTTGATCAGGCCATACATATGATTGATGTCTGCAACTGGGCTCTTCAGAAACTTCCAACCAGTGCTATCGGCGCTGGTGGAAAGGATGATTCACACAAATATGGCGACACATGGAAACATTTTCAGCTGATGTATGAGTATCCCGGCATAAATGTAAGCGTACTGACAACACAATTCGGAAATCATTTCGGCGATGTATGTGCCAAATTTTTAGGTACCAGGGGTACCGCAGAAGCTCACTATTCAGGAGGGGTGTATATTAGTGGCGACAAGCCATGGGATTCAGGGGTACCGAAATGTGCAAATGATATCCCGACTGAAGAGCAGAGAAGAGCAGGAGCATTCATGTCAGCTCTTCAGGATGCAGATGCAAACAAGGAGATTGCCTTTATCAACAGTATTGAAACCGGGAACTACCTCAATGAAACACGTTCCGGATCCGAATCAACATTAACCGCGATCCTGGGACGTGAAGCTGCTATTTCAGGAGAAAGAACCAGGTGGGACGAGCTGCGCAACTCAAATGCGAGGCTCGACCCCATGCTTGACCTTTCCCAATTTGACAAGTAGATATTAAATAAAATGAATTCACTTCAGAGAACGCAGGACTTTATAGATGGACTTACTGTCGACAGGCCGCCGTTTCATCCGATTCTGATGAGACTGGCAGCGAAATATGCAGGTGTCAGATACAAGGATTTTTGTCTGGATTATAAAACCAAATCCGATGCAAATATTCTTTGCTCCCATGATTTCGGGTACGATTGGGTCAATGTCATGTCGGATCCCTACACTGAAGCCAGCGCTTATGGTACAAAACTTAAATATCCTGAGGATAATCTTCCGCAGGTGGCTGAGTTTTTGATTCAGTCGATAGACGATGTTGACAAGCTCAAAGTTTTAAAGGTAAGTGAGCATTCGAGAATGACCACAATAGTAAATGTGATAAAGGAGTTAAGAAGGCTCACTGATACTCAGTTTATATGTGGCTGGGTCGAAGGCCCTCTTGCGGAATATTGTGATTTAAGAGATCTTTCAGCCGCATGCCTTGATATGTTCGAGAATCCAGGAAAAATTAAGCTTGCACTCGAAATAATGACTGAGAGTGCAATGCGGTTCATCACGGAACAGATCAATGCGGGAGCCCATTGCATTGGGATAGGTGACGCCGTTTGCTCTCTTATTTCACCTGATCTCTACCAGGAGTTCGTTTTCCCTCTCGAAAAAGCCATGGTGGATCATGCGCATTCATTGAATGCGAGAGTCAAACTTCATATTTGCGGAAACACTACCGGAATTTTGCCAGATATGATTGAAACAGGAGCTGATATTGTTGATATTGATCATCTGGTGACCAACATGGGAGATTTCATGCCACTCTTTCATCCCGGACAGGTACCTTCCGGCAACAGTAATCCTGTTTCTGTAATCAGGGATGGAAATAAAGAATCAATTGCGGAAAGTGTAAATGAGTGCTACAGAGTAACAAATTACCGTGGAATCGTATCAGCGGGTTGTGAGATACCTCCTGATACATCGTTTGAAAATATGGAGGCATACCGTGATGCTGCGCATAGATTATGCTGATGGTCTGACGTGCAGTGAAAGGATTAGAGTGCTTCAATAGCTTCACTGATCTCATGACCCTGATCAGTCTTTGGTAAAAAGGATACAATAATTGCTCCGGTAACGGCTACGCATATCAGTACGATAAAACCAATCGCGTAACTTTTCGTAGCAGTGTTGTACAAAGCTCCCAAAAGCATCGGGAACAAGGATTCTGCAATGCCATCTGCCACCAGGATGATCCCCATAGTCCTTCCAAGAGCTCTCACTCCAAACAGATCGCCAGCCATTAGTGGAATGATCATATAATCTCCTCCGAGGCCAATACCAAAAATGACAGCGAAGAGGTAGATCCGGCCGGGAAAATCTCCAACCAGCAATAAGGGTATTGCTGAAGCCACGATCATATATATTAAGATCATTACATATTTCCTGTGAATCACATCAGCCAGCCAGCCCATTAATACCCTCCCGCCCAGGCTTGACAGCAGCACAAGCGAAATTACATGGGCAGCCTGCGTCTGTGTGAAGTTAAGGTCACGAAGATAAAGCTTCAGATGCTGGTTTATTCCGCCAACTGCTCCAATGGCGCACATACTGCCGATGCCCAACAAGTAAAAGTTCCTGTTCATCAGAATATTTTTTATAGGTACCGCTGGCTCGGTGCTTCCGCGTTGCACGCCTTTCAGAGTAGAGCCCTTCAGAAAAAATACCATTGGGAAAGCTATTACTACAGCAATAATTCCCAGACCGGCCAGGGAAACATGCCAGCCGTAATTCTTCTCCAGAGCAGCTGCAATTAAAGGAACAAGAGCGCCTCCTGTCCCGATGCCAAGATAGGCGATTCCCATCGCCTTACCCCGGTTTTTATCAAATCTCCGCGATATCAAAACCTGGCATGGCAGCGGTCCACCACATACATAGCCCAGGGCATTGAAAATGTAGAAAAGGTAAAACAGGCTAAGAGAATTGGCAAAACTTAATCCGACAAGAGCAATTCCCATCATCAGTATTCCTGACAGCATTAATTTTCTTGGTCCGTACTTGTCAATCAGCCATCCTGCAATGAAACCAAACAGTGGTCCTACAAGCAGTTTCCCCAGGGCATTGCCTGATGTGACAACTGTTCGTGACCAACCATACTCTTTTGTAATGAAATCAAAAAAGAATGGCAAACCATAGTAGGCAAATCCCACAAGTGCAAAAAGGGTTAAAAATGCAGTTACAATTACATATGGCTGAGAACTGAGTGAAGGCAGCCCTTTAATTTCTTTCTGTATATTCTTTCCCATTCCTGATTCAATTTTTAATGAATATTGTGTTTCAGATACTCTTGCCAGCCAGCCTGGTCATTCCCCAATAGGCGCTACCAAGCAATGATCCTGCTGCTCCAAGCTGTGCCTTCTCAATTCGTATGTCAGATCTGCAATTTGGCAGTGAATTGGCAAAAGCGCTTTCCTTTATCATTGAAATATAACTGCCATCCGCTTCAGACATTCCACCTCCAAGAACAATAATCTCAGGGGCGAAAATAGTAATAAGGTTGGCAAGACCGATCCCAACGATATCTGAATTCTCCCTTACCACCTTCAATGCCTCCGGTGAATTCCTGTAACTGAGTTCAAAAATTTCCTTGCATGAGACGCTTTTGTGAGTCTTTCCTTCCAATGATACTGTTTCCTCACCATATCTCCTTACGACCGAAGCTGCTGAGGCAAAATGTTCATAGGAACCACGTATGCCCTTATCGCTGGTTCCATTGTCCCAGTTTATTATCATCTGACCTATTTCACCTGCCGCATTACCTGATCCCCTGTAGAGCTTGCCATTTATAATAATACCACCCCCTATCCCGGTACGAAGGGCCACAAAAACAACATTTCTATATCCCTTTGCAGCACCAAACCTGTGCTCGGCTATGGTCATCATATTTGCATCATTATCAACATATACCGGCAGTCCCGTTTCTTGTTTTACAATTTTTGCAAGCGGAACATCCGTCCAATCTTTTATACCCTGATCCGGACCAACGATTATACCTGCCATGTTATCAATAAATCCTTTGGCGGATATGCCTATACAGATTGGATTAACCCCCTCAATTGCCACAACCTGCCTGATATCCTTCACAGCCTGAATGACCTTCTCTATAAGGTAATCCCGTGCCTGCTTCTGAGCAAGAGGATAAGACTTTACTGCAATAATTTCGCCATCGATCCTTACAACAGCTATTTTTATCGAATAACGACCTATGTCAGCTCCTATGGCTGCTGAATGATTAAACATTATCCAAAAACCGCTGGTACATTACAAAAATAGCGTTTATAATATATAATGAAAGTAAGGTAAAAAAATAAACATCATGCTTACCGGCAATTATTTTTAATAACTTTGGCATGCTTTTATTTATGAGACATTTAGGAAGTTAATATGATAGAAAGGATCAGTGAAATATTTAAAAATGAAGCATCTGCCATCATTAATATACCGGTCACATCCGGGTTTGAAGAAGCTATTGCCATAATTTACAGCCATGTTCATGGTAAAAAAGGCAAGCTGGTTTTAAGCGGAATGGGGAAAGCCGGTCAGATTGCGCATAACATAGCCACCACCTTCAGCTCCACAGGGACACCTGCAGCATATCTGCATCCAAGCGAGGCTCAGCATGGCGATCTTGGGATCCTTCAGGAAAATGATGTTTTGCTGGCGATATCCAATTCGGGAAAGACAAGGGAAATAATAGAGCTGATAGATCTTAAGGACAACCTATACCCTCAAATACCCGTTATCGTAATAACAAGCGATGAAAACAGTCCGCTTGCAAAAAAGGCAAACTGTTATATCCTTACCGGAGCACCTGCCGAAGTGTGTCCCCTCGGACTTACTCCTACGACCTCCACAACGGTTATGACAGTCATCGGGGATACTCTTGTTGTACTTATGATGGAAAAGATCGGATTCAATGCAACCGATTATTCAAGAAGGCATCATGGAGGTTACCTCGGGTCAGTTTCGAGAATGATCTCAGAAAATGATAAGAAGAAATAGACTATAAGGAATTACTGAGAGAGTCGCTGCGAAGCGATTCAATGGTATTTTCGAGGGCTTCCTGAAACCTGTTGGCATTCTCAATCCATTGAAGTATTTTTTCATTGGCCACAGGATATTCCGGTGTGCGCATAGACACGCTCCTGTAAGCATATTCCTTTAGCTCTGAAACATTCTCAAGAACCTTCCGGAAGTAAACAGGAAAGAAAGCATCAGTCAGAAAGAAATACCTTTTGCGATCAGATGCAAAAGTTTTATAATCCATTATTTTGTTCTGCAGCAGATAATTAAGGGAATTACTTACCGAGCTTTTACTTGCTTTGAAATATTCAACCAACTCATCAAATGTCTTCTCCGGAGGATCACTGATGGTAAAAAAGGCTACAATCCTGCCCTGCATAGGCGTCAGCCCAAATTTCTCAAATACCTTGCCTATTTCTTCAATGGTATCCCTCGAAATTTTCTTCTTGTCAGGCATATCTATTTATCTAAGCTTTAGTCAGAAACAAAAGTAGCTAAATAGCAGTTAGTTCTATGGCTTTTGAACTAAAAAAACAAATTTATTTTTTCTTGCTGCAGTCAGATAAAAAGATTAGTTTTGAATCCTTCATCCGAACCTAACCATAATAAATTTGCAGAGTATGACTACTACCAGCGCTTCCACCGGCATCAGCAGAAAAGATTATATTTTTTCTGTTTCGATTATCGGTCTGTTCTTTTTTCTTTTCGGTTTTGTAACCTGGCTCAATGGCATTCTGATACCTTTTCTGAGGACTGCATGCGAATTAAACGATTTTCAGGCATATTTTGTGACATTTGCATTCTATGTCTCCTACCTGGTGATGGCAATCCCTTCTTCAGCAGTTTTGAAAAAAACAGGATTCAAGAATGGCATGTCACTTGGTCTGTGGGTTATGGCTGCAGGGGCACTCATTTTTATACCTGCTGCAATGTCCAGAACATTCGGACTCTTCCTTGTCGGCCTGTTCGTTGAAGCAACCGGAATGACACTATTACAGACGGCATCAAATCCTTACATAACAATTATAGGTCCTCCTGAAACCGCTGCCAAGCGAATGAGCATCATGGGGATTGCAAATAAATTTGCAGGAGCTATAGCGCCTATAATTCTTGCAAGCATTATTCTGAAGGATTCAAAAGTGCTCGAAGCAAAGCTTGCCGGGACTACGGATACTGTTGTACGAACCGGACTTCTCGATGAGCTTGCCGGAAGGGTAATAGCCCCATATATAGTAATGGCAATCATACTTGTACTTCTCGGTCTTCTGCTCCGGTTTGCACATCTTCCGGAAGTTGATACCGAGGCGGAGGATGCAGCAAGCAGCGAATCAAACTCAAAAAAAACAAGTGTATGGCAGTTCCCTCACCTCATGCTGGGAGTTGTAGCCCTTTTCTTCTATGTTGGTGTCGAGGTTATTGCCGGTGACAGTATAATAAGATATGGCCAGTCGATCGGCATCGCCATGGAGTCTGCAAAATTCTATACATCA